>NZ_NJGU01000011.1 GCF_002213415.1 Herbaspirillum robiniae | reverse complement strand
ACCGCGCCGGGCTCGTACAAAGTGGTCTCCGGCACCATCGGCGTGACCGCTGTGCTGAACAAACCCGAAAACCTGAACCTGACCCAGGACATCTCCCTGGACGGTTCGGCCACCATCGAGGTGAAGTACCTGTAAGTGAAGTATCTGTAACTGCGCGGACGCAGCGCCGCCGCACTGCTCCTGACCGTCTTCCCTGTGCCCTCGCTTGAGGGACGTTTGCCCGCCTTCGATGAAGGCGGGCTTTTTTGTTTCCGCCTTGAAATATTCCCCGGCGGGCTCTTTACATCGTCCGCCCCGGCCACATCGCGCCCGGCAGCGTCGGGGGGCCTGCGAGCCGGTATAATGCAGGGTTTCGAATTCCAACCGCATTCATTCGTTTCATCACGTCATGCAAGATAAATACAGCCCAGCCGAAGTCGAGCAATCCGCACAGCAGCACTGGAACGCCATCGACGCCTACAAGACCGTCGAAAACGCAAAGGACAAGCAAGGCCGCGACAAGAAGAAGTTCTACGCCTGCTCGATGCTGCCCTACCCTTCCGGCAAGCTGCACATGGGCCATGTGCGCAACTACACCATCAACGACGTGATGTACCGCTACCTGCGCATGAGCGGCTACAACGTGCTCATGCCCATGGGCTGGGACGCCTTCGGCATGCCCGCCGAAAACGCCGCCATGGCCAACGGCGTGCCGCCGGCGCAGTGGACCTATTCCAACATCGACTACATGAAGAAGCAGATGGCGTCGATGGGCCTGGCCATCGACTGGTCGCGCGAAATGACCGCCTGCCGTCCCGAGTACTACAAGTGGAACCAGTGGATGTTCCTGAAGATGCTCGAGAAAGGCATCATCTACAAGAAGACCGGCACCGTGAACTGGGACCCGATCGACCAGACCGTGCTGGCCAACGAGCAGGTGATCGACGGCCGCGGCTGGCGCTCGGGCGCGCTGATCGAAAAGCGCGAGATCCCGATGTACTACGCCAAGATCACCGACTACGCCGACGAACTGCTGGAACACGTCGAGACCAAGCTGCCCGGCTGGCCCGAGCGCGTGCGTCTGATGCAGGCCAACTGGATCGGCAAGTCGACCGGCGTGCGCTTCGCCTTCCCGCATGACATCAAGGGCGACGACGGCGCCCTGGTCAACGACGGCAAGCTGTACGTCTTCACCACCCGCGCCGACACCATCATGGGCGTGACCTTCTGCGCCGTGGCGCCGGAACACGCGCTGGCCACGCTGGCGGCCAAGGACAATCCCGCGCTGCAGGCCTTCATCGCCGAATGCAAGCAAGGCAGCGTGATCGAAGCCGACATGGCGACGATGGAAAAGAAGGGCATGCCCACCGGCCTCTACGTCACCCATCCGCTGACCGGCGACAAGGTCGAGGTGTGGGTCGGCAACTACGTGCTGATCACCTATGGCGACGGCGCCGTGATGGGCGTGCCGGCGCACGACGAGCGCGACTTCGCGTTCGCCAGGAAATACAGCCTGCCGATCAGGCAGGTCATCGCCGTGGAAGGCAAGACCTACTCCAGCGACGCCTGGGAAGAATGGTACGGCGACAAGGAAAGCGGCAAGACCATCGCATCCGGCAAGTACGACGGCCTGGCCTACCAGGCTGCGGTGGACGCCGTGGCAGCCGACCTGGAATCCAGGGGCGTGGGCCAGAAGAAGGTCACCTTCCGCCTGCGCGACTGGGGCATCTCGCGCCAGCGCTATTGGGGCACCCCGATCCCCATCATCCACTGCCCGGATTGCGGCGACGTGCCGGTGCCCGAGAAGGACCTGCCGGTGGTGCTGCCGGAAGACTGCGTGCCGGACGGCAGCGGCAACCCGCTGAACAAGCACGAGCAGTTCCTCAAGGTCGACTGCCCCAGCTGCGGCAAGCCGGCGCGCCGCGAAACCGACACCATGGACACCTTCGTGGACTCGTCCTGGTACTACATGCGCTATACCTCGCCGGGCAGCAATGACGCCATGGTCGACTCGCGCAACGATTACTGGATGCCGATGGACCAGTACATCGGCGGCATCGAGCACGCCGTGCTGCACCTGCTGTACGCGCGCTTCTGGACCAAGGTCATGCGCGACTTCGGCCTGATCAAGTTCGACGAGCCGTTCACCAACCTGCTCACCCAGGGCATGGTGTTGAACGAAACCTACTACCGCGAAGACGCGGCCGGCAAGAAGACCTGGATCAATCCGGAAGACGTCGAGCTGACGCACGACGAGCGCGGCCGCCCGGTCTCGGCGATCCTGAAGGCCGACGGCCAACCGGTGGAAATCGGCGGCACCGAGAAGATGTCCAAGTCCAAGAACAACGGCATCGACCCGCAGGCCCAGATCGACCAGTACGGCGCCGACACCGCGCGCCTGTTCACCATGTTCGCCTCGCCGCCGGAGCAGACCCTGGAATGGTCGGGCGCCGGCGTGGAAGGCGCCAACCGCTTCCTGCGTCGCGTGTGGGCCTTCGGCTTCAACAACGCCACGCGCATCGCCGCCGCCGGCAAGCTGGACGCCGCCGCGCTGGACGACAAGCAGAAGGAACTGCGCCGCGAGGTCTACAAGGTGCTGCAACAGGCCGACCACGACTTCAAGCGCATCCAGTACAACACCGTGGTGTCGGCCTGCATGAAGATGCTCAACACGCTGGAAGGCGCCAAGCTGGACGACAGCGCCGCGGCCAACGCGGTGATCGCCGAGGGCTTCTCGGTCTTCCTGCGCGTGCTCAACCCGGTGGCGCCGCACATCACCCACGTGCTGTGGCAGGAACTGGGCTATGCCAAGTCCTTTGGCGACATCCTGGACGCCGAATGGCCGCAGGTCGACGCCGGCGCGCTGGAGCAAAGCGAGATCAAGCTGATGGTGCAGGTCAACGGCAAGCTGCGCGGCGACGTCACGGTGCCCAAGGAAGCCGACAAGGCCGCCATCGAGGCTGCCGCGCTGGCCAACGAGGACGTGAAGAAATTCCTCACCGGCGAGCCGAAGAAGGTCATCGTGGTGCCCGGCAAGCTGGTCAACATCGTGGTCTGACGTTCAACCCCTACAACGGATATCCATGCACTCTTTCCGACAAAGCAAACGCGTGCTGCAATGGCTGGCGATGCTGGCCGCCTGCCTGACGCTGGCGGCTTGCGGCTTCCATCTGCGCGGCGCGGCCGACCTGCCGTTCAAGACCATCTACCTGGGCTTTGCGCCCAATTCGGCGGTCGGCGTCGAGCTCAAGCGCAACATCCAGGCCAGCGGCGCCAAGGTGGTGGACGACGTCAAGGAAGCCGAGGCCAACCTGAAGGTGCTGGCCGATACCCGCGACCGCCAGGTGCTGACCCTGAATACCAACGGCCGCGTGCGTGAATACGCGCTGTTCCAGCGCTTCACCTTCTCGGTGAGCGATGCCAAGGGCGTGGTGATGATCCCGCCCACGGCCATCACCCTGCGCCGCGTGATCACTTACGACGAAAACCAGGAACTGGCGAAACAGGCGGAAGAAGCGCTGCTGTACCGCGACATGCAATCCGACCTGGTGCAGCAGATCCTGCGCCGCCTGTCGGCCTCGAAGTCGGCCATCTCGACCGAGAAGGCCGCCGCCGACGGCGACTCCTGATCCAGGGCGCACGGACCCCATGCAACTGCGGCACGACGCCCTCGACGCGCACCTCGGCAAGAACCTGGCGCCGCTATATGTGATCGCCAGCGACGAGCACCTGCTGGCGCTGGAAGCGGCCGACAAGATCCGCCGCGCCGCGCGCGCCAACGGCTTTACCGAGCGCGAAGTACTGGTGGTCGAGCGCAGCTTCAAATGGGGCGAGCTGCTGGCGGCCAACCAGTCGCAATCGCTGTTCGGCGACAAGAAACTGATCGAACTGCGCATCCCCACCGGCAAGCCCGGCCGTGACGGCGGCGCAGCGCTGCAGGACTACGCCGCCAGCCTCAGCCCCGACAACCTGACCATCATCAGCCTGCCCAAGCTGGACTGGGCCACGCAGAAGGCGGCCTGGGTCGGCGCGCTGCAACAGGCGGCGGTCTACATCGACATCCCGCTGGTGGAGCGCAACCAGCTGCCCGGCTGGATCGCGCACCGCCTGACGGCGCAGCAGCAGAGCGCCGACCGCGCCTGCCTGGATTTCATCGCCGACCGCGTGGAAGGCAACCTGCTGGCGGCGCACCAGGAAATCCAGAAGCTGGGCCTGTTGTACCCGGCCGGCAAGCTGTCCTTCGAACAGGTGCAGGACGCGGTGCTGAACGTGGCCCGCTACGACGTCTTCAAGCTCAACGAAGCCATGCTCTCCGGCGACGTGGCGCGCCTGACGCGCATGATGGACGGCCTGAAAGGCGAAGGCGAAGCGCTGCCGCTGGTGCTGTGGGCGGTGACCGAAGAGATCCGCACGCTGCTCAAACTCAAGTCCGGCATGGCGCAGGGCAAACCGGTGGGCGCGCTGCTCAAGGAATACCGCATCTGGGGCCCGCGCGAGAAGCTGATGGAACCGGCCCTGCGCCGCATCAGCCTGACCGCGCTGGAAAGCGCCCTGCAGGAGGCCGCGCTGGTGGACCGCATGGTCAAGGGCCTGCGCGCCAAGGCCTTCGCCGGCGATCCCTGGGACGCGCTGACGCAGCTGGGCCTGAAGCTGGCGCGCGGCCGATGAACGGCGCCGGCGGCCGGCCGGCATAAAATCGGCAATCCGGTTCCCCGGCGCCTGTACCGGCGGGACACCAACGAATGCAAATGACATGGCTGGGCCGCGCGGCACGGCCGAGGGAAGAACCATGGAAAACATCGATCTCTACATGAACCGCATCGGCCGGCAGGCACGCGCAGCGTCGCGCGCCATGGCCCGCGCCGACACCGCCGCCAAGAACCAGGCCCTGCTGCTGATCGCCGCCGCCATCCGGCGCGACGCCGACGCGCTGCGCGCGGCCAACGCAAAGGACCTCGACGCCGCGCGCGCCAACGGCCTGGCCGAGGCCATGCTGGACCGCCTGACGCTGTCCGACAAGGCCATCGCCACCATGGCCGAAGGCCTGGAGCAGATCGCGTCCCTGCCCGACCCGATCGGCGAGATCAGCAACATGAAATACCGCCCCACCGGCATCCAGGTCGGCCAGATGCGCGTGCCGCTGGGCGTGATCGGCATCATCTACGAAGCCCGTCCGAACGTGACGGTGGACGCCGCGGGCCTGTGCATCAAGAGCGGCAACGCCACCATCCTGCGCGGCGGCTCGGAAGCGATCCATTGCAACCAGGCGCTGGCGAAGCTGGTCAAGGAAGGCTTGGCCGGCGCCGGCCTGCCGCAAGACGCCGTGCAGGTGGTCGAGACCACCGACCGCGCCGCGGTGGGCGTGCTGATCACCATGCAGGAGTATGTCGACGTCATCGTGCCGCGCGGCGGCAAGGGCCTGATCGAACGCCTGATCCGGGAAGCCAAGGTGCCGATGATCAAGCACCTGGACGGCATCTGCCATGTCTACATCGACGACAAGGCCGACACCCGCCGTGCACTGGACGTGGCCTTCAACGCCAAGTGCCACCGCTACGGCACCTGCAACACCATGGAAACCCTGCTGGTGGCGCGCGGCATCGCCGCCGCCATCCTGCCGCCGCTGTCCGAGCTGTACCGCGTCAAGGAAGTCGAGCTGCGCTGCGATCCTGAAGCCGCCGAGATCCTGGCCGGCTACCCGCAGCTGAAAGACGCCGTGCCGGAAGACTGGGACACCGAATACCTGGCGCCGATCCTGTCGGTGAAGGTGGTGGCCGACATGGACGAAGCCATCGAGCACATCAACACGCACTCCTCCCAGCACACCGACAGCATCATCACCGAGGACTACACCCGCGCCATGCGTTTCCTGCGCGAAGTGGATTCGGCCTCGGTCATGGTGAACGCCTCGACGCGCTTTGCCGACGGTTTCGAATACGGCCTGGGCGCCGAGATCGGCATCTCCAACGACAAGCTGCATGCGCGCGGCCCGGTCGGGCTGGAAGGCCTGACCTCGCTCAAGTACGTGGTGCTGGGCCAGGGCCAGGTGCGCCAGTAATGAGCCGAAGGCCCGGCGCCGGCAGGCCGAAGTAATCAGGCGGACACACGCGGCTGCCATCATGCGGCCCGGCGCGTCCAACCCAACATCGTCGTCAAGGAAACCCATGCTCTGGATCAAAGCCCTGCACATCGTCTTCATCGCCTCGTGGTTCGCCGGCCTGTTCTACCTGCCGCGCATCTACGTCAACCTGGCGCAGGAGACCGAAGTAGTGGCGCGCGAGCGCCTGCTTGGCATGGCGCAACGCCTCTATCGCTTCACTGGCATCATGGCGCTGCTGGCGTTGGGGTCAGGGATCTGGGTCCTGCATGCGATGTATACGTTTGCCATCTTCCGCGTCCCGGGCAACGGCTGGCTGCATGCCAAGCTGTTCCTGGTGGTGCTGGTGATCGGCTACCACCACGCCTGCGGCGCGCTGCTCAAGAAGTTCGAGCTGGGCAAGAACACCCGCAGCCATGTCTGGTTCCGCTGGTTCAACGAAGTGCCGGTGCTGCTGCTGCTGGCCATCGTGATCCTGGTCGTGGTCAAGCCGTTCTGAACGACGCCCTTCGCCGGGCGTGCAGTCTGTTTCTGGTCGTACATCATCCACTCTCATCAGCCATCCGGAGCCGGTCATGAGCAAAGTCTGTGAATACTTCTTCGCGCCGCACTCGCCGTTCGCCTACCTGGGCCACGAGCGCTTCGTCGCGCTCGCCGAAAAATACAATGTGCAGATCCTGCCCAAGCCCTTCGACCTGTCGAAGATCTTCGGCGTCTCCGGCGGCCTGCCGCTGGCCAAGCGCGCGCCGCAGCGCCAGGCCTATCGCCTCAAGGAACTGGCGCGCTGGAGCGAGTTCCTCGGCAAGCCGATGGTCCTGCAGCCGACCTACTTCCCGGTCAACAGCGACACCGCCGCGCGCATGATCATCGCCGCCCAGCTGGCGCACGGCACCGCGGCTTCGCTCCGGCTGGCCGGCGCCGTCATGCGCGGGGTGTGGGAAGAGCAGAAGAACATCGCCGACAACGACACCCTGGTGGCCATCGCCAACGCGCTCGACCATGACGGCGCGGCGCTGCTGAAGTCTTCGGAAACGGCCAGCGTGCAGGCCGAGTTCGACCGCTTCACCGACGAGGCCAACGCCGCCAGCGTGTTCGGCGCGCCGTGGTTCATCTATGAAGGCGAAGGCTACTGGGGCCAAGACCGGCTGGACTTCGTCGAGCGCGCGTTCGCCGGCAAGTAGCGGCGCAGGGCTTCAGCGGTAAAATGGCGCCGGACCGCATCAAGGCGGTCCGGCGTCTTTATTTTTGACAACAAGTTTCACAACGGACAAAAGGTACCCCCATGCAATCGTTCCAGACCACCTATTCCTATTTCTGCCCCTGCCCGCGCGGCCTGGAGGCGGCGCTGGCCGAAGAGCTCAACGAGATCGCCCAGCACGCCGGCCCCGCCGCGGCGCTGAAGGTGCACAACCAGGTGCCCGGCGGCGTGCACTGCTCGGGCACGCTGCTGGCGGCCTACCAGCTGAACCTGCATTCGCGCATCGCCAGCCGCGTGCTGCTGCGCATGGCGCATGGCGCCTACAAGAACGAAAACGACATCTACGACCTGACCCTGGCGCAACCGTGGGAAGACTGGTTCAAGGTCAACCACACCATCCGCGTCGACATGACGGCGGTGAAGTCGCCGCTGCGCAGCCTGGAATTCACCACGCTCAAGATCAAGGACGCCATCTGCGACCGCTTCCTCGACCTGGTGAAGCTGCGCCCCTCGGTCAACACCAAGACGCCCGACATGCGCATCGCCGGCTTCGTCGACGCCCACAACTACACGGTCTACCTCGATACCTCCGGCGAGGCGCTGTTCAAGCGCGGCTGGCGCGAAGAGACCGGCGACGCGCCGCTGCGCGAGAACCTGGCCGCGGGCCTGCTGCGCACCTCCGGCTGGAAGCCGGGCGTGCCGCTGTTCGATCCGATGTGCGGCTCCGGCACCATCCTGGCCGAAGCGGCGCAGATGATCGCCGGCGTGCCGCCGGGCGCGCGCCGCCGTTTCGCCTTCGAGAAGTTCAGCAACTTCAACGCCGAAGCCTGGCTGTCCATCAAGGGCGACTTCAAGCCCAATCCGCTGCCGACCGTGCCGACGCTGTTCGGCAGCGACATCTCGGGCGACATGGTCGAGCTCACGCGCCACAACCTGCAGCGCGCCGGCATCCAGTTCGAAGTGCCGCTGAAACAGATCGAGGCGCAGGAGATCAAGGCGCCGGTCGACGCCGACGGCAAGCCGCTGGTCGGCATCATGCTGTCCAACCCGCCCTATGGCGAGCGTATCGGCGTGCGCGGCGACCGCGCGCTGCCGACCGAGGAGCTGTTCGTGCAGTTCTTCAGCGCCTTCTCCACCACGTTGAAGCAGCGCTTCGCCGGCTGGAGCGTGTTCCTGTTCTCGGCCGACCTGGGCCTGCCCAAGCTGATGCGCCTGAAGGAGTCGCGCAAGACCCCGTTCTTCAACGGCGCGCTGGAGTGCCGCCTGTTCCGCTTCGACATGGTGGCCGGCTACAACCGCCGCGAAGAGGCCAAGCCGCAGGCCTCGCGCGACGCCGAGGACTGAGTCCGGGAATGCGCCCGGGGCGGGATTGTCAACGCCGCATGGACAATCCATCCCGCCCAGACCGATTTATCCGCTGCGCATCTTTCCCTAAAGTGTCGTCAAGGCAGCCGCTTTCGCAAAGGCGGCTGATTCATCCATACGACACTCATCCGGGGAAACCATGACTACCGTTACCACCAACACCAAAGCCGATTACGCCGCCCTGCTGCTGCGCGTGACCATGGGCATCTTCTTCCTGGTCCACGCCGGCCTGAAGATCTTCGTCTTCACGCCGGCCGGCACCGTCGGCTTCTTCGCCTCGCTGGGCGTGCCGGGCTTCCTGGCCTATCCGGTGATCCTGCTGGAAGTGGTGGGCGGCATCGCGCTGGTGCTGGGTTTCTACGGCCGCTGGCTGGCCATCCCGCTGGCGCTGGACCTCTTGGGCGCGATCGTGCTGGTGCACGGCCCGGCCGGCTTCTTCTTCACCAACCCCAAGGGCGGCTGGGAATACCTGGCGCTGTGGATCGTCGGCCTGGTGGCAGTCTTCCTGCTGGGCGACGGCGCCTATGCCATCAAGCGCGACGAGCGCAAGTAAGCCCGCGCCAGCATCTGAACCTGCACGCCGGGCCGCGCGCCCGGCATGCGCCTTTCAATGAATTCAACCTGATCTGATTGCACCGCCGCGATGTCCGCCTGCACCGGCGGGCGCGCGGCCAACGGAGAACCGCCATGACCGCTTCCGCCCTCGAGCACCACCTGCCCTCGCTGTTCGTCTCGCACGGCTCGCCCATGCTGGCCGTGGAACCCGGCCGCACCGGACCGCTGCTGGCGGGCATCGGAAGCACACTGCCCCGGCCTAAGGCCATCGTGGTGGTCTCCCCGCACTGGGAAACCATGACCGCGCGCGTGGGTAACCTGCTCAAGCAGCAGGTGATCCATGATTTCGGCGGTTTCCCGCAGGCGCTCTACCAGCTGGACTACCCGGCGCCGGGCGCGCCGGCGCTGGCCGAGCACGTCGCCCGCCTGCTGCGCGACGGTGGCGTGGAAGCCGGCGCCGACGGCAGCTGGGGCCTGGATCACGGCACCTGGGTGCCGATGCGTTATCTTTATCCACAGGCCGACGTGCCGGTGATCCAGCTCTCGCTGCAATCGCATATGCCGCCCGACTATCATTTCCGCGTCGGCCAGCTGCTGGCGCCGCTGGCCCGGGAAGGCATCCTGCTGGTCGGCTCCGGCAGCTTCACGCACAACCTGCGCGAGCTGCGCCGTAACGATCCGGATGCGCCGGACGCACCGCACACGGTGGAGTTCCTGCACTGGTTCCTGGAGCGCATGCGCGCCGGCGACCTGCAAGGCCTGTTCGGCTACCGCACCACCGCGCCGCACGCGGTGCGCACCCATCCCAGCGACGAGCATCTGCTGACGCTGTTCTTCGCCATGGGCGCGGCCGACGACTGGACGCAGTTCGTGCACCTGGACAGCGGTTCGACGTATCATAGCCTGCGCATGGACGCCTTCGCCTTCGGCTCGGCCTCCACGCTGCTGGCGCAACTACCGGCGGCCGCCTGAGCCATCCGTCCCCGCAAGCCGCGGAACGACGCTCGCGCGGCGCCGTTCCGAAGAACACGGCAATAGCGGGGACAGGGAATTTGAACAAACTGCGGGAAATCGAATGCTTCGTGGCGGTGGCCGAACTGGGCAGCTTCGTGAAGGCCGCCGACGCGCTCGGCATTTCCAAGGCGGCGGTGTCGCGCACCGTGCTTGAACTGGAAGCGCGGCTGGGTTCGCGGCTGATGCAGCGGACCACGCGCCGTCTCTCGCTGACCGAAGCCGGCACGCTCTACCTGGAGCGCTGCAAGCAGATCGTGGCGGCCCTGGAAGAGGCCGACGACCTGCTCTCGGCGGGCGCCGCCAACCCCACCGGCCTGCTGCGCATCAACGCCCCGCTCACCTTCGGCGTGCTGCACCTGGCGCCCTTGTGGCCGATGTTCCTCGAACGCCATCCCGGCGTGGCGCTGGACATCACGCTGTCGGACCGCATCGTCGACATCATCGACGAGGGCTACGACATGGCCATCCGCATCGCCCGCCTCTCTGACTCCACGCTGGTGCACCGCAAGCTGACCACCACCAACCTGCAGGTCTGCGCCTCGCCGGCCTACCTGGAAAAGCACGGCACGCCGATGCATCCGCACGAGCTGGCCCAGCACCAGGCGATCTGCTACAGCTACAACGCCAGCAAGGACGACTGGCAGTTCACCGGCCCCGAGGGCCCGGTCAACGTCAAGGTCAATTCGCGCATGCACGTCAACAACGGCGACAGCTGCGTGGAAGCGGCGCTGGGCGGCATCGGCGTGACCCGCCAGCCGACCTTCATGATCGACCGCCACCTGCGCAGCGGCCAGCTGGTGCCCATCCTGACCGACTACACCTCGCCCGAACTGGGCATCTACGCGGTCTACCCCAGCCGCGCCCACCTGCCGGCCAAGGTCCGGGCCATGCTGGACTTCCTCTCGGAAGCCTTCCAGCAGGTCCACTGGAACAGCTGATCCCGCCGGCCGCGCGCCGGCCGCTTTCTCCCGCGCCGCCGCCCGCTTCCCGTCCACCGGGATGAACGCGGCGCGCGCGCAATTTTCATCTTTGCGCGCCCGCTTTTTCCGGCGCCCCTGCATTACACTCCCGGCCTTCGACGAATTGGTATGACCATTGGACTGGTCGGCATTTTGTCACCAGGCAGCGACTTTTTTCCGGCGCGCATAGAAATCCGGCTCGCATTGAACCGGCTTGTCGGCGGCTACCCCCGGCCCGAATTTCACAGGGAAAAGGCCGGGCGCTCTTGATCCCGATCAAGAACAAATGCTCGCTTTCATGGCAGCCGCAGCGACAAACCCCGTCTTGACATCCCGTGGCTGATCGCTCAAAGTGACCACATTACAGACTACATGTCCATATTATGAACATTAGCTGTGCAAGACGAATCAATGAGGAGAACCCAATGAGCGCTGCCATGCCCGCCGCATCCGACAAGCTGATGCCCTACCAATACCCCAATCCCAAGGAAGCCCCGCTGGAGATCGTGGTCAATCCCGCGATTCCCGAGGACGAGCGCATCTGGGTGCCGCAGGCCGAGAACGTCTGGTTCCGTCCGCTGTGCCTGAACGTCTCGCAGGGCTACTGGACCAACCTGCTGCGCGTGCGCAAGTCGGGCGTGCTGTCGCGTCACCGCCATCCGGCGCCGGTGCACGGCATGGTCCTGAAGGGCAAGTGGCGCTACCTGGAGCACAACTGGATCGCCGAACAGGGCAGCTACGTGTTCGAGCCGCCGGGCGAAACCCACACCCTGTACGTGCCCGAAGACGTGGAAGAAATGATCACCTACTTCCACATCACCGGCGTGATGTTCTACTGCGACCCCTGGGGCAAGTTCGAGGGCTATGAGGACGTCTATACCAAGCTGGACATGTGCCGCAAGCACTACGAAGCGGTCGGCCTGGGCAGCGACTACGTCAACCAGTTCGTGAGATAAGCGATGGCCTACGCAAACGCGCACTACGATTTCAAGGGTTGCGTGGCCGTCGTCACCGGCGGCAACGGCGGCATCGGCGCGGCCATCAGCGAGCGCCTGGCCAAGGCCGGCGCGCAGGTGGTGTGCTGGGACCTGAAGGCCAATCCCGCCTCGCCCTATCGCCAGTACGAAGTCGACATCGCCGACCCGGCCTCCACCGACGCCGCGGCCAAACAGCTGCTGGCCGACCTGGGCCGCATCGACTTCCTGGTCAACAACGCCGGTTATGCCGGCTCCACCGTACCGCTGGACGAGTACGACGTGGCCGAGTGGCACCGCATCGTCAACGTCAACCTGCTGGGCGTGTTCCACGCCTGCCGCAGCGTGGTGCCCGCCATGCGCGCGGCCGGCTCGGGCCGCATCGTCAACATCGCCTCGCTGGCCGGCAAGGAAGGCACGCCCAACGCCTCGGCCTATAGCGCAGCCAAGGCCGGCGTGCTGGCGCTGACCAAGTCGCTGGGCAAGGAGCTGGCCAACGCCGGCGTGCTGGTCAACGCGCTGGCGCCGGCGGCGGTGAAGACGCAGCTGCTGGAACAGATGGCGCCGGCGCACGTGCAGAACATGATCAACAAGAGCCCGATGGGCCGCCTGGGCACGGTCGACGAAGTGGCGGAAATGGTGGCCTGGCTGTGCTCGGGCTCCTGCACCTTCAACACCGGCGCGGTGTTCGACCTCTCCGGCGGTCGCGCGACCTACTGAGCATTACCGCACCACCAGCAATATCGGCAACAGCAACACGCCCGGAGCCGCCAGTGCGGCTCCGGCACAGAATGATCCGGGCACGGGGCGATTGCGGCGACTACCACGGGGGTATGCGCCGCACCGGACGGAACGCGACGGCAAGTCGCATTCCACCACAGACGCACAGGCGGCAATCCACAACGCCGGTGACGACAGCATCGCTTCAAACACAAAGCTTTCCGCATCAAGCGTCGCGACAAAGACGGCGTCGGGCAGGAAGCGACCAAATGGCTTACTCATTCACTTTGGAGACGCACTTCATGGAAGTCCAGAAAGACCCGGGCGCCAAGCCCGAAAAGAGCCCACGGCTCAAACGCGTGCAGCTCGTCGCGCTGACGTTCCTCATGCTGGCAGGCATCGTCAACTACCTCGACCGCAGCACCTTGTCCATCGCCAACCATTCCGTCAGCCAGGAGCTGGGCCTGTCGGCCTCGCAGATGGGCCTGCTGCTGTCGGCCTTCTCGCTGGCCTATGCCTTCTCGCAATTGCCCATCGGCGCCATGCTCGACAAGTTCGGCGCGCGCGTGATGCTGGGCGCCGGCATGTTCATCTGGTCGGTGGCGCAGCTGGCGGGCGGTTTCGTCAACTCGCTGCAGCAGTTCCTGGTGGCCCGCGTGTTCCTGGGCCTGGGCGAGGCGCCGCAGTTCCCGGCCGGCGCCAAGGTGGTGTCGGAGTGGTTCGCCATGCGTGAGCGCGGCGGCCCGACCGGCATCTTCGTGGCCTCCTCCACCATCGGCCCGGCCCTGGCGCCGCCGATCCTGACCATCCTGATGCTGTCCTTCGGCTGGCGCATGATGTTTGTCATCATGGGCGTGCTGGGCATCGCGGTGTCGGTGGGCTGGTACATCTTCTACCGCAACCGCAACGAGGTCGAACTGACGCCGTCCGAAGTGCTGTACCTGGCCGACGACAACGACAACGATCCGAACGCCAACGCCAAGCTGACCTGGGCCGAGTGGAAGAGCCTGTTCAAGTTCCGCACCACCTGGGGCATGCTGTTCGGCTTCATGGGCGTGATCTACATGGTCTGGCTGTACCTGACCTGGCTGCCGGCCTACCTGGAGCACGAGCGTCACCTGTCGATCGCGCGCACCGGCTGGGTGGTGGTGATTCCCTACATCTTCGGCACGCTGGGCATGCTGTCCTCGGGCTATATCGCCGACGGCCTGATGAAGCGCGGCATGCCCGCCATCCGCAGCCGCAAGTGGCCGATCTGCGCGGGCCTGATCGGCGCCGGCGCCTTCACCATCCCGGCCGCCTACACCCCGAGCACCACCATGGCGATCGTCTACATCTCGCTGGCCATGGCCTTCGTGAACATGGCCTCGGGTGGCGCCTGGGCGCTGGTGTCGGTGGCCATTCCGCGTCGCCTGGTGGCGTCGCTGGGCAGCATGCAGAACTTCGGCGGCTACCTGGGCGGCTCGCTGGCCCCGGTGATCACCGGCGTGGTGGTGGACCAGACCCACTCCTTCGTCAACGCACTGCTGATCAGCGCCGCCGTGGCCTTCGCCGCAGCGCTGGTGTACATGTTCGTGGTCGACAAGCCGATCGATTCGCACGCCTGATGAAGGCCACGCTTGCCCCGGCAAGCGCAGGAGCCTGACCCGATGGCATCGCCGCCCGCACCGGCGATGCCATCCAGCCAGTCCCCCGCATCACAGACACAAAGGAAACGACATGAGCTTCACTCCCGATCTCTTCAAGGGCAAGACCGCGCTGGTGACCGGCGGCACGCAAGGCATCGGCGGCGCCATTGCGCGCCAGCTGGCCGCGATGGGCGCCAAGGTGATCGCCGCCGGCCTGCCGCCGTTCGCCACCGATGAATTCAAGGACACCGGCGTTTCGCTGATCGAGATGAACGTGGCCAGCGAAGAGAGCGTGCGCGCCGCCGTCGCCAATATCGACAGGCTCGACATCGTGGTCAACTGCGCCGGCATCATCAAGCGCGGCGCCGAGCTGGAAACCGAGGTCTTCGAGCAGGTCATCGCCGTCAACCTGACCGGCACCATGCGCGTGTGCGCCGCCACCCGCGAGCTGCTCAAGCAATCCAAGGGCTGCATCGTCAACACCGCCTCCATGCTCAGCTTCTTCGGCGGCGGCCTGGTGCCGGGCTACAGCGCCAGCAAGGGCGGCGTGGCCCAGCTGACCAAGTCGCTGGCGATTGCCTACGCCGCCGACGGCATCCGCGTCAACGCGGTCGCACCCGGCTGGATCGCCACCCCGCTCACGCAGGCGCTGCAGGACGACCCGGCGCGCTCCGGCCCGATCCTGGCGCGCACGCCGCTTAACCGCTGGGGCACGCCGGAAGACATCGGCAACGTGGTGGCCTTCCTGTGCACGCCGGCGGCGTCGTTCATGACCGGCACCATCGTGCCGGTCGACGGCGGTTACCTGATTTCCTGAGTACCGATTGCATGCCATTTGCCCGCGCTTGCACCTCCATGCCGGCGCGGGCTTTTTTACGATGGCGGGCAAACCCGCTCCGCTATAATCTGCCGCCGTACCCTGCAATACGCCACCCGAACCGACCCGCGCCTACCGCCCATGTCCGCACAAGATAAAGCCACGGAAGACCAGACCAAGATCGCCGGCACCGCCGCCTTCTCCAAGTTCGTCGCCGTGCTGCAGCTGATCGCCGACCAGGACGCGCCGCTGACCATCGCCCAGCTGTCGGCGCTGTCGGGCTATCCGCGCCCCACCGTCTACCGCATCCTGGCCGCGCTGATGGCCGAGGGCATGGTGGTGGAAAATCCGCGCACCAAACAGTTCGAAGTCGGCCCGCGCCTGATCAACCTGGCCAGCCGCGCCTGGGACCGCAGCGACATCCGCGCCACCGCCATCGACAGCCTGCGCGCGCTGCGCGACGCCACCCGCGAGACGGTGCACCTGGCCCTGCCCAGCGACGCCGGCATGGTCTATATCGAGAAACTGGAAAGCCCGCAGGCGGTGCGCATGACCTCGCGCATCGGCACCCGCGTGACGCTTTATTCGAGCTCGGTCGGCAAGGCTTACCTGGCGGCCCTGGAAGAAGAACGCCGCGAGCGCCTGATGGCCGCCATCAGAATGGAACGCTTTACCGAACACACCATCACCGACCTCGACGCCCTGCGCGCCGAGATCGCCGACACCCGCGCGCGCGGCTATGCCGAGGACCGCGAGGAAAACGAAGCGCAGATCTTCTGCTACGGTGCGTCCATCATGGGGCCCGACGGCGTGCCGGCCGCCTGCATCAGCATCAGCATCCCGCTGTTTCGCCGCCAGGAAGATGCCCACGGCACCTATATCCGCCCGCTGCTGGAAACCTGCGCCGAGATCTCGCGCAAGCTGGCCGGCCCCGGCTGAGCGCGCCGTCTTCACATCCCGCCGGGCGGCATCAATGAAGTGTTACCGGATGCTTCACCCGCCCACGGCGCCGCGCCGCGCTGCTTAAATCTTCGCTTTGCCCGCGGCATGTCGCCGCCAGCCTGATCCCGACCAAGCGAAGATGAAACTCTCCCTCCCCGCACTGCCCTCATTTCCCCCGCTGTCCGCGCTGCACAAAGCCCTCTGCGTCGCCGGCTTCGGCATGGCCCTCGCCGTTTGCCTGCCGGCCGCCGCCACGCCGCTGGTGGACCTGATCGCCACCGACATCCTGCCGATGAGCGAGCAGCTGGAAAAAGATCTCCAGCTCACGCCCAACCAGCAGATCCTGTGGCGCCAGACCGAACAGAAGACGCGCGCCATCCTGGCGCAGCGCCAGCAGCGGCGCGCCCGCCTGCAGGAGCAGACCGAGCAGCTGCTGCGCACGCCCGGCGGTGAATTCCGCGATCTGGCGCACGGCTATGACGAGGATGGCGCGGCTGCCGAACAGGAGGCGCGCCAGCTGCGCGAGGCCTGGTTCTCCATGGCCGACGCGCTGGACGACCACCAGCGCAAGCTGGCGCAGGACTACATCGCCGACCGCATGCAACGCGCGGCCGACGGCCCGGGTGCGGGCGGCGGCGCCGGCGGCCATGGCAGCCGGCGCGGCAGCGCGCCCTCGGGCAGCATGGGCGGCGGCATGGGTGGCATGAGTGGAATGGGCGGGATGGGGTCGGGGCGCAGCAGCTCGGGCAGCTTCGGCACCGACACCGGCTTCTGATCCCGCCCCGGACAACGCGAGAGGCGCTCAGGCCTCCGGCGGCAGTTCGACCTTGTAGAGTTCCTTGCCGTCGACGTTGTGCAACGTCACGGTCAGCGCCCTGGTCTTTGCATCGATCTTGCCGATGCCGAAGAACTGGAACAGGTCGGCCGGCGAACGGTTCTGCTTCATGTCGGCCGGGATGCTGACGTAGCGCACATCCGGACCGAAGGTGCGGTCGATCTCGCCCGGCCCGAAGGTGCCGGCGTTGAGCGGCCCGCCGACGAATTCCCAGAACGGCTTGAAGTCGGTGAACTGCGCCCGCTCCGGCGTGTAGTAGGTCGCCGAGGCGTAGTGCACGTCGGCGGTGACCCACACCACGTTCTTGATGTCATGCCGCTTGATGAAACGCAGCAGCTCGGCCACCTCCAGCTCACGGCCCGAGGGCTTGCCGTTGTCGGCGTTGGCCCAGGCCTCGAAAGTGCCCTTGGGCACGTCAGGATTCAGATCCGGCACCACGATGGAGATCGGCATGTCGCTGGCGATCACTTTCCACGTCGAGCGCGAGCGCAGCAGCGCCTGCTTGATCCAGCGCATCTGCTGCGGCCCGAGGAAATCGGCGTCGCGCCCGCCCTGCTGGCGGTTGGGCGAATTGGCGCCGCGGTAGCTGCGCTCGTCCAGCATGAACACTTCCAGCAGCGGCCCGTGGTTGAAGGCGCGATAGATGCGGAACGGATCGGCACTGTCGATGCGAAACGGGTTGTGCTCGAACATCGCCTGGCGCGCGCGCACCGCCAGCACATCCAGGCGGCGCTCGTCGTAGCGCGTCTCTTCCTTGCCGATCACCTGGCCCGGATACCAGTTGTTGCGCACCTCATGGTCATCCCACTGCACCAGGAAAGGCACTTCCGCGCAGAAGCGCCGCTTGTTGGCGTCCAGCATGTTGTAGGCGAAGTTGCCGCGATAGTCGTCCAGCGTCTGCGCCACCTTCGACTTGGCCTCGGTGACGAGGTTGCGCCACAGGCTGCCGTCGTCCAGTTTCACCTCGGCCTGGATCGGCCCGTCGGCATAGATCTGGTCGCCCGAATGGATGAAGAAGTCGGGGCGGAAACGCCGCATGCTCTCGTAGATGCGGTAGCCGCCCCAGCCCTCGTTGATGCCCCAGCCCTGCCCGGCCTCGTCGCCGGAGAAGGCGAAGGTGATGTCCCTGGGCGCCTTGTCAGCGGCGCCGGCCGGCACCACCAGGCTGCCGGCGAGCGGCTCGCTCAGCGCCGACTCGTGCACCAGGTCCTGGAAGCGCACGCGGTAGAACACGCGCTGCCCGGCCGGCAGGGCGCGCAGGTCGACGCGCGCGGTGTAGTCGTTGCGGGCCAGGGCCAGCGGCCCCTGGATGCGGGTGGCGCCGGCAAAATTCTCGTTGACCGAATACTCCAGCAGCATGCGCGCGTTGCGGTCGGTGCGGCTCCACACGATGGCAGAGTCGCGCGTGACGTCGCCGCTCATCACGCCGCCGGGCAGCTGCGGACGCAGGCGTTCCGAGGTAACGGCAGCGGCGGACTGCGCCTGCGCGGCCGACACGCCGGCAAGCATGGCGCCCGCACCTGCGGTGGTGACGGCGCTGTCGCGCAGGAAACGGCGGCGGCCGCGGTCGGCTGGATCCTTGTGGTCTGGCATGGCAACTCCTGTTAGCGGTGGCTGAGGAGTTGCAATTTAGCAATCGCTTGTGACCGTTCCATGAAACCGCCGGCCGTGCGGCGATTTTCATTTGTTTTTGTGATTTTTTCGAAGCGGCCAGCGATGCACCAAAATGCCGCCGTCGTATGAATGACGGCACCCGTTTCGCACGAACTTCGTGCGAAGACACGTTTTCCGGCAAGAAACTGAAAATAAAAGTCTTTTCAAATCAATCCACTAGATCGAATTCACCAAAATGGAACGAAATTTGCTTTAGAAGCGACTTTCGATTCCTCAGTTGCACAATTTTTGGGAGATTTTCAGGTGGAAGATCACAAAAACGGCGCAGATGCGCTGTTCATCCTGCTGGGCGCCATCATGATTTTGGCCATGCACGCCGGCTTCGCATTCCTTGAGCTGGGCACCGTGCGCAAGAAAAACCAGGTCAACGCCCTAGTCAAGATCCTGGCCGATTTCGCGGTCTCGACCATCGTCTATTTCTTCATCGGCTATTACGTGGCCTACGGCGTGTCCTTCTTCGCCGGCGCCGAGACGCTGGCGCAGCGCAGCGGCTTCGAGCTGGTGAAGTTCTTCTTCCTGCTCACCTTCGCCGCGGCGATCCCCGCCATCATCTCCGGCGGCATCGCCGAACGCTCCAAGTTCAACCCGCAGCTGGTGGCCACCGCCGTGCTGGTGGGCCTGGTCTATCCCTTCTTCGAAGGCATCGCGTGGAACCAGCACTTCGGCATACAGGCCTGGCTGGCCGCCACCTTCGGCGCCGAATTCCACGACTTCGCCGGCTCCATCGTGGTCCACGCCGTGGGCGGCTGGATCGCGCTGCCCGCGGTGCTGCTGCTGGGCGCGCGCCGCGGCCGCTACAGCAAGGAAGGCGCGGTCGCCGCGCACCCGCCCTCGAACATCCCCTTCCTGGCGCTGGGCGCCTGGATCCTGACGGTGGGCTGGTTCGGCTTCAACGTGATGAGCGCGCAGACGCTGGACAAGATGAACGGCCTGGTCGCCATGAACTCGCTCATGGCCATGGCCGGCGGCACGCTGGTGGCTCTGCTGATGGGCAAGAACGACCCCGGCTTCGCCTACAACGGCCCGCTGGCGGGCTTGGTGGCGGTATGCGCGGGCTCGGACCTGATGCACCCGCTGGGCGCGCTGGCCACCGGCGGCATCGCCGGCGCCATCTTCGTGTGGATGTTCACCCGCACGCAGAACAAGTGGAAGATCGACGACGTGCTCGGCGTATGGCCGCTGCACGGCCTGTGCGGCCTGTGGGGCGGCCTGGCGGCCGGCATCTTCGGCCTGCAGGCGCTGGGCGGACGCGGCGGCGTGTCCTTCATGTCGCAACTGATCGGCAGCGCCATGGGCATCACCATCGCCCTGGCCGGCGGCTGGATCGTCTATGGCGCGTTGAAGAAAACCGTCGGCATCCGCCTGGATCCCGAGCAGGAATTCGAAGGCGCCGATCTCGCGGTTCACAAGATCTCTTCGACGGCGGAGCGTGAGACTAGCTGGTAGTGATAGTGATAGTGATAAATAAAAATAAAGTCTGTATTTCCGGAATAAAGTCTGTCGAGCACAGTAAAGTCTGTCGGACTCCTTGATACTGTACTGAAAGCACAATCGCAAAAAGAATCAGCTCCAATGAAAAGGCCACCTGTACGGTGGCCTTTTTAATGTCAAAGCGCGATTGTAACTAATGTCTGCAATCGGCCAGGAGCGGACGTCTCTCCCTTTCTGCTGCGCCTGACTGGTACTAATTAAATAGCGCCTCGCTCTCCCCGCGGACGTGTCGCACGTCCTGGATGTATTGTCAGCAATTCGTCAGCATGTATATAGCGAATCCCCTTAGAATCTGCCAAAAATAAATACGGGGGATGTATGAAGGCGCTTTTTGCACTTCTCTTGTTTGCCAGCGTAATGGGCGAAGCCCAAGCCGCCCCTTTTCCAAGTCATGACATCCCTGCGTTCCTTGTTGAACGACTCAATTTGCGCTCGTTCCGAAGCTCGCTCCGGCCGAGAATGACAAGTGATGATCCATTCATATCTTTCGCTGATCTTTCCATGACGCCTACGCGGGTGACAAGCGATGTGGCGGAATTTGACGGCGATGATTGGTTTTATAGCTTGACCATTCTTCGGCGTAACACGGGCATGCGCTCTCAAAGTATTGATGTTTGTTTTGTTGATCGGTCGAAAGGCGGAAGCTACTACACGATTAGGCCTTTACGACTTTCCTACGTGGATGGTCAGGCGACGGCTAGAGATACTAAGCAATCGAATGATTGCAAGACTTATTCAAGATAGTCTGCAGCTACAGAATTAATGGGATTGGATATGCTTAAAGTCATAAAGACGCTTTCGTTCTTGTTCCTCTTTTCGGCGTGTGCAGCGGGTTATGCGCAAGAAAAAACACATCCCATTGATATCTGGCTTCAACGTGCCATCGACAAGGATCCATCTACAGTCGGCATAAGGGAAGCCACGAATCAAGCGAGGCAGATGTGGGACAAAGAATTGAATAGGTCATATCAGCATTTGATAAGCCGCTTACCAGCTAATCAGAAGGAAATCCTACGCACCTCCCAACGAACATGGCTCAAATTCAGAGATGCCGATGGTGAGGTCATTTCCCAAATTATTGCCGCTCAGCAGGGGACGATGTTTCAAATGACCGCGACCTCATATTGGATGGAGCTGACTAGAGCACGTGCTTTGCAATTGGACGATTACGACAAGTTATTTGAAGGTGAATAGATTGAAAAATTCGTTTTGGCTGATAGTCACTATCAGCCAAAAAGAAAGAGGTGAAATCCAACTGACGAACCTGAAAGCAATGAAGGCAATGCAAATGACAAGAAGCTTCATAGCAATTCTCACCGCACTTCTTTGCGGTTGCGCATCTACCGTGAAGAACTATGGTCCGGACGAACATTTTTCTGACTCAGAAGCACTTTCAGGCGCAGGCTCCACGGCTGACCAATGTGCGCGGACGAGCGACGCCGTATGGGTTACAGGAGCAACATTTCAGGAATGTATTCGTTATTTCCCCTCCAAGGACTTGCGGACAGGGCCAGTACGTAGCGCCATTGTCTTTATGGCAGGAGATGTGCTTTCCGCAAAGGGAATCAGTCCCACCTATCAGGCAGGCACGCCGCGCAAACGCATTGAGAGGGCAGACCAGGAACAAAGACGCGGTGGTACTCCTTACTTGATACTGGGACGCCCAGGTACGGACGGCAGCAGTGGTAACCAGAATTTGAGGCGCACCCAGTATGAGACGCTTGTTGTGAATGCTGCCTTAGACAAAATCAAAGAGAAGTATGGAATCGAAGAATATGGCCTGATTGGCCAATCAGGGGGCGGCGGCTTAGTGGCAGCCTTGATCGCCGAACGCAAGGATGTTCTATGCGCGGTGTCCTCATCAGGGGTAACCGCTGTCAAATATCGCATTACCGCCGCAGGTCGGTCCAGTGACTACACAGGTAAGTCGACGGCGGACATATGGGATCCGATCGAACAGCTCGGGCGCGTTCATCCCAAGGCAGACTTCCGCATGTTCGTTACGAGCGACAAAGACGATAGTGATGTCAGCTTTAGCTCGCAGGAACACTATGTCCAAGCTGCGCAGCAAATTGGCTTGCCGATCACACAGTTGATCGTGCGCGCAACGGGGCCTGTACATCATCAAACATACAGCATTGGTAACCGGGTTGTTGAGGACTGCATGCTAGGACTGTCCACTAACTACATTTCCAGCACTTACAGTGGCATGGCTAACGACAATCCGAATATGGACGATCTTGCGCGCAAAGCACGAGCCCAGCGTATGCCGAGGTGATATTCAAAAGCCGTTCCCCGCATAACGGCAACTAAATGCGGGGGCCGTGTGTGGTGACGCATTTCTACAGCGATGCATGCTTTCTCACCGTATTAATTGTTGAGCGATGAAAACAAAATTAGGGGCAGGTCATTTCTTTGTGGCGGCGGCTGCACTTTTATGTGGATGTTCGTCCACAGTTAAGAACTACGGCTTAGACGACCATTTTTCTGGATTGGAAGCGACCTCAGGATCAACATCCACCCCCGAACAGTGCACCCGTACTACTGATGCAGTATGGGTTACCGGGCCCTCTTTCCGAGAATGCATTCGTTACTACCCATCCCAAGAATTTCGTAAAGGTGTAGTACGAAGAGCGATCGTGTACATGGAAGGAGACTTTCTTTCTACTAGTGGCGCCTATCCCACGTATGCAGATCTCACGCCGGGCAAGCGCATTGCGCGAGCTGAGCGCGAACAGAACCGTGGAGGAACCCCATATCTCGTACTTGGAAGGCCTGGCACGGAAGGAAGTAGTGGTAGCCAACACAACAGGCGCACTCAATATGAGACTTTGGTGGTCAATGCTGCGCTAGATGCGATCAAATCCAAATATGGAATCGAAGAATACGGTTTGGTGGGCCAGTCGGGAGGTGGTGGCTTAGTCGCGGCCTTAATTGCTGAGCGCAGAGATGTATTGTGTGCCGTGCCCTCTTCGGGGGCCACGGCAGTCAAGCATCGTGTCGTCGCCGCAGGCCGGACCAGTGACTACACGGGCAAGTCTATGGCTGAAATATGGGATCCGGTGGAACAGCTTGATCGTGTGCATCCGATGCCTGGCTTCCGCATGTTCGTCACCACTGACCCAACTGATGCTGAAGTGGGATATAGCTCACAGGCGTACTACGTAAGAGAAGCGCAAAAACGCGGATTGCCGGTCACGCATATCTTGGTCCACGGCAGCGGCCTGTCACATCACGGTACCGTCGGCGTCGGGAATCGGGTTGTCGAAGACTGCATGATCGGTCTATCTACCTCGTACATTTTCAAGACGTACAGTGGCGTGGCCAACGACTATCCAGATATGGAGGGGCTAGCCCGCAAAGCTCAAGCTCAGCGTAGTCTAGAAATACAAAGCCAAGAGCCAACACAAGCTGGAAGTAAGTAGATCCATCGGCCAGGAGCGCACGTTTTGCATATGGATCTAAAAGTGAATAGAAATTTCAAATGACATCAATGCACGAAACCATTCTTTGGTTAACCTCGGAAAAGACCGGTAAAAAATTTCCAACTGTGCTTTTCTCCGGCGATACAGACATGGTGACTATGGGCTGGATTTCTCTAACCAGTACCGTGAATCAAGAAATAGTCATTACGATGTTGATTTGCTCGCAGAATTGACCCTCTCCATTTGACCCACTTTCCATTGCCTTCCGAAGGCTGCTACTCGGTCATACGACCCTTCATATCCCAGTTCTTTTAAGTCGAGGAACATCTGTTTTAGAGTTCGTCTTTGCTTACGAGATTTGACAGCCTCGGCGCTGAGCCAAGCAGAGAGTCGGGGCACGAATTCATCTAGAGCACTTGATGATTTCCTGGGCGGATAGGCGGGCTCAATTGCTCCAGACCGTATGTAGCGACGGACAGTGTTTCGGGATATATCTAGCCGGCGAGAGATTTCTCTGATCGAGATGTGGTCGCGGATATACCAGCGACGAATAATTCCAAGTAGGGCCACGTTTATCACTCCGTTCTCCCGCTCGCTGTCATGAGCAGGATTGTGGTCTAAACATGGGTCAACTTAGGATGCAAATTTCTGGGGTAAATGGGTCAATATTGGATGCAATTCAACAATCTGTTGGGGAGACCATTGCTGGCGCAGCTTGATGGCAACGAGCCGGGCCAGATGGCGATGCTCCACTAGCTTACAAGGTTTAGGTCGATGCGCGCGATCCCAGGCCGCTTGGTCGGCGTCTGATGCGCGGTAGTGATCGGAGCCACCATTGCGACTTAGCTCCCGGCTGATCGTTGAGGGCGAACGCCCTAAGTCCCTGGCGATAGCCCGTATCGACTGACCCGCAACCATGGCACGAGATATTTCCTCACGTTCGGCCAAGCTCAAGGCATTGCTGGATCGTTTGCGCGGAGGTGGCCTGATTCCGCCGCTGGCGGCAAGGATTCTGGAAACCGAGGAATGATTGCGTTCAAATAGCTGAGCGATCTGCTGGAGCGAGTCTCCCTTCCTCCAACGATCCCACATCAGCGCCTTCTGGCTATCGGTGTAGATGATCCTGGTTCGGCGTCCCATTGCAACACTCCTGCTATTCGCATAGCCTTAGTATGTTGCATTCACCGGTTGAAAACGCCGCCAAGAACAGACATAGCTGGCCAGCTATACTTCCTCCATGACCTATGCATTAATCCTAAACGATAAACTCATTTCGGATGAGGAGACTCCTGCCATTGTTCCCTGGTGGAGTTTTACGAAAACCGTGATTGCTGCAGCCGCACTTATTTTGGTAAGAGACAAAGTTTTGTCACTCGATGAATTCTGTCCCGGGCAAAATTACACGCTGCGGCAACTGCTACGGCATGAAGCTGGTTTCGCTGATTACGGTTCTCTCGCGGAATATCATTCATCTGTAAAAGCTGGCACGCCCCCTTGGGCCATTGATGAAATGTTGGCGCGAGTCGAAAAATTAAATGCGGCGTCGACACCCGGCAGCAAATGGAACTATTCCAACATTGGCTATTTCCATGTACGTCTGCTCATCGAACACGAATTAAATGAAACACTCGATTCAGTACTAAGTCGATTGATTTTTCGCCCACTAAAACTTTCCAAAACTCGGGTGGCAAATCTTCCTTCTGACCTATCAGATGTCGTCATGGGAGACACTCATGGCTACCATCCTGCATGGGTTTACCACGGATTAGCAGTGGGACCATTGACGGATGCAGTCGTATTTTTGAAAGAATTGATGAGTGGTTCGCTTGTGCCTGATTATCTTCTCAAAGAGATGCTGCAGGTACGAACATTAGGTGGCCCGATTTCTGGCCGACCATGGACGTCACCTGGGTATGGACTTGGCGTGATGGCCGGCGGAACCGATAACAAGTTATTTGTGATTGGGCACAGCGGTGGTGGCCCCGGGAGCGACATTGCCGTTTATCACACGACAGATCCCGTGCCAGTGACATGTGCTGCGTTTTCCACCTCGGCAGACGGGATCGATGTAGAAAGAATGGTCGTATCTAAACTTGCACGGTAGTGTTCGTTTTTTTCTAGACGTAATCGTCCGTTATCGGCCATTAACCGACCTTCACCTCGTCGACAATCAAAAAGGCCGGCTCCACAATGCCTTGCCAACTCTCTCTTTAGTACGACTTGTTCCTGCGAAAAAAATAAGAGCTCGAATCTCGACAACACCATACAAAGGCCACCTCTCAAGGTGGCTTTTTCAATCTCCGAGCGCGACTGCCGCCGCACATCCGTAACCGGTGGCGCGAGCGGTCATGCGAAGAAAATGGCATGCAGCATCCCGGCTTGCCTCAAGAGCTTTCCGGTCGACGATCACATTGCTCACCCAGCCTCAGGTCCAGCGTCTCATACGCCAGCAACAGACCGGCGATACGCGCATGCGCAAAGTCCAGATACAACTGGGCCGGCTCGTGAAGGCGGACGACGCGCTTGCCCTGGTGCAGTATGTGCAGCGTCATCTGCCAGCCGTGCGGATTCTGCGTGGCGACGACGCGGATGTCATGGCACCGGTATTGCGCATGGTGAACCATTGATTGCGGCCCACCTCGCGCGGCGCGCGCTTTTCCGTACAGGCGCAGGTCGGCGCGTGGACACATCAGTGCACCTCCTTGCCGCGCATGCGCTCCGCCCAGCCCAGTACGAATACGAAGAACACGGGCACAAAGAACACCGCCAATACGGTTGCGCTGACCATGCCGCCAAAGACGCCGGTGCCGATCGCCTGCTGCGTCTCGGCGCTGGCGCCGCCGGCCAGCATCAGCGGCACCACACCCAGGGCGAATGCCATGGAGGTCATCAGGATAGGCCGCAGGCGCAAGGCGGATGCCTTGACGGCGGCTTGCACCAGGCTCATGCCGTCTTCCCGCAACTGCTTGGCGAACTCCACGATCAGAATGGCGTTCTTGGCCGACAGGCCGATCACGGTGATCAGGCCGACCTTGAAGAACACGTCGTTGGGCATGCCGCGCAACAGCACCGCCGCGACCGCGCCGATCAGGCCCAGCGGCACCACCAGCATCACCGACAGCGGGATCGACCAGCTCTCATACAGGGCTGCCAGCACCAGGAACACCACCAGCATGGACAGGGCCATCAGCATCGGCGCCTGGGCGGCGGACAAACGTTCCTGCAGCGACTGTCCGGTCCAGGCCACGGCGAACCCGGGCGGCAGCTGCCCGGCCAGCCGCTCCATCTCGGCCATGGCCTCGCCGCTCGACACACCGGGCGCGGCGTTGCCGGCAATGCGCACGGACGGCAGGCCCTGGTAGCGCACCATCTGCGTGGGCGAGGTCTGCCATGCCGGCCTGACCAGCTCGGCCAGCGGCACCATGCCGCCGCCGGCGTTGCGCACGTGGAGCTTCATCACGTCCTCAATCTGCATGCGCGAGGCGGCATCGGCCTGCACGATGACCTGCTGCATGCGGCCTTCGTTGGGGAAATCGTTCACGTAGAGGGAGCCCATCGCGGCCGACAGGGTGTCGCTGATGCTGCCGAAGGACACGCCCAGCGCTGCCGCCTTCTGGCGATCGATCTCCAGCCGGATGCTGGCGCCGGCGGGCAGCCCGTCCGGATAGACCCCGCTGACCTTGCTGCTGTGCGCGGCCAGTTCCAGCAGCCTGGCCTCGGCCTCTTTCAATGCGGCATAGCCCTGGTTGGCGCGGTCCTGCAGGCGCATGGCGAAACCGGACGAATTGCCCAGCTCTTCGATGGCCGGCGGCATCAGGCTCATGACGACGCCGTCCGAGCTGCCCTCCATCGCGGCCTGGGCGTGCATGACTTCGGTGGCGGCATTGGATCCCTGGCGCAGCTTCCAGTCCTTGAGCTCGGTGAAAGCCATCGCCGCGTTGGGGCCGGAGCCCGAGAAACCAAACCCCAGCACCGACAGATTGGCGCCGATGTCGGGGCGCGTCTTCAGGTAACGCTCGTACTGCTCGACCACCTTCGAGGTGCGCTCGGCGGTGGCGTCGGAGGGCAGCTGGAAGGAGGCCATGAAATATCCCTGATCTTCCTCCGGCAAGAACGCCGACGGCAAGGAGCGCAGCGCGAACAACAGGATGGCCGAGAGGCCCACGAACACCAGCATCACACGCGCGCCGCGCGTCACCAGGCCGACCAGGCGCGACTCGTAGCGCGCCGTCATGCGCGCGAACGCCCGGTTGAACCAGCCGAAGAAGCCGCGCTTCTCATGGTGGCCCGGCGCCACCGGTTTGAGCAGCGTGGCGCACAAGGCCGGCGTCAGGCTCAGCGCGAGGAAGGCGGAGAACAGGATGGACACCACCATCGACAGCGTGAACTGGCGGTAGATCACCCCCACCGAACCGCCGGCCAGCGCCATGGGGATGAATACCGCCGTCAGCACCAGCGTGATGCCGACGATGGCGCCGGTGATCTCCTTCATCGCCTTGAGGGTGGCCTCGCGCGGCCCCAGTCCCTCATGCGCCATGATGCGCTCGACGTTTTCCACCACCACGATGGCGTCGTCGACGATGATGCCGATCGCCAGCACCATGCCGAACATGGTCAGCACATTGACCGAGAAGCCGGCCGCCAGCATCACCGCCAGCGTGCCGAGCAGGGCGATCGGCGCCACGATCGCCGGGATCAGCGTGTAGCGGATGTTCTGCAGGAACAGGTACATCACGATGAACACCAGCACCATGGCCTCGATCAGCGTCTGCACCACCTTCTGGATGGATATCTTGACGAAGGGCGCGGTGTTGTACGGCAAGGAATAATGCACGCCGGATGGCAGGCTGCTGCGCAGCTCGGCCATGCGCGCCTGCACGCCCTCGGCGGTGCGCACCGCGTTGGCGCCCGGCGACAGCTGCACGGCCGCCACCGCGGCGGCCTTGCCGTCTTCGCGGTTGGAGAAACCGTAGGACTGCGCGCCCAGCTCGACGCGCGCGACGTCACCCAGAGTGACGCGCGATCCGTCATCCTTGGCCTTGAGCACGATGGCGGAGAACTGCGCCGGCGTTTGCAACTGCCCCTGCACGGTCAGCGGCACGGCGATCTGCTGGCCGGGCAGCGCCGGCATGTCGCCCAGGCGCCCGGGCGCGATCTGCACGTTCTGCTGCGTGATGGCGGCGCTGACGTCGCTCATCGACAATTTGTAGGCGTTCAGCCGGAACGGGTCGACCCAGATGCGCATCGCCTGCTCGGCGCCGAACAGCTGCACGCGCCCCACGCCGTCGATGCGGCGCAGCTCTTCGACGATGTTGCGCGCCATGTAGTCGCTCAGCGCGACCTCGTCCAGGCGGCCGTCGGAGGAGGTCAGGCTGACCATCAGCAGGAAGCCCGATGCCGCCGACTCCACCGTCACGCCGTTCTGCCGCACCGCCTGCGGCAGGCGGGCCTCGATCGCCTTGAGGCGGTTCTGCACGTCCACCTGGGCCAGCTCGGGATCGGTGCCGGGCTTGAAGGTCACGGTGATTTGCGCGGCGCCGGAGGTATCGGCCGACGACTCGAAGTACAGCAGGTTCTTGACGCTGGAGAGCTCGCGCTCGATCAGCCCGATCACGCCGTCGTTCATCGCCTGCGGCGTGGCGCCCGGATAGCTGGCGTTGATGGAGACGGTGGGCGGCGCGACCGAGGGATAGCGCGCAATCGGCAGTTGCGGAATGGCAATCACGCCAAGCAGGATGATGAACAAGGCAACCACCCAGGCAAAAATGGGGCGGCTGATGAAGAACTGGGGCATGCAACACTCCTGGAGTCGGCCTGCGATACGGCGCCGGCAGCGTCTCTTTGCTGCGCGCGGCGACCCGACAGTACAATCGCAGGCAAGCGCGGATTCTGCCCGGCGAAGATGAGGATTGCGCTGCGCAATTGTGGAGTTTTGATGGAGAGGAAAACAATGTCAGAGAATGCGGCAGCGCCGGGCGAGGCCGGTCCCGCCGGAATCGTGCAGGAGGCCAACGTGCTGGTGCTCATCGCCGAGGATGCGCCCGAGATCGCCGAGATCCTGGCCGCCTACCTGGCGCGCAGCGGCATGCGCAGCGTGCATGCCGCCGACGGCGCCCACGCCCTGGAACTGCACCTGGCGCTCAAGCCCGATCTGGTGCTGCTCGACATCCAGATGCCGCAGGTCAGCGGCTGGCAGGTGCTGTCGCAGATCCGCCAGCGCGGCGACACGCCGGTCATCATGCTGACCGCGCTGGACCAGGATGTCGACAAGCTCACCGGCCTGCGCATCGGCGCCGACGACTACGTGGTCAAGCCGTTCAACCCGGCCGAAGTGGTGGCGCGGGTACAGGCGGTACTGCGCCGCAGCCTGCCGCGCCAGCAGCGCGACGAGCGCCGCATCCTGCGGGTCGCCCCCTTCGTCATCGACTTCGAGCACCACGAAGCGGTGGCCGAGATCGACGGACGTTCGCACACGCTGGCGCTGACGCTGACCGAATTCAGGCTGCTGGCGCAACTGGCGCGCGCGCCGCGGCGCGTGTTCAGCCGCGCCGAACTGCTGACGGCCTGCCTGCCCGAAGGCGACACGCTGGAACGCACCGTCGACAGCCACGTCAGCAAGCTGCGCAAGAAGCTGGAAGACCTCGGCATCGCCGGCGTGCCGGTCAGCATCCGCGGCGTCGGCTATCGCTTCCACCAGGGCCTCTGAGGCGCGCGCCATGAATCTCCTGTCCGTCGTCGTCCGCTCCAGGGGCCTGGGCCGCCAGATCGTCAGCTCGGTCGCCATCCTGGTCCTGGCCGTCATGATGATGGTGCTGCTCGGCTCCTACGCCTTCTACGCCACGCTGTGGATGTTCTACCCGGCCGGGCTGTCGGCGCCTGACAGCTGGCTCCCGTCGCCGGCGGAATGGGGCTGGATCATCGCCACCACGCTGACCGGCCTGGCCATCGCGGTGTGGGTCGCCGTGCGCCTCTCGCGCCGCATCCTGGCGCCGCTGAACTCGGTGGCGACCAGCCTGCGCCAGGTGGCGCAAGGCGACCTGGCGGCGCGCGCCGCCACCGACGATCATTCGCTGGGCGAGGCCGCCCAGCTGGTTGGCGACTTCAACGCCATGGCCGAACGGCTGCAGCGCGCGGAGCAGGAGCGCATCTTCTGGAACGCCGCCATCGCGCATGAACTGCGCACCCCGGTCACCATCCTGCGCGGCCGCCTGCAGGGCCTGGCGGAAGGCATTTTCCGGCCCGAGCATGCGCTGTTCGCCAGCCTGCTGACCCAGGTCGAAGGCCTGGGCCGGCTGATCGAGGACCTTCGCGTGGTCGGCCTGGCCGACAGCGGGCACCTGCAATTGCAGTTGCAACAGACCGACCTGCGGCAGGAAGTGATGACGGTGGTCAAAGCCTGCGAATCGGCGCTGCTGGAAAAGGGTTTTGGTTTGTCGCTGGCGCTGGATACGCAGCAGGCGGTATGCGATCCCGTGCGCATCCGGCAAGCCTTGCTGGCGCTGCTTGAAAACACCCTGCAGCATGCCACGCCGGGCATGTTGACGGTCAGGGCCTTGACCGATGCGGGCATGCATAGCCTGAGCGTCGAGGACAGCGGTCCTGGGCTAGCCCCGGCCGACGCGCAAACCATCTTCGACGCTTTCCAGCGTGGCACCCTGCCGCCAGGTGCTCATCAGAAGGGTAGCGGACTGGGCCTTGCCGTGGTCAGGGCCATCGCCGGTGCCCACAATGGAACTGTTTTCCACGAGACCTCTTCTATGGGAGGTTCTTGCTTCACGATACGCTGGCCGGTGTAGTGTTCGTTCGCCGGTTGAAACCGCCGCCAAAAGCGGCCATTGCCAGTGCAGGGAAAACTGATTACGAATCTGCGAGGAAAACCATAAAAATCAATGGGTTACTCAATATTTCGCTCCGCAATTCAGAAAAATAGCGGCCCGCAAGGCCAATGAGGGCGCGGCTCGATTTGGAATTGCGGAGCGGAATTTTCGAAGAAAAAAGCGAGGTGCGATGTCGTTTCGCCTCGTTCACAATCGGTGCAGGGCGGGGCGCTCTAGGGTTTATCCCTATATCTGCACCAGTTAGTTATCCCTAATATGCCTCACGAATTGATATAAATTAGAGGTAGGGACTACGGTGCACATTTATAAGTTGTCCCTGTTTTTTTTCGCCGCAATGCCATTCGCGCTGCTGCCCAGGGTAGTTCTAAAAATCCACGAAGTACAAAATCACTCCAACGACGTAGTCGCGTTTGAGGCTGAATGCCTAATCGTCCGCGCCCTGACGATATCCAAATTCGATGTTCCTGGAGTAATCGTGCCCCCACGCAAATGGATTGCCACTGCCTTATTGGCCACGACTGCAAGTTTTTGCCTGCACTCCATTAATGCGGCGACTAACGCGAAAATGGCAATCTCCGCAGTTGTGGTGGTGACGTGCAAAATTTTCGTTTCCGCGGTGCGCGGAGAAAAAGGAAAAATTACGAGCGCGTGCGATAGTCCGTCGTACAGAGCGATAGAGCCTGTTGTCACTAAAGACGAGCAGCGAAAGGAAATTACGATCTCCTATTGAAATGTCCGATGATCAGAAGTCACGAAAAGAAAAAGCCCGCGGAAGCGGGCTTTCTTTTTGGGCGTCAGTATCAGCAGGAAAACTGAAGAACAGTTCCTTCGGGGCGGTACGATAAAGAAGTGATCTTCAAGTACCGGCGGGCGCCAGATGATCTTTGTAACCTGACTGCTCGTACATCGAGACTCGCGCTGTCGAGACAATCCGTTGGATCAACGGCGAAGGGCCATTGCTCGGAGGGATTCAAGAACTTTCCCAGCGCGCGCATCACGATGTCGCAGCTCAATGCCCGATCATCAACTTCGAGTTGAATTTCTCGGGTTGTTGGTTGCTCATCACGCGTATAGGTAACCCAAAATTTTGTCATTGCCGCCTCTAAGAGTTGGTTGTCCTTCGATGTCTATCAAAAGGCCCCATGCCCTCTGTATTGCAGGATAAGATCCATTTTGGGAAACGGATATAGGGGTATTCCCGGGACGCCAAGGGACCGCCCCCCGTTCTAGAGTTTCGTCTAATAACGTATCTTACCTAAAGGTGGGACTAGAAGTCCGCAATCGGCCAGAAGCAGACTTTCAGATGCTCGCACGCGCCGTCTCCGGTGACCAAGGCCAAATGATGATCCGAACAGAGCTGCTTCTCACAAGTATTCGGCATCTCGATCAGCCATCGGCCGGGGCGGGAAAACGCTGCTCCTGTCTCATTGCGTTGACAGTAGTGGATATCGCGGCAGCAGGTCTTGATCGGCGAGGCGGATCTCGATGTCATGAGCAAGGTTGATGTGCTCAGGGTTGTTCACGTCAAGGATGCCATCGGTGATGCTGATCACGATCGTGCCCAGGCGCTTGCCGTCAGCATCCAGCACGGGCTCGAGGTGGCGGGCCTCGGGTACCTCGCTTGGTGTCAATACGCGAGGCAGATACAGCATCCAGCCTACGCTTGGCTTATCGAGGAATACCGGTTCGTAACGCGCCGGCTGTATAAACATGGCACGTGGTTTATACAGATTTACGCTGGTCTTGATGACGTCGGCAGCGGCTTCCCAATTTTTCCAGCGCCCAATGTCGTGCACTGCCAAGCTGATATTTTCTGGTTCACTGCGTTTATGATTGTATTGATCAGTGAAAGACGCCCCCAAACCTCGTTCTAATTGTCCATTCCATAAAGTAATGTGGCGTGCATCATCTGCCGCCTTACCGCGATTCTGTTCGTTGTAGTAGGCGAGAAGAGCGGTGCTTGGTTTGTCATTCTCGAATGCAGGATAGCGAAAAGAACCATCTCTATCTCCTGTCGCCACAAGCCATTCTTTGGCTAATAAAAGTGGATCGTATCTCCCGAGGCAGGAGAACAATTCATAGGCAATATGTAGCCTCTGCTCCAGCGTGACGGCATGCATTGGCGCAGGAAAAAATATCTCGATGGAATAACGATTCATAGCGGACACTTAGGGTTCGTAGACGACTTGAATAGTAGGTGAAATACGCAAGATCAGCGGCCGCATATAAGCATAAGAAGACGGCTCCATAAAGTACCATCGGAGTTGTACGGGGGGGGCGAGGCACGGCAACATCGTTCTGGTCACGTACCTGCCCCAACATCTTGTTCATGATCCCCCGCTGGAACGGATAATCGAATTCCTCATCGTCATTAAAAAACTGATCGTAACCAGCTTTCGTCTCTATCAGCAAGCACTCAGCCGGCTTGAAACCATCGAATTCCCTACGTGCATACAACCATTCCGTCAAGAAGCCGGGGCCTGATGGCATGCCTGTGATGCGCAACTGGTAGTCCATCCAGGATCTATGCTCTTTGAAGTTCTTGGTAATAGGTACGCCCGCCATGGGTGGGCAGGCTTCGCACTTCTCTTTGGACTGAACACTTGCGTCGGCCTTGGCGATTGGAGATGATTTTGCCCGGCTTGCTTCTTCTTGCTTATTCTCCAGTTCCTTTGATAGCTGATCGCCGACAATAACACCGCCAGTTCCACCGAGAATTGGCGGCAACGCACGAAGAATATAGGGAGCGGCACGTTCGGCGACCACCGTCCCGATTCTGATTGCTATGCCTACCATTATTTTTCTCCTTTCAGGCGCCGTGCATACTCTTTCAAGAGCGCATCGAAATCGTCAAGCCGTTGCTCTGGCGTGGCGCCTGGTCGAGTCAGGTAATGGCGGATCATCTCGTCGGCGAACATACCCGGGCCGTCGGCCTCGAGATACATCATGTAAACCATGTGGGGCGTGGATGTGAAGCCGAGTTGTTGCGCAGTGTCGTAGGCGGTCTGCATGCGCGCAATGATTTCGGTGCGCCCGGGATCGGCCAGCATCTCCGGTCGCTTGACCAGGAACTGGTCGGCCACGGCCGCCACGAAATTCTGTGTATCACGTGCCAGGAAGGTCTGGTATTGGGCGTCAGTGAGCGTCAGCATGGTGGCGGGCAATATGGACGCGACGACCATCGAGCAGCAGGTGCCACTCGACGATGTCGCCGAAGAATTCGCGGCGTTGCGCCTCATTCAGGTCTCGACCAAGCGTTGCGAGCACGCGTGGATCCCAGAATCGCAGCATGGCAATCCGATCATCAGGCAATCGCAGGTTCAGGCGATCACCCAACATGGCGCCAAGGGCATCGATCGCCATTGGCGAAATGATCCATGTCACAGCCGGAGCTTTGGCTTCAAGTCGCTCGACGGCACTCCACAGCCCGGGCGTGGCATGTTGCGGGTCGATGAGCCACGGACCTGCCTCAGAAAGCATGTCGTCGATCGTGCCAGCCAGCAGCGACAAGACGCCTGACTGGCCAGGAAGGGGAGCATGCGACGGGTTGTGGTGATACAGCAGGCCATCGATGAGTGCGTGCAGACGAAGGTCGGGCAGATCGATGCGCAGCGCTTCCAGGCGAGCTATGAGGTCGGCGGCTATCATCAGTCGCGCACGATCATCGATGCACCGGCTGTGGCGGCCTTGGCCATGCAGCTCAGGCAAATTCCGCTATCCTTCAGTACTGCGGCTGAGGGCGCCGCTGCCGCGGTGGCCATAGGTGCGATGCTGGCGTCAGCATGGGCCGTGGGGCCCGAGGTCGTTTTTTCGGCGTGGGAGACCAGTACTTGGCTGGAAATCAAGGTCGCTCCACAGGCCGTGCGATCACCTTCGCGCGCAGGGGCTTGTCCGAGCGAATTCATGTCGCCGGCCCCACTGATGATGGGGTAGGTGCCTTTGCATTTGGGGCATGTGGTCAGATCGCCCACACGGGCAACCGCCTTGCCATAAAGAAGAAATGACTGGTCGCCGGTGATGACGGTACCGCCGTGACTTGTCTTATCACCAACAACAATGAAGGATCGGCTCACGCTCACTCCGCACTCAGATTTAGGCAATTGCACCAGAGCATCTATGAGGCGATTCGACTTGGAAGAATGACCGAGGTTCCCATTTTGTGGGAATTCAATGTTGGGTGCATCGGAATGCCGGAAGAGGCGGCGCCTATCAGACGGGTGGCCACCTCGCGACGCCCGGCGCAGCTATCAGCGTCGCACCCAGTGGTATGGGTAATGCCGCGAGCTACGGTCCTTGATCTCTTCGGGTGACTGTGAAAAGGCCCACATGTGTGGGCTTTACTTTTGGTAGTCTGCACAGAATTGAACGACCGGTATCGGCCAGAAGCAGACTGCATGAAACGGTGCTGCCGGTTATCCATTGATAACAACTCAAATAAAGAAGAAAAATGGCTTACGAACTTCACATCGAGCGAAGGTCACATGAACTGACCATCGCGGAGTGGCAGACCGCAGTGATTCAGTTGGATGGCGTTAGGCTCGCCAATAATGACTCGTCCGCCGTGAATCCTTCAACTGGGGAAGTCATTTCCATGGCCAACCGTGATGGCGTCGCAGAGATTCTTTTAGAGTCAGGGGAATGGGCGACATGTTTTCATTTCGTGCGTGGCCAGATTTCATTTAGAGCGACCGCGACTATTAGCATGGCGAGTGACCCTGCACATATTGCAGCAGCCAAACTCGCTACCGCACTGGGGGCAGAAATTGTAGGCGATGAAGGTGAAACCTATGATTGGCAGGTCGGCTAACGGCCAGAAGCAGACTTGCTATTCTTCTAATTTGAGCACCTTCCACATGAAGAATTGAGGACTGATCATTATAAAAAAGAATCCAACCATAGAAGATCGGCTGCGAGCAAGCGTCGCAATCTTGGCAGAACGACGAAGAACTACAATCGACGGGGCCAGCGAAAGATCGGACTTCATTCACATAACGAATCTTTTGCCCCTATCAGGCATGGCTCGCTGGGAGCAAATAATTCGCCAGGAACTCTGGTTCGTCAGAGAAGCGCCTCCAAGTGTAAGGACCGGTAGATTACGCTCACTATTTCTGTTTTTTCAGGAGAACAAGGCCATTCCCACACCGCCTTTGAACTGGACAGACCTCTGCAGCGCCAATGGTCATGTTCGTGAACACGCCGTGTGGAAATTAAATACAACTGCGCCAAATGGGTTTCTTTTTACGCTTGCTGTTCGACGCCTGAACGATTGGGTTGAGCAAGTCAGGTCTGCGGCTCGGGCAATGATACCGGTCTGTGCGAAATACACCATGCCTCGACACATTGCGGATGCGTTGTGCTCTGTACTCCCCACATGGTCCTCATGGGGACGAATGGACGAATTAGCGAAAAAGACCATCACTGATCTCATCGCGGTGGAAGGAGTTGCCGATGAACTCAGGAATAGGATCATTTCCTCCCCAACGGGGCCAATGGTCAAGATTCTGAGCCAGATTTTACGAACGCCCGCTTTAGACGGTGATCTGGAGGAAATTGCGCAACGTGCTGTTCAACCCGCCGTACGTGCCAAGGCATACAGAACTTTGCTGGCTGGCGAGGCTACGTGGGTCGCTGGTACTCGCTGGGAATGGGTAGACATACGGTACTGCGAAGGTCGCATGGAACATGTCCATGAATCGAGGTCCCTGAGCATCGCTCGGTCGTTGATGACAGACATGAATACTGCTGCGCGGGATCGCTCCGCCACTGTGCGAAACGTGGCGTCAGAGGCACTTGTCAGGAAAATGAACGACCCAGCGTTTCCAGTCCGGGCTTTGGCTCTTCGTTTCTCCAAAGACGCTTCAGCGTCCGTGGCACGACGTGGTCAATTCATATTGGAGGAACTGGAAAAAAGACGATTGGCGGTCACGAGAATTTCATTCGACAAGGTGAATCTCGAGTCCTCATTTTCTATGGGAGATTTTGTGCTCAGCACTCCCGACGGTCGCCATGAGTTCGAGTTTTTGTATGTCGGCGAACCTCCGCACGGAGACTCTTATCATTCCATCAGAATTGACGGAGCACCTTTCCCTGGCTTGGCATGGGGCAGCCCGATCTATATTTCATCCGACTCCCGCTACGTTGCGTTCTCATGGATGGCCAAACCTATAGAGCGAGAGACCATTGTCATTGATCTTACGGATCGGCGCTATTTGCTACTGCCGCGATATTGTTTGAACGTCAAAATCTTGTGGCCGAACATTGTCGACGTCTCGATTCCGCCTTACCCGGTGGTCTATAGAATCGACGAACAGGAGAAGTGGATATCGTTTCCAGAAAGCGATGCTTGATATCCGCAACCGGCCAATAGCCGCCATCCGCCTCGAAAGAAAAAATGAAATTCAAACAATACGATGTGGTGAAGCTGAAGGGATGGAACGTGCCGCCTAAGGCGGTGGAAGACCAGTTCAATCTGCGTTTGCCCGTTGTAGGTGATATTGCAGTAATCATCGAGGTCTATACAGAACCGCCTGGCTATGAGCTGGAATGCAGTGACGATGCCGGAATTACTCAATGGCTAATAGCTTTTCAACCGCTGGATATTGAACTGGAGTTGATTGGATAATGATGTCTGCGATCGACCAGAAGCCGACCACCTTATTAATTTAAGCATGCGAATCAACGTTCTCCGCCAAGCCTGCTGTTCTGCTGATGACCAGGCAAACCAGCTTCAAGCCATCTATGAGGTTGACTCAAAAGCTACGATGGGAACCCTGCTATTAACAATATGTGAATCAAATTTCCTACAGTATTCATCTACTAACGATCGATTAAGCGTCGAGATTGACGATCGCCAAGTTGCAGAGGTTTATCCATCTTCCCCTCCGACCTGGGCAGCCAATGTCGGACCAGAAACTCCTGTTAAGTGGCTTGTGGGGGACAGGACATTGCATTTCAATTTCCGGTTGAAGAATTGCCAGTTAGATTCGCCATTGAATAAGAAACCGTCTTTGAGTACAAAGACCAACATGACGCCGCTCGATCGCACCACATATGGTGTCATCAGTGCTCTGATTGCCTTTGGGGGGACTTGGTTAGCACTAAATACCGTTTTGGCGCCTTACTATCTCGATAGCAAAGAACAATGGCTTGTCTCTCTCTTGGCGGCTATCGCTGGTTATATGATCGGACGCAGTATCAGCAGGTCTAAAACCGATTTGTAGATCGTGAGTCGACTATCGGCCAGGAACCGACGTAATCTACTTCTTCATGCACACCTTCTCGATTGGGATAGCCTCCACTTTTTAATGCCAGTGGTAGGTTGGCCGGCGTATCAACCCAGCGCCTGGTTGATGAGGGAATAGGTGCGCCACTGTGCGCCGCCCTGAGGCTGGCGACCTCGGCACATGGTCACCACATCGTCCACGCAGCTTAAACCGATGTCTTGCAGCCAAGGCTTCAGGCCGCTCTTGCCCGGAACATCAATGCGCAGGAAGGCGCCAGGGCGGACGTTGACCCAATGGCTGATCAATGTCCTGGCATCCTCAGGATTGATGGCAATCACCGGGCCGATCATGTGACCGTGTCCAAAAGCGCGCAGAAGCGCTACGCCGTCGATCTGGCCATCCCTTTCCAGAACCGCCACCTCGGCGAACTTGAGCAGGGCCGTTAGCAGGGCGCTACGGTCCATTCCGCTGGCGTGGCGGTCCAGGGCCAGCAGCGCCGGCACTTCCTCGGCCAGCAGCGCCCGGATATGGCTGCCTGGCGCCAGTGGTAACTGCGGCGCCTTCGCGGTGGCGCTCTGATGCTGACTCAGCGTGTCGACAACCAGGAAGCCCAGCTTTTCATAGAGTGGCCGCCCGGCCGCCGTAGCGTTGAGGATGACGCCACGCTCACCGGCGTCAGCCAGCAGTTGCTGCATCAGGGCTCGCCCCAGGCCCTGGCCTTGCAGCGCATCGCTGATGATGACCAATCCCAGCGTAGCGTGATCGGGGCCGCACTGGTGAAGCATGCCGCTGCCCGATGTCACTCGGCCCACATCGTCAACTTCCCGCTCAACTACCCACCCGCGGCTGACTGCATGATGGAAATGCCAGTCGACCAGCCGATGTGGCCATTTCAGATGCTGGCTCAAACCATGGCACGCCTCCAGGTCAGTTGCGCGCATGGGCCGCAAGGTGGTGTGGCCTTTGGTGCCCGCTTTTTGAATATGATTCAGCATTCTTCAGTTCCAACTGAACATGAGTGAGCGACAGGAGCATCATGCCGAGCAGGCACGCATCGCCTAATTGCAGCGTGCCGGCGGATGCGCCTCTGCCGGATAGAAACGCACTACCCGCCATTGCGCCCGCTGCGCGTGATACAGGGTATAGGTTGGCTTGAGCAGCTTGCCGGCGGCGTCGAATTCGATGTCGCCGCCCAGGCCGACAAAGTGCATCTTGCGCAACGCCGCGGCAATCGACTGGCCGTCGGTAGAGTTGTTCAGTCGAACGGCCTGCGCCAGCATGGTGGCGGCATCGTAAGTGTAGCGGGCGTAGGTGCTGGGAGGCGCGCCAAAGCGGGTATGAAATCGCTGCTCGAAGCTTTTCCAGCGGGCGCAGTTCTCCTGTGGGACGTCATATTCGAGAACATAAAGACCGCCATTGTCTTCGGCCGAGAAGTCTACATTGCTGGCGCCGCCCACCATCAGGATGCGGGTTTTCACACCCAGGCGCCTGGCGCTTTTCAGAAAATCATGCGCCTGCGTGAACTGCGCGGAAAACACGATCAGGTCGGCGTTCTGCTCGATGGCGGACTTGAGGACTGCGTTGAAGTCTGCCGTGTTGCGACTCACGAACAGACTGGATACGACCAGGCCGCTACGCTCGACCACTTGCGCCAGGAAAGCTTTGCTCAAGGCCCGGCTTTAGGATGAGGCATTGCCGATGACGACCAGGTTCTTGCTCTGCAGGCTGCTGAGCGCAACATCGGCCATCGTTGCGGCAACGTCGTCGCTGCCGCCCACCATGCGGAATATCTGCGTGTATCCCTGCGCGGTGAGCTGGCTGTTGGTCGACGTGAAATTGATCTGCGGGATGTTGGCCTGCTCATACAAGGGCGCCACCGCCAGTGCCGAGTCGCTGCTCCAGTGGCCGATGACGCCGGCGACGCCCGCCTTGATGAAATACCTGGCGACATTGACGGCGAAGTTGGCGTTGCTGCGGTCATCCTGCGCCAGCAGCTCGAAGCGCCAGTTGTCGCGTGAGCGCAAAGACTGGGCGTTGGCATCCTCCACCGCCAGTTCGACGCCCTGCTGCGCGCTTTGCGCCAACGGGTCACTCAGTCGCGCGGCGTAACCCAACCTGGCCACGCGTGCATCCTGGGCACATGCCGTGAAGCACGCCATCAGCAGCAAGCCACCGGCGATGAGGCGCGAGCACAAGGTTTTTCCATGCGGCATCGGTGTCTCCGAAGCGTCCACCCTTGGGGCGAGCGGTACTTGCTTTGAGTCTAACTCAAAGCAGCGGATCACCTGTTGCAGATCATCGGAACGACGCGGATCAGGAAAGGGCGACGCGATCCTGGTTCATGGGAAATGACCCGGCCCCATGGATGCGCCAAGGCCGCGCCCATCTGCCTGGCCAGCTCAGTGCGCCAACTGCCGCCCCGATCTCATGAGCAGCAACACGACGCCGACAGAGGCGAACAGCGCCATCACGATCGCCATCCCCATCAGTTGATTCCCCGCGATCAGTCCCACCAAGGCGCCGGCGCCCGCGCCGGAGAGAAACTGCAGCGAGCGTTGCAGCGCCGATGCGCTGCCGGCGATGTGGCCCACCGAGTGCAATGCCTGGTGGGTCGCATTGGGCATCACGATTCCGCTGAAGAAGTTGCTGCCGAATACACACGCCGTGATCAGCACCGGCGACCGGGCGCCGAACAGCGCGCAGGCCAGCAGCAGCATGTTGACCGCAAAGCTGCCGCACACGCCGCTGCGCAACAGCTTGTCCTCTCCCAGCACCTTGACCAGACGGCCGTTGGAGGCAGCACCGCAAATGGTGCCGGCGGCAGTCACCGCGAAGATCGCGCCGTAGGTGGTGCCGGGCAATCCCAGCATGTCGATGAACACCGCCGAGGACCCGGTGATGTAAGCGAACATTGTCCCGAAGGTCGTCGCCAAGAGGCCGGCGTTGAGCAGGTAATGCCGGTTCCTGAACAGGCTGGCGTACGCCGCCGCCGCGACCTTGAGCACGTTGCCGGATTGATTGGCCTTCGCCGTCAGGTCCTTGGTTTCCACATAGCCGAAAAAGGCGAGGAAGAACAAGGCGGTACCCAGCAGGCCGAGGGATTCGTAGATCAGTTTCCAGTCGCCCGCCTGCAGCAAGGCCGCCCCCATCAGCGGCGCCACCAGGGGCGCCACCCCCATGACCAGCGCCACATAGGATTGGCGCGACAAGGCCTCACGGCCGGAAAACACATCGCGCACGATCGCAGCAGGCAGCGCAGCCGCGGCGCCGGCGGCGATCCCCTGGGCAAAGCGCACGGCCAGCAACTGGCCGATGGTCGAGGCCAGCGCGCAGGCGAATGCAGCCAGCGAGAACAGCCCGACGCCAAACAGGAGCACCGGCTTGCGGCCGTAGCGATCGGACAGTGGCCCGAACAACACCGGGCCAATCGAAAACCCCAACAGGAAAACCGTCAGCGTCTGCGTGGCCTCGCCGATGCTGATGCCAAAGCCCGCCTGCAGATTGGGAATCGCCGGCAAGCCGATATCGATGGCCAGCGGCGGCAAGGCCGCGAGCACGCCGAGCATGACGACGAACAAGGGGGAAGTGACTGGAATGACAAGACGTTTCATAAGAGATGTACCACAATGCGATACAGTCACTGTACCACAATACGGTACAATCTACCTGAACTCGATCGGGGACAAACATGGAAGGCATACAAGTAATCTCTCGCGCGGCGGCGCTCCTGCGTGAAGTGTCGGCCAATCCGGACGGCCTGAGCCTGGGCCAGCTGGCGGCCGCCACCGGGTTGGCGCGCTCGACCGTGCAACGCATCGTCAACGCGCTGGAGTCGGAACACCTGGTGCAGGCCGGTGCCGGTGGCGTGCGCCCCGGCTGGGGATTGCGTCGCCTGGCCGAACTGCCCGGCCCGGGCATCGCGCGCGAATTGCGCGCGGACATGTACGGCCTGTTTGAAGCGACCCACGAGACCATCGACATATCCACGCTGGTCAACGGCGAGGTCCTGTTCATGGACCGTTTCCTCTCCGATCAGCCGGTCCGCGCAGTGCCGGCGCTGGGCGCGGCCTATCCCGCCTATTCGATGTCGAACGGCAAAGCGCTGCTCTCCCTGTGCACCGACGAGGAGATCCGCAGCCTCTACGGCAATGCAGACCTGCAGCGGCTCACGCCCAACACCCTGGGTTCGGTGGAGCTGCTGCTCAAGCAGGTCGACGCCATCCGCCGCGGCGCCATCTCCTGCGATCTTGAAGAACATGCGATGGGCACCTGCGCAGTCGGCCTCCCGGTCGGCCATTACCGCGGGGTGAAGCTGGCGATTTCGGTGGTGCTGCCGGTTGCGCGCTTCGCCGCAAAACGCGGCCAGACGGAGAAGGCGCTGGCCGAGTGCGTCAGGCATTGCCAACGCCGGCTGGAGGAGCTTGGGGGCTGATCTTGATGAAGGGTCTGTCGCCGGCCAGTGGCCGGCACCGGCGTCACCGAATCACCAGCCACACGGTTTCTACAGACGTTGCCGAGATCGGCTATTTGGCCAACAACTGGTCATGCGCAATCTTCTGCAAGGCAAGCGCATGGCTCTTTGAAAAGCCCAGATCCTCGGCGACGGCTTCGTTTTCGCCCAGGGACAGCGGGTCTTTCCCGGTGATTTTTCCGAAGAGCATCAGGGCTTCTAGATAGTAGCCGTAGTCGCTGGGGTGGAAATTGTCCCAGGACCAGAGATTGATCTGCGAAGACGGCATGCCCAGGTAGGGATTGCTGCCGGCGACGCGGGTGGCGATGGCACGGTTCCAGGCCAGGCCGATCTCGATCACGCCGCTGGCGTTGGCGTTCTTTGCGGCGGCGTTGTAGGCCACCGAAATGTCCGCTCCCATCCTGTCGATCGGGGTGCCGTGCCAGGGAGCATCTTCCGGATACACCTTGTCGGGGCGGCTCCAGACGGCCGTCATCCAGACTTCCCCGCGCGGATTCCTGGCCCTGAACATGTCCACCAGGTTCTTGCTGGAGACCCTCAGGATTTCCGGATTGCCGGGCTGTTTGCCTTCAAGCGTCGACAGGCCTTGCAGCGCCACCACGTCCCAGGGCTGGTCGAGGGCATGCCGTTTCTCGGCGTAGTGATAGTCCAGCCCGATGCCGCCGACGGTCTCCACCGAGACCGCGTAGGCGAGCCCCGCCTGCACCGTGAACGCCTTGAAGATCGCCGGCACTCCGCCGACGGTCTTTCCCGTGGCGCCCGGGCCGTTCAAATCGGTGACGGTATCGGCCTTGTAGTAGCGCACCGAGGAATTCTGTCCATAGGTATAGCTGTTGCCGACGAAGAGAATGGTGCGCGCCTCCGCGGCCGAAGCGATCGCACTGGCCATGCAGGAGATGGCGATCAGACACTGGATGAACCTGTTTGCGGCGGTGCTCGGTTTGCTGGGCTTCGGCATATCGTTTCTCGGGCGTTCTTCAAACATCTCTCTGGCATTTCTCATGCGACGAACATGGGCGCAATGGCTGAGCTGCGTCATCGCGACGAGGCGGGCCTCAGGCCATCGCTTCCCGTCCGGGACAAACGAAACCGTCCGGGCCAAGGCTTGTGCGGTTGGCAAATGGTGCGGTTCCGGGGGGAAGTGAATATCAGGGACGAGGCGCCGCTGTTGGCCATCGGTGAAATCGGCTTTCAATCCCGATCGGCGTTCATGCGCTGCATCCTTGAACGCGCGTATCGTAAGGCAAGCATCGCGCGTGGCCCATCGGGATATTCCCGAGTGAGGCCTGGATGAAAAACTGCAGGGAAATGGCAAACCCGGAGCGCTCCCGCCACGACCAGGGCGGGAAGACGCATTGATTTCCAGACGCTACGGCAATAAAAAAAGCCCCGCGGGTGCGGGGCTTGCGGTTGAAGAACGGGCCTTACCGATAGAAGGCTTCGACCTTGCCCTTGAGCTTGGTCATCATGGGATTGCCCTTGCGATCCAGCGCCTTGCCGGCGGGAATCTTGATCCATCCTTCGCTGATGCAGTACTCGCCGACGTTGTTGAATTCCTTGTCGTTGAGCCTGATGCCGACGTCGTGCTCGAAGACGGCGGCATTGTAGTGCGGGCTGCGGGGATCGATCGAGAGGCGATCGGGGAGCTGGGGGCGGTTTGCGGTATCGTTCATGGCCGCCATTATCGGCCATAAAATCGGTCAAAACAATTCCCCCGTGCTGCCCGGCGCGCCGCCCCGCATGCGGCCGCCGGACTGCGGCCCGCCGCATCGGGGCGCCCGGTGTTCAGCGCCTCATTTCCCGGCCTTGGCGCCTTTGGCAGGCTTGGCCGGTTTGGCTTGCTTGCCGCCCTTTTGGACCCGCCCCGCCTTGGACTGCGTGAACAGCTCGAAGTACTCGGACGCCATCTTGCGGATGGCGCGGCCGATGTTGGCGTAGTCGTATTCGTTGAGGTTGGCCAGCGACACGCGGCCGGACGGATGCGTGGCGCCGAAGCCCTTGCCGGGCAACAGGATGACGCCGGTCTCTTCGGCCAGGCGGAACAAGGCTTCATTGGGCTTCAACTGCTTGAGCAGCCACTTCGAGAACTCCTCGCCGTGCATCTGCGCGGCCAGCGACTCCATGTCCAGCAGGTGGTAGTAGCGCACCGAGTTTTCATCGTAGGGCATGGGCAGGCCCAGTTCGCGGTACAGCGCTTCCTTGCGGCGCAGGACGATGCGCTTCATCTCGGCCTTGTAGCTGCCGGCCTCGTCCATCAGGGAGAACAGCGAGAACAGGCTCATCTGCGCCTGCACCGGCGTCGACAGGCCGGCGGTATGGTTCAGCGCCACCGTGCGGCTGTCGGCCACCAGGCGGTCGATGAACTTGATGGTGCGCGGCGCCGTGGTGATGGAGCTGTAGCGCTCGTCGAGCTGGCGCGCGGTCTTCTCCGGCAGCCTGGAAATCAGCTCGTCGATGACGTTCTGCTTGTGCGTGGCCACTACGCCCATGCGCCAGCCGGTGGCGCCGAAGTACTTGGAGAACGAATAGACCAGGATGGTGTTGTAGGGGCAGATCGCGAACAGCGAGGTGAAGTTGTCGGCGAAGGTGGCGTAGACGTCGTCGGTGAGGATGATCAGGTCGGGACGCTTCTTGACGATGTCGGCGATGTAGGCCAGCGTCTTGTCGTCGATCTTCACCGAGGGCGGGTTGCTCGGGTTGACCAGGAAGAAGGCCTTGACCTTGGGGTCGAGCAGCTTGTCGAGCTCCTTCCTGGTGTATTGCCAGTTGTTGGATTGCGGCGCGTCGATGGTCAGCTCGACCAGGTTGAATTCCGACAGGTGCGGGATCTCGATGTAGGGCGTGAAGATCGGCATGCCCAGCGCGATGGTGTCGCCTTCCTTGATGACGTGGTTGGCCTTGAGGCTGCCGAACAGGTAGGTCATCGCCGCGGTGCCGCCCTCGACCGCGTACATGTCGAAATGCCCGACGAAGGGATGGGTGCCGATCATCTCCTTGTGCAGGTAGTTGCCGACGATGCGCTCGGTCATGCGCAGCATGCGGTCCGGCACCGGATAGTTGCAGCCGAGGATGGCCTCGCACATCTCGTAGATGAAGTCGCCGGCGGACATGCCGAGCTGGTCGCGCACATAGGATACGGCCGCCTCGATGAAGCGGATGCCGGGCACGCCGGCGTTGTTCTTGGCGAAGATCTCGAAGCGCGCCTCGATGCCGTCGCGCTTGGGGAAGCCGCCCACGCCGTCCATGTAGATATAGGAACGCTCGGCCTCGGCCATGGCGAACAGGCCGAACTGGAAGAAGCCGTGGCGCGGCGTGGTGGCGAGGAAGTTGGGATTGCCGCGACCGGCGTTGAGCATCAGCTTGTTGCTCTGGACGGCGGTCTGGATCAAGGCGTCCTTCAGTTCGAACGGGCTCAGCAGGGACAGCTTCTCGGGATCACTGAAATCCATGGTGCAGCTCCTTTTCTAGGTGTCATGCCCGCGCGCGGGTGCGCGCGCGGAAAGGGGGAAGTCCAACGCGGAAAAGCCTTACACGAGCGCGACGATCAGCGGCCCCAGCAAGGTCAGGAAGACGTTGGCCAGGGCATAGGTGATGGCGAAGGGCACGGTGGGAATGGCGTTTTCGGCCTTGTCCAGCACCTCGCCGAAGGCGGGGTTGGCGCTGCGCGAGCCCGACAGCGCGCCGGCGAACACGGCGGTGTTGTCGTAGCGCAGCACGTAGCGGCCGATCAGCATGGTGAGGATCAGCGGCAGCACCGTGACCACCACGCCCACGCCGAACAGCGTGAGGCCCTGCTGCTTCACGGTCTGCACCGCCTGCAGGCCGGAAGACAGACCGACCACCACCACGAAACCGGCCAGGCCCAGGTCCTTCAGGATCTGCACCGCGCCGTTGGGCATGGCGCCGAAGGTCTGCTTCTTCGCGCGCAGCCAGCCGAACAGCAGGCCGGAGAGCAAGGCGCCGCCGCCGCTGCCCAGGGTCAGCGGGATGGAGCCGATGCGCGCGGTCAGCAGGCCCACCAGCAGCCCCACCACCAGGCCCGCGCCCAGGTAGACGAAATCGGTCTTGGCGCTGGGCACGACGACGTAGCCGATCAGCGAGGAGATGCGCTTGACGTCCTGCTCGGAGCCGTACACCGAGACCACGTCGCCGGACTGCACCACGGTCTCGTCCAGCATCGGCAGCACCTTGCCCATGCGCAGGATCTGCACGACATAGATGCCGTGGCGCACCTGCTGCGAGGTGTTGGCGCGGATGTCGCCGACGGTGCGGTTGTGGTAGGCCTTGTTGGCCAGCACCACGTCGCGCCGCTCCATGGTCAGCTCCATGCCTTCCACCGCGTAGAGCTCCTTGCTGAACACCGGCACGATGCCGACCATGGCCTGGCGGCGGCCCACCGCCAGCACGATGTCGCCGGGCTCCAGCGCCAGCTCGGGCGCCACCTCGATGATCTTGCCGTCGCGTTTCAGGCGCTCGATGGTGATGCCGTGGGCGGCATGCTCCTGCTCCAGCTGCCCGATGGTCAGGCCGGCATGCTCGCCGATCTGGTAGATGCGGCCGACCAGGTCGGGCGCAGCCGCCTCCTGTCCGGGCGCGCGCACCTGCACGCCGCCCTGCATGGCGGTCTCGGCGCGCACGGCGTCGTCCCGGATGCTGCGGCCCATGAACTTCGGCAGCAGGTTCACGCACACCAGGATCGCGCCGAACGAGCCGAACACATACGTCACCGCATAGCCGACGGCGACATTGCCCTGCAGCCGCTGCACCTCTTCCGCGGCCAGGCCCAGCTTGTTGATCGCGTCGCCGGCGGTGCCGATGATGGCCGACTGGGTCAGTCCGCCCGCGGCCACGCCGGCGGCGAGCCCCTTGTCCAGGCCGAACAGCTTGGCCATGACCACCACGGTTGCCAGGCCGGTGATGGCCAGCACGGCGGCCAGGATGATCTCGCGGATGGATTGCCGGCCCAGCGAATTGAAGAACTGCGGGCCGCTCTCATAGCCGACCGCATAGATGAACAGTGCGAACAGCACCGATTTCACGCCGGGATCGACGGTGACGCCGACCTGGCTCACCAGGACCGCCACCAGCAGCGAACCGGCGACGCCGCCGAGCTGGAATTTGCCGAACTGGATCTTGCCGATGTAGTAGCCGACCGCAAGCGACAGGAACAATGCGATTTCAGGGGACCGGGAAAATAACTGGTGCAGCCATTCCATGATTACCACCTTTCAATACAGTGAAAACCTTCGACTGATGCTAGCGCCCTGCCCTCCGGCCCGCTGCTGCATTCTCTATGCGCAACGGGGGGTATGGAAAAGACGGCGCGGCGCCGGCGATCGCACAGGCGGCCATGCCGGTGCGCCGGGAAAAACGCAGGGAAAGAAAATCAGCAGCGGGTCGGCGCGCGCAAACACGGCGCCTGATGTGCGCATCGCCCCCGTGCGCCCGCCACGTGACGATGCGTTGGCGATGCGTTGGCGATGATGGACTGCAGAGGAAGCGACAACTGAATTCGTCATGAACGGCCCGTGGCAGATTCGGTTCACGCAAGCACCGGTCGGCGAACGCCGGCGGGCATGCCTGCTTTGGTGAAGCGCGCGATTTTGCTAGGGCAGTAGATCGAACTCACTGGACGAGACATCGTATCTCCCAGAAGAAATATTGCCGCGTGGCTAGTTATATTTCGAGAGGCAAGGATGCTGGATAAAAACAGGAACGTCAACCGGCACGCTCGCAGGTGAACTTGCGCTGACTTGCCTTTTTGATCACAACGGAGGACGCGCAGCGCTTGCCGACCGGCGCCGCGACGCGCGCCAGGTTTGACAAGCCCCGGGCTTTCATCGACGATGTCCCCGGTTCAGATCCGCCACCCGCACGCCATGCCAAGAAGACCGACTCCCGAAGAACGACGCGAACTGGGCGCCTTCCTTTCCAGCCGGCGCGCCGCCCTGCGGCCGGCGGATTTCGGCTTGCCGGAAGGCCCGCGCCGCACGCCCGGCTTGCGGCGCGAGGAAGTGGCGCTGCAGGCAGGCGTGAGCGTGAGCTGGTACACCTGGCTGGAACAGGGACGCGACATCCAGCCCTCGGCCGACGCGCTGCGCCGCATCGCTCGGGTCTTCGGGCTGGACCAGGTCGAGTCGGACCACCTGTTCGCGCTGTCGTTGCGCGAAGCGCCGGCGGTGGTCTCCGGCGGCGAGGTCAGCGAAGGACTGGAGATGCTGGTGCGCGCCATCCCGCTGCCGGCCTACATCCGCAACACGCGGCTGGACATCCTGGCCTGGAACGATCCGATCGCCGAACTGTTCGTCGACTACGGCGCGCTGCAGCCGCACGAGCGCAATACGCTGCGCCTGCTGTTTCTCTACCAGCCCTACCGCACCCTGATCCTGGAATGGGAGCAGATGGCGCGCGGCATGATTTCCACCTTCCGCGCCGCCCGCGCGCAGGCGCTGGACAAGGCGCCGTTCGACGCCATGGTGGAGGAGCTGTCGGCATTGAGCCCGGAGTTCGCCTGCTGGTGGCAGGACACCAGCGTCAAGGGATTCGACGAAGGCGAAAAACGGCTGCGTCACCCCGGCGGCGGCCACATCGAATTCCACTACGTGGCGCTGACCCCGACCGGCAGGCCCGACCTGTCGCTGGTGACCTACATCCCCAAACCCGCTGCCGGGGACTCCCACTCATAGGATAACAAGACGCCTTATTGAGCCGCGCCGATTTGCCTACAGTGACGCCAGTGCAATTCATTTCCACTGTCATTCACCGTCATGGAGGCAAACATGTCCACCCAGCAATCCTCGCCCGTCATCGTCGCGACCTCGCGCAACCCCGCCACCGGCGAGCTGATCGCCACCTACCCGTTCCAGACCCCGGCTGAAGTCGAGCGCCTGCTGCAGGACAACGCCTCGGCCCAGCGCCTGTGGCGCGCCACGCCGATGGCCCAGCGCGTGGCGGCCTATCGCCGCCTGTCGGCCACGCTGCGCGAGCGCGCCGGCGAGCTGGCCGCGCTGATCACGGCCGAAATGGGCAAGACCATCGGCGCCGCGCGCGCCGAGGTCGAGAAGTGCGCCGCCACGCTGGACTGGATCGCCGACCAAGGCCCGGCCATCCTCGCCGACGAGCCGGTCGCCATCGAAGGCAGCGCCGACCAGGTGCATGTCTCGTATCTTTCGATCGGCTCGGTGCTGGCGGTGATGCCGTGGAATTTCCCGCTGTGGCAGGTGATCCGCGCCTCCGGCCCGGTCATGCTCTCGGGCAACGGCTTCATCCTCAAGCATGCGCCCAACGTCATGGGCTCGGCCTACGCCCTGCAGGGCGCGTATGAAGCCGCCGGCTTCCCCAAGGGCCTGTTCGTCAACCTGAACGCCGGCAACGACACCGTGGCCGGCGTGATCGAAGACCCGCGGGTGGCCGCCGTGACGCTGACCGGCAGCATGCGCGCAGGCGCGGCCGTCGCCTCGCTGGCCGGTCGCGCGCTGAAGAAAAGCCTGCTCGAGCTGGGCGGCGCCGACGCCTTCATCGTGCTGGCCGACGCCAACATCGACCTGGCGGTGAAGGCCGCCGTCGAGGCGCGCTTCCAGAACGCCGGCCAGGTCTGCCTGGCGGCCAAGCGCTTCATCGTCGAGCGTCCCGTCGCCGAGGAATTCACCCGCAAGTTCGTCGAAGCCGCGCGCCGCGTGCGGGCCGGCGATCCGCTGGATCCGTCCAGCACCATCGGCCCCATGGCGCGCGCCGACCTGCGCGACGAACTGCACCGGCAGGTGGAACGCACCATCGCCGCCGGCGCCACGCTGCTGCTGGGCGGCGAGAAGCTCGACGGCCCCGGCAACTACTACGCGCCGACGGTGCTGGCCGACGTCGCGCCGGGCATGGCGGCCTTCGACGAGGAAACCTTCGGCCCGGTGGCCGCCATCACGGTGGCCGACGATGCCGAACATGCGCTGGAGCTGGCCAACGCCAGCGACTACGGCCTGGGCGGCAGCCTGTGGACCGGCGACGTGGCGCGCGCCCAGCGCATCGCCCGCCGCTTCGAAACCGGCGGCGTGTTCATCAACGGCTTCCCGGCGTCGAACGCGCGCATCCCGGTCGGCGGCGTGAAGAAGAGCGGCTATGGCCGCGAGCTCTCGCACTTCGGCTTGCGCGAGTTCACCAACGCGCAGGCCGTCTGGGCCAGGACCGTCGGCTGAATTTTTTCCGCGACGGCTGCACATCCCTCCAGGAGGCAACCATGGGCAAGTCATTGGCAGGACAGGAAAGCGACGAGGCGCTGGCGGCATCGGCCAACTTCTACCGGCAGGCGCTGGGCGTGCAGGTGGTGCGACGCGTGGAACTGGCGCAGGGCCACTACGCGATGCACGACCTGGCGCGTCCCGGCGAAGCGGCCACGCTGATCGAAATGATCCGCGAACGCCGGCGCAACGGCTGCCGCCTGGCCTATGTGGTGCCGGACATCCGGCTCGCCTGCCGCAGGCTGCAGGAATGCGGCGCGGTGGTCTGCCTGCCGGCGCTGGACGGCAACATGGCCAGCGTGTGCTCGCCCGACGGCGTGCCGGCCGAACTGATTCAGGGAAGCCCGCAAGGGACTTCCGCACCCACGCCCATGCGCGCATGAGCGTGCGGCGCGGGAAGGAGACACTGCATCAAGGCAATACAGGATATCGGCAACACCTTATCGAACCCACATTTCAGGAACATCACCATGTCATCCCATGAAACACCCCTCTTCTCGCCCACCCGCATCGGCGCCATCGAAGTCGCCAACCGCATCGCCATGGCGCCGCTGACGCGCTCGCGCGCCGGCATGGACGGCGTGCACACCGAGCTGGCCGTGGAGTACTACCGCCAGCGCGCCTCGGCCGGCCTGATCATCAGCGAGGCCACCAACATCTCGCGCGAGGGCCGCGGCTACGCCTTCACGCCCGGCATCTACACCGACGAGCACGTCGCCGCCTGGCGCCAGGTCACCGACGCGGTGCATGCCGCCGGCGGCAAGATCGTGGTGCAGCTGTGGCACGTCGGCCGCATCTCGCACAGCTCGCTGCAGGCGGACGGCGCGCCGCCGGTGGCTCCTTCGGCCATCCAGGCCGGCGAGCTGGTGTTCCTCGAATCGCGCACCCAGGCGCGACCGTCGATGCCGCGCGCGCTGGAGACCGACGAGATCCCGCGCATCGTGGAGGACTACCGCAACGCCGCGCGCCGCGCCAAGGAAGCCGGCTTCGATGGCGTGGAAGTGCACTCGGCCAACGGCTACCTGCTGGAGCAGTTCGTGCGCGACAGCACCAACCTGCGCACCGACCAGTACGGCGGCTCGCTGGAGAACCGCGTGCGCTTCCCGGTCGAGGTAGTCAAGGCGGTTGCCGAGATCTGGGGCGCCGATCGCGTGGGCGTGCGCCTGTCGCCGCTGACCCGCTCGGCCGGCGACACGCCGCTGGACAGCGATCCCGAGCGCACCTACTTCTACTATGCCGAGCAGCTGGGTCAACTGGGCCTGGCCTACCTGCATTGCGTGGAAGGCCAGACGCGCGGCGACAACGCCGCCGGCGCCTTCAACTTCAAGAAGCTGCACGCGGCCTTCGGCGGCAGGTACATCGCCAACAACAGCTACCAGCGCGACATGGCCATCGATGCCGTCGAGTCGGGCCACGCCGACATGGTGGCCTTCGGCCGCCCCTTCATCGCCAACCCCGACCTGGTGCAGCGCCTGCGCCTGGACGCGCCGCTGGCCGAAGCCGACCGCGCGACCTTCTACGGCGGCGGCGCCGAAGGCTACACCGACTATCCGGCGCTGACGGCCTGAGACCCGGCCCATGCACCGCAAACAAAAACGCCCGCAATCGCGGGCGTTTTTTTGTGCGCGGGTAGCCTCAGCCCTTGCTGGCGCCAAAGGTCAGCCCGGCCACGAACTGCTTCTGCATCACGAAGAACAGCAACACCGACGGCAACGCCGCGAGGATGGAACCGGCCGACACCAGGTTCCAGGCGGTGGTCCACTGCCCGCGCAAGGCCGCCACGCCGACCGTGATCGGCGCCACGTCGTCGCCCTGAGTGAGGCACAGCGCCCAGAAATAGTCGTTCCAAACGAAGGTGAACACCAGCACCGCCAGCGCCGCCAGCGCGGGACGGATCAGCGGCAGCACGATGCGGTAGAACACCGTCCATTCGCTTGCGCCCTCGATGCGCGCGGCCTCGATCATCTCGAACGGCAGCTGCTTGATGAAGTTGCGCAGGAACAGCGTGCAAAAACCGGTCTGCATCGCCACGTGGAACAGCACCATGCCGGTGACGGTGTTGAACAGGCCCAGCGACAGCGACAGGTCGCGCACCGGGATCATCAGGATCTGCTGCGGCACGAAGTTGCAGGCTACGAAGGTGGCGAACAGCAGCGTGTTGCCGCGGAACTGGTAGGTCGACAAGGCGTAGCCCGCCATCGCCGCCAGCGAGATGGCGCCGATCACCGAGGGCACGGTGATGAGGCAGCTGTTCCAGAAGTAATGCAGCATCGGCGAGGCGGTCAGCGCTTCGCGGTAGTTCTCCAGCATCGCAAAATCCTGCGGCCAGCCCCAGTAGTTGCCGGCCATCAGTTCGTCGTTGGAGCGCACCGAGGTCACCAGCGCGGTCAGCATCGGCAGCAGCCAGATCATCAGCGCCACCGGCAGCGAGAGCTGGTAGGCCAGGCGCGGGATGGGCTTCCATTTTTCTATCGGCATCGGGAACATGGATTCTCCTAGCGTTCCGAGCGCAGCATGCGGCGCAGTTGGTAGACGATGTAGACCAGCATGATGGCGAAGAGCGTCACGGCGATCGCCGCCGAATAGCCCTGCCGGTAATACTTGATGGCCTGGTCGTAGGCATAGTAGGCGAGCACGGTGGAGCTCTCGTAGGGGCCGCCGCTGCTCATCACCGAGATCAGGTCGAAGCTGCGCAGCGCGCCGATGATGCTGACCACGAAGGCCATGAAGGTGGTCGGCCGCAGCTGCGGCAGGATCACGTGGCGCAACATGGTCCAGCCCCTGGCGCCTTCCATGCGCGCGGCCTCGATCTGGTCGTTGTTGATCGCGGTCAGCCCGGTCAGGAACAGGATCATGCAATAAGCGGTCTGCGGCCACAGCGCCGCGAAGATGATGCCGAAGGTGACGTAGCGGGCGTCGCCCAGCACCGGGATGCCGTGGCCCAGCAGCAGCGACAGCAGGCCGAAGCTGGGATCGTAGAACCAGCTGAAGATCAGGCCGACCACCACGCCGGAGAGCACGAAGGGCGCGAAGAACAGCGCCTTGACCACGCGCATGCCGCGCACCTTCTGGTTCAGGTAGAGCGCGATGGACAGCCCCATGGGCGGCGCCAGCAGGAAGGCCAGCAGCCAGGCCAGGTTGTTCCTGAGCGCGGTGTAGAAGGTCGGCGCATGCAGCAGCTCGACATAGTTCGCCAGTCCGACGAACTGCGGCCGGGTCATGCCGTCCCAGTTGAAGAAGCTGAGATAGATGGTGTACGCGATCGGATACAGCACGTAGATCAAGGTCATCGCGCAGGCCGGCGCCAGGAACCAGACGGCGGCGCGGTTCCTGCGCGCGGCGGTGCGCCGCTTCGATGCCGCAGCCGCGGCGGGCGCTTCGGCGGCGCTCTTGGGCGGATTGATGGCGGGCGTTTGCGCAAGCATGGGATGGACTCCTGTAATGCGAATGGTGCGACGGCGATGCCTGGACGGCGAAGCCCGCCCGGCAGCGCGGGCGAACTTCGCGCGGCGGCGGATCAGGACTTCTTGTAGATGCGCTTGCGGCTTTGTTCCAGCTCGTTCAACACTTCGTCGATCTTGCCGGTGTCGCTGACGAACTTCTGCATGCCCTTCATGCCTTCGTCGGCCATCTCCTTGGTCATGTCGCGGTCATAGAACTGCGCCACGCCGCCCTGGGCGTTGGAGAGGATCTGGAAACCGATGCGCGAGATCGGCTCGGTCGGCTCGGGCGACTTGCTGTTGGCCGGCAGCGAACCGAGGCCGTCGGCCAGCTTGGCGCTGATCGCCGGCGTGCCGACGAAGGCCAGGAAGCGACGCGCGTCGGCCTTGTTGCGGGCCTTGCTGGGGATGTGGATGGATTCGGTCGGGCCTTCCTCGGCGGTCGGCACCTTGGCGTCGATGATGGGGAACTGGAAGTAGCCCATGTTGGGCGCCATCTTGGCGGGGAAGCCCTTGGCGATGAAGGTGCCCATCAGCATCATGGCCGCCTTGCCCTGGAACAGGAAGGGCTGGGCGCCATCGAGGTCGTAGGAGAGCGCATTGTCGATGAAGTACTTGTTGTCGATCAGCGTCTTCCACGCGGTGTAGACCTTCTTGACGCGCGCGTCGGTGTAGGCGATCTCGCCGGCCATCAGTTGCTGGTGGAAGGCGTTGCCGTTCAGGCGCAGGTCCAGGTAGTCGAACCAGCCGGCCAGGGTCCAGGCGTCGCGCCCGCCCACGGCCAGCGGCGTGACGCCGGAGGCCTTGAGCTTCTTGCAGGCGTCCAGGAACTCGTCCCAGGTCTTGGGCTCGGCGGCGATGCCGGCGGTCTTGAAGATGTCCTTGCGGTAGAACATGCCCCAGGAGTAGTAGACGGTGGGCAGCGCATATTGCTTGCCCTGGTAGGACGAGGCCTCTTTGGTCGAGGCATAGGAAGCGTCCCAGCCGTTCTTCTTCCAGTCCTCGCTCACATCTTCCAGCAGGCCGCGGCTGGCGTAGAAGGCCATGCGCTCGCCGTTGTGCCAGTTGATGATGTCCGGCGCCTGGGTCGACAGCCAGCCGGGCAGCTGCACCTTGTAGGCCTCTTCCTCGACGAAGGCGACCTTGATGTCGACATCGGGATTGGCCTTCTTGAATTCATCCAGCGTGGATTGCCAGACGGTGCGCTGCACCGCGCCCTTGTAGGCGATGTTGACGGACAGCGTGCCGGCGGCGGCCGATACGGCTGCGGTGGCCGCGGCGGCCAGCAGGCCCATGCGAATCAGATTTTTCATCGTTGTCTCCGAGTGATTGTGTTCACAACAGCGTTGTTCTTGCTCTTTTGCACAGGTTCTTGTCCGCCTGCTTGCGCGCCGGCTTCGCGGCGACGATCTTCAGGTCGCCGCGCGCCGCGCTGTCTTCCAGAGTGTTGCTATTCCTGTTCTTGCGCCTCTTACTGCTGCGTGGTCCGGTAGATCGCCACGCCCTGCGGCTCCAGCTGCGGGCCGCCGACGATGAAGGCCGCGCCGTCGGTGTCCGGCAGCGCCAGCGGCGCGTCGGCGTAGTTCAGCGCGAAAGTCAGGCCGCCGCGGCGCTGCAGGCGCAGGCCCTGCGGCAGGCGCTGCGGCGCCAGGCCGGCGGCGCGCGCCACCTGCTCCAGATAGGCTTGCGTGAGCGCCTCGTCGAAGATGCCGGCGAGGTAATGTACACGCTCGCGCCTGACGATGGCGGGATGGCCGTCGCCGAAACTTGCCACCGCCTGCACGCCCTCGCCTTCCAGCTCGACCAGGTCGCGCCAGTGCGAGGCCTGGCCCTGGCAATCGCCCAGCGCCACCGGCTCGGTGATGTTGGGGCGCATCGACTCGACGCGCCACACGCGCACCGGCAGGATCTGCTGCAGCGGACCGGGCGGCAGGCTGCCGGGGATCTGCAGCGACACCGTCTTGGAGCCGCTGCGCGGCCCCAGCACCACCTGCGCGCCGCTGGCCTGCAGGCGGGCCGGCAGGTCGTCGGGCACGATGGGCAGCGGCGGCACCACGATCATCGCGTAGCCGTCGAGCGGCGCGTGCACCGGCACGATGTCCACGTCCAGTCCCAGCGCGCGCAGCGCCGAGTAATACTCGAAGGCGAAGCGCGGATAGTGGAAGTCGGCGCCCTGGTGATGGATCTCGAACAGCCACTTGGCGCTGTAGTCGAACAGCAGCGCGACCTTGCCGTGCGGCTGCGCCAGCTCGCCGGCCGCCTGTTCCACCTGGCCGATTTCCAGCGCCACGCGTTCGGCTTCGGCGCCGCCGACGTCCAGGCGATTGTCGGGACGGTTCAGCCCGGCGTGCATCTGCTCCTGCCCGAACGGCACCTGGCGCCAGCGGAAGTAGGAGACGCAGCCGGCGCCGTGGGCGAAGGCTTCCCAGCTCCACAGGCGCACCATGCCGGGCAGCGGGTGCGGGTTCCAGTGCGCCCAGTTGACCGGCCCCGGCTGCTGCTCCATGACCCAGAAGGGCTGGGCCGACATGCCGCGATACAGGTCATGGTTGAAGCTGGCGAAATCGGGATGGCCGGTGCGCAGCCAGCGCGCCTTCACCTCCGGCGCGAACCACATCTCTTCCAGCGCGCCCAGCGGGTAGCTGTCCCAGGTCGCCACGTCGAGGTCGGCCGCCACCGAGTAGTGGTCGAACTCGAGGAACATCTGCATGAAGTTGTGCACCATCAGCCGGCCGGGCGCATGCGCGCGCAGGATCTCGACCTGCATGCGGTTGTAGCGCGCCACCTCGTCAGAGGCGAAGCGGCGGTAGTCGAGGCGGTGCGAAGGATGCGCCTCGGTCACGGTGCCCACCGGCGCGTCGATCTCGTCGAAGCTGCGGTATTCCATGCTCCAGAACACCGTGCCCCAGGCCGCGTTGAGCGCCTCGATGCTGCCGTAACGGGCGCGCAGCCACGAACGGAAACGGCGCTGCGCGGACGACGAATAGCTGACCACGGTCTGGTGGCAGCCGTACTCGTTGTCGGTCTGCCAGGCGGTGACCGCGGGATGTTTGCCGTAGCGCTGCGCCAGCAGGCGCACGATGCGCTGCGATTCTTCGAAGTAGGAGTCGGACGAAAAATCGTAATGGCGGCGCGAACCGAAGTGGCGCTTGCGTCCGTTGGCGTCGACCGCCAGCACGTCGTCGTGGCGGTCGACCAGCCACTTGGGCGGCGTCGCGGTGGGCGTGCACATCACCACTTCCAGGCCCTGTGCGGCCAGCACTTCGATGGCGCGGTCCAGCCAGTCCCACTGCAGCTCGCCCGGCGCAGGCTCGATCCGGCTCCAGGCGAATTCGCCGATACGCACCTGCTTGATGCCCAGCGCCTTCATGCGCTGCGCGTCGCTCTCCCACATTGCTTCGGGCCAGTGTTCGGGGTAGTAGCAGACCCCCAATCGTATCGACATGGATGAAACTCCTCCGGGTTGTTGTGGGTGAAGATTGCGCAGCGCCGGGTCGGCGCCGCGATGCTCGGATACTGCCGCGAGCCGGCCCTCAGGCCGCCGCGGCCAGGCTTGCCGCCGGCCGGCGCTCCAGCGCGATGCCGTCGCTGTCAAAGAGATAGGCGCAGTCCGCCGCCACGCCGAAGCGCAGCCGCTCGCCGCGCGCGATCTGCGCGTTGCCCGGCACCTTGGCCACCAGCGGCTGGCCGCCCGGCTCGTCCAGGTGCACATAAGTCTGTTCGCCCAAGCGCTCGACCAGCACCACTTCACGCGTGAGGCCGGCCGACCGGTTGTCGGCGATATCCATGTGCTCGGGCCGCACGCCCAGGGTGACGCTTTCGCCCGGCTCGACGCGGGCGCCGTGGACGGCCACCACCAGCTTCTCGCCGGTGGCGTTCAGGCGCACGGTCACATGTGCGCCCTCCACGCCCTCGACCTGCGCCGGCATGAAGTTCATGCGCGGCGAACCGATGAAGCCGGCGACGAAACGGTTGCGCGGGTGGTGGTACAGCTCCATCGGCGTACCCACCTGGGCGATGCTGCCGAAGCGCGCCGTGTCGGCGCCCGCGTGCAGCAGCACGATGCGGTCGGCCAGCGTCATCGCCTCGACCTGGTCGTGCGTCACGTAGACCACGCTGGCCTGCTCGAACTGGCGATGCAGGCGCGCGATCTCGATGCGGGTCTGGCTGCGCAGCGTGGCGTCGAGGTTGGACAGCGGCTCGTCGAACAGGAACACGCCGGGACGGCGCACGATGGCGCGGCCGATGGCCACGCGCTGGCGCTGCCCGCCCGAGAGCTCCTTGGGCTTGCGCTGCAGCAGTTCTTCCAGCTGCAGCACGCGCGCGGCTTCCTTCACCTTCTGCTCGATCTCGGCCTTGGGCAGCTTGGCCAGGGTGAGGCCGAAGCTCATGTTCTCGAAGACGGTCATGTGCGGAAACAGCGCATAGCTCTGGAACACCATGGCCACCGAACGCTGCGCCGAGGGCACCTCGTTCATGCGCTTGTCGCCGATATACAGGTCGCCGCTGCTGAGGTCTTCCAGGCCCGCGATCACGCGCAGCAGCGTCGACTTGCCGCATCCCGAGGGACCGAGGAAGACGCAGAATTCATGCTCGCCGATGTTCAGGTCGACGTCGCGAATCACCGGCAAGGCGTCGCCGTAGGCTTTCTGTGCTGCACGCAAGGTAATGCTGGCCATCATCTATTCCCAAAAGAATGAATCACACCGCACGCGGCAAAGGCGGCCGCTTTCTGTCGCCGTGAAATCCACGGCCGGCTTGAGGTTAAGCGCTTAATTTAAATTTACAAAAAAACAGGCGAATGCCTGGTTCGTTGCAATTTTTCTGACTGTGTCTCCGCATCGTTGTTCTGATCGTGATGCCGATTTTTTCTGTTGTTGCGTTGGATAATACCGATCTTGGTTTTGGGACGCAACAGGAATTCTGCGAATCCCCGCGCCAGCTCTTCCGTGCGGCGCGCCGCATTGCACTGCTGCAATTCGATGCCCTGGCCGGGCTCGTTGACAAGGTGGGCGATAGACGATTGAATGCGAAGGCTCTCATTTCCATCGCCCATGACCACCCTATCCGAAGTCGCCCGCCTGGCCGGCGTCACCTCCGCCACCGTTTCGAATGTCCTGCGCCAGCGCGGCAAGGTGGGCGAGCAGACCCGCCTGCGCGTGCTGGAGGCGGTGGAACAGCTCGGATACCGGCCGCACCTGACGGCGCGCGCGCTGGCCGAGGGCCGCGCGCCCACGCTGGCGCTGATGGTGTCCAGCATCGCCAACCCCTTCTATCCCGAATTTGCGCTGGCCGCCGAACGCGCGGCGCGCGCCCACGGCCGCTTCCTGATCGTATGCAACACCAACGACGATCCGGCCACCGGACGCGCCTATCTCGACCAGATCGCGGGCACCTTGTCCGACGGCGTGCTGATCATGAACGCCAACCTGCCGATGGACGATCTCAAGAAGACCGAAAAGCGCGGCGCGCCGGTAGTGCTGTGCATGTGGGAAAAGCCTGATGCGCCGCCCGAGCTGCCCAGCATCGCGGTCGACTTCCGGGCCGCCGGCGCGATCGCCGGGCGACACCTGATCGAGCTCGGGCATCGCGACATCGGCGCGCTGGTCGGCAGCAAGAAGAACGGCATCCACGCCGAGCGCTATCGCGGCTACCTCGACGCCTGCGCCGAGGCCGGGCGCAAGCATGCGCAGGAGCGCACGCGCTACATCCCCGATACGGTGGCCGCCGGCTACGATGCGACGATGGCCATGCTCAAGGAATTCCCGCAGCTGACCGCCATCTTCGCCAGCAACGATCTGCCCGCGCTGGGCGCCATGAACGCCATCGCCGACATGGGACTGAACGTGCCGCGCGACATCTCGGTGATCGGCATCACCGACATCCAGTGGGCGCGCCTGTCGCGCCCCGCATTGACCACGGTGGCGGTGCCCACCGACAGCGCCGCCGAGATGTCGATCGAACTGCTGCTCGCGTTGATCAACCGCAGCAGCAAATCGCCCGTCATGCGCGTGACGGCGACGCCGGAACTGGTCCGGCGCGCCTCCACCGCGCCGCCGAAGAAACGCTGAACGCGCAGGCGCATCTCCAGAAACGAAAAAGCCACCCGAAGGTGGCTTTTTTTTGCCTGGCGCGGATCAGCGCTGCGTGGCCGGATGCTCGGCCAGCGGCACGAAGGTCTGCGTGGCTTCATCGAGCGCGTCGATGGTGCCGGCTTCGATGTCGTACACCCAGCCGTGCAGCGCCAGGCGACCTTGCGACAGCGCCAGCGATACCGAGGGATGGGTGCGGATATTGTTGAGCTGGGCGATGACGTTCTCGCGCACCATGCCGTCGATGCGTTCGATCTCGGTGGCGTGGTTGCGCGACTCGTTGATCATGCGCGCGGCGTCGGCATAGCGCAGCCAGTGCTTGACCGCCGGCATGTGGTCCAGGCAGGCGCAGGTCGCCACCGCCTTCATCGCGCCGCAGTCGGAGTGACCGCAGATGACGATGTCGGTCACCTTCAGCTGCGCGACCGCGTATTCCACGGTGGCGCTCACGCCGCCGGGTTCGGGACCGAACGAGGGGACGATGTTGCCGGCATTGCGCATCACGAACAAATCACCCGGCTCACGCTGCGTCACGAGCTCGGGCACCATCCGGCTGTCGGAACAGGAGATGAACAGCGCCTTGGGCGTCTGACCGGTTGCCAGTGTCTTGAACAATTCCTTGCGGGAAGGAAAGACGTCTTGTTGGAAGCGTAGGAAGCCGTTGATGATTTCTTGCATGGATGAAAAGGAATAGTTTTCGAACCCGCATTATCGCCTTTTTTTGCGGCGAAACTGTAACTTGGACAGCTGCGCCGGTTACGCGGCATGGGCCGCGCCGGCCGGACTGAGCCCGCGCCGGCGCCCGGTCCTTACTGCTCCTGCCAGCCCAGGCTTGCAGCCTCCTCCGCGCTCAGCAGGCGGTTGCGCATATCGGCGGCGATGTGGTGCGCGTCGTCGTCGTTGACGCGGTAGACGCGCACATCGGCACCCGGATGCAGGCCCAGCCCGCGCGCGCATTCCATCGCGTGGTTCATGTCTCGCGCTTCGATGATGGCATGGCCGAGCAGGTGCGGCGGCGTGCTGCCTGCCGCCACGAACATCAGCCAGAAGCACGATAGCGGCAGCGCCGCTTCCGCATCCTGGACCGCGTCGCCGAACCTGGCCGCCACGATGGCGCGCAGGGCCGCCTCCACCGGCGTCGCGCCGTTGCCCCAGGGCGTATCGCGGCCCTTGAGCTCGGCCGCCCAGCGGCCGCCGCTCTCGAAGATGTCGACGCCGTGCTTCACGATCAGCGGCCCGCTCGCCTGCGGGTCACGGGTCGGCGAATAGGGCATTCCCTCCAGGGCGCCGGCGTCGTTGCGGCGATACGCGACCAGGCAGGCCTGCGCGGTGCGCACGGCGTCGATGCCTTCGGCCCTGGCCACCCAGAAATCCAGATCGATGCCGCTGAGGTCGTTGACGTAGATGGTGGTCATGCTGATATCGCTTGTGCAGTTGATGGAAGGCGGCGCGGATTGTACCGCGCCGCCTCGCCTGCCTGCAGCGCCGGCACGCGGGCAATCGCACGTTATATACACAAGGATATTACGAAGATAAGAACGCGGAGATAATCCCTATGCGCCGCCGCACATAGAATTGCCGGCGCATCGCCTTCCATTTACGGGTCGCCCAGAGGCGATACCGCAGGATGTCCGCCGCGCGGAAGCGCCAGCTTCCGGCGCACGGAAAGAGACCGGGCCAGTGTGCCCGTCCATCCAATCCATTACAGGGGAACACATGAAAAAAACCGCAATCGCCATGGCCGGCCTCGCGCTGGCCGGCGCTCACGCGCAGACGATGGCGCAAAGCAGCGTCACGCTCTACGGCGTCATCGACACCGGCCTGACCTATACCAGCAAGGTCGGCGCCAACAACGGCAGCCGCTTCAGCGTCGACTCCGGCGACCTGGCGACGTCGCGCATCGGCTTCAAGGGTGTCGAAGACCTGGGCGGCGGCCTGTCCGCCGTCTTCAACCTGGAAAACGGTTTCAACGCCGACACCGGCGGCATGGGCACCGCCAACACCCTGTTCGACCGCAAGTCGGTGGTCGGCCTGTCGGGCGCCTTCGGCACCGTCACCCTCGGCCGCCAGACCGATTACCTGGAAGACATCGGCGCCAAGTACACCTCGGTGCAGACCTTCGGCGGCAACGGCATCAAGGGCGGCCACTTCAACAACCTCGACCGCACCGCCGGCGGCGCGCGCACCGACAATGCGGTGCGCTACGACACCGCCAATCTCTCCGGCTTTACCGGCAGCCTGTTCTACGGCTTCGGTGAAGTGGCGGGCAACAATTCGGCGGGCCAGTCCTTCGGCATCGCCGGCAACTACGCCAACGGCCCCTTCGGCGTCGGCGCGGGCTATTACCAGAGCAAGCTGGCCGCCACCTCCGGCGCCGCGCAGGCGGGCGACACCGACCTGAAGACCTTCACCCTGGGCGCCAGCTACCAGTTCGGACCGGCCAAACTGTACGGCGCCTGGTCGCAGATCAGGCGCCCGTCGGCGGCGACCGTGGCCTCCACCGGCCTGGTCAACATCACCACGGCGGAAAAGGCCAACGTGTTCGACCTGGGCGTGGACTACACGCTCTCCCCCAACCTGCACCTGCTGGGCAGCGTGATCCACGACCGCGCCAACATCCGCCGCGCCGGCGCCGGCGCGACGCGGGTCTCGACCACCCAGCTCAATGTCGGCGTCGACTACTACCTGTCCAAACGCACCGACCTGTATGCGATGTACAGCAACCAGCGCGCCCGCGACACCGTCAACCCCGGCGTGGTCAATGCCGCCTACTCGTCCTCGCCCAGCGACGACAGTACGCAGAATGTGGTGCGTGTGGGCGTGCGGCACAAGTTCTGAGCCGCACGCAGTCTTGAGGAGATGGGTCTCACTTTTTGCAGGGCGCCTCGCGGCCCCTGCTTTTTTTTTTGCCCGCCGCTCAAGCGCCGATGCGCCCCGGGAAGACCTCGACCAGCCAGTCGATGAACACCCGCAGGCGATGCGTCAGGTGCCGGCTCTGCGGATACACCACGTAGAACGGATAGGCCGCCGGCCGCCATTTCTTGAGAATCTCCACCAGCGCGCCGTCCTTCAGCGACGGGCCGGCCGCGTAGGAAAAGGTCTGGATGATGCCCAGGCCCGCCAGCCCCGCCGCCAGGTGAGCGTTGCTCTCGTTGATGCCGATGCGGTGCTCGATCTTGATCTCGCTCTTCTCGCCGTCGCGCTCGAAACGAAAAGGCATGGCGCGGCCGTTCTGGGTCGTCACGTAGCTCACCAGGCGATGGCCGTTCTTCAGCTCCTCCGGATAGGCCGGCACCCCGTATTGCTTCAGGTAGGCCGGCGTGGCGCAGGTGACCATGCGCGCCTGGCCGATCTTGCGCGCCACCAGCGATGAATTGTCCAGCGCGCCGCCGCGGATGACGCAGTCGACGCTGTCGCCGATCAGGTCCACCGCGCGGTCGGACACGCCGAGGTCGATCCGGATGTCGGGATACAGGGCCATGAACTCCGGCAGCGCCGGGATCAGCACGTCGCGCGCGGTGGAGCCGCCGACGTCGATGCGCAGTTGGCCGCGCGGCTTGCTGCGGGCGGCGTTGAAGGAGGTATCGACATCTTCCAGGTCGCGCAGGATGCGCATGGTCTTCTCGTAATAGTCCTGCCCCTCCGGGGTGACGCTCACGCGGCGCGTGGTCCGCTGCAGCAGGCGGATGCCCAGATGCGCCTCCAGCTCCTGCACCAGCTTGCTCAGCGTGGCGTTGGGCATCTCCAGCGAATCGGCGGCGCGCGTGAAGTTGCCGGCTTCCACCACGCGGGCGAAGGCCCTGATGGCCTGTATCTGGTCCATTTGATTTTCCTTGCAGGGGTGCGACGATGCTTATTATCCATGTACATGGATAGTCATTTTCATTTTACATACTTTTTCAATAAACGACGGATCGCTAAAGTAGCTCCATGCCTGCACGACACAGCGGCCAAACCAAGGCAAGCGGACGCGGATCGCAACAGGCATTACCCATCCCTCATCGACGAAAAAGGAGCAAGACCATGAACAAGCAACTCGACGGCAAGATCGCACTGGTAACCGGCGGCACCACCGGCATCGGCCTGGCCACCGCCCAGGAACTGGCGGCGCAAGGCGCCAAAGTCTTCATCACCGGCCGCCGCCAGGCCGAGCTGGATGCCGCGGTCGCCGCCATCGGCAGCGCCGCCACCGGCATCCGCGCCGACGCCTCGGTGCTGGCCGACCTGGACGCGGTGTACGCCCGCATCGCCAAGAGCGAAGGCAAGCTGGATATCCTGTTCGCCAACGCCGGCGGCGGCGACATGATGCCGCTGGGCGCGATCACCGAGGAACACTTCGACCGCATCTTCGGCACCAATGTGCGCGGCGTGCTGTTCACCGTGCAAAAGGCGCTGCCGCTGCTGACCGACGGCGCCTCGGTGATCCTCACCTCGTCGACCACCTCGATCCAGGGCACCGCCAACTTCAGCGTCTACAGCGCCAGCAAGGCCGCCGTGCGCAACTTCGCCCGCTCCTGGGCGCTGGACCTGAAGGACCGCGGCATCCGCGTCAACGCCATCAGCCCCGGCCCGATCCGCACGCCCGGCCTGGGCGGCCTGGTGCCCGACGATGCGCGCCAGGGCCTGTATGACTTCCTGGCCTCGCAGGTGCCGCTGGGCCGCCTGGGCGAGCCTAGCGAGATCGGCCGCGCGGTGGCCTTCCTGGCCTCCGACGCCGCCAGCTTCGTCAACGGCATCGAACTGTTCGTCGACGGCGGCATGGCGCAAATCTGATTGCCGCAACCCGCAGGCAGGACAGCAAAAAGGCCACCCTCGGGTGGCCTTTTTCCGTGCGAGTAAGCGGCGCCTACTGGCGGGCGGCCAGCAACAAGGCGCCCGCGCCGATGAAGAACCCGCCGGTCAGCTTGTTGAGCCGGGCCACGCCGCGCGAGGTGCGGATGAAATGGCGGATCTGCGTGCCGCACAGCGAATACACGGCGGTCGAGACGAACTCGGCGGCCAGGTAGATCGAGCCCAGCACCAGGAACTGGTGCGCGGCGGGGCGCGACTGGTCGATGAACTGCGGGAAGATCGCCGCGAACAGCATGATGGCCTTGGGATTGGTGATGCCCAGCAGAAACTCCTGCATGGCCAGCGCGCCCACGCCCTTCTGCGCCGGCGCGGCCTTGCCCGGCACGGCGACGGCATCGGCCAGCTCCAGCCCGTGGAACTCGCGGCTGCGCCAGGCGCGCCAGCCGAGGTAGAACAGGTAGAGCGCGCCCACCCATTTCACCGCCTCGAAGGCGGTTTCCGAGGCCAGCAGCATCGCGCCCAGGCCCAGCGCCGAGATGGTCAGGAAGATCGCGAACGCGGTCACGCGGCCGAAGGTCGCCAGCAGGGCCGGGCCGACGCCGCGGCGAATGCCGTTGTTGAGCGCGCAGAAATTGTTGGGGCCGGGCACCAGCGCCAGCATGACGGCAACGGGGATGAAGAACAGGGCGTCCATGGAGCTTCCTTGGGAAAGCGGAAATCGAATCCGGATTTTACCGTCAACGGCCCGGCAGCACGCGACCGCCTCCAATCTGGCCTGGGCCAGGCCGGTGACGCCCGCACGCTAAGACGCCAGGCCATCCGGGCGCGACGCCGCAAGCGCCTGCATCCTGGCGTACACGCTGCGCACGAAAGACGACACGGTATGCCGCGAGACCTCCATGCGGCGCGCCGCCTCGTCGGCGGTAAAACCGCGGGCGATCAGCTCCAGCGCCTGCGCCTCATAGGTGGAAAGCGCCGGTTCGCCGCGCCGCGAGCGCATCAGGATGCGATGCGCGATCAGTGGGTTGATGCTGCCGCCGCCGTTGCTGAGGCCGCGGATCTCGTCGAGGATGTGGCCCGGCGCGCTGTCCTTGGGCAAATACCCGGCGGCGCCCGCCTCGATGCAATCGAGCAGGTCGGCGCGGTCGCCCAGGGTGGTGGCGACCATCACCGCGCATCCCGGCCATCGGCGCACGGCGGCGCGGATCACCTCCAGGCCCGAACCATCGGGCAAGGCCGGGGCCACCAGCATGACGTCGGCCGGCGCGCGCGAAAGCAGCGCCAGTCCATCGGCGCGGCTGGCCGCGGCCGCGACCGGCGTGATATCGGAGCAACATTGCAATGCCGCCATCACGGCGCCGCGAAACTCGGCGTCGTCGTCGACCAGCATCAGGTGGATTCGCTGCAGGGAAGGCGCCGGATGCGTATGAGGCCCGGCGGGAAGAACGGATTGGAACATGATGGCGGTCGCTTTCTCCGAAGCATGACGCAGCATGAAGGGCCTGCCGCCCAGGTTCGTGTCCTCGTGCTTTTTTTGACAGATTCCGACAGGCCCGGCGGCAATTGTAGACAAGCTTGCGGGATGGCGATGTCCCCATTTCTTGCGATATGCAGGCGCGGCGCTCCCGGTTAGAGTCACCCGCAGCGGGTCTGTCTTCGTTGCCGTGCCGACGGCGGTCGCAGGCCCCGACCCCGTCCCCCGTTGCGTTACCCAGCTCCCGCCGCGATCGGGAATCCCAGCCCAATGAACGTCCTGCAGCCGACGAGAACCATGGACCACCACCGTACGGCATCCCCCCTCCTGCCGGAACACCCCTCCCACGAGCCCGACGCGGCGCTGGGCAAGCTGCTGGGCGACTTCACCGCGCTGGCCGGGCAACTGTGCGAGACGCCGATGGTGATGGTGTCCCAGCTGCACGGGCATTTCGCGCCGCCGGCGCCGGGCGCCGATGCGACGGCCGCGGCCTATGCGCCCGCGCGGCGTCAGTGGTGGCGCTTTCCCGGGCAAAGCGGGGTCCTGCGCAGCAACACCGACTTCAACCTGTGCGAAGCCGCGGCCGGCTGCGCCGACGACGTCACCGAGATCGCCGACCTGGCCGGCCACACGGGATTTTCCGGCTCCCCCATGGTGGCCGGGGTGCCGCACGCGCGCTTCTACGCGGCCGCCACCTTCGGCGATACCGGCGACGGCTTCCTGGGCACGCTGTGCGTGCTGGACCGCCAGGCGCGCCGGCTCACGCCCGCGCAGCGCGCGGCCCTGCCGCTGCTGGCGCGCAACCTGGCCGAACGGCTGTGCATGCAGCGTGAAATCGGCCGCCTGCAGCAGCAGGTGCTGACCGACGGCCTGACGGGCGTGGGCAACCGGCGCGCCTTCGACCAGCGCCTGCACGAGGAATGGACGCGCCACCTGCGCGGCGGCGCGCCGCTGTCGCTGCTGATGATCGACGTCAACCGTTTCAAGCATTACAACGATACCCACGGCCATCCGGCCGGCGACCGCATTCTGGTGAAGCTGGGCCAGGTGCTGAGCATGCCGCTGCGCGGCAGCGATTTCGTGGCGCGCCTGGGCGGGGATGAGTTTGCCGTGATCCTGCCGGGCACGCCCGAGGCCAGCGCCGGCATGGTGGCCGATCGCATCCACGCGGTCATGGACAGCACGCAGTGGCCGCACCAGCGCATCACGCTGTCGATCGGCATCGCCAGCATTTCGCCGGCGGAGAATTGCGACTTCAGCGTCTTGCTGCAGCGGGCCGACCAGGCCATGTATTGCTGCAAGCGGCGCGGCTAGGCACAAAGGCGCCTACGCCTTTCGCTGCTATGCCGGCGCCGCAAGCGTGCGCTGCACCAGGGGCAGCTGCAGCACCATGCGCGTGCCGCCGGGCGACGGCTGCCACTCGATGCGCGCGCCGATGGCCTCGGCGCGGCGCATCTGGTTGCGCAAGCCCTTGCCGCCCTGCGCCAGCCCTTGTTCCAGTGAAAATCCCGGGCCGTTGTCCTCGACCGCCACGCTCACGCCGTCATGCGTGACGGCGGTGGACACCGCGATCTCGGTGGCCGAGGTGTGCTTGATGATGTTGGCGAAGGCTTCCTGCAGGATGCGCAGGATGTGCAGCGCGTGGCGCGGATCCAGCCAGGGCAGCGCCGGCACCGTCTCCACCTTCCAGGCCAGGCGGATGCCCGCCGCCTCCAGCCGCGGCCCGAGGCGAAAGCGCAGCGTCGCCAGCAACAGCAGCAGGTCGGCGTCGACCGGCTCCAGCGAGTCGATCGCCAGCTTCAGGTCGTCGATGCAGGAGCTCAGGATCTGCGCCACCTCGCGCTCGTCGAGCCGGCCGCGCTCGACCATGCGCAAGGCGCCGATCAGCGACAGGCCCAGCACGTCGTGCATGTCCTGCATCATGCGCTGGCGCTCCATGCTGAGGGTGCGCGCCTTCTCCACCTCGCGCAGCTTCTCGTAGCTCTCGGCCAGCTCCTGCTCGCGCTGGCGCAGGCGCACTTCAAGAGTCTCTTTGCTGCGCTCGGTCTCGGCCACGGCGTTGACGTAGCGCCGGAACAGAATGTAGGTGATGACCACGAACATCACCATCGCCGCATAAGGCGTCAGGTAGAAGCCTTCGATGTTGAACTGGTACTTCACCTTGAACCAGTCATAGGTGCCGAAGCTCAAGCTGACCACCATCCAGCCGCCCAGCAGGCGCGCCTCGTAGGAGCGGCTTTGCCAGCCGTCCCACATGTTGCGTACCGTCATGACCGCGCCCAGCAGGATCGGCACCACGTACAGCAGCGGCTTGACCAGCACCAGCCCCGGCTGCAGCGCCGACAGCGGCAGCGTGGCCAGCGTCATCAGGCCGGCGAAGCCGACCGTGATGCGGTTGAACCAGCGGTGGTCGCGCCCGTGCAGCAGGCGCGCGAAGTATTGCAGCGCCACGATCTGCCAGTTCAGCGCGTTGTAGGTGAGCCAGCCGAACCACTGGTCGGAGATGGTCAGCTGCTCCAGCCCGGCGTAGATGTGCCAGCGGCGCACCACGGTGCAGACCGCGATCACGAACACCAGGAAATAGATGGGCTCGCGCCGGCGCACCAGCCACACGCCGAAGGAAAACAGGCCGACCGCCAGGAAGGCCGCGCTCATCATGAACGGCAGCTGGTACTCCAGCCATTCGCGGCCGGCGTAGCGGCCGTAGATCTCGCGCTCCGGCCCGGCGTACAGGGAGGTGATCGCGCCGGCGGCGCCGGGGAAGGTGTCCAGCCGCACCAGCAGCGTTTTGGGCAAGGGCGCCTCGGCGGTCTCGCGCAAGGGGATCACCAGCGCCGGATGGCGAAAATGGTTCCACGCCGGCGAGCCCTGGGAGCGGTACAGCAGCTGGCCGTCGCCATACACGGCCAGCTGGCCCGCGGCCTGCCAGCGCAGCAGGTGCAATGCGACCGGCCCGGGCGCGGCGGCCACGCCGGCCAGCGAAATGCGGTACCAGGTGGTGGCCATCGCGCCGGGCTTGAGCGGCCCGCCGGCGGAGCGCTCCGGCGTGCCCTGGTCGAACTTGTCGGGCAGCGCGACCTCCCGCCACGGCCCGGCCAGCGACGCCGGATCGAAGGACGATAACGGCGGCTGGTAGCCGGAAGGCGGCGTGACCATCACGTCGGCGCGCACCAGGTGCGTCACTTGCGCATGCGCCAGCCCCGTGCACAGCAGCAGCCAGCAGGAACAGAGGAAGGTGCGCAGCGCGCCCGCGGCTCCCATGCGCTACTCCCGGATCAGGCCGCGGTTGCGCGCCTCGAAGATGGCCTCGGCCTTGGAGTGCACCTCCAGCTTGGCGTAGATGCGTCGCACGAAGGTCAGCACGGTGTGGCGCGAGATCTGCATCAGGCCGGCGATCTCCTCGGCGGTGAAGCCGCGCGTGATGTACTCCAGCACCTCGGTTTCGCGCGCGGACAAGCCGGTCGTGGCCGCCGCCGCGGTGCTCACCGCGGGCGCTGGCTCCGCCGGCTGCGGCTTGCCGCGAAAGCGCATCAGCACCTGGCGCGCGATCAGCGGGCTGATCGGGCTGCCGCCGCCGTGCAGGCTGCGGATCTCGTCGACGATGCGCGCCGGCGCGCTATCCTTGAGCAGGTAGCCGGAGGCGCCGGCCTCCAGCGAACACATCACGTGCGCCTCGTCGCCGAAGGTGGTGCAGACCATGGAATGGCAGGCCGGGTAGCGCGCGTGCGCGGCGCGGATGAGGTCGATGCCGGAGCCGTCGGGCAAGCCGATGTCCACCAGCAGCACGTCGGGCGCGCCATGCTCCAGCGCCGCCAGGCCCTGGGCCAGCGTGCCGGACATGCTGACCAGCTGCATGTCGGCGGCCTGGGCGATGGCGTCCTGGAAGGCCTGTTGGAAGTAGGCGTCGTCCTCGACGAGCGCGACTTTGATCAGCGGACTGGAAGGAGATGCCTGCATGGAGATGTTCGCAAATGCCGCTGCGCCCCCTGCGCGCGGCGTGCCGCTCAAAGCGGCTGGCGAGCATCTTGCCATAAATCGGCGGCGCCGACGGGGCGCGCCGGTTCGCCATGTCGAGACGAACCGGATCGCCGCCTTGACGCTCCCGAGCGCAACGGCGTCAGCTCACCGCCACGCCCTCCAGCGCCGCCGCCAGCACGCGCGCCACATGCACCGCCTCGCGCCCGGCGCCGTCATGGATCTGGTGGCGGCAGCTGGTGCCATCGGCCACCACCAGCACATCCTCGCCGGCCTTGCGCACCGCCGGCAGCAGCGACAGTTCGGCCATCGCCATCGAGGCCTCATAGTGCTCGGCCTCGTAGCCGAAGCTGCCGGCCATGCCGCAGCAGGACGACTCCACCACCTCCACCTGCGCGCCGGGGATCCATTGCAGCACCGCCGGCACCGGTTTGAAGGCGTCGAAGGCCTTCTGGTGGCAATGCCCGTGCAGCAGGATCCTTGCCGCCGGCAGCGGTTTGAGCGCCAGCGCCATGCGCCCCGCCCGGCGCTCGGCCAGCAGGAACTCCTCGAACAGGAAGGACGCGTCGGCCAGTTGCCGGGCCTCCTCGCCGTAACCGTAGCCGAGGAACTCGTCGCGCAGCGACAGCAGGCAGGACGGCTCCAGCCCGACCACCGCCACCCCGCGCCGCACATACGGCAGCAGCGCGTCCAGCGTGCGCCGCGCCTCGGCCTTGGCGTCGTCGACCATGCCCGCGGCCAGGTAGGTGCGTCCGCAGCACAGCGGCCGCTGGCCCGGCAAGGTATTGAAGTGCACGCGGTAGCCCGCGGCTTCCAGCACGCGCTGCGCGGCGCGCGCGTTCTCCGGCTCCATGTGGTTGTTGAAGGTGTCGACGAACAGCAGCACCTCGCCGGCGTCGCCCGGCTGCGCCGCCGGCCGCGCACCGTCGAGGAAGGCGCTATGGAAGCGCGGCAGCGAGCGCTGCGCCGCCAGCCCCAGCCAGCCCTTGACCCAGCCCGACAGCAGCGGAATGCGTTCGGCCAGCGCCAGCGCGCCGCCGATGCGGCCGGCCAGCGGCGCATAGGCCGGCATGCGCGCGATCAGCCGCTCGCGCAGGCCCACGCCGTGGCGCGCGCTCCAGGCGGCGCGCGCCTCGATCTTGATCCTGGCCATGTCGACGCCGGTCGGGCAGTCGCGCTTGCAGCCCTTGCAGGACACGCACAGGTCCAGCACCTCCTTGACCTCGGGACTGGCCAGCCCGGCCTCGCCCAGCTGGCCCGACATCGCCAGGCGCAGGGTGTTGGCGCGCCCGCGGGTGACGTGCTTCTCGTCGCGCGTGACGCGGTAGCTCGGGCACATGGTGCCGGCGTCGAACTTGCGGCAGTGGCCGTTGTTGTTGCACATCTCGACCAGCTTGGCCAGGCCGCCGCTGCGGTCGCCGCCACTGCCGGGCGCGCCCTGCTCGCCGCTCAGCGGGTCGCGCACGACGTTCCAGGCCGACCAGTCCAGCACCGGGCTATGCGGCAGCTCGCGGTAGCCGGGCGCGAAGCGGAAGTTGGCGGCGTCGTCCATCTTCGGCGGGCGCACGATCTTGTCGGGGTTGAAGCGGTTGTCGGGATCGAACAGCTGCTTGATCTCGGCGAAGGCGGCGTTGATGCGCGGGCCGTACTGCCACGCCACCCATTCGCCGCGGCACAGTCCGTCGCCATGCTCGCCGGAGTAGGCGCCCTTGTACTTGCGCACCAGCGCCGCGGCGGCGTCGGCGATCTCGCGCATGTCCTTGGCGCCGCCGCGCCGCATGTCGAGGATGGGCCGCACGTGCAGCGTGCCCACGCTGGCGTGCGCGTACCAGGTGCCTTCGGTGCCGTACTTGTGGAACACCTCGGTGAGCTGGCTGGTGTACTCGGCCAGGTGCTCCAGCGGCACCGCGCAATCTTCGATGAAGGACACCGGCTTGCCGTCGCCCTTCATGCTCATCATGATGTTCAGGCCCGCCTTGCGCACTTCCCACAACGCCTTCTGCTCGGCCGCGCCCGGCATCTCCACCACCGACCCGGGCAGGCCCAGGTCGCCCATCAGTTCGACCAGGCGCTTCAGCTTGTCCACCTGCGTGGCCTGCTCCTCGCCGGAGAACTCCACCAGCAGGATCGCATCGGGACTGCCGCGCAGCGCCTTCCCGATCACCGGCCTGAAGGCCGGGTTGCCCATGGACAGCTCGATCATGGTGCGGTCCACCAGCTCCACCGCGCTCGGCCCCAGCTTGACGATGTGCTGGGTCATGTCCATGGCCTGGTAGAAGGTCGGGAAATTGACCACGCCCAGCGTCTTGTGCGCCGGCAGCGGCTGCAGCCGCAAGGTGATGCGCCGGCTGTAGGCCAGCGTGCCCTCGGAGCCGACCAGGATATGCGCCAGGTTGGCCACGCCGTCGTCGGTGTAGGCGCGCGGGTTCTGGCAGTCGAACAGGTCGATGTTGTAGCCGGCCACGCGGCGCAGCACCTTGGGCACGCGCTCGGCGATCTCGTTGCGCTCGCGCCGCGCGATCGATTGCAGGTCGCGCACGATGCCGCCGATGCGGCCCTGCTCCGGCATATCCGGCAGGCGCGTGAAGCGGCCTTCGCCGCCGTCGGCCAGGATGGCGTCGATGGCCTGCACGTTGTGCACCATGTTGCCGTATTCGATCGAGCGCGAGCCGCAGGAGTTGTTGCCGGCCATGCCGCCGATGGTGCACTGGGCGGCGGTCGACACGTCCACCGGGAACCACAGACCGTGCGGCTTGAGCCAGGCGTTGAGGTGGTCCAGCACCATGCCCGGCTCCACCGTGACGCTCATCCCGGCCGGATCGAAGTCGACCACGCGGTTGAGGTATTTGCTGTTGTCGATCACCAGCGCCTCGCCGACCGTCTGGCCGCACTGGCTGGTGCCGGCGCCGCGCGCCAGCACCGGCATGCGATGCTGGCGCGCGATGTCCAGCGCCAGCGCGAGGTCGTCCTGGTCGCGCGGCACGGCCACGCCCAGCGGCGTGATCTGGTAGATGGAAGCGTCGGTGGCGTAGCGGCCGCGGTCGGCCAGGCCGAACATCGCCTCGCCGCGCAGCTCGCGCTGCAGCTGCGCGGCGAAGGGGCTGAGGCTGGCGGAACGGCGGGCGCCCGGCGGCACGAGATGGATGGGCTTGACCAGCATGAGAGGATCCTGTCGCAAGAAGATGGGTTCGGTTCAGCTCAGTTCGAAATGGATGGGCGGCAGGCCGCTGATCTGGCCGATCACCAGGCCCGGCTCGCGCGGGAAGAACATCCCGGTGTAGGAGCCGGTGGTGACCACCGTGCCGGCCGGAATCGCGATGCCGTGCTCGCTGCAATGGTTGACCAGCCAGCCCAGCAGCCGGCGCGGGTCGCCGGCGGGATTGCTCCCCTGCCCCTTGAAGACGTCGGCGCCGTTGAAGGTCAGGTGCGCCTGCGGACGCCGGAAGTCGAAGCCCTCGTGGTAGTCGGCCAGTTCGCCCGTGACCAGCGCGCCGTGGTTCTGCAGGTCGGCCAGCTGGCACAGCCTGGGCACATCGGGCCAGCCGGCCAGGCGGCTGGAAACGATCTCGATCGAAGCGCCGACGGCGGAGATGGACTCCATCACTTCTTCTTCCGGGACCGGCGTGCTGCGCGGGGTGAAGGCCCAGTCGAAGCAGAACATGATCTCCAGCTCCAGGCCCAGCACCGGAAAGGCGCCGCGCGCGATGGCCGACGAGGTCGGGTGAAGGCAGGACAGCGGCAGGGGCGCGCCCTGGATGGGGCCGTCTTCCGACTTGGCGCCCACCTTCCAGCCGCCTATGCCCGAACGGCTGCGCTGCAGGAAGGCCAGTTGCGCCTGGTAGGCGTCCTCCGTGCTGGCCGGCTCCAGCCCCGGCGGCACGGTGGTCTGCAGGGCGACGCCGGCATGGGTCGCGCCCAGGAGATGGCCCAGTTCCTCGGGGGCCGAAATCAAGGTCGTCATGAAATCCTCAACAAAGAATGAAAGGCGGATGCCGCGCGGCATCCGCCGTCCACATCAGGCGCGGGCCTTGATGGGGTTGTCGTTGGTGGCCGGCGCGGCGGTCTCGAACTTGCTGTCGGGCTGCATGCGGAAGGCCAGCACCACGCCCAGCGCCATCAGCAGCATGCTGCCGAGGAAGGGCATCTCCCAGTTGCCGGTGCGGTCGATCAGGTAGCCGGAGAGCACCGGCGAGATGATCGCGGCCAGCGCCGAGCCGCTGTTCATCATGCCGCTGGCGGTGCCGGAGTATTCCGGCGCGATGTCCATCGGGATCGCCCACATCGGGCCGATGGTCATCTCGGCGAAGAAGAAGCCGGCGCTCAGGCTCAGGATGGACACGGTCAGGTTGTGCGTAAACATCAGCGGCAGCAGCGACAGCAGGGTCAGCAACATGCACACCGACACCATGTGGCTGCGGGCGCGCTTGAGGTTGCCGCTGCGCCTGAGGATGCGGTCGCTGACGATGCCGCCCAGGGTGTCGCCCACCACGCCTGCGAAGAACACGCTGGAGGCGAACAGCGCCGATTTCTTCAGATCCAGGTCATAGCTGTGCAGGAAGTATTGCGGGATCCAGCTCAGGAACAGCCACAGGGTCCAGCCGTAGCAGAAGTAGACGATGGTGACCGGCATCATGCGCTTGAACAGCGGCCCCCAGGGAATCTGCAGGTTCTTCTTCTTGGCCGGCGGCAGCGCGGCCAGCTCGTCGGGAGTGATGCGCGGGTGGCGCGCCGGATCCTCGGTGAACACGAAGCACCACACCACCACCCACAGCAGGCTGAAGGCGCCGAAGATGTAGAAGGATTCGCGCCAGCCGTGCGCGGCCATGATGAACACCACCGCGGCCGGCGCCACGGCGTTGCCGATGCGGGCGAAGGCATGGGTGATGCCCTGGGCGAAGCCGCGCTTGTCTTTCGAGACCCAGCGCGACATCGCGGTGGTCGCCGCCGGGAAGGTGGCGCCCTCGCCCAAACCCAGCAACAGGCGCGCCAGCAGGAGCGAGACCAGGCCGCCGGCGAAACCGGTCAGGATGGTGGCCACCGCCCACAGCAGGCCGCACCAGATCAGCGTGCGGCGCGCGCCGAACTTGTCGCTGACCCAGCCGCCGATGATCTGGAACACCAGGTAGGGATAGGCGAAGGCGGAAAACACCAGGCCGATCTCGGTCTTGGAAAGGTCGAACTCCTTGGCGAAACCGGCCGCCGCGGTGCTGACGTTGACCCGGTCCAGATAGGTGATGAAGTACATCATGCACAGCATGAACAGCACGACCGTGGTCGCGCGCAAACGCAGGTATTTCATTTGTGTCTCCTGTATGCCGGTGCGCTGCGCATTGCCTGCGCCGGATTCCTCTGCGGGATGTTGGGGCGCCGCCGGTCTTGGTTATGTAGTGCGTGGCCGGCGCGGGAAGCATCCCGCGCCGGCGTCCATTTCCTCCGTCTTGCTTGTGTCGTCTTCGCTTTGCTTTGCTGCCTGGCCGGCCCTCGCGCGGCCGCTCAGGCGACCTTCAGCTCGACCTGCTTCTTGGTCGAGGTCAGCCGCTCCATCGCCGCCTGCACGCCGCTGCCGGCCAGCTTGACGCCGGCCAGCTTCAGGCCCATCTCGCAGCCGGCCAGGGTGGCCATCAGGGTCAGGTCGTTGGCCTCGCCCAGGTGGCCGATGCGGAACATCTTTCCTTTCATCTTGCCCAGCCCGGTGCCCAGCGACATGTCGAAGTTCTCGTAGATGGTCTTGCGGATGGCGTCGGCGTCGAAGCCGGCCGGCGTCATCACGCCGGTCAGCACCGGCGAATACACCGCCGGGTCGGCGCACTGGATTTCCAGGCCCCAGGCCGTCACCGCCTGGCGGCAGGCGCCGGCCAGCCGCTCGTGGCGCGCGAAGACGTTGTCCAGGCCTTCGCCCAGGATCATCTCCAGCGCCTCGGACAGGCCGTACAGCAGGTTGGTGTTGGGGGTGTAGGGCCAGTAGCCGCTGGCGTTCATCTCGATGATCTCGGTCCAGCCCCAGAAGGACTTGGGCAAGGTCGAGCGCCGGCTGGCTTCGATGGCTTTCTTCGACACCGCGTTGAAGCTGATGCCCGGCGGCAGCATCAGGCCCTTCTGCGAACCGGAGACGGTGACGTCCACGCCCCATTCGTCATGGCGGTAGTCGGCCGAGGCCAGGCCGGAGATGGTGTCCACCAGCAGCAGCGCCGGGTGGCCGGCGGCGTCGATGGCGCGGCGCACCGAGGCGATGTCGGAGGTCACGCCGGTCGAGGTCTCGTTGTGCACCACGCACACCGCCTTGATCTGGTGGCCGCCGTCCTGGCGCAGGCGCTGCTCGATCATGTCGGCCTGCACGCCGCGGCGCCAGCCCTCGATGCCGGGCAGGCCGAGGAATTCGGGTTTCAGGCCCAGCGCCTCGGCCATCTTCTTCCACAGCGTGGCGAAATGGCCGGTCTCGAACATCAGCACATGGTCGCCGGCGCTCAGGGTATTGGACAGCGCCGCTTCCCAGGCGCCGGTGCCGGAGGCCGGGTAGATCACCACCGGCTGCTCGGTCTTGAAGATCTTCTTGATGCCGGCCAGCACCTGCAGGCCCAGCGCGCCGAATTCCGGGCCGCGGTGGTCGATGGTGGGATAGCTCATGGCCCGCAGGATACGGTCCGGCACCGGGCTGGGACCCGGAATCTGCAGGAAATGGCGGCCGGCGGGATGAAAGTCCAGTTTCAGCATTTACTCCTCCTTGAAAAGCCTTCTATTGAATTTTGTATTTTGCATTCAAAATACTTTAGCAGCACAATCCCGGGAAGGCAAAGCTCTTTTTGATCCCGACAGTCGGTACTCCGGATATTGGAAGAAGGACGAGCAGATACTGTCAGTTAGGAACAAAAACGTGCAATTATTTAACTGATGCGCGGAGTTTCTTTCATCCGGCGAGGCTCGCGGGCGCTGCCGGCAGGCGCGCGGCGATGATAGAATGGGCAGGAAAAGCAGGACAGGAAAGCAAGAAAAGAGGATTTTGCATGCAAAACATCAGAAGCGAAGCCAGCCAACCCGGCGCCGGGGAAGCGCTTCCGGGCGTCCCCAAGCTGGAGCGCCAGCGGCTGCACGACACGGTGGTGGAACACCTGCGCAACCTGATCGTGGAGGCCGTGCTGCAGCCCGGCACCAAGCTCAACGAGCGCGAGCTGTGCGAGACCCTGGGCATTTCGCGCACGCCGCTGCGCGAGGCGCTGAAGGTGCTGGCCGCCGAAGGCCTGATCGAGATCTCGCCCAACCGCGGCGCCTCGGTGTCGAAGATGTCGGAAACCGAGATCTGGGAAACCTTCGAACTCATGAGCGGGCTGGAAGCGATGGCCGGCGAGCTGGCCTGCGAGCGCATCACGCCGGTGGAGCTGGCCGAGATCAAGGCGCTGCACTACGCCATGCTGGCCTGCAAGGCGCAGGGCGACCTGTCCGGCTATTACAGCCGCAACCAGACCATCCACAACAAGATCAACGAAGCCGCACGCAACTCGGTGCTCACGCAGACCTACCTCGGGCTGAACCGTCGCCTGCAGGCGCTGCGCTTCAAGTCCAACTACAAACCCGAGAAATGGGACAGCGCCGCCCACGACCACGACGAGATGGTCAAGGCGCTGGAGTCGCGCGACGGCAAGAAGCTGGCGGCGGTGCTGCGCCAGCACTTGCTGGACAAGCGCGACGCGGTGATGAACATGCCGGGCACGGCGGACTGAGCGTCCATGCAACCAACGAAGAAGGCGGGCCGCATGGCCCGCCTTTTTCATTCCGGCCTCAGAAGCGGTACTTCACGCCGATGGTCACCGCGTAGTTCTTGTTGTCCATGCCGGCGGCATCGCCCCCGTAGTAGTTCACCGCGCCGGTGCTGGCGTTGCGCTCCAGCGTCGGGCCGCGGCCCTGCATGAACTTGTTCCATGACACCTCCGCATACAGCTTGGCGTTGGGCGTCAGATAGTAGCCCGCATCCAGGTTGACGCCGTAGTAGCGCGAGTTGCGCGAGCTCTCGGTGAAGTCCAGCGTGCGCAGGTGGTGGGTGTCGTGGTCGTCGATGGCCACCCAGGGGCTGAACTTGAAGAGCGCGTTGAATTCCCAGTCCTGTTCGCGATAGCGCCCGGCCACGCCCACATAGGGCAGGCGGAAGGTCTGGCGATAGCTGATGCCGGGCTGGCCGGCCGGGAAGCTGCCGGTCCGCGCGCCGTTCCAGTAGGAGAAGTCGCCGCCGTAGGCGGTCCAGTTGAAGAAATTCTGCTGATAGCCGGCCACCACGCCCAGCTTCCATGTCGGTCGCTGCAACAGCCAGGCGGTGGCCGAGAGGTCGATCTCGTAGGCCGAGTGCAGCCGCGTGTCGGGGCTGTAGGAGCGGTGGCTCCACTGGCTCTGGCCGGGCACCATCCAGTCGAAGTCATGCATGGAGTTGTCGCCGCCGGTGATCGCGGTCCAGCCGCGCAGGCCCAAGGTCAGCGTGGAATTGGGCGAATAGGTGACACCCGCCTTGAGGATGGGCACGTTGCTGGCCTTCCAGTCGAGCCGGCTGAGGGTGCTGCCGTCGTCGCGGTAGACGTATTCGCGCGATTCGGCCTGCATGCGGCCCAGGCCGATTTCCAGCGTCGGGCCTTCGGCGCCGCCCTGCTTTACCAGGGTGGCCGTTTCGGCGGCGGCGCCGAAGGACAGTCCCGCCAGTACGCATGCTGCGATTGCATTTCTCATTTCGTTTCCCCTTGTCGTTTGTCTGAGACGGCGTCGCTCGTGGCGTCGTCGTACCGTTCGGCGCCGCGCCGACGGATGTCGTCGGCCGGCATGGACAGAGTGCGCGCAAGGGGTTGCAGCCGGATTTCAGGATGTCATCCGGATATTTCAATTGCAACAACGGGGGCCGCGCGGGCGGAGGGCATGACGAAAAAAAGCCCGCTTGCGCGGGCTTTCCTTGTTGCTGGTACGACGGCGGGCCGATCAGCGCTTCAGTTGCGACAGGTCGCGCACGGCGCCGCGGTCGGCCGAGGTGGTCAGCGCGGCGTAGGCCTGCAGCGCCTGCGACACCACGCGTTCGCGGTTGCCCGGCTGCCAGGCCTTGTCGCCCAGCGCTTCCATGGCGGCGCGGCGGCGGGCCAGGTCGTCGCCGGAGATGCGCAGGTTGATGGTGCGGTTGGGGATGTCGATGTCGATCATGTCACCCTCTTCCACCAGGCCGATGGCGCCGCCTTCGGCCGCTTCCGGCGAAGCGTGGCCGATCACCAGGCCCGAGGAGCCGCCGGAGAAGCGGCCGTCGGTGAACAGCGCGCAGGCCTTGCCCAGGCCCTTGGACTTGATGTACGAGGTCGGGTACAGCATTTCCTGCATGCCGGGGCCGCCCTTGGGGCCTTCGTAACGCACGATCACCACGTCGCCGGCCTTGACCTTGTCGCCCAGGATGCCTTCCACCGCCGCGTCCTGGCTCTCGAACACGCGCGCGGTGCCGGAGAACTTGAGGATGCTTTCATCCACGCCGGCGGTCTTCACGATGCAGCCCTTCTCGGCGATGTTGCCGTACAGGACCGCCAGGCCGCCGTCCTTGGAATAGGCGTGCTCGAGGTCGCGGATGCAACCGTTGGCGCGGTCCAGGTCGCTGGTCTCGAAACGCTCTTCCTGCGAGAACGCGGTTTGCGTGGGCACGCCGCCGGGCGCCGCGCGGAACAGCTTGTGCACGGCCGGGTCGCTGGAGACGCGGATGTCGTATTTCTCGATCGCCTCGCCCAGGGTCTTGCTGTGCACGGTCGGGCGCGAGGTGTCGAGCAGGCCGGCGCGGGCCAGCTCGCCCAGGATGGCGATGATGCCGCCGGCGCGGTGCACGTCTTCGATGTGGTACTTGTTGGTCATCGGCGCGACCTTGCACAGGCAGGGCACGTTGCGCGAGATGCGGTCGATGTCGGCCATGGTGAATTCCACCTTGGCTTCATGCGCGGCGGCCAGCAGGTGCAGCACGGTGTTGGTGGAGCCGCCCATGGACACGTCCAGGGTCATGGCGTTTTCCCAGGTTTCCTTGGTGGCGATGTTGCGCGGCAGGATGGAGTAGTCGTCCTGCTCGTAGTGGCGCTTGGCCAGCGCCACGATCTCGCGGCCGGCGCGCAGGAACAACTCCTTGCGGTCGGCGTGGGTGGCCAGGATGGTGCCGTTGCCCGGCAGCGACAGGCCCAGCACTTCGGTCAGGCAGTTCATCGAGTTGGCGGTGAACATGCCCGAGCAGGAACCGCAGGTCGGACAGGCCGAGCGTTCCACCTCTGCCACGTCGGCGTCGGAGATGTTCTTGTCGCCGGCCTGGATCATGGCGTCGACCAGGTCCAGCTTGATGACCTTCTTGTCGGCGTTGACGGTCTTGACGACCTTGCCGGCCTCCATCGGGCCGCCGGAGACGAAGATCACGGGGATGTTCAGGCGCATCGCGGCCATCAGCATGCCCGGGGTGATCTTGTCGCAGTTGGAGATGCACACCATGGCGTCGGCGCAGTGGGCGTTGACCATGTATTCCACCGAGTCGGCGATCAGGTCGCGCGAGGGCAGCGAGTACAGCATGCCGTCGTGGCCCATGGCGATGCCGTCATCGACGGCGATGGTGTTGAATTCCTTGGCCACGCCACCGGCCGCTTCGATCTCGCGCGCCACCAGCTGTCCCAGGTCCTTCAGGTGCACGTGACCGGGCACGAACTGGGTGAAGGAGTTGACCACGGCGATGATGGGCTTGGTGAAGTCACCATCCTTCATGCCGGTGGCGCGCCACAGGGCGCGCGCGCCGGCCATGTTGCGGCCTTGGGTGGTGGTATAGGAACGGTAGGCGGGCATGTGGGTGTCTCCTCAGAGCTGCGTGTGCTGAAAAAGGGAGCACAAGAGTGCCGCCTCGGTCACGATTTGTCCAATATATAATTCTATCGTCTTTAATTCGCATTGGATATTAATCGGCGATCCCTGCGCCTGCGCGCCGGTCGCCCATGCCGCCGCCGAGGGCCGCCGCTGCGGCGCTGTCGGGCGAGGCCGCGTTTGAGTGCGGCGACGACGCTGCTATCATCCCCGCATCCATCAGAGGGGAATCGCTATGCAGCGCTGGACAATTTCGGTCGACGACGACCTGGCGGAAGAGTTCGACAAATTCGTCGCCGGCAAGGGCTATTCGAACCGTTCCGAGGCCTTCCGCGACCTGGTGCGCAAGGAGCTGGGCCAGTCCGATGTCGACGACGGCAAGGCCAAGTGGTGCGTGGCCACGGTCAGCTACATCTACGACCACCACGAGCGCATGCTGGCCAATCGCCTGACCCAGCTGCAGCACGATCACCACGACGTCGCCGCGGCCTCCCAGCACGTCCACCTCGACCACGACAACTGCCTCGAAACGGTGATCCTCAAGGGCCGCATCGACGAGGTGCGCGCCTGCGCCGACGCCATCATTTCGCAGACCGGCGTCCGGCACGGCAACGTGCACATCGTGCCGGTGGAGATGAAGAAGGAAAAATACGTGCGCGCCGCCCACGGGCACGGCCACGTGCACCTGCATCCCAAGAGCTGAAGCGGCCCCGGGCGCGCCCCGGCGGGCCGCCTTGTACATTCGTGCTCGCGGCCGGCGCGGCCCGGTACGGTTTTGTCCCATACAGGCGGCAGGCGCCGCCGCTATATTCCCGTGGTTTTTTGCCGGCAGGCAAAGCCCGATCCGATCCACCTCCACGGGAATGCACATGAAAAAATCCCCCCTCCTCCCGGCCGTGCTCGGCATGGCCGCCGCCCTCCCCCTGGCAGCGCAGGCGCAACAGGACAGCAGCGTCACCGTCTATGGCGTCATCGACATGAGCCTGGCCTATACCAGCAAGGCCGCGCCGGGCAACCACAGCCGCCTGAGCCTGGACTCCGGCGACCAGATGGCCTCGCGCATCGGCTTTCGCGGCAAGGAAGACCTGGGCGGCGGCCTGTCGGCCATCTTCCAGTTCGAGACCGGCTTCAGCGCCGACGACGGCGGCATGGCCACGCCCGGCACGCTGTTCGACCGCAAGTCGGTGGTCGGCCTCTCCGGCCACGCCGGCACGCTGACGCTGGGCCGCCAGACCGACTCCCTGGAAGACATCGGCACCCGCTATACCTCGTTCCAGATCTTCGGCGGCGGCGGCGTGCGCGCCGGGCACTTCAACAGCCTGGACCGCATCACCGGCGCGCGCACCAGCAACTCCCTGCGCTTCGATACGGCCAGCTACGGCGGCGTCACCGGCAGCCTGTTCTATGGCATGGGCGAAGTGGCCGGCAACAATGCGGCCGGACGCGCGGTCGGCGTCGGCGCCAACTACGCCGGCGGCGCATTCGGCCTCGGCGGCGCCTACTACCAGAGCAAGCTGGCGGCCGACGCCCTGCCCGCGCGCGCCGGCGACACCGACCTGAAGACCTTCACGCTGGGCGCCAGCTACCAGGCCGGGCCGGCCAAGCTGTTCGCCGCCTGGTCGCAGACGCGCCGTCCGCTGCAGGCGCCGCTGGCAGCCACGGGCCTGGTGAACATCACCAGCGCCACACGCGCCAACATCATCGACATCGGCGTGGACTACGCCCACGATGCCAGGCTGCACCTGCTGGCCAGCGTGATCCACGACCGCACCGACATCGCCCGTGCCGGCGCCGGCGCCACGCGCGCGCGCACCACGCAGCTCAACCTGGGCGTGGACTACCTCCTCTCCAAACGCACCGACGTCTATGCCGTGCTCAGCCGGCAAAACGCCGGCGAAGTGAACAATCCCGGCGTAATCGGCGCCGCCTATGCGGTGGCGCCGACCGACGACAGCGCGCAGAACGTGCTGCGCATGGGATTGCGGCACAAGTTCTGAGGCGTGTGAAAATACGGAACGCCGCCCGCGCCACCGGCGGCGTTGCGGCCGCACCCTGCCTCATCCGCCCCACGCCACCCGCCCACGGAGCCCATGTGAACAACGACACCGCGCCCAACCGCCATCCCGATGCCGACCACGGCGCCACCGTGGTCATCACCCACCGCATCCGCCACGGCATGCATGCGCAGTACGAGGCCTGGCTGGCCGAAGTGGCCGCCTCCAGCCAGGCCGCCGCCGGCCTCATCGACTGGCAGGTGGTGCGCCCGGTCAAGGGCGTCACGACCGCCTATACGGTGATCCTCAGGTTCGAGTCGCCGCAGCGGCTGCAGCAGTGGATGGGCTCGGCGCAACGTGCCGCGCATATCGAACGCGTCAAACCCTTCCTCGCGCGCGACGACGAATTCTTCGTGCGCAGCGGACTGGACTTCTGGTTCTCGCCGGAAGGCGCCAAGGCCAGGCTGCCGGTCAGATGGAAGCAGTTCCTGCTGACCTGGTCGGCGATCTTCCCGCTCTCGCTGGCGACGTCACAACTGGTGCTGCCGCTGCTGCACGGAGCGGGCCTGCCGCACTGGCGCGGGCTCGACGGCCTGATCGGCTCCGGCATGGTGGTCGCGCTCATGGTGTACGTGGTCATGCCGCGCTATACGCGGCTGGCGCAGCGCTGGCTGTTCGCCCGCTGAGGATGTCCTGAGCGGCCAAAGAAAAAGCCCGCAAGCGCGGGCTTTTTTGCGGACGCCGGCGCATCAGCCGGCGCAGCCGATTTCCTTGCCGTGCCTGAAGCAGGTCGACTTCTCCACGCCGCCCTTGTTGCTGGTGTTGCGGCCGTCCGGACGGCCCCGGGCGTCGGCCTGTTCCACCGTCACCAGGCGCGTTCCCTCGTAGTACGATTTCTCTTGGCGCTGCCCGCCTGCGCCCGCCACCGGGCGCTTGAGGAAGAATTTCTGCGCGCCGCCCGCCGCCAGCGTGGTGGCGCTGGTGATGAACGCGCCCGCCGGCGTCTCTGCGCTGCTGGCCACCGAGACATCGCCGCCGTTGACCGACCTGCGCAGTTCGGTGCGATGGATCACCCGGCCATCCCTGATGGTGGCGACCACCCGGCCGGTCTCCTGCGAGCGGGCCCTAAATCCCGGCCCCCAGGCCTGGCGAGTGGCCTCGTAGACCAGTTCCACCACACCGTCCAGTTTGCCGCCCCGGCATTCGGCCACGACCGGATGCACCGCCACCTTGCTGAACTTGTGGCCGAAAGCCTTGCCGCCCTGGCGGCCGGCGTAGTCGGAAGTGCCGGTCAGGTCTTGCACCAGCTTGGCCGGCACTGCGCAAGGCCAGCGGCCCGCGGCCTCGGCATGAAAATAGTTGTCCGGCGCGGCCAGGTAGCCCTGGTACTGGGCGTTGGCCTCTTGCAGCAGGGCGGCCTGGGCGGCATCCTCGACCTGCGGCAATTGCAGCGGCTGCGCCTGGACGGCGACGGCGCTCAAGGCGAGGCCGCAGGCGGCCAGATAGTTGACGACGGACATGATGGTTTCCCCTGTGATGTGACATTGTTCGCGAATCCGGCAAATCCGACGAATCCCGCGAATACGACGAGTCCGCGCTAGCGTACCCCGAAAGCCCCGGCGGCAGTCAGTTTCCTTGCCGTGTGGTCTGACAGGCATCTTGCGCGCATGGCGTGACGCCGATATGTCATCCGGAGCGCCGCGTGTTTCAATTGAAACCGACGGCATCCGCACGGATGCGCAGCGCCACCGTCAACCCAGTCTTTGCGCCAGCAAGCGGTGCGAGTGGACGCGATCCTCGAGGTGATAGGCCCAGTTGGTGAGGCCGATCTCGTCGGCGCCGACACGATCGGCCACCTCGCCGATGCGCCGCGCGAGCTCGCCGGCGTCGCCCACCAGGTTGACTTCCAGCTGCTGCGCGATGCGCGCCTCGCGTCCCCTCATCAGGGAATGCGCGTGCGCGAGCGCGGGCGGCTCGATCGGCGCGCGCACGCCCTCGTCCAGCCGGATGCGCCACAAGGCGCGCGACGAGAACAGGTAACGCGCCTGCTCGGCGGTGTCGGCGGCCAGCGCGAAAAACATCAGCGCCGTATAGGGCGCATCCAGATGCGCGCCGGCCATGAAGGCGGCGCGATAGGCGGCGAAGGCCTGCTCCTCGATGCCGCGGCTCTGCTCGGCCGAATAGTTGAAGCACATGGGCAGCCCCAGGCCACCCGCGGTGCGCGCGCCCTCCACCGAGGTCACCAGCATCCACGGCAGGGCGCAACCGGGATTGCGCGGCAGCGCGTCGATGCGGTGCGCATGTTCCGGCATGACGCGGTCGTCGCGCAGCCAGTCCAGCAGCTCGCGCACCTTGGCTTCGAAACCCTCGCGCGCGCTGCTGCCCTGCGGGTTGAGTACCGAGAAGATCTGCGGATCGCCGCCCGGCGAGCGCCCCAGCCCGAGGTCGATGCGCCCCGGCGCCAGCGCCTCCAGCACGCGGAACTGCTCGGCCACCTTGAACGGCGCGTAGAACGGCAGCAGGATGCCGGCCGCGCCGATGCGCATGCGCCCGGTCAAGACCGACAGCGCGCCCAGCATGACCTCGGGCGCGCTGCCGACGATGGCGCCGTTGTTGTGATGCTCCGACACCCAGAAGCGGTGGTAGCCCTGCTGCTCGCACTGCTGCGCCAGCGTCAGCGTATCGCGCAGGGCATCCGCGTGCGAGCGGCCGGCGCCGCAGGCCGACTGGTCGAAGGCGATCAACGGGCGACGCTTCGTCATGCCGCCGCTCCGGTCGGGATCACGTAGGGAATGCCGTCGTCGCAGCCGACCCGCGCGTGCACGCCATACACGGCGAGGATGTTGGCCGGCGTCAACACCTCGCGCCACGGCCCGGCGGCGTGGATGCGGCCGCCGGCCAGCATCACCAGCCGGTCGGCGAAACGCGCGGCCAGCGCCAGGTCGTGGATCGCCACCAGCATGGCGGCGTCGCGCGCGCGGGCGATCTCGCGCACCGCCTGCATCGCCTCCACCTGATGGCGCAGGTCGAGGTCGCTGGTAGGCTCGTCCAGCAGCATCAGCCGCCCTTCCTGCGCCATGGCGCGCGCCAGCATCACGCGCTGGCGCTCACCGCCGCTGAGGCGATCGACCGGGCGCAAGGCCAGTTCTTCCAGATGCAGGCGCGAGATGGCTTCAAGCGCAATCGCCAGGTCGCGCTCGCCGCTGCCGCGCCGCCGGTGCGGGGCCCGGCCCAGCAGCACCATGTCGAGCACGCGCAAGGCCATGCTGCCGCCGGCCTGCTGCGGCACCCACGACACCGTGCGCGCGAGTTCGCGCGGCGCCAGCGCGGCGGCGTCGCGCCCGTCGACGAGGATGCGCCCGCGGTAGCGGCCGGCCAGCTGGTTCACGCAGCGCAGCAGCGTGCTCTTGCCGGCCCCGTTGGGCCCCAGCAGCGCCACCACTTCGCCGGCGGCGACGTCCAGCCGAATGCCGTCGAGGATTTCGCGCTCGCCGTGGCGGTAGTGCAAGGCGTCGATGTGCAGCATCACAGCTCTCCCTTGTGGCGGCTGGACAGCAACAGGTGCAGGAACAGCGGCACGCCGATATAGGCCACTACGATGCCCACCGGAATGATCACCGGCGCGAACAGCAGGCGCCCGGCCAGGTCGGCCGCCAGCACCAGCAGCGCGCCGGTGGCGGCGGAAAACGGCAGCAGCCAGCGATGGTCGCCGCCCACCACCAGGCGCGCGATGTGCGGCGCCACCAGGCCGACGAAACCGATCACGCCGGTGAAGCTGACGATGGACGCGGTCGTCATGACCGCCGCCACCGTCACCACCGCGCGCACGCGCCGCACCGGAAATCCCAGCGCGGCGGCGGCATCGTCGCCGCCGGCGGCGAAGGCGTTGAGCGCCCAGGCATGCGCCAGCAGCACCGGCGCGCAAGCCAGCAGCACCACACCGCAGACCGATACCTCGCGCCAGGTGATGCCGTTGAGCGAACCGAAACTCCACTGCACGATGGCGGCCAGCTGCTGTTCGCTGGCGACGAACTGCACGCTGGCCGTCAGCGCCCCGAACAGGTAGGTCAGTCCGACCCCGCCCAGCACCAGCATCGTTGCCGACACCCCGCGCAAGGCGGCGAACGCCAGCACCATGGCCGCGCAGCTCACCGCGCAGGCGAACGCGGCGGCGACGATCAGGTAAGGCCCGAACGCGTGTCCGCCGGCGCCGGCCAGGATCGCCAGCGAAGCGCCGAAAGCAGCCGCCGGGGAAATGCCTACCGTGTAGGGGCTGACCAGCGGATTGCGCGTGATGCCCTGCATGGCCGCGCCCGACAGCGCCAGTCCGGCGCCGGCGGCCAGCGCCATCACGGTGCGCGGCAGGCGCAGCTCGAGCAGCACCGCGCGCGGCGCATCGGCGATGCCGGCCTGCCAGCGCTGCGGCAGCAGCAGGATGCGCAGGACCTCGCCCGGCGCGATGCCGCGCGCGCCCAGGCACAGCGAGGCCAGCGCCATCAGCAATAGCAGCGCGACGGCGGCCGCCGCCAGCCACAGCCGGCGACGCCGGCGGGCGCGCAGCTGCAGCGCCAGCGGCATCATTTGCGCAGCTCCGCCAGCGACACCGAATAACCGCCCGGCGCCGGCACGTCCTGGAACTGCTCCAGCCAGACCTTCATCGCCTGTTCGGGATCGACGTCGGCGAAGCGCCCCGGATAGAGCCACTTGGCGATCTGCAGCGCGCCGATGATCTTGGAGCAGCCGCCGGCCAGGTAATAGCTGATGTGATACACCTGCCCGCTGCGCACCGCCGGCAGGGAGGCGAAGCCGGGACGCGCGGCGATGCCCTTGAGCACCTGCTCGGAGAACGCGCGCGGATGCGGCAGGTACTGGCCCGGCTCCAGCTTGACGATGAGCTCCGGTCGGCGCGCGATCACTTCCTCGGGATCCACGGAAAAGCCCTGCACCGTGCCGCGCGCGGAAGACTGTCCGGCGATCTCGACGTCGCCGAACACGTTCTGCCCGCCGCCCAGCTCAACCATGTCGTGCCAGCCCGAGCCTTTGAGCAGGGTCTTGTAGTTGCCGACTTCCTCGATGTAGACGCGCTTGCGCGCCACGCCCCTGAGCCGCTGCGCCAGCAGGTCGCGGTAGCCGCGGTAGAAGGCGTTGAGCCGCGCCGCGCGCTGCGGCTGGCCGAACAGCCGTCCCAGCAGCTCGACGTTCTGCTCGTGCTTCAGCACGTCCCACGCGGTCAGCACCACCACCGTGATATGGAAGCGCCCCAGCACCTCGGCCGCCTTTTGCCAGTCGCTGTTGCGCGGGAAGAAGACCACCTCCGGCCGCATGGCGACGATGGCTTCGTAGTTGGGACTGGACTGGCCCTGCCCGGCCAGCATGCCGGGCGTGACCGTGGGCCAGTACTCCTTGCTGCGCGCGGAGTCGATGTCCACGCCGACCACCGCCGGCATGCCGCCGACGGCGCGCACGAACTCGGTGGTGTAACGGTTGAACACCACCACGCGCCGCAAGGGCACCGGCAGCGTGATCTCGCGGCCGGCGTCGTCGCGAAAGCGCAGCTGGCCACCCTGCTGGCCGAGGACGGCCGGGTCATCCGCATGCGCGGGTAACGCCGGCAACGCCAGCAGCGCCGCGCACGCCAACAGCAGCAGCGCCGGCGCTGCACGCCATCCGGTGCGCTGGCGCACCATGCGGACACGCAGGTCAGAACGCATAGTTCATGGTCAACGTGTAGCTGCGCGGCGCGCCCAGGATCCACTGCGTGGCGGTGCCGGCGTAGGTGGACGCGGCATAGACCTTGTCGGTCAGGTTGTCGATGCGGAAGTCGAACTTCAGGCGATCCGTGGCGCGCCAGGCCAGGCCCGCGTCCAGTACGGTGTAGGCGGGCAGGCGCGAGACGTCGGTGTTGTCCGAATAGCGGTCGCTGACGTAATGAGCGCCGCTGCGCGCTTCCCACTGCGGCATGAAGTTCCAGGCGACGAACAGGTTGCCGGTGCGCTTGGGCGCGAACTGCGGACGATAGCCCTGCAGCGAGGTCGGCTTGCCGCCGACGCTGGCCACGAAGTCGTCGAACTGCGCCTGCAGGATCGACGCGTTGGCTTCGATGCGCCAGTCGCGCGTGGGCCGGAAGGTGATCGAGGCTTCCAGGCCGCGCGAAGACTGCTGGCCCACGGTGTCGGACAGCGAGGTGTTGTTGATGTTGGGCGTGAGCAGGTTGCTCTTGATGATGCGATAGGCGGCCAGCGTCCAGTCCAGCTTGCCGTCCCACAGCGATTGCTTCACGCCGAGTTCGACCTGCTTGCCCCTGGACACCGCGTACTGCATCTGCGAGGCGCTGATGCTGGCCAGCGAAGTCGCCGGGTCGGACGCCACCGCGTACTGCGCGTACAGCGAGATGTCGCGCACCGGGGTGAACACCACGCCGGTGTTCCACGACACGGCGTTGATGTTGCCGCTGGCGCTGGCGCCGGTCTGCGTGTCATCGCGCCTGGTCTGGTAGTTGTCGCCGCGCACGCCGCCGCTGATGGTCCACTGGTCGGCCAGCTGGTAGCGGTCCTGCAGGAACACGCCGGCCTGGTCCAGCGTCACCCGGTACAGGTAGCGCATGGACGCCGTGGTGCCTTGCGAGAACACGCCGGGATTGAAACCGGCCGCGCTGACCGTGCTCGAGCCCGGGAAGTTGCCGGCGCTGTTGGTGTTGTCGTTGCGGTCGTAGGTCGAGCGGTTGACGTCGAAGCCCGCGACCAGCTGGTTCTTGCGGCCCAGCAGCTGGCCGTCGATGGTGGCGTAGCCGTGGTCGCCGTACTGGGTCTGGTAGCCGATGATGTCGCGGTAGTTGGAGCGCGCGACGTTGCCGGTAGCCGGATTGTAGGTGTAGGTATAGGTTTCCTTGTAGCGACGCTCGTGCTTAATCAGGTAGACGTCGTTGTTGAGCACCACGTCGGGCGTGAGCTGGTAGCGCGCGCGCAGGTAGGTGCGGTTCTCGGTGAAGCGCACCTGGGCGTCGTCGACGTTGAAGTTCTTGTAGCGCAGGCTCTGGATCACGCTGCCGTTGGCGATCGGCGTGCCTTCATAGCTGCCGGGATTGATATCGCCGTAGTCGTTGGAGAGCGTCAGCGTCAGGTCGCGCGTGGCCTTCCATGCCAGCGCGGCCGAGACGGCGAGACTGTCGTTGCGGCCGCGCTCCATCCAGCCGTCCGAACTGGTGTGGCTGGCGTTGATGCGATAGGCCCAGTGGTCGTTCAACGGACCGCTGCTGTCGACCGCCTGGCGCCAGGTGCCGAAGGAGCCGGCGGAGAGCTGCACCTCGTTGGATTGCTTGCTGAAGTCGGGCTTCTTGGGCACCACGTTGACGGCGCCGCCGACAAAGCCGGTGCCGTACAGCACCGAGGCCGGGCCGCTGAGGAACTCCACGCGCTCGACGTTCCACGGATCGAACGGGAAGGTCACCACGCCGCCGGCGTTGTAGAGCTGCAGGCCGTCGTACAGCTGCGAGATCGAGTTGGGGCCGTAGAAGCCGCGCGCCGACAGCGAATTGTTGCCGTTGCCCGAGAACGGCACCGAGCTCACGCCAGGCGCGCGCGTCTCGGCCTCCAGCAGGCTCTGGTAACCGCGCTCGCGGATGGTGTCGCCGGAGATGGTGGTGACGCTGGCCGGGGTCTCCAGCGGCGTCAGCTCCAGGCGGCCGCCGGCGGTGCCGGGCTTTTTCAGCTCGCTCTCGGTCTGGGTCGAGACCACGATCTCGGGCAATGCCGCCGCGCCCTCGGCCTGGGCCCAGGCATGGGCGCCGCCCAGCGCCGAGCAGGCGCCGGCCAGCGCAACGGCCAGGCGCTTGCGGCGCAGCCGCACGACGGCCATGGATGAGTCGGATTGGAGGTGCGCGGCCGCTGCCGTCTTCCCGCTTTGCTTCTTCATTGACGCTTCCTGTTGGTGGCCGCCGGATGGGGTGAGGCTGGCCGTTTCTTGTGGAGCGCGCCTCCCCGCGCGCTGCGATCAAGGGAAACAGGAGAACGGAAATCGTGGCGACGGCCGCGGCGAGTCCAACGCGCAAGCGCACCGGCGCGCAACGCGGACAGGAGCAATCCCGCGCCGCGCGCACGCCATTCGTCTTGTTCGAAAAATCGGTTGATTCGCCAGGCAGTCGCGACACACCCCGGTCGCCTGCGTCCATCCGTCCTGGCCGGTATCCGGGCTGACAGAACCGATCGCCACGCCTTCCCATACCTGGTCTTGCCGGTACAGTGGACCTTGGAGGCAACCTGCCGCATCGAAGGATGCGGCGCCTGTCTTACCGTTGCGGGGGCAGCACACGTTGACCGCCGGCAACGCCGGCGCGTGTTTCCCGTTTAACTGCGGCCGGGAATCCGGCCGCGAGCACCAAAACGCGCGTATGTTACTCGCGTTGTCACCCGGCGCGCAACGCCGGCCGTTGCAGCCATGCCTCGCCGCCAATGAAAAAGAGCCCGCGCAATGGCGGGCTCAACCCTGGCATCCCCTGACGGCGGGATGCCGGGGATCAGGCCTGTTCTCCCGGCTTGGTCACGGTGATCGGTTCCACCACGCTCAGCAGCAGCACCAGACACAGCAGCGCGGTGCCGACCATGTACAGGAACACGCTGGTCCAGCTGTAGCTGTCCAGCAGCAAGCCTACCGCCAGCGGCGCGCAGGCGCCGCCGATCTGGCCCAGCGAGTTGACGATGCCGAACGCGGTCGGATAGGTGGACTTGGTGGCCAGGCCCATCGGATAGGCGGAATAGCCGGCGAAACCGATGCCCAGCATCAGGCCCGACGCCATCAGCGTGATGCCGAGATAAAGCACGCTGTCCGGCGCTTCAATCAGCAGCAGCATCATCACCACGGTGCCCAGCGCGCCCAGCATCATCATCGGCTTGCGACGGCCGCCCAGCAGCCGGTCGGAGATGATGCCGCCCAGCATGTTGCCGGCCACTGCGCCGATAAAGGGCGCCGAGGCAAGAAAGCCCATCTTTACCGAGGCGAAACCTTTCACCGTCACCAGGTAGGTCGGGATCCACGACATGAAGATATTGCTGATGCCGATCATGCAGCCGTAGCCGATGGCCACGCCGATGATGTTCCAGGAGGTGAAGACCTGGCGCAGCGTCTCCAGGCGCGGCACGCGCCGGGTGCGGTTGATCGCGTCCAGCCACGGCATGGCGCTGACCTGCGCGCCGGCCTGCGGCCTGGCGCCGGCGGCGGCCGAGGGCGGCAGCTCCTGGCTGATGTAGCGGCGCTCGGCGTCGTTGCAGAAGCGGTTGCCGGTCGGCGAATTGGTCACCAGGAACATCCACAGGATGGCCAGGAACACGCCCGGCACCGCGAACACGTAGAAGATCTCGCGCCAGCCCCACAGCTCGATGACGATGATGCATACCGTCGGCACGATCAGCGGGCCCAGCTTGGAGGCGGCAATCCACAGTCCGGTGGCCGTGCCCTTTTCCTCAGGCGGGAACCAGCGGTTGATGACGTTGGTGCAGCCTATGCCCAGCGGCCCTTCCGACAAGCCCAGGCCGACGCGGTACGCCTGCAGCAGCAGCACCGAGGAAGTGGTGCCCATGAGGCCGGTAAATAGCGAAGTCAGCAGCATGAACACCGAGAACAGGAAGCCCGTGGTCTTCTCGCTCAGTCGCTTGTACATCAGGCCCACCGGGATCTGCACGAAACCATAGGCGAACGAGAACAGGCTGACGATCAGCCCGGCCTCGGTGTTGCTGATGCCGTACTCCTTCTTCATGTACGGCAGGGCGATGCCGAAATTGGCGCGGTCGGCGCAGGCGACGGCCCAGATGCAGAAAATCAGGCCCATCACCACCCAGCGGTAGCCGGTGCGCTTTTCATGCTGGCGGAATGCCTCCGCCGGGGGCGGGGATGCGGCGGATGACTGGCTGGCGACGGTGTCTGCGGCGTCGGCGTGATTCATCGTCGGACTCCTTTGATGGCGTGTCTCGTGATTGTTGTTCCGGCGCAGGCGGCTGCGCGGCGGCGGGAGCGGGCCTGCCGTGAAGAAGAAAGGGGGAAGGGGCAAGGCCGCTAGGAAGCGCCCGGCCTGGTCGGATGGTTCACGTCTGTCTCCAATGCATGTACGGGCTTTGTTGTGCGTCCCCGGACGGGGACATGTTGCGCCCTGGTTATGGTCGCGGCGGTTTGCCGACGCTGGAAATCATCGCCGCCGGCGCAGCGCCCGTCCAATCTTTTCTCGCTATTAGGTGATGCGCGGATTGAATCGATCCCGCGCGTCATTTCCGGTATCAGTTGATAGCCTTTTCGGATTGGACGCCCGCTGCGAAAGCCCGCATCATCCGCCGGCATCGCCATCGACAGACAAGGAGTCCCGCAATGAAATCCCACGTGCTGCAGCTCAATCCCATCCTGGTGCCGGCCATCAACGACAAGCTCGACAGCCTGTATCACATGCACCGCCTGTTCGAGAAGGAAGACAAGGATGCCTGGATCCGCGAGCACGGCGACGCCGTCGAAGGCGTGATCACCGGCGGCCATACCGGCATCGCCAATACGCTGATCGACCGCCTGCCGGCGCTGAAGGTGATCGCCGTCAACGGCGTGGGCACCGATGCGGTCGACCTGGCCTACGCGCGCAGCAAGGGTATCCCGGTGACCGGCACCTTCGGCGCGCTGACCGAGGATGTGGCCGACCTCGCCATCGCCCTGATGCTGACGGTGTGCCGGCAGATCTGCCCCGGCAATGCATTCGTCAAGCGCGGCGACTGGGTGAAGCATCCGCATCCGGGCGCCATTCCCCTGTCGCGCCGCCTCAGCGGCAAGCGCGTGGGCATCGTCGGCATGGGCAAGGTGGGACGCGCCATCGCTCAGCGCGCGGCCGCCTTCGGCTGCCCGATCAACTACACCGACCTGCGCGCGATGGACGACCTGCCGCACCGGTTCGTGCCGGACCTGATCCAGCTGGCGCGGGAGAGCGAGGTGCTGGTGCTGGCGGCCGCGGCCGACAAGGCCCAGGGCATCATCAACGCCTCCGTGCTGGACGCGCTGGGCCGCGACGGCTACCTCATCAACATCGCGCGCGGCAAGCTGGTGGTGGAGCGCGACCTGGTCGACGCGCTGGAACGCGGCGTGATCGCGGGCGCCGGCCTGGATGTGTTCGCCGACGAGCCCAATGTGCCGCCGGCTTTGCTGGGAATGGACCAGGTGGTGCTGCAGGCGCACCGCGCCAGCGCCACCGTGGAGTCGCGCACGGCCATGGGCGAGATGGTGCTGGCCAGCCTGGCGCAAGGCTTGGCCGGACAGCGCCCCGACGGCAGCCTGACCACCTGAGCCGCACGGGATCGCACCGCTGCGACGCCATGCCTATAATGCAGGCGCCCCTTTACTCGCGATCCGTGAACATGCTCGATCTGGCACAAGTCCGCTGCTTCGTCGTGGCGGCGACTGAACTCAACTTCCGCCGCGCCGCCGCCCTGCTCAACATGACCCAGCCGCCGCTGAGCCGGCAGATCCATCTGTTGGAGCACAAGCTGGGCGTGCAGCTGTTCGAGCGGGTCGGACGCACGGTGCGCCTGACCACCGAAGGTCGCGTGTTCCTGGCCGACGCCACGCGCCTGCTGCAACTGTCGGAGCAGGCCGAAAGCGCGGTGCGCCGCGCCAGCCAGGGCAAGACCGGACGGGTGCGGGTGGGTTTCACCGGCGCGGCCGGCTATGAACTGATACCGGAGCTGGTCAAGGCGGCGCAGGAGGCCTTGCCGGACATCGACGTGGTGCTGTTCGAGCTGATCTCGGTGGCGCAGATCGAGGCGTTCACCGCCAATACCATCGACATCGGCTTCATGCGGCCGCTGCCCTCGCGCCAGCAGCTGGAGTTCGAACTGGTCGACGAGGAGCCGCTGATCGTGGCCATGCCCAGGGGCCATGCGCTGGCCGCCCACGACCGCATCGCCACCCGGCAGCTGGACGGCCAGCCCTTCATCATGCATTCGCCCACGCACGGAAAATACTTCTACGAACGCATCATGGCCATGCTCGGCGCCGACGACGTCAAACCCGACATCACCCAGTACATCGACCAGACCCACACCATCCTCTCGCTGGTGCGCGCCGGACTGGGCGTGGGCATCCTGCCGGAATCGGCACAGCGCTTCCACTATGACAACGTGGAGTTCCGGCCGCTGGCCGGCAACATCGCGCGCGCCGAAATGAGCATGGCCTGGCGCCGCGACCAGGACAATCCCGCCGTCACCGCCTTCCGGCTGATGGCCTCGGACTACTTCGCCGCGCGCCAGCGCCGGTAAGCGAGGAAAAGCGGCGCGGGCTCAGGCGCCGAGGTGTTCGTAGAGGATCACCGCGCCCACGCCGATCAGCACCACGCCGCCGATGATCTCGGCGCGCTTGCCGACCACGCTGCCCAGCATGCGGCCCACCATCACGCCGATGGTCACCATGAGGGTGGTGGCCAGGCCGATCAGCAGCGACGCCTCGAGGATGCTGACGTCGACGAAGGCCAGGCCCACGCCCACCGCCATGGCGTCGATGCTGGTGGCGACCGCGGTCAGCGCCAGCATCAGCAGCGACTGCTTCTGCGGCTCGGGCGAGGCTTCTTCCTCTTCTTTGCCCATGCCTTCGCGGATCATGCGTCCGCCCAGCACCAGCAGCAGCGTGAAGGCGATCCAGTGGTCCCATTCCGAAACCCATTGGGTGGCGACCGAGCCGGCGAACCAGCCGATCAGCGGCGTGATGGCTTCGATCACGCCGAACAGCAGGCCGATGCGCAGCGCCTGCAACAGGCGCGGCTTTTGCATCGCGGCGCCCTTGCCGATGGCGGCGGCGAACGCGTCGGTAGACATCGCGAAAGCGAGAAGGATGAGCGACGGGAAATTCATGAAGCGGGGTTCCTGGGTCGGGCATGTCCATGGACGCAGCAATGCGCCCGACCTGGAGCACAGATGCGTCTATGGTCTCGCCTACCAAGTTGGCTACCCGCGCCACGGCTGTTGCCGAGAATGTTGACGCGGGCTCTTCCGGATTGCCCGGAAGCTGGCTACTCCCCAAAGAGAAGGTCGCATTCTAACCGATGTACGCGATGCGCGCGCAAGCGCCTGGCGTTGCTGTTGCATGTCCGCCATGCATTGCACGGCGGCAATCCGGCCAATCCGGTGTGCTTCATACCAACGTATGATTTTTCGCCGCGCCTGCGCTTGCTAACCTGCATCTCAGGCGCTGCCGCAACCGCGGCGGCGCCGTCCGCCGTCACCGCCAGAAAGGAGCCAGCATGGCCGCCTCCGACCGCCACTTCCTCATCGTCGACGACTTCGCGCCGATGCGCCGCATCGTCGGCGCGCTGCTCAAGGAACTCGGCTACCCGCGCCAGAGCGAGGCCGACGACGGCAGCGCGGCCTGGAAGCTCCTGGAGTCGGGCGCGAGCTCGATTGATTTCGTGCTGACCGACTGGAACATGCCGGTGATGGACGGCATCGCCCTGCTGCGCAAGATCCGCAGCCATCCGAGGCTGTGCCGGCTGCCGGTGCTGATGCTCACCGCCGAGACCCACAAGGACCACATCATCCTGGCCGCCGAGACCGGCGCCGACGGCTACATCGTCAAGCCCTTCAACGCCGATACGCTGGAGCGCCAGGTGCGCCGCATCCTGCAGCGCCGCGCGCAGGTCCTGGCCGCAGCCTGAGGCCTGCGCGCATGAAAACTGTACTCGTCGGCCGTCGCGCGATCTATTCCCTTCGACCGGCGCGACGCGCGCCTATGCTGGCGGCATCACCACCGGGAGCATGAAATGAGCATCAAGGAAGACGACGGCACCGTCAAACCCTATACCCACGCGGCGGCCGGCTGGGGCGCGCTGAAGTTCGTGGCGCTGAACCTGCTGAAGGAGCGCGTGCAAGGCAGCAACTACCGCATGCTGTTCGGCCAGAACCAGCCGGGCGGCTTCGACTGCCCCGGCTGCGCCTGGCCCGACAGGGAGCATGCCTCGACCTTCGAGTTCTGCGAGAACGGCATCAAGGCGGTGGCCGCGGAGTCCACCGGCAAGCGCGTCACGCCGGCCTTCTTCGCCGCGCACACGGTGACCGAACTGATGGACGAGACCGACCACGAGCTCGAGCAGCACGGCCGCCTGACCGACCCCATGGTCTACGACGCCGTCGCCGACCGCTATGTGCCGATCGCATGGGAGCAGGCCTACGCGCTGGTGGCGCGTCACCTGCAGGCGCTGCCCTCGCCCGACCAGGCCGCCTTCTACACCTCGGGGCGCGCCAGCAATGAAGCGGCGTTCCTGTACCAGCTGTTCGTGCGCGCCTACGGCACCAACAACTTCCCCGACTGTTCCAACATGTGCCACGAGGCCACCAGCCGCGGCCTGCCGCAGACGGTGGGCGTGGGCAAGGGCACGGTGGTGCTGGAGGATTTCGAGCATGCGGACACGCTGCTGATCTTCGGCCAGAACCCGGCCACCAACCATCCGCGCATGCTGGGCGAACTGCGCGAATGCGCCAGGCGCGGCGCCACCATCGTCTCCATCAATCCGCTGCGCGAGCGCGGGCTGGAGCGCTTCACCAGCCCGCAGCATCCGGTGGAGATGCTGACCATGTCGAGCACGCCGATCAGCTCCATGTTCATCCAGCCGCGCCTCTCGGGCGACCTGGCGCTGATCAAGGCCATGGCCAAGCGCACGCTGGAACTGGACGAAGAAGCGCAGGCCGCGGGCGCGCCGCGGGTGCTGGATGCGGATTTCATCGGGCGCCATACCAGCGGTTTCGAGGCCTTCGCGCAGGACCTGCGCAACGAGAGCTGGGGCCTGCTGGTGGCCGAGTCGGGCGTGCCGCGCGAACAGATCGAGGCGCTCACGCAGGTGTTCGTGCGCGGCCGGCGCGTGATCTGCACCTGGGGCATGGGGCTGACCCAGCACAAGAATTCGCTGCTGACGGTGACCATGCTGTCGAACCTGATGATGATGCGCGGCCAGATCGGCAAACAGGGCGCGGGCCTGTGCCCGGTGCGCGGCCACTCCAACGTGCAGGGCAACCGCACCGTGGGCATCGAGGAACAACCTTCGCAGGCCTTCCTCGACCGCCTGCAGCAGGTGTTCCATTTCGACCCGCCGCGCCATCACGGCTACGACGTGGTGCGCACCATCGAAGCGATGCTGGCGGGCGAGGTGAAGGTGTTCATGGGGCTGGGCGGCAATTTCGCCAGCGCCACGCCGGATACGCCGCGCACCTGGGCCGGCCTGCGCCAGTGCGAACTGACGGTGCACCTGGCCACCAAGCTCAACCGCAGCCACCTGGTGCACGGCAAGGAGGCGCTGCTGCTGCCGGTGCTGGGCCGCACCGAGATCGACATGCAGGCAGGCCGCGCGCAGGGCGTGACGGTGGAGGATTCGATGAGCATGGTGCACATCTCCTTCGGCATGAACCAGCCGGCCTCGCCCAACCTGCGTTCCGAGACCGCGATCGTCGCCGGCATCGCGCATGCCACGCTGGGCGACGCGCCGATCGACTGGCTCGGGCATGCCGCCGACTACGCCCGCATCCGCGACCTGATCGAGCGGGTGTTCGACGATTTCCACGACTACAACGCCCGCGTGGCCAAACCCGGCGGTTTCCACCTGAAGGTGGCCTCGCGCGAGATGGAGTGGAGTACGGCCAGCGGCAAGGCGCAGTTCCTGGTGCATCCGATCGACCGCGCCTCGCCGCTGCAGCGGGCGCGCGAACGCCACGGCGAAAAGCTGATGACGCTGATGACCACGCGCTCGCACGACCAGTACAACACCACCGTCTACGGACTGGACGACCGCTATCGCGGCGTGTTCGGCATGCGCCGCGTGGTGTTCGCCAACGCCGACGACATCGCCATGCTGGGCTTCGCCGACGGCGACTGGGTGAACCTGGTGAGCGTATGGGATGACGGCATCGAACGCCGCGCCGACCGCTTCCGCTTGGTCAGCTACGACATTCCGCGCGGCTGCATGGCCGCCTACTATCCCGAGACCAACCCGCTGGTGCCGCTGTCGAGCTATGCCGACGGCGCCGGCACGCCGACGTCGAAGTCGATCCCGGTGCTGCTGGAAGCGGCCTGAGAGCGCCTGATCAGTACAGGAGCGCCTGCTTGCCCTGGGCGCTGATGGCCGACGGGTCCTGCTGCAGCAGACCCATGGAGCCGATCTGCGCCAGCTTCTGCTGCCAGCGATAGCGGCCGTCGGCGGTGCGGTTGTCCTTGCCGTCGCGCAGTTGCTCGGCGAAGTCGCGCACGATGGCCGACTGCAGCGGCGTGCTGACGTCGGAGACCTGCTCGCCCAGCACGTACTTGGTGACGCGCGTGTTCTGGCTGGCCGACTGGCTCAGCGTGGCCTTGCTCAGGTAGCCCAGCTGGTAGCCGATCTCCAGCTTGCTGGACGCCTGGTCGTCGATCTGGTGATAGGTGTAGTTCTGCGAATTCTTGTCGGTGCCGAGCTTGAGCGGCAGGTCCGGCTGCAGCGACTCGTGCCACGAGGCCTTCAGGCTGGAGTGCTGCTGCTGCACGATGCCGCGGTTGGCCTGGTTCTGACCGGTGATGCTGGTCTGCTGCGAGACCTGGTAGTCGAAGCCGTCGATTTCATTGCGCCGCAACGGATTGGGCGAGTCGGTGGCCTGCGAGATCGAGGCCGTGAAGTCGGCCAGCCCGGACAGCATCTGGCGGTCGTCGGCATCGGCGGACACTGCCGGCATGGCCTTGCCCGGCATGTAGCCCTGGGCCGGATAGTTGCCGTTGAGCTGGGCGAAGGCGTCCTTGAACAGCGTGGTCAGGCCGGCGTCGCCGTGGCCGCGGCGCGACGCCGCGTCGAACTGCTGCAGGTAGCTGGCGATGGCGCGCTGGCGCTGCTCGCCGCTGCCCAGGATGGCGGTGTTCTTCAGGTCGACTTCGACCTTCATGTTGCCCGACGGGCCGGTGGTGGACAGCGTGCGCTGCTGCGCATCGGCGTGGAACGCCACGTTCTGGTCGCCGATCCTGGCCTTGAGGTCGACCGCGGCCAGGGCCTGGGTGTCGAACTTCATCAGGCCGTCCAGCGCCAGTTTCGGCGGCTGCCCGGCCAGGCCGTCGATGGCGGCCTGGAAGGCGTCGCCCAGCTTGCGCAGCGACTCGCGGTCGACGTCGGTCAGCGTGCCCTGCTCCAGGTCGATGTTGACGGCGATGCCGTCACTGTTGGTCGAGAGCGAGAAATTGACCTTGGCGCCGCCCACGGTCGTGACCGACAGGCCGATGCCGTCGGTGGCGAAGCGCTGCAGCTGGTCGCGCAGCACGCCTTGCACACCGGCGTCGCCCTGCATGGCCTGGTCCGAGGTCAGCACCGATTGCGCATAGCCGTTGCCGCCCTCGCTCACATGGTCGAGCAAGGCGCGGCCCAGTCCCTGCAACCGGCCGGCCAGGTCGCCCGCGCCGGCGGCGCCGGCCATCAGCGAGCTGATGGCGTCGGCCTGCTTGGTCTGCCAGACCGGCTGCCTGGCGTTGGCCAGCAACCCGGACGGCGAATACAGCGACACGCCGGCGGAGGACGCGCCCAGCACGACGGTGTCAGACTGGCTGCCCACGGCAGCGCTGCCAGCGGCGCTGCTGCGCGCCGCCGGCTGGTAGGCGGCGGATACGGATGAGGCGGACAGCGGGGCAATGGTCGTCATGTCGTCGGTGCGCTTGAAGTCGGTAATGGCACTAACGGCGTCTTTACAAAAATCTTTACATGTTGGAACGGGCCGTTCCGATACGACCAGTCTCCCCTGCCCGCTACAGCATGCGCCGCAAGGTGTCGTCGCGCCGCAGGAAGTGGTGGAACAGCGCCGCCAGCACATGCAGGCCGATCACGTAATAGAAGAGCTCGCCCAGGGTCTCGTGCACTTCCTTGATGCTGCGCGACAGCTCCTTGTCGAGCGCGAAGGGCGAGGCGACCTGCAGCTCGGTCAGCGGCACCGGGATCGCGCCGCGCCCCAGCCAGACGGTGAGCATGCCCAGCAGCGGCTGGGCGAACAGGAACAGGTAGAGCAGCAGGTGCGTGATCCACGCCAGCTTTTGCATGACCGAAGAGAGCGGCGGCGTGATGGCCGGCGCGCCGTGCGCGCGGCGGTTGAACACGCGCGGGATGGCCAGCAGCAGCACCGCGATGCCGGCCCAGTAGTGCGACTGGACCACCAGCGTGCGCTCGGGCGAGCCGCGCGCGAATTCGCCGCGCGAGAGGATCAGCGTGTAGGCCGCCACGATCAGGAGGGCGATGATCCAGTGCAGCCAGCGGGCGGCGGCGTTGTAGCGGTGCGGCGAGAGACTTGTTTGCATGCGGGCTCCTTGGGCGGATGGCTGAAGGCTACGAGGTACGGCAGTGACGCCGGGGTCAGGCATGCGAGCCGCGCACGGCCTCAAAAGTTCACGCGGCGACGTCCAGCGCGCCGGCCACGGTCACCGGGTCGACGTGGGTCATCACGTCCAGCACGTTGTGGGCATCGAGCACGCGCTGGCGCGCCGCGGCCGCGATCGCATGGCCCTGGGTCACGGTGAGCGCGCCGTCGATCTCCAGGTGCACGTCGACCTGCGTCATGTCGCCCATACGGCGCGTGCGCAGGTCGTGCAGGCCCTGCACGCCGGGCGTGTCCAGCAGGGTGCGGCGGATCGCCTGCGACTCCTCCTCCGACACCGCGCGGTCCATCAGGTCGTTCAACGCGCTCCAGAAGAAGCGCCAGCCCATGCGCACTACCAGCAGGCCCACCACCGCGGCGGCCACCGGGTCGAGCAGCGTGAAGCCGGCCAGGCTGCCGCCGATGCCCAGCGCCACCACCAGCGAAGAGGCGGCGTCCGAGCGCGCATGCCAGGCGTTGGCCACCAGCATGCTGGAGCGCACCCGTTCGGCCACGCGCAGCATGTAACGAAACAGCAGCTCCTTGGCCAGCAGCGCGGCCAGCGCCACCCACAGCGCCGCCTGGTGCACCGGCGGCGTATGGCCGTAGGCCTGGATCTTTTGCGCGGCCGAGATCAGCATGCCGATGCCCACCGCCAGCAGCAGGCCGCCCAGGGCCAGCGAAGCGGCGTTCTCGTAGCGCTGGTGGCCGTACTGGTGATCGGCGTCGGCCTTCTTGCGGCTGTGGCGGGCGGCGAACAGCACCACGAAATCCGACACCAGGTCCGACAGCGAATGCACGCCGTCGGCCACCAGCGCCTGCGAACCGGAGAAGATGCCGGCCCCGACCTGCAGCGCGGTCAGGCCGATGTTGACGGCGATGCTCACCAGGGTGCTGGTGCGGCCGGCGTGATAGCGGGCATCGGCGCCGGACGGGTCTTCTTTTTGAGTGCTTATCATATCGTCAACTATATGCCTTCAATTTGCCTCTAAATGCCCGCAAAACTTGTGCTATGGATCAAATTGCAGGATCATCTTGCCAGAATACAATGTCAGCCGCCTTGCGAGGGGCAAGACGGCCGATTGTGATTGTTACGCCAGTGTGCGCCGGCTTGCGTACACTCGATGCTTCTTCAGCAGGTTCCGTCACGGGCGCGCCACACTTGAAGCGGCATGCCCGTCAGCCATTTGCCGCTTCGCCGGCACCGGGTGACGCGGCGCCGCGTCGACGGCGCTCAAGATGAGCCGGGCAGACCAAAAAGCAGAAATTCATCCGAGGACCAGCATGGACCAAGCAACTCCGCAACCGCTGTCATTCGCGTTCGACAGGGCCAGCGGCGAACTCTCCGCAACGTTCACCCCGACGCCGGGGTTTCCGCCGCTGACGCTGGCGTTCCTGAAGCAGGCGATGACCGACAACGGGCTGACCAAGCTGTTCTTCCAGGACTCCGTCCTCAACGGTTTCGTGCGCAAGGCCGAAGACGCCAAAGAGACCGTGACCCAGGTGATCGCCGAGCGCCGCGACGGCGAATTCACGCTGGAGGTGGCCGACGACCTGATGACCGCCTCGCTGACCCTGGTGCCGCCCTTCGGCGGCCGCGCCAAGAGCGTGGAAGTGATCAACGCCATCCGCGCCGCCGGCGTGACCTACGGCATCCTGCACGAACAGCTGCGCGGCGCGCTCTCGGCCGGCCAGTGCAACAAGCTGGTGGTGGCGCAGGGCCTGATGCCCACGCCGGCCGAACCGGCCCGCTTCGAAAGCCTGCTGGAAGAGAAGGAAGAAGAACTCGCCGATATCGACGAGGACGCCGTGGTCTCCTACGCCGACATGGGCCACCTGCTGCTGGTGTCGGCGGGCGACCCGCTGATGCGCCGCATCCCGCCGGTGCCCGGCAAGGACGGCATCGACATCCGCGGCGGCAAGGTGCCGGCGCGCCCGATAGCCGACGTCGCCTTCGCCAAGGACTCCATCGGCGCCGAACCCAGCGAGGAAGATCCCGACCTGCTGGTGGCGATCGTGCCGGGCCAGCCCACGGTGATCAAGAACGGCGTGAAGGTCAACCCGGTGATCGACGTCGAGAACGTCGACCTGTCCACCGGCAACCTCACCTTTGAAGGCACGGTGCGCGTCTCCGGCGACGTGATGACGGGCATGAAGCTGCACGTGGGCGGCGACGTGGTCGTCAGCGGCACGGTGGAAGCGGCCGAGATCGTGGCCGGCGGCAGCGTGACGGTCAAGGGCGGCGTGATCGGCCACAGCGAAGGCGTCAGCGCCGGCGCCGGCACCACCGCCATCGCCTCGCGCATCAGCGCGCAGAAGTCGGTGCAGGTGATGTTCGCCGAGAGCGCGCACATCGAAGCCGCCGAGAGCATCCTGGTGCTGGGCAACGCCCGCCACTGTGAACTGCTGGCCGGCGACGAGATCGTGGTCGGCAAGGGCAACCCGCGCACCGGCCACATCATCGGCGGGCGCGTGGAGGCGACCAACTCCATCCGCGCCAACGTCATCGGCGCCTCCACCAGCACCTTCACCCGCGTGCAGGTCGGCCTGGATCCCTACCTGGAAGAAAAGATCGCCATCAAGGAGCAGGAATACGCGCGCAAGGTGGCCGAGCTGGACCGCACCATCAAGCAACAGAACTACTACAAGCTCAACCCGGAGAAGGCCACGCCGGAGATCCTGTTCGAGACCAGCGACAAGCGCAAGGCGCTGGCCTATGAAGTGAAGGTGCTGCTGGAAGAAGTCGGGCAGATGAAAGAAGGCATCGTGGCGGCGGAAGATGCCCGCATCATCGTCGCCAAGGCCGTCTACGAAGGCACCGAGCTGCGCATCGGCCACCAGGCCTGGCCGGTGCAGTCCGACCTGGGCGGCGGCACGGCGCAGCTGTTCGAGGGCGACATCCGCTACAACCCGAAGAAGTAAAATGGCGGCTTGAACGGGGCCGCCCGCGCCCCTGCCTTCAGAAAGCCTCCGATGCAAGACCTTCCCCTGGCCGACGCCGACGACCTGCGCGCACTGGCCCGGCAAAGCGCGGCGATCAGCGTCGCCTGCAGTTGCCGCAGCGCCGAGAGCGCCGGCTGGATCAGCCTGCCGCTGTCGCTGCAGGAGTCCCAGCTGGCCGATGTCGCCACGCTGGTGCGCGATCCCTACGACGAACCCACCTTCGCTGAGCACCATCCCGACGGCACCCGCTACGAATCGGCCGACGCGCCGATCGCGCCCCGCTACTACCCCTACAACCGCTGCAACGTGGCGCGCTGCACGCTGTGCTCGCGCCATTACCTGCGCTACATGGAGGCCGGCGGCTACTTCGTCGACCGCCGCATCCGCTCGCTGCGGGATCCGGCGCTGGTGACCGATCCGGCCTGACTCCGCTCCCGTAGCGACGCCTTCAGCCGCGCGAGAGGCGGCTGGACATCAGGATCTGGTACAACGTGTCGGCCGGCCTGGACAGGCGGCGCGCGGTCAGCGCCACGTATTCGATGTCCGGCAACGCCGGCAGCGCCGCGACGTTGAGCGGCGGCACCAGGTCGCGTGAAGCCAGGTGCGCCGGCAGCGACGCCAGCCCGAGTCCTCCGCGCGCCGCCGCCATGCAGCCGGCATGACTGCCGCTGGTGCAGACGATGCGCCAGTGATGGCCGGACTTGCCCAGCGTCTGCAGCGTCGCCGCGCGCGTGATGCTGGGCTCGGGCAGCAGGATCAGCGGCAGCGGCTGCGCCAGGTCGACATGGGTTTCGGGCCGCGCCAGCCACTGCATCGCGGTGGAAAACATGCTGTGTCCGCGCGACTCGCCCACGCGCCGCTTGCCCACCAGCAGGTCCAGCTTGCCCTGGTCGAGCGCGGTATAGAGCTCGCTGGTCAGGCCGATGGTGATTTCCAGTTCGACCTCGGGATGCTGGCTGCGAAAGGCCGCCAGCATGTCGGGCAGCGGCCCCATGGCGAGGTCGTCGGAGGTGCCGAAGCGCACCCGGCCGCGCAGCCGCGCGCCGCTGAACTGGGCCTCGGCGCGCGCATGCGCCTCCAGGATCAGGCGCGCGTGCACCAGCAGGCCCTCGCCGTCGGCGGTCAGCGCCAGCGAATGGGTATCGCGCACGAACAGGCGGCGCCCCAGGCTTTCTTCCAGGCGCCGGATGTGGTCGCTCACGCTGGACTGGGTCAGCCCGAGCTGGCGCCCGGCCTCGGTGAAACTGGCGGAGGCGGCGGCGGTGGTGAAGGTATGGAGCCAGACGGGATTGAGCATGGGGCGGCCGTTTTTTGCGGGTATCCGGGCATTGTCATCGAATTTTCCGATCACAGTCAATGCGATCAAAGGGGTTCCCGATAGCCCGCTCTTTTCCTATCATGAGGACAAAATCCTCTATCTGTGTCCATCCATCATGAAACGTTTCCTGCCCGACCGCTTCACCCAGCTGCTGATCGCCACCGTCCTGCTGGCCACCCTGCTCCCGGCCACCGGCCGTTTCGAGGAGTTCATGCACGTCGCCAGCAACGTGGCGATCTCGCTGCTGTTCTTCCTGCACGGCGCCAAGCTCTCGCGCGAGGCCGCGCTGTCGGGCCTGAAGCAGCCCAGGCTGCACCTGCTGACGCTGGCTTCGACCTTCATCCTGTTCCCGCTGCTGGGCCTGGCGCTGAAGGCGGCCGTGCCCGACCTGCTGACGCCGCAACTGTGGATGGGCGTGCTGTTCGTGTGCTGCCTGTCGTCCACGGTGCAATCCTCGATCGGTTTCACCTCGATTGCGCGCGGCAACGTGCCGGCGGCAATCTGCGGCGCCACCGCCTCCAACCTGCTGGGCATCCTGGTGACGCCGCTGCTGGTGACGCTGCTGTTGCACCGTCATCATGAAGGCAGCGGCCTGTCGCAAGTGCTCAGCATCCTGCTGCAGCTGCTGCTGCCCTTCGTGCTGGGCAACCTGCTGCGCCCTTGGATCGGCGCCTGGATCAACAAGCACAAGGTGATCGTCAACGTGGTCGACCGCGGCGGCATCCTGCTGTCGGTCTACGCCGCCTTCAGCGCCGCCGTGGCGCAAGGCATCTGGCACCTGTTCCCGCCGACCCAGCTGGCGCTGCTGGTGCTGGTCAACGCGGTGCTGCTGGGCGCGGTGCTGCTGGTGACGACCTATGGCGCGCGAGCGCTGAAGATGCCGCGCGGCGACGAGATCGTGCTGGTGTTCTGCGGCTCCAAGAAGTCGCTGGCCTCGGGCATCCCCATCGCCTCGGTGCTGTTCGCCGGCAGCGGCGCGGCGGTGGTGCTGCTGCCCATCATGCTGTTCCACCAGATGCAGCTGATGCTGTGCGCGGTGCTGGCGCGCCGCTATGCCGAGCAACAGGAGCGCGCCGACCAGGCCGACCAGGCCGGGCAGGCGGAAGGCGCGCGCGCGCCGGCGGTGGCCGGCCGCTGACCCGGCTCCCCTCATTTATCTTTCTTTCGTTCGCAGGCTCCTGACACCACGTTGTCAGGAGCCTGCCTGCATGATGCGTTCCATGCCAACCGGCATAGGAACCCGTCTCACAACACCCACAACGAAAGGAAGACATCATGCAAACCTCCGTCAACTGGTTCGAAATCGCCACCAAGGACCTCACCCGCGCCGCCCGCTTCTATGAAGCGGTGTTCGCCACCAGGCTGCGCCTGGAGGCCCTGGAAGAAGAATCGCCGATGGCCATCTTCACCCGCGACGACGGCCAGTCCGTGGGCTGCCTGACCGGCGGCGACTGGATCGAGCCCTCGCCGCAGGGCACGCTGGTCTACCTGGACGCCGGCCCGGACATCCAGGCCGTAATCGACCGCATCGTGCCGGCCGGCGGCAAGGTGGCGCTGCCCAAGACGCAGCTGCCCAAGGACCTGGGCTACATCTGCCAGTTCATCGATACCGAGGGCAACCGTGTCGCGCTGCACGCGATGAACTGAGCCCGATCGCGCAATGCACGGTCAATAAGCGACCCATGAACGGCGACGGCGGCAGCATGGAAACCCCAACTACACAGGGCGTTCCGGCGGCCGCCGCCGTCCATTGCAGAGCAGCATCGAAGCTTGTGGCGCGGCCCTTTCATGCGTGCCAGAATGGCGCGCACCTATCCTTTCCCGCCGCCACATGCGCCGAGCCGACCGACTGTTCCAGATCACCCAATACCTGCGCGGGCGCAGGCTCACCACCGCGCGCCAGCTGGCCGAGTGGCTGGCGGTGTCGGAGCGCACGGTGTACCGCGACATCCGCGACCTCTCGCTGTCAGGCGTGCCGGTGGACGGCGAAGCCGGCGTCGGCTATCGCATCAAGCCCGGTTACGACCTGCCTCCGCTGATGTTCAACGCCGACGAAATCGACGCGCTGGTGATCGGCATGCGCATGGTGCAGGCCTGGGGCGGCCCGCAGCTCTCGGCCTCGGCGGCCTCGGCGCTGGCCAAGGTGGTGCTGGCGCTGCCCAAGGACAAGCGCGACTTCGTCGAAGCCACGCCGCTGTTCGCCCCCAGCATGCAGATGGACGCCGTGCAGGGCGAGCGCCTGGAGGCGATCCGCCAGTCCATCAGCAGCCGCCACAAGCTCCTGCTGCATTACTCCGACGCCCAGCAGCGCGCCACCCAGCGCGTGGTGTGGCCGCTGGCGCTGGCCTTCTTCGGCGGCACCTGGATACTGGCCGCCTGGTGCGAGGCGCGCGACGACTTCCGCTCGTTCCGGCTGGACCGCGTGCAGCAGATGAGCGAGCAAGGCTATTACCCCGACCGCAACGGCCGTCGCCTGGCCGACTTCGTGCGCGCCATGCAGCGCGGCGCGAAGCAAGCGCCGCCGGCGCAATAAGGCGCCCGCGCAAGAAAAAGCGCATATGCAGATGCGGATTCATTCGTTCGCAGCCGCCTGCGGCGGGTTTAGGCTTGAGCCGTCACTGACTCCCGCCCAAGACCATGCGCAAAGACCCGAGCCGACCGAATGACAAGGACGCCGCCCCGCTTTCCCTGGGCGACCGCTGTGTGCTGTGCGTGGGCGGACTGACCGGCGCGCGCAACCACTACCGCGCCGAGATCGAGACGCGTTCGGGCCGCTTCATCCACCACGACGGCGGGCGCGAGGACAACCTGCACCGGCTGGCGCCGATGCTGGCCGCGGCCGACATCGTGATCTGCGCCTCCGGCAACATCAGCCACAACGCCTATCACCTGGTCAAAAGCACCTGCAAGAAACTGGGCAAACCCTGCGTGCTGGTCAAGGGCACCGGCATCGCCTCCTTCCTGGACGGACTGGGCAGCCTGGCGCAAACCGGTTCGCAGGCGGCGGGACTTTCGGCGCGCGGCGACAGCCTCCTGCGGCGCGGACGCTGACTTCTCCGGCGCCCGGATGCATGCCGATTGGAAAAAATCGGCAAAGCCCCCTACAATCGACTCCCAACGGCAGCCACAGGCTGCCGAAATGACAACACCAGCCATACGGCATCATCCCGGGAGTCTGTTTGAACATCGTACGTCGCCTGGCCACAAGCCTTCCGGCGCTCGCGCTGGCCTGTTCGGCCGTCGTGGCGCCGGCCGCGCATGCGGCGGCCCCGCAACCGAGCTTCGGCATCGAAGTCGGCAATGCCTTGCTGTGCCTGAACCAGCTCAACAGCAAGTATTTCTACGACTATTTCACCGAGGCCTTCGGGCCGCCCTACAAGACCGAGGGCGGCGCCTACTGGTTCAAGGCGACCAACCTGAACCTGTGGGGCATGCAGGCCACCGATTTCCTGGTCAACGACAGCAGTAGCCAGGCCGATTTCATCGGCGCCTACTTCAAGACCACCCCGGTCAAGCTGACCGACGCCATCAGCGCCGCGCTGGGCATCCGCTTCACGGCCGAAGACAACTCGGCCTACCCGATGCGGCAGTCGCAGGCCGGCAGCAAGATCGTCTACAACAACACCGACGCCAAGATGTACTGCGCCAAGTCAAAGTTCCTGGTGCCGTCACCGCAGCAGCCCTGATCTGTCCGGACGGGGTCGCGGCGCGGCCGCGTCCCGACGACGGCGTCAGCAAAAAAAGAAACGCCGCAGCGAATCATCTCGCTGCGGCGTTTTTCATGGGCGAAGGACTGAAACGTCTCAGGCCTGGCCCTTGGATTTCTTCAGGTCCTCGATCGTGCGGATGCAGTCGCGCCCGGCCGCCTTGGCCAGGTACAGCGCCTCGTCGGCTTCGCGCAGCACGTCCTCCGGGCTGTGCACCTGGCGCTCCGGCGCCACCGCCGACACGCCCAGGCTGATGGTCAGGTGGCCGGAGGCGCTGGCGCTGTGCTCGATATCGAGCGCGGCGATCGACTTGCGGATGCGTTCGGCCACCATCACCGCGCCTTCCAGCTTGGCGCCCGGCAGCAGCACCGCGATCTCTTCGCCGCCGTAGCGCGCCAGCAGGTCTTCAGGACGCAGGTTGGTGTCGCGGATGGCGCTGCCCAGCCGGCGCAGCACCTTGTCGCCGGCCATGTGGCCGTACAGGTCGTTGTACTGCTTGAAGTAGTCGACGTCGATCATGATCACCGCCAGCGACAGGTTGGTGCGCGCGGCGCGGTTGAATTCCTCCTGCAGCCCGCGCTCGAACTGGCGGCGGTTGGCCAGGCCGGTCAGCGCGTCTTCCAGCGCCAGGCGCGCCAGGGTCTTGTTCATTTCTTCCAGGTTCACGCGCGCCTCGTCCAGCTCGGCCTCGATGCTCTTGCGCTCCTGCATCAGGGCATTGAAGGCGCCGTGCAGGTCGCCCAGCTCGTCGTGACGCATTTCGCCGGGCAGCTGGTCCAGGCTCTTGTCCTGGCGGATACGCTGGATATGCGCGTGCAGGCGCGCCAGCGGCTGGAACAGGCGGTTGACGAACCACCACGACAACAGGCCGGCCAGGAGCGTCAGCACCGCGGCGGCGATGATGGCGCGCTCCTGCATCTCGGCGATGGGCGCGTAGGCGTCGCGGGTCAGGTAGTGGGCGCCGATGATCCAGTTGGTGCTGGCCATGCGCTTGTACGAATAGAGCGCGTTCTCGCCGGCGCGGTCCGGGCTTTCCATGCTGCCCTCGAAGCCCTTGAGCGCCTGGTTGTTGGCGGGGCTCTGGCCGCCGGCGTCGTCCATGTGCTTGAGGATGCGTTCCTTGTCCGGGTGTTCGACGATCACGCCGTCGCCGGTGATGATGAAGATGAAGCCGCTCTTGCCCAGCTTGACGTCGGTGAACTGGCCGAGGAAGTTGTGTTCCTTCAGGTCGATGCTGGCCACCAGCACCAGCTCGACTTCGCCGCGCGTGTTGAGCAGCGGCTCGGTCATCAGCACCACCGAGCGGTTGGACATGCGGCTTTGCAGCGGCTTGGAGATCACGCCCTTCTTGCCCTTGAGGGTGTCGTTCAGGTAGTCGCGCCCGGCCATGCTGAAGCGGCCGACCTGGCTGGGGTCGGCGTAGTTGGCGATCACCGCGCCGCCGGCCTCGGCCACGGAGACGTTGAAGAACTGGGCGTTGAGCGAGAGGTGCTGCTCCAGATAACGCTGCATCAGCGCCGGATTGTGGCGCGCGGCGTCGGGGATGCCCTCGCCCAGCAGGCGCAATGCGATGCGGCGGTCTTCGAAGCCGGCATCGAGCGCGGCGGCGGTGAGCTTCAGGGCGGTGAACTGCTGCTCGCCGAGCTCGTCGCGCATGTCGCGCCGGATCACGAACAGCGAAATGGCCGTGACCACGATGGCGGTGATCACCACGGCGGCCACGACGGCCAGGGCGAGACGGGTTTTGAGTTCCAGATTTAAACGTGGCATAAGCAGCAGCTTGCTTTCCCTGCGGAAAGTTTCCTTGATGGTGGCAACCAGCGAGCAGGCTACGCCGGGCGGCGGCCTTGCGATGGCGCGAGATACGGCGGTAATCGGGGATTGTTCCGGGCTTTGGGCCCGGCGGACCCGCAACGGCGTCCGCGATGTGCATCGTACCGCGCCCCCTCCCTGCGTCGGCCGACATGGGTCCGGCATGCGCCGGCCACGCGAAATGCTACAGGCTCGCGCAGGTGCGCGCAAACGGCAGGCGCAATGGCGCGCGCCGATGTGACGTTTTATCCACGCCTCATGCGACCTGCAATGCGCGCAGCAACGGCAGCCGGGTACGCGCGAAGAGCTGGGCCTGGGTCGCCAGTTCGGCCAGGTTCTCCTGCTCCCCCTCCAGCCGCACGCCGTCGCGCACCAGCTTCTTGCCCTGCGCCGAAATATGCCGCCAGACCACGGCCGGCCAGGCCTCGGCTTCGTCGCCGCACTCCTGGCGCGCCAGCAGGAACAGCTGCTCGATGCGGTCCACCCGCACGCCGCCGCCGGTGACCGGGCTGCACAGGTGGCCCACGCCGCCGTCGTCGGCGGGCTGCGCCGACTCGCCGGCCTTGCGCAGCAAGTGGCGGTTGAGCAGCTGGCTGCGGCTGGCCGCCTGGGCCCGCGCCGCCTGGTCGGCTTCGGCCGGCAGCGGCGCCGCATGGCCGGTGCCGATCAGCATGACGGCCGAGTCGAGCACCTGCGACAGGTTGAGGTTGCGATGCGCCAGCGAGGCCGCCAGGTCGACCAGCGTGTGCGGCCGGTAGTCCGACAGGGCCTGCAGGATGGGTTCGTAGATCAGGCGGTTCAGGGTGATCTCGGAGGCCACGTTCTGGATGGTCAGCGGCACCTTGTCCGGCTCGGTCAGCAGCACGATGCTTTGCAGCGCCAGCGACTGCACGCGCTGGCGATCGTCCAGCGGCTGGCCGCCGCGTACCCAGTAGTCACGCCGGAACTGCTGGTTGACCATGAAGTCGCGCACGCTCTGCTGCATCACCGGGTCGGTCACGCCGTGCGTGAACTGCCGCTGCGCCGGCGTCAGGTTGGCCATGTCGAGATGGTCGGCATAGTTGGCCGGGCAGGCGAAGTTCAGCCCGGCCGGCGAGAGCCGGCGATGCATGTCGGCGAAGGACTCGGCGTGCCAGTCGCGGTTGAAGTACTCGTGCGCGAGATAGCCGCGGCCCTGCTGCTGCAGGATCTTCAGGCGGTCGCGCATGAAGGGGTTGGCCTGGGCGTAGACCGGGTCGGCCTCGAACATGCGCGCGGCGAACTCCAGCGCGGCGTCGATGCGGGCCTCGGTAGGCAGCCCGCGCTCTTCGTTGCCGGCCTGCTGGGTGTGCTGCACCAGCAGGTCGCGCAGCGGCATGAAGGCCGACCAGCCGGGCTGGGTGTTGTAGCTGATGTAGAGCACGCCGCCCGGTTTGAGCTTGCGGTCGATGAAGTCGAAGATGATGTCGCGGTTCTCTTGCGAGACCCAGCTCCAGACGCCGTGCAGCGCGATGAAATCGAAGTCGGGCAGGTCGTCGCGCCGGCAGAAGCGCGAGAAGCTGGAGTCCTCCAGCTGGGCGCCGCTGCCGCTGGCCGCCGCCAACTCCTGCGCGAAACCGGCCTGCATGGGATTGAAGTCGTTGCCCCACCAGCGCGTGCCGGACGCCGCGGCGTGGAAGTTGGTCGACAAGCCCTGGCCGAAACCCAGCTCGCACGCGGTATGCACCGCCGGCGCCTGCAGCCCGTGGAAGGCGAAGGCCAGCGGCAGCCGCGCCGGGTTCAGGCCGGGGTAGTAACCGTAGGTGTAGGCGATGTCGAAGACGTATCCGTCGTTCCAGTTGTTCAAGGCAGTGCTCCCGGCGGGATGGCGTTGGCGTTTTTATGGCGGGGCGGATGGGGCCGCCGCTACCTGTTCTGTCTGCTGTGGTTGTTGCTGTCGTCGGTGCTGTCGTCGGTACGCCCACTGCTGCGGTCGTCGCCATCGCCCTGCGCGGCATCCCGGTCCGTCGCGCCGGCGCCCAGCGCCGTGTATTTCAGCGCGTTGCCGCGCGCGAGATCGACCGGATACTTGCGGCGGTTCAGCTCCATCTTCTCCAGCACCGCCGCGCGCAGGTCCACGCCGGTGTGGTCGGCCAGCTGGATCAGGTAGACCAGCACGTCGGCCATCTCGTGGCGCACGCCTTCGCGGGCGGCGTCGTCCAGTTCATGGTCGGCGCCGGTGGGCAGCCACTGGTAATGCTCCAGCAGTTCGGCGGTCTCGACCGACAGCGCCATGGCAAGGTTCTTGGGAGTGTGAAAGCGCAGCCAGTCGCGCTCGCTGGAGAACTGGCGGATGATGTCGCGCAACTCGGTCAGGTCGGAGGCGCGTTGCTGCGGGACGGTCATGGCGGAGCGGACGGACTGTTGCGAAGCGCTCACTTTATCACCAACCGGATGCGGCGGCGGGCCGCTTCCTTGATCTGGGACAGGCCGCCGCAGCGCGCATTGATGCACAATGTAGCGAAACCCGCGACCTTTCCGGACTGCCATGCCCACACTTTCCCGCTCCCCATCCCGCCTGCTGTTGTACGCAGCGCTGGCCCTGCTCACCCTGCTGGCCGGCTGCGACCGCAGCGTCGACCGGCAGCTGGCCGAACACGCCGCCGCCGAAACCACGCTGGGCGTGACGCCCAAGGAGTTCGCGCGGCGCTTCAACGAGAAGCTGCCCGACGCGCTGGCCGGCATGCAGGTCGACGAACCGGCGCACATGGCCAATCTGTACAAGCTCGATCCCTCGCGCCTGCACCCCGGCCAGTATGAGTACGTGCTGGAAACCAAGGTCGGCCCCTCGCAGACCTCCCTGCTCGGCACGCTTAACCAGAAGGGCGAACTGCGCGCCGTGGGCGTGCTGCTGACCGATCGCTCGCAGGCCGCGCGCGACGAGTTCCTGATCTGCGCCGACAGCGCCGCGCGCAGCTTCATCGAGGGCTCCCAGGAAAAACTGCTGCCGCTGATCACCCGCCTGACCGGCATCGCCCTGAACAATCCCGGCCAGCGCATGACCGAGGTGGTCTCCGACCAGCTGCTGTCGGTCGAGGTGGTGTCGCAGGGACTGCTGTTCCAGGTCCAGCCCAAGCAGTAGCCCGAAGAGCTTGCGAACTTGCCGCCGACGGAAAATTTGCGTCCGGCAACGTAATTGGCAATCACACTGGCAATTGATATTCACGTCCTGCGCAGTATCGTTTAATTTCATACTGCAACGCCGTCCTGGAGCCGGTTCAACTTGAAAAACGGAGGAAACCTGCCAACAATGCCTTCTTGCCGCGCCAGATAACTAAGCCCATCCGGGCAAAAAATTACCAACGGGCATTACCCATCCTTTGCTTCACCGACGTAAGCATTTGCAGCACGCAACAGCAAGAGTTTGATTTTTGCAGGGCTGCGGCATCGCCGGGGGGGAACACCGAGGCCGCAGCGTCCACAACGAATCGTGCGGATCCCGCAAGGCGGCGCATCCGCACACTCAGGCAAGGGGAAACGCATGCGCAAGAATCTGCCGGTCACCACCAACGAACGTCTGCTCGACGACGGCAAGTCGATCGTCTCCAAGACCGACCTCCAGGGCAACATCACCTACGTCAATCCCTACTTCATCGAGATCAGCGGCTTCAGCGAAGACGAGCTGCTGGGCGCGCCGCAAAACATCGTGCGCCATCCGGACATGCCGCGCGAAGCCTTCGCCGACATGTGGGCCACGCTCAAGGCCGGCCTGCCGTGGAACGGACTGGTCAAGAATCGCTGCAAGAACGGCGACTTCTACTGGGTACAGGCCAACGTCACGCCGGTGCGCGAGAACGGCCGCGCCGTGGGCTACATGTCGGTGCGCACGCGGCCCTCGCGCGAACAGGTGCAGGCGGTCGACGGCGTGTATCGCCGCTTCAGCGTGGGCCAGGCGGCCGGCCTGCGCATCCGGCGCGGCGCGGCCGTGCGCGCGGGGTTCGTCGGCTGGCTGCAGGGCCTGCGCGACCTGCCGATCGCACGCCGGCTGGGCCTGGTGATGGGGCTGCTCACGCTGATGTTCGTTATCGGCGGCGCCGTCGCCGGCGAGGCGGTGCAGGCCGCCGGCGGCAAGCCGTATGCGGTATGGGGCGGCACTGTCGTCGGCGCGGCGCTGCTGCTGGGATCCTGGGCCATGCTTCACGCCAGCATCGTCAGCCCGCTCAAGGAAGCGATTGCCGCCGTGCACGGCCTGGCCGGCGGCGACCTCGACCTGGAAGTGGCCACCGGCCACCGCGGCGACATGGGACTGCTGCTGCAGGCGCTGCGGCAGCTCAACGTCAACCTGCGCTCCATCATCGGCGACGTGCGGCGCAACGTGGAGTCGATGGCGGTCTCCACGCAGGAGATCGCCAACGGCAACCTCGACCTCTCGGGCCGTACCGAATCGCAGGCGTCGAGCCTGGAGGAAACCGCTTCCAGCGTCGAGCAGTTCGCCGCCACCGTGCGCCAGAACGCCGACTCCGCCGCCAATGCCGACCGCCAGGCGCAGACCGCCTCCGACATCGCGCAGCGCGGCAGCGCCTCGGTGCATCGCATGGGCGACACGATGGCCGAGATCAACAATGCGTCCAGCAAGATCGTGGACATCATCGGCCTGATCGACGGCATCTCGTTCCAGACCAATATCCTGGCGCTCAACGCGGCGGTGGAAGCGGCGCGCGCCGGCGAACAGGGACGCGGCTTCGCCGTGGTGGCGGCCGAAGTGCGCACGCTGGCGCAGCGCTCGGCGGCGGCGGCCAAGGACATCAAGACGCTCATCGACGACTCCAGCGCCAAGGTGGAAAGCGGCAACCAGCTGGTGCGCGAGACTGCGCAGGCCATGGAGGAAATCGGCGGCGCGGTGCGCGGCATGGCGGTGACCATGGGCGAGATCACCATGGCCAGCCGCGAACAGAGCGGCGGCATCGAGCAGTTGAACCAGGCGATCAACAACATCGACGAGACCACGCAGCAGAACGCCGCGCTGGTGGAGCAGGCCGCCGCCGCCGCGGAGAACCTGCGCGACCAGGCCGGGCGACTCAGCCAGGCGGTCTCGGTATTCAAGATCGACGGCGGCGCCGGCAAGGCGGCAAGCCGAGCGGCATCGCGCACGCCGCGCGGCGCTGCCGGCGGCTCGGTGCTGGAGCTGGAACTGACGGCGCAATGAGCGCGGCGGCGCCCGAGGCCTTTACATTGAATTGCACATCTTTACCCGTTTGTTGCGCGTAGGGGCCTGCCCGCTGACACCTTGCTTGCTATGATGAACTCACGCCTTCGTCCACGCCCCGCGGCATGGCGAAGGCCACCGCCATTCATCAGAACAAGGGAGTCCATCATGAGCGTGTCATCCGTTTCTTCCGGCAACAGCAGCTTCTACAACACCATCGTGCAACCGATCAAGAACGTCGCGCAGGAAGTCGGCGACGATATCGAAAGCGCCTACGATACCACCGTGGACGCCGTCTCCTCGGCCGCGCACACGGTGGCCGACAGCGTGTCGTCGGGCTTCAAGAAGATCGGCAGCATTATCGATACCTCGGCCTGAGCCGAGGTTCGCCTCAGATCGCAGTACCGCCGCCTTGGCCCGGGCCGTTGATGCAGATCGGATAAGGCGGCTTTTCTCCTGCCACGCGCTCGCACAGCTTCACCGGGGCCAGCGTGTTGTAGCGCTCCAGCCAGTGAACCATGTCGATCGGCAGAGGCGTTGCCGATGCGGCGCCGCGTTCGGACCATTGCACCGTGTAGTAGTCGGCGCGCCCGCGGATCACCTGGATCAGGGTGGATTCGCTGACCGCGCCATAGGCGGTCTGGCGCGTGCCGCAACTGACCACGAACACATGCTCGTCCCTGCCGTTTACCGCGCCGCTCGACAAGGTCTTGAACGCATATGAGGCCGGGCAGTTGGAGCGAAAGCCATCGGCGATCCTGCCGCCGAACGCTTCGGGCGAGACTTCCCGGTTCCGGGCGAGATTGCGCACGCCAGTGACGGTGATCATCTCGGTCCAGCGCTGGACGGTCTGCCCGACCGGCACCGCCTCGCGGATGTAGTTGGACGCCGTCGCCTGCTCAAAGGCCGACGGCTTGAACCCGGACGGCAGGCTCAGCATCAGCAGCTGGCTGAAAATCGGCGAGATCATGCGGATCTGCGGCTGCTGCAGCGAACCCTCATCCTCCCCCAGCACGGCGCTCACCGCCTCGGCCGCCTTGCGCTCGCGCTCCCCCTGCACCAGCGACACGGGCAAGGGGTTCCACACGACGCTGCTGTTGATGGCATATACCTGGCAAACCACATCGGCGCGGGCAGCGCAACGCTGCATGCCGCGCGTGGCCGGGTCCGACACCCCCGGAATATCGGTCACGCCCATGCCCCATGTCGCATACCAGCCGCCATTGCTGGCCACCACGAAGGCGCGCGGCAACCGCTGCCGCAGCCAGTTCTGGTAACCGTCCCGGCCGCGCTGGTTGATGGCGGGCACGGCCGTGACATCCGAGACCGCCGCGTACCGGGTACGGGGATATGTCAGCCGGCGGTCGTTGAAATTGGCCAGGGCCCGCACCAGCTGCTGCACCTCGGCACGACCGGCGGCCTCGTCCCTCCTGGCCAGCGCGGTTTCGGCGAAATAGCTGCGGTCGTCGGACAGGGACGTCTCGAACCGGTAAAAATAACTGCCTCCGGCTTGCGCCTGCACTACCGCTCCACGGTTGTAGCCAAAGGGGCCCGGGCTGACCACGATCTGGTGCCGGCCCGGCGGCACGCTCAGTGCGACATAGCTGCCGGCGGCCAGCGGCGTCATGGGCTTTCCGTCCAACGTGGAATAGAAGGCACGGTTGCGCGCCAGTTCCGACGGGGCCCGGTAGACATAGATCGTGGCCATGGACGGATCGCCGTTGGCGATCTCGGCCTTGTTGCGCGGTGCATGGGTGCAGGCCGCCAGCATCAGCAGGCAGGCCGCGATAGCGAAGTGCTTCACGGTGACGGCGATATTCATTTTTGTTTTATGTGTTCAGGTTTGGCATTGCACGGGTCGCGCCCGCGCCGGAACAGGCCATACCCGGCCGTCCCCCGCCCCATGTCCTGCCCTCCGGCAGAACTCCCCGCGGCGATTTTTGCAGATGTAAAGAGGGGCGGCAAGCGAATCTTCAAGGCGGGCGCCCACGCCGCGCCGGCGTATCGGAGGAGATCCGTCCGGGCTTGCCGTTACAATGCCAGCGGAGTTCCACCCGCCATCCATATCTTCGCCGGAGACCGTCCATGCTGCTGCACTACATCTACCTGCTCGCCATCAGCGCCGAAGCCGTCTCGGGCGCGCTCATGGGCATCCGCAAGGATATGGACATCTTCGGCATCTGCCTGATCGGCACGGTGGCGGCGCTGGGCGGGGGGACGGTGCGCGATGTGCTGATCGGCCATTACCCGCTGGGCTGGGTGGCGCATCCCGAGTACCTGGCCTTCACCATCTGCGCGGCCATCGTGGCCGCGGTGGCGGCGCGCGCGCTGCATCACTTCAAGTCGGCCTTCCTGGTGGTGGACGCGCTGGGACTGGTGGCCTTCACGGTGATCGGCTGCGATATCGCGCGCAGCTTTTCCACCTTCCATCCGGCCATCGTGGTGATCCTGGGCATGGTCACGGGCGTGTTCGGCGGCTTGCTGCGCGACGTGCTGTGCAACGAGATCCCGCTGGTGCTGCGGCGGGAGATCTACGCCAGCGTCTCGCTGCTGACCGGCATGACCTACGTCGGCCTGCTGCATCTGGCCATCGATCCGCGCATCGCCACGCTGGGCTCCCTGCTGCTGGGATTCTCGGTGCGCCTGCTGGCGATCCGCTTCCATTGGGAGCTGCCGCGCATGGACAAGGAACGGGTGCGCGGCTTCGACTGAGCCCGCGCGGAAACCCTTTGTTGCAAATGCCTGACCGCGCTTAGCAAACCTGCGGTGTCCAATGCAGCCTCATTGAAATTTGAGTCAAGGAGGCTTCCATGAAACGATTGATGACGACGCTGGCGACGGCCCTGCTGCTGGCCAGCCTGGGCGGCTGCGTGTGCGCGCCCTGGTTCTGCGGACCGGGACCGGGCGGCCCCGGGGAGGCCACGGCGGCTGGGGCGACGGCGGACGCGGCGGACCGCGCTGAAGTGACGCCGCCCGGCTTCAGCTCCTGTCGCGGATGAAGGCGGTGGCCTGGTCCGCCGGCAGCGGCCTGCTGAAGAAATATCCCTGGAACAGATCGCACTCGCGCGCGGCCAGCGCCGCGCGCTGCTCCTCCGTCTCCACGCCCTCGGCCACCACCGACAGTCCCAGCTTGTGCGCCAGCGCGATCATGCCGGCGCAGATGTCGGCGTCGCGCGTATCGCTGGCGACATAGGTGACGAACTGCCGGTCCAGCTTGAGCGTGTCGACCGGCAGGCGCTTCAGGTAAGCCATCGACGAGTAGCCGGTGCCAAAGTCGTCGATCGACAGCTTCACGCCCTGGCGGCGCAGCGTATGCAGGATGGCGATGGCCTGCTCGGGATCTTCCATCATCATCGATTCGGTCACTTCCATTTCCAGGCCGTCGGCGGCAATGCCGTGGCGCGCCATCGCCTGCGCCACCTGCTCCACCAGCGCCGGGCTGGCCAGCTGGCTGGGCGAAAGATTGACCGCCACCGGCAACTGCGGCAATCCCTGCGCGCGCCACGCGGCCATCTGGCGACAGGCCTCTTCCACCACCCACATGCCGATCTGCACCAGCAGCCCCAGCTGCTCGGCCAGCGCGATGAAGTGCGCCGGCGAGACCAGGCCGCGGCCGCCGCGGTTCCAGCGCAGCAGCGCCTCGAAACCGGCCACCTTGCCGTCGCTGCTGCGGATCTTGGGCTGGTAGTGCAGCTCGAACTCGCCGGCTGCCAGCGCGCCGCGCAGGTCGCGCTCCAGCTCCAGGCGCAGCGCCACCGCCTCGCCCATGGCGCGCGAATAGAAACGGGCCTGGTCGCGGCCGCGCTCCTTGGAGTAATACATGGCCGCCTCGGCGTGGTTCAGCAGCGCCGCGCAGTTATGGGCATCGTCCGGATAAACGCTGATGCCGGCGCTGACGGTGAGGTGCAAGGGGCGCCCCTGCAGCTCGAAGGGTTCGGCCAGACCGGTGCGGATGCGCTCGATCAGGTGCGCCACGCCCTCGGCCGAGGCCAGGCGCGGCACGAACAGCACGAACTCGTCACCCGACAGCCGCGCCAGCCCGCCCAGTTCGTCGCCGTAGGCGCGCAGGCGCCCGGCCACCGCGCGCAGCAATTGGTCGCCGATGTCCTGGCCCAGGCTGTTGTTGATGTATTTGAACTGGTCGATATCCAGCAGCACCACCGCCAGCTGCATCTGGTGGCGCTCGGCCACGCGCAGCTCCAGGTCGAGCTCTTCCTCGAACTGCACGCGGTTGGCCAGCCCGGTCAGCGGGTCGGTCACGCGCTGGCGCGCCAGGCTCTGGCGCAGCTCCATCAGCTCGGTGATCTCTGAGGAAAAACCGATCAGGCAGGTCGGCTGTCCGGGAAACTGCAGCGGCAACTTGATCGACCAGAAATGGTGAGGCACGTTGTCCGGCCCCACCACCACTTCCTCGCGCGCCTGGCGCGTCTTCGAGGCCAGTACGGTGCGGTCCATCTGCATCAGCCGCGTGGCGACTTCCGGCGCCAGCAGATCGGCGTCGGTGCGGCCGAGTATCTCCTCCGGCGGCCGCCCGTAGAGGTCGGCCACGCGCTGGTTGACATAGAGGAAACGGCCTTCCGAATCCTTCAGGTAGACCGAGGCGTCGATGTTGGAGAGCACGGTGCTGAGCATCACGTTGCGCTCGATCAGGTGATCGGCCGCACGGCGGCGCTGGGTGATGTCGGTGGAGATGCCGCACAGGCCGATGACGCGCCCGCCGCCGTCGCGCACCGGCACCTTGATGCTCCAGAACACGCGGCATTCGCCGGAGAGCAGGTTGATCTCCTCCTCCTCGTGCACCTCCACGCCTTCTGCAAACACGCGGCGGTCGTTGACCAGCAGGCCGGCGTGCTTGCCGGTGTCGACGAAGCGATGGTCGGTGGCGCCGATCACGTCTTCCAGCGGCGCGCCGAAGATGTCGCACACGGCCTGGTTGGCGAAGAGGTACTTGCCCTCGAGATCCTTGGCGTAGAAATAGGCGCCGACATGGTCGACCAGGGCACGCAGGTTCATGGCCTGGTGCAGGAGCACTGCGTCGTCTTGGACCTTGCTTTGAGGCATGGCGAAAGCTCGTCAGGAGAAATGCGAAGGAATATCGGGCCGGTGGCGCCGCGGCCGGAGTGCTCCGCGCCGGCGCGCTGCGTTACGCCGGGCGGCGGATGCGCCTGCGCTCCGGCCCCAACCGGATGGCAGGCGTCGCGCGGTTCTCAGCCGTCGGCGTTGATGCGCGCGATCAGGGCTTGCAGCACCTCGTCGGAACGTTCGTTTTCCACCTGGCAGGTCCCGGCGTTCTCGTGCCCGCCGCCGCCGTACTCCAGCATCAGCGCGCCGATGTTGGTGTTGGAGCTGCGGTTGAGGATGGACTTGCCGGTCGCGAAGACGGTGTTCTGGTTCTTCAGTCCCCACAGCACGTGGATGGAGATGTTCGTCTGCGGGAACAGTGCATAGATGATGAAGCGGTTGCCGGCGAAGATGGTCTCTTCGTTGCGCAGGTCGAGCACGACGAGGTTCTTGTGCACCGTGGCGCAGCGGCGGATCTGCTCCTTGCATTTCTCGGCGTGCTCGAAATACAGGTCGCGGCGTTCCTTGACGTCGGGCGAGGCCATGATCTGGTCGATGGTGTGCGTCTTGCACAGCTCGATCAGGTCCATCATCAGGTTGTAGTTGGAGATGCGGAAATCGCGGAAGCGGCCCAGGCCGGTGCGCGCATCCATCAGGAAATTCAGCAGGTCCCAGCCCTGCGGGTTCAGCACTTCCTGCTCGTTGAACCGCGCGGCGTCGCCCTTGTCGACGGCCGCCATCATGTCGCCCCATGCCGCGGGGAAAGCCTTCTCGCCGCCGTAGTAGTCATACACCACGCGCGCCGCCGACGGCGCCTCGGGATGGATCACATGGTTCTTGCGTTCGCCGGTGTTGCGGATGGTTTCGGACAGATGGTGATCGAAGGCAATATGCACGCCCGACACGAAGGGCAGGTTGGTGGTGATGTCGTTGTCGCTGATGGCGATCTTGCCATCCTGCATGTCCTTGGGATGGACGAACAGGATCTCGTTGATCATGTCCAGATGCTTCAACAAGACCGCGCACACCAGGCCATCGAAGTCGCTGCGCGTCACCAGACGATATTTCTTTGCTTCCGACATGATTGCATCCCCCTACGTTGATGAAATTCAAGCTGCCTCGGCCATCGACCGGCCATTGCGATGTGACGGTCAATGTTACATCGTTAATCGGGAGCAGGCGGGAATTCTTGCAGCCGCCGGGTCGATTTTGACAGCCCGGCAACGCGGCCTTGCGGGCCTGCGCACCAGGTGCGCGGATGTCAGTCGCGCACCTTGCCGCGCATCGACTTGATCTCGCCGCGCAAGGTCTTGCCCTGCAGCCGCTTGCGCTGCGAGCTGCGGGTCGGACGCGTGGGCCGGCGCAGCAGCGGCACCGCCGACGCCAGCGCCAGCATTTCCTGCAGGCGCTGCAGGGCCTCGGCCTTGTTCTTTTCCTGGCTGCGATGCGCCTGGGCCTTGATGATGACCACCCCGTCCTTGCTGATGCGCTGATCCCGCAACGCCAGCAGGCGCTGCTTCACCTCGTCCGGCAAGGACGAGGCGCGGATATCGAAGCGCAGGTGGATCGCGCTCGATACCTTGTTGACATTCTGCCCACCCGCGCCTTGCGCGCGGATGGCGGTCAGTTCGACTTCTTCGTCCGGGATCGATGGGATGGAAATGGCGGCAACCTCTGGTGGAAAGGCATGATTCTAACGGCTGGCGGGGCCCCGGCATGCGGCCGGGAAAGCCCTGCAAAGGCCACCGGGTTCACAAAACAGCCCCGATCCCGCGTAAAATGCGCATCTCCGCGGGTGTAGCTCAATGGTAGAGCAGGAGCTTCCCAATTTCTCTCGGCAGATATCGCGCCCCTGCATTGCGCAGTATCCTGCCGTTGTGCCCGGCACTCCTCTTCTCCTCCCCAGCCCATTTTCTTCCGAAATAGCCCACCTGAGTTTTCATCGTAGAATTTCAGACCGTACCTTTCTGATCTAGGTACGACGACGCCTCCGGCGTAGCGCCCCTTGCAAAGAAGACTTTCTATCTAGGGGCCCGCTGACTTGACTATTACTATCAGAAGAATGGTATGGAAGAAGAAATTAAGACTGCTCTGAAAACTATCCCAGTAGAAAAAGTGTATGACCACTTATTGGGTCCTGCCTTTAGAGAAATCGGAGATGCTGCAAAAAATGGCGTAAAAGCGGCACGGTTTCTATTAGCCCCGATAGATTATTTGGCAGCGCAACACGATCGCTGGCAGCGTCTTTTAAAACGGATCAGCGAGAAAGTCCCGGAAGAAAATCTTATAGAAGCGCATCCCCAAATAGCTGGCACAGCGATCGAAGGCATGCGCTATCTTGAAGACGACAACATCTTGACCGAGATGTTTATCAATTTGCTAGCCCGCTCTATCGACAAAGAAAGGGTCAACGAAGCGCATCCAGCATTTGCCAAGATCATTTCTCACATGTCACCTGATGAGGCGCAGATTCTTAAAGCGCTGAAACAGAAACATTACGACTTGGTTCAAACAGCCCAGTATGACAAGGCTAGAAATCTCTTTTCCTCTCGGCAAACAGAATCAAATACTTTTCCTCTAGATATCCTGTCGCACTCTCAGAATTTTTTCATCTACATGGATCATTTGTATAGCCTCAATCTTGCTGGCGTCTGGCAAAAAGGCAATCAAGAAGCTATCCATGTGGGCAACGTGCAAACAGCTGTTCGCATTAGAAATGACATTTGCCTGACTCCATTTGGCCAACTTTTTGTAAAGGCCTGCGTACCCGATGCATCTGAAACAGGTAGCTCGGAAAAACGTTAGGCCCGGCACGGATTCAAATATGACATTTAGCTCTGTTCACCCATTACGATCATATGAGACTTGATCCGAATTCAGCTGAAGGGCAAAAGCGAATGCTGGCCCTCATCGAAGAAATAGAAGAACAAACAGACCGTGGGGTTGCCATAGTTGGTGCGGCATGGATCGAAGAGGCGATGACTACTGCGATGGAGTCATTTCTTCATGCCGATAGCAAAGCATGGAGTAGACTCTTTGGTAGCAATGGGCCTCTTTCAACCTTCTCTGCAAAGATCGATCTTTGCAGTCTTCTGGGACTGATCAGTGGAACCATAAAATCGGATCTGCACATCATCCGCGAAATCAGAAACGAGTTTGCCCACCAAATTGTTCATCGATCCGAACATACAAAGTTGAACTTCATTTCAGCCCACATTAACGATAAATGTAAGGCGCTAAAGTGTGTTGCCCATGAAAATCATCCCCTATCGCGAACTGCCTTCGTCCGCGCTTGCGCGACGCTTAGTGCAGACTTTGAGTTAATGATTTACGGTGGAAACAAGCTTCCGCAAACCGGACAAATCATAGCCAAAATGGAAATGTTTTCTTATTAAGCCGGTTCCAAAACCAGTGTCTAATTAGAGAAGATTGAAAAAGAATGGCGCCATCTACAAGCAATATTTTCGGAGAGCTACGGTACGAACAACGCCTCATCGCATTTTTCGATACTTTGGGCTGGAAAAATCAGATAGAGCACGCTGGAGATGACCCTTATAGAATTGCTCGTTTAGCCTCTCTACCCCGACAATTTAGCAGAGCAGTAACTGGTCTGGCTGAGCGCGTTGCGGGTGCGCGCATCACATCTTTCTCAGACAATGTAGTTGCCAGTATTCCCTATAAAACCGAATACCTTTTCCCAACTCTCGATGCCCTCGCGCGCATTCAGTTTGGCGCAGCCGCACAGGGTTTCCTTATACGAGGTGCTGTCACCGTTGGTCAGCTATATCACGATGAAGAAATCGTCTTCGGACCAGGCCTTAACCGTGCCTATGAACTTGAAAGCAATAAAGTTAGTGGCGCAATATATCCACGCATAATTCTGGATCCTGCAACAAGTCTCAAGGATTTTTTTCCATATGCGGCAGATTTTTTATCTAGTGATACGCACCATACTTTTATAAACCCATTTAATTATTCGTTCTTAGAACGAGCCTTTGCGACAGATCCCATTAGCCCCGATATGAGGACACAATTCGAGAAAAGCATGAGAATCTCGGTGCCGGAACTATCATCAATGGATCCGATGCAATGCCTGGTATTGGTCTATCTTAAAATTCTTGAAGATATGGAAAATACGACCGGAAAGGTTCGAGAAAAATATGTATGGCTTGTAGAGCAGATGAAAAGCTCAATTGTGGAAATAGAGGCTCTTCAAAGCAAGGGTTCTTGAGGATGGATTCAAAATTGACGTGCACCACGTTGAATACGCTGAGCGAATTGCTCAATCGCGCGTAAAATATCGGCTTTCGCGGGTGTAGCTCAATGGTAGAGCAGGAGCTTCCCAAGCTTAAGACGAGGGTTCGATCCCCTTCACCCGCTCCATACCGTCTGCGGCCCGCCGCCGGAAGCTTCCGGCTGGAAACTGGTTCAGGGCCGCGCTTCACCGATTCACGAGTCATTCATGTCTGAGAACAAATCCGGCAAGCCGCTTTTCTACGATCCCAGCGAGCGCCGCATCCGCAGCTTCGTCACGCGCACCGGGCGCGTCTCCAATGCGCAAGGTCGCGCGCTGGAAGAACTGGGGCCGAAATTCATGCTGCCCTACGCCAAGCAAACCCTGGACCTGGCCGCCGCTTTCGGCCGCACGGCGCCGACCGTGCTGGAGATCGGCTTCGGCATGGGCGAAACCAGCGCGAAGATCGCGGCGCTGATGCCGGAAAAGAACTTCATCGGCGTGGAAGTGCACACGCCCGGCGTGGGCAGCTACCTGAAGCTGGCCGGCGAAGGCAACCTGGACAACGTGCGCATCATCCAGCACGACGCGGTGGAAGTGCTCAACAACATGATCGCGCCGGACGCGCTGGCGGGCGTGCACGTGTTCTTCCCCGATCCGTGGCACAAGGCGCGCCACAACAAGCGCCGCCTGATCCAGGGGCCGCTGGTGCAGCTGCTGAGCTCGCGCCTGGCCGTGGGCGGCTATATCCACTGCGCCACCGACTGGGAAGACTATGCGATCCAGATGCTGGAAGTGCTGGGCGCGGAGCCGACGCTGAAGAACACCTCCACCGATGCATCGGGCTATGCGCCGCGTCCGGATTACCGCCCGACCACCAAGTTCGAGAACCGCGGGCTGCGGCTGGGACACGGCGTGTGGGACCTGGTGTTCGAAAAGACGGCATGACGCACGGCCGCCGGACAACGGCCCCACAAATGAAAAAGGCATGTCGCGTTCGACATGCCTTTTTCTTTGGCGCCGCGCCGCGCGCTACTTCAGCTTGAATACCGCCACCGCCCGCTGCAAGCTCTCGGCCTGATCCTGCATGCTCTCGGCCGCGGCTGCGGCCTGCTCGACCAGCGCCGCGTTCTGCTGCGTGACCATGTCCATCTGCACCACGGCCTTGTTGACCTCGTCGATGCCGGCGCTCTGCTCGCGGTTGGCGTCGGTGATCTCGTCCATGATGGCGGCGACCTTCCGGATCGATGCGACGATCTCCTGCATGGTCTCGCCGGCGCCGCCCACCAGCGAAGTGCCGGCGTTGATCTTGCCGACCGAGTCATTGATCAGCTCCTTGATTTCCTTGGCCGCCGTGGCCGAGCGCTGGGCCAGCGAACGCACCTCGGAGGCCACCACCGCGAAGCCGCGCCCTTGTTCACCGGCGCGCGCCGCTTCCACCGCGGCGTTGAGCGCCAGGATGTTGGTCTGGAAGGCGATGCCGTCGATCACGCCGATGATGTCGACGATCTTGTGCGAACTCTCTTCGATGGCCTGCATGGTCTGCACCACCGCCCCGACCATCTCGCCGCCGCGCGCGGCCACGCCGGAGGCGGCGCCGGCCAGCTGGTTGGCGTGCTGGGCGTTGTCGGCGTTCTTTTGCACGGTGGAGGTGATCTCTTCCATCGAGGCCGCGGTTTCTTCCAGCGAACTGGCCTGCTCCTCGGTGCGCTCCGACAGGTCGCGGTTGCCGCTGGCGATCTCGGTGGCGGCGACCGTGATGGCGCCGGTGCCGTGGCGCACTTCCGACACGATGTTGGCGAGGTTGCCGTTCATTTCCTTCAGCGCATGCAGCAGTTGCGCGGTCTCGTCCTTGCCCGATACCGCGACGTCGGAACGCAGGTCGCCCGCCGCCACGGTCTGGGCGATCTGCACCGCCACGCCCAGCGGACGCACGATGCTGCGCACCAGCCACCAGGTGATGCCGATGCCCACCAGCAGCGACAGGGCGATGGAGGCCATCAGCAGCGCGCGCGCATGCAGGTAGTCGGCCTGGCTGTCGGCGTTGATCTCGTCGCGCATCTTGTGGCCATGCTCGAGCACGGCTGCGACGATGTCGTCGATCATCTTGGTGGGCAGGCGGTCGACGCCCTTGACCTGTTCATCGACCCGCGCCACCGACGCGGCGTCCTCCGGCACGTAAGCCTTCAGGGCGTCGAGATACTTGGCCAGCAGGTCGGCATGCGCCTCCTGCGCCTTGCGCGCGGCCTCGTCGCTCATGCCGATCTGCGGCATCAGCTTTTCCAGTTTCTTCAGCGAGACCTGGGTCGCGGCGCTCTCGTCGATGAAGGCCTGGCGGTATTTCTTGAACGCTTCCGCGTCCTTGCCGCGCAGCAAGGTGTTCTTCCACTCCTGCACCTGGATCTTGAACTGGACCTGGGCGCTGCGCGCGGCGTCCACCGATTGCTCGATCAGCGCGCCCTTCTCCATCGCCTGCGCACCCTGCCCATAGATCTCGTCCAGCACGATCCAGCCGCGCACGCCCACAAAAGCCGTGGCCGCCAGCAACAGTGCCGCCAGGACACCCAGGCGTATGCCTATCTTGAAATCGTTGAGCTTCATCTTTTCCCCCGGAAGTGGCGCGCGTCATCTGACAAACGTGTTAACGGCATGACGGATGACCGGCTGAAGAGACTCTCAGGAAAATCCTGATGCGTCGCCGCATGAAGCGCTGCAGAGATTGAAGGAAGAATGTGTCGCCACGGTGACGCCGCACGTTTTGCGTGCGCGCGTGAACCGCCATGACACGGAAGATGCCATGAGTGAGAGGATCGGAGAGGATTTCCTGCGCTGGGCGGGCCTCAGCGCCCCGGATCAGGCCGGCTCTTCCTCGATGCCGGAAATGAGCGCGATGATCTTGGCGCCGTAGGTGTCGAGCTTCTTCTCGCCGACGCCGTTGACGTGGCGCAACTCGTCCAGCGATTGCGGACGGGCCTTGGCGATTTCTCGCATGGTGGCGTCGTGGAAGATGACGTAGGCCGGCACGTTGTGCTCGCGCGCGGTTTCCACGCGCCACCAGCGCAGCTTCTCGAACAGCTGCTGCTCTTCCGGCGAGAGGTCGGTCTCGACGAAGCTGGAGCGCTGCGAGCCGCGCTTGGGCTTGGCCGGTTTCTGGTACTGGCGCAGCTGCACGTTCTGCTCGCCGCGCAGCACCGGGCGTGCGGCCTCGGTGAGCTTGAGCGCGCTGTAGTTCTCGGCGTCCACGGTCAGCAGGCCCAGCGCGATCACCTGGCGCAGGATCGCGCGCCACTCGGCCTCGCTGCGGTCGCTGCCCACGCCGAAGACGGAGAGCTGGTCGTGGCGCCATTGCTTGACGCGGTCGCCGTCGATGCCGCGCAGCACCTCGATCACGTGGCCGGGCGCGAAGCGCTGCTCGACGCGGTAGACGGTGGACAGGAGCTTTTGCACCTCGACGGTGGCGTCGAAGGATACCGGCGGCGTCATGCAGGTGTCGCAGTTGCCGCAGGGGCCGGCCTCCTGGCCGAAGTAGTTGAGCAGGCGCACGCGCCGGCAGTGCAGGGTCTCGCACAGGCTCAGCATGGCGTCGAGCTTGGTGCCCTGGACCCGCTTGAAGGTCTCGTCGGCTTCGGACTCGTCGATCATGCGGCGCTGCTGCACCACGTCCTGCAGGCCGTAGGCCATCCAGGCGTCAGCGGGCTGGCCGTCGCGGCCGGCGCGGCCGGTTTCCTGGTAGTAGCCTTCCACGCTCTTGGGCAGGTCCAGGTGGCAGACGAAACGCACGTCGGGCTTGTCGATGCCCATGCCGAAGGCGATGGTGGCGACCATCACGATGCGGTCCTCGCGCAGGAAGCGCGCCTGGTTGGCGGTGCGCAGCGCGTACTCCATGCCGGCGTGGTAGGCCAGCGCATTGATGCCCTCGCCGCGCAGGAACTCGGCGGTCTCTTCCACCTTCTTGCGCGAGAGGCAGTAGACGATGCCGGCGTCTTCCGGGTGCTCGCTCTTGATGAAGTCCAGCAGCTGCTTGCGGCCGTTGGCCTTCTCGACGATCTGGTAACGGATGTTGGGACGGTCGAACGAGGAGACGAACTGCTGCGCCTCTTCCAGCTGCAGGCGGTGGATGATCTCCTCGCGCGTCTGCTGGTCGGCGGTGGCCGTCAGGGCGATGCGCGGCACTTGCGGGAAGCGCTCGTGCAGCACCGACAGCTTGATGTATTCGGGACGGAAGTCGTGGCCCCATTGCGAGACGCAGTGCGCCTCGTCGATGGCGAACAGCGAGATGCGGGCCGCCTCCAGCAGCTCCAGGCAGCGCGGCGTCATCAACCGCTCGGGAGCGACGTAGAGCAGGTCGAGGTCGCCCTGGCGCAGGCGGCGCTCGATGTTGAGCGCCTCGTCGAAACTCTGGGTGGAGTTGAGGAAGGCGGCGCGCACGCCGACTTCGGCCAGCGCGTCGACCTGGTCCTGCATCAGCGCGATCAGCGGCGACACCACCACGCCGGTGCCTTCGCGCAACAGCGCCGGCACCTGGTAGCACAGCGACTTGCCGCCGCCGGTGGGCATGAGCACCAGCGCATCGCCGCCCGAGGCCACGTGACGCACGATCTCGCCCTGGTGCCCGCGGAAGGAGGAATAGCCGAACACCGTCTCCAGCACATGCAGGGCGCGGTCTTGCAGCGTGGCTGCGGCGGGAAGGGAATCGAAGTCGACCATGAATCAGAAAGCGTGGGCGTGGGCCAGGGCGGGGAGCAAAGGCGCTATTTTATTGCAGCCAGCCCTGTCCCACCGCCGCCAGCAGGAATATCCCCAGCGCGGCTCGATAAACGATGAAGGGCCAGGTCGAAAATTTCTCCAGGAACTTCATCAGTCCCCAGATCGCGGCAAACGCCGAGATGCTCGCCACGGCCAGGCCGAACAGCAGCACGCCCCAGGCTTCCAGCGGAATATGCGCGTGCAGCAGCACGGCCAGCTCCTTCAGGCCGGCCAGCGCGATGGCCGGCAAGCCCAGCAGGAAGGAGAAGCGCGCCGCCTCTTCGCGGCGGAAATTCAGGAACAGCGCCGCCGTCAGCGTGGAGCCGGAACGCGAGACGCCGGGAATGAGCGCGCCGACCTGGGCCAGGCCCACGATCAGGGCGTCGCGCAGGCGCATCTGGTCGACGCTGCGGCGGTGCTTGCAGACCAGCTCCGACAGCGCCAGCAGGATCGCCATGGCGATGCAGGAATAGCCGATCACCGTCAGGCTGCGCAGCGGCGAGCCGCAGGCGTTGAGCACATGCGACAGCGCCAGGCCGGCGATGCCGATGGGGATGGTGGCCAGGATGATGGCCACGGCCAGCTTGAACATCGGGTCGTTGAAGTCGCGCCGGCGCCAGGCGGCCACGCTGCCGCCGGTGACCGCCGCCACGTCGCGGCGGAAATAGCTGATCACCGCCGCCAGCGCCGCCAGCTGCATCGCCGCCGAGAACGCCGATCCCGGGTCATGCCAGCCGAGGAAGGCGGGCACCACGCGCATGTGGGCGGTAGACGAAATGGGCAACAGCTCGGTGATGCCCTGGACGATGCCGAGGAAACCGATCTGCGCGTAGCTGAGCGAAGCGAAGCCGATATCGAGGCCGGCGCTGCAAACATTGGCCATGTGGATGTTCTCTGGAAGGGATTGGCGGTGATCGAGGTGCTTTTAATATGACGCCGGACGCGTCGAGGCGTCCGGCGGGTGCAGCAGTGTAACGCGGGATGGGTCGCGGTGTACGGCCGCGGGCGGCTTTATTCGACCCAGGCCACCACGCCGGTGTAGGCGGTGACCAGCACCATGATGCCGAACACGATGCGGTACCAGGCGAACACGGTGAAATCGTGCGAGCTGATATAGCGCAGCAGCCAGCGTACGCACAGGAAGGCCGAGACGAAGGCGGCCACGGTGCCCACGGTAAACAGCGGCACGTCGGCCGCCGACAGCAGCGCGCGCTCCTTGTAGAGCGAGTAGATGGTGGCGGCGAACAGCGTCGGGATCGCCAGGAAGAAGGAGAACTCGGTGGCCGCCTTGCGCGACAGGCCGAACATCATGCCGCCGATGATGGTGGCGCCGGAGCGGCTGGTGCCGGGGATCAGCGCGAAGGCCTGGGCGATGCCGACTTTGAGCGCGTCCAGCGGCGTCATGTCGTCCACCGTCTCGATGCGCGCCGAAGCCATGCTCATGCGGTCCTTGTTGCGGCGTTCCACCCACAGGATGATCAGGCCGCCGACGATGAAGGCGACCGCCACGGCCACCGGATTGAACAGCACCTCCTTGATCTTGCGGCTGAACAGGAAGCCCAGGATGGCAGCCGGCAGGAAGGCGATGATCAGGTTGATCACCAGGCGCTGCGCCTTGCGGTCGGTGAACAAGCCGCCCAGCACCGCGGCGATGCGGGCGCGGTATTCCCAGCACACCGCCAGGATGGCGCCGGCCTGGATGACGATTTCAAAGACGTCGGCTTTTTCCTTGGAGAAAGTCGGGCCGGTGAACTGCAGCAGGCTGTTGGCCAGGATCAGGTGGCCGGTGGAGGAAATGGGCAGGAATTCGGTCAGGCCTTCGACGATGCCCATGATGAGCGCCTTGAGCGCGAGGATAGTATCCATACGGTGGCTGGGTGGCTTCTTTTGTGGGGTTGAACGGAAAAAACGTGGCGTATAAATCAAAAAATGATCAAAACTGATCAAAAACCGGCGGTTTGACCGCGCTTGCGCAGGAAGGTGCGCTGCAACAAATCGAAATTTTACAGCACGCCACTTAGCGTCTTCTTAGGAAACCGCCGGGCGCGCTACCATGTCGCCTTTTGATCCATGCCGGGCGAAAGGACTTCCATGAGCGACATCACCATCTATCACAACCCCAAATGCGGCACCTCGCGCAACGTCCTGCAAGGCCTGCGCGACGGCGGCGTTGAACCGACCGTGATCGAATACCTGAAAACCCCGCCCGACCGCGCCACGCTGAAACAGCTGATCGCCGCCATGGGCGTGCCGGTGCGCGACGTCATCCGCGCCAAGGAAACGCTGTACAAGGAACTGGGCCTGGACGATCCGGCGCTCAGCGACGAGCAACTGCTCGACGCCATGCTGGCGCACCCCATCCTGATCAACCGTCCCATCGTCGTGGCGCCCAAGGGCACGATGCTGGTGCGCCCCAGCGAGCGACTGGCGGAAATCTTCCCCTGATCGCGGCGCGGCGATCGCCTCAGGCCGCCGGCGCGGTCGCCGCCTCCAGCGCTCCCAGCCAGAACATGGCCGCCTCGCGGCTGTCGCCGCACATCTCCGCCGAAGGCTGCAGCCCGCCGCAAAACGCCGGGCGCTCCGGCCGGCCGAAGATGCGGCAGCGCATCGCCTCGTCCAGTTGCACGCACGGCACGCCGGCCGGCTTGCCGTGCGGCATGCCGGGGATCGGGCTGGTGATGGAAGGCGCCGTGCAGCAGGCGCCGCACTGGGAGCGGCAGTTCATGGAGATCGGGAAATCGGGAAATCGGGAAACGTGACAAACAGGCAATGCAAGAAGCCGTGCCCGGCGTTGACGCGGACGGCAAGGTCGCCATTTTAAGGCCTGCGCCGGCGACCGCCCGGTTTTTGCGGTCCGGCGCCTTCGTTCTCGCCCCCTCGGCTCCCGGCCTTGATCGTCTGTCCAGCGTTTCAGCCCGCTGCTGCCTGCCTTTTCAGTCCGGTTTCCAGTTGGTTGATTCTCCCGTTCCGTCAGGCAAATCCCCCGCGCCTGCATTTCGCGCCGCGCATCGACCGCCTGTCGCACAAGGCTGGCGGCACCGCCCGCGGCGCCTTTACATTCGCTTACCCGAATGCTTGCGCCGCCTCCTTGACGCCATGCCGATTGACACTTACATTGCTGACTCCTCGGTAACTTACCGGCGGACTCGCCTTTTCTTCCGGCCGCAGCGCAACGCCCGCCGGCATGCGGATATGGCGTTCGCCGCGCCTTGCCCCGCCATGTCAGAAGCCGCCAAAGAACCCCGCTGGGAACGCCGCAAGCAGGACCGTCCGCAGGAATTGCTGGCGGCTGCGCTGCAATTGTTCGTCGAACGCGGCTTCGCCGCCACCCGGCTGGAAGACGTGGCCGCGCGCGCCGGCGTTTCCAAGGGCACGCTGTATCTTTACTTCGAAAACAAGGAAAGCCTGTTCAAGTCGGTCGTGCGCGCCAACATGCTGCCGCTGCTGGCCGAGGCCGAGGCGATGGTGGACGGCTATGCCGGCAGCAGCGCCGACCTGCTGCGCGAACTGATCACGGGCTGGTGGGACACCGCCGCGCGCTCGGGCCTGAACGGCATTTCCAAGCTGATGGTGGCGGAGTCGGGCAACTTCCCCGAGCTGGCGCGCTTCTACCACGACGAAGTGATCGTGCGCAGCGACGCCATGATCGTGCGCATGCTGGAGCGCGGCATGGCGCGCGGCGAATTCCGCGCCGTCGACGCCCACACGATGAAAAAAGTGATCGTGGCGCCGGTGGTGATGCTGATGCTGTGGGACCAGTCCTTCGGCCCCTGCTCCATCGTGCCCATTGATCCGCAAGCCTACCTGGCCTGCCTGATCGACCTTTGCATCAACGGCCTGAAGGCCTGAGCCTCCAAGCAATAGAACAATAAAAAGCCTGCACGAACGTCTGCAGGCTCAAACCCGGGACTTCGAATGACGCTTTCCTTTCTGAAACGCCGCTGGCTGCGGTGGACCTTGCTGGCGCTGGTGCTGCTGATCGCGGCAGCGATGCTGCTGAAAAAGCGCAACGCCGCGCCGACATCGGCCTCGGCATCGGCGCCCGCCGCCGTGGCGCCGACGGCCATGGAATTCCTGCCCGGCGACCTGTATGTCGTCAAAAGCGGCGAGCTGCGCCAGGTGCTGCCGCTGTCGGGCGCGCTGCGCGCGCTCAACCAGGCCTCGGTGAAGGCGCGCGTGGCCGGCGAGGTACAGCAGGTGCTGGTGCGTGAAGGCGAAGCGGTGCGCGAAGGCCAGGTGCTGGCGCGCATCGACACCGCCGACTACCAGGCCAAGGTGGACCAGGCGCGCGGCTCGCTGGTGGCCTCGCAAGGCCAGCTCGACATCGCCACCCAGACCCGCAACAACAACCAGGTGCTGCTGGACAAGGGCTTCATCTCGCGCAACGCCTTCGACACCGCCGCCAGCCAGTTCGACATCGCCCGCGCCAACGTCGACTCCGCGCGCGGCGCACTCGATGTGGCCAGGAAAGCCCTGTCCGACACGGTGGTGCGCTCGCCCATCGCCGGGCTGGTCAGCGCGCGCAACGTGCAGCCGGGCGAAAAGGTGGCCGTCGACGGCAAGCTGATCGACATCGTCGACCTGTCGCAGATGGAGCTGGAGGCGCCGGTGCCGACCAATGACATCCTGAAGGTGCAGGGCGGACAGGAAGTGCAGGTAGCGGTGGAGGGCCTGCCGCAGAAGGTGCCGGGCCGCGTGGTGCGCATCAACCCGGCCACGCAGTCGGGCTCGCGCTCGATCATGGTCTATGTGCGGGTGGACAATCCGCAGGGCCTGCTGCGCGCCGGCATGTTCGCCGACGCCAGCCTGACGCTGGAAAAGAAGGAGCGCGCCCTGTCGGTGCCCGCCACCGCGATCCAGACCGAAAACGGCAACGCCTACGTCTACGCCATCGAGCACGGCGTGCTGGCGCGCCGCCCGGTGGTGACCGGCTTGCAGGGCCGCGCCGACGACGGCAACGCGGTCGAGATCGTCAGCGGCCTGGCCGAGGGCGCGCAGATCGTCAAGGCCAACCTGGGCATCATGCGCGACGGCACATCGGTGCGCGTGCTGCCGCAGGGCGGCGCGGCGGCGACGTCCGGCGCCGCTCCAGCCGCGGCCTCGCCACAAGCCATGCAGGCCACGAAGACCGCACAAGCCGGGCTGCCGCCGGCCGCGCCGCCGGCCAATCCGTCCACCCAGCCGCAGGGGCGCTAGACGATGTGGTTCACGCGCATCTCGATCGGCAACCCCGTGCTGGCCACCATGATGATGATGGCCTTCGTGGTGCTGGGCCTGTTCTCCTACCAGCGCATGCGGGTCGACCAGTTCCCCGACATCACCTTCCCGGTGGTGGTGGTGCAGACCACTTACCCCGGCGCCTCGCCTGAGAACGTCGAGTCCGACGTCACGCGCAAGATCGAAGAGTCGGTCAACACCATCAACGGCATCGACACGCTGGTGTCGCACTCCTACGAAGGCCTGTCGGTGGTGATCGTGCAGTTCGACCTCACCGTCGACCCGGCGCTGGCCGCGCAGGACGTGCGCGAAAAGGTGGCGCTGGTGAAGGCGGCCTTCCGCAAGGAAGTCGACGAGCCGCGCATCACCCGTTTCGATCCGGCCGACCAGCCGATCTTCTCGATCTCGGTGTCCAACGCGCCCGAGGCCCCCAACGCAACATTGCGCAGCCTGCGCGAGCTGACCACCATCGCCGACCAGGTGATCAAGAAGCGCCTGGAAAACGTGCGCGGCGTGGGCTCGGTGACGCTGGTGGGCGGCGTCAAGCGCGAGATCAACATCTACGTCAAGCCGGCCGAGATGGAAGCGCTGGGCGTGGGCGTGAACCAGATCGTGGACGCGGTGAAGAACGAGAACCAGGAACTGCCCACCGGCGCCATCCGCACCCTGGACGCGGAAAAGACCGTGCAGGTGCAGGGCCGCGTGAAGAATCCGGAAGACTTCAGGCGCCTGATCGTCGCCCGCCGCGGCGGCCAGCCGGTGACGCTGGGCCAGGTCGCCAACGTGGTCGACGGCCAGGAAGAACAGGAGACGCTGGCGCTCTACAACGGCCGCCGCACGCTGGCGCTGGACATCCTGAAAGCCCAGGGCCAGAACACCATCGACGTGGCCGACGGCTTGAAGCGCGCCATGAAGGAGATGGAGCCCAGTTTCCAGAAGCTCTATCCGGGCGTGATGCTGGAGGTGGTCAAGGACGGCTCGCGCCAGATCCGCACCGGCGTGGAGAACGTGCGGCGCACGCTGATCGAGGGCGCGCTGCTGACCATCGTGATCGTGTTCCTGTTCCTGAACTCGTGGCGCTCCACCGTGATCACCGGCCTGACGCTGCCGGTGGCGCTGATCGGCACCTTCCTGTTCATGTACATGTTCGGCTTCACCATCAACATGATCACGCTGATGGCGCTGTCGCTGTGCGTGGGGCTGTTGATCGACGACGCCATCGTGGTGCGGGAAAACATCGTGCGCCACGCCGGCATGAAGGTGCACGGCAAGTTCAAGTCGCACCGCGCGGCGGCCATGGAGGGCACGCAGGAAATCGGCCTGGCGGTGCTGGCCACGACGTTTTCCATCGTCGCGGTGTTCCTGCCGGTGGGCTTCATGGGCGGCATCATCGGCCGCTTCTTCCACCAGTTCGGCGTGACGGTGGCGGCCGCCGTGCTGATCTCGATGTTCGTCTCCTTCACGCTGGACCCGATGCTGTCTTCGATCTGGCCCGACCCCGACGCCCACGGCGAACACGGCAGGAAAGCCGGCTGGTACGACAAGAGCATCGGCCGCGTGCTGCAGGCCTTCGATCGCCTGGTGCAATGGCTGTCGGCGCGCTACCAGGAAATGCTGCGCTGGTCGCTGAAGCACCGCGTGGCCACGCTGGCGATCGCGCTGGCCACCTTCTTCGCCGGCTTCGCGCTGCCGGCCACCGGCCTGATCGGCTCCGAGTTCGTGCCGCAGGCGGACTACTCGGAGACCGGCGTCACCTTCTTCACGCCGGTGGGCTCTTCGCTGGAGCTGACCGAAAGCAAGGTGCGCCAGGTCGAGGCGGTGCTGCGCCAGTTCCCGGAAGTCACCGACATCTACAGCACCGTCAACACCGGCAACGCCCAGGGCAAGAACTACGCGACCGTGTTCATCCGCCTGAAGCCGCGCACCCAGCGCACGCTGACCACCGGCCAGATGGCGCCGCTGCTGCGCGACAAGCTGGCGCAGGTGGCCGGCATCACGGTGACCCACGTGGGTACGCTGGACGGCGTGGGCGGCGACAACAAGCAGATCCGCTTCAGCCTGCTCGGTCCCGACCTGCAGCAGCTGGCGCGGCTGTCCGACCAGGTGCAGGCGCAGCTGCGGCAGATCCCCGGCGTGGTCGACCTCGACTCCAGCCTGAAGGCGCAAAAGCCCACCCTGTCGGTCGAGCCCAGGCGCGACATCGGCTCGGACCTGGGCATCGGCGTGGCGCAGCTGGGCAACGCGCTCTCGCCGCTGCTGGCGGGCGAGGCGGCCAGCAGCTGGCGCGGACCGGATGACGAGAACTACGACGTCAACGTGCGCCTCTCGCCCAAGGACCGCAACACCGCCGACGACCTCTCGCGGCTGATGCTGGCCAGCACGCTGACCAATGCGGACGGCTCGCCGCGCATGGTGCCGCTGCGCCAGGTGGCCGAGATCAAGGACACGCTGGGCGCCAACCAGATCAACCGGCGCGACCTGAACCGCGAGGTCGAGCTCTCGGCCAACGCCCAGGGCCGCTCGGCCGGGCAGATCAACGCCCAGATCAAGACCATGCTCGACGGCATGCACTGGCCGCCGGGCTACCGCTACCAGATCGGCGGCTCCACCAAGAGCATGAACGAATCCTTCGGCTATGCGGTGGGCGCGCTGGCGCTGGCCATCGTGTTCATCTACATGATCCTGGCCTCGCAGTTCGCCAGCTTCCTGCAGCCGGTGGCGATCATGTCCTCGCTGCCGCTGACGCTGATCGGGGTGTTCCTGGCGCTGATGTTCTTCCGCTCGACGCTGAACATGTTTTCCATCATCGGTTTCATCATGCTGATGGGCCTGGTAACCAAGAACGCGATCCTGCTGGTGGACTTCGCCAACCAGGCCCGGCGCGAAGGCATGGAGCGCGGCGCCGCGCTGCTGGAGGCGGCCCACGTGCGGCTGCGCCCGATCCTGATGACCACGCTGGCCATGGTGTTCGGCATGGTGCCGCTGGCCTTCGGCGTGGCCGAGGGTTCCGAGCAGCGCGCGCCGATGGGGCAGGCGGTGATCGGCGGCATCATCACCTCCTCGCTACTGACGCTGGTGGTGGTGCCGGTGGCCTATACCTACCTGGACGACCTGGGCGCCTGGTTCAAGCGCAAGTGGTTCGGCCGGGACGGCGCCGACGCCGCCGGAGGGATGCGCCATGACGGCTGAGCTGGCCCGGCGGGCCCGGGCGGGCCGTTGCGTTGAGGAAATCCCGCAACAGGTGGGTTTCTCAGGCGTTTTTCCGGGGCTATACGAGCTGTCCAGCTGGTCTGTGTTTGATAAAATGGCGGTTTTCCGTCGCTATTAGAGCCTACCGCCATGAATATCGAACAAGCCCGTTTCAACATGATCGAACAGCAAATCCGTCCCTGGAACGTGCTGGCGCAGGACATCCTGGACCTGCTGACGGTCGTCAAGCGCGAAGAATTCGTGCCGGCCGCGCACCGCAGCCTGGCCTTCTTCGACACCGAGATCCCGCTGCCGGGCGGCGAAAACATGCTGGCGCCCAAGATCGAAGCGCGCATCCTGCAGGAAGCCAACGTCAAGAAGCACGAAGTCGTGCTGGAAATCGGCGCCGGTTCGGGCTACATGGCGGCGCTGCTGGCGCACAAGGCGCGTCACGTGACGACCGTTGAAATCTCCCCGGAATTGAAGAGCCTGGCCGAGCAGAACCTGTCGGACTACGGCGTGGCCAACGTCGACGTCCAGCTGGGCAACGGCGCGCAAGGCTGGACCGGCGCCGACGGCAAGGCCGCCGAGTACGACGTGATCGTCATCTCGGGCTCGCTGCCCTTCCTGCCGGAAGCCTTCGGCAAGCAACTGAAGGTCGGCGGCCGCCTGCTGGCCATCGTCGGCTCGCTGCCGGTGATGGACATCAAGCTGGTCACCCGCACCTCCGAACAGACGTTCGACACCGTCAACATCGTCGAAACCGTGGCCAAGCCGCTGCACGCGGCCGCCGCGCCCTCCCACTTCTCATTCTAGGAAACACCATGGAGCACATCACCGCCCCGGAACTGGCCGCCTGGATCAACGATCCCGACCGCCCCACCCCTCTGTTGCTGGATGTGCGCGAACCCTGGGAACATCAGACCTGCAACATCACCGGATCGCAGCTGGTTCCGATGAATACCGTTCCCGGGCGCTTTTCCGAGCTCGATGAAGAGCAGGCCGTCGTGTGCATCTGCCATCATGGCGGCCGCAGCATGCAAGTCGCCGCGTTCCTCGAACGCCAGGGTTTCACCAAGGTGATCAACCTGACCGGCGGCGTCCACGCCTGGGCCAACCAGGTCGACCCGTCCATGCCGACCTACTGAAGCCGTCGCGCCCGCCCCTGAAAAGGCGGGCGTGATCGCAACAGGCAGCGTCCGGCGCACTTTCCCTCCATTCTCTCCAGCTCACCGCAAGCGCGGTCCGGGCCTGGATTGCGCCTGTGCCGCGCGCTTGCGCCGCTGCCCGTACCGACCTGTTCCACCTCTTCGGAGAATCCGCCACATGCGTGCTGCCCTGCTTACCTCACTGATCGCCGGCCTGGTCCTGCATGGCGCCGCCAGCGGCGCCGACCTGCTGCAGGTCTACCAGCAGGCGCTGGCCAACGACCCGGTCTACACCAGCGCGCGCTACGCGCTGACGGCGGGCAGGGAGAAGGACACCCAGGGCCGCGCCGGCCTGCTGCCCGCGGTCGGCGTCGGCGGCAGCTATACGCGCTCGGACCAGAACTTCGACAGCACCAACAACAGCTACGCGCTGCAGCTGACGCAACCGCTGCTGCGCCTGGCCAACTGGGAAAGCTACAAGCAGGGCAAGCTGTCGGTGGCCTCCAGCGAGGCGCAATTCGCCCAGGCCCAGCAGGACCTGATCCTGCGTACCGGCCAGGCCTATTTCGACGTGCTGGCGGCGCAGGATGCGCTGTCCTTCCTGGGCGCGCAGAAGATCGCCATCAGCGAGCAGCTGGCCTCGGCCAAACGCAATTTCGAGATCGGCACCTCCACCATCACCGACACCAACGAAGCGCAGGCGCGCTACGACCTGGCGACGGCGCAGGAGATCGCGGCGCAGAACGACCTTGAAGTCGCGCTCTCGAAATTGCAGCAGATCATCGGCCAGCCGCCGGCGCCGCTGGCGGTGCTGCGCCCCGGCGTGAAGCTCTCGTCGCCGCGGCCGGCCCAGATCGACACCTGGATCGCCAGCGCCCAGGCCGACAACTACGCGGTCGTGGCGCAGCAGGTGGCGCTGGAGGTGGCCCAGAGCGAGATCAAGCGCAACCGCGCCGGCCACGCGCCCACCGTCGACCTGGTGGTGGCGCGCAACTACACCGACCAGACCAGCGTGCGCACGCCCTACCTCAACGCGCGCGGCTACAGCAATTCGATCGGGGTGCAATGGAACATTCCGCTGTTCTCGGGATTTGCCACCAGCAGCAAGGTGGACGAGGCGGTGGCGCTGGCCGACAAGGCGCGCTCGGACCTGGAGAACGCGCGCCGCACCGCGGTGCTGAACGCGCGCCAGGCTTTTCTGGGCGTGGCCAACGGCTTGTCGCAGGTGAAGGCGTATGAGGCGGCGGAAGTGTCGAGCCAGTCGTCGCTGGACTCCAACAAGCTGGGCTACCAGGTCGGCGTGCGCATCAACATCGACGTGCTCAATGCGCAGCAGCAGCTGTACTCGACCCGGCGCGACCTGGCTAAGGCGCGCTACGACACGCTGATGAACGGATTGAAGCTCAAGGCTGCGGCCGGCGCCCTGCGCGAGGACGACCTGGCGCAGATCAATGCCCTGCTGGGCGGACCCCAGCAGTAAAGCGGCACAGGTCGGATGTCAGGCCGCGGGCGCGGCCTCGTCCACCGATTTCTGCAGGGACGGCGCCGACTTCAAGGCATGCAGCGACGCCGCTAGGATACGTTCGCCGTCCCTGACCAGATCGAAACTGTCGGGCGCGAAGAACCAGTCGGTCAGCAAGCCGCTGAAGGTGGCGTGCGCCATCAGGCAGGCCACGCGGATGTTGAGCGAGGCCGGCAACTGGCCGCGCGCGATGGCGTTGGTAAGGATCTGCTCCAGGCGCAGCATGCCGTCGACATGGCATTCGCGCTGGCGGACCAGGATCGGGTCCTCGTGATCGGCGAATTCGCACTTGTTGAAGATGATGTCGAACACCCGGCGGCAGCGCTCGTCGGTGGAGGCCAGCGTCAGCACGTAGACGCCGCTGCGCAAAAATTCGCCCAGCGGATCCTCGACCTGCGGGCTGGCGTTTTCTTCCAGCACGGCCTCCATCGGCAGCCGCACGCGTTCGCACATGGCGTCGAACAGGTCGCTCTTGTTCTTGAAATGCCAGTAGATGGCGCCGCGCGTGACGTCGGCCGCCTTGGCCACGTCGGCCAGCGAGGTGTGCGAGACGCCGCGCTCGTGGAACACCTGTTCGGCGGCGTCGAGGATGCGGGAGCGCGTTTCGAGCGCTTCTTCCTTGGTCGAGCGGGCCATGTCAGTGACAGCCCGCGGTGAGGATGGAAATATGGATCATGGCGATACCTGGACAGGATGAACGTGCCGGGCAACAGGCGGCGGCATTCGCCGGCCCTGCATGCTGCACCCGCACATCGGATTTGGACAACGCGCGCCGGCATGGCGCACCTTATGGGTGCGCGCCTTCATTTTCCCTTCAGGCAATGCTGGGCACAATGTCATGGCATTCTGGCCCGTCTTTTAGCTGCGACAAATCGTCGCGGGAAAAAGAACAAGGGCTCGGTTTTCGACCTGCAGAAGCGGCGCGGAGACGGCGCGATTCAGAAAATGCAAGGAATCGCTCATATTTCTCTACGCCCTTTTCAACAAGTTTGCTAAATTAGTGTGAGTTTTCGAAGAAATACATACATACACGAATGTATGTATAATAGCATCCGCTTCAAGCTCCTGCCGTAAATCACCTGCAAAAAATTTGATCGCCTCCGCCGGGAAGCAGGGATCGTATTTTTTGCTCTGCAACAACCGTGTTTCATCCTCCGCTCCGCCATACCGGACGGCCTCAGCAGTCGGCAACATCCGTTTCACCGAATTCGTTTCACCGCCGCCTCCGCGGCATCAACTTTACTTTCGTGCGAGATATCTATGAGCTCAGTCAGTCGTTTCACGCGCCTCACCATGACCGTCGCCGTTGCCGCCGCCCTGGCGGCCTGCGGACAAAAACCCGCCGGTCCGGGCGCGATGCCGCCCTCGGAGGTGTCCGTGGTCACCGTGGCCCCGCAACGCATCGCCGTCACCAATGAGCTGCCCGGCCGCGTCGAGGCCTACCGCATCGCCCAGGTGCGCGCACGCGTGGCCGGCATCGTCCAGAAGCGCGTCTTCAAGGAAGGCAGCGACGTCAAGGAAGGCCAGGTCCTCTACAAGATCGACCCGGCCCAGTACAAGGCCACCTACGACAGCGCGCAAGCCACGCTGGCCCGCGCCCAGGCCAACCTGACCCAGGCTGCGCTCAAGGCGCAACGCTACAAGCCGCTGGTGGAAGTCAACGCCGTCTCCAAGCAGGAATATGACGACGCCGTGGCCGCGCAGAAGCAGGCCGAAGCCGACGTCGCTTCCGGCAAGGCTTCGGTGCAGACCGCCAGCCTGAACCTGGGTTACGCCACCGTTACCTCGCCCATCTCCGGCCGCATCGGCCGCGCGCTGGTGACCGAGGGCGCGCTGGTCGGCCAGGGCAGCGACGCCACCCAGCTGGCGCTGGTGCAGCAGCTCGACCCGATCTACGTCAACGTGACCCAGTCCAGCGCCGACCTGCTGAAACTGCAACAGGCCATGGCCAACGGCAAGTTGAAGAGCGTGGGCGAGAACAAGGCCAGCGTGACCCTGATGCTGGAAAACGGCCAGGCCTATCCGCTGCCGGGCAAGCTGCTGTTCTCCGACATCAGCGTGGACGAAGCCACCGGCTCGGTCTCGCTGCGCGCCGAGTTCCCCAACCCCAAGCGCGTGCTGCTGCCGGGCACCTATGTGCGTACCAAGATCGAGCAGGCGGTCGACGAGCAGGCGCTGGTGATCCCGCAGCAGGCCGTCATGCGTGACGCGTCCGGCTCGGTGGTGTTCGTGGTCAACGCCGACAACAAGGTCGAGGCCCGTCCGGTCAAGACCGGCTCCGCGCTCAACAACAGCTGGCAGGTCACCGACGGCCTGAAGGACGGCGACCGCGTGATCGTGGAAGGCCTGCAGAAGGTCAAGCCAGGCGCGCCCGTCAAGCCGGTGCAGTGGAATCCCGCGGGTGCTCCCGCGCAAGGCCAGCCGGCCCAGCAAGGTGCGGGCGCCCAACCGAAAGCTAACTAAGAGGCTGCAAGATGGGAAAGTTTTTTATTGATCGCCCCGTATTCGCGTGGGTGTTGGCCATCTTCATCATGTTGGCCGGGGCATTGGCGATCACCGGCTTGCCGGTGGCCCAGTACCCCAGTATCGCGCCGCCGACCATCGTGGTCACGGCGACCTATCCGGGCGCGACCGCGCAGACCCTGGACGATTCGGTGACCAGCCTGATCGAACAGGAAATGAACGGCGCCGACGGCCTGCAGTACATGGAGTCGCAAAGCCAGGCCAACGGCCAGGTGCAGATCACCATCACCTTCTCGCCCGACACCAACGCCGACCTGGCCGCGGTGGACGTGCAGAACCGCCTCAAGCGCGTGGAGGCCCGCCTGCCGGCGGCCGTGACGCAACAGGGCGTGCAGGTGACCAAGTCGCGCTCCAACTTCCTGCTGTTCATCGGCCTCTCGTCCACCGACGGCAAGCTTGATCCGGTGGCGCTGGGCGACTACCTGTCGCGCAACGTCCTCAACGAAATCAAGCGCGTGCCCGGCGTGGGCCAGGCGCAGCTGTTCGGTACCGAACGCGCCATGCGCATCTGGATCGACCCGAACAAGCTGATCGGCCTGAACCTGACGCCGGCCGACGTGACCGCAGCGATCACCGCGCAGAACGCGCTGGTGGCCGGCGGCACGCTGGGCGCCCTGCCCAGCCCCGGCACGCAGCAGATCGCCGCCACCGTGGTGGTGAACGGCCAGCTGACCACGCCCGAGCAGTTCGGCGACATCATCCTGCGCGCCAACGCGAACGGCGCCGCCGTGCGCATGCGCGACGTGGCCCGCATCGAAGTCGGCGGCCAGACCTACGACACCTCGGGTCGCCTGGACGGCAAGCCGTCGTCGTTCATCGGTGTGCAGCTCTCGCCCACCGCCAACGCGCTGGGCACCGCCACCGCCGTGCACAAGAAGATGGAAGAACTGGCCAAGTACTTCCCGGCCGGCGTGAAGTACACCATCCCTTACGACACCTCCAAGTTCGTCAAGATCTCGATCGAGGAAGTGGTCAAGACCCTGATCGAAGCCATCGTGCTGGTGTTCCTGGTGATGTTCCTGTTCCTGCAGAACATCCGCTACACCATCATCCCGACGGTGGTGGTGCCGGTGGCCCTGCTGGGTACCTTCGCCACGCTGCTGGTGTTCGGCTTCTCGATCAACGTGCTGACCATGTTCGGCATGGTGCTGGCCATCGGTATCCTGGTGGACGATGCGATCGTGGTGGTGGAAAACGTCGAACGCATCATGAGCGAGGAAGGCCTGTCGCCGGCCGACGCCACCCGCAAGGCCATGGGCCAGATCTCGGGCGCGCTGATCGGCATCACGCTGGTGCTGATCGCGGTGTTCATCCCGATGGCCTTCTTCGGCGGCGCCGTGGGCGCGATCTATCGCCAGTTCTCGCTGTCGATGGTGGCCTCCATGGTGTTCTCGGTGCTCATGGCGTTCACGCTGACGCCGGCGCTGTGCGCGACCATCCTCAAGCCGGTCGAGAAGGGTCACCACCACGAGAAGAAGGGTTTCTTCGGCTGGTTCAACCGCAAGTTCAACACCACCGCCGCCGGCTACCAGGGCTTCATCGCCAAGATGCTGACCAAGGCCGGCCGCTACATGATCGTGTACGTGGTGATCGTGGCTTGCGTGGGCCTGCTGTATGCCCGCCTGCCGGCGTCCTTCCTGCCCAACGAAGACCAGGGCTACATCATCACCAACATCCAGCTGCCGCCGGGCGCAAGCACGGCGCGCACCACGGAGGTCGTGAAGAAGGTCGAAGAGTATTACCTGAAGGATCCGGCGGTCGAGCACGCGATTGCGGTGCTGGGCTTCTCGTTCTCCGGCAACGGCCAGAACGCGGCGCTGGTGTTCACCCCGCTGAAGGACTGGGCTGAGCGCGACAAGTCGCAGTCGGCCGACGCCATCGCCGGCAAGGCCTTCGGCGCCTTCTCGCAGATCAAGGACGCGATCGTGTTCCCGCTGAACCCGCCGCCTATCCCTGAACTGGGCAACGCCACCGGCTTCACCTTCCGTCTGCAGGATCGCGCAGGCGTGGGACACGCCGCACTGGTGCAGGCGCGCAACCAGATCCTGGGCATGGCCTCGCAAAGCAAGGTGCTGGCGGGCGTGCGTCCGGAAGGCCTGGAAGATGCGCCGCAGCTGCAACTGGACATCGACCGCGACAAGGCCAACGCGCTGGGCGTGCCGTTCTCGACCATCAACAGCGTGCTGTCGACCGCTCTGGGTTCGTCGTATGTGAACGACTTCCCCAACCAGGGCCGCCAGCAGCGCGTGATCGTCCAGGCCGACGCCAACCGTCGCCTGCAGCCGGAAGACCTGGTCAACCTGTACGCCAAGAACTCCTCGGGCACCATGGTGCCGTTCTCGGCCTTCGTGTCGGCCAAGTGGATCAACGGCCCCGTGCAGCTGATCCGCTACAACGGCTACCCGGCGATGAAGATCGCCGGCGGCGCGGCCCCGGGTCGCAGCACCGGCGAGGCGATGGCGGAGATGGAATCCTTCGTCGCCAAGCTGCCCGCGGGCTTCGGCTTCGAGTGGACCGGCCAGTCGCTGGAAGAAAAGACCTCCGGCAACCAGGCCCCGGCCCTGTACGCGCTGTCGCTGATCGCCGTGTTCCTGGTGCTGGCAGCGCTGTATGAAAGCACCTCGATCCCGCTGGCGGTGATGCTGGTGGTGCCGCTGGGTATCCTCGGCGCGCTCTTGGGCGTGACGCTGCGCGCCATGCCCAACGACGTGTACTTCAAGGTGGGCATGATCGCGGTGGTGGGCCTGTCGGCCAAGAACGCGATCCTGATCATCGAGTTCGCCAAGGACCTGCAGGCGCAGGGCATGGGCCTGATCGAAGCGACGCTGGAAGCGGTGCACCTGCGCTTCCGTCCGATCATCATGACCTCGCTGGCCTTCATCCTCGGCGTGCTGCCGCTGGCCATCGCCTCCGGCGCCGGTTCGGCCAGCCAACGCGCCATCGGTACCGGCGTGATGGGCGGCATGATCACCGCAACCGTGCTGGCAGTGTTCCTGGTGCCGATCTTCTTCGTGGTCGTGCGCAAGATCTTCAAGGGCAGCGAACGCCAACGCAAGTTCGATGCGGACCACTCGCCCAAGATTAATGTGGAGAATAACAATGGCTAATCTGTCGATGCCACGCTCGCCGCGCTTGCTGCAACTCTGCGCAGCGCTGGCCGTCGCCGGCGTACTGGGGGGCTGCACGCTGGCCCCCACCTATGAGCGCCCGCAAGCGCCGGTGGAAACGGCCTACCCGGCCAACGCCGCCGGCAGCAAGGAGCTGGAAGCGGTCAACCTGGGCTGGCGCCAGTTCTTCCCCGACCAGCGCCTGCAGGCGCTGATCGCGGCCGCCCTGGAAAACAACCGCGACCTGCGCACCGCCGCCCTGAACATCGAGGAAGCGCGCGCGCAGTACCAGATCACCCGCGCCGACCTGCTGCCCAACCTGAACGTGAGCGGCAACGCTGCGCGTACCCGCACCGCGGCCAGCCAGTCGCTGACCGGCCAGCCCTACATCAGCAACAGCTACCAGGTGGGCCTGGCAGTGCCGGCCTACGAGCTGGACTTCTTCGGTCGCGTGCGCAGCCTGAAGGACGCAGCGCTGGCCAGCTACCTCTCCACCGAGGAAGCGCAGAAGTCGGCCCAGATCAGCCTGGTCGCGCAGGTGGCGCAGGCTTACCTGACCGAGCGTTCCTACGCCGAACAGCTGCTCCTGGCGGACCAGACCCTGAAATCGCGCGAAGACAACCTGCAGCTGGCGCAGAAGCGCCTGGACGTGGGCGCCTCCTCGGCGCTGGACTTCCGACTGACGCAAACCCTGGTGGAATCGGCGCGCGTGTCCAAGGCCACGCTGGAACGCCAGCGCGCCCAGGCCGAAAACGCGCTCACGCTGCTGGTGGGCAAGAAGGTCGGCGACCTGCCGCCGGCGCAGCTGCTGTCGGATGAAAAGATCGTCACCGACATCCCGGCCGGCCTGCCTTCGGACCTGCTGACCAACCGTCCGGACATCCGCTCAGCCGAACAGAGCCTGCTCTCGGCCAACGCCAACATCGGCGCGGCGCGCGCGGCCTTCTTCCCGAAGATCTCGCTGACCGGCAGCTTCGGCAGCGCCAGCAGCACGCTGGGTGGCCTGTTCGAGTCCGGCTCCGGCGCCTGGAGCTTCGGCCCCTCGCTGTCGCTGCCGATCTTCGACTTCGGCCGCAACAGCGCCAACCTGGACCTGGCCGAAGTGCGCAAGAACAAGGCGGTGGTCACGTATGAAAAGACCATCCAGACCGCCTTCCGCGAAGTGGCCGACGCCCTGGTCGCCCGCGGCAGCCTGGACGACCAGGTCAAGGCCCAGGAAGCCTTCCTCTCGGCCCAGCAGGAACGCCTGAAACTGACCGACCTGCGTTTCAAGAACGGCATCGCCTCCTCGCTCGACCAGCTCGACGCGCAGCGCGACCTGTTCTCGGCGCAGCAGTCGCTGATCCAGGCGCGCCAGCTGCGACTCAACAACGCTATCGATCTGTACAAGGCGTTGGGGGGTGGGCTTAACGAGAATTCGGTGAGTCTGGCGGCGAAGCAGTAAAGCGCTTTGCACTGCAAAAGTCCAAACGGCTGCCTCGGGGCGGCCGTTTGACTTTGTGGTCTCATGAACAATATCCGTCAGTTTCCCAAAAGAAATTGAACAACGGTATGATGCGATTCATTTGCTCGCCCCCAATACCGGAAGGTAGAATGAGCCCGGGATTAAAATAACATTTGGGAGTCGCGATGCACTGGTATCTCGTCCATACCAAACCCCGGCAGGAAAAGTGCGCACAGGAGAACCTGGAAAGACAGGGCTTCCAGTGCTATCTCCCCGTACTGCCTGTCGAAAAGCTCCGCCAAGGCACGGTCACTGTCAGCGACGAACCGTTATTCCCGCGCTATCTGTTCATCCGGCTGGGGCGTGACAGTTCCACCAAGAGCTGGACGCCAATCCGTTCGACCAAGGGTGTAAGCCGGTTGGTCAGCTTTGGTACAGAACCCGCAAAAGTCGATAGTTACCTGATTGAACTACTGCAACAGCAGCAGTCGCTTGTACAGCACGAAGCGCAACAACTGTTCAGTCATGGCGAAAAAATACAACTCCGTGATGGACCGTTTGCCGGTCTTGAGGGCATCTATCAGATGGCCGACGGCGATCGCCGCGTCATCGTCCTGATCGAATTGCTCAGCAAGCCGGTTGTCATTCCTGTGCGACTGACGAGCGTGCGCAAACTCAGTTGATCAAGATCACCGACCGCCGCCCCCTTCAGCCCAACATCGAGCGATCGTTGCGCGGAGATGCGCCCCGCCGGCCGGCAGCTCAATCTAAAGAATAAGAACCAAGAAGATAGCGCTGCATGATCCCCGTTGCCCCTACAGCGGCTCAGTCCATCTTTTCATAAGCCTTTCTCAAGTCGTTGCGATGTGGCACAATTGCCTCGGTCTGACGAACTTGCGAGAAATGTACTTCTGGCACGTTCCCCCGCCAGACCTTCTATATAACCTGCAAACCGCGCTTGCTGATCGTGTAACAGCACAGCGGTAGCCTTGTAAAATCCTTTTCAGATCATCTTTGATCCTGATCTCGCCGCTTCGGAATTGGCCGGCCTTCACCGGGAATCCTACGCGGAGCGTTGCGTTGTTTGCTCCGGATATCGCGAGCCGCACGATTGGTTGTAGCAAAACGAAAAATCACAGAGAGGGCTGTTGTCACCTGCGACAATGAACTCATCGCGCCCTTTTGTTTTACATTAGACGGTCAAAAGCCATGATTCCATACGGACGCCAGAATATTTCCCAAGAAGACATCGACGCAGTAGTGGAAGTGCTGCGTTCGGACTTCCTCACGCAAGGCCCGGTTGTGCCGGAGTTCGAAAAAGTCGTCGCGAACTACTGCGGGGCCAAACATGCGGCAGCAGTCAACAGCGCGACCGGCGCCCTGCACATTGCTTGCTTGGCCCTGGAAGTCGGCCCGGGCGATCTGGTTTGGACCTCGCCGATCACTTTCGTGGCCAGCGCAAACTGTGCGCTCTATTGTGGCGCCGAAGTCGATTTTGTCGATATCGACCCGGACACCTACAATATGAGCGCAACCCGTTTAGCGGAAAAACTGGAGCATGCAAAGCGTAATGGCAGGTTGCCCAAGGTAGTCATACCGGTTCACCTGTCCGGCCAATCCTGTGACATGGAACGCATTCATGCGCTGTCCATCGAGTATGGCTTCCGCATCATTGAGGATGCATCGCATGCCATCGGTGGCAGCTACAAAGGCGAAAAAATCGGCAACTGCCGCTACAGCGATATCACCGTATTCAGCTTCCACCCGGTGAAGATCATCACCACAGGTGAAGGCGGCATGGCCATGACCAATGACCCGGCGCTGCTCAAGCGCATGGCTCGCTTCCGTAGTCACGGCATCACCCGCTATCCGTCGGAAATGACTTGCCCCCCCGACGGCCCCTGGTATTACCAGCAAATCGACCTCGGCTTCAATTATCGTATGACGGACATCCAAGCTGCGCTGGGCGTGAGTCAAATGCGGCGGCTCGACGAGTTTGTCACGAAACGCCATGCCATTGCGCAGCACTATGAAGAGTTGCTGAAAGACACACCAATTGTCCGCCCCTGGCAGCACCCGGACGCCCACTCGGCGCTACATCTCTACATCGTCAGGTTGCCCGCTGACACCATGAAGGCCAGCCACCGGGAAGTATTCGAACGCATGCGGGCCGACGGCATTGGCGTCAACGTGCACTACATCCCGCTTTATCGCCAGCCTTACTACGAACGCATGGGCTTCCAGGCGACGGACTTCCCCGAGGCGGAGCGATATTACGGTGAGGCCATCACCATTCCCATCTATCCGGGACTCACTGCGGAGCAGCAGGGTGAAGTTGTTGCCCGTCTGCTCGCTCCTTCCGGCTATCAGACGATCTTTTGAATGAAGAGGCAATGCTCCACGCGCCCCGCCGACAAGCGCATCGGCAAATGGCTTGATGGACGTAGCGCATACCCGGCCAAGGAATTGCTGGCCGCCAAACTCCATTACCATGGTTCACGTTATCCGGCCAGAGGCAGCGCATGACATATTTCACCGTTCTCAATCTCCCCACATTCACGGATTCACGCGGCTCTCTGACTGTGCTGCAAGACTCGTTGCCATTTGAGGTGGTTCGTACGTACTGGATCTATGGCGCCAATGGAGAAACCCGTGGCGGACACCGTCACATCCATACCCGCCAGGCGCTGATAGCCGTCAGCGGGAAAGTCTCCATATACATGAATGATGGTGTGACGACCGATACCGTGGACCTGGATCATCCAAGCAAGTGCCTGTTGGTCGAGCCCAAGGATTGGCACACAATGACATTTGATACGGGCGCTGTCTTGCTTGTAATGTCGTCGCATCCATATGACCGGAGCGAATATATTGATACGCCCTATGAATGAATCTCTGACCATCGAATACGAAAGCCTGGCACGCTCCAACGATGCCTTCATGGCTGACCTGGAGGCAGCGGCAACGCGCGTCATCCGCAGTGGCTGGTACGTACTTGGCCAAGAGGTCAACGCTTTCGAAACCGAATTCGCCCACTACGTAGGCGCGCGGCACTGCATCGGTGTAGCGAACGGGCTGGACGCGCTGATTCTATCCATCGAGGCCCTTGATCTTCCCAAGGGCAGCGACATTCTGGTGGCCTCCAATACATACATTGCCACCATCCTCGCTATCGTTCGCGCCGGACACAACCCAGTGCTGGTGGAGCCCGAACTGGCAACGTTCAACATGGATCCGGCGCGCTTGCCACACGCCATGACCAGCAATACGCGCGCCATTTGCGTCACCCATCTGTTCGGCAAGACCTGCCGGATGGATGCCATCGGCGCCTTTGCCGACGCACACGGCCTGAAAGTAGTTGAAGACTGTGCTCAGTCTCACGGTGCACGCCTGGGCAATCAAATGACCGGCACCTTCGGCGATGCAGGCTGTTTCAGCTTTTATCCGACGAAGAACCTGGGCGCCATAGGCGACGCGGGCGCCATTGTCACCAACGACGATGCTCTGGCGGATCGGCTGCGCCACACGCGCAACTACGGCTCCAAGCAAAAGTACGTGAACCGCTATATCGGGCAGAATTCCCGGCTCGATGAGATGCAAGCCGCATTGTTGCGCGTCAAGTTGCGCCATTTGGACAACATGACGGAGCATAAGCGGACGCTGGCCGAGGTCTATTTTTCTCATTTGCCGGACTCCGTAGAGATGCCGGTGCGCCGGCCGGATGAATACGATGTATTTCACATCTATGGCATTCGTCATCCGCAGCGCGATGCATTGCGCCAATACTTGTTGGCGCGCGGCGTCAAGACAGAAATACACTATCCCATTCCGCCACATCAACAGGAGGCAATGCGAGGACTCCTGTCGGGCCGCTACTACCCCATCGCAGAAGAACTGCATGCCACCGAGCTCAGCCTTCCTGTATCCTTCGGGCACACGATCGAAGATGTCACCCGAGTCGCTGCAACGATCAAGGAATTCGATCACGGGAGCGGCGCATCGTGAAGCTTGCTGTCATCCCTGCACGCGGCGGTAGCAAGCGCATACCGCGTAAAAATATTAAGCCTTTCTGCGGCAAGCCCATGATCGCGTGGTCGATTGAGGCTGCTCTACGAAGTGGCTGCTTTGATGACGTCATCGTCTCCACCGATGACACAGAAATTGCCGACGTCGCGAGGCAGTGGGGCGCAAGCGTGCCATTCATGCGGCCGGCGAACCTGGCAGACGATCACACTGGAACGATTCCCGTGATTCGTCATGCAATCGAATGGTTCCCGCAAGACAGGCTACCGTTACAGATTTGCTGCATCTACGCGACAGCACCATTTGTGCGGCCCGATGATTTGCGCCGCGGCCTGAATTTGCTGTTGGCCAACGACTGTAACTATGCGTTCTCGGTAACCAGTTATCCGTTCCCAATTCAGCGAGCCATTCGTATTCAGAACAACGAACGCGTTGAAATGTTTTATCCAGAACATTTCAATACCCGCTCACAGGATTTGGAGGAGGCGTGGCACGATGCAGGCCAATTCTACTGGGGCAAGCGGAATGCTTGGTTGGAGGATTCGGCCTTCTTCACCCCTTCTTCAATGCCGATACGATTGCCGCGCGAACTTGTACAGGATATTGATACACCCGAGGATTGGCGACGCGCCGAATGGATGTTCAAGGCCATGCAGCATGGGGCAAAATTGACATGAACGTAGTATTCCGCGCGGATGCCTCCCTGCAAATCGGAACCGGACATATAGTGCGCAGTCTTTCTCTCGCTGACAAATTGCGAGCCAGAGGACTAACGCCGCATTTCGTTTGCCGTATGCATGCAGGCAACATGGTTGCTGCCATACGCCAGCAAGGCTACGGAGTCACGGAATTGCCAACCATCCCGGCGTTCTCTCCCCTGGCAGCTGAAACATGCGACTTCCGTTTAGCACACGCCGATTGGCTGGGTAGCGATTGGAAGCAGGATGCCGACGAGACGCGAAGCGCCATTCAGGATTCCAAACCTGATCTGCTAATCGTTGATCATTATGCTATCGACAAACGCTGGGAAGAGCAGCTTCGCCCTCATGTTCGTAAACTCATGGTCATCGACGATCTGGCTGACCGCCGACACGAATGCGACTTTCTGCTTGATCAAAACTGGTTCGGCGACGATACGCTCGGCCGCTACCGCGGAATGATACCTGATCACTGCATAACGATGCTGGGTCCGGAATACGCGTTGCTCAAGCCGGAGTATTCAATGCTGCGCGCCCAAATGCCGCCGCGCAATGGCAAGGCCGAGCGCATATTGGTCTTTATGGGTGGAAGCGATCCGACAAATGAAACTGGAAAAGTACTCGATGCACTTGCGCATCCGGACTTGGCCCACCTGCATGTGGATATCGTGATCGGAGTCAACCATCCGGATCCGCAGAGCGTAACTCATCAAGCTGCTGCACGTCCCTTAACTCATGTACATAGCGGTCTCCCCTCCTTGGCGCCACTGATGATGCACGCCGATCTGATGCTCAGTGCAGGCGGCTCCACCAGTTGGGAGCGGATGTGCCTTGGCCTCCCGGCCATTGTCATCAGCATCGCCGACAACCAGATAGTGACAAACCATGCCATGCATGCGGCTGGGTACATCCACTTTCTGGGAGAATGCAACCAGATCAGCGCGACAATAATTGCGGATTCGATTATTCAATGCATCCAGCAGCCTCAACAATTACAGCAGATGAGTCAAATGGGCCAGGACTTGGTCCCGGGTTCAGGGACTCAACGTGTATGCGACATTTTGCTGGACTAGAAAAAGAAAGAGCATGGCCTATCATTCGTTAGATTCAACGTCCCTATCGCGCGTACTTGCACGATGCAACGGCAGTGTCGCGTTTCCTCGGCAATTGATTGACGGCCGTGAAGTAAACTCTTGGCTTGGACAAGAACTACAAGATGAAAATGTTCTCATCCATGCTTATCAAGACGAGGCGGGAGAAATCCAAGGCACGCTCATTTGCCGCCGCCCCAACGCTAATAGCCATGAACTACAAATAGGCTGGGTGGCAGCCGTAGATGCCTCGCGCAGTACATTGATTTGCATGATGCTCGAAGGCCTAGACTTGGCATTTTGCGCTGCCGGCGTGCACAGAATCTCTTGGGATCCAGTAGAAGATGATCGGTTTGCACTAGATTTCTACAAAAAAAAATGTGGCTTTTCCATTGAAGGCAAGTCCCGGGCGGCTTATCTCGATGGGGACACCCACCGGGATGTACTCAGAATGGGGATGTTGCTCAGCGAATGGCGCACCGTCCAGCGTGGCTTGAGTTCTCGCTACGCGAATGAAAAAAACAGGCGCATCCAGAAAACACAGCATTCGATCCAAGTGTTGACGGATGCAGGTTCGTGGATCGCGCCCTACGTTGCCGAACTGGCGCAAGAATGGGAATCGGCAGGCCATACCGTGCACATCGCACACGCGGTGGAGCAAGTCCGTCCCGCTGATTTCTGTTTTTGCCTAAGTTTCAGCAAGATCATTTCAGCCGATGCGCGCAAGCACTTCAAGCACACGTTGGTAGTTCATGAGAGCGACCTCCCCAATGGTCGTGGCTGGGCACCGATGACATGGCAAATCCTCGAAGGAAAAAAACGTATCCCCGTAACGCTGATCGAAGCTGTCGACAATGTCGATGCCGGCCCCATCTATCTACAGGAGTGGATTGATCTCGACGGCACGGAACTCAATCCGGAATGGAGAATGCTCCAAGCCCATGCCACGCAGCGTTTGTGTCTGCAATGGTTGAAGGCCTATCCAAGCATCATCAACGAGGCACGCCAACAAACTGGCGAGGGAAGCCTCTATCCTCGCCGCCGCCCCGGCGACAGCAAGCTGGACCCCCGCAAAACTCTGGCCGAGCAATTCGATCTGCTGAGAGTCGTAGACAACAAGGATTACCCTGCCTTTTTCGAGATGCGAGGAAGACTCTATGAAATCGGCATCAATCCTAAAGACGAGATGAAAAACGATGGCTGACAACTATATCGTTGCGAGCTGCAAAGCCTGGCACAAAACAGGATTCAACGAGCTGAGCAAACAGGAAAAAGGCCGATGGCATTGGGTAGAATCTCCTGACGAGCTTTTGCAGAGCGTCAATCAAACATCCGGTTTGCGCTATATATTCTTTCTGCATTGGAACTGGCACGTTCCAGTTGAAATATGGTCGCGTTTCGAGTGCGTTTGTTTTCACATGACGGATGTCCCCTATGGTCGTGGCGGCAGTCCGTTGCAAAACCTGATTGTAGCCGGCCACAAAAATACCAAGCTTTCAGCACTGCAGATGGTTCACGAGATGGACGCAGGTCCGGTCTACGTCAAACGGGAACTCCCGCTGGATGGCCGAGCAGAGGAAATCTACATAAGGGCTGGTCAGCTCAGCTTCGATATCATTCGATGGATCACGCGGACTGAGCCCGAGGCTGTTCCGCAAGAAGGCGACGCCGTGATTTTCAAGCGCCGCAAACCCGAGCAGAGCATGCTCCCGTCGATGGGATATCTCGAAGCGCTTTACGACCACATACGTATGCTGGATGCCCCGACTTACCCTCTTGCGTTTATCCAGCACGGGGATTTTCAGTTGGAGCTTTCAAACGCACAGCTTTTTGAGGACGAAATTGTCGCCAAGGTCGTTATCCGCAAAAAATCTGTTTAACAGAGAGTCGAATCATGAGTTTTGAAATCAATGGTAGGAAAATCGGGACGGACCATCCTCCATATATCATTGCCGAGCTGTCCGCCAACCACAATGGCTCACTGGAACGTGCGCTTCAGACAATCGACGCCGCGAAGCGCTGCGGTGCCAGTGCCATCAAACTGCAAACGTATACTGCAGACACCATGACGATCGACTCCGATCGGCAGGACTTCATGGTTCAAGGCGGGCTATGGGATGGGTTTAAGCTGTACGACCTTTACAAATGGGCGCAGACACCGTTCGAGTGGCATGAGGCCATGTTTTCTCACGCAAGAAAAATTGGCATCACCGTCTTCTCGACACCATTCGACGAGAGCGCGGTCGATCTTCTAGAAAGACTGGATGCGCCAATCTACAAGATCGCATCCTTCGAAAATACCGACCTGCCATTGATCCGGTATGTTGCCAGGACGGGCAAACCTATCATCATGTCGACCGGCATGGCGACGGAGCCGGAGATTGCCGAGGCCGTAGACGCCGCGCGCAGCGCAGGTTGCAAGGATCTCGTGCTATTGCATTGCATCAGCAGCTATCCGGCGCCGATGAATCAGGCCAACATTATCCAAATGCTGGAGCTGGCCAAGCGCTTTGGCAGTATGCCAGGTCTGTCCGACCACACGATTGGCACCACTGCCTCGGTTGCGGCCGTCGCCTTGGGTGCTTGCGTGATCGAAAAGCATTTCACTCTGAGCCGCTCCGACAAGGGACCAGATAGTGAATTTTCTATCGAGCCGGCAGAGCTTGAGCGGCTATGCAAAGAGACGCAGGACGCATGGCTGGCGCTCGGCAAGGTCGGATACCAGCGTCAGTCTGCAGAAGATGGAAGCAAAGTGTTCCGTCGTTCGGTTTATTTCGTACGAGATCTTCCGGCCGGCGCCATTGTCAGCGCTGAAGACATCCGACGCATACGTCCGGGAATGGGTCTCCCACCAAAATATTTCGATATCTTGATCGGCAAGCGTCTGAAGGTAGATGTAGTGCGTGGCACTGCCACCAGCTGGGACCAATTCGATGAGTAAAACGATACTGGTGGTGGCGGCGCATGCGGACGACGAGGCTCTTGGTTGCGGCGGCACCTTGGCCAGACATGCTGCAGAGGGAGACACGGTTCATGTTGTCTTCGTGGCCGATGGGGTCACCGCCAGAGAGGGCGCAGAACCAGCGGATTTGCAGCATCGCCAACAAGCAACCGAAAATGCGCGGCGAATACTCGGCATCAGCACCGTGATATGCCTGAACCTTCCCGATAACAGACTCGACAGCCTACCATTGCTGGATGTCGTCCAACCGCTAGAGGCGGTCATTGGCAAGGTCGAGCCCCAAATCATCTATACCCATCATTACGGTGATTTGAATGTCGATCATCGGATAGTGCACCAGGCCGTCATGACGGCCTGTCGCCCCATGCCGGGCGGCTCTGTGAGAGAAATCCTCACCTTCGAGGTAATGTCGAGTACAGAGTGGAGCAGCCCGGGCCTAGCCCCCTTCCTACCCAATTTCTTTGTTGATGTCAGCGCCCACATGGAAGTCAAGATGCAGGCGCTTGAAGCATACATGCGGGAAATGCGTGCCCCACCACACTCCCGCAGTCTTGATCACATGCGATGCCTTGCGGAGCATCACGGATTTTGTACCGGTTCTGCAGCGGCTGAGGCCTTCATGGCGATGAGAGTTCTTAGATAACTATGCAAACAATAAAATTGCTCGCCAAACGCTTGCTGCGGGGAAAATACTCCAGCCTGAATCAGCTGGATCGCAAGCTAGAAAAGTACGTCGATTATGACAACGGATATTTTGTCGAGCTCGGCGCCAACGACGGCGTGAACCAATCCAACAGTCTGTATTTTGAGAAGTACCGCAACTGGCGTGGCTTGCTCGTTGAACCAGCACCGCAAAACTACCTAAAATGCCGAAAGAACCGTTCTTCGGAAGACAGGATCTATTGTGCGGCTTGTGTGTCCTTCGAGTACGACAAGGAGTTTGTGCGCATTGCCTACTCGAACCTCATGTCAACATCGGTCAACCTCGAGTCGGATATTCAAGATCCACGCGCCCATGCTCAACAAGGCAACCGCTTCCTGAGTCAAGGCGAAACTATCTTCGAGTTTGGTGCAGTGGCACGTACGCTCAACTCCTTACTGCTCGATGCAGCAGCGCCCAAAACTATCGACTTCCTTTCACTCGATGTCGAAGGGGCAGAGTTGGAGGTGCTCAAGGGTGTGGACCATCAGGCCTTCCGATTCAAATATCTTCTCGTCGAATGCCGAGACTTTCCTCGCCTGGATTTGTACCTGACATCCCATGGGTACCGGTTTATCGAGAAGCTCTCCGGGCAGGATTATCTCTTCGCTGCGAAAGAATTTTCTCAATCAGGTGACAGCAGTGCACACAAGATTTAAAGAGATATTACGAAAGATTGGGAGCCTGCTCACCAATTATCCGAAGGAACCCGGTGTACGCCCGACAATATTTGCCGGCATCCGCCCCCCTCCTGCGTATCGACATGCCGATACGCGCTTAGCCCCTCTGGTGTTTCAGATGGTCCCCGACAAGTTTTACTTTCTCTTGTTCGGGGCCATTCGCGCCCATGTAAATGCCGACTTGCGCGGCCCCGCAGAATTAGTGGTGGTAAGAGCCGTCAGCGGTGCCGTCGGCACCGGTTGGCGAGCCGAGCTAAAACGGGCTGCACCGGTGACCTGGTTATGGAGCAAGCCTTGGGTGCGAGCCTATGGAACACTCGTCAACGATGTAGGCTATCGATGCGCAACCTGGGCTCATCCATATGCGGATCTGTCGGACTGGATCAGTTCCTCTCTCCTGTGGCGCCAACTGCAACAACAGAACGGAAATTTCTCCTTGCAAATTGAAGGTATAGAAGTCGCCGATTTAGTGATTGATTCATACCTGCGTTTCAAGCCGGCCCCAGAATTCGATGTATCAGATCCCTTTGTCCGACGACTGATATGGCAGGCATCACGAGACGTGCGACAAGCACAAGCCTATTTCGGCCGAACTAGACCTCACTTGTACCTGACTTCCTATACTACCTATTTGGAACATGGCATACCGGCGCGCGTTGCATTGCAAAAAAACGTGGATGTCTGGTCGTTTGGCAATCTGAACGGATTCGGCAAACAACTGACACTCAGCGATAGCTACCACACGCAAGATTGTTCTAGATACAGAAGTGATTTCGACATGCTGGATCAGCAGACGGAGAAATTGCAACAGGCACGCAAGCAACTGGAAATACGCTTGTCTGGCAATATCGACGCCGCAACAAGCTACATGCGCCAATCGGCATACGGGCAAACAGCTGGAGAGTTACCGTTAGGCCTCAATGGGGCAGTGATTGTATTCCTACATGACTTCTACGACAGTCCCCACATTTATCCAGAACTTGTATTTCACGATTTCTGGAGCTGGATTTGTTTCACAGTCGAAGCGCTGCAAAAAAACGGAACGAATTTTTTCCTTAAGCCACATCCAAATCAGATTGCCTTGAGCGATAAGGCAATGGTTCGGCTGCGAGCGAAGTACCCCGACCTGAAGTGGCTGTCTGCCAGTACCAGCAATGTGCAACTGGCGCAGGCAGGCATTGCCTGCGGCGTCACTGTCTACGGTACAGTGGCACATGAACTGGCTTATCTGGGTGTCCCAAGCATCGGAAGTGCGCGCCATCCTCATCACTCATTTGACTTTTGTCGCACGGCGCGCACAAGACAAGAATATGAAGACATGCTCCAGACCTACAAAGCACGTCCCCTATCGCAGGAAGAAATGCAGCAGCAGGCCCTGGCCTTCTACTACATGCATAACCTCCATGACGCTGGCGATACACGGGATTTACAAAAGGCCTTTGTCGCCTTCTGGCGAGCCTGCAATATGGGAGAACCGGCAGATGAGAGCATAGAAGCAGCCTTTCTTTCTCTCGCCAATCACCCCTCATTTGCTCGCTTTGCCACGAAACTGGTGAACAGGCAAGAAAACCTTTCCCAACACGCTGCCTACCACTAAATGCCGCAAAAAGAGTCTCCAAGTTTCGAAATTGGTAAGAAGCGACTGCCGTCCGCATGGGCGTTCACTGTGATCACTGGCGCCGTCTTGTCTGTGATACTGACACTCTATTTGGCACCATCAAAATATCCAATCGCAGACTTGATCGCCGCATTTTCGCTAGTCATTTTCCTCGGCATGTTCGGCTGGCACCGCTCCGGTATCGCGGCAGGATGCAAGCCGCTTACGCCATTGATTTTCATGCTGCTATATGTGGCTGCCCTGGCTTTTTCCAATGGAACGGAAGACGGCGCCCAAACCTATATCAAGGAACTGATATTTGGCTTTCTTCCCTTCTTTTTGCTGTATGTGGTATTCCGAAACCAAGTACCGGAGCGTGAGCCATCCTTGCTGCTCGCGTTATTCCTGATTCCGGGAGTGGTTCATCTGGCCTTCATGTATCTTGACGTCTTCGTCGCGCTCCAGAAAGGAAACATACCGTTCTCGTCGTCATCCAAACAAGGCATGCTTGAATACATAAAGGATGCTCCCAGGGTAGGGCGTCGCTATCTTTCTTGGGCGCTTTTGCACTTGTTGTGTGCGGGCTGGTTGATGACTTGGCGCCACAAGCATGCGAGAGCTAGGTATCTGGCTGGGGCAATGACTGGTTTGAGCATATTGTCGCTGGCCCTTCTGGATGCCCGAGCGGCCTACGCATCCGTAGCGTTCAGTGGCGCCGTCCTGATATTTGTCATCGGCCCCGGTACGGCGTGGCGCAAGATCAGACCTTATTTGCCAACGGGCCTTGGGAGGATTGTGTTGGTGTGCTTTTTCATGGTGGTTGTCGGATTGGGATACAGTGCGGGCAAATCGCGCTGGATATCCATGAGCTACAGCATCAAAGCCGCAACTCATGACGTATTTGACTCGCAAGTGGAGTTATCCCAGCGTCCCTTTGTGGACGAAAGCTACTGGAGCGCCCCAATAAAAGATATCAACGCGTGCTACCTCGAAGGTCATTTCCGATGCAAGGTCGACCAATCTGCCTATCTGCGCACAGCCTGGATACTCACGGGTATGCAAAGCCTATGGGATCACCCGTTTGGGATCGGTTATTCAGATGACTACATGGGACGGCTGTGGGGCGTCGCAGGTGAGCCTGGGAAGTTCCAGCGTGGCGACAATTTCCTGGTTCAGCACGTCGTTTCTTTTGGCGTGTTCAGTCTTTTGTTCTATGCATGGGTGATATGGGGTGTGCTGCGCTCCACTCGGCGCGCGATTCGATCGGGGCGCGCATCGGTGTCCTTGGTAACCCTCTGCGCAATCATACTTGTGTGCGCGGGGAGAGGTTTGGTGGATGTCTTTAGCGAAGGACTCTGGCGCTATTTCATGGCGCTTTTGGGCATGTACTATGGACTATTGCATTCTAGCGCTCGGACCATTTCCAACGATCTACGATGAAACAGATTAATACACTACTGGAAAGCAATTATCTCAACCATCCAGCTTTCAACTTCGACATGCCAAGCTGGCAAATTCCTGATGAAAAACTGACCGCATTCAATGACATCTACATTGCGATGCGACAATTGGCTGTGACGCTTGATGTGGGCAGCCGCGAGGCGATTCAGCAAGATTTGCAAAGACAGTTGGACAATGTCTTTGCTGCATTTGAGGCGCAAGCAGCAGATGCGTATGAAACATGCTTCCTTGTTGAGCTGAAGAAGGCGTGCATTCGCCTGCTAAATGAAGAGTTGGCGTGGTATGCCCGGAAGCCGCACGCGAATTTCGTGAACCTGAACGACGGGGAAACTCGGCAGAATGCGATTCGGTTGCAGCACGATAGACACTATTTTGGTTGCCTTCCCGTGGCTGCCGTCACTGAGTTACGCAAACTGGCAGAGGGGGGATTGGGACAATGCCGAGCCAATGCTGCGGCCGGCCGACTGCAACGCGAAGATCTGTCGGTAAATTCCGGGCGGCTTGTTCATGCCTTGCGGCATGTTCTTAATCGAGAATTCAAAGACTTAGGCGTGCTGGATGCAGTCAGCGCTTATACGGGCCGCAAAGTAAATGTAACCGGTCTGGCGCTTGAGTTGAGCGTCCCCCAAGCCACTTGGTGGAGGAACGCCGTTCCGGGCCTCGATCATGCACCTCAAACCCTCTATGCTCATGTGGACGAGACCATTTCATGTCCTAAATCCATCGTCTACCTAACCGACGTCACAGAGCAGAACGGCCCTACCGGTTGTTATCCCGGTGCCTACGAGGCTATGCAGCTCAATCCGTTGCAAGAGATAATTGGCCGTATCGTGGGCACCGTAGGCTCACACCACGACTCTCCCTTGAAAGAGTATTACGCCAAGCAATATCACCAGTCGGTCAACTCAGAGAACTTCCGTCGGCATTTTATGCGATTACCCGAGCAGCTGCGCTTCAACTCGCACATTGGCTGGGATGTCATGCCAGGTAGCGAGCTTGAAAGCACACTGGTCGTTGATGAGCACAAGATGATAGGCCCCGCAGGTACCTTTATCGCTTTCGACGGAGCACGACTGCTGCATCGAGGCGGCTTGATGCAGGCTGGTGAGCGCGTAGCACTGCAGGTAATTTTTTCCGATTCGACGTTTACGGAACGCGCCGTGAACAAGCTTAAAAGGATGTTTTAATGAGTTTGGGTTTAGCCTTGCGCCGTCTGGCACCGCAATCAGTGAAAAATTTCCTGCGTCAAAATACTCTGCCTTGGCGTATTTCAAGACAAATCAGCCCTCACCTTCCCGCGGTGGTTTGCGTCGATGTTGGTGCTTCATACTACCCACATGCAAAATGGTTGCAGTTCCTAAATGCACCCCATACGCAGTGGTTGGCGGTAGAGCCGAACGAAGCCAATATTGACTACGTCAAGTCCTGGCCTTGGCCCAGTCAAATTTCGGCCTGCACTACCGGACTCAGCCGAGATGGAGGCACGCAAACGTTGCACGTGACGAACGTGGATACAGGCTCGAGCCTGTTACCGCCGGAAATCACGCCATCAATGCAACATCGCATTACCGACATGGGCTATTTCTTCCCTGTGACGGAACGCCGCATTGAAACGCTCACACTGACCCAGGCCATGGCCGGCTTGTCAGAAGTCGCACCAGCTTTCATCAAACTTGATACACAAGGTACAGAGCTGTCCATTCTGCAAGGGGCTCAGCAACTGTTCGACAGCAGGCGCATCGTTGGCATCGAAATGGAGTCAACTATGCTAGCGCAACCTCTGATGCGGAACTCAGGAAAATTCTGGCAAGCCAGCGAGTACCTCGAGCGACAAGGTTTTGAGCTGCTACACATCAAGCCGATCCCGGCGGTACCGCGCTCGGGCCGCACGCGGATCAATCGCAACACCTATGTCAACGAATGCGATGCAGTCTTCGCCCTGCGACAGGACGTAGTCGCCGGCCTTTCGGTGGAACACCGCACTAGCCTACTGGCGTTCTACCTGACGAATCAATTTTACGAAGAGGCCTTGTCGTTCCTGGAACGCGACAATGACATCAGGAATTTTCTGGGCACCAGGGGATGCAATGTAGATGCACTGGCCTCTACCCTGAGAGTAGCAGCCTGATGAATAGCGCCTTGGCTTCGATCGCGGGACAGATCGTCCGCTACACCAGTTTTGTAGCAAAAAATTTCCGTACGTTCTATGCAGTTTTGGCCTTGACCGCATTGGTGCTGGTGCTGGAGTACTTAGCCACCAGCCTGATGATTCCTATGGCTCCAGGGCAAATCACGACGAACTCGCCGATCATTCAGGCATGGGGGCGGGTAGCAGCGCAATTGGGACTAGAATCGACATCTAGAACGTGGCTCTGGTTGTTCTTCATCGTCATGATGGCACGGCTGGTATTTGGCTATGCCTTAGCTGTACTGACGACTTGGCTGGGCAAATGTGTTCATCGAACCTTGAGCGGGAAGATCTTTGGTCACATTCTCTTGGCGGAACCGATGGCACGTGTCTATACCCGCTCCGTAGGGCACTACATCACGATGGCGGGCGATGACACTTTCAAAAGCGGCACCATCATCAGCAGTTTGCTGCAATCAGCAGTCGGTTTTCTCACCGCGTTGGTCGGCATGGTAGTGCTTTATCAATTCTCTCCCCAGGTATTTGTCGGCGTATTGCTGTTCCTGATAGTTAGTATGGCCGTGATCACATTTCTGATGCGGCGCATCATCCGGATAAATAATCGCACCGTCAATCTTTCCCGAGAGCTGGGCACCACCTTCGTGGAAGCCCTAAATAGCCTGCGCTCCATCCGCTCCCTACACGGAGAGCGATTCGTAATGTCGGCTTACGCAGGGCAAATTTTCAGCTATATCCGCATGCTGGTGGAAATGGACGCCATCAAGAGTGGAGTCAAGGCCTTTCCGGCGATCGTGCTGCTGCTTCTGGCAGCCATCGTACTACGCCCAGGTACCTCCGTTGCCATGTCCGATACTGCTTTGTTTGCCGGAACTATTATCATCATTCGAGTCTTTGCGTCGCTGGGACAAATGGTCACCGCAGGCTCCCAATTGCTAACGGACGTACGCGCGGTCAAAGATATCGACGCACTAGTCGCCGTTATGCAAGAAAATGTCGCCGATGCAGAAATGCTCCCTCCAGTATCAGTGCGTACCATCGACCTGATGCAAGTCTCGTTCGGCTACGGCGATCGCAGGCATCTATTGAGTAATGTGAGCTTTCGCTTCGAGGCCGGCCGTACCTATGCAATCGTCGGCCCATCGGGGGCAGGAAAATCCACGTTGGCGGATATCTTGCTTGGCCTCAGCCTGCCTGACAGTGGAGCAGTCAGTGTCAACGACGGCCGCGCCTCCCTGGTCACGGCGCGCGCTCACTTCATGCTGGTCGAACAACAACCAAAGATCTTCTCCACCAGCGTCAGGGAAAATCTGCTGCTGGGCATGGATGAGAGCGACGAGTTGCTCTACGCCGCTTTGGAAAGCGTGAACCTCGACGACATGATCAAAGAGTTGCCGCAGGGACTGGCGACACGACTTACCTATCTGGGCGAGAACTTCTCCGGCGGCCAGCGCCAGCGCCTGGGTATTGCACGTGCGCTGGTTCGCCAGCCCGACGTCCTGATTCTTGACGAAGCGACCAGCGCTCTCGACCCATCCACACGCGTCGATGTGGTGGCCAAGCTGCGTGCGCGCATGCGTGACGGCATCATCATTTTCATCACCCACGATCCTGAGATCGCCGCTCTCGCAGACGAAGTATTGCCTATCGGGGAGCCATTGCCCGCGATGCCGCCCCCAACAAGCCGCCCTCTCTGACCCATGCGTATTGCCCTGCTCGACACCTATTACCCCCGCTTCCTGGCGGCAAACTACGCCACCCATCCGGAACTGGCCGACAAGCCTTTTCCGGAGCAGCGGCAGAACCTGCTCAAGCAGGTGTTCGGCACGTCCGATTTCTACTCGCGCCATTTGCAGGCCATGGGCCATGATGCTCAGGACCTGATTGTCAATTGCACGCCATTGCAGCAAACCTGGGCGCGCACGCACGACGTAAGCTATAGCGCGTTGGCCTTGAAACTGCCTCAGCGGCTGTTGCGCCTGCCAGTCATCGGCCCCTGGCTCTCGGCGCTGCCCGGACTGGTCGAGATTGCCGTGGCACAGATCAAGGCCATGCAACCTGATGTCCTGTACTGCCAGGACCTCTGGTTTCTGCCACCGCAGAAACTGGCTGAACTGAGACCTTTCGTGAAGCTGATCGTCGGCCAGATTGCCAGCCCGCTGCCCCCCGAGGCCTACCTCAAAGGCTACGACCTGATCCTGACCTCGTTCCCTCATTTTGTGCCGCGACTGCGTGCCATGGGGATCGCCTCGGAGTATTTCCGCATCGGGTTCGACACCCGTGTGCTGGAGTTGCTGGGCACGGTGGAGCGCAATATCGACGCCAGCTTCGTCGGTGGCATCAGCCGCCACCATGGCAAGGCCCTGCCCATGCTGGAATACCTGGCACGAAACACGCCGATCGAATTCTTCGGCTATGGCGCCGGCAGCCTGGCACAGGCTTCTCCCGTGCGCGCACGGCATCACGGCGAAGTGTGGGGACTGGACATGTATCGCGCCCTGGCGCGCAGTCGCGTCACATTGAACCGCCACATCAACGTCGCAGAAAACAACGCCAACAACATGCGGTTGTACGAAGCCACCGGCGTAGGCACCTTGCTCATCACCGACCACAAGGACAACCTGGGCGAACTGTTCGAGGTCGGCAAGGAAGTGGTGGCCTACTCCACACCGACCGAGGCTGCCGAACTGATCCGCTACTACATCGCGCACCCCGATGAGGCCGCCGAGATCGCTCGCGCCGGCCAAGCGCGTACGCTGCGCGAACATACCTACCAGCGCCGCATGGAAGAGCTGGTGCCGATACTTGAGCAGCATCTGGCAAAAGGAGTCCAATGAAACGACAGTTGCGCCACCTGATCAACCGCCAACCTTGGCTCAAGAAGCTGCTCAAGCGTGGCCTGCAGCTCATCCTGCCGGGACGGGGCGTCTCGACGCACTACGTGGAAATGGCCGGGAATGAAGCGGACAGTGAATCGGCGCGCTTACGCGCAGCCTGGAAAGACCATGACTTGCCCGTGCGCCAACGCGAACTGGTCGACAAGCAACTGACCGCCTATCGGCACGGTGAGGCTATTGATGTGTTCGATGTCATGGTCCAAAGCCTGCGTGCCCTGCCGCACGGCGCCGGCAGGATGCGCGTGCTGGAAATAGGATGCTCCAGCGGCTACTATTCGGAGGTTTTCCGTATTGCCGGGCTCGACGTCGACTACACTGGTTGCGACTATTCGGATGCATTTATTGACATGGCCCGCCAGCGCTATCCGGGCTTGCCATTCGATGTACAGGACGCGACCATGCTCCGGTATGACGACAGCGCTTATGATGTCGTCATCTCAGGCTGTTGCCTGCTGCACATCCCGGAATACCAGGCCGCCGTGGCCGAAACCGCGCGGGTTGCCCGCCGGTACGCGATTTTCCACCGTACGCCGGTGGTACTGGGCCAACCGAACAAGTACTACCGAAAACAGGCCTATGGCGTGGAAGCAGTCGAGATCCACTTCAACGAACCACAGTTCCTTGCATTGCTCTCCGACAATGGACTGGAGGTGCTGGCTACCCATACACTGGACGAAACCGTGAGTCATGGCGTAGGTAGCGCCACTCGAACTTACGTCTGTTGCAGAAAGGCTGCCTGAGCATGCGTTATTTTTGTACCCTGTTTGACGCCAACTACCTGATCAAAGGACTGGCCATGCTGCGCTCGCTTAGGCAGCATTGCGACCAGGCAATCGTGTTTGTCTTGTGCATGGATGGCCAGACACGTGAGTTGCTGGAAAAGCTGGACCTGCCGCACGTTCGCTGCATTTCCCTGGCCGAGGTAGAGACGCCCGACCTGCTGGAGGTCAAGCCAGGACGCAATGTCGCTGAATATTGCTGGACATTGTCGCCTTGCCTGCCATGGCATGTCCTGCAACATCATCCGGAGGTCGATGCCATCACCTATCTGGACGCCGACCTTTATTTCTATTCTTCGCCCCAACCGATCTTCGATGAAATCGGCGATGCTTCCGTGGCCATCATCGAGCATCGCTTCCCGGCGCAATTCAAGCACATGGAAGTACGCGGCCGGTTCTGCGTGGAGTGGGTGGGTTTCCGTCGTGACGATGAGGGCATGGCATGCCTCAAGCGCTGGCGCGACCAGTGCATCGAATGGTGCTTCTATCGACTGGAAGACAACAGGATGGGCGACCAGAAATACCTGGATGCCTGGCCGCGTGATTTCAGCTCGGTACACATCATTGAGCATCTCGGGGCCGGCGTGGCCCCCTGGAATTTCGGACAATACCGATTTGGACAACGCGGCGATGGCACGCTGACCGTGAATGGCGATCCCTTGATCTTCTATCACTTCCACCAGTTCCAGTTGCTCTCCAACGGCCGCTTTGACCGGATCTCGGCGGCCTATAAAGTGTTGGGGAAAGAACCCGGCACCGTGTATGAACAGTATGAGCTTGCCATCTCCGCTGCCTTGCAGGAGATTCGCAAGCTGGCTCCCGACTTCCAGAAGGGCCTGAAGTCAGTGACCAAAATTGGTGCCCAGCGTATTGCTCAGGCTTTGTTACCCAGAATAGTCAAAGAATGGCTGAAAAAATTTGTGAGCGCGGTGTGAAATGAACAAATTCGACAAAAAAACCTTGCTGATTACCGGTGGGACCGGCTCCTTCGGTGGCGCAGTCCTGAGAAGATTCCTCGATAGCGACATCGGTGAAATCCGTATTTTCAGCCGTGATGAAAAGAAGCAGGATGACATGCGCAAGCGCTATGCCAATTCCAAGCTCAAGTTCTACATTGGCGACGTACGCGACTCCCGCAGCGTGGTCGCTGCCATGCGCGGGGTGGATTATGTTTTCCATGCGGCCGCGCTCAAGCAGGTCCCTTCCTGCGAATTCCATCCAATGGAAGCGGTGCGGACCAATGTGCTCGGTACCGAAAACGTGCTCACCGCGGCCATCGAGGCCGGCGTCGCCCGCGTCGTTTGCCTGAGCACGGACAAGGCTGTCTATCCCATCAATGCCATGGGCATCTCCAAGGCCATGATGGAAAAGGTGATGGTCGCCACCAGCCGCAACCTGGAAAATACCGGCACCGTCATCTGCGGCACGCGCTACGGCAATGTGATGGCGTCGCGCGGTTCCGTCATTCCGCTTTTTGTGGATCAGGTTCGCGCCGGCCGGGCCATCACCATCACCGACCCCAACATGACCCGTTTCATGATGACGCTCGACGATGCCGTGGATCTGGTCCTCTATGCATTCGACCACGGCAAGAACGGTGATATCTTCGTGCAGAAAGCCCCAGCCGCGACAGTGCAGCTACTGGCGCGCGCCATCCTCGAACTAATGGGCAAGACCGACCATCCCGTCAACGAGATTGGCACCCGCCACGGCGAAAAGCTCTATGAAGCCTTGCTCGGACGGGAAGAAATCGCCTGCGCCGAAGACCTGGGTGAATACTACCGGGTACCGCCCGATGGGCGCGACCTGAACTATGCGAAGTTTGTCGATCAGGGTGAACGCCATCTGACGCAATTCACACATGGCGAAGACTACAACTCCCACAACACCACCCGTCTTGACCTGGAGGGCATGAAGGCGCTCCTGCTCAAGCTGGACTTCATGCAACGCATTGTGCGCGGGGAAGCTGCCATCGCGGAGGACTGAGCAATGAAGGTGCTTATTACCGGCGCCAATGGCTTCATTGGCCGCAATCTGCAGCTGTATCTGCGGGAGCGCAAGGATGTAGAAGTCATCTGCTGCACCCGCGACCAGCAACAAGCGCCATTGGAGGCATTGCTGGAAGGCGTGGATTTCGTCTTTCACCTCGCGGGCATCAACCGGCCCCAGGATCCAGCCGAATTCACCGCCGGCAATGTCGATTTCACGCGCGCTCTGTGCCAGGCCGTTGCCACCGCGACGGGCGCCACCGGCAGGCGCATTCCGGTCTTGTTTGCATCCTCGTCGCAAGCGGCGCTGGAAAACGCCTACGGCAAGAGCAAGCGCGCCGCTGAAGAGGCCATCATTGCTGCCGGACACGATCCCCTCGTTCCGGTGCATGTTTTCCGCCTGCCCAATGTCTTTGGCAAATGGTGCCGGCCCAACTACAACTCTGTTGTCGCGACTTTTTGCCACAACATCGCCCGGCAACTGCCGATCCAGGTCAATGATGCACAAGCGCCACTGACCCTGGTCTATATCGATGACGTGATCCGGCGATTTGTCGAGCTCATGGATGGCGCTGCACAACAGAGCGATGCCGCCGGCTTCGAGACAGTGCAACCGCAATACGTGACGACGGTGGGCGAATTGGCCCGGCAAATCGAGGCTTTCCGCGACAGCCGTAGCTCCCTGGTGAGCGAACGCGTCGGCACCGGCCTGTTGCGTGCGCTGTACGCGACCTACGTCAGTTATCTGCCGGTGGAAGATTTCTCGTACAGCGTGCCGCAATATGCAGACCGGCGCGGCGTTTTCGTGGAGATGCTCAAGACGCCGGACTGCGGCCAATTTTCGTTTTTCACCGCCTATCCGGGCGTGACCCGCGGCGGGCACTACCACCACAGCAAGACCGAGAAATTCCTGGTCATCAAAGGGCAGGCCGTGTTCCGGTTCCGCCACATGCAGACGGGTGCAACCCATGAGTTGCAGACCTGCGGCGAAACACCGAGGATCGTCGAGACCGTACCGGGCTGGACGCACGACATCACCAACAGCGGAAGTGAAGAATTGGTGGTCATGCTATGGGCGAACGAAATCTTTGACCGGGCCCGGCCGGATACCTACGACTGTCCGGTCTAACCCCTTTGGAGCAATCAGATATGGTGCTGAAAAAACTCAAGGTAATGTCGGTTGTGGGCACGCGTCCCGAGATCATCCGCTTGTCACGTGTGCTGATACACCTTGAGGAGCATTGCGAACATGTCCTGGTACACACCGGGCAAAACTACGACTACGAACTGAATCAGGTTTTCTTCGACGACCTCGGCATCCGCAAGCCGGATTATTTCCTCGACAGCGCTGCCAACTCCACCAGTGCGGCAAACACCATCGGCAACCTCATCTCGTCGGTCGACCAGGTGCTGGCCGAGGTCAAGCCCGATGCCATGCTGGTGCTGGGCGACACCAATAGCTGCCTGTCGGTCATTCCGGCCAAGCGCAGAAAGGTGCCGATCTTCCACATGGAGGCCGGCAACCGCTGCTTCGACCAGCGCGTGCCCGAGGAGACCAACCGGCGCATCGTCGACCACACGTCCGACATCAATCTGACGTACAGCACGATTGCGCGCGACTATCTTTTACGCGAAGGCCTGCCCCCTGACCAGGTGATCAAGACAGGTAGTCCGATGTACGAGGTATTGCATCATTACCTGCCTCGTATCAAGGCATCTGATGTATTAAGTCGTCTTGGCCTGCAGCCGGAACAGTATTTTGTCGTCAGCGCCCACCGCGAAGAAAATATAGAGTCGGACAAGTCGTTTGCCAAGCTGGTGGAGGTGCTCAATGTGATCGCGCAAGAACATGAACTACCGGTAATCGTGAGCACTCATCCTCGCACGCAAAAACGCATCGATGCTACCGGCGCCAAGTTCCATCCGAAAGTTTGCATGATGAAACCCTTGGGGTTTCATGATTATGTGCACTTGCAGATGCATGCAAAGGCGGTATTGTCCGACAGCGGCACCATCAATGAAGAATCGTCTATTCTCAATTTCCCCGCATTGAATCTGCGTGAGGCGCATGAGCGCCCCGAAGGCATGGAAGAAGCGGCAGTGATGATGGTCGGCCTGGAGACAGAGCGCGTTCGACAAGGATTGGCCATTTTGCAGACGCAATCGCGCGCTGCGGAGCGCAGCTTGCGCCTGGTGGCGGACTACAGCATGCCCAACGTCAGTCAGAAAGTGGTGCGAATCCTTCATAGCTACGTCGACTACGTCAATCGCGTGGTATGGAAGAAGTATTGAGGCCGACTTGCGCATTCTCGTCGTCAGCCAATACTTTTGGCCAGAAAATTTCCGAATCAATGACCTTGCAAAAGAATGGGTACAGCGTGGACACGAGGTGACCGTATTAACGGGCCTCCCCAATTACCCCGACGGCAAGGTATTTGATGCCTATCGTTACCAGCCAACGGCCTTCACTCGCTACGAAGGAGCCCGTGTAATCCGGGTTCCCCTGGCGCCACGCAGTTCTGGCCCCGCCCGCCTCGCCCTTAATTATCTGAGTTTCCTGGTCAGCGGCGTGGTGTTGGGGCCGTGGTATCTGCGTGGTGTCAAAGCCGATGTCGTTTTTGTTTTCGAACCATCACCGGCTACAGTCGGGTTACCGGCGGTCTGGCTCGGCAAGATCAAAAAAGCTCCTGTCGTATTCTGGGCTCTTGATCTTTGGCCTGAGACTCTTGCTGCAGTCGGCGTGGTACGGTCGCCTCGCATATTGGGTTGGGTGGGCCATATGATGCGCTTCATCTACAAGCGCTGCACGTTGGTCCTGGGCCAATCGCGCAGCTTCCAGGAGAGCATTGCCAAATACTGCGACAGTCCGCGCAAGATCCGATACTTTCCGAGCTGGGCTGAAAACCTATTCATGGATCAAGCCGCGCCCCCTGCTCCGGAAATTCCTGGACTGGACAAAGGCTTCACCGTGGTATTTGCCGGCAACATCGGCGAAGCGCAGGACATGCCGGCGGTACTCGATGCCGTGCAGTTGATTGATGATCCCTCCATCCGCTGGATTATCGTCGGAGATGGACGAAAGTCCGCATGGCTGCAATCTGAAATCAGCAAGCGAGGCCTGCAGGACAAGGTACTGCTGCCCGGCCGTTTTCCGGTCGAACGAATGCCGTCCTTTTATGCCCACGCCGACGCATTGCTTGTGTCATTGAAACGCGACCCGGTGTTCAGCATGACGATACCTGGGAAGGTGCAATCGTATCTCATGGCTGGCATCCCCTTGCTGGGCATGCTGGACGGTGAAGGAGCTGCCGTCATACGCGAAGCCGCTGCGGGTCTGACCTGCGATGCCGGTGACGGTCCCGGCCTGGCGAAAGCAGTATTGGCGCTGGCAGCCATGTCTCCCGAAGAGCGAAGACAACTGGGCCTGAATGGGCAGTTATATGCCCAAAAGGAGTTTGGACGAGTCCAGCTAATGGATCGGTTGGAAGCCTTGTTATCCGAAGCTGTGCGCATCAGCAAAGCAGACGACGTGAGAGAAAATCAAATATGATTTTAGTGACAGGAGCCACCGGCTTTGTAGGGCGCGCTTTGATACAACGCCTCGCAGCTGACACCTCGATTGGGGTCGTGGCCGCAGTGCGGCGCCAGCCTTTGGATTTTCCAAGCAGCGTCGCGTCCGTACAGACCGGAGATTTGCTGCCCACGACAGACTGGAACCAGGCACTGCAAGGTGTACAAGAGGTGATACATTGCGCCGCGCGCGTCCATGTGATGAACGATAAAAGCGCAGATCCGCTGGAGGAATTTCGGCGCGTGAATGTTCTGGGTACGGCCAACCTCGCGCGCCAGGCGGCAGCTGCCGGGGTGAGACGTTTTGTCTTTTTGAGTTCGATCAAGGTCAATGGCGAGTCAACAGAGGGCGGTCGGCCCTTCACCGCGGACGATCCCCCCGCTCCGTTAGATCCATACGGAGTCTCCAAACATGAGGCAGAACAAGTTCTGCGACAGATTGGCTCCGACAGCGGCATGGAGATCGTGATCATTCGACCGCCACTGGTCTATGGCCCCGGTGTCAAAGCCAATTTCAAATCAATCATGCGCTGGCTGAATCGTGGCCTCCCATTGCCGCTTGCTGCTGTCACGGCCAATCGGCGAAGCCTTGTCGCCGTCGATACCTTGGTCGATCTCGTCATGACATGCTTGAACCACTCTTCCGCTGCCAACCAGACGTTCTTGGTCAGCGATGGAGAAGATCTATCAACGGCCGAATTACTTAAACGCATGGCCGCTGCGCTGGGGCGCCCTGCGCGTCTTGTCCATGTTCCCCCTGCGCTGCTTAGAATCGGAGCCGCCATTGTCAACAGGCCCGGCATATACCAGCGCCTGTGCGGATCCTTGCAGTTGGACATCGCCAAAACCAGGAGTGTGCTCGGCTGGAGCCCCTCAGTTTCTGTCGAAGAAGGATTGCGCCGCACAGCAGAGGAATTTCGTCAATGAAACGACTTTCTGACCTCGTCCTGGCGCTGGTCGCCACGATATTTCTCGCGATCCCTATCTTGTGCGTGGCCTTGGCCGTGCGCTTGACTTCGCGGGGAGCAATACTCTACTGGAGCGATCGGGTCGGGCGCGACAATGTCGTCTTCAAAATGCCCAAGTTCCGAAGCATGCGTATCGACACCCCGGCAGTGGCTACCCACCTGTTGCAAAATCCGAACCAGTACTTGACTCCGATCGGCTCTTTCCTGCGCAAATCCAGTCTGGATGAGCTGCCTCAACTGTGGAGCATCCTCAAGGGCGACATGAGTTTTGTAGGCCCTCGTCCCGCATTGTTCAACCAACACGACCTCATCTCCTTGCGGACGAAACAGGGTGTTCATGTGCTGGTGCCGGGTCTGACTGGCTGGGCACAAGTCAATGGACGCGACGAGTTGCCCATTCCGCAAAAAGTGGAATTGGATGCCGAGTATCTGGTTCGTCGATCCTTGCGATTTGACCTGAAGATTATGTGGATGACGGCATTGAAGGTTCTTGCCAGAGATGGGGTTTCACATTGAAGAAGAATAGGGAGCGTCCTGAAGACCCGGGATTCAAGGAAATGCATTCCATGAATAAGTCACTCTTCAAACTAGCGGTGCCCGTTCTGGCCTTGCCGAGAACCGCGAAACGTTTGGTTGCGCTGTCTGTGGATTTCGGACTCTGCATCCTTACGGTCTGGTTCGCCCACTACTTGCGCTTGGGTGAGTTCGTTGCACTTTCGGGGAATACCTTGTGGGCCGCCGCAGTGTCGGTGGGCCTGGCATTGCCGATCTTCATCGTCTCAGGCCTGTACCGTGCCATTTTCCGCTACAGCGGTTGGCCGGCGTTGCTGACCGTGGCCAGAGCCGTGAGCATTTACGGCTTGCTGTTTGCCTCTATCTTCACCGCAATCGGCGTAAGCGGAGTGCCGAGAACCATCGGCCTCATCCAACCCATTCTGCTATTGCTGGCAGTTGGAGCCTCCCGTGCATTGGCAAGGGTCTGGCTGGGAGACCAGTACCTGAGTATCCTGAAACGGGCCACCCGCCCCAAGGTGCTCATTTATGGGGCCGGCAGCACCGGACGTCAACTTGTGGCCGCCATGGCCAATAGCCACGAAATGCAAGTCGTCGGCTTCCTGGATGACGATGATCGGTTGCACGGGCATATATTGAACGGCCAACCAATTTACAATCCTGCCGACCTGGCCACTCTTGCCTCCACGTTGACCGTCAGCGATGTGTTGCTGGCCATGCCCAGTTTGAACCGCAAGCGCCGCAATGAAATACTGACTCAAATCCGAACTGCGCGCGTAGCGGTGCGCACCTTGCCCAGCGTGACCGACCTGGCACAAGGAAAGGTAAGTATTTCAGATCTGCGAGAACTGGATATTGATGATCTTCTGGGGCGTGAACCTGTCATGCCAAATCACATTCTTCTGGCGATGAATGTGCGCAGCAAGGTGGTCATGGTAACCGGGGCTGGCGGCTCTATTGGCAGCGAACTGTGCCGCCAGATTCTTTCCGTTGGACCGAGCAAGCTGTTGTTGATCGAGCAAAGCGAATTCGCGCTCTACAGCATCCATCAGGAACTTGAGGCGAGGCTGCTCAACGACATTATCCTTGTGCCCCTGCTGGCCTCCGTACAAGATGAAGAACGCATGCGCGAAATCATGTCGACCTGGCATCCAGATACGGTTTACCATGCCGCCGCTTACAAGCATGTGCCACTCGTTGAACATAATCCGGCAGAAGGCATAAAGAACAATGTGCTGGGGACTTTGCGCACGGCCCAGGCTGCCGCCGAGAACGGCATCTCCGACTTTGTTCTAATCAGTACGGACAAGGCCGTCCGCCCAACCAATATCATGGGCGCCAGCAAGCGACTGGCGGAAATGGTATTGCAGGCGCTGGCGGCAACTTCACCGGGCACCAAGTTCAGCATGGTGAGATTCGGCAACGTACTCGGATCGTCAGGTTCCGTGGTGCCCAAATTCCGGCAGCAAATCCGCGATGGCGGACCGATCACGCTCACCCATCCAGACATTACCCGCTACTTCATGACCATCCCGGAAGCCTCCCAATTGGTAATCCAAGCTGGCGCCATGTCCAAGGGAGGGGATGTGTTCGTCCTTGATATGGGGCAGTCGGTCAAAATCATCGATCTGGCCCGGCGGATGATCGAGCTGTCGGGCCTGGCCCTGAAAGATGAGCAGAATGTTGATGGCGATATCGAGATCAAGCTCACAGGACTGCGTCCCGGCGAAAAACTGTATGAAGAGCTGCTCATCGGCGACAACCCCAAACCGACCTCCCACCCGCGCATCATGAAAGCCCACGAGGAATTCATCCACTGGGCGGAACTGGAGAACAAATTGAAGGCGCTGGAAATGGCGCTCAACGTCAATGACGTCAGCGTAGTACGGCTAATGATGAAAGAGCTTGTGATTGGCTATACGTCGAATGCAGAAATCGTCGACTGGGTATATCTGGAGCAGGAAGCAGAAGCACAGACACTAGGACTGAACGGATGAGCAAATTCGCAAGCAACCATATTTCAATCGCAGGGTGTCGTCGATGAAAACAAGAAAGGGAATCATCCTGGCGGGCGGAGCCGGAACCCGCTTGCATCCCGCAACGATTGCGGTGTCGAAGCAATTGTTGCCGGTCTATGACAAGCCTATGATCTACTACCCTCTGACCACCCTAATGCTGGCCAAGGTGAGAGATATTCTGATCATATCAACACCACAAGACACGCCTCGTTTTGCGGCCTTATTAGGTGACGGCAGTCAATGGGGACTGAATTTGTCGTATTGCGTGCAACCAAGCCCGGATGGCCTGGCCCAAGCCTTCATCCTGGGGCGCGACTTCATCGGAAACCACCCCAGTGTTTTGGTGCTGGGCGATAACATTTTCTACGGGGACAGTTTCCAAGACTTGTTGAAAAGTGCCTCGGAAAGATCTACAGGCGCCTCGGTATTTGCCTATCATGTGCGCGATCCGCAGCGGTACGGCGTAGTAGATTTTGACGATGCCAAGCAGGCCTTGTCCATTGAAGAGAAACCATCGTCGCCCAAGAGCAATTATGCCGTCACCGGACTTTACTTCTATGACGAGCAAGTCTGCGACATCGCCTCTTCCATTCGGCCATCCCCCCGAGGGGAGCTGGAAATTACCGACGTCAATACGCAGTATCTTAAACAAGCGCAGTTGCGGGTCGAGCTCATGGGAAGAGGATATGCGTGGCTGGATACCGGAACGCATGACTCTCTCCTGAAGGCGGCACAATTCATCTCCACTATTGAAAAGCGACAGGGTCTCAAGATTGCCTGTCCGGAGGAGATTGCTTATCGCGCCGGTTGGATAGACGCAACTCAGATCGAGTACCTTGCGACTCCATTGCTTAAGAATGACTATGGTCAGTATTTGATGCAATTGCTGTCGGAAAGAACGTGATGCACCAAACATCACTCTGCATCGCCAGCCGACTCCTGAATAGCCTAGCCGCTGGCTGATGATCTCGCCATGCCGATATCATCAGTTCCGGCCACGCTGAGCAGTCATGCCGGACCTGTCCTCGGCTAGCGTGAACGATCTCGTGGCGTATGGCGCCCAGCGGGTGAACTTCCGCCTACAATGTCATGCAGCAAGAGGACGGTATGCCCGGTGGCGCCCTGCTGCTCACGCGCAAAAGCCTGAGCGGCGATACCTAACTTCGTTCTGTCGGCATCGTCGCCCTGCAGACGTTCCCAAATCAAGAGCAACGCCTGCACATCCGCCACACGCAAGGCGACACCCCGCTCGATAGCGCTATCGCTGATCGCCTGGAAATTGAAAGTGTGCGGCCCGATAAGCACGGGCTTTCCCAATGCAAACGCCTCAATTAGATTTTGCCCTCCAAAGGGCAACAAACTACCGCCGATGAAAGCGACATCGCAGGCAGCGTAATAGGCGAACATTTCGCCCATCGAATCTCCCAGGACCACCTGCGCTTCGTCGCTGTCGAAAGCATCCGTCATTTGCGAACGACGGCGCACCGACAGGCCACGCGCCTCAATCATGGCCGCCACTTCATCGAAGCGTTGCGGATGGCGCGGCACGATCACCGTCAGCCAGTCCACCTTGCCCAGCCCGGCGAGCGCATCGAGGATCAGTTGCTCCTCGCCCTCGCGCGTGCTGGCGCACAACAGCACCTTGCGATCGCCGATGGCGCGCTTCCACGCCAGGCCGCGCTCGACCATCTCGGCCGGCGGCTGCACGTCGAACTTCAGGCTACCGGTGACTTCCACATGGCGCGCGCCGAACTGCCGCAGGCGCGCCGCGTCGGCCTCCGACTGCGCGCCGACACAGGTGATCGCCTCGGCGGCCGGGCGCAGCAAAGCGGCAAAGCGTTTGCCGCGACGCAGGGAGCGCTCCGACAGCCGCGCATTGGCGAGCATGACGGGCACGCCGTGACGCCGGCATTGCGCGATCATGACCGGCCATACCTCGGTCTCCATCAGGATGCAAACCTCAGGCCGGAAATGACGCAGGAAGCGCCCGCACATGAAGCCGGTGTCATACGGCAGGAAGCTTTGCACCACGCGCGCGCCATGCTTGCCGAACAATTGCTCGCCGGTGGCGCGGCCGGTGGCGGTCATGCAGGTGAGCAGGATGGCATGCTGCGGATATTCGCGCAGCAGCGCGTCGATCAAAGGTTCGGCGGCGCGCGTCTCGCCAACGGAAACCGCATGGACCCAGATGAAACGCGCGGCGGGATCGGGCAACGGCGGATAGAAGCCGAGGCGCTCGCCGATATGGCGGCGATAACCGGGCTCCTTGCGGCCGCGTCGCCACAGGCGCAACAGGACCAGCGGCATGCCGATCCACCACAATGCAGAGTAAAGCAGGCGCATCAGACGAGAGGGTGCCCGACCAGACGGGTCAGGATGGCCAGCGGGCTGGCTTGGGTGTCGTATTGCTTTTCGGGCGGCAGGTGCAGCGTCTGCTCCAGCATGTACTGGCCCGACATCACGGCGTGCGAAGCCTGGTCGGAGAAGCAAACCCAGACCGATCCCGCGGCGAACGGCATGGTGACCTGCTGCGCATCCTGCTGGTATTGCATGTCGCCTTTCATGCCGTCATGCAGTTGCAGCATCAGGTGGTCGTACTCGCTACGGAAAGATTTGGTCACGCGCAAGGCCTTCAGCAGGCTGGCCTGCCAGCGCACGTAAGGCTTGGCGCGCGGCAGGAAGCGCCGGGCCACGGTTTCGAACGGCTCACCCACGCGCCACACGCGCGGCACGCCCTCAGGATTGACGTTGGTGAACACGCGCAGGATGCGCTCGCCATAATTGGGGCGCGACGGGAAGGCGTCGACGTGCATGCGGCGGTCGTCGGCGCGCCAGGACTGGCTGCGCGTCTCGACCTGCATCGGACGATAGCTGGTGGGCGCCACGCGCAGCGACGCACTGTATTGCGGGAACAGCGAATGCACCAGCGACAGCGCCTGGCCGCGGAAACGCCCGACCATGGCCGCCAGCGCCAGCTGCTGCTCGGTGCTGCCGGCTGCGCCCTTGATATGGCCGCGCGCGTCCAGGCTGATGTTGCGCGCCTTGGGATTGCGCACGGCGGGGTCGAGCAGGCTGCGCTCGGACGCCAGCAGTTCGAAGCCCAGCCGCGGAAAATACAGCACCTTGCCCGCTTCGAGCGCGGCGATCCATTCTGCGTTGGGGTTCTCGGCTTGCCAGTCGGTCAGGCCGATCTCGATGATTTGGGATTCCATGGCCGGTATTATGCCCGCAAGCGCCGGCCCCGTGTATCGGCGCCGGCCTGTAAAAATCCGTCAAAACGCGCGCCACAGGCGGCCGCACGCGGGATACGGGAGTTTGAGAAAGGGATTTGAGCTGCCTCAACGCATGCGCGAGGCGGTGCTTTTCTTGTCAGGCGAGCAAGCGTTCAACCGCGCCCAGGACCTCTTCGCCGCCTGGCGCGGCGCCGGTATCGCCCAGGTTGATGATGTTGGAAGACCAGTTGCCCTCGGTCTTCCAGCGCGGCGAATCGCAATACAACTCGATGGTCGGCTTGCAATAGGCGGCGGCGATGTGGGTCAGGCCGGTGTCCAGCCCGACCACCAGCCGCGCCTGCTGCACCAGGCTGACCGCCTCCATCAGCGGCAAGGCCGGCAGCACCTGCGCGCCGGGGATGCCGGCGGCCAACGCCTGCGCAGCCTGCTGCTCCTTCTTGCTGCCCCAGGGCAGCAGCACCGGCAGGCCGCGCGCGGACAATGCCTGCCCCAGCCTGATCCACTCGGCCTGCGGCCACTGCTTGGCGGCGCGCGCAGTGCCGTGGAAAAAGACCGCGTAGGGCTGCTCCGGCATCCACGCGAAACGCTGCTGCTGCGGCGCCTGCAGCGCGAAATCGGCCTCGTCGTCCAGCGTGTAGCCGAGCGCACCGGCCGCCACCAGGCGCGCGCGCGTCACGGCGTGCGTATGCAGGCCGACCTTGATGCTCTGGTCATGGAAGATGCGGGAGATCGGCTCGTAGCCGGACCCCTCGGTCGCATTGGCCAGCCCGACCCGCTTGCCGCCGGGCGCCAGGCGCGCCATGCGCATCACCACGCTGGTCTTCATCAGCCCCTGGGTGTCGAAGACGAGGTCGTATTGCTCGGCGCGCAAGGCGCTGCGGAAGGCGGAAATCTCGGCGCGCGTGGCCGCCGAGAACAGCGTCTTGCGCCAGCGCCGCAGCGCGATGGGGATGATGGTGCGGATGTGGGGATTGAGGCGGACCAGGCTGGTATAAGCCTCTTCCACCACCCAGTCGATCTGGGCGCCGGGAAAATGGCGGCGGATGTCAGCCGCCATCGGCATGTTATGGACGACGTCTCCCAGGGAGGAGACGCGTACGATCAGGATCTTCAAGGCTGGCCCACGATTGCGTTGTTCTGTGGGCCAGCATCTTACCCTATCAGAACGGCAATGCCACGTCCGGACGCGCGGCGAGAATCACCTTGCGGAACTCGCCCTGGATGCGTTCCAGCGCCTCGGGGGTCTCGGCCTCGAAGCGCAGCACCACGACCGGCGTGGTATTGGACGAGCGCGCCAGGCCGAAGCCGTCAGCATACTCCACCCGCAGGCCATCGATGGTGATGATGTCTTGCGCACCGTCAAACTTTGCGTCGCTTTGCAGTTTGCCGATCAGCGCGAAGTTCTCGCCCTCCTGCAGTTTCAGCTGCAGCTCCGGTGTACTGACCGATTGCGGCAAGGCGTTGAGCACGGCCGACGGATCGGCCTCGCGCGCCAGTAGCTCCAGCATGCGCACGCCGGCGTACAGGCCGTCGTCAAAGCCGAACCAGCGGTCCTTGAAGAAAATGTGCCCACTCATCTCGCCGCCCAGCGGTGCGCCGGTCTCGCGCAGCTTGGCCTTGACCAGCGAGTGGCCGGTCTTCCACATCAGCGGCTTGCCGCCGCGCGCCGAGATCCACGGCGCCAGGTGGCGCGTGCATTTGACGTCGTAGAGAATTTCCTTGCCCGGATTGCGCGTCAGCACATCGGCCGCGAACAGCATCAGCTGGCGGTCGGGATAGATGATCTGGCCGTCCTTGGTCACCAGGCCCAGGCGGTCGCCATCGCCGTCGAAGGCCAGGCCCAGCTCGTTGTCGGTCTCCTGCAGGCAGCGGATCAGGTCTTGCAGGTTTTCCGGGTGGGCCGGGTCGGGATGGTGATTGGGGAAGTTACCGTCGACCTCGCAGAACAGCTCGGTCACCTCGCAACCCAGCGCGCGGTAGATCTCGCCGGCAAACGCGCCGGCCACGCCGTTGCCGCAATCCACGGCAATCTTCAACGGACGCGCCAGCTTGACGTCGCCGATCATGCGCTTGATGTAGGCATCCTTGATGTCATGCGTGGAATAGGCGCCGGCGCCCTGAGGGAAATCGCCCTTGACGATGGCCTGGTACAGCGCCTGGATGGTCTCGCCGTGGATCGCCTCGCCGGCCAGCACCATCTTGAAACCGTTGTAATCCGGCGGATTGTGGCTGCCGGTGACCATGATGCCGGACTGGGTGTCGAGCACGTTGGTGCCGAAATACACCATGGGCGTAGCCACCATGCCCAGGTCGATCACATCGATGCCGGTCGATTGCAGGCCCTTGGCCAGTTCGGCAGCCAACTCGGGGCCGGACAGGCGGCCATCGCGGCCGATCACGACCTTCTTTTGTCCTTTTGCCAATGCGGCGGCGCCGAAGGCCTGGCCGATCTGGTAGGCGACCCGGCCGTCCAGGGTTTTGCCGATGATGCCGCGGATGTCGTAGGCTTTGAAAATCGATGGCGATAGCGAAGTCACGGTACTTTCCTCGAAGGTTGAATGGCTGGAATTGCTTCAGCGCGGATTTGCGATTTTGTCATGATTCCCTGCAAATAGCGGCCGATGCTCTAGTATGAACTGCATAGTGCAATGCAACACGGCTCATGAGAGTCCGTTGCCGTAAAATGGTTGCGAGCGAGGTCTGATGAAAATAATTTCCAATTAGAAATATTGTTTCCTCGTTTCCAGCCACTATCATTGCCACCTCCGGAATCAGCCCATCCGCCTTCTATGCAGAGCCTGAGCAACTATGTCATCGGCGACCTACAAGGTTGCGCCGAGCAATTTCAAACACTGTTGGCAACCGTCCCCCAGTCTGCCGACGCCGGGTTGATCCTCGCCGGCGACCTCATCAACCGCGGCCCCCAATCCCTGCAAACCCTGCGCACCGTCATGTCCATGGGCGAGCGCGCCCGTACCGTGCTGGGCAACCACGACCTGCATCTGCTGGCGGTGGCCTGCGGCATCCGTCCGATGCACAAGGACGACACGCTGCATGACATCCTGGATGCGCCCGACCGCGATGAGCTGATCGACTGGCTGCGCCGGCGGCCGCTGGCGATCTACGAGCAGGGCCACCTGATCGTGCATGCCGGGGTGCTGCCGCAATGGGACCTGGAGCAGGCGCTGGCGCTGGCCGGCGAGGTCGAGGCGATGCTGCAGAGCGAGCGCTGGATCGACTTCCTCACCCACATGTACGGCAACCAGCCGGCACGCTGGAGCGATGACCTGGCCGGTGATGACCGGCTGCGCTGCATCATCAATGCCTTCACCCGCGTGCGCTTCTGCCACGCGGACGGCACCATGGATTTTGCGGTGAAGGAATCGGCGGAGTCGGCGCCGGAAGGATTGATGCCCTGGTTCGAAGTGCCGGGGCGGCGCACCGAGGAGGTGACGGTGGTGTTCGGCCACTGGTCGACGCTGGGCCTGATGCTGCGCCCCAATCTGATCGCGCTCGATACCGGCTGCGTCTGGGGCGGCAAGCTTAGCGCGGTACGGCTTGAGGATCGGGCGCTGTTTCAGGTTGACTGTCCGCAGGCGAAGAAACCGGGCTGAGTTCCTCCAGCGAATAACCCAGGCCCGCGGCGACGACGGCGCGCGCGCTGCGCGCCAGGTCGCGGCGATGGGCGCCTTCGGTGGGGATGAGCGGCAGCTGCTTGAGCTCGGCGGTCATGCCGTCGGCCTTCAGGATCGCCAGGATGCTCTCGACGATGGTGGTCTCGCCGATGAAGTTCGCCGCCGGATGCAGGCTGCCGTCGCGCGCGGTGTAGCGCAGCGCGTACGGCTGCACCGGCGCCTTCGCATCGATCGCCGCCTCGAACAGGTTGGCGTGGAACGGCAGCAGCGTGCCTTGCGGCGCGGTGGTGCCTTCCGGGAAGAAGGCCACGTGCTCGCCCTTCTCTATGCTCTCCACCAATCCCTTGAAGATGCGACGCACGTCGCTGGCCTTGCCGCGCGAGATGAAGATGGTGCCGGTCTTGGCGCACAGCCAGCCGATCAGCGGCCAGCCGCGGATGTCGGACTTGGCGACGAAGCGGCAGGGCTGCAGCGAGTTGACCACGAAGATATCGAGCCAGCTGATGTGGTTGGCCACCAGCAGCGAACGCGGGATAGGTTGCGGACTGTCGATGCGGATGGCGATGCCGCAGATGCGCAGCAGCTTGCGCGACCAGCGGCGGATGTGCGCCTCCTGCCCCTTGGCGGACGTGAACGGGAACAGGAAGGCGCAGACCGCCATGCCCTTGAACAAATGCGCGATCAGGCGCAGCAGACGGAAAACGAACATGGCTTAAGCGGCTGGTTGGCTCGGATCGACGATCAGCGTTCGAAGGCGATATGACCGGAGACGACGGTCGCCCGGACCACGCCCGGCAGCTCATAGCCCAGGAACGGCGTGTGCTTGCCCTGGCTGGCCAGGGCGGAGCCTTCCACCTTCCACATCGCGTTGGGATCGAACAGGCACAGGTCGGCCGCGCTGCCCAGCGCCAGGTTGCCGGCCTTCAGGCCCGCCACCTTGGCCGCGCGGTGGGTGATCTTGGCGATCGCCTTGGACAGCACATCCTTGCCCTGGCCGTCGGCTTCCAGCGCCCACTTCAGCGACAGCGACAGCAGCAGTTCCAGTCCGGTGGCGCCGGGCGAGGCTTCGCCGAAAGGCAGCAGCTTCTCGTCGTCGTCGACCGGGGTGTGGTCGGAGCAGACCGCATCGATGGTGCCGTCCAGCAGCGCCGCGCGGATCGCCTCGCGGTCGCGCTGGGAGCGTAGCGGCGGGGTCAGGCGGGCATTGGAATCGAAGAAGCCGATGTCCAGGTCGCACAGGTGGATGTGGTGCACGCCCACATCGCAGGTGACCGGCAGGCCTTCGCTCTTGGCCTGGCGCACCAGCTCGAGGCCGGCGGCCGACGACATGCGGCACAGGTGCACGCGCGCGCCGGTGGCGCGCATCAGCTCGAAGAGCGTGTACAGCGCGATCGTTTCCGACATCACCGGCACGCCCGACAGGCCCAGGCGCGAGGCCGCCGGACCGCTGTGGGCGATGCCCGTGCGACCCAGGTGCGGATCCTGCGGGCGCAGCCAGACGGTGTAGTTGAAGGTCTTGGCGTATTGCAGGGCGGAGAGCAGCACCGTGGTGTCGGTGATCGGCTCTTCGGCCTGCGAGAAGCCGATGCAGCCGGCTTCGGTCAGCTCGGCCATTTCGGTCAATGCCTTGCCCTTGAGACCGGCGGTCAGCGCGCCCAGCGGGTAGACGTGCGCCTGGTTGAGCGACTTGGCGCGGTGTTTGAGCATCTCCACCAGACCGGGTTCGTCCAGCACCGGATCGGTGTCCGGCGGGCATACCAGGCTGGTGACGCCGCCCTGCACCGCCGCCTGCATTTCGGATTCCAGCGTGGCCTTGTACTCGTAACCGGGCTCGCGCAGGCGCGCCGACAGATCGACGAAGCCAGGCGCGACCACCAGGCCGGTGGCGTCGATCGTCTTGTTGGCGGTGAAGTCGGCCGGCGCCTGGCCGATGCCGACGATCTTGCCGGCGGCCACGTACACGTCCTGCTGGGCATCGATGCCGTTGGCCGGGTCGATCAGCCGGCCGTTCTTGATATGCAGTTTCATCAGTTCAGTATCTTCTTAACGAGTCGTCAAAACGTCGCTTTGTCTTCTTGCGCTTGCCCGGTTGCGGGCCTCAGTTGCCCGCCACGATGCTCATCACCGCCATGCGCACCGCGATGCCGAAGGTCACCTGCGGCAGGATCACCGCCTGGGCGCCGTCGGCCACGGCCGAGTCGATTTCCACGCCGCGGTTCATCGGGCCGGGGTGCATCACGATGGCGTCCGGCTTGGCCAGCGCCAGGCGCTCGGGCGTGAGGCCGTAGCTCTTGAAGAACTCCTGCGCCGACGGCAGCAGCGCACCGCTCATGCGTTCGTTCTGCAGGCGCAGCATGATGATGACGTCGACGTCCTTCAAACCTTCTTCCATGTTGTGGAACACGCGCACGCCCATCTGCTCCAGGCCGCCCGGCAGCAGCGTGCGCGGGCCGATGGCGCGCACTTCCGGCACGCCCAGCGTGGTCAGCGCATGGATGTCGGAACGCGCCACGCGGCTGTGCAGGATGTCGCCCACGATCGCCACGCGCAGGTTGGTGAAGTCCTTCTTGTAGTGGCGGATGGTGTACATGTCCAGCAGCCCCTGGGTCGGGTGCGCGTGGCGGCCGTCGCCGGCGTTGACCACGTGGACGTGCGACTGCTTCGTATCGATCAGGTGCTTGGCGATCAGGAACGGCGCGCCGGACTGCGCGTGGCGCACCACGAACATGTCGGCGTGCATGGCCGCCAGGTTGTCGATGGTGTCCAGCAGCGACTCGCCCTTGCTGGTGCTCGATGCCTGGATGTTCAGGTTGATCACGTCGGCCGACAGGCGCTTGGAGGCGATCTCGAAGGTGGTGCGGGTGCGCGTGGAGTTCTCGAAGAACAGGTTGAACACGCTTTTCCCCCGCATCAGCGGCACCTTCTTCACCTCGCGGTCGCCGATGCTGACGAAGGACGACGCGGTGTCGAGGATGTGGGTCAGGATGGACTTGGGCAGACCTTCAATGGTCAGCAGGTGTTGCAGTTCGCCGTTTTTGTTCAGTTGTGGATTAAGCATGGACCACCGTCAGGGAGAATCGGCCGTCGTCGGCGCGTTGCAGTTGCAGGTTTTCTTGTTTGGAAAGCGTGACCGTCTGGGCCAGGAAGTCGGCCGCGATCGGCAGCTCGCGCCCGCCGCGGTCGACCAGCGCCGCCAGCAGGATGCGCGCCGGGCGGCCGTAGTCGAACAGCTCGTTGATCGCGGCGCGCGTGGTGCGGCCGGTGTAGAGCACGTCGTCGATCAGCACGATGGTCGCGCCTTCGACGTCGAACGGGATCTGGCTGGGCTTGACGTCCGAGCGCAGGCCCTTCTCGGAAAAGTCGTCGCGGTAGAAGGAAACGTCGATGAAGCCCAGGCGCTCGACCAGCTTGAGCTCATCGGCCAGGCGTTCGGCCAGCCACGCGCCGCCGGAATGGATGCCCACCAGCGCCACGTTCTCGGCGCCCTGCAGGCCGGCTTTGATCTGTTGCGCCAGCGCCTGATACAGCGCTTCGGCGTCCAGCTTGGAAGGTGTTGTGCTCATGGATGTGCGTCGTCAAAGTATTGCTGCAAAATGATGGCGGCCGCCTGGTCGTCGATCTGCTCGCCGCGCTGCTGCGCGATCACGGCCGACGAGTAGCGCTCGTCGACCAGCGTCACCTCGACGCCGTAGCGGCCGTGCAATTGGTTGGCGAAGCGCCGGCAGCGCACGCTCATCTCGTGCTCGGCGCCGTCAGGATGCAGCGGCAGGCCGACCACGCAGCGCGCGGGCTGCCACTCGGCGATCAGGCGGGCGATGACGGCAAACTTGCCGTCGTTGGTCGGCTCGCCGATCACGGCCAGCGGCTGCGCCTGTTTCAGGCCGGTGTTGCCGACGGCCACGCCGATGCGCTTCAAACCGAAGTCGAAGGCCAGTACGGTCTCCATCTCCGATGAACCCTCAGGCGCGCCCGGCGTCGCCGGACAGCATCACCGGGTCGATCCCCAGCAAGGCCAGCGCGGCGGTGAATCGTTCGGCTACCGGCATCTCGAAGATGATGGCCGGGTCGGCCTTCACCGTCAGCCAGCCGTTGCGGCCCAGCTCATCCTCCAGCTGGCCGGCGCTCCAGCCGGAGCAGCCCAGGCTGACCAGCACGCGCTCGGGACCGTTGCCGTGCGCCACCGCCTCCAGCACGTCCTTGGAGGTGGTCAGAGCGACATCGTCGGTCACCTGCAGCGTGGACGAGAACTTGTCCGGGCTCGAATGCAGCACGAAGCCGCGCTCCACCTGCACCGGGCCGCCGAACATCACCGGACGGCGATATACCTCGGGCATGGCGTCGGGGGTGTCGGGCTTGATCTCGAGCTTGAGGTTGATGCGGTCGAACAGCACGTCCATGGTCATGTCGGTCGGCTTGTTGATGACCACGCCGAGCGCGCCGTTATGGTTGTGTTCGCACAGGTAGACCACCGTGCCGCCGAAGATCGGGTCCAGCATGGACGGCATGGCGATCAGGAAATGATTGGTCAGGTCCAGCTCGAGCGGCGGGCGGGTTTCTTCGCCGGCGTCGTCGTCGCCGGCCTCATCCTTGCCGGATTCGGCGGCGGCCGTCTGGCGGCGCGACTTGGAGGAACGGAAAGGATCGAAAGTGCCAAAGGAATCCACGGATTCGTCGAAATCCTCGGCTGAGAGGCTAAAGGGAGAATTACGTCTCTTGATCATCCCTCCATTTTAGCAGTTTTGGCCGCCGCCCCGCGCGCCGGCGCGGGTAAAAGCCCGCAATCGCGGGCCGGGCGGCTTGCCATGGCGTCAACTTCCCGCCAGCAACGTCGCCACCGCCGCGCGCGCCTGCCGCCCCAGGTCGGCCAGGTCCAGGCCAGGAATGGCGTCGTCGCGCACGATGTCGCGACCAGCTACCAGCAATGCCTTCAGGAAAGGCCGGCCGCCCGAGGCCACCGGGCCGATGGCCGGGTCGTGCAGCCCGAAGTAGCGCGGGTCGTCCAGGCGATACAGCGCGATGTCGGCCTGCTGCCCGACCCGCAGCCCGTCCAGCGCCTCCAGGCCGAGCACCCTGGCGCCGCCGCTGCTGCCCCAGCGCACCACATCCTCCACCGTGGCCTCGTCGGCGCCCTGCTCTCCCGCGCCGCCGCGACACGCCGGCGTCGCCAGCTGGCCGCCGCGGGCGCGCTGCATCAGCCAGGCGGCGTGGGTCTCCGAAATCATGTCGGCCGCCTCGTTGGACGCCGCGCCGTCCACGCCGATGGACACCGGCACGCCGGCCGCCTCCAGCGCGCGGATCGGCGCAATGCCGCTGCCCAGCCGGCCGTTGCTCTGCGGACAATGGGCGATGCCGGTGCCGGTCGCGCCCAGCAGGCGGATCTCTTGCTCATCCAGCTTCACCAGATGCGCGAACCAGACGTCGCGCCCCAGCCAGCCGATGCGTTCGCAGAACTCCACCGGCGAGCAGCCGTGCATGGCCTGCGCGCTGTCCTGGTAGCCGACCGTCTCCGACAGGTGGCTGTGCAGGCGCAGGCCCAGCTCGCGCCCGGCGGCGGCGATCTCGCGCATCTCCTCGGGGCCGGCCGAGTACAGCGGCGTGGTCGGCGCCATCACCACGCGCCGCATCGACGACGGCGAAGGATCGTGGAAGCGCCTGGCCAGGCGTCCCATGTCCTGCAGGAAACCATCCAGCTTCTCCGGCCGCAGGGCGCTGGGCAGCTCGGCCTCCAGCTGGCGCGTACGGGTGGCGGTGCCGCGGCAGAGCACGAAGCGCAGGCCGAGCCGTTCGGCCTCCTCGAACAGGATCTCCGAGGTGTCGAAGGGCATGCCGGGGTAGTACAGGTAGTTGTGGTCGGCGATGGTACCGCAACCAGAACGCAGCAGCTCGACCATGCCGATGCGCGCGGCCAGCCGGAACAGCTGCGCGTCGAATTTGGCGCGATAGCGATAGGGCGTGGCTGCCAGCCAGGGCGTGAGCGTGGCGTTGATGCCCAGCGGGTCGCCCTTGAGCAGCGACTGGAACAGGTGGTGGTGGGTGTTGACCCAGGCCGGATAGGCCACGCAATCGGTGGCGTCCAGCACGCGCTCGCCGGGCAGCGGCGCCAGCCTGCCGATGGCGGCGATGGTGTCGCCGTCGATGCGCATGTCGGGCCCGGCATGGCGCGCGGCGCTGCCGGGCAGGCCGGTCATGATGGCCTGCAGGTTTCTGATCAGGAGGGTGCTCATGGTGTGTCTTCTCCAAAAACGGGCTCAGCCCATCTCGCTCTCGTGCCATCCGGCCAGCATGGCGCGCGACAAGGCGCTCATCATCCAGAACAGCAGGATGCCGGTCAACGTGATCAGCAACAGCGCCGCGAACAGGCGCGGGATGTTCAGCTGGAAGCCCGCCTGCAGGATCTGGTAGGCCAGGCCCGAACCGGTGCCGCCGGTGCCGGCCACGAACTCGGCCACCACCGCCCCGATCAGCGCCAGCCCGCTGGAGATGCGCAGACCGCCGAAGAAGTACGGCAAGGCGCTGGGAATGCGCAGCCGCCTGAGCGTCTGCCAGCGCGTCGCCTTGTTCAGCCTGAACAGGTTGAGCAGGCCCGGGTTGACGCTGCGCAGCCCCAGCGTGGTGTTGGAGATGATGGGGAACAGCGCCATGATGGTGGCGCACACCGTCAGCGCGGCCGTGGTGTCCTTGACCCAGATGATGATCAGCGGCGCGATGGCGACGATGGGCGTGACCTGCAGGATGATGGCGTAAGGGAAGAAGCTGATCTCGATGAAGCGGCTCTGTACGAACAGGAAGGCGATCGCCACGCCCAGCAGCACCGCGAACGCGAAGGCCAGGAAAGTGATCTTCAGCGTCACCAGCAACGAATCGAGCAGCATGCCCCAGTCCGAGGCCAGCGTCTTGCCGATCACCGCCGGCGTGGGCACCAGATACGGCGGAACCTCGAGCAGGGTGCACACCACCTGCCAGGCCAGCAGCAGGAACACGCCGATGACCAGCGGTGCGGCCACGCGCCAGAAGCCGGGCCGATTGATGAGCGGCTGCGTCATGGTCTTAGTGTTCATGGCCGCCTCCTTGCTGGTTGGCCAGCGTCAGGTAATCCGACAGGGTCTTGCAATACTGCATGAACGGCGCCGAAATCCGGAAGGCCTCGTCGCGCGGGCCCGGCGCGTCGATGGCGACATCGGCGATCACCCGCCCCGGGCGCGCCGCCATCACGATCACGCGCGAAGACAGGAACACCGCCTCGTAGATGCTGTGGGTGACGAACACCACCGTCAGGTCCTGCCGGCTCCAGATGTCGCGCAGGTCGGCGTCCAACCGGTTGCGGGTGAATTCATCCAGCGCGCCGAAGGGCTCGTCCATCAGCAGCAGGTTGGGCTTGGTCGCCAGGGCGCGGGCAATCGAGGCGCGCATCTGCATGCCGCCCGAAAGTTCACGCGGCAGCACCTGGTGGAAGTTCTCCAGCCCCACCAGCTTCAGGGCCTCGCGCACGCGCGGCTCGCTCTCGGCGCGCGGCATGCCGCGCAGATCCAGCGGCAGGCGCGCGTTCTGCTCGACGCTGGCCCAGGGCATCAGCGTGGCTTCCTGGAACACCATGGCCAGCGTGCGCTCCGGCGTGCCCACCGTGGCCAGGTTCTTGCCCCACCAGCGGATGTGGCCGTGCGAGGGCTCCTCCAGCCCGGCGAACATCTTCAGCAAGGTGCTCTTGCCGCAACCGGAGGGACCGAGCAGCGAGACGAACTCGCCGCGCCGGATATCCAGCCTCACCTCGTCCAGCGCGCGCGTGCCGTTGCGGTAGGTCTTCTCCACCCGCTGCGCCGAGAGCACCGGCGCCTCTTCGCCGGCGCCCGTGTCTTCCCATGCCGCGGCCTGCGACATGGCGTGATCGTCTCTGTTCATCATGGCTCCTTGCCCGGTAAGGTGGCTTGCGTTCAACGATAGAGATTGGTGTCGCTGCGGAAGACTTCCGACTCGCCGTGCTCCTCCAGCAGCTGCAGCAGCATGCGGCGCATGATCAGGCCGGGGCGGTCGGAGGTCATGTGGAATTCCTGGCGGCGGCGCACGTCGATGCAGGCGTCCGGATCGGTGGCCTCGAGGATCTCGCGGTCTTCCACCAGAATGGGCGCGTCCCAGGCCACCAGCTCGGCCTCGGGGCAGTCTTCTTCGGTGTCGTTGCGGTACAGCCATTGCGACAGCATGATGGCGCCGTCGTCGATGGGCGTGGCGCAGTTGTAGATGATGTGGTGGCGGCCGCTCTCCGGATACTGGCAACCGAAGCGGCGCACGAACGGCAGATACCAGCGGTTGAACATGTGGCGCACCGTGGTGTCGGCCTCGGTGCCGGTGACGCGGTAGCTGGCCGGCACGTTCTTGATCGGCACCCGGGTTTCGGCCTCGAAGCCGTAGTCGGTCTCGTTGATCTCGTACTTCTCCGGCTTGGGCTGGTCGTACATGCCGAAGGTGGCGCGGTGCACGTAGCTGAAGTGGGAATTGTCGAAGGAGTTCTCCATCATGCGCAGCGCGCTGGTCTCCCAGCGCTCGTAGAACTGGAAGATGCGCCGATAGCCCGGCGCGCCGTCTTCGGGAAAATCAGGAATGTCGCGCAGCGGGTCCTCCAGCGCCACCCACACGTAGCCGTAACGCTCCTTGCAGTGGTAGGCCTTGACGCAGGCGCCCGAAGGCACGCTGCCGTCCACGCTCTGCGGCACGCGCACGCAGGCGCCGGCGCCGTTGAAGGTCCAGCCGTGATAGCCGCAGACGATGTTGCCGTTCTCGACGAAGCCCTTGGAAAGCCTGGCCGTACGGTGACAGCAGCGGTCCTGCAGCGCGGCCGGCGCGCCGTCCTCTTTCAGCCAGACCACGATCTTCTCGCCCAGCAGCGTGAACGGCTGCGGGCCGTCCTTCAGTTGCGAGACCGGCATGAGCGCGTACCAGAACTTGCGCAGGACTTTTTGTTGGGTGACCAGCATGGTGGTGCTCCTTGCTTGTTGCCCGGCGGAGATCTTCCGCCTGACGGGCCCCGGCCGGCGCGCCAACACGGTCGCCTTCGCCGGGTGATGCATGAAATTCCTAGGCCGGCGCGCTTGCCGCGCCGAAGGTCTCGCGCACTTTCATGTCGAGATAGTCGCCGATGGTGCACGGCGCATAACGCGCCGGCCTTGCGGCCGAACAGCAGCCGGGCAGGCAGGCCACGGTGCAGGCCTGGTCGCCGTCCTGGAAAAAGGGCAGCGAATAGCGCGGCGCCGTGCCGCCATTGAGCACGCGGTGAAAATTGCTGTGATAGAGGTCGTTGCTCCAGCGCTGCAGCAGGTCGCCGATGTTGACCACGAAGCTGCCGCGAATCGGTGCGGCGCGTATCCACTCGCCGTCGGCATTGCGCACCTCGAGGCCGCCGATGTCGTCCTGCGCCAGCAGCGTCACCAGGCCCCAGTCGGTATGCGCGCCGGCGCCGATGCGGTTGTCCTGCGCGCCTTGCGGCTGCGGCGGATAGTGCAGCATGCGCTGGGTGGCGATGGGCGTTTGCAGTACCGGCTCGAAGAAGTCTTCCTCCAGCTGCAGCGACAGCGCGATCACCGACAGCAAGCGGTGCGACAGCGCGCGCAGCGCGTCGTAGTAGCGGCGCGAATGCGCCTCGAAACCGGGCAACTCCGCCGGCCACAGGTTGTGGCCGTAGCGCAGCAGGCCACGCTGCACGTAGGGATGGTCGGGCGCGATGTCGAAGCCGAACTGGAAGCCCTCCTTCAGGTCGGCCGGGGAACCCTCGTCCAGCGCCTGCGCGCCCATGCGCTCATAGCCGTAGCCCGAGGGCGAGCGGCGCATGTCGATGGCCGACTTGCCGGCCTGCGGCAGCGCAAAGAAGCGCCGCGCCCAGTCGAACTGGCCGTCCACCAGCGCCTGCGGCACGCCGTGGTTGACGATGTAGAAAAAACCGACGTCGCGCGAGATCTTGTGGATCTCCCAGGCGACCGCTTCACGCCGCGCCTTCTCGGGAGAAAAGGCGTCCGCGAAATCGATCACCGGAAGCGTGCGCGCAGTGGCTGGCGGGGTGTAGGGAATCATGGCGTCCTCACGCTGGCGGGAAGCGGCGCCGGCCGCTTCCCTTCACATCAAGGCATGACCTTCATGTCCTTGACGAACTGGGTGGTGTAGGCCTTGCGGTAGTCGGTGCCGGCCTTGAGCAGGCCGGTGGCGACCATCACGTCGTAGGTCTGCTTCCAGCGCTCGTCGGTCATCACGCCGATGCCGTACTTGGCGGCGTCGCCGCCGGTGACCACCTGCAGCTCCTTCAACTTGGCCACCGCGTAGGCCAACTGTTCGTCGCTCATGTTCTTGTTGTCCTGCTTGATCAGCGCGTTGGCCGGCGCCGGATCCTGCAGGTAGCTCTTCCAGCCTTCGGCGGTCGCCTTCACGAAGCGCTGCACCAGGTCAGGCTTGGCCGCGACCGTCTTCTGCAGCGTGATGATGGTGGTGCCGTAGGGCGGATAGCCGTCCCTGGCGAACAGGAAGAACTTGCTCTTCATCCCGGCCTTGTCGGCCTGGAACAGTTCGGACGAGGGATAGGCCTGCTGCGCGATGTTGGGATCGGCGAAGAAGGGTTGCAGGTTGAAGGTATACGCCTTGGACTGCGCGTCGCTGTAGCCGTACTTGGACTTCAGCCAGGGCCACCAGCTGGCCTGCCCCGAGCCCGCGACCAGGATGGTCTTGTTCTTCAGCCCGCCCAGGCTGCTGACGTCATCATGCGTCATCATGCCCTGCAGGTCGGACTGGAAGGAGGTGCCCACGGTCACCAGCGGCAAGCCCTGCTCGACGCCCTTCATCACGGTGAAGTCGTAGCCCATGCTGAAGTCGGCCTGGCCGGCCACCAGGATCTGCATGTTGTTGACCTGCGGGCCGCCCATCTTGATGGTGACGTCCATCCCGTACTTCTTGTAGATGCCGGTGGCCACGGCCTGGTAGAAGCCGCCGTGCTCGGCCTGCGCATACCAGTTGGAGAGCAGCGTGACCTTGTCCTCGGCATGGGCCGACGCCGGCGCCGCCAGCTGCAGCGCCGCCGCGCCCAGCAGCGCGCCGGCCGCGCGCAGGGTACGCCGCATGAATGTCCGTTTGTCCATCGCCTGCCTGCCTTGCGCTTGCTTCTTCATAGCCTTCCTCTCTCGGTGGGTTGATGTGGTTGCGACAATCCAAAGGTGATTCAGAGATCCAGCACCAGCCGCGCGCCGGCGCAGCGCGAGACGCAGGGCATGATGCGGCGTCCCGACGATTTCTCGGCGGCGCTAAGCACGCTGTCGCGATGCTCGGGAATACCTTCCAGCACGGCGCTTTCGCAGCTGCCGCAAAAGCCCTCGCCGCACGAGGTCGCGATCTGCACGCCGGCCCGCGCGGCGGCGGCCACGATGCTCTGCCCGGGCGGCACCACGCAGCTCACTCCCGAGCGCTGCAGCACCAGCTCGAACGCGCCGTCGGCGCCCGCCAGGTCCACCGGGGCCGCCGCGTTGCCGCCCGGGGCCGCGAACAGTTCGAAATGCACATCGGCATCGCGCCAGCCGCGCCGCTGCGCGCAGCGGCGCGCGGCGTCGATGAAGGGCGCGGGACCGCAGAGGTAGAGCGGTGTGCTGATGGCGGCTGCGGCCAGCGCCGCGCCGATGGCGGCCTCGGTTTCCACCGTATCGAGACCCAGGTGCAGCGACAAGCCTGCCGGCATCGCCGCCAGTTCGTGGAAGAAGGCCGCATGGCCGAGGCTGCGCGCGAAGTAGTGCACGCGATGGCGCCGGCCGCGCTGCGCCAGGTCGGCCGCCATCGCGTAGATCGGCGTGATGCCGATGCCGGCCGCCAGCAGCAGCGGCGCGCGCGCGTCTTCTTCCAGCGCAAACGCGTTGCCCGGCGGCGCCGCGAGCAGGAAATCGCCTTCGCGCACCTTCGCGTGCAGATGCGCCGATCCGCCGCGCGAGGCGGCTTCGCGCTTGACGGCGATGAGGTAGCTGTCGCGTTGCTGCGGGGTATTGCACAGGGAATAGCTGCGCGCGAGCTGGTCGGCCAGATGCAGGCGGAGGTGGGCGCCGGGTGTCCACGGCGGCAATGCGGCGCCCTCCGGCGCGCGCAATTCGAACAGGCGGATGTCGGCCGCGATGTCGCGCACCTCGGCCACGCGCAGGCGCAGCAGCGCGGCGCTGGCGTCGGCGCGAGCCTCGACGGCGGCGTCGGCGACGGCATTCATCGCGCGCCTCGCGACAGCGACAGGGAGACAGGGGAGAAAAGCACGGCCACAGGAGATGGCGCAGTGAAGTAGCAAGCTCGATGGGCGTTCATGGTCTCGTGTCCTATGAATTGCACAGGACCATCGGGGCAATCCGATGGCGTCACGAGCAATGCCCCGCAAGCCGGTGTCTGAACCGACCGCTAGCCGCTTCTACTCAACGATCGATATAGCAAAGCGCGTGCCAGTCCACGACGGCGCGTTTTGCGCCTGATACACATGTGTTTTCACGCGCACGCAAAGAAAAAGGGACGGAAATCTCCGTCCCTCGCGGCGGCGGCCGGCACAATTTGGTGCGCGCCGCCTTGATCTGCATCAGAGGCGCACCATTGCGATGCCGCCTCCCGGATTGCCCGGATCAGATCACGCCGTGGCTCTTGAACCAGGCCACCACATGCGTCCATGCGTCCTTGGCGTCAGCCTCGACGTAGCTGGGACGGTAGTCGGCATTGAAGGCGTGGCCGGAGTTCGGATAGACATGGAACTCCGACTTGTTGCCGGCCTTGGCCAGCGCTTCCTTCATCTGCTCCACGGTGGACACCGGGATGCCCTGGTCCTTGCCGCCGTACAGGCCGATCACCGGCACCTTCAGCGTGGGCGCGATGTCGATCGGCTGCTGCGGGAACAGCCCGCTCTTGTCGCCGACGATGCGGCCATACCAGGCGGCGCCCGCCTTGACCTTGGGATTGTGCGCGCTGTACAGCCACACCACGCGCCCGCCCCAGCAAAAACCGTTGATGCCCAGGCGGCTGATGTCGCCGCCGTTCTCGCCGGCCCATTTGACGTAGGCGTCGATGTCGCCCATCACCTGCTCGTCGGGCACCTTGGAGATGATCTCCTTCTGCAGCTCGGCAATCGAGGTATAGGCCATCGGGTTGCCCTGGCGGATGAAGAAATCCGGCGCGATGGCGAGATAACCGAGCTTGGCGAAGCGGCGCGCGATGTCGGCGATATGCTCATGCACGCCGAAAATCTCCGACACCACGATCACCACCGGCAGGTTGGTCTTGCCTTCCGGCTGGGCGCGGTAGGCCGGCACGCGCTGGCCGTTGACGGTGATGGCCACTTCGCCCGCGGTCAGGCCGGCGGTGTCGGTCTTGATCATGGTCTGCGCGCACACCGGCAGCACGGCAGCGGCGAAGCCGGTGCCCAGCGCGGTCTTGATGAAGGCGCGACGGTCGGGGGTGGCGGGCAGGCTGCTCTGGCCGAGCAGGCTGTCGAGGTCTTTGCGGAAATCGTTCATCGGGTTCTCCGTGATTCAGTCGGTTTGAGTCGGTTGTCGTTGTCGCCGCGCCGTCGGCCGAAGTCGAGGCCGGGCGCGGTGTGCTGCTCGTCACTGCTGAAAGAATCGTTGCCGGAATGCTGGCTGGCGGCGCCGCGCGCGGCCCATGAAAAAAGCGGCCCGCATGCAGGCCGCTTCAGTGGAAGACGAGGGGCGCGCCCTCGCATTTCCGGATGACCGGCTTGCACTCCAAGCCGGATACTAACCGCAAACCGCGGCTCGCGTATGCACGCGCGGCCGGCGCTACGTGAAATCGCTTAGCGCCTCAGGCCTGCACCGCCAGCAGGTTGCCGCCCGCCGGCAGCCCGGGCGCGGCCGGGGTGACGTCGATGGTGCGCTCATCGGGCGCCTCCTCGTAGACCGGCCTTGCCGCCAGCTGCGAGGCATCCAGGCGGAACACGCTGACCAGCTGCTGCAGGCCGGAAGCCTGCTCCTGCAGCGAGCGCGCGGCGGCCGCGGCCTGCTCGACCAGGGCCGCGTTCTGCTGGGTCATGTCGTCGATCTGGATGATGGCTTCGTTGACCTGCTCGATGCCGCCGCTCTGCTCGCGGTTGGCGTGGGTGATCTCGGTCATCACGTCGGTCACGCGCTTGATGCTGGTGACGATGTCGGTCATGGTGCTGCCGGCCTGGCTGACCAGCTTGCTGCCGTTTTCCACGGTCGAGACCGAGTCGCCGATGAGCACCTTGATCTCCTTGGCGGCCGACGCCGAGCGCTGCGCCAGCGAGCGCACCTCGGAGGCCACCACCGCGAAGCCGCGGCCCTGCTCACCGGCGCGCGCGGCTTCCACCGCCGCGTTCAGGGCCAGGATGTTGGTCTGGAAGGCGATGCCGTCGATCACGCTGACGATGTCGGCCACCTTCTGCGAAGAGGCGTTGATCGACTGCATGGTTTCCACCACCTGCGAGACGATGGCGCCGCCCTGCACCGCCACGTCGGATGCCGCCAGCGCCAGGTCGTTGGCCTGGTGCGCGTTCTCGGCGTTCTGCTTGACGGTGGAGTTGAGCTGTTCCATCGAGGACGCGGTCTCTTCCAGCGCGCCGGCCTGCTGCTCGGTGCGCGAGGACAGGTCGAGGTTGCCGCGCGCGATCTCGGAGGAGGCGGTGGTGATGGTCTCGGAGCCGTTGCGCACCTCGGCCACGATGGCGGCCAGCTTGTCGCGCATGGCCCGCATCGCCACCATCAGGCTGTCGCGGTCGCCAGGGCGGGTATTGATGACGACGGCGAGGTCGCCCTCGGCGATCTGGCCGGCGATCTTCACCGCGTAGTCAGGTTCGCCGCCCAGCTTGTGCAGCAGGTGGCGGGTCAGCCAGAACGCGGCCAGGATGGCGGTGATCACGCCCACGGCGCTGGTGATCAGCATCAGCAGGCGCGCCTGCGCATAAGCGGCGGCGCTGGACGCGGCCGCTTCCTTGTTGAGCTTGTCTTCCAGCACGGCCAGCGACTTCAGCTCGACCTGCCAGGATTTCTGCACCGGCAGGTACTGGTCTTTCAGGAATTGCGCCAGCTCGTAGGCTTCGCGGCGCTGGCCGAACTCCACCGCCTGGGTGATCAGCTTCTCGGCGTTGTCGGCCTGGGCCTTGATCTTGGGCAGCGCGGCCTTTTCTTCATCGGTGGTGCCGGCGGATTCGTCGAACAGCTGCTGCAGCTTCTGCGCCGACATCTTGTATTTGAGGGTCTGGGCGTCGATGTATTGCGCCTCGATGTCCACGTCCTCGGGCGCCGCCGGCAGCATCAGGTTGCGCAGCGAGATGGAGCGCTCGGCGACCGTATCCATCATGTCCTTGACCAGCGCGCTTTCGGGGTTCTTGACTTCGACCACGTTGGTGAACCGCGCCTGCACCTGGTGCATGTTATAGATGCCGAACGCGGTCACCAGCACCAGCAGCAGCACCACCCATGCGAACCCGAGTCCCAGGCGCGCGCCCACTTTCATCCCTGACTTCATCACGTCTCCTCCTAGTGTCGTCACCGGAGGCCATGGTCAACAAGCCGGGGAGCGCAGCCGCGCGCGTGCGCCCGGCCTGTGCCATCGAATGTCCCTGTCCCCTGCCGGCATCCCGCCGCAGCCTCCTCTTGCGCCGGATCGTGTCCGGCCTTCCCTCCGCTGCCTCGTCTTGGTTGTTATGGGGCGAGTGCGGCGGATGTCTTTTTGCTTTCTTGTTCTTGTTGCCTTGCCGATGCTGAAACAGCGGCCCGCCGTCATTCTTTTTATATGGGCCGGGCGGGCCGCGCCAATCGCATTATCCGAATGGCATGATTTTTTGATACGTAACTGCTGACGTAACTTTTAACGCCGGAAGTCACTTTGCGAATTAATGCGCCTCGTCCCAATTCTTACCGATTCCTACCTCGGCAAGCAAGGGAACTTTCAGCTCCGCAACATTTTTCATCAGTTCGGGCAGCTTTTCACGCACCAGTTCCAGCTCTTGTTGTGGAACTTCCAACACCAGTTCGTCGTGCACCTGCATGATCATGCGCGTGGCCAGCTTTTCGGACTCCAGCCAGCCTTGCACGGCGATCATTGCCAGTTTGATCAAATCGGCGGCGGTGCCCTGCATCGGCGCGTTGATCGCCGCGCGCTCGGCGCCCTGGCGACGCGGGCCGTTGGGCGAGTTGATCTCGGGCAGCCACAGGCGGCGGCCGAACACGGTCTCCACAAAACCGCGCGCCTTGGCCTGCATGCGCGTCTCGTCCATGTAGCGCTTCACGCCGGAGAAGCGCATGAAGTACTTGTCGATGTACATCTGCGCGGCCGAACGCTCGATGCCGAGGTTGCCGGCCAGGCCGAAGGCGCTCATGCCGTAGATCAGGCCGAAGTTGATCACCTTGGCGTAGCGGCGCTGCTCGGACTCGACCTGGTCGGGCGCGATGCCGAAGATCTCGGCGGCGGTGGCGCGGTGGATGTCTTCGCCCTCGGCAAACGCCTTGAGCATGTTTTCGTCTTCGGAGATGTGCGCCATGATGCGCAGCTCGATCTGCGAATAGTCGGCCGAGACGATCACGCTGCCCTCGGGTGCGACGAAGGCTTCGCGGATGCGGCGGCCTTCGGCGGTGCGGATCGGGATGTTCTGCAGGTTGGGATCGTTGGAAGCCAGGCGGCCGGTCACCGCCACCGCCTGCGCGTAGTTGGTGTGCACGCGGCCGGTGGCCGGGTTGATCATCTTGGGCAGCTTGTCGGTATAGGTCGACTTCAGCTTGGACAGGCCGCGGTAGTCCAGCAGCACCTTGGGCAGCGGATAGTCCTCGGCCAGCTTCTGCAGCACCTCCTCGTCGGTGGACGGCGCGCCGGAAGCGGTCTTCTTCACCACCGGCAGCTCCAGCTTGCCGAACAGGATCTCGCCCAGTTGCTTGGGCGAGTTCAGGTTGAACGGCTGGCCGGCCAGGTCGTAGGCCTGCTGCTCGATCTCCAGCATGCGGCGGCCGAGGTCGTTCGACTGCTGCGCCAGGCGCGCGCTGTCGATCAGCACGCCGTTGCGCTCGATCTTTTGCAGCACGACCGAAGTGGGCACCTCGATCTTTTCGTAGATGAAGCGCAGCTTGTCGTCGTGCTCGATCTGCGGCCACATCGCGTGGTGCAGGGCCAGCGTGACGTCGGCGTCCTCGGCCGCGTATTCGGTGGCGCGTTCCAGCGCGACCTCGTTGAAGCCGATCTGCGAGGCGCCCTTGCCGCAGACTTCCGCATAGGTGATGGTCTTGCGCTCGAGGTGGCGCGCGGCCAGGCTGTCCATGTCATGCGTGCGGTGCGACTCGAACACGTAAGACTCCAGCAACGTGTCGTGCCTGATGCCCGCCAGCCTCACGCCGTAGTTGGCGAAGATGTGGCTGTCGTACTTGAGGTGCTGGCCGAGCTTGGGCTTGGATGCGTCTTCCAGCCACGGCTTCAGTTTGGCCAGCACATGTTCGCGCGCGAGCTGGGCCGGCGCGTCCTGGTAGTTGTGGCCGACCGGGATGTAGGCCGCGCGGCCCGGTTCCCAGCACAACGAGATGCCGACCAGCTCGGCCTGCATCGCGTCCAGCGAGGTGGTCTCGGTGTCGACCGCGGTCAGCGTTGCGACGTCGATGGCGGCGATCCATTTGTCCAGCTGCGCGTCGGTCAGCACGGTCTCGTACTCGACCGGCGCGGCGGCGGCGAACAGCCCGCCCTGCGCCGGCGCATCGGCCTCGGCGCCGGCCACCGCCGCGGCTGCCGTGACGCCGGGCGCGCTGGCGGCGGCGGGCATCGACGCACCTGCGTCGTCACCGATCTCGCGCAGCCAGGTGCGGAAATTGTTGCGGGTGAACAGGTCTTTGAGCGTGGCCTTGTCCTGCGGCTGCATGGTCAGCGACTCGAGGATGGAGACCATGTGCGCCGACAGGTCGCAGTCGGTCTTCACGGTGACGAGAACTCTTCCCTGCGGCAGCCAGTCCAATGCCTTGCGCAGGTTCTCTCCGACCACGCCGGTGATCTTGGCGGCGTTTTCCATCACGCCGTCCAGCGAGCCATAGGCGGCGAGCCATTTGACGGCGGTCTTGGGTCCGCATTTCTCGACGCCGGGAACGTTGTCGACGGTGTCGCCGATGAGGCTGAGGTAGTCCACGATGCGCTCGGGCGGCACGCCGAATTTTTCGGTGACGCCCTTGATGTCGAGCGTCTCGTTGCTCATCGTGTTGACCAGGGTCACATGCTCGTTGACCAGCTGCGCCATGTCCTTGTCGCCGGTGGAGACGATGGTGTCAAGTCCGGCGGCGGTGGCCTGCACGGACAGCGTGGCGATGACGTCGTCGGCCTCGATGCCTTCGACCATCAGGATCGGCCAGCCCAGCGCCCGCACTGCAGCATGGATGGGTTCGATCTGCAGCGCCAGGTCCTCCGGCATCGATTTGCGGGTGGCCTTGTAGTCGGGATAGAGATCGTCGCGGAAAGTCTTGCCCTTGGCATCGAATACACAGGCGACGTAACTTGCGGGATAATCGTTTCGCAGTCGGCGCAGCATATTGATGATGCCGTACAGCGCACCGGTGGGCGCGCCTTCCGCGTTACGCATATCGGGCAAGGCATGAAACGCGCGATACAGGTAACTGGAACCATCAACTAACAACAAGGTTTTTTGCATATGGAACAAAGAGGAAAAAAAGTACCGCGCCTGCGGGAAGTGAACGACATTGAACGCGCCACCGCCAAGAAGGCGCGCGAGTCGTGGCATGTACTCACGATTATGGCAGAATTCATTGAATCGACCGAACGCCTGTCGGAGCTGCGTCCCGCCGTTTCCATCTTCGGTTCCGCCCGCACCAAACCCGACGATCCGCACTATGCCTTGTGCGTGGACATCGCGCGCCGCCTGTCCGATGCCGGCTATGCGGTGATCTCCGGCGGCGGCCCCGGCATCATGGAGGCGGCCAACAAGGGTGCCTTCGACGGCGCCTCGCCGTCGGTGGGCCTGAACATCGAACTCCCGCATGAGCAGCACGGCAACGGCTGGCAGGACATCTCGCTGTCCTTCCGCCATTTCTTCGCGCGCAAGGTGGCCTTCGTCAAATATGCCGACGCCTACGTCGTGCTGCCGGGCGGCTTCGGCACGCTCGACGAACTGACCGAAGCGCTGACCCTGATGCAGACCGGCAAATCGCGCCTGATGCCGGTGATCCTGGTGGGCAGCCAGTTCTGGGCCGGCCTGATCGAGTGGATCAAGACGCGCCTGATCGACGACGGCATGATCTCGCCCAAGGACCTGAACCTGCTGCAGGTGATCGACGACCCGGCCGAGGTGGTCAAGGCCATCCAGAAATTCCACGAAGAGAAGGACAAGCCGGCCGAGACCCACGTCGAAGCCGAGCGCCAGAGCGGCATGTTCCTGTAAGCGTCGCGCTTTTCCGGCAGAGCCCGCGCCTTCCCGCGCGGGCTTTTTCATGCGCGGCGCGGCGAAATGTTGCAGGAAAGCGCATTTCCGCGGCGAAACGCGGCAAGCCCGGAACGATGGTTTGCTACAATGGCCTAAAACAACACCAACCCCTTTCCTAAAAGATCATGAAACCATCCAAAGTCTGGTCCAAAGAGTCGCTGGCCGCAGCCCTGCTGTGCCTGGCCGGTTTAGCATCGCCGCTGGCGGGTGCACAGACCCCGCCGGGCATCGTCGCCCAGCCGGCGCCTCCGCCGCCTGAACTGGAGAAGCTGGAAGAAGGCGAACCGCCGGCCGTGACCATCCGCAAGCCGGGCGACCAGGGCAACAGCGGCGGCAACAGCATCAAGGAACAGCGCGACCACGGCCAGACCAAGGAAATCGAAGTCCACTCCGGCCCGAGCACCTACTACATGCGCCCGAACAAGAACCTCGGCGGCTCGACCCCGGGCGACGCCCAGAGCGCGCCTCCGACCTCGGCCCAATGGAAGGTCGGCGAGTTCGACTGGGGCGTCAAGAAGAAACCCCAGCAGGACGGTGACGCCGACAGCGGCGACAGCAAGAAATAATGCGCGTGCGCCGGGCCCGCGATTTGACGGGCCCGGCCGCGCTGCAAGGATTCAAGGGATTCCCCGGCCAGGCACGCATGCCGTGCGCCGGGTTCAGGGACAGGGAAGCACGGCCGCATGGCCAGCCTTCCCGCGGCGTGCGACATCGGTCTTCGAACCGGGAACGCGCCGCATCAGCAAGCTTCACTTCTTTCACATTCGTCATGGCAGTCTTTACACCGGTCAGTCTGGAACAGCTCTCCGACTGGATCAAACAATTCCCCGTCGGCCGCGCCACCTCGATCAAGGGCATCTCTTCCGGCATCGAGAACAGCAACTTCTTCATCGGCACCGAGCGCGGCGAGTACGTGCTGACCCTGTTTGAAAAACTGCACATCGAACAGCTGCCCTTCTACCTGGAACTGATGCGCCATCTCGCGCAGCGCGGCATCCCGGTGCCGGCGCCGGTGGCCAACGACAAGGGCGCCATCGTCAACCTGTTGAACGACAAGCCGGCGGCCATCGTCAGCAAGCTCGAGGGCGAGTCGCAACTGTCGCCGCAACCGGTGCATTGCGCCTCGCTGGGCGACATGCTCGCGCGCATGCACATGGCGGCCAAGGACTTCAAGATCATGCAGCCCAACCTGCGCGGCCTGGCCTGGTGGCTGGAGACCACGCCCACCGTGCTGCCGTTCCTGCCGCCGGAACTGGGCCGCCTGCTGGAAACCGAAGTGCAGTACCAGAAGGAGTTCGCCGCCACCAGCGCCTACCGCGCGCTGCCGCGCGGCCCGGTGCATGCCGACCTGTTCCGCAACAATGCGATGTTCGTGGGCGACAAGCTCTCGGGCATCTTCGACTTCTATTTCGCCGGCTGCGACACCTGGCTGTTCGACCTGGCGGTGACGGTCAACGACTGGTGCGTCGACCTCGACAGCGGCGTGCTCGACATCGAACGCGCCGAGGCCATGCTGGCCGCCTACCGCGCGGTGCGCCCGTTCTCGGACGCCGAGCGCGAGGCTTGGCAGCCGATGCTGCGCGCGGCCGCGCTGCGCTTCTGGCTGTCGCGCCTGTTCGACTTCTACATGCCGCGCGAGGCTGAAATGCTGACCCCGCACGACCCGGCGCATTTCGAGCGCATCCTGCGCCTGCGCATCAAGGAGACGCCGCCGGCGCTGTGAGCCGGGGCGACGATACTGGAGATATGGAAAAGATCCCCGCAAAAGACGGCTGGCTCTGGGTAAAGCAAGGCTTCGCGCTGTTCCGCAAGCAGCCTGCCGAGATGTCCACGCTGTTCCTGTCCTACATGTTCCTGATGCTCGCGCTGGGCATCATTCCTGTGCTCGGCCAGATGCTGCCGCTGATCCTGGTGCCGGTGTTTTCGATCGCCTTCCTGCAAGCCTGCGTGCAGATCGAGAAGGGCCAGCGCGTCTACCCCAACCTGTTGCTGCTGGGCTTTCGCGATCCGGCGCGCAACACCTTGCTGAAGCTGGGCCTGCTCTACCTGCTGGCGGCGACGCTGGCGGTGGCGGTCTCGGCGTTGGCCGACGGCGGCGTGTTCTGGAAAGCCATGATGGGCAGCGGCCTGTCGACCAAGGAGCTGGAGGGCGCGGCCGGCAGCATGCGCATCGCCATGCTCATCTCCGCCGCGCTGTATGTGCCGGCGGCGATGGCTTTCTGGTACGCCGCGCCGCTGATCGTGTGGCAGAAGATGCCGCTGGGCAAGGCGCTGTTCTACAGCTTCTTCGCGGTGCGCCGCGCCGGCCGCGCGTTCTTGCTGTATGCGCTGGCCTGGATCGTGATCGCCGTCATGGTGCCGACCCTGATCAGCCTGGCCATCACCCTGCTGACCGGCAGCATCAACGCCGTGGTCTTCATCCTGCTGCCAATCTCGATAATATTGACGGTAGTCATGTACTGCTCCTTTTACCCGACATACACTGCGGTTTTCGGAAAGTCCGCCAACGGGACCGACAACCAGCCGCCGGCAGGAGACAGGCCGCTCTGATACCTCATCAGGCAGCCGCCGCGCCTGGAAGCCGCTCCTTCCTCGGCGCCTGAGAATGATTGCATCCGCACGGGAAATGCGGATGCGACCCGCCCGCAGCGCATCCGCGCCCGCCAGCCTCCAGGCAACTTTCCGCCAACACCTAAGCTTCTTTACACGGGGGTAACAGATGCGCATGAACATGCCGGTCACCGGCGTGGAACGCCTGCTTGTCGATGGCAAGGCGATCGTTTCCAAGACCGACCTCAAGGGCAACATCACCTACGTCAATCCGTACTTCATCGAAATCAGCGGTTTCGCCGAAGAGGAATTGCTGGGCGCGCCGCAAAACCTGATCCGCCATCCGGACATGCCCGGCGAAGCCTTCGCCGACATGTGGGCCACCATCAAGGGCGGCCTGCCCTGGACCGGCCTGGTCAAGAACCGCAGCAAGAACGGCGACCACTACTGGGTGCGCGCCAACGTCACGCCCATCCGCGAAAACGGCCAGGTGATCGGCTACATGTCGGTGCGCACCAAGCCCGACCGCGCGGCGGTGGACGGCGCCGGCAAGCTGTACGCGTCGATCCGGCGCGGCCAGGCCAAGGGCATCGCCCTGCATCGCGGCGAAGTGGTGCGCACCGGCCTGGCCGGCTGGGCCGCGCGCCTGGGCCGCATCCAGCTGGGCACGCGCATCAACCTGGCCATGAGCAGCATGCTGGCGATCCAGCTGGCGGTGATGTTCGCCGGCTTCGCCACGCTGCACCAATGGTGGATCAGCGGCCTGGCGGCGGCTTCCGGCCTGATCTCCATCCTGCTGTGGATCGCCCTGCGCAGCGCGCTGATCAAGCCGCTGCGCCAGGCGCTGGCGGTCACCCATGCGATCACCGGCGGCGACCTCTCCGCCCGCATCGACACCGACCGCCACGACGAGCTGGGCCACCTGCTGAGCGCGCTGCGCCAGATGAACATCAACCTCACCGCCATCATCGGCGACGTGCGCGCCAACGTGGAGACCATCAACGGCGCCACGCGCGAGATCGCCTCGGGCAACATGGACCTGTCGCGCCGCACCGAGGCGCAGGCCGCCAACATCGAGGAAACCGCGTCGAGCATGCAGCAGCTGGCGTCGACCGTGAAGCAGAACGCCGAACACGCGGTGCAGGCCAACCAGCTGGCCGGCTCGGCCTCGGCCATCGCGCTCAAGGGCGGCGACATGGTGGCCGGCACCGGCGCGACGATGAACGAGATCAGCGAGTCGTCCAAGAAGATCGTCGACATCATCGGCCTGATCGACAGCATCGCCTTCCAGACCAACATCCTGGCCCTGAACGCCGCGGTGGAAGCCGCGCGCGCCGGCGAACAGGGTCGCGGCTTCGCGGTGGTGGCCTCCGAAGTGCGCTCGCTGGCCCAGCGCTCGGCCGGCGCGGCCAAGGAGATCAAGCACCTGATCGACGACTCGGTGGAGAAGGTCGCCGTGGGCAACCGCCAGGTGGAAGACGCCGGCAAGACCATGCGCGACATCGTCGACTCGGTGCAGCGCGTCTCCGGCATCATGGGCGAGATCAGCGAAGCCACGCTGCAACAGAGCGCGGGCATCAACCAGGTGCATGAAGCGGTCACGCAGATGGACGCCGGCACCCAGCAGAACGCGGCGCTGGTGGAAGAAGCCGCGGCCGCCGCGGCCAGCCTGGAGGAGCAGACCATGCGGCTGCTGCAGGCGATCTCGGTGTTCAAGTTCAGCCGCCGCTAAGGCCCGCGGCAGACCGTCACGGCGGCCGGCCGGACTGCCTGAGCACGCGTTCGGCCCGCAGCTGCGCCAACTCCATGGCGGTGGCTGCCGACATCTTGCCGGCTACCGCCACGGCGACGGCCTGCCCGGTCAGCGCCGCGATCGGCAGGAACTCCGGCGTGGCGATGAAATGCGCGTCGCTGTCGGCGCCGCGCAGCAGCGCGTGGCGGCGTACCGCGTCCAGCGCCAGGTCGGCGAACGGCGCCGCCTTGCGGTACTGCGCCTGCGCATAGGTCGACATCCGGGTGCCCGGCGGCGCCATCGCCCAGCCCCGTTCGCGCGCGACCAGTTCAATGTACTCCCTGGATGAGGCCCAGGCCGCGAAACGCTTGGCCGCCGCCGCGTGGCGCGACGCCTGCGGCACCGCCAGCGCCCACACCCAGTGCCAGGACATCTGGCGACCGTCGGCCGTCATCGGCGCGGGAGCGACGCCCAGCGCCCCGCGCTCCTTCATCGCCTGCTGCAAGGTGCCGGCCGCGGCCGAGGCGTCGACCCAGATCCCGCACCGTCCCGCAAAGAACAATTCCAGGTTGCCGCGAAAACCGAGCTCGAGCGCCTGCTTCGGGCCGTAGTCGCGCAGCAGGCCGGCGTACTGCGCGACGCTGTCCTTCCATTTCTGCGAATTGAGCCGGGGCCGCCCGTGCTCGTCGACCCAGCGCGCGCCGCGCGCGCGGGCCATCGCGCTCAACAGCATGACATTGCCGCCCCATCCCGCACGCCCGCGCAGGCAGATCCCGGCAATGCCCGCGGCCGGATCGTGCAGCGCCGCGGCAAGTCGCTCGAGGTCGTCCTAGGTCGGCTGCGCGGGCATGACCAGGCCCTTGCGCTGGAACAGGTCGGCGCGAAAGTAGGTGAGGACGCCTTCGGCATAGAACGGCAACGCCTGCAGCTTGCCGTCCTGCGTCAGCGGGCGGCGCACGTCGTCGATGAGGTCGTGCGCCTCATAAGCGGCGGGCAGTTCGGAGAAGGGAGAAAGACGGCCTTTCCTCGCCCATGACTGCACTTCATAGGCGCCGGCGGTGACCACATCGAAGCGCGTGCCGCCGTCGTCCATCTCGACCTGCAGGCGCTGGCGCAGCTCATGCTCGTCGAGCATGATCCAGCGCAGGCGTAGGGACGGATTGTCGCGTTCGAAATGCGTCGACAGCCGGCGCAGTTCCTGCATGTCGGCGTTGTCGATCGATACGATGGAAAGTTCGGCCGGCTGCGCCAGCACGGCCCGGCACAGCCAGAAAAGAACGGCGGCGATTGCCCGGTGAATGAAGGTCCGCATGATGATCCTCTCGCGTGAACCCTCGCCTCCGGCCGCTCCTTATGGCGCCGCCGCCCCGGTTGGATGAATTGTTGTGGCGCCGCCGGCGCGCTGTGCGTTCATTCTACGCCGGGCAAGGGCGGCAGCGGCTGATAGATCTCGCGATAGCGCGCCAGGCGCGGCTGCAGCGCCGCGTGGCGCGCGGCGTCGGGCTCAAACACCGCATGCCGCAGCGGCTTGCGACAGACTTCGGCTTCCTGCCCGCCGTCGGCCAGCCACGCCAGGCGCGCGGCGCCCAGCGCGCCGCCGGCCTCGCCGCCGACGTGGGTGACGATGCGCACGTTCAAGGCGTCGGCCAGCAATTGCGCCCAATAGGGACTGCGCGCGCCGCCGCCCACCAGCGAGAGTTCGCTGACATCGGTGCCGGCCGCGCGCAAGGCGTCCAGCCCATCCACCATGCCGAAGGAAACGCCCTCCAGCACCGCGTAGCCGAGCGCGGCACGCTGGTGCTCCGGCGACAGGCCATGGAACACGCCGCTGGCGTACGGATCGTTGTGCGGCGTGCGCTCGCCCGAGAGGTAAGGCAGGAACAGCGGCGCGTTGGCCAGCTGCTCATGGTCGAGCTGTTCGATCTCGGCCAGCAGGCTCTTCTCGTCCACCGAGCACAGCCGGCAGAACCAGCGCAGGCAGCTCGCCGCCGACAGCATCACGCTCATCTGGTGCCAGCGCTGCGGCAGCGTGTGGCAGAAGGCATGGATGGCGCGCGCGGGATTGGGTCGGAAGCGGTCGTTGACCACGAACAGCACGCCCGAGGTCCCCAGCGACAGGAAGCCGTCGCCCGGATTGACCGCGCCGATGCCCACCGCGCTGGCCGCGCCGTCGCCGGCGCCGCCGGCGACCACCACATCGTCGCGCAGGCCCCAGGCCCGCGCCACTGCCGGCAGCAGGGCGCCGGACGCGGCGCTGCCATCCACCAGCGCCGGCATCTGGTCGCGCCGCATGCCGCTGGCGGCCAGCAGTTCATCCGACCAATTGCGACCTTCGACGTCCAGCCACAGCGTGCCGGCGGCGTCCGAGGGATCGGAGACCTTGCGCCCCGTCATCTGCAGGCGCAGCCAGTCCTTGGGCAACAGCACGCTGGCGATGCGGGAGAACAGCTGGGGTTCGTGACGCGCCACCCACATCAGCTTGGGTGCGGTGAAGCCGGGCATGGCCAGGTTGCCGGCGATGGCGTGCAGGCGCGGCGCGCGCTGCGCCAGCTCGGCGCATTCGGGCGCGCTGCGCGAGTCGCTCCAGAGGATGGCCGGGCGCAGCACGCGGTCGTCCGCGTCCAGCAGCACGGCGCCGTGCATCTGCCCGGAAAGCCCGATGGCGCGCACCTGGCGAAAGCGCTCCTCGCCCAGCTGCGCGCGCAGCTTGTCCACGGTATCGCAGGCGGCCTGCCACCAGTCGGCAGGCGCCTGCTCCGACCAGCGCGGATGCGGGCGCGACACGTTCAGCGCGCTGCCGGCCAGCGCCAGCAAGGCGCCGTCCGCTCCGATCACTACCGCCTTGACCTCCGACGTACCCAGGTCGATCCCAAGATACATGGCGCTCCTCATTTTTCGTTGTTAGGTGGCAATTCTATGATGCCTTTGTCCGCATGCGCGGCTATTTGTTTCCGCCCGCAAGCCACTGGCCGACGCGCCCGACCGCCTCGCGCAGCAGGCCCAGCAGGCGCTCGTCGCCGGCCAGCTCGCCCCACAGCACCTTGTCGTCGCAGAACGCCTTGAGCGGATCGGCGGCCCCCAGCATGGCGCGCGCCGCGGCGGGGTCGAAAATGCCGTCCTGGTATTCGTAGGGCAGGCCGCCCTCGTTCCAGCGCTGCAGGAACACGAAGAACAGCGCCGGCAGCATCGCCGTGGCCTGCGGCTGGCGGCCGGCCGCCAGGCTTTCCTGCAGCGTGGGCCGGATGAAGCCGGGGATCTTGGAATAACCGTCGGCGGCCACGCGCTGGTTGGTGTCCTGGATCGCCGGGTTGCCGAAGCGCGCCAGCGTGGTGTCGCGGTAAGCGGCCAGGTCGATCGGGCTGGGCGTAAGGCAGGCGATGACATCCTGCGTCACGTAATCGTACGCCATCCGGCAGATGTCCTCGCGCAAGGTGCCCTCGTGGATGTATTGCAGTCCGGCCAGCGTGCCGGCCCAGGCGATGCAGCTGTGGCTGGCGTTGAGGATGCGGATCTTGGCTTCCTCGTAGGGCAGCACCGATTGCACCATCTCCACGCCGGCCTGCTCCAGGCGCGGCCGGCCGGCGCAGAAGTCGTCCTCGATCACCCACTGGATGAAGGACTCGCCCATCAGCGCGCACGGGTCGTCGACGCCGGTGGCCTGCTTCACCCGCTCGGCCACCGCCGGGGTCGGGCGCGGCGTGATGCGGTCGACCATGGCGTTGGGGCAGGTGGTATTGGCCTCCATCCATGCGAGCAGGGCGGCCTCGCCGCGCAGGGTGAGGAACTGGCGCAGCCCGTCGCGGAAACGTTCGCCGTTATGGCGCAGGTTGTCGCAGTTGAGCAGCGTCAGCGCAGCCTTCGGATGCGCCCGGCTGCGCGCCTGCAGGATCGCGGCGATGGCGCCGTAGATGGTGCGCGGCCTGCCGCTGCCGTCCAGCGCGCAGCGCAGGTCGTCGGCCAGGTCGATGTTGCCGGTATCGAGCCGGTGCTGGTGGTCGAGGTAGTAGCCGCCTTCGGTGACGGTGAAGGAGATCACGCGCGTGCGCTCCTCGGCGCCGGCGGCGATCAATTGCGCGAGCTGTTCGTCCCAGGCGATGATGCGGCCGATGGCGCCGATGCTCTGGTAGCTGCGCTGCCCCTGCGGGGTGACGGTCTCCAGCGTGTAGCGCCCGTCCTGGCGCGCCAGCGCGTCCAGCAGCGGGCTCATGTCGGCGCGGATATTGGCCAGCGCCAGCTGCCAGCGGCGGTCGGCGCCGCTCTCGCGCAGGGCGTTCAGGTAGACCGCCTGGTGGGCCCGGTGGAAGGAACCGGCGCCGATGTGCAGCCAGGTCAGGCTGTCGTCGGCGTTTGTGTCGTGGGGGGTGGCAAAGCTTGTCATGCCGTGTCCTCGTCTGTGTCGTTTGCTGGGTGGTTCAGTGCTGCACCGGCGTGCCGGTCGTCAGCCGCGGCAAGGCGCGGCCGTCCTGGCGGAACAGGTGGCAGCGCGCCGGATCGGCGGCCAGTCCGAGCACGCTGCCGGACACGGGTTCCAGGCTGTCGGGCACGCGCAGGATCAGCGCCTCGTCGGCGCCGTCATAGGCCGCGTAGAGGTAGGAGAAATCGCCCAGCAGTTCCAGCGCGGTGAAGCGCGCCTGCAGCGCGGCCTGGCCCTGGGCGATGTTGAGGTGCTCGGGGCGCACGCCCAGCGTCACCTTCTCGCCGGGCTGCAGCCCGGAACCGTCGACCGCTGCCAGCTGACTGCCGCCGCCCGGCAGCTGCAGCAGCACGCCGCCGGCCTGCACCGCGGCCACCGTGCCGTCGATGAAGTTCATCTTGGGCGAACCGATGAAACCGGCCACGAAGCGATTGGCCGGATGGTGATACAGCTGCTGCGGCGAGCCGACCTGCTCGATGCGGCCCTCCGAGAGCACCACGATCTTGTCGGCCAGCGTCATCGCCTCGATCTGGTCGTGGGTGACGTAGATCATGGTGGTCTTCAGGTCGTCGTGCAGCTTGGCGAACTCCAGGCGCATCTTCACGCGCAGCGCGGCGTCGAGGTTGGACAACGGCTCGTCGAACAGGAATACGCTGGGCTGGCGCGTGATGGCGCGGCCGATCGCCACGCGCTGGCGCTGGCCGCCGGACAGCGCGCGTGGCTTGCGGTCCAGCAGGTGGTCGATGTGCAGGATCTTGGCCGCGTGCTGCACGGCGCTGTCGATCTCGGCCTTGGACTTGCCGGCGATCTTGAGTCCGAAGGCCATGTTGTCGTACAGGGTCATGTGCGGATAGAGCGCGTACGACTGGAACACCATCGCCACGCCGCGCTTGGCGGCGGGCACGTCGTTCATGCGGCGCGCGCCGATGTCGAGGTCGCCGTCGCTGATGTCTTCCAGTCCGGCGATCATGCGCAGCAAGGTCGACTTGCCGCAACCGGAGGGGCCGACGAAGACCACGAACTCGCCGTCGTCGATCTCCAGGTTGATGTCGCGCATGACTTCGTTGTCTTCGTAGCGCTTGGCCAGATTGCGGATGCTTACTGCTGCCATGTGGTTCTCCTTTGATTCTTCAATGTCGTTTTTCCATCCCGCCGGCGCAAGCGGTGCGCAACGCAGGCGGCAGCGCGCTGCCGGCCACGCTCAGCGCAGCCAGATCAATTCGCAAATCAGCTCGGGAAACTGCTTCATGTCGTCGAACACCTTCTGCGCGCCGGCCTCCTTCAGCTTGCGCGCCATCGCCTTGCGGTCATGCGCCACGCCGGTGAAGCCCAGCACATGCATGCCGGCCTCGGCCGCGGCGCGCACGCCGGTGACGCTGTCGTCCACCGCCACGCAGCGCGCGGGGTCGACGCCGAAGCCGGCGGCCGCCGCCAGGTAGACGTCGGGGGCGGGCTTGGGGCGGCCGACGTCGTGCGCGCTGTAGATGCGTCCCTCGAACTGGCCGTACAGGCCGCAGCGGCGCAGGCCGTTTTCGATGCGCACCGAGTCGCTGTTGCTGGCCACCGCGCGCGGCAGCCGGATCGCCTGCAAGGCCTCGGCCACGCCCGGCACCAGCTGCGCCTCTTCGCCGCAGGCGCGGCCCACGGTCTCGTGGATGCGCGCGATCTGCGGCGCGCTGAGGTCGAATGCAAACTCGGCCTGCAGCTCGTCAAGCAGGAGATCGGTGTACATGCCCAGCCGGTTGGCGATGGCCGCATGCAGCGCGGCGCTGCGCGCCTGGTCGTCCTGCGCGCCGGCGCCCTCCAGCGACGTCGGCAGCGCCGGCAACAGCGGCAGGAGTTCGCGGTGCAGCACGCGCAGCGCGATGCTCTCGCTGTCGAGCAGCACGCCGTCGCAGTCGCACACCAGGTGCGTGATCGGTTGCCGCGTCATCATCACTTCACGGCTCCGAAGGTCAGGCCGCGCACCAGCTGCTTCTGCGCCAGCCAGCCGAGCGCCATGATGGGCGCGATCGCCAGCAGCGATGCGGCCGACAGCTTGGCCCAGAACAAGCCTTCCGGGTTGGAGTAGGAGGCGATGAACACCGTCAGCGGCGCGGCGTTGACGCTGGTCAGGTTGAGGCTCCAGAAGGCCTCGTTCCACGACAGGATGATCAGCAGCAGCGCGGTCGAGGCCAGCCCCGGCATGGCGGTGGGCAACAGCAGGTAGATCATCTCCTGCCAGGCGTTGGCGCCGTCGATGCGGGCCGCCTCGAGGATCTCCTTGGGCACGTCGTTGAAGTAGGTGAAGGCCATCCACACCGCGATGGGCAGGTTGATCAGCGTGTAGATGATGGTCAGCCCGGTGACGGTGTCGAGCATGCCGGTGTTCTTGGCCATCAGGTAGATCGGGATCAGCACGCCGACGGCCGGCATCATCTTGGTCGACAGCATCCACAGCAGCAGCTTCTGCGTGCGCCCGGTCGGGAAGAAAGCCATCGAGTACGCCGCCGGCACCGCCAGCAACAGGCTGATGAGCGTCGATCCGAGGGACACGATCAGCGAGTTCTGCACGTAGGCCAGGTAGTTGCTGCGCCCGAACACCTCGCGGAAGGTGTCCAGCGTGGGCAGGAAGAACAGCGTCGGCGTGTAGGCCTGGTGCTCGGTCTTGAAGGCGGTGATCGCCACCCAGAAGATCGGGAAGAACAGGACGATGGCGCAACTCCAGCCCAGTACGCCGACCCACCAGGGGCTTTTCTTCTGGTCGCTCATTTTTCGTTCACTCCTTTGAGATTCTTGGCCAGCATGCGCACCAGGAAGAAGGACACGATGTTGGCCAGCACCACGGCGAAGATGCCGCCGGCCGAGGCGATGCCGATGTCGAACTGCTGCAGGCCGATGGCGTAGACCAGGAAGGTCAGGTTGGTGGTCTCGGTGCCCGGACCGCCGGCGGTGGTGGTGAAGATCTCGGCGAACACCGAGAGCAGGAAGATGGTCTCGATCATGATCACCACCGTGATGGCGCGCTTCAGGTGCGGCAGCACGATGTAGAAGAAGATGCGCACCGGCCCGGCGCCGTCCAGCTGCGCGGCCTCCTTCTGGTCGGTATCCAGCGATTGCAGCGCGGTCAGCAGGATCAGGAAGGCGAACGGGATCCACTGCCAGGCCACGATCACGATCACCGAGAACATCGGGTACTGCGCCAGCCAGTCCACCGGCTCCATGCCGAGGTGGCGCATGACGAAGGCCAGCATGCCGTAGACCGGATGCATGATCATGTTCTTCCAGATCAGCGCGGCCACCGTGGGCATCACGAAGAACGGGCCGATCACCAGCAGGCGCGCGATGCCGCGACCGCGGAAAGGCTGGTCGAACAGCACCGCCAGCAGGGTGCCGCCGATCACGCTGATGGCCAGCACCGAACCGATCAGCAGCGCGGTGTTGCCGATGGAGGGCCAGAAGGCCGGATCCTCCAGCAGGAACTGGTAGTTTTCAAACCCGACGAAGCCGGTCTGGTCGGGCGCCATCAGGTTGTAGCGATTGACCGAAAAATAGATGGTCATCACCAGCGGCACGATCATCCATGCCAGCAGCAGCAGTACCGACGGCGTCTGCAGCAGGCGGATCGGGTTGAAGCGCTGCGGCGCGCCGGCCTTGCCGGCTGCCTTGCGCGGCTTGGTCGCCGGCGAGGCGGCGGGAGCGGACGTGGATGGACTCTGCATGCTGGGCGGATGGATGGGGTGAATCGATGACATGGCGGCCTCGCTGAATCAGGCCGGCGCAACGGCGTCGGTGAACGCCGCCGCAGCGCCGGGAGGGCGATGCGGGCGCGCCTTCGCGATGGATGGCGCGCCGCGTGGGGAACTGCGCCGGAGGCTTACTTGATGTAGCGGCCCTGGCGCATCATGCGCACCGCCTGCGCCTGCGACGCATCCAGCGCCGCATCCGAGGTGGTCTTGCCGGCCAGCGCGCCGGCGATCGCCTGGCCGGTCACGGTGCCGATGGACTGGAACTCGGGAATGGTCGCGAACTGCACGCCGGTATAAGGCACCGGCTTGGCGGTCGGGTTGTTGGCGTCGGCGGTCTGGATCGCGTCCAGCACGAAGTCGGAGAACGGCGACACCTTCTTGTAGTCGGCCGATGCGTAGGTCGAGGTGCGGGTGCCCGGCGGCACCAGCGCCCAGCCGCTGTCCTTGGCGACCAGCTTGATGTACTCCTTGGAAGTGGCCCAGGCCGCGAACTTCTTGGCAGCCTCCTGCGACTTGGAGGACTTCGGCACCGCCAGCGACCAGATCCACAGCCAATGCGAACCCTTGTCGGTCGCCGCTACCGGCGAGGGCGCGAAGGCGGTCTTGTCGGCCACCTTGGAATCCTTGCCGTGATACAGCATGCCGGCGGCCACGGTGGCGTCCACCCACATGCCGCACTTGCCGCTGGAGAACAGCACCAGGTTTTCGTTGAAGCCGTTGGAGCTGGCGCCCGGCGGGCCGTACTTGCGCATCAGGTCGACGTAGAAGGCGACCGACTTCTTCCATTCCGGCGACGACAGCTGCGGCTGCCACTTCTCGTCGAACCAGCGGCCGCCCCAGGCGTTGGCCATGGTGGTGATGATGGCCATGTTCTCGCCCCAGCCGGCGCGTCCGCGCAGGCAGATGCCGTAGACGCCCTTGGCCGGGTCATGCAGCTGCGCGGCCAGCTTGGCGACTTCGTCCCAGGTCGGACGCTCGGGCATGGTCAGCTTCTTCTGCTCGAACAGGTCCTTGCGATAGTAGGTCATCGAGCTTTCGGCGTAGAACGGCAGCGCGTACAGCTTGCCGTCCACCGACAGGCCCTCGCGCACCGGCTTGATCAGGTCGGCTTCGTCGTAGTCGGCCGGCAGGCCGCTCATCGGCGCCAGCCAGCCCTTCTTGGCCCAGATCGGCGCTTCATATGCGCCGATGGTCATCAGGTCGAACTGGCCGCTGTTGGTGGCGATGTCGGTGGTCAGGCGCTGGCGCAGCACGCTTTCTTCCATCGTGACCCAGCGCAGCTTGATGTCGGGATTGGCTTTCTCGAACTGCGGGGCCAGCTTCTGCAGCTCGATCATGTCGGGGTTGTTGATCGACGCGATGTTGATGGTGACCGGCTCGGCCCGGGCGACGCCGGACAGGAACAGGGCTGAAATGGCGGCGGCGGCCACGGTGAAGCGGACGCTGCTGAAAGCGTTGATGCGCATGCTTGTCTCCGAATGTTGTGTGTCGTCGGCCGCGCTCCTGGTGGTCAGGCGCGGCTTACGCCGCACCGCCGCGCGTCTCGATCGGCTGGTTTTTGAGCAATTAATATTTTTATGAGCAAATAATCAGGCATTCCAAAACCGATGTCAAGCATTTGCAATGTTATTGAGCAAATGCCCAAAATTGTGAATAATGAAGCCATGGCGCGCTGCCGGACTGCCCTGCCCCGCAGACCGGCTCTACAATGGCGTCCGACCAGACCAACGACAGCAAAGGGCCGCGCAATCGAATTGCAAATTCAAATTGCGCGGCACGCGAGGAGAACATGTCTTCAGGCACATCCAAACTCGACCTGGCGGCGCGCGCCGCCTGGATGTACTACGTAGCGGGCAACACCCAGAATGAAATCGCCGAGCGCCTCGGCATCTCGCGCCAGATGGCGCAGCGCATGGTGGCCTATGCGGTCGACTCCAATCTCGTGAAGGTGCAGATCACGCATCCGGTGTCGTCCTGCCTGGAGCTGGCGCAGGGACTGCAGGCGCGCTACGGCCTGGAGGTCTGCCGCGTGGTGCCCGGCGCCGGCGGCGCGGACAATCCCAACGAATCCCAGGAAGTGCAGCAGATGCTGGCGGTGGCCGGCGCCGAACTGATGGAGCAGTACCTGAGCCCGGAAACGCCGCTGGTGGTCAATGTCGGCTCCGGGCGCACGCTCAAGGCCGCCATCGAAAAGATCAGCGAGATGGAGCGTCCGCAGCACCAGATCGTCTCGATGATCGGCGCCTTCGCCTCCGACGGATCGGCCAACCGCTACGACGTCGCCCTGCAGGCGGCCGAGAAGCTGCAGGCGCGTTTCTACCTGCTGCCGGCGCCGCGCGTGGCCGAGAGCGAAAGCGACCGCCAGCAATGGTGCAACCATCGCGCCTACAAGATCGTGACCGGGCTGGCCGAGCGCGCCGACGTCACCTTCCTCGGCATCGGCACCATCGCGCTGCAGGGCGCGATGCATGAAGACGGCTTCATCGACGACGGCGAAGTGGCCGAACTGCAGCGACAAGGCGCAGTGGGCGAAATGATCTGCCACGCCTTCGACCTCGAAGGCCGCATGCTGCGCTCGCCGCTGTCGGCGCGCGTGACGACGCCTTTGCTGGCGGCCACGCCGCAGCGGCCGGTGATCGCCTTCGCCGGCGGCAGCAAGAAAGCCGATGCGGTGCGCGCAGCATTGCGCAGCGGCCGGCTGACCGGCCTGGTGACCGACGAAGTCTGCGCGCGCCACGCGCTGCAGGACGACTAAGCACGCAACACTGAACAGCGCCGGCGATACACGCTGGCCGATATCGGAGACTCCGCATGACCCGACCCGCAGAATTCGTCGTCTTCGGCGAAGCCCTGACCGACTTCATCCGCCAGCCCGACGGCCAGTGGCGCGCCATCCCCGGCGGCGCCTGCTGGAACGTGGCGCGCGCGGCCTCGCGCCTGGGCGTGGCCACCGGCTATGCCGGCAGCGTCAGCAGCGACGTGTTCGGCCAGGAGCTGCACGCGCTCACGCGCGAGGCCGGGCTGGACATGCGCTTCACCCAGCAGGTCGCCCGCGCGCCGCTGCTGGCGATGGTCACCTCGACCACGCCCCCGGATTATTTCTTCATCGGCGACGACAGCGCCGACCTGCATTTCGATCCCGAGCGGCTGCCGGCGGGCTGGATGGATGAAGCGCGCGTGCTGCACTTCGGCTGCATCAGCCTGGCGCGCGAGCCGCTGGCCTCGCGCCTGCTGCAGGTGGCGCAGGTCGCCGCCATGCGCGGCAAGAAGATCGCCTTCGACCCCAACTGGCGCAAGCTGATGGACAACCCGTCCTACCGCATCCTGCTGCGCGAGCTCTTGGCGCTGTCGCATTACGTGAAGGTATCGGACGAAGACCTGGAGCGCCTCTTCCCCGGCGACGCCAACGCCTTCGCCACGCTGCGCGCGCTGGCGCCGCGCGCCGAGATCCTGCTGACGCTGGGTGCGCAGGGGATGACGCTGTTCAAGGACGAGCAGGTGATCGAGCAGGCCGCCTACAAGGTGGACGTGATCGACACCGTCGGCTGCGGCGACGCTTCCATGGGCGGCTGGATCGCCAGCCGCCTGCGCCAGCCGGACGCGCCGGCCCAGACCCACCTGCAATGCGCGGCAGCCGGCGCGGCCATCGCCGCTTCCAAGGCCGGCGCCTATGCGGCGACCTGGGATGAGGTGCAAGCCCTGATCGCGCGCGGCTGAGTCTGGCCGGCCTCGTTGCCAAACCCGGACGCAAATCGTATCCTCGCGCCCATGCAAAACATACGCCCCTCCCGCCCCGCAGACGGCCCGCGCGTCGTCGAGATCTGGCGCCTCGCGGTGGACGCCACCCACGACTTCCTGTCCCCGGCCGACCGCGCGGCGATCGAAGACGATGTGCGCGGTTTCCTTCCTGCGGCTCCGCTCTGGCTGGCCACCGATGCCGACGATGTGGCGCTGGGCTTCATGCTGCTGGACGGGGCGAAGATGGAAGCGCTGTTCATCGATCCGGCGCACCACGGCCGCGGCATCGGCCGCGCGCTGGTGGCGCATGCGCTGGCGCTGCATCCGGTGCTGGAGACCGACGTCAACCAACAGAACGCGCAGGCCGTGCGCTTCTACCGGCGCCTGGGTTTCACCGAGACCGGACGCTCGATGCTGGACGGCCAGGGCCGCGCCTACCCGCTGATCCACCTGCGCTGCACGCTGGCGCCGCAATAGCCGACGCCAATAAAAAAAGCCCGCTGCGCAGCGGGCTTTTTTCATCACGGGCCGGATCAGATCTTGTCCAGCTTCGCCACCGACAGATCCAGCAGCTTCATGCCGAACTTGCCGAAGTTGATGTGCGCGCGGCTGGCGCCGCCGCCGCCCTCGATGTTGACGATCACGCCTTCGCCGAACTTGGCGTGGGCCACGTTCTGGCCGATGCGCCAGCCCGAGTCGGAGCGCGAGAAGCTTTGCGCGATCTTGTTGTTGCCCGACTCCGGCACCTCATCCCAGGCCGACTTCGGATTGGCGAACCAGTTGTGCTGCTGCACCTTCGGCGAGAGCCACTTGATGGCCTCATCCGGCAGCTCGTCGAAGAAGCGCGAGCGCATGTTGTAGCGGGTCTGGCCGTGCAGCATGCGGGTCTGCGAGAAGGTCATGAACAGGCGCTTCCTGGCGCGCGTGATGGCGACGTACATCAGCCGGCGTTCTTCCTCCACGCCGCCCTCTTCCTTGGCGCTGTTCTCGTGCGGGAACAGGCCTTCCTCCAGGCCGGTGATGAACACCGCGTCGAACTCCAGGCCCTTGGCCGAGTGCACCGTCATCAGCTGCAGCGCATCCTGGCCGGCCTGCGCCTGGTTGTCGCCGGCCTCCAGTGAGGCGTGCGAGAGGAAGGCCGACAGCGGCGACATGATGGTCACCAGCGAGGCGTCGGCGTCGATGATTTCCACGCCGTCGGCTACCGTGATCGCAGTGCCGGCCGAAGCCTGCGCCTGCGGGCCGAGGAAGGCCGGCGCATCCAGTCCATAGCCTTCTTCGGACACGAACAGCGTGGCCGCGCTGACCAGCTGCTCCAGGTTCTCGATGCGGTCGGCGCCTTCCTTTTCGTTGCGGTAATGCTCCAGCAGGCCGGACAGCTCCAGGGTGATCTTCACCGTTTCCGGCAGCGGCAGGTGCTGGGTCTCAAAGCGCGCGCCCTCGATCAGCTTGACGAAGGCGTTCAGCGAGGAGCCGGCCTTGCCCGCCACGTAGGGTACGGCGGCGTACAGCGAGCAGTTGTACTGGCGCGCCGCGTCCTGCAGCGACTCCATGGCTTTCGCGCCGATGCCGCGCGTGGGGAAGTTCACCACGCGCAGGAAGGCGGAGTCGTTGTGCAGGTTGTCCATCAGCTGCAGGTAGGCGATGGCGTGCTTGATCTCGGCGCGCTCGAAGAAGCGCTGGCCGCCGTAGACGCGATACGGAATCGACGACGAGAACAGCGCGTGCTCCAGCACCCGCGACTGCGCGTTGGAGCGATACAGGATGGCGATCTCGCTGCGTCCCCAGCCTTCGGCGATCAGGTCCTTGACCTGCTCGATGATCCAGCGCGCTTCCTCCAGATCGCTGGTGGCTTCATACACGCGCACCTGCTCGCCGTGGCCGGCGTCGGTGCGCAGGTTCTTGCCCAGGCGACGGCTGTTGTTGGAGATCAGCTCGTTGGCGGCATCCAGGATGTGGCCGTGCGAGCGGTAGTTCTGCTCCAGCTTGATCAGGTTTTCCACCCGGAACTCGCGCTCGAAGGCCGACATGTTGCCGACGTTGGCGCCGCGGAAGGCGTAGATGCTCTGGTCGTCGTCGCCCACCGCGAACACCGCGTTGTGCGGACCGGCCATGAGCTTCAGCCACTTGTACTGCAAGTCGTTGGTATCCTGGAACTCATCCACCAGGATGTGGCGGAAGCGCGCCTGGTAGTGCTCGCGCAGCGGCTGGTTGCGCGTGAGCAGCTCGTAGGTGCGCAGCAGCAGCTCGGCGAAATCGACCACGCCCTCGCGCTGGCACTGCTGGTCGTAGAGCTCATAGAGCTCGACGAACTTGCGGTTGTAGTCGTCGTGCGCCTCCACATCCTGCGCGCGCAGGCCCTGGTCCTTGGCGCTGTTGATGAAGTACATCAGGTTGCGCGGCGGATACTTCTCGTCGTCCACGTTCATCTGCTTCAACAGGCGCTTGATGGCCGAGAGCTGGTCCTGCGAATCCAGGATCTGGAAGGTCTGCGGCAGCGCCGCGTCCTTGTGGTGCGCGCGCAGCAGGCGGTTACAGATGCCGTGGAAGGTGCCGATCCACATGCCGCGGGTATTGATGGGCAGCATGGCCGACAGGCGCGCGGTCATTTCCTTGGCGGCCTTGTTGGTGAAGGTCACCGCCAGGATGCCCGACGGCGACACTTGCGAAGTCTGGATCAGCCAGGCGATGCGGGTGGTCAGCACGCGGGTCTTGCCGGAGCCGGCGCCGGCCAGGATCAGCGCGGACTGGGCGGGCAGCGTGACGGCGGCCAGCTGCTCTTCGTTGAGGTTGTGGAGGAGGTTTTGCATCCCGCGATTATAAATCGCCCGGGCCCGCCGCCGCCGGCCGATGGCGCACGCTGGCGCGCTATACTCGCCGGCGCACCTCAATCAATCCTCTTTCGCAACGATCATGTCACGCCTGCGACTCATCCTGCCCCTGGCCGCCGCCCTGCTGCTGGCCGCCTGCGCCACCACCCGGAACGCGCCCGCGCGCGACGACCTCGCCCAGCTGCTGTCGCTGCAGAAAACCCGCCTCGATGTCGCCGCCCCGGTCGCCCGCAGCAAATGGAACTCGCACGCCCCCATCGACGACCCGGCGCGTGAGCAGGCGATCCTCGACGATGTCGCCGCGCGCGCGCAGCAAATCGGACTGGATGCGCCATGGGCGCGCCGCTTCTTCCAGGACCAGTTCGACGCCGGCAAGCTCGTGCAGCGCGACCTGCATCGACAATGGACGGTGGTGCATCGCCCGCCCTTCGCCGATCCGCCCGACCTGGCGCGCGAGGTGCGGCCGGTGCTGGACCGCCTGACGCCCGAGCTGCTGGCGGCGCTGGCCAGGCTCGACGGGCGCTGGTGCGATCCTGCGGTGAAGGGTGCGCTCGATGAGCTGGCGCCGGCCATCCTGGGCGCCGACTACGCGCCGGCGGTGCGCGACAAGGCGATCGGCGCGCTGCGCTGCACGAAGTAGGCGCGGGCGCGCAGGCATTATCAAAATGCCATCGTCGCGCAAAAGCGACTAAAAACCGTAAAAATCTTTGCTGTCCTGCAGCAAATTCCCGGCGGGAGTAAAATTCGTCCTGGCTGTTCACGCGCACATCCGCGCGCGCAGCGTCCTCATTCCGAACTCCCCCCGCCATGTCCGACGATTCTTGTAGTCCCAGTTCCAGCCCTGTGCAGGCGCGTCCGCTGACGCCCGCCAAGGTCACGCAACAAATCCTTGCCACCGCTTTCTTCACGTTCCTGGTGTACCTGGCCATCGGCATCCCGATGGCGGTGCTGCCGGGTTACATCCACCTCGACCTCGGCTATAGCGCCGTGGTCGCAGGTCTTGGCATCAGCGTCCAGTATTTCGCCACCTTCGTCAGCCGCGCCAATGCCGGCCGCATGATCGACACCGTCGGCCCCAAGCAGACCGTGATGCGCGGCATGCTGTTGTGCGCCGCCAGCGGCGGCCTGCTGCTGCTGGCCGCGCTGGCGCAATCGCTGCCCTTCCTGAGCCTGGTGCTGCTGTTCTGCAGCCGCGCGCTGCTGGGCCTGGGCGAGAGCCTGGTCGGCACCGGCGCCATCATGTGGGGCGTGGGCCGCGTGGGGTCGGAGAACACCGCCAAGATGATTTCCTGGAACGGCATCGCCACCTATGCCGCGCTGGCCATCGGCGCGCCGCTGGGCGTGGTGCTGGACCGTTCGCTGGGCTTTGCCGTGATCGGCCTGGCCGGCATGCTGCTGACCATCACCGGCTACGTGCTGGCGCGCGGCGGCCCGGTGACGCCGGTGATCCCGGGCGAGAAGCTGCCCTTCAAGCTGGTGCTGCGCCGCGTGTTCGCCTACGGCATGGGCCTGGCCTTCGGCACCATCGGCTTCGGCTCGATCGCCACCTTCATCACCCTGTACTACGCCGACCAGCACTGGGGCGGCGCGGCCTTCGCGCTGACCGCCTTCTCCAGCGCCTTCGTCGGTTCGCGCCTGCTGTTCGCCAATGCCATCAACCGCTTCGGCGGCTACCGCGTGGCCATCGTGTCCTTCATCACCGAAGCCGTCGGCCTGCTGCTGCTGTGGGTCGCCGGCGCGCCGGAAGTGGCGCTGCTGGGCGCGGCGCTGGCCGGTTTCGGTTTCGCGCTGGTGTTCCCGTCGCTGGGAGTGGAGGCGGTCAACCTGGTGCCGGCGTCCAACCGCGGCGCGGCGCTGGCGGCCTATTCGGTGTTCCTCGACCTGGCGCTGGGCGTGACGGGCCCGGTGGCCGGAGCGATTGCCGGCCAGCTGGGCTATCCGCAGGTGTTCCTGTTCGCGGCGATCGCGGCCATCGGCGCGGTGGCCCTGTCGCTGTCGCTGTACCGCAGCGCGCAGCAGCGCAGCCCGCAATAAGGGCATAAGGGCGCAGTTCCTGCAAATGGGGCCGATAGCGGCGACGCTATCGGCCCCATTGCCGTTTTTTGCTGGCCGTATCGGTTGAAATCGGGAACACTTGCCCCATCTCTTTATCAATACAGTCTCATCGACGGCGTGCAGCGCGGGCGATTTGCAATAGAATCGCCATGTTGTTTCCACCCGCTTACGAAAAACCAAACAGCTGAAGGAGCGAAAAATGGCAAAGAAGAATGTGGCAGCCCCCTCGATCAACATCGGCATCAGCGACAAGGACCGCAAGAAGATCGCCGACGGCCTGTCCAAGCTGCTGGCCGACAGCTACACGCTCTACCTGAAGACCCACAACTTCCACTGGAACGTGACCGGTCCGATGTTCAACACGCTGCACCTGATGTTCGAAGGCCAGTACACCGAACTGGCGACCGCCGTCGACCTGATCGCGGAACGTATCCGCGCGCTGGGCTATCCGGCCCCGGGCTCGTACAAGGATTTCGCCAAGCTGTCGTCGATCCCTGAAGCCGAAGGCGTGCCGACCGCGCAGGAAATGATCGCCCAGCTGGTGGCCGGCCAGGAAGCCGTCACCCGTACCGCGCGCTCGATCTTCCCGGCAGTCGATGCCGCGGCCGACGAGCCGACCGCCGACCTGCTGACCCAGCGCATGCAGCTGCACGAAAAGAACGCATGGATGCTGCGCAGCCTGCTGGAAGGCTGATCTTCGCGATTCGCCGTGCCATGAAAAAAGCCATCCTTCGGGATGGCTTTTTTACGTCCGGCGGGCAATATCATCGCTCCGTTTTCCGTTCTGAAACACAGGCGCCGCTCGGCGTTCTGCATCGCGTATCGGCTACCTGCTGAACGACACTGAGGATGCAGCTTCAATCCTTGGCTGTTCGAGTCGGCCCCACCTCCGTCGTCCTGACGAAAGTCAGGACCCAGCGGCGTCCGTCATGCCTCAATCAACATTGACAACGCCGCCTTGCGTTCGCAACACCGCCGGCACTGACGACCAGCCTCGGCGTTCAGCGATACAGGTCGGCCAGCTCGCGCGTCTTGCGCTCGCCCTGCGGCACCAGATAGACGCTGCTGATCACCGCCACCATGTCCGCGCCCTGCTCCACCAGCGGCACCGCGTTTTCCAGCGTGATGCCGCCGATCACCACCACCGGCAGCGGGATCTCGCGCTTGGATTGGGCGATGATCTCCGGCGCGGTGCGGAAGTCGTACTTCTTCACGCGCGACGGATAGAAGCCGCCGAAGGCGACATAGCTGGCGCCGTCGCGGTACGCCGCATGCGCCAGCTCCAGCGTGCCGTAGCAGGAGGCGCCGACGATGCGGTTCGGTCCTACCGCCTTGCGTACCTCCGCGATCGAGGCGTCGGTGCCGCCGACGTGGATGCCGTCGGCGTCGATAGCCAGGCACAGGTCGACGTGGTCGTTGATGACCAGCGGCACCTTGTATTGGCGGCACAGCACCAGCAGCGCCTCGGCCTGCGCGCGGCGCTGCCCGGGCGAAGCGGTCTTGTGGCGGTACTGCACCAGCGCCGTGCCGTTCTGCAGCGCCAGCTCGGTGGCTGCCAGCAGTTGCGCGGTGTCGTCCCAGTCGGGCGTGACGATGTAGAGGCCGCGCAGGTGCTTGGAATAGTCAGGTTTCATGTCGTGCTCCTGCCGCTCAGATGGCGGCGTCGAAAACGGCGATGCGGTTGGGGATACGCTGCCCCTGCGCAATCGCATAAGAAGTGGCCAGGGCATGCTGCGTGTAGCGCTGCGCCAGGCTGATGGCCGCATGCATGTCCAGGCCGCGCGCCAGGCATGCCGACAGCGATGCGGCCAGCGTGCAGCCGCTGCCGTGGAACTCGTCAGGCAGGCGCGACCAGCGCCAGTTGCCGCTTGGCGCGAGCGGCGACGCGCCCGCCGCGTACCAGCGGTTGACCACGTCCTCCTGCTGCGGGCCGTGGCCGCCCTTGAGCAGCACATGGGCGCAACCGCGCCGCATCAGTTCTGCCGCCTGTTCGGCCGGCGCCACGTCGCCGCACAGGCGATGCGCCTCGTTGAGGTTGGGCGTGATCACCGTGGCCAATGCGTACAGGGGCTCGATGACGCGGGCGGCATCGTCACGGGCCAGGTTGTCGCCCTTGCCGTTGGCCAGCACCGGATCGAGCACCACCGGCAGCGCCGGGTTCTTCGCCCGCAGCTGCCGGATCAGCGCCGCGATCGCCTCGGCGTTTTCACGACTGCCGGCGATGCCGAGCTTGACCGCCGCGATGTCGAAACGATCGATCAACACCTGCGCCTGGTGGCGCACCAGTTCCGGATCCAGCGCATGCACCGCGAACACGCTAACGTTGTCCTGCACCGTGAGCGCGGTCGGCACCGACAGCGGATGGCAGCCCAGCGCGCCGATGGCCGGAATATCGGCCTGCATGCCGGCGCCGCCGCTGGGGTCGGAACCGGAGAACACCAGCACGCACGGCGGCGTGGAGCGATAAGCGCCGCCCATCGTCAGGCCACGCGGCCGGCCATCGGCGAAGACGGCGAGGCGCTGAACTTGCGTGGAATGCGCCCGGAAAGAAAAGCCTCGCGCCCCGCCTCCACCGCCAGCTTCATCGCGCGCGCCATGCGCACGGGATCGCGCGCGCCGGCGATGGCGCTGTTCATCAGCACGCCGTCGCAGCCCAGCTCCATGGCGATGGCGGCATCGGACGCCGTGCCCACGCCGGCGTCGACCAGCACCGGCACTTTCGCCTGCTCGATGATCAGCGACAGGTTCCAGGGATTGAGGATGCCCATGCCGGAGCCGATCAGCGAGGCCAGCGGCATCACCGCCGCCACGCCGAGGTCTTCCAGCATGCGCGCCTGGATGGGATCGTCGCTGCAGTAGACCATCACGTCGAAACCGTCCTTGACCAGGGTCTCGGCCGCCTTGAGCGTCTCGGGCATGTTGGGGAACAGCGTCTTCTCGTCGCCCAGCACTTCCAGCTTCACCAGCTTGTGCCCGCCCAGCAGCTCGCGCGCCAATTGCAGCGTGTAGACCGCGTCGGCGGCGTTGTAGCAGCCGGCGGTATTGGGCAGGATGGTGAATTCCGACGGCGGCACCGCGTCCAGCAGGCTGGGCGCGTTCGGATCCTGGCCGATGTTCACGCGGCGGATCGCCACGGTGATGATGTCCGCGCCGCTGGCAACGGTCGCCTCGCGGGTTTCGTTCAGGTCCTTGTACTTGCCGCTGCCCACCAGCAGGCGCGAGCGGTAGGTTTTGCCGGCGATGGTCAGGCCGGCGTCTTCCTTGATGGAAGCAATGTCGTTCATGTTCATTTCAAGAATCCTTTCGTGTCTCTTCTGTGGAGCGAAGAGCGAAGTGCTTTGTTGCGAAGCGCCGTGCAACGAACGTCGCTGGGTCCCCGCCTTCGCGGGGACGACGGATTAAATGAGATGGCGAGCCTGTATATCGATGCCGCAGGCGAGCAGCAAGCACCGCGAGGCCGAAGGCGAGCCGGAAACAAGGCAAAGCCGCAGGCGAGCCGTCAACGCAGTCCGCTTCTGCCCAGCCGCTGAACCGCGCGGAAAAATGAATCAGAAAGGAGGCCGGAGCGTAGCGACTTGCCTCCTTTCCCATTTTTCTGCGCGGTTCAGCGGGTACCCCGAAGGGGCTGGGCGGTAGCGGCCGCCTTCTTTTGCTTACTTTTCTTGGCGGAGCAAGAAAAGTGAGCGGCTGCCGGGCCGCCCCCGGCGCTCCCTTCCGACCGAAGAGAGATAGCACCAGAGCCAGTACATCTGCAGGCAGCAAGACCAGACTACGCAGAAGAACAACCGCATACGCACCGACTTCGATACGCAGCAAAGCGGCTACTCAGTCCGAACGAGGTTCATGGCCGCCCCCCCCGGAAAACCAGCACGCAATCAACCGCCGCCAATCGCCCGCACCACATCCACCCTGTCAGCATCAACAAGCGCCCGCCCAGCCCAAGACTGCGCAGGCACCACCTGCCGGTTGACCGCCACCGCGACCGCTTTGCCGGTCAGCTCCAGCGCGGCGATCAATTGCTCCAGCGTGGCGCCGTCCGGCAGCGGGTGCAGCTTTCCGTTCAGTTCGATTTGCATGGCTCAGGTCTTGGAATAGATCTCGGCGCCCATCTTCACGAACTCCACCGACTTCACCTCCATGCCCTTCTTCAGCGCGGCGATTTCGGAGATGCCTTCCTTGGCCGCGTAGTCGCGCACTTCCTGCGTGATCTTCATCGAGCAGAAATGCGGGCCGCACATGGAGCAGAAGTGCGCCACCTTGGCCGAATCCTTGGGCAGGGTCTCGTCGTGGAATTCGCGCGCCTTGTCCGGGTCCAGGCCGAGGTTGAACTGGTCTTCCCAGCGGAACTCGAAGCGCGCCTTGGACAAGGCGTTGTCGCGGATCTGCGCGCCCGGATGTCCCTTGGCCAGGTCGGCCGCGTGGGCGGCGATCTTGTAGGTGATGATGCCGTCTTTCACGTCCACCTTGTTGGGCAGGCCCAGGTGTTCCTTGGGCGTGACATAGCACAGCATCGCCGTGCCGTACCAGCCGATCTGCGCGGCGCCGATGCCGGAGGTGATGTGGTCGTAGCCGGGCGCGATGTCGGTGGTCAAGGGGCCCAGCGTGTAGAACGGCGCCTCGTGGCACTGCTCCAGCTGCAGGTCCATGTTTTCCTTGATCAGGTGCATGGGCACGTGGCCGGGGCCTTCGATCATCACCTGCACGTCGTGCTTCCAGGCGATCTGGGTCAGCTCGCCCAGGGTCTTCAACTCGCCCAACTGGGCTTCGTCGTTGGCGTCGTAGATCGAACCGGGGCGCAGGCCGTCGCCCAGGCTGAAGCTGACGTCGTAGGCCTTCATGATGTCGCAGATCTCTTCGAAGTGCTCATACAGGAAGGACTCGCGATGGTGCGCCAGGCACCACTTGGCCATGATGGAGCCGCCGCGCGAGACGATGCCGGTCATGCGCTTGGCGGTCAGCGGCACGTACTGCAGGCGCACGCCGGCGTGGATGGTGAAGTAGTCCACGCCCTGTTCGGCCTGCTCGATCAGGGTGTCGCGGAAGATTTCCCAGGTCAGGTCTTCAGCCTTGCCGTTGACCTTTTCCAGCGCCTGGTAGATCGGCACGGTGCCGATGGGCACCGGCGAATTGCGGATGATCCACTCGCGCGTCTCGTGGATGTTCTTGCCGGTGGACAGGTCCATCACGTTGTCGCCGCCCCAGCGGATGGCCCAGGTCATCTTCTCGACTTCCTCGCCGATGGACGAGGTCACGGCCGAGTTGCCGATGTTGGCGTTGATCTTCACCAGGAAGTTGCGGCCGATGATCATCGGCTCGACTTCCGGATGGTTGATGTTGGCGGGGATGATGGCGCGGCCGCGCGCGACTTCCTCGCGCACGAACTCGGGCGTGATCTCGGCCGGAATCGAAGCGCCGAACGACTGGCCCGGATGCTGGCGCCCCATCAGGTCGGACAGCTTGGCGCCCATCGGGCCGGAAGCCTTCAGCTGCTCCAGGTATTCCTTGCGGCGCATGTTTTCGCGAATCGCGATGAACTCCATCTCGGGCGTGATGATGCCGCGACGGGCGTAGTGCATTTGCGAGACGTTGCCGCCGGCCTTGGCGCGGCGCGGCTTGCGGTGCAGGTTGAAGCGCAGCTCGGCCAGCGCCGGGTCGTTCAGGCGCTGCTGGCCGTATTCGGAGGTGGGGCCGTCCAGCTCTTCGGTGTCGTCGCGCTCCAGGATCCACGGCAGGCGCGGCGTGGCCAGGCCGGCGCGGATGTCGATCTTGACGTCCGGGTCGGTGTAGGGGCCGGAGGTGTCGTAGACGTAGATCGGCGGGTTCTTTTCGGAGCCGAACATGGCCGGGGTGTCGGCCTGGCTGATCTCGCGCATGGGCACGCGGATGTCCGGGCGCGAGCCGGTCACGTAGATCTTGCGGGAGTTCGGGAGGGGCTGGATCGCTGCCTCGTCGACGGTGGCGGTCGCGGACAGGAACTTCGGGTTGGCATTCATTTTGGCTCCTTTGCTTGATGATTCTTGGCTCGGAGCCAGCAAAGGAGGTTGCGGAAGAAGACGCCGTGCCGCGGGGGCCGTGATGCGTCGTGCTGCCGATTGCTTCCCTTCGCTGGCATTATCCAGATCAGGTTCAAGGGTATTTCTCACCCGGCTGCCGATGCACTGGCTGCCAGGACCCCTAGCGTTGCGACATGTGCTGCAAATGTCGTGGGGCGGATTCTACACCTATCCTCCGCGCCCGCAACACTTGCACTGCACCAATACCGACTATCCGAGGAAACCGATAGAGATCCACGGAATGGCCGCCACCACCAGCAGCGCCGCGAACAGCGCGCCGAGATAGGGCCAGATCTTGCGCATGCCGGCGTCCGGACTGACGCGGCCGATGGTGCAGGCGCTGTAGTAGCCCAGCCCGAACGGCGGCGCGAACAGGCCGATGCCCATGGCCAAGATCACCACCATCGCGTAGTGCACCTCGTGCACGCCCAGCTGGCGCGCGATCGGGAACAGCAGCGGCCCGAACAGCACCATCGCCGGAATGCCTTCCAGCACGCTGCCCAGCACGATGAAGGTGACAATCGAGATCAGCAGGAAGCCCCACTTGCCGCCGGGCATCTGCGCCATCATCTGCGCCAGCGAATGCGAGAAGCCCGACTGCGTCAGCGCCCAGGCCATGCAGGTCGCGGTGCCGATGATGAACAGGATGGCGCCTGCCAGCGCGGCCGTCTCCACCAGCATCGGATAGACCCGCCGCAGGTCGAACTTGCGGTAGACCAGGATGCCCACCACGATGGTGTAGGCGATGCCGATGGTGGAGACTTCAGTGGCGGTGGCCACGCCCTCGACCACGGCCGAGCGGATCAGCACCGGAATGGCCAGCGCCGGCAGCGCCACCACGAAGGTGCGCAGCACCACGTCGAAGGAGGCGCGCTTGACGTCCTTCAGGTTGCTCTCCGAGATGCGCTGGCGCGCCAGCACCGCCAGCGCCACGGCCAGCACCACGCCCGGCAGCAGCCCGCCGGTAAACAGCGCGGCGATCGACACGCCGGTGACCGAACCGATGGTGATCAGCACCAGCGACGGCGGGATGGTCTCGGCCATGGCGCCGGAGGCGGCCAGCAGCGACACCAGCTCGCCCTCTTCCATGCCGCGCTTTTTCATCTCCGGAAACAGCACCGGCGCCACCGCCGCCATGTCCGCCGTCTTGGCGCCGGAGATGCCCGAGACCAGCATCATCGCGCCCAGCAGCACATACGACAGGCCGCCGCGCACATGGCCCAGCAGCGAGGCGAGGAAGGCCACCATGGCCTTGGCCATCTGCGTCATCTCGATCAGTTGCCCGAGCAGGATGAACAGCGGCACCGCCAGCAGGATCAGCGAGCTCATGCCTTCGTTGATGCGGCCCGGCACCACTTCCAGCGGCGTGGAGGTGGTGCACATCAGGTAGCACAGGGTGGCCATGCCGAAGCAGAAGGCGATCGGCACGCCGCACAGCACGCCCGCGGCCAGCAGCAGCACGAAGAAGAAGCCCAGGTTCCAGTTGCCCATGCCCTGCAGCGTGGGCGCGGCCAGGTACAGCGCGGCCGCCACCAGCGCCAGCGCGCCGGCGACGTAGGCGAGGTTGCGCGTGCGATGGCGCAACAGGCGCAGCACCGAGACCGCGATCATCAGCACGCAGCCCACCGCCAGGGCCGCCTCGCGGATGGTGCCCGGGATGCCCAGCGCGGGCGTCTCGATCAGCCATTCGCCCTCGGCGTATTCGAAGGCCGGCCACAGCAGCATGGCGATGAACAGGCAAGGCGTGGCCACCGCCAGGGTTTCCATGCGCGCGCGCCACTCCGGCGAACAGCGCGCCACCAGCGCCGTCATGCGCATGTGCTCACCGCGCCGCAGCGCCGCCGCAGCGCCGAACATGGCCAGCCACAGGAACACGGTCGAGGCCAGCTCGTCGGCCCACACCAGCGGCTGGTGCAGGCAGAAGCGCCAGATCACGGCGGCCAGCAGGATCACCACCTCGGCCACCACCGCGATCACGGCGGGCACCTCGATCACATAACCCAGCGCGCGCTCCAGCGAGGCCAGCCAGCGCTTCTCGCCGGAGGCGTCGCCGGCGCTGCCGGCAAGGCCGTGCGCATGCGGCGCCGCCGGATGCACGGCGCCCATTACGCCAGCTCCCCGGCCGACTGCTGCAGGATCTTCCAGGCCTGGTCGCCGAACTTGGCCTTCCAGTCCTTGTAGAAGCTGGACTTGCGCAGCGCGTCGCGGAAGGCCGTCTTGTCGACGTCGAAGAACTGCAGGTTCTTGCCGGAGAGATCCTTGCGCAGCGAATCGTTGAGCAGCGCGATGTCGTTGCGCTGATCCTGCGCGGCGCGGTCGATCTCGCGCATGATGACTTCCTGCACCTCCTTGGGCAGCTTCTGCACGGCGCGCTTGTTGCCCAGCACCAGGTAGGCGTCCCACACGTGGCTGGTCATGCTGCAGTACTTCTGCACCTCGTACAGGCGCGCGGTGGCGATGATGGGCAGCGGGTTCTCCTGCCCTTCCACCAGCTTGGTCTGCAGCGAAGAATACACCTCGTTGAAGTTGATCGGCGTAGGCCCCGCGCCCAGCGCCTGGAACAGCGACGTGAGGATGGGCGCCGGCGGCACGCGCAGCTTCATGCCTTGCAGGTCGGCCGGCGTGCGCACCGGCTTGGTGGAGGATGTGATCTGGCGGAAGCCGTTGTTCCAGGCGCGCGACATGCTCATGATGCCGACCTTGTCGATCTGGCCGTAGACGTATTTGCCGAGGTCGCCGTCGACCGCCTTCCACACCTCGTCGTAGTTGGCGAAGGCGAAGCCGGTGTTGAAGATGCCCGAGGCCGGCACGGCGGTGGCCAGGATGGAAGACGACAGCGTCAGGAACTCCACGCCGCCGTTGCGCACCTGGGCCAGCAGGTCGGTGTCGGAGCCGAGCTGGTTGGCCGGAAACAGCTTGATGTCGACGCGGCCGTTGGTGGCTTCGCGGATGCGCGTGATGGCTTCCTGCGCGCGGGTGTTGACCGGATGGGTCGGGTCCTGGCCGGTGGCGTACTTGAGGTTGAACTCGGCGGCGTGCGCATACCTGGCCACCCAGGCCGACATCGGCAGGGCGGCGCCGACGGCGCCACAGGTGAGCAGCTTGCGGCGGGTCTGCCCGCTCGGGGTCAATGCCTTGGTGTCCTTCATGTCTGTCTCCTTGGTTTTAGGAATTATTTTTTGTCTCTACTGCATAGCTGTCCTGCCTGGATCTGAAGCGAAAGGATGAGGCGCCGCCGGCGGCGGGCATTGCGCCGGCCGCCGCGGAATGCATGGTGGAACCGCTACAGCCAGGACTTGATGTCCTGCGCCATGACCGCCGCCGAGATGCGGTAGCGGTCATGCAGCGTGGGCAGCGCGCCGGCGTCGAGGAAGGCGTCCGGCAAGGCGATCTGGCGAAACGCCGGCGGGCGGATGTTGGCGCGCATGAGCTCGCCGGCCACCGCCTCGCCCAGGCCGCCGACCACCGAATGGTTCTCCGCCACCACCACCATGCGACCGGACTTCGCGGCCTCGCGGCGGATGGTCTCCACGTCCAGCGGCTTGATGGTCGGCACGTGCAGCACGCCGACGTCCACGCTGTCCTTGTGCAGCAGCTTGGCCGCCTCCAGCGCGCGCATGGTCATCAGGCCGCTGGAGATGATCAGCACGTCGCGGCCGTCGCGGATCATCTTGGCGCGCCCCAGTTCGAACTTGTAGTTGTATTCGTCCAGCACCGCCGGCACCGCGCCGCGCAGCAGGCGCATGTAGACCGGCCCCTGGTGCTCGGCGATGGCCGGCACCGCCTGCTCGATGTCCAGCGCGTCGCAGGGGTCGACCACGGTCAGGTTGGGCATGGCCCGCATGATCGCCAGGTCGTCGGTGGCCTGGTGGCTGGGGCCGTAGCCGGTGGTCAGGCCGGGCAGCGCGCAGACGATCTTCACGTTCAGGCTTTCCTCGGCGATGGCCATGCAGATGAAGTCGTAGGCGCGGCGCGAGGCGAACACGGCGTAGGTGGTGGCGAACGGCACCATGCCTTCGCGCGCCATGCCGGCGGCCGCGCCCATCAGCAGCTGCTCGGCCATGCCCATCTCATAGAAGCGTTCCGGATGCTCCTTGGCGAAGATGTGCAGGTCGGTGTACTTGGCCAGGTCGGCGGTCATGCCGACGATGTCCTGGCGCGTCCTGGCCAGCTCGGCCAGCGCGTGGCCGAACGGCGCCGGCCGCGTGGCCTGGCCTTCGCCGGCGATCGAGGCGATCATGGCCGAGGTCGTCAGGCGCTTGCCCGCGCCGGCCTTGCCCTGGGGCTGCAGCTGTTCTTTTTTCAGCGGCTGGTTCATGCGTCGCTCCCAACGTAGAGGGTGTCGAGCGCCAGCGTCCACTCGTCGGGATCGACACGGATGAAGTGATTCTTCTCGCGCCCTTCGAGGAAAGGCACGCCCTTGCACATCTTGGTATCGCAGATGATCATGCGCGGCTTGGCCTCGGCCAGCACGCGCGCGCGGTCGAAGGCGGTGACCACCTCCTTCATGTTGTTGCCGTCCACGCGCTGCACATACCAGCCGAAGGCTTCCCACTTCTCCTTCAGCGGCTCGAAGTTGAGCACGCTCTTTGAGGGGCCGTCGGCCTGCTGGTTGTTGACGTCGACGATGGCGATGAGGTTGTCCAGCTTCCAGTGCGCGGCCGACATCGCCGCCTCCCAGGTCGAGCCTTCGTCGAGCTCGCCGTCCGACAGCAGGTTGTAGATGAAGGATTTGGAGGACTTGCGCTTCAGGCCCAGCGCCATGCCCACCGCCACCGACAAGCCCTGGCCCAGCGAGCCGCCGGTGATTTCCATGCCCGGCGTATAGGCGGCCATGCCCGACATCGGCAGCCGGCTGTCGTCGCAGCCGTAGGTATCGAGTTCGTCCGCCGGCAGCACGCCGGCTTCGATCAGCACCGAATACAGCGCGATGGCGTAGTGGCCGATGGACAGCAGGAAGCGGTCGCGTGGCTCCCAGTGCGGGTCTTCCGGCTTGTAGCGCAAGGCGTGGAAATAGGCCACGGCCAGCACGTCGGCGATGCCCAGCGCCTGGGCGATATAGCCCTGGCCCTGGATCTCGCCCATGCGCAGCGCGTTCTTGCGGATACGGTAGGCGCGCTCGGACAAGGGAACGTGCGGCGTGCGTGATTCACTGCTTTGCATGAGATGGCTCTCCTCAAAGGTGACAGGAAACTGCAGGTTGGAATGGAAAGTAGGCGCGACGCCCGCTCAGTGGATCAGCATGCCGCCGTTCACATCCAGGGTGACGCCGGTGAGATAGGACGACAGCTCGCTGGCCAGGAACAGGCAGCTGTTGGCCACGTCCTGCGCCTCGCCCAGGCGGTTCAGCGGGATCCCCTTGAGGATCTCGGTTTTCATCTGCTCGGTCAGCTTGCCGCCGGTGATGTCGGTCAGGATCAGGCCGGGCGTGAGCGAATTGACGCGGATGTTGTCCGGCCCCAGCTCGCGCGCCATGGCGCGCGCCAGGCCCAGCACGCCGGCCTTGGCCGCCGAGTAGTGCGGCCCGCCGAAGATGCCGCCGCCGCGCTGCGCCGACACCGACGACAGGCAGACGATGGAACCGCTGCGGCGCGAGCGCATGTGCGGAATCAGCGCCTGGCTCATGTAGAGCGTGCCGCGCAGCGAGACGTCGGTGACGGCCTCGTAGTTCTCCGGGGCGATGTCCATGATCTTCAGCGGCTGCGTGATGCCGGCGTTGTTGACGAGGATGTCGACGTGGCCCAGGCGCCGGATGACTTCCTGCGCCGCGCGCTCGCAGTCGCCGCGGGCGGTGACGTCGCAGGCCAGGCCGATGTGGCCGGGGCCGATATCGGCGGCGGCCGCGGCGGCCGCGCCTTCATCGAGGTCGAGAATGGCCACGCGGCCGCCCTGCTGCGCGAACAGCCGCGCCACAGCCTTGCCGATGCCGCGCGCGGAAGCCGCGCCGGTGATGACGGCGATCTTGTCTTTGAGTAACACGCTTGTCTCCTGGCGTTATGGTTGTCATGCCGGCCCCTTGCGTTAGATTTCTTCGATGGCTGGGGCAGCGAGGGCAGTATTTCACCCGCCCATGGCACCAGCAAGCTAGAATTCCTCAAAGCGCTTTGAATTATTTTCATAACAGAACAACGAAGCCGCACAGGGAGACACCCATGCACCTGCCCCCGCTGAAGGCGGTCATCGCCTTCGAGGTCGTGGCCCGCCACGCCAACATCAGCAAGGCCGCCGAAGAGCTCAACCTGACGCCGTCGGCGGTCAGCCACCAGATCAGCAACCTGGAGAATTTCGTCGGCCTGAAACTGTTTGAACGCACCTCGCGCGGCGTGGTGCTGACCGCCGCCGGCGAGCGCTACCAGCAGACGCTGTCGGGCGCGCTGGCGCTGATCGCCAGCGCGGCGCAAAGCGCGCGCGCCGACGACGGCATCGAAGTGCTGCGTGTGCATGCCTCGCCCAGCTTCGCCAGCCTGTGGCTGATGCCGCGCCTGCCGCATTTCATGCGCGAGCATCCGGACATCCGCATCCGGCTCTCGGCCTCGCACATGCATTCCGATTTTTCGCGCGGGGAGATCGACCTCGATGTGCGTTACGGCGCCGTGCGCTGGGCCGACCTGCATGTGGAAACCATCTTCACCGAAGAGATCATGCCCATGGTCAGCCCGGCCATGGCCCAACGCCTGCAGCTGCGCAACCCGCAGCAGCTGCTGCAGGAGAGCCTGATCTTTTCGGAGGTGAACCTGGTGCAGTGGCCGCAATGGTTCGCCGCGCACGGTATCGACGTCAGCCCCAGCCATTACGCGCTGAGCTTCGACCGCGCCTACCTCGCCATCGAGGCCGCGGTGCAGGGCCTGGGCATCGCGCTCGACAGCGCCTGGCTGGCCCGGGGCCTGCTCGACGAAGGCCGCCTGGTGCCGCTGTTCGCCGACCGCAAGAGCATACGGGTGCATGCGCACCACCTGGTGTATCCCGCCACGCACGGGAAGTGGCCGAAGGTGAAGCGGTTCACGGACTGGATGGCGCAGCAGGTGGATGCGGAGCGGGATCGCAAGTCATCGTAAATATGCGGAAGACCGGCGCGCAAATCAAACGCCGATGTAAATTTTCATCAAGTTGCGTATAGTGCTCGCTGCCGCTTTTGCGGCACATATCAAAGTCAAATAACAAGGGGAATCATGAGCAACTTGCAAGCACTGAAGTCCGGCATCCTCGCCGCCATTTGCGTCGCCCTGGTCGGCTGCGCCACCAGCCGCAGCGAAGTCAAGCTGAGCGAACCCGCCGTCCCGGCCACCGCCGCGGCGACGGCCTCCAAGAACAAGACCGTCCTGCTGCGCAGCGTGACCGACGAGCGCGTATTCGAGGAGGCGCCGTCCTCGCCGAGCACGCCTTCGCTGGGTTTCGAAGGTTCGGCCAAGAGCGCCGATGACATCAAGGCCCGCGCGATCGGGCGCAAGCGCAATGGCTTCGGCAAGGCGCTGGGCGACGTGCTGCTGGAAAACGGCATGACGGTGCGCCAGGTGATGCGCAAGAACCTGACCGCGAGCCTGCAGCAGGCCGGCTTCAAGGTGGCCGAGAATGCCGCCGATGCGGGCAGCTCGCCCATCGTCATGGACGCTCATGTGAAGAAGTTCTGGGCCTGGTTCACGCCGGGCTTCTGGGCCGTCACCGTCGGCACCCAGATCTCGACCGACCTGGTGGTGGAAAACAGGCGCCTGCCCATCGTGATCAGCGTCGAAACCTCGGAGAACCACATGGCCGTCACCGAAGGCACCTGGATCGAGGATATCGACAAGGCGCTGGTGAAGTACCGCACCGAAGCCGCGGGACGTTTCGACGACCTGAACTGATCCCGGTTCGCCGGTCCTGGAACGGGAGCCCTGCGCGGCTCCCGTTTTTTATTGCCCTGTGGATAACACAAGTCCTGTTGCCAAGTTGCGCCGCCGGTGTAGCCCGTTTCGCCGGTTTGGCATGCCCTCCCTTATAATGGACGGTTTCGCAAAAACACACGTCAAATCATGGAATTAGCCAAATCGTTCGAGCCCGCCGAGATTGAGAAATTCTGGCGCGAGGAATGGGAAAAGCGCGGTTATTTCGCCGCCACCACCGATGCTGAAAAGCCGTCGTTCTCGATCCAGCTGCCGCCGCCGAACGTGACGGGCACGCTGCACATGGGTCACGCGTTCAACCAGACCATCATGGACGGCCTGACGCGCTACTACCGCATGCGCGGCTACAACACCGCCTGGATCCCCGGCACCGACCACGCCGGCATCGCCACCCAGATCGTGGTGGAGCGCCAGCTGGACGCGCAGAAGGTATCGCGCCATGACCTCGGCCGCGAGAAGTTCATCGAGAAGGTGTGGGAGTGGAAGGAAAAATCCGGCTCCACCATCACCGGCCAGATGCGCCGCATGGGCGCCTCGACCGACTGGGATCGTGAATACTTCACGATGGACCCGAAGATGTCCAAGGCCGTCACCGAAGTGTTCGTGCGCCTGTACGAGCAGGGCCTGATCTACCGCGGCAAGCGCCTGGTGAACTGGGACCCGGTGCTGGGCACCGCCGTGTCGGACCTGGAAGTGGTGTCGGAAGAAGAAGACGGCTCCATGTGGCACATCAAGTACCCGCTGGCTGACGGCAGCGGCACCATCACGGTCGCCACCACCCGTCCGGAAACCATGCTGGGCGACGTCGCCGTGGCGGTGGATCCGACCGACGAGCGCTACGCCGCGCTGGTGGGCAAGATGCTCAAGCTGCCGCTGGTGGGCCGCGAGATCCCCATCATCAAGGATGAATACGTCGACAAGGAATTCGGCACCGGCTGCGTGAAGATCACGCCGGCGCACGACTTCAACGACTACCAGGTCGGCGCACGCCACAACCTGGAGAAGATCAGCGTGTTCACGCTGGACGCAAAGATCAACGAGAACAGCCCCGAGAAATACCGCGGCCTGGACCGCTTCGAGGCGCGCAAGCAGATCGTCGCCGACCTCGAGGCGCTGGGCCTGCTGGAGCTGGTCAAGCCGCACAAGCTGATGGTGCCGCGCGGCGACCGTACCGGCGTGGTGATCGAGCCGATGCTGACCGACCAGTGGTTCGTGGCGATGAGCAAGCCGGCGCCGGAAGGCACCTTCTTCCCCGGCAAGTCGATCGCCGAAACCGCGCTGGACAAGGTCGCCTCGGGCGAAATCAAGTTCGTGCCGGAAAACTGGAGCAACACCTACAACCAGTGGCTCAACAACATCCAGGACTGGTGTATCTCCCGCCAGCTGTGGTGGGGCCACCAGATCCCGGCCTGGTACGACGAAGACGGCGGCATCTACGTCGCGCGCACCGAAGAGGAAGCGCGCGCGCAGGCCGGCGGCAAATCGGTCAAGCGCGACGAAGACGTGCTGGATACCTGGTTCTCCTCGGCGCTGGTGCCGTTCTCCACGCTGGGCTGGCCGGAAGAGACGCCGGACTACAAGCTGTTCCTGCCTTCGTCGGTGCTGGTGACGGGCTTCGACATCATCTTCTTCTGGGTGGCGCGCATGGTCATGATGACCACGCACTTCACCGGCAAGGTGCCGTTCGACACCGTCTACGTGCACGGCCTGGTGCGCGACGGCAGCGGCCAGAAGATGTCCAAGTCCAAGGGCAACACGCTGGACCCGATCGACCTGATCGACGGCATCGGCGTGGACGAGCTGGTGGCCAAGCGCACCGTCGGCCTGATGAATCCCAAGCAGGCGACCAGCATCGAGAAGGCCACCCGCAAGGAATTCGCCGACGGCATCCCGGCCTTCGGCACCGATGCGCTGCGCTTCACCTTCGCCTCGCTGGCGACGCTGGGCCGCAATATCAACTTCGACCTGAACCGCTGCGAAGGCTATCGCAACTTCTGCAACAAGCTGTGGAACGCCACCCGCTTCGTGCTGATGAACACCGAAGGCCAGGACTGCGGTTTCGACGGCCATGAAAAAGGCGTGTGCGACAAGAGCTACCTGCAGTTCTCGCAGGCCGACCGCTGGATCGTGTCGCTGCTGCAGCGCACCGAGGCCGAAGTGGAGAAGGGCTTCGCCGACTACCGCTTCGACAACATCGCCACCGCGATCTACAAGTTCGTCTGGGACGAGTACTGCGACTGGTACCTGGAAATGGCCAAGGCCCAGATCCAGAGCGGCAACGAAGCGCAACAGCGCGCCACCCGCCGCACGTTGCTGCGCGTGCTGGAAGTGATCCTGCGCCTGGCGCATCCGGTGCTGCCCTTCATCACCGAGCAGTTGTGGCAGACGGTCGCGCCGATGACCGACAAGAAGCTGGACCCTGCAGGCGACTCCATCATGCGCCAGCCGTATCCGCGCCCGGACCTGGAGAAGATCGACGCCGAAGCCGAAGCCTGGGTCGCCCAGTTCAAGGCCTACACCGACGCCTGCCGCAACCTGCGTGGCGAGATGCAACTGGCGCCGTCGCTGCGCGTGCCGCTGATCGTGGAAGCCGCCGACACGGCCGCCATCGAGTCCTTCCTGCCTTACCTGCAGGGCCTGGTGCGCCTGTCGGAAGCCCAGGTGGTGGCCCAGCTGCCGGAGTCGCCGGCACCGGTGGCCATCGTCGGCGAGGTCAAGCTGATGCTGAAGGTGGAGATCGACGTCGCCGCCGAGCGCGAGCGCCTCACCAAGGAAGTCGCGCGCCTGACCGGCGAGATCGCCAAGGCCAACGGCAAGCTGTCCAACGAAAGCTTCGTGGCGCGCGCGCCTGAAGCGGTGGTGGCGCAGGAGAAGGAACGCGTGGCCAACTTCGGCGCCACGCTGGAGAAGGTGAAGGAACAGCTGGCCAAGCTGAAGTAAGCGTTCGGCCTGGCTTTCCTGCAGACGCCGTCGCCCTTGCGGGCGGCGGCGTTTTTTATTGGCTTCCCGCTTTTGCGAGTTCCGGCGTACGACGCCGGATCCACTTGCCGCCCTCCCCGCCATGCCCTACACTGGACGATAAAAATTAGAACAACCGTGCTTTTATCCCCCAACGATATTGACAGGAGACAACCATGAACGCACGTCCCACCCTTGCCCGCCTGGGCATGCTCGCCGCCCTGCTCACCGCCTCGGCCTGCGCGCTCGCCGACGGCTCGCCGGTCGGCCTGTGGAAGAACATCGACGACGCCACCGGCAAACCGAAGGCGCTGATCCGTATCACCGAGAACAACGGCGAGCTCTCCGGCAAGATCGAGAAGCTGTTCCGCGCGCCCGAAGAAGACCAGAACCCGGTATGCCAGAAGTGCGAAGGCGAGCTGAAAGACCAGCCCATCGTCGGCATGACCATCCTCTCCGGCCTGAAGAAGGACGGCGACGAATACAGCGGCGGCCAGATCCTGGACCCGGCCAACGGCAAGCTCTACAAGAGCAAGTTGACCGTCGTCGAAGACGGCAGGAAGCTCAACGTGCGCGGCTATATCGGCATGCCGATGCTGGGCCGCACGCAGACCTGGGTGCGCGAGGATTAAGCCGGCGCGCCGGCCGCTGCCAGGCTCTCTTCAAAAAAAAACGGCAACGAATATCTCGTTGCCGTTTTTCATTTGCGATGCCGCCGCCGCGCGCCGTGCCGCGCATCTACGCTCAGCGCGCCGGTCCGGCGCGTTGCACGAAACGATCCAGTTCACGCGCGAACGCGCGCCCGTCGCCCGCGCTGAAGGCCGCCGGGCCGCCGGTTTCCATGCCGCTGCTGCGCAGCTCTTCCATGAAGTTGCGCATGCTCAGGTGCTGGCCGATGTTGGCCCGGGTATAGAGCTCGCCGCGCGGGTTGAGCGCCGTGGCGTCCTTCTCCACCACGGCCGCTGCCAGGGGGATGTCGGCGGTGATGACCAGGTCGCCGGGCTGGGTGAGGCGCACGATCTCGTTGTCGGCCACGTCGAAGCCGGCCGGCACCACGACCGAGCGGATGTGCCGCGACGGCGGCGTGCGCAGCGCGCGGTTGGCCACCAGCGTCACCATGATGCCGGTGCGGTCGGCCACGCGAAACAGCATGTCCTTGATCACGCCGGGACAGGCGTCGGCATCTACCCAGATCTGCATCGGCAAGGGAAAAGAGGAGGAGAAGGAAGAGCCCATGCCGCCAAACGGCGGCATGGGCAGCAACAGCTTATACGAAGGAAACGGTCAGGCCCGGCAGCGTCACGCCGGAAAAGGCGGTGATCCAGGTTTGTCCCGGCTTGATCGGCAACGCGTCGGTCCAGGTGCCGGTGGTGATGATCTCGCCGGCCTGCAGCTGGCGGAACTGCGACTGCTTCTGCAGCAGCTGGTGCAGGTGCCACAGCGCGTGCAAGGGGCTGTCCATCTCGTCGTTGCAGAAGCCGGCGGCGCGCAGCACGCTGGAGGTCTCGGTATTGCACGACAGCGAGACGCTGGCGCCGGCCAGGATCTGCGGCAGGTGGTGCTTGGTGGCCGAGGACAGCACGTGCGGCTCGCCGATGATCAGCGTGCCGTGCAGGCCGAAGGCGGCGATCGAATCGGCCACCGTGAATTCCCAGTTGGCGAACGGGCAGGCAACGATCTCGAAACCGTGCGCCATCCATTCCAGGCAGTCGGCCAGCTCGTCCAGCGAGGCGTCGGGCGCGGGCGTCTTGCCGAGCTTGAAGACGATCTCGGGTTCGATGCGCGGTTGCACCGCCCCGGCCAGCGACTGCGTGCCGTGGTTGTCTTCGGCGAAGCGCACCGTGGTGTCGTAGACGGGCGCCCAGATCGGCACGCGCGCGTCGTCGGTGACGCCGTAGCGCGACCATTCCTTGTGCACGGAGAAACCGATCTTGCGGCCGATGGGTTGCTCGCCTTGGGCCACGCGGATGTTGCGGATGCTGTAGGCGATGTCGTAGGCGTCGTCGACGGACAGCGGCTCGGACTGGGAGATCAGGGGGATCAGCTTGGAGTGGGCCCGCGCATCGAGCAGTTGATGCGCGTAACGGCTGGCTTGACTCGACATTAGCATGACAGGCTCACATCGAAAGATAGTGAATAGCTATGCATTGTCGATGACGATTAGTTTTTGCACAAGTAAAAACTCGCCTTTATACGGCTTCAGGCAAAAAATTCACACGATTGAAATGTTTCGCGTAAAGAGCCCTTTCCTGAAGCGCAACAATCGCTCGCAACCAGTGGGAATCGCAGGTATTTCCGCACCGCAAACAGCCGGGCTCAAGCGCCCCAGAGGTCGCCGTTGGGACTGGTGCGCGGCGCGGTGACGCCGAAATGCTGGTACGCGGCCGAGGTGGCGATGCGTCCGCGCGGGGTGCGCTGCAGGTAGCCCTGCTGGATCAGGTAGGGCTCCAGCACGTCTTCGATGGTGTCGCGCTCTTCGCCGATGGCGGCCGCCAGGTTATCCAGCCCGACCGGGCCGCCGCCGAACTTGAACAGCACGGCCTCCAGCAGCTTGCGGTCCATCAGGTCGAAGCCGACCGGGTCCACGTCCAGCATCACCAGCGCCGCGTCGGCCATCTCGCGCGTGATCTCGCCGCGGCCCTTGACCTCGGCATAGTCGCGCACGCGGCGCAGCAGGCGGTTGGCGATACGCGGAGTGCCGCGGCTGCGCTTGGCGATTTCCAGCGCGCCCTCCTCGACGATGGGCGCGTTGAGCAGCCCGGCGCTGCGGGTGACGATGCGCGCCAGCTCGGGCGGGGTGTAGAACTCCAGGCGCGCGACGATGCCGAAGCGGTCGCGCAGCGGATTGGTCAGCATGCCGGCGCGGGTGGTGGCGCCTACCAGCGTGAAGGGCTGCAGGTCCAGGCGCACCGAGCGCGCGGCCGGGCCCTCGCCGATCATGATGTCGATCTGGTAATCCTCCAGCGCCGGGTAGAGGATCTCCTCCACCACCGGCGACATGCGGTGGATCTCGTCGATGAACAGGACGTCGTTGGCTTCCAGGTTGGTCAACAGCGCGGCCAGGTCGCCGGCGCGCTCCAGCACCGGGCCGGAGGTCTGGCGCAGGTTCACGCCCATCTCGCGCGCGATGATGTGCGCCATGGTGGTCTTGCCCAGGCCGGGCGGCCCGAACAGCAGCGTATGGTCGAGCGGCTCGCCGCGGTTACGGGCGGCGGCGATGAAGATCTCCAGCTGGCCGCGCACCTTTTCCTGGCCGACGTATTCGTCGAGCTGCTTGGGCCGCAGGGCGCGCTCGATCGCCTCCTCGTTGGCCGAGGCCGGCGTGGCGGAGATGATGCGCTGTTCGGAGAAGTCGTCGGTCTGAATGCTCATGCCGTAATCCTATGTTCCCGTCCGGGCCCGATCAAGCCTTGGACAGGGCTTTGAGCGCGTGCTTGATGCCGTCGGAGACGCTGGCATCCTTGGGCACCTGCTTCATGGCCAGCGTGGCTTCCTTGTCGGAATAGCCCAGCGCCAGCAGCGCGTTGAGCACGTCGGCGGAGGCATCGGTATGCACCGCGCCGCCGGCCGCGCCAAGGTCGGCGCCGAGCTTGCCCTTCAATTCCAGCAGCAGGCGCTCGGCGGTCTTCTTGCCGATGCCGGGCACGCGCGTCAGGCGGCCTGCCTCCTGCAGCGTCACCGCCTGCGCCAGGTCGGCCACCGACATGCCCGACAGGATGGCCAGCGCGGTGCGCGCGCCGACGCCGGAAATCTTGATCAGCTCCTTGAACGTGTTGCGCTCTTCGGCGGTCCCAAACCCGAACAGGATGTGCGCATCCTCGCGGATGGCCAGGTGGGTCAGCAGCACCACCTTCTCGCCCAGCCCGGGCAGGTTGTAGAAGGTGCTCATCGGCACCGCCACTTCGTAGCCGACGCCGTTGCAGTCGACCAGCAGGTTCGGGGGATTTTTTTCGAACAGGATTCCGGAGAGGCGACCGATCATGGCGTGGCGTGGTGTGCGTAGGGTGCAGCGTCTGTGATAATCACCGAATGATACAGTACTGTTCGGATAAACAGTATCATCCGGGCGGCCCCGCCACCGGGCGGGCGCATCGGTTGCACCCATAACATGAACAAAGGACAAGCATGGCCGGCAGCACCTTCTTCGCATTGATCGACGACATCGCCACGGTGCTCGACGACGTCTCCGTGATGACCAAGATGGCGGCCAAGAAGACCGCCGGGGTGCTGGGCGACGACCTGGCGCTCAATGCCCAGCAGGTCGCGGGCGTGAAGGCCGAGCGCGAGTTGCCGGTGGTGTGGGCGGTGGCCAAGGGTTCGCTGAAGAACAAGGCCATCCTGGTGCCGGCGGCGCTGGCCATCAGCGCCTTCATCCCGTGGGCGGTGACGCCGCTGCTGATGCTGGGCGGCGCCTTCCTGTGCTTCGAAGGCTTCGAGAAACTGGCGCACAAGTACCTGCCGCACCAGGAGGAACACCACGAGAGCGCCGCCACGGCGGCGGGAGAGGTCGATCCGGTGGCGTATGAGCAGGACAAGATCAAGGGCGCGGTGCGCACCGACTTCATCCTCTCGGCCGAAATCATCGCCATCACGCTGGGCACGGTCGCCGGCGCGCCGCTGCAGCAGCAGGTCACGGTGCTGGCCGGCATCGCGCTGATCATGACCATCGGGGTGTACGGCATCGTCGCGGCCATCGTCAAGCTCGACGACGGCGGACTCTACCTGCTGCGCACGGCCGGCGCGAGCGGTCTGGGACGCGCGCGGGCCGCGGTCGGCCGGGCCATCCTGGCGGCGGCGCCGAAGATGATGCGCAGCCTGTCGGTGATCGGCACCGTCGCCATGTTCATGGTGGGCGGCGGCATCCTGACCCACGGCCTGCCGCTTGTCCACCATGGCATCGAGGCCGCTGCCGCCGGCGTGGCGGCGCTGCCCGCCGTGGGCGGCGTGCTGGCGGCGCTGGCGCCGGCGGTGCTCAATGCCTTGTTCGGGGTGGCGGCGGGCGCGGTGGTGCTGGCCGGGGTGACGCTGGTTCAGCGCGCGATAGCAGGATTGAGGAAGAAGCCGCACTGAGCGGCGCGGCGTTCAGCCGACCAGCCGGCCGCCGCGCATGCGGATGCCCTTTTTCGCCAGCGCCGGCGCCAGCGCGCCGAGGTTGGCCAGCACGTCGCCGCCATGCGCATGGCAAATCGCCACGCCCAGCGCGTCGGCGGCGTCGGTGCCGGGCAAACCCGGCAGCTGCAGCAGACGCGCCACCATTTCCTGCACCTGCGCCTTTTGCGCCTTGCCGTGGCCGGCCACCGCCTGCTTGACCTGCAGGGCCGTATATTCGGCCACCGCCAGGTCGTTGTGAACCAGCGCGCAGATCGCCGCGCCGCGCGCCTGGCCCAGCAACAGCGTGGATTGCGGGTTGACGTTGACGAACACCTTCTCGATCGCCGCGCAGTCGGGCGTGTAAGTGCGCACGACCTCGGAGACGCTGGCCAGGATCACCTTCAGGCGTGAAGGCAGGTCGCCGTCCGGCGTCTTGATGGTGCCGGAAGCGATGTAGGAAAGCTTGTTGCCCTGCTTGTGGATGACCCCGAAGCCGGTGGTGCGCAGGCCGGGGTCGATGCCGATGATTTTCATGCCCGCCAGTCTAACCGATCAGGCCGCCCTTAAGGCGTGGCCGCCTTCATCGCCTGCGCCTGGCGCACCCATTGCTGCACCGAGGGACGTTGCCATTGCGCCCTGGCATAAACGCGCAGCGGCTCGGGCAGGTCGTCGCCGTGCATGGCCATGCGGTTGAGCATCAGCGCGAGATCGGTGTCGGCGATGCACCATTGGCCGAAGAGCGTGTCCTTGCCTTCCAGCAGGATCTGCGCGGCCGCGGTCAGCTTGTCGGCGGCCGCCCGGGCCGCGTCCGACAGCGGCGCATAACCTTCGCCAAAGAACACCACCTCGGTCGGCCGCTCCTTGCGCAGCGCCAGCAGGTCGCTGCGCAGCCAGGCCTGCACCTCGCGCGCCTTGGCGCGCCGGCGCGCGTCGGCCGGATACACGGCCTGGTGCGTCGGCGCCGGGAAGCGCTCCTCCAGGTATTCGGAAATCGCGGTCGATTCGGCCAGATGGAAATCGCCATCGGTCAAGGCCGGCACGCGGCGCGTCAGCGACACGCTGGCATAGCCCGCGCCCTGGTTCTGGCGCGTGGCAAGGTCGATGGTCAGAAGCTCGAACGGCAAGCCCTTTTCCGTGAGCGTGACGAAGGCCGACATGGCGTAGGGACTGATGAACTGGGCGTCGACGTAGAGCTGCAATTGCGGTGTGTTCAATGTGTTCTCCCTGATTGTCCGTATCGCCTTTGGCCTGTCCCGGCACTACCGCTGCAACATTCAGGAACGGCAATTTTCATCACCGTCGTCCCAGCGAAAGCTGGGACCCAGTGACGTTTGGCGATCAAACGAACTGTCCGTACAAATCATTCCAGTAAGGATTGGATTGTTGTATCAGCGCGATCTTCCACGCCCGGTTCCAGGCTTTTAGTTGCTTTTCTCTGGTAATGGCGGCGTAGGCTGAATCAAAGACATCAACATACACGAGATTGCTGATCTTGTATTTTTGCGTGAATCCGGCCACCAAACCCTGTTTGTGTTCATGCACGCGACGCAGCAGATGGTTGGTCATGCCGATGTACAAGGCGCCGTTTCTCCTGCTGGCGAGAATATAGACATAGTAGGCCATGCCAGCAAGCGTACACAGGGCGTGTCGCCTGGGACATCGGGATTTGCCGATTTAGCGGATGACTCCGCCTTCGCCAACGTCACTGGGTCCCAGCTTTCGCTGGGACGACGGGGACATCGGAAACGAAAGCGGACAGAAAAACGCCCGGACATGCCGGGCGCTCTTCATATTGCGATTCGCGACTGCGGTGCCGCGATCAGTGACGGAAGTGGCGAGTGCCGGTCAGCAGCATGACCACGTCGCGCTCGTTGGCGGCGTCGATCACTTCCTGGTCGCGCATGGAGCCGCCCGGGTGGATCACGCAGGTCGCGCCGGCGTCGACCACCACGTCCAGGCCGTCGCGGAACGGGAAGAAGGCGTCAGAGGCCACGGCCGAACCGGCCAGGGTCAGGCCGGCGTTCTGCGCCTTGATCGAGGCGATGCGGGCAGAGTCGATGCGGCTCATCTGGCCGGCGCCGACGCCCAGCGTCATGCCGTTGCCGCAGAACACGATGGCGTTGGACTTCACGAACTTGGCCACGCGCCAGGCGAACATCAGGTCCTGCAGCTGTTGCGGCGTCGGCTGCTTCTTGCTGACCACCTTGACGTCGGCCAGCAGCACGTTCTTGGCGTCGGGCGACTGCACCAGCAGGCCGCCGCCGACGCGCTTGAAGTCGTAGCCGTTCAGACCGCTGCCGAGCGGGATTTCCAGCAGGCGCACGTTCTGCTTGGCGGCGAAGATCTTCTTCGCCTCGTCGCTGAAGGACGGCGCGATCAGCACTTCCAGGAACTGCTTGGCCACCGCTTCGGCGGCCGCGCCGTCGACTTCGCGGTTGAAGGCGATGATGCCGCCGAAGGCCGAGGTCGGGTCGGTCTGCAGGGCCTTGCTGTAGGCTTCCAGCGGGTTGGCGCCGATGGCCACGCCGCAGGGGTTGGCGTGCTTGATGATCACGCAGGCGGCCTCAAGCGCCGGGTCGAAGCTCTTCACGCATTCCCATGCGGCGTCCGCATCGGCGATGTTGTTGAAGGACAGTTCCTTGCCCTGCAGCTGGGTGTAGTTGGCCAGCGCGCCGTCGACCTTCTTGATGTCGCGGTAGAAGGCGGCGGTCTGGTGCGGGTTTTCGCCGTAGCGCATGTCCTGCACCTTCTCGAAGTACACGTTCAGCGTGGCCGGGTAGGCGCTGCGGGTGGCATGCTGCTTGTCTTCGCCCAGCGAGGTGAAGTAGTTGGTGATGGCGCCGTCGTATTGCGCGGTGTGGGCGAAGACCTTCTTGGCCAGCGCAAAACGCTTCTCGTACGGCAGGTCGCCGCTGCCCTTCAGGTCGGCCAGCACGCCTTCGTAGTCGGTCGGATCGCAGATCACGATCACGTCCTTGTGGTTCTTGGCCGAGGAACGCAGCATGGCCGGGCCGCCGATGTCGATGTTCTCGATCGCGTCTTCCAGCGAGCACTCTTGCTTGGCCACGGTCTGCTGGAACGGGTACAGGTTCACCACCACCATGTCGATGGTCGGGATGGCATGCTTTTCCAGCGCGGCCACGTGCTCGGGGAAGTCGCGGCGCGCCAGGATGCCGCCGTGCACCTTGGGATGCAGCGTCTTGACGCGGCCATCCAGCATTTCCGGGAAGCCGGTGTAGTCGGCCACCTCGGTGACGGGGACGCCGTTGTCGGCCAGCAGCTTGGCGGTGCCGCCGGTGGACAGGATGTTGACGCCCATGGCCGACAGCGCGCGAGCGAAGTCGAGCACGCCGGCCTTGTCGGATACGGAAATGAGTGCTTGTTTGATCATGGTAGGCAAGACTTGGTAAGGAAGATGGAAACCTGAAAAAACCGTTGGTGGGCGACTGGCGGACCGCGGCCCGCCGACGCCGCTCAGAGCAACCCGTGCTGCTGCAGCTTCTTGCGCAGCGTGTTGCGATTGATGCCGAGGATCTCGGCGGCCTGGGACTGGTTGCCCTCGGCGCGCGCCATCACGGTCTCGAAGACCGGCTTCTCGACCGTCGACAAGACCATGTCGTAGACGTTGGTGGGCAATTGTTCGCCCAGGTCCCGGAAGTATTTTTCCAGGCTCTTCTTGACGACATCCTCAATGCTTTCTTTGCTCATTGCTTTGCTGCTTCTGTTTTTATCGGCGCCGCCGCGGCCGCACGCGACCTGATGTCGCGCCCCCGTGGACTGGTTTGTTTGCAGCGTCGCCGTGCTGTTGATCAATTGCGCGCCGTGCGCGCCCGATTCGTTTTATTTGCCGCCGGGACAAGACGATCCCGGCTGCATGCTTTTCCCAAATGACTTGCCCGCCCTGCCCGGCGTCCCATGCTTTGCAGATCGAAGAAAACTCAGGCCGCCAGTGCGATGTCGGCGAGCCCGTACTGCAAGCGCTCGCCATAGGCGGCCTGTCCCGCGAAGAAATTGCGTACCGCCTTCAATTGCTCGGCGCAGTCCTCGATGCGGTTCATGCCGCGGCGGAATTGCTCGCCGCCCGGCAAATCGCGCACATACCAACCGATATGCTTGCGCGCCGTGCGCACGCCGAGGTAGTCGCCGTAGAACGCGTAATGCGCCTGCAGGTGCTCATCCATCAACTGCTCGACCTCGCTCACCAGCGGCGCCGGCAGGTGCTCGCCGGTGCGCAGGAAATGGTCGATCTCGCGGAAGATCCACGGCCGTCCCTGGGCGGCGCGGCCGACCATGACGGCGTCGGCGCCGGTCACGCGCAGGACCTCACGCGCCTTCTCCGGCGTGGTGACGTCGCCGTTGGCGACCACCGGGATCTTCACCGCGGCCTTGACCGCGGCGATGGTCTCGTATTCGGCCTCGCCGCTGTAGCCGTCGGCGCGCGTGCGGCCGTGCAGCGTCAGCATGGCGATGCCGGCCTGTTCGGCCAGCGCCGCGATCTTCAGCGCGTTCTTGTTGGCGCGGTCCCAGCCGGTGCGAAATTTCAGCGTCACCGGCACGTCCACCGCGCCCACCACCGCATCCAGGATGCGCGCCACCAGGTCTTCGTGCTGCAGCAGGGCCGAACCGCACCAACTGTTGCAGACCTTCTTGACCGGGCAGCCCATGTTGATGTCGATGATCTGGGCACCGCGCTCGACGTTGTACCTCGCGCTTTGCGCCAGCATCTCCGGATCCGCGCCGGCGATCTGCACCGCCTTGGGCTCCATCTCGCCGTCATGGTTGATGCGGCGCGAGGTCTTTTCGCTCTGCCACAGCCGGGGGTCGGATGCGGCCATTTCGGACACGGCGTAGCCTGCGCCCAGCTGCTTGCACAGCTGGCGGAACGGACGGTCGGTCACTCCCGCCATGGGAGCGACGAACACGTTGTTTCGCAAGGAATACGGTCCAATGTTCACGGAGCAAGAAAGGGGGAAAAGCGGGAAAGGGCGCTATTTTAGCGCGATTGCGGGCCACGCCCAACTACATTCGGCCATCGTTACATCTTTGTGCCGCGTTCCGGACTGATTATTTATTGAGCAGATTCAACTTGTTGCAAAAACTTCAAGCGGGCGCGAGGAAAAGATTTTGTGAATTTTTCCTACTCTGCGCGCAACAGTCCTTTTCGCCCCGCCAATTCCTACCAACATCGCTCAAAAATTAAGCAGCCGCCTGCCGCGCCATCGATGGCGCGCGCTGCAAGCGACAAGGCCGCCGCATCCGGGGAATGCGGCGGCCCTGCGATGAAAAACAAGGGATCAGGCCATGATCGCGCTCAACCAGGGCGCTCAGCGGTCCACTTCGTCCAGCGCGTCACGGTTGAGGTGGGCGATCTCGCCCCAGGAGCGGATCTGCGCGCGCTCGCCGTCCCAGTGCAGGCGGTTGACGCTGGCGTTGAAGATGTCGAAGGTGCGCGGCTGCGCGAACTCGGTACCACTGGCCCAGTGATGCACGCACTCCAGCACGCCGCCGTGGGTGACGATGGCGACCTTGCGGTACTTGCCGCTGTCCAGCACGCGCCGCACCGCCTGCACCGAGCGCTGGTAGAACTCGCGCATGGTTTCGGCCTCGCGCTCGCCGGCGGGATAGCGGGCATCCGGCTCGCGCGCCTTCCAGACGCGATAGGCCTCGGGGTATTTTTCTTCGATGTCGGGATGGCGCAAACCTTCGAAGGCGCCGTAGCAGCGCTCGCGCAGGCCGGCGTCGATGCCCACGTCCAGCCCGGCGGCGTCGGCCACCGCCTGGGCGGTGGCGCGTGCGCGCTGCAGGTCGCTGGCGAAGATGGCGTCGATGCCCTCCTCGGCCAGCACCGCGCCCAGCGCCTGCACCTGCAGGCGGCCGGCTTCGTTCAACGGAATGTCGATATGTCCTTGCAGGCGCTTGTCGACGTTCCAGTCGGTCTCGCCGTGGCGGATCAGCAGTATTTCAGTCATGCGGGCAATCTGGTGCGAACGCTCAGCGCGTCGCCTTGGGGTTGAGCGAATACAGGCCGGTGATCGACGCCTGCGCCAGCACGTGGTCGCGCAGCGCGGTCACTACCACCGAGCCTTCCAGGTTGCCGGCCACCGGCAGCTGGTCGACGTCGAGCGCGTACAGCGTGAAGATGTAGCGGTGCACCAGCGCATCGTTCCACGGCGGGCAAGGGCCGTCGTAGCCGAAATAGTCGCCGCGCATGTCGCCGTCGCCGGCGAACCAGCCGGTGTAGTCGTTGATACCCTGGCGCGCGCCGGGCATGGTGTCGCCCAGCACCGCCGGGCCCGGCTTGCCGCGCGCGGTCACGCCGTTGCTGAACTGGCCGGCCTTGATCTGGGAGACCGACGCCGGGATGTCGACCAGCGTCCAGTGGTAGAAGTCCACCCGCGGCAGCTCCAGCGGCACGGTCTTGCCTTCCTGGTTGACGTCGTCGCCGCGCGAAGGCACATCGGGATCGTGCACCACCAGCGCCAGCGTTTTCGTGCCGGCGGGCAGCTCGCTCCAGGCGAAGTGCGGATTGCGGTTGGAAGACAGCGCGACATGGGTCTTGGGATCCGCCACGGCGAATGCGAATTCGCCCGGGATGGTGTCGCCGTCCTTGAAAGAATCGCTCCAGAATTTCATGTCATCTCCTCAGAAGAATGGACCCAATCCAGTATGCCTTGCACAAACAGATGGGGACGGCCGCGCAGCCTTCAACGGCGAAGCCCGACAGTCACTTTCAGCCTTGCGCCTTCGGCTTGACCTGCAGCCAGAAGGTGACCGGTCCGTCGTTGGTCAGCGACACCTTCATGTCGGCGCCGAAGCGGCCGGTGCCGACCTTGTCCTCGCCGTGCCGGAGTCGCGCCTGCGCGGTGAAATGGTCGAACAGTTGCCGTCCCAGCTCGGGCGCGGCGGCCGGTGTAAACGACGGCCGCGTGCCTGAATTGGTGTCGGCCGCCAGCGTGAACTGCGGCACCAGCAACAGCCCGCCTTGCACATCGGCAACGCTGCGGTTCATCTTGCCGGCCTCGTCGGCGAACACGCGGTAGGCCAGCAGCTTGGTCAGCAGCGCGTCGGCTTCGGCCGCGGTGTCGTTGCGCTCGGCGCAGACCAGCACCATCAGGCCGGCGCCGATGGCGCCGACGGTGTCCCCATCCACTACGACAGCGGCCTGGCTGACTCGTTGCAGCAGAGCGATCATGCGCGGCCGGTCTTACGACAGTGTGACGCGCGCGAACTTGCGCTTGCCCACCTGCACCACGCACTGGCCGGCCTCGACCTTCAGGCCCTTGTCGCTGACGACGGCGCCGTCGATGCGCACGCCGCCCTGCTCGACCATGCGCAGCGCTTCCGAGGTGGAGGCGCACAGGTTGGCCTGCTTCAACAGCTGGCCGATGCCCAGCGGCGCGCCCGACAGCGCCACGTCCGGGATGTCGTCCGGAATGCCGCCCTTGGAGCGGTTGACGAAGTCGGCCAGCGCGTCGACGGCGGCCTGCTGCGAGTGGAAGCGGGCGACGATTTCCTGCGCCAGCGCGACCTTGATGTCGCGCGGGTTCTTGCCCGACTCGACCTCGGCCTTGAAGCCGGCGATCTCGGCGATCGTGCGGAACGACAGCAGGTCGTAGTAGCGCCACATCATGGTGTCGGAAATGCTCATCACCTTGGCGAACATGGTGTTGGCCGGTTCGGTGATGCCGATGTAGTTGTTCTTGGACTTGGACATCTTCTCGACGCCGTCCAGGCCTTCCAGCAGCGGCATGGTCAGGATGCACTGCGGCTCCTGGCCCCAGTCCTTCTGCAGCTCGCGACCCACCAGCAGGTTGAACTTCTGGTCGGTGCCGCCCAGCTCCAGGTCGGACTTCAGCGCCACCGAGTCGTAGCCCTGCATCAGCGGGTAGAGGAATTCATGCACCGAGATCGGCGTGCCTTCCTTGAAGCGCTTGGTGAAGTCGTCGCGCTCCATCATGCGCGCGACGGTATAGCGCGAGGCCAGCTGGATCATGCCGCGGCTGCCCAGCGGGTCGCACCATTCGGAGTTGTAGCGGATCTCGGTCTTGGCCGGATCCAGCACCAGGCTGGCCTGGGCGAAGTAAGTCTTGGCGTTGATCTCGATCTGCTCGCGGGTCAGCGGCGGACGGGTCGCGTTGCGGCCGGACGGGTCGCCGATCATCGAGGTGAAGTCGCCGATCAGGAAGATCACCTGGTGCCCCAGGTTCTGCAGCTGACGCATCTTGTTCAAGACCACGGTATGGCCCAGGTGCAGGTCGGGCGCGGTCGGGTCCAGCCCCAGCTTGATGCGCAGCGGCTGGCCGCTTTGCTCGGAGCGCGCCAGCTTCTGGGCGAACTCGCTTTCGATGAGCAGCTCGTCCACGCCGCGCTTGGCGACGGCCATCGCTTCCAGGACGTTGTCCGAAAGCGGCAAGGATGAGCTGGGGGCCGCGCTGGCGGGAGAGGAAGACTGTTCTGCGTTCATCGATATAACTAAAAAATAGGCTTTTGTAGGACAGTGCCGCGAATGCGTGTTGCTATAATTCCGACTTTCGTTTTTCTGCTGAGCGCCTGGACGCGGCCTCGAGAAGCTCATCAGCAGAGAGTGCATTCACCTCCGAACGAGGGTGTTTCGCGGGCGCAACACGGCGGGGGGACAGGAACGCCGTGCTGCAGCAGTCCGCGTCATCCGCGACGGAAACGTCAGATTTTAACGTATTGCATGTTCCCACAAGATAAATTCAAGCGCGCCACGTCCCGATGCTTCTCCGCCCTCCAGTCCTGCCACCACAAAATCTCCGCCTCCTCGCCTAAGACGCGTATCGTCGGCGCGAGCGCATTGTTCCTGGCCGCCTTCACGATCGGCGCCGCCGGTTTCGCCCCGGCCGAGCCGGACATGAAGGACGCGCCGGTCAATCCGATTTCCAAGGAACTGGCCTTGCCTGACCTGCAACAGCAGATCAGCGCACTGGAAGAGAATTCGCAGTACTACGTCAACGAAGAGAAGGTGCGCAGCGGCGACACCCTGGCCACCCTGCTGAACCGCCTGGGCGTGGACGACGACGAGGCTGCCAGCTTCATCAAGTCCGACACCCTGGCGCGCTCGGTGATGCAGTTGCGCGCCGGCAAGCGCGTAGTGGCGCAGACTGACGACAACGGCGAGCTGGTCACCCTGTCGGCCACGCTGGACGACGGCAGCGACAACCTGCGCAAGCTGGTGATCTCGCGCGACGGCGACCACTTCAAGTCCGAGGCCGTGCCGGCCACGCTGGAACGCCGCGTCGAGATGCGCGCCGGCGTGATCTTCTCCTCGCTGTTCGCCGCCACCGACGCCGCCCAGATTCCGGACGGCGTGGCGCTGCAGCTGGTCGACATGTTCGCCACCAACATCAACTTCGCCGCCGACCTGCGCCGCGGCGACCGCTTCAACGTGGTCTACGAGACCTTCTGGCAGAACGGCGAACTGCTGCGCACCGGCCGCGTGCTGGCCGGCGAGTTCGACAACGCCGGCAACCGCTACCAGGCCGTGTGGTTCAGCGACCCGGGCAGCAAGACCGGCGGCGGCGGTTACTACGCCTTCGACGGCAAGTCGCTCAAGAAAGCCTTCCTGAAGTCGCCGCTGGCCTTCACTCGGATCTCCTCGGGCTTCTCGATGCGCCTGCACCCCATCCTCGGCAAGTGGAAGCAGCACACCGGCGTGGACTTCGCCGCGCCCACCGGCACTCCCATCCATGCGGCCGCCGACGGCGTGGTCGACTTCGTCGGCCAGCAGAACGGCTACGGCAACATCGTCGTGATCAAGCACTGGAGCGGCTACTCCACCGCCTACGGTCACATGAGCCGCTTCGCCTCGGGCATCAAGAAGGGCATGAAGGTCGGCCAGAACGACGTGATCGGCTTCGTCGGCATGACCGGCTGGGCCACCGGCCCGCACCTGCACTACGAATTCCGCGTCAACAACCAGCCGCGCAACCCGCTGTCGGTGGACGTGCCCAACAACCAGGCGCTGACCGGCCCGCAGCTGAAGAACTTCCGCGCCGTGGCGACCGACATGCAGCACCGCATGGCGATGCTGCGCGTGCCAGGCGCGCCGGACGTGAAGCTGGCATCCAAGTAATCGCCGGCACATATCGGAACCCGGGGCGGCCCCGCTGTAGAATCAGCGACCGCCCTTTTCTTTTTTGCGCGCCATGCCTGATACTTCCACCCTTTACATCGGCCTCATGTCCGGCACCAGCCTGGACGGCGTCGACGGCGTGCTGGCCGACTTCGCGGCCGGCGACGATGCCGTCTCGGCCACGCTGGCCGCGGCCTACGTGCCCTTCCCCGAGCACCTGCGCGCCGACCTGATGGTGCTGCAGGCCTCCGGCCCCAACGAGATCGAACGCGAAGCCCTGGCCGCCAATGCGCTGGCGGTGCATTACGCCGACTGCGTGACGCAGCTGCTGCGGCAAAGCGGCAAATCCGCGGCCGACATCCGCATGGTCGGCGTGCACGGCCAGACCATCCGCCACCGTCCCGAACTGGGCTTCACGCGCCAGACCAACAATCCGGCGCTGCTGGCCGAGCTGTGCGCCATCGACGTGGCGGCGGACTTCCGCAGCCGCGACGTCGCCGCCGGCGGCCAGGGCGCGCCGCTGGTGCCGGCCTTCCACCGCGCCATCTTCGGCGACGAGAACGAGTCGCGCGTGGTGGTCAACATCGGCGGCATCGCCAATGTCAGCATCCTGCCGGCCGGGGCGCAGTCCGGCACGTCCGGCTTCGACACCGGCCCCGGCAACGCGCTGATGGACGGCTGGATCCTGCTGCACCAGGGCCGCAGCTACGACGCCAACGGCGACTGGGGCGCGAGCGGGACGGTGCATGCGGGCCTGCTGGCGCAGCTGCGCGCGGAGAGCTTCTTCACCCAGGCGCCGCCCAAGAGCTCGGGGCGCGACCTGTTCCACCTCGACTGGCTGCAGGCCGCACTGCTGCGCACCGGCGAGCCGGTGGCGCCGGCCGACGTGCAGGCCACGCTGGCCATGCTGAGCGCCGGCACCATCGCCGATGCGATCCGCGGCCACGCGCCGGATGCGCGCCAGGTCTTCGTCTGCGGCGGCGGCGCCGAGAACGGCTTCCTGATGCGGCTGCTGCGCCAGGCGCTGGAAGGCCGCGCGAAAGTGCAGTCGACGGCGGCGCTGGGCGTGGCGCCCAACCATGTGGAGGCGCTGGCCTTCGCCTGGCTGGCGCGCCGCTTCGACCTGCGCCGGCCGGGCAACCTGCCGGCCGTGACCGGGGCGCGCGGCTTGCGTGTGCTTGGGGCGCTCTATCCGGCCTGACGTTGAACTGCGCGCATGCGTTGCGCAAACAAAAATCCCCGCCAAGGCGGGGATTTTTCATGGGCTCACCGGCTTGCCGTCGGCAGGCCGGAGTCGAGCGCAATGACCTCAAAGGCCTCAATAACGCGAGATCTTGCCGTCGTCCAGGCGCACGCGGTCGCCCACGCGGAAGTCGGTATTGTCTTCCTGCGCAAAGGTCTGCAGCGAGCCGTCGCTCATGCGCACGCGGATGTTGTAGATCTGCTTGCCGGCCGAGTTGTTGCGCTGGATCTTGTTGCCGGCGTAGGCGCCGCCGGCCGCGCCGGCGACGGTAGCCACTGCCTGGCCGGTGCCGCCGCCGATGGTGCTGCCCACCAGGGCGCCCGCCACGCCGCCGATCACGGTGCCTGCCACGCCGCTGCTTTCCTTGTGGGTGACTTCGATGGATTCGACCACGCCGGTGCCGTTGTAGGAGGCCACGCGCTCATAGCTTTGCGACTGCGGCGCCGCGCCGTAGGGCTGCTGCGGGCTGGCGCAACCGAACAGGATGCCGGCGAAGCTGAGGCTGACGACGGCCAGGGAGGTGTAGTGGTGTTTGGCGGACATGGCTGTCTCCTTCTCCATTTTGATGGGACCAGTGTGCGCCGCGCGCTGCGCGCGCGGCATCGGAGAACTGCCGGAATTGTTGTCAGAAAAGCAGAGACGTCGCCGTCAGCAGACATGAAGCCGCCGGCTCAACGCCGGTTCAGCGCCGGTTCAATTGAGCCAGCCGCGGCGACGGAAATACCAGAACGGCGCGATCGCCGAGCCCACCATCATCAGGATGGCGATCGGGTAGCCGATCGGCCATTCCAGCTCCGGCATCCACTTGAAGTTCATGCCGTAGATGCTGGCGATCAGCGTGGGCGGCAGGAACGCCACCGAGGCCACCGAGAAGATCTTGATGATCTTGTTCTGGTTGATGTTGATGAAGCCGACCGTGGCGTCCATCAGGAAGTTGATCTTGTCGAACAAGAAGGCGGTGTGACCGTCCAGCGATTCGATGTCGCGCAAGATCTGGCGCGCGTCCTCGAACTGCTCGGAGCTGAGCAGGCGCCCGCGCATCAGGAAGCTGACCGCGCGGCGCGTGTCCATCATGTTGCGGCGGATGCGGCCGTTCAGGTCTTCCTCGTGCGCGATGGTGTTGAGCACCTCTGCGGCGGCCTGGTCGGACAGGCTCTTTTTCAGCACGCTGGTGCTGACCGCTTCGAGCTTCTGGTAGATGCCTTCGAGCGCATCGGCGGAGTATTCGGCGTCAGTCTCGTAGAGGTCCAGCAGCACGTCGCGGTAGTCGCCGATGGAGCCGGGGCGCGAGCGCGCGCGCATGCGCACCAGGCGAAACACCGGCAGGTCTTCGGCATGCACCGAGAACAGGATGTTGCGGGCCAGGATGAAGGCCACGGTCATGGTCGAGGAGGCGTCGTCGTCGCCCTCGAACAAGAAGTCGGTGCGCAGGTGCAGGTCGCCGTTCTCGGCTTCGAAGTAACGGGCCGAGGCCTCGATGTCGCTGAATTCGTCTTCGTCGGGCAGCGTCACGCCGTAGATGCTCTTGACCCAGGCGCGTTCCTCGTCGTTCGGTTCCGTCAGGTCGACCCAGACCGGCGTTGCCTGTTCCAGATCGGCGCGGCTGTCGATGTTGACCTGGCTGAGTCGTCCGTTTTGCAACACGAATACATTGATCATGGGCTCTCGCTGGCTGGAACGCTGGGGAATCTGAAGTGCGCTGGCGCTTGCGGCTGGCTGGATTGCCGGACATGCGCGGAACGAGCGCAAGTGTACGTTCAACCCCAGCCGCAGGCAAGCTCGGCGCATGCCCGCATGGCGATGTCATGCGCCTGTCATGGGCCGGCCGTATGGCCAGCGCGAAGACGCGGATTTACTTGTGCGTGGGCGGCAGCGTGGCCGCGTTCATGCGCCGCAGGATCAGTCCGCTGCGCGCGGCCAGGTAGCCCGATCCGCGGTTGCGGTCGTAGAAGCGCGGACGCGGCAGCATCACCGCCAGCCGGGCGGCCTGCTCGGCCCCGAGGTTGGCGGCGCTGGTGCGGTAGTAGTGCTGGGCCGCCGCCTCGGCGCCGAACACGCCGTTGCCCCACTCGACCACGTTGAGGTAGATCTCGAAGATGCGCTGCTTGTCCATCAGCGCTTCGAGCATGTAGGTGATGATGAATTCCTGGCCCTTGCGCAGGTAGCTGCGCTCGCCCGAGAGGAACAGGTTCTTGGCCAGCTGCTGGGTGATGGTGGAGCCGCCGGCGACCACCTTGCCCTTCTTCTCGTTCTTCTCGTAGGCGCGTTGCAGGGCGTCCCAGTCGATGCCGTCATGCTCGGAGAAGTTGGAGTCCTCGGAAGCGATGATGGCGCGCTTGAGGTTGTTGTTGATGCGCGCGTACGGCACCCACCTGAACTGCAGCTGTGCGTTGGGATCCTTCTCGCGCAGGATGGACAGCTGCTGGCGCATGAAGCTGGTGGAGCCGGGATTGTGGTCCACCCACCACCAGATCTGGAGGAAGAAATACGCCTGCAGCAACAGCACGCAGGCGATGGGGACGAGGATGATCCAGAGCAGCAGCTTGCGAACGGATTTCATGTGCCGGTTCCAGGGCGCTCCGCTTATTCGGCCAACTCGGCCATCTGGCGGCGCAGCGCGGCGAACACGTCTGAGGTGTCCGGCCGCACGCCGCGCCAGATGAGGAAGGCCTCGGCCGCCTGCTCGACCAGCATGCCCAGGCCGTCGCGGGCGATGGCGCCGTGCTGCTGCGCGCTTTGCATGAACACCGTGGGCTGGCGGCCGTACATCATGTCGTAGGCCAGCGTCTCGGCGCCGTAGACCGATGTCGGCAGCGGCGGCAGGTCGTCCGACAGGCTGGCCGACGTGGCGTTGACGATCAGGTCGAAGGCGCCGTCCAGTTCCGCGTAGGCGGCGCTTTTCACCGGCCCGTATTCGGCGAACTGCGCGGCCAGTTCGGCGGCCTTGGCCTGGGTGCGGTTGACGATCACCAGCTCGGCGGGTTGTTGTTCCAGCAGCGGCAGCAGCGCGCCGCGCGAGGCGCCGCCGGCGCCCAGCAGCAGGATGCGACGGCCGCCCAGCGCCAGCCCGGCGTTGACGGTGATGTCGGTGACCAGTCCGGCGCCGTCGGTGTTGTCGCCGTGGATCCTGCCGTCCTCGAACTTGAGCGTGTTGACCGCGCCGGCCAGGCGCGCGCGCTCGGAGAGCGTGTCGGCCAGCGCGTGCGCTTCGAGCTTGAAGGGGACGGTGACGTTGGCGCCGCGTCCGCCGCGTCGCTGGAACACCTGCACGCTGGCCTTGAAGCCGTGCAGCGGCGCCAGCAGGCGCTCGTAGCTCAGCTGCTGGCCGGTCTGCGCGGCGAACTGCGCGTGGATCTCGGGAGATTTGCTGTGGGCAATCGGATTGCCGATGACGACGTATGCATCCATGTTGGTCCGCCTGTTCCGTTCTTGCCTGTCTTGTTGTCGGTCGCTGCCCTGGTCCTGCCCCGGGTCAGCCGTTGGCGCCTATTTGCGTCTGCAGCCCCTGGTCGCGCGTGAAACGAAAGCGCGTCACGATCTCCCATACATCATCCTTGCCGGTGGTGCGCATGTTCTCCGGGAAGCGGCCGAACGGCGCCGAGCGGCGCACGATGGCCACCGCCGCCTGGTCCAGCGCCGCATTGCCGGAACTGGTCTTGACCACCACCCCGCCGTCGCGCTCGTAGATGGTGCCGTCCTGGAACACCGCGATGATCACCAGCAGCTCGCCGTACAGTTTCTTGCCGTCCTTGCTCGGGAAGTTGAGCGTGCCGACCTTTTCGATCTTGTCCTGCAGCGTCTTGTAATACTGGGCGTAGCCCACCTCGCGCGTGCTGGGCGTGATCTGGGTCTTCTTGGGACGCTTGTTGTATTCCTCGATGTTCTTGGCGACCTCGGCTTCCATGCGCGCCATCGCACGGGCGGTCTCCAGCATGTCGCGCGCGTTGAGCTGCGGATCCTCCTTGGGCTTCTGCTGCTCGGCGCTGGCCACGTGCTGCTGCGACTGCTGCATCTGGGCCAGCATCTTGCGCTGCTGCTCTTCCAGCTCGGTGACGCGGCGCTGCGCGGCCTTGACGCTGTCGCCGGTTTCCTGGCGCTTCATGTCCGGCAGCGGCGACTTGGCGCGCCCCTTGTCGACGTTGCCGCCGCCGTCGAGATTGGCCTGCGCCAGCGCCTCGGCGTTGACCGGCTTCTTGTCGTGCTTGGCGTTGACCAGGATGACTTCCAGCTCCGGGTCGGACGGCTTGAGGCGGAAGGCATCGGGCGCGGCAAAATGCACGGCGAGCAGCACGCCGTGCACCAGCAGCGAGATGCCCAGCGCGTAGCTCAGCAGACGATGTTGGGCGAACAGGTTCACAACGGGTACGGATGGCCGACGGTGATCAAAGCAGCAATTCTACGCCAGCACCGGCTCATTGGGCCGCATCGGCGGCGCGGTTTTCGCCGTCTTCCGCCGCATCCGCAACAGCCGCGGCCGGCGCATCCGCCGCGGCAGCCGGCTCGCCTTCGTCGGCGGCGTCGGCCGCCATGCCTTCCAGCAACTCCTCGTCCTCGTCGCCCAGGTCCACATCCAGCGCCTGCGCGGCCGCCGCCGGCACTTCCAGCAAGCGCGCCTCGACGGTGAGGTCGACTTCGTCCCAGCGCAGCAGGTCGAGCCTGACCTGCAGGCCGCGCGCCAACGTCGGCAAGCCGGGCATGCGCAGCACCAGCGGGATCTCGGCCAGGCGCAGGATCTCGTCCTTCAACACCACGGCGTCGACCTGGCGCGCGTCCTTCTGCGCCAGCCAGCGCAGGCACCAGTAGCGCTCCATGGTGGACTGGAAGTCGGCATAGCCGGAGTACGCGGCGTCGAAACCGGAGACGATGGCGAACAGGTCGGCGTCGCGCGGCTTGAACGGCGCCACCAGCGGCGCGGTCACGCCGTGCTCGATGCAGGCCAGGATCTGCCACTGGTTGACCAGGTCGGTGTAGCGACGCAGCGGCGAGGTGCTCCACGCGTACTGGTCCACGCCCAGGCCCTGGTGGGGCGCGGCGTGCGTGACCATGCGCACCTGCATCTTGGCGGCCCAGCCGCCGGCGCCGCCGCCCTGGGCGCGATAGATGCCCGGCACGCCGTGGTCGGCCATCAGCTTGCCCCAGGTGCTGTTGGCGAAGATCATCAGCTCGGCCACGATCTTGTCCAGCGGCGCGCCGCGCTTGCGGCGCACGATGCTGACCACGTCGTCCTCGACGTAGAAGTTGAAGTCGACGCGGTTGTTCTGTTCCGGGCGCAGGCCGAAGCTCTCGCGCTTGGCCATGCGGCCCTGCTCCAGCAGCTGCACCCATTGCCACAGCAGGCCGATCTCTTCCTTGTGCAGATAGTCGCCGGTGTTGGCCGCCAGCGCTTCTTCGGTGACCAGTTCGTCGAGGTCGTTGTGGCGCAGGTTGGCGGCGATCGGCACCAGCTCGGCGCGGGTCTCGGTGGCCAGCACTTCCCAGCTCGAGGGATCCAGCGTGGCGTACAGCGACAGCGCCGGACGCGCGGCGCCGGCGTCCAGCGTGTAGGCCGCGACCAGGTCGTCGGGCAGCATGGTGATCTTCTCGCCCGGCATGTAGACGGTGGACATGCGTGCGCGGGCGATGGCGTCGATGGCGTCGTCACGCTTGATGGCCAGGCCCGGCGCGGCGATGTGGATGCCCACGCGCAGCTTGCCGTCGGCGGTGCGCGTGACCGACAGCGCATCGTCGATCTCGGTGGTGGTGACGTCGTCGATCGAGAAGGCCTGCACCTCGGCGGTGGGCAGGTCGGTCGTCGCCGGCGGAATGGCGATGGCCGGGAAACCGGTGCCGCGCGGGAAGTATTCGTACAGGAACTTGGTGTAGTGCAGCTCCTTGGGCGAGGCGACGCCGCCGGCGGCCAGCATCAGGCGCTGCGGCGTGGTCTGCAGCTCCTTGGCGGCGGCGTCCAGCGCCTTGAATTCGATGCCGTTCTTGTCCGGCTTGAACAACAGCTGCAGCGCGATCGGCTTGAAGGCTTCGGGCAGCTTGTTCGCCTTGAGCTCCTCGACATACGCGGCCTGCGCGGCCAGCTGCAGCTTCTTCTTTTCCAGCCCGGCCAGCGCGGCCTGCAGCGATGCCTGCGGCGCCGCCTTGTAGCGGCCGCGGCCCTTCTTGTAGAAATAGACCGGCGCGGTATGCAGGCGCAGCAGCAGGCCTGCCGCTTCCGGCGGCAACGGCGCGTGGCCGAAATACTCGGCCGCCAGTTCGGAGAAGCCGAACTCCTCTTCACCTGCGACCTCCCACAGGAAGTCGAGGTCGACCTCGTCGGCGATCGCCTGCGCCTGCTGCAGCAGTTCCTGCGGCGAGGGCGAAGCGAACTGCAGCAACGCGTCCTTGGACTTGACCTTGGTGCGCTTGCCTGAGGCCATCTCGACCTGATAGGACTCGCCCTGCTGGGTCATGATGGAGCCGGCCTTGAAGTCGCCGGATTCTTCGAACAGTAAATTCATCGTGTGCTTCTATATATCTTGCTTGGACCGTGCGCCGGGACGAATGAACGCCTCCAGCGCCGGCAGGAAAACATCAGTGACCATCAGCACGCCGCCGCGGCGCGAGAACAGCGAGCGGCGCGCCATCAGGGTGGACGGCAGCGCGCCCGGCAACGCGGCCGCGATGCGGCGCATCAGCGGATGGCCGGCGTGCAGGCGCGCATAAAAGATCGGGCTGCGCGCCACCAGCGGATCGAAAAACAGGTTGGCGCCCAGGGGCGTGGTGCCCAGCTTGCTGAAAAAAGGCCAGTCGGACTTCACCGACGAGGTCGACAGCACGGTGTGGCCGAACACCACCGGCCGGCCGTCGCAATGCAGGATCACGTCGCGCTCGACCACCCGGCTGCGCGCCGGCACGCCCAGCGCGTCATGCTCGTCGGCCAGGATGGGGCCGGGGCGTTGGCGCAGCAGGCGCACCGAAAAGTCCTGGGTGCGCGCCTTCAGTTTCAGCGTCATGGAGCCGGGGTCGGCCAGCCACGCGCGCGTGCGCCGCATCAGGTCGCCGTCGGCCGTCAGCAGCGACGCCAGCGCCTGCGGATGCGCCATCCAGTTGGCGCGGCCCGGGAAATGCGGCATCAGGACACCGCCTTGCCCGAAGCATCGACTCCGCAGAAGGCCAGCGCGTCGTCGAGATAGTCGGCGAACTCGGCGATGCCGTGGTCGCTGCCCTCGATGACGATCTGGCGCGCGCCGGGGTAATGCGCCACCATCTCGCGCCAGTCCAGCACTTCGTCGCCGGTGGCGGCGATCAGGAAGTAGCGTTCCGGCCGCGTGATGCGCTCGACCATCAACGCGCGCAGCTCGTCGACGTATTCGCGCTTGAATTCGAAAGGCTCGTCGGAATGGTATTGCGTGGTCACGCCGACGTAGGACTCCAGCTCGCGCGGCGGCTTGACCGCCGGATTGAGCAGCACCGCGCGGCAGCCGTATTTCTCGGCCAGCCAGGTCGCGTAGAAGCCGCCCAGCGAAGAGCCGACCACGGTCAGGCGCGCGATGTCGGCGCCGCGCTCCTCGATCAGCGACTCGGCCAGCGCGATGGCGCCGGCCGGCGAGGCCGGCAGCTGCGGGCAGGCGTACTGCTCCTGCAGGCCGAGCTCGCCCATGCGCTGCCCCATCAGCCGCGCCTTGAACGACTGCGGCGAGGAACGAAAGCCGTGCAGGTAGAGAATCATGCCAGCGCGTCCAGGATCTTCTGGTGCACGCCGCCGAAGCCGCCGTTGCTCATCACCAGCACATGGTCGCCGGCTTGCGCCGCCGCCTTGATCGCCTGCACCAGCGCGCCCAGGTCGTCAAAGGCCTGCGCCTTGGCGCCCAGCGGCGCCAGCGCCTCGGACAGGTTCCAGCCCAGCGCATCGCGGCCGGCATTGGCGCCGTAGCCGAACACCAGGTCGGCGTCGGCCAGGCTGCCCGGCAGCGCGTCCTTCATGGTGCCCAGTTTCATGGTGTTGGAGCGCGGCTCCAGCACCGCGAGGATGCGCGCGTCGCCGACCTTCTTGCGCAGGCCGGCCACGGTGGTGGCGATCGCCGTCGGATGGTGGGCGAAATCGTCGTACACGGCCACGCCGCCGGCGGTGCCGCGCAGCTCCATGCGGCGCTTGACGCTCTGGAAGGCGCCCAGCGCCTCGATCGCGTGGGCCGGCGCGACGCCGACATGGCGCGCGGCGGCGATGGCGGCCAGTGCATTCATGCGGTTGTGCTCGCCGGTCAGCTCCCATTGCACGGTGCCTTGCGGCTGGCCGTCGAAGAACACGTCGAAACGGCCGTCGTCATGGTTCACCAGCGACCAGCCGGCGCCGTCGGCCACGCCGAAGTCCTCGCGCCCGCTCCAGCAGCCGCGCGCGACCACGCGCTGCAGCGCCGGCTCGCGACCGTTGACCACCAGCCGGCCGATGCCAGGGACGGTGCGCACCAGGTGGTGGAACTGGGTCTCGATGGCGGCCAGGTCGGGGAAGATGTCGGCGTGGTCGTATTCCAGGTTGTTCAGGATCGCGGTGCGCGTGCGGTAGTGCACGAACTTGCTGCGCTTGTCGAAGAAGGCGGTGTCGTACTCGTCGGCCTCGATCACGAAGAAGGGCGAGGGGCCGCCGTGGCCGTCGCTACCCAGGCGCGCGGAGATGCCGAAGTTCATCGGCACGCCGCCGATCAGGAAGCCCGGCTGGTAGCCCGCATGCTCCAGCACCCAGGCCAGCATGGCCGAGGTGGTGGTCTTGCCGTGCGTGCCGGCGACCGACAGCACCCATTTGTCCTGCAGGATATGACGGCCGATCCATTCGGGGCCGGAAACATAGGGCAAGCCGCGGTTGAGGATCTCTTCCATCAGGGGGTTGCCGCGCGACACCACGTTGCCGATGACGAACAGGTCGGGCTTCTGGTCCACCTGGGCCGGGTCGAAGCCCTGCATCAACTCGATGCCCTGGGCCTCCAGCTGGGTGCTCATCGGCGGGTAGACGTTGGCGTCGCAGCCGGTCACCTTGTGGCCGGCTTCCTTGGCCAGGACGGCAAGGCCGCCCATGAAGGTGCCGCAGATGCCGAGAATGTGAATATGCATAACTGGTCTTCGGGTGTAATCGTGCGATTTTACCTGAGCCGGCCCCTTAAGCCGATGCCGGAGCGTCCAAAAAGCGGCGCCGGACGCGAGCAGGTATCATGTCGCCCATGCCAGATTTCACCTCCCCTACCGAACAGCTGCGCGCCGAGATCGCCGCGGCGGCCGCGCGCATGATCGCCGAGGACGGCGCCGACTACGGCACCGCCAAGCGCAAGGCGGCCAAGCAGATCCTGGGCAACCAGAAGGTGCGCGGCGAAATCATGCCGGATAACGAGCAGATCGAAGACGAAGTCCGTGTATATAACGAACTCTTCTTCGCCGACACCCAGCCGGCCCGGCTGCTGCACCTGCGCCGGGTGGCGCTGAAATTGATGCAGGATTTGCAAGCCTACAATCCCTACATCACCGGCGCGGTATGGAACGGCACAGCCGGCGAGCATTCGGACATCCATCTCCAGCTCTTCACGCCCAGCGCCAAGGACGTGGAAATATTCCTGCTCAACAAGAACGTGAATTTCGAGGTCGGCGAAGCGCCGCACTTTCGCCACGGGCAGTCGGTGGAAACCCTGAGCTTCCTGCTGCCGCAAAAAGGCGCGGCGCCCGAACTGGCCCACCTTGCCTTATATGAAGAGGACGACCTGCGCGGCGGCGTGCGCGCGGCGCCCGGCAAACGCCCGGAGCGCGCCGATGCGGCCGCGCTGGCGCGCCTGATCGAAGAAGCGGAACCGTCGTCCGCAAGCCCGGAGGAATAAGATCGATGAAAAAGCTGCGCAATACTATCCTGTTGGTCGTGGTTGCCGTCATTTGCGTGGGGGTGGGCATGTACGCCAGCCATCGCGGCACGCCGGCCGATTCGCCCGAAACCCAGGCGCTGAACCGCCTGCTGTCGCAGTCGATGCCCGACGCGACCGGCCAGCAGCAGTCGCTGGCGCAATGGAAAGGCAAGCCGCTGGTGGTCAACTTCTGGGCCACCTGGTGCGGCCCCTGCGTGGAGGAAATGCCCGAGCTGACGGCGCTGCAGCAGGAAATCGCACCCGTGCAAATTCTGGGAATTGGTGTCGATAGTCAGGAAAATATCGCCAAATTTGCGCAAAAATACCAAATCCGCTATCCTCTGTACGTTGCTGGCACCGGCGCCACCGATTTGTTGAGGCAATTCGGCAATCAGGCGGGCGGTCTCCCCTTCACCGCTCTGGTGGGCAAGGACGGCAAAGTCAAGAAGATCTACCTCGGCCGCTTGAAGTTCGACGAGCTGCGCCAAGACCTCTCCCGACTGTAAATCTGCTTAAAGAAAAACGCGAAAGAAAGTTTTTCTTGCCAAATGACGCCATTTGACGGCAAAATGCGCGCATCGTCGTCAAACGGAGCTTAATCTCCATGGCAAAACACCTTCTCCTGCTCAATGGCCCGAACCTGAATCTGCTCGGGACCCGGGAGCCGGAAGTCTACGGATCGACCAGGCTGGCCGATGTCGAAAAGGCCGCCCGGGAACAGGCCGGCGCCGCCGGCGCCAGGCTCCAGTCTTTCCAGAGCAACCACGAAGGCGCGCTGATCGACCGCATCCACCAGGCCCGCGAAGAGGGCGTGGACGCCATCGTCATCAACCCCGGCGGGCTGACCCACACCAGCGTGGCGCTGCGCGACGCGCTGGCCGGCGTGGCCATTCCCTTTGTCGAAGTGCATATTTCCAATATTCATCAACGCGAGGAATTCCGGCATTTTTCCTACCTGTCCGGCATCGCCCGGGCAGTCATGTGCGGCTTCGGCGTCGACGGCTATCGCCTGGCGGTCGATTACTGGCTGCGTCAATCCTGACGGCGGGGTTCCCGCCCGAACGGATCGCTTCAACCAAGCAAGCAACAAGCAAGACAGGCAATACCCCGATATTGCCGGCGGCCACGACTGCCGGCGTTTCCTAACTGGTGTTTAACTACTCATCTACATTCCGAGGGATTCAAATGGATTTACGAAAACTCAAGACGCTGATCGACCTGGTTGCTGAATCGGCCATCGAAGAGCTGGAAGTTACCGAAGGCGAAAGCAAGGTCAGGATCGTCAAGTCCTCCCCGAATGCGCAGAACCAGGTCGTGATGGTGCCGCAGCAGGCCGCCTACGCCGCCGCCCCGGCAGCCGCAGCGCCTGTGGCTGCCGCCGCCCCGGTCGCCGCAGCGCCGGCGCCGGCCGCCGTGCCGGAAGGCTATGTCGTGAAGTCGCCGATGGTCGGCACCTTCTACCGCTCCTCGGCCCCGGGCGCTCCGGCCTTCGTGGAAGTGGGCAAGGAAGTCAAGGAAGGCGATACCCTGTGCATCATCGAAGCGATGAAGCTGCTCAACGAAATCGACACCGACAAGGGTGGCGTGGTCAAGCAGATCCTGGTGGAAAACGGCCAGCCGGTCGAATTCGGCCAGCCGCTGTTCGTGCTGGGCTGATCGCGAAAGACGCATAGGCGCCACCCGCGGGCGGCGCCTGAAGTGGAAATGCTGTACTGTCGATGCGGGTTGCCGCGCCGGCGCCCTTGCAAGTTGCATGCGGCGCCCGGCAACCCGGCATCCGGAACCTATAACGCTTGATCTTAGCGACGCCTCATTCCTGTTATGTTTGAAAAAATCCTGATCGCCAATCGTGGCGAAATTGCCCTGCGTATCCAGCGCGCCTGCCGCGAATTGGGCATCAAGACCGTGGTCGTGCACTCCGAGGCCGACCGCGAAGCCAAATACGTCAAGCTGGCCGACGAGTCGGTCTGCATCGGCCCCGCGCCGTCGCCGCTGTCCTATCTGAACATGCCGGCCATCATCAGCGCGGCTGAAGTGACCGACGCCCAGGCGATCCACCCGGGCTACGGCTTCCTGTCGGAAAACGCCGACTTCGCCGAGCGTGTGGAGAAGTCCGGCTTCGTCTTCATCGGCCCGCGCGCCGAGAACATCCGCATGATGGGCGACAAGGTCTCGGCCAAGCAGGCCATGATCCGCGCCGGCGTGCCCTGCGTGCCCGGCTCCGAAGGCGCGCTGCCCGACAACCCGAAGGAAATCGTCCAGATCGCCCGCAAGATCGGCTATCCGGTCATCATCAAGGCCGCCGGCGGCGGTGGCGGACGCGGCATGCGCGTGGTGCACACCGAAGCCGCGCTGATCAACGCCGTGACCATGACCAAGACTGAAGCCGGCGCCGCTTTCGGCAACCCGGAAGTCTATATGGAGAAGTACCTGGAAAATCCGCGCCACGTGGAAATCCAGATCCTGGCCGACGAGCACAAGCAAGCCATCTGGCTGGGCGAGCGCGACTGCTCCATGCAGCGCCGCCACCAGAAGGTGATCGAGGAAGCGCCGGCGCCGGGCATCCCGCGCAAGATCATCGAGAAGATCGGCGAGCGCTGCGCCGAAGCCTGCCGCAAGATGAACTACCGCGGCGCCGGCACCTTCGAGTTCCTGTACGAGAACGAAGAGTTCTACTTCATCGAAATGAACACCCGCGTGCAGGTGGAACACCCGGTGACCGAAATGATCACCGGCGTGGACATCGTGCAGGAGCAGATCCGCATCGCCGCCGGCGAGAAGCTGCGTTACCGCCAGCGCGACATCGAGTTGAAGGGCCACGCCATCGAGTGCCGCATCAACGCCGAGGATCCGTTCAAGTTCATCCCGTCGCCGGGCCGCATCACCGCCTGGCACGTGCCCGGCGGCCCCGGCATCCGCGTCGACTCGCACGCCTACTCGGGTTATTTCGTTCCGCCCAACTACGACTCCATGGTCGGCAAGGTGATCGCCTACGGCGCCACCCGCGAACAGGCTATCCGCCGCATGCAGATCGCGCTGTCGGAAATGGTGGTCGAAGGCATTTCGACCAACATCCCGCTGCACCGCGAGCTGATGGTGGATGCCCGCTTCTACGAAGGCGGAACCAATATCCATTATCTGGAACATAAGCTGTCGGAACGCCCGACTTCGTCGGACTCCGACAAATCCAAGAAGTAAGAGAAGGCAGGCGACTGATGGGCTGGATAGAAATCGTCATCGAAGTGGCGCGAGACCAGGCGGAGGCATTGTCCGACGCCCTGATGGAGGCTGGCGCCCTGTCGGTGTCGGTGGAGGACGCGGACGAAGGCACCGATGCCGAACGTCCGCTGTTCGGCGAACCCGGCATGGAGCCGAAGGAAGCCGCCTGGGACCGCAGCCGCGTGGTGGCCCTGGCCGACAAGGATGCCGACCTGGCCACCATCGTGACCGACGCGACGGTAGCCATCGGCCTGGGCTATGCCCTGCCCTTCGCCACGCGCGAAGTGGAAGAGCAGGACTGGGTGCGCCTGACGCAGTCGCAGTTCGAGCCCATCCACATCGGTCGCCGCATCTGGGTGGTGCCCAGCTGGCACGACGCGCCGGCCGAGCCCGATGCGCTGGTGCTGGAGCTGGACCCCGGCCTGGCCTTCGGCACCGGCAGCCATCCGACCACCCGGCTGTGCATGGAGTGGCTGGAGTCGAACGCGGCCGACGCCACGCAGGTGAAGACGCTGCTGGACTACGGCTGCGGCTCCGGCATCCTGGCGCTGGTGGCGGCCAAGGTCGGCGTGCCGCAGGTCATCGGCGTGGACATCGACCCGCAGGCGCTGGAAGCGGCCGGCTACAACTCGGCCCGCAACCAATGCGAGGTGACGTATTACCTGCCGGAAGACTTCGCGCAGGCGCATCCGGAAGGCGAACGCTTCGATGTGGTGGTGGCCAATATCCTGGCCGGACCGCTGCAACTGATGGCGCCGATGCTGGCCGGACGCGTGCGCGCGGGCGGTTCGCTGGTGCTGTCGGGCGTGCTGGACCGCCAGGCCGACGAAGTGATCGCGGCCTACGCGCCGTATATTGCACTGACGGTGTGGGCCGAACACGAAGGCTGGGTGGCGCTGGCAGGCCGCCTGCCGGAGTAAGCGCATGGCGCTGGCGACCCAATGTCCGCACTGCCTCACCATTTTCCGGGTCGCCGGAGACCAGCTTAAACTGCGCGGCGGCCTGGTCCGCTGCGGCAGCTGCCGCCAGGTCTTCAACGGCGAGGAATTCCTGGTCGAGGCCAGCGTGACCGACGGTCATTACCAGCCGGCGCCGGGCAGCAAGGCGCGCTTCGGCGCCCTGCCTCCTGCCGCTCCTGCCGCTCCCGCAGTATCTCCCCCTTCTGCTTCGTCTGCTGTTTCCATTCCTGAAGTCAACGCGCCGGTTGTGCCGATTGTGCCGATTGTGCCGGTTGCGCCGGTCGTACCTGTTGCATCGGCTCCTGCCGCCCAGACTCAGGCCGTGACTGCGGCTGCGTTCGCAGATCCGATTCCGGCGGAGCCGGAACCCCGCGTCTTCCGTTCGCCCGCCAGCCCGGGCTACATCCCCGACCTCGGCGCGCCACTGAAGACCGGCGAGCAGCCGGATCCTGAAAAAGACCATCCCGCCTCGACCATCCCGGATGTGGACATCGATACGGCCGTGCTGCTGCGTCGTTCGTCGGTCGACGACGCCATGCCCGTGGATGAAGAAGGCCGTCCGCAACCCGCGCCGGACGACGACGATCCCTTCAAGTCCTACGAACAGGCCCTGGAATCTGCCGACGCGAAGGCCGAGCGGCCGGAGCGAGACACCGACGGCAACGATGCCGACACGGAAAAAGGGGAAGAAGAGGAAGACGACGACGAGGATGAGGACGAAGATCCGGCCGACGAACCCGCCTTCGTCAAGCGCGCCGAGCGCAAGGAGCGCATCAGTCACGTCATGAAGATGGCGATGATGATCCTGGCCGGCGTGATGGTGCCCATCCTGCTGCTGCAATCGACCTATTACTGGCGCAACCAGCTGGCCGCCGCCGTGCCGCCGCTGCGCCCCATGCTCAACGGCATGTGCACCGCCTTCCACTGCAGCGTCGGGCTGCCGGCCGAGATCGAGCGCCTGACGCTGGAATCCAACGAGTTGCAGGTAGTGCCGCCCAACCAGAACATCTACGCGCTGTCGCTGGTGCTGCGCAACCGCGGCGCGGGCGCCCAGGCCTGGCCGCACATCGAGCTCACGCTCAACAACGACGACGAGAAGGCGGTGGTGCGCCGCGTCTTCCGTCCGCGCGAATACCTCCCCACGCCCCAGCTGCTCGACACCGGCATCGCCGGCGAGAGCGAGCAGCAGGTCAAGCTGACCTTCGAACTCAACGATGCGCTGGTGTCCGGCTACCGCATCTATCTGTTCTATCCCTGATTTCGCCCGCACCTCAGCCGGCGCGGCGTTCACTGCGCGCATTACGCTCAATATCGTGCTGAACTGTGCGCCGCTTTCTTCTACAATGCGGCATTCACAACCCTTTTTCCCGATCCCATGAGCTCACTGATCTGCGGTTCCCTCGCTTTCGACAACATCATGCAATACGAGGGCCGCTTCGCCGAGGCCCTGCTGGCCGACCAGTTGCACAAGGTCAACGTCTCCTTCCTGGTGCCGACCATGCGCCGCGAGTTCGGCGGCTGCGCCGGCAATATCGGCTACAACCTGAAGCTGCTGGGCGGCGAGCCGGTGATCATGGCCACCGTGGGCATGGACAGCGCTCCCTATATGGAACGCTTCGCCGAGCTGGGCATTTCCACCAAGTGCGTGCGCCAGATCGATTCGTCCTTCACCGCGCAGTGCTTCATCACCACCGACGCTGACAGCAACCAGATCACCGCCTTCCACCCGGGCGCGATGACCTGGTCGCATGAGAACAAGGTAGCCGACGCCGGCGCCGTGAAGTTCGCCATCGTGGCGCCGGATGGTCGCGACGGCATGCTGCAGCACGCCGAGCAGGCCGCCGAGCTGAAGATCCCGCTGATCTTCGACCCGGGCCAGGGCATGCCGATGTTCGGCGGCGACGACCTGAAGCACTTCATCGACCTGGCGACCTATGTCGCGGTCAACGACTATGAAGCCGAAATGCTGACCGCGCGCACCGGCCTGTCGCTGGCGCAGATCGCCGAGCGCGTCTCGGCCCTGGTGGTCACCCGCGGCGAACTGGGCGCGGAAATCTACACCGGCGGCAAGAAGATCGACATCCCCTGCGTGCCGGCCGAGAAGATCGAAGACCCCACCGGTTGCGGCGACGCCTTCCGTGCCGGCATGCTGCACGGCCTGACCGAAGGCTACGACTGGGAAACCACCGGCCGCCTGGCCAGCCTGATGGGCTCGATCAAGATCGCCTCGCAAGGCCCGCAGAATCACGCGCCGTCCAAGGCCGACATCGAAGAGCGCTTCAAGCAGGCCTTCGGCTACCGCTTCGGCTGAGGCGCCGCGGCGCTTGCGCGGCAGGACTTTCAGGACCATACCAAGGAGATACGCCATGCCGATCAACCCGTCTGAACCTGCCGTCCCGACGCGCGGCCCGCGCCGCAGCCGCAGCATGGGCGCTACGCTCTTGCTGGCGGCCGCGCTGCTGGCGCAGCCGGCTTTCGCCGTGCTCAAACCCGGCGACAAGGCGCCCGACTTCTCGGCGCCGTCGTCGCTGGGCGGCCAGGTCTCCACCTTCACGCTCAATGCCGCGTTGAAGAAGGGGCCTGTCGTGCTGTACTTCTTCCCGGCCGCCTTCACCACCGGCTGCACCATCGAAGCCCACCTGTTCGCCGAGGCGACCGATCGCTACAAGGCCCTGGGCGCCACGGTGATCGGGATCTCGGCCGACAACATCGACACGCTCAACAAGTTCTCGGTCAGCGAATGCCGCAGCAAGTTCGCCGTGGCGGCCGACGGCGACCAGAAGATCATGAAGTCCTTCGACGCGGTCCTGAACAAGAACCCGGAGCGCGCCAGCCGCACCTCGTACGTGATCGCGCCCGACCGCACCATCATCTACGAGTACACGGACATGAATCCGGAAAAGCACGTCGAGAACACCATGCATGCGCTGGAGCAGTGGACGACGAAGAAGAAGCAATAGCCTTCGCCGCGAATATCGCCCCCATGAAAAAAGCCGGACACCAGGTCCGGCTTTTTCTTTGTCCCGGCGGCGCAGGCCGCCCGGATCTCAGGCCACCGACAACAGCAGCGTGGTCACCACGCGCACCGCGATCTGCAGCAGGATGAGCGCAGCCAGCGGCGACAGGTCGACCCCGCCCACCAGCGGAATGATCTTGCGCAGCGGACGCAGCAGCGGCTCGTTCAGGGCCCGCACGAACGGCGCCAGCGGCGCATAGGGATTGACCCAGCTGAAGATGGCCTCGATGATCAGCGTGGCCATGAAGCCGTAGAAGATCCACTGGAAGAAGCGCACCAGCGACAGCAGCAGGATGGTCTTGAAGTCAAAGCCGGACTCGACGCCGACGGCCGCGATGATGGACAGCAGCACGATCAGGAAGGCGCCCAGCAGGCTGGCCCAGTCGTAGGCGCCGCCGGGCATGACGCGGCGCAGGGGCTTCACCAGCCAGTCCGACAGCTGATAGACGAATTGCCCGACCGATTGGGGCGGGCGCACGCGCACCACCTGCATCCAGAAGCGCAACAGCATGACGCCGGCCAGAATGCTGGCGACAGCATCGACGATCAACATGAAAATACTATGCAGCACAGAGATCTCCATCAGTAACTTGGCTGGAGGCCGGAACGGCCGGGACTTGCAGCGCACATACTAGAGCGCATTGGCGCAATCGCCAAGCACCTCGTCCGCTGAACGATACTTTCGTATTCTATATTGTGCCATTGCCCGGCTTTGCCAGAGCGGCGCAATGTAAATGTGGCGATTCCTGCGCCTGTGCAGGCCTCCGGACAACGCGGGCGACGCGCGCGATGCAGGCGACGGTGCGTAGCCCGGTAAATCAGCCGACGACCACACGTCTTCCCGCGAAGATGGCGGGCAAAAAAAACCGCTGCATGGCACGAAGCCATACAGCGGGATTTTTGCCTGACGAATCAGGCTACCGGCAAGCCGGTATTACGGACGACCAGCGCCGGTCGGGAACGGCCATGCCGCTGCCGGGTTCAGCACAGTCTTCACTGCGGCGGCCGGAGCTGCTGCAGGCTTGGCGGCTGCCTTCTTCGGAGCTGCCGGCTTCTTGGCTGCTGCTGCCTTCGGAGCGGCTGCCTTCTTGGCGACCGGCTTCTTGGCGGCTGCGGCCTTCGGAGCTGCTGCCTTCGGAGCGGCTGCCTTCGGAGCGGCTGCCTTCTTGGCGACCGGCTTCTTGGCTGCTGCAGCCTTCGGAGCTGCCTTCGGAGCGGCTGCCTTCTTGGCGGCGACCGGCTTCTTGGCGGCGACTGCCTTCTTCGGAGCTGCTGCCTTCTTGGCGGCGACCGGCTTCTTGGCAGCGACTGCCTTCTTCGGTGCTGCTGCCTTCTTGGCGGCGACCGGCTTCTTGGCGGCGACTGCCTTCTTCGGAGCTGCTGCCTTCTTGGCGGCGACCGGCTTCTTGGCGGCGACTGCCTTCTTCGGAGCTGCTGCCTT
>NZ_NJGU01000010.1 GCF_002213415.1 Herbaspirillum robiniae | reverse complement strand
GGCCGTGGTGTCGGCGTTCAGGTAGTGCGACCCGGTGGTGTGGAAGCAGGCGTTGCAGCTGGTGCTGACGTGGATCATGGCCGGCACGTCCAGCTCCACCATCTTCTCGTACAGCGGATGCCAGGACTTGTCGGACAGCGGCGGCGAACTCCAGTGGCCGCCGGACGGATCCGGGTTCAGGTTGACGCCGACGAAGCCGTATTCCCTGACGCATTTCTCCAGCTCGGCAATCGACGTGCGGATGTCCGCCCCCGGCGACTGCGGCAGCATGGCCGCGCCGATGAAGTGCTGCGGGAACAACTGCGCCACGCGATGGCAGAGCTCGTTGCAGATCGCCGCCCAGGTCTGGCTGGTGTTCAGGTCGCCGATGTGGTGCGCCATGAAGGACGCGCGCGGCGAGAAGATGGTCAGGTCGGCGCCGCGCTCTTTCATCAGGCGCAGCTGGTTGCCTTCGATCGACTCACGCAGTTCGTCGTCGCTGATCTTCAGCTCCGACACCTTCGGGCCCAGTTCGGGCGTCTTCAGATGGGCGATCTGGCGGTTGCGCCACTCTTCCAGCGCCTTGGGCGCGGTCGTGTAGTGGCCGTGGCAGTCGATGATCAGTGAATCTCTCATTCGTGGTTCTCGTTCGTTGCGTTCAGGAGTGCGGCGGGAATGAGGACCTCCCCGCGCATGATGGGGCGCGCCGTGCGCAACAGCGCGGCGCTGACGATCTGTTGCTGGTCGCGCGCGTCGAGTTCGAGCTCGACGCTGAATTCGCCACTGGGATGCTCGACCGATACCGTGCGGCGCAAGCCGCTGCCGGCCTGCGCCAATCCCTGCGCGACCGCGCCTTCCAGCACGCAGGCGGTGGCCACCGTGACGGCCGCCAGCACACCGATGGCCTCGTGGCACACATGCGGGATGAAGCAGCGGGTCGAGACCGCGCCGCCGCCGGCCGGCGCCGACAGCAGGCACATCTTGGGATAGTTCTTCGCGGCCACGTCGCCCAGACCCATCAGCGGGCCGGCCGCCAGGCGCAACGCTTCCAGCCGGCTCTTCAGTTCCTGGTCGGCGTTGAGCACGGCCACGCTCTCGCAGCCGGTGATGCCGAAGTCGGCCGCGCGCACCAGCACCATGGGCATGCCGTTGTCGATCAGCGTGGCGGCAACTTCGTGCGTCGCGCCGTCGGCGGTGGAAAAGGCCACATGGTCGAGCACGCGCCCCGTGGGCAACATGGAGGGGCACACCGAACCGGCGGTGTCGAGGAAGCTGATCTTCACCGGCGCCGCGCTGCCGGGCACGCCGTCGATGCGGGTGTCGCCGGCGTAGCGCAGGCGAGCGCCCGGCGTCTGCACTGTGACGTCGCACTGCATGCCGGTGTTGAGTGTCAGGATGCGCGCCGTGGTGGTCTCGTCGCCGGCCTCGACCAGGCCGCGCTCGATGGCGAACGGCAAGACCGCGGCCAGCATGTTGCCGCAGTTGGGGGTAGTGTCGACCTGGTCGGAGTCCGGCTGCAGCTGGGCGAACAGGAAATCCAGGTCGACGCCGGGCGTGGCGCTGCGGCTGACGATGGCGGCCTTGCTGGTCAACGGATGCGCTCCGCCCAGGCCGTCGATCTGGCGGCGGTCGGGCGAGCCCAGCGCGGCCAGCAGCACGCGGTCGCGCGCGGCGATGTCGGCCGGCAGCTCATCGGCCAGAAAGAACGGCCCGCGCGAGGTGCCGCCCCGCATCAGGGTGCAGGGGACGGGCAGCAGGTCCGGGCTGGAAGGGATAGGCACGCTCTTTACCTTTGCAAATATTCTTGTCATCGAGTGCGCCGAGTATGCGTGAGCGACTGCCGGGCTTGGTTGCGTTGTATCCTTTCCTCTGTTCTAATTTTCTAATCGCGTTCAGACCGAACCTGCCCGACAGGCCGTGATCATGTCCCTGCTCAACCTGCGTCACCTGCACGTCTTCAATGTGGTTGCCGCCACCGGCGGCGTGCGCCGCTCATCCGACACGCTGCTGCGCGCCTCCTCGGCGGTGGCGCGTTCGGTGGCCGCGCTGGAGCACAGCCTGGACGCCCAGCTGTTCGAGCGCAAGGGACGCGGCATGCTGCTGACGGCCGCCGGCGAAGCCGTCAAGCTGCGGGTGGACCGCATCGAGGCCGAGCTGCGCGAGGTGCGCGACGACGCGCTGCGCCTGCGCGACCGCAACGGCGGCCAGGTCGGCAGCCTGGATGCGCTGTTCAACGAACGCCGCCTGCAGGCCACGGCGCTGCTGGCAGAGACCCACCACATGCCCAGCGTGGCGCGCCTGATGGAGGTGTCGCCCTCGGCGGTGAGCCAGGCGATCTCGATGCTGGAAGGCATCCTGGGCCAGCCGCTGTTCTTTCGCACCGCGCACGGCATGCTGCCCACCGACGCCGGGCGGCGCTGGACCGAGCGCTTCGAGCGCGCGCTGGCCGAGCTGCGCCATATCCCTGAAGACATCGCCGCGCTGGCCGGCATCGTGCAGGGCACGGTGACGGTGGGCGCGCTGCCGCTGGCGCGCTCGCAGCTGCTGCCGGCGGCGCTGGCGCGCGTGCTGGAGAAGCACCCTCGACTGCAGATCCGCTCGCTGGAAAGCCCTTATGAAGAGCTGGCCGCCGGCCTGATGAGCGGGCGCATCGATTTCATCGTCGGCGCGCTGCGCGCCTTCTCCGGCGACACCTTCGACATGCGCTCGCTGTTCGCCGACAGCGCGGCCCTGATCGCGCGCACCGGCCATCCCCTGGCGCAGCGCAAGAAACTGTCGGCGGCCGACCTCGAGGGCTATCCCTGGGTGCTCTCGCGCGCCGGCACGCCGCTGCGCGAATCGATAGAGCAGTTCTTCCGCGACAGCGGCCTGGACGTGCCGCGCGCGGCGGTGGAGACCGGAGACCTGGCGCTGCTGCGCGGACTGCTGGTCTCCAGCGACATGCTTACCGTGATCTCGGCGCACCAGCTGCACCACGAGATCAGCACCGGTCAGCTGACCGCCCTGCCCTTCGCCATGCGCGGCATGGAACGCACGATCGGCATCATGCAAAGAAAAGGCGCACACCTGTCCCCCGGCGCCCGCGCGCTGCAGCTGGAGATCGAGGCGGCGGCGGCCTCCTGGGAATAACCCTCACCGGTGTTTCACGGCCTCGTCGGGCGCCTTTCCCGGCACTTGTAAAAATCCATCCCAATTAGGAAATGGCAACGCTCACGCAGCCGAAAGCAATACTCGGCGCGGAGCGCGGACTTACACTTCTTCCATTGTCGAGGCAGGCCGTTTGCACTTCGGCAAGCATTTTTGACGCCGCCCGCACACAGGCGCGGCGCTTCCATATAAATTCCTATACATACTGGAGACTTAATGAATACAGCACAATCGCTGGACGTGCGGGCCCATATCAACGGGCGCAAGATGTCCGGATATCAATGGCTGCTGCTGGTGCTCTGCTTCCTGATCGTGGCGACCGACGGCATGGACGTGGCCATCATGGGCTTCCTCGCGCCCGACATCACCAAGGAATGGGGCATTTCGCGCGCCGCCTTCGGCGTGGTGATGAGCGCCGCGCCGATCGGCCTGGCCATCGGCGCGCTGGTGGTGGGCCCGCTGTCGGACCGCTACGGCCGCAAGAAACTGCTGATGACGGCGGTGGCGTGGTTCGGTCTGTTCAGCGTGCTGTGCGCCAGCGCGCAGGACGTGGTCACGCTGTCGGCGCTGCGCTTTCTGACCGGCATCGGCCTGGGCGCGGCCATGCCCAACGCCACCACGCTGCTGTCTGAATACGTGCCCGAGCGCTCGCGCAGCACGCTGCTGGCGATCATGTTCACTGGCTTCAACCTGGGCTCTGCACTGGTCGGCTTCGGCGCCGCCGCGCTGCTGCCGCAATACGGCTGGCGCACGGTGCTGCTGGTGGGCGGGGCGATCCCGCTGGCCTGCCTGCCGTTCTACCTGTGGCTGATTCCCGAGTCGGCGCGCTTCATGGTGGTGAAGAACTTCGCCGCCGAGCGCGTGGCGCGCACGCTGGAACGCGTCTGCGGCGGCAGCTTCGCCGCCGGCCAGACCTTCACCGTCAGCGAACCCGCCGTCAAGAGCGGCCAGCCGGCCAAGGTGCTGCTCTCGGACACCTACCGCAAGACCACGCTGTCGCTGTGGGGCACCTATTTCATGGGCCTGCTGGTCATCTATCTGCTCTCCGGCTGGCTGCCGACCCTGATCAAGGATGCCGGCCTGCCCATCGAGAAGGCGGCCAGCATCACCGCGCTGTTCCAGCTGGGCGGCACCGTGGGCGCGCTGGTGGTAGGCTACCTGATGGACCGCTGGTCCCCGAGCCGGGCGATCGCCGCGGCCTATGTGTCGGGCGCGGTATTCATCCTGCTGCTGGCCTCGGGCAGCGTGCAGTCGGGCATGTTCGCGGCCTACGTGCTGCTGGCGGGCTTCTGCATGAGCGGCGCGCAGACCGGCCTGAACGCCTTCGCGCCGTCCTGCTACCCGACCGCGGTGCGCGCCACCGGCGTGTCGTGGATGCTGGGCGTGGGCCGCTTCGGCAGCATCCTGGGCTCCTTCGCCGGCGGCGTGCTGCTGTCGCTGGGCTGGAGCTTCGGTTCGGTGATCGCGGTGCTGGCCGTGCCCGCCACCCTGGCCGCGCTGATCATCGTCTTCATCCAGCTGGGCCAGCGCCCGGCGGCGGCATAAGCTTCATCGCATAGAGGAAATCGTTTCATGGCAAATATCGTAGGCGCGATCGCAACGTCGCACACCCCCACCATCGGCTTCGCGCTCGACGCCGGCAAACAGCACGACGATGTCTGGGCGCCGATCTTCAAGGCCTACGAGCCGGTGCAGAAGTGGCTGAAGGAGAAGAAGCCCGACGTCATGCTGGTGGTCTACAACGACCACGTGACCTCGTTCTTCTTCGACCACTACTCGGCCTTCGCGCTGGGCGTGGGCAGCGAGTACAAGGTCGCCGACGAAGGCGGCGGCGCGCGCAAGCTGCCGCCGGTGGGCGGCCACGCGGCGCTGGCGCGCCACATCGGCAGCTCGTTGATGGCCGACGAGTTCGACATGTCCTTCTTCCAGGAGAAGGCGCTGGACCACGGCTGCTTCTCGCCGCTGTCGATGCTGTGGGAGCACGAGAACGGCTGGCCCGGCAAGATCATCCCGCTGCAGGTCGGCGTGCTGCAGTTCCCGATCCCGACCGCGCGCCGCTGCTACAAGCTGGGCCAGGGACTGCGCCGCGCCATCGAAAGCTATCCGGAAGACCTCGACGTGGTGCTGGTGGCCACCGGCGGCCTGTCGCACCAGGTGCACGGCGAGCGCGCCGGCTTCAACAACACGCCCTGGGACCACCGCTTCCTCGACCTCCTGGAAAACGATCCCGAGGCGCTGGCCCGCCTCACCCACGCCGAGCTGGCCACGCTGGGCGGACTGGAAAGCGCCGAGGTCATCATGTGGCTGGTGATGCGCGGCGCCATGCCGGCCGGCATCCACTGCCGGCACCGCGAGTACTACCTGCCCTCGATGACCGGCATCGCCGTGGCCGTCTACGAGCCCGCGGTGGCCGTCGATGGCGTCAATGGCGTCGACGCCGCCCTGCAGGCGCGACGCGCCGAAGAGCATCGCGCCCACGTGGCGCGCCAGCTGGACGGCATCGAGAAACTGCAAGGCACCTATCCGTTCACGCTGCAGACCAGCAACGAGCGTTACCGCATCAATCGCTATCTGTACCAGCTGATCCAGCCGGCCTTCCGCGAACGCTTCCTGGCCGACGCCGAGGCGACCTATGAAGAAGCCGGCCTGACCGGGGAGGAGCGCGACATGATCAGCCGCCGCGACTGGCAGGCGATGATCCGCTACGGCGTGATCTTCTTCCTGCTGGAAAAGCTGGGCGCGGTGGTGGGCGTGTCCAACCTGCACATCTACGCCGCCATGCGCGGCCAGTCGCTGGCGGATTTCCAGCAGACGCGCAACGCGCCGGGCGCGCTGTACTCGGTGGCCGGCTCGGCCTCCGACCGCGCGGCCGACTGGAACAAGACCGGCACCAAATAATCACGGTGAGCAGCTCCTGTGGCCCGCAAGGGCCGGCGGAGATCGCCCGGGGACGGCAGCGTCCCCGGGCTTTTTTGTCTGCCGGCGCGGCATCGTCAACTTCCGCGGGACACTCTGTTGCGGCACGGCGGCTTTATCGGCGCCGGCGCAGGCCCTAGACTGAAGGCCCCTTTTCTTTATTCGCGCGCGCCATGCATCCAGCTTCCCTCGTCATCCAGCAACCGTCCCAAACGCAGCGCCTGGTGCTGCTGATGCACGGCGTGGGCTCGGTTCCCCAATCCATGCTGGGCGTGGGCGCGTGGTTCGCGCAGCGCGACGCGCAGGCGCTGGTGGTGAGCGTGGCCTCGCCGTATCCCTCGGACGTGTCTCCTTCGGGGCTGCAATGGTTCTCGGTGCGCGGCGTGACGCAAGACAATCGCCCGCAACGCGTTGAAGCGGCCATGCCGCTGTTCCTGCAGACGGTGCGGCACTGGCAGGCGCAGGCGGGAGTAGAAGCGCGGGACACGCTGATCGCCGGCTTCTCGCAAGGCGCCATCATGGCGCTGGAGGCCGGCAAGCCGGCCGACGCGCCGGCGGCGACCGTAGTTGCCATCGCCGGGCGCTATGCCGCAGCGCCGACGGCCAGGCCCGGGGCGACGGTGCACCTGCTGCACGGCGACGCCGACGGCGTGATGCCGGTGGCGCTGGCGCATGCCGCCTTTGAACGGTTGCAGGCGCTGGGCGCGAAGGCGACGCTGGATGTGGCGCCGGGCGTGGGCCATCAGCCCGACGCCAGGATGCTGGCCTTGCTGGCGCAGCGCCTGCCGGCCTGAAGGACTCAGCGTAGTTCGGCCTCTTCCACGCCGGGCACGCCCCGGCGGATGGTTTTCGCATAGTCGTCGTCGGGGCCAATCGCCTGTGCGCGCGGGGTGATGCGCCCGGCCGCCTTCAGCGCCTCGAAACTGTAACCCGACACCAGCGCGCCATGGTCATAGGTGTAATCGGCGAAATAACCCGACAGCAGCAGCCGGTAATCCAGCGGCAGCGTCGGCGACAGTCGCCGCGCCAGCTCGAAGACGATGGTGGTGCAGTTGCTGGTCAACGTGTTGTAGAACTTGGGCTGCGCGCGTACCTGCGCGGCGCGCTCCAGGTAGCCCAGGAAGACCTTGCGCAACTGCTCGGGCCGCAGTCGCAGGCGGTAGAGATAGACGTCCTCGCCGCGCGCGTTGGTGCGGGTGCGCACGATATCGCTCTCGTCGGCGGCCACGATGACCGTCTCGAAGCGGCGGAAGAAACCGCCCAGCGCCGAGAAACTCTCGCCCTTCTCCTTGCGGATCTCCAGCGAAAACACCAGGCGCCGGCCGTCGGCAAAGCCGAAGGACACCAGCGTATGCGCAATCGCCGGTCCCATCCAGTACGACAGCATCAGGTCGGCCGACACCAGCTGGCTCAGGTCGTAACGGCGCGCCTCCCAGCGCACGTCGTAGTCGGTCTCGCTGCGCCAGGTGAAATTGCGCACGTTGTCCAGCACCACCTCGTCGCCCTGCACGCGCGACTCCAGCATGCGCGCCACGTCGTCAGCCCAGACCCGCACATGCGTGGGCCGGATCGTATGCCACCACGACAGCAGCAGCACCGCGCACAGCACGAACACCGCGGGCGCCCAGCGCCAGCCGCTGTTCCAGCCGCCCCAGCCGGCCAGCACCGCCAACGACGCCAGCGCCGGCAGGCACCACGCGGCGATGGCGACGCCGCGCACCCAGGCCGGCCCCGGCAACTGGAACCACAGCGCGAACGCGCCCCAAATCCCCAGGCCCGCGACCACGCAGGCCAGCGGGAACATGATCAAGAATGCAAGAAAGCCCATCGGCAAAAAGAGTAGTGGTTGGCTTCCCCTCGGAGCCCTTGCGCATTGTAGCCGCGCCTCGCCGCATATGTTTATGCGGATAAATTCGTGGCTGGCGTATCGGCTGCGGCACAGAATCGGCGGATTCATCTCCATAGGACACCCGCCCATGAGCCGCGACCTGCTGCTGTTGCTTGAACACGGATTCACCGATCCCGCCCACCCCGGCGAGCGTTTCATCTGTCCCGACGGCGCGCCCATCGAAGGCCTGCTGGCCGGCGAGCCGGAGCGCGCGGCGCGGCTGGACGTCAAGCGCCTGCCGTTCCCGCGTCCGCGCGCCGAGGTGGCGGCGCTGCTGGGCGAGGCGCACCAGGGCCTGCCGGTGCTGATACTCGGCGACGCGCAGGCGGCGCCGGACGACGCCCAATCGGCCAACGGCCGGCGCTTCGTCACCGACACGCGCCGCATCCTCGACCTGCTGGCGCAGCGCCACGGTTTCGCGCGCGTACACTGAGCGCGGGAGTCATCAGCATGAGCCAGACCGCCCCGCGCCAGTTGCACCTGAACGTCAACATCCTGCATTCCGGCTTCATCCCTTCGGCCTGGCGCCTGCCCGAGGCCGACCCGCTGGCTTTCACCGACGTCGGGCATTACGTGAAGGTGGCGCAGCTCGCCGAGGCGGCCAAGCTGGACGCCGTGTTCCTCGCCGACAACGCCTCCATCATCGAGCAGATCGACTTCCGCCCAATCACGGCGCTGGAGCCGACCGTGCTGCTGGCGGCAGTGGCCGCGGCCACCACCCGCATCGGCATCATCGGCACCGCGTCCACCAGCTATAACGAGCCTTACAACATCGCGCGCCGCTTCGCCACGCTGGACCACGTCAGCGGCGGGCGCGCGGGCTGGAACATCGTCACCACCGCCGATCCCGGTTCGGCGCGCAACTTCGGCCTGGACACCGTGCCCGACCACGCCGGGCGCTACGCGCGCGCCGACGAGTTCACGCAGGTCGTCAAGGCGCTGTGGAACAGCTGGGACGACGACGCCGTGATCGGCGACAAGGCGAGCGGCCGCTTCATCGACGAATCCAGGGTCAGGCCGATCGCCCATCGCGGCGCGCACTTCAGCGTGCAAGGCCCGCTGAACCTGCCGCGCACGCCGCAGGGACAACCGGTGTTGGTGCAGGCCGGCGGCTCCGGCGACGGCCGCGAACTGGCGGCGCGCCATGCCGAAGCGGTGTTCTCGGCGGCGCACACGATAGAAGAGTCGCTGGCCTATAGCCGCGCCATCAACGAGCGCGCCGCCGCGCTCGGCCGCGGCCCGCATGCGGTGAAGATCCTGCCCGGCCTGGCCACCATCATCGGCGCCACCGAAGCCCAGGCGCTGCGCCGGCGCGACGAGCTGGTCGACCTGATTCCCTGGAGCTACAGCCTGAAGCGCTTGGCCGGCACGCTGGGCATCCCGGTCGAGCGCCTGCAGCTGGACCAGCCGCTGCCGGCCGACCTGGCGCTGCCCAACGGCGGCAACGGCAACCACACTTTCTTCCACGCCACGCTGTCGCTGGTGAAGGGACGCGAGCACACGGTACGCGACGTCATCCGCGCGCTGTGCGGCGGCGGCGGGCACCGTGTGCTGGTGGGCACGCCCGAACAGGTGGCCGACGAGATCGAGCGCTGGTTCAGGGCGGGCGCGGCGGATGGATTCAACCTGATGCCGGACGCCTTGCCGGGCGGATTGCAGGACTTCACCGAGGGCGTGGTGCCCATCCTGCAGCGGCGCGGCCTGTTCCGGCGGGAGTATGAAGGCCGCACCTTGCGGGAGCATTTCGGTTTGGCGCGGCCGGTCAATGTCGGCGGCGCGCAGGTGCGGGCGGCTTGAGCGGCCTTTTCCCTTTTCTTTCTTCACCACGAACGTCACTGGGTCCCAGCTTTCGCCGGGACGACGGATTATGGGTTATCGGTTGCCCGAACCATACAAGCTTCCCGAACCTTATCGATCACCGAAACGTTAGGTCGGAGAGGTCGAAGCCAAATCGACCGCATAGCGTCCCCGCTGCCAACGCGCTGTCGTCCTGACGAAAGTCAGGACCCAGTGACGTTACTCGCGCCGCTCCGACGCCGGTCAGGCACAACGAACGTCACTGGGTCCCAGCTTTCGCTGGGACGACGGATTATGGGTTATCAGTTACCCTGTCGTCCTGACGAAAGTCAGGACCCAGTGGCGTTACTCGCGCCGCTCCGACGCCGGTCAGGCACAACGAACGTCACTGGGTCCCAGCTTTCGCTGGGACGACGGATTATGGGTTATCGGTTGCCCGAACCATATAAGCTTCCGAACCTTATCGATCGCCGAAACGTTAGGCCGGAGAGGTCGAAGCCAAATCGACCGCATAGCGTCCCCGCTCCCAACACCCTGTCGTCCTGACGACAGTCAGGACCCAGCGACGTTTGCCGCGCCGCTCCGACGCCGGTCGGGCGCAACGAACGTCACAGGCACAGCCCCTCACCGGAACAACGGATCACGTGCCAGCAAACCAGCCCGCATCAGTTGCTCTTCGCAGCGCCAAAGTAATCCGGCAACGCAAACCCGTCGTAGAACCGCTCCCCGCGAATCGCCTTCTGGAAATTCTCGGAGCGATACGCCTCCACCAGATCGCGTGCATAGGCATCGGACTGCCGCGTCTTCTTCACCGCCAGCACGTTGATGTAGGGCGACTTCATGTCTTCCAGGATGAAGGCTTCGGACAGCTTGAGCTTGGCGAAGATGGCGAAGTTGCCCTGGATCGCGGCGAAGTCGGCGTCGTCCAGCGCGCGCGGGCCCTGGGCGTTTTCCAGCAGCACCAGCTTCAGGCCGACCTTGTTCTCCACCACGTCCAGCTCGGTGACGTCGACCGGCTTGTTCTCGCGGATCCTGATCCAGCCCAGGCGTTGCAGGATCCACAGCGCGCGCTGCAGGTTGACCGGGTCATTGGGCACGGCGACGGTGAAGCCCTTCTTCAGGCTCTTCAGATCCTTATGTTTTTTGGAATAGAGCCCCATCGGCGGCGTGGGCACCTGGACGATGCCGACCAGGTCGGTCTTGTTGCGCTCGTTGTATGAATCGAGGAAGACCGTGTGCTGCATCACGTTGGCGTCGATGTCGCCCTTGAAGACGGCACTGTTGGCTTCCAGCCCGGTGGAGAATTCATAGAAACGGATCTTGTAGCCCTTCTTCTCCAGCTCGGGCTGCACGCCCAGCTTGAATTCGTCGATATAGGGACCGGGCACGAAGCCGACCTTCAGCTCGCGGTCTTGCGGGGCGGCCTGGGCACTGGGGAGAACGGGAAGAATGGCGGCGGACAACAGCACCGCAAACAGGAGACGCTGGAACATGGGCGGGTCACTTTCTTTTCTGTCGGGTCATGGAAATGAAGACTGCAGAAAGTGTATTGACCCGCCCGGCTCAGCAGAACGAAGTTATCCGCATGTCGATATCCGTTCGGCGATGAGCGGACATCGACACTGCGCGGGCTCACGCATAGCCGCTGCCGAAACGCTCGTTGTGCGGCTCGCCGTTGAGGTGGTAGTTGCCGACCGCTGCCTCGCGCTGGATCGCCGGGTTGTGCGAGGCCAGCGTGCGGGCGTTGCGCCAGTGGCGGTCGAGCCGGCGGGTTTCGCTGGTGGCCGAGGCGCCGCCGACTTCGAACAGCAGCGTGGTCGCTTCCAGCACCTGGCCGATGACGACCTGCTGCGCCTGGAAGGTGTGGATGTCGAGCGCGTTGTAGTCCTCGGTGGTGACGGTGCCGGCGCGGCGCGCGGCGTTCAGGGCATCCTGCTCGCGCGCGATCGACAGAGTCAGCTGCTCGGCCGACCAGGCCAGGCTGGCCAGGCGCCCGACCACGCGATGCACCAGCGGGTTTTCGCGCGGGCTGGAGTTGCCCGGCACGCCGAAAGTACGGGTGCGCGGCTGCGTGAAAGCCACCGCGTCGCGCAGCGCGGCGCGCGCGATGCCCGACAGCGTGGCCAGGTGGAAGGTCTGGTAGAAGGAGGTGATGATGCTGTTGCGGCGCGGCTGCGAGACCTGGTAGCGGTCCAGCACCTGGTCCTGCGGCACCGGCACGTTGTGGAAGCGCGTGGTGCCGCTGCCGGTCAGGCGCTGGCCGAAGCCGTCCCAGTCGTCGATGCGCTCCACGCCCTTGGCGTCGGCCTGCACCAGCACGTTGAAGTCGGACTCGCTGTCGTGCGCGCGCACCAGCACCCAGTCGGCGTAGAGCGTGCCGGTGGAATAGTACTTCTCGCCGTTCAGGCGCAGCCGGCCGTCGGCGTCCTTCTCCAGCAATGCGGAGTTGCCGGTGGCGGCGTTGCGCTCCGAGGTCGAGGCGCCGAAGGTCTTGCCGCTGCCGATCACGCCCAGCCAGCGGCGGGTGTCGGCGTCGTCCTTGCGCTCATGCAGCAGTTCGGTGAAGCCGGCGTTCACGCGCAGGATCTGCGGCAGGTTGGACTCGGCCTCGCCCAGCCTGATCAGCACGTAGAAGAAATCCTCCAGGCTGACGCCGGAGCCGCCCAGCTCCTTGGGCACGCGCAGCGCCGAGAAACCGGCTTCCTTGAGCTGGCGCACTTCCTCGTAGGGCAGGCGGCGGTCGTTCTCGCGCGCCACCGCGCCTTCGGCGATGCGGGCGAACAGGTCGGAAAAGCGTTGATGCAGCGCCTCGGACGAGGCGTGAAGAGAAGTGCTCATGATGTCCTTTGCAAGCGGGAAGCGTGCAAGGATTATCTGGCAGCGATGCGGTGTTGCTGAAGGAAGGAAAACAGATATCGATATGCGGCGACCTAGCCCGCCGCCACCGCCACCGTTGCCACCTGCAGCGGCGCGCTCTTGCGCACGGCCGCCACCATGTTGCGAACGGCCGGCGAGCGCTCGAAACGACGGAACACGGCGGCCACCTCCGAGGCGATGGGCGCGCCGGCCAGTGGCCGGTACACCACGTTGGGCAGCTTCACCACCTCGGTCAGCACGCCCGGCACCACCGCCACGCCGGCGCCGACCGACACTTCGGCCAGCACCGCCAGCAGGCTGCCGGGCCGGCTCTCGCTGCGCGGCGAGAAGCCGCCGCGGCGATACACCTCGCGCGCGCCCAGCTCCTGCTCGGGCAGGATGAAGGCTTCGCCGGCCAGCGCGCGCGCCCTGATTGCGCCGGCGCCGCCGGCCAGCGCATGCTCGGCCGGCAGCGCCAGGCAGAAGCGGTCGCGCAGCAGCACATGCGCCTGCAACGACGCCGCCAGCGCGATGGGCATGCGCACGAAGGCGATGTCGATCTTGCCCTCTTCCAGCGCGTCGGAGAGCTGGTCCATCGGCCATTCGCGCGCCTGCACCGTGGCCTGCGGCCAGTCGCTGCGAAACGCGCTGATCTGCTGCTGCAGGATGCCGCCGAAGACGGCCGAGCCGACATAGCCGATCTCCACCTTGCCCAGTTCGCCGCGCCCGGCGCGCCGGCCGACGTTGAGCGCCTGGTCGAACTGCGCCAGCACCGCGCGCGCCTCTTCGGCGAAGGCCTCGCCGGCCGAGGTCAGCGCCACCGAGCGCTTGGTGCGCACGAACAGCTGCACCTGCAGCTTGCGCTCGATCTCTTGGATCTGCACCGACAGCGTGGGCGGCGCGATGTCGAGGATCTCGGCGGCGCGGGCGAAGTGCAGCTGTTCGGCCACGGTCAGGAAGTACCGCAGGTGACGCAGTTCCATGGTGCATCGCTCCTTTTTTTTAATTAGTTACAGGCTAATTAAATTGAAAAATATAGGTATTGAAGCGAATTATAGGCGCTGGTTGAATGGTGCCTCCTCCCAATCCGCTTTTTTCAAGGAGCCGAACATGTTCAAGAACGCCCTCTCCCTCACCCTGGGTTCCGCCCTGCTGTGCGCCGCGCAGCTGGCATCGGCGGCCAACCTGCCGACCCAGCCGGTGCTCACGCTGGCTGCCGCCCAGCAAGTGATCCAGGCCGCGCAGGCCAAGGCCCAGGCCGAGAACTGGCCGTGCGTGATCTCCGTGGTCGACGCCGCCGGCCTGCCGCTGGCGCTGGTGCGCATGGACAACGCGGCCGTGCCGGCCGGCGTCGAGATCGCGCCGGGCAAGGCGCGCACGGCGGCGCTCTTCCGCCGTCCCAGCGGCGCGCTGGAAGACGCGATCAACGGCAGCCGTCCGGCCGCCGCCACGGCGCGCGGCTTCGTGCTGATGCGCGGCGGCGTGCCGCTGGTGGCCGACGGCCAGATCGTGGGCGCCATCGGCGTATCCGCCGACACGCCGCAGCATGACGAAGAGATCGCCAAGGCCGGCGCGGCCGCGCTGAAGTAAGCGACAAGTCCATCAGGAGCGAGGAGGAGACGCCATGCGCACCCTGTTTTCAACCGCCGCCGGGCGGGTTTTGCTGACCGGCTCGCTGGGCTGCGCCATGACGGTGCTGGACACCAACGTGGTCGGCATCGTGCTGCCCACCATCGCGCGCGAGCTGGGCGCTTCCTTCGCCGACATCGAGTGGGTGGTGAGCAGCTACGTGCTGTGCTTTGCGGCGCTGCTGCTGCCGGCCGGCTCGGTGGCCGACCGCTATGGGCGCAAGCGCGTGTTCCTGTGCGGCATCGGCCTGTTCGCGCTGGCTTCGCTGGCCTGCGCCTGGGCGCCCAGCGCACAGGCGCTGTACGCGGCGCGCGCGGCGCAAGGCGTGGGCGCGGCCTTCCTGCTCGCGCCGGCGCTGGCGGTGATCGGCCACGCCTTCCACGACGAGGGCGAACGCGCGCGCGCCTGGGCGGTCTGGGGCGGCATCATGGGACTGACCATGGTGCTCTCGCCGCTGATCGGCGGCGCCATCAACGCCGCGCTCGGCTGGCGCTGGGCCTTCGCGGTCAACCTGCCGATCTGCCTGGTGCTGGCCGCGGCGGTGCTGCGCAATATTCCGGAATCGAAGAATCCCGCCCCGCGTCCGCTGGACGTGCCGGGCATCCTGTCTTTCTCCAGCGCCGTCTTCCTGCTGACCTGGGCCCTGATCACCGGACCCGAGCGCGGCTGGAGCAGCGTTGCTTGCGTCGTTCGCGCCCTGGGCGGCGCTTTTTTATTCGCGCTGTTCATCGCCGTCGAGCGCCGGCGCGCGCATCCCATGCTGGACCTGTCGCTGTTCCGTTCGCCCGGTTTCGTCGGCGCGGTGGCGGCGATGTTCGCCTATGCCGCCTCGGCGCAGGTGATGGCCTCGCTGCTGCCGCTCTACCTGCAGAACGCGCGCGGCCTGAGCGCGGTGGCGGCGGGACTGGCGATGCTGCCCTTCGCGCTGGCCATGCTGCTGTTGCCGCAGCTGGGACGGCGGCTGGCGCGGCATCTTCCTTCGCCACATATCCTGGCGCTGGGCCTGTGCATCACCGCGCTGGGCAACCTCATCATGATGCTGGCCGCACGCGCCGACGGCGCTGCGCTCACCGTGGCCGGCATGGCGGTGCTGGGCAGCGGCGGCGGCCTGCTCAACGGCGAAACGCAAAAGGGCATCATGGGCAACGTGCCGCGCGAACGCGCGGGCATGGCGTCGGGCATCAGCACCACCTCGCGCTTCACCGGCGTGCTGGCGGGCTTTGCGGGGCTGGGGGCGGTGCTGGCCGAAGGCGCGCGCTCGGCGATGGAGAAGGCGCTGGCGCCGCTGGACGCGTCCGGCGCGCAGCTGAGGGAGTTCGTCGCGCGCGCCATGGCGGGCGACTTCGCCGACGCGGCGCAGCTCTATCCGCAGCAACGGGAAGCCGCCATCAGCGCGGCGCGCCACGCCTACGGCGCGGGCTTCTCGCATGTCTTCACGGCGGCCGCGTTGCTGGCGCTGTGCGCGGCGGCCGTGGTCGCCTGGTCGGTCAGGCGCTCGGCCCGCTACGACCTGCCACCAGCGTCGCCAGGCGCGGAAGCACCGATTCGGCGGACGCCGCAATCTTGAACGCCAGCAGCGGATCGGCCCGGGTCACGCCGCGGTTGATCGCCGCCACCGGCTTGCCTGCCTCGGCGACCATGCGCGCGAAACGAAAGCCCGACAGCACCATCAGCGAAGAACCGACCACCAGCATGGCGTCGCAGTCGCGCGCGGCCTGCTCGGCCTCGGCGCCGCGCGCCACCGGCACGCCGTCGCCGAAGAACACCACGTCGGGCTGCAGCATGCCGCCGCAGCGGCTGCAGGACGGCACATGGAAGGCGGCGTCGGCATCGGGCTCCAGCTGGGCATCGCCGTCGGGCAGGATGACGGCTTCGGCCTGCGCCAGCGCCGGGTTGAACTGCTCCAGTTCGTTCTGGATCTGCGCGCGCTCGTAGAGCGTGCCGCAGGACAGGCAACGCACCGCGTGGATGCTGCCGTGCAGCTCGATCACCCGGCGCGTGCCGGCCTGCTGGTGCAGGCCGTCGACGTTCTGGGTCAGCACCGCGGCGACATGGCCCGAGGCCTGCAGCTGCGCGATGGCGCGGTGCGCCGCGTTCGGTTTGGCCTGGGCCAGGCGCGGCCAGCCGAGCATGCTGCGCGCCCAGTAGCGCTTGCGGGCGGCTTCCGAATGGCGGAACTCCTCGCCCTGGATCGGCAGGCGGCCGCGGCGCACGCCGTCGTCGTCGCGATAATCGGGAATGCCGGAGGCGGTGCTGATGCCGGCGCCGCTCAAGACCAGCACCTTGCGGTGGGTAAGCAGCAGGTGCGCAAGCGCATCCAGCTGGTCCTCGGATGCCTCTGCTGGCGTGCCTGCTTGCGGGATGTCGTTCATGAAAGCCGTGCCGATGGAAAGGAACAGCGTGCAGCGTAAGCGATTTTGGCCGGGCTTGCCGGGAGCGCCGAAGCGCCGGCCTCCCGCCCCCATGCAAACGTTTACGTACTCAGGCGCTGCGCGCGGCCAGATCCGGGGCTTCGATCACGCCCTGTCCGGCCAGGCTCTCCAGCGTGGCCGGGCGGCCGAATAGGAAGCCCTGCCCTTCCTGGCAGCCCTCCTGCTGCAGGATGGCGCGCTGGGCTTCGGTCTCCACGCCTTCGGCCAGCACCGACACGTTCAGGCTGTGGCCCAGCGCCAGGATGGCGCGCACGAAGGCCTTGGCCTGCTTGCTGGTTTCCAGCTCGCTGATGAAGCTGCGGTCCAGCTTGATCTTGTCGAAGGGGAAGGAGCGCAGCGTTTCCAGCGAGGAGTAGCCGCTGCCGAAATCGTCCATGGCGATGGTCACGCCCATCGCCTTCAATTGCTGCAGCAGGTGCAGCGCGCGGTCGCGGTCGGCGATGATGGCAGTCTCGGTGACTTCGAGCTCCAGGCGCGACGCCGGCAGGCCGCTGGAGGCCAGCACCGAACGCACCTTCTCAACCAGCGCGGCGTTGGACAGCTGCATCGCCGACAGGTTGACGGCCACGCGCGGCTGCAGGCCCCATCGCGCCGCCTCGCGACAGGCGTGCTCCAGCACCCAGTCGCCGATGGCGCCGATGGCGCCGCATTCTTCGGCGATGGGAATGAACACCGCCGGCGACACCATGCCGTGCACCGGATGCTTCCAGCGCAGCAGCACTTCGTAGCCGGTGATCTCGGCGCTGTCGACCGCGCGCTGGATCTGGTAGTTGAGGAAGAACTGGCCGTGCTCCAGTGCGGCCCAGATGTCGCGCGCCATGGTGCGCCGCGCGCGCGAGGCCTCGTCCATGTTGGCCTCGTAGAAGCAGATCTTTTCGCCCAGGTTTTTCTTGGCGCGGTACATCGCCAGGTCGGCGTTGTTGAGCAGCTGCGCGCGGTCTTCCGCGTCGCCGGGGAACATGGCCACGCCGAGGCTGGCGCCGGGCGCGATGTCGGTCCCGGTCAGCCGCAGCACGGTGGTCAGCGCGTGGTACAGGCGCGTGATGAAATCGGCCAGCGCGCGCTCCTGGCGGAACACCTTGAAGGCCACGAACTCGTCGCCGCCCAGGCGCGCCACCAGTTCGCCCTCGCCGGACAGCGCCTTCATGCGCCGCGCCAGTTCGCACAGCACCTGGTCGCCGACGGCATGGCCGAAGGCGTCGTTGATTTCCTTGAAGCCGTCGAGGTCGATGCTGATCACGGCGATTTCCTGCTCGCCGTGACGCAGCGTGGCCATGGCCTCATCGAGCCGCTCCAGGAACTGCAAGCGGTTGGGCAGCCCGGTCATGGCGTCATGCCGGGCCAGGTAGATGATCTTCTCGCGGCTTTCCAGCTGTTCGGTGCGGTCGCGCGTGATCTTGGCGAAACCCAGCAACTCGCCGCTGGCGCGGTAGATCGGGTCGATCACCACGTGCGCCCAGAAACGGGAGCCGTCCTTGCGGAAGCGCCAGCCCTCGGCCTCGAACTTGCCCTCGCGCAGGGCGATGTCGAGGTTCTTGCGCGGCAGGCCGGCGGCGCGGTCTTCGTCGGCGTAGAACAGCGAGAAATGCTTGCCCACGATCTCGCTCTCGACATAGCCCTTGGCGCGCTGGGCGCCGGCGTTCCAGTTGGCGACGGTGCCGTCGGGGGTGAGCATGTAGATGGCGTAGTCGGTGATGCCTTCGACCAGCAGGCGGAAGCGGTTCTCGGTGTCGCGGCGCGCTTCTTCGATGCGGCGCTGCTCGGTGCAGTCGCGCGTGATCTTGGCGTAGCCCAGCAGCTTGCCGTCCTTGCGGTAGATGGGATCGATCACGACGTGCGCCCAGAACAGGCTGCCGTCCTTGCGCACGCGCCAGCCCTGAGCTTCGAAGCGGCCTTCGCGCAGGGCGGTGTCGAGCCCGCGCTGCGGCAGCCCTTCGATGCGGTCGCGTTCGGTGTAGAACATCGAGAAATGCTTGCCGATCACTTCCCGTTCGACATAGCCCTTGGCGCGTTGCGCGCCCCTGTTCCAGTTGGCCACGCGGCCGTCCGGATTGAGCATGTAGATGGCGTAGTCGGTTACGCCTTCCACCAGCAGCCGATAGGTGTCTTCTGAAGAAAATTCGGTTAAGTCGTCTTGCTGCGCCATCGCGCCTATCCCCCGGTCGAGGCTGGTTCGTCTCTGGGAACCGCCTGATCGTGCCTGTGCCTGTGCTTGTCCGGCGTCGCTCGCAGCGTCGGCCGGGACATCTTGTAGCCTGATGTGATGAGTATTTTAACCGTGGCCGCCGGCTCGCTCATTCAGGAAAAACATTAAAAAATCGTCAAATATCAAATAAACAACGAAAAACTTTCATTTATCAGTCACCGGGAGCCGCTCTCGTCCCCGGTCGATTTTTTCCCACAGGATGAAACAATTTGACGGCACTGCAAAATATGCCCGCGATAGCACCGAAATCACGCGCATTCACGACATGGCAGCGCTCCCCGGCGGGCAAAAATTGCGCGCTGCAAACGCATTTGTCTGATTCTCAATATAATTTCGAGGCAACTTTTAATAACAATCCTTCCGCCAAAAGTTCGAGGAGCAAAAAAATGCGGCTACTACTCCTATTGCCGTTCATCGGTCTATTGTGGGTTCCGTTCTACAACGAAGAACTGCCCACGCTGTTCGGTTTCCCCTTCTTCTACTGGTACCAGTTCGCATGGGTACCGCTGACTTCCCTGATCATCTGGCTCGTCTACCGCGACGGCCTGAAGAAGGGAGTCGAGTAAATGGACACCAACAACATCCACTGGTCGGCCCTCTGGGTCTTCATCTTCTTCTTCGTGCTGGTCACCGTGATGGGCTTCTGGGCCTCCAAGTGGCAGGCCGGTCCCAAGCACAAGGGCGCCCACCTCGATGAATGGGGCCTGGGCGGCCGCAACTTCGGCACCTGGATCACCTGGTTCCTGGTCGGCGGCGACTTCTATACCGCCTACACCGTGATCGCGGTGCCGGCGCTGGTCTATGCGGTCGGCGCCTACGGCTTCTTCGCGCTGCCGTACACGATCCTGGTCTACCCCATCGTGTTCGTGATCATGCCCAAGCTGTGGCATGCCGCGCACAAGGCCGGCCACGTGACCGCGGCCGACGTCGTCTGGGGCCGCTACAAGTCGCGTCCGCTGGAGTTCGCCATCGCGCTGACCGGCGTGGTCGCCACCATGCCCTACATCGCCCTGCAGCTGATCGGCATGGAAGTGGTGATCAAGGCGCTGGGCCTGACCGGTGAGCTGCCTTTGCTGGCGGCGTTCGTGATCCTGGCGCTGTACACCTACTCCGCCGGCCTGCGCGCGCCCGCGCTGATCGCTTTCGTCAAGGACCTGATGATCTACATCGTGGTGCTGGCAGCGGTGATCATCGTGCCGGCCAAGCTGGGCGGCTACGGCGCGGTGTTCAGCTCGGCGCGCGATGCCTTCGCGGCCAAGGGCGGCGCCACCGGCCTGACCCTGAAGCCGACGCAGTTCCTGCCGTTCGCGACGCTGGCGCTGGGCTCGGCGATGGCGGCCTTCATGTACCCGCACACCCTGACCGGCATCTTCGCCGCCAAGGATGCCAACACGATCCGCAAGAACGCCGTGTTCCTGCCGGCCTACACTGTGCTGCTGGGCCTGATCGCGCTGCTGGGCTTCATGGCCTATGCCGCGGGCATCAAGGTGCAGACCAACAACGACGTGGTGCCGGCGCTGTTCAACGGCCTGTTCCCGGGCTGGTTCGCCGGCTTCGCGTTTGCTGCGATCGCCATCGGCGCGCTGGTGCCGGCGGCGGTGATGTCGATCGGCGCCTCGAACCTGTTCACCCGCAACTTCTGGAAGCCTTACGTCAACCCCAACATCAATCCTGAAGGGGAAGCCAAGGTCGCCAAGATCGTTTCGCTGGTGGTCAAGTTCGGCGCGCTGATCTTCATCCTGTTCCTGCCGACCAAGTTCGCGCTGGACCTGCAGCTGCTGGGCGGCGTGTGGATCCTGCAGACCTTCCCGGCGCTGGTGTTTGGCCTGTTCGTCGGCTGGTTCGGTGCGCGCGCGCTGCTGTGCGGCTGGGCGGTGGGCATCGTCGGCGGCAGCTGGATGGCGTTCGCCGACGGCATCAAGCCGGTGCACACCTTCGTGGTGGGCGGCGACTCCTACACGATGTACACCGGCCTGATCGCGCTGGCGCTGAACATCGTGGTGGCGGTCATCGCCAACCTGGTGCTGGGCAAGGGTTCGCAGCCTGCGCTGAAGCAATAAACGGAACACCGGTTCTGCGGCGCGGCGTTATCCGAAAGTTGCAACGGCCGCGCAGCAGACATCGGCACATCCTGCGGCACCCATGAAAAGAGGCGGACATTTGTCCGCCTCTTTTTTTATCCGCGCGACCGATCCGGCGCCTAACGGTTGACCAGGCGCGCCGGTACGCACAGCAGCACCAGCAGCGCCGACAACGAGAGCATGGCCGCCACCAGGAACAGGCCGGAAGACACCGAGCCGGTCTGCATCTTGAGCCAGCCGATCACCGAGGGACTGACGAAGCCGGCCAGGTTGCCGGTGCAGTTGATCAGCGCGATACCGGCGGCGGCAGCGGCGCCGCCAAGGAAGGATGTCGGCAGCGCCCAGAACATCGAGACGGCGGTAACCACGCCCATCGCGCCCAGGCTCAGCCCGGCGAGGGCCGGCACGATCTGGTTTTCGCTCATGGCGCACAGGCAGAAACCGCAGGCCGCGACCAGGGCCGGCACCGCGACGTGCCAGCGGCGTTCACGGAAATGGTCGGCGCTGCGCCCGGTCAGCAGCATGGCGATCAGCGCCGCGGTGTAGGGAATCATCGCCAGCAGCCCGATGGACAGCGGATCGGCGATGCCGGCGCCGCGGATGATGCTGGGCAGCCAGAAACCGATCGCATACGAGCCCATGATCACGCCGAACAGGATCAGGCACATCAGCCAGACGCGGCCCGACAGCATCGCGCTGGCGGCGGAGTTGTGCGTGCGCGCCCTGGCGTCCTGCGCGACCTCGCCTTCGATCACCTTCTTCTCTTCGGCGCTAAGCCAGGCGGCATCGGCCACGCGGTCGTCCAGGTAGAAATAGATCACCACGCTCAGCAGCACCGCCGGGATCGCCTCCAGCACGAACAGCCACTGCCAGCCCGACATGCCCATCGTGCCGCCGAAGGCATGCATGATGTAGCCCGACAGCGGCGCGCCGACGATGCCCGACACCGGATTGCCGGCCATGAACATGGCCGTCATGCGGCCGCGCCGGTGCGCCGGAAACCAGTAGGTGAGATAGAGGATCACGCCGGGAAAGAAACCGGCCTCGGCCACGCCCAGCAGGAAGCGGATGACGTAGAACGCCGCCGGGGTGTCGACCCAGGCCGTCAGCGCCGACAGCAAACCCCAGCTGATCATGATGCGCGCGATCCAGCGCCGCGCGCCGAGCTTGTGCAGCAGCAGATTGCTGGGCACTTCGAAGATGAAATAGCCGAGGAAGAACAAGCCCGCGCCGAGCCCGTAGACGGCATCGCTGAACTGCAGGTCACTCAGCATCTGCAGCTTGGCGAAGCCGATGTTGACGCGGTCCAGATAGGCCACGACATAGCTGACGAACAGCAGCGGAATGAAGCGCCAGGCGGCGCGGCGGAACACGCTGTCGGCGAAGCCGTCGGCCGCGGCGGCCGGCGCCGTCCCGGCTGCCTGGAAGGTGGTCTGGGGTTGCATAGGGTCTCCTGTGTTTCTGTGTTGTTGGTGAAGCGGCTGCCGGATGGGCGCCGCTTCTTTTTTGTATTGCAGTCTTTTAGTCGGTGCTCTCGCGCACCCGGCCTCGGTACAGTTCGAAGCCGAGAGCCTCCAGGCTGCGCAGCAGCGACTCGCGCTGGATCCGGTCCAACTCCACCAGCGGCGCACGCAGGTTGTTCCAGGCGGCGTCGTCCAGGCCTGATGACATGGCCGCCTTCATCGCTGCGATCATCGGGAAGCCGGCGAACGCCGCGCGCACCTGGTTGAGCTCTTCCTGCCGGGCCTGCGCGTCGGGCGCATCCCACTCGCGGCACAGCGCGGCGATGCCGGCCGGGTTGACGTTGGCGGTGGCCGAGATCACGCCGGCGCCGCCATGGCGCATGGTCTCCACCAGGCTGGTCTCGCTGCCGGCGAAGACATCGAAGCCGGCGCCGCGGAATTCGCTGAGCATGGCGGCGGTATTGCGCCAGTCGCCCGAACTGTCCTTGATGCCGGCGATGACGCCCGGATAGCGTTTGAGCAGGCGCCCGATCAGGCCCAGGCTGATGCCCACCTGCGCCACCGGCGGGATGTGATACAGGTAGATGCGCAAGCGCGCATCGCCGACCGCCTCGACCACCTCGGAAAAGGCGCGAAACAGGCCTTCGTCGCTCACGCCCTTGTAGTAGAACGGCGGCAGCATCAGCACGCCGCTGCAACCGGCAGCCACGGCGTGGCGCGCCAGTTCGACCGCATCGCCCAGCGCGCAGGCGCCGACGCCGGGCATCATGCGCGAGGGCGGCATGCCGGCGTCCAGCAGCACGTCGAGCAGGCCGCGCTTCTCGGCCACGCTCAGCGAGGCGGCCTCGGAATTGGTGCCGAACACGGCCAGGCCGACGTCGTGGTTCAGCAGCGTGCGGCAGTGTTCGATGAAACGCGGCACCGAGGGCGTGCGGTCGGCCTCGAAAGGCGTAAGCACCGGTGAGAGCACTCCTCCTGGCCGCGGCGGCGGGGAAGATGGAACGGGCATGGCAGGTCTCCTGGAATGGGCCGGCGGCTTGGCGCGGCGGTCAACGTGCTGGCGAACATGTGCGCTAGCGGATGGCGGCCAGTATTGCGCCTTTCAGGAGGCAGAATAGTTATGCTTCGATTGCGTCAATCAATAGAATTTTTATCTTCCGGCTTGCCCTGCTCACCTCACTCTTCGGGCTGCCAGTCCTTGACCAGTTCCAGGAAGGAATGCACCAGGCGGGTTCGCGCCGAGGTACGGGTCCAGATCATGCCGACCACGCGCTTGGTACTGCGATGCGGCAGGGGCCAGCGCCGCACCGCCAATTGGCTGCCGCGCGCGGCGACCCAGGCCGGCACCAGCGACACGCCGATGCCGCGCTCGACCAGGGCGGCGATGGCATCCAGCCCGTCCATCTCGCAACGCTGGCGGGTGCGGATGCCGTGCTGGCGCAGATAGGCGTCGGCCAGCTGGCCGCCCACGGTGCCGCGGTCGTAGCGCAGGAAAGGCTCGCGCTCCAGCGTGGCGTGCACGTCGTCGACCTGCATGCCGGCGGGCGTGAGCAGCACCAGCGGTTCTTCGCGCATGGTGTGCCAGCCGCAGCTCTTGGGCAGTTCGAACAGCGGCTGGATCAGCAGCGCGGCGTCGAGGTCGCCGTCCACCACCTTGCGAAACAGCGTCGACGAGGTGCCGGGTTCCAGGTAGATGTCCACCTGCGGATGGCCGCCCAGGAAACGCGACACCAGGCCCGGCAGCACCGCCAGCACCATGGTCGGCGTGCCGCCCACGCGCAGCTGGCCGGCCAGGTCGCTGCTGTCGCTGAGGTCGTCGCGCAGGTCGCGGATATCGCGCAGCACCTTGCGTCCGCGCTCGAGGACGCGCGCGCCGGCCTCGGTCGGCGCCACGGTGCGCCCGGAACGGCGGATCAGGCTCATGCCCATTTCCTCTTCCAGCAGGCGCACCCGCTGGGCCACGGCGGCCGGCGTCAGGTCCAGGCGCCGCGCGGCTTCGGCGATCGATCCCAGCTCCGCGACATGGATGAAACTCTGCAGGTAGCGCGTATCCATGCGGTCTCCCAATCAATAGAATAATTATCTTTTCAAGATACCGGAACGTACTGTTTCCATCGATTGGCGTCAATCAGAATGTGCCGGACATCGCAGCGGGCCAAGCCCCGCCGCCGGTGCCCACATTCACTACGCATCCATCAACAGGAGGAAACAGGACATGCCCATCATCGAATCAATCTCGGTCTGCGCCGCAGAAGTGCCGCTGGACCGGGTCACCTCATTTGCCACCCGCACGGTCTCGGCGCGCCATTACGGCCTGGTCAAGGTTCGCTCGACCGACGGCGTCGAAGGCATCGGCTTTTGCTACGTCGGCAGCGCCGGCGGCGGCATCCTGACCGCGGCGGTCGAACAGTTGCTGGCGCCGGTGCTGCTGGGCCGCGACTCGCTTGCCGTCGAAGGCCTGTGGCAGGCGATGTACCAGGAGGCGCTGCTGCACGGCCGCGCCGGCACGGTGATGCGCGCGCTGAGCATCCTCGACACCGCACTGTGGGACCTCAATGCGCGCAGCGCAAACCTGCCGCTGCACAAATACCTTGGCGCGGTGCACCTGGAAGAAGTGCCGGCCTACGCCAGCGGCGGCTACTACCTGGATGGCAAGACGCCGCAGGCGCTGGGCGATGAAATGGCCAGCTACGTGGCCATGGGATTCAAGGCGGTCAAGATGAAATCGGGCCGGCTCTCGCCCCGGGAGGAAGAGGCCCGCGTGCGCGCCGCGCGCGAAGCCGTCGGCCCGGACGTGGAGCTGATGCTGGACATCAACAACGGCTGGAGCGACGTCACCCAGGCGCTGCAGCACGTGCGCCGCTTCGAGCAATACGATCCCTACTTCATCGAGGAACCCTTCTCGCCCGACGACATCGACAGCCACGCGCGCCTGGCGAAACTGACCCGCGTGCCGGTGGCCACCGGCGAGATCGGCTACGGCCGCTGGTACCACAAGGAGCTGCTGGACAAGGACGCTGCGGCCATCCTGCAGACCGACGCTGTCGTTTGCGGCGGCATCACCGAATGGCGCCGCATCGCCGCCACCGCGGCCAGCTATGGCAAAGTGATGTGTCCGCACTGGTTCCACGACGTGCATGCGCCGCTGGTGGCGGCCACGCCGAACGCGCGTTACGTGGAGTTCTTCTGGGACGACCAGGTGCTCAACTTCCGCCGCCTGATCGACCGCCAGCTGGCGCATCGCAACGGCAACGTGGTGCTGCACCAGACGCCGGGCCTGGGATTCGACTTCGACGAGTCGCAGGTCACGCGCTACGGCAAGTGGACGCGCATCTCGAAATAAGCCTCTGAAACCGGCAGCGCAAAAAAAAAAGAGGCGGACACCTGTCCGCCTCTTTTTTGTCCCACCTTGTCGCTCAGAGCTTCTCGGTCTCGCCGCTCTTGGGCTGCCACTTCATCAGGCGCTTTTCGATCACGCCCACGGCCAGGTCCAGCACCAGCGCGAACACGGTCAGCACCACGATGCCGGCAAAGACGGTGTTGATGTCGAAGGTGCCTTCCGCCTGCAGGATCAGGTAGCCGACGCCGCGCGCCGAACCCAGGTATTCACCCACCACGGCGCCGACGAAGGCCAGGCCGATCGAGGTGTGCAGGCTGGAGAACACCCACGACGTGGCCGACGGCAGGTAGACGGTACGCAGCAGCTGGCGCGCATTGGCGCCCAGCATGCGGGCGTTGGCCAGCACCACCGGGCTGACTTCCTTGACGCCCTGGTAGACGTTGAAGAAGACGATGAAGAACACCAGCGTGACGGCCAGCGCCACCTTGGACCAGATGCCCAGGCCGAACCACATGGCGAAGATCGGCGCCAGGATCACGCGCGGCATGGAGTTGGCCGCCTTGACGTATGGATCGAGGATGGCCGAGGCGGTCGGCGAGAGCGCCAGCCACAGGCCCACGCCCAGGCCGGACACGGTGCCGATGATGAAGGCCAGCACCGTCTCGCTCAGCGTGATCAGCAGGTGCGAATAGATCTCGGCCGGGAAGTTCAGCGTGAAGAAGGTGGTGTCGCCGATGCCGACTTCCAGCGAGCCGCTGCCGACGGTAAACCAGTCCCAGATGCGCTGCGCGACCTTGATCGGCTCGCCGAAGAAGAACGCGGTCTGCGGGTTGCGGGTGGCGACGTGCCAGACGACGAGCACCACCAGCAGCACCAGCAGCTGCCAGAAGCGGATGTTCTTGTGATTGGGTTTCAGTAATTTCCACATGTTGCCGACTCTCTCGATTCTTCTTACGCTGCGCGCTTCTGTTGTTGATAGCCCTTGAGCACTTCATCGCGCAGGACGTCCCAGATCTGCTGGTGCAGTTCCACGAAGCGCGGATGCATGCGGATCTCGGCCACGTCGCGCGGGCGCGGCAGGTCGATCTTGAATTCGCCGATCGGATGGGTGCCGGGTCCGGCGGCCAGCACGATCACGCGGTCGGACATGGCGATGGCTTCGTCCAGGTCGTGGGTGATGAAGAGCACGGCCTTCTTCTTGGCGTTCCACAGGTCCAGCACTTCGTTTTCCATCAGCTGGCGGGTCTGGATGTCGAGCGCGGAGAACGGCTCGTCCATCAGGATGATGTCGGGGTCGAGGATCAGCGTCTGCGCCAGCGCCACGCGCTTGCGCATGCCGCCCGAGAGCTGGTGCGGGTAGCGGTCGCCGAAGCCTTGCAGGCCGACGCGCGCCAGCCATTGCTCGCCCAGTTCCTCGGCTTCCTTTTCGCTGTGGCCGCGGTATTGCAGGCCGGCGATGACGTTTTGCAGCGCGCTGCGCCAGGGCATCAGCGCCTCGGCCTGGAACATGTAGCCAGCGCGCTTGTTGATGGCGGTGAGCGGCTCGCCGAACACCTTGACGCTGCCCGAGGACGGTTGCAGCAGGCCGGCGCCGACGTTCAGGAGCGTGGACTTGCCGCAGCCGGTGGGGCCGACCACGGAAACGAATTCGCCGGGCGCGATCGCCAGGGTGGTGTTGGCGACCGCGGTGTAGCGCTGCGAGCGGTCATCCTTCGATACGAAGGTGCAGGTGATGTCGTCGAAGAGGAGTGCTGGAGTCATGACTGTCTGGGCCGATGGCGCGCCCGGTTGTTGTTGCGTTGGGTACGGCTTGCTGCTGCGGGTTGCTTGTTGCTGCATGTACGGCATGTGCGGCATCTGCTGCATTTGCGGCATCCGCCGCGGGTGCTTCTTGTGGCCGCTTCAGATGCACAAATGCCCGTTGCCGGGCATTTGTGTTTCATTCGCGTCGCACGGGAATGCGGCTGCGGATTACTTGTACTTCGCGTTGGCCTTCTGCGCGAACGAGTTGGTGAAGGTCTTGGACAGGTCCACCTGCTTGTCGGCCACCGACGCGTCGAAGGCCTTCAGGGTACGCAGTGCGGTATCCGGGCCGCCCGGCGGGAAGTAGCCGTCCGGCGACATGGCCTGGCGCACCTTCATGAAGGCGTCGATGTACAGCGAGCGGTCGCCCAGCAGGTAGCTTTCCGGCACGGCCTTGATGATGTCGCCGGGGCCGGCCTTCTGGATCCACTTCAGCGCGCGCACCATGGCGTTGGTCAGGGCCTGGGTGGTGTTCGGGTACTTCTGCACGAAGGCCGCCGGCGCATACAGCGTGGCCGCCGGCATCGGGCCGCCGAAGACGTCGTTGGTGTCCTTCAGGGTGCGGGTGTCGGCGATGGTCTTGATCTCGTTGTGCTGTTCCAGCATGGAGATCACCGGGTCCAGGTTGGCGATGGCGTCGATCTGGCCGGAACGGATCGCGGAGATCGCGCCGGCGGCGGCGCCCACGCCGATGAAGGAGACATCGGTCGGCTTCAGGCCGGCCTTGGCCAGCACGTAGCTGGCCATGATGCTGGTCGAGGAGCCCGGCGCGGTGACGCCGATCTTCTTGCCCTTCAGGTCGGCGATGCTCTTGTAGTTGGGCATGGTCTTGTTGTTGGCGGCCAGCACGATCTGCGGCGCGCGGCCCTGCAGCACGAAGGCCGTGATGGGCTGGTTCTTCACCTGCATCAGGATGGTGTGCTCATAGGCGCCCGAGACCACGTCGGCGCTGCCGCCCACCATGGCCTGCAGCGCCTTGGCGCCGCCGGCGAAGTCGGAGATCTCGACCTGCAGGCCTTCGTCCTTGAAGTAGCCGAGCTGCTCGGCGACGGTCAGGGGCAGGTAGTAGAACAGGTTCTTGCCGCCGACGGCGATCGAGACCTTGGGTTTTTCCAGGGCCTGCGCGCCCGCGCTGCCGTTGAACGAAAAGTAGCCGGCCAGGAACAGGCCACCGGCGATTGCCAACTGCTTCCAGCTGAATTTCATTATGTCTCCTCCGTGAGTCGTGGATGGGTGCAACATCTTGCGGCTTCATCAGGCACAAGGAAGGCACGACCCTCGCCGGCTCCTCCCTGTTTTTTTACCTGTATTCAGTTTCTTCTCAGACCACGCCTTCGTCGCGCAGCCGTTTAATTTGGGCTTCATCATACCCCAGCGACTGCAGGATTTCATCGCTGTGGGCGCCCAGCTCCGGGCCGAGCCACTTGGTCTGGCCGGGCGTCTCGGACAGCTTGGGCGTGATGCCCGGCATCTTGACCGGCGTGCCGTCGGCGAAGTGATGCTGCTCGAACATGCCGCGCGCCAGAAACTGCGCGTCGCTCATCATGTCCTTGACCGAGTAGATCTTGCCCACCGGGACGTCGGCGCCCTGCAGCGTGGCCAGCGCGGCGTCGATGGTCTGGGTGTCGCACCATTGCTGGATGGCGATGTCGATTTCCTCGGTACGCGGCACGCGGCCGTCGTTGCGCGCCAGGCCCGGGTCGTTGGCCATGTCGTCGCGGCCGATGGCTGTCATCAGGCGCTTGAAGATGGCGTCGCCGTTGCCGGCGATGACGATGTTCTTGCCGTCGCCGGTGGTGTAGGTGTTGGAGGGCACGATGCCGGGCAGCGCGCCGCCGGTGCGCTCGCGGATCACGCCGGCGTGGTCGAACTCGGGCACCATCGATTCCATCATGTTGAACACGGCTTCGTACAAGGCCACATCCACCATCTGCCCCTGCCCGGCCACGCAGTCGGCGCCGTCCTTGCCGTTCCAGCGCCCGCCCGTGGCATCGCGGTGGCGCAGCGCCATCATGGCGCCGATCACGCCGTGCAGCGCGGCGATGGAGTCGCCGATGGAAATGCCGATGCGCACCGGCGGACGATCCGGATGGCCGGACACGTAGCGGATGCCGCCCATCGATTCGCCGATCGCGCCGAAACCCGGCAGGTCGCGCAGCGGGCCGGTCTGGCCGTAGCCCGAGAGGCGCACCATGATGGCGGCGGGGTTCAGCTTTTTCAGGTCCTCGTAGCCGAGGTTCCACTTTTCCAGCACGCCGGGGCGGTAGTTCTCGATGATGACGTCGGCTTCCAGCGCCAGCTTCCTGGCGATTTCCTGGGCCCGTTCGTCCTTCATGTTCAGGGTGAGGCTTTTCTTGTTGCGCGCCTGGACCGACCACCACAGCGAGGTGCCGTCCTTGAGCACGCGCCACTGCCGCAGCGGGTCGCCATTGCCGGGCGCTTCGACCTTGATGACGTCGGCGCCAAACTCGGCCAGCATGCGCGAGCAGAACGGGCCTGCGATCAGCGTGCCCAGTTCGAGCACCTTGATGCCGGCCAGCGGGCCGGGCTTGGATGCGGTTGTCGTCATATTGCACGCAGCGGTCGTCGCAGGCGTCTTCGCCTCCTCCGCTGCTTCTCCTGTTGCCGATTATCGATTCTTGTCGCTGCGGCCGGCCGTCTTGCGCGGTAACGCGACGGTCGACGCGCGCGGCGCCCGGTAAGCGCTGCTGCACTGCCACATGCATGACGTCGTACGTGCATGTGGAAAAGCCGACATTTTATTGCAGCAGGCGCAGGATGTCGCGCCAATTGGAGAAATTTGATGGAATAAAACGATCCCGGCGCAATTTTCTGCTGCCTTGTGAGAAAGCAACCGCAGAAAATGCGCCGATGAATGGAATCCGGGAGATTTTGCTCAGTCCGGCGCCACAGTCAGGCGAAGCCTCAGGTCACGCGCCGGTCCAGCATGGCGCGCGCGATGGTGCCGGCGTCCACGTATTCCAGCTCGCCGCCCACCGGCACGCCGCGCGCCAGGCGGCTGACCTTGAGGCCGCGCGCCTTGAGCGTTTCGCTGATGTAGTGGGCGGTGGCTTCGCCCTCGTTGGTGAAGTTGGTGGCCAGCACCACTTCGGCCACCTTGCCGTCGGTGGCGCGGGTGATCAGCTTTTCGAGATGGATGTCGCGCGGGCCGATGCCGTCCAGCGGCGACAGGCGTCCCATCAGCACGAAATACAGGCCCTTGAAGGTCAGGGTCTGCTCGATCATGATCTGGTCGGCCGGATTCTCGACCACGCACAGCAGCGTGTGGTCGCGCTGCGGATCCTGGCAGGTCTCGCAGATGACCTGCTCGGTGAAGGTGTTGCACAGCGCGCAGTGGCGGATGGTCTCGAGCGCCCGCGCGAGCGACTTGCTCAGCTCGGCGGCGGCGTCGCGGTCATGCTGCAGCAGATGATAGGCCATGCGCTGCGCGGTCTTGGGGCCGATGCCCGGCAGGCGGCGCAACGACTCGGTCAGGATGGTGAGGCTGGATGGAGTTTTCAACCTGGATCCGGTAGATGAATGCGTCGGCCGGCGCCGGCCCGGCGCTTGGCGCGGCTACCGGCGGGGCTGACTTGATCGAACGCGCAAAGGCCCGGGTTCATGCGATTTTCTTCATGGCGGCAAGCGCTGGGCTGCCCGCTCCGGGTTCAGTTGCGGTCGACGGTGTAGCGGAAGGCTTCAAGCGCTTCCGCCGTCATTGATGGGACAAATTCGATGATCTCGTACTCGGCCACGCCGGCAATATAGAAGGGATCGGATTCGACGATCGCCTCCATCTCGGCGCGGTCGCTGCAGTCGGCCAGAATGATGCCGCCGCTGCGCGGGACCTTGCGGCCCGACATCAGGAACACGCCATCCGCGTACTGCTGGTTGAGGAATTTCTTGTGCGCGGTCAGCAAGGAATCGATTTCGCTCGCCGGCTTGGTGTACGTGATCGAGATGACGAACATGTTGCCTCCACAAAGCAATGCTGCACTTCAACGGACCTGCAAACCGCGCTACCTGAACTGCCACAACCTCCGGCCGGCATCGGCCGGATCGACGGGGCGTGTCATACGTGTGCCCCGCTACCAGATATCTTTTCCCGGCGCGCCGTTCAGAACGGCATCTTGAAGCCCGGCGGCATCGGCATGCCGGCGGTGACGCCCGCCATCTTTTCCTGCGAGGTGGCTTCGGCCTTGCGCACGGCGTCGTTGAAGGCGGCGGCGACCAGGTCTTCCAGCATGTCCTTGTCGTCGGCCAGCAGCGAGGGATCGATGGAGACGCGCTTGACGTCGTTCTTGCAGGTCATCACGACCTTGACCAGGCCGGCGCCGGACTGGCCTTCGACTTCGATCAGGGCCAGCTGCTCCTGGGCCTTCTTCATGTTGTCCTGCATGGCCTGGGCTTGCTTCATCAGACCTGCGAGTTGACCTTTCATCATGGCATTGCTCCTTGTTTCAATTCAGCGAATTTTATCGCGTTTGGCGGCGGCGCCTGCAAATCCGACGCGCCGCCTGCCCGCATTTACAACGGGCGGGCATCGTCGACGTTTAAAGAGGATGTATCGATCCCGGCACGATGGATGCGCCGAACTCGCGCATCATCGACAGCACGAAGGGATCGTTCTGCATCTTGTGTTCGGCCTTGCGCTGGCGGTCGGCGCGGTCGGCCTCGGCCACGGCGTTGGCGGTGTCGGCCACGGCGCCGATCTCGGTCTCCACCCGCACCTCCTTGCCGAAGCGCTCCGACAAGGCGGCGATCAGCTTCTCGATGCTGCCCGAGGAGCGCAAGGTCTCCAGCGGGATGCGCAGGTGGAAGCAGACGTTGCCGCCCGCCAGTCCCTCGCAGCGCACCAGCTCGCTCTGGAAGGCCATCTGGTGCGCCACGCCGCGCAGCGACAGGCTGGCGGCCAGCGTCGGCCAATGGCCGTCCCAGCCGAGTTCGGCGGCGATGCGGGCGGTCTCCTGCTGCTGCGCCGGCGTGGCCGGAGGACGTTGCGGCGCGGAGACGCGCGGCGCGGCCGCAACCGCGGCGGGCTCCATGTCCGGCGGGATGAACGAATCAGTTTTTTTTTGAGCGTCGATGCCGGCCGGTATCGCGTCTTCTTCCCAGGGCGGGATGGAGTCGAACGACGGCGGCTCGGGCATGTCCGGCGGCATGGAAGACGCCATCGGCTCGGACGGCGCAGGCGCTGCCGGCGCCATCTGCACGGGTGCTGCCGGCGCGGCAACAGGCGCAGCCGCCGGGGCGGGCCGGGCGGCCGGCGCAGGGGCCTTGCCGCCCTTGAGGGAAGCGCGCACGGCCATCATGGCGGCGTCGCGCGCCGATGCGGCGGGATTGGCTGCCGCGGCCGGCTGGGGTGCTGCAGCCATTTGAGGCGCTGCGGCCGCAGGGGTTGCTGCCGGCGCGGCCGGCACCGGACGGTTCACCGGCGCACTGGTCACGGCGGCCTGCGGCGCCATCAGCGGGGCTGCCTGGCGCGGCGTGGAGGGTGCGGAAGCGGCTGGGGCGGACGGGCGCGCGGCCGGCGCATTGCCGGCGGCGGGCACCGGGGCCGAAGCGCTCGCGCTCACCGGGCGGAAGGCCAGCATGCGCAAAAGCGTCATGGAGAAACCGGCGTACTCGTCGGGCGCCAGGCCCAGTTCGTTACGGCCGTGCACCACGATCTGGTAGAACAGCTGCACGTGTTCCGGGCTGAACTGCGACGCCAGGCGCACCACGTCTTCGCGGTTGGGCAAATCGTCGGCCAGCGCGGCAGGCACGCTCTGCGCCAGCGCGATCTGGTGCAGCAGGGTGCCCAGGTCTTGCAGCGCGGCGTTGTACGAAAGGCTGCGCGTGGCCATGTCGTCGGCCACGCCGAGCATGGCGGCGCCGTCCTGCGCGGCCAGCGCGTCGAGGATGCGGATCAGGTAGGACTGGTCGAGCGCGCCCAGCATGCCCTGCACCGCTTCCAGCGATACGCGGCCGGCGGCATAGGCGATCGCCTGGTCGGTCAGCGACAAGGCGTCACGCATCGAGCCCGAGGCGCCTTGCGCCAGCAGGCGCAAGGCCGGCGCATCGAATTCGATGCCTTCCTGGTTCAGGATGTTGTCGAGGTGGCTGATGATGTGGCCGGGCGGCATCTGCTTGAGGTTGAACTGCAGGCAGCGCGACAGCACGGTCACCGGGATCTTTTGCGGATCGGTGGTCGCCAGGATGAACTTGATGTGCTCGGGCGGCTCTTCCAGCGTCTTCAGCATGGCGTTGAAGGCGTGGTTGGTCAGCATGTGCACTTCGTCGATCATGTAGACCTTGAAGCGGGCGTTCGAGGGAGCGTAGATGGCCTGTTCCAGCAACTGCGCCATTTCGTCGACGCCGCGGTTGGAGGCGGCGTCCATCTCGATGTAGTCGACGAAGCGGCCGGCGTCGATCGCGGTGCAGGCTTCGCACACGCCGCAAGGCGCGGCGGTGATGCCGCCGGTGCCGTCGGGGCCGACGCAGTTGAGCGACTTGGCCAGGATGCGCGAGAGCGTGGTCTTGCCCACGCCGCGGGTGCCGGTGAACAGGTAAGCATGGTGCAGCCGCTGCTGTTCCAGCGCGTGCGTCAGCGCACGCACGACGTGTTCCTGGCCTACCAGGGTGTCGAAGCTGCGGGGACGGTACTTGCGTGCGAGAACTTGATAAGACATGGGGTTGGCTGCAATCGGCTTTTTGGCTCAGGGGGGCATTTTAAGCTATTTCGCCGCCGGCATCCCCTTTGATATGGCCCGCCCCTCCCTCCAACAAATCCCGGCACGGCCGCAAGCCGGGGCGATGGAATGCATTCCACCGCCCCGGCTCTTGCGAAAGGGGAAACTCAGACCGCCGCGGCCTTGCGCCTGGCCTTCTGCTCGTACATCAGGGCATCGGCGTTCTGCATCAGCTCGGCCACCGACTGGTGCACGGCCGGGCTGAATTCGACCACGCCGACGCTGTAGCGCAGGTCGTATTCGCGCATCGCGTGCTGGTTGAACTGCTGCACCGCGCGCTCGAAATGCTGGAGCACCGGCTGCGCCTCGGCCATCGAGGTGTTGGTGAGGAAGACGGCGAACTCGTCGCCGCCCAGGCGGCCGATGACGTCGGACTCGCGGAAGTTGCCGGCCAGCAGCGAGGAGAAATTCATCAGCGCGGTATCGCCTTCGGCGTGGCCGAAGCGGTCGTTGATCTGCTTGAACATGTCCAGGTCGAAATACAGCAGGCTGGCCGGGCGCGATACCCGCTTGCACAGGCCCAGCGCATGCTGCGCCAGCGACTCGAAGCCGCGGCGGTTGGACAGCTTGGTGAGGTCGTCGATGGTGGCCAGCTTCACCGCCGTCAGCTCCTGCTCGACCATGGCGGCAAGGTCTCTCAGCAACGCGCGGTCGTCCGCATCGAAGGGCCGCGGCTTCATGTCGACCAGGCACAGAGTGCCCAGGTTGTAGCCGCTCTCGCTCTTGATCGGGCAGCCGGCATAGAAGCGGATATACGGCTCGCCGGTGACCTGGGGATTGCCGGAAAAACGGTCATCCTGGGTAGCGTCCGGCACCACGGTGATGTCGTCGGTCAGGATGGCATGCGAGCAGAAGGAGACTTCGCGCTCGGTTTCGGTGGCGTCGCCCAGGCCGACGCAGGACTTGAACCACTGGCGGTTGACGTCGATCAGCGTCACCACGGCGATGGGCACGTCGAACAGCCGCCGCGCCAGCCGCGTCAGGCGGTCGAAGCGCTCTTCGGGCGGAGTGTCCAGGATATGCAGCGAATGCAGGGCCTCGATGCGGGCTGCTTCATTGGGTGGGAGCTCGGCGATTTTCATGATTCATCTGCAGTGGTTGACGAGAAACATGCTCCGGACCGGCAAGGCATCGTCCCTGTCCGGCCCGTCCTTCCTGTCCTGCGCCTTGCATCCTGCGTTCTGCGCTCTGCATCAAGCAAGGCACTTCCCGGCACGGCGCCCTCTGGCCGCCATTCCGGGGGCATTGGTCGGCTGACGCGGGCGACGCACGATCCATGCCGTTCGCCAGCCTGTGTTTCGACCAACTTTAACCTCAAATTTTTCGAGAAACAAGCGATTACTTATCGATGTGTCAGCATTCGGCACGGCTCTGTCGGCCCGGCCCGGATCGCCGCATCGATCATGGACGGCCATCCATCGGCCTGATGAACGAAAACGGCAACCGTGGTGCACGGTTGCCGTGTTCCGGGGAGGATTACTTCCGGGCGGTGTCGGGCTTGTCGCCGGCCTGGGCGACGGCTGCCGGCTTGTCGCCTTTCATCGGTTTTCCGCCGGTCTTGCCGGCCTGCGCCGCCGCGCCCGGCTTGGCCTGGCCGTTGACCGTCAGGCCATTGGCGGAGAGCTTGGCGGCGCTTTTCTCCTTGATGCCCTTGACCCGCTTCTGCAGGTCGTCCCAATCCTTGAAGCTGCCGCCCTTCTGGCGCTCCTCGAGGATACGCTTGGACATCGCGGGGCCGATGCCGCGCACGCCGTCGAGGGAAGCCTGGTCGGCCTTGTTGACGTCGACCTGGGCGAATGCCATGCCGGCGGCCAGGGCGAAGCTTGCGATGAACAACAGGAATTTCTTCAACATGCTCGATCCTTTCTGGATAGTGGTCAGAAAAACAAAAGGCAGCGCATCCGGAGATGCCGCTGCCTTTGTTCAACGACGCCCGCAAAGGGGTGTTGACAGAAATTCAACTAGAAACGCGCCGCGATTGCGCCGGCCCTGTCAGGCGCCGAGCAGCTCCTCGCGCGTGACGGTCGCCGTACCCAGCTTGCCGACCACGATGCCACCGGCGCGGTTGGCCATGGTGACCGCATCCACCAGCGATGCGCCCGCGCCCAGCATCACCGCCAGCGTGGCGATGACGGTGTCGCCGGCGCCGGAAACGTCGAACACCTCGCGCGCCATGGTCGGGAAATGCTGCACGTCGCCTTCGCGGTACAGGCTCATCCCTTCCTCGGAGCGCGTCAACAGCAGCGCTTCCAGGTTCAGCGAGGCGCGCAGGTTCTGCGCGCGCGCGGTGAGGTCTTCTTCGCCTTTCCACTGACCGACGATGCGCACCAGCTCGGACTTGTTCGGCGTCAGGATCGAAGCGCCGGCGTAGCGCGCGAAATCGTCGCCCTTGGGGTCGACCAGGATACGCTTGCCCTGCTGGCGGGCGGTGGCGATCATCTCGGCGACGTTGACCAGGCTGCCCTTGGCGTAGTCGGAGAAGATGATGACGTCGTAGTTGGCCACCAGCGAATTGAACTGCGTGAGCTTGTCGCGCAGCACGGTGTCGGTCGGCGCTTCCTCGAAGTCGATGCGCACCAGCTGCTGCTGGCGACCGATCACGCGCAGCTTGACGATGGTGGAGATCGAAGCGTCGCGGTTGAGATGGCTGGCGATGCCCATCTCGCCCAGCATGGCATCCACCACGCGCGCCGGTTCATCGTCCCCGGTCACGCCCAGGAGCGCCGTCCTGGCGCCTAGGCTGGCGGTATTGCGTGCGACGTTGGCTGCGCCGCCCAAGCGCTCTTCGCGCTTCTCGACGCGCACCACCGGCACCGGCGCCTCGGGCGAAATGCGGTTGACTTCGCCGAACCAGTAGCGGTCCAGCATCACGTCGCCCACGATCAGGATGCGGGCGGTATTCCAGGCGGCGGTGATAGTGTTTTCCATCGTCTTATCCACGAGTCAAGATAGAACGGCCGATGCCGTGGTATTCAATGCCGATGTCGGCCATCACTTGCGGCTCGAACAGGTTGCGGCCGTCGAAGATCACCGGATTCTTCAATGCCGCCTTGACGCGATCGAAGTCCGGGCTGCGGAAGGCCTTCCACTCGGTTACGATCGCCAGCGCATCGGCGTCGCCCAGGGCGGCCATCGGATTGGCGGCGAAGCTGATGCGATCGAACAGCTTGGCATCGTCGGCAAAATCCAGCTTCAGCACGCGCCCGGCTTCCTTCATCGCCACCGGATCGTAGACGGCGACGGTGGCGCCGCGGCGCACCAGCTCGCCGATCAGCACGCGCGACGAGGCTTCGCGCATGTCGTCGGTGTTGGGCTTGAACGCCAGGCCCCAGACCGCGAAGTGCTTGCCGCTCAGGTCGTCGCCGAAGCGCTTGACCACCTTCTTGCCCAGCACGTGCTTCTGGAAATCGTTCACCTGCTCGACCGCGCGCAGGATCAGCAGATCCTGATCGTAGTCGCGCGCAGTGCGCTCCAGCGCCTGCACATCCTTGGGGAAGCAGGAGCCGCCGTAGCCGCAACCGGCATACAGGAAGCTGTGGCCGATGCGCGGGTCCGAGCCGATGCCGTGGCGCACGGCCTCGATGTCGGCGCCGACCTTGTCGGCCAGGTTGGCCAGCTCGTTCATGAACGAGATGCGGGTGGCCAGCATGGCGTTGGCGGCGTACTTGGTGAATTCGGCCGAACGCACGTCCATCCAGTAGGTGCGCTCATGGTTGCGGTTGAAGGGCGCGTACAGCTTCTTCATCAGCGCGTGGGCGCGCAGGCCTTCGGTGGTCTGGTCGTGGCCGATGACGATGCGGTCGGGACGCATGAAGTCCTCCACCGCCGCGCCCTCTTTCAGGAACTCGGGATTGGAGACGACCGAGAAACCCTCGTTCTTGCCGCGTTTGGCCAGTTCATCGGCAATGGCCGCCGTGACCTTGTCGGCGGTCCCTACCGGCACGGTCGATTTGTCGACCACGACCTTGAAGCCGTCCATGTGACGACCGATGTTGCGCGCGGCGGCGAGCACGTACTGCAGGTCAGCCGACCCGTCTTCGTCGGGCGGCGTGCCCACGGCAATGAACTGCACGTCGCCGTGGGCCACGCTGGCGGCGACGTCGGTGGAGAACTGCAGGCGGCCGGCGGCGCGGTTGCGCGCCACCACGTCGTCCAGGCCCGGCTCATGGATCGGAATGCCGCCGCTGTTGAGGATGTCGACCTTGGATTGGTCAACGTCCAGGCAGAAAACGTCGTTGCCCAGCTCCGCCAGGCAGGCACCGGTGACCAGGCCAACGTAGCCGGTGCCGATAATGGTGATTTTCATGATTGGTCCAGATTCTCAAAAAACGGCGCTGCGGCCTCAGTTCATTACATTCAGTTCTTCAGTACGACGCGGCGGATAGGTTTCCCAGTGGCTGCAGCCCGGGCACTGCCAGTAGAACTGGCGCGCCTTGAAGCCGCAGTGGCTGCACTGATAACGCGCCAGCTTCTGGGTGTAACCGTGCACCAGGGTCTTGACCACCGACAGCTCGGGGCGCACGTTGAGCGGCGCGGTCATCATGCGCGCTTCGAGGAATTTGTCCAGGCCCAGCAGCGTAGGGGTGCGGCGCAGCTCCTCGCTGACCAGGCTGTTGGCGGCTTCCACGCCGTCGGCGTCCAGCACCGCCTGGAACACCACTTCCAGCAGGTCGATCGACGGCGCTTCAGCCAGGTAGGCGCGCAGCAGGTTGATACCCTCCTGCGGGCGGCCGACGGCGAGGTAGCCATCCATCAGGCGGCGCGCCACCAGGGCCGTATGCGGCACGCTCTGGTGCTCGACGCGGCGCCAGGTTTCCAGCGCGCCTTCGATGTCGCCCTTGGCGCGCAGCGCGTCGCCCAGCAGCATGGTGGCGCGCACACTCTTGCGGTCGGCGGCCAGCGCCTTGTCCAGCAGTTCGATGGCGGCGTCGGCGTTGGTGCGCACCAGCTCGTCGGCGGCCAGTTCGCAATAGAACTGGGCGATCTCGCGCTGGCGTCCGCCGGCGCCGGTGGCCTGCAGGATCTCGGCGGCGGAGATGGCGCGCGCCCATTCCTTTTCGCGCTGGTAGATTTCCAGCAATGCGCGGCCGGCCTGGGCGCTGTACTGGGTGTCGATCAGCTTGTTGAAGGTCTCTTCGGCGCGGTCCAGCAGGCCGGCTTTCAGGTAATCCTGGCCCAGCTCGTAAAGGGCATGCCCATGATGCTCGGCCGGCAGGTCGGGACGCGCCAGCAGGTTCTGGTGCACGCGGATGGCGCGCTCGGTCTCTCCGCGGCGGCGGAACAGGTTGCCCAGCGCGAAATGCAGATCCACCGTTTCGGGATCGAGCTTGACGATTTCGATGAAGGCGTCGATGGCCTTGTCGGGTTGCTCGTTGAGCAGGAAATTCAGGCCCTTGAAGTAGCCGCGCGGCAGGCTGCGCGACTCGGACAACAGCTGGTTGATGTCAACCCGCGCGGCGATCCAGCCCAGTCCGAAAAAGACGGGGATGCCGAGCAACCACCAGAATTCAAATTCCATAAAGTGGGAGAAAAGATTAGAGGATGTGCTGAGCGGTGATCACGCTGTCCGGCTGCGGCGGCTGCGCCTGGGCCTGGGCGATCTCGTCCTGCTGCTTCTGGATCTGCGCCAGCGCCTTCTTGTAGCGCGCCGCTTCACGGCGATGGCGGAACACCATCGGCGTCATCGCCAGCACGCCCAGTACGGCGCCGATCACGAAGAACGCCAGCAGCACCAGCACCAGCGGGTCGGTGCGCTCATAGCCGAGGAAGAAATGCATGGTCACTTCCTGGGTATTGCGCAGCGCGAAGAAAAAGAAGAAGACGAACAGGATGGCCGCGATCAATCGGGAAATTATTTTCATGGCGTAATCCTCTTTTGGGCTGGTCGATATGATGGCCTGAGAAGCGAGCTTAAAAACGAGCTTAAAAACGAGCTTAAAAAACGAGCGAGACAACCGCGCGTGACAACCGAACGTGAACCCCGAACGCCAAAAGCGAACGTGAGCATTGAACGGAAAAATCGAGCGGCTCGCTTTGCGCCCGCTCATCGACGCGCGCAATATTGTTGCGCCATCCCGGAAAATCGGCCCGGAATCTCTCGCTTCTGAGGTCAAAGCGGAATTGTACGTGAAAAAAAACGGCATCCAAAGATGCCGTTCATTTTGTTGATAAGCCTTTACACCCTTTCGCCATGCGGCTCCGGGTGCTGCGGCTTGCCAACGGATGCTGCTCAAGTGCTGCCTGGGACGATGACGCCGCCGGTTCAATCCTCGCGGATAGGCTGGCCGACCATCGCGTCGACGCGTTCGCGCAATTCCTTGCCCGGCTTGAAGTGCGGCACCCGTTTTTCGGGAACCATCACCTTGTCGCCGGACTTGGGATTGCGTCCGATACGCGGCGGGCGGCGATTCAGCGCAAAGCTGCCAAAACCCCGGATCTCGATGCGCTGGCCGGTCGCAAGCGCGTCGACCATGGCATCGAGGATGGTTTTGACCGCGTAATCCGCATCTTTAGCGACCAGCTGCGGATAACGCTCAGCCAAGCGGGCAATCAGCTCCGACTTTGTCATCGTGGCCCGAAGGATCAGTTCTTGTTGTCGAGCTTAGCCTTCAGCAGCGCGCCCAGGCTGGTGGTGCCCGAAGCTGCGTTGGAGTCGGCCGACATCTTCTGCATGGCTTCCTGGGTCTCGGCGTTGTCCTTGGCCTTGATCGACAGCTGGATGCTGCGAGCCTTGCGGTCGATGTTGATGACCAGGGCTTCGACGGAATCGCCAACCTTCAGGTGGGTACCGGCATCTTCCACGCGGTCGCGGGAGATTTCGGATGCACGCAGGTAGCCTTCGACTTCGTCGTTCAGCTGGATCACGGCGCCCTTCGGCTCGACCGACTTGACGGTACCGGTGACGATAGCGCCCTTGTCGTTCAGTGCAGCGAAGTTGTTGAACGGGTCGCCTTCCAGTTGCTTCACGCCCAGGGAAACGCGCTCGCGCTCGACGTCGATGGCCAGAACCACGGCTTCCAGCTCGTCGCCCTTCTTGAACTTGCGCACGGCTTCTTCGCCGGCTTCGGTCCAGGACAGGTCGGACAGGTGCACCAGGCCGTCGATGTTGCCGGTCAGGCCGATGAACACGCCGAAGTCGGTGATCGACTTGATCGAACCCTTGACCTTGTCGCCCTTCTTGTGGCTCATGGCGAAGTCGTCCCACGGGTTCGGCTTGCACTGCTTCATGCCCAGGGAGATACGACGACGCTCTTCGTCGATTTCCAGAACCATGACTTCGACTTCGTCGCCCAGCTGGACAACCTTGTTCGGGGCCACGTTCTTGTTGGTCCAGTCCATTTCGGAGACGTGAACCAGGCCTTCGATGCCTTGTTCGACTTCAACGAACGCACCGTAGTCGGTCAGGTTGGTGACCTTGCCGAACAGGCGGGTGCCTTGCGGGTAACGACGCGACAGACCGGTCCACGGATCGTCGCCCAGTTGCTTGACGCCCAGCGAAACGCGGTTCTTCTCTTGATCGTACTTGAGGACCTTGGCGGTGATCTCTTGGCCAACCGACAGCACTTCCGACGGGTGACGCACACGACGCCATGCCAGGTCGGTGATGTGCAGCAGGCCGTCGATGCCGCCCAGGTCGACGAACGCACCGTAGTCGGTGATGTTCTTGACGATACCGGTGACGACGGTGCCTTCCTTCAGGGTTTCCATCAGCTTGGCGCGCTCTTCGCCCATCGAGGCTTCGATCACGGCACGGCGCGACAGAACCACGTTGTTGCGCTTGCGGTCCAGCTTGATGACCTTGAATTCCAGGGTCTTGCCTTCGAACGGGGTGGTGTCCTTGACCGGACGGGTGTCGACCAGCGAACCCGGCAGGAAGGCGCGGATGCCGTTGGTCAGAACGGTCAGGCCGCCCTTGACCTTGCCGTTGACGGTGCCGGTGACGATCTCGCCGGACTCCATCGCCTTTTCCAGCGAGAGCCACGATGCCAGACGCTTAGCCTTGTCGCGCGACAGGATGGTGTCGCCGAAGCCGTTTTCCAGCGATTCGATCGCAACGGAGATGAAGTCGCCGACGTTGACTTCGACTTCGCCGTTGTCGTTCTTGAATTCTTCAACAGGGATGAAAGCTTCGGACTTCAGGCCGGCGTTCACGATCACGAAGTTGTGATCCAGACGCACGACTTCTGCCGAAATGACTTCACCCGAACGCATGTCCTGACGCGACAGCGATTCTTCAAACAGAGCAGCAAATTCGCCGGAGGTATCAACACCTGCAGCGATAACGGTAGTGGTAGACATAATTGAAAAAGAAAGATTGGCCGGTATCCGTTCGATGCAATCGCGCTGACTTGCACTGCCGCCCTCGCATACAACATTGCGCCGGCTGCATTGAATATCGGGTTAGGTTTATCAACACCCGTCAGACTTTGCATCTGCCGGGCACCAATGACACTACGGGCACAACAACTTCACGAGCCGCCTTGCCGCTCGCCTCTGCCTTTATGGGGCCGGGCCGGCTTTAATTCAAGCCGGTCAATGTCCCAGGGCGGCGTACCAACTGAGCACCTGCTGCACCGCCTCGTCAGCGGTCATGTTCGAAGTATCCAGGTGATATGCGTCTTCCGCGGGCTTCAGGGGAGCGGACGAACGATTCATGTCGCGTTCGTCGCGTTCCCTCAAATCACGGGAAAGGTCTGCGATATTAGCAGAAAAACCCTTGTCAATCAATTGCTTATAGCGTCTTTCGGCGCGCGCTTCCACACTCGCGGTCAAAAACACCTTCAGGCGCGCGTTCGGGAAGATCACGGTGCCCATGTCGCGGCCGTCGGCAATCAGGCCGGGCGGCTTGCGAAAGCCCAGCTGCAGGCCGTACAGGGCTTGGCGAACCGTTATCAAAGCAGCAATCTTGGAGGCCGTATTGCCGACCTCTTCGGCGCGGATGGCCTGGGTCACATCCTCGTTGGCCAGGAAGATATGGGCGCCGTCGAAGTGGCAGTGCAGGTGTTCGGCCGCCTTGGCCAGCGCGTGCTCGTCATTGAGGGCCACGCCCCGGCGCAGCACCGACAAGGCGGTCAGGCGGTACAGCGCGCCCGAGTCGAGATAATGGAAGCCCAGCTGCTGGGCCACCTTCTGCGCAACCGTGCCCTTGCCCGATGCGGTGGGGCCATCGATGGCGATGACCGGGATCTTTGCTTTTTCCATGCAAACCAGTTCGAGTAAATAATTTATGCGATAAAACCCTTTACAGAGGGTTTATCAGATCAAGGTTTGCTCGGCAATCTTTTTGAAGACCTCGAAATAATCGGGGAAGGTCTTGGCCACGCACTTCGGGTCGTTGATGCGGACGCGGTTGCCGCGGCGCAAGGCGCCGTCCAGCGATGCCAGCGAGAAACACATGGCCATGCGGTGGTCGTCATAGGTGTCGATGGCGGCGCTGCCGATCTCGGCCGGCGGGGTGACCTTGAGGTAATCCTCGCCCTCCTCCACCTCGGCGCCGAGCTTGCGCAGCTCGGTGGCCATGGCGGCCAGGCGGTCGGTTTCCTTGACGCGCCAGCTGGCGATGTTGCGCAGGGTGCTGGGGCCGTCGGCATACAGCGCGGCCACGGCGATGGTCATGGCGGCATCGGGAATGTGATTGAAGTCGGTATCGATGGCTTTGAGCGGACCGTTGGAGGACGCCTCGATCCAGTTCTCGCCCATGGTGATGGTGGCGCCCATCTGCTGCAGCGCCTCGACGAAGCGCACGTCGCCCTGGATGCTGTCGCGGCCCACGCCCTCGACGCGGATCGGGCCGCCGGCGATCGCGCCTGCGGCCAGGAAGTAGGACGCCGACGAGGCGTCGCCTTCGACGTGGATGCTGCCGGGGCTGCGATAGTGCTGGCCGGCGCGGATGGTGAACTGTTGCCAGCCGTCGCGCTCGACCTCGACGCCGAAGCGGCGCATCAGGTTCAGCGTGATCTCGATATAAGGCTTGGAGATCAGCTCGCCGACCACGTCGATCTGCATCGCCTCTTCGCGCGCCATCAGCGGCGCGGCCATCAAGAGCGCCGTCAGGAACTGGCTGGAGACGTTGCCGCGCACCTTCATGCGGTGCGAATTGAGCGTGCCGCGACGGATGTGCAGCGGCGGATAGCCGGGATTGCCGGTGTATTCGATATGCATGCCGACCGCGTTCAGCGCATCGACCAGGTCGCCGATGGGCCGCTCGTGCATGCGCGGCACGCCGTGCAGCGTGTAGTCGCCGCCCAGCACAGCCAGGGCCGCGGTCAGCGGACGGATCGCCGTGCCGGCATTGCCCATGAAGAGATCGGCCTGGTGCACCGGCAGCACACCGTTGACGCCATGCACGATGTAATCCTGGGTGCCCTCGATCTGCTCCCACTTCACGCCCAGCGTCTGCAGCGCCATCAGCATGACCAGGGTGTCGTCGGACGCCAGCAGGTCGAAGATGCGGGTGGTGCCGCCGGACAGGGCGGCCAGCAGCAGGATGCGGTTGGAGATGCTTTTCGAGCCCGGCAGCTTGACCGTGCCTTGCACATGCGGCACCGGCGCCAGGTCGATATGTCGGGGGTAGGAAGGCTGTTTCATCGTGGTTCGGAATGAGGGTTGATGTGGGGGCGGCAATCGCGCCCCGTCCATTGCATTGTAGACGCCGCCGGCTCAGGTTTCCTTGCGTTCGGCGGCCTCGATGGCGGCGGCCCATTGCAGCCGGGCATGCTGGGCGCTGGCGTAGATCTTCTCCAGCGCGGCGCCGTCGCCGGCGGCGATCATCTGCCGCATCGCGCCCAGCTGCGCCAGGTAGGCGTCGACCTCGGTCAGCAGCGCGTCGCGGTTGGCCAGCGTGATGTCGCGCCACATCTCCGGCGAAGAACCGGCGATGCGGGTGAAATCGCGAAATCCGCTGGCGGCGTACTGGAACAGCGTCGCCGCATGCGGCTTGCCAGCGATGTCGTCGACCAGCGCGAACGCCAGCACATGCGGCAGGTGGCTGACCGAGGCGAACACCGCGTCGTGCTCCTGCGGCGACAGGCGATGGATGATCGCCCCGCAAGCCTGCCAGGCGGCGGCCACGCGCTCGACGTCGCCGGCGCCGTTCTCGGGCAAGGCGGTGATGACCACCTTCTTGCCCGCATACAGGTCGGCCAGCGCAGCCTCGGGCCCGTGCTTCTCGCGCCCGGCGATGGGATGGCCCGGCACGAACTGCGCGATCTTGTCGCCCAGCGTGCGGCGGGCCGCCGCGACCACGTCGCTCTTGGTGCTGCCGGCATCGGTGACGATGGCGCCCGGCGCCAGGTGCGTGGCGATGGAGGCCAGGATGGCTTCGGTCTGCGCCACCGGCGCGGCCAGCATGATCAGGTCGGCGCCGTCGACGGCTGCCGCCGCATCGGTGGCGACGCTGTCGATGATGCCCAGCTCGCGCGCGCGCGCCAGGCTCTCGGCGGAGCGGCCGACGCCGACGATGTGGGCGGCCTGGTCGGCGTGACGCAAGGCCAGCGCGAATGAACCGCCGATCAGGCCGACGCCGAAGATGACAACTTTCTTGAACACGGCAGACTCAGGCAAGGACGGTTTTCAGGGCGGCGATGAAGGCCGCGTTCTCTTCCGGCAGGCCGATGGAGATGCGCAGCCATTGCGGCAGCCCGTAGTTGCCGACCGGGCGCACGATGATGCCGCGCTGAAGCAGCGCCAGGTTGACCCGCGCCCCGGCGCCGTCGTCCTCGCCCACCTTGACCAGCACGAAATTGCCGAAGGACGGCACATAGGAGAGCTTCAGCTCGTCGAAGGCCGCGGTCAGCTGGCGATAGCCGGCGCTGTTGACCTCCGCGCTCTTCTGCAGGAAGGCCTTGTCGTTCAAGGCGGCAATAGCGGCCGCCTGCGCCAGCGAATTGACGTTGAACGGCTGGCGGATGCGATTCATCAGGTCCGTCACCTCGGGCTGCGCAATGGCGAAACCGACGCGCAGGCCGGCCAGGCCATAGGCCTTGGACATGGTGCGCGAAACCACCAGGTTGGGATACTGGCGCACCCAGGCGGTCGATTCGTACTGGTGCTCGGCGGCCAGGTATTCGTTGTAGGCCTCGTCCAGCACCACCACCACGTCCGCCGGCACCGCCTTCAGGAAGGCTTCCAGCTCGGCGGCGGACACGAAGGTGCCGGTCGGGTTGTTCGGATTGGCGAGATACACCAGGCGGGTGTCGGCGGTGATCGCCTGCGCCATGGCCTGCAGGTCATGGCCGAACTCCTTGGCCGGCACTTCGATGGCGCGCGCGCCGACCGCCTGCGTGGCCAGCGCATAGACCAGGAAGCCGTACTGCGCGTACACCACCGACTGCCCCGGTTGCACGAAGGCGTGCGCGGCGATCTCGAGAATGTCGTTGCTGCCGTTGCCCAGCGTGATCCAGCTCTGCGGCACGTCGTACTTGACGCTGATGGCGGCCTTCAGTGCGAAACCGTTGGCGTCCGGGTAGCGGCCCAGCTCGGCCATCGCCTGCTGCATCGCCAGCTTGGCCGACTCCGGCATGCCCAGCGGGTTTTCGTTGGAGGCCAGCTTGACGATGCCGGCCTCGTCCAGGCCGAATTCGCGCGCCACTTCCGAAATCGGCTTGCCGGCCTGGTAGGGAGCGATGGCGCGGACGTAATCGGGTGCAAGTTGTTTGGACATCGTGGTCTTTCCGGAAATTGATGACGGCGCCGGCTCACCGGCGCGATGATCTGGTCGAATGCTCGGCGCGGCCTTACAGCCCCAGCGGATACGACCCCAGCAGCTTGAAGAAGGCGGCGTTCTGCTTCAGCTCGGCCAAGGCCTGGGCGACCTTCTCGTCCTGCTCATGACCTTCGAGGTCGACGTAGAAGTAGTACTCCCACGCGCCCATGCGCGCCGGGCGCGACTCGAAGCGCGTCATCGACACGCCGTGCCTGGCCAGCGGCGCCAGCAGGCTGTACACCGCGCCGGCCTTGTTGGGCACCGACAGCACGATGGAGGTCTGGTCGCGTCCCGACGGCGCGGTGCGCAGGCGACCGATCACGGCGAAGCGGGTGCGGTTGTGCGGATCGTCCTGGATGTGGGCGTTGACGGTCTGCAGGTTGTACTTCTGTCCGGCGATCTCGCCGGCGATGGCCGCCACCGAGGAATCCTCGCTGGCCATGCGGGCGGCTTCGGCATTGGAAGCCACCGCCTGGCGCTCGATGCCGGGATAGTTCTGGTTGAGCCAGGCGTTGCACTGCGCCAGCGCCTGCGAGTGCGCGCAGATGCGGCCGATGCCGTCCATCGTGCCGCTCTTGGTCATCAGGCTGTGGTGCACGGGAATGGCCACTTCGCCGCTGATGGTCAGCGTGGTCTGCAATAGCAAGTCCAGCGTGCGGTTGATCACGCCTTCCGAGGAATTCTCGATCGGCACCACACCGAAATCCGCGGTGCCGGCTTCGGCGTCGCGGAACACCTCGTCGATGGAGACGCAGGGCAAGCCTTCGATGGAATGGCCGAACTGCTGGTACACGGCCTGCTCGCTGAAGGTGCCTTCCGGGCCGAGATAGGCGACCACCACGCGCTTTTCCAGCGCGCGGCAGGCCGACATCACTTCGCGGAAGATGGTCTGGATATCGGTGCCCAGCAAGGGGCCGGGATTGCGTTCGGCGGCCTTGCGCAGCACCTGGGCTTCGCGCTCGGGGCGAAACACCGGGGCGTTGGTCTCGGCCTTGACGTGGCCCACTTCCTGCGCGACGCGGGCGCGCTGGTTCAGCAGGTCGAGGATCTGCGCATCGATGGCATCGATCTTCTGGCGCAGGGGCAGCAACTTGTCGTCACTCATCTTGCTCTTTCATGTTCAATCCGCCGCGCGTCCGGTCTTCCCGCGGATGCGTGGCGCTGTGCGTCTTTGGCGTCGGAGCGGCACGGCGCAAGGCGTCCGCCCAAGCTGCGGGAGGAAACCGCGCCGTCACGAACCGTGCGGGCACCTTGCGACGCCCGCCCCGGCCCATGTCAGCCGTGCTGCTTTTCGAATTCTTTAAGGTAATCGACCAGGGCCTGTACGCCCTCGATCGGCATCGCGTTGTAGATCGATGCGCGCATGCCGCCGACCGACTTGTGGCCTTTCAGCTGCAGCAGCCCGCGCTCTTTGGCGCCGGCGAGGAATGTGTCGTTCAGCGACTCGTCGCTCAGGAAGAAAGGCACGTTCATACGGGAACGGCAGTCCCTGGCGATGCGGTTGCTGTAGAAATCGGTGCTGTCGAGATAGCCGTACAGCAGCTCGGCCTTGGCGATGTTGCGCTTCTCCATCGCCGCCACGCCGCCCTGGCGCTTCAACCACTGGAACACCAGGCCGGCGATGTAGATCGCGTAGGTCGGCGGGGTGTTGTACATGGAGTCGTTGTCGGCCACGATCTTCCAGTCGAAGGCCGAGGGGCAGAACGGCAGCGCGTGGCCCAACAGGTCCTCGTGCACGATGACGAGGGTCACGCCGGCCGGGCCGATGTTCTTCTGGGCGCCGCCGTAGATGACGCCGTATCTGGAGATGTCCACCTCGCGCGACAGGATGTGCGAGGACATGTCGGCCACCAGCGGCGCGCCGTTGGTGTCGGCGGCGACGTCCGGGGTGTACTGGTACTCGACGCCGTCGATGGTCTCGTTGCTGCAGATGTGGACGTAGGCCGCATCCTTGGACAGCTTCCAGTCGGCGCGCGCCGGGATGCTGGAGAACTTGTGCTCGGCCGACGACGCGGCGACGTTGACGGTGCAATAGCGAGCGGCTTCCTTGATCGACTTGGTCGACCAGGAACCGGTGTTGATGTAGTCGGCCACGCCGGGCTCGCGCTTGCCCGCGGGCGAGCGCAGCGCCGCCAGGTTCATCGGGATGATGGCGTTTTCGGCAATGGCGCCGCCCTGCAGGAACAGCACCTTGTAATTCGAGGGAATCGCAAACAGCTCACGCACGTCGCGCAATGCCGCCTCGATGATGGACATGTATTCTTTGCCGCGATGGCTCATCTCCATCACGGACATGCCGCTGCCATGCCAGTCCAGCATTTCGTCAGCTGCCTGCTGCAGCACTTCCCGGGGCAATACCGCCGGTCCTGCGGAAAAGTTGTAAACCATATCTGCCGTCACAATCAAAAAAGGCGGCTCACTTGATGCGAGCCGCCTTGTCCATGAAGCTTCTTACTCGCCGGCTGCGGGTGCCTCGCCTGCTGCGGCTTCACCGCCCTCGGCATCGGTTTCCACCGCTTCCTCTACGTCCGACTCCACCACGCGTTGCAGGCCCGACAGCTTGGTGCCGTCTTCCACCGCGATCAGGGTCACGCCCTGGGTCGCGCGGCCCATCTCGCGGATCTCCGACACGCGGGTGCGGATCAGCACGCCGCCGGTGGTGATCAGCATGATCTCATCGGTCGGCTCGACCAGGGTCGCGGCGACGACCTTGCCGTTGCGCTCGCTGGTCTGGATCGCGATCATGCCCTTGGTGCCGCGGCCGTGGCGGGTGTACTCGGTGATCGGGGTGCGCTTGCCGAAGCCGTTCTCGGTCGCGGTCAGCACTGACTGCTGCTCGTTCTCGGCCACCAGCAGCGCGATGACCTGCTGGGTTTCTTCCAGGTTCATGCCGCGCACGCCGCGCGCGGTGCGGCCCATCGGACGCACGTCGTTTTCGTCGAAGCGCACCGCCTTGCCGGAATCCGAGAACAGCATCACGTCATGCGCGCCGTCGGTCAGCGCAGCGCCGATCAGGAAGTCGCCCTCATCGAGGTCGACCGCGATGATGCCGGCCTTGCGCGGGTTGGAGAAGTCCGACAGCGGGGTCTTCTTCACGGTGCCCAGGCTGGTTGCCATGAACACGTAGCGGTCTTCGGGGAAGCTGCGGTTCTCGCCGGACAGCGGCAGGATCACCGTGATCTTCTCGCCGTCCTGCAGCGGGAACATGTTGACGATGGGCTTGCCGCGCGAGTTGCGCGAACCCTGCGGCACTTCCCACACCTTCAGCCAGTACAGGCGGCCGCGGTTGGAGAAGCACAGGATGTAGTCGTGCGTGTTGGCGATGAAGAGCTGGTCGATCCAGTCGTCGTCCTTGGTCGCCATGGCCTGCTTGCCGCGTCCGCCGCGCTTTTGCGCGCGGTATTCGGAAACCGGCTGCGACTTCATGTAACCGGTGTGCGACAGGGTCACCACCAGGTCTTGCGGCGTGATCAGGTCTTCGGTGCCCAGGTCGGTGGCGTTCAACTCGATGGTCGAACGGCGCTCGTCCTTGGCGCCGATGCCGTAGTCGTTCTTGGCGGCGTTGAGCTCGTCGGTGATGATGGCCGTCACGCGTGCCGGCTTGGACAGGATGTCGAGCAGATCGGCGATCTGCGCCATGACTTCCTTGTATTCATTGACGATCTTGTCCTGCTCCAGGCCGGTCAGGCGCTGCAGACGCATCTGCAGGATTTCCTGGGCCTGGTCGTCGGACAGCTTGTACAGGCCGTCGGACTGGATGCCGTAATGGCTCGGCAGGCTTTCCGGACGGAAGGCCTCGATGCCGCCTTCGTTGGCTTCGCCGGCGCGCACCAGCATTTCGCGCACGGTCGACGAATCCCAGGAACGCGCCATCAGTTCGGACTTGGCGATCGGCGGCGTCGGCGCGGCGCGGATGATGGCGATGAAGTCATCGATGTTGGCCAGCGCGACGGCCAGGCCTTCGAGCACGTGGCCGCGCTCGCGCGCCTTGCGCAGCTCGAACACGGTGCGGCGGGTGACCACTTCGCGACGGTGCGACAGGAAGCATTCCAGCAGCTGCTTCAGGTTCAGCAGGCGCGGCTGGCCGTCGACCAGCGCCACCATGTTCATGCCGAAGGTGTCCTGCAGCTGGGTCTGCTTGTACAGGTTGTTGAGCACGACCTCGGGCACTTCGCCGCGCTTCAATTCGATGACCACGCGCATGCCCGACTTGTCGGACTCGTCGCGCAGGTCGGAGATGCCTTCGAGCTTCTTCTCGCGCACCAGCTCGGCGATGCGTTCCAGCAGCGCCTTCTTGTTGACCTGGTAGGGCAGCTCGTCGACGATGATGGCGATGCGGCCTTCGCGACCGTACTCTTCGAAGTGGGTCTTGGCGCGCATCACCACGCGGCCGCGGCCGGTGCGGTAACCGTCGCGCACGCCGGAGACGCCGTAGATGATGCCGCCAGTCGGGAAGTCGGGCGCGGGCACCAGCTCGATGAGCTCATCGATGGTGCAATGCTCGTTGGCCAGCAGGTGCAGCGCGCCGTTGACGACTTCGGTGATGTTGTGCGGCGGGATGTTGGTGGCCATGCCCACGGCGATGCCGGAGGAGCCGTTGACCAGCAGGTTGGGAATACGAGTCGGCAGTACCGACGGTTCCTTTTCCTTGCCGTCGTAGTTGGGCACGAAATCGACGGTTTCCTTCTCGATATCGGCCAACAGGTCGTTGGAAATCTTGTCCAGGCGGCACTCGGTGTAACGCATCGCCGCGGCGCCGTCGCCGTCGATCGAGCCGAAGTTGCCCTGACCGTCCACCAGCGTGTAGCGCAGCGAAAAGTCCTGCGCCATGCGCACCAGGGTGTCGTAGATCGACGCGTCGCCGTGCGGGTGGTATTTACCCATGACTTCGCCGACCACGCGGGCGCATTTGACGAACGGACGGTTCCAGACGTTGTTCATCTCATGCATCGCAAACAGCACGCGACGATGGACGGGCTTCAAGCCATCGCGCACATCAGGCAGTGCCCGCCCCACGATCACGCTCATGGCGTAATCGAGGTAACTCTTGCGCATCTCTTCTTCGAGGGAAATGGGGATGGTTTCTTTAGCGAATTGATCCATTGGAGAGTCGAAAGATGTTTCTCGGCTAAAAAAGCACACCGAGCGGGCGAGGCCCTAAGACTTGATCTGAACAGTGCATTCTAGCATGCCGGGAGCCCCAAACGCCGGGTTGCGGGCCCTGGCCGCGCTGCCCGGCCCACCTGCCCCGCCCACCTGCCCGACTCCCGCTGGCGGGGACGGCCGCCGGTCAGGCTGCGTACCGGCGGCGAGCGCCTATATATATTAGGAGGCGCCGCAGCAAGTTTCCCCGCGGACATTTTCACGACTCATCAAATCACTGCCGGAAATATGGCGGCGGACTATTTTTATAGAACCGCATTTTTGAGCGACGACTATCAGGGCATATCTGATGATTTGCTCGTATGATTGGATTCCCGCAAAATGCAAATTCATGCCCGTGCGGAAATTGGCGAACTGCATGAAAAATAAGGATATTCTTGCAAAAACTGACGTTTTTTTAGCCACAGAGGAACAAAAACGAGCCCAAAAAATCGCGTTGCGTGGAAACAACACAGTCCCAAAAACGTTGTCTGGACCAAATAGCAAGCATCGCTCAAGGACAATCCGTGTGGCAGAATGGCGGCTAAGTTCATCGCAAGCCCCACGGAACAAGGGCCTGTGACGACCTGAACACATGATATTATTCATTTTTTTGATGTCGTAATCTTGTAGCGCAGTTTATCTGCGGATATCTCACCCGAGAGGAGAAACATGAACAAATTAGCAAAACTCGTCTTCGCTGCTGCGTCCGCAGCCATCGCTCTGTCTGCCACTGCTCAGGAAACCAAGGACATCAAAGTCCGCCCGGGCAGCCTGTACCTGCAAGATGGCCGTGACGTCGTGACCCGCAGCGGTTACGGTCTGTGCTGGAACACCGCCTTCGTGAACGGCCCCTGCGAAGAACCGCCTGCTCCGGCAGTTGCTGCTGCTCCTGCACCGGCCGCGGCTCCTGCTGCTGCTGCTGCTCCGACCTCGGAAAAAGTGACCTACGCTGCTGACGCCTTCTTCGACTTCGACAAGGCTGTCCTGAAGCCGGCCGGCAAGGCTAAGCTGGACGAGCTGGTCGGTAACCTGAAGGCCATCAACCTGGAAGTCATCATCGCCGTCGGCCACACCGACTCCGTTGGTTCCGTCGCCTACAACCAGAAGCTGTCGGTTCGCCGCGCTGAAGCCGTCAAGGGCTACCTGGTGTCGAAGGGTGTTGAAGCCAACCGCGTCTACACCGAAGGCAAGGGCAAGTCGCAACCGGTCGCAGACAACAAGACTGCAGCTGGCCGCGCCAAGAACCGCCGCGTGGAAATCGAAGTTGTGGGCACCCGCAAGTAATCGATTGACGCTACAAGCATCAATGAACCCCGCTTCGGCGGGGTTTTTTTATGCCTGTTTGATTTAGCCCTTCCCGACGCCCGACGCTCTTTCGGCTATCATTCTGTCTATGAATGCTACCAACGCCGATCCCCAAGAGATCCAGAAATTCAGTGAACTGGCCCACCGCTGGTGGGACCCGGGTTCAGAGTTCCGCCCCCTGCACGAAATCAACCCGCTGCGCCTGGAGTGGATCAACGCACGCGCCCCGCTGGCCGGCAAGAAAGTCGTCGACATCGGCTGCGGCGGCGGCATCCTGGCTGAATCGATGGCCGTCAAAGGCGCCGTCGTCACCGGCATCGACCTCTCCGACAAGGCGCTGAAAGTGGCCGACCTGCACAGCATGGAGTCCGGCGTGCAGGTGCGCTACGAGAAGATCGCCGCCGAAGACCTGGCCGCGCGCGAGCCCGGCCAGTACGACGTGGTGACCTGCATGGAGATGCTGGAGCACGTGCCCGATCCCGCCTCCATCGTGCGCGCCGCGGCGACGCTGGCCAAACCCGGCGGCAAGGTGTTCTTCTCCACGCTCAACCGCAATCCCAAGGCCTACCTGCTGGCCATCGTGGGCGCCGAATACCTCCTGCGCATGCTACCCAAGGGCACGCACGACTACGCCAAGTTCATCACCCCGGCCGAACTGGCGCATTACACGCGCGAAGCGGGCCTGGAGATCGACGCCTTCAAGGGCATGAGCTACAACCCGCTCACCCGGATCTACTCGCTGAACCAGGATACCGACGTCAACTACCTGGTGGCCTGCACCAAGGCTGCCTGATTCCGCGTACGCCGCGGCGCTCCTGCCGCGGCGCATCTTCAACCCCACTGATTTTTCCGCTCCCGCCATGCCATTACGCCCGCCGCGCGCGATCCTGTTCGACCTCGACGGCACGCTTGCCGACACCGCTCCCGACCTGGCCGCCGCCGCCAATTTCCTGCGCCAGGAACACGGCATGGACCCGGCGCCCTACGAGACCTTGCGTCCGGTCGCATCGGCCGGCGCGCGCGGACTGATCGGCGCCGCGCTGGACATCCATCCCGGCGACGAGCGCTACGAAGCACTCAAGGCGCGCTTCCTGGACCGCTACGAAGCCAACATGACCGCGCACAGCAAGCTCTTCGACAGCGTGCCCGAGCTGCTGGCGCAGCTTGAAGCGCGCGGCATCGCCTGGGGCATCGTCACCAACAAGGCCTCGCGCTTCACCGACAAGCTGACGCCGCAGATCGGCCTGGGCCATGCCGGCTGCACCGTCTCCGGCGACACCACCCCGCATCCCAAACCGCATCCGGCCCCGCTGCTGGAAGCCGCCAAACGCCTGCAGCTGGCGCCCGAGGATTGCTGGTATGTCGGCGACGACCTGCGCGACATCCAGGCCGGCCGCGCCGCCGGCATGCCCACGGTGGCCGCCGCCTGGGGCTACTGCGGCCACAGCGCGCCTGCCTCCTGGGAGGCCGATGCCCTGGCCCACGAGCCGCTGCAGCTGCTGCAACTGCTGGCCTGAACGGCCCCGCGGCGCGGCGTGCCGGAGACCGCCGCGGCGCGCTGAAACTTCGCCCTTCCTTTCGCCTCTGAGAACCAGTCCGCGCACACGCGCGGGCCGGGTGCGCCGCAACGCTTACAGTTTTCTCCCGGCGCATTAGAATGACGCTCAGGAGCCCGTGCAATCCGGGGCCTCGGCAACTCGAACAAAATCACAATACGCAATGGCGCCGCCTGTTCTGATTGACGCAGCCGTCCGCCGGAGCATCGACAAGGAACACCGGCCATGGCCAATGCGCGCATTGCGGCAAACTTCAAGAACTGGAATCGTGAGCGCCTGCGCCGCCCGCTCAAGTGGCTGGCCTGGATCGTCGCCGTCCTGCTGGTGCTGGCCGCCGTCGCCTGGCTGGCCCTGCCCTCCTTCGTCAAGAAGACCGCGATCGAGCAGACGCAGCAAAAGATAGGCCGCAAGCTCGACATCGGCGAGGTCGCCTTCAATCCCTTGCGCCTGGCGCTGACGGTCTCCGACGTCACGCTCTATGAGCAGGATGGCAAGACGCCCTTCTTTGCCGCCAAGTCGCTGCTGGTCAACGCCTCTTCCTTCTCGCTGCTGCGCCTGGCGCCGGTGCTCGACGAAATCAAGCTGACCGCGCCCGACGTCCATGTGGTGCGCCTGGATGCCGACGGTATCGGCCACTACAACTTCTCCGACATCCTCGAGCGCATCGACGCGATGCCCAAGAGCGATTCCAAGACGCTGTTCTCGCTGGCCAATGTGCAACTGCAGGACGGCAAGCTGCGCTTCGAAGACAAGGTCAGCGGCAAGAACATCGACATCGCCGCGCTGCAGGTCGGCCTGCCCTTCATCTCCAATCTGCCCGGCAGCATCGACAGCTTCGTGCAGCCGCAGCTCTCGGCCACCGTCAACGGCACGCCCTTCCTGCTCAAGGGCCGCAGCAAACCCTTCTCCGGCACCCAGGAATCGACGTTCGCGATCGACATCGACAAGCTGGACGTGGTCAGCTACCTGCCCTTCGTGCCGGCCCAGCTGCCGGTGATCCTGCAAAGCGCCAAACTGACGACCAAACTGGACCTGGGCTTCGTGCGCACCGACGGCAAACCGAAAGTGGCGCTCTCCGGCGACATCGCGCTTGACGACGTCTCGCTGCAGGACAAGAGCCAGGCCCAGCTGTTCAAGGCCAAACAACTGGCCGCGACCCTGAATCAGTTCGACGTGCTGGCAGCCGCTGGAGACATCCGCCAGGTCACGCTCGATGCGCCCCAGGTCTGGGCCGCCATGAACGCGCGCGGCGAGATCAACTGGGTACGCGCGCTGGCCGGCGGCAAACCGGCCGCCGCAGGCAAGAACAAGCCGGAGAAGAACGCCGCTGCCGCTGCCGCTACGGCGACCGCTCCGGCCCCGGCATCCGCGGAAGAAAAGAAAGCCGCCGCCATCCTGGTGCAGCAACTGAACGTGCGCGACGGCGAGATCAACTGGCGCGACGAGGCTAATGCCTCGCCGGCGCAGGCCATCCAGCTGAGCCAGCTCACCATCGACGCCGCCCAGATCTCCACCGCCGCCGACGCCAAGCCCGCCACGCTGAAAATCTCGGCGGTGGAAAACGGCCACGGCAAGATCGGCTTCGACGGCGACATCGCGCCGCTCAAGGCACAGCTCGGCGGCCGTGCGACGCTGGAAGGCATCGACATCGCCGGCTACCAGAATTACCTGAACCGCTCGCTGGCCGCCAGCGTCTCGGGCAAGCTTTCGGGCGCCGCCACGGTTCGCTTCCAGGACGGCCAGCTGAAGCTGGACGACGCCGGCCTCGAGCTGGCCACGCTCAAGCTCTCGCCCAAGGCCAAGACCGCCAGCGCCATCACCGTGAAATCGATAGCGCTGCAAAAGGCGACGCTGGATCTCGCCGCGCACCAGGCGCAGGCCGACGCCATCCGCATCAGCGGCCTGGTGGGCGACATCCGCCGTGAAAACGACGGCGTCTTCAGCGTGCAGAAACTGCAGGCCGGCACCGCCCAAGGGGCCGACCACCCGCCAGCCGCGCCGGCGCCCGCCGCCGCCAAGCCATCGGGCAAGTCCGCCGCGCAATCGCCGTGGGTGGCGCGCCTGAACACCTTCAGCCTGGCCGACAGCACCATCAACTTCGAGGACGCCGCCACCGCCAAATCCAGGCTGCAGATCAGCGGCATCAACCTGCAGGTGCAAAACCTCTCCAGCAAACTGGACCAGAACACCAAGATCAGCCTGCAGGCGCAATTCGACAAGAGCGGCAAGCTGGACATCAGGGGCCAGGCCGCGCCGCAGTTCAAAAACGTGGAGCTCGAACTCGACGCCCGCTCGCTGCCGGTCGCGCCGTTCCAAGGCTACTTCTCCAATGTGCTCAACGTGACGCTGACCAGCGGCCTGCTGAGCGCCAAGGGCAAGCTGGCGGTGACGCCGCCGCTGGAGCAGCAGAAGTTCGCGCTCAGCTACAACGGCAGCGCCGCGGTCAACAACCTGCGCATGCAGGACAAGGTCACCTCCACCGACTTCCTGCGCTGGCGCTCGCTCGACCTCGCCGGCATCCAGGCCAAACTGGGCGGTCGCCCGCAGGTGTCGCTGGACAAGGTCTCGCTGAACAACTTCTATGCGCGCGCCATCCTGTCCGAACAGGGGCGCCTGAACCTGCGCGACATCGTCGTCTCGGACGCGCAATCGCAGGGCTCGATCACCGACGACAGCAAGAAGAGCGACAAGGATGGCAAGGATGGCAAGGACCAGCCCTCCTCCACCTCGCGCAAGACCACCACCTCGACCGCCCCGGTCACCGCCCCCGCGGCCGACGCCAATGCGCCGGTGATCCGCGTCGGGCAAGTGGTGCTGGCCGCCGGCAACATCAATTACACCGACAACTTCGTCAAGCCGAACTACACCGCCAACATGACCAACCTGGCCGGCACCATCGGCGAAATCTCCTCGGAGAAACCGCAGCCGGCGCCGGTCAACATCAGCGGCAAGATCGACAACGACGCGCCGCTGCAGATCTCGGGCTCGCTCAATCCGTTGTTCAAGCCCATGTTCCTGGACATCAAGGCCAGCGCCAACGGCGTGCAGCTGCCGCGACTGACGCCCTACTCGGCCAAGTACGCCGGCTACCCGATCACCAAGGGCAAGCTGTCGATGGATGTGCAATACAAGATCGAGAACGACAAGCTGGTGGCGCAAAACGATGTGCGCATCGAACAGCTGACCTTCGGCGAGCGCGTCGACAGCCCCGACGCCACCAAGCTGCCCGTGATGCTGGCAGTGTCGCTGCTCAAGGACCGCGACGGCAACATCAACCTCAACCTGCCGATTTCAGGCTCCCTCTCGGACCCGGAATTCTCGGTCGGCGGCATCATCGTGCGCGTGTTCGTGAACCTGATCGTCAAGGCCGTGACCTCGCCGTTCGCGCTGATCGGCTCGATGTTCCACAGCTCCGACAACATCGGCGAACTGCGCTATATCGAGTTCCAGCCGGGCTCCTCGGAGATCACGCCGGAGGTCCGCAAGAAGCTCGATGCGCTGGGCTATGTGCTCAATGAACGTCCCGGCATCAAGCTCGACATCACCGGTCGCGTCGATCCCCAGGTCGACGACGAAGGCCTGCGCCAGGAAGCATTGAACCGCCAGATGCGCGCCCTGAAGCGCCGCGACCTGATCGAAAAGGAAGGCCAGCCCTCCGGCCCGGTCCAGCTGAGCGACGCCGACCGCGCCAAGTACATGGAGCGCGTCTACAAGGATGGCAAGTTCGACAAGCCGCGCAACGTGATCGGCTTCGCCAAGTCGCTGCCGCCGGAGGAGATGCAAAAGCTCATCGTCGGCAACACCAAGGTCACCGAAGACGACCTGCGCAAGCTGGCCCAGGCGCGCGCCGACCAGGTCCGCAACTATCTGCAGGAGCAAAGCGTGATCCCGCCGGAACGCATCTTCCTGATCGCCCCCAAGCTCAACGGCGACGGCATCCCCGAAAAGGAGCCGCGGGCGCGGGTCGACCTGAACATCCAATGACGCCCGGCAACACCGCAATGCACGGAAATGGCGCCCGGCTCTTGATAACGGCGTGGATGCCCATACAGTAGGTTATAATTCCTCTTCTGCGGGGGCGACTTGGTTTCGACGTGGGTTGCAAAGCAGCGCAGGGCATACCGAGGCCTGATTACCTCGTAAATACAGTCAGAACGTAAATAACTGCTAACGATAACTCGTACGCACTGGCCGCTTAATCGCGGTTAGCTCCACACCATCTCGTCTCTGGGGTGGGCTGGCAACAGCAGTGGAGTCATTTACAGAGAATCGCCTCGGAACGGGTCACTTGAACCGGGGTTAAATCTTAGGTGACTAGCCTTTCCGCAGCGTGTGCGTCCGCGGCGGCCGGGTTAAATCAAATGACAGCACTAAGTATGTAGAACTGTCTGTAGAGTGCTTGCGGACGCGGGTTCGATTCCCGCCGCCTCCACCAAACAAAAGGAAATGGCCCCGTTGGGGCCATTTCCTTTTGTTTTTTGACGCCGCAGATCGATCCCGCGTCCGGGACGGACGCGGGGCGAGTCCGGGGTTTCGCGACGCATGCGTCGCGCCGGACGAGCGGATTGCGCTTGCAAGCGCAATCCCGGGAGATTCCCGCCGCATGGCCCCATCGGGGCCATTTCCTTTTGTTTTTTGACGCCGCAGATCGATCCCGCGTCCGGCACGGACGCGGGGCGAGTCCGGGGTTTCGCGACGCATGCGTCGCGCCGGGCGAGCGGATTGCGCTTGCAAGCGCAATCCCGGGAGATTCCCGCCGCATGGCCCCATCGGGCCATTTCCTCCCGCTTTATTACCGCTGCAGATTCAATTGCATCGCTGGTCCAGGCGCGGAACGAACCAGAATCATTCTTTGAAATCTCCACACCAACTCAACACCCACCCCAACCCAGCCTTCAAATCTCGCCTGTCCCTGGCCCGCCGCTCGGCGGCATAGACCTCGGAATAGATCCGCCAGGATTCAAGATGCCGATAATACGTCGAGCCGCTGTCCACACGCCGGACGGCGCCGACGGGGTCCACGGGAATAACGGCAGTCACCGGATTGCGCGCCATACGACCTCCTCCGAGTTGCATTGAACCTCGATTAAATCACTGTGCGGCGATTCCCGCAGGCCGCCCTTTCCTGCGCAGGTAGAGGACCTGCGCGACCAGCCCGACCACCAGCAGCACGAAGAGCGCGCCCTGTGCGCCGAGCAGCAGTGGCGACTTCAGGTCGGTCACGATCGGATGGCCATCCGGCACGCGGCGCAGGGTCTCGCTCACGGTCGGCACCATCAACAGGAAGCTCGTCACCGTCAACAAACCAGTCTCCAGATAAACACCTGCGCGCCCCAGCGGCAGCCAGCCGACGCCATAACCTGCCAGCAGGAACAGCAGGGTCGCCGCCGCGATGCCGTAGCTGATCGACTGGTGCGCCACCAGCAGCACGGTCAACGCACCGATCAGCATGGACACGAAGTAGATCGCACCAGGAATGGAACGCGGCACGATGCGGCCATGGCGGGCGAACATGTAGACGGCGACCGGGATGGCCGGCAGGCTGCCCAGCGTATGCACCCAGCCCAGGGGAGAAATTCCGAACATGAAAGAGTCCTTTGCAGAGAAAGAAGATTTAAATAACTACCTACTAATCGGTAGATAAATTGGATAAAAATGAGAGGCCGTCACTGGCCTCCAGCAAGCCTTGCGGCTCACGCCTTGCGCACCAGTCGTTCCACCACGGGATTGATGATCACGCCGAACATCTTGGGGTCCCCATACGCGCGCGCCGACAACATGGCGCCGTGCACCGCGGCCAGGAACATCTCCGCCTCCACCTTGGGCGGGGCGCTCAATGCGAAACTGCCGAGCTTGGCGCCGCGCTCGAACACCGAGGCCAGCCAGGCCGAGAGCGAACGGAAATGCGCCCGCACCTCCAGCGCGATCTCCTCCGGCAGCAAGGGCATCTCGCTGGCCAGCAGCGCGCAGACGCAAAACGAGGTAGCCGCCTGGTCAATGCATCCTTCCCAGAACCCGGTGTAGGCGCAGAGCTGGCCGAGCGGGTCGGTCACCTGCCGCTCCATCTCGGCGATTCCCGCCTCGACCTCTTGCCGATAGCGCGCCACCAGCGTCTGCACGAGGATGGCCTTGCTCGGGAAGTGATGATGGATGCTGGCATTGCGCACGCCGACCACCTTGGCGATGTCGGCATAGCTGAAGCCGTTGTAGCCGCCGGCCACGATCAGGGTCTGCGCACAGCGCAGGATATTGTCGGAAGTGCCTGAAGAATTCACCATGCACGCAGCCTACCTTTTAGTAGGTAGCATGTCAAGCGCGTGAAAGAATCTGCCCCCACCGTTTCCGTGCGGCATCAGGCGCCGACCACCCTCGCCTTCCTGATGCGGCTGAAGCTGACCAGGCTCGCCAGCGCGGTCGCCCCGACGGCCACCCACAAGGCCAGCCGGATCGCCGCCGCGTCCTCCAGCGCGCTCATGTGCACCTCGCCGTGGGAGAGGGCCGCCGCCGCATAGACCGAGAGGATGATGCCCAGCACCGCCGCCCCCAGGCATTGCCCGAAGGTGCGCATGATCGCCAGCACGCCCGACGCATTGCCGCTGCGCTCGCGCGACACGTTGCCCAGCATCTCGCGGTTGTTCGGGCTCTGGAAGAAGCCGAATCCCATGCCGCAGACCAGCGCGCGCCAACAGATGTCCCAGGCCTGCGCCTGGGCCGGCAGCAGCGCCAGCAAACCCAGCCCGACGGTAAACAGCGCCAGTCCCGCCGTCGACAGCAAGGCCGGCGAATGGCGATCCGCCAGGCGGCCGGCGTGCGGCGCCACCAGCACGATGCCGATCGGCCAGGGCGTAAACAACAGGGCCGACTCGAACGCGGTATAGCCGTAAGCGTTCTGGAACAGGAAGGGCAAGGCCACAAAGGCGATCCCCTGCCCCACGAAGGAAACCAGCGAAGTCAGCGCCGCCAGCGAGAAGCGCGCCGAAGCGAAGATGTCCAGCGGCAGCAGCGGCTCGCGGGCGCGGCGCTGCACCTTCACGAAGCCGATGCCGGCGGCCACGCTGACCAGCGCATAAGCGCCGGCGGTCAGCGCCGCCTCGCCCTCCTGCCCGTGATGCGCCAGCTGCGCACAGGCATCCGCGGCCATGATCATCGCGCCCATGGACACCGCCGACAGCAGCGCGCCGGCTACGTCGAACGGCGCGCGCGTGGCGCTGCGCTTGCCGGGGATGGCGCGCAGCGACAGGTAGATCGCAACCAGTCCCAGCGGTACGTTGATGGCGAACAGCCACTCCCAGCTCAGCGCCGCCAGCAAGGTGCCGCCCAGCGCCGGCCCGACCGCGGTGCTGGTGGCGATCAGCACCGCGTTCATGCCCAGGATGCGCCCGAGCAGGCGGTTGGGGAAGATGGTGCGATGGATGGCCGGCGCAATGCTCAGCATGGCCGCGCCGCCGAAACCCTGCAGCACGCGCATGAAGATCAGCAGGTTCATGGAAGGCGCCAGCGCACAACCGAGCGAGGCCAGCGTGAACACCGCCAGCCCGGCGCTGAAGAGCGTGCGAAAACCGATCCGGCCGGAGAGCGAGGCGAACGTCGCCAGCGTCATGGCGGTAGCCAGCAGGTAGCCGTTGGCCACCCAGATGGCGGTGCCCACCGGCGCGTCCAGCGCGCGCGTGATCTGCGGGAGCGCCACGTTGACGATGGTGCCGTCGAACACCGCCATGGTGGTGGCGGTCATCACGGCGATCATGGCCAGGCGCCGCTCGGCGCCCGGCAAGCCCTCGTCGCCGGGCTGGTCTGAGAACAATTCCATGGCTGTGCTTATCCTGTCGATGTTGATGCTGATATGCACACTATATCGGCCGGCCAGTCATGGCGGAAGGCGCAGCATTTGCAACTAATACCTGCGCCAAACGCCATATCTGGCATGTTAGGATGGCCCGCATGTCCGAACCCGACCTCAACCTGCTGATCGCGCTGGACGCCCTGCTGACCGAAGAAAGCGTGGCGCGGGCGGCGCGCCGGCTGCGCCTGAGCGCCTCGGCCATGAGCCGTACCCTGGCGCGCCTGCGCGAGGAGACCGGCGACCAGCTGCTGGTTCGGGCGGGACGCCGCATGGTGCTCACGCCCTGCGCCGAAGGCCTGCGCGAACGCACGCGCAACGCCGTGCACGAAGCGCGCTCGCTGCTGCGCCCGGCCGCGCCCGAACCCGACCTGTCGACGTTGAACCGTACCTTCACCATCCGCGCCAACGACGGCTTCGTCGAAGCCTTCGGCGCGCGCCTGATCAGCGCGGTGCACGCCGAGGCGCCGCTGCTGCGGCTGTGTTTCGCAACCAAGACCGAGAAGTCCCCGACCTTCCTGCGCGAAGGCACGGCCGACCTCGAGATCGGCGTGGTCGGCGACATGGGGCCGGAGGTGCGCATCCAGGCGCTGTACCGCGACCGCTTCGTCGGCGTGGTGCGCAAGGATCATCCGCTGGCCGCCATGCGCAAGATCACGGTGGAGCGCTATCTGGATTTCGGCCATGTGGTGGTCTCGCGCTACGGCAACAGCCATGGCCCGGTAGACCAGGCGCTGGCCGCCGCGGGACTGGAGCGCAAGGTGGCGGCGATGGTGCCCAGCTTTCCGACCGCGCTGGCGGTGGCGCGCGCATCCGACCTGGTGGCGCTGGTGCCGGCGTCCTTCCTGGAGGTGCCGCCCGAGCGCCAGAAGAACGCGCGCTCGGCCGCCACCTTCGCCTTCGACCTGCCGGTGACGACCGAGAAGATCACCATCTCCCTGATGTGGCATCCGCGGCTGGAACAGGATCCCGTCCACCGCTGGCTGCGCGAGCTGATCCGCCGCGTATGCGGCGCGCCGGCGCTCAGCCGCCGCTGATGTCGGCGCGGGCGTTGTCGGCCATCCAGGCCTGCAGCGGCGCCAGGCCCATCGGGCGCGCAAACAGGTAGCCCTGCACGTATTCGCATCCCATCGCGCGCAGCACGGCGGCCTGCTCCGGCGTTTCCACCCCTTCGGCCACGCAGCTCATCTTCAGCGACCTGGCGATGCCGACGATGGCCGGCAGCACCGCCGAGGCCCGCCCCTCTTCGGTGGAACGGACGATGAACGACCGATCCAGCTTGACGCAATCGAAGTTGAAATTGTGCAGCGTCGATAGCGACGAATAGCCGGTGCCGAAGTCGTCCAGGCACAGCCCGAACCCGAAATCGGCCAGCCGGCGGAACTGCGCGCGCAAATGATGGGCGTCGTCCACAAGCAGGCTCTCGGTCAGCTCCAGCGTCAGCAGTCCGGGCGGCAATCCGGCCGCCAGCGCGATATCGCGCACCTGTTCGAAGAAGTGCACGTTCATCGCCTGCCGCGCCGATACGTTGATATGGGCGGTAAAGCCCGGCGGCAGCAAGCCCGCCGCCTGCATCGCGGCGACGTCGCGCGCCACCTTGCGCAGGGCCAGCGCGCCCAGCTGCGTGATCCGCTCGCTGCGTTCGGCCAGCGGAATGAATTCGGCCGGCGAGACCGCGCCGAACAACGGCGACTGCCACCGCATCAGCGCCTCGACGCCGTGCATGCGCCCGCTCCTGAGGTCGCAGATCGGCTGGTACACCATCGTGAACTCGTCCTCGATGCTGGCCGAATCCATCGCGCCCAGCAGCGCCTGCACCCGCTCCTCCTTCTCCAGCATGGACTGCTGGAAGACGCTGAAGCCGCCGCCTCCCGCCAGTTGCGCCTGGCGCAGCGCGAGGACGGCATTGGCAAAACTCTTCTCCATGGCCGGTCGGCTGCGCTCGCGGCAATGGCTCACGCCCAGGCACAGGAACACCCGCACCTCTTCCTGCGCGCCGGTGCCCAGCACCAGGTCCGATTTCTGCCGCAGCCGCTCCAGCATCGGCTCGTGCTCATGCGGCGCGCCCAGCATCACGATGGCGATGCGGCTCTCGCTGTAACGGCAGCGGAACAGCCGGTTCGGCGGAAAATCCGCCCACACCGGCGAGACCTGCGTGCACAGGCTGTGCCACAGATGCCTGAGCGCGACCTTGTTGAGCGTGTCGGAGAGCTGCACGTAGTTGCTGATCTCGACCACGCAGACGGTGGCCTCCTCCCACTTCGCCCCCTCCAGCCGGTCGGCCGCGCCGATCAGGCTGAGCAGGCCGCTCTCCTCGTCGCGGTCGACCTTATCGCGCAATTCCTGATAGAGCGAATAGAGGCTGTTGGCCATCTTCTCGACCGCGTCCTGCACCGATACGATCTCCTCGATCGCGCGCCCCTTCGGGTACAGCAGCTCGAACTCGTGCGAGCTCACCACCTCCCTGAACGCCACGTTCTCGGCCTGCTCGCGCAGGCGGATCAGCGGGAAGGTGATGCTGCCGCGATAGACGCGGATCAGGATATAGGCGCCGAAGACGATCAACGCCAGCGCGATCCAGCTCATCCAGAAGAAACTGTTGAACACCGACAGCAGCTCGTCGCGCGAGGAGATGACCAGCACCCGGAAATGCGCCATGTCGCCCGCCACGCTGCCCATCTCGGTCAAGGGTTGTTGGTAGATCAGGAACTTGCCGTGCGAGTCGGTGTGCAGGTTGATCATGCGCGAGTGGTCGGCGTTCAGGCGCGACACCACCAGCTCGCTGAAGCGCGGCTTCTCGCTGTCGCCTTCCAGCAGGAAGGCCTTGTCGCTGCTGCTCAGGCGCTCCGACTTGAGCAGCACGCGGTCGTTGTCGTCGACGATGAACACGCCCGACACCAGCGACTGCCGCACCGCCGCGTCGAGCAGCTTCTGCAGCCGCCCCGACGACAGGTCGACGGCGATCACGCCCTGGTCCTCCGGCGAGCGGTTGACCGGGCAGGTGATCGAGGCGTTCCACTGCGCGTCCGCGCCCATGCTGAAATAGATGGAAGACACCTGCGGGCATTCCGCGGTGGCGTTGGCGTACCAGGGGCGCTTGCGCGGATCGTAGTCCCTGGTCATGCCTTGCGGCGCGGCGCCTTCGGCATCGGGACGCATGTCGAACTGCTGCAGGCCGCCGCGATGCTGCTCGTCCTTGATGTAGAACGCCAGGTTGCCGTCGCCCTTGAGGTTGACGGCGATCATCTCGCCCCGGTTGTTGCCGAACTGGATGTAAGAGAAGCGCGGATCCTCGGTATTCTCCCTGCGCGCCAGCGCCTCGATGAAGCGGGCCACGCCCAGCAGGTCGCCGTGCAGCGTGACCTGGGACTCCAGCAGCAGGCCCTGCATCTGCTTGATGAAGATGCCGCCGGCCAGGTATTCGGACTTGAACCCTTCCAGCACGCGATTGACCTCGCGCTCCAGCAACGGCTGGACGATCTTCTCCTCCAAGTCGTGCTGCAGCCAGAAGAACCCGGCCGCCCCGAAGAACGTGAGGATGCCGATGAAGGAAATCAGCGCGCCGAACACCAGGTGCCCGATCTTCCACTGATGGTCTTTTCTGAGGAATTTCATCCCTTCCCGTCCCTGCTTCTTATGCGGCTCCCCACGGGCCGTTCTTGTCGTAACGCAACGTCCTGCGCGCAGGTGTTGCTTGTGGATAAATCATAGCCAAGAGTCGGCGGCCGGTACAGCGCTTTGCCGTTCCGCATGCGCAACGTCCCAATCCGGCAACGGCGACCCGCGACACGCCTCGTGGCCTCGGTGATCCGACGCATAATGGCGCTGACCAGATCAAGGGAAGACGCATCGATGCTCCAGACACAGACTCATACGACAAACGAAAAAGAAAGCACTTGGGGCCTGTTTCTGATCTTCCTGCGTCTCGGCCTGACCTCCTTCGGCGGCCCGATCGCCCATCTCGGCTACTTCCGCGACGAATTCGTCGCCCGCCGGCACTGGCTGTCCGAACAAGGCTACGCCGACCTGGTCGCGCTCTGCCAGTTTTTGCCGGGACCTGCCAGCAGCCAGGTCGGCATGGCGGTGGGGATCCTGCGGCATGGCTATCCGGGCGCGTTTGTCGCCTGGGCCGGTTTTACCTTGCCGTCGGCGGTCGCCCTGATCCTGTTCGCGCTGGGAATTTCGCATGGAAGCCATCTGCCGCCAGATATGCTGCACGGCCTGAAACTGGCGGCCGTTGCCGTGGTGGCGCAGGCCGTCTTGGGCATGGCGCGCAAGCTGTGCACCGATGCACCGCGCATCGCCATCGCGGCCTTGGCCGCCGGCGCTACGCTGCTGCTCCCGGGCGCCGCCGGACAATTGGCGATCATCGTCGTCGCAGGCGTGGGCGGCGTGCTGATACTGCAGGCGCCGCACGAAACCGGAAATGAACCGATGCCGGTCACCATCGCAAAGCGCGCCGGCATCGCGTGGCTGGCGTTGTTCTGCGCCCTGCTGGCCTTGCTCCCGTTGCTGGCTTCCACACTGCCGTGGCAAGCACTGGCCGATGTCTCCGCCTTCTTCCGCACCGGCGCCTTGGTATTCGGCGGCGGCCACGTTGTACTGCCGCTGCTGCAGGCGGAAGTGGTTCCGGGCGGGCTGGTCAGCAACGACGTCTTCCTGGCCGGCTACGGCGCCGCGCAGGCGGTACCCGGCCCGCTGTTCACCTTCGCCGCGTTCCTCGGCGCATCAATGCAGGTTGCGCCCTCCGGCTGGTCGGGAGGCATGATCTGCCTGCTCGCCATCTTCGCTCCGTCCTTCCTGCTGGTGGCGGGCACCATGCCGTTCTGGGCCGACCTGCGCCGCAGCAGCCGCATGCGTTCGGCGCTGGGTGGAGTCAATGCCGCCGTGGTCGGACTGCTGGCGGCGGCCCTGTATTACCCCGTCGGCACATCGGCCTTATTTGCGCCAAAGGATTTCATCATCGCCCTTGCGGCCCTGGCGGCGCTCCAGTCCGGCAGATGTCCCCCCTGGCTGGCCGTGTTGTGCTGCGCAGCCGCCGGCGCACTCCTGGGCTGATTCAGTCGAACATGCCGTTGCCGCTGGCCGTGGACTCCGGCACCGGCTGCATCACATCCCAGTGCTCGACGATCTTGCCGTCGCCGTCGAAGCGGAAGATGTCGACGATGGCCATGCCGCGGTCATCCGGCCCGGTCACCGTATGCACGTGCAGCGCCACCAGGTCGCCGTCGGCGATGGCCTTGTGGACCGTGCTGCGGCGTTGGGGATAGCGCGCGAAAATCTGCGTGAAGGCATTGACGAAGGCGTCGCGGCCGCTGGCCACGCGGGGGTTGTGCTGGATATAGCCCGGCGCGACGTAGCGCTGCGCGGCCGTCAGGTCGTGCCGGTTGAAGAAGGCGTCATAGAACGCCAGCGCGTTGCGCTTGTTGGCTTCGGCGCGCGTGGAGCTGCTCGCGCCGACGCCGCCCTGAGGCGATACGGGCGCCTGCGTGCAGGCGGAAAGAAGGCCTGCCAACGGCAGGATGGAGACGGCGATCAGGCGGCGAATGGACATGGAAGACCCTGCGAGGTGGACAAGTGCCCGGCGGAACCCGACACGGCGCCCGCCTGCGGCTCACCGATGGTAGCGCAAAGGCCGGCGCGGGGTTGGCCCCACGCCGTCGGGGCGCTGAAGAAGAAAGCGTGGCAGCGGCGGCGATCAGGCCGCCTCGCGCTCCACGCGATTGCGTCCGCCGCGCTTGGCCTGGTAGAGCGCCTCGTCGGCGCGCGCATAGGCGTCTTCGAAGTCGCCGCCGGCGACGCTCCACGATACGCCGAAACTGGAGGTCACCGGACGCGACGGCAGGCAGGGGAAGAGTTCGCCGGAGATCGCCTGGCGGATGTGTTCGGCCAGCACCACGGCCTCGTCCAGCGCCATGCCGGCCAGCAGGATCGAGAACTCCTCGCCGCCGACGCGGCCGATCAGGCCCACATCGCCCAGCGCCACGCGCAGACGATTGACCAGCTCGCGGATCACGGCATCGCCGGTCGGATGGCCGAACTCGTCGTTGATGCGCTTGAAGAAATCGATGTCCAGCACGATCACCGACATCGCCGATTTTTCCAGGATGCGATGCGCGCTCTCGAACACCGCGCCGCGGTTGAGCGCGCCGGTCAGGTTGTCGTGGCGCGCCTTGTATTCGAGTTCGTCGCTCAGCTGCTTCAGGCGCGAATTGAGCTGGTTCAGCTCGCGCTCGGTGCGGTCGCTGCGCGAGATCAGCCGGCGGCTCTGGCGCATCAGCTGGCCGTAGTTCTGCACCAGCTCCTCCAGCGCCGCGCGGTAGCGCGTGAGCTCCTGCGTGCCGCTGGCCAGGACCGTGTTGGCGCGCTCCAGGGCCTCGGCTTCAGCCTCGAAAAGGTCGACGTCGGTCATCAGCTCTGTACCGCGTGGTCATTGAAGACGAGCGCCGAGAAATCCTCCTGCAGCTCCTGGCCGAACTCGAAGATGGTGTCGTCATCCTCGTCGTGGTACCAGTTCAGCACCACTTCGGTGCCCTCTTCGGCCTTCTCGTTCAAGGCATCGAACAGCGAGAACAGCATCTTGGTGCTGGAGCTGTTGAAGTAGGACAGCGCCACGTTCACGGTGATGGCCGCGCCGCCTTCGTCGTCGGCCAGGAAACGGCGCAGCGTGGCGATGATCTCGCCCCAGAACTGCGCCGCGTTCTCCGGATAGGATTCGCCTTTCAATGCCAGCGTGCGTTCATCGAAGCGAAAATCGACTTCGGGGGAACTGGCGCTGGCGGCGATGAATAAGTTGTCCATGAATACTTTTCCTGAATGCAAAATGGCCCGATGCCGGGCGACGTCAGATGGTGGCCCTCAGATAGAAGGTCAAGGCGCCGTCTTCCGCCGGCGGGGAGAATTCGAAATCCAGCGGCGCGCTGGCGTCGCGCGCCACGGTCAGGAAGCCCAGTCCGGCGCCCTTGCTGTCGGGCGGCGTTTCCGAGCGCAGCATTTCCTTGTACTCGGCCTTGATCTCGTCGATGGTCATGGTGCGCAGGTGTTCGAGCTTGGCGCGCAGCTTTTCGGCCATTTCGGCGTCGACGGGATTGGCGCAATGCAGGTAATAGATGCCGTCGGTCAGGGTGATGAACACCGCGCCGTGGCGCATTGACGGCTCGGTCGCGCGGCCTTCCTTCTCGTGCAGGTCGGACGAGTAGTGGACGATGTTCTGCGCCATCTCGATGAAGGAGGAGAACAGCTTGCGGCGCGTCTGGCCGACCGCGCCGGTGTGCTCGGCGCGCAGCTTCACCGCATCGGCCATGGCCGCGATGATGGTCTGCGAAAAATATCCGACGTAATAGAAGATCACGTCGCGACGCTCTACGTAGCTCTGGAACTCCGCCCATTCCTGCTGGATACCGCTCATGCCTGTTGTCCGTGTTGAAGGTTGGCGGCGCCGCCCAGGCGGGCGCCGAAGAAGGTGACGTCATCGCGGCGGCGCTGGCCGCCCTGGTAGCTGCGGTGCCCCGCCATGACCTGGCGGCCGAGCTCGGCCATCGGCAGGTGGCGATGCTCCAGCATGCTCTTGCGCAGGCGCTGCTTGCCGAAGGCGATGTTCTTGGCGCCGCCGATCTGGTCGATGATGCCGTCGGTGGAGACGAACACGATGGCGCCCGGCGCGACCTGCACGCTGCGGTTGTCCCATTGCATGTCGTCGGGGGTGTCGACGTAGCCCAGTCCGGTGCGCTTGCCGTCGATGGTCTGCACCTCGTCGCCCTCGCCCGAGAGCACGAACAGCGACATCTTGGCGTTGGCGCAGGTCAGCTCGCGCGTGCCGGCGTCGAACCAGAAGAAGCAGGCGTCCATGCCGTCGTCGGATTCGGACTGCAGATCCGACTGCGCGCCGGCCTCCTTGCCCGATCCGCCCTGCTGGCCCAGCACGCGCTTCATGCTGCGGTTGACCTCGTTCATCACCAGCGCCGGATTGCGCGGCCCGTGCAGCTCCAGCGCCTGTTTCAGCGACGACGATGCGATCAGGGTCAGGAAGGCCCCCGGCACGCCGTGCCCGGTGCAGTCGGCCACGGCGGCGAACCAGCCGTCGGGATGATGTTCGAAATGGTAGAAGTCGCCGCCGACCACGTCGCGCGGCTCCCAGACCAGGCAGGCGTCGTCCAGCGCCTGCGACATGGCCGAGCGCGAGGCGCTGAGCATGGCGCGCTGGATCACGCTGGCGTAGTCGATGCTCTGCATGACCTGGCGGTTCTTCTCGACCTGCAGGGCCACCAGCTCGCGCATGAGCTCAAGGCCGGAGCCGAGCCCGCGCAACCGCTCGCCCTCGACGATCAGGAAACCGTCGGCCAGCGTCTTGTCGCCGGAGGCGACCGCCATCGCGCCCAGGGTTTCGATGGGCGTGCCGGTGTCGACGATCAGCGGGTCCTTGTCCATGAACGCGATGCAGCTCTTGCGCTCATACAGCTCGCGGTGATACGGCTTGGACATCTGCGACATGAAGATATGCCGGCTGATCAGGCCGATCGGCCGGTCCCCCTCGACCACCGGCAGGCTCACCAGCTCCTTGTGCTGGCCGAAGATCTCCAGCACCCTGGCATTGTTCTCATCGAACGAGACCACCGGTACATTCACCGCCAGCGCCCCCGCCGTCGGTTGAAACAACTTGTTCCCCATCGCCGGGGAAAGGCTGAAATGGCTGTCCACCGTGCTTGCCCGCGAATGAAATTTTGATCAATCAGCGATCATATTTAACTCGTGTGACAACATTGTGACCATACGGCGCGTATCGCCGGGTGGGAATGCTCACATGGCCTTGGTCAGGCCGATGGTGCGCTCGATCAGCACCAGCGCCGCTACCGCCAGCACGATGAACACCGCCGACACGGCATTGACCACCGGGTCGAAAGTCTGGTCGATGTAGGTGAAGATGCGCACCGGCATGCTCACCGTGCCCGGCGCGGTCAGGAACAGGCTTACCGAGACCTCGCCGAACGAGGTCACCGCGGCGAACACGGCGCCGGCCACGATGCCCGGCCGGATCAGCGGCAGCGTCACATGACGGAAGGTATAGGCCGGCGTGGCGCCGAGGTTCATCGACGCCGCCTCCAGCCGGCGGTCCATGCTGGCCAGGCTGACCGAGACGGTGCGCACCGCATAGGGCAGCGCCACCAGCGTGTGGCCGATCGCCAGGCCCGCCATCGAGCCGGCCAGGCCGGCCGCGGTCAGCACATACAACAGCGCGATGCCCAGCACCACCTGCGGAATGATCAGCGGCGACAGCACGAAGGCCTGCAGCAGCTCGCGCCCGCGAAAATCCAGCCGCGCCAGCGCATAGGCGGCGGTGGTGCCGAGGATGGTGGTCAGCGGCGTCACCACCAGCAGCAGCCACGCGCTCACCTGCAGCGCGCGCAGCCACGCGCCGTTATCGACAAAAGCCTGGAACCAGCGCAGCGAGAACGACTTGGGCGGAAACTGCGGATAAGCCTCCGGGCTGAACGCCGAGAGGAAGATCACCAGCACCGGCAGCAGCAGGAACAGGTAGACCAGCGCGCCGGCGCCCATCCCGGCCCAGCGCCAGGGTCCGCCGGAGGTGCGCAGGGTGTCGTTGTCAGTGGCCATAGACGCGGCGCTCCCATTGTTTCTGCAGGCGGCTCATGACGGCGGCGATGATCGCCGTCACCGCCAGCAGCGTCAGCGACAGCGCGGCCGCCAGCGGCAGGTTGGCGATCTGCAGCGCCTGTTGATAGATATTGATCGGCAGCAGCGGCTGCAGGCGCCCGCCGATCAGCAGCGGCGTGACGTAGCTGCCCGCGGCCAGCGCGAAGACGATGATGGCGCCGCTCATCATGCCCGGGATGGTCAGCGGCAGCAGCACGTTGAAGAAGGTATGACGCGCGCCGGCGCCCAGCGACTGCGAGGCGCGCGGCAGCGCCGGCGGGATCTCGCCCAGCGAGGTCGCCAGCGGCAACACCGCGAACGGCAGCATCACCTGCACGTAGGCCACGATCACCGCCTTCATGTTCCACAGCAGCGCCAGCGGCGCGTCGATCACGCCCAGCTTGCGCAGCACGTCGTTGATCAGGCCGTTCTGCGCCAGCAGCACGATCCAGGCGAAGGTGCGGATCACCACGCTGGTCAGCAGCGGCGAGATCAGGATCACGTACAGCACCGTGCGCCAGGCGCGGCTGCGGGTGTTGACCAGCAGCCAGGCCGCAGGCCATGCCAGCAGCACGCACAGCACGGCGGTCAGCGCGGCCACCCACAGCGTGGTGCCCAGCGCGTCGAGATAGCCGGCGCTGGTGAAGACCTTGATGTACTGCGAGAAGCCGTAGGTCGGCAGCACCATCAGCATGCCGTCGACGTCGCGCAGCGACAGCGCGGCCAGCAGCAGGCCGGGCGCGACCAGGAAGGCGATCAGGAACAGCATGCCCGGCGTGAGCAGCAGCCAGGGGAAGAGCGAACCGCCGACGATGCGCCCGCGGCTCATGCGGCGCTTCCCTGCGCCGCCGCATTGTCGTCCGGCAGCGGCACCAGGTCATGCGCCTCCCACGACAGGCGCACGCCCACGCCGGCCTGCGGCACCTGGCCGAACAGCGACTCCGGGGCCGCCACATGCAGCACGCCCGCGCCCGGCAGCGTCACCGTCAGGTGCAGTTCGGCGCCGGCGTAGCTGGCCTCGCGCACCTGGCCCTCCACCACGTTGGGTCCGGCCGGCGCGCCGTCGGGTTCGGCCAGGCGGATGCGTTCCGGTCGCAGCAGGAACAGCGTCTGCCCGGCCTGCCCTTCGCCTGCGAACAGGCGCAGCGGCACGCCTTCGGCGGCCTCGTGCGACAGCGCCTTGAAATAGCCGCCGCCCTCGGGCTGCGCGGCAATCAGGTTGGCCTGGCCGACGAACTCGCCGACGAAGCGGTTGGCCGGCTGGCGGTACAGCTCCAGCGGCGTGCCCACCTGCTGCAGGCGGCCGCCGCCCAGGATGCCGATGCGGTCTGACAGGCCCAGCGCTTCCTCCTGGTCGTGCGTCACCATCACGGTGGTGATGCCGACGTCGCGCTGCAGGCGACGCAGTTCGGCCTGCATCTCCTTGCGCAGCTTGGCGTCGAGGTTGGACAGGGGCTCGTCCAGCAGCAGCACCTGCGGCCTGATGGCCAGCGCGCGGGCGATCGCCACACGCTGCTGCTGGCCGCCCGAGAGCTGGTGCGGCATGCGCTGCGCCAGCTCAGACAGGCGCACCAGCGCCAGCATGCTCGCCACCCGTTCGCGGATCGCCTCGCCTTTCTGCCGGCGCACGCGCAGGCCGTAGGCGACGTTGTCGAACACGTTCAGGTGCGGGAACAGCGCATAGTTCTGGAACACCATGCCGATGTCGCGCTCATGCGGCGCCAGCCGGGTGATGTCGCGCCCGCCCAGCGCGACGCTGCCGGCGCTGGGTTCGAGAAAGCCGGCAATGATGTTGAGCAGCGTGGTCTTGCCGCAGCCGCTGGGGCCCAGCAGCGAAAAGAACTCGCCCTGCGCGATCTGCAGGTCCACGCCGTCCAGCGCCTGCAGCGCGCCGAAACGGCGCGCCACGCCACGGATGTCGATAGCGCTCATGCGCGCCTTACTTTCCGTTGCCCAGGGCCTGCGCCCAGCGCGTGCTCCAGTCGGCGACCTTGGGCGTGGCGGTTTCATAGTCGATCCAGATCAGCTTCTTGTACGCTTCTTCGCCGACCTGCACCTTGCCCTTCAGTTCTTCGTTGTACTGCACGTCCTGGTTGGTCATGCCGTACAGCGAACCGTCCGAGAAGGACTTCTGCACCTTGTCGCTGGAGAGGAAGTCGACCAGCTTGTAGGCGTTGGCCAGGTTGGGCGCGCCCTTGGCGATCACCCAGTTGGCCGCGCCCACCACCGGGCCGTCGCTGGGATAGGTGAAGCCGACCTTCAGGCCCGATTTCTGCAGCGCGAACACGCGGCCGTCCCAGTACGGCACCACCCATGCATCGCCGCGCTCCAGCAGCGTCTGGATCGCGCCCGGGCTGTCCGGGAAGGCGACCGCGCTGCCCTTGAGTTCGGCCAGCTTGGCGAAGGTCTTGTCGACGTCGGCGTCATTCTTCAGCTCGCCGCCCAGCGCATGGGTCAGGCCGGCAAAGAACTGCAGGCCGGCCGCATAGGTCGGCGAAGAGATCGCCACGTGTCCCTTGTATTCGGGATTCCACAGGTCCAGCCAGCTCTTGGGCGGGGTCTTCACCAGGTCGGTGCGATAGGCCAGGCCCAGCTGACCGAGGCTGAAGGCGGCGGCGTAGGTCTTGCCGTCCTTGGTGAACTTCTCCTGCACCGAGGGATAAAGTTTGGCCAGGTTGGGGATGTTGGCGGCTTCCAGCGGCTGCAGCAGGCCAGCCGCGGCGGCGCGCTGCACCGAGTCGGGCTGGAACACCACGATGTCGTATTGCGGGTTGTTGCCGTTGGAGGCGCGCAGCTTGGCCAGCCATTCGGCGTCCGCGCCGGACACGATCTCGACGTTGATCTTGTTGTCCTTGGCGTATTGCTCGAGGCCGGCGGCGCGGATGTTCTTCTCCCAGTCGCCGCCATAGACGCCGATCACCACCTTGTCGGTGGCGGCCGGCGCGGGCGCGGCAGCGCCGGCCTGCGGCGCCTCGGGTTTCTTGTCGCCGCAGGCGGCGAGGATGGCGGCGGCAATCAGGGTGACAGCCAGGGTGGGAATCAGGCGGATCGATTTCACGGTGTTCTCCATGTTGTTTGATCGGATTTCGGTCGGATGGATCGAATGCGTATCTCGGTGCTTGCAAGCCGACTCAGGCGGCCGGCGCCGCCGAGGCGGTACAGGCCTCGACCTCGCGCGCGAAATGCGCGGCGGCCTGGCGTATCGCGTCCTCATGCGCCAGCGACTGCGGAAAACCTTCCGGCAAGGTCGCCAGCGCGGCGGCGAAGACCTGGCGCCGACGGCGCGGACGGGCCGCCGGCGCCAGCGCGAACAGCGCCGCGTTCAGGCGGTCCAGCTGCTCGGATGGGAAGACCTTGTCCCAGGCCTCGCGCTCGGCGCCGAAGCGGGTGCGCGTCTCGGGCTCCCGGGCGCGCAGCGCGACGGTGGCGGCGTCATCGACGGCCACGCCCGCAGGGCCGCCGGACAGCGCCACGCCGTAATCGCGCCGCGCCGCATCCGGCGACAGCAGGCCGCGCCTGACGTCGGCCAGCACTGCGCCAGGATCCCGTTCGAAGGGATTGCCCCAGCCGCCGCCGCCGGGCGTCTGGATGGCGATCTCGTCACCCGCGGCCACCGGCAGCAGGTCGATCTTGCCCAGCTCGCGCGGCGATTCGCCGGGGCGATGCAGCACCAGCCGCGCCGGCGCGCCGGGACCGCCGCCGTGCGCGCCCCACGGACGAAAGCGCAGGCGCTCCATGCCGCGCGCCAGCACGAAGCTGTCGTCCTGCAGCACGCGGAAGCGGATCTCCTGGCCGTTGCCGCCGCGCCATTGGCCGGCGCCGGCGGAGTCCGCGCGCAGACCGTAGCGCACGATCTCGACCCCGGTCTCGGCTTCCACCGTTTCGACCGGGTTGTTGGACAGGTTGGAAATGCTGCTGTCGCGGCCGTCGGCGCCGTCGCGGCCGCGACGCCCGCCGGTACCGCCGACCATGGGTTCGACGACCTGCACGTTCTGGCCGTGGCCATGGCGCGAAGGCTCGGCCACCACCACCGGAATGATGGTGCCGCCGCTGGCCGCCGGCATGTGCTCGGGCAGCGCCTGGCCGAGCACACCGTTGAGCGCATCGTTGACGCGCACCGCAGCCGCGTGGCGCACGCCCACGGCGGCGCCCGGCAAGGGATTGACGATGCTGCCGGCCGGGGCCACCACCGACACCGGTTTCAGCAGGCCCGCGTTGATCGGCACGCCCTTGTCCAGCGTCGCCACCAGCGCCAGGATGCGCAGCGTCAGCCAGGCATGCGGCAGGCCGTGACTGGGAATGTTGATGGCGGCAGCCACCTGCGGGTCGCTGCCGGTGAAGTCCAGTTCGATGCCGCCGCCCTTCAACGTCACCGCCAGCGCGATACGCACCGGCAGGCCGGCGCCGGCCTCGTCGTCGAGATAGTCGGTGAAGCGGTAGGTGCCTTCCGGAATGCGCGAGAGCACCGCGCGGGCGCGCAGCGCGGCGTATTCCACCAGGTCGCCCTGGGCGTCGAGGAAGGCTTGCCCGCCGTGCTGGGCCAGGGTCTGCGCCACACGCTCGCGGCCCGTGGCCAGCGCGCCCAGCATGGCCTTCAGGTCACCCATGTTGGCATCGGGCGTGCGGCTGTTGGCGCGAAACAGCAGCGCCACGTCCTCGTTCATCCGCCCGGCGCGCATGATCTTCACCGGCGGGATCTGCAGGCCTTCCTGGAAGATCTCGTGATTGGTCGGCGAGATGCTGCTGGGCACCTTGCCGCCGACGTCGGAAGCATGCAGGAAGCCCCAGCCGTAGGCGACGATGCGGCCTTCGTGGAAATACGGCTCGATCACCTGCAGGTCGGGCAGGTGGGTGGCCAGGCCACGCGAGCGGTAGGGATCGTTGGTCAGGATCACGTCGCCCGGCTCCAGCGCGCCGACCGCCTCGATGGCGGCGGTGCAATCCAGTCCGACGAAACCGGACACCCCCAGCGCGCGCGGATAGGCGAAGAACTTGCCGTCCAGGCCGGCCAGCGCGCAGCAGAAGTCGGCGGTCTCCTTCACGTACAGGGTGCGCCCGGTGCGTTGCAGCGTCAGGCACATCTCCTCGGCCACCGAGGTCAGCTTGTTGCCGAGGATTTCTATGCTTACCGGATCGAGTTTCATGCGTATACTCCCTGTGCTGCATTGTCTTGCGCGCCCACCGGCTTCAGGTGCAGATTGCCGTGGCGATCGGTGCGGCCCTGCCAACCGGGCAGCACCAGCACCGTGGTGTCTTCCTGCTCGATGATCGCCGGCCCTTGCAACAGGTCGCCGGCGCCGAGGTCTTCACGGCCGTAGACACCGGCCTCGTGCCAGCCGCCGAGCAGGAACACGCGCCGTCGCGCACGCGGCGCCGGCGAACCGGAGCCGGCCTCGCGTTGGGCGCCGCCGGCCTTGGCCAGGCGGCCGACGATGGCCAGGCGGATGGTCGAGACCTCCACCGGCGCGCCCTCGTCGCGAAAACCGTAGAGGCGTTCGTGCTCGCTGTGGAAGGCTTCGGTCAGCACCTGCGCATCCAGCGGCGACGGCAGGGGTTCGGGCAAGGCCACGCTGAGCTCATAGGCCTGGCCGGCATAGCGCATGTCCAGCGCATGGCGCAGCTCGGTGGCGCCGCCCGCCTCTGCGCCCATATGCATGCCCTGTTGGTCCAGCCACTCCTGCGCCTGCGCCGCCAGCGCGCTCCAGATCGCCGCCACGTCGGCCGCGCTGCGCTCGTCGATGGCCACGCGCAGGCTGCGCACGAAATCGCGCCGCAGGTCCGAGGTGGCCGCGCCCAGCGCGCAGAAGGTGCCGGGTTTCTGCGGCACCAGCACGTGCGCGAGGCCCGCCTCTTCGGCCAGCCAGTTGGCGTGGGTCGGACCGGCGCCGCCGAACGGCACCAGGGCGAACTCGGTCGGATCCAGACCGCGCTGGGCCAGGCTCTTGCGCAGCTCGGAGGCCATCTGCGCGGTGGCGATGGCCAGTGCACCGGAGGCGGCGCGGATGGCCGCGTCGGGATTGTTGTCGCCCAGCGCGGCGGCGACCTTGTCCAGCGCCTTGATGGCGCGCTCGGGATAAAGCTTCATGGCGCCGCCGACGAAGGCGTCGGCGTCCAGCACGCCGGTGGCGAGGTAGCAGTCGGTGACGGTGGCATCGTCGCCGCCGCGGCCGTAGCAGGCCGGGCCGGGATCGGCACCGGCGCTTTCCGGGCCGACCTTGAGCACGCCGTGTTCGTCCACGCGGATGCGCGAGCCGCCGCCGGCGCCGATGGCCGACACCCCCACCACCGGCAGCACCAGCGGCAGGCCGCCGATCTCGGTACGTGTGACCATCTCGGCCTGACCGTGCTGGGAGACGGCGATATCGCTGCTGGTGCCGCCCATGTCGAAGGTGACGATGCGCGGCGTGTGCGATTCGTCGGCCAGGCGGGCTGCGGCCACGACCCCGGAGGCCGGACCCGACAGCACGGTATCGATGGGACGCGCCAGCGCTCCCTGCAGCGACAGCGAACCGCCGTTGGAGGCGGTCACGAGGATGGGTGCGGATATGCCCAGCTCGCCCACCAGTTGCGCCAGGCGCTCGAAATAGCGGCGCATCAGCGGCTGGATATAGGCGTTCAGGGTGGCCACCACGGTGCGTTCGTATTCGCGGATCTCCGGCCAGGTCTGCGCCGCCGACAGCACCGCGACGTCGCGCGTATGCTCCGGCAAGGCGGCCTGCAGCGCGGCGGCCAGTTCGGCCTCGCGCTCGGGCTGGAGAAATCCGTTGATCAGCATCAGCACGGCGGCGTCGCACTCCAGCCGGCCGATGCCTTCGGCCACGCGGGCGATCTCGTCGGCGGCGGGCCAGCGCGTGGCCTCGCCGTCGCGGTTGAAGCGCGCGCCGATCTCCAGCACGCGCTCGCGCGGCAGGAACGGTTCTTCGCGGGTGGCGTGGAAGTCGAAGGAAGACGGCATGCGCGCGCGGCCGATCTCCAGCACGTCGCGGAAGCCCTCGCTGGCAATCAGCGCCACCCGCGCGCCGCGGCGCTGGATGATGGCGTTCAGGCCGATGGTGGTCCCGTGCAGCAGCACGCCGACGTCGGCCGGGGAAAGCCCCTGCCGCGCGATCAGCGCGGCCAGTCCGTCGCGCACCGCCAGCGCCGGATCGGCGGGCGTGCTGGGTTGCTTGTGGTAAGCCAGGCGCTTGTGGCCGGCATCATAGAGGACGAAATCGGTAAAGGTGCCGCCGACGTCAATGCCGACGCGCACCCCGGTCGCTGAATCGGGATTCACTGCTACTCCGGAAGGTGATGCCTGCCCGGATCCGTCACCAAGAAACACAGGTCGCCGGACGGGCAAAGTGCAAGAGTTTAGGTTCTCGGAACTGCAAGGGAAAATCAGATTTCCAACTAAGCTTATGCGACTTTCGAGTTTTGCGTTTCGTTCCTCAAATTGTTAACGTGGGAAAGATTCCACGCCTCCTTGTCACCAGGACAACATCGCATGCGCATTGCCATCGGCGGTTTCCAGCATGAAACCAACACCTTCAGCCAGGTCCCCACGCGCTGGGAACACCTGGTCGCGGCCGACACCTGGCCGGGATTGCTGCAAGGCCCCGCCCTGCTGCAGACCATGTCCCCGGCGGCGGGAAAGCCGCCGCGCAATATTCCCATCGCCGGCTTCATCGATGCCGCCAACAGGCAGGGCGGCGTACAGCTGCTGCCGCTGGCCTGGGCCGCGGCCGGCCCCTCGGGACGGGTCACGCGCGACGCCTTCGAGCGCATGTGCGCACTGCTGCTGGATGCCCTCGCGCAGGCCAGGCCCGACGCCGTCTACCTCGACCTGCACGGCGCGATGGCGGCCGAACACGTCGACGACGCCGACGGCGAGATCCTGCGCCGCGTGCGCGCGGCGATAGGCCCGCAGGTACCGCTGGCGGCCAGCCTCGACCTGCACGCCAACGTCTCGCCGCAGATGCTGGAACAGGCCGACCTGCTGCTGTCCTATCGCACCTATCCGCATGTGGACATGGCCGCCACCGGTGCGCGCGTCTTTGCCCAACTGATGCGCCTGGCCGGCGACGCGCGTCGTCCGCTGGCGGCATGGCGGCGCATTCCCTTTCTCATTCCCATGTGCTGGCAATGCACCGACCTCGAACCGGCGCGCTCGCTGCAACACCTGACGCAGGTACTGGAAGACGACGACGGGGTTCTGGCCAATTTCACGATGGGGTTTCCCGCCGCCGACGTCGCCGAATGCGGCCCGTCGGTCTGGGCCTACGCCGGGGATGCAACGACGGCGGACGCAGCCGCACAACGCCTGCTGCAGGCGGTGCTGGACGCCGAAGCGCGCTTCGGCGGCGAGCTGTTCGATGCGCGCGGCGCGGTCGAACGAGCGCTGCAGACCGTAGCCGGGCGCGGCGGCCCGGTGGTGATCGCCGACGCCCAGGACAACCCCGGCGCCGGCGGCAGCGCCGACACCACGGGCCTGCTGCGCGAACTGGTGAAAGCCGATGCCAATGCGGCGCTGGGCCTGCTGGTCGATCCGCAGGCGGCGGCCGCCGCGCATGCCGCAGGCGCCGGCGCTGAACTGCGGCTGGCCCTGGGCGGCCGCTCCGGCATCGCCGGCGACGCGCCGTTTAGCGTGCAGGCGCGCGTGGAAGTCTTGCACGACGGCATGGTGGATGCGACCGGCAGCGTGTTCCAGGGCTATCGCCTGACGCTGGGGCCGAGCGCGCTGCTGGCCATCGGCCGCGTGAAGGTGATCGTGGTGTCGCAGCCGGTGCAACTGCTGGACCTGGCCTTGCTGCGCTTCATCGGCCTGGAACCGGAGCGGCTGGACATCATCGCGCTCAAGAGCACGGTGCATTTCCGCACCGACTTTGCCCCCGTGGCCAGCGAGATTTTGGTGTGCGCCGCGCCCGGCGCGTTCCCGCTCGACCCGGCGCAACTGGACTGGCGCAGGCTGCCGCCGGAGATCCGCCGGCGCCCGCTTGCCTCTTCCTGATCAGATCACGAAGAACCCATGGGTGCCGTCGCGCCCCAACTGCTCGACCAGCCCGAACTCCCAATCGAGATAGGCCTGCATGGCGCTGGCGGCGTTGCCGGTGCCCTCGTAGGGGCGGCGATAGCGGTCGATGCGCGGCGACAGCAGGTGCTCCTCGCCCTCGGCCACCGGGTAGCCTGCGGCTTCCCAGGCGGTATTGCCGCCTTCGAGCAGGTACACCGGCTGCGCCACCAGCGCCTGCAGATCGGCCACGGCGAACTGCGCCAGCAGCGAGCTGCCGCAGGTGACCACGAAGCGCGAGGCGGACGGGAACTTGCGCGCGGCCTGCTCGATCTGCGAACGCAGCACGAACCAGGCGCCGGGAACATGCCGCGCCACATGGCGCGCGCTCAGCGCAAAGTCCAGCACCACGGTGTCGTTGCCGGCGTCCAGCCAGGCCTTGAGCTGTTGCGCGCTGATGCGCTGCTGCGGCGACACCGCGGCGTCCGGAACCGGGCGCGGCGCATCGCCCTTCACCGACAGGTGCGCGTCCTCGACGCCGTCCACCACGTACACGTCCCACGCCATCTGCGCCAGCCATGAGGCGGTCATGTCGGCGCGCACGCCGTCGTCGTCGGCCAGCACGATGCGCGCGCCGCGCACCGGCGCGTTCATCTCGGTCTCCTGCACCAGCTGCCCGCCGGGCGCGGAGAAGAACCCGGGCAAGTGGCCGGCGCGATACTCCTCCGGCGTGCGCACGTCGAAGCGATACAGGGTGCGGCCGGGCTGTTCCAGTTCGCCGATGCGCTCCAGCGCGACGCGCCTGACGCCGGCGCGGTCGGCCACCGAGCGCGCCTGGCGCCGTGCTTCTTCCTTTTGCGCGGTCCCCAGCGCATCCGGGAAGCGGCGCTGCTGGCCGTGTTCCAGCTGCTGCCCGGCCAGCGTCCAGCCTATGGTGCCGTTGCGCAGCGCATGCACCTGGTTGGGAATGCCGGCATTGACCAGCGACTGCGTGCCGATGATGCTGCGCGTGCGGCCGGCGCAGTTGACGATCACGCGCGTGGCCGGATCCGGCGCCAGCGCGCGCACCCGCAGCACCAGCTCGGCGCCGGGCACACTGACCGAGCCGGGGATGTTCATGTTCTGGTATTCGTCGAAGCGGCGCGCGTCGACTACCACCACGTCTTCTTTCGCGTCCAGCAGCGCCTTGACCTCCTGGGCCGACAGCGAGGGCGTATGGCGTTTGGCCTCGACCAGTTCGCCGAAGGCCTTGCTGGGCACGTTGACGTCCTGGAACAGCTCGCCGCCGGCCTCGCGCCAGCCGCGCACGCCGCCGGCAAACACGCCCACCTGGGTATAGCCGAGCGCGCGCAGGCGCAGGGCTGCGCGCACGGCCAGGCCTTCGCCGTCATCCAGCGTGACGATGCGGGTATCGCGCCGCGGCAGGCGGGTGTAGGCGTTCAGCTCCAGGTGCGAGAACGGGAAGTTGGCGGCGAACAGCGGATGCGACTCGGCATGCGGCGCCTCTTCGCGCACGTCCAGCAGGGCGATTTCTTCGCGCGCCAGCAGCGCGGCGCGCACTTCGGGATAGGAGACGACGGGGATGGAAGGATGCTGTTGGGCGATGGTCATTGCTGTTCTGCGGAAAGGTCCCAGATGTTGGGCAGGGTGGAATTCGAATAGCCGGAAATGAACAGCTTGCGCTGGCCGTCCGGCTGGTAGACCGAGCGCCGCACCGCGCCGATGTTGGCGCCGTAGACGTGGATGCTGATGGAGACGCGGTCGTCGTAGGCGTTGCTGACCTGGTGCACGTCGTGCAGCTCTGCGCTGTTGGGCGAGACCGCTTCCACCGCGCCCGGCTTGAGCAGTACCGGCGCCCCGCTCTGTTCCAGCGCGCCGCCGGCCAGGACATACGACTGCGCGTGCTCGGCGCCGCGCAGCATGCCGATCAGGCCCCACACGGTATGGTCGTGCACCGGCGTGCGCTGGCCCGGCCCCCAGACGAAACTGACGATGGAAAAGCGCTGCGCCGAGTCGGCATGCAGCAGGTATTGGCGATAGCGCTGCGGATCGGGCTGGGCGAACTCGTCGGGCAGCCAGTCGTCATGCGCCACCAGCTGGCGCAGCAGGTCGCCGCCGACGTAGAGGATGGTCTCCTCGACCGGCGCGGTGGAGAGCAGGTCGGCGAAATCGGTGATGAAGGAACGCAGGCGCCAGAGGTTCTTGCCGTTGACAGGCGACGGCTGCTGCCCCGGCTGCGCACGCAAGGCCGGCGCCGCGGCGGCAATGGTTCCGGGTGTCGCAATATTGAGCACGCTCATGTCCCGCTCCCTTTCATGTTCTTTGGTGTGGTCGGTCTGCGCCGGCTCAGACGCAAACTATAAGCAATTTCCGGCTTGCCTGCCGGGCGCGCCGGAAAGCCCCTCAAACGCGCCCGGCCGGCCACCCCGGGGAAGCGGCCGGCCGGAGCGCAAATGCGTCAGTTCACAGGTGCGCAGCTACGCCCGGTTCAGGCGATGGCGTTTTCCGCGCCGGCCTGCGTCTCCGACGCGGCGGTGCGGCTGTGCCGGATCTCGGCGCGGATGGTCTGCGGGTTCTTCAGCAGGTTGAGGATGGGGCAGCTGGCTTCCACCGCCTCAAAGAGCGCCTTGACGTCCTCGTCGGAGGCCGGCGACTCCAGGTGCACCACGTAGCCGATGTCGTGCGGCCAGATGGGAATGCCCTCATGGCCGGGGCGGCCGCCGCGCGGGTCGATCTTGCCGCTCACTTCCACTTCCAGCGAATCCACCGGCACCTGGCGGTGCGCGGCCTGGATCAGGAAGATATGGGTCACGCAGGAACCCAGCACGCCCAGCTGCAGCTCCGGCGAACTCGGCCCGAGGTTGTAGCCGGCGAAATCCGGCGGGCTGTCGCTGATCACCTGGTGATCGCGGATGCGGATGCGGCGCACGCCGCTGCGGCCCTCGGCCGACACGCGCGCAGCCAGCGCATTGGGGCCGGCGTTGCCGGCTTCGATCAGCGCCTCGCGCGCCAGCACGGCGCTGCGCTTCTCGCTCAGGTAATGGTTCACTGATGTCATGGCGTCCTCGTCTTGTTGGGTTGGGCGACGCACAGTGTCCCGCCGCGCCGGGAACGCCCGCAACGAAGCAATGCGCATATCGATATGCGCCCGGGCCGCGCGCCCCATCTGCGCAAACGGCATATCGACATGCGCCGCCGGGCGCATATGGATGCGCATTCTTATTCTTTTGCGCGCGCCGGCGCTTGCTCCATATTTCTCCATCTGCGGCATTTCGCCGCACCCTTTTCCTTTCCAGCAACGGAGCCACGAGCACATGAAAAAAGACCTCCTCCTGCCTGAACACCAGCAATCGCAGCCCCACCCCCAACCATCCTCCTGGTCGCGCCGCGATGTGCTGCGCGCCGGCGGAGCCGCCGCGCTGGCCGGGATCGGGGGATCCCTGGCCGCCGGCAGCGCCTGGTCGGCCGGCGCGCCGCACAAGCTGACCTTCGCCTGGAGCGCGGTGGCGTTCTGCCTCTCGCCGGTAGTGGTGGCGCAGGAAAAAGGCATCTTCGAAAAGAACGGCCTGCAGGTCGAGCTGCTCAACTGGGGCGGCTCGACCGACCAGTTGCTGGAGGCGCTGGCCACCGGCAAGGCCGATGTCGGCGTGGGCCTGATCCATCGCTGGCTCAAGCCGCTGGAGTCCGGCTTCGACGTCAAGGTGATCGGCGCCGCGCACGGCGGCTGCCTGCGCATGGTGGGCGTCAAGAACGCCGGCGTGACCGACTGGAAGCAGCTCAAGGGCAAGACCATCGGCGTGTCCGACCTGAACAGCCCGGCCAAGAACTTCTTCGCCATCCACCTGGCCAAGCGCGGCGTGAACGTCGACAAGGACGTGGAATGGCGCGTCTACCCGGCCGACCTGCTGGACGTGGCGGTGAAGAAGGGCGAGATCCAGGCCATCGCCGACGGCGACCCCAACGTCTACCTGATCGAGAAGCGCAACCAGGGCGTGTTCACCGAGATCGGCAACAGCGGCACCGGCGAATACAAGGACAAGATCTGCTGCATCACCGGCGCGCGCGGCGAGTTCGTGCGCAACAACAAGCCGGCCGCAGCCGCCGTGGTGCGCTCCATCATCCAGGCCTCCGAATACGTGGCCGAAAACCCCAACGAAGCCGCCAAGCTATACGCCAAGTATTCGCCCAAGGTGCCGGTGGAAGACCTGCGCGCGCTGCTGACCGACCTGACCTACCACAACCACCCGACCGGCGGCGCGCTGCGTTCCGAGGTCGAATATTTCGCGCGCGACTTCCACACCGCCGGCGTGCTCAAGAAGAGCACCGATCCGGCGCGCTTCGCCAGCCACGTGACGGTGGACGTGCTGGCCTGATCCGCGCCGCATCCGGCGCAACAAGGAGAACGACATGACGACGACAACCGAGAGCCTGCCGCGCCGCGCGCTGCTGGCCGCAACCTCGCCGGCGCCGCGTGCGGCGCTGTGGCGCACCGGCCTGCTGGCGACTGTAGTCTGGCTGGCGCTGGGAGCGCTGGTGCTGAAGTGGCCCAACAAGGAAGTCGGCTTCAGCGACTGGGCCTACACCGACGAGTTCGGCTACGCCGCGCTGGCGGCGGCGGCCCTGCTGGCCGTGCTGTCGCTGGGCGGGCGGCTGACCGAACGCGCCACCGAGCTGCTGCGTCCGGCCGGGCAATGGCTGGTGGTGCTGCCGCTGTTGATCGGCGTGTGGGAAATCCTGACCGCCAAGCTGGGCGTGCTGCCCACGCCCTTCTTCGCGCCGCCGCAAAGCCTGATCGAGGTGTACGCCGAAGACTGGCCGCGCCTGGGCCTGTCCACCGCGCATTCGCTGCGCCTGCTGGCGCACGGCTTTGCCAGCGGCGCGGTGGTCGGGTTCCTGGTCGGCGTGTGGATAGGCTGGTCGCGCATCGCCGGCTACTGGGTGCATCCGGCGCTGCGCTTCCTGGGTCCGGTGCCGGCCTCGGCGCTGCTGCCGCTGGCCTTCTTCTTCGCGCCGTCCAGCTATGCCGCCGCGGTGTTCCTGATCGGCCTGGCGACCTTCTTCCCGGTGGCGGTGCTGACCTGGTCGGGCGTGGCCGCGGTCAACAAGAGCTACTACGACGTGGCGCGCACGCTGGGCGCGTCCGAATCCTTCCTGGTGCTGCGCGTGGCGATACCGGCGGCGCTGCCGCAGGTGTTCGTGGGCCTGTTCATGGGGCTGGGCGCGGCGTTCTCGGTGCTGGTGACGGCCGAGATGATGGGCGTGAAGGCCGGGCTGGGCTGGTACCTGCAATGGTCGCAGGGCTGGGCCGCCTACAGCAACATGTACGCGGCGCTGATCGTGATGGCGGCGCTGTGCTCGGGCCTGATCACGCTGCTGTTCAAGGTGCGCGACCGCGCGCTGTCGTGGCAGAAAGGAACCGTCAAATGGTAAGCGCAACGCAAACCCGGAGCACACCGGAACAGGCGCAGGCCGGCGCGCGCATCGACGTGCGCCAGGTCAGCCACTGGTTCACCCTGCCGGACAAGAAGCAGGGCGTGCTGCAAGTGCTGGACGACATCTCGCTGACGGTGGAGCCGGGCGAATTCGTCGCCCTGCTCGGCCCCAGCGGCTGCGGCAAGTCGACGCTGCTGCGGCTGGTGGCGGGGCTGGAGCCGGCCACCGCCGGCAGCATCGAACAGGACGGCCAGGCCATCGCCAGGCCCGATCCCTCGCGCATCGTGGTGTTCCAGGATCCGACGCTCTATCCCTGGCGCCGCGTGTGGGACAACGTGGCGCTGGGCCTGCAGGCGCGCGGGCTGCTCAAGCAGCACCGGCAGCGCGTGGACGATGCGCTGGAACTGGTCGGGTTGGGCGAGTTCGCGCAGGCTTTCCCGCACCAGCTCTCCGGCGGCATGGCGCAGCGCGTGGCGCTGGCGCGCGCGCTGGTCAACGACCCGCAGCTGCTGGTGCTGGACGAGCCGCTGGGCAAGCTGGATTCGCTCACCCGCCTGACCATGCAGAGCGAGCTGGTGGCCTTGTGGCAGCGCCAGAAGTTCTCGGCGCTGCTGGTGACGCACGATATCGAAGAGGCGCTGTTCCTGGCGCAGCGGGTGATCGTGTTCGGCCAGCGTCCGGCCGCCATCCGCGCCGAGATCAAGGTCGACCTGCCCTACCCGCGCCACCGCGGCGACGCCCGCCTGGCGCAGCTGCGGCATGAGGCGGCGCGCCACCTGGGGCTGGATGAGAGCTGGTAGTGCCCGCCATCGGCATCGACTGGGAGGCGAGCATCGACCTGATGCTGCGCGCCATGCAAGTGACCCAGCAGGCCGGGCTGCAGCTGCTGGCCTGGCTGCACCTGGCCGGCGAGGTCGACGGCCAGCCCGCCTGGCCTTTCGCGCTGCGCTTGTCGGGCGAGGTCATGCTGATCGACCGCAGCGTGGCGCGCGCCCTGCTGGCGGCGCTGGGCTATACGGCGGCGGCCCTGCTGCTGGCCTTGCTGGCCCTGCTGTGGCGACGGGCGCGGGTGCCGTTGTTTGCGCTGGCGGCGGCATTGCTGCTGCTCACGCCCTGGCCTGACGCCGGCCTGGTCACCGCGCCGGCGCATCCCACCAGTTTCCATGTCTCGCCCGCGGCCTTCTCCGCCGCCTCCATCGTGCGCGGCGAACGGATCTACCAGCGACAATGCATCGCCTGCCACGGCGCCGACGGCAAGGGCAACACGCCGCAGGCGCTGGCATTGCCGGTCGCGCCGCCCAATCTCTCCAGCGGTCTGCTGTGGCGTCGCCAGGACGGCGACATCTACTGGAGCCTGCGCCACGGCAAGGGTGGCATGCCGGCCTTCGCCGACAAGCTCGACGTGGCCGACAGCTGGGCCCTGATCGATTACATGAAGGCCAACGCCGCCGGCGTAGGCATCGCCGACACCGGAACATGGCCGCGCCCGGTGGCGCTGCCGGACATGCCGCTGGCCTGCCTGCACTCGGGCGCCGCCCACACCGGCCAGTGGCGCGGGCAACGCGTACGGCTGGTGGTGGGCCAGGACGGCCCCGGCCAGGGCGAAGATCCGCGCCTGCAAAGCGTGTTGCTGGGTGCACCGGCCGGCGAGGCGGTCGGCGCCATCGATTGCGCCAGCACCAACGCCGACAGCCTGCGCGCCATCGCCATCATCACCGGCACCGCGCCGGACAAGCTGGCCGGCACCGAACTGCTGGCCGACCGCGACGGCTGGCTGCGCGCCCGCAGCAGCGGCGGCGCATGGTCGCAGGCGGACATGCTGTGCCGCTCGCCGCTGACCTCCGGCGCCGCGGCTGCCGATTCGACAGCAGCGCCGAGCGCCCCCGATGCGGGCGGACTCGGATCGCTGATCGCCGCCATGGACGCCGATCCGGTGCGCTTCATCAAGGGCGGTTTCGTGCACTGAACGTGAACGCCGCACCGCGCATTGCGCCGTTCAGCGGCGATGCCTGATCGCGCTGCCGGCAACGAACAGCACGATCACGACCAGGAAGATCACGCTCGTGACCGTGGTCCCAAGCCCCAGTCCGCCGGCATCCCTGGCCTGGGCCATGCCGTCCCCGATCGACGCGCCCAGCGGCCGCGTCAGGACATAGGCGATCCAGAAGCACAGCACCGGCGGGCTATCCAGCACGTAATAGATGAAGGCGACGGCGGCGATTGCCGTGCCGAACAGGATCGCCGACGCCCCGTAGCCCAGCTGCAGCCCTTCCGAAAACCAGTCGCCGGCGGCGGTACCCAGGGCGAATGTCGCGAGAATGGCGAGCCAGTAGAAACCCTCGCGCGCCGGCGTATCGACATGGTGAATCGACAGCGTCTTCTCCCTGGCGTACCACACTGAAAACACCGCCAGCAGCAGCACGAGGAAGGCCGACGTCGACCACGCCAGGGGAACCCCGAGGACATCGGTGAGGTTGTCCGTGATCAGCGTGCCGAAGACGCTGATCAGCAGCACCGTCGTCCAGTAGCGCACCGGATGGTAGCTGCGGGCCGACATCTGCACGAAGAGCGCGACGAAGAACAGCACGCCCACCACCGCCGACGTCCCCGCCAGGCCGAAGCCCAGGTCGGCGTTCAGAAAATCTGCGGCGGTCTCGCCGACGGTGGTGGACATCATCTTGATGAGCCAGAACGCCAGCGTCGCCTCCGGCACCTTGTTGCCCCACGCGGCGATGCCCGCCCCGCTGTCTTTGGTCTTCATGCTGCCTCCTCGATGTGAAATGGTCTTCACCGGCCAGCATGGAAGCGCCGACTTAGCGCAGCCTTAGCCCGCCACATCCTCCTCCGAAATCCCGGCCAACCGACCTGCGGCGCAGGCCGCGAAGGGGCGCCCATAGCCGGCGCAGCGGGGCATTGACCGGATACTTAGGACATCCTTAGCCGATCACATGCTGTTGCGAAATCGCGTCGGAAAAGCACGCGACGCGCGAGGGATTTCGCCGCGAAAAAGACAGGAAACGGGCTTTTGTGAACAGAAGTTAATGCGCCCATCCGCCCATGACCAGGCGCGGTGAAATGCAAACGCGCGCCGCATGCCATGCCACCTCATCCATCGCCGAAGCTTCTGTTCCGGCCCTGAATTCCGCCCTCTTGCGGGCGCGTTTTTCAGGCCCGCCGATGAACAAGATTTAATTATTCCGAGCGCCCTGCGCGCCATCCGCGACTCCTAACATCAGCCTCCGTTGCAGCACCTTTGGCCACGCTGCTGGCCGATTTCCCCGGCGGTCTGCCTCCATGCAAAGAGCGCGGCTCCCCTGCCCCTCTCCGCCATCGCTTCACATCGGAGATCCAATGAACCGAACCAGATCTGAGCTTCCCGTTCCTGTCGCCGCCTGCTGCGCGGCGTCCATGCTTGCCACCTGCGCCGGCGCGGAGGACGCATAGATGGCCACGCGCAACAACCTCCCCATCATCCGCGCGGCGCGCACCGGCGCGGCGACCGCGCAGCTTGCGCTGGGCACCCGTTACTTCTTCGGCAAGAGCGGCCTGCCCCAAAGCCCGGGCACCGCCTTCTACTGGCTCGAGCGCGCCGCGCGCCAGGGACTGGAAGACGCGTTCCTGATGATCGGCGAACATGTCCCCTACGACATCGTGACGACCATGTCGCGTCCCCATGAGGCCGCGCCCTGGTATGAAAAGGCTTTCGACGCCGGCGTTCTCGGCGCCGGGCTGACCTTCGCGCGGCTGGTCCTCGACAACCCGCGGCACTTCGACGCCGCCGCCAGGCGCAAGGCGGTGGCGGCGCTGCGCGATCTGGCGGAGCGGGACAACCACGACGCGCAGTGGATGCTGGCCCAGCACCTGAACAACATGGCCGGGCCGCACGACCATCCGGCAGCCGGCGACGGCCCTGCGGATCTGCCGGCCGGCCAGGTGCTGCTGCAAAAGGCCGCCGATGCCGGGATTGAAGCGGCCCGCTACTCCCTGCTCGAGCAGGCCTGGGACAGTGCGGACGGCGACGCCTACCTGGCCGGCGCGGCGCCGCTGGCCGAGGCCTTGCTGCAACGGCACCGCGGCGCCTTGGGGCTGGCGTGCAACGAGCCGCAGCAGGCCGCGGCGCTCACCCTTGAACCGCACGAGATCGGCCTGCTCCTGCGGCTGGCTCAGGTCCTGCAGCGCCACGGCCCCTCGTCGCCGGTGCGCTCGCGCAAGCTGCTGGAGCTGGCGGCCGTGGCCGGCAGCGGCCAGGCCCGCTATCAGCTGGGCCTGCTGCATGCCTGCATAGACGAAGATGGTCGCCGCACCTTCCCGCTCTACGGCACCGCCAGCTACAAGAAGGCCGTGGCCTGGCTCCTGCTGTCGGCCAACGGCGGCCACGCTCCCGCCTGGCATGCGCTGTCGCATATCTATGCGCGTTCCGAGTTCTCCCATCGCGACTTGCCGACCTCCAGGCGCTATCTCGAGCGCGCCGCCGAAATGGGACTGCTCGCCGCCCAGTTCGAACTGGCGAACAATGCCTGGCGCAACCGCCGCGACACGCCGCAAGGCGATATCAGCGCCATCTACTGGTGGCAGCAGGCGGCCAGGCAGGGCCACCCGGGGTCGCGCGAGGCGCTGCAGCAGTTCGCCCCCAGGCTGAACCAGGGCGCCTGGGCCGGCGCGGCGCTGGACAGAATCGCGGCCAAATCGCGCAAGGCCCATCCCTTCCTGTGCACCCGGCTGGAACTGGCGAGCGCCTTCGGCCTGACCAGGCCGGAGGCGCTGCTGCTCGATGTGGGCGGCGCCGATCACGGGCATTGCCTGGAGGTGAACATCGGTCAGCACCATGCGCGCAGCCGGCGCCGCCTGATCGCGATCGACGGTGCGCAACAGCGCTCGCTGATGAACCTTGCCGGCAGGCTGTTCGGCGACGTCGACTGTGGCTACAGCGGGCCGGAAGGAAATTACCGGCAGCGCCAATACAGGCTGGCGACGCTGGTCGGAGAGGGCCGGTGACGGGCCCGCATGTTCGGGAGAAGCCAGCGCGAGAGCCCGTTCTCGCCGCTCAAAAAAAACAACATATGCGCGCCGATCAAAAACGCTTTACCGAAATAGTTTGCGGTATTTACAAATCGGAAGTCATGGCGAAGCGGAACCCTTAATGTTCACCCATCCGACGAAACGTACGGATTCCCAAGACCATTTTTCAGAAGGAAGTCACATGAAAAAATCCATGCTTGCACTGGCTGTTCTCGGCGCTTTCGCGGGTGCCGCCCAGGCACAAAGCAGCGTCACCATCTACGGCATCGTCGACACCGGCGTCGTCTATACCAGCAAGGCGGTCAACGCCACCGGCACCGGAACCGGCAGCAAGTTCGGCATCAACTCGGGCATCATGCAAGGTTCGCGTATCGGCTTCAAGGGCGCGGAAGACCTGGGCGGCGGCCTGAAGGCCGTGTTCAACCTGGAGACCGGCTTCAAGAACGACACCGGCGCGCTGGACGACTCCAAGACCAGCAACACGCTGTTCCGCCGCAAATCGGTGGTCGGCCTGGCCGGCAACTTCGGCACCGTGCTGCTGGGTCGCAATACCGACTACGCGGACGTCATCTCGTCGTACACCTCGGTGGGCGATTTCTTCGGCGTGACCGGCGCGGTGGGCCATAACCTGGACCGCCTGGAAGGCACCCGCACCAACAACGCCATCACCTACACCACCAACAGCATCGCCGGCTTCACCGGCAACCTGATGTACGGCTTCGGCGAGCAGGCCGGCCAGACTTCGGCCGGACAAGCCTTCAACATCGGCGGCAAGTACGACAACGGTCCGCTGGGACTGGGCCTGAACTACTACCAGTCCAAGCAGGGCGCCACTCCCGCCGACACCAGCATCCTGGTCGGCACCACCGGCGCCGGCGACGTGACCCAGTCGGGCAACAGCGCGTTCAAGGTGCTGACCCTGGCGGCCAGCTACCAGTTCGGCGCGGCGCGCGTGTACGGCAACTATTCGCGCGTGAAGCAAGACCTCAACACGGGCTCGCCGACCGCCCTCGCCTCCAAGACCCTGGCCAGCGCCAATAAGGTCGATATCTATGAAATCGGCACCGCCTACTCGCTGACGCCGTCGCTCAAGCTGCTGGGCGCCGTGACCCACAGCCGCGCCGACTTCAACTCGTCCGCCAAGGGCAAGCTGACCCAGATCAGCCTGGGCACGGATTACTTCCTGTCCAAGCGCACCGACCTGTACGCCTTCGTGGCCAACATCCGCGCCTCCGACATGGCCAACTCCGGCGTGTTCGGCGACGCCACCGGCAATGCCGCCATCGGCGGCGCCGACGCCAGCCAGACCGCCGTCGCCGTCGGCATCCGTCACAAGTTCTGACGCTGTGGCTGCGAGTCCTGCCGCGCAGGGCTCGCATGAAAAAAGGCTTGTATGGAGATCCATACAAGCCTTTTTCGTTTGTTGCCGACGTTGCCGGCCGCTGTTTCCCGACGACGTGGTCTGCCGCCCTCAGCCCTTCGCGCAGGCCGGACAGGTGATATGGATCACGATGGCCCGATCCTGCGGCTGCAGCTTGTGCTTCACCGCCAGGCGATTGAGCTCGGCGCGCAATGCCGGCATGCCGACGGTCATGCTGCGACGGCAGGAGACGCAGAACATCTCCGGCTCGGGATCGCGCATCTCGGCGCGGCGCTTTGAAAACAGCAGCCTCACCTCTTGTCCATCCTGGCACCAGCCGCGCTCCACCAGCCCATATCGGCTCAACTCCTTGAGCACCCGGTAGACGGTCGCCAGGCTCACCGAGGCGCCGTCGTTGGCGATCCTCATGTAGATCTGCTCGGCGGTCATCCGCTCATGACCGCCTCCCTCCAGGGCGGACAGCAATTGCATACGCGCGACGGTGGGACGGAGTCCGCGTTGGTTCAGCAGCGACAAGACAGTGTTCATTTCGACGGCAGACAGGTAGATGGTTCCGAGGTGAATCAGGGTTGAACTCAGGGATGGATCAGGGAAAGATCAGGCCCGGATGCGGTCCAGCCGCAGCCGGTGCCGGGCGTCGGTCACCCTCGACGCGGCCAGCATCACGCAGCCATAGGCCGCCAGGCCGCTGGCGCCGGCCAGGATGAACATCAGCAGGATCTGGTACTTGGCGGCCTCCAGGGCATCCATGCCGGCCAGGATCTGGCCCGTCATGATCCCCGGCAAGGTGATGATGCCGGCGGCCGACATCTGGTTGATCACCGGCAGCATGCCGCTTCGGATGGAGGCGATCATCTGCGGCCGGATCGCCTCATGCCTGCTCTCGCCCAGGGCCAGGCGGGCCTCGATCGACGGCGCCGCCAGGCGCACCCCGGAGAGGAAGGCATCCAGCGAAATGCTGGCCGAATTCAAGACGCTGCCGAGCACGATTCCCATCAGCGCAATCGCATAGCGCGGGTCATACCAGGGCGTGGGCCGTATCGCGGTCGTGAGCGCCAGCGCCACCGTCAGGATGGAGGCCGCACTCACCACCGTCAGGCTGATCCGCATGCCGGCCCAGCCGCGCAAGGGATGGCGCGGCCGGCTGGCGACTTCCCTCGCGGCGGCGGCGATCATCGCCAGCACCGCCAATGCGGTCATCAGGGGCGACTGGCTGCCGAGGATCCAGCGCAGCGCCAGGCCGACCAGCAGCAGTTGCGCCGCCATGCGCACCGCGGCCACCGCCAGGGACTTGTGCACCTGCAGGCCGAGCACTACCGAGGCGATGCCGTTGGCCAGCACCAGCACCGCCGACAAGGCCAGGTCCGTGGCCGACAGCGCAAGGGGGGACATGGTGCTCATCTCTTCTCCAGGGCGATGGCGCCGTCGGCCAGGCGGGTTTCCTGCTCGCGGGAATGGGTGACCAGCAGCATGGCCAATCCGCCCTGCATCTTCTCCTGCAGCAGCGCCTCCATGCGGGCGACGTTGCCGGCGTCCAGGGCGCTGGAGGGCTCGTCCAGCAACAGGACGTCCGGCTTTTTCAGCAGCGAGCGCACCAGCAGCGCCCGCTGGCGTTCGCCGGTGGACAGTTGCGTGACGTCGGCGGCCAGGCGCTCCGCGCCCAGTCCCAGGCGCGACGCCAGCTGCACGGCCTCGTCGTGTTGCTCCGGCCGGAAATGCGCGATCACGCTGGGCAGCCACCAGCTCGACTCGGCCGCCTGGTAGAGCACCCTGGCGCGCCACTGCGGCGCCGTGAAGGCGCTGCGCGCGACGCCGTCGAGGAAGACCTCCCCGCGTCCTTCGTCGAGGTCGGCAAGCAGGCGCAGCAGCCGCGTCTTGCCGGCGCCCGAGGGGCCGGTCACGCAAAGGCATTGTCCCTTCGCCAGCAGGAAGCTGACCGGCCCGACCAGCCCGGAGGCGAGGTCGCAGGCCTGCAGCCGCGCGGCGGCCACGTCGGGCGCCGGCGATACGTGTTCTGGGTTGGTCATGGCAGTCGTGCGATCTCCTCGTTGAGCGCGTGCAGGGCGAAGGACACCTCGGATTGCAGCCAGCCTTCGCTGTCGCCGTCGGGCAGCCGGCATGCGTCGATCAGCATGTGCGCCGACAGGCTCAGGCGAAGATATTGTGTGCGCAGATAGTCTTTTCCGCCACAGGCGACCGGCTGGCCGAGGACATAACGGCTGCCGTTGCCCTGCTCCCGCTCGCGCATGCGGCGGTAGACGAGGTCCACCTCTTCGTGCGAGAGGCTGCGGCCGGTGCCGGGATGCGTGCAGCGGATCGCGAACAGGCTGCGGGGCTCGCGCCGGCCGTCCCGGATCACGTCGAGCAGGGAGACGGCGCCGATCTCGGCCGTCGCCTGCATCACGGCGTGCTGGAACCTGCCGGTGATCCGCTCCCGCATCTCGCCGGGGACCCGCTGAAACCGGCTCATCGTAAACAGCGCCGCCTCCCAGCGCGCCAGCAGCCCGAAGTTCGGGCGGCCGCCTTCGTCCACGTCCACACTGGCGGCCGGCCATGCCTGCTGCCACTGGTCGCCGGCCAGCAGCGCGCCGCAGAAGGCGGGTGCGCCATAGAACTTGGAGCCGGTCACGGCCACCATGAAGCCCGCCGCGAGATAGTCCGCCAGCTCCGCAGCGCCGCAGCGCAGCTGGGCGCAATCGACAAGGCCGGCCACGCTCCCGGGCGAGCGCCCGGTAAACATCCTGAGCAGGTCCAGGCTGGGAAAGATGCTCCCCGATTTTGACTCGGCGACCCGCACCACCAGCACCGGCAGGTCCTCCGCCAGCGCCTCGGCGATGGCGCGGTAGAAATCCTGGTCGACCGCCTTGACGCTGCGCGCGGAGCCGTCGAGGTTGCGCACCGGGACCTCCCGGATATCGGCCATGTTCTCGCCATTGCGGCGGCTGCCCTTGAGCAGGGCCAGGGACACCTGGCTTCCGGTCTCGGAGAACTCGCCCATGACGATGCGAAACGGCCGGCCGAACTTGCGGTATGCCAGCGCGCTGGCCAGCGCATGGGCGTGCGTGCCGGAGCGCTGCAGGCTCCATTGCAGGCGCGCTTCGTCGAGCTGCCAGATCTGCGCAAACGCCTTGCGGATGCGTCGTTCTTCACGTTGCCACAGGTCCGCCGCGCAGCCTTGCGCCAGGTCGGCATTGATGCGCGTGCGGAAACGCTCGACCGCGAACCATGCCTGCGGCGCGATGTGGGAAGCCGTCGACGACGAGAACTCGACCTGCCCGCTGCGCGGGCCGGGGCTCACCCCGTAACGGTTGACGCCGGTGTCGGGCGCCAGGGTGGTCCGCGCGTCGCCGCCCTGCACCAGCAGCCGGGAGATCGTATCGAGCTTATGCATGGGCGCTTCCGGCGGCCTTGCGAACCATGCGCTGGAAAGCGTCGAACACCTTGCGCATCGCCGCGTGCTTGTAGGGGAACATGTCCACCGGATCCATCGCGTGCACGATCATGCCGGTGTCCACCTCGAAGACAAGCAAGCTCCCATCGGCGGTCTCGGCGCAATCGATGCCGAAATAGTCCAGCGGAAAAGCCTGGTGCAGTTCGGCGAAGGCCTGCCTGTGCCGGCGCGCGAACCCGTTCTCGAAATCCAGCATGACGCGCGCCTCTTCGGCGCGCCGCTCCGGTCTTTCGGTCATGTCGGCGTTCAGGTAGTGGATCATCCAGTGCGAGGAGATAGCCATGTGGCAGAGGTAGGGGACGCCTTCGATCAGGACGATCCGGTACTTCCGGAACAGCCCGTCCCCGCTGCGATAGTCCACGAAGCTGGAGAGATAGAACTCGGGAACGCCCTCGTGCCGCGCGAGATAGGCCTGCAATGCCGCGCGGTCGTCCAGCCTCTCGAGGCCCTTGCCGGCATGCGAGTCCAGCGGTCTTGCGATGAGCGGCCAGGCGGCGTCGGCCAGGAAGTCGCGCTCCGGCTCGCCGCCGGCGAGCTGTTCGAGTTCACGCCGCGACAGGCGCGCGGTCAGGGGCAACTGGATCGCCTGCGCGTCATTGAGGATGACGGAAACGGTGTCGCGCGCCAGGCAGAGGGAATGCATGGGATGGTTCAGCAGCGGCGCCTTCCAGTGCCCGACGGCTGCGCAAAGGTCCGCCAGGAGGTCCCGGGTCGAGGCCGATTCGCCGACAGCGACGAACAGCACGTCGTGCGGCGGCAGCTGCTCCGGCAGCGGCTCCCCCGGCATGACGTAGAGCGCTTCCAGCGCGATGTCGCCCCTGGAGACCAGGAACTCCAGCGGCGTATTGGCCATGAAATTGCCCGGCGCCATGATCGCCAGCAGGCGCAGCGCCGGTTCGCCTGCGGCCGTCGGCAGCAGGAAATGGCGCTGCAGCCTCAGCGCTTCGCGCTGGAGGGTGGCCGCCATGCTCTCGTTGCCGCCGATCTGCAGCACGAACGACAAGTCCATGTAGCGCACCGCATCCTCGGGAAACTGCGCCAGGTGCGCGATGAGCCGGTTGCCCAGGGGATTGAGGTCGATGCCGAGAAAGGCCGCGTGCAGCAGCGTCTCCAGGCCGAGTTGGAAGGGCGAACCGGGAACGAACTCCAGCGCCGTCAGTAATTCCTGCATGTGCTATTCCTATCGGTTCCTATCGGTTCCTATCGGTTCCTATCGGTTCCTATCGGTTCCTGTCGTTTCCTGTCGGGCCAGTTCGGCCAGGAGGGCGCGCCCGTGGACGAGGGCGGCGTCGATGAGCCCCGCCAGCTGGGCGCGACCGGTGCGGTGATTGAACAGCGCCGCCCGCAATACGTATTTCCCGTCGATGCGCGTGGACGACGGGGCGGCGATCCCGGAGCCTTGTATGGCTTGCAACAGACGCGAATTGAGCTCGTCGCTGATCCCCTCCGGCGCGCGGAAACGGAAACAGACGATGTTCAGGTGCACCGGCGCCATCAACTCCAGCTCGGCCTGCCGCCTGACCAGTTCGCCCAGGTGGCGGGCGCGCTCGCAGCTGTCCGAAATGGCGGCCCCCAGGCGCCGGGCGCCATAGACCTTCAAGGTCATCCAGGTCTTCAATGCCCGGAATCCCCGCGACAGGTCCGGCCCGTAGTCGCATGGCCAGGGCGAGCCGGCCGACATGCCGCCCGGCTCGCGGGCCAGGTAGCTGTGCGCGCCGCCGTCGAAGGCGGCAAGGTGATGCTTGCCGTCCCGCACCAGGATGAACCCCGCGTCATAGGGCACATGCATCCACTTGTGGAAATCCAGGGCGATGGAGTCGGCCCGCTCGATGCCGCCCAGCATGGGCGCCAGATCCGCGGCGAGCATGCCCAGCGCGCCGAATGCGCCGTCGACGTGAAAATGCAGGCGGTGTCGGGCCGCGATGTCGGCCAGCGCGGCGAGATCGTCGATGGCCCCGGTATCCACCGAGCCGGCGGTGCCGACCAGAAGAAACGGCCGGCTCCCCTGCCGCAGGTCGCAGCGGATGGCCGACGCCAGCGCATCGGCATCGAGGGCGCCGCTGCCGTCGACGTCGATCAGGTTCAGGGCTGCGCTGCCCAGGCCGGCCAGGTCCATCGCCCGCGCGACGCAGGCATGCGCCGCACGCGAGGCATAGGCGACCAGTGCGCCGCCGCCCTGCCCTTGCATGCCGTCGGTGCGCACCGACGGTCCCAGCGCCCTGCTCCGCGCAACCAGCACGCCCAGGAAATTGGCCATCGATGAGCCGGTGACGAACACGCCGCTGGCGGTGTCGGGAAACGCGAACAGGTCGCGCACCCAGCGCACGACCTGGCGCTCGAGCTCCACCGGCATGTGGTCGCGCCCGCCCAGGTTGGCGTTGAGGCCGGCGGCCAGCATCTCGGCCAGCATCCCCACCGGGGTGCCGGCGCCATGGACCCAGCCCATGAAACCGGGATGCGCGTTGCCCACGGCGTAGGGAAGAATGCTGTCCCGGAACAGGCCATAGGCCTGCTCCAGCGAGCAGCCCTCCTGCGGCAGCGGCTCGGCGATCGCCGTGCGCACGGATGCCGGAATGGGCTGCCAGACAGGTCCTTCGCCGCCGGACATGCGTTCGAGAAAATCGAACATATCCTCCAGCATGGCATGCCCCTGCCGCCGCCACTCGCCCCAGTCCCGCGGATCCAGCGGGCTCTGCCAATCATTGCCGGGTGCATCCATGTATGTTCCTTGCGCTTGGTCCGACCGAATCGAAGCCGTCTTGTCGTTGTGCGGATCCTAGAGCGGCTGACTTAGCCTTGACTTAGGCGGGCGCGGCGCGACCGCCGCGGCCCTGCGGGTCATCCCTCAGGAAGGCCTAAGTCTGGCGACCTATGCTGGCGGTTGTCATCAATGGTAGTCACGGCATGGAACAACTCAATCAGCAACTGTTTCTCCTTCTCAACAGCGGCGCCGGCCACCCCGGCGGCTGGCGCAGCCACCTGGCGGTGTTTCTGGCCGAGTGGCTGGTGTGGGCGCTCCCCGCCCTGCTGCTGCACCTGTGGTTCAAGGGCGATTTCAAAGTCAAGAAGGCGGCCGTCGGCGCGGGCCTGAGCGCCGTGCTGGCCTTGAGCGCGGGCGGCATCATCGGCTGGTTGCATCCGCATCCGCGCCCCTTCGCGCTCGGGCTGGGCCACCTGCTGGTCTCGCATGCGCCCGACGCCTCGCTGCCCAGCGACCACCTGACGCTGTGGTGGGGCATCGCGCTGGGCCTTGCCTGTTCCCCGCACTGGAGAAAGATTGGTCTACTATTGACGCTGGCCGGCCTCGTCCCCGCCTGGGCCCGCATCTATGTCGGCGTGCATTTCCCGCTCGACATGGTGGCCGCCTTTCTGGTGTCCCTGGGCGCCTCGCAGGCGATCCGCCTGTACGGCCGCACAGGCGTGGCCAGGGCGACCCTGGCCGGCATGCATGTGCAGCGCCTGCTGCTGAAACGCCATGTACCCGGCTGACGCCCGGGATAACCGCCTCTGTGGAAGGTCCGATGTGAGAGTGCTTTTGGTAGAAGATGACCGGATGATTTCCGCCGCCACCGAGCAGGCGCTGCGCGACGCCGCCTATGCGGTCGACTGCGTCAGCGACGGCGGCTCGGCGCAGCTGTCGGTCAACACCCAGCAATACGACGTGATCCTGCTCGACCTGGGCTTGCCGCGGCTGGACGGCTTCCATGTGCTGCGCCATCTGCGCGATAACAAGATCAATACGCCGGTGCTCATCATCACCGCACGCGACGGCCTGGAAGACCGGATCCGCGGCCTCGACGCCGGCGCCGACGACTATGTGATCAAGCCCTTCGAGATGGACGAGCTGCTGGCCCGCATGCGCGCGGTGATCCGGCGCCATGGCGGCAGCAGCAGCCCGCTGCTGACCAACGGCGCCATCCAGCTCGACCTGGCCTCGCGCGAAATCAGCTTCGAAGGCGCCACCCAGCGGTTGTCGGCGCGGGAGTTCAGCCTGATGCAGTCGCTCATGCTGCGCCCCGGCGCCATCCTGTCGCGCCAGGACCTCGAAGACCGCATCTATGGCTGGAACGAGGAGGTCGAAAGCAATGCCGTCGAATACCTGATCCACTCCATCCGGAAGAAATTCGGCAACCAGATCATCAAGAACGTCAGGGGCTTGGGATGGATGGTCTCAAAAGAAAAATAAGCGCTTCGCTGCAGGCGCAGCTCTCTTTCTGGCTGTCGGTGGCGGTGATCGCCACCTCGGTGGGCGGCGGCTATTTCTCGTTTCGCGGCACCTTCCATGAAGCCAACGAGTTCCAAGACGACCAGCTGCGCCAGATCGCCGGCCTGATGCAGCAGCAGGAACCGCATACCGGCCTGCTCATCACCCAGAGCATCGAGGAAAGCGAAGATCCCGAGTCCCAGGTCATCGTGCAGGTCCTGGCGCCCGAGGCCAGGCAGATCCGGCTGCTGGACGAAGACGTGCAACTGCCGGCCTCGCTGCCGGAGATCGTCCAGACCGTTCCCGGCAACCGCTACACCTGGCGCGTCTTCATCCGCCACCTGCCCGACAATTCGCGGCTGGTGGTCAGCCAGCGCACCGACGTGCGCGACGAGATCGCCGGCAGCAGCGCCTGGCGCACGGTGTTCCCCTTCATCCTGCTGGTGCCGTTGCTGCTGTTGCTGGTCAACGTGCTGGTGCGCACCATGCTCAAGCCGGTGAAGGCGCTTTCGCACGAGCTCGACCAGCGGCGCGATTCGGACCTGAGCCCGCTGGACGACCGCCATGTCCCGATGGAGATCCGGCCGTTCACCGCGTCCATCAACGCGCTGCTGCTGCGCGTGAAGCGCTCGGTGGACACGCAGAAGCGCTTTGTCGCCGACGCCGCCCATGAACTGCGCTCCCCGCTGACGGCCCTGTCGCTGCAGGTCGACAACATCCGCAAGATCGCATTGCCGCCGCCGGCGACGGAGCGGATGATGGAACTGCGCGGCGGCCTGCAGCGCATGCGTTCGCTGCTGGAGCAGCTCCTGGTCATGGCGCGCAGCCAGGAGTCGGTGGCGCACCAGGTGACGACGATCTCGATGGAAGATGTCTTCAAGCAGGTGCTGGAAGACCTGATCCCCTCGGCCGAGGCCAAGAACCTGGATATCGAGGTCGATACCGAACGTTCGGCGATCTTCAGCGGGCAGCTGTTCGATGCGCTCATGCTGATCAAGAACCTGATCGACAACGCGATCCGCTACACGCCCGCCGGCGGTCAGCTGGTGCTGCGCGCCCGGCGCGCGCACGACGTGCTGACGGTCACCGTGGAAGACACCGGGCCCGGCATTCCCGACGAGGAGATGGAGAGGATCTTCGATCCCTTCTATCGCATCCTGGGCAGCGGCGAATCGGGCTCGGGCCTGGGCCTGGCCATCGCCAAGGCCATCGTCGAACGCAACGGCGCCAGTCTGGAGCTGCGCAATCGCGTCGACGCAAACGGCGCGCGCTGCGGACTGTGCGCCAGCGTGAAGTTTCCGCCCGGCCCGGTCCAGGCCTAGCAACGCCCGCGCCGGGGCGCAGGTCCCCGGCGCTCCCTCCTGCCTGCGCGGCCGCCGCCGGCATGCGCGACGCCATCGGTCCCCTCCTAAGTTCCCTCTAAGTCGCGCTCTTTAGAGTGCTGACATGCCGTGAAGCGCTTCGCCATCGCGGCCGCGCCGACATGAATATTCCTTCATGAATCGCCAAGGCCGGCTTAATCGCCGCTCGGGCAAAGTGCGCCCACCGTCAATCCGACACCCGAAAAATCGCGACCCGCTGATGCGGGGGCGCCTTTACCGAAAGCTCCTATGAGTTCAGCAACGCACTACCGACGCTGCGCCGCGCTGGCAGCGACCCTCACCCTGGCGGCCCTGGCCGGCTGCGGCCAAAGCAAGCAGGCGCAACCGAGCGCCCCGGCCCAACCTGTCTCCGTCGTGACGCTGCGGCACACCGCGGTGCCGGTCAATATCGATCTCCCCGGCCGTACCTCCGCCTACCTGGTGGCGCAGGTGCGCGCCCGCGTGGACGGGGTCGTCCTGCAGCGCCGCTTCGAGGAAGGCGCGGATGTGCGCGCCGGCCAGCCGCTCTACCAGATCGACCCGGCGCCGTACAAGGTGGCGCTGCAGAGCGCGCAGGCGGCGCTGCAGAAGGCGGAGTCGAACCTGACGGCGATGAATCTCCAGGCGGAGCGCTACAAGGTGCTCGTCAACGGCAAGGCGATCAGCAAACAGACCTACGACAACGCCGTGGCGGCGCAAGGCCAGGCCGAAGCGGACGTGGCCTCGGCCCGGGCCGCCGTGGCCAACGCGCGCATCAACCTCGGCTACACGTCGGTCACTTCGCCCATTGCGGGCCGCAGCAGCGGCTCGCTGGTCACGCAAGGCGCCTATGTCCAGGGCAGCGCGGCGACCCTGCTGACGACCGTGCAGCAGATCGACCCGATCTACGTCGACCTCAATGAATCGAGCGCCGCCGGCCTGCAGCTGCGGCGCGACATCGCCGCCGGCAAGATCCGTCCGGACGACGCCAGCGCGGTGAAGATCGCGCTCACGCTGGAAGACGGCAGCAGCTATGCGCTGCCCGGCAAGCTGCAGTACAACGGCATCACCGTCGACCAGGCCACCGGCTCGGTGACGGTGCGCGCGGTCTTCCCCAATCCCAAGGGCGTGCTCCTGCCGGGCATGTTCGTGCATGCCCGCGTCCAGCAGGGCGTCAACGACAACGCCTTCCTCGTCCCGGTAGCGGCGATCAGCCACAACGCCCAGGGGCAGGCGACGGTCATGACCGTCGACGGCGCCGGCAAGACCGCCGTCAACATCATCCAGACCGGCGCCACCGAAGGCGGCAACTGGGTGGTGACGGGCGGGCTGAAGGACGGCGACCGCGTCGTCGTCAGCGGCTGGCAGAAGGTGCAGCCGGGCGCGCAGGTGGCGGCGACCGAAATGCCGGCCGGCGCGCCGGCGGCGAAGTGAGGATGTCATGGCCAAGTTCTTCATCGACCGTCCCATTTTCGCCATCGTCCTGTCCATCCTCATCATGCTGGCCGGCGGCATGGCGATCACGTCGCTGCCCATCGAGCAGTTCCCGCCGATCGCCCCGCCCAGCGTGCAGATCAGCACCAGCTATCCGGGCGCATCGGCGACCACCGTGCAAAACACCGTGGTCCAGGTGATCGAACAGCAGATGACCGGCATCGACAACCTGCTCTACATGTCCTCCTCCAGCGACGACACCGGGCAGTCGACCACCACCCTGACCTTCGCCGCGGGCACCAACCCCGACGTCGCGCAGGTCCAGGTGCAGAACAAGCTGCAGCTGGCCACGCCGCTGCTGCCCACGCAGGTCCAGCAATCCGGCGTGAAGGTCACCAAATCGACCAACTCCTTCCTCATGGTCATCGGCTTCGTCTCCACCGACGGCAGCATGAACAAGTTCGACATCGCCAACTACGTGGTGTCCAACGTGCAGGATTCGATCAGCCGCATCAACGGCGTGGGCAACATGGACGTGTTCGGCTCCCAGTATGCGATGCGCATCTGGCTGGATCCGGCAAAGCTCAACAGCTATGCGCTGGTGCCGGCCGACGTCACCGCCGCCTTGCAGGCGCAGAACGTGCAGATCTCCGGCGGCCAGCTGGGCGGCACGCCGTCGGTGCAGGGCCAGCAGCTCAACGCCACCATCACCGAATCGACGCTGCTGCGCACCCGGGAGGACTTCGGCCGCATCCTGCTGAAGGTGATGCCCAACGGCGCGCAGGTTCGCCTGTCCGACGTGGCGCGCATCGCGCTGGGGGCGGAGAACTTCAACATCGACAACAAGTACAACGGCCAGCCGGCGTCCGGCATGGGCATCCAGCTGGCGCCGGGCGGCAATGCGCTGGTCACCGCCAAGGCGGTGAAGGCGCGCATGGCGCAGCTCGAGCCGTATTTCCCGCACGGCCTGAAGGTGGTCTATCCGAACGACGTCACGCCCTTCATCCAGGTCTCCATCCAGGAGGTGGTCAAGACCCTGCTGGAAGGCATCGTGCTGGTGTTCCTGGTGATGTACCTGTTCCTGCAGAACATCCGCGCCACCCTGATTCCTTCCATCACCGTGCCGGTGGTCCTGCTGGGCACGTACGGCGTGATGGCGGCGCTTGGGTTCACCATCAACACGCTGTCGATGTTCGGCCTGGTGCTGGCCATCGGCCTGTTGGTCGACGACGCCATCGTGGTGGTCGAGAACGTGGAACGCGTCATGCACGAGGACCATCTGTCGCCGCTCGAGGCCACGCGCAAAGCGATGGGCCAGATCAGCAGCGCGCTCATCGGCGTGGCCCTGGTGCTGTGCGCGGTGTTTGTCCCGGTGGCGTTCTCCAGCGGCACCGTGGGCGGCATCTACCGGCAGTTCTCGCTGACCATCGTGGCGTCGATGCTACTGTCCGTGTTCGTGGCGCTGACCCTGACCCCGGCGCTGTGCGCCACGCTCCTGCGCAGGCCCGACCAGGACCACGCGCAGAAGAAAGGCTTCTTCGGCTGGTTCAACCGCACCTTCGACCTGGGGCGTGACCGCTACGTCTCCGGGGTGCGCAGCATCGTCGCGCGCTCCGGGCGCTGGCTGATCATCTATGCGGCGCTGATCGCCGTGGTGGTGGTCATGTTCGGCCGCATTCCCACCTCCTTCCTGCCCAACGAGGACCAGGGCTATCTCTTCGTGCAGGTCAAGACGGCGCCCGGCACCACGCAGGAGCGCACCGGCGCCATCATGGATGAAGTCGCCGCCTACCTGCTCAAGGATGAAGCGGCGATGGTCGACGCCACGCTGACCGTCAACGGCAACGCCAACGGCATCCGCGGCCAGAACATCGGCCAGATCTTCGTCCACCTCAAGGACTGGTCCGAGCGCGGCAGCCCGCAGCTCACCGCGCAGGCGCTCTCGTCGCGCATCGCCAAGCGTTACGCCGACTACAAGGCGGCCGACATCTTCGCGCGCAGCCCGCCGCCGATCCGCGGCCTGGGCAGCGCCGCCGGCTTCGACTTCGAGCTGGAGGACCGCGGCGGACTCGGGCATGCGGCGCTGGCCCAGGCGCGCGACCAGCTGCTGCAGATGGCGCAGGACGATCCGGCGCTGTCGCAGGTGCGCTTCGTGGGACAGACCGACAATCCGACCTTCAAGATCAACATCGACCGCGAGAAAGCCGCCGCGCTCGGCGTGGCGGCCGCCGACGTCGACCAGACCTTCTCGACCATGTGGGGATCGAAGTACGTGAACAACTTCCTCGATACCGACAACCGCATCAAGAAGGTCTACGTGCAGGCCGATGCGCAGTTCCGCATGAACCCGGACGACATCATGAAGCTCTACGTGCGCAACAGCAGCGGCGCCATGGTGCCCTTCTCCGCGTTCGGCAGCTATCAATGGACCTACGGCCCGCCGACGCTGCAGCGCTACAACGGCGTGGAAGCGATGGAAATCCAGGGCCAGTCCGCGCCCGGCCAGAGCACCGGCCAGGCGATGGCGGCCATGGAGAAACTGGCGGCCACGCTGCCGGCCGGCATCGGCTACGAGTGGACGGGCACCTCGCTGCAGCAGCAGCAATCCAGCTCGCAGGCGCCGCTGCTGTACGGTCTCTCGATTCTGGTGGTGTTCCTGAGCCTGGCGGCGCTCTATGAAAGCTGGATCGTCCCGGTGTCGGTCATCATGGTGGTGCCCATCGGCGTGCTCGGCGCGCTGGCGGCAACGTCGCTCACCGGCCTCTCCAACGACATCTACTTCCAGGTGGGGCTGCTCACCGTCATCGGGCTGTCGGCCAAGAACGCCATCCTGATCGTGGAGTTCGCGCGCGAACTGCAGCACCAGGGCCGCACCGCCCTGCAGGCCGCGATCGAGGCGGCCCAGATGCGCCTGCGGCCGATCATCATGACCTCGATGGCGTTCATGCTGGGCGTGCTGCCGCTGGTGGTCGCGCACGGCGCCGGCTCGGCCAGCCAGAAGGCGATCGGCACCGGCGTCATCGGCGGCACGCTGACCTCCACCTTCCTGGCGACCTTCCTGATCCCGATGTTCTTCATCGTGGTGGTGGACAAGCTGGGCCGCCGCAAGAACCAGCATGCGCCTGACGACCATGCGAACGATATCCCACAGCAGCCGGAGGGCCACTGACATGAAAACCATCACTTCAGCAATCTGCCTGGCGCTGGCCACGCTGGCGGCCGGCTGCTCGCTGCAGCCGGTGTACCAGCGACCGGCGGCGCCGGTCGCCGCCGGCTATCCGGCCGGCCCGGCCTACGCGGCGCCCGGCCCGGCGGCATCCGCGGCCACGCCTCCGGCCGCGGTCGACATCGACTGGCGCGATTTCCTGCGGGACGCGCGGCTGCAGCGCCTGGTGGAAATCGCCCTGGCCAACAACAGGGACCTGCGCGTGGCCGCCCTCAACGTCGAGAAGGTGCAGGCGCAATATCGCGTGCAGCGCGCCTCCCTCGTGCCGCAACTGGATGCGGGCGCCGACCTCGCGGCTTCGCGCAAGCCGGCCAGCGTGTCCAGCAGCGGCAAGACCACCTATGCCCACGACTATTCGGCCAATCTCGGCGTGTCGTGGGAGCTGGACTTCTTCGGCAGGATCCGCAGCCTGTCCGACGCCGCCCTGCAGCAGTACTTCGCCAGCGGCTACGCCCGCCAGGCGGCCCGGATCGCCCTGATCTCGCAGGTGGCGGACCAATACCTGACGCTGCTGGCCGACGACGAACAACTGCAGGTCACCAAGGACACTTTGGATGCGGCGCGCCAGACCTACGGGATCATGAAGCTGCAGTTCGACACCGGCACGCTGTCGGAGCTGGACCTGCGCCTGTCGCAGACGACGCTGGAACAGGCGCAGATCAGTTACTCCGCCCAGCTGCGCACCCGGGCGCAGGCCGAGAATGCGCTGGTGCTGCTGATCGGCCAGAACCTGCCCGCCGACCTGCCGCCAGCCGCCACGCTGGAACAGCAGAGCCTGCTGTCGGACATCCCCGCCGGCCTGCCCTCGGACCTGCTGCGCCAGCGGCCGGACATCCTGCAGGCGGAATCCGCGCTGCGCGCCGAGAACGCCAACATCGGCGCGGCGCGGGCGGCGTTCTTCCCGACCATCTCCCTGACCGGCAGCGCCGGTTCCATGAGCTCGACCCTGGGCGGCCTGTTTGCCACGGGTTCCGGCGCGTGGTCCTTCGCGCCTTCGGTCAGCCTGCCCATCTTCTCGGGCGGCGCCAACCAAGCGAACCTGGATGCGGCCAGGGTGCAGAAGAGCATCGCGGTAGCCCAATACGAGAAGGCGATCCAGGCGGCGTTCAAGGAAGTGGCGGACGGCCTGGCCGCGCGCGGCACCTATGACGACCAGCTCGCGGCCCAGCAGCGCTTCGCAAGCGCCCAGCAGCGCCGCCTGGAGTTGGCGCAGCTGATGTATGACAACGGCGCCGACAGCTACCTGAACGTGCTGACGGCGCATACCGATCTCTACAACGCGCGCCAGTCGCTGATCACCGCCAGGCTGGGCCGGCTGACCAACCTGGTCGACCTTTACCGCGCGCTGGGCGGCGGCTGGCATGCGCAGCAGATGCAATACGCGCAGGAGCAGCCATGAAACTGCTGATCGTGGAAGACAACGCCCGGGTGGCCAGCTTCCTGGCCAAGGGGCTGGCCGAATCCGGCCATACCACCGACCGCGCCGACAACGGCCGCGACGGCATGTTCCTCGCCGCCAGCGAGCCGTACGACGCCATCATCATGGACCGCATGCTGCCCGGCGGGATCGACGGCCTGGGCATCATCGAGGCGCTGAGAAGGACCGGCAACAAGGTGCCGATCCTGATCTTGAGCGCCATGTCGGGGGTGGACGACCGCATCAAGGGCCTGCAGAGCGGCGGCGACGATTACCTGGTGAAGCCGTTTTCATTCGGCGAACTGCTGGCGCGGCTGGATGCGCTGGTGCGGCGTTCCCGGGAAAGCACGGCCGAGACCGTGCTGGTCGTGGCCGACCTGCATATGGACCTGCTGGCCCACAAGGTGTCGCGGGGCGGGAAGGCGATCACCATGCAGCCCCGCGAGTTCCGCCTGCTGGAGTACCTGATGCGCCACGCGAACCAGGTGGTCACGCGCACGATGCTGCTGCAGAACGTCTGGAATTACGACTTCGATCCGCAGACCAACGTGGTCGACGTCCACATCAGCAAACTGCGGCAGAAGATCGACGCCGACGCGGGCGCGCCGCTGCTGCGCACCATCCGCAACTCCGGCTACATGCTGAGCACCGATGGCTGATCTTTTCCGCTTCTCGGCGCGCACGGTGAGCGCGTGCTATGTGCTGTTCAGCCTGCTGGTGCTGGTCTCGTTTGCCACGCCGCTGGGCTATGCCTGGCGCGAATATGTCGAAGAGGACAGGCTGCGCATCCTGCACGCCGATTCCTCGCGGCTTGAAAGCGTGTTCAACGAGCGGGGCATCGCGGGCCTGCAGCAGGCCATCGCAACCCAGGTCGGGCCGCGGGTCAACGGCGCCGAAGACATCATCTACCTCGAGGACGCCTCGCACCGGCGACTCGCCGGCAATCTTTCATCCTGGCCGCCGGACGTGCGGCCGGGCTCCGGCGAAGGGCGCTATTCGATCGACGTCGACGGCAAGGCCACCCGCATCCTGGCCCGGCACCTCGTGCTCGACCGGCGCTACCAGCTTCTGGTGGCGCAGGACATCGACAAGTACCGGCTGCTGGAAAACCTCTTCCTCTATGGCCTCGGCAGCGCGGCCGCCGTCATCATCCTGCTGGGCGCCGCCGGCGGCCTGGTGGTCAGGCGCAGCCTGCTGGCCAAGGTCAAGGACATCAACAGCGCCGCCTCGGCGATCATGCAGGGCGATTTCTCGCACCGCCTTCCCTATCGCGGCGGCGAGGACGAGCTGGCCATCCTGGTGGCCACCGAGAACCGCATGCTGGCCCAGATCGAGCAGCTCATGGAGGGCGTGCGCAACGTGTCCAACGCCATCGCCCACGACCTGCGCACGCCGCTGGCCGAACTGCGCTCGCGGCTGGAAGAGCTGTCGCTGACGCGCCCGGACAGGGAGCGCACGTACGCCGAGATCGAGGGCGCGATCGGCGACGTGGACCGCGTCATCGCCATCTTCAACGCGCTGCTGCGGCTGGCCGAGATCGATACCGGGGCGCGTCGCTCGGGCTTCGTGCCCACCGATGTCGCCACCATCGTCGACGATGTCGCCGAGTTCTACCTGCCGCTGGCGGAGTCGCGGCAGCGCGCGCTGTCGGCCGGCGGGCAGCGGCCGCTCTTCCTCAGGGGCGATCCGCTGCTGCTGACGCAGGCCATCGGCAACCTGGTCGACAACGCGCTGAAGTATTCGCCCGAGGGCGGCCAGGTCGAGGTGACCTGCGGCCGCCGGACCGACGGGACCATCTGCGTCGAGGTCGTCGACAACGGGCCGGGCATTCCGGCGCACGAGCTGCCCAAGGTGCAGGAGCGCTTCTATCGCTGCGACGCCAGCCGCGGCACGCCCGGCATGGGACTGGGGCTCAGCGTCGTCGCCTCGGTGGCCAGGCTGCACGGCGGCCGGCTGGTGCTGCACAACCTCAATCCCGGCCTGAAGGCGGAGCTGCTGCTGCCCATCGCCATCGTTAAAGAAGTTTAACGACCGGGAAACAGGCCGTTAACCGTCCGCGGCGCATAGTGGACTCCAACAGCCGACACGGCTGAACAACCTCCCGCAAGGGTATTTTTGTTCAAGGAGAACACCATGAAGACCATCGTTACCAAGATCATCGCCACCACCGTCCTGGCCGCCGCATCGCTCAGCGCCTTCGCCCAGACCGCTTCGCCGTCGGAAGCGGCGCGCGACGCCGCCAACATGCATTCGCTGAACCAGTATCCCGTCGTGCCTTTCCACAGCACCAAGAGCCGCGCCGATGTCAGGGCCGAGCTGATCGCCGCCGAACGCGCCGGCACGATCGCCAACGGCAACAACTACCCGATCCTGCAACAGGCCGAGTCGCACAAGACGCGCGCGCAGGTCCGCCAGGAGCTGGTGGACGCCGAGCGTGAAGGCACCATCGCCAACGGCGACAACTACCCCATCATCAAGCAGGCGGCCTCGCACAAGACCCGCGCCGAGGTGAAGGCCGAGCTTGTCGCGGCCAGGAACAACGCCGGCGCCGATTCGCTCTACAACGGTTACTGATCACGTCTCTCCGTGATACCCCCTTGGCCCGTGCCTGCACGGGCTTTTTTTCGTCCCGGCTTTGATCGCTCCCGATGCCGCGCCGGCGACACGCCCTAAGAATCAGCTAAGTCGGCGTTTGTACTGTCTGGGGGGCGTTCCTGCAAACCCGCAAACCATTCCTATGGACACACCATGACAGACAACCAACAACAGCTTGCCAAAGTGCCGGAGGTGACCCTGCTTTTCTGGGTGATCAAGATCGCGGCCACCACGCTTGGCGAAACCGGCGGAGATGCGGTTTCGATGTCGATGAACCTGGGCTACCTAATCGGGACGGCGATATTCGCCGTCGTTTTCCTCGTGGCCGTGGTCGCGCAGGTCAGGGCCGGGAAATTCCACCCGCTGCTCTACTGGACCACCATCGTGGCCACCACCACGGTCGGCACCACGCTGGCGGATTTCGCCGACCGCTCGCTGGGCATCGGCTACGCCGGCGGTTCTACCCTGCTGCTGTTGCTGCTTCTGGGCTCGCTCTATAGCTGGCACCGCAGCCTGGGCTCGGTGTCGGTCAGCAGCATCAACACGCCGCGGGCGGAGATGTTCTACTGGATCACCATCATGTTTTCCCAGACCCTGGGCACTGCGCTGGGGGACTGGATGGCCGACACCGCCGGCCTGGGCTATACCGGCGCGGCGCTGATCTTCGGCGCCCTGCTGATGGTGGTGGTGATCGCCCATTACGCCAGCGAGATATCGCCGACGATCCTCTTCTGGACGGCCTTCATCCTGACCCGGCCGCTGGGCGCGGTGGTGGGCGACTTCCTGGACAAGCCGCATGCGCAAGGAGGCCTGGAGCTGAGCCGCTACGCGGCATCGGCGGCGCTGCTGGCGTTCATGCTGGTATGCATCCTGGCGTTTCGCCAGCGCGCCGCGCAGTCCGCGCATTGAAGTGCATTGGGGTACATCGAGGCGCAAATGAAAAACGCCCCGGCAAGCTGCGCCGGGGCGTTTTTGCATGTCCGTCGGCTCGCGGCCGCGGGCGACGCGATCACATGTCGATCTTCACGCGCGCCACCACGGTGCGCTCGGTTCCCGGAATGACGTACAGGTTGCCCCAGGAGCCGGTGTAGTAGTTCCGGTTGAACAGGTTGTGCACATCCACGGAGACCCGGACGTTCTTGCTGGCCTGCCAGTAGCTGAGCAGCTTGACCGTGGCGTAGGCCGGCAGCGAGTAGGTGTCCGCGGTGTTGCCGGAGCGGTTGCCGACGTAGTTGATGCCGCCGCCGACGCCGTAGCGGCTGCCGTTGGCCAGCGCATCCTCGCGAATGGCCAGCAGTCCCGCGCTGTAGGCGGGGATGTTGGCCAGGCGGGTGCCCGGCGCCAGGGTCTTGTCCCTGGACACGCGCGCGTTGTCCCAGGAGAAGTTGCCGGAGACGCGCCAGTTCGTGGTCAGCTGGCCGTACACGTCGGCCTCGAAGCCGGTGCTCTTGACCTCGCCGGCGGCCACCGAGTATCCGGGCACGTCGCTGGAGGTCAGCACGTTGGTCTTGGTGATGTCGTAGAGCGCGAAGTTGGCGCCCAACCTCTCGTCCTTCGATTGCAGCTTCACGCCGGCTTCATAGGCGGTGGAATGCTGGGGATCGAAGGCGCGGCCGTTGATGTCCACGCCGCTGTTGCCGCGGAACGACTTGCCGGCCGTCAGGTAGTAGGAGCTCCAGTCGTTCGGCAGGTAGGTCAGGCCGGCGCGGGGCGACACCGCGCTCTGCTGCTGGGACGTGTTGGTCACCGTGGGGACGCGGTTCTGCACGCTCTGGTTGTACTGGTCCCAGCGCAGGCCGGCCAGCGCTTTCCACTGCGGCGACAGGCTGATCTGGTCCTGCACGAACAGCGCCTTGACCCGCTGGTTCTCGTCCGAGCTGGAGGTGCGGTTGGTGACCGGCGGGACGGCCGCGCCGTACACCGGGTTGTAGATGTCGATCGGCAGGTTGGCGGTGGAGCGCAGGATCTCCGTGTTCATCCACAGCTGCGACGCCTCGGCGCCGAACAGCATGTCGTGGCCGATGCTTCCGGTCTTGAATTTCCCTTCCAGCTCGGCCTGGAAGGACGCGTCGCGCGAAGGCAGCTGGCGCCAGGTGCGGCGACGGTTCAGCGTGCGGTTGTCGGCGGCCAGGGAGTCGGCTTCGGTGTAATAGCCGTCGAAACTGCTTTCCTTGTAGCTGGCGCCGAGCTTGGCGCGCCAGTTGTCCGAGAGCGTGCGTTCCAGGGTCAGCTGGTGGGTGTTGCTGTTCAAGCTCATGTTGCCGTCGGACGGCTCATTGAGCACGCGATCGCGCGGCAAGGCGCCCAGTGCGCCGCGCACGTTGATGACGCCGCGGTCCAGCGGCGTGCTCGAGCGCAGGAATTCGGCCTCGTAGTTGAGGATGGTGTCGTGGTCGAGCACCCAGGTGAGGGCCGGCGCCACCAGCGAACGCCTGTTGCCGAGCATGCTGTTGCGGGTGTCGCCCTCTTCCGACATCAGGTTGAGGCGATAGGCGAAATGCTCGCTCAGCGGTCCGGTGGTGTCGAGGGTGGCGCGCTTGAGTCCGCCGCTGCCGGCGCTCAGCTCGGCCGAGGTCTTCTGGGCGAACTGCGGTTTCTTGGTGACGATGTTGATGGTGCCGCCCGGCTCGCTGCTGCCGTAGATGGCCGAGGCCGGGCCTTTCAGGAACTCGATGCGCTCCACCGTCGCCGTATCCCGGCGCGGATTGTAGCCGCGCGATCCGGGAAAGCCGTTGATCAGGAAACCCATGTCGGTGCTGCTGAAACCCCGGATGCCGAAGTTGTCCCAGGTGCCGCCGAAGTCGTTGAGCTTGGTGATGCCGCTGACGTATTCGACCGTGTCGGCCAGTCGCACCGCGCCCACGTCTTCGATCTGCTGCGCCGTCATCACGCGCACCGACTGCGGCACTTCCATCAGCGGGGTATCGGTGCGGGTGGCGCCGCTGCTCGATGTCGCCTTATAGGATTTGGCGTCGGTGCTGGAGGTGACGCTGATCTCCGGCAAGGCCGCCGGTTCGGCGTCCGCAGGAACGCCCTGTGCCGATGCCATCGAGTTCACGGAGACCAGGCCGACCGCCAGCAGATGGTGGCGGATAGCGCGATGCTGTCGAGGAAGCATATTTTTTCATGAGAAATTTGAAGAGGCTGAAATATAAATGAGAATTGTTAATTTTTGAGAATAAATATCAACAAATTGTGTTTGTTGTTGCAAAAAAACATTGGGCTAAGTCCTGGCTAAGTTTTCTCGTTCAAGGAAAGACCGGATGAAGCCGGCTCGCCCGGGCCGTGATGGCCTTTGGTGATGTGGCGGGCGCCTGCGTTCGTGCGCGTCGGCGTGGAGGAAATGCCTCCGGATGGCGGCGCGATGCGGGAGCTGGAGGGACGGCAAGGTTTGGGCGCGCAGCCCAGCACGCATTGAGCGCATGCGGGAGTCGCTGCCCGCGCCGGCGCCAGGGACAGCCAGCGGCAATCGGATGTCGACGCCCCGGCAGGACGCCTGCCGTCACGCCCCTGCGTCAGCCCCGTGCGCAGCGCGGCACGCCCTGCTCGCTGCTCAGCACGCGCAACGGCTGCCAGCCTTGCGGCGAGGAGCGGTAGAGGGTGTAGGCCGGATGACTGTTGTTGCCGTCCTTGTCGAAGGCGATGTCACCTGAGAGCCCGGCATAGCGAAGCTCGCGCAACTCCGCGCTCACCTCCGGCGCGCGCTCGGAGTCGGCCTGCCTGGCGGCTTGGATCAGCAGGTTGGCGGCATCGAAGGCATAGCGCGAGAAGGTGGTCGGCGCGCGCTCGAAGCGCGCCAGGTAGCGCTGCTCGAATCCCTTCTGATGACTGCAACGCTGCTGCGGCAGGTTGGGCTCGATCGCATAGACCTGGCCGGCGTCGTCCAGCTTCTGGTTGGTGGCGCCGCCGGTGAGCAGGATGCGGGTCGACACGTTCATGCGCTTGGCGGTGTTGACGAAGGGTTGCAGCTGGCCGGTGATGGCGCTCAGGAGGATAAGGTCGGCGCCGCTGTCGACCGCCGCCCTGAGCTGGGCGTTGAAGTCCGAGGTCTTGCCGCTGACGGCCTGCATGCTCACCACCGGGATGGCGCGGGCGGACAATTCGCGCACGAAGGCGGCGGTCAGCGCGGCGGAGAAAGCCGTGTCGTTGTGGATGATGGCCACGCGCTTGCTGTCCATGATCTTGTCGGCCGACTCGGCCAGATAGGCGGCGGTGTCGTCGGTGCTGCCGACCACGCGGAAGACGTTGCGATAGCCCTTCCTGGTGAGCTGGCTGCCGGTGGCCGTGAAGCTCACCTGCGCAACGCCGGCGGCGTCGTAGACCGGCGCGGCGGCGATGGCCGGGCCGGTGTTCCAGTGGCCGAGCACGCCGATCACCCGGGAGGTGACGAAATACCTGGCGACGTAGCCGGCCAGGTTGCTGTTGCTCTTGTCGTCCTGCGACAGCAGCTCGAAGTGCAGCGGCGGGCCCTGCTTTCCCGGTTGCGGGCGCCGGTTGGCTTCTTCTATCGCCAGCAGCGCGCCTTGCTGCGCGCTCTGCACCATCTGGTCGGACAGCGGCCCGGCGAACCCGATCAGCGCGATCCGCGTGCGGGCATCGTCCTGCGCCGCCGCGTGCCAGGATGGCAACAGGCATGCCGCCAGCAGTATCCCCCGATAGATGCGCCTGCGCATGCCGTACGCCATTGCCGCCTCCCTTGTTGTCGCTCCGCTGCTTGTTGCGCCAGCTGGAGTCGCCTGTCATCTTCAGGCGATTGTAAGCCTGCGGCATGCGCTGCGGCGCAGATGACATGGCAAATGCAAGGCGGAGACAGAATGACAAGAAAGGACTGGGACGCAGTCGCTCAGGCGTACAAGGCAGGCAGGCGTTCGTCGATGGCCTGCCTCGCCCAGGCCAGGCCGGCGGCTTTTATTTCCTCGAAATCCTGATAGCAGGCCTGCTTGTCGCGCCAGGCCGGCCAGGCCGGTTTCCATGTCGGCTTGATCTGCACGGCAAGGTGCCAGCCGTCGAGCATCTCGAAGCCGACGACGCTGATTTCGTGGTCGCGATAGTGGCTGATGTGGGTGAGGGACTGCATGGAATTTCCGTGCGGAAAATTTTCTTCAGTATAGTGCGGCGCAAAAGAAAAGCGATATCCATTCCGACAACTCGCCGCTGCCGCGCGGAAATAAGGAAACGCCCGATGGCGCGGCCGGCCCCGCAGGTTCAACATCTGCCTACCGATCCACCATCGCGAGAGCAGACCAACATGAACAAGACCGCACTGATTGCCGCCTCCCGCCCCGACGAAAGCCGGGCACTGACCGAGTGGCTTGCCTTCAACGATATCGACATCCAGACCGCGCCCAGCGGCCAGGGCGCCATCGAGCACATGACGCATGGCCGGCCCGACATCGTGCTGGCGCAATTGTCGATGGATGAAATGAGCGGCCTGCGCCTGGCGCATTACCTCAAGGCGCACGACGGTTTTCGCGACGTGCCGGTGATCCTGCTGTGCCGCGACGAACGCGAGATGAAGCTGGTGAACGGCCAGTGGCCGGCCTTCATCTTCGAGGCGCCGGTCAATCCGGCCCTGATTTCGGAGCTGCGGCGCGAACTGGCCAACTGAGCGCCCGGCGGCGACTCCCCCGGATGTGAAAAAGGCGGACCGAGGTCCGCCTTTTTCGTTGCCGCGTGCGCCCGGCTTATGCCGACGGCTTATGCTGACGGTTTATGCCGACGGTTTGCGCCGGCGGCGATACAGGGCGGCGCCGACACCGGCCGCCAATGCCGCCGCCAGCAGGGCCGCGGCGGCAACCGCGCGATGCTGCGACACCCAGCGCCGCGTGCCGCGCCAGGCTTGCACATAGGGGAAGCGCGCCGCCGCTGCGAAGTCCGGCTCCACGCAGTTCTGGCCGAAGTCGACGGCGAAGGGCACGGCCGCGCCCTCCTTCACATAGCGGCGATACAGTTCGGCGGCGCGCGGCGCGTCGTAGAACACGAAGCCGGTCCCCTGGCACAGCACGGCGGCGAAGGCCTGCGAGCGCGCCGGCAATTCGTCGGCGGCCTTCAGCGTGTAGCCGGCGGCGACGTCGCGGTAATGGAAGCGCTTGTACGGACGCGCCTCGCTGTCGGCGTAGCGCCGGCGCTCGCCGTCGGTGATGTAGGGGCCGACAAGGTCCGCCTGGGCCCGGCCCAGCGGCGTGTCCGGGCGCGGCGCCCTGGCGCTTTCGTCGTAGTAGATCGAGCCGTCGCGGCCGGCGCCGAAAGGATAGCTGCCGCCATAGGCGGCGTAATCCGGCCCCTGTTCATATCCCATGATTTCCATGCCCTGGCGACGCGCGATCTGCGCCGCGCGGTACCAGCCTTCGGCGCGCCAGGTGGAGCGCCACGCGTGGCGGGCCTGGTCCAGCGCCTGGCCGTACTCGCGGGCCTTGGCGCGGGTGCGCCAGGCGACCGGGCTTTCCTTGCCGTTCTCGTCATAGCTGCTGTCGACGAAGCGCTCGTCGCGCTCGTCGGGGAAGTAAGGCAGCGCCTCCTCCACCCGTCCCTCGCGCACCAGGCGCCGCGCCAGCAGCTGGCGCAGCCGGTCGTCGACGGTGGGCGGCGACAGGCTCATGGCGGCGTAGCGCGCGGCCATCGGCCCCTGCTCCTTCTTGGTCGCCTTGGCCACGGCGTCGGCGGCGGGCATGGGCGAGGCCGGCACGCGCGCGTCGATGTAGGTCTTCAGCTCGTCCACTGTCAGCACGCGTTCGGCCACATAAGACATGTCGTTGACGTAGTTGCCGAACGACGAATAGTAGTAAGCCTCGCTGCCGGTCTGCTCCGTGCTGCCGCGCGCGGCACGGCGGAACTGGTCGAGCGCTTCGACGTACTGGCCGCGCGAGAGCGTGAACACGCCCTGCTCGGCCATCAGCAGGCCGGCGTTGGCGGGCTCCAGGCTGCCGTCGGTCCTGGGGAAGCTTTGCAGCGCGCGGGCATAGGCCTGCGCGGCCGCATCGTTGTCGCCGCTGCGCAGCGCCAGCTTGGCGCGCAGCCACCATGACAAGGCCGTGTCCTGCTTCTGCGCCAGCGCCTGCGCCAGGTCGTAGCGGCCGGTGCGGTAAGCCAGCGCGGCGACGCGATCGGCGCCGGGCGCGCCTTCCAGCGCGCGGCGCCGCAGGGCGTCGACCAGGCTGGAGAGCACCGGATTGGGCTTGACCCCGGCGTCGCCGCGCGCGGCATCGGCAAACCCCGAGGCGCCGCTGGTGGATGCGCCGGCGTCATAGGCGTAGACGCTGTCCTTCTGGTCGTTGACGATGTCGCCCATGCGCGCCAGCGCGTAAGCCACCAGCAGGCGGCGCGCCAGGGCGTCGTCGATCAGCGGTGCGGTGGAGTCGCCGCTCTGCAAGGCCCAGAAGGCGATCGCCTGCAGCGAAGACAGGGCGCCGGCGGATCCCTGCGCGGCCTGTTGCGCGTACAGCCGGATGGCTTCTTTCAGGTCGGCCGGGGCGATGCCGTCGACGCAGTCCTTGCCCTCGCTGAAGTCGTTCCAGCCGCATTGCTCGCCGCGGGCGAACAGGTGCAGGCGCGCCTGCTCGCCGTAGCTGGCCACGGCCAGGCCCAGCGGATCGGCAGCCCCGGCCAGCGCCAGCGCGCGCGTCTTCTCGTAGGCGGCGATGGCTTGCTTGCGTTCGGCGGCGCCATCCTTGCCGGCGGCGCCGAGGTTGGCGGCATGCAGCCGGCCCAGCATGTAGGCGGCCCAGACGGCGCGCTCGGAAGCTTGCGCCGCCGGCAGCGCCAGCACCGCTTCGAAACGCTGCTGCGCGCGCGCCAGCAGGTCGCCGCCGGCGCGATAGTCCTGCGCGCCGGCAGTGTAGAGGCGCACGGCGGCCGGCAGCCCGGCGCCGGCGGCATAGGCGGCCTCGCCGTCGGGCTGCGCGCGCATGGCCTTGAGCATGGCGAACTGGGCGTCGTCCAGCTGGCCCTTCTCGCGCATGCGCAGCGAACCGGGAGCGTCCTCGCGCTGGCCTTCATAGGTGCTGCCTTCGTCGGCCTGCAGCTTGCCGACCGGCGCCACCAGGTGCGCGGCTTCCCACGCGAAGGAATTGGCCGGGGTGTTCTTCAGCGTGCCGGCGCGGTTGTCCAGCAATTGCAGCGGGAAGTCGGGGCCGCAGGCCACCACCGTGGCGGCGCCGACGACGATGAAGCCGCCCAGCGCCCAGGCGATTCTTGCTGCCTTGGCAGCCCTGGCGGTCTTGGCGGTCTTGCCGATGTTCTTCATTCAGGATCCGATCTGTAAGGCGATGCCGTCCTGGCTTGCCGTCCCGTCCGGGCAGCGCAGCCAGCCGATGTTGCGCCGCGCGCCGGCGCGCAGCAGTCCGTTTTGCGTCAGGCGCAGGTAGCGTCCCCGGCCGTCGCTTTCCATGGTGTAGCCGTTGATGCCGTCGCCGGCCATCTCGCCGGGACAGGCCGAGGCGATGCGTATGCGCGGCGGCAGCGGCGCGTCGGCGTTGCCGGGGTTGTCCAGCATGATCTCGCGCAGCGCGTCGCCGCCCTGCGCAGACGCCAGCCGCACCTCCAGCCCTTCGCGCAGGGGATGGCGCGCCAGCACGGCAAGCCAGGTCGACAGGCTCCAGGCGCGCCGGTCGTCGCCGGTGGGCAGGCGGAACCAGGCGATGCCGGCCAGGCCCGCCGGCTGACGCTGCTCCAGCGCAGCCGCGAACTGCGCCAGCTGGCGCGGCTGCGCGACCAGTTCGCTGGCGATGCCGCCGGCCAGCACCGGGCGTTCGCTCTCGACCGCGGCGATGCCGCCGTTGCCGTCCCATACCACGCGCGAGCCATAGGCCGGCAAGGCCACATGCCAGGGCCGGCGGGTGTGCTGCGCGAACTGCTCCATCCATGCCTGCGCGCGCTGCGGGTCGAACAAGCCCTGGCGGGGATCCATCACCGCGTGCACCTGCAGCGTGGCCTCGTCGGCCGCGGCCAGCAGCGCATCCAGGCGCGGGCTGGCGAGCCAGGTCGGCAAGGCGGTAATGGCGAGCGCGGCGCCGCCCAGCCTGGGCTTCAGGCGGGCAAGGAAAGCGGTGTATTCAGGCAGCCGCGCGGTGGCGCAGTCGTAGTCGATCTCCAGCGCCGCCGGCGCCAGGCCGCGGCGGCGCCAGTCGTCCATCAGCTGAAGAATGTGCTGCTCGACGGCGGCGGCGTCGAAGCGCGCCAGCTGGCCGTTGATGCGCACCGTCATCAGCAGCGGCTTGCCGGAGGCCGACAGCGCGGCCTCGTCCGGCGCGACGTCGATCCAGCGACCGGACGCGCCCAGCTCGGCGGCCAGCACATGCCAGCGCGCCACCTGCGCATTGGAGGCCGCAAGCGCGGCGCGCAGCGCCGGCGTCCACTGGCGCTGCCAGATGTAGACGTCCTGCGGCAGCATGGAACGCGGTTGCGGATCGCGCGAGCAGGCGGCCAGCAATGCGAGGCAGGCCAGCGCAAAGACGGCGAGGCGCAGCCGCCGGCGTGCGGGCCGGGGCGCGGCGAAAAACCTGGCGTGGAGGAGGTGGAACATGGACGGCGTCGTGGGCGCGGCGAATGGGTCCTTGGCGTTTGGACGGCATTGTACGCGAGCGCGGCGCCGGAAAACACAAGGCCCGGAGCAGCGTTGCTGTCTCCGGGCCCCGGGGTGTGGACTGGCGGCAGGATCAGTTGCCGGCTTGCGCCTTGTAGCCCTTGCTGCTCATCGGCACGAAGGCCAGCAGCACGCCCAGGATCGACAGTGCGACCACGTAGTGCGCCGGACCTTGCGGGTCGGCCTTGATCCACAGCGAGATCAGCACCGGAGTGAGGCCGCCGAACACGGCATAGGCCATGTTGTAGGCGAAGGACAGGCCGGTGAAGCGCACCGGCGGCGGGAAGGCGCGGGTAGAGACGATCGGCGTCAGCGAAATGCTGCCCACGAACAGGCCCACCAGCGCGTAGCCCCACACCAGCGATTCCGGCGAACCGGGCAGCTGGCCGAAGAACCAGTAAGTGGACAGGCCCAGGCCGCCCCAGCCGATGATCATGCAGGCGCGGGTGCCGATGCGGTCGCACAGCCAGCCGATGGCCAGGCAGCCGACGGTCAGCATCAGGGTGCCGGCGCAGTTGGCCTGCATCACCAGCTTGGCCGGCAGGTGGTGCACGGTCTGCAGGTAGGACGGGACCATCAGGATCACCACCACGATGGCGCCCGACAGGCACCAGGTCATGCCGGCGGTCAGCGCGCTGGCGGCGCGGTGTTCGCGCAGCACGGTCTTGAGCGGCAGTTCATTGGCTTGCGCGCGGCGCGCGGCCAGCTCGCGGAACACCGGGGTCTCTTCCAGGTAGCGCCGCAGGTAGACCGACACCAGGCCGAACACGCCGCCCAGGATGAAGGGAATGCGCCAGGCATAGCCGGTGACTTCGCCCGGTTCGAACACGCTGTTGATGAAGATGCCCATCAGCGAACCCAGCAGGATGCCGCCGGTGATGCCGGCGGTCAGCGAACCGACGCCGAAGGCGTAGCGGTTGGCCGGCACGTGTTCGGCCACGAACACCCACGCGCCCGGCATCTCGCCGCCGATCGCCGCGCCCTGCAGCGTGCGCATCAGCAGCAGCAGGATGGGCGCGGCCACGCCGATGCTGGCGTAGGTCGGCAGCAGGCCGATCACCAGCGTGGGCACGGCCATCAGGAAGATCGACAGCGTGAACATGCGCTTGCGGCCGATGATGTCGCCGTAGTGGGCGATGATGATGCCGCCCACCGGACGCGCCAGGTAGCCGGCGGCGAAGATGCCGAAGGTTTGCAGCATGCGCAGCCATTCGGGCATGTCGGCCGGGAAGAACAGCTTGCCGACCACCGCCGCGAAGAACACGTAGATGACGAAGTCGTAGAACTCCAGCGTGCCGCCCAGGGCGGACAGGCCCAGCGTCTTGTAGTCGGACGAGGAAAGTGGTCGGTGGCGGGACTCGTTCAAGGCCCCGGTAAATTCAGAGGAAGTGGTCATGTTCGTTCAGCACGATAGAAAAAGCGGAACACCGGCCCCGCGCCCTGCCTTCGCGATGCGAACGGCAATGCAGCGGCGGGCCGGAGGGCCTGCTTCATTTTTCTTCAAGCGGGTGGATCGCGGACGGCGTGTCCGCGAAGGACAGAATCAGCGGAAAACCTGAAGCGAAGTTCGAAGATTTAGCGGAGAAACTTCGAACATGATACCCGAAAGCGGCAAATCTTTCGCGATGCAGCATTTCTTGCCGTGTTTTTCAACGGCTGCAGCATCGGGCATTTGTGGGGGTGCCGCGTCGGAACAGCATGTCGGTATTCGCATTGCAACACCGGCCTCAAAACGAGTCGGCTTTGCAATATTGCGCGAGCGGTCCGGAAATATTGCCTGCCACCGCGCACAATTGTGCATGCCCTGGTTCCTGCCGGCATGCGAATCGCGAGGGAGAAATTTTGCGAGCCGCCGGCCTCAGATGTCGAGCACGATGTCGACCGCGGCGCTCCGGCGCAGCATCAGGAAGCCTTCGCCGTAGATGTTGCGGATCTGCATCGGCGCTTCTTCCAGCGAACGCAGCTTCTGGCGCACGCGGTAGATGAGCGCGTCGATGCGGTGGGCGTCGTACTCTTCGGCGCCCGAACGCAGCAGGTCGAACAGCTGGCCGTGCGATACCGGGTAATTGGGACTTTGCAGCAGCGCCGCCAGCGCGGTGCTTTCCTTGTCGGTGAACTGCAGCGCGATCGAGCCGTTGGCCGACAGGCGGCCCGACTTGCGGTTGAAGCTCCACTTCTCGGACTGCGGCGAGCTGTCGTGCGGCGCGGTCTTCATGCGGCGCGCCAGCGCGGTCAGCGTGGCCGAGACTTCTTCCAGCTTGACCGGCTTGACCAGGTAGTAATCGGCGCCGTCGCTCATGCCGCGCACCCGGTCTTCCAGGCGCGTGGTTGAAGTGAGGATGACGATGCCCATCGAGGGGAAGTGCTGGCGGATGGATGCCAGTTCCGGCAGGAAACTGCCGTCGGGCAATCCGGCGTCGGCGATGAGGATGTCCGGCGTGCGGCTCTTGAGGATCTCGAGCGCGTGCGCCAGGGCCGAGCAGCTTGCCGCTTCGTACCCCAATCCCCCGACATGCGCGGCGAGTGTATTGCGCCAGTCGATCTCGCCTTCTACGATCAATACTTTCATTACTGTAGCGTTCCGGACGAACCTTTTTTATGACTGCCGGAGCATTCCGCCGCGCCCTTGGGACGCGCATCCGGCCCACCCCACGGGCGCGGAAATGCTTTCCATAATCACAACGTTATACAGAAAATATCTGTCGAGAAAATCATAAAAACTCGCAGATATTTCACCCTTGAAAAATCTTTGCCCAATCCCCGATCAGCGCAGCAGCTGGGCCACCGTGGTCAACAGGTGGTCGACCGAACAGGGCTTGAGCAGGAAGGCTGAAATCTCCGGAAAGTGCGGACTGGCGGCCGGCAGGTTGGCGCTGATCAGCGCCACCGGGATATGTCCGTAGCGGTCGTGCGATTTGATGTAGCGCGCCAGCTCGATGCCATCCATGCGGGGCATGCTCAGGTCGGTCAGCACCACATTGGGCACCTGCGACTGCATACGCTCGATGGCTTCGATCCCGTTGCCGGCGGCGATCACCGAAAGACCGCTGTTTTCCAGGATTTCGCACAGCATCTCGCGGGAATCCTCGTGATCCTCCACCACCAGCACTGTCTTGCGCTCTGCGCTGCTTGCCATTTTTCCTCTCCCTCCGTGTTCCGCCCGATTCAGCCGGACGGTGGTTTCATGAAGCGATGGTGAGCTTTGGCGACGATTCCCGGTATCAGGAAATTCCTGATTAAAACGACAACATTTCAATATTGACAACAAAATGGTTCTAATGTCCAGCCGCGCTAGAATGGCAAACTTCCCCATTTGCCTGGAGCGATCGCCCGCCATGCCGCGCCTGTCCTGCCTCTCCCCTCATTTCTCTGTATCGGCCACCGCCATCGGCCTGGCCGCGATGTTGTGCGTTTTCGCCACACCTGCGGCCATGGCCCAGGCCGCCTGCGAAAGCGACAACCCCGTCATCAGCGCCATGCAGCAAAAATGGAACACGCCGGCGCCGGCCGGGGCCGAGGCGACAGACGGTTTCGGCCCGGTGCAGGCCGCGCTGCTGCCGATCGCGCAGGCCCAGGCGCAGTTCGGCCCGCTGAGCTTCAAGTCGAAAAAACAGATGCAATACGCGCTGCAGCTGCGCTGGCATGTGTCAGAGGAAGGCGATTACTGGCTGGCGGCCGATTCCGGCGCCTGGATCGACGTGGTCGACGGCGGCCGGGAGCTGGAGCCGCTGACCTTCAACCACGGCCTGCGCTGCGCGGGCATCCATAAGGCGCTCAAGTTCCACCTGCGCGCGGGCGACTACCTGCTGCGCGTGGCCTCGGACGAGACGCCGGGCGTCAAGATCGCGGCGGGCAGGCCATGAGCGGCGCGCGCCCGAAGGACATCCACATCGCCGCCGCGCTGCTGCTGCGCGCCGACGGCGCCATGCTGGTGGTGCGCAAGCGCGGCAGCGTGCATTTCATGCAGGCAGGCGGCAAGATCGATGCGGGGGAAGGAGCGCAGCAGGCGCTGCTGCGCGAGCTGAAGGAAGAACTGGGCATCGCGCCCGACGCGGCAAGCTTGACCGACCTCGGCCTGCACAGCGCCGTGGCCGCCAACGAGCCGGACAGCATGGTGCATTGCCGGCTGTTCCGGGCGGAATGGGACGGGGAAGTGGAAGCGGCGGCCGAAATCGAGGAAGCGCGCTGGCTGCTGCCGCAAGAGGCCGGCGCCGTGACGCTGGCGCCGCTCACGCGCGAGGCGGTATTGCCGCTGTGGCAAGCGGCGCTGCGCGGGCGATGACGACAGCGCATTCCTACACGCATATGCTCGGCGCGCCGATGGCGTGAAGCACGGCGGCGCCCCACCATGTGTTTCCGTCGCCGGGAGGATCCGGCGGCACGCCACCGCATCGCGAGGAACACATGAGCACAGCCAAACCGGGCAGCGTCGCCCGGCACTTTTCCACCTGCCTGCCCTTTCCCCTGCATCCGTCGGCGCCGCCGGCCTCGCGCGCCGGCGCCGGCATCGCCCGCCGGCGCAAGCACCGCGGGGAGGAGCGCAAGAAACAGAACAGCTATCGCTGGCAGGGCTACTACTGCCCCGGACGCGTGGACGGCTGAAACCTGGAAGGAGCCGGCGGCGACGCCGGGGTAGCGAAGGGGCGCCTCAGGCGCCCGGCGGCAGCAGTCGCTGGATTTCCTCCAGCAGGCGCTCGAAGAAGACCGGCTTGCGCAGGAACAGGTTGTGGCTGGACTGGGACAGGTCGTGCAGCTCCGGCGCGCCGCTGCACAGGATCACCGGCACCGTGCCGCCGCCGGGCAGCCGGCGCAGCGCGGCGCAGAAATCGATCCCGTTCATCACCGGCATCATGCAATCCGAAATCACCAGGTCGGGCATGGCCAGCTGCGCCTTGGACAAGGCCTCGGCGCCGTGACCGGCCGTCACCACGCTGAAGCCGTGCAGCTCCAGCAGCATGGCGTAGGTGTCGGTGATGTCGACCTCGTCATCCACGATCAGGATGACGGGTTGCGACAGGGATGGCGAAGCGGTCGACATGTCAGCTTCCGTTTACCGCCGGCCCGCTGGCGCCCGCCGCCGGGCCATCGATCTCGATGCCGGCGTCGGAAATATTCATCAGGCGGTTGGCGCCGTCATAACCGTTCTCGCGCAGCTTCATCACCGAAATCTGGCGGCGGTTGATGTCGCCGAACAGGATGTACTCCAGCAGCATCACGTTCTCGTAGAGCTGGGACGAGGTCGGGTCGGCCTGGGGACGGGATTCGCGGAAATACGGCAGCTGCTCGGTGACGAAGCTGGTCACTCCCAGCGCGCGCAGCTCGTTGGTCAGCGCCACCAGGAAAGGCCGGATGCGCTGCGGCTGCACCACGATGCTGCGCAGGCCGTCGACGCCGTCGATCAGCAGGCGCGTCACGCCGCGCCGCGCGATGTTGTCCAGCATGCGCTTGGCCAGGTCGTCGCACAGCATCTCCAGCGGCAGTTGCCAGATCATCTCCAGCTGGCCGCTGTCCATGTAGGCGTCCATCTGCATGCCGGCCTTGCGGGCCTTGGCCAGCAGGCGTTCGGGCGCCTCATAGAAGCCCACGATCAGGCATTGCTCGCCGTCCTTCAGGCCCTGCTCGATGAAATGCAGGCCCATCAATGTCTTGCCCACGCCGGGGCTGCCCAGCAGGCAGGTGATCGAACCGCTGACCACGCCGCCGCCTATGCATTTGTCCCAGGAGGGAATGCCGACGCTGACATAACGCCCGGACGTGCCCGGCACCTTGCCGGCGCGGGTGGCGGTTGCCTCGAAACGGGGGAAGATCTCCACCCCGCTGGCGTTGATCTCGAACACATGCTTGCCCAGCAGGTGGTCGGCGCCGCGCACCTTGAACACCTTGATCTCGCGCACCAGCTGCATGCCCTGCTCGTACTGGCTCAGCTCGATGACGCCGTCCACCAGCGTGTTCTCGGATTCGGGCATGTTGCCCTCCACCGGCGAGAGCAGGATGGTGGTGCAGTTCATCGTGAAGACCAGCGAATTGAGCGAATGCATGAACTCCGACAGGTTCAGGTCCGACGGTCCCGAATCGCGCACCGAACGAAAGCCGTCGATCACCAGCATCGCCGGCCGGAAACGATTAAGCTCGGCCGTGATCAGGCGCAGCAGCCCGCGCAGGCCTTCGCTGGCCAGGCTGGAATAGCCGCTCAGCATCTGCATCTGGGAGCCGACCAGGCTGTCGTCGAAGAAGTCGAAATTGCTCACGTGGTTGAGCATCTTGGCGTGCGATTCGGCGATCAGCGTGAGCAGCAGCACCTTCTTGCCCTGGCGCGCCTGGGTGAAGCCGATCTGGCAGGCCAGCGTGGTCTTGCCGCTGCCGGCCAGGCCCTGGATCAGGTAAAGGCTGCCCGCCGGCAGGCCGCCACCGAGGATGTCGTCGAAACCGGCGATGCCGGTGCGGAGCAATGGAATGCGATTGGACCGTCCCGGCTTGCCTTCGGTCACGTTGTCGATCTGCTTGTTGTCGCTCATGGGGATGACCCGACCCTGAATTATTTTATGAAAGAGGCAATTTTTATGCGCATTATACGTTCGCCCACGATGTGATTAAGGTTCCGATTCAGGACGAAAGTTGCATCCGCGCATGAAGAATCCTCATCAAGTTTCACTAGCGGATGCCGTAAATACAGGATCGACGCCAACCTGAACGGCAAGCGCATGCAGATCACCCCTTCCTTCCCCGCCCCGGCCGACTCCAGCGCCAACGGCGCCGGCCCGACCGCGGCAGCCGCAACGCCTGCCGGCGGCGATGCAGCGTCCGCTGCTCCCGCCGCGCCCGGCGCCAGCATCGTGTCGCTGTCGCCGCAGGCGCTGCAACTTGCCGCTTCGGCAAGCCAGACCGGCCCGCTGGCCCTGCCCGACCTGGACGGCATTGCGCAGATCGACCAGGCGCTGGCCGGCGTGCCCGACACCAGCGCGACCCAGGCGCGCACCCAGGCCCAGCTGGCGCGCGAGAAGGACAAGCTCAAATCGAAGTTCTCGATGCTCGACGTCGACGCCTTCCTCCACGTGCGCGAGAAGATCCGCGCCAAGGTCGAGGCGCGTCCGGAGGCCCCCGTGGCCAAGCAACAGGCCGACGAAGACGCCGCAAAACAGCGCATCAAGGACAGCCAGCCGCTCTGAGGGCGGCGCCACGGCCACACGGCCACACGGCCACACTGCCACACTGCCGCACTGCCGCACTGTCGCACTGTCGCACTGTCGCCGCGCCGACTGTGAGCGGCCGCGATCTTTGCTAAGGTAGCGGATCCAGCCAACAGCCACCCCATCCGCGCATGCGCCTGCTGATCCTTTCCGACCTGCACCTCGAAGTCTGGCGCGAGAACGCGCCGGCCATCAATCTCGACCGCTCCCGCCCCGACGCCGTCATCCTGGCCGGCGACATCGACAAGACCGAACGCGCCCTGGCCTGGGCCGAGCGCACCTTCGCCGGCCTGCCGGTGATCTACGTCAGCGGCAACCATGAAGGCTACGGACAAAGCTGGGAAGGCGCGCTGCGCACGCTGGCGCGGCAGGGCGAGGCCTCGTCCAACGTGCGCTTCCTCGACCGCGGCGAGACGGTGATCGGCGGCGTGCGCTTCCTGGGCGCCACGCTGTGGACGGACTATGAACTGTTCGGAAAAGACCGCAAGGACAGCGCGATGAGCGCAGCCGAACCGGTGATGCTGGACTATCGCCGCATCGAGGTGGAACGCGACGGCGAGGCGCGCATGATGACGCCGGCCGACACGGTCGCGCTGCACCGCGCCGACCTGGCCTGGCTGAGCGAAAGGCTGGAGACGCCCTTCGACGGCCCGACGGTGGTGGTCACCCACATGTCGCCCTCGCTGCGCTCGGTGGCGCCGCGCTATGCGGACGACCTGGTGTCGGCGGCATTCTCCTCCAACCTGGATGCGCTGGCCGAACGCGCCGACCTGTGGGTGCACGGTCACACGCACGACTCCTTCGACTACAAGATCGGCAAGTGCCGCGTGGTCTGCAATCCCTGCGGCTACGTGCGGCGCGACGGCGGGACCGAAAACCTCCAATACGATCCCGATCTGGTGGTCGAGGTCTGAGCCGGTTCGGCCGGCCCTGGCCAGGCTCCTCGTCGAGCATCTAGGCGTTGAAGCCGTCCATCGGCACCGCGTCGATTTCCAGCGTGGCCGCGCCCGGCCCCTCAGCCCTTGAGCGCCACGCGGCGCCAGCCGAACGAAGGCAGTGCCGGCAGCACCAGGCCCATGCACAGCAGGCCCATGCCCAGCATCAGGTCGGGCGAGAGCGTCTCGCCGAACACCAGCGACGACAGCGTCAGGCCCACCACCGGCACGCCCAGCATGCACACCGACACCGTCACCGGCGACAGGCGCTGGGTCATCTGCAGCACGATCAGGAAGGTCAAGGCGGTTGCCAGCGGGCCGGTATAGGCGATCACGTACCAGGAGTGATGGTCCAGCAGGAACGCCGGCGCGCCTTCGAAGACGAAGGCCAGCACGCACAGCGGCAAGCCGGCCACCAGCGTCTGCCAGGGCAGCAGATCGAAATCCAGCTTCACGCCCGGGGTCAATTTGATCTGCAGGATGTTCATGGCCCACGACAGCGAGGCCGCGCCCAGCATCAGGTAGCCGATCATGCTGTGCAGGTCGGCATGCAACAGCGCCGGCAGCACGATCACCGCCATGCCCGCATAGCTGCACACGGTGGCCAGCGACTGCTGGCCGCTCAGCTTCTGCTTCAGGAACAGCGCCGCGCCCGGCACCACCCAGATTGAAGTGGCGTAGGCGATCAGCGACGCACGGCCGGGCATGACGAAATGCAGCGCGCCGGTCACCAGCGCCGTAAACAAACCCATCTGCAGCACGCCCACGCCGATCACGACCGGCCATTCGCGGCGGGTCGGCAGGCGCAGCTTGCCGATGGCGAAGGCGATCAGGAAACTCAGCACCGCCGCCGAGAAGAAACGGCTGGCCGCGAACCACAGCGGCGAGATGAACTGGCTGCCGATCTTCATCACCGGCCAGTTGCCGCCCCAGATGCAGATCGCCACCACCACGCAGACCAGGAACAGCCCGCTCAGGGGCTTTTGCTTGGCGGCGGGATTGGGGTGGGCGCGGCTGGCCGCGGATTGGGTCGACATCTCTTGCTCCATGGGGTGAAAACGGAGCGTCGCGTGGGCGAAAAGGCGATCGTGCAACACGCGTCGAGGGCCGTTTCCGCGCATGTTGCGGCGCATCCAAACAGGCCTCAATGGTAGAGAATGGGGGACGGATAGTGCTGCCGAATTTGACGTCGAGCAACGCCATATCCGGCACTTAATGCTGCAAAATTGGTTTTTTCAGATTTATTATTTTTTCAAACCATTTTGGCGCAGCATGTGCAGCTTCCCGGTGCATCCAGCGGATGCGCCGCAGGGGCTTGCCGTGATGCACAAGCCCCGCCCGGGCGCACTCAGTTCAGCAGCTGCGCGCTGCCTGGCGCGGCGCGCGTGCGGTCCAGCGTGAACACGCCGACCAGCCGCACCAGCTTGTCGGCCTGCTCCTGCAGCGACTGCGCGGCGGCGGCGGCCTGCTCCACCAGCGCGGCGTTCTGCTGGGTGGTCTCGTCCATCTGCGTGATGGCGTGGCCGACCTGCTCGATGCCCGAGCTCTGCTCGTGGCTGGCGGTGGCGATCTCGTGCACGACGGTGGACACGCCCTGGATGCTGGCCACCACCTCCTGCATGGTCTGGCCGGCCTGCTGCACCAGGTGCGTGCCGGCGTCGACCTTGCCGACCGAGTCGTCGATCAGGCCCTTGATCTCCTTGGCCGCCGCGGCCGAACGCTGGGCCAGCGAGCGCACCTCCGAGGCCACCACCGCGAAGCCGCGGCCCTGCTCGCCGGCACGGGCGGCTTCCACCGCCGCGTTCAGCGCCAGGATGTTGGTCTGGAAGGCGATGCCGTCGATCACGCTGATGATGTCGACGATCTTGCGCGAGGATTCGTTGATCGAGGCCATGGTCTGCACCACCTGCCCCACCACCTCGCCGCCTTCGATGGCGACCTTTGACGCGGTCGCCGCCAGCTGGTTGGCGTGCTGGGCGTTGGCGGCGTTCTGCTTGACGGTGGAGGTCAGCTCCTCCATCGCCGAGGCGGTCTCCTCCAGCGAACCGGCCTGCTGTTCGGTGCGGTTGGAGAGGTCCATGTTGCCGGTGGCGATCTCGTCGACCGAGGTCTTGATCGACTCGGTGGCGTTCTGGATGCCGTGCACGGTATCGACCAGGCGGTCGCGGGTATAGGCCACCGCCGCCACCAGGCTGTGGCTGTCGCCGCCGACGGTGCGGATGCTGCCGGTCAGGTCGCCGGCGGCGATCTTGCGCGCCATGTCGGCGGCCTCGGTCGGCTCGCCGCCGATGGAGCGGAAGATATTGCGCGAGACCATGCCGGCGATCAGCGACAGCAGCACGCCCAGCCCCACCAGCACCACCACGGCCTGGACCAGCGCGCGGCGGAAGTCGGCCTCGATGTCATCCGAATACACGCTGCAGATCAGGTCCCAGTTCCAGGGCTTGAAGCGCTTGACGAAGCCCATCTTGGGGCTGGGCTTGTCGGCGCCGGGCCGCGGCCACCAGTATTCGAGGAAGCCCTTACCGGACGCCGACGAGCCGGTGGCGGCGATCATCTTGTAGAGCTCGTTGCCCTTGGCGTCCTTGAAATCGATCATGTTCTTGCCGTCGAGCTTGGTGTTGATCGGATGCATCACGATCACCGAGTCGCCGCCCACCAGCGTCACGTAGCCGTCGCCGGTGTAGCGCTGGTCCCGGACGCGGGCGATGGCGCCCTTCTGCGCGTCCTCGCGCGACATCTTGCCTTCGCCCTCCAGCTTGGCGTAGCCCGAGATCAGGCTGTAGGCCATCTCGGTGACGTCTTCCAGCGCGCGCTGGCGTTCGGAAATCTGCAGGTCGCGGGTCTGGTAGGCGTGCCAGACGGAGAGGAACAGCAAGGCCATCCAGGAGAAAATCAGGGGCAGCCAGAGTTTTTTCTTGAGCGAGAGATTGTTCATCGTCGGCGTCGGAGTGTTGTTTGAATGGTCCGGGGAGCCGATGGCAAACCGTCGCGCATTGCAATCAAGCAATATGCGACGACCGCGCCGGTCACGACCTGCGCGCGGCATGCATCCCTCCCCGACCTCGTTTACGGCGCGCGCCATGACGCGCTAAAGGGTTGGGAAGGGAATGCCGGGATTATTTATTTCCCGTCAGGCAGGAATCACTTTCCTGGGGCGCGCCGGATCGGGCAGGCCGCAGGGCAGGAACTGCCCGCGCCCGATCGCGGCGTCGAACTTGCCGTCGCGCCACACCACCTCGCCGCGCGAGAGCGTGGTCATCGGCCAACCGGTGAGATGCATGCCTTCATAAGGCGTGTAGTCGACGTCGTGATGCAGCATCTCGTTGCGCACCACGACTTCCTTGTGCGGGTCCCAGATGGCGATGTCGGCGTCGCTGCCGATGGCAATGGTGCCCTTGCGCGGATACAGGCCGTACATCTTGGCCGGATCGGTGGCGGTCAGCGCGACGAAGCGGTTGAGATCGATGCGACCTTTGCCCACGCCTTCCGAGAACAGGATGGGCATGCGCGTCTCCAGCCCCGGCGTGCCGTTGGGGATGTAGCGGAACGGCACTTCCTTGCCGCCCGGTTTCTTGCCCTGTGGATCCTCATAACGGAACGGCGCGTGGTCCGACGAGAACACCGTGAACAGGCCGCTGGCCAGGCCGTCCCACACGTATTGCTGGTTGGCGCGGTCGCGCGGCGGCGGGCTGCACACGCACTTGGCGCCGTGATAGCCGTCGTCGAGATTGTCCTCGCTCAGCACCAGGTATTGCGGGCAGGTCTCGGCATAGATGCGCAGGCCGTGCCCGTGCGCCCAGCGGATCTGCTCGATGGCTTCCTTGCCGGAGACGTGCACGATCAGGATGGGCACGTCCACCAGTTCGGACAACGCGATGGCGCGATGCGTGGCCTCGCGCTCGACCAGCATCGGGCGCGAGGTCGCGTGGTACTTGGGCGCGGTCAGCCCGGCCTCTTCCAGCTGCTCGGTCAGCCAGCCGATGCAGTCGGCGTTCTCGGCGTGCACCATGACCATCGCGCCTTCGCGCCGCGCCAGCGCCAGCAGGTCGAGGATCTGGCGGTCGTTGAGCTTCAGGTCGTCGTAGGTCATGTAGATCTTGAACGAGGTATAGCCCTCGCGCACCAGCTGCGGCAGTTCTTCTTTCAGCACCTTTTCGCTGGGATCGCTGACGATCATGTGGAAGGCGTAGTCGATCACCGCCTTTCCCTCGGCGCGCCGGTGGTAGTCCTCGACCGCGGCGCGCAGCGACTGGCCCTTGGCCTGCGCCGCGAACGGGATCACGGTCGTGGTGCCGCCGCAGGCGGCCGAGATGGTGCCGCTCCTGAAGTCGTCGGCCATCTTCAGCCCCTCTTCCATCGGCTGGTCCAGGTGGCAATGCGCATCCACGCCGCCCGGCAGCACCAGCTTGCCGGCGGCGTCGATCTCCTCTTTGCCGGCCGGCAGGCCGCGCCCCAGCATGGCGACCTTGCCGTCCCTGATGCCGACGTCGCACTGCATGATGTCGGAGGCGGTGGCAACCGTGCCGTTGCGGATCACTACGTCAAATTGTTCCATGGTGGTTTCTCCAGAACGCGGGGCAAAGCGGCCCCGCTGCCGTCGGTGCGACGGCATGCTGTGTGGCGATAAGAGAGGACCGGGTGCGCTTAATCGACGTCGCGGAACAGGCTGCCCCAGTTGCGGATCCGCGAAGGATCGGCGCCGGCCTGCTTGAGCGACTTCCACACCACGGTGGAGATGGTGTCGTAGATCGGGATGCCGACTTCCTTCTCCAGCTCCTCCACCAGCGGCGCGCCGCGCAGGTTGGTGCAGAAGATGGTGATGGCTTGCGGCTTATCCTTTGCCACTTCACGCACCATCGCGCGCAACTCATCGGCGCCGACTTCGGAGAAGGAGAAATTATCCTGCTTGCGCAGATGACGTTCGGAGACGCATTCGTAGCCGGCGCTGCCGTAGTTCTTGATGATGGCGGCCTGCACCTCATCCAGATAGGGCGTCACCAGACCGAAGCGCTTGACGCCGGTGATGTCGAAAATCTCGTTGAGCGCCAGCACCGAGGTGCAGGCCGGAATGCCGGTAGCGTCGGTAATGCGCTTGCACAGCCGCTCGTCGGCCTCGAAACCGAGCCAGCCGGACGAGGTGCCGTTCCAGCCGATGCTGCCGACCTTGGCGTGCGACAGCAGTTCGGCCGCGCGCAGGATCTCGCTGTCGTCGAACTGCGCCAGCGCCTGGCTGGACAGCGCGATCTCGGTCACGCGAAAGCGCCCGAAGTGGGCGCTGGCCTCGGGGATCTCGCCGATCATGGCGGTGGTGACCGGCTCCAGCGTGGTGTTGGAGGACGGCGTCAGCATGCCGAGCAAGGTGCGTTGGGTCATCTGGTTTCCTTTCAGGCCGCCAGCATGGCGGCATCGGCATGCGCCAGCGCCGATTCCTCGCGGATCAGGCTCAGCACATGGCGCTTGTATTGGTTGAATTCGGTAGTGGTGGTGTCGCGCGGACGCGGCAGGTCGATGTCGATCAGCTCGCGCATGCGCCCCGGCCGGTGCGTCATCACGGCCACCTTGGTGGCCAGCACCAGCGCCTCGTCCACGCTGTGGGTCACGAAGACGATAGTACCTTCATAGCGCTGCCACAGCGCGACCAGCTCTTCCTGCATTTCCATCTTGGTCTGCGCGTCCAGCGCGGCGAAGGGTTCGTCCATCAGGATCACCGACGGGTTCTGCAACAGCGCGCGGGCGATGCCCACGCGCTGCGCCATGCCGCCGGAAAGCTCGCTGGGATAGTGGTTCTCGAAACCCTTGAGCTTGACGGTCTCGATGAAAGGCTGGGCCGCCGCGCGCCGTTCGGCCGCGCTCTTGCCCTGCAGCTTCAGCGAGAAGGCGACGTTGTCCCACACCGGCAGCCAGGGCATCAGGTTGGCCTGCTGGAACACCATGCCGCGGTCGGCGCCGGGGCCGGCGATGTGCTTGCCGGCCACCTTGACCTCGCCGCTGGTCGGAAACTCGAAGCCGGCGATCATGTTCAGCAGCGTCGACTTGCCGCAGCCCGAGGGGCCGAGCAGGCAGAGGAACTCCTTTTTCTCCAGCTTGAGGCTGACGTTGTCGATGGCCAGCATATCCGTGCCGCGCTTGCGGTCCTTGAACACCTTGACGATGTCGTTCAGTTCGATGAATGCCATGATGTTCCTCTCTTACGCTTTACCTTGGACAGTCGACACCTGCTGCCAGCGCAGCACCGAATTCATGATCTGCTTCAGGATCCAGTCGGCCAGGAAGCCAAGCAGGCCGATGCTGATCATGGCCGCGATCACCAGGTCGTAGCGCAGGAAGTAATACGAATCCCACAGCGCGTAGCCCAGGCCGCTCTTGACGGCCACCATCTCTGCGGTCACCGTCAGCATCCAGGCGCTGCCGATGCCGATGCGCAGGCCGGCGAAGATGCTGGGCATGGCCGCCGGCAGGATCACGAAGCGCAGCAACTGCCCCTGCTTCGCCCCGGCCATGGCAGCCGCGCGCAGCAGGTTGCGGTCGGAGGTCTTCACGCCGTGCACGGTGTTCATCAGGATGGGGAAGAAGGCGCCGAGGAACACCAGGAAGATCGCCGGCTTGTTGGCGATGCCGAACCAGATGATCGCCAGCGGGATCCACGACACCGGCGGCACCGGACGCAGCATCTGCACGGTCGGCTCGATGGCGCGCTCGACCCAGCGCCACCAGCCGATGGCCACGCCCAGCGCGATGCCCGACACCGCCGCGATCAGGTAGCCCGCAGTCACCCGCATGCAGCTGGCGAAGGCGTCGTAGATCCACTTGCCGCTACTGTCCTGGGCCGCTTCGTTGATGCCGAAGATCCAGTCCATCCAGGTGGAAAACACGCGCGACGGCGCCGGCAGCAGCGAGGCCGGGATCACGCCCGACCGCGAGAACGCCTCCCAGAACAGCACCAGCAGCACCGGCACCGCGAAGCGCCATTTCGCCTCCGACAGCGAATGCGACAGGGAAAACTTCATTCCACTCATGGTGACTCCTTCTCTTCCCGGGTCGTCGGATCAATAGCCCAGCTCGGACTTCGGCTTGCCCGTCACGCTCATCAGGAAGCTGTAGTCCATGTTCTTCTCCGCCTGCGCGGAGACATCGCTGGAGACGTACTTCAGGTCCTTCATCATCCCGGCGATCGCCTTGGTCTGGGTGCGGTACATGCGGTAGTCGGGGTAGGCGTTGTTGAGCGCCTCGGTGGCGATCTTGGGATCCAGGCCGGTGCCCTTGACGATGCTGTTGATCCAGCCCTGCTTGTCCTTCTGCAGGCCGTCCACCAGCTTGACCACGGCGGCCACCGTCTCCTTCACCTCGGCCGGGTGTTCCTTGATCACGTCCGAACGGGTCACGATCAGGTTGGTCAGGCGACCGGCGGCCTGGTCATATGGATAGGCGAAGTGCTTGCCCACGCCGGTCATGCGGATCTGCGAGGCGAACGGCTCGACCGAGCAGATCAGCTCGACCTCGCCGCGCGACAAGGCGGCGGCGTGATCGGACGGGTTGGGGATGTTCACGAACTGCACGTCCTTGGACGGATCGATGCCGTGGCCGGCCAGCTCGCCGCGCATGTGCAGGTCCTGCGCGTTGCCGCGCGAGGCCGCGATGCGGAAGGGCTTGCCCTGTGCCTTGTACTCGGCGACCAGCTTCTTCAGCCCGGCCCAGTCGTCGGACGCCAGCTTGGTATCCTTGCCGACCAGCATCTCTGAGCCGCCGTTGACCTGGCCCGACACCGCCACCAGGTCGAAGCCCTTGTCCAGGCCGCTGACGTAGGCCAGGTAAGTCACCTGCGCGATGTCCACGCTCTTGGAGACCAGCGCGGTCAGCGCGTCGCTGCCGGCGGTGAAGTTGATGCCTTCGATGTCCACGTTCTGCGCCAGCGCCGGCACCATGGACATCGACATGCAATGCGCGCACTTGGCGTAGGCCAGCTTGATCTTCGGCTTGGACTGCGCCGCGGCGGAACCGGCGGCCATCACGCCGCAGGCCAGCATGGCGGCCAGCGCCGCACCCTTGATGGACAGACCGAACGGGGACTTGCGAACTTGCTTTTGCATCGTTTCTCTCCCTGAGATGAACAAACCAAATATAAATTGTGACAATTTAATTTTGCATTGCCACGATCAATGCAATAGCTGTGCCAGGGAGAAAACCGATTGTCGAAAAACCATGAAGACGCCTTGAATATCGCCACCAACAAGGGATAGACAGGCATTCACGATGCGGGAGACGGGTGAAGGAAAAGCGGGAGCCTGCTACGCTTTTGCATCGAAACCGGGCAGAAGCAGCAAAAGACGCCCCAGCCTTGTGCGCCAAAAAAGATTTTTTCTGTACGGATATTTTTAATTTATTGTGACAAAAAATTTCCACAATTTTCAGCTATCATGGCGGCACATCATCCAGGCCTCATCCATCCAACATCCGCCAGACACCGGCGCACAAGAATCTGCCGAGACGACATGAGCACCAACACCAGCACCAGCACCAGCACCGCAGCATCCACGCGCAAGAAAAGCGGCAAGCAGGACAAACCGGAAAACAGCCCCCTGCCCGGCCAAGCCATCAGCGCCAGGCCCATGGCGGGCGATGCGATCTACGAGCGCATCCTGGGTTCGATCATGGAGCACCGGCTCACGCCCGGCACCAAGCTGGTGGAAGAAAAGCTGGCCAGCATCTTCGGCGTGAACCGCACGCGGGTGCGCGAAGTGCTGGCGCGGCTGTCGCATGAAGGCCTGATCACCACCATCCCCAACCGCGGCGCCTTCGTCGCCAGCCCCACGCCGGAAGAAGCGCGCAACATCTTCGCCGCGCGGCGCCTGCTGGAGCCGGCGCTGCTGCGCCACCTGTGCGAACACACCCGGCCCGAGCACGTCGCCCAGCTGCGCGAGCACGTGGCGCAGGAAGCCCGCGCCCGCGAGAACAACGACCGCCGGGCCATCATCCGCCTCTCGGGCGAATTCCACATCCGCATCGCCGACATGGTGGAAAACCCGGTGATGAGCAAGATGATGCGCGAACTGGCCTCGCTGACCTGCCTGATCATCGTGCTCTACGACTCGCCCACCGTCCCCGCCTGCACGCACGACGAACACGGCGACATCATCAACGCGATCGCCGCCGGCCGCGCCGAAGACGCGGTGGCGGCAATGATCGAGCACCTGAACCACATCGAGGAAGTGCTGGACATGTCGGCGCCGCCCAGCGAGGAAGAGGATCTGGAAGAAATGCTGGGCATGATCTGAGCGCCGCGATCCGGTGACGGACCGGGCGCGCTCAATATGTCTGCAGCGAGGACAAGTCGCCTGGGCGCAGGCTCATTCCACGAGCCACAGTTGCGTGCCGTCCGTGGTGATGACCTTGAGCAGGCCGTTGGTCTTTTCCTTGACGGTAAAAATGCCCGTGAGCGGCACACAGCGCTGACGGGTCAGCTCGACGATCTTTCGCGTGGCCTCATCCTTGGACTGTTCGTTGTCCGTGGTCATGATGATCCGGGTCAGCTGCACACGCAGCTGCTGGACCTCGACGCTGTCGCAAGCGATGTCCTGCTCCAGCATGACGGTCTGCTGGGCGCCGGCAAGCCGGGCGAACATCAGCAACAGCGAGGCACAGAACAATCGTCTCTTCATGTCCCCTCCCTTTGGGCCCTGGCGTTTGCGCGACGCGACACGAGTGCTGTCAACGTAACTTGATTGATCAAAAGTTACGTTGATCGGGAGAATAAATCAAGTGCAATAAATTGAAGCCCCGCCTGTTGCGCACAGGCGCCATGCACAACGGCAGACACGCCGGCAGGCGGCGGCCGGGATCAGGCCTTCAGCATCCCCCACGCCAGGCCCACCAGTTCATCCTCGAACTGCCGCGTTCCCAGCAGCGGCGACTCCTCCAGCGAGGCGCTGCGAATGGCGCCCATCACCGCCCGCGTCAGCACGAACAAGGTGGCCGCATTGGGCGGGCGCAAACCCGGTCCCTCCATCTGCGCGAGCGCCACGGCGATGTGCTCGGCGCCCTCGCGCATGGCCTGCATGATGTTTTCATGGTGATCCATGCGCCATGCCAGCCGTATCATCGAGCGCTTGAACACCCCGCCCGAGCCGAACGCCTCGATCAGCATGCGGATGCGCTCCCGCACGATCTGCTGCGGCGGCACGCCTGCGGCCACCTGCCGGGCCAGCGCGGCCTGCATCTCGTCCATCACCCGCCGCCGCCCGCGATGGATCAGCGCCAGCAGGATCGCTTCCTTGGTCGGAAAATACTGATACAGCGTGCCGATCGAAAAGCCCGCGCGCTCGGCGATGCGGTTGGTGGTGAGCTGGGCCTCGCCCTGTTCGTCGACGATCTGAGCAGTAGCGTCGAAAATGGTCTCGATGGTGCGCTGCGCACGATCCTGCACCGGCTGCTTGCGCATGGCCTGCGCGGCCTGCGGCGGATTTTTCCTGCGGGAAAGTGGCATGATGAAAAACTGAGCCCGAAACGAGTTGAGGGACGGCGATGAAAACTGAATAATGCTCACATTCAATCGACGCAGCAAGCCCCGCCCATGCCCAGCCCCATGAACAGCGCCATCATCGACCTGCCGGTACGCAAGCTCGCCGTCGACCTCGCCTCGGGCTTCGGCCGTCACTGGCATGGCGGCGACGCCTATCGCAGCATGTACTTCAATGCGCTGTCGATGAGCTTCCCGGTGGGCGAACAGTTCTTCATCGACTCGGTGCGGGCCGGCGCCGCCGCGTTGCCGCCGCACGAACGGCATGCGCCGCTGCAGGCGATGGTGGCGCAATTCATCGGCCAGGAGGCCACGCACCGCCACCTGCACGGCCTCTACAACCGCCACCTGGAACGCCAGAACCTGCGCAACCGCTGGCAGGGCTGGGCGCAGCGGCGCGTGAACTGGTGCAACAGCTTCGGCCTGTCGCCGCTGAACGTGGTGGCGGTGACCGCCGCCTACGAACACCTCACCGCCGTCTTCGCCGACACGCTGCTGAGCCACGGCCTGATGGAAGGCGCCGAAGAGAAGATGCAAACCCTGTGGACCTGGCACGCCGCCGAGGAGACCGAACACAAGGCGGTCGCCTTCGAGCTCTACCGCGCCATGGGCGGCGGCGCGTTGCGGCGCATTGCCTGGTACCTGTATGTGTTCTGCATCTTCTCGCTGGAAAGCAATGTGCAGACCCTGCTCAATCTCAAGCGCGACGGCAGCCTGCTGCGAGTCCGCACCTGGCGCGCCGCGCTGGGCTTCTGGTTCGGCCGCAACGGGCAGCTGCGCCGCAGCGCGCGTGCGCTGCTGGCTTACCTGCGCCCGTCGTTCCACCCGGATGACGACGACAACCGCGCCGTCGCCGCCCGGTGGCTGGCCGACAACAGCAGCCGTTGGACCCGCGTCAAGTGAAGCGCCGTCCGATGAAATGATTGCAAGCGCGCCGCGAGCGCATCGCGTTACCATCTCCCCATACCGATAAAAAAGGAGACCGGCGATGACCCTGCGCGACGAGACATCCCAAGCCATCCTGCTGCGCGACGACAGGCAAGGCGTCACCACGCTGACGCTGAACCGCCCGCAGCAATTCAATGCCCTCTCGGAAGCCATGCTGGAAGCGCTGCAGATGCAGCTCGACCTGCTGGCCAAGGACGACAGCGTGCGCTGCGTCGTGCTGGCCGCGTCCGGACGCGCCTTCTGCGCCGGCCACGACCTGCGCGAGATGCGCGCCACGCCGCAGATCGGCTATTACCAGGACCTGTTTCGCCGCTGCAGCCGCGTGATGCAGTCCCTGCAGGCGCTGCCGGTGCCGGTGATCGCGCGGGTGCACGGCATCGCCACCGCCGCCGGCTGCCAGCTGGTGGGCAGCTGCGACCTGGCGGTGGCGTCGCATGCGGCGCGTTTCGCGGTGTCGGGCATCAACGTCGGCCTGTTCTGCGCCACACCCTCGGTGGCGCTCACGCGCAACGTGCCGCTCAAGCGCGCCTTCGAGATGCTGGTGACCGGCAAATTCATCGACGCGCAGACCGCATCGGACTGGGGCCTGGTCAACCAGGCGGTGGAGGAGGATGAACTGGACGTCGCCGTCGCCGCGCTGGCCGCGCAGATCGTCGCCAAGAGCCCGGCCGCGATCCGCCATGGCAAGGCCATGGTCTACCGGCAAAAACAGATGGGACTGGCCGACGCCTACGAATACGCGGCCGACGTCATGGCGCGCAACATCATGGAAGACGATGCGATGGAAGGCATCAGCGCCTTCCTGGAGAAACGGCCGCCGAAATGGGCGCCGCCGGTGTAATGGGCGTACGGGATTCCCCGGAGCGCATTCGTTGCACCGCGTTGTTTGCGCCGTGGCATCTACGCCGTGACATTTACGCCATGTTAACGCGCCCACCCCAAAGTTTTACCCGGATTAAACGCGCGCAAAACTAAGCTGGCGGCTCCTCAACCCGTGGAGCATCCAGCATGAACCGCAAGACACAACAAGAACAAGGCCCATCCGTCCCGCAGCGCGCGCCCCTGGGCCGTCGCCGCCTGCGCAACGCGCAGTTCGCCGGACTGGCCACGCTGGCCTGCGCCGGCGCGCTTCTGGCCATCGCCGTGATGGCGCCGGCGCAGGCTGCCGAAGACACGCCGGCCGCCGACGCCTCGCCGCTGCACCTCGCCGGCAACATCGGCGTGGTCAGCCAGTACATCTTCCGCGGCACCACCCAGACCAACGAGAAGCCAGCCCTGCAGGGCGGCTTCGACCTCACGCACGACAACGGCCTGTACGCCGGCGTCTGGCTGTCCAACATCAGCTGGATCTCCGACACCAACCCGGCCGCCTCGGCCAGCCTCGAAGCGGACGTCTACGCCGGCTGGAAACCGGCGCTGGCCGACTGGCTCAACGCCGACCTCGGCGTGCTGCACTACGCCTATCCCGGCAGCTACCCGACCGGCATGACCAAGCCGGACACCACCGAGCTTTACGCCGGACTGGATGCGAAGTGGATCGCCTTCAAGTACTCGTACAGCACCGGCAACACCTTCGGCAACGCCGGCACCAGCGGCAGCAGCTACGCCGACATGTCGCTGAACCATGAACTGTTCGCCGGCATCAACGGCGTCGCCCACATCGGCCGCCAGCGCTACACCGGCCCCAACGCCTCGGCGCTGTCCTATACCGACTGGAAGCTCGGCCTCACGCGCGACTTCTCCGGCTACGTGCTGGGCCTGGCCTACACCGACACCAATGCCGCCGACGCCGGCTACACCATCCGCGGCAAGAACATCGGGCGCAGCCAGGTGGTGCTGTCGATGAACAAGACGTTCTGAAGCAGGCGGTCCGGGCGATCCCAGCCGCTTACCGCCCTCTCCATCATCCCGGCCGATGCCGGGGCCGGCGACGGTGAATCACGCACCGCGCCGCTCCCGCCCCCGGTCGTCAATGACGATCAACGACTCGCCACCGGAGCCCATCATGCACAAGCGCCTGCAACGCCTCCATCCCTTCTCAGTGCGCCACCTGTTCCTGCGCACCGGCCACCGCCGCGAATACCGCTGCGCGCTGGCAGTCGCGATCATCTTCGTGGCCTGCGCCGGTGCGCTGCCGCTGGCCAATGCCGTGGTCCCGTATCGCTCGCCGGACGACTACGGCCCGTCGCTGCAGGCGCAGCAGCACCGCGCCGGGTGCCGCCAGCAGGTGCTGCAGTCGCTGGACGGCAAGATCGAGAGCGAGGATTTCGTCGCCCGCACCGACCGCGAATATTTCCGCTATGTGGTGCGCAAGGACCTGCGCGAGGTGATGTTCATCTGCGATGCGCGCACCGGCGAGATCCGCCGGCAGATCGACGTCTGGGGGGATCTTTAGGTTCGTCACACGCCGCTAGCGGGACCTCGCCGGGTGGACAAAGCGTGTAAGTGACGGCAAGATGCGCCATCGTTTCCAACCCGGTCCGTCCCCATGCAAACCGATTACAGCACCGTTCTCCAGTGGATCTACCTGTTCAATTCCATCGCCCTGATCCAGCTGGCCTTCCGCCAGGTGATGAAGCGCCGCAAGGGGCGTGAACTGGACATGAAGATCAAGGCCGCCTCGCTCGGCCAATGGATCGATACCGCGCCTGAAGCCCTGATCCGCCAGCTGGGCGCCCCCGCCGGCCGGGGCGAACTCGACCACGGCCAGAGCGCCTGCGCATGGCATGGCGACCGCCAGTCGCTCGAGGCTTTCTACCGCGACGGCAAATGCACCGGCATCGAACTGCGCCCCTATAGCGGCGCGCCCTTCCCCAACCTCAACACCTACTTCAACTGCGCGGTGCTGGCCGCGCTGGCGTGTTCATGGAAATTGCTGGCGGCCATGGGCGGCGTGGAAGAAGCCGGCGAAGCGCTGCCGATCGCGGCGGCCGCCAAGCAATACCTGGTCAATTTCGTGCTGTTCCTGCTGGGAGCGTGGGTGCTGTCCTTCGGCCTGAAGCGCCGCCAGATGCTGCTCAGCGCCGGATGCATCGTCATGGTGGTGCTGGGGCTGCCGCTGATCAACTGGGGCTGAACATTCCCTTGCCGGAAAAAGCAGAAAGCCCGCATCCGCGGGCTTTTCCGTTTTAACGCTCTCCGGCCGGTAATGCGCTCATACGATGGAATCGTCGTATCCGCCGCTGTCGTCGAGGTCGAAGTTGGCGAGGTCCGAGAGCTCATTGCCGGACGCCGCCTGGCCGGCGCCGTCGTCGGCGGACTGGTCGGCCCGCTTGTCGGCCTGCTTGTCGGCATCGCTGCCGTAGTAGTTGTTGACGGTGGTGTTTTCCACGTTTTCAACCGGCGCGCTCAATCCGTTCTGATGCGCCATGCCCGAGCTGCCGTTGCCATTCATCAGGTGCTCGATGCCCTGGAACAGGAAGGCGCCGCCCGCCACGCCGGCGGCAGTGGCCGCCACCGTGCCCAGCATGCTGCCCATGCCGCCGCCGAAGAACCCGGGGGACGGCGCCGGCGCGGCCTGGTATTGCGGAGCCGGCTGCGGAGACAATTGTTGGACCGACTGCGGCGCAGGTTGCGCGGGCGCAGCGGCATAAGCCGGCGCAAATGCGGGCGCGGGAGCGGGCCGCGCCGCCGGCGCGTGGCCCCAGGCGTTGCCGTCGAGAAAACCCGGCGCCTGGGCGCCGCCCTGCTGCGAGGCCTGCAACTGGGTCTGCAATGCGGCGACCTGCGCCTTCGATGCCGTGAGCGCCTGCTCCACCAGCAGCGCCCGCTGCACCAGCAGGTAGGCCGCATCCGGCTGCTGGGCGACGGCCGCGGCGATCATCGTTTCGGCCTGGGCATCCTTGGCGATGCCGCGCACCTGGGTCAATTGGTTGAGAAAATCCTGAAGCGTTTGTGTTTCCTGAGGACTCATGATTCCTGGCTCCCGACTTGCTTGCTGCATGAAGATATGGACTTGGCGGTTTGCAGCCGTCTTGCCGACGGCTGGGCCAATTATGCGCGCGGCGCCGACCGATCTTTGTGTCCGGAAGAATAAAGATGGAAACAGCTTGTAACATGGCGGGCTCACGGCACGCCAAGGACTCTTACATGCTTCGCTTCACGTTGATGCTGATCTCGCTTTCCCTGCTGAGCGCCTGTGCGCTCACGCGCGTCTCCGATGGCGCTCACCGCAAGGAGGTCGACGAACTCGATGCCGTCGGGTTGACGCTGGAGGCCGCCCGCGCGAAGGCTGTCGAGAACGGCTTTGCCTGCGATGCGCAGGTCCGGCGCAACGTATCGGTGGCCACGGCCGACGGGGTGCGGCGCTCAGACACGCTTGAATGCGACAAGACCTCGGCCGAGCTCATGTGCCCCCAGCGGCGCTACGTGACCTTCAACGCCGATGCGGCAAGCGGCAAGGTGTATGCCGTCGGGGCGCGCATCGCCCGGCACTCCTGCTTCTGATCCGCGACATCGCGCCCGGCGTGGAGGGCGTCCCGCCTATTCGCCCACCACCTCGGCCAGCCGGTACCCGACGCCGATCTCGGTCAGGATATGCACCGGCTGCGCCGCATCCTTCTCCAGCTTTTGCCGCAGCCGCTGCATGTAGATGCGCAGGTAGTGGTGATCCTCGGCATGCGAGGGCCCCCAGCCCGCCACCAGCAGCTGCCGGTGCGTGATGACGCGGCCGGCGTCGCGCAGCAGCGTGGCCAGCAGGCGATACTCGATCTGCGTGAGGTGCAGCGCCTCGCCGTTGCGGGTGACGCTGCGCGCCGGCAGATCGACCGTGACGTCGCCCAGGTGATAGCGGCCGCTGGCCTTTCCTTCACCCGCGGCGCGGGCGTGGCGGCGCAGCTGGGCGCGCATGCGGGCCAGCAGCTCGGGCATGCCGAAGGGCTTGACCAGGTAGTCGTCGGCGCCGGCGTCCAGCGCCTCGACCTTCTCGGACTCCTGGGTGCGGGCCGACAGGATGACGATGGGCACGCCGCTCCAGCTGCGGATCTCGGCGATGACCTGCTTGCCGTCCATGTCCGGCAGGCCGAGGTCGAGGATGATCAGGTCGGGCTTGCGCGTGCCGGCCTCGGTGACGCCTTCGCGCGCGCTGCGCGCCTCGTGGACGATGAAGCCCTCCTGCTCCAGCGCGCCTTTTACCAGCTTGCGGATGTGCGGGTCGTCTTCGATGAAGACGATATTGCCTGCGTGTTCCTGCATGTTCCTGTCCTCATTCTTCCGGCAATGCCGGCTGCGCTTCCACCGGCAGGGTGAAGCATACGGTAGCGCCCTGCCCCGGCTCCTGCCGGGCGATCCAGATCCTGCCCTGATGGGCCTCGACGATGGCGCGGCAGATCGCCAGGCCCAGGCCCACGCCGGGCGTGCTCGACTCGACGTCGCCGCGCGTGAATTTCTCGAAAGCGTGCTGCACCATCTGCGGCGGGAAGCCGCGCCCGCCGTCGCTGACGCTGACCTTCACCTGGCGCGCACCCTCGCTCTGCTCGACCTGGGCGGCGATGACGATGCCGCTGCCCGGCGGCGAATACTTGACGGCATTTTCCACCAGGTTTGAAAAGACGCGCTCCAGCAGCACCGCGTCCACGCGCAGCAGCGGCAGATCGGCGGGAATGCGGGTGTCGACGCCGCGCCCTTCGAGCGCCTTGGCCAGCAGGCGCAGGGCCGAGCCGGCCACTTCCTCCAGCGCGTTCCACTGGCGGTTCAAGGTCACCGCGCCGGCCTGCAGGCGGGCCATGTCGAGCAGGTTGTTCATCAGGCCCACCATCTTCTGCGACTGCTCGCTGATGGTGCGCGCCATCGCGCGCGCATCGGCGTCCAGCGCGGCGTTGGCCGCCAGCACGTCGGCGCTGCCCACCAGCGAGGTCAGCGGCGTGCGCAGGTCGTGCGAGATGGCCGAGAGCAGCGAATTGCGCAGGCGCTCGGACTCCATCGTCACCAGCGCATCCTGCGCCACCTCGGCGTAGTGCAGCCGCTCGATGGCCATGGCGATCTGGGAACAGAAGATCTCCAGCATCTGGCGGTTTTCCGGCAGGGCCAGCTGCGCGGCGGCGAGCTGGCGCTCTTCGTCGCTGGGCGCCTCGACCGCGAAGGCCAGCACGCCGCGGGTGCGCATGGTGGCCGTCAGCGGCAGGTACAGCGCCGTCGCCGACGGCAGCGTGGCGGTGCCGCGCCCGGCGGGCTGGCCGTTGTCATAGACCCATTGCGCTACGCCGGCATCGACGCTCCTGAGCACATGGGCGGATCCGGCGTCCGGCTCCGGCTCGGCCAGGCGCAACCGGTCGGCGCTGTCGGGCAGGAAGAAGGCGATGCGCGCGCCGAACACCGCTGCCAGGTGGCGGCGGCCGATCTCCAGGATCTGGTCCAGCGTCAGCAGCGCCGACAGCTCCTTGCCCAGCATGTAGAGGTTGCCGGCGCGCGCCTCGCGCTGCATGGCCACGCGCGCCTGGCGGCGCAGGCGTGCGGTGAGCGAGCTGATGAACAGCGACACCGCCAGCATCACCACCAGCGTGAGCAGGTATTGCGCGTCCGACACCGAGATCGAGAAGCGCGGCGCGACGAAGAAGAAGTCGAAGCACAGCACCGACAGCACCGATACCAGCGCCGAGGCCGAGCGTCCATAGCGCATCGCCACCAGCATCACGCCCACCAGGTACAGCATGATGACGTTGGCCGGGTGCAGGAAGTCGTTGAGCACGAACGCCAGCGCCGTGGTGACGGCGCAGCTGGCCACCGCCCACAGCGTGCCACGCGCGCGACGGCGGCGCGTGAGCAGGGACTCGGCGGCGTCGGCGGCGCTGTCGCGGCGCTCGTCCTCATCGCCGGCGCCGGGGCCGACGCGCCCGCGGGCGACGGTGTAGATATCGATGTTCTCGCCGGAAGCCGCAATACGCTGCGTAAGCGCGCCGCCCGGCCGGCGCAACAGGCGCCGCAGGCCGCCGCCCTCCTGGCCGATGACCAGCTTGCCGGCGTTGCGGCCCTTGGCGAACTGCAGCAGCGTGGCCGACAGATCCTCGCCGCTGATGCTGGCCGTCTCGGCGCCGAGCGACTGCGCCAGCTTCAGGTAGCCCACCACCCGCTCGCGCGCCGCCATGTCCTGGCGCCGCCCCGGCAGGTCGACGTGCACCGCCAGCCACTCGGCCTGCAGCTTGGCGGCCAGCCGCGCGGCTTCACGGATCACGCGCTCCTCGCCGGAACCGCTGCCGATGGCCGCGACGATGCGCTCGCGCGCCTGCCACAGCTGGGCGATGGAGCGGTCGGCGCGGTATTCGCGCATGTCGGCGTCGACGCGGTCGGCGGTGCGGCGCAGCGCGATCTCGCGCAAGGCGATCAGGTTGCCCTTGCGGAAGAAATTGCGCCCGGCCTTCTCGGCCTGCTGCGGCAGGTAGACCTTGCCCTGCTTCAGGCGCGCCAGTAACTCGTCGGGTGGGATATCGACCAGCATGACGTCGTCGGCCTGGTCGAACACGTGATCGGGCACGGTCTCGAACACGCGGATGCCGGTGATCTGGCCAACCACGTCGTTCAGGCTCTCGATGTGCTGGACGTTGAGGGTGGTGTAGACGTCGATGCCGGCGCGCAGCAGCTCGTCGATATCCTGCCAGCGTTTGGCGTGGCGCGAGCCGGGAACATTGGAATGGGCCAGCTCGTCGACCAGCATCACCTGCGGCTTGCGTTCAAGCGCGGCGTCGAGGTCGAACTCGGGCAGCTGGCGCTCGCGGTAGGCGACCATGCGCATGGGAAGGCGCTGCATGCCATGCAGCTGCGCCTCGGTCTCGACGCGACCGTGGGTCTCGACCACGCCGGCGACCACGTCGGTCCCTTGGCGCGCCAACGCCTGGGCGGCCTCGAGCATGGCGAAAGTCTTGCCCACGCCGGCGGAGAAGCCGAAGAAAATCTTCAGGCGTCCGCGCGCCTGGCGCTCTTCGTCGCGCATCACTCGTTCGAGCAGGTCGTCGGGGTTGGGGCGGGTGCTCATCTTGGGAGGGGTTTTGGGTGCATTGTAGTGCAGTGGTGGGGGCTGTGGTTGGGTTGGTTGGCGTCTGTTGTCTTGGTGTGGTGATGGTGGTTGGCAGGGGGTGTCTTTGAAGTCGTTTTCCTTTCCTCCACCGCCGTCATCCCGGCCTGCGCCGGGATGACGGCGATGAGGAAATCGGCAAGCTGAATTGGCAAACGCTGAGAAACAGCTACCGACATGGTGGTCACCAAGAATGTCGACCTCAACTCGAGTCGTTTCAGAGATCACCATCGGCAACGTCAGCAACAACATCATCAATACCAGACAACACCCCTCTCCCCATCAATCCCAAAAAATCACTTCCCCCCAACCTCATCCAACGCCAAATTAAGCCCCAACACATTCACCCGAGCCTCACCAAACAACCCCCACTGCGGCGCCTCGCTATTGGCCCGAACCAAAGCCCGCACCCGCTCAACATCCAGCCCCCGCGCCTGCGCCACCCGCCGCACCTGGTATTCGGCCGCGGCAGGGCTGATATGCGGATCCAGCCCGCTGCCCGACGCGCTCAGCAGATCCATCGGCACCGGCCCCTGCCCGCCGGCCTCCTGCAAGGCCTTCGCGCGCTCCTCGGCCGCCTGCTTCAAGGCCGGGTTGGTTGGCCCCAGGTTACTGCCGCCCGATGCCTCGCCGTTGTTGGGAAAGACGCCCGAGGCCGACGGCCGACCCCAGAAATAGCCGGCGCCGGTGAAGTTCTGGCCGATCAGCTCGGAGCCGACCGCCACGCCCTTGCGTTCGATCACGCTGCCGTTGGCCTGGTGCGGGAAGAACGCCTGCGCCAGTCCGGTCACGATGGCGGGATAAATCCCGCCCAGCACCACGCCCAGCAGGATGAACAAGGTCAGCGCGGGACGCAGCTGGCTCCTGGTATTGGTTTGTTTCATGATGATGTCCTCAATTGCTTGGATGAATACGTTCAGACCAGCCCGAAAGCGGCCAGCAGCATGTCGATCAGCTTGATGCCGGCAAACGGCACCAGCAGCCCGCCCACGCCGTAGATCAGCAGGTTGCGGCGCAGCAGCACGGCCGCGCCCAGCGCGCGGTAGCGCACGCCGCGCAGCGCCAGCGGGATCAGCGCCACGATCACCAGCGCGTTGAAGATCACGGCCGACATGATGGCCGAATCGGGGCTGGCCAGATGCATCACGTTCAAGGCGCCCAGCTGCGGATAGGTGGCCACGAACATCGCCGGGATGATCGCGAAATACTTGGCCACGTCGTTGGCGATCGAGAAGGTGGTCAGGCTGCCGCGCGTCATCAGCATCTGCTTGCCGATCTCGACGATCTCGATCAGCTTGGTCGGGTTGCTGTCGAGGTCGACCATGTTGCCGGCCTCCTTGGCGGCCTGGGTGCCGCTGTTCATGGCCACCGCCACATCGGCCTGGGCCAGCGCCGGGGCGTCGTTGGTGCCGTCGCCGGTCATCGCCACCAGCTTGCCCTCGGCCTGGTGCTGGCGGATCAGCGCCAGCTTCTGCTCCGGCGTGGCCTCGGCCAGGAAGTCGTCCACACCCGCCTCGGCGGCGATGGCGGCGGCGGTCAGGCGATTGTCGCCGGTGATCATCACGGTCTTGATGCCCATGCGGCGCAGTTCGCCGAAGCGCTCCTTGATGCCGCCCTTGACGATGTCCTTCAGCTCCACCGTGCCGAGGATGCGGATCGGCGCGCCATGGTTGATGACGGCGGCCTCGTTGTTCCACTCCACCACCACCAGCGGCGTGCCGCCGCGGCGGGCGATGGCTTCGATGTCGCCCTCGACCTGGCTGGGCAGGCGCTGGTCGGCCGAACGCACCAGCTTGCGAATGGCGTCGGCCGCGCCCTTGCGGATGCGACGGGTGCCGAGGTCGATGCCGGAGACGCGGGTCTGCGCCGAGAACGGGATGAACTGCGCGCCCAGGCCGGCCATCTCGCGCTCGCGCAGGTTGAAGCGGTTCTTGGCCAGCACCACGATGCTGCGGCCTTCCGGCGTCTCGTCGGCCAGCGAGGCCAGTTGCGCGACATCGGCCAGCTCGCGCTCGGCCACGCCCGGCGCCGGCATGAAGGCGGCGGCCTGGCGGTTGCCCAGGGTGATGGTGCCGGTCTTGTCCAGCAGCAGCACGTCGACGTCGCCGGCGGCTTCCACCGCGCGACCGGAGGTGGCGATCACGTTGGCCTGCATCATGCGGCTCATGCCGGCCACGCCGATGGCCGACAGCAGGCCGCCGATGGTGGTCGGGATCAGGCACACCAGCAAGGCGATCAGCGCCGTCACCGACACCGGCGAGCCGCTGCCGGCGGCATTGACCGAGAACAGCGAGAACGGCAGCAGCGTCACCGTCACCAGCAGGAACACGATGGTCAGCGCCACCAGCAGCAGCGTCAGCGCCAGTTCATTGGGCGTCTTCTGGCGGCGCGCGCCTTCGACCATGGCGATCATGCGGTCGAGGAAGGCCTCGCCCGGGTTGACCGAGACGCGCACGATGATCCAGTCGGAGAGCACCCGGGTGCCGCCGGTCACGGCCGAGAAGTCGCCGCCGGACTCGCGGATCACCGGGGCCGATTCGCCGGTGATGGCGCTTTCGTCGACGGTGGCCACGCCTTCGATGACGTCGCCGTCGGCCGGCACGGTGTCGCCGGCCTCGACCAGCACAAGGTCGCCTTTGCGTAAGGCGCCGCCCTCCACCACTTCGCATTGGTCGGCCTTGAGCTGCGCGCCGACGATGCGCGCCTGGTCGGCGCGGCGCAGTTTCTTGGCCAGCACGCTCTTCTTGACGCCGCGCAGCGCCGCGGCCTGGGCCTTGCTACGGCCTTCGGCCAGCGCCTCGGCGAAGTTGGCGAACAGCACCGTGAACCACAGCCAGGCCGCGATGGCGAAGATGAAGCCGGCCGGCGCCTCGCCCCTGGAGACCAGCGCCTGGATGAACAACAGCGTGGTCAGGATGCTGCCGAGGTAGACCACGAACATCACCGGGTTGCGCCATTGCACGCGCGGCGACAGCTTGCGGAAAGAATCGGCCAGCGCCGGCTTGACGATCTTGGGATCGAACATCCAGCGCGCGGTGCTGGGTGCCGAGGGGATCGCGTCGGCGGCCAGCGCCGGACCCGACGGGGTATTGCTAGAAGGGGTAGTCATGTTGGTATCCATTTCCGGTTGCTCGTTACATCGCCATCATCTGCAGGTGCTCGACCACCGGTCCCAGCGCCAGCGCGGGAACATAGGTCAGCGCGCCGACCAGGATCACGGCGCCGATCAGCAGCGCCACGAACAGCGGCCCGTGCGTGGGCAAGGTGCCCGAGGTCGCGGCCAGGCGCTTCTTGCCGGCCAGCGAGCCCGCCATCGCCAGCACCGGGACGATGATCCCGAAGCGGCCCAGCCACATGGCCCAGCCGGTGGTGACGTTGTAGTACGGCGTGTTGGCCGAGAGACCGGCGAAGGCGCTGCCGTTGTTGTTGGCGGCCGAGCTGAAGGCGTACAGGATCTCGGAGAAACCGTGCGCGCCGGGGTTGGCGATGCCGGCCAGGCCGTTCTCCACCATCACCGAGACGGCGGTGAAGATCAGCACCAGCGCCGGCGTCATCAGGATGGCGATGGACATCATCTTCATGTCGAACACGCCGATCTTCTTGCCCAGGTATTCGGGCGTACGGCCGATCATCAGGCCGGCGATGAACACCGCCAGCACCGCAAAGATGAGCATGCCGTACAGGCCCGCGCCGACGCCGCCGTAGATCACCTCGCCGAGCTGCATCTGCAGCATCGGGACCAGGCCGCCCAGCGGCGACAACGAATCGTGCATGGCGTTGACCGCGCCGCAGGAGGCCGCCGTGGTGATGGACGCGAACAGCGCCGAGGCGGTGATGCCGAAGCGGGTCTCCTTGCCTTCCATCATGCCGGGGCCGGAGGCGTGCAGCGAAGCCAGCATCGGGTTGGGCTGCGACTCGAAGAACATGATGGTCAGCGTCATGGCGATGAACAGGATGGTCATCGACGCCAGGATGGCCCAGCCCTGGCGACGGTCGCCGACCAGCGCGCCGAAGCTGGTGCACAGCGCGGCGGGGATGATCAGGATCGCCAGCATCTGCAGGAAGTTCGACAGCGGCGTCGGGTTCTCGTACGGGTGCGCCGAGTTGGCGTTGAAGAAGCCGCCGCCGTTGGTGCCCAGCATCTTGATGGCTTCCTGCGAGGCCACCGGCCCCATGGGCAGGGTCTGCCGGTCGGTGCTTTTCGCCTCCGTCACCGGCTCGCCCTTGGCGTCCTTCAGCGGCTGGCCGGCCGCATCCAGCTTGGGCACGGTATAGTTGGTGACTTCCAGCGTCTTCACTTCCTGATAGGGCCTGAAGTTCTGGATGCTGCCCTGCTGTACAAGCGCCAGCGCCAGGATCACCGACATCGGCAGCAGCACATAGAGCGAGGAGCGCGTCATGTCGACCCAGAAGTTGCCGATGCTCTTGCTGCTGTGGCGGGCGAAACCGCGGATCAGCGCGAAGGCGATAGCGATGCCGGTGGCGGCCGAGACGAAGTTCTGCACCGCCAGCGCGGCCATCTGCGTCAGGTAGCTCATGGTGGATTCGCCCACATAGCCTTGCCAGTTGGTGTTGGCGACGAAACTGATGGCGGTGTTGAAGGAAGAATCCGTGCCGACGTTGGCCAGCCCCTGCGGGTTCAGCGGCAGCCATTGCTGCAGGCGCTGCAGGGCGTAGACGAAGACCAGGCCGAGGAAGTTGAACAGCACCGCCGCGATGGCGTACTGCTTCCAGTCCATCTCGGCTTCGCGGCTGATGCCGCACAGGCGGTAGAACACGCGCTCGACGCCGCCGAAGAGGCGGTTCACCCTGGATTTGCCCTCCATCACGCGGGCGATGTACCAGCCCAGCGGAACCGAGAGCGTGAGCAGCACGGCCAGGTAGATGGCCAGCTGGAGATAGTTGTTGGCGTCCATGTCAGAAGTCCTCCGGCTTGATGAGGGCATAGACCAGGTAAGCCAGCAGGCCGACCGAAACGGCCAGGCCGAGCAGGGTCATGGCGTTCATTTCTTCTCGCCCTCCTGCCGCTCCAGGCGGCTGCACAGGGCGATGAAGGCCCACATCGAGATGCCGCACAAGAGCAGCATGCCCAGGTAGAGAAAATCCGTTTGCCACATTTCCCACTCCATTGTTGACGTTGTTCGATCCGGTTCCGGCGTACGGAATCGGAGACAGTCGAACGATAGGGGGATGGGCGTTAAATCCGGGTAAAACTATGGGGATGGGGTGTAAACAACGCGTAAACAAAAGCGTTGTCCGGGCTTCGCCGAGGCACGGCGGACGTCGTCAGGCGCGACAGGCGTCGCCAGACCGGCGCCTGCGCAGGGACGACGCCAGGTTTGAGAACGGGAAGCAGAAAAGGAATACGACGGGCGCAAAGCCCGGCTCAGGCGTCGGTGACCTTGCCCACTTCGACGCGGTTCTTGCCCAGGCGCTTGGCGGCGTACATGGCCTTGTCGGCCATGGCCAGCAGTTCCTCGGGGCCGGTTTCGCCGTCTTCGTCGGGCAGGTAGATGGCCACGCCGATGCTGCTGGAGACGTTGATGCGCGAGTGCGTCAGCTCGAAAGGCACGCGCATGGCGTGCAGGATCTTGTCGGCGACGTTGAGCGCGTCCTGCTGGGTCTGGAGCTTTTCGAGGATCACCACGAACTCGTCGCCGGCCAGGCGCGCCACGGTGTCGACGTCGCGCACCGAGCTTTGCAGGCGCTGCGCGAACTGGATCAGCAGCTCGTCGCCGGCCTCATGGCCGTAGCGGTCGTTGACGCCCTTGAAGCCGTCGATGTCCATGAAGAACAGCGCCATCAGCTCATGCGCGCGACGCGCCCGCATCATGCCTTCGGGCAGGCGATCGGAGAAGGCGCGGCGGTTGGGCAGGCTGGTCAGCATGTCGGTCAGCGCCAGCTCGCGCATCTGGTCGCGGAAGGCCAGGCGCTCGGTGATGTCGTGCAGGAAGGCGATGAACAGGTGGCCGTTGTGGCGCTTGACGTGGCCGACGGTGATTTCCACCGGCAGCTCGTGGCCGTCCGCGTGCAGGGCCTGCAGCTCGATGCGGTTGTTGATCACGACGCTGGTGCCGTGCTCGAGGAATTCCTGCATGCCGCGGTAATGGGCGTCGCGCATGTCGGGCGGAATGATCAGTTCGGCCATCTGGCGGCCCAGCGCCTGGGTGCGCTGCCAGCCCAGCAGCAGCTCGGCCTGGCGGTTCCATTCGACGATCAGGCCGTCCTCGTCGGCGGCGATGAAGGCGTCCTGGGCGTTTTCCAGGATGGCGCGCAACTCGGCCGCGCTTTCTTCCAGCTGGATCTGGTTGGCGTGCTGCACGTCCAGCGACTGCTGCAGGGCGATGGCGGTCTCGTGCAGGCGGCTGGTGCGCTCGGCCACGCGCTGCTCCAGGCTTTCGTTCAGGGAGCGCACTTCGCGCAGGTAGCTTTCCTCGCGCTCGACCATGCTGACCAGGGTCGAGGACAGCAGCTGCACCTCGCGATAGCTGTTGACCAGCGGGATGGGCACGTCCTGCATACCCAGCGCGCGCTGCTCCAGCGCGGCGGAGAGGTTGTTCACCGGCGCCACCAGGCGGCGCGTGAGCACATAGGCCAGCGCCACCAGCACCACCGCGATCAGCGCGCCGACCACGATCACGCGCTGCTCCAGGTCGCGGAAGGCTTCCAGCGCCACGCGCTCGGGCTGGCGCACGATCACGCTCCATTTGAGCATCATGTTTTCGCTCTGCCCGGTGCGCGAGAAGCCGGTGATGTAGTGGCGGCCGTCGGGCCAGCGCTCCAGCACGGCGCCGCCGGTCGCGGCCTTCTGCGAGGCGCGGAAGCTGTCGGTGTCGATCTTCTTTTCTTCAAGTTCCTTGGGGCCCAGCAGCACGGTGCCGTCGGCGCGCACGATCATCACTTCGACGTCGTAGCGGTCGCCCGCCGGATTGAGCAGCTTGGCCGCGATCTCGCGCGCCCAGGTCCACGACAGGTGCATGCCCATCACGCCCATGTAGCGGCCCTGCATGTCCTGCACCGGCATGGAGATGTCGACGAAGCGCCAGGGCTCGGGCTGCGGCGGCAGTTTCTTTTCCAGCAGCAGCGCGGGGTGGTAGTCGGCGGAATAGGTGTTCTTCTGGCCTTCCTTGAACCAGGGGCGCTCGCCTACGCTCTGGCCTTCCAGCAGGCCATTGGTGGCCACCATGACGGTGCCGTCGGGCTTGGCCAGGCCGATCCAGGCGTAGTTGGGGACGTTGGCCTGCAGTTCGTTGAGGACGGCGCGCATGCGGTCCTGGTCCTTGCCTTCGCGGATGGAAGGACGCGCCACCAGGATGCGCATGTCGATCTGGCGCTCGGTCATGCTGCGCTCGAGCGCGTCCTGCATTTGCCAGGCCAGTTGCTTGAGCCGGGTCTCGGCCTCGGAACGAGCGTAACCGCGGGTGAACTGATCCACCAGGATCAGCACCGAAACGGTCGTGATCAATACGGTAACAACCACCCCCATCGTGATCAACGACGACAGATTTAGTGGGGTTGGGGCTTTTTTCTTATTCAATTGGAGCAAAAATGCGGCGATACGACTGAATGCATCACGGCTCCCCCTGCGGGCCGCGCTTGTATACACGGCATCTTGCCAGATCGCTCACGTTTTTTCACCGGCTTTGCGAAAAAACTCGGAGAAATGATTTCCCCATGGAAATTTATCAATTTCAATTTTCCGACCGGCGGCGGGCCTCATTGCGAAGACCCAGACGGCAAGCACCATGCCGGGCGGCAAGGCGCTGAAATTCCGCAGTGCGGGAGGTTTTTTCGCCCGCGCGGGGAAGTGCAAAAAGACAACGGACGACAGGCGCTCCGGGGATCGCCTGCCGTCCGTCGATGGACCGCATGTCGACTGGCGGCGGGCTTGCGCCGCCGCTGCCGCTGTCTGTGCCGCTCAGATGGCGGCGCAGATCCCGTCCGCGCGGGGATCGGTGGCGCCTTCGATGACGCCGTCCGGATGCACGCACACCGCGCCGGCGTGGCCCATCATGTCGGTGTAGTCCTCCACCACCTGCACTTCATGTCCGGCGCGGCGCAGCGCCTCCACGGTCGCGGCCGGCACCCGTCCCTCGATCTTGAGGTTGGTGGAGACGTCGCCCCAGGTGCGCCCCAGCAGCCAGCGCGGCGCACTGACCGCGGCCTGCAGGTTCTGGCCAAACAGCACGTGACGGGTAAACACCGCCGCCTGCGTCTGCGGCTGTCCTTCTCCGCCCATGGTGCCGTAGGCCAGCGTGCGGCCGTCGTTCAAGCGCGCCAGCGACGGATTGAGCGTATGGAACGGCAGCTTGCCCGGCTGCAGCTGGTTGGCGCCCTCGTCCAGCGTGAAGCTGGCGCCACGGTTCTGCCACACGACGCCGGTATCGGGCGCCACCACGCCGCTGCCGAACTCCCAGAAGATGCTCTGGATATAGCTGACCACGCGCCCTTGCGCATCGGCCGCGCCCATCCAGATGGTATCGCCCGGCTTGGCCGGATGCGGCCACGGCGCGGCGGTCTGCGGATGGATATGCGTCGCCTCCTGGTCCAGCGCCTCGGCCAGCAGCCAGTCGGCGGCGTTCACGCTCATGTGGGCGGGGTCGGTGACATGCCTGTTGCGCAGGATGAAGGCGCGCTTGGTCGCCTCCACCAGGCCATGGATGTGCTCGAAGCCGTCGGCCTGCTGCACGCCGAGGCGGTCGAACAGTCCGATGATCTGCAACGCGGAGACGCCCTGCGTGGGCGGCGGCAGGTTGTAGACCCGGCCGGACTTCAGCTGCACCATCAGCGGCTGCAGCACCTGCGCGCGATAGGCGGCGAGGTCGGCGGCGCGCAGCGGGCTGCCGGCGGCCTCCAGCCCGGCGGCGATGGTCGCGGCCAGGTCGCCGCGGTAGAAGTCGTCCAGGCCGGCATCGGCCAGGCGCGCCAGCGTCGAGGCCAGCGCCGGCTGCTTCAGCACCGCGCCCTGCGCGGGGATGCCGTCCTGGGCATAGGTGGCGGCAAACCCGGGCTGGTCCTTCAGCTCGTTCCATTTGTCGCGCGTGAGTTCGTGCTGCGAGCGCGTGACCGGCACGCCGCTCTGCGCGTGGCGGATCGCGTCGGCCAGCAGCGTCTTCAACGGCAACGGACGGCCGAAGCGCTCGGCGTAATCCAGCGCCGCCGCCCAGCCGCCAATGGCGCCGGCAACGGTCAGCGCCGCGCGCGGGCCGCGCGTGGGAATGCTCTGGTCGCCGTGCGACGCGTAGAACTCCTTGGTCGCCAGCGCGGCCGATTGCCCGCACGCCTGGATCGCCACCGGTTCGCGCCCGGGTTCGCTGATGACCCAGAAGCCGTCGCCGCCGATGCCGTTCATGTGCGGATAGACGACGGCGATCGCGGCGGCGGCGGCGACCATCGCTTCAACGGCGTTGCCGCCTTCGCGCAGGACGTTGGCGCCGGCTTGCGCGGCGAGGTGGTGGGGGGCGGTGACCATGCCGCCTATGCAGGTCTTGCTGTACAACATTCGGTGGGCTCCTGGGTTTTTCTTGATGGGATGGGGGGGATGATACCTGTGGATGGGATGGGTTTCAGGGGGTGTGCAGGATTGGCATTGAGGTTGGGTTTTGGTTTGCTGGTTTGCTTGCTGTTCTTTGCTTGCTGCTGTCTGCTGTCTGCTGTTCGTTTTCCGTTTTCCGTTTTCCGTTTTCAGCGCTTGCCAATTCAGCTTGCCGATTTCCCCATCGCCGTCATCCCGGCGCAGGCCGGGATCCAGTGTCGTTGCCGTTTGTTGCGCTTCCCTGAACTCCGTTCGGACTGAGTAGCCGCTTATGGTGCGTATCGAAGTCAGTGTTGGGTAGTCTGGTCTTGCTGCATGCCGATGTACTGGCTCTGGTTCTATCTTTCTCCGGTCGAAACGGAGCGCCGGGGGCGGCCCGGCAGCCGCTCACTTTTCTTGCTCCGCCAAGAAAAGTAAGCAAAAGAAGGCGGCCCCTAAGATCCAGTCCCTTCGGGGTTCCCGCCGGAGCGCGCTAAAAAATGGGCAAGACAGAGTCGCTTCGCTCGACTGTCTTGCTGATCCATTTTTCAGCGCACTCCGGCGGCTGGATCCCAAGGGGAAATCGTTACCGGCTCGCCTGCGGCATCGCTCTGCTTGCTGCTCGCCTTCGGCTTCGGGTCATCGGGGCGCGATCTCTTGCGTCGTTGTTCAGGCAAATACTGGGTTCTTGGACGTTCATAGCCATCACTTATCCGCAACTTCAATGATCGTGCCCCACCCTACCCATCCCGATGCCGAAGGCGAGGCGACTACGCTTTCCCCTTGGGGGCCAGCCGGCGGAGGGCGGGGAAAAATGGATCAGAAAGGAGGCCGGAGCGTAGCGACTTGCCTCCTTTCCCATTTTTCCCCGCACTCCGCCGGGTACCCCTCCGCAGGAGGGGCTGGTCCTTAGGGGCCGCCTTCTTTTGCTTACTTTTCTTGGCGGAGCAAGAAAAGTGAGCGGCTGCCGGGCCGCCCCCGGCGCTCCCTTTCGACCGGAGAAAGATAGAACCAGAGCCAGTACATCGGCATGCAGCAAGACCAGACTACCCAAACAAAAACAACCGCATACACGCCGACTTCGATACGCCGCATAAGCGGCTACTCAGTCCGAACGAAATTCTCCGAGACGCAACGAACGACACTGGATCCCGGCCTGCGCCGGGATGACGGCGGTGGGGAGAAGGGCACGCTGAATGGGCAAGCGCTGAAAGCACGCAACTGACAGCACCAACAAAAACCGCAACACTCACCCCATCCAGGAAACATGCGCAGCCACAATCCTCCACCCCTGCCCAAACCGCACCCAACTATGACTCTGCCGCCCAATCCGCCGCTCCCCCTCGCGGGTGAACTCGGTATTGGCCACGGCAAAATCACGCCCGTAGGAAGTGATCACCGTCCGCCCCAGCACCCGCATCAGGTTCTTCGGCGAGCGCCCGAGCCGGAACGCCCGTATCTCGTCGACCCCCACCAGGTTCTCGGTCGCCCCGTAACGCACGGTATGCGGCCCATCCAGGAAAAGTTCGTCCAGCACCTCGACCTGGTTGGTCGTCAGCGCCACTTCATAACGCTGGAAGGCGGCCGTCACCTCGGCCAGCACTTCCGGAATATTCACCTCGAACGGCAAGCTCGCTTCCATCGGATCACTCCTCAATGTCCGCCAAGGTAAGCCTTGGCCAATGCGTCATTGGCGGCGATCTCGGCCGCCGTTCCCTGCGCCACCACGCGACCGCCTTCGATCACATAGGCGCGGTCGGCCAGCGACAAGGCCAGCGCCGCCATCTGGTCCACCAGCACGATGGTCATGTTCTCGCTGCGCAGGCGGTCCAGCGCCGCGAACAGCTCGGCGATCACCTTGGGCGCCAGACCCAGCGAAGGCTCGTCCAGCAGCAGCACGCGCGGACGCGACATCAGGCCGCGCGCGATCGCCAGCATCTGCTGCTCGCCGCCGGAGAGCAGGCCGGCGCGCTGATGCAGGCGCTCGCGCAGGCGCGGGAAGCGACCCAGCATTTCCTCCACGCGCGCGTCGACGTCCTGTGGATAAAGAAAAGCGCCCAGGCGAATGTTGTCCAGCACGGAAAGCTCGGGGAACACCTGGCGCCCCTCCGGCACCAGCACCACGCCGTGACGCACTATTTCTTCGGCGCGCAGGTGCATCAGGTTCACGCCGCCGGCATGGATGCCGCCCTGGACCGGGCGATGCAGGCCGGCCAGCGCCCGCATCAGCGTCGACTTGCCGGCGCCGTTGGCGCCCAGCAGGGCAACCATCTCGCCCGCCTTCACCTGCAGGTTGATGCCGTGCAGGACCGGCTCGGCGCCGTAGCCCGTCACCAGTTCGCCCACGCCCAGCAGCTCGGTCGCACCCTGCACCGGCGCGCGCGACGCCGCCGCGGCTTGCTGCGCGTTCTCGCCCAGATAGGCCTGGCGCACCGCCGGATCGTTCTGCACTTGCTGCGGGGTGCCGATGGCCAGGCGCTGCCCGGCGTCCAGCACCACGATGCGGCTGGAGATCTGCATCACCAGCTCCATGTCGTGCTCGACCACCACCACGCTGATGCCGGCGGCGGCGATCTTCTGCAGCAGGCGCGCCAGCATGCTCTTGTCTTCGCGGGACAGGCCGGCGGCCGGCTCGTCCAGCAGCAGCACATCGGGGTCGGCGGCCAGGGCGCGCGCGATCTCGACCAGGCGGCGGTCGACGTGGGCCAGGTCGGCGGCGACGATATCGACCGCGCCGTGATAGCCGCAATAGGCCAGCAGGCTGATGCCGCGCTCGCGCACCGCGGCGTCGCCGAAGCCGCGCGCCGACAGCAGGCCGCCCAGGCGGCCGCGGCCGCAGGCCAGCGCCACGTTGTCGAGCACGCTCAGGCTGCCGAACAGCTGCGAAGTCTGGTAGGTGCGCGCCACGCCGTGGCGGGCGATGCGAAACGCCGGCAGGCCGGCCAGCGCGGTGTCGCCCAGCCTGAAGCCGCCCGACGTCGGCCGGTAGAAACCGGAAAGCATGTTCAGCGCCGTGGTCTTGCCGGCGCCGTTGGGGCCGATCAGGCTGGTGACGGCCGAGGCCGGCACGTCGAAGCCCAGCCCGCCGACCGCGCGCACGCCGCCGAACACCATGGTCAGGCCCTCGGCCGACAGCGTGCGCCGGGTGCGCACCGGCAACGAGACGTCTTCAGCCGCGCCCGCCGCCGGCAACGCCGGGGCGGAGGGCTTGCGCAAGGCGGCAACCAGCTTGCGCAGCAGGCCGGTCACGCCGTCCGGCGCGATCCACAGCACCAGCAACAGCAAGGCGCCGAAGAACAGCAGGCGGTAATCCTCCATGCTGGAGAGCAGCTCGGGCAAGGCGCCCACGATGACCGCGCCGATCACCGGCCCCATGATGGAACCGGAACCGCCCACCACCACCACCAGCACGAACAGGATCGATTGCATGAAGCTGAAGGTGTCGGGCGTGACGAAGGTCGACAGCGGCGCGAACAGCCCGCCGGCAAGCCCGGCCAGCGCGGCCGAGATGGCGAAGGCGGCGGTCTTGATCACCAGCGGGTTCAGGCCGATGGATTCGGAGGCGGTCTCGCTGTCGCGCACCGCGCGCATCGCCGCGCCCCAGCTGCCGCGCGAGAGCCAGCAGTAACAGGCCAGCATGACCGCCGCCGTCACCAGGCCCAGCACGGCGATGGCGCGCTCGGCCTGCAGCCCGAGGAAGGACGGCGCCGTCAGCCCCATGATGCCGTTCTGGCCGCCGGTCAGATCGCGCATCTCGATGATGGCGTGCTGGATGATGAAGCTGAAGGCGATGGTGATCATCGCCAGATACGGCCCCTTCACACGCAGCGCCGGCAAGGCCAGCAGCACGCCCAGCGCGCCGGCGGCCAGCGCCGCCAGTGGCCAGGCCAGCCAGAACGACAAGCCGGCCTTGGTGGTGAGGATGGCCACCGTATAGGCGCCGATGGCGTAAAAGCCGATGTGGCCGAACGAGACCTGGCCGGTCAGGCCGATCAGCACGTTCAGGCCGATGCCGACGATGGCCACCAGCGCGATGCCGGCCAGCACGAACACGTAGTAGCTGTTCACCGACAGCGCCAGCGTGGCGGCGGCGATGAAGCCCAGCGCGCTCCAGGCCAGCGCGGCCGGCGTGCCCAGGCCCAGGCGCACCTTGCTGCGCGGATCGGCGACGGCGGGAGCGGACGAGGACGCCTGCGCCGCGCGGCGCAGCGCCTCGGTGACCGAATGCGGAAGATTGTTCATACCTTTTTCACCTGTGCGCGGCCGAACAGGCCATTGGGACGGATTGCCAGCACCGCGATCACCAGCGCGAAGGTGATGATCTGGGTGTAGCCGGAGCCAAGCGTGGCCGTGATCAGTGCCTCGGCGATGCCGAACAGCAGGCCGGCGATCATCACGCCCCAGGCGCTGGTGATGCCGCCCAGGATGGCCACGGCGAAAGCCTTGAGGCCAAACAGCGTGCCCATGTCGGCGTTGACGTTGAACAGCGGCGCGATCAGCACGCCGGCCACCCCGGCCAAGAGCGTCGAGAGCGCGAAGGCGGCGGCGATGGCGCGGGTGATGGGAATGCCCATCAGGCGCGCGGCGTCGCGGTTCTGCACCACCGCCAGCAACGCCGTGCCCCAGCGCGTGCGGCGCGAAACGGTGTGCAGCAGCGCCGCCAGCGCCAGGCCGATGGCCGGGATCAGCAGATGCAGCGGATACACGCCCAGGCCGACGCCGCCCACCTCGATGGACGACAGCGCCAGCGGCGAAGGCAGGCTGCGCGGCTCCTTGCCGAAGGTGTGCATGACCAGGTTGTCCAGCACGATGCCCAGCGCCACGGTGGACATCAGCCAGGCGTTCGAGCCCTGCCTGGCGAAGGGGCGCACCGCCAGCACTTCGACCAGCAGGCCGTACAGCGCGCACAGCGCCAGCGCCAGCACCACGGCCAGCCACATCGGCCAGCCCAGCGTCTGGGCGAAGGTGAAGCACAGCACGGCGCCCAGCATCATGGAGCTGCCCTGCGCGAAATTGACGGTGCCCGACACGGCATACGTCATGTAGAAACCGAGCGCCATCAGACCGTACATGCTGCCCAGTCCGAATCCGCTGATAAGTGCCGACAACAGCAGCATCTTGTTCTCCCAGCCCTGCCGGCAAATGCCGCAGGTCTTTCCCGTTGGTGTTGCGTTTATTCCTGTGATCGATACGCCGGGCGCGCGGCAGGTCCTGCGCGCCCGGCTTGCCCTGCGGGCGTTACTGGCTCAGGCCCACCGGCAGGATGCGGTTGTCGATGAACTGCGCCCAGACGTAGTCGTCGGCCTGCAGCGCGTCGTGCACGGTCGGGCTGAAGGGCTTGACGTAGGTCTTGATCAGGCCTTCGTAGCGGTCGATCTTGTAGAAGCCTTCGCGGATCGCGTCGCCGTTGGTGGAACCGGCCCTGGCAATGGCCAGCGCGGCCAGCTGCATGCCGTCATAGGCGTTGGCCACGCCCACGGCCGGGGTGATGTCGTCCGGGCCCTTGATGGCCGGATACTTGGCCTTGAGTTCGCCGACCACCTTCTCGCCCACCGGCGAGAGCTTGCCGAAGAAGCTGAAGGTCTGGATGAAGTGCACGTTCCTGGCGTTCGGTCCTGCCAGCTCGGTGAAGCGCCCGCCCGCCGGGCCCCAGTGCGACACCACCGGCACCTTCCAGCCCATGCGGTCCAGCGACTTCACCACCTGCGCCGAGGGGCCGACGTTGCCGACCAGGTACAGCGTGTCGGCGCCGGCGGCCTTCAGGCGCGACAGCTGCGGCACGATGTCGACGTCGCTGGCTTCGAACTTCTCCACGCCGGCCGGCTTCAGGCCCTTCTCGGCCAGTGCGGCGACGATGCCCTTCTCGTTGGATTCGCCCCAGGGATTGTTGACCAGGATCAGGCCGGCCTTGCTGCTCTTGAAGGTCTTTTGCGCATAGTTCAGCATGGCCTTGTCGACCAGCTCATCCACCGCCGAGACGCGGAACGCGTAGTTCGGGTTGGCGCCGTTCTTGGTCACGCCGGTGCCGGCCGCCCACGGGCCGACGAAGGGCACCTTCTCCTGGTTGGCGATGGGCACGATGGCCATCGACACCGGGGTATCCAGGCCGCCGAACAGCACCGCCACCTTTTCCTTGAAGATCAGCTCGCGCGCGGCCACCACGCCCTTGGCCGGATTGGCCTCGTCGTCGCGGCGCACCAGCTCCAGCTTGCGGCCGCCCAGCAGGCCGCCCTTGGCGTTGATCTCGTCGATGGCGATGGTCATGCCGCGGGTCAGCGCCTCGCCGGCCTGCGCGGACTGGCCCGACAGCGCGGTGACCAGGCCGATCTTGATGGTGTCGGCGGCAAGCGCCAGCGGCGACAGTGCGGCGGCGACGGTGGCGGCTGCCGCGGCGATCAGGGTACGGCGGGTGAAACGGATCATTTGACTTCCCTCCAGGTTGGCTTGATGAGTGGTATTGCTCCCGGCATGACTTATGCAAGGGCTATGCCAAGCGCCGCTGGTGAAGATAATTTTTGCCGACAATATATATCTAATATACGTAGCAAATATCTTCATTTATTGCCGCTGATAATCGAATCACTTTGCAGCCAATAACGCACAAAGCTTGTGCAAGACATGGAGAAAATGATGCACGCCGCACCATCATCAAACACGACGCAGGAGAAATCCCTGCCCTACGATCCCGCCGCCCTGGTCGACGAATACCTGCGCGTGCTGATGATTCCCGATCCGGTGGCGGCGCGCCGTTTCGTCTCGCCGGAGCTGAAGATCCGCTTCACCGGCGGGCGCGAAATGATCGACCCGGCGCAGTGCGCCGCTTTCAACGCCGGCCGCTACGGCTGGGTCAAGAAGCAGTTCGAGGGTACGGAAGTGGTGGCCGGCGCCAGTGCCGAGGAAGCGGTGGTCTACAACCGCGGCACGCTGTACGGCGTGTGGCCGGACGGCCAGGCCTTCGAGGGCAACCGCTATGTCGACCGCTACGTGATCCGGCACGGCCTGATCGTGCAGATGGACGTGTGGAACGACAGCGCCGAGCGCCTGCTGGCGCGCGCCGGCCTGGCCGAACTGTGAAGGGGCGACCATGAACATGCACGCCACCATCCTGCCGCCGGGCGCCGAAGACGCGCTGGGCCACGATATCGACCATATCGCGCCGCCCTACGGCGCGCTGCGCAGCCACGGCCGCTTCGGCTACTCGGCGATCAACGCGCGGCCGCAATACCGCTGGCCCAATGGCGCGCGGCTGGCGGTCTATCTGGGCTTCAACATCGAGCATTTCGCCTTCGGCGAGGGGCTGGGCGCCAAGCTCGGCCCGGTCTGCCCGGAGCCCGATGTGCTCAACTACGCCTGGCGCGAGTACGGCAACCGCGTCGGCGCCTGGCGTTGCCTTGAGCTGTTCGAACAACTGGGCCTGCCGGCCGGGGTATTGATCAACACCGCGCTGTACGACCACTGCCCGGACCTGGTGGCGGCCTTCGCCGTGCGCGGCGACGAGATCATCGGCCACGGCCACACCAATGCGCGCCAGCAAGGCACGCTGGCCGAGGCGGAAGAACTGGCCCTGCTGCGCCACTGCCGCGAACGCATCGCCGCCGAAAGCGGGAGCGCGCCCACCGGCTGGCTCTCGCCCTGGATCTCCGAGAGCCTGCTCACGCCCGACCTGTTGAAGGAGGCCGGCTACCGCTACAACCTGAACTGGGCGCACGACGACCAGCCGGTACGCATGAACACGCGCGACGGCGGCAGCCTGTGGTCCATCCCCTATCCGCAGGAGCTCAACGACATCCCCATGATCGTGGCGCGCCAGATGGACAGCCGCGACTTCGCGCAGATGATCGTCGACAACTTCGACGAGATGCTGGCGCAGTCGGCCGCGCAACCGCTGGTGATGGGCATCGCCCTGCACCCCTACCTGGTGGGCCAGCCCTATCGCCTGCGCCACCTGCGCGCGGCGCTCGAACACCTGGCCGCGGCACGCGACCGCGGCGAGATCTGGTTCACCACGCCGGGCGCGATCTGCGAACACGTGGATGCGCTGGAAGAACTGCGCCAGGCCTTCTGAGCGCATGGAACAAGCATTGGAGAACACATTGAAGCAGTCCGGCACTTCCCTCAACTTCGGCGCCTTCGACATCGACGACCAGGTCGGCGCCTTCGTCCCCCATGGCCGCTACCGCGTGGACGGCACACCCGACGGTCCGCTGTCGGGGCTGCGCTTCGGCGTCAAGGACCTGTTCGACATCGCCGGGCGGCCCACCGGCGCCGGCAACCCCGACTGGCTGCGCACGCATGGTGTCCCGGCCCGCACCAATGCCGTGGTGCAGGCGCTGCTGGACGCCGGCGCCGACCTGGTCGGCAAGACCCTGACCGACGAGATCGCCTACAGCATCCACGGCGACAACCACCACTACGGCACGCCCGAAAACGCCGCAGCGCCGGGGCGCGTGCCCGGCGGATCTTCCAGCGGCTCGGCCGCGGCGGTGGCGGCGCGCCTGTGCGACTTCGCGCTGGGCACCGACACCGGCGGCTCGACCCGCGTGCCGGCCAGCTACTGCGGCATCTGGGGCCTGCGCACCACGCACGGCCTGCTGTCCTGCGCGGCCATGGCGCCGCTTTCGCCGGGATTCGACACCGCCACCTGGCTGGCGCACGATGCCGCCACCTTCGAGCGCGTGGGCCAGGCGCTGCTGCCGCAGACCGGCGGCGTGGCCTTCAGGCGCGCGCTGTTGCCCTTCGACGTGCTGGAACAGGCCGACGAGGTGTTCCACCCGGTGGTGCACCGCGTCTACGAGGCGCTGCGCGGCCTGATGCCTGCGGAGCACTGCCGCCTCACCACCGGCGGGGGCGAGCTGGAGAACTGGCGTCGCGCCTACATCAGCGCCTCGGCCCATGAAGCCTGGCAAACGCACCGCGACTGGATAGAAACGCATGCGCCCTCGTTCGGCCCGGCCGTGCAAGGACGCTGGGACATGGCGCGCGACACCGGCGCCGAGGCCGCCCGGGCCGCGCGCGAGAAGCAGGACCTGGTGCGCCACCAGGTACGCTCCTTCCTCGGTGCCGACGGCGTGGCGGTGATCCCGTCGGCGGCCAGCGTGGCGCCGTTGCGCGACGCCTCGCCGCAGGAGATCGACGACATCCGCGCGCGCTGCTTCCGCATCACCTGCATCGCCGGCCTGTCGGGCCTGCCGCAGGTCAGCATCCCCTTCGCCACGCCCGCCGGCCTGCCGATCGGCGTATCATTGCTGGGCCCGGCCGGCAGCGACCTGGCGCTGATCAGGCTGGCGACCGGCATCCGCCGGGCCTTGCAGGAGCAGCACTGAGCGGCCGCCGCCTCCCGCGCCAGGGAAGGCGGCGCCAACCACGAATGATGCAAAGACGATGAGCGACACCTCCACACGCAATACCGCCAAACGCGCCGGCAAGAGCGGCGCGGCCGCCGAAAAGAGCGCAGCCAAGCGTACCGGCAAGCACGCCGGGCCGGCTGCCGCGCCCGCCCGCCAGAGTCGCGCCGGCCGCCCGCGCGTGCGCCACGACGCGCTGGGCGAGGCGCCGGTGCTGCAGGCCGAGTCCGAACCGGGCGAGGACATCATCACCCGCATCTACAACACGGTCTTCGAGAGCGTGATGGACCAGCGCTTGACGCCCGGCACCAAGCTGCCCGAAGCGGCGCTGTGCGAACTCTTCGGGGTCGGCCGCACGGTGGTGCAAAAGGCGCTGCAAAAGCTGGCACACGAACACATCGTCGAACTGCGTCCCAACCGCGGCGCGGTGGTGGCCATGCCGACGCCGGAAGAAACGCGCGAGATCTTCGAGGCGCGCCGTTCGCTGGAGGCCGCCATCATGCGGCTGGCGGTCAGGAACGCGACCCGCGCCGACCTTGCCAAGCTGCGCCGCCAGCTCAAGGAGGAGCACGAAGTCATGCACAGCTATGCCCAGACCCGCTGGGCGCGGCTGGCCTCATCCTTTCACATGCGGGTGGCGGAGCTGTCGCGCAACGCCACGCTGCAGCGCTACCTGGGCGAGCTGGTGTCGCGCTGCTCGCTGATCGTGGCGCTGCATGAGCCGGCCGGCTACGCCTCCTGCGAGCACGAGGAGCACACCCACATCGTCGACCTGATCGAACGCGGCGACGCCGAGGGCGCGGTGGCGGCGATGGAGTCGCATCTGGTATCGCTGGAAGAGCACATCCACCTGGTAAGCGGCAAGAGCGAAAACAACCTGGCGCGGATGCTGGGGATGGAATAGTTCTTTCTCTTCCAATGAAAAACGGCATTGCCGGTCATGGGCAATGCCGTTTTTGTTTGCGGCTGTCAATGTGTGGCAGCCGATGGCCAGGTCACCGGATTCGCGCCAAGCGGAGCTCTAGCGACATTGGCGCCGTCGATACGTCAACGGCGCTCAAATCGACACCCTGCTCTCCAACTCTTCCCGCACTTCGGCCACGATATCGAAGGAATGCAGTCGCGCCGCGTGGTCGTAGATCTGCGCGGTGATCATCAGCTCGTCCGGCGCCGTGTCGTCGATGAAGTTCTGCAAGCCCTCGCGCACCGTCTCGCGGTCGCCCACCACGGCGCAGGCCAGCGAACGCTCGACGTGCGCCTGCTCGCCCGGCTGCCAGTAGGGCGCGATGTCGTCCACCGGCGGATTCAGCTGGCCCGGCGTGCCGCGGATCAGGTTGATGAACTGCTGCTGCAGCGAGCTGAACAGGCGCTCGGCCTCGCGGTCGGTGTCGGCCGCGAACACGTTCAGTCCCAGCATCACATAGGGCTTTTGCAGCGCGGCCGACGGCTTGAAGCGGGCGCGGTAGATCTCTACCGCGGACTTCATGAAGCCCGGCGCGAAGTGCGAGGCGAAGGCGAACGGCAGGCCCAGCTCGGCGGCCAGCTGGGCGCTGAACATGCTGGACCCCAGCAGCCAGATCGGCACATGCAGGCCGGCGCCGGGGACGGCGCGCAGGCCCTGGTAGTCAGACGGTTCGGCGAAGTAGTCCTGCAGCTCGACCACGTCCTGCGGGAAATTCTCGGCGGTGTCGCCGCCCATGTGGCGACGCAGCGCCCGCGCGGTGCGCTGGTCGGAACCGGGCGCGCGACCCAGGCCGAGGTCGATGCGCCCGGGATAGAGCGACTCCAGCGTGCCGAACTGTTCGGCGATCACCAGCGGGGAATGATTGGGCAGCATGATGCCGCCGGCGCCCACGCGAATGCGGCTGGTGTTGGCGGCGACGTGCGAGATCACCAGCGAGGTAGCGGCGCTGGCGATGCCGGTCATGTTGTGGTGTTCGGCCAGCCAGTAGCGCTTGTAACCCAGTTTCTCCGCCAGCTGCGCCAACTCCTTGGTGTTGTTGAAGGCCTGTGTGGCGGTGCTGCCCTTGTTGATCGGGGACAGGTCGAGTACGGAAAAGGGAATCATGAATGGATCCTCAGGGCGCGCCGGGATCGCCGCCGCGCCGGGTTGCCGGACGCTCGGTCCGGAATCTGCTTGCGAATCTTCTGACGAATCTGCTGACGACTCAGGACAGCTTGACCACCAGCTTGCCGAAGTTCTTGCCCTGCAACAGGCCGATGAAGGCCTGCGGCGCGTTCTCCAGCCCATGCGCCACGTCTTCGCGGTAGCGCAGGCTGCCGTCCTTGAGCCAGCCGGCGACGTCGTGCTGGAAGGCGGCGTGCAGGTCGGGCCGGTTGACGTAGTAGTCGAAGATGATGAAGCCCTGGATCTGGATGCGCCTGGTCAGCACGCTGCGCAGCAAGGCGGTGCTGTCGGTGGCCAGCGAGCCGCCGTTGTAGTGCGCGATCAGGCCGCACACCGGCACCCGCGCATGGATGTTGAGCAGCGGCGCCACGGCGTCGAACACGGCGCCGCCGACGTTCTCGAAATAGATGTCGATGCCCTTGGGGCAGGCGGCCTTGAGCTGCGCGGCGAAGTCCGGTGCGCGATGGTCGATGCAGGCGTCGAAGCCCAGCTCCTTGACCGCGTATTCGCACTTCTCGGCGCCGCCGGCCACGCCGACCACATGGCAGCCCTTGATCTTCGCGATCTGCCCCACCAGCGAACCGACCGCGCCGGTGGCCGCGGCCACCACCAGGGTTTCGCCGGCGCGCGGCTGGCCGATATCCATCAGGCCGGCATAGGCGGTGTAGCCCGGCATGCCCAGCACGCCCAGCGCATGCGACGGATGGGCGAAGCCTTCGGGCAGCCGGGTGGCGCCGGTGCCGTCGGAGACGGCGTACTCCTGCCAGCCGGTATAGGCCATCACCAGGTCGCCCTCGTGGAAATCCGGATGACGCGAGGCCGCCACGCGCGAGACTGTGCCGCCGGTCATCACGCCGTCGATCTCCACCGGCGGCGCGTAGGACGGCGCGTCGCTCATGCGCCCGCGCATGTACGGGTCCAGCGACAGCCATTCGGCGCGCAGCAGCAGCTGGCCATCCTGCAGCGCGGGGACGGCCGCTTCTTCGAGGCGGAAATTATCGGCGGTAGGCGCGCCGGTGGGACGCGAGGCCAGCACGATGCGGCGGTTGACGGCGTGAGTTGCGCTCATGGGTAGCCCTTTCAGGAAAAATGTTCGTCAGGAGGAGAGTTACTGCGGCGGCACCAGGACGCGGCGCGTGACGTGCATCGCGCTTTCCATCGGCACCCGGTCCTGGCTCAGTTTCGAGAGCAGGCTGGCGCCCAGCCACAGCTGGTAGAGCATGGTGGCCGTGGCCTGCGGCTCCAGCACGGTGTGCAGCGAGCCCTCGGCGACGCCGGCGGCGATGCCATCCGAAATGCGGGAAATGAAACGGCCGGTGCCCTCGTGCAGGGCCACGCGCATGTCGGCCGAAAGGTCGGCCACCTCGGCCGAGAGCTTGACCACCAGGCAGCGCTGCTCGAACTCCTGGCAGCACTGGCTTTCCAGCCAGTAGCCCCAGTAGGTCAGCAGGCGCTCGCGCGCGCTGGCGCCGTAGGCGCCGTCGTCCAGCACCTTGCCGAGCAGCTCCAGGTAGCCCTCGACGTAGTGCTCGATGAGCTCGCGCCCGTACTGCTCCTTGGAGCCGAAGTAGTGGTAGAACGATCCCTTGGGGATGTCGGCCGCCGTGAGGATCTCGGACAGGCCCACGCCCGAGAAGCCTTTTTGCGCGATGATCGCGCGCCCGGCCGTCAGGATGTTCCGCTTGTTTTCGCCATAGCTTTCTCTCATGGCGCCATTTTAGCGAAAAATTAGACCGGTCGTCTAAGACCGGTCTTTTTCAGGAAATCAGCCCCTGCGCGGCGCCGGAAACAGCGGCCACACAGCCAATGCGACGGCCGCCATCGCCAGCCACACGGCCGCCCAGCCGCGCCATTGCAGCAGCTGCGGCACCGCCTGCGCGGTCAGGAAGAACACCGAGAACACGCAGCTGTTGCCCAGGCCGAGCGCGGTGCCGATCTGCGCCGGCCCCGCCATCACGGCCAGCTCGGTATAGGCCACGCCATGCCAGGCCGAGACCGCGACGCCGGCGGCGATCAAGGCCGGCAGCAGCGCCGTCATGCCGGCGGCCCCGGGCGTGGCCAACCAGCCCAGCAGCGCGAACAGCGCCGCGCTGGCCAGGGCGCAGCCGCGCAGGTAGGCGCGACGGTTGCCGCGCTTGTCGGTCCAGCGCCCGCTGCCGATGCGGCATACCGCCGCCCCCACCTGCACCGCCGCCATGGCCGCGCTGATCAGCGCCAGCCCGGCATGGCCGACCTCGTGCAGGAAGATGCCGCCGAAACTGATCAGCGCCACCTGCGGCGCGCACAGGAGCCCGGTGGCCAGCGCCAGCCGCCACACGACGGCGCTGCGCAGGGCCGGCCGCGCCGGCGCGCCGGCGGTGGCATGCGGGTGCGCCGCGGGCGGCGGTTCGCGCAGCCACAGCAGGGTCAGCCCCACGCTGGCGAGACAGCCCGCGATGAGCGCGCCGTAGACCGCGCCGAATCCGGCGTGCGCCGCCAGCGTCGGCAACAGCAGCGCGCCGATGCCGCCGCCCAGCGGCACCGCGGTCTGGCGGATGCTCATCGCCAGGCCGCGCTCGCCGTCGCGAAACCAGCCCATGATGGCGCGTCCGCTGGAGCCGTTGACGCTGCCACCCAGCAGCCCCGCCAGCATCAGGCCGGCGCACAGCCAGAAATAGGTGGCCCCGCCCTGCCCCGGCAGCGCCATCAGCACCAGCAGCCAGAGCGCGGCGATGGTGCCGGTCAGCCCGGCCAGCAGCACCTTGCGGTCGCCCAGCCGGTCGGTCAGCACGCCCCAGGGCAGCTCGCCCAGGGCCACGCCCAGGCTCAGCAGGCCCAGCGCCAGGCCCAGCTCGGCGTTGCTCAGTTGATAGTCGGCGCGCAGCACCACCGAGGTGACCGGGATCCCGGAAAAGATCGCCGAAAAGCTGGCGTTGGCGGCGACGCCGGCGGCCAGCACCTTCCAGCGATGGCTGGCGGCGGGCGCGGTGTCGCCCGCATGGGCGGCGGCTGGTTGCATGACAGGCTCCTGTTGGATGAAAGGTTGAGCGTGGGAACCTGCGCAGTGTGCCCGGCAAGCCTTTGTCCAAAATGTCATAATTCCGGCATTTCAAGCCATCCTGACCGAGAGCGCCATGCCCGCCCGCGACACCGCCTTCCTGATCTTCGCCGACTGCAGCATGCTCGACTTCACCGGCCCGCTGTCGGCCTTCGACGCCGCCAACCGGGTATCGGGCAAGACCCTGTACCGGCTTTCGCTGCTGTCCGAACCGGGCGGCATGATCCGCAGCTCGGCCGGCGCCTGCGTGCAGACCGAGCGCATCGGCGAGCGGCGTTTCGATACGCTGGTGGTGGCCGGCGGCGGCGCGCCGCGCGAGGGGCTGGTGTCGGAGGAGCTGCGCGGCTATATCCTGCGCGCGGCGAAGCGCTCGCGCCGCCTCGCCGGCGTGTGCACTGGCGCCTTCGTGCTGGCGGCAGCCGGCGTGCTGGACGGCAAGCGTGCCACCACCCACTGGCGCATGGCGGCCAAGCTGCAGAAGATGCACCCCCGGGTGCTGGTGGACAGCGACCGCATCTGGTCGCGCGACGGTTCGGTGTGGACCTCGGCCGGCATCTCTGCCGGCATCGACCTGGCGCTGGCGCTGATCGAGGACGACCACGGCGCCGAACTGGCCAAGGCGGTGGCACGCGAGCTGGTGGTGTTCCACCGACGCCCGGGCGGGCAGTCGCAGTTCTCGGCGTTGCAGGAGATGGACGGCATGAGCGGACAGGGCGGCGATCGCATCCGCACCGCCCTCACCTTCGCCCGCGAAAACCTGCACCAGGAGCTGACGGTGGACATCCTGGCCGAAGTCGCCTGTCTCTCGCGCCGCCAGTTCGACCGCGCCTTCAGCGCCGAGACCGGCCAGACGCCGGCCAAGGCGATCGAGCAGATGCGCGCGGAAGCGGCGCGCATCCGCATCGAAGAGTCAAACGAATCGCTGGAGCACATCGCCCGCGTGACCGGCTTCGGCGACGCCGACCGCATGCGGCGCGCCTGCATGCGGCTTTTCGGGCAGCCGCCGCAGGCCTTGCGCCGGCTGGCGCGGCAAGGAGAAGAACGGCAGGAAGGCGGCGCGCTGCAGGCGGCCGCCTGACGCGGGCATCAGCCCGAGACCAGCTTCACCCGCGTGATCTCCGAGGGCGCCAGCAGCCGCTTGGGCGGGCCCCAGTAGCCGGTGCCGCGGCTGACGTAGATCCACAGCTTGTGCAGGCGCTTCAGGCCGGCGACATAGGGCTGCTGCAGCGGCACGAAGAAATTCCACGGGAAGAATTGCCCGCCATGGGTATGGCCGGACAGCTGCAGGTCGAAGCCGGCCTCGGCCGCCGCGATGGCGGTGCGCGGCTGGTGCGCCAGCAGGATGCGCGGGCTGCCGGCCGGGGCGTTGGCGATCGCGGCGTGCGGATCGCTGCGGTGGGCCGGGTCGAACTGGTGGGCGGTATAGTCGGTCACGCCGGCCAGCACCAGGCCGGCGCCTTCGTGGCGCAGCACCACATGCTCGTTCATCAGCACCGTCACGCCCAGCCGGCGCACCTCGTCTATCCATTCATGCGCGTTGGAGTAGTACTCGTGGTTGCCGGTGACGAAGTAGGCGCCGTGGCGCGCGCGGATCTCGGCCAGCGGCGCGGTGTGCGACGCCAGCTGGCGCACGCTGCCGTCGACCAGGTCGCCGGTGATGGCCACCACGTCGGGCTGCAGCGCGTTGACCTTGTCGACGATGGCCTGGAGGTAGGGCCGCTTGATGGTGGGGCCGACGTGGATGTCGCTGATCTGCACGATGGTGAAGCCTTCCAGCTGCCTGGGCAGGTTGGCGATGGGCACGCTGACCTCGACCACGGATGCGGTGCGGCGCGCATTGAGGAAGCCCACCACCGTGGCCGCCGCGGTCAGCGCCAGCACCAGCCAGGCGGTCAGCTCGTCGAGCTCGCGCAGGTGGATGTCGGACAGCGAGAACAGGGGCGCGGCCGCCAGGCCGATGGCGCGCAGGATGGTCAGCAGCAGCGCCGAGGAGAAGGCGCCCATGGCCAGCATGCCGGCCCAGGCCAGGCGGTCGGCCGGGGCCTCGGCCATGCCCCGCCGCTTGAGAATGGGCGCGAACATGGCGGCCGGCATCAACAGCACCGACACCACCAGCACGGCCGCGCCGACGGCGATCCAGACGGCCTCGCCGGTGAGCGCGGGCAGCAGCTGCGTGCCTATCCAGGCGTGCAGGACGGCCAGGATGCCGAGGAAGATGACGACTCCGAAATAGGTGCGGCGCATGAACGGCTTTCTTGTTGTCGGAAAATGGAAGAGCTTGCCAGGCCCGCCCGCGCTTGGCGGATGAGCTTGAAATGCGATCAAAAGCTTGCATCGGTAACGGAAGATATGGATCCCGTTGCCGGCTTTTCAACCGCAGAACCGCCACACGGGCGAAAAATAGGCGAAAACCCGCGTCCGGCTTGGCTTATCGGCAATATGGGGCCGACCGTGGCGCAGAAAAAATCGGCGCGGGGCATGCAAGAAGACGAACAGAGGAGGATAATATTGCCTTGATCCCCGATTTTTTAATTCGCGCGACCTTGGCGGCCGACAGCCGCATCGATGACATCGACAAGAGGCCGCGTGCGCATCATTGAAAGAGTTATTTTGAGTTCAAGCAAAACCACCAAGCGCTGGCATGGCAACGTCGAAGCGATCAAAGCGGAATTCCTCAACGGCGTCGTCACCCAGATGACGGCCTATGGCGACCGCGTGCACTTCTCCATGTTCGGCTCGGTGCAAAAGCCGCATTACGAAGTCATCAACAGCTTTGACAAGAAGATGGCCTTCGACGGCAACCATCACCTGCACCGCGCCGAAGAGACCGAGTTCGGCCCCGGCAACGTCACGCCCATCTTCACGCTGGAACAGATCAAGCGCATCATCGCCACCGGCGGCAGCGGCGTGCGCAGCAGCATTCCGCGCTCGGCGCGCGCGGCATCGGCCCGCAGCAGCGGCACCGGCACGGCGCGCCCGACCACCGCGGCGGCACGCGCCCGCGAAGCGGTGGACAGCGAGAAGTACGTCTACTTCAAGGCCAACCGCGAAATGCTGCCCGAAGGCATCAACCAGTACTCCGACGAGATCAGCGCCCTGATGCTCAAGGGCCTGTCCGCAGAGCAGGCTTTCGGCGAAGTCATCGAGAAGCACTTCGGCTGACCGCCCTCGCGGGCGCCGGATGCGCCTGGCGAACCGGGTGCGCAGGCGATGCCGCGGCGCGAGCCCAAGAAAAAACGGCCGGAGAAATTCTCCGGCCGTTTTTCTTTTGTCCTTACTATCCGACGCGCCCGCGCCTCAGTAGGCCTCGGGCACGATCATGTTGTCCGGCACCGGGTTGCGCGAGTAATCCTCATGACGCTCGCGCTCGGGCAGGATCACCGGCGGATGCGGCACTTCCTGGTAAGGCATCTGCTGCAGCAGGTGCGCGATGCAGTTCAGGCGCGCCCTCTTCTTGTCCACCGCCTGCACCACCCACCACGGCGCTTCCGGAATGTGGGTGCGCTCCAGCATCACTTCCTTGGCCTTGGTGTACTCCTCCCAGCGGCGGCGCGACTCCAGGTCCATCGGCGAGAGCTTCCATTGCTTCAGCGGATCGTGGATGCGCGACAGGAAGCGCATGTGCTGCTCCTCGTCGGTAATCGAGAACCAGTACTTGATCACCTGGATGCCGGCGCGCGTGAGCATGCGCTCGAACTCGGGCACGGAGCGGAAAAATTCCTCGTACTGCTCGTCGCTGCAAAAGCCCATCACGCGCTCCACGCCGGCGCGGTTGTACCAGCTGCGGTCGAACAGCACGATCTCGCCGGCCGCCGGCAGGTGCGACACGTAGCGCTGGAAATACCATTGGGTGCGCTCGCGGTCGTTGGGCGCGGGCAGTGCGGCCACCCGGGCCACGCGCGGGTTCAGGCGCTGCGTGATGCGCTTGATCACGCCGCCCTTGCCGGCCGCGTCGCGGCCTTCGAAGACGATCACCACCTTGTGGCCGGTCTGCACCACCCAGTCCTGCAGCTTGACCAGCTCGCCCTGCAGGCGGAACAGCTCGCGGAAGTACAGGCGGCGGTACTCCTTTTCCTCGTCGCCGTGGGCGCTGGAGATTTCACCGGTCACCGGGTCGACGGTGCGGTCTTCCAGCTCCAGTTCCATCTCTTCGTCATAGCTGTCGGCCAGTTCGCGATGAATGCGCTTGACCATTTCTTCGTTGTTCATTGGTTCCTCTTGGGCAAGATGAGCGGCGAGCGAAGGGCCTTCCTTCGCCGGAAAAGTGGGACACAACATACATGCCGATTGTGACGAAGCCGTGACAGCTGGCATCTCCGGGGCGGCCGAACGCGCCGGACCCCTGATCCAAAAATAGGCTATAGTCCTTCGAATATCGATAGTCACCCGGCAAACCAGCAATGACACTCACTGAACTGAAGTACATCGTGGCCGTCGCCCGCGAAAAACATTTCGGCCATGCGGCCGAGGCCTGTTTCGTGGCCCAGCCGACGCTCTCCGTGGCCATCAAGAAACTGGAGGACGAGCTGGGCGTGGTGATCTTCGAACGCGGCGGCACCGAGGTCTCGGTCACGCCGCTGGGCGCGCAGATCGTGGCCCAGGCCGAGCGCGTGCTGGAGCAGACCGCTGCCATCAAGGAAATCGCCAACCAGAACAAGGACCCGCTGTCGGGCCCGCTGCGCCTGGGCATCATCTACACCATCGGCCCCTACCTGCTGCCTTCGCTGGTCAAGACCATGATCGAGACCGTGCCGCAGATGCCGCTGATCCTGCAGGAGAACTTCACCACGCGCCTGATCGAGCTGCTGCGCCAGGGCGAACTGGACGCGGCCATCATGGCCCTGCCCTTCCCCGAGCACGGCCTGAACGTGCTGCCGCTGTACGACGAGGAGTTCATGGTGGCGCTGCCGCGCCAGCACAAGTGGGCCGACCGCAAGGAAATCGACGCCCGCGAACTCAAGAGCGAGACCATGCTGCTGCTGGGCAACGGCCACTGCTTCCGCGACCAGGTGCTGGAAGTCTGCCCGGAGATGTCGCGCTTCTCCACCAGCGGCGACGGCATCGCCCGCACCTTCGAAGGCTCGTCGCTGGAAACCATCCGCCACATGGTGTCGTCCGGCATCGGCGTGACGGTGCTGCCCAAGGCGTCCATCGCCGACGCCGGCGCGCGCGACGGCATGGTGCGCTACGTGCCCTTCGTCGCCCCGGCGCCTTCGCGCCGCGTGGTGATCGCCTGGCGCAAGAGCTTCACCCGCCAGGCGGCGATCGACGCCGTGCAGAAGGCGGTGCTGGCCTGCAACCTGAACGGCGTGCAGATGCTGAGCGAAGCGGAGGCGGAAGCCGGCTGACCGCGCACCGTCGTCCACCAAGGAAAAAGGCCTCGCATCGCGAGGCCTTTTTCATGGACGAGCGCCCCGCCTCAGAGGCGGCGCGTGGTCTTGGCGTCGAACCAGTGCACGTCGCCGGCGCCGAACGAGGCGCCGATGCGCTGGCCGGTGGCCACCTGCACGTTGGCCGGGCAGCGCAGCACCAGCGACTGGCCGCCGCAGCGCGCGTGCACCAGCAGCTCGGCGCCCAGCGCCTCGACCAGTTCCACCTCCAGCTCCAGCTGTGAGGCCGAGCCGTCCAGCACCGGCAGCAGGTGTTCCGGACGCACGCCGAGGATGCGCTCCTGGCCGGCCGCCGCGCCCACCGCCTGCGGCAGGCGGATGGCGGCGCGCTCGCCGTTCTTTTCCGCCTCGAAGGCTGCGCCGTCGGCCGACAGCCGGCCCTGCAGCAGGTTCATCGGCGGCGAGCCGATGAAGCCGGCCACGAAGGTGGTCGCCGGTCGCGCATAGACTTCGGCCGGGGTGCCGATCTGCTCGGCCACTCCCTTGTTCATCACGATCATGCGCTGGCCCAGCGTCATCGCCTCGACCTGGTCGTGGGTGACGTACAGGCTGGTGGTGCGCAAGCTGGCATGCAGCTTCTGGATCTCCAGGCGCATCTGCACGCGCAGCTTGGCGTCGAGGTTGGAGAGCGGCTCGTCGAACAGGAACACCGCGGGCTTCCTCACGATGGCGCGGCCCATCGCCACGCGCTGGCGCTGGCCGCCGGAGAGCTGGCGCGGCGTGCGCTCCAGCAGCGCGCCCAGTTCCAGGATCACGGCCGCGCGCTGCACGCGCTCGTCGATCTCGGCCTTGGCCAAGCCTGCGATCTTCAGGCCGTAGGCCATGTTCTCGTAGACCGTCATGTGCGGATACAGCGCATAGTTCTGGAACACCATGGCGATGTCGCGCTCCTTGGGCTCCAGTTCGTTGACCACGCGGTCGCCGATGACGATCTGGCCGTCGCTGATTTCCTCCAGGCCTGCGACCATGCGCAGCAGCGTGGACTTGCCGCAGCCGGAAGGGCCGACCATGACGATGAATTCGCCGTCGGCGATGTCGGCATCGATGCCGTGGATGACGTCGACCGCCTTGGCGCCGCGGCCGTAGGTCTTGCGGACTTGCTTGAGATGGATTGCTGCCATATCGGATCTTCTGTAGGTTTATTTTTCGGAATCGACCAGGCCCTTGACGAACCATTTCTGCATCACCACCACGACCAGTCCGGGCGGCAGCATGGCCAGCATCATCGTGGCCATGACCATGTTCCACTCGACGGCCGAGTCGCCGCCCGAGATCAGGGTCTTGATGCCGATGCCGATCGGATACATGTCCTGCTGCGTGGCGATCATCAACGGCCACAGGTACTGGTTCCAGCCGTAGATGAACATGATCACGAACAGCGCGATCACGTTGGTGCGCGACAGCGGCCACAGCACGTCCTTGAGGAAGCGCAGGGGGCCGGCGCCATCGATGCGCGCGGCCTCGGCCAGTTCATCGGGCACCGTCAGGAAGAACTGGCGGAACAGGAAGGTGGCGGTGGCCGAGGCGATCAGCGGCACCGTCAGGCCGGCATAGCTGTTCAACATGCCGAAGTCGGACACCACCTGGTAGGTCGGCGTGATGCGCACCTCCACCGGCAGCATCAGGGTGACGAAGATCATCCAGAAGAACAGGTTGCGGCCGGGGAAGCGGAAGTACACGATGGCGAACGCCGACAGCATGGAGATGGAGATCTTGCCCACGGCGATGATCAAGGCCGTGGCCAGGCTGACCCACAGCATGTTCAACACCGGCGGCGCGCTGACGTTGCCGGAGGCGCCCTTGAACAGCACCGTGCCGTAGTTGTTCAGGAACTCGCCGCCGGGCACCAGCGAGATCGGCGACATGGCCGACTGCTCCGCGGTCTGGGTGCTGGCGACGAAGGCGACGTACAGCGGGAATATCACCGCCAGCACGCCCAGGATCAGCACCAGGTGGCTGACCGCATCAAGGATGGGACGTCTCTCGATCATGCGTATTGCACCTTTTTCTCAACGTATTTGAACTGCACCACGGTCAGCAGGATCACCACCGCCATCAGCACCACCGACTGCGCCGCGGCGCTGCCCAGGTCGCCGCCCTTGAAGCCGTCGGAGAACACCTTGTAGACCAGGATCTCGGTGTCCTTGCCGGGGCCGCCGTGGGTGGTGGCCTCGACGATGGCGAAGGTGTCGAAGAAGGCGTAGACCACGTTGACCACCAGCAGGAAGAAGGTGGTCGGCGAGATCAGCGGGAACACGATGGTGAAGAAGCGCTTGACCGGACCGGCGCCGTCGATGGCGGCCGCTTCGATCAGCGACTTGGGGATGGACTGCAGGCCGGCCAGGAAGAACAGGAAGTTGTAGCTGATCTGCTTCCAGATGGCGGCGATCACGATCAGGATCATCGCGTGGTTGCCGTTGACCATGTAGTCCCAGCGTATGCCCAGCCACGACAGCACGTGCGACAGCACGCCCAGCGAGGGGCTCAGCAGGAACATCCACAGCACGCCCACCACCACCGGCGAGACCGCATAGGGCCAGATCAGGAAGGTCTTGTAGATCGACGCGCCCTTGGTGACGCGGTCGGCGAACACGGCCAGCAACAGCGAGATCGCCATGCCGAAGAAGGCCACCAGCAGCGAGAACAGCGCGGTGGTGCGGAAGGATTCGAGGTAGGTCGGGTCGCCGAAGAGCGCCGCGAAGTTGTCGAACCAGACGAATTCGGAATAGCCGCCGAAGGCATCCTGCAGCAGCACGGACTGGTACAGGGCCTGGATGGCGGGCCAGAAGAAGAACAGCAAAGTGATCAAGATCTGCGGTGCGACCAGCAGATACGGCAGCCACTTCGATTTGAATCGCGCGCGTTTTTCCACGTTCGTTCAGGTCACAAAATGAGGTTCAGGAAAACGAAATCCGGCGGCATGTCCCATCGACTGGGGACGATGCCGCCGGGAACGCATGCCGCGTGCCCGCGCGAGCGGACAGCGGCAAGGCCGCTACGGATGTTACTGGTTGCCCTTGTTGGCCTTCTCGAAGCGCACCAGCAGTTCGTCGCCGCGCTTGACGGCCGAATCCAGTGCGTCCTTCGGGGTCTTCTTGCCGGTCCAGACGTTTTCCAGTTCCTCGTCGAACACGGTGCGGACCTGGGCGTAGTTGCCCAGGCGCAGGCCGCGCGACTTCTCGGTGGTCTTGACGATCATCTGCTTGACGGCGACGTCGGTGCCCGGGTTGCGGTCATAGAAGCCGGCCTGCTTGGTCAGCTCGTAGGCGGCCTTGGTGACCGGCAGGTAGCCGGTGTCCTGGTGCCACTTGGCCGCCACTTCCGGCTTGGACAGGTAGGTGAAGAACTTGGCCACGCCCTTGTACTCGTCGGCCTTCTTGCCGTTCATCACCCACAGCGAAGCGCCGCCGATGACGGTGTTCTGCGGTGCGCCCTGCACGTCGTTGTAGTACGGCAGCGTCGCCACGCCGAACTTGAACTTGGCGTTCTTGCGGATATCGGCATAAGCCGAGGACGAACCGGTGATGATGGCGCACTCGCCGGCGTTGAACTTGGCGTTGGCTTCATCCTTGCGGCCGGCATAGGTGAAGTAGCCCTGCTTGGCCCAGTTGGCCAGGTTTTCGATGTGACGCACGTGCAGCGGGCTGTTCAGTTTCAGGCGCGCATCCAGGCCGCCGAAGCCGTTGTTCTTGGAAGCCAGCTCGACGTTGTGCCAGGTTGAAAACGATTCCAAATGCACCCAGGATTGCCAGGTGGTGGTGTATGCACAGGACGCGCCGCTGGCCTTGATCTTGGCGGCCATGCCGACGAACTCCTGCCAGGTGACGGGCGGCTTCTCGGGATCCAGGCCGGCCTTGGCGAACATGTCCTTGTTGTAGAACATGATGGTGGTGGAGCTGTTGAACGGGAAGGACATCATGCCCTTGTTGGTCGAGTAGTAACCCGCGACGGCCGGAACGTAGGCGTTCTGGTCGAACTTCTCGCCTGCCTGGTGCATGACTTCATACACCGGCTTGACCGCGCCCTTGGCGTAGATCATGGTGGCGGTGCCGACTTCGAACACCTGCAGGATGTCGGGAGCGTTGCCGGCGCGGTAGGCGGCGATGGCGGCGGCCATCGACTCGTCATAGGTGCCCTTGTAGACCGGCACGACCTTGTAGTCGGACTGGGTCTTGTTGAAGTCGTCGGCCAGGGCGTTGACGCGTTCGCCCAGGGCGCCGGTCATCGAATGCCACCAGGAGATCTCGGTTGCGGCGAAGGCGGAAGATGTGATCGTCGCCAGCGCGCCGGTCGCGATCAGTGTTTTGAATTTCATCGGAGGATACCTCTCGGAAAAAGGGGTTTTGATGCTATCAACGCTCCGTGACAGCCGCGTTACATTAGCCGCACTCGCGTTGCGGCGCAAAGAAAAAAGATGATGCTGCGCAGCAGAAAATTATCAATAAGATATTTTTCTACGTAGTTTCCCCTATGACGGGAAACGCATGTCAGCGCCCTGTCAGGCTTGGGCGGGCGCAGCAGGCGCGATTTATAATGCGGGCTTTCGTTTCACGGATCCGGCATGAACAGGCTCAAGCTCTACGCGCTTCTGGTGCGCGCCCACAAACCCATCGGCATCCTCCTCTTGCTGTGGCCCACGCTGATCGCGCTGTGGCTGGCCTCGGGCGGCCGCCCCGACTGGAGCGTGGTGGCCATCTACGTGATCGGCACGGTGCTGATGCGCTCGGCCGGCTGCGCCATCAACGATTACGCCGACCGCGATTTCGACCTGCACGTCAAGCGCACCGAGCAGCGCCCGCTGACCTCGGGCAAGATCAAGTCGTGGGAGGCGCTGATGGTGGCCGGCGTGCTGGCGCTGGTGTCCTTCCTGCTGATCCTGCCGTTCAATGCGCTGACCAAGCAGCTGTCGGTGGCGGCGGTGATCATCGCGGCCAGCTATCCCTACTTCAAGCGCTTCTTCGCGATCCCGCAGGCCTATCTCGGCATCGCCTTCGGCTTCGGCATTCCGATGGGCTTCGCCACCGTCACCGGCGCGGTGCCGCTGGCGGCCTGGGCGCTGCTGGTCGCCAACGTGTTCTGGGCGGTGGCCTACGACACCGAGTACGCCATGGTCGACCGCGACGACGACCTCAAGATCGGCATCAAGACCTCGGCCATCACCTTCGGTCGCCACGACGTGCTGGCCATCATGCTGTGCTACGCGGCGGCGCTGGGGCTGATCTGGGTGGTTGGCCTGCAGTACGGGCTGGGCCTGTGGTTCTCGGCCGGCATGCTGGTGGCCTGCGGCTTCGCGCTCTACCACTACACGCTGATCCGCGAGCGCGACCGCATGCGCTGCTTCGCCGCCTTCAACAACAACAACTGGCTGGGCTCGGCGATCTTCGCCGGCGTGGCGCTGGATTACCTGTTGCGCTGAGGCGGCACGACACGACACCAACCAACAAGGAGGAGACAAGATGGAAGCCGAATTCTGGCTGGAACGCTGGCGCGAGGGACGGACCAATTTCCACCAGGCGCGCGTGACGCCGCTGCTGCAGAAATTCTGGCCCGCATTGGCGCTGCCGGCCGGCAGCACGGTGCTGGTGCCGCTGTGCGGCAAGTCGCTGGATATGGTGTGGCTGGCCGAACAGGGCCACAAGGTGCTGGGCGTGGAGCTCTCGCAGCTGGCCGTGGAGCAGTTCTTCGCCGAGAACGGCATGACGCCGCAGGTCAGCGAATCCTCCCAGGGCCGCCACTATGCCGCCGGCAATATCGAGATCATCTGCGGCGACATCTTCGCGCTGACCGACCAGACCCTGGCCGCCTGCGCCGGCGCCTACGACCGCGCGGCGCTGATCGCGCTGCCGCCGGAGATGCGCCCGCGTTATGCCGAACAGGTCTACGGCCGCCTGCCGGCCGGCGCGCAAAGCATCCTGATCACGCTGGAATACGCGCAGGACCGGATGGCTGGCCCGCCGTTCTCGGTGGGGGAAGATGAAGTACGGCGCATCTACGCGCCGCTGACGCAGGCCGATGCGATCGACCGGCGCGACATCCTGGACAAGGAGCCCAAGTTCAGGGAGCGCGGGCTGGAAAAGCTGGATTCGGTGACTTATCGCCTGCGGCGCGACGGTTCCGCCAACGCCTGATATTCGCCGCGCGTCCCTGCCGCAGCGGGGATCCGGTGACATTGATCAGGTGTCGACGGCAGCGGAACGTCACCGGGTCCCGGCCTTCTTCGGGACAACAGGCAACAGGCAACAGGCAACAGGCAACAGGCAACAGGCAACAGGCAACAGGCAACAGGCAACAGGCAACAGGCAACAGGGAGCGCCTCGAACGAGAGAAGGTTCAAACTTTCTTCTACGTGTCGTCCTGACGAAAGTCAGGACCCAGTGTCGTTTGTCGCGCTCCGTTGGCGATTGAACGCCCATGATCCCCCGCCCCCGCGAGGTCGACAACGTCGGCTGACATCACAAGCCCGGACAACCCAAGAGTCTCCCGAAGAGCAACGCCTCAAACCTCCGCCGTAGTCCTCACCACCGTCACCCGGCTGATCAGGAACTCCCCCTCCACCACGACCCGGAACGGCACCCCGCTGACGTTGAAGCCGGGGCCGCCGTCGTCGTCCCATACCTGCGCCAGCGCGTCGAACTCGCGCGGGCTCAGCTGCAGCATCTGGGCGCTGATGACGAAGGTCGCGCCCGTCTTCTGTTTTCTGACGATATCTTCCAGTTTGGCCATTGTGTTTCCCGTGTTCAGCGCGGCGGCAACAGCGCCATCACATTGACCGGCTTGCCGTTGCGGCGGATTTCGAAATACAGCTTCACCTTGCTGGTGTCGCTGTTGCCCATGGCGGCGATCTGCTGGCCGCGCGTGACGGTCTGCCCTTCCTTGACCGCGATGCTCTTGTTGTGGGCGTAGACCGACAGCAGCGTCGGCGTGTGCTTGATGATCACCATGTTGCCGTAGCCGCGGATGCCGTGGCCGGCATAGGTGACCTTGCCGGCGGCGGCGGCCACCACGGGCTGGCCGTCGTTGCCGATGATGTCGATGCCCTTCTTGTAGCTGTCGCCGCTGGGCGCAGACTTGCCGGCGGTGGGCCACATCCAGTCCAGCCGGGTATCGGCGGCGCTGGGCGCGTCGTCGTCATCGCCGGACTTGCCCGCGGGCCTGGCGGCAGGCTTGGCGGGCGCGGCCTTGCGCGCCGGCGCCGACGCCGCGGCAGGACGGCTCTGGCCGGCGCCGGTGCGCGCCACCACGCCCACCGGCGGGCGCACCAGGATGCGCTGGCCGACTTCCAGGTCGTTGGGATTGCGCAGCTTGTTCCACACCGACAGATTGGTCGGGCTCTGGTCGAAGTCGCGGCCGATGCTGTAGAGCGTGTCGCCGCGCCTGACGGTGTAGTAGCCGTCGCTGTCGGCGGTGGAGGCGCAGCCCGCCAGCAGCAGCGCAACAACCAGCGCGGCCGGCGGCAGGGCCGCGTTGATGCGTAGACTTCGTTTCATCAGGCCTTGCCGAACTCGTCGCCCAGTTCCTTGCTGCGGGCGGCGGCGGCCTTCAAGGCCGTGACGATGGCATCCTTGACGCCGGACTGCTCCATGCTGACCAGCGCGGCGTAGGTGGTGCCGCCCTTGGAGGTCACGCGCTCGCGCAACGTGCCCACCGGCTCCTCGGAACGGCGCGCCAGCTCGGTGGCGCCTTCGAAGGTGGCCTTGGCCAGCTGCATGCCATCGGCCGGCGACAGGCCCAGTTCGGCGGCCGCCTTCTCCATCGCCTCGAGGAAATAGAACACGTAGGCCGGGCCGCTGCCGGAGATCGCGGTGACCGCGTCCAGCTGGTCTTCGGCCGACACCCACAAGGTCTCGCCGACGGCCTTCAGGATCGAATCGGCCTGGGCGCGCTGCAGCGTGGTGACTTCCTGATTGGCGGCCACGCCGCTGATGCCGCGGCCGATCAGCGCCGGCGTATTGGGCATGGCGCGCACGACGGCCTGGTGGCCGTCCAGCCAGCGCGAGATGTCGGCGATGCGGATGCCGGCGGCGATCGTCAGCACCAGCTGGGCGCCGATGAAAGGCTTGAGGATCGCCACCACATCGCGCAGCTGCTGCGGCTTGACCGCCAGCACCACGACGTCGCAGGAAGCCACCGTGCCGTCGATGGCGGCGGCGGTGGTGACGCCGAACTTGTCCTTGAGCGACTGCAGCGCGTCGGCATTGACGTCGACCACGTGGATGTTGCCCGGCTCGGCCACCTTGCCGACCAGTCCGCCGATCAAGGCCGTGGCCATGTTGCCGCCGCCGATAAACGCTATCTTCACTTCCGCTCCTTGTGTCGCTCTCACGCTCTGTTCAAGCTCTGTTCCAGTAAAAGGCGGCCGGCGCATCCGCTTCGCGCCGCGCCCGCCGCCTGCTTCCACGTAGTGTGCTACGTATAGTTGCGCGCCCCGAAGATGGCGCTGCCGATGCGCACGATGGTCGCGCCCTCGGCGACCGCCGCTTCCAGGTCGGCCGACATGCCCATGGACAGCGTGTCCAGCGCCAGGCCGCCGGCGCGCAGCGACTCGTACAGCGCGCGCACGGCGGCGAAGGCCTGGTGCTGGCGCGCGGCGTCCTCGGTCGGCTCCGGGATCGCCATCAGGCCGCGCAGCCGGATGTGGGGCAGCTGCGCCACCTGCGCGGCGACCTCGGGCAATTCCTGCGGGGTCAGGCCGCTCTTGCTGGCCTCGCCGCTGATGTTCACTTGCAGACAGACATTGAGCGGACCCAGTTCCGCAGGACGCTGCTCGGACAGCCGGCGCGCGATCTTTTCGCGGTCCACCGAATGCACCCAGTCGAACTGCTCGGCGATGGGCCGCGTCTTGTTGCTCTGGATCGGGCCGATGAAATGCCACTCCAGCCGCGCGGCCGGGGCCGGCGACTTCAGCGCCTCGATCTTTTCCAGCGCTTCCTGCAAATAGTTTTCGCCGAAGGCGAACTGGCCCGCCTGCACCGCCTCGCGCACCGCATCTTCGCCGAAGGTCTTGGACACGGCCAGCAATTGTATCGACGACGGCGCGCGCCGTGCGCGTTCGGCAGAGGCGGCGATCTGGTGTTGCACGTGTTGCAAGTTTTTGGCGATTGACGACATAATCCGGGGCCGGAGGGGCTCGACGCGGGGAATATAAAAGAATTCTTAGTGCTTTCCTTGCAAGGATTATAAATGGACATTGCCGGACTACTGGCATTTGCCGTGCGAAACCAGGCCTCGGACCTGCACTTGTCAGCCGGACTTCCACCCATGCTGCGCGTGCATGGCGACATCCGGCGCATCAACCTGACCGCGCTTTCCGACGAGCAACTGCAGAGCATGCTGCAGTCGGTGATGACCGAGGCGCAGCGCGCCGCCTATGCCGAGCGCATGGAGTGCGACTTCTCCTTCCACCGTCCGGGCCTGGGGCGCTTTCGCGTCAACGCCTATCGCCAGCAACGCGGCGCGGCCGCGGCCATACGCCACATCCCGCAGCAGATCCCGGCGCTGACGGCGATCGGCGCGCCCGCGGTCTGCGCCGAACTGGCCTTGCGCCCGCGCGGCCTGGTGCTGGTGACCGGCGCCACCGGTTCAGGCAAGAGCACCACGCTGGCGGCGATGGTCGGGCACATCAACGAACATCGCGCGGCGCATATCATCACCGTCGAAGACCCGATCGAATTCATCCACGAGCCGCGCCGCTCGCTGGTCAGCCAGCGTGAACTGGGCGCGCACACGCGCTCCTTCGCCGACGCCCTGCGCGGCGCGCTGCGCGAAGATCCCGACGTGCTGCTGGTGGGCGAACTGCGCGACGCCGAGACCATCCGCCTGGCGCTGACCGCGGCCGAGACCGGCCATCTGGTGTTCGGCACGCTGCACACGGCGTCCGCGGCCAAGACGGTGGACCGCATCGTCGACGTCTTTGCGCCCGGCGAAAAGGACGGCGCGCGCGCCATGCTGGCCGAATCGCTGCAGGCGGTGATCTCGCAGACGCTGCTGCCCGCGCCCGACGGCCACAGCCGCGTGGCCGCGCACGAGGTCATGCTGTGCACGCCGGCCATCCGCAACCTGATCCGCGAGGGCAAGACGGCGCAGCTCTACTCGGCCATCCAGACCGCCACCGGCCTGGGCATGCAGACGCTGGAGGGCTGCCTGGGCGAGCTGGTGCATGCCGAACGCATCACGCTGGAGACCGCGCGCGCCCATGCGCGCTCGCCCGACTTCTTCCCCATGTAAATGCGTACGCCGGGCATGGCACCGGCGCACGCCCGGGTTTAGAATGGCGCCAGGAAAAATTCAGGGGCGAACGCCATGACCACCGTTTACGATTTCAAGCCCAAGCTGGCCGACGACAGCGAATTCCCGATGGAACAGCTGCGCGGCAAGGTGATGCTGATCGCCAATACCGCCAGCAAATGCGGCTTCACGCCGCAATACAACGGGCTGGAGCACATCCATCGCCAGTTCAAGACGCGCGGCCTGGAGGTAATGGCCTTCCCCTGCAACCAGTTCGGTTCGCAGGAGCCGGGTAACGCCGAGGAAATCGGCGCGTTCTGCGAAAAGAACTACGGCGTGAGCTTCCCGCTGTTCGCCAAGATCGACGTCAACGGCGACGGCGCCGACCCGCTGTTCAGGTTCCTGAAAAAGGAAGCGCCGGGCCTCTTGGGCAGCAAGGCGATCAAATGGAATTTCACCAAGTTCCTGGTGCGCCGCGACGGCAGCGTCTTCAAGCGCTACGCGCCGCAGACGCGGCCGGAGGAAATGATTTCCGACATCGAGGCGCTGCTGGCCGAATAAATCGGCCACCACCGCCCGACCAGAGCTCAGGCGGGCCAGGCGCCCGTCAGGAGCTCGCGCCCGGCCGCGGCCTGCGCGGCGGGCATGAAATAGGTGTGCGCCGGCAGGCGCGCACCGGCGGCAAGGCTCCCCGCCTCGTCGGCCGCCAGACACTCCACCTCGATCTCGTGCCGCGTGTAGAGCGCGGGCACTTCCTCGAAGCGATCCAGCATCGCCATCATCGCTTCGGGCACCTCCCACAGCTCGCCGGCGATGCGCGCCGGCCCGGCCTCGCGCACCAGCGCCGGGTAATGGCGCAAGGCCACCAGCCTCCACGGCTGCACGCTCAGGGCCGGCGCCGCGAAGCGCGCGCCCGCCATCACCTGCACATTGGACTGGCCGCGCTTGAGCGTGCCATAGACGAACACCCAGGGCAAACCGGCTCCGGCCTCAGTCCGCACGACGATAGACACCGTCGCCGTGCGGAGCGGCGGCGAATTCAGGCAGGCACTCGGCGGCCGCCGACAGGGCCTGCAGCGCCGGATAGCGCGCCGCCGGCACGGCGTCGGGCACCATCTGCTGCGTGAAGCGCCAGGCCACCGCCGCCGACAGCGCGGCCTGGTCGATGCCGGCGCTGGTGACGACCGGCGGCTGCTTCTCGAACGCGGCTTCCAGCGCGTCGTAGGCTGCCAGCAGCTGGCCCGATACGCGCGCGAGCCACGGCTGGTGCAGCTTCTCGGCCGGACGCAGCTCGTGTTCATAGATGATCTGCACGCTCTTCTCGCAGGCCGCCAGCGCCAGCCCGGTCAGGCGCAGCGAACGCTGCAGGCCGGGAATGTCGGACGGCACCAGGCTGCGTCCCGAGACCGCCGCCGACAGGGCTTCGGCGTATTCCAGGATCAGGCTGGAATCCATCAGCACCTCGCCGTCGTCGCAGACCAGCGTGGGCGCCTTGACTACCGGGTTGATGCCGCGGAACTGGTCGAAGGTGCGAAAGACCGACACCGATTGATGATCAAACGGCAAGTCCAGCAGTTGCAGGGAAATCGCGACGCGACGCACGAAGGGCGAATCGAGCATGCCTATCAGTTGCATGGAGCACTCCAGGGCAGAAAACGGGAGTGAAGATGTTACTGCAGTCCGGGCCGCTTGTGCGCCCGCCCGACTGCGCCCGATCAAGGCAGGTCGCGGATGATGCGGTAATCGGCGTCGCGCACCGCCACGAAGCGGGTGGCGTGCAGGCTGCGCAGCGTGGCCTGGACCTGCGGCGACTTGTTGTTGAGGAACACCGCGCGGATCTTGTTGCGGATGTCGGCGCACAGCTGGCCGCGGTAGACGAAGGGATCGAAAGGAATCGGCGCCGAGCGCCACAGCACGCGCACATCGCGTTTCTTCAGCTTGCCCTCGCTGATCATGTGAGAAAGGTTGGTGCTGGCCACGAAGGCGGCGTCGGCATTGCGGTTCATCACCGCCAGCACCGACTGCTCATGGTTGCCCGAATAACCGATGCGAGAAAAGTACTTCGCCAGCTGGAATCCGTTCTGGCGCGCGAAGACATGGCGCGGGATCAGCGCCCCCGAGGTGCTGTCCGGGTCGGCCAGCGCCAGCACCTTGCCGCGCAGCGAGGCGACGCTGTCGTAGGGCCCCTGCTGGCGCGTGATCAATAGCGAGTAGTAGACCGCCGAGGCGCCGCCCTGGGCGAAATTGGGCTCCTGCTGCTCCATCGAGGCGAAGGGCGTGACCTGCGGATCGCCCTTGTGCGCGGAGACATAGGATGCCGGCCCCAGCCGCGCGATGTCGACGGCGCCGGCGATCAAGCCTTCGATCACCGCGCCGTACGACGACGGCACCACCATCTCGACCGGAATCTTCAGCTGCTCGCGCAGCTCGTCGAGCAGCGGGTCCATGGCGTTCTGCTGGTCTTCGTCGCTGCCTTGCGGAATGAAGGAAAAGCGCAGGCGCGCCGGGCGCTCGCAGGCACCGGCGCTTTGCGCTGCGGCGGGCTGCGCGGCAAGGCCCAGCGCGGCGGCCAGGAGGGCGGCAAGCGCGGCAATAGTCCTCATGCGATCTCGTACCTTCCCTTTTGCAAGATGGCCTCCAGCTGGTCCGCGGGAACCGGGCGCTGCAGGTAGAAGCCCTGCACCTGGTCGCACCCCATCACCTTCAGGTGCATCAGCTGCTCCTTGGTCTCCACGCCCTCGGCCACCACCTTCAGCCCCAGGTTGCGCGCCAGCGTGACGGTGGAGGCGACGATCATGCCGTCGCTGTTGTCGTTCCTGATGTCGCTGATGAAGGAGCGGTCGATCTTGAGCGCATAGACCGGCAGCGTCTTGATGTGGCTGAGGCCGGAATAGCCGGTGCCGTAGTCGTCCAGATAGATCTTCAGGCCTTCGGCGCGCAGCTTCTCCAGCGTGGCGCGCGCGGTCTCGACGTCTTCGATGAAGCAGCTCTCGGTCACTTCGATCTCCAGCAGGTCGGGCGTGAGCTGGTGGCGCCGCAGCGACTCGCGCACGGTGCCGATCAGGCTCTCGTCGCGCAGCTGCTTGGCCGAAACGTTGATCGCCACCGGCAGCAGCGGCGCGCCGTGGGCCCGCCACTGCGCCAGCTGGCGACAGACCGCCTCGATGATCCAGTGGCCCAGCGGCACCACCAGATCATGCGCCTCCGCCAGGCCGATGAATTCGCCGGGAAAGATCAGGCCGTGCTCGGGATGCTGCCAGCGGATCAGCGCTTCCATGCCGGTCACCCGGAATTGCTGCAGCTCCACCTTGGGCTGGTAGTGCAGGCAGAATTCGTTTTCCTTCAGCGCCTGGCGGAAGCGGCCCAGCAGCTCCAGGCCGCGTACCGCGATGGCGTTGAGCGACGCGTCGTAGAAGCGGTACAGGCCGGTGCCGGAGGTCTTGGCGGTGTACATCGCCGAGTCGGCGTTGGTCATCAGTTCCTCGATGGTCTGGCCGTCGCGCGGATACAGCGCGATACCGATGCTGGGCGCGGTCTCCACGTAGCTGCCCAGCAGGTCGGGATACGGCGCGCGGATGCTCTCGACCAGCTTGTCGGCGATCTCGGCCACACTTTCTTCATTGCGGATCTCGGACACCATCACCACGAACTCGTCGCCGCCCAGGCGCGCCACCAGGTCGTACTCGCGCAGCGCGGCGCGCAAGCGGCGCGCCACTTCCTGCAGCAGCGCATCGCCCACGGCGTGCCCCTGGGTATCGTTGATCAGCTTGAACTTGTCGAGGTCGAGGAAGAACAGCGCATACAGGTTGCGGCTGCGCTTGGCGCGCGAGAGCTCGGTCGAAGCCAGTTCGTAGAACAGCATGCGGTTGGGGATGCCGGTCAGGTAGTCGTGCGAGGCCAATTGGTAGGCGCGCGACTTTTCCTGCTCCAGCTGGTTGATCAGCCCGCTCTTCTCGCGCTCGGAATACAGCAGCTTCTCGTAGAGGAAGCGGCGGCGATGCGCCAGGTTGATCAGGCCAGCGGTCAGCAGCACGATGGCGATCGAAATGGCGATGGCCTGCACGTAGTACTGGCGGTGCGCCGGCCACAGCTTGCCCAGCAGCTGCTGCGGATCGCGACTGACCACCACCGCCAACGGATAGTGCAGCAGGCGCCGCTGCACGCCCACATGCTGCACCTCGTCGCCGGGGCGCAGCGCGTGAATCAGGCCGTCGCCCTTGCCGGCCAGCAGGAACAGCGCGTAGTCCTGGCCGGCGTAGTTGGAGCCGCCGGAGAGGATGCCGCCCGACAGCTCGGCCAGCTGCAGGCCGGCGGCGTTGATGATCTCGATACGGCTGGCGCCGGCCACGCTGACTTCCTGGTAGGTCTTGAGGAAGTAGCCGAGGTCGAGGATGGCGGCGAAGAATCCCCGGAGTTCGCCCTTGTCGTTCTGCAGCGGGATCAGCAAGGGCACGCGCCAGCTGTAGCCGTCGCGGTTGTTGGGCGGGTTGATGATCATCTGGTTCTGGTTGCGCGCCGAGGTCAGCGAGCTCATGAAACCGGCGTTGATCAGCTTGCTCAGTTCGGGTTCTTCCCTCTGCCGCGCCGACGAATAGACCAGGCGGCCGGCGGCGTCGAACATGGCCACGCGCAGGTAGGCGGAGTCGCCGTTGAACAGCGGGTTGAGATAAGGCGCGGTCTGGTGCTCGCCGTTGAGCATGGCTTCGCCGATGCGCGAATACAGCAGCGTCTTGCCGAGCACTTCATCGAGGTTGGCCGAGACGATGGCGGCGACGTTCTTGCTGTCGGCGATGGAGCCGGCGATGGCCAGGTCCTTCTCGTTTTCCACGCGGGTGATGGTCAGGTACCACAGCATCACCAGCACGCAGGCCGACAGCAATGCCAGGCCGACCGACATCCCGCGGCCCGCGAGAAACTCGGTCAGCAGCCTTTTAGGCTCCAAAGATCTAGGCTTACGCAATCCCCACCCGCTTGAACATTGCGCCGGCGAGCCCGGCGCGCGCTTGTTTCCCCTTGAGCCGGAGCAGATTAGTACGGCAATGTGTCAAGTTGATGACAAACGGGCGGGTGTTGCGTGAGGTGTTTTCATGTGGCGTCGGGAGGGTCGTTCTTGCAGCATGGCGGCGCGTTGCCGGCTTGTTTTTCCGGGCACTGCATACGCCAAAAGAAAAAGGACGCCGAAGCGTCCTTTTCCGTACCAGCAATGCAACAAGAACAAAGAACAAAGAACAAAGAACAAAGAACAATCTTAGTTCTTGGATTCGAGCTGGTGTTAGTTCTTGGTCTGGTCCACCAGCTTGTTTGCCTTGATCCACGGCATCATGGCGCGCAGCTTCTCACCCACGACTTCGATCTGGTGCTCGGCGTTGATGCGACGACGCGACAGAAGGGTCGGCGCGCCGGCCTTGTTTTCCAGGATGAAGCTCTTGGCGTATTCGCCGGTCTGGATGTCGGTCAGCACCTTCTTCATCACCGCCTTGCTCTCTTCGTTGATGATGCGCGGGCCGGTCACGTACTCGCCGTATTCGGCGTTGTTCGAGATCGAGTAGTTCATGTTGGCGATGCCGCCTTCGTAGATCAGGTCGACGATCAGCTTCAGTTCGTGCAGGCACTCGAAGTAGGCCATTTCCGGCGCGTAGCCGGCTTCCACCAGGGTTTCGAAACCGGCCTTGATCAGTTCGACGGTACCGCCGCACAGCACGGCCTGCTCGCCGAACAGGTCGGTTTCGGTTTCTTCGCGGAAGTTGGTTTCGATGATGCCGGCGCGGCCGCCGCCGTTGGCGGTGGCGTACGACAGGGCCACGTCACGGGCGCTGCCGGACTTGTCCTGGTACACGGCGATCAGGTGCGGCACGCCGCCGCCCTGGCTGTAGGTCGAACGCACGGTGTGGCCAGGCGCCTTCGGGGCGATCATGATCACGTCCAGGTCGGCGCGCGGCACCACCTGGCCATAGTGGATGTTGAAGCCGTGCGCGAACGCCACGGTGGCGCCCTGCTTGGCGTACGGCGCCACGTTCTCGGCATACACCTGGCCGATGTTTTCATCCGGCAGCAGGATCATGATGACGTCGGCGCCCCGGACCGCGTCGTTGACTTCGGCAACCTTCAGCCCGGCCTTCTCGGCCTTGCTCCACGATGCGCCGCCCTTACGCAGGCCAACGGTCACCTTGCAGCCCGAATCCTTCAGGTTCAGCGCGTGCGCGTGACCTTGCGAACCGTAACCGATGATGGTCACGTTCTTGTTCTTGATCAGGGACAGGTCTGCGTCTTTGTCGTAAAAAACTTTCATGGTCTTCCTAAGAGAATCGATGTACCGGGCTCCCCGCCCGGCGGTGTTGGTTGTCATGGCAAACGCGCCGTTGCCGTGGCAACGGCGCGCCGCCTTCTAGCGTGTGTGGAGCCGTCGTCGCGCCGCTGGGCGCCCTGCCGGCTCAGGCGACGGCATAGGCCGGCATCGCCTGGTCGCGCACGTGTGGAATATCCAGCTGGCGCAGCTTGCGATACAGCGAGGCGCGGCACATCCCCAGTTGCCGCGAGGCGGCGGAGATGTTCCAGCGACTGCCGATCAGCGCATCGATAACGCGCGTGCGCTCATCCCGGAGCGCTTCGCCTGATTGGCGGGCAGGATGGGCGAGAGCGGCCGCCGCATCGGCTTGTGGCACGATGGGGCGGACATTGGCGGCGTGGCCGGTATGGCCCAGGTTCGCCGCCTGGAATTGCATCAGTTCTTCGGGCAGGTCGCGCACTTCGATGCGCCCGCCGTCCATGACCGCACAGCTGTAGCGGATCACCGCATGCATCTGGCGCAGGTTGCCCGGCCACGGATAGGCCAGCATGCGCTGCAGCGCGGCCGGCGCGATCATGCGCTCGTCGGCTTCGTCCACCGCCAGCTCGGCGGCGATCATGTCCATGATCACGCGGCGGCGGTCGGCGCGGTCGCGCAGCGCGGGCAGGCGCAGCACGCCGCCGGCGATGCGGTAGTAGAGGTCTTCGCGGAAGCGGCCGTCGGCGATCAGCGTCTTCAAGTCCTGATGGGTGGCGCAGATCAGCTGCACGTCCACCGGCACCGGACGCATCGCGCCCAGCGGAATCACCTCGCGCTCGGAGAGCACGCGCAACAGGCGCGTCTGCAGCGCGAACGGCATGTCGCCGATCTCGTCCAGGAACAGCGTGCCGCCGTCGGCCTGCTGCACCTTGCCTTTCATGCCGCCGGGCAGCGCGCCGGAGAAGGCGCCCTTGCAGTAGCCGAACAGTTCGCTCTCGGCCAGGCTCTCGGGAATCGAGGCGCAGTTCACCGCCACCCAGGCGGCGCGACGGCGCTCGCTGTATTCGTGCAGGGCGCGCGACAGGTATTCCTTGCCGGTGCCGGTTTCGCCAAGAATAAGAATGGGAATGCCGCGGTCGATCAGGCGCTTGCCGCGCTCGACCAGGTCGCGCATGACTTCGTCGCCAACGGCCAACTGTTCGATGGCGCGGTAGCGCGGCGCATTGCGGGAAGAATTCGAACCGGCTGTTCTGACGCTTTCTGCCAAAGGTAGGTCTACCGTTTGTGTCGGCATGATTGTCTCCTGTCGTGAACTGCTTTTCTTCTTATTCGCGGCGGGCGCGCTTTTGGCGGCTTCCACCTTTGAGGCGGTCGCAAGTTTGCCACCTCTGCGTCGAAGAATAACGAGACTATTTGATGACTTCCAATACAATGTACAGACAGAATCAATACCTTGAAGGTATCAAATGATCGAACTGAGACACCTCAGCTATTTCCGCACCGTAGCAGAAACGCTCCATTTCGGACGTGCCGCGGCGCTGTTGCATATCTCACAACCCCCGCTCACACGGCAGATTGCAGCGCTCGAGAAGGAACTCGGCGCGCAATTGTTCGACCGCAGCAAACGGGCCATCCAGCTGACCCCGGCCGGCAAATATTTTTATCGCGACACCACAGAAATTTTCAAGGCACTGGAGCGGGCGAAACGCAACGTATCGTCGTCCAGCACCGGCAAGAGCGGCGCGCTGAAGGTCGGCTTCATGATGTCCACCGCCTACAACATCCTGCCCTCGGTCACCCGCCATTACTCGGCCGCCTATCCCGAGGTCGACATGCGCCTGACCGAGCACGTCCCCAACCTGCTGGCCACCGACATCGAAGATGAAAAGGTGGACGTGGGCATCATGTACCGCCCCGAAGACTGCAGCCGCCTGGACAGCCACACCATCTACGCCGAGCCGCTGCTAGCGGTGCTGCCGCGCGACCACCGGCTGGCCGCCAAGCCGGCGATCTCGGTGGCCGAGCTGGCCGACGACTCTTTCGTCAGCATCCCGCGCAGCATCGCGCCGGTGGTGTTCGACATCATCGTCAACCACTGCCAGTCCAACGGCTTTCGCCCGCGCATCGTGCTGGAAGCCAACCTGCAGCAGACCATCGTCAACCTGGTCGGCGAAGGCCTGGGCGTGGCGCTGGTGCCGACCTCCATGCAGGCCATGCACCTGGAGACGACGGTGTTCAAGCCGCTGATCAATGCGCCGGTGGTGGAAGTGGCGGTGATCTGGAACAAGGAAAACTCCAATCCCTGCATCAGGACCTTTGCGGATACGGCGGTGGAGGTCTGGCGGAAGGTGCGGCCGGTGGGAAATTGAGATGGGCTTCGTTTTCTTGCCGGCGACTGCGGGCTGGCGTCGATGAGATGACGGACCGGGCCACTGGAACGATGAGGATTGGCTTGCCCCCTTGCGCGGATCACGACGAACGACGCTGGATCCCGGCCTTCGCCGGGATGACGGAGAAAGCAGGATAGCGAGCCACGAAATCGATGCCGCAGGCGAGTGGCAAGCACGCGAGGCCGAAGGCGAGCACGAAAAAAACAAGGCAAAGCCGCAGGCGAGCCGAATCGGAAGTCCGCTTCTGCCCAGCCGCTGAACCGTGCGGAAAAATGGATCAGAAAGGAGGCCGGAGCGCAGCGACTTGCCTCCTTTCCCATTTTTTCGTGCGGTTCAGCGGGTACCCCGAAGGGGCTGGGCGGTAGCCGCCGCCTTCTTTTGCTTACTTTTCTTGGCGGAGCAAGAAAAGTGAGCGGCTGCCGGGCCGCCCCCGGCGCTCCGCTTCGACCGGAGAAAGAAAAGCATAGAGCCGGTACATCTGCAGGCAGCAATACCAGACTACCCGAGCGTCAAACAACCGTATGCACGCCGACTTCGATACGCCGCATAAGCAGCTACTCACCCCGAACGACGCTCAAAGAAGCGCAACAAACTGCAACGACGCCGGATCCCCGCTCCCGCCCCAAAAAAAATCAAGCAACCTTCAACGACAACCCACCATCAACAATCAGATCCAACCCCGTGATATACCGCGCATTATCCGAAGCCAGGAACAAGGAAGCATGCGCCACATCCCACGCATCCCCCATGAACCCCATCGGACACTGCGCATGCCGCTTGGCCCGCATCTCCTCGATATCCCCGCCGTAAGAAGCCTTCAGCGGCTCGCGGATCATCGGCGTATCCATCAGTCCCGGCAGGATGCAATTGGCGCGAATCCCCAGCGGCGCATACTGCATCGCCACGTTCTTGGTGAAGGCCAGGATCGCCGCCTTGGTGGTGGTGTAGCCCAGGTAAGGGAAGCCGATCCAGCGCAAGGCCGCCAGCGAGGAAATGTTCACGATGGCGCCCTTCTTCTGCTTTTCCATGATGGGCAGCACGTACTTGTGCGTCAGGAACAGGCTGGTCTGGTTGACCGCCACCAGGCGGTTCCAGCTCTCCTCGGTGGTCTCGACCGGGCCGCCGGTCTCGGCGATGCCGACGTTGTTGTGCAGCACGTCGACGCGGCCGAAGTGATCCATCGCCGCATCGGCAATCGCTTTCACATCGGCGGTCTTGGACACGTCGCCGGCGATCACCTCGCACACGCCGCCCTCGCTGCGGATGATTTCCTGGGTCTGCCTGGCGGCGTCGATGCTGCGGTCCACCGCCAGGATCTTGCCGCCTTCGCGCGCATACAGCGCCGCCGCGGCCTTGCCGTTGCCCCAGCCCTCGCCCACCGAACCGGCGCCGGTGACGATGATGACCTTGCCTTCCATCAGTTTCTGCATTGCCTGTCTCCTGTCGATTGTCGAATTCAGATTTCCAGCACGCCGCCGGCGACGAAGCCACCGTCGACCGGGATCACGTGGCCGGTGATGTAGGATGCGTCGTCCGAGGCCAGGAAGGTCACTGCGGCGGCGATCTCGTCGGTGCTGCCGTAGCGGCGCATCGGCACCAGCCGGTAGTAGCTCTGGCGCGTTTCTTCCGAGTGGATGGCCTGGGTCATGGGGGTGTCGACCGGGCCCGGCGCGACGCTGTTGACGGTGATGCCGTGCTGCGCCAGCTCGATGGCCATCTGGCGCGTCAGGCCGATCACCGCCGACTTGGAGGTGCCGTAGGCGGTGCGGCCGGCGCCGGCGCGAATGCCCGAGATCGACGAGATGTTGACGATGCGGCCCCACTTGTTCTTCACCATCATGCGCGCGGCGCACTGGCCCGCCACCAGCACGCCGGTGACGTTGATGTTCATGGTCTGCAGCCAGTTGTCGATGGGGAAATCGAGGAAGGAATAGGTCTTGGCGATGCCGGCGTTGTTGACCAGCACGTCGCAGCGACCGTAGTCCTTCTCCACCGCGGCGAAGGCCTGGGCGATGGACTCCGGGTTGCCGAGGTCGATCTGCACCGGCGCTGCCTTGTGGCCCTTGGCCGCCAGCGCGTCGGCGGTCTTGGTGGCGGCCTCGAGATTAATGTCTGCCACCAGGACGGTGTAGCCCTTGCCGGCCAGCTGTTCGCAGATGCTGGCGCCGATGCCCATGGCTCCGCCCGTCACGAACGCCACGCGGGCGCCGCTATCGCTTTGATTCATGTTGTCTCCGTGGATGATGGCGGCCCCGTGAAGGGGGGAGGATGGGGCCGCCGTTTTAAGTCGTTACCTTGTCAGTGGTCGATGATCTGCCTCGGGTGACTTGGATGATGGGGTCAGAGGAAGCCGATCGAAATCCAGGGCACGAAGGCCACCACCAGCAGCGCCACCACCAGTGCGGCGAGGTAGCCCCACACGCGGTTGAACACGCCGTCCGGGGACACCTTGCCGATCGCGCAGGCGGCGTAGAAGCCGACGCCGAAGGGCGGTGCGAACAGGCCGATGCCCATCGCCAGGATCACCACCATGGCGTAGTGCACGTCGTGCACGCCGAGTGAGCGCGCCACCGGGAACAGCAGCGGGCCGAACAGCACGATCGCGGGGATGCCTTCCAGCAGGCTGCCCAGCACGATGAAGATGACGATGGTGATCAGCAAAAAGCCTGTGCCGCCGCCCGGCACGCCTTGCATCAGCGACACCAGCTTGGCCGAGAAGCCCGACTGCGTCAGCGCCCAGGCCATCGAGGTGGCCATGCCGATGATCAGCAGGATCGCGCCCGACAGCGCGGCGGCCTCGATCAGCATCGGATACAAGCGCTTGAAGTCCAGGTGCTTCATGAACAGGTGCATGATCAGGCCGACCACGATGGTGTAGGCCACGCCGATGGTCGCCACTTCGGTGGCGGTGGCCACGCCTTCGATGACCGCCACGCGGATCAGCATCGGCAGCGCCAGCGCGGGGATGGCGGCGATCATGGTCTTCATGATCAGCGACATCGGCGCGCGCTTGACGTCCGGCATCGGTTCGCGGCGGGCGCGCATCCAGCAGACGACGGCGATGGCGATGGTGGCGATGGCCGCCGGCATCAGGCCGCCGATGAACAGCGCCGTGATCGACACGCTGCAGACCGCGCCGATGGTGATGAGCACCAGGCTGGGCGGAATGGTTTCGGTCATCGCGCCCGAGGACGACAGCAGCGCCACCAGCTCTTCCGGCTTGGAGCCGCGCTTTTTCATCTCGGGGAACAGCGCCGGCGCGATCGCCGCCATGTCGGCCGCCTTGGAGCCGGAGATGCCCGACACCAGGAACATCGCGCCCAGCAGCACGTACTGCAGGCCGCCGCGCACGTGGCCCAGCAGCGAGGCCATGAAATCGATCAGGGTCTTGGCCAGGCCCGACATCTCCAGCAGCGAGCCCAGCAGCACGAACAGCGGCACCGACAGCAGGATCAGGCTGGACATGCCCTCGTCCATGCGGCTGACCACGATCATCAGCGGCGCGCTGGTGGCCAGCGCCAGGTAGGCCATGGTCGCCGTGCCGAAGGCGAAGGCGATGGGAATGCCGCCGGCCACGCACACGCCGATCAGCAGCACGAAGAACACGATCAGGTTGTAGTTGCCCATGGCCAGCAGCGCCGGCTTGGCCAGCCACAGGCCGCCGCCGATCACCACCACCACGGCCAGCGCCGAGAGCAGCAGGCGCATGGAGGTCATCGCGGCCATGCGCGAGACCGCCGCCAGCAGCATCAGGATCGCGCCCACCGGCAGGGCCGCGGCGCGCAATCCGTCAGGGATTTCCAATGCGGGAGTGGTGATGGCCATCTGCTCCACCGAGTGATCCACCGCGGGGTGGATCACCATCAGCACGAAGATGCACACCACCAGGGCCGCGACCGTTTCCAGCCAGACGCGGCCCTTTTCGGAGCACTTGTTGATGATGGCGGTCAGCCGCATGTGCTCGCCGCGGTCCAGCGCCAGCACCGCGCCCAGCATGGACAGCCAGATGAACAGGATCGAAGCCAGTTCATCGGACCACACCAGCGGGTCGTGCAGCGCATAGCGGTAAATGACGCCGGTCAACAGCACCACCGTCTCCGCCACGACCAGCGCAGCGGCCACGGCGCCGACCACATGCATCACCATGCGGTTCAACGCCACCAGCGCGCGCGCGGCCGGGTTCATATTTACCGGTTCGCGGTAAGTCATTGCAGCTTCCATCATCAACCTCCTGGACGACTATTAGGCCAGCTTGCCGGTGTACTTTTCCAGCAACGCCCACGGCTCGTCGCCGAACTTCTTCTTCCACTCGGCATAGAAGCCGGCGCTGCGCAGCTTGGCGCGGAAGGAATCAGCATCGATGTCGTTGAAGGCCAGGCCCTTGCCCTTCATCTCGCCGACCAGCGAGTCGTTGAGCTTGCGCACGTCGCCACGCTGGTTCATGCCGGCTTCGTTGATGGCGCGGGTCATCACGTCCTGCAGGTCCTTGGGCAGCTTCTCGAAGGACTTCTTGTTGCCCAGGAACCAGAAGCCGTCCCACATGTGGTTGGTGATGGAGCAGTACTTCTGCACTTCGTACAGCTTGGCCGTGGAGATGATCGCCAGCGGGTTTTCCTGGCCTTCGACGATCTTGGTCTGCAGCGCGGAATAGACTTCGGCGAAGTTGATCGAGGTCGGCGCCGATTCCACCGCGCGGAACATCGAGGTCCACAGCGGGCTCGGCGGCACGCGCAGCTTCATGCCCTTCAGGTCGTCGGCGGTCTTGATCGGCCTGGTGCTGTTGGTGATCTGGCGGTAGCCGTTGTCCCAGATCTTTTCAAAGGCGAACAGGGTCGACTTGGCTTCGATCTGCTTGCGCACGTGCACGCCCAGCTCGCCGTCCATGGCGGCCCAGACCTGATCGTAGTCCTTGAAGGCGAAACCGATGCCGGAGATCTGCGCGGCCGGCACCAGGGTGCCCAGGATCAGCGGCGACAGCGTGAAGAAGTCGATCGCGCCGGCGCGCACCTGCGACAGCATGTCGGTGTCGGTGCCCAGCTGGTTGTTCGGATACAGCTGCAGCTCGATGCGGCCCTTGGAGTCGGCGGCGATCTTGGCGGCCATCTCCTTGGCGCGGGTGTTCATCGGGTGCGACACCGGCAGGTTGTTGGCGTACTTGAAGGTGAATTCGGCGGCGTGCGCGGAAGTCCCATACAGGCCGGTGGCGGCGGCGGCCGAGGCCACCGATGCGGTCTTCAGAAAAGAGCGACGCGTGATCTTACCAGTGGGGTTTCCCATCTGTTTATCTCCTGTTTGTAGTTATATGAAAATTGCTGAACTTCAGGGGTCTTCCCCGTAACGTCAACACTGCCTATGCAACGACAGAGCAATTTGGATGCCAAGCCGCCGGATCGAAGCCGGCGATGCGGGCGTCTCCGCCCTGTCATCGGCATTGCGCCTGTATTCTCTGCGATAAGGGCCGGCCTGTACAAGGGCGCAGGCGCCCGCTGCAACAATTTATTTGATGGAAATTGATGCGACACCTGTCGCACAAGTGTCGCATCGCTGTCGCATGCGACGACAGTTGTACAGCCGGGCGCAGCGCGGCTTTTCATGCTGCACCGCAATGACTTACGTTAACGTAAAGTCGTGCTATCTTGAGAGAGTCGGCGGCGAAATTCCAGCGGCCGAAGACCATCCCGAAGTACTGCAATACAACAAGTAAAACCATGAAAACGCGAGAACCGGCGCGGCTTTGCGCCGGCCTCGCAGGAGACGGGCAATACGCCGGCCGGGCGCCGCGCCGACATCTGCCGCACCGATGCAACGACGCCGTCGCCGGGCCGCGAGGACCACGCGAGGCGTCTGTACGCGCGCTGAAAACGCACGCCGCAGGCGCTTGGCGAGAGTGGCACCGATTTTGCATATTGCCCTTGCGTGAACCGGAGCGCGTATCGCTTTACCGACAAGAGATGCGTTCCATCGACCAAGTCTTACAAGGACACAACATGACTGCTTCTGCATCCGCACCCTGCATTACCGGCTGGCATCATTCCCAATTCGGCAAGCTCGACGGCATCGATCCCGAAGTACTGATCGGGCAGGTCGCCAAGGCCGCCATCGAACACGCCGGCCTGCAGCCGGAAGACATCGACTCCATCCACGTCGGCACCTTCAATGCCGGCTTCCTGTACCAGGACTTCCCGTCCTCGCTGGTGGTCAACACCCTGCCGCAGCTGCGCTTCAAGCCGGCCGTACGCGTCGAGAACGCCTGCGCCACCGGCTCGGCGGCGATCCATTCGGGCATGCAATCGATCAAGGCGGGCGAATCGAAGCACGTGCTGGTGATCGGCTTCGAAAAGATGACCGAGCTGGCCACGCCGCAGGTCGGCGAAGTGCTGCTCAAGGCCTGCTACGCCAAGGAAGAAGCCGGCATCCCCGGCGGTTTCGCCGGCGTGTTCGGCAAGATCGCGCAGAGCTACTTCGACCGCTTCGGCGACCAGTCTGACGCGCTGGCGATGATCGCCGCCAAGAACCACAAGAACGGCATGTCCAACCCGTACGCGCACATGCGCCGCGATTTCGGCTTCGACTTCTGCCGCAATGTGTCCGACAAGAACCCCTACGTCGCCGGACCGCTCAAGCGCACCGACTGCTCGCTGGTCTCCGACGGCGCCGCCGCCATGGTCATCAGCGCGGCCGATGCCGCCAAGTCGATGCCGCGCGCGGTGCAGTTCCGCGCCGCCGTCCATGTGAACGACTACCTGCCGCTGTCGCGGCGCGACGCCACCCGCTTCGAAGCGGCCGAACTGGCCTGGAAGCAGGCGCTGGGCGCGGCCAAGCTGAACCTGTACGACCTGTCGCTGGTGGAAACCCACGACTGCTTCACCGTGGCCGAACTGCTGGAATACGAAGCGATGGGCCTGGCGCCGCACGGCCAGGGCGCGCGCGTGATCGCCGAAGGCATTACCGCCAAGGACGGCAAGCTGCCGGTCAACCCTTCGGGCGGTTTGAAGTCCAAGGGCCACCCGGTCGGCGCCACCGGCGTGTCGATGCACGTGATGGCGGCGATGCAGGCCGCGCATGACGCCGGCGACATGCAGATCGCCAACGCCAGATACGCCGGCGTGTTCAACATGGGCGGCGCTGCCGTCGCCAACTACGTCAGCATCCTGGAACGCATCCACTGATCGTTTTCAGCATTGGCAGCACCCGCCGCCCGCGTTCATCCGGCGGGCGGCGTCGATATCCCCGCAACTCCGCAGCACGCATTACAACAGCAACGCCAATTTCAATTAGAACGAGTGAGACGATGTTAAAGAAAGTCATGAACCTGGGCCGCCTGTTATCCGACGTGGCGCGCCGCTTTCCCGACGAGCCCGGCCTGATCTTGAGCCGCTGCGGCGACAACGGTGACGACAAAATCATCACCTGGAAGCAGATCAACGACCGTGTCGACGCCCTCGCGCATGCGCTCAGCCAACGCGGCGTGAAGAAAGGCGACAAGATGCTGGTCCATTCGCGCAACAACCAGCAGATCTTCGAAAGCGCCTGGGCGGCCTTCAAGCTGGGCGTGGTCTGGGTTCCGACCAACTTCCGCATCACGCCTCCCGAAGCGGCCTACCTGGGCCAGTCCAGCGGCGCGTCCGTGATGCTGTACGACCGCGGCTTCGCCAACTACGTCGACGCGGTCAAGGCCGCCTCGCCGGCGCTGGAACACGTGATCGCGCTGGGCGATCCGCGCCCGGGCGAGCTGGATTTCGACACCCTGGTGGCCGACGCCGGCGGCGCGGCGTTCGATGAAGTCGAGGTCGACTACGAGGATCCGCTGTGGTTCTTCTACACCTCCGGCACCACCGGCCATCCCAAGGCGGGCATGCTGGCGCACGGCCAGATGGCTTTCGTCGTCACCAACCACCTGGCCGACCTGATGCCGGGCCTGAACCACGAGTCGCGCTCGCTGGTGGTGGCCCCGCTGTCGCACGGCGCCGGCATCCACGCGGTCATCAACACCGCGCGCGGCGCGGCCAGCATCCTGTTGTCTTCCGAACGCCTGGTGGTGGAAGAAGCCTGGCAGCTGGTCGAGAAATACAAGGTGGACAACATGTTCACCGTGCCCACCATCGTCAAGATCCTGGTGGAAGACGAATCGGTCGACCGTTACGATCACTCCTCGCTCAAGCACGTCATCTACGCCGGCGCGCCGATGTACCGCGCCGACCAGGTCTTTGCGCTGAAGAAACTGGGCCGCGTACTGGTGCAGTACTACGGCCTGGGCGAAGTGACCGGCAACATCACCTTCCTGCCGCCGTACATGCACTTCGACGACGACGCCCATCCGCAGGCGCGCGTGGGCACCTGCGGCATGCCGCGCACCGGCATGGAGATCGCCATCCTGGACGACAACGGCGCCAGGCTCAAGGCCTTCGAGACCGGCGAGATCTGCGTGCGCGGGCCGGCCGTGTTCATGGGCTACCACAACAACCCGGACGCCAACGCCAAGGCCTTCAAGCACGACTGGTTCCACACCGGCGACCTGGGCCACGTGGACCGCGACGGCTTCCTCTACATCACCGGCCGCTCTTCCGACATGTATATCTCGGGCGGCTCCAACGTCTATCCGCGCGAGATCGAAGAGGCGCTGCTGACGCACCCGGCGGTGTCGGAAGTGGCCGTGCTGGGCGTGCCCGATCCCAAGTGGGGCGAGAGCGGCCTGGCCGTGATCGTGTGCAAGTCGGGCCAGTCGGCCGACGGCGAAGCGCTGCTGGCGCATCTGGAAGAGCGCATCGGCAAATACAAGTGGCCACGCCGCTTCGTGTTCTGGGAAACCATGCCCAAGTCGGGCTATGGAAAGATCGTCAAGAAACAGATCAAGGCATTGCTTGAGGAGAAAGGTGACTATCGCTTATGAAACTCTCCAACAAACCCGCTGACGGCCATCCGGGATTTGTCGAGGTCCGCAAGTTCCTGCACGCAGGCCAGCAGAGCTATCCGCGCACGCTGGACCTGGAGGCCAATCCGGCCGAGGAACTGCGCATCACGCTGGCCCCGGGCACCCTGGTGGGCGAAGCGCTGCGCCGCGTGCTGGCGCGCTACGGCCAGCGCGGCGGCGTCGGCCGCATGTGCGGCGGCACCGCGCGCCGCCTGCACTACCACCGCATCGAAAACACCAAGGACCAGAACCGCCCGTATGACTACGGCCCGCCGCATGTGCTGGAAGGCGCGATCACTTTCGTGACCGGCGCCATCACGGTGGGCCAGAACCAGGAAGGAAAGGTATTATTGCATTGCCATTCGGGCTTCATCGATGGCGATGGCGCCATCCACGGCGGCCATCTTTTGCTTGATACGGTGGAAGTGGGCGACGATCCGCTCATCATCCGCCTGTGCTTGTTTTCCCAGGGCGCCTTCGTCGTCAACAGCGATGAAGAGACGCACTTCAGTCTATTGCATCCGACACCCATGGAATCATGATGACGAACCTAATCACAACGACAACAGAGACAGACGACAACATCCAGGTAGAAGAAGGCACATTGGGCAAGCTGGTCATGGCCCGCCTCAAACCCAACCAGGACCTGACCGAGAGCGTGGAAGCGCTGTGCCGCCAGCACGGGATGAAAACCGCCATCGTGCGCGGCGCCATCGGCAGCCTGATCGACGCCCACCTGCAATACGCCGCCGCCGGCGGCCTGCGCCAGATGGAAATCAACGGCCCCGGCGTTGAAATCCTCAACGTCTTCGGCGAGATCGGCTTCTCGGACGGCAAGTCCAATCCGAACCCGCTGCAGGGCGTGGTGGCCGACACCGACGGCAAGATCTTCGCCGGCCGTTTCGTGCGCGGCGCCAACCTGTCCTTCATCACCATCGAAATCACGCTGCAGGAGTGGATCCCGGCCAAGGTGCGCGAAGCCGTTCCGGCCTGAGCACTGCCCTTTGCCCTGCCCGCAAAAGAAAAGGAGCACGTCGTTGCCGGCATGCTCCTTTTTGGCTTTGCGGCGGGAAGAGGCTTAAGCGTGCAGCTTGAGTTCGGCCTCGGCCTGGATGGCCTGCTCGGCGGCCTGCGCCTCCTGCTCCGACAGCAGTCCGCCTTCCCACTTCGCCACCACCGCCGCGGCGATGGAGTTACCTACAGCGTTGGTGGCGGATCGGCCCATGTCCAGGAAGGTGTCGATGCCCAGGATGATCAGCAACCCCGCTTCCGGAATGCCGAACTGCTGCAGCGTGGCGGCTATCACCACCAGCGACGCGCGCGGCACGCCTGCCATGCCCTTGGAGGTCAGCATCAGCACCGCCATCATCGTCAGCTGGGTGCCCAGCGAAAGCTCGATGCCGTAAGCCTGGGCGATGAACAGCGTGGCAAAGGTGCAGTACATCATCGAACCGTCGAGGTTGAAGGAATACCCCATCGGCATGACGAAGCTGGAAATCTTGCGCTTGACGCCGAAGCGGTCCAGCGCGTCCAGCAGCTTGGGATAGGCAGCCTCGGAACTGGCGGTGGCAAAGGACAGCAGGAAGGCCTCCTTGATCAGCGCCAGCAGGCGGAAGATGCGCCGGCGCAGGAAGGCGAAGCCGGCTGCCACCAGCAACGTCCACAGCAGCAACAAGGCCAGATAGAAATCGCGCATGAAGATGGCGAAGCTGAGCAGAATACCCAGCCCGTTGACGGCCACGGTCGCGGCAATGGCTGCGAAAACCGCGACCGGCGCGGCGAGCATGACGTAGCCCGTGATCTTCAGCATGACGTGCGAGAGCTCGTCGATGGATCCCAGCAGGGTCTTGCCGCGCTCGCCCAGCGCCGCCAGCGCCACGCCGAAGAACATCGAGAACACCACGATCTGCAGGATCTCGTTCTTGGCCATGGCTTCGGCGAAAGACTTCGGCACCAGGTGGCTGACGAACTCCTTGATGCCCAGCGAACCCGTCGCAACGACCCCGCCGCCGGCGCCCGTATCTGGCAGCGTGATACCCAGGCCCGGCTGCAACAGGTTGGCCATCACCATGCCCAGGCCCAGCGACACGACCGAGGCCGTAATGAACCAGCTCAGCGACTTGGCGAAGATGCGCCCGACCGAATGTGCATCGCCCATGTTGGCGATACCGACCACCAACGTGGAGAACACCAGCGGTGCGATCACCATCTTGATCAGGCGCAGGAAGATGTCGGAGGCGATTGAAATGTAGTCGGCGATCTGCGCGGCTTGCTGCTTGTCGGCGGCGCAGGTGTTGATGAGGTAGCCGGCCAGCACGCCGAGCAGCATGGCGCCGAAGATCCAGGCGGCGGCGGGAATTCGTTTTTTCATACATGTCTCCGGATGTCGTTCCTGCGCGGAGCTGCGAAGGATGCGGCACGTTAGAGACCAGGACGAAGCACGTCAATCGAAGCGCGACGATAGTACGCACCAACTCTCAAAAACAAAAAAGCTTCGCCGAAGCGAAGCTTTTTTATGAAGTGTCAGATCGTTTTCTTTCGAATTCAGCCGTGCAGCCTGAGTTCGGCCTCGTTCTCGATGGCCTGCTCGGCGGCGCGCGCTTCTTCCTCGCTCAGCAGGCCGCCTTCCCACTTGGCGACCACGGCCGAGGCGATCGAGTTGCCCACCGCGTTGGTGGCCGAGCGGCCCATGTCGAGGAAGGTGTCGATGCCCAGGATCACCAGCAGGCCCGCCTCGGGGATGTTGAACTGGTGCAGCGTGGCGGCGATCACCACCAGCGAGGCGCGCGGCACGCCGGCGATGCCCTTGGAGGTCAGCATCAGCACCGCCATCATGGTGATCTGGGTGGTCAGCGACAGCTCCATGCCGTAGGCCTGGGCGATGAACAGCGTGGCGAAGGTGCAGTAGATCATCGAACCGTCGAGGTTGAAGGAGTACCCCATCGGCATGACGAAACTGGAGATCTTGCGCTTGACGCCGAAGCGGTCCAGCGCGTCCAGCAGCTTGGGATAGGCGGCCTCCGAACTGGCCGTGGCAAATGCCAGCAGGAAGGCTTCCTTGATCAGGGCCAGCAGGTGGAAGATGCGCTTTTTCAGGAACACGAAGCCGGCGGCGATCAGGATCAACCACAGCAGCACTAGCGAGAAGTAGAAGTCGCGCATGAACACCGCGAAGCTGACCAGGATCTCCAGGCCGTTGACCGCCACGGTGGCGGCCATCGCTGCGAACACCGCCACCGGCGCGAACTTCATCACGTAGCCGGTGATCTTGAGCATGGCGTGCGACAGGTCGTCGACCACGGCCAGCAGGTTCTTGCCGCGCTCGCCCAGCGCCGCCAGCGCGATGCCGAAGAACATGGAGAACACCACGATCTGCAGGATCTCGTTTTGCGCCATCGCTTCAGCCACCGACTTGGGCACCAGGTGGTTGAAGAATTCCTTGACCGTGAACTTGCCCGTGGCCAGGCCCACGCCGGCCGCGTCAGGCGGCGGCAGCGCCACGCCCATGCCGGGCTTGAGCAGGTTGGCCATCACCATGCCCAGCGCCAGCGACACCAGCGAGGCGGCAAAGAACCAGCCCAGCGACTTGCCGAAGATGCGGCCCACCGACTTGGCGTCGCCCATGTGGGCGATGCCGACCACCAGGGTCGAGAACACCAGCGGCGCGATCACCATCTTGATCAGGCGCAGGAAGATGTCCGAGGCGATGGAGATATAGCCGGCCAGTTCCTTGGCCTGCGCCTTGTCGTAGTGCGAGAAGATCAGGTAGCCGACCAGGATGCCGAGCAGCATGGCGATGAAGATATAGGCGGCTGGTGGAATGCGTTTTTTCAAGATGGTCTCCTGCTCCTGGAACCGGCGGGGCCGGCCCAAAAGTCTGACGAGGGATGGAATGCGCTTGCTGCGTCGCCGACCTCGGTTGGACCCGGAGGCGGCATTTCGTTCAGCGGCCGGAAGCTTGCAGACGAGAAATATTGTCGGCTTTTTCCTGCTGGGCGATAAAAAAAGCTCGAAGCTTATTGATTTATGGCCCTGCTCGTCAAGCCGGGAAGCGGCAAACATCCGCAAATTACCGCTTTTGTGATCATTTCATCCACAAAAAAGCCCCGCATCAGCGGGGCTTGTTGCCTTGCGGACAGCAATGTCAGCAGCCTGTCAGGCGCGTCCCTGCAGGGCCGCGTCCAGCAGCTCGATCCAGTGCCGCACCGGCGTGTCGGTGCCCGATTGCAGATGGGTCACGCAGCCGATGTTGCCGGTGACGATCATGTCGGGGTCGGTGGCGGCCAGGTTCTTCAGCTTGTTGTCGCGCAGCTGGTAGGACAGCTCCGGCTGCAGCACCGAATAGGTGCCGGCCGAACCGCAGCACAGGTGGCTGTCGGCGCACAGCTGCACGTCCACGCCGGCCGCGCGCAGGATGGACTCGACCTTGCCGCGGATCTTCTGGCCGTGCTGCAACGTGCAGGGCGGATGGTAGGCGACCCGCTTGCCGTCGTAGCCGGCCAGCTTCTGCTGCAGCTCGGCCTCGAACTCGGGCAGGATCTCGCTGATGTCCAGCGTCATGCGCGAGATGCGGCGGGCCTTCTCGGCGTAGGCGTGGTCGTGCTGCAGCAGGTGGCCGTACTCCTTGACGGTGGCGCCGCAGCCGGAGGCGTTCATCACGATGGCCTCGGCCTTGATGCCGTCGCGGCCTTCGCCTTCGATATAGGGCCACCAGGCGTCGATGTTGCGGCGCATGTCGTCCAGGCCGCCGTCCTGGTCATTCATGTGATAGCGGATGGCGCCGCAGCAACCGGTCTTGGGCGGCACGAACAGCTGCACGCCCAGCGCGTCGAGCACGCGCGCGGTGGCGCTGTTGATGTTGGGCGACATCGAGGGCTGCACGCAGCCGTCCAGCAGCAGCATCTGGCGCGCATGCGCGCGGGTCGGCCAAGCGCCGGCCTGCTGCGGCAGCGGCACCTTGTTCTGCAGCACCTTGGGCAGCAGCGGGCGCACCATCTGCCCTGCCTTCATCGCCGGGCGGAACAGCCATTTGCGCGGCAGCAGCTCCTTCAACGCCGTGCGCGCCAGGCGCTGCGACAGCGGACGCGGCACCTGCTGCTCCACCACCTTGCGGCCGATATCGACCAGGCGACCGTACTGCACGCCCGATGGGCAGGTCGACTCGCAGTTGCGGCAGGTCAGGCAACGGTCCAGGTGCGACTGCGTGGCGGCCGTGGCCTGCTTGCCTTCGAGCACCTGCTTGATCAGGTAGATGCGGCCGCGCGGGCCGTCCAGTTCGTCGCCCAGCAGCTGGTAGGTCGGGCAGGTGGCGGTGCAGAAACCGCAGTGCACACAGTTGCGCAGGATGGCGTCGGCTTCCTGGCCTTCGTGGGTGTCGCGGATGAAGTCGGCTAGATTGGTTTGCATAACTGTTGGCTTTCGGCTTACAGGCCCGCGTACATGCGGCCGGGATTGAAGATGCCGGCCGGGTCGAATTGCGCTTTGAGGTTGCGATGGATCTTTTCCACCGCCGGCTGCAGCGGATGGAACACGCCGATGGCCTTGTCGCCGCCGCGATGCAGGCTGGCGCTGCCGCCCGCGGCCAGGGCCGCGGCGCGAATGGCGACCGCGTCGACGCCGGCGTCGGGACGCAGCCAGCGCTGCGCACCGCCCCACTCGATCAGTTGGCGGCCGTGCAGCTCCAGCGGCGGCGCCACCGACGGCACCGACAGGCGCCACAGCGGCGCATCGGCGTCGGCGAAGAAGGCATGCTGCTGCTCGCGCAGGTCGCGCCAGAAATCGTCGCCGTTGGAGAGCTCGCTGCCGCCCAGCTTCTTGACCGCCGAATCGACCGCAGCCTGCGCACCGGCCAGGCGGATGGTCAGCACGTTGTTGCTCCAGGCGCTGGCCACCAGCGGCAAGGGCTGGCCGCCGCACTGGTTGAGCAGGCGCAGCGCCCCCTCCTGGTTCATCTCGAAGACGCGCGTGCTGGAGGCGAAGGGCTTGGGCAGCACCTTCAGCGAGACCTGCAGGATCAGCCCCAGCGTGCCCAGCGAACCGGTCAGCAGGCGCGACATGTCATAGCCGGCGACGTTCTTCATCACCTGGCCGCCGAAGTGCAGCTGCTCGCCGCTGGCATCCATCAGCACCGCGCCCAGCACGAAGTCGCGCACCGCGCCGGCCGATACCCGCGCCGGGCCCGACAGGCCGGAGGCGACCATGCCGCCGACGGTGGCCGCGCCGTCGAAGCGCGGCGGCTCGAAGGCCAGCATCTGGTTGTTCTTCTCCAGCGCGGCGTCGATCTCCGACAGCGGCGTGCCGCAGCGTGCGGTGATCACCAGCTCGGTCGGCTCGTAGTCGACGATACCGCTGTAGGCGCGCGTGTCCAGCACCTCGCCCTGCGGCGCCTGGCCGTACCAGTCCTTGGTGCCGCCGCCGCGGATCTGCAGCGGCCGGCCTTGGACGATGCGCTGGCGGAAGGAGTCCAGCACGGCGCTCATGTCCGCATGTGTGTGTGTCTGCTCGCTCATTTCAGAATCTCGGCAATTCGGGGTGGCGCAACTGGCCGCGCTGCACGTGCATCTTGCCGTACTCGGCGCAGCGGTGCAGGGTCGGGATGGCCTTGTCGGGGTTGAGCAGGAAGGCGGTGTCGAAGGCGCGCTTGAGCTTGAAGAAGGCCTCGCGCTCGGCCGGCGCGAACTGCACGCACATCGAGTTGATCTTCTCGATGCCCACACCGTGCTCGCCGGTGATGGTGCCGCCCACTTCCACGCACAACTCGAGGATCTCGGCGCCGAACAGTTCGGCGCGGTAGAATTCGTCGGCGATGTTGGCGTCGAACAGGATCAGCGGATGCAGGTTGCCGTCGCCGGCGTGGAACACGTTGGCGCAGCGCAGGCCGTATTTCTTTTCCATCTCGGCGATGCCCAGCAGCACCTGCGCCAGCTTCTTGCGCGGGATGGTGCCGTCCATGCAGTAGTAGTCGGGCGAGATGCGGCCGGCGGCCGGGAAGGCGTTCTTGCGGCCGGACCAGAAGCGCAGGCGCTCGGCCTCCGAGGTCGAGCAGGCGATGGCGGTGGCGCCGCTGGCGTTCAACACCTCGGTCATGCGGCCGATCTCTTCTTCCACCTCTTCGGCCGTGCCGTCGGACTCGCACAGCAGGATGGCCTCGGCGTCGACGTCGTAGCCCGCCTTCACGAAGGGCTCGACCATGCGCGAGCTGGTCTTGTCCATCATCTCCAGGCCGGCCGGAATGATGCCGACGGCGATCACGTTGGCCACGGCGTTGCCGCCCTTCACCACGTCGTCGAACGAAGCCATGATCACGCGCGCGGCCTGCGGCTTGGGCACGAGCTTCACCGTCACCTCGGTGACCACGCCCAGCATGCCTTCGGAGCCGATGAACACCGCCAGCAGGTCCAGGCCGGGCGCGTCCAGCGCACCGCTGCCCAGTTCCACCACATCGCCTTCGATGGTCACCATGCGCACGCGCAGCACGTTGTGCACCGTCAGGCCGTACTTCAGGCAATGCACGCCGCCGGAGTTCTCGGCGACGTTGCCGCCGATGGTGCAGGCGATCTGCGAAGACGGGTCGGGCGCGTAATACAGCCCGTGCGGCGCGGCCGCTTCGGAAATGGCCAGGTTGCGCACGCCGGGCTGGACCACGGCGGTGCGCGAGTACTTGTCCATCTTCAGGATCTTGTTGAATTTGGCGGTCGACAGCACCACGCCGTCGGCGATCGGCATGGCGCCGCCGGACAGGCCGGTGCCGGCACCGCGCGGCACGATCTGCACCTTCAGATCGTGGCAGGCCTTCATGACCGCGACCACCTGCTGCTCGTTCTCGGGCAGCACCACCACCATCGGCAGTTGCCGGTAGGCGGCCAGGCCGTCGCATTCATAGGGACGGGTATCTTCTTCATCGAACAGCACGCAGTGCCCGGGCACTGCGCGGCGCAAGGCCTCGACGACCTCGCGCTGGCGTGCCGGCGCGAAGGATTGGTTAGCGGGAGCATTCATGCTGGACCTCGGCTTTGGGCTATGCGGGCAATAGGAAAGCGGCCCGGAGGCTGATGAGGGGCGGATCGCGTCCGCCTTCTTTCGTACTTGTCTCGCTGGTTCTCGGCCCGCTTTGTGCGGACGCTTTTCAAGCTTGCAGTGTAACTAATTTTAGGGGGTGCAATGCCCGCCTGTTGTACTGCGGCGCACTGAAAAGAATTTTTGACGGGAATGAATTATTTTCAGCGGGGAAAGAAGGTCTGACCTTTCGATGCCGGGGAGGCGCGGGAAGCCGCCCGATGGGCGGCGAAACGACACTGGATCCCGGCCTGCGCCGGGATGACGGATTGCATCAGATAGCGAGCCAGTAGATCGAAGCCGAAGGCGAGAAGCAAGCAGCGCGAAGCCGAAGGCGAGCCGGATCCAGGGCGATGCCGCAGGCGAGCCGGACAGGCTTTCCCCTTGGGAGCCAGCCGCCGGAGCGTGCTGAAAAATGGATCAGCAAGACAGTCGAGCGAAGCGACTCTGTCTTGCCCATTTTTCAGCGCGCTCCGGCGGGAACCCCGAAGGGGCTGGATCTTAGGGGCCGCCTTCTTTTGCTTACTTTTCTTGGCGGAGCAAGAAAAGTGAGCGGCTGCCGGGCCGCCCCCGGCGCTCCGTTCCGACCGGAGAAAGATAGAACCAGAGCCAGTACATCGGCATGCAGCAAGACCAGACTACCCAAGGCAACGAACAACGGCATGTACGCCAACCTAGACAGGCCACAAGCGGCCACTCGCTCCGAACGGACACACGGGAGCAGCACCCAGTCAGATGCCAGAAAAGACAAGCCCGTCAGATGTTCTTGAACGCGTTCTGAATCCAGCTGATGAAGGTATCGACCTCAGGCCGCTCGCGCACCGAACGCTCGTAGACCACGTAATAGGCATGCGGCGGCGTACGCAGGCGCACATCGAACAGCTCGACGATCTCGCCGCGCGCCAGCAGCTCCTCGGCGAAGTGCTGACGGGTCAGGCCGACGCCGTAGCCGTGGCGCACCGCCTCCAGCAGCAGCCCCAGGTCGTCCACCCGCAGGCCGGCCGACGGCTCGGTCCAGTCCTTCAGGCAGGCCGCCTCGAACCACGGCTGCCAGGGTTCCAGCGCCGAACGCAGCAGGCTGGCGTGCTGCAGGTCGGCCGGGCTCTTCATCGGCGGCAGGGTCTTGAGATAGGCGGGGCTGGCCACCGCGAAGGCGGGTTCCTCGAACAGCTTCTCGGTGACGATGTTGGGATAGTTGCCGGCGCCGAAGCGGATCTCGACGTCGCTCTCCGACAGCGACAGGTCGTACAGCGGCACCGACAGGTAGAGCTCCACCACGATCTCGGGATGGCGCTGGGTGAAGTCGGCGATGCGCGGCATCAGCAGGTGGCGCGCGAAGGTGGGCGGCAGCATCACCTTGATCTTGGGCTGCACCGCGGCGTTACGGTGCGGCATCGGGAAGTCGGTCAGCGTACGCAGCGCCGAGCGCACCACGTCCAGGTAGCGGCGGCCGAATTCGGACAGGCCGATGGAGCGGCCATCGCGGTAGAACAGGCGCTCGCCGACGAAGTCCTCCAGCAGGCGGATGCGGTGCGACAGCGCCGAAGGAGTGATGCAGAGTTCTTCGGCCGCGATGGCGAAGGAATTGTGCCTTGCCGCCGCCTCGAAGGCGGACAGCGCGTGGACGGGTGGAAGGCGGGTGGCCATGGATTCTTTCTTGCTGCGCGTGCGAAAACGAATTGCAAAACGGACTGACAACGAACTGAAAACGGATTGCAGTGCGGTATCGAGGATAGGCGTCTCTGTGCAAACGCCTCTGGAACCGGTTACATCGCCGGCGGCACGACGGCCGCCGGCGACATCAATGCCTTATTGCTCCCAGCGCAGGATCTTGCCGGGATTCATGATGTTCTTCGGATCCAGCGCATGCTTGATGGCGCGCATGACGGCGATGGCGCCGTCGCCGTGCTCCTGCACCAGGAAGTCCATCTTGTGCAGGCCCACGCCGTGCTCGCCGGTGCAGGTGCCGTCCATGGAAATGGCGCGCGCGACCATGCGCTCGTTGACGCCTTCGGCCTTGGCCACGTCGGCCGGATCGTTAGGATCGACCATCATCTGCACGTGGAAATTGCCGTCGCCGACGTGACCGATGATGGCGTGGATCAGGCCCTGCGCCTCGCAGTCGGCCTTGGTTTCCAGCACGCATTCGGCCAGGCGCGAGATCGGCACGCAGCAGTCGGTGGAGATCGCGCGCGCGCCCGGGCGCAACTGCAAGAGCGCGAAGTAGGCGTTATGACGCGCGGTCCACAGGCGGGTGCGGTCTTCGGGGCGGGTGGCCCATTCGAAACCGGTGGCGTTGTTGTCGTTGGCGATTTCCTGCACGACTTCGGCCTGTTCCTTCACGCCGTTTTCGCTGCCGTGGAATTCGAACAGCAGCAGCGGATTGACCGGCAGGGTCAGTTTGTCGTGCGCGTTCAGGGCCTTCACGCCGTTCTCGTCGAGCAGCTCCACGCGCGCCAGCGGCACGCCGACCTGGATGGTCTGGATCACGGTGTTGACCGCGTCGGCCACGCTGGGGAAGGAGCAGATCGCCGCCGAGATCGCCTCAGGCTGCGGATACAGGCGCACGGTGACTTCGGTGATGATGCCCAGCGTGCCTTCGCTGCCCACGTAGACGCGGGTCAGGTCGTAGCCGGCCGAGGATTTCTTGGCGCGGGTGCCGGTCTTGATGATGTTGCCGTCGGCGGTCACCACCGTCAGGGTCAGGGTATTTTCCTTCATCGTGCCGTAGCGCACGGCGTTGGTGCCGGAGGCGCGGGTCGAGGCCATGCCGCCCAGGGAGGCATCGGCGCCGGGATCGATGGGGAAGAACAGGCCGGTGTCCTTGATCTCCTGGTTCAACTGCTTGCGGGTGACGCCGGCCTGCACGGTGGCGGTCAGGTCTTCGGGGTTCACGGCCAGCACGCGGTTCATCTGCGACAGGTCGACCGTGATGCCGCCCTGCAGCGCCAGCACATGGCCTTCCAGCGAGGTGCCGGTGCCGTAGGGAATGATCGGAGTCTCGAAGCGGCTGCACAGCTTGACGAAAGCGGCGACCTCCTCGGTTGTGTGCGCGAACACCACGGCGTCGGGCAACATCGGGTCATACGAGGATTCGTCGCGGCCATGGTGCTCACGCATGGCCATGGACGTCGACAGGCGATCGCCGAACAGGGCCTTGAGTTCATCCAGCAGTGCCTGCGGCACCGGGCGTTTCAGTTTCTGTGCATCAACAATGTGGTTCATGTGTCTCTCTCGGTGTGTCTCTGTTGTCTGTCTTGTTATATGTTGCGCGATGCGTGGCGGCGCCATGCCGGAGGAGGAACATCCCCTGCTCCTCCAGTGGACTGACCACTGATTCAACTGATGAATTTTACTCTCTTGCGGCGAAGTGATTCGGCAAATATCCGATGCCTTTTCGGCTCGCTTGCCAGATCAAGTGAATTTTTTACGGATTTTTGCTTGCCGGAATGACAATCGCGCAGGCTTGCGCCCTCTGCTCGCGCAGCTTAAGCTCGCGCACTTCACCAAGGAGAAAGCCATGGGCAACCGCCTCTCAAAGATCGCTACCCGCACCGGCGACGACGGCAGCACCGGCCTGGGCGACGGCAGCCGCGTGGGCAAGGACAGCCTGCGCATCCAGTCGCTGGGCGAGGTCGACGAACTGAACTCGCAGCTCGGCCTGCTGCTGTGCGAGCCGCTGCCGGCGACGCTGCGCGAGGAGCTGGTCTCGGTCCAGCACGACCTGTTCGACCTCGGCGGCGAGCTGTGCATCCCCGGCTACGCGGTGCTGTCCGACGCCCACCTGGCGCGGCTGGATGCGCTGCTGGAAAAATACAACGCCACCCTGCCGCCGCTGAAGGAATTCATCCTGCCCGGCGGCTCGCGCACGGCGGCGCTGGCGCACGTATGCCGCACCGTATGCCGTCGCGCCGAGCGCAGCGTGGTGATGCTGGAGAAGACCGAGCCCGGCGGCGTGAACGCACCGGCGCGGCGCTACCTGAACCGGCTGTCCGACCTGTGCTTCGTGCTGGCGCGGGTGCTCAACCGCGAGGCCGGCGGGCAGGATGTCTTGTGGGAAAAAGGCCGCGCGCGCTGAACGCCGGTCATCGCGCGCCATCGGCCCAAAACAAACGCCCCGCGGCTTGCGCTCGCGGGGCGTTTGTTTTTCGGCCTGAGACAGGTCAGCCGTTGTTGACCACCAGGCGCGGCTCGTCCTTGCCGAAGCGCTGCACGATGGACTCGGCGATGCCCGCCGCGTCCAGTCCGCATTGCGCCAGCAGTTGGCCGGCGTCGCCATGGTCGATGAAGCGGTCGGGCAGGCCCAGGTGCAGGATAGGCTTGGCGATGCCGGCCGCGGCCAGCGCCTCCGATACCGCCGCGCCGGCGCCGCCCATGATGCAGCCCTCTTCCACCGTCACCAGCGCGTCGTGCGACTCGGCCAGTTGCCTGACCAGCTCGACGTCCAGCGGCTTGATGAAGCGCATGTTGGCGACCGTGGCGTTGAGCTTCTCGCCCGCGCCCAGCGCCGGGGCCACCATGGTGCCGAAGGCCAGGATCGCGATGCCGCGGCCCTGGCGACGGATCTCGCCGCGGCCCCAGGGCAGCACGTCCAGGGTCTTTTCCACCGTGGCGCCGATGCCGGCGCCGCGCGGGTAACGCACCGCCGCCGGGCCTTCGTACTGATAGGCGGTGGACAGCATCTTGCGGCACTCGTCCTCGTCGGAGGCGGCCAGCACGGCCATGTTCGGGATGCAGCGCAGGAAGGCCAGGTCATAGTTGCCGGCGTGCGTGGCGCCGTCGGCGCCGACCAGGCCTGCGCGGTCCAGCGCGAAGGTCACGTCCAGGTTTTGCAGCGCCACGTCGTGGATCAGCTGGTCGTAGGCGCGCTGCAGGAAGGTCGAGTAGATCGCCACCACCGGCTTCATGCCCTCGCAGGCCAGGCCGCCGGCGAAGGTCACCGCGTGCTGCTCGGCGATGCCGACGTCGTAGTAGCGGTCGGGGAATTTCTTCTCGAAGCCGACCATGCCCGACCCCTCGCGCATGGCGGGGGTGATGCCGGCCAGGCGGCTGTCGGCGGCGGCCATGTCGCACAGCCATTCGCCGAACACCTGGGTGTAGGTCAGCTTGCCGCCGCTGCTGGGCTTGATGCCTTCGCTGGGATTGAACTTGCCGGGGCCGTGGTACAGCACCGGGTCGGCCTCGGCCAGCTTGTAGCCCTGGCCCTTCTTGGTGACCACGTGCAGGAACTGCGGGCCCTTGAGGTTCTTCAGGTTCTGCAGCGTGGGGATCAGCGAGTCGAGGTCGTGACCGTCGATGGGGCCGATGTAGTTGAAGCCGAATTCCTCGAACATGGTGGCCGGCACGATCATGCCCTTGGCATGCTCTTCCAGGCGCTTGGCCAGTTCCAGCACCGGGCCCGGCAGCACCGACTTGCCGACGTCGCGCGCCTTGGCGTAGAACTTGCCCGACATCAGGCGCGCCAGGTAGCGGTTCAGCGCGCCCACCGGCGGCGAGATCGACATGTCGTTGTCGTTCAGGATCACCAGCAGGTTGACGTCGTCGTAGACGCCGGCGTTGTTCAGGGCCTCGAAGGCCATGCCGGCGGTCATCGCGCCGTCGCCGATGACGGCGATGGCGTGGCGGTCCGAGCCCTGGCTCTTGGCGCCCAGCGCCATGCCCAGCGCCGCCGAGATCGAGGTCGACGAGTGCGCGGTGCCGAAGGTGTCGTATTCGCTTTCCACGCGGCGCGGAAAGCCGGAGATGCCGTCCTGCTGGCGCAGCGTCGACATGCGGTCGCGGCGGCCGGTCAGGATCTTGTGCGGATAGGTCTGGTGGCCCACGTCCCAGACGATGCGGTCGTCAGGCGTGTTGAAGACGTAGTGCAGCGCGATGGTCAGTTCCACCGTGCCCAGGTTGGACGACAGGTGGCCACCGGTCTTGGACACCGAGTCCAGCACGAAGCCGCGCAACTCGTCGGCCAGCGGCTTGAGTTGGTGGCGGGGCAGGCGGCGCAGGTCGGCCGGGTCGTTTATCGAGTTGAGCAGCATAACTGTTGTTACCGTTTGTTGGGTCTGAAGCGGTTGGGCTTCATGCCTTGCGTTGCACGATCAGGTCGGCAAGTTCGCGCAGGCGGCGCGCCTTGTCGCCGAACGGCGCCAGGGCCTGGTGCGCGTTGCCGCGCAGCTTTTCAGCCAGCGCCTGCGATTCGCCCAGACCGAGTATCGATACATAGGTCGGCTTGTTGTCCGCCGCGTCCTTGCCGGCGGTCTTGCCCAGCGTGGCCGAGTCGGCGGTGGCGTCGAGGATGTCGTCGACCACCTGGAAGGCCAGCCCGATGGCGCGCGCGTAGTCGTCCAGCGCGGCGCTCTCGTCGGCCGTCAGCGCCTTGCCGCCCAGCGCGCCCAGCAGCACCGCCGCGCGCAGCAATGCGCCGGTCTTCAGGCGATGCATCTGTTCCAGTTCCGACAGCGACAACGTCATGCCGACGCTGGCCAAATCGATCGCCTGACCGCCGCACATGCCCACCGAGCCGGAAGCCTGCGCCAGCAGGTTAAGCATGCGCAACTGGCGTGCCGGCATGCCGGCATCGGCCGTCGCCAGCTCCGCTTCCAGCGGCGCCGACAGCGTGGCGAACGCCTGCGCCTGCAGCGCGTCGCCCACCAGCAGCGCGGTGGCTTCGTCGTACTTCACGTGCACCGTGGGCTTGCCGCGGCGCAGCGCATCGTCGTCCATGCAGGGCATGTCGTCATGCACCAGCGAATACACGTGGATCATCTCCACCGCGGCGGCGGCGCGCTCCAGGAGCGGCAGCGGCGTGTCGAACACGTCGCCGGCGGCATACACCAGCAGCGGGCGCACGCGCTTGCCGCCGTCCATGGCGGTGTAGCGCATCGCCTCGTGCAGCCGCGCGGGCACCACGGAGACCGGCGCCAGGAAGCGGTCCAGCACGTCTTCCATGCCGGATTGCACCTGCTTTGCCCAGTCGGCGAACGGCAGCGATGTCGGGATGCGGGCGTTCATCAGTCGTCCCCGCCGGCGTTGTCGGCGCTGAAGGGCTTGAGCATGTCGCCCTCGAGCACCTTGACCTGGCTGTCGACCTTGTCCAGTTGGGCAGCGCAGAATTTCACCAGTTCCGAGCCGCGCTTGTAGGCGGCCACGGAGGCTTCCAGCGGCAGCTCGCCGGCTTCCATCTGCGCCACGAGCTGTTCCAGCTCCTGCATGGCTTGCTCGAAGGAGGCCGGGGGCGCGGCGGTGGCGGCAGTGGCTGAGGTTCTCGGCATATCGACCCATTAAAAAAACTAACCCGCTATTTTAGAACAATCCTCTGATTCCAAAATCAATTCGGGACGGGATTTGCAGAAAGGGCTGGAGACGAAAACGTAAGTTCGGCCAAAATGCTGACATTTTGCTCTCAAAACCCGCCCCTTTAGGGGCTATTTGCAGTATAATCCCCGGTTCTGTCCAAAATTTCCTCTTCATATTATTTGAACACAGGTTTTTGCGGATTTTCTTCCTTAGGTTGGTGCAAATTAATTTGGGGGCGGAAATGTCCGATCTTGCTACTTTTGCCAAATTGGCGCGATCAAACGCGCAACTCCCGGTCAACGTCTATTTCGACGAACCGCTCTACCAGCGGGAACTCCGACAACTCTTCCAGCAGGGCCCACGCTACGCCGGCCATGAACTGATGGTGCCAGAGGCGGGCGACTACGCGACCCTGCCCTGGGAAAACGAAGGCCGCATGCTGGTGCGCAACGCGCAAGGCATCGAGCTGGTCTCCAACGTATGCCGCCATCGCCAGGCCAAGATGCTGGACGGCCGCGGCAACGCCAAGAACATCGTGTGCCCGCTGCATCGCTGGACCTACGACCTCAAGGGCGAACTGATCGGCGCGCCGCATTTCGGCGAAACGCCTTGCCTGAACCTGTCGAAGACGCCGCTGCAGAACTGGAACGGCCTGCTGTTCGAAGGCCACGGCGCCGACGTCGCGGCCAAGCTGAAGAACCTCGGCGTGGCGCGCGACCTGGATTTCTCCGGCTATCTGTACGACCACACCGAAGTCCACGAGTGCGACTACAACTGGAAGACCTTCATCGAGGTCTACCTGGAGGACTACCACGTCGAACCCTTCCATCCGGGCCTGGGCAACTTCGTCTCCTGCGACGACCTGAAGTGGGAGTTCGGCCGCGACTACAGCGTGCAGACCGTGGGCGTGAACCACGGCCTGGCCAGGTCCGGCTCGCCCACCTACGCCAAGTGGCAGGAAAAGCTGCTGAAGTTTTCCAACGGCACACCGCCGAAGTTCGGCGCGATCTGGCTCACGCTCTATCCCAACATCATGGTCGAGTGGTATCCGCACGTGCTGGTGGTGTCGACGCTGTGGCCGACCGGCCCGCAGAAGACCACCAACGTGGTGGAGTTCTACTATCCGGAGGAGATCGCCCTGTTCGAGCGCGAACTGGTCGAGGCCGAACGCGCCGCCTACATGGAGACCTGCGTCGAGGATGACGAGATCGCCCTGCGCATGGACGCCGGCCGTCGTATACTGATGGATCGCGGCACCAGCGAAGTCGGTCCGTACCAGTCGCCGATGGAAGACGGCATGCAGCACTTCCACGAGTGGTACCGCAGCCAGCTCGACGTGCCGCCGGGCGCCAAAGAATAATCCGGCCACAGGCCGCGCGAGGAGATTGCATGCAAGGGGAGCGGCAGAACGACGACGCAACGCGAATGCGCCGCCACTGCCTCCACCCTGAACTTGCCATCCTCACAACCCGACCCGCAACACATGATCGGCAGCACCGGCACCGTCCGGCGCTGCCGATTTCATTTTCCGGCGGCCGCGCGCCCCATCCGCCGGCGCCACGCGCAGGCGCGCGCCCGTCCCTCCGACTCCACCCCACTACAACATCACCGCCATGCAATCGCTCTGGATGCTCGTCGCCTCGTTCCTGTTCTCCATCATGGGGGTCTGCGTCAAGATGGCGGGCGAGTACTACACCACCGCCGAGATCGTCCTGTGCCGCGGCCTGGTCGGCGTCACCGTCATCACCGCCATCGTGCTGCTGCGCGGCGGCACCTTCCGCACGCCCTTCCCGCGCGACCACCTGATCCGCGGCGGCATCGGCGTGATCTCGCTGTGGATGTGGTTCTATTCCTTCAGCCTGCTGCCGGTGGCCACCGCCACCACGCTGAACTACATGTCCTCGATCTGGATCGCCGCCATGCTGTTTGCGGCCGGCTGGTGGAAAGGCAACAAGAAGTTCGAATGGGGCCTGGCCGGCACCGTGCTGCTGAGCTTCATCGGCGTGGCCCTGCTGATGCGCCCCTCGCTGAACGCCGAACAGCTGGTGGGCGGCGCCATCGCGCTGTTCTCCGGCGTGCTCTCGGCGATGGTGTACCTGCAGGTGCGCAAGCTGGGCCTGCTGGGGGAACCTGAATACCGCGTGGTGTTCTACTTCTCGCTGACCGGCGTGGTGGCGGGACTGGTGGGAAACGTCTTCGTCGGCAAGATGCCGCTGCTGCATGCGCATACGCCCACCGGGGCCTTCCTGGTGATCATGATAGGCTTGACCGCCACGCTGGCGCAGATCGCCATGACGCGCGCCTACCGGCTCGGCAACACGCTGGTGACGGCCAACCTGCAATACACCGGCATCGTGTTCTCCAGCCTGTTCGGCGTGGTGATCTGGAACGACGCGCCGGGCTGGCTCGGCTGGACCGGCATCGCCATCATCCTGGCCAGCGGCATCCTGGCGACCTACCACAACCAGCGCACCAGCCAGAGCGCCGCCAAGAACGTGCCCAAGGTCGACCCGATCGCGACCGAAGTGTAAAACCGATTACCGCATCAGAGAACAAGGAGAGACCGCATGACCTACAGCACCCTGATCAGCGCCGCCGACCTGAAGTCGCGCGCGCAATACCTGAACCTGGTGATCGTCGATTGCCGCCACGACCTGGCCAATCCGAACGCGGGGCGCGACGCCTACGCCGCCTCCCACCTGCCGCAGGCGCGCTTCGCCCATCTGGACGAGATCCTCTCCGGCGCCAAGACCGACGCCGCGGGCCGCTTCCACGGACGCCATCCGCTGCCCGACCGCCAGCGCTTCGTCGACGCCATGCGCGCGCTGGGCATCAACAACGACACGCAGGTGGTGGCGTATGACGCGCACGGCGGCATGTTCGCCGCGCGCCTGTGGTGGCTGCTGCGCTGGATCGGCCACAGCGACGTGGCGGTGCTGGACGGCGGCATGGCCGCCTGGCAGGCCATCGGCGAACAACTGACCACCGAGACGCCGCCGCCGGCCGCGCACGGCAACATCCAGGACCTCACCTCGATCGTCAAGACGGTGGATGCGCATGCGCTGGTGGAGAACCTGGCGTCACAGAAACTGCAGGTGGTCGACGCCCGCGCGCCGGATCGTTTCCGCGGCGAGAACGAGACGCTGGACGCCGTCGGCGGCCATATCCCGGGCGCCAGGAACCGCTTCTTCAAGGACAACCTGCAGGCCGACGGCAGCTTCAAGGGCGCAGCCCAGCTGCGCGAGGAATGGCTGTCGGTGATCGGCGACCCGCAGGCCGCGGTGATGCAATGCGGCTCCGGCGTCACCGCCTGCCACAACCTGCTGGCGCTGGAAGTGGCCGGGCTGGCGGGCGCCAGCCTGTATCCGGGATCGTGGAGCGAGTGGAGCTCCGACGCGGCCCGGCCTGTTGCGACCGGGGCCTGATCCCGGCGTCATGACGCGCGCCGGACTCAGTCCCCGTCCGGCGCGGGCAAACCCGCCGCCCTCAGGCCTTCGATGAAGGCCTCGACAAACTGGCTCACCATCGCCGGCGCATCGCGCCGCCGCAGCAGCGCCACTTCCGAATGGAAATCGGCGTCCTTCACCGCCGGAAAACTCACCCCCGCCGACAGCGAAATGCTGGCCATGCTCTGCGGCACCACGGCGATGCCGAAACCGGCGTTGACCAGGCTCAGCAAGGAATTCTTGCGCGAGGTGGCGCGCGCCACGCGCGGATAGAAGCCATGGGCGATGCAGCGCTCCGCGACCAGGTAGCTCAAGCCGCCGCGATCGCGGTGCGGCACGGTGACGAAGAATTCATCTCGCAGCTCGGCGATCTCCACCTCCGCGCGCTGCGCCAGCCGATGCGACGCCGGCACCGCCGCGACCAGGCGCTCGCGATACAGCAGCGTGCTTTCAAGATTGGGATTGGCGCGCAGGATGGGCAGGCGCGCCAGGCCGATGTCGGCGCTGCCCTCCTCGATCTCGCGCGCCTGGTATTCGGACGGCGCCTGCGAAATCTCCAGCGAGATGCCGGGAAAGGCCGCCAGCACCGCGTTCAGGGTCGGTCCCAGCGGCGCCGACAGCGGCACCGAACTGGAATGCAGCAGGCGCAGCGCGCCGTGCTCGCCGCGGCCGATGGTGCGCGCCTGGGAGACCGCGCGATCGAGGTCGAGCAGGATCTTGCGGCTGCGCTCGTAGAAGTCCTGGCCGGCGTCGGTGAGCTCGAACTGCTTGGCTTCGCGGCGCAGCAGCACCACGTCGAGATCGGCCTCCAGCTCCTTGATCTGCCGGCTCAGCGCCGACTGCGCGACATACAGCCGCTCGGCCGCGCGCGTATAGCCGCGGGCCTCGACGATCCCGACGAAATACCTGAGTTGCCGGATTGAAATCATGTGTCTCCCTGGTCCCCATATCGTTTTGAGATGGTGCGCCGGCCGATTTGATATTGGCGCGGCAAGCTCCGCAAGCCTACAGTGAAGACGTCTGCCGCGCCGTCCGGCGCCGGCTCTTCCCGAAAGGATGCATCGTGCTCGAAGACCTCTCCCTGTTCCTCGGCCTGCTCGGCTTCGTCTGCAGTATCGGCATGCGCCTGAGCATGCGCCAGCCGGCGCCGCGGGATCGCCGCGAACCCGAACAGCGCCTCAGTGGGCGTGCGCCTGGTGCGTCAGCGCCAGCACGATCAGCACGCCGGCGGCGATGAGGATGACTTGCGGAATGGTTTCGCGCAGGGTGGCGCGGCGCTGCATCTGCGGCATCAGGTCCGAGACGGCGATGTAGATGAAGCCTGAGGAAGCGAATACCAGCACGTAGGGAATCCACTCCATGCCGCGCTCCAGCATGAAATAGCCCAGCACGCCGCCGGCCACCGCCATCAGGCTGCAGATCAGGTTGTAGACGTAGGCGCGGGTGCGCGAGAAACCGGCGTTGAGCAGCACGATGAAGTCGCCGATCTCCTGCGGGATCTCGTGCGCGATGATGGCCAGGCCCGTCACCAGCCCCAGGTGCGGGTCGGCCAGGAAGGCCGCGGCGATCAGGATGCCGTCGGTGAAGTTGTGCAGGCCGTCGCCCACCAGGATCATCCAGCCGGCCTTGCCGGCTTCTTTTTTGTCATGCCCGTGGTGATGGCCGTGGCCATCGTCCTCGTGGTGGTGCGAATGGCGCAGGATGGCCGTCTTTTCCAGCAGGAAGAACGCCAGCAAACCGCCCAGCAGCACCGCAAACAGCGTGTGCGGCTCGGCCTGCGACTCGAAGGCCTCCGGCAGCGCATGCAGCAGCGAGGTCGAGAGCATGATGCCCACCGACAGGCTGACCAGGCGCTCGACCATCTTCGACAGCAGCGCGAACGAGAACACCGCGGCGGCGGTAATGCTGACCACGCCGGCCAGGGTGGTCGCGAGCAGGATGGAAACGAGCGTGGAGTTGATTTTCTGGCCTCGGTCGGAATGCGCGGCGCCGCCGCCGGCAGGGGGGAGCGCCCAAAGCGCGCTATTGTACGCCTGGCGCGGCCGCCATGCCATCGCACGGCATTGGCGGTTCAGTACAGCACGTCGCTGAAATCGTCCGCCGGCCGCTGGCTGCGGTCGCCCGTGTAGTGCCGCAACAGCTCCAGCAGTTGTTCGTCCTGGTAAGGCTTGCCGAGGTAGTGGTTGACCCCCACCTCCATGGCGCGCTCGCGGTGCTTGGCGCCGGTGCGGGAGGTGATCATGATGATCGGCCGGTCGTGCGTGGACGCGTTGTCGCGCAGGTGGCGCACCAGCGTGAAGCCATCCATGCGCGGCATCTCGATGTCGACCAGGAACACGTCCGGCGTCACGTCGTGCAGCTGGCGGATGGCGTCGTAACCGTCGGTCGCGGTAGCGACCGCGTAGCGTTCGCGCTCCAGCAGGCGCTGCATCACCTTGCGCACGGTCAGCGAATCGTCCACCACCATCACCACCTTTTGCTGGACCCGCGCGGCGGCGGCCTCGCGCCGCATGCCCAGCCGGCGGCTGCCGATGCGGCGCGCCAGCAGCAACGGATTGATGATCAGCGCGATCTCGCCGTTGCCCAGCACCGTGGCGCCCACCACGCCGACCAGGGTGTCGAGCTGCGGCCCCAGCGGCTTGGCGACCACTTCTCGGTTGCCGTTGACGTGATCGACCATGATCGCCACCAGGTCTTCGCCGCTCTTGACGAACAGCACGTAGATCGACGCCGGCGGCAAGCGGCTCTCTTCCAGCGGCTCGTCGAGCAAGCCATGCAGGGAATGCAGCACCACCATGCGGCCGTTGGCCTGCACCACCTGTTCGGCCAGCGCCCGGCGCATCTCCTCGCCGCGCAGCTGCACCACCTTGTCGACCAGCATCGACGGAATGGCGTAGCTCTGGCCGCCATGCCTGAGCAGGCAGACCTGCTTGACCGCCAGCGACAGCGGCAGGTGCATGGTGAAGCACACGCCCTCGCCGGGACGGGACTGCACCGTGATGCGCCCGCCCAAGGCGGTGACTTCGGAACGCACCACGTCCATGCCGACGCCGCGCCCGGCCAGCGCCGACACCTGCGAAGTGGTGGTGAACCCGGGCTCGAAGATCAGCTCCGACAGGCGCGCCCCTTCGATCGCATCCTCCGCCACCAGCCCCTGCTCGACCGCCTTGCGGCGGATTGCGGCCAGATCCAGCCCGGCGCCGTCGTCGGCGATGCGAATCACCGCCTCGTTACCCTCCTGCGCCGCCTGTACCGACAGACGGCCGGACGCCGCCTTGCCGGACGCAGCGCGCGCGCCGGCGTCCTCGATGCCGTGCACGGCGGCGTTGCGCAACAGATGCTCCAGCGGCCCGGCCAGGCGCTCCAGGATGCCGCGGTCGATTTCGGTCGCGCCGCCGGCGACGTCCAGGTCGAGCTGCTTGCCGGTCTCGCCGGCCAGCTGGCGCACCAGATGCTGCAGGCGCTGCTCTATGCTCTTGAACTTCACCATGCGGGCGTACATCAGCTCCTGCTGCAACTCGCGCGTGAGCCGTCCTTGCGTCTGCAAGCCGTCCTGGGTCTTGGCGGCGGAATCGAGCAGCTGCTTTTGCAGCGATGCGGCGTCGTTCACGCTTTCGGCCATCATGCGCGTGAGTTCCTGCAGGTGCGTGTAGCGGTCCAGCTCCAGCGGATCGAATTGCGCGCTCTCGCCGTCGGCCTGGTGCGAGGCGGCGATCCGGATCTCGGCCTGGATCTCGACGCCGCGCAACTGCCCGGCCAGCTTGGCGATGCTGTCGGCCAGCTCGCGCGAGGCGCGGTGCAGCGCCGCCACCTCGTTCTCCAGCTGGGAGCGCGCGATCGATACCTCGCCGACCTGATTGAGCAGCTTGTCGAGCATGCTGGCCCTGATGCGCACCAGCGGCGAAGACAAGGGCTGGGCGGCGGCGAGCCCGCCCTCGCCGCGCTGCTGCGCGCCGAGCTGCTCCAGGGACTCGAACTGTGTCAGCGCATGGTCGTACAGCGACAGCAAGGCCCGTATCTCGGCCGCGCCGCCTTCGCCGGCGAGCAGGCGCTGGATGCCGCTTTCCAGTTCGTGCATGCGCTGGCCCAGGCTCAACGCCCCGGCCATGCGGGCGCTGCCCTTGACGGTGTGCAGCGGCCGGCGCAGCTCGGTGAGCGCCGCCCGATCGGCCGGATCCTGCTGGAAGCGCTGCAAACCCTCGCCCACCGCCGCCATCAGGTCGTGCCCTTCCTCCAGGAAGACCGGCAGCAGTTCATGATCGATCTCGTCCTGCAAGGTGACGGCGGCCCTGGATTCGGTTGCCGGCGCCGACGCGGCCACGGGCGCCTGGGCCGCGGCGCCGGCATGCCCCTCGCCGCGCAACTCGCCAAGCAGGCCGGCCAGCTCGGCCAGCGCCTGCGGCGGCGCTTGCGGCAAGGCGCCGGCGGCGTATTGCTCCAGCAGCGCGGTCATGGCGGCGACCGCGCGCTCGACCACGCCCAGCCCTTGCCCGTCCAGCCCGCCGGAGGAGGCCTTGATCTGCTCCAGCACGTCGTCCAGCAGCGCCGCCATCTGCTGCATGCCGGGGAAGCCGGCCGCGGCGCTGGTGCCGCGCAGGGTATGCACGGCGCGCTGGTACAGCGGCGGCGCTCCCGCCAGCAGGCCGCTGTCGGCCTTGGCGCGCCAGCTGCTGCCGTGCTGGCGCAGCAGCTTGAAGATCTGCCGCGCCTCCTTCAGGAAAATCTCGCGCAAGCGGGGATCGCCGTCGGCGTCGGCAGGGACTTCCCCGACGGACGGCGACGAGGCGGCGTCGCTCGCAGGAACGACCTGCTTCGGCTGCGATGGCTGATGCGGATGATGCGGCTGGGGTGGCTGATGCGCTTGATGCGCCGCCGCTGCAGCGGCCTCGTGTCCGGGCGGTTGTTGCGCCACGTCGTTGCGCAGCGCCAGCGCCGCGCTGATGAGCGAAGGCGCCTGGCGGCGCGAACGCCCTTCCCCTGCAAGCTCTTCCACCCAGGCGCCGAACGTCAGGCGCGCGCGTTCGACCAGCGCCGCCACCGGCGCGGGAAGCGCGACATGCCCGCTGTCGCGGGCGGCGGACAGGCAGACGTTGAGCAGCATCTCCACCGCCTGGGCGGCATCGGAAAACGCCGCCAGGCCCACCATGCGGCCGCTGCCCTTGAACGTATGAAAACAGCGGCGCACCGCGCTCAGCAGCTCGATATCCGCCTCGGCCCCGGCATCGCCAAGCCGGGGCAGGTCGGTGCGCAAGCTGTCGAGCAACTGGCGCGCCTCCAGCAGGAACACCTCCATCATCTCCGGATCGTTGCCCTCGGGCTGCCATGCCCCCGGCTCATCGTCCCCAAGGACGGCGCCATCGCTGGGCGTCTGCGGCGCCCCCGGCGGCGTATCCTCTGCGCTGTCCAGGGCTCGCCGCAGGGCCGCGGCAAGCTGCGCGCCGGCCGCGATTTCCTGCTGCGCGTCCGGATGCCTGCGCCACTTGTTGTAGGGCGAGCGACACGCCTGGTCGAGCAGCTCGCCCAGGCGCACCAGGTCGCGCACCATGCCCGCGCGCACGGTGTCGGCGCGGCGGTGCGTGCGCGCATCCTGCAGGTGCTCTGGAAGATGCAGGGTGGCGGGCAGCTGCGCGGCGATCTGGCGTCGCAGCGCGGTGGCCAGCTCGCGCATTTCTTCCGACCTGAACTGCGAGGCCAGGTCCTCGATCCGGGCCAGTTCGGCGTTGATGTCGGAAATCAGCGCGGCCGGGCTGGCGACGAATTCGCCGGCGCCCTCGCCGTCGTCCGCGAGGGACTGCGCCGAATGCGCTGCTTCGATGTATGACGGCGACCACAGGGTCTCCAGCGCAAGCTCGATCTGCACCAGTTGGCCAGCCGCCTCGCGCTCGATCACGCCTTCCATTCGGCTTGCCATGTCCACCCGCAGCTCGCGCGCGAACCAGGGGAAGGATTCCGGCTCCGTGTCGTCGCCATAGGTCAGCCGCGCGAGATGGTCGATGATGCAGTCGACCTGGCCGATGAACTCGTCCTCGAGATAGATGCGCCGGCGCAGGCATTCGTCGAAGAAGATCAGGCAGCTGCTGACCTCGCGGTCGCGACTCTCGGCGCGCGGCGACATCGCCATGTCGAAAGCCAGCCGCCCCAGCGCGCCCAGGAAACCGGTCATGCCCGCGCCGCGCTGGCGCGGCCAGATGCGCCGGCTCACCGCGGCGGCGCGCAGCACGCTCTCGCACCATTGCCAGGCCGCGCCGATGCGGCCGGCGGTCGCGCCGGCGCTGACGCAGCGGTCCCAGGCAACCTGCAACTCGTCGGCCAGCAGCATCAACCTGAGCATATGCTGCGACTGTTCACCCGGCCGCGCCGGCAGGCGCGCCTCATCGTCGACCAGCGTCTGCAGGAACTCGATGCGCCTGCGCGCCAGCGCCGCGCGCACCGGCACGCTGGCCGGATCGGCCGTGACGGCGGCCAGCAGCACGCCCAAGGAATCCAGCACCGATATCGCCTGCAGCTCCAGCGGCTGCACGCCGTCGCAGAGGCGGCGCAGGAAGGCGTGCGCGAATTGCAGGTCGGGGAAGCCGTCGGTCGCCGCCGCCATGGTCCGCAACGCGGCCAGCGTAGGGGCGAATCCGAGGTCGGCGTGCAGATCCGCGAGCGCGCGGCCAAAGACGGCCGAACGCGCGCGTGCGTCGGACGATATATTGACCGGGACCAGGATTGCGGAAGGAACAGGTTCGCTCTCCCCGTCCCCGCTTGCGCCCGGTTGCAGGCGCCGGCAGGCGGTGAACAGGAGCAGGTCGCAGATGTCGCTGTCGCCGCTCTTGTCGCGCAGGGCATCGAGGTAGTCGTGCAGGCTCCATAAGGCCTGCGCTGTCGCACCGTCTGCACGCCAGGCATCGCGCACCATCGTCAGCGTGCTAGCGGCGGCGGCGGCGCCGGCCAGGTCAAGCACGTTGATCAGCGTCGACAGCCGCGCGGTGGCTTCGGCGCCTGCGTCCGGGCGCTGCGCGCCGTCGCCGGCGGCTTTTGCGGCCAGTGCCAGCAGGTGGTCCAGTCCGGCGTGCAGCGCGGACTCCAGCATGCGCAGGTTGTCCGATACCTGGGCGCGCGGCTGGGGCGCCATCCCGGCGCGCCGGACATCGTCGCTGGAAGCTGGATGAGCTTGCGTGTGCATGGCCGGCGGCAGGATTTCAGGACACCGTCACGCGGAAGCGCGACACCGAGCTCTCGAGCTGTTTGGCGGCATCCCACAACTCGTTGTAGAGCGTGGTGACCTGTTCGCGGCTCTGCTCGATGATCTCGTTCTCGGTCAGGATGCTCTGGATGTTCTGCGCCACGCCGTTGGCCGAGACGGCTTGCTGCCCGGTCGACAGCGACATGCCCTGGATCAGCTCGGCCAGCTGGTTGGAGACGCTGCGGATATCGGAGAGCGCCGCGCCGGCGGCGTCCGACAGCACCGCGCCTTCGACCACACCGGCGGTGGATTTTTCCATCGCGGCCACGGCGTCGTGGGTGTCGGTCTGGATCATGCGCACCAGGGCGCCGATCTCGCGCGTGGCGGCGCTGGAGCGCTCGGCCAGGCGCTGCACTTCCTCGGCCACGACCGAGAAGCCGCGCCCGGCCTCGCCGGCCGAGGCGGCCTGGATCGCGGCGTTGAGCGCCAGCACGTTGGTCTGCTCGGTGATGTCGGAGATCAGCTCGGTGATCTCGCCGATCACCTGCGACGATTCGCCCAGGCGCTTGATGCGCTTGGAGGTTTCCTGGATCTGCTCGCGGATCTCGTTCATGCCCTTGACCGCATCCTCCACCGCCTTGGCGCCGCGCTCGGCCACCACCACGGAATGGCGCGCGACGTCAGCCGACTCATTGGCCGAGACCGAGATGTCGGTGATCTGCATCGACATCTGCAGCATGGAGCGCCCGGTGTCCTGGATGCGACGCGCCTGGGTGCGGGCCGCCCCGGCCAGCTCCGAGGTGGTGCTGCGCACATGCCCCGATGTGGCCGACACCTTCGACGCCATCTGCGTCACCTGCCCGACCAGCCCGCGCAGGGCTTCCACCGTGTAGTTGACCGAGTCGGCGATGGCGCCGGTGATGTCTTCCGACACCGTGGTGTGGACCGTCAGGTCGCCATCGGCGACTTTCTGGAGCTCGTTCATCAGCCGCAGGATGGCGGCCTGGTTGGCGACATTGGTGCGCATCGCCTTCTCTTCCTGCTGCTGCGCCAGCAGGCGCTGCGCCTCCGCCTCCTGGCGGCGCATCTCGGCATCGGCCGCGTTGTTGCGGCTGCTCTGCAGTTGCACCAGGGCGATACCGATACCGCTGATCAGCGCGCCCACCATCGAGGCCAGCATCAGCCAGAACGTCCATGAGCGCGACTCCTGCACGATGCGGTAGTCGGTCTGCAACACGGTCAGGTGCTTCTTGAGCGTTTCATTCTCGAGGAACACCAACTGCTCGGACTGCTTGGCCGCGATGAAATTCTGCAGGTTGCCGAGGATGCCGGCCACCTGCGGCTGGTATTCGCCGAACACCTTCTCCAACTCCACCAGCTTGTCACGGGTGTCCTTGTCGGTCACCGGCTTCAGGCGCAGCAGCTCGCTGCCGTTGAGGAACCCGTCGATGATGTCGTGGAAGGTGTTGACGTCCTTGCCCAGCAGGAACGCCGTCTCGGGATTGACGCCCTCGGAGGTGAGGAATTCGTTGGCGCTGCGCCCCAGCCGCAGGGTCAGCAAGACCAGCTGGCTGGCGGCGGTCACTTCGCGCGGCGTGGCGCTGCCCTGCGACTGGAGCATCGAAATCTGCTCGCTCAGGTCCAGCAGGGTCGGCAGGAGCAGGTTGAGGCGCTTGAGCGTGACGCCAAAGCCGGTCAGTTCCTTCTCCAGCTTGAGGATGGTGTCGGCGGCGCTGTCGGTGTGTTCCCAGATCTTCCGCACATCTTCCAGCACCGGCTTCATCGCCGCGTCCGGCGGACCGATGGTGTAGCCCTGGTAGGCGCCGCCGGCGGTGAGCAGCCCCAGGCCGTGGTTGAACTCGTTGCGGCTTTCGCCCAGTTGGGAGAACGCCTCCCGGTTACCCTGGATGGCGTTCGGTACGGCCTTGCCGATGCGCTGCGAGTGCATCACGAGATCGGAGGTGATGTGGGTCTGCAGGGTGGCGTGGATGTAGTTGCGCGACCCCAGCCACATGAAGAAGAAGGTGCTCACCAGCGACAGCGCGAGGATCCCCAGCAGGATGCGGGTCTGGACGCGCAGCGGCAGGCGGCTGATGAAGGGCAGACGGATGCCGCGCCGCGACGGCGCGGGCGCGTCCTGCGCAGCGCCGTCAGGCTTGCCCTTCTTGGCCAGACGCGGCAGGCTCAGTGCCATGACTGTTGCTCCTTTGTTGTAATGTGAGTTCGGCGGCCCTCTCGCCGGCGTATTCGGCCTGCCCCATGGCGTCGGCCGCCCGCGCTAGCGCCCGACGTTCAGGAAAGCCGTGTCCTGCAGCAGCGTTGCCAGACCGATTTCTTCCCACTCTGTTCCGTCGCGGTCTTTATAACGCCCAATAACTCCAATTAGTTCGGCTTTCTTATCGTCATCTATCGATATCTTTTGCATTTCCGACAGGTGGCGCAGTCCCATCACAGACGACAGCAACAGGCCGCAATTGGGCGCCAGGCTGGGCGCGAACACCAGCACGCGCGCGTCCCGCACCACCGTCTGCGGTTCGCCGCCGGCCAACGCCGCCAGGTCGACGATGCCGACCAGGCTGCCGCGGATATTGACCAGGCCGAGATACCACGGCCGCGTGAGCGGAACCCGGGTGGGGGCGGCGATACTGGACATCGGGATGATCTCGCCCGCCTCGGCCAGGTTGATCAGGCAGCGGACCTCGCCGATCGCCACCGCCAACCGGCGGGCCAGCAGCTCCTCGTTGCTCGCCGCCTCCATGCGCGCGAACAGCGAGGCCTGCAGCGCCTGCAGGGCCTCGCGCCGCCGGCCTCGGCCGGTGGGCCGGCCATCCGGCTCGGCGCCGTCTTGTTCGTGTGATTCCTGCATGCCGCCTTTCAACATTCGACCAGCGTCCCCTGGGCGCGCCGCTTCATTCGATGGCGCTGATCTTGGCCAGCAGCTCGTCCGGATCGACAGGTTTGACGATGTAATCGCAGGCGCCCTGGCACAGCGCCCAGATGCGGTCGGTCTCCTGCGCCTTGACGCTGCACATCATCACGGGAAGATCCTTGAGACTGGGATCGCGCGCGATCTGGCGCGTGACCTGGTAGCCGTTCTTGCCGGGCATGACCACATCCAGCAGAACCAGCTGCGGCCGGTCTTCGCGGATTTTCTGCAGCGCGTCGTCACCGCTCTCTGCGGTGGATACGGAAAAACCGTGCTGCTCGAGGATATTGGTCAGTACGTAGCGATCGGTCGGCGAATCATCGACCACCAGTACCTTTTTTATTCCCATGCTCTTGCCCCCGGCGCTCAATGAAAAGTATCAACCGGCATCCACGCCATCGACGTATGCCCTCACGATCTGCAGCAGCCCCTCGGCGGAAAACGGCTTGACCAAGTAGTCGTCGGCCCCAGCCATGGCGCTGCGCGCCCGGTCGAACAGACCGTTGGCGGAGGACAGCATGACGATGGGCAGATTCACGTACCGCTCATTGCGGCGAATCAGGCGGCAGGCGTCGCGTCCCGGCAGGTGCGGCAGCGAGACGTCGCACACCACCATGTCGGGCGCATGCTCGGCCAGCAAGGCCAGCATCTCGACGCCGTCCACCGCCGGCAAGACCTGATAGCCGGCCGCATCCAGCGCTTCGGCCGCGGCGCGGCGCACCGCGCTGCTGTCGTCGGCAACCAGGATGGTCTTCACCGCTTGCGATTGGATGTCCATGCCCTCCCCCGGGGTATGCGATCGCTTGAGCATATTCGCCTCACTTTAGCAAAAGGAGCCCGGCTCTAGAGCAGGAACAGCAGCAACTTCATGGCTTTATTGAAAACGCTGGATCAAAGCCTTCCAGCAAATCAAATTGCCAGGCAAACAAGTTTGACGCGACTGTGGGCGAATTGAGATTGCCATCAAGAAATTTTCCTGAGGCGGACGGCCGGCGACGGGTGCGGGAGAGCGGAAGGTAAATGCGGGCGCGATTTGATGCAGATCAAATCCGCGACATGGAGAAAAACGGGGGAGCAACGCGGCGGTTCAACACGTGCGAACCGCCGCCTGGTACGGCAATCAGCGGCTTGCGCTCAGATTGCCACCATTTCGAAGTCTTCCTTGCGGGCGCCGCATTCCGGGCAGGTCCAGTTGATGGGCACGTCGTCCCAGCGGGTGCCGGGCGCGATGCCTTCTTCCGGCAGGCCTGCTTCTTCGTCGTAGATCCATCCACAGATCAGGCACATCCAGGTTTTGAATTCGGTTTGGCTATTGCTCACGGCTGACTATCCCTCAAATCAATTCAAGTAAAATGCTTGGACATCCGCAACATCCGACGCGACGCCAAGCGCGCTATCTTAATCTACTCGACGTGCAAAACCAAACTTCTCCCCTCATCCTGACTTTCGGCGCGGCTGATCCGGTCGGCGCCACGGGCATCCAGGCCGACCTGGCGACCTTCGCCGCCATGGGCTGCCATGGCCTGTCCGTGGTGACTTCCCTGCTCATCGGCGACACCGCGCGCGTGGAGGATTCGCAGGTCATCGACGTCGACTGGGTAGCGGACCAGGCGCGCGTGATCCTGGAAGACATGGCCGTATCCGCCTTCAAGGTCGGCGCCGTCGGCAGCATCGAGAACATCTCGGCCATCGCCGAGATCGTTTCCGATTACCCGGACGTGCCGCTGATCCTGGACCCCTTCACCACCGCGCTGTCCAACCAGGAGGAAGAGGAAGACCGCCTGATCGCCATTCGCGAGCTGCTGGTGCCGCAGACCACGCTGATGGTGGTGTCCGCGGTCGAACTGGCGCGGCTGGCCGAGACCTGGCGCGAGCCGGTGCCCGGCGAGGCGCTGATGCTGGACGCCATGCGCATCATCGAGATGGGATGCGAATACCTGTTCGTCACCAATACCCAGACCGACCTGCAGGAAGTCTCCAACTCCCTCTTCGACGAATCCGGCCTGGTGCGCCAGGACGCCTGGCAGCGCCTGCCCGGCTCCTTCTCCGGGGCCGGCACCACGCTGTCGGCGGCGATCGCGGCCATGCTGGCCAACGGCCTGGAAATCCCCGAAGCCGTCTCCGAAGCCCAGGAATTCACGCTGGCCTCGCTGGCCAACGCCCAGCGCCTGGGCATGGGCAAGCTGGTCCCCGACCGCTACTTCTGGGCGCGCGAATCCGAAGACCCGGCCAATTCCGGCCCCCTCAACTGATATTGAATCCGCAATACGACATGACCAAGACCAACGAATCCCTGTTCGCCCGCGCCCAGCAAAGCACCCCGGGCGGTGTCAATTCCCCGGTGCGCGCCTTCCGTTCGGTGGGCGGCACGCCGCGCTTCATCGAACGCGCCGACGGCCCCTATTTCTGGGATGCCGAGGGCAAGCGCTACATCGACTACATCGGTTCCTGGGGCCCGGCCATCGTCGGCCACGCCCATCCGGACGTGGTGAAGGCGGTGCAGGAAGCGGTCACGCGCGGCCTGTCCTTCGGCGCGCCGACCGAGGCCGAGATCATGATGGCCGAGGAGATCATCAAGCTGGTGCCGTCGATCGAACAGATCCGCCTGGTCTCGTCCGGCACAGAAGCCACCATGAGCGCGCTGCGCCTGGCGCGCGGCGCCACCAAGCGCGACAAGATCATCAAGTTCGAGGGCTGCTACCACGGCCACGGCGACTCGCTGCTGGTGAAGGCCGGCAGCGGCCTCTTGACCTTCGGCAACCCGACCTCGGCCGGCGTGCCTGAAGATTTCGCCAAGCACACGCTGGTGCTGGACTACAACGACAGCGCCCAGCTGGAAGAGGCGTTCAAGAAGGCCGGCAACGAGATCGCCTGCGTGATCGTCGAACCGGTCGCCGGCAACATGAACCTGGTGCGCGCCAGCGACGAATTCCTGCAGACCATGCGCCGCCTGTGCACCGAATACGGCGCCATCCTGATCTTCGACGAAGTGATGTCGGGCTTCCGCGTGGCCCTGGGCGGCGCGCAGCAACTCAACGGCATCACGCCCGACCTGACCGCGCTGGGCAAGGTGATCGGCGGCGGCCTGCCGGTGGCGGCCTTCGGCGGCCGCGCCGACATCATGAAGCACCTGGCGCCGCTGGGCGGCGTCTACCAGGCCGGTACGCTGTCGGGCAATCCGGTCACGGTCGCGGCCGGCATGGCCACGCTGAAGATCATCCAGCAGCCGGGCTTCTACGAGCAACTGGGCGCGCAGACCAGGAAACTGGCCGATGGCCTGGCCAACGCCGCCAAGGCGGCCGGCGTGGCGTTCTCGGCCGACGCGATCGGCGGCATGTTCGGCCTGTATTTCGCCGATGCGGTGCCGGGCAGCTACGCCGAGGTGATGCAGGGCGACAAGGAGCGCTTCAACCGCTTCTTCCACAAGATGCTGGATGCGGGCGTGTATTTCGCGCCCTCGGCCTTCGAAGCCGGTTTCGTGTCGGCGCAGCACGGCGACGACATCATCGCGCAGACCATCGAGGCGGCGGCCAAGGCGTTCGCCGAACTGGGCTGATATTCATCAGACGGCCGGAGCGGATCCGGCCGCATGAAGTTGCTTCGGAAAAACAAAAAGGACGCCGAGGCGTCCTTTTTTGTTGTCCTGCTGTCGCCCGGATCAGACCGAGAACGACGAACCGCAACCGCAGGTGGTGCTGGCGTTCGGGTTCTTGATCACGAACTGCGCGCCTTCCAGGTCGTCCTTGTAGTCGATCTCGGCGCCGACCAGGTACTGGTAGCTCATCGAGTCGATCAGCAGCTGCACGCCGTTCTTGGACATGGTGGTGTCGTCTTCGTTGACGATTTCATCGAAGGTGAAACCATACTGGAAGCCCGAGCATCCGCCACCCTGGACGAACACGCGCAGTTTCAGGTCGGGATTGCCCTCCTCTTCGATCAGCTGGGCCACCTTGGCGGCTGCGCTGTCGCTGAAGTTGATCGGGGCGGGCATTTCGGTTTGTTGAAGTTCGGCTACGGCATTCATTTCTGGCTCCTGCTTGGCTTGAGGCGGATCAATACGTCAGATCGATGGATCAATTATAAGCGCTTGCGGATTTTCATGCTTCCGATGACGCAGCCAGCTTCAGAACCGGGGTTTCTTCCGTTGCCTGATCGTGACTGAGCTTGCCGGATACCAGCGCACCGCCGTGCATCTCCAGCGCCTTGTAATAGACATTGCCAGTTATGCGGGCTTTGGGCTGCAATTCAAGCAGTTCCGTGGAATGGACGTCGCCGGTGATCTCGCCGTTGACGATCAGGTGCGCCGCGCGCACCTCGCCGACCACCTTGGCATGCTCGGAAATGACCAGCACGCTGGGCTGGCCCGCTTCCGCGTTGATGTTGCCGTTGATCTGGCCGTCGATGCGCAGGCCGCCCTTGAAGCCTACGTCGCCCTTGATGCTGGTCGACATGCCGATGAGGCTGTCGATAGTGCTTTTGGTCTTGCGTGTGAACATGGAATCACCTCACAGGTCTACCGACTGCTGGGCGCGCACCTGGCCGCGGTCGAGAACACGAACTGCAACCGCCTTGATGGTCGCTCCCTCCGGGACGTTCAGCAGACCTTCGACGCGCTGGTAATACTTGAATGCGAGCCGGTAACGTGCAAGGTCGGAAGAATTGGTTTCCGGAAAGTTTATAATAGCACTCTTGCCCGCCTGCCAAACCGTGATACTGAGCTGTAAATTCCCCGTAAATTGCTGGGTGGCCGCGCCTCCCTGCATCACCAGAACGCGATAGCGCACCTGGCTGGGCGCCGCCACCTCGGCCTTGAAGCGCTGGATCGTGATCCCCGGCGCGCCAAGGTTGGTCGGCAGCAGGCTGTCGAAGAAGGCCAGGTCTTCCTTCTGGCGGTTGTTCTCCGCTTCCAGGTTCTTCACCTGCGCCGCCAGCTGCGATTGGGCGGTCTGGGCGATCTTCAGCTCGTTTTGCGACGCATTCGAGGCCGACTGCAGGCGCTCGTTCTCGGCGCTGAGCTTCTTGACCTGCTCCGACAAAGTTTCCACCTGCTCGCCGGCATCGCCCTGCAAGCCGGGCAGGTTGTTGCGGCCCAGCTCGTAGGTCCACACCGCCACGGCGATGGCCAGCCCGATCGCCACAGCCCACAGCAGCGCCAGCGCCGGCCACGGCAGATGGCGCTTGATGGTCATCTTCGGCGCAGAAATCGTCATGCGCCGGTGCCAAAGCCGATACTTCACGGCAGGACCGGGACTTGCAGCAGGCCGGTGGTTTCTTCCAGGCCGAACATCAGGTTCATGCACTGTACCGCCTGGCCGGAGGCACCCTTGACCAGGTTGTCCTGCACCACCAGCACCACCACGGTGTCGCCGTCGTCGGGACGATGCACGGCCAGGCGCAGCATGTTGGAGGCGCGCGTGGTGCGGGTCTCGGGATGCGAACCGAACGGCAGCACGTCGACGAAGGGCTCGTTCTTGTAAGCGTCTTCGAACAGCGCCTGCAGCGCGGCGTTGTCGATGTCCTTGGTCAGGCGCGCGTAGAGCGTGGAATGCATGCCGCGGATCATCGGCACCAGGTGCGGGGTGAACAGCAGGCCGACCTTGTCCTTGGTCAGCGTGGACAGGCGCTCGACAGTTTCCGGCGAGTGACGGTGGCCGGACACGCCGTAGGCCTTGAAGTTGTCCGAGGCTTCCGAGAACAGCAGGTTCAGCTCAGCCTTGCGGCCGGCGCCGGAAACGCCCGACTTGCAATCGGCGATCAGGTGCGACGCATCGATCACGCCGGCCTTGAGCAGCGGTGCGAAGCCCAGCTGCATCGTGGTCGGATAGCAGCCCGGATTGCCGACCACGCGCGCCTTGCGGATCGCTTCGCGGTTCAGCTCGGGCAAGCCGTAGACGGCTTCCTTGAGCAGGTCGGTGCAGCTGTGCGGCAGCTTGTACCATTTCTCGAAGGCGGCCACGTCCTGCAGGCGGAAGTCGGCGGCCAGGTCGATCACCTTGACGCCGGCGGCGACCAGTTCCGGCGCCTGCGCCATCGCCACGCCGTGCGGGGTGGCGAAGAACACGACGTCACAATCGGTCAGCTTGGCCTTGTCCGGCGAGGAGAAGGCGACATCGACGCGGCCGCGCAGCGACGGATACATCTCTGCCACCGGCATGCCGTCTTCCTTGCGCGAAGTGACGGCCTGCACTTTGACTTCCGGGTGCGTCGCGAAAATACGCAGCAATTCGACGCCGGTGTAACCGGTTCCGCCAACGATACCTACCTTGATCATGTCTTGTCCTTGCGAATAAAAAGGCGAACGAAAAACTCCGCCGAGGCGAAGTTCTCGTACGTGCCATCGCGGCACGCTCGAAAGTTTTTCATTCTAGCAGGAGAATATTTCCCGCTGATTTCCCTTCAGGAAGTTATTTCGCCTGCCTGCGCCGTCAATCCTGCGTTGCGGGAACACGGCTTCGACGCTGCGAAAAGCAGCCAGGCGCGAAAAGGAGACCCTCCGGGAGAATACCGGCACGGCCGGGCCGTGCAGAAAAGCAAAAAGCCGCCGGCATGACTGCCGACGGCTTTCCGCAATGCAAGAGGCGATTAACGCTTCGAGAATTGCTTTGCGCGACGTGCCTTGCGCAGACCAACCTTCTTACGTTCGACTTCACGCGCGTCACGGGTGACGTAGCCTGCGTTCGACAGGGCCGACTTCAGGCCGGCGTCGTAGTCGATCAGGGCGCGGGTGATGCCGTGGCGCACAGCGCCGGCCTGGCCGGACTCGCCGCCACCGTGGACGTTCACCTTGATGTCGAAACGTTCGACGTTGCCGGTCAGTTCCAGCGGCTGACGGATCACCATCAGGCCGGTTTCACGGGAGAAGTACTCGGCGGCGGGCTTGCCGTTGACGACGATCTGGCCCGAACCTGCCTTGATGAAAACGCGAGCCACTGCACTCTTGCGACGGCCGGTTCCGTAATTGTAGTTACCGATCATGTCTGTTCCTTAGAGGGCGAGGGGTTTCGGTTGCTGAGCGGAGTGCGGATGGTTGCCATCTGCATAAACCTTCAGCTTCTTGATCATGGCGTAGCCCAGCGGACCCTTGGGCAGCATGCCCTTGACGGCCTTCTCCAGCGCACGGCCGGGGAAACGCTGTTGCATCTTCAGGAAGTTGGTTTCGTAGATGCCGCCCGGATAACCGCTGTGGCGGAAATAGGTCTTTTCAGTGGCCTTGGTGCCGGTCACGCGCAGCTTGCCTGCGTTGACGACGACGATGAAGTCACCGGTGTCGACGTGCGGAGTGAATTCGGGTTTGTGCTTGCCGCGCAGTCGGAGTGCCACTTCGCTGGCAACACGTCCGAGGACCAAGTCCGTCGCGTCAATCACGAACCACTCGCGCTGAACCTCATGGGCTTTAGCGGAAAAGGTCTTCATGTTTGACTTTCTCTATCAATAAATAAACGCTCAAAGTGGCGGTTCCGGTCATTCGGACGACGCTGCAACTTGCCGCCGCGCTTCACGGACTCATCCTTTTATCTTCCCGAGCGCATGGGAAAGCCGAGAATTATAGCCTTTTCAAAGACTTAGCGTCAAAAGGTTTCAGGCTCTTTGTGGCGTGGGATGCCACGGACTGCGGCTTTGGAGGTATTTCGATGCTTCCAAGGAAACTTTTTGAAGAAGCATCTGGCTGCTTCGCCCTGGAAACGGACAAAAAAAACCCGGAAACAGTGGTTCCGGGTTTAATCCACACCAATGAGGAGGGTGGAGGAGACATCGTTACGTGCTGCAAAAACTTCCGTTGAATTCAATATAGCAAAGCGGTTTGTGCATCGCAATATCTATTTGAATATTTTTTCGAACCTCGATGAAAAGCCCACCACTGTTGGTTACACGCTACTCAACCGTAAGCAAAAACTGGTTATCACTCGATAACCGGAACGATATTTTTCCGCATCGCAAAAATCACCGATTCCCCTTTTCGGCTATCCGCCCCGCCATCGATGCCGCAGCGTCATCGCTCGCCAAAAGCTACAATATCGCCCTCCCCAACCAATTTGGATGACTCAGATGGAATGCACAGTGCGCTGGACCGGCTTGTCCGGCATGACCTTTACCGCTGAAACCGGCTCTGGCCACCTGCTGACCATGGATGGCGCGCCCGACGGCGGCGGCCGCAACCTGGCGCCGCGTCCGATGGAAGTGGTGCTGGCCGGCACCGGCGGCTGCACCGCCTACGACGTGGTGGTGATCCTGCGCAAGAGCGGCCAGGACGTGCGCGGCTGCGACGTGACGCTCAAGTCCGAGCGCGCCGACACCGATCCCAAGGTGTTCACCAAGATCCACTTCCACTTCACCGTGCGCGGCCGCAACCTCAAGGCCAACGTGGTGGAACGCGCCATCAAGCTGTCCCACGACAAGTATTGCTCGGCCTCGATCATGCTGGAGAAGACCGCCGAAATGACCCACTCCTTCGAGATCATCGACGACCTCACCGACACGGTCCAGGTCCAGGCCCAGGCCGCCGCCCAGCAGTAAGGCGCCCTGCCCCGCCCTGGCGGCGGACCAAGAAAAAGCGGCCCTCGGGGGCCGCTTTTCATTTCCGGGACTCAGATTGCCCTGGCCGCAAGCCGGCTCAGATCCGGTACGCCACCGTGGTCATCACCTTGGACATGGCCTTCATCAGCCCCTTGATGGGCGCCGGCATCTCGGCTGCGCCCAGGTCGCGGGCGGCCTGGCCGTGCTCGATCTCGTCGATGCGCATCTGGTCGACGATGGCGCGCGAGCGGTTGTCCTGCGGCGGCAGCTTTTCCAGGTGGCCGAGCAGATGCAGCTCGACCTGGCGCTCGGTCTCGGCCACGAAGCCGAGATTGCGCGCATCGCCCACGCGCGCGGCGATCGTGCCCAGCACATAGGAGCCGCCGTACCACAGCGGATTCAACAGGCTGGTGTGCGAACCGAGTTCACGCAGGCGCTCGGCGGTCCAGGCCAGGTGATCCTCTTCCTCGATGCCGGCGCGCTCGAAGGCGTGCTTGATCTCGCGCTTCTGCGCGAAACGGCCTTGCGCGTCATACAGCGCCTGGGCGCAAACCTCGCCGACATTGTTGACCCGCATCAGCCCGGCGGCATGCCGCTTCTCGGCGTCGCTCATGACGCCGTCAGGCAGGCCGCGCCCGGGATTGGGACGGCTCTCGAACACCACGCCGTTGATCACGCGCAGCGCCTTATCGAAATCGGAAATCAGTTGATCGACGAATTGCATGCACCCTGCCTTGTTGTCGCTATCGATGAAATCCCGGCCGCAGCCGGGGACGAAGGAATCGGCGCCTGACGATCAGGCCATCTTCCAGTTGATCTGCTCGCCGGCCGACAGCGGCACGACGGTGGTATCGCCCATCGGCAGCTCGGCCGGAATGGTCCAGCTCTCGCGCTTCAGGGTCACGCTGCCTTCGTTGCGCGGCAGGCCGTAGAAGGCCGGGCCGTTGAAGCTGGCGAAGGCTTCGAACTTGTCCAGCGCGCCGGCCTGGTCGAAGGCTTGCGCATACAGCTCCAGCGCGTGCAGCGCGGTGTAGCAACCGGCGCAACCGCAGGCATGTTCCTTCAGGCCCTTGGCGTGCGGCGCCGAATCGGTGCCGAGGAAGAATTTGTCGTTGCCCGAAGTCGCGGCCGCCACCAGCGCCTGGCGGTGGGTTTCACGCTTCAAGACCGGCAGGCAGTAGTAGTGCGGACGGATGCCGCCCTTGAAGATCTCGTTGCGGTTGAACAGCAGGTGGTGCGCGGTGATGGTGGCCGCGGTCGGGCCTTCGCCGGCCAGCACGTAGTCGGCCGCTTCCTTGGTGGTGATGTGTTCGAACACCACCTTCAGCTCCGGCATGGCCTGGCGCAGCGGCTTCATGATGCGGTCGATGAACACTGCCTCGCGGTCGAACAGGTCGATCGCCGGGTCGGTCACTTCGCCGTGGACCAGGAAGGGCATGCCGGTTTCCTGCAGCACTTCCAGCGTCTTGTAGCACTTGGAGAGATCGGTCACGCCGGCGTCGGAGTTGGTGGTGGCGCCGGCCGGGTAGAGCTTGACGGCCTTGACGAAGCCGCTGGCGTGGGCGCGGCGGATTTCATCCGGCGGAGTATTGTCGGTCAGGTACAGCACCATCAGCGGCTCGAACTGCATGCCGGCCGGCAGCGCGGCCAGGATGCGCTCGCGATAGGCCGCGGCCTGCTCGGTGGTGGTGACCGGCGGCTTCAGGTTGGGCATGACGATGGCGCGCGCGAACTGGCGCGCGGTGTGCGGCAGCACATCGGCCATGGTGGCGCCGTCGCGCAGGTGCAGGTGCCAGTCGTCCGGGCGGGTGATGGTCAGTACGTTGCTCATTGCGATGATCTTTCGGGTGTGGAGTGTGGTCTGGCAAGGCATCCCGGCGGATGCTGGCTGGTGGAGTTCATGGCCGCGATGTCCTTCAAGCTCGATATTCTACCGTAGCCGTCAAGTCCCGATTCCGGCCCGGCGCACGCCGGTTTGATGTCGGACAAACGAAAAAGGCCGCACCGTCGCCGGTGCGGCCTTCCTGCCTTCGTCCATCCGGAACCGGGATCAGTGCGTGATGATCTTGGCCAGGAAGTCGCGCGCGCGTTCCGAACGCGGCGAGGCGAAGAACTCGTCCTTGGCGCAATCTTCCACGACCAGGCCCTTGTCCATGAAGACCACGCGGTTGGCCACCTTGCGGGCGAAGCCCATTTCGTGGGTCACGACCATCATGGTCATGCCTTCCTGCGCCAGGCCGACCATGACGTCCAGCACTTCATTGATCATTTCCGGGTCGAGCGCCGAGGTCGGCTCGTCGAACAGCATGGCGATCGGGTCCATCGACAGCGCGCGGGCGATCGCCACACGCTGCTGCTGGCCGCCCGACAGTTGGCCGGGGAACTTGTCCTTGTGCGCCAGCAGGCCCACGCGGTCCAGGTACTTCAGGCCCTTCTCGGTCGCTTCTTCCTTGGAGCGGCCCAGCACCTTGATCTGGCCGATGGTCAGGTTTTCACGGATCGACAGGTGCGGGAACAGTTCGAAGTTCTGGAACACCATGCCGATGCGCGCGCGCAGCTTGGACAGGTTGGTCTTCGGGTCGCCCACGGACACGCCGTCCACGGTGATGGTGCCCTTCTGGAACGGCTCCAGGCCGTTGACGGTCTTGATCAGCGTCGACTTGCCCGAACCGGACGGGCCGCACACCACCACCACGTCGCCCTTTTTCACCGAAGTCGAGCAATCGGTCAGGACCTGGAAGCTGCCGTACCACTTGCTGACGTTGTTGAGTTCAATCATTTGTTTCTCCTGGATTTCTGGATTCGTTGGGCGGCCCGCCGTCATCGGCCGGCCGCCGTCAATAGGCTTAGCGGATGATGGCGATCTTCTTCTGGAAGCGCTTGACCAGTTGCGACAGGCCGAAGCTCAGCACGAAGTACACCACCGCCACGAACAGGTACATTTCCACCAGGCGACCGTCGCGCTGCGCGATCTTGGATGCGCTGGTCACGAAGTCCGGCACCGAGCCCAGCACGTACACCAGCGACACGTCCTGGAACAGCACGATGGTCTGGGTCAGCAGGATCGGCGTCATGTTGCGGAAAGCCTGCGGCAGCACCACGTTGCCCATCATCTGCCAGTAGTTCATGCCGATCGCGTAGCCGGCGAACACCTGGCCGCGCGGGATCGACTGGATGCCCGAACGCATGATTTCGCAGTAGTAGGCCGCCTCGAACAGGATGAAGGTGATCAGCGCCGACTGGAATGCGCCCACCTGGATCGGCTCGGAAGCGCCGATGATCCACGCCCCGATGAACGGCACCAGGAAGTAGAACCAGAAGATCACCAGCACCAGCGGGATCGAGCGGATCAGGTTGACGTAGGTCGTGGCGATGAACGACAGCGGCTTGTTGGAGGACAGCCGCATCATGGCCAGCAGCGTGCCCAGGATGATGCCGCCCAGCATGGCCGAGAAAGTCAGAACCAGCGTGAACTTCAGGCCTGTGGTGAACAGGTAGACCCACGAGCGCTGGATGACGTCGAAGTCGAAATTGCTGAACATGGATCAATGCCCTCCTGCGCTGGTGCTACCGCTGGAGATATAACCAGGGACAGCGGTGACTTTTTCCAGCAGGCGCGCCAGGAACAGCGCGATGACGGAAATGACGATGTAGATGATGGTCGCACCCGTCAGCGCCTCGAAGGTCTGGAAGGTGAATTCGCGCATCGAGTAGGTGGCGGCGGTCAGTTCGACCAGGCCGATGGTCAGCGCCACCGAGCTGTTCTTGATGATCGCGGCGAACTCGTTGGTCAGCGCCGGGATGATGATGCGGAAAGCCATCGGCAGCAGCACGTAGCGATAGGTCTGCGTCGGCGTCAGGCCGAGCGCGGCGCCTGCCATGCGCTGGCCGCGCGGCAATGCCTGGATGCCGGTGGTCACCTGCACCGCCACGCGGGAGGAGGTGAAGAAGCCCAGCGCCAGGGTGGCGGTGATGAAGGACGCGTCCGGCAGGCTCTTGAGCCAGTCGCCGATCGAACCGGGCATCAGTTCCGGCATCACGAAATACCAGAGGAACATCTGCACCAGCAGGGGAATGTTGCGGAACAGTTCCACGTAGCCGTTGGCGATGCGCACGACCCATGGTTTTGTTGTTGTACGGAGGGTGCCGAAGATGGTGCCAAGGACCAGTGCCATGATCCAGGCGCATACCGCGGTGGCCAGGGTCCATTTCAGGCCCGCCAGCAGGGTATCGATATAGGGAATGCCGTCGGGAGACATCTCCCAGAAGATTCCCCAGTTCCAGTTGTAATGCATAAATGGCCTCGTCTCTGTTTCGAGTCAGTCTGTCGGGCGCGCTCACCAGGCAAATGCCGCGCCGCGTTTGTTCCGGTCTCAACCGATCGCCGTGGAGAAAAGCCGTTGCCCCTGGGCAAGCGACTTTGACGGCCGGTTAAACAAAACGGGGGACAGGCCCCCGTTTCGTCAGATTGCGCTAGGCAATGAACCGATTACTTCTTCTTGCCCATGTTCTTTTGAGCTTCAGGCACAGCAGCGTAGGCGGCCGGATCCGGGGAATCGGTCGGCTTGGCCATCACGGCTTGCAGCTGCGGGCTCATCGGAACGTTCAGGTTGACGCCCTTCGGGGGAATCGGAGCCTGGAACCACTTGCCGTAGATCTTCTTGATGTCGTCGCCCTTGTAGACCACGGTCAGCGCATCGTCGACCACCTTCTTGAAGGCGTCGTCGCCCTTCGGCAGGATCAGGCCGTACGGTTCAACCGACAGGGCTTCCGAGGAAACCTGGTAGTCGCCGGGAGCCTTGGAGTTGGCAGCCAGCGAGGACAGCAGGATGTCGTCCATCACGAAGGCGGCGGCGCGGCCGGTTTCCACCATCAGGAAGGCTTCAGCGTGGTCCTTGGCAGCCAGGATGTTCATGCCCAGGTTGCGGTCGGTGTTGAGCTGGGTGATCTGCTTCAGGTTGGAGGTACCCGAGGTCGACACGACGGTCTTGCCCTTCAGGTCGTCCAGGGTCTTCAGGTTGGCAGCCTTCTTCGACAGGAACTTGTTGGCGGTCACGAATTCGGTCATCGAGAAAGCCACCTGGTTCCAGCGTTCCTTGTTGTTGGTCGCGGAGTCGCAGGAGATGTCGGTGGTGCCGTTGGCGATCAGGGGGATACGGGTGGCCGAGGTCACCGGAACCATCTTGATGTTCAGCGACGTCAGGCCCAGCTTCTTCTGGATCGCGGTAGCGGCCTTCAGGCACAGGTCGATCGAGTAGCCTTGATAGGACTGCTTATCGTCCAGATACGAGAAAGGAATCGAAGAGTCGCGAACGCCCAGAGTCAGGGTGCCGCTGTCCTTGATCTTTTTCAGACGGCCGCTGAATTCCTCTGCGTGAACGGAACCCATCAGCACGCTCGCGCCGACCAAAACCCCTGCTAGCTTCAATAACTTCATTGTGTGACCTCCTGGAAAAATTTTTACGTAGTGTACCAAAAGCCCTATCCCAAAAACAGCCTGAGCAGTCCATGGGGCAAGGCTTGCCGGTCCTGTTGCCATGCCTCTTTTTATTGTAAAAGCCATATCTTCGCTGGCCTTCGTTTCATCCGGACGCGCCGGCCGCCTCCTCTAGGGCGGCGGCGCTGCGCGCCTCAGTGAATTCCTCATGCGCAACCTGCGGCGGGCGGCATTGTACGCCATATGCCGAAACCCGCCCCGCAGAGTGCGAAATCCTTGCCGTGCTTCATCGCGTTGCGCGCTGCCGGCCGCGCTGCGGCGCCGGTTCCCTCAGCGCGAAAGTCCGCGTCATCTTACATGAGCCTGCGATTGCGTCCTTCATGCTTTCGCGGCATCGTCGGCAGCACTGCCATCGCTGGTGCGCTGCCGCACACCCCAACATCCATCAGCAATATCCATGCCAGAAAAACTACTCCGCCACCTTGTCCGACGGGAAGCGCAACGAGTCGCGCAGCACATACCCCATCGCCAGTCCCAGCGCGCGCTTGCGCGTGCCCGCCGGGCGCATGAACCAGCGATCATACATACCGTAGATCTCGCCGTCCGAAATCATCCGCACCATCTCGCGGTCGACCACTCCCTTGAATGCGGCATCGTCCTTGCGCATCATCATCGCATAGGGGTCGACCGACAAGGCCTCGCCGACGATCTCGAGCGCATCGGGATTGGCGGTCGCGCTGCGATAGGAATACAGCAGCACGTCGTCTTCCGCATAGGCGTCGACGCGGCCGTCGGCCACCATGGCCACCGCATCCAGGTCGCTGGCCACTTCCGACCAGCGCAGGCTGAGCACGCCGGCGGCGTCGCGCGCCTTCACATAGGGCAGGATGGAGCTGCCGCGCACCGTGACCACGCGTTTTCCGCGCATGTCGAGCCACGTGCGTATGCCCGACTCCTTGCGCACCATCATGCGCGTGGTCGTATAAAAATGAGGAATGGTGAAAGAGAAACGGCTTCGACGGGAAGCGTTGTTGGTGGTGGTGCCGCATTCGATGTCGGCCTGCCCGCTGCTGATGACCTCGAAGCGGGAGTTGATGTCGATGGGCATGAGCCGCACCTGCATCTGCGGCAGCTTCAGTTCGCTGCGCACCGCGTCGGCCACCTTGCGGCAGATGTCGATGGAGTAACCGGCGGCGCCACCGTCGCCGGTCGATTCGGCGAAGGGGAAATGGTGGTCGGGAAAAGCGATCACCAGCGTGTTCGTGCGGCGGATCTTGTCCAGCGTATTTTCGGCGTGCGCCGACACCGGCGCCAGGCACATCCATGCCGGCACCGCCATCAACGATAACGCGCGCCACCAGGCTGCAAGCCCGGCGGTGCGCTCACGCACACGAACCACGTCTCCTCCCTGACTTCCTCTGTAACGCAGCCGACGATCTTATGCCGTCGCCTTGGCTGCCTATTCTCCGAACAAAGCCCTATTACGGGTACAAACCTCGCATTTCACGCGCTTGCAGAACACGAGTACACGCCACGATGAAGGCCGCGGTGCGCAGCGACACCTTCTTCTCGTCGGCCAGTTGCCATACGGCGGTGAAGGCTTCGCGCATGATGCGGGTCAGGCGCAGGTTGATCTCGTCTTCGGTCCAGAAGAAGCTGGAGAAATCCTGCACCCACTCGAAGTAGCTGACGGTCACGCCGCCGGCGTTGGCGATCACGTCGGGCACGATCAGCACGCCCTTGTCGCGCAGGATGTCGTCAGCCGCCGGCGTGGTCGGGCCGTTGGCGCCTTCCAGGATGATCTTGGCCTTGATGTTGTTGGCGTTGGCTTCGGTGATTTGCTGTTCCAGTGCAGCAGGCACCAGAATGTCGCAGTCGACCGACCAGAATTGGGCGCGGTCGGTGATCTCGTCGGCGCCGGCAAAGCCCTTCACGCTGCCGTTCTGCGCGACGTAGGTCTGCAGCGCGGCGACGTCCAGGCCGCCGGCGTTGAACACGGTCGTGACGTGGTCTTGCACTGCAACCACCTTCGAGCCGGCTTCCGCGAACAGGCGCGCGGCGATGCCGCCGACGTTGCCGAAGCCCTGCACGGCAACCTTGGCATCCTTCAGGTCCAGGTTGCGCTTGGCAGCCGCTTCGCAGCCCACCACGAACACGCCGCGGCCGGTCGCCTCATGGCGGCCCAGGCTGCCGCCCAGCGAGATCGGCTTGCCGGTCACCACGCCCGAGGAGGTGCTGCCCTGGTTCATGGAATAGGTGTCCATCATCCAGGCCATGATCTGCGAATCGGTGTTCACGTCCGGCGCCGGGATGTCCTTGTTGGGGCCGATGATGATGCCGATCTCGCTGGTGTAGCGGCGCGTGACGCGCTGCAGCTCACCGCGGGACAGGGTCTTGGGATCGACGCGGATGCCGCCCTTGGCGCCGCCGTAGGGCACGTTCACCGCTGCGTTCTTGACCGTCATCCAGGCCGACAGCGCCATCACTTCCGACAGCGTCACATCCTGGTGGAAACGCACGCCGCCCTTGCCGGGGCCGCGCGAGGTGTTGTGCTGCACGCGATAACCCTCGAAGTGGGCGATGGTGCCGTCGTCGCGCTCGATGGGGACGTCGACCACCAGGATGCGCTTGGGGCGCTTCAGGGTTTCCACCCAGCGCGCCAGCGAACCCAGGTAGGGGGTGACGCGGTCGATTTGTTCGAGATAGACGCCCCACGGACCGATGCCGTGCGGGACGAGGTAGGAAGGCACTTCGTGGTTAGGTACGTTCGACATGATGCAATCGCTCCTTTTGTTTGCCGTGCTGTTCGGGACAATACGCTGCAAAAAAACGATCTTCGCCGAGCATGGTACTCCGTCTTCGCCACGCTTCAAGGCGCGCCGCTCCTGGCGCTGCCATGGCGGCCGCGCGGGCGTGCTGCGCCTGCGATCTTGCAGTGCGGAAGAGTGTGGAATATCCCCCACCCGAATCAGCGCCGCCATCGTAGCCAGCCGGACAATACAAGGCTAATGCTTTGTGAGCATGCAACTATGCATGCGATGCATAACCATCCGAATCGCTTTGTACAAAGGCGATTGCGGGCATTACAACCCTCAGGATTCGCGCTTTTCGGCGCCGCGCGCGGCCTTGCTCCCGCCCTTCGCCGAGGCGCCTTTCTGACGCTCGTTGCGCGCCTCGTCCAACTCCGCCAGGTACTCCCACAGGCGCGCCACCAGCGCCTTGCCCACGCGCTGCGCGGTGGGCCGCTCGCGGTACAGGCGGATCTCCATCTCGACCTCCCATTCGCCGGCCGGACCGTCGGTGCGCGCCAGCTGGCGGTTGCGCACCTCGCGCACCACCGAGGACTCCGGCAGGAAGGCCACGCCGTGCCCCTCCAGCGCCATCATCTTCAGGCTCTCCGACATGTCGGTCTCGTAATGCTTGACCAGGTGCAGCGGACGCTTCACGTCCGACATCATCAGCTCCACCATGCGCCCCAGGTAGGCGTTGCTGGTGTAGGACAGGAACGGCACCGGCGCCTTGGAGGTGCCGGGGAACACGTAGTCCGGCTTGCCGTTGCGGTCGCAGCGCGAATACGGGCGCAGCGTCTCGGTGCCCATGGTCAGCATGTCGTAGCGGCTGGCATCGAGCTGCACCGGCTGGCGCGGATGGTGGTAGCACAGCAGCAGGTCGCAGCCGCCTTCGACGATGGTCATCACGGCGTCGTGCACGTTGAGCGCGATCAGCCGGGTGTTGATCGAGCCGAAGCCGGATTCGAGCGAGCTCAGCCACTTCGGCATGTAGGTCAGCGACAGCGTATGCGGCACCGCAAAATCGATGGTGGTCTGGGCCGTCGGCCGCTTGCCGCGCAGCAGCGCGCGCGTGTTGTTGATCTGGCCCAGCATGGCCACCGCCTGCTCGTAGAACACTTCGCCGGCGGCGGTCAGGCGGGTCGGATAGGAGGTGCGATCGATCAGGTCCGATCCCAGCCAGGCCTCCAGCGACTGGATGCGGCGCGAAAAGGCCGGCTGCGTGACATGCCGCAGCTCGGCGGAACGACTGAAACTGCGCGTTTCCGCCAGGGAGATGAAATCTTCAAGCCATTTGCTTTCCATTGCCCGCCCACTTCTCGTTCTTGTATGAGGCCATGCAATTGCATGCCGATGGCCGAATTGTGCCGCCGCCACCGCCCCCGCGCAAGCCGCCCGGGCTGCGGCAAACCCTTAGCGGCTGTCGGCCGGCATCATCACGGTGGGCTCGGCGCCCTGCTGCGGCGCGGCGTCTCCTTCGGCCGGCTGCGGCAGGGGCGAGCCGCCCTCGTCGTCGGCGCCGGCCTGCTGGCGCAGCCACATCTGCGCGTAAAGGCCGCCGGCCATCAGCAAGCCCGCGTGGGTGCCGCGCTCGACGATGCGGCCGTGGTCCAGCACCAGGATCTGGTGGGCGTCGACGATGGTGGAGAGGCGATGCGCGATGACCAGCGTGGTGCGCTCCCTGGCGATCTCGGCGAGCTGCTGCTGGATCGCCTGCTCGGCGCGCGAATCCAGCGCCGACGTGGCCTCGTCGAAGATCAGCACGGCCGGATCCTTCAACAGCGTGCGCGCGATCGCCACGCGCTGCTTCTCGCCGCCGGACAGCTTCAGGCCGCGCTCGCCGACCATGGTGGCATAGCCGTCCGGCAGCGACTCGATGAAGTCATGGATGTAGGCCGCGCGCGCCGCCGCCACGATCTGCTCATGGCTGCTGCCGGGCTTGCCGTAGGCGATGTTGTACTCGATGGTGTCGTTGAACAGCACGGTGTCCTGCGGCACGATGCCGATGGCCTGGCGCAGCGAGGATTGCGTGACGTTGCGCAGGTCCTGGCCGTCGATGCGGATGGCGCCGCGGTCGACGTCATAGAAGCGGTACAGCAGGCGCGACAGCGTCGACTTGCCCGAACCGCTGTGCCCCACCACCGCGGTGGTGGTGCCGGCGGCGACCGTGAAGTCGACGTCGAACAGGATCTGGCGCTTGGCCTCGTAGCTGAAATCGACATGCTCGAACCGCAGCTCCGCGCCCTGCGTCTGCAGCGGCAGCGCGCCTTCGCGGTCGGCCACTTCGCGGTTCTCTTCCAGCAGCGAGAACAGGCGCTCCATGTCGGCCAGGCTCTGCTTGATCTCGCGGTACAGCACGCCGAGGAAGTTCAGCGGAATGTAGAGCTGGATCATGAAGGCATTCACCAGCACCATGTCGCCCAGCGTCATGCTGCCGTCCATCACGCCCACGGTAGCGCGCCACAGGATCAGCGTGACCGCGATGGCGATGATGGCCGACTGCCCGGTGTTGAGCAGCGACAGCGAGCTCTGCGATTTGACCGCGGCCTTTTCGTAGCGCTGCAGGCCCTCGTCATAACGGCGCGCCTCGAAGTCCTCGTTGCTGAAATACTTGACCGTCTCGTAGTTGAGCAGCGAGTCGATGGCGCGCGTGTTGGCGCGCGAATCGAGATCGTTCATCGTGCGCCGGAAGTGGGTGCGCCACTCGGTCACGGTGATGGTGAACAGGATGTACAGCGCCAGCGCGCCGCCGGTGATGGCGGAGAACCAGATGTCGTAATGCAGCAGCAGGTAGACCAGCACCAGCAGGATCTCGATGATGGTCGGCAGGATGGAAAACAGCGTGTACGACACCAGCGTCGACACCCCGCGCGTGCCGCGCTCGATGTCGCGCGTCATGCCGCCGGTCTGCCGGTTCAGGTGGAAGCGCAGCGACAGCGCATGCAGGTGACGGAACACCTGCAGCGCGATGGTGCGCACCGCCCGCTGCGTCACCCGCGCAAACATCAGCTCGCGCAGTTCGGTAAACACCGACGTGGCCAGCCGCAGCGCGCCGTAGGCGGCCAACAGCCCCAGCGGCAGCACCAGCAGCGCCATCGGATGGCCGGCGGTCACGGTCATCTCGTCCACCAGCTTCTTGAGCACCAGCGGCACGCCGACGTTGGCCAGCTTGGCGCCGACCAGGAAGGCCAGCGCCAGCATCACGCGCCATTTGTAGGTCCACAGGTAGGGCAGCAGGGTCTTGACCACCGTCCAGTCGCTTTGGTGGCGGGGCGCGGCGGGGGACTGGGAAGACTGGGTGTTCGGGTAACGGCGCATCGAATGGCTGGAAATTGGCGGTGAAAGCGAAAAGACGACTGAAAAGGCGCAGCGGCAAGCTGGCTGCGGCGAGGCAACACGGATAAACTACCCGCTTCAGGCCATTGCGCGACGACCCAAGGCGCGCAAGGCGCAGCAAGCCGCCGCTTCGCGAGAGGCGGCAATACGTGCCTGTTTGACAATGCATGCCCGGCGATGCCGGGTACACACAGCAGGAATTATAAGAGTCCGCAGGACTTCACGCTTTCAAGGGAGAAGCTCACATGACCACCACGCCCCGCACCCAACTTCCGGCAGGCAAGGCGCCCCAGTTGCGCGTCATGCCCATGCCGTCCGACGCCAACGTCTACGGCGACGTCTTCGGCGGCTGGATCATGGCCCAGGTCGACATCGCCGGCTCGCTGCCGGCCACCCGCCGCGCCAACGGTCGCGTGGCCACCATCGCGGTCAACTCCTTCCTGTTCAAGAATCCGGTGTTCGTGGGCGACCTGCTGTCCTTCTACGCCGACATCGTCAAGGTCGGCAACACGTCCATCACCGTGAACGTCGAAGTCTTCGCCGAACGCAACCGCCTGCAGACCGAGATCGTCAAGGTGACCGAAGCCACGCTGACCTACGTCGCCACCGACGAGAACCGCAAGCCGCGCGCGTTGCCGCCGCTGGCGCCGGAAGACAACGTCGCCGAACTCAACAGCATGCAGGACCTGGGCGGCGGCTGGCAGTCGGTCTGAGGGCGCGGCCCCGCGCCTTTCGGCACGCGCCAATGTTGAAAAGAATTCAGCCCGCGCGCCGCGCTTAGTCCGTATCGTTACGATCCCGCCCTACCGTTACCGACGCACCGACCATGAACCAAGCCGCCCGCCCCACCGTCCTGATCGTCGCCCGCCTGCCGCAGCACCTGATGCAGCTGCTGCACGACAACTTCAACTGCCACAACCTGCTGGACGGCCTGTCCGAAGAACAGCTCCAGGCAATCGCGCCCAGCGTGCGCGGCATCGCCGCCAACGGCGAAGCCAAGGTGCCGCGTGAGTTCATGGCGCGCTTCCCGGCGCTGGAGATCGTCTCGGTGTTCGGCGTCGGCTATGACGGCGTGGACGTGCCGGCCGCCCGCGAGCGCGGCATCCATGTCACCCACACGCCCGACGTGCTCACCGACGACGTCGCCGACATGGCCATCGCGCTGATGCTGGCCACGGCACGCAACGTGGTGCGCGCCGACCGCTTCGCCCGCAGCGGCGAATGGAAGAACGGTCCCTTCCCCTTCACCACCAAGGTCAGCGGTACCCGGCTGGGCATCGTCGGCCTGGGCCGCATCGGCGAGGCGATTGCCAGGCGCGCGGCCGGTTTCGACATGGACATCGCCTACCACAACCGCTCCCGGAAGGACGTCGCCTACACCTACTACGGCGACATCAAGTCGCTGGCCGCGGCGGTCGACTTCCTGGTGATGATCACCCCGGGCGGCGCCGGCACCCGCGCGCTGGTCAACGCCGAGGTGCTCGAGGCGCTCGGGCCCAAGGGTTTCCTGATCAACGTGGCGCGCGGCTCGGTGGTCGACGAAGCGGCGCTGATCGCGGCGCTCAAGGCCGGCAAGATCGCCGGCGCCGGCCTGGACGTGTTCGAGAACGAACCCAACATCCCGGCCGAACTGGCCGCGCTGGAGAACGTCGTGCTCACGCCGCACATGGCCAGCGGCACGCTGGTCACGCGCACCGCGATGGCCGACCTCGCCTTCAACAACCTGCAGGCGCACTTCTCCGGCAAGCCGGTCGTCTCGCCGGTTCCCAACTGAGCGGGCGCCTCCATGGCCGGCACTAGCAAACTGATCGCGCTGGACTGGGGCACCTCCTCGCTGCGCGCCTATCGCCTCGGCGAAGGCGGCGCGGTGCTGGACCGCCGCGCGCTGCCCTGGGGCATCATGAACCTGCCGGTGGTGGAAGCCTCCGCCATCGGCGCCAAGGCCGGCTTCGAGCAGGCCTTCGAAGAAGCCTGCGGCGACTGGCTGCGCGCAGCGCCCGGCACGCCGGTGATAGCCGCCGGCATGGTCGGCAGCGCCCAAGGCTGGCGCGAGGCGCCGTATCTCGATGTGCCGCTGCGCGTGGCCGACATCGGCGCAGGACTGACCGCGCTGCCCACCCGCAACGGCGCCGTGCTGCACATCGTGCCGGGCCTGATCGAGCGCGGCGAGCTGCCCAACGTCATGCGCGGCGAAGAGACGCAGGTGGTCGGCGCGCTGCGGGACGGCGCGGCCGGCGAGCTGCTGATCGGGCTGCCGGGCACGCATTCGAAATGGGTGCGTATCGATGGTGAGCGCTTCACCCACTTCGACACCTTCATGACCGGAGAAGCCTACGCGGCGTTGTCCGGCCACACCATCCTGGGCCGCACCATGGAGCGCGGCGCGCCTTTCGATGCCGCCGCCTTCGCGCGCGGCGCCAGGGTCGCGCTGGGCGCGGGCGGCATCAACGGCGTGCTCTCGACCATCTTCAGCACGCGCACGCTGGGGCTGACCGGCGCGCTCAACGGCGAGGGCCAGGCCAACTATCTCTCGGGCCTGCTGATCGGCCATGAAATCGCGGCGCTGCGCGCCGGCCGCGCGGCCGCGCAGCTGGCGGCCGATCCGGCCATCGTGCTGATCGGCGAGGGCAAGCTGTGCGAGCGCTATCGCGAGGCGCTGGCGTTGTACGGCTACACCCGCGTGGACGTCGCCGCCCAGGCCACCGAGCACGGCCTGTGGAAAATCGCCGTGCAGGCCGGGCTCATCGCATAAAAGGAACGGAAAACCACCATGTTCAAAGAAGCCATGAAGAAATGCCGGCTCATCGCCATCCTGCGCGGGGTACGCCCCGACGAGGTAGAGGCGATCGGCCGCGCCATCTACGATGCGGGCTTTCGCATCATCGAAGTGCCGCTCAATTCGCCCGAGCCGCTGGAGAGCATTCGCATCCTGCGCGGCGCGTTGCCGGCCGACTGCGTGGTCGGCGCCGGCACCGTGATGTCGGCGGCCCAGGTGCAGCAGGTGGCCGATGCCGGCGGACAGCTGATCGTCATGCCGCACAGCGACCCGGCGGTGATCCGCGCGGCCACCGACGCCGGACTGGCCAGCGCGCCCGGCGTGGCGACCGTGACCGAAGCCTTCGCCGCGCTGGCCGCGGGCGCCGACATCCTCAAGATGTTCCCGGCCGAACAGCTGGGACCGGCCGTGGTCAAGGCCTGGCGCGCGGTGGTCCCGGCCGGCGTGGTGCTGGCGCCGGTGGGCGGAATCACGCCCGACAACCTGAAGCCCTTCATGCAGGCCGGCGCCACCGCGTTCGGACTGGGTTCGGCGCTGTACAAACCAGGAATGAGCGCTGCAGAGGCAGGCGGCAATGCGCGCGCCTTCATCGATGCGTTGCGGGCTTGCGAGGCGGCCCAAGCTGCGTGAGGGCGCAACGCCTTTGGCCAGGAATGAAAAACGCCGCCGTGGATCCCCACGGCGGCGTTTTTCTTTGAATCCCAACCCGGTCAGGCAGCCTTCTTCTGCTCCTCCGGCTTTTTCTGCTCATCGCGCAACTCGCGGCGCAGGATCTTGCCCACATTGGTCTTGGGCAGCTCGTCGCGGAACTCGATGTACTTGGGCTTCTTGTAGCCGGTGAACTGTTCCTTGCAGTAGGCCATCAGCTGCTCGGCGGTGAGCGACTTGTCCTTGCGCACCACGAACAGTTTCACGGCCTCGCCGGTGTGCTCGTCGGGCACGCCCACGCAGGCGCATTCCAGCACCGCCGGATGCTGCGCCACCACGCCTTCGACCTCGTTCGGATAGACGTTGAAGCCGGAGACCAGGATCATGTCCTTCTTGCGGTCGACGATCTTGGTGTAGCCGCGCTCGTCCATCACGCCAATGTCGCCGGTCTTGAAGAAACCGTCCGGCGTCATGACCTTGGCGGTCTCGTCCGGGCGCTGCCAGTAGCCGGCCATCACCTGCGGACCGCGGATGGCGATCTCGCCGGGCTGGCCCAACGGCACGGGCTTGCCGTCGTCATCCAGGATGGCGAAGTCGGTCGACGGGAACGGCAGGCCGATGGTGCCGGTGTAATCCTCGATGGTGCAGGGATTGGCGCTGGCGATCGGCGAGGTTTCCGACAGGCCGTAGCCTTCGATGATGGGGCAGCCGGTCAGCTTCTTCCACTTGTCGGCCACGCCCTTTTGCACCGCCATGCCGCCGCCCACGCAGCAGCGGTAGCCGGAGAAGTCCAGCTTGGCGAACTCGGCGTTGTTGAGCAGCGCGTTGTACAGCGTATTGACGGCGGGGAAGGTGTTGACCTTGTACTTGGCCAGCTCCTTGACGAAGCCGGGAATGTCGCGCGGATTGGGGATCAGCAGGTTCAGCGCGCCCTCGCGCGTGCCCAGCATGTTGCACACCGTCAGCGCGAAGATGTGATACAGCGGCAGCGCGCAGACGAACACCAGCTGGTCGACATGGCCGCCCGACGTCAGGGCCGGATTGAGCCATTCCTCGGCCTGCAGCACATTGGCCACCAGGTTGCGATGGGTCAGCACGGCGCCCTTGGCCACGCCCGTGGTGCCGCCGGTGTATTGCAGGAAGGCGATGTCGTCATGGCCCAGCTTGACCGGCTGCAGCTGCTTGCCCTCGGCCTGCGACAACGCGCGGCTGAAGGTGACGGCGTTGGGCAGCGACCATTCCGGCACCATCTTCTTGATATGGCGCACCACCATGTTGACGATGGCGCCCTTCAGGGTGCCCAGCAGCTCGCCCATGCTCGCCACCACGATGTGCTTGACCTGGGTGCGCGCCACCACCTTCTGCAGCGTGCAGGCGAAGTTCTCCAGCACGAAGATGGCCTCGGCGCCCGAATCCTTGAGCTGGTGCTCAAGCTCGCGGGCGGTGTACAGCGGGTTGACGTTGACCACGGTATAGCCGGCGCGCAGGATCGCGGCGATCGCGATCGGATACTGCAGCACGTTGGGCATCATGATCGCCACGCGCGCGCCCTGCTTCAGGCCCAGGCTTTGCAGCCAGGCGCCCATGTTGCGCGACATGCGGTCCAGGTCGGCATAGCTCAGGTACTTGCCCATGCAGACGTAGGCGTTGCGATCCGCGTACTTGGCGAAGGCCTCGTCGATCATCTGCACCAGCGAGTCGTAGCGGTTCGGGTCGATCTCGGCGGGAACGCCTGCGGGATACGAAGCAAGCCAGAATTTTTCCATGTTGTTTACCTCTGTCTCCGGTCAGAACTTGCGCTGGGCTGAGCGTTGATTGGATTCATTGCTTTGGCGCGCACAGCAAAAAAAAGCACGAGTGTTTTTTTATTTAGTGCAGATGCTATCCAGCATTGGCCGCTTGGGCAAGCTTTTTTGAACGGGTTTTTCGTAAAAATTCGACACCCTCGATGCGGCTCGTATTTGGCGCAGATTTGCTGCTGCCTGCCATTTCCTGCAAATCAGACAAGTGTTGCGCATCATACCGCGTGCGGCCCCATGTGGGCATCCGCAGCATGCCGCAGGGCAACAAATCGACGATCTTCAAAGCGGCGTACGTTCGGCCTTGCGGTCCTTCCTGCGCCCGGCCGGCGCGGGATCGGGCAAGGGGTCGCCCAGGGCGGCGTGGCGCGCCGGCTTGTCCATCGCGGCCAGCTGCCGGACCCGGGCATAGAAGTCCGGGAAGCCGCTGCTGCGCGCAAACAGCTCCTTGAACGCCGGCACCATGTCGTGATACGCCCCCACCAGCGCCAGGTGGGCATTGGACAGCGGCATGGCGAACCAGCGGTCGTAGCCGGCGTAGCCGTTCCAGCGCTGCGCCTTGACCTGCGCATACTCGGCGCGCAGCTCGTCGAAGATCTGCTGCTTGCGCCGGCGCTTGTCGGCATCGCTGGCGTCGCTGTCGTAGTTGTCGGCCAGCTTGTCGCGGTACTTGTCCAGCAGCGCCAGGAACTCCTGCTTGCGCGCATCGAAGCGGCGATAGGCTTCGATCATCTTGTCGTCATGCCGCGCCGCCAGCCAACGCTCGACGCCAATCTCTTCCACCGCCACGGCAAAGCCTTCGTTGAACGGCGTGTCGTCGCGCGCGTAGACGGTCTGGTGCGCCAGTTCGTGGAAGATCAGCCGCGCCAGTTCGCCGTCGGGATAGTTGATGAAGGTCGAGATCACCGGATCGTTGAACCAGCCCAGCGTGGAATAGGCCGGCACGCCGACCACCTGCACGTCATAGCCCTGCTGTTGCAGCTGGTCGCCATACGCCTGCGCGGCCTGCTGGCTGTAGTAGCCGCGATAGTCGACGCAGCCGGCGACCGGGAAACACCACTGGTGGGCCTTGAGCGAGAGCTCCGGCGCCGCCACCACGTTCCAGAGGACGAAGGGACGGTCGAGCTGGGCATAGGTCTTGTAGCTGCCGTTGTCCGGCAAACCCAGCTCGGCCACGGCGAAGCGACGGATCTCGCGCACCGTCTCCAGCTTGGTCTTCAGCGAGGCCTTGGCGTCGGGGTCGTTGATCCAGTCGTCGAAGGGCCTGGCCTGGGCCAGCAGCGAGAACTGGCCGTGCGCGGCCTGGGCGTAATAAGAAATGGAAGTGCAGCCGCCCGCGGCAACGGCCGCGGCGACGCAGGCCAGGCCCAGCAGCAGCGGCCGCCATGCTGAGCTGCGGGCCGGAAATCGAGGTTCATTCATCGCGACACCTGGATGGCGTGTAAGCAAACATGCAAGTTCAGACCACGCCGCCGGCCGCGCGTTTCCGGCGACGCCGGTCAGGCTGCAGCAGCGGCCGCGGCGGCGGCCCGGCTCGCATCGGCAGGCTCATCCGCGGCCAGCTTCTCGACCTGCACCAGCACGTCGTAGAAGGTCGGCGCGTTGCCCATGTCGGTCAGGCGCTGGCTGGTGACTTCGTTGGCGTTCTTGCCGTCGGCGGCGAACTTCTTCCACCAGATCGACAGCCCGACCACCAGGCCCGGACGCGCCTTGTCGGTCACGCGCACGCGCGCCTGCATGCTGCCGCGGTCGTTGAAGATGCGCACCATGTCCTCGGCGCCGATGCCGCGCGCGGCGGCGTCCAGCGGATGCATGTCCAGGTGCGGCTCGCCCTCGGTGTCGCGCAGGCTCTGCACGTTGACGAAGGACGAGTTGAGGAAATTGCGCGCCGGCGGCGAGATCATCGCCAGCGGATACTTCGCGCCCAGCTGCGGATTGCTGGCCACCGACTCGTACGGCGCGATGTAGTCCGGCAGCGGATCCAGTCCGGCCGCTTTCATCTGCGCCGAATAGAACTCGCACTTGCCGGAAGGCGTGGCAAAACCGCCGTCGGCAAAGGGCGCCGCCGGCATGTTCAGCCGTTGCCAGCCCTTCTCTTTCAGCGCATCCCAGTCGTAGCCCGCGCTGCGCGGATGGTCGCGGCGGAAGGCGACGGCGGCGATGTCGTCGTCGCTGTCCTTGAAACAGTCCTCGTCGAAACCCATGGCCGCGGCCAGCAGGCGGAAGATCTCGGTGTTCGGTTTGGACTCGCCCAGCGGCGCGATGGCGGCGTTGTTGGCCATCATGTAGATGTGGCCGTAGGTGGCATGCACGTCCACGTGCTCCAGCTGGGTGGTGGCCGGCAGCACGATGTCGGCGTAGTCGGCGGTGTCGGTCTGGAAATGCTCCAGCACCACGGTGAACAGGTCCTCGCGCGCGAAGCCCTCGACCACCTTGGCCGACTCCGGCGCCACCGCGACCGGGTTGGCGTTGTAGACGATCACGGCCTCCACCTTCGGACCGAACGCTGCGGATGCGGGCTTGAGCAGGTCGTCGCCGATGGTGCTCATGTTGATGATGCGCGCCGGCGCGCCGTGGCGCACGGCGAGATCCGGGCGGCCGAGGGCGGCGTTGTCCTTGGGGAAGGTGTCCGAGGTCGACATCTGGATGCCGCCCGAGGCATGGCGCCAGGCGCCCACCAGCGCCGGCAGGCAGGCCACGTTGCGCGAGGCCATGCCGCCGCCGCGCACGCGCTGCAACCCGTAGTTGGCGCGGATCATCGCGCCCTCGCCGGCCAGCGCCGTGCGGCCGTATTCGCGCGCCAGCTCCAGCACCTCGGCGGCGCTGATGCCGCAGACCTCGGCGGTGCGCTGCGGGGTCCATTCGGCCACGCGTTGCTTCAGCTGCTCGAAGCCCAGCGTATGGCGTGCGATGTAGTCGTGGTCCAGCAGGTCCTCGGCCACCAGCACATGCATCATGCCCAGCGCCAGCGCGGCGTCGGTGCCGGGCAAGAGCGCGATGTGCTGGTGGCATTTTTCGGCGGTCAGCGAACGGTAGGGATCGATGGCGATCAGCCTGGCGCCGTTGCGCTTGGCGGCCTGCACGCGGGTCCAGAAATGCAGGTTGGAGGCGATCGGATTGCCGCCCCAGATCAGGATCAGCTTGGCGCCGTTGACCTGCTCCAGGTCGGTGCCGATGCGCGCACCCACGGTGTAGCGATAGCCGGCGCTGCCGGCCGAGGAGCAGATGGTGCGTTCCAGTTGCGAGGCGCCCAGGCGGTTGAAGAAACGCCCGGCCATCGACTCGCCCTGCACCATGCCCATGGTGCCGGCATAGCTGTAGGGCAGGATCGCCTGCGGGTCGCGCAGCGCGATCGACGACAGGCGCTGCGCGATCTCGGCGATCGCCTCTTCCCAGCTGATGCGTTCGAACTTGCCTTCACCCTTCTTGCCGGTACGGCGCAGCGGGTGCAGCAGGCGGTCCTTGTGGTAGGTGCGCTCGGTGTAGCGCGACACCTTGGTGCACAGCACGCCGGAGGTCGGCGGATGCTCCGGGTCGCCGCGCACCTCGGTGGCCACGCCATCCTTTACCGTCACCAGCAGGGCGCAGGTATCGGGGCAATCATGGGGGCAGGCAGCGCGAACGATCGTGGTGGTCATGGCAAATCGGCAAGTTTCAAGAACGGGAAGACACCCGCAAACCCAAGTTGGAAAAGGCTTGCGGCAAAGCGGATACTTTATCTTAAAATGCCCTTCCACGATCTTCCCCAGGCCCGCGAACATGCCCTCGTCCATGCATTTCTGGCGCGACCCCGCCCTGCCCTTTCTTGAAGGCCGGCGCGCCACCGGCAGCTTGTCCTGCTATGCGCCGCACACGCATCCGACCTTTTCCATCGGCATCGTCGACGCCGGCCGCAGCGTGTTCACGCTGGCTGCCAGCAGCATGCCCATCGCGCCGGGCGACGTGGTGCTGGTGCGCGCGGGCGACGTGCACTGCTGCAACCCGGAAGACCTGCAAAGCTGGAGCTATCGGATGTTCCATCTCGACCTGCCGTGGCTGGAGGCGCTGCTGTCGGAGTCGCCCGCCACCGCCGGCCTGGCGCGCTCGATGCGCTCGCAGGTGATCCGCTCGGAACAGGCGGTGCGCCTGCTGGACCGCATGAGCGTCGCACTCGATGGCCGGGCGGGCGACAAGGAAGCCGAAGTCATCACCTGCCTGCACGAGCTGATGCTCCTGTGCGCCGAAGCCGCCGGCAGCGTTGCCCAGGCGCACCCGCAGGAGGATCAGCCCGGCGACGCAGGCCTGCGCCGCGCCTACGATTATCTGCAGGCGCATTGCCGCCAAACCGTTGCCATCGACACGCTGGCCCAGGTGGCCGGCACCGGACGCTACCAGCTGATCCGCCAGTTCCGCCGCCGCTACGGCCTGACGCCCCACGCGCTGCAACTGGACATGAAGATCAACCAGGCGCGCGCACTGCTGCAGCAAGGCGCCAGCGCCACCGATGCCGCCTACGACACCGGCTTCGCCGACCAGAGCCACTTCCATCGCGTCTTCAAGTCGCGCGTGGCGGCCACGCCGCTGCAATACCGCAAGGCCTGAGCCGCGTCACACGCGCGCCAGCGCCAGCGCGGCCGCCGCCAGCATCAGCAGCAGCCCGGCGCCGCGCTCGACCATCGGCAAGCCGCGTCCCAGCAGCGCGATGACGCGTCGCTGCGACATCGCCAGCACCAGCGCCGCATCCCAGGCAAACACCGCGAAGAACATCCACAGGCCGTACGCCAGCTTGCGCCCGGCGCCGGTCTGCGCGCCCACCATCAGCGTGAACAGGCCCAGGTAGAACACGCCGTTCTTGGGATTGAGCGCCGCCGACAGAAAGCCCGCCCCCAGGCCGGCCGCAAACCCGGCGGGCGCGCCGGCCTGTTGGTGCCCGGCGGCGGGCAACGGCGCCGGTTTCAGGCTCGATTGCATGAACAGCCAGCCCAGCCACGCCAGGTAAATACTGGCCAGCCATTTCATCGCGGTCAGCAGCGCCGGGCTTTGCTGCAGCAGGCTGAAGCCGCCCAGCGCCAGCGCGATGTACATGCCGTTGGCCAGCGCGATGCCGGCGGCGGCGCCGATGCCATGGCGCCTGCCGTGGCGCAGCGCGCTGCGCACCAGCAGCAGGAAATCAGGACCGGGACTGGCCAGCGCCAGCAGATGCGCGCCGGCCAGCAGAAAAAATTCGGATGGAAACATGGATGCGCCTCGTTCGCGGCTATGGCAAAGAGGCGCATGCTAGGCGGGGCGCTGCTGGCTGTATTGAACGAAATTGCGCGACCGATGAATTGATTCAGGTTGCACATTGCGTTTCCTTGTGGAAAATGAACGGCGCGGCCCGCATGACGCCGCGGCAAGCTCATCCATAACATCACCATCAGGAGACCTTCATGCGCTTCCCCTCGCGCCCATCCATTCCCTCTCGCCTCAGCAGCCTCACGCGCCTGGCCGTGCTGAGCGCCCTGGCCGTGCTGAGCGCCCTGGCCGTCAGCGCCGCGGCCTCGGCCCAGCAGCTCACGCCGGAGCAGCAGCGCTTCCACGACATCTACAAGGAACTGGTGGAGATCAACACCACCCACTCCGCCGGCAGCACCACCGTGGCCGCGCAGGCGATGCAGGCCGAGCTGGTGAAGGCGGGATTCAAGCAGGACGACATCCAGATCATCGAGCCCTTCCCCAGGAAGGGCAACCTGGTGCTGCGCTGGAAGGGCGACGGCAGCAAGGAGCCGCTGCTGCTGATCGCGCACATCGACGTGGTCGAGGCCAAGCGCGAAGACTGGAAGACCGATCCCTTCAAGCTCAAGGAAGACGACGGCTACTTCACCGCCCGCGGCTCCATCGACGACAAGGCCATGGCCTCGGCCTTCGTCTCCATCCTCTCCCAGCTCAAGCGCGAGGGCTTCGCGCCCAAACGGGACGTCATCCTGGCGCTGACCGCCGATGAAGAGCGCGGCGACGTCGAGAGCAACGGCGCCTGGTGGCTGTTCAAGAACAAGCCCGAACTGCTCAAGGCCGCGCTGGGCATCAACGAGGGCGGCGGCGGCGAGCTGTACGGCGGCAAAGGCAGCAAGCCCAAGCTGCACCGCGTGCAGGTAGCCGAGAAGCTCTACACCTCCTACCAGCTGGAGCTGCGCGACGTCGGCGGCCACAGCTCGCTGCCCACGCCCAACAATCCGATCTACGCGATGGCCGGCGCACTGGCGCGCCTGGGCGCGTATCGCTTCCCGGTCAAGCTGGCCGATGTGAACAAGACCTACTTCGCCCGCAGCGCCCAGTTCGCCAGCGGCCAGCAGGCCGAGGACATGCGCGCGGTCGGCAACGGCAGCATGGACCAGGCCGTGACCGACCGCCTCTCGACCGTGCCGCTGTATAACGCCCAGCTGCGCACCACCTGCACCGCCACCATGTTCAACGGCGGCCATGCCGAGAACGCGCTGCCGCAATCGGCCAAGGCCACGGTGAATTGCCGCATGCTGCCCTTCGACGATCCGGCCGAGGTCGAGCGCCAGTTGAAGCAGGTGCTGGGCAACGACAAGATCGCCCTGCACCAGATCGCGCCGCCCACGCGCAGCCCGGTGTCGCCGATGACGCCCGAGATCTCCTCGGTGGTGGAAGGCCTGACGCAAGAGATGTGGCCGGGTGTGCCGGTGATTCCCTTCATGAGCACCGGCGCCACCGACAGCCGCTTCGCCCGCAACGCGGGCGTGCCGATGTATGGCGTTTCCGGCCTGTTCACCGATCCGGCCGACCTGCGCACGCATGGACTGGACGAGCGCATCGAGATCCCGCGCCTGTATGAGGGCCGCGAGTTCATGTACCGCCTGGTGAAGCGCCTGGCGTCCTGATCCGGCATTCCCGGGAGCCGGGACGGTGGTGTACGACACTGCCGTTCCGGCGCAGCCGGGGTAAGATGATCGCTTTACGCCAGCGCACGGCGCCGCCCGACGGCCCTCCCCTCACCATGAAACTCATCGATCCCATCGTCCAGTTCCACGCCGAATTGCAAAAGATCCGCCGCGACATCCACGCCCATCCCGAGCTTGGATACGAGGAAGAGCGCACCTCCGAAGTGGTCGCGCAAAAGCTCGCCGAATGGGGCATCCCGGTGGTGCGCGGGCTGGGCGTGACCGGCGTGGTCGGCATCATCAAGAACGGCGACAGCCCGCGCGCCATTGGCCTGCGCGCCGACATGGATGCGCTGCCCATGCCCGAGCTCAACACCTTCGCGCACGCCTCCAAGCACGAGGGCAAGATGCACGCCTGCGGCCACGACGGCCATACCGCCATGCTGCTGGGCGCGGCACACTACCTGGCGCAGCACCGCAACTTCGACGGCACCGTCTACGTGATCTTCCAGCCCGCCGAAGAAGGCGGTCGCGGCGCCGAACGCATGATCCAGGACGGCCTGTTCGAGAAGTACCCGATGGAGGCGGTGTTCGGCATGCACAACTGGCCCGGCATTGCGGCCGGCCACTTCGGCGTGACACCGGGCCCGCAGATGGCCTCCAGCAACGAATTCCACGTGACCGTCAAGGGCAAGGGTTCGCACGCGGCCCAGCCGCACAAGGCCATCGACCCGGTGATGACGGCCGTGCAGATCGCCCAGGGCTGGCAGACCATCGTCTCGCGCAATGCCAATCCGAACGACCCGGCGGTGGTCTCGATCACCCAGATCCACACCGGCAGCGCCACCAACGTGATCCCCGACGAAGCGGTGATGATCGGCACGGTGCGCACCTTCAGCACCGGCGTGCTGGACATGATCGAGCGCCGCATGCAGGAGATCGCCGAGCACACCGCCGCGGCCTTCGACGCCACGGTGGCATTCAGCTTCAAGCGCAACTATCCGCCGCTGATCAACCACGAGAAGGAGACCGCCTTCGCCGTGGAGGTGCTGACCGAGCAGTTCGGCGCCGATCACGTCGACGCCCGCACCGAACCCACCATGGGCGCGGAAGACTTCGCCTTCATGCTGCAGCACAAGCCGGGCTGCTACGTCTTCCTGGGCAACGGCGACGGCGGTCACCGCGACCATGGCCACGGCCTGGGCCCGTGCAACCTGCACAATCCCAGCTACGACTTCAACGACGACCTGCTGCCGATCGGCGCGACCTACTGGGTGCGGCTGGCGGAGAAATTCCTGCAGGCGAAGTAAGCGCGCCTGCCGGGCAAAACGAGAACGGCGCCGGATTCACCGGCGCCGTTTTTCGTTGCACGCCATCAGCGCGCAAAAAGTCAGCTGGCCAAGATCAGTGCGCCAGGATCGCCACCGCCTGCCCGCCGTAGGCGATCAGGTAGCCGCCGTGCTCGCGCTGCCAGCCCCGCGCCGCGCCCATGTCGGGGAACCAGTTGGTCTGGAAATCGCGGAACATGCCCAGCTCGAAGCGGTATCGATCCAGCAGCGACGACGGTCGGGCGTCGACCTGGCGCGAGCAGGTTTCCCAGCTCGGGAATGCCAGTTCGCGCGCCAGCGTGTGCAGCACATGCTTGAGCTGCAGGCTGGCGCGCAGGGGAAACAGCTCGGCCACCGAGATCTCGGGTGTCACCTGCATGGCCACGATGCGCCGCAGGACCGGCAAGGCCTCGCTGCTGCGTTCGGAACGCGCCGCGCGCAGCAGGCGCTTGGCGTAGCGGCGCAGGAAATCGCTGTTGGAAAGCGCACCGCCGAAACCGGGTTCGGCAATGTTGACGGCACAGGGGAATTGGGTAGACCACATTACGGTTGTTCCTTTCATGCGTCGTTTCCCGCCACGACTCTCAAGGTTCAACGTCTGTGTTCCGGATGGAAGGCACTGCAGACGGCAGGTGCATCGGCTTTCGCGGGATGGGGCGCCCTGCCGCGCCCGAGGCCGCATTCTATCCGCAGCGCCGCCGCCTTGCCAAGCGGGACGGTGGCGGCGATGCCACAGTCGCACCGCATCGGCCCCACCGTTGGCGGGCGCGGCGCTTTCGGGCATGATCGCGAAAGCGCCGGCCGCGGCCGGCGCCACCGATAACGACAAAAGGAGAAAACCTTGCAACAGCTCGCCACCGCCCTGCTCATCCTGATCGCCGTCGAACACGTGTGGATCCTGGTGCTGGAAATGTTCCTGTGGACCAAACCGATCGGGCTGAAGACCTTCCGCCAGTCCAAAGAAGCCGCTGAAGCCTCGCGCGTGCTGGCCGCCAACCAGGGCCTGTACAACGGTTTCCTGGCCGCCGGCCTGTTCTGGAGCGTGACCACGGGCGACCGTCCGGTGCAGTTCTTCTTCGTGATCTGCGTGCTGGTGGCCGGCATCTACGGCGGCCTGACGGCCAAGCGCTCCATCCTCTACGTGCAAGGGCTGCCGGCCCTGCTGGCGCTGGCCGCGCTGCTGGCGGCGGGCTGAAGGGCCGTCCCATGCTGCGCGCCGCGCGCCTCGTCCTCGTCCTCGGCCTGGTCTGCACGCTGCTGCTGGGCGCCCAGGCAGCGCGCGCGCAGGAGCCGCCCGACTGGTGGAACTACGAGAGCACGCGCGACGGCCATGCCTACGCGGTCAAGGTCGACATGGGGCTGCGCCGGGTCTTTCCGCTGTCCGGCTTTCCGTACGTGATCGTCACCGGCGTCGCCTACGCGTCGGCCCGCGGCGACGGCCTGCCCGAGCTCAACGACCTGTCCCGGCTCGATGCCCTGTCCGAGGCGCTGGCCGCTGCCGTGGCCTACAAGACCCGCAGCATCTATGCCGGCAGCGCCGTGCGCGAGGGGCAGCAGCGCAATTACTTCTACGTCAGCGATCCCAATGGGGTCGAAGACGTCATTGCCGGCGTCTACGCCAAACTCTGCCGCGGCTGCCAGGTATCGACCGAGATCCGCGCCGACGCCGCGTGGTCGGCCTATCGCGATTACCTGTTTCCCGACGAGCCTACCCGGCAGCGCTACGGCCTGCGCGCGTACTGACGCGTTGACGCGTCCCCGACGGCGCATTCCGGTAGTAAGCTCTGCCTTGCGCGGCGCAGCTTGCCGCCGTGTTTCCCATGGTAAAGTTTCGGCCCGAAGATGCCGATAACGATGATTCACGCCGTGCCGCGCACGAAGCATGAATAAATGACAAGCCTGGTCCGGATGAGGGATGCCGGATCGACAACACCAGCCTAGCCCGGGGAAGGCCATGAAACAGATCAAACTCAATCTCAAGGACGACGTGTTCGAGTCGCTCGACCGCGACTACAAGAACTTCGTACGCCTGTCGACCAAGGTCGACTCCGGTTTCGTGGCGCCGTCCTTCGACGCCTTCCTGCTGGCCAAGGTCTCGGAGAACCCGCACTTCCTGACCGAAGAGGCGGTCCACCACATGATGATCTCGGGCCAGTACGCCTGGGCCAAGCGCGCGATGGACAAGGAATTCCCGGACGTGGTGGCGATCCTGATCGAGCAGGCCTCGAGCTACGGCTTCCATATCGCGGTGCGCCACGACTGGGGCACGGACGACCTGGTCGCCGCCTCGCGCGCATGGGCCACCGCCATCATCAAGCAGGCCAAGGGCGACGAGACGCAGATCGACGTGCTGGCGGGCCAGATCAAGTCGGCCTCCACCAGCATCGCCGTAGTGCAGGAAAAACTGAAGTCGCCGGCCTCGCAACTGGCGCACGCGCTGGTCCAGGAGCTGCGCGAGACGCACATCGCCATCGAGCACGCCACGGGCGCGGTGGCGCGCGAAAAGCTGGGCGCGCTGCGCAGCCTGCTGCGACTGGGCCGCGCCTACGGCAACGTATCGGAAAAGGCGGAGCAGGAGATGATCGAGCGCCTGAAGACGCAAAAACCCTGGCTGTTCACCGAAGGCCCCAAGGGCTTCTGGGGCCATGTCGCCGCGTGGTGGCGCGGCGTGTGAGGCGATTGCAGGCATCAACGAAAAGGCCCGCCGGATGTGTTCCGGCGGGCCTTTTCATTTCAGGCGGGCGCGGCCTGCGGCTTCACTCGCCGCCGTCGGCGTCGCGCATCATCCGGATATCGCCATACCAGGCCTCGACCTTCTGGCCGGTGTTGTCGGTGTCGGTCAGCACGCCCACGCCGATCAGGCGTCCCGGCTTCTCGCCGAAGATCTTTTCATAGTCCTCGGCCACATTGCGCTTGTACTGCACCCACTGGCCGACCTTGGCCGGACCGCTCTCGGCCACCATCATCTGGATGCGCCCGGTGCGGGTGTTGGCGATGACGGTGCCGACCGGCGCCTTGTTTTCCCAGATGTACATCAGCGTGGCGTAGGGCAGCTCGTGCCCGGTCAGCAGCTTGGCGGTGTCGAACAGGATGGTGTCCATCAGCGACAGATTGTCGTGGTCGCCGTCGAAGGCCAGCACGATGCGCACCGGCGAATCCTCGGTCTCGCGCTGGGTGTTGTCGGCGGTGGGAATCAGCGCGGAAGTCTTCCAGCTCCAGGAGAGCCAGGGCTTCTTGCTGACGTCGATGTTGACGGCATGGCGCAGGCCCGACGAGGCCTGGTCGGCGTAGGCGCGCAGCACGGTGCGGCCGGCGTCTTCGATCAGCTGGTATTCGGTGCTCTTTTTCTTGCGGGTGAACAGCAGCGGCTCCCACTGGGCCGGCAAGCCGCCCGGCGCGTTGGCGGAGAACAGCGCCAGCGCCTGGTCGAGCTTGGCCTGCTTGGCCGCGGCTTCGGGCGACGGCGCGGACTTCTGCCCCGCGCAGCCGGCCAGCAGCAGCGCGGCGGAAACGGCGAAAGTGGTGGAGAACGCCTTGAAGCGGACTACGGTGGAACGCGAAAAACGCAATGTCATGAAGGCCAACCGGAAGAGCGGCCACCCCGGCCGCGAACGAAGGCTAACAGGAAAAAACATCCGGGGGAAATCAGGAAAAACCCGGCGTCGCCATCCAGCCACGCCAGCTGTCCGGCGTTCCCATGCAACAGGACGGGCCAGGCGCCGCGTCCGGCTCGGTGACAGCTCAGTTCTGCTGGCGCAGGATCTGGATGAACATCTTGGCCAGCGAGGACAGGGTGGTGTTCTTGCGGGTGACGATGCCGTAGTGCTCGATGCGGGTCTTGAGGCTGGCCGGCAGGATGCCCAGCATCTGCTTGGCGGCGAAGAAGTGGGCGATATCCAGCGGCATCACGGCGACCATGCTGGACTGCGCCAGCAGCGTCACGGTGACGAAGGGCGAGGCGGTCTCGATGACGTTGCCGGGCACCTTCAGGCCTTCGAGCTTGAACTCGTGCTCGATCCAGATGCGCATGGGCATGTTGCTGGAGTACAGGATCCAGGAAGCGTCCGACAGCTCCTGCAGGCGCACCTTCTGCGCCGTGGCCAGCGGATGGTCGACGCCGCTGACGATGCACATGGGCTCGCCGCGCAGCATCTCGTAGTTGTACAGGTTGGGCTGAGAGCTGACCGAGGAGCGCCCGATCATCAGGTCGATGCGCCCCTGGTCCAGCAGCAGCAGCTGGCGCGCGCTGGTGTCCTCGACGATCTCGATGGAGACATCCGGCTGGATCTCGCGCAGGCGCGACAGCGCGCGCGTGACGAAAGGCGCGGCGCCCATGATGGTGCCGATGGCAATGCGGCCGCCGCGGCCGCTGATCATGTTCTGCAGCTCGTCGCGCAGGTTGGAGACGTCGCTCTGGATCAGGCGGGCGTAGCGGATCACGCAGCGGCCCAGCTCGGTGGCCTCGATGCCGCGCGGCGAGCGGTCGAACAGCGTCACGCCCAGGGCGTCTTCCATCTCATGCAGGGCCTTGGTGGCGGCCGGCTGGGTCATGTGCATGACCTCGGCCGCCTTGTGCAGCGAGCCCTGCTCGTCGAGCGCCGTCAGCAGCGCCACCTGGCGAAAACGCAGGCGGCTGACGATGGAACCGACCGACGGCAGCTCGCCGGCGGCGGCCGGAAGCTGGTTGCCGGGTTGGTTATCACCCGATGAATTAAGCTCATTAGACATCGTTTTGTAAGCCTCTTATATTCGGTCCTGCGAAAAACCACAATGCTAGCGCATCTATCGGCCAGCCAAAACGATGCGTAAGAAAAGCAGGAGACTTTTGCGAAATTGATCTGGTAACGCGATCTGGCAGTGCAGCAAATTCCTGCCTCCGGCGAATGAGGGATGCGCCATTGCGCAATGCAGCGCCGGCGTCCCATCCCGCAAATCCAGCCCGATTTCGCAACAGCCGCCCACAAGACGGGTATCGCGCTGTGTCAAAAGCCTGTTGAGGGCAACAAGAACGAGCATCGGAGACCAGGTGAGGCTGATTCAATTCAAGGATCGCGAAGGCGCGCGCCGCGTGGGGATCGTCAACGGGACGAGGATCCAGGCGTTGTCGCAGGTCGCCACCATGCGCGAACTGGCGCTGCTGGCCATCGCCGCCGGCGGCGACCTGGAACGCCAGGCGCAGCTGCTCAACACCGACCAGTCCGAAGACTACGCCGACATCCTGCGCGAGCATCGCATCCTGGCGCCGCTGGATCATGAGGATCCGGCCCATTGCATGGTGTCCGGCGCCGGCGTCACGCACCTGGGCAGCGCCTCCACCCGCGACAAGATGCACCGCCGCCTGGAAGGCGAGGAGATGGACAAGACCGACACGCTGCTGATGATCGAGTGGGGCATCGAAGGCGGCCGCCCCGAGGCCGGCCGTCCCGGCGTGCAGTCGGAATGGTTCTACAAGGGCGACGGCGGCATCGTGGTCGCGCCCGGCCAGCCCTTCCCCTGCCCCGATTTCGCGCTGGACGGCGGCGAGGAGCCCGAGCTGGTCGGCCTGTACGTGATCGACGACCAGGGTTGCCCGCGCCGCCTGGGTTTCGCCATCGGCAACGAATTCTCCGACCACGTCATGGAGCGCCGCAACTACCTCTACCAGGGCCACTCGAAGCTGCGCTACTGCTCCTTCGGCCCCGAGCTGCTGGTGGGCGCGCCGCCCTCGCACCTGGTGGGCATGACCCGCATCCGCCGCAACGGCCGGGTGATCTGGGAACAGGAATTCCTGACCGGCCAGGACAACATGTGCCACTCCATCGAGAACCTGGAGTACCACCACTTCAAGTACAGCCAGTTCCGCCGCCCCGGCGACGTGCATGTGCACTACATGGGCGCGGCCAACCTGTCGTTCGCCTACAGCGTGCGCACCCAGGCCGGCGACAGTTTCGAGATCAGCATCCCCGATTTCGGCGAACCGCTGGTCAACGGCATCGCGGCGGCGCCCGGCGCCTTCGCTGCCGGCGGCGTCAAGCCGCTGTAAGGACGACAAGAACATTGCGCCGCAAGGCGCGCAGCACCGCAGTACCGAAGCAGCAAGCCACCCGGCGCAGGGCCCGAACGCAAGAGGCCCGCCGACGGTAGCCGGATCCTTTTCCCGCTACCGCCGGCACGCCGGGTCCAAGACCTCAGGCAAACAAGAAAGGAGACCACTTCATGCAACCCACCACTCCCACCCGGCCAGGAACGGCGCGAGCGCGCCATCGCAACGCGTAGTCCCCTTCCCGCCATACCGGAGTATCAATGAACTACACATTCGATTTCATGAGCGTGTTCGCCAACTGGGATCGCCTGCTTTACGGCGCCTGGCTGACGGTACAGCTCTCCGCCCTGTCGATCGTGCTCGGCTTCGTGGTCGGCACGCTGTGCGCGATCGCCTACAAGAGCAAGAACTGGCTGGTGCACGGCCTGGTGAAGGCCTATGTCGAGATCATCCGCAACACCCCGCTGCTGGTGCAGGTGTTCCTGGTGTTCTTCGGCCTGGCCAGCATCGGCTGGAAACTGAGCGCCGAAACCGCCGCCGTGATCGCGCTGACCGTCAACGTCGGCGCCTACACCACCGAGATCATGCGCGCCGGCATCAACTCCATCCATCCCGGCCAGATCGAGGCGGCCGAGTGCCTGGGCATGTCGCGCTTCCACGTGTACTGGCACGTGGTGCTGCTGCCGGCGGTGGAGCGCGTCTACCCCTCGCTGACCAGCCAGTTCATCCTGCTGATGCTGGCCTCGAGCATCACGTCGCAGATCTCCGCCGAAGAGCTGACCGCCACCGCCAACCTGGTGCAGTCGGAAACCTTCCGCAGCTTCGAGGTGTATGCGGTGATCGCGGTGGCGTATCTCGTGCTGTCCTTCCTGTTCCGTGCCGCCTTCTGGCTGGTGAGCCAGATCGCCTTCGTCCGCAAGCGCAAGCTCGGCACCAATCTGTAAGGAGAGATCGTGAATTCATTTTCGATATTGCACGTTCAATACCTGCTGCAGGCGGCGGTCTGGACCGTGGTGCTGTCGCTGGTGGCCTTCGTGTTCGGCGGCGTGGCCGGCTTCGTGATCGCGCTATGGCGCGTATCGCCCAACAAGACGCTGCGCACCGTCGCCAGCTGGTACATCCAGGTGGTTCAGGGCATCCCGCTGCTGGTGATCCTGTTCGTGGCCTACTTCGGCCTGGCCATCGCCGGCTTCAAGCTGACGCCGCTGGTGGCCGCCGGCATCTCGTTTGCGATCTACTGCGCGGCCTTCCTGGGCGAAATCTGGCGCGGCTGCATCCAGGCGGTGCCCAAGACCCAGTGGGAAGCCTCCGAATGCCTGGGCTTCAACCGTTTCGAGCAACTGACCAAGGTGATCCTGCCGCAAGCGGTCAAGATCGCCACCCCGCCCACGGTGGGCTTCATGGTGCAGATCGTGAAAAACACCTCGCTGGCCTCGGTGATCGGTTTCGTCGACCTCTCGCGCGCCGGCCAGATCATCAACAACTCGACCTTCCAGCCGTTCACCGTGTTCGGCTGCGTGGCGCTGATCTACTTCTGCCTCTGCTATCCGCTGTCGGCGCTCTCCAAGCATTTCGAAAGGAAATTGAATGTCAGCAATCGTTAAGATCAAGGACCTGCACAAGAGCTTCGGCACCAACAAAGTGTTGAACGGCGTCTCGCTGGATGTGCAGAAGGGCCAGATGGTGGCCATCATCGGCCGCAGCGGCTCGGGCAAGAGCACCCTGCTGCGCTGCCTGAACGGGCTGGAGAAGGTGGACTCGGGCGACATCAACGTCTGCGGCCACGACATCCACCATCCGGACAAGCTCAACCTGCGCGAGCTGCGCAAGCAGGTCGGCATCGTGTTCCAGAGCTACAACCTGTTCCCGCACCTGACGGTGGAGCGCAACATCACGCTGGCGCTGACCACCATCAAGAAGATGTCCACCGACGAGGCCAGGAAGATCGCCAACAAGGTGCTCACCCTGGTCGGCCTGGAGAACAAGAAGGAGGCCTATCCCGAGCAGCTCTCCGGCGGCCAGGCGCAGCGCGTGGCGATCGCCCGCTCGCTGGCGATGGCGCCCGAGCTGATGCTGTTCGACGAAGTGACCTCGGCGCTGGATCCGGAACTGACCTCCGAAGTGCTGAAGGTCATGGAAGACCTGGCGCGCGACGGCATGACCATGGTGCTGGTGACGCACGAAATGGCCTTTGCCCGCAAGCTGGCCGACGTGCTGGTGTTCATGCACCAGGGCCAGGTGTGGGAAGTGGGCCCGCCGGACGAGCTGTTCTCCAACCCCAAGACTGCCGAGCTGCAGAAGTTCGTTTCCAGCGACCTGTAACGCATTACCCGGACTCATCAAGACGACGTACCCAAGCAGTACCTTTTCATCTCAGGAGACATAAATGAAAAACTTGTTGAACTTCACCAAAAAAGCCGCCGCCGTCGTGCTCGGCGTCGCCTGCTTCGCACAGGTGGCGCACGCCGACGCGCTGGCCGACATCAAGGCCCGCAAGAAAGTGCTGATCGCCATCGACCTGGGCGCGCCGCCGTTTGGCCGCACCAACGCCAAGCTGGAGCCGGAAGGTTCCGACGTGGAAACGGCCAAGGTCCTGGCCAAGGACATGGGCGTGGAACTGGAGATCGTGCAGGTGACCGGCCCCAACCGTATTCCCTTCCTGATGACCGGCAAGGCCGATATGGTGATTGCATCCTTCTCGATCACGCCCGAGCGCCAGAAGGTGGTTGCCTTCACCCAGCCGTACGGCGCTTCGCAGTTCGTCGTGGCCGCTCCCAAGAGCGAAAGCATCAAGAGCCTCAACGACCTGACCGGCAAGCGCGTGGCGGTGGTGCGCGGCAACATGCAGGACTCGCTGCTGACCCCGCTGGCGCCCAAGGGCACCAACATCGTCCGCTTTGACGACGACGCCACCGTGACCGCGGCCATCGTCTCGGGCCAGGTGGATGCCTTCTGCACGCCGAACTCGCTGGCCTCGGCCGTGGCCAAGCAGAACCCGTCCAAGAACCTGGAAACCAAGTTCGCCATCAAGGACATCCCCTACGCCATCGGCATCCGCAAGAACGAGCCGGCACTGGAAAAGTGGCTCAACGACTGGATCGCCGTGAACGTGAAGAACGGCAAGCTGGCCGACATCTACCAACGCAACGTTGGCAGCCCGATGCCTGACCTGTCGCAGTTCGCTGCAAAGTAATCCCGCAAGTTGTAACCTGAGCGCATGCCGCGCGCACCATCTGCGGCATGCGCGGGCTTCCGCGCGGCGGACAGCCTAACGTTCTCACCGAGATCATCATGAAAGCTATCTCTCCCATCATTCGATTGAATCCTGTCGATGATGTCGTCATTGCGCGCCGGCAGCTCATGTCCGGCACGGTTCTGGAAGAGGAAGGCGGCCTGAAGGTTCAGGGCCTCATCCCCGCCGGCCACAAGATGGCGACCCGCGCCATCGCCGTGGGCGAACCCGTCAAGCGCTATGGCCAGATCATCGGCACCGCCAGCCAGGCCATCGAGGCCGGCCAGCACGTGCATACGCACAATCTGGCGATGGCTGAATTCTCGCGCGAGCACCACTTCGGCGCCGACGTCAAACCGGTCGACTTCGTCGACACGCCGGCCACCTTCATGGGCATCGTGCGCCCGGACGGCCGCGTGGCCACCCGCAACTACATCGGCGTGCTGACCTCGGTGAACTGCTCGGCCACCGCCGCGCGCGCCATCGCCGACCACTTCCGCCGCGACATCCATCCGGAAGCGCTGGCCGACTATCCCAACATCGACGGCGTGGTCGCGCTGACCCACGGCCTGGGCTGCGCGGTGGACTCCGCCGGCGAGCCGCTGCAGATCCTGCGCCGCACGCTGGCCGGCTACGCCAAGCATCCCAACTTCGCCGCCGTGCTGGTGGTGGGCCTGGGCTGCGAGACCAACCAGATCTCGGGCCTGATGGAAAGCCACGACCTGAAGGAAGGCGAATACTTCCACACCTTCACGATCCAGAGCACCGGCGGCACCGCCAAGACCGTGGCGCTGGGCATCGAGAAGATCAAGAAGATGCTGCCCAAGGCCAACGACATCAAGCGCGAACCGGTGCCGGCCAAGCACCTGACGCTGGGCCTGCAGTGCGGCGGCTCCGACGGCTACTCCGGCATCACCGCCAACCCGGCGCTGGGCGTGGCGGTCGACCTGCTGGTCAAGCACGGCGGCACCGCGATCCTGTCGGAAACGCCGGAAATCTACGGCGCCGAACACCTGCTCACGCGCCGCGCGGTCTCGCCCGAAGTCGGCGAGAAGCTGCTGGCCCGCATCGACTGGTGGGAAGAGTACTGCCGCAAGAACGACGCCGAAATGAACAACAACCCTTCGGCCGGCAACAAGGCGGGCGGCCTGACCACCATCCTGGAGAAGTCGCTGGGCGCGGTGGCCAAGGGCGGCACCACCAACCTGGTGGACGTCTACAAGTACGCCGAGACCGTCACCGCGCACGGCTTCGTGTTCATGGACACCCCGGGCTACGACCCGATCTCGGCCACCGGCCAGGTCGCCGGCGGCGCCAACATGATCTGCTTCACCACCGGCCGCGGTTCGGCCTATGGCTGCGCGCCGTCGCCGTCGCTCAAGCTCGCCACCAACACCGCCCTGTGGCAGCGCCAGGAAGAAGACATGGACATCAACTGCGGCGAGATCGCGGACGGCACCGCGACGCCCCAGGAGATCGGGGCGCGCTTCTTCCAGATGATCCTCGATACGGCGTCCGGCAAGAAGAGCAAGAGCGAACTGCACGGATACGGCCAGGACGAGTTCGTGCCCTGGCACATCGGCGTGTACACCTGAGCGTCGTTGCCCCTGCTGCCGTTGGCGTTACCGAGCCAACGGCAGTTTTGTTTTTGCCGTGCCGGCGCAGCATCCGGCAAAGCGCCCTTCATCCCCCTCGAGGGCGCTTTGCCAGCGGTTACGCCAACAGCCAGTTTGACCCGCTTTACCCGGGCCGCGGCCGGACGATCCGGCGGCCCGCTTCGCCACAACAACCAAGGAGTTAAGAACATGGCCCACACCTATACGATCCAGGCGCACCTGCCCGAAGACCACGCCCAGGCCACGCTGATCGGCCGCATCTGGCAGCCGGGCACAGGCCCGGTGCTGGTCAAGGTCGACGCCGACGGCGTCTATGACCTGACCCAGGTCGCTGTCACCTCCAGCCAGCTGCTGGAACTGGACGATCCGGCCGCCGCCGTCAAGGCCGCCGGCGCGTTGCCGCGCCTGGCTTCGCTGCAGGAGCTGCTGGACAACGCCGACGCCGCCGGGCGCGACACCGGCAAGCCCTGGCTGCTGGCGCCGATCGACCTGCAGGCGGTCAAGGCCAGCGGCGTGACCTTCGTGGCCAGCATGCTGGAACGCGTGATCGAAGAGCAGGCGCGCGGCGACGCCGGCCGTGCGGAATCGGTGCGCAAGGCGATCACCGCCGTGATCGGCGACAACCTCTCCAGCGTGGTGCCGGGTTCGGACAATGCGGCCCGCCTCAAGGAAGTGCTGCTGCAACAGGGCGTGTGGTCGCAGTACCTGGAAGTGGGCATCGGCCCGGACGCCGAGATCTTCACCAAGGCGCAGCCGATGTCGTCGGTGGGCCTGGGCGACGAGGTGGGCATCCATCCCAAATCGGTGTGGAACAACCCGGAACCGGAAATCGTCCTGGCCATCAACAGCCGCGGCAAGGTGGTCGGCTCCACGCTGGGCAACGACGTCAACCTGCGCGACTTCGAAGGCCGCAGCGCCCTGCTGCTGGGCAAGGCCAAGGACAACAACGCCTCCTGCTCGGTCGGGCCTTTTATTCGTCTGTTCGACGCAAACTTTTCAATTGACGATGTGCGCCGCGCCGAACTTACAATGCGGGTCGACGGTACCGAAGGCTTCACGCTCAAGGGCAGCAGCTCGATGTCCATGATCAGCCGCGATCCGCTGCAACTGGTGGAACACGCGATCGGCCCCAACCACCAGTATCCGGATGGCCTGGTGCTGTTCCTGGGCACCATGTTCGCCCCGACCCAGGACCGCTTCGGCCCCGGCCAGGGCTTTACCCACCAGGTCGCCGACGTCGTGACGATCGCCACGCCCAAGCTGGGCGCGCTGGTCAACACGGTGAACTTCAGCGACAAGACGGCGCCGTGGACCTTCGGCCTGACCGCCTTGTTCAAGAACCTGGCGCAACGCAAACTCATCTGATAACAAAGGAACACACATGTCTGCATCCACTGGACGCCTCGCCGGCAAGACCGTACTGATCACCGCCGCCGCGCAAGGCATCGGGCGCGCATCGACCCTGATGTTCGCCAAGGAAGGCGCGCGCGTCATCGCCACCGACATCAGCAAGCAGCACCTGGACGAGCTGGCCGGCACCGCCGGCGTGGAAACCCGCCTGCTGGACGTGACCGACGACGCCGCCATCAAGGCGCTGGTGGCCGAGATCGGCACCGTCGACGTGCTGTTCAACTGCGCCGGCTATGTCGCCGCGGGCAACATCCTCGACTGCGACGACAAGGCCTGGGACTTCTCCTTCAACCTCAACGCCAAGGCGATGTTCCACACCATCCGCGCGGTGCTGCCGGGCATGCTGGCCAAGAAGGCCGGCTCCATCGTCAACATCGCCTCGGCCGCTTCCAGCGTGAAGGGCGTGGCCAACCGCTTCGCCTACGGCGCCTCCAAGGCGGCCGTGGTCGGCCTGACCAAGTCGGTGGCGGCGGACTTCGTGGCGCAGGGCGTGCGCTGCAACGCGATCTGCCCGGGCACCATCGAGTCGCCGTCGCTGGAGCAGCGCATCGCCACCCAGGCCAAGGAAACCGGCAAGAGCGAAGCCGACGTGCGCGCCGCCTTCGTCGGCCGCCAGCCCATGGGCCGCATCGGCAAGGCGGAAGAAGTCGCTGCGCTGGCGCTGTACCTGGCTTCGGATGAGTCGAACTTCACCACTGGTGCTATCCACATGATCGACGGCGGCTGGTCGAACTGAGCGCCAGTTCGTTCCCATGAAGACGGCATGCCTTGCGCATGCCGTTTTTCTTTCCGGGCTCATCCGTGGAGCCGCCCGGGTTGTGAGTTTGTGAATCGGCGGCCTCGGCGCATAATGTGTTTTTCCGTCATCTCCACGCTGCCCATGACCGACAACTCCTCGCCCTTCGAGACCATCGACACCGCCTTCGACCAGCCCATGCTGCTGGGCGAGTCCCCGCTGTGGCATGCGGAGGAAGGCGCCCTCTACTGGATCGACATTCCCGGCAAGGCGGTGCACCGCCTGCATCCCGACAGCCGGCAGCACCAGTGCTGGGACATGCCGCAGGAACCGGGCAGCATCGTCAAGCACGCGCAAGGCGGCCTGGTGGTGGCGCTGCGTTCGGGCATGTCGCACCTCAACACGCAAACCGGCGCGCTCACGCCGATGCTGGACGCTCCCTACGACACCACGCGCATCCGCTTCAACGATGGCCGCTGCGACGCCTCGGGCCGCTTCTGGTGCGGCACCATCTATGAACCGCGCGACCGCGAGGCCGGCACGCTGTACTGCTTCGAGCGCAACCGGCTGCGCGACGCGCACCACCCGGTCACCACCTCCAACGGCGTGGCCTTCAGCCCCGACCAGCGCCTGATGTACCACGCCAATACGCCGGCGCACCGCATCAACGTCTACGACTATGACCTGGCCACCGGGGCCACCAGCAATTGCCGCCTGCTGCGCCAGTTCGACGCCGACAAATCTTCGCCCGACTACGGCGGCCGCCCCGACGGCGCGGCGGTGGACAGCGAGGGCGCCTACTGGTGCGCGATGTTCGAAGGAGCGCGCGTGCTGCGCCTGTCGCCGCACGGCGAAATCCTGCAGGAGATCCGCCTGCCGGCGCGCTGCCCGACCATGGTGGCGTTCGGCGGCGCCGACCTCAGGACGCTCTACATCACCACCGGCCGCAACGGTCGCAGCGACGACGAGCTGAGCCGCTACCCCTTGTCCGGCTGCGTGCTCTCGGTGCGGGTGGAAGTCCCCGGCCGTCTGGAATACAGCTATCGCCCCTGAGCCTTCTCGGCTCCGCCATCAGAACAATATCCAGGAGACCAGGCCATGAGCCGCTACATACTCGCGCTCGACCAGGGCACCACCAGCTCGCGCGCCATCCTGTTCGACCGCAGGGGCAATATCGCGGCGATGGAGCAGAAAGAATTCCCGCAGCACTATCCGCAGTCCGGCTGGGTCGAGCATGATGCCAACGACATCTGGCGGTCGCAGCTGGAGGTCGCACAGGCCGTATTGAAGAAGCATCAGGTCAGCGCCGCCGACATCGCCGCCATCGGCATCACCAACCAGCGCGAAACCACCGTGGTCTGGGACAGGAAGACCGGTGAACCGGTCTGCCCCGCCATCGTCTGGCAGGATCGCCGCACGGCCGGCCTGTGCGACCGCCTGCGCGCCGAAGGACGCGAGGCGCTGTTCGCCGCCAGGACCGGGCTGGTGCTGGACGCCTACTTCGCCGGCACCAAGCTGAACTGGATACTGGAGAACGTGGCCGGCGCCCGCGAGCGTGCCGAGCGCGGCGAACTGGCGTTCGGCACCGTGGATTCCTGGCTGATCTACAAATTGTCCGGCGAACACCTGGTCGACAGCAGCAACGCATCGCGCAGCCTGCTGTTCGATATCCATCGCGGTGAATGGGATGACGAATTGCTGGCGGTGCTCGATGTGCCGCGCGCCATGCTGCCGCGCGTGGTGGCCAGCAGCGGCGTGGCGGCGCAGGCCGACGAGCAGTGGTTCGGCGCCGCCCTCCCCATTGCGGGGATTGCCGGTGACCAGCAGGCCGCCACGTTCGGGCAGGCCTGCCTGCGCCAGGGCATGGTGAAGAACACCTATGGCACCGGCTGCTTCATGCTGATGCATACCGGTGCCCAGGCGGCGGCCTCGAAGAACAAGCTGCTCACGACCGTGGGCTGGAGTTTTGCCGGCGACGATGGCAAGCCGCGCGACACTTCCTACATGCTGGAGGGCAGCATCTTCGTCGCCGGCGCGGTGGTGCAATGGCTGCGCGACGGCCTGGGCATCATCGAAAAATCTTCCGATATCGAGGCGCTGGCGGCCCAGGCGCCGGACAACGGCGGCGTCTATTTCGTGCCTGCGTTCACCGGGCTGGGCACGCCCTATTGGGATCCGTATGCACGCGGCAGCATGAGCGGCCTCACCCGCGGATCGACCAAGGCACATATCGCGCGCGCCGCGCTGGAGAGCATCGCGTACCAGACGGCCGATGTGCTGGAGGCGATGCAGAAGGATGCCGCCATTGCGCTGGCGCAGTTGCGAGTGGACGGCGGCGCGGCGCGCAACGACCTGTTGATGCAGTTCCAGGCCGACATGCTGGGGGTGCAGGTGGTGCGTCCGCAGGTGACCGAGACGACCGCGCTGGGCGCCGCCTACCTGGCCGGCCTGGCGACCGGTTTCTGGGATTCGCAGGAAGAGATTGCGTCGATGTGGCAGGTCGAGCGCGAGTTCGATCCGGCGATGGCGCCGGACCAGCGCCAGGAACTGCTCGACAGATGGCGTCGGGCGGTGTCGTGTTCCCAGGGCTGGATGCTGGCAGGCTGAGACCGCGACAATTGCGGTCGGGCAAGCCGTTCTTCACTGCATGCCAGGCCCCGGATCCGTGGCAAATCCGGGGAACGAGGCCAAAAACAGACACGCGAGTATGCATTTGTGATGATTGTGAGAAAATACCGCGTCATCGCGAGCAGACTTGTTCGCGCCGGATTCCACAGCAGAGATATCCATCAATAATATTTACGCGTTGAAAGAGAAGCTATGACTAAACTGAAGAGCCTGGTCGCCAAAATCGCATTCGCCGGCGTCGCCGCCATCGCCGTCCAAGCCCCCAGCTACGCCATCGACGGCATGTCGCTGGAATACGGCACGGGCAACAACACCCAGCTGGCGCGTATCGGCGCCCAGTTCAACTGGGGTCCGAACTGGAACTTCTGGCAGTCCAACGGCACCCACATCGGTGGCTACTGGGATCTGTCGCTGGCCAACTGGCGCATGAACCACTACAACAACACCAATGACAGCGGCAACCTGATCGACCTGGGCCTGACCCCGGTGCTGCGCTTCCAGCGCGACGACGGCCGTGGCTTCTACGGTGAAGCCGGCATCGGCGTGCACCTGTTCTCCAAGCTCTATCGCAACAACGACAAGGTGCTGTCGACCGCCTTCCAGTTCGGCGACCACATCGGCGCCGGCTATGTGTTCAGCAATGGCCTGGACCTGGGCGTTCGCTTGCAGCACTTCTCCAACGGTGGTATCAAGCAGCCTAACGGCGGCGTGAACTTCGCCGTGGCGCGCGTGGCTTACAAGTTCTGAAGCTGCTTCGCACCCTCTGAAAAGCCGGCATCTGCCGGCTTTTTTGTTTGCGGCTGCAATGCCGTGGTTGGCGCATTTCATCGGCCGTGTCGTCGGCGCCCGCCCGTGTCTTCTCTTCCTCTCCTTCCCCTCGACTGTTTCAGTTGAAACAAGCTTCCCGGTTTTCGCAACAGGCCTGCAACCCTTGCCGGGCAAGATGTTCCTCAAGCCAAAGGTGAACAGGAGATGCGCAGGATGCGCTCCCGCCGCATCCCGTCACCAGGCCCAAAGCCCACGACAGACAGGAGAGGATCATGATTGCAAAGACATTCGCCGCCGCCGCATTGGTCGCCATCAGCGGCCAGGCCCTGGCCGAGGTGACGCCGACCTTCACGCTTGGCACCGAGGTGTACGAAGAGACCTATCGCGAGTGGGTAGGCGGAAAGCGTTTCATGAAGGAGCGCGCATCGATGAAGGCCGTTACCGGCGACCTGCACCTGGCCTTCGACCGCGAGAACGCGATGCGCATCGCCGGCCGCTACGCCTGGGGCACCAGCGACTACACCGGCGGCTCCCAGGGCATGGATTACGGCTCGCTGACCGACTCCGGCCAGACCCGTCGCGCGTACGACATCCGCACCACCTATGAATGGACATCGTTCGCCATGCGCTATCCGCTGACCACATCGGCAGGTCTGGGCTACCGCAACCTGGTGGATCGCCTGGACCAGACCGGTGAAGGCGGCTATCGCCGCGAGTCCGAGTACTTCTACGCCACGGTGGGCATCGGCTCCAGCATCAAGGTCGGCGACGGCAGCTGGACGTTCTCCCCCAAGGCCTCCTATCAACACCTGCTGCGCGGCTTCCAGCATTCGGGCGATGACGTCAATGTCCAGGCCAAGGGATACGGACTGGAACTGTCGACCGCCTTGTCCCGAGCTGTGGGCACGGGCAGCGTCAGCATCACCCCGTTCTATCGCTACTGGAAGATTGCCGACAGCAAGATGAACTCCGCGGCCGGCATCATGGAACCGGAGAACCAGACGCATGAGTTTGGGGTTCGCTTGTCGTATCGCTTCTGAGTAGATCTGGAGTGAAAAGAGCCGGTGCTTGCGCCGGCTCTTTTGCTTTGCTTTTTGGTTTGGCTTTTGGGGTTTCGATTTTTTGTTTTTGTTTTTGTTTTTGGTTTTGCTTTTGCTTTTGTCTTGCTTTGCAGCGTTTGCCTGGAGATTTTGTTTTGGCGCCGTACCGTAAATAGGCCGTATGCAGCCGCGTCTTATTGCCACTAAACTGACGATAAACGCCTGTGCATAAAACAACTTTTCAGATGTTGCTGTTGCGCTGTGCATAACGCGGTTTCGGCCGACGTTCAATTCTGCTTGTGCATAAGAGAACACTCGCAGGGAGATTGGCTCATGCTGTGCATAAGCCAGTCTTTGGTCCCGAAGACTCTTGCAATCTCATGTGCACAAGATCATCTGACGTCTTGTAGGCGTTTGAATAGCCGAGGCAAGTTTTATCCACAGGCAAATTTGATGCAGGAACGCCCACGTGTTGCTGAAAACCGGTGAATAAGTTTTCTTTTCCTCGAATGGGGATGCCCAGGTATCAGGTCGCTTTGATTTATTGGCCAACTTGCCGACGCAAATTCCTGGAAACAGGAGCAGCGTGATCAGAATGGATCGGCTTAACGCACAGTAGCGAGCATCCTTCTGGCCTGGAAACTAGGGCCCCGGAACGAAGCCGAGAATCCGGCGAGGCCCCCCAACCGCGCAGCGAGGCGTATGGGCAGGTTTGTTGGAAGTGATCGCGCAAAGCAAAAAGCCCTCGTTACTGAGTAACGAGGGCTATTGCGTATAAC
>NZ_NJGU01000009.1 GCF_002213415.1 Herbaspirillum robiniae | reverse complement strand
TATACGCAATAGCCCTCGTTACTCAGTAACGAGGGCTTTTTGCTTTGCGCGATCACTTCCAACAAACCTGCCCATACGCCTCGCTGCGCGGTTGGGGGGCCTCGCCGGATTCTCGGCGCCAATCTTGAGCCTAAATTCCAGGTCGTACGATCAGGTATTACCCGTTAAGCCTGTGTTTTAGTCGGCTCTGCTTCGAACCATCCCCCCATTTCTCTTCTGTTCTCCTTGGTTTTTTCCTTCGATTTCCGGGAAATACCTCACTTCACCTCGTCTCATCGACGCACCAGGTACCCCCACCTGCTTAATATTTAAGCGAATCTCATCGTCTCTAGTTCTCTGCTCGCGGCTCTTCTTTTATCCACAGTGAAAATAGCCGGCTTGTGAACGGTTTCTTAGCGCTGATTGCTCAGTAATTAGGCAAATTAATAGTCCAATACCACTCCGAATAGCAGTACCAAGAATCCAAGACCAGAGTGTCCTGAGTCACATAAAAGAAAACTTATCCACTGGACAAAAACAGGCCGGCGGCTCGGCTCGTTTTACGCGGAAGTGCCATTTCGTCTGCTCATTTTGGTTATTGGATCTAGATGATGCTGCGGTAACGCCGAGCGATCTAGCATGATCAACATCGGCGCTAAAATCCAATGCACGACTCCTTGGCAGCGTTCTTTTATGCACAGCGCTATTTTGCGACTCAATCGGGAGTGATTTATGCACAGCCCAACGCCAGCATCTCCTGACGTTGTTTTATGCACAGGCTGCCAGCAGCAGATCAGCGCTAACAGGACTACCTCGATCGGTAGCAATAGCGTATTTGCGGCCGAGCATCTCAATACAATCTTCAGACAAGCAACGAAGGCATAAGCAAGAAAAAACCAAAGAACAAAAACAAAGAGCCGGCGCAAGCGCCGGCTCTTTTGTCTTATCTACATCGCCTATAAGTTACAAGCACAGAAGCCGAACCAAGATAAACGCTACCGGCCCCATAACCCAAAATCACACTTTACACCCCATCAGTCAGCACCAGATCCAAAGGCGCGTCATGCGCCTCCCCATCGAATTCGGTCAAGCCGAAGGCATAACACACCCCCACGGCAAGCGGACGGATCGCACCGCCCAATGTGCGGTCATAAAATCCCCCGCCGTATCCAAGCCGCAGACCGGAGGCGCTGTAGCCCACGCATGGCACCAGCAATGCCTGCGGTTGCACCACCGGCGCGTCGGGCGGCGGCACCATGACGCCCAGCGCATCCTTGACCAATGCATCGCCCGGCCGCCAGCGCCGGAACTCCAGCGCCGCATCCTTGCCAACCACTACCGGCAGGGACAAGTGCACCCCGAGCGAACTCAATGCGTTATAGGCGACAAGCAGGTCGGGTTCATTGCGGATCGGATGATAGACACCCAGGCTGGCGATGGCGTGCGCGGCGCACCATTCCAGCAGGCGGCGTCCGATCAATTCGTCGGAGACGGCTTTCCCCTTGGTGTCCAGCGCCTTGCGGCGGGCGAGAAGGTCGGCGCGCAGGGCGTTTTTCAGCCGGGTTGCAGGCCTTTGTTCCTGCTCTTGCTGTGGGGTATCGCGTGCTATCCTTGGGTTCGTCATCTGTTTCGTTAACCAGCATCAACTAGGTTGCATGAGTATGCGTCTGAAGAATCATCCGTTCAATAAGCGCCTGCGTACGCTGGCTGCTTCCCTGGCCATTCCGTTCGCGATGGCGGCCGGCGCGGTCCTGCTGGCCGCACCTGCAGCGCATGCGCAAAAACGCGTGGCAGCCGACGCTGCGCCGGATGATCTGTTCCTGGCGCTGCGGCAAGCTGCCGCAAGCGACAACGGCGCGCTGGCGCAAGACCTGGCCGCCAGGCTGTCGGGTTATGAACTCAATTCCTACGTCGACTATTATCGGCTCAAACCGCGCGTACGTGACTACAGCGCGAGCGAGCAGGAGATTCGCGACTTCATGGCGCGCTACGACGGCCAGGCGCTGGTCGACCGGCTTCGCAACGACTGGCTGCTGGCCTTGGGCAAGACCGGCAACTGGGCCTTGTTCGACGAGCAATATCCCAAGTTCATCCTGAACGACGATGTCCAGGTCAAATGCTTCGCGCTCAATTCGCGTGCGCTCAAGGGGGCCAATGTCGCTGATGAGGCTCGCGCGCTGCTGGTGTCGCCCAAGGACTACGGCCAGGGCTGCAGCGACCTGATCGCCACGCTGGCGCAAAACGGCCAGTTCACCGACGCCGACGTCTGGTTCCAGATCCGCCAGGCGGCCGAGAACGGCAACACGACCGTGGCGCGACGCGCCTCGGTGCTGGTCGACAACGGCGACGTGACGGTACAGCAGGTGATGGACAAGCCGGCCCTGATGCTGGCCAAGGGCCCCGGTCGCGGCGCCGCCAATCACCAGCTCTACATCATTGCGCTCGGACGCATTGCCAAGAACAATCCGGCCCAGGCCGCGACCTACCTGAACGATGCCGGCCGCCAGATGACCTCGCAGGAGATCGCCCTGGGATGGGCGCAGATTGCACTGTCGGCATCCTACAAGCTGGCGCCGGAGGCGCAGGACTACTGGCGCAAGACCAAGGACGCCACCCTGTCCCAGGACGCCATGCAATGGAAGGTGCGCATGGCGCTGCGCGCCGGCGACTGGAAGACCGTGCGCACTACCATCGAAGGCATGCCGACCGCGCTGCGCAACGACATCACCTGGGTCTACTGGCTCGGTCGCGCCCTGAAGGAAGACGGCCAGAACGAGGCCGCGCGCCGTCTGTTCGAATCGATCTCCGGCAACTTCAGCTTCTATGGCCAGCTCGCGCTTGAAGAGCTGGGCCAGAAGATCACCATTCCGCCCGGACCGACGCCGCCGACCGCCGGCGAGATCGCCTTGTACTCCCAGAACGCCGGTTTCAAGCGCTCGTTCAAGTTCTACCAGCTGAACCTGCGTTTCGAAGCCATCCGCGAATGGAACTGGGAGCTGCGCAACATGACCGACCGGCAGCTGCTGGCCGCGGCAGAGTATGCGCGCCAGAGCGACGTGCTCGACCGCATGGTCAATACTTCCGACCGCACCCGCGCCGAGTTCGACTTCACCCAGCGCTTCCCGGCGCCGCACCTGACCGAGATGAACGCCGCGACGCGTCCGCTGGGCATGGAGAACGCCTGGGCCTATGGCCTGATCCGCCAGGAGTCGCGCTTCATCAAGTCGGCGCGCTCGCATGTCGGCGCGTCGGGCCTGATGCAGCTGATGCCGGCCACCGCCAAATTCGTCGCCAAGAAGATCGGCATGACCGAATTCACCGCCGACCAGGTCAACGACATCAACACCAACCTGCTGCTGGGCACCAGCTACCTGAGCATGGTGCTCAACAACCTGGACGGTTCCGAGACCCTGGCCACGGCCGGTTACAACGCCGGCCCCGGCCGGCCGCGCACCTGGCGCGCCACATTGCCGCGTACGGTGGAAGGCGCGATCTTCGCGGAGATCATTCCTTTCAACGAAACCCGGGGTTACGTCAAGAACGTGATGTCCAACGCGACCTACTATGCGGCCATGTTCGAAAACCGTCCGCAGTCGCTCAAGCAGCGCATGGGTACGGTGGCGCCGAATTCGAACGTGGCGACCGATCTTCCCTGAGCGCGTCCTGAGGGCCGCCGCCAAGACCGGGCGGACAACATGCGCCCGGGGCCGGCTAGCGGCAAGCTGCGACGGCCCGGCGACCCGTGCGAAGACGCCGCACCGGCTGAGCGCCGGCTAATCGCCGGATGAGTCCCTGAAGGCGCGCGACATCTTTGCAGGAAAGCTGTCGAACGCGCTCCAAGAACACAGGAGGCATAGCATGGCAGTACGCAAGATTCTCGTGATCGGCGGTTCCGGCTTCATCGGTACGCGGCTGGTGCGCCTGCTCGGCGCCGGCACCGAAAACCGCATCATGGTGCCCACGCGGCGCTACGAGCGCGCCAAGCATCTGCTGGTGTCGCCGGTGGTCTCGGTAGTGCAGGCCGATGTGCACGACGATGCCGTGTTGTCGCAACTGGTGGCCGAGGCCGATGTGGTGATCAACCTGGTCGGTATCCTGCATTCGCGCCCCGCGCGCGGCGGCGAACCCTATGGCGCCGACTTCGACCGGCAGCACGTGCAGCTGCCGCGCCGCATCGTCGCCGCCTGCCTGCGCCATGGCGTGCCGCGTTATCTGCACATGAGCGCGCTCGGCGCGGACGAGCGCGGCCCCTCGATGTACCAGCGTTCCAAGGCCGCCGGCGAGCGCGCCGCGCTGGCCTCGGGCGAGCTTGAAGTGGCCGTGTTCCGGCCCTCGGTAGTGTTCGGCGAGGGCGACCGTTTCCTCAATCTGTTCGCCGCCCTGCAGCGCAGCTTTCCGGTCATCCTGCTGGGCAGCGCCGGCGCGCGTTTCCAGCCGGTCTACGTGGGCGACGTGGCGCAGGCCTTCGCGCGCGCCATCTCGCTGCCGCACATCGGCGGCAACGCCTATGAGCTGGCCGGGCCCAAACAATACACGCTGCGCGAGCTGGTCAGGCTGGCCGGGTGGTATGCCGGCCACGATCGCCCGATCGTCGCGCTGCCCGCGCCGCTGGGCATGCTGCAGGCCTGGGCGCTGGAACACTTGCCGGGACGGCTGATGAGCCGCGACAATGTGGCCTCGATGCAGGTCGACAACGTCATGTCCGGCCCGCTCGCAGCCGAACTGGAGCTGACGCCGGCGGCGCTCGAGGAGGTCGCGCCGGCCTATCTCTCGCCCTATAATCCGCAACGCAAGTTCGACCTGTTCCGCAGCAACGCGCGGCGTTGACGATCTGCCGCCGCGTCCATTCCGACTTACAAGAAAAGAGCCAACATGCAAGACACAGAACTTGATCCGGTGCTGTCCGAAACGCTGAAGAAGGCCGGCCGCCACATGCCCACGCTGGTCATTGCCAACAAGAACTATTCTTCGTGGTCGATGCGGCCGTGGGTGGTGATGACCGCCTTCGACATCCCGTTCAAGGAAGTGCGCGTGCTGCTCGACCAGCCCGACACCGCCGGCGAGATCGCCCGCTATACCGGCTCCGGCCGCGTGCCGGTGCTGCTGGACGCCGACATCGCCATCTGGGATTCGCTGGCCATCTGCGAATACCTCGCCGAGCAATTCCCCGACCGCGCCCTGTGGCCGGCGCGCACCGACGCCCGCGCCATCGCGCGCAGCATTTGCGCCGAGATGCACTCCGGCTTCACCGGCTTGCGCAGCGCCATGAGCATGGACATCCGCGGCCGTTATCCGGGCCAGGGCCGCACGCCCGCGGCGCAGGCCGACATCGCCCGCGTGTGCGAAATCTGGGAAGAATGCCTGTCCCAGTTCGGCCACCACGATTTCCTGTTCGGTGACTTCTCGATCGCCGACGCCTTCTACGCGCCGGTGGTGATGCGCTTCATCAGCTACCAGGTGCCGCTGGCGCCCGCTTTGCAGGCCTATGCCGACCGCGTGAAGGAACATCCCGCCGTGGCGCGCTGGATCGCCGAGGCGCTGGCCGAGAAGGAAATCCTTCCGGATCACAAGTGACGCAATGCCGATGAAGACGTACACCGTCGGCGGCGCAGTGCGCGACGGCCTGCTCGGCCTGCCGGTGAAAGACCGCGACCACGTGGTGGTCGGCGCGACCCCGCAGGAGATGCTGGAGCAGGGGTTCCGCCCGGTGGGCAAGGACTTCCCGGTGTTCCTGCATCCCGACACCCACGAGGAATACGCGCTGGCGCGCACCGAGCGCAAGACCGCGCCCGGCTACAAGGGTTTCGCCTTCCACGCCGCGCCCGACGTCACGCTGGAAGACGATCTGGCGCGCCGCGACCTCACCATCAACGCCATCGCCCAGGGCGAGGACGGCGTCCTGGTCGACCCGTATGACGGCCGCGGCGATATCGCGCGACGCGTGTTTCGCCATGTCTCCGACGCTTTCATCGAAGACCCGGTGCGCATCCTGCGGCTGGCGCGCTTCGCCGCGCGCTTTGCCGATTTCACGGTGGCGCCCGAAACCAACGCGCTGATGCGGCGCATGGTCGCCGACGGCGAGGTCGATGCGCTGGTGCCCGAACGCGTCTGGCAGGAAATCGCGCGCGGCCTGATGGAACAGCGGCCTTCGCGCATGTTCGAGGTGCTGCGCGGCTGCGGCGCGCTGGCGCGCATCATGCCGGAGCTGGATGCGCTGTGGGGCGTGCCGCAACCGGAGAAATGGCATCCCGAAATCGACACCGGCGTGCATGTGATGCTGGTGATCGATTGGGCCGCGGCGCAAGGCTACGCGTTGCCGATCCGTTTCGCGGCGCTGATGCACGACCTCGGCAAGGGCGCCACGCCGCCCGAGATGTGGCCGCGCCATCACGGCCACGAGGCGCGCAGCGCGCAGCTGGCCGAGCAGGTGTGCGCGCGCCTGAAGGTGCCGGGCGACTGCCGCGACCTGGCCCTGATGACGGCGCGCGAACACGGCAACGTCGGCCGCGCCTTCGAGATGCGGGCTGCCACGCTGGTGACGCTGTTCTCGCGCTGCGACGCCTTCCGCAAACCGCAGCGCTTCATCGACATGCTGCGCGCGTCCGAGTGCGATCATCGCGGCCGTACCGGTTTCGAAGACCGGCCTTTCCCGCAGGCGGCTTATCTCGAAGGCGCGCTGAAGGCCGCCGCCGGCATCGATGCCGGCGCCATCGCCGGGCAGCACCAGGGCCAGCCGCAGAAGATTCCCGAAGCGATCCACGCCGCGCGCAGCGAGAAGGTGCAAGCCTTCGTCGACGCCAACCGGCCGGCGGCGGAGTAAGACGGGACCATGGCGGACTCCCTCCTTTCACGTCTGGCGCAATGGACCGGGCTGGGCCGCAAGGAGCCGCAGCCCGGCGGCGCCGAGCCGGCCAAGCCGGACCGGCCGACCGTGTTCGTCAAGGAATTGTCGCCGCGCTCGCGGCGCCACCTGATGCGCCACTTCCTGGCGCTGGAAGACAAGGACCGCCTGCTGCGCTTCGGCTCCAAGCTGTCCGACGAGATGGTGGCGCGCTACGTGCAGAACATCGACTTCGCCCGCGATACCGTGTTCGGCGTCTATGACCGGCGGCTGCGCCTGCTCGGCGTCGGTCACCTGGCTTTTGCGCCGCGCGAGACCTCGCGCGTCTCGGGCGCCACCATCAAGCCGGTGGTGGCGGAGTTCGGCGTCTCGGTGTCGGCCGCCGCGCGCGGGCTGGGCGTAGGCACCAAACTTTTCATGCGCGCCTCCATGCGTTGCCGCAACGCCGACGTCGACACGCTCTACATGCATTGCCTGTCGTCCAACAAGGTCATGATGCACATCGCCAGGAAGGCCGGCATGGAGATCCACCGCGACTACGGCGAGGCCGATGCCTACCTCAAGATCCAGCCGGCCAATTCCGCCACCATTTTCCAGGAGGCGATGCAAGAGCAGGTCGCCATGCTGGACTACATCGTCAAGGCCAATTTCAAGGCGCTGCTGAAATGGGGCGCGCGCGTCACCGGCCTGGGCGGCAAGCCCGGGGGCGGGGCCGACCAGCCGCCCAAATCCTGATCCGTTTGCGCGGGCGCACATGACCCGCTCCGCAATGGAGCGCATAATATGCGCCTCACTTTGAAAACGGATTTGCCATGAGCACCAATCCCAACACCGACGACTTTTTCGCCACCGTCGCGACAAAATCCGACAGCGGCGCATTGCGCGGCGACTACAGCCAGGCCGACGCCAACTATGTCGTGGCGCAGAACTGGGACACCTTCTACACCCCCGAGCAGCACGCGCTGTGGCGCCGCCTCTACGCGCGCCAGGCCAAGCTGATTCCCGGCCGCGCCTGCGACGTGTTCATCGACAGCCTGAAGGCGCTGGACGTGTCGCAAGGCATCCCGCGTTTCGACCGCACCACCGAAGCCCTCTACAAGGCCACCGGCTGGCAGCTGGTGGCGGTGCCCGGACTGGTGCCCGACCATACCTTCTTCGAGCACCTGGCCAATCGCCGCTTCCCGGTCACCGTGTGGCTGCGCGAGGAGCATGAGTTCGACTACATCGTCGAGCCGGATGTGTTCCACGATTTCTTCGGCCACGTGCCGCTGCTGTTCAACCCGATCTTCGCCGACCACCTGCAGGAATACGGCAAGGGCGGCCTGAAGGCACTCAAGCTCGACGGCCTGGCCTATCTGGCGCGCCTGTACTGGTACACCATCGAGTTCGGCCTGATCAGGAGCGAGCAGGGCCTGCGCATCTACGGCGCCGGCATCCTGTCGTCGGGCGGCGAGGTGGAATACTGCCTCTCCAGCGACCAGCCGCGCCGCGTGCCTTTCCAGGTCGAGCGCATCATGCGCACGCTGTACAAGATCGACTCGTATCAGGAGACGTATTTCGTGATCGACGATTTCGAGCAGCTGTTCAACGACACCGCGCCCGACTTCACGCCCCTGTACGAGCGGCTCAAGCAGCAGGACGCGCTGCCGGCCAATACGCTGCTGGCGGGCGAGACCAACCTGCCGCCCAACCGCTGAGACCTGTCGCGCTGCACGCTCTTCACGCATGCGCCTTGAACCGTCCTGCCGGCGTTTGTCGGGAGGACGCAGGTGCGCGTGCGCGATGGCGGCGCGCAAGAGAAGTAAAAAGCGGGCGGGAATAAAAAAGCGGATCTGACAGGGGAGGCCAGATCCGCGAGCTAGTGGTGCTTTCAACACTAGAGGGGAGGAACCTTGCACAGAGAATGGATACCAATCGATCCGCTGTTCAAGAGGCTTCATTAAACGCCACCCGCGCCGCCCCTCCAATGCCTTTTACGGGTTGTTACACTCGCGTCTTGCTTGTAACACTTGCCCGGACGAGCGTCTTTTTTTTCAGCCGGAAATGTTGTTGTTTTCGCCTTTCCGGCATTTTCTCCTTTGCAAATCCCTCCTTGCGGCAGGACCTGCCAAAACTGTTTCCCGCTTGCCAAATAAGGCCGAAAACCCTGCTGCGACGCGCGTAGCGGGCGGTCCGGCCTTGTGCTAACTTGATTCACATAACAGAAAGAAAACCCGGCCCACAAGGCTTGGCGTTTTGACAGCCCGCGTCGCCAGGCATCAGCCGGGCAAGCCAGCCAGCTCAGCGGCACGGGCACATGTGCAACCAAGAACAAGATTTTTGGCACGGAGACCGCATGAACGCACCCCTACCATCCGGACAGCGACTGCTGCTGGACGATGTTTCGCTGGACGACAAATACGCGCTGGAGCGCGGCCGCGTCTTCATGACCGGCATACAGGCGCTGATCCGCCTGCCCATCCTGCAGCGCCAGTACGACATGCGCGCCGGGCTCAACACCGCCGGCTTCATCACCGGCTACCGCGGCTCACCCCTGGGCACGGTCGACCAGACCGCCGAGAAGGCGAAGAAGTACCTCGACGCCCACCAGGTCAAATTCCACCCCGGCATGAACGAGGACCTGGCCGCCACCAGCGTATGGGGCACGCAGCAGGTGAATCTCTTCCCGGGCGCGCAGCACGACGGCGTGTTCTCGCTGTGGTACGGCAAGGGTCCGGGCGTGGACCGCTGCGGCGACGTCTTCAAGCACGCCAACATGGCCGGCACCTCCAGGCACGGCGGCGTGCTGGTGATCGCCGGCGACGATCACGCCGCCAAGTCCTCCACCGCCGCCCACCAGAGCGAGCACATCCTGAAGGCCTGCGGTATTCCGGTGCTGTATCCGTCCACCGTCCAGGAATACCTCGACTATGGCCTGCACGGCTGGGCCATGAGCCGCTACACCGGTCTCTGGGTGGCGATGAAGTGCGTGACCGACCTGGTCGAATCGGGCATGTCGGTGATGATCGATCCGGACCGCGTGAAGATCCAGATTCCCGATTTCGAGCTGCCGCCCGACGGCTTGAACATCCGCCTGCCCGACGCCGTGCTGGCGCAGGAAGCGCGGATGAACAACTACAAGTGGTACGCCGCGCTGGCCTATGCGCGCGTCAACAAGCTCAACCAGATCGTCTGGGACAGCCCGCGCGCGCGTATCGGCATCATCACTGCCGGCAAGTCCTACCTCGACACGCGCCAGGCGCTGGAGGACCTCGGCATCGACGAGCAGGTCGCGCGCGACATCGGTATCCGCCTCTACAAGGTCGGCATGACCTGGCCGCTGGAGGCCGAAGGCGTGCGCGAGTTCGCGCAGGGCCTGGACGAGATCCTGGTGGTGGAGGAAAAGCGCCAGATCCTCGAATACCAGCTCAAGGAAGAGCTCTACAACTGGCGCGACGACGTGCGCCCGCGCGTGGTCGGCAAGTTCGACGACACCGGCGAATGGAGCGGTTCGCAGCGCGAAGGCCACGGCAACTGGCTGCTGCCGGCCACCTATGAACTGAACCCGGCGCAGATCGCGCGCGCCATTGCCGCGCGCATCTCGCGCTACTTCGCCGGCCATCCGGTCGAGCAGCGCGTGCGCGCCCGCATCGCCTTCCTCGAGGCCAAGGAAGCAACGCTCAACGTCAGCACCAAGCCCGATCCGCAGAAGGACCGCATTCCCCATTTCTGCTCCGGCTGCCCGCACAATACCTCCACCAAGCTGCCCGACGGCAGCCGCGGCCTGGCCGGCATCGGCTGCCATTACATGGTGACCTGGATGGACCGCGAGACCAACGTGTTCTCGCACATGGGCGGCGAGGGCGTGACCTGGGTCGGCCAGGCGCCCTTCACCAGCGAGAAGCACGTGTTCGCCAACCTCGGCGACGGCACCTACTTCCACTCGGGCCTGCTGGCGGTGCGCGCCTCGGTCGCGGCCAAGGTCAACATCACCTACAAGATCCTCTACAACGACGCCGTGGCCATGACCGGCGGCCAGGAGTTCGACGGCCCGCTGGACCCGGCCATGATCTCGCGCCAGCTGGCGGCCGAGAACGTGAATCCCATCATCGTCGTCACCGACGAGCCGGACAAATATCCGCCCGGCACCAAATGGGCCGAAGGCGTCACCATCCGCCACCGCAGCGAGCTCGATGCCGTGCAGCGCGAACTGCGCGAAGTGGCCGGCGTGTCGGCCATGATCTACGACCAGACCTGCGCCTCGGAGAAGCGCCGCCGCCGCAAACGCAACGCCTATCCCGACCCGGCCAAGCGCGCCGTGATCAACGAGGCCGTGTGCGAAGGTTGCGGCGACTGCAGCGTGCAATCCAACTGCCTCTCGGTGGAGCCGCTGGAGACCGAGTTCGGTCGCAAGCGCCAGATCAACCAGTCGTCCTGCAACAAGGATTACTCCTGCGTCAACGGCTTCTGCCCCAGCTTCGTCACTGTCGAAGGCGGCAAGCTGAAAAAGCCGGCCAAGGTGAAAGCCGGCGACGCCGGCGCGCCGGACCTGCCCAAGCTGCCCGAACCGCTGCTGCCGTCCCTGGCCCAGCCCTACGGCATCCTGGTGACCGGCGTGGGCGGTACCGGCGTCATCACCATCGGCCAGATCATCGCCATGGCCGCGCACGTCGAAGGCCGCGCCTGCTCGGTGCTGGACATGACCGGCCTGGCGCAGAAGGGCGGCGCGGTGATGTCGCACGTGCGCGTGGCCGAGCAGGCCGATCACATCTACTCGACCCGCGTGGGCACCGGCGCGGCCGACCTGGTGATCGGCTGCGACGTGATCGTCACCGCTAGCCGCGACGCGCTCTCGCGCATGGGCGAGGGCCGCACGCACGCGGCGGTGAACTCGACCCAGTCGCCGACCGCCGCCTTCGTGCGCAATCCGGACTGGCAATTCCCCGCCGCCACCAGCGAAGGCGAGATCGCGCGCGCCTGCGGGCGCGACAACCTGTCGCTGGTCGACGCCGGCCGCGTGGCCAGCGCGTTGATGGGCGACGCCATCGCCACCAACATGTTCATGCTGGGCTATGCCTGGCAAAAGGGCTGGGTGCCGCTGTCGGAAGCCGCGCTGTTGCGCGCCATCGAGCTCAACGCGCTGCAGGTGGAGTTCAACAAGCAGGCCTTCGCCTGGGGCCGCGTGGCCGCGCACGACATCGACACGGTGCTCAACGCCGCCAAGCGCACCGGCATGACGGCGCAGGTGATCGAGTTCAAGAAGGCGCCGACGCTCGACGAACTGCTGGAGCGCCGCACCGGCTTCCTGACGCAATACCAGAACGCCGCCTATGCGCGCCGCTATGCCGACTTCGTGCAGCAGGTGAGGGCGGCCGAAACGGCGCTGGGCGAGGCCGGTCGCGGCTTGAAGCTGAGCCAGGCCGTGGCGCAGTACCTGTTCAAGCTGATGGCCTACAAGGACGAGTACGAGGTGGCGCGGCTCTATACCGACGGCGCTTTCCGCGACAAGATCGCCGCCATGTTCGAGGGCGACTACCAGGTCAAATTCCACCTGGCGCCGCCGCTGCTGGCCAAGCACGACGACCAGGGCCACCTGGTCAAGAAGCAGTACGGCGCATGGATGATGCCGGCCTTCGGCGCGCTGGCCAAGCTGCGCTTCCTGCGTGGCACGGCCTTCGATCCCTTTGGCTACACCGCCGAGCGCAAGCAGGAGCGTGCCTTGATCGACGCGTATCGCGAGACCGTGGCGCGCCTGCTGGGCAAGATGACGACGGAGAATCTGGCGCAAGTGATCGCGGTAGCGCGCATCCCGGAGGATATCCGCGGTTACGGCCACGTCAAGGAGCGTCACCTGAAGGCGGCCAAGCAGAAAGAGGCGTCGCTGCTGCGGATGATTGAGCATCCGGAACTGCAGGGGATGAGTGGGGTGGATGTGCCGTTCGGACCGGACGGCGGAGGGAAGCGGGCGGCGTAGTCTTCACACGTCGCCGGAGATCGCCGGGATCCGGGTTGCACCGGGCCCGGCGATTTTTATTGGGCGAGACGACCGCCGCTGACGCGCTCGATATCGGCCAGGTCCCGCCAGCTCTGCACCTCGGTGAAGCCTGCGGCGGACAATAATCCCCGCACCGCCGCCGCCTGGTCGTAGCCATGTTCCATCAACAGCCAGCCGCCGGGTTTGAGATGCGCACGCGCACCAGCAACGATGATGCGCAGGTCAGACAGGCCGTCGGCATGATCGGTCAGCGCGTCGACCGGCTCGAAGCGCAGGTCGCCCTGCGACAGGTGGACGTCGCCTTCGACGATGTAGGGCGGATTGGAGGCGATCACATCGAAAGGCGTCGCGCCATCCAGCGCCTGGTACCAGTCGCTCAGCATGAAATCCACCGGCGCCCGATTGGCCAGCGCATTGCCGCGCGCGACTTCCAAAGCAGCCGCACTTGCGTCCAGCGCCGCCACCGCGGCGTCAGGCCGCGAATGAGCGATTGCCACCGCGATGGCGCCCGAGCCCGTGCCCATGTCCAGCAGGCGGCCGCCTTGCGGCAGCCGCTCGATGGACAGCTCCACCAGCAATTCGGTATCGGGACGGGGAATCAGCACGTCGGGCGTGACGCGGAAATCCAGCCCGAAGAATTCGCGCGCGCCGACGATGTAGGCGATCGGCTCGCCGCGCAGGCGGCGTTCGAACAGCGCCTGCAGCGCATCGGCCTCGGCCAGCTCGAGCCGACGCTCGGACTGGGTGATCAGCTGCACGCGCGTGATGCGCAGCGCATGGCACAGCAGGATGCGGTTTTCCAGCGCATCCAGCGGCGCCGTCTTCAATACCGTCGCCAGCGTGCAGCCGGCGAAGCTGGATGCGTGTTGCATGCGTCCTTTGCCTCAGAACGGCGAACGTGCCTGCCTGGCGAACACCTGGCGCAGCAGCACCAGTCCCAGCAGCACGAACCAGATCAGCGCCCAGGTCGGGATTTGCAGGCCGAACACCGGCGGCCACGGCGCCGAGCAGAAACCGTCGGCGGTGAACATCTGCGGGAAGGCCTTGGCGGTGGGCAACTGGTTCAGCGCCGTCTCCAGCGGGTCGGTGGTGCAGGACACGCCCGGGTGCGCCTTCACGTACAGGTGCCAGATCGCGGTGCCGGCGCCGCCCAGCGCGGCCAGCAGGCCCAGGCCGGCGCTGCCGCGGCGGGCCGGGGCGGGCATGAAATAGGCGATCAGCGAGAACGCCGCCACCAGCACGAACATGTAGCGCTGGATCACGCACAGCGGACAAGGCTGCATTTCTTCGACGATCTGCAGGTACATGGCGAAACCGAGCAGCGCGATGCACACCAGCGCCACCAGCAGGAAGACCGATTTGGATGATTTCATAGTTATTTGCTTTGGTTGGATTGTGATCCGGTGATCTGTCGCGGCACGCGTGCCATGACGGATTGTAGTGGAGAGCCCCGGTTGCGTGCACGCCGCCCCCTCAGGCGGATTTTGTCATGCAAGCCTCTCAGAACCGCGCCGCCGGGTTTGGTTCCGGCCGCATCGCCGTCGCCGCTACGGTAGCGGCACCGTAGTGCGTCAGCCCGCCGTCAGCCTGGCATCGGCCGCGCTCAATCGTCCCCGAGTTCGGCCAGCAGCTCGGCCTGGTGCTCGGTGATCAGCGCATTGGTCAGTTCGTCCAGGTCGCCGTCCATGATGAAGTCCAGCTTGTACAGCGTCAGGTTGATGCGGTGGTCGGTCATGCGCCCCTGCGGGAAGTTGTAGGTGCGGATGCGCTCGCTGCGGTCGCCCGAGCCGATCAGCGACTTGCGGGTGGCGGCTTCCTTGGACTGCTGTTCGCGCAGCTGCACGTCCTTGATGCGCGCGGCCAGCACCTTCATGGCCTGCGCCTTGTTCTTGTGCTGGCTGCGGTCGTCCTGGCATTCCACCACGATGCCGGTGGGCAGGTGGGTGATGCGCACCGCCGAATCGGTCTTGTTGATGTGCTGGCCGCCGGCGCCCGAGGCGCGATAGGTGTCGATGCGGATCTCGGAGGGGTTGATCTCCACATCCTCGACCTCGTCGGCCTCCGGCATCACCGCCACGGTGCAGGCCGAGGTGTGGATGCGGCCCTGCGTTTCGGTGGCCGGCACGCGCTGCACGCGGTGGCCGCCGGACTCGAACTTCAGGCGCGAATAGGCGCCGAAGCCGGCGATGCGCGCGATCACTTCCTTGTAGCCGCCCAGCTCCGACTCCGAGGCCGAGACGATCTCCACCTGCCAGCGCTGGCGTTCGGCGTAACGCGTGTACATGCGCAGCAGGTCGCCGGCGAACAGCGCCGACTCGTCGCCGCCGGTGCCCGCGCGGATTTCCAGGAAGATGTTGCGCTCGTCGTTGGGATCCTTGGGCAGCAGCATCTTCTGCAGGTCGCCCTCCAGCGCTTCCATGCGCGCGCGGGCGCCGTTGATTTCCTCTTGCGCGAACTCCTTCATGTCGGGATCGGCCAGCAGTTCCTGCGCGGTGCCGATGTCCTTGCCGGCTTGCGCATAATCCAGGTACAGCGCCACCAGCGGGCCCAGTTCGGCGTGCTCGCGCGTCATCTTGCGGAACTGGTCCATGTCGGCCGTGGCGTCTTCCTGGGCCAGCAGGCTGTTGAGCTCTTCCAGCCGTTCGGCGAGCTGGTCGAGTTTGGCGAGCATCGATGGTTTCATGGGCTTGTGCGGGTAAGGGATATCGTGAAGCGGGATGTCGTGAAGCCGGCCGGCGCTGCATGCGCAGGCGGCAAGAGCAGGGCCCGCGCCGTCGGCGCAGGCGCGAAGGGGGGAGCTAACGCTTGGTGCGGAACAGCTGCGGCAGCAGTTCGACCAGCTGGGTGCGCTGTTCGCCCTGTGCGTGGTGCAGGGCCTGTTGCGGGCCGTGCAGGAACTTGGCGGTGAGGCCCTTGGAGAGCGCGTCGAGCACGGCTTCGATGTCGTCGCCCTTGGCCAGCATCTTGCGCGCGCGCTCCAGCTCGGCCAGGCGCAGCGTTTCGCCGGTCTCGTGCAGGTCCTGGATCAGCGGCACCATGGCGCGGCTGTCGATCCAGTGCATGAAGGACTGCACGCGGGTCTCGATGATGGCCTCGGCTTGCGCCACCGCGGCCTGGCGGTTCTCGACGCCGCTTTGCACGACCGTGGCCAGGTCGTCCACGGTGTAGAGGAAGACGTCGTCCAGGCGGCCGACTTCGGACTCGATGTCGCGCGGCACGGCCAGGTCGACCATGAAGATGGGCTTGTGGCGGCGCGCCTTGACCGCGCGCTCGACCAGCCCCAGGCCGATGATGGGCAGCGAGGAGGCGGTGCACGAGACCACGATGTCGAACTTGGCCAGTTGCGCCGGCAGGTCCGCCAGGCGGATCGCGCTGCCGTTGAAGCGGTGCGCCAGCGTCTCGCCGCGCTCCATGGTGCGGTTGGCCACCGTCAGCGTCTTGGGATTTTGCGCGGCGAAGTGCGTGGCGCACAGCTCGATCATCTCGCCGGCGCCGATGAACAGCACGTTCTGGCCCGAGATCGAATCGAAGATGCGCTGCGACAGGCGCACCGCAGCCGCCGCCATCGACACGCTGTGCGCGCCGATCTCGGTGGTGGTGCGCACTTCCTTGGCCACCGCGAAGGTGCGCTGGAACAATTGATGCAGGTAAGTGCCCAGGCCGCCGGCGGCATCCGCCTGGCGCACCGCGTCCTTCATCTGGCCCAGGATCTGCGGCTCGCCCAGCACCATCGAGTCCAGCCCGGAGGCGACGCGGAAGGCGTGGCGCACGGCATTGTCCTGCGGCAGCGCATAGAGGAAGGGACGCAGGTCGGCGTAGGGGATCTTGTGGTACTCGGCCAGGAACTGCGCGGTGCGGTCGATGGCGAAGTCCACCCCGTCGCGGCCTGCGGCGGCAGCGGCATACAGCTCGGTGCGGTTGCAGGTGGAGAGGATGGCGGCTTCGCCGGAAGAGACGATCTTGTCGTTGCCGCCGAACCACGAGCGCGCCGCCGCGACCGCCTGACCGATCTGGTCAGCGGGGAACGCCACTTTCTCGCGCAGCGAAACCGGCGCGGTAGTGTGGTTGAGTCCGACGGCGAGCAAATGCATGGAAGTACGCGGCAGCCAGGGCCGATGAGCTGAAACGGGGCAAAACAAGGCCAAAGTAGACCTTTTTCGAGTGCCTATTATACCCGCTGCGCAATAAGGGGTTTGGGCGCGCCCTGATAATCGGTATTTGTCCCTGATATGGATCAGTTTTCAAGGCGCCTCCCGGATGGGAAAACAACAAATTTCCCCGGGGAAATCTATTGCGCCGCCGGCCCCAGCCGTTCCAGCTGGTAACCGTAGCCATACACGGTGGCCAGCCGGTAGCCGTGCTCGGGCTTCAGGCCGAGCTTGGTGCGCACGCGCGAGACGTGGGTGTCGATGGTGCGGGTCGGCAGCTCGGGCTCGGCGCCCCAGATGCGCTCCTGGATGAAGGCGCGCGACAGTGGCCGGCCGGCATGGGCCAGCAGCAGCCGGGCCAGCTCGGCCTCCTTTTGCGTGAGCGCGACATCCAGCGCCGGGCGCTCGGTGCTGGTGACGCGCATGCGGTCGAGGTCGAACACGAAAGTGCCGGCCTGCACCAGCCGCGCCGCGCCGGCCTGCGGATCGGCCGCGCGCAGCAGCAGCGCCAGCCGCAGCGCCAGCTCGTTGCGGCGGATCGGCTTCACCAGGTAGTCGTCGGCGCCTGCCGCGCGCAGCTCCTGCAGCAGCTCCTTTTGCGCCGGTGCGGCCAGCAGCAGCACGGCGGGCGCGGCGGGCTCGTCACCATCCCGGCGCGTTCGGAAGGCGCGCAGCGCTGCGCCGGCTTCGGCGGCGTGCGGCGCCAGCGCGTCGAGATCGACCACCAGCAGGCCGACGCCGTCCTCGCGCGCCATCGCCAGGCCCTCGGCGCCGGCGTAGACCGCGCAGTCGCGCCCGGCCAGCAGCTGGCGCAGCAGGGCCACGCAGTCGGCGGAGGAGGAGAGGATCCCGGTCTTCATCGCGTCAGGGTATCAGGCGGGGCCGCAAATGGAAAAAAGGGCAGCCAGGCTGCCCTTTGGTCACCATGCGCCGGCGTGTTCAGGTCGGCGCCGAGTCGGCGTCCGGCAGCACCACGTTCACGTCCAGCACTTCCAGGTTGCCCTGGCGGTCCAGCGAGATCTTGATGTCGTCGGCGTTGACCTTGGTGTACTTGGAGATCACCTCGATCAGCTCCTTGTGCAGCGCCGGCAGGAAGTCCGGGCCCTGGCGGCCGTTGGAGCGTTCGCGCGCGATGATGATCTGCAGCCGTTCCTTTGCTGCAACCGCGCTCTTGGGCTTGGTCGGGAACAGGAATGAAAGCAGGGACATATCACTTACCTCCGAAGATACGCTGCAGGAAGCCCGGCTTTTCGTAGTTGGTGAAACGCAGCTCGACGTTCTCGCCAAGGAAGCGCGACACCACGTCCTGGTAGGCCTGGGCGACGTCGCTGTCCTTCATGTGGATGGCCGGGCTGCCCTGGTTGGAGGCGGCCAGCACCGATTCCGACTCGGGGATGATGCCGATCAGGGGGATGCGCAGGATTTCCTGCACGTCGGTGTAGGACAGCATCTCGCCGCCTTCCACGCGCTTGGGCGCGTAGCGGGTGATCAGCAGGTGCTCCTTGACCGGTTCGCCGCCGGCCGAGGCGCGGCGCGACTTGGCCTGGATGATGCCGAGGATGCGGTCGGAGTCGCGCACCGAGGAGACTTCCGGGTTGGTCACCACGATCGCCTCGTCGGCGAAGGTCAGCGCCATCACCGCGCCGTGTTCGATGCCGGCCGGCGAATCGCAGATGATGTATTCGAAGTCCATCTTGGCCAGGTCGTCCAGCACGCGCTCCACGCCTTCCTCGGACAGGGCGTCCTTGTCGCGGGTTTGCGAGGCCGGCAGGATGAACAGGTTCTCGCAGTGCTTGTCCTTGATCAGCGCCTGGTTCAGCGTGGCTTCCTTGTTGATGACATTGATCAGGTCGTACACCACGCGGCGTTCGCAGCCCATGATCAGGTCCAGGTTGCGCAGGCCGACGTCGAAGTCGATCACGGCCGTCTTGTGGCCGCGCATGGCCAGGCCCGATGCGAAACTGGCGCTCGACGTGGTTTTGCCGACGCCGCCCTTACCGGATGTCACGACGATGATTTTTGCCACAAAAAACTCCTTAAGAAGAACAGATCCGCTGATGCGATTCAGCCGTATTTGCTTTGTTTGTCAGATTGCTGCCGGCGGTGGTCCGCCCGGTACTGCGTGTTGCCATTGGTATTGCGTCATTGCGCGCGGACCGTCGGTTCAGGCCGGCGGCATCACCAGCACGTCGATGCGTTCGCCAGTCAGGCGCACCTGCACCTGCTTGCCCTTGATCTCCGCCGGATGGCCGTTCTCGAAGGTTCGGTAGACCCCGGCGATGGAGACCAGTTCCGCCTCCAGCGAGGCCGCGAAGATGCGCGCGCCGGTGTTGCCCGAGGCGCCGGCCAGCGCCCGTCCGCGCAGCGGCGCATAGACGTGGATGCTGCCGTCGGCGATGATCTCGGCGCCGTTGTTGACCGCCGCCATGATCACCAGGTCCGCGCCGCGCGCGTAGATGCGCTGGCCGGCGCGCACCGGGGTATCGATGATCATGGTGCTGGCGGCGGGCGCTGCCGGCGCCGGTGCTGCCTGCGGTGCGGGAGCGGGGGCGGGGGCGGGAGCAGGCTCCGGCTGGGGCTCCGGCGCGGCGGCGGCGACCGAGGCCATCATCGCGTTTTCCTGCGCGCGGGCGTTGGAGGCGCCGCCGGTGGCCGCGCCGCTGTCGATGGCCAGGCCATGGGCGACGATGCCGGCATGCAAGTCTTCGGGCGCGTTGCGCACGGCGACCGTATTGAGGCGGAAGCGCTTGAACAGCGCCACCAGGGCCGTCCAGTCGATGCCGGCGGCGGCGTCGCCTTCCAGCGCGCCGATGTCCAGCACCGCAAACTCGTCTTCGAAGAAATCGGATACGCCGCCGGTCATGTCTTTCAGCGCTTTTTCCAGCGAAGCCGGGTCGGTTTCATGCAGGATTGCCGAGATGGCAACAACTGTGGATATCTTGATGTCGATCGGTTTGCGGGCTTTTTGCATAAATCCTTGGCTCTGGTGCGGCGAAAAGCCAGCACAAACGCCGCTTCCCGCGATTATTGGCTGTGCATTATACAGGCAGGATGGCGCTGCGATAGCGGTGGATCGCGGGTTTTCGCCGGGTTCGGGCGTCGTCCGGCGCGATGCTCAGGCCGGATCCGGAGGCGTCAGCAGTTGCTGCAGCTGTTGCAGGTCGCGCATTACCCATTTGGCGTCCTCCGCGAACTTGGCATCGTCCACGCCGGGCTGGCGAAACAGCGTAAAGGTCAGCTCGCTGGCCGCCTCGCCGTTGGGCACCACGCGCATGGGCATGGCCACCCGGGCGCCGTCGGGCAGCGTGACCTCGTGGTCGAGCACGCCGTAGGGATTGGTCTGGGCGAAGCGCACCGTCACGCGGCCGGCTTGGCCCTCGGCGACCCAGGCGTCGCCCTCGGGGCGCAGGCCCTGGCCCAGCCCGGAGGCCCATTGCGCCATGTTGCGCGGATCGGCGAGGAAGGCATAGGACTGCGCCGCGGGCACGGGCAGGGTGACATGCAAGATCAGGACGGGCTGGGCGGACATGGCGTGCTCCGGTAGCGAGAGGGAGCGGCCATTATCCACCGCCCATGAAAAAAGCCGGGAGCACCTCGCGATGCCCCCGGCTTTCGGGTGTTGCGGAGGCGGCGCAGGCGCGCCGCGCCCTCATCAGCCCGGCACCTTGCCGTCCACGCCTTCGACGTAGAACTTGATGCCGTGCAGGAAGCCGTCATCGGCCACGGCGTCCTTGCCCAGCACTTCCTTGCCGGCGTTGTCCTTGATCGGACCCTTCCAGATCGGCGCGCTGCCGTCGACGATGCCCTTCTTGCGCTCTTCCACCAGCGACTTCACGTCGGCCGGCAGTTCAGGATTGAAGGCGGCCAGGTCGATGCCGTTGTCCTTCAGGCCGATCCAGCTGGTGCTGGTCTTCCAGGAGCCGTCCAGCACCGCCTGCACGCGCGCGGTGTAGTACACGCCCCAGTTGATCATCGACGCGGCCAGGTGGGCCTTGGGGCCGAAGCTGGTCATGTCGCTGTCCCAGCCGAAGGCGTACACGCCCTTTTCCTGCGCGGTCTGCACCACGGCGGCGGAGTCGGTGTTCTGCATCAGCACGTCCACGCCCTGGCCGATCAGGGTGGTGGCGGCTTCACGTTCCTTGCCCGGGTCGAACCACTTGTTGACCCAGACCACGGCGGTGGTCGCCTTCGGGTTCACCGAACGCGCGCCCAGCGTGAAGGAGTCGATGTTGCGGACCACTTCGGGGATCGGCACCGAGGCCACCACGCCCAGCTTGCCGGACTTGGACATCTTGCCCGCGACGACGCCGGCCAGGTAGGCGCCTTCATAGGTGCGCACGTCGTACTGCGCCAGGTTGTCGGCGGTCTTGAAGCCGGTGGCGTGCTCGAACTTCACGTCCGGGAATTCCTTGGAGACCTTGAGCATCGCTTCCATGTAGCCGAAGGTGGTGCCGAAGATCAGCTTGTTGCCGTCGGTGGCCAGCTGGCGGAACACGCGCTCGGCGTCGGCCGCGGACTCGGGGATGTTTTCAACGAAGGTGGTCTTGACCTTGTCGCCGAACTTCTCTTCGACCGCCTTGCGGCCCTTGTCGTGGGCGAAGGTCCAGCCGGCGTCGCCAACCGGGCCGATGTAGACGAAGGCCACCTTCAGCGGATCGGCGGCCGGCGCAGCGGCGGCGGGAGCGGCAGCGGGCGCGGCCGGCGCGGCTTCTTCCTTCTTGCCGCAACCGATCAGGGTTGCCGCGGCCAGGGTGGCGAGCATCGTGAGCGACGCCCTGCGCGAAATCTTCATTGTGGTTCTCCCTCTAGGTCAGTGGTTAAGTACAAACTGCTGTCAAAAAATGCATCGGGCCGGCGACGCCGGCACGGCGTTGCGCATGCTCACGAGGCGCCGGGACGGAACGGCTTGCCCAGCGAGGCCGGCATGTTCAGGCGGATCCAGTCCGGATTGCGCGAGATCAGCGCCAGCACCACGATGGTGGCGATATAGGGCGCCATCGACAGGATCTGCGACGGGATCGTCACGCCCATGCCCTGCAGGTAGAACTGGGCAATGGTGACGCCGCCGAACAGCAGCGAGCCGAGCAATACCCGTGCCGGGCGCCAGGTGGCGAAGGCGGTCAGCGCCAGCGCGATCCAGCCGCGACCGGCCACCAGGCCCTCGACCCACATCGGCGTGTAGACCAGCGACATGTAGGCGCCGGCCAGGCCGCAGCAGCCGCCGCCGAACAGCAGCGCGGCGAAGCGGATGCCGCGCACCGAATAGCCCAGCGCGTGCGCCGACTCGGGCGACTCGCCCACCGCGCGCAGCACCAGGCCGGCGCGCGTGCGGTACAGGAACCAGATGCTGGCCAGGCACAACGCGAAGGCGACGTAGGCCATCCAGTGCTGGTGGAACAGCGCCGGGCCGATGAAGGGTATGTCGCCCAAGAGCGGCACCGCATTGGCCTGGGCCGGCAGCGCCAGGCCGACGAAGCGTTGGCCGACGAAGGCCGACAGGCCGGCGCCGAAGATCGACAGCGCCAGGCCGGTGGCGACCTGGTTGGTCGCCAGCAGCAGCGCCAGCCAGGCGAACAGCGTGGCCATCAGCATGCCGCACACGGCGCCGGCGACGAAGCCCAGCAGCGGGCTTTTGGTGGCGTAGCCGACTGCGAAGCCGGCGATGGCCGAGACCAGCATCATGCCTTCGGCGCCCAGGTTGAGCACGCCCGAGCGTTCATTGATCAGCAGGCCGATGGCCGCCAGCAGCAGCGGGGTGCCGGCATTGATCGAGGCTGCGATGAGGGGAGCGAGTTGTTCCATATCCGTTCCTTTAAGCCTTCTTCTTCCACACCAGGCGGTAATCGATCAGCGTGTCGCACGCCAGCAGCAGGAACAGCAGCATGCCCTGGAACACGCCGGTGATCGCCGACGGCAGGCCCAGGCGCGACTGCGCCAGTTCGCCGCCCAGGTACAGCAGCGACATGATCAGGCCGCCGAGGATGGCGCCGATGGGATGCAGGCGGCCGATGAAGGCCACGATGATGGCGGCGAAGCCGTAACCCGGCGACACCGACGGCAGCAGCTGGCCGATCGGCCCGGCGATCTCGAAGGCGCCGGCCAGGCCGGCGAAGGCGCCCGAGATCAGCAGCGACACCCACAGCGCCGAACGCGCCGAGAAGCCCGCATAGCGCGCCGCGTGCGGCGCCACGCCGCCCACCATCAGCGAGAAGCCGCGCAGGCTGCGCATCATGAACACCGCCATCAGCACCGCCGCCACGATCGTCACCACAAAGCCCACGTGCAGCCGCGTGCCGGAGAGCAGCATCGGCAGCATGAACTCGGAGGAGAACACCTTGGACTGCGGGAAGTTCATGCCGTTGGGGTCCTTCAGCGGGCCGTTGACCGCCCACATCAGCAGCAGCTGCGCCACATAGGTCAGCATCAGCGACACCAGGATTTCATTGGCGTTGAACTTGTCGCGCAGGAAGGCGGTGATCGCCGCCCAGAAGGCGCCGCCGATGACGCCGGCGGCGATCATCAGCAACAGGCCGGCGCCGCCGGAGACGCCGTGGCCCGGCACGTCCAGCCACACCAGCATGGCGCCCGCGCACAGCGCGCCGACGGTGAACTGGCCTTCGGCGCCGATGTTCCAGATGCTGGCGCGGAAGCACACCGCCAGGCCCAGCGCGCACAGGATCAGCGGGATGGATTTGAGCAGCAGCTCGCTGACGGCGCGCTTGCCGTTGAAGGGATCAACCAGGAACACCTTCAGTCCGGCCACCGGGTCCTTGCCCAGCGCCATGAACAGCAGGGCGCCGAGGAACAATGTGGCGACGATGGCGATCACCGGCGACAGGTAGGTCATGGCGCGCGATGGCGCGCCGCGCAGCTCGAGGCGCATGGGCAGCGACATCAGCTTAGACATGGCCGGCCTCCGTCGCCTGGCCGGCATTCGTATCCCACAGCCCGCTCATCCATACGCCGACCTGCTCGCGCGTGGCCTGTTCGATGGGGATGGAGGGCGACAGCCGGCCCTTGGCGATCACGTGCAGGCGATCGCACAGGGCGAACAGTTCGTCGAGTTCTTCCGAGATCACCAGCACCGCGCAGCCTTCCTGTTTCAGTTTCAGTATTTCGCCGTGGATCTGGGCGGCGGCGCCCACGTCCACGCCCCAGGTCGGTTGGGCCACCACGAACACCGAGGGTTTGCGTTCCATTTCGCGGCCGACGATGAACTTCTGCAGGTTGCCGCCCGACAGGCTCTTGGCCGGCGCGTCCGGGCCGGCCGCCTTGACCTTGAAGCGTTCGATGATGGAGGCGGCCGCGCGGCGGGTGAAGCCGAAGTCGATCATGCCGCGCTTCACATAAGGCGTCTTCTGGTGCGACAGCAGCATGTTGGCCGTCAGCGAGAGCGTGGGCACGGCGCCGCGGCCGAGCCGTTCTTCCGGCACCAGGCCCAGGCCCAGCGCGCGGCGCGGGTTGGGCGAGAGATGGCCGCTCGGGCTGCCGCCGAGGATGATCATGTTGGGCGCGGCGCGCTGGTCCTCGCCCGACAGCGCCGCCAGCAGCTCCTGCTGGCCGTTGCCGGAGACGCCGGCGATGCCGACGATCTCGCCGGCGCGCACCTCGCACTCGATGTCTTTCAGCTCGGTGGCGAACAGGTGGGCCTTGGGCAGCGACAGGCGGTTGACGTGCAGCTTGCGTTCGTTGCGCTGGGAGTCCGGATTGCGCTCGCGCTGCAGGCGCACCAGTTCGTCGCCGATCATCATGCGCGAGAGGCTGGCACTGCTTTCATTGCGCGGGTCGCAGTTGCCGGTCACGCGGCCGCCGCGCATGACGGTGGCGCTGTGGCACAGCGCGCGGATCTCGTCGAGCTTGTGGCTGATGTAGAGGATGCTGCAGCCCTCGTCGGCCAGGCGGCGCAGGGTGACGAAGAGTTTTTCCACCGCCTGCGGCGTCAACACCGAGGTCGGCTCGTCCAGGATCAGCAGCTGCGGGTTGGTCAGCAGCGCGCGCACGATCTCCACGCGCTGGCGCTCGCCCACCGACAGCGTGTGCACGTGGCGGTGCGGCTCGAGTTCCAGACCGTACTTCTCGCCGGTCTGGGTGATGCGCTGGGCCAGTTCGTTGAGGTCGGTCCTGGCGTCCAGGCCCAGGGCGATGTTTTCGGTGACGGTCAGCGTGTCGAACAGCGAGAAGTGCTGGAACACCATGGCGATGCCCAGCTTGCGCGCCACCTGCGGGTTGGCGATCTGCACCGCCTCGCCGTTCCAGCGCAGTTCGCCGGCGTCCGGCTTGACCGCGCCGAAGATGATTTTCATCAGCGTCGACTTGCCCGCGCCGTTCTCGCCGAGCACGGCGTGGATCTCGCCGGGGGCGACCGACAGGCTGACGTCGTCGTTGGCCAGCACGCCCGGGTAGGCCTTGCGCACATGGCGGATTTCTAGGCGGAGTGGAGCTGCGCTCACGTGTTTTCCCTGTAGTTCGCGATTCGTTGTAGACCGGCGGCCCCTGCCGCCTTGCGCCCGCTTTTGCCCGGGCGCCTCATACGCGCGTCATGATAGACAAATTGCGCCCCGCCGCATACCGCTTTTGCGCCACAGGCCGGGCTTTCCCGGCCCGCTCACTTGCCCCGGTGCGCCCAGGCCGTGGTGCGTTTCTCGATGATGGCGAACAGTTCATACATGGCCATGGCCATGGCGCCGATCACCACCAGGCCGGCGAAGGCCAGCGGCATCTTCATCGAGGAGCCGGCCGACACCAGCAGGTAGCCGATGCCTTCGTTGGAAGCGTTCATCTCGGACACGGTGGAGCCGACGAAGGCCAGCGTGATGGCGACCTTCAGCGACGCGAAGAAGTAAGGCATGGAGCGCGGCAGGCCGACCTTGAGCAGGATGTCCATGCGCTTGGCGCCCAGCACGCGCAGCACGTCTTCCAGTTCCGGCTCCAGCGTGGCCAGCCCGGTGGCGATGTTGACCATGATCGGGAAGAACGAAATCAGGAAGGCGGTCAGGATCGCCGGGCCGGCGCCGATGCCGAACCAGACCACCAGCACCGGCACGAAGGCCGCCTTGGGCAGGGCGTTGAAGGCCGTCATCAGCGGATAGGCGGCGGCATACAGCATCGGCGAGGAGCCGATGACGAAGCCCAGCGTCACGCCCACCGCGACCGCGATGGCGAATCCCACCATGGTGACCCAGAAGGTCGACAGCGCGTGCTGGGTGATCGGTCCGGAGAACTCCACCATGGCCTGGATGATCGACATCGGGCTGGGGAAGATGAAGTCGGAGACCTGCCAGACGCTGCAGATGAACTGCCAGATGCCGAGGATGACCAGCAGCAGGATCCAGGGCGCCAGCGTGGTGGCGGCTTTGTTGAGTTTGCCGCTGAACGGTTTTTTCATGTCGTGTTCTCCCTGCTTCAGGTGTTGCGCACGTGGCCGATATGCTCGCGCAGCTCGTGCACCAGGGCGTTGAAGGCGTCGGTATAGGTGGTTTCCAGCTCGCAGGGGCGCGGCAGCGGGTTCTCGCGGCGCACCACGATGCGGCCCGGGCGCTTGCTCATCACATAGATGGTGTCGGCCAGGAAGGCCGCCTCGCGCAGGTCGTGCGTGACCAGGATGACGTTGAACTTGCGCTCGGCCCACAGGTCGCGCAGCACGCACCACAGCTCCTCGCGGGTGAAGGCGTCGAGCGCGCCGAAGGGCTCGTCCAGCAGCAGCATCTTGGGTTCGTGGATCAGCGCGCGGCAGATCGAGGCACGCTGCTGCATGCCGCCCGAGAGCTGCCAGGGGAACTTGTCGGCGTAGCCGTCCAGGCCCACGGTCTTCAACAGCTTCAGGGCGCGTTCGGTGTATTCGGCTTTCTTCTGCTTGAAATCCTTGCGGTACGGCTCGACGATCTCCAGCGGCAGCAGCACGTTTTCCAGCGTGGTGCGCCAGGGCAGCAGCGTGGGCGCCTGGAAGGCCATGCCGACGAACTTCAGCGGGCCGGTGACCGGCTGGCCGTCGATGACGACGCTGCCGCGGTTGGGTTGTTTCAGGCCCGTGGCCAGTTTCATGAAGGTGGACTTGCCGCAGCCGGAGGGGCCGACGATGGCGATGAACTCGCCGGCCCTGGTCTGCAGGTCGATGTCTTCGACCGCGAACTCGGCGGCGCCGTCATAGGCCAGGTAGACGTGGCGGAAATCGACGAAGGTCTCGCTCATGGATGTGTTTCTTTTCTGCGGGTGTCGCGGTTGAATCGATGGGCGGCGGCAGTGGCCTGCCGCCGCCTTGCTGCATCGGCTTACTTGGGCAGGACGTCCAGCTCCGCCTTGGAAGGCAGGAAGCTGCCGTTCCAGACGCGGTCGGCGTTGACGCGGGTCTTGGTGCCGTAGGCGTCCGAGACCTGCGAGGCCATCAGCGTCAGGCGCGGGCCGAACACCTGGCCGTAGCCTTCCGACTTGGCGTGCGGCGTGGCGATGGCGCTGGCGATGGCCAGCTTCAGGCGGCGCAGCTCCAGCTTCTCGTCGATCAGGCCGTCGCGTTCCTTGACTACCTTGATGGCGGCTTCGGGGTTGGCGATCACATCCTTGGTGGCCTTGGCGAAGGCGCGCAGGAAGGCCTTGATGGCTTCCGGCTTCTGCTTGACCATGGCGTCGGAGGCGATGATGGCGTTGCCGTAGAGCTTCACGCCGTAGTCGGGGAACATCATCACGTTGACGTCTTCATCCTTCACGCCGCGTGCGTTCAGGTTCAGCAGCGAGGTGAAGTAGAAGCCGGTGATGGCGTCCACGTCGCCGCGCGCCAGCATGGTTTCGCGCAGCGGCGGGTCCATGCTGGTCCACTGCGCCTTGGAGGCGTCCAGGCCGTTGGCCTTGGCGAAGATCGGATAGCCGCGGCGGCCGGCGTCGAACACCGGGGCGCCCAGCTTCTTGCCGACCAGGTCGGCTGGCTTCTTGATGCCGGATTTCTTCAGCGAGAAGATCGCCGCCGGGGTGTCGTTGTAGACCATCATCACGGCCACCGGCTTGGAGGGCGCGTCGGGATTGTTGGCGGCGAACTCCATGAGCGCGGCCATGTCGGCGAAGCCCATGTCATAGGTGCCCGAGGCCACGCGGTTGACGGCGTTGCCCGAGCCGTTGCCGGCGTCGATGGTGACGTCCAGTTTTTCCTGGGCGAAGTAGCCTTTCGACTTGGCCACCAGGAACAGCGCGGACGGGCCTTCAAAGCGCCAGTCCAGCTGGAATTTGATCTTGGTCTCTTGCGCGAAAGAGGACGATGCCGATACCAGGCCGAGCAGCAGAGCCGCGGAGCAGCCAAGGAAGCGGAATGAACGCATGGGGAAGTCTCCCGAAAGGCGATTGAAAAAGGGGTGGAAACCGCAATGCCCGCGATATCCAGAAGGAGCTCGGCATGCAAAACAGAACAGAACGACTCGCGGCGCATTCCGGTAATGCGGTTCCCACCGAAGCACAGGCTCAAGACTCGGTTCGCCGGCCAGAAGGAGTCGCCGGTTCGCCGTACTGCGGCACTACGTTGCTGCGGTTGCCGGAAGCGGCGCGGCGCAAAGGACTTGCGCCGCGCCGTCCCGATTGGCCGCGTCCCTCAGCAGGTGGACGCGGCCAAGCCGTTGACGCGCATCAGAAACGATGGCGCATGCCCAGGCCGAAGGACACGCCCGAGCTCTGGTTCGAGATCTTGTCGTTCATGACGATCGCGTACAGGTCGGTGCGCTTGGACATGAAGTAGTCGTAGCCGACCGAAGTGGTGTTGCGCGAGACGTCGCCGGTGGTGCTGGCCAGCAGGTCGCCGGTGCGCTTGGTGCGCGCGAAGCCGGCCAGGATCGAGCCGTTGCCCACGGGCGCCGACAGGCCCACGCTGAACACCTTGTCCTTGGCCTGCGGGTTGCCGGCGGTGGTGTCCTTGCTTGCCTGGTAGGTGCCGTAGAGCTTGACCACCTGGAAGTCGTAGGTGCCGCCGACCATCCAGGTCTTCTGGCGGGTGATGCTCGAGAACGGCGCGGTGGCGTCGATGATGGCGCTGCCGGAGTTCGGGTTGCTGACCTGGGCGTCGAAGTACATGCCGGTCAGGGCCAGGGGGCCGTTGAAGTACAGGGCGTTCACGCCGATGTTCTTCTTGCCGGTCTGGCCGGCGACTTCACCGAACTGGTAGTGCAGGTTGGCCTGCAGGCCGCCGAACTTGGGCGTGGTGTAGATGATTTCATTGCTCCAGCCCGAGTCGGCCGCGTTGGCCTGGGTCCAGGTGCGCGAACCGAAGTTGCCCGACGGGGTGTAGACGTGCAGCACCAGCGGCGAGAAGGTGAAGGAGTCGCCGAACGGGTTGAACAGCACGGTCGGCAGGAAGCTCGGCGCCAGGCCGCGGCCCAGCATCACGCGGCCGTAGCCGCCGGACAGGGCGATGTTGGCGTCGCGCGAGAACAGGTTGTCGCCCGAGAAGCGGCCGGTGGCGCCGGTGTCGGTCTGGAAGAAGGACGTCAGGTTGAATTCGGCCTTCAGGCCGCCGCCCAGGTCTTCGGTGCCCTTGAAGCCGATCCACGACGTGGTCATGCCGCCCGAGCCTACCGATGCCTTGCTGCCGCTGTCGCCGCTGTTCTTCATGCTGCCTGCGAAGGCGTCGACCAGGCCGCTGACGGTGACGGACGATTGCGCCATCGCGCTGCCCGCCATCAGGCAGGATGCCAAAGCCAATGCCAAACGAGTTTTCTTCATTACGCTCCCCTGTTGATAAAAAGACGCCGGACGGGATTGCCCGACAAGTTCACATCTCTCCACCGCGGCGAGGACGGCTGACGTCTCTCCCGTGCCGGCCGTCGCTACGGATTCAGAACGGAGGTTTAGCAGATATCGTGCCAATCCCTTCTTCACGATTGGCGGGGTTTGTGGCGGCTTTTTCGGCTGGAAATGTAAAGAGCCGTGGCTGGCGCGGCATGCGGCGCTGCCGGCGGTTTCATGTCATGTGGCGGGAAAGCTGCGGGCGGGGCTTGCGAACGGGCGTTTTGTTTCTTATCGACAAATCAACGGCGCCGCGGTCGCCAACGGCAGGGCATTTTGTCGACAATAAAATTATCCATTCACGACAAAACAGCGCCAAGTTGGTGCTTGGCGCGCACCGAATTTGACGCGCTGCACTAAAAACGGAGAGGCCGGCCGGCGCGGGCGGCGGCCCGGGCGCGGCGCAAAGCTGCGCCGTTGATGGGGCGGCGTGATATGCGCCGAAGGCTCTGTTGCTTATCAGCGTTGGAAGATATTGTCGACAGCGCTTTCGGATATTGTGGCCAATCACTAGCAAAATTTCCCGGAATCGCGTATTGCAGCCTGCCGCCGCGCCCGGGAAGGCGTCTCGTCACCCGGCACCATTTATGCTAGAACCGTCGGCACGGGCGTCGACGCGCCATACAACAACACAGAGGAAACGACTCGAACATGGAAGCCTATATTCTCGACTGGCTCAATCTGCTGCTGCGCTGGCTGCACGTCATCACGGCAATCGCCTGGATCGGCTCTTCCTTCTACTTCGTCTGGCTGGACAACAGCCTGGTGCAGCCCACCGATCCCGAGCTCAAGGAGAAGGGCGTGGGCGGCGAGCTGTGGGCGGTGCACGGCGGCGGCTTCTACAATCCGCAGAAGTACCTGCTGGCGCCCAGGCAGCTGCCGGAGCACCTGCACTGGTTCTACTGGGAGTCGTACAGCACCTGGCTGTCGGGCTTCGCGCTGTTCTCGCTGCTGTACCTGTTCAACGCCAACGTGTTCCTGGTCGACCGCAACGTGTTCGACATGTCGGGCTCGATGGCCGGCGGCACGGCCGTCGCCTTCCTGGTCTTCAACTGGCTGATCTACGACGCCATCTGCAGCAGCATCGGCGACCGTCCGAACGCCGATCGCCTGGTCAACATCCTGGTCGGGCTGCAGGTCGTGGTGTCGGTGTGGGCGGCCTGCCACCTGTTCTCGGGGCGCGCGGCCTTCCTGATCAGCGGCGCTTCGCTGGCCACCATCATGAGCGCCAACGTGCTGGTGTGGATCATTCCGGGCCAGCGCAAGATGGTGGCGTCGATGCGCGCCGGCCAGGCGCCCGATCCCATCCACGGAAAGCGCGGCAAGCAGCGCAGCGTGCACAACACCTACTTCACGCTGCCGGTGCTGTTCGCCATGCTGTCCAACCACTACAGCATGACCTACAGCGCGCCGCACAACTGGCTGGTGCTGCTGATGATCATGGCCGCGGGCGCGCTGATCCGCCAGTTCTTCGTGCTGCGCCACAAGGGCGTCTACAACTGGTGGTATCCGGGTGTGGCGGTGGCCTTGCTGCTGGGCGTCGCCGTGGGCCTGAGTCCGATGATGCGGGACAAGCCGGTGCCGGCGGCGCTGCATCACAAGGAGGCCGCGGCGCCTGCCGCGCCCACTGCCACGGCAGCCGCTGAGGGTGCCGCCAAGACCGATGCGGCGCCGGCGCCCGCTGCCGCTGCCGCCGCTGGCGGGTTTGCCCAGGTGCAGCAGGTGATCGAGGCGCGCTGCATCCAGTGCCACTCGGCCAAGCCTACCCTGATGCCGGTGCCGGGCAAGGGCGTGCTGCTGGACAGCAAGGAGCATATTTCCCAGCATGCCCAGCAGATCTATCAGCAGGCTGTGGTGCAGAAGTCCATGCCGTTGGGGAATATGACCAATATCACTGATGATGAGCGGGCGATGATTGGGAAGTGGTTTGAGGCGGGGGCGGCGGTCAATTGAGGTTGTTGTTGGTTGCCTTGACTGGCCTTGCCTTGCCGTTGCCGTCATCCCGGCGGAAGCCGGGATCCAGTGTCGTTCGTTGTGCCTCTGTGAACTCCGTTCGGACTGAGTAGCCGCGTATGCGGCGTATCGAAGTCAGCGTGTATGCGGTTGTGTTTGTTTGGGTAGTCTGGTCTTGCTGCCTGCAGATGTACTGGCTTTGGTCCTATCTTTCTCCGGTCGCAGGGGAGCGCCGGGGGCGGCCCGGCAGCCGCTCACTTTCTTTGCTCCGCCAAAGAAAGTAAGCAAAGAAAGGCGGCCGCTACCGCCCAGCCCCTTCGGGGTACCCGCTGAACCGCACGAAAAAATGGGAAAGGAGGCAAGTCGCTACGCTCCGGCCTCCTTTCTGATCCATTTTTCCGCGCGGTTCAGCGGCTGGGCAGAAGCGGACTGCGTTGACGGCTCGCCTGCGGCTTTGCCTTGTGTCCGGCTCGCCGTCGGCCTCGCGGGGCTTGCTGCTCGCCTGCGGCATCGATTCCGTGGCTCGCTATCTCTTTCAATCCGCCTCGCCTTCGGCTTTGTCGGCGCTTGCACCTCTGCGTCGGCTTCGATGTGCAGACTCACGATCTCCTGTAATCCGTCATCCCGGCGAAGGCCGGGATCCAGTGTCGTTCGTTGTGCCTCTGAGAACCCCGTTCGGACTGAGTAGCCGCCTTGCGGCGTATCGAAGTCTGCGTGTATGCGGTTCCTCTCAGGGGCCTCGCTGCCGACCGACGTAGCAGCTTCGATCCCATCCTTCTCCGTTCGGTACGAAGCGCCGAGGCAGCTCAGCCGCCGCATTCCCACCGTACCCCATCAAGCAAAAACGCCGGCAACCGCCGGCGTCTCCGTCCGTTCGACTTCAAGCAGCCTGGTACGGATGCACCTTCTTCCAATGCTCGGCAATGTCGATCCGGCGGCAGATCCACACCTTCTCATGCGACTGCACGTAGTCCAGGAAGCGCTGCAGCGCGCGGAAGCGGCCCGGGCGGCCGAGCAGGCGGCAGTGCATGCCGATCGACAGCATCTTGGGCGACTCTTCGCCTTCTTCGTAGAGCACGTCGAAGCTGTCCTTCAGGTACTGGTAGAAGTGCTCGCTGGTGTTGAAGCCCTGCGGCGTGGCGAAGCGCATGTCGTTGCTGTCCAGCGTGTAGGGCACCACCAGGTGCGGCTCGGTCTTGCCGGCCGAGGTTTCCACCGAAGTCCAGAACGGCAGGTCGTCGCCGTAGTAGTCGGAGTCGTAGGCGAAGCCGCCGTGTTCCACCACCAGTTGGCGCGTGTTGGGGGAGTCGCGGCCGGTGTACCAGCCCAGCGGGGCGCTGCCGGTGAGTTCGCGGAAGATCTGCACCGCCTGGCGCATGTGCTCGCGCTCGCCGTCGATGTCCATGCTCTGGTAATGGATCCAGCGCAGGCCGTGGCAGGCGATTTCGTGGCCCAGCTCGATGAAGGCCCGGGTCACGTCCGGCGAGCGCTGCAGGGCCATGGCCACGCCGAAGACGGTCAGCGGCAGGCCGCGCTTTTCGAACTCGCGCAGGATGCGCCACACGCCCACCCGCGAGCCGTATTCGTAGATCGATTCCATCGACATGTGGCGCGCCGGGTAGGCAGCCGCGCCGACGATCTCGGAGAGGAACTGCTCGGACGCCGGGTCGCCGTGCAGCACGCAGTTCTCGCCGCCTTCTTCATAGTTGAGGACGAACTGCAGCGCCACGCGGGCCTGTCCCGGCCATTGGGCGTGCGGAGGATTGCGGCCGTAGCCGGCGAGGTCACGCGGATAGGTTTGTTGCGAAGACATGTTGCTCATTGAGGTTGCGGAAAAAAACGCGGTGCGGGCGAACCCGCGCCGCAGGTTGCGTCACGGCCTGGAGAATTCCTTCAGCAAGCCATGGTAAGCCTTGGGCAGCGGCGGCGCCAGCTCCCCGCGTTTGGCGGTGGCCAGTCCCAGCGCCACCAGCGATTCGGCCAGCTTGACGGCGGCGGTCACGCCGTCGATCACCGGCGCGCCGATGTCGCGCGAGATCGCCGCGCACAGGTCAGCCATGCCGGCGCAGCCCAGCACGATGGCCTCGGCGCCGTCCTCGGCCAGCGCGCGCCGGCATTCGTCGGTGATGCGCGCGCGGGCGTCGGAGGCCGGGTTCTCCAGCTCCAGCACCGCAATCTCGCAGGCTCGCACGTTGCGGCAGAAGCGCTGCATGCCGTAGCGCTCGGCCAGGTGCCAGGCCATGCCCGAGGTGCGCGCCAGCGTGGTCACCACCGAAAACGAGGGCGCCACCAGGCTGGCCATGTGCATGGCCGCCTCGGCGATGCCGATCACCGGCCCCGTGGCCAGCTCGCGCGCGGCCGACAGGCCGGGGTCGCCGAAGCAGGCGATGACGTAGGCGTCGCAGCCTTCGCGCTCGCCGCGGGCGATCTCCTGCAGCAGGCCGGGCACCGCCAGCGCCTCGTCGTAGTGGCTCTCGATCGACGCCGGCCCCATGCCGGGACTGACGCCGCTTACCTCGGTGCCCGCCGCGGCCACGGCGCGCGCGCAGGCGGTCATGGCCTCGGTCATCGAGACGGTGGTGTTGGGATTGATCAGCCGGATGCGCATGCCTTATCCCTTCTTCGCGAAGAACAGGTAGAACACCGCGCCCAGCGCCGCGCCGATGAACCACGAGAAGTCAGCCGCGGCGCGCAGCTGCGGCAGCATCACGCAGGCCACGCAGACGGCGGCGGCCAGCACCAGCGCCTTGACCGCGTCGCGGTTGACGCCGTTGCTGTACCAGTAGCGCCCCCTGGGGTTCATCGAATACAGGTCGTCGACCGTCACCTGGCGCTTCTTGATCAGGTAGTAGTCGGCCAGCAGGATGCCGTACAACGGGCCGATGAAGCCGCCCAGCACGTCCAGCGTGTAGTGGATCACCTCGGGATTGCCGAACAGGTTCCACGGCGTGATGAAGATCGAGGCGGTGGCCGCGATCATGCCGCCGGCGCGCCAGCTGATGCGGCTGGGCGAAAGGTTGGAAAAGTCGAACGCGGCCGAGACGAAGTTGGCCACGATGTTGATGCCGATGGTGGCCATCAGGAAGGTCAGCGCGCCGATCACGGCGGCGGTGGTGTTGTCGATGCGGGCCACGGTCTCCACCGGGTCGGTGATCAGCTCGCCGAACACCGCGATGGTGGCCGAGGTGGTCACCACCGTCACCAGCGAGAAGGCCAGGAAGTTGACCGGCAGGCCCCAGAAGTTGCCGCGCTTCACGTCGGAGAAGGTGTGGCAGTAGCGCGAGAAGTCGCCGAAGTTGAGCATCGGTCCGGAGAAGTAGGACACCACCAGCGAGATCGCCGTGATCATCACCGACACCGCCGCCCAGCCGCTGTACTTGATCTCGCCCAGGTTCAGGCCGATGTTCTGCCAGCCGGCCTTCCAGATCATCCAGCCCGCCAGCACGAACATCACCACGTAGACCGCGGGGCCGGCGAAGTCGATGAACTTCTTGATGGTCTCCATGCCGTTCCAGAACACCAGCGCCTGCGCCACCCACAGCAGCAGGAAGCCGCCCCAGCCCAGCGCCGAGAGACCGGCGAAGGAGTGCACGTGGACGTCGGCCCAGGGTTTGAGCTCGGGATAGAACTTCAGCACCACCACCACGAAGGCGGCCGAGGCCAGGTAGGTCTGGATGCCGTACCAGGCCACCGCGATCAGGCCGCGGATCATGGCCGGCACGTTGGCGCCGAGCACGCCGAACGACAGGCGGCTCATCACCGGATAAGGCACGCCGTGCGCTTGGCTCGGGCGCGCCACCAGGTTGCACAGCAGGTAGACGATGGTGATGCCGACCAGCAGCGAGATCAGCACCTGCCAGCTGGTCAGGCCCAGCGCGAACAGGCTGCCGGCGAACACGTAGCCGCCCACGCTGTGTACGTCGGACATCCAGAAGGCGAAGATATTGTAGGAGCCCCAGGTCTGCTGCTTGAGCGGGGCGAGGTCTTCATTGGTGAGGCGCGCGTCGTCGGCGCCGGAGAGATAAGCGCTTGTTGCAGAGGATGAGTCGATGGTCATTGCCGGTCTCCGTCCAGAGGGGATGATGGATGAAACGAGCCCATCCGGCGCCAGCGCCGGATAGCTCAGCGGATCCTTCCTGCATGCTCTGCGGCATTCGATCAGTCGCGTGGCCTGCGCCGCGCGGGTGGTCTGGTGTCTGGTGACGCTCTATATTCCCTTGCCAAGCACGGCGCGCAGGTCGAACTGATCGTCCGCATCCGGCCGTACCCGGTCCTCGCACAAATGCAAGTGGTGTGCCATATGCTCCTGGGCGGCTTCGACGTCGCCGCTTTCCAGGGCTTCCAGCACGGTTTCGTGTTCGTCGAAGGAGCAGGCGTTGTGGCCCGGCGCTTCGGTCTTGGCGATCATCAGCGTGGTGCGCGAGACCAGCTTGCGCAGCGTCTCCACCAGCAGCGCGTTGCCGGTCAGCTCGGCCAGCGCCAGGTGGAACTGGGCGGACAGGCGGATCCAGCGCGGCCGGTCGCCGGTGAGATAGGACTCGCGCTCTTCCTCCACCATGCGGCGCAGGCCGGCGATCTGGCGCGTGCCGGCTTCGCGGCCGACCTTCTCCAGCACCGCGTGTTCGAGGATGTTGCGCAGCTCGAACATGTCGCGCACTTCGGCGTGGGAGGGGCTGGCGATGAAGGCGCCGCGGTTGGCCTCGAGGTCGACCATGCCTTCCGAGGCCAGGCGCGAGAGCACCTTGCGCACGGTGTGGCGGGCGGTGTCGTAGATCTGGCAGAGCGTCTGCTCGGTCAGCTTGGTGCGCGGCGGCAGGCGGTGTTCCATGATGGCGTCATAGATGTCCTGGTACATGCGTTCTTCCACGGCGACCGAGGATTCGCGCTCGCGCGCTGCCGCGGCGCGGCCCTGGGGAGCGGCCGGTGCGCGGCCGGTTTTGCTGGCTTTGTTCATGATGCTCATGCTCTCGATGAAAATCCCGTCTGCGGATGCCATTGCCGATCGACAACGATAAGCGATAAATCGTCGACAATCAGGAAAAGGATTTGCAACAAAACGGGGCTATTCTGCACCAAAAAGAACGGCGTGTGCCTTTCTTCGGGGCGGGTCCTGCGGCCCTTTCGATGCTGCATTGCGAAGCGCCGGCCTTGCATTGGCGCGCCCGGCCTCGTCATTTTCCTCGGCCGTCCCGGTTGCCAGGGACGGTTTGCGCAGCGCATGATGCCGCCGCCGATTGTCGTCAATCCAGTTGTCGATTCATGGCAATGCTGATGACGGATGTGACAGCTTTGCCCCGCGGATTGCCGTGGCATACGGTTGCCAATCACGTCCGGCTTCCATGATGCAAGAAGCGTGCTTGACCTGCCGCGGCAACAAAAAAGCCCGGCGCGCGGCCGGGCTTTTGCGGGACGGGGGCGGCTCAGTGCGCCGCGGCGTACTGCTCCAGCTCCTGCATCAGGATGGACTTGTCCTCCTCCGACAGGAAACAGGCCTCGATGCCGTTGCGCGCCAGCTGCAGCACCTGCGCGCGCGACAGGTCGAGCGAGCGGGCGATGGCGTGGTAGTTGGCCGTCATGTAGCCGCCGAAGTAGGCCGGGTCGTCCGAGTTGACGGTGACGGCCAGGCCGGCGTCGAGCAGGCGCGCGATGTTGTGCTCGGCCATGTCCTTGACCACGCATAGCTTCAGGTTCGACAGCGGGCACACGGTAAGCGGGGTGCGCTGTTGCGCCAGGCGCTGCATCAGGGCCGGGTCTTCCTCGCTGCGCACGCCGTGGTCGATGCGCTCGACGTGCAGCACGTCCAGCGCGCCGATCACGTAGGCCGCTGGCCCTTCCTCGCCGGCGTGGGCCACCAAGCGGAAGCCCAGTTCGCGGCAGCGGGCGTAGACGCGCTCGAATTTCTCCGGCGGGTTGCCGCGCTCGGAGGAGTCCAGGCCGATGCCGAGCCACAGGTCTTCATACTGGTCGCGCAGCGGCAGGGCGGCTTCCAGCGTGGCGAAGGCGTCTTCTTCCGACAGATGGCGCAGGAAGGACATGATCATGGCGCTGCCGAAACCGTCGCGGCGGCGCGCGTCGCGCAGCGCGCCGGCGATGCCGGCGAACACGGTGGCGATCGGGATGCCGCGCTCGGTGTGGGTCTGCGGGTCGAAGAAGATCTCGGCATGGCGCACGTTGTCGGCCTGGGCGCGCGCGATGTAGGCCGCGGTCATGTCGTAGAAGTCCTGCTCGGTGCGCAGCACGTTGGCGCCGGCGTAGTAAAGGTCGAGGAAGGACTGCAGGTCGCTGAAGTTATAGGCCGCGCGCAGGTCTTCGACCGAGGCGTAGGGCAGCGCGACCTGGTTGCGCTGGGCCAGCGCGAACATCAGTTCGGGCTCCAGCGTGCCTTCGATATGCAGGTGCAGTTCGGTTTTGGGCATGCCGGCGATGAAACCGTCGAGCGCCTGGCCCGATGCGGAGGGAGAAATGACTGCTGAGTTCATGGCTGACTACCTTCAAAAAAATGGCGAGAACAGGGGAGGGACAGGCCGCAGGTGCCGCGCGGCGGGGCGCGCAGCCCAAGCATAGCCGCCTCCCGGCCCCCGCATTATCACGCAAATCGCATACCCGGCCCAAGTCCCCGGGGGCGGCGGCTGAACCTTATGCGCCGGCGGCACTCTGAGCAGCAGCCGCGGACGGGGCGTTCCGCGCAATCGGGGGTGTAAAGATTGGATGAAATCCCGCCCCCGAATGTAAAGGCATGTTTAAATGCAAACTTCACAGGGGAGATGCATGCGCAAGACGATCAGGGATTCGATGCAGCTGGTGTTGTGCGGAACGGTGCTGGCGGGGGTGGCCGGCTGTTCCTGGATGCCGTGGACAGACAAGGAAGACCCGACGGTGGTGCCGTACAAGACCATCATGAGCGGCTCCTACCAGGGTTTCCTGAAGAACTGGGACGACCGCAAGCAGCCGGTGTTCTGCACGCTGATCCGCAGCCGCGCGGAATGGGATGCATGGATGCAGCCGGCCCCGGTGATGGGCGACCAGCGCCCGACCGGCCCCAGCCAGGCGCATTTCGACATGAAGCAATACCTGCTCGTGGCCCGCACCATGCAGGCCCCCGACGCCGCCGAGCGGCCGCATGTGTTCACGCCGCTGGCGGTCACCTACCGCAACGGCACGCTCAAGATCAACTACCTCTACCGCGAGCCGGCCTCCGGCGCCTCCTACCGCGTCAAGGACTACCTGATGCTGGCCATTCCCAAGGAGCGCTATACCACCGGGCCGGTGGTGTTCTACGAGAACGACCGCAAGGTGTGCCAGCTGGATCGCTGAGACCCGCACGGTCCCGCCCAAAAAGAAAAGCCGGAGGCGCTGCGCCTCCGGCTTTTTTCATGCCCGCACCCGCAGGCATGCAGGCACGCTGGCGCTCAGGCGCCCTGGGTCATGCCGATGAACTGCTGCAGCTCCGGCGTCTTCGGGTTGGTGAAGACTTCTTCCGGCGGGCCGATCTCGTGCACCTTGCCCTGGTGCATGAACACCAGGCGGTTGCAGACCTCGCGCGCGAAGCGCATCTCGTGGGTCACCATCACCAGCGTCATGCCTTCCTTGGCCAGGCCGCGCACCACGGCCAGCACTTCGTTGACCAGTTCCGGGTCCAGTGCCGAAGTGATCTCGTCGCACAGCAGCGCCTGCGGCTGCATCGACAGCGCGCGTGCAATCGCCACGCGCTGCTGCTGGCCGCCGGAGAGCTGGTCGGGATAGGCGTCGAACTTGTGGCCCAGGCCGACCTTCTCCAGGTTAGCCTTGGCGATGGCTTCGGCCTCGGCTTCCGAGGTGCCCTTGACGATCATCGGCGCGATCATCACGTTGCGGCCCACGGAAAGGTGCGGGAACAGGTTGAACTGCTGGAAGATCATGCCGACCTTCAGGCGCAGGTTGCGCAGCTCCAGTTCGGTCTGGCCCAGCTTGGCGCCGGCCACGCTGATGTTGCCTTCGTCGATGGTCTCCAGGCCGTTGATGCAGCGCAGGAGGGTCGACTTGCCCGAGCCGCTCTTGCCGATGATGGCAATGACTTCGCCGGGCTCGATGTCCAGGCTGATGCCCTTGAGGACTTCGTTGTCGCCGAAGCGTTTCTTGACGTTATCAATGGCGATGAGCGGCATTGTATTTCCTTTCTAAAGACTGGCTGTACTTGGACAGCGGCCAGCAAAGCACGAAGTAAAAGACGCCCACGATGGCGAACACCGTGAAGGGGCGGAAGGTGGCGTTGGTGATCACGGTACCGGCCTTGGAGAGCTCGATGAAACCGATGATCGACGTCACCGCGGTGGACTTGATGATCTGCACGCCGAAGCCCACGGTGGGCGCGATGGCGATGCGCAGGGCCTGCGGCAGCACGATGTGGCGCATCTGCTGGAAGTAGCTCATGGCCAGCACCGACGACGCTTCCCATTGGCCCTTGGGGATCGCTTCCACGCAGCCGCGCCAGATTTCGGCGAGGTAGGAGGCGCTCCAGCACATCAGCGCCAGGCCCGCGGCCAGCCACGCCGGCACCTCGATGCCGAACAGCGCGATGCCGAAGAACACCAGGAACAGCTGCATCAGCAGCGGCGTGCCCTGGAACAGTTCGATGTACAGGCGGGCGATCTGGCGCAGCCAGGTCTGGCGCGAGGTGCGCATGAACAGGATGATCAGGCCCAGCGTGCCGCCGAGCACGAAGGTGACCAGCGTCAGGACGATGGTCCAGCGCCAGGCCAGCATCAGGTTGCGGACGATGTCCCAGGTGGTGAATGAAATCATGCGTTCCTCCGCGCGGTGATGAAGTATTGGCCGATCAGGCGCAGCACCTGGCGCAGCAGGATCGACAGCACCAGGTAGATCAGCGTGGCCACGATGTAGGCCTCGAAGGCGCGGAAGTTGCGGCCCTGGATGAAGTTGGCGGCGAACGAGAGTTCTTCCACCGCGATCTGCGAGCACACCGCCGAACCCAGCATCACGATGACCACCTGCGAAGACAGCGCCGGCCAGATCTTCTGCAGCGCCGGGCGCAGGATGATGTGGCGGAAGATCTGCATGCGCGACATCGACAGCGACGCCGCCGCCTCGATCTGCCCGCGCGGCACGGCCTGCACGCCGGCGCGGATGATCTCGGTGCTGTAGGCGCCCAGGTTGATCACCATCGCCAGGATGGCGGCCTGGATTTCGCTGATGTGGATATCCAGCGAAGGCAGGCCGAAGAAGATGAAGAACAGCTGCACCAGGAAGGGCGTATTGCGGATGACCTCGATATAGCCGCTGACGATGGGCTTGAGCCACTTCGGCCCCTGCGTGCGCGCCCAGGCGCCGAAGATGCCGACCGCCACGCCGAGCACGCCGCCGATGGCGATCAGCTCGATCGTCGTCTGGATGCCCTTGACGATGACGTCGCCGTACTCGAAGGTTGATAGGAAATCGAATTGATAGGCCATGTCGTGTTTGCCCGCCTCGTATTGCTTGGTGCACCCGATGAAACCGGGGCCCCGGTTGTCCGCCTGCCTGCTGTTGCTGCTACTGCCCGCATCGCCGGCGCCAGGCGGAATCGCGCCGGCGATGCGTTACTTCCCTGCTTGAATCAGTCCTGCAAATTACAGGCCAGCCGGCAGCGGCAGGCCCAGCCACTTCTGCGAGATGGCGTTCAGGCTGCCATCCTTCTTGGCGTCGGCCAGGATGGCGTCGACCTTGTCCTGCAGCTTCTTCTCACCCTTGTTCAGGCCGATGAAGCACGGCGAATCCTTGATCAGGAACTTGGTTTCCGGCTTCTTGGGCGGGTTCTTGGCGATGATGGCCGCGGCCACCACGTTGCCGGTGGCCACCAGCTGCACCTGGCCCGAGAGGAAGGAGCTGATGGTGCTGTTGTTGTCTTCGTAGCGCTTCACGGTGGCGTTGGCCGGGAGGATCTTGGTCAGCTCCAGGTCTTCCACCGAGCCGCGGGTGACCGCGATGGTCTTGCCGGCCAGGTCGGCGGCGCTCTTGACGGACAGGTCGGCCGGGCCGAACACGCCGTTGAAGAAGGGCGCGTAGGCGCTGGAGAAGTCGATCACCTTTTCACGTTCCGGATTCTTGCCCATGCTGGAGATCACCAGGTCCACCTTCTTGGTGGTCAGGTAGGGAATGCGGTTGGCGCTGGTGACCGGGATCAGGTCGACCTTCACGCCCAGCTTCTTGGCGATCAGGTTGGCCACGTCGATATCGAAGCCCAGCGGCTTCAAGTCGGCGTCGACCGAGCCGAACGGCGGGAAGTCGGCCGGCACGGCCACGCGCAGCGTGCCGTTCTTCTGGATATCGTCCAGCGTGTCGGCGCGCGCGGCCGTGGCGGAGAACATCAGGGCGCCAGCCATCAGGCCGAGCAGGAGTTTGGACAGTTTCATAGCATTTTCCCTTGTGACGACGATTGATGAGCGGCTCTTAAGGCCTTTTGGTTTGGTTACTGCGGTGAGACATGAGGTCGGTGACGGCCGCCGTCTTCACGGTGGCGTCGCGCGACACCGGTGCAAGCGCCTGCCGCAGCGGTTCCAGCGGATCGCTGCTGCGCACCTGGTTCAGGCCGGATTCAACATGCTGCAGATGGTGCTGCATCAGTTGCTCCGCTTGTTCCAGATCGCCGCGTTCCAGCGCCTCGACGATCTGCACATGTTCCGAACACGAATCCTCCGCCTGCTCCGACGACTGGTGCAGCATCGCCGTCAGCGTCGTGCGCGCCGTCAGGTCGCGCAGCGTCTCCGAGAGCAGCGAATTGCCCAGGCATTCGCACAGGCAGACATGGAAGTCGCCCAGCAGGTAGCTGCGCGCACCGATGTCGGCGCCGGCGATGGCGGCTTCTTCGCGCACGATGTGCTCGCGCAGCTGGCGCACGGCCTCATCGGGGATGGGGCGCATGCGGGCCTGGCGCAGCAGGCCGAGCTCGATCACGCGGCGCGCCTCGAAGGCCTCGCGCGCTTCCTCGGGCGTCGGTTCGATCACGAACCAGCCGCGCCGGGCGCTGACCGTCACGATGCCGCGCGCCATCAGCCGCGTCAGCGCCTCGCGCACCAGGGTGCGCGAGACGCCGAACAGGTCGGCCAATTGCTGCTCGCCGAGTCGGGTTCCCGGCGCCAATTGCTTGGCCAGGATCGCCTCGGTGATGCGGATCGCGATTTGCGAAGAAGATTTGACGGAAGGATTTGTGCCCATGACCACTCATCAGCAAGTTGCGTGCCACACTGATATACAAGATTGGCATACAAAACTGCGAAACGAATATTGGCGGCGACAGCCTTGTGTGGCAAGGGTTTTCAGGGGATTGCATCATGTGCGGACGCACAAAGATTGTTACCGGGAAAGTTGCAATGCAACAAATTTCAGGCGGGAAGAGGGCGCAGATCCGGCACGTTCTGGTGCGCGCCTGAAAGCGATGGTGCGCACCGTCTTTGTGCAGTGCTTCTATAGCCGCAAGGTATTGTGGGTACCGCGCGACTTGTGCCGATCCGGCATTTCCCGCGGCGTGAAAAGTGCTAGCCGCGCCGGCTGCGGGCGGCGATGGCCGGCTCAGCCGGGGATGCCCAGCCGCTGCGACGCCAGCCGGTATTCGCCGGCCAGCTGCTCGACGATCTGCGCCGCCGGCAGGACCTGCGTGATGGTGCCGATGCCCTGGCCGCTGCCCCAGATGTCTTTCCAGCGTTTGGGTTTGCCGAAGTCGACGCCCGGCTTGTCTTCCTGCTGCAGCTTGTCCGGATCGAGGCCGGCGTTGCGGATGCTGGGTTTGAGGTAGTTGCCCGGCACGCCCGAGAAGTGAGGCGTATACAAGATGTCCTCGGCGCTGCCCTCGACGATCATCTGCTTGTGCAGCGGGGCCGCCGAGGATTCTTCCGAGGCGATGAAGCGCGTTCCCATATAGACCAGGTCGCAACCCAGCGCCTGCGCCGCCAGGATGCCCTGGCCGTGGCTGATGGCGCCGGCCAGCACCAGCAGGCCGTCGAAGATGGCGCGCACCTCGGAGGCCAGGGCGAACGGGCTCAGGGCGCCCGCGTGGCCGCCGGCGCCGGCGCACACCAGCACCAGCCCGTCCACGCCGGCGCCGATGGCCTTCTTCGCGTGGCGCAGCGTGGTCACGTCGTGCAGCACGATGCCGCCATAGGCGTGCACCTTTTCCACCACCTGGTCGGGCGCATGCAGCGAGGTGATGACGATGGGCACGCGGTGGCGCACGCAGGTGGCGAGGTCGTCCTGCAGCCGGTGATTGGACTGGTGCACGATCAGGTTGACGGCGTAGGGCGCCACCGGCGCGCCCGGGTTCAGGCGCTTGTGTTCGGCCAGCGCGCTGCCGATCTGGTCCAGCCAGCTCTCCAGCTCTTCCTGCGGGCGCGCATTGAGCGCCGGGAACGAGCCGACCACGCCGGCGCGGCACTGGGCGATCACCAGCGCCGGGTTGGACACCAGGAACATCGGCGAGCCGATCACCGGCAGGCGCAGGCGGCCGGGCAGGGCGGAGGGCGAAGGCAGCAGCAGGTCGTTCATGATGTGAGCGTGTGGCGTGGCGGGTCTGTTCATTTCTTGCCGAAGGCGGCGATGCGCTCCTGCATGTCCGGCCCCTTGCCGGCATTGCGGAACACCTCATGCGCCAGGCCGGCGTCCAGCGGCAGGCCGTCGGTCTCCAGCAGCAGGCGCTTGTTGGCGCGATGCGAGAACCAGGAGCCGGCCAGCAGTTCGCGCGCCAATGCTTGCACCTGGGCGTCGAACTCCGTATCGGGATAGCAGAAGTTGGCCAGGCCCATCCCGGCCGCCTGCACGCCGGAATAGGTGCGGCCCAGCAGCATGATTTCCCTGGCGCGGGCCTGTCCCACGCGGCGCGGCAGCCGCTGGCTCATGCCCCACAGCGGGGTCAGCGCCCATTTGGCATGGGTATCGGCGAACTTGGCCGAGGCGGAGGCCACGATGATGTCGCCGGCCAGCGCCAGCTCCAGCGCGCCGGTGTAGCAATGCGCATGCACCGCGGTGATGACCGGCTGCGGCAAGCGCGCCAGGCGGTCGATGGTGCGGGCCTGCAGGTGCGGCATTGGCAGCGGCCGGCCGGCGGCGATGTCGTGCAGATCGTTGCCGGCCGAGAAGCAGCGTCCGGCGCCGCGCAGCAGCACCGCGCCGATGCTCTCGGTCTGTTGCTCCAGCGCGGCCACGTGGTCGTGCAGCTCCAGGAACATCTGCACCGTCAGCGCGTTCATCTTGTCGGGCCGGTTCAGCGTCAGCGTGCACAGGCCGTCGCGGTCCTCCCGCAACACCAGCGCGCTCATGCGGCGCCGCCCTTTGCCTGTTCGGCCTCCTGCTGGCGCGCGCCTTCGTGCGTCAGCACCAGCACGTCGCTGTCGCCTTCCTGGGTGACTTCCCCGTGCTGGTTGAACAGGCGGAAGCGTCGCCCCAGCTTGCCGCTGCGGCCGCTCTTGCCGGGCTCGACCGAGAGGATCTCCAGCTGCAGGTGCACGGTGTCGCCGACCAGGATGGGTTTCTTGAAATTCCATTCGCGCAGGCCCAGCATGGCGATCACCGATTTCTCGAAGATGCCGATCTGGTGCAGCATGCCGGTGCAGATCGCGATGCCCAGCGTGCCGTGCACCAGGCGCTGGCCGTAGCGGGTGCCGCGCGCGAACTCGGCGTCGGCGTGGATCGGGTTCCAGTCGCCGGAGATCATCGAGAACATCGTCAGATCGGCCTCGGTGATGGTGCGCCCGCTGCTGGTGAACAGCTGGCCGGGCTTGAAGTCTTCCAGGTAGTACGAACTCATTCTTCGCTCCAAAAAGTCATGCCGCCTGCGCCAGGCGTTGCAGCGCCATGTCGCGCAGCTTCACGCGCTGGATCTTGGTGCCGTTGGAACTCTGGGTGGTCGGGAACTCCTCCACCAGCCAGATATGCGCCGGCACCTTGAACGCGGCCAGCGCGGCCGAGGCGGCGCGCACCATGTCCTGTTCGGCCGGCCGGCTGCCCGCTTCAGCGATGACGAAGGCCACCGGCCGCGCCTGGTTGGCGATGTCGACCGACACCACCTGCACGTCGGCCACGCCAGGCACGGTCTTGATCACGTCCTCGATCTCCACCGGGCTGACCAGGTAGCCGCCCAGGCGCATGGCGTCGCCCTGGCGCGTGACGTAGACGAAGCTGCCGTCCTCGCGCAGGTAGCCGACGTCGCCGGTGCGGAAGAAGCCCTCGGCATCGATCGCGCGGGCGGTCGCCTCGGGGTTGTTCAGGTAGCCGATGAAATTGGTGTCGGCGCGGATTTCCACCGCGCCGCTCTGGCCCACGCTCACCAGCTCGCCGCTGTCGACGTCGCGGATGCGCACCTCGGCGCCGATGCCGTGGCTGGCCGGCATGCCGCCGCCCTTGATGCGTTCTTCCAGCGGCAGCGCGCGTTGTTGCAGCGAGAACAGCGCCTGCACCTCCGATGAACCATACAGGCCGATCATCGGAATGCCACGCGCCCAGGCCGCCTGCGTGTACTCGACGATGCCGGGATGGAAGCAGGCAAAACCGAACACGCGCGCGCTCGGGAAGGGCAGGTCGCCGCGGCCGTTCTCGATGATGCGGCGAAACATCTCGTCACTGCCGAACACGTGCGTGACGCGATGCTTGTTGATCAGCTGCGCCGCGCCGGGGCCGTCGAAGGTGTCCATCACCACGATGGGCTTGCCCACCGCAAACGCCGCCATCGCCGCGTTGAAGCCGAACACGCCGGCGAACGGCAGCGCCGCCAGCAGGCGCGTGCCTTCTTCTGTAAAGCCGTAGGCCGGCGCCACGCGCTGGCTGTGGGTAGTGACGGTGCGTTGCGGGTGCAGCACCAGCTTGGGACCGGAGGTGGTGCCGGAGGTCGTGAAGAGGATGCTGTGGGCCTCGGGCGCCGAGACGTCCTCCACCGCCGCATCCGGCAGCCCGGCCAGGTCGAAAGCCACGGTCGGCTTGCCCAGCACCTCCGGCGGCATGGCCGCGCCGGCGGCGTCGACCACCACCACCTTCTTCAGCGCGCGCGCGGCCTCGGCCGGCACGTCGCGCAGCACGGCGGGGAAGTCGATCTTGCGGAAGTTCAGCTGCAGCACCAGCATCGAGGCTTCCGAACGCTCCAGGATGTAGGCCAGCTCGTGCGAGCGGTAGCGCGTGTTGACCGTCATCATGGCCGCGCCCAGCTTGGCCAGGCCGAAGTACATCGCCAGCCATTCCATGCGGTTGACCAGCCAGACCGCCACGCGGTCGCCGGGACGCACGCCTTCCTTGTGCAGCCAGGCGGCGGTGCGGGTGGCCATGCGTTCGAATTCGCGATAGCTGATCTCGCGCTCGCCGTCGATGAAGGCGACGGCGTCGCCGCGCTCGGCGACGTTGCGCGCCAGCAGCGCCGGCATGGTCTGGAGAAGTTCGGTATTGGCAGTGGCTGGCATATCAGTACAGCTCCATCAGTTTGGCGTTGTCGTTCAATTCCTCGGGCAGGGCCTCGCGGATGATGGCGCCGGACTTCATCACCACCACGCGGTCCGAGATCTTCAGGGCTTCCTTCACGTTCTGTTCCACCAGCAGGATGGCCATGCCCGTGTCCTTCTGCAACTGGCGGATCGGCTGCAGCAAATCCTGGAACAGTTTCGGCGCGAGTCCGATCGAGGGCTCGTCCATCAGCAGGCAGCGCGGGCGCGACAGCAGCGCGCGGCCGATCGACACCATCTGCTGCTGGCCGCCGGAGAGGTTGCCGGCGCGGCGCTCGTAGAACTGCTTGAGCGCCGGCAGCACCGACATCACCCAATCCAGCCGGTCGGCGCGCTCGGCGGCGGGCACGCCGGCCGACCACAGGCCCATCTTCATGGTCTCGGCCACGGTCAGGCCGGGAAAGATGCCGCGCCCCTCCGGCACCAGCGAGACGCCGGCGGCGGTCAGGCGGCGCGGTTCGACCGTCTCCAGCGCGCGGCCGTCCAGCATGATCTGGCCGTCCTGGCGCTGCACCAGGCCGAACAGCGTCTTCAGCAGCGTCGACTTGCCGGCGCCGTTGTGGCCGATCAGGCACAGCACCTCGGCCGGGCGCAGCTTGAAGTCGAAGTCGCGCAGCACCGGCCGGCCGCCGTAGCCGACCACCAGGCCGCGCGTTTCCAGCACCAGCGGCTGGGGTTCGTGGTTGGGTTGGGCTGTCATGCGTTCTGGTCTCCGAAATAGATGGCCGCGAGATGCGGGTCCTTCAACACCACGTCGGGCAGCCCGTCGGCCAGCAGCTTGCCCTGGTCCAGGAAGGCGATGCGGTCGGAGATGCCGACCACGATGTCCAGGTTGTGCTCGATGATGCACACCGTCACGCCCTTCTTGACCTCGGTGCGCAGCAGGTCGAGGAACAGCTCGTAGGAGCTGCGGTCCAGGCCCGAGGCCGGCTCGTCCAGCAGCCAGATCCTGGCGTCGGCGGCCATGATGCGCGCCATGCTCAGGAACTTGCGCTCGGCGTAGGCCAGGTCGATGGCGCGCGTCTGCGCCTTGGCCGCCAGGCCGGTGCGTTGCAGGATGGCCTGCACCTTCTCGCGCCGCTCGTTGCGCGCCGCGCGTCCGCCCGGCTGCCAGATCCAGGAGGCCGGTTCCATCACGGTCAGCACGTTCTCTTCCACCGTCATGTGGTTGAACAGGCGCAGGTCCTGGAAGGTGCGGGCGATGCCCAGGCGGCTGATCTGGAAGTGCTTCTTGCCCAGGATCGACTTGCCGCGCCACAGGATCTCGCCGCTGTTGGGCACCAGGTGACCGGTGATCTGGTTGAACAGGGTGGTCTTGCCGGCGCCGTTGGGGCCGACCAGGGTGGTGACGATGCCGGCGCGCAGGTCCAGCGAGACGTCGTTGGTCACCTTCAGGCCGCCGAAGCTCATGTTCAGGTGGCGGATCGACAGCAGCACTTCGCCGCCGGCGTCCGGTTGCGCCTGCTGCAGGGCGCTGTCGCGTTCGATGATGGCGTTCATGCGGCTTTCTCCTTGGCGGCGCGGGGTTTGCCGGAGCCGACGATGCCGCCCGGACGGAAGATCATCAGCAGCACCATCGCCAGCCCGTAGGCGATCTGCTGGATCGAGCCGATCTCGGTCTGCGGCAGGAAGCTCATGTAGCTGAACACGCCCGGCAGCAGCATCAGCAGCACGGTGCCGACGATGGGGCCGAGCAGTGTGCCGGTGCCGCCGATGATGACCATGGCCATCAGCAGAACCGAGGTGTCGAGCATGAAGCTTTCGACGTTGATGAAGCCCATGTAGAAGGCGTACAGCGCGCCGGCCACCGCCGCCAGCATGGCCGAGATCACCACCGACATGGTCTTGATCAGCGCCACGTTCTTGCCGAAGGCGTAGGCCGCCGTCTCGCTGTCGCGGATGGCCTTGAGGTTGCGGCCGAAGGACGAGCGCAGCAGCACGCTGGTCAGCAGCAGCACCGGGATCAGGCAGCACAGCGCCAGCAGCAGGAACTGCACCGGGTCGGCCACCGTGTAGCCGAACAGGTCGGCCGGCGGGATGCCGATCATGCCGCCCAGGCCGCCGGTGACCGACTTCCATTCGGAAAACACCGTCACGCCCAGCACCTGCAGGCCCAGCGAGGCTGCCACGAAGTATTCGCCGCGCACGCGCAGCGCCGGCAGCGCCAGCACCAGCGACAGCGCACCGGCCACCACCATCGCCACCGGGATCACCAGGAAGATGTTGGCGCTGGCATGCATGGCGAACCAGGCGGCGCTGTAGGCGCCGACGCCGAAGAAGATGGCATGCGCGATCGAGAAGATCCCGGCATAGCCCATGATGAAGTTCAGCGTGATCGCCAGCACGGCGTTGATGCACATCAGCGTGGCGAGGTTGAGTAGATAGGCGAGCATGGTCGGGCAACCCTCAGTGGGCGACCGCGCGGCCGAAGAAGCCGGACGGGCGGAACAGGATGAACAGGAACAGCACGATGAAGGTGATCGCTTCGCTCCATTGCGGCTCGAAATAGGCCAGCGCCAGGTTCTCGGCCAGGCCCAGCAGCAGGCCGGCACAGGCCGCGCCGCGCAGGCTGCCGACGCCGCCCACAATGGTGGCGGCCAGGCTGATCAGCATCACATGATGGCCGATGGCCGGGTTCAGGCCGGAGCCGGCGGCCGACAGCAGCGCCGCCGGCACCACCAGGAAGGAGCCCAGCGCGAACACCGTCATCGACAGGCGGCGCGGCGACAGGCCGTAGGCGCGCACCAGCTCGGGGTTTTCGGACAGGGCGCGCATGGCCATGCCGGTGTGGGTGCGCATCAGGAACATCTGCAGCGCGAAGAAGAACAGCACCGCGATGACGATGGCGATGCCCGCCAGCGGCGAGACATACAGGCCGGGCATGAGCTCGATGCTGCGCGAGAGCGGCGTGTTGACCGCCACGAAGCTGCGGCCGAACAGCATGCCGCACAGGTTCTGCACCACGATGCCCACGCCGAAAGAGGCCACGAAGACGGTGAAGAAGGAGCCCTCGTGCTTCTGGATGGGGATGTAGACGAAGCGGTTCAGCGCCAGGCCGAACAGCACCGCCGCCGCCGTCGCGCCCAGCACCGAGATGCTCCAGTGCAGCTGGGCGATGGCCAGCAGGTCGTAGAACACGTAGGCGGCGATGGTGAAGGCCGAGCCGTGCGCGAAGTGGAAGATGCGGGTGGAACCGAAGATCAGCGAAAAGCCGACCGCGATCAGCGCATACAGCGCGCCCACCTGCACTCCGTTGATCAGTAGCTGTAGCAGCAACATGGTGTCTGTCCTTGCCTGGCGCCGCCGGCCGGGCGCTGCCGGCGACGGTTCCAATCAGATTTTCTTACTTGGCCGAGGTGCTGAGCACCTTGCCGCCCTTGCCGTCGATCTCGTTGATCTGCATCGGCATGGTCACGGTGCCGTTTTCGGCGAAGGTCACCTTGCCGCCGACCAGGTCGAAGGTCTTGGTTTCCACGCGCTGCTTCAGCAGGTTCTCGCCGGTGACAGGCTGGCCCTTCTTGATCAGCTGCTGCGCCAGCAGGCCGAACATGCGCACCGCGTTGTAGTAGTTGGCGATGTAGGCGGTGGGCATCTTGTTGTACTTCTTCTTGTAGTCGTCGACGAAGCGCTTGGTCACCGCATCTTGCGAGTTCCAGTCGATGTTCTGCGAGGTGTACATCGAGCCGGCCGCTTCAGGCTGGGCGTTGATCTCGGGAATCGAGAACGCGGTGTAGCTGGCGAAGGGCTGCTTGATGCCGTTGTCGCGGAACTGCTTGACGATCTGCGACTGCTGCGAGCCGTAGGAGGCGACGTAGATCACGTCCGGGTTGGCCGCGCGCACGCGCGCGGCGATGCCGCCGAACTGCTGGGCCGTGGCCGGCACCGACAAGGCTTCGACCAGCTTGCCGCCGGCCGGCGGCAGGGCGCCTTCGAGTTCCTTCTTGATGGCCTGGCCGAGCGGATCGTCGACGTAGACCAGCACGAAGTTCTTCATCTTGCGCTCGTTGACCAGGTAGGGAATGATGGCGCGCACTTCATAGTTGGCCAGCGGGATGATGTTCCAGAAATACTGGCCCAGCTCCGCCAGGTCGGGACCGACGCCGCCGCCGTTGACCGCCACCGTCTTGGTGCGGGTGGCGATGGTGGAGATCGCCTTGGACACGCCGGTGAAGGCCGACAGCACATACGGCACCTTCTGCACGTTGACCAGCTTGTTCATGCCGATCACGCCGGCCTGCGGCAGGGCCTGGCTGTCTTCGTACTGGATCGAGAGCTTGCCGCCCAGCAGGTTGTCGGCGTTGATGTGTTCGGCCGCCAGGTTGGCGCCGGAGCCGAAGATGTCGCCGTAGGAGGCGTTCGGTCCGCTCATCGGGAACAGCGCGCCGATGGTGACGTCGGCCGCATAGGCCACGCCCGACGCGGCCAGGGCGCAGGCCACTATGCCCATCCTGCCCAGCTTCAAAGCCTTGCTCAACTTGATCATGATCATCTCCTTTTGTGGTCGGCCACCGTTGCGGCGGCGGCCATTTTTTCTTCATGGCCGGCATGGGCCGGCGATCCCTTCCTGCTTTGCTTGCTTCCCTTGCTTCAGCGTCCCTTGAAATCGGCGCTGCGTTTCTCGCGGAAGGCGGCGGCGCCTTCCTGGTAATCGTCGGTGTAGCCCAGCGCGCGTTGCGAGGCCGTCTCCAGGTCCAGCTGCTGGCCCAGGGTGTTGCCGGCCGCGGCGTAGATGGCCTGCTTGGTCATCGCCAGCGCGCGCGTGGCCGAGCCTGCCAGTTGCGCGACCAGCGCGCTGCTGGCGGCCTCGAACTCGTCATCCGGCACGCAGCGCCAGATCAGGCCCCAGTCGGCGGCCTGCCGCGCCGGCAGCTTGTCGTTGAGCATGCACAGCGCCAGCGCGCGCGCCGTGCCGATGCGCTGCGGCAGGAACTGCGAGGCGCCGCCGTCGGGCATCAGCCCGAGTTTGGTGAAGCCCTGCACGAAGTAGGCCGACTCCCTGGCGATCACGATGTCGCAGGCCAGCACCAGCGTCGCGCCCACGCCCACGGCCAGGCCGTTCATGGCGCACACCACCGGCGCTGGCAAGGCCCGCAGGCGCAGCACCAGCGGCTTGTAGTAACGCTCCAGCGCCGCGCCCATGTCGCGCTTCTGGCCCTCGGGCAGCGGCTGACGGTCGCCCTGGTCCTGGCCGGCGCAGAAGGCGCGGCCGGCGCCGGTAAACACCAGCACGCGCAGCGCCGGGTCATGCTCGATGCGGTCAAGGAAGGCCGCGATGGCGTCGTGCATGGCGTCGTTGAAGCTGTTGAGCCGGTCCGGCCGGTTCAGCGTGACGGTGGCGACGCCGCCGGCGAACTCGCACAACACCGGGGGCTGGATGGTCTCGTTCATTGCGGGTCAGTCCCTCAGCCGCGCAGGTGGGCGCTGGCGCGGTCTTCGATCTCGTGCCACAGCTTGTGGGCGATGGGCGACTCCGACTCCTCCAGGATATGGCCGACCAGGCCGATGGCGCGCGCCATCACGCCGAAGCCGCGCACGATCTTCCAGGGGAAACCGAACTCGCAGCAGATCGCCCCCAGCGCGCCGGTGGCGTTGATCGGCAGCACCTTGCCGGAGGCCCGCTCGGCTTCCTTCTGGATCAGCTGGATCAGCTGCACGTGCTTGCCGGCCATGCCGTTTTCCTCGGCGATGGCAAACAGGCGCGGGGTGCGCGGGTCGATCGGCTTGTGCACCGGATGGCCCAGGCCGGGGATGATCTGCTTGCGCTCGCGGAAGGCGGCCACGGTCTTCACCGCCAGCGCCTGCAGGTCAGGGTTTTCACCCGCGCCCTCGAAGGCTTCGTACAACATCTTGGCCGCACCCTCGGTGGTGCCGACGAACACCGTGCCCAGGCCGCACAGGCCGGCGGCCACCGCCGCCTGCAACGACTCCGGCGCGCCGGCGTAGGTCATGCGCGCGGCGATGGCGCTGGGGGTGATGCCGTGCTCGACCAGCGTGATCAGCACCGCGTTGAACATGTGCGATTGCTGCGGCGTGGCGGTCTTGCCGGTCAGTTGCAGGTAGGCGAAGTCGCCCAGGTTCATCTTGCCCAGGATCTCGTCGGGCAGGCTCTTGCCGCGCACCACGATGCGGTCGGGGGTGCTGAAGGCGATGTCGGATCTGATGTCGGCGGTCTTGCTGTTCATGGTGTTCTCCGTGTTGGCGTTCGATGTGCGGCTCATGCCGGCGATATTTCCGCCGTGCCGTTGGACAGCACGACCTGGTTGCGTTCGACTGCGCGCGCCTGGAACTGAAGCCGGGTTCCGTCGCGCCAGATTTCGGTCCTGATGGTCTCGCCCGGATACACCGGCGCCGAGAAGCGGGTGGCGAGCGCGCGCAGGCGGGCGGCGTCGTAGCCGCAGCAGCTGCGCACCAGCGCATGGCAGGCCACGCCGTAGGTGGCCAGGCCGTGCAGGATGGGTGAGGGGAAGCCGGCGCGGCGCGCCGTCTCGGGATCGGCGTGCAGCGGGTTGCGGTCGGCCGAGAGGCGATACACCAGCGCGCTTTCGGCGCGCGTGGGCAGTTCGCAGACCAGGTCGGGCGCGCGCTGCGGCACCGCGGGCATGGCCGGCGGCGTCTCGTCGCCGGGCTGGCCGGCTTCGGTGAAGCCGCCGTCGCCGCGACAGAAGCTGGTCTGCTCCACGGTGGCCAGCAGCTCGCCGGCGGCGTCGCGCAGTTCGCGCTCCACGATCAGCAGCGCGCCCTTGTCGCGGCCCTTGTCGATCACCGCCTTCACGCGCGACACGCCGGTCACGGTGCCGGCCGCCGGCAACGGCCGGTGCAGGCGCAGGCGCTGTTCGCCGTGCACCACCTTCAGCAGGTCGATGCCGGCTTCCGGCGCTCCCATCCACAAGCCCGGATGGGACAGGATCACCGCCATGCTGGGCATGGCCTGCAGGTCCCGTTCATAGACGAAGCGCAGCGCGCCTTCGCCGTCGGGCGCGGCGGCGCTGGCGCCCACGCCGATGCCCAGCGCGTACAGCATGCTGTCCTTCTCGCTGTAGCTGTGCTGCAGCGGCGGGAAGTGCCAGTTCTTGAGCTTGTGGTAATCGATGGCCATGGGTGCGCTCCGCTTACACCGGATCCCACTGGAACACGTCGGCCGAGCGGTCCAGCGGCACGAAGCTGGCCTTCAGCGCCGGCATCGCGTGTTCGGCCACGGTCTGCGGCGTCCAGCCCTGGTCGCGGTGGATGGAGCGCAGCGGACGCGGCTGGCTCATCAGGAAGATCTCGTTGTTACGCACCGTGAAGACCTGGGCGTTGACGTCGGCCGCGGCATCGCTGGCGAGGTAGACCGCCAGCGGGGCGATCTTGTCGGGCGTCATCTGCTTGATCTTTTCCACGCGCGCGGCCTGCTCCTCGTTCTTCACCGGGATGGAGGAGATCATGCGGCTCCAGGCGAATGGCGCAATGCAGTTGGAGCGCACGTTGAATTTCTGCATGTCCAGCGCGATCGACTTCGACAGCGCCGTCATGCCCAGCTTGGCGGCCGAGTAGTTGGCCTGACCCAGGTTGCCGATCAGGCCGGAGGTGGAAGTCATGTGCACCAGCGCGCCCGAATTCTGTTCGCGGAAATGCACCGCGGCGGCGCGGCTCATGTTGTAGGCGCCGTACAGGTGCACCTTCAGCACGGCGTCCCATTCGTCGGCGCTCATCTTGTGGAACAGGGCGTCGCGCAGGATGCCGGCGTTGTTGACCACGGCGTCGATGCGGCCGAAGGTCTGCACCGCGGTCTCGATGATGCGTTCGGCGCCGGCCGCGTCCGAGACGCTGTCGGTATTGGGCGCCGCCTTGCCGCCCAGGGCGCGGATCTCGTCGGCCACCTGCTGCGCCGGGCCGGCGCTGCCGCCTTCGCCGGAGAGCGAGGCGCCGATGTCGTTGACGACCACCGCCGCGCCCTGGCGCGCCATCGCCAAGGCGATCTCGCGCCCGATGCCGCCGCCCGATCCGGTGACGACGACTACCTTGCCTTCCAGCATGCGTTCATTGCTCATGGCTTTCTTCTTCCCTGTTTCGGAAACGACGGGCAAAGCTCCGCCCTGCGGGGTGTCTTCGCGTGGTCGTTTCGGTTGGCTGTTGATGCGGCTGCCGGCTTGCTGCCGTTTTTGGGTTGCCGCCTGCGTTGCTCGTGTCGCTGGTGCCGCTCATGCGCCGCCGGGGCAATCGCCGGCGTGTCTCTCTTGCTTGGTTCTGCTGTGTTCTGCCGGAGGCGACGGTGTGATGAAGGACGCTTCCGGTGCTGCGATGTGCGTATAGTCTGGAAGCGCGAAAGGGGTGTCAAGCAGGCCTTTCACGCTGTTCCGTACAACGGAATGTCATTTTCCCTTTCAAACCGCGTCGTGACGCCTGGCGCTGTTGCGCGCCGGCATCGTGCGCTGCGCAAGAAAATATCCTGCGCCCCGCCGACCCTGCGAAAACAAGCCTGCTTCAGGCGTATCGCCTCGCGACCGGTGGATGGGGCGGGGCTGCGGCGGCGCAGCATGGAATGTTCGCAGTTCAAAACACGATTGAAAATTTCAAAGTACGGAACATAAAATATTCATCGATTGACCCTGCGCCGCAGGCTGTCGCAAGGTGTCGTCAACACAGGAAAAATCATGTCCGTCGTGCGCCTGTGCATGGCAGGACCGACCGGACCGATGCGCATCCGCATGAAGGTGCGCCGCCAGGAGACTCAGTGAAATTCGCCATTGCCATCGTGTATGCAGTGCGCGCGCAGCCGCAGGACGGGCGCGCGTGAAGGCCGCCGTGCGCAAGCCGGCGCGGCGCCAGCGGGAGGCGCGCAAGGACGTGCGCATCGTGCTGCGCGCGCCCAATCCTCCCGAGTACCGCAACGGCGGCGCCGCCGCGCGCAGCGATGCCGCCACCCAGGTCACGATCAAGCCCATCGAGCGCGGCTTCGCCGTGCTGGACGCCTTCCTGGGCGAAGCCGAATGGCTGGCCAACCAGGACATCGCCCTGCGCACCGGCCTGCCCAAGGCGACCGTCTCGCGCCTGGCGCAGACGCTGACCGCGCTGGGCTACCTCACCTACAGCGAGCAGCGTCGCAAGTACCGGCTGGCGGTGGCGGTGCTGTCGCTGGGATTTGCCGCCATGGTCGACACCGACGTGGTGCTGCAGGCGCGTCCGCTGATGCAGAAGCTGGCCGACGACAACGGCGTGTTCGTGGCGCTGGCCGGTCGCGACGGGCTGGACATGATCTTCTTCGAGAACTGCCACAGCGCCTCCAACAGCGCCACCGTCGGGCTGGGCGTGGGCGAGCACATGCCGATGGCGTCCTCGCCGGTGGGCTGGGCGCTGCTGGCCTGCCTGCACGAGAATGAGCGCAACTATCTGCTGGATCACATGCGGCCCTATCACAAGCGCGATGACTGGATGAGCGTGCGGCAGAAACTGACCGACGCCGAGACGCAGATCGCCGAGAAGGCCTATTGCGTCTCCAGCGGCGACTGGGGGCCGGACATCACGGTGGTGGCCACGCCGCTGCAGTTGGCCGACCGCCTGCCGATGGTGCTGCTGTGCGCCGGCCAGTCGCGCACGCTGACCAAGGCGCGCGTGGAGCAGCGCGCCGGGCCGCAGTTGCTGGCCATGGGACGCCAGTTGCAGAAGATGGAGGCGCAGCGTGCGGCGCTCTGAACCGGCCCGGGCTCGCGACGCGCGCGCGGCCGACGCGGCGCTGCCCGACATCGTGCGCGACGACGCCGCCGGCGTCGCCGAGGCTTCGTCCGGCACCCACACGCTGGAGCGCGCGCTGCAGCTGCTGAAGGTTTTCCACGGCAGCGCCAAGCCACTGACCCATGCCGAGCTGGTGCGTCGCACCGGTTATTCCAAGGCCTCGGTGTCGCGCCTGACGGCGACGCTGGTGGCGCTCGGCTATCTCGACCGCGCGCCCGACGGCGTGCGCGTGCAGATCGGCGTGCGCGGGCTGCGGCTGGGGCACAAGTACCTCGCCAATAGCCCGATCCCGGGCATCGTGCGCGGCATCATGCAGGACTTCGCCGACCGCTTCGACATGTCGGTCGGGCTGGCCATGCCGGACCAGCTGGACATGATCTACATCCAGTACTGCAACGGCCGCAAGATCGCCACGCTGCGCCTGGGCGTGGGCCGCACCGTGCCGATGGCGCTGAGCTCCATCGGCCGCGCCTATGTCTGGTCGCAGCCGCCGGAAGAGCGGCAGCGGCTGCTGTTCGGCATCTGGAAGAAGAGCGGCGAGCACGGCCCGCAAGTGGTGGCGCGCATGGAGCGCGCCTTCGGCGACCTCGACACCCACGGCTATTGCCTGGCCGCCGGCGAATACCAGCGCGACACCTTCGCCATCAGCGTGCCGCTGGCGCTGGGCAATCCGCCGCGTCCTATGGGCCTGAACTGCAGCGCGGTCGGCCCGCTGCCCGACCGCGTGATGATCCGCGACGAACTCGCCCCCGCCTTGATGAAGACCGCCTGGCTCCTGACGCTGGAGCTTGAAGGCGTCGACAGCAGCCTGTTCTGACGCCTGTTCCGATTTCTCCGATAGGTCGCCTCCTCGCCCGCCACGGCAGAGCTTGCGCGGAATGCGCTTTCGCGCGTTAATTGCAAATGATGCAACCGGGCAAGTTTCCGCACGATTTGATTTAAAATAGTGTTGTTTTGTCAATGATCTGGGTTGTGCTCATCCCATTAATTAATAAAATTGTCAAAAAAACAATATAATCCCAAGTCGAAAAATCGATAAAATTCGGAAGCCCTCTCGTGATTTTCTTGGGGAAACTCGCCGTAGTTTTGCCGATGTCAGGAATTTCCGGATTTCCGCGCCGACTCATCAGTGGTCTCATGCGGAGGTCGTTGCCAATCAATCAATAAGGAGAGGGCGTGTCGTCGGATAGCGCACAACAGCAATCAACGGTGGTCAGATCGGCAAAGACGCTCGCGCGTGGCCTGCGCACCCTGCTATGGGCGGCTGCGGCAGGCGCCGCCGCATTGCTGGCGGGTTCGGCGCCGGCGCAGACGTCGCCGCCACCGGCTGCCGCAGCGCCATCCTCGGTCGCCTTCTATTACGGTCCCAATCCGCCGCTGGCCGACCTGCAGGCTTTCGACGTCGCCGTCGTCGAGCCCGAGTTCGTCAGCAATCCCGCCGTTCGCGCCCGCGCGCCGGCCGACGGCGCGCACCAGCTGTTCGCCTATGTCTCGCTGGGCGAGGTGCAGCCCTCGCGTCCCTACTACAAGCAATTGCCGCCGGGCCTCCTGCGCGGCGACAACGCCGCCTGGGGCAGCCGGGTGATCGACCAGGCCGCACCGGGCTGGCGCGACTTCTTCCTCGACAAGATCGTGGCGCCGCTGTGGGCCCAGGGCTGGCGCGGCTTCTTCCTCGACACGCTGGACTCCTACCAGCTGTTCGCCAAGACCGACGCCGAACGCGCGCGCCAGACCGCGGCCATGGTGGAGACCCTGCGCGAGTTCAAGCGTCGCTATCCGGAGGCCAAGCTGTTCCTCAACCGCGGCTTCGAGCTGCTGCCGGAGATCGCGCCGCTGACCTATGCGGTGGCCGCCGAGTCGCTGTATCGCGGCTACGACGCCGGGCGCCGCAGCTACGGCCCGGTGCCCGACAACGACCGCGCCTGGCTGCTGGGACAGATGCAGACCGTGCGCGACACCTACCATCTGCCGGTGGTCTCGATCGACTACGTCGATCCGCAAAAGCCGGGCGCGCGCGAGCTGGCGCGCGAGACCGCGAAGAAGATTTCCTCCCACGGCTTCATTCCCTGGGTGGCCGACGGTTCGCTGATGTCGGTCGGCGTCTCCAGCATCGAAGTGGTGCCGCGCAATGTGCTGGTGCTGCTGGACCTGGGCGAAGGCGACGACCTGCACACCAGCGAGGCGCAGCGCTTCCTCGGCATCCACCTGAACCATCTCGGCCTGCGTTACGAGTTTCGCGAGGTGGCGCGCCAGGGCTTGCCGACCGAACCGCTGGCGGGCCGCTACGCGGGCGTCGTGACCTGGTTTCGCAGCGGCATCGACCACCAGCGCCTGGGGCCGTGGATCAATGCGCGCATCAAGGAAGGCGTGCCGGTGGCGATCTTCAACGCCTTTGGCTTCCAGATGACCAAGGTCACCGGCGACATGCTGGGCCTGACCAGCTTCTCGGCGCCGCAGCCGGACAAGCTCAGCGTGGTCGAGGCCGATCCCGAGCTGATGGGGTTCGAGACCAAGCCGCGGGTGGACCGCACCCAGCTGGAGTTCGTGCGGCTGGCCGATCCCAACGCCAAGTCGCTGCTGCGCATGCGGGACAACCGCAACAACAACTATGACGCCGCCGCGATCACGCCCTGGGGCGGCTTCGCGCTGGCGCCGTTCGCCACCACCACGCTGCCGGTGCTGGATCCGCCGCGCTGGGTGTTGCAGCCGCTGGCCTTCCTCAAGCGCGCGCTGCGCCTGCCCGACATCCCGGTGCCGGATGTGACGACCGAGGGCGGCCGCCGCATCATGATGAGCCACCTCGACGGCGACGGTTTTCCCTCCAAGGCCGAATATCCCGGCTCGCCGTTCGCGGTCGAAGTCCTGCAGCGCGAGATCTGGGACAAGTACCGCTTCCCCGTCACCGTCTCGGTGGTGGAGGGCGAGCTGAGCCCGCAGGGCGTGTATCCGAAGCTGTCGGCGCAGACCACCGCGCTGGCGCGCAAGATGTACACGCTGCCCTACATCGAGCCGGCCAGCCATTCCTTCTCGCACCCGTTCTCCTGGGCTGATGCGATGCACGGCACCAGCCGCGCCGACATCACGCAGATGGACGGCGACGCCTCGCACACGCTGGAGATCCCGAACTACAAGTTCAACCTGCAGCGCGAGATCAAGGGGTCGATGGACTACATCAACAACACCCTGCTGCCGCCGGGCAAGAAGGCCGAGATCTTCCTGTGGACCGGCAACTGCGTGCCGCCGGCCGAGGCCATCGCCCAGACTTACCTGGACGGCTACCTGAACATGAACGGCGGCGACACCATGATCACCAACAGCCGCAAGAGCTGGACCGACATCGCCGCGCAGGGCGTGCGCAAGGAGGGCTGGTACCAGGTGTTCGCGCCCAACCAGGACGAGAACGTCTACACCGGCAACTGGACCGGCCCGTTCTACGGCTTCGAGCGCGCCATCGAAAGCTACGAGCTGACCGGCGAGCCGATCCGCTTCAAGGCCGTCGACATCTACTATCACTTCTATGCCGGCACCAAGCCGGCCTCGGTGGCGGCGCTGCACAAGATCCACCGCTGGGCGCAGGCGCAGCCGTTCACCCGGCTGTACGTGTCGCAATACATCCGCAAGGTGATCGACTTCGAAAACACCAGCATCGCCCGCACCGCCGACGGCACGCTGGTCTACCGCACCGGGGCCAACCTGCGCACGCTGCGCGTTCCCGACGGCGCGCCCGACTACGATCTGTCGGCGCCCGGCGTGGCCGGCGTGGCGCCGGGGCCGGAGGGCCGCTACCTGATCACGTCCGCCGGCGAGGTGCGCCTCAAGGAGCGTGGCGCTGCCGCGGCGGCCCCGCAACCGATGCTGCTGGAAGCCGGCGGCAAGGTGGGCGACTTCAAGCGCACCGTCAACGGCAACAAGGCCGAACTGAGTTTCACGCTCGAGGCCAACGGCGCGTCGACCTTCAGCGTGGCGGGCGCCCGCCAATGCAGCGCCAGCGCCGACGGCGCGCCGCTGGCGCGCGGCGCGTCGGCCAGCATCGCGACCCAGCCATGGGCCAGGAATTTCATCGGAAAGACCGCAGTACACCAATATGACATCGGCACCTCAAACGCCAAACTCGCGACAACAAGGCACCTGGTACTCGTTCAATGCACCTTATGAACGACTGAGGCTGTTCTCGCCCTGGACGATCGCCGGCTTCGCGCTGGCGGTCGGGACGGTGTTCGCCCTGGTCTACCCCAAGGTATCGCTGCAGCAGCGCCTTGAGGTGGCCAATGCGAGCGGCCGCGCCGACCAGCTGACGGTCGAGTACCTCAAGGTGTTCCTGCGGGCGCAGCCGGGCAACGCCGCGCTGCGCGCCGAACTGGTCAAGCAGATGATCGGCCTGGGCCAGTTCGCCGAGGCGCGCCAGCACCTGGCGCTGCTGCAGCAGGGCGACGACCCGGCTTCGCGGCTGGACGCCGCCTGGCTGGAATACCGCATCCGCCAGCAGGAGACCTATGCGCTGCCCGAGAAATCGCCGGAGCGCGCCGCGCAGATCGCGCAATTGCGCGGCCAGTTGCAGCAGCTGATGACCTATCCGCTCACGGCCCAGCAATGGCTGGCGCTGTCGCAGGACGCGCTGGCGCTGGGCGACACCGAGGCCGCGCATGTCGCCTTCTCGCGCCTGCTGGCGGACCGCTCGACCGCCTCCATGCCCTATGCCGACGTGGTGCGCCTGGGCAAGGAAAGCCTCGGGCTGGGTGACTATCGCAGCAGCGCTTCTTTCTACCTGCTGGCGATGAAGAGCGCCGGTTCGCTGGAAACCCGCCGCGACCATTTCATGACCGCACTGCGCACGCTGCAGGCCGGCGGTCTCTATCAGGAGGCGCTGGCCGCGGCCGACGCCAACATCGGCGAGCTGGCCAACGACAAGCCGACCCTGCTGTTCCTGACCAAGCTGGCGCAGGCCGCCAATCGTCCCGATGCGGCGCAGCGCTACGTCAAGCAGCTGCTGCAGCTGTCCATGAACCTGCGCGGCACGCCGCTGGCGGCGGGGCAGGGCGAGTATGCGCAGGTGCACTTCCAGAGCATGCGCGACTTCACGCGTTCGCTGCGCCTGACGCAGGCGCTGCTGCATTCGCCGCACGAGCTGCGCCTGCGCATGCGCGACGCCATGCGGGACGGCCGCGTCCTGCGCACGGCCAACGCCGTCGCCGCGGATGCGCGTCCGGCCGCCGTGATGGCGCGCCCGGCCGGCGACCCCAGCCAGCCTTCGGCCGCCGAGATGGCAGCCAGCCGCGAGATCGCCAGGCTGCCCTTCGACGAAGAGATCTACACGCTGGCCTTCAACGTCTTCCTCGCCAACCGCAACCTCGACGACGCCCGCCTGCTGGCGCAGTCGGCGGTGCGCCAGAAGCCCGACAGCGCGGCCTGGCGCAAGCGCCTGGCCGAGGTGAGCGAATGGAGCGGCGTGCCCGAGCAGGCCACGCCGCAGTGGCTGGCCTACGCCCGCTTGTCCAACGATGAGGCCGCCTGGGACAACGTGCTGCGCATCGCCCAGGGCACCTTCGAGCAGGAGATCGTGGTCGAGGCGCTGCAGCACAAGCTGCAGGTCGAGCCGGGCAGCGCCAAATGGCTCAACCAGCTGGTGGCCCAGTATGAAAACATCGGCCAGGCGGACCGCGCCGCCGCGCTGCTGGAAGCCAGCCTGAAAAAGAGCGCCGGCCGCGGCCAGGCCGTGGCCACCGAGCGCAACGCCGAGATGGATGCGCTGGCGCGGCTGTACCTGCGCATGGGGCGCGACGCCGACGCGCTGGCGCTGTTGCGCCAGCAGCGCCGCGAGTTCGGCGCCACCGCCGGCAACGCGCTGCTGGCGGCCAACCAGCTCTACCTGAACGGACACATCGAGGATGCGATGAGCATCCTCAACGACGCCGCCGCCGCCGCGCCGGTCGGCAACACCGATTTCTGGCGCGCCTATGCCGAGGTCGCGCGCTTCCTCGAGCACGAGAAGGAAGCGCGCGTCGGCTACGACAAGCTGCTGGCTTCCGACAAGGCCGACGAGGGCGACATCAGCAACATGATGGGCGTGATCCAGGACGCGCAGCCGCGCGCCGCCGCCGAGCTGGCCGAGTTCGGCTTCCGCCGCACCGGCGTGGCCAACTTCGCGGTGCAGGCCCTGACCTACCGCCAGCGTCTCAACGACCTGGACGGCGCCCAGGCCTTCATCGACAGCATCACGCCGCAGCAGAACGCCATCCTCGAAAAGAACGTGCCCTACCTGACCGTGCGCGCCACCATCAAGCAGCTGCGCCGCGATCTCGCCGGCGCGCGCGCCGACATGGCCATGGCGCTGGCGCTGCGGCCGCGTTCGGCGGAAGTGCGGGCGGAGCTGATCTGGATCCTCATCGCCGGACGCGACACCGAGCTGCTCAAGCGCGCCCTCGACCTGTGGGCCGGCGAAGCCGAGACGCTGTCGCAGCTGTGGGGACCGTTCGCCGCCGCCAACATGTCGCTGAACCGGCAGAACGTGGCCTTGCACTGGTTCCGCAAATCCGGCTTCCCGCAAAACGACTACCTGTGGCTGATGAGTTACGCCGAGGCGCTGGACGCCACCGGCCAGCCCGACCTGGCCTGGCGCATCCGGCGCCGCGCCTGGGTGGAGCTGCGCGACCCCAAGGTGCTGCGCAACATCCCGCCCACCCAGTTGAAGGAATGGCGCGACCGCCTGGCCGCGCTGGCGCCGCTGTTCATGCAGTCCGACGCCGGCCTGCGCGTGATGCAGGCGCTGCTCAAGAGCGACGCCACCCGGCTGGCGCAGCCGGCCGACAAGAACCTGCCGCCGGCCGACGGCCCGGCGCTGCTCAAAGAGATGGAAGCGGCCGCGCGCCGCGACGCCGGCGAGCGCAATGAGCGCGAAGGCATCGCCGCGAAACTCGACAAGGGACCTGACGCGCTGTTCGCCCCCACCGCAGACTCGGGCCAGCGCCCGCGCGACGACGCGCGCCTGTCCTCCAGCGTGCGCGAACTGGCGCTGGCTTACGCGATGAACACCGGCGAGTCCGATCTGGCGCGCGCCTGGCTGGCCACCCGTTTCGCCCGCGAACTGGACAAGCCGCTGTGGGGCGAGCTGGCCCTGGCGCTGGCCGCCGACGATCGTCAGGGGCTCAACAACATGCTGGACAACCTGGCCGACTGGCTGCCGATGTACGACCGCATCGAGGCCGCGCGCGTGGCCGGCCGCATGGGCCTGGCGCAGACCCTGGCCTTCGACCAGCTGGAGCGCCTGCCGGCCGACGACGAGCTGCACGGGCGCCTCACCAACCTGGTCACCGACGAACCGGCCAAGTTCATCGCCGGCTATACGTCCAGCCGGGAATTCCCGCTGGCGACCAAGCGCTTCGACCTGTCCACCGGATTTGCGCTCACGCCCGGCACCCGCCTCACCTTCAATTACACCGAGCGCCACCAGACCGTGGACGACACCACGCTGCTGGGCGATGTGCCCTCGGTGGATCGCCTGTTCGAGTTCTCGCTGCGCCGTCGCATCGAGGATGGCTTCGTCAGCGTCGGCCTGCAGCATCGCGATGCGATGCAGTCCTTCAACGGCCTGCGGCTGGAGTTTTCCCAGCAGATCACGCCCAAGATGGCACTGTCGGGCAATGGCGGCTTCAACCTTGCTTCGACCGACTCGGCGTTGATGCGCGTGGGCTCCAAGCGCAGCGGCGGCGAGCTGAACCTGAACGTGCAGGTCAGCCGCACCGAGTACCTGCGCCTGGGCGGCGGCTACCAGCGCTACACCACCCAGGCCGGCACCTCGCTGGGCAGCGGCAGGACGCTCAATATCGAAGCCGGCACGCATTTCCGCGTGGAGTATCCGAACCTGACGCTGCGCACCTACGTGAGCGACGCCAAGTTCAGCGACAACGGCGCATCCGACGACCAGATCGCACGCCTGGTCCCGGCCGGAAACGACCCGACCAACTTCCGCTACATGCCGCTGGATTCGCGCATCTTCGGCATCAGCCTGGGCGCCGGGACGGTGGTGGAAAGCAATTACACGCGCGCCTGGCGTCCCTATGCCGAGATCGGCATGACGCGCACCTCCGACATCGGCTGGGGCCGCAATGCGCGCGCCGGCGTCGCCGGCAGCGTGATCGGCCAGGACGTGCTCTCGGTCGGCGTGCAGAGCACCAGCGCCACGCCCAATACGCCGCAGCGCGGCTTCGAGCTGAACGTGCTGTACAAGTGGCTGTACTGAGGCCGACCATGAAAGGGCACACCATGCAGACATCAACACCCACACAGATTCTTGCCGGCCCGCCGATCGGCGGCAGGCCGGCCGTCGACGATTTGTATCAACCCATCGCTAACCCACGGTGACCAACATGAAAAAACAACTCTTCTCCCGCTTGCTGCGCCTGGCAGCCGCCGCCGTCATCGCCGCCGGCCTGGCGGCCTGCTCGACCACCGACATCGGCCGCGCCCCGGCGCTGCCGGCGGACGCGCAATGGGGCCTGCTGCCCTTTGCCAACCATACCGAGACGCCGCAGGCCGGCCTGCGCGCCGAGGCCATCGCCGAGACCATCCTGCGCGCCCGCGGCGTATCCAACCTGCGCCGCTATCCGGCCTCGCTGAACAATGAAACCCTGTTCGAGCCGATGGACCGCAAGCAGCTGGACGCCGCGCTGGAATGGGCGCGCTCCGAAAACCTCGGCTACGCGCTGACCGGCACCGTCGACGAATGGCGCTACAAGGTCGGCATCGACGGCGAGCCGGCCGTGGGCCTGACGCTGCAGCTGATCGAAGTCTCCACCGGCAAGGTGGTGTGGGCTGCTGCAGGCGGCAAGAGCGGCTGGAGCCGCGAGGCCTTGTCGGCCGTGGCGCAGAAGCTCTCGCGCTCGCTGCTCTCGCCGCTGACCTCGTCGCGCAGCGCGCCTGAGGCGGCAGCGCAGTCGCCGTCGTCGGCATCGGGCAATGCGCCCTAACGTAGGCCAGGCAAGGACCGCATTGTGAGTGATATCGAACGCAAGCCGCCGCCGCAGGCGCCGGCCGCCGCGGGACGAAAGCAGCTGGCCGGCAACGCCAGGCCGCTGGTCGGCAAGGCCAAGCGCCGCCTGAATTTCTGGTCGCGCGTGTTCGTCCATTTCGACACCGACAGCGGCTCGCCGCGCAAGGCCGCCCTGCGCATCGTGGAGACCGTGGTCTTCGTGCTGGCGGCGGTGCTGCTGTCGCGCTGGATCGCGCCGGACGACCCGTTCGGCATCAGCGCGCAGTTCCCGTGGATCTGGCTGGTGCCGGCCATCCTGGCCATGCGCTACGGCAGCGCCATCGGCGTGACCGCGGTGGCCACCATGCTGGCCGGCTGGTATGGACTGTCCTACCAGTCCGGCGAGAACGCCTCGCAGGCCGTGGTGTCGGCGGCGCAGGCGTTTCCGCAGCCGTACTTCCTGGGCGGCCTGATCCTGACGCTGCTGTGCGGCCAGTTCGCCGAGGTGTGGAACGCGCGCAGCCGTCGCCTGCGCGCCATCAACGCCTACCTGGACGAGCGCCTGACCATGCTCACCAAGAACCACTTCCTGCTGCGCCTGTCGCACGAGCGCCTGGAGCAGGATCTGCTGTCCAAGCCGCTGACGCTGCGCGAATCGCTGGACCGCCTGCGTTCGCTGACGCTGACCCAGACCATGCTGGACCCCGCCAGGATGCCGGCGGGCGACGCCTTCCTGCAGATCATGGTGCAGAGCTGCCAGGTCGAGGCCGCCTCCCTGTACGCCTGCGATGCCACGGGCCGAGTGCTGCCCGATCCGCTGGCCAGCGTCGGCAAGGTGAGCGAATTCGCCGGCGACGATCCGCTGGTGAAATACGCGCTGGAGCAGCGCAAGCTGGCCCACGTCCAGACCGAGAGCGTGAACCAGTCGCTGCGCAACCAGAGCCGCTACCTGGTGTGCGCGCCGCTGGAGAACTTCGACGGCAAGCTGTTCGGCATGCTGCTGGTGGAGAAGATCCCCTTCGTCGCCCTCAACGAGGACACGCTGCAGCTGATGTCGGTGCTGATCGACTACTACGCCGACGGCGTCGAGGTAGGCACCACCTCGCGCTCGATATTGCAGCAGCTGCCGACCTGCCCGCCGGAGCTGGCGGTCGACCTGGTGCGCCTGCACCACCTCAAGCGCAACACCGGCATCGACTCGTCGCTGGTGGCGCTGGTGTTCGGCGACGACGACCTGTCGCGCGACATGTTCGACCAGATCCGCCGGCTCAAGCGTGCCGCCGACGTCGTCTGGACCTACAAGTCGGGCGGGCGCAACGTGCTGATGACGCTGCTGCCGCTGGCCGGCGCGGCCGCCGTCGACGGCTACCTGATGCGGGTGGAGACGGTGTCGCACGCGCAGTTCGGCAACAAGTTCCTGTCCAACTACGCGGAGGCGCACACCGCCGCCATCGGCGTCGAGGATCCCTCCCGCCTGCTGCCCAACCTGGTGGAACGCTGTGCTGTATAAATTCTCCATCGCCGGGATCTCGTTCGAGATCGCGTCCATCGCGCTGTTGCTGCATGGCGGCGTCGGCCTCGCGGTCATCAGCGGCTACCTGGCGCTGCACGTGGTGTCCAGCGCGCTGTTCGCGCTGGCCATCGCGCTGGTGGTGCCGGAGCGCTACCGCCATCCGCGCGTGTGGCTGCTGGCCTACCTGTTCTTCTTCAATTTCTTCATCCCCGTGGCCGGCCTGTTGTGCGCGGTGGTCGCGCTGGCCGTCGGCGTGCTGTGGCCCAAGGACGAGGCCGAGGATCATTTCGACACCACCGAGTCGCCCGAATTCGTCACCGTGCGCCGCCGCGAGGGCAGCGGCTTCTCCGGCAACCGCGTGCGCGCCCAGCTGGGCAACCTGGCCACGCCGGTGGACAAGCGCCTCAACGCCCTGGTGGCGATCCAGAGTACGCCCACCCACGCCAGCGGCGAGTCGCTGCGCAACCTGCTGGCCGATCCGGCCGACGACGTGCGCCTGCTGGCCTACGGCATCCTGGACGGCAAGGAAAAGAAGATCACCCAGCGCATCGTCGAGCTGCGCTCCCGGCTCGAGACCACCGCCGAGAGCGAGACACGCGCCATCATGCACCAGCAGGTGGCCGAGCTTTACCAGGAACTGATCTACCAGAACCTGGTGCAGGGCGACCTGCTCAATTATTCCTGCGCGCAGATGCGCGAGCACGCCAAAGCGGCGCTGGCCATCAACGAGGAGCAGCCCGGCCTGTGGTTCATGCTGGTGCGCCTGGAGCTGATGACCGGCGACGCCGGCGGCGCGGCCCAGGCCCTGCAGAGCGCCTACGAGCACGGCTTCTCGCGCACCCGCCTGCTGCCTTACCTGGCCGAACTGAGCTACCTGGAGCGCGACTACGAGCAGGTGCGCAAGCTGTTCATCGAGATGGCCTACAACCCCAGCGTCTCCTCCAATCCCCAGCTGCATCGCTTCTGGCGCCACGGCCGGCGCACCATCGCCGACCGTCCCGACGCCAACCGAGGACCCGCATGAGCCAAGTCACCACCACCACCCCGGCCGCGGCCGACCCCTACGAGCGCCGCGCCGCCGACTGCGACGTCATGCTGCTGCTGGAAGGCACCTTCCCGTATGTCAGCGGCGGCGTTTCCAGCTGGGTCAACCAGATCATCCGCGGCTTTCCCGAGATCCGGTTCGGCCTGTGCTTCATCGGCAGCCGCCCGCAGGACTACGGCACGCCCAAATACCAGCTGCCCGACAACGTGGTGCACCTGGAGCGCCACTACATCCACGAACACCTGGCCGCGCCCAACGTGGTGCGCTCGCGCGGCGATGCGCGCGCCTTCGAGCGGATGGACGAGCTGCACACCCAGTTCCGCAACTACAGCCGCGGCGGCGCCTCGCATGAGGCGCTCACCGCGCTGCTGGCCGAGCTGACGCCGATGATGGACGACGGCGGCAAGCTGGACCAGGACTCCTTCCTGTTCAGCAAGAAGGCCTGGGACTACCTGGCCGAGCAATACCGCACCTTCTGCACCGACCCGTCCTTCGTCGACTATTTCTGGACCGTGCGCATCATGCACCTGCCGATCTGGACTCTGGCGCGCGTGGCCCGCAACATGATCCCGGCCAGGGCGTATCACACCATCTCGACGGGTTACGCGGGTTTCCTCGGCAGCCTGATGAAGATGCAGACCGGGCGCCCGCTGATCCTCTCCGAGCACGGCATCTATACCAAGGAACGCAAGATCGACCTGTTCCAGAGCGAGTGGATCCGCGACAACCGCAACGTGTTCGAGAAGGACGCCTCGCAGATCCCGTACTTCCGCGACTTGTGGATCCGCTTCTTCGAGGCGCTGGGTCGCCTGTGCTACCAGGCGTCCAACAACATCGTGGCGCTCTACGAGACCAACCGCCTGCGCCAGGTCAGCGACGGCGCGCCGGCCGAGCGCACCATGAACATCCCCAACGGCATCGACCTGCCGCGCCTGTCCAAGCTGCGCGCGCAGCGGCCGGAGAAGATCCCGCCGGTGCTGTGCCTGCTGGGGCGGGTGGTGCCGATCAAGGACGTCAAGACCTTTATCCGCGCCATGCGCACCGTGGTCAACCAGTACCCCGAAGCGGAAGCCTGGATCGCCGGTCCGGAGGACGAGGACCGCGCCTACGCCGAGGAGTGCCACGCCATCGCCGACGGCCTGGGCCTGACCGACAAGGTCAAGTTCCTGGGGTTCCAGAAGATCGACGAGCTGATGCCCAAGATCGGCCTGGTGGTGCTCTCCAGCATCAGCGAGGCCTTGCCGCTGGTGCTGCTGGAAGGTTTCGCCGCCGGCGTGCCGGCCGTGGCGACCGACGTCGGTTCGTGCCGCCAGCTGATCTTCGGGCTGTCGGAAGAAGACAAGGCGCTGGGCGCCGCCGGCGAAGTGGTCGGCATCGCCGAGCCGCAGGCGCTGGCCAATGCCGCGGTCAAGCTGCTGGCCGACCCCGGGCGCTGGCACGCGGCGCAGGCGGCCGGCATCGCGCGCGTGGAGCGCTACTACACGCAGGACATGATGTTCGGCTCCTACCGCAAGCTCTACGAGGACGCGCTGGCGCAGGGCGCGGCGCCGGCGGCGGGCGGGGCGATGCGTTGCCCGGTGCACAAGTGAAGGCATTGAAAGGAACAGGCTGATGGCCGGCATAGGATTCGAACTCCGCAAGATATTGAAGCGCGACAGCCTGCTGTCGCTGATGCAGGCGTATTCGTACGCGGCGCTGATCAGCTCGGGCCCGTGGATCATGTCCATCGTGGGCATCCTGGTGATCGGCCTGCTGAGCTATGCGGTGGTGACGCCCAAGGCGGTGATTGTGCAGTTCCAGGTGAGCATCACGTATGTGATTTCGCTGTCGCTGATCTTCACCGGCGTGTTCCAGCTGGCGCTGACGCGTTTCTCCGCCGACCGCCTGTTCGAGAAGGACAACAACGCCATCCTGCCGAACTTCCACGCGGTGTCGCTGACGGTCACCGTGGCCGGCGGCGCGCTGGCGCTGCTGGCGGTGGTGTTCCTGTTTCCGCAGCAGAGCGCGCTGTACCGGCTGCTGCTGCTGGCCGCCTTCGTCATCATGTGCAACATCTGGATCGCCACCATCTTCCTGTCGGGGATGAAGCAGTACCGCGCGATCTTCTGGATCTACGCGATCGGCTACACCATCACCGTGCTGGCCGCGCTGCTGCTGCGCGACATGGGGCTGGAAGGCCTGATGGGCGGTTTCGTCATCGGCCAGGCGGCGCTGCTGATGGCGATGATGGCGCTGATCCTGCGCAATTTCGGCTCGAACCGCTTCATCTCCTTCGAGTTCTACGACAAGAAGCTGCTGTATCCCTCGCTGATGGCCATCGGCCTGCTCTACAACACCGCGATCTGGATCGACAAGGCGATGTTCTGGTACACCGCCGACACCAGCCAGTCCATCATCGGCCCGCTGCGCGCGTCGGTGATCTACGACTTGCCGGTGTTCCTGGCTTACCTGTCGATCATTCCCGGCATGGCGATCTTCCTGTTGCGCATGGAGACCGACTTCGTCGAGGACTACGACGCCTTCTATGACGCCGTGCGCGGCGGCGCGTCGCTGGAGACGATCGAGAAGCATCGCAACGGCATGGTGGAGACGGTGCGCCTGGGCCTGTTCGAGATCATCAAGATCCAGGCGATCGCGACGCTGCTGCTGATCGTGGCGGGGGAGGCGATCCTGAAGTGGCTGGGCATTTCCACGCTGTACCTGCCGCTGCTCTACATCGACGTGATCGCGGCCAGCCTGCAGGTGGTGCTGCTGGGGATCCTGAACGTGTTCTTCTATCTGGACAAGCGCAAGATCGTGCTGTTCCTGTGCGGATCGTTCGTGGTGCTCAACGTCGTGTTCACGTGGATTTCGATACAGCTGGGGCCGACGTTTTATGGGTTCGGGTTTGCGTTGGCGGTGTTTTTGGTGGTGTTGGCGGGGTGTGTTTTGTTGTCGCGCAAGCTGGAGTTGCTGGAGTACGAGACGTTTATGTTGCAGTGAGGTGGCTGGGAGTTGGGGGCGGGGGCGCGTGCGGTATTGTTTTTGGGCTTGCTTGTCTTTGCCGCACGTCTTCAGTGTCGATGTACAGGCTCGCTATCCCATGTAATCCGTCATCCCGACGAAGGCCGGGATCCGGTGTCGTTCGTTGTGCTTCCCTGAACCCCGTTCGGACTGAGTAGTCGCTTTGCGGCGTATCGAAGTCAGCGTGTATGCGGTTGTTCTTATTTGGGTAGTCTGGTCTTGCTGCCCGCAGATGTACTGGCTCTATGCCTATCTTTCTCCGGTCGCAGGGGAGCGCCGGGGGCGGCCCGGCAGCCGCTCACTTTCTTTGCTCCGCCAAAGAAAGTGAGCAAAGAAAGGCGGCCGCTACCGCCCAGCCCCTTCGGGGTACCCGCTGAACCGCACGAAAAAATGGGAAAGGAGGCAAGTCCCTACGCTCCGGCCTCCTTTCTGATCCATTTTTCCGCGCGTTTCAGCGGCTGGGCAGAAGCGGACTTCGGATCCGGCTCGCCTGCGGCCTCGCGGTGCTTGCTGCTCGCCTGCGGCATCGGGGCTGTGGTTCGCTATCTCTTTCAATCTGCTTCGGCTTTGTCGGCGCGTGCACCTCTACGTCGGCCTCGATGTGCAGGCTTGGTATCTTATTTAATCCGTCATCCCGGCGAAGGCCGGGATCCAGCGTCGTTCGTCGCGCCTCCGAGAACTCCGTTCGGACTGAGTAGCCGCGTATGCGGCGTATCGAAGTCAGCGTGCATACGGTTGTTTGACGCTCGGGTAGTCAGGTCTTGCTGCCTGCAGATGTACTGGCTCTATGCCTACTTTCTCCGGTCGAAACGGAGCGCCGGGGGCGGCCCGGCAGCCGCTCACTTTTCTTGCTCCGCCAAGAAAAGTAAGCAAAAGAAGGCGGCCGCTACCGCCCAGCCCCTTCGGGGTACCCGCTGAACCGCACGAAAAAATGGGAAAGGAGGCAAGTCGCTACGCTCCGGCCTCCTTTCTGATCCATTTTTCCGCGCGGTTCAGCGGCTGGGCAGAAGCGGACTGCGTTGACGGCTCGCCTGCGGCTTTGCCTTGTGTCCGGCTCGCCTTCGGCTTCGCGGTGCTTGCTGCTCGCCTGCGGCATCGGGGCTGTGGTTCGCTATCTTTTTCAATCTGCTTTGGCTTTGTCGGCGCTTGCACCTCTACGTCGGCCTCGATGTGCAGGCTTGGTATCTTATTTAATCCGTCATCCCGGCGAAGGCCGGGATCCAGCGTCGTTCGTCGCGCCTCCGAGAACTCCGTTCGGACTGAGTAGCCGCTTATGCGGCGTATCGAAGTCAGCGTGTATGCGGTTGTTTTTATTTGGGTAGTCTGGTCTTGCTGCATGCCTATGTGCTGGCTCTATGCCTATCTTTCTCCGGTCGCAGGGGAGCGCCGGGAGCGGCCCGGCAGCCGCTCACTTTCTTTGCTCCGCCAAAGAAAGTAAGCAAAGAAAGGCGGCCGCTACCGCCCAGCCCCTTCGGGGTACCCGCTGAACCGCACAGAAAAATGGGAAAGGAGGCAAGTCGCTACGCTCCGGCCTCCTTTCTGATCCATTTTTCCGCGCGATTCAGCGGCTGAGCAGAAGCGGACTTCCGATCCGGCTCGCCTGCGGCTTTGCCTTGTGTCCGGTTCGCCTTCGGCCTCGCGGTGCTTGCTGCTCGCCTGCGGCATCGAGGCTGTGGTTCGCTATCTCTTTCAATCTGCTTCGGCTTTGTCGGCGCTTGCACCTCTGCGTCGGCTTCGATGTGCAGGCTCACTATCTTATTTAATCCGTCATCCCGGCGCAGGCCGGGATCCAGCGTCGTTCGTCGCACCGCGCCGACTTCGCCCGCAGCGACCGACGCCAACACGTCAACACGCCATCCGCCAAGGTCAACGCCGCCGCGCCAACGCTACACTGCAATCCACACGCTACCTCGGCAATTCCTGCGCTTTCCATTTCTTCCAGAGCCGTCGCGTCTTTTCTTCGCCGTCGTCAGCCTGCGCGGCAAGGAAGCCGCGTGCATAGGCGATGCTGGCGGCCAGCGCCGGATGCTTTTTCTGTAGCTCTTCCAGCAGGCCATCCGCGACGGAAATGTCGTTCTGCGCGCCCAACTGGTCCTGCAGGCGCGACAAGGCCTTGAGGTAGGGGCGGCTGCTCTTTTCCCCGTACAGCGCCTGGAAGAACTCGGTGTCGTAGCGCATCTTCTTGGCGGCGATGCGGGTGCGGTGGCGCGCGCGAGGGTCTTCTTCCATCTTGCGGCCGCGTTTTTTCATGCGCTTTTCATCGTGGCGCAGCATCTCGCGCGCGAAGCGCGACAGCGGCTGCGACAGTTGCTCCAGCTGGGCGGCGTCCATCGTCGCGCGCCATTGCGCGCCCAGCATCCAGCGGCCGAACTGCAGCACCAGCGCGGTGTAGCGCGTCGACGCCACTGCTTGCACCGCGCCCTTGTGCATGGCTTCGGCCTGCCGGCGGGCGGCTTCGCGTACCGACTTCAGGTTGATCGCGCCGGTCTTGTCCTGCGGCAGGGCGTCCAGCGTGGAGCCGGCCAGCACGTCCCAGTCGCGCGCGGCGCCGATGCGTTCGGACAGCCACTCGAACTCGCCCGCCAGTTCCTGCGGCAGCGCGATCACGTCGCGAAACAGCGTGAACGCCGAGCGCAGGCGGCGTACGCCTACGCGCATCTGGTGCAGGCGTTCGATGTCCTGCGCGTCGCCGCCGTCGGCGATGTCGTTGGCCTGGATCTGTCCGATGCAGTTACCGACGATGGCGCCGAAGGCCTGCTCCAGGCCCATCTTCTTCGACAGGTGCAGCGGCTTGGCCTTTTCCGCCGTGGAAACGACGGGACCTTCGCCGCGCGCGGCCTGGTGGTAGAGCGTGTAGCCGCGCTGCGCCTTGCTCTGGATGCCGATGCGCAGCGGGATGTCGCGCATCAGCGCCAGCGCGAAGTCGAACAGCGCCAGCGGGCTGCCGCTCTTGAGCTCCAGCTCGATCTCGCACACCGCGACATTGCGCTGGCCGTGTTCGACCGTGCCCTGGTCAAGCACGAACTCGACCTCCGAGCCGTCGTCCAGCTTCAGGTCCCACAGCATGCGTTTGATGTGGGTGGCGAAGATGGGGCGGATGCGTTCCGCCGCCTGCGGCGAGAGGATCTCGTCGCGCCACGGCGTGCCCGGCGGCACCATCTCGTGCAGCACCGCCAGGTCCGGCGCTTCGCCCGGCACTTGCGACTCCCACTCGTTGCGCTGGTGCAGGCCGCCGCTGACGCCGCCGCCGGCCTTCAGGGTCTGGATGAATTCGTCGCCGGTGCGGCGCACGCGCAGGCCGGCGTCGTTGTTGCGGAAATCATGTTCGGCGGTGTCGAAATAGACGCCGGTCTGGTCCTTGGTGCGCGGCTTGGCCAGCGCGTGGCGCGCCAGCAGCGGATGCTTGATCAGGTCCCGGGTGTGGGCCGGGTCGAGCAGCAGTTTGAGTTCGGTTTCCATGATAAGGAGAGAAGGAAGGGGGGAAAGGGAAACAGTAAGACCGGAGCGCCCTCAGGCCGCCTGCCGTTCCGCGATGTAGCGCGCCGGCGGCTTGCCCAGGGTTTTCTTGAACATGGTGATGAAGGCGCTGACCGAGTCGTAGCCGAGCTCCTGCGACACGCGCTGCACCGAAGCGCCCGAGGCCAGCTGCTGCAGCGCGACCATGATGTGGATCTGCTGGCGCCAGCGGCCGAAGGTCATGCCGGTCTCGGCCAGCACGAAGCGCGCGAAGCTGCGCTCGCTCATCGCGCAACGCGCGCCCCAGTCGGCCACCGTGCTGCGGTCGGCGGGATGCTCGGCCAGCCGCCGCGCGATGTCGCGCAGGCGCGAGTTGGCCGGGATCGGCAGGTGCAGCTGCAGGCTTTGCGCCTGCATGTGCGCCAGCTCCTCGGCCAGCACCGCGGCCAGGCGCGCGGTGCGGCTGCCGGCCGCGTAATCCTGCGGCTGGTCGGCCAGATGCCGGATCATCTGGATCAACAGCGGGTTCAGCGACAGCGTGCAGCAGGCCTGCGGCATCGCCGCGGCCTCCGGGTCGACGAACAGGAAGCACACCTGCCCGTCGGCGGTGACTCGGTTGCTGTGCGGTACGCCGGGCGGGATCCACACGCCCGACTGCGGCGGCACGATCCACATGCCCTGCGAGGTCTCGCAGGTCACCGCGCCGTGCAGCGCCACCACCAGCTGGCCTTTCTTGTGCGTGTGGAAGGGCTTTTCGCGTTCGCTCTCGCGGGTGTGCACGTGCAGCGCCGTGACCGCGGCGGCGAGGCGGTCGGGGTCATGTTCGACGAGGCAGGCGTGCAGGGCGGGCATGGCGATCCAGATTGGCTGTTTTTAGCAATATCCTGGCATTGTAGCCAAATACGCGCAGGCGCCGGATTGGGTAAGCTTGGGCATTCCTGATCCGGCTCACGCTTACGCGCTTTCCATGGACAATACTTCCACCGTCTCATCCCGCCGCGCCGTCACCGGCACCGGCTGGCTCATCCTCGGCATCCTGCTGATCGCCGCCAACCTGCGCGCACCCGTCACCGGCGTCGGGCCGCTGATCGAAACGCTGCAGCAGGCCTTCGGCTTCAGCGCCGGCATCGCCGGCCTGCTGCTGACCTTGCCGCTGGCCTGCTTCGCGCTGCTTTCGCCGGTGTCGGCCTGGGTGGCGCGCGGCTTCGGGCTGGAGCGCACGCTGTTTCTGGCCATGCTGCTGGTGGCGGCCGGCATCGTGCTGCGCTCCACCGGATCGGCGACCGCGCTGCTGGTGGGCACCTGCGTGATCGGCTGCGGCATCGCCGGCGGCAACGTGCTGCTGCCCAGCCTGCTCAAACGCGACTTTCCCAATGACCTGACGCGCCTGACCGCGATCTACGCGCTGACGATGAACACGGCTTCCGCGCTGGGTTCGGTCTGCGCCGTGCCGCTGGCCGATGCGCTGGGCTGGTCCTGGGCGCTGGCCGCTTTCATCGTACTGCCGCTGGTGGCCATGCTGGCGTGGCTGCCGCAGCTGGCGCGGCACACGCCGCCGGCGGCAGGCCCGGCGAAGTCGGGCTCGGTCTGGGGTTCGGCGGTGGCGTGGCAGGTGACGCTGTTCCTGGGCACCAACTCCTTCGTCTACTACGTGGTGACGGCCTGGCTGCCCTCCATCCTCGTGGTCAACGGCCAGAGCGCGGTGGTGGCCGGCAACCTGCACGGCCTGCTGCAATTCTCGTCGGCGGTGCCGGGCCTCCTGCTGGTGCCGCTGGTCAAGCGCATGCAGGACCAGCGCCTGATCGCCGTCGGCACCTCGGCCTGCGCCGTGCTGGGCGTGATCGGCCTGATCGCCATGCCGGCCTGGGCCATCGTCTGGGTGCCGATGTTCGGTTTCGGCACCGGCGCGGTCTTCATCCTCGGCCTGGCCTTCGTCGGCATGCGCGTGTCCACGCCGCAGCAGGCGGCTTCGCTGTCGGCGATGGCGCAGTGCGTGGGCTACCTGATGGCCGCCGCCGGACCGATGCTGATGGGGCGCGTGCACGACGTGGTGGGCGACTGGAACATCGTGCTGGTCATCTGCGGCGCGATGGCGGTGGTGATGGGCATCTTCGGCATGCTCGCGGGCCGCGCCGGCAAGGTCATCGGCGCATCGCACGTCGACTGAAAGGACACCATGCCGCAAGCCACGCTGAAAGAGCTCGAAGAGCTCGTCTGGAAAAGCCTCGCCGAAGGCGCCTGCCCGGGCCTGTCGTCCTTCACGATGTGGCAGCTGGCCACCGCCGGCCTGGACGGCGCGCCGCAGGTGCGCACCGTGGTGCTGCGCGGAGCCGAGCGCGCGACCGGGCGGCTGGTGCTGCACACCGACCTGCGCTCGGCCAAGGTCGCCGAGCTGCGCCGCGAGCCGCGCTTGGCCATGGTGGTGAGCGACCTGCCGAACTACCGCCAGATCCGCATCGAGGGCAGGGCGACCATCCACGCCGGCGATGAAGTCGCGCAGGCCGCCTGGGCTGCCAACCGTCCCCACACATTGATTCTCTACCAGACGCCGTATGCGCCGGGTACGCCGGTTGCCGCACCTGAGTCGGCGCAGGCACCGGCGCAGGTCGACGCGGCCAAGGCTTATGCGAACTTCGCGGTGATCGCAGTGACCGTGTCGCGCATCGAATATCTGGATATCTCGCCGGGGGCGCACCGACGTGCGTCGTTCATCCTGTCGGGCGAAGGTGTCGAGGCGACATGGCTGGCGCCTTGAATACCGCGGCTATCGTCCGCTGCCTGAGCAGGCCCTGATGGCGAGCCTGTAGCCCTCGGGCAGATTCTCGGGCAATGTCTCCGGCGCAAACAATCCCACCCGCTTGTGCTCATGGCTCACCTGCGGCGTGAACACGCCGGCCAGCGTGCAGCGGTACGCGACGATGAACACCCGCTTGCCGGGGATCACTTCAAACATCCAGGCGTCGACGAGGGCGCCGACTTCCACTTGCAGGTTCAGCTCTTCGTCGATCTCGCGCGCCAGGCATTGCTGCGGCGTTTCGCCGTCTTCTATCCGGCCGCCGGGCAGTTCCCATTCGTTGCGTTCGTTTTCCAGCAGGACGATCCTGCCGTCCGGCGCCTGCACTACACCCTTGATCGAGACCGGATACATCGCCGGAGTCAGCGCTTGGCGGCGCGCGCGGCCGGCTTGGAGGCGCCTGCGGTCTTGCGTGCGCCGCCGGCCAGCTGGCCGCCCTTGTAGGGAACGCGGCCCGAGGGCACCACCACCGATGCGGTTTCGACATGGCCTTCCTGGTCGTCGAAGAACATGTGCGCGCCGAAGGCTTGCAGCACCTCAGCTTTCTTTAGGCCGCCGAGGAAGAAGGCTTCGTCGACGTTGACGTTCCAGGTGCGCAGCGTGTGGATCACGCGCTGGTGCGCGGGGCTGTTGCGGGCGGTGACGATGGCGATGCGCACCGGGCATTCTTTGGGCGGAAACTGTTTCTGGATTTCGGACAGGGCCAGCAGCAACTTGGCGAAGGGGCCTTCCTTCATGGCCTTCTTGCGATGGCGCTGCTCATGTTTGGCGAATGCCTCCAGCCCTTTCTCAGCGAAGATGCGCTCGGACTCTGCCGAAAACAGCACGGCGTCGCCATCGAAGGCGATGCGGATCTGTTTCTCTGGTGCGTTGTAGTCCACTGGCGCTGTATAGAGTTGTGCCGCCGCTACGCCGGCGTCGATGGCTTCTTGCACGTCGCGCGGGTCACGCGAGAGGAACAGATCAATCTTGAACGGCGTGAGATAGGGCACCGTGGCGTTGCCGCCGGTGAAGGCCGCGCGGCTGATGTCGAGCTTGTGGGCGGCGATGGCGTTGAAGGCGCGCAGGCCGGTGTCGGGCGTGTTGCGCGAGATGATCACTACTTCCACCAAGCGGCGGCCCGGAATCAGATCATTCAGGCTCAACAGCGCCTTCACCAGCGGAAATGCGGTGCCGGGTTCCAGTGCGTCGTTCTCGTGGGCGCGTTGATATTCCGAATAGGCATTCACGCCTTTTTCATCGTAGATGGCATTTTCGGCTTCAAGATCGAACAGGGCGCGCGAAGAGATTCCGATGACGAGCTTGTCTGAAAGGTCGTAGGGCATGGAGCGGTTCCGGAGCAGGACAAACCGTGATTGTAGAGCGGTAAGCGCTTGGCGGTGACTTTCCTGCAAGGCGTCGGTGCGCCGCATCCTTCTGCAAGGGCGGCAAAGAATGGCGAGAAAACGGCAAAAAAAGGAAAAGACGCCAGTCATTCGAATTTTTAATGTCTGGAGCGAACCGGCGCATATATCTCTTTAACGGCGTTTAATTTCTGTCATTTTCATCCGTATGGCGCTGTTTCTCGGGGTAAAGACAAAAAATCGCGTTGCCGACGCCGGGATAAATTTGTATGATGACCGGATAACCTTACGAAAAACGACGCGAGACACCATGTTTCAGAAGATCCCCGCACAGGCGCTTAGCGACACTGTTGCCAGGCAATTGCTGGACAACATCGATGCCGGCGCTTTCCCCCGCGGCAGCAAGTTGCCCACAGAAGCGGTGCTGGCGCAGGAGTTCGGCGTCAGCCGCACGGTGGTGCGCGAAGCGATTTCCCGCCTGAAGCATGAGGGCGTGGTCGAGCCGCGCCAGGGCAGCGGCGTTTTCGTGACGGAGCAGGCGGGCATCAAGCCGCTGCGCATTGACTATGCTGAAGTAAGTTCGCCCGACGCGGTGCTGCAGATCGTCGAGCTGCGCCGCGCCATCGAGGCGGAGGTCGCGGCCCAGGCGGCCAAGCGGCGCACCGATGAGGATATCGAGGCGATCGAGACGGCGCTGGCGCGCATCGGCCATGACGTGGCTGAAGGCGGCGACGGCGTGGAGGCCGACGTGGCCTTCCACCGCGCGCTGGCGCAGGCCACGCGCAATCCTTACTTCATCAAGACGCTGGAGTTCCTCTCGCAGTACCTGGAGGCGGCCACGGCGGTCACGCGCGGCAACGAAGCCCGCTATGAGGATTTCTCGCGCCAGGTGCGCGAAGAGCACGAAGCCATCGTCGAGGCGATCCGCGCCGGCGACGAAATGGCGGCGCGCAACGCGGCGCAGACGCACATGTTCAATGCGGCGCGCCGGCTGAGCCAGGGCCAGAGCTAGGCCCGGCAGGCAAGGATTTTCGAACAGGCGACGCCGGCCACGAGCCGGCGTCACATCATCAACCGGCGTAGCGGTCTGCATCACGACAATTGCAGCGGCGCCATTACTTCTGTCAGTGGAGACAACAATGTCCAAGAATGTGGGTGTGATCGGTTTGGGCGCGATGGGCTTCGGCGTCGCGAGTTCGCTGCTGCGTGCCGGCTTCAATGTGCACGCCTGTGACGTGCGCCAGGAAGTGCTGGACAAGTTCGCCGCCGCCGGCGGCGTGCCCTGCGCCAATCCGGCCGAGCTGGCCAAGGCCGTGGACGTGGTGATCACCCTGGTGGTCAACGCCGCCCAGACCGAAGCCGTGCTGTTCGGCGAGAACGGCGTGGTGTCGACCCTGAAGCCGGGCAGCGTGGTCATCTCCAGCGCCACCGTGGCGCCGGATTTCGCCATTGAACTGGGCAAGCGCCTGGGCGAGAAGGGCCTGCTGCTGCTGGACGCGCCGGTCTCCGGCGGCGCCGCGCGCGCGGCCTCGGGCGAGATGACCATGATGACCTCCGGTCCCGACGAGGTCTACGCCAAGATCGAAGACGTGCTGGCCGGCATGGCCGGCAAGGTCTACCGCCTGGGCAACGCGCACGGCATCGGCTCCAAGGTCAAGATCATCAACCAGCTGCTGGCCGGCGTGCACATCGCCGCCTCCGCCGAAGCGATGGCACTGGGCCTGCGCGAAGGCGTGAACCCGGACGCGCTGTACGACGTCATCACCCACAGCGCCGGCAACTCCTGGATGTTCGAGAACCGCGTGCCGCACATCCTCAACGGCGACTACACCCCGCTGTCGGCCGTCGACATCTTCGTCAAGGACCTGGGCCTGGTGCTCGATACCGCCCGCCGCAGCAAATTCCCGCTGCCGCTGTCGGCCGCCGCCCACCAGATGTTCATGATGGCCTCCACCGCCGGCCACGGCGGCGAGGACGACTCGGCCGTGATCAAGATCTTCCCGGGCATCGAGCTGCCCGCCGCCAAGGCCAAGTAAGCAGCGTCCCGCACCGAACAGATTTCCGGAGTACACCATGTCCCAAGCCAAACCTCTCCTGGGTTGCATCGCCGACGACTTCACCGGCGCCACCGACCTGGCCAACATGCTGGTGCGCGGCGGTATGCGCACCGTCCAGACCATCGGCGTGCCGGCCGAAATGCCGGCCGTGGCCGCCGACGCGCTGGTGATCGCGCTCAAGTCGCGCACCATTCCCGCCGCGGAAGCCATCGAGCAATCGCTGGCCGCGCTGCGCTGGCTGCAACAACAGGGCTGCACGCAGTTCTTCTTCAAGTACTGCTCCACCTTCGACTCCACCGACGCCGGCAACATCGGCCAGGTGACCGACGCGCTGCTGAACGAACTGGGCGCGGACTTCACCATCGCCTGCCCGGCCTTCCCGGAAAACGGCCGCACCATTTACCGCGGCTACCTGTTCGTGGCCGACGCACTGTTGAACGAATCGGGCATGGAAAACCATCCGCTGACCCCGATGACCGACGCCAACCTGGTGCGCGTGCTGCAGCGCCAGACCGAGTCCAAGGTCGGCCTGGTGCGCTACGACGCCGTGGCCAAGGGCGCGTCTGCCGTGCAGGAGCGCTTCACCGCGCTGCGCGCCGACGGCGTGAAGATGGCGATCGCCGACGCGGTCTCCGACAAGGACCTGTTCACGCTGGGCGAAGCCTGCGCTGAACTCAAGCTCATCACCGGCGGCTCCGGCGTGGCCCTGGGCCTGCCCGAGAACTTCCGCCGCGCGGGCCTGCTGCACGCGGTCGGCGAAGCGGCGCAGCTGCCCAAGGTCGACGGCCTGTCGGTCGTGCTGGCCGGCAGCGCCTCCAAGGCCACCAACGCGCAGGTCGCCGAATGGAAAGCGACCCGCCCGTCCTTCCGCATCGACCCGCTGGCGCTGGCGCGCGGCGAGGACGTGGTCGGCCAGGCGCTGGCCTTCGCCGACGAGCGCATCAAGAATGAACCCGTGCTGATCTACGCCACCGCCACCCCCGACGAAGTCAAGGCGGTGCAGAAGGAATTGGGCGTGGCCAAGGCCGGCCACATCGTCGAACAGGCGCTGGCATCCATCGCCTCCGGCCTGAAGCAGCGCGGCGTGCGCCAGTTCGTGGTGGCCGGCGGCGAGACCTCGGGCGCGGTGGTGCAGGCGCTGGACGTGCGCGCGCTGCGCATCGGCCCGCAGATCGATCCGGGCGTGCCGGCCACCGCCACGCTGGACGAGCAGCCGATCGCCCTGGCCCTGAAGTCGGGCAACTTCGGCACTGTCGATTTCTTCGAAAAGGCGCTGCGCGCGCTGGCGGGGAAGGCGGCATGAGCGTCGAAGCCAAACTGCGCGAAGAGATCTGCCGCATCGGCGCCTCGCTGTACCAGCGCGGCTACACCGTCGGCTCGGCCGGCAACATCAGCGCGCGTCTCGACGACGGCTGGCTGATCACGCCGACCGACGCCTGCCTGGGCTTCCTGGATCCGGCTGCGATCTCCAAGGTCGACGCCGGCGGCAACTGGGTGTCGGGCGACAAGCCCTCCAAGACCCTGGTGCTGCACCGCGCCGTCTACGACAACAACCCCGAGATGCACGCCGTGGTGCACACCCATTCCACCCACCTGGTCAGCCTGACCATCAACGGCGTGTGGAAGGAAGAGGACGTGCTGCCGCCGATTACGCCGTACTACGTGATGAAGGTCGGCCACATTCCGCTGATCAAGTACGCCCGCCCCGGCGCACCGGAAGTCGCCGAACAGGTGGCGAAGATCGCCACCAAGGTGCGCGGCGTGTTGCTGGAGCGGCTGGGCCCGGTGGTGTGGGAAAGCTCGGTGTCCAAGGCCGCCTTCGCGCTGGAAGAGCTGGAAGAGACCGCCAAGCTGTGGCATCTCGCCGGCGCCCGCGCCACCGGCCTGGAAGAACCCGCGCTGCAGGACCTGCGCGATACGTTCAAGGCGCGCTGGTAGCGCGCATGTAACAGCAGCGCACAGGCAGCACACACAGGCAGCACGCCGCCGGGGCGCATCCGGAGCAGTTTCGCAACAAGCAACAACGCCCGCATGGCAGCCACGCGCTTTTTGCCATGCGCCCGACGTCCGCCTTACAGGGCTTGCCCTGCGACGGCGGCGCAGGGAGCCAGAGCCGGCCCAAGACCGGACGATCAATTTTGACCAGCAGTCGTTTGCCCGCCCCATGCACCCGGATCCGTCCGCGGCGCGCGCCAGCCGATAACCGCCTGTCCATATTGAATCCATAAATTGCCCGCTTACCCGCGGGCGCCAAGCAACCAGCGGCCGCCTGCCGGCGGCCGATACTTCTTAGGGAGATGAAAGCAGCATGACCACCGCAACCAACGCCGGCGTCGCATCCGGCTCCAACGATCAGGCCAAGGACGGCCTGTACAAAAAAGTGTTCTGGCGCATCATGCCGTTCCTGATGCTGTGCTACGTGATCGCCTACCTCGATCGCGTCAACGTCGGCTTCGCCAAGCTGCAGATGTCGGTCGACCTCGGCTTCTCGGAAACCGTGTTCGGCCTGGGCGCCGGCCTGTTCTTCATCGGTTACTTCCTGTTCGAGGTGCCGTCCAACATCCTGATGCACAAGGTCGGCGCGCGCGTCTGGATCGCCCGCATCATGATCACCTGGGGCCTCCTGTCGGCCGTCTTCATGTTCGTCGAGACGCCGACCCAGTTCTACGTCCTGCGCTTCCTGCTGGGCCTGGCTGAAGCCGGCTTCTATCCCGGCATCATCATGTACCTGACCTACTGGTTCCCCTCGCATCGCCGCGCCAAGGTGATCGCGGTGTTCATGTCGGGCATTCCGGTGGCCGGCATCCTGGGCAACCCGCTGTCGGGCTGGATCATGGACGCCTTCCACGGCAGCAGCGGCATGGAAGGCTGGCAGTGGATGTTCCTGATCGAAGCGATCCCGGCCGTGCTGATCGGCCTGGCCACGCTGTTCTACCTGGACAACGACGTCAAGAGCGCCAAGTGGCTGTCGGACGACGAAAAGAAGGTCCTGCAGGCTGACATCGACGGCGACCAGAAGGGCAAGGAAAGCGCCCACGGCTTCGGCGCCATCGTCAAGGATGGCCGCGTGTGGCTGATGTGCCTGATCTACTTCGCCTTCGTCATGGGCCAGTACGGCCTGACGCTGTGGATGCCGACCCTGGTCAAGGCGACCGGCGTGGTGGGTAACCTGCAGATCGGCCTGCTGTCGGCGATTCCGTTTGGCTGCGCCATCGTCGCCATGAACCTGATCGGCCGCAGCGCCGACCGCATGCGCGAGCGCCGCTGGCACCTGGTGGTGCCGGCCCTGATGGGTTGCGTGGGCTTCATCGGCGCCGCCGTGTTCGCCGACAACACCGCGATCTCGATCGCCTCGCTGTCGCTGGCCGCCGCCGGCGTGCTGACCTGCGCGCCGCTGTTCTGGTCGCTGCCGACTTCGTTCCTGTCGGGCGCCGCAGCCGCCGTGGGTATTGCCGCCATCAACTCGGTGGGCAACCTGGCCGGCTTCGTCAGCCCCTACCTGATCGGTTACTTCAAGGACCTGACCAAGAGCAACGCCACCGGCATGTACATGCTGGCCGTGATGCTCGTCGTCGGCGCCATCGCAACGCTGGTGACCAAGCCTAGCGTCGTGAACAAGTAAGATGTCGTACCCTGGGCCGGCCGGCGTCATGCCGGTCGGCCCGGAAGCTGTTTGCGGTTTCATCGTGGCGTTCGCCCGATCTTCATGGCGAGACCGCAAACAGGTTCCTGATATTCAACATGCCGGCGGCTGCAAGGCAGCGCCGGCCACCATCAACATTCGAGGAGAACACGATGCTGCGTTTTGCCGCCAACCTGAGCATGATGTATGTGGAGCATGATTTCCTGGACCGTTTCGCCGCTGCGGCGAAGGACGGTTTCCCGGGCGTCGAATTCCTGTTCCCGTACGACTACAAGCCCGAGGAAATCAAGTCCCGCCTGGACGCCAACGGCCTGACCCAGGCGCTGTTCAACGCGCCTCCGGGCGACTGGGCCGCCGGCGAGCGCGGCATCGCCTCGCTGCCCGGCCGCGAGGACGAGTTCAAGCGCAGCATCGACACCGCGCTGCAGTACGCCTCCGTGATCGGCAACAAGACGCTGCACGTGATGGCCGGCCTGATCAAGCCCGAGCAGGATCGCGCCAAACACCGCGCCGTGTATCTGGACAACCTGTCCTACGCCGCGCACCAGGCCGAGTCGGCCGGCATCACCGTGGTCATCGAGCCGATCAACACCCGCAACATCCCCGGCTTCTTCCTGAACCGCCAGGATGATGCCCAGGCCATCTGCGCCGAGATCGGCGCCGAGAACCTGAAGGTGCAGTTCGACATCTACCACTGCCAGATCGTCGAGGGCGACGTCGCCGTCAAGCTCAAGCGCGACATGGCCGGCATCGGCCACATCCAGGTCGCCGGCGTGCCCGAGCGCCACGAGCCGGACATGGGCGAGCTGAACTATCCCTACCTGTTGAAGCTGATCGACACGCTGGGCTACCAGGGCTGGATCGGCTGCGAATACAACCCGGCCGGCGCCACCTCGGCCGGCCTGGGCTGGCTGAAGGCGCTGGCGGCGCAAGGGCTGACCCAGCTCAAGGCCTGATCTGCCTTGCCACCAATGAAAAACGGAACGCCATGGCGTTCCGTTTTTTTTGTGCGCGTCGTCGGGTTTGCGTTCGTTGCGGGCAGCCGTCGTCCGCGGCGTATCAAAGAGCCGCTTGAGGATGCCTCGGGCGCCGTTTCGTTGCGATCCCGGTCTGGACAGGTCGAACGAAAGACAGGTGTCTGGAAATTGCCGGACCGGCCTGATTCACGCGGAAGGGGGCTTGACCTGCTCCGTCACCGCATTCTTGTAGCGGCAGCGCACGCAGGTGGCGTAGTGCCAGATCGCTGACTCGGAAGGGCGCAAGCCGGACTTCTGGCCGCAACTGCGGCACATGAGATTGCCTTGCTCTGGGATATTCATCGGATGTCCGCCTGTGAGGCGGATGAGTGCGCCAAGAGCTGGATTCTACTTCCTGTGGAGAAAGCGTGCTGGCCTTCCTGCGGGAGGCCGCCGGATAATTTGCACTCGTAAAGACCGCCGGGCCGCCTCAAAACAGGTCAATCTCGCCGCCCACCGGTTTGGTGGACAGCTTGGAGGCGTAGTCGCGCTCGCTATTGATGAGGTCGGAACTGGAGCTCTTGAGCTTCTTCACCAGCACCTTGCCGGTGCGCGGGAAGAAATGCACCTTGCGCGGCCAGATGTCGTTGAGGTCTTCGGCCACCACGCGGATGCCTTCGGCCGAGAGGAAAGTCTTGACGAACTTGGCATTGCGCTCGCCCACGTTCATCGCGTTCATGCCGCGCAGCACGGCGCCGCCGCCGAACACCTTGCATTCCAGATTCTCGCGCTTCGCGCCGGCCTTGAGCACGTCGTTGATCAGCACTTCCATCGCATAGGTGCCGTAGCGCATCGAGGCCGAGACCGGGCTGTCGGCCTCGCCGCCGCCGTCGGGCAGCATGAAATGGTTCATCCCGCCGATGCCGTTGACGCGGTCGCGCAGGCAGGCCGAGACGCAGGAGCCGAGCACGGTCACGATCATCATGTCGTCATGGGTGTAGTAATACTCTCCGGGCAGGATCTTGGCCGTGTCGCAATTGAAGTTGCGGTCGTGGTAGACGTAGGAGGCGAAGTTTTCCGGCTTGAGGGTAATGGTTTGCATGTTCGTTCCTTGAGGCCTGGTGTGTGGTCGGTGCCTGGCGCCAAATCGAGGTCGGCGAGGCTGTCCGGCTGTTGCTGCCTGCGAAGCTGTGATGCGGAGGGATCGTTGTTCCCGATCGCCATGCCGCGATTGTCCGGGAGCGGGCGCCGGGCGACTATCGGGGAATTCCCTACATGGCCCACGGCGTCGCTGGCGGCCCGGAACGGCTTGCCGGGCCGGGCGAAATGAGGGATATCCGCAATCGCCGCCCTTACCGCCGCGTGATAATCTCGCGCCCTCGACTTGACCCCATCCCAGTCCGCTCTGACGGAGACGATTTGTACAGGCATCCCCCAAATGCCGGAGACAGGAATCGGACAGGCAGTTGAATCCGGCAGGCACATCCGCCCGGCTTGATCCCGGCGGCCGTGCGCCGTGGCCTCCAGGGCCACGCCCGGCAGATGTCGCGCCTATGACGATCGCGCGACGCGTGCTTCGCAGGTTCGCCTTGTCTCTCCACGGACGGGCGAGCAGCGGCGCTCGTCAATCCGGCTGTCTGAAATCCCACGTCCACGCAGCCCTATGCAACGGCGACGAAAGCACGCTTTCGCCGCCGCGCAGCCATTTTTCGGCGCGTGCACGGCGGGAGGCTGTTCCCTCTCATCACACATGGATTAGACAATGTTGAAGAAATCCTTCCTGGCCTTGCTGGGGTTTGTATTTGCGCTGGCGCTCACGCCGGCGCCGCAGGCGGCCGAAGTCAAAAAGGTCGACGTGCTGCTCATCGGCGGCGGCATCATGAGCGCCACGCTGGCGGTCTGGCTCAACGAGCTGGAGCCGGGCTGGTCGATGGAAATGGTGGAGCGCCTGGACGGCGTCGCCCAGGAAAGCTCCAACGGCTGGAACAACGCCGGTACCGGCCACTCGGCGCTGGCCGAACTGAACTACACGCCGGAGAACAAGGAAGGCAAGATCGAGATCGCCAAGGCCATCGAGATCAACGAGGCCTTCCAGATCTCGCGCCAGTTCTGGGCCTGGCAGGTGAAGAACGGCGTGCTGAAGAATCCGCGCTCCTTCATCAACTCCACCCCGCACATGAGCTTCATCTGGGGCGACGACAACGTGGCCTACCTGAAGAAGCGCTATGAGGCGCTGCAAGCCAGCCCGCTGTTCGCCGGCATGCAGTATTCGGAAGACCACGAGCAGATCAGAAAGTGGGTGCCGCTGATGATGGAAGGGCGCGACCCCAAGCAGAAGCTGGCCGCCACCTGGACCCCGCTGGGCACCGACGTCAACTTCGGCGAGATCACCCGCCAGTTCGCCGCCTACCTGCAGACTCGCCCAAACTTCGCGCTGAAGCTTTCCAGCGAAGTGCGCGACATTAGCCGTAACGCCGACGGCACCTGGCGCATCGGCTACAAGAACCTGAAGGACGGCAGCAGCACCGAGACCGATGCCAAGTTCGTCTTCATCGGCGCCGGCGGCGGCGCGCTGAAGCTGCTGCAAAAGTCCGGCATTCCGGAAGCGCGCGAGTACGCCGGCTTCCCGGTGGGCGGCTCCTTCCTGGTGACCGACAATCCGGCCGTGGCCGAGCGCCACCTGGCCAAGGCTTATGGCAAGGCCTCGGTGGGCGCACCGCCGATGTCGGTGCCGCACCTGGACACCCGCGTGCTGGACGGCAAGCGCGTGATCCTGTTCGGGCCCTTCGCCACCTTCTCCACCAAGTTCCTGAAGGAAGGTTCGCTGTGGGACCTGTTCTCCACCACCACCACGCATAACGCCTGGCCGATGGTAAAGGTCGGCGTGGCCGAATACCCGCTGGTGGAATACCTGGCCGGCCAGCTGATGCAGTCCGACGACCAGCGTTTCGCGGCGCTGAAGGAATACTTCCCTGAGGCGAAGAGGGAAGACTGGCGCCTGTGGCAGGCCGGCCAGCGCGTGCAGATCATCAAGCGCGACGAGCAGAAGGGCGGCGTGCTGAAGCTGGGCACCGAGATCGTGGCTTCGGCCGACGGCAGCATGGCCGGCCTGCTGGGCGCCTCCCCGGGCGCCTCCACCGCCGCGCCCATCATGCTGACGGTGCTGGAGAAGGTCTTCAAGGCCAAAGTCGCCACGCCCGAGTGGCAGCAGAAGATCCGCCAGATCGTGCCCAGCTACGGCAGCAAGCTCAACGATCATCCGGATCAGGTCGCCAGGGAATGGGCCTATACCAGCGACGTGCTGCAGCTGGCCCCGCCGCCGGCCATCGTGCCCAAGGCCGTTCCGGCCGACGGCGGCAAGGCCAGCATGAGCAAGCCCAAGGCAAACGCCGCGGCGGACATGGCGCTGTGATCGCCGGTTGCCGACGCGCAGAATGTGGATGAAAAAGACGGCCGCCCGGCCGTCTTTTTTTTCGCCCCGCCCAGGGGCGGGGCTGATCCGCGCAGGCCTTTCTGTTAGTCTTCCCACTTCAGGCCGGGAGGGCGCGCCATCCAAGAAAGAGCGCAGCCGGCACGGCATAACAACACATACACGGGGGTGTCAAAAGATGAGGGTATTCGGTGCTAGCGGCGGTGGATCGGGCAAGGGAGCGCGCCATGGGTAATTCGGTCTGGTCGTTCTTCCTGCCGCATCTGGATGGATCGTCATTTGCCGGATTGCAAGTCGTCTTCGGCCTGGTTTTCCTGGTGGCCATCATCGCCATTCCCGTGTCGCTGCGCCGCTCGGCCCATGCCGCCGGCTGGGAGCGCAGGCTGGCCGCGATGGAAAGCGACGGCCGCGGTGATGCCCTCGCCACCCCCGAAGAGATCAGCCAGGCGGTGGCCTCCGCCCCGGAGCGCTGGGCCGATGCCTTGCCCGGCCTGCTGCTGGTGTTCGGCCTCCTGGGCACCTTCATCGGCCTGGGCATCGCGCTTTCGGACGCCGCCGGTCTCCTGAACGGTCGCGCCGAGGCGGTCAGCAGCCTCAATCCCATCATGGATGCGCTGGGTGCCAAGTTCCGGATCGCAAGCTGGGGCATCTTCGCCTTCCTGTTCCTGAAGATCTGGTCCATGGCGTTCGCGTACGAGCAGGCGCGCCTGGCGTGGAGCGCCAAGGCGATCAACGCGCGCGCGGCGCAGGCGGCGCAGCGTGACGCCGCCGAGCGGCTGCAGCTGATCGAGGCGGTGGCCCAGTCCGGCAATGCGCTGCTGGCGCTGCAGCAGGCCGAGGCGCAGCGCAATCATGTGCGCCACGCCGAGCTGCTGGAGGCGCTGAACGGCCTCGCCGGCGGCCGTCGCGTCCAGGGCTGAGGCGCGCCATGAAGCACAAGTCCAGCGAGTGGATCGTCGTCGCCAATCTGATGTCGGGCGTGGTCGCGGTCGTCATCGCGATGTGTGCGGTGGGCCTGGCGCAGACGCGCGTGGCCGGCGCTGCGCTCCCCGGCGAGGCGGCCAAACCGCCAAAAACCGAAGCGCCGGCGCCGGCCGCGGCAAGCGAGACGGTGCAATCCGTCCGGCTGGTCGAGGCGCCACGCGAAGAGGTGGCCTCGATACTGGGTGAAGTGAAGTCCGCGCTGACGCAGTCGGGGGCGGCGCGCTTCGTCAGCGTCGATGCCGACTCCGGCAAGATCACGCTCAAGGAAGGCGCTTTCCGTCGCGGCAGCGCCTGCATCGAGCCCGAGGCGAAGGAGGCCTTCGCCAAGGTCGAGGGCAGGATTGCCGACTACCTGACGCAGTTCCAGAGCGGGCGCATCTATGTCGAAGGCCACACCGACAACAAGCCGGTGAAGGCGCCGGTCACCGACTACCGGGCTTTCTGCACCGTGTACGACGACAACTTCACGCTCTCGGCGGCCCGCGCTCGCGAAGCCCGTTCGCTGCTGATCGGCCGCGCCGGCGGCGAGGCGTCCAGGCGCGTGATCGTGGCCGGCTACGGCGATTCGCAGCCGCTGCCGGGCGTGGATCCCGGGGACGAGCGCAATCGCCGGGTGGAGCTGCGCTTCGTGAACGGGGCCGAGCGCGCCGAGGCGCGCTGAAACACGCTGCAGTGAGGAGTGTTTCTCCGCCCCTCCAATGAAAAACGCCAACCCCCGGGTTGGCGTTTTTTCGTTGCGCGTCGTGCGCGCCTCCGGCGAGTCACTGGCTGGCGCACAGCACCTTCTGCACCACCGCCGCGAAATCGGGCGGCGAGAACTTGGCGATGTAGCCGTCCGCGCCGACGGTCTTGACGTGGTCTTCGTTGGCGCTGCCGGTCAGCGAAGAGTGGATCACCACCGGAATGTGCTTGAGCTTGTCGTGCATCTTGACGCGCCGGGTCAGGGTGAAGCCGTCCATCTCCGGCATCTCCAGGTCGGTCAGTATCAGGGCGACCTTGGAGGAGATGCTGCGTCCTTCCCGTTCGGCTTCCAGCGCCAGCGCCTGCAGCCTGTCCCAGGCTTCGCGCCCGTTCTTCTCCATCACGAAGGGAAGCTTGAGTTCGTTCAGACTGCCTTCGATCAGCGCGCGCGCCACGCGCGAGTCGTCGGCGGCCAGCACCACGGCGCCCGGCTGCAGCTGGATCTGGCCGCCGGCCTTGGCCAGTTCGGCCGGGTTTTCCTTGCTGGGCGAAACCAGTTCCAGGATGTGCTCGACGTCCAGGACCTGGACCAGCGTCTCCTTGCCGTCGCTGGTGTTGAGGCGGGCGATGCTGGTCACCACGTCGCTGGCGGCGCTGGCGTCGGCCGGCAGCACCTGCGTCCAGTCCAGGCGCGCGATGTCTTCCACCGAGCGCACCGCAAAGGCTTGCGTATGGCGCGCGAATTCGGTGATCAGCAGGATGCCCGGCTCGACTGACGGCGTGCAGCCGGCGATCGAAGGCAGGTCGATCACCGGCATGATCTGCCCGCGCACGTTGACCATGCCCATCAGCGGCGGTCGCATGCCCGCCGGCTTGGTGATCTGCAGCGCCGGCACGATCTCGCGCACCTTGAAGACGTTGATGCCGAACAGCTCTCCATCGCCACCCGACGCATCGCCGGCCGGGCTACCCAGGCGGAACAGCAGCAGCTCGAACTTGTTGTTGGCGGTCAGGTTGGTGCGTTCGTCGATCTCTTGCTGGAACGAATCCATGATCTTCCTTGGTTGTAGGCGGTGAGGGCGGGCGGCACGGGCCGGCTGTCGCGGGACGCGTCCTTGCCGGACGGCGGCGATTTTTTTGCGGATGCAGGTAAGGATTCTTGGCCAGGACGGCGGGGGCGGCAATGAGGGTTTTCCTGATGGCGGCCCGGCAACAGGCGCTGAAGTATCCGACCGGCGGGCGCGTGTTGTCGCAAGCGGGGCGGGTGGCCGTCGCGCAATCGTGCGCGCGCAGGTGGAGCTGCTTCTTGACGACGAGCAATGCGCCGGCGGCGCGTGAGTTGATCGATCTTGGGCGATTGATCGACAGGAGCATGGCTGGCGCCATTGCCGGGAATTGGCGGTCCTGAGCCGGTTCTTGCATGGTCCGACGTGTTTTTCGGACCCGGAAATGCAAAACGCCAACCCGAAGGTTGGCGTTTTGTTTTATAACTTGGTGGCCCGGGGCGGAATCGAACCACCGACACAAGGATTTTCAATCCTCTGCTCTACCAACTGAGCTACCAGGCCAAGACGGAGAAGTATAGCAGCGTTTTTAAATTGTGCAAGGGCTTTCTGAAAAATAGTTTCCGGCGCCCGTTTATAATTCGAGTCATGACATCGACATCCAACGCACAACATCATTCCTCTTCGCCGGCAGCGGCCGGCACCGATATCTGCATCGTCGGCAACGGCGCGGTCGGCAAGACCGCGGCGCTGGGGCTGGCGCAGGCCGGCTTCAAGGTGACGCTGCTGGCGCCGCCGGCGCGGCCGGGCGGCGCGGATGAGGCGAGCTGGGACGTGCGCGTCTACGCGCTGAACCATACCGCCCATCGCCTGCTGTCGTCGGTGCGGGTGTGGGAGGCGATGGACGCCGCGCGTATCGCGCCCGTGGACAACATGACGGTGCATGGCGACGGCGCGGCCGACAAGGCCGGCACCGGTTTCCTCAGCTTCGATTCTTATGCGGCGCGCACCAATGCCCTGGCCTGGATCGTCGAAGACCGCAACCTGGACAATGCCCTGAACGCCGCGCTGCGCTTCGCGCCCAACGTGCGCGTGGTACAGGGGCGGGCAAGCGCGCTGTCGGCCTCGCTGGACGCCGCCACGCTGACGCTGGAGTCGGGCGAGAGCATCTCCGCACCGCTGGTGGTGGGCGCCGACGGCGGCCAGTCCTGGGTGCGCGGCCAGTGCGATATCGGACTGGATTACCGCGCCTACGGCCAGAAGGCCATCGTCACCAATTTCAGCTGCGAGAAGCCGCACCTGGGTGTGGCCTATCAATGGTTCAGCCCGACCGAAGGCGTGATCGCGCTGCTGCCGCTGCCGGGCGAGCGCGTCTCGCTGGTGTGGTCGGCGCCGCAGGCGCTGGCCGAGCAATTGCTGCGCCTGCCGCTGTCCGAGCTGGCGGCACGCCTGGCGCAATGGGCCGGGCCGGTGCTGGGCGCGCTGGCGCCGTTGCAGCCGGAGGTGGCCAAGGCCTTCCCGCTGCAACTGATCAAGCCGCACGCGATGATCGCGCAGCGCGTGGCGCTGATCGGCGACGCCGCCCACGTGGTGCACCCGATGGCCGGGCACGGCATGAATTTGGGCTTCGGCGACGTGGCCGCGCTGATCGATACGCTGGTCAATCGGGAGGCGCAATACGATTGCGGCGACAGCCGCGTGCTGCGCCGCTATGCGCGCGCGCGCAAGGAAGAAGTGCTGCTGATGCAGCTGGCCACCGACGGCCTGAACCGCATCTTCTCGACCGAGGCCGAGCCGCTGCGCCTGGTGCGCAATATCGGAATGAACCTGGTCGACCGCCTGCCTGTCTTAAAGCGCCGGCTGATCGCGCATGCACTGGGCAAGTGAGTACGGCCGATTTGAGGTAAGGTAACGCGTTTGGCATTTTTCCGGCGCGTGCGCGCGTTGCGCCATCCCACAACCAATTCCCATGAGGTGACCGTCGAGGCAGTCACGGCGCGGCTTTCAGGCCGGCGCTGCGAACATTGCCCCGGCGTTTGATTTGAATCAGGACAAGCATGAATAAAACTCTGACCGCTGCCGCCGCCCGCAAGCTGCGCCGTTTCAGCATGGCCGCCTTGCTGCTGGCATCGACCGTCATCGGCGTTTCCGCCCACGCGCAGGCCGAGGCTGCCGACAGCACCGAAGCCACCATCAAGAAGCTGATCGAACCGCGCCTGGGCAAGGATGCCAAGGTCGACGCCGTGACCAAGACGCCCTACGCCGGCCTGTACGAAATCCAGATCGACGGCGACGTGATCTACACCGACGCCAAGGCGCAGTACCTCTTCATCGGCCGCGTGGTCGATTCGCAGACCTACCGCGACTTCACCAAGGAAAAGATCGAGGCCCTCAACCAGGTGCCGTTCTCCGGCCTGCCGCTGGACAAGGCGATCAAGACCGTCAAAGGCAACGGCAAGCGCGTGATCGCGATCTTCGAGGATCCCAACTGCATCTACTGCAAGCGCCTGCACAAGACGCTGCAGGAAGTGGACAACATCACCGTCTACACCTTCCAGTACAACATCCTGTCGCCGGACTCCATCGTCAAGTCGCGCAATATCTGGTGCGCGCCCAACCCGAGCCGCGCCTGGAACGACTGGATGCTCAACGGCAAGGAAGCCCCGGCCGCGCAGACCGCCTGCAGCGCGCCGCATGAAGACGTGCTGGCACTGGGCCAGAAGCTGAAGGTGACCGGCACGCCGACCATCTTCTTCACCGACGGCTCGCGCATCCCCGGCGCGGTCGACGCCAAGGGCCTGGAACAGAAGCTGTCCTCGCTGAAGTAAGCCGCATCAACGACAAAGGGGCGCTCCGCATGGCGGGCGCCCCTTGTTCATTGCTTCATTGCCTCATTGCTTGATTCGTACTCTTGTCCTCTTGTCCTGTCTGATGTGACCGACGTGACGCGCAAGAACTCCCCCGCATCGCACGCGGCATCATTTCCCGGTATGCAGCTCCATCATCGCCGCTTCGAACTTGCCCTGGCACAGCAGCGGGATCACGTTCAGGCTCTTGTCCAGCGCCTCGTTGATCAGCGCCTGCTCTTCCTTGCGCGGGCGATGCAGCACGAAGTCCGCCACCGGCTGCTGCAGGCCCAGCGTGCGCGGATGGCCGATGCCCAGGCGCAGGCGCCAGTAATCCTGCGTGCCCAGCGCGGCGGTGATGTCTTTCAGGCCATTGTGGCCGCCGGAGGAGCCGCCTTTCTTGATGCGCGCCACGCCCGGCGCCAGGTCCAGCTCGTCGTGCACCACCAGCACCTCTTCCGGCGCGATCTTGTAGAAGCGCGCCAGCGCGCCCACCGATTGCCCGGAGCGGTTCATGTAGGTCTGCGGCTCCAGCAGCCAGACTTCGCTGCCGGACACCTGGGTCTTCAATGCCAGCGCGTTGAAGCGCGCCTCGCGCGTCAGGCGCACCGGGCCGGCCAGGTTGTCGACCAGCCAGAAGCCGGCGTTGTGCCGGGTTTGTTCATATTCAGGGCCGGGGTTGCCGAGGCCGACGATCAGACGGATGGACATGTTGCAAAAATGGACAGAAGTGCGTCGATAAAACGGCGATTATCCCGAGTTTGTCCCTATCCGTCCAATCGCAGGCGCCTTGTCAAGATTGGCGCATGCGGTTGAATTGCGTATCATCCAACGCTTGTTTTTCTTTACTGTTGACTGGGTTTCACAATGCTGCCTTCTATCGAACAACGACTCGCCCTTGAACTCGTCGCCAAGCCGGTTCAGGTCGCTGCCGCCATCGCCTTGCTGGACGAAGGTGCGACCGTCCCCTTCATCGCCCGCTACCGCAAGGAAGTGACCGGCGGCCTGGACGACATCCAGCTGCGCCTGCTGGAAGAGCGCCTGCGCTACCTGCGCGAGCTGGAGAGCCGCCGCGCCGCGATCATCGCCTCGATCGAAGAACAGGGCAAGATGACGCCCGCGCTGCTGGACGCCATCACCCACGCGGAAGACAAGACCCGCCTGGAAGACCTTTACCTGCCCTACAAGCCCAAGCGCCGCACCAAGGCGCAGATCGCCGCCGAAGCCGGCCTGACCGAGCTGGCCGATGCGCTGCTGGGCGACCCGACGCTGAACCCCGAAGAAGAAGCCGCCAAGTACATCAAGCCGGCCTTCACCACCGACAACGGCGACAATCCGGGCGTGCCCGATACCAAGGCCGCGCTGGACGGCGCGCGCCAGATCCTGATGGAGCGTTTCTCGGAAGACGCCGAGCTGCTGCAGAACCTGCGTGAATACCTGACCGAGCACGGCGTGGTCGAGTCCAAGGTGGTGGACGGCAAGCAGGACGCCGGCGAAAAATTCGCCGACTACTTCGATTACTCCGAAACCATCGGCACCATTCCCTCGCACCGCGCGCTGGCGCTGTTCCGCGGCCGCCGCGAAGAGATGCTCAACGTCGCCCTGCGCCTGGACAGCGAAGAAGAAAAGCCGAAGTGGGACGCGCCGCACAATCCCTGCGAAGGCCGCATCGCCTCGCGTTTCGGCGTGTCCAACAAGAGCCGCGCGGCTGACAAGTGGCTGTCCGACACCGTGCGCTGGGCATGGCGCGTGAAGGTGTTCATGCACCTGGAAACCGAACTGATGACCAAGCTGCGCGAAGAAGCCGAAGCCGAGGCCATCAACGTCTTCGCTCGCAACCTGAAGGACCTGCTGCTGGCCGCGCCCGCCGGCCCGCGCGCCACCATGGGCCTGGACCCGGGGCTGCGCACCGGCGTCAAGGTCGCCATCGTCGACGCCACCGGCAAGGTCGTGGCCACCGACACCATCTACCCGCACCAGCCGCGCAACGACTGGAATGGTTCGCTGCACTCGCTCTCGCAGCTGGCCGAGAAGCACAATGTGTCGCTGATCTCGATCGGCAACGGCACCGCCTCGCGCGAGACCGACAAGCTGGCGCAAGACCTGATCAAGCTGCGCCCCGAACTGAAGCTGACCAAGATCGTGGTGTCGGAAGCCGGCGCCTCGGTGTACTCGGCGTCGGAGTTCGCCTCCAAAGAATTGCCGGAACTGGACGTGTCGCTGCGCGGCGCGGTCTCGATCGCCCGCCGCCTGCAGGATCCGCTGGCCGAGCTGGTGAAGATCGACCCGAAGTCGATCGGCGTCGGCCAGTACCAGCACGACGTGAGCCAGACCCAGCTGGCGCGTTCGCTGGACGCCGTGGTGGAGGACTGCGTGAACGCCGTGGGCGTGGACGTGAACACCGCTTCGGCGCCGCTGCTGGCGCGCGTGTCGGGCCTCAACGCCAGCGTGGCGCAGAGCATCGTGTCGTACCGCGACATGAAGGGCATGTTCGCTTCGCGCGCATCGCTGCGCGAAGTGCCGCGCCTGGGCGAGAAGACCTTTGAACAGGCGGCCGGCTTCCTGCGCGTGATGAACGGCGAGAACCCGCTGGACGCTTCCGCAGTGCACCCGGAATCCTACCCTCTGGTGGAGAAGATCCTGGCCGACATCCAGAAGGACGTGAAGAGCGTGGTCGGCCAGACCTCGCTGTTGAAGGGCCTGTCGCCGGCCAAGTACGCCGACGAGAAGTTCGGCGTGCCCACCGTCACCGACATCCTGAAGGAACTGGACAAGCCGGGCCGCGACCCGCGTCCGGAGTTCACCACCGCGACCTTCAAGGAAGGCGTGGAAGAGATCAAGGACCTGCGCCCGGACATGATCCTCGAAGGCGTGGTGACCAACGTCGCCGCCTTCGGCGCCTTCGTCGACATCGGCGTGCACCAGGACGGCCTGGTACACATCTCGGCACTGTCGAACACCTTCGTCAAGGATCCGCACACCGTGGTCAAGGCCGGCCAGGTGGTCAAGGTCAAGGTGCTGGAAGTGGACGAGAAGCGCAAGCGCATCGCCCTGACCATGCGCCTGAACGACACCGCCCCGGCGCCGGGCGCGCGCAACGAGCAACGCGGCGACCGCAACGATGCCCGTCGCCTGTCGCAGCACCAGAACCAGCGCGGCCGCGAGCAGGCGCCGGCCAACAATGCGATGGCGGCTGCGTTTGCCAAGCTGAAGGGCTGAGGCGGGTTGCCTGGGTGAGAGGGCTGGGACGCACTGCGGTGTCGGCTACCTCCTCGGCGTCATCCTGACGAAAGTCAAGATCCAGTGTCGTTGAGCGTCTGTCGCGGCATGACGAACGCCGCTGGGTTCCCGCTTTCGCAGGAACGACAGGTAGTGAGATGGATAGAACGTACTGCGGTGTCGGCTACCTCTTCGCCGTCATCCTGACGAATGTCGGGATCCAGTGTCGTTGAGCGTCTGTCGAGGCATGACGAACGCCACAGGGTTCCGGCCTTCGCCGGAACGACGGGTGGTGAGACGGCCGGAACGTACTGCGGTGTTGGCTATCTCCCCGGCGTCATCCTGACGAACGTCAGGATCCAGTGTCGTTGAACGTCTGTCGAGGCATGACGAACGCCGCTGGGTTCCCGCTTTCGCAGGAACGACAGGTAGTGAGATGGATAGAACGTACCGCGGTATTGCTCACCTCCTCGCCGTCATCCTGACGAAAGTCAGGATCCAGCGTCGTTGAGCGGCGGTCGCGTCATGGCAAGCGCTGCTGGGTTCCGGCTGACGTCCGGAGCACCGGCAACAATCGCCGCAGCATCAACCTGATCAGGCAATTTCTCTTCCGCACGCCAAAGAAAAACAGGCTGTACCCGCAAGGGCACAGCCTGTTTTTTTATTGCCCGTCGATCAGATGACTCAGGCGCTGGTGCTGATGCGCGTCTGGCTGACCGAGATCGAGACGCTGACGGTCGTTTCGCTGGCCGTCAGCGTGCCGCCGTTGCCATTGCCGGTGTCGGTGCCGCTGTCGCTGCCGTCGCCTTCCTGGTCTTGGCCCTTGAGCTTGGCGAGGAAATCGGCCAGGCCCTTCTGCACCAGGTCGTAGGTCTTGTCGATGTTGCCGGCGATGTCACCGCTGAGCACGCCCAGGCTGTCGAGGATACCGCGCGCTTCCTTGAAGCCCTGGTCGACGCCCTTCATGATCTTCGCCATGTAGTCGTCGGCGTTGGTGGCGTCGTCCTTGTCCGGGTTGTTCTGCTTGTAGAGCTGGAACAGGTTGGTGACGAAGGAGACGATGCGGCCGGCGGTGCCTTCCGGCGAATTGTCCTGCGACATCGCGGTCTGGATGGCGTTGTCGCCCAGTTCGGGACGCAGCACGTCGTTGATGTTCTCGATTGCGCTCTTGTAGACCAGCGACAGCGGGTCGTTCTGCGAATTGAGCGACACCGACAGCGAGGCCTGCAGGATCGACACGTTGAGCTGGGCCTTGGAGCCCGACTCGGTCAGCAGGTTGGCCTTCTGCGCCTCGGCGATCTTGTCGTTGTTGGCGCCTGTCGTCGCCGGCAGGTTCGACGAGTCGGTGGTGGAGGTAGTAGTGGTGCTGGGCAGCAGCGACTTGGTGTCGACGCCGCTGGTGGTGCTGATGGCCATGACGGTCTCCTGAGAAAAGAGGGGATCCGTGAATCAAGAAAGGGGGAGGGGCGGATCCGCTGGAGCGGCAAACACAAGTTGCAGGCAATAAGCCCGACAGCAAGGCGCCGATCCATTCCTTCATAACGGCGGGTGGCGCGCTATCTGAATATTGACAGAAATTTACATCTGCCGGTTTCAGCGGAAATCATGGCGCGCAGCAACCCGTTTCACCGTCGCAACCCGGCGCAATCCCAATGTGGAAAAGGGTTTTCGCGAAGGCGAGACGCACAGTGCAGAGCTGGTGCGAAGCCAAAATATTTTGCGAAAAAAGTGTAACGAAATGTGCGGCGATTGCCCGCGCGCAAATGAATTTGCACAGTTGCAATAAAAAACCACCAGCGATGAGCTGAGGGAAAACGCAGCGTATCGGAACGCTGCGTTCAACCAGGCGCGACGGCGTTGCGGTGCGTCTCGCCCCGGCTTGCCTATTCCATCACGAACAGCCGGCGATGCTCGCGGATGGCATAGCGGTCGGTCATGCCGGCGATGTAGTCGGCGACCTTGCGCGCCTGCTTGTGGAGACGTTGCGACTCGTCGGCGATGTCCCTGACCTGGTAGTCCGGCGGCAGCAGGTTGGGCTGGCCGGCGAAGATGCCGAACATCTCGCCGATGATGCGGCGCGCCTTGGCGGTCATGCGGTTGACCTGGTAATGGCGGTAGAGCTTCTCGCGCAGGAATTTCTTGAGCACTGCCGCCTCGGCCGCCATGGCGTCGGAGAAGGCGATCAGCTGCGGCGCGTTGCGCACATCGTCGATGTCGCGCGGGGCGAGCTCGGTGATACGCGATTGCGAGGTGTGGATGAGGTCGACGATGAGCGCGTTGATCATGCGGCGCACGGTCTCGTGGATCACGCGGCGGCCGGTGATGCCGGGATAGGTCGCTTCCACCTCGCGCAGGTGGCGCGCGAAGAAGTCGACCTCGCTCATCAGCGCCATCGTCAGCAGGCCCGAGCGCAGGCCGTCGTCGATGTCGTGGTTGTTGTAGGCGATCTCGTCGGCCAGGTTGGCCAGCTGCGCCTCCAGCGAGGGTTGCTTCTTCTCGATGAAGCGCACGCCGACGTCGCCCAGCTGGCGCGCGTTGTTCAGCGAGCAGTGCTTGAGGATGCCCTCGCGCGTCTCGAAGGTCAGGTTCAGGCCGTCGAAGGCGCCGTAGTGCTGCTCCAGCTCGTCGACCACGCGCAGGCTTTGCAGGTTGTGCTCGAAGCCGCCGTAGTCCTTCATGCAGTTGTTGAGCTCGTCCTGGCCTGCGTGGCCGAATGGCGTATGGCCGAGGTCGTGGGCCAGCGAGATGGCTTCCACCAGGTCTTCGTTCAACTGCAGGTTGCGCGCGCAGGAGCGGGCGATCTGCGCGACTTCGATGCTGTGGGTGAGGCGGGTGCGGAACAGGTCGCCCTCGTGGTTGACGAAGACCTGGGTCTTGTACTCGAGGCGGCGAAAGGCGGTGGAGTGGACGATGCGGTCGCGGTCGCGCTGGAATTCGCTGCGCGACCCCGGGGGCGTTTCACTGAAGCGCCGGCCCCTGGAGTTTGCCGAGTTGGCGGCGTAGAGGGCGAGATGCGGCGGCGCTTCATGTGTCATGTCACTCTCCGGTATCGGTGCAGGCCGCCAGGGTCTGCATGAGCAACTCCTGCGGCGCGTTGGTAATGAGCGGGGTTCCCAGCGGCCGGATCAGGATGAACTTGATCTGTCCGCCTTCGTTTTTCTTGTCCACTTCCATCAGTTCCAGCCAGCGCTGCTCGCCCAGGTCGGGCGCGGAGACCGGCAGGCCGGCGGCGGCGGTCACCGCGCGGATGCGCTCGCGCGCGGCGGCGTCGATGTAGCCCAGGCGGTGCGACAGGTCGGCCGCCATCACCATGCCGCAGCCGACCGCCTCGCCGTGCAGCCATTGGCCGTAACCCAGGCCATTCTCGATGGCGTGGCCGAAGGTGTGGCCGAAGTTGAGGATGGCGCGCAGGCCGCCCTCGCGCTCGTCCTGGCGCACCACGTCGGCCTTGATTTCGCAGGAGCGCTGGATGGCGTAGGCCAGCGCGGCGTCGTCCTTGGCCACCAGTTGGCCGACGTTGGCTTCGATCCAGTCGAAGAAGGGGGCGTCGATGATGGCGCCGTGCTTGATCACCTCGGCGATGCCGGCGGCCAGCTCGCGCGGGGGCAACGTATGCAGCGTGCCGGTGTCGGCGATCACCGCCTGCGGCTGGTAGAACGCGCCGATCATGTTCTTGCCCAGCGGATGGTTGATGCCGGTCTTGCCGCCCACCGAGGAGTCGACCTGCGACAGCAGCGTGGTCGGCACCTGCACGAAGGGCACGCCGCGCATGTAGGACGCGGCGGCGAAGCCGGTCAGGTCGCCGATCACGCCGCCGCCCAGGGCGACCAGCGTGGTCTTGCGATCGCATTTCTCGGCCAGCAGCACGTCGAAGATCTTCATCAGGCTGGACCAGTTCTTGTGCTCCTCGCCGTCCGGCAGCACGATCTCGGTGACCTGCTTGCCGGCCGCGCGCAGCGCCGAACTGAGCTTTTCCAGATAGAGCGGGCCGACCTTGTCGTTGGTGACGATGGCGGCGCGCTTGCCCTTGACGAACTGCGGCAGCAGCGCCGGGTCGTCCAGCAGGCCGCGGCCGATGATGATGGGATAGCTGCGCTCGCCCAGGTCGACTTCCAGGGTGATCGGGGCGGCGGTGGCGATGGCGGATGGGTTCATGCTGCGGGTGTCTTGGCTGGCGCCGTCGATAGCGGCGGCGTTGTGAATGATGACGGTCGACGATGCGGCGGCAAAGACGGTGTGGCCGTCTTCGCCTGTGACCATCGCCGCGCTGGCGCGTTCGATGATGACCGCGTTTTCTTCGGCGAGGGGGCGTTCGTCGGCTTGCTTGGGCGAGAGCTCCAGGTGGCTGATGATGGTCTGCACCAGGAACTGCACGTTCGGGCGGTTGGTCTCGACCACGAAGTCGGCCACGTCGCGGTACAGCGGTTCGCGCTGGCGCGAGAGTTCTTCCAGCTTGCGGCGCGGGTCGGCCGTCTGCAGCAGCGGGCGGTTCTTGTCGCGCCCGGTGCGCTGGAGGATCTGGTTGATGCTGGCGCGCAGGTAGATGACGGTGCCGCCCTTTTTCAGGTTCTCGCGGTTTTCCGCGCGCAGCACGGCGCCGCCGCCGGTGGCCAGCACGATGTCGGGTTGCGCACTGAGTTCGCGGATGACTTCGGCCTCGCGGCGGCGGAAGCTTTCCTCGCCCTCGATTTCAAAGATCACCGGGATCGATGCGCCGGTGCGCGCTTCGATCTCGTGGTCCGAATCGATGAAGCGCTTGCCAAGCTTTTTGGCCAGCGCGCGGCCTATGGTGGTCTTGCCGGCTCCCATCAGGCCGACAAGGAAGATGCTTCCAGTCATATCAAAGAATTCTGCACTGCAGGCAAATGTTCGTTGGCGCGGCCGGGAGCTTGTCGTTGTTCGCGAGTCCCGGGGCGTCAAGCCGGAAAGCCGCTGCGGTATTGCCCTGCGGCAGCTTTCTGAGCCTAAACGGCGATTTTACCGTCCTTGCCGCTTCGCCGGGGGAAAATTGGATCCGATGCCGCCCGGGCGGCTCAATGGGAGGGCGGCGCGGCGACCACGCGCGGCGTGAGGAAGATCAGCAGCTCGGTCTTGTCCTGCACCCGCGCGCTGTGCCTGAAGAGGTGACCCAGTAGCGGGATGTCGCCCAGCAGCGGCACCCTGGCCTCGTGCCGGTTCTCGGTCTGCGTGTAGATGCCGCCGATGACGACGGTGCCGCCATCCTCCACCTGCACGCGGGTCCTGACGTGCTTGGTGTTGATCGCCAGCCCGCCCGGCGTGGCCGTGCCGCGGCTGTCCTTGTTGACGTCGACGTCGAGGATCACGTTGCCGTCGGGCGTGATCTGCGGCGTCACTTCCAGCTTCAGGTTGGCCTTCTTGAACGCGGTGGCGGTGGCGCCGCTGCTGGTGGATTGCTGGTAGGGAATCTCCTCGCCCTGCTCGATCAGGGCCGCCTGCTGGTCGGCGGTGACCACGCGCGGGCTGGAGACGATCTTGCCGCGCCCTTCGGATTCCAGCGCCGACAATTCCACGTTGAGGAAGCGCCGGGCGGCGGCGTTGAACAGCGTGAAGGCGAAGCTGCCCGGCGCCGAGCCGCCCAGCGCCTGGGCCGGCAAGTTCACCGCCGGCTCCTTCAGGAAGGTGCCGGGAACCGGCGGCGTCTGCCCGGTCAGTTCGCCCACGCCGGCGTAGGAGTTGCCGAGGGCCAGGCCGTTGGTCTTGGCCGAGAGGCCCAGTTTCACGCCCAGGTTGCGGCCGAAGCTGTCGTCGGCCTCGACGATGCGCGCCTCGATCAGCACCTGGCGCGCGGCGATGTCGATGCGCTCGAGCAGCTTGCGCACGTTGCCCAGCACGGCCACGGTATCGGTCACGAACAGCTGGTTGGTGCGGGCGTCGACCACCGCGCTGCCGCGCCGCGAGAGCAGGGCGTTGCGCCGCTCGGCCAGCGTCGCGCCGTCCTCGCCGATGCCGAACACGCGGCGAAAGGCGTCGGCGCGCTGGTAGTTCAGCTGGAACACCTCGGCGTGCAGCGGCTCCAGGTCGGCGATCATGGCCTTTTGCTCCAGCTCCTGCCGCTCGCGCGCCAGCATCTCCTCGCGCGGGGCGATCCAGATGATGTCGCCGTTACGCCGCATGTCCAGCCCGCGCGCCTGCATGATGATGTCCAGCGCCTGGTCCCACGGGACCTCCTTCAGGCGCAGGCTCAACTGTCCGGTCACGGCGTCGCTGGCGATGATGTTCAGGCCGGTGAAGTCAGCCAGCACCTGCAGCGCCGAGCGCACCTCGATGTTCTGGAAGTTGAGCGAGAGCTTCTCGCCGCGATAGTCGCGTCCGGTAGCGATCCGGTTGGGCTGCTGCGCGATCGGGATGATGTCGATCAACAGGCGCGATCCGCTCTGGTAGGCGTTGTAGCGCCACAGGCCCTGCGGTTCGATCACCAGTCGCGTGCCGCCCTCGTGGCGCATGGCGACGTAGCGCGTGACCGGCGTGGCGAACTCGCCGACGTCCAGGCGTCGCTGCAGCTCGGCCGGCAGTTCGACGCCCGGGATGTCGGCCACGATCTTCTGGCCTTGCTGGCGCACGTTGACTGCCGCCTGGGCGGAAGGCAGTTCCACCGACAGCCGCCCTTCGCCCAGCGGGCCGCGGCGAAAGTCGATGGCGGCGATCTGTGCGGGAGGCGCGGGAGTTGCGTCGGGCTGGACGGACGGCTCGGCCTGTTCTCGCAGTTCGATGCGCAGGAACCTGCCTTCGAAGCGCAGCCGGTGCGTGGTCTTGCGCCGCAGCTCCAGCAGCAGGCGCAGGCGCTCGCTGTCGCCGGCCACCAGCGCCCGGCGCAGGATGCCGGTGGACGCCGTGGACCTGGGAAGGTCGCGGCCCGGTGCGGCCTGGGCGATGTCGACGATCAGGCGCGGCGGATTGAGCGTGGCGAATTCGCTGAGCAGGTCCGGATCCGGCGGATGGCTGAAACCCAGTTCGACGACGGTGTGGTCTTCGCCCTTGCTGAGCTGCAAGCTTTCAAGCCGGTTGTCTTGCGCCCATGCCGGTGGCAAGGACAGCGCCAACGCCGGGACGAGGGCTTTCAGCAGATATTGTGCAGACCTGATCCATCGCTTCATGCCTCGTCTCCCGGGCGGATCAGTCGGCGTTTTGTCGGGCGGGCGGCTTTGCCGGGCCTCGACGCCGGTTTCGCCTGGTGCAGCGCCGGAGCGCTGTCCATCGCCACCAGGTGCGGCAGGCCCGGGCCTGACAGCGTCACCGCGTCCTCGCGTATCTGCAGCACGCGGCCGAGTTCGCCGGGGAGGGTATCGCCGACGCGCACGCGATGCGTCGAGCCGTCTATCTTCAGCACCGCATAGGCGGCGCTCTCCTGCACCAGCGTGCCGACCAGGCGGATCGCCGGTTCATGCGGGGCGGCCGGCCGCTCATCATCTTCTTCTTGCGCGTTCGCATGGCGCTTGGGCGGGGAGCCGGTGTGGTCGGCGGCGGCTTCCTCATCCAGGCCGAACGGATCGCGCAGCAGCTCCTCGGGCGCCTCCTGCTCGTCGACGGGCGCCTGCCGTACCGGCGCGGCGAGCGCAAGATCGGGCCTTGCCTGGCGTCGCGCCTCGGCCAGCCAGGCGGTGGCCGCGGAGGCCTCGTCGGGACGTGCGCCGCCGGCCGCCACGGCGGCAAATGCGCCGGCCAGCGGCGCCAGAACCGCTGCGGCGGCGATCGAGATTTTCATGGCTTGCCCTCCTTGTTATCGGCGATCCGGACGATGCTGACGGTGGCGTTCATCAGCAGCGCCTGTTTGCCTTCGCGTTCGGTGCGGGTGATTTCCATGGCGTCGATCAGCACCGCACGCGGCGGCGTGCTGACCAGCTCCACGAAGCGCAGCAGCTGCGCGTAGCTGCCGCTGACGCTGATGTCGGCGTCGCCGGCAAGCGGACGGACCGCGCCGGCGGCGGCCAGCGGCTTGAACGACTCCATCGACAGGCCGCATTCCTCCGCGCGCCGGGACAGCTTGGCCTGCAGCAGGCCGTCGGCCTCGCCGCCTTCCTGCCACAGCTGCTCCTCGGCCGCCGCCATGCGCATGGCCAGCTCACCCTCCTGTTGCCGCAGCGGGGCCAATGCGGCGATCTTTGTCAGCGCGGCCTTGAGTTCCCCCTGCAATTGCGCGCGTCGGTTCGCCGCCATCGTGCGTATGGCGTTGCGTTCTTCCACGTACAGCAGCGCGCCCAGCGCCGCGCATGCCAATGTCGCCGACAGCAGCAGGCATGCCCGCCCTGCGCGGGGCCAATGGGCCGGATGCGAGAGTCGGAACGGGACGGTTTTCATGGTTTGACCGTTGCCGATACGGGCGTTGGGGCCGAAGTCGTGGACGCAGAGGGGATCGGGGACGGCAATGGCGCCGACAAGGTGAATTCATAGCGCCCGTCGGCAGCGTTCTTGCCGGCCATGCGCATGTCTTGCAGGCTGACGTTGTCGAGCCCGGCGTGCAGCAGCGCTTCGGTGAAGGCTTGCACTTCCGCGGGCAGGTTCGCGTGGCCGCGCAACTCGGCGCGTTGCGTCTGCAGGGCGATGCGCTGCAGCCTCGCATGGGGCGAGGATGCGCGCGCGGTCGCCCGCAACAGGCGCGCCGCCTGCCGGCGCCGGGCCGCCAGCTGCTCCAGCGCCTGCAGGCGCGTCTGCGCGGCGGCAATGCGCAGGCGGGCTTGGGCCGTGCTGGCCAGTTGCGGCTGCAGCGCCTGCAATTCGGACGCCAGCAGGCGGTTGGCGCGCTCGATGCCGGCGGTGTGGCTGTCGATGCGCCAGGCCAGCGCCAGCACCGGCATGACCCCGAGCAGCGCCGCGCAGGCCAGCCACCGGTAGAACGAGAGTTCGCGCGCGCGGCGGCGCTGTTCCGGCGGTCGGCAAAAATCGAAACCGGTCCTCACGCCAAGCCTTCGGCGGCCAGCGCCAGCGCGCAATGGAAAGGCGGCAGCTCCAGCGGCAAGACATTGCGGGCAAGCGTTCCGGCCAGCCGGATGCGCGCGGGCAGGGCGGCGATGGCGGTGGTGATGCCGGCGTATTTGCTGATCGCCGCGGCGACGGCGTCAAGATCATCGCTGTCGCCGGTCAGCAGCAGGCGGCGCGGCGGCCGGCGCAGCAACGGCGCCAGTTCATGCAGCAGGTCGATGGGGGACGCGGACGGCATCCGGCGCAGCGGCCGGTATTCGCAGGGCTGCAGCGACAGCCATGCGCCTGAGGCGTCCACGCGCAGCACCGCGTCTTCCCGGCTGCCGCGCAGGAAGCCGGCGGTGCACCAGTTCTCCGGCGGCATGGCGCGCAGGGGCGTCTGCAGCGCCTCGGCCAGCGCCAGCCGGTCTTCCACCATCAGCGCGGGGATTGCCAGGGCCAGCACCTGCACGTCGGCGGGGGAGGCGGGGGCCGCGCCGGCGACGATGTAATCGAATGCATATTCATCGGCGGAAAAGCCGTAGGCGGCCAGCGCCGAGCGCACCTGCGCCAGCCGCTGGACGTCGTCGGAGGCGGCCGGCAGCACCAGGGGGATCGGCGCGGTTTCGGTAGAGACGGCGATGGCGAGGCCGCCGGCATCGACCTGGCGACTGCGGAGCAATTCGCGGCAGCCCTGCGCCAGCAATTCGAAGTCGCCGATCTGCCCGCCCTCGCAGACGGCCGAGTCGAAGACGTGTTCGGCCAGCAGTTCCAGCTCCAGATGATGGCGCCGGCGGCGCAGCAGCGCCAGGCGGACGCGATCGGCGCGGATGTCGAGGCCGGCGCAGCTCGCGCGCGCCTCGCTGCCGCGCCAATGACGAAAGGGATTCGATGCCGGAAACAATGCCACGCCGGAAAGCCTCGCTGGAATGGGGTCCCGACGTCGTGGACGGTCCGGGATGCGTTGTGAATGAGCCGACGATTGTTCGGCAGGGGCGTCCGTGCGGGCAATAGATGAAACTTGAGGATTGGCGGTCAAATGAAAACGGGCGTCGGAGGGAACCGCGGCGCCCCGGGCGGTCAAACGCTGTTTGGTCTATTTGCAACACTTGGCCGGACAGCCTTCAGCGATGCAATTGGGCGGCGATTCTTGCCGATGGCCGCAAGATCGTGGCAGTTCGAGGCGGATCGGGGCCGGCGCAGGCCGCGGCCGGCATTTCGCCGGCATGCCCCGTTCCGGCGCGGCGACGCCCGGGGTGCCTGCCGCCCGGGGCGCGCGGGCGAGCCGCTATAATGCGTCCTTGTTTCCAAAACCCGGCTACGGCCCGCTTTACTTAAAGCTTTACTCGCTTATCTCGCATGTCTTCTTCTTCCAACGCTGGCGACAAACCGACCCAGGAACCGTCCGGCAAGCCGGATCCGGCGCCGGGCAAAGCGCCGCGCAAGCGCCTGCACTGGTCCCTGCGCATCATCCTGGGCCTGTTCGGCACCGTCTTCGGCCTGGTCGTCATGGCCCTGCTGGGCGTGACCTTCATCGTCGCGCTGACCTATCCCAAGCTGCCCGACCTCGACACCCTGACCGACTATCGTCCCAAGATCCCGCTGCGCATCTTCTCGGCCGACGGCGTGCTGATCGGCGAGTTCGGCGAGGAGCGCCGCAACCTGGTGCACTTCAAGGACATCCCGGACATCATGAAGAAGGCCGTGCTGGCCATCGAGGATGACCGTTTCTATGAGCACGGCGGCGTCGACTACCAGGGCATCGCGCGCGCGACCTTCTCCAACCTCTCCGGCGGCGGCGGCGGCGCGTCCACCATCACGCAGCAGGTGGCGCGCAACTTCTTCCTGACCAGCAACGAGCCGACCTTCCTGCAGAAGGCCACGCGCAAGTTCTTCTACGAGATCCCGCTGGCCTGGAAGATCGAGAACAACCTCACCAAGGACCAGATCCTCGAGGTCTACATGAACCAGATCTATCTGGGCCAGCGCGCCTACGGCTTCGCCTCGGCCGCCCAGATCTATTTCGGCAAGCAGTTGAAGGACATCACCATCGCCGAGGCGGCGATGCTGGCCGGCCTGCCCAAGGCGCCGTCGGCCTACAACCCGGTGGTCAACCCCAAGCGCGCGCACGCGCGCCAGCAGTACATCCTGCTGCGCATGCGCCAGCTGGGCTACATCAGCGAGCCGCAATACCTGGTGGCCAGGGATGAGGAGCTGCGCGTCAAGGGCGACAGCTCGGCCTTCGGCATGCACGCCGAGTACGTCGCCGAAATGGCGCGCCAGCTGGTCTACACGCAGTACAAGGACGAGACTTACACGCGCGGCCTGAACGTGTTCACCACCATCACCAAGACCGACCAGGACGCCGCCTACATCGCCCTGCGCCGCGGCATCATCGATTACGAGCGCCGCCATGGCTACCGCGGTCCGGAAGGCTACATGGAGCTGCCGGACAACGCCTCCAAGGAAGCCGTGGAAGACGCCGTCGAAGTCGAGCTGGCCGACCATCCCGACAGCGACGACATGGTCTCGGCCGTGGTGCTGGAGGCCAAGCCCAAGGAAATCACCGCCATGCTGGCCACCGGCGAGGAGATCAGCATTTCCGGCTCCGGCCTGGGCTTCGGCGCCAACCTGCTGTCGGACAAGGCGCCGCCGCAGAAGAAGATCCGCCGCGGCGCCATCATCCGCGTGTTCCAGGATGGCAAGAGCTGGATCATCACGCAGATGCCGGAAGTCGAATCGGCCTTCGTCTCGGTCAACACCAACGACGGCGCGATCCGCTCGCTGGTGGGCGGCTTCGACTTCAACCGCAACAAGTTCAACCACGTGACCCAGGCATGGCGCCAGCCGGGTTCGTCGTTCAAGCCTTTCATCTACTCCTCGTCGCTGGAGAAGGGGTTGTCGCCGGCCACCATCATCAACGATGCGCCGCTGACCTTCACCCAGACCGGCGGCCAGGTGTGGCAGCCGAAGAACTACGGCGGCAAGTTCGAGGGCCCGATCTCGATGCGCCGCGCGTTGCAGAAATCGATCAACCTGGTCTCGATCCGCATCCTGGAGCGCGTGGGCGTGAAGTACGCGCAGGAGTACATCACCCGCTTCGGCTTCGACGCCGACAAGAACCCGCCCTACCTGACGCTGGCGCTGGGCGCGGGCAACGTCACGCCGCTGCAGATGGTGGGCGCGTATTCGGTGTTCGCCAACGGCGGCTACAAGATCAGCCCCTACCTGATCACCAAGGTCACCGACAGCAACGGCAACGTGCTCTCGCAGGCCAAGCCGGCCACCGCCGAGGACGAGGCCAACCGCGTGATCGACGCGCGCAACGCCTTCATCATGGACAGCATGCTGCGCGACGTGGTGCGTCACGGCACCGCGGTCAAGGCGCTGTCGTTGAAGCGTACCGACCTGGCCGGCAAGACCGGCACCACCAACGACTCGATGGACGCCTGGTTCGCCGGCTACCAGCCGGGACTGACGGCGATCGCCTGGATCGGCTACGACCAGCCCAAGAGCCTGGGCGACCGCGAAACCGGCGGCGGCCTGGCCCTGCCGGTGTGGATCAGCTACATGTCCAAGGCCCTGAAGGATGTGCCCAACGTCGACCGCAAGGTGCCTGACGGCGTGATCGAAAACGGCGGCGAGTACTACTACGCCGAGTATCCGCCCAGCGCCATGGTGCGCGACCTGGGCATGGGCGACCATGGCGCGCTGTCGCCGGAAGAGGAAAAGGCCAAGACGCAGATGAAGAACGAACTGTTCTGACGCCGCGATCCGCCGCAAACAAAAAAGCCGCCTGTTGCGAGACAGGCGGCTTTTTCATTGTGGGGACTGTTGGTCTGTGGGCTTGCCGGTGTGTTGGCCGACCCGCAGGCGAGCGGCGTCAGTTCTTGCCGGACACGTAATGGCTGATCCTGCGCATGGCCAAGAGCGTCAGCACTTCGTCCTGCTCCACGCCATGGTCGGAGAGCTTGACGATCACCGTGCGCGTGGCCGGGTTGACGTAGATGTACTGGCCGAACACGCCGATGGCCGAGAAGTCGCGGTCGGCGGCGTTACCCGGCGGGATCCACCAGCCGTCGCGATAGTCGAGGATGTCGCCGTTGTTGACCGGCAGGCGCGGCTCGGCGGTCCAGTCCGGGGCGACCACTTGCTTGCCGCCGGCGCGGCCTTCGTTCAGGTACAGCAGGCCCAGCTTGGCGAAGTCGCGCGCGGTAGTGTTGATGCAGCAGAAGGCTTTCTCCACGCCGTGGCGCGTGCTGTCGGTGCTCCAGCTGGCGTCCTGCTCCATGCCCAGCGGTTCCCACAGCGTCTGCTGCGCATAGGCCGACAGGCTGGTGCCGGCCGCGCGCGCCAGCACGCGCGAGAGCACCAGCGTGTCGACGCTGCGGTATTCGAAGCGCGAACCGGGTTCGAAGCGCAGACCGTGGCGCCGGGCAATGAAGCTGTTCAGGTCGGTGGTGACGAACATGCGCACCACGGGCGAAGTCAGCGAGCCGCCGTAGCGCTCGTCGACATCGATGCCGCCGCGCATGTCCAGCAGCTGGCCGATGGTGATGCCGGCGTAGGCCGGCGCGATCTCGCCCGCCTTGAGATAGTGGCCGATGGGTTCCTGCAGCGACTTGATCTTGCCCTGGGCCAGCGCCGCGCCGGTCAGCGTGGCGACGAAGGACTTGGCCACCGAGAACGAGGTGAAGCGGGAGTTGGCGTCGTAGCCGTCGATGTAGCGCTCGTAGACCACGCGGCCGTCCTGCACCACGACGAAGGCGTGCGCGTGGGTGGTCTTGAGGAAATCGAGCACGCCCAGCGTGCCGCCGTCCTTCCATGGCAGCGCGATGTCCAGCGGCTTGAGTTCGGTCGCCAGCGGCGCCGGATGGGCCGAGCGCGCGATCGGGTTGGCGTCGAATACCTTGTAGCTCTGGCTGCGCGGCGTCAGGTCGAATTGCAGGTCGACCAGCGTGGGCAGGCTGGGCAGGTCGGTCAGGCGGCGACCCGCCTCGGCGGCGGCCAGCAGCACCAGCAGCGCGGCGGCGCCATAGGCGAACAGTCGGGATGTTTTTGTCGTCGGCATAAGGCAGGGGCTGGATCGAAGGACGCGCGGCGCTTGCCGCGCGCAGCCCAATTGTGCCGGATCAGGCGGTCTTTTTGCGAGCGGCGTACTGCTGGTAGCCGCGTGCGCGCAACGCGCAGGCCGGGCATTTGCCGCAGCCGTGGCCCCAGTCGTGCAGCGCGCCGCGCTCGCCCAGGTAGCAGGTGTGGGTATCGGCCCGGACCAGGTCCACCAGCGGCGCGCCGCCCAGCGATTCGGCCAGCTCCCAGGTCTCGGCCTTGTCGATCCACATCAGCGGGGTCTCTACCTTCAGCTGGGTCGCCATGCCCAGGTTCAGCGCCACCTGCAGCGCCTTCATGGTGTCATCGCGGCAGTCGGGGTAGCCGGAGAAATCGGTCTCGCACATGCCGCCCACCAGTACGTTCAGGCCGCGGCGATAGGCCAGGGTGGCGGCCACCGTCATGAACAGCAGGTTGCGGCCGGGCACGAAGGTGTTCGGCAGGCCGTTGTCGTTCATGGCGATCTCGACGTCGCGCGTCAGGGCCGTGTCGGAGATGGCGCCGATCAGGCCGAGGTCGATCATGTGGTCCTCGCCCAGGCGCGCCTGCCATTCGGGCGAGAAGGTCTTGAGCTTTTCCAGCAGCGCCGGACGCACTTCCAGTTCGATGGCGTGGCGCTGGCCGTAGTCGAAGCCGATGGTCTCCACGCGCTGGTAGCGCGACAGCGCCCAGGCCAGGCAGGTGGTGGAATCCTGGCCGCCGGAAAACAGCACCAGCGCGCTTTGGGTCTTGACGGTCGGCGCGACCGCGTCGGGGGAAATGTCGGACATGTTGCCTGCCTGCGAAGATGAAGGTGTAACGGCGCGGGGCCTGGCCGGCATCGATGCCGGCGCAGGCCCCGCGCGATGGGATGGATGGAAGCTTAGTTGGTTTTCTTGACCGAATCCAGCGTCTGCTCGATATAGTCGCCATCCGGGTCGGTGAACTTCAGGCGCACCGGGTACCACTCCATCTTGGGCGCCAGCCAGATGTCCAGCTTCTGGCCCTGGTCGTCAGGCGGCGGCGCGCGGAAGATGTGCACCGCCTCGGTCTGGCCCTGCGGGGTGCTGATCTTTTCGCGGCCGACCACCTTGAAGCTCCATTGTTCGGCGTCGCGCGGTCCCGCCACGAAGAACTTCCATTCCGAGCCCGGCGTCATCTTCGCCGCGTTGGCGCGCGCCACGGCCACCAGCTGCCAGGTGATGTTGGTGCGGTCCTGCTCGCCGCCCTGCAGCGGGAAGCTGTCGGCCGACTGGGTGAAGGTGATCTTGTTCTGCTCGCGGTTGAAGGTGGTGGTGGACGGATCGCGGCGCAGGCGCTTCTCGACGAAGCGGTCGGGCGCCAGGCCGTAGGCGTCGACCGCGCCTTCGCTGCTGGTTTCCAGGATCTTGCCCAGCAGCATCGCGCGCGTTTCGGTGCTGACGCTGTAGGAGGTCTTGCCGTTGGTCCACTTGACCAGGCCCTGGCCCTTGACGTCCAGGCCGCTCTGCTTGGCCTGGATGGAGTAGTTCAGCTCGGCCGAGGGCGGCAGGTTGAAGGCGCGTTTTTCGACCGGGTGCGGGCCGTCGGCGGCGAACGCCGGGGCGGCGAGCAGGCCGGCCAGCGCGGCGGCGGCCAGGGTGGTGCGGAGTCGTGCAGGGTGGAAAGTTGTCATGGCGAGCTCTTCGTGTTGGTCTCTGTTGGTGTGTCTGTCGGTGTATGGAGGATGACAGGGAGGTCGGGACGGATGCCCGGCTTTCAAGTCGTCGCCGTGCATCATCGCCGTGCGTCCTCTCGTTACGACCCGAGGCGATGGTCGTGGTTCTGCCGCATATCCTCTCGAATTGTTCTCAATTGTTTCCGATTTTGACAGGGCTTGCCAGCTGCGGCATGGCCGGCGTCATTCTCCGGCGCGCTGGCGCTTCACTTCCGAGAGCGCCATGTCGAGGAAATCGCCGTCCTTGCGCGGGTCGGTATAGCGCAGGCGCACCGGATACCACTCGTGCTGCGGCGCCAGCCAGATGTCGATGCGCTGGTCATACGAGCCCGGCTTGGGCATGCGCACCACGTGCCAGGTGCGCAGGTTGCCGATGGGCAGCCGGATGTCTTCCTCGCCCAGCACCTGGATGCGCCATAGCTCGCCATCGCGCACGCCGGCGACAAAGAAGTCCAGCACGGCGCCGGGCCTGAATTTGCCGGCGTCGCCGCGGCCGATCGCCGACAGCTGCCAGATCAGGCTGGCCCGGTCCTGCTCGCCGCCGTTGCGCGGGTAGCTCTCGGTGGACGAGGAAAAGCTCACGGTGTTGCGCTCGCGGTTGAAATGCGTGTTGGTGGCGGCCTTGCGCATGCGTTTTTCGGTGTAGAGCTCAGGCGAGACGCCGAAGCCGTCGATGTCGCCGCTGCTGGAGAAATTGAGGAAGGTGAACAGGAAATCTTCCGCCTTGCCCTCCACGCGGTAGGTCTTGCCGTCGGTCTTCCAGTCCAGCGTGCCGTAGCCGTGCACCGGCATCTGGTTGTAGGTGGCCTGGACGTCGTACTCGAGGCGGGCGGTGGGCGGCGGGTCGGTCTCGTAGTGGGTGCCGGCGTTGCCGGTCGGCTCTTGCGTCGGCGCTGACGCCTGGGCGCTGCTGCCGTTGCCGTCGCCGTTGGCGGCGTCGCCCGTGCCGGAAGCCGCGCCGGCGGTCTCGGTGACGGCGGGCGTGTTCGCCGGTGGGGCGGCGATGGTTTCCACGGTTTCGCGGATGGGCTCGTCGGGTGGTTCGATGGATTGCTGTCGCGCCGGCGCGGCAGCGCGCTTGCGGGGAGCGTCGGCGGTCTTTTTCGGGGCGGGCGGCCTGGCCGCCGGCAGCGATACCGGCTCCTGCGGTGGCGGCACCGGGTGCAGTTCGACGGTAAACACCTGGTCATGCTGCGCGCTTTGCGCCACCAGATGGCGCTTGCCCCAGTCCACCAGCAGCAGGTGCAGCGCCAGCGAGAGCGCGGCCAGCACGAGCACGCGCGGCCAGCGTCGGGGTGTGCGGGATGGATCGCGGGAGGCTTCGGACATGCCGCCAGTTTATCGGATCGTTTCGGCAGCGTCGCCTGCGCCGCGCATTGCGGAGGCCAAATTCAAACAACGTACAATGCGGCTTTCGCGCGGCGCCGCCATGGCGGCGCACCTTGCCTGACCGGATATCGATGAAGAAACTGCTGCAACCGAAACTGCTCGCCTCGCTTTGCGCCGCCCTCGCGGCCTGTTCCCTGCATGTCGCCCATGCCGCCGCGCCAGCGCCGGCGCCAGCGCCAGCGTTGGCGCCGATCCGCATCGGCATGATCGACGGCCTCTCCGGCCCCTTCGCCAATGCCGGCGAGGCGGTGGTGCGCAACATCGGCTACGCCATCGACCGCATCAATGCGCGCGGCGGCGTGGCGCTGCCGGACGGCAGGCACCCGCTGCAGCTCTCCACTTTCGACAACAAGCTGGGCGTGGAGGATTCGCTGGTGCAGTTCCGCCAGCTGACCGACCAGCGCATTCCCTTCCTGATCGAGGGCAACAGCTCGGCGGTGGCGGCCGCCCTGATCGACGCCGTCAACAAGCACAACCAGCGCGAGCCCGGCAACCGCGTGGTGTTCCTGAACTACTCGGCGGTGGATCCGGCGCTGACCAACGAGAAGTGCAGCTTCTGGCACTTCCGCTTCGACGCCAGCGCCGACATGCGCATGCAGGCGCTGACCGAGGCCATCAAGGCCGATGACAAGACCCGGCGCGTCTACATCATCGGCCAGGACTACAGCTTCGGCCGCCAGGTGGCCAAGGCCGCGCGCGAGCAGTTGACGGCCAAGCGGCCCGACATCGCCATCGTCGGCGACGAGCTGCACCCGATCGGCAAGATCAAGGACTTCGCGCCCTACATCGCCAAGATGAAGAGCGCAGGCGCCGACGCGGTCATCACCGGCAACTGGGGCAACGACCTGACGCTGCTGGTGAAGGCCGCCAAGGACGCCGGCTTCAAGGCCAAGTTCTACACCTTCTACGCCAACAGCCTGGGCGCGCCGGCGGCGATCGCCGACGCCGGCGTGGGCACGGTGCGGGCGGTGGCCGAGTGGCATCCGAACGCCGGCGGCAATCCCGGCTCGCCCAGCGACGCGTTCTACCAGGAGTATCGCAAGCGCTATCCGCAGCCCAAGGACGATTACATGTACCTGCGCATGCAGGTGATGATCGAGATGCTGGCCAAAGCCATCGAAAAAGCGAAAAGCGCCGATCCCAGGGCGGTTGCATATGCCCTGGAAGGCGCGCATTATCAGAGCGCGTTTCACAATGCCACGATGCGCGCGGACGACCACCAGCTGATCCAGCCGCTGTACCTGATGCAGATGCAGCGCGCCGACAGCGGCGGCATCCGTTTCGACAACGAGGGCAGTGGTTACGGTTTCCGTACCGAACGTTTCATCCCGGCCGAGCAGACGGTGCTGCCGACCTCGTGCAGGATGCAGCGGCCGCCGCGCTGATCGACGTTTCTTGCGCGTGCGGCGCATGCCGGCAGTTCCCCCCATGACAGGAGTGTTGAATGCTGAACCAGGAAAAGATGCCGGGCGCGGGCTCGGTGGCCGATACGATCGATTTCATGAAGCAGATGTGGGGCAGCATGGGCGCGCCGTCCATGATGACGCCGTCGCTGTCGGTGGACGACATCAACAAGAAGATCTCGGACCTGAAGACCGTGGCTTCCTGGCTGGAACTGAACCTCAACATGCTCAAGGCCACCATCCAGACGCTGGAGGTGCAAAGCGCCACGCTCTCCACGCTGCAGGCCATGAGCGCCATCCTGGCCTCGCGCGAGGGCGCTGAGCCGGAGGGGCGTGCCGGCGCGAGCGCGGAAGACGCCGCGCCAACCTTCCCGTTTGGTTTCCCCTTGTGGCCGGGGGCGGCCGCGCCCGCCGGCGGCGACGGCGCGTCCGATCCCGAACCGCAGGCGCAGGCCGCCGAGGAAGAGGATGAAGTGGAAGAGGAGCCGCAGCCGCCGGTTGAAGATGAGCCGCCGGTCGAGGCCCCCGGCGCCGCGCAAGCGGTACCGCCGCCGGATTTCCAGTCCGCGATGGCCAATCCCAACGCCTGGTGGAACGTGCTGCAGGAGCAGTTCAAGCACGCCGTCGGCAACGCCATTGCCGGCGCCAGGACTGAGGAAGAACCGCTGCTCAAGCCCAGCAAGCCCGCGGCCAAGGCCGCCAAGCCGCAGAAGACGACCAAACGTAGCGGAAATAAGACAGTGGCCCCGGCCGCCAAGCCGGCTCGCCCCGCCGCGCCCAAAGCCAAGCCGGCACGCGCTTCCGGCACTGTTGCCCGCGGCAAACCTGCAGCCAAGCCCGCCTCGGCGAAGCCGGCGCCCGGGAAAGTGCCCAAAAATGCGGCAAATACGAGCGCGTCGGCCCGGGCGGCTGTTGTACAATCGCGGCAAAACAAGAAGCCAGCCCCCCGCAAGCCAACATCCCCCTGAATCCACGCCATGGCAGAGCCCAGGTCGAAAAGCCTGGATCGGCAACGCTTGTCATATTCCTGAAACCTGAGGGTTTTAGTATGGATAAGGGAAAAATCTTGTTAAAATCAAACACTTAACGCACATAGGCAAACACTGAGATGCTGTACCCTGAATTGTTCAAATCGCTCGAGCAGGTCCGATGGAATATGGATAAGGATATTCCCTGGGACAAGTTCGACGCTTCGCTGCTCACCGACGAACAGGCCCAGACCATTCGCATGAATGCGATCACGGAATGGTCCGCGCTGCCGGCGACCGAAATGTTCCTGCGCGATAACCGCGGCGACAGCGATTTTTCGGCATTCATGTCGGTATGGTTCTTCGAAGAACAGAAGCACTCGCTGGTGCTGATGGAATACCTGCGTCGTTTCCGCCCCGAGCTGGCGCCGACCGAAGAGGAGCTGCACAACGTGCGCTTCGAGTTCGATCCCGCACCGCCGCTGGAAACCCTGATGATGCACTTCTGCGGCGAGATCCGCCTGAACCACTGGTACCGCTGCGCCGCCGACTGGCACACCGAGCCGGTCATCAAGCAGATCTACAAGATCATCAGCCAGGACGAAGCCCGCCACGGCGGCGCCTACCTGCGCTACATGAAGAAGGCCCTGAACGAAGTGGGCGACAAGGCGCGCGCCGCCTTCGCCAAGATCGGCGTGCTGATGGCCTCCGCCCGCCGCACCGAGAAGCCGCTGCACCCGACCAACCTGCACGTGAACCAGGCGCTGTTCCCCAACGACACCGTCCAGAGCCGCCTGCCGGATCCGGAGTGGCTGGAGCGCTGGCTGGACAACCAGATCAAGTTCGACGGCGAGTGGGAAAAGAAGGTCGTCGACCGCATCCTGCACAACATGTCGCTGCTGTTCGAGCGTACCTTCGGCAACGTGCAGGAACTGAACCGCTACCGCAAGGAAGTGGTGCAGCGCCTGATGCCGGGCGAGATCGCCACGGCGTAAGCAATGCATTCCGGCCGCCTGTAAAGACGGCCGGGAAGCCCCGCGGGGCAGTACAATCGAAAGCCGCACGCAGTTGCGGCTTTTTTCATTGGCGGTCCGCGACCGCCGGACCACAGATTCAACCGACTCGACAGATTCAATACCAGGACCAAGATGGCCGATTTCGAAGACAAGATTTGCACCCGCGCCCAGCTGAAGGAGCGCGTCGCCCAGTTGCCCAAGCCGGTGGTGCTGACCAACGGCGTGTTCGACATCCTGCACCGCGGTCACGTGACCTACCTGGCGCAGGCCCGCGCCCAGGGCGCTTCGCTGGTGGTTGCGGCCAACACCGACGCCTCGGTCAAGCGCCTGGGCAAGGGCGACGACCGCCCGATCAACACCTGCGACGACCGCATGGCCGTGCTGGCGGCGCTGGAGTCGGTGGCGCTGGTGGTGCCCTTCGACGAAGACACCGCGCTGGAAGTGGTGCAGGAAGCCCGGCCCGAGATCTATGTGAAGGGCGGCGACTACGACATGCACGCCATCCCCGAAGGACGTGCCGTGGCGGCCTACGGCGGCCAGGTGCTGGCGATCGCCTTCGAGCACGACCGCTCGACCACCAAGCTCCTGGCCAAGGTGCGCAAGCTGTCGGGCTGATCCCGGCGGCGCATTCGTTACTAAATCCGGCGCCGGCAATGACGCCGGAGCACCGCTGGAAACGACAAGGCCGGCAGGAGCATTGCGCTCGCTGCCGGCCTTGTCGTTGACATGCCGCTGATTGCGGATCAGTGGTGCATGTGGCCCTTCATGTCATCCTTGCCGGCGGCGCCCGCCGCGGCGTCTTCCACGTTCACCGTCACGTCGACCTTGCCGGCCTTCTCGAAGGTCAGGGTCATCGGCACCTTCTCGCCGGCCTTGAGCGGCTTGGACAGGCCCATCAGCATGATGTGGTAGCCGTTGCCCGGTTGCATGGCGATCTTCTGGCCGGGTTTGACTTCCAGGCCGCCGTCCACTTCACGCATTTTCATCAGGTTGCCTTCCATGGCCATGGTATGGATCTCGGTCGACTTGGCCACCGGCGAGGACAGCGCCACCAGGCGGTCCGGCGCCGAACCCTTGTTTTCGATGCTGAAATAGGCGCCGCCCGCCGGCTGGCCGGGGACGGTGGCGCGTGCGTAGGGATGGCCGATTTCCAGCTGGCCCAGCTTGTATTCATGGGCCTGCGACAGCGGGGCGGCGGCGAGCAGGGCGGCAGCGGCGGCGATGCCGGCGGCGCGTTGGAGGAAATGCTTCATATTGTTTGTCCTGTTGGATGGTTCCGGGGGGGGGGCGGGCGCGGCGGGTGTTGACCGGCGCCGCGCGCCGTCGATGATGCGTGTTGCGGCAAGGCGTATCAGGCGTATCGGGTGGACGGCGGGCCGCGCGCCTGCGGACTGCCCGGGGCCGGCGTGGACGAGCGGCCGGCTGCGGCCTGCGGCGGCAGGGGATAGCTGATGCCGCCGGCGGCGCCGGCAAGTTCGGCCGGCGGCAGCGCCGGCGATGCCGGGTTGCCGCAGCAGAGCTGGCAATGTCCCGACGCCGCATGCAGCGGTGTGCCGCCGGCGCCGGTGGCGCTGCCGACGCTGCAGATGGCCATCGGCGAGGTATCCGCCGCACCGCGCGCGAACGCCTGTTGCCACCAGGGGGCGGCCACCATGGCCAATGTCAGCGCCAGGCACAGCAGCACGCGCGGCGCGAGGCGGCGTGCGGCGAGGCGATATGAGGCTGGCTGGCGGGTAGGCATGACGGGAGATTATAGCAACCGGTGTTGCGTCGCCGCGCCGGGCCTGCATATAGACGCTATCGGCCCGGAATGCGAGCAGAGGAGGGTTGCGATACGAATCGTTTCGACTAAGGGGCGGCGGAGCGAGGTTCCGCCATGGCTTCGGGGCCGCGATCTCCCGCCTGTTTTCCCGCCTGTTGCCGTTCGCGTTCCGTGAGCATCGATCCGGCCGCCCGGCACAGCCCGCGCGCCCAACGCGAGGCCATCCGCGGGCCTGCGGGGCCGGGGTGCACTGATGGCGCTGTGCAAATTGATTGTTGAGGTGCGCTAGGCTAGACTTACCGTCTTTTCGGGTATTCCAAATAATTTTTCCAAGGGAGACTTCATGTCCTACAACAGCAAGCTGACGTTGCGCGCCCTGGTCGGCGCCCTGTCCCTGGCCGCGATTTGCGCGGCCCCCGCAATGGCGGCGGACAAGGCGGTGTCGGTCACCGCCATCGTCGAACACCCGGCGCTGGATGCGATCCGCGACGGCGTGAAGGACGAGTTGAAGGACGAAGGCTTCGAAGCCGGCAAGAACCTGAAGTGGGACTACCAGAGCGCCCAGGGCAATACCGGCACCGCCGCCCAGATCGCCCGCAAGTTCGTCGGCGACAAGCCTGACGCGGTCGTGGCCATCGCCACCCCGTCGGCCCAGGCGCTGGTGGCCGCCACCAAGTCCATCCCGGTGGTCTACTCCGGCGTGACCGATCCGGTCGCGGCCCAGCTGGTCAAGGACTGGAAGGCCTCCGGGACCAACGTGACCGGCGTGTCTGACGTGCTGGAACTGGACAAGCAGGTCGACCTGATCAAGCGCGTGGTGCCCAACGCCAAGCGCGTGGGCATGGTCTACAACCCGGGCGAAGCCAACTCGGCCGTGGTCGTGAAGGCCCTGAAGGAACTGCTGACCAAGTCCGGCATGACCCTGGTGGAAGCCGCCGCGCCGCGTTCGGTTGACGTCGGCACCGCCGCCAAGAGCCTGATCGGCAAGGTCGACGTGATCTACACCAACACCGACAACAACGTGGTCTCGGCCTACGAGTCGCTGGTGAAGGTCGGCAACGACGCCAAGATCCCGCTGGTCGCATCTGACACCGACAGCGTCAAGCGCGGCGCCATCGCCGCCCTGGGCGTGAACTACTACGACCTGGGCCGCCAGACCGGCAAGGTGGTGGCGCGCATCCTGAAGGGCGAGAAGCCGGGCGACATCGCGTCGGCCACCAGCAGCAAGCTGGAGCTGTTCGTCAACACCGCCGCCGCGCAAAAGCAGGGCGTGACCCTGTCGCAGGACCTGGTGAGCTCGGCCAAGACCGTCATCAAGCAATAAGTTAAAGTAACGCCTGCCGATCCCGCTTGTGCTGTCGACGAGCGGGATCGTCTTATCCGGCCCCGGCCGCCCAGCTGTATCGTTTGTCGTCATAAATGCATAACGGCCCATGCAGCAGGAGCTGCCCAGGCGCCGACCGCCATCAATGAGGAGTGGACCCGTGTTTGCAATTTCCAAATCGTTGCGCGCCATCGCCGGCGCGCTGGCACTGAGCGCCGTTTGCGCATCCGCGCTGGCTGCCGACAAGGTGGTGGCCGTGACGTCCTTCGTCGAGCACCCGGCCCTGGATGCCGTGCGCGACGGCACCAAGGACGAGCTGATCGCCGAGGGCTTCGAGCCCGGCAAGAACCTGAAGTGGGATTTCCAGAGCGCGCAGGGCAATGCCGGCACCGCCGGCCAGATCGCCAAGAAGTTCGTGGGCGACAATCCTGACGCCATCGTCGTGATCGGCACGCCGTCGGCGCAGCCGATGGTGGCCGCCACCAAGACCATCCCCATCGTGTATTCGGCCATCGCCGACCCGATGGCGGCGCAGCTGGTCAAGGACTGGAAGCCGTCCGGCACCAACGTGACCGGCATGTCGCACATGCTCGACCCGGTCAAGCAGGTCGAGATCATCAAGCGCGTGGTGCCCAACGCCAAGCGCGTCGGCGTGGTCTACAATCCGGGCGAAGCCAATTCCGTCTCGGCCCTGAACAACATCAAGGGCGAGCTGCAAAAGGCCGGCATCACGCTGGTGGAAGCCGCCGCGCCCCGTTCGGTTGACGTCGCGCCCGCTGCCAAGAGCCTGATCGGCAAGATCGACGTGATGTACACCACCACCGACAACAACGTGGTGTCGGTGTTCGAGTCGCTGGCCAAGGTCTGCAACGACGCCCACATCCCGCTGATCGCTTCCGATACCGGCAGCGTCAAGCGCGGCGCGGTGGCGGCGCTGGGCGTGAATTTCTATGACCTGGGCCGCCAGACCGGCAAGATGGTCGCGCGCATCCTGAAGGGCGAGAAGGCCGGCGATATCGCCTCTTCGCCGAGCAAGAACCTCGAGCTGTACGTCAACACCTCCGCCGCGCAGAAGCAGGGCGTGACCCTGTCGCCCGACTTCCTGAAGTCGGCGACCAAGGTCCTGAACTGATCTGCCGTGCATCGCCGGAAGCCGCGCCACCCCTGCGGCTTCCGGTGAACGCAGAAGACATTCGGCACCGGCGTATCGCGCTCGTGCCGAATGTGTTTTTTTAAGAAAGTCCTTTTATGTCGCTGTATACCCTGCTGGGCGCACTGGAGATCGGCCTGATTTTCAGCCTCGTGGCGCTCGGAGTGCTGATTTCCTTCCGCATTCTCACCTTCCCCGACCTCACCGTCGACGGCAGCTTCCCGCTGGGCGGCGCGGTCGCCGCGACCATGATCGCCGCCGGTTACAACCCCTTCCTGTCCACCTTCGTCGCCATCCTGGCGGGTGCGGCCGCCGGTTTCACCACCGCGTGGCTGAACGTGCGCCTGAAGATCATGGACCTGCTGGCCAGTATCCTGATGATGATCGCGCTGTACTCGATCAACCTGCGCGTGATGGGCAAGCCCAACGTGCCGCTGATCTCGGAGTCGACCATCTTCACCATCCTGCAGCCGGACTGGATTCCCGACTACGTCGGCCGTCCGATGATCCTGCTGGTGGTGGTGATTGCCGCCAAGCTGCTGCTGGACTGGTTCTTCTCTTCCGAAATCGGCCTGGCCATGCGCGCCACCGGCGCCAACGCCCGCATGGCGCGGGCCCAGGGCATCGCCACCGGCACCGCCACGCTGGCCGGCATGGCGCTGGCCAATGCGCTGGTGGCGCTGGCCGGCGCGCTGTTTGCGCAGACCCAGGGCGGCTCCGACATTTCCATGGGCATCGGCACCATCGTCATCGGCCTGGCCGCCGTGATCATCGGCGAGAACATCCTGCCGGCGCGCCGCCTGGTGTGGACCACGCTGGCCGTGATCCTGGGGGCGATCCTGTATCGCTTCTTCATCGCGCTGGCCTTGAACAGCGACTTCATCGGCCTGCAGGCGCAGGACCTGAACCTGGTCACCGCGGTGCTGGTGATGCTGGCGCTGGTGCTGCCGATGGGCAAGCGCAAGTTGAAACTGCTGAAGAAGGGAGCCTGAGATGTTGAAAGCAAGCGATCTCAAGATCACCTTCAATCCCGGCACGCCGATCGAGAACCCGGCGCTGCGCGGCCTCTCGCTGGAAATCCCGACCGGCCAGTTCGTGGCCGTGATCGGCTCCAACGGCGCCGGCAAGTCGACCTTCCTGAACGCCATCTCGGGCGACCTGCTGATGGATTCGGGCAAGATCGAAATCGACGGCACCGACGTCACCAGGAAGCAGGCATGGGACCGCGCCGGCATGGTGGCGCGCGTGTTCCAGGACCCGATGGCCGGCACCTGCGAGGCGCTGACCATCGAAGAGAACATGGCGCTGGCGATGGCGCGCGGCCGTCGCCGCGGCTTCAGCTTCGCCATCCGCGGCAAGATGCGCGAGCTGTTCCGCGAGAAGCTCGCCATCCTCAATCTGGGCCTGGAAAATCGCCTGGCCGACCGCATCGGCCTGCTGTCCGGCGGCCAGCGCCAGGCGGTGAGCCTGCTGATGGCCTCGCTGCAGCCTTCGCGCATCCTGCTGCTGGATGAGCACACCGCCGCGCTTGACCCCAAGACCGCCGCCTTCGTGCTGGAGCTGACCGCCAAGATCGTGGCCGAGAGCAAGCTGACCACCATGATGGTGACGCACAGCATGCGCCAGGCGCTGGACTACGGCGACCGCACCGTGATGCTGCACCAGGGCCGCGTCGTGCTGGACGTGTCGGGCCAGGAGCGCGCCGGGCTGGATGTGCCGGACCTGCTCAAGATGTTCGAGCAGACGCGCGGCGAGAAGCTGTCGGACGATGCCTTGCTGCTCGGATGAGCGTCATCGCGCTTGAATGGAAAACGGCTCCGCAAGGAGCCGTTTTTGTTTTTGGAGAGCCGCTGCGGGCCGGTTGGCGGCAGCGCCGCGCATCGAAGCCGGCGCGCGCAGAAAAAGTCAGCTGCCGCCCGCGTAACCGTTCTGTCGCCACGCCTCATAGACCACCACCGCCACGGTGTTGGAGAGATTGAGGCTGCGGTTGTCCGGCCGCATCGGCAGCCGGATGCGTTGCGTGGTCGGGAAGGCATTGCGCAGATCCGGCGCCAGGCCGCGCGTCTCGGAACCGAACACGAAGGTGTCGCCAGGGCGGAAGGCCAGGCCGGCGAAAGGCGTCGAGCCATGCGTGGTCATGGCGAACATGCGGGTCTCGTCGAATTGCGGATCCTCGCGGCGGCGCGCCAGGAAGGCGTCCCAGCTGGCGTGCACCAGCATGGTGGCGTAATCGTGATAGTCGAGGCCGGCGCGGCGCATCTTGGCATCGTCCAGCGGGAAGCCGAGCGGCTCCACCAGGTGCAACTGCGCGCCGGTATTGGCGCACAGGCGGATGACGTTGCCCGTGTTGGGCGGGATCTCGGGTTCGACCAGTACTACGTGGAACAAAAAACTCTCCTGCAAAAATGACAGCCGGGATCAGACCGGCAGGGTGCGCGCGAAGACCAGGTTGGTCACGCGCTTGGCGCCGTGGCGCTTGAGCACGATGGCGACTTCGTTGAGCGTGGCGCCGGTGGTCATGACGTCGTCGATCACGCCCACATGGCGCCCGCGCACCTGGTCCATCGCATCGTAGGGAATGACGAAGGCCTGGCGCACGTTGCGCACGCGGGCGGGCATCGGCAGCGCCGATTGCGCCTGGGTTTCCTTTTTGCGCTCGAGCAGGCGCGGGTGCAGCGGGATGTCCAGCAGCGCCGACAGCGGGCGGGCGATCTCGAGCGCCTGGTTGAAGCCGCGTTCCTGCAGGCGCTGCAGGCCCAGCGGCACCGGCGCCAGCATGGTGGGCAAGGCTAGCTGCACATCGCTGCCCGGCACCGGCGTGCGCAGGGCCGCATCGCGGATCAGCGACGCCAGCAGCGGCGACAAGCGCAGGTCGCCGCCGAACTTCAGGGCCAGCGCGAGCTGGTCGGACGGGGCGTAATAATCGGTGGCGACGATGGTGGCGTCAAAGGCCGGGCGGTCCTTGAGGCAGGCGCCGCAGCGCAGCTCCTTGCCGGTCACGGGCATGGGCAGCGCGCACTGGATGCAGCGGCGGTGCTGGCGGGTGAAGAAGCGCTTGTGGCAGGGCGAGCAGAGGATGTCGCGCCCGGCGTGGCCGCACAGGGCGCACGAGGTCGGCAGCAGCGGCGGCACGCGCGCCAGCATGCGGCGCACCCAGCCGTCCTTTTTCGGCTTGGCCGGGGCAACGCGCCTGTAGCCGGCGGGCTTGGGGGCGGCCTGCGCGGCCGCAGGTTTCTGCGGTTTGACGTCCATCGGTAGTGCGCCCGGGAAATATGGATTTCGACTAAACTACGCGCATTATCTCACCTGTTCGTGGTTTCGATGTCCGCCAGTCCGCCATCCGCCAGCGCCAAGCTCAGCGCTCCCATCGATCTGCCCCTGGTGCGCCGCCGCTTCGGCCGGCCGCAGCTGGTGGCCGAATCCGACTTCCTGCGTCGCGAGGTGTCCGCGCGCATGCAGGAGCGGCTGGCGCTGGTGAAGATCGCGCCCAGGGAAGTGCTCGACGCCGGCTGCGGCGAAGGCGCCGACCTGCCGGTGTTGCAGAAGCGCTATCCCGAGGCGCAGGTGCTGGGCCTGGACGGCGCCTACGGCATGCTGGCCGTCGCCGCCGAGCACCAGCGCGGGGCGCAGTCGGCGGTCAACCGCCTGTTCGGTTCGATCAACAAGTGGCTGGGCACCAACGGCGCCGGCGCCAACGGCCCCGAGCTGGCCTGCGCCGACTTCGCGCAGCTGCCGCTGGGCCCCAATTCGCTGGACCTGGTCTGGTCCAATCTCGCCTTGCACTGGCATCCCCAGCCCGACCGCGTGTTCGCCGAATGGCGCCGCGTGCTGCGGGTGGAGGGCCTGCTGATGTTCTCCTGTTTCGGTCCCGACACCCTGCGCGAGGTGCGCAACGCCTTCGAGAGCATCGATATTGCACCGCACACGCTGCCGTTCGTCGACATGCACGACTTCGGCGACATGCTGGTCAACGCCGGTTTCTCGACCCCGGTGATGGACATGGAAACCATCACCGTGACCTACGAGACGCCGCAGCGCCTGCTGGAGGATGTGCGCGCCTGGGGCGGCAATCCGCTGGAGTCGCGCCGCCGCGGCCTGCTGTCGCGCGCGCAGCATGCGCAGCTGCTGGCGGCCTTCGAGGCGATGCGCAACCACGAGGGCAAGATCCCCTTGACCTTCGAAGTGGTGTACGGCCACGCCTTCCGGCCGGTGCCCAAGACCACCTCGTCGGGCGAGAGCATTATTCGTTTCGATTTGCCGCGCAAATAAGCGGCTTAGTGAAAATTGCATATATGGGTTAGTTGCCGATGCCCATCTGTTCAAAGTAATAGTTGCTGTATCGTTACGCCCTGCTGAACCGCACCGAAGTCCGCAAAGCCAGTCCCGTGGCGGCTTGGCGAGCCAGGGTGCAAGACAGGAAACAGGACGAAAGCGAGGATGGAGAAGGGCCGGCGGCGCGCGCTTGATCAGCGGCGACGTTACCCCTTATACTCAAATGGTTAAGAATAAATAAAGAGCCGCAATGCGGACGGCGCCTGCGCCAGGCGCGTCGACGGAGGGCAATCCCGGCCCCGCGACGCCGGCGCAACGAGACAAGCGCCGCCTCCAGTGGCTGGAGAGACACACTCGACCGACAATCATGCTGGCGAGGTGCTATGGAGACGCGGGAATGGATATTGAAGCGCAATTGTTCGATTGCGCCGCGCCAGCTGGCGTGGGTATTTGCAATCCTCTGTGCAGTATCGCTGGCGATCGCGTTGGCGTTCACCGTCCATGGCGCATGGACAATCCTGATATTTTCTGTCATTGAACTGTCGGCGGTCGGCATCGCTTTCCTGATGTACGCCCGCCATGCAACTGATCGCGAACACGTCGTACTGGAAGACGACTGCCTGATCGTCGAGGTGACGCAGGCAGGCGAGGCAAACCTGGTCAGGCTGGACCTGCGCCGCGCGCGCATCGATTTTCCCGGAGCCCGACAGGCGCTGGTGGGGCTGGAGAGCTCCGGCATGCGCGTGGAAGTGGGCCGTTTTATGAGCGAATGGAAACGACGCGAGTTCGCGCGCGAGCTTGAACGCGAACTGTCCGTGAGGATAGGTGTGTTGCCGAAATTCTAATTCTTATAATCTTCTTGGGCTTTTGAGGAAATCCATGAAACTTGCGAAGCGCCTTCAATCGTTGACCCTCGGTGCATCGCTGCTGGCGGCCGGAATCCCGGCCTGGGCAGTGGTGGACAGTCCAGGGGGACCCGCAGTAAGGCAGATGAACTTCCAGCCGCCCGTCACCAAGATCGCCGAACAAATCTACGACCTGCACATCCTGATGCTGATCATCTGCCTGGTGATCTTCGTGGCGGTGTTCGGCGTGATGTTCTATTCCATCCTCAAGCACCGCAAATCGCTGGGCCACAAGGCCGCGACCTTCCACGAAAGCACGACCGTGGAAATCGCCTGGACCATCGTGCCTTTCCTGATCGTCATCGGCATGGCGCTGCCCGCGACCAAGACCGTGGTGGCGATGAAGGACACCTCCAACGCCGACCTCACCATCAAGGTCACCGGCATGCAGTGGAAGTGGGGCTATGACTACCTCAAGGGCGAGGGTGAAGGCATCTCCTTCCTCTCCAACCTGGCCACGCCGCGCGAGCAGGTCACCAACCCCGCGCTGACCAAGAACGACAACTACCTGCTGGAAGTCGACAACCCCGTGGTCGTGCCGGTCAACAAGAAGGTGCGCATCGTCACCACCGCCAACGACGTGATCCACTCCTGGACCATTCCGGCCTTCGGCGTGAAGCAGGATGCGATCCCCGGCTTCGTGCGCGACACCTGGTTCCGCGCCGAGAAGATCGGCACCTACCGCGGCCAGTGCGTGGAGCTGTGCGGCAAGGACCACGCCTTCATGCCCATCGTGGTGAACGTGGTCAGCGAGGCCGACTACAAGAAGTGGGTCGACGAGAAGAAGAAGGAAATGGCCGCCAAGGCCGACGATCCGAACAAGACCTGGACCATCGATGAGCTGAAGCAGCGCGGCGAAAAGGTCTATACCGCCAATTGCGCGGTGTGCCACCAGGCCAACGGCAAGGGCGTGCCTGGCGCGTTCCCGGCGCTGGACGGCGACCCGGTGGTCAACGGCCCCAAGGCGGCACAGATCCATACGGTCCTCAACGGCAAGAACGCCATGCCGGCCTGGAAGAGCGTCCTCAACGACACCGAGATCGCCGCCGTGATCACCTACACGCGCAACAGCTGGTCCAACAAGGCGCAGGAAAACATCGTACAGCCCGCAGAAGTGCTGGCCGGCCGCAAGTAATCGATTGGAGAACAGGAATATGACCACCACCGTTGATCACGCACCTGATCACCACGCGCACGGCCACGACCACGATCATTCCCACGACCATCCGCACGGCTGGCGCCGCTGGGTGTTCGCCACCAACCACAAGGACATCGGCACGCTCTACCTGTGGTTCTCGTTCACGATGCTGCTCTCGGGCGGCGTGCTGGCGCTGTTGATCCGCGCCGAGCTGTTCCATCCCGGCCTGCAGTTCTTCAAGCCCGAGTTCTTCAACCAGCTCACCACCATGCACGGCCTGGTGATGGTGTTCGGCGCGATCATGCCGGCCTTCGTCGGCTTCGCCAACTGGATGATCCCGCTGCAGATCGGCGCCTCCGACATGGCGTTCGCGCGGATGAACAACTTCTCGTTCTGGCTGCTGCCGCCGGCCGCGCTCCTGCTGGCCGGCTCCTTCCTGGTGCCGGGCGGCGCGACCGCCGCGGGCTGGACGCTGTACGCGCCGCTGTCCACGCAGATGGGCCCGGGCATGGACATGGGCATCTTCGCCATGCACATCATGGGCGCCTCGTCGATCATGGGCTCGATCAACATCATCGTCACCATCCTCAACATGCGCGCGCCCGGCATGACGCTGATGAAGATGCCGATGTTCTGCTGGACCTGGCTGATCACCGCCTACCTGCTGATCGCCGTGATGCCGGTGCTGGCCGGCGCCATTACCATGACGCTGACCGACCGCCACTTCGGCACCTCGTTCTTCAACGCCGCCGGCGGCGGCGACCCGGTGATGTACCAGCACATCTTCTGGTTCTTCGGCCACCCCGAGGTCTACATCATGATCCTGCCGGCCTTCGGCATCGTCTCGCAGATCATCCCGGCCTTCGCCCGCAAGCCGCTGTTCGGCTACGCGTCGATGGTGTACGCGACCGCCTCGATCGCGATCCTGTCCTTCATCGTCTGGGCGCACCACATGTTCACTACCGGCATGCCGGTGACGGCGCAGCTGTTCTTCATGTACGCCACGATGCTGATCGCGGTGCCGACCGGCGTGAAGATCTTCAACTGGATCGCCACCATGTGGCGCGGCTCGATGACCTTCGAGACCCCGATGCTGTTCTCGGTGGGCTTCATCTTCGTGTTCACCATGGGCGGCTTCACCGGCCTGATCCTGGCGGTGACCCCGATCGACATCCAGATGCAGGACACCTACTACGTGGTGGCGCACTTCCACTACGTGCTGGTGGCGGGCTCCCTGTTCGCGCTGTTCGCCGGCTACTACTACTGGGGCCCGAAGTGGACCGGTTACATGTACAACGAATGGCGCGGCAAGTTCCACTTCTGGGCCTCGCTGATCACCTTCAACGTGACCTTCTTCCCGATGCACTTCCTGGGCCTGGCCGGCATGCCGCGCCGCTATGCGGACTACCCGGCGCAGTTCACCGACTTCAACATGATCGCCTCCATCGGCGCCTTCGGTTTCGGCCTGTCGCAGGTGTACTTCCTGTTCTGCGTGGTGATCCCGTCGATCAAGGGCGGCAAGCAGGCGGAAGCCAAACCGTGGGACGGCGCCGAAGGCCTGGAATGGACCGTGCCCAGCCCGGCGCCCTTCCACACCTTCGAAGAGCCGCCCGTCTTCAAGTGACAGCTCAGGCAATCGCTCAATGATCCCGTGGACGGCGGCCCGGCCGTCGTCCACCACAGAAACGGATTCCCCATGTCGGAACGCAAGAAACCGAACAATCTCAGGACCGGCCTGCTGCTGGGACTGGTGGCGCTGGCCTTCTTCGTCGGCATCTTCATCAACCGCATCTGGTTCGCCAAATGAGCGCCGAAGAGACCCCCGACGAAGGCCGCGGCCTGAACCGCGTGATGCTGCGCAAGCTGGTGGTGGTGGCGGTGCTGATGTTCGGCTTCGGCTACGCGTTGATTCCGGTGTACCGCAAGATCTGCGAGGTCACCGGCGTCAATTTCCTCACGCCCAAGGACGCGACCGTGGAGGCGCCGGCCAATACCCAGGTCGACAAGTCGCGCACGGTGACTGTCGAGTTCGACGGCAACGCGCAGGGCCCCTGGCGCTTCCGGCCGACGGTGGCCAGCATGAAGGTGCATCCGGGCGAGATGACGCAGGTGACTTACGAGGTGGTGAACACCCAGGCGCGCAATGTCGACGCCCAGGCCATCCCGAGCTATGCGCCGCAGCAGTCGGCGGCCTTCTTCAAGAAGGTCGAGTGCTTCTGCTTCACGCAGCAGACGCTGGGCCCGAACCAGGCCAAGCAGATGCCGGTGGTGTTCTACATCGACCCCAAGCTGCCCAAGGAGGTGACGACCATCACGCTGTCGTACACCTTCTTCGAGATCGGCGGCAAGGACAAGAAGGAAGGCTGAAACCGGCGTATGCCGTGAAAGGGACGCTTTGACCGAAGACCTGAAGCAGGCGTCGCAGCGCAAGGCCTCGTTCGGCGCGACGATGAAGGCGGTGTTCTGGTCCTTCTTCGGCGTGCGCAAGCGACGCGACTACGAGTCGGACGCGGCGCGGCTGAACCCGGTGCATGTGATCATCGCCGGCGTCATCGGCGCGGCGATCTTCGTGGCGGTGCTGGTGAGCATCGTCAGGCTGGTGGTGGCCAACGCCGCCGGCGGTTAGCAGGGGAAATTGCAGTCAGGAAGAGTGCACAAAGGCGCGCAAGAGGCGCACAAAAAAGCTCACGAAAAAAGCAGCAACAACAAACACTGGCCAACACTGAATTTTGTATCGGGAGATGGAAATGAGTTCTCAACACGCCAAGGCGCCGCACTACTTCGTACCGGGACCGTCGCGCTGGCCGATGCTGGCGGGCATTTCGATGCTGGTCACCATGATCGGCGCATCGGCATGGGTCAACGGCGCTTCGTGGGCGCCCTATGTCAACATCTTCGGCATCCTGATGGTGCTGGTGGTGCTGTACTACTGGTTCGGCGACGCCATCAAGGAGTCCGAGTCCGGCCTCTACGGCGAGAACATCGACCTGTCCTACCGCTGGAGCATGAGCTGGTTCATCTTCTCCGAGGTGATGTTCTTCGCCGCCTTCTTCGGCGCGCTGTTCTATGCCCGCAGCATCACCATGCCCTGGCTGGCCGATCTCGACCACAAGGTGATCTGGCCCAACTTCGCCGCCCACTGGGGCAACGTCGGACCGGCCGGCACGGTGGAAAGCTTCAACACCATGGGTCCGTTCCCGATCCCGACCATCAACACGCTGCTGCTGCTGACCTCGGGCGTGACGCTGACCATCTCGCACCACGCGCTGCGCGCCGGCCACCGCACGCAGACCGCGGTGTGGCTGTTCCTGACCATCCTGCTGGGCGCGATCTTCATGGGCTTCCAGGCTTATGAATACATCCACGCCTACACCGAGCTGAACCTGAAGCTGACCTCGGGCATCTACGGCTCCACCTTCTTCATGCTGACCGGCTTCCACGGTTTCCACGTGACCATGGGCGCGATCATGCTGTCGGTGGTGCTGTACCGCCTGCTGCGCGGCCACTTCACGCCGACCCATCACTTCGCCTTCGAAGGCGCGGCATGGTACTGGCACTTCGTGGACGTGGTGTGGCTGGGCCTGTACGTGGTGGTGTACTGGCTGTAAGGCCGCAGTGAATCGTCAACAAAAAAGCCGCACCAATGTGCGGCTTTTTCATGCAGGCGGCGCGGGTTTGGCGGGCTTGGCGGATTTCAGCGGATGCCGGTGGGCTGTATCCAGCCCAGCTTGTAGCACAGCAGGATCAGCAGGAACAGCGCCACCGAGAAGCCCACGCGCAAGGTCAGCGCCTGCACGGTACGGTTGCTCTTGCCCTTGTCGCGCATCAGGAAGACCAGTGCGGAAGCCAGGCTTGCGAGGATGAGGATGAACGCGATCGCGACGACGATTTTCATGCGGGTAGAATTCCTGTGTCTCCTGCCGCGGTCGATGCGCATCAATGTCTTTGCGCAGCGCGGCTGTTGAAAAATTGTTTTCTTCCATTGTAATGCCAATCAGATTCAGAATTCGCTGGGTTCCCCTGTGCGCCACGCTGGTGGTGGCGGCCGCAGGCATCGCGCTGGGCCAGTGGCAGACGCGCCGCGCCGAAGAGAAGCTGGCGATCCAGCACCGCATCGAGGCGCGCGCCAAGGAGGCGCCGTTGCAGGCCTTGCCGCCCGAGGGCGAGGCCGACGTCGCGGAGTTTCGTCATGTGCTGCTGGAAGGGGAGTTCATCCCGCAGTGGACCATCTACCTGGAAAACCGTCCCCACGAAGGCGCGGTCGGCTTCCATGTGCTGACGGCGTTTAAAATAGCGGGTTCGCAGCGCGCCGTGATGGTGGCGCGCGGCTGGGCCCCGCGCGACGCGACCGATCGCGCCAGGGTGCCGCAGCCGCCGTTGGCGCAGGGGGCGATGCGCATCGACGGCGTCTTGCGGCGCGACGCCGGCCATGTGCTGCAGCTGGGCCAGGCCGATGCGCCCAGGCCCGGCGCGATCCTGCAAAACCTCGACGTCGCCGCGCTGGCGGCGGCCAGCGGCTTGCCGCTGTCGGCTTATGTGGTCGAGCAGCGCATGCCGTCGCCCGGCGTCGACGACGGCCTGGCGCGCGACTGGCCGGCGCCCTCGCTGGGCATAGACCGTCACCGCGCCTATGCGCTGCAGTGGTATGCGCTGGCGGCGATGGCGATTGTATTTTTCCTTGTCACGGGATTCAGACGTGGATGCAATGACAAATCTTGATGCAGGCAAGACCGCCGAACCCAGTGCCGCAGCCAATGCTGCCGCCGACGCCAGGCGTCGCCGCAACGGCCGCTGGAAGATGTTGGCGGTGGTCGCGGTATGCGCGGCGCCGATGATCGCATCGTATTTCACCTACTACGTGATCAAGCCGGAGAGCCGCAACAACTACGGCGCGCTGATCGATCCGCGCCAGTATCCGATTCCGGATCTGGGCAGCAGCGCGCTGGACGGCTCGAAGGCCGCGCTGGAGGATTACAAGGGCAAGTGGATCATGCTGCAGGTGGACGGCGCGGACTGCGCCGCACCTTGCCGCGAAAAACTGTTTACCATGCGCCAGCTGCGGCTGATGCAAGGCAAGGAGATGGAGCGCGTCGAGCGCGTCTGGCTGGTGACCGACAAGGCGCCGGTGGAGACCATGCTCATGCGCGAATACGACGGCACCGACATGCTGCGCGTGGATGCGGCCAAGCTCAAGGCCTGGCTGCCGGTGGAGCCGGGCACGTCGGTGCAGGACCATATCTACCTGATCGACCCGCTGGGCAACCTGATGATGCGCTTCCCCAAGTCGCCCGATCCCGGCAAGATGAAGAAGGATATTTCCAAGCTGCTGCGCGCCTCGGCCATCGGCTGAGCGCATGGCGGCGCATGTTTGATACAAGACGAATGCAATAACGTGAATGCAATAACGCTGATTGAACTGGGCCTGACCGGCCTGCTGGTGGCGCTGGTCCCGCTCTATTTCGTATGGCGGGCCAAGGGCTTCGACAACAAATACCGCAAGCTGGTGGGGGTGACGATGTTCTTCACCTTCGACCTGATCATGTTCGGAGCCTTTACCCGGCTGACCGACTCCGGCCTCGGCTGCCCCGACTGGCCGGGCTGCTACAACCGCTCCAACCCGCTGCTGGCGCACGAGCACATCAATGCCGCGCAGCAGGCCATGCCGACCGGCCCGGTGACCTGGAGCAAAGCCTGGATCGAGATGACGCACCGCTATTTCGCCATGGCCGTGGGCGTGCTGATCATCGCGCTGATGGTGCTGGCCTGGCGGCGCTGGGTCCGCTCCGGCAAGACCGAGCCGCAGTACCGCCCCTGGTTTGCCACCGCCTTGCTGGGCTTCGTCTGCCTGCAAGGCGCATTCGGAGCCTGGACCGTGACCATGAAGCTGCAGCCGGTCATCGTCACCATTCACCTGTTGCTGGGCCTGACCTTGCTGGCCATGCTGGCGTGGCTGTACGCACGCCACAATCCGCACCTGGCGGTGTCGCCGGGACGCGGCATGGCGACGCCGGCCGCTATCGGCCTGGCGTTGCTGACGCTGCAGATCGCGCTGGGCGGCTGGGTCAGCACCAACTACGCGGCGCTGGCCTGTACCGATTTTCCGCTGTGCGACGGCAAGCTGGTGCCGGACATGGATTTCGCGCACGGTTTCACGCTCTGGCGCCATCTGGGGATGACGGCCGCCGGCGATTTCCTGCCGTTCCAGGCCCTGACCGCGATCCACTGGGTGCACCGCAGCTTCGCCTTTGTCGTGATCTTGTATGTTGTATGGCTGGCACACAAGGCGCTGCGCGACCCCGGCCTGCGCAAGACCGGCCGCTGGCTGCTGATCATCGTGGCTTTGCAGCTCTGTACCGGGCTGGCGACCATCTACCTGAACTGGCCGCTGGCCATTGCTGTGGTGCACAATGGCGGCGCCGCGCTGCTGGTCCTGCTGCTGGTCATGTTAAACTACAAGGCTCGCTACGCTCCCGCAGGCATTGCCGCCGCTTCTCCTCAGGCGGCCGTATCGCCAGTGACCTGACATGACCACATTGACCGCCCAACCCAACCGCATCGCCCAGTACTGGGCACTGACCAAGCCGCGCGTGACGCAGCTGGCCGTGTTCTGCGCCGTGATCGGCATGTTCCTGTCGACCCCGGACCTGCCGGACTGGCACAAGGTGGTCTACGGTACGCTGGGCATCTGGCTGCTGGCCGGCGCCGCGTTCGCGATCAACTGCCTGGTCGAGCGCGAGGTCGATTCGCGCATGGCGCGCACCGCCCGCCGTCCGCTGGCGCGCGGCGAGATCACCGTGAAGCAGACGCTGGTGTTCTCCGGCGTCATCGGCGGCATGGGCATGTGGATCCTCTACAACCTGGTCAATCCGCTGACCATGTGGCTGACCTTCGCCACCTTCGTCGGCTACGCCATCATCTACACCATCATCCTGAAGCCCGCCACGCCGCAGAACATCGTCATCGGCGGCCTGGCCGGCGCGATGCCGCCGGCGCTGGGCTGGGCCGCCATCGCCAACGACGTGCCGATGCAGGCCTGGGTGCTGGTGATGATCATCTTCATCTGGACCCCGCCGCACTTCTGGGCGCTGGCCATGTACCGCCGCGACGACTACGCCAAGTCCGGCCTGCCGATGCTGCCCATCACGCACGGCATGGAAGTGACCAAGTTCCACATCCTGATGTACACGATCGCGCTGCTGGCCACCAGCATGCTGCCTTTCGCCATCGGCATGAGCGGCCTGATCTACCTGGGCACCGCCATCGTGCTGGGTGCGATCTTCTTCTGGTATTCGTGGCAGATCTACCGCCACTACACCGACCTGATCGCGCGCCGCGCCTTCGCCTTCTCGATCGTCTACCTGTCGATCCTGTTCGCGGTGCTGCTGGTGGACCACTACTTCCTGTTCCGGACCTTCTGACCCGATGAAGCGACGACTTTTCTCCGCCCTGCTGCTGGCGGGCTGCGCGGGGCTGCTGGCAGCCTGCGGCCCGTCCAAGCCCGAGCTGAAGTTCAACAACACCGACGTGACCGGGCTGGACTACGCCCGTGATTTCGCGCTGACCGACCACACCGGCAAGCCGCGCACCCTGGCCGACTTCAAGGGCAAGGCGGTGGTGATCTTCTTCGGTTATACCCAGTGCCCGGACGTGTGCCCGACCACGATGGTGGAGATGGCCAACGTGATGAAGGAGCTGGGCCCGGACGCGGACCGCGTGCAGGTGCTGTTCGTCACCGTCGATCCCGACCGCGACACGCAGGAAATCCTGTCGCAATACGTGCCGGCCTTCGACAAGCGCTTCCTGGGCCTGCGCGGCGACGCGGCGCAGACTGAGAAGGTCGCCAAGGAATTCAAGGTGTTCTACCAGAAGGTGCCGGGCAAGCAGCCGGGCAGCTACACCATGGACCATACCGCCGGCAGCTATGTGTTCGACCCGGCCGGCCATATCCGCCTGTTCGTCAAGCACGGCCAGGGACCGCAGACGCTGGCGCACGACATCAAGCTGCTGCTGTCCTGATATCGTCGCCGCCAGGCCGCGTTCGCGGCCGGTCGCGCAGGCAAGAAAAAAGGCACCCGAGGGTGCCTTTTTCATTTGCTGCCTGATTCGCGAAGATTGCGCGGATTACGCCAATTACGAATACGCCTGCAGCGCAGTCTTCATCTTCTTCAGCGCCACCGCTTCGATCTGGCGGATACGCTCGGCGGACACGCCGAACTCGTCAGCCAGCTCATGCAGGGTCGCGCCCGAGCCGTCGTCGTTGGCCAGCCAGCGGGCTTCCACGATGCGGCGCGAACGGTCGTCCAGCTTGGACAGTGCGGCTTCCAGGCCTTCGGACTGCATGCGGTCGTACTGCTTGGCCTCGATCACGCGGGTCGGCTCCGAGTTCTCGGACGACAGGTAGGCGATCGGCGCGAACTTGTCGTCTTCGTCGTCGGTGGGCGACTCCAGCGCGATGTCGCGGCCGGACAGACGGGTTTCCATCTCGATCACTTCTTCGCGCTTGACGTCCAGCGTCTTGGCCAACGCCTCGACTTGCGCCGGGGTCATCGCGTCCAGACCTTCCTTGTGGCTGCGCAGGTTGAAGAACAGCTTGCGCTGGGCCTTGGTGGTCGCGACCTTCACGAGACGCCAGTTCTTCAGGATGTACTCGTGGATTTCGGCCTTGATCCAGTGCATGGCATAGGACACCAGGCGCACGTTCTGACCCGGGTCGAAGCGCTTGACCGCCTTCATCAGGCCGATGTTGCCCTCCTGGATCAGGTCGGCGTGCGGCAGGCCGTAGCCCAGGTAGCCGCGGGCGATCGATACCACCAGGCGCAGGTGCGACAGCACCATCTTCTGGGCGGCGCCCAGGTCGTTCTTTTCGCGCAGGTCGCGGGCCAGCTTGACTTCCTCTTCGGCCGTCAGCATGGGCAGGCGGTTCACTGCCGAAATATATGCGTCGATGTTGCCCAGGCTGCCGGAAAAACCGAGCGCGAGCGCATTGGACTCGACCGGCATGAGTGCAGATTGTGCAGACGCTGCTTTCATTGATTCTCCTTGTTTCCTTGCGGAAGAGACGTTTGAATTAAAGCAATGCTTTAAAACCTAAAACTGGAGCATTTCGATAAGGTATTCTAGCACTCGTCATTTGAGAGTGCTAATTGCATGTTTGGAAGACCCCGATAGAACTGCTCTATTGCAATTCTGATAATCATTGCTTTCGTCCCTACTATCTTAGAAGGAATTCGAGACGTAAAGTTGCGACGCGGGTCAAAAGGCGGTCAAAAATCTGTAACAATTTTTGCAGTGGGGGAGCTCCCAAAATAGAGGCAGCCGGCGCGATTTCAAGGGGATACAGTCAAAAAAACGGCCGCCGGGTTGCTCCGGCGGCCGTTTTGTTGTTGCGCTGAAACTTCCTGCGTCAACCCATGCGCGCCAGATGCCTGCGCACCGACAGCATCGCGCCGAACAGGCCCAGCAGGGCGCTGATGGCCAGCAGCAGGCCGATCGCCATGGCGCTGGGCAGCGCCAGCTGGAATTCGGAGGCGTAAAGGTGGGCGAAGTCGAGGATGGCTTCGTTGAGCGGCTGCTGGGCGGCGATCACCAGGCCCAGCGCCACCACGCCGGCGCACAGTCCCAGCAGGGCGCCGGTGTAGTAGAACGGGCGGTGGATGAAGGCGTTGGTGGCGCCGAACAGGCGCGAGACCTCGATCTCGTCGCGCTGGGTCATCACCTGCAGGCGGATGGTGTTAAATACCACCGCGATCACCACCGCGCCCAGCGTGATACCCAGGAACAGCAGCACCAGCCGCAGGATGCGCAGCAGCGCGGCCAGGCGTTTGACCCATTCGGAGTCGATCTGCACGGTGTCCACGCCGGGCTGGTTCTTCAGCTTTTGCGCGATGTCGTCGACGCGGCTCGCGTCCATGGCATTCTGGAAGCCCGGCAGGCGCAGCACGAAGCTGTCCGGCAGCGGGTTGCTGCCCAGCGTGGCCAGCACGTCGGCCAGGCCGGTCTTGCTCTTCAGGGCGTCGAAGGCCTTCTCGCGCGGGATGAACTCGACCCGGCCGACGGTATCGCTGTCCTTGAGCACCTGGGCGATGGTCTTGCCCATGGCCTGCGAGGCGTCGCGGCCGGCGTCCATCTTCATGAAGATGCTGATTTCGGGCTCGACCGACATCTGCTCCGAGATCGGCCGCACGTTTTCCAGCGCGGACAGCCCGGCGAAGGGCAGCGCCAGGGCGATCGACACCACCAGCACGTTGAGCAGGAAATTGCCGGGCGAGCGCAGCAGGTGGCGCAGCGCATCCGCGGCGGCGGCGAAGTGTTGGCGCAACCAGTTCATGGCGACACCTCCACCGGGTTGGCCACGCCGTTATGCCAGCCGTCGACGATGCGGCCGCGGTCCAGGTAGACGATGCGGTCGGCGCCGGTCAGGTATTGCTCGTCGTGGGTCGAGATCAGGCAGGTCACGCCCACGCCGTGGAAGGATTTGAGCGCCGCCAGCACCTTGTTGGCATTGGCGCGGTCGAGGTTGGCGGTGGGCTCGTCGGCCAGGATGATCTGCGGGCGGTTGACGATGGCGCGCGCGATGGCCACGCGCTGCTGCTCGCCGCCGGAGAGCTCCTGCGGCTCGGACTGGGCCTTGTCCAGCAGGTCCACCTTGTCCAGCGCGGCACGGGCGCGCTTCTCGGCGTCGGCGCGCGAGGAGCCGGTGACGATCAGCGGCAGCATCACGTTGGCCAGCAGGTTGCGGTCCTGCAGCAGGCGCTGCTGCTGGAAGATCAGGCCCAGGTTGCGGCGCAGGTAGGGCAGGCCGGAACCCTTGATGGCGCCGATGTCCTGGCCGCTGACGGTGAGCTTGCCGGCGGTCGGGCGCTCGATGGCGGCGATCATCTTCAGCAGCGTGGACTTGCCGGCGCCCGAGGGACCGGCCAGGAACAGCAGCTCGCCCTTGCCGACCGACAGCGAAATGTCGCGCAAGGCGTAGACCTCGCGCGCATATTGTTTGGATACCCGGGAAAATTCAATCATCGAATCTGCAATCGCCTGTCCGAACGTCTCTTGTTATGGGGCGGAGTCGGCGGATGTGGCCGCCGCGTGGCGTCGCGCCAGCGCTGTCACTTCTTCTGCCAGCCGGCGCGCCTTGGGGCTGGTTTCCGAGCAGTGCGAGCAGTTTGCCAGAGCCAGCCGGGCAGTCAAGGCGACCGCGTCGGATCCGGCCAGTTCCGCCAGCGTCGCGATGCCCAGGCGCTCAAGCCGCCGCACCAGTCCTTCGCCGACGCCGGGAATGCCGCGCAGGAGCGCGCGTTCGGCCTCGGAAAAGTGCGCCTGCATCGTCAGGACAGCAGCGCGTCGACGAATTCGGTGGCGTTGAAGGGCTGCAGGTCTTCGATCTTCTCGCCCACGCCGATGAAATACAGCGGCACCGGGCGGGTCTTGGCGATGGCGGCCAGGATGCCGCCCTTGGCGGTGCCGTCCAGCTTGGTCACCACCAGGCCGGTCAGGCCCAGCGCGTCGTCGAAGGCCTTGACCTGGGCCAGCGCGTTCTGGCCGGTGTTGCCGTCGATGACCAGCAGCACCTCGTGCGGCGCCGTGGCCATGCCTTTGGCGATGACGCGCTTGATCTTCTTGAGCTCGTCCATCAGGTGCAGTTGCGTGGGCAGGCGGCCGGCCGTGTCCACCATGACCACGTTGGTGCCGCGGGCGGTGGCCGAATGCACGGCGTCGAAGGCGACCGCGGCCGGGTCGCCGGACTCCTGCGCGATCACCGACACGTTGTTGCGTTCGCCCCAGACCGCCAGCTGCTCGCGCGCGGCGGCGCGGAAGGTGTCGCCGGCGGCCAGCAGCACCGACTGGCCGTGGGCCTGCAGGTGCAACGCCAGCTTGCCGATGGTGGTGGTCTTGCCGGCGCCGTTGACGCCGGCGATCATCATCACCAGCGGCTGCTCGCGGCCCAGCACCAGCGGACGCTGCAGCGGCGTGAGCAGGTCGATCAGCAGGCTACGCAGGGCGGTGCGCACCTGGGCGGCCTCGGTCAGGCGTTCGGCCTTGACCTTCTTTTTCAGCTCGTCCAGCAGCCACTGGGTCGCCTCGACGCCGGCGTCGGACACCAGCAGGGCCGACTCCAGCTCCTCATAGAGGTCGTCGTCGATGCGCGCGCCGATGAACAGCGTGGTCAGGTTGCTGGACGTCTTGGACAGCCCGGACTTCAGGCGCGACAGCCAAGAGCGCTTGGCTTCCGGCGTCGGCGCGGGGGCTTCGACGATCTCGGGCTCCGGCTCGGGCGCAACGGCCTCGTCGGCGGCATGAGTGGCATGAGCGACATGAGCGGCCTCGGGCTGAGGCGGCGGCACGACCGCCGCGGAAGGCGGCGCGATCTCGACAGGGGGCGTGGCAGGGGCTGGCGCTGCAGGTTCGCTGGCGGCCGGTTGCGCTTCTGGCGGCAGGCTCGGCGGCAGTTCTGGCTGCACTTCCGGCTTGGGTTTTCTTTTGAAGAAACTAAACATCGGTGGCGCTTTGGAATGGTTCTGGCGGCGGCCAGGGCGCGGCGGCAGGCACGCTGTGCGCGGATCCGGCGCTAATCGGGTTGCGGCGGGAAGCCGGAACATGCCCTGAAAAGCGTATGGGACAGGTTACAATTGCCCATCCACAAGACCCGCGCTCGACCGCCTGGGTCAAAGAATCCCGCATTTTATCAGAGCACAGCCAATGAAATTGAAGATAAGGGCAATCCTCTCCATCGGTCTTTTCGGCATCTGCGCGGCGCTGGCGCATGCCCAGACGGCCCAGGAATTCGTGCTGAAGAACGGGATGAAGGTGGTCGTCAAGGAAGACCGCCGGGCGCCGACCGCGGTGCAGATGGTCTGGTACAAGGTCGGCTCCATCGATGAGCTCAACGGCACCACCGGCATCTCGCACGCGCTGGAACACATGATGTTCAAGGGCACCCGGAAGCACAAGGTCGGCGAATTCAGTCGCCTGGTGGCCGAGATGGGCGGCCAGGAAAACGCCTTCACCGCCAACGATTACACCGCCTATTTCCAGCAGATCGAAAAGTCCCATCTTGAAACCGTGATGGCGCTGGAAGCTGACCGCATGGCCAACCTGCAGTTCGACGCCGGAGAGTTCTCCAAGGAAATCCGCGTGGTCATGGAAGAGCGCCGCTGGCGCACCGACGACCAGCCCATGGGCCTGCTGAGCGAGGCGCTCAACGCCGCCGCCTGGACCGCGCATCCCTACCATCACCCGGTGGTGGGCTGGATGGACGACCTGCAGCACATGACCGTGCAGGACATCGCCGGTTGGTATCGCCAGTGGTACGCGCCCAACAACGCCACGCTGGTGGTGGCCGGCGACGTCGATGCACAGCGCGTGCTGGCCCTGGCCAACAAGTATTTCGGCAAGATCCCTTCCCACGCGCTGCCGCGCGAGAAGCCGCAGAACGAGCCGCAGCAGCTCGGGCTGCGCCGCGTGACGGTCAAGGCGCCGGCCGAGAACCCTTATGTGGTGCTGGGCTTCAAGGTGCCGGCGCTGCGCGACGTCGAGAAGGACCAGGAGGCCTACGCGCTGGATGTGCTGTCGGCCGTGCTGGACGGCTATGAGAACGCGCGCCTGACCGCCAACCTGGTGCGCACCGGCAACAAGGCCACCACGGTCGGCGCCAGCTACAGCGGCGTGGCGCGCGGTCCGGTGCTGTTCACGCTGGAAGGTAGCCCCGCCGAAGGCGTCACCACCGAGCAGCTGGAAGGCCTGCTGCGCGCCGAGGTCGAGCGCATCGCCAGGGAAGGCGTGTCGCCGCAGGAGCTGCAGCGCGTGAAGACGCAGCTGATCGCGGCCCAGGTCTACAAGCGCGACTCGGTGTTCGGCCAGGCCATGGAAATGGGCATGATGGAGACCACCGGCATCGGCCAGAAGAACATCGACCGCATCATCGACAAGCTCAAGGGCGTCACCCCCGAGCAGGTGCAGGCGGTGGCGCAGAAATACTTCAAGGACGACAACCTGACCGTGGCCACGCTGGTGCCGCTGCCGCTGGACGGCAAGAAGCCTGCCGCGCCGCCGCCGGGCATGCTGCATTGATTCGGGGTTTGCGTCGGTTGTCGGTGGTGTTGTAGTCGATCGGGTTCGCTGTTCTTCTCGGAGGAAAAACATGCCTGTCATCGTCGTCGCCAATCCCAAGGGCGGAGTCGGCAAGAGCACGCTGTCCACCAACCTCGCCGGTTATTTCGCCAGCCAGGGGCATGGCGTGCTGCTGGGCGATATCGACCGCCAGCAGTCGGCCCGCGCCTGGCTCAACATCCGCCCGCCGGAGGCGCGGCCGATCGCGACCTGGGAGGTCAGCGAAGACTACGTCGCCAAGCCGCCCAAGGGCACCAGCCATGTGGTGCTGGATACCCCGGCCGGCCTGCACGGCTGGCGCCTGAACGACGCCCTGAAGATGGCCGACAAGGTGCTGGTGCCGCTGCAGCCCTCGATCTTCGACATCCTCGCCACGCAGGATTTCCTGCGCCGGCTGGCCGACGAGAAGGCGGTGCGCAACGGCGAGATCGATGTCGGCATCGTCGGCATGCGGGTCGATGCGCGCACCCGCTCGGCCGAGCAGCTGCATCGTTTTATCGAGGGTTTGAAACTGCCGGTGCTGGGCTATCTGCGCGACACGCAGAATTACGTGCAACTGGCCGCGCATGGCCTCACGCTGTGGGATATCGCCCCTTCGCGCGTGCAACGCGACCTGGAGCAGTGGCAGCCGGTGCTGGAGTGGGTCGGCAAGAACAACGGCGGATGATCCGCCAGGGCGCCGCGCCGGCCTGGGCGGCGTCCATCGCTTTCAATTGGCATCTGGTTTTATGAAAAAATATTTCGGCATCCTGTTTGTTTCCCTGGGCTTTCTCGCCTCGGCGCCGGCCTCCGCCGCGCTGCAGATCCAGTCCTGGAACCAGTCCGACGGCGCGCGCGTGCTGTTCGTGGCGAACCACTCCATTCCCATGCTCGACGTCAGCGTGCAGTTCGACGCGGGCCAGCGGCGCGATCCGGCCGGCCGCGCCGGTCTGGCCGAACTGACCGCCGCCAGCCTGACGCGCGGCGTGGCCGGCGGCCAGGGCGGCGAGCTGAGCGAAGCGCAGGTACTGGACGGCTTTGCCGACGTCGCCGCCGAGCAGCACGCGGGCGCGGGGCAGGATCGCGCGGGCGTGAAGCTGCGCACGTTGTCGTCCCCGGCCGAGCGCGATGTCGCGCTGGGCTTGCTGGCGCGCATGCTGGCCCACCCCAGCTTCCCGCAGGCCGGCCTGGAGCGCGACAAGGCGCTGGCCATCTCCGGCATCCGCGAGGAGCTGACCAAGCCGGAAGCCATCGCCGAAAAAGCCTTCATGGCCGCCATCTACGGCAGCCACCCCTATGCGCAGGACGCCGGCGAAGCCAGCGTGCAGGCCATCACCCGCGACGATGTCGTGGCCTTCCACCGCGCCCACTACGTGGCCAACCGCGCCGTGATCGTGCTGATCGGCGACATCACGCCCGACCAGGCGCGACAGATCGCCGCCGGCCTGACGCGCGACCTGCCGCAAGGCGCGGCCCTGCCGGCGCTGCCCGAGGTCGCCGCGCCCCGGGGCGGCGAAACCCGCATCGCCCATCCTGCCTCGCAGTCGCACATCCTGATCGGCGCGCCGGCGATCAGGCGCGGCGACAACGATTTCTTCGCGCTGACCGTGGGCAACTACATCCTGGGCGGCGGCGGTTTCGTCTCGCGCCTGACCGACGAGGTGCGAGAGAAGCGCGGCCTGACCTACAGCGTCTACAGCGGCTTCTCGCCGCTGGCGCAGCCCGGCCCGTTCCAGATCGGCCTGCAGACCAAGAAGGAGCAGACCGGCGAAGCGCTGCAGGTGGTGCGCGCCACGCTGGACAAGTTCCTGAAGGACGGCCCGACCGCCGCCGAGATGAAGGCCGCCAAGGACAATCTCACCGGCGGTTTCGCCCTGCGTATCGACAGCAACGCCAAGCTGCTGGAGAACATCGCCGTGATCGGCTTCTACGGCCTGCCGCTGGATTATCTCGACCGCTGGATCGACCAGGTCCGCAACGTCAGCGTGTCGGACGTGCGCGCGGCCTTCCGCAGGCATGTGCATCCCGAGCAGCTGGCGACCGTGATCGTCGGCGAGGACGCGCAAGCCGCGCCTGCCGCACCGCCAGCACCGGCAGCGCCGACATCGAAGTAAGGGCGGCAGCATGAACAAGAGCAGCAAGAGCCGCCAGCCGGCCCGCCCAAGCCAGGGCAAGTCCGCCGCGCGCGGCCCGCACCAGGTGCGCATCATCGGCGGGCAGTGGAAGCGCACGCCGCTGCCGGTGCTGGAGGCCGAAGGGCTGCGCCCGACCCCGGACCGCGTGCGTGAGACCGTCTTCAACTGGCTCACCCACCTGCTGGACGGCGCCTGGGAGCAGCTTGCCTGCCTCGACCTGTTCGCCGGTTCCGGCGCGCTGGGCTTCGAGGCCGCCAGCCGCGGCGCGCGCCGTGTGGTCATGGTGGAGCAGGGCGGCCCGGCGGCGCGCCAGCTCGAGGCCAACCGCGACAAGCTCAAGGCCGATACGGTGGCCATCGTGCGCGGCGACGCGCTGGCCGCCGTGCGCAACGCCGCCCAGCGCGAGCCGGGCGCGTTCGGCCTGGTCTTCATCGATCCGCCCTACCACCAGGGCTGGCTGGAAAAGGTGCTGCCGTCCTGCGAGACGCTGCTGGCGCCGTCCGGGCTGGTCTATGCCGAGGCCGAGTTCGCGCTCGACGGCGAGCAGGCGCCGGCGTGGATGGCGGCCTGGGAGGTCGTGCGCTCGGATAAGGCGGGCATGGTGTTCTATCATTTATTGCAACGCAAAAGCGCCGCGCAAATTCAGGCATAATGCGCGTTCTGATTGAATTGCCGGTGAGGAGACACCATGGTCACTGCTGTATATCCAGGGACATTCGATCCGTTGACGCGCGGTCATGAGGACCTGGTCCGCCGCGCTTCCGGATTGTTCGACAAGCTGGTGGTCGGCGTAGCGGACAGCAAAAACAAGAAGCCGTTTTTTTCGCTCGAAGAGCGCCTGTCGATCGCCAATGAAGTGCTGGGACATTATCCGAATGTCCAGGTGGAAAGTTTTTCCGGGTTGCTGAAGGACTTCGTGCGCCAGAACAATGCGCGCGTCATCGTGCGCGGTTTGCGTGCCGTGTCCGACTTCGAGTATGAATTCCAGATGGCGGGCATGAACCGCTACCTGCTGCCGGACGTCGAGACCTTGTTCCTGACGCCGTCGGACCAATATCAGTTCATCTCGGGCACCATCGTGCGCGAGATCGCCCAGCTGGGCGGCGATGTCTCGAAGTTCGTATTTCCTTCGGTCGAAAAGTGGCTGAAGGCCAAGATAGCGAAGCAGAACGGCTGAGGCCTTTTGCGGTAGCCAATGTCAGGCAGGGTAGGGCAATGAAGCTGGTCGCAGGGAAGTTTGCAGGCAGTAAGGCGCAGCGCTTTGGCGCGTGCGCGAAGGAGCAGCCATGGCGCTGATGATTACCGATGATTGCATCAATTGCGACGTCTGCGAGCCCGAGTGCCCGAACGAGGCCATCTACATGGGCCCGCAGATCTATGAGATCAATCCGGACAAGTGCACCGAGTGCGTCGGCCATTTCGACGAGCCGCAGTGCCAGCAGGTGTGCCCGGTGGCCTGCATCCCGTTCGATCCGGCCTGGCGCGAAAGCCGCGAGCAGCTGATGGACAAATACGAACGCCTGCAGGCGCAGGCAAAGCAGGGCTGAGGCGGGGAAGCTCGCCCGAATCCTGAGGCTGTTTGCGGGAAGCCGGCATTGCCGGCTTTTCTTTTGCCCGGGCTCGGCGCTGGGGCGATATGCGCGACGCGGCATAAGCCTTATCAACGGCGCCAGCCCGCGCAGCGCACGGCCGCAATAGATTGAAGCGCTTGCCTTGCCGTTTTCCTTGCCGCTTCCCATCACAAGACACCACGATGCAACACATCCCCAAGCACGCCGTCGCGGCGCTGCTCCTCAATACCACCATCTGGGGCCTGTCCTGGACCGGCATGCGCGCGCTCGAAGGCATGGGCCTGCACCCGCTGTGGCCACGGCGGCCATCTTCGTCGGCTGCGCGGCCATGCTGCTGGCGCTCAAGCGGCGCGACATCCCGCAGCTGCTGCGCCATCCCGAGCTGCTGGGCGTGGCGCTGGCCACCGGCCTCACTAACGCCGCCTTCAATGTCGCCATCGCCTATGGCGACGTGGTGCGGGTGATCCTGTTGTTCTACCTGATGCCGATCTGGACCGTGGTGCTGGCGCGCGTGGTGCTGCACGAGGCCATCACGCCGCGCTCGCTGGGTCGGGTGGCGCTGGGCCTGGGCGGCGCGGTGATCGTGCTGTACCAGCCGCGTCTGGGCCTGCCGCTGCCGCAGACCTTGCCGGACTGGATGGCGGTGCTGGGCGGGCTGTCCTTCGCCATCAACAATGTGCTGCTGCGGCGCCAGCATGGCGTGTCCGACGGCGCGCGCGCCATCGCCATGCTGTCCGGCGGCGCCACGCTGGCCTGCCTGCTGGGGGTGGTCTTCTCGTTGTCGGGGCTGGTGGCCTGGCCGGTCGCGGTGCCGGGCGCGGCGTGGCCGCTGGTGGGCGTGTGGGCGGTGCTGTTCCTGGTGTCCAACCTGTGCCTGCAATACGGCGTGGCGCGCTTGCCGGCCAACATCACGGCGGTGGTGATGCTGGCGGAGATCCTGGTCGCCAGCCTGTCGGCCTGGTTGCTGGGAGCGGCCGAGCTGCGCCCGCAAGACCTGATCGGCGGCGCGCTGATCATCGCCGCGCCGTGGCTGATTCGCGACCGTCGCGCGGCGGCGCCGTCGGCAGCCTGAGCGATCAGTAAGCGGCCGAGAGCACCACGCGGTTGCGGCCGCTTTCCTTGGCCTGGTAAAGCGCCTGGTCGGCCGCCTTGAGCATGGCCTGCTTGACCTCTTCGGCCGTGCGGCTGCGATCCGGCGGCATCAGCGAGGCGGTGCCGATGGATGCGGTGATCTTCAGCGGATCACGCGACCCCTCGATCATGATGCCGCGGCTGGAGATGCCGGCGCGGATGCGTTCGGCGATGCGCGCCGCGTCCTCGCGCGTGGCGTGCGTCAGCAGCACCACGAACTCTTCGCCGCCGAAGCGGCCCAGCGCGTCCGACAGGCGCAGCTCCTTCTTGATGCGCGCGGCCACTTCGCGCAGCACGTCGTCGCCGCTCTGGTGGCCGTACTGGTCGTTGACCCGCTTGAAATGGTCGATGTCGATGAACAGGCAAGACAGGGCCGAGCGCTCGCGCTGGCCGCGCGCCACTTCCTCATGCATGCGCTGTTCGATGTAGCGGCGGTTGTTCACGCCGGTCAGCGGATCGGTCAGGCCGATGTGCTTCAGGCGTTCGTTGTTGATGACGTTTTCCAGGCAGATCGCGGCCACGGTGGCCAGGCGCTGGATGAAGTCGGTCGCCAGCGTGCGCGTGAAGCGTTCGCGGTAGGCGCTGCCCAGCGCCAGGTAGCCCAGCAGCCGGTGCTGGCGCACCAGCGGCAGCACCGCCACGCTGACCGGCTGGTAGCCGGGGAACAGCGGCTGGTGCAGCGCCGTGGCGTATTCGCCCAGGCGCGGCTTTTCCTGCGCCAGCGCGCGGCCGCCTTCGTCGGGGAAGTGGATCGGGCGCTTCAGGAACAGCAGGTTGGGGAATTCGTTCAGGCCGATCTGCAGGTCGCGCAGGATGCGCTGGATGGCGTAGTCATCGTCGATCAGCGACAGCGTCACCGTCTCCAGGTTGAACACGCCCGGCATGGTCGACAGCATGGCGTCGATCAGCTCGCGGAATTCGCTGGCGCCGATGAGCTTCAGGTCGAAGGCCTGGTGGCGTTCGATGATGGACTGGTTGATGTGCGCCTGCTGCAGCAGGTCCTGCAGCTCGGCCCGCAGCTGCTGGTTGTCGGCGATCAGCGTTTCCGTATCGACGGCGGATGTCATATGCGTTCTCCGGCGTTCGCCGGCCCCCCCATTGCTGCGCAAGCCGGTTGCCCGGCATCCCCATTTCCCATTTACCGTTTACCGCCGGCGCTGGTGGCGCCCGGCCTGGTCCTGCTGGCGGCTATATCGGCAGCGGCAACCCCGGTCTGAAGTCCCGCCGCGCAAAGCGCCGCCATCTTACCCGAATCTTCAGCAAGAAACGTTCCCGCAAGCGGGCGTCCCCGGCGGCTTCCCGGCCGCCTTGAGGCTGCCGTTTCAGGCCGCCTGCTGCGTGAAGAAACGTTGCCCCATCTCTTCCAGTCCCAGCGTGCGCAGCACCTCCTGCAGGCGCTCGGTCGGGCGCCGGCGCGGCAGGTCGCGGTACTGGGCGATGATCAGCTCGTTCTTCATCGAATGCTCCCAGCCCACCAGTTCGGTGACGCTGACCTTGTAGCCGTGCGCTTCCAGCTGCAGGCAGCGCAGCACGTTGGTGACCTGGCTGCCGAATTCGCGCGTATGCAGCGGATGGCGCCAGATCTCGGTGAGCGAATTGCCCAGCGACTTGCCCTTGTTACGGTTCAGCACCGAGGCCACCTCGGCCTGGCAGCACGGCACCAGCACGATGAAGCGCGCCTGCTTGGCCAGCGCGAAATGGATGGCGTCGTCGGTGGCGGTGTCGCAGGCGTGCAGCGCGGTCACCACGTCGATCTGCGACGGCAGGCGATCCGAGGTGATGGAGTCGGCCACCGACAGGTTGACGAAGGACATGCCGCCGAAACCCAGGCGCGCGGCCAGTTCCTCGGACTTCTTGACCAGCTCTTCGCGGGTCTCGATGCCGTAGATGTGCGGCGCGCCCTGCAGCGCCTTGAAGAACAGGTCGTACAGGATGAAGCCGAGGTAGGACTTGCCCGCGCCGTGGTCGACCAGCGTCACGTCCGGGTGCTGCTGCAGCACTTCGGCCAGCAGCGGCTCGATGAACTGGTAGAGGTGATAGACCTGCTTGAGCTTGCGGCGGCTGTCCTGGTTCAGCTTGCCGTCGCGCGTGAGGATGTGCAGCTCCTTGAGCAGTTCGATGGACTGGCCGGGGCGGATGTCATTGGCCAGGGGCGCAGCGTCGGCGACTTGCGGCGCGCGCTTCCCCTTGGCGTTGCTGCGGCCGGGTTCCGGGATGGCTTGCTTGCTCATGGTGCTGCTGTAAAAAGTGAAGCCGGCATGATAAACGCCGGCGATGACTGCTTGACGACAGGATGCCGCGCCGGGCGCGGCATCGGGCGGCTCTTAGACGTTGAACAGGAAGTTCATCACATCGCCGTCCTTGACGATGTATTCCTTGCCTTCGGCGCGCATCTTGCCCGCTTCCTTGGCGCCGGCTTCGCCCTTGCAGGCGATGTAGTCGTCAAAGGCGATGGTCTGGGCGCGGATGAAGCCGCGTTCGAAGTCGGTGTGGATCACGCCGGCGGCCTGCGGGCCGGTGGCGCCCACCGGCACGGTCCAGGCGCGCACTTCCTTGACGCCCGCGGTGAAGTAGGTCTGCAGGCCCAGCAGCTTGAAGCCGGCGCGGATCAGGCGATCCAGGCCCGGCTCTTGCATGCCCATGTCGGCCAGGAAGTCGGCCTTGTCAGCGTCGTCCAGGTCGGCGATCTCGGCTTCGATGGCGGCGCAGATGGCCACGATCGGGGCGTTCTGTTCCTTGGCGTAGTTGGTCAGCTGGTCCAGCAGCGGGTTGTCGGTGAAGCCGCTGTCGGAGACGTTGGCGACATACATGGCCGGCTTGGCGGTGATCAGGCACAGCGGCTTGATCAGCAGCATTTCTTCGGCGTCCAGGCCCAGCGCGCGCACCGGCTTGGCTTCGTCCAGCGCCGGCATGATGCGTTCGAGCAGCGCCACCAGCTTGGCGGCGTCCTTGTCGCCCGAGCGCGCCTTCTTCTGCTCGCGGTGGATGGCCTTCTCGACGGTGCCCATGTCGGCCAGCGCCAGTTCGGTCTGGATCACGGCGATGTCGTCCAGCGGGCTCACGCGGCCGGCCACGTGGATCACGTTGGGGTCTTCGAAGCAGCGCACCACGTTGACGATGGCGTCGGTTTCGCGGATGTGGGACAGGAACTGGTTGCCCAGGCCTTCGCCCTTGGAAGCGCCCGCCACCAGGCCGGCGATGTCGACGAACTCGACCGTGGCCGGCAGGATGCGCTCGGGCTTGACGATCTCGGCCAGCGCGTTGAGGCGCGGATCCGGCACTTCGACGATGCCGACGTTGGGTTCGATGGTGCAGAACGGATAGTTCTCGGCGGCGATGCCGGCCTTGGTCAGCGCGTTGAAGAGGGTGGATTTACCGACGTTGGGCAGGCCCACGATGCCGCATTTGAGGCTCATGACAAATTCTTCCGAAAGCAAAACCGCCATTGTATCAAGCCGCAGGGCGATGCCCTAGGGCTGGCTGCAGCGCATCAACGGCTTGTCGCGGCCCGGGGCGATGTTGAGACGATGCGTGTCGCCGCAAGGCTGTGCACGGCCCTTTTTCGTTGCGCGAATGCCACGGAATGGGAAATTGGTTGGATTTGTGAGGATTAACTGACTATCTCGTCAATAAGGCCGTTGCAATCAACGGTTTGCATCTTCGTCGAACTTGTAGGCAAGCTGTAAAGAACCGGCTTTTTCCTTGTGGGCGATTTACACGCAGTATTGCCTTCTTGAAAGCGATTTGTAAATTTTGCTCTACAATGTCGTCTTCCAAAAGAAAACGAAGAAATTCCCTTTGCCTAATATCGTAGAAATCCGCGATCTGCACTTCCGCTATGGCGACCGGCCTATCCTGACCGGACTCCATATGGACTTCCCGCGCGGGAAGGTGGTGGCGGTGATGGGCGGCTCCGGCTCCGGCAAGACCACCATCCTGCGCCTGATCGGCGGCCAGCTGCAGCCGCAGCAGGGCACGCTGGCGGTGGATGGCGAGAACGTCCCGGGACTGAACACGAAGCAGCTCTACGTGCTGCGCCGCAAAATGGGCATGCTGTTCCAGAACGGCGCGCTGTTCACCGACATGACGGTGTTCGACAACGTGGCCTTCCCCCTGCGCGAGCATACCGACCTGGACGAAGAACTGATTCGCGACCTGGTGCTGATGAAGCTCAACGCCGTCGGCCTGCGCAACGCCGCGGCCCTGAAGCCGGCCGAGATCTCCGGCGGCATGGCGCGCCGCGTGGCGCTGGCGCGCACCATCGCGCTCGACCCCTTGCTGATCATGTATGACGAGCCCTTCGCCGGCCTCGATCCGATTTCCATGGGCGTGACCGCCAACCTGATCCGCCGCCTGAACGACGCGCTGGGCTCGACCTCGATCCTGGTGTCGCACGACGTCAATGAATCCTTCTCGATCGCCGACTACGTGTATTTCCTGTCGGCCGGCAAGATCGTGGCGCAAGGCACGCCCGACGAGATGCGCACCTCCACCGATCCTTATGTGAAGCAGTTCGTGCACGCCGAGGCGGACGGCCCGGTGCCGTTCCACTATCCCGGCAAGTCGCTGGCCGACGATCTCGGACTGGGAGGTCGCCCATGATCGCCGGTCTTGGCCGCGCCGTGCGCGAGTTCGTGGTCGGCGTCGGTTTTGCGGCGCGCATGTTCGTCAACATGCTGGGCGCATCGGTCGGCCTGCTGCGCCGCCCGCGCCTGATCACCGACCAGATCCACTTCATCGGCAATTACTCGCTGGTGATCATCGCCGTCTCGGGCCTGTTCGTCGGCTTCGTGCTGGGCCTGCAGGGCTATTACACCCTCAACAAGTACGGTTCCGAGCAGGCGCTCGGCCTGCTGGTGGCGCTGTCGCTGACGCGCGAGCTGGGGCCGGTGGTGACCGCGCTGCTGTTCGCCGGCCGCGCCGGCACATCGCTGACCGCCGAAATCGGCCTGATGAAGGCCGGCGAGCAGTTGTCGGCGATGGAAATGATGGCCGTCAACCCGCTGCAGCGCGTGGTCGCGCCGCGCTTCTGGGCCGGCGTGATCGCCATGCCGGTGCTGGCGGCGATCTTTTCCGCGGTGGGCGTGATCGGCGGCTATGTGGTCGGCGTGCTGCTGATCGGCGTCGACGAAGGCGCCTTCTGGTCGCAGATGCAGGGCGGCGTGGACGTCTGGAACGACATCGCCAACGGCGTGCTCAAGAGCGTCGTGTTCGGCATCGCGGTGACCTTCGTGGCGCTGTTCCAGGGCTACGAGGCCCAGCCGACGCCCGAAGGCGTGGCGCGCGCCACCACCCGCACCGTGGTGATCGCGTCCCTGATGGTGCTGGGCCTGGACTTCCTCCTGACCGCGCTGATGTTCAGCTGAGAATGATGTGCGTCCCGCCGGGGGGCGACGATGAATAAAAAGGTATGACTATGCAACGTAAATCACTGGACGCCTGGGTTGGAATCTTCGTGCTGCTGGGCGTGGCCGCGCTGGCATTCCTGGCGCTCAAGGCCGGCAACATGAGCTCGCTGTCGTTCGGCCAGAAGACCTATGCGGTGAAGGCCAACTTCGACAACATCGGCGGCCTGAAGTCGCGCGCCGCGGTCAAGAGCGCCGGCGTGGTGGTCGGCCGCGTGGATTCGATCCGCTTCGACGACCAGACCTTCCGTGCCGTGGTCACCATCAACATGGACGACGGCTACAAGTTTCCCAAGGACAGCTCCGCCAAGATCCTGACCTCGGGACTGTTGGGAGAACAATACATCGGCATCGAGCCGGGTGGCGATACTGCCAACCTGGCAGCCGGAGATACCATTAAGATGACACAATCCGCGATTGTGCTGGAGAACCTGATCGGTCAGTTCCTCTACAGCAAGGCGGCAGAGGGAAAGGACGATAAATAATGAAAAACACCGCACGCATCGGCGCTCTGGCGCTGGCAGCAGCAGCCCTGACCGGCTGCGCCACCACCAACAATCCCAATGATCCGCTGGAAGGCTTCAACCGGACCATGTTCAGCTTCAACGACACGGTTGACACCTATGCGCTCAAGCCGGTCGCCCAGGCCTACGACACCGTAGTGCCGGATCCGGTCCAGACCGGCGTGGGCAACTTCTTCGGCAACATCGGCGACCTGTGGTCGTCGATCAACCAGCTGCTGCAGGGCCGCGTCGAACAGGGCGTGTCGACCTTCATGCGCGTGGCGATCAACACCACCTTCGGCCTGGGCGGCGTGCTGGACGTGGCGACCGAAGCCCGCCTGCCGCGCGAGAAGTCCGATTTCGGCCAGACCCTGGGCAAGTGGGGCGTAGGCTCCGGTCCTTACGTGGTGCTGCCGTTCTTCGGCCCGTCCACCGTGCGCGACACCGCCGGCCTGCCGGTCGACATGTATGGCGACCTGTGGACCTACAAGCGCCCGACCCGCTGGCGCAACGTGGGCACCGTGATCCGCATCGTGGATCGCCGCGCCCAGCTGCTGGACGCATCGACCCTGCTGGAAGACGCCGCGCTGGACAAGTACGACTTCGTGCGCGATGCCTACCTGCAGCGCCGCCAGTCGCAGATCTCCGGCGGCAGCTCCGGCAAGGAGCGCAAGGAAGACGCCATCAAGCCCTGATGCTGATGGCCTGAAAAGATTGGCCGTCGCGCAGGCTGCGCGCGGCGATCTTGAAATCCGCGCAAATCGCACAATCTGTAACTCCTGTGCCCATCTGTGACGGCGCAGGAACCCGGCCCTTCCATGGGCTTCGAAGGAATGTCGGCCGCTGGCGGGCGACCCCTTCAATCAAATGGACCAAGACCTATGAAGATGCTCAGCAAAATTTTCGCAATCGCCGCCTTCTCCGCGCTGGCGTTCTCCGGCACCGCCTCCGCCCAGGAAGCGCCCGACGCGCTGGTCAAGCGCATCAGTTCCGAAGTGCTGGACACCGCCAAGAGCGACAAGGACATCCAGTCCGGCAACAACAACCGCATCATGCAGCTGGTCGAGCAAAAGATCCTGCCGTATGTGGACTTCGAACGCATGACCCAGTTGGCGGCCGGCCGTTTCTGGCGCCAGGCCACGCCTGAGCAGCAAAAGCAGCTGATCACCGAATTCCGCAGCCTGCTGGTCTACACCTACTCGGGCGCGCTGTCGCAAGTGCGCGACCAGAAGATCGAATTCAAGCCGCTGCGCGCCGCGCCGACCGACACCGAAGTCGAAGTCAATTCGCAGGTGATCTCCTCGCGCGGCGGCGAGCCGATCCAGCTCAGCTATCGCCTGGAAAAGAAGGCCGACGGCTGGAAGCTGTATGACGTCAACGTGCTGGGCGCGTGGCTGGTGGAAGCCTACAAGGGCACCTTCGCCAGCGAGATCAACAAGGGCGGCATCGACGGCCTGATCAAGGCCCTGTCGGACAAGAACAAGCAGCTGGCGGCCCGCGCCGCCAAGAAGTAAGCCGACCTGCGACCGAAAGTTGATCATGTTCAAGCCGGGCTCACAGCTGACCGTCAACAACGCCACCGCCGTCCTGCGCGACGGCCTGGCGGCGATCGCCGCCGGCCAGTCCGGCATCGACGTCAGCGCGGTGGCGGTGGTCGATTCCTCGGCCGTGGCCACGCTGCTGGCCTGGCGCCGGGCTGCGCAACAGCGCGGCGCGGCGCTGGACTTCGGCGTCCTGCCGGCCAACCTGCAGAGCCTGGCCGACCTCTACGGCGTATCGGCGCTGCTGCACGGCGCTCCCGCCGCACCCACCTCCGCCACCGACCGACACTGATCCGGTCTTCCCGATCTTCCCGGTATTGCGTTCCCGGCCGCCGCCTTTCGCCGGCGCCGCCGCCCGGAAAATCGAATTCCCCTATAATCATCGGTTTTTGCAGGCGCTTCGCGGCGTTCGTCCACCGGACTTCCTTCCCCTGAACGCGGCCCCCGGGCCGGGCAAAGCGATTTAAGCGATTGATCGCGGCACAGGCCGCCAATCCGGTTAATCCAACGACAACAAAGCGGCATCGCGCCCAGCCTTTCCCGCCCCGGCGGCGCAAGAGGCCGCGATGCCGGGGCGAGGCAGACAGCGAGTTTTCCTGTTTCCTTATTTTTCTGGCAAGCAACGAATTGAACGGGCGATAGGCAATGGCCGCTCTGCAAATCAATGACATCAAGAAACGCTACCAGTCGCTGCAAGCGCTGGGCGGCGTTTCGCTGGCGATCGAAGAAGGCGAGTTCTTCGGTCTGCTGGGCCCCAACGGGGCCGGCAAGACCACGCTGATCTCCATCATCGCCGGCCTGAACCGGGCCGATTCCGGCAACGTCACCATCCATGGCCACGACGTGGTCAGCGACTATCGCGCAGCGCGCATGAAGCTGGGCGTGGTGCCGCAGGAACTGGTGTTCGATCCCTTCTTCACCGTACGCGAGACCTTGCGCATGCAATCGGGCTATTTCGGCCTGAAGAACAACGACAAGTGGATCGACGAGGTGATGGAGAACCTCGACCTCACCAACAAGGCCGACACCAACATGCGCGCGCTGTCGGGCGGCATGAAGCGCCGCGTGCTGGTGGCGCAGGCGCTGGTGCACAAGCCGCCGGTGATCGTGCTGGACGAACCCACCGCCGGCGTGGACGTCGAGCTGCGCCAGACGCTGTGGCATTTCATCGGCCGCCTGAACCGCGAAGGTCACACCATCGTGCTGACCACCCACTACCTGGAAGAGGCGCAGGCGCTGTGCAACCGCATCGCCATGCTGAAATTCGGCAAGGTGGTGGCGCTGGACTCGACCGAAGGCCTGATCCGCCGCATTTCCGGCTCGCAGATGGTGCTGCGCCTGAAGAGCGGCAGCCTGCCGGACGGCCTGAAGGCGCTGGTGACCCACCCCGAGGAACTGCTCTCGGGCAACAAGTTCACGCTGCGCGTGACCGATTACAAGGAAGTCGAACCCATCCTGGCCACGTTGCGCGCCGCCGGCGCCGAGATCGACGATCTGCAGCTGCAGCAGGCCGACCTGGAAGACGTCTTCATCCAGATCATGGGAGATGAAAAATGACCGGATTCCAGACCCTGTTCTACAAGGAAATCCTGCGCTTCTGGAAGGTCGCCACGCAAACCGTGACGGCCCCCATCGTGACCGCGCTGCTGTACCTGCTGATCTTCGGCCATGTGCTGCAGGATCGCGTGCAGGTCTATCCGGGCGTGCAATACACCGGCTTCCTGGTGCCGGGCCTGGTGATGATGAGCGTGCTGCAGAACGCCTTCGCCAACAGCTCGTCCTCGCTGATCCAGTCCAAGATCACCGGCAACCTGGTGTTCGTGCTGCTCACGCCCTTGTCGCACTGGGAGCTGTTCGGCGGCTACGTGCTGGCGGCGGTGGTGCGCGGCCTGATCGTGGGCGCCGGCGTGTTCGTGGTGACCGCCTGGTTCGGCCACCTGGACTTCGTCGCGCCGCTGTGGATTGCGGTCTTTGCGATCCTGGGCGCGGGCATCCTGGGCACCATGGGGCTGATCGCCGGCATCTGGGCCGAGAAGTTCGACCAGCTGGCGGCGTTCCAGAATTTCCTGATCGTGCCGCTGACTTTCCTGGCCGGCGTGTTCTATTCGATACACTCGCTGCCGCCGTTCTGGCAGGCGGTGTCGCATTTCAACCCGTTTTTTTATATGATCGATGGCTTTCGCTACGGGTTCTTCGGCCAGTCCGACATCAATCCCATGATCAGCCTGGGCATCGTCGCCGTCTTCCTGCTGGCGCTGTCCACCCTGGCGGTGCGAATGCTGAAGAGCGGCTACAAGCTGCGCGCCGGCTCCCACTGACATCGAGCCGCTGATCCTGCGCCGCCATCCACCCTTGTGAAGAGCCGAACCATGCTACCCACACCCGAACTCGTCAAAAGCTACATCGTCGCCGGCCTCGAATGCCGCCATATCGAAGTCGAAGGCGACGGCCAGCACTTCACCGCCGTCATCGTCTCCGACGCCTTCGCCGGCAAGCGCCTGATCCAGCGCCACCAGCTGGTCTACGCCGCGCTGGGCGACCGCATGCGCGAAGAGATCCACGCGCTGTCGATGAAGACCCTGACTCCCGAAGAATTCCAGAAATAAGGCAATAACATGGACAAGCTCCTGATCCGCGGCGGCAAGCGCCTCTCCGGCGACGTCACCATCTCCGGCGCCAAGAACGCCGCGCTGCCCATCCTGTGCGCCGGCCTGCTGACGGCCGACGACCTGCGCCTGAGCAACGTCCCGCACCTGCAGGACGTGCTCACCATCACCAAGCTGATGAAGCAGATGGGCCTGCGCGTGCAGGAAGAGGGCGATGCGATGATCCTCAACGGCAACGACATCACCAGACTGGAAGCGCCCTATGAGCTGGTCAAGACCATGCGCGCCTCGATCCTGGTGCTGGGCCCGCTGCTGGCGCGCTTCGGCGAAGCCAAGGTGTCGCTGCCGGGCGGCTGCGCCATCGGCTCGCGTCCGGTGGACCAGCACATCAAGGGCATGCAGGCCATGGGCGCCGAGATCCACATCGACGGCGGCTACATTTACGCCAAGGCCAAGCGCCTGAAGGGCGCGCGCATCGTCACCGACATGATCACCGTGACCGGCACCGAGAACCTGCTGATGGCGGCGGTGCTGGCCGAGGGCGAGACCATCCTGGAAAACGCCGCGCGCGAGCCGGAAGTGGGCGACCTGGCCAATCTGCTGGTGAAGATGGGCGCCAAGATCGAAGGCATCGGCACCGACCGCCTGGTGATCCAGGGCGTCGACAAGCTGCACGGCGCCACCCATGAAGTGATCGCCGACCGCATCGAGACCGGCACCTTCCTGTGCGCGGTGGCGGCCGCCGGCGGCGACGTCACGCTGCGCCGCACCCGTTCGGGCCTGCTGGACGCGGCGCTGGACAAGCTGCGCGAAGCCGGCGCCATCCTCACCTCGGGCGAGGACTGGATCCGCATCCAGATGGCGCGCCGCCCCAAGGCGATCAGCTTCCGCACCACCGAATATCCGGGCTTCCCGACCGACATGCAGGCGCAGTTCATGGCGCTGAACTGCATCGCCGAAGGCACCAGCCACGTCACCGAAACCATCTTCGAAAACCGTTTCATGCACGTGCAGGAGTTGAACCGCCTGGGCGCGGCCATCGACATCGAGGGCAACACCGCCATCGTCAAGGGCGTGGACAAGTTCCACGGCGCCCCGGTGATGGCCACCGACCTGCGCGCGTCGGCCTCGCTGGTGATCGCCGGCCTGGCCGCCGAAGGCGAGACCGTGGTCGAGCGCATCTACCACCTCGACCGCGGTTACGACCGCATGGAAGCGAAACTGTCGGCCATCGGCGCCGACATCCAGCGCGTCAAATAAGCACCTGAAGAAGCAAACGACATGACCCAACAACTGACGCTGGCGCTCTCCAAGGGCCGCATTTTCGAAGAAACCCTGCCGCTGCTCAAAGCCGCCGGCATCACCGTGTCCGAGGATCCGGAGTCCTCGCGCAAGCTGATCCTGCCGACCAACGACCCCAACGTGCGCGTGATCATCGTGCGCGCCTCCGACGTGCCGACCTACGTGCAATACGGCGCCGCCGATTTCGGCGTGGCCGGCAAGGACGTGCTGCTGGAGCACGGCGGCGAAGGCCTGTACCAGCCGATCGACCTGAACATCGCCAAGTGCCGCCTGTCGGTGGCGGTGCAAGAGGGCTTCGACTACGCCAACGCGGTGCGCCAGGGCGCGCGCCTGCGCGTGGTGACCAAGTACGTCAAGACCGCGCGCGAGCACTTCGCCGCCAAGGGCGTGCACGTCGACCTGATCAAGCTGTACGGCTCGATGGAGCTGGGCCCGCTGGTGGGCCTGTCGGACGCCATCGTCGACCTGGTCAGCACCGGCGGCACGCTGCGCGCCAACAAGCTGGTGGAAGTCGAGCACATCATCGACATCTCCTCGCGCCTGGTGGTGAACCAGGCCGCGCTGAAGTTGAAGCGCGAGCGCCTGCAGCCCATCCTCGACGCGTTCGAGAAGGCCTCGCAGGCCAAGTAAGACCATTCAGATTTCGCTGTATTTGCAGGTGACCCCATGAGCATTGCCATCCGAAAACTCGATTCCGCCGACGCCGGCTTCCGTGACAAGCTGTCGGCCGTGCTGGCCTTCGAGGCCAGCGAGGACGAAGCCATCGACCGCGCCGCGGCGACCATCCTGGCGGATGTGAAGGCGCGCGGCGACGCCGCGGTGCTGGAGTACACATGGCGCTTCGACCGCCTGCCGGGCCAGCCGGCCGCATCGCTGGCGGCGCTGGAAATCGGCCAGCAGGCCTTGCAGGCCGCACTGGCCAGCCTGCCCGAAGCGCGCCGCGCGGCGCTGCAGACCGCGGCCGACCGCGTGCGCGCCTATCACGAGCGGCAGAAGAAGGAATGCGGCTCGGACGGTTTCCTGTACACCGAAGCGGACGGCACCGAGCTGGGCCAGAAGGTCACGCCGCTGGACCGCGTGGGCATCTACGTGCCGGGCGGCAAGGCCGCCTATCCGTCGTCGGTGCTGATGAACGCGATCCCGGCCAAGGTGGCCGGCGTGCAGGAAGTCATCATGGTGGTGCCCACGCCTGACGGCGTGCACAACGAGCTGGTGCTGGCCGCGGCCGCCATTGCCGGCGTCGACCGGGTGTTTACCATCGGCGGCGCGCAAGCCGTGGGCGCGCTGGCCTATGGCACCGCTACCATCCCGCAGGTGGACAAGATCGTCGGTCCGGGCAATGCCTACGTGGCCGCCGCCAAGCGCCGCGTGTTCGGCATCGTCGGCATCGACATGATCGCCGGCCCCTCCGAGATCCTGGTGATCTGCGACGGCACTACCGATCCCGACTGGATCGCCATGGACCTGTTCTCCCAGGCTGAGCACGACGAGCTGGCGCAATCCATCCTGCTGTGCCCGGACGCCGCGTACATCGCCAAAGTCGAGGCCTCGATCAACAAATTGCTCGACGCCATGCCGCGCAAGGAAGTGATCCGTACCTCGCTGACCGACCGCGGCGCGCTGGTGAAGGTGCGCGACATGGATGAGGCCTGCGAGATCGCCAACGCCATCGCCGCCGAGCACCTGGAAATCTCCGCGGAAGAACCGCAGCAGTGGGCCGACAAGATCCGCCACGCCGGCGCCATGTTCCTCGGCCGCTACTCCTCCGAATCGCTGGGCGACTACTGCGCCGGTCCCAACCACGTGCTGCCGACCTCGCGCACCGCGCGTTTCTCGTCGCCGCTGGGCGTGTACGACTTCCAGAAGCGCTCCAGCGTGATCCGCGTGTCCGAAGCGGGCGCCCAGACCCTGGGCCGGGTCGCCGCCGAGCTGGCCTATGGCGAGGGCTTGCAGGCTCACGCCCGCTCCGCCGAACTGCGGCTGAAGTGATGCGATGACGGCAGCCTCCGACCCCCTGGCAGGCGAAGGCTGGCTGGATCGCGTGCATTGCGAGGATGCGCTGCAGGGCTTGCAGCGCATTCCCGACGGCAGCATCGACCTGCTGATCGCCGACCCGCCCTACGGGCTGGGCAAGGACTACGGCAACGACTCCGACAAGCTCGACACCGTCGAGTACCTGCGCTGGACCGAGCAGTGGATCGACGCCGCGCTGCCCAAGCTCAAGGCCAACGGCAGCCTCTATATCTTCCTCACCTGGCGGTATTCGCCGGAAATCTTCGTCATGCTCAAGCAGCGCATGACCATGATCAACGAGATCGTCTGGGATCGCCGCGTGCCCTCCATGGGCGGCAGCACCCGGCGCTATTCGTCGGTGCACGACACCATCGGTTTCTTCGCCGCCGCGCGCGACTACTTCTTCGACCTCGACGCCATCCGCATTCCCTACGACGAACAGACCAAGAAGGCCCGCTCGCGCGCCATCTTCGTCGGCGCCAAGTGGCTGGAGATGGGCTACAACCCCAAGGATGTGTGGAGCGTGTCGCGCCTGCACCGCGAACACAAGGAACGCGCCGACCACCCCACGCAAAAGCCGCTGGAAGTGGTGGAGCGCATGGTGAAGGCCTCCTGCCCGCCGGGCGGCGTGGTGCTGGACCCCTTCATGGGCAGCGGCACCACCGCGGTGGCGGCGCGCCGCTGCGGCCGGCGCTTCGCCGGCTTCGAACTCAATCCCGACTACTGCGAACTGATCCGCCAGCGCCTGGCCGCGCTGGCCCCATCGAACCAACAAGATGAACAAGTCACCGGCTGATCCTGCTTCCTGCGAACAACTGATTGCCGGCGTGATCCGTCCGATGGTGCGCGGCTGGCAGGCCTACCATGTGCCGCCGGCCGAGGGCCTGCTCAAGCTGGACGCGATGGAGAACCCCTACACCCTGCCGCCCGAGCTGCACGCCGCACTGGCGCAGCGCCTGGCGGCCACCGGGCTGAACCGCTACCCGGTGCCCGGCTATACGCGCCTGAAGCAGGAGATCTGCCGCCGGCTGGGCGTGCCCGAGGGCTACGACGTGCTGCTGGGCAACGGCTCCGACGAACTGATCTCGATGCTCTCGGTCGCCTGCGCGGTGCCGGGCGCCAAGGTGCTGGCGCCGGAGCCGAGCTTCGTGATGTACCAGGTCTCGGCGCTGGCGGCCGGGCTGGAATACGTCGGCGTGCCGCTGCGCGCGGATTTCACGCTGGACCTGCCGGCCATGCTGGCGGCGATGGACGCGCATCGCCCGGTCATCACCTACCTGTCGTATCCGAACAATCCCACCGGCACCCTGTTCTCCGAAGAGCAGGTGCTGAAGATCGTCGAGGCCGCCGCGCCCTATGGGCTGGTGGTGGTGGACGAGGCCTACCAGCCGTTCGCCGAGACCAGCCTGATGCGCGAGTTGCCGCGCTTCAACAACCTGGTGGTGATGCGCACCGTCTCCAAGCTGGGCCTGGCCGGCATCCGCCTGGGCTACATGTCGGCCGCACCGGCCTTGTTGCGCGAATTCGACAAGGTGCGCCCGCCGTACAACATCAATGTGCTGACCGAGGCGGCCGCCCTGTTCGTGCTGGAGCATCTCGAGGTGCTGGAGGCGCAGGCCGCGGCGCTGCGCCAGGCGCGCACCCGCCTGATGGCGCAGCTGGCGGCGCTGGACGGGGTGACGGTGTTCCCGTCGGCTGCCAATTTCGTGTTGATCCGGGTCCCGGATGCCGATAAAGTCTTCGCCGCGATGTTCGCGCGTAAGGTGCTGGTCAAAAATGCCGGTAAAATGCATGTATTGCTGCGAAACTGTTTGCGCGTAACCGTCAGCACAGAAGAAGAAAACACCGCCTTCCTGGCGGCCCTGCGAGCGGCGCTGCAAGAGTTGTAAAGCCGCGTCCGAGCACCACCTAGGTAAAACCCAACCGTTTGAACCCCGCCTCACCCTGACCATGTCTACACCGAGAACCGCGGAAGTCGTCCGCAATACCAACGAGACGCAGATCCGCGTTGCGATCAACCTGGACGGAACCGGCAAGCAGTCGCTCGACACCGGCGTGCCTTTCCTCGACCACATGCTGGACCAGATCGCGCGCCACGGCCTGATCGACCTGGACATCCAGGCCAAGGGCGACCTGCATATCGACGCGCACCACACGGTGGAAGACGTGGGCATCACCCTGGGCATGGCCTTCGCCAAGGCCATCGGCGACAAGAAGGGCATCCGCCGCTACGGCCATGCCTACGTCCCGCTGGACGAGGCGTTGTCGCGCGTGGTGATCGACTTCTCCGGCCGTCCCGGCCTGGAATACCACATCCCGTTCACGCGTTCGATGATCGGCGCCTTCGACGTCGACCTGACCAGCGAATTCTTCCACGGCTTCGTCAATCACGCGCAGGTGACCCTGCACGTGGACAACCTGCGCGGCGTCAACGCGCACCACCAGTGCGAAACCGTGTTCAAGGCCTTCGGCCGCGCGCTGCGCATGGCCATCGAGCTCGATGCGCGCGCCGCGGGTACGATTCCGTCCACCAAGGGCAGCTTGTAATCTCCGGCATTCATCCGGCAATCACCTGGCATTTCGGCGCAAGAACGCGCCGCCATCTTCGATATGAATAAAATTGTTGTAGTGGATTACGGCATGGGCAACCTGCGCTCGGTGGCGCAAGCCCTGCACCATGTCGCGCCCGAGGCCGATGTTCGCATCTCCGGCGAAGTCGCCGACATCCGTTCGGCCGACCGCGTGGTGCTGCCCGGCCAGGGCGCCATGCCGGACTGCATGCGCTGCCTGCGCGAATCCGGCCTGCAGGAAGCGGTGGTCGAGGCCTCGCGCAGCAAGCCGCTGTTCGGCGTGTGCGTGGGCGAGCAGATGCTGTTCGACTGGAGCGAAGAGGGCGACACGCCCGGCCTGGGCCTGCTGCCCGGCAAGGTGGTGCGCTTCGAGCTGGACGGCGTCACCCAGGACGACGGCTCGCGCTTCAAGGTGCCGCAGATGGGCTGGAACCACGTGCGCCAGACCTCGCAGCATCCCCTGTGGGACGGGATTGCCGACAATGCCTACTTCTATTTCGTGCACAGTTTCTACGCAGTGCCGGCCGAGCGCGCCCATGTCGTGGGCGAAACGCCCTATGGCCGCGACTTCGCCTGCGCGGTCGCCCGCGATAACATCTTTGCAACCCAGTTCCACCCGGAAAAAAGTGCCTCCGCGGGTTTGCAGCTGTATCGGAATTTCGTACACTGGAAGCCTTGATTTTTGCCTTTCCGGCAAGATCCGGCCGCAAAGCCGGCTTCATTCATTCAACTAACTGACTAGTCATACCGTAGCCATGCTGCTTATACCCGCCATCGACCTGAAAGACGGTCATTGCGTCCGCCTCAAACAAGGCGATATGGAACAAGCCACCGTCTTCTCCGAAGATCCGGCAGAAATGGCCTTGCACTGGTTGAAGCAGGGCGCACGCCGGCTGCACCTGGTCGACCTGAACGGCGCGTTCGCCGGCAAGCCCAAGAATGAAGCTGCCGTGAAGTCCATCCTGAAGGTGGTCGCCGATTTCGCCGAGGAAAACGACGTCGACGAGATCCCCGTGCAGCTGGGCGGCGGCATTCGCGACCTCGACACCATCGAGCGCTACCTGGACGACGGCTTGTCCTACATCATCATCGGCACCGCCGCGGTGAAGAACCCCGGCTTCCTGCACGACGCCTGCAGCGCCTTCCCGGGCCAGATCATCGTCGGCCTGGACGCCAAGGACGGCAAGGTCGCCACCGACGGCTGGAGCAAGCTCTCCGGCCACGAGGTGGTCGACCTGGCGCAGAAGTTCGAAGGTTATGGCTGCGAAGCCATCATCTACACCGACATCGGCCGCGACGGCATGATGGGCGGCGTCAACATCGAAGCCACCGTGCGCCTGGCGCAGGCGGTGTCGATTCCCATCATCGCGTCGGGCGGCGTGCACAACATCCACGACGTGGAAGCGCTGTGCCGCGTGGAAGACGAGGGCATCGAGGCGGTCATCTGCGGCCGTTCCATCTATGAAGGCACGCTCGACCTGCGCAGCGGCCAGGATCGCGCCGACGAACTGACGCAGGCCCTGGAAGCCAACCGCGTTGCCGGCGGCAAATAAGGTAAACAATGGCCCTCGCTAAACGCATCATCCCTTGCCTGGACGTGACCGCCGGTCGCGTCGTCAAGGGCGTCAATTTCCTCGAGCTGCGCGATGCCGGCGACCCGGTCGAAATCGCGCGCCGCTATGACGAGCAGGGCGCCGACGAGCTGACCTTCCTCGACATCACGGCCTCTTCCGACGGCCGTGACCTGATCCTCGACATCATCGAGGCGGTCGCCTCCCAGGTCTTCATTCCGCTGACGGTAGGCGGCGGCGTGCGCGCGGTCGACGATGTGCGTCGCCTGCTCAACGCCGGCGCCGACAAGGTCGGCATCAACACCTCCGCCGTGACCAATCCGCAGCTGGTGGCCGACGCCGCCGGCAAGTACGGCTCCCAATGCATCGTGGTGGCGATCGACGCCAAGCGCGCCGGCGACGGCAAGTGGGAGGTCTACACCCACGGCGGTCGCAAGGCCACCGGCCTGGACGCGGTGGAATGGGCGCGCAACATGGCGCGCCTGGGCGCCGGCGAAATCCTGCTCACCAGCATGGACCGCGACGGCACCAAGAGCGGCTTCGACCTCGACCTGACCCGCGCGGTATCGGAAGCGGTCAGCATTCCGGTGATCGCCTCGGGCGGCGTCGGCGGCCTGCAGGACCTGGCCGACGGCGTGACCAAGGGCAAGGCCGACGCCGTCCTGGCCGCCAGCATCTTCCACTATGGCCAGCACACCGTGCAGGAAGCCAAGCGCTTCATGGCCGACCAGAACATTTCCATGAGGCTGGCATGAGCATCAGCGCCAAATGGTTGAACAAGGTCAAATGGGACGAGGTCGGCCTGGTGCCGGTGATCACCCAGGAGGTCGGCAGCAACGATGTGCTGATGTTCGCCTGGATGAACCGCGAGGCGCTGGCCCGGACCGTCGAGATTGGCCAGGCCGTCTACTGGAGCCGTTCGCGCAAGAAGCTGTGGCACAAGGGCGAGGAGTCCGGCCACTTCCAGAAGGTGCATGAGATCCGCCTCGACTGCGACGAAGACGTGGTGCTGCTCAAGGTCGAGCAGGTGGCCGGCATCGCCTGCCATACCGGTCGCCACTCCTGCTTCTTCCAGAAGTTCGAGGGCAGCGCCGATAGCGGCGAATGGCAGACCGTGGAGCCTGTGCTGAAGGACCTGCAGCCGGGCGCCGGCGGCGTGGCCGCAGCCTCGACCCCGGCAGCCGCCGAGAAGGCCGACAAGCCCAAGCGCACCCGCAAGAGCACAGCCTCCAAACCGGCCGATACCGACAAGACCCCATCATGAGTGAAACACTGAAGCGACTGGCGGAAGTCATCGAGTCGCGCAAGCTGGCCAACGGCGGCAATCCCGAGAAATCCTACGTCGCCAAGCTGTTTTCCAAGGGCGACGACGCCATCCTGAAGAAGATCGGCGAGGAAGCCACCGAGACCGTGATGGCCGCCAAGGACGCCCGCGTCTCGGGCGACAAGTCCAAGGTGCTCTACGAGTGCGCCGACCTCTGGTTCCATTCCATGGTGCTGCTGGCCCAGTTCGACCTGAAGCCGCAGGACGTGCTCAACGAACTGGCGCGCCGCGAAGGCCTGTCCGGCCTGGAAGAAAAAGCCGCGCGCAAGGACTGAGCCGGCGTCACCATCCCACGCAGGAGAACGATTTTGGATAATTGCATTTTCTGTAAGATCGCCGCCGGCGAGATCCCGTCGAAGAAGGTCTACGAAGACGAAGACGTGATCGCCTTCCACGACATCAACCCGGCCGCGCCGGTGCATTTCCTGATCGTGCCGCGCAAGCATATCCCGACGCTGACCGAATGCGGCCCGGAAGACACCGCGCTGCTGGGCAAGATGGCGGCGCTGGCGCCCAAGCTGGCGGCCGAGCAGGGCTGCGGTTACCGGCTCGACGCCGAGGGCAATCGCAGCGGCGGTTTCAAGACGCTGTTCAACACCGGACCTGACGGCGGGCAGGAGGTGTACCATCTGCATATGCACGTCATCGGCGGCCCGCATCCGTGGCGGGTACGGTTCGTGCAACAATAAGGACTCGGCGTCGTGAGCGCCGGGCGGGGCAAGGAAGATTTTGTACACAGGGCAGGGATGTCCGCTTAGGAGAATAGAATGGGTTCGTTCAGTATTTGGCATTGGCTGATTGTTCTGGTGATCGTGATGGTAGTCTTCGGCACCAAGAAGCTCGGCAACATGGGTTCCGACCTGGGCAAGGCGGTCAAGGGCTTCAAGGATGGCGTCAAGGGCGCCGACGAAGAGAAGAAGGACCAGGCCATCGACGTCCAGGCCAAGGAAAAAGACAAGTCCGGCAGCTGATCAAGCGGCGCCCGCCGGCTGTTGCCGGGCATGGCGGGCCGCGTCAGATTCAGGCGTTCGTTGCCGCAGTGCATGTGCAGCTTGCAGGCGACGGACGTTCTCAACGCAGGGCTTTGAGCCTGCCTTTAATGTCCACACAGACTCATGATTGATATAGGCCTTTCCAAGCTGGCCCTGATCGGCGTGGTCGCGCTGGTCGTGATCGGTCCCGAGCGCCTGCCCAAGGTGGCGCGCATGGCCGGCACCCTGTTCGGCCGCGCGCAGCGCTACATCAACGACGTCAAGTCGGAAGTCAGCCGCGAGATCGAGCTGGACGAGCTGCGCAAGATGCAAAAAGACGTGGAGCAGGCCGCCAGCGACGTGACCAGCGGCATCCACAAGAGCGTCTCCGAGGCCGAGGCGTCCATCAACGACGCCTGGAACGGCGGCGACGACTCCTCTTCCTCCGACAGCGCCAGCGCGGGCAATTGGAGCCGCACGCCCAGCGCCGACATGCTGTCGATCAAGTCCAAGGCCTTCCGCCGCAAGAAGCTGGCGCGCACCACTGCGGTTCCAGCCTGGTACAAGCACCAGAGCGGCCGCAAGACGCGCGTCATCTCGGCCTCGGCGCGGGTGGCGAAGTATCGTCCCATCGGCGCCGGCAAGTCGGCCGGTTTCTTTTAATTTCGGCGCATCGCGTCTCACCTAATCTCAACGCCGCAAATCCATGGCTGAAGAAAACAACCAGGCCGGCACCGAAGACACCTTCATCTCGCACCTGATCGAACTGCGCAGTCGCATCGTCAAGGCGTCGGCGGTGGTGCTGGTGGTGTTCTTGTGCATGATGCCCTTCGCGGCCCATATCTTCGACGTGCTGGCTGCGCCGATGATCCACGCGCTGCCCTCGGGCAGCAAGATGATCGCCACCGGCGTCATCACGCCGTTCCTGATCCCGATCAAGGTCACCATGATGGTGGCCGTGCTGGTGTCGCTGCCGTGGGTGCTGTACCAGCTGTGGGCCTTCGTCGCCCCCGGCCTGTACGCCCATGAGAAGCGCCTGATCGCGCCGCTGGTGGTCTCGTCCTCGATGCTGTTCGTCATCGGCGTGGCGTTCTGCTATTTCTTCGTGTTCGGCGTGGTCTTCCCGTTCATCAACAACTTCGCGCCCAAGTCGGTGTCGGTGGCGCCGGATATCGACGCCTACGTCGATTTCGTGCTGACCATGTTCGTCGCCTTCGGCGTGACCTTCGAAGTGCCGGTGATCGTGATCGTGCTGGTGCGCATGGGCCTGGTGCCGCTGCAGAAGCTCAAGCAGATCCGCCCCTACGTCATCGTCGGCGCCTTCGTCATCGCCGCCGTCGTGACGCCGCCGGACATCATGAGCCAGCTGATGCTGGCCGTGCCGCTGGTGCTGCTGTACGAAGTCGGCCTGCTGGTCGCGCCGATCTTCGAGCGCGCCACGCGCGCGCCGGAAGAGGCGAGCTCATCCGCGGCGGACTGAGCGCCTGCCTCGAAAAAGAAAATGCCACCTGGCTCGCGCCCGGTGGCATTTTTCTTTTGCGCGTCCTCTATGCCTCGTACGCGCCGTTAGGGGCCGGCAGCGCCACCAGCCGCGTGCATCGCATCCCAGGCGCCGCGCAGTGCCTTTATGCAAGCATGCGGCACGGTTCAGGGCGACGGCGAGGAAGGCAAAGCCCGCTGCAAGGTGGCCGTCATTCCTCCACCGGCAGCAGCGGGATGTCGCGCAGCCACTTCACCAGCGGATACGCATCCTTGAATCCTTCCAGCACATCACGGCCCAGGTCCGCCGGGATCTTCTTCTTGATGCCGGTCTCGGTCCAGACGATGAAGCTCTTCAGCTTCACGTATTCGATGTTGGGGCTGTCCGGGTCGAAGCCCTTGGGCGGGCGCACCAGCTTGCCCTCGGCCTGCAGGTCGCCGTAGGTTCCGGCCAGCTTCTTGTTCTTGCGCATCTTGCTGAAGCCGGCCGCGTCCTCGACCACGCGGGTGCGGATGGCGCGCAGGCGCTCGGCCGGCGGCATGTACTCGCCGCCCGCGATCAGGAGCCGGCCTTCGGCATCGATATGGAAATAGTAGGCCGGGCCGCCGCCCTGGCTGGGCTTCTTCAGGCCGCTGGCGGTGATGGCCGCGGAGAAGTGGGTCTTGTAGGGGCTCTTGTCGTGCGAGAAGCGCATGTCGCGGTTGATGCGAAACAGCGCCTTCTTCGGATTGCAGCCGGCGATGGCCGGGTCGAACTTGCTGATCTCGGCGATCAGCTTGATGGTCAGCGCCAGAAACTCTTCGCGCAGGATGTCGTAGCGCGGTTTGTTCATCACGAACCAGGCGCGGTTGTTGTTTTCGGAAAGTTCGCCCAGGAACTGGATCAGGTCGCGCACGTGCATTTGCTTCGTCTCCTCGACAGTGGCTTGGAAATGACAGCGGCCCCTGAGCGGGGCCGCTTTCTCGGCATTCTAGCGCTTGTTACTCTTCGTCGCTTTCTTCGCTGCGGGGCGGCGGCGGGCGCTTGCCGACGGTGATGCCCAGCTTGGTCTCCTGGGACTTGCGCAGCACCGTCATGCTGATGTTCTGGCCTGGCGTCAACTGCGCGATCACATTGAGCATCTCCGTGGTGTCGGCCACCGGCTTGCCCTCGATGCTGACCAGGATGTCGCCCGGCTTCATGCCGGCGCGGTCGGCCGGGCCGCCCTTCAACACGCCGGCGATGATGGCGCCGGTCTTCTTGCCCAGGCCGAAACTCTCGGCCAGCTCGGGCGTGATGTCCTGCGGCTCGACGCCGATCCAGCCGCGCACCACCTGGCCGTGGCTGATGATGGCTTCCATCACGGTCTTGGCGGTCGACATCGGGATGGCGAAGCCGATGCCCAGGTTGCCGCCGGTACGCGAATAGATCGCGGTATTGATGCCCAGCAGGTTGCCGTTGGTGTCGACCAGCGCGCCGCCGGAGTTGCCCGGGTTGATTGCGGCGTCGGTCTGGATGAAGTTCTCGAAGGTGTTGATGCCCAGGTGATTGCGGCCCAGCGCCGAGACGATGCCCATGGTCACCGTCTGGCCCACGCCGAAGGGGTTGCCGATGGCCAGCACGACGTCGCCCACCGAGCTGTTCTCGGGATGGCCCAGCGTGATGGCCGGCAGGTTGGGCAGGTCGATCTTGATCACCGCCAAGTCGGTCTCGGGGTCGATGCCGACCACCTTGGCGCTGGCCTTGCGGCCGTCGGCCAGCGCGACCTCGATCTGGTCGGCGGCTTCCACCACGTGGTTGTTGGTCAGGATGTAACCCTGCGGGCTGACGATCACGCCCGAGCCCAGGCTGGACTGCTTGTCATCCTGCTGCTCGTCGAACTGGTCGCCGAAGAACTTGCGGAAGAAGGGATCGTTCTGGAACGGGCTCTTCTGCGGTCGCGCTTCCGTGGTGGTGAAGATGTTCACCACCGACGGCATGGCCTGGCGCGCGGCGTGGCGATAGGAGTTGAGCGCCGGCGCATCCGCTGTTGCCTCCTGCATCTGCACGGTGGATTGGGCGGGCCTTGCGCGCGAGCTGAAGGAACCGGACATCCAGTCGGGCTTCAAGGTCGCTACAATGAACCACAACGCCAAACCAACCGTCACGGTTTGGGCGAACAACAGCCATAAACGTCGCATATAGAATTTGAAATCGGATGAGGAAGAAATGACCAGGCAGATTACCAGAGACGAGTTCGCGAACTATCTGGGGAAAACCCTTAACGCCGCGCAATACCGCGATTATTGCCCAAACGGGCTGCAGGTGGAAGGGCGCGGCCAGATCGGGCGCGTCGTCAGCGGTGTGACGGCGAGCCTGGCGCTGATCGAGGCCGCGCTCGACCTGAAGGCCGACGCCATCCTGGTTCACCACGGCTACTTCTGGCGTGGCGAGGATATGCGAGTCATCGGCACCAAACAGCGCCGCCTCAAGCTGCTGCTGTCCCATGACGTCAACCTGTTCGCCTACCACCTGCCGCTGGACGCGCATCCGCAACTGGGCAACAACGCGCAGCTGGCGCGCCAGCTCGATCTCACCGCGGGCGGGCGCTTCGGCGAAAACGACCTCGGCTGGCTGGGCCGCAGCAATTCGCCCGCGGTCAAGACCGCCGCCGACCTCGCCGCGCTGATCGAGAAGCGCCTGGGCCGCATGCCGCTGCTGATCGGCGATCCGCAGCAGGCCATCGGCGAGATCGCCTGGTGCACCGGCGCCGCGCAGGGCATGCTGGGCGACGCCATCGACGCCGGCGCCACGGCCTACATCAGCGGCGAGATTTCCGAGCCGACCGTGCACCTGGCGCGCGAGACCGGCACCGTCTACATCGCCGCCGGCCACCACGCCACCGAGCGCTACGGCGTGCAGGCGCTGGGCGCGCACGTGGCGGAACACTTCGGCATCGAGCACCAGTTCATCGACATCGACAACCCGGTCTGAGCGGCCAGCGCGACAGTGGGCGACCTGAGCAAAAAGCCCGCTTGCGCGGGCTTTGTCGTGTCGGCTGCAGGCTTACTTCTTGAGCGCGTCGCGGATCTCGCGCAGCAGCAGCACGTCTTCCGGCGGCGCGGCGGGAGCGGCCGGGGCGGCTTCCTCGTGCTTGCTGGCCAGGTCGCGCGCCTTGTTGATCGCGCGCACCATCTGGAAGATGATGAAGGCCAGGATCAGGAAGTTGATCAGGATGGTGAGGAAATTCCCGTAGGCGAACACGGCGCCGGCCTTCTTGGCTTCGGCCAGCGGCAGGCCATAGGCCTGGCCGTTGAGCGGCAGGTAGTAGTTGGCGAAATCGAGGCCGCCGAAGATCTTGCCGACGATGGGCATGATGATGTCCTCGACCAGCGAGCCGACGATCTTGCCGAACGCGCCGCCGATGATCACACCGACGGCCAGGTCGACCACATTGCCCTTGATTGCGAATGCGCGGAAGTCTTTGAGCATGCTCATCCTTGGTTTCTCCTTTGAAAGTTGCTGTTTGTTCATGAGGCGGGCTTACAACGGGTTATAGCCTGCCCGGCGATAAAAGTAAATTGGACATCCTCCGACGCCGCAGTGCAGGAAAACCGCCGACAAGGTCAGATTGACAATAGGTTGCGCTGCGTCAAATCGATTTTTCACACAGCCGCTACCATGGCGCCCGTTAGCTACAAAACCCTATTCAGCTTATATATAATCGAAAAGTTGCATGAGGGTCACTTAGAAGGTCCACGCTAACTTACATTTGGAGATTGGGGTCTTTATGACTGACGAGAATCAGGTCGACGCGAGTCGACGAGGTTTGCTTGTTGCTACTTGTGCAGCCGGTGGTGTGGCTGGTCTGGCCACAGCAGGAGCGTTCGTATCCACCCTGCAGCCATCGGAGCGCGCCAAGGCAGCGGGCGCACCGGTTGAAGTTGATATTTCGTCGTTGACCCCGGGCGAGATGCGCACCGTGGAATGGCGCGGCAAGCCGGTCTGGATTCTCAAGCGCACGCCCGAGATGATCGAGTCGCTGAAGAAGACCGACAGCCAGGTCGCCGACCCGACCTCCAAGCGCACCGACTTTTCCGAGACGCCCGAGTACGCCCTCAACGAATGGCGCTCCATCCGCAAGGACCTGCTGGTGGTGGTGGGCATCTGCCCGCACCTCGGCTGCTCCCCCAGCACACGCTTCCAGACCGGCGCCCAGCCCTCGCTGCCCGACGACTGGAACGGCGGCTTCCTGTGCCCCTGCCACGGCTCCACCTTCGATCTTGCGGGCCGCGTCTACAAGAACAAGCCGGCCCCAGACAACCTCCAGGTGCCCCGTTACATGTTCGAAGGCGACAACAAGCTCGTCATCGGCAAGGATGAGAAAGGGGAGGCGTGATCATGGGAGCATTCCACGAAAAGAAACTGCCTGACGACGCGCCGATCTCCGCCAAGGCGCTCAACTGGGTCGACTCCCGGTTCCCGCTGACCTCCACCTGGAAAGCCCATCTTTCCGAGTACTACGCCCCCAAGAATTTCAACTTCTGGTACGCCTTCGGTTCGCTGGCGCTGCTGGTGCTGGTGATCCAGATCGTCACCGGCATCTTCCTGGTGATGCACTACAAGCCGGACGCCAACCTGGCCTTCGCCTCGGTCGAGTACATCATGCGCGACGTGCCCTGGGGCTGGCTGGTGCGCTACATGCACTCCACCGGCGCCTCGGCCTTCTTCATCGTGGTCTACCTGCACATGGTGCGCGGCCTGCTCTACGGCTCCTACCGCAAGCCGCGCGAGCTGGTGTGGCTGTTCGGCGTGGGCATCTTCCTGTGCCTGATGGGCGAGGCCTTCTTCGGTTACCTGCTGCCGTGGGGCCAGATGTCGTACTGGGGCGCGCAGGTGATCGTCAACCTGTTCGGCGCGATCCCTTTCATCGGCCCCGACCTGTCGCTGTGGATCCGCGGCGACTACGTCGTTTCCGACGCCACGCTGAACCGCTTCTTCTCGTTCCACGTGATCGCCATTCCGCTGGTGCTGATCGGCCTGGTGGCGGCGCACATTATCGCGCTGCACGAAGTGGGCTCGAACAACCCGGACGGCGTGGAGATCAAGGAAAAGCTCGATGCCAACGGCGTACCGCTGGACGGCGTGCCGTTCCACCCGTACTACTCGGTGCACGACATCTTCGCCGTCTCGGTCTTCCTGATCGTGTTCTCGGCGGTGGTGTTCTTCGCGCCGGAAATGGGCGGTTACTTCCTCGAGTACAACAACTTCATCCCGGCCGATTCGCTGAAGACGCCGCCGCACATCGCGCCGGTGTGGTACTTCACGCCGTTCTACTCGATCCTGCGCGCGACCACGGCCGACTTCATGGGCTGGCTGATCGCCGGCGTGGCGGCCTACGTCGCGCTGCTGGTGTTCAAGTCGCGCCTGTCGGGCATGCTGAAGATCGCCGCCATCGTCATCGGGCTGGCGGTGATCGCCGGCATGCTGGTGTTCGACGCCAAGTTCTGGGGCGTGGTGCTGATGGGCCTGTCGGTGGTGATCCTGGGCGGCCTGCCGTGGCTGGACCAGTCGCAGGTCAAGTCGATCCGCTACCGCCCGAGCTGGCACAAGTATGTGTATGTTGTCTTTGGCATTGCCTTCGTTGCGCTGGGCTATCTGGGCGTACAGCCGCCGACTGCCATCGGTACTGTCGTCTCGCAGGTCTGCTCGTTCATCTACCTGGGCTTCTTCCTGCTGATGCCCTGGTGGAGTGCCGCCGGCACGTTCAAGCCGGTGCCTGACCGCGTCGTATTCCATCCGCACTAAGCCAGCCGCCAAAGGACAAGAACATGACATTGCTGAAAAAAGTGATCGCGACGCTGGCGCTGCTGCCTGCCTTGGCCTGCGCCAATGAAGGCGGTTTCCCGCTGGACCACGCTCCGGATCGCACCAAGGATGTTTCCGCGTTGCAAAACGGCGCCAAGCTGTTCGTCAACTATTGCCTGAATTGCCACGCGGCATCATCGATGCGCTACAACCGCCTGCGCGACATCGGCCTGTCGGAAGACCAGATCAAGAACAACCTCTTGTTTACAGGGGAAAAAGTGGGCGATCTGATGAAAATTTCGATGTCGCCGGCCGACGCCAAAGCCTGGTTCGGGGCCGCCCCGCCTGACCTTTCGGTGATCGCCCGGGCCAAGGCATCCGAACTTGGATCCGGTCCGGACTGGATTTATACCTACCTGCGCAGTTATTATAAGGACGACAGCCGCCCCACCGGCTGGAACAACATGCTTTTCCCCAACGTCGGCATGCCGCATGTGTTGTGGGAATTGCAAGGAATCAGGGCCGCCAAGTACGTCGAGGAGAAAGATCCCCACGACGAGGGCAAAACTATCCACAAATTCGCGGGATTTGAACAGATCAAGCCCGGCAAGATGAGCGCGATCGAATATGATAACGCCGTCGCCGACCTGGTCGGCTACCTCGAATGGATGGCCGAACCCGCGCAGAATACGCGCAAGCGGCTTGGCGTCTGGGTCCTGTTGTTCCTGGGCTTCTTCCTGCTCCTGACGTGGCGTTTGAACGCGTCCTATTGGAAGAACGTCAAGTAAAAAAGTAAAATCTCGTATCCGTGCAGTTTTCGGCGGAATTGCGTACCGGGGTGAGCGTTATGCGTCTCGCCCCCCTTTTGTTTTAGGGCTCTGAAAAAATGATGGTTCTCTACTCGGGCACGACCTGCCCATTCTCGCAACGTTGCCGCCTCGTTCTGTTCGAAAAGGGCATGGATTTCGAGATCCGCGACGTCGACCTGTTCAACAAGCCGGAAGACATTTCCGTCATGAACCCGTACGGCCAGGTCCCCATCCTGGTCGAGCGCGACCTGGTGCTGTACGAATCGAACATCATCAACGAATACATCGACGAACGCTTCCCGCACCCGCAACTGATGCCGGCCGACCCGCTCATGCGCGCCCGTGCCCGCCTGATGCTGTTCAACTTCGAGAAGGAACTGTTCGTCCACGTACACACGCTGGAAAACGAAAAGTCCAAGGCAGCTGAAAAGAACCAGGAAAAGGCCCGCAATGAAATCCGCGACCGCCTGACCCAGCTGGCCCCGCTGTTCCTGAAGAACAAGTACATGCTGGGCGACGAGTTCTCCATGCTGGACGTGGCCCTGGCTCCGCTGCTGTGGCGCCTGGACCACTACGGCATCGAGCTGTCCAAGACCGCCGCTCCGCTGATGAAGTACGCCGAACGCATCTTCTCGCGTCCGGCCTACATCGAAGCGCTGACCCCGTCCGAAAAGGTCATGCGCCGCTAAGCCGTACCAGCCGCGCATCCCGGCCCGCCGGGTGCGCGGCGGCAGTACCGATTCTCCAGACGTTCCACCCCGGCCCAGGCCGGAAGATGCGCGGCGCGGCCGGGCATCGCACACCACACAAGTCATGCCTGAAGTTTCCACCAAGCCTTACCTGCTGCGCGCCATCTACGAGTGGTGCACCGACAATGGCTACACCCCCCACATTGCCGTGGTGGTCGACAGCCGCACCCGGGTGCCGATGCAATTCGTCAAGAACGGCGAAATCGTCCTCAACATCAGCTTCGAGGCCACCAGCGGCCTGAAGATGGAAAACCAGGACATCAGCTTCTCCGCCCGTTTCGGCGGCGTTTCCAGGGACATCCTGATCCCGGTCGAGAACGTCATCGCCATCTACGCACGTGAAAACGGCCAGGGCATGGCCTTCGAAGCCCCCACGCCGGCCACCGCCCCGACCGCGGCCGAGCAACAGGAAGAACGGGAAGAAAGCGCCCCCGTGCTGTCGTCGGTGCCGGTCTCGGAGCCTGAAAAGAAAAGCGCCGCCAGCGACGCCGACGGCAACGACGATCCGGAACCGCCGAAAAAAGGCGGACGGCCTGTACTGACCCGTATCAAGTAGGCTATAATCGCCGGCTTAAGTTTTGCTGGCTTAGCTCATCTGGTAGAGCACCTGACTTGTAATCAGGGGGTGGCGGGTTCAAGTCCTGCAGCCAGCACCAAGTATCAAAAAAATGGCCCACAGTGATGTGGGCCATTTTTTTCGACTGCGCTGCGGCCAGGCGTCGCGCCGGGCCGTCAATAACAGATGGTGCCCTTGCCCAGGCTCTTGGCGCGATACATCTGGGCGTCGGCTTCCTTGAGTATCTCGGCGGGAGGCTTGTTGACGCCGACGTCCTGGAAGGCGATGCCGATGCTTGCGCCCACGGTTGCGTCGACAGAGGACGGCAGCGGTACCGGGGCGGAGATGGCGGCGATCAGCTTTTCGCCGCGCGCCCTGGCGTTTTCCAGCGTGCCGTTGGGGCCTTCCAGGATCACCACGAACTCGTCGCCGGCCAGGCGGAAGGCGCTGTCGGTCTGGCGGATGCTGTCGCGGATGCGCTCGGCCACCGTTTGCAGCAGCAGGTCGCCGGCTTCGTGGCCGTACACGTCGTTGACCTTCTTGAAGCCGTCGAGATCGATGAAGAGTACCGAGAGCGGATTGCCGTTGCGGCGGGCGCGTTCCTGCGCCAGCGGCAGCATGTCGGCGAGCGCCCGGCGGTTGAGCAGGCCGGTCAGGAGGTCGTGCTGGATTTCGTAATCGCGCCGGGCTTCGTTGTGTTTGCGCTCGGAGATGTCGTGCAGGAACATGATGGAGATGCGCTGGTCGTTCACCAGCAGGGAGCGCATGCGCACTTCCACGGCCAGCTCGCTGCAGTCCTTGCGCCGCGCCACCAGGTCGGAGCGGCGCACCACCACCGACCTCATGCCGTCGGCCAGATAAGTTATCCACTGCCGCGCATGCGGGCTGTCGCCGGACGGCATCAGCAACTGGTCCAGCGGTTTGCCCAGCGCCTCGGTGGCCAGCCAGCCGAACACCACTTCCGATTCGCGGTTCCATGCCGTCACGCAGCCTGAGCCGTCCAGGCTGACGTAGGCGTCGCTGGCGTTTTCCAGCACCGCGCTCAGTTCGCTTTCGCGCTTGCGCAGTTCGTTGGTGCGTTCGACCACCTTGTGTTCGAGCTGCTGGTGCAGCGCCTCCAGTTCAAGCTGGGCTTTCTTCTCGGCATGGATGTCCTTGACCACCGAGATGAAGTACTCGAGCCGGTCTTCATGGTCGACCTTCTTGCTCACCGAGAGGTTGATCCAGACTTCTTGCCCGCCCTTGCGGATGTAGCGCTTGTCCAGCTGGTACTGCGTGAGCTCGCCGTCGATCAGCTGCCGCAGCAGCGCGAGGTCGCTGTTGAGGTCGTTCGGATGGGTGATGTCCTGGAAGGACAGCGCCAGCAGTTCCTGTTCGCTGTAGCCCACGATCTGGCACAGCGATTCGTTCACGCGCAGCCAGCGGCCCTCCGGATTGACCAGCGCGATGCCCACCTTGGCCAGTTCGAAGACCGAGCGAAAGCGCTGCTCGTTGTCTTCCAGCTTGGCGCCGGTGCGCGCCAGCTTGTCGTGGGTGTCGAGCAGGCCCTCGAGCAGCTGGATTTCCTTGGTGACGATGGAGGCCAGATCGTGCAGCACGTCCAGCTCTTCAGGCTTGAGCGTCTTGGGTTTGGAGTCGATCACGCAGAGCGTGCCGATGGCCAGCCCCTGGGTGCCGCGGATGGGCACGCCGGCGTAGAAGCGGATGTTGGGGTCCGACAGCACCAGCGGATTGCGGCTGAAGCGCGCGTCATTGGTGGCGTCCGGCACCACCAGGCTGTCGTCTTCCATGATGGTGTAGGCGCAGAAGGCGTCTTCACGCGGCGTCTGGCCCGCTTCGAGCCCGACCTTGGACTTGAACCACTGGCGGTTTTCATCCACCAGCGAGACCAGCGAGATCGGCACGTCGAGCAGCTTGCTGGCCAGGCGCGTGACGCGGTCGAACGCCGGATCTGGCGCGGTGTCGAGCAGGCCCAGGGAGTGCAGGAAGGCCAGGCGTTTCTTTTCTTCAACAGGATAGGGAATGGACATTTTTTCCTCTGACGGGTGCCATTTGTCTAGCTGCGAATCTTGCCGTAATGCTATTTTTTCCTGAGTTGTCCGCCTTCGGCATGCGGGTACGGAACCGGGACCCGATACAAAAAGGCAAACAATGTTAAGAGGGTAACGCGCTTTTTGGCTTACTGCAAAAGCCCCGGGCCCGGGCATAAAAAAAGCCCGTCCGAAGACGGGCCCGCTTGGCGCGGAATTGTACGGTCAGGCTTTCATGCGATCAGGCGCGAGAAATGCGCCATCTGGTTCGCCGGCACCAGCAGCGGCACGAAGGAGGCATCGTTCTTGGCTAGCCAGTAGGGCAGGTGCGGACCGGCATCGAAGCCGTAGTCCGAGCCTTCCAGCTGCCAGAAGCGGGGCACGGCGATGGGCGGGCGCACTTCGTTTTTCAGCTGGTCCAGGCCGGCCAGGCGACGCGCGCAGGGCTCGAACTGGCCGATGGCCTCGCGCTGGCCCGACGGTGCGAAGCTGGCGGTGGCGAACCACTCCAGCACCTTGTGCGGCGAGGCGCGCAGCGTGGCCCAGTCGCTGCCGGCGCCGTCGCGGCGGGAGAACTTGGCGCTGCCTTTGTTGACGTACAGCTCGACCATGCCGCAGGCGGCGCTGGGAACCGGAACTCGAACTTTGGTAAAGGGCATCATTTTGTGTTCCTCTGTCGGGTGATTGCTGCTTCAACAACTCATGCAGCGAAGTCTACGCGCGCCGAACGCGCTTGCCGATCGGGGAATTCCTGACGTTGCGTCAGGCGCTTCTCCCTTTCCCGTCGTTAAGGAAAACTCTGATGTTGCGGCCCGCGGGAGTCCTGTAAAACGTCACTGTCGGCTTGATAGTGCCGGCGATTCTTGAAATGTCAGACAGGAAGCGCAGCAGATGAATCTCCCCACCATAGTGATGATCGATTCCAGCCCCGAGGCCACCGAGATGGTGCGTTTCGCGCTGTGGCGGAGCAACTTGCGCTGCACCTTCAACGTCTACCCGGACGCCGCCAGCGCCCGCCGCTGCCTGCTGCAGCAACGCCGCCGCAGCAGCGACGGTCCGGCGCCGGCGCTGATCCTGCTGGAGTCCGACCTGGACTACACCGACGGCCTGGATGTGCTGCGCGAGCTGCGCGCCGATTCCCGCATGGCCGATGTGCCGGTGGTGGTGTTTCCTTCCTATGACATGGAAGGCGAGGTCGAGGCCCTGGAGGCAGGCGCCAACGAATACATGCCCAAGCCGGTGGATGCCGAACTCTTCACCCACTGCATCGCCGAGTTCTACCGCCGCTGGTGCTGCGCGCCGACCGGTTCGGGCGGCGGTGGCGGCAATGGCGGCCAGCAGCCTTCCGGCATGCGCCAGGCGCGCCGCCGCAGCGACTGGGTGCGTCCCGTGACGCAATGGATGGGGCCGGCCGCCTTCTGCTGAAACGGCGCCGCCGGAACGGAAAAAAGGGCCCGCGGGGCCCTTTTTCATTGCCGCACGGATGATCCGTCAGCTCAGCGCCGCGTCTTGATCTTGGGCGTGGGCAATGCGGTCTTGTACTTGATCTGCTTGAGCGCGAAGCTGGAGCGGATGTTCTTGATGCCGGGAATCTTGGTCAGGTGGTCGACGATGAAGTGCTCCAGCGTCAGCAGGTCGGGCACCACGATGCGCAGCAGGTAATCCTCGTCGCCGGTCATCAGGTACACTTCCATCACCTCATCGAAGGCGCTCACCGCCGTCTCGAACTGGGCCAGCGCCTCGGCGCCCTGGCGCTCCAGGATCACCTTGACGAAGACGTTGACCTTCAGCCCCAGCAGGTGCGGATCGGCCAGCGCCACATAGCGCGAAATGATGCCTTCCGATTCCAGCCGCTTCACGCGCGCCAGCGTCGGCGACGGCGAAAGATTGATGCGGCTGGCGAGTTCCAGATTGCTGATCGAGCTGTTCTCCTGGAGGATGTTCAGGATCCGCAAATCGGTGGTATCTAGTTCCATTATTGAAATTTAATTCTGTAAGTTTCAATTTTTCAGCATCTGATGCTGAATATTGTAAAGCAACTTCCCATTTTAAGTGACTCATGCCGGGTCTTCAGGCGTATCGTAGACTGATTACCAATAAGAACGACCGCAAAGGCGTCCGGCGCGAGGAGAGATGGGGCGCGGCCTGTGTTTTACCGGCTTTTTGTCTCCTTGCATAGAACCAGTTGCGTGCGGCGGCATCTTTTTATCGTGCCGCCACCGCCGCGGTCACGGCCCTTCGCCTCGTTGCAACAACAGGAGATCAGGAAGTGGATATGTCGTCAGCCAATGGTATTGCCCGCGATATCGATATCGACGCCCAGGAAACCCAGGAGTGGCTGGAAGCGCTGCAAAGCGTACTGGCCGAAGCCGGCCCCGAGCGTACCCGTTTCCTGCTGTCGCGCCTGTCGGCCGCGGCCCAGCAGTGGGGCATCAACTGGCGCGACGCGCGCAACACGCCTTACGTCAACACCATCCGTCCCGAACAGGAACCGCCGTTTCCCGGCGGCTCCGACGCCCAGGCCATCGAGGAGCGCATCGCCAGCATCATGCGCTGGAACGCGCTGGCCATGGTGGTGCGCGCCAACCGCGCCTATGGCGAGCTGGGCGGGCACATCGCCAGCTTCGCCTCGGCGGCGGATCTGTTCGAGGTCGGCTTCAATCATTTCTTCCGCGCGCGCGACGACAAGTTCGCCGGCGACATCGTCTACTTCCAGCCGCACTCGGCGCCCGGCATCTACGCCCGCGCTTTCCTCGAAGGCGCCCTGAGCGAGGAGGACCTCGGCTACTACCGCCGCGAGATCGAAGCCAAGCGCGCCGGCCAGCAGGGCCTGTCATCTTATCCACACCCCTGGCTGATGCCGAACTTCTGGCAGTTCCCGACCGGTTCCATGGGCATCGGCCCGATCAACGCCATCTACCAGGCGCGCTTCCTGCGCTACATGGAACACCGCGGCCTGCTGCAGGACCAGGGACGCAAGGTGTGGGGCGTGTTCGGCGACGGCGAGATGGACGAGCCGGAGTCGCTGGCCGCGCTCTCGCTGGCCTCGCGCGAGAAGCTCGACAACCTGATCTTCGTGGTCAACTGCAACCTGCAGCGCCTGGATGGCCCGGTGCGCGGCAACGGCCACATCGTCGACGAGCTTGAAACCCTGTTCGCCGGCGCCGGCTGGAATGTCGTCAAGCTGCTGTGGGGCTCGGACTGGGACGCGCTGTTCGCGCGCGACAAGGACGGCGAGCTCACCGATGCCCTGAACCGCACCGTGGACGGCCAGCTGCAGACCTTCGCAGCCAACGACGGCGCCTTCAACCGCGAGCACTTCTTCGGCCAGACGCCGGGCACGCGCGCCATCGGCGCCACGCTGACCGATGAGGAGATCAATCGCCTGCGCCGCGGCGGCCACGACATGAAGAAGATCTTCTCGGCCTACCAGGCCGCCGCCAATCACAAGGGCCAGCCCACCGTGATCCTGGCGCAGACCAAGAAGGGCTACGGCATGGGCGCGGCGGGCGAGGGCAAGATGACCACCCACCAGCAGAAGAAGCTGGACGAGGAAAGCCTGCTGCAATTCCGCGACCGCTTCAAGCTGCCGCTGACCGATGAGCAATGCCGCTCGCTGGCCTTCTACAAGCCGGCCGGCGACAGCGCCGAGATGAAGCACCTGCACGCACGCCGCGCCGCGCTGGGCGGCTACATGCCGCGCCGCCAGGCCGGCGACGCGACGCGCGCGCTACCGCCGATGGAGTCGCACAGCAAGTTCGCGCTGGAGGCCGACGGCAAGGAAATGTCGTCGACCATGGCGCTGGTGCGCCAGCTCGGCAACCTGTTGAAGGACAAGGACTTCGGCCAGTACGTCGTGCCCATCGTGGCCGACGAGGCGCGCACGTTCGGCATGGCCAACCTGTTCCGCCAGGTGGGCATCTATTCCTCGCAAGGCCAGCTCTACGAGCCGGAAGACATCGGCTCCATCCTCTACTACCGCGAGGCCAAGGACGGCCAGATCCTGGAAGAGGGCATCACCGAAGCCGGTGCAATTTCTTCTTGGACCGCAGCCGCCACCGCTTACTCGGTGCACGGCACGCCGATGCTGCCGTTCTACATCTACTACTCGATGTTCGGCTTCCAGCGCATCGGCGACCTGATCTGGGCCGCCGCCGACCAGCGCGCGCGCGGCTTCCTGATCGGCGCGACATCCGGGCGCACCACGCTGGGCGGCGAGGGGTTGCAGCACCAGGACGGCAACAGCCATGTCACGGCGGCCTCGATCCCGAACTGCGTGTCGTACGACCCGGCCTATGCCTACGAGCTGGCGGTGATCGTCGACGACGGCATGCGCCGCATGATGGAGCGCGGCGACGATGTCTTCTACTACGTCACCGTCACCAACGAGAACGAGGCGCAGCCGAGCATGCCGGCCGGTGTCGAAGAAGGCATCCTGCGCGGCATGTATTGCCTCGGCAGGAAAGACAAGGCGCAGGCGCGCCTGCTGGCCTCCGGCCCGATCCTGAAGGAGGCCGTGGCGGCGGCGCATCTGCTGCAGCAGCATTGGCAGATCGATGCCGAGGTCTGGAGCGTGACCAGCTTCACCGAGCTGGCGCGCGACGGCGTGGCGGCGCAGCGCGAGCGCCGTTTGTCCGGCGGCGATGCGCAGCCGTATGTGACGCAGCAACTGCAGGGCGGCGATACGCCGGTCATTGCGGTGAGCGACTACATCCGCACGCTGCCGGAAAGCATCCGCGCCTTCGTGCCGGCGACTTACGTCACGCTGGGCACCGACGGCTTCGGCCGCAGCGACACGCGGGTGAACCTGCGCGACTTCTTCGAGATCGACGCGCGCTGGATCGCCTATACCGCGTTGACCGAGATCTTCGCCGGCGATCGCGCCAGGCTGGAGGCTGCGGCCAAGACACTGGGCATCGATACCGGCAAGCCCTTGTCGTCGACCGTGTGATCCTTGTGCGCGCCGCCATGCATGAATGGCGGCGCGCGGATTGAAAATCTCTCATCGAAGCGCCCTGGCGCGTTTGCTATAGTGAAAGCCGTCTGTGTGCAGCAGGCGGCTTTTCTTTTATGCACACACATTCCCCCGACAAGATCAGACAGGAGCAGACAAACATGGCAGCACCGAAAAGAATCGCGCTGGTGACCGGCGCAGGCTCCGGCATCGGCCGGCAGATCACCCTGGCGCTGCTGCGCGACGGTTACGGCGTGGCCCTGGCCGGGCGCCGCCAGGACGCGCTGGAAGAGACCGTGAAGCTGGCCGGCGAACACGGCGCCAATGCGCTGGTGGTGGCGACCGACGTCACCGACCCGGCCTCGGTGAAGAACCTCTTCGGCAAGACCAAGGAGCGTTTCGGCCGCCTGGACATGGTGTTCAACAACGCCGGCATCTTCGCGCCGCCGGTGTCGCTGGAAGAGCTGAGCGTGGAGCAGTGGAAGTCGGCGGTGGACATCAACCTGACCGGCGTCTTCCTGTGCACCCAGGAGGCGTTCCGCATCATGAAGGAACAGACCCCGCGCGGCGGCCGCATCATCAACAACGGTTCGATCTCGGCGCATGCGCCGCGTCCGTATTCGGCGTCCTATACCGCCACCAAGCACGCCATCACCGGCCTGACCAAGGCTACCTCGCTGGACGGTCGCGCCTACGACATCGCCTGCGGCCAGATCGACATCGGCAACGCCGCCACCGACATGACCACGCTGATGAAGAAGGGCACGCTGCAGGCCGACATGTCGACCAAGGTCGAGCCGACCATGGACGCCGAGCACGTGGCCAAGGCCATCCTCTACATGGATAGCCTGCCGCTGGACGCCAACGTGCAGTTCATGACCGTGATGGCGACCAAGATGCCGTTCATCGGCCGCGGCTGAGCCGGGTCTCATCCGCAGCAAAACAAAACGCGCCGCAGGATGTCCTGCGGCGCGTTTTTTTGTACTGGCGGGATGGCTGGCTCAGTTTCAGTTCGATCCGGCTTTCATTCCCTGCCACTCCGGCGTCAACTGATGCGCGATGCCGAACAGGTCGAGCACGCGGCCCAGCGTCTGGTCCACCATCTGCTCCATCGACGCCGGCCGGTGATAGAAGCCCGGCAACGGTGGAAAGATCACGCCGCCCATTTCGGTGACGGCCGTCATGTTGCGCAGGTGAGCCAGGTTGAACGGCGTCTCGCGCACCATCAGCACCAGCCGGCGGCGCTCCTTGAGCACCACGTCGGCCGCGCGCGTGATGAGGTTGTCCGAGAGACCATGCGCCACCGAGGCCAGCGTCTTCATCGAGCAGGGCGCGACGATCATGCCGGCTGAGGCGAAGGAGCCGCTGGCAATCGATGCGCCGACATCGCGCACGTTGTGGACCACGCCGGCCAGCGCTTCCACTTCCTTGCGGTTCAGGTCGAGTTCCTGGTGGAGGTTGAGCACGCCCGCGTCGGAGATCAGCAGGTGCGTCTCGACCTGGGCATGGCCGCGCAGGTGTTCAAGCAGGCGCACGCCGTAGACCGCGCCCGTCGCGCCGGTGATGGCGATGATCAGGCGCTGGCGGGACATGCGATGCGCGAAGCGAAGAGGAGGGGCGCAGGCAAGCGGCGATCAGCCCTTGATCAGGGTTTGCAGTTCGCCGGAGGAGTACATCTCGTTCATGATGTCCGAGCCGCCGATGAATTCGCCCTTCACGTACAGCTGGGGAATGGTCGGCCAGTTCGAGTATTCCTTGATGCCCTGGCGCACGTCCGGGCTTTCCAGCACGTTGACCGTCACGATGTTCTCGGCGCCGCTGGCCTTGAGCAGCTGGATCGCCTTGCCGGAGAAGCCGCATTGCGGGAACTGCGCGGTGCCCTTCATGAACAGCACGACGGGGTTTTGGGTGACGGTTTCTTTGATCCAGGATTGGACGTCGCTCATGGCTATGCCTTAAAAAATGGGTGATTGCCGACATTATAGGGAAAAGCCGGCATTTGCGTTTGAAACAGAGCGCCCGGGCGGGCTGCCGGAATGGCTGAAAATGCTTGCCCTGCGGACATCGTCTATCGGATGCCAGGCCTGTTCCGCGCCGCTTAAATGGGGCGGATCTGCGAGGCTTCAAGAGCTGCCGCCGGCGTCGCGGTGCGCGCGGCGGCAGGACATATTGCGCTCGATTCGCTCTAAATTCTTTATATTCTTTGAAATGTTTCCAGGGTGACATGCCGTGCCCGCCGCCGGGTGCCGCCGTATGGCCGCGGGAATGAAAAAGGGCGCTTGCGCGCCCCTTCCTCATGATGGCGGATCAGCGATCCGCCGTGGTGTTGCGCCGCTCAGGCGCTTGCTGCTTCAGGCGTGCCGTCCGGCAGGCGCTTGGCAGTGGAATGATGTTCCTGCAGCCGATCCTTGTGCTTGATGACCTGGCGGTCCAGCTTGTCGATCAGCGTGTCGATCGCCGCGTAGAGATCGTGGGCGATGCTTTCCGCATGTAAATCCTTCCCTTTGATGTGGACGTTGATTTCGGCCTTTTGCCGTTTTTCTTTTTCTGTCAGTTTGTCTACGCTCAGGATGACGCTGACGTCGATCACGTTGTCGAAATGGCGCTTGATCCGTGCCAGCTTGCTTTGCACGTATTCCCGGATGGCGGGGGTCAGTTCGAGGTGGTGTCCACTAATGGTCAGATTCATACAACACTCCTATCGTGAAGTCACTGGAGGTTCGTGCATCTCATCCAATACACCTGGAGAGCACAGCGTTCGTGTCAGAGGGCATGGATGCTTGCCTGAACACAGCGACGGCTGTCAGTACTACAGAAAAACTGAGGAAAAACTCAGAGGGATTTGCGGAGATTGACTGGTGGAATCTTCAGCACTTCGCGGTATTTAGCGACTGTGCGTCGCGCGACCACCATGCCTTGTTCTGCCAGCATATCCGCAATCTTGCTATCGGATAATGGGGTCTGCGGGTTTTCAGCTCCTATCAACTGTTTGATCAGCGCCCGGATCGCGGTGGAGGAAGCTTCACCTCCGGTTTCCGTTGCGACGTGGCTGCCGAAGAAGTATTTCAACTCAAACATGCCGTGCGGCGTAAGCATGTATTTCTGAGTCGTCACGCGAGAGATTGTGCTCTCGTGTAGACCCAGTGTATCAGCAATTTCACGCAGCACAAGGGGGCGCATGGCGACGGCGCCGTGCGAAAAGAAATTTCTTTGACGTTCGACAATAGCCTGGGCGACGCGCAAAATTGTATCGAAACGTTGCCGCATATTCTTGATCAGCCACTTCGCTTCCTGCAGCTGTGACGTGAGGGAAACTTCGCCTTTGGACTGCTTCAGCGCGCTCGCATACATGGCGTTCACGCGCAGCTTGGGCATCACGTCATGGTTGAGCAGGACCTGCCAGCCGCTCTTTGTCTGTTTGACAATCACGTCCGGCACCACATAGTCGGACGCGTCGCGCGCGAATTCCGCACCGGGGTGCGGACGGCACTGGCGGATCACCGCCTGCGCCTCGCGCAGGTCCTCGTCGTCGCAGTCGAGCGCCTTCTTGATCTTGTTGAAGTCGCGCTGCGCGAACAGCGGCAGGTAGTCTTCCACGATCTTCAGCGCCAGCTTGCGTGTCACGAACGGCACCTTGGGCAGGCGGCGGATCTGCAGCGCCAGGCATTCGCTGGGGCTGCGCGCGCCGACGCCGGCCGGGTCCAGGCTCTGCAGCAGCTTGAGCGATATCGCCAGTTCTTCGAGATCGATGCCCAGCTCTTCGGGCAGGCGCGCGAGGATGTCTTCCAGCGGCTCTTCAAGATAGCCGCTGTCGTCCAGCGCGTCGGTGAGCAGTTCCAGCAGCGCGCGGTCGCGGTGGGTGCGCGCGGTCACGCGGATCTGCTCCAGCAGGTGTTCGCGCAGCGTGATTTCGTGCGCTTCCAGCTGCGGGCGCGCGTCTTCGTCGTCCGACGATTTGCCGCTGCGGGCGACGTCGTCGAAGCTCCATTCCGCTTCGCCGCTGACGGCGTTCTCGGGGGCGTTGTCCTGGTATTCGAAACTGGATTCGCCGTCGCCGCTGGCAGCGGGAGCCGCGGCATCGGCGTTGCCGTCGCCGCCGGTTTCGGCCACGCCGCTGGAGGGCGAGGAGGATACCGCGCCGTCGGCCAGCAGGCGCACGGAATTGTCCAGCGCGTCGTCCAGGCGTTCGAGCAAGGGATTGTCCGACAGGATCTGCTCCAGCTCCTGATGCAGCTCCAGGGTCGACAATTGCAGCAGCCTGATCGACTGCTGCAATTGCGGCGTCAATGCGAGGTGCTGCGAGGTACGTAACTGGAGCGACTGTTTCATCTGTATTCAGGACGCCGCGTGGTCGGCCGGTAAATGCCTTTGTTTGTCTCGATTGCTGCAGTGTCGCGCTCTGCCGCTACTGTTCACATGCGGAAGTGTTCGCCCAGGTAGACGCGTCGCACGGATTCATTGGCGATGATGTCGTCCGGGCTGCCGCTGGCCAGCACCGTGCCCTGGTTGATGATGTAGGCGCGGTCGCAGATGCCCAGCGTCTCGCGCACGTTGTGGTCGGTGATCAGCACGCCGATGCCGCGCTCTTTCAGGAAGCGCACGATGCGCTGGATCTCGATCACCGCGATCGGGTCGATGCCGGCGAACGGTTCGTCCAGCAGCACGAAGCGCGGATCGGTGGCCAGCGCCCGCGCGATCTCGACGCGGCGGCGCTCGCCGCCCGACAGCGAGAGCGCCTGGCTGTCGCGCAGCTTCTCGATCTGCAGTTCGTGCAGCAGGTTGTTCAGGCGGCCTTCGATTTCGTCGCGCGAGAGCGGCTTGCCGTTTTCGCGGCGCAGTTCGAGCACGGCGCGGATATTGTCTTCCACCGACAGCTTGCGAAACACCGACGCTTCCTGCGGCAGGTAGGACAAGCCCAGCGTGGCGCGCTTGTGGATGGGCATGCTCGAGATGGCGGCGCCGTCGAGGTCAATCTCGCCGCCGTCGGACGGCACCAGGCCCACGATCATGTAGAACGAGGTCGTCTTGCCGGCGCCGTTGGGACCCAGCAGGCCCACCACTTCACCGCTCTGGACTTCCATCGAGACATCGCGCACCACCTGGCGCGCGCCATAGCTTTTCTTCAGTCCGCGGACTACCAGCGAGCTCGCCATCTTACTGACCCTTCCCGGGCTGGGCCGGAGCAGCTTGCTGCGGCGGTTGCGCCGGCGGGGTCTTGGGCTGGATCACCGCGGTGATGCGGCCGGCGCCCGGCTTGCTTTCGCCGCTGGAGGTGTTGTTGACCGAATAGAACTCGGCGCGGCTGTCGTACGAGATGAACTCGCCGTTGACTTCATCGGTCACGCGCTTGCCGTCCATGCGCTGGATGTGGGCGCGCTGGAACAGCTTGGAAATCTCGGTCTGCTCGGAATACTCGATGCGTTCGGCCTGGCCTTCGATCCACAGGTCAGGGCCGCCGTCGCGCTTCTGGCGGAAGCTCGCCAGCGAGCCTTGCGCGGCGTACAGCACGGCGTACTCATAACCGTACTGGTCGGTGGTCAGCACCACGCGGCCGGCCTTGATCAGCAGCGTGCCGCGGGTGAGCACCACATTGCCGGTGAAGGTCTTCACCTGGCGCACATCGTCATAGACCATCTGGTCGGCTTCGATGTTGGTCGGCTTGGTGGAATCGGCCTTTTCGGCGCGGGCCACGCCGCACACGGCAGCCAGCAGCAGCAACGGCAGTAAGAATGAGCGTTTCATATATCCCTGTCTGGTCGGTTCTTGGCGATCTTGTTGTAATGGTTCAGCGTTTCTTCGTTGTCGGTTCGTAGTGTCCGCGCACGTTGCCGAACAGCTGCACGACCTGCGTGGCGTTGTTGGCGAGCATGCCCACTCCGTTCAATCTGGTGGTGCCCATCGTCATGGCAACCGGCTTGTCGGTCTTCACGATTTCATCGTCCGGCAGCAGCAGCAGGTATTCCGATACCAGGTGCATGGGATCGCGGCCGTCGGCCGCGCCGCGGATGGCGTTGGCGTTGCCGTACATGTGGATCTGCGTCTGGTCGTCGGTGACGCGGGCCGTGTTCGAATACAGCTCCATCGGCGGCTTGGCCTTGTCCAGGCTGTGCACCACCGGCTTGGTGATCTCGAAGGAATCGTCGGCCGGAAAGTGGACCATCTTCACGCCCGAGACGTCATAGCGCGGCAGGCCGGTCGGGCCCAGCTTCACGTAGCTGAAGTTCTCGAGGTAGTAATCGGGCTTGGTGCGCGGGCGATCGGCCAGCTTCTGGTCGCCGCTGTTGCGGATGCTTTGCAGCACCCAGAACGTTCCCAGGGAGAGCGCGATCAGCACCACCAGGATCACGCCCAGGCGGATGCGGTCGGCCGCGCGTTCGCCGCTGCGATTGCTCATGCCAGGTACGGCGCCAGCGCCGCCTCGTAGTTGCCCTGCGCGGCCAGCAGCAGGTCGCAGACTTCGCGCACCGCGCCGTTGCCGCCGGTGGCGGTGGTCACGTAGTCGCAGCGCGATTTGACTTCGCGGTGCCCGTTGGCCACGCAGGCCTTGAAGCCCACGCGCGTGAGCACCGGCAGGTCGATGACATCGTCGCCCAGGTAGCCGCAGCTGCCGGCCTGCAGGCCGGTCTGCTGCAGCAGCTGTTCGAAGGCCTGGCGCTTGTCATGCACGCCCTGGAACACATGGGCGATGCCCAGGTCCTTGGCGCGGCGCAGGACGAAGGGGGACTGGCGCGCGGTGACGATGGCCGCGGCCGTGCCGAACTGCTGCATCATCTTGATGCCGTGGCCGTCCAGCGCGTTGAAGCGTTTCACCGATTCGCCGTCTTCGCCGTAGAACAGCCCGCCGTCGGTCAGCACGCCGTCGACGTCGAAGATCATCAGCCGCGTCGCCGCGGCCTTTGCCAGGACGGCCGGATCGAAGGTGCTGGCAAAAGAACTGGCGGGCGCGGACGTCATCAGATCACCTTGGCGCGGGTCAGGTCGTGGATGTGCAGCGCGCCCACCAGCACGCCCTGCGCATCGGTCACCAGCAACTGGTTGATGCGGAATTCTTCCATCAGCTGCACGGCGTCCACCGCCAGCTGGTCCTGGTTCACGGTACGCGGGCCGGCATGCATCACTTCGGCGATCGACGACTTGGTGAAATCGTGGCCGCGCTCCAGCAGGCGGCGCAGGTCGCCGTCGGTGAACACGCCGACCGGGCGGAATTGGTCGTCCACCACCGCCGTCATGGCCATGCCCTTGCGGGTGATTTCCATCAGCGCCTGCGACAGCGAGACATCCGGGCGCACCGCCGGGATCGCCTCGCCGCTGCGCATGACGTCGCGCACATGGGTCAGCAGGCGGCGGCCCAGCGCGCCGCCCGGGTGGGAGCGTGCGAAATCCTCTTCCATGAAGCCGCGCGCGTCCAGCAGCGATACCGCCAGGGCGTCGCCCATGGCCAGCGTGGCCGTGGTGCTGGCCGTCGGCGCCAGGTTCAGGGTACAGGCTTCCTTGTCCACGCCCACGTTCAGGTGGACGGCGGACATTTTGGCCAGGCTGGAGTCGTCGTTGCCGGTCATGCCGATGATCACCGCGCCCATGCGCTTGACGATGGGGACGATGGCCAGCAGCTCGGCGGTCTCGCCGGAGTTGGAGATGGCGATGAAGACGTCTTTCGGCGTGACCATGCCGAGGTCGCCGTGGGCGGCTTCGGCCGGGTGCATGAACAGTGATGGGGTGCCGGTCGAGGCCAGGGTGGCCGCGATCTTGCGGCCGATATGGCCGGATTTGCCGATGCCCGAGACGACGGCGCGGCCCTTGCATTCCAGCAAGATGCGCACGGCTTGGGCAAGCGGTTCGGCGCTGTCGTCGGACAGGCGGTTCTTCAGCGCCAGGATGGCATCGGCTTCGATCTGCAGGGTCTGGCGCGCCAGTTCAAGCGCGCGGCGGGCATCCCCGGCCGAAAAAGATGCGGGCGTGGTTTGGTCATCGGTTACACTCATAACCGAAGTATAAACGAATTAGCAAAGCAAAAAACTTGCCAGATGTAAGGGAGTGCCTGATTGACGGCGAGGGCGTGCATGCGACGGTTGCGATGCAGCATGCTTGCAACAGCCTTTGCGGCAGGGCGGAGACGGGCCGGTGGTTGCGCTGCAAACAGCGCGTGCGCTAACGGCTTGTCATTATCACATGAAACCGGCCTTCCCCACGCCGGCCCGCCTGCACCAACATGGCATGCGCGCACGGTGCCGCCACTGCGGTGCGGGCTGCATCCGCGGCGCAAACCGGGGCACTGCGGGCACGTTTCTCGCTAGGCTGGTTCGCATAGTTCAGCCCATATAAATAACAAGCGAATCATCCACACATGTTTTCTGGACTGGAACTGACCTTATTCCTGCTGGCCGCGGCGGTGCTGGGCGTGGTCGCCTTCCGCATGATGCACCTGCCGCCCATGCTGGGCTACCTGGTGGTCGGCATCGTGATCGGGCCGCACGGCCTGGGTTTTGCCGAAGACAACGAAACCACGCATGCGCTGGCCGAGTTCGGCGTGGTGTTCCTGATGTTCTCGATCGGGCTGGAGTTCTCGCTCAACAAGCTGTCGGCCATGCGCCACATCGTCTTCGGCCTGGGCGTGGCGCAGGTGGTAGCGACCATCGCCGTGACCATGGTGTTCGGCTGGCTGGTGGCCTACTTCCTGCCCCAGGTCGCGGCCATCAGCTGGCAGGCTGCCTTCGCGCTGGGCGGCGCGCTCACCATGTCTTCCACCGCGATCGTCTCCAAGCTGCTCACCGAAAGGCTGGAGCTCGAGACCGAGCACGGCCGCCGCATCCTGGGCGTACTGCTGTTCCAGGATCTGGCGCTGGTGCCGCTGTTGATCGTCGTCCCGGCGCTGGCCAACAACTCCGGCAACCTGCTGGTGACGCTGGGCTGGGCGGTGTCCAAGGCCATGATCGTGCTGGCGCTGCTGCTGTTCTTCGGCCACAAGCTCATGCGCGGCTGGTTCAAGATCGTGGTCAAGCGCCGCTCGCAGGAGCTGTTCATGCTGAACCTGCTGCTGATTACGCTGGGCGCGGCCTGGATCACCGAGAAGGCGGGCCTGTCGCTGGCGCTGGGCGCGTTCATCGCCGGCATGCTGATCTCCGAGACCGAGTTCAAGCACCAGGTGGAGGAAGACATCAAGTCCTTCCGCGACGTGCTGCTGGGGCTGTTCTTCATCACCATCGGCATGCTGCTCGATGTGCGTATGCTGATCGAGCACTGGTTCATGGTGCTGTTGCTGCTGAGCGGACCGGTGCTGCTCAAGTTCGGCCTGATCGCCGCGCTGTCGCGCCTGTTCGGTTCTTCCACCGGCGTGGCGCTGCGTACCGGCCTGGCGCTGGCGCAGGCCGGCGAATTCGGTTTCGTGCTGCTGAACCAGGCCGGCGCCCTGAAGCTGATCGACCCGCTGCTGATCCAGGCGATCCTGGCGGCGATGGTGCTGTCCATGCTGGCCACGCCTTTCATCCTCGCCAGGTCGGACGCCATCGTCATGAAGCTGTCGGCCAATGAATGGATGCTGCAGTCGCTGGCGCTGACCCAACTGGCCACCCGCACCATGAACGCGCAGAAGCACGTGATCATCGCCGGCTTCGGCCGCAGCGGGCAAAGCCTGGCGCGCCTGCTGGAAGAGGAGGGCATCGCCTACCATGCGCTGGAAATGGATCCCGAGCTGGTGCAGGACGCGCGCAGCGGCGGCGCCAACGTGTCCTACGGCGACGCCGCGCGCCGCGAGAGCCTGGTGGCGGCCGGCATCCACCGCGCCGCGGCCCTGGTGGTGACCTATGCCAGCACGCCGTCGGCGTTGAAGGTGCTGCACCACGCCGCCGAGCTCGAGCCCGAGCTGCCCGTGATCGTGCGCAGCTATGACGACGCCGATCTGGAAACGCTGCTCGCCGCCGGCGCCACCGAGGTCGTGCCGGAAGCGCTGGAAGGCAGCCTGATGCTGGCCTCGCACGCGCTGGTGATGCTGGGCGTGCCGCTGCGGCGCGTGGTGCACCGCGTGCAGGACGCGCGCGACGAGCGCTATGCCTCCCTGCGCGGCTATTTCCATGGCGCCTCGGACGTCGACGACGACAGCGACGGCATGAACGTGCGCCTGCAGTCGGTGACCCTGATCGACGGCGCCAGCGCCATCGGCCGGACCCTGGCCGAGCTCGACCTGGCGCAGCAATGCGGCGCCGAGGTCACCATGCTCAGGCGCGGCAAGCAGCGCGTCGAGGCCGCCGAAGACACCATCCTGATGGGCGGCGACATCGTCGTGCTGCGCGGCACTTCCGAAAACATCCTGCGGGCGGAAAAGCGCCTGCTCAGCAAATAACCGGCGCTTCTTGCGCCTGCCGTCCCCATGGAACTCATCCAGCGCATCGCCTCCATCATCCTGCCGGTCTTCGCCATCATCGGCATGGGTTACGGCTATGCCCGCTGGCGCGGGGAGGTGGTGCGCATGGACATGGCGTCGGTCAACCGCGTGTCGATGGAAGCCCTGGCGCCGCTGATGATTTTCAGCGCGCTCTCGTCCAAGTCCTTCGACCTGTACCACAACGCCTGGCTGATCCTGGCCAGCGTGCTGATCTCGCTGGGCTCGGGCCTGCTGGCCTGGCCGGTGGCGCGGGCGCTGGGCTACGACCGCCGCACCTTCCTGCCGCCGATGATGTACAACAACGGCGGCAACATGGGCCTGCCGCTGCTGCTGCTGGCCTTCGGGCAGGATGCGCTGCCGGCGGCGGTGGCCTTGTTCACGGCGTCCACCTTCGTCTACTTTTCGCTGTGCGTGAAGATGATCCAGTCGGGCCGCGAGCAGCGCCCCGGCTCCCTGCTGCGCCTGCTGTCGAGCCCCATCATGCTGGCGATGATCCTGGGCGTGCTGTTCGCGGTGTTTCGCATCAGCGTGCCGGGGCCGCTGTTCTCGGCCATGAAGCTGCTGGGCGAGGCCAGCATTCCCATCATGCTGTTTTCGCTGGGCGTGCGCATGATGGACATCAGCTTCAGGAGCTGGCACATCGGCCTGGTCGGCGCGGCGGTATGCCCGCTTGCCGGGCTGCTCTGCGCGCTGCTGCTGGACCAGCTGCTGCCCCTGACCGCCGTGCAACGCGGCGAGATGTACCTGTTCGCGGCGCTGCCGCCGGCGGTGCTGTGCTTCATGGTGGCCGAGCAGTACCGGCAGGAGCCTGACAAGGTCGCCGCCATCGTGCTCATGGGCAATCTGGCCGCGATCGTCTTCGTTCCCTTCGGGCTGTGGCTGGGTTTGCCCGAGCACTGAATTCCCCACCGGAAACAGAAGCTGCCGCCGGGCAACGCCTGGTACGGGAAATGCTTGGCCTTAGCTACGGTATTCCCCGATATCGCCGGCTGGGCGCCGGAGTATAAATTGGGGAGCGGCTGCAGCGACATCGTGTTGCTGCGGCGCCTATAGCTATGATGCAAGGGGATGCATATGTTCAGCAAATTGACGATCAAGGCGCGCCTGATCTTCGTAATCGGTTTTCTCGCAGTCCTGCTGGTCGCCTCGGGCGTGCTCGGGCTGGTCAGCCTCAACTCGACCAATGCGCAGATGCGCTCCCTCTATGAAGACCGGTTGGTCGCGCTGTCGCAACTGGAAGAGGTCGCGGCAGGCCTGGACACCGGGCGTTACGGTATTTCCACCGCCATCGTCGGCGACTCCGGCGAAATCGACAAGGGCATGGACAAGCTGGAAAAGACCGTCAAGGACAGCGACAAGGTGCTCAAGGAATACCTCGACACCTACCTCACCCCCGAAGAAAAGACGCTGGTCGACAAGTTCGTCCCGCAGCGCCAGAAGTTCATCGCCGAAGGCGTCAAGCCGGCCGCCGAGGCCTTGCGCAACCGCGACTTCCAGGGCGCCAGCGACCTGTACAACGGCGCCATGCTGCAGCTCTTCAACCAGGCGCACGCCACCATGACCCAGCTGATGGACCTGCAGCGCCGCGTCGGCCGTGAACTGTACGAAGACGCGCAACGCCGCTACCAGACCCTGGTCGGCGTGATGATCGCCGCCATCGCGATCGGCCTGGCGGTGGCAATATTCATGGGCTTCATCCTGGTGCGCGCCATCTCGCGTCCGCTGGAACAGGCCGTCAAGGTGGCGCAGGGCGTGGCCGCCGGCGACCTGACGCAAGACATCGAAGTGCGCAGCCGCGACGAGACCGGCCAGCTGATGCAGGCGCTCAAGGAGATGAACGGCAATCTGCTGCGCATCGTCGGCGAAGTGCGCACCAGCACCGACACCATCAACACGGCCGCCGCCGAGATCGCTACCGGCAACCTCGACCTGTCCTCGCGCACCGAGCAGCAGGCCGGTTCGCTGGAAGAAACCGCCTCGGCCATGGAGGAGCTGACCTCCACCGTCAAGCAGAACGCCGACAACGCGCGCCAGGCCAACCAGCTGGCCGCCTCGGCCTCGGACGTGGCCTCGCGCGGCGGCGACGTGGTGCGCCAGGTGGTCGACACCATGAGCTCGATCAACGACTCCTCGCGCAAGATCGTCGACATCATCAGCGTGATCGACGGCATTGCCTTCCAGACCAACATCCTCGCATTGAATGCAGCGGTTGAAGCCGCCCGCGCCGGCGAGCAGGGCCGCGGCTTCGCGGTGGTGGCTTCCGAAGTGCGTTCGCTGGCCCAGCGCTCGGCGTCGGCGGCCAAGGAGATCAAGGCCCTGATCGACGATTCGGTCAGCAAGGTCGGCAACGGCAGCACGCTGGTGGCGCAGGCCGGCGAAACCATGGATGAAGTGGTGGCCAGCGTGCGGCGCGTGACCGACGTGATGGGCGAGATCACCGCGGCCAGCCAGGAGCAGAGCTCGGGCATCGAAGAGATCAACCGCGCCGTCACGCAGATGGACGAGACCACGCAGCAGAACGCCGCACTGGTCGAAGAGGCCGCCGCCGCCGCGCAGTCGCTGCAGGAGCAGGCCTCGCGCCTGTCCACGGCGGTCAGCGTGTTCCGCCTGCACGGCATGCACGCCGCGGCCGCGGCGTCGGTGGCGTCCCCGGTATCCGCCGCGCCGGCGGCCAAACCGGTCGCAGCGCCCAAGGCAAGCGCACCCAGGGCCGCCGCTGCGGCCAGGAGCGCATCCCCCAAACTGGCGGCGCCGGCTTCGGCCTCGCCCAAGCTGGCTGCCGGGTCGGATGAGGATTGGGAGCAGTTCTGACGCCGCCGGCGTCAATGAAAAAGCGCAGCCTCGGCTGCGCTTTTTTGTTTCTGACGTTGCCGACGCTTGCTGGCACCGGGATCAGGCATCCAGCTGGATATCTTCCGACGCCGCCGAGCGCGTGCCGGGCACCGGCGCATTGCTCTTGCCGTGATAGGCGAACACCGCCGAGCACTTGACCTGGTCGCTGTCGTTGCGTCCGGCCGCATGGAACAGCCCGCTGTGGAACAGCACCACGTCGCCCGGCTCCAGCGAAGGCGACACGCCCTGGGCGAACAGCGGCTGGTTGGCCGGCACTTCGGGGCGCAGGAAATCGAGTTCGTCCATCTGCTCGGGCTGCAGCTGCAGCAGGTGCGAGCCGGGGATGAACTTGAGCGCGCCGTTTTCCGGGGTTTCGGTGCCCAGCGCCAGCCACACCGAGATCAGCTCGTTGCGGGGAAACGACCAGTAGCGGATGTCGCGGTGCCAGCCGGTGGCGGTGCCGAAGGTGGGGTGCTTGGTCATCACGCAGTTGTGGTGCGACAGCGTGATGCAGGCCGGTTCGCCGAACAGCTGGTGCAGCATCGCCACCAGGCGCGGATCGGCGGCCCATTCGCGGTAGGCTTCGTGGCGCTGCCAGGCTGCGCGCAGGCGCCGGGCGGTGCGGCCGCCTTCGGCTTCCAGCGAAGCAGGGGCGCCCTCGTAGCCGACCTCGGCTTCGTATTCCAGCGGTTCGACGGCGCGGCGCAGGTGATCCTGGGTGACGGCCATCAGGCGTTCGCGCTGCGCGGGCGCGACCATGCCTTTGAGCAAGAGATAGCCTTCCTTCTTGAAGGTCTCGACCTGGGACGGGGACAACGGGTTCGACATGATGGACTTCCTGGGTTGCACGGCGGAGCGCTTGCGCGGCCCGCCTATCTCGTGCTTATCGTGTGCCTATTGTGCGCCAGGCGGCCACAGAGCAGCACACAGACCGAAACGCATGACTGTATGCCCTTGCCGCCGGCGCGCAAGATACAGATGGCGGATTTATCTGTATCGTTTGCGCGCGCTCAAGCCGGCCTGACTATTTCCTACTTTTTCTTCTTCAGCAACGGTCCCAGGTACTTGCCGGTGACGCTGGCCGGGTTCTTGGCCACATCCTCGGGCGTGCCGGCCGCGACGATCTTGCCGCCGCCCGCGCCGCCTTCGGGACCGAGGTCGATGATCCAGTCGGCGGTCTTGATGACGTCCAGGTTGTGCTCGATGATGGTCACCGTGTTGCCCTGGTCGCGCAGGCGATGGATCACCTTCAGCAGCAGGTCGATGTCATGGAAGTGCAGGCCGGTGGTCGGCTCGTCCAGGATGTAGAGCGTGCGGCCGGTGTCGCGCTTGGACAGTTCCAGAGACAGCTTCACGCGCTGCGCCTCGCCGCCCGAGAGGGTGGTCGCGCTCTGGCCCAGCTTGATGTAGCCCAGGCCGACGTCCAAGAGCGTCTGCAGCTTGCGCGCGATCAGCGGCACCGGTTTGAAGAACTCGTGGGCGTCCTCCACCGTCATGTCGAGGATCTCGGTGATGTTCTTGCCCTTGTACTGCACTTCCAGCGTTTCGCGGTTGTAGCGCTTGCCGTGGCAGACGTCGCAGGGCACGTACACGTCCGGCAGGAAGTGCATCTCGACCTTGATCACGCCGTCGCCCTGGCAGGCTTCGCAGCGGCCGCCCTTGACGTTGAACGAGAAGCGTCCGGCGCTGTAGCCGCGCTCCTTGGCCATCGGCACCGTGGCGAACAGGTCGCGGATCGGCGTGAACAGGCCGGTGTAGGTGGCCGGGTTGGAGCGCGGGGTACGGCCGATGGGCGCCTGGTCGACCGCGATCACCTTGTCGAAATGCTCCAGGCCGCCGATCGCCTCGTGCGCCGCCGGTTCGGTCTGCGAGCCGTACAGGTGGCGCGCGGCCGACAGGTACAGCGTGTCGTTGACCAGCGTCGACTTGCCCGAGCCGGACACGCCGGTCACGCAGGTCAACAGGCCCACCGGCAGTTCCAGGTCGACGTTCTTCAGGTTGTTGCCGGTGGCGCCGGTGATGGTCAGCATGCGCTCTTCGTCGCAGGGCGTGCGCTTCTTGGGCACGGCGATTTCCAGCGTGCCGTTGAGGTACTTGGCGGTCAGCGACTTCTTGTTCTTCAGGATGTCGGGCAGCGTGCCCTGGGCGATTACGTCGCCGCCGTGTGCGCCGGCGCCGATGCCCATGTCGACCACGAAGTCGGCGGTGCGGATGGCGTCCTCGTCGTGCTCCACCACCAGCACCGTGTTGCCGATGTCGCGCAGGTGCTTCAGGGTATCGATGAGGCGATCGTTGTCGCGCTGGTGCAGGCCGATGGACGGCTCATCGAGCACGTACATCACGCCGGTCAGGCCGGAGCCGATCTGCGAAGCCAGGCGGATGCGCTGGGCCTCGCCGCCGGAGAGCGTATCGGCGCTGCGTTCCAGCGACAGGTAATCGAGGCCGACGTTGTTGAGGAATTTCAGGCGCGAGACGATTTCCTTGATGATGCGGTCGGCGATCTCTTTCTTGGCGCCGGTCAGCTTCAGGGTCTCGAAAAAGTGCAGGGTCTCGCGCAGCGGCGTGGCGGCCACCTCATAGATGGCGCGCTGCTGGCGGCCGGCGCCGACCTTCACGTAGCGCGCTTCCACCCGCAGGCGGGCGCCGTGGCAGGACGGGCACTGCTTTTCATTGATGAACTTGGCCAGCTCTTCCTTGACCGCCATCGAATCGGTCTCGCGGTAGCGGCGCTGCAGGTTGTTGACCACGCCTTCGAAGGTGTGCTCCTTGACCACGGTGCGGCCGCGCTCGTTCACATAGGCGAACGGGATCGTCTGGCGCCCGGAGCCGAACAGCACGGCCTGCTGGGCCTTGTCGTCGAGCTGCTCGAAGGGCACGTCGAGGTCGAAGCCGTAGTAGGCGGCGATGCTGGTGAGCATCTGGAAATAGAACTGGTTGCGGCGGTCCCAGCCCTTGATCGCGCCGGAGGCCAGCGACAGGTTGGGGAAGGCGACGATGCGCTTGGGGTCGAAGAACTCGATATGGCCCAGGCCGTCGCATTCGGGACAGGCGCCCATCGGGTTGTTGAACGAGAACAGGCGCGGTTCCAGCTCCTGCAGCGAGTAGCCGCAGATCGGGCAGGCGAACTTGTTGGAGTAGAGGTGCTCGCGGCCGCCGTCCATCTCGAGCGCGATGGCGCGGCCTTCGGCCAGGCGCAGCGCGGTCTCGAAGCTCTCGGCCAGGCGCTGCTTGATGTCGGCTTTGACTTTCACCCGATCGATCACGACGTCGATGGTGTGCTTTTCGGTCTTCTTCAGCTTGGGCAGTTCGTCGACCTCATACACCTTGGCCGCGCCGGTGCCGCTCTGGATGCGGAAGCGGATGAAGCCCTGCGCCTGCATCTCTTCGAACAGGTCGGCATGCTCGCCCTTGCGGTTGGCCACCACCGGCGCCATGATCATCAGCTTGGTGTCTTCGGGCAGCGCCAGCACGGCATCCACCATCTGCGACACCGATTGCGCCTCCAGCGGATGTTCCGGATGGTCGGGGCAATAGGGCGTGCCCACGCGGGCGTACAGCAGGCGCAGGTAATCGTGGATTTCGGTGACGGTGCCGACGGTGGAGCGCGGATTGTGCGAGGTCGCCTTCTGCTCGATCGAGATCGCCGGCGACAGGCCTTCGATCATGTCGACGTCGGGCTTTTCCATCAGCTGCAGGAACTGGCGCGCGTAGGCCGACAGCGATTCGACGTAGCGGCGCTGGCCTTCGGCGTACAAGGTATCGAACGCCAGCGAAGACTTGCCCGAGCCGGACAGGCCGGTAATCACGATCAGCTTGTTGCGGGGGAGGTCTAGGTTGATATTCTTCAGGTTATGCGTGCGCGCGCCGCGAATGCGAATTTCTTCCATGGATGCCTTCAGCTAGGTTTTCCTGCCGCCGCAAAGCGCGTGGACGTATGCGGGGGAACGGTGGGACAACATGTAACTATAACAGGACTGCAAACAGCCGGCAGGGTGCGCCGGCGCGGCAGGGAACCCATATGGGAACGCCGCGCCGAAATGAAAGCGGCGCAAGAAAAAAAGCCGGCGGGAGGCCGGCTTTTTGCGTTGCGATGATGGCAACAGGGTCAGGATTTGGGCGCCGGTTCGCTGCGGCGGTAGACCTTCAGCACCTGCGCGTCGTCGCCGTCGCGGCTGCCTTCCCAGAACGGCGTCCAGTCGCCTTCGGGCAACGGCGCCAGGCCGGGCGTCTGCAGGATCACCCAGTTGCAGGCGGTCTGGTTGATGCCGTCGATGGGCTGGTGCAGGATGCCGGTGTAGTAATACAGCATGGGCGCCTCGGACTCGCCCAGGTTTTCGCTGGCCATGCAGTCGCCGGCCTTCCAGGCGTGGGAGATCTTGTCGTCGAGGCGGCCGTACACGTATTCGTAGCTCTTGCCGAAGTCGCCCCAGGGCAGCAGCAGGGTATAGGCCAGGCCCCACATCAGGGTGATGCCGGCGAACCAGCTGAAGGCGCCGCGCCACTTGCCGCCGAGCTTGAACTTGTTCAGCGCCCACAGCCAGCAGGCCGTCATGGCGGCGGCCCCGGCCACGGCCAGCGGCTGGAACGGCGTGACGAAGCCCAGCGGCAGCCATTTGCCGAAGTAGGCGATCCAGTGGTGGTACTGCGGCGACATGGTCGACACCACATAGGTTGCCCAGATCACCGCCGAGATCAGGCCGAAGCCGATGCGCGCGAACCAGTCCCAGACGATGTGCAGCCAGTCCGGCAGGCGCGGCACCGCATGGGCGCCGACCATGATCAGCGGCAGCAGGATCGGCAGCAGGTAGAGCTGGCGGGCGGTGGCCGAACTCTGCAGCACGGCCAGGCTGATGGCGGCGAAGGCCAGCGGCAGCGCGATGTGCGGCTGTCCGATGCGGCGCCAGTCGCCGGTGGCCAGCGCCAGCAGCGCCAGCACCGAGCCCGGCAGGGCGAACCCGCTCAGCGCGCGCAGGATGACGGCCTGGTCGTTGTCCGAGCCGAGCTTGGCGACCGAGAAACCGAAGAAGCGGCCGACGTTGTTGTCCCAGAACCATTCCATGAACAGCGGCACCGAGTGCTGCGCCAGCAGCGCCGGCCACACCACGAAGAAGGGCAGCGACACCAGCACCGCGATACCCACCATCTTCCAGTAGGACCAGGTGCGGCACTCGCGCACCAGCGCGCCGACGCACATCGCGGTGGCGGCGAAGGTCAGCGGCACGAACAGGCCCTTGGTCATCTCGGTGATGCCCACCCCCAGGCCGAACCAGAGCGCGGCCGCCAGGGCGGGAGTGCCGCGCTTCTCGTTCCGGGCGATGGCCAGCAGGCCGTAGGTGGCCATGGCGCCGCCGCAGACCAGCGCGACGTCGGTGAACATGTCGTGGGCGTGCTTGATCATGCCCGGCGAGCCGGCGAACAGCGCCAGCGTGCCCAGCACCGGCACGCTCAGGATGCTGCGTTCGTTCCAGATCATTTGCGCGATCCGCGCCACGAAGAACAGCGTGATGAGGTTGTAGAACACGCTGGCCAGCCGGGCGCCGTCGTGGTAGCCCAGCAGCGGATGGAAGGCCTTGGCGAACAGGACCGCCGTCCAGTAGTACAGCGGCGGCTTTTCCATGAACGGCTGGCCGGCGTTGGTGGGCACCAGGTAGTCGCCCGAGACCAGCATGTGATGGATGATGCCGAAGGTATAGGTTTCGTCCTGCTTCCACGGACCGTGGTCGAAGATGCCGGGCAGCAGCCAGGCACAGGCGATGAAGGCCAGCAGCAGCAAGGCGGCGCGCGTGGGCGCATCGCTGCGGCCGTACCTGGCCGATGAGGTTGCAGAAATCGTTTGCCCCTGCTTGGTTTCAGGAGCGGAAATGAAGAAAAACATTGATGTACGCGCGCCAGCCGGCCGATGCCGACAAGAAAAACAAAACTCAAAGCATGGGAATACGCAGAAATGGCAACATCGCCGCGAAACGACCCAGGCTTCCCCCTCAATACCGAGCGGTTGCTTCTTTCCCCTGGCGGTGATTATTGCTTTTTGGAAACGCGAGCGAACGTCGCGTACCGGCGGCTTTTATGGATAGTGAAGAAAAATGAGCAACCAGGCATTTTTGCATAAATTCTTACAAACAAATGACAGTTTGCTCTGTCGCCACTGAATTTTTCCTGAAGGGGAAATGAAGTGTTGGATTGATGCCGCACATGGAAGTACTTCGCCTGCATAAGGTCTATCGCCTGCCGCCCTCCGGAGCGGCGGCCGATGCTGTTACCATAGCGTTTTTGTCCCACAGCCAGCGCGCACCCAGATTGCGCGGCCGCCACGTTTGTCATGACCCAGTCCCTCAGCTCATCCGCACAGCCCGAAAAAGCCGGCATGTCGCGCGCCGAAGTGCGCGCCTCGGCGTCGCTGGCGTCCATCTTCGCCTTGCGCATGCTGGGCCTGTTCCTGATCCTGCCGGTGTTCGCGGTCTATGCCAAGGGCCTGCCCGGCGGCGACAATGCCGCGCTGGTCGGCCTGGCGATGGGCATCTACGGCCTGGCGCAGTCGTTCGGCCAGATCCCGTTCGGCATGGCTTCCGACAAGTACGGCCGCAAGCGCATCATCGTGATCGGCCTGGTGCTGTTCGCCCTGGGCTCCTTCATCGCCGCGGCGGCCGACAGCGTGGCCTGGGTGATTGCCGGGCGCGCCATCCAGGGCGCCGGCGCGATCTCGGCGGCCATCACCGCCTTCATCGCCGACTCCACCCGCGAAGAGCACCGCACCAAGGCCATGGCCATGGTCGGCGCCTCCATCGGCCTGACCTTTGCGATTTCGCTGGTGGCGTCGCCGGTGCTGTACCGGCTGGTCGGCATGGGCGGCATCTTCGGGTTGACCGGCGTGCTGTCGGTGCTCGCCATCGCCGTGGTGCTGTGGGTGGTGCCGGACGCGCCGATGGTCAAGGCGCGCCGCGTGCCGCTGGGGGAGGTGTTGCGCCATCCCGAGCTGATGCGCCTGAACTTCGGCGTCTTCACGCTGCACATGACGCAGCTGGCCATGTTCGTGGTGCTGCCGGGCGCGCTGGTGCAGTACTCCGGCATCGCCGTGGACGAGCACTGGAAGATCTACCTGCCGGTGGTGCTGGCGTCCTTCGTGCTGATGCTGCCGCCGGTGTTCGTGGCCGAGAAGCACGGCCGGATGAAGCAGGTGTTCGTCGCCTCCATCGCCTTGCTGCTGCTGGTGCAGCTGGGTTTCTGGGCCGTCCTGAGCCAGTCGCTCATGCAGCCGTCGGCCCACTGGTGGGTGCTGGTGGCGCTGCTGTTCCTGTTCTTTGTCGCCTTCAATATCCTGGAGGCGTCGCAGCCGTCGCTGGTGTCGCGCATTGCGCCGCCGGCGGCCAAGGGCTCGGCGCTGGGCGTCTACAACACGATGCAGGCGCTGGGCCTGTTCTGCGGCGGCGCCCTGGGCGGCTGGCTCAAACAAAATGTAAGTGTGTCCGCGGTCTTCGCCTTGAGTGCTGTGGCCAGCCTGTCCTGGCTTATAATCGCGGCTAACATGAAAAACCTGCCCCGGCGCGGCGCGCACGCGGCAAGTGCAACTGCCTAACGTATTTCAGGAGAAACAATGGCATCGGTCAACAAAGTCATCATCGTCGGCAACCTCGGACGCGATCCGGAAACGCGCTACATGCCGAACGGCGAAGCCGTCACCAACATCGCCGTCGCCACGACCGAAAGCTGGAAGGACAAGAACAGCGGCGAGAAGAAAGAGCTCACCGAGTGGCACCGCATCACCTTCTACCGCAAGCTGGCTGAAATCGCCGGCCAGTACCTGAAGAAGGGCTCGCAGATCTACGTCGAAGGCCGCCTGCAGACCCGCAAGTGGCAAGACAAGGAAGGCGTCGAGCGCTACACCACCGAAATCATCGCCGACACCATGCAGATGCTGGGCAGCCGTCAGGGCGGCGGTGGCGGCGGCTCGATGGACGAAGGCAGCTACGGCGGTGGCGGCGGCGGTGGTTACGGCGGCGCGCCGCGCCAGAATGCCGGCGGCGGTGGTGGTGGCGGCATGGGCGGTGGCGGCGGCGGTGCTCCGCGCCAGCAGCCGGCCCAGCGCCCGGCCTCCAATTTCGAGGACGACGATATTCCGTTCTGACGAGCACTTTTAAAGAAATGTAATTAGTGGCCCGTAACCCTTGTGGTTACGGGCTTTTTTCTTATTTGCATTTTTTACACTTAGGAGTATGGTGCTATGAATTCGGCACTTTTTGAGGTGTAAATAAATGGTCGAGCGCTACACTGTCAGAACTTCTGTTTTTGAGTCGGGTGAGCGCTTTCCTATACTGGTCGAGGTCGGTACTGGCATGCCATTGTTCGATCCGACAGTCTTTACGCTAACTGAGTATCGTGCCCGCAACCGGGCGAGCGCCACCATCGAGCAGGTGCTACGTGCCGTGAAGGTGTTTCTACTGTTTTGTGATAGACATGGAATTGACCTCGATAAGCGCATGCTGGAAGGGCGATTGCTCGAATTAGGGGAGCTCGATGCTCTGGCGCAGTTCTGTCGCTTTCCCATGTCGGACATTGAGACTCAGGTCGAAGCGGCAGCGACCGTGTCGAAGCGCGCAGTTACTTCCCTCGAAAGCTTCCGCGTCAAGGCAAAGAAAAGTTTCCAGGAGGTCGCAGGCGATTCTGCTGCCGTGCGCCTAAGATATATCCGGCAGTTCATACGCTGGCTGGCGGATAGGCGTCTGCTAGGTCTGAGTGCATACCATCCATCGAGAGAGACGCTCTTTAATGCCTGTGAGACGACGGTATCCGGCCTGGCAGCTCGGATACCTGCCGGCAAAAGCCGCAATAGCGCCCGCGGCCGCCGGGCGATCGGAGAGGCGGCGCAAGCGCGTCTCTGGGAAATTGTTGACCCTCGTTCAGCGGAGAATCCGTGGGAAGGGCAGCACGCTAGAATTCGCAACGAACTCATCGTCCGCTGGTTTATGGGGCTCGGCATCCGTCGTGGTGAGCTTCTCGGCGTACGGATCACCGACGTGGATTTTAGGGCGAACGAGGCATTCATCGCTCGCCGCGCGGATGACCCGAGCGATCCGCGTGTCCAACAGCCCAATGCCAAGACGGCCGCCCGCCTTCTTGCGATAAGCGATGACCTGGCGCGGCTCACACGGCAGTACATCCTTGAGGCGCGGCACCGGTTCCCCAAGGCGCGGAAGCACGGCTTCCTCTTCGTCGCAAATGGCGGGGCTCCCCTCTCGCTTCGTGGGTTGAACAAGATATTTGATGTGCTGTGCAGGCGGCACCCTGAGTTTCCCGACGTCTACCCCCACTTGTTCCGCCATACGTACAACTACAACTTCTCTAGTATTGCCGATGAACAGGGCCTCGACCAAGAAATGGAAAAGAAGATCCGGTCTCAGGTAATGGGTTGGTCGGAGACATCGAATACCGCCGCAAGCTATACACGGCGGGAAATCGAGCGGAAGGCACGAGAGGCCTCGCTTCAGCTACAAAACAACATGGTGAAACCAAAAAATGGCGGCGATTAACGCCTCGGATTCACAGATCAATGCGCGGTCTGCCGGCGCTCTTCCAAGCAATGTCCGGACCCGTGGAGGAGCGATGTTTGACCCTCGCGAGGATGTATGGGAGCTGCGTGAGGCCACTTTCGAAGCAAAGCTCCGATTTGCATCGCTACCAGAGCGCGGGGGGCAATTTGACTTGGCATTCCGTTGGACGCTCATTTGGTATGCCCAAAACCAGTCGTTGCCTCATTTGAGAAACATGTTTTATCGGGCCGGCCATTTGTTTGATTTTATCGCCAAAACTACGAATTCCCCGCTGGCTGATATTTCTAGCGTACACCTTCTGAGCTACAAGTCCCATCTGGGAGCTGACAATGAATGGTGTCTGGGTAGCGTATCCGGCTTTTTGATGCGTTGGAGATCACTCGGATATCTCGGCATCACGAGGGATGCCGAAGCGCTATTGTCGCACCTGAAACTCAAAGGTAATCCGAAGGGGGTGAGTGTTGCTACGATGGACCCTTTGAAAGGGCCACTGACCACAGTGGAACTTGAGGCATTGCAAAAAGCGCTTAACGCTGCCTATGCACAACATGAGGTGAGCATGGCGGAGTACGTGCTCTGTTGGCTGTTGATGATGTTGGGACAGCGGCCAACCCAATATGCGGCGTTGAAGGTTCGCGATGTCGCCGTCGTTCATGAAAAGGATGGCGCAGTCACTTATTCGTTGCGTATGCCGAGGGCGAAGCAGCGTGACAGTAATGCGCGTGGTGAGTTCAAGGATCGGGTGCTGACTCCCGAAATCGGAAAGCTGGTAAACGAATACGCCCGAAACGTTCAGATTCAGTTCACGGGCCAGCTTTTTGACCCAATGGATGCCCCGCTGTTTCCGGGTGGCTCTGCAAACGGAGCAATTGCCGGATACGAATATCACCAGACGTCGCATCAGCTTGGGAATGTGGTCAATGCTGTACTCAGACGGCTTAAGGTCATTTCGGAGCGTACCGGAGATCACATTCATATTGGGGCGAAGAGGTTTCGCCAGACAGTCGGAACTCGAGCAGCAGAGGAGGGCCACGGCGAGCTGGTGATTGCTGAGCTCCTTGATCATACCGATACGCAAAACGTTGGTGTGTATGTGCGTTCAACGCCAGCCATTGTTGAACGTATTGATCGCGCGGTAGCGATGCAAATGGCTCCGCTTGCCCAGGCATTTTCTGGCAAGCTTATCAATGGGCCAACTGGTGCTTCTCGGCGCGTAGATCCCGCGAGCCACATACGAGCTCCCGAGATCACCGGAAAATTCGAGGCGATATCGAGTTGTGGTAAGCACGGGTTCTGCGGATTCCTCAAGCCTGTTGCCTGCTATACCTGCAACAACTTTGAGCCCTGGATGGATGGTCCGCATGAACAGATTTTGGAATATCTTATTGCGGAGCGAGAGCGCCTGATGGCGGCTGGCGATTCGCGGGTCGCTTCTATCAACGACCGATCCATCCTGGCAGTCGCGGAGGTTATCCAGCTCTGCGAGGCTGCTCGTGCTGATAGGAACGCCGCTCATGGCTAACCACCTCACATCGTCGCGGCAAGCGGACATCGTTGCATTTATACCGCAGGCAGACCTTGACGCACGCGCCAACATGTCGGCGTTCATTGAGCTGTGCCGGACGAAGTTGACCATATTCGGTGATTCTCTGGACTTCGAGGCTGATTCATGGGAAGTGTCCAACACCATCAAGCTGACGGCAAAGAAAAGCAAGCTGCGGATCATATTTAGCAACCGCGATACCTGCAGAGAGCGAGCGTGTGGGCGCGTCATGATGCTTGAACCGTTTAAGTCCTTCGCGAAGTCTTACATGCGTTACCAGCATGGAATGCAACGCAGTAACGATGTCGGTAAGCGAATAGCGGCCCTGAGAGCCCTGGAAGTAGCCCTGCTGGAGACTGGGCCGGCGGATCCCGTGCGCATCGACAGCCAAGTCCTGAACCGTGCTGCCCAGCTTCTCGGTGAGAAGGGGGCGGCCGCTGTCGTTTACAGAAACGGTGGCCAACTCGAGATTATTGCCCGATTCCTGAACAACAACCGGTTGACCATCGTGCCTACCCAATGGCGCAATCCACTCAAGCGGCCGGCCGAAGCTATCCGGGTTGGTAAGGATGCTGACGAGCGTCGTGCGGCCAAGATGCCCAGCCAAGCGGCGCTGGACGCGCTGCCTAAGGTGTTCCTGTTTGCCACGGAACCGGCAGACGTTCTCGTTTCGGCGACGACCGCGATTCTCTGCTCGGCCCCGGACCGTATTAGCGAAGTATTGGGTCTGCCCGTGAATTGCGAGGTTAGGCAGAAAAAAGATAGTTCGGAAGAAGATGCCTACGGTTTGAGATGGTGGCCGGCAAAGGGAGCGGCGCCAATGGTGAAGTGGATTATTCCATCGATGATCGGTGTTGTCGAAGAAGCCGTCAGGAAAATTCGCAGGCTTACCGATGAAGCGAGAAAGATTGCGCTTTGGTATGAGGAAAATCCAACTCACCTTTATCTGACAGAAGAGCTCGAGCACTTCCGATCAGAGAAGTTGTTAAGCATGGCAGATGTTGGAGAAATCATCTTTGCTAACAAAGTCGACAAAAGCGTTCCAGGTGTGTGGTGCGATACTCATCGAATCCCCAAATATAAGGATGGGAACCAAGGCTATGTCCGCTTTGCTGATGTCGAGGTCGCTGTGCTCAACCAATTGCCTCGAGGGTTTCCTGTCGCGAATGAGAAAACAGGCCTCAAATACAGTGAGTCGCTTTTCATAGTCCAGCGTAATGCGTTAAGTGCTTCTAAAACGCGTATTAGTTGTGTCATCGAGCCGGTGACGCATCCGCAGATTCATAACAGGCTTGGTGCACGATCTACTACTGGTATTCGATCTATCTTCGACCGTCATGGCTTCTATGAATTAGATGGGAGCCCGATCCGAGTTCACACACATCAGTTCCGTCACTATTTGAACACGCTCGCTCAGGCAGGCGGTTTAAGTCAGCTTGATATAGCCAAATGGTCTGGACGAAAGAATGTGAAGCAGAACAAATACTATGATCATGAGACGCCTGCTGCGATCGTAGATCGCATCCGAACTGCAGTTGGCGACGATACACGCATGTTTGGACCGCTAGCCAAAGGTCCTCAAGTGGCTCTCATCAAGAGAGATGAGTTCGCGAGATTAAAAGTGCCGACGGCGCATACGACGGACTTTGGATATTGCATTCATGACTACGTTATGTCGCCGTGCCAGATGCATCGCGATTGCCTCAATTGCGGAGAACAGGTTTGCGTGAAAGGCGAGAGCGAGAAAGAAAACCGTATCCGTCACGCCTATGCCGAAGCAGCGCGTCTACTCGCAATGGCTGAACAGGCGGAAAGGGATGGTGATTTAGGTGCCGGCGCGTGGGCAAAACACCACCGCACGCAACTAGAGCGGATAACGGGCCTAATCCAGATTCTGGATAATCCTACGGTTCCTGATGGCGCAGTCATTCAATTGATGCCTATAGACATCCCATCACGATTGGAGCATGCGGAACAAGCTTGTGCTTTGTCGATATCACCCGTGGGAGAAAGCATGCCACCGGCATTTAAGGAAGAAACATGACTCGGATGAGAGGACGCAATCTTGATGATGGAGTCGTTGCTGTTATCGTTCAGATACTCGATGGTTGGAAGGATAAGTTGACCTGGGACGCGCTCATAGAGGTGCTCAGGAGGCGCGAGGGTTTACGATACACCCGGCAGGCGCTCCACCGTCACGAGCGGATTCGATTGGCCTTTACGGTGCGAAAGAAGGCTTTGGCGGAACAAGATGAACAACCCAGGACAGCATCGTCGCCGGAGTTGCAGATTGCCCTGGAGCGGATCGCACGGCTAGAGGCTGAGAACCAGCGGCTTGCTTTCGAAAACAACGCCCTGTTAGAGCAGTTCGCTCGATGGGCCTACAACGCACAGACACGAAACTTGACTGCGGACTTCTTGAACAATCCACTTCCCACGGTGAATCGCGATCAAAGTGAACTGCAGCTTACGGCACGTAGGAAAACGTTGACTGGTAAGAAAAAGTTCGCTGGAACTTAGGTGCTGGTAGGAGATGAAGTGACGACAGGCAATCAAGCACCTAACCATTTCGAAGCATAACTCGCGCGGCAAGCGGCTTAGCGGCTTAGCTTCTCGATCAATCTTGGTTCAGCCCGAGGGGGGACTCCACAAGTTTGGTGACATGAATTCCTATAGCCATCGGTTGACATAGCGGACCGTCGAAAGGTCTTGCTAGCGACGCTTACTTCGTCCTGGCCAAGGTAATTGCCCAGTGAGCTCCGCCAAACCGCCATCGTCCTCAACGCGCGCACCGAAACGGTTTACTTCGACCTCGGGTAGATCTTCGCTGTCGAACCAGATCAGCGAGGTCGTGGTGTCAGTGTGTGCGTAGTGCCTAGAGAGCTCCCAGAGGTCGAGGCCCTTTTCCCAATTGTCGAACCAGATATCTTGTGCGACTTCATCCGTGTCCGAGGCACTGTTGCCTGAAGAGCGCAGGCGATGAGCCACGGAGCCGACAGGGATGGCAGATCTGGGAGATATCCAAGCCCGAGCCTGTCGCAAGCTGGTGGAGCGCGCAGCATAGCGTACTGCACCGCGCTCCATCGTAACGAAGGCGCACGGGATATCGCTGAGAGACGCGAATCGCGACGCTGCTGCGGGGAACGATGTATTGAACAAGTCTGCCATGCGTTGAATCAGTTCCAACGAAGGCTCTTCCTTGGGTACAAGCGACAACCATTGTTGATATGGCATCAGTAATTCGGCGGCGAAGGTGTCGCAGGCGATTTCGTTCGGATGCCGCTTCGCATAGGACCAAGACGGCACTTCGTCATGGCTCGACTCCAGCGCTAGGACGATGTGTGCGATCTCATGGCAGATGGTGAAACGCTGACGTTCTTCTGTTTCCAGCGAATTCACAGTGATGACATGCTTGCCATTCGGTTTGGTGATCGTATAGCCGGATTCGCCTTCGCCAAGCTCATCTTTCTTGACCTTGGCATTGGCTGCGGCCACATAAGGACTCAGATCTTCTTGGATGCCGGACACGTCAACCTTTGCAACGAAAGCACGCGCTTTCTGCTTCACATCTGCTTCATCCATGTTCAATCGTCCTCGTCGTCATCCTCGAACGCCTTCCGTATCCGATTAATCAGCGTCGCGGGATCGGGCCTGGTATTGCCGCGATGCCTCACCCCCGCTGCGGCGGAAAAGATGTCGATGCTGACGGAGGGATCGTTTAGCACGAATTCGACAAGGTGGAGATCGGCCTCTGCATGGTCGACAAGCCACATTACCAGTGCGGTATCTCTCTCAGTTGGCTTCAAAACCCTCAATAGCTTCTCGATCAAATCCGGCGACGGATTCGTCTTCTCGCCTGATTCTAAGCGGTGAACATAAGCATGATCCACCGAAGAAAGTTGACCGATTTCGCGCAGCGAAAGAGTCCTTCGTTCGCGTAGCGTCTTAAGGGCGACGCCCAGGCCTGTTTGTGACATCCGTTCTAATCCTTGCATTGTGGGAGAAGCAAACAAACCTCTGTTGCCACTCCGCATTATTGATGTTCAGGGCTGCTCGCAACATGCCAGTTGCACCGGCGTGCGTACTCTGATACATTGTTGTCCAACCAGACAACGGATGCAGATTTTAAAACTGCTTGCGATTGGTTTGGCTTGGCCTTCCCGTTGTCTGTATGAGCAACACATTGTGCTACATGGAACGGTCAAAGACAACCTCTACCGGGGTTCCGATGGTCCAACTTAGGAGATTCACCATGGCAGGCAAGAATCAACATGTAGTTCCTCACCAGGACGGTTGGGCTGTCAAGGGTGCCGGCAATCAGCGGGCAACCTCCGTGCACGGCACACAGCAACAGGCAATCGACGCGGGGCGGAACATCGCACGCAACCAGCAATCCGAACTCGTCATTCACCGTCCGGATGGACGCATCCGTGACAAGGACAGCCACGGCCACGACCCTTTCCCGCCGAAGGGCTGAGTGCCATGACGGGCGTTCCCATCTACCATGTGCTCGCCCTGTCTGGGGGCGGCTATCGCGGCCTGTACACAGCGACGGTTCTTGCCGAGCTTGAAGCCGTGATGGGCCGTCCTATTGCTTCGCATTTCGACCTGATCTGCGGCACTTCCGCGGGCGGAATGCTGGCCTTGGGGCTCGCGGCAGAGATCCCGGCCATTGAACTCAAGGGCCTCTTCGAAAAGCAGGGTTCCCGCATCTTTGGTTGCCGTAGTCTTGCGCGGCGGCTTCTGGGTTTCTGGTTGACCGCCAAACATGATGCCGCGGGGTTGCAAGGCGTGCTGGAAGAGCGCTTCAAGGATGCCACGATTGGTAGCCTGAAGCATCGTGTTCTTGTTCCGGCCGTCAACTACTCGACTGGGCGTGGTCAGTTTTTCAAGACACCTCATCATCCGTCCTTTGAGATGGATCACCGCATGAAGATCGTCGATGTGGCGTTGGCTACCGCCGCTGCACCCGTCTACTTTCCGCTGGCGCGCAACGACCGTGGCGTCTTCGCCGATGGCGGACTGGTCGGCAACGCGCCGGGGCTATTCGGGTTGCACGAAGTCAATACGTTTCTCGCACCGAACCAAAACGCGCTGGTTCGTGTGCTGTCGATCGGCACAATGACGATCGGTGCAACCGTCCGCGGAGGAGCCAGTCTCGACCGCGGATTCGGCAAGTGGCGTGGGGGACTGTTCGACCTAGTTATCTCCGCTCAAGAATCATCGGTGGACTACATGCTGCGCCAGTCACTTGGGAGCAACTACTTCCAGATCGACGACAAAGCCACGCCAGATCAAAGTAAGGACGTAAAGGCGCTAGACAGAGTTTCCATTGGCGCCACGAATACGCTCAAGGATCGTGGTAACCATGCAGCGCAGCGCGCGCTGGGTGATCCTCTTTTCCAACCATTTCGAGCGCATCAGGCCGGCGCACCCATCTTCTATCACGGCCCCAACAAGAATGTTCCGGAGGCTGCATGCTGAACCTGAGTCCGCTTTTCTTTACCACCGTTGATAACGAGTCCTGTATGCACGAAGAGCTGGATCTGTCACTTGATCAGCGTGCATGGATTGCGGGTGCCCGCAACGATGTCAGGAATTGTCTGCGTACCGGAATTCCGCGCGTGCTACGCGGGCACGGGTACACGGATGACGTGCCGCAGCCGCGTTTCTTCACGCAAGGCTCCTGGGCTTATAAGACATTGAACGCTCCGGCACAACGCCCCCAACAGGCGGATGTTGACGATGGTTGCTATCTGCCGCTGAGTTTTGTTTCGCAGACGAAGCGCCCGAGCAGGGCAACAACGGTGTTCTTTGCGGCGGCAGAAGAAGCTCTGAGGCCGTTGGTCGAGGAAAAGCGCTGGACGCTAGTCACTGATAAGCCGACGTGCATCCGGATCGTCATTGCTGCCTTTGCTCACATCGACATCCCGCTGTACGCCATTCCTGATACGGAATTTGTCACGCTCACGAAGGCATCGATGGAGAGTTACGGGTATGACTCTATCACCGAGGCGGTCAATAAGGCAGAGCGGGATGCCTGGACGGCATTGCCTGCTGATAAAGTGCTCTTGGCCCACCGTGAGTGTAACTGGATGGCATCCGATCCCAGGCCCGTGAAGGAGTGGTTCTTGGGCGAAGTGGAGGCCAAGGGCGAACAGTTCCGCCGCGTGGTTCGCTACTTGAAGGCGTACCGCGACTGGAGGTGGTCTAGCGGTGGCCCCGCTTCCATTCTCTTGATGGCCGCTGCGGCTCCGTTGTTCGAGAAGCGAGATCGGCGCGACGACCTCGCATTGCTGGATGTCGTTGCGGCATTGCCAGCTCGCCTGCGTGCGGGAGTTAACAACCCCGTGGACGAGTCGGAGTCACTCACGGTTCGACTCGGCAAAGAGGGTGTTGAAGAAGCAGCGAAAGCGTTCGAAGAATTGGAAAAGGCACTGCGTGGTGCAACCGATGCCGGCAGCCCTTCACAGGCCTGCATCTGGATGCAAGGCGAATTCGGCCCGCGGTTTCCGAATGAGCCGGATCGAGTCAAGGTGGTATCCATCGCGGCGACCATCGCCGCGGCGCCTGCCATGGCAGGTCCGAGTGAGCTGGTCGGACGAACGAAGGCAGGATGAGTCGCCTTACCGCAGTAGCGGATGTGATTGAGGCCTTCAAGCAGAAAGGCTTCGATTTTGTCGGCAAGACGGGTAACGGCTGGTTCAAGTTGCGGGGAGTGTTGACGCCGCCAGGAGCGGAAAAAGGCTGTCCTTGTGAAGTTCAGCTCGACCCCACCTTCTTCGAGCTACCTCGCATTCGACTGCTTGATATTCCCGCTGAACTGCCAAAGGCTGTTCCTCATCTTGGTGCCGAAGGTGATCTTTGCTATCTCGCCAAGGCGACCGTCGTTCTGGATATCTACGACCCTGTAGGGCAGTCCTTGGCATGTCTTCAACGCGCGGCCTTGGTACTAGGTCAGATATTGAGTGGCGCGATGATTGAAGATCTCGCGGAAGAATTCTTTGCCTACTGGGACGGCTGGTTTTGCTTCGTGGACATGCAAGGCGAGGACTTGGGGCGGCAGAACTGTTTTGTTGCGGAAGCCAATGGGAACTCGCTTTGGTTCATCAGTGACAACGAAGTTCGAACAAAAGAGAAACTGAATTCGCTCGGCTACAAGGTGACCAATAAAACGGTGCTGACTTACCGGGTCAAGAGCACCGCGCAACCTCGGCCGCTGACTAGCCATTGGCCACCTGAAACAGTGGCGGATATCTTGGCTTGGCAAAGTACCCTTGACCCTCGATGTCGGCGCAAGATTCACGATCGAATCAAGGAGGGGGAAAGAAAAAAGGCAAATGGCGTCCTTATCGTCATCGAATCGCCTTTGATGACCTATGGCTTCGTTGTTCTCTTTGACCGTCAAGCCTTGGCTCAAAAAACTAAGGTCAATGATCGCAAAGATATGAGCTATGGGCTGAAGGTGATGCCCATCTCGATGGTCCGGATTGATGATCGATATTTGGCCCAACGCAACATCCCCAAATCGAAAACGCTGGCGGGCAGAAGAATCGCACTTGTAGGTTGTGGAACGATTGGTGGATACCTAGCGGACATGTTGGTCAAGGCTGGGGCTGGAACATGCGGCGGGAAGATCACGTTAGTGGATTTTGATTGTCTCCTTCCGCAGAATATCGGGCGGCATCGCCTCGGATTTCCGGACTTGTTGTCGAACAAGGCCGAGGCCATGGCAAAGGAGCTCAAACGATTGTCACCAGGCGCCGAGGTGCAGGCGCTCCCAGTGGATGTCAGGCAGGCTCAGTTGGGGCAGCTAGATCTACTCATCGATGCCACCGGTGAAGAATCCCTCGGGCACTGGCTGTGCGGCCGCTATCGGGCCCCCACGCCCATGCTTTCTGTATGGATCGAAGGGCCGGGAACTGCTGTACGTGCACTCCTGAGAGCGAACGCCTCCGGAGCGTGCTACCGATGTCTATGGCACCGCCATCGTAGAGGCGAACTTCGCTCGACTCGAGATCCTCTTCCTGCGATCTTGGCGGGTCATGGATGTGAGGGCTTATACGTACCTTTCCCGGCATCAGTTTCGGTACAGGCAGCGAGCTTAGGTGCCGAGATGGCCCTTGATTGGATCAACGATGTTCACTCTGCGGCGTTGCAGACCCGGCTGATCGACCAGACCCATCAGCTTGCCACGCCGGATTGCGATCCTTTACAGGATCGGGACTGCCCCATATGCCATTCCTGAGTTCTTGGGCAAGCAGCGATAAGAGCAGGCTGCTGCATTTTTCGACAAACACGCTGGAGACATTCAGTCAGCATGTTCAGGGTAGTGATACCGACAGCGAAGCAGGCGGTCTCTTGCTCGGTTCTGTACATGGAACCCATCTACTCATTGAACAAGCGACCGTTCCCACTGAATGGGATAAGCGTTTTCGCTACCTGTTCGAGCGGATGCCATTTGGTCACGAAGCGATCGCGTTGTCGCGATGGACGGCGACTCAAGGAACAGTCCGCTATCTTGGCGAATGGCACACCCACCCTGAAGACTATCCCCATCCTTCTGGTCTCGATAGATCAGAATGGAATCAGTTGTCAGCGCGGCGTCGGGATAAGCGGCCAATGCTCGCCGTCATCGTCGGACGAAAGTCTCTGTATGTTGAATTGGTACCAAGTTCAGGTTGCGGCACGGTATTGATCTCTGTGGAATAGCTGGAAATAGATACGCTGTCTTCTCTGTGTTCCACCGTGGGGGGCTCTGGGAACACTTTGCCCCTCGGCAAATCGTTAGTTGGCGCCGGTCGCATGTATGTTTTTGCAACAGACGCGTTAGGGGCGTGGTGAAATATTGAAAGGTGAGCTTTTACAGGGACGGTAGCCACGCTGCCGCAATCACGCTATTAGCAACGCGGCCAAGTCGAAAGAGGAATTGATGTCGGCAGAACTCGTTCAGTACGCTTCACGACGCCAAGGTCGAGAAGTTTGTATCAGCTAGGTTTAGACATTTTGCACTTTCTGGTGGTGAAAAATGAATAAACGCCAAAAATCGATGTTTTGAACGCCTTTTTTGCAAAACAAAATGGTTGAAAATTGAAGTTCAACTTTTTTGGAGTCCACGATGTACCTGCTTGAAACCGTTTTACGAGCGTCCATATCCATGTGGCGTCTAATCATCCTGTTTGCCTTTTTGCTTATTCTCTCCTTGCATTTTTTCACTATGAAGGCCGAGCAATCTTGCGTGGCTGCGACACTTGATACGCTAAACGACCCAACGATCTCTGACACGAAAGCTGCGAGGGCTGACCGAGTGTGTGACGGAGCCTCGAGGTTCGGTGCCGCGCTTCTTTCCCCGATTGAGAAACTGACGAGGTAGTCAGCGGAGAGTGCAAGGGGGCAGCAATGCGTTTCTGCAGTTAGGTTTGAGCAGATCCGTCTTGTGCTACGTTTCGGGAAAACTCGGGGGATGTATGAGCAAGTGGAGGTCTCAATTGGCCATGATTCTGGTCGCGCCGGTTATGGCTTTTCTTATAGGATATGTAGTGCATGGACTTGTCGAAAATCCTCCTGTATCTAGTTCCGATCTTTCTGGGTGGGCACAAGCGTTTGGTGCGATAGCCGCAATTGCAGGTGCTTGGCTCGGAACACAGTATCAAATTCGAAGCGCAGAAAGGAGCAGACTGAAAGATCGGGCTGAATTGCTTTTGGAGCATGCGGATATTTGCCTCGCCGTGGCGAATGACGCAGTTCGATCTCTAACGCACATAGCAAATCAATTCCAAGATGACGTCAGGAGCTATGGCTTCACGGTTGTAGGTGCCGAGCGGGTCGAAGCACTACTGCAGATGATCGAAACAGTCTCCCAGAAGAGCATCCCTCCGACCATGTTTATGCAATTGATTCCCTTGCAGCGAGAAGTTGCCTTCACTCTTACGGCCGTGCGGCAGCACAATCGCGCAGGGGACACTCCGTCCGGTGAGAGGGAAAAGAAAGCGCGAAAGCGAGCCGATGCAGTCGTCAAATGTCGGGATGCTCTGCAGCAGATTCGAGACGATCTGGCAAAGGCTTACCGAGCCCATTGATTTCATGCTGCCTTTGAAAATGACCGGTCATGGAGGTTGTAGCGTGGAGCAGTCCAGCCCCGCTTATCTATTTCCAGTTTTGCCGGTGCGTCCAAGCTCTGTGGGACCATACTTTGGGACAGCTGCTTGGCAATGCTGCCGCCGCAAGACACTCAGGAGTGAGTTCCGTCTATCAGTTCGATCCGTCATTCGCCTGCCAAAGATTGACACGCTCTCCTTACCAGTCGCAATGCAGCTACTTTCTTTTCCCACCGCGACCATGGAAACGCATATACCTGGTGGAAGAACACGGGGAGAACGGTAAGAGCCACTGCCATGCTACGATTCCTTCCAAAAATGTGGGGGAATGATGCAACTTCGCTGGAAAATTCTATGCGCCTTTGTTGGCGCAGCAATGGCTGCAGCTTTTGCGCTGCATCCGCCGTTGAATAGTCAGGACTATGCAGCTTGGATTCAGGCAATAGGTTCGCTTGCCGCGTTGGGAGGCGTGATTTGGACTGTAAAGACGCAGGAACGGTACCGACGGGAGGAGGCAAGCACTACGGCCACGGTAGTTGCAGCCGCGATGACTTTGCACCTCAGTACTGCCGCCACCGTTGTTCGCACATTTCAAGAGAGACTTGATATAGCAGCGCAGATTGACTGTGCGCCTCAGCTTTTTGAGGAGATTCTTGCCAAGCTGCAAGAAGTTCCGACTTGGAATGCAGACGATCTTGCTCGGCTTGTTCCGCTTCCAAATCATATTGCACTTAAGGCTGCCGGCGCGATTGATCGTCTTAACGTTGCAATTCTGGTTCTCGAAAAGACTGTTCAAAGCGCTCAGCTTCGTGCTGACGCTGGATATCGAAAAGATCGAGCGAAATATTTCTCTTTCATCTTGAATGAATGCTGGCAGCTGTTCGATATGGCTAGTTCGCGTATGCAGTTGGTGACGCATGCGCAGACCAGTCCCCACCACTGACCTGAAGGCATCTCGCGCTAGATCTGCACCTCGCGCACTGTTTGTCTCTGAAGGAGGGGCTCGAGCTCGCTTGAGGGGCGGGAGACTTGGCAACCGGAGCATGGTTCGAACCCCGTAAAAGAGGAAAGAAGAATGCGGATAGTCACGCTGCCACAATCACGCTGTTAGCAACGCAGCCAAGTCGGAAGCCACTGGACCGTCCCCGGTTTGTAGAGACTGCATTGTGAAAATACTTTATTTGGAAAAGATATTTCTTCAGCCTGCCAGTACCCTCTGCCGACGTGACTCACGTGATCTCGCGCATCGAAGTGTAGTTGCTGGCGGGACACAACGGTCGTGTCGCCATTTGCCACGTCATCGAATCAGATCATCGATTCCGGCGAACATGTATTCGAGGCGGGTGGCTGGCCGTGGCATGCCGGGCGGATACCTGTCGAACTTGGCCTGCTGTTGGTCGGCCATGTCATTAAGCTTTTGCCAGAGGGTTAGCAGTCTCAATGGCGGCAGACGTTTGAACACGTCAAACACCAACTCCTGCGCACATGAGCGTTTCAAGGCCATATTTGTCATATACGATTGCAGCTTGTCGGCGCGGATTTCCCACCCTTCGTTGGCAAAATAAATTTGGCCATACAGGCTTTTGATCATTTCTCGCGCATGGGCACCCAAGGGCGCTAGCCGCTTCTGTAAGCCTTTGCTTTGAGATGGAAACGGCGCATAGGTGGGATTCGTGTCGGCCATGAACTCCTTGTCCACTATGACGTCTTCGCCGCCGTACATGCAGGCCACGAGCGCCAAAGCAAAGATGAATTTGTGCTGCGTACTGGCATGGACGCGTGTAATGCCGCCGGCCCGGGTGTGTAAGTAGTGGAGCTGCACTTGTCCGGCTTGGTGTATCACAACTTCCATCGCGGTACCCTGCAGCGGCGTGCCGAAACCAGATTCGGCGCTCATCAGGCCGCCAAGGCCGAACCACATTGACAAGATTTCCCGGATGTCGTCGTCGTTCTCGACCTGTGGAGCGGCTACGATGCCTTGCCCGTTCAGCACGCTGAGCAATTTGACTGCGCCGGCAGCTGCCCGGGATGCGAGCTCGGCAATCTTGGCCGATTCCAGCAGAGCACGGTTAGCTACGATATTGCACAACAATTCCAAGGTGAGTTGGCCATCGGTCCCGCGGTGCTGGATCTCCTCGTTACCACCACCCTGGAAAGCCTCTTCCTGATTTGTTGGGGCGGAATTGGAGCTCAGGAAGGGAGACGGAAGGACGTCCCATATAACCAGTTGCGCCTTGGAATAGCGGAGCGCCTGTTCTCCCAACCATGACATCCAGTCGAAAGGGGTTGCCATGGTCTCAGGTATACTTTTCCTGCTCCGCCATTCTGCTTCGACTTTTCGGTATTCCTTATAGAAAAGATACTCAATGGAGTTGGTAGCGAGCGACAATGTGAGGTCTGTTAACAGGGGATGGGCGTTATCGTATGTATCCACCTTGATCCACTCGAGCATAGGTAGGTACTGTTCCAGTACCTGGGCGGGAAGCACGTTCTTCAGTGCGTCGCACAGGACTTCACGGTTTTCCAGCTGATTTAGGGCGCGCCCGTCGTTTTCGTCCAAGTCCACGGCGTTCAGGTATTTTAGGGACGTTTCCCCAAACGGCAGCACTGAGAAAAAACCATCTTCTTCTTTCCATTGGCTCAATGGCAAACGCGACAAAGTGTGTGCACGCCACTTACGTGCGTGCACACCGTTCATCTGCACGTCCGAAGAGAACGCCTTGTGCAACGCGTCAATCTCGCGGACAGGGGCGGCGCTGATGCGCGCCTGGGCCTCTTGCTCGGGCTGAGTCAGCATGTCGGCCACCGTCGTGAGGATGGCGTCAGCAATCTTCGGGTCGCGGCCGCGTTGCGATGTCTTTAGCGTTCTCATGGTGGGTTCCAACAAGTAACTCAGGCGCAGCGTGCGTTCGGGAAGACGGCGGGGCTGGCCTGCTCGTGTTGTTGTTTCGCTTCTTTCTGCAGGCGCGCGTGCGCCAGCTTGTGGTACTGATCGCCGTTCGCCAGAGCTTTCGCTTGCTTGACAGAGCAGTGAGCCATTTGCAGCGCTTCCCATTCATCCGTGGCCGCTTTTTGCTCGACTAGAACTTTCGCCAGGGAACTCGCATGCTTGATCGGGCCGAATTCGTTGATCGAGGCAACCGCATGGTATTGGTCATTGCCCGCAGTGAAGACGGACGCATAGGGTGAACCTAGGTTTTCTTTGTTAGACATAGTGTGCTCCTTAGCAAATGAGTGGAAGTGCAGTATGTCCGGGCGGCGCCCCACCATCTACCCCTGAATCTTATGGATTGCTCTGCCGGGGTTACTAACGGCAGGGTCTCCTTGGTAGGCCCCTAGCGTGGGCAGCATCTTAGTCAAGTTGAGGTGGCGATGTCGGCAGTGGTGCTGCCAGGCTATGTCGCCGATCTTGCACCTGTGCGGTCGTGACCGTTCGCGTTTTTTCCCTTCGGCAACCTGCTATGCTGAGCCAAACGGTCGAGTTCGGCTAGGTGTGTACGTTAGGAAGGTCTGCTTTCGGGATGGCTAAGGGCTCGCACGATGAAGTTGAGCCAAGTCTTGATGCTAGCCTTGATTTAGCAAGCGAATGCCTGCATCAGTGAGAATTTCGGTGGCCTTCTTGTAGTTGTTTAAAAGAAGGCCGATATCGTGAGCTCGCGGAACCGTAACCTCGACGGCGGAAGCCGTCATCCGAAGCCTTATTCGATGGTCTGTTAGTTCGAGTGTTAGCGAGCTCAGGTCAGCGTCATACGAGAGATGCTCGGCAAGCATCTCGTCTTCCTCGATCTGGTCGATTCGCTCAGCGATAGAGATTTTACGGTCGAACTCCACAAGCAGGGTGTCGCAGTGTGCCGAGAAGATGTTCTGGAATCGTTGATCGAAGACGATTCCTGCATCTCTGAACGAGGAGACACTTACAGTCTGAACATAGTCCCCATGATCGTCTGGGTCCTGTGCGATATCGATTGTGACGTTGAACTGCGGCGTGGTGATAGCAGCAGAGCCGACATCAAGGTCAAGCACCAGATCCTTTCTCTTGTACTTGAACGCCTCCTTCAATTCGTCGTGAATCGAGTTCGCAAGATCCGCCACTTCAGTCTCTCCGATGCTTCGAATGAATCCATCCGCTGCATCAGAGTGTCGGTCCGGGACCCTGTGGTTGCGCTTCTTGAACCCGCTCAATCGAGCGATTGAACCGCTAGCGATACCGCGGAAAGATGCGCGCAGGAATCCGGCACTTAGTTCTTGGTTGAGAGATCTCGCCTTTGTAAGTAAGGCCTCGAGGTCCGCAATAATGAAGGTCTTGCTCGCATTGCCGAACTCGCAAGGTGTTTGGACTTCATTCCCGGTGCGGATCCTTCGAAGCTCTCGCGGCACCTCCAGTGCCAGATAGTCCCGAAGGGAAGCTCCCGTCACAAAGCGGCCTTTTTCTAGTGCCTCCGGCGCTTTGCCAGAAATAGCCTGAATGACATGATAGGTCCATATGCCATGCTGCAAGGCAATGCTTGGCCAGGAGTATTCGTCGACTGCGCACGAGGCAAAGCCGACGTGAAACTTGGAGTCCTTACAAAATTCTTTGAGTTCCTCAGCAGTGAACTCGGACGTAATCGACCTCATTCCGTCGCTGGTTGGCATTCCACTGTGGCAAGAGTCGAGAAAGAGTAGGATCTTCCTACTTTTGCAATTGCGCAACATATCCAAAATTTGTTCGAGCGCAATACTGGTAGCAACTATATCTCCCAGCTGGAGGTCGTGTGCAGTGATGTAGTTGGTGTCGCCGACGCGGTGACCGTGACCAGCGTAGAAGAAGACCACCGTGTCGTCTATCTCAACATTCGCCAGGAAGCTCTTGAATGTGGACAGGATGGTTGTTTTTGTCGCCTTCGCGCTTAGAAGCGTCTTGCTCTCAGTTGCAGGGGCGATTTCTGTCCATGCCTTGACGAACATAGTTGCGTCGTTCTCGGCGTACACAACCTTTGAGACCTTTGAGATCTGATACGTTTCTACAGCTACAGCAAAGATCTTGACCGTCACGTACGCTCCTCCTTCAATCTCTGCATAATTTTAGATCGGCAGCATCGCTCCGTGGAAAATCAAGCCCCGGATTCTGGGAGACTAATCGTTACCGATTGTGAATGTCGCCATTACGGCGAGTTGCTCAGACTACACGACTGGTAGCACTGAGTCGAGTGCTACCTTATGGCTATTGATATAAGGTAGCAACGGTAATCCCCCCTTAAAACCAGCGCGGCCAAAAGTAGAATATTCTCCGATGGGTGAGCTTTTACAGGGACTGTATACGTGCGAAAGGAAAACTTATGTAACCTGCTTTAGCAGAATATTCAGGAGTAAAGCGGATCCAAGTGTTTCAGATACGCATTAATGGATGGGGCTCTTATGAAGAGGCACTATCTGTTGATTTGCTCGCAGATTTGCCCTCTCAAGTTGCCCCACCTTCCACTGACGTCCAAAGGCTGCCACACGGTCATAGGATCCTTCATATCCCAGATCTCTCAGATCCAGGAGCATCTGCTTAAGCGTTCTTCGCTGCTTTCTGGATTTGACCGCTTCGGTGGCTAGCCAGGTGTTCATCCATTCGGTTCTTTTTTTGGAAGCGTGTCTGCGAGAATCTGACTAACTCGCTTGCTTTGCCTATTCCTGGTTTCAGTCTCAGGGCAGAAGATAGCTGGACGGCATCATATATACTGAATTTCTCTCCCCATCTCCGCCAACGCTATGTCGAATATTCACGTGAATGACACGGTTGTACACGCATTTTCCCAGTTGGTAGATGACTCAGGTAATAACGGGAGCTATCGAGAGCCATCGCACTCGGATATTGAGTTTCAAGTCAATGCGTCTGGGCTGGCGAAGTTCGATCCCAAGCAACAGGGGCAGACGATCGGGAAGGCCAAACGAGTCCGAGCGGTGCTGCACGAGGCGATGACTGCCAATCCAGTGGACGCTTCAAAGTTCGTAACTGGTCTCCTCGGAAAGATTCGCGCATGCGGAGGCTTTCGCGCTGGGGCGCCAAACTTCGTGGGTAACGATGCAATAGCGAACGCTAAATCGGCTTGCGACAGTGTTGGCTTTATCCTCGCGGACGATGGAACCCTATTGCCGAAGGTGCTGACATCACTACGTGGTCCAGAATTGACCGAGGCTCTTCTCGGCTATGCGAGGCGCGCACAGCAAGGCGCCGAAGACGCCGCCCTTGTGGCGGGGACCGGAAAAGACCTGCTTGAGGCCACTGCTGCCCACGTGCTGATGACGATTCAAAGCAACTATCCTACGGGTGCTAATTTTCAAAGCCTATTGGGCATGGCCTTCATTGCGCTAGGTCTTGCCGTGCCTGAAATACCTGAGGCCCCGGGAGAATCGCCTGTACGTGCAATGGAGCGGGGTTTATTTGCCACGGCATTGGGAGTAAATCGCGTTCGCAATAAACAGGGGACGGGCCATGGTCGCCCATGGATATCGACGCTAACGGAAGTCGAAGCCAAGGCTGCGATTGAATCTATTGGTACGGTCGCCAGTTACTTGCTAGGGAAGTTGGCGGCACGGAGGAAGTAGTCTGAAACGTCGAATCAAAGATGGAAAATCCCGAGAAATAAAATACTGGTATAAATTTCTGCATGGATGAAGGGGGGATATGGCAATTATCAAGACAAACAGACAGGTTCCACGTCTGCCGATGACGGAAGAAGTTACTGTTGCATGCGAAGATTATCGACAGTACGTAAAAAATATACTAGTGCCGGCTAGTGAAGATCTCCACACTGCGGTTGAGTCCATGGCAGTTCTTCTCCATCAAGTCTACGGAATCAATCTGGTCACAGCCCACAGCATCGATTACTTGTTGGCTATTAGAGTCGCTGCAACGGGCGAAAACGGCCGATCAAAACTCGTCAAAAGATTCGATGAGTTGTATTCAGTACCTGGTGCCAATCTCAGAAATCGCAAAATGGAACTCATTGATGCGATTAACAATGGGCTCAAACATATACGTTTGGATCCCGCACGATATAAAGAAGTAAGCCAAAAATATGGCGGGATTTCCTTTCGAAGCTTGATGCAGCATGAAGGGCGAATTCTCTGCTTGTTGGAAAGATACCGTTTTGATTATTGCCGGGTCGTACTCTTGCCAGCGCTGAATACATTGGTCAGTGCTCCAATGGCAACCAATGAAGATGCTTTGGCATTTGCCACGGAACATATTCAAGTGCTTGAAGAGGATCTATCTTACTCGTCGTATGTCGGCGGCGATTATGACGACGACGATCCTTCAACAGCTATCGATCGCGCGATTGAAATGTTCAATCCGCCTTGTGCAAATTGCGAGGAGTATGAAGAAGCCTGTATATGTTCGGAATACAAATTCGATGATAAGCCCGGTGAATTTACGCCCATGTTCATTCCCACGACAGGCGAGATGGATTATGTCTTGAGTCAGATTTCTCCATCATGGCGCCGCTCATAGCGCCTGATGGTTGTTCAATGTGACTGCCTATTCGTTGGGTAGGTAGGTCCGCAATCAGCCAGCAGTCGAAATTGCGACCAGAACTCGACGGACAAAGGAAAGCCTAGCAACCTATTTTTGCTCCGCAAGTAATTTATGAGTTAGGCCCAATAGACGTTGTCCCAGGTAATGGTATCTAGGAAATTAATGACATGAAAAAAGAGAAATTTTCATCTTCAATACGATCCTCCTGGATTTGCCAACGAGCCCGAAAAATATTTTCAAAGATTATCGAAGGTTTATGGTGGCCACCAGCGGCGCTGCTTATTGTTGCTATTTATTGGTTTTCAGTTGCGAGTGGTATACCGACGCCAGATACAAATACTGTTGAAAAGTATGGTGTATACGGCGACAGCTTCGGACGGATTACATCTCTCTTTACGGCACTTGGCTTTGGCGGACTAATAATCACGCTGTTACTTCAGCAGCGCCAAATTCGCATGCAAGAAGAGGCTGCCAAGCACAATAGTCAGAAGGAGGAAAAGGCTCGCTACGAAGAGATTTTTTTCAGGCTAATGGACATGTATCGACAAACGCTCTGTGATGTACGCGTGGGAGAGGTAACAGGTCGCGAGGTACTTCTAAAAGCCATGGGTAGGGTGGATGCGTCACTTATTGAAGAGCGTGTGAACGCTCTCCCTCGAGATATGCAGGGTAGGTGGGATAGTAAAACCCTCACAACAATTGACCTTCAGCGAATTGATTACTTGCACTATCGAAACTTTAAGATAGTAGGGGCAGAGATTAATCCTCAAGCTCGCTTAGTGGACACCTTCGAAGTTCTGTTGGGGCATGTAGCTCGAGGAGTGCCTGATCATTCCCTTACTGACACCTACAAGGAATTGTTATTCTCCCAAATCACCTTCATCGAATGTCGTTATTTCTTTCTCGTAGCACTTTCGCACCCTGCTAGAGCACGTCTCCGGGATCTCTTGGCCGAAACCGGCTTTTTCGAGCGAATTTCGCGTTCACAGATTTATAAGCTGCATCGAGATATGTACAAAGAGTATTGGGGGCAAGAGATTGGATTGCGGGAATTACCGTCCAGCATTCCCATGGCGCCGGCACGCGTCAAGCGGGCCGTGAAAGCGCACAAAGCTGCGGGGGGACTAGCGAAGACTACTTACATGTTACGGAATGTGCGTCAGCTGCCAAGAAAGAACGAACGTGGTGAAAGTGACGTGCTGCAGTGAATTCGCGCAATATATGCGTAACCAGTGATCCGCGTCGGAGTGACTTGACCTGAAAAAACTGGTCCGACTTGAAATTTCATATGCTATTGAAAAGAAGAGTCAGACCATGCCCAAGAAGCGATTCACATCCGAAGCCATCATCCACAAGTTGCGCGAGGCAGAATTTGCAGTGCTGTCGCAACGAATTGGTTCGATTAACCTCTACTAACTTCGGCGTGACTCCCATTCCGTTATTAAATGCTTGATCAGTGGCCAGTCAAGACATAAGTCCCCCGTGGTGAAGCTGGAAATAGGCGGAAGACTATTTTTTAGATCTGGATGAAGATGGTCTGGACCGACTTCAACAATATGGTGATTAGCTGAATCGATGCGGGCGAGCTCCTCACCTTTAGCAGGTCCGTTGATCATGTAGCCGTAATTTAGCTCTCCTTCGTATCGATAGATCAGTATCGTCCCAGCATTGCTCCTTGCCTTGATATTTTTTTGCGTGTTCTCATAGATATTCATTCCTAGTTTAGAGCAGATGATTGCTGCGCTATCAGCTAAAACTTCTGCGGGAGGGCGCCTCAACGCATTCATAGAAAACGGAAGATTAAAGCTCTTTGCAAGGTAATTCATTAGAGAGGTGGCGTTGCGAGATTCTTCAGCGTGGGTCGAGCACAGCCGAACTGCCGTAAGTTGCGCAGGCTCTCCTGGAAGCGCTGTTGTAGTTGATGCGATAACGTCCGCTGAGGCGCCACAGATTAGACAGCCTGCCGAGTGTAATAAGAACGTTGAGTCCGTCGTGGTATTTTTAACTCGCCCCTTCCGGATTTTTTCATAGTCCTTATATCGATCTTTTCGGCGATCTAGGTATTGATTCAGACGATCTTTCCATCCATTCTCACTGACAATAATAGAAAGCTGCTCTGCCGGAGGTATCTGGACATTAAACCCACGTGCAGTCAAAAAAGCTACCGTTTTGGCTGCAGCGAAGATACCTCCAGAAATTTGCAAGTGATAAAAACGAGCGACAGGATAGTTAGACATATCCGTATATAGCGCTCCGACAAATGTCTCAGATCCATGTGGCAGACATAGAACATAATCTGCTTGGCCGCACATATGGACAATTTCTTCCAGTAAACCTAGTTTCACTAACAAGAGTGGACTTTCTGGATGATCTTCGAATACGGTCGCTCGCATTAGCTTGTCGATGTCTTCCGCGGCCGTCTTTTGTTCAAAGAGAAAGGTGAGGAACTCCCTGATGGTTCCGTGCATTAATTTCCTTGTGTAGATGACGAAGTAAGTTGCTTATGAGGAAATGGTACTGTTATTTTTGACAGCGGAAAGTGGCGTATTGCAAAATCGGCGCTATTTATTCGAAATTTTCCGGCAGATTGTTATTATCTCCGGCCCGGTATCGCTCCACTGGAGTTCTCTCATGGCAATTACCACTTTGTCCGACCAAGAATTTGCCCAAGGCGTGCTCATGGCACTTTGCGCAACCGAAGACGGTCCAGTAATTATTACTGACGGTGCCGTGCCTACGCATGTTCTCTTGAGTTTTCAGGCCTATCAAGAATTGCTCACACAACGTCGTAATATTGCAGCCTCACTTGCAATGCCAGGCGTTGCAGATGTCGAATTTGATGCCCCTCGCTGTAATATTTACTTGCGAAAGGCAAACTTCACTTGAGACCTGACCTCGACAATAGGTGAGCTTTTACAGGGACCCCGTATGCGTGTGAGTGGAACACTTATGTATCCTGCTTTAGCAGAATATTCAGGAGTAGCGCGGATCCAGGGGGCTTTAGATACGCATCAATGGATGGGGCTCCCATGACGAGGCACCATCGGTAAATTGGGCCTGTAACTAGCTAAGAAAGAAAGGGATTTAATGGTGAGCAATGACGCTCTTCGACGTCGCGCCATGTCTTTTGGCCAAGTACGAGAAGCAAATATCGATGTCTCAGGGTACAACTGGGACGCAGTGCCTGAGGGCGAGTGGGAGGCTTTTCTTGATTTTAAGGTGTGGGGGAAATCAAGTAGCCTTGGCTGTTTCTTTACCTCGATAGCCGACGGGAAAAAATATAAGCTTAATGCTTTTCCTGATAGCGAACAGAAGTCCAATACATATTCTGCCAAAGATGGCGGTATGGACATGTCTGCGCCTGGCCTCGATGGAAAGAAATTTTTGGTAGAAGTTCGCAAGAACACTAAAGGAAATTTAGTGTGGCAATCTGCCAAATTGCTTGCCTAGAAGTAGCGCATAAGCAGTCGATAGGCAGCGTATTCTGAATGCTCATAAAAATGAAAGTGAATTCAAATTGAATGAATTTTTCAGGGCGTTACATTATTTTTTCGCATACGCGGCATTGAATTGAAATTTTGATAGGAGTCTGCGGATGACTCCTTTCCCACTAGTGTTTTCCTAAAAACGTAAACAAATAGCCTTAAAAGCGGCGTTTTGTTTACGTTTTTTTCGTCTTGAATTGATTTTGGTGTCTAAATTAAAAGGTTGTAGAGCTTATTTACGTATTTAAGTGCACATAACCATTTTGAGCGTCGACCAATTGTCGGTTCAATAAAAAACTCCGGGCCTGGCCCGGAGTTTTTTTTCGTCAAGACCCGGTGACCCGGGCCAGCCCTCGGCCCGGATCAATACTTCCAGTTGATCGCCACGCTGCCGTTGATCGGCTCGGCGTAGTAGCCCGATCCCTGCGACACGCTGTAGAGATATTTCTTGTTGAACACATTGTTCAGGTTGAGCGAGACGGAGAGGTTCTTGCTGATCTCATAGCTGGACATCAGGTTGAGCACCGAATAGCCGCCCTGGTAGGCGGCATTGGTGGTGTCGTAGCTGGTCTTGCCCTGGTAGAGCAGGCTGGCGCCGATCTTGACCTGCTCCAGCTGCGGCAGGCGGTAGGTGGTGGACAGGCGCAACTGCCGGCGCGGCACGTAGGTGCGCACCTGGCTGCCGTCGTCGCCGGTGATGCGCATGGCCACCAGGCCCGCGGTGGCTTGCCAGTTGCGCGACAGCTGGCCGTTCAGGTTGAACTCCACGCCTTCGGACTTGGCGCTGATGCCGTTGTAGTAGTACGAAAAGTCGGCGAAGGCGCCGGCGTAGTTGGCCAGGTTGTTCTGCTTGACGCGGAACACCGACGCCGACGCGTTGAGGCGGCGCTGGAAGAATTCTCCCTTCAGTCCCAGCTCATAACTGTTGCCGGTGGCCGCCGCCAGCGTGGCGTGGTTGGCGTCGACCTGGTATTGCGGGTTGAAGATCCTGGTGTAGCTGCCGAAGGCGGAGATGTTCTCGTTCAGGTCCACCACCAGGCCGGCGTAGGGCGAGACGGCCGACTGGCTCAGCACGTGGGTGTTGCTCTCGGTATAGCCGGTGGAGTCGGCCTGGGTGTAGTTGGCGCCCAGCAGCAGCTTGACGCGGTCATGCAGGTTCAGGCGGGTGGCGGCGTAGACGGTTTTCCGGGTGTCGGTGTAGGCCTCGGTGGTCATGTCGCCGTCATAGACCGGCGCCGGAAAGGCGCCGCCGAAGGCCTGCGACAGCGGAATATCGTAGTAGTAGCCGTCGCCGCTGGGCGAGGCCGTGTTGCGGCTCAGCTGGCTTTGCCGCGAGCGCGACCAGCTCAGGCCGACGGTCAGGTCGTGCTCGCGCCCGAACAGCTTGAATTTGCCGTTCACGTTGCTGTCGGCGAAGCTGCGCTTGTTGCTGCTGGTGGTCATCGAGGGGAAGCCGAACAGCCCGGTCCCGGTCGAGGCATCGTAGGCGCCGGCGACATAGAACAGCGAGCTGTCGCTGTCGATCTGGTCGTAGTTCAGCGAAGTCTTCCATTGCCAGCCGTCGCCGAGCTGCTGGCTCAGCTCGGCAAACGAGCGCTGCTCCTTCGAGTCGTAGTAGGACCAGTCGGCCGAGGTGTTGGCGCCGACGGCGTATTGCGCCTGGCTGCCGTCGGCGTTGGTCAGCGGCAGCGCGCCCCACATCGCGCCCTTGGCGTGCACCTTCTGGTAGCTGTAGCCCAGCGTCGCCACGGTGGCGTTGCCGAGGTCGGCCTGCACCACGCCGTAGAACAGGTCCTTGGTCGGCTGGTAGCGGTCGAGGTAGGAATTGCCCTCCTGGTGGGCCGCGACGATGCGGCCGGACAGCGTGCCGGCCTCGTTGAGCGGGCCGGAGATGTCGGCGTCCATGCGTTTGGTGTTCCACGAGCTCAGCGTCAGTCCGGCCGAAGCCTGGAATTGCGCGGTCGGGCGCTTGCGCACGAAGTTGACCGTGGCCGAGGGATTGCCGGTGGAGGCCGACAGGCCGTTGGCCCCCTGCAGCACCTCGATGCGGTCGAACATGGCCGTGTCGAGGTCGCCGGCCTGGGTGCTGTAGGTCAGCGGCACGCCTACGCCGTCGAACAGGAAATTGGTGACGTCGAATCCGCGCGCGGTGAAGTAGGTGCGCTCGGTCTCGGCCTTCTCGACCGTGATGCCGGAGCTGCTGGCCAGCACCTGGTTGATGTTGTTGAGCTTGAAATCATCCATCTTCGCGCGGGTGGTCACGCTGATGGTCTGCGGCGTCTCGCGCGGCGACAACGCCATCTTGGCGGCGGCGCTGCTCTCGCGCACGGTGTAGGTGTCCGAGCCCTGGGTCGGCATCTGCGTGGCCTGGGTGGCCGACACCGTCACTTCCGGCAGGCTGGATTGGGCGCCTTCCCCGGCTTGTTTGCGCCTGACGGTCAGCGTGCCGTTGCCGGTCTGCTGCAATTGCAGGTCGCTGTTGCCGATGGCCTGCTGCATCGCCTCGGCGGCGGTGAAGTTGCCGCGGATGGCGGGCGCCTGCAGGCCGCGCACCAGGTCCGGGTCGACCGAGATGGCTTGCCCGCTTTGCTGCGCGATCTGCATCAGCGTCGCGCCCAACGGGCCTGCCGGCAACTGGTAGGCGCGCACGGCCGATGCAGCGCCGGCCGGCGCTGCTGTTTGGGCCGTGGCGGCCGGCGCGCAGATGAGCGCGCACGCCGCCGAGACGGCCAGGGCGATGAGGCGGGGTTGCAATGCGAGACGCTGGGGCAGGAGACGCTGGTTCATGGCGAAGGGATTCCTTTTTAGAGTGAATGTGGCGTTCTAAAAAGGAGGTAACGCGAGGCGCCTGAAAGTGATCATCGGCGCAGAAAATTTTTCAGGGCGTTATTTCACGTCGATGCTCACCAGCAGGTCGCCGTAACGGCGTATGCGCAGCGGCATGGTCTGCTCCAGCGAACTGAGCACGTTGTCGGTATCGTCCAGCGGGAAGGCGCCCAGCACCCGCAGGCGCGCGGCTTCGGGCGAGAGGCGGATGAAGCCCTTGCGATAGGGGCGCAGCGCCGCCACCACGTCGGCCAGGCTTTCCTCGTTGGCCACCAGCATGCCGTCGGCCCACGCGGCCCGCCCGGAGACATCGCCCACCACCCGTTCGATGGCGCCGGCGCGATACCAGGCGGCCTCGCCGCGCGTGAGCACCTGTTCGCCGACGCCTTCGCCGTCGCGCACGCGAATGCTGTGTTCGAGCACCAGGGCCAGCGTGCGCTCTGCTTCGCGTCGCACCAGGTAGCGGGTACCCAGCGCGCGCGCCGTGCCATGGGGCGTTTGGACGATGAAGGGACGCGCGGCATCGGCGGCGACGGCGGCGATCAGTTCGCCCTGGCGCAGGCGCACGCGCCGCAGGCCCGCGCTGAAATCGACGTCAGCCGCGGAGCGCGCATTGAGGGTCAGGCGGCTGCCGTCGGGCAGGGTGAAGGTCTTGCGCTCGCCGGTGCCGGTGCGCAGGTCGGCGCCCAGCATGTCCAGCGGCCAGGTACGGTGCAGCAGCAGCCCGGTCGCCACGCCGGCGCCGGCGAAGGCCAGCGTCCTGCGCAACATCTTGCGCCGTTCGGGCGAGGTGGATGAGGTGGGCGGGCGCAGCATGACGCGCTCCACCGCCCCGGCCTGGCCGGGCGAGCGGGCCTGGGCGCTGCGCACCGGCGCGAACGAACGCTGCAATACGCCCTGCATGCGCTCCCAGGCCTGCGCATGGCGCGGATCGGCCGCACTCCAGGCGCCAAAGCGGCGATAGTCTTCCGGCGTCGCCTCACCCGAGCGAAACAGCACCATCCATTCGATGGCCTGCTCGGCGACCGGATTGTCCAGCGCGCCGGCGGCGTGTTCGGCGTTCGCCTTCATTGCGTCCCGGCCGCCAGCCAGCATGCCCGCAGGGCTTGCGTCATGTAGCGGCGCACGGTGATGACCGGCATCCCCAGGCGTTCGCCGATTTCCTTGTAGCCCAGCTCATGCAGCTGGCTGAGCAGGAAGACTTCGCGGACCCTGGGTTTGAGGCCGCCGAGGATGGCATCGATCTGCTGCAGGGCTTCCAGCACCAGCGCGCGATCTTCTTCGGAGGGCACGCATTCGGCCGGCAGCAGCGCCAATTCTTCGAGGTAGGCCCGCTCGATGTCGCGCCGCCGCCAGAAGTTGAACATCACGCGCTTGGCCAGCGTGACGAGGAAGGCGCGCGGCTCGGCGATCTGCTCCACGTTGCGCGCGGCCACGACCTGGATGAAGGTGTCCTGGCTCAGGTCGGCGGCATCGTGGCCGCAGCCGAGCCGCTGCCGCAACCAGCCTTGCAGCCAGTCGTGATGAGCTTCATAGAACTGCGTCAGGAGGACATCTTGCGCGCAGGCGGGCATGGCACGGTCTGTATTTGTTTTTAAAAATGAGAATTATTACTATTGACGTCGTTCTGCGCAAGAGGATGCGCCTGTTGCAGGTGTAAAGACGCGCCGCCTGTGGCTGGCCGGCCATTGCGGGCGTTGTCGTCACTGCAAGATGTGTCGTCGGGGGAAATGAATCGTCGCCGTCGCCCTGCTCGACAGCGGGAGGAGGGGGGAGGGGCGGAGGCGGTAAGGCTTCAGGCACCGGGATGGAGGCCATCCTTTTCGACCAGCAGGCTGAGCGTGGCGCGATCGGGCCGGTCGTTGAAATACAGCGCCAGCGCGGCGGCGAACTCGGGTTGTTCGGGCGCGACCTGGGCGAACAGCGTCATCGACGAATGGAATTTCATGTCGTCGGGCTCGCCGAAGATGTCATGGGCGCTGCGTCGCGGCTGAGCCTTGTGGACGTCGAGCACCAGCCGCGTGCATTCGGTCAGGCGCGGCCCCAGGATGGGATGGCGCACGTAGGCCTGCGCTTCGGCGGCCGACCGGATCGCATAAAGACGCGCGGTCTCGCTGCGGCCCAGGCCGGCCATTTGCGGGAAGATGAACCACATCCAATGGCTGCGCTTGGCGCCGGCGCGAAGCTCTTCGGTGACGGCGGCGAACACCGCCTCCTGGGCATCGACGAAGCGCTGCAGGGAGTAGGGATCCTTCATCGCGGGCCTCCTGCCGTCGCGGCTTCAGGCCCCGACGGGCGGCGCCAGGTCGCCGTCCTTGCGCGCGGCGGACTCGCGAGGCGCTGCGCGGTGGGCCAGGGTGCCATCGGCGACCACGCTGCTCTCCTGCGCCACGGCCTGCATGTCTTCCTCGGCCATGGTGGCCGGCAGGCCCGACAGCGTTTCGCCGCGCCGGCGGCGGATGATCTCGTCGGCCTTGCGCATGGCCGGCTTGGCCAGGGCCGCTACCGCCAGCGAACCCAGCGCAAGCATGAACATGGATTTCTTCTTCATCGCCGCTCCTGTTGAGGTGATCGTGGAAGGAATCTTCATTATCGCCACGATGGGGCGCTTTTCAATGTCGGACAAATGCGCAATGCGGCGTCGGCGATGGGAGGGAATGATCCGGCGCGGGGAGGGATGCGCGAGAAAGGGAAGAGAACGGGAACGTGGAAAAGAAAAAGGGCCCATCTTGCGATGGACCCTTTTTCATACTGCATATGGTGCGGCTGGCAGGAATCGAACCCACGACCCCTTGGTTCGTAGCCAAGTACTCTATCCAGCTGAGCTACAGCCGCGTAAGGAGCGAGATTATATAGCGGTTTTTGATTTATGCAAATCTTTTTTATCGAGCCCCCGCAACAAGCCTAGAAACGGTAGCCCAGCGTCGCCGTCATGGTCCGTCCTTCGCCGTACAGGCAGTAGGTCTTGGAGCACACGCCGGGGTAGTAGACCTTGTCGAACAGGTTCTGCACGTTGAAGGCGAAGCGCATGCCCTTGAAGGACGGGCCGAGCTTGGACAGGTCGTAGCGCAGCATCGCATCCACCAGCACGAACGACGGGATCTTCTGCGTGTTGGCGGCGTCGGCCCACATGCTGCCGGTGTAGCGTGCGCCGGCGCCCATGCCCAGTCCGGCCAGCGGGCCCTGCTGCAAGGTGTAGTCGGCCCACAGCGAGGCGGTGTGCGGCGCCACCGAGGTAGCCGCCTTGCCCTTGGTGGCGGCGTCCGAATTGCTGTAGACGGCGTCGGTATAGGTGTAGGCGGCGGTCAGGTTCAGGCCGTTCTGCAGCGTGGTCTTGGCTTCCAGCTCGACGCCCTCGGTCTTCATCTCGCCGGTCTGCACCGAGCACAGCGTGTTGCCTGCGCAGACGTGGGTCGGGTCGGGATCGGTCATCGTGATGTTCTTCTGCTTCTGGCGATAGAGCGCCGCCGACAGCATCGCGTTGTAGCCCTGCGGCTGGTAGCGGATGCCGGCTTCGTGCAGCACGCCGCGCGTGGGACGGAATTGCGCGCCGAAGAAGTCGGTGCCGCTGACCGGCTCGAACGACTCCGCATAGCTCAGGTAGGGCGCGATGCCGTTGTCGAACAGGTAGAGCGCGGCGATGCGCTTGGTGAAGGCGCTGTCGTCCAGCGACGCGGTGGTGGCGCCGCTGTTCATGTTACGCGTGCTGGTGCGCACCTGCTCGTAGCGGCCGGCCAGGGTGAAGCGCCATTTGTCCAGCGCGATCTGGTCCTGCACGTAGACGCCGGGGCGTTCCTGTTTTTGCAGCGTGGGCGCGGCGCTGACCCAGGCCGAGGTCGGGCGCGTGCCGTACACCGGATTGAAGATGTCGATGGAGGCCGCGCTGGCGCTCTGGCTGCGGGTACTTTCGTCATAGGCCGAATAGTCGAAGCCGGTCAGCATCGTATGGCGCAGCATGGCGGTGTCGAACCTGGCTTCCAGGTGCGTATCGACGTTGGTGGTCTGGCTCTGGCGCCAGGCCTGCGAGGCCGACCGCAGCACGGTGCGGTTGTTGGCCTGCAGGTTGGCGAATCCGGTCGGGGAGATCGAACGCGTGTAGGCGTTGATATCGGCGTAGCGGAAGTTCTGGCGCAGCGTCAGCGACTCGTTGAAGCGGTGCTCGAAGGCGTAGCCTATCGCGTGCTGTTCGCGCTGGTAGACGTTGTAGTCCGGCTCGCCCAGGTTGCGGTTGCGCGCGATCTGTCCCAGCGGATTGGAGAGCATGGTGCCCACCGTGGGCAGGAAATTGCGCGGGCTCAGGTTCTCGTTGAGGTAATGCGCCAGCAGCGTGAAGCTGGTGTCGGGCGTGATGTTCCAGGTCAGCGCCGGGGCGATGTAGCGGCGATCGTTGTGGACGCCGTCAACACTGGTGCCGGCGTCGCGTATCAGGCCGTTCAGGCGGAACAACAGCTTGCCGTCGGCGTCGATGGCGCCGCCCAGGTCGAAGGCGCCCTGCTTGCGATGGAAGCTGCCGCCCTGCAGTTCGACCGAGCGCACCGCTTCAGCCGTGGGGCGTTTGCTGACGGCGTTGGAAATCCCGCCCGGCGCGTTCTGGCCGTACAGCACGGAGGCCGGGCCGCGCAACACTTCCACGCGCTCCAGTCCCCAGTTCTCGGTGCGCATGGTGACCGCGCCGCCGCCGCCCGAGTAGACCACCCGCAGGCCGTCCAGGTATTGCGAGGAAAAGTAACCGCGGATGTAGGGCCAGTCGCCGTGCGGATCAGGGTAGGGCGCGCCCACGCCGGGCGTGTAGGCCAGCGATTCGACCAGGGTCTGGGCGCCGCGCGCGTCCATCTCGTCGCGGGTGACGATGGAGACCGACTGCGCCGTTTCCAGCAAGGGCGTCTCGGTCTTGCTGCCGGTCAGCGTCTTCTTCGCGACGAAGCCGCGCACCGGCCCGGTGGCGGTCTGTTCGGCATCGGCGTTGATCTCGATCTGCGGCAGCGTCTCGCCGGTTTGTGCGGCTGCGCCGAAGCTCAGGCCCAGGCTTGCAGTCAGGGCGCCGGCCAGGGCGCGGGGGCGCGCACGGCGGGTGCGCGGTCGGGTGATGCTCATGGTATCCCTCAGTCAGGTTGATGGTTTGCCTGGCCTGACGATCCTTGGGGATATCACGTGCTGGGTGCTTGTTGGCTCCTGTTGGCGCGGAGGGTCTTGTTGTTGTTCTTTACAAAATTTTGCGAATGATAATGGTTGTCATTTGCAAAGTCATCTTTTCTCTATGTTTTTCTGTTGTTCTTTATCCAAAAACGAAAAATAAAAAGGCCGGCGACAGCCGGCCTTCAGCGCGTGGAGAACAGCCGGTTCAATAAACCGGGCTGGTCTTGAACGGGTGATACTGGAACAGCCAGGTCTCGGACAGCGCCTCTCCCTTGTCGCGCAGGAACAGGCGCAGCTCGACCGGATCGCCGCCGTCCACCGTCAAATCGAACTGCGCGCGCCAGTGGCCGGCCACGCCATTGGGCACGGGTTCGGTGAAGACGTAGGAAAAGCTTCCGCGCGAGGCGCTCAGGACCGCTTCGGGTTTGGCGCCGAAGGGCAGCTTTTCCAGCGGCGCGCCCTTGAACTCCACCATGAACTTGCGCACGTTGGGCGGGCGCGGCTGGCCCGGCTGGCCGCCGTTGCCCAGGCGCGTGGCCACGCAGCGCGCCAGCGGCGAAGGGAAGGGCTCGTCCTGTTGCCAGTACAGCCGGTAGCGCAGGCGATAGGCGGCGCCGGCGACCGCTTTGGCCCTGGGCACCCACATGGCCACGATGTTGTCGTGGATCTCGTCGTCGGTGCGCAGCTCGATGAGCTGAACCTCGCCATCGCTCCAGCCCTCCAGCGGCTCGACCCACAGGCTGGGGCGGCGTTGGTACATCACGCCGTCCTGGTAATGGTCGAAATCACGGTCGCGCTGCAGGAGGCCAAAGCCGCGCAGCTTGCTGTCGGCGAAGGCCGACGCCATCGTGTGCGGCGGGTTGTTGAGCGGGCGCCAGATGTATTCGCCGTTGCCGCTCCATATCGCCAGGCCGTCGGAGTCGTGCACCTCGGGCCGCCAGTCCACGCCGGTGCCTTTCACCGTCTCCGAGAACCAGTACATCGAAGTGGCCGGCGCCAGGCCCAGGCGGGCGACGTCGCGGCGCAGGAACAGCGATTTGTCGATTTCCATCGTCACGCCTTCGGCGCGGCGCATCGTGAACTTGTAGGCGCCGGTGACGCTGGGGCCTTCCAGCAGCGCGTAGACCACCACGGTGTCGCTGCCGGGGGCTGCGGGCTCGAAGAAGAATTGCGTGAAGTCCGGGAATTCCTCCTTCTTGCCTGCCTCGGCCACGTCGATGGCGATGCCGCGCGCCGACAGGCCGTACTGATAGAGGTCGCCGATGGCGCGGAAATAGGAGGCCCCGAGGAAGGCCACCCAGTCGTTCTTGCGCCAGTCCTTCTTGTCCTGGTCGGCCAGCCGGCTCTCCTGGAAGCGGAAGCCGGCGAAGCCGCTGCCAGGCGGCAGCTTGTGCGCGGGGCTGTCGGCCGGCATGTCGAAGTAGCGGTCGTCGTAGAGGATCTCGCGCGCGCGGGTGGGCGGCGATGCGCTGCCAGCGCCGTCCAGCACGAACATGCGCACCGGCACCAGGAAGAATTTGCCGAGGTGGAAGAAGGTCAGCGGAAACTGGCCCGGGCCGTCGGCGAAGGGCGCGAAATCGGTATTGAAGCGGATCTTGCCGTGCGCTTCGTAGTCGATCTGGTCGAGGATCTCGCGCGGCACCTTGTTCTGCGGCCGGTAGGGCGTCTTCGCCATGTCGCGCGCGCGGGCGATCAGCGCGTCGAAGGAAAAGCGCTCGGAGGATCCCATCCTGATGCGCCCCGCCGCCAGCGCCTGCGGCGGCACGCCCAGCGCGCTCAGTGCGGCGGCAGCGGTGGCGGAGGCGAGGAAGCGGCGTCTTGTCGGCATAGGCGTCATAGGCGTAAGTGGTAGTCGCGGTAGGGAAGGTCGTGGCCGGAAGGCCGATGAAGGGCAGGCGATGCTCGGCCGTGCCTGATACAGAGTCGCCGGCCGCGGCGATGGTTCCGCGCGTCGCCCGCCGCGATGCCATCCTGCCAACGCGAGGGCGCCCGGCATGGACTGCGGGCGGCAAAGCCGGTACAATGCGCCCCGTCATTGGGGAGTAGTCGCCTTCCACCCTGAGGAGGGGCCTGCGTCAACATACTTGATCCACAGATCATGGCGCCGGCGGTTCCAACAGCTTGACAAGACCTTTGACCACGTTGCCTCTGGAATGGCCGGAGAGCGCGCGTGGTCATTCGTCCGTGTCCGGCCATGGAGAGAAAAACCCAATGGATGCATTCCTTGTTTCCACAGGCATCGTCGCACTCGCCGAGATCGGCGACAAAACCCAGCTGCTGGCCTTCATCCTGGCCGCCAAATTCCGCAAGCCCGTTCCCATCATTCTTGGCGTACTGGTCGCAACCATCGCCAACCACGCCTTCGCCGGCGCGCTCGGCGCATGGATCACCTCGCTGCTCTCGCCGGAAATCCTGCGCTGGGTGCTGGGCATCTCCTTCATCGCCATGGCCGGCTGGACGCTGATCCCCGACAAGTTCGACGAGAGCGAGGCCAAGTTCGGCCGCTTCGGCGTGTTCGGCACCACCTTGCTGACCTTCTTCCTGGCCGAGATGGGCGACAAGACCCAGGTCGCTACCGTGGCGTTGGCCGCGCAATACCATGCCTTCGTGCCGGTGGTGGCGGGCACGACGCTGGGCATGATGATCGCCAACGTGCCGGCCGTGGTGCTGGGCGACAGGATCGCCGGCAAGATTCCGGTGAAGGTGGTGCACGCGATCGCCGCGGCTATCTTCGCCATCCTGGGTGTGGCCACCTTGCTGGGTGCGGGCGAGTCGCTGGGTTTCTGATCCTGCGCCACCCCTAAAGAAAAAGCCCGCCGCATCTGGATGCGGCGGGCTTTTTCGTATCGATTGCCGATGGCGCGCCGGCAGGCGCGCCATCAGGGGCGATCAATATTCCCAGAACATCTTCTGGATTTCCTTGGTGTCGGTGGTCTTGGTCAGCGCCAGCATCAGCAGGATGCGGGCCTTTTGCGCGTTGAGCGTATCGGAGACCACGAAGTCCAGCTTGTCGTCGTCGGCTTCGCCGTTGCGCGCCACGATGCCCTGGCCGACGCGGCTCGAACGCACGATCACGACGCCCTTCTTGCGGGCTTCGGTCAGCGACGGCACGACGGTGTTGTTCAGGCTGCCGTCACCCACGCCGGCGTGGATGATGCCCTGTGCGCCGGCGGCCACGAAGGCGTTCAGTGCGATCGGGTTCATGTTGGCGTAGCCGTAGACGATGTCGACTTGCGGCAGCTTGTCCAGGTTGGTGATGTCGAACGGGGTGTCAGCGGTGTTCTTGCGGGTCGACTGGCGATAGAAGAACGGCTTGCTGCCCTGGATGTAGCCCAGGTAACCCAGTTCCGGGGTCTTGAAGGTGTCCAGCGTGGAGGTGTTGGTCTTGGTCACTTCGCGACCGGCGTTGATCTGGTCGTTCAGCGTCACCAGCACGCCCTTGCCGATGGCTTCCTTGGAGCCGGCCAGCAGCACGGCGTTGTACAGGTTGATCGGGCCGTCGGCGCTGATGGCGGTCGACGGGCGCATCGCGCCGACGATCACGACCGGCTTCTTGCTCTTGACCACCAGGTCCAGGAAGTAGGCGGTTTCTTCGATGGTGTCGGTGCCGTGGGTGATCACGATGCCGTCCACGTCGCTCTGCGCCAGCAGGACGTTGATGCGCTTGGCCAGCTTCAGCCAAGCGTCGTTGTTCATGTTCTCGCTGGCGATCTGCATGGTCTGCTCGCCGCGCACGTTGGCGACCTTCTTCAGTTCAGGCACGGCTGCGATCAGCGCATCCACGCCGACCTTGGCGGCGGTGTAGCCGACGGTGGTGGTGGTGGTCGCGCCGGTGCCGGCGATGGTGCCGCCGGTGGCCAGGATGACGACGTTGGGAAGGTTCTGCGCTTGCGCGGCCGCTGCTGCGGCCAGGCAGACCAGGACCAGGATCTGGCTGAAGAATTTCTTGATGAGCATGTGTGCCTCTGTACGTGTGGATTGGAATATTTTTTTATGCCCTTGCGCATCCGCCGCGCACGTCATGCCGGCGGACGCGGCAGGCTGCGGAGCGCGACCAAGATAGCACTCGCTCGCGTTGCGATCAAAGCTTTTTTTACCTGGTGAGAATCATGCACCGGCGCTGGGATGGCATGCACCTTGATGACTTGCGAAAGCACCATTGCGGAGCGAAAAAACGCGAGCTTTCGCCGCTGTTGCTCGCAATTTTGGATCCATCGTTTCCGGCTTTGGAGCCAAAGCACGTGACGACAAAGAAGACTTCAACGATATCACCGAACCGGCAGGGCTCAAAGCAAAGGAAGCGAGGGTTTGCCGCGCGTGTTGCCGCAATCGTGAAGGCTTGCCGACTCGGGTAATATGGATCGTGCACACGAGAAATTTTCAATGCCCGGCGCTGGCCGGAATGACGGAGAAAGACCATGTTTGCGACAGAAAAATTCACCGACCCTGAAGCCGCTTATGCGCGCGTGCTCGAGATCTACGAACACAACACCGCCATCCTGCGCGATGCCTTCCGCAAGTTCTCGGCCAACGAAGCACTGGAGCAGCGCGTGCGCGCCTGCTATCCCTTCGTGCGCATCACCACCGAGAAGGCGACCCACACCGATACCCGCCAGTCCTTCGGTTTCGTCGCCGGGCCGGGCGCCTACGAAACCACGATCACGCGTCCTGCGCTGTTTCACAATTACCTGCTGAGCCAGTTCAAGCTGGTGCTGCAGAACCATCAGGTGCCGCTGGAGGTGGGCGTGAGCGACATGCCGATCCCGGTGCACTTCGCCTTCCCCGAGGGCATCCACGTCGAGGGCAGCCTCGACCCGGATCACCTGCGCTCCCTGCCCGATCTGTTCGACCTGCCCGACCTGGCGGCGATGGACGACCGCATCGCCAACGGCACCTATGAAGCCGACAACGGCGCCTGGCGCGACGGCGTGCATCCGCTGGCGCTCTTCACCGGCCCGCGCATCGACTATTCGCTGCACCGCCTGCGCCACTACACGGCGACTTCGCCGGACCAGTTCCAGCGCTATGTGCTGTTCACCAACTACGCCTTCTACGTGGATGAGTTCGTGCGCCTGGGACGCGGCCTGATGGAAGCCACCGACGATCCGGCCGAGCGCGCCTATCGCCAGCAGTACACAGCCTTCGTCGAGCCGGGCAACGTCACCACCTACAGCGCCAACCAGGAAGGCGGGCGCGCGCCATCGTCGACCGGCGTGGCGCCGGCGCGCCAGCCGCAGATGCCGGCCTACCACCTGCAGCGCGCCGACGGCACCGGCATCACCTTGGTCAATATCGGCGTGGGCCCGTCGAACGCGAAGACCGTCACCGACCACGTCGCGGTGCTGCGTCCGCACGGCTGGCTGATGCTGGGCCATTGCGCCGGGCTGTCGGCCTCGCAGCGCATGGGCGACTATGTGCTGGCGCACGCCTATGTGCGCGACGACCATGTGCTGGACGACGACCTGCCGCTGTGGGTGCCGATTCCCGCGCTGGCTGAAGTGCAGCTGGCGCTGCAGGACGCGGTGGCCGGCATCACCCGGCTGGAGGGCTACGAATTGAAGCGCATCATGCGCACCGGCACCGTGGCGTCGGTCGACGACCGCAACTGGGAGCTGCGCGACCATCGCACCCCGCTTTTACGCTTTTCGCAGAGCCGCGCCATCGCGCTGGATATGGAAAGCGCCACGGTGGCCGCCAACGGCTTCCGCTTCCGGGTGCCCTACGGCACGCTGCTGTGCGTTTCCGACAAGCCGCTGCACGGCGAGATCAAGCTGCCGGGCATGGCCAACAGCTTCTACGAACAGCGTGTGAAGCAGCACTTGCAGATCGGCATCCGCGCACTGGAGCTGTTGCGCAACAACGGCATCGAACAGGTGCACAGCCGCAAGCTGCGCAGCTTCGCCGAACCGGCGTTCCGCTGACGAGGCTCCAGGTCCGGCGCCGACCGGGGCCGGCAAGAAAAACGCCCGCTGCATCTTCATGCAGCGGGCGTTTTTTCATGTGTGTCGGAACCGGCCCAGCTTGTGCTCAGGCCGTGCGGTGCTGCAGCTTGTGGCTCAGCGTCAGGCGGTAATACAGGAAGGCGCCCAGCAGCAACGCCACCACCGCCACGCACAGCGACGGCGTGAACGAGCCGCTGCTGTGCACCAGCGCCGTCGCCAGCGGCGGACCGGCGATCTGGCCGATGCCGTAGGCCGCGGTCATCAGGCCCATCAGGCTGCTGGCGTGCGCCTGGCGCAGGCGGCGCGCCTCGCGCATGGCGAACAGCGTGATGGCGGTGAACGGCAGTCCCAGCAGCAGGCAGCTCAGTGCGAAGCCGATGGCGTTGGGCAGCACGATGGACAGCGCCACGCCGGCGGCCTGCATCACGTAGCTCCAGGCCAGCAGCGTGCGCTGGTCGCCATGCACCGGCAGGCGGGTGGCGCCGAAGGCGCCCAGCGCCACGCCGAAACCGAAGATGGGCCAGAAGAAATCCGGCCAGCTGGAGCCGGGCAGGGCCTGGCGCGCGATCACCGGCAGGAAGGTGGCGGTGATGATGTAGCCGAAACCGGCCATGCCGTAGGCGATGACCTGCTGGCGCACTTCGCGCTTGAGTTCGGGCGTTTCTTCCTGGGTCTCCTGCGGGTGCGCGGTGGTCGCCGCCTGCGCCTGGCCGGCGTCGAAGCTGAAGGTCTTCCAGATCAGGGCGGTAAGCGCCAGCGCGATGATGCCGAAGGAGATCCAGCCGGCCGCGGCCAGCCAGCCGGCCGTGACCATGGCGCCGGTCAGCAGCCCGGTCAGCGCGATGCCGATGCCCGGCCCGCAGAAGATCACACCGCCCAGCTCCGGGTGCCTGAGTTGCGTCAGCTGGTGCAGGCACCAGCCGGCGGTGTAGACGAACACGTAGGCGCTGGCGATGCCCGAGATGAAGCGCAGGCCCAGCCACATGGCGTCGTTGTGCAGCACGCCCATGGCCAGCGTCAGCAGGATGGTGGCGGCCAGGCCGGCGCGCATCAGCGGTACCGGCTTGTTGCTGCGGTGGAAGGCGCACAGCATGGCGCCGACAAAGTAACCGAGGTAGTTGGACGTGGCCAGCCAGCCGCCCATCTGCAGGTTCAGGCTGCCCTCGTGCAACATCATCGGCAGCAGCGGGGTGAAGGCGAAACGTCCTATGCCCATCGCCACCGACAGCGCCAGCATGCCCGACAGACAGATCTTCCACGCCATGGCGCGGCTTTGTTCGGTATGGGATACGGTGTTCGAGGCGTTGTTCATGCGCGTTCTCCCAGGCTTGGAACGGGAGTGACCATCGCGACAATCGGGGCGGGACACTGGGGTCCGTGCCCCCGGCTACAGGGGAGAGTCATGGCGTCTGGATATTCTTATTGACAGGACGCTTATGCTATCGTGTTTCCAGCATTCGAAAAAATGAATAATTAGAATGACTTCATCTTGAATGGAGATTGTCATGGAACTGGCCGAACTGGAAATATTTCGCGCCGTGGTTGCAGAAGGAGGCGTCACGCGCGCCGCCGAGCGGCTCAACCGCGTGCAGTCCAACGTCACCACGCGCATCAAGCAGCTGGAAGAGTCGATCGGCGTGCCGCTGTTCGTGCGCGACCGCCGGCGCATGGTGCTGACCGCCGCCGGCGAAGCCTTGCTGGACTACGCCGAGCGCATCCTGGACCTGGTGCAGGAAGCGCGCGCCGCGGTGGCGCCGCAAAGCCCGCGCGGACGTCTGCGCATCGGCTCGATGGAAAGCTCCGCGGCCAGCCGGCTGCCGGCGCCGCTGGCCGAATTCCACCGGCGCTGGCCGGAGGTGCGGCTGGAGCTGTCGACCGGGCCCACCGAAATGCTGATGGCGCAGGTGCGCGAGTTCAAGCTGGACGGCGCCCTGGTGACCGGGCCGGTCGCCGATCCGGCCTTCGACGCCACGCCGCTGTTCAAGGAGGAGCTGCTGCTGGTGACGCCGAAAAGCCACCGGCGCGTGCGCGCGCCCGAGGATGTCACGCTCGATACGCTGATCGTGTTCGAGGAAGGCTGCGCCTATCGCCGTCACGCCGAGATCTGGTTCGCGGCCGGCGGGCGGGGGCGTCGCCCCGGACGGACGCTGGAGTTGGCGTCTTATCATGCCATCCTGGCATGTGTGGCCGCCGGCGCCGGCGTGGCGGTGGTGCCGCGCTCGGTGATCGCCATGCAGGGCGAGCCGCATGGCTTCTCGACCTATTCGCTGGGCAAGGACGGTCGCATCGCCACCTATCTCATCAGCCGCCGCGGGCAATATTCGGCCTCATTCCTGGCGCTGCGTTCTTTACTTATGGCGAGTGTTTGATATATTGAATTCAGTTCGCGCCGTGTTTTGGTGCGGCGTCGTGTGACATATGAAGGTGGAGTAACAATTTGTAAAAATCACTGCGACGCAACAGCGATTTTTTTATATTGAAGTTCCCCCTCCATTCTCCCCCCCGAGAATGGGATTTACCCCACGGACTGCAAAGGACGTGGGGTTTTTCTTTTCCGGAATCGAAAATCGCGATCGCCGGAAGTCCTTTACTGTACTGGGTTTGCGCCGGAAGGCATGGCGCCCGGAGAAGTGTGCGCGGGCACATCGGATCGCGAAGGCGCCAGGCGATCCCGTTGTGCGGGAAGTCGTTCTCAGGCTGGTAGACTCACCTCATCTGTTGTGCGCATCGCCATGCGGTAACAATTGCAGCGATCAAACTGCGCGATGGATGTTGTCAGGCAGATCATCCCCGTGCGCTGCCGACCACCAGGTTGTCGCGCGCGGACGACTGGATCGCCAGCACTGCCGGATGCGTCAGCCGGCGCTCCACCGAGATCGCGTAGAACTGCTCCCGCACCGCATCGGTCCTGCCGATTTCCACCAGTCCGTATTGCCTGCGCACCTGCGCCGCGATCGCCGCCGGCGCGGCGAAAATCCCGGCGCCCGCGTCGCCGAAGGCAAGCAGCAGGGCGCCGTCGTCGAATTCGCCGGCGATCTGCGGACGGACCTTCTCTTTTTCGAACCAGCGCAGCAGGCGCGGGCGCACCGCCGCGTCTTCGCCCGGCATCAGGAACGGCGCGCCGTCGAGGCTGGCCGGGAAGCCTTTCTTGTAGCGTTTGGCCAGGTCGGGCGTGGCAAAGAAGCTGGTGTCGCATTCTCCCAGCAGGTGATGGAAGCCGCGCACATCGATGTTGGCCGGCATGGGACTGTCGGCGATGACGATGTCCAGGCGATGGATCGCCAGTTCGCCCAGCAGCGCATCGAGCTTGCCTTCGCGGCAGACGATGCGAATCGGTTCTTCCATGGCCAGCGCGCTCTCCAGCAACAGATAGGCGATCGCCTTGGGCACCGCATCGGCCACGCCCACGCGCAATTGCAGCGCGCGACCGCCAGGCCGGAAGCGCAGCGCTTCTTCCAGTTCCTCGCCGATGGTGAAGATGCGGTCGGCGTAATCGAACACCATGCGGCCTTCATCGTTGAGCTCCAGCCGTCGCCCGACGCGGTTGAAGAGTTTGTATCCCAGGCTCTCCTCGAACAGCGCGATCTGCCCGCTGATGGTTTGCGCCGTCAGGTGCAGCCGCTCGCTGGCGCGCGCCACGCCGCCGGACTTGGCGACCGTCCAGAAGTAATGAAGATGTTTGTAGTTGAGCGCGGCCATGATTTCATCTCATCGGTTTTTCCGATGGATTATCTCAGAATATTCGAATTTTCATGAATGTCGCTTTCGCCTAAAGTGGCGTTGTCGTCCGGTGCGGCTTGCGCTTATCGTTGTCGTACCGGCATTTGCCAAACCTGCATGAAGGAGAAGCCGGATGAAATGCCCCGTTTGCACATCGACCAACCTGCTGATCTCGGAGCGCCAGGGCATCGAGATCGACTATTGCCCGCAATGCCGCGGCGTGTGGCTGGACCGCGGCGAGCTCGACAAGCTGATCGAGCGCGCACCGGCCGCCGCCGCGCCGGCGCCCGCCATGCACCAGCAGCGCGCCGCGCCGCCTGCGCCGCAGGCGTACGACCCGCGCTACGGACATGGCGGCCATAGCGGCCATCATCATCGCGACAGCCATGGCTATGACTACAAACGAAAGAAGAAGGGCGGCTTCCTCGGCGAGATTTTCGACTTCGACTGAGCGCCCGGATCGCGCAACCAACAAGAAAGAGTGAGGTAATGAAGTGAGCGGCGTAGAAACCTTTGCAACCGGCCCGATGTGGCTGGGATTCATCCTGTTTGTGCTGGGCATGCTGGCGCTGGACATGTTCGTCCTCGGCGGCCGGCATGCGCATCGCGTCGGGCCGCGGGAAGCGCTGGGCTGGTCGCTGGTCTGGGTGGCGCTGGCGCTGGCCTTCGGCGGGCTGATCTGGTGGTATCTCGACGCCAACGTGGGGCGCGAGATCGCCAACCAGAAGAGCGCCGAGTTCCTGTCCGGCTACCTGATCGAGAAGGCGCTGTCGGTCGACAACATCTTCGTGTTCCTGATGATCTTCAGCTACTTCTCGGTGCCGCCCGAAATGCAGCGCCGCGTGCTGCTGTACGGCGTGGTGGGCGCGATCGTGATGCGGGCCGTGATGATCCTGCTGGGCGCCTGGCTGATCGCGCAATTCAGCTGGATCCTGTACCTGTTCGGCGCTTTCCTCGTGTTCACCGGCGTGAAGATGCTGGTCTTCGCCGACAAGGAGCCGGACCTGGGCGACAACCCGCTGCTGCGCTGGCTGCGCAAGCACCTGCGCATCAGCCATGACTACGACGGCGAGAAGTTCTTCACGATGCAAAACGGCGTCAAGTACTTCACGCCGCTGATGCTGGTGCTGATCCTGATCGAGCTGTCCGACCTGATCTTCGCGGTCGACAGCATCCCGGCGATCTTCGCGATCACCAAGGATCCCTTCATCGTGTTCACGTCGAACATGTTCGCGATCATGGGCTTGCGTGCGCTGTATTTCCTGCTGGCCGATTCGGCGGAGCGTTTCCATCTGTTGAAGTACGGCCTGGCCCTGGTGCTGCTGTTCGTGGGCATCAAGATGCTGGCGGCGTACTGGTTCCACATCCCGGTGCTGTGGTCGCTGGCGGTGGTAGGCGCGATCCTGCTGGTGTCGATTGTGCTGAGCCTGGCCTTGTCAGGCAAAAACAAGGCGACGGGAAGCTGAATGTAGTGAGTAGCGTGGTGGAGGGCCCTTGCCGGCCGGAGCGATCCGGCCGGTTTTTTATTGCCTGTCGGAATGATGCCGAATTTGCATCTCCTGATTAATTGGGGACGGAGTACATTAGAATGTCGCCTCCATCATCCGCTTCCCAGTGAATTGCCATGGCCCGTCTTCCCCGCCTCGTCGTCCCCAGCCAGCCGCACCACATCATCCAGCGCGGCCATGATGGCCTGGTCGTCTTCCGCGACGCCGATGACCACCTGGCATTCCTGGGATGGCTGAAGGAAGCGTCGCGCCAGTTCAAGGTGGCCGTCCACGCCTATGTGCTGATGCCGGACCACCTGCACCTGCTGGCCACGCCGGCCGACGACCAGGGCCTGGCACGGATGATGCAATGGATAGGGCGCCACTACGTCCCCTATTTCAACCAGAAGCACGGGCGCAGCGGCACGCTGTGGCAGGGGCGTTACCGCGCCACCGTGGTGGATGCCGAGCTTTATCTGCTGGCCATCTGCCGCTACATTGAACTCAATCCGGTGCGAAACCGCCTGGTCGCAGCGCCCGGAGAGTACCCGTGGTCCAGTTACATGCATCACATTGGCGCAAAGCAGGATGGCTTGATTACCGACCATCCCATGTATTGGTCAATCGGCAACACGCCTTTCGACCGCGAGATCGCCTACCGGCAACTGACCGAAGAGGGGATCGCGCAGGACGACGTGGCGCGCATCACCGATGCCACGCTCAAGGGCTGGGCGCTGGGATCGGACGATTTCAAGCAGGCGCTGGAGCGCCAGACGCACCGTCGGGTCAGCCCGGCCAAGCGCGGCCGGCCGACGCTGGCGAAGTCGCCGGCCGAGCAGGAAGCCGCTCTCCAGGAACAGCAGAAGTAGGCATTTAGAAAATTAGTCTTTCGGATCAATGACTTAATTCGGGATCATTAACTCTGTCCCCAATTAAAAATTCCTAAAAATCGTGTGGAATTTAATATGACTCCGACCCCTTTTATTCTTATTGAACTATTGGGTGCACTGCACTATTCTTCAAATCCTTACTGTCAATGTGGTGGAGTACCGTTATGCACGCGCAAGGCCTTTACGACCCAGCAAATGAACATGACGCCTGTGGCGTCGGTTTCATCGCCCACATCAAGGGCAAGAAATCCCATTCCATCGTTGACCAGGGTTTGCTCATTCTGAAGAACCTGGACCACCGGGGCGCCGTGGGCGCCGACCCGCTGATGGGTGACGGCGCCGGTATCCTGATCCAGATTCCCGACCAGTACTACCGCGAAGAGATGGCCAAGCAGGGCGTGGACCTGCCGCCGCCGGGCGAATATGGCGTGGGCATGGTGTTCCTGCCCAAGGAAAACGCCTCGCGCATCGCCTGCGAACAGGAAATCGAACGCGCCGTGCTGGCCGAAGGCCAGATCGTGCTGGGCTGGCGCGACGTGCCGGTCGACACCGACATGCCGATGTCGCCCACCGTGCGCGAAAAAGAACCGGTGATCCGCCAGATCTTCATCGGCCGCGGCCCCGACATCATGGTCACCGACGCGCTGGAACGTAAGCTCTACGTGATCCGCAAGTCCTCCGGCCACGCCATCCAGGCGCTGAACCTGTTGCACGGCAAGGAATTCTTCGTGCCCTCGATGTCCGCCCGCACCGTGGTCTACAAGGGCCTGCTGCTGGCCGACCAGGTCGGCGTGTACTACAAGGACCTGCAGGACGAGCGTTGCGTCTCGGCCCTGGCCCTGGTGCACCAGCGCTTCTCCACCAACACCTTCCCCGAGTGGCCGCTGGCCCACCCGTACCGCCTGATCGCCCACAACGGCGAAATCAACACCGTCAAGGGCAACTTCAACTGGATGCGCGCCCGCGAAGGCGTGATGCAGTCGGCCGTGCTGGGTTCGGACCTGAAGAAGCTGTTCCCGCTGATCTATGAAGGCCAGTCCGACACCGCCAGCTTCGACAACGCGCTGGAACTGCTGGTCATGGCCGGCTACCCGCTGCCGCAGGCGATGATGATGATGGTGCCCGAAGCCTGGGAAAACCACACCTCGATGGACGACAACCGTCGCGCCTTCTATGAATACCACGCCGCCATGATGGAGCCGTGGGACGGCCCGGCCGCGCTGGCCTTCACCGATGGTCGCCACATCGGCGGCACCCTGGACCGCAACGGCTTGCGTCCGGCGCGCTACATCGTCACCGACGACGACCTGGTCGTGATGGCCTCCGAATCCGGCGTGCTGCCGATTCCCGAATCCAAGATCATCCAGAAGTGGCGCCTGCAGCCGGGCAAGATGTTCCTGATCGACCTGGACGCCGGCCGCATCATCGACGACAAGGAACTGAAGGACACCTACGCCAACGCCAAGCCTTACAAGCAGTGGATCAACTCGGTGCGCGTCAAGCTGGACGAGCTCGAGAACGAGCCGCGCCAGGCCGCGTCCGAGCTGTCGCTGCTGGACCTGCAGCAGGTCTTCGGCTACACCCAGGAAGACATCAAGTTCCTGATGGCGCCGATGGCCACCGGCGGCGAAGAGGCGATCGGTTCCATGGGCAACGACTCGCCGCTGGCGGTCATGTCCAACAAGAACAAGACCCTGTACAACTACTTCCGCCAGCTGTTCGCGCAGGTGACCAACCCGCCGATCGACCCGATCCGCGAAGCGCTGGTCATGTCGCTGGTGTCCTTCATCGGACCCAAGCCCAACCTGCTCGACACCAACAACATCAACCCGCCGATGCGCCTGGAAGTGACGCAGCCGGTGCTGGACTACGACGACATCGCCAAGCTGCGCAACATCAGCGCGCACAGCGGCGGCAAGTTCAAGTCCTATGAACTGAACATCTGCTATCCGGTCGCCTGGGGCAAGGAAGGCATCGAAGCGCGCCTGGCATCGCTGTGCGCCAAGGCCGTGGACGCCGTCAAGTCGGGCCACAACATCCTGATCATCTCGGACCGCAAGGTCGACGCCGACCAGCTGCCGATCCCGGCGCTGCTGGCCACCTCCGCGATCCACCAGCACCTGGTCAGCAAGGGCCTGCGCACCTCCACCGGCCTGGTGGTGGAAACCGGTTCGGCCCGCGAAACGCACCACTTCGCGCTGCTGGCCGGCTACGGCGCCGAAGCCATCCACCCGTACCTGGCGATGGACACCCTGTCGGAAATGGCCCGTGGCCTGCCGGGCGACCTGTCGGCCGACAAGGCCATCTACAACTTCCAGAAGGCGGTCGGCAAGGGCCTGCTGAAGGTCATGTCCAAGATGGGCATCTCGACCTACATGTCCTACTGCGGCGCGCAGATCTTCGAAGCCATCGGCCTGTCCAAGTCGCTGGTCGACAAGTACTTCAAGGGCACCGCCTCCAACGTCGAAGGCATCGGCGTGTTCGAAGTGGCCGAAGAAGCGCTGCGCCTGCACACCGCGGCCTTCAGCGCCGACCCGGTGCTGGCCAATGCGCTGGACGCCGGCGGCGAGTACGCCTTCCGCATCCGCGGCGAAGAGCACATGTGGACCCCGGACGCGATCGCCAAGCTGCAGCACTCGACCCGTTCGAACAGCTACAACACCTACAAGGAATATGCCCAGCTGATCAACGACCAGTCCAAGCGCCACATGACGTTGCGCGGCCTGTTCGAGTTCAAGATCGATCCGTCCAAGGCGATCTCGATCGACGAGGTGGAACCGGCCAAGGAAATCGTCAAGCGCTTCGCCACCGGCGCCATGTCGCTGGGCTCGATCTCGACCGAAGCGCACGCCACCCTGGCCATCGCGATGAACCGCATCGGCGGCAAGTCCAACACCGGCGAAGGCGGTGAAGACGTCAACCGTTACCGCAACGAGTTGAAGGGCATCCCCATCAAGCAGGGCGCGACCCTGGCATCGGAAATCGGCCGCGAGCACATCGAAGTCGACATTCCGCTGCAAGAAGGCGACTCGCTGCGTTCGCGCATCAAGCAGGTTGCCTCGGGCCGTTTCGGCGTGTCCGCCGAATACCTGATCTCGGCCGACCAGATCCAGATCAAGATGGCGCAGGGCGCAAAGCCCGGCGAAGGCGGCCAGCTGCCGGGCCACAAGGTGTCGGAATACATCGCCAAGCTGCGCGTGTCGGTGCCGGGCGTGGGCCTGATCTCGCCGCCGCCGCACCATGACATCTACTCGATCGAAGACCTGGCGCAACTGATCCACGATTTGAAGAACGTCAATCCGCGCGCTTCGATCTCGGTCAAGCTGGTGTCTGAAGTGGGCGTGGGCACCGTGGCCGCGGGTGTGGCCAAGGCCAAGTCCGACCACGTCGTGATCGCAGGTCACGACGGCGGCACCGGCGCTTCGCCGCTGTCCTCGATCAAGCACGCCGGCTCGCCCTGGGAACTGGGCCTGGCTGAAACCCAGCAGACCCTGGTGCTGAACGGCCTGCGCAACCGCATTCGCGTGCAGGCCGACGGCCAGATGAAGACCGGCCGCGACGTCGTCATCGGCGCCATGCTGGGCGCCGACGAGTTCGGCTTCGCCACCGCACCGCTGGTGGTGGAAGGCTGCATCATGATGCGCAAGTGCCACCTGAACACCTGCCCGGTGGGCGTGGCCACGCAAGATCCGGTGCTGCGCGCCAAGTTCTCCGGCAAGCCGGAACACGTGGTCAACTTCTTCTTCTTCATCGCCGAAGAAGCGCGCCAGATCATGGCCCAGCTGGGCATCCGCAAGTTCGACGAGCTGATCGGCCGCGCCGACCTGCTGGACCGCTCCAAGGCCATCGCGCACTGGAAGGCCCGCGGCCTGGACTTCAGCCGCATCTTCTTCCAGCCGGAATCGACCCTGCCGGTGTATCACACCGACAATCAGGATCATGGCCTGGACAAGGCGCTGGACCACAAGCTGATCGCACAAGCCCAGATCGCGCTGGAAAAGGGCGAGAAGGTTTCCTTCATCTCCCCGATCAAGAACCTGAACCGCACCGTCGGCGCCATGCTGTCGGGCGAGGTGGCCAAGCGTTACGGCGACGAAGGCCTGCCGGACGACACCATCCACATCCAGCTGCAAGGCACCGCAGGCCAGTCGGCCGGCGCTTTCCTGGCCAAGGGCGTGACCCTGGACCTGGTCGGCGAAGGCAACGACTACGTCGGCAAGGGCCTGTCGGGCGGCCGCATCATCGTGCGTCCGAACACCGAATTCCGCGGCCGCGCCGTGGACAACATGATCTCGGGCAACACCGTGCTGTACGGCGCCATCACCGGTGAAGCGTTCATCAACGGCGTGGCCGGCGAGCGTTTCGCGGTGCGCAACTCCGGCGCCATCGCCGTGGTGGAAGGCACCGGCGACCACGGTTGCGAATACATGACCGGCGGCACCGTGGTGGTGCTGGGCAATACCGGCCGCAACTTCGCAGCCGGCATGTCGGGCGGCATCGCCTACGTGTACGACCCGGAAGGCGATTTCGCCGGCAAGTGCAACACCTCGATGGTGACGCTGGAGAAGGTGTTGTCGGATTCCGAGCAGGAGCACGAGCTCGGCCGCAACATCTGGCACAGCCTGACCCGCGGCGGTGCACGCCAGACCGATGAAGCCATCCTGCGCGGCTTGATTGAGCGGCACTTCAAGTACACCGGCAGCACGCGTGCGCGCTACCTGCTGGACAACTGGGCGGCCTCGCGCGCCAAGTTTGTGAAGGTCTTCCCGACCGAATACAAACGCGCGCTGGCAGAACTGGCCGCCGCTGCCGAAGCCAAGAAGGAAAAGGTCGCTGCCTGAGCGGCGGTCTTTTCGGATCAATCAAGTACATAAGCACGTCGGCGGGCACGGCGGAATTGAATCGCCGCCCGTCGCATCCTTAGCGAGAAATGTGAGAGGAAAATGGGAAAAGCAACCGGTTTCATGGAATACCAGCGCCTGAAAGAGGCCAGCGAAGCGCCAGCCGCACGCACCAAGCACTACAAAGAATTCGTCCTGCACCTGACCGACGGCGACGCCAAGATCCAGGGCGCGCGCTGCATGGACTGCGGCATTCCGTTCTGCAACAACGGCTGCCCGGTCAACAACATAATTCCTGACTGGAATGACCTGGTCTATCGCGGCAACTACAAGGAAGCGCTGGACACGCTGCACTCGACCAACAACTTCCCCGAGTTCACCGGCCGCATCTGCCCGGCGCCCTGCGAAGCGGCCTGCACGCTGGGCATCAACAACGACGCCGTGGGCATCAAGTCGATCGAGCACTTCATCATCGACAAGGGCTGGGAAAACGGTTGGGTGGTGCCGCAACCGCCCGCCATCAAGACCGGCAAGAAGGTCGCCGTGGTCGGCGGCGGTCCCGCCGGCATGGCCGCGGCCCAGCAGCTGGCGCGCGCCGGTCACGATGTGACCCTGTTCGAAAAGAACGACCGCATCGGCGGCCTGCTGCGTTACGGCATCCCCGACTTCAAGATGGAAAAGTCCCACATCGACCTGCGCGTGGAGCAGATGCAGGCCGAAGGCGTGACCTTCCGCACCGGCGTGTTCGTCGGCAAGGATTTCCCGGAGACCGTCAACAACTGGTCCAAGGAAACCATCTCGCCCGAACAGCTGCAAAAGGACTTCGACGCCATCATCATCTCCGGCGGCGCCGAAGCGCCGCGCGACCTGCCGGTCCCGGGCCGTGAGCTGAAGGGCGTGCACTTCGCGATGGACTTCCTGCCGCTGCAGAACAAGGTCAACGCCGGCGACAAGCTGAAGAACCAGATCATGGCCACCGGCAAGAACGTGGTGGTGATCGGTGGCGGCGATACCGGTTCCGACTGCGTCGGTACCTCCAACCGTCACGGCGCCGCATCGGTGACCCAGTTCGAACTGATGCCGCAACCGCCGGAATCCGAAAACAAGCCGCTGGTGTGGCCGTACTGGCCGATCAAGCTGCGTACCTCGTCCTCGCACGAAGAAGGTTGCGAGCGCGATTTCGCAGTCACCACCAAGCGCCTGGAAGGCAAGGGCGGCAAGGTCGAGAAGCTGATCGCCGCACGCGTCGAGTTCAAGGACGGCAAGATGGTCGAAGTGCCTGACTCGGAATTCGAGATCAAGGCCGACCTGGTGCTGCTGGCCATGGGCTTCGTCTCGCCGGTGCAGCAGGTGCTGGACGCCTTCGGCGTCGAGAAGGATGCGCGCGGCAACGCCCGTGCCACCACCGACGGCGAAGGCTGCTACAAGACCTCGGCCGACAAGGTGTTCGCCGCAGGCGACATGCGTCGCGGCCAGTCGCTGGTGGTGTGGGCGATCCGCGAAGGCCGTCAATGCGCCCGCGCAGTCGACGAGTTCCTGATGGGTGCGTCGCTGCTGCCGCGCTGATAGCAATGACTCAACGAATCATTGAATCATTGAATCATTGAATCAATGATTCGATAACGATTTAGCTTCATTTGACCTGGACCCGGACAGACGCAAGTCTGTCCGGTTTTTTTTGTCCGCGCGGGAGCGCGCCCCGCATGCCGCAGCGGATGGCCTCAAGTAAAATGACCGGATTCGCCCACCCGAGGCTGGCACAGGACCCCATGGCTACTCCGATCCGCTACACCATTACTTCCAACGATCCCGCATCCCACGTCTTCGAGGTCACCGTCACGGTCGACAAACCGGCCGCCGACGGCCAGGTGTTCTCGCTGCCGGCGTGGATTCCCGGCAGCTACATGATCCGCGAGTTCGGCAAGAACATCGTGCAGCTGAAGGGCGAGTCCGGCGGCCGCAAGGTGGCGGTGAAAAAGCTCGACAAGCACACCTGGCAGGCCGCTCCCTGCACCGGCGCGCTGACGCTGTCCTACCAGGTCTACGCCTGGGATCTGTCGGTGCGCACCGCGCACCTGGACCAGACGCATGGTTTCTTCAACGGCACCAGCGTATTCCTGGCCGTGCATGGCTTCGAAGGCGGCCAGCATGTGGTCGATATCCGCCGGCCCGAGGGCGAGGCCTTCAAGCGCTGGCGCGTGGCCACCGCGATGCCTGAGCTGAAGGCCAAGCGTTACGGTTTCGGCACCTATGTCGCGCGGGACTACGATGAGCTGATCGATCACCCGGTCGAGATCGGCGACTTCGCGCTGGCCAGTTTCAAGGCGCACGGCACGGCGCATGACGTGGTCATCACCGGTCGCGTGCCCAACCTCGACATGGCGCGCCTGTGCGACGACCTGAAGAAGATCTGCGAAGCGCAGATCGCCTTCTTCGAGCCCAAGACCCGGCGCGCGCCGATGCAGCGCTACGTCTTCATGACGCTGGCCGTCGGCGACGGCTACGGCGGGCTGGAGCATCGCGCCTCGACCGCGCTGATCTGCTCGCGCGCCGACCTGCCGGTCAGGGGCAAGCCGGAGCAGACCGATGGCTATCGCACCTACCTCGGCCTGTGCAGCCATGAATATTTCCATACCTGGAACGTCAAGCGCATCAAGCCGGCGGTGTTCGCGCCCTATGACCTGCGCCAGGAGAACTACACCTCGCTGTTGTGGCTGTTCGAAGGTTTCACCAGCTACTACGACGACCTGTTCCTGGTGCGCACCGGCGTCATCGACACCGACAACTACCTGAAGCTGCTGTCCAAGACCGTCACCGGCGTGCTGCGCGGCGCCGGCCGCAAGAAGCAGAGCGTGGCCGAATCCAGCTTCGACGCCTGGGTGAAGTACTACCGCCAGGACGAGAACGCCGCCAATGCCATCGTCAGCTACTACACCAAGGGTTCGCTGGTGGCGCTGGGCCTGGACCTGACCATCCGCAGCCAGACCCGCGGCCGCCGATCGCTGGACGACGTGATGCGCGGGCTGTGGCAGCGTTATGGCCGTGAGTTCTACGAGGGCGGGGCGCAGGGCGTGCCGGAGGACGGCATCCTGTCGCTGATGGAGGAACTGGGCGGCGCCGACCTGAAGCGCTTCTTCGAGCGCTGCATCCGCGGCACCGAGGATGTGCCGCTGGCCGAGCTGCTGCCGGCGTTCGGCGTCAGCTACGACGAGGCTTTGCCCAAGGATGCCAAGCCATGGCTGGGCGCGCGCGTGACCAAGGACGGCGGCGACGCCAAGCTGGCCACCGTCTATGACGGCGGTCCGGCGATGCAGGCGGGCTTGTCGGCCGGCGACCGGCTGGTGGCGCTGGATGGCCTGCGCGTGCCGGCTGCGGGCGTGGACGGCTTGCTGGCGCGCTATCGTTTGAACGACACCGTGCGCGTGCATGCCTTCCGTCGCGACGAGTTGATGGAATTCTCGGTCAAGCTCAAGGCCGATGCGGCGCCCCAGGTCAAGCTGGCTGCGCTGGGCAAGCCGGCGGCGGTGGTGCGCCAGCGCGAGTCGTGGCTGAAGATGTAGGGGATTGCAGCGGTGTGGCCGCGCCTTCGTGTGCGTGGCGGCTGTGATTGGCGGCCGTTTCGCCCAGCGGGTGCAGGGCGGCGTGTCGCAGGCGCGCCATGTAGTGCTCGCGCATCAGGCGCATATCGGGCGCATATCAAGCGCATTACGCAGCAGGCAATAAAAAAACCCGCCTTCCGGCGGGTTTTTCATTTGAGGCAGAAGCGGATTACTTGGCTTCTTCAGCGCCGCCGGCGGCAGCTTCGCCTTCAGCGGACACTTGACCGGCCGGCACGGTGGCGGTGGCGATGGTCAGGTTTTCCTGGGTCACGGCGGTCACGCCGTTGGGCAGCTTCAGGTCAGCCAGGTGGATCGATTGGCCGACGTCCAGCTTGGCCAGGTCGACTTCGATGAATTCCGGCAGGTTCTTCGGCAGGCAGGTCACGTCCAGTTCAGCAGCCACGTGGCTGATGATGCCGGCGTGCAGCTTGACGGCCGGCGAGATCTCGGCGTTCACGAAGTGCAGGGGCACCTTGGTGTGCAGCTTTTGCGATGCATCGACGCGTTGGAAGTCGACGTGCAGGACCAGTTGCTTGTATGCGTGGACTTGGAAGTCGCGCAGCAGCACTTGTTCAACCTTGCCTTCGATTTCCAGGTCCAGGATGGACGCGTGGAAGGTTTCCTTCTTCAGCGCGTGGTACAGCGCGTTGTGGTCCAGGGCGATGTTCAGCGGGGCAGCGGTGCCGCCGTAGACGATACCCGGGGTTTGACCGGCATTACGCAGGCGGCGGCTCGCTCCGGTGCCCTGATCTTTGCGCGGAAAGGCGATAACTTTCATTTTGAAGCTCCAATGTTGGCAAGGCGCGTCGGTGCGTTGACGTATGCCCTGCGTGGTAAATATCCCCCGCGACCAGGGGATATGAAAAAACCTCGCCGCAGGATTGCGACGAGGCGAATTCTATTTCTTACTCTGCGAACAGCGACATCACCGAGTCGCCCTTCGTGATGCGCTTGAAGGTCTCGGCCAGCAGGTCCGCGCAGGTCAGTTGGCGGACCTTGGTGCAGGCGCGCGCGGCCGGCGACAGCGGGATGGTGTCGGTCACGACCAGCTCGTCCAGCGGCGAATTGCTGATGCGGTCGATCGCGGGGCCCGACAGCACCGGGTGGGTACAGTAAGCCACCACCTTCTTGGCGCCGCGTTCCTTCAGCACTTCGGCGGCCTTGGTCAGGGTGCCGGCGGTGTCGACCATGTCGTCCATGATCACGCAGTTGCGGCCTTCGACTTCACCGATGATGTTCATCACTTCCGAGACGTTGGCCTTCGGACGGCGCTTGTCGATGATCGCCAGGTCGCAGCCCAGGCGCTTGGCCAGCGCACGCGCGCGCACCACGCCGCCGACGTCGGGCGACACGACCAGCAGGTCGTCGTAGTTCTTGGCCACCAGGTCGCCCAGCAGGATCGGCGAAGCGTAGATGTTGTCGACCGGAATGTCGAAGAAGCCCTGGATCTGGTCAGCGTGCAGGTCCATGATCAGGACGCGTTCGACGCCGGCTTCCTGCAGCATGTTGGCGACCACCTTGGCGGAGATCGCAACGCGCGCCGAACGCGGGCGGCGGTCCTGGCGGGCATAACCGAAATACGGAATGGCGGCGGTGATACGGCCGGCCGATGCGCGCTTCAGTGCATCGACCATGATCATGATTTCCATCAGGTTGTCATTGGTCGGCGCGCAGGTGGACTGCAGCACGAAGACGTCCTTGCCGCGAACGTTTTCATTGATCTCGACCATGACTTCACCGTCGGAGAACTTGGAAACGTTGGCCTTGCCCAGCGGGATACCGAGTTTGTCAGCGACGCCTCGCGCCAATTCCGGGTTGGCGTTGCCGGTAAAAACCATCAGGTTTTCAAGTGCCATGTGGGTATCCCTGAATTCAATCGTAAAAAAAAGTCGAAAAGCAAAAAGTCGAAAAGCCGACAATGCTTGACTGATCGGTCTCACATTGACGGCTTATTTTTTTGACTGGACATCTGGCCGACTGGCCGGTCCTGAATTTAATGGCAGGGGAACAAGGAGTCGAACCTTGGAATGCCGGAATCAAAATCCGGTGCCTTAACCAACTTGGCGATTCCCCTACACAATCTGCTGTCTGCCGTGTCATCGCGCATCTGCTGCGCAACTCTTCGTCAAACCAATTCTTTACTCACGACTTCAAGAAACGGGCGAGAGGATGTTCCTGCATCGCTTTGGCTTTCCAGCCGATCCAGCGCGAAGGCAATTGTTTCAGCACTTCGTCTGCCTGATGTTCGTGTTCGAATGCACTAAACACACAGGCGCCGGATCCGGTCATTCTGGCATTCCCGAATCTGCTCAGCCATTCGACGGCTTCCGCGATTTCAGGGAAATGTTCTGTTGCCACCATTTCCAGATCGTTTTTCCCGAAGCTGGAAGCGATTTGTTTCGTCGCATCAGGAAAGTCCGTTATTCTGACGGCTTCAGTATCCCTTGTCAATCGTTTCGATGAAAAAATTATCGAAGTCGGAACAGATACTCCCGGTTCTATCACCACATACCAACAATCGGCCGTCTCCAGCGGGGACAGCGCCTCGCCCACGCCTTCGGCAAAAGCGTTGCGCCCGAAGATGAAGAAGGGCACGTCGGCGCCCAGTTTCAGGCCGATGTCCATCAGCTCTTGGCGCTTCAATCCGGTCTGCCACAGGTGATTGAGCGCCACCAGCGTGGTGGCCGCATCCGAGGAGCCGCCGCCCAGGCCGCCGCCCATCGGCAGGATCTTGTTGACCGTGATCGATGCGCCCAGCTCCGGGCGCCCCGCCGTTTGGCGCAACAGTCTGGCTGCGCGCACCACCAGGTCCGACTCCGCGGGCACGCCGGGAATATCGTTGGTGCGCACGATTTGGCCGTCGTGCCGCACGGCGAAGTCCAGCGTGTCGCAGCGGTCGATCAGCTGGAAGGCGGACTGCAGCAGGTGGTAGCCGTCCGGCCTGCGGCCGGTGACGTGCAGGAACAGGTTGAGTTTGGCGGGCGCCGGGCAGGCGTTGAGGATGGCGGTCATGCGTGATGCGGCTTGATCAGGGGGTCTTCCAGCTGTCGACCGCGATGCGGATCGAGACCTTGCCGGCTTGTTCGGTGTCGCGCGTCATGTCGATGCGCTTGGGACGGATTTCGCCGCTGTCCGGGTCGGGCTGCCAGTTGGCATAGACCACGCGCCAGCCGTCCCTGGTCGAGAAGCTTTCGTAATCTTCCCCGGGTTTGGCGGTGAAGGTCTTGCCGGCGGCATTGGTGCCGGTGCCTTGCAGCCACTGCCGCATGCCGGAAACCGGCAGCGGCCAGCCCAGCGATTGCGCGGCCAGCTGGTCGACGTCAGGCGCCACCTGCGGCGCGCGGCCGGATTGCACCAGCGTGGAAATGCCGGGCTTGACGTTGATGGTGGCCACCGTTTGGCCCAGCGGCGACAGCAGCTCCAGGTTCAGCTCCTTGGGCGTCTGCGCCCAGATGAAACTGCCATGCAGCGACTGCGGGCGGTCGCCCTGCTCGTATTGCACGGAAATGCGGCCGTTGATGGCGATGCTTTCCTGGTAGCCCGGGGCGGTCGCGGTGAGCGCGGGCGCGGCCTGCTGCTGCAGGCCGGCGCAACCGCCCAGCAGCAGCGCCATGCCGGCCGCGCCTGTCGCGGCCATGCGGCGCAGGCCGCAGGCCGATGAGAGTACGCGCGTCATCATGGCTTGGCGTTGAGCCGCGCCAGCGTGCTTTTCAGTACCTCGTTGTCGGGATCCTTGGCCTGCACTTCGCGCCAGACCTGCCGGGCTTCATCCTGCTTGCCGCGCGTCCACAGCACTTCGCCCAGGTGCACGCCGATTTCGGGATCAGGGCGCAGCGCGTAGGCGTGGCGCATCTGCGTCTCGGCCTGCTCCAGCTTGCCCATGCGGAACTGGATCCAGCCCAGGCTATCGGCGATGAAGGCGTCTTCCGGCGCCATGTCGGCGGCCTTCTGGATCAGTTCCAGCGCCTCCGGCAGGCGGATGTTGCGATCGGCCAGCGAGTAACCCAGCGCGTTGTAGGCGTGCTGGTTGCCCGGCGCCAGCTTCATCACGCGGCGCAGGGTCTTTTCCATTTCGTCGTACTTGCCCAGCTTCTCCAGCACCATCGCGTAGTCGTAGAGCAGGTCGGTGTTGTTGGGGAAGCGGTCGATGCCGCCCTTGAGCACGTCGGCGGCTTCCTGGTTGCGGTTGGCGTCGCGCAGCAGCAGCGACTCGGCCTGCACCAGCTGCAGCTGCTCGGCGTCGTTGGCCGATTCGGACTGCGCCGCTTCCAGCGCCTTGCGGGCGCCGTCGATGTCGGACTTGCGCGCCAGCAGCTGGGCGCGACGCACCTGGATGTTGACGTAGCCGTCCGAGCCCGGCTCGGCCTGGTCGAGGTAGCGCAGCGCGCCGTCGTAGTCCTTGCGTTCCTCGGCGATGCGCGACAGCAGCAGGATGGCCTGGCTCGGGTCGCGGTCATCTTCGGGCTGCGACGCCAGCACCTGCAGGTAACGCTGCAGGTAGTTTTCGGCGTCCTTCAACTGGTCGGTCTGGGCCGACAGCACGCCCAGCGCGAACAGCGTGGTCGGATCTTCGCCGTCTTCCTTGAGCAGCGCCTCGAACTGGGCGCGCGCTTCCTTGTAGTTCTTCTGTTCCACCAGGCTGCGCGCGTAGGCGATGCGCACTTCGCGCGAATCCGGGTACTTGCGCAGGAACTCCGAGATCAGCTTGGTCGCTTCCTTGGTGTCGGGCGCGACCTGGGCCGCGGTCAGGATCGCCAGTTCGGAGTCGGGCTTGATCTTCAGTGCGGCGCGCGCCTCGCGCTGGGCGTAGGTGGTGTCGCCCACGCTCAAGGCGCCTTGCGCCAGCGCCAGGTGGGTTTCCAGCAGGTCGCCGTAGGGCTGGGTCACTTTCTGCAGGATCGCGAAGCTGGCCTGCTTGTCCTTGGCGCGCACCAGCAGCCGCTGGATCTGCAGGATCATCGGGCCGCGCGCCTGCGGGGCGGCGTCGGCCAGGCGCTGGGTCAGCAGCGGCTCGATCTCGTCGACGCTGTCCGAGAGCATGATCAGGCCGAGGTAGTTCTGCAGCGCCTCATCCGAGTGCGGCGCCAGTTCGGTCCACAGGCGCACCGCCACCAGCGCTTCGCTGGGCTGGCGCGCGGTGATCGCGATCTCGGCGGCGCGCTTGGCCAGGCGCGGGTCGCGCGTCTGCTGCGCGGCCGAGAGGATGGTCACATAAGCCGATTGCCACTGGCCGCGCTGGAAGGCGATCTCGGCCGTCAGCACCTTGTAGAGGATGTCTTCGCTCAGCTCGACCGCCGGCAGCGTGTCGTCCTGCTGCTGCGCCTTGGCCTTGGGCGACTTCTTGCGGGCCGCCGCGGCGGACATGGCCGAAGCCGTCTTCTTGTCCTGCGCCGCTTCGGCGTTCGCCTTGTCGCCGGACTGCTGGAAGCTCGCGCATGCGGTCAGCAGCAGGGAGCTGGTGAGGAGGGCGATGGTTTTTTTCAAGGTGTCGTCCTGACTATTCGGGAAGTTTCGATTTTACGCCCAAGCGCAATTGCTTTGCTGTAAGCGGAGTGTAATCCATCTTGCAGGGCGGCCGCTGCCGGCCGCGCCTGCCGCAGGCCTTGTTTTCGGCATCTGCATTATCATATGGAGCTTCCCACCCGCCAGCTCTTCCGAAGTAGCCAGATGCCAGAATTGCCAGAAGTAGAAGTCACCCGCCGCGGGGTCGCGCCCTATCTCGAGGGCAAGACCGTCAGCGGCGTCGTCATGCGCCACAGCGGCCTGCGCTGGCCGTTTCCCGCCGGGCTGGACGCGCTGCTGGCCGGTCGCGTCGTGCGCAGCACCGGGCGCCGCGGCAAATACCTGCTGATCAACTTCGACCACGGCACGCTGATCGTGCACCTGGGCATGTCCGGCCACCTGCGCATTTTGCCGCCGGGCATCGTCCCGCAGAAGCACGACCACTTCGACCTGCTGGTAGGCGGGCAGGTGATGCGTATGACCGACCCGCGACGTTTTGGTGCAATCCTCTGGCACGATATCGCCGAGGGCTCGGTCGAAGAGCACATGCTGCTGCGCAGCCTGGGCCTGGAACCGCTGGAAGACAAATTCTCGGCGCGCGAGCTGTTTCGCCAGACGCGCGCCCGCTCGGCGCCGATCAAGCAGGTGCTGCTGGCCGGCGACATCGTGGTCGGCGTGGGCAACATTTACGCCTCCGAGAGCCTGTTCAAGGCCCGCATCAATCCCAAGACGCCGGCCTACAAGATCAGCCTGGCGCGCTACGAGCGCCTGGTCGAGGCGATCCGCGAAACGCTGGCCGCCGCCATCGAGCAGGGCGGCAGCACGCTGCGCGACTTCATCGCGGTCAACGGGCAGTCGGGTTATTTCCAGCAAAGCTATTTCGTCTACAACCGCACCGGCCTGGAGTGCCGCGTGTGCGCCAGCCCGATCCGCCAGATCAAGCAGGGCCAGCGCTCGACGTTCTATTGCGTGAGCTGCCAGAAATGAAGGGCCTGGTCGACAAACCGAAGCGCGGCGCCGCGCCGGCCGGCGGCGAGCGCTATGAGGATCCGGGCTTCTCGGCCGAGGTGATCGCCTGGCAGCGGCAGCATGGCCGCCACAAGCTGCCCTGGCAGAACACGCGCGACGCGTATCGCGTCTGGCTCTCCGAGATCATGCTGCAGCAGACCCAGGTGACTGCCGTCATTCCCTATTACCAGCGTTTCCTGGAGCGTTGCCCCGACGTCTTCAGCCTGGCCGCCGCGCCTTCCGAGGATGTGATGGCCTTGTGGAGCGGGCTGGGCTACTACACCCGCGCGCGCAACCTGCACAAATGCGCGCAGCGCGTGGTGGCCGAATACGGCGGCCGTTTTCCCGACGATCCGGCGCTGCTGGCTGACTTGCCCGGCATCGGCCGCTCCACCGCCGCGGCGATCGCGGCGTTTTCCTACGGTCGCCGCGCCGCCATCCTGGATGGCAACGTCAAGCGCGTGTTCGCGCGGGTGTTCGGGGTCGACGGTTATCCCGGCGCCAAGCCCGTCGAGGACAAGCTGTGGTTGCGCGCCGTCGCCCTGCTGCCGGAGGAAGGCATTGAGGCCTATACGCAGGGGTTGATGGACCTGGGCGCCACGCTGTGCGTGCGCGGCACGCCTTCATGCGCCAAATGCCCGCTGGCCGGGCGCTGCGTCGCGCTGGCGCAGGACCGCGTGAAGGAGCTGCCGGTTTCCAAGCCGAAGAAGGCCGTGCCCGAGCGGGAGACGGTGATGCTGGTGGTCACCCATGGCGCCGATGTGTTGCTGGAGCAGCGCCCGGACAGCGGCATCTGGGGAGGTTTGCTGTCGCTGCCGGAAATCGCGGTGGGCGATGCGGCGCACTTCGATACCGCCGTGCGCACGGTGGTTGCACCCTATGGCGAACTGGAAGGCTGCCGCAAGCTGCAGCCGTTCTCGCATGTCTTCACGCACTTCAAGCTGCATGTCGCGCCGTTCCAGGTAGCGCTGGCCAGCCGCTCGCAGCGCATCGCACAGAATGCGCTGGTCTGGTATCCGGTGGAAAAGCTGGCTGACGCGCCCTTGCCGGCGCCGGTGAAGAAGCTGCTGCTGGGCGTGCTGCGCAGCGACGACCTGCTGGCCGCGGTTTAGGCGGTGCGGCGGTCCAGTTGCCGGTGGCGGCAGACCACCTGTTCGCTGGCGCGGAAGTGCTTCGACAGCTGTTCGGCGATATAGACCGAGCGATGCTGGCCGCCGGTGCAGCCGATGGCTACCGTCAGGTAGCTGCGGTTGTCCTGCTTGAACGCAGGCAGCCATTTCTCGACGAAGCTGCGGATGTCGCCGAGCATGTTGCCCACTTCCGCGTAGCCTGAGAGGAATTCGATCACCGGATCATCGCGTCCGGTCAGCGGGCGCAGTTCGGCATCGTAGTGCGGGTTGGGCAGCATGCGCACGTCGAACACCAGGTCCGCGTCCAGCGGAATGCCGTGCTTGAAGGCGAAGGACTCGAACAGCAGGGTCAGCGGCGAGCGCTCGATGTCGACCAGTTCCTTGATCCAGGTGCGCAGCTTGTTGGAGCTCAGCTGGGAGGTGTCGATGACATGCGCGATCTCCTGCATGTCGCCCAGCATTTCCTTTTCTATCTCGATGCATTCGGCCAGCGTCAGCCGGTCGGCCGGGTTGCGTCCGGGCAGCAGGCGGTGCGACAGCGGATGGCTGCGGCGGGTTTCTGAGAAGCGGGTGATGAGCGTCTCGTTGGAGGCGGTCAGGAAGAACACCTTGACGTCGTGGCCGGCGGCCTTGAGCTTGTCGATGTCGGTGCGCAGGGTGGCCAGCGAGTCGGCGCTGCGCGCGTCGGTGGCCACGGCCAGCATGCTGGCGCCTTCCCTGATGCGGGTGTCGACCAGGTCGCACAGCAGGGCGGGAGGCAGGTTGTCGACGCAGAAATAGCCGGCGTCTTCCAGCACATGCAGTGCCACGGATTTGCCGGAGCCGGAAATGCCGGTGATCAGAACGATACGCATGCGTCAATAATAACGCATGCGATATGAACGCCGCGTGACAGTTGCGACGGTTCCCGTGCGGCGGGATTATTCGCCGTTCATGGCGCGACGCTGGCGCTCGATGAATTCCTTGAGGGTGTCGATGCCGCGCAACTGCAGGATGGTGTTGCGCACCGCGGCTTCCAGCAGCACCGCGATGTTGCGGCCGGCCGCCACAGGGATCACCACCTTGCGGATCGGCAGGCCCAGCACTTCCTCGTATTGGGCGTCCAGCGGCAGGCGCTCGTAGTTCTCTTCCAGCGTGCTGCGGCGGACCAGGTGCACGATCAGCTTGAGCCGCATTTTGCGGCGTACCGCGGTCTCGCCGAAGATGGCCTTGATGTCCAGCAGGCCCAGGCCGCGCACTTCCAGCAGGTTCGCCAGCAGCGGCGGGCAGCGGCCCTCGATCATGTTGGGCGCGATACGCGCGAATTCCACCGCGTCGTCGGCCACTAGGCCGTGGCTGCGCGAGATCAGTTCCAGCCCCAGTTCGCTCTTGCCCAGGCCGGATTCGCCGGTGATCAGCACGCCCACGCCCAGCACGTCCATGAACACGCCGTGCATGGTGATCTGCTGCGCCAGCTTCTTGGACAGATACACGCGCAGGTAGTCGATCACCTGCGCCGCCGGCAGCGGCGTGGAAAACAGCGGGATGTTCTTTTCGTCGCACACCGCCAGGATGTCGGGCGGCGTCGACAGGCCCTGGGCGATGATGAAGGCCGGCGGCTCGCCGGCCACCAGCTCCGCGGTCTGGTAGGCGCGCGAGGTATTGGACAGGCGCTGGTAGTACTCGATTTCCTGGTGGCCGAAGACCTGGATGCGCCCGGGGTGGATCAGGTTGAGGTGGCCCACCTGGTCGGCGGCCGACACGGCGTCGCCGGAGATCAGGCGCTCGCCGCCGGGGAAGCCGGCAAACCAGCCCAACTGCAGGGATTCACGGTTTTCTTCGTAAAGCTGCTGTATCGACAACGCGGAGTAATTGGGCATGTAGGTCCGGTTCGGCTGGCTAAAGAGGGGCGATGCAAACGATGTCGCCGGCCATCCGGCTTGGCTTGAGCCATGGGCGACGTCGCTTCTCAGATGCAGGGTACAGAATTTGCCGGCCGGCGGGAAGCCGCCGGCGCAGCGTCGGGCGTATCAGCCCGCTTTTTCGAGGGACGGCTGCCAGGTCACGATGCGTGCGTGGACCACCGCGGCATCCGGCTCGGAAGTCAGTTCATTGCGGAAGGCGTCGTCGGAAAACATCTCGGCGATTTCGGAGAGGATTTCCAGGTGCTGCTGGGTGACATGATCCGGAATCAGCAGAAAAACCAGCAGTTTGACCGGCTGGCCATCGGGCGACTCGAAGGGGATCGGCGCAGACAGGCGCATGAACAGCGCCAGCGGGGCCTTGAGCCCCTTGATGCGGCCGTGCGGGACGGCGACGCCATGGCCAAGCCCGGTCGAACCGAGGCGCTCCCGGGCAAACAGGTTTTCGGAAACGGTCGAGCGGGCGATGCCGCTGTTGTTTTCGAAGGTCAGGCCGGCTTGTTCGAAAGCTCTTTTTTTGCTGGAGACTTCCAGGTCCAGAACCACATTTTCTGGAGACAGGATTTTTGCAAGATTAGTCATGACGCTCAAAGAATTACCACGGGGTGAAGCTTTGAGCAGAATTATAGGCCTGTTTGAGGCCCCCGCAATGTTTTGAAAGCGCCGAAAAAGAGGTGAATTTGACCGGAATGAAAAGTTTTGCCCCGGGGGCGCCGCCGCAGCGCGGAAAATTCGGAAAAGTTGTTGTAAATCAATCCCTTCCGCGCTTTCCCCTTCTTTACTTTTGCTGACGCGGCGTGCCTCGCCGGGGTCACATTTCGATGCGGCCGAAGATCAGCAGCACGTCGCCGTTGTTCTTGTTGGAACCCAGTCGCGGCACATAGGCAAACATGATCTTGCCCTTCTGGGTGCCGATCGAGGCCAGCGGCAGCGGCACCGGGAACGGGACGCTGTGCAGATAATCCTGGCGGCTTATCAGCATGGCGGTGCCGCCGATGCCGACCTCAAGCCCGGTCTTGGCCACCGGGAACACCCATTCATGGGCGTAACCGGCCATCCACTGCGGATGCCGGTGGGAATCCTTGAGCACGAAAGCGTACAGGGATTCGTCGTTGCCGCTCTCGTTGCGCAGGGTCTTGCCATAGCCCAGGCCCCAGGCGTGTTCGTTGAGTTCGTTCAGCTTTTCGCGGGTATAGGTGCTGCGACCGTGGTGGGCGACGCCGGAGAGGTAGATGGCGTGGTCGCCCTTGTCCCAGATGTTGGACATGTGGTCCTTGGTGTCCTGCCACAGCAGGCTGAACTTGTTTTCTTCCGCATGGGCGGCCGGCGCGGCGCACAGGGCCATGCCGGCGACGCAGGCGGCCATGATGCCGGCCACATGCCTGATGCCGGAAACGGGGGAGGGAAAAGCGCCTTGGCGCTGGATGGTGTTTTTCATATTGTTATCGACTACGGGCTAATACCCTGCGCCTGCGCGAAGCGGAGCGTGGGCATGGCGGGATGGTTGTTGCGTTTGGAGTGACCGGACGGCTTCTTGAAGCAGTTCCTGCATGAAGGCCGTCGGTGGAACAGACACGCATTTTCAGGGAAAAATTCCCCAAAGGCGTGCATTGTCCGCGGGCAAGATGTTACCAAATTCAGGATCGAGCTTACCGGAGCCCCACGGGCGGCGGGGCTGCGGCAAGATCCGGTAACAATTTATTGATGCCGCGCGCGATGCGCGGGCATGGGCTTACTGGCGAGCGTTGCGCAGCTGCGAAGGCGGCTTGCCGCTGGAGAAATTGCTGCGCCAGGGATTGATGTCCAGGCCGCCGCGCCGCGTGTAGCGCGCGTAGACCGCCAGTTTCTGGGGTTTGCAGTGGCGCAGGATGTCGGTGAAGATGCGCTCCACGCATTGCTCGTGGAATTCATTGTGCTCGCGAAAGCCGATGATGTATTTCAGCAGCCGCTCCTGGTCGATCGGCGCGCCCACGTACTGGATCTGCACGCTGCCCCAGTCCGGCTGGCCGGTGACCGGGCAGTTCGACTTGAGCAGGTGCGACACGAAAGTCTCTTCCACCGTCGCTTCGTCATGACTGGCGCGCAGGATGCTGCCGTCGGGATGCGAGGCGGCTTCGATTTCCACGTCCAGCCGGTCCAGCGGCAGTCCCGAGAGCTCGCCGAACTGCAGCTGGCCGAACTGCGCCGGCTCGGTCAGCGCGACCTGCACCGCGGCGCCGGCGGCGGCCGACAGGTCGGCGCGCAGCTTGTCGAGCAACTCTCCGGAGCTTTCCAGGCGCTCTTGGTTGAAGGAGTTCAGGTACAGTTTGAACGACTTGGACTCGATGATGTTGGGCGAGTCCGCCGGCACCATGAAGGTGGCGATGGCGATCTGCGGCTTGCCGCGCAGGTTCAGCCACGAGATCTCGTAGGCGGTCCAGATGTCCACGCCGAAGAAGGGCAGGCTGCCCGTGATCTGCAGTTCGGCGCGCTTGGGCGCGCGCGGGATGGGGAACAGCAGCGACGGGTCGTAGGCCTCGGGATACTCCGAGCTTTTGCCCAGCGGCGAGGTTTCCGGCGAATGGCCGGCGGCGGATGCGGACGGGGTTGGCTTGTCCATGATGATTCTCCTGCGGTGTTGCGGGCTGTCTGAACTGTCTGCTGCGTCGCGTCGCCCGGGGCAACGCGACACAGCCGGCGCTTAGCCGAGGAACAGCTTGTACAGCGGGTTCTTGGTTTCGTCCCAGTGGCGGTAGCCGAGCTGGGCGAGGAAGGTGCGGAATTCCTTCATTTCCTTCTTGGGCACCTGCACGCCGACCAGGATGCGGCCGATGTCGCTGCCCTGGTTGCGGTAGTGGAACAGGCTGATGTTCCAGTTCGGGTTCATGCTCGAGAGGAACTTCATCAGCGCGCCCGGGCGCTCCGGGAATTCAAAGCGATAGAGCAGTTCGTCGCCGGCCAGTTCGCTCTTGCCGCCCACCAGGTGGCGGATGTGCACCTTGGCCAGTTCGTCGTGCGTCAGGTCGAGCACGCCGAAGCCGGCCTTCTCGAAATTGCGCGCGATCTTGCCGGCCTCGTCGGCGTTGGTGATCTGGATGCCGACGAAGACATGCGCGGCCTTGGCGTCGCTGATGCGGTAGTTGAACTCGGTCACGTTGCGCGGGCCGACGGTCTCGCAGAAGCGGCGGAAGCTGCCGCGCTCTTCGGGGATCGTCACCGCGAACACGGCTTCGCGCGCCTCGCCGGCGTCGGCCATCTCGGCCACGAAGCGCAGGCGGTCGAAGTTCATGTTGGCGCCGCAGGCGATGGTCACCAGCGATTCGCCCTTGATCGGTTTCTTGCTGTTCTTGGCGCGCTCCACGTAGGCCTTGGCGCCGGCCACGGCCAGTGCGCCGGCCGGCTCGACGATGCTGCGCGTGTCCTGGAAGATGTCCTTGATGGCGGTGCACACCGCATCGGTGTCGACGATGATGATGTCGTCCACCAGCTCCTTGGCAATGCGGAAGGTTTCTTCGCCCACCAGCTTGACGGCGGTGCCGTCGGAGAACAGGCCCACGTCCGGCAGCGCCACGCGGCGGCCGGCCTTCAGGCTGCGCGCCATGGCGTCGGAGTCGGTGGTCTGCACGCCGATGATCTTGATGTCGGGGCGCACGGCCTTCACGTAGGACGCCACGCCGGCGATCAGGCCGCCGCCGCCGATGGCCACGAAGATGGCGTGGATCGGTTCCGGGTGCTGGCGCAGGATTTCCATGCCCACCGTGCCTTGGCCGGCGATCACGTAGGGATCGTCGAACGGGTGCACGAAGGTCAGCTTGTGCTTTTTCTCCAGCGTCAGCGCGTGGTTGTAGGCGTCGGTGAAGGAGTCGCCGAACAGCACGACTTCGCCGCCGCGCGCCTTGACGGCCTCGATCTTGACTTGCGGCGTGGTGGTGGGCATCACCACCACGGCGCGGCAGCCCAGCCGGGCCGCCGACAGCGCCACGCCCTGGGCATGGTTGCCGGCCGAGGCGCAGATGACGCCGCGCTTGAGTTGCGCCTGCGTCAGGTGGGCCATCTTGTTGTAGGCGCCGCGCAGCTTGAAGCTGAACACGCTCTGCATGTCTTCGCGCTTGAAGTAAATTCGATTATCAATCCTTTGCGACAGCGTGTTCGCCAGTTCGAGCGGCGTTTCTTGGGCGACGTCATAGACGCGGGCGGTCAGGATTTTTTTCAGATAATCGTTACTCATTTTTGTCATCAAGAATGAAGTGCTGTAGGGCGTTGATAGCGTTTAAGCGCGGTCATATCGCAAGCGGGTAAAGGAAAAAACGGCTCGGTAAGCCGGTCGTGGATTCCCGCAGGCGGCCGGCCGGGATGGCCTGCCGGCGCGAGGGGAACTGATCATTATAATGGAGCCGCGCCGCGCGCCGACATCGCAGATCGATACCGGGCATGCGATGGCGCTGATGGCGCCGGTTTCTTGCCAGCTTGATATTGGCGGCGCCGGCCTCAGCTAGAATGCGAGCTTCGCCATTTGCCGCGGCATTCCCGTGGGCAAGTTTTCACCCCGGCAAGCGTTCGCCCGGCCTCCTGCCGCCTTCAACCCACCATCTTTGCGCATGATCGAATCCGCCGTTCTCTGGCTGTTGAATGTCCTCGCCGTTCCCACCGTTGGCCTGACCTCCGTCTTCCTTATCAGCTTCGTCTCCGCGACCTTGCTGCCGCTGGGTTCGGAGCCCGCGGTCTTTGCCGTCATCAAGGCCAATCCCGAGATGTTCTGGTCGGTGATCCTGGTAGCCACCGTCGGCAACACGCTGGGCGGGGTGGTGGATTACTGGATGGGCTACGGCGCGAAACAGGCGTTCGCCAAGGAGCGCTCGACACGCTGGTTCCACTGGCTCGAGCGTTTCGGCGCCAAGACCATGCTGCTGGCCTGGCTGCCCGGCATCGGCGACCCGATCTGCACGCTGGCCGGCTGGCTGCGCCTGCCGTTCTGGCCGTCGGTCATCTACATGGCCATCGGCAAGTTCGTGCGCTACATCCTGATGACCTGGCTGCTGCTGAACGTGCCGGATGGATTCTGGCGCAGCGTGGCGGACTGGCTGGCCTGAAGCGGCGACTTGCCCTCGCGCACCCGCATCAATGAAAACGGCGCCCGCGAGGCGCCGTTTTTTCATGCCATGCGAAATACGCTCAGCCGAGGATCACGTCCAGCAGCATCATCGTCACGAAGCCCGCCAGCAAGCCCAGCGTGGCTTGCGACTCGTGCCCCTGGCGGTGCGACTCGGGGATCACTTCGTGGCTGATCACGAACAGCATCGCGCCGCCCGCGCCGGCCAGCGCCCAGGGCAGGGCGGTGGTGGAGACGCCGGTCGCCATCGCGCCCAGTACGCCGCCGATCGGCTCCACCAGGCCTGACAGGATGCCGGCCGCGGCTGCCTTCCACGGCGAGTAGCCCAGCGTGCGCAAGGCCAGCGCCACCACCAGGCCTTCCGGGATGTCCTGGATGCCGATGCCGGTGGCCAGCGCCACGGCCTTGCCCATGTCCTCGCCGCCGAAGCCCACGCCGATGGCCAGGCCTTCGGGGAAGTTGTGGATGGTGACGGCCATCACGAACAGCCAGATGCGGCTGGCGCGGCCCGGATTGGCCTGGTCGCTGGCCATGGCCAGGAAATGCTGGTGCGGGATCACATGGTTCAGCGCCAGCACGAACAGCCCGCCCAGCATGATGCCGGTGGCTGCCAGCAGCACCGAGGCGTGCTTGGCGTAGCCGATGGCCTGCGCCGCGTCCATGGCCGGAATGATCAGCGAAAACACGCTGGCGGCCAGCATCACGCCGCCGCCGTAGCCCAGCATGACGTCCTGCGCCTTGACCGAGATGCGCCGCGTGAAGATCACGCCCAGCGCGCCCAGTGCGGTCAGGCCGGCGGCCGCGCCCGAGCCCAGCAGGGCGTTCCACACATGCGGGTTGAGCGCGAAGTAGGCGTGCAGGCTTTCGTAGGACTTGATCAGCAGGAACACCAGCGCCACCAGCAGCATGGCGATCTGGCGCGGTTTCAGGTTCAGCGTCAAGCTGTCGCCGATGTCGGGTCCGGCGGCGTCCTGTTGACGCGGCGCGTGCGCATCGGCACTGGCGAAAGGCGACGTCGACGACTCGTCGGACGCGCTCGGTTTGGCGGGAAAATTTTTGTTCAACGGTGCCGGTATCATGGCAGTCTCCCTGGCTGGCGGGTTGGCTGGACGTCCCCGCTGTCTGTTCAAGGAGTGACAGGCGGGATGGAAAGGACGTTCCTTTGGGCTATGCCTTGCATGCGGCGTAGTCGGCCAGGGTGATGGCTAGATTTTCCAAGAATTCGGTAATCAGATCTTGCAACATAACATCCTCCATGGTTTTTCGGGGCAACACCCATGACGTCTGGAGGGATTATAGATTTTTGATATCAACAAAATGAAATTGATTGTTTTTATAAATTTCATTGCCGCCGACTATCGCGCCATCCCGACTCCATTCCCGCTTCATTCCCGATTGAGGGCCGCGCCTGGCGTCTTGCCGAAGATCCGGCGATAAACTTGCTGCGTCGCAAAAATTGCCTGCGGGGCAATTTCCACCCGGGTTTCGTTATTAAAGAATAATCATTTGCATTGCGGGCGCAAAACCGGCCCGATCCCGTCGCGAGTTTTGGCAATAGGCTAAAATGTACCTCCGGCAGCAGATTTACCCTTTCTACATAGATGAACGCCCCCGCCCACATCCAAGCATTGCTCACAGACGCGCCGCATGGCGCCACGCCCACTCGCTTGCGCGAAATTCCGTACAACTACACCTCGTTCTCCGACCGCGAGATCGTGATCCGGTTGCTGGGCGAAGAGTCTTGGTCCCTGCTGGACGAGCTGCGCGCCAAGCGCCAGACCGGCCGTTCGGCGCGCATGCTGTATGAAGTGCTGGGCGACATCTGGGTCGTTCGCCGCAATCCTTACCTGCAGGACGACCTGCTGGACAACCCGAAGCGCCGCGCCGCGCTGATCGAGGCGCTGAACCATCGCCTGAATGAAGTCGACAAGCGCCGCATCGACGTCGGCCAGGCCGATGCCGCCGATGCGGATGCAGCGCGCCGCAGCGCCAGCGTGGAAGCGCTGGTGAAGGCGGCCAAGAAGGCCATCGCCGACTTCGCCGAGGAATTCCGTCGCAGCTACGATCTGCGCAAGCGCGCCACCAAGGTGCTGGGCCGTTATACGGCCAAGGACAACATCAAGTTCGACGGCCTCTCGCGCGTGTCGCACGTGACCGACGCCACCGACTGGCGCGTCGAGTATCCGTTCGTGGTGCTGACCCCGGACAGCGAAGACGAAATGGCCGGCCTGGTCAAGGCCTGCATCGAACTCGGCCTGACCATCATCCCGCGCGGCGGCGGCACCGGCTACACCGGCGGCGCCATTCCGCTGACGCCGATGTCGGCCGTCATCAATACCGAAAAACTGGAACAGCTGGGCGCTGTCGAAATGGAAGTGCTGCCCGGCCTGGACAAGCCCTACGCCACCATCTACTCGGGCGCCGGCGTGGTCACCAAGCGCGTCTCGGACGCGGCCGAGAAGGCCGGCTTCGTGTTCGCGGTCGACCCGACCTCGGCCGAGGCCTCGTGCATCGGCGGCAACGTCGCCATGAACGCCGGCGGCAAGAAGGCCGTGCTGTGGGGCACCGCGCTGGACAACCTGGCCAGCTGGCGCATGGTCGACCCGCAGGGCGACTGGCTGGAAGTCACCCGCCTGGACCACAACCTGGGCAAGATCCACGACGTCGAGGTCGCCACCTTCAAGCTCGAGTGGTCGCATCCCGGCGAAAAGGGCCAGAAGACCGAAGTCTTCAAGACCGAGATCCTGGAAATCTCCGGCAAGAAATTCCGCAAGGAAGGCCTGGGCAAGGACGTCACCGACAAGTTCCTGTCGGGCCTGCCCGGCGTGCAGAAGGAAGGTTGCGACGGCCTGATCACCTCGGCCCGCTGGATCCTGCACAAGATGCCCAAGCAGACCCGCACGGTCTGCCTGGAGTTCTTCGGCCAGGCGCGCGACGCGATTCCCTCGATCGTCGAGATCAAGGATTTCCTGGACGCCGAAACCAAGCGCGGCGGCGCCATCCTGGCCGGCCTCGAACACCTGGACGAGCGCTACCTGCGCGCGGTCGGCTACGCCACCAAGTCCAAGCGCGGCGTGCTGCCCAAGATGGTGCTGATCGGCGACATCGTCGGCGACGACGAGAACGCCGTGGCCTCGGCCGCCTCGGAAGTGATCCGCATGGCCAACAACCGCGTCGGCGAAGGTTTCGTCGCGGTGAGCCCGGAAGCGCGCAAGAAATTCTGGCTGGACCGCTCGCGCACCGCCGCCATCGCCAAGCACACCAATGCCTTCAAGATCAACGAAGACGTGGTGATCCCGCTGCCGCGCATGGGCGAGTACACCGACGGCATCGAGCGCATCAACATCGAGCTGTCGATCAAGAACAAGCTGCAGCTGCTGGCCGAGCTGGAAAACTTCTTCGTCAAGGGCAACCTGCCGCTGGGCAAGAGCGACGACGCCGAAGGCGAGGAGATTCCCGCCGCCGAAATGCTGGAAGACCGCGTGCACCAGGCCGAAGCGCTGATCGAGCAGACGCATGCGCGCTGGTCCTATCTGCTGGCCAACCTGGACAAGCCGCTGAAGGTCGCCAAGGGCGAACTGGCCTCGCTGGGCCTGGACAAGATGATGGCCATGTTCGACCAGCGCCTGGTCGAACAGCCTGAGGCCAACGTGTTCCACGTCGTGCAGGACCGCACCGTGCGCGTGTCCTGGAAGCAGGAAGTGCGCGCCCAGCTGCGCCAGATCTTCAGCGGCGCCGCCTTCAAGCTGATCCTGGAAGAATGCCAGGCGATCCACAAGCGCGTGCTGCGCGGCCGCGTGTTCGTGGCGCTGCACATGCACGCCGGCGACGGCAACGTGCACACCAACCTGCCGGTCAACTCCGACCACTACGAGATGCTGCAGGATGCGCACGAGGCCGTGGCGCGCATCATGACGCTGGCCCGTTCGCTCAACGGCGTGATCTCGGGCGAGCACGGCATCGGCATCACCAAGCTGGAGTTCCTGACCGAAGACGAGATCGGCGAATTCCGCGAATACAAGAAGCGCGTCGATCCCGAAGGTCGCTTCAACAAGGGCAAGCTGCTGAACCTGCCGGGCATGGAGGCCGACCTCTCCAACGCCTATACGCCTTCGTTCGGCCTGATGGGACACGAGTCGCTGATCATGCAGCAAAGCGACATCGGCGCCATCGCCAACAGCGTCAAGGACTGCCTGCGTTGCGGCAAGTGCAAGCCGGTCTGCTCGACCCACGTGCCGCGCGCCAACCTGCTGTACTCGCCGCGCAACAAGATCCTGGCGACGTCGCTGCTGGTCGAAGCCTTCCTCTATGAAGAGCAGACCCGCCGCGGCATCTCGATCAAGCACTGGGAAGAGTTCGAGGACGTGGCCGATCACTGCACCGTCTGCCACCGTTGCGTGACGCCTTGCCCGGTCGATATCGACTTCGGCGACGTCTCCATGAACATGCGCAACCTGCTGCGCAAGATGGGCAAGAAGTCGTTCAACGCCGGCACCAGCGCGGCGATGTTCTTCCTCAACGCCAAGGACCCGGCGACCATCAACGCCACCCGCAAGGTCATGACCGACTGGGGTTTCAAGGCGCAGCGCCTGGGTAACGACATCCTGAAGAAGTTCGCCAAAAAGCAGACCGCCAAGCCTGCGGCGACCGTCGGCAAAGCTCCCGTGAAGGAGCAGGTGATCCACTTCATCAACAAGAAGATGCCGGGCAACCTGCCCAAGAAGACGGCCCGCGCGCTGCTGGATATCGAGGACGACAAGATCGTGCCGATCATCCGCAATCCGAAGACCACCACGGTCGATTCGGAGGCGGTGTTCTACTTCCCGGGCTGCGGCTCGGAGCGCCTGTTCTCGCAGGTCGGCCTGGCGACCCAGGCGATGCTGTGGAACGTGGGCGTGCAGACGGTGCTGCCGCCGGGCTACCTGTGCTGCGGCTATCCGCAACGCGGCTCCGGCGACTACGACAAGGCCGACAAGATCATCACCGACAACCGCGTGCTGTTCCACCGCATGGCCAATACGCTGAACTACCTCGACATCAAGACCGTCGTGGTGTCCTGCGGCACCTGCTACGACCAGCTGCAGGGGTATGAATTCGAGAAGATCTTCCCCGGCTGCCGCATCATCGACATCCACGAGTTCCTGCTCGAGAAGGGCGTCAGGCTAGAAGGCGTCTCCGGTACCCGCTACATGTACCACGATCCCTGCCACACCCCGATGAAGTTGCAGGATCCGCTGAAGACGGTCAACTCGCTGATCACCACCGTGGACGCGCAGAAGATCGAGAAGAACGACCGCTGCTGCGGCGAGTCGGGCACCTTCGGCGTGTCGCGTCCCGACGTGTCGACCCAGGTCCGCTTCCGCAAGGAAGAGGAAATGCGCAAGGGCGCCGACAAGGTCCGCGCCGACGGCTTCACCGGCGACGTCAAGATCCTGACCTCGTGCCCGTCCTGCTTCCAGGGCCTGTCGCGCTACAACGAAGACTCGGGCACCACCGCCGACTACATCGTGGTCGAGATGGCCAAGCACCTGCTGGGCGAGAACTGGATGCCGGAATACGTCGAACGCGCCAACAACGGCGGCATCGAACGCGTGCTGGTGTAAGCGATGAGCGACGCTGTTTCTTCCTGCGAACTGTGCGCCGGCGACGGCGGCGAAGTGCTCTGGCGCCACGCGGATTTTCGCGTGGTGCTGGTCGATGAGCCCGACTATCCCGGCTTTTGCCGCGTGATCTGGAACGGCCACGTCAAGGAAATGACCGACCTGGCGCCGGCCGCGCGCACGCTGCTGTCCAACGCCGTGTGGGCGGTGGAGGCGGCGGTGCGCGAAGTGATGGCGCCCGAGAAGGTCAACCTAGCCACGCTGGGCAACATGACGCCGCACGTGCATTGGCACGTCATCCCGCGTTACTTGGACGACCGCCATTTCCCCAGCCCGGTGTGGGCCGCGCCGCGGCGCGAGGCCGATGCCGCTTCGCTGGAAGCGCGCCGCGCACGGCTGCCGCAACTGCGCGAGGCCATTGGCCGCCAGCTGGATGCGGCGGGTTTGCAGGCCGCCTGATCGGGTTTCGCGGCGCAGTCACACAACGGCGTCGCCGGGCGCGACAGCGCCTGGGACGGCCCGGCAACATACATACAAATGGTTAGCGCATGAGCTCCCAATCTTCCCCCATCCCCGTTTCGTTCAAGGTGCGCAAGGTGTCGCGCGTGGTCGAAGTCGAGTTCGACGACGGCGTCACCCACTCCCTGCCTTTCGAGTTGATGCGCGTGTATTCGCCCTCGGCCGAAGTGCGCGGCCATGGCCCGGGGCAGGAAGTGCTGCAGACTGGCAAGCGCAACGTCGAGATCAACGGCATCGAGCCGGTCGGCAACTACGGCGTCAAGCCGCTGTTTTCGGACGGTCACACCAGCGGCATCTTCACCTGGGATTACCTCTACCAGCTCGGCCGCGACCAGGCCGCGATGTGGGAAACCTACCTGCAGAAGCTGGAAGCCGCCGGCTTCACCCGCGAGTCCGGGCGCGACCAGGAAATGGGCGATGGCGGCGCATCCGGCTGCGGCCATCACCACTGAAGCAATATCGGCCGGGCTGGTTCGTCCACCGGCATATAATGTGCGACTGCGCGCGAGCTTGCGCCAACAATACTGATCAGCCATGACCAACACCACGCATTTCGGTTACGAAACCGTCAAAGAAGAAGACAAGGTCCGCAAGGTCGCGGAAGTGTTCCACTCCGTCGCCGCCAAGTACGACGTCATGAACGATTTCATGTCGGCCGGCCTGCATCGCGTCTGGAAGGCCTTCACCATCGCCCAGGCGGGCATCCGCCCCGGCTTCAAGGTGCTCGACATCGCCGGCGGCACCGGCGACCTGTCCAAGGCCTTCGCCAAGCAGGCGGGCCCGACCGGCGAAGTCTGGCTGACCGACATCAACGAATCCATGCTGCGCGTGGGCCGCGACCGCCTGTTGAACAAGGGCATCGTCACGCCGACCACCTTGTGCGACGCCGAGAAGCTGCCGTTTCCGGACAACTACTTCGACCGCGTGTCGGTGGCCTTCGGCCTGCGCAACATGACCCACAAGGACGTCGCGCTGTCGGAGATGCGCCGCGTGCTCAAGCCCGGCGGCAAGCTGCTGGTGCTGGAGTTCTCCAAGGTGTGGGAGCCGCTGAAGAAGCCCTATGACATCTACTCCTTCTCGGTGCTGCCGTGGCTGGGCCAGAAGGTCGCCAACGACGCCGACAGCTACCGCTACCTGGCCGAGTCGATCCGCATGCACCCGGACCAGGAAACGCTCAAGAAGATGATGGAAGACGTCGGTCTCGAGCGTGTCCAGTACTACAACCTGACCGCCGGCGTGGCTGCGCTGCATACCGGCATCAAGATGTAATCGAGTTTCAGCGCACGGGCCCGGTCGGGCTCGTGGCATTTCAGGCGTACGGCAGCGGTTAAGGGTGGCTTAAGTCTGCCCCGCGACAATGGCGCCAGACCGGAGCACACGGGCTTGCTTTTTCGTGCAGCCGCCCCCAGCTCCGGCATCATCCACAAGAGGTAAGCGTATGAAAAAATTCATGCTCGCACTGATGCTGGCGATCACTTCGCTGGCCATGATCGTGTCCCCGGCTGACGCCAAGCGCCTCGGCGGCGGCGGTTCGTTCGGCAAGCAGTCGTCCAATTATTCGCGCCAGGCGACGCCGTCTTCGCCTTCCTACAACCAGGCGCCGAGCGCCGCGCCGTATCGCCCGTCGACTCCGGCGGCCACGCCGCAAAGCGTGCCGCCCAAGCCGGCCAGCCCGTGGCGCAACGTCCTGGGCGGCGCATTGCTGGGCTTCGGCCTGGGCGCGCTGATGTCGCACTTCGGCATCGGTGGCGCATTGGGCGGCATGTTGGGCTCGCTGCTGACGATCGCGCTGCTGGCCTTCGCGGTGATCTTCGTGATCCGGCTGTTCTCGCGCAACCGTTATGAACAGAGCAACAACCCGGCCTATGCCACGCCCATGCCCGGCCCCAGCCCCATCGGCAGCGCCGCGGCGGCTACGCCCGAGATCGGCTCGGGCCTGAAGGACATCAATCCGCCGCCGGGTTACCAGACCGGCGCGCCGGCTGCGCTGCAGGGCAACGGTGTCGGCGCCGGCGGGCAGCCCGCCGGCGGCGCCCCGGCCCGGATCGAGAAGTGGGGCATTCCCGCCGATTTCGACACCGCCGGTTTCGTGCGCAACGCCAAGACCTATTTCATCCGCCTGCAGGCGGCCTGGGATCGCGCCGACGTCAACGACATCCGCGAATTCACCTCGCCGGAGATGTTCGCCGAGCTGCGCATGCAGCTGACCGAACGCGGCCCCGCGCCCAACGCCACCGACGTGGTGCAGCTGGAGGCCGAACTGCTGGGCATCGAGCAACTGCCCTACGATTACCTCGCCACCGTACGCTTCCAGGGCCTGATCAAGGAAGCGCCGGATGCGTCGGCCGAGCCCTTCGCCGAGATCTGGAACCTGTCCAAGCCGCAAAACGGCGGCGGCGGCTGGGTGCTGGCCGGTATCCAGCAGGTTTGACGGTCCCGGCGGCGGTGCCGGATCAAGGAAGGCGCAATGGCCATCCTTGCCAAGCCGCCAAGCTGTTAAACTTGAAACCGCCCGGCTTTCTCGGGCGGTTTTATTTTGTGCGGCGGTTTCAGGCGCGTTCGCCGTATCCGTCTCAGACGCTGCCGCACATCGACATTGCCACCAGATCAACTATCGCCGACGTCATGCCAGCATTGCCCGCCCCATCCGCCCTCGATCCGATGAAACCTGCCGCCGCGGTGATCAACCACCTGCTGGCGCAGGAGCCGTGGGCGCGCAAGGCGCTGGCCGCGCACGCCGGCAAGCTCGCCTGCATCGACACCGGCGCAATGCAGCTGCGCCTGAAGGTGGCCGGCGACGGCTACGTGCAGGATGCGCCGGCCGATGCGCCGGCGGCCGTCACCATCCGCGTCAAGCTGTCCGACCTGCCGCTGATCGCGGCCAACCGCGAGCGCGCGGTGTCCTACGTCAAGCTGGAGGGCGACGCCGATTTCGCCAACGCCATTTCGCAGCTGAGCCAGAACCTGCGTTGGGACGCCGAAGACGACCTGTCGCGCGTGTTCGGCGACATCGCCGCCACGCGCATGGTATCGGGCGCGCGCGGCCTGTTCGAGGCGCTGCGCACCACACACAAGAAGGTGACCGAAAACGTCGCCGAGTATTTTCTGGAAGAACAACCGATGCTGATCCGCCCCCGCATGCTGCAGGATTTTTCCGCCGACGTCGTGCGCCTGCGCGATGACCTGGAGCGCCTGTCCAAACGCATCGAAAAGCTGGAGCGCCGCTGATGCTGCTGCGTTCCCTGCGTCTGTTCAAGATCATCCGCGTCGCCATCCTCTACGGCCTGGATGAGATCATCACCACCGAGTTCGCGCCGCCGCGCATCGGCCGCCTGATCAACACCGTCTTCTTCTGGCGCGACCTGTCCGCCCCGCGCGGCGAACGCCTGCGCCGCGCGCTGGAAGAGCTGGGTCCGATCTTCATCAAGTTCGGCCAGGTGCTCTCGACCCGGCGCGACCTGATGCCGCCCGACATCGCCAACGAGCTGACGCGCCTGCAAGACCGCGTGCCGCCGTTCGATTCCGAACTGGCCGTGCAGCAGATCCAGAAATCGCTGGGCGCGCATCCGGAGGAGCTGTTCGCCAGCTTCGAGCGCACCCCGGTGGCTTCGGCCTCGATCGCCCAGGTCCACTTCGCCACCCTGAAGGACGGCAAGGAAGTCGCCGTCAAGGTGCTGCGGCCGGGCATGCGCGAGGTGATCGACCACGACATCGGCCTGATGCACGTCGCCGCCGACTGGCTGGAGCGCCTGTGGGAAGACGGTCGCCGCCTCAAGGCCAAGGAAGTGGTGGGCGAATTCGACAAATACCTGCACGACGAACTCGACCTGATGCGCGAGGCCGCCAACGCCAGCCAGCTGCGCCGCAACTTCGCCGAGTCGACGCTCTTGATGGTGCCGGAGATGTACTGGGACTACTGCTCGTCGTCGGTGATCGTGATGGAGCGCATGCACGGCATTCCGATCTCGCAGACCGAGCGCCTGCGCGAGGAGGGCGTGGACTTGTCCAAGCTGTCGCGCGACGGCGTGGAGATCTTCTTCACCCAGGTGTTCCGCGACGGTTTCTTCCACGCCGACATGCACCCGGGCAACATCCTGGTGTCGGTGGCGCCCGAGACCTTCGGCCGCTATATCGCGCTGGACTTCGGCATCGTCGGCACGCTCAACGATTTCGACAAGGACTACCTGTCACAGAATTTCCTGGCCTTCTTCCGCCGCGACTACAAGCGTGTGGCCGAGGCCCACATCGAGTCCGGCTGGGCGCCCAAGGATACCCGCGTCGACGAGCTCGAAGCCGCCGTGCGCGCCTGCTGCGAACCGATCTTCGACCGTCCGCTGAAGGACATCTCCTTCGGCCAGGTGCTGCTGCGCCTGTTCCAGACCTCGCGCCGCTTCAACGTCGAGGTGCAGCCGCAGCTGGTGCTGCTGCAGAAGACGCTGTTGAATGTGGAAGGACTGGGGCGCCAGCTCGACCCCGACCTCGACCTGTGGAAGACCGCCAAGCCTTATCTGGAACGCTGGATGAGCGAGCAGATCGGCTGGCGTGGTTTCGTCGAGCAGCTCAAGGTCGAGGTGCCGCGCTACAGCCGCCTGCTGCCGCAGATCCCGCGCCTGGCGCACCAGGCGCTGACCAAGTACACCGAAGGCGAGAGCCAGCCGCAGAACGCCGAGCTGCTGAAGAAACTGCTGGCCGAGCAGCGCCGCACCAACATGCTGTTGGGCGTGATCGTCTACTTCGGCGGCGGGCTGATCGGCGGCATCATCGTGGTCCAGCTGCTGATGCATGTGCTGAAATTCTATTGAGATCCATGCGCAGGACCTGAGCGAACGCCGGCATCAGCCGGCGTTTCGCATCGGGGACGGCAAACCGAAGGGGAAGACAAGTGGGAACCACCGACAACGCCATGCCGGACACGCCTGATGTGCGCGTGCGCATGCTGCCCTACATCGTGGCGGCGACCTTCTTCATGGAGTACCTGGACACCACCATCATCGCCACCGCGCTGCCGCAGATGGCGCAGTCCTTCGGCATCGGCCCCAACGAGCTGAGCCTGGGCATGACCGCCTACATGCTGACGCTGGCGGTGTTCATTCCCATCAGCGGCTGGGTGGCGGACCGCTTCGGTTCGCGCACCGTGTTCGGCGCCGCCATCGCCATCTTCACCTTTGCCTCCATCCTGTGCGGCTTCTCGCAGAACCTGTGGGAGTTCACTGCGGCGCGGGTGCTGCAGGGCGTGGGCGGCGCGATGATGGTGCCGGTGGGGCGCATGATCGTGGTGCGCAGCACCGACAAGACGCGGCTGATGAAGGCCATCGCCACCATCACCTGGCCGGCCATCGTGGCGCCGGTGGTGGGGCCGTCCATCGGCGGCTTCATCACCACCTACGCGTCGTGGCACTGGATCTTCCTGATGAACGTGCCGTTCGGCATCGCCGCCTTCTGCGCGGTGATGGCCATCGTGCGCAACGAGCACGGCGCCGGCAAGCGCCCGCTGGACCTGGCGGGATTCTTCCTCTCGGGTGCGGCGCTGACCTCGCTGCTGTACGGCACCGAGATCGCCAGCCACATGGAGGCCAACATCAAGGTGGCGCTGGGCTTCATCGCCGGCGGCATCGTGCTGGGCTGGTTCGCGTGGCGCCACATGCAGCGCGCCGAGCACCCGCTGCTGGATTTCTCCAACCTGAAGATTCCCACCTATTCGGTCACCGTCATCACCGGGTCGCTCACGCGCATCGGCATCGACTCGGTGCCTTACCTGATGCCGCTGATGTTCCAGATCGGCTTCGGCCTGACCGCGTTCCAGTCGGGGCTGCTGTTGCTGGCCACCGCCTTGGGCAACCTCGGGATGAAGGCCTTCACCACGCGCATCCTGCAGCGCTTCGGTTTCCGGCGGGTGTCGGTGACCAACGCGGCCATTGCCGGCTGCATGATCATCGCCTGCGGGCTGTTGGCGCCGTCCACGCCGCTGCCGGTGATCCTGGGCGTGATCTTCTGTTACGGCCTGTCGCGCTCGATGCAGTTCTCGACGCTGGCCACGCTGGCCTACGCCGACATCAGCGACGCCCGCAAGTCCTCGGCCAGCACACTGTGGAGCGTGGCGCAGCAGATGACCATCGGCATGGGCATCGCCTTCGGTGCGCTGGCGCTGCGCATCGCCGCCTACCTGCGCGGCGAGAGCATCGAGGCCGCCGGCGCCCACTTCACGCTGGGCGACTTCCAGTGGGCCTTCGCCATGGCCGGCGTGGTGACGCTGATTTCGGTGCAGGGCTATCGCGGCCTGGCGCGCGACGCCGGCAGCAACATCGGCGGCGGGATGCGCCAGGCACAAGCCCAGGCCAGGCGCTGAGTCCGGTTCGGGCTATGCGATGGCCGAGAAGCGCTCGGCCAGTTTCTGCGCGCGGAAGTGTTCGACGATGAAGTCGACGAACACCCGCGTCTTGGCCGGCAGCAGACGCGCGGCCGTAAAGTACAGCGACAGCATGCCGCCATCCACGTACCAGTCCGGCAGCACGCGCACCAGCGTGCCGCGCCCCAGGTAGACCACCGCATGCGGCATCGCCACCAGCGTGATGCCCAGTCCCATCTCCGCGATCTCGCAGGCGACATTGGGGTCGTTCATCGTCATCTTCACTTTCAGGGCCACCGGCGCCTGTTCGCCGGCGCGGTCGCGCAGCGTCCAGGGGCGGATGCGCCCGGTCTGCGGCGAGCGGATCAGGATGCCGTCGTGCTGCGGCAGGTCGGCCGGCGTGCGCAGGGGCGGGTGAGCCTCCAGATAGGCGGGCGAGGCCAGCAGCACGCGATGCGCCGGCGCCAGCTCGCGCGCCACCACGCCGGGCGAGAGCTCGATGCCGCCGCCGATGGCGGCGTCGAAGCTCTCGCTGATCAGGTCCACCGGGCGGTTGTCGAAATGCCAGTCGGGCGAGATGCCGGGATAGCGCTGCAGGAAGTCGCCCAGCAGCGGCACGATGTACTCGCGCCCGAACCCCGTTCCCATGCTGACCTTGAGTGTGCCGGCCGGCTGCCCGCCGGCGCTGGCCAGGTTGGCGACGGCGTTGCGGATGGTTTCCAGGCCGCCGCCGACTTCCTGCAGGAAGCGCTCGCCGGCCTCGGTCATCGTCAGCTTGCGGGTGCTGCGGTGGAACAGGCGTACGCCGAGATTGCCTTCCAGCCGCGCCACGTTCTTGCCGACCGCAGCCGAGGTCAGGCCCAGCCGGCGCGCGGCGGCGGAGAAACTGCCGGCGTCGGCGGCGGCGACGAAGCATTCGATGCTGCTCATGGTTTCCATGGGGCGGCTCACTGTGGAAAAGGGGAATATTCCGATTTTAAACCTTTGGTTTAAAAAGAAGATAGAGATTGCTAGCTAGTCGCAACATAATCGATTGACGATACTTGCTTCAACCCAGCCGGGTTTAACTCTCAAACGAAACGAACAAGGAGCAAGATCATGTCGAACCAAGCCAACACCACCCGTACCCTCTCCAACAAGATCGCCTTCGTGCAAGGCGGCTCGCGCGGCATCGGCGCGGCCATCGTGCGCCGCCTGGCCGCCGAAGGCGCCACGGTCGCCTTCACCTACGTCACCTCGCCGGCGCCGGCCCAGGCGCTGGTCACCGAGATCGAAGCCGCCGGCGGCCGCGCCCTGGCCATCCAGGCCGACAGCTCGGACGCTGTTGCACTCAAGCAAGCCATCAGCATCGCCGCAGAAACCTTCGGTGGACTGGACATCCTGGTCAACAACGCCGGCGTGCTGGCAATGGGCCCGATCGATCAGTTCAGCCTGGAAGACCTGGACCGCACCCTGGCCGTGAACGTGCGCAGCGTGTTCGTCGCCACCCAGGAAGCCGTGCGCTACATGAAGGAAGGCGGCCGCGTGGTCACCATCGGCAGCACCAACGCCGACCGCATGCCGTTCGCCGGCGGCGCCGCTTACGCGATGAGCAAGTCGGCCATCGTCGGCCTGACCAAGGGCCTCTCGCGCGACCTCGGTCCGCGCGGCATCACCGTCAACAACGTGCAGCCCGGCCCGGTGGATACCGACATGAACCCGGCCGACAGCGATTTCGCCGATTCCCTGAAGGGCCTGATGTCGCTGCCGCGTTACGGCAAGGTGGAAGAGATTGCCAGCTTCGTGGCTTACCTGGCAGGTCCGGAAGCCGGCTACATCACTGGCGCCAGCCTGATGATCGATGGCGGTTTCTCGGCCTGATGCTTCAGAGACAGCAAGCGTAAGAAAAGCCGTCGTCCCCGCGAAGGGGGGGGGCCAGCGACGTTGGCGGAGGCAGCAAGAACGCTGAACGACACTGGGTCCCCGCCTTCGCGGGGACGACGGATTATTTTTTTCGACGGGGTGATCAGGGTGAGGTCGGAGATGCGTGGCCTACGCGAACAGCCATGCCAGCTACACGCCCGGCTCCGGCACGCGCATGAAGGCTCCACCAACGAGGAAGGCATGCGTGTTGGTATCGCGCATGCAAAAAGACCGTCGTCCCCGCGAAGGCGGGGGGCCAGCGACGTTGGCGGAGGCAGCAAGAACGCTGAACGACACAGGGTCCCCGCTTTCGCGGGGACGACGGATTATTTTTTTCGACGGGGTGATCAGGGTGAGGTCGGAGATGCGTGGCCTACGCGAACAGCCATGCCAGCTACACGCCCGGCTCCGGCACGCGCATGAAGGCT
>NZ_NJGU01000008.1 GCF_002213415.1 Herbaspirillum robiniae | reverse complement strand
CGTCGAACCAGCAGATGGGTCACATGGAAGACATCGCGTTCACGTACGAGAAGATCACCTGGACCTTCGACCCGGACGGCATCGAGGCCGAAGACTCCTGGCTGGCGCCGAAGTCGTAACCTGCACCAACGCTGCGCGCCAGGCGCAGAAACCCAAGGGGAGCCGCGGCCGGATGGCCGCGGCGATTGCTTTTTTCGCATCCGGATCATCGTTGATGCATTGACATCACTTGCCACATCACAAGGAGAACACACAGCAATGGATACCCGTCTTTCTTGCCGCCCGCCCCACAGGCTGGGCGCGGCCGTCGCCACGTTGTCGACGGCCCTGCTGTTCTCGGGCGCCGCCGTCGCGCAGAGCTGCCCCGCGCCCGCGGCGCACACGCCCATGCCCAATGAAGTCTCGGCCGTGCCGATCCCGGCAGGCCAGGTCGCCGCGGCGGTGGGCCGGGTGGACGGCATCGCGCAGTCGCTGATGGCCGCGTACGGCATCCCCGGCATGGCGGTGGCGGTGGTGGCCGACGGCAAGATCGTGTTCGCCAAGGGCTATGGCGTGCGCAGCCTGGGCAAGCCCGGCCAGGTCGACGCCGATACCGTGTTCCACCTGGCGTCGGTGTCCAAGCCGATCGGCGCCACCGTGATCGCGCGCCAGGTTGGAAAAGGCGTGATCACCTGGGATACGCCGCTGCAGCGCTGGCTGCCCGATTTCCAGCTGGCCGATCCTTACGTCGGCTCGCACGTCACCGTGGGCGACATGTACGCGCACCGCTCCGGCCTGCCCGACCATGCCGGCGACCTGCTGGAAGACCTCGGCTACAACCGCGAGCAGATGCTCTACAAGCTGCGCTACATGCCGCTGGCGCGGTTCCGCAACAGTTACGCCTACACCAACTTCGGCCTGACCGCCGGGGCACAGGCCGTGGCCGTGGCCAGCGGCCGCGAATGGGCCGCGTTGTCGGCCGACGAAATCTACCGGCCGCTGGGGATGAATTCCACCAGCTCGCGCCTGGAAGATTTCCTCAAGCAGACCAATCGCGCCGACGGCCACCTCAAGGTGCCGGGCGGCTTCCGCGTCTCGCCCACGCAGCCGCATCCCGACGCCCAGTCGCCGGCCGGCGGCGTCAACTCCAGCGTCAACGACATGGCGCGCTGGATGAACATGGTGCTGGCGCAGGGTTGCGTGGACGGCAAGCAGCTGGTCGACCCGGAAGCGCTGCGCGCGGCAATGTCGCCGCAGGTGGTCTCGGGCCCGCCGTCGTCGCCCTCGGCGCGCACCAGCTTCTACGGTTACGGGGTGAACGTCATCGAGTCGGCCTCGGGGCGCGTGGTGCTGAACCATTCGGGCGCCTTCAACCTGGGCGCCGGCACCGCCTTCACGCTGATCCCGTCGGCCAACGTGGGCATCGTGGCGCTGACCAATGCGCAGCCGGTGGGCGTGCCGGAGATGCTCAACGCCGAATTCGCCGACCTGGTGCAGTTCGGCCGCGTGACGCAGGACTGGCGCGGCTTGTACTCCCGCGCGCTGGCCGGCCTGCTGGCGCCGCAGGGCAGCCTGGTGGGCAAGCAGCCGCCGGCGAGCCCGGCGCCGGCGCGGCCGTTGTCCGAGTACGTCGGCACGTATGAAAACATCTTCTACGGCGCGGCCAGCGTCACCGCCGAGGGCGACCGCCTGGTGCTGACGCTGGGGCCGGGGCGGGTGCGCCTGCCGCTGTCGCACTGGGACGGCGACCTGTTCACCCTGGCGCCGCCGGGCGAGAGCCAGGCCGCGGGCTCGATCTCCAAGGCCAGCTTCAACCGCGGCACGCTCAATATCGAGTATCTGGACGAGGAAAAGCTGGGCACCTTCTGCCGCGCCGATGCGCAAGGTTGCAAGCCCTGAGCCCCTGTCCATGCGCCGACGTTGGCGCAGGACGAAAAAAGGCCGCACCTTCGGGTGCGGCTTTTTTCATCTTGTGCGGTGCTCAGTTCAGCCAGTCCAGGCGGGTCAGCTTGACGCGCTCGGCCAGGCGCGGCGCATTCACCAGGTGCCAGGCCGTGTACTGCTCCGGATAGGCCGTGTCGGAAGCCATCAGGTCCACCGGCACCACCACGTCGAAGCCGCGGAAGGCGGCGCTGGCGGCGGTATGCAGCACCGCGCCGTGGGCCGACGAGCCGATGCAGATCACGGTCTTGATGCCCTTCTCGCGCAGGGTCTTCTCAAGCTCGGTGTTGATGAACTTGTCCGGGCCCGACTTGAAGACCGGCTCGCCGCCCTGCATCGCCGCTTCCGGCCAGATGTCGGCGGTGCTGCTGGCCGCGCCCAGGGTGTAGATCACGGTCACCTTCCTGGCGCGCGCGAACTCCATGATCTTGGCCACGCGCGGCAGCATGGCCATGCAGCGTGCGCGGCTTTCGGGACAGGTCTGCTTGGCGATGTCCAGCACCAGCAGGGCGGTGGTGGCCGGGTCGACCGTGATCCTGGACAGCGCCGGCGGCGCGGGCGGCTTGACCGCGGTCCATTCGTCCATCACGGCCTGGGCCGAGGCCGTGGCGGCGATGCCGGCCAGCAATGCGAACGCCGCCAGCGAACGGGCGGCGAACCAACGGGAGAAGCGGGGCATGGTGAATCCTTTCTGCTGAGCTTTTGAGGAGGGCTGCGATTGGTTATCCTGAGCGGACATGCGGTGTCCGGGTAGTGCGGGCACCATCATAAGAGATCGCGGGCAGCTCTGCTGCGCGCACATCGAGGAGAACCGGCATGATCAGCAAGAACACCATTTGCCTCTGGTACAACGGCGACGCGCTGGACGCCGCCACCTTCTACGGCGAGCTGTTTCCCGACAGCGGCGTCAAGGCCGTGCACCATGCGCCCGGCGACTATCCCGACGGCCGGCAGGGCGACGTGCTGACGGTGGAATTCACGGTGCTGGGCATTCCCTGCCTGGGACTGAACGGCGGCCCGGCCTTCAGGCACAGCGAGGCCTTTTCCTTCCAGGTCGCCACCGACGACCAGGAAGAGACCGACCGCCTGTGGAACGCCATCGTCGGCAACGGCGGCCAGGAGAGCGCCTGCGGCTGGTGCAAGGACAAGTGGGGACTGTCGTGGCAGATCACGCCGCGCGCGCTGACCGCGGCCTTCACCGATCCCGACCGCGCCGCCGCCAAGCGCGCCTTCGACGCCATGATGGGCATGCGCAAGATCGACATCGCGACGATCGAGGCGGCGCGCCGGGGCTGAATCCTGGCTGGATCCGCGACGCAATCCCCGTTCAATCCGGGCTGAATCCAAGCCGAATCCCGGCGGCCGGCGCCGGTTCAGGACGAGGCCCGGGCGACCGCCTCGATCTCGATCTTGAAGCCGTAGTGCAGCGGCGGCGTCGGCACGATCGCCCGCGCCGGCTTGTGTTCGCCCAGCCAGTTCGCGTACAGCGTGTTCAAGCGCGGCCAGTTGTCGATGTCGTCCAGGTAGATGCGCACCTGGACCAGCGAGTCCAGGCCGCAGCCGGCCGCGCGCAGGGTCCGCTCGACGTTGTCCATCACCTGCAGCGCCTGTTCGTCGAACGACGCGTCGGCCAGCTTCCTGCCGCCCGGCGCGATGGGCAGCTGCCCGGAGACGAACACCAGGCCGCCGGCCTCGGTGAAGTGGCTGTAATGGCCGCCGGGAGGCGTGAGGCCGACGTCCTTCTCTTGTTCTTGCAGATCACCAGCCATGGAAACGCTCCCATTGGGTCAGCGCGCCATCGGGCGACAGCGCTTGGTATTGAGGATATTGGGCGCCGGTCGCGCAGGCATGGTTGGGCAGGATGCGCAGCCGCGTGCCGATCGGGAAGCGGGTGACGATATGCTCGCCCTGGTTGACCGCCTCCGGATGCACCGCCGACAGGATACCGTGTTCCTGGTTGGCGCCGCTGAGGACGTAGCCGGTCAGCGGCCGGCCGTCGATGGTGCAGGGCAGGCCGTAGCCGAAGTCGTGCGACTGCCTGGCGGTGCCGTGGTCGCGGCTCATCGCCATCCAGCCGGCATCGAGGATGGCCCAGCCCTTTTCCGGCTGGTGGCCGATCACCGTGGCCAGCACGCTCAGCGCGATGTCCTCGGGGGCGCATACGCCCACGTTGTGCATCACCAGGTCGAAGAAGACATACACCCCGGCCCGTACCTCCGTCACGCCTTCCAGGGCGGCGGCTGCCAGCGCGGTGGGCGTCGATCCCACGCTGACGATGTCGCAGGCGATGCCGGCGGCGCGGATGCGCTGCGCCGCGCGCACGCAGCCGGCGCGCTCCTGCTCGGCCAGCGCGGCCAGGGCCTCCTGTGTGTTGAGTTCATAGCTGGAGCCGGCGTGGGTCATGACGCCGGCGACCCTGGCGCCGCCGCGCTGCAGGATGCCGGCCACCTCCAGCAAGACTTCCTCCTCCGGGCCGATGCCTGAGCGGTGGCCGTCGGTGTCGACTTCGATCAGTACCGCGAAGACGCAGTCGTGTGCGCGGCCGAAATCCGCCAGCGCGGTCGCCGCGGCCGGGTTGTCGACCACCAGCGTCAGCGCGCAGCCCTTGCGGATCAGCGCCAGCGCGCGCGGCAGCTTGGCCGGATCGATGGTGACGGCGTAGAGGATGTCGCCGATGCCGGCCTGGAAGAACTGCTCGGCCTCCTTCAGCGTCGATACCGTGATGCCGGTGGCGCCCGCCGCCAGCTGGGCGCGCGCCACCTCGATGCATTTGGCGGTCTTGACGTGCGGGCGAAAGCGCACGCCCAGCGCGTTCATGCGCTGTTGCATGCGGGCGATATTGCGTTCCATGCGGGCCGTATCGATGACGGCGGCCGGCGTGTCCAGTTGTTGCAGTGTGATGGTCATGATGTCAGCGGGCAGGGTGGGAGTTGACGGGATGGCCGAAGCGGGCCAGCCAGGCCGGCAGCGCGTCCAGGCCCGGGGATTCGATGTCGGGCGCCTGCGCGCCGGCCACCAGCGGCAGGCCGATGCGGTTGTGCCAGTAGGTGCGAAGGCCCACGGCGGCCGTGCCGAACATGTCGTAGCTGGAGCCGGCGACGAAGGCCGCTTCGGCGGCGTCGACGCCCAGCTGCTGCAAGGCCAGGCGATAGGGCGCCGGATCGGGTTTGTAGAAGCCGGCCTCTTCCGAGGTCAGCACCAGGTCCCAGTCGACCGGCAGGCGCGCGGCCGCCATCCGGCCCAGTCGCACCGAGCAGTTGGTCACCACCGCCAGCTTGCAGTGGGGCGCCAGCGCCTGCAGCGCTTGCACCGCGCCGCTCCAGGGCTGCAGTTGCTCCCAGCCGTCCTCCAGCGCGGCCGGGGCCGATGCCGGCAGGCCGGTGTCGGCGGCGGCCTGCCGCACCAGGTCTTCATAGGGAAGGTAGGCGCCGCAGCCGTAGGTGAGCTTCAGGTATTGGGCGCGCCAGCTGCGACCGGCCTGCTCGGAGCCCGCGGCGCGGTTCCACAGCGTCCACGAGTCGAGCAGCGCCGTGAGCAGGTCGAACAGCACGGCCCGCGGGTAGGAAGGGGAGGAAGTCATCGCATCTGCCATGTGATTGGGATGCGCTGATTATAGGAGCGGCGGATGCGGCGTGAATTTAGTGCAGCTAACTCTATGATTCACATGAAATGAATGATGTGGGCCGCCGGCGGCTTCATTTCCGCCACGGCGGCGACGGCCTGAAGCGCTCCTGCAGGTACTGCGTGAAATGCCGGATGCGGGCCGGCAAGCCGGCGCGGTTGTGCGTCAGCGCCACCACGTTGGCGTCGGGCGTCTTCCATGCCGGCAGCAGGCGCACCAGCTTGCCGGCGGCGAGGTCCTCGGCCACGTCCCACTCCGAACGCAGGATCACGCCGCGCCCGGCGCGCGCCCACTGGCGGATCACGTCGCCGTCGTTGCAGCTGAGCTTGGACGACACGCGCACGCTGCGGCTGGTCTGGCCGCGGCTGAAGTGCCACAGCGACACGTCTTCATTGTTCTCGCGCAGCACGATGCAGGGCAGCCTGGCCAGGTCGTCCGGCGAGGCCGGCATGCCGTGCCGCTTGACGAAGGCCGGCGAGGCGCACACGAAGCGCGCATTGGGCGCCACCGCGTGTCCCACCAGGTTGGAGATCTGCAGCTCGCCGATGTGCACCACCACGTCGAAGCGGTCGATGGTCTCGGCCAGCGGCTGGTCGGACAAGGTGAGCGCGATGTCGATATCGGGATTGGCCTGCTGGAAGTCGGCCACCACCGAAGCCAGGTGGCGCCGGCCGAAGCCCAGCGGGGCATTGACCTTGAGCGTGCCGACCAGCTCCGCGCTGTGGTGGCGCAGTTCGTCGAACAGGGCGTCGAACTGCTGCACCAGATCGCCGCCGCGCTGGCACAGCAGCTCGCCCTCGGGCGTGAGCCGCAGGCGGCGCGCGGTACGGTCGATCAGCCGCACCGAGAGTTTCTTCTCAAGCTGCTGCAGTCTTTGCGTCACCGCCGAAGGCGTCACGCCCAGCTTGCGCGCGGCCACCAGCAGGCTGCCGCCATCGCGGATCGCCAGCAGGAAACGGATGTCGCCGGAGTCCGCCATGGCGATCAGGCCGCGCCACCCTTGTCTGCACCCTGGTCTTGCACCTTGTCCCACAGCGCGCGATCGTTGAAGTCGCGGATCGCCGCCTGCGCGCCGGCCGCCTTCAGCCTGGCCTCGTCCAGCCCGGTCAGCATGCCGAAGGTGTAGAGGCCGGCCGCGCTGGCGGCCTTCACGCCCGAGGAGGAATCCTCGAAGGCGACCGCTTCTTCCGCCCGCGCGCCCAGCAGCTGCAGGGCGGTCAGGTAGGGCAGCGGGTCGGGTTTGCCGCGCGCCAGCTCGTCGCCGATCACCAGCGTGTCGAAGCGCGCGGCCAGCCCGCTGGCCTTGAGCATCAGCTCGGCATTGGCGCGCGGCGCGTTGGTGACCACCGCCCTGCGGCCGCCGATGCGGTCGATATGATCCAGCAGCGCCGCGATGCCGGGCGTCGGCGCGACTTCTTTTTCCAGCTGCGCGCGGAACAGGCTTTCCTTCTCGTCGGCCAGCGGCAGGTATTCGGAAGCCGGCATGCCGGGGAACAGGTAGCCGAAGATCGCGGCGTTGGCGTGACCCATGATGTGGGTCTTGTAGTCGTCGACGCCGATATGGCGGTCCCAGCGCGCGAGGATGGTGTTGAAGGCGGCGTGGTGCAGCGCGTCGGTATCCATCAGCGTGCCGTCGAGGTCGAACAGGAAGGTGGTGATAGGCATGTGCGTTTCTTTGGGGTAAGCGGGGAACGGCGACCCGGGGATTTTACAAGGCAAAAGCGGCGGGGTGGCGGATGGCCGATGAGGACGAGGCAAAGCGGCGGCCGCGAGGGCCGCCGCTGTCAGGCAGGGAGAAGGCTTACTTGCGCGGCGCCGGCGCGTTGTCGGCGAAGGCGGGGACGGCCTTGAGGCGTTCGTAGATGGCCGCGGCCGCCGGCCATTGCGCCAGGTTCATGCCGGCGCGCTCGGCGTTGACCATCTGCGGGAACAGCAGGATGTCGCCGATCGACGGTTGCTCGCCGCCGACGAAGGGGCCGGCGCCGTGCGACGCCAGCAGGCTGTCGACGGCCGTCAATCCCTCCACCGTCCAGTGGCGGTTCCAGTCGGCAATGCCGGCGGCGTCCATGCCCGGGATGGACGACAGGCGGCGCGCGATGCGCGGCGGCACCAGCGCGTGGATCTCGGCGGCGATGGTCAACGCCACCGCGCGCGACAGCGCGCGGTGTTCCAGCCCGGCAGGCAGCAGCGGCGGGTTGGGCTGCAGCTCGTCCAGGTATTCGATGATGGCGATCGACTGCGTCACCAGCGTGCCCTTGTCGGTGACCAGCGCCGGCACCAGGCCTTGCGGGTTCACGCGCAGGTAGTCGGCGCCGCGGTTCTCCGGGTTCTCGCCCAGGATGGTCACCGGCAGCGTCTCGACGCTGATGCCCTTGATGGCCAGGGCGATGCGCACGCGCGAGGTGGCGGAGGAGATGTCGTTGACGTACAGCTTCATGGTGTTTCCTTTCAGTGGTGGTCAGTGGTCGGGGTGCTGCTTGCTGCGGGCGACGGCGTTGCCTGCGAGAGCAGGGCCGTCGGGTTCATGCGTTCGGCAAGTTCGCGCTGGCTGGTATCCCAGGCGCAGGGGCTGGCCGATATCGCGGCGGCGGTGAGCCAGCCGATCATGGATTTCATGGGGTTCTCCTTTCATCAACAAGGGTGGGCAACAAGGGCCGGCGGTCGCCTGGTTCAGCCGAAGGTGAAGGCATAGGCCATCACGCCCGGATCGAGGAAGCGCACCTCGAAGCTCCGTTCCCTCACGTCGCCGCGCTGGCGCACCAGCTGGAACAGGCGGGTGCGCGTCACCGTGCCGTTGCCGGCGGCGTCGGTATCGGCGCCGTGCAGTTCGCCCGGCGCCTTGCCGTCCACCGTCACCTGGAAGCGCACCGGCTTGCCGTCTTCGTCCGGGCCCAGCACCAGGTGCAGGTCGCGCGCCGAGAAGCGGTAGGCGATGCTGCCGCCGGCGCGCTGCAGGGCGATGGACTCGGCGCCCACGCGCCAGCTGCCGCCCAGGCTCCACTGGTTCAGTTCCAGCGGCGCCGGCGTGTAGTCGGCGGCGGTGTCGGGGCGGACGCGTTCACGCGAGTTCCAGCCGGTGGCCTGGCGATAGCCGAGATAGGTCTCGTCCGAACCCAGCTGCGCCAGGTCGGGCGCGGCCTGGATGCCGGGCGCCTCGGGCGTTACTGCGGCGGCCTGCTCGGCCTTGCCGGCGCCGGCTTCTTTCAGCAGCTCCTGGATCGCCTTTTCCGACATCTCGTAGCGGCCTTCGCCGAACTGGTGGTAGCGGATGTCGCCGTGCGCATCGGCCAGGTAGATCGCCGGCCAGTAGCTGTTGTTGAAGGCGCGCCAGATGCGGAAGTTGCTGTCCACCGCCACCGGGAAACTGATCTTGAATTCACCCAGCGCCTTCTTCACGTTGTCGACCTTCTTCTCGAAGGCGAACTCGGGGGTGTGCACGCCGATCACCACCAGGCCCTGGTCCTTGTACTTCTCGGCCCAGGCGCGGATGTAGGGCAGGGTGCGGATGCAGTTGATGCAGGAGTAGGTCCAGAAATCGACCAGCACCACCTTGCCGCGCAGCTGCCCGGCCGACAGCGGCGGCGAGTTCAGCCATTCGACGGCGCCGTCCAGCGGCGGCAGCTTGCCTTCCACCGGCAGCAGGCTGCGGTAGGGGCGCGCGGCGGGCAGCGCGCCGGCGGCGGCGCCCGCGCCGGCCATCAGGGTGCGCTCCGGGGCGAGGATGTCGAGCAAGATGTTTTCCAGCTTCTCGGTGGCGCCGCCGGCGCCGAAGGGCGCCAGGTCGGCGCCCACCGCGACGCTGGCTACGCCGGCCAGCACCGCCACGCCCAGCGCGCGGCGCAGCCATTGGCCGATATGCAGGCGGCGCCGGGCGGCGGCGATCAGGCGGCCACCCGCGGCCAGGCCCAGGCCCAGCGCGCTGGCGGCGCCGGCGGCATAGGCCAGCAGCAGGCCGGCGGTCTGCACGCTGGGGCCTTGCCAGGCGGCGCCCGACAGCACCAGGCCGAGGATGGGGCCGGCGCAGGGCGTCCACAGCAGGCCGGTGGCCGCGCCCAGCAGCAGCGAGCCGCCCACGGTCGCGCCGCGCTGCGCCGAATAGTCGGCCAGCACGTTGCCCAGCGCCACGCCGGGGCGCGCCAGCAGGCTCGCCAGCGTCGGCGACAGCAGCGCCAGGCCGAACAGCGCCAGCACCAGCATGGCGCCGATGCGGCCGATTTCATTGACGTGCACCGCCCAGCTCGCGCCGACGGCGGCCAGCGTGGCCACCGCGGCGAACACCAGCGCCATGCCGGCCAGCATCGGCAGGCGGGCTTTCAGGAAAGGCTGGTCGGCGCGGGCGAACAGGAAAGGCAGGACCGGCAGGATGCAGGGGCTCAGCAGCGTGAGCGCCCCGCCGAGGAAGGCTGCGAGGTAGAGGATCATCATGGGCTCCTTGCGTGGGGTTGGCGTAGTGTTTTGCGACCCCTGCATGAGACCGTCCCGGTGTATCCGCCATGTGTAGGGAGTACCGGGTTTGTGTATGCGAAGTTGTCCGGCGGCGGGGTTTGTACATTGGCGTACAAATCCGGCGACAATGGCGGCGGCGCGGGGCAAGTCCCTTGCGCAACGATGTCATTTCGGCAATTTGCGCGCGTTTTGTCGTGGTTTGTGTCGGCGCGCGGGCCGGATACATTGGGGTACAAATCTCCCGCCGCCGCTTCTTGCGCGGCGGCTGGCTAAAACGTAAAAGACAGGATTGGAAAAATCCGAAGAGAGGCTGGCAGGTGGAACATATCGATCACGTCCTGATCGTCGACGACGACCGGGAAATCCGCGAACTGGTGGCGGACTATTTGAAGAAGAACGGGCTGCGCGTGGACGTGGCCGCCGACGGCCGCCAGATGCGCGCCTTCATGGCCGCCAACTCGGTGGACCTGGTGGTGCTGGACATCATGATGCCCGGCGACGACGGCCTGGTGCTGTGCCGCGAGCTGCGCGCCGGCAAGCACAAGGCCACGCCGGTGATCATGCTCACCGCGCGCTCCGAGGAGACCGACCGCGTCATCGGACTGGAGATGGGCGCCGACGACTACCTCGCCAAGCCCTTCGCCGCGCGCGAGCTGCTGGCGCGCATCAAGTCGGTGCTGCGCCGCACGCGCATGCTGCCGCCCAACCTGCAGGTCAGCGAGGCCGGCAAGATGCTCAGGTTCGGCACCTGGCGGCTGGACACCAGCGAGCGCCACCTGCTGGCGCCGGACGGCATGGTGGTGACGCTCTCCGGCGCCGAATACCGCCTGCTGCGCGTCTTCGTCGACCATCCGCAGCGGGTGCTGAACCGCGACCAGCTGCTGTCGCTGACCCAGGGCCGCGAGGCCGAGATCTTCGACCGCTCGATCGACCTGCTGGTAAGCCGCGTGCGCCAGCGCCTGGACGACGACGCGCGCGAGCCGCGCTACATCAAGACCATCCGCAACGAGGGCTATGTGTTCTCGATGACGGTGGAGATCGAAGAGGCGCGCCTGTGAGCGCGGCGGCCACGAAAGCCCCCATGGAGCCGGCCGCGCCGCCGCGTCGCCGGCTGGGCATGCCGCGCACCCTCGGCTCGCGGCTGTTCCTGATCCTGCTGGCCGGGCTGGCGCTGGCGCACATCCTGTCCTTCGGCGTGCTGTTCATGGAGCGCTACATGGCCGCGCGCGCGGTCATGCTCGACACGCTGGAAAACGACGTCGCCACCTCGGTCGCCATCCTCGACCGCCTGCCGGCCTCCGAGCGCGCGGGGTGGATCGGGCCGCTGCAGCGCGCGACCTATGGCTACGTGATCGGCGACGGGCTGGCCGGCGTGCCGGAGCTGTCGCCGCGCGCGCAGGAGATCGCCGGCAAGATCCGCGATGCGCTGGGCACGCGCTATCCGTTCCGGATGGAAAGCATTCCCGGTCCGCGCGAGCATCTGCAGGCGCACCTGCAACTGTCCGACGGCAGCGCGCTGGCGGTGGACATCAAGCCGGCCATGAAGCCGCTCACGCAATGGCTGCCGTACGTGCTGGCGGCGCAATTGCTGGTGCTGGTGCTGTGCAGCTGGTTCGCGGTGCGCCTGGCCCTGCGCCCGCTGGCCGACCTGGCCGACGCCGCCGACCGCCTGGACCTGAGCAAGAGCGCGCCGCCGCTGAAGGAGGACGGGCCGGTGGAGGTGGCGCACGCGGCGACCGCCTTCAATGCCATGCGCGAGCGCATCTCCGACTACCTGCAGGAGCGGGTGCAGATCCTGGCGGCGGTCTCGCATGACCTGCAGACGCCGATCACGCGCATGCGCCTGCGGGCGGAGATGGCCGAGGAGAGCGTCGGGCGCGACAAGCTGATGAGCGACCTGGCCGAGATCGAGCGGCTGGTGCAGGAGGGGATCGCCTATGCGCGCAGCGCCCATGGCAGCACCGAGGCGCCGGTGCGCATCGACCTGGTGTCCTTCCTGGAGAGCATGGTGTTCGACTATCAGGATACGGGCCGTGCGGTAGCGCTGTCTGCGCCGGTGTCGGCGCTGGCGCTGGTGACGCGCTCCCAGGCGTTGCGGCGCATCCTGACCAACCTGATCGACAACGCGCTGAAGTTCGGCGGGGCGGCCGAGGTCGAGGCCCGCTTGCTGGAAGGCGGACGGGTGGCGGTCTTTGTGCGGGATCGCGGGCCGGGGATTCCGCAGGAGCAGCTGCAGGCGGTGTTCCAGCCGTTCTTCCGGCTGGAGTCTTCGCGCAATCGGGGCACCGGCGGGACCGGGCTGGGGCTGGCGATTGCTCAGCAGCTGGCGCTGGCGCTGGATGGGGGGCTGGTGTTGAGCAATCGTGAGGGAGGGGGGCTGGAGGCTGAGTTGGTTGTTGGGTCGTTGGGGTGATGGTTGTCTGATTTTTCTGTTTGACGGTACGTTTGTTGGTGCCTGCTGTTTGGGGGTAGTCTGGTCTTGCTTCGTGCCGGTGTACCGGCTCTATGCTTATCGTTCTCCGGTCGAAGCGGAGCGCCGGGGGCGGCCCGGCAGCCGCTCACTTTCTTTGCTCCGCCAAAGAAAGTAAGCAAAGAAAGGCGGCCCCTAAGTGCCAGCCCCTTCGGGGTTCCCGCCGGAGCGCGGTAAAAAATGGGAAAGGGAGAGTCGCTGCGCTCCGGCTCCCTTTCTGATCCATTTTTTACCGCGCTCCGGCGGCTGGCCCACAAGGGGACAGCGTGTCCGGCTCGCCTGCGGCATCGCGGGGCTTGCTGCTCGCCTTCGGCTTCGGGGGAGTGGGGCGCAGCTTTCAGTTTCTGTTGTCCGTTTGTCTGTTTCTCTCTCTTTTCTTCTTCCCACCTTCCGCCCCCGGTCTTCCCCCCATCTCCGTCATCCCGGCGAAGACCGGGATCCAGCGTCGTTCGTCGCGCTACGATGACGCCGGAGCAGCGCGCAGCGTCCGGGCGTCATCCCATCCTCGCGGCGACGCCCGTTGCATCCCGCATCACCCCTCCATTCCGGACAACCTGTCGCGCCTTCCCCAAAGAACCGCCATTCCGGCAGCCCCTTTCGTATCCCAATGTATCCGCCGCCGTACAGGCTACAAAGACTTGCAATCGGGCACCTTCCCATACACAAGCCCGATACATCGCGGGCTCATTCTTCGTCCTGCCCCTTCCACATCAACGGAGAACAACGATGTCCAGCGAAATCAATCTTCAACGCCGCCGACTGTTCGGCGTGGCGGCAGCCACCGCGGTTGCGGCGCAGTTCGGCCTGTCCGGCAGCGCGCATGCGCAGGCCGGCGCTCTTCCCGACGGCGTGGCTGCCGGCGGCCATACTTCCTTCCGCGAGATCAAGCAGGTCAATGCCGGGCTGTTGAACGTCGGTTACGCCGAGGACGGTCCGGCCGACGGTCCGGCGGTGATCCTGCTGCACGGCTGGCCGTATGACATCTACAGCTTCGTCGACGTCGCGCCGGCGCTGGCCGCCGCTGGCTATCGCGTGATCGTGCCTTACCTGCGCGGTTACGGCAGCACCCGTTTCCTGTCGGACTCGACCGTGCGCAACGGCCAGCAGGCGGTGGTGGCGCTGGACATCATCGCGCTGATGGATGCGCTGAAGATCAGGCGCGCCGTGTTCGGCGCCTTCGACTGGGGCGCGCGCACCGCCTGCATCATCGCCGCGCAATGGCCGGAGCGCGTCAAGGCGCTGGTGTCGGTCAGCGGTTACCTGATGACCAACGTCGACGCCGGCCGCCAGCCGCTGCCGCCGCAGGCCGAGCTGGACTGGTGGTACCAGTTCTACCTCGCCACCGACCGCGGCGTGGCCGGTTACGACAAGTACCGCAAGGACTTCAACCGCCTGATCTGGAAGACCGCTTCGCCCAGGTGGAACTTCGATGAAGCCACCTATGCCCGCAGCGCCGCCTCGTTCGACAATCCCGACCACGTCGCCATCGTCGTCCACAACTATCGCTGGCGCCTGGGCCTGGCGCCGGGGCAGACGCAGTACGACGCGCTGGAGCAGCGCCTGGGCAGCTTCCCGGTCATCACCGTGCCGACCGTGACGCTGGAGGGCGACGCCAACGGCGCACCGCACCTGGATCCGGCCGCTTACCGCAAGCGCTTCTCGGGGCCTTATGCGCACCACACGCTGAGCGGTGGCATCGGTCACAACCTGCCGCAGGAGGCGCCGCGCGAGTTCGCCCAGGCCATCATCGAGGCCGACCGCATGTAAAGCCGGCTGCGCCGCCAGGGCAGCCCGCGCGGGATTTCCGCAGCGGGCTGCCGGTCCGTGCTCGCCGGCGCTTCAGGCGCGGTGAAGCAAAATCCGGCGAGACAGCACGGCTTCTCGCTGCACCGCCGTATTCCATCTCTCCTACGGCATCTCGCGTTGTCGTCCTATGCCCCCGCCGTGCCCTCCTCGCTAAAGTCAGGCTGTCTCAATGCACGCCGCCGCCTTGTCGTGACATCGCGGCACAAAGACCAGCTCATCAAGAAAGCGAGGACACAATGGCAACTCATCCACTCCATGCCGGCGACGCGGCGGCGGAAGCCTCCGCCGCCTCCGGCGTTTCATGGGGAGCGATCCTGGCGGGCGCATTTGCCGCCGCGGCGCTCTCCTTCATCCTGGTCATGCTGGGCTTCGGCCTGGGCTTCTCCTCCATCTCGCCGTGGTCGGGCGAAGGCTTGTCGGCCAAGACCATCGGCTTCGCCACCGCCGGCTGGCTGGTGTTTACCCAGATCGCGGCGGCCGCCATCGGCGGCTTTTTGGCCGGACGGCTGCGCGTGAAGTGGGCCGGGGTGCATACCCGCGAAGTGTATTTCCGCGATACCGCGCACGGTTTCCTGGCATGGTCGGTGGCTTCGCTGGCCACCGCCGCGCTGCTGGGCACGGCGGTCGGCACCGTCATCACCGGCGGCGCGCGCACCCTGGGCGCGGCCGGTTCGGCGCTGGGCATGACCGCCGCCGCAGCCGGCGCGGGCGCGGCGCAGAACCCGGGCGAAGCGGCCAACCTGGCCGACCGCCTGTCGGGCTATTTCATCGATACCCTGTTCCGTACCAATGCGGGAGCGCCGGCGACGCCGCCCGCCCCGCCGGCAGCGCCGGGCGCCGAAGTCGCGCCGCTGGCCGCTCCGGCGGCAGTGCCGGGACCGGCCAACGCGGCGCCGCCGGAGGCCGAGATAGCGCCGGCGCAACGCATGGAAGTCACCCGTGTCTTCGCATACTCGCTGCGTAACGGCAGCCTGTCGGCCGCCGACAAGAGCTATGTCGGCCAGGTGGTGGCGCGTCGTACCGGCATGAGCCAGGCCGACGCCGAGAAGCGCGTGGCCGATGTCTTCGCCTCCTACCAGCGCGCGCTGGACGACGCCGGCGCCAAGGCCAAGCAAGCTGCCGACGCCACCCGCAAGGCGGCCGCCTACGGTTCGATGTGGATGTTCCTGGCGCTGCTGTGCGGCGCCTTCGTGGCCAGCCTGTTCGCCACCTTCGGCGGGCGCATGCGCGACCGCGTCGAACTGTTCGGCGACGGCCCGCTGCGTCGCCGCGAGAACATCGCCGAACCCAACCTCAACGCATAGGAAGGAGACCATCATGGGTGCAATACTGCTCTGGCTGCTGGGAGTGCCGATTCCCATCATCCTCCTGCTGATCCTGCTGACCTGAGGGCAGGCGCAGATCAAAAAAAGGGCCGCGCGATGCGGCCCTTTTTTTGCGCTCGCGGTCAGCGCACGGGATGCAGCGAGGGGTGCGCTGCGAACACTTCGCCGGCCCAGGAGATGAAGGCCCGCACCTTGGGCGAGAGGTGGCGGCGCGCCGGGTAGATGGCCGAGATCGGCGTGGGCGGCGTGGTCCATTGCGGCACGATCTCCACCAGCGCGCCGCTGTCCAGGTGCTCCTGCGCGAGGTAGCGGCCGATGCGGATGATGCCCAGGCCCTGCAGGCCGCAGGCGAGGTAGGTGTCGACGTCGTTGACGGCGATGGCGCTGCGCATCTTCACCTCGATGGACTTGCCTTCGATGATGAACTCCTCGCTGACGTCGCGCCAGCCGCCCTTGGGGAAGTAACGGATCACGCTATGCCCGGCCAGGTCTTCGACCGACTCCGGCTTGCCGCGACGCGCGATGTAGGTGGGCGCCGCGCAGGACACGCGCTGCATCGCGCCGATGGTCTGGGCCACCAGGCTGGAGTCCGAGTTGAGGCCGACCCGGATCGCGCAGTCCACGCCGTCCTCGACCAGGTCCACCGACTTGTCGCCCACGCCCAGCACCAGCTCCATGTCGGGGTGGCTGGCGATGAAGCCGCTCACCACCGGGATGATCACGGTCTTGGCCAGCGAGGCCGGCATGTCCACCCGCAGGCGGCCGCGCAGCACGCGGCTGCCGTCGCCGGCGGCGAGATCGGCGACGTCGCTGATGATGCGCCGGCAGTCTTCGCAGATCGCCTCGCCTTCGGGCGTGAGGCTAAGCCGGCGCGTGGTCCGCTGCAGCAGGCGCAGGCCGAGATGGTCTTCCAGCGACTGCACCGCCTTGGTCACCGAGGCGGGCGAGATGTCCAGGATCGCGGCGGCCTTGGCGAAGCTTTTCGCGTCGGCCACGCAGACGAAGATTTCCATGGCGTTGAGACGATCCATATCGGCTTTCGATGCAAATGAATGAGGGTTGCGGGCGCCGGCTTGGACCGTGCCGCGGCCGCCGCATTGTTTCGCGGGCGGAAATTTTCAATTTCCAATCCATGCTTGGAGGGCGCCCGTCGCGGCCACTAATATTGCGCCGCATCGGGTTCCCATTATCTTCAGACAGGAGTTGGACATGCAATTGACGAACAATACAGGCAACCACAACGACGCGCTCGGCATGCTGGTCCGCGCGCTGCCGGCGGCGCTGTTCATCCTCGCCGGCATCCGCAAGATCCTCGCCTACGGCGGCACGGTGGGCTACTTCGGCGGGCTGGGCCTGCCGCTGCCGGGACTGGTGGCGCCGCTGGTGATCGCCATCGAGATCGTGCTGCCGCTGCTGTTCATCGCCGGCTGGCGCCTGCGCGAGGTCGGCGTCGCGCTGGCGCTCTACACGGTCGCCACCGGCCTCATCGCTCACCAGTTCTGGGTCGCGCCGGACGCCCAGTTCGGCAACCAGTTCAACCACTTCTTCAAGAACATCGCCATCGCCGGCGGCTTCCTGCTGGCGGCGTTGCAGGCTGCAGCGCCGCAGCGTGGCGCCCCTGACGCAATGGCGCCGCAGGCCTGATGCGGCTTACTTCTTCAGCATGCCGATCACCTCGGAGGCGGTCCACACGCCGCCGGCGATGAAGCGGAAGTTGATCAGCGCCGCCAGGTAGCCGTCGCCTTCCGGCGCGCGCGGCGCGGCCGTGGCGTCGCGCACCACCGCCACTTCAAAACCCTGCTCCACCAGCTCGCGCAGGTGCGACTCCACGCACAGGTTGGCCGCCATGCCGGCCAGGATCACCTGCGAGACGCCGCGCTTGCGCAGCTGCAGCGCCAGGTCGTTGGTCTCGGGGCCGTATACCTTGTGCGGCGAGGCGATGATGGTCTTGCCGTCCAGGATGTAGGGTTTGTATTGCGGCAGGAAGTCGGCGCCGGAGTGCTCGAAGTCTTCCAGCGACAAGGGGCTGGCGCGGTCGAACATGCCGATCTGGTGCATCAGTTTTTCCAGGCCGCCGCCGAACTCCCACTCGTGGTCGCAGGGATAGTAGTAGTGCGGCGAGATCGCCACCACGATGCCGGCGTCTTTGGCCGCCTTGAACAGCAGCTCCAGCTTGCCGACCACGCCGTTCTCGGTGACGCATTCGCCCACCAGCGGCCAGGCCACGCCCTGCGGCGTGAGGAAATCGATCTGCGGGTCGATCACCACCAGCGCCGCGCGCGACAAATCGAGCACCATGCCGGTCCTGGGCATGGCCGGCTGGGTGGGTTCGTGATAGTGGGGATGGTCGTGCTTGTGTGCGCTCATGGCAGGCTCCTGGGTTGGCGGCCGCCCGCCGGGGATCGGCGGGCCAGCGCTGCACATCCTAGGGAGAAAGCGCCGGTCGCTTTTGGCCCGGCGTCCCGTTTTGTTTGCCTGCGCTCCTTATCGTCCGGGACGCTGCAGGCGCAGCCATTCCCCGGGGGAAACGCCCATCTCGTTGCTGAAGGCGCGCGTGAAGGTGGGCTGCGAGCTGAAGCCGGCGCTGGAGGCGACCACCTTCAGCGCCACGCCGTCGCGCATCAACTCCTGCGCGCGCCGCAGCCGCCAGGAGGCGAGGTAGGCGATCGGCGCCACGCCCAGCAGCGCGGAGAAGCGCGCCGCGAAACGTGAACGCGACATGCCGGCCAGCGCCGCCAGCTGCTCCACGCTCCAGGGTTCTTCAGGGCGCTCGTGGATGGCCTTGAGCGCGCGGCCGATGTGGGCGTCGGCGATGGCGCACAGCACGCCGGCCGAGATCGCCTGGCGCGCGATGGCCTGCCGCACCAGCAGGATCAGGATGTATTCGAACAGCGCGTTGATGCCCTTGCTGCGCCCGGCGGCGTCGCCGCGGAACTCCTCCAGCAGCAGGCGGATCACCGGCAGCACCTCGGCCACCTCCTCGAACGGGAACACGATGGTGTCGGTCACGCCGAAGGGCAGCGTGCGGCCGATCGCCGGACCCAGCTGGTAGGTGGCGCAGATGATGGGCGCGCCGCCGGCGGCGCTGTTGCGCAGGCGGTAGCGGCAGCTGCCCGGGCACAGCAGCAGGGCGGGCCGATCCACCGGAATGGACGGATGGCCGGCGCGCACCAGGTCGATGCCGCCCTGTTCCAGGATGTGCAGGAAGGCGGTGCCTTCGGGCTTGTCGATGTCCAGCACGCCGTCGACGCGGCCGGCGTAGAACAGGCTGCCCTTGAGCTGTATGCGTTCGAAGAAGGCCGAGAGGGGATCCATGGGCTGTCGCGGGTTTTGATGCCTGCAAGCGCGGGCCGCACATTTTAACTATGATTGGACAGCGCCGTGGCCGCGGGCCGGCAGTTGGCTGATTGCAAACAATCGGCGGCCCCGTCCCCATAGCCTGCCTTGATGGCGGGAACGCAGAGCCCGGCGCGCATGTCCCAGAAGCTCCGGCAGCACCCGTGGCGGCAGCAAGGCCTCCTGCGCAGCAGGCGGCCATCCGGCATCACCCCGTTCCAGCAGCATCGCATGACATCAGCAGCCGCTCAGCCAGTCAATCACCAGCCAGAGGATGCGAACACATGGAAGAGCTCAATGAAGTGAGGATCACCCGGCGCGACCTGCTCATCGCCGGCGCCTGGTCCGCCACCGCGGCAGCGGTGCCCGCCGTGGCCGGCGCGCAGCAGGCAGCCGACGGCAACGCGCCGTCGCCCACGCCGCAGACGCCGGCGCCGATCACCGTCCCGGTGACCTTGCACATCAACGGCAGCCGGCACCGGCTGGACCTCGACACCCGCACCACCCTGCTCGACGCGCTGCGCGAACACCTGCACCTGACCGGCACCAAGAAGGGCTGCGACCACGGCCAGTGCGGCGCCTGTACGGTGATCGCCGACGGCCGGCGCATCAATTCCTGCCTGACGCTGGCGGTGATGCAGGAAGGCAGCGAGATCACCACCATCGAAGGCCTGGGCAACAAGGACCGGTTGCATCCGATGCAGGCCGCCTTCATCAGGCATGACGGTTACCAGTGCGGCTATTGCACGCCGGGCCAGATCTGCTCGGCGGTGTCGGTGCTCAAGGAGATCCGGGACGGCATTCCCAGCCTGGTCAGCCCCGATCTCGCCGCCGCGCCGCAACTGAGCGACGCCGAGATCCGCGAACGCATGAGCGGCAACATCTGCCGCTGCGGCGCCTACTCCAACATTCTCGATGCGATCAACGACGTCGCGGGGAGGCCGGCATGAGGGCCTTCAGCTACCAGAAAGCCGCCTCTCCCGCTGAAGCTGCGGCCGTGGCGGCGCGCACGCCCGGCGCCAAGTTCATCGCCGGCGGCACCAACCTGCTGGACCTGATGAAGCTGGAGATCGAGACCCCGGCGCACCTGATCGACGTCAACGGCCTGGCGCTGGACAAGGTGGAAGACACCGCCGACGGCGGCCTGCGCATCGGCGCCTTAGTGCGCAACACCGACCTGGCGGCCGATATGCGCGTGCGGCGCGGCTATGGCGTGCTCTCGCGCGCGCTGCTGGCCGGCGCCTCGACGCAGCTGCGCAACCGGGCCACCACCGCCGGCAATCTCCTGCAGCGCACCCGCTGTCCCTACTTCTACGACACCAACCAGCCCTGCAACAAGCGCAAGCCCGGCAGCGGCTGCGCGGCCGCCGGCGGCTTCTCGCGTCAGCATGCGGTGATCGGGACCAGCAAGTCCTGCATCGCCACCCATCCGAGCGACATGGCCGTGGCCATGCGCCTGCTCGACGCCAGCGTGGAGACGGTGCGCCCGGACGGCGCGACGCGCGTCATTCCCATCGCGGACTTCCATCACCTGCCGGGCAACACGCCCCACATCGAGAACGCGCTGGCGCCGGGCGAGCTGATCACGGCGGTGACGCTGCCCAGGCCGCTGGGCGGCGTTCACATCTATCGCAAGGTGCGCGACCGGTCTTCCTATGCGTTCGCGCTGGTGTCGGTGGCGGCGGTGGTGCAGCCGGACGGCCGCGGGCGCGTCGCCCTGGGCGGCGTGGCGCACAAGCCCTGGCGGGTGGAGGCGGCCGAGGCGGCGATGCCGCAGGGCGCCGCCGCCGTGGCCGAGCGCCTGCTGGCCGGCGCCGCGCCGACCGACGAGAACGCGTTCAAGATCACCCTCGCCAAGCGCACGCTCGCCGCGGTGCTGGCCGAAGCGAAGAAAGGCTGATGCCATGCGATTCGATACTCCTGCCGGCAACAACCCGATCGACCAGATGAAGATCGTCGGCCGCGCGGTCGACCGCGTCGAGGGCCACCTGAAGACCACCGGTTCCGCGCCCTATGCCTACGAGCAGAACGAGGCCGCACCCAACGCCGTCTACGGCTACCCGGTGATGTCGGCCATCGCCAAGGGGCGCATCGCCGCCATGGATACGGCGCCGGCCAGGCGCGCGCCCGGCGTGCTGGCGGTAGTCACCGCCGCCGACGCCGGCAAGCTGGGCAAAGGCAACCGCAACGTCGCCATGCTGCTGGGCGGCCCCGAGGTCGAGCACTATCACCAGGCCATCGCGGTGGTGGTGGCCGAGAGCTTTGAGCAGGCGCGCGCCGCCGCCGCGCTGGTGCAGGTGAAGTACGAGGCCGGCGCCGGCGCGTTCGACCTGAAGCAGGCGAAAGACGAAGGCAAGGTCAAGGGCGGCGGCATGGGCGGCGTGCAGAACGACAAGCGCGTGGGCGATTTCGAGGGCGCCTTCGAGGCCGCGCCGGTCAGGCTGGACGCCACCTACAGCACGCCCGACCAGGCCCACGCGATGATGGAGCCGCATGCCTCCATCGCCTCCTGGGACGGCGACCGGCTGACCGTGTGGACCTCCAACCAGATGATCGACTGGGGCCGCGGCGACCTGGCCAAGACCCTGGGCCTGCCCAAGGAAAACGTCAGGCTGGTCTCGCCCTACATCGGCGGCGGCTTCGGCGGCAAGCTGTTCCTGCGCTCGGAGGCGGTGCTGGCCGCGCTGGCCGCGCGCGCGGTGCAGCGGCCGGTGAAGGTGGCGCTGGCGCGGCCGATGATCTTCAACAACACCACCCACCGGCCGGCCACCATCCAGCGCATCCGCATCGGCGCCACGCGCGACGGCAAGATCACCGCGATGGCGCATGAGAGCTGGTCGGGCGACATGGCCGGCGGCAAGCCGGAGAACGCGATCCAGCAAAGCCGCCTGCTGTACGCCGGCGCCAACCGCCTGACCGGCACCCGGCTGGCCGTGCTCGACCTGCCCGAGGGCAACGCCATGCGCGCGCCCGGCGAGGCGTCGGGACTGATGGCGCTGGAGATGGCGATGGACGAGATGGCCGAGAAGCTGAAGATCGATCCCGTCATGTTCCGCATCACGAACGACACCAGGGTCGATCCCGAGAACCCGGACCGGCCGTTCTCGCAGCGCCGCCTGATCGAATGCATGCGCACCGGCGCCGAGCGCTTCGGCTGGAGCCGGCGCAACGCGCAGCCGGCGTCGGTGCGCGACGGCCGCTGGCTGGTCGGGCTGGGCATGGCGGCGGCCTTCCGCAACAACCTGGTGATCCGCTCCGGCGCGCGGCTGCGCCTGTCGCCGGCCGGCGTGGTGACGGTGGAGACCGACATGACCGACATCGGTACCGGCAGCTACACCATCATCGCCCAGACCGCGGCCGAGATGATGGGGCTGCCGCTGGATCGGGTCGTGGTGAAGCTGGGCGACTCCAACTTCCCGGTGTCTTCCGGCTCGGGCGGCCAGTTCGGCGCCAACAGCTCCACCGCCGGCGTGTACGCGGCGGCGGTCAAGCTGCGCGAGGCGGTGGCGCAGCGCCTGGGCATGGATGCCGGCGTCGCGGAGTTCGCCGACGGCATGGTGCGCGCCGGCGGCAAGTCGGCGCCGCTGGGGCAGGCCGCGATGCAGGGCGAGCTGGTGGCCGAGGACACGATGGAATACGGCGACCTCGCCAAGCGCTATCAGCAGTCGACCTTCGGCGCCCACTTCGTCGAGGTGGCGGTGGACGCCGCCACGGCCGAGATCCGCATCCGCCGCATGCTGGCGGTATGCGCGGCGGGCCGCATCCTCAATCCCAAGTCGGCGCGCAGCCAGGTGATCGGCGCCATGACCATGGGCGCGGGCGCGGCGTTGATGGAGGAGCTGGTGGTGGACAAGCGGCGCGGCTTCTTCGTCAACCACGACCTGGCCGGTTATGAGGTGCCGGTGCATGCCGACATCCCGCACCAGGAGGTGATCTTTCTCGAGGAAACCGATCCGGTGTCCTCGCCGATGAAGGCCAAGGGCGTGGGCGAGCTGGGCATCTGCGGCGTCGCCGCGGCGATTTCCAACGCGGTCTACAACGCCACCGGCGTGCGCGTGCGCGACTATCCGGTGACGCTGGACAAGCTGCTGCCGCGCATGCCGGACATGATCTGACGAGGGGGATGACATGGAAAGCATCGACATCAGCGTGCTGCGCGAATTGCGCGACTGGCGCGCCGCCGGGCGGCATGCGCTGCTGGCCACCGTGGTACGCACCTGGGGATCGTCGCCGCGCCCGCCGGGTTCGATGATGGCGCTGCGCGAGGACGGTCGCATCGCCGGCTCGGTCTCGGGCGGCTGCATCGAGGACGACCTGGCCGCCCGCTACAGTCGCATCGACGGCGGTCCCGGCATGAACGGTGGCGCGCCCGGGCTGGTGCGCTACGGCGTATCGGCCGACGAGGCGCATCGCTTCGGCCTGCCCTGCGGCGGCACGCTGGAACTGCTGCTGGAGTTCGACCCGGACGCCGCGCAGCTGGAGCGGCTGATGCACATGCTGGACGGCGGCGCGCTGGTGCGGCGCAGCCTGTGCGTCGCCGACGGCGCGGTGGCGCTGGAGAAGGCCGAGGCGCCGGCCGAGGTGGCGTTCGATGGCGCGCGGCTGACCGTCACGCTGGGTCCCGCTTATCGCATGCTGCTGATCGGCGCCGGCGCGCTGTCGCAATACCTGGCGACGATGGCGCTGTTCAGCGGCTTCGACGTCACGCTGTGCGACCCGCGCCGCGAATACCTCGACGCCTGGGCCGTGCCCGGCGTGAAGAGCACCACCGAGATGCCCGACGACGCGGTGGTGGCCTTCCGTCCCGATCGCCGCAGCTGCATCGTCGCGCTCACCCATGACCCCAAGCTGGACGACCTGGCGCTGCTGGAGGCGCTGCACAGCCCGGCCTTCTACATCGGCGCGATCGGTTCGCGCCGCAACAGCGCCAACCGGCGCGACCGCCTGGCGGCGCATTTCGGCGAGAGCCGCGAATCGCTGGCGCGGTTGCATGGCCCGGTGGGCATCTACATCGGCAGCAAGACGCCGCCCGAGATCGCCGTCAGCGTGATGGCCGAGATCCTGGCCGCCAAGAACGGCGTGGCCGAATGCGGCTCGCCGGTGGCTGCGGCCAAGGACCGGCGGGAGTCGCTGGCGGCCTGAGGCGCGCGCTCCATTTACAATGGGCGGCTTTGGCCCGGCGCGTCGATGCCGGGCCGGCCTCCTGCAAGGTGAATGGATTGGAACGTCAGTCAAGCGGCACGCGCAAGCTCAGTCATAACGCCTCCACATTGATCGGCATGTCCGCGGTGCTGATGTGGAGCGCCTCGCTCGGCCTGATCCGCAGCATTTCCGAAATCTTCGGCGCCACCGGCGGCGCCGCGCTGATCTTTTCCGCCAGCGCGATGCTGGCCACGCTGGCGGTCGGCTGGCCGAAGGTGCGTGAGCTGCCGCGCGCCTACTTGCTGGGCAGCGGATCGCTGTTCGTCGCCTACGAGATCGCGCTGTCCTTGTCGGTCGGCATGGCGCACGGCCGCGCCCAGGCGCTGGAGCTGGGCATGATCAACTATCTCTGGCCCAGCCTCACCGTGCTTCTCGCCACGCTGATGCGCCAGCAGCGCGGCTCGTGGCTGCTGCCGCCGGCCATTGCGCTGTGCTTTGCCGGCATCGTCTGGGTGATGAAGGGCGACGGCGACTGGTCGCCGGCGCTGCTGTGGGCCAACATGCGCGGCAATCCGCCGGCGTATGCGCTGGCCTTCGGCGCGGCCATCCTGTGGGCCGCGTATTCGGTGCTGACGCGACGCGTGGGCGGCGGCAAGAATGCGGTTCCGGCGTTCCTGGTGGTGACCGCGCTGCTGTTGTGGATCAAGTATGCGCTGAGCGCGGAGCCGGCATTGCATGTCAGCCTGTCCGGCGCGTTGCAGGTGCTGGTGTTGAGCGCGCTAACCGCCACCGCCTATTCATGCTGGAACCACGGGGTGCAGCGCGGCAGCATCACGCTGCTGGCGACCGCCTCCTATTTCGCGCCGGTCTTCTCGGCGCTGCTGGCCAGCGCCTGGCTGGGCGTGCGCCCCGGCGCCGGATTCTTCCAGGGCGTGGCGATGGTGACGGCGGGATCGTTCGCCTGCTGGTGGGCTACGCGCGGCAAGGCCTGAGGCGCGGCGGGTTCAGATTTCCCGGCTCTGGTCCTTGCCGGCCGGACGCGGCTGTTGCGGCTGCTGGTTGCCCAGTTTGAAGGCGACGTTGACCTCGGCGCTCATCGTGTCCTGGTCGCCGGCGAAGGGTTTGTAAGACATGCCGCGTACGGCCTGGATCGCGGCCGCATCCAGGCGCGGATAACCGGAGGAGATCAGCACGGCCACGTCCTGCACCTGGCCGCTGCGGTTCACCTGCACCTTCATGCGCACCGTGCCTTCTTCCCGGCTGGCGCGGGAGTCCGCCGGATAGACCGGGCGCGGGGCGACGGCGATCTCCAGCCGGCGCGACGGCGCGGACTGCTCGGCCGACGCCTGCGGCGTTCCATTGCCCGCCGCGCCCGGCGCATTGCCTGCGGCCGCTTCGGCCTTCAGCCGCGCCTCCACCCGCTGCAGCACCACCGGCGCAAGCTTTGCGCCCCAGGCGCGGCCCAGGTTCTGCGACTCCGGCAGCAGCACCGGCATCACCTGCACCGACTTCTGCCCGGCCGGGCTGTTGTAGAAGGCCGTCATCTGGCGGATCTCTTCATCGGTGAAGTACTTGTGATACAGCTGGGCCAGCATGTCGGCCAGGCCGTCGGGGGCGTCGATCGATTCGCTCACCGCGCGGGCGATCTCCTCGTTGACCACGCCGGCCACATGCGGCGGCAGGTTGGGTCGCGACGACTTCAGCGTGGTGGTGACCTGGCTGGCAAAGAGCCGCGCCATGACCTTGCCGACATTGATGGCGCCGCTGGCGCGCAGCAGGTCGTCGATGTTCTTTTTCTCTTCCGGGGTGATCGGCAGCGTGGCGCGCGGGTTGAGCTGGATGGGCGCCGGCGCGGCCGCAGGCGCGGCGTCGGGCGCAGGGAGGTTTTGCGCCGCCAGCGGCAGCGCCGCCGGGATCAGCAGCAGGGCGGCCAGGCTGAGCGCGGCCGGAAGGGCGGGGCGGTGGGTCATGGTTTTTCCTGTCGGAAAGACCGGCCTTCGCACACCGAAGACCGGCTGTTCCGGCGATTCTACGCCCGGGCGGCGCGTCGTGGCTGTCGATCAGCTGACGGCGGCGCGATTGCCCGCGGCAACGAAGGCCAGCCCTTCCTCGAAGGACGACAGCACCATGTCGACATGCCCGCTGACGGCGGCCTGTTCCATGATCTCGGCATCGAAGGGCGGGCGGATGGTGACCAGCAGCGCCTGCGGCAGGCCGCCGCGCAAATCGTTGACGGCGGCCAGCCAGCGGTCGAAGCCTTCCTTCTGCGGGAACACGATGAAGACCGTCGACACCAGCTCCGACTTGCTGGCGTCGGGGCGCTCGTTCTGCTCGTCCAGCGTCACGCCGCGCGCATCGATGCCGGCCACGCGCAGGGCATGCACCAGCAGTTCGCTCAGCAGTTCGTCGCGCTCGTTGGTCAGCCCGGCGCACAGCACCACCGAGCGGCTGGGCACATCGAGCGAACCCTGCCAGCGCCCCAGCCGGGCCAGGCGCAACTGGCGCAGGTGGGCGCCGATGCTGCTGTTGAGCAGCGGCACCGCCTGGCGACGGCCGAAGCGGCGCGCGTTCGCCGTGCCCGGGGTCTGCGTGAGCGTCTCGATCAGGCGCAGGCCGGTGGCGCGCAGGCGGGTCTGCTGGACTTCCTCGATCTGTTCGTTGCGCAGGTCCAGCGAGGCCAGCGCCAGGCCCGGCAGCAGCACCTGGTCGCAATACTTGGCGAAGCTGTTCTTGGCGAGATAGGCGCGGCCTTCGCGGATGACGGCGTCGGACTCGCCGGCCAGCGCGTGCTGGTAGAAGCGCTCGGCGTGGCTCATGTTGGGCGCTTCGCCCAGCAGGATGGTGATGGGTTCGAGCGCGGCGACGTGGCGCCCGGCCACCACCAGGCACAGCGTCAGCGGCGTGGACAGCAGCAGGCCGACCGGTCCCCACAGGCTGCCCCAGAACAATGCCGAGACGATGATGGCCAGCGGCGACAGGCCGGAGCTGTGGCCGTAGACGCGCGGCTCGATGAAATTGGCCACCAGCGCCTCCAGCGAGACGAACAGCGCGAGGAAGGACAACGCCAGCCACCAGCCCGGGTCGATGGCGGCGATGAACACCGCGATCACCACCCCCGAAGCCAGCGCGCCCAGGTACGGGACGAAGCGCAGCACGCCGCACAGCGTGCCCCACAGCACCGCATGCGGCACGCCGGCCAGCCACAGTCCCAGGCCCATGGTGGTGCCGAACACGGCATTGACCACGAACTGCGAGAAGAAGAACCGCGACACGCCTTCGGCGGCGTCGCCCAGCGCTTTCATGGTGCGGCTCATCTCGGCGCGTCCGGCCAGACGCACCACGCGGTCGCGCAGCGACTCCTGTTCCAGCAGGATGAACACCAGCAGCACCAGCACGATGCCGGCCTGGCCGATCGGCCCCCAGGCCAGCGAGAACAGGCGCGCCAGCGCGCCGCGCACCGACATCTGCGGCGTCGCCGCCGGCGCCGGCGCGGGTGGCTGGTGGGCGACGGCACTCTTGGCGCCGCGCGACTTCGCCGCGTCGGGCGCCGGCGTCTGCGCCTGCGGGATGACGGCGCTCAGTTCCTCTTCCAGCCGGGCGAAGGGACGTTCGGTGAGCGTGCGCACGCTCTCTATCTTCTCCTGGATCGCCTCGCGGTATTGCGGCAGGTCGCTGGTGACGCTGGCCAGCTGGAAGGCCAGCACCACCGCCAGCGAGACCACGCAGGCGCCCACCAGCAGCACCGAGACGAAGGCCGCGGCGGTGCGGTTCAGGCCCAGGCCGGCCAGCTTGCGCACCAGCGGCGTGATGATCAGGCTGAGGATGGCGGCGACCGCCAGCGGCTCCAGGATCTCGCGGCCAAAGTAGAGCATGGCCAGCACACACGTGGCGCCGACCAGGGTGGCGGGCGTGACGCGGGCCAGTGCGGGGTTTCTTGTCTTCATGCGGTATCGGTGGCGATGTTGATGTCCGGCGTGGCGCGCCGGGTTCTTGTGCCGCGAGTATATCAATCGCGCCGCAGGCCGCCGGGGCGGCGGATGAAATCAAATGCGCCGGCTGCGGTCCATCTTCCTCCGGTACAATCCGCGCAACCGAAGGCACAAGCCCATCCATGACCACCACCATCCAGATCCGCAGGATCGTCGATGACCAGCGCGTCTTCGTCGACATGCCGGACGGCGCCGACAATCCCTGCACCGCCTGCGGCGCCTGCTGCGCGACCTACCGCGTCTCCTTCTACTGCGGCGAGGTGACCGGCGGATCGGGCGGCTTCGTGCCCGCCGATTTCACTGCCAAGGTCAACGACGTGCTGGCCTGCATGAAGGGTACGGAGTACGGCGGCGGTCGCTGCATCGCGCTGGAGGGCGAGCTGGGCCGTGCCGGCATCGGCTGCCGCATCTATCCCGACCGCCCCTCGACCTGCCGCGAGTTCTCCCCCTGGCAAGCTGACGGCGCTCCCGATCCGGAATGCCGGCGCGCCCGCGCCAGGATCGGCCTGCCGCCGCTGGCGCCGCTGCCGCAGGAGCGCAGCGTCACCGTCGAGTCGGGCGCGCAGCCCGGCTGATTCCTTCCTCCGCTATCGCCGCCGCAGAGCTTGCATTGCGCAGGAACTGCGGCATATACTTAGCTATATGGCTAAGTATTCGATTCAGGTCAGCGAGCTGTTCCACGCACTGGCCGATCCCACCCGCTGCGCCATCGTCGGCGCGCTGGCGGGCGGCGCGCGCCCGGTGTCGGCGCTGGCCGCGCCGTTCGACATGGCGTTGCCGTCCTTCCTGAAGCACCTGGGCGTGCTGGAACGCTGCGGCCTGATCCGCAGCCGCAAGGATGGCCGCACGCGCACCTGCGAACTGGTGCCCGAGCGCCTGTGCGAAGCCGAGCAATGGATCGCGCAACAGCGCGCCATGTGGGAAGCGCGGGCCGACCGCATGGTGGATTTCGTCGAACGTCTTCATCGAGAGGAGCAAGGCAAATGACCCAAGCTGCACCAGAGCCGACCGGCGACGCCGAGGCCCGCGACCTGATCATCCACCGCGTGCTCAAGGCGCCGCGCAGCGCCCTGTGGCGCGCCTGGACCGATCCCGAACTGCTGCGCCAGTGGTGGTGCCCCAAGCCGTGGACCACCGAGGTGAAGGCCTTCGACCTGCAGCCGGGCGGCGCCTTCCATACGCTCATGCGCGGCCCGGACGGCGGCGTCAGCGACAACCCGGGCAGCTTCCTGGAAGTGGTGCCGCAGTCGCGCCTGGTATTTACCTCGATGCTCACCGCCGGATGGCGTCCGAACACGCCCTGGCTGGGCTTCACCGCCATCATCACCATGGCCGACGAAGGCGCGGGCAGCCGCTATACCGCGCGTGTGATGCACCCGGACGAAGCCACCCGCGACCGGCACGAGAAGATGGGCTTCTTCGACGGCTGGAACACCGTCATCACGCAGCTGGAAGAATTCGCCGTTTCGCTGTCCTGACCAATCAACAAGAGGAGACAAGACCAGTATGGACATCACCGTGGAAACCACCGTCGCAGCCCCCATCGCCCAAGTCTGGCGCGCCTATACCTCGCCCGAGGACATCAAGCGCTGGAACGCCGCCTCGCCCGACTGGCACACCACTGCCGCCGCGGTCGACCTGCGCGTGGGCGGCGCGTTCTCTTCCCGCATGGAAGCCAAGGACGGCAGCATGGGCTTCGATTTCGCCGGGACCTATACGGCGGTGACGGAGAATGAACTGATCGAGTACGTGTTCGGCGAGCGCCGCGCGCGCTCGGTGTTTGCCCAGACGCCGCAGGGCGTCAGGCTGACGGTCAGCTTCGACCCAGAGAACCAGTATCCGGTCGAACAGCAGCGCCAGGGCTGGCAGGCCATCCTCGACAGCTTCAAGCGCTACGTCGAAGCCGGCGCCTGAACCGCCTTGCGCCCATGAAAAAAGGCCGGCCGCAGATGCGGTCCGGCCTTTTTCATGTCAGCGCCGCGGCCTCAGTTGCCGGCGGGCAGGTCAGGCACCTCGCGCTCATCCAGCGTCAGCTGCAGGAAGGCCAGGTCCAGCCACTTGCCGAACTTGGTGCCGACCTGCCTCAGGTGGCCGACATCGTCGAAGCCCAGCTTCTTGTGCAGCAGGATGGAGGTCTCGTTGCTGGCGTCGATGCCGGCCACCATCACGTGCTTGCCCAGGCCGCGCGCCCGGACGATGAGCTCCTGCATCAGGCGCTTGCCGATGCCCTGGCCGCGCTGGTCCTTGTGCACGTAGACCGAGTGTTCGACCGTATGCCGGTAGCCGTCGAAGGCGCGCCAGTCGCCGAAGGTGGCATAGCCCAGCACGGCGCCGTCGGCCGCTGCGGCCACCAGCACCGGGTAGCCGCTTTGCAGGCGCAGGTTCATCCATTCGAGGCGGTTCTGCTCGCTGACCAGGGTTTCGTTCCAGATCGCGGTGGTGTTGGCCACGGCGTCGTTGTAGATTTCGGCGATTCCGGGGACGTCGGACGGGTTGGCGTCGCGTATCAGCATGGTGGACATCTTGTTGAGTAAGGTGAATGAAAGTCTACTATAGTGTACTTCGTGGATCGCTTCAAGAAGCCGGGCCGGAACAGCTTCAGGACAGGCTCAGCACCACCACCGCGTACTTGCAGTCGGCGCCGCTCTCGTTCTTGAAGATGCAGTTCATCGGCGGGCCGAGCTCGAGGCAGTCGCCTTCGCGCATCTCGTGCCGCAGCTCGCCTTCGACGAACACCAGCTCGCCCTCCAGGACCCAGATCAGCTGCCGCATGAAGGCGTAGGCCGCCGCCGGCATCGGCACTTCGGTGTGGGCCGGCAGCACCACCTGCACCAGGTCCAGCGGCAGGTCGGAGCGCGGAGAGACGTGGCGCCGCAGGTAGCCGCTGTCGGGATCGGTCCACAGCGGCTGCTCCGCCTTGCGCAGCAGCCGGCCCTGGCCGAGCTCGGCGCGCGCCATCAGCGCCGACATGCTCAGGCCGAAGGCGCCGGAGAGCTTGGCCAGCAGGTTGGCGGTCGGGCTGCTCTCGCCGCGCTCGATCTTGAAGATCATCGCGCGCGACACCGAGGAGCGCTCCGCCAGCTCGGTCAGCGACCAACCGCGGGTCTCCCGTTCGAGGCGGATGCGTGCGCCGATGCGCTGGTCAAGTTCATTGGTCATCGTGCTATTTTAGTAGACAAACCGGGAGGCGCCAAGCGGCATGCCATCCTGCGCACGCGCCGGTCATTGCCGCCGGTCATGCAGGAAAATCCTGATGCCGGAATTGACAATACATCAATACGATAGGACTCAGCCGTAGGGAATTTGCCCGACTCGGCGGAGGTAGAGATGACTAAATTCTGGGTCGCCTTCAAAAGCGAGAATCAATCCGAAGTGCAGGATCTTCAACTCGAGGTCGATGAACCGGCCTTGAGCTGCGACATCGTCCTGCGCGCCCTGGGCCGCCACCTGAATCCGTCGGAGGAGTGGCCGTTCGCGGTGGACTGCGCCGACTGCCCGACCGACGCCGACATCGGCGAGCGCGCCGTGCGGCTCAACCGCGTGCAGGCGGCGCGCAGGCACCTGAAGCTGACGTATCTGTCGTATCGGCCGGAGGGAACCGTCCTGCAGTTCTCCTGCTGACGCCGCACCGGAATCGGCGCAGACGCCGGCGCCCAACCGGGGGCGGGTGCTGAGTTCAAGCCGACGGCAGGGCGGCGCTGCGGTAGCGGGCCATTTCCTCTTCCATCCACGCGGCGAACGCCGCCAGCGGCGCCCATTCCCGCTTTTGCTCGGGGAACATCAGATACGCCTTTTGCGCGTTCACCACCGCGTAGTCGCCGATGCGCACCAGCTGTCCGGTGGCCAGCTCCTGTTCGACCAGCACGCGCGGCAGGAGGGCGACGCCCAGGCCGGAGACCGCGGCGCGGATCGCCATCACGAAGAAATCGAAGTAATGGTCGCCGATGTCGTGCCGGCCGTGTTCGTCGCGGCCTTGCGCGGCGGATTCGCTCCATGCGCTCCAGGCCGCGGGCAGGTCGCGCGTATGGATCCACGGCATCGCGGCGATATCGCCGCCGGCGCACCGGGCTGCCAGCGCGGGTGAAGCGACCAGGCAGACCTCGTCGTCGGCCAGCAGTACCTTGCTGGCCAGGCCCGGCAGGGGCGCGCGGTCGAAGTGGATGGCGATGTCGAAATTGAGGTCGTTGAAGTAGGTCGCCTGGTCGCGCCCCATCAGGCGCACCTGCAGGCCGGGATGGTGTTCGTGGAAGCGCGACAGGCGCGGCACCAGCCACTGCGAGCCGAAGGTCACGCCGACGGCCACGCGCAGCGTGGTGCGTTCATGATTGGAGACCAGCTGGCGCGTATCCTGGCGGATCTGCTCCAGGTTGATGCGGATGCGGTGCGCGTATTCGGCGCCGGCCTCGGTGAGCACCAGGCGCTGGTTGACGCGGCGGAACAGTTCCACGCCCAGGCTCGCCTCGAGCTCGTTGACCTTCTTGCTGATGGCGCCGTGGGTCTGGTGCAATTCATCGGCCGCCTTGGAAAAACTCTGGTGACGGGCGGCCGCTTCAAACGCCTGCAAGGCTGTCAGACTGGGTATTCCTCGACGCAGCGACACAGGCGGATCTCCATGGACAATCCGCTCATTCTAGCACCGGCTCCGGCATCGCCACGCGGCCCCGGTCGGTGTCCAGCAGCAGCGCCAGCACCGATCCCACGGTCATCGCCACGGCGATGGCGATGAAGGCCAGCTGGAAGTTGCCGGTGGTGTCGCGCACCCAGCCGATGAACCACGGCATCAGGAACCCGGAGGACACGCCGATGCTGGTGACCAGCGCGATGCCGGCCGCCGCGGCGCGGTCGGTCAGGATGCGGCTGGGCATCTGCCAGAACGGGCTGATGCTGCAGAAGCAGGCCGAGGTGCCGACCGCCAGCACCGCCACCGTGGCCAGCGGCGAGGACAGGTACAGCGCACCGGCCAGCGACACCGCAGACAACATCATGGGGCCGATGACATAGTAGGCGTTGATGCGCTTGTTGCTCACGAAACGGCCCCAGGCGATCACGCTGACCACCGCCACCGCGAAGGGCGCCGAGGTGATCAGGCCGATCTGGGTGAGCGAATAGTCGGCGCTGCCCTTGAAGGTCTTCACCACCTGCGGCAGGAAATACAGCAGGCCGATGATGCCGGAGTTGATGCCGAAGTAGACCAGCCCCAATCCCCACACCCGGATGCTGGTCAGCGCGCGCCGCGCATTGCCCGGCTGCACGGCGCCGGCTGCCGCCTGCTCTTCGCCGGCCAGCGCCTTGCGGATGTCCTGGCGGTCCTTGTCGCTGAGGCTGCGCAGCGCATGCGGGCCGTCGGGCAGGAAGAACCAGGCGACCAGGCCCAGCACCATGGCCGGCACGCCCTCGACCAGGATCATCGCGCGCCAGCCGGTCATGCCGAAGATGCTCGCGTGCTCCATGATCCAGGTCGACACCGGCGCGCCCAGCATGCCGGTCAGCGGAATCGACATGGTAAACAGCGACATCATCCAGACCCGGTTGCGCGCCGGCATCCACAGCGTCAGGTAGAACACCACGCCGGGATAGAAGCCGGCCTCGAACACGCCCAGCATGAAGCGCGCGAAATAGAACCACTGGGTGTTGGGCACGAAGCTGGTCAGCGACGACAGCAGGCCCCAGCTGACGAGGATGCGCGCCATCCAGCGGCGCGCGCCGTAGCGATGCATGAACAGGTTGCTCGGCACCTCGAACAGGATGTAGCCGAGGAAGAACAGGCTGGTGGACAGGCCGAACTGCGCCGCCGTCATGCCCAGTTCGGCATTCATCGTCAGCGCCGCGTAGCCGACATTGGCGCGGTCGAGCTGGGCGGCGACGTACATCAGGACCAGCAGGGGGCCAAGGCGCCAGAGGATGCGTCTGGTCAGCTCCGGCGGCAAGGTGCTTTGGGTATCGGCGTGGGCGGTTGGCATGATCAATGGTTTATATCGTTTATCAGGGGCGCGTTGCGAAACCCATTTAAGCATCCGTGGAATTCGCATGACAACCTACAAAAAGTAGCCGCCCTGTGACGCTTTGGAAGAGCCGGTGCACCTGCCCCCGGGCGGTGCGCAAATGCCCGCCGGCAGGGCGTGCGCGCACCATTGCGGCGACTATTTTCCAGCCGGAGGCGCATGCGCGGAAAATTCACAGGCCGGTGCGCAAACCTCCATGGACGAAGCCATGCCGCTGACGCAGAATTTTTGCTTTCCATGCCAGGGACGACCCATGTGTTCCAACGAACTCAACGACTACAGCATTCCCACCCCCATCGGCGGCAAGCTTCCGGTGCCGCGCGAATATGAGGACATCGCTACCGAGCGCCGCCATCGCAAGCTCAGGCTGGCGGCGTCGTTCCGCCTGCTGGCGCGCTTCGGCCTGACCGAGGGCATCGCCGGCCACGTCACGCTGCGCGACCCCGAGCATCACGACCGCTACTGGGTCAACCAGTACGCCCAGCACTTTTCGACGATCCATCCGGACGACCTCATGTGCATCGACGTCGACGGCCAGGTGCATCACGGGACCGGCCCGGTGAACGCGGCGGCGGTCGCCATTCATTGCGGCCTGCATCGCGTCAACCACGCCGCGGCCGCCGCGGTGCATACGCACACCACCTACGGGCGCGCCTTCGCCGCGCGCGAGCGACTGCTGGAGCCGATCAACCAGGAATCCTGCCTGTTCTATGAGAACCATGTCGTCTTCCGCGGCGACATCGTGGTGCTGGCGATGAACGAGGGCGAGCGCATCGCGCAGACCATGGGCGAGCGCAAGGCGGCCATCCTGTTGAACCATGGTCTGCTCACGGTGGGCTCGAGCGTGGATTCGGCGATCTATCGTTTCATCGCCATGGAGCGCTGCGCGCAGGTCCAGCTGCTGGCCGAGGCCAGCGGTCCGCTGCAGCCGCTGACGCCGGAGGAGGCGCGCGCCACGCGGCGCCACCTGGCGTCCGACTATGTGGCCTGGCTGGGATTCCAGGGTCTGTACCGGCAGGTGCTGCGCGAGCACCGCGACCTGGACGACTATGCGCGCTCGTTGCCGGACTGAAGCGGCGGCGCAAGCGCTTGCGCCTATTCGGAAGGCGCCTGCGCCGCCAGTCGATAGGTTCGCGGGGCGCTGCCGGTGATGCGTTTGAAGGCGTTGCTGAACGCGCTTTCCGAGGTATAGCCGAGCGACTGCGCCAGGCTTGCCACCGGCGTGTCGTCCTCACGCAGGGCGCGTTGCGCCAGGCGCATGCGCCACTGGGCGAGATAACTCAGCGGCGCCACTCCCGCCGCCTCCCTGAAGCGCGCGGCGAACGTGGTGCGCGACATGGCGCAGGCGGCGGCGAGCTCTTCCAGGCGCCAGGCGCGGGCCGGGTCGCCGTGCATCAGCCGCAATGCGGGCGCCAGTCGCGGCTCGCCCAGCGCGCGCAGCCAGCCGGTCGGCGCCGGCCCGGCGTTGTTGAGGTGGGCGCGCAGGATCTGGATGAACAGCAGCTGCGCCAGCTGGGCCGACGCCAGCTGGCTGCCGGGAAGGCCGTGGGTCCTTTCCTCCATCAGGCGGTCGAGCAGCCACCTGAAGCTGGCCGCCTGCGGCGTCGCCGCGGGCACGTGTATCCATGCCGGCAGCACGTCGCGCAGCAGTTTGCCGCTGGTGGGGTCGAGCAGCACGTGGCCGCCGATGTGGGCGAAGTCCTGGCCGTCGCCCAGCGTCGCCGTCGCGTTGACCGCGCCGGAGAACAAGGCCATCGCATCCACCGGCGTCAGGCCGGGCGCACTGGAGAGCACGAAGGCGCGCGGCGCCGCCAGCAGGCCGACGTCGCCTGTATCGAAACGCACCGGCTGGGCTTCGCCGTCGATGTGGACCCAGCAGCTTCCTTTGACGACGGCGAAGAACTTGATCTTCTCCGGCGCCGGGAAACGGATGGCCCAGTCGCCGCCGGCCGTGAAGCCGCCGGTCGCCAGGGTTTGCGCGCGCGTGAATTTCAGGATGTCGGAAAACGGGTCGGTCTGCATTTCCGTACTATTGCGCAAGTAAAAGGGATTTACAAGCATTCCTAATCCGGGCTTGCGCGCCTATCTTCCTGCTTACGGAAACCCGGCCATGTCGGCCGGGCGGGTAGACAGGAATGGACATGAACGAACAACTGGTACTGGTGACCGGCGGCACCGGCTTTATCGCGCAGCATTGCATGATCGCGCTGCTGCAGGCGGGTTATCGGGTGCGCACGACGGTGCGCGACCTGGCGCGGGAGGAAGAGGTGCGCAACCACCTCAGGACCGGCGGGGTGGAGGCGGGAGATCGCCTGGCCTTCGTCGCCGCCGATCTGAGCGCCGATGCCGGATGGCGCGAGGCCGCGGCCGGCTGCCGCTACGTGATGCACGGCGCTTCGCCCACACCGTCGGGCGCCCAGGTGCGCGAAGAGGACTGGATAGGCCCGGCCGTCGACGGCAACCTGCGCGTGCTGCGGGCCGCGCGCGACGCCGGCGTCAAACGGGTGGTGCTGACCTCGGCCTTCGGCGCCATCTGCGCCGGCCATACGGCGATGCCGCGCCCTTTCAATGAAACCGACTGGAGCGACCTCAACGGCAACGTCGCGCCCTACCAGAAGTCGAAGACGCTCTCCGAGCGCGCCGCGTGGGAGTTCATCGCCCGCGAAGGGCGCGGCATGGAACTCAGCGCGATCAATCCGGTGGCCGTGTTGGGCCCGGTGCTGGGGCCGGATTTCTCGCACTCCATCCGCTTGGTCAAATACATGCTGGACGGCCAGCCGGGATGCCTGAAGATCAATTCCGGCTTCGTCGACGTGCGCGACGTCGCCGACCTGCACCTGCGCGCGATGACCAATCCGGCCGCGGCCGGCGAGCGCTTCCTGGCCATCGCCGGCGAGAGTATGTGGATGATCGAGCTGGCGCAGATCCTGCGCAGCCGTCTCGGCGCGGCCGCGCACAAGGTGCCCACCAAGGTATTGCCCAACTGGGTCGCCCGCCTGGCCGCGCGCAAGGACCCGACCATGCGCGCGGCGATGCCCTTGCTGGGCATCAACATGAACGCCAGCGGCGAGAAGGCCGCCCGGCTGCTGGGCTGGTCGCCGCGTCCGCGCGAAGAGGCCGTGCTGGCGACAGCCGAGAGCCTGATCAGGCTGGGGCTGGTGGAGCCCTGAAGGGGACTGCCGGATCAGGGCGACGCCGGCGGCCGGAGTTGCCTTGCTGCATCGGTCGCAGATTTTTCGCGGCGGGCTGATCCCTTTTTGATTTTCGTGTGTCATCGAAATAAGAACGCTTCTTTTTCTCGATTGGAAGCGTCCTGGTTTCCTTGTTTACAACACGAAAGGTCAGATCATGGGGCAGGTCCAGGCGTCGATGCGCCAACGCAATTCCGTTTTTAAGATGAAAGCCGTGGCATCCGCCGCGCGCCACCTGGTGCTGATGGCGCCGATGCTGGCGGCGCCGATGGCGTATGCGCAGACCGCGTCGACGTCCGCCGATACTGCCGCCACGGCCCCGGCCGCCGCGACCGGCACCACCACCACCACTGCCACCGGCAGCAACAGCAACGCCGTGCTGCCCACCGTGACCGTGGTCGAGAACGCCGATCCCACCGCGCCCTATGCCGGCGGACTGGTCGCGCGCGGCGGCAGCCTGGGCGTGCTGGGCACGGCCAGCGTGATGGATACGCCGTTCAGCACCACCAACTACACCTCGCAGGGCATCGAAGACGTGCAGGCGCGCGCCATCGGCGACGTCATCGCCAACGATTCGTCGGTGCGCAACACCAACGGCAACGGCGGCTTCGGCGACAGCTACCAGATCCGCGGCTTCACCATGTCGGCCAACGACGTGGCGTTCAACGGCCTGTACGGCATGGTGCCGCTGACCCGCATGCCCATCGCCATGGTCGAGCGCATTGAAGTCCTGAAGGGACCGGGCACGCTGATGTATGGCATGGGCCCGGCCGGCGGCATCGGCGGCGCGGTCAACCTGGTGGCCAAGCGCGCCCACGAGGATCCGGTGTCCAGCGTGACGGCGACCTACCTGTCCAATTCGCAGTTTGGCCTGAAGGGCGACATCGGCCGCCGCTTCGGCGAGAACCAGGAGTGGGGCATCCGCGTCAACGCGCTGTACGCGGACGGCAACACCGGCCTGTCCGACAGCAAGCAGCAGCAGAGCATGGGCTCGATCGGCCTGGACTACAACGGCAGCCGCGTGCGCTGGAGCCTGGACGCCTACACCCAGCACGAAGATGCGCGCAACTTCCGCCCGCAATACAGCATCGGCACCAACGTCACCTCGATGCCCAGCGCGCCCTCGGGCAGCACCAACCTGTATCCGGGCAACACCCTGCAGTCCGACGACAAGGCCGTGACCACGCGCCTGGAATACGACGTCAACGACAACATCACCGCCTACGGCGCGGTCGGCTATCACGTGGCGGAATCGGCGCAGAGCTTCCCCAGCGCTACCGTCAGCAACTCCAACGGCGACGTGCTGGTCAACTCCGCGCTGTTCCAGTACGGCGTGCGCAACGGCTACTACGACCAGCGGGTCACCTCGACTTCCGCCGATGTGGGCATGCGCATGCGCTTCAACACCGGCGGCATCAAGCACACGATGATCGTCGGCGGCAACATGCTCGACCAGCAGACCGACTACTTCTATTTCCTCAACGGCAACACCACCGGCGTGGCCTCCAGCATCTATAACCCGGTGGCCCTGCCGGCCGTGACCGCCGCGCGCGGCCAGCCCAGCCCGCAAAGCCAGACGCGCCTGACCAGCCTGGCGTTGACCGACACGCTGTCGATGCTGGACGACCGCCTGCGCCTGATCGGCGGCCTGCGTCGCCAGCAGGTCTACAACCACAGCCTGGTGAGCGCCTCGCAGACCTCCAACCAGACCGCGATCTCGCCGGTGCTGGGCGTGGTGGTCAAGCCGATCGAGAACCTCTCGCTGTACGCCAACTACACCGCCGCGCTGACCTCGGGCGGCTTCGCCGGCGCGCAGTATGCGAACGCCGGCCAGGCCTTCGCCCCGTACAAGTCCAAGCAGTATGAGACCGGCGCCAAGGTCGACTGGGGCCGCATCACCACCACCGCCGCGCTGTTCCAGATCGAGCAACGCAACAGTTCGACCGAGGTGGTCAACGGCCTGACCTACGCCACGCAAAACGGCCGCGCGCGCATCCGCGGCCTGGAGCTGAGCGCCTATGGCGAACTGCAGCGCGGCCTGCGCTTCAACGCCAGCGGCACCTTCTTCGACACCAAGCAGTCCAGCACCGCAGGCGGCGCTACCGACGGCAAGGAAGTCGGTGCGGTGCCCAAGCACAACTTCAACCTCGGCCTGGATTGGGACACCCCGTGGCTGACCGGCCTGGCGCTCAACACCCGCGTCACCAACACCGGCGCCATGTGGTACAACAACACCAACGCCCTGAAGGTGCCGGGCTGGACCCGCATGGACGTCGGCGCGCGCTACATCACCAAGACCGCCGGCCAGGTCGTGACCTATCGCGCCAACATCGAGAACCTGTTCGACAAGCACTACTGGGTGATGCAGAACGGCTACGTCGGCACGGCTTCCGGCCGCACCTTCGTGCTGTCGGCCCAGGTCGACTTCTGATGTCGCCGTAGTTCTGCAAGAATGAAAAATGCCCGCGCAAGCGGGCATTTTTTTCGCCGGAGATATCGGCGCTGTCGTCACGGGTTTACCGTATCGGGCGCGCGCGGTGGAGAGAACCTAGTGCTTGCGTTCTTTCCTGCGCAATTCTTTCAGCCGGACGGCCGCGCGTTCCACGGTCGCCTTCTGCTCCTTGTGCTTCATTCCTTTCCACTCCTTGATTTCGCTCCTGGAGCGGCCGCATCCTGTGCATATCTCATGCTTCAGGTGACAGAGCGACACGCAGGGATTCTTTGCATCTTTGCCCAAACTCAAGCCCCATCGATGGTTCAACGCGGCGCGTCAACGCGACGTCGCCCGGATCGGCTCGCGCAAGACCCGCAGCCGCCTTGCGCCGAGTTTGGCACGGTTTGCGCTTTTTCGCTCCGGTGCCGGCATTCCCTTTCCAGGATTTCCCCGGCTGCCGACGGATCAGCTCAGCAGGCGCGCCATGCCGGGATCGCAGATTTCCATCGCGCGCCGATAGCCGGGGCGTTCGCCGATCCGGGCCAGGTAGGCCTGGATGTGCGGATACGGCGCCAGGTCGACAGGCTGGAACACCCGCATCGTGGTCAGCGAGAAGACGGTCATGATGTCCGCCGCCGTGAACTCCTCGCCGGCCAGGTAGCTGGCTTTCGCCAGCCGTTCATCCATCAGGGCCAGGGCCGCCTGCAGGCGCCCCATGGTGCCGGCGATCACCGGATGGTCGGCGGGCAGGTCGGTGCGCAGCAGGGTCATGTAGCGCAGCATGATGGGTTGCAGGTTGCCGTTGGCGAAGTGGAACCAGTACAGGTAATCGGCGAAGCAGGCCTGGCCGGGGCCGGGTTTCAGTCGGCCGTTTCCGAATTTGGCCAGGATGTAATCCACGATGGCGGCCGATTCGCCCAGCATCAGCTCGCCATCCTGGATCACGGGCGCGGCGCCCAGCGGGTGCAGTTGCCTGAGTGCCGGCGGCGACAGCCGGGTGACGGCATCGCGCGTGTAGCGCACCAGTTCATAAGGGAGGGCGAGCTCCTCGCATAGCCACACGATGCGCTCCGATTGCGATACGCCGAGGTGATGGATGGTCAGCATGGTCTTGGATTCCAGGTTGGGTCAGAGGCTCTGGTGCGCGCGGCTGCCGCTGCGCACGACAGAGGGAGAAAATCCGAATCGCTTGCGAAAGCGCACGGAGAAGCGGGAGGGCGATTCGTAGCCCACCGCCAGCGCAATGTCGGCGACCGGGCGCGTGGTGGCCTGGAGCATGGTCAGCGCGGCGGCCATGCGGACATCCGCAATCACTTCGGTCAGCGACGTGCCTTCCGCCGACAAGCGGCGCCTCAGCGTGGCCTGCGACATGGCCAGCCGCTCCGAGACGAAAGCCGACGGCCATTCGGCCTCGACTTCGCCCGACACCAGATTCCGGATCTGCGCCGCGATGCCGGATTGCGCCGCCTGCGGTTCCAGGGCGATGCCGTGTTCGAAGAGCCAGTACAGGACTTCGAGCACGCGCAACCGGGCGATGGCATCGGGCACGCCGCCGTCCGGGGAGAGCACCTCCCGCGCGGCCTCGAACGCGGCCTGAAACGCCGCGCCGCTTTTCCTGATGACGCGCGCAGGAGCGCGGCGCCTGGTCGTACGCCGCAGCGCCGCGCAGTCGCGCCGGTATCCCTCGTCAAGCAGCAGCGCATTGTCGAACAGCAGCCAGCGCGCCTCATACGTGCCGCCGGGCGCGATCGCGTTGATGAAGTCGACGCTCTGGTCGCCGCGCAAGACCAGCGCCTGCCCGGGCGCAGCGACGAACTTCTCCCCGTTGCCGGCGACCACGGTCTTGACGCCGCGGTCCACGAAGATCAGCGCGCTCCGGTCCAGGGCGATCCGTGCGATGCGCAGTTCGTTGCCCTGGACGACGTGCGCCGTGAGCCCGATATGAGGCTTGCCGCACACTTCGCGAGCTTGGGAGGGAGAGCCGGCGTTCATTGCTGAGCGTGGAGAATTGACGATAGATGGGAGTCTACCGTTGCCGGGATGAAGGCGTCATGCCGGCAAGCTCAAATGCTGTGCCGATTCGCTCAGATTGGCGCGAGGAAGTGAAAACGCCGACGGCTCGGGGCTTCGCGGGTGTCCAAAAATCTCGGAAGCAAGGAAGGGCTCTGGAGCAGATGCCCTTGGATTTGAGAGAGCTGGGATATAAGGCGGCGTAGGGGAAGGGAGGTTCAAAGGCTTCCCTTCTTAAAAGGGAAGCCTTTCATTTCTGGCAGACACACTGTAATTGAACAATAAAGTTCGTAAAAATATCCCTTCTGAAACCCGCGCCGGACAGGCATCATTCACGGCGGTTATGTCTACTTAAAGTTCGTAATGGTAGGCGTTTTGGTCGCCGAGCGCTGTCAATTGCCAATAAAGTTCGTAATAACCAGGTTTGGCCGGGTGGGACTCAACCTAACCATCCTGCATCGAGTGACTGCAGATAGCTGACAACGTTGTCTACGCGACCTTCGGCCACTAAAACTTGAGGCGTCTTGCCCTCAAAGCAAGATAAATGGCTATTTCTGAACCAGAAAACCGCTTTTTCTACACTGCCGGAAACATCGGTGCTCGTACAGATGACACGTATCACGTCCCGCATAAAACGCTGTAAGTTCTCAGCCTCTGGCACATGCAAAACGGTGCTTTCTTGAATACGGGCATGCCTTGCTAATGTTGGGAGGTCTATGATCTCAGAAATTCCCGTCTGAGCTCAGAGCAATCCGGCACGCACGTAGTTCAGATGAAAAATGCCCGCTTTGCGGGCATTTTCTATTTATGAGCGATACCGGCGGGGGGTCATATTAAGTAGATAGTTATGACCCTCGAAGTCGTGAGATTTGTGCTCATTCTGCAATTCCTCTCGTCTCGATAAGGCGCACTATTATTCGTTTTATGGGTAGATATCGCTATTAAGCGCAATATTATGCGTGTTATCGTTAGCATGTCTTGCGGGGCGATGTTGCAGATATGCCCCATTTGGGAAGTGACGGCCATGGAACAAAGTTTCAGCTAGGAGCGCAGAGAATGCCTCGGAATATGACGCCAGAAGAATTGGAGGTGACGCTTGGCGAAAATCTACAGCGCTACCGACTTAGTTTGAATCTATCTCAAGAAAGGGTCGCCTACCTTGCCGGAATTAATACGCGAACCCTGCAGAACTTGGAGGCCGGTCGAGGATCCTCTATGAGGACGTTTGTCATGGTGCTGCGTGCACTTGGTCGCAACGAATGGCTTGATACTCTGGCGCCAAGCACCTTTAATCCCTTGACTCTCCCCAGAGATTCGGATCAGAGGCAGCGCGCATTTAAGGCACGAAAGAAGACGGCACCAACACTGGGCGATTGAGCCAATTTAAGAGGGGGCGCAGCCTCGGGCCACCTTCAAACGAATACGGAAGGTGGCCAGGAACATGCGGTGCAGAAATTCTGCGAGCCGATCAAGTTAGATCCTATCTTTCGGAGAAGAGCGCTGCGGCAATGCACATTGAAGCTGCAATAGCAAAGGCCGCAGCGAGGTTATTTTGAATTAGCGCTAAATTGTTCAGGCCATCCATAAGCTTGGTTGCAGACGCTGGGGAGATATTGATCAAGTCTGGATATGATGAAATCCTCGCGAGTGCCGTATCGGGGCTAACCGAAAGAGCGTGACTTATGGCGGCGGCCTTGAGCTGGCAGCCAGATGATTGATGCCAAAGAATGGCTGAGAATATCCCAGTTGCTCCGGATATCACCGACATTACTCTTCGAAACGAGAATCGGACGCTAGCTACTTTTGTGAGTGTTTGCATTATTTTCTCCGCTTCTGTTGTTGGCGCTTTTCTTTTCGTAGACGTGCATTCTCTTTGACTACGCGATCATTCCATGCGGGCGTAACCTCGACTAGCTTCTCGTATAGTCCTGAGGAGAATTTCAAGGTCCTGAAAGCTTCCAGCCATATAGGGGATCCTTCAAGCTTTCCCCTTCTCAGATAAAAGAGCAGGAGTCTCGCCCCAATGAAGGTAGTGATGGAGGTAGAAAACATCGTTATCTGCCACCACAAAGACTCCATTGCAGTGATGTTCTCGGTTTGGATGCGATAGAAGACATAGAACGCGCCAACGTAAAGGACGGCGATACTGCCGATCATCGAATTTACAAATGACTGCGAGAACCGGTGGCCAGCAACCTTGGTTTTTCCGCACCGATAGAGCGTTAAAAGAACGTATAAGAAATAGGGCGGCGCCAGAAGGCCAAGATCTAGGTTTGTCCAGGCGTATGGGTTGGGTAGGCGCCAATAAAATACAAAGACGCTTAAGGAAAAGACCACGAGGACGTAAATGTCATCGGACATTTCTCCATAGAACTCACTCATGAGCTCCGAATTTTTTCCCGCTTTGGTAAGTACGAATTCATAAAGATAGCCGGCAGCAATTGCCCATGTAGCGCTGCCGTAAGTGAAGATGAACAGCCGAAGATAGGAGTGATCCGTGTTAAGGAAAAGTTGCCATCCAAGCGAGATGACTGTCACGGAGACGAGTAGCGCCTTGAGGCCGTTGAACGGATAGATTAGTGAGACTGCCTTTGCAAGTGTGGAGTCTCCGTTGAGTAAGTACTCGGCCAGTCTGATCTTCGTGCGCAGGAACCGTACCAGATTCCATATAGCCATCACAATTCCGAGAAACAATCCGCCAAAGGCAGAATGTGCCAGATAAATGCCGAGGCGAAAATCTTCTTGCGATGTACCGGACGTAAGAATCTCCGTCATTATTTCAAGTGCCGCAATCCTGCCTTTGAAGATGGATGCATAGGCTACGGTGGTCGCCGTTGAGAAGGCTAGTGATAGCAGAATTACCTTTATAGCGGTAAACATCTGCTGCCTCATCTCCATGGTAGTGGGAAGAAGCAAACATCCGAACGCCACAATCGAAAAGCAAAGTGTGACGGTCAGGCCAAAGTACACTGCGTAGACAATAGAAAATGCAATGTCTGCCTTGTTAGTAGCGGTTAAATGGATGGACTTTAGGATGGCAGTAGAGAGGCCTGGTGACAGCACTTGGCACAAGTATCCAATTAGAAAGCCGAGACCAGCGGCAATAAGAGTCACTATGAACAATGTCAAAAGAGCAGTGCCCACTTTTTCTAGTATTTTTTTCATTTTTGTTTCGGATAAATAGTTTTTATCGTTGTGTTTTGGCAGGCACAACATTCAGGCATGCGCGGCCTGGCCATGCCCAACTGTTAGAGATCAAACGACGAACCAGCCGCCCGGATACTGTGCGGCGATAAAATCGACGAACACACGTACCTTTGGGCTTTGCAGTCGGCGCGAGGTGTGAAGCGCCCAAAGTTCGACCTCCTCGCCGACTATCCCCCAAACGCCCAGCTTGCCGTCATCGATCAAGCCTTGCGCCAGCGACTGCGGCAACAGCGCGACACCGGCGCCTGCCGCCGCAGCGTCGCGCACCATCAGTAGCGACGACAGGCGCAACACCGGTTGCGGCTCCACCACCATCTTCCGATCCCCGGCACTCCACAGATCGCCGTCGCGGTAGCTTGGCATGACCACGGCCGGCGTGGGGAACGGCTGGGCAGCGTTCTTTGGCGGAGGGCGTAGCGAAGGCGCGGCGACAAGGAGCAAACGGTCCCTAGCAAAGCACCGTCCTACAAGGGCACTATCCTTGCGCGGATTGATGCGGATGGTGAGGTCGAAGTGTTCCTCGACCAGGTCGACAAACCGGTCTTCGGCCACAGCCTCGACCTGGACCTCCGGATAGCGGGCCTGGAACCGCGCAAGAATTCCTCCCAGCGCCATCTGCGAAAAAACCAGCGGGGCTGCAATGCGCAGCTGTCCGCGTGGCTTCTCCATTCCCTCCACGGCCTCGGCCAGCGCCTCGGCGAGCTCGCGCATTGGTCCGTCCGCACGTTCCAGCAGGAGCCGCCCCGCATCCGTCAGCTCCAGACTGCGCGCGCCTCGTTCGATGAGGCGTACGCCCAGCGCTTCCTCGAATTCGGCGATTCGGCGCGACAGGGTGGCCTTCGAGCGTCCGCTCGCGCGGCTGGCGCGGCCGAATCCGCCATGCGTGGCCACCAGTTGAAAATCGGTCAGTGCGTTGAGGTCCATGATGTCTCAATATCGATACGGTGTGTCTATATTTTATGGTCTTTGTTTTGAATGTGAAACTCCTTATTGTTAGGTCCGTACCCAACCACAAGGAGTTCTCATGAAGACGATTCGTGCTTTGCAGCTGACCCAGTATGGCGGTCCCGAGTCCGCCCGCATTTCCCTCATCGATGCGCCCGTCGCGGGCCCAGGCCAGGTCGTAGTGCGTGTGCACGCCGCCGGCGTCAACGGGCTGGATTGGAAGGTGCGTGAAGGCTACGTCAAGGATGCTTTCCCGCTGGCCCTGCCTACGGTGCTGGGCATCGAGCTTGCCGGTGTCGTCGAGCAAGTGGGAGCCGGGGTTACCCGTTTCGCCAAGGGCGACCGCGTCATGGGCTCGCTCGGCGGCCTGGGTGCCTACGCCGAGCTGGTGGCCGTGGACGCCGCTAACCTGGCCAAGGTGCCGGCGTCGATGAGCTTCGCTGACGCCGCCGCGCTGCCGGTGGCCGCGGTCTCCGCATGGCAAAGCCTGCACTTCGCCGGTCCGGTGCGGGCCGGACAGCGCGTCCTGATCCACGGTGCCGCCGGCGGACTGGGCGGTTTCGCGGTGCAGTTTGCGCGTCGCGCTGGCGCCAAAGTGCTGACCACCGCGTTGACGCGAGATTTCGACTACGTGCTGGGTCTGGGCGCAGACCATGCGATTGATTACCAGACCGGCCGCTTCGAAGCCGCCATGCAGGACATCGACCTGGTGCTCGATTACGTCGGTGGCGATACCCTGGCGCGTTCATGGCAGGTGCTCGCCGCCGACGGCGCCATCGTCAGCACCGCCTCACCGGCGATCCTGCAGAGCACGCCTGCCGGCCGCCGTGGCCTCTGGTTCATGAACAAGCCGGACGCCGAACGACTGCAGCAGATCGCCGATGACGTGGCGCAAGGCGGCCTGCAGTCGCGGGTTGATGCCATCGTCCCGTTCGACGACCTGCCTGCCGCGATCGAGCACAACCGCACCAGTCCGCAGCTTGGCAAAACCGTTGTCGCCATCAGCGCCTGATCTCTCTTTCACATACTTTCACAAAGGAACTACAACATGAGCATCCTGATTACCGGTGCCTCGGGCACCATTGGCTCCCTGATCCTGCAGCGTCTGGCGTCGGCCGACGTCGAACTCAAGGCCCTGGTCCGCACTCCCGGAAAGGCCGTCTTGCCCGCCGGGGTAACTGAAGTCGTGGGCGATATGAGCAGTCCGCAAACCATGCGCTCGGCGTTGTCGTCGGTGCGTACGCTGTTCTTGCTCAACGCGGTGACGCCTGACGAGGTGACGCAAGCACTGATGACACTGAACCTGGCCAAGGAAGCGAGAATCGAACGTATCGTTTATCTGTCGGTCATCCACGCCGACCGCTATACCAACGTCCCCCACTTCACCGGTAAGCACACGGTGGAACGAATGATCGAGAGCATGGATGTGCCTGCGACCATCCTGCGCCCGGCCTATTTCATGCAGAACGACGCGGACATCAAGTCCGTGGTCGAAGGCTATGGCATTTACCCGATGCCAATCGGCGAAGCCGGCGTGGGCATGATCGATGTACGTGACATCGCCGACATTGCGACCGCCGAGCTGTTGGCGCGTCATCGTGCTGGGCACGCGCTGCCACGTCGCACACTGGATCTGGTGGGCCCGGAAAGTCTGACCGGGCCGGCAGTCGCCGCAATTTGGAGCGAGGCGCTCCAGCGCGAGATCGGCTACGGCGGCGATGACCTGGACGGCTTCGAACGTCAGCTGGCAACGTACGGTCCTGATTGGATGGCTTATGACATGCGTCTCATGATGGAACGTATCCAGGCAATCGGCATGCATGCGCAAGCGGGTGCGGTGGAAGTTCTGGAGACGATGCTGGGACGCCCGCTGCGCAACTATCGCGATGCCGTACGCGATATGCTGAAATCCTAATGAGCACCGGAATTGCATAGGTGCACTTGAGGAAATTGCCCGCGCGTTGTGGGCAATTTCCTGGCGGAGTCGATGACTGCTTCTGGCCGGTTGCAGCCATTCGCAACATGTTACGGCCCCTTAATACGGATAGCTTCGAAACGACTCTTTATTCTTGGATCCGAGAGGACTAAATGCTCAGATCACTGTTTGAGAGCACTCAAGCAAAGAAAGCGGCGTAACACTATTGGACAGCTGCTATCGGTGCGCATGGCTTCATCCAGTTGCGGGCTCTCCAGCAGCGCGCTCAGCTGCAGCACATAGGGTGGCGCGTCGTCGCAACACAGTCGGGCCGCATAGGCGGCCGTTCGGTGGTCGAGCGATGGCTTGAGGATGGGGAGAACGCGCTTGGTCGAGGTGGCGCTTCGGGGCGACGCATTAAGTGGCCGCTAATTTAGCATGCCGCGCATGCTGCAAGCATCGATTTATCTTCCTGGCGGTGGCTTGTGTGCGCTGCCGGAAGCTTCCATCAGCGCCCGATTGCGGCATCCAGGGGCATCGCGTGACCAGCCAGGGGGTGTTGCATTCCTGTACTGCCATAGGTGCCCAGTACCTTGCTGATGACGACCTGGTAGCCGCGCAGCCACTTTGCTTGCTGCTGCTTGGCTTGTATGTGCAGAGGGTGCGAGATCAGCTGCTGTAGCGCCTCCATCGTGTGCCAGTAGTAGGTGTTGGACAGCAGGCCATCTTCAGTATTGCTCCAGGCTTCTTCGCCGGCATAGCCATCGATAGACTTTGCAACCTGCGAAATGGCATTGTCCAGGGAAAAGAATTGATCATCGTATTCGCCTTTGGCGAAGGTGAAGGTCGAGCAATACATGGGATGTCCAATACAAGGATTTGCGTGATTTCCTGAGCTTACCGCGACGTCGCCAGCAAGAGCCCGAATCCTACCAGCAAGCCACCGAAGGCCCGGTCGATCCAATGGCGAACTGCCAGCAAACGGTGGCGCACACTATCTGCCGAGAAGAAAAGCGCCACCAGGCCGAACCAGGCCAGGTGCGCTGCAGAAATGAAGATCCCGTAGCCGATCTGGGTGGCCAAAGGCGTGGATGGCTGAACCACCTGCAAGAACAGGCTGACGATGAAGACGGTGGTCTTGGGATTCAACACATTGGTCAGGAAACCCGTGCGCAATGCCGCCATCTGCGACAGCGGCATTGCAGCAACAGCGGCTGTCCCCGCATGGGGTTTGACCCTGAGCATCTTCACCCCGAGATAAACCAGGTAGACCGCTCCGGCGAGCTTGATGGCGTTGAGCAGCCACAGGGAGCGCTGGATCAGCAGGCCCACGCCGACCAGCGTGTAGCTGACGTGGATCAGCACGCCCAGGGCTATGCCCATGGCCGTCAATACACCCGCGCGGCGCGACAGCATCAGGCTGTTGCGCGTGACCATCGCAAAGTCTGGCCCGGGACTGATGACGGCCAGCAAGGTGATGGTGAATACAGCTATCATTTCGGTCGTCATGATTTCAGTTCAAGGTCGATATTGGGCATGATCTTAGTGGGAAGATGCCTTCGGGAATAACGATGTTTTCTGACAAAGATAGTGAGTCTGGCTCACAGAAAGACGATGCGCGCCTGCCGTCGCTGTTGGCCCTGCGCTGCTTCGAGGCGGCGGCAAGATACGAGAATTTCAGCCGGGCCGCTGTTGAGTTGCATCTCACGCATGGGGCCATCAGCCGCGCGGTGCGCCTGCTGGAGGATGAGTTGGGCGTGGCCCTGTTCGAGCGGCGCAGCCGGCGCGTGTTCCTGACCGAGCAGGGCCGCACCCTGGTCCAGGCCGTGTCCAGCGGCATGGAGTTGATGCGCCATGCGGTCGGGGAATTGCGTGCCAGTGCGCGCCAGGAGCGCCGCTGGGTGCTGTCGTGCGAGCCGACGCTGTTAATGCGCTGGCTGATTCCCCGCTGGCCGAACTTCCAGCATCAACACCAGGATATCGATGTGCATCTGGTGGCCGGTGGCGGGCAATTTTCCTTTGCCGATGGCATCGACTTGGCGATCCGCCGTGACGACTTCCCCTGGCCGGACAGCTACCATGTCGAGCCTCTGTTTCCTGAGCGAGTGGGGCCGGTGTGCCGCCCTGACAAGGCCGCGTGGTTCTCTGCGAGGAAGGGCGGCGCGCCACTCAAGGCCGGTGCGCCGTGTCTTCACACCCATACCCGGCCTCGTGCGTGGCAGCAATGGGCATTGGCAGCGGGGTATTCTCCTTTTGATGCGAAGGGGAAAGTCCTCGAGCACTTCTATTTCAGCCTGCAGGCGGCGGTGGCGGGATTGGGCGTGGCGATAGGGCCGTGGCAGCTGGTGCGGGATGACTTGGAAAGCGGCGTGCTGGTGGCGCCGCTGGGGTTTGTCGAGGATGGTTCGCGCTATTGCCTGCTGTCGGCTAGGCAGCTGCCTTCCGATGGTCCTCAGGCCAGTTTGTTGGCATGGCTGCGGGCCATGGGACGGTAGGTGCGGGATGAATTCCCCCTTAGCACCAATCCAGTCATCGGCAGCGGCCACAACTTCTTCTCTTAAGCCATCATATTCGCTGCAAAACAGTTGACGCATCATTTCAAATTCGATCATGGCTTTTTCTAGGCGCGCAGCGAAATAGGAACGGCCGCTCCTGGCCGGTAGCAGACCTTGCAAGACGTGCTGCATTGCAATATATTGAACACATCTCCTCCAATTTCCTCGAAATTGGACTCTTGCCCTCCGCATTGCGTTGAGGGCTTTTTTTTTGCCAATTTGGCGCTGCTGAGTGTAGTACTCAGGAATTTCCTGATGGCGAAATGACATCCCCCTTTTTAAGCTGCAAGAAAAAAGGACGGATGAAAATGATTCCTGATAAATACAACATGGCTTATAGGCATGCTCACATCGTGAGGAGTATTGGCGAGCATACCGACGATGAAGAGGACATACTCGTGCTCTTGAATTTCGCCGTCAAGAATGGGTTGTCATCACTACGTGGGCTTGGTTGCAACACGATCGAGTCTCAAACGCTATTAGTTGATGCGTTGAGATACCAATTGGCGTCAAGGGAAGCAACACATCCCAAAATCCAGGGAAGTACTTCACATGGGCCTCTATCTTCTGGGGCACCAGGCTTGAGGTAGCGCAGTAGTAAACCATTGGGGCATCAGTTCAGTTAAACATGCATCACAATTCCACGTGAGAATCCTCCGGCAATTATTTCGGAGAGTGGAACGTGGCGAAATTCAGAGTGACCTATCAGATCGACGGGGACGTCAACAGCGAGCAACTGCATTTTGAAATCCCAGGTGAAGTCATCAGCTGCGACGATGTTCTTTGTGCCCTTGGCTCTCGGCTAAAGCCCTCCGAATCATGGCCATTCGTGGTGGCGACGATTCCGCTATCCGACGATGCGGATATCACAGAACGAGCAATACGTCTTCATCGGATAAAAGCCGCTTGCAACTATTTGAGTCTATCAAACATCAGTTATCTGCTAGAGGGGCAATCATTGGAAATCTATTGCTGAATCAGATGTGCGAGGATTTGTGATTGTACTCACGCAGCTTGATCGACTGAAATCAAAAAAGCCCGCAGAAGCGGGCTTTTTTGCGATATTCAGCTCCGACGCCGGAGCGAAGATTGGCTTAGTACGACGAGACGAAGCTGGCAGCGCGGCGATACGTGCACGACGCCATCGGGTGTTTATTCCATTTTGCTTCGGCAAAGAGATAGATGCCGACAGTTATCAGGCATACGGCGACAAGCGTGAAGAGAACATAGGCCATCAGGAAAGTGCTGAACATGGTGAACTCCTTAAGATGATTTCATCTTAAAGAGGAGGTATCGGCATGGCTTTAGTGAAAAACCTGACAGGCCATGTTAGAACTTCAGGCAATTCCTTAGCTTGATTTCGCCATTCCAACTTTCCCGTCGACTGGGCCCCACGTTGGACTTTCGCTGCAAGCAGAGCGTTGATGAGCCGTGCTGGCTTTGCACAATGCAACGTGACTCCCCGGCCTTTATTCAGCTTGAGCAGCCGTCCTTCGCAAAACCATCAAAAGCGACCTGCAGCATGTACCGCACGATATCCTCGTTGCCCATCTTGCTGAATTTCTGCAGGTAGTCCACCGCCGGGTCGCAAGTACGTGCGTAATAGCTGTACAGCACCACATCGCTTGGCAAAGCCGCATTGAGCTCTCCTGCTTTTTGCGCCCCTTTGACCAATTTTTCCAGCTGCCCGTTGAGCTTCAGTACGCGCATGACGTACTTTACATTGCGCATCAACATGTCTCTTACCGGCGCGCTGGTGGAGGGCAGGAACGGCAAGCCGCCTTCCAGGCGTACCCGTAGCGCCCATTCCAGCATTGCTTCGAGTTTCCCCCGCGGGCTGGCGATGTCGTCCAGCTGCGCCAGTTGATCAATGGCTCCGTCGATGAGACGAACCATCGTCTCACCCACCAACTCTTCCTTTGACTTGAAATGCTTGTACAAGCTGGGCTTGGAGATGCCGACGGCGCCGGCGACGTCATCCATTGTCATCAGGTCATAGCCTTTGCTTCCCAACACCGTTGTGGCCGCATCCAGGATCGCGTTTTCACGCAGCTTGAAAGCCTGGTCCTTGAAGCTGAGTTTGCCGAAAATACTCATTGGTAGCTTAAGTTACTAATTGGTAGATTTTATTTTCCATCGGTAGTAATCTTAGCACCACAGCGGCGTCTGAGCATTCAAAAAAGGATCGTAAAGAGGTTCGCCAAGGCAAAAGGTCCTCTTTTGTGCGATTTGAGCGAGGTTTTTCCGACGACCCAACGCTGACCAACAATAAAAGGACGGGCAGGTCTTCATGATTTCAAACGGACAACGTATCGCCGTCATTGGTGCTGGCATTGCCGGCCTGGCCAGCGCTTACCTCTTGGGGCGCCAGCATCAGGTTGTGCTCTATGAAGCAGCAACCACACTGGGCGGCCATGCCAATACCGTGGATATCGCCCCGGAAGGCATACCCTTCGCAGTCGACACCGGCTTTCTGGTACTGAACGACAGGACGTATCCCAACCTGCTCGCCTTGTTTAACGAGCTCAAGGTCGACACCTACGCTACTGACATGTCCTTTGCGGTATCGATGGATGAGGGCGCGTTCGAGTGGGCGGGTACCAACCTCGATACCGTGTTTGCCCAGCGAAAGCGGCTACTGTCGCCTGCATTTGTGGGCATGCTGCGGGACATCCTGCGCTTTAACCGGGCAGCTCACGCCAACTTCGCCCTTTGCGAGAGCCGCCCGCTTACTTTGCGCGGCCTGTTGGCCCAAGGCGGCTATGGTCAGACGTTCCGCGACGCATACCTGCTCCCCATGGCGGCAGCGATCTGGTCCAGTTCGCCTGCAGATATCCTCGATTTCCCGGCAGCTACTTTCCTGCGGTTTTGCATCAACCATGGCTTGTTGCAAGTCAACAATCGTCCGCGTTGGCGGACGGTACGCGGAGGTTCGCGGGAGTATGTCCGCCGCATCGCGGCAACGTTAACCGATGTGCGCACGGGCTGCCGGCTGGCGAGTGTGAGCCGCACCGACAGCGGCGTAGTCGTGCGCAGCGAAGGCGGAAATGTTCGAGAAGAGGTGTTTGACGCCGTGGTCTTCGCCACGCATGCGCCGCAAACACTGGCGCTGTTGCAGGACGCGACCATTGAGGAGCATGAAGTGCTGGCCGCCGTACGCTATCAGGCCAATGCGGCGTGGCTGCACAGCGACGTCGGCCTGATGCCGCGTCGCGGCAAAGTGTGGTCTGCCTGGAACTATCTGGGTTCGCGCCACGACGACGGCAGTCGCGCGGTCTGCGTAAGCTATTGGCTCAACCGGCTGCAAGACCTGCCGTGCCGCAGCGAAGTGATCCTCACGCTCAATCCACCGCAGGCCCCTGCTGCCGACACGGTGATGGGTCGATTCGATTACGAGCATCCGGTCTTCGACCAGCCGGCCATTGATGCCCAGCGCCGCCTGCCCCGTATTCAGGGGCGCCACCGCGCCTGGTTCGCCGGCGCCTGGACCGGCTATGGCTTCCATGAGGACGGTTTGAAGTCGGCGTTGCGGGTGGCGCGCGATTTTGACGTCATGCCGGCATGGGCATCGCTATGAAGGTCGACCTCCTATCGGCGCCGCAACCGGCAGCAAGGCTGTTGCACGGTCAGGTAATGCATCTGCGCCTGCGACCGGCGCGGCATCGCTTCGTCTACCCGGTGTTTTGCGTGCGTCTGGACCTGGACCGCACGTCCGATGCGGGCAATGCCTGGTTCGGCGTGGACAGTCGCCGTCCAATGAATATCCATCTGCGCGACTATGGCCCACGCGATGGCAGCAATCCCGCAGCTTGGGTTCGCACACGCCTACGACAAGCAGGTTTGCCCGATGACGGTGCCATCTGGCTGCAGACTTTTCCCAGGCTGTTCGGCTTTGTTTTCAATCCGGTCAGTTTTTTCCTTTGCCATGACCGCCGCGGCGACCTGCGCGCAGTACTGGCGGAGGTCAATAACACCTTCGGGCAGACCCAGCATTACCTGCTGCGGGCAGCCGATCACGGCGCCATCGGCGAACATACACGGCTGGCATGCGACAAGCTGATGCATGTCTCCCCATTCTGCACGGTACGCGGCTTCTACCGTTTTCGATTCCGCGACAGCGGCCATACCGCCTTCGTGGGGATCGATTACTTCGACCAGGGTCATTCCAGCGGATCCGACCAGGATCTGCAGCCGCTGCTGCGCACCTCGATTGGCGGTCGCCTGCTTCCCTTGACGGCCGCATCCACTTTGGCTGCCTTGTGCGCGCAGCCGTTGTTGACGTTGGGAGTGGTAGCCCGGATTCATTGGCAAGCACTGCTGCTGTGGCGCAAGCGCGTGCCCTGGTTCAGCAAGCCGGAACGCCAGCTTGTTGCCGATTCTTCTTCTGGAAAGGAAACCCTACCGTGAACCACAATCCCGCATTGTCGAATGCAGTTCGGCGCACCGGACCTCTATCGGCCCGCCTGTTCCTGGCCATGCTGGAGCGCTTGGATCACGGCCATCTGGAGCTGATCACGCCGCACGGCACGACCTTGACCTTTGGTGACTTGCGTCAGCCGCCCAGCGCGCAGCTACGCATCTTGGACTGGCGCGCCTGCGGCGCCATTCTGCGTGCCGGCGACATCGGCTTTGGGGAAGCCTACGGCAATGGCTGGGTGGAGACGACCGACCTGGCAGCCCTTCTACGGCTCGCATTGCGTAACCGCAAAGCCTTATCCAGCGCAGTCGAGGGCGGGACGCTGGCATCCTGGTGGTATCGCTTGCGTCACTTGCTGCGCTCTAATACGCGCAGCGGCAGTCGCCGCAATATCCATGCACATTATGACCTGGGCAACGACTTCTATCGTTTGTGGCTGGACGAGACGATGACCTACTCCAGCGCGATTTTTAGTGCTGCAGACCAAAGCCTGGTCGCGGCGCAGGCCGCCAAGTACGAACGCATCATCGAACAACTCGGATTGCGACCTGGAGATCGGGTGCTGGAGATTGGCTGCGGCTGGGGAGGTTTCGCCGAACACGCGGCAAGGCAAGGCATTCATGTGCATGGGGTCACGATCTCGACGGAGCAATTGGGCTTCGCCCGTGAGCGCATGCTTAACCAGCAGCTGGATCATCTGGTCCAACTGGAGCTGCGCGACTATCGCGATCTCACTGGCCACTATGACGCCATCGTTTCCATCGAAATGTTCGAAGCCGTGGGTGAGCATTTCTGGCAGACCTACTTTGACACCGTCGCTGCTCGTCTGAAGTCAGGAGGCAAGGCGCTGATCCAGTCTATCACCATCGATGAAGCCGTATTTGAGCGCTATCGGGACAGCGCTGACTTCATCCGTGAATTTATCTTTCCCGGCGGCATGCTTCCTAGCCACGAACGTTTCAGCCGTATCGCGCAGCGTGCCGGGCTGGCCACGCACGATCGCTTCCATTTTGGACGAGATTACGCGGAGACCCTGCGTCGCTGGAACGAGACCTTCCAGGCCAAGCGTGAGGCTGTCACCGCGCTGGGCTTCGACGAGCGGTTCCGTCGCCTGTGGCATCTCTATTACGTCTTTTGCGAAGTCGGTTTTGATGAAGGTCAGACGGACGTCGTGCAGTTCCTGCTGCAAAAGGAGTGATTCTGATGAACGCCCTCATATTGCATTCGCGCGCCCGGTTGTCTCGCTGGACCTGTCTGCTTGCTCTCGCTGCCATGCTCGGTGGTTGCGCCGGTCAACAGATCGGCGACTATGCCGGATTGAAGCCCGTATTTGACCCCGCTGCATTCTTCAAGGGACGTACTGAAGCTTGGGGCATGTTTCAAAAGCGTGGTGGCGAGGTGGCACGACGCTTCCATGTCGTGGTCACTGGCACGGTCGAGGGCGAGACCCTGACGCTGGATGAACGCTTCCGTTACGACGATGGCGAAACCCAGGCCCGAATCTGGACATTGGAACGACAGCCGGACGGAAGTTGGCGTGGGCGCGCTGGCGATGTCATCGGCCAAGCCGTAGGCGAGAGTGCCGGCAGCGCCTTCCATTGGAATTACACGCTGCTGTTACCGGTCAAGGAAAAACAATACGAGGTGCAGATGGATGACTGGATGTACCAACTGGACGAGCGCACCGTGATCAATCGCACCAGCATGCGCAAGTTCGGCGTGGAAGTGGGCCAGGTCACGCTGTTCTTCCGCAAGGAAGAAAAGTGAGCGCGCCTGCCCAGTGGAAATCCAGGCAGGGCAAGCGACCGGCCGGGGGGCACTCAAAGGAGATGCTCCGTACCTTGCTGTTTGGCCCCATGAACCGTCCCTTGCAGGACTTGCGAGGCTTGCGGGTGTGGTTGATCGGCGCCTCAAGCGGCATTGGTGCGGAACTGGCGCGCCAGGCTTTAGCTGCCGGCGCCCATGTGGCCCTCTCGGCACGCCGGCGAGACGCACTTGAGGAGGTGGCGGCCCATCATCCACAAGCTTTCATCGCCCCATTGGACGTGCTCTCCCGGGAGTCCTGGCATGACCAGCACGCCCGTATTGTCCAGACGCTGGGCGGCGTAGATTTGCTGGTCTTTTGCGTAGCCAAGTATCGGCCCGAGCGAAGCTGGGAAGTGCAGGAAGACGAAGCCGAACATACCGTCCGCACCAATTTCGCCAGCGTCTATTCAGCACTGGCCGCAACGCTTCCCGCTATGCTGGAGCGGGGAAGCGGCGGTATCGCTCTGGTGGCCAGCGTGGCGGGCTACGTGGGCCTCCCCGGTGCGACCGTCTATGGCCCCGGTAAAGCGGCGCTGATCAACCTGGCTGAAATTCTTTACAGTGATTTGCGACCGCAAGGCTTGAACGTGTACTTGGTCAATCCGGGATTTGTAAGGACTGCCCTCACCGACAAGAACGACTTCAACATGCCCTCAATCCAGACGCCTCAACAAGCAGCCAGGAAAATCTGGCGGGGAATCATCGCCGGTCGCTTCGAGATACATTTTCCGCTGCGCTTCACGCTATGGTTGAAGATACTGCGGCTTTTACCGTTCCGCTGGCGTTGCATGCTGTTCCAGCAGTTTTTGCGAGGGTAAGCATGGATGCGATCGATCAACTGCTGGCATGGTATGCCACCATCGACCGCCAAAGTTTGGCGCGGATTGACGAGTTCTATGCGCCCGAAGCGCGGTTCAAGGATCCGTTCAATGACGTCCAGGGCATCGGTGCAATTCGCAACGTCTTCGAGCACATGTTCGATACGACCGAGGCGCCACGATTCGTCATTCTGGAGCGAATGCAGCGTGATTCCCAGGCGTTTGCCACATGGCGTTTTGAATTCACGCTCAAAGGAAAGCCATACACGGTCCTGGGGGCGACACATTTTCGTCTCGATGCCGATGGACGCGTCATCGAGCATCGCGACTATTGGGATGCGGCCGAAGAGTTGTGGCAAAAGCTGCCGCTGCTGGGACGCGCGGTCGCATGGTTGCGCTCCCGCTTTGCGACCCCGCCGAATAACCATTATTTTTGAGTTGTGAACATGGAGAACGGCAAGACCATTTTGCTCGTCGACGACGACGCAGATGCCAGAGAGGTCAATGTATTGTGCCTGAAGAGTGCCGGCTTTCGGATCGTGGAAGCTGCTCATGGTGATCTGGCCCTGGCCCGCCTGGCGGAAGGCATACCCGACGCGATCATCACGGATTTGCGCATGCCAATGATGAACGGACTCGAACTTGCCAGGAGGCTCCGGAAAAACGCAGCCTACCTCGATATTCCGGTGGGACTATTGACCGGATCGCCTCCGCATCACGTGGATGACATCGGCCTCTTTGATGAGATTCTGATCAAGCCCAGCGGCTTTGACGACTTGCTCGCCATGGCCGATCGGCTGACCGGCCACGGCACGTTGCATCGCTGAAGTCAGCTTCCAGTTCGCATACTGCAGGATTCGATAACAAGATAAGGCGTCAGACCATGTGGCGTGCATCCCTGACAAAGTCATCGCGTACCCCGAGCCGACCTGCAGCTGTCGCAGCCGGCATCATGGTGCTCGCGCTGCTGCATCCCCTGGTGTGCCGAAGCGCCGAGACATGGCGCGAAGCGCTGCCTGAGGCACAGGCGTTGGGCAGCGGCGAGATGACATGGTTTGGCTTGCGCATCTATCGCGCAACATTGTGGTCGGCGCAACGTCCTTTCGATGCCACGCGTACCTTTGCCTTGCAACTGCACTACCACGTCGGCATAGGCAAAGAGCGCTTGGTGAGTACCAGTATCGACGAAATGGCCCGTATCGGGAAAGGTCTGATCGCAGCCGATGTGCTGGAACGCTGGAGAACAGAGCTTAATGATGCGTTTGTCGACGTCGCCGCCGGTGACGAACTCATTGGCGTCTATCTCCCCATGCAAGGAATGGAACTCCATAACCAGCGGCGCCTGCTTGCAAAAATCAATGACATTGAACTCGCCAACGCCTTTTTTGGCATTTGGCTTGATAAGGCGACACGTGATGAAGCCTTGCGCAAGCGATTGAGAGGAGAGTCTCCTTGAGCTCAGGCAGCGAGTCCTCTTTGTTGCGCGATATCTCCTATGGTCTGCTCGGTGCTCCTCTCGCCATGGCCGCGCTGCCTCTGTTCGTGCAAATGCCCGCTTACTATGCGAACCATGTCGGCGTGGCGCTTGCTCCGTTGGGATGGATACTGTTTTCGGCCAGACTGCTCGATATGATGCAGGATCCGCTTCTGGGGTACTGGCTGGACCGTCGGCGAGCGGAACAGAAGAAATGGATGATCGCGGCCGGCATCATTCTCGCGTGCGCGTTTGCAGGTCTGTGGAAACCGCCTTCTCTATCGCAGGATGGCGCTGGACCAGTGCTAGTCCTGTGCTGGCTGGCCTTGATGCTGATCATGGCATATGGCGCGCACAGTCTGATTAGCATCGCCTATTTGTCGTGGGGCGCCCGCTTGCCGGGAGGTGGTCTGCGCGCAGTGGGCTGGCGTGAGGGAGCCGGCCTGGCAGGAGTTCTGTTGGCCAGCGTGATTCCGCCTTATCTCATGGCAAACGGAGTCTCCGCACTGACACAGGGCCTGTCGGCATATTGCCTGTCATTCGCCGCACTCTTGATCGTCTGTCTTGCAATGTTGATTCGTCAACCTCAACCGATATCGCTCCAGGCGCCTGCTCAGCCTTGGTATGCCATCCTTCGGCAACTCTATTCCAATGCCCATCTGCGACGTCTTGTTTGGCCATATGCTCTCAATGCCTTATCGATGGCGATACCGGCAACGCTCGCGCTATTTTTCATCGAAGACCAATTGCAAGCATCTTCGATGGCCGGTGCCTTCCTTGCCAGCTATTTTTTGGCAGCGGCGGGCGGGCTTCCCTTCTGGATTCTCCTTGCCCGCAAGACCAGCCTCGTACAAAGCTGGCGTTACGCCATGGCGTTGTCGATTCTGGGCTTCTTGGGCGCATTCTTTCTCAACGCGGACAGTGCGCCGCTGTACTTTGTCATATGCATCATCACCGGAGTAGCACTCGGCGCCGATCTGGCCCTGCCGCCTCTGTTGGTGGGGAGAATGCCTGGTCAAGAGGAGATCATCGGCATCACCTATGGATTATTCACCATGCTGGGAAAACTGGCGATGTCGTTGGCAAGCTTGATATTGCCGATACTGGCTACCTGCGGTTATGAATCTGGAAGAGGGAGCAGCAGCGTTCTTCTAATCACTTATGCCGTGGTTCCTTGTTTGTTGAAAGGCATCGCCTTACTCACGCTGAGCCAATGTCATTGTGAGGAAAATTGAGCCGTTACTGTTTCCTATGGCACAAAACGGAAGGGCTCTGTCGTCGTCGATGTAATTGCACAATCAGATGCGACGACTAGATCAATGAAAAGAGCACAAACGTGCCAAACGTCTGCTCGTGGCCGATTGCGAACTTCTAGTCCCACCTTTAGGTCAGATACGTTATTAGACGAAACTCTAGAACGGGGCGGTCCCTTGGCGTCCCGGGAATTCCCCTATATCCATCTCCCAAAATGAATCTTATCCTGCAATACAGAGGGCATGGGGCCTTTTGATAGACATCGAAGGACAACCAACTCTTAGAGGCGGCAATGATCAAATTTTGGGTTACCTATACGCGCGATGAGCAACCAACAACCCGAGAAATTCAACTCGAAGTTGAAGATCGGGCATTGAGCTGCGACATCGTGATGCGCGCGCTGGGAAAGTTCTTGAATCCCTCCGAGCAATGGCCCTTTGCCGTTGATCCAACGGATTGTCTCGACAGCGCGAGTCTCGATGTACGAGCAGTCAGGTTACAAAGATCATCTGGTGCCCGCCGGTATCTGAAGATCACCTCTTTATCGTATCGCCCCGAAGGAACCGTTCTTCAGTTTTCCTGCTGATACTTACGCCCAAAAAGAAAAAGCCCGCTTCCGCGGGCTTTTTCTTTTCGTGACTTCTGATCATCGGACATTTCAATAGGAAACTGTAATTTCCTTTTGCTGCTCGTCTTTAGTGACAACAGGCTCTATCGCTCTGTACGACGGACTATCGCACGCGCTCGTAATTTTTCCTTTTTCTCCGCGCACCGCGGAAACGAAAATTTTGCACGTCACCACCACAACTGCGGAGATTGCCATTTTCGCGGTAGTCGCCGCATTAATGGAGTGCAGGCAAAAACTTGCAGTCGTGGCCAATAAGGCAGTGGCAATCCATTTGCGTGGGGGCACGATTACTCCAGGAACATCGAATTTGGATATCGTCAGGGCGCGGACGATCAGGCATTCAGCCTCAAACGCGACTACGTCGTTGGAGTGATTTTGTACTTCGTGGATTTTTAGAACTACCCAGGGCAGCAGCGCGAATGGCATCGCGGCGAAAAAAAACAGGGACAACTTATAAATGTGCACCGTAGTCCCTACCTTTAATTTATATCAACTCGTGAGGCATATTAGGGATAACTAGCTGGTGCAGATATAGGGATAAACCCTAGCGCGCCCCGCCTTGCACCGATTGTGAACGAGGCGAAACGACATCGCACCTCGCTTTTTTCTTCGAAAATTCCGCTCCGCAATGCCAAATCGAGCCGTGCCCTAATTGGCCTTGCGGGCCGCTATTTTTCTGAATTGCGGAGAAAAATATTGACTAACCCGTTGATTTTTATGGGTTTCACCGCAGATTCGTGATCAGTTGGGCTGACGGAATAACACCCGCATTTCGCGGGCGTTTGCTTATCGACCAAGGGTAAGAAGAGCATGCCGAAGAGACTCGGCGTATTGCGGATGTTGGCTATGAAGATGACCAAGCTCATCCTGCAAGGCCGAGCTTAAAAGCTCCCTACAAGTCGACGTGTCGGCAACACGAGCAATATACAAATGATCCACCGCGCGCGAAACAAGCGGCTCCATGCGATCAAGATATTCCGCGCCATATGCCGTTAGGTAAGCGATGTTTTTGATTAAGAGAATGTAATGCTCTACAAGCAGCGTCGCGGCGTCCATGTCAGTCTCCCTCTGTAGCTAACCTCAACTTTAGTTGGCGCTGATCAGATGAGCCATCAGGCGAAACCCTATGAATAGGCCGTGCCATCCAAAACATCACACTTTCCTCAAATCGCACAATCGGCTAAGGAATACTCTGATGGCCAGACGAAGATAACTCGCCTACACTCTCTCCACGTCTCCTGAATCCTGTGGGATTTAGCTTGCCCCCGATAACACTATCGGGGGCTTTTTTTATGGGGACGAAAGAGTTTAAGTGTAGAAGGTTGGAGTAGGTGCTGTGGAAATATTGAATTTGCTTTTCGCGATAGTTGGTGTAGTTGGTGTTCCGGTTGTGCTCTGTTATTTCGTAAATAGACGCTCGACCACAAAACAGCATGTGGAAGCTGAAGCGGAAGAAATGGTCCAGGTTACGCTGAAGCGACGTGGCCGCCAGGCGGACACGGTAATAATTTGCGATGAGATGACGATAACAGCTGAGGAGCCCGGGCGGGCAATGCCATAAAAAACTGCCCTTGACTCTACGCTTCGTTTCGGCAGGAAAGGCCTGCATAAGAGGGTTTTATTTTTTCTGCTTTTCGCCGATAGCCGCCGTTGAATAAAAACAGTCTACATAAAACCGACATACGATTCAGAGCAGCTTTGGGAAGAGAGTCCCTCCTCATCAAAGCTAGAAAAGTCGCGAACCCAGGAATTTTATAAGAGCACTCTGGTATCTATCGATGCTCTAACTTCTCTCGAAGAAACTCGATGAATCTCTGTGTTTTCGCGGGGAGAAGCCTTGTTTCGGTCAGTGCATATACCGGAGTGGGTGGCCCTTTCCACGCCGGAAGAATGTGAACCAGCGCACCACTAGCCAAGTCGTCCAGAACAACTTCCTCCGGCAGAAATACGATGCCGCGGTCTAACGTAGCTAGCCGACGGAACATGCCGACACTATTAACAGAGAACCTGCCCGACACCTGCACGTCCACGGTCTCGTTCTGTCGCAAAAGCCTCCAGCTCTTTCCGCGTGCGAACGTAATGCACTGATGCTGCTCCAGTTCCGAGGGATGTTGTGGATGCCCGGCCTTTTCCAGATATCCCGGAGATGCATAAAGCTGCCCAGGCAATGCAGCCAGCAACCTCGCTATGTGATTTTGATTTGTAGGTTCGCCCATCCGGATTGCAACATCGTATGGTTCGCTAACCAGGTCAACCTGCCGAGGAGTCAGGTCGAATTCAAAGTCGATACCTGGATAGAGTTCTGCGAACTCAGACATCAACGGCGCCAAATAGACGACCGCAAAATCCACTGGTAGCGATGCGCGCAACACCCCCGTCGGTTGCGCCACCATGTCGCCTAGCTGCTCATGCGCCAGCCGGGCCTCATCGACAATTCTTCGGCAGCGCTCGTAATAGAGCTGGCCCGCCTCGGTCAACTCGATACGCCTAGTCGTCCTGTGGAGCAATCTCAGGCCAATCTCCTTCTCCAGAAGGCTGATTCTGCGCGACAGCGTGGAATTGGGGACGCCTGTCACCTCCGCAGCGCCTCTGAAGCTCATCGCTTTCACCACTTCCACAAACAGCGCCATGTCGTTTAACAGCTCCATCTTATTGCTCCATTTATGAATCAATTATTTCCATTTTCCTATATTTATCTACACAGAGAAATAATGGAAGATGCTATTCAACGGGGCCGCTATTGGTCCGACAGCGTCATAAAGACAGGACTATGAAGAAGAACTCGAGTATTTCACTAAGCCACGTCGCCTCGGCAACGCTGTCGCTGAAAGGGAAGAAAGTGGCGATTGTCGGCGGCACTGGCGGCATCGGGCAGGCGTTGAGCCGATACATGGCAAGCCGTGGTGCAGACGTAATGGTGGTTGGTCAAACCTTCCGCGATGCCGATACCCCGGGGATTACATTCCTGAGGGCAGACCTGGCATCGATGAAAGAGGCCGCTCGTGTCGCGAAGCTTCTCCCCTCCGAGGAGCTGGACATGCTGGTGTTCACGACTGGCATCTTCGCCGCACCACAGCGACAAGTCACCGCTGAAGGCATTGAAAAGGATATGGCTGTGAGCTACCTGAGCCGCTTGGCGATTCTTCGTCAGGTCGGTCCCATTCTTGGGCGTGCACGCGGTGCCACATCCTCCAAGACCCGGGTATTCGTCATGGGCTATCCAGGAACAGGCCAGATTGGCCGGCTGGGCGACTTGAATGCGGAGCAGAACTACAGCGCGATGGCCGTGCACATGAACACGGTCGCGGGCAATGAAATTCTGGTTCTCGATTCGGCTAAGCGCTATCTCAATGCGCGCTTCTTCGGCCTGAACCCAGGCCTTATCAAGACAAACATTCGCGACAACTTCTTCGGTAGAGGTTCGCTGAAGTCAAAAATCATGGAGAGTTTGATTGGGCTCCTGACCCAATCGCCAGCGCAGTATGCCGAGCGCATTTCTTCCATCCTGTTTGCACCGGACCTCGAAAAATTCAACAGCATCTTCTTCGACAAGAAGGGCAACCCAATCCACGTCTCCGATGGAATGACTTCATCCCACGTGAACAGATTTATTGAAGAGTCAGAGGCATTGCTGCAGATGGCGGCCTGAACCAACACTTGCAGACGTTATTGAGTCAATTTTGGAGAACTCAATGAGCAAAATCTTCCAGCAGTACGAGATGGGCCCGTACACGTTGAAGAACCGTTTCGTCATGGCGCCGATGACACGAAGCCGCGCGCAGTATGACGGCACCCCCGGCGAACTTGCCGCTACCTATTATGGCCAGCGCGCTGGGGTCGGTTTGGTTGTGACTGAAGGTACGCAGCCATCCGATGATGGCCAGGGATACATGGCTACGCCCGGCATCTACACGGAACAGCATGTCGCGGGTTGGAAGAAGGTCGCTGAAGCCGTCCATGCGCAAGGCAGCAAGCTCTTCATTCAGCTCATGCACGTCGGTCGCCTGTCTCATCCGGACAATACCCCGCATCATCGCCAAAGTGTCGCTCCGTCGGCTATTGGCTCGTATGCCGACATGTTTACCCCCACCGGTATGCAGAAGGCGCCTGTTCCGCGTGCAATGACACGAGAGGATATCGTGCAGACCATTGCCGATTTCCGACGCGCTGCTCGTTGTGCGGTCGACGCCGGCGCCGATGGTGTCGAAATCCACGGTGCCAATGCGTATTTGGTCCAACAGTTCTTTGCTCAGAGCTCCAATCAGCGTAACGATGAATACGGCGGTACTATCGAGAATCGCGCGCGCTTCGCTGTTGACGTTGCAGCGGCTATTGCCGATGAGATTGGCCCGCAACGCACTGCTATCCGACTTTCCCCTGGAACCACCCTGTGGGGTATCAATGAAGGCGAAGAGGGGCCCGCACTGTACCGCCATCTGATCACCGAGCTCAACAAACTTAAGCTGTCCTATGTCCACATCATGCACCAGGGCGATGAGGCGCTGCTGGCGGATATCCGGGCAATCTGGAAGCAGACCTTGATTCTCAATCGTCCTGGGAAACCGCGCGAACAAATTGGGACCGACATCAAGGCTGGAACTGCCGACTTGGAGGCGTACGGCCAGATGGTTCTGGCAAATCCAGACTTCATCGAGCGCATCGTCAAGAATGCTTCGATGAACCCGGCTGACCGCAATACGATGTTTGGCGGCGGCGCTGTGGGATACACTGACTACCTGACGTTGGCGGAAGTAGCTGCTTCGTAGAAAGTAAAGATATTCCGCTGAAAAGTCCTGTCGTCCGCAGTTGGTTGACAGGGCTTATTGGTGGCAGCCGCTTTTGGCCGATAGCGGACGCGACCATTTGGTTTCTAATATTGCTTATTGCAAGCGCTGGGGCTATAGGAGAGCAGCTGTATGCTGCTCTAACCTCGGCGTAACTCTTTTTGGGTTGCAGATACCGCCTTCGAGAGCATGTCTAGCGCTGAGTCGGTGCACAGCGGAAGAGAAAATCTAAGATAGGGACTGAGCTCAAGATTCGGGCGGAATGCGCAGCCTGGTGCTAGCAGCATCCCCATTCTTGACGCCTGGTTCGTCAGAGCCATGGCGTCCGGAATGTCTACCTGTTTCATCCATACGAATGTGCCGCCGATATACGGTTGATCAATTCGGAAGCCATCTTGCTCAAGGCGCGCTATTGCCGTGGAGGCTCTTTCCTGCAGGCGGCGATCAAGCCGCCTGACGTGTCGTGCATAGTGGCCATCGGCTAACAGGGAATGAACAATGGCCTCATTAGGTTCACAACTCGCGTAGCAACTGATTAATTTCAGCGTCACCAGCTCCTCAAGGAAGTCAGTCCGCTTGGTGGCCAAATAGCCGACGCGGAGGCTGGGAGTCAGGGTTTTTGAAAAACTTCCCAAATAGATCACGCGATTCAACTGGTCGAGCATGGCCAATCTCGGCGAGTTCTCTGGCGCCAGATCTGCCGAGACATCATCTTCTACGATGGTTACGCCATGCTTCTCGGCTGCGCGCAACAGGTCGTGCGCAACCGACAAGGAGAGCATGGAGCCGGTGGGGTTCTGTAGCGCACTCTGCGTAAAAAAGATGCTCGGTTTCAGTTCTGTGCAAATCTTCTCGAACGCGGCAACGTCCGGTCCATCCAAATTCCTGGGAACGCCAACAATATGCGCTCCTCGTACCTTGAGCGCCCATACAGTCTGGAAGTAGCCAGGATCATCTATGAGCACGGTTTGACCAGGCTTGACCAAGAGCCGGATCAGCAAGTCAATCGCTTGCGTCGCGCCATTGGTCAGCAGCAAATTGCTCGTAGTAGCCTTGATACCACGCTGCGAAAGCTGTCTTGCCAGCATTTCCCGGAGAGGGGCATAACCTTGCGTCGTGCCCAAGGCGCCGAACCTCGGAAGGAGCCCACGCGAGATTTTGCGAACCGCAGACTCCAGCTCGATATAGTCGACCCAATCGGAACCGACCGGTCCACCTCCGAGGCGGACCGACGATGTCGGCGCGTCAGACATCAATTCTTGTCCCAGCTTCTTTGGATCAAGCGACTCCCTCAATTTTGCGACTTCGGACACCGAGGATTTAGTCGAATTCTCTGCGACAAAGAAACCTGATCCGCGCCGCGATAGCACGACGCCACGTGCGACCAGGTGTGAATAGGCCTCGACCACAGTATGCGTACTGGTGCTGTGCGCCTCGGCCAGCACCCGAACCGACGGGAGCTTGGTGCCTCCTCGCAGGACACCGCGGTCGATCAATTGCTCGATCTCGGAAGAGAGCTGCTGGGAAAGCGGAATGCTGGAATTTCTCGTGAGAGAGACTGCAATATCTGTAGTAGTCATCCATTGATACAGTTCTAAACAGTTATGTGCAACTGTATCATACAAACGCAAGTGCGCTGGCTATCATGTGCCTGCGCCTGATGTTGTGGCGCCATCTGCATAAAAACTCCAGGGTTCTCTCAACCAAGGCTGGCGCTTCTGCTTTGCTCGTTCTGAAGCTGTGAGAAATCTCAATGGGGTAAGGCGGGGACACCTTGTGCTGGACAAATAAGAGCGGTACCACCTTTCAACTCGGGAATGGATAAGGCACTCTGATGAAACAACTCAAACGCGGAAAACTTGCACTGGCAACGCTTCTCCTCGGCGTACTTGTTGGCAGCGCTCATGGACAGGATCTGACGGGACGGCTGAAGAAGATCAAGGAAACCGGCGTAATCACTTTAGGAGTGCGCGATTCCTCGATTCCTTTCTCCTATCTGACTGAAAACCAGACCTATATCGGTTATGCGGTCGACCTGTGTCTGAAGGCCGCCACTGCGGTGCAGCGAGAACTTGGACTGTCCAAGCTGGATATCAAGATGCTGCCGGTCACCGCAGTTACCCGTATTCCGCTGATCGCCAACGGCACCATCGACCTGAATTGCGATTCCGCGACCAACAACGAGGAGCGACAAAAGACCGTCACTTTCGCTCCGACCATTTTCGTCACGTCAAGCCGGATCATGGCAAAGAAATCATCGAGCTATCGCAAGCTCGACGATTTGAAGGGCAAGGTTGTGGTGGCGTCCTCCGGAACCTCGAACATCAAGCAACTGGCGACGCTCAATGGCGAGCGAAAGCTTGGGATCACGATTCTCACTGCGCGCGACCACGCTGAAGCATTCTTGATGTTTGAGACAGATCGGGCGCAAGCCATCATCAACGACGACATTATCCTGGCATCTCTCGCCGCGACATCGAAGAGCCCGGGAGATTATGTTCTGAGCTCGGAGGCACTCTCTGTCGAGCCGCTCGGGATTATCGAGCCGCTCAATGATCCCGCATTCAAAAAGGTCGTCGACGCAGCGATTTCCGACGTGTATCGCTCCGGGGAAATCAATCGCATTTATGCGAAATGGTTCCAGGCCCCAATTCCACCCAAGGGCGTGAATCTCAATATTCCGATGAGCGCTGAATTCAAAGCCGTTGTGGCCAAGCCGACTGATTCACCCATTGCTGCCGAATACGCTCTGACCGGAAAGTAGGCAAACCATATCGCTTCGTGCATACGCATGGAGCGAAGTAATGCGGGCGGGCTCACCAAGGCGAGAGCTTGCCCGCAAAAGAAGAGCAATACAGGTTAGAAAGAACAGGCTGGAAGTATGAGTGAAAAGATCAGAATCGAGAGCGAGCAGGCCTTGCAGGTGGGAGTTGCGGCCCTGACGAAGGCAGGAGTACCTGATGTCGGCGCAAGGATGCAAATGGATCTCTTGCTGGAAGCTGAGCTTCGCGGTCGTGCATCACACGGCCTGTTGAGGCTGCCGCGTGTGATCGAGCGAATCCGGAATGGCGTAGCAAATCCTGTGACAGAAGGAACATCGCGCTGGCGTGGGGATGCGTTGTTGCAGGTCGATGGGCAGCAAGGGCTGGGCCCGGTTGTCGCCTGGGCCGCGCTGGAAAAGATTTCAGTTCGCGCAAAAACCACCGGCCTGGCTGCGGCAGCTATCAGCAACAACAATCATCTGGGAATGCTGGCGCTCTACGCGGAACGTGTCGCCCGCGAAGGGCAGGTGCTGATTGCACTTACAACCAGTGAGGCGCTGGTGCATCCCTGGGGCGGCCGTGAGGCCATGATCGGTACCAATCCAGTGGCCGTTGGCGTTCCTGCTACTCCTGATCCCTTCGTTCTCGACATGGCAACTAGCCTCATATCGATGGGCCAGGTACATGACTATGCCAACAGAGGGCAGGCTCTTCAGCCTGGCTGGGCCCTTGATGCCAAGGGCGATCCGACCATTGATGCCGCTGCCGCCAAGGACGGGGCAATCGCTCCGTTCGGTGGCGCCAAAGGCTATGCGCTGGGGCTTGCCTTCGAAATATTGGTCGGGGCACTCACTGCATCTGCTTTGGGGCGCGATGTCACAGGCACTCTTGACTCAACGAAGCTGTGCAACAAGGGCGACGTATTCATCGTCATCGAGCCGGAGTCGGATGCAATGACGCAATCGGTTACGGACTACCTGAATATGCTTCGCTCATCTGTACCGGCGGTTGCAGAACGGCCGGTGGTGGTGCCAGGAGATCGTGCGTTGCTCCAGCGGGATGCGAGCCTCAAAGGCGGGGTTCTCATTGCTCCGGAGGTCTGGCAGCGGATACGAGATCTGGCTGATCCCGCAGGAAATGAGCTCGGCTCTTCGCTTCTACATTGATTAACAGGGTGACACAGATGGATGAAATCTTCGGAGTAATGCGGTCGCCCAATGCGATCGTCTTCGGGAACGGCCAGCGCCACGCGCTTGGGCAGATTATTGGGCGTATCGGGACGCGTGTTCTTGTCTGCACCGATCAACGTTTCGCGGCATCCACTGCGATGGATGAAATTCTCGCGGATCTGAAGTCGAAGGGCCTGGATTGCCTGGTATTTGATGGGACGCAAGCGGAATTGCCGCTTTCAAGTATCGAAGAGTGCGTCAAGTTCTGTGAGGGCTTCAATCCCGACGTGATTGCTGGTATCGGTGGGGGAAGCTGCTTGGACATGGCCAAGTTGGTCAGCTTGCTGCTCACCCATGGTGGGCCGATGGATCGTTTTTACGGCGAGTTCAAGGTCCCCGGTCCAGTGATTCCCGTGGTCGCCGTCCCCACCACCTCGGGTACAGGCTCCGAAGTCACTCCCGTGGCGGTTTTGGCCGATCACGCACGCGACCTGAAAGTTGGGGTGTCCAGTCCCTATCTGATCCCGCATACCGCCGTTTGCGATGCGGAACTCACTTTGACCTGCCCGCCAGGCTTGACGGCGTTGTCAGGCGCAGATGCATTGACACACGCTGTCGAAGCCTTGACCGCAATCAGTCACCCGCGCACGCCAGAGCTGTCCCAGCAACGTGTGTTCGTCGGCAAGAACCTGTTCAGCGACCAGCATGCGCTCGCGGCAATTCGGGCGATCTTCAAGTATCTCCCGCGCGCAATCGAGGATGGCTCGGACGCCAATGCACGCAGCATGCTGATGTACGGGGCTGTATCGGCAGGGATGGCCTTCGGCGTGGCGGGAACGGCGGCGGCACATGCGATTCAGTATCCGGTGGGAGCGCTCACGCACACAGCACACGGCCTGGGTGTCGCCACGCTTCTTCCCTACGTCATGGCGTACAACGCGCCGGCATGCCTTCATGAACTGATGGCGATGGGGGACGCAATCGGCGTCACGCATGGCACTTCAGAGCAGATCGTTCTGGAAACGATCGAGCGCACCCGTGATCTGTGCGCCCGCATCGGAATCCCGCGCACCTTGGCGGGCTTGAAGCTGCCCGAGGATAAGTTGGATTGGGTTGCCGAGCAATCAATGCTCTCAGCGCGACTTATCAACAACAACCCCCGCAAGCTTGATGTTGAGGGTGTGCGTGAAATTGTTCAGAACGCCTTCTACGGCACTCATTAATTCATACCAGCGGCATTTCAGAGGAAATCATGGCATCAACTGAGCTCAACATTGCAGCAATCCCTACCGATCTTTTCATCGGCGGCGCCTGGCGTGCATCGGCAACCGGAAAGAGGATTGACGTCATCGATCCTGCGACCGAGAGCCGTTTGGCCAGCGTGGCCGACGCCAGTGTCGAAGACGCAATTCAGGCAGTAGACGCGGCAGATCAAGCTGCCAAAGCATGGGCGAAGACAGCTCCGCGTGTCCGTAGCGATATCTTGCGCCGCTGCTACGACTTGATGATTCGCGATGCCGAAAAGCTGGCAAAGCTCATTTCGCTGGAAAACGGAAAATCGTTAACCGATGCAAAGGGGGAAATCACCTACGCCGCAGAGTTCTTCCGCTGGTATGCGGAAGAGGCGGTTCGCATCAATGGCGAGATCAGCATTGCCCCCTCGGGTATGGCGCGTACGCTTGTGCAGTATCAGCCGGTTGGAATCTCGCTGCTCATTACGCCCTGGAATTTCCCGGCAGCCATGGCAACGCGAAAGATCGGCCCGGCGCTTGCCGCCGGGTGCACCTGCATCCTGAAGCCGGCGACCGAAACCCCGTTGACTGCCTATGCGATCGCCGCACTCCTGGCTGAGGCGGGTGTTCCGGCAGGAGTCGTGAATGTGCTGACTACATCAACTGCCGGCAAGGTCTCCAACGCTATCCTGGAAGATCCGCGTGTACGCAAATTGTCGTTTACCGGCTCCACTGAAGTCGGGCGAATCTTGCTGCGCAAGGCAGCGGATTCCGTCATTAACTGCTCGATGGAGCTGGGCGGCAATGCTCCGTTTGTCGTGTTCGATGACGCTGACATGGATGCGGCCATTGAGGGCGCAATGATCGCCAAGATGCGTAACGGTGGCGAGGCCTGCACGGCGGCAAATCGTTTCTACGTCCAGCGTGGAGTCGCTGCAGAGTTCAGCCGTCGGCTTGCTGAGCGAATCGCGGCCTTGGTGGTTGATGACGGTATCAAGCCCGGCACACAGTGCGGTCCGTTGGTCAATAAAGCCGCTGTCGAAAAAGTAGCTTCTTTGGTGGATGACGCCGTGGCAAAAGGGGCAAAGGTACTGACAGGCGGAAATGCGCCTGGCCGCGTAGGTTATTTCTTCCAGCCTACGGTACTGACGGACGTGTCGCCTGATGCCGATCTTCTGGGCGAAGAAATCTTCGGCCCTGTGGCTCCTATCGTCGTGTTCGACACCGAAGAACAAGCTATTGAGCTCGCCAACGCCACCGAATACGGTCTGGTCGCTTACATCTACACGAGCGATCTTGCTCGCGGGTTGCGCGTATCAGAAATGGTGGAGAGCGGGATGATTGCCTTGAATCGAGGTCTCGTTTCAGATCCGGCGGCCCCATTTGGCGGCGTCAAGCAAAGCGGCCTGGGACGAGAGGGAGCGCACCACGGACTCCTGGAGTTTACCGAGGCCAAATATATTTCGACCAATTGGTAAAGCTGACCAAGCTCGAACATGTTTAGAAATGAGGGCTCCTTGCCCCGCTTGATTTATCGCCCATATCGCACACTGCCATGACCTATCCTCAATTTACCCAACCACCATCTACCTCTGTTGAGGGGCAAGCGACCAGGAGTCAGCTTGCGCCCAGTGGCGTGATCAAATTCGGAGTCGTGTTTGCGCCGGAGATGTCGAATTTCTTCGTCGTCAAGGACGGTGACGGCCAGCCCCGCGGCGTAACCGCAGAGTTGGGGAAAGCGCTTGCAACGCAACTGGGTGTTTCAATCGATTTCTACGTCGCCCCCAATTCCGGACAACTGACCGACGCACTTGAAAGTGGGGTCATTGATGTCGCTTTCATGCCGGTTGACGAAGAACGTCGCCGACGGGTCGATTTCGGACCGAGCTATTTCGTCCTTCAGGCGACAGGCCTGGTGCGAGGGGATTCCGGCATCAACGCTATTGCTGATCTCGACAAGCCAAGTGCCAAGGTGGCAGGTATCGCGAACACCACCACCATTCGTGGCACCGCACGCGCTTTGCCTTCTGCAACGATCGTCTCGTCCGAAACAGTCGGTGAAGCCATGGAGATGCTGCGCGGCGGTCGGGTCGATGCGGTTTCTTTGTCGCGCGATGTGTTGGCTTTATACCAGGCAGGGATTCCTGGTTCGCGCATTCTGGATGGCCATCTTCACAGCGCGGGGATTGCGATCGCCGTGCCCAAGAAGCGGCCGCTGGCGCTGTCTTATGTTTCTGAATTCCTTGAAAACGCCAAGGCGTCCGGGCTCGTCCGAAAACTGTTTGATGACGCCGGCCTGGTCAACGACAAGGTCGCACCGGCTGAAAGCGCCAGCTGAAATCAATGCAATAACCCTATCGCACACGAAACAGGTCAAATCATGCCAATACTTGCAAAACGCGCCACCGAAATCAAACCGTCGCCGACCATGGCAATGAGCGCACTTGCCGCTGAAATGAAGCGCGCGGGCCGCGATGTCATTCCCCTGAGCCTGGGTGAGCCGGACTTCCACACGCCGCAACACATCAAGGATGCGGGTATTGAGGCGATTCGCAGCGATTTCACGAAATACACTGCGGCGGACGGGTTCGCGCCCCTGAAAAAAGCAATCATCGCCAAACTCGCGCGCGAAAATGGCTCTGCCTACACCGCTGACCAGATTGTGGTCGGCAGCGGCGCCAAGGTGATCATCTATGCAGCGATGCTTAGCGTCGTCAATCCCGGAGATGAAGTCGTTATCCCGGCGCCGTACTGGGTCACTTACCCGGATCACGTAGAACTGGCCGGCGGAAAACCGGTGTTCGTGGTGGGTGAAGAATCGACCGGGTTCAAGATCACGCCGCAATCACTGTCCAGCGTTCTCAATGCGAAGACGCGTGCAATTATCTTCAATTCGCCTAGCAATCCATCGGGCGCCATTTATACCGAAGATGAGATTCGTGCGCTGGCAGAGGTTCTGAAGAAATATCCCGATGTCTGGATCGTGACTGACGAACTGTATGAACATCTTGCCTACGATGGAGAGAAAACGGCAACGTTCGCGCAAATCATCCCGGAATTCTCTGACCGCATTATCACGATCAACGGCTTCTCCAAAGGCTACGTCATGACGGGCTGGCGTTTGGGATTCGCTGCCGGTCCCAAGAAGGTGATGAAGGCCATCGGTGATCTGCTCAGCCAATTAACCGGCAGCCCGAGCAGCATTGCTCAAGCTGCGGCTATCGCTGCTCTCGACGGTGACCAGTCCTTCCTGTCCGCAAATCGCGAAGTGTTCGAGGCACGCCGGAATTTCGTAGTGGAGCGCCTGAACAAGGTGCCGGGACTTTCGGCCCTCAAGCCGGCCGGGACCTTCTACGTCTACATCAACTGTCGTGACTGGATCGGCCGTACCAGCGGGGCGGGAAAGAAGCTGAGCACGGACGTCGCCATTGCCGAGGCCCTTCTTGATGAAAGTGAGATGGCAGCAGTGCCAGGCGAAGTATTCGGTCTGAGCCCCTTCTTCCGCATCTCCATTTCCCTCGAAATGGCGCTTCTTGAAAAGGCAATGGACAGGTTCGATGCGTTTGCCAAGGCTATGCGCTGATCCTATCTATCTCAAGGTCCGCACATATGAGGTGCGGACCTTTTGGGTGATTGCTTGAATATCGAAAATCAGACTGATATCTGATCGGTCCCTCACATGCGGTTCGGTAGCGGCGCCGCATTGGCTGGCGATGCCCAACTGCACATGGCGCCATTCGGCCAAAATCAATCCATAGATGAGGAAGTGATGTTGCTGTCTACACTGCGTGCGCGCTTAATTGCGGTATGCGTAGCTACCGTGCTGACCGGGATGTTGAGCGTCGTTGGCGCGAACTACGTCACAACGCGATCACAGTTGCTTGAACGTCTGGAGGTGCAGACGCGCCAGTTGGCCGATAGCCACGCGGCGACCATCGCGGCCTGGATTCAATCCAAAAAGTTGGTGGTGTCTTCCATCGTGCAGTCCGCTGGAGAGGAAGATGCCGGTCCGGCACTCAGGGCAGCTCGACAGGCCGGCGGATTCGATGACGCTTACATCGGCTATCAGGACAAGCGTGCTTCGTTTTCTCAGTCGCGGACCAGGGCTCCGGACTATGACCCAACAAAAAGGCCTTGGTTTATAAAGGCATCGGAGGCGTCAACCCCAGTTGTCACTTCCCCTTACGTGAGTGCCAGCATCGGAAAATTGTTGGTGACATTTGCTGAGGCAGTGCGCTCAGAGAACAAAGTCATCGCCGTCGCCTCGGCCGACGTGCTCCTTGACACAGTCGTTCAGATCGTCGTCGGCATCAAAGCTACTCCGAATAGTTTTGCATTCTTGGTTGATAGTGCCGGCAAGATCATTGCCCATCCTGATTCTGCACTTGCACTAAAGCCGGTATCGGACATTGATCCAGGATTGAGTTCCGGATTTTTGTCTGACTTAGAACGTTCTCAACGCAGCAAATATGTGGAGCTGGACGGGAAGGCCGTGATGCTTCAGGCAGTTAGCGTACCCGGTACTGACTGGAAATTGCTGATTGCCCTTGATCGTGCTGATGCGATGCAGCCATTGAAAGAGATGTTGATTTCTTCTGTGTTGATCGCTGCACTGATTGCCTGCGCGGCCTCGGCTTTGCTGGGCGTATTGATCGCGAAGGCTTTGGTGCGTCTGGGGCTGGTGCGCGATGCGCTGAATGACATTGCCAGCGGCGAAGGTAATTTGACGCAGAGAATCGACGCAAGCGGGATCGATGAGCTTGCGCAAATTGCTCATGCCTTCAATCAGTTTGTTCAAAAGATATCGAATCTTTTGCGGGAAATAAGAGCGTCGAGTGAAATCATTAAGATCGCGTCCAGTGAAATCGCACATGGCAATGCAGATCTATCGGCAAGAACAGAATCCCAGGCTGGTGCTCTGGAGCAGACGGCGTCCGCGATGGAGGAGCTTACCTCTGGCGTGCAACAGAATTCCGATAACGCCCATCAGGCGAACACGTTGGCCGCAGGGGCTTCCAGAGTTGCCGCTCAGGGAGGCGACATGGTAAGCCGCATGGTCGATACCATGATTGGCATAGACGCCTCATCCAAAAGAGTCGTCGATATCATTGCGGTGATTGACGGCATTGCATTTCAGACCAATATCCTTGCACTCAATGCGGCGGTTGAGGCGGCCCGTGCCGGCGAGCAGGGACGGGGATTCGCGGTAGTAGCGAGCGAAGTGCGAGTCTTGGCGCAGCGGTCTGCACTCGCGGCAAAAGAGATTGCAGGCTTGATCGGGGACGCTACGCGGCAGGTTTCGGAAGGCAGCTTGCTCGCGACGCAAGCGGGAACAACGATCCACGAGGTCGTTGCCGGCGTTCAAAGAGTCAGTTCAGTGATGGCTGAAATCAGTGCGGCAAGCGCGGAGCAGGATCGCGGTGTTGGTGAAATCAATGCCGCAATCTTGCAGATGGACGAGGTGACCCAAAGGAATGCCGCTCTGGTGGAAGAAGTGGCCGCCGCAGCACATTCCCTTCAAGGGCAAGCACTCAAGCTATCTGAGCTTGTCAACGTCTTCACACTGGATTGATGTCTGAGCGCTGCTTTCTACGGCTGTCCGCGTTCGGCCCGAGGCGGTAACAACAAGACAGGCGAGTGGCGACCAGTTAAGTCATAGAAGTTGTCCTCTGGTAGTGTTTTGGCGAGGCTGTGGAGCCTCGCCATTTTTTTTAATGAGAAGAACTACTCTTCGAAAGTTTCGCGAGCCTATCCGATCCGGAGCGATCGAGCCTTCCTACCCCTCGAGGCAATCATCCAGTGCCCTAGATAAATTCGCGCCTCGACTTTCAGCCTGGCTCAGCGCTGAGGCAGTCAAATCGCGCAAGCAGAGACGAACCCTGAAACAGATGTTCATGGACTTAGGGGAGCTGAGGTATGAAGGGGCTTATGACCGCGTGGCAGCCTTCGGGAGGCAATGGAAGGAGGGTCAAATGGAGAGGGGCAATTCTACGAGCAAATCAACAACAGAACCACAGGTGGGCCATCTAGCGTGCAAAGTACAGAGGAGTTGACGTCGACTAGCGGAGCCAATTAGTTCTGATTCGTAAAAATCTTATTCGTGAACCCACGGAAAAATAGCTGTTTTTGGTTGGCAATCAAATATGCGTTGAGCTCAGCACGACGAATAAAGTCGCCTTTCCATCGCAGTGCCTGCGCAGCAAGGGCAACTAGCTCACCATCAGCGTTGTTCCAGCCTTGTTGCCTATCCCAGGATAGTTCCAAAGCTTTTATGACATCTGGACAAGGGACTTCAAGGTTTCCACGTCTCCGTCGAAGCTATAGTCGTACTCCCATTCTCGGCCTCTCAATAGGGGCAGCGCCTAGCGTGGCGCGGCCTTAGACTTTATGTAAATTTGATCTCTGTCCAATGCTAGTACACAACGGAGACGAACAGAGAAAGGCGTTCGCATGGGGCCGGTCTGGCTGAGGGTGCTGTTTGTGCTAAACGCGTTGGCCACCGCCGCAATTATATGGATGTTCCGGCGCAATGCAGGGGGTGAAAATTCCGTGACACAGCGAAAAAGAGCCACTATTTCTCAATAATGGCTCGACACTCCGTCAAGAAAGTAATTCAGCTTCGCATCAACGCATGATAAAGCCGCCATCAACCGAAATGGATTGGCCGGTGATGTAGCTCGACGCATCGTTGCACAGCCAGAGAACAGAATTGGCAATCTCTTCTGCGCGCCCATGACGTCCCATCGGAATCATCTTGGTCATGCCGGCCAGCGCGTCGCCCTGGCCCGAGGCCACCATCTGGTCTGCCATGGGCGTCCAGATCAAGCCGGGGCAGACGGCATTGACGCGGATATTGCGTGCTGCGTATTCCAGTGCCGCACTCTTGGTCAGGCCGATGACACCGTGCTTGGCAGAGTGGTAGGTGCCGCGTTCTGCTCCACCTACCAGGCCACCCAGTGAAGAGCAATTGACGATGGTGCCACTGCCTTGCTTGCGCATGTGTCGCAGCTCGAACTTCATGCTGGCCCATACACCACGCAGGTTGATGGAAGTGACACGGTCGAAGTCTTCTTCGGTTGCGTCGGCGGTCTCGGCGAGGATATTCTGCACGCCGGCATTGTTGAAGGCGGCGTCCAGGCGGCCGAAGGTGGAAACGGTCATCTCTACCATCGCCTCGACCTGTTCGCTGTCAGCCACATTGCACTCAATGCCGATGGCCTTGTAGCCCGCTTTTTCCAATTCTGCTGCGGCGGCACGCGCTGCGGCACCGTTGATATCGGCGATGGCGACGGCAGCGCCGGCCTTGGCGAAAGCTTGCGCTGTTGCAAGGCCGATGCCCGATGCGGCGCCGGTGACGAGTGCTACTTGATTTTCAAACGAGATTTTCATGATGCTGGTTCCTGTATTGGAGAGGGTCAGAGACTCTTGCCGAAGAATTCGGCCAATTTTTCAACGGCAGGCGTGACGTATTGCGGCTTGTCGTATAGATCGAAATGCGAGGCGCCCGGAATGACATAAAGCTCCTTGGGCTGCTTGGCGGTCGCATAGGCCGCCTGGCTGAACTTGATGGTTTCCGCTCGGTCGCCAGAGATGAGAAGAACCGGCCGGGGAGAGACCAGGTCCATGTGCTCTAACGGGTAATAGTCGACATGCAGGGCGGGGCTGGTGACGACAAAGCGGTTCTTGGCGTTCGGATGAGCGCCCCGTGGCGTTAGGTAATACTGCGTGGCTTCACGGAGGAAGCTCGGCGAATCGGAATTGATGGTGCTCAGCGGCGGTAACAGACTCTGAACGAGAGCGGGCGCCCCTGCGGCTTCCTTGTCGAGTTGCCCGTAGGTCGACTGGAGCAGTTTCTGGCGATCTTTTGCAGTCACTGGAATGCCCGTGATTCCGGTGCGTGTTGCATCCCCGATATCGTAGGCACCAACGCTGGCGACTGCCTTGACTCTCGGGTCAGTTTGCGATTCGTGGAGCGCATAGCTACCACCGGCGCATACACCCATCGAGCCGATGCGATTCGCATCGACCTGGGGCAGGGTCTTCAGGAAGCCCACGGCACTTCGGATGTCTTGAACGCGGTCGATGGGCGCTTCGAGGTCGCGCGGCTCGCCGCCGCTTTCACCATAGTGGGATGCATCAAATGCCAGGGTCACGAATCCCTTGCGCGCCAGTTGCTGTGCATACAGACCGGCAGTCTGTTCCTTGACCCCACCCCAAGGGTGAGCCACTACAATCGCCGGATATTTTTGGCTACTGTCGTAAGCTGGCGGCAGGTAGAGATTGCCCGCCATCTTGATGGTACCGTTGATGAAGGTAACTTTCTGGGAACCGACGACGTTGGCGCCTTGGGCAACAGAGAGTGGCTCAGCTGCGCCAGCTGACAGGGACAGGGCGCAGAAGAACGCTGTCGAAATCAGTGAATTTCTCAGATTGAACATTGGTTGAGTTCCTTGTTTCGCGAATGTCGTCGCATGACGGCCAGTTGGAGACACACTGCGCGGTGATCAATTCCCAGTATCCCGTGGGGTAATCTTTACGGTCGCCGCGCGTGCCCGTTCGCTAATCATTGGGCGAAGATATTGACTGGCGTGGTACTTGGCCCGGTAGGCTTCGTCGATGAGATCGTTGACGTCCCCGGAGACGGCATGGAAGCAAACCTTGCTCTTCATGCCGGCAGCAATGATCTGCCCCGACTTCTGCTGTAGTGCTGCCTTGTACCAGCGAGATTCCCGCCCGCTGTAGGCACGCACATAAAGATTGCCATCGACGGCCACACACCATATCCACGTCGGCGTTCCGTGCGTCATGCCATCGTCACGGAGCGGTGAAACCTTGAGGTCATCGGCTTCGACGATTTTTTCAAGTACATCTTTTTCCCACGCCATTTGCTTTCCCTTCCTGGCTGTTTCTTCTGGATGCAAAGGAATAGTTATCCCTGTACCTGTTTCTGTTGCGCAGCGGGATAGCGATCGCCGACGATTTGAATCGCCGATACTGCGTTCTCCAGTTCGCTGACTTCCTGCTGGCTCAATTTGAAGTCGGCTGAGCGCAGGTTCTCTTCCAGGTGCGCCAGTTTGGTGGTGCCGGGAATCGGCACGATCCAGGGCGCCTTTGCCATCAACCAGGCCAGCGCAACCTGCGCAGATGTACATCCTCTGGTGCGGCCGAAGGCGTTCAGCACTTCAACAATGGCCAGGTTTGCCCTGATCGCATCTGCGGTGAAGCGGGGTAGCGTGGCGCGATTGTCATTTCCTGAATCGAATCGGGTGTACTCGTTGATTGAGCCACCAAGGAATCCACGGTTGATCGGGCTGTAAGGGACGAAGCCAATGCCGAGTTCGGCCAGGACAGGGAAGATTTCCTTCTCCTGCGCGCGCCACATCAGGTGGTATTCACTCTGGACTGCAGTCACTGCTTGCACGGCATGTGCCCTGCGGATGGTTTGCGCCCCTACCTCGCACAGACCGAAGTGCCTGACCTTACCCTGCTGGATAAGGTCCTTGACTGCGCCCGCCACGTCCTCAATGGGCACCGCCGGATCTGCGCGATGCTGGTAGAACATGTCGATGGCATCCACGCGCAGGCGTTTGAGCGATTCTTCAGCGGTTCGGCGGATGGTCGCTGGACGACTGTCCAGTTCGCCGTCCATATACTTGGTACCGACAATGCGGTGGCCAAACTTGCTCGTGATGCTGACTTTGTGACGGAATGGTTCAAGTGCTTCGCCGGCCAGCTCTTCATTGATCAGCGGACCGTAGACCTGGGCGGTATCAAACAAGGTAACGCCCCGTTCGGCCGCCTGTCGAAGAAGCGCGATCATGGCCTTCCTGTCGGGGTGGGGGCCGCGGTTGTAGTTCATTCCCATCACGCCGAAGCCCAAGGCTGAGACCTCCATTCCCGATGTGCCGCTGCCCAAAATTCGGCTTTGGGTGATCACGTGGTGATCTGCTTTACTTGCAGGGGCGTTGGGGTTCTGCTGTTGTGCTGCCGATGCAGCGGTAGCGTAGGCCAGCGCACCGAAGGTGGCACCGGCTCTAAGCACATTTCGTCGGCCGGAAGTCAATTGCTCGTTCATCAAAAAATCTCCTCGCTGTATGGAAAGCTGCGAAGAGGCATGGAAAAAGCAACTACATGCAGATCGTCCTCATCGCACGGATAACCAAGTGTAGGTCGCGCGAGGGATAGGTACTAGCCGTCTTAATTTTGATGCCAATATAAATTCTATTCATTAATCGAGATTGAATAGCGTAGTACTTGTAGAATAAAAGTGTTCTTTAAATGGAATCCATCCATGCTACGTGAAAACTTCAGTGAACTCTTTGCCTTCATTGCCGTAGCGCGCGCGCGAAGCTTCACCCGCGCCGCTGCGAAATTGCAAATATCGCAACCTGCGCTGAGCCACACCGTGCGAGAGTTGGAGAATCGCTTTGGTATCCAACTGCTTGTGCGCAACACCCGAGGCGTAGTGCCAACCGAAGCTGGACAGCAACTCCTGGATAGACTTTCATCGGAGTTCGATGAAATCGAATCTGAAATCGAAGCATTGTCGGATTTTCGTGATACGCCAAAAGGGACGATACGTATTACGGCGATCGACTATGCGATCAGGAGCGTGTTGTGGCCGAAGTTGGCGAAGTTCCTCCCGCAATATCCGGATATCAAGGTCGAGCTGATCAATGAATACGAAAGTGTCGACATCGCTGCACGTGGCTATGATGCTGGTGTCAGGTTTGGACAGGAGTTGGCACAGGACATGATCTCCGTGAAGATCGGTCCGGATGTCCGTAATACCGTGGTTGGTTCAAAGAGCTATTTCAGTGGTCGCACTCGCCCCACAACCCCACACGATCTGACCAGCCATCGTTGCATCAATCTGCGCACTTCCACCTATGGTGGCCTGTACGAATGGGAGTTCGTCAAAGGCAAGCGTGCCTATAGCGCACGTGTCGACGGCTCGGTGGTGTTCAACAATGCCTACGATATTTTTGAAGCCGTGAAGGCTGGCTTCGGGTTGGCTTACTTGCCCGAAGATATGGTTCAGGCAAGTGTCGCGAAGGGGCAATTGATTTCAGTCCTGGAGGACTGGTGCCCTGTTTGGCCGGGTTTCCATCTCTATTATCCAAATCGCCGCCAGCAATCACTTGCAATGACGCTGCTGGTAGATGCCTTGCGCCATCGATGATGGCAGCTCTTGTTCATTTTTGAGGAGCAATCAACCATGTCAGGTGAGAATTTTCGGGACATCGTGGCATTCCTGGCCGTTGCGCGCGAGCGCAGCTTTACCCGAGCGGCTGTACATCTGGGGGTGTCTCAGTCTGCACTCAGTCACACTATTCGCGCTTTGGAGGCGCGGCTGGGGCTGCGTCTTCTGACACGAACGACGCGAAGTGTTTCACCCACCGAGGCTGGAGAGCGCTTGATCCAGCGTGTAGCACCGCGTTTCGACAATATCGCTGCTGAGCTCGCATCGTTTGCAGAGTTGCGGGATAAGCCGTCGGGAAAAGTCCGCATTACTGCCTCCGACTTTGCCGCAAAAACTGTGCTTTGGCCGAAATTGTCCCAACTTCAGCGGAGCTTTCCTGATATCAAGATAGAGATTACGATTGAATCAGGCCTGATTGATATCGTTTCAGAGAATTTTGATGCGGGAGTGCGTTTCGGCGACCAGATTGCCAAGGACATGACCGCAGTTCAGATCTCACCGAAGGTTCGTATGACCATTGTCGGTGCTCCTGCCTACCTGGCGCGTCACAGCGCACCTATCGTCCCAGCGGACTTGACCGGCCATGCGTGTATCAATACACGGTTTTCAGTGCGGGGAGGAAACTATGCCTGGGAACTGAGAAAAGGCCGGCAGAATCTTCAGGTGCGCGTTGACGGGCCATGGACGTTTAATAGCATCTATCCTGTCATTGATGCGGCCGTGGAGGGCTTCGGGCTGGCTTATGTTCCCGAAGAGCTGGCGCGTCCTTATCTCACGAACGGCCAGCTGCAGTCGGTCATGGAGGATTGGGGCCAGACTTTTCCGGGGCTTCACATCTTTTACGCAAGCACGCGTCGCTCATCTCGTGCCATCTCGATGGTCATTAATGCGTTGCGGCACACCAAGTAAATTGCCCGCCGACATATCTCTACCACTTTCCAGCACGGTTTTCGGTTTGTTTGCCGGAAATTCTGTCGGGCGTCATTCCCGACACAGTGGGCAGGAAAAGACGGTGGCGGATTAATGAGAAGATCTTATAGCACTATGCTGATTAGCTCGTCTATTCGCGGTGAATCTGATTCGCTATAGTTGTTCCCATACCTAAAAAATTGAAGTCCATGAGAATCATGCCAAATGGTTTTCGTAGCAGGGCTGCCGTTGGCAACATCTGCTGAATGACTTCATTCACGCCAATAGTGTCGTCCACGGCGGCACATCCGAAGTGATTTCCAAGCCAGAGAAGATATTTGTCTCTGGCGTTTCCTGCATTCAAGCGGGAACCAGTCTCGAGAGAGCCTGAAGGTGGAGTCATGACAAACACTGAAAGGAACACAACATGGAACTCAAGCGCGCAGGATCACAGCCATCCCTCAAGGGGCCTGCAGAATGGTTTACGGGCACCGTTCGCATCGATCCGCTCAACAACCCTCCGGCCCCAGCGCGTGTCTCGTGCGCGAGCGTCACCTTTGAATCTGGTGCACGTTCTGCCTGGCACACCCATCCTCTTGGCCAGACCCTGATCGTCACTGCCGGTTGCGGCTGGACCCAATGTGAACATGGGGAAGTCGTCGAGATCCGGGCGGGTGACGTCATCTGGTGCCCACCGGGCCACAAGCACTGGCACGGCGCTACCTCCACCACCTCCATGACGCATATCGCAGTACAGGAAGCGCTAGATGGAAAGAATGTCATCTGGCTTGAGCATGTCACTGATGAGCAATATCTCAGCGGCGTGAAAAACGCGGGCGGATAAATCGCCCGCAATTCTTGCTAAAAAGCTGGAAGGGATTTCAATGCATTCAGGTTTGAAGATCTTGCTGTGCACTGCATTTCTGCAGGGCTCAATGGCCTTGGCGGCCGACGCCCCTGTCGACACGGTGGCGCAGAAAATTACCCGCGCAGGTGCTCAAGCGTCAATGCCGGGACCAACGGACTACTTCACTGGCCGTGTGCGGGTTGATCCGGTATGGCCCGCCGATAAAAATATCACTGCCTCCGGCGGCCTGGTGACATTTGAGCCAGGTGCACGCTCTGCCTGGCACACGCATCCCGCCGGGCAGCAACTGGTCGTGATGTCAGGCGTCGGACTGACACAGGAATGGGGAAAGCCGGTCCAGGAGATTCATCCTGGTGATGTGATCTGGTGCCCGCCAGGCGTCAAGCACTGGCACGGGGCGACAGGAACGACTGCCATGACGCATCTGGCTGTCACTGCGATGGTCGACGGCAAGAACGTAACCTGGATGGAGAAGGTATCCGATGAACAATACAACACACGCTAAAGGCCGTATTCCTGGCGTCATCGCAATCGCCATTGCCATTGCATTGGCAAGTTCGGCAACCCAGGCGGCGACCAACGTGAAGGATTCCAAAGAGATGAGCAATACACAAGCTACATCGGGCGCTTCGGAAGTGCTCACCGCTCGCCAGCAGGCAATTGGCCCAATCGCCGCCTTTGCCGCCGCCGGCGACATGGCCAAGCTCAATGCCGCATTGAACCAGGGGCTGGATGCTGGAATTACCGTCAGCGATGCCAAGGAAATCCTGGTTCAACTCTACGCTTATGCAGGTTTCCCGCGCAGCCTGAATGCGCTGGGTGAGTTGATGAAAGTGCTGGAGGCCCGCAAGCAACACGGTGTCCAGGATGCTGCTGGTTCCTCCCCAAGCCGCCCCAATCCCAAGGGCGATGCATTGTTGGCGGCGGGCACGGCAAACCAGACCAAATTGGCTGGAGCGCCAGTAAAGGGCCCGCTATTCGATTTTGCTCCCGCTATCGATGAATACCTGAAGACGCACTTGTTCGGCGACATCTTCGAACGCGACAACCTCGACTGGAAGAGTCGTGAACTTGCCACGGTAGGTATGTTATCGGCGCTCCCTGGTGCCGAATCACAGCTGCAGTCGCACATTCGCATCAGCATGAACGTTGGCCTGACAGCTGGCCAGCTTGGTCAGTTCGCGCAAGTTCTCGGTGAGAAAGTGGATGCTGATAATGGGCGTCGCACTCGTGAGGCGCTGGACAGGCATCTGGCTTCGTTGACGAAATAACGAAGTCGGATTGCTGAGGAGATGTCGCAGCGGAAAAATTAGCGCTCGGCATCTTGACGGGATGCCGAACTTCTCTGCCGCAATTGCCCCCAGCATTTCACCGTTCGCCCATTGCATGCCCGTCAGGCCCGTTGGTGCGATCGCGACAGGCATGGAAACCTCTTCGCCTATGTCACAGGAAACAGGTAGAGATCCACGGGATGAAGGTGATTGCGATCAATCCCAACAGCAACACCCCTAGATATAGCCAGATCCGGCGTAGGGCAACTTCCGGCGGCACCTGCCCGATGATGCAAGCGGCGTAGTAGCACAGGCCAAATGGTGGTGCAAACACACCTAATCCCATGGCCAGGATCACAACCATTGCATAGTGAATTTCGTGGATGCCGAGCTGATGTGCCACCGGGAACAGCAACGGTGCGAAGAGCACAATTGCCGGAATCCCCTCCAGCACGCTACCCAACACAATGAATGCTGCAATCGAGACCAGAAGGAATCCGGTCGCACCGCCAGGCACATGCGTCATGATGCTGGCCAAGTCATGAGAAAAACCGGATTGCGTCAGGGCCCAACCCATTGCGCTAGCGGCTCCTACGATGAAAAGAATCGCTCCCGAGAGTGCAGCAGTTTGGATCAAAATTGGCATAGCCATGCTCCACTTCAGGCTTCCACGATAAATGATCAACCCGACGATAAGTGAATAGGCAATACCAATCGTTGAAACTTCGGTTGCAGTTGCTACACCCTCGACGACCGCAGTGCGAATTACAAACGGTAGGAGCAAGGCAGGAAAAGCGATTGCCAGCGTCTGCAATACTCGCTTAACAGGAGCTCGGGGAGTTTCCACATGATCGCTACCTGCTCGCCACCAAGCCACTACGGCCAGTACCAGTGCCAGCACGATGGCCGGCAGAATGCCTGCGGTGAACAATGCAGCGATTGAAATGCCGGTGACAGATGCGATCGCAATCAGCACCAGCGACGGTGGAATGGTCTCGCTCATCGCTCCCGAAGCAGCCAGAAGTGAGATCAACTCGCTGTCCTGCACGCCACGTTTGCGCATCTCCGGAAATAGCACCGGCGCCACTGCGGCCATGTCGGCAGTCTTGGATCCGGAGATACCGGACACCAATAGCATTGCTCCCAGCAGCACGTACGACATGCCGCCGCGCACATGCCCCACTAGCGAAGCGAGAAACTCCACCATCACCCTCGCCAATCCGGTTGCATGCACCAACTGCCCCAGGAGAACGAACATCGGCACCGCCAGCAAGATCAAGCTACTCATGCCTTCGTCCATGCGGCCGACGACAATCACCAACGGCGTAGAGGTCGTGCATAGCAGGTAAGCGCTGGTGGCGATTGCAAACGAAAAGGCGATCGGCGCACCGGCCATCACGCCCAGACCCAGCATACCCAAGAAAAATACTGGCAGCGAATGTTGCCCCATCGATGCCAGTGTTGGCGCTGCGAGATAACAGGCGCCACCGATGACCGCGAGTACAGCTGCCACGCTTATCAGGTCACGCTTACTATGCTGGAGCAGACGCAATGCGCAGCTTGCAAGTGCTATTGCAAAGCCGACCGGTAAAGCCAGTGCACGTACCATCCCACTCCAGCCAAGTGCCGGCGTTTCAACGAAACCCTGATCCTCCACATACTCCATGCTGGGATGCAAGAGGAGCGCCAGCATTACCAGGGTGACGCCAATGGCCAAGGTTTCGGTCCAGACTTGCGCGCGGGGCGACAACTTGGAGACAAAGAAGGTCAGCCGCATATGGCAGTTCTTTTGCACTGCCAATGCAGCCCCTAACATCGCCAGCCACAAGAACAAGATGGACGCCAGCTCGTCGCTCCACACCAACGAACTGTGCAGCACTGAGCGCGCGACGATACCTGCCATCAAAATCACTACTTCGGCTACCAGCACAGCCGCCGCCAGAGACTCCACGCCCCTTTGCAGCCAATGCTGGCAGGTGTCGATCAGGTTACGCGGAGCGTTACTCGCTCCCATCGCCGTACTCTGTTGGATGCTGTGCGCGGCGCTCATGCCATTTTCCCTACGACCGATTCCAGTGCCGCCCACGGCGCCGCGCCAAACTTATCTTTCCATTCTTTGTAGAAGCCGGCATCAGTCAGTGCCTTACGGAAAGCATCACGGTTGGCAGTGTCGAAGGTGATGCCCTTCTTGGTCAGCTGCTCCTTCAAGGAAGCGTTGAGCTGTTCGACGTCGCCGCGTTGCTCCATGCTGGCGCGGTCAAATTCACGCCGCACGATGTCCTTCAGATCGTCCGGCAAAGCAGTGAAGGCACGCCGGTTACCCAGCAACCAGAACGGATCCCAGATGTGATTGGTCTGGCTGATGTACTTCTGTACCTCGTAAAGCTTGCCGGCATCGATGGCGACAAGGCCGTTTTCCTGGCCGTCAACCAACTTGGTCTGCAGGGCGGTGTAGAGCTCGTTGAAGTTGATGGAGGTTGGGTTGGCGCCCAGCGCCTTAAACAGCGAGGTGAACATCGGAGACACCGGTACGCGGATGCGATAGCCAGCCAAATCAACCGGTGTCTTGATCGGCTTGGACGTCGATGAGATCTGGCGGAAGCTGTTGTCGGCCGCCTTCGAGACCGAGATCATGCCGGTCTTTTCGATCTGCGCACGGATGATCTTGCCCAGCTCGCCGTCCACGCTGGACCATACTTGCTGGTAATCGGAATAGGTGAAGCCCACATTGGTAATCGCCGCCAGCGGCACCACGGTAGAAATCACTGAGCCGGCCAAATTCAGAAACTCCACGCCGCCAGTACGCACCTGCGTCAGCAGGTCAGTATCAGAGCCCAGCTGGCTGGCCGGGAAGAATCGTATGTCGAGGCGACCAGAACTGGCTTCGCGGATGCGGTCGGTGGCCTGCTTCAGGCGAGCGTTGATGGGCTGGTCCAGCGATTGACCGGTGGCCAGCTTGTAGTTGAACTCCGCGGCGCGCGCCGGCTTACTCCAGATGGTCACCAGAGGTAGGGCTGCAGCGGCTGCCAGGACGGAACGGCGCGACACGCTGCGTGGGGTGGTTTTGCTCATGCTTTGTCTCCTGTTTTCTTGTGTCGGAGGAGCGTCGCCGCCGGATTTCCGGGCATGCTATCGCGTCCTGAAAGCGCAACTCTCTGGCTGCGCGCGACTCTCGCTGGGTACCGTACAACATGGCGCCGAAATGAGTTCGTGATTGAATTTAAAAGGTTTATTGGTGAAGTACAATTAATTTATTTTTCACTAACTTGTAGAAAAATTAAACGGTGAGCGTATGTACCTACCCTTGCGCGCAATAAGTGTCTTCCATGCAGCAGCCCGCTCCGGCAGCATCTCAGCGGCAGCTGAGGAGCTTAATGTCACGCCATCCGCGGTAAGTCAGCAGATCCAGTCATTGGAGACTCATCTGGGGACATCGCTTATGGTGAAAGTCGGTCGTGGTGTGGCGCTGACCGAAGCGGGAGAGCGCTATTTTTCCATGATTGCAGAGGAAATCGACCGCATCTCTGAAGCTACCCAGAGCATCCGCGGCCTGCGCCCGATCACACTGTTGACCGTGCGGGCGACGCCGACGCTGTCGAGCAAATGGCTACTCCCGCGCTTGAAGGGGTTTCTCGACGCCAATCCCGATCTCGAGGTGCGTCTAAACGGTACTAACGAAGTCACCGACTTCACGCGCGAGACCGTTGATGTGGAGATTCGCCATGGGCGCGGGCAATGGCCCGGGCTCTACACGGAAGCGCTGGCTGAAGAATTGTTCTTTCCGGTCTGCCGGCCAGACTATGCCCCGGCTGGTAGCCTCTCGGTAGATGAACTGGTGCATCACCGGTTGATTCAGTCGGTGAAATCACAGGTGCAATGGCCGACCTGGTTTTCGCTCAACAAGATCACGCCGTCAACTCAGATGAGTCGTGTCTTGTTCGACCGCAGCCACATGGCCATCGATGCCGCGGCCGATGGAATTGGCTTGGCACTGGAAAGCTCCCTGATGATGTGGCGCGAACTACGTGACGGTACTCTTGTGTGCCCGATAAAGAACCCACCCCGCGTGGTTCAGACCACGCAATGGGTAGTTTGCCCGGTGGACAGCTTGCGCAAACGGAAAGTGAGCCTATTCCTCGACTGGTTGCGCGAGGAGGTGAAACACTGGCAAGCGGAACAATTCATCCCTCCTGGCATGAAGGATTTTAAATAACGTAGAAAATCTAATCATTCCTCTCGTAAATGTTAATTGTTTTAACAATATGCGCTGATTAAACTTTTTCGCACGGGTTGGCTGCGTCGTCGATTTATATCGCAGGTGCCCCGAAAAAGGAGACTCGGCAAGGAACCCCTCCCTGCCGCATTTGACGAGTCAGTCGCATCGGCGCCCGCATCAGGCGGTGGCCGTCTATTACGAGAAGGAAGAGACATGAATTTGTACAGCTTGCTGCGCGAGCGCGCGGCCGCCGGCCGCCCGGTGCGGGTCGGCCTGATCGGCGCCGGTAAGTTCGGCTCCATGGTGTTGGCACAGGCACAGCACATCGAAGGCATGCATATCGTGGGGGTGGCAGACCTCAACATCGAGAAGGCACATGCCTCGCTGGATCGTGTGGGCTGGCCGAAAGAACGCTACGCAGCCAAAACCTTGGGTGATGCCGTCAAGAACGGCACCACCTGTGTGCTGGAAAATGCCGCCGCGCTGGCCGACTGCGAAGAGATCGAGTGCATTATCGAAGCCACCGGCCATCCCATCGCCGGCGTGCGTCATGCGCTTGACGCAATCGAGGGCGGCAAACACGTGGTGATGGTCAACGTCGAGGCGGACTGCATGTGCGGCCCGTTGTTGGCATCCAAAGCTAAAGCCAAAGGCCTGGTGTACAGCATGGCCTACGGCGATCAGCCGGCCATCATCTGCGAACTGGTGGACTGGGTACGCTCGTGCGGCTTCGAGCTGGTCTCGGCCGGCAAAGGCATGAATTTCGAGCCACGCTACCGCTATTCCACGCCCGACACCGTCTGGGGCTACTTCGGCTGGACCGATGAAGAAGTTGCCAAGGGCGACTTCAACCCGAAGATGTACAACTCCTTCACCGATGGCACCAAGGCCGCGATCGAAATGGCTGCGGTCGCCAACGGTACCGGCCTCGATTGCCCCGACGACGGCCTGGCTTTCCCGCCGACAGGCCTTCATGACCTGGCCGGCGTGTTCAAACCAGCTGCAGACGGTGGCCGGCTGGCGCGTTCGGGCCTCGTGGACATCGCTGCCAGCCAAGAGCCGGATGGCCGAGAGGTGTTCAACAACATCCGCTACGGCGTCTTTGTCACCTTCAAGGCCCCCACGGAATATGCGCGCGCCTGCTTCAAGCAATATGGACTCCTGGTCGACAAGTCGGGCTGGTACGGTTCGATGTGGCGTCCATTCCATATGATCGGCCTGGAAACCAGCATCAGCGTGCTGTCGGCCGTGCTTCGTGGCGAATCGACCGGCTGTTCCAAGGAATTCCGCGGTGATGCGGTGGCAACTGCCAAACGTGACCTGAAGCCGGGCGAATTCCTCGACGGCGAGGGTGGCTACGCGGTCTGGGCCAATGCTATTCCCGCCACCAAGAGCCTGGCCATCGGCGCCCTCCCGATCGGCCTCGCCCACAATGTCAAGTTGAAGCGCGCAGTGGCAAAAGACACCATCGTGCGCTTCGAAGATGTGGAGTTGCTCAACGACCTGGACGTGGTGGCCTTGCGCCGCGACATGGAACAGCAGGCTCGCGGAAATATTCGCTAAGGGGCGCGCATGACAAAGGCTGACGCATTTGTCGTCATCGCCGAGTTCGAGGTAAAGCCGGCTTGTATGCCGGCTTTTCTCGCACTAGCGCACGATGACGCCCACCACTCGGTCAACAGTGAGCCCGGTTGCCAGCGATTCGACGTGGTGCAATTACCCGGCAGTAATCACGTTCTGTTCTATGAGTTATACGATGATCGTCGCGCCTTCGACCTCCATCTGGAAACACCTCACTTAAAACGCTTCCAAGGTGGCTTCCCAGCGTTAGTGGTACGCGAACTGCCGGTACGCTTCGGCGAGTTTCATCGCCATCTTCAAGGAGCGACCGGATGAAGACTATCGGATTCATCGGCACTGGCATCATGGGCCTGCCAATGGCCCAGCATTTGGCTCGCGCGGGATTCTCGATTAAGGCCTGGAATCGTACGGCAGCCAAAGCATCCTCGCTTAGGAAGTGGGGGGCCAACATCGTCGGCAATGCCCGAGACGTCGCAAGTGGCGCAGATGTTGTGATTTGCATGCTCAGTTCCGGGCCGACCTGCGACGAGATCTTGCTGGGCGAAGGAGGCGTAATTGCCGCAATGAAGCCGGGCGCTTTGTTGATTGTGATGAGTTCAATTCCCGTCGAGACAGCACAACAGCAAGCAGTTGTAGCAAAGGCGCATGGCGTTCACTATGTAGACGCTCCCGTATCCGGTGGTGAAAAGGGTGCAAAGGAGGCGACACTGGCGATCATGGCCGGCGGAGAGGCGACCGCGTGGGAGATTGCACTAGCTGTCCTGCAGACGATGGGGCGCCCCACACATGTCGGTCCCGCAGGGTGTGGCCAGCTCGCGAAACTGGTGAACCAAATGATGGTCGCAGCTAACATTGCCAGTGTGGCCGAAGCCATGCTTTTGGCTGAGCGCGGAGGCGCAAATCCTGGAAAAGTTCGAGAGGCGCTACTGGGTGGATTCGCCGATTCGACAGCGTTGCGCCAGCACGCTTTAAGAATGATCAACGCGGAGTTTGCCCCAGGTGGCCCCGCCAAGTATCAATTGAAGGACACTCGAACGGCCGTCGCTTTTGCCCAAAAAGCCGGACTGTCCCTTCCGATGTTGAACACTGCCGACAACTTATTCTCGAACATGATCGAATCTGGCGATGGCGATCTCGACCACAGCGCCGTAATCAACCAACTGCGGCGGATGAATGGATAGCCCATTATTTTTGAACGTCCGCTTCTGGCCGAAAGGGGACAATCGAGATTGCGTAGGTGCTGGCCTAAATAAAGAGCAAGAATTTATTGCCCAATGGAACTAGAACTAGATGGGACTGTTTTCCTACAAGACGTGTCGGCAATGTCTTACATGCAAGAAATGTGTCCCCTTCTAGAATGAGACGGCCACGCGGCCGGTTTAGCCACGGCACCGTACGGCCCCCTCTCAAACGATGTCGTAGGCGCCAAAAGACCTCCGGCATCGCTCTCTGCTAAGGATAAAAAGAAGATGACATCCACACGTAGCGAACAACTGGCCCAGATCCTGGTTCAGCATCAACAATCCCTACTCGAAAACTGGTTGCAGACTCTAACGTCAAAGTTGGGACGCAAAGAAAAAGGCGGTGAATTCGAAATCCGCCGCCAGGCCGAGCAATTCCTGCAGATCCTGACCAAGACACTTCAGACTACTGCCAGCGACGATACCGACGGCGATGATTGGGCGGACCTGCGTCATCTCCTGAGCGAAGTATCGAGGACACGTGCGGTACAGGGATTTTCGCCACTGGATACAGCATCCTTCGTTTTCGCCTTGAAGGAACCGTTATATGAGCATTTGCGGTCTGCGTTGAACAGTGAACCGGCAACTCTCGCCTTAGAAATCGCCAACACCAGCTCGTTGTTTGACAAGCTGGGACTTTTTACTATCGAGGTGCACCAAAAGGCGCGTGAACAGGTCATCCTTCGGCAGCAACAAGAGCTCATGGAGCTGTCCACTCCGGTGGTTCAGTTGTGGCAGAACGTGTTGGCGCTGCCGCTGATCGGTACGCTCGATAGCGCGCGCACCCAAGTCGTGATGGAAAATTTGTTGCAAAAGATCGTTGAGACCGGCGCCATGATCGCCATCATCGACATCACCGGCGTGCCGACCGTCGATACCCTGGTGGCGCAGCACTTGCTCAAGACTATTGCTGCAGCTCGCTTGATGGGTGCCGACTGCATTATCAGCGGCATTCGGCCGCAGATCGCACAGACAATCGTGCACTTGGGAGTGAATCTTGAAGATGTCATCACCAAGGCGACGCTGGCCGATGCGTTCATGATCGCACTCAAAAAGACCGGCGCGCGTATTGCAGTGCAAGCTGGCGCAGAGTAAGACATGGAGCGCATTCCTATTTTGCGCATGGGGCGCCTGCTTCTGGTGACCATCCAGGTCGACATGCATGACCGGCTGGCAATGACGCTGCAGGATGACCTGACCTCGCGCATCGTCAGCGACCGTGCTCGTGGCGTCCTGATCGATATCTCTGCGCTGGATGTGGTGGATTCTTTTATCGGCCGCATGATCAGCAATACTGCGTCCATGGCGCGCGTCCTTGATGCCAGCACTGTTGTTGTCGGCATGCAGCCAGCGGTGGCCATCACGCTGGTCGAACTCGGCCTGACGCTGGAAGGTGTTAAGACTGCCTTGAACGTCGAACGCGGCATCAAGCTGCTTGAGTCGGAGGCAAGTTGATGCAATTCCCTACGGAGCCGCGCGAGGTGCGCGGTGGATGAACGAGGCAAGTTGACCTTGCCACTCCAGTCGGACGAAGACGTCGTTCGATTGAGAAAACTCGTGCGTGACCATTTGATCCGCTTAGGCTTTTCATTGGTGGAGCAGACCAAGATGGTTACTGCTGCCAGTGAACTGGCACGCAATACGCTGCGCTATGGTGGCGGTGGAGAGGCGCATGTCGTCGAGATGCACAATGGAAGCAAACGCGGGATCCGTCTGGTATTTTCGGATCAAGGGCCGGGTATCGACAACATAGAGCTTGCGCTGACCGACGGTTACACGACCGGAGGTGGACTGGGTCTTGGATTGTCTGGCGCCAAGCGCCTGGCTGATGAATTCGATATCCGCACGGCGCCCGGCGCTGGTACTGAAGTTACCATCATAAAATGGAAAATGTTCTGACCGCCTCGCGCACCGAGGAGGTGGTCGCCATCAATGAATCGGCTGACGTCGCTGCAGCGCGTCGCGCCGGTTCTGACCTCGCGCGCCGGTTGGACTTCCCTTCGGAAGAAGCGGCGCGATTGGCCTTGGTAGTAACCGAAGCCGCCAGCAACATTCTCAAACACGCTGGACGCGGCGAAGTGCTGCTGCGCACGGTGCACGCGCTGGCTAGCGATGGAAAAAATGTGCGAGGGATCGAATTGCTGGCCATTGATGGAGGCGCCGGCATGAGCGACATGCCGTCCTCAATGGCTGACGGCATGTCTACCGCCGGTAGCTATGGGGTCGGCTTGGGTGCCATACAACGCCAATCCGACGAGCTTGAAATCTTCACGTTGCCCGACCAAGGAACGATACTGCGCGCAGTTGTGTGGGAAACGCCCGGCGCGACCGAGCAATGGAAGAATGGGCTAATCTGTGTGCCCTTGGCCGGTGAGCATGCTTGTGGTGACGCGGTCTGGGCAGCAGTCAGCGATGACAATGCGCTGCTCATGATCAGTGACGGGCTGGGCCACGGTGAGGCGGCGGCGGAGGCCTCAGATGCGGCCGTCTCCCTGATTTCTGAAATTGCTTTTAAGCTGGAACCGGCTGATCTGGTGTTGCGCGCGCATCGCGGCTTACAGCGCACACGCGGCGCGGCGCTTGCGATTGCTCGAATTGATCCCTATGCCGGAAAAGTTAGTTTTTCAGGTGTCGGCAATATCGCGGCTTGCATCGTTATTGGCGGAGTGCGGCGTCATTTGGTGTCGCACAACGGCATCGTCGGACACAATTTGCGCAAGGCACAGCAGTTCGATTCACCGTGGCAGGATGAGGCATTGCTGATTCTGCATTCGGATGGACTTGTAAGCCGCTGGTCGCTGGATGGCTATCCCGGACTAGATCGGGCGCATCCCGCGCTGATCGCCGGTGTGTTGTATCGTGATTTCTACCGAGGACGCGACGATGTCAGCATCCTGGTCGTCCGTCGAGAGGTGGCCGCATGAGTTTGCGATTGCTGAAGGTGTCCATCCGGAGTGAAGTCGATGTTGTCGGCGCACGCCAGCGTGCGAGGCAGATCGCCGAATTGTGTGGTTTCGGGCAACAAGACCAGGTGCGCATTGCCACCACCGTTTCCGAGCTCGCACGCAACGTGTTCCGCTACGTAGGCAGCGGTCACGTAGATTTCTCGGTAGAAGGAAGCACCGCTCCGCAAACTTTGCTCATCGAGGTTCACGACAAAGGGCCTGGCATTCCTAATCTGGATGAGATCCTGGCCGGGCATTATCGTTCCAGCACCGGCATGGGACTCGGACTGCTCGGCGCCAGAAAGCTGATGGACGCTTTTGAGGTCCGCACTTCCGCCGGGAAAGGTACTCATATTTCCTTGCGCAAGTTGCTTCCTGGTACGGCAAAACTGATTACCGCCCAAGCCGCAGGGCAAGTCGGTGGAGCATTAGCTGCTGCTACGGTTGACATGGCATTATCGGAGGCACAGCAGCAGAACCAGGAACTCCTGACGACGCTGGCCGAGCTCAAGAGCCGTCAGGAAGAACTTTTGCAACTAACGCGTGAACTGGAAGACACCAATCGTGGTGTAGTGGCGCTCTACGCGGAACTGGACGAGAAGGCTGAGCATTTGCGGCGGGCTGACCAAGCCAAGTCGCGTTTTCTTTCCAACATGAGCCACGAATTTCGTACACCCTTGTCTTCCATACGGGCACTGGCCAAACTTTTGCTGGATCGGGTCGACGGTGATCTGGGCGTGGAGCAGGAGAAGCAGGTTCGCTTCATCCTTGACGGCGCCAATTCACTGACAGAACTCGTCAACGACTTATTGGACATGGCCAAGATCGAGGCCGGGAAAGTTGAGATTCGACCTTCGGTATTCCAGGTGGCTGACATGTTCAGCGCCTTACGTGGCATGTTACGGCCGTTGCTGGTGTCTGATCGCCTGCAGTTAAGTTTTCAAGCCCCGGCTGATTGCGAGATGTACAGCGATGAGGGCAAGGTATCGCAGATCTTGCGTAACTTTATCTCCAATGCCATAAAGTTCACTGAGGGCGGCAGCATCCTCGTTAAAGCAGAGGTCGTACCCAAGACAGGAGTGGTGCGCTTCTCCGTGACCGACACCGGAATCGGAATTCCGATTGATCAGCAAGCCATTATTTTTGAAGAATTCAGCCAGGTGGAGAACCATCTGCAGCGCAACGTCAAAGGTACCGGTCTCGGCTTGCCGCTGTGCCGTCAGCTTGCAACGTTGCTAGGTGGGTCTGTCGCAGTGAGCAGTCGTCCTGGCTCAGGGTCAACGTTCAGTGCTTCGCTTCCGCTGATGCATTCCGCTCCCCAGACGCCGCGGGAGGAGATCACCGGTATTGCCTTGGACGACGTCCGCCTGCCAGTTCTGGTAATAGAAGATCGACCAGAGCTGAGGCTGCTGTACGAACGCTATCTGCACCAGTCTGAGTTTCGTCTGCTGGCTGCTTCGACGCTGAACGAAGCCGAAACGATCTGGCGTAACGTAGAACCGCGTGCGGTCTTGCTGGACATTTTGCTGGAAGGAAAGGATTCTTGGCATTGGTTGGTGCAAATCAAGAATGACGAATCACGTCGCCACGTGCCGATCATCATCGCCTCCGACGTAGACGACAAAAACAAGGCCATGGGGCTGGGGGCGGACGCCTATTTCCTGAAACCCTTGGGGCGGGACGAATTATTGGCGGCATTACGCTCGCTGGTCGGAAGTGAGGGCGACCGAAACGAAATGCCCTCTCGTGCAGTCATTACATAGACTTACCGCCGCCAGCCATATGAACGCGCCTCAACAACTTATTCTCAATGTCGACGACACGGACGCCGCCCGCTATGCGCGCACGCGCATCTTGACCAAAGCTGGGTTACACGTCGTGGAAGCCGCCAGCGGAGCCGAGGCGCTCGCAATGGCGCACGAATTGAAGCCGGCTTTGATCCTGCTTGATGTCAAGCTGCCCGACATTCATGGCATGGAAGTATGTGCCCGCCTGAAGGCGGATCCGGCGACCTCTTTCATCATGGTGCTTCAGACTTCCGCCTCGTATATCGGTGTGGCCGACAAGATCCGGGCACTGGAAGGTGGCGCCGACAACTACCTCTTTGAGCCAATCGAGCCCGCCGAGCTTTTGGCAAGCGTCCACGCATTGCTTCGCCTGGCCAAGGTAGAGAATGAGCTTCGTGAAATTGATCGTCGCAAGGACGAATTCCTGGCCATCCTTGCTCACGAACTGCGCAACCCGCTGGTACCGATGCGCAACGCAGTGGGTATTCTCAACACGCGCGCGCCGGAAGCACCTGAATGGGAGCTGCGCGCACGTTCCACCATTTCACGCCATTTGGATCATATGGTGCGACTGGTCGACGATTTGTTGGACGTCTCCCGCCTGTCCCACAACAAGCTGGCATTGCAGTTAAACCGAATTTCATTGGGCGACATCGTGCAGAGTGCGCTGGAAGCGACACGGACGATGATGGAACGCAAGCGGCAGCAATTGCGCACGGACATTGCAGATGACGATCTTATGGTCGTTGGCGACGAAGTACGCTTGGTGCAGGTGCTGATGAATCTGTTGCACAATGCGGTGAAATTCACGCCAGAAGGTGGAAATATTGTCCTGTCCGCTGGGAGGGCTGGTGATTCCGTCTTCGTCAGCGTGGCCGATAGCGGCTGCGGAATCCCTTCGGAGAGAATGGGCGATATTTTCGGCATGTTCGCGCAGGCTAACGGTCTCGGGAAGGACCGGCAAGACGGCTTGGGCATAGGCCTTTCATTGGCAAAAAGCCTGACCGAATTACATGGGGGGACGCTCACCGCAGAAAGTCCAGGTATCGGACTTGGGAGTGCTTTTAAGGTACAGCTTCCTTCGGCGCCCACTGCGATAACCGATACAGCCAAACCTGAGCCTACCCAGAATAACAAAGGCGACAGCAGCGGCGTTGCACAAAGAGTCCGTATTCTGGTTGTGGACGACAATGTCGATATCGCAGACACAATGAAGGAATTGCTCGAGTTGCTCGGTCACGATGTCGAAGTTGCCTACAGCGGCAACGAAGGCATCCGTCTTGCACGGCAACTTATTCCGGACGCAATCATGCTCGATATCGGCCTCAAGGATATGACCGGCCATGATTTGGCGAGAACATTGCGCAGTGACGAATTGACTCGCGATATTTTTTTGATGGCATGTTCGGGATTCAGCAGTGATGAAGATAAGCAGCAGGCTTACGACGCGGGAGTAGACGATTATCTTGTAAAGCCCGTCGATATTGACACCCTGGCGCAGCTTCAGTTGAAACGTCAGCAGACCCGCGTCAATCGCAAAGAGTGAGCGTATGCTCGTCTTGATAATTCCTCTGGTGGTACGCCATGGCAGTTCATGAGTATGAGTCTCACGACGCCCAATTCCGCTATGTCATCCGTTGCGCTGAATATGCCGACGGTTGGAAGGTTGACGCTGCACAGATCATGCGTCGAGGTGAAGCACTTTTGCCAAAGCGCAGGCTGGAAGGCACATATCCGGAAGAATCCAAGGCAATTGAGCGAGGCGTACGGTGGTGTGAAGTAATAGTGGCGCATCTGACAACCGATCGTCTACCAAATGAGTATTAGGCCATGTGGTATCGGCACCCAATTTTGAGGAAGCTCCTGCAACTCTCGCTTCTCAACAAAATAAAACCGATGCTGCTCATGCATATTCCTCGGTAGCTAAAAAGGTCATCCTCTGGTCGATAGCAGGCATTCCGTGTTATTTGAAGGATCGCAATCCTTCGGAATTTATCTTCTATAGCACTCAATACCTCTCACCGGGCCCCTTAAGAATGCCTTGGATGCGCCGTGAAAAAGTTTCCATTTTGAAAGGCTTGGTGAGGAGCTGCATGCCTGGTTGCAAGTGGCCGTTACCAATGGCGGCGTTTTCCGCATAGCCGGTGATGAAAAGTACTTTAAGGTCCGGTCGTAGTGCCCGGCCGGCGTCCGCGACCTGGCGTCCATTGATGCCGCCGGGGAGTCCCACGTCCGTGACAAGCAAGTCAATGCGCACGCTGGACTGGATGATGAGCAAGGCCGAGGGGCCGTCGACTGCCTCCAGCGCCACATAACCCGCATCATTGAGCACTTCGGCGATCAGCATCCGGATTGATGCCTCGTCGTCCACCACCAGCACTACTTCGCCGCTGCCGCCGGATTCTTGGTCGAGATGTAGTTCTGTCTCCTCCCTTTCGGCGGCATCCCTGTGATGACGCGGCAGATAAATCGATATCGTGGTGCCATGGCCCACTTCCGAGTAGATCCGTATCTGTCCGCCGGACTGGCGCGCGAAACCGTACACCATGGACAAGCCCAGGCCGGTGCCTTCGCCGATCGGCTTCGTGGTGAAGAACGGATCGAATGCTCGGGAGATCACCTCCGGCGTCATGCCCGTACCGGTATCCGTCACTGAAATGGAAACATACTGACCCGGCGGCAGATCTCGCTCATGCGCCCATTTGTCGTCCAGCCATTTGTTGGCGGTCTCGATGGTCAGGCGTCCACCGTCGGGCATGGCATCACGCGAGTTGATGCACAAATTGAGCAGTGCGCTTTCAAGTTGGGGCGCATCCACCAGTGTCGACCATAGACCGCCGGCGCCGACGACTTCCAGTTCGATGCCCGGGCCGATGGTGCGCCGGACCAAGTCATCCATTCCCGCAATAAGGGAGTTGACGTTGGTCGGTTTGGGGGCCAGCGTCTGGCGCCGGGCAAAGGCCAGCAGACGTTGCGTCAGCGAGGCGGCCCGGTTGACGCTGCGTAGGGCGATATCGATGTAGCGTCCAAGATCTTCGCTGCGTCCCTGTGCAAGCCGCACGCGCATCAGATCCAGGCTACCGGTGATCCCGCCGAGCAAGTTGTTGAAGTCATGCGCCAGGCCGCCGGTGAGCTGGCCGATGGCCTCGATCTTCTGAGAGTGGCGTAGCGCCTCTTCGGTCGCCATCAGTTCACGGGTGCGGGTGTCGACTTCCGCCTCGAGAGACTCATTGATTTCACGCAAGCGCGCTTCGCTGACCGCCAATGCTTGTTCGTTGTGAATGCGATCACATGCTGCACGCGCCAGTTCGGCGACCTCCGCGACCAGTTGCAGGTCGTGGCTGGTCCAAACTCGGGGATGGTTGTTGGTGACATGCACGACCGCCTCCAGGGCGTCGTTTGCGGTGAGCGGAAAATCCAGGAAGGAAGCGGCTTCCCAGCGCCGGTACAGCGGCAAGAGTGAGGCCGCTTGCGGATCGGCGCCGACGTCGCCTACCTGGATGACCGCGCCACCGCACAGCGCGTCGCTCATCCTGTGTTCATCATGCAGCTCTGCCAGCGCTTCGGGCTGAGCCAGAGGGCCGAAGCTCCAGTCGCCTCTCTGGGCGGGTCGGCCGTCACCGCTCTCGATGATCTTGTAAGAGACCCACTTCGCGGCCAATGCTTCGCCGATGACACGGGCCGCGATCGCCGCTATGTCTTCCAGCGAGCTGGAACCGCTGATCTGCTCGGCCAGCGTGGAGAGCGCCTGCTGGCGAGCCTCGGTATTTTTACGCTCGGTGACGTCGCGCGTCGTGCCGGCGACAGCCTCCACCTCACCATCAGGCCCCAGGACGGGGAACAGGATGTAGTCATAGATACGGCGACCGAAGGTACCGTTGAAAGGCACATCGCCGCGCACCGACTGCTTGGTCGCGCGCACTTGCTCAATTTCGCGGCTATGCATCTCTGCGTGCCATTGCTCATAGCCGAGTTCAAGGCAATTCTTGCCGATGGCCCCGTCCCAGGTCTGATTCCACATCTGCAGCAGCACCCTGTTGGCATAGATGAAGCGATGGTTCAGGTCCCAACAATAGGCCAGATCAGGCGAGTTGGACAGAAAAGTTTCATAGAAGCGGCGGCGGCGATCAGATTCGTCCGTTGATCCGGCGACGTCGGAGCCGGGCGCAGCGTAGCGCCAGCAGACCGAAAGATTGCCGGCATCCGCATAGCAATGGATCTCATAGGGGCGCCCGGTACGTTCATGGTGATGGACGAAGGTGCGAGGCTGCTTGTCTTGCGCGACGTTGCGCAGATGCCCTTCAAATTCGCTGCCAAGCAACTCGGGGCACATCTCCCACAGGCTGCTCGCCGAGAGTGCGAGTGACGGGCGACCAATAAGAACTTTTGCCGGGCCGTCCAGATAGATAATTTTCCAGCCAGCGTCCAGCGAGAAGAACGCGTTCGCAACTGCATCGGGTTGCGCAAACGAAGCTGACTCTGGGGAAATCGCGCTATACATGACGTGCCCTAAGGATGAATAGCGCGATTTTATGCGAGCCAATCTGAAATCGCTGTAAGACAAGCGGCATATTTGATGGGCAGGTGGCTGTTCCGGCAGAGAAAGGAATGAAAATTTTCTTTTTTGATAATTTTCCGTGTCGTCTCGTATCAGGAGGTGGTCTTGCATTGAACGGAGCCCGGTGCATCCAATCCTGGCACGCGCTTCAAGCCAGCAACGTCAGAACCTTCTCACACCATAACCGGAGGATATCTGATGCCGGTTGCGGGCTTGCCGCAAGCATGATGGAGCAACTGCTCTAAGCCACTTCATAGGAGGCCATCATGGATAGCCAGGATGCAATCCAACTGTTGGAAGCCGACCATCGCGAAGCCGAGGCCTTGTTCGATCATTATGAGAAGGTGAAAGAAGAAGCCAGCGCTCAAGAGAAAATGAAGATCGCCAAAAAGGTCTGCAGCGCGCTGTTGATCCACATGGAGATCGAAGAGAAGATTTTCTACCCGCAAGTGCGGAAAAAGATCGACGACGATGACCTGATGAACGAATCGATGGTAGAGCACGCGAGAGCCAAGGATCTGATCAAGCAAATCGGGCAGCTCAAACCGAACGATCCGATGTTCGACGCCAAGATCAAGGTGCTGGGCGAACAGATCACGCGTCACGTCGAAGAGGAAGAGTCTGAGATGTTCCCCAAAGTAAAGAAGGCCAAGCTGGATTTGTCTCTCATCGGCGCTGAGCTGCGCAAGGGGCAGAACCGGATGCGTGAAGAGCATGGTTTGACGCCCGTTGCGGCGTGACGCCCACTCCGGAAATATGAGGAGCCTGCGGGTCGTATCCCGTTGCTTTTGTTGCTCATCCCACTTTTGAGATCCAGCGTGCTCCCCTATGTTCAAGAAGCTGAATCGATTGTGGTATCGCGGTATCGAGAAGCTGGTGAGACAGCAGGGACAGCGCATTCGCGCCAGCGTAAAGAAGCGCGACGTCATGCCGGACGCTGGCGCCTCTTCCAGAAAAACCTCCAACAAGAAATCTGCGCTGTCGGGTAGCTGGCTTCAGCGCCATTTCACGGAAAGCGATTCCGGAAGAAGCCTGAAGTACCGCTTATTCTTGCCCTCTGCAGCAGTCAAGAACTCAGCTGGAATTCCGCTGGTGATCATGCTGCACGGCTGCCAGCAGTACGCAGATCAGTTCGCCATAGGAACCGGCATGAACGCACTGGCAGAGTCTAGGGGCTACGCCGTCGTGTATCCGGAACAGTCACCTGGCGTCCAATCACGGCGATGCTGGAGGTGGTATGACGCCGTCACGCAGCGCGGGGGCGCAGACGCTGCGCTCATTGCGCATCTGATCAGGGAGGTAGTCGCACGCTACCCGATTGACCCGCAACGCGTATATGCCTGTGGCATCTCGGCGGGTGCAGCAATGGCACATATTCTGGCCCTTCAGTATCCGGAACTGGTCGCGGCGGTCGGAATGCATTGCGGCCCGGTATTCGGCGCCTGCCGTGGTGCAGCGGGAGGCATTCGCGTCATGCAGCATGGTGGCATTCACGTCGAGGTGCCCATTGACGACATCCTGAACAAGCGTGCATCTACCCGCCCCATGCCGGCCATTCTTATCTCGGGTGATAACGACCAAGTGGTCCGAGCGATCAACGCGCACCAGCTGGAGCGGCAATTTCTCCGTCTCAATCAAGCCTGGCAACCTTTGGCGAAAGAAACGGTAACCAAGGAATTTGGACGGTCGTCTTCCGCAAAGGGTCGCAAGCGCCGCATGCTGATCCGTGACTACCGGTCTGGGCGCAAGCTTCTGCTGCGCTCCATCGAAATAGAAGGGCTGGGTCATGCCTGGAGCGGCGGCGACGATAGCATTGCCTATCACGCGAAAGGCCCCAATGCCAGCAGGCTGATGCTGGATTTTTTTCCCGCCACTCATCAAGTTGATGAGCTCGTCTTTCCCGCGTTGGTGCTATATCGCAGACTGTGAGGAGTTTTCTGACAAATGAAAGCGAGGTATCCCGATGGGAAGCAGGCCCTTAGGGGATTAGCCTGCAATTTTGAGGAGATGAACATGCGCGAACAGACAAATCAACAAAAGTCGGGCAAGTCCTCTAACGAGACACACTACCAGGAGGAACGAGAAGGTAAGCAGGGAACGATGGGTGGTCAGACACCTTTGCATGCACCCGCCGGAGTGCAGAAGCCTGGACCTGGTGGCGTGTTGACGGAGGAAGGCAAGATCAAGAAGGATCAGTAAACATAGTGCTGCGCGTAGCTGCTTGGCTTGCTGCGAATCCAGGGCGCGAAACGTCCAATTTGCGTAGAAGAACGAGAACCGTCGATGCGTTGGTTACTTGATGTACGGAGATTCAAGATGAAAACCAAGGACAATCCAGAGCAAGCCAGTTTCCATGAGTACACCAATTCAGCGGGCGGTTGGGGATCAGTGAAGGCACTGGCTTCTATTCTGACGCAAGAGAGGGTGCTCGGCGCCGGTACACGAGTGCTGATGAAGCAGAACAAGCCGCAAGGTTTTGCTTGCGTGAGTTGTTCGTGGGCCAAGCCGGCTGATCCGCACATGTTTGAATTTTGCGAGAACGGCGCCAAGGCGACTGCGTGGGAGATCACCGACAAGCGAGCCACACCCGATTTCTTCGCCGCACATACCGTGACGGAGATGGAGGGTTGGAACGACCTTGAACTTGAATCCTCTGGCCGCGTCACCGAGCCGATGAAATACGATATCGAAAGCGACCGGTACTTGCCCGTGTCGTGGCGCGAGGCCTTCGACGACATCGGTGCACGGATGAAGATAATGGATCCGGAGAAGGTCGTCTTCTATGCCTCAGGTCGTGCTTCCCTGGAAACGTCCTACATGTACCAGTTGATGGCACGTATGTATGGCACAAATAATCTGCCGGATAGCTCGAATATGTGCCATGAATCGACGTCGGTGGCGTTGCCAAAGACGATCGGTGTGCCAGTGGGAACGGTAACGTTGGATGATTTCGAGCATACCGACTGTATTCTCTTCTTTGGCCATAACACCGGCACCAATGCGCCGCGCATGCTTCATCCGCTGGAGGCCGTCCGCAAGCGCGGAGTGCCGGTGATCACTTTTAATCCATTGCGGGAGCGTGGATTGGTCAGTTTCGTCAACCCGCAATCGCCTCTGGAAATGCTCACGCCGGCTCGTACTGCGATCAGTTCGCAATATGTGCAGATCAAAGTTGGCGGGGACACTGCAGCTGTAATGGGTATGGCCAAGCACCTGATGGCGATGGATGATGAGGCCTTGTCCTCAGGAATGAGACGTGTCGTCGATGTTGCGTTCATTGAAGAGCATACGGAAGGTTTTGCCGAGTTTGCCCAAGCCGCTCGGGATGCCGACTGGGATGAAATCGAACGTCATGCCGGTGTCTCACGTACCGAGTTGAAGCAAGCGGCAGAGACCTATTCGAGATCGAATGCTGCGATGCTGATGTACGGCATGGGTATCACCCAACATCGAGAGGCGGTGCGGACCATTCATATGCTGACCAACCTGCTCCTTATGCGTGGGAATATCGGGAAGCCCGGCGCCGGGATCTGCCCGATACGCGGGCACTCGAATGTGCAGGGACAAAGAACGGTCGGCATCACCGAGAAACCGGCATTGGCACCCAACGACAAACTGCGTGAGCTTTACCATTTCGAGCCGCCGATGAAGAAGGGGCTCAATACCGTTGAAGCTTGTGAAGCAATCCAGCAAGGTGGCATTTCAGCCTTCTTTATGCTGGGCGGGAATTTTGTAAGGGCCATTCCTGATCATGGGACCATCGAACCTGCATGGCGCGCAATCCCGTTGACTGTACAAGTGGTGACGCGCTTTAACCGCAGTTGCGTCATCCACGGCAAAACTTCTTATCTCTTGCCTTGCCTGGGACGCATTGAAGTAGACCGCCAATCCAGCGGCGAACAGGCAGTAGCAGTGGAAGACAGCACCGGGTGTATGCACGGTTCGAGAGGCATGAGTAAGCCGGCCTCAGATCAACTGCTCTCTGAACCAGCAATTGTGGCTGAATTGGCCAAGCGCATCCTGCCGTTCAATTCGAGGGTGGACTGGGACGCTTGGGTTGCTGACTATTCGCGCGTTCGCGATGCCATTGAAGCTACTTGGCCGGACATTTTTCGTGATTTCAACGATCGCATGTGGAAACCCGGAGGCTTCCAGCGCCCACTGGCCGCGCGTGAGCGAAGCTGGAAGACGCCAAATGGCCGCGCCAATTTCATTTCGCCGCGAGGCTATGAGCCTGACCCCGATATGCCGGCTAATGCTCCAGGTGTTCTCCGTTTGATGACGGTGCGCGGCGACAGCCAGTTCAACACTACCGTGTATTCATTGGACGACCGTTTCCGTGGCGTGTGGGGGACGCGTCGAGTGCTGTTGATGAACTGTGAGGATATCCGTACTCTGGGTCTGAATTCTGGCGATTTCGTCACCGCTGTCACTGTTTCGACCGATGGCATCAAACGCAGCGTCAGCCATTTGCGCATTGAGCCATTTGATATTCCCCCAGGCTGCATCATGGGTTATTTCCCTGAGCTCAATCCTTTGATACCACTGGCGCACCACGCGCTGGAAAGCAAGGTCCCGGCCGCAAAGTCAGTACCGATCCGTTTAGTTGCAGAGGTGATGGAGCAGGCCTGACTCGTGCACGCCTTGTAAGTATCTGCCCACCGTAATTTGCATGCAGTCTCACGTCAGTTGAAGCACTACGCCGACTTATGTTGGCGTCGCGCGTGCCTAGACTGAAATCAAGGCATGACCTAGATGACCTAGATCCCGATGCAAAGGAGAAGAAGACATGAAGAACCAGCGATTGAACAAGTCCGTTGCAGCCTTGATAACGGCCTTGATTAGCCTCTCGGCGGTGGCACAAACCAGTAGTGTCGGAGGTAACTCAAACAGCGGTGCTGCTGGCACATCAGTTCCCGGAAATTCCGCTGGTGCAGCGGGTGTTGTGGGTACCACGGGTACGAACAACGCCGGTACGGCCATTGCGCCAGGAACAGCAGGCACTTCCGGTACAGCTGGCACCCCAGGCTCGACCGGTGCTCCGAGCAATATCGGGACTTCCGGTACGACAAATGCAGGCACTGCTACAACGCCAGGGGCAGTGGGAAATTCCAGCACTACAGGCGCAGCCGGGACGGCAGGTGCAAGCGCTACTACGGGTAATACAGGGACTGCCGGCACCAATAATGCCGGTGCCACTATAACTCCTGGAACGGCCGGTAATCCCGGCACTACCGGTTCGACAGGCATGTCAGGTGCCGGGGGGGCGGGTACCACAGGGAGCGGTGCATCTGGCGGAGCAGCCGGAGCAGGCGGTAGTGGTATGGGGGGAAGTGGCGCTGGCTCAGCAGGTGGTGGATCGGGTGGCGGTTCAGGCGGTGGTCGTTGAATCCAGGCGGCCGATATGGGTTCACTTTGGTCAGACTATGACTTCTTCTCGGAAAGCGTTGAATTAGGCTCTGCACCGATTAGCAAGACATGTCTGATGTCGACGGGCTCGAAAGAAATTTCAGGAAGCTGATCGCTGCGAGCGTTGCAACTTTCCATTCGGGTATGTTTCTCCCAAGAACAATGAATCGGATAGCCCACCGATGCTCCGAAGTGCGATGTGGCGGCATCATCTTCTGCCTGGCAGCACTAAAGACGATCAATTAGAGGGGCCATCGATGTCAGAGACCTTGACCAACCTGATCGGGTGGTGTTCGACGCTGATCCTCCTGCTCACCGTCTCCTCTCAAGTCTATGAGCAATGGCGTACGCGCTCGGTGCGCGGCGTCTCGCACTGGCTGTTCACCGGTCAGTTGGCGGCCTCGACCGGCTTCGTCATTTATTCCGTGCTGCAGGGAGATTGGGTCTTCGTGGCGTCCAACGTGATGCTTCTGGTCACGGCGCTGGTGGGACAGGTACTATTTCTGCGCAACCGACGCCAGAGCAGCAATAGCGAATAGTGCTGGACGCGTATCGATGCGTTCGCATCTCGCTTCATGCTCCTGGTGGCAGCGGCACGGGCTGCGCCCAATTGCGCAGAGTATCGCCGAAGCCACCGCGCGACTTGCTCGCCAGTCGTGCGCTGGTGGTCACGCGCGGTGCCGCGCTCCACGCAATGGTGGCACCGGTGGCTTGCAGCGCGTGTACCAGGTCGACGTCTTCGTGGCAGGAGAGCGGCTTGAAGCCGCCGCACCGCTGGTAGGCCTCGGCCGAGATGCCGAAGTTGGCGCCGTGGATATGGCCGTGGCCATCGCGGTCGCAATATTCCGAACGGAATTTCTCCCAGACATGATGTGGGTGCTCGCGCCAGTCCGACACGTCCACCGTGCCGCATACCGCGTCGGCGCGCAGGGCCAACTGAACCGTGAGCCAATCGGGCGCGACCAAGGTATCGGCGTCGGTGAAAGCCAGCCAGCGCGCGCCGGCTGCCAGCATGTGCCGCGCCCCTTGCGCGCGGGCATGGCCCACGTTCATGGCGTCGACTGTCTCGATATCTACGGGATGGCGGTGGGCAATGGCGGCAGAGTCGTCGGTGCAGGCATCAAGCACCACCACGATGCGCACCGGTTCTGCCAGCAGCCCCGGATGAGTGGCGCATGTGCGAGCAGCGGCCAGGCAGCCGTCCAGCAACGCTTCCTCATTGTGGGCTGGAATGACAATGCCGATCATGCCGCTTCTCCCGTGCCTCGTTTCTGCCACAGGTCAAGGCGAAATTCTTCATCTTCATAGTGCGCGCAGGCGCGTAGCTCGGCGTGCGCTGCAAAGCGGGTGTGGATGGCTGCGGTGTCTTGCTGCCTGTCGTCAAAAGGACGCTTCCAGTGGCAGGCCAGCAAGTGGCCTAGGGGCAGGAGGCTGCCGACGGACAGTGAGACGGTCAAGCGTAGCTGTTCGTGGTCAAGGTAGTAGCACAGCTCGGATAGCACGATGAGCTCGAATGCCGGCTCTCCGCCGGAGGGCCATTGTTCCGGCAGGCTTTCCCGGGAGATTTGCACATGATAGTGGGCGCTGACGCGTTCCTTCGTCAAACGCACGGCTTCGTCGCAGAAATCCGAAGCGAGAAGGCGTTCGCAGCGTCCGGCCAGCGCGAGGGTGAGGGCCCCATTGCCGCAGCCCGGCTCGTACACGCTGGAAAAGCGCGACTTGGGCAGAACGGCAAGCAGGATGGACAGTTTGCGTTGTTCGTACCAGCTGTCGGCAGTGTGCCAAGGGTCTGCGCTGGTAGCATACAAGGATCGGAAGTGTTCGGCGGTCGTCACTGGCGTGGTCATAGGAAGAACACCTCGTAAGGGCGGACAAAGTGAGCCAGAACATTGGCTGGCAGCACCGGCGTACGGCCTTCGTCCTCGCCGATCTGACTGCGGTAGCATCGCATTGCCAGGCGCTTGTTTTGTTCTACTGAGGGTGTCAGGTGAAGGCTTCTGGCCCGGCCCCAGGGTAGGCGCGCATCGTCCGGGCGAGCCCAATGCCAGGTCCAGATGGGTACCTCGATCAGCTTGCAACCGAGCTCCTGCTCCATCTCGCTCGCTGCGTGCCCCACGGCCTCGTGATCGGGATGGCCATCCAGCCTCCAGGGCGCGAACAGGATGTCGGTTGGCTGCAATCTGGCGCGCAGCCACTGCTTGAGCTCAGGCAAATGCGCCGTCACTTCACCGTCCGGAATGCCCATACGCTGGAGCGCAGCGTTCTCGAGGCCCAGATGACGCAGGGCGTTTGCGCTTTCGTAAGCACGTATCTCCGGCAGCCGGGCGTACAACGTCGATTCTTGCGGATGGCTGCCTTCGCCATCACTGACCGCCACTACGACGACTTGCCGGCCCAGCGCTGTCAGGCTGCCGATCAGGCCGCCGCAGCCCAATGTCTCATCGTCCGGATGGGGCGCCAGGATAACCGCGCGGCAACGTGAGGGGACCAGTTCGCAGAGCTCGACAGCCGGCAGTGCGCCGAGCCTGTCGCACGCTTGCCAAGCGTGTTCCGGCGTGCCAGCTTCGATGTCGATGTGGCGGGACGGGGCGTCTGTGTCGCGAGCAGTCAGAGTTTCCATGGGGACTCCCCGCTTTCGATGCAGAGGGTGCCGAGCTGAGCCAAATCGCGCTCCGCATGGCTCTGGCGCAGGAAGACCGGGAGATCGGCCAGGATACGTGCGCTGTGGCGATCCAGGCAATAGGGGGCGGGGCCCAAGGCGCGGCCGACATGGTCAAGCACCGCCTGGCTCGCAGCCTCGACCTGCAAACGGGCGGACAAGGCCAGCCGACAAATGGTGGCAGCCTCGGCGGCGACCGGGTTCGCATCGATGAAGCGCGCGGCCTCGCGCAACTGGTTCAGTGCGCCGCTCAACCGGCAGTCGGCCTCGCCCAAGTGCGCCAATGCGTGTGGATCTTTCCTGTTGTGCAGCGCCTGCCGCAGCTTTTCGGCCAGGGCGGCGGCGGCACCGTACCAACCGGCGGCAATGCCGATGGCACCATGCCAGAAGCCCGGTCGTTCCAGGTAGAAGCCAGGTACTCCGATCGCGGTGGCACGCACTCCGGAGAGCCTGACGGTGGCAGTGCGGGTGGCGGCCATGCCTACTGCCTTCCAGCCATCGTCTTCCACAGAGATACCCTCCTGTCCGAGGTCCACTGCAGCCAGGCAGGCTTGCCCCTGTTCGTCTCGGTAGCTCAGCAGTGCGTGCGTGACGAACATCGCGCCGGAACACCAGCGCTTCTCGCCGTCGAGCACTAGCGCGCCTTCGGCCGCGACGTGGCGCGCATTCAGCAGCGCCCCCGGCGGCTCCGCGCACCACACGCCCCACACCGACAGCGGCGGGAGGTCGGTGACGCCGGCTTCGGCCAGGATGGCCAAGGCATCGGTATGGGCTTCATACAATTTGAGCAGACTCAGGTCGCGACCGGCTATGGCCGCCAGTACACGCCATCGCTCCAGCGTGGTGCCGCTGCCCGGTAAAGGGATGAGGTCGAGGTGCTTGTCGACGATCTCGCACAGCATGTCGCCCACTAATGATGGCAGCGCCTCTTGGGAGCACTGGTCAATGCGCTCACCGATGAGCTCATCGAGTGCGCAATTGATGGTGGAGCCGTCGGTTGCTGGCATGGTTTCCTGATGGAGAAGAGAATGGGAACAAGGCTGTACCAAGCTGAAGTATCGCCAGGTCCGGAGCGCCTGAATGTCGGCTGATGGCGGAGAACACCGTAGGAATACGACCGGATTTTAAGGAGCAGATAAGTTCGCTGCCGGCTGACGGCCGCCCGAAATCAGCTCATCTTCATTCGACCGCCATTTGAAATGAGGAGGTCGGCTGGCGTAAGTTGGGCCTCTCTCCGACATACCCTTGAAGCGTCGCTACCTATCATGGTGATTTAGGTATGCCGGGAGGTCGACCATGAACACGCATGACACGCATAAGCCAGCATCCATTCCGCCACAGCACCAGCAGCATCAACCCGGTAGCGAGCGGCATATGGATCCGCAGCCCGAATCCAAACCGGCGACGAGCCCGGCGCAGCGCCTGGCAGGCAAAGTCGCGTTGATATCGGGCGGTGACAGCGGTATCGGACGTGCGGTGGCGCTGGCGTTTGCGCAAGAAGGGGCGCAGGTGGCCATCGTCTACCTTGAGGAGCACGAGGACGCGCAATCTACCCGCGCCGAAGTGGAGGCGCTGGGCGCGTCATGCCTGCTGCTGCCGGGCGACATTACCTCACCAGCCTTTTGCCGCCAGGCTATCCAGTCCACCACCGACGCCTATGGCCGTCTCAATGTGCTGGTCAACAACGCCGCCCAACAGTATCCGGCGGCCAGCATTGAGGAGATTTCCGTAGAGCAGCTGGAGCTCACCTTCCGCACCAACGTCTTTTCGATGTTCTACATGGTCAAGGAGGCGCTGCCTTACCTGACGCGCGGCGCGCGCATCATCAACACTGCCTCGGTCACCGCCTATCGCGGCAGCAAGCACCTGCTCGACTATTCGGCTACCAAGGGAGCGATCGTTTCCTTCACGCGCTCGCTGTCGCAGCAATTGGCGCAGGCCGGCATTCACGTCAACGCGGTTGCCCCGGGGCCGATCTGGACGCCGCTGATCCCCTCCAGCTTCACCGCCGAAGAGGTCGAACAATTCGGCAAGAACGTGCCGCTGGGCCGCCCCGGCCAACCGGATGAAGTAGCCCCGGCCTACGTCTTCCTCGCCAGCGAAGGTGCTTCCTACATGACCGGGCAGGTGCTGCACCCCAACGGCGGTGAAATCATCAATAGCTAAAGGTAAGGATCAGGATTGTCGGTACCAGGCTCCCGGGGGGGATGTGTCCCGCGGAGCGGCCTCGGTAATTGTCTAGATCGCATTTGGTAAACCCAACTCTTCTTCAGCCTGTCTGACCGGCGATGGCGGCACCGTCCGATGGTCTGACGTGCTCTGTATGCCTATGCTGGCAGCTCTTCATGCGCACCGCGCACATTTCCCAGCCAGCCTCCCACGCAACATTTGAAACGAGAGTCCGCCATGCCGACCAAGAAATCCCCTGCCGCAAAATCGACCTCTTCCTCCAAGTCTGGCAAGCCCGGTTCGGGTTCGCTGCTCTCCACTATGGCGGGACCTGCAGACGGTCAGCCAGCATTCGCTGCCGGCGAGCATTCGCCGACGGCGTTACTGCGCAAGATTGCCGGAGCCAACGCCGTCTCGGCAGGCATGCGTGACAATCCCGCCAAGCCGGGCGAGATCGGCATTCAGGGGCGCACTGCGCCGACCGGCGCCACCGTCCAGTCGCCCGACCCGGTGGTGCATGCCAGCACCGTCAGCGAAGCCCATGGTTCGGCCAAGACCGGCGAAGAGCAACCGGTGCTCGGTGCCAATGCGCTGGCCGCTTCACTGGATCGTGTGCGCGCCGATGATAGCGACCAGGCGTTGACCAGCAACCAGGGCGTGCCTGTCTCGGACAACCAGAATTCGCTCAAGGCCGGGCTGCGCGGCCCCACCGCGATGGAAGATTTCCTCCTGCGCGAGAAGATCACCCATTTCGATCACGAGCGCATTCCCGAGCGCGTGGTACACGCTCGTGGATCTGCAGCGCACGGTTACTTCGAGTGCTACAAGGCGCTGACCGAACTTACCTGCGCGGCTCCCTTTGCCGAGGATGGCAAGCGTACACCGGTGTTCGCGCGCTTCTCGACGGTCGCCGGCGGCGCGGGCTCGGCCGACACGGTGCGCGACGTGCGCGGCTTTGCGGTCAAGTTCTACACCGACGAAGGAAACTGGGACCTGGTTGGCAACAACATTCCGGTGTTCTTTATCCAGGATGCGATGAAGTTTCCAGACCTGGTGCATGCGCTGAAACCGGAGCCGCACTTCGGCATGCCGCAAGCATCCAGCGCGCACGACACCTTCTGGGACTTCGTCTCCCTGATGCCCGAATCCACCCACATGCTGCTGTGGCAGATGTCAGACCGTGCCATTCCGCGCAGCTATCGCATGATGCAGGGCTTCGGCGTGCACACCTTCCGGCTGGTCAATGCCGACGGCGCGTCGGTGTTCTGCAAGTTCCACTGGACGCCCAAGGCCGGCACGCATTCGCTGATCTGGGACGAGGCGGTCAAGATCGGCGGCGCCGATCCCGACTACCATCGGCGCGATTTGTGGGAAGCCATCGAGGCCGGCGCCGCGCCCGAGTGGGAGTTGAGCCTGCAAGTCTTTTCGGAAGATGAGGCAGACGGCATGCCCTTTGACATTCTGGATCCGACCAAGATCGTGCCCGAGGAGCTGGTGCCTCTGATACCGGTGGGTCGCATGGTGCTCAACCGCAACCCCGACAACTTCTTCGCTGAGACCGAGCAGGTGGCATTCTGCACGGCGCATATCGTGCCGGGGATCGACTTCACCAATGACCCGCTGCTGCAAGGACGCATTCACTCCTATCTGGATACTCAGATCAGCCGGCTCGGAGGGGCCAACTTCCACGAGCTGCCGATCAATTCGCCGCTGCGCGCCGTGCACAACAACCAGCGCGACGGCATGCATCGGCAGACCCTCAATCGCGGTCGCGTAGCCTACGAGCCCAATTCGCTGGGGGGCGGCTGTCCGTTCCAGGCCGGAGCAGCGGGCTTCAAAAGTTTCCCGCAGCCGGTCGACGGTGACAAGATCCGCGCCAAGCCCGAGAAGTTCGCAGATCACTATTCGCAAGCTCGCCTGTTTTGGCAAAGCCAGACCTTGGCTGAGCAGTTGCATATCGTCAATGCCTTCCGCTTTGAGCTGACCCGCGTGCAGACGCCGTCTGTGCGCCAGCGCGTGGTGTCGCTGCTGGTCAATGTCGACCCCATGTTGGCACAACAGGTTGCCGATGGGCTTGGCTTCGACGTGCCGGAGGCGGCGCCAGTATTGGTAGACGTCCAGCCGGAGTACTCGGCCTCGCCGGCACTGTCGTTGACGGCCTGTCCGGGCGAGACCGGCATCGCCACCCGTCGCGTAGCGCTGCTGGTGGCCGATGGTGTCGATGGTGCCATGGTCACCCAGGTCTACGAGCATCTGCTGCAGCAAGGAGCGGTGCCGCGGCTGGTGGGCCAGAAGCTGGGGGCGATCACCTGCTCGGCCGGGAAGCCCTTTCAGGTGGAGATCACGCTGTCGGCCACCCCTTCTGCGCTGTATGACGCGGTGGTCATCCCCGACGGAGAACAGGCCACGACGCTGCTGGCGGCCGATCCGCTAGTGGCCGAGTTTGTGCGTGATCAGTATCGCCATTGCAAGCCCTTGCTCGCGGCGGGCAGCGCGACCGAGGTGATCGACAAGGCTGAACTGCCCGACGTGCTGCCTAATGGCGACGAAGATTTTTCGCTAGCGGTAGGCGAGGCCGGTCAATTACCCGAGTTGCTGCAGCAATTCGCCGAAGCGCTTGCCGGGCAACGCGAGCTTGGACGCGAAGCGTTGGCCTGATAAGGATGGCGGCCAGCCGCACTGGAGTCGACAGGTGGGCTCCGGTGGGGCCCGACGAGATTTCATCCGTATCGGGGGCGATAGCTATCCTATTGCAGACGCTCGATTGGAAGGGCCATCTCCGGCAAGGCCAGAAATTCTGGAGCGTCCTATCGGGCCTATTTTCTGCTCCTGGCCAATAACCTAGGCTATGTCGCCATGCGGCGACATAATAGTGAATCTTTTAGTTTAGGATCTATCCAATCGACTGAGACACGCATAAATCAAATAGATATCGAGACATGAGACTCAAGCTAGATTCGGCAACAATCCTGATTGTTGAAGATAACATCGAGGTGCGGGAGATCTTTTCATCCGCTTTGGAGAACAACGGCTACAAGGTCTTGCAGGCCGGCGATGGTTTCGAAGCTCTTGTAACGATAGAGAACGATCGGATTGACGTTATCGTTACAGATCTCAGGATGCCGCGTTTGAGCGGCATTCAGCTCGCCTCAACCCTCAAAAACTCGCCGAGATTTCGAGATTTACCCATCATTGGAGTGACGGCGACACCATTGGCTGATTTGGAATTCATGTTGGGATTTTTCGTAGAAGTCCTCTTCAAACCATGTGACGTCAATTTATTGATCTCCGCTGTCGAAAAGACACTATTGAGACAGTGCTGACTCGCAGAATTGCCTATCCCAGTTGCGAGGTCTAACGGCTCCGGTGCAAATCCGCACATCGGGGCGGCGCATACTCCACGGCAAAAAGCCACTTCTGCCGCTGATCTACGTTTTCGAACCTGGGTCGGCGTCGTTTATGGCTATCGTCAATTAATACTATTCTTTCAGGATGTCTACTTCTGGCCGTTTGCGAACATTCTGGATACGGCGTAAGAAGTCTGCGAAAAGATAGGACTAAGGAAGCATCTGCGGTTGGGCCTGAAAAAGGCCCTTGCAAGCACCGTCCGGTCCAACGAATAGAAACTTAACGCTACATTAAGCTGGGAACGAGCAATATCTTGCGACGTTCTTCAAGGTGGCCATGCGCCATTTTGTAAGCACGGGGGCCTTCTTCCAATGGTAAATGATGAGAAATGATCGGTGTCGGGTCGATCTTCTTCTCACGCAGCCAGCGCAACAAATCACCGAGATGTTCATGAATATTCGTTCTGCCAGCGCGCAAACTCACATTCTTCTCGAATATCTCGCCAAAGGGGAAACCGTGAGTGACGCCATGATAGGTACCCGCCACGCTGATGCGCCCGCCTCGGCGCACCGTCGCTATCGCACGGCGTAGCACCTTGCCGCTCCCACCTTCCAATTTCGCCGCCGATAGGGCCGTTTCTATGGGACTTCCTTTGGCTTCAAAGCCTACCGCGTCGATCACACAATCGGCTCCTCGATAGCCGGTATGTTGAATGATGAATTGCTCGGTCTGAGTTGAGCAGAAATTGATGGGGATGGCGCCGTAATGGTCGGCGGCGAATCTGAGAAGGTAGTCGTGGCGATCTACCATGTAGATGCGGCCCACTCCCATCACGCGGGCGCAGGCGGCAGCCAGTTGACCCACAGGGCCAGCGCCGAAAATGGTCAGGGTATCGCCTTCCTCGATGCCGGCATTAAGTACCGACTGATATGCGGTGGGAAGTGCATCACAAAGGAAGACCGCGCGATCATCATCAATTTCAGGGGGCAATACCATTGGCCCGGTATTGGCATATGGTACCCGAACTAGTTCAGCATGCCCGCCGGGTAAACCACCGTGAAAATGTCCGTAGCCGAAGAACGCGGCCCCTGATCGGATCGCTTTCTCATTCATTACCGTACTGCGATCGAAGTTGCTGATTTCGCAGGCCGAGTAGAGCCTGCGCTTGCAGAAGAAACATTTTCCACAGGCAACGACAGAAGGAACGACTACGCGATCTCCAACCTTCAGCGCTGTCACTTCGGGACCCGCTTGTTCGACGATCCCAATAAATTCTCGGCCAAGTATGTCGCGTTCACGCATGCCGGCGATCTGGCCACGATAGATGTGCAGGTCAGCTCCGCCTATGGCAGCGGCTGTGACGCGAACAATGATATCGTCAGGTAAGTCGAGAGAGGGAGGCGGTACATGCTCGACTCGCACATCGTAGCCGGAATTGAAGACGATAGCCCGCATGGGTAGCCTTTAGACTGGAATGGCTCGACGGTATCACCGGACTTGCCAAGAGTCTTGTCAGACAGGGGCTGAAGATGCTGTATCTGTTCTTACCGAAATCAGGCCCGTCGTCAATTGATCCTGGCCTCGGTGGCTTACTTGGGAAGTGCAGCGTTCTCCGCAATCAGCCCCTCGTGACGCAGCTCGACCCAGAATTGCTCAGGAATCTTCAACTGCAGCGAATTGAAGTTCTCGGAGACTTGCAGGGGGCTACGGGCTCCAACTACCAGAGCAACCGCTTCCGCGGCGGCGAGTGAGAATTGCAATGCCGCGGTGCGCAGATCAACCGCATGGCGGGCAGCTACAGCACGGAGTCGCTCACGCTTCTCGATCACTTCCGGAGGCACCTTAAAGTTTTCTGGACCGTAGTTGAAGCGTTGGCTGCCTGAGATATAGCCAGCGTTGAGCGAGGAGCCCATGACTAGCGCCACTCCTTTTTCATGCACTGCCGGAAATAGCTCATTCACAGCGCGTTCGTGATCGATCAGGGAGTACTGGCGTGCACAGAGGCATACGTCCGGATCAGCGTCTTGGATGACCTTCAGAATAGGTTCAGGCGTATTCACGCCTATTCCCCACGCGCCGATAATACCTTCATCGCGCATTTTCGACAGCTCCGGGAATGCACCTTTGCGGGCAATTTCATATTGTTCTTCCCACCCATTGGGGAAGTAAGCGAAGTCAGAGGAGATATCGTGGACGAAGGCGATATCGAGATGCGATACACCGAGGCGCTGAAGGCTGTCTTCGATAGATCTGCGTACGCCCGCGGCAGAATAGTCGAACACCACATCATTGGGAGAGTCGGAGAGCGGGTAGATTTCGGTGTGGCGGTTATGACGTGAGGCCTTGAAGAGCTTGCCCACCTTGGACGAAAGGAGGAATTCGTCGCGTTTTTTATTGTGCAAAAAGTGTCCAAAGCGGCGTTCCGCCAAGCCAAATCCATACCAGGGAGCGACATCAAAGTAGCGGATTCCCAAATCCCACGCCGTCTCCAGTGTCGCTTCCGCTTCCTTGTCGGTATGCTTGTTAAATTCATTCCCGAGCGGGACGCCGCCAAGACCAAAGCGAAATTCGGGGCGGAACAGCTGTTTTGCGCGTTCAGACATGGCGGCCTCGTAGAAAAGTGAATAGCCGTTGGTTACGGACACGGCCGAATAGTTCGCATGGCCAAGATCTTGCGCTAACCGTTTTTGTTTGGCCGCGCTGCTCCAACATCTGGTCGGCATCAAGCGTACGTAGTGGCAACCTCATCCCGTACTCCCTTCCCTGAACGTTTATTCGTCGTTACGCTCCAGGATTGCCTTTTCACCTCTCGCAACGGCACATCCCCCCTTCTTACGCAAGGCGGTTTAGGGGTCTCCCTGGTCGATCAGTTCGGCGCGCATTTCCTCCCAATTAAGAGTTGCTTCTCGGTGAACTGATTTATCGGAACTATCTGGCCAAAGAAAGCCTCAATTCAAGCGGACAAGAGAGCATCTCCTATCCTAGTCAGGCGAATGAACGCGCGCCCCTTCTCGCCAAACAAGGCGGCGATGAAATAAAGAATGCAATAAGACTTCTTTTCGAGCGGGAATTACCCATGAAAAAAATCGGCATTTCGGCCAACCGCCGCGGCTTTCTGCGCGGTGCCCTTGCGGCCGCTCCGGCTGCGGCAGTAGCCTTGGTGGCAGCTCCGGCGCTACGCGGGCAAGCGCAAGGTACAGCGCCCTACACGCCCACTTTCTTCAGCCTGGAAGAATTCACGCTGCTCGGCGCCATGGCCGACACCATGATTCCGGCCGATGAGACCGGTCCGGGCGCGATCCAAGCAGGCGTCCCTGAGTTCATCGATGCGCAGATGAATACCCCCTACGGAAAAGGCCAGCTCTGGTATATGCAAGGCCCATTCGACCCCGGCGCGCCGGCGGCGTTCGGCTACCAGTTGCCGTTTCCGCCGACCGAGCTCTACAGGAAGGCGCTGGCCGGTTTCGCGGCCGCGATCCGCCAGCAATACGGCAAGGATTTTGCCGCGCTGGCGGAGGCGCAGCGCATCGAAGCAATCGGCAATCTTGAGAAGGGTTCGCTGCAGATGGGGGAGATCCCCGCCGGCGCGTTCTTCACGCAGCTGCTGCAAAACGTGCGCGAAGGCTATTTCTGCGACCCGGCCGACGGAGGCAACAAGGGCATGCTGTCGTGGAAGATGATCGGCTTCCCGGGCGCGCGCGCCGATTACTTCGACTGGGTCGAACAGTACGGCAAGAAATACCCGCTGCCGCCGGTATCACGCGGCTGAGCGGCGCGTGCGCTGCATCCCCGATCGACCAGAACAAGGACAAGAACGTGGCACATAAGAACATGAAGCCAGTGGACGTCGCCATCGTTGGTTTCGGATGGACCGGTGCCATCATGGCCAAGGAAATGACCGAGACCGGACTGAGCGTGGTGGCGCTGGAACGCGGCGTCTATCGCGACACCTATCCCGACGGTGCCTATCCCAAGACCATCGATGAGCTTGAATACCAGCAGCGTTTCAAGCTGTTCCAGAACATCGCAAAATCGTCCTTCACCTTCCGCCGCAAGATGGCCGACACCGCCATTCCCTACCGCCAGATCGCCATGTTCAAGCCGGGCGAGGGCGTGGGTGGCGCCGGGCTGCACTGGTCCGGTTGCCACTGGCGTATCCTGCCCGAGGAGCTGCGCATGCGCAGCCATTACGAGGAGCGCTACGGCAAGAAATTCATCCCGGCCGACATGACCCTGCAGGACTGGGGCGTGAGCTACGAAGAACTGGAACCGTACTTCGATTTCGGCGAGAAGATGATGGGCACCTCCGGCACCGCCTACCGCGTCGGCGGCAAGGTGGTGGATGCCAAGGGCAACCCGTTCGAGGCCAACCGTTCCGATGCCTTCCCGCTGCCGGCACAAAAGGAGCAGTACCAGTCGGCGCTGTTCCGCAAGGCGGCCGAGGAGGCCGGTTTCCATCCGTTCACGCTGCCTTCGGCCAACGCTTCGGCGCCCTACGTCAACCAATATGGCTGCCAGATGGGGCCTTGCACCTTCTGCGGCTTTTGCTCCGGCTACGCCTGCTACAACTATTCGAAGGCCTCGCCCAACGTCAACATCCTGCCGGCACTGCGCCAGACGCCACTGTTCGAGTTGCGCACCGAATGCAACGTGCTGCGCATCGAGCTGGACGACAGCAAGAAGAAAGCCACCGGCGTCACCTACGTCGACGGTCGCGGCGATACCGTGTTCCAGCCGGCCACCATCGTCATTGCCAGTACCTTTGCCTACAATAACGCGCGCCTGTTTTTGCTGTCCGGCATTGGCAAGCCCTACGACCCGGTGTCGGGCAGCGGGGTTGTAGGTCGCAACGTCGCTTTCCAGATGATGGCCACCGTGAACGCTTTCTTCGAGCCGGGCAAGAATATCAACGGCTTCATCGGTGCCGGTGGCAACGGAGTGGCCATCGACGATTTCAACGGCGACCACTTCGACCACGGCCCGCTGGGCTTCGTCGGCGGCTCGCCGATCTGGTCCAACCCAGCCGGTTCCAAGCCGATCTCCGGCATCCCGGTGCCGCCTGGCACCCCAAAGTGGGGCCGGCAATGGAAGACGGCGGTCAAGGACAGCTACCTCAACACCATGTCCTTCGACGCCCACGGCGCCAACATGGTGTACCGCGATGTCTATGTCGATCTCGATCCCACCTACAAGGATGCCTTCGGCCAGCCTTTGCTGCGCTTCACCTTCGACTGGAAGGACAACGACATCCGCATGAGCCGCTACGTCACCGACCAAGCGGTGAAGATTGCCCACAACCTGAATCCCAAGGCCATTAACGTCACCGTCAAGCAGGTCGGCGACGCGCCCGACTTGCGCTCCTACCAGACCACGCACTGGGCTGGTGGCGTGGCCATGGGGATGGACCCGGGCACCAGCGTGCTGAACCGCTACCTACAGAGCTGGGACGTGCACAACGTGTTCGCTGTCGGCTCCGGCGTGTTCGCCCAGGGTATCGGCTACAACCCGACCGGGGCGGCCGTGGCGCTGGCGTACTGGTCGGCCAGGGCGATCCGCGAGGACTACCTGAAAGACCCGCGTCCGCTAGTCAACGCCTGAGGACGAGGCTGCCATGAGCAAACGCACCCTGAGATTGTCCGCCGCCTTCGGCGTCGTCCTCGTTTTGGCAGGCGCCGCCTGCGGGCTGGCCCTGGCCGACGGTTCGCTGACGGTGGCCGCGCCGCCCGCCCCGGCACCTTCCCAACGGCTGGAGACAATAGAAGTGACGCGCCACCAGCCGCTGGCGCTGCAGCCTGCCGATGCGGCGTTGAGTGAGCGCCTAGATAAGAAGGCCGCCGCCGGCCAGCCGCTGACCGACGCCGACCGTGAGCTGCAACGTGGCGCCTACTTGGCGCGCGCCGGCGACTGCATTGCCTGCCACACGGCCAAGGGTGGGGCGCCATTCGCCGGCGGCCTGCCGATCAATTCGCCGATCGGCACCATCTACTCAACCAACATCACGTCCGACAAGATCCATGGCATCGGCGACTGGAGCTACGAAGACTTCGCCCGCCTGATGCGCACCGGCGTCACCAAGGCCGGCTACACCACCTATCCGGCCATGCCGTACCCCTCGTATTCGCGCCTGAGCGACGAAGACGTGCATGCGCTGTACGCGTATTTCTCACAGGCGGTACCGCCCGTGCCGCAGGCCAATCGCGACAATGGCATTCCCTGGCCGCTGTCGATGCGCTGGCCGTTGGGCATCTGGCGCAAGGTGTTTGCGCCGACCGCCGCGCCTTACACGCCGCCGGCTGGCACCGACCAGCAGCTGGCGCGCGGCGCTTACCTGGTCGAGGGGCTGGGACACTGCGGCAGCTGCCACACGCCGCGCTCGGTCACGATGCAGGAGAAGGCGCTGTCCGACGACGATGGCAAATTGTTCCTCTCCGGCGGGCAGGTCATCGACGGCTGGGCCGTGCCCTCGCTGCGCAATGAGCACGGCGGCGGCCTGGCCGGCTGGAGCCAGGCCGAGCTGGTGGAATTCCTGCGCACCGGCCGCAATCGCCATGCGGCCTCGTTCGGCGCCATGAATGACGTGATCGAGCATTCGATGCAATACATGAGCGAGGCCGACCTGAACGCGATGGCGAAGTATCTGCTGGGGCTACCGGGCGGGAACGGCGCCGCGGCTTACAAGTACGAGGACGCCAGCGCGGTCGCCGCGTATGAGGGCCGTCCGCAGGGAGCCGGCGCGACGCTCTATCTCGACCGTTGTGCGGCCTGCCACCGCGCCAACGGCACCGGCTACGGCAAGGCCTTCCCGCCCCTGGCCGGCAATCCGGTGCTGCAGGGCCAGGACGGCACATCCGCCATCCACATCATCCTGTCGGGCGGGGTGCAGCCATCCACGCACGCCGCCACCGCCGGCCTGACGATGGCGCCGTATGCGAACATCCTCGACGACCAGCAGGTCGCTGACGTCGCTTCCTATGTCCAGACAGCATGGGGCAACCGCGGCGGCAAGGTCAGCGCGGCGGACGTGGCGAAGATCAGAAAGGATGTCAGGCCTGTCGAAGCCAGGAAGAATTAGCGGCTAGCTCTGTGTGGAGCTGATGCCTCCATCTTCCTCCTAGTAGGGAACGTCTGCTTCTGGCCGAAAGCTGACTTCATATATCGGAGACTTCCCTGTCGCAGCTGTTGTGCCGGCTGAAAACTTCCTAGCTTTGCCGGAAGCTGCTCCATAGTTATTTCATGTTCAGGCCATGAGCTCCCACAGAGCTGGGAGGGAGAGGGCCGCAGATAGTAATGCGCGCTTACTAGGAATTGTTCGGCGCTTGTATATCAAAGAGCGCATTTTGATCAAAAAGGGCGCCCGCCCTAGGCTTGGCGCCCGACGCAACATAGTCCCTCGCTGTATTCGCACCCAAGTGAGCCGCCCCTCACATATCGCAAGGCGTTCCATCGCTCGGAGCAGTGCATTCGGCAGCCTCCAGCCCTGCCAGCAAAGAAGACCCCAAAGTAGCTATCCCGGACTTGAAAGAGGTGGGGTATTAGGATCGCACGATCCACATGACACCTTTGGTAGCAATGGCAGGTTGGGGAAATAGCGGGTGCAAATCTGCACTCAACTCAATAACGAGACTCCGAGGGCGTGCGGCTCCGCCCGTTCGTTTCCTTTACGCGACAAGTTTAAAGTTGGGCGCTTTTTGCACCTGCGCGGCTTTCTGCGAACCCGTTTGGTGCGCGGCGCTGGGGAAATCCACGCTGAAACGGCGCTTTCAGCCTGGCACATACATTGCTTTGAAAAGGGAAAACGGTTTTTATATAAATCATCAGTTTATATATGGAACAAAATAGATCATTTTGTTCGGGAATATCTGCTATATTCAATGCACATATCTCCCATATATAAATTGTTGTTTTATATATGGAACGTTTCGGTGCCCGGCTGGAGACACCCGCTCGATAGAAGCGGCAAGCCGGGAAGAATAGCTGGGGCGCCACAAGGCGCCAGGCCAATCAGCAGAGGCAACATGATCGAAATCGAATTCCGCAAGGTCGGCAAGAGCTTCGTCGACCGCCAGACGGCGCAACCCCGCGCTGCCGTCACCAACGTTAACCTGTCCATCAAGAGTGGCGAGGTGGTCTCCATCATCGGCCCCTCCGGCTGCGGCAAGAGCACTCTGCTCAACATGGGCGCCGGCCTGTACCTGCCTACCGAAGGCGAAGTCTTCGTCGGCGGCGAGAAGGTGACCAAGCCGGTGCGCAAGGTCGCCTTCATGCTGCAAAAGGATCTGCTCATGCCATGGCGCAATATCCGCGCCAACGTCACCCTCGGCTTGGAGATCGATGGCATGGCCCAGGCCGAGCGCCGCCGCATCGCCGACGAGCTGCTGGCCAAGTGCCATCTCAAGGGCTTCGAGGAGCACTATCCGTACCAACTCTCCGGCGGCATGCGCCAGCGCGCCGCACTAGCTCGCACGCTGGCCGTTGATCCCCAGGTGCTGCTGCTGGACGAGCCGTTCTCGGCGCTGGATGCGCAGACCAAGATGGTGCTGCAGCAAGACCTGGCCAAGATGCTCTACGAGAAAAAGAAGACCGCGCTCTTCATTACCCACGACCTGGTGGAAGCCATCGCCCTGTCGGATCGCCTGCTGGTCATGAGCGAGCGTCCCGGCACCATCGTCGAGGAAATCACAGTCGACCTGCCGTTCCGCGACAACCCGCTGGAGCGTCGCAAGCTGCCCGAAATCGGACCACTGCAAGGGCGCCTGATGGAACTGCTCAAAGTGGGCAAGGAAACCGCCGAGCTGCACTGATTCAAGCCGCAACCTACGTCAACGAAGACCCCAAAGGGAGAGCTGGAAACATGAAAAAATTGTTCGCATCCGCCTGTAGCGCGCTGGCCCTGACCGCCGCCATCGGCGCCGCCGTCGTGCCTGCCGTTGCCCACGCCGCACCGGAAGAAGTTACTTACCTGTTGCCTGCCCCGCCGAACTCGCCGGCCTTCGCGCCCTGGGTGCTGGCCCAGCACAAGGGCTACTACGCCGACGAAAACCTGAAGGTCAGTTTCATCGTGGCCAAGGGCGGCGTCGACGTCGCCAAGCAGATCGGCGCCGGCAACGCCGTCATCGGCGGCGCCATCGGCGACACCCCGATCGTGGTACGCGCCAACGGCATTCCCGTGAAGGCCATCGCTGTGCTGGGCGCCGGCTCCGTGACCATGGTCGCGGCCAACCCGGCTGACGGCATCAAGGGCCTGAAGGACCTGAAGGGCAAGACCGTCACCGTCATGTCCTATACCGACACCACCTATTACGCCTTCCTCGGTAGCCTGAAGACCGCCGGCCTGACCAAGACCGACGTGCAGATCCAGGCCGCCGGACCGGCAGGCGTGTGGCAGCTGTTCACCTCAGGCAAATCGTCGGCCTTCGCCGGTGTGCCTGACTGGGTGGTCAACTCCACTGACGCCGGCGCCAAGGTCGAGCTGCTCGACAACGGCGGCTTCAAGAGCATGGCCCAGGCCATCCTGGCTTCCGACGACACCATCAAGAAGAACCCCGAGCTTTTGAAGAAGCTGGTGCGCGCCACCCTGCGCGGCATGCAGGACATCATGAAGGACCCCAAGGCCGCCGCCGACGACTACGTCGCCGCACTGCCCACTTACAAGGGCAAGGAAGCCAGCATTCAGTCCACCTTCGAGATGTACAACAAGTACGTCTACGCCAACCAGAAGACCCTGGGCCAGATCGACTCTGGCCGCATGGACGCGGTGCAGAAGTTTTACGTGAGCGAAGGCATCGTCACCAAGGCCACGCCGGTCAACGACCTGTTTACCAATCAGTTCGTCGGAGTGGCGAAGTAATCATGAATACCACGACAGCGAAAGACCTGACCATGCCCACCCCCGAGCCCGCCGTACCAGCGCGCCGTCCGGCGATCACCGAAAAAGCCCGCACCGTGTGCGGCAGCCTGGCCCTGCTGGTGTTGTTCATCGCCGCTTGGCAATGGGGTCCGGGTTTGCTGGGCATGCCCGAATACATCCTGCCCAACTTCATGCAGGTGGTGCGCGAATCGGTGGTGATGTGGAACAACGCCCAATTGCTGCAGCACTTCGGTATCACCGCCATGGAAGTAGTGCTGGGCTTTTTCTTCGGCGCTCTGCTGGGCCTGGCCGTGGGTGTGGCCCTGGGCCTGTCGCCGCGCGCCGAGGCCATGCTCTCGCCTTACATCTTGGCGCTGCAGATCGCGCCCAAGGTGGCCTTCGCGCCGCTGTTCGTGATGTGGCTGGGCTACACCATCTATCCCAAGATCATCGTCGCGGTACTGATCGTGTTCTTCCCGATCATGATCAACGTGCTCTCCGCGATCCGCACCGTCGACCCCGACATGGTCAACCTGGTGCGCACGCTCAACGCCGGCCGCTGGCAGATCTTCCAGCTGGTCGAGTTCCGCTCCGCTTTGCCGGCGCTGTTCTCCGGCTTGCGCATCGCCTCCACGCTGTCGGTGATCGGCGTGACCGTGGGCGAACTGGTGGGCGGCAACCAGGGCCTGGGTTACCTGCTGGTGGACGGCGAAGGGCAGGGCAACACTGCCGCCGTGTTCGTCTCCATCGTGGCGCTGACCCTGATCGGCGTGGTTACCTATGGCGTGGTGGTATGGGCCGAACGCCGTGTCCTGCATTACCTGCCCAAAGCCAATACCAGCACCGTCTGATCCAACCACAACAGGAGCGAATTCATGTCCGTAGCAAGCACGGCAACCCTTTTGGCGGGACGGCGCATTCTGGTCACTGGCGCAGCGCGCGGCCTCGGCCTGGCGTTCGTCGCCGCCATCGCCGAAGCGGGCGCCGCCGTGGCCATGGCTGACATTCTGCAGGAACAGCTGGGCAAGTCGGTGGCCGCGCTGAAAGAGCGCGGCCTGAAGGTCGAAGGCTTCGCCGTCGACCTGGCCGATCCGGCATCGATCAAGGCCTGCGTCGCCGCCGCCACCGGCTGGCTGGGCGGCCTGGATGGCCTGGTCAACAACGCCGCCATCACCAATTCCGGCGGCAAGAGCAGCGAACAGCTGGAAGTGGAGATGTGGGACCGCGTCATGGATGTTAACGTGCGCGGCACCTGGCTGATGACCAACGCCTGCCTGCCGGCGCTGCGCGCCTCGGGCCGCGGCGCCATCGTCAACCTGTCGTCGGACACACCGCTGTGGGGCGCGCCCAATCTGCTGGCCTATGTCGCCAGCAAGAGCGCGGTGATCGGCATGACCCGTTCGCTGGCGCGCGAGCTGGGCGGCGACAACATCACCGTCAACGCGGTGGCACCCGGCCTGACCCTGGTGGAGGCCACCGAGTACGTGCCGCAGGCGCGCCACCAGACCTATTTCGACCGCCGCGCCATCCAGCGCGACCAGTTGCCGGAGGACGTGTGCGGCGCCGTCGTGTTCGCCTTGTCGGACATGTCGCGCTTCTTCACCGGACAGGTGATGGCGGTCAACGGCGGTTTTGTCCTCAACTAAGGCTTTCCATCATTTATTGCAAGGAGAACAGCATGACCGACATGTCCGAACAAGAAAACATCGCCCGGAGCTGGGATCGCCCCGAAGGCGCCAGCTTCGCCGACTGGATGGAGTCGCGCGTGGCGCGCCTGTCCACGCGCAAGTACGACTGGAACGCGCTGAAGTTCCAGGCCGACTACGACCCCAAGTTCCGCCGCGCGCAGATGCGCTACATCGGCACCGGCGGCACCGGCGTGTCGCACGACACCAACGTCATCCCGTCCGAGCACTTCACCTTCTCGACCATGATCATCCCGGCCGGCCACGAAGGCCCGCCGCACCTGCACATCGACGTCGAGGAAGTGTTCTTCGTCCTGCGCGGCAAGTTGAAGCTGGTGCTGGAAAAGGACGGCGAGCGCTTCGAAACCATCCTGACTGACCGCGACGTGGTGTCGGTGCCGCCGGGCGTGTACCGCGAAGAGATCAACATCGGCGACGAAGACGCGCTGATGTGCGTGATGCTGGGCGCCAAGAAGCCCATCACCCCGACCTATCCACCGGAACATCCGCTGGCCTCGATCAAGCGCTGATCGCACCGACCTCCACGCCATGAACGCATCCGCCACCGTCACCTGCGCCGAAGAGCTGAAGGACCAGCTCGCGCTGCTGGAAGGCCGTTTCGCCGAACGCACCGTCGCCGTCGACGGCGGCGTGGCCTCCTACCGCAGCTGCGGCACGGGACCGGCGGTGGTGCTGCTGCACGGGATCAGCTCGGGGGCCGCATCCTGGTTGCAGTGCGCGCTCAGGCTGGAGGCGGGCGCCCGCGTGATCGCCTGGAACGCGCCCGGCTACGGCCGCTCGACGCCGTTGCCGATGGCGCGTCCGAAGGCGTCCGACTACGCCGCGCGGCTGCAGCAGATGCTGCGCGCGCTGGAGATCACCGACTGCGTGCTGGTCGGCCACTCGCTGGGGGCGCTGATGGCCGCAGCCTATCTTGCCGGCGGCGACCGCCGTGCGCGGCGCGTGTTGCTGGCCGATCCGGCGCAGGGCTACGGCGCGCCGGGCAAGCGCGAACGTGCGCGCGAAGTGGAACAGGAGCGCCTGGGCGCGCTGGCCGCGTTGGGCATCGAAGGTATGGCCGCCAAGCGCTCGCGCCTGTTGTCGGAGCACGCCGCCGAAGTCCATCACGCCTGGGTGTGCTGGAACATGCAATGGCTGGATCCGGCCGGCTACACCCAGGCCGTGCACCTGCTGTGCGGCGACGATATCGACGGCTACCTGAGCGTGGCGCCGCGGCAGGGCCTGTCGGTGGCTTGCGGCGCGCTGGACGTGGTAACCACGCCGCAGGCCAGCGAGCAGCTGGCGCAACGCCACGCGCTGCCCTTCAGGCTGGTGGATGCCGCCGGCCACGCCTGCTACATCGAACAGCCGGCGGCCTTCGCGGCGCTGATCCGCGAACAATCCGAATAACCCAACCAAGAACAAACAATCATGAACAAACCAGTGCTGCCAGAAGAAGAATCGCAAGACAAGTATTCCGTGCCCGGCTTGGAACGCGGCCTGCGCCTGCTGTGCGAATTCAGCCGCCAGGACAAGACCCTGGGCGCGCCCGAGCTGGCGCGCCGCCTGGACGTGCCGCGTTCGACCGTGTTTCGCCTGCTGGCCACGCTGGAGCGCATGGGCTTTGTCGAGCGCACCGACGGCGGCCGCGAATACCGCCTGGGCATGTCGGTGCTGCGCCTGGGCTTCGAATACCTGGCCTCGCTGGAACTGACCGAGATCGGCCGCCCGCTGCTGGACCGCCTGCGCAACGAGATCGGCTACTCCTGCAACCTGGTGGTGCGCGACGGCCGCTCCATCGTCTACGTCGCCAAGGCGGTCACCCAGACCGCCTTCACCAGCCACGTCAATGTCGGCACCCGCCTGCCGGCGCATGCCACCGTGCTGGGCCGCGTGCTGCTGGAAGACCTGACCCTGCCGCAACTGCGCGAGCTGTATCCGGAAGAGCACCTGGAGGTCTTCTCCAGCAACACGCCCAAGACCGTGGTCGAGCTGTTCGACATGGTCCAGGCCGACAAGGAGCGCGGCTTCGTGCTGCAGGAAGGTTTCTTCGAGACCAGCATCTCCACCGTGGCCGCGCCGGTGCGCGACCACTCCGGCCTGGTGGTGGCGGCCATGGGCGCCACCATTCCGTCGCCGCACATCGAGGCCAGCCAGCTGGACGGCATCGTCGCCCGCGTGCGCGACACCGCCGGCGAACTGTCGCGCCTGCTCGACCATTCGCCCGAGAAGTCGGACGGCAAGGTCGTCAACATATGGCGGAGCTGAGATGGCCATGACTTCCCTTCAAGGCAAGGTGGCGGTAGTCACCGGCGGTTCGTCGGGCATCGGCCTGGCCACCGTCGAGCAGCTGCTGGAGGCCGGCGCCGCCGTCGCCTTCTGCGGCCGAGACGCCGACCGCCTGCAACAGGCCGAGGCCGCGCTGCGCGAGCGCTTCCCGCAGGCCCGGTTGTACACCGCGACCTGCGACGTGCTGTCGCAGGAACAGGTGCAGGCCTTCGCCGCCGCCGTCGAGCGCGAGCTCGGCCCGGTCGCCATGCTGGTCAACAACGCCGGCCAGGGTCGCGTCTCGACCTTCGCCGACACCGCCGACGAGGCCTGGAGCGAAGAGCTGCGGCTGAAGTTCTTCTCGGTGATCTACCCGACCCGCGCCTTCCTGCCGCAGTTGCAGAAGAGCAGCGCGGCGCACGGCGACGCCGCCATCGTCTGCGTCAATTCGCTGCTGGCGACCCAGCCCGAGCCGCACATGGTGGCCACTTCCGCCGCCCGCGCCGGCGTGCACAACCTGGTGCGTTCGCTGGCCACCGAATTCGCCAATGGCGACGCGCCCCGGGTGCGCGTCAACGGCATCCTGATCGGGCTGGTCGAATCCGGCCAGTGGCGCCGCCGCTACCAGGCGCGTCCTCCCGAACAGCAAGACCAGAGCTGGCAGCAATGGGCCGCTGCGCTGGCGCAGAAAAAGAATATCCAACTCGGCCGTCTCGGCCTTCCCCAGGAAGCCGCGCGCGCGATTCTGTTTCTCGCTTCGCCGCTTTCCTCGTACACAACAGGCAGCCATATCGATGTTTCAGGAGGACTTTCCCGCCATGCCTAATACCACCAACCAAGTAACCGTGGGCTGCGCCATCGCCGCCTTCCTCGAGCAAGTCGGCGTCAAGGCGGCGTTCGGCGTGATCTCGATCCACAACATGCCGATCCTCGACGCCTTCGGCGAGCGCGGCAAGATCCGCTTCATCCCGGCGCGCGGCGAAGCCGGCGGCGCCAACATGGCCGACGCCTGCGCCCGCACCACCGGTGGCCTGGGCGTATGCCTGACCTCGACCGGCACTGCCGCCGGCAACGCCGCGGGCGCCATGGTCGAAGCATTGACCGCCGGCACCCCGCTGCTGCACCTGACCGGCCAGATCGAAACGCCTTACCTCGACCAGAGCCTGGCCTATATCCACGAGGCGCCGGACCAGCTGACCATGTTGAAGGCGATCTCCAAGGCCGCCTTCCGCATCCGCAGCGTGGAGACCGCGGTAAGCACCATCAAGCTGGCCGTGCAGACCGCACTGACGCCGCCGATGGGGCCGGTGTCGGTGGAAATCCCCATCGACATCCAGGCCGCGCTGATCCCCATGCCGTCCGACCTGCAGCCGCTGGCAATCCCGCAGAACGTGCCCTCCGAGCGCGCCCTCGACGAACTGGCCGAGCGCCTGCTAAAGGCCAAGCGTCCGCTGCTGTGGCTGGGAGGCGGCGCGCGCCATGCCGGCGCACAGGTGGAGCGCCTGCTGCAACTCGGCTTCGGCGTGGTCACCAGCACCCAGGGCCGCGGCATCGTGGCCGAAGACGATCCGCGTTCGCTGGGCGCCTTCAACCTGCACAAGCCGGTCGAGAATTTCTACCAGAGCTGCGACGCCATGCTGGTGATCGGCTCGCGCCTGCGCGGCAACGAGACCCTGAAGTACGAACTGAAGCTGCCGCGCCCGCTGTACCGCGTGGACGCCGACCCGGCCGCCGAAGGCCGCTGCTACACCAGCGACTACTTCGTCTGCGGCGACTCCGCGCTGGTGCTGCAAGGCCTGGCCGATCGCCTGGCCGCACTCAAGGTCGACCCGGCCTTCATGGGCGACCTGAAAAAGGCGCGCGACACCGCCGTGGGCGGCCTGGTCGATGGTCTCGGCCCCTACAGCGCGCTGGTCGAGCAACTGCAGAAGGCGGCCGGCCGCGAATTCAACTGGGTGCGCGACGTCACCGTCTCCAACAGCACCTGGGGCAACCGTTACCTGCGCATCTTCGATCCGCGCGCCGGCGTGCATGCGCTGGGCGGCGGCATCGGCCAGGGCCTGGCGATGGGCATCGGCGCGGCCATCGGCGCGGCCGTCACGCAGTCGGGCAAGAAGACCTTCACCCTGGCCGGCGACGGCGGCTTCATCCTGAACCTGGGCGAACTCGCCACCGCGGTCCAAGAGCAGGCCGACATGGTCATCGTGCTGATGAACGACAAGGGCTACGGCGTCATCAAGAACATCCAGGACGTGCAATACGGCGGCCGCCGTCATTACGTCGACCTGCACACGCCGGACTACGAACAGCTGTCGGCCGCGCTGAAGCTGCGTCACAAGCGCATCAGCAATCTCGCCGACGTCGCCGCCGGCCTGGACGAGGCGCTGTCGCAGAAGGGCCCGTTCCTGCTGGAGATCGACATGCTCTCCATCGGCAGCTTCAAGACCGCCTTCGCCGGCCCGCCGGTCAACGAGAAGGAAAAGGCCGCCGCTGCCGCCGCCGCCGTGGTCGAAGCCGCCACCAACGCCGCCACGGCGGCATAAGGAGCCGGTCATGCTGCACGTTTCGATGATCGGTTGCGGCGCCATCGGCGCCGGCGTGATGGAGATCCTGAAGTGCGATCCCGAGGTCGCCTTCGACATGGTGGTGGTGCCCGAGGCGCACATGGACAGCGCGCGCGGCGTGGTGTCCTCGCTGGCGCCGGCGGCCAAGGTGGTCACGCGCCTGGGCGACGAGCGGCCCGACTTGCTGATCGAGTGCGCCGGCCACCAGGCCATCGGCGAGCACATCATCCCCGCGCTGGAACGCGGCATCCCCTGCATGGTGGTGTCGATCGGCGCGTTGTCCGAACCGGGCCTGGTGGAAAAGCTGGAGGCCGCTGCCCGCGCCGGCAAGACCCAGGTCCAGCTGCTGTCGGGCGCGATCGGCGCCATCGACGCGCTGTCCGCGGCCAAGGTGGGCGGGCTGGAGTCGGTGGTCTACACCGGCCGCAAGCCGCCGCAGGCCTGGAAGGACACGCCGGCCGACGGCCCCTTCGACCTGGTCGGCCTGAAGGAAGCCACGGTGATCTTCGAAGGCAGCGCCCGCGAAGCCGCGCGCCTGTATCCCAAGAACGCCAACGTCGCCGCCACGCTGTCGCTGGCCGGCCTGGGGCTGGATCAGACCCGGGTGCGCCTGTACGCCGACCCCGGCGTCACCGAGAACGTGCACCACGTGGAAGCCAAAGGCGCCTTCGGCGGCTTCGAGCTGACCATGCGCGGCAAGCCGCTGGCGGCCAATCCCAAGACATCCGCGCTGACCGTGTACAGCGTGGTGCGCGCGCTGGGCAACCGTGCCCACGCGCTGTCGATCTGATCGAGTTGAACCGGACATGATGAACCTGAACGAGACCCTGCCCATCTGCGTAGCCGGCCAATGGCGCCTAGGCGGCGGCGACCGCTACGCCACGCTGTACCCGGCTACCGGCGAAGCGGTGGCGCACCTGAACGCGGCCAGCGTGGCCGACGTCGAGGAAGCCATCGCCGGCGCCGACCTGGCCTTCCGCACCAGCGGCTGGGCGCAGAAGAAACCGCATGAGCGCGCCGCCGTGCTGTACCGCGTGGCCCAGCTGATCCGCGAACGCGGCGAGGAGCTGGCCCAACTGCAGCGCCTGGACAACGGCAAGCCGATTACCGAGACGCGCAACCTGGTGGCCAGCGCCGCCGGCACCTTCCAGTTCTTCGCCGCCGCCTGCGAAACGCTGGAGGAGACGATCACCCCCATGCGCGGCGACAACCTCACCATGAGCGTCTACGAACCGATGGGCGTGGTGGCCGCGATCACGCCGTGGAATTCACCGATCGCCAGCGAAGCGCAGAAGATGGCGCCGGCCCTGGCCGCCGGCAACGCGGTGGTGGTCAAGCCGGCCGAGGTCACGCCGCTGGCCGCGCTGGAACTGGCGAAGATCTGCATCGAAGCCGGCGTGCCGGCGGGCCTGATCAGCGTGCTGCCGGGCAAAGGCTCGGTGATCGGCGACGCCATCACCCTGCATCCGCTGGTCAAGCGCGTGTCCTTCACCGGCGGCACCACTACCGGCAAGCACATCGCCCACATCGCCGCCGACAAAATGATGCCGGTCTCGCTGGAGCTGGGCGGTAAGTCGCCCACGATGGTGTTCGACGACGCCGACCTCGACCACGCGGTGGCCGGTGTGCTGTACGGCATCTTCAGCAGCTCGGGCGAGTCCTGCATCGCCGGTTCGCGCCTGTTCGTGGCGCGCGGCGTGTACGACAGCTTCATGGAACGCCTGGCCGCCGGCGCGGCCGCACTGCGCGTGGGCGACCCGGCCGACGAGCGCACCCAGATGGGGCCGCTGATCACCGCGCGCCACCGCGAGGGCATCGAGCGCTACGTCGACATCGGCATCACCGACGGCGGCCGCATCCGCACCGGCGGCACGCGTCCGCAGGGCGCGGCCTTCGAGCGCGGCTACTACTACACCCCGACCATCATCGAAGGCGTGACCAACGACCAGCGCATCTGCCAGGAAGAGATCTTCGGCCCGGTGCTGGTGGCCATGCCCTTCGACGACGAAGAAGCGTTGATCGAACAGGCCAACGACAGCGTCTACGCGCTGGCCGCCGGCATCTGGACGCGCGACTACAAGAAGGCGTGGCGCATCGGCCGCGCGGTCCAGGCCGGCAATGTCTGGATCAACACCTACAAGCAGTTTTCGATCTCGACGCCGTTCGGCGGCTGGCGCGACAGCGGCCTGGGCCGCGAGAAGGGCCGGCTGGGCATCCTGCAATACATGGAGCAGAAGGCCATGTACTGGGGCATGAACGAACAGCCGCTGCCGTGGGCCGGCCTGCCGGCCTCGCAATGAACAGGAATCAGGAGAAGCACATGGACGTATTAGGTATCGACGAAATCATCTACGGCGCGGACGACCTGCCCAAGTGCCGCCAGTTCTTCCTCGACTGGGGCATGGTGCTGGCGCAGCAGAGCGCCGCCGAGCTGGTGTTCGAATCGCAGAACGGCTGCCGCGTGATCGTGCGCGACAGCGGCGATCCCAGCCTGCCGCCGGCCATCGAAGCCGGCCCGACCCTGCGTGAAGTGGTGTGGGGCGTGTCGTCGGACGCGGTGCTGGACAAGTTCGCCGGCCGCATCAAGCAACTGCAGGGTTACATCAACGACGGCAAGCGCGTCGGCTGCACCGATCCCAACGGCCTGGCGGTGCGCTTCCAGGTCTCGGTCAAGCGCGACGTGCAGGTGCAGTGCGCACGCATGAATACCTGGAACGAGAAGAACCGCATCAACGAACGCAGCCCGGTCTACGAGCGCGCCGCGCCGATCGAGGTCGGCCACGTGGTGTTCTTCGTCAAGGACGTGAAGGCTTGCGAGAAGTTCTACTGCGAGAACTTCGGCTTCGTGCCGTCCGACCGCTATCCGGAGCGTGGCGCCTTCCTGCGTTGCGCCGACGTCGGCGGCCACCACGACATCTTCCTGCTGCAACCGCCGGAGGCGCGCTCGGGCCTGAACCACGTGGCCTTCACCGTGCGCGACATCCATGAGGTGTTCGGCGGCGGCATGCACATGTCGCGCAGCGGCTGGGACACCCAGCTCGGCCCCGGCCGCCATCCGATTTCCTCGGCCTACTTCTGGTACTTCAAGAACCCGGCCGGCGGCCTGATCGAGTACTACGCCGACGAAGACCAGCTGGACGAGCACTGGGAGCCGCGCGACTTCGAGCCGGGCCCGACGGTGTTCGCCGAATGGGCCATCGACGGCGGCATCGACGGCAACACGCGCCGCCAGAAGAATGCGCAAGGCCCCAGCGGCAAGTTCTTGACCGATCGCGCGCCGGCCGGCAAATAAGCTCACAGCAAAGAGGAAAGCACATGTCCTTCAAGATCGGAATCCTGGGCGCCGGCATCGGCGGCCTGACCGCCGCCATCGCCCTGCAGCGCGCCGGCCACGAGGTGGTGGTGTACGAGCAGTCCAAGCAGTTCCTGCGCGTGGGCGCCGACATCAACCTGACGCCCAACGCGGTGCGCGCGCTGGACGGCCTTGGCATCGGCGAAGCCGTGCGCAAGACCGCCGCGCGCCCGACCCACCGCATCAGCCGCACCTGGAACACCGGCGAGGAAACCTCGCGCCTGGCCATGGGCGACACCGCCGAACAGAAATACGGCGCGCCGCAGCTGACCATCCATCGCGCCGACCTGCTGGCCGCGCTTGCCGAGGTGTTCCCGCTGGAGCAGGTGCGCTTCGCCAAGCGCGCCGAGAAGGTGGAGCAGACTGCCGCCGGCATCGAACTGGCATTCGCCGACGGCAGCCATGACCGCGTCGACGTGCTGATCGGCGGCGACGGCATCCACTCGGCCGTGCGCACCGCGATGTTCGGCGCCGAGAAGCCGCGCTTCACCGGCGTGGTGGCGTTCCGCGCGGTGGTGCCGGCGCACAAGGTGGCCGGCGTGCCCAACCTGCAGGCCTTCACCAAGTGGTGGGGCCCCAACCCGGAAAGCCAGATCGTCACCTTCCCGCTCAATCGCGGCGAGGACATCTTCATCTTCGCCACCACCGCGCAGGAGACCTGGCACCTGGAGTCCTGGACCACCCCGGGCAGCGTGCAGGAACTGCGCGACAGCTACGCCGGCTTCCACCCCGACGCCACGGCGCTGCTGGACGCCTGCGACGAAGTGCTCAAGACCGCGCTGTACGAACGCGATCCGCTGCCGGCCTGGGCCAAGGGCAACATGGCGCTGCTGGGCGATGCCTGCCACCCGATGATGCCTTTCATGGCGCAGGGCGCCGGCATGGCCATCGAAGACGCGGTGGTGCTTGCGCGCTGCCTGGTCACCGTCTCGACGCTGGACGAGGTGGCAAGGTCCTTGCATGTCTATGAGCAGCTGCGCATGGCGCGCGCCTCGAAGATACAGATCGGTTCGCGCGGCAACAACTGGCTGCGCGAAGGCGGCAACGCCGACTGGGTGTACGGCTACGACGCCTGGAAGGTGCCGCTGCAGCCGGAACCCGAAGTCGCGACCGCCTGACGCCCGGAGTCGAGATGAGCCAAGAGAAACAGCCGGACACCATGCTGCTGACCATCGTGTTGAAGCATGACCAGTCCAAGAACCTGGAAGACATCCAGTCGCACATGAAGAAGATGGACTGGTGGGAGCGCTTTCCCGTCGAAGGCACCCGCGTGGTGTCGTGGACCGTGGCCATGGGCCTGGGCCAGATCGTCACGCTGGAACTGCCGCCGGCGCTGCTGCCGCTGGTCAACGTCGAGCTCGAACGCTCGGCATGGGGCGTGTTCCGCACCGAATGCTACCCCAGCTACGATTTTGTTCCCGTGCGTGAGCGTATCCGCGAGCGCGTCAGAAATGGAGGCCAATGATGGTTGCAACAGTCACAGACGTTTATCTCAATCCGCACCAGGCGCGCCGCCGCCCGCCGACCCAGTATGAAGACCTGCTGGGCGACTCCATCGAGCGCGCCTACGCCGCCGGCGTGCATGAACTGGACGCCCTGGTGGCGCACCTGAACCGCACCGGCCCGAGCTGCCCCTACAACGGCGGCGTGTGGACCGAACAGAACTACCAGGAAGAAATCGCCCGCCTGGCCGCGTGAGCCATCCGCGACCAGCGCCAGCCAACAGGAGAGACCAGAAATGAGAACGACAGCCAATGATCCCGTCGACGCCGTGCTCGCCGTCGGCCTGAAAGACTTGTGGTACCCCATCTGCCCGTCGGAGTTCGTGGCCGAGAAGCCCGTCTCGCTGCGCCGCCTGGGCAAGAAGTTCGTGCTGTGGCGCGAACCGTCCGGCACGCTGCACGCGCTGGAAGACCACTGTCCGCATCGCGGCGCGCCGCTGTCCATGGGCATCCCCATGGGCGACCGCATCGCCTGCGGCTACCACGGCGTGCAGGTGCGCTTCGACGGCGTGGTCACCAGCGTGCCCGGCAGCCCCGGCTGCAAGCTGGAAGGCGCCAAGGCCACGCGCCGCTTCCACGTCACCGAGGCGGCCGGCGCCATCTTCCTCTACAACAGCCTGGAAGACGTCGACATGCCGCCGCCGCTGCGCCTGCCGGAAGAGCTGACCAGCCCCGAGTATTCCAACTTCCTGTGCTACACCGAATGGAAGGGCGACTACCGCTACGTGCTGGACAACGTGATGGATCCGATGCACGGCACCTTCCTGCACAAGCAGTCGCACTCGATGGCCGAGGGCGACAACAAGGCCAGCTTCGGCATCCGCGAGACCGACATCGGCTTCGTGTTCGAGAAGGAAGGCCAGCGCGACGTCAACTTCGACTGGACCGAGTGGGGCGACACCGACCTGCACTGGATGCGCCTGGCGATCCCCTATCCCAAGACCGGCGGTCCCGGCGGCAGCTTCGTGATCATCGGCAGCTATACCCCGATCGTGGACAACATCGCCGCGGTGTTCCACTGGCGCTGCCGCAAGCTGACCGGTTGGCAGAAGGATACCTGGCGCTTCCTCTACCGCAACCGCCTGGAGGCGCGCCATTGGAACGTGCTGGAGCAGGACCGCGTGGTGCTGGAGCTGATGGAGCCCGACGCCAACCAGCGCGAGATGCTGTACCAGCACGACATGGGCATCGTGCGCCTGCGCCGCCACCTGCGCGGCCTGGCCAAGGACCAGATCGCCCGTGAAGAGGAACTGGCGGCGGCCAAGGCGCCGGTGAAAGCGGCATGAGCGAGGCATCCGGCAAGTCGGCAGTGCGCCACGTGAAGACCGCGAAGGTGGCCGAGCTGGCGACGGCGACCTGGTCCAACTGCCTGGTGATCGGCGACGAGATCGCGATGTCCGGCATGACCGCGCACCCGGCCTCGCGTGACCGCAAGCTCGGCACCTACGAGCAGACGCTGGTGGTGCTGGGCAAGGTGCGCGACCTGGTGGAGGCGGCCGGCGGCAACATCGGCTGCATCTACAAGCTGGTGATCTACGTGAAGGACATCGGCGACAAGGATGAGGTCGGGCGCGCGCGCCGCGACTTCTTCGAGGCGCCGTATCCGTGCTCGACGCTGGTCGAGGTCAGCGGCCTGGTGTTCCCCGAGCTGACGGTCGAGGCCGACGCCTTCGCGCGGCTGGGCGTGGACCTGCGGCAAGCGGTGCAAGAAGTGGTTTCCTGAAGTTCTTTATCTGGAAGTGGCATTCATGAGCAGTCCTACTATTTCTGTCCGGATCCAGGCCATGCGCTTCGAGGCGCAAGGCGTGGTCAGCGTCGAGTTGCGCGCCCCCGAAGGCGGCGAGCTGCCGCCTTTCGAGGCCGGCGCCCACGTCGACCTGCACCTGCCCAACGGCATCGTGCGCAGCTACTCGCTGTCGAATCCGCCCACCGAACGCCACCGCTACGTGGTCGGCGTGCTCAACGACCGCAACAGCCGCGGCGGCTCGCGCTACGTGCACGAGCAACTGCGCGTGGGCGCCACCATCGCCATCTCGGCGCCGCGCAACAACTTCCCGCTCGACGAGTCGGCCGCGCACTCGGTGCTGATCGCCGGCGGCATCGGCATCACGCCGATTTCCTGCATGTACGGCCGTCTCGGCCGCCAGGGCAAATCGGTGGAGCTGTTCTACTGCGCGCGTTCGCGCAAGGAAGCCGCTTTCACCGCCGAGCTGCTGGGCCAGCCCGGGGTGTCCAGCCACTTCGACGACGAGGCCGGCGCGCCGCCCGACCTGCGCGGTTTCCTGGCGTCGCGGCCCAAGGACGCGCACTTCTATTGCTGCGGCCCGACCCCGATGCTGAACGCCTTCGAATCGATCTGCGAAGAACTGGGCCTGCCCAACGTGCACATCGAGCGCTTCGCCGCCGAGAAGGTGGCGCCGGTGCAGAGCGGCAGCTACGTCGCCGAGCTGGCGCGCAGCAAGACCAGCGTCACGGTCCCGGCCGGCAAGTCGCTGCTGGATGCGCTGCTGGACGCCGGCGTCAACGTCGACCACAGCTGCCGCGAAGGGGTGTGCGGCGCCTGCGAGACCCGGGTGCTCGAGGGCGAGCTGGACCATCGCGACGGCGTGCTCAGCAAGTCCGAGCGCGCCGCCGGCAAGTCGATGATGGTGTGCGTGTCCGGCTGCAAGGGCCAACGCCTGGTGCTGGATATCTGACCCGGCGCGCTCGACTCCGATGCCCGTGCCGATGCACCGGGCATTTTTTTGAGCCCGATGAATTTTGTGGAACGTTGATCCATAGGTGGAACAAATACCGCCCGATCACGGGCCACCCGGCCAGCCTTCGCCAGCCGACCATGCGGCGGCAGGGCGCCCGGAACCATCACCTTCCTTCCACAAGGGGTGGCAGGGAGCAGTGAGTAAAGATGCGGCGTACGGCCGCGATGTTGGTACTTATTCGTTGAAGGGGAGTTTAATGAAGAAGTTAATGATTGCCGCAGCGGCATCCTGTCTCTCGGCAGGCGCCTTTGCGCAGAGCAGCGTCACCATCTACGGCAGCCTCGACGCCGGCGTAGCCTACATCAACAACCTCGGCGGCGGTTCGGTGTCGCGCCTGGACCAGGGCACCATGCAACCGGACCGCATCGGCTTTCGCGGCACCGAGGACCTGGGTGGCAACCTGAAGGCCAACTTCCAGCTGGAAGGCGGCTTCTATACCGACTCCGGCGGCGTTCCCAATTCGACCAAGCTGTTCAACCGCTACAGCACCGTCGGCCTGTCGGGCGACTTCGGCGCGGTGACCCTGGGCCACATGCCCGATGTGGTGTTCGACTATGTCGGCAAGCTGTCCAACGGTTTCCAGCTGACCAACTGGTACCTGTTCCACCCTGGTAACCTGGACAGCCTGGCCAACACCTACCAGTTCGACAACGCGGTGCGCTATACCTCGCCTACCGTCGGCGGCTTCCAGGGCAGCCTGATGTACGGCTTCGGTGAAGTGGCCGGCGACAACAGCAACGGCCGCAACGTCAGCGCCGGCGCCACCTACGGCAACGGCCCGCTGCGCGCGGCGGTGGCCTATTCCAAGCTCAACAACCGAGCTGCAGGCTATGCCGGCACCTTCCTGACCAGCGTCGGCCTGGGCAACGCGACCACCGTGTTCAAGAGCCTGACCACCTACGCCGGCGGCATAGGTTACACCCTCGGCAGCGTGCGCCTGAACGCGGCCTACACCCAGGTCAAGCTGGACATGCCCACCGGCCTGACCCCCAAGCAGAAGAACCTGGATCTGGGCGCGGCATGGCGCTACGCCACGCTGGACACGATCAACTTCGGCTACGGTCTCTCCAAGCTGGAAGGCGCGCGCTGGAACACCTTCAGCCTGTCGCACGTGCATGAGTTCTCCAAGCGCACCCAGTGGTACGTGCAGGCCGCCTACCAGCGCGCCGGCGGCGACGCGCGCTTCGCGGTCATGAACGGCACCGGCGCCTCCGGTTCCACCGGCGTGTCCGGCGGCCAGGGCCAGCTGGTCACTACCATTGGCATGCACCACTCGTTCTGATGGCTTGCAACATCTTCTGTGAATAGTCTTGTTTTGCCTTCGTCGTCCCTGGAGCGGGGCGGCGCTGCGTAGTGCCTTGGGCGGAGGAAGAGAGCTCTTTCTCCGCCGTTTTTTTACTGCGCCTTTCTTCCAGAATTTTCTTGCGGCCGGCGCACGTGCGGGCCGCGTTCCGCATGCGGAGGACCCCATGATCGCAAACCTCAAACTAGGCGCCCGGCTGGGACTGGGCTTCGGCCTGGTGCTGGCGCTGCTGGCCGGCATCACCGCGCTGGGCATCGAAAGCCTCAACACCCTGCACCAGGGAACCCAACGCATCGTCAAGGACCGCTATCCGCAGGTGCTGCTGGCCAACGACGTGCTGCTCAAGATCAGCGAGAACGCCAGCTCGATGCGCAACCTGCTGCTCATCGACGACCACGCCAAGCTGCTCGATGAGATCCGCCTGATCGGCGAGGGCGAGAAAGTCATCAGCGACGACCTCGGCAAGTTGCAGGAACGGCTCTCCAGCGACCAGGGCCGCAAGTCCTTCGCCGAGATCACCGCGTTGCGCGCCAAGTACCAGCAAGGGCAGCAGCAATACCTGAAGCTGGCCTCCACCGGCGCCACCATGGACGCTTCGCAACTGCTGCTGACCACGCTGCGCGAGGACCAGGAAAAATACATCGGCCGGGTCAAGGGCTACATCGCGGTCGGTTCCATGATGATGGACCGCAGCAGCGAGGAGGCTGCCGACCAGTACCGCAGCAAGACCATCATCATGCTCTCCATCGCGGCGCTGGCGGTGCTGCTCGGCGGCGCCTTCGCGATCTGGACCACGCGCTCCATCACGCGCCCGGTGCGTCATGCGGTGGAGGTGGCGCAGCAGGTGGCCGATGGCAACCTGTGCAGCCGCATCGAAGCCGGGGCGCGCGACGAGATCGGCCAGCTATTGGAGGCGCTGCGCCAGATGAACGGCAGCCTCACGCGCATCGTCGCCGAAGTGCGCGGCGGCGCCGAGACCATCGCCACCGCCTCGGCCGAGATCGCCGGCGGTAACCTCGACCTATCTTCGCGCACCGAGCAGCAGGCCGGCTCGCTGGAGGAAACCGCTGCAGCGATAGAGGAGCTTACCTCCACAGTACGCCAGAACGCCGATAACGCTCAGCAGGCCAACCAGTTGGCGGCCAGCGCCTCGGAGGTCGCGTTACACAGCGGCGAGGTGGTACAGCAGGTGGTGAGCACGATGAACGGCATCAGTGACGCATCCAGTCGCATCGTCGACATCATCGGCGTCATTGACGGCATCGCTTTCCAGACCAACATCCTCGCGCTCAATGCCGCCGTGGAAGCGGCGCGCGCCGGCGAGCAAGGCAGGGGCTTCGCCGTGGTAGCGTCGGAAGTGCGCTCGTTGGCGCAGCGTTCGGCCACCGCCGCCAAGGAGATCAAGGTCCTGATAGATGACTCAGCGGCCAAGGTCGACGCCGGCGGGCGTCTGGTGTTGCAGGCTGGCGCCACGATGGAGGCGGTGGTGGCCAGCGTCAAGCGCGTCTCCGATATCGTCAGTGAAATTAGCACGGCCACGCAGGAGCAGCGTGCTGGCATCGAGCAGGTCAATCAGGCGATCACGCACATGGATGAAGCTACCCAGCAGAATGCAGCACTGGTAGAGCAGGCCGCCGCAGCCGCGCAAGCGCTAAGGGAGCAATCCCAGGCCCTGCAGCACTTGGTTGGCGTGTTCCACATCGACAAGCCGCTCACGCCGCTAGTTGGGGAGAATATTGAATTACAGCCAGAAGCGCGGACTCTGCTTGTTATTCGTTAAAGGGATATTTGCAACGTCTGTTCTTAGCCGATTGCGGATACCCAGTAGCTAACGCCACCATGGCCCCATGAACCAGACAGATAAAACAAAAGAAAATACACAAGTAATCGCTATCCAGTAGATGGATTTTTGCTTCTTGGATAATTTCTGATACTCACCGGGACGAAAAGATGGTCCTGCCATGTAGAGGCTCTTTCGCTGAAATAAGCAAACTTATCGTAGCCATGAAGTCCACTTCTGGCCGATAGCCGCCATTAACGATCATTGCTAATTCGCTCGGAAGTTCTTCAATAGCTACGTATCCCACGTAGCTCCCATCCTTTTGTAAGCGCCACATCAAATTTCTCCGTCGCTAGAGAGATGCAAAGTTCTGGCAATGGCACGGAAAGGAGTGCCGCCCCTGATGCCCTAAAAAAATCGAAGAAGGGCCCTAGTCTCAAGACGAGCTTTCGGCGCATTGAGGCCAGTATTTTGAGCGAGCCGTATGAAAGCCACATTCCTACATCGCCTTCATCCAAAGGCCGACTGCGCGATCCCGGCTCCGCTTCGATAATCAAAAATCAAGTCAATGGGCCAACTTGCCAACGGAGGCCATAATGCGCCGCGCACTGTGGAAGGGAGCAATCAGCTTCGGCCTGATTAATATTCCCGTCGAACTCTTCACCGCCGAAAAGAATGATGAGTTGGACTTTCATCTGCTCGACAGGGGCGACTTGGCGCCGGTCGGCTACAAGCGCGTGAACAAGAAATCCGGGCGTGAGGTGCCGTGGGAAAACATCATCAAGGGCTATGAGTACGAAGAGGGAAAGTACGTGCTGATGTCCGACGAGGACTTGCGCCGCGCCAACGTCGAGGCCACCCAAAGCATCGATATCCAGAGCTTCGTCGAGGTAAAGCAGGTGCCGATCCTGTACTACGAGCAGCCCTACTACTTGGCGCCGTCCAAGGGCGGCGACAAGGCTTACGCTTTGCTGCGCGAAACCTTGCTGTCCAGCGGCAAGATGGCCATTGCCCAGATCGTGATTCGCACCCGCCAGCATCTGGCGGCGTTGCTCCCGCAGGGCGAGATGCTGAACCTGATCACCTTGCGCTACCCGACCGAACTGCGCGCGCCGGGTGACATCGCGGTGCCGTCGCGCACGGCGAAGAAATCCGGTGTCTCCAAACAGGAGGTGGAAATGGCACGCGCGCTGGTCGAACACATGTCGGCCGACTGGGCGCCCGAGCAATTTCGCGACACTTACCGCGACGACGTGCTTGCGCTGATCAACAAGAAGATAAAAAGTCGCCAGACGCATGAGGTGGCAGAACCTGACGATCGTCAGGCAGCGCCCGTCGGCAGCGGCAAGGTAGTGGATCTGATGGCCTTGTTGAAGAGCAGCCTGGAAGGACGCGGTAAGGCGGCAAAATCATCGCATAAGACCGACACCGGACAAATAGAGGAAGCAGCCAAGCCCCGTGCGGCAAAAGGCGCGAGCGTTCACAAGCTACCAGCGCGCAAACCGACGACGAAGAAGGCTGCCGCAGTCAAGGCCAAGCCGAAGGCCGGGAAATCAGCCATCGCAGCACGCGCTGGGGCTGGTCGCAGCAATGCGAAGAGAGCCCAGGCATGAGCGCCGGACACCTTGACCGTTACCGCGCCAAGCGGAATTTCAGTGTCACGCCTGAGCCTTCCGGTGCTCCCAAGCGCAAGCAGGGCAAGGCCGGCAAGCATGTGCAGTCGGAGACGCTGCAATTCTTCATTCAGCGCCATCATGCGCGCCGCCTGCATTACGACTTCCGTCTGGAGCTGGACGGCGTGCTTAAAAGCTGGGCGGTTCCCAAGGGGCCGAGTCTGGATCCGCATGACAAACGCCTTGCCGTGCGGGTGGAAGACCATCCGCTGGATTACGGCACCTTCGAGGGCGATATTCCCGAACATCAATACGGCGCAGGTCACGTGGTGCTGTGGGATCGCGGGGAGTGGGAGCCGCATGGCGACCCTCAATCCGGCCTGAAAAAAGGACATCTGTCCTTCGAGTTGCGTGGCGAGAAGCTGGAGGGGCGCTGGGCCTTGGTGCGCATGGGCAAGGCGGACGAGCATGGTAAGGAAAACTGGCTATTGATCAAGGAAGAGGACGAGGCGGCCGCACATGGCAAGGATGCTGTCGTCACCGAGCTAAGGCCGGAAAGCGTGGCCGACCAGCGTGATAAGCCACCGAAAAAGGCAGTACGCAAGCCCGCCAAGGCCAAGACCGGGAACATTCAGGTGGCCGAACTAAAGCCTTCACGCATGCCAGCCCGTATCGATGCTGAGTTGGCCACGCTGGTGGAGCAGGCGCCGGACGGTGACGAGTGGCTCTCGGAAATGAAGTTCGACGGCTACCGTGGCCTGTGCCGCATCAGGCAGGGAAAGGCGAAGATCCATACCCGTGAAGGTCTGGACTGGAGCGCACGCTGGCCGGTGTTGGTGCGTGCGCTGGAAAAACTGCCGGTAGACGACGCCTGGATAGACGGCGAGGTGGTGGCGCTGGAAGAGCAAGGCGGCATCAGCTTCGAGGCGTTGCAGAACTACACCAACGGTGAACGGCAGCAGGCCGGTGGTGTGCGTCTGGCGTTATATGCCTTTGACCTGCTGTATCTGAACGGCCACGACTTGCGTGAGCTCCCGCTGATCCATCGCAAGCAGCTGCTGCGTGAGCTGATCCCCGGCGCCGATGAAGACGGTTTGCTGCTGTACAGCGAGCACATTGTCGGTTATGCCCGCGACGTATTCAGTCACGCTTGTCAACACGGCATGGAAGGTATTATTGCCAAGCGCGTCGATGCCCCCTATAGCGGGCGGCGCGACCGTAACTGGCTCAAGATCAAGTGCGAACGGCGCCAGGAGTTTGTGATTTGCGGTTATACCGATCCGGCTGGGCAGCGCAGCGGCTTTGGCGCGATTCTGGTCGGCGTGTATGACGCGCAGGGTGGGTTGCAGTATGCGGGACGCGTCGGCACCGGATTCGACGAGCGTCTGCTGGGCTCGCTGTTGAAGACATTCCGGGCGCTGGAGCAAGACGAGCCAGCCTTTGTCAATCCACCCACTGGCCAGCAGCGCCGCGGTGTGCATTGGATCGCGCCCAGGCTAGTGGCTGAAGTCAAGTTCGCGCAGTGGACCAAGGCAGGGATCGTTCGTCATGGTGCGTTTGTGGCGTTGCGCGAGGACAAGAAACCGCGCGACATCGTGCGGGAGGCGGAGCAGCGCGGTGCCCCGCCTGTGAAAGAAGAAGACTCAGCCGAGCAAATGCCGTCGCCCCGCAGGCAAGCCGGCCGCCGCAACAACGTCGATCAATCATCGCCGGTGACAGTGGAAGGCGTCAGGCTCACGCATCCAGGCAAGATCCTGTTTCCCGACACCGGCCTGACCAAGCTGGAGCTGGTGCGTTACTACCAGAGCGTGGCCCAGTGGATCTTGCCGGAACTGAAGCAACGTCCGCTGTCGCTGGTGCGCTGCCCGGCCGGCCACGCCGGCAAGTGCTTCTTCCAGAAACATGCCGGCCAGGGCATGCCGGACGCCATCGAGCCGATCGAGGTGCCAGAAGGCGATGGCACGGCACAGTACATGATGGTCAACGATGTGGCGGGGCTGGTGGCGACGGCGCAGATGGGCGTGCTGGAGCTGCACGCATGGGGCTCAAGTGCTCGCGCACTGATGCAGCCAGACCGCATCGTGTTCGATCTCGACCCGGCACCGGATGTGCCGTGGCCGACGGTGATGGAGGGAGCCCAACTGCTGCGTGGACTGTTGCAGGAGATAGGGTTGGAATGCTTCCTCAAAACTTCTGGCGGCAAGGGTTTACATCTGCTGGTGCCGATCCGGCCCGAGCACGACTGGGAGATCGTCAAGGATTGGGCGCATCGCGTGGCTGCGCATCTGGCGCGGCATATCCCGGATCGATTCATCGCGCGCATGAGCAAGGCTGCGCGCAGCGGCAAGATCTTCGTCGATTACCTGCGCAATGCGCCTGGCTCGACTACGGTGGTCGCTTATTCGGTGCGCTCGCGCGATGGCGCGCCGGTATCGGTGCCCATCACCTGGGAAGAGCTGGAAGGCGGCGTCAAGCCTGACAGTTTCCGTGTCGCCAATATGGCCGACCGCGTGCAGAAGCTGCCGCAAATCGATCCATGGAAAGACATTGCAACGCCGCGCCAGCGGTTGACTAAAGCGATGCTGGATGCGATAGGCGACCCAGGCCATCTGCGATGAAGCAGGGAGAAAACTCTACTTGGCTCTTCGTGTTATTCTCAACATTAGGAGGTCGGATGTCTATCTACGAATACAAGGCACATGCCGGTCTATACCTCTATCGCCTCAAATACAGCGAGCATGAAGAAGGTTGGAGTGTAGATGCGGTACAAATCTTGATGGGCAGTCACCCAATGAGTAATTGGATGCCAGTACGAGGCTTTTATGCTTCAGATTCCCGAGCTCTCGCGCAGGGAATCGAACACTGTGAAGCGCTGGTTGCACAGCTCAATACTGAAAATCTCCCTAGTTAGACGCAAGCGCAAATCAGGGAATGCAATGTCGGCTTCTGGCCGAGTGCGGACTTCCTGCTTTCGTTAAAAACAGTCAGAAGCGATAAGGCACGTAGGTCGGATCTCAATGCGACAGCAGAGAACGGCATATTGCGTTCTAAGTTGGCAATCTCAACGGTGTAATTGCCTTAGCAATGGCATTGCCAGCCGAATCCCCAGCAATCCGAAGGTCGTAGGCAGTCTGAAGATTCAGCCAGCCAAGTGCCTCGCTTCCGAAGTATCGTTCCAGGCGCAACGCCAGGTCTGCATCCATTGGCCGTTTTCCTTTGGCAATGGCATTCAATCGTGCATACGGTATAGACAGCGCCATCGCCACGGAACGTATGCTCATTCCCGCAGGTTCAATATAGTCTTCAACCAAGACCTCGCCAGGATGGATAGTGCGCATTCCGTGTTTTAAACATGGGCACTCCAATTTAGGTCAAGTTAGATGCCTACGTGCTGGGATTAGTACAGGGTTTCGCTTAAGGCGCCATAAGTCCATGCGGCTCCCATCTGCGACGGATTTCATCTCTTCGTAGATGAAATAAAGGTATCACGACTGCTCGATTGTTTTTCTTCGTTTGTGCCAACGATCTGGCAAGACGGCGAATGACAAGTTGCTGTTGATCGATTGCGGAAATGAAATTCCGCATTTGAACGAACGGTTTGTCATCTATCGGCTTGGTTGTGCCAGGTTGGCTGCGAAGCGCATAGAACTCTCCATTAATTCTTTCGCGTTACTACGCTTTTTCCGAACCTTCGGCTGAGCTACAGGTTTCTGAGTTGAGGTAGGCATCTGCGGAGGCGGTTGTATTGGTGCAGCTGACTTGTGCACCGCTGCCATGGCTTGGCCCTTATATAAGCCCTCCCAGAAATTCTTGACACTGGATGTGTAGTTTTCACTAAGCTCAAACGGACAGACCAGTGAGGTGTCTGGTCGCGTTTGCTTTACTCCAGATGCGATCTTGGATAGTGCGTTGATATCTGATCGTTGGGCTTCATAACGGACTGATATGTAGGCTCGCCGAATTCCTTCGATTTGGATTGATTCCTTACCGTCCTCCAGCATCTGTTGAAAGGCATAGCACACGAGGTCAACAACGTTCTTCTTTATTCCGTGCGAGTATGCGTAGAGGCTGTCCAGATCCTTTTCTAGAGAAATATCCAGCCAAGATCCGGCGACACGTACGATGGTTTCAATAAAGATTCTCCATTCGCTGCTGTCCGGAGTATCAGGGAGAAGCACGTGCGCGTCGGCTAGAACTCTATTTCGTACCTCATGTGGTGCTCTATTGCGAATTTTGTGGACGAGGCTGTAGTTGCAGCATGCGACTAGAGGCGGGCCGATGTCAGACAGTTTTTTTAGTGTATTCGTGGTTGTCGTAATGGCTGATGCCGACATTGTTTGAAACTGGACTTCATCGACGGCAATGCGGCCGACACCTTTCTTGTATGCGATAACAGAGGCTGACTGTTCGTACGCTTTCGGAGCATTTACTCGAACAAATGAAGTAAGTAGCGATTTAAGTGATTCGTGTGCGGAAACTTCCCTCATCCACAGAGGTTCATTTTCAACATCGGCGTGATAAGGAATGCCGCTGATGGTGCAAGAAGATGGAGTGATACGTGATAGCGCTTGCATCACCTGGCTTTTTCCAGTCCCGCTCAAGCCCGTTATAAGAGTCATCTTTCTCTGTCCATTTGGGAGCGCTTTGAACCCATGCTCCTTTTTGTAGAGTCTCTGAACAAATTCCTGAGGAGATGGGTAGCTCTCTAGGAGGTGGCCCATACTGATGCCTAGCAAGTGCCTCAGGATCTTCGTCGCTGACGGAGTGCAGACGAAAATCTCTTCCAATTTGTTGCGAAGAAGAGTGGGGCCAATTCCCAAGGAGAGCGGGCCATTGAACGGGGCAGGTTCGCGCTGAGCGCGGCGCACAATCTCTGCATCGTCCAAGAGCGGAATATACGGATGGAGCCATGGGTTCGACTCCATTTCAGATTGAAGGTCCATGGGTTTAGAGGATTTTTCTCAGAACGCGAATCTCACGTATTGCGTCTCTGGTGAGCTTCGGCCGGCCAGATCTTCGCTGTGATCGTAAGTACGACTTGCCGATTTGTTGCTTTGCTTTCTGGTCATAGTATGTCCTTGCTGCCGCTTGATGGTGGCGTAGGGCAAGAGCTTGATGCATCCGCTGAAGATGATAGTGGTTCGCTTCCTCCGCTGAGACGTAGCGTTGCTCCTGATCATCCAAGTGCGGAAGCATGGCGGCAAGCTGGAGAAGTCGGTTGTCAATTTCGATCCAAATATATCGGACACATGTGGAAAGGTAATAGCCTTCGATCTTGGCCCGTGTTCTCGCTGTTGCATGCCGTTCGTAGGTGGGGCAATCCAAGAGAGCACTCGAGTAGAAACGATAGTCGTTCCAGTAAATTCCATCGATTCCTATGACAGCCTCCAGCGGCTGCAGGAATCTTCTAACCGCAGTCTCAAAGGGCATCTGAACTGCGTCTGATCTTCCTATTGCATCGTAATGTTGCCATATACCTAGTGGTGTCGGTTTCACACCGGCCATCGTCTCTTTAGGTGTAAGGCGTAGCTCTGCCGACGATGTATCGTTATCGCGGATTGTTTCAAGAATTAGACTTCTGATCATCTGGATGACATTCATGTCACTGACTTCATATCCAGGCGACTGATTGTACTTTCGATGGCGGGGGTGGGAGCCCTCGACGTTAGGCTTGCTCCTGGGTTCTCCAGCTGGAGTAATTCCAGAACTGGAAAATATCTCCTCTGCTATTTGCTGGAATTCTTTACCGCTACCAGGCCCTCGGTCAACGAGCATGAATCTCGGTATGCCTATACATGGCCACTCTTCGGGGGAGATTTCTAGTCCGAAAAGTTCGCAAAATCGAACCTTGTCGATTGCAGCACAGAAGAGCATCGAGCTGTAGGCAAAGCCCTTTTCTTTTTCAAAGGAGAAACCTATCCCGATAGTTGCACCGCTTAGTCCGTCTACGCCGGCGATCTTGCAAATATGCGGCATGGCGTAGTCACCTAGCACGCCACGGGGGCGCGTTTTGGTATACACGCCGTCGGCCTCGACACGCTCATATATGTTACGAAGATTTCCGTACGATCGGCCTAGCGAAGAGCGTCTGCTAAGACGAATTTCCTTTGATCCGTAAATGCTCTGTTCAACACGCTTGCGAGGTAAGGCCTTATAGATAGCGTATTTGTACTGACGTAAGGACGGATACGGATCTGAACTTTCTGGCACAAAATCGTAGAGCCCATTTTCATTTTTGACGATCTTTACATTGAATGCCGCGGTCAGGCTCACACGGTAGCATTCGGACATGCTTCTTCCAACTTGGTTGTGCGCTCGGAACGCCTGCAGGCATTTCTCCCTTAGGTCGTCTGTCATCGGGAAACCATGTGACTTTCCTTTGAGTTTCGACGGAGCCCCTAACTTATTGAGCGGACTGCCTTCAACTTGACGTTTTTTTTCGATCTCTGATTGGGTCGTTTTCCCACAATTTTGAAAAGCTGGAAAAAGGGCGAAGTTGATATCTCCAAAGAGCTCGAAGCACAAGAACCATAGTCGGACACGGACGCTGTTTGCGGTGCTTGCGGCCGTCTTTGAGAGCGCGCTCAGGGCCTTTGTGAAATTCTGCGTTGCATAAAGGCTATCTTTCTCTTTAATGATCGGCTGAATCACGGATAGTGTTTTATTGACCCTGTCTCGGTGAGTTCGTTTGGCGTTAGGGCGTTGTGAATCAATATTGCTTAGGTCAATCCCAGATTCAGCTAGTGTCTCCATCCACGGTGGTACGAAGAGTTGCTTATCGACGGAGATGATTTTGCTGGTGCGTATGCCTAGATCGAAGTCATCATTTTCGATTCGTAGGACATCGGCCCGGTTCTCATTTGCCGATTTCCGAAAGCGTACTAGGAGTACTCTTTGATCATCGCGATGGAGAAAGTAGACGTGTTCATGGGGCGACAACTGTTGGAAGCCCTCTGGACAGTGGAGTTTTTCGCCCTTTTTCATGATTGGCGCCGGAAATAGAAATCGTAGAAAGCCAGCGGGTCTTTGGCTTGCGGCTGCAGAGGCGCGTCGTTGAAGATTGGTTCAAAGAGTTCGACGCTCAATTGGCGGGTCCAGATGCATCCCCAAAACTGTCTCTTTATGTATGGCTCAGGATACGAGTGTTGGGACGCGGCCAGCGCTATCAATTCATTTGGTGATGAGCTAGGCTTTGTGGCAAATGCTGACTGAAAGAATTTGAACAGCGTATGATTAAACGGTGCAGGGTTTTCTTCCAGCGATTCAAGCTGGCTAAAGATCCATGTCAGGTTGTCTAAAAATTGGCTGGAGAACTTGTCTGGCGTGAGGTCGAGAGTTCTGATGCCAGCGTCGAGGTAATACTGACGCTCCAGCTGGGCGCGCTCAGACGGCGTCAGTCCGCGAGTTTTTCTCAGCGAGTCTCTCGGCGCCACCTCGAAGCCTTCTGCCGTGCTTTTGATGTTCCAGTTGAGGCAATACGGACCTTCCTGATCCTCTAAAAACAATAGCAGATCCCCTATATAGGGAATGGCAACGTCCGTGTATTGGTCTGCATCTTTAGTCTGGCGGATCTGTATTCGCCCCTGCTTTTGCGCGATGCCTTCACGCTCTAAGACATCAAGAGTTCCTTTTATTGGAGGGAGGAACAGTCCCTTGCTTCGTGGGTGTCCATCCAAGGGATGAGGCGCCGGAAAAGGGCTCAACATTTTTTGTTCATGCACTTCGAAAACGGCCGGATGGTAGTCCGCCAACCGAGCCAAAGAAGCTTCGGCTGGAGACAGGCAGTGAAGTGTGCGTCCAAGCTTGAGGGAGAAAATTCGGCGAGCGCCGCTTATATTTGGCGCTTCCCCTTTTGTGGCCAGAATGCTTGGGACGTAGCTATCCTGCCAGAGGCCGAGTGGTTGCCGGCTATAAATGAGCTTAGTGCGGTCACCCGTCATGCGAACTGACTTTTTCATCGCTTTGGACACGATAGGACTCCCGACGCCCCTGGGCATCGGAGGAAAATTCGGGGGATGAATAGCGAGACGCACAACTGGAGCCGGTCTGCTTGACAGGCCGGCTACCGTCGTGACAACATGAGTGTGTCTCTCAGACAGCACTCTCAAAAAGCCAATCTATGCTCCTGCAAGAGCTTGATTGGCTTTGTGCTATTCAGGCTTCTATTTCCCTTCCTTGCGCGTTTTCTCCCTTTAGGTAGTTGTCGATTGCTGTGATTTTGTCCTCGTCCGGATAAAGACCGACCACTTCGTCTCGCGCCTTCATTCCAAGAGCAACGAAAATTCGATGGGCCTCGCCCCGATAACCGCGCGTCTTTCCGTTTAATACGGAATAGACGTCTTGTCGCTTGAATCCGTGCGCGTCCGCCCAATTGCCCAAAGTTTCTCCATGGCGCCGAAATAGAGCCTTGATCTCATCGGGGGAAAGGTTGTTTCTTGGCATTTTTATGGTGGGCAAGGGCGGCGGTATTGTTAAATGATCGTAGCCATAAGTCAACCACTAATATTTACTAATTACTATTTTGTTTACATAATTGAGTATAGTGATTTATATTTGTGGTTGCAAAAATATTTAAATTTAAAATTATCGATTTCTTTTGGCACCTTTCATATTTGTGATGGGTGCGGTATTCGTTCGTTTTAATACATTTTGTATTGAATTACGTTCGTTGGTATTATTGACCCATGTTGATGGGGCGGGAATACCAATGGCTATACACGAACGACTGAGGAGTGAGCGCCTGAGGCTGAATTTGGCCCAGGGCGAACTTGCCAGGATTGGCGAGGTTGCTAAGCAAACTCAAGTGAACTACGAAAGTGGGCTGCGAGTGCCCAACGTTGAATATCTGGTGCGCGTTCAAGCCGAAGGCGTAGATATTGACTACGTCATTAGTGGGCAGCGAGAGCAATTCAAGGTAGCAACGAAATTTAACTGGGAATTGCTTGATGAAATCCAGAATAGGATTTCAGTGTGGGAGGGGCTGCACACCTCACTCTCCCGTAAAAGACGTATGGAGTTGTGTCGGCTCCTTTATGTGCAATTCGCTATAGCGGGGCAAGTCGATGAAGGGCTACTCGCAGCGACAATGGCCGTGATCGATGAGAGAGTAGAGGCGCCCATAACAGCACCTGAATAGAGTGTCTGAGGAGTCCTTGATGGAGGTGTCTGGTCATATTCAGTACCCACTTCCATTCACGGACGAGTTTGGTGTCCGAACGTGGTTCCCGGACGAGACAGTATATAGTTTGGTCAGCCGAATTCATGTGCTCTCCGGGGAGAATGCGACTACTACGTGTAGGCGACTTTTCGGTCATCACACTCAAGGTTCGCAGCACGATCTACCTTCCTGGGTGGATCATTTTGTCTCTTCGACCTTTGGCATGTTCGGCGACAGCAATGAAATCTTGCGCCATCACAGCATCGCTCCCTATTTTCTTTTTCTTCGGAGTGAGGCGGAACAAGACTCTGTTCTTCGGGGGCTGTCTTCAGGTGGCATCGGTGGGCTGAAATACCGTCTGGGTCTAATTAGTGGGCGGTTTCGGGCACATCATCCATTGCGGATATGTCCCGTTTGTGCCGCAGCTGATCGCGAGAGCTTCTTCGTTGCATACTGGCATGTTTGCCACCAGCTGCCAGGGACACTGTGCTGCCCCTATCACGGTAATGTGCTGGCCGATGCCGACATCAAAGCTAATGGTGTTGGGCGTTTTCTTTGGTATCTGCCAGACCAAATCCCCAGCTATTGCCTCCCGTTGTTGGCCTACCCTGATGGGCATCTACATCTGCTTTTGCAACGGATTGCTCAGATAAATTTAGGTATATCGAAGTTTGATGGCGGCCTCGTGCCAGAAAACATAGCGGCCCTCTATCGCAATCGCATCAAAGAGAAATTTGGCGAGAATGAGAAGGTCTCCAGGTTGAATTGTGTGGCGGAATTTCGGGAGTATCTGCAACCTCTCTCCAAACTGGAGACTTTCCTCTACGTAGATCATGAGAAGGCAGCGGCTTCGATCTTCGGCCGTGTGTTTGGTGGTCGTGGGCACATTCATCCTCTGAATCATGCGCTGTTCATATCGTTCTTGTATGGAAGCTGGGAGGAGTTTGAGCGATTGGCGCTAGCTAGCGATCTACCTCCCGCGTTCTGTGATGGCCAGTTCTGTGTGAACGCGGATACGCTCCAGCTGGATTTCGAGCATTCAAGGCCGGAGAGGCGCGAGGAGATCGGAAAGCTTCTGCTCGATGACAAGCTTTCATGCAGAGCTGCTGCCGCCAGATTAGGGGTTGATGTAGGCACAATTCAAGCGTGGGCGGCCCAGATCGGGATTGAAGTTGGTCGGCGCCCTAAGACTGTGTTCCCGGAGGTTAGGGAGAAGATAGTTGCTGGATTGAGGCAAGGTTTGGATAAGGCTCTGGTTGCGGCAGACTGCGGGGTCAGCATCCAAGTCGTTACGCGCACTCTTCGTACTTCTCCGCATCTCCATAGTCAGTGGATGGCAGAGAAATACCGCCGTATTGAGGAAAAGAATAAAGAGCAATGGTGCCGGCTAAGTTTGGAAAGTCCAGGCTTATCTACCTCTGAGCTGAGGGCTATTCAGCCTTCAGTTTACGCGTGGCTATATCGAAATGATCCAGAGTGGTTGTCGGATCAATGTCGAAATCTACCGAAGCAGGGCAGGGCTCCAAACGCGGGAGTCGAATGGCACCGCCGTGATGCAGAGCTTGCTAGCACTATCCTCCATACGATTCTTGTGCTGTACGAAGAGGACCGCAGTAGAAAATTCGTGTCGATCGGCGATATCTGCCGACGCCAACCATCCATTAGGCCCATGCTGGCTCAACTAGAGAGATTGCCGCTTACGCGGCGAGCACTAAAGCAGCTTTCGCAACGAGCGATTGGGATAAATCTACCTGACCTTTTTAGTGGAGAAGTGAATTAGTACTCCGAAGACGGATCTCTATAGCGTAAATTTCTTCCAGATTGCCCCTGGAGAGCTTATCAATGGCTATCTTGGCCGAATGGCGTTGCTGTCCGAGTTCGGTGCGACGTATTTATTTTTACGCCATCTTTTTGATGTTCATTCACTGACAGATGTGTCAGTTCATAGCTATATAGCAGATCAACTGGGCATGGATATCGACGCGCTTGTCGCGGAGCACTATGCCGCCCATTACTTCAATCTCTTCGACCATAGCGAGACAGCAGACTTGATGAGGGAGCTACGAGCAGAGAAGTTCGTTCTTCGTTTGAGTGATGAGAAGAAGTCCGCGATATTCTGTCGCGAATGTGCTGAAACTCAGATGGCCGAACTGGGATTTTCGTATTGGTCGAGAGACCTACAACTCAATGTATATGTAAAGTGCCCGATACATTCCACGACCTTAGTAACTGTCGCCGAAAAGCGGCCATTTGATGTGGCTCCTTCAGATTTTCTGAGCCGATGGCCTGTCATGCCAGGGATTGATGAGGATGATAATTGGGATGAAAGATATCCGGCTATCACAAGGTTTGCCAGCACCGCGGTCTCCATAACGAGGTATGGAGTTGGGGAAATTGCGTATTCGAGATTCAGTGGCTATGTGGGGAGCTTGCTAGCGCCCCAGTTCAATGAAAGTAGCGAGGCATTGCCTGAAGGACTTATGCAAAGTTACCCAAGGGGTTGGCTATATTCTAAGTTTCCCGTTTTATTTCGACGTACTAGTCGAAAGGCACTGTCCCAAAGAAAAGGGCTAGAAATTGTTCAAGGGCCTTTACTCGCGCTATTAGTTGCCATTTCTTCTGACGAAAAGTACTCAGAGCTTTGGCGCATAATGGACGGTGAGATTCAACTCAGGCGTTTGCTGAGGTCTTCGCATCCTTAGTGCAATCCGCATCAATCTTTTAGGAGACACCATGAGTCAGTTTGCGAAAGAGTTTTTGAGCGCAGCACGAGCAGCACCCGCGCTCTATTTTTATCCTCTGATCGTGACACAAAATCTCATACGAAGATTCTTGCGAGGGATTTTTAAGTCTCTTTTTTCTTAAATTTGTCTGGCACTAGCATTGGTTCATACGCACGAAGTCTGAACGCAAGCGACTCCTTCTGTACCTTTAAGTGCGCCCATTGTCTCGCTTTGAGGGTGTACTTCTCTTTCCATTCTTCAGCTTCTTCCGCGCATTGCTTTCTATGTCGTTCACTTTCGACTAGGGCGATTCTTAGCGTCTCGAAATCTTCCTGATAACTTTGTACCAAAAGCAGCTTGTTTTCAGAAAATGCGACAAGGGCATCATTAAAGTCGCGAAGGTTTTTCTGACGAAGTTCATCTCCGACACGAAGTTGTATCGCATGCTTGACCTCCAAAGACTGGATTTTTGCTTTGTGTATTTGCAAGGACTGTCGCCATCGATCACGAGCTAGCACCAGTAATTCTCGAGTGCGCAACAGCTTGGCAGATTCGGTTACTTCATTCTGCAATGCACTGAAGTGCCTCTGGATCGGCTGGGGCTGAAAATATTCTGTGCCGGAATTTTGTTCAGCAGGAGAGTTCTCTGCTTTTGTGCTGAGTAGTTCTCGAGCGAACCGTGCAAATGAAAGAGGAGGTGATGGCTTTGCTCCAGCTTTGGGAGATAGATCTCGCCAAACTCTCTGAAAGAAAATTTCGACGGTTGTTGCACTGGGGCTGTAGCCATACCTTGCTCGTATTGCGTCCAGGAACTGCACATAAGTTGGCCACACCTTGTTTTTGAGAAAGTCGTTTTCGAGGACGGCCGTCATCAACTCGGTCGGCTTGTCGCCAAGATCTTTGTTTTTCATTACTCTAATTTGATAGGCTTCTAGTCAGGCAAGCTCTAGCCTGTTGCCAATGCCGACTGGCCAATTAAGAAGTTTGGAGACGGAGGATTGTCGCCTCTTGCGCAGCACACCTTTGAAGCGTTCGGGTGAGTGCTTCTTGAAGATTCTGGTTCCGCTTGATCAATGCAGATTCCGTTGGCTTTTCAGCTTCGATACGGTTTATTTCCTTCGTCGCTTCCTGGAGAGCTATTTCCCACATGGCAGTGATCAGCATCTCTGAACTTCTTCCGCCTTTCTTCGCCGTTTTTTTTTGTTCTAGCAACTCGCTCCAGAAAGCTCCTATCTCTTGGCGAGTAAGTTCATGGGGGGGCTTTCTGCCGCAGCGAACGCGAACTTCTTCACGGATGGATGTGTAGCCTGGCCATTCACCGGCAATCAAGGCATCTTGGAGTACGTTACGAATTTGTTCGAGGAACTCAACTGAGGAGATTTTGTTAAGGGAAAAGGACATTTCGGCCACGAGCTAGAAATCGGAAGCCGTATTTTCTTTTAATTTTCTCTACGGGAGATGGCACCGTACTATTTAGTTTTGGAATGTCTGCAGACGATTTTTACGAACTTTATTGTTTCAAAACAGAGAGCCCCGCACGGGCTCTCGTCCTTACGAACTTTATTGTTTCATTACGAACTTTATTGTTCAATTACAACACAAATGCGCCTCACCACCATTCTTACTCGACAGTGACCGATTTTGCGAGGTTGCGAGGCTTGTCGACGTCGGTGCCGCGCGCCAGTGCGGTGTGGTACGACAGCAGCTGCAGCGGCACCACGTGCAGGATCGGCGACAGTACGCCGTAGTGCTCCGGCATGCGGATCACGTGCAAGCCTTCGGCTGAGGCGATGTGGGAGTCGCCGTCGGCGAAGACGTACAACTGGCCGCCGCGGGCGCGCACTTCCTGCATGTTGGACTTCAGTTTTTCCACCAGCGCGTCGTTGGGCGCGATCGTGACCACCGGCATCTGGTCGGTGACCAACGCCAGCGGGCCGTGCTTGAGTTCGCCGGCGGCGTAGGCTTCGGCGTGGATGTAGGTGATTTCCTTGAGCTTGAGCGCGCCTTCCAGCGCGATCGGGTAGTGCAGGCCGCGGCCCAAGAACAGGGCGTTCTCGCGGCGGGCGAAGGCTTCGGCCCAGGCGGCGATGCTGGGCTCCAGCGCCAGCACGCTTTGCAGCGCGGCGGGCAGGTGGCGCATCGCCTTGAGATGGGCTTCTTCCTGTTCTTCAGTCAGCAGGCCGCGGGTTTGCGCCAGCGCCAGCGTGAGCAGGAACAGCGCGGCCAGCTGGGTGGTGAAGGCCTTGGTCGAGGCCACGCCCACTTCCACACCGGCGCGCGTGATGTAGGCCAGTTCGCATTCGCGCACCATGGCGCTGGTGGCCACGTTGCAGATGGTCAGCGTGTGCTGCATGCCGAGGCTGCGCGCGTGCTTGAGCGCGGCCAGCGTATCGGCGGTCTCCCCGCTCTGGGAGATGGTGACCACCAGCGACTTCGGGTTGGGCACGCTGTCGCGGTAGCGGTACTCGCTGGCGATTTCGACGTTGACCGGAATTTTGGCGATCGATTCCAGCCAATACTTGGCGGTCAGGCCGGCGTAGTAGCTGGTGCCGCAAGCCAGGATCAGGATCGAATCGATGTCCTTGAAGACCTTGTAGGCCTTGTCGCCGAACAGCTCGGGCATGATGCTGACGACGCCTTCGAGCGTGTCGGCGATGGCGCGCGGTTGTTCGAAGATTTCCTTTTGCATGTAGTGCTGGTACGGGCCGAGCTCGACCGCACTGGTGAAGGCCTGCACGGTGCGCACTTCGCGCTCGGCGGGTTTGCCGGCGGCGTCGACGATCCAGACCTTTTGCAGCTGCAGGTCGACCACGTCGCCTTCTTCCAGGTAGATGATCTGGTCGGTGGTGCCGGCCAGCGCCATGGCGTCCGAGGCCACGAAGTTCTGGCCTTCGCCCACGCCCACGATCAGCGGCGAGCCCTGGCGCGCGGCCACCACGCGGTGCGGCTCGTCGGCGCAGAACACGGCGATGGCGTAGGCGCCGGTCAGCCGGCGCACGGCCTGCTGCACGGTGTGGAACAGGTCGCCGTCATACATGTGGTCGACCAGGTGGGCGATGACTTCGGTGTCGGTCTGGCTCTCGAAGACGTAGCCGGCGGCCTGCAGCTCGGCGCGCAGTTCGTCGTGGTTCTCGATGATGCCGTTGTGCACCAGCGCCACGCGGTCGCGCGAGAAGTGCGGGTGGGCGTTGTGAGTGGCCGGCGCGCCGTGGGTGGCCCAGCGGGTGTGGGCGATGCCGGTGAAGCCGGCCAGGCCGGTCTGGGCGATCTGCGCCTGCAGGTCGGCCACGCGCGAGGTGCTGCGCGAGCGCTGCGGCTTGCCGTCCACATGCAGGGCGACGCCGCAGGAGTCGTAGCCGCGGTACTCGAGGCGCTTCAGGCCTTCAAGCAGGATGGGAGTGACGTTTTGTTGCGAAACTGCGCCGACGATACCGCACATGGGACACCTCGTTGAAAAAATGTGAGGTCATATTAGGCGAGCGGATGTGAAATAAGATTTCTAAAATTGGCTTGATATGAACTATTATTGCTTGATAAATCCATGTTGAAATAATTATAAATAAATTTTGTTTTGGTGAAATTTAATTTCAATTAAACCTCTTTAAATCTCATAAATCCTCGTTGAGTCTCATGAAGCTGGAATTGGACGACCTCGACCGCCGCATCCTCAAGGCCCTGCAGGGCGATGCCAGCCAGACCAATCATCAGCTGGCCGAAGCGGTGCATGCGTCGCCGCCGACCTGTCTGCGCCGCGTCAAGCGCCTGACCGAGGCGGGGGTGATCGCGCGCCAGGTGGCGTTGCTGGATCCGGAAAAGCTGGCCTCGGCGCTGACGGCCATCGTCGAGATCACGCTCGACCGCCAGGGCGAGGAGGAGCAGCAGGCCTTCGAGGCGTCGGTGAAGGATGAGCCGGCGGTGCAGCAATGCTATCGGGTGTCGCCCGGGCCGGATTTCGTGCTGGTGGTGCTGGTGGCGGACATGCCGGCCTATCACGCGCTGGCGCACCGGCTGTTCGCCTCGCAAAGGAATGTGCGCAACGTGCGCAGCTATTTCTCCATCCTGCGCAGCAAGTTCGAGACGGCGGTGCCGATCGACGCTCCGCGCGCCTGAGCCTGCCCGATAAAAAAACGGCCGGCCCGCGATGCGCGGGACCGGCCGTTTTCTTTGGATTGCCGACGATTACTTCTTGATCTTGACCGGGCGCTGCCATCCCGCCAGCGAGAGCTGCTTGGCGCGCGAGAGCGTGAGCTGGCCGGCCGGGGCGTCCTTGGTCAGCGTGGTGCCGGCGCCCAGCGTGGCGCCACGGCCCACGCGCACCGGCGCGACCAGCTGGCTGTCGCTGCCGATGAAGGCGTCGTCTTCGATCACGGTGCGGAATTTGTTGGCGCCGTCGTAGTTGCAGGTGATCACGCCGGCGCCGATGTTCACGCCGCTGCCCACATCCGCGTCGCCCACGTAGGCCAGGTGGTTGGCCTTGCTGCCCACGCCGATGATGCTGTTCTTGACCTCGACGAAGTTGCCGACATGGACGTCCCGCGCCAGCTCGGTGCCCGGGCGCAGGCGCGCATAGGGGCCGACCTGGGCGCCGGCGCCGACCACGGCGTCTTCGATATGGGTGAAGGCCTTGATGCTGGCGCCGGCGCCGATGCTGGCGTTGCGGATCACGCAGTTGGGGCCGATGACGGCGCCTTCGGCGATGGTGACGCGGCCTTCGAACACGCAGTTGACGTCGATGGCGACGTCGCGTCCGCACTCGAGCGTGCCGCGTACGTCGATGCGGGCCGGGTCGGCCAGGCCCACGCCGGCTTCCAGCAGCTTGCGGGCAATGTTCAGCTGGTGCACGCGCTCCAGCTCGGCCAGTTGTACCTTGCTGTTGACGCCCAGCGTTTCGGCCACGTCGTCCGGCTGCGCCGAGACCACCTCGACGCCGTCGGCCACGGCGGCGGCGATCACATCCGTCAGGTAGTACTCGCCCTGGGCATTGTTGTTGGAGAGGTTGGCCAGCCATTTGCGCAGTTGCGCGGTGGGCGCGGCGATGATGCCGGTGTTGACCTCACGGATGGCGCGCTGCGCCTCGCTGGCGTCCTTTTGCTCGACGATGGCGACGATCTTGCCGTTCTCGCGCACGATGCGGCCATAGCCGGTCGGGTCGTCCAGGGTCACGGTCAGGACCGCCAGCTTGTCGCTGCCGGCCGCGTCCAGCAGGCGTTGCAGCGAAGCGGCGGTGGTCAGCGGGACGTCGCCGTAGAGCACCAGCGTGGAAGCGCCGTCGTCGATGTGCGGCAGCGCCTGCATCACGGCGTGGCCGGTGCCCAGTTGCGGTTCCTGCTTGGCAAAGGCCAGGCCCTGATCGGCGAAGGCGGTGGGCACCGCGTCCCCGCCGTGGCCGTAGATCACGCACAGCTTGGCCGGCGACAGCGAGCGGGCGGTGTCGACCACGTGGCCCAGCAGCGATTTGCCGGCCAGCGGATGCAGGACCTTGGGGAGGGCGGATTGCATGCGTTTGCCCATGCCGGCGGCGAGGATGACGATGTTCATGTGAGGCGTCGTGTCAGGCGGTAGAAAGGAGCGCAAAGTCTAGCATGCAGCCTGCGCCCCGGCAGAGGAGGGATTGCTCAAATGTAAAGCTGAAGGGCATTTGCGCTTGTGCTCGGCCCTTTGCGTGGCCGTGCGGCAATTATGATGGCAATCTGCCCGGGCCACGCCCGTTGCCGCGAGTTGCACACAGGAAAATTGCCATGGAGACAAGCGGCGAAGGCATCAGACAAATACAACCGGCCTCGCCAACGGCCCGCGCATTCCTGGAAAGTGCATGAAGATCCTTCTGTTGAACGACGAGTTTTACACCACCGGCGCCAGCACCGCGATGCTGCGCCTGGCGGAGCGGCTGGTGAAAAACCACGAGGTGTACGTCATGCCGCGCATCGACGGCGAGGGCGAGATCAGGAAGAAGTTCGAAGCGCTGGGTATTCCCATCGTCAAGAACATCGACAGCGCCGACCTGGTGGTGGCCAATACCCTGATGGCAGGCGCCCACGTGGCCGAAGCCGGCCCCAAGGTGCCGGTGGTGTGGTGGATCCACGAGGCCGAGGTCGGGCGCGACATGATCCTGCGTTTCCCGCAGCTGGCGCCGGGCTTCAGGCATGCGTCCCATATCGTTTTCCAGACCGAGTACCAGCGCATCGTCTACGGCAGTTTCCTGTTCGACAGTCCCGCCATGGCGCACGTGCTGCCGTTCTGGAACGACGCCATCTACCGCCAGGAAGACCTGCAGCCCAAGCCGAAGGACAAGAAACGCATCGTCTGCATCGGCACCATCGAGCCGCGCAAGCGCATGGAAGACACCATCATGGCCGTCAACGCCATGCCGGCCGAGTTGCGCAACCAGGTCGAAGTGGTGTTCATCGGCAAGTTCCTGCAGCTCTCCGACGGCGCCCGCAAGCTGGCCGATGCCATGCCGGAACGCTATCGTTTCCTGGGTGAGTTGCCCAACGAGGAGACGCTGTGCTACCTGGCGTCGGCCGACGCCTACGTGCTGGCCAGCTACAGCGAATCGCAGCCGCTGACCATCTGGGAAGCCTTCGAGCTGGAAGTGCCGGTCTGCCTTTCCGACCTGGAGACCTACCGCCACATCGGCCTGCGCCATGCGCACAACGCCATGATGCACCCGGTGGGCAATGTCGAGATGCTGTCCTCCAACCTGCGCATGGTGCTCACCAGCGACGACGTGCGCCGCAGCATCACCCGCGGGGGAAAGAGCCTGCTGCTCAAGAACCTGACCAGCGACTGGGCCGATGAATTCGAGCGCATCATTCATCGGGCGCAGGCGCAGGCGGAGATCAAGAAGCTGGGCTATTGAACGGACCGGATCCGACAGAGTTTATTCAACGTGATGACCATCAAAAAGTGACGAGCATGCATCCCATCTACCTCCATCTTGGCTGTGGCGGCAAACGTTTCGAGGGTTTCGTCAACATCGATCTCGATGCGCCCGGCGCCGACATGCACCTGAACCTGACCAAGCAGCTTCCGTGGGAGCGCGGGACCGTGACAGGGATTTACAGCGAGCATTTCTTCGAGCACGTCGGCGCCAACCAGGGCATCCGCCTGCTGCATGAGTGCCATCGGGTGCTCAAGCCGGGCGGCATCGTCCGCTTCGCCATGCCTGATCTGGAGTACATGATCGGCGACTACGTGAACAATCAGATTCATCCCGACTGGGCACGTTTCGGCATGCCCTGGACGTCGAGCCGATGCCAGCGGCTCAACATCGCCATGCGCTGGTGGGGCCATGAGTGGATTTACGACGAGGAAGAGCTCGTGCGCATCGGCAAACTGGTCGGCCTGGAAGTGGTCGGGCGTTGCCAATACGGCGTCAGCTCCGATCCGATGATGAACAATCGGGAATATCGCGAGTCTTCTCAGCTGATCGTCGAATTCCGCAAGCCGCAGCGGCAGATCCCGGCGGGCGCCGACCCTCTGGTCAGTATCGTCATGCCTTCGTACAAGGCCGCTTATTTCCGCCAGGCGCTGGAAAGCGCGATCGCCCAGACCTATCGCAATATCGAGATCCTGATAACGGATGATTGTCCGACCGACGCCATCGAGAACATCGTGCGCGAATACAGGGAGAGCGATGACCGTATCCGTTACATGCGCAATCCCAAGGCCGGGACCGACATCGGGCGCTCCAATCACTGCCTCTGCTTTGAGCAAGCCAGGGGCGAGTTCATCAAGTTCCTCAACGACGACGACCTGCTGGCGCCGAATTGCGTCGAGCGAATGGTCGCGGCCTTTGCCGGCAACCCCGACATCACCCTGGCGACGTCCAAACGCCAGCGCATCGACCGCGACGGCAATTTCCTGCCCGATATCACCGCGACTCAATTGCCGGTTCAGGCCGACTCCGTCATCGACGGCTTGTCGCTGGGTACGGCGTTGCTGTCGACGCAGGTCAATTTCGTCGGGGAGCCGAGCACGGTGATGTTCCGCAAGGCAGAGCTTGCTGAGATAAAGCCGGATTTCATGTCGGTCGACAACCAGGAGATATCCTGGGCATCCGACGTCGCCATTTATATCAACCTCGCGTTGAAGGGCAGCACCGTCTATCTTACCGAGGCCCTTAGCTTCTTCCGTATTCACGAGCAGCAAGGCCAGGTGGTGTCTGCCGTTGCGGCGCAGGAGGAATCGACCAGGTGCTGGAACATCCTGCGCGATTTCTGGACGCGAAACGAGTTCAACCGTGCAATATGACGCGTGAACGCGTCGGGCAATGAATTACCTCTTGGGTCTGGTGGATTGAAAAGTGGAGTCGGAAATGCAAGAAAAATATGATGCCTGGGAAAACTACTACAGCGGACTCAGCTCGCTGCTTTTTCCTAACGAATATGTGCTGCGCTCGTTCGTCGGCGGATATCCGAAACTGAAGATCGACAAGAACTATCGCGGCAAGAAGATCTGCGACGTGTCCTGCGGCGATGGCCGCAACATGGTGTTGCTGCACAAGCTGGGATTTGAGTTGTACGGTACGGAAGTGACCGAAAAGACAGCACAGATCACGCAGCAGAAGCTGCTGGATCATCCCTTCAAGATCGAGAGCCAGATCAAGGCCGGCACCAATGTCGACATTCCCTTTGAAGACGGCCTCTTCGACTATCTGTTGTCCTGGAACGCCATCTATTACCTGGATAACAAACAGTCCGATATCGGCGAACATGTCGCTGAATATGCCCGCACCCTGAAGTCGGGCGGCTACATGGTGTGCTCGGTACCGACCCGGAATTGCTATTCGCTGCTCAATTGCGACGATTTGGGCGAGAACCGCATTCAGATCAATCCTCCGGAAAACAAATGGGGCGGTGGGTTGCTGAAGGGGACGTTGATGTATCGTTTCGACTCATTCGAACATATCGAGCAGGTGTTCGGGACGCATTTCACCAATTTCTCCTGGGCCAAGCTGTCGGATGATTGCTTTGGCTTGCCGCTGGAGTATTTCCTTTTCGTTTGTCAGAAAAAGTAAGTCGCGTGCAGGCGTCGTATCCGGCATCAGCATCTCGACGTGCAACAGGTGAAGCGTATGAGTGACAGGGAACCAATTTACGTGACCCGGCCGGCATTGCCGCCGCTTGAGGAATTCGTCCCGTATCTGCAGGAGATATGGGACGCGCGCATTCTGACCAATGGCGGGCCGATGCATCAGCGGCTGGAAGCGGCGTTGTGCAAGCACCTCGGCGTGCCGCACATCTCGCTGTTCAACAACGGCACTCAGGCGCTGGTGACTGCACTGCAGGCAGCCGACATTCATGGTGAAGTCATCACCACGCCGTACTCTTTCGTGGCGACGGCGCATTCTCTGCTGTGGAATTCGTTGCGGCCGGTATTCGTCGATATCGACCCGGTCACCCTCAATCTCGACCCTGCGCGCATCGAGGAGGCCATCACGCCGGATACGGCGGCCATCATGCCGGTGCATTGTTACGGGCATCCATGTGATGTCCAAGCCATTCGCGCGATCGCCGACAAGCATGGCCTCAAGGTGATCTACGATGCGGCCCACGCGTTCGGCGTTCGGGACGACGGCGGCAGCGTCCTGCGGCATGGCGACATGTCGGTGTTGAGCTTTCATGCGACCAAGGTGTTCAGCACGTTCGAGGGCGGGGCGATTATCTGCCGCGACAAGGAAACCAAACAGAAGATCGACCGGCTGAAGAACTTTGGTTTTGAAGCTGACGGCAGCACCGTTACCCTGCATGGCACCAACGGAAAACTGAGCGAGATTCACGCCGCCTTCGGTCTCATGCAGCTCGAAGGGATTGAGGCGTCGCTGGCGCGTCGCCAGGCCGTTGACCTGCGTTATCGACAGGAGCTGGCGGCGGTCCAGGGGATCTCCTGCGTCGAAGGCAAGAACGAGCTGGTCGCCAATTATGCCTACTTCCCGATTCTGGTCGGTCCAACATATCCGCTGAGTCGTGATGCATTGTTCCGCCGACTGCAGGAACACGGGATCTTCACGCGCCGCTACTTCCATCCGCTCATTACGGAGTTTCCGATGTACCGTGCCTTGCCGTCGGCGGAGCCGGCCAACCTGCCGGTGGCGACGAGGGTGGCAAGCGAGGTCATATGTCTGCCCATCTACCCAGAGCTGGATGAGGAGCAAGTCGGCCGCATCCTGTCCGTCATCAAGGAATCGGCGGCTGCATGACGCGGTTGGCGATCATGCAGCCCTACCTGTTTCCCTACATCGGCTACTGGCAGCTGATGCGGGCGGCGGACCGCTTCGTCGTCTACGATGACGTGAACTACATCAATCGCGGCTGGATCAATCGCAACCGGCTGTTGATCAACGGCGAGCCGGCTTTCATCACCTTGCCGTTGCTGCAGGCGTCGCAAAACCGCAAGATCTGCGACATCGAAATCGCCCCGGCCGCGCAATGGCAGAAGAAGATGCTGAGGATGATCGAGGTGACCTACAAAAAGGCGCCGTATTTCGCCGAGGTGTTTCCCGTGCTGGAAACCATCCTGTCCTCGGATGAACGCAACCTCGCGCGCTTCCTGGCGCATCAGCTCGAGCTGCTGGCGCGCCTGATGGGCATGTCCACGCAATTTGTGCTCACCAGCCGCAGCTACGGCAACGACGGCCTGGCGGCGCAGGAACGTATCCTCGACATATGCCGCCGCGAACAGGCCGAGGTCTATATCAATGCGCAAGGCGGCAGGGAACTGTATGAGCCGGCGTCCTTTGCCCGCGAGGGTATCGACTTGCGATTCATTGCCATGAGGCCGCAAGCGTATGTCCAGCGCAGCGCGGGGTTCACACCCTATCTGTCCATCATCGACGCCTTGATGGAAGTGGGGCCCGCAAACATGGGGCCCCATCTTGATGCCTACGACTTTGTCTGAGGCGGCTCGCCTCAGGTTTCGCAGACCACGAAAACACTGGCCGTCAGGTCCGGATATTTCATTCCCAGCTTGTAGCAACCGTCGAAGAATGCCTGGTCGATGATGCCGCCGCGCATTGCAGCGTCGAACTGGAAATTGGCCAGTGGCTTGAACAGGATGCCGCCGCGATGCGCCACCTGGAAGCCGGCCTGGACGGCCTCATGCTCAAGGGTATCGAGACTGTAGGTGGCGCGGTGGCCATGCGCGTGCTCGCCGGCGGTCACGGCAGCGTTGTAATCGATCAGCCCCATGCCGACGGCGATCTGGCGCGATGCCGCATTGGCGTTGGGGACGATGATGAAGAGACGTCCGCCGGGCGCCAGCCATTGGCGTATTTTCTTCAGAACGGTTTGCGGGTCGTTCAGGTGCTCCAGCGTATGCACCAGGAAGATGTTGTCGAAAAGCCGGCCCGGATCGGCGTCCTCGAAGTAGCTGAGAATGAAGCGCACACCGTCGCCGACGTTCTTGCGCGCGATCTCGATGAGGTCGGATGAGCCTTCGATGACGGTAATGTCGTCGAAGAAGGGCTGGAGCTTTTTGGTGAATTCACCGTGATAGCAGCCCATCTCCAGCACGTTGCCGGGCCGCAGGTAGGGGCCCAGCGCCTTGAGCATGTAGTCGCGATGGATGTAGTCGAAGTCGTAGGCGTACAGCCGCTTTTCCGTATCCTGGTATTCGGTATTCAGGTCGCGCGACATGGTCATCCTTGATTGGGGCGGTACATGCGCTTGGCCGGAGGCTGGTACCACTCATCCAGCGTGGCCGGCACGCGCGCGTTGTAGCCCAGCACCTGACGGATCCGCTCGTCGAAGCTGTCGCCGCGGTCGTAGCCCATCGCGCGCGGATAATCGAACTGCTGTTTCATGAACGGTTTGGAAAACATCGGCGTGACCGAGCGCCGCGGCAGGTCGGTTTCGTTGTTGCCGCCGGCATGCCAGACGTTGGAGTTGAACAGCAGGATGCTGCCGGCCGGGCCCAGCGCCTGCTGGGCGTGCTGCTTGAAGTACTCGTCGCTGGGCTTTTCGGCATACTTGTGCGAACCGGAGAGCATCCAGGTCGAGCCGTTGTGCGGAGTGAAATCGTCCAGCATCACGAGCGTATTGAGCAGCAGCGTCAGCTCTCCCGAATACGAGCGGATGTCGCGATGAACGCGCTGGGCATATGAGGTCGAGTTGCGCGTGTTGATCGCGCCGCCGAAGGAATTGAGGATGAAGTTGCCGCCAAAGTAGCGCTCTATGTACTCATAGATGGGGTACGCCTTGAGGCAATCCAGATAGCTGTCGAACTGGCCGATCAGGTGGTGTACGGTGAAGCTGGTGTCCTGGTCGATGCCGTTCTTGATCTGGTAATCACGACAGATTTCATAAGCCGGATGAATGTCGTCGCGCATGCGCGCCACGATGTCCTGCGGGATGGCGTTTTCGAACACCACCCAGCCTTTTTCATCCATTACCGCGTCGAATTCCTGGAGTGAAATCATGGCGGCTCCGGTCACTTGATGGTGACGATGCACTTGGACGGATAGAGCTCGCACTTCTCCAGCGTGTATTCGTCCTTGGAGAACACTTCCTTGAAGGCAATCGCCTCGCCCGGGGATTCCGGCCAGGTCAGCTCGTCCATCAGCAGGATGCTGCCCGACACCAGATGCGGCTTGACCGCCTTGAGCGCGGCCAGCGTCGGCTCGTACAGGCCCATGTCGAAATAGGCGAAGGCGACGATGCTGGCCTGGTTCTTTTCGAAGTAATCGGGTGCGGTCTTGGTCACGTCGCCTGCCACCAGCGAGTGGATCTTGCGCTTGTGGCCGATGACGTTGTTGCCTTCGTGAACCTGCAGCAGTTCTTCCAGGTATTCCTTGTAGCTGGACTGCGTGGAATAGGAGTGTTCGACCCATACGCCGCTTTCCTGGCGGTCCTTGTCGCTGGGCTTGGAGTAGCCTTCGAATGTGTCGAAACCGACGATCTGGCGCTGCTTGTTGAAAGGCTCATAGATGGCGCGCAGGTTCTCCAGCAGCACCAGGTTGTGGCCGTACCACGTGCCGAACTCGACCAGCATGCCGGGGATGTGCTTGAAGCGCTTGTACAGGTCGTTGAGCACGATGAACTTCACCAGTACCGAGCTGCGCGTATAGAGGCCGACGTTGAACAGCAGGTCCTCCTGGGACAGCGGGCTCTTGCGATACATGTCCAGCAATTGCTCGCGGAAGGCGAACTGCGCATCCGAGGCCGTGGACTCCAGTTTGTAGACATCGTCTTGAATCTTGTCGTTACTCATCATCGCTCCAAATTGCCAGGCCAAATCCGGTGGTCCCGAATCGGTTGCCGTTGTATAACATGTATTTTTTGCCGTCCACCTGGAACACGAAAGGGTAGCACGTCATCAGCGAATCCCAACCCTCCTGCGAGGGTGGGATTCCATCGTCGTCAAAGCGTGTCCAGTTGCGCCCATCCTTCGATTCCGCGTAGCGGATGCGATAGGATCCGGCGCCGTTGCGATAGTCTTCGGAGGCGCGCGAGCAGAACCACATCTTGTAGAGGCCGTCTTCCTTGATGACGTTGGGCCGCGAGAAGGCCTCGGTGGCAAAGCGCGATTCCAGGCAGTGTTCGGGATAGCGGGTGAAGTTCACGCCGTCCTTCGAGTCCGCGTACTTGATCACATACAGCGGCTCGTAATGGCCCTGAACGTTGAGCCAGCTGATGCCCGAGACGTACCACATCTTCCACAGGCCCTCATCGAACAGCACCGTCGGCGTCACCGCGACATAGGGCTCGGTGGCGGTGCGGTCCATGATCGGGCCTTCGTAGAGCTTTTCGAAATGCAGGCCCTCATCGGTCGATACGGCGATGCCCATGGAGTTGTGATAGGGCACGGTGACGCGCTGGTTCCAGCCGCTGTAGTAGAGATAGGTCTTGCCGTCGCGCTGCAGCGCGTAGCTGGGCATGACGCCATCGTCGTCGAAGGTGCCGGGGCGTCCGAAACCCAGGCAGGGGTCGCGGTGGCGCTGCACGACGCGGCTCGGGTCCTGGCGATCGAGGTCAATGGCGTAGCACAGGCTTTTTCCGGAAGCGTTGCGGGTCGAGATGAAGACGCGCACGACCTCATCCAGTACGAGGGTGGTCGGCACCTGGGCGTGCGAGCCCAGCCAGTCGATGTCGGGGTCGAAGACGCGCCCCAGTTTGTTCCATGGCATGTTCAGAAATCCAGATCTTGGCTGCTTTTTGCTGCACGGGCGGGGGAGCCGATGTAGAGCTGCCACGCCTGGGTATCCTTGGAAATCAAGGCGCCCATGGCAACGCAGGTTCCTTCCGCAATGGTGCAATCGTTGGTGATGGTGGCGTTGACGCCGAACCAGGAATACGGATGAACCACGCAATGGCCGGACAGCACCACATGGGAGGTGAAGAACACGTGGTCCTTGATTTCGCCATGGTGCCCGATATGGTTGCCGCTCCACATGACGACGTTGTTGCCTATCTTGGTGAAGGGCTGCAGCGTGTTGTCTTCGAGGATGAAGCAGTTCTCGCCGATCTGGTTGTCGTTGACGGTGGCGTTCGGGCTCACGTAGGAGATGAAGTCATAGCCCTTCGCCTTGCCCTCCAGGTAGACCGATTCGCGCTGGCGGTTCATCTTGCGGCCGGTCATCGGCGCGAACATCTTGTATTCGGATGGCGGGTAATAATCGGTCACCGATTCGAAGGGTACGACGGGCAGGCCTTCGAAGGTCTTGCTTTCGGGGATATATTGCTCATGCACGGTGAAGCCGACCACCTCCACGGATGGATCTTTTTTCAAGTAGTAGTGCGCCAGCTGTGCAGTGTCCAAAATGCCGAAAAGGATAACTTTTTGCATCGTAGTCTCCTGAAGTCCCTATTCTGGATTAAAGCAGAATGAGACTGTATCTATAAGCGACATATTGCGGGGAAAACGGGCTTTCCTCCCTGTATTGGCATAGGGAATGTGAATTATGGGAAAAGTATTAAACAGTCAACAGGTCGGTTTTTACAAGGAAAACGGCTACCTCATCGCCGAGGACATCTTCGATCCGGCCTGGCTGGACGAAACGCTGGACGCGTTCAACCTGTCCTTCGCTCAGCAGCTGGAGCGGCGCAAGCTGCCTGTCGCGACGGGCGAACGCCTGGCCGCGCTGCACGACAACATGGCCGGGCTGCTGCAGGCCGACGTTCAGCTGTATCTCGCGACCCTGCGCATGTGTTCCAAGCTGTACGGCGTCTATCAGCTGATGACGGCGCCGCGCTTGCGCGGGGCAGTGGAGGATCTCGGCGTGAGTACGCCCTTGTTCCAGACCACGCCGGTATTGCACCTGATGGCACGGCGCCTTGTCATCCCCGGCGGTTATCAGGGGTTTGATGTACATCAAGACTGGACCTCGGTGCAGGGCAGCCTGGATACCGTGACGACCTGGATTCCTTTCATGGATGTCGACGCCAACCTGTACACCATGGAAGTGGTGCCCGGCAGCCATCTCAACGGATTGTTGAGCGGCGTGCAGGAGCCCAATATCTACCGTGTCGATGAAAAGCATTATTCGGAAGAGCAATTCGTGCCCGTCCAGGTGCGCAAGTCGGGCGTATGCCTGATGTCCAATTTCACGGTGCACCGCAGCTCGCGTCGCGGCGACGAGCGTATGCGCATTTCGGTCAGCGGCCGCTACGAGAATGCCAGCGAGCCGACGTTCGTCGAGCGCGAATACCCCTTCACGCAGCTCAAGTCGCTGCATCGCGGTTTCATCACCGAGAATTTCCCTGCAGAAGGGCAGGTGCGCAAGGTCTTCCAGGGGCAATAAGCGAACCGACCCGGCGCCTCGTGGGAAGCGCCGGGCCCGGAATCAATTCGTCAGCTGGCCGTAAGTCGTGTTGTACAGCGCGGCTTTGGAGCTCAGGTCGAATCCCGCGCGTACAGCCTGTTGCCCGGCTGCCGCCAGCGTATGGCGCTTCTCGGGCGACTCGATCAACAAGGTGATCGCCTCCAGCCAGACCTGGCTGGAGTTCGGCATCAGCAGGCCGGTATCGTCATGCGTCACCACTTCGTTGTAGACGGATACGTCGCTGAAGATGCAGGCGATTCCGGCCGCCGAATAGTCCAGCCACTTGATATAGCTTTTGCATTGGTTGTATTCGTCCGAGGCCAGCGGGATGAGTGCGATGTCCCAATTCCATTGGCGCAATTGGGTTGCATAGTCCACATACTGATGGACGAAAGAGTGGAATTTGGTCAGCGGATGGTTTTCCCAGCCTTTCGGGCATTCCCAGCCGACGAAATCGATATGCAGGCGTTGCCCGTAGCGCTCGACCAGCGAGCGCAGCGCTTCATCAACCAGCGCGAAATTGGACGGCTGGATCGATGAGCCCAGCAGGCCGATCCTGATTTTTCCGTCCTCTGCGGCGGCTTGCGGAACAGGGCGGTAGAACATGTCGAAGTCGATGTAGTTCGGAAGCACATGGACCGCCGGGTTGAGCTCCCGGTACTTCGATGCCAGAAACTCGGTCGACACCACGACCGCCCGGGCATTCCTGACGGCATATTCGATGCCTTCCTTCCAGCTCGCTCCCTGCTGGGCTTCCGGATGATCATGCGGGATGTCATTGAGCAGGTCGTCCGACTCATAAATGATCGGCACCTTCGAAGCGAAGATGGTCTGCAATGTTGGAATCGACATCAGGCCAGGAGTGAAGCGATGCAGGACGATCAGGTCGGCGTCGTTCAGATAGTCCCCCTGGAGTTGCCCATCGCGGATTCCCCATATCAGTTCCCATTCGTCCTGCAAATGCGCGAACGGGCGGATCAGGCGGATTTGCGGGCAGGGGCTCCAGGTCGACTCGACCGAATACACCACGATGCGTTTCTTGCGCTTGATCGGGGCCTGGGGCGAAGCAGGGGCCGCCGGTGTGGCCTTGAGACCTTCGAACAGCGGCGGCGGAGGCGCCACCGGTGCGACAGGCGCTGGCGCCATTGGCGCCGGCGGCGGGACCGGTGGCCGGTTTTTAGCGGGTGCCGGCGGACGAGCCGCCGTCGGTGCGGCGGCGGCGGTCTGTCCGAGCGGGCGTGCCAGGCGGCCGGGGAAAATCCTGGCTGCGGCAGGGGGCGCCGGCGGAGCGTCCGGAGCTGTCGATTTCAGGGGGGCAAAGGACGGGCTGAAGCGGCGCTGGCTCATGTCGATGAACGAGCGCAACTGCCGGGCAAATTCGTTGCGGCTCGCGGCATAGGCCGCGTCGTCGGCCAGGGGCACGGCCAGCAGGAGCGCATCGTGCGCGGCCAGCCCGGTGTGGCGCGCCAGAAGCATCTCGCGGGCATCCGTACCGAGTGCGGTCTGCATGCCGGCGGGTTCAAGCAGGTAGCGCACGACCTGGTCTGCGCCCAAAGGATTGTCGCCGATGCTGCCAGGATAGATGACGATAGGCTTGCGTCCGGCCCGCAGATGCGCCTCGATGCGCTCCTGCGTCAGGCGCGGCGTGTTCAGGGCGCCGTCACCTTCTTCCGTCACATAGGCTTCTTCCCCGGCCAGATTCAGCGCGTGGCACAGATGGTGCAGCGCACGCGCTTCGTCCGAGCCTTCCGCGTAGGCCGGACCATGCACGTAATACGGGAGATTGAGGCGGGCAAACAGGTGTTGTTTCATGTGCTGCTCGAATGGTGTGGGGAAGGCGGCGCGTACGGCGCGGGCCCGGGTTGCGGGCAAGTATAGCAGCGCGGATTTCGCCGGATTGCTCGAAATGGCGGCAAAGAGGCTGACAAATCCTCGAATCAGCGGGGCCGGCCGCTGGCCGCAAAAAGCCAAATTGGAACCGATAAACCGCGCAGACCCTCAGTTACTTCGATGGCAAAGCCGGTAACATATCCATCTTTGCCGGAAAGCATCCGTTGGCAGCAAGGCAACGCTTTCCGTGCGGCGCGCCGGGCGAACACGCGCGGGCGCCGGACAAACATTCAGCTTAGGGGCAGAAATTGAAAGTCGTCATTCTCGCTGGCGGCCTGGGCACGCGGCTCGGGGAAGAAACCGATGTGCGTCCGAAACCCATGGTCGAAATCGGCGGCAAGCCGATCCTGTGGCACATCATGAAGGGCTATTCGCAGCATGGCTTCAATGAATTCGTGATCCTGCTCGGCTACAAGGGCTATCTGATCAAGGAGTTCTTCGCCAACTATTTCCTGCACCAGGGCGACGTCACCATCGACCTGGCCGACAACAAGGTCGAAGTGCATCGCAACAAGTCCGAGCCCTGGAAGGTCACGCTGGTCGAGACCGGCCTGCATACCCAGACCGGCGGGCGCCTGCTGGCCGCGCGCGACTACCTCAAGGACGACGACTTCATGCTCACCTACGGCGACGGCGTCTCCGATGTCGACGTCACCGCGCTGGTGCAACACCACCGCAGCCACCAGGCGACGGTGACCATGACCACGGTGCAGCCGGAGGCGCGCTTCGGCATGGTGCAGACCGACGAGGCCGGGCTGATCCGCGATTTCCGCGAGAAGCCGCCGGGCGACCTGGGCTGGATCAACGGCGGCTTCATGGTCTGCCGCCAGGGCGTGTTCGATTACCTGAAGGACGGCGAAGGCACCATCTTCGAACGCGCGCCGCTGGAGCAGATCGCCGCCGACGGCAAGCTGCTGAACTGGCCGCACCACGGTTTCTGGAAGTGCATGGATACGCTGCGCGACAAGATCCAGCTCAACCAGATGTGGGACCAGGGCCAGGCGCAATGGAAGACCTGGAACTGATGTCGCAGCCGATGGCCGCCGCATGAACCTGAAGATCGAGCAAACCGGTATCGACGGCGCCGTCGTGGTGTCCAGCACGCGCCGCGGCGACGAGCGCGGCAGCTTCGCGCGCTGGTTCTGCGAGGATGAGCTGGCCGCCGTGCTCGGCGGCAGCCGCATCGTGCAGGCCAACAACTCCGTCACGCCCGAGCCCGGCACCTTGCGCGGCATGCATTTCCAGCATGTGCCGCACGCCGAGAAGAAGCTCATCCGCTGCATCGCCGGCCGCGTGTTCGACGTGGTGCTGGATCTGCGCGCGGGTTCTCCCACCTTCCTGCAGTGGCGCGCCGTCGAGCTGGCCGCCGGCGACGACCGCGCCATCCTGATCCCGGAAGGCTGCGCTCACGGTTTCCAGGTGCTGGAAGCCGGCGCCTCGCTGCTCTACCTGCACACCGCCGCGTATGCGCCGCATGCCGAAGGCGGTGTACGCTATGACGATCCGCGGGCGGCCATCGCCTGGCCGCTGCCGCCGCGCAACCTGTCGGCGCGCGACCTCCAGCATCCCTTGCTGGGCGCCGACTTCAACGGAATCACGCCATGAAATGCCGCCACTGCCAGACCGAGCTGCAGGACACCTTCATCGACCTCGGTTTCTCGCCCCCGTCCAACGCCTATCTGAAGGCGGAAGACCTGCGCCGCCCCGAGACCTACTATCCGCTCAAGGTCATGGTGTGCCGCCAATGCTGGCTGGTGCAGACTGAGGACTACACGCATTACGACCAGCTGTTCGACACCGAGTACGCCTACTTCTCGTCGACCTCCACCACCTGGCTGGAGCATGCGTCGCGCTACGTCGACATGGTCGCCGCGCGCCTGCAGCTGGGAGAACAGTCGCTGGTGGTCGAGCTGGCCGCCAATGACGGCTACCTGCTGCAATACGTGAAGCAGAAGAACATCCCCTGCCTGGGCGTTGAGCCGACCAGGAGCACCGCCGACGCCGCCCGCGCCAAGGGGATTCCCATCGTCGAGGAGTTCTTCGGCGTGGCGCTGGGCAAGCGCCTGCGCGAAAGCCACGGCGCGGCCGACCTGATCGCCGCCAACAACGTGCTGGCGCACGTGCCCGACATCAACGACTTCGTCGGCGGCATGTCCGCCTTGCTGGCGCCGCAGGGGATGGTGACGGTGGAGTGTCCACACCTGCTGAACCTGATCGCCCAGTCGCAGTTCGACACCATCTATCACGAGCATTTCTCCTACCTGTCGCTGGTGGCGGTGGAGCGCGTGATGCGTTCGCAAGGCCTGCGGGTGGTTGACGTCGAGGAGCTGCCGACCCACGGCGGCAGCCTGCGCATCTACGCCTGCCACATCGGCGCGGCCATCGAGGCGACACCGGCGGTGGCCGCGATGCTGGCGCGCGAGCGCGCCTTCGGCCTGGAAGACATCGGCGCCTATGCCGGCTTCCAGCACAAGGCCGAGGAGATCAAGGCGCAGCTGCTGGCCTTCCTGCTGGAGCAAAAGCGCCTGGGCAAGAAGGTGCTGGCCTACGGCGCCGCCGCCAAGGGCAACACGCTGCTGAACTATTCGGGTGTGCATCCCGATCTGCTGGGCCTGGTCGCCGATGCCGCGCCTTCCAAGCAGGACAAATACATGCCGGGCAGCCACATCCCCATCGTCTCGCCGCAGCGCCTGCTGGCCGAAAAGCCCGACGTGGTGCTGATCCTGCCCTGGAACATCAAGGACGAGGTGGCGCAACAGCTGGCCGAGATCCGCAACTGGGGCGGCCGCTTTGCGATTGCGGTGCCGCATCTGCAGGTCTGGTGAGGAGGCGACCATGAATATTCATCTGTTCCAGATTCTTCCCGCCACCATCGATGCCGGCGACGCCGGCTTCACGCCGCTGGCCAATCCCGATGCCGGCGCCTGGGGCGACATCGCCGCGCTGCGCCGCTTCTTCCAGGATCAGGCGATCGACGACCTGGATTGCTACGCTTTCGTCCCGCGCGACTTCACGGCCCAGACCGGACTCGATGCCGCGCGCGTGCGCGAACTGATCCAGGCGCAGCCGGAGGCCGACGCCTGGACCTTCTTCCCGCGTACGCTGGACGCTGCCGGCCACCTGAACCTCTTCCTGCAGGGCGAGCGCCTGCTGCCGGGTTTGTGCAAGGCGGCCGGCGCCTACCTGGAGTCGCTTGGCCTGACGCTGGACCCGGATCATTTCGTGCCGGCGTGGCAGAACAATGTCTTCAATGGTTTCGTGGCGGCCAAGCCGGTATTCTGGCGCACCTGGTTCGACCTCGCCGAGCGCCTGTTCCAGGCCGCCGACGACGAAGGCGGCGCCCTGCATGAGCGCCTCAACCGCCGCGCGCCGGTGGGCGAGCCGGTGGTGACCAAGGCCATGCTGGGCGAGCGCCTGGCGTCGGTGGTGCTGGCGCTGGACCAGCAACTGCAGGTCTGGCATTGCCCGCCAGCAGAGATGCCGCGTGCGCAACAAATCTCCGAAGAGGACCTGGCGGCGTTGGATACCCTGCGCGCCGCCTATGTCGCCAATGGCGAGCCGACCGCCCGCCAGCGCTTCGAGGCGCTGGGCGTGCGCCTGCTGCGTGAGCAGCGCAAGGCGCCGGCCCGGCCGCCGTCGGCAGTCGCGGCGGAGCGCGTGCGTGCGACCTTGCCGCCACCGGTTGCCGTCGCGCCCGATCCCGTTTCCGCGCCGTCCGCCCTGGGCGCGCTGGGCGGCCTGAACCTGTCGGCGACGCCTGCCGCCAGCGCCGCGCAGGCCGGTTCCGCGGCCGCCGTCGAGGCGCAGCGCGGCGAGCTGGTGTTCGGCTGCATGACGCACGTACCATTGCCGGTCAAGTTCCCCGACCATGTGTTGCCCATCTACCTGGGTGAGTCGCAGCACGAGGGCGCGCTCAACCTGCGCGACCTGGCGCCGGAGTGGGTGCCCTACCATCCCATCGTGGGCGGAATGCTGGGCAACTTCGCGCTGCGTAACCTGATCCTGCGTGAATATCCCAACGTCAGGCGAGTGGGCGTGTGCATGTACCGCAAGTTCGTCTCGCGCGAGCGCATCAGCGGCGTTCCGGCCGAAGACAACTGGATGATGGATGTCGTCTCCGACAAGGAATTTGCGCAGCAAAGCCTGGAGCAGATGCTGGAGCCCGGCAGCCAGGAGTTCATCGTCGGCCGCACCTGCGGCTTCAACGTCGGCGGCGCCAGCGCCGGTTATCTCCGGCATTACGCGCTGGCCCACCATGCAGAGGACCTGCTGCGTTATGCGGCCGCGGCCACCGAGCTGGGCGTGTTCGACAAGTCCGAGGCCGAGGCCTTCTTCAACGAGAAGATCTTCTTCATGGGCGGCGTGGAGCTGGGCGTGTTCCCGGCTGAATTCTGGTTGCGCGCGATCGGCCAGATCGAGGCGGTGACCTGGTATTGCGTGCAGCGTTACGAGACCCGCCGCGACGGCTATCAGACCCGCGCCTGGGCCTTCTGCGCCGAGCGCCTGGGCAGCTTCCTGTTGCTGCGCGAGTTGCGCGCGCGCTATGGCGAGCCGGCCTACGAACGCTTCTTCGGGCAGCTCAACCTGATCACCGCGGGTGACAACAAGCAGTACGTGCCCAGCCACTGACGCACATCCGGCGCTGCAGCGCCGCGATGCGAAAACGCCGCCGTCCCTCGCGAGAGGCACGGCGGCGTTTCTTTTCTGGCGCGTTGGTTGGCCGATCTCAGTCGGGCAGCAGCTTGCCTTCGGCCAGGCCGTAGTGCGCGATCATCTGCGCCAGGCAGGCCAATGCATCTTCATCCCACTGCGGCAGCGTGATGCCGAAGGTGCGCTCCAGCTTGCCGCAATCCAGGCGCGAATTCAGCGGGCGCTCCGGCGGCGTCGGGTAGGTCGACGTCGGCACCGGCGTGATGTGCTCCAGCCCCTTGAGCCTGAGCGTGACGCCGCGCGCGGCCAGCTCGCGGGCGATCAGGCTGGCGTAGCCGTGCCAGGAAGTGGCGCCGGCCGCGGTCAGGTGATAGATGCCGCTGGTGGCGCTGACCTTGTCCTTGCCGCCGTCGGCGCCGGCCAGCATGCGGCAGCACACCGCGGCGATGGTCGAGGCCCAGGTCGGCGCGCCGAACTGGTCGCCGACGATGGTGTAGGTCTCCTTCTGCTGCGCCAGGCGGATCGCCGTCTTCATGAAGTTGTTGCCGTGCAGGTTGTAGACCCAGCTGGTGCGCAGGATCCAGTGCGCGGCGCCGCTGGCGGCGATGGCCAGCTCGCCGTCGCGCTTGGTGGCGCCATAGACGTTGAGCGGATTGGTCGGCAGGTCTTCGCTATAGGCGCCGTCGCGGCGGCCGTCGAAGACGTAGTCGGTCGAGAAATGCACCAGCGCCGCGCCCAGCCTGGCCGCTTCCTCGGCCAGCACCGCCGGCGCTTCGGCGTTGATGCGTCGCGCCAGTTCCGGCTCGGACTCCGCCTTCACGACTGCGGTGTACGCGGCGGGGTGGATGATCAGGTCGGGTTTGGCCTCGCGCACCATGGCGCGTAGCGACAGCGGCTGCGACACGTCGAGTTCGGCGCGGGTGGGAGCGATGACCTCGATGCGGTTGGGCATGGCGCGCAGGCGGCGCAGGAACTCGCCGCCCACCTGGCCGCTTGCGCCGGTGAGCAGGATGCGCATGGATTTCATACGGACTCCTTTATCGGGTCTTCGTCATTCGAACACGTCGGCCACGCTGAGCAGCGCGCCCAGCTTGTCCTTTTCCGACATCACGGGGGCGTCCTGCAATTGCCAGTCGATGCCGATGGCGGGGTCGTTCCACAGGATGCAGCGCTCGTGCTCGGGCATCCAGTAGTCGGTGGTCTTGTAGAGAAATTCGGTGTCGTCCTGCAGCACCGAGAAGCCATGCGCGAAGCCCGGCGGGATCCACAGTTGCAGCTTGTTCTCTTCGCTCAGTACGGTGCTGCACCATTGACCGAAGGTGGGCGAGCTGCGGCGGATGTCGACAACGACGTCCAGCACCGAGCCGCGCGTCACCCGCACCAGTTTGCCCTGGGCATGGCGGATCTGGTAGTGCAGTCCGCGCAGCACGTTGCGGGAGGATTTGGAGTGGTTGTCCTGGACGAATTGGGCGTCGACCCCGGCCTCTTCGCGAAAACGCTTCGCATTGAAACTCTCGTAGAAGAATCCGCGGCTGTCGCCGAACACACGGGGTTCGATCAGGAGCACGCCGGAGAGCGGGGTAGTTGTCAGCTGCATGGGCAAGGGCAGGTCAGTAGCTCATGTCGGTGAGCAGTTGCATCAGATATTTGCCGTAGGCGTTTTTCTTCAGTGGCGCCGCCAGTTTTTCCAGCTGGGCCGCATCGATGTAACCTCGGCGATAGGCGATCTCTTCCGGGCAGGCGATCTTGAGGCCCTGGCGCTTCTCGATGGTGGCGATGAACTGGCCGGCATCGAGCAGCGATTCGTGGGTGCCGGTATCGAGCCAGGCGATGCCGCGGCCCATCAGCTCGACCTGCAGCTGGCCGCGTTCAAGATAGGCGCTGTTGACGTCGGTGATCTCAAGCTCGCCGCGCGCGGATGGCTTGATCGAACGGGCGATGTCGACGACCTGGTTGTCGTAGAAATACAGCCCGGTCACTGCGAAGTTCGACTTGGGTTGCGCCGGTTTCTCCTCGATGCCGATGGCGCGGCGTTGGGCGTCGAACTCGACCACGCCGTAGCGCTCCGGATCCTGCACGTGGTAGGCGAAGATGGTGGCGCCGTCCACGCGCGCGTTGGCGTCGCGCATGGGCGGCTCCAGGTCGCGCCCGTAGAAGATGTTGTCGCCCAGGATCAGCGCCGAAGGATCGTTGCCGATGAAGTCGCGGCCGATGATGAAGGCTTGCGCCAGGCCGTCCGGCGAAGGCTGCACGGCATACTGAATGTTCAGGCCCCACTGGTCGCCGTTCTTTAGGAGTTCGGCAAAGCGCGGCGTATCTTGCGGCGTAGAGATCACCAGGATGTCACGGATGCCCGCCAGCATCAGGCTTGTCAGCGGGTAATAGACCATCGGTTTGTCGTAGATCGGCATGAGCTGCTTGGATACGACCGTGGTCGCCGGGTACAGGCGCGTGCCGGATCCACCGGCAAGGATGATGCCTTTACGGCGGATAGTCGGTTTGCCCATTTTCATCTCCTCAGGCCGGCTGGGCGGAAGCCGATCCGCCGTATTGCTGCTCGATCCAATTCATGTAATTGCCGGATCTCACGTTGGCCACCCATTCCGGGTTGGCAAGATACCAGGCAACCGTTTTGCGGATTCCGCTTTCGAAGGTCTCGGCCGGCTTCCAGCCGAGTTCGCGTTCGATCTTGCGGGCATCGATGGCGTAGCGGCGGTCATGACCAGGGCGATCCTTGACGAAGCTTATCTGGTCCCGATAGCTTCCGTCGGCCTTGGGTGCAAGCTCGTCAAGGATGTCGCACAAGGTGTGCACCACATCGAGGTTGGCCTTTTCATTCCAGCCGCCGACGTTGTAGGTCTCGCCGGGCGTACCTCGAGCCAGCACTTCACGAATTGCCGAACAGTGATCCTTGACGTACAGCCAGTCGCGGATCTGCATGCCGTCGCCGTAAATTGGGAGCGGCTTGCCGTCGAGTGCGTTGGAAATCACCAGCGGGATCAGCTTTTCCGGGAAATGGTAAGGGCCGTAGTTGTTGGAACAGTTGGTCGTCAGCACCGGCAGGCCGTAGGTGTGGTGATATGCCCGAACCAGGTGATCGGAGGCTGCCTTGGACGCCGAGTAAGGGCTGTTGGGGGCATAGGGCGTGATTTCGCTGAATGGCGCGTCCCGGGGGCCGAGCGTGCCGTAGACCTCGTCGGTAGAGACGTGCAGGAAGCGAAATTCTTCGCGTTCCTTGCCTTCCAATGTGCTCCAATAGCGGCGCGCTGCTTCCAGCAGATTGAAGGTGCCGTTGACGTTGGTGCGGACGAACTCGTCCGGGCTGGCGATCGATCGATCGACATGGCTCTCCGCTGCGAAATGCGCGATGGCGCGGGGGCGGTAGCGGGTGAACAGTTCTGCAATGATTGTGCTGTCGCAGATATCGGTCTGGCTGAAGCGATAGCGCGGGTTGTTTTCAAGCGTGGACAAGTTGTAGGGATTGCCCGCGTAGGTCAGCTTGTCGATGTTGAGCAAGGCCTCGTCTTGCGTCGCGGCGAGGTAATCCAGAATGAAGTTGCTGCCGATGAATCCAGCGCCACCTGTCACAAAAAGCATGTTGTTATTCCTGGGTTTTTCGATTTCGTGGGAGGCGCTCAAGCCTTGAAGCCGTTTGGATTCATCTGCTGCCAACGCCACGAGTCCGCGCACATGGCGTCCAGGCCGAGCTTGGCTTCCCAGCCCAGCTTGCGGCGGGCTTCGGCCGGATCGGCGTAGCAGGAGGCGATGTCGCCGGGACGGCGGCCGGCGATGGTGTAGGGCACCGGCTTGCCGGACGCCTTTTCATACGCCTTGACCACGTCCAGTACGCTGTAGCCGATGCCGGTGCCCAGGTTGACGGCGAAGCACTGCGGCTCGGTCAGCGATTCCAGCGCGGCCAGGTGGCCGTTGGCCAGGTCGACCACGTGGATGAAGTCGCGCACGCCGGTGCCGTCCGGGGTCGGATAGTCGCCGCCCCAGATGCTGAGCTTCTCGCGCCGGCCGACGGCGACCTGGGCCACGTAAGGCATGAGGTTGTTGGGGATGCCGCCCGGGTCTTCGCCGATCAGGCCGCTGTCGTGCGCGCCGACCGGGTTGAAGTAGCGCAGCAGCACGATCTTCCAGTCCGGATGCGCGCGGTAGTAGTCGCGCAGCATGTCCTCGATGACGATCTTGCTGCGGCCGTAGGGATTGCTGGCCGACAGCGGATGGCTTTCGTTCAGGGGCAGGTATTGCGGGTCGCCGTAGACGGTGGCCGAGGAGGAGAAGACGATGGTCTTCACGCCCGTGGCTTCCATCGCTTCCAGCAGGCGCACGGTGCCGACCACGTTGTTGTCGTAGTACATCAGCGGCTGCTCGACCGATTCGCCTACCGCCTTCAGGCCGGCGAAGTGGATCACCGCTTCGCATTTGAATTCGCGCAGCACGCTTTCCAGCTGTTCGCGGTTGCGGATGTCGCCCTTGACCAGCGACAGCGACTTGCCGGCGATCTTTTGCACGCGCGCCACCGACTCGGGGCTGCTGTTGCAGAAATTGTCGAAGACGATGACCTCGTGGCCCGCCTTGAGCAGTTCCACGCAGGTATGCGAGCCGATGTAGCCGGCGCCGCCGGTAACGAGGATATTCATGGTGCTTCCCGATCTGAAGTTCGCGACAGGGCGATTATGTCAGACTCTGGTAGAAAGCGATCTGGTTCTCGGAGAGCGTGCGCAGGTCCTCATTGTTGAGGTAGCCGGCGTACCACTGGGCGGTCAGTTCCAGCGCGGTATAGAGCTCCATCTTGGGGATCCAGTCCAGGCGCTGGCGCGCCTTGGAGATGTCCAGCCGCAGGAAGGCCGCCTCGTGCGGCGCGTTGGGTTGCGGCTCCAGGCGCACTTCCACCGGCGCCACATCGTTCTTCTGCAGCGAGTGGTTGAAGGTGGCGCACAGCTGGCTGACGGTTTGCAGGTCGGTGTCGGCCGGGCCGAAGTTCCAGCCTTCGGCGTACTTGCCGCCCTGTTCGAACAGCAGCTGGCCGATCTGCAGGTAGCCCGACAGCGGCTCCAGTACGAATTGCCAGGGACGCACGGCGTGCGGATTGCGGATGCTGACCGGCTCTTCCTTCTCCAGCGCGCGGATGAAGTCGGGGATCAGGCGGTCGGCCGCGAAGTCGCCGCCGCCGATGACGTTGCCGGCGCGCACGCTGGCGATGCCCACGGTGTTGTCCGGATCCTTGGCGAAGAAGGAGCGACGATAGGCGGAGGTGACCAGTTCGGCCGCGCCCTTGCTGCTGCTGTAGGGGTCATGGCCGCCCATCGGGTCGTCCTCGCGGTAGCCCCACAGCCATTCGCGGTTCTCGTAGCACTTGTCGCTGGTGACCACCACGACCGAGCGCACGCTGGGCGTGTTGCGCACGGCTTCGAGCACATGCGCGGTGCCCATCACGTTGGTGGCGTAGGTGTCCAGCGGGGTGACGTAGGAGTCGCGCACCAGCGGCTGCGCCGCCAGGTGGAAGACGATATCGGGCTGGACCGCGGCCATGGTCTCGGCCACATGCTTGGGGTCGCGCACGTCGCCGGTGGTGGTCTGCACGCAATTCTGCAGGCGCGCCAGGTGGAACAGGCTGGGATTGGTCGGCGCGGGCAGGGAATAACCGCTGACCTTGGCACCCATCAGGTGCAGCCAAAGGGTCAGCCAGCTGCCCTTGAAGCCGGTGTGTCCGGTGACGAAAACGCGCTTGTCGCGCCAAAAGTTAGCCATCAGGCAGCCTCATACACGTATTGCTGAGAGTCGTTCGAGTGCAGAGGCGCGAATGCGATGTTTCACGCGATGACCGGAAAAACACGTTGCCGGCCTCCCTGTCTTTTCCGTGTCGGGGCCACGTTTCCCTGCGAAACCACGACTTCATGGTTATGGTTGTTCTTCCCCCGCAGCAGTGCTCCATGGCATCAACTGCGACGGTCAGATTAGAACACGCGGTTTTTGGCGTTCAAGCGAGGATCAGGAGGGTATTTGTCGCCTAATCCCGGGTATATGCCTTGCGTCAACAAAACTTTACTTTTGGGTACGCGCGCAATCCCGGGCGACGCTCGCAAAGCCGCGCTTGGAGCGGCTTTGCAAGGATGAGGTGAAACGAAGTGTATCGCGGCGCGCGCGTCGTATCGGAAGTGATACGACGTCAGTCCGCAGGGAAAAGGGAGATGACCTGCGCGTTGAATTCGCCGCCGGCGGCCGGCGTGCCGGTGCTGCACGGCTCTTCGTCGAAGGCGATGTCGCCGTTGGCGTCGGCCTCGCCGCTGGCCTTGAGGTCGGCGAAGCCGAACAGTTCGCGGTCCATCAGGTGCGAAGGCACCACCGTCGACAGCGCTGAGAAGATGTTGTCCACCCGTCCCGGGAATTTCTTTTCCCATTCGCGCATCAGGCCCTTGATCTGCTTGCGCTGCAGGTTTTCCTGGCTGCCGCACAGGTCGCACGGGATGATGGGGAACTGCTTGACGTCGGCGTAGCGGATCAGGTCGGCTTCCTTCACGTAGGCCAGCGGACGAATCACGATGCGCTTGCCGTCGTCGGACTGCAGCTTGGGCGGCATGCCCTTCAACTTGGCGCCGAAGAACATGTTCAGGAAGAAGGTTTCCAGGATGTCGTCGCGGTGGTGGCCCAGCGCGACCTTGGTGGCGCCCAGCTCGCCGGCCACGCGGTAGAGGATGCCGCGGCGCAGGCGCGAGCACAGCGCGCAGGTGGTCTTGCCTTCCGGGACCACGCGCTTGACGATGCTGTAGGTATCCTGGTTTTCGATGTGGTAGGGCACGCCGAGCTTGTCCAGGTAGGCCGGCAGGATGTCGGCCGGGAAGTTCGGCTGCTTCTGGTCGAGGTTGACCGCCACGATGTCGAAGTGGATCGGCGCGCGCTCGCGCAGGGTCAGCAGGATGTCCAGCAGGGCATAGCTGTCCTTGCCGCCGGACAGGCAGACCATGACCTTGTCGCCGTCCTCGATCATGTTGTAGTCGCCGATGGCCTGGCCGACCTGGCGGCACAGGCGCTTGTGCAGCTTGTTGTTCTCGTAGGCGATCTTTTCGGCCTTCTTGAGGTCGATGGCGGCCTGGTCGACGGGAGTGTCGGCGGTGGCTTCGGGATGGAGTCGGTCGTTCATGATGCTGCCCGTTCGGTTCAGTGGCTCAGTTGCCGTTCTTGATGCGGAAGGTTTCCACGCCCACCGAGTCGCAGTCCGGGTAGACGTCCGGCTTCTCGGTCGACACGCGCACCGCGCGCACCTTGGGGTGCGCCAGCATGGCGGCCATCACGTCGTCGCACAGGGTTTCCTGCAGGTGGATGTGGCCCTGGGCCATGCGGCGGGCGATGGTGGAGCGGATGAAGTCGTAGTCCACCACTTCGTCGAGCTGGTCGGCCTTGGGCGTGGTTTCGGCCAGCGGGACGTACAGGTCCACGTTGACCAGGATGCGCTGCTCGCCCTTCTTTTCGAATTCGTGCACGCCGATGTTGATGAACACCTCGTAGTTGCGCAGGAACAGGCGGCGGCAATCTTGCAGGGAAGGATGGGAAACGGAGAGCATGATAGAAAAGGAAAAAATTATTTCGCCACGAACATGACGTCGCGCGAAAGGGGAAGCAAATGCTGGCCGCCATCGACCAGCAGCGTGGTGCCGGTGACGGCCCTGGCCGAAGCCACGTAGCAGACCGCGGCGGCCACGTCCTCGGGCGTGCTGCTCTTGCCCAACGGGGTGACCTGGTGCGCGCGGCCGAATTGTTCGGTGGTCTGGTCGCCCGAGACCATGGTGATGCCGGGCGCCACGCCGACCACCCGCACGCGCGGCGCCAGCGCCTGCGCCAGCAGCGTGGTGGCGCTGTGCAGCGCGGCCTTGGACAGCGTGTACGACAGGTAGTCGGGGTTGGGATTGTACAGTTTCTGGTCCAGCAGGTTGATCGCCACCGCCTGCTCGCCCTCGGGTGTGGCCTCGAACAGCGCCTGCGCCAGCAGCACCGGCGCGCCGACGTTGGCGCTCATGTGGCGCAGCAGGCGCGCGTTGCCGAAGCTGGCGGCGTCGTCGAAGTCGAACAGCGAGGCGTTGTTGACCACGCAGGACACGCGGCCCAGCGGCGCCGCCTGGCCCAGCAGGCCGCGCACTTCATTCTCGTCGCCCAGCTCGGCCCGCACCGCCAGCGCGCGGCGGCCCAGCGCCAGGATCTCGCGCACGACCTCGTCGGCTTCGTCGCGCGAGCGGTTGTAATGGACGGCCACATCCCAGCCGGCGCGCGCCAGGGCCAGGGCGATATGGCGACCGATGCGCCGTGCGCCGCCGGTGACCAGCGCCACGCCGACGGCGCTTGATGGGGAGGATAGGGATTCCATAAGTTCAAATACAATAGCGCCCATGCAACTGCAACTACCTGAACCGGGCGCCGACGCACAGGCCGCCTCGCACTCCCTGAAACAGCTGATCGCCGGCGAGATTGCCGCGGCGGGGGGCTGGATTTCCTTCGAACGTTACATGGAGCTGGCGCTGTATGCGCCGCAAGTCGGCTATTACAGCGGCGGTTCGGCCAAATTGGGCAAAGACGGTGATTTTACAACCGCGCCGGAAATTTCGCCCCTGTTTGGCGCGACTTTGGCGCATTTGGCGACAGAACTGATCAGTGAAAGTGAATCGCTTGCCAACGTCTTCCTCGAATTCGGGGCTGGCACCGGCAAACTGGCCTTCGATATCCTCGCCGAACTGAAGGCGCGCGGCCGGCTGCCCGAGAAATATTTCATCGTGGAAATATCGTCCCAGCTGCGCGCGCGCCAGCAGGAAACCCTGGGCGAGTTCGCCGCGCTGGTCGAATGGCTGGACGCCTTGCCCGAGACATTCTCCGGCGTGGTGGTCGGCAACGAGGTGCTGGACGCGATGCCGGTGCGCCTGGCCGTGAAGTCGGCGCAGGGCTGGCTGGAGCGCGGTGTGGCGCTGGATGCCGCCGGCAGCTTCCGCTTCGAGGATCGCGCGGTGGCCGACCTGCCGGTGGCGCAGATTCCGGACGCCGATGAGCTGCCGGACGGCTACCTGACCGAACTGGCGCCGGTGGCCATCGGCTTCATGCGCACGCTGGCGCGCATGGTCGCAAGCGGAGCCGGGGCGGCGGCGATCCTGCCGGATTACGGTTTTCCGGCGGCCGAATATTATTTGCACGATCGCTCGGCCGGCACGCTGATGTGCCACTACCGTCATCACGCCCACGACGATCCGTTCTACTGGCCGGGCCTGCAAGACATCACCGCCCACGTCGACTTCACCGCCATGGCGATCGCCGCGGTGGAAGAGGGCGCGGAAGTGATGGCCTACACCAGCCAGGGCGCCTTCCTGCTCAACGCCGGCATTGGCGAACTGCTGCTGCGCACCTCGCCCGAGGCGAGCCTGCAATACCTGCCGCAGGCCAACGCCATGCAAAAGCTGATTTCGCCGGCCGAGATGGGCGAGCTGTTCAAGGTGCTGGTCATCGGCAAGAACGTCGAGTGGCCACAGCGCATGCTGCGCCACGACCGCACGCACAGGCTGTGAGGGCGCACGCATGATACGTTGGGTGCTGGTCATCTTTCTGGCTGTGATCGTGTTTTCCACGCTGCTGCCGTGGCTGGAAAAACTGGGCATCGGCCGCCTGCCGGGGGACTTGCGTTTTCGCCTGTTCGGCCGCAATTTCTCGTTGCCGTTCGCCTCCACCATCCTGCTGTCGACGGTGGTGTTCCTCCTGGCGAAGATTCTCTAGGGCAAGACGACTATGCGCATATTGCTGGTGGAAGACGATCCCATGGTAGGCGAGGCGGTGCGCAAGGGTTTGCGCCAGGACGGCTTCGCCATCGACTGGGTGCAGGACGGCAAGTCGGCCGACGCCGCCCTGCGCAACGAGGACTACGCCATGCTGCTGCTGGACCTCGGGTTGCCGCAGAAGGACGGCCTGGCGGTGCTCCGGACCATGCGCGAGCGCGGCAACGGCATCCCGGTGCTGATCACCACCGCGCGCGACGCCGTGGCCGACCGCGTGGCCGGGCTCGATGCCGGCGCCGACGATTACCTGATCAAGCCCTTCGACCTGGAAGAACTCTCGGCCCGCATGCGCGCCCTGCTGCGCCGCCAGTCCGGCCGCGCCGACAGCCTGGTGCAGGTGCGTGAAGTGATCCTGAACCCGGCCACCCATGAAGTCACCGTGGCTGGCAAACCGGTCAATCTGTCGGCACGTGAATTCACTTTGCTGCATGCTTTCATGGATCGTCCCGGCGTGGTGCTCTCGCGCGCGCAGCTGGAAGAAAAGCTCTACGGCTGGGACGACAGCATCGAGAGCAACGCTGTCGAAGTCCACATCCACGCCTTGCGCAAGAAGGTCGGCAGCGACTTCATCAAGAACGTGCGCGGCGTCGGCTACCTGGTGCCGGCATGAATTCGGTGCGCAACAAGCTGCTGCTGTGGCTGGGCCTGGGCCTGTTCACCATCATCGTGATCGCCGGCGCCGGGCTGTACTTCCAGGCGCGCGGCGAAGCCAACCAGATCTTCGACTACCAGATGCGCCAGATCGCGGCCTCGCTGCCGCGCCAGGCCTTCTCGCCGATCTCGCCCGGCCAGCAGCTGCCGGAGCTGGAAGACGAGATCATGATGCAGATCTGGGACAGCCGCGGCACCGTCATCTATCACTCGCACGCGCGCAGCGCCATGCCGCGCCAGGCTGAACTGGGCTTTGCCAACGTGCGCGGGCCCAACGGCATGTGGCGCGTCTACAGCGCGCAGATCGGCAACACCGTGGTGCAGGTGGCGCAGCCGCAGAGCGCGCGCGACGAGATCGCGGCGCAGATGGCGGTCAAGACGGTGGCGCCGATGCTGCTGCTGTTCCCGCTGATCGGCGTGCTGGCGTGGCTGGCGGTGAGCCGCGGGCTGGCGCCGGTGCGGCGCGCGGCGGCCGAGGTCGGCGCGCGCGACATGAACTCGCTGCAGCCGCTGGCCGACGTCGGCATGCCGCAGGAGATCCAGCCGCTGACCCACGCGATGAACGACCTGCTGGCGCGCCTGAAGCATTCCACCGAAGCGCAGCGCGCCTTCGTCGCCGATGCCGCGCACGAGCTGCGCACGCCGCTGACCGCGCTGCGGCTGCAGGCGCAGCTGGCCGAACGCGCTACCGACGAGGAAGAACGCCGCGCTGCTTTCGCCGACCTGAAGAACGGGCTGGAGCGCGCCACTCATCTGGTGCACCAGTTGTTGACGCTGGCGCGCCAGGAACCGGACGCCATGAAGTTTTCCCCGGTCGACCTGCGCGAGCTGCTGGGCGGCGTGGTGGGCGACCTGTCTTCTGTGGCCGAACACGGCGGCATCGACCTCGGCCTGTCCGGCGACGACGACGCGCGGCCGCTGCAGGTGAGCGGCAATGTCGACGCCTTGCGCATCCTGTTCAACAACCTGGTCGACAACGCTTTGCGTTACACACCGGCGGGCGGCGTGGTGGATGTGTCCTTCGACACCTCCATCGCCGGTCGCTGCACGGTGGTGATCCAGGACAGCGGCCCCGGCATCGCCGAGAGCGAGATGCCGCGCGTGTTCGACCGCTTCTATCGCGCCCGTCGCCCGCAGGAGCAGAACGCCGGCCGCGCCGCGTTCGGCAGTGGGCTGGGGTTGGCCATCGTCAAGCAGATCGCCGATCTGCACCGGGTGCCGGTGGAGCTGAAGAACACCGGCAACGGCTTGCAGGCGCGGGTCGTTTTTGCCCTGGCGGGATAGGCTTGGCCGCCCGGCCCGGGGATCGGGCTTCCGCAAGTCTGACTACCCGCTATCTGTCGTCCCGCGAAGGCCGGAGCCCCGCGTCACTCGCGCCTTCCACTTCTGTTTCCTGCCTTAAGTCTGTCTTAATTTTCGCGTCTTAATCTTCACTCCAACGGCAGAGCACCCCGGCACACGCAAGCAGGCCGGCCGCTTTGCCACCGACATTTCTCTGAGAAGAAAAGGAGTGCATGATGAGCCGTCGCATCGTCTTCGTTCGCAACACCTTGGCTGTGATGATCGCCGCCGTCGTCGGCGGCAGCTACGTCTATTTTCGCGGCGCCGACCTGCCGTCCGCGCATGCGGCCGCGATCAACACCCCGCTGGTGGCCTCCAATGCCGCGCCCGCGGCCCCGGCCGGACCGGTGGTCGCGGCAGCGACCGACTTCTCGGGCATCGTGCAGCGCGCCGGCCCCGCGGTGGTGAACATCAGCGTCACCGGCCGTGCCAAGAAAGTGGCCGACGACGATGACGACGACTCTGACGATCCGATGGCGCAGTTCTTCAAGCGCTTCGGCCCGCAACTGCAGATGCCGCGCCAGCCGCGCGTGATGCACGGCCTGGGTTCCGGCTTCATCATCTCGCAGGACGGCCTGATCCTGACCAACGCCCACGTGGTCGACGGCGCGCAGGAAGTGGTGGTCAAGCTGACCGATCGCCGCGAGTTCAAGGCCAAGGTGCTGGGCGTGGACAAGCAGAGCGACATCGCCGTGATCCGCATCGATGCCAAGAACCTGCCGACGGTGCAGATCGGCGATCCGTCGCGGGTGCTGGTCGGCGAACCGGTGCTGGCCATCGGCTCTCCCTACGGTTTCGACAATACCGCCACCGCCGGCATCGTCAGCGCCAAGTCGCGCAGCCTGCCGGACGACAATTACGTGCCCTTCCTGCAGACGGACGTCGCGGTGAACCCGGGCAACTCGGGCGGGCCGCTGTTCAACCTGCGCGGCGAGGTGATCGGCATCAACTCCCAGATCTACAGCCAGACCGGCGGTTACCAGGGCCTGTCGTTCGCCATCCCGATCGACGTGGCGATGAAGGTGGAGCAGCAGCTGGCGCAGCACGGCAAGGTGACGCGCGGCCGGCTGGGCGTGTCGGTGCAGGACCTGAACCAGGCCTTGTCCGAATCCTTCGGACTGAAGAATGCGCAGGGCGCGTTGGTGTCCTCGGTCGAGAAGGGCAGCCCGGCCGACAAGGCGGGCCTGCAGGCCGGAGACGTGATCCTCAGCTTCAACGGCCATGCGATCGACCATTCGGTGGACCTGCCCACGCTGGTGGCCGATACCGCGCCCGGCACGTCCAAGCCGGTCGAGGTGATGCGCGGCGGTAAGGTTCGCACCATCAACGTGACCGTGGGCGAAATGAAGCAGGCCAAGAACGATGCGCCGGCCAACAAGGCCGAGAATCAGGGCCGCCTGGGCTTGGCGGTGCGTCCGCTGGACAAGGATGAGCAAAAGCAGCTGGGCGGCCAGAACGGCCTGCTGGTGGAAGACGTCAACGGCCCCGCGGCGGTGGCGGGCATCCAGAGCGGCGACGTGATCCTGGCGCTCAACGGCACGCCGGTGTCGTCGGTGGAGCAGCTGCGCAAGCTGGCCGGCCAGGCCGGCAAGAGCGTGGCGCTGCTGGTGGAGCGCGGCGACGAAAAGATCTTCGTGCCGCTGACGCTGAACTGATTTTGCAGTGGGTAGTACCGGTAGCAGTAGCAGTGAGCAATGAGCAAGCAGTCAGTGGGGTAGTGCGCAGTAGCAGTAGTGTGAGTAGTACGTGGTAAGCAGTGAGGGACTGGCCGGGCATGCGCAAGCGTGTCCGGCCTTTTTTATGGGCGGCGCGATCAGCCCTGGCCCGCCGGCGGCTTGTCCTGCGGCGCCGGTTCGCCGCGCCAGTGGTCGTGGTTGTGTTCACGCTCCATCGCCGCGCGGTCGCCGGCGAACATGGCCTGCAGTTCCTCGCGCGCCTGCACCGCCATCGACACCATCTGCTGCTGGTCCTTGTAATGCGGGTAGAGCTCGAACAGGGTCTTGAGGTTGTGGGCGCGGAACTTCATCGCCGCCTGGCGCGCGCGGTAGGCGCCGAAGTCCAGCTGCTGCAGCACCTGGCGGCCCATTTGCAGCGCGCTCTCGAAGGTCTCGCGCTCCAGCACGGTGACGCCGCGGTCCAGCAGGTCGTAATAGTGCGTGACGTTGCGCGCGCGGGCGGCGATCTGCAGGTGCGGGAATTCCTCCTTCACCTTCTCGACCATGTCCAGCGTGGCCTGGGCGTCGTCGATGGCGATCACCAGCACGCGCGCCTTGGCCGCGCCCGCGGTGCGCAGCAGGTCGATGCGGGTGGCGTCGCCGTAGAACACCTTGAAGCCGAACTTGCGCAGGAAGTCGATCTGGTCCGGGTCGTGGTCCAGCACGGTGGCGCCGATGCCGTTGGCCATCAGCAGGCGGCCGACGATCTGGCCGAAGCGGCCGAAGCCGGCGATGATCACTTCATGGTCCTGCGGCTCGATCCTGTCTTCGGGGCGGCGGTTGCCGCCTTCCAGCCAGCGCACCAGCAGGCGGTCGTGCACCAGCAGCAGCAGCGGCGTGACCAGCATCGACAGGGCCACCACCACCACCAGGATCGACGAGACTTCCGGCGTGAGCACCTTGGCGGTGACCGCGGCGCCGAAGACGATGAAGGCGAACTCGCCGCCTTGCGAGAGCAGGAAGGCGAAGAACAGCTGCTGGCCGCGCGGGATGCCGAAGCAGCGTCCCAGCAGCCACATCATGAACGCCTTGATCGCCAGGAATCCGGCGACCAGCCCGAGGATGCGCCAGGGCTGGGCGAGGAACACGCCGAAATCCACCGACATGCCCACGGCGATGAAGAACAGGCCCAGCAACAATCCCTTGAAGGGCTCGATGTCGCTTTCCAGCGCGTGGCGGTATTCGGAGTCGGCCAGCAGCACGCCGGCCAGGAAGGTGCCCAGCGCCATCGACATGCCGACCGACTGCATCAGCAGGCAGGTCGCGATCACCAGCAACAGCGCGAAGGCGGTGAAGATCTCGCGCATGTCGGTCTTGGCGATGATGCGCAGCACCGGTCGGATCAGCACGCGGCCACCGAAGATCAGCAGCGCGATCACCAGCGCCACCTGGCCCGCGTGCAGCCAGCCCTGGCCGCTGCCCTGGTTGGCGGCCACGCCCAGGAGCGGCACGGCGGCCATCATCGGGATGGCGGCGATGTCCTGGAACAGCAGGATCGCGAAGCCGGCCGATCCGGCCGGCGTGGCGGTGAGCTTGCGCTCGCCCAGCGTGGCCAGCGCGATGGCGGTGGACGATAACGACATGCCGAGCGCGGCGATGACCGCGATGCGCCAGGGCACGCCGGCGACGATGGCGGCGGCCAGCAGCGCGGCCGTCACCGCCAGCACCTGGGCGCTGCCCCAGCCGAAGATGGAGCGGCGCAGCGCCCACAGGCGCTTGGGATCGAGCTCCAGGCCGATCAGGAACAGCAGCAGCACCACGCCGAATTCGGAGAACTCGAGGATGTGCTTGACCTCGGTGATCAGGCCCAGGCCCCATGGGCCGATGACGATGCCCGCCAGCAGGTAGCCCAGCACGGCGCCCAGTCCCAGGCGCTTGGCGATGGGCACGGCCGCGACCGCGGCGAGCAGGTAGACCAGGGCGATGAGAAGGTGTTCATCCATGATGGCGTCTTTGTGTAATGGGCGTCGTCGGGTGGGGGGGCCGGGGTCATTCGTGACCGGGGTAGCGCTGCAGCAGGTCGAGGTAGCGCTCGACATGGCGCTGGAAATCGACCGGCGTCACATGGTGCGCGCCGTGCAGGATCAGCGGCTCGATCCAGCGCATGCCGCACAGGCGCGCGGTCTGCTGGTAGGGGGGCAGGAACTCGGCGAAGGGATGGCCGTGGCGGCCCTGCGGCGCATAGGCCTCCGGCTCGCCGCCGGTGGAGGCGACCAGCCAGAAGCCCTTGCCGCGCAACGCGTTGCCGTCATGGCCGAAGGCCCAGCCGCGCGCCAGCACCAGGTCTACCCATTCCTTCTGCAGGGCGGGCATGCTGTACCAGTGGATGGGGTGCTGCATCACCACCAGGTCGGCTTCTTCCAGCAGCGCCTGCTCGCGCGCGACGTCGATGATGAAGTCCGGGTAGCGTTCGTAGAGATCGTTGACCACCACGCCGGGCAGCCTGGCTGCGGCTTCGATCATCAGCTTGTTGGCGCGCGAGAGCTCGGCGGCAGGATGGGCGTAGAGGATGAGTACCTTGGGCATCGGGTCGTCGTGGCGGTGAAGCGCTTGTTGTCGTGGGGCAGGACGGAAAAATGCCGGAACATGCGCGGCCGGTTTGCTGTCTGCCAATAAAGGGAAGGGGAGTGTGCCACGAAAGCGCCCGCCGCCGCTTGGATGAAACAAGCCGGGGCTAGGGATGTTCGCCGGCGCGCCGTATCCTTCCCGCCGATTTTCCTGCGGGTATCAAAAGCCGGGCAATGCGCTTATACTCATCCGACCCAGCGGCTGCCGTGCGCCCTCGGTGCATGGAGGCCGCAGCAATTGACACTCGCCGCAGTTTATTCACATTCCGTCCTTATTGCAGCCATGTCCGATATCCAAGATTCCGAAGCCAACCTGCCCAGGGAGCCCGGTCCGGCCAAGCCAGCCAGCGCTCCCGCCCCTGCCGCCGACGCGACCGCCGCCTCTGCGGCCCCGCCCGCCGCGCAGGCACCCCAAAATCCGCAGCCTGGTCCGGGCGCGCAACCGGCGGCCCAGGCCGCGCAGCATCAACCGCCTCCGCATTCCCCTTTGCCTCCGCCGCCGCACCATGCGGGCGATGCGCCGTGGGCGCAGACCTGGCGCTTCTTCGCCGCGCGCCTGCGGGCCCTGTCCGACAAGGCCGGGCGCCGCGTCATGCAGCGCACGCTCAAGATCGGCGTGTCGGCGCGCATCTTCCACCCGGAATCCGGCGCCAAGGGCTTGCGCAGCAAGACCCTGCAATACCTGGAAGAGTCGATTGCGCAATGGGTGATGTCGCGCGACGTGCTGGTGTTCATGATTCCGACGGTCAACACCAACGGCATGGTCCACCCCAGCAACATCCGCCTGCGCGACTACGCCAAGCATCTGGACGGCCTGGTGCTGCAGGGCGGCGCCGACGTGTCGCCGCAGAGCTACGCGCAGGCCGCCACCCGGCCCGAATGGAGCGGCGACCGCGTGCGCGACATGTACGAGCTGGAGCTGCTGCATGAATTCATCGAGGCCGGCAAGCCGGTGCTGGGCATCTGCCGCGGCTGCCAGCTGATCAACGTGGCCTTCGGCGGAACGCTGTACCAGGATATCGCCACCGATGTGCCAACCGCGATCCCGCACGTCAACGACCAGTACGACAGCAATTACCACGCGCTGCAGTTCCCGCAGGGCTCCTCGCTGGCCTCGCTGGTGAAGACCGAGAACGCCATGGTCAACTCGATCCACCACCAGGCGGTGCGCGATGTCGGGCGCGACCTGTCGATCGAGGCGGTGTCCGGTCCCGACCAGATCGTCGAGGCGATCCGCTATCGCAAGGCGCCGTTCGTGATGGGCCTGCAGTGGCATCCGGAGTTTCACCGCGCCGGCGGCGCCGATCTGCTGGACTGCACGCCCATCCTGGACAGCTTCCTGCGCGCCGCGCGCGAGACGCGCTTCTGACCAGGGCCTGCGCGCAACGCAATTGACGGAAACTAATGGCGGAACAGGCCATCGAACTTTCTTTGCGTTGCCGCAATATTGCCCCGCTTTGCTTACCCGCCCAGCGGCGGCCTCTGTAAAATCGGCTGGAGCCGGCGCTTGATTTTTCAGGCAACGGCTCCAGCTGTTTCTTGTCTTTTCGTTAACCGGGATAAAAAGGAGAATCCGAATGCCCCAATCCGCCGCTCTCAAGACCGTCAGAAACGACATGAAGACTCTCGTCAAGGATGCCCAGGCATTGTTTGCAGAAGCCGCCGCCGCCACCGGCGACAAGGCCGATGAACTGCGCGCCAAGGGCCTGACCCTGCTGGAGGCCGCCGCCGAAGCCGCGCAAAGCGCGCAGGCCGCCGCCATCGAAAAGGGCAAGGAAGTCGCCGCCAAGACCGACGACTACGTGCATGAAAACCCGTGGCGCGCCGTCGCCATCTCCGCCGGCCTGGGCTTGCTGGTCGGCCTGGTCATCGGTCGCAGCAAGTAAGCGGCGCGCCGATGGCGACCGCGCACAAGGATGGGCCGCCGGCCCAGCCCGCCAATCCGGGGCTGACCGCCGGCCTTCTGGGCCTGGCCAAGAACCTGCTCGGACTCATCATCAGCCGCATCGAACTGGCGTCTCTCGAGATGTCGGAGATCGGCGCCCATCTGGTCCGGTTCGCTGTCATCTTCGTGCTGGCGGCGGTCGCGCTGTGGTTCGCGGTCGCCTTCTGGTCGGTGCTGATCGTGCTGCTGGCCTGGGACACCTGGGGCTGGAAGATTCTGGCGCTGCTGGGATTCGTCTTCAGCGCGGCCACGGTGGCCCTGGTGTTTTACGCGCGTTCGGTGCTGATGCAGGGCAAGCTGTCGTTGCCCGCCACCATGGCCGAGTTGCGCAAGGACCGCGACGCCCTGCTCTGAGCGGGTGAGCGTACCGATTATCCTGGGGAGACGCATGCAAACAGACCCACATGACGGCATGACCCATGAGGAGCGCAAGCGCAAGGTGCTGGCGCAGGGCGCGTTGTATCGCCTGGGCGTGATGGAAGCGCGCCAGGTGGTGCGTGAAAACCTGAGCGCCGAATCCCTGGCCAAAGGCGCCTTGAGCCGCGTCGGGCATTTCGCCGCGTCCTTCGTCGGCGGCGGCAAGACGGTGCAATCGATCAAGTCGCTGGCCGGCGGCAGCTTCGCCAACCTGAACCTGCAGTCGGTGACGCCGCTGCTGATGACGGGGGCGTCGCTGCTGTCGCGCCGCTGGCTGCGCAAGCCGCTGATGTACGGCGGCATCATTGCGGCGGTCGGCGGACTGGCCTACTACTTCACCCAGCGCGGCGGCCAGTCCGGCGAAGCCGGGCCCGGCCTGCCGGAAGCAACAGGGCCGCACGAGGAGTAAAGCGACCCGCGACATCGTCCAGTCCTTCTCGCAAAAGCATCCAAAGGCAAAGGTATCCAAAGGCATCCGGTTCTCCGGGTGCCTTTGTTTTTTTGTGTTACAGAATGCCACGGCGCAGACGGAACATATTAGCCTTGGCGAGGCTCTGAATCAGACCGGCCGCAGGGCCTGTACAACAACGCTGAGAAGGCAAGAAAGGACATCACATGAAGACATTATCGATCGTGGCAGTGGCCGGGGCGCTGGCCATTTCCGGTTGCGCCGACATGAGCCAGACGCAACGCGGCACGGCGACCGGCGCGGGTATCGGTGCAGGCATCGGCGGCATCCTCGGGGCCGCCACCGGCGGTGGCGGCGGCGGGCGCGCGCTGGGCGGCGCGGCCATCGGCGGCGCGATCGGCGCCGTGGCCGGCAACATCTGGTCCAACCGGATGGAAAACCAGAAACGTGCCATGGAGCAGGCCACCCAGGGCACCGGTGTGCAGGTCACCCAGACTGCCGACAACCGCCTGAAGCTCGAGATCCCCAGCGACATTTCCTTCGATACCGGCCGCGCCGACATCAAGCCCGACCTGCGTCCGGTGCTGGACCGCTTCGCCGCGACGCTGGCGGAAAACCCCGCCACCACGGTCACCATCGTCGGCCATACCGACAATACCGGCAGCGATGCGATCAACGATCCGCTCTCGAGCCAGCGCGCCGCGCGCACGCGCGATTACCTGACCACACGCGGCGTGGCCGCAGGTCGCTTCAGCATCCAGGGACGCGGTTCGCACGAGCCGCTGGTGCCCAACACCTCGGACGCCAATCGCGCCAAGAACCGTCGCGTGGAAATCTTCGTGGCGGAACAACAGGCCGCGCAGCCGCAGCAGCCGCCGGCCGGCTACGCGCCGGGCAACTACCCGCCGCCACCGCCTCCGCAGCGTTATTGAAGAAGCCCGAGCGGACAACGAAAAAAGCCCCGAACAATCGGGGCTTTTTTCATGATGCGTCGAGCTTACTTGGCCGGTGCGGCAGCGGGGGCTTCGGCCGGCGCTGCGGCGCCTTCGCCTGCGGCAGGTGCGGCTGGCGCCTTGACTTCCGGTTCCTTGAACTTGGCGCCGGACTGGTTGGCCATGTAGACCACGGTGCGCTGGATCTCGACATCGTCCAGGTCAGGGTTGCCGCCCTTGGCGGGCATCGCGCGCAGGCCATTGATGGCGTGCGAGACCAGGGTGTCGTAGCCTTCGGCGAGACGGGCCTTCCAGGCGGCTTCGTCGCCGACCTTGGGGGCGCCGGCGACACCGGCGGCGTGGCAGGCGGCGCAGGTGGACTTGAAGACTTCTTCGCCGGTCTGGAGCTGTTTGGGAGTGTTGGCGTCACGGAAGGTGAAGCCATCGTCGGCCACGGGCTTGATGCGCGCGGCGATCATTTCGGGAGTTTGTCCATCCGAGCCGGCCCCTGTCTTCTGGCCGTTGGTCACATACTGGACCAGCAGCACGATACAGACGATGGGAACCAGAAAACCTGCGACGACTGCTGCGATCAACTGCTTGGGAGTCTTGATTGCCGACTCGTGTTCTTGATGAGCAGAGCTCATTAGCGTCCCTCCTTAATGTTTCCTCGAAATTGGGGCGGAAAACGTCGGTTCCCTTTGTATCGCCTGGCATTGCGTGGAACTAGGATCAGGCAGGGCTTTCATTGCGCTCTCTCGCCGAACTCTTGATTATAGTCACAATGCTTTCCGTTTGACACGGAAAAACTCCCCGTCAGCATGGACGGCCCAAGGGAAAACCGGTATCCTTCAGGCCTCCTTGGGGTTACCCCCATGATGCGGCTGTAGCTCAGTGGATAGAGTATTGGCCTCCGAAGCCAAGGGTCGTGGGTTCGATCCCCGCCAGCCGCGCCACCATCCCCCCGCGCAGATAAAGAATAATCCGGTTTGCAGGCTGCATGCCGGATTCGTTTCTCTTCGTCGCGGCAATACAAATCTTTCCGACGTCGACAATCCGCCTGCGCATCGCGCGGGACAAAGTGCCTTCCGTACAAGGGAGTGATGATGCCGCCGTGCAGCATGCGCCGCTTTGCGCGACATCAAGGCTTGCGCCCGCAAGGCGAGAGGAGTGCATGGCGCCCTGCGTTCGCGAATGCCGTATTTCTACGACATGGGCGCGGGCTCCCTATTAAGATGCGGCCGCGGCGTGCCGGCTACGCTGTGCTGCAGCATGATTCGCCGAAAAAGCGAGCTAGGTCGTCTGATGACTCCGGTTTTCCTGACGGCTTGTAAGAAACGCATTTGAACGATTGCGAGCGCCTGATCGAGGGCTGTAAATCATTGAATTTGCTCGATTTTTCTCTGGCGCGTCGTCCGGATATTGATTAAATTGGGCGCTGTTTGCGGATCCGGCCCGGTGCCGGGGCTACATTCCCGGACGGCGGAAGTGCGGCGGCGGCAGGTGCGCGCCGGGTGAGAAACACGCCATGGCCTCGCTTTCCCCGTGCCGCATTCCGATGCGGGCAAGCCGGATTTGGTTTGCTGCAATGCGGAAAATCGAAGTCGCAGACTATTTGCCACATCTCACCTATAAATGGCTGAGATAACGCAGCGATCTGGCTGTAAAAGGTTTGACGAACCGGAAAACGAACCTTTATAATCGCCGGGCTTTTAAGCTGCCGTACGCTCGTAATGGGTGCGGCGCATGCACGATATTGGATATATATGCTGCGCATCATCCTTTTGCAGCTCGTAACCACAGTCGTCGCTGCACTCGTTGCAGGCATGTTGGGCGGACTTCCGGCGCTATGGTCCGCACTCTTGGGCGGGATTTGCTGTCTGGTTCCGAATGCCCTGTTTGCCTTGCGACTCTACGTCAGCGCACGTAAGCCTGGTGGTACCAACCCGATGACGTTTTTCTTCGGGGAATTTTTCAAGATTGCTACGACTTTCGCACTCATGGGGGCGATCGTTTGGTTGTACCACGGTGTCAACTGGCTCGCATTCGTGCTGAGCTTCATCGTGGTGCTTAAGAGTTATTTCATTTTACTGTTTAGACACCGACCATGACCGTAGAAGCCGCTGAGCACGCGCCAACAGCCTCCGAATACATCGTCCACCACCTCGGACACCTCTCCACGCATCACCAAACCAAGATCGTCGATTTCTCCATCATCAACATGGATACCGTGTTCTGGTCCGTGTTCTGTGGCGTCATCGCATGCTTCTTCATGTTCCTGGCTGCCCGCAAGGCAACCTCGGGCGTGCCGGGCCGCTTCCAGGCCTTCGTCGAGATGGTGGTCGAGATGGTCGAAGACCAGTCCAAGGCCATCGTGCACGGCGACCGCAGCTTTATCGCTCCGGTGGCGCTGACCGTGTTCATCTGGGTGGCCCTGATGAACTCGCTGGACTTCCTGCCGGTCGACCTGGCTTCGGGCATCTTCCGCATCTTCGGCATGGGTGAAATGCACCACCGCATCGTTCCGACCGCCGACCTGAACGGCACCCTGGGCATCGCCCTGGGCGTGCTGGCCCTGATGCTGTACTACAGCGTCAAGATCAAGGGCGCGGGCGGCTTCATCCACGAACTGTTTGCTGCACCGTTCGGCATCTGGCTGGCTCCGTTCAACCTGCTGCTCAACATCATCGAATTCGCCGCCAAGACCGTGTCCCTGGGCATGCGACTGTTCGGCAACATGTATGCAGGCGAACTGTTGTTCCTGCTGATCGCATTGCTGGGATCGACCGCGACCGCATTCGGCTTCATTGGTCACGTGATCGCTGGTTCTATCTGGGCAATTTTCCACATCCTGATCGTGCTGCTCCAAGCATTCATCTTCATGATGTTGACACTGGTTTACCTGGGCCAGGCGCACGAAGCGCACTAACAACAAGGCTTGCAGTACCTGTTTTTTCAGTTTGTTTTTTGATTTTTTGTATTAACTTAACTTTTCTAAGGAATTGTCATGACTGATGTCTCTTTCGTTGCTTTGGCTTGCGGTTTGATCATTGGCCTGGGTGCTATCGGCGCTTGTATCGGTATCGCGATCATGGGCGGTAAGTACCTCGAAGCATCCGCACGTCAGCCTGAACTGATGAACACCCTGCAAACCAAGATGTTCCTGCTGGCCGGCCTGATCGACGCTGCGTTCCTGATCGGTGTTGGTATCGCCATGCTGTTCGCATTCGCAAATCCGTTCATCGCCAAGTAATTCGGGCTTCATAGCCGACTCTCACCTGCCGGACGATTGGTTCCGGCACTTGTTATTATGAGAAGGGAATTACCGTGAACTTAAATGCAACATTGATTGCGCAGTTCGTGGTCTTCTTCATCCTCGCCGGCTTCACGATGAAATTCGTGTGGCCGCCGTTGATCAAGGCGCTCGACGAACGCGCCAAGAAGATTGCGGACGGTCTGGCAGCTGCCGACCGCGGCAAGGCCGATCTGGCCGCCGCCGAAAAGCGCATCCAGGGCGAACTGGCAACGGCTCGCGATGAAGGCCAGAAGCGTATCGGCGACGCCGAAAAGCGCGCTCAGCTGATCATCGAAGAGGCGAAGAAGACGGCTGCCGACGAGGCTGCCCGCATCGTCGCCGCTGCCCGTGCCGACGCTGAACAGCAAGTGAACAAGGCGCGCGAAGAACTGCGCGGCGAAGTCGCTACGCTGGCAGTCAAGGGCGCGGAACAGATCCTCAAGCGCGAAGTGAACGCCGCTGCGCACGCCGACCTGCTGAACCAACTGAAGACAGAGCTGTAATATGGCCGAACTCGTAACGATCGCTCGCCCTTACGCTGAAGCCCTGTTCCGTGTGGCCAAGGCAGGCAGCCTGGCAGCCTGGTCCGATCTCATCACCGAGATGGCCCAGGTGGCAGCGCATCCCGAGCTCAAAGATCTCGCGCACAATCCTTCCGTTTCGCACGCCAAGCTGGTCGAAGTGTTTACCGCAGCCGTGAAGACCCCGCTCTCCGTCGAGGCGCAGAATTTCGTCAAGACGCTGATCGACAACGGCCGCCTGGTCCTGCTGCCGCAGATCGCCGAACAGTTCCATGAGCTCAAGAACGCCCAGGAAGGTTCGGCAGACGCGTACATCACCAGCGCCTTCGCGCTGAGCGATGCGCAGGTCAAGGATGTGGTCTCCTCGCTGGAGAAGAAGTTCGGCCGCAAGCTGAACCCTTCGGTGACGGTGGACGACAGCCTGATCGGCGGCGTGCGTGTCGTGGTCGGCGACGAAGTGTTCGATACCTCCGTGCGCGCGAAACTGCAGCAGCTGCATGCTGCTCTGGCCGCGTAATTGCCCGAGCCTGGCTAAGCGAAAGAACAATTTTTAGGAGTTAGTATGCAACTCAACGCATCTGAAATCAGCGAGCTGATCAAGAGCCGGATCCAAGGCCTTGGCGATTCCGCTGAGATTCGCAATCAAGGCACGGTCATTTCCGTGTCCGACGGTATCTGCCGTATCCATGGTCTGTCCGACGTGATGCAAGGTGAGATGCTGGAATTCCCGGGTAACACCTTCGGCCTGGCGCTGAACCTGGAGCGCGACTCGGTCGGCGCCGTTATCCTGGGCGAGTACGAACACATTTCCGAAGGTGACACCGTCAAGTGCACCGGCCGTATCCTGGAAGTGCCGATCGGCCCCGAACTGCGCGGCCGTGTGGTCAACGCCCTGGGTCAGCCGATCGACGGCAAGGGCCCGATCAACGCCAAGCTGACCGCTCCGATCGAAAAGATCGCGCCGGGCGTTATCGCCCGTGAATCGGTTTCGCAGCCGATGCAAACCGGCCTGAAGTCGATCGACTCGATGGTCCCCGTTGGCCGCGGCCAGCGTGAGCTGATCATCGGCGACCGCCAGACCGGCAAGACCGCTGTTGCGATCGACGCCATCATCAATCAAAAGGGTCAGAACATGACCTGCATCTACGTCGCGATCGGCCAGAAGGCTTCCTCGGTCAAGAACGTGGTGCGCGCGCTGGAAGAGCACGGCGCGATGGAGTACACCATCGTCGTGGCGGCAACCGCTTCCGAATCGGCAGCGATGCAATACGTCTCGGCTTATTCGGGTTGCACCATGGGCGAATACTTCCGCGATCGCGGTCAAGACGCCCTGATCGTGTATGACGATCTGTCCAAGCAAGCCGTCGCTTACCGTCAGGTCTCGCTGCTGCTGCGCCGTCCGCCGGGCCGCGAAGCTTATCCTGGCGACGTGTTCTACCTGCACAGCCGCCTGCTGGAACGTGCTGCCCGCGTGAACGCCGACTACGTCGAGAAGTTCACCAACGGCGAAGTCACCGGCAAGACCGGTTCGCTGACCGCGCTGCCGATCATCGAAACGCAAGCCGGCGACGTGTCCGCCTTCGTTCCGACCAACGTGATCTCGATCACCGACGGCCAGATCTTCCTGGAAACTTCGCTGTTCAACGCCGGTATCCGTCCTGCGATCAACGCCGGTATCTCGGTGTCGCGCGTCGGTGGCGCTGCCCAGACCAAGGTCATCAAGGGCCTGTCCGGCGGTATCCGTACCGACCTGGCACAGTACCGTGAACTGGCAGCCTTCGCGCAGTTCGCTTCGGACCTGGATGCGGCAACCCGCAAGCAACTGGATCGTGGCGCACGCGTGACCGAACTGCTGAAGCAGTCGCAGTACGCTCCGCAATCGATCTCCATCATGGCCGTGACCCTGTTCGCCGTGAACAAGGGCTACATGGACGACATCGAAGTGAAGAAGATCCTGGCCTTCGAAGCCGGTCTGCACAACTTCGTGAAGACCAGCCACGCCGACCTGTTGAAGAAGATCGAAGACACCAAGCAACTGGATAAGGATGCTGAAGCAGCACTGGCAGCCGCCATCGCTGACTTCAAGAAATCCGGCGCGTACTAATTTTTACTGAAGCTATAAGGAGTCTTACTCATGGCTACAGGTAAAGAGATACGTGGCAAGATCAAGAGCGTAGAAAATACGAAGAAGATCACCAAGGCGATGGAAATGGTCGCGGCATCCAAAATGCGCAAGGCGCAGGATCGGATGCACGCAGCCCGCCCGTACAGCGACAAGATCCGCAACATTGCGGCCAACCTGTCGCAGGCCAATCCGGAATACGTGCACCCCTTCATGGTCAAGCAGGATACGGCCAAGCGTGTTGGTTTCATCATCGTGACGACCGACAAGGGTCTGTGCGGTGGCATGAACACCAACTCGCTGCGGCTGGTGACAGCGAAGATGCGCGAACTGGAGAGCCAGGGGCTGGCGATCGAATCCGTTGCCATTGGCAACAAGGGTCTGGGTTTTCTGAATCGTATCGGCGCACGCGTTGCCGCCAACGTGACGCAATTGGGCGATACGCCTCACCTGGAAAAGCTGATCGGCCCCGTCAAGGTGCTGCTCGACGCTTACCAGGAAGGCAAGCTGGACGCGGTGTACCTGGTGTACACCAAGTTCATCAACACGATGAAGCAGGAAGCCACCCTGCAGCAACTGCTGCCGCTGTCCAGCGACAAGCTGAAAGCTGACGAGGGTGCGCACTCCTGGGACTACATCTACGAGCCCGATGTGCAATCCGTGGTGGACGAACTGCTGGTGCGTTACGTCGAAGCACTGATCTATCAAGCCGTCGCAGAAAACATGGCGTCCGAGCAATCGGCGCGCATGGTGGCGATGAAGGCGGCAAGCGACAACGCTGGTAGCGTGATCGGCGAGCTCAAGCTGGTCTACAACAAGACCCGCCAGGCAGCGATTACCAAAGAGCTGTCGGAAATCGTGGCCGGTGCGGCCGCGGTCGGCTGATCATCTGACGTAACGCAGCGATGCGAAACAGAATTTAAATTTTATCTATTGAAGGAACGAAAATGGCTGATGGCAAAATCGTTCAGTGTATCGGCGCTGTGGTGGACGTGGAGTTTCCGCGCGACGCGATGCCCAAGGTTTACGATGCCTTGAAATTGGAAGGTTCGGAACTGACCCTGGAAGTTCAGCAACAGCTGGGCGACGGCGTGGTTCGTACCATTGCGCTCGGTTCGTCGGACGGTCTGCGCCGCGGCCTGACCATCACGAACACCGGCAAGGCAATCACCGTGCCGGTCGGCAAGGCGACCCTGGGCCGCATCATGGACGTGCTGGGCAACCCGATCGACGAATGTGGCCCGGTCGCTCACGACCAGACCGCTTCGATCCACCGCAAGGCTCCCGCGTACGACGAACTGTCGCCGTCGCAAGAGCTGCTGGAAACCGGCATCAAGGTGATCGACCTGGTGTGCCCGTTTGCCAAGGGCGGTAAGGTCGGCCTGTTCGGCGGCGCCGGCGTGGGCAAGACCGTGAACATGATGGAACTGATCAACAACATCGCCAAGGCGCACAGCGGTCTGTCCGTGTTCGCCGGTGTTGGTGAGCGTACCCGTGAAGGTAACGACTTCTACCACGAAATGGCAGAAGCCAAGGTGGTGGACCTGGAAAACCCGGAAAACTCCAAGGTTGCCATGGTCTACGGCCAGATGAACGAACCGCCGGGCAACCGTCTGCGCGTCGCGCTGACCGGCCTGACCATCGCTGAAGGCTTCCGCGATGAAGGCAAGGACGTTCTGTTCTTCGTCGACAACATCTACCGTTACACCCTGGCCGGTACCGAAGTGTCCGCGCTGCTGGGCCGTATGCCTTCCGCCGTGGGCTACCAGCCGACGCTGGCCGAAGAAATGGGCCGCCTGCAAGAGCGTATCACCTCGACCAAGACCGGTTCGATCACCTCGATCCAGGCCGTGTACGTCCCTGCGGATGACTTGACCGACCCGTCGCCGGCAACCACCTTCGCCCACTTGGACTCGACCGTCGTTCTGTCGCGTGACATCGCTTCGCTGGGTATCTACCCCGCAGTGGATCCGCTGGACTCGACCTCGCGCCAGCTGGACCCGCAAGTGGTCGGCCAGGAGCACTACGAGACCGCACGCGCTGTTCAGGGCACCCTGCAGCGCTACAAGGAACTGCGTGACATCATCGCGATTCTGGGCATGGACGAACTGGCTCCGGAAGACAAGCTGCTGGTGGCGCGTGCTCGTAAGATGCAGCGTTTCCTGTCGCAGCCGTTCCACGTCGCTGAAGTGTTCACCGGTTCGCCGGGCAAGTACGTTTCGCTGAAGGACACGATCAAGGGCTTCAAGATGATCGCCAGCGGCGAACTCGATCACCTGCCGGAACAAGCGTTCTACATGGTCGGCACGATCGAAGAAGCAATCGAAAAAGCCAAGAAGATCAACTAAGCATTCATTGATTTTCGGCGCCGCCTCCGTGCATTGATATGCCGGAGGCGGTCAATCGACTAGGAAACGACATGGCACATACTATTCAAGTGGACGTGGTTTCGGCGGAAGAGGCGATCTTCTCCGGCGAGGCTGAATTCGTCGCGTTGCCGGGTGAAGCGGGCGAGCTGGGTATCTATCCCCGCCACACGCCGCTGATCACGCGCATCAAGCCGGGTGCCGTCCGTATCAAGGTGCCGGGTCAGGCGACTGACGAGTTCGTGTTCGTGGCGGGCGGCCTGCTGGAAGTTCAGCCGGACGCCGTGACCGTGCTGGCCGACACCGCGATCCGCGGTGCCGATCTGGATGAAGCCAAGGCGGCTGAAGCGAAGAAACTGGCGGAAGAAGCGCTGGCCAATCGCGATTCCAAGATCGACTACGCCGCAGCCCAGGCCGAACTGGCCGCGGCCGTGGCACAGCTGGCAGCGATCCAGAAGTTGCGTCAGAAGCGCTGATTCGTCGGCGTGCCTCCGTTTGCGCGGCAGGCAAAGCAACAGATCAAGAAAGGCAGCCTCGGCTGCCTTTTTTCATTGGCGGGCCGTTCGTTGCGGGGTGCTTCCTGTCGGCGATCCCGCTTTCGGATAAAGTGCTCCCATGCGCTGCGCCGTGAGCCGGGTCACCCGCCGTTCTGCGATCCGGCGACATCGTGAAGTCACGCGGGAATACGCCCATGCGGCGAACCAAATCGCCGCGCGCAAATCCTTTAGATAATATCGGTCAACATGCGTCCCCCCGGCGCGCGAGGCCGGAACCCCACAGGAGAACCCGGATGACGCCATCCGCCAGCACTGCCAGCACCGTCAGCAACCAGCAGGTTTCACCCCGCGCCGGCGGCAAGCCGGTGATCGCCGTGGTCGGGCTGTCCAATCGTCCCGAGCGCGCCAGCTACGACGTCGCCGCCTACATGCAGGCGGCCGGCTACCGCATCGTCGCGGTCAATCCCATGTACGCGGGCCAGACCATCCTCGGCGAGCATTGCCACGCCACGCTGCAGGAGGCCAATGCAGCGCTTGCGCAGGAGGGGCTGCGCATCTCCATCGTCGACTGCTTCCGCAAATCGTCCGACATCCCGCCGGTGGTCGACGACGCCATCGCCATCGGCGCCGAATGCGTGTGGATGCAGCTGGAGATATTCCACGACGAAGCCGCGGCCAAAGCGCGCGCGGCCGGCTTGAAGGTGATCATGGACAAGTGCATCAAGATCGAGCACCGTATGGGCAATTTCCTCGGCGTGCTCTGAGCGCCGCGGCAGCCAGCTGCCGGTGAGACATCCACGACAACAACACCACGAGAGACACCATGGCAAAGAAGATCGCCCCGCAATTCATCGTCGGACCGAAGACCCTCGTCAAGGATGAGGGCGCCACGCAAAAGCCGCTGTCGCAGGGCGACAAGGACAAGGACCGCGCCGAGGCTGCGCGCCTGGCCGCGGCCATCGGCGAGCAGCAACAGATGCTCTACGCCGGCCGCAAGCACAAGCTGCTGGTGATCCTGCAGGGGATGGACACCAGCGGCAAGGACGGTACCGTCAACGATGTGTTTGCCGGCGTGAATCCGCAGGGCATCCGCATCGCCAATTTCAAGGCGCCGACCGCCATCGAACTGTCGCACGACTATCTGTGGCGCATTCACCAGCAGGTGCCACAGGCGGGCGAGATCGCGGTGTTCAACCGCAGCCACTACGAGGACGTGCTGATCACCCGCGTCCACGACTGGATCGACGACAAGGAGTGCAAGCGCCGCTACCGCCAGATCAACGATTTCGAACGCATGCTGGCCGAGACCGGCACGGTGATCCTGAAGTTCTTCCTGCACATCTCGAAGGACGAGCAGAAGGCGCGGCTGCAGTCGCGCATCGACGATCCCGACAAGCACTGGAAATTCGACCCGCAGGACCTGGCCGAGCGCAAGTACTGGGACGCCTACCAGCAGGTCTACCAGAACGCGCTGCAGGCGACCAGCACGGCGCATGCGCCCTGGTACGTGGTGCCGGCCGATTCCAAGCCGCATCGCAACCTGGTGGTGGCCAATGTCGTGCTGGAGGCGCTGCAGAAACTGAAGCTGAAGTATCCGGACCCGAAGCCGGAGTTGAAGAAGCTCAAGTTCGATTGATCGCGTTCGGGATTGCTGCGTTGCCGGCGATCGTCAGCGCCGCCCGATGCGATGACGGAAGAAAAAAAAGGCCGGCGCCATTCACTTGGCGCCGGCCTTGGCTTGTGGACGGCGTAATCCGCCCTTCACCCCTGTTCAGCTCATTTCAGCCACTTGTCGAACACCTGCTGATACTCGCCGGTCGATTTCGCCAGGTGCAGCCAGGTATCCACATACTCCTTGAACGCCACATCGCCGCGCGGCAGCAGGTAGGCCTTCTCGGCGAACTGCAGCGGCTGCTCGGGGTTGACCGGGCACAGCTCGGGATGCAGCTTGGCCTGCCACATGGTTTCGCTGGCGTCGGTCACCATCACGTCGGCGCGGCCGTCGACGATCTGCTGGAAGATGGTGACGTTGTCCGGGTGCAGCGTCAGCGTGGCGCGCTTGTAGCGGGCGCGGGCGAAGCGCTCGTTGGTGCCGCCGGGGTTGACGATGGCGCGCGTGCCGGGCTGGTCGATCATGTCGAAGTTGCGGAATTTCTCCTTGTCGGCGCAGCGCACCACGGGCGCCTTGCCGTCCACCATCGTGGCCGCCGAGAAGGAGGCCTTCTTCGCGCGGTCCAGCGTGATCGAGACGCCGCCCATGGCGATATCGCACTGGGCGACGAAGTCGTTCATCAGGTTGGTCCAGGTGGTCTTGACGAACTGCGCTTCCACGCCCAGCGACTTGGCCAGCAATTGGGCCAGTTCGACATCCATGCCCTCGAAGGTCTGGTCCGCACGGTAGTAGGTAAAGGGCTTGTAGTCGCCGGTCATGCACACGCGCAGCTTGCCGGACTTGATGACCTGGTCGAGCCGCGACGGCGGCGCATCCTGCGCCAGCACCGGGCGCAGCGACAGCGAAACGAGGGCGAGGGCGGCCAGCAGCGCGGCGCCGATGAACTTCTTCATGAACTTGTCTCCTGATTGATATTTTGGCAATGCGGCGCGGTTTATCGTTGACCGGTTTTCTGTGGCGCCGTCTGCGTTCTTGAGCAGCCCGACGATCATAGCAAAACCGGCCTTCCTTTCGTAGGACAACGCGCCGTTTCTGAACTCATCCCCGGCGCGGCTTACTAAACCAGACGAGCGCCGGCGCGCCTGCAGCCGTATCCGCAGCCGCAGCCGGACATGCGCAACCGTCAGCCATGCAGGGAGAACAGATGATCAAGCTCAACGATGCGGCGCTGCTGCGCCAGCAAGCCTATCTGGACGGCAAGTGGGTCGACGCCGACAGCGGCGAGACCACTACCGTCAGCAATCCCGCCAACGGCCAGGTCGTGGGCACGGTGCCCAGGATGGGCGCGGCCGAGACCCGGCGCGCCATCGAGGCGGCCAATGTCGCCTGGAAAGGCTGGCGCGCCAAGACCGCCGCCGAGCGCGGCAAGATCCTGCGCAAATGGAGCGAGCTGATGCTGGCCAACGCCGACGATCTGGCCCTGATCATGACCACCGAGCAAGGCAAGCCGCTGGCCGAATCCAAAGGCGAGATCGGCTATGCAGCATCGTTCATCGAGTGGTTCGGCGAAGAGGCCAAGCGCGCCTATGGCGACGTGATTCCTTCGCCGCTGGCGAGCAACCGCATCGTGGTGACCAAGGAGCCGATCGGCGTGTGCGCGGCGATCACACCGTGGAATTTCCCGGCCGCGATGATCACCCGCAAGGCCGGACCGGCGCTGGCCGCCGGCTGTCCGATGGTGCTCAAGCCGGCCGGCGCCACGCCGTTCTCGGCGTTGGCGCTGGCGGTGCTGGCCGAGCGCGCGGGCGTGCCCCAGGGCGTGTTCAGCGTGGTGACCGGATCGTCCTCCGACATCGGCGGCGAGATGACAGCCAACCCGCTGGTGCGCAAGCTGTCGTTTACGGGCTCGACCGAGATCGGGCGCAAGCTGATGGAGCAGTCCGCGCCCACCATCAAGAAGCTGTCGCTGGAGCTGGGCGGCAACGCGCCCTTCATCGTGTTCGACGACGCCGATCTCGACGCGGCCGTGGAGGGCACCATCGCCTCCAAGTACCGCAACACCGGCCAGACCTGCGTGTGCGCCAACCGCATCTACGTGCAGGACGGCGTCTACGACGCCTACGCCGCCAAGCTGGTGGCGGCGGTGCAGAAGCTCAAGGTCGGCGACGGCGTCGAAAGCGGCGTCACGCAAGGGCCGCTGATCAACGAGGACGCGGTGAAGAAGGTCGAGCAACACCTGGCCGACGCCACCGGCAAGGGCGCGCGGGTGCTGTTGGGCGGCAAGCGTCATGCGCTGGGCGGCACCTTCTTCGAGCCCACCGTGCTGGCCGACGTCACGCCGGACATGCGCGTGGCGCGCGAGGAAACCTTCGGCCCGATGGCGCCGCTGTTCCGTTTCAAGACCGATGAAGAAGCCGTCGCGCTGGCCAACGATACCGAGTTCGGCCTGGCCAGCTATTTCTATTCGCGCGACATCGGCCGCATCTGGCGCGTGGCCGAAGGCCTGGAGTCGGGCATGGTCGGCATCAATACCGGCCTGGTGTCCAACGAGGTGGCGCCGTTCGGCGGCGTCAAGCAGTCCGGCCTGGGGCGGGAGGGTTCGCACTACGGCCTGGACGATTACCTCGTCATCAAGTACCTGTGCATGGGCGGCATTTGAGGCGGCTCGCGCAGGCCGTGGCGGAGTCAAAAACGGCCCGCCACGACCTGCGTCAATATCAGCGCAGGGCTATACCGACAATTAGGCCGGAAGCGCTGCGCGTTGGATGAGATAATGGCGGATTGACGCACGATAGCTTCCAGGTCGATCCCATGTCTCAATTTGCCCCGCTGAAAAACGATACTTTCCTGCGCGCGCTGCTGCGCCAGCCCACCGAATACACGCCGCTGTGGCTGATGCGCCAGGCCGGCCGCTACCTGCCCGAATACCGCGCCACGCGCGCCCGCGCCGGCTCCTTCATGGGCCTGGCGACCAATCCGGACTACGCCACCGAAGTCACGCTGCAGCCGCTGGAGCGCTTCCCGCTGGACGCCGCGATCCTGTTTTCCGACATCCTCACCGTGCCCGACGCCATGGGCCTGGGCCTCTACTTCGCCGAAGGCGAGGGCCCCAAGTTCGAGCGCCCCTTGCGTGACGAAGCCGCGGTCATGGCGCTGCAGGCGCCCGACCTGGGCAAGCTGGAGTACGTGTTCAATGCCGTCACCCAGATCCGCCGCGAGCTGGACGGCCGCGTGCCGCTGATCGGCTTCTCGGGCAGTCCGTGGACGCTGGCCTGCTACATGGTCGAAGGCGGCGGCTCGGACGATTTCCGCCTGGTCAAGAGCATGCTCTACGGCCGCCCGGACCTGATGCACCACATCCTGAAGACCAACGCCCAGGCCGTCGCCGCCTACCTGAACGCCCAGATCGACGCCGGCGCCCAGGCCGTGATGATCTTCGACACCTGGGGCGGCGCCCTGGCCGATGGCATCTACCAGCAGTTCTCGCTGGCCTACATGGCCGAGGTGGTGAAGCAACTGAAGCTGGAGAAGGACGGTGTGCGCATTCCCGCCATCGTCTTCACCAAGGGCGGCGGCCTGTGGCTGGAGCAGATCGCCGCCATCGGCGCCGACGCCGTCGGGTTGGACTGGACCGTCAACCTGGGCGAAGCCCGTCGCCGCGTGGGCGACAAGGTGGCGCTGCAGGGCAACCTCGATCCCAACGTGCTGTTCGCAGGCGACGACGCCATCCGGGCGGAAGTGCGCAAGCTGCTGGAGTCCTTCGGCAAGCCCGGCGCCGGCAGCGGCCATGTCTTCAATCTCGGCCACGGCATTTCCCAGTTCACGCCGCCCGAGGCGGTGGCGACCCTGGCGCAGGCGGTGCACGAAATCAGCCGCTCGATGCGCGCCTGAAGGCCCCCGGTTCATGTGCAGCATGGCGCGTGAACCGGCTTGGCGCAGAAAATGATGCTTTTGGCAAGATCGATCGCCACTTATGCACATTTTTGGCCGACGCCATATTGAGAATCACTAATATCGTCATGCGGATTTGTTTGGTCCGGCCGTATTTCTAAGTTGTTGATTTTATTGGTGTATTTTTGTGCCGCGCTTTTGGGCATTTCGCTGTAAACCGCATCGTTGGTGGGTCTCGGGGCTGTCAAGAGGCACTTTTCAACAAAGTTATCCACAAGAACTGTGAATAAGGCCAAAAGCGCTTATGAAACCGCCGTTTACGGCCGCTTTTGAAGTTTTACTTTAAATTTGTAGGACGACCGACGAAGGTGCGGGTAGGAAATTTCCGGTGCGACGCTGTCGGCAAAGGCTTGACAAATGTCCATGACCGGTACCCGCCGGCGGGACTTATGCACATCGAAGGGGCGCGGCGGCAGGCGAAAAAAAATTCGCCAAAAATTTTTCCGGCGCGGGAATAAAAATATAAGTTGTTGATTTTATTGGGTTAATTCTTTTGCTTTGGATTTGGGCATTTCATTGTAAACGGCCCCCAGCTTGAGGCAGGGCCTGTCAATAGCGATTTGTCCCCAAAGTTATCCACAGTATTTGTGGATAGCTCAAAAAATACCAATGAAACCAATAGTTAGCCCGGTTTTTCAGGAATTACATTAAGTTCGTGGAACAACGCATCCTCCAGATCGCCCTCGATACCCCCTTGCATACCGTCTTCGATTATTGTTGGCGGCCGCAGGAAGAGGGCGAGGCGATTCCCGCCATCGGTCATCTGGTCGTGGTGCCTTTCGGCAGGCGCGAGGCGGTCGGCGTGGTGGTCGGCCATGTCCAGGCCAGCGAGCTGGGCGCCGACAAGATCAAGAACGTCATTGCCGTGCGGCGCCAGATGGCGCCGCTGTCGGCGCACTGGCTGGCGCTGTGCGGCTTTGCCGCCGACTATTACCAGCGTCCGCTGGGCGAGGTGATGCTGCCCGGCCTGCCCAAGAACCTGCGCGCGCTGACCACGGTGGCGCTGGACAAGGCGCTCAAGGCCCTGGACAAGACGCCCGCGCCGAAGAAGCGCAAGGCCAAAGCCAGGTCCGCCGGGGCCGAGCCGGTTGATCCGGCCGAGCTGCCGGCCGCAGAACAGCCGCAGGCCTTGCCCGATCCCATGCAGTTCGGCCCCGCGCCGTCGCTGAACGCCGCCCAGCAGGAGGCGGTCGATGCCATCGCCGGCGCCGATGCGTTCGCGCCGCTGCTGCTGTACGGCGTCACCGGCAGCGGCAAGACCGAGGTCTACCTGCAAGCCGCCGCCGCCATCCTGCGGCGCGCGGCCGATGCCGCGCAGGCAGACGGCCGGCCGCCGCAGGACGGCCCGCCGGCGCAGATCCTGGTGCTGGTGCCGGAAATCAACCTGACGCCCCAGCTCGAAGGCAACATCCGCGCGCGCTTCCCGCACCTCAACGTGGTGGCGCTGCACAGCGGCCTGGCCGAGGGCGAGCGCGCCCGCAACTGGCTGGCGGCCCACCTGGGCCAGGCGCATATCGTGCTGGGCACGCGCCTGGCGATCCTGTCGTCGCTACCGCACCTGAAGCTGATCGTCATCGACGAGGAGCACGACCCTTCGTACAAGCAGCAGGAGGGCCTGCGCTACTCGGCGCGCGACCTCGCGGTCTGGCGCGCGCACCAGCTCGGCATCCCGGTGGTGCTGGGCTCGGCCACGCCGTCGCTGGAGACCTGGCAGCATGCCCAGGCCGGCCGCTACCGCCGCCTCGAGCTGCGCCAGCGCGCGGCGCAGCAGGCGGTGCTGCCCAAGGTCAAGGTGATCGACATGGAGCGCGACAAGCCGGTCGACGGCCTGACCTCGACCCTGATCGCCGCCGTGCGCAAGCGCCTGGAGCATGGCGAACAGTCGCTGCTGTTCCTGAACCGGCGCGGCTATGCGCCGGTGCTGGCCTGCGACGCCTGCGGCTGGATCAGCAACTGCATGCGCTGCGACGCCTTCATGGTGGTGCACCGCCCCGAGCGCCGGCTGCGCTGCCACCATTGCAGCCTGGAGCTGCACATCCCCAAATCCTGCCCGACCTGCGGCAACGTCGACCTGCAGCCGCTGGGGCGCGGCACCCAGCGGGTGGAGGAGGGGCTGCACGCGATCTTCCCGGAGGCGCGGGTGCTGCGCATCGACGCCGATTCCACGCGCCTGAAGGGCTCGGCCCAGAGCGCCTTCGACAGTGTGCATCGCGGCGAGGTGGACATCCTGATCGGCACCCAGATGGTGGCCAAGGGGCACGACTTCAAAAAACTGACGCTGGTGGGCGTGATGAACCCCGATACCGCGCTGTTCTCGCACGACTACCGCGCCAGCGAGCGCCTGTTCGCGCAGCTGATGCAGGTGGCCGGCCGCGCCGGGCGGGCCGGGCTGTCGGCCGACGGCAGCTCGGGCGAGGTGCTGATCCAGACGCGCTATCCACACCACCCGCTGTACCAGGCGGTCACGCGCCACGACTACGACGGCTTTGCCGGCGAACTGCTGGACGAGCGCCGCCAGGCGTATTTCCCGCCCTTCATGTACCAGGCGCTGCTGCGCGCCGAGGCGCGCGAGCTGGAGCAGGCGATGGCTTTCCTGAAGGAGGCGGCGAACATCCTCGACGCTCCCGCCATCACCATCAACGAGCCGATACCGATGACCATGATGCGCGTGGCCAATACCGAGCGCGCCCAGCTGCTGGTCGAATGCGCATCGCGCCCGGCGCTGCAGGCTTTCCTGAAGGAATGGCTGGCCCTGCTGCGGCAGATCAGGACGCGCGCGCGCTGGTCGCTGGAAGTCGATCCGGTCGACATCTGAACGCCGGCCCGGCGCGGGGCCGTCTATCACGCGGCCGCGCCTGGCGGCCTGCCGGCGCATCTGCCGCCGCGTTTGCGGCGTTTCGTCGCAAAGCGCTGGGCGCCGGCCGGCGGGCCCACTACGATTGCTTCCGTTCATCCATTGACGTGTCCACATCGAACAGGAGCCTTCCATGATCACCGGCATCATTTCTCATACGCCCCTGTGGGTCTGGCCGCTGCTGGCCTTCCTGCTGTACCGCGGCTGGCAGGCCACGCGCGACCGCGAAACCCCGCTCTTCAAGGCGCTGGCCGTGCCGGTGGTGATGTTCGGGCTGTCGCTTTCCGGCCTGCTGCTCAGCTTCGGCGCGCATCCGGGCAATGCCCTGCTGGGCGCAGCCACGCTGCTGGCGACGGGTTGGCTCAGCTTCAGCAGCCGCGCCGCCGCCGCGATCCGGGTCGACACCGCCAACCACCGCATCGCCCAGCGCGGCAGCTGGCAGCCGCTGTTGCTGACCATCGGCATCTTCGGCGTGAAATACGCGGCGGCCGTGGCGCTGGCCCTGCATCCGCAGCTGGCGGCGGACCCCTGGTTCGCCTTGCCGCAGGCGGCGCTGTACGGGATGTTCGCGGGCGTGTTCGCCGGCCGTTTGTTGCGAATCCTGCATCTTTATCGCCGCGCGCTGTCCGGCGCGGGCGACACGCCGCCCGTCGCCGGCTGAGCCTGGCGGGAGCGACGGCGCAAAAAGGCGGGCAAGGCATGCCCTTCGGGCGCAAAGCGGCGCGGCAAGCCGGTATAATCTCGGCTGCTCAACCAATTTCAAGCGATTCCTCCGCGCGGCGCATGGCTTGCAGCCTGGCGCCGCGGCCGCTTCCGCTTTACCCGTCACTCCCATGCTCGCACAACAGAAACAAAGCATCTCCGACCTGTTCTCGTCCGCATTGAAGCCGCTGCTGGCCGGCACCGAGCTGCAGCCGACCATCACGCTGGAACGTCCGCGCGACGCCTCGCACGGCGATATCGCCTGCAACGTGGCGATGCAGCTGGCCAAGCCGCTGAAGAAGAACCCGCGCGAACTGGCGCAGGCCATCGTGGCCGCGGTGATGGCCGATCCGGCCCGCACCGGGCTGGTCGAGTCGGCCGAGATCGCCGGCCCCGGCTTCATCAACCTGCGCGTGGCCGCCGCCGCCAAGCAGGCGGTGGTCAAGGTCATCCACGAGCAGGGCGACGATTTCGGCAGGAGCCGCGCCGGCGAGGGCAAGAAGGTGCTGGTCGAGTTCGTCTCGGCCAACCCGACCGGTCCGCTGCACGTGGGCCACGGCCGCCAGGGCGCGCTGGGCGATGCGCTGTCGTCGCTGCTGGACGCGCAGGGCTACGACGTGCTGCGCGAGTTCTACTACAACGACGCCGGCGTGCAGATTTCCACGCTGGCCACCTCCGTGCAGGCGCGCGCCCGCGGCTTCAAGCCGGGTGACGCGCAGTGGCCGGAGTCGGCCTACAACGGCGACTACATCGGCGACATCGCGCGCGACTTCCTGGACAAGAAAACCGTCTCCGCCAGCGACGGCGAGCCCGCCACCGCCAGCGGCGACGTCGAGGACATCGAGTCGATCCGCCGTTTCGCCGTGGCCTACCTGCGCCACGAGCAGGACCTGGACCTGCAGGCCTTCGGCGTGAAGTTCGACAACTATTATCTCGAGTCCTCCCTGTACGCCGACGGCAAGGTGGCCGCCGCGGTCGACGCGCTGGTCAAGGCCGGCAAGACCTACGAGCAGGACGGCGCGCTGTGGCTGCGCACCACCGACTATGGCGACGACAAGGATCGCGTCATGAAGAAGACCGACGGCACCTATACCTACTTCGTGCCCGACGTCGCCTATCACATCAACAAATGGCAGCGCGGCTACGGCAAGGTCATCAACATCCAGGGCAGCGACCACCACGGCACCATCGCCCGCGTGCGCGCCGGCCTGCAGGCCGCCGGCGTGGGCATCCCGCAGGGCTACCCCGACTACGTGCTGCACAAGATGGTTACCGTCATGCGCAACGGCGAGGAGGTCAAGATCTCCAAGCGCGCCGGTTCCTACGTGACGCTGCGCGACCTGATCGAATGGTCGGCCGGCGAGGCGGTCGAGGGCGAGCCGCGCGACCTGACCCGCGGCCGCGACGCGGTGCGCTTCTTCCTGATCTCGCGCAAGGCCGACACCGAGTTCGTGTTCGACGTCGACCTGGCACTGGCGCAGTCCGACGAAAACCCGGTCTACTACGTGCAGTACGCCCACGCGCGCATCTGCACCGTGCTGGGCAAGTGGGGCGGCAACGAGGACGAGCTCAAGTCGGTGGCCGACCTGTCGCCGCTGACCGCACCGCGCGAAGCCACGCTGCTGGCCAAGCTGGCCGAGTACCCGGAAATGCTGGCGCACGCGCTGGCCGAGCTGGGTCCGCACCAGGTCGCCTTCTACCTGCGCGATCTGGCAGGCGAACTGCATAGCTACTACAATGCGGAACGCGTGCTGGTCGACGATGTCCCAACCAGGTCCGCGCGCCTGGCCCTGTTGGCCGCCACCCGCCAGGTGCTGCGCAATGGTCTGGCGTTGCTGGGCGTGTCGGCGCCGGCCCGCATGTAAACATCAAGCCGCTAAGCTAAAAGAGAAACGTGAAACAGTTGAACGCGAAACATCACAAGCAGGCCGGCGGCACGCTGCTGGGCCTGATCCTGGGTTTGATCGTCGGTCTGGGCATTGCCGTGGGCGTGGCGCTGATGATCACCAAGTCGCCCATTCCCTTCGTCAACAAGGTGGTGCGCCCCGAGCGCGCGGATCCGACGCCGGCGCAGGCGGCCGACCCGAACCGTCCGCTGTACGGCAACCGCGACATCGCGCGCGAAGCGGCCAAGGAGCAGCAGCAGTCGCAGACGCCGGTGCCGCCCAACACCGCCGCCGCCCAGCCGGCCGCCCCGGTGACGCCGGCGCCCGCACCGACGCCGGCGCCGTCCAAACAGGCTGAGTCCAAGGCGGCCGACGCCAAGCCGTCGGCCTCCGCTTCGGCCAAGAACGACGCCGCCGACGACAAGTGGACCTACTTCCTGCAGACCGGCGCCTTCCGCGACCAGAACGATGCCGAAAGCGCCCGCGCCAAGCTGGCGCTGCTCGGTTTCGAAGCCAAGGTCACCGAACGCACCGCCGACAGCGGCGTGCTGTACCGCGTACGCATCGGTCCCTTCGACCATGCCGAGGCGATGAACCGCACGCGCAGCAAGCTGTCTGATAACGGGGTCGATGCGGCGATCGTCCGCATTCCCAGGTAATCTGTAAAACATCAGGGGCGCGCCCGATCCGGTGTCAGGGGATAGCCGGGTCGAGGGTGCTCCGGGGCCGCGGCAGGACACCGGCCCTTGTCGAATATCCATCAGAGAAGGGTAATTTCATGCGTTTCTATCAACAGCTGCTGGCGGCGGTCAGCTTTGGCGTGCTGGCCCTGTCGGCCGGCGTGAATGCGTCGGCTTCGCCGGCCAATCCGCAGGTCGGCACCGACTACCGTGTGCTGGACCAGGCCCAGCCGACCGACTCCGGCAACAAGGTCGAGGTCACCGAGTTCTTCTGGTTCGACTGCCCGCACTGCGCGGCCTGGGATCCCTCGCTGACCGCATGGGTCAAGAAGCAGGGCGACAAGATCAACTTCAAGAAGGTGCCGGTGGCCTTCCGCGACAGCTTCGTGCCGCAGCAGAAGCTGTACTACACGCTCGAAGCCATGGGGCGTGAAGACCTGGTGCCGAAGATCTTCCAGGCCATCCACGTCGAAGGCCAGCGCGTCAATACCGACAAGACCATCTTGGCGTACATCGAGAAGGTCGGCGTCGACAAGCAGAAATTCCAGGACCTGTACAACTCCTTCGGCGTGCAGACCAAGGCCCGTCGCGCAGCCCAGCTGCAGGAAGCCTACAAGGTCGACGGCGTGCCGATGATCGCCATCGAAGGCCGTTACGTGACTTCGCCGGCCGTGGTCGGCGTGGCGCTGGCCAACCAGCCGGAGTCGATGCAGCAGGCCGCGGCGCTGCAGGTGATGGATCACTTGATCGCCAAGGCTGCCGCCGAGAAGGCGGCCGGCGGCAAGAAGAAGTAATCGCCCCAGACCGCAGAACGGTCCGCGTCCGCAAGGCCGCGGACCGTTTTCATTTCCAGCCATTCAAACCAATCAATACCGACGACGGGAGCAGGCATGGCGGCACATCAAGGCAATGCGGCGCGGCAGCGGGTCTTCCTGACCGGCGCCTCCAGCGGCATCGGCATGGCGCTGGCGCGCGCCTATGCGCAACAGGGCGCGGTGCTGGGACTGGTGGCGCGGCGCGCGGCCGAGCTGGAGGCGCTGCGCCAGAGCCTGCCCGATGCGCAGTCGCATCGCATCTACGCGCTGGACGTCACCGACCACGCGGCGCTGCAGGCGGCGGCCGACGCCTTCATGGATGAATTCGACGGCGCCGACGTGGTGATCGCCAACGCCGGCATCTCGCAAGGCACGCTGACCGAGTACCAGGAAGACCTGGCCGCTTTCGAACGCATCATGGCCGTCAACGTCACCGCCGCCTTCGCCACCTTCACGCCGTTCGTGGCGCGCATGAAGGCGCGGCCGCAAGACCAGCGCCGCCGCTGCCGGCTGGTCGGTATCGGCAGCGTGGCCGGCATCCGCGGCCTGCCCGGCGCCGAAGCCTACAGCGCCTCCAAGGCCGCCATGATCAGCTATTGCGAATCGCTGCGGGTGGAGCTGCGCGCCTCGGGCATCAGGGTGGTGACCATCGCCCCCGGCTACATCGACACGCCGATGACCAAGGTCAACCACTACCGCATGCCTTTCCTGATGCCGGTCGACACATTCGCCGAACGCGCGCGGCAGAGCATCGAGGACGGCGTCAGCTATCGCGTCATTCCCTGGCAGATGGGCGTGGTCGCCAAGCTGCTGAGGATGGCGCCGAACTGGCTGTACGATATGGCTTTCGCGCGCGCCCCGCACAAGCAGCGCAACCTGTAATTTTCGCGGCGGCACATCGCTCGCCGCGCCCGGAGTCTCCTATGAAGATCATCTTTGCCGGCACGCCGGAATTCGCCGCCGTCGCGCTCGAGGCGCTGTATGCCGCCGGCCATGACATCACGCTGGTGCTGACCCAGCCCGATCGCCCGGCCGGCCGCGGCATGCAGCTGCAGGCCTCGCCGGTCAAGCAATGCGCGCAGAAGCACGGCACGCCGGTGGCGCAGCCGGTATCGCTGCGCCTGAACGGCAAGTATCCCGAGGTGGCGAAGCAGGCGCATGCACTGCTGCAATCCACGCCGCACGACATCATGGTGGTGGCCGCCTACGGCCTGATCCTGCCCAGGAGCGTGCTGGACATCCCGCGCCTGGGTTGCATCAACATCCACGGCTCGCTGCTGCCGCGCTGGCGCGGCGCCGCGCCCATCCATCGCGCCATCGAGGCCGGCGACGCCGAGACCGGCATCACCATCATGCAGATGGAAGAGGGCCTGGATACCGGACCGATGATGTTGATCGAGAGCCTGCCGATCGCGGACGACGACACCACCGGCAGCCTGCACGACAAGCTGGCCGCGCTGGGCGGCAAGATGATCGTCGAGGCGATCGCCAGGCTGGAGCTGGGACAGCTGCCGGCCGTGCCGCAGCCGGAGGAGGGCGCCAACTACGCCGCCAAGATCGCCAAGGAAGAGGCCGCGCTCGATTTCAGCCTGGGCGCCGAACAGCTGGCGCGCCGCATCCGCGCCTTCAATCCCTTCCCGGGCGCCACCGGCCGCGTTGGCGAGACGGTGATCAAGCTGTGGCAGGCGCGCCCCGTCACGGTGGCGCAATCCGGCGCGCCGGGCGAGGTGTTGTCGGCCGATGCCCAGGGCGGCATCGTGGTGGCATGCGGCGAAGGCGCGCTGCTGCTGACCGAGCTGCAAAAGCCGGGCGGCAAGCGCCTGCCCGCATCGGAGTTCCTGAAAGGGTTTGCGCTGGAGGGCGCCCGCTTCAACTAAGGACAGGCGGCGCAGGACGGCGCGCCCGAAGCTGCCGCACAGTCATTTCAAATCGGGGGAGTCATGGACCAGTTGTCAGCGATGCGCGTGTTCCGGCAGGTGGTCGACGCCGGCGGTTTCTCGCGCGCGGGCGAGGCGCTGGACATGTCGCACAGCGTGGTCTCGCGCCAGGTGCGCTGGCTGGAAGAGACCCTGGGCGCGCAGCTGCTCAACCGCACCACGCGGCGCTTCGCCTTGACCGAAGTGGGGCTGGCCTATTACCGGCGCTGCGTGCAGATACTGGACCAGGTCGAAGACGCCACGCTGATGGTGCAGCACCATCAGAATCATCCGTCCGGGCTGCTGCGCATCAACGCGCCGATGGTGTTCGGCACGATGGAAGTGGGCAAGTGGCTGCCCGATTTCATGCGCCGCTATCCGGAGCTGAGAATCGACCTGGTGTGCAACGACCGCTTCGTCGACCTGATCGCCGAGGAGTTCGACGTCGGCCTGCGGATCACCCGCACGCTGCCGGATTCGACGCTGATGGCCAGGCGCCTGTCGGTCAGCGACATGGTGCTGGTGGCGGCGCCTTCCTACCTGGAGCGGCACGGCACGCCGTCGGTTCCGGCCGACCTGGTGCGGCACAACTATCTCGCCTATTCGCTGGCGCTGCAGACCACCGAACTCAGCTTCACCGACCCCGCCGGCGCACTGCTCAGCGTCGCCGTGCGCGGCAACCTGCAGGCCAATACCGGCATCGTGGTCTGCGACGCGGTGCGCGCGGGCATGGGCATCACCGCGTCGGCGTCCTTCGTGGTGCATGAAGACCTGCGGCGCGGCGACCTGGTGAAGCTGCTGCCCGGCTACCAGCTGCAGTCGCGCGATCTCTATGCGCTGTATCCGCAGAACCGCCACATGTCGCCCAAGGTGCGCGCCTTCATCGATTTCGTCAGCGAGTACTACGCGCAATTCCGTTGGCATTGCTGATTCGGGAAAAAAAACCGCGGACGTCCGCGGTTTTTTTCGTCTGCTTCTGCTTGCTTGCCGGCGGCTACTTGCCGTCGACGGGGACCATGTCGAAGTGGTCCGACTGGTACTGGAACAGCAGACAATCCTCGCCCTTCGCGCAGCCGCTGTAGTGCGGCATGCCGGCCGGCAAGTTGTAGAACGAGCCCGCCGGATAGTCGCTGCGCTTGCCGTCGATGACCGCGTAGAAACTGCCCCTGATGACCACGGTGGGCAGGTTGCGGGTATGCAGGTGATAGGGATTGTCCTTGCCGGCCGGGAAGATCACGAAGGCCTCGTACGCGCCCTTTCCGGTGAGGCTGCCGCGCACGTCCGCGACCTGGATGCCGCCGCTGCCCGGCAGTTCGCGCCAGGTCAGTTGGGCGGCCGGGAACGAGACCAGCGGCCGGGGCGCCGCTTCGTGCGGCTGCTTCTCCGCTTGCGCGGCTGGTGTGGCCATTATGAAGGCCGCGCCCAGGGCGGCGGTGATCAGGGCGATTGCAGTGATGCGATGCATGAGGGGTGTCCTGGTGGTTGTCGTATGGCGATCCGCGATCGGGTGACGCGCCTGCTATGGCGATCAGCGCACCGGCAGGTCGAGGATGGCGTCGGTGCGCATGACCGCGCCGAAGGTGTCGGCGATGGTCGCCAGCGATGCGCGGTGCAGTTCCGCGTGGCCGACGGTGCCGCCGCCGGGCAGGTCGATGTCGCGGGTGGCCGATGCATCGGCGGCGACGATCACCTCGAAGCCCGCCGGCGCCGCATCGCGGGCGGCGCCGGCGACGCAGGCGTGGGTCATCAGGCCGGCGATGATCAGGGTCTTGACGCCGGCCGACTTGAGCTGCGCATCGATGTCGGTGCCCTGGAACACGCTGACGTTGGACTTCTGCACGATCCGGTGGTGGGGCGCCGGTTGGAGCTCCGGATGGAAGGCTGCGGCGGGACTGTCTGCGGCGAAGATCGGCGTGCCCGGCGGCGTCACATGCTGCACGTGATAGACCGGCATCAGGTGCCGGTCGGCCAGCGCCACCAGGCGCCGGGCTTGCTCCAGCGCCTGCCTGCCGTCGGGGATCGGCATCCGGCCGCTGAAGTATTCGTTCTGGAAATCGATCACCAGCAGCGCGGTGCTGGCGGCGTCAAGCGAGACCGGGGCGCAGGCGCCGGTGATGGTCATGATGGTCGGGTGTGGCATGCGATGCTCCTGGCGGGTTAAGGACAGGACGCAGCATAGGCAAGCCGGCGCGACGGCGACAGTAGCGGGCGGCCACAATATTTGTGCGCGCACGGCACAAATCAAAGCCCGGTCTTTGCGGGCATCACACTACCGCAACAGCTCGCGGCGGGTCGTCACGGCACCGGCAGCGGGCTGGCCGGCTTGATCTCTTCCATGCACACCATCGAGCGCACGCCGGCCACGCCGGGCACCTGCATCAGGCGGTCGGTGAGAAAGGCGGACAGGCTCTTCAGGTCCGCCGCCGCCACCTTGAGCAAATAGTCGAAGTCGCCGGAGATGGTGTAGCACTCCAGAATCTCGGGAAACTGCCGGATCGCCTTTTCCACGCTGCGCACCTGCTTGAACTGCTCGCGCGCCAGGCTGAGGCTGACGAAGGCGATCACGCCCAGGCCCAGCGCGGCCGGCTCCACCTGCGCCGCGTAGCCGCGGATGACGCCCTCCTGTTCCAGCCGTTGGACCCGCCGATAGCACTGTGGCGGCGACAGGTTCACGCGTTCGGACAACTCCACGTTGCTGGCCCGGCCGTTCGCCTGCAGGGTTTCCAGGATGATGCGGTCGAAACGATCGAATTTTTCCATGATGGCAGCCGTGAAGAAAGAATCTTGCGTATTTTAAGTAAATTGAGAATAAAAACGAAAAGAAATTTCCGGTGAATGAACCTATCATGTATTCATGCAATGAACCGCGGGGCTGCGTTGCGTTCTACACAGGAAGCGCTCCGCCAAGTCCTGCAGGGAGGCGTCATGAACGCACGCATCAGCAATCCGCACGTCGAGCTGGAAGAGCGCTACTGCGCGCACAACTACGCGCCGCTGCCGGTGGTGCTCAGCCGGGGCGAAGGCGTCTGGTTGTGGGACGACCACGGGCGGCGCTACCTGGACATGATGTCGGCCTATTCGGCGGTGAGCTTCGGCCATGCCCATCCGCGGCTGGTGGCCGCGCTGGCCGGACAGGCGCGGCGGCTGGCGGTGACGTCGCGCGCTTTCTACAGCGACCGGCTCGGGCTGTTCCTGCAGCGGCTGTGCGAGATGACGGCCATGCCGCGCGCGCTGCCGATGAACAGTGGCGCCGAAGCGGTCGAGACCGCCATCAAGGCCGCGCGCAAATGGGGCTATCGGCGCCGCGGCGTGCCTGACGGACAGGCCCGCATCGTGGTGTGCCGGGGCAACTTCGCCGGGCGCACCACGACCATCGTCGGCTTTTCATCGGAGGCGCAATACCGCGACGGATTCGGCCCCTTCGACGGCGGTTTCGACAGCGTGCCTTTCGGCGACGCCGAGGCGCTGGAGGCGGCCATCACGCCGCATACCGTGGCATTCCTGGTGGAGCCGATCCAGGGCGAAGGGGGGATCGTGACGCCGCCGGACGGCTACCTGCGCCGCTGCCGCGAGATCTGTTCGCGCCACGGCGTGCTGATGATCTGCGACGAAGTGCAGACCGGGCTGGGCCGCACCGGCAAGTTGCTGGCCTGCGACCACGAGGGTATCCGGCCCGACGGCCTGGTGCTGGGCAAGGCGCTGGGCGGAGGTCTGCTGCCGGTGTCGGCGTTCCTGGCGAGCAACGAGGTCATGGAAGTATTTGCGCCGGGCGACCACGGCAGCACCTTCGGCGGCAATGCATTGTCGGCGGCGGTCGGATACGAAGCGCTGGGCCTGCTGCAGGACGGCGAGCTGTTCGCCAACACCCGCGAGCAGGGCCATCGCCTGGCCGAGGGCCTGCGCCGCATCCAGCATCCGGCGCTGCGCGAGATACGGGGGCGCGGCCTGATGCTGGGCATGGAGCTGGACCCGCGCTTCATCCGCGCGCGCACCTTCTGCGAGCGCCTGATGACTTGCGGCGTGCTCAGCAAGGAAACCCACGAGACCGTGGTGCGCCTGGCGCCGCCGCTGGTGATCGGCTCGGAAGAAACCGATTTCGCCCTGCAGGCCATCCGCGACGTGTTCCAGGGTTTGCCGCACCACCACGCATGACGCCGGATGCATTGAATCCGGCATCGACGGTCGCAGAAGCACCAGATCCACGCCAACAAGGAGAACAAACATGAAACAGCAACGCCACGAAGCCTTCCTCATGTGCCCGCCCGCGCACTTCGAGGTGTCGTACGTGATCAATCCCTGGATGGAAGGCAATGTCGCGCATGCCGACCTGTCGCTGGCCCAGCGCCAGTGGCGCGCGCTGCGGGACGGCCTGGCGCAGGTGGCGCAGGTGCGCGAGATGCCTGCCGCGGCCGGCGTGCCGGACATGGTGTTCACCGCCAACGGCGGCCTGGTGCTGGAAGATGCGGTAGTGCTCTCGCGCTTTCGCCATGTCGAGCGCCAGGACGAGGAGCCGCGCTTCAAGGCCTGGTTCGAGTCGCAGGGCCTGCGCGTGCTGAGCATGCCTGCGCACATTCCCTTCGAAGGCGCCGGCGACGCCCTGCTGGACCGCCAGGCCGAGCTGCTGTGGATGGGCTATGGCCATCGCACCGATGTGCGCGCCGCGCCACTGATCGCCGGCTGGCTGGAGATCGAGGTGCAGTCGCTGCAACTGGTCGATCCGCGCTTCTACCACCTGGACACCTGCTTCTGCCCGCTGGCGGGCGGCTACCTGATGTACTACCCGACCGCCTTCGACGCCGCCTCGCAAAAGGCCATCGCCGCGCGGGTGCCGGAACATCGCCGCATCGTGGTGGGCGAGGAGGACGCCCTGGCCTTCGCCTGCAATACCGTCAACAGCGCCGGCCATGTGTTTCTCAACCGCGCCTCGCCGGCGCTGCGCGCCAGGCTGGAGCAGGCCGGGTTCGAGGTCCACGAGACGCCGTTGTCGGAGTTCATGAAGGCCGGCGGCGCCGCCAAATGCCTGACGCTGAAGCTGACCGAGCCGCGTCGGCGCGCGGCCAATGCGCCGATGCGCGGCGAGCCCAAGGAGCGGCGCAGCGCCTGACCCGACATGCCATGCCGGTAAAAAAAGCCTCGCCGTCATCTGCGGCGAGGCCTTTGTCATGGGATTGGGTGCAGGCGTCAGCCGTGCTGCGCCAGCACCTGCGGCAGGTGCCGCCAGAACAGCTCGGCACCGAGATGCACCTTGGCTTCCCAGTCCATCGCCGCCTCGTCGTCGGCGCCGTCGGTGATGAACTTGAAGGCGCGCCAGGGGACGCCGAAGTGGCGGCACACGCGGGCGATGGCGAACAGCTCCATGTCCACCAGGTCGACCTCCTGTTGCAGCAGCCAGTCGTCGGCGGCGGTGACGAAGCTGTCGCCGGTGCCGCACACCACGCCCGGATGGCCGGACTCAAGCCGCGCCGGCTGCTCGTGCTGCGGCATCAGCGGCGTGACCCCGCGCGGGGCCAGCGGCATGGCCATCATGTCGCGCTGGAGCACGGTCGAGATTTCCAGCAGCCCGTCGTGCAGCGGATCGATCTTGCCTGCCGTGCCGAAGTTGATGACCAGCCGCGGCCGGCGCTCGATGATGGCCTGGGCCGCGCACAGGGCGGCGTTGACCTTGCCCACGCCGCAGTAGACGACGTCCACGCCGGCCGGTGCGTCGGCGGCGTCGAGTTCGTTGGGCAGGGCGGTGAGGATGAGGATAGGGCTGGTTGGCATGAAAAATTGCTTTTTTGAAATGTTTTGCGAAAGCCGCGAGCCGGGTTGAAATCGGGGAGCGGCGCGGCGTTGACGTATAATTTACGTCTATTTTCGCCCATGAAACCGGTCTTCCGACGGCCGGTTTTTTTGTCCCGGCGATCCGGGACGACACGGGCCGCATTTTTGCCGAAACAAGAGAAGAACGCCAGATGAAGCCGAACGAACTCTGCCAGACCGAATTGCTGCTGCGCGACCTGATGTCCAGGCGCATCCTGATCCTCGACGGCGCCATGGGCACCATGATCCAGCAATACAAGCTGACCGAGGAAGATTACCGCGGCGAGCGTTTCGCCGACTTCAGCGTTCCCGGCAAGGAGCTGTTCGTCAAGGGCAACAACGAACTGCTGTCGCTGACCCAGCCGCACATCATCCAGGAAATCCACGAGCAGTACCTGGCCGCCGGCGCCGACCTGATCGAGACCAACACCTTCGGCGCCACCGGCGTGGCCCAGGACGACTATCACATGGCCCATCTGGTCTATGAGATGAACCTGAAGTCGGCCCAGCTGGCGCGCGCCGCCTGCGACAAGTATTCGACGCCGGACAAGCCGCGCTTTGTCGCCGGCGCCCTCGGCCCCACGCCCAAGACCGCCTCGATCTCGCCGGACGTCAACGACCCGGCCGCGCGCAACGTCAGCTTCGACCAGTTGGTCGCGTCCTACCTGGAGCAGACCCGCGCGCTGGTCGAGGGCGGCGCCGACGTGCTGCTGGTCGAGACCATCTTCGACACCCTGAACTGCAAGGCCGCGCTGTTCGCCATCGACACCTTCTTCGACGAGACCGGCAAGCGCCTGCCGATCATGATCTCCGGCACCGTCACCGACGCCTCCGGCCGCATCCTGTCGGGCCAGACCGTGACCGCGTTCTGGAACTCCATCCGCCACGCGCGTCCGCTGACCGTGGGCCTGAACTGCGCGCTGGGTGCGGCGCTGATGCGCCCCTACGCGGAAGAGCTGTCCAAGATCGCCGACACCTTCGTCTGCATCTATCCCAACGCCGGCCTGCCCAACCCGATGAGCGACACCGGCTTCGACGAGACGCCGGACGTCACCTCCGCGTTGCTCAAGGAGTTCGCCGAGAGCGGCTTCGTGAACGTGGCCGGCGGCTGCTGCGGCACCACGCCGCCGCACATCAAGGCCATCGCCGAGACGGTCGCCTCGATCGCTCCGCGCAAGATTCCCGAGGCCACGCACGAGATGCGCCTGTCCGGCCTGGAGCCGTTCACCATCAACGAGCAGTCGCTGTTCGTCAACGTCGGCGAGCGCACCAACGTCACCGGCTCCAAGGCGTTCGCCCGCCTGATCCTGAATGAGCAATACGACGAGGCCCTGGCCGTGGCGCGCCAGCAGGTGGAGAACGGCGCCCAGGTGATCGACATCAACATGGACGAGGCGATGCTGGACTCGGTCGCCGCCATGACGCGCTTCCTCAACCTGATCGCCTCCGAGCCCGACATCGCGCGCGTGCCCATCATGATCGACTCCTCCAAGTGGGAAGTCATCGAGGCCGGCCTGAAGTGCGTGCAGGGCAAGTCCATCGTCAACTCCATCTCGATGAAGGAAGGCGAAGAGAAATTCCTGCACGAGGCCAAGCTGTGCCGCCGCTACGGCGCTGCGGTGATCGTGATGGCCTTCGACGAGGTTGGCCAGGCCGACACCTTCGCCCGCAAGATCGAGATCTGCGAACGCGCCTATCGCCTGCTGGTGGACAAGGTCGGCTTCCCGCCCGAAGACATCATCTTCGACCCCAACATCTTCGCGGTGGCAACCGGCATCGAGGAGCACAACAACTACGCGGTCGACTTCATCGAAGCCACCCGCTGGATCCACGACAACCTGCCCTACGCCAAGATCAGCGGCGGCGTCTCCAACGTCTCCTTCAGCTTCCGCGGCAACGACCCGGCGCGCGAGGCGATCCACACCGTGTTCCTGTATCACGCCATCAAGGCCGGCATGACCATGGGCATCGTCAACGCCGGCATGATCGGCGTCTACGACGACCTGCCGGCGCAACTGCGCGAGGCGGTGGAAGACGTGGTGCTGAACCGCCGCCCGGATGCGACCGAACGCATGATCGAGATCGCCGCCACCCTCAAGGCCGGCGACAAGAAGGAAGAAGCCACGCTGGAGTGGCGCAACGGCAGCGTGGAGCAGCGCCTGTCGCACGCGCTGGTGCACGGCATTACGCAGTGGATCGTGGAAGATACCGAAGAGGCGCGCCAGAAGGTGGCCGCCTCGGGCGGACGTCCCATCCACGTCATCGAAGGCCCGTTGATGGACGGCATGAACGTGGTCGGCGACCTGTTCGGCCAGGGCAAGATGTTCCTGCCGCAGGTGGTCAAGTCGGCGCGCGTGATGAAGCAGGCCGTGGCCCACCTGGTGCCCTTCATCGAGGAAGAAAAGCGCCAGCTCGAGATCGAGACCGGCGTGGTCGCCAAGCCCAAGGGTAAGATCGTGATCGCCACCGTCAAGGGCGACGTGCACGACATCGGCAAGAACATCGTCACCGTGGTCCTCCAGTGCAACAACTTCGAGGTGGTGAACATGGGCGTGATGGTGCCGTGCTCGCAGATTCTGGCCCGTGCCAAGGAAGAGAACGCGGACATCATCGGCCTGTCCGGCCTGATCACGCCCTCGCTGGAAGAGATGGCCTACGTCGCCAAGGAGATGCAGCGCGACCCGTATTTTTCCGGCGTGAAGATGCCGCTGCTGATCGGCGGCGCCACCACCTCGCGCGCCCACACGGCGGTGAAGATCGCGCCCAACTACGACGGCCCGGTGGTCTACGTGCCTGACGCCTCGCGCGCCGTGTCGGTGGCGCAGTCGCTGCTCACGCCCGAGCAGAAGGACCAGTACATCGCCGACATCAACACCGACTACGACCGCATCCGCGAGCAGCACGCCAACAAGAAGGCGGCGCCGATGCTGGCGCTGGCCGCCGCGCGCGCCAACAAGACCAAACTGGACTACGCCCCGGTCAAGCCCAAGTTCATTGGCCGCCGCGTGTTCAAGAACGTCGACCTGGGCCTGCTGGCCAACTACATCGACTGGGGCCCGTTCTTCCAGACCTGGGATCTGGCTGGCCCGTATCCGGCCATCCTGAGCGATGAAGTGGTGGGCGAGGCCGCCACCAAGGTGTTCGCCGAAGCGCAGGCGATGCTCAAGAAGATCGTCGACGGCCGCTGGCTGACCGCCAACGGCGTGGTGTCGCTGCTGCCGGCCAATACCGTCAACGACGACGACATCGAGATCTACACCGACGACACCCGCAGCCAGGTCGCCTTCACCTACTACGGCCTGCGCCAGCAGACCGAGAAGCCGGTGGTCGATGGCGTGGCGCGCCCGAACCAGTGCCTGTCCGACTTCATCGCGCCCAAGGAATCCGGCATCAAGGATTACATCGGCTTGTTTGCCGTGACCTCCGGCCTGGGCATCGAGAAGCACGAAAAGCGCTTCGAGGACGCGCACGACGACTACTCGTCCATCATGCTCAAGGCGCTGGCCGACCGCCTGGCAGAAGCCTTCGCCGAATACCTGCACGAGCGCGTGCGCAAGGACCTGTGGGGCTACGTGCCGGACGAGCAGCTGTCCAACGTCGATCTGATCAAGGAAAAATACGTCGGCATCCGCCCGGCGCCGGGTTATCCGGCCTGCCCGGAGCATACGGTCAAGGTCGATGCCTTCCGCGTCATGCAGTGCGAGGAAATCGGCATGCAGCTCACCGAGTCCTATGCCATGTTCCCCGGCGCGGCGGTATCGGGCTTCTACTTCGCCCATCCGCAGTCCAAGTATTTCGTGGTGGGCAAGATCGGCGAGGATCAGGTCGACGACATGGCCCAGCGGCGCGGTGTACCCAAGGATGAAGTCGAGCGCTGGCTGGCGCCGAACCTGTAAGGCGTCGTTGCCGGTTTTGGACGCCGGGCCGGCGGGTTTGCCGCAGTGTTGCAAGCCGTCGGCCCGGACTTGAATTCGGCTGCCGTCCTGCTATCATCCTCGCCCGCCGTCCTGCTATCATCCAGCAAAATGATCGATTCCGCCGACAACGCCACCCATTCGCTGCCCGTCACGGGGGCGACGCGCCTGCACTTCTCCGACCAGGCGCGCACCACCTTTACGGTCGATCTCGGCCAGGATCTGCTGGGCGACTGGATCCTGACCCAGACCTGGGGCGGTTCCCGGCAGCGCGGCGGCGGCAAGCGCCTGGTGGTGGACGGCCACGAGGCCGGGCTGCAGATGCTGCAGAAGATCGCGGAAAAGAAGGAGCGCAGCGGGTACGACCAGGTGCACCCTTATCACGTGCGTTCGCATTGGCTGTAAGGCCGCTTCCCGCTTGAATTGCCGACAAGGCCGCCTGTAACAAGGCGGCTTTTTTGTTGGCGGGCGTCTTGTGCGCGGCAGGGCGGCAAGGCGCGGGGCGGCCCGATCGTCAACGCCGCCGGCGCCCGGCGTCGTGGGGCGTGGGTCGTGCAGCATCGCCGGCCGCGCCGCAGCGGCGCCCCCAGCAAGAGAAATTCCCCCGTGTTAGTCTGTCCCGCTCGCGTCCCCATCCCGTCCGGCATGATGCCGAAACGACAATAACAAGCGACGCGCCACCCAGGCCCAATACAAGAACACGGAGACAAACAGTGGATTCCAGCCCATCCAGCCAGGCCGCCGGCCGGCATCAGGTCGACTCGCCTTACGCCGCCATGCGGCTGTTCATCACGCTGATCCTGATGATCGTCGGCGCCAGCGGCATGTACGTGATGGCGGTGGTGCTGCCGGCGGTGCAGGCCGATTTCGGCGTCGACCGCGGGCTGGCTTCGCTGCCCTACACCCTGACCATGCTGGGCGTGGGCGTGGGCGGCATGATGATGGGCCGCATGGCCGACAGGTCCGGCATCATGAAACCGCTGCTGCTGGGCGGCGCCTGCCTGGGCGGCGGTTTCATCGCGGCGGCGCTGGCGCCCAACATCTGGGCCTTCATGGCGGCGCACTGTATCCTGATCGGCCTCCTGGGCACGGCATCGACGTTCTCGCCGCTGGTGGCCGATACCTCGCTCTGGTTCCTGAAGCGCCGCGGCATCGCGGTGGCCGTATGCGCCAGCGGCAACTATCTCGGCGGCGCCATCTGGCCGCCCATCGTCCAGCATTTCGTCGAGGCGGTCGGCTGGCGCCAGACCTATATCGGCCTGGGCATCGTGTGCGCCGCGGTGATGTGTTCGCTGGCGCTGCTGATGCGCGCGCGTCCTCCGGCGCAGATGGCCACCGCGGGCGCGGCCCGCGCCGCTGCCGGCAACCGGCCGTTCGGCCTGTCCCCCGGCGCGGCGCAGCTGCTGTTGTGCGTGGCCGGCATCGCCTGCTGCGTGGCCATGGCCATGCCCCAGGTGCACATCGTCGCCTACTGCGGCGACCTCGGCTACGGGCCGGCGCGCGGCGCGCAGATGCTGTCGCTGATGCTGGCCTGCGGCGTGGTCAGCCGGCTGGTGTCGGGCGCCATCTGCGACCGCATCGGCGGGCTGCGCACGCTGCTGCTGGGCTCCTTCCTGCAGGGCGTGTCGCTGCTGCTGTTCCTGCCGTTCGACAGCCTGGCGTCGCTGTACGTGATTTCGGCCTTGTTCGGACTGTTCCAGGGCGGCATCGTGCCGTCCTACGCCATCATCGTGCGCGAGTACTTCCCGGCGGCCGAAGCCGGGCAGCGCGTGGGCGCGGTGATCATGACCACCATGTTCGGCATGGCCATCGGCGGCTGGATGTCGGGCAAGATCTTCGACATGACCGGTTCCTATCATGCGGCCTTCGCCAACGGCATCGGCTGGAACCTGCTCAACTTCGCCATCGCCTTCCTGTTGCTGACGCGGGTGCGCGGCGCGCGACTGAAGGCGGCCTGAGCGCCGGTTCGGCGTCGTGGCTGCGGTTGGCAGCCACGGCGCTTTCGGCTACGCTGTGCGCAGATGACTTCAACAGAAAATTCGAACAACGTCCCGCCGCCACAGCCATGCTGATCCTCTTCCTCAAAGCCGTCGTCCTGATCCCGATCACGCTGCTGCCGATCCTGAACCCGCTGGGCATCGCGCCGGTGTTCGCCAACCTGCTGGGCAACGTCAGCCGCAGCACCGAAAAGCGCATCGCGCGCCAGGTTGCGATCAATTGCTGGTTCATGCTGGTGGCAGCGATCTTCATCGGCTCGCACGTGCTGACGTTCTTCGGGATTTCCCTGCCCATCGTGCGGGTGGGCGGCGGCCTGCTGGTGGCGGTGTCGGGCTGGAAGCTGCTCAACGACAACAGCCAGGACAGCTCCATTCCCAACCAGGTCGCCAAGACCTACGACGATGAAGACCTGCCCGACGACGAGATCAAGGCGCGCAGCTTCTATCCGATGAGCTTTCCGCTGACGGTCGGCCCGGGCACCATCGCGGCGTCGATCACGCTGGGCGCGAACACGCCCACGCGCTTGCTGGATTGGGTGATCTCGGTGGGAAGCGCCGCGCTGGGCGCGGCCTTGACGGCGATGGCGATTTTCCTGTGCTACAACTACGCGCACAAGCTGGTGAAGCTGATGGGGCGCCTGGGCACGATGGTGGTGCTGCGCCTGTCGGCCTTCATCCTGCTGTGCATCGGCATCCAGATCTTCTGGTCGGGCATGTCGGCCTTGCTGGCCGAGGCCGGCATCAGCGGCGTGGCGCCGTAGGCGCGATCGTTTCGCGCCGGATTATTTCAGCCAGCCCAGTTCATCCAGCGCATCCTGCACCAGCTCCAGGCGCAGCAGGGGATTGTCCAACGCCAGCAGGCTCTGCTTGATCTCCACCGGCACCGGCATCATCTCGGCCCAGCGGTTGGCGACCCAGCCGCAGTCGTCGAGGCGAAACGGTTGCGCGATCGGCACCTCGCCCTCGGGCAGGCCCTGGCGCATGACCGACTGCAGCAGGTGTTCAAGCGCCTGCGCGGTGTTCTTCAGTTCGTCGGGGATGGCCACCGCGTGGTCGGCTTCCATGATCTCCACTTCCGCGGTCCACAGGCCGTGCTTCTGCTGCTCGGCCTGCAGGATGCGAAATCTTTCGGCGCCGCTGCATGCGATGCGCATCAGGCCCACCGACGGCGTCGACCATTCACGGATCCTGGCCAGCGTGCCGACGCCGACGAAGCGCTCGGTCTGTCCCGGTCGCCGCACTTCCGCACCCTCGGTCAGCGCCACCACGCCGAAGCCGCTGCCTTCGGCGATGCACTTGGCGATCATGTCCAGGTAACGCACCTCGAAGATCTGCAGCGGCAGCCGCCCATCCGGGAACAGCGTGCTGGCCAGCGGGAACAGCGGGATGGTCTGCGCCGAGATCGGCGGGCGGGGTGTGGCGGGCGCGGCGGGCATGTTCAGCTCCGCCGCGCCGTTGTGAAGGAAAGCGTCGCGGTCATGGCCGCAGCATATACCGGTTCTCGGCCACGCATTCGTAGCGCTGCACGATGTAGCCGTTGTCGTCCACGCTCTCAAGGTAGACGTCGAACTGCCACAGGCGCGCCATGTGGCGCAGCACTTCGTTGGTGCTCTCGCCCAGCGAACGGCCGTCGCTGCGGAAGTGACGCAGCGTCAGGCTGCGGTTGCCGCGCGTGTTGACCGACCAGACCTGGATGTTGGGCTCGCGGTGGTTGATGTCGTATTGCCGCGAGAGCGCCTGGCGCACGTACTGGAAGCCGCGCTCGTTGTGGATGGCCGAGACTTCCATCTCGCTGCGCGCCTCGTCGTCCAGCACCGCGAACATGCGCATGTCGCGCATCAGCTTGGGTGACAGATACTGGGCAATGAAGCTCTCGTCCTTGAAGTTGCGCATCACATGGTGCAGCGTCTCCAGCCAGTTCTTGCCGGCGATGTCGGGGAACCACTCGCGGTCTTCGCTGGTGGGGTTCTCGCAGATGCGGCGGATGTCGCTCATCATCGAGAAGCCCAGCGCATACGGGTTGATGCCGTTGTAGTAGGGCTTGGTGATGGGCGGCTGGAACACCACGTTGCTGTGCGAATGCAGGAACTCCATCATGAAGCCGTCGGTCAGCCGGCCCTGGTCATACAGGGTGTTGAGCAGCGTGTAATGCCAGAACGTCGCCCAGCCTTCGTTCATCACCTGGGTCTGGCGCTGCGGGTAAAAATACTGCCCGACCTTGCGCACGATGCGCACCACTTCGCGCTCCCAGGGCTCCAGCAGCGGCGCGTTCTTCTCGGCGAAATACAGCAGGTTCTCCTGCGGTTCGGCGGGATAGCGTTCTTCGGTCTGGGTCGCCGCGGCCTCCTTCTTGGCCGGCAGCGTGCGCCACAGTTCGTTGACCTGCGATTGCGCGTACGCCTCGCGCTCGCGCTGGCGCGCCTGCTCCTGGGACAGCGAGAGGCGTTGCGGGCGCTTGTAGCGATCCACGCCATAGTTCATCAGCGCATGGCAGGAGTCCAGCAGCTCCTCGACGCGCTCGAAGCCGTGGCGCTCCTCGCACTCGGCGATGTAGTTGCGCGCGTACACCAGGTAATCGATGATGGCGCTGGCGTCGGTCCACAGCTGGAACAGGTAGTTGCCCTTGAAGAAGGAGTTGTGGCCGTAGGCTGCGTGAGCGATGACCAGCGCCTGCATGGTCATCGTGTTCTCTTCCATCAGGTAGGCGATGCAGGGATCGGAGTTGATCACGATCTCATAGGCCAGGCCCATCTGGCCGCGCTTGTAGTCGCGCTCGGTCAGCATGAAATGCTTGCCGTAGGACCAGTGCCGGTAGTTCACCGGCATGCCGTGCGAGGCATAGGCGTCCATCATCTGCTCGGCCGAGATGATCTCCAGCTGGATCGGATAGATATCCAGCTGGTAACCCTTGGCCACCCGCGCGATCTCGTCGTTGTAGCGCTCGATCAGGTCGAAGCTCCAGTCCGACGGGCATGGCAGCGGATCGTACTTGAAGCGGGTATTCATGCGTGCACCTGCTTTTCAAAGAGTTCGCGGAACACCGGGTAGATCTCGGCGGCCGACTGCACCTTCTTCATCGCGAAGTGCGGGTGCGATTCGATCAGCTGCAGGTATTCGGTCCACAGGTTCTGTTCCGGCTCCGCCACCTGGATGTAGGCGAAGTAGCGCGTCAGCGGCAGGATGCTGTTCTCCAGGATGTCGCGGCACTTGGGCGAGTCGTCGTTCCAGTTGTCGCCGTCGGAGGCCTGGGCGCCGTAGATGTTCCACTCGCTGGGCGAGTAGCGCTTGGTGATGATGTCGTGCATCAGTTCCAGCGCGCTGGAAACCACGGTGCCGCCGCTTTCCTGGGAGTGGAAGAAGGTGTTCTCGTCGACCTCGTCGGCGCGCGTGTGGTGGCGGATGAAGACCACCTCGATGTGCTCGTAGTTGCGGGTCAGGAACAGGTAGAGCAGGATGAAGAAGCGCTTGGACAAGTCCTTGCGCTGCTCGTCCATCGAGCCCGACACGTCCATCACGCAGAACATCACGGCGCGCGAGGACGGCTGCGGCTGGCGCACGCGATTGACGTAGCGCAGGTCGAACGGATCGATGAAGGGAATGCGCCAGATGCGCGAGCGCACGTGGTGAATCTCTTCCTCGAGCAGCTTGATCTCCGCCAGGTGCTCGTTGGGATCGCGGTTCAGTTCGGCCAGCTGCAGTTCCAGTTCGTCGAGCTTGTTCTGCAGCGGCGCGCCCAGCGCGATGCGGCGTCCCAGCGAGCTGCGCAGCGAACGCACGATGTCGATGTTGGTGGGCGAACCGTCCACCGAATAGCCCGCGCGCATGTTCTTCCAGTTGGGCACCGTCAGCAGGTTGGTTTCCACCAGCCGCGGCAGCTCCAGGTCCTCGAAGAAGTAATGCATGAATTCTTCGCGCGTGAGTTCGAAGCTGAAGTCGTCCTGGCCCTCGCCGTCATTGCTGGCGCTGCTGCCGCCTTCGCCCCCGCCGCCGCCCTGGCGCGGGATACGGTCGCCCTGCAGGTAATCCTCGTTGCCCGGATGCACCGCCTCGCGGCGGCCGTCCTTGCCGTGATGGAAGAAGGGTTCGGAGACATCCTTGCGCGGGATGCTGATGCTCTTGGACTTGTCGAGGTCGGTGATGCTGCGGTCGCGCACGGCGTCCGCCACCGAACGTTGAATATGCCCCTTGAAGCGCCGCAGGAAGCGCTCCCGGTTGGCAATGCTCTTGTTCTTGCCAGCTAGCCTGCGGTCGATGATCTGATGCAGCACTCGGTTCTCCTGCTAGTGGTCGGCGGCCTGTCGCACCAAGGCGAGGGGCGCGCCGAAGGCTCGCTGCGACGCGCGCCGGCATCGGGCCGCCGGCGCGCGTGCGCGGCGCTTAGGAGGACTTGCGCACGCGCAGGTACCATTCGCACAGCAGGCGCACCTGCTTGGGCGTGTAGCCCTTGCTGACCATGCGGTTGACGAAGTCCTCGTGCTTCTGCATTTCCTCCGTCGATCCCTTGGCGTTGAAGGAGATCACCGGCAGCAGGTCTTCGGTGTTGGAGAACATCTTCTTCTCGATCACCACGCGCAGCTTCTCGTAGCTGGTCCACAGCGGGTTCTTGCCGCCGTTGTTGACCCGCGCGCGCAGCACGAAGTTGACGATCTCGTTGCGGAAGTCCTTGGGGTTGCTGATGCCGGCCGGCTTCTCGATCTTTTCCAGCTCCGCGTTCAGCGAGGCCCGGTCGAAGCTCTCGCCGGTGTCGTGGTCGCGGTATTCCTGGTCCTGGATCCAGAAGTCGGCGTAGGTGACGTAACGGTCGAACACGTTCTGGCCATATTCCGAATACGACTCCAGATAGGCGGTCTGGATTTCCTTGCCGATGAACTCGGCGTAGCGCGAGGCCAGCGTGTCCTTCACGAAGGACAGGTATTTCTGCTCCGTCTCCTGCGGGAACTGCTCGCGCTCGATCTGCTGCTCCAGCACATACATCAGGTGCACCGGGTTGGCCGCCACTTCGGTGGTGTCGAAGTTGAACACGCGCGACAGGATCTTGAACGCGAAGCGCGTCGAGATGCCGTTCATGCCTTCGTCCACGCCGGCGTAGTCGCGGTACTCCTGGTAGGACTTGGCCTTGGGATCGGTGTCTTTCAGGTTCTCGCCGTCATAGACCTGCATCTTGGAGAACAGGCTGGAATTTTCCGGTTCCTTCAGGCGCGTCAGCACCGAGAACTGCGCCATCATCTTCAGCGTGCCCGGCGCGCAGGTGGCCTTGGACAGCGAGGAGCTGCGGATCAGTTTCTCGTAGATCTTGATCTCTTCGGACACGCGCAGGCAGTATGGCACCTTCACGATGAAGATACGGTCCAGCAGCGCCTCGTTGTTCTTGTTGTTGCGGAAGGCCTTCCACTCCGACTCGTTGGAGTGGGCCAGGATGACGCCGTCGAAGGGGATCGCGCCGAAGCCCTCGGTGCCCTTGAAGTTGCCTTCCTGGGTGGCCGTCAGCAGCGGGTGCAGCACCTTGATGGGCGCCTTGAACATCTCGACGAATTCCAGCAGGCCCTGGTTGGACAGGCACAGGCCGCCCGAGTAGCTGTAGGCGTCGGCGTCGTCCTGCGAATATTGTTCCAGCTTGCGGATGTCGACCTTGCCCACCAGGGTGGAGATGTCCTGGTTGTTCTCGTCGCCCGGTTCGGTCTTGGAGATCGCGATCTGGCGCAGGATGGACGGATAGCGCTTGACCACGCGGAACTGGCGGATGTCGCCGTTGTACTCGTGCAGGCGCTTGACGGCCCAGGGGCTCAGGATGGGTTTGAGATAGCGGCGCGGGATGCCGTACTGTTCTTCCAGGATGCCGCCGTCTTCGTCGTAGTCGAACAGCCCCAGCGGCGATTCGTTGACCGGCGAACCCTTGATGGAATAGAAGGGCACCTGTTCCATCAGCTGCTTCAGGCGCTCCGCGATGGAAGACTTGCCGCCGCCGACCGGACCCAGCAGATACAGGATCTGCTTCTTTTCTTCCAGGCCTTGCGCGGCATGGCGGAAGTAGGCGACCACCTGCTCGATGACTTCCTCGGCGCCGTAGAACTCTTTGAAGGCCGGATAGACCTTGATGACCTTGTTGGCAAAGATGCGTGACATGCGCGGGTCTTCCCGGGTGTCCACCTTCTCGGGTTCACCGATGGCCATCAGCATCCGTTCGGCAGCAGATGCATAGACCGCCGGATCGTTCTTGCAAAGATTCAGATACTCTTCAAGCGAAAATTCTTCTTCTCTGGTCTTGTCGAACCGGCTTGCAAAGCTGCTGTAGATATCCATACCACCTCCGTCGCAACGAAAATACGAAACAGAATTTAGTTGTTTGGACTTGCCATCTGCGGTTATCAAAGAACGCGTCGGTGACTCTGGAAAAAGGCCATTGCCGAAGTGTTCTTTGAAAGCCGTAGCATCAACAGCGCGATGCGATAAAACTCGTTTTTATTCTATTCCTTTTCTCTTCCTGCTACTGATCGAATCGCACCTTCTTTGTTTCAGCATAGGTCGGATTTATTTTCGCGTAGCGGCAAACAGCCAGCGTTTTGCATCCCTTCTTGCAGGAATGGGCAGATCGCCTGCGCCAGGCAGCGCGTCGGTCGTTTGCCGGATTGCGTGAAGATGCGTCTTCCCCATGCTCTTTCAATGTGCGGCCTGACGCCGCGGTTGACTTCACAGTGCGCTATTTTTGCGCATCACGCCATGGTGAAAACCCTGATGGCGAACATGGACAAGCGACCGGACAATGGAGTTTTCAACTCCCGCCCGCAACCTCCTGCGGCCTGTTGCGGCGCTCCTCGGCGCTCTCCTGTGCTCCCCGCGCCGCATCGCCTGATCCCCCGCGCGGCCCGCGTCGCCGGCCGCCTTTCCGTTATAGCTGGAATCGTGCCAGATAGGGAAAATCTTGCCGCGCGCTGCCGGCGATTTGCCTTCTTGCGTCGTCAGCGATGAGGTGGCGCCGGCTGCATATGCATGCGCAGGCGACGATGGCGGCGCGCGGATATTTTTTTGTAACGGCAGCTTCCTGCCGCACTGAGTGTTGCTGATCAGCCTCATCGCGGGACCCAGGAAGCCGGGTGCGCGCGATTTGCGCATGTGCATATGCGCGCGCCGCGTTTTGATCGCAGTGCGGGGCAGGCGAGGACGGCGGGGACGGCGGAAATTCTTTAGAACATATCGGCAGGCGCCGCAGCGTCCGGCAGCGAACGCCGGCATCGTCGTGCACCGGGTCGTTGATTGCCTGGAGGAATCTTTTCTGTGCGCCGGTGTTGCAGCAGCTGCCGCACAACGGCAAGCCCGGACGATGTCATCCGGGAAACTTTGTCGCCGCGCGCCACGGTCGCGCTTGGCAAATCCGCCACGTTCTTGCGCGAAAGTGCGTCGCAAGCGTCGCCGGCTCGCCCGGAAAGCGCATAAGTCATTGACAGGTAAGTAGAAAATGCAGTCTAATTCAGGGTTCACCATCTGAAGAATTGCGCACGGTGCCGTCGCAGTGCTGTTTCAGCTTTTGACCGGTCGGAATACACACGTATAAAGACAAGAAGACAAAGCGGGGCCAACAAATGGTGTCAGCGATGCAGGGGCTGCCCGGGATAACTGGCAGCAGGGGTATCGGTGATGCAGGGTGGGAACCCGAGGCACATTGAAAGCGGTTCCAGAATTCCGATTTAATTTTGATGTTTGCTGAATAAGCAGCCCAACTAAGCGAGTCCAACATGAAACGTACTTACCAACCCTCCGTCGTGCGTCGCAAGCGTACCCATGGTTTCCGTGCCCGTATGGCAACCCGTGGCGGCCGTGCCGTGATCAACGCTCGCCGCGCCAAGGGCCGCAAGCGTCTGGCTGCAGTTTAAGCCGGGGCATTGCGCTGCCGTTTCGCGTGACGGACGTTCGTTCACCGCTTCAATCAGGCGACTTCCCCCGCGATCGGCGAATCGTTAAAACGGATGAATTTTCATCCGTTTTTCGTTTGCGCCCTGTCCATCGCACGGAGCATTTCGTGTTGTACGCGCGTCGCAACAGCCTGCCGCAGGCGCGCCTCGGGGTGGTTGCAGCCAAGCGGTTCGCGCCGCGCGCGGTGACCCGCAATACGATCAAGCGCGCCACGCGCGAGCTGTTTCGCCAGGCTTCGCTGCCCGACGTCGACTGCATCGTGCGCCTGTCGCGCCCGGTCAACGCCAAGCGCGACCCAGCCACCAATTCCGCCCTGAAGGCGGCATTGCGGGCCGAACTGGCGCAACTGTTCGCCTTTTTGACGAACGCGCCAGCGTTTGCCAGGAAATAGGAAGTGATGAAAACGCCTTTGCTCCTGCTGTTACGCGCCTACAAGCTGGGAGTAAGCCCGTTCCTCGGGCAGAATTGTCGTTTCTATCCCAGCTGTTCCGACTATGCCGCCGAAGCCGTGCGGATCCATGGCGCGTTCAAGGGCAGTCTCCTGGCAGGCAAGCGTTTGTGCAAGTGTCACCCCTGGCATCCCGGCGGTCTCGATCCGGTGCCCGGTTCTCCGGAGGCATCGGCGCAATCCGAGGCATCCGCCGTTTCCCCGAATTCTCCGCCGCAGCGTTCTGCTGCGCGAGTTTCTCCCACTGTGGCCGCTGACGGTTGCAGCCACTCCTGAACCAATCAATACGCATATGGATATCAAACGTACCGTCCTGTGGGTTGTATTCTCCTTCTCCCTGCTGCTGCTGTGGGACAGCTGGATGCGCCATAACGGACACCAGTCGATGTTCTTCCCGTCGGCCAACCAGACTCAGGAGCAGGCCGCCGCCAACCCGGCAGCCCCCGCCGCCAGCCCGACCGGCTCGCCGGTGCCGCAGGCCGGCACGGCCGCCCCGGCGTCCGCCGCCGCTGTGCCGGCTGCCGGCGCCGCCGCAGCCAAGGGTGAAACCATCACCATCACCACCGACGTGGTCAAGGCCGACTTCGACACCGTCGGCGGCGAACTCAAGCGCCTGGAGCTGCTGAACCAGCGCGACGTGGTGGATCCGACCAAGAACCTGGTGCTGTTCGACTCCGCTGCCGGCCACACCTACCTGGCCGAAAGCGGCCTGATCGGTGGCGCCTTCCCCAACCACAAGACCCTGTTTGCCGCCGAATCCGGTCCGCGCACGCTGAGCAATGGCGACACCGTGCAGCTGGTGTTCAATGCCGAACAGGATGGCGTGAAGCTGACCAAGACCTTCACCTTCAAGCGCGGCAGCTACCTGATCGACGTCAAGCATACCGTGACCAACACCACGGCCGCGGCGATCAATCCGACCCTGTACCTGCAGCTGGTGCGCGACGGCAACAAGCCGGGCGGCGAGTCGCACTTCTACAGCACCTTCACCGGCCCGGCGGTCTACACCGAGGCCGAGAAGTTCGAGAAGCTGGACTTCGAGAAGATCGCCACCGGCAAGCAAGAGCACGTGAAGAAGGCCGACAACGGCTGGATCGCGATGGTGCAGCACTATTTCGTGTCGGCCATCATCCCGCCGCAGCAGGCCCAGCGCGACATCTATGCTGAACAGGTCTCGCCCAACCTCTACCGCGTCGGCGTCAAGCTGCCGCTGGGCACCATCGCGCCCAATGCCAGCCTGACCTCGGACGCGCAGCTGTATTCCGGCCCGACCGTCAACAAGACCCTGGAAGCCATCGCCCCCGGCCTGGACCTGGTGCGTGACTACGGCCACCTTGCCATCATCGCCAAGCCGATCTTCTGGCTGATGACCCACATCCATGCCGTCGTCGGCAACTGGGGCTGGACCATCATCCTGCTGACCGTGCTGATCAAGCTGGTCTTCTTCCCGCTGTCGGCCGCGTCGTATCGCAGCATGGCCAAGATGAAGGCGGTCGCACCGCGCATGCAGGCCATCCGCGAACGCCACAAGGGCGATCCGCAGGCCATGAACCGCGAAATGATGGCGATGTACAAGACCGAGAAGATCAATCCGCTGGGCGGCTGCCTGCCCATCGCGATCCAGATCCCGGTGTTCATCGCCCTGTACTCGGCGCTGCTGGCGTCGGTGGAAATGCGCGGCGCGCCGTGGCTGGGCTGGATCCATGACCTGACCGCACCGGATACGCTGTTTGGCACCATCCCGTACTTCAACATGCCGATCGGCCTGCTGCCGATCATCATGGCGGCATCGATGTTCCTGCAGACCAAGCTGAACCCGACCCCGCCGGATCCGGTCCAGGCCAAGGTCATGATGTTCATGCCGCTGGTGTTCTCGTTCATGTTCTTCTTCTTCCCGTCCGGCCTGGTGCTGTACTGGGTGACCAACAACATCCTGTCGATCGCGCAGCAATGGGTGATCACCAAGAACATCGAGAGCGGCAAGACCAAGTAATACGCTCCACATGTTGCGCCGGCTCCGCGCCCCGGGGCCGGCAACGAAGAGAACCCGTGGAAATCACGGGTTTTTTTTCGGCTGCAAATTCTTCACAGGCCTTAACATTGAGTCTTGCCGGGGAGGGCGCATGCGCCGGGCCGGCAAGACCTGAGACCACAACAAGACAGAAGCACGATGACTTTCGACTCTTCCCCCATTGCCGCCATCGCCACCGCGCCCGGACGCGGCGGCATCGGCGTCGTCCGCATTTCCGGCAAGAACCTGGCGCCGGTGATTGCGGCCCTGTGCGGCCGCGACAGCCTGCAGCCGCGCCACGCCACCTACCTGCCGTTCCGCCGCGCCGACGGCAGCGCCATCGACCAGGGGCTGGCGATCCATTTCCCCGCGCCGCATTCCTACACCGGCGAAGACGTGCTGGAGCTGCAGGGCCACGGCGGCCCGGTGGTGATGCAGATGCTGCTGGCGCGCTGCGTCGAAGCCGGCGCCGAGATCGGCCTGCGCCTGGCCGAGCCGGGCGAATTCACCCAGCGCGCCTTCCTGAACGACAAGATCGACCTGGCCCAGGCCGAGGCCGTCGCCGACCTGATCGAGGCGACCACCGAGGCGGCCGCCAAGTCGGCCTCCGAGTCGCTCTCGGGCGCCTTCTCCAAGGTGATCCATGAACTGGTCGAGCAGGTCACCAGCCTGCGCATGCTGGTCGAGGCCACGCTGGACTTTCCCGAAGAGGAGATCGATTTCCTCAAGCAGTCCGACGCCCGCGGCCAGCTCTCCAAAATCCGCGCCACGCTGGAAGACGTCTTCAAGCATGCCGCCCAGGGCGCGCTGCTGCGCGACGGCCTGAACGCGGTGCTGGCCGGCAAGCCCAACGTCGGCAAGTCCTCGCTGCTGAACGTGCTGGCCGGGTCGGACGTGGCCATCGTCACGCCGATTGCCGGCACCACGCGCGACAAGGTCACGCAGACCATCCAGATCGAAGGCATGCCGCTGAACATCATCGACACCGCCGGCATCCGCGAGGCGGGCGAGGACGGCAGCGGTCCCGACGAAGTCGAGCGCATCGGCATCGAACGCACCTGGGCCGAAGTGGCCAAGGCCGACGTCATCCTGCACATGCTCGACGCCGACCGTGGCCCGACGTTGGAAGACGAGAAGATCACCGCGCGCTTCCCCGAAGGCGTGCCCATCATCCGCATCTGGAACAAGATCGACCGTTCCGGCCACAAGCCGGCGGTAGACCAGATGCCGGACGCCACCCACATCTACGTCTCGGCCGCCGAAGACCAGGGCATCGACCTGCTGCGCGGCGAACTGCTGCGCATCGCCGGCTGGCAGCAGACGGTGGAGTCGCGCTATCTCGCGCGCGAGCGTCACCTGCTGGCGCTGAAGTCGGCCGGCGAACACCTGGAGCACGCCGCCGCCCACGCCGCCCTCGACAACGAGGCCGGCGAGCATGCGCTGGACCTGTTCGCCGAGGAACTGCGCCTGGCGCAGGAGCGTCTGTCCAGCATCACCGGCAGGTTCACGCCGGACGACCTGCTGGGGGTGATCTTCTCGCGCTTCTGTATTGGCAAGTGAAATGTCCGCATCGCTGACATGAGGCTGAAGGACGTAACAAAAAGTTAGCATCTCGCCTTAAAGGCTTGACCAGTTGATAAAACCTCGCGGGGGATGTTACAGCGTGTAAAAACGATGGAGGCGGGAAGAGGGCGTGGTTATTCTGAAGGTCCTCCCCCTCCAATTCATCACCCCTGAGAATTGGATTTAGCCCGCCGCCGCAAGGTGCGCGGGCTTTTTTACGTCCGCGGTGTTCGCGCAGGCGCAGTGTCGCCGGATGTCCGCGTTCTTCGCAGGGCAAGACGCGCCGCCGTCTGCAAGAAAAATGTCGCGCTGCTAAGATGCCGCTTTCTCTCGACCTCATCCACAGGAGCAAGCATGTCTTCCAATCCGCGCGCAGCCGACTATCCCATCGATCCGCACTTCATCAACCGCTGGTCGCCGCGCGCCTACACCGGCGCAGACATTTCGGAAGAAACCGTGCTGACCTTCCTGGAAGCCGCACGCTGGGCGCCGTCGGCCTACAATGCGCAACCCTGGCGCTTCGTCTACGCGCGCCGCGGCACGCCGGCGTGGCAAAGCCTGCTGGGCCTGTTGAACGAATTCAACCGCAGCTGGGCCGAGAAGGCTTCCGTGCTGGTGGTGGTGCTCTCGCGTACCGTGATGGTCCCGCCCGGCGCCACCGAAGCCGTGCCGGCGCCGACGCATTCCTTCGACACCGGTTCGGCCTGGGGCTACATGGCGCTGCAAGCCAGCATCTCCGGCTGGCACGCGCACGGCATGGCCGGCTTCGACCGTGAAAAGGCGCGCACCGAACTGAACGTGCCGGCCGAGTTCTCGGTAGAGGCCATGGTCGCCATCGGCAAGCTGGGCGACAAGTCCATCCTGCCGGAAGGCCTGCAGGCGCGCGAGCTGCCGAGCCCGCGCGAGCCGCTGTCCAAGCTGGCGTTCGAAGGCAAGTTCAAGGCCTGATCGCGGCGACGACAGCAAGCCGTAAATATTTTCGCAAAACCGCTACAAAGTACTGGCTTTTTAAAAAAGGCTCTTATAGAATAGCGGTCTTTCAGCAAGAGCAGTTCCGCTGAAGACGATTTAGGAGTGGTAGTTCAGTTGGTTAGAATACCGGCCTGTCACGCCGGGGGTCGCGGGTTCGAGCCCCGTCCGCTCCGCCAAATAAAACGCCCGTTCAACGAAAGTTGAGCGGGCGTTTTTCTTTTTGCGAAGCAAAAATGCGGAGTGGAGGGAGCCGCCTGCGCGGCTCCCGGCGGGGCGAGAAGGGAATCGCTTGCAAGCGATTCCGCGGCCTGCGCTGGTGTAGGAGAGCCCCGTCCGCTCCGCCAAATAAAACGCCCGTTCAACGAAAGTTGAGCGGGCGTTTTTCTTTTTGCGCGGTAAAAAATATTCAACGGGGAGATTCGCTTGCGCTGGAAAAGAATCGCCTGCGAGTGATCCTCGCTCTGCATGGCGTCGACACCGCCGCGCCCTTTTTCTGCAACGACCCGCCTCAGGCCTCAGTGACGGCACTGATCCATTCCCTGAACGCCTTCACCCCGCGCATCCCCGCATCGCCCTTCCGGTAGCAGAGAAAATGCATCTCCCGCTCTATCGTCCTGAACGCCTCGCCGCCGACCACCACCAGCGCCCCGCGCGCCAGTTCCGCTTCCGCGAAGCGCGCCGTCTCCAGCGCCACGCCCAGGCCGTCCACTGCCGCGGCCACCGCCAGCGAGCCGCGGTCAAATGAGGAATGGGCGCGGGCGGGCAGGCGGATTCCGTGCAGGTCGAACCAGTCCTTCCAGCGCACCGGATTGAGCTTGGATTCGATCAGCGTCAGTCCCAGCAGGTCCTTGGGCTCGCGCACCGCATGCCGGCGCAGCAGTTCGGGCGAGCACAGCGGCACCGTCGCCTCGATGCCCAGCGCTTCCACGACCACGCCGTCGCGTTGCGGCGGCATGCCATAGGTGATGTCGATGCCGACCGCGCTATCGCGCTGCAGGTCCACCGGTTCGGCGCTGGTCGACATCTGCAGCGTGATGTCGGGATGCGCCTGCATGAAGCGGCCCAGGCGCGGGCTGAGCCATTTGCCGGCGAAGCTGGGCGCGCAATGCACCGCCAGCACGCTGCGCGCGTCACCCGGGCGCAGCGCCGCGCAGGCGTCTTCGATGGCGTCGAAGGCGGTGGACAATTTATCCTGCAGCAGCTGGCCTTCCATGGTCAGGCTCACGCGCCGCGTCTGGCGGATGAACAGATCCTTGCCGCACCATTCTTCCAGCGCGCGCACCTGGTGGCTGATGGCCGAGGTGGTCAGGTGCAACTCTTCGGCCGCGCGCGTGAAACTGCCCAGGCGGGCAGCGGCCTCGAAGGCGCGCAGGGAAAAGAAGGAAGGCAGTTTGCGCATCGGCACTCGGGCAATCGAGAAATCGGGTTCATGAAAGATGGTTGAGCCTGATTCAACAATCGGTGAAAACAGGTCTTTTGTCAACGCGCGCCTGCGCTGCCACCATGGGCGTTCCAACCAGAACACCTGAGGAGACCCCATGCTGGACAGCGTCAAACGCACTTCCGTCTACCAGCCCGAGCAGCTGGGACTGCGCTTTCCCGAGATGCCCGATTTCAAGAACCCGGAGGAGCAGCGCCTGCACCTGAAGAAGCGCCTGGTCGCGGCCTGCCGCGCCTTTGCCCAGCAGGGCTTCGACTACGGTTTTGCCGGGCACCTGACGGTGCGCGATCCGGAGCGCCCGCATTTGTACTGGACCAATCCGATGTGCGTGCATTTCGCCCAGGTGCGCTTGTCGAACCTGATCCTGGTCGATCATGAGGGGCGCGTGGTGGAGGGCGACTACGCGGTCAACCGCGCCGGTTTCGTGCTGCACGCGGCGGTGCACGAGGCGCATCCCGATATCGTCTCGATGTGCCATGCCCACACCGAATACGGCACCGCCTTCGCCGCGCTGGGCCAGCCGCTCTTGCCCATCAGCCAGGATGCGGCGGCGTTCTATGAAGACCATGTGGTCATCGGCGACGAGGCCGGCAAGGTCGCGGTGGAAGTGAAGGGCGGCCATCGGGTAGCCAACGCGTTCGCCGGGGTGAAGGCGGCGATCCACCAGAACCACGGGCTGCTGACCGCCAGCCGCCACGGGATCGAGTCGGCGGCGTTCTGGTTCATCGCGCTGGAGCGCTGCTGCAAGCAGCAGCTGCTGATCGCCGCATCCGGCCAGACGCCCCGGCTGGTGCCGCCGGACAAGGCGCGCTACAGCCGCGAGCATGTCGGCAGCGACTACATCGGCTGGCTGCACTTCCAGCCCATCTACGAGCACCTGGTGGCGACCCAGCCCGACATGTTCACCTGAGGGCCGGCCGGGCAAGAAAAAAGCCGATGCGTCCTGCGACGCATCGGCTTTTTCATCGGCGAAAGACCGTGGATGAAGCTCAGCCCTTGGCCTTGCCGCCGCTCAACTGCTCCACCACCTGGCGCGGCGCCTCGGCGTAGTGCTTGAACTCCATCGAGTAGGTCGCGCGGCCCTGCGACAGCGAACGCAGCGTGGTCGAGTAGCCGAACATCTCCGACAGCGGCACCTCGGCGCGCACCAGCTTGCCGCCGCCGACCATGTCTTCCATGCCCTGTACCATGCCGCGGCGCGACGACAGGTCGCCCATCACGTTGCCCATGAAGTCTTCCGGCGTTTCCACCTCGACTTGCATCATCGGCTCCAGCAGCATGGGGCCGGCGCGCTTCATCGCTTCCTTGAAGGCCATCGAGCCGGCCATGCGGAAGGCGTTCTCGTTGGAGTCGACGTCGTGGTAGGAGCCGAAGGTCAGCGTCGCCTTCACGTCCACCACCGGGTAACCCGCCAGCACGCCGGCCTTCAGCGATTCCTGGATGCCCTTGTCGACCGCCGGGATGAATTCGCGCGGCACCACGCCACCCTTGATGGCATCGACGAACTCATAGCCCTTGCCGGCCGGCTGCGGCTCCAGCTTGATCACCACGTGGCCGTACTGGCCGCGTCCGCCGGACTGCTTGACGAACTTGCCCTCGACGTCTTCCACGCCCTTGCGGATCGCTTCGCGGTAGGCCACCTGCGGCTTGCCGACGGTGGCTTCGACGTTGAACTCGCGCTTCATGCGGTCCACCAGGATTTCCAGGTGCAGCTCGCCCATGCCGGACATGATGGTCTGGCCCGATTCCTCGTCGGTATGCACGCGGAAGGACGGATCCTCCTGCGCCAGGCGGTTCAGGGCGATACCCATCTTCTCCTGGTCGGCCTTGGTCTTGGGCTCGACCGCCTGCGAGATCACCGGCTCCGGGAAGATCATGCGTTCCAGGATGATCGGGTGCTCCGGATCCGACAGCGTGTCGCCGGTGGTCACGTCCTTCAGGCCCACGGCGGCAGCGATGTCGCCGGCGAACACTTCCTTGATCTCCTTGCGCTCGTTGGCGTGCATCTGCAGGATGCGGCCCAAGCGTTCCTTCTTGCCCTTGAGCGGGTTGTAGACCGTGTCGCCGGAATTGACGATGCCCGAATACACCCGGAAGAAGGTCAACTGACCCACGAACGGATCGGTCATGATCTTGAAGGCCAGCGCCGAGAACGGCTCCTCATCCGACGGATGGCGTTCGATCTCCGAATCGTCCTCGGCATGGCCGGCGATGGCCGGCACGTCGACGGGCGAGGGCAGGTAGTCGATCACCGCGTCCAGCATGGCCTGCACGCCCTTGTTCTTGAACGCGCTGCCGGCCAGCATCGGCACGATTTCGCCGGCCACCGTGCGCAGGCGCAGGCCGCGCTTGATGTCGTCCTCGGAGAGCGGATTGCCGGAGAGATATTTCTCCAGCAGCTCTTCATTCGCCTCGGCGGCCTGTTCGACCATCTTGTCGCGCCACTGGCGCGCGCTGTCCTCCAGCTCGGCCGGAATGTCTTCGTACTTGAACAGCACGCCCTGGCTGGCCTCGTCCCAGATGATGGCTTTCATCTTGACCAGGTCGATCACGCCCGAGAAGTGGTCTTCGGCACCCACCGGAATCTGGATCGGCACCGCATTGCCCTTCAGGCGCTCTTCGATCTGGCGCTGCACGCGGAAGAAGTCCGCGCCGATGCGGTCCATCTTGTTGACGAAGGCGATGCGCGGCACCTTGTACTTGTTGGCCTGGCGCCAGACGGTCTCGGACTGCGGCTGCACGCCGCCCACCGAGTCGTACACCATCACCGCGCCGTCCAGCACGCGCATCGAGCGCTCGACTTCGATGGTGAAGTCGACGTGGCCCGGGGTATCGATGATATTGATGCGATGCTCCGCATAATTGCCGGCCATGCCCTTCCAGAAGGCGGTGGTGGCGGCCGAGGTGATGGTGATGCCGCGTTCCTGCTCCTGCTCCATCCAATCCATGGTGGCCGCACCGTTATGCACTTCGCCGATCTTGTGGTTGACGCCGGTATAAAAAAGAATGCGCTCGGTGGTCGTGGTCTTGCCTGCGTCGATGTGGGCGCTGATACCGATGTTGCGGTAGTTTTCTATTCGGGTCTTGCGGCTCATGGCATATCCTTTCGATGGGTGCCGTTGGTGCTCTGAGTGGAGCGAGGATTGAACGGTTATGGTTGTCGGTACGGCAATTCCGGGAGTTGGTCCGGCCTTGCGCTTTGCCGTTTTCGCCACATTTATGTAACGAGGATTAGATAATAGGAATGCCGCGGGGTTTCTTCAAGAGCAAGCGGCATTATTTTTGTAATGCAGATTAAAATAAACTACACTGCCTGACAAATCCATTACCCCTAAGGGTAATCCGGGCAACAAAAGGGGCAACCCGCAAAGGACACCGATGATACGAACACGCGGCCGCCCGCGCAGCTTCGACCGCGAACAGGCGCTGCAGCTGGCCATGCAGGTTTTCTGGAGCAAGGGTTACGAAGGCACAACCATGGCCGACCTGACCGAGGCCATCGGCGTGAAGGCGCCCAGCCTGTACGCGGCCTTCGGCGACAAGAACGCCCTGTTTCGCGAAGCCGTGGATGTCTATTCGCGCACCGTCAGCGCCGAGCCGCTGCGCGAGCTGCAGGCCGGCCGCGGAATCCGCGAAGACCTGTGCGCGATGCTGCGCGCCAGCGTGCGGATGTACAGCGGCAAGCACGGCGTGCCCGGCCTGCCGGCAGGGAAGGGATGCATGGTGGTGATCTCGGCGATCAACTGCGCTCCCGAGAATGCCGAGCACAGCGACGCCCTTTCGCAGCGCCGTCACAAGCGCCGCAACGAGATACGCGCGCGCCTGCTGCAGGCCCAGCGCGAGGGCGAGATCCGGGCCGATGCGGACGTGACCGCACTGGGCGACTTCTATACCAGTTTCCTGAACGGCCTGGCGCTGGGCGCGCGCGACGGCGTGTCGGCCGCGCGGCTGGCGGCGACGCTGGAACACGCGATGTTGCCGCTGGAACACGCGCTGGTGGTGGCCGGCAAGCGCAAGGGCGCCGCCAGGGCAGCCTGATTCCGGGATTCTTGCCTGGCCGCAAGCGCGGCTTCAAACAAGAAAGGCCGCGTTGCGCGGCCTTTGTCTTTGCTGATGCGACGCCCGGCGCTTACCAAGGCAAATCGTTGTCCCCGATGCGCTTGTCGCAGATGCCGATCGGCACCGACATGGCCTGGGCGTCGGCACGGGCGCTGAGCACTTCCTTGACCTTGATGATCTGGGCGCGGCTGGGAATGATCTCGGTGGCGCTGTGGGAAATCCAGCGATCGAGCACGGCCGAGATCTCATCCGAGCCCAGGGTCTGCACTTCGGCGTGGCTGGGGACGCGGGTATTGAGGCCGTGGTGCGCCTGGCGATGCCCGAACTCCTGGGCCAATTGACGATTCAAGCTGGGAACATCGAAATACTGTGCGGAATTCATGACGCCTCCTGAAGGAATGAACCTGAATGGCGCCCATGGTATACCCCGCCGGCGGGATTGCCGCATTCGCCGTCAAATAAATGCGGGCGGGAGTCCGATTGCATTGCGCGAGCGCAACTTTGCATCGAATCGCTATCGGCGGCGCCGCTTGCATAGGAAAATATAAGCGCATGTTCTTCGCATGTCGCCTCTTTCGCGGCGCGAATCGGAGTACTGTTGCAGCGGCAACAAGCATGTGTCCCTCCGGCGAATCGACGCTTCCCATTCATTCCATCGATTCGCGCAGCCTTACCCGACCACGGCTCCTTCCCCGATTTCCGGCGTCGCCCTTGAGCGGTTCCCTGTCGGTTTTCCAGATGTCCGCAGCAGCCTCGCGTGGCCGCGCGTACTCGCGCGCGGCGAACATGGCGCGCGCCTGCCGCGATGCGTCGACACGGATGGAGCATCACTCCCCGGAGAAAAAGATGTCATTCAAATCAGGCAAGCATTTCACCGACGCGGAAATCGAACTCGCGATCGCGACCCATCTGAACGCGCGCGGCGACCTGCCCTGTGCGGAGTCCTCCGCCGAAGAGGCGGCGATATCCGAACAGGAAAAGACCGCGATCTTCCGCGAGAAGAAGGTGCTGTGGCCGCGGCGCAAGAACAGCTACCGCCGCATCCTGCCCGATGAAAAGGGCGCCGCATAAGCGCGCAAGGGAGAGCAACAGAGAGCAAGAGAACGACGCCTGAGGCAGCAAGAGGCCGCCGGCGCGCGGCCAAGAGCGCTGCGCTGCAAGCGGAAGGCGCGAACCGGAGCCGGCTGCGGTGGCAGCGGCGCGCGCCTTGCCGTACGATACGCGATTGCACATCGCCGCAGCGGCGGCGATGTCCGACCATCATGAATGAGGCGTATCAATGGACAATGACAGCAGCACACGCGCAGGCTCGGATCGCAGGATCGCCCTGCTGATCGACGCCGACAATGTTTCGCACACCAAGATCGCGGCAATGCTGGCGGAGCTGTCCAAGTACGGCACGGCCAATATCCGCCGCGCCTATGGCGACTGGGGCAGCAACAGCCTGAAGGGCTGGAAGGACAAGCTGCATGAGTTCGCCGTGCGCCCGATCCAGCAGTTCAGCTATTCCAGCGGCAAGAACGCCACCGACATCGCGCTGGTGATCGACGCCATGGAGCTGCTCTACACGCAAAAGCCGGACGCTTTCTGCCTGGCTTCGAGCGATGCCGACTTCACGCCGCTGGTCATGCAGCTCAAGGCCAACGGCCACGACGTCTACGGCTTCGGCGAGCGCAAGACGCCGGCGCCGTTCGTCAATGCCTGCACTACCTTCCTCTACCTCGACAGCCTGAGCGACGCCGGCCACGCGCCGCTCGCCGCCGAGCCCGCCGCGCCCAAGACCCGGTCGCGCGCGACCCGCGCCAAGGCGGCCGAGAAGGGCGCGGACAAGAATGTGGAAAAGACCGTGGAGCGCAGCGCCGAGAAGAACGGCGGCAAGCCCGCGGGCAAGTCGCTGGCGCAGGACGCCACCCTGGTCACGCTGCTGCGCGGCGCAGTCGAGGCCGCAGCCCAGGAAGACGGATGGGCCTCGATGTCGGCCGCCGGCAGCGCCGCCAAGCGGCAGGCGCCGATCGATCCGCGCAATTACGGCGTGAAGAATTTCCCGGCGCTGTTCGCCGCCACCGGCCTGTTCGAGATCGTCAAGGCCGGCAATGGCCACAGCTACGTGGCGGACAAGCGCAACAAGGATCGCGCGGCCAAGCCCGGGCTGTAGTCCGCAGACGGGTAAATAGGGGAAAGGGGAGGGCAGGCCGCAGCGCAAAGTCGCCGCGCCCGGCCGGGTGATGCGCGGCGCGACCCGGAGGCCGCGCCGCTGTGGTGCGAAAGACGGCTCAGGCGGCCTTGGCCATGGCGCCGTCGTTTTCCTTCAGCTGTCCGCCCAGTGCTTCCACCAGCGAAGCCAGCAGCTTGGCCAGTTCGCCGGTCATCAGCAGGAAGTCGCCGTCCAGGCGCTCGTTCTCATCCTTGCCGCTGATGTCGACGTCTTCCTTCAACACGTCCAGCGGGGCGATGCGCTTCACCGACAGGTTCTCGGTCAGCACGAAGGAGACCTTGTCGGCCCACGTCAGCGCCAGGCGCGTGCACTGCTTGCCGGACTCGATGTGGCGGCGTACGTCTTCCGCCTCCAGCGTGTGGCGCACATAGCGCACGGTGGCCTTGCTCTCGGCGGTGGAGCGCAGCTCGGTGTCCTGGTCCACGGTGAAACCATAGGGGGCTTCGTCGCTGGCCAGCCAGTCGGTCATGGCCGCACCCGGCGACATGACGGTGCGCAGCGTCTCCAGCGGGAACTTGGGAATCGCCTTGAACAGCAGCTTGAGCACTTCCTCGGCCTTGGACGGGCTGCCGGCATCGACCAGCAGCCAGCCGTTGACCGGATCGATCCACACGAAGGTGCTGCGCAGCACCGAGAAGGCGCGCGGCAGCAGTTCGTCGGTGACCTGTTCCTTCAGTTCCTTGGTCTGCTTGCGGCCCGGCGGGAAGCCTTGCTGCTCTTCCAGCTCGGCGGCGCGCGCCTTGGTGACCTGGTTGACCACGGTCGAGGGCAGCAGCTTCTTTTCGGTGGACAGTTGCAGCAGCAGCTGGCGGTTCACTTCGTGCACCAGCCTGCCGTTGTTGCGGGGCGAGACCCAGCCCTGGCTCTGCATTTCGATGCTGGAGCAGGCGGTGAAGGCCTGGGGCGCGAGCTGGCTTTCGAGCTCGTCGGCGTTGACCGCCCACGGCGCGGGCAGGCGATAAATCTGGAGATTCTTAAACCACATATGGATCCGGGCAAAAGCAGCCATTTTACACCCCCGGTCCCGGCCAAAGCGATGTCGGATTGTCCACGTTGCATGATTAAAACCCGGCGCCGCTGACGACCCCGCCGGATCAGGAAAACGGAAGTTCGGCCTGGGCCGCGACGGGGGCTGTGGCCAGCTCGTCCTTGTGGGTGAGGGTGCCCACGCGTACGCCCAGCAGGCGCAGTTTCTTGTCCAGCGGCACGCGCTTGAGGCACTCGCCGGCGGCCTGCCGGATCACGGCGGCGTCGCCGGTCGGCTCCGGCAGCGTGACGTCGCGCGTGACGCCGCGAAAGTCCGCGTACTTCAGCTTGATGCCGATGGTGCGGCCGACATAGCCCTTGCGCTTGAGGTCGTCGGCCAGGCGCACGCACAGCGCAGTGAAGATTTCCGACAGCCGGGCGCGGTCGGCGCGCGCGTGCAGGTCGCGCTCGAAGGTGGTCTCGCGGCTGATCGACTTGGGTTCGGAGTAAGTCTGCACCGGTCGCTCGTCGATGCCCTGGGCCACGCGCCCCAGCCACTCCGAATAGCTGCGCCCGAAATGCGCGCGCAGCAGCTCGGGCTGCGCCTGCGCCAGGTCGGCGACGGTCTCGATGCCCAGCGCGGCAAGCTTCTCCGCCGCCTTGGGGCCGATGCCGTTGATCTTGCGCACGGCCAGCGGCCAGATGCGGCGCTCGATGTCGTCACGGGTGAGGATGGTGAGGCCGTTGGGCTTGTCCAGTTCGGACGAGATCTTGGCCAGCATCTTGTTGGGCGCCACGCCGATGGAGCAGGTCAGCGACGTCGCCGCATGCACGGCCTCCTTGATGCGGCGGGCGACGTCCTCGACGTCGTCGTGCCAGGCCGAGAGGTCGACGTAGATTTCGTCGATGCCGCGGTCTTCGATCTGCGGCGCGATGCCGGCCACCGCCTCCTTGAACATGCGCGAATACTTGCGGTAGGCCTCGAAGTCGGTCGGCAGCAGGATGGCGTCCGGCGCCAGCTGCGCCGCCTTCATGATGCCCATGGCGGAAAACACGCCCAGCGCGCGCGCCTCGTAGGTAGAGGTGGTGACCACGCCGCGCCCGGCGTAGTCGCGCATGCGGAAGTACTGGCGCGTGCCGTCGGGCAGCTCGACCGGCCTGGTCGCCGAGCCGCCGCCGATGACCACCGGCTGCCCGCGCAGCTCGGGGTAGCGCAGCAGCTCCACCGAGGCATAGAAGGCATCCATGTCGATGTGGGCGATGCGGCGGCGATCGGATTGCATGATGGGAATGCAGCGGGCGGCAGGACGCCGCCCGCGGATCAGTAGTGGGGCGGCTTCTCGTTGGCGGCGGCGCGGTCCTGGCTGGTGTCGGCCAGTTCCTTGAAACGCTTGGCCAGCGCGCCCAGCAGCATTTCCAGCTCGTCGATCTTCTTTTGCTGGCGATATACGGTCTGGTTGAGCTCGTCGACCAGGTGTTCCTGGTGCGCCAGCTTCATTTCGATGTCGATGATGCGGTCTTCGCTGCTCACTTGTGCTGCTCCTCTTGCTGCTTGCCTTGCCGGTTGCCGGCGGACAGCCAGTGTAATACACCCGCACCCGCGGCGCGCCCGGTGGCGAAGCACGCGGTCAGCAGATAGCCGCCGGTGGGCGCCTCCCAGTCCAGCATCTCGCCGGCGCAGAACACGCCGGGCAGCGCGCGCAGCATCAGCGCATCGTCCAGCGCCTCGAAGCTGACGCCGCCGGCGCTGCTGATGGCTTCGGCGATCGGGCGGGCCCGCAACAGCGTCAGCGGCAGCGCCTTGATGGCGCGCGCCAGTTTGCCGGCATCGGCGAAATCCTCCTTGCTGACGATCTCGCGCAGCAGGCCGGCCTTCACGCCTTTGAGGTGCAGCCGGCTTTGCAGGTGGCTGGACATGGAACGCGCGCCGCGCGGATGGGTCAGTTCGCTTTGCACTTTCTCCAGCGTCCAGTCGGGCAGCAGGTCGAGGTACAGGCGCGCGCTGCCGTCGGCGGCGATCGCCTCGCGCAGGCCGGCCGACAGGGCGTACACCAGGCTGCCTTCGATACCGTCGGCGGTGACGACGAACTCGCCGCGGCGGTTGTGCATGCCGCCGCTTGGCAGGGCCACGCTGGCCACCACCGGCTTGACCGGTTCGCCGGCAAAGCGCTCGCGGAAATGTTCGCTCCAGGCCAGGTCGAAGCCGCAGTTGGCCGGCCGCAGCGGCGCCACGCCGACCTGCTTGTCCTGCAGGATGCGGGTCCAGGCGCCGTCCGAACCCAGGCGCGGCCAGCTGGCGCCGCCCAGGGCCAGCACCACGGCGTCGGCCGGCGCGCTGACGTCGCCTTCAGGCGAGGACAGTTGCAGCGTGCCGTCCTGGTTCCAGCCCAGCCAGCGGTGCCGCATGTGGAAGCGCACGCCGGATTCGCGCAGCCGGTGCAGCCAGGCGCGCAGCAGCGGCGCGGCCTTCATCTCGCGCGGGAACACGCGGCCCGAGGTGCCGATGAAGGTGTCGATGCCCAGTGCGTGGATCCAGTCGCGCAGGCGCTCGGCGTCGAAGCGGCGCACGAAGGGCGCCAGCTGTTCGCGCCGGTTGCCGTAGCGCGGCAGGAAGTCCGGCTGCGGCTCGGAATGGGTGATGTTCATGCCGCCGCGCCCGGCCAGCAGGAACTTGCGGCCGGCCGAGGGCATGGCGTCGTAGACGTCGACGGCCGCGCCGTGCTGCGCCAGCACTTCAGCGGCCATCAGGCCGGCCGGGCCGGCGCCGATCACGGCCACGCGCAGGCCGGGCGTAAGGGAGGGGAGGTTCTGCATGGAGGTCATGCGCGCCATGATACGTCGGCGCGCCGGGTTGCACTATCAGCGGCGATGCGGCGCGCTGTATTTGTTTTCGAGACGGGCCACCACCAGCGCCAGGCAGATGGTCATGGCGAAGTAGATCGCGGAAATGGTGATGTACGGTTCCCAGTAGCGGGCGTAGGTGCCGGCCACGGTGCGCGCGGCATAGGCCAGCTCGGCCAGGCCGATGGCCGAGACCAGCGAGGAGTCCTTCAACAGCGTGATGGCTTCGTTGCCCAGCGGCGGCAGCATGCGGCGGAAAGCCTGCGGCAACACCACGTAGCGCATGGTCAGGCCGTAGTTCATGCCCAGGCTGGCGGCGGCATAGGACTGGCCGCGCTCGATCGACTGGATGCCGGCGCGGAAGATCTCGGAGATATAGGCGCCGGCATTGAGCGAGAGCGCCACCGTGCCCGACAGGAAGGCGCCGTAGTCCTGCTTGATCGTGCGCGCCAGCTCGCCCGAAATGATCAGGCCGTGCTCCTGGTGCACCAGCGCCGGCATCACCGCGAAGTGGACCAGCATGATCTGCACGAACAGCGGCGTGCCGCGGAAGAAGGCGACGTAGAAGCCGGCGATCCAGCGGCCGGCCTTCAGCGGCCATTTCCAGCCGCCGTGGCGCACGTCCGACAGGCGCAGCATGCCCACCATGAGGCCGATCAGGCAGCCGATCACGATGCTGATCAGCGACACCTGCAGCGTCATCAGGATGCCCTTGGCGAACAGCGGCGCATAGCCTTGGATGATGCTCCAGCGGAAATCCATGTCGGACTCGATTGGTGGGTTGGAACGAAATTGCGCTTCAGAAAAACGCGACGGCGGCCCGCAGCCGCCGTCGCCGGGTCATGCCTGGCTTACTTGCCGAAATACTGCGCGCTGATGGCCGCGAAGCTGCCGTCGGCCTTCATCTCGGCCAGGGCCTTGTTGACCTTGGCCAGCAGTTCCGGATCGTCGCGACGCACGGCGATGCCGTAGTCTTCCTTGGGGAAGGTCGGGTCGTTGACGGTGCGCAGCTTGCTGTTGGGGTTGTTGGCGATGTAGTTCTTCACCACCGGCTCGTCGGCCACGACCGCATCGACGCCGCCGCTTTCCAGTTCCTTCAGGGCCAGCGGGGTGGACTCGAAGCGCTTGATCTTGGCGCTGTTCTTGCCCAGCACCTGCTGCACCAGCTCGTCGCCGGAGGTGCCGCTCTGGGTGCCCACGGCCAGGGTCTTCAGGTCGTCCATCTTGGTGACCTTGGTGTCATTGGCGGGCACGGCGATGGCCTGGGTGGCCACGAAGTAAGGATCGGAGAAGCTGACCGACTTCTTGCGTTCGTCGGTGATGGTGATGGCCGAGATCAGCAGGTCCAGGTCGCCCTGGGCCAGGGAATTGAAGATGCTCTCGAACGGCGTCGGCACGAACTTCACTTCGATGCCGATCTTCTTGGCCAGCACCTTCATCACGTCGATGTCGAAGCCGACCACGGTCTTCTGTTCGTTTTCCGAGGAGAACGGCGCGTAGGCCGATTCCACGCCCACCAGGTACACGCGAGCGGGCGCAGCAGCTTGCGGTGCGGCAGGCGCTTCGGCGGCTTTCTCTTCCTGCTTGCCGCAGGCGGCCAGGCCCAGCATGCCGACGAAGCCGGCGGTCAGCGCCAGCGCGCGGGCGTAGCGGGAGAACATCTTGATCATCTTCAGGATTTCCTAGGTTTGAATATTGAATGAATCGCCGCCGATAGGGCCGGAACGGTCACGGCAATGTTTCTTCACTGAAACAACGGGATTTTTTTGCAGGCGAGATTGTAAACCGACCGGCCCCGCAGGCGGGCACTCGCGGACGAAATCCGTAAATAAATTCCGGCAAAACCACGTTTTCACCGCGATTGCGACCTTTTACCGGATAAAAGTGCGGGCAAAGTTGCGAAAGCGGAAATCTTTGTGCCCGGCTCCGGGCGCAGCGCGACCTGCGTCGCCGCCTCAGGCCGGATCCGGCGTCGGCTTGGGTTTGGCCAGCAAGGCCTTGAGGTTGGCCAGGCGCGCCTGCGGCGTGATCTTCTCTTCTTCCAGCGGGATCGCCGTGCCTTCGTCGAGCCGCATTTCCTTCACGAAGCGCGAGATCTGGCATTCGATCACTTCCTTGGCGCGCTTGCGGCGCTTGCACCACGACAGGTGCAGCGAGCGCTGCGCGCGGGTAATGCCGACGTACATCAGGCGGCGCTCCTCTTCCACGCGTGCGGCGGCGGCTTCCGGCGGCGTGTCCGGGTCGCCCTTGTGCGGCAGGATGCCTTCTTCCACGCCCACCAGGAACACATGCGGAAACTCCAGGCCCTTGGAGGCATGCAAGGTCGACATGCGCACCGCGTCCTGTTCTTCGTCGCGGCCTTCGAGCATGCTCATCAGCGCCACCATCTGGGTGATCTCGAGCAGGTTCTTTTCTTCACCGTCGCGCTCGCGACCGCCGCAGGCGCGTTCCTTCAGCCAGTTGGTGAAGTCCACCACGTTCTGCCAGCGCGCCTGCGCGGCGCGCTCCTCGAAGCTGTCGTAGAGGTAGAACTCGTAGTTGATGGCTTCCATCATGTCGTCCAGCACCTTCCCCGCGTTCTCGCCGCTGCCCGACGGGCCAGGGCGGGTGGCGCGCGACTCCAGCGCGTTGATGAAGTCGCAGAACTTGCGCAGCGGCAGCAGCTGGCGGTCGGTCAGCTTGTCTTCCAGGCCGCCCTTGTAGACCGCCTCGAACAGCGAGCACTGCCACTGCCCGGCCAGGGTGCCCAGCACTTCCAGCGTGGCCTGGCCGACGCCGCGGCGCGGCGTGGTGACGGCGCGGATGAAGGCGGGGTCGTCGTCCTGGTTCGCGATCAGGCGCAGGTAGGCGATGATGTCCTTGATCTCGGCGCGGTCGAAGTAGCTCTGCCCGCCCGACATCACGTAGGGGATGCGTTCGCGGCGCAGCGCCTTCTCGAGGATGCGCGCCTGGTGGTTGCCGCGGTACAGGATGGCGTAGTCGGCGAACTTGGCGCGCCGCTCGAAGCGGTGGGCGGAGAGCGAGATGGCGATCTGGTCGGCCTCGGACTCCTCGTCGTCCATCGCCATCACCGAGATCGGGTCGCCCAGGCCGTGCTCGGACCACAAGGTCTTGTCGAACAGCTTGGGGTTGTTGGAGATGACCGCGTTGGCCGCCTGCAGGATGCGCGTGCTGGAGCGGTAGTTCTGCTCCAGCTTGATCAGGTGCAGGTTGGGGAAGTCCACGCCCAGGAGCTTCAGGTTCTCGATGGTGGCGCCGCGCCAGGCGTAGATGGCCTGGTCGTCGTCGCCCACGGCGGTGAACATGGGTTTCTTGCCCACGCCGGTCACCAGCAGCTTCACCAGTTCGTACTGGCAGGTGTTGGTGTCCTGGTATTCGTCGATCAGCAGGTAGCGCAGCTTGCGCTGCCAGCGGTCGCGCACTTCCTCGTTGCTCTGGAAGAGCTCCACCGGCAACCGGATCAGGTCGTCGAAGTCCACCGCCTGGTAGGCCTTGAGCGTGGCGACGTAGCTGCGGAAGATGCGCGCCGCCTGCGCCTCGTCCTCGGTCTGGGCGCTCTTCAAGGCGACCTCGGGATCGACCAGGCCGTTCTTCCACAGCGAGATGGAGTTCTGGATGCCGCGGATGATGGCCTTGTCGGTGGTGACCGCCAGTTCTTGCACCAGGGAAAAACAATCGTCGCTGTCCATGATTGAAAAGCGGTCCTTCAACCCCAGATGCTTGGACTCCTGGCGCAGTATCTTCACCCCCAGCGAGTGGAAGGTCGACACTGTGAGGTGCTTGGCCTGCTTCGGATCCTTCAGCAGCTTGGCGATGCGCTCCTGCATTTCCAGCGCCGCCTTGTTGGTGAAGGTCAGCGCCGCGATGTTCCTCGATTCGTAGCCGCAGTTCTCGATCAGGTGGGCGATCTTCTGCGTGATCACGCGGGTCTTGCCCGAGCCGGCGCCGGCCAGCACAAGGCACGGGCCGGCCATGTAATGGACGGCTTCGCTTTGCGGCTTGTTCAGACCGAAGGAGGGGGCGGACATGCGTATCGGGGAGGGAGGAAAAAACGGACCATTGTATCAGTCCCGATGATCGCGCCCGATGTGGGACAATGGCCGCAGACAAGCCAAGCAGACCAGCAAGAGCACAACCATGAAATTCAACCATCTCATCCAGATCAACGATCCGCTGAACCCGCTGATCGACCCCCTGACCCGCGAGCAGTTGTGGCGCGGCCTGGTCACGCGCGCCGAGGCGCCCAAGCTGTTCATGCCGCATCTGGATGACGCCCGCCTGTCCGACAAGAGCCTGGACAGCGTGCGCCGCGAGCTGCGCTACGGCGAACTGGTGATCTACGACCGCGTCACCTACCTGCCCCAGATCCAGGTGCTCTACGAGGTGCCGGCCCAGGGCGAGATCCCGGCCTCACGCATGAGCATGACCATCGAGGAGCCGCAGGAGGGGATACTCTTCGTGCGCTTCGAGTACGACGACGGCCAGCCCGACACCGTCGGCGGCGAAGAAGCCTTCTACAACGAATTCCGCCGTTCGGCCTATCAGGAGGCCGACATCGACACCGTGCGCATCATCCGCGAGCTGACGGTGCGGGGCGAATTGCACTGAGTCGGTTGGCTCCATGAAAAAAGCGCGGCCCATGACAGGCCGCGCTTTTTTTATTGCCGCCGGGGCGCGGCATCAGCGCTTGTCAGCCCAGCAGCCGGCCCAGCGCGCCGTTGACCAGCGCCCCGCCCACTACCAGCCAGCCGAACAGGATGGCGCCCAGCAGCAGCGGCTTGATGCCGGCATTGCGGATTGCCGAGAGATGGGTGGTCAGGCCCAGCGCTGCCATCGCCATGGCCAGCATGAAGGTGTCGGCCTGCAGCACGATCTTGTTGAGCGCGTCCGGCAGCGGCATGAAGGAGTTCAGCACCACCACGCCGATGAAGGCGAAGGCGAACCAGGGCACCGACAGCTTGCCGCGTTCGCCGGCGACCGACGGGCCGGCCTTCATCGACAGCATCAGCAGGAAGGGCGCCAGCATCATCACCCGGACCATCTTGGTGATCACCGCGACGTCGGCCGTGTGCTGGTCGATCGAGCGTGCCGCGGCCAGCACCTGGGCCACTTCGTGCACGGTCGAGCCGATGTAGATGCCGAAGTCGGGCAGGCGCACGCCCCAGGCCGGTTCGGTTTGCAGCGTATAGAGCAGGGGGTAGAGGAAGATCGCCAGCGAGCCGAAGATCACCACCGTCGAGATGGCCACGGTGACCTGTTCGGCGCGGGCGCGCAGCACCGGTTCGGTCGCCATCACCGCCGCCGCGCCGCAGATCGAGCTGCCGGCGCCGATCAGCAGCGCGGCGTCGCGTTCCAGCTTGAGCAACTTCACCCCCACCAGCCATGCCAGGCCGAAGGTCGACAGCAGCATCGCCGCGTCGATCACCACGCCGGTCACGCCGACGTGGGCGATGTCCTGGAAGGTCAGGCGAAAGCCGTACAGGATGATGCCGGCGCGCAGCAGCATCTGCTTGGAAAACTTCACGCCTTCGCCGCAGCTCGGCGCCAGCCGGGGATACAGGGTATTGCCCAGCAGGATGCCCAGCACGATGGCCACGGTCAGGGCCGAGAAGCCGTGGCTTTGCAGCCAGGGGATGTCGCCCAGGCTCATCGCCGCCCAGGCGACGGCGCCCGAGAGGGCCAGGCCGGCCAGCGCCGGATGCAGGGTCTGAGGATGGCTTGCGGTACGCATTTCACTCTCCACGCGGTGTTCTTTGTCTTGATGGAGTGCACTGTAAGTGCTGCGGATATAAAAGAAAAACGCGTTATTTTGCTAATATCAACCAATTAAACCGGTTGATTGATGCGGCGTCCCGGGCGATGGGAACCCGGGCGCGGGCGGGGATGCGATGAAAATTACCTTGAGGCAATTGCAGATTTTCCTGGCGGTGGCGCAGTCCGGCACCACCACGGCCGCGGCCGAGCTGGTGGCGCTGTCGCAGTCGGCCGCCAGCGCCTCGTTGAACGAGCTGGAACACCTGCTCGGCGTGCAGCTGTTCGACCGGGTCGGCAAGCGGCTGGTGTTGAACGACAGCGGCCGCCTGCTGCTGCCGCAGGCGCGCCACATGCTGGACGCGGCGCAGACCATCGAGCGCCAGTTCGTCGATCCCGCCTCCGGCAGCGAGCTGCATATCGGCGCCTCCACCACCATCGGCAGCTACATGCTGCCGGCGATGATCTCGTCCTACCGCAAGCGCCACGCCGGCGCCCGCGTGCGCGCGCTGGTCGCCAATACCGCCGACATCGTCGACGCGGTGGTCAATTTTGAAGTCGACGCGGCGCTGATCGAAGGCCCGTGCCACGCCAGCGATGTCGAGGTCGAGCCGTGGATGACCGACGAACTGATCGTGGTGGCCGCACCGGGCCATCCGATTGTCGAAGGCGGGCGCAAGATCACGCTGAAGATGCTGCGCGAAGCCGACTGGCTGCTGCGCGAGGCCGGCTCCGGCACGCGCGAGGCGGTCGAGCATGCGCTGATTCCCTACCTGCACCACCTGCCTTCCTCGTTCGAGTTCGGCAATTCTGAGGCGATCAAGCGCGCCACTGCCGAAGGGCTGGGCATCAGCTGCCTGTCGCGCGCGGTGGTGGAAGACCTGATCGAATCGGGCAAGCTGGTGGAGCTGGCCACGCCGCTGCCGGTCCTGCGCCGGCACTTCTACATGGTGGTCAGCAGCCACCGCGCGCCGTCGCCGAGCCTGGCGGCGCTGCTGGAGTTCTGCCGCGAGTGGGCGCGCCGGCAGCCGCCGGCGTGAGGTGAAAAGCGCTTGGGCGTGTGACTTACCTGATCGGCTCGAACACGCCGGCGCTGCGGTTCTTGGCCACCTTGTTCCAGGCGAAGATCTGGCCGTTCATGGCGACATACACGCCCGGCGGCAGCACCTGCGCCACGCCGCAGGCGAAACCGAAGTTGAAAAGAGCGTCGGAGTTGGCGATCTCGTAGGGGATCATGGCGCCGGTCAGCACCACGGTCTTGTCCTGTAGCGCCTGGCCCAATACCTGGGCGGTCAGCTGCATGGTATCGGTGCCGTGCACGATGACGATGGCCTGCTGGGTGGAGTTCTGGCAGCAGGCCAGGATGCGCTGGCGGTCGGCGTCCTGCATCTCCAGCGAATCCAGCAGCTTGAGTTCTTCGAGAATCACTTCGGCGGTGATGCGCGCGCGTGAAATCACTTGAGGCAGGTGGCTGGCGCCGAAGTCGAGCTGGCCCGCGATCTCGTCGTAGTGCTTGTCGAAGGTGCCGCCGGTGGCGATGATGCGCAGGCTCATGGTTGTCCTATCAAGAAGTGAAAAAAGCGCCGTCCGCTATCTTACACGGACGACGCCTGCTTTCACGCCCCGGCGGGCCATGCCGGGCGCACCTGCGTCGCTCACGCCGCCATCAGTTCGCGCTCCTGCGCCTGCGCCGCGGCCACCAGTTCGGGCGCCGGCGGCGGCAGCGGAATGGTGCCGTCGACCACGTAGGCGAACAGGCGCTCCACCTCGATGGCCTGGATCAGCAGCTTGCCGCCGTTGGCCTTGATCACCTGCGTCACCAGCATCGACTCGCCCTGCATCGCAAAGGGCGTGTGGATGATCTGCGCGGGGCTGAACTGCGGCACCGCATGCAGCTCGTCGACCAGCAGCCCGATGGTGTGCGCGCCGTGGCGCACGATCATCACCTGGCTGCTGCTGGTGGCCGCCGAGCGGGTGCCGCGGATCAGGTGGCCGAGGTCGAACACCCAGATGAACTCCTTGTGCTGGTCGTCGCGGTTCAGGCCGAGCACGCCGACCTGCTCGGCGCGGCTGCCCATCGAGGTCGGCAGCACGGACGAATACGGCACCGCCTCCATCACGCTGGCCGCCGAGATGGCGAACAGGTTCTGGTCGGAGAAGAAGGTGGCGTATTCCAGGTCCTCCGAGGACGCCGCCTCGCTTTCCAGCAGGAACTCGCCGCCAGTGTTTTGCAGGCTGCCTTCGTTGACCGCGCCGAAGCACTGGAACACCACCGCGATCACGTCTTCCTTGTAGCCGTCGCTGACCTTGAATTCGCGATAGCCGTTGGAGGCGCTGGCGGCGACGATGGCGTACTGGCCGTCGTGCACGATGACGCCCGAGCGCGCTTCGCCGTTGGCCACCTGCAGCAGCGCCGGGTCGATCTCCAGCGTCGCGCCCACCGGGCGGCTGTCGTCGGTGCCGGAGAGGATGCGGCCGGCGCGGTCGACGTAGAACGCGCTCATCTTGTCCTTGCCGGCCAGGCCCGCGCGCAGCATGTTGCGCAGCTCCGGTTCGGAGTCGAACACGATGCCGATGCCGCCGACCACCTCGCCGTCATTGTCCAGGGCGCGGATGGCGGCATGGTAGATGTAGGTGTCGCGATCGCCGTACAGCGGGCTCGGCGCGAAGCTGCTGACGTGGTAGTGCTGCTGGCTGCGCAGCGACATGACCTGCTCCAGCGTCGCCGCGTCGATGCTGCTGCCGAGCACGCCGTCCAGGCCGTCGCCGGTGCTGGCGACGATGCGGCCATGGCGGTCGTAGATGAACAGGCGCGTGTAGACCGTGTAGAGGCCGTTGATGTAGGCCAGGATCTCGCCCAGCTTGGCGGCCTCGGCGTCGCCGATCTCGGCCTGCGCCAGCGTGGCGCGCAGCTCGGGCGTCAGCGCCCACCAGCGGCAGTCGTCGGAGCGCTCGTACAGGTTGCGGTCCAGCAGGTCGACCAGCAGGCCGGTGCTGAACTCGGCGTCGCGCATGCTGGACGCCAGCACCGTCTGGTAGAGATCGTGAATGGATTGGGCGAACAGCTCGTTGCTGCGGTTGCCGGTCTCGCTGATCTGGTCGAGGATGGTTTTGAGCTTGAGCATCTCGCCGCGCTGGCCGGCGGTCATCACCTGGCCGTTCCAGACGATGCGCTGGATGGTCTTGGCGGCGGTCATGATCTCGTAGAGCGGCGGGCAGAAAGAATGCGCGTGCGACAGCAGGCCTTCGGCCAGCTCGGGCGACAGGCGCGACAGCACGTCGCTGACGATGCCGGAGAAGGCGACCTCGACCGGGATCATCACCTGGCCCTGCCAACCCACCGGCCCCGGATAACCCTGGTAGCCCTCGGAGGCGAAGGTGCGCACCAGGTATTCGCGCCCGCAGAACATCATCAGCTGCGGCTGGCCGCCGGTGTTGACCGGCACCACGGTGCCGGGCGGGATCCACAGGTCGTCGGCGCTGGAGATGACGCGGTTGTCGCCATCCAGCAGCAGCATGTTGGCGCGCGCCTCGGGATCGCGATGGGCGGCGAAGATGCCGGCCATCTCTTCTTCGAAGTGGAAGCACAGGCACAGCACGCCGATCACCGCACCAGTTTGGGGATGATGCATGCGGCGAGAGTAGATCAGTGCACGGTCCTTGCCCGGGCGCAGGTCGGTGGCGCGGAAGGTCTCGACATAGGTCTCGGACTCCAGCGTCTGCCGGATCAGCGCATCGGCGCTGTGTTCCAGCGGCGTGGACGGATCGATCTGCACCAGCACGTTGCCTTCGGTATCGAGCAGGATGATCTCGTCGTAGACGGTGTACTTGTTGCGGTATTCGCGCAGGCGATAGCGCGCCGCATCGGCCGAGTCGGTGACGCCGGCGACGAAATTGCACAGCTCGCGGTCGGTGGCCAGAAAGCCGACGTCGGCGGTGCGCTCGAACAGGTTGCGCACCACGATGTCGATCACGTATTGCGCCTTGGTGCCGATCTCGGCCAGCACGTTGCGCACTTTTTCTTCCACCAGGCTGCTCACCAGTTCGCGTTCCAGCCGGGAGAAGCCGGAGCGGGTGGCGGCCATGGTGGGCAGGATGGTCTTGGCTTCGGCGGGGCAGTTCATCTTGGCCGAGGCTTCGATGACGCGCCACATGAGGTTCAGTTCCTGGAGCGACTGTTCGCATTTGGCGACGTCGCGCATGTACGGCAAAAAGGTTTCGGTCTGTATGGTCGTGGCGTGTGGCATGTTGTTGTTACCCTCTGGTAGTGCCGCAAGACCAACGAACTGCGATGTTGGATCTTCCGACATCTGTTGTTTGTTTTTTTGTGTTTTGCAAAAGAGGGAATTGCAAATTGCGTGCCAATCGCCGGTCATGCCTGCGACGTAGCGAGCGCCGCGCGCCTCCCCCTTTCGGCAAATTTTTTATAGTGTTTTTGCCGCGCCGCGGATTGTAGCCAAGGGCGCCGGTTATCGCGTGATGAAAAGCTTGAAATTCGGCGTTCGCACCACAGTTCTTTACATGAGATTTTTTGAATGATGCGACGTGGAAACAGGTAAGGCCGGTCAGACCAGATGCGGCTTTTCACGCGGACAGGAATGATGGCGGATTGTGGCAATCCGCCATCCGATTGGCGGGATTTTTTCCGGCGTTGGCACGCCCGGAATCTCTTTTTGCGATGAGTCTTATAATGAACCGGATATGAAACCACTGGCACCCGGCACCGTCATCTTCCACCGCCATCGCGGCTATGGCGTGATCGTGCTCGTCAATCTGATGACGGGATGGATTTCTGCGCGCTTCGGCAGCGAAGTGCGCACGCTGGACCTGAACCTGTCGTCCGACGAAGTGCAGCACGCCGACGGCACGCCCATCAAGTTCCGCCGCGCGCCGCCGGACCGCATGCCGCACGCGCGGCTGATGGCGATGGTGCGCGAGCTGCACCGCGCGGGCTACCAGCGGCTCTACCTTTACACCTGGCCCAAGCCTTCCGGCCTGCACTGGCGCTGGCACCTGTTCGCCGGCGCGCGGCAATGGATAGAGCGGCCCTGGCGCGAGGGCTGGTATGGCTCGGGGGCCGACTACAACTTCAATCCGGTGATGGGCTGGGGCGATACGCCGGGCGCGTCGCCCCAGGAGCTGGCGCGGCTGCTGGCGCAGTTCGATCCGCAGGGCCTGGCGCAGGCCCTGGGCGAGGATGAGGAGCACGCCAACTGGTTCGAGCTGGTGTGCGCCACGTTGTTGCCCGACTATGCCTACAGCCTGGGCTGGCACTACAACGGCAAGATGCCGGAGCATCTGCCGGTGATCCCGATCCGGCGCAACGTGCCCGAATACTCAGGTCCGCCGCTGCCGTGGCCGCCGGGCTGGCGGCATCTGTGGAAGGCGTCCGGCAAGTCGCCGCTCTTGCAGTACAACCCGCCGGTGCGCACCGTTCACCGCTTTACTTCAGAACCTCTGGATTGAGCACGTTCTTGGGCGCGCCGGCGGCGTAGTCGAGGATGTTCTGGAAGGCGGCGCGGAAATACAGCTCGTAGCCGTCCTTTTCCACATAGCCCAGGTGCGGCGCGGCCACCACGTTATCCATCTTCAGCAGCGGCGAGTCGACCGGCAGCGGTTCGCGCTCGTACACGTCGAGCGCGGCCAGGCCGGGTTTGCCCTGTTGCAGCGCGGATTCCAGCGCGCCTTCCTCGACCAGTTCGGCGCGGCTGGTATTGACGAAGCAGGCGGTCGGCTTCATCAGGGCCAGGTCGGACGCCTTGACGATGGCGCGGGTGGCGTCGTTCAGGCGCAGGTGCAGCGTCAGCACGTCGGCGCGGCTGAAGAAATCTTCCTTGTCCGATGCGGCCTCATAGCCGTCCTTGGTCGCCTGCTCGCGGCTGGCGTCGCGTCCCCACACCACCACTTTCATGCCGAAGGCGCGACCGTAGCCGGCCACCATCCTGCCGATCTTGCCGTAGCCCCAGACGCCCAGCGTGCGGCCCTTCAGCGCGCTGCCGATGACGTTGTGGTGCGGCGTGGCCGAGACCTGTTGCCAGGCGCCGGCGCGCAGCGCTTCACAATACTGCGGCACGCGGCGCATGGCCGCCATGATCAGCGCCCAGGTCAGCTCGGCCGGCGCGGTCGGGTCGCCCACGCCCTCGACGATGGCGATGCCGCGTTCGCTGGCGGCGGCCACGTCGATGTGGCCGCTGACCTTGCCGGTCTGGGAGATCAGCTTGAGCAGCGGCAGTTTTTCCAGCAGTGCCTTGTTCAGCGAGCTGCGCTCGCGGATCAGCACCAGCGCGTCGAACGGCGCCAGGCGCGCGGCCAGCTGGCCCACGCCGCGCACGGTGTTGCTGAACACCTTGACGTCGTGGCCGTCGAGCATGCGGAAGCAGTCGAGGTGGCGCACCGCGTCCTGGTAATCGTCGAGGATGGCAATTTTCATGATGGTCTCCGTGGCTTGGCCTTGGTTGAGCTGCGCCTTGCGAAGGTGGATGAAGGCGCCCGGACGTCATCATAAAGCGATTGCCGCCTTTCGGCTCGGCCCGGCGGCTCAGCCGGCCACGTCGACCACCAGCTTGCCGCGCGCCTGGCCGGCGGCGACGATGGCCTGCGCCTCGTTGGCCTGGTGCAAGGCGAAGCGGCGCTCATCCATCAGCACGCGCAGGGCGCCGGCGTCGGCCAGGCGCGTTGCTTCTTGCATGATCTGGCCATGGTGGGCGCGCTCGCGTCCCGACAGCAGCGGCAGCAGCGTGAATACGCCCGAGTAGGTGGCGGCGCGGAACGACAGCGGCGCCAGCTTGTGCGCGCCCCAGCCCAAGCAGCTGACCACGTGGCCGTGATAACGGCGGGCGGCGGCGAAGGAGGCGTCCAGCGTGGCGCCGCCGACGGTGTCGTAGACGATGTCGAAGCCTTCGCCGCCGGTGTGGCGGGCCACATAGTCGTCCACGCTCTCGCTGCGGTAGTCGATGGCGACGGCGCCCAGGCTTTCGATGATCCCTTTTTGCCCGGCGCTGCCGGTGGCGTACACCTCGGCGCCGAAGGCGCGGGCGATCTGGATGGCGATATGGCCGACGCCGCCGGCGCCGCCATGCACCAGCACCTTCTGGCCGGCGTGCACGCGGGCGCGGTCGACCAGGCCTTCCCAGGCGGTAATGAAGATCAGTGGCAGCGCGGCAGCCTGGCGCATGTCCAGCCCGCGCGGCTTGATGGCCAGCAGGTCGGCGTCGACCGCGGCGAACTGGGCCAGCGAGCCCTGCACGCCGCCCACGCCGCCGGTCATGCCGTAGACCTCGTCGCCGGGCTGGAAACGGGTCTCGCCGGGCGCCACGGCCTCTACCGTGCCGGCCAGGTCGATGCCGAGGATGGCCGGAAGCCTGGCCTGGGCGTGGGCGGCGTTGCCGGCCTGGATCTTGGTGTCGAGCGGATTGACGCCGCTGGCGGCAATGCGCACCAGCGCCTGGCCGGGGCGCAGCGCCGGGATCTCGACGTCGGCCAGGGCGAGCGGGGCGCCGAAGCGTTCGAGCACGGCGGCTTGCATGGTGTTGTTGGTATGGACGGTCATGGCGTTCTCCTTGCGGTTGGATGGGGTTTCGCCGCCGGCAGCCTTGCCGTGCGGTCGATGCAGGGCAGTGTAGGCAGCCGGGCGCGGCCGAAAAACGGGGCGCCGGAGAAATCAGAATTGCGCGGAACCGGATAATCCCGGCGCCGACTTGGCCTAGAATCGAACCACAACAACAGGGAGGTCGCGATGGACAGGCTGGACATGCTCAGGGTGTTTTGTGCGGTGGTCGAAGCCGGCGCCTTCAGCCGCGCGGCGGAGAAACTCTCGATGTCGACCTCATCGGTCACCAACCACGTCGCCGCGCTGGAGGCGCATTTCAAGGTGCGCCTGATCAACCGCACCACCCGCAGCATGTCGCTCACCGAAGAGGGGCGCCATTGCCACGCCCAGGCCCTGCGCCTGCTGGCCGACATGGGCGAGCTCGAAGCCGGCCTGCGCGACGCCGGCGCCACCCCGGCCGGCGTGCTGCGGGTCGACCTGCCCAGCGTGATCAGCCGCCAGTACGTGGCGCCGGCCTTGCCGCGCTTCATGCAGCGTTATCCCGAACTCGAACTGCGCATCACCGTGGGCGACCGCATGATCGATATGGTGGAAGAGGGCGTGGACGTGCTGGTGCGCATCGGGGAGCTGCCGGACTCCGGGCTGGTGGCGCGCAAGCTGATGTCGACCCGCTATGTCTGCTGCGCCGCGCCCGCTTTCCTGCAGCAAAACGGCTGGCCGGCGTCGCCCGAGTCGCTGGACCAGTTTGCCTGCCTGGGTTTCCTGAACCCGCGCACGCGCATGGTCAGGCCCTGGAAATTCACCCGCGACGGCGAGCTTGGCTCGCATATTCCGCGGGGGCTGGTGCAGATGGATCATGTCGAGTCCGTGATCGCCGCCGCCAAGGCCGGCTGCGGCATCATCCAGCAGATGTCGGTGTCGCTGGTGCCGGCCCTGCGAAATGGCGAGCTGGTTCCCGTCCTGGAAGATTGGCAGGCGAGCGGCCCGGATATCTACGCGCTCTACCAATCCGGGCGTCGCGAGACGGCCAAGGTGAAAGTTTTTGTTGATTTTTTGAAAGAGATATTCACAACGTGAATGGCAATGTGCCCGCAATCCCGCGCAAATCCAGTATTTATGCGGATTCTACGGAAATTCGTGTTATGCGCCTGAGTAATGAAAAAACAGATTTTTTTTAATTTGTAATTACTTACTACATAACTCGGGTATTTCTCGCTACAAATTTCAGTAAATTCTTTTTTTACGGGGTACAATCCCTGCCACCTTTTTGCACTTTTCACTGTCGAAGAGTGAGCCAAGCCCCGCGCCAACCCACGGTTGCGGGCCCAGCGACCGGTATCCCGAGGATGGCGGTCGCCGTCGACAAGACCGCCGTATCGCTGGCTGGCGTGATTTCCGCCCCGCCGGTTTCAAGCAACGACGATCCTGCCGTGCCAAGACGAATTCATTAACTTTGTGGCATTGGAGGTAGTACTTATGAACCAACCCCTCATGGCCGGTGTTCCCGCAGTGAACGCTCCCGCTTACGTCAAACACCAGAAACTGATCAACTGGGTCGCCGAGATCGCCGCGCTGACCAAGCCGGCTCGCATTTACTGGTGCGACGGTTCCCAGGAGGAATACGACCGCCTGTGCGGCGAAATGGTCGCCGCCGGCACCATGAAGAAGCTGAACCAGGAAAAGCGCCCGAACAGCTACCTGGCCTGCTCCGACCCGTCCGACGTGGCGCGTGTCGAAGACCGCACCTTCATCTGCACCCCCAACAAGGAAGACGCCGGCCCGACCAACAACTGGACCGACCCGGCCGAAATGCGCCAGACCCTGAACGGCCTGTTCGACGGCTCCATGGCCGGCCGCACGCTGTACGTGGTGCCGTTCTCGATGGGCCCGCTGGGTTCGCCGATCGCCCACATCGGCGTCGAGCTGTCCGACTCGCCGTACGTGGCCGTCAACATGCGCATCATGACCCGCATGGGCCGCGCCGTGTATGACGTGCTGGGCGCCGACGGCGAGTTCGTGCCCTGCGTGCATACCGTGGGCGCGCCGCTGGCCGCCGGCCAGAAAGACGTGGCATGGCCGTGCAACGCCACCAAGTACATCGTGCATTACCCCGAAACCCGCGAAATCTGGTCCTATGGTTCCGGCTACGGCGGCAACGCGCTGCTGGGCAAGAAGTGCTTCGCGCTGCGCATCGCCTCCACCATGGGCCGCGCCCAGGGCTGGCTGGCCGAGCACATGCTGATCCTCGGCGTGGAGTCTCCTGAAGGCAAGAAGCACTACGTCGCGGCGGCCTTCCCGTCGGCCTGCGGCAAGACCAACTTCGCCATGCTGATCCCGCCCAAGGCCTTCGGCGGCTGGAAGGTCACCACCATCGGCGACGACATCGCCTGGATCAAGCCGGGCGCCGACGGCCGCCTGTACGCGATCAACCCGGAAGCCGGCTACTTCGGCGTGGCGCCGGGCACCAACGAGAAGAGCAACTACAACTGCATGGCCTCGGTCTCGGCCAACACCATCTTCACCAACGTCGCGCTGACCGACGACGGCGACGTCTGGTGGGAAGGCATGACCAAGGAAGCCCCGGCCCACCTGATCGACTGGCAGGGCAAGGACTGGACGCCGGAAATCGGCAAGGAAACCGGCCGCAAGGCCGCGCACCCGAACGCGCGCTTCACCGTCGCCGCCACCCAGAACCCGGTGATCGACCCGGCCTGGGACGATCCGGCCGGCGTGCCGATCTCGGCCTTCATCTTCGGCGGCCGTCGCTCGACCACCGTGCCGCTGGTGACCGAAGCCCGCAACTGGGTCGAAGGCGTCTACATGGCCGCGACCATGGGTTCGGAAACCACCGCCGCGGCCGTCGGCCAGCAGGGCGTGGTGCGCCGCGACCCGTTCGCGATGCTGCCGTTCGCCGGCTACAACATGAGCGAGTACTTCCAGCACTGGCTGGACATCGGCAAGAAGATCGCCGCCTCGCCGGCCGAGCTGCCCAAGATCTACTGCGTGAACTGGTTCCGCACCGACGAGAACGGCAAGTTCGTCTGGCCGGGCTTCGGCGACAACATGCGCGTGCTGAAGTGGATGCTGGACCGCATCGAAGACCCGCAAGGCGTGAAGACCGGCGGCGTCGAGCACCTGTTCGGCGTCACCCCGCGCTTCGCCGACCTGCAGTGGGAAGGCATCGACTTCACCGCCGAGCAGTTCGCCACCATCACTTCCATCGACAAGGCCGCATGGAAGCAGGAGCTGGAACTGCACGCCGAGCTGTTCGACAAGCTGGCCCACAAGCTGCCGGCCGAGCTGGTTGGCGTGAAGGGCAAGCTGGAGAAGCAGCTGGCTGCCTGATGCCATGGAAGCCGCATCGGGCGCCGCCCGATGCGCACTCGGATCGTGATGAGTGAGACGCCTGCCGTGGCGACACGGCAGGCGTTTTTCATTTCCGGCCTTTGTCTTTTATCGGCCGTTCGGACTGAGCCGCCCGCACGACGGGCATATCGGAGACGTAACGGACGCCACGCCTTCGATAGGCCTGTAGCGGGAAATCAATCCGGCGAAATCCTCGCCAGCGCCTCGCGCATCTTCGCCGGGATCTCTACCGGCCGGCGCGATTCCCTGTCCACATACACGTGGACGAAATGCCCCTGCGCCGCCGCGCTGTCCTCGCCGTCCTTGAAGATGCCCAGCTCGTAGCGCACGCTGCTGCGCCCGACATGCGCCACCCGCACGCCGACCTCGACCTGCTCGGGAAACGCGATCGAGGCGAAATAGTTGCAGCGGGTCTCGATCACCAGCCCGATCACCGGGCTGCGCTCGATGTCGAGCACGCCGCCGGCCACCAGGTAGTGGTTCACCGCCGTGTCGAACCAGCTGTAGTAGACGACGTTGTTGACGTGGCCGTAGACGTCGTTGTCCATCCAGCGGGTCTGGATGGGATGGAAGTGGCGGTAGCCGGCGCGTGGGCCGGGCACGGGTTTGCTGTTGTCGCTCATGGATGGGCTGTCTGTCTCCGTGACCCTCTTGCGCAGTGCGCAAAAGAGCCTGCCTTGCAGTAACATGGCGGCGGGATGCAATCCCGCCTCGTGGCCGCCGCGCTGTCCGGCTCGGCAGCGGCGAGGTTTCAATGTTAAGCGATCGCAGTCGGAAATTGGCCGTCCCGGCGGCTTGCAGAAGCAAGCATCGTCGCCATGTGATTCTTGCGGGCAGTGCTGCCTGCAGGCAATACGCACTATTGACGGTCCGATAGCATCGTTCTCGACATCGATAGTTAAATCCAATTAAAAATATTGATTAAATAAAATTGATCTATTTGATTCGGCGTTTTACTATTCTCACCACTGCTTCACTCAACCCCCTAAAAAGGAAATAGAAATGTCCCTGATCAACACCACTATCAAACCGTTCAAGGCAACTGCTTACCACGCTGGCAAGTTCGTCGACATCTCCGAAGCGACCCTGAAGGGCAAATGGTCCGTGTTCGTGTTCTACCCGGCTGACTTCACCTTCGTCTGCCCGACCGAACTGGAAGATCTGGCAAACAACTACGCTGAATTCTCGAAGCTGGGCGTTGAAATCTACGGCATCTCGACCGACACCCACTTCGCCCACAAGGCATGGCACGACACCTCGGAAGCCATCAAGAAGGTGCAATACCCGCTGGTCGGCGACCCGACCGCTACCCTGGCACGCAACTTCGAAGTGCTGATCGAAGAAGAAGGCCTGGCACTGCGCGGCACCTTCGTGATCAACCCGGAAGGCCAGATCAAGGTTCTGGAAATCCACGACAACGGCATCGGCCGTGACGCTTCCGAACTGCTGCGCAAGGTCAAGGCTGCCCAGTACGTCGCTTCGCACCCGGGTGAAGTCTGCCCCGCCAAGTGGGAAGAAGGCGCTGCGACCCTGAAGCCCTCCCTGGACCTGGTCGGCAAGATCTAATTACTGATTGGGCTACTGCGCGGACCGATCTCTGCGCTGCGATGCTCACCGTACTTGCGTACGGTTGCGCTTCTCCCGCAGACCTCGGACCGCTCGCTACGCCCACTCAGCAATTAAATGCACTGATTAAAGAAGTACACGTCCGGGCCTGCCAGCAGGCAAGCGTGTGAAGCCCACAAGGCCGATGCGTGGTCCGGACGACAAGAATCTCCCAACGAGGAAAGTGAAATCATCATGCTTGATGCCAATCTCAAGACCCAATTGAAGGCCTACCTGGAAAAGGTCACCCAGCCGATCGAGATAGTCGCGTCGCTGGATGATGGCGCCAAAGCCCGTGAAATGCAGGAGCTCCTGCAAGAGATCGTGCTGCTGTCGGACCGCATTACGCTGGTCGAGCATCGCGATGCAGCGAACGGCCGCGCGCCTTCGTTCAAACTGAACCGCCCCGGGACCGATATCAGCGTCGAATTCGCCGCGATCCCGATGGGCCATGAATTTACCTCGCTGGTGCTGGCCCTGCTGCAGGTCGGCGGCCACCCGATCAAGCTCGACGACAAGGTGATCGAGCAGATCAAGAACCTGGACGGCGATTACAGCTTTGAGACCTATGTCTCGCTGACCTGCCAGAACTGCCCGGAAGTCGTGCAGGCGTTGAACGTGATGTCCATCATCAACCCGCGCATCCGCTCGGTGACCATCGACGGCGCACTGTTCCAGAATGAAGTCGAGCAGCGCCAGATCATGGCCGTGCCGACCGTCTACATGAACGGCGAAGTGTTCGGCCAGGGCCGTACCGGCGTGGAAGAAATCCTCGCCAGGCTGGACACCGGCGCCGCCGCCCGCAAGGGTGAAGAACTGAGCGCCAAGGAGCCGTACGACGTGCTGATCGTCGGCGGCGGTCCCGCCGGCGCGGCTGCCGCAATCTACGCAGCACGCAAGGGCATCCGTACCGGTGTCGTGGCCGAGCGTTTCGGCGGCCAGGTGCTGGATACGCTGGCCATCGAAAACTTCGTCTCCGTCAAGGAAACCGAAGGCCCGCAATTCGCCACCGCGCTGGAACAGCACGTGAAGGCCTACGACGTCGACATCATGAACGTGCAGCGCGCCGAGCAACTGATTGCCGGCGACAAGCTGATCGAAGTCAAGCTGGCCAACGGCGGCGTGCTCAAGGGCAAGACCGTGATCCTGTCGACGGGTGCGCGCTGGCGCGAAGTCAACGTGCCGGGCGAGCGCGAATACCGCAACCACGGCGTGGCCTACTGCCCGCACTGCGACGGCCCGCTGTTCAAGGGCAAGCGCGTGTCGGTCATCGGCGGCGGCAACTCCGGCGTGGAAGCGGCGATCGACCTGGCCGGCCTCGTGCAGCATGTGACGCTGCTGGAATTCGCGGCCGAACTGAAGGCTGACGCGGTGCTGGTGAAGAAGCTGAAGAGCCTGCCGAACGTGACCATCGTCACCTCGGCGCAGACTACCGAAATCACCGGTGACGGCAAGAAGGTCAACGGCATCAGCTACAAGGAACGCGAGACCGGCGAGGTCAGGCACGTCGAGCTGGAAGGCGTGTTCGTGCAGATCGGCCTGGTGCCGAACACCGAGTGGCTGAAGGGAACCGTTGCGCTGTCGAAGCACGGCGAGATCGAGATCGATGCCAAGGGCCAGACTTCGATTCCGGGCGTGTTTGCTGCGGGTGACGTGACGACGGTGCCTTACAAGCAGATCGTGATTGCGGTGGGGGCTGGTGCTACTGCAGCGTTGTCGGCGTTTGATCATCTGATCCGGTCTTCGGTGGATGACGAGGCGCCGGTTGCCAAGGAGGCTGTGGCTGCTTAAGCGGTTGCAGTGTTCGGTAGTTCGGTAGTGCATTGAAACGCCATCGGGGGACCGGTGGCGTTTTTGTTTTTCTGTGCTTGATTGGGTTGAATTGCGTTGAGTAGGGCAGGGTTGAGCTGGGCTGGGTAGTCTGGTCTTGCTGCGTGCCGGTGTACTGGCTTTGTGCTTATCTTTCTCCGGTCGGAACGGAGCGCCGGGAGCGGCCCGGCAGCCGCTCACTTTCTTTGCTCCGCCAAAGAAAGTAAGCAAAGAAAGGCGGCCCCTAAGTGCCAGCCCCTTCGGGGTTCCCGCCGGAGCGCGGTAAAAAATGGGCAGGGCAGAGTCGCTTCGCTCCGGCTGCCCCGCTGATCCATTTTTTACCGCGCTCCGGCGGCTGGCCCACAAGGGGACAGCGTATCCGGCTCGCCTTCGGCCTCGCGCTGTGTCTTGCTCGCCTTCGGCTTCGCTGTGCTTGCTGCTTGCCTGCGGCTTCGGTTCGGTGATGTGCAAACTACGCCTGCGATATCTTCCTGCAGCATTGGCTCTTCCATCATCTGCTTCTCGGCCTCGGTTGGTGATGTGCAAATTCCGTCTGCGATATCTTCACGCAGCATTTGGCTCTCCCATCATCTGCTTCTCGGCTTCGGTCGGTGATGTGCAGACTCCGCCCGCAATCTCTGCACACCGTACCTCCACCTCCGTCATCCCGGCGAAGGCCGGGATCCAGTGTCGTTCGTCGCCCGACACCGGCAGGTTGATAGCAGAAAAGAAAGTCCCACGTTTCCCTCAGCTTCACTCCGGCCGGCGCGATGCCACCACCGACACGATCGCATTTCTTCACAACCCGCGGGCCGAACATCCAACCGGCGGCGCATCGAATCCCTCCCGCCAATAAAAAACGCCACCGGATCCCGGTGGCGTTTTCGTTTGAAGCGGACTGCGGATTACTTGAACATCAATCGCAGCGAGTCCCATGCGCGGCCGATGAAGCCTGCCGGGCCGACGGACTCCAGTGCGACCACCGGCAGTTCGGCGACGGTCTTGTCGTCGATGGTGACCTTCAGCGTGCCGACCTTGGCGTTTTCCGAGATCGGGGCGATCAGCGGGTCGTTGCGGTCCAGGTGGGTCTTCACCTTGTCGGCGGTGCCCTTGGGGATGGTGATGTAGACGTCGTTCTTGAAGCCGACCTTGATCTTGCCCTGCGAACCCTTCCACACGTCAGGCGTGTCGACCGGCTGGCCCTTGGCGTACAGCTTCACGGCGTCGAAGTTCTGGAAGCCCCAGTTCAGCAGCTTCTGGCTTTCCTGCGTACGAACCTGGTCGGACACGGTGCCGATCACCACCGAGATCAGGCGGCGCTCGCCGTTGGGCACAGGGCGATGGGCCGAGGTGATCAGCGAGTAGCCGGCGCTGGAGGTGTGGCCGGTCTTCATGCCGTCCACCGTCGGGTCCAGCCACAGCAGGCGGTTGCGGTTCGGTTGGGTGATGTTGTTGTAGGTGAACTTCTTCACCGAGTAATAACGCTTGTAGTACTCGGGGAAATCGTTGATCAGGTTGCGGCACAGGATGGCCAGGTCGCGCGCGGTGGTGTACGTGTCCGGGCTGGGCAGGCCGTGCGGGTTGCTGAAGTGGGTGTTGCTCAGGCCCTGGCGCTGCGCTTCGCGGTTCATCAGTTGCACGAAAGCGTCTTCGGTGCCGGACACCGCTTCGGCCACGGCCACGGCGGCGTCATTGCCGGATACCGAGATCAGGCCGTACAGCAGGTTGTCGATCGACACCGGCTTGTTGGGTTCGATGAACATCTTCGAGCTGCTCGGATCCACCTTCCAGGCGTTCACCGAGACGCTGACTTCCTGCTCCAGCGACAGGCGCTTGTCGCGCAGCGCGGCGAAGGCCAGGTAGGCGGTCATCAGCTTGGTCAGCGAGGCCGGCTCGACGCGCATGTCCGGATCGGCCGAGGCGATCACCTGGTTGGCCGAGGCGTCCAGCAGCAGCCAGGACTTGGCGGCGACCGTCGGCGGCGGCAGGGATTGGGCGGAAGCGGTGAGCGTGGTTATGGAAAGTACGGTGGCGGCGAATGCCGCGAGAAGCTTTTTCATCGGTGCCTAAGAAAAAATGCCAGCACGGGGGAACATCGTTGCTGTTGGTTTGAAAATCGGATTGATGCCGGGCGGGTTCGGCTGCCGTCGGCCGGCGCGGCAGATGGAGAACCATCCGGTTGAAACCGCATGACGGATTGCACGCCCGGAATTATAAACGCCGTGCGGCTTCCGTCCCCATTTTGATTGGATCTTCTACCCCGAAAATCCCCTCGCGGAAGCCGCGGTGGCGGCGTTCATCCCATCGCCGCGACGGCGGCCGCAGATCAGGCTTGCGGCGCCGCCGGACGGCGATGCCACATTTCGACCACCACATTCTTGATATGTTGCAGCTTGCGGTGAAAAAAGTGGTCCGAGCCCGGGATCACCACCACCGGCAGTTCCTGCGGGCGCGCCCAGTCCAGTACCGCGGACAGGGGGATGGTGTCGTCCAGCTCGCCGTGGATCAGGATGGTGTTGGCCGGCGCCGGCGGCATCGGCCATTTGCCGGCGGCGGTGCCCACCAGCGCCAGGCGCTCGGCGGCCGCGGCCGGGTTTTCCTGCAGCAGGCGCTGCTGCAGCTGCGCCTGGACGAAGGTGCCGAAGGAGAAACCGCCCAGCGCCAGCGGCAGGTCGGGATATTGCGCGCGCATGTGCTTCAAGAGCAGGGCCATGTCGTCGGTCTCGCCGGCGCCGTGGTCATGCACGCCCTCGGACTTGCCGACGCCGCGGAAATTCATGCGCACGGCCACATAGCCCAGCGCGAGGAAGGTGCGCGCCAGCGTCTGGGCGACCTTGTTGTCCATGGTGCCGCCGAACAGCGGATGCGGGTGGGCGACCAGCGCCAGGCCCACCGGGGCGGGGAAGAGTTCGGCGTCGGGCAGGTCCAGCGCGCATTCGAGCTGGCCGACCGCGCCCGCGATCATGAAATTCTGGGTGTGTGCGTTCATTGCTTGTGGGGTGGGGCTCAGATCTTCAGGCGGTCGACGATCTTGCCGCCGACGATGTGGGTGTCGATGATTTCGTCGATGTCTTCATTGTCGACGAAGGTGTACCAGGTGCCCTGCGGGTAGATCACCACCACCGGGCCTTCTTCGCAGCGCTCCAGGCAACCGGCCTTGTTGATGCGGACTTTGCCCTCGCCGGCCAGGCCGAGCTGCTTGATGCGTTTTTTGGCGTGCTCCTGCGCGGCCTGCGCGCCCTTGTCGGCGCAGCAGGTGCGCTCGCCCGGCTTGCGCTGGTTGAGGCAGAAGAAGACGTGGTGTTCGTAGAAGGGCTTGTCGCTCATGTGCGGTTGGCTCCGTGGATCAGGCGCCGCGTCAGCGCTGCGTCAGCCTTGGCCGGCGCGGCATTGCGGCAAAGGCTCCATGATACACCCCGGTCATTTTTGTTTCCGGTGCACCGGATGGTAGAGGAACCAGATCGCCAGGAAGGGCCACAGCACCGAGAGGAACTGGGCGGCGCCGTCGAAGTTCAGGAACTTGCCCTGCACCCAGGTTTCCAGCGTCGAGATGTAATAGGGGTTGGCCGGCACCGCGTTGGTCGCCGCCAGGCTCAGGATCAGCGCCAGCGCCGCCACCCGGCGCTGGGCGGTGGGCGGCGCGAACGACAGGCCGGCCACCATCATCGCACCCAGCATGATGCCGCCGGCTGCGCTGGGCGAGACCCAGACGAAGGCGTTCTGCGGCGCGAAGAACAGCGCGCAGGCCAGCGACTTCACCGCGATGCAGGCCAGCAGGTAAAGCAGCACCAGCCGGCGGCGCGGCGCCTGGCGCCGCAGCAGCATCAAGAACAGCAACGCGGCGCCGGTCAGGCCGCAGGCGGTGACGATGACGTCGGCCAGCCAATATTGCTCGGCGCTCAGCTGGGCGTTGTTGATCCAGGTGGTGGCAAGGTCGATGGGCGTGTCGAACAGGTCGGAGAAGAAGGACGACAGCGGCGGCACCAGGTGGCCCAGTCCGAACAGGTGGTTCTGCGGGTAGATCAGCGCCAGCGGCCACAGGCCGGCCACCGCCAGGCCGCGGCTGGCCTCGCCCGAGAACCAGCGCCGGCGCATCGCCAGGAAACGGCTCTCGCGCAGGAAATAGCGGCTGCTGAGCGCGCCCAGCATGGCGCCCAGAAACACGCCGGCGGAGTTGGTGATCAGGTCGAGATTGGAGGGCACGCGGGTCGGCAGCCAGGTCTGCACCGCCTCCATGCACGCCGACAGCAGCACGCCGACGGCGGTGGCCGGCCAGATCGCCCACAGCGGGCGCAGGCGCGGATACATCGCCAGCACCAGCAGCGCGCCCAGCGGGGCATAGCCGGCGACATTGGTCCAGACGTCGAAGCCGGTCCAGTAATAAGGCAGGCGCGCGCCGAGATAGTCGAACGGGCCCAGGCCCATGTCGCGCCAGCCGGAAAACGGATACCAGCTGGCATAGACGATCAGCAGCGTGTACACCAACAGGCTCACGCGCGCGAAGGATGATGCGGCGGGAGCGGCGCTTGCCGCCGGGACCGGGGCAACCATGGTGTCGTGCTTGGCTTCCATGGGGCAAGAGGGTAACCGATTTCGGGCTGCGCCGCAGTGGCGCCCATCCCCGCGCGGCCGGCGCGCGGGCTGTTGCCGCAGATGGCCGGATAGGGCCGGAGAACGCCTGAGAGTGCCGGTTTGCGCCCGTCTGCCGGTACAATGCCGGGCATGAACATGACATCCAAGCTGCCTCCGGCGGCGTCCTCCGAACCCGGCGCCGGCGAAGGCCATTCGCTGCTGGTGCATGCCGAGCGCATCGCCACCCTGCTGGCCGGATCCGACAACCCCAACGTCAAGCGCATCGATGTCGAGGCGGTGGCCCGCACCGGCTCCACCAACGTCGACCTGATGCAGCGCCTGCCCAGCCTGCAGCGCCCGCTGCTGCGCGTGGCCGACCGCCAGACCGCCGGTCGCGGCCGCGCCGGCCGCCCCTGGCGCACCATGCCGGAATCGTCGCTGACCTTTTCGCTGGCCTGGCGTTTCGGGCGTCCGCTGCATGCGCTCCTGGGCCTGCCGCTGGCCATCGGCGTGGCGCTGGCCGAGGCGCTCGAGGTGTTCGGCGTGCAGGCGCAGCTGAAATGGCCCAACGACGTGCTGCGCGACGGCGCCAAGCTGGCCGGCATCCTGATTGAAACCGCCGCCGACGGCGGCCGCGGCGACGCCACCTGGGCGGTGATCGGCATCGGCCTGAACCTGGCGGTGCCGCCCGAACTCGAGGCCGAATTGCAGCGCGCCGTCGGCGCCGCACCCGAACTGCAAAAGCAGCCGCGCGAGACCGTGCTGGCCATCATCACCAGTGCGCTGGCCGATGTGCTGGTGGAGTTCGAGCGGCGCGGCTTCGGCGCCTTCGTCGAGCGCTGGCAATCATTCCATGCGTATGCCGGCCAGCAGGTGCGCATCCTCGACAACGGTCGCGTGGTGCATGAGGGCACGGCGGCGGGCGTCGACATGATGGGGCGTTTCCTGATGGATACCGAGGCGGGCCAGGTGGCGGTGCTGGCCGGCGACCTGTCGTTGCGCCTGCAGTCATGAGCGTGGGGCCGCAGATGGTATTGCTGATCGACGCCGGCAACACCCGCATCAAGTGGGCGATGGCCGGGCGCGAACGCGCCGGAGCCGGCCGCTGGCTGCACGAGGGCGCGCTGGCGCGCGGCGATGCGGCGCAACTGGCCGATGCGTGGCGCGCGCTCGGCCCGGTGCATGCGGCCTGGGTGTCCAATGTCGCCGGCCCGGGTTTGCGCGACAGCCTGGAGGCCTCGCTCAAGGAGGCCTTCGGCCCCGGCATCGCGATCGAATGGTTCGCCTCGACGCCTGAGCGCGCCGGCCTGCGCAACGGTTATCGCAATCCCGCTCAACTGGGCTGCGACCGGTTCGCGGCGGCCATCGGCGCGCGTTCGCTGTTCCCCGGGGAAGACCTGCTGGTGGCCACCTGCGGCACCGCGACCACCATCGACGCGGTCAGCGCCGACGGCGTGTTCGAGGGCGGCATGATCCTGCCCGGGCTGGGCACGATGGCGACCTCGCTGGCGCTGTCCACGGCCCAGTTGCCGCAGATCGGCGAGGTGGCGCCGCCGGCCCAGGCCTTCGCCGACAATACCGTGGACGCCATCGTCTCGGGCTGCATCGCGGCCCAGGCCGGCGCCATCGAGCATGCGCTGGCCGAGCGCCGCCGCGCCCGGCCGGGCGGCGCGCTGCGCTGCCTGCTGGCCGGCGGCGCGGGCGCGGTGCTGGCGCCGCATCTGGCGCTGGGCGATGTTCCCCTGGAAAAAGTGGATAATCTGGTTCTGATCGGCCTGCATGCGGCCGCGACCTCAGGCGGCTGAGCCGCCCTTTCATCAAGGCATCAAGGATTCAGGCAAAGGAAGACGACGCGCGGATGAAGCTGAAATTGTTCTTTTGGCTACTGGTGGTGGGCAATGTGGTGCTGTTCGGATTGCAGCGCGGCTATTTGGGCGCGGCCGCGTCCGAGCGCCGGGAGCCGCAGCGCCTGGCGGAACAGCTGCGTCCCGAATTGCTGAGCATCCTGCCGCCCAACAGCGAAAAATTGGTGCCCCAGGTGCGCACGCAAGAGGCGCAAGCCGCGCCCGACGCCGCGGCCAAGCCCGACCAGGCGCCGGCCGCCGGCGCTCCCGCAGCTCCTGCTACTCCTGCCACTCCCGCTCCCGCAGGGGCGACCGCCGCTGCCGCGGCCGCGCCGACCACGCAGGTGGCGCAGGCCGCTCCCGGCGCGCCGTCCTGTACCGAGGTCGGCAACTTCAGCGCCACTGACGCGCGCCGCTTTTCCACTCAGCTGGCCAGCCTCAACCTGGGCGACAAGGTGGTCCAGAAGCTGACCCAGGACGTGACCAGCCACATGGTCTATATCCCGCCGCAAGGTGGCCGCGACGGCGCCGACCGCCGCACCGCCGAGCTGCGGCGCCTGGGCATCGGCGATTTCTACGTGATTCCCGACAGTTTCCCCAATCCGGCGCTGCGCTACGGCATCTCGCTGGGGATCTTCCGCACCGAGGAGGCTGCCAAGGCCTATGTCGGCCAGCTGATCGCCAAGGGCCTGCGCAGCGCGCGCATCATTGCGCGTCGTTCCGGAGCCGGCAAACAGGTGTTCCAGCTGCGTGACCTGAGCCCGGATTCGCGGTCGGCGCTGGAGCGCATCAAGAGCGCCTTCCCGGATCAGGAGATCCGCTCCTGCTCTGCCTGAGCCCGGCGTTGCCGTTCGTGCACAGAGCAAGCATTCCTCACGAACGAATTCTTCTTTCCATGTAAAATCGCGTTCCTCGAATCCACCTAGCCACAGGACTCCGCCATGACCACCGACCTCACCAAAGTAGCGCCCCAGATCAAAGCCGAAATCCTGGCCGAGGCGCTGCCGTACATCCGCAAGTTCCACGGGAAGACCATCGTCGTCAAATACGGCGGCAATGCGATGACCGAGGAAAGCCTGAAGCACGGCTTCGCGCGCGATGTGATCCTGCTGAAGCTGGTCGGCATGAACCCGGTGGTGGTCCACGGCGGCGGCCCGCAGATCGATGCGGCGCTCAAGAAGATCGGCAAGCAGGGCACCTTCGTGCAAGGCATGCGCATTACCGACGAAGAGACCATGGAAGTGGTGGAATGGGTGCTGGGCGGCGAAGTGCAGCAGGACATCGTGATGCTGATCAATCATTACGGCGGCCAGGCGGTGGGCCTGACCGGCAAGGACGGCGGCCTGATCCGTGCGCGCAAGATGCAGATGCCGGACAAGGAAAAGCCGGGCCAATTCCTGGACATCGGCTACGTGGGTGAAATCGAGGCGATCAACCCGGCGGTGGTCAAGGCGCTGCAGGACGACGCCTTCATCCCCATCATCTCGCCGATCGGCTTCGGCGACGACGGCCAGGCCTATAACATCAACGCCGACGTGGTGGCCGGCAAGATCGCCGAGATCCTGCATGCCGAAAAGCTGATCATGATGACCAACATCGCCGGCGTGCAGGACAAGGCCGGCAACCTGCTGACCGACCTGTCGGCGCGCGAGATCGACGAGATGTTCGCCGACGGCACCATCTCCGGCGGCATGCTGCCGAAGATCTCCTCGGCGCTGGACGCGGCCAAGTCGGGCGTGAACACCGTGCACATCATCGACGGCCGCATCGAGCACTCGCTGCTGCTGGAAGTGCTGACCGAACAGGCCTTCGGCACCATGATCCGTTCGCACTGACGGCACCGCGGCTCCCGCTTCCGCACAGGCGACGGGGGCGCGGTTGGCGCCAATACAAAAGGGATGAGCTTGCTCATCCCTTTTTCGTTTGCGCCGGCCTTGTCGGTACTGGTCGTCTGTGCCGACGTCGCCCGCTGTCTGGCGGGCGACCTCAGTAGAGCTGTTCCACTTGCAGGCCCTTGCGCTGGAGCAGTTCCGGCACGCTGCCCGGGCCCACCAGGTGCAGGATGCCGATGGCGGCCACCGCCTTGTCCTGCCCGGCCAGCAGCGCGGCGATGCCGTCGGCCAGGCCGGGGTTGCGCTCGTCCAGCAGGGCGTGGCGGGTGAAGCGGCTGGCGAAGGACTTGTCGTCGTCCATTTCCCGCAGCGCCTGGGCAAAGCCGCCGCTGTCGGCGCGGCGCCAGGCGCCGACCAGTTCGTCGAGCTTGCGGGCGAGGTCGGCGTCATCCAGCTCGTCGAGCGTGTCGCCCAGGAATTGCGCCTGCTGCGCGGCGTCCAGCCGGCTGAAGACCGACATCTGGCGCTCGGCGCTCTCCAGTTCGATCACCTTGCCGCCATGGGCGCGCACCGCGCCGGCGAGATAGCTGTCCACCGCCAGTTCGGGCTTGTAGCCGCCGCTGGCGTACTCCTGCACGGTCAGCGCGGTGGCCAGCATCCAGGGGCGGAAGTTCTGCAGGCGCTCGGCCGGCAACTGGTAGCGCCGAAGCGCCGCGGTGGTGCGCCTGGCCAGTTCGGGCGCCAGTTCCTGCTCATAGCGCCGGCCGTCGGGATAGAGGCCGTGACGTGCGACGGCGGCCTGCAGCGCGCCGGCGTTTTGCGGGTCGAGTTCAAGCGCCAGGGTCGACGCCTGGTCGATGGCGCGCATGATGCGGCTTTCCAGCGGATAGAAATCGGGCGCGCCGACGTGGATGGTGCCGAACAGGTGCAGCGTGTGGCGGCCGTCGGAGATGCGGTACAGCGCGCCGCGCCTGGGTGCGTCGTTGTTGGCGGCCTCCGGCGCCGCCGCCGCGACGTTGCGCGCCGGCAGGTAAAAGCAGAACAGCAGAGCCAATGTCACTATAATCAGTCGTTGCGCAAAACCTTTCACTGCTTGCCTTTCCCTTGTTACCTGGTCGTTTTCCGCCCATCCGGGCGCGGATGCGGCTGGTCTGAATCATGGCGTCAAATACTACACCGCTCTGGCTGTTCGATCTCGACAATACGCTGCACAACGCGTCGCACGCGATTTTCCCGACCATCAACGCCAACATGAACCGCTACATCACACGCGTGCTGGAGGAGGGCGGCCATCCGTCCGACGAGGCCGCGGTGAACCATCTGCGGCGCCACTACTGGAAGCTGTACGGCGCCACGCTTTTGGGCATGGTGCGCCACCACGGCGTGCGCATCGAGGATTTCCTGCACGAGGCCCATCTGTTTGACGACCTGCCGGGCATGGTGCGCGCCGAGCGTGGCATCGGCCGCTGGCTGCAGCAGCTGCCGGGGCGCAAGATCCTGTTGACCAACGCGCCGCGCCGCTATTCGCGCGAGTTGCTGCGACACCTCGGGCTGCATCGTCATTTCTCGCACCACATCTCCATCGAGGCGATGCACGTGCATCGCCAGCTGCGTCCCAAGCCGTCGCGCCTGATGCTGCGCAAGCTGCTGGCGCGCGAGAAGATCAACCCGCGCCGCTGCATCCTGGTGGAAGACACGGTGGACAACCTGAAGACCGCGCGCGAACTGGGCGTACGCACGGCGTGGGTGACCCAGTACCTGATCGGCAATGCGATGCTGGGCCACCTGACGGCGCAGCGCGTGCGCAGCCGCCTGCCTTCCTATGTCGACGTCAAGGTGAGTTCGGTGCGCAAGCTGCCGCGGCGCCTGGCCAAGCTGGGCGCCGCACGCTGAAGCGGCGGGGGAGGGGAGGAAGCAGAGGCGGGCGCGGATTCAATCCGCGCAGTCCGCGCACCAGCCCTTGATGGTCAATTCCACTTCGTGGCTTTGGAAGCCCTTGCCCAGCGTCTTGCGCAGGGCGGACTGCAGCTGGGCGGCGGTGGAGCGGTGCTTGTCGGCGTCGGGCAGCACGGTGGCCAGGAAGTCGGTGCCGTCGCTGGCGTCCAGGCAGAACACGCGCGCGCAGCGGGTGCACTTGAAGTGGCCATGCTGGTGCTGCTTGCCGTGCGAGTGGTCGTGCAGGCCGTGCTCGGGATGGTCGGCGCCGGCGCTGTAGCGGAAGATGCGGTCGTCGCTGGAGATCTTGTGTGCCAGGCCGGCCTCGGTCAGGCAATCCAGGGCGCGATACAGCGTCACCCGGTCCATGCCGGCGAAGCGATCCTGGATATCCTGGTGCGAGGCGGCGCTGCGTGTTTCCAGCAAGGCGCCCAGCACGTTCACCCGCGCCTGCGTCACCCGCACGCCGGCCTCGCGCAGTTGCGACTCCGCCAGCGCGGCCATGGCGGCTGCCTGGTTGGCGTGGCTGCTGGAGAGGGGGGTATCGGCTTTGGCTTTCATGGTCGGCATCGGCGTGGTGAATCAGTCTGCCAGAAGCTGGCTTGGCGCTGCGCGCGCCAGATCAATGGCGCGCGGCGTATTGCTATTTTAGCCCATGCGGGGCAGCCTTTCCCGCTGCGGCGCGGCGGTCTTGGGCCGTGCGTGTTCGCTACGCGCGGGCATTCGCCGGGATTGGCGGGGTTGGTGGTAGTGGCGCTTACTTCGGATCGCTCTTCTTGGCGCGCGGATGGGCCTGGTCGTAGACCTGCGCCAGGCGCTGGAAATCCAGCGCCGTGTAGACCTGGGTGGCCGTAATCGACGCGTGGCCCAGCATCTCCTGCACCGCGCGCAGGTCGCCCGAACTCTGCAGCACGTGAGTGGCGAACGAATGCCGCAGCATGTGCGGATGAACGTCGCTGGCCATTTCCAGCGATTTGCCGTGGGCTTTCAGGCGCAGCTGCGTCACGCGCGGCGACATGCGGGTACCGCGTTCGGTCAGGAACAGCGCGTGGCAATCGGGGCCGTTGTCGGCCTTCACCAGCGGCGCGCGGATCGGCAGCCATGCGCTTATCGCTTCCAGCGCCGCCTTGCCGACCGGCACCTTGCGCTTCTTGCCGCCCTTGCCGGTAACCGTGACTTCGGCGTTTTCCGCATCGATCCATCCCGCCGATTCATAGGCGCCGTCGCGCACATCGGCGATGTCGATCGCGCCCAGTTCGGAAACCCGCAGGCCGCTCGAATACAACAGCTCGAACATGGCGCGGTTGCAGGCCGCCATCGACGACGAGGGATCCTTGCCGGGATCGCTCTGCGACACCAGCCGGACGGCGTCGTCGGCGGCCAGCGCCTTGGGCAGGGGTTTGTTCTTCTTGGGCGCTTTCACGCCGTCGGCCGGATTGGCCTTGAGCTCCACTTCCATCGACAGCCAGGCGAAGAAGCCGCGCCAGGCCGACAACTTGCGCGAGATCGAACGCGCGTTCAGGCCGCGCGCGTGCAGCTGCGCCGCGCATTTGCGGATCTGGACCTGGGTGATCTTGCGCAAATCGGGTTCGGCAGCGCCGGTTGGCGCCTCTTTGGTCGGCGGCCACAGTAGCGCGCACAGCTCCTGCAGGTCGCGCCCGTAATTGTCGGTGGTGTGTTCCGACAGCTTGCGCTGGGAGCGCAAGGAGGAGAGGTATTCCCGGATCAGCGATTGTGGAGCGGTATCCATGCCCATTCGTTCAGGACCGGGGCCGCACCGTCAGGCGCGGCGGCGTCCGGGTTGCGGTGTGTTTCAGCGCAGCAGGCAGGCCAGTGCGGCGCTGGCGGTTTCACCGATGCGGGTGAGGAAGTCGGTGCCCATGTCCGCGGTGAAGCGGTTGGGGTCGGGCGAGCCCAGCACCAGCAGGCCGAAGGCGTCCGGCGATGCGCCCACGCGCAGCGGCAGGATGGCGACCGATTTGACCGAGGCGCCGTCTTCGAGCCAGGTGGCGGCTTCGAAATCCTTGTTCGGTCCGCAGAACGGCGCCGACAGTCCGTTGGCGAAGATGCGGGCGTCTTCCGATACCGACAGGGTGGCCCAGTTGTCCGCGTGGGCTTCGCCCAGCGTCCACAGGCGCACCGTGACTTGCGGCACGTGGAAGATTTCCTTCAATTGATCGACAAGCGCGCGCGGCAGGTCGCCTTCGCCGCGCGTGAGCAGCAGGGCGCGGGTCCAGGCCTGGAACTTGTTGGTGATCTCGTCGTTTTCCTGGGCGATGCGCATCAGGTCGGCCATGTGCAGTTCCTGTACGCGGATCTTCTCGCGCAGGATTTCCATCTGGCGTTCCTGCAGCGACACGGCGCGGCCCATGACCGGGCTGGTCAATTTGACGGTCGACAGCAGCTCGGCATGCTCCTCGAAGAAATGAGGGTGATCGAGCAGATATTCGGCAATCAGATCGGAGTCCAGTTGGGTGGTCATTGCGAGCTTAGTTGTTATGGTGGGACAGGCACGCTGTCTGGCCGGAAGCATTTTGTCATGCCGGCCGGCAAGCCTGAAATTATCGCGAGATTATCCTCGCTATCGGAAACGCTGACAATCGCCTCGGGCGCTTTGCGGGCCTTCCGGCGGCAACTTTGCCGCTTTTTGCGTCCGGGAGCATCCCGGATATGCCAAAAGCGGAAGACGCAAAGGCGGGATGTAAAAGAAGGGTACAGATGAAACGCACAAAAGAAACGGGCTTGCATGATTGCTCATGCAAGCCCGAATCAGTTTCAACTCAAGTCTTGAAGTCCGACATTTTCATGCCGGGTTCAAATCCTTGAATTAGAACTTGTGGCGAACGCCGACGATGACAGCGGTTTGGCTAGCATCGGAACCGGTCGAACCGCCGGTCACGCCCGGGTTGACCAGGTCGGTAGCGCGCATGTTCGACAGGAAGGCGTACATGTCGGTACGCTTCGACAGCCAGTAGTCAGCGCCCAGGGAGATCTGGGTCAGCTTACCCTTGGTGCCGCTGCCGTCGATGTCGGCACGAGCGTGGTCCACAGCAGCCAGCAGCTTCAGGGACGGGCTCAGAGCGTATGCAGTACCGATTTCGTAGATGTCAGCCTTCTTCGAAGCTGCCAGGGTACGGGTACCAGCGGTGAAGCCAGCGGTGCCGACGGTGTTCAGATCTTGCTTGACGCGCGAGTAGTTGGCGTACACGCGTGCCGGGCCGAACTGGTACGAAGCGACCACGTTCAGGACCTTCTGAGCCGAGCTGCCGACGTTGGCGGTGTTGGTGATGACGGTTGCGGTGGTGGTACCAGCAGCCGGGATCAGGCTAACGTCCGAAGGAGTTGCACCAGCCTTGGATTGGTAGTAGTTCAGGCCCAGACCCAGGGGACCGTTTTCGTACTTACCGCCGATGCCGAAGGCTTGACCAGCGGAGGTCTTGCCAGCGGTTTCGCCGAAGCCGTAGATCAGGTTACCGGTGAAGCCACCCAGGTTGGTGGTGGTGTAGCTGATCGAGTTGTTCGAACGAACGCCTTGCAGACGGTTCAGGTTCGAGCCGGAGTTCTGGATCACGCCGCCGAAGTCAGCAACAGCGGTGTATGCCGAGATGGTGTCAGCGTAGTCGGTTTGACGACCAACCAGGACGGTACCGAAGCCGCCAGCCAGACCGACCACCGACTTGCGGCGGAACAGGTTGGAGGAGGTCACGTTGTCGCCGCCTTGCAGGCCGCCGTCATCGTTGGTGAAACCGGTTTCCAGGTTGAACACGGCCGACAGACCGCCGCCCAGATCTTCAACGCCCTTGAAGCCGATACGGGAACCTTGGATCACGCCGGAGTTCAGGCCGAACTTGCTGCCGGTGCCGCCGCCGGGGGCGCCGGTAACCTTGCTGGAGTATGCGATACCGGTATCAACGATACCGTAGATAGTAACGGAGCTTTGTGCTTGAGCAGCACCTGCGAACGCGCCGAGGACGGCCAGTGCCAGCAGAGATTTTTTCATTTGACATCCTTCTATAAAAATAGTCTTGAGGATCCGTACTTCTGGTCGGATGGTGAGACATTAAGGGTTCTCATTTGGCATGGCCGCAGATTGGTCGTTTGGCGGCTGGAATTTTGGTTGAAAGCGTAAAACTACTGACGTAGTGTTGTTTTTTTCAAACGCTTTCCATGCGGATCATGCCGGAGAGGCAGATTTCCGCTTGCAGGGGATGAGTTGTTATCGGTCGCGGCAGGGGAAACTTGATCCGCAGCGTATCGCCTCATGACTTGTTGTTAAAACGATGCATTTATTGTGTTTTGATCGCATTTTTAAAGAAATGTGATTTCTGGTGCATAATTTTGGTTTTCTGACCTAACGTAGAAGGCTGATGGCGAATCGAGAAGATCTGGCAATCATCCGAGCTGCGCGCGCCGGACAGGCCGAGGCGCAGCTGACCTTGGGCAAGCGATACCTGTTTGGCGGCAACGGCTTGCCGCAGAGCCTGGGCACCGCGTTTCACTGGCTGGAGCGCGCCGCGCGCCAGGGTTTGTCCGATGCGTGGATGCTCATCGCGCAACATATCCCCTATGAAGTCGTCATGCCTCTGGCGCAGCCGCAGGAGGCCGCGCAATGGTACGAGCGCGCCTTCGATGCCGGGCAGAGCAAGGCCGGCCTGGTGTTTGCCCGGCTGGTGCTGGGCAACGTGGCGCAGATCAGCGCCGACCTGAAGAGGAAGGCGATCCGGGCGCTGGAAGTGGTCGCGCGCGAAGGCAATCCCGATGCGCAGTGGCTGCTGGCCCAGCAGGGCCGGGATGCCGCGCCCCAGGCGCCGCAATCTGCGGCGACCCCGGCTGATGCCGCAGGCCAACCCGCCGAGGAAGTACATCAATGGACCCAGAAAGCGGCCGATGCGGGTATCGAGCAGGCCCAACATGCTCTTGCCGAGGCTGCCTGGCGTCAATCGGATATTTCCGGATTCGCCCAGCGCGCGCGTCCGCTGGCGGACGCCTTGCTGCGCCAGTATGAATCGCTGATGGCGCAGTTGAATGCGCCGGCCGAGATGCTGGCTTCTAGCCTCGGGACCCAGAACGTCGTGCTGTTGCAGCGCCTGGCGCAGGTGCTGCTGTCGGGAAAGCGTCCGGATCTGCTGCATGTCCAGCAATTGCTGGAATTGGCCGCCCTGGCCAACGACCGGGAAGCGCAACTGGCGCTGGGCCTGCTGTACGGCCGCATGGACGAGCAGGGCGAACGGGTGTTTTCCGGCCAGGGCTCCGCTAACTATAAGAAGGCGATCCGCTGGCTGACGCTGGCGGGCGAGCAGGGCATGGCGCCGGCATGGTATGCCTTGTCGCGCATCTATCTGAAGCCGGAGTTTTCGCAGCGCAATCTGGCCGATGTGCAGCACTACCTGGAGCGCGCCGCCGAAATGGGCCATGTGGCGGCCCAGCTCGAATGCGGCATGAGCGCCTGGCGCAACCGGCGCGACGATCCCGCCAACGACGTGAGGGCACTGTACTGGCTGCAGAAGGCGGCGGCCCAGGGCAGCGGGCAGGCGCAGGCGCTGCTGGGCAAGGTGGCTGATCGTCCGCTGCCGGCCGAATGGGCAGTGCAGGCGCGCGCGCAGCTGACGCGCGAACTGATCAACGCCTATCCGTTCCTGGCCGCGCGTATCGAGCTGGCCACGCTGTTCGGCCTGACGCGGCCGGAGGCCTTGCTGATCGACCTCAAGCAGGCCGACTGCGGCCATTGCCTGATGGTGGATATCCGCGCCCAGTATGCGCGCAGCAAGCGGCGCCTGATCATGATCGAGACCGGGGAAGAGCGCGGCGTGCTCAATCGCATCGGACGCCTTTTCGAGGACGTGGATTGCGGCCCCAGCGGTCCCGAGGGCAATTATCGCCAGCGCCTGTACCGCCTCAAGACGGCCTTGCCGGATGAGGTTGATGCGGGCGAGGAGAACGAGGACCAGCGTATCGAGGCTTGAGTCGGTAACTGCCCGATCATGAAAAACGGCTTGCCATGGCAAGCCGTTTTTCATTGTTTCCGTGAGGTGATTCAGTGCGACGATATCGCCGGCATCAGTCCGGTAGTTCGATTTCGCCTTCGAAGACCGACACCGCCGGCCCGGTCATCATCACCGGGCTGCCCGCGCCGTCCCAGGCGATGCTCAGCACGCCGCCGTGGGTCTGCACGGCTACCGGCGAGTCCAGCAGGCCGCGGCGGATGCCCGCCACCACCGCCGCACAGGCGCCGGTGCCGCAGGCCAGGGTCTCGCCGGCCCCGCGTTCGTAGACGCGCAGGTTGATGTGATGGCGATCGACGATTTGCATGAAACCGGCGTTCACCCGGCGCGGGAAGCGCGCGTGGCGCTCGATCAGCGGCCCGTCCACCAGCACCGGGGCGGCTTCACTGTCGGCCACCACCTGCACCGCATGCGGGTTGCCCATCGACACCACCGATATCCATGATGTCTTGCCGGCAACGTCCAGCGGCCACAGGCTGTCCTGGCCTTCGCTCCGGCTTTCCAGTCCGGCACTGTCGAACGGCACGTCGGCCGGGGTCAGGATGGGGGCACCCATGTCGACCGTGATGCGGCCGTCGTCTTCGAGACGCGGTTCGATCACGCCGGACATGGTCTCAACGCGGATCGCGCGCTTGTCGGTCAGGCCCTTGTCGGTGACGAACTTGACGAACGCGCGGGCGCCGTTGCCGCACTGCTCCACTTCGCCGCCGTCGGCGTTGTAGATGCGATAGCGGAAATCCACGCCGGCGCCGCTTGCTTTCTCCACCACCAGCATCTGGTCGGCGCCGATGCCGAAACGGCGGTCGGCAATGAACTTCCATTGCGCCGGCGTCAGGGAAATGGCCTGGTTGACGGCGTCGAGCACGACGAAATCGTTGCCGGCGCCATGCATCTTGGTAAATTTGATCTTCATGAGTTCATTATAGGGACGAAGGCGCCGTTTCACAGGCGCAGGGCCACGCCGCAACTTACTCGTCGCCGCGCCGGTAGACGTCCGGCGCGCCGGGCGGGCGGGTCTTGAAGCGCTTGTGCGCCCAGAAGTATTCGGCCGGGGTCTCGCGCACGCGCTCTTCGATGAAGGCGTTCATGCGCTCGGTGGCGGCCAGGATGTCGTCGCCCGGATAATCGGTCCAGGCGGGATAGAAGGTGGTCTTCCAGCCCCGATAACCCGGCAGGAAAGTGGTGATGACGGGAACCACCGAGGCACCCGTGGCCGCGGCAATGCGCGCGGTAGCGGTCAGGGTCGCCGCCGGCACGCCGAAGAAGGGTACGAATTCGGCATCGCGGATGCCGAAGTCCATGTCCGGCAGCATGATGAAGGGCAGGCCGTCGCGCATGGCGCGGATGATGGGCTTGACCCCCTTTTCGCGCGACAGCAAGGTCACTGGGCGAAAACGCGAACGGCCCTTGAGGATGGCGTCGTCCACCACCTGGTTCTTCTGGCGCGCATAAATCGTGCAGACCGAATAGTCGGAGTTGAGCACCAGCGCGATGCCGGGAATTTCCAGGCAGACAAAATGCGGGCACAGCAGGATGGTCGGTCCCTTGTCCAGGGTGTCGAAGGGCACGGCCGGTTCTATCTGGATCAGGCGCTTGAGGCGCGACTCCGGCGCCCACCAGAGGATGCCGCGCTCGAGCGCGCTGCGGGCGTAGGCCTGGAAGTGGCGGCGGGCGATCACGCGTCGCTCCTGTTCGGTCTTTTCCGGGAAGCACAGGCGCAGGTTGGTCAGCGTAATGCGCCGGCGCGGCCTCATATAGATATAGAGCAGCCAGCCCATGCCTTCGCCCAGTCGGCCCAGGATCGGCAACGGCAGCCAGTGCAGCAGCCACATCAGCCCGATGAGCGCCTTCATTGCGCCGCTCCCGGCGCCGTCACGCCCGGCGGCACCTTGTAGCGGTTGTAGCTCCATATATACTGCGCCGGGCAGCGGGCGATCAGCTTTTCCATCGCGTGGTTGATGGCGCGCGCCTGCTGCTCGGGCGTGTCGCCGAGTTCGCCTTCGAAGGGCACGAAGCGGATCGTGTAGCCGCGGCCCCAGGAGCGGCGTTCGGCATAGGCCAGGATGATGGGCGCGCCGCTCATTTGCTGCAGCTTGGCCGGCAGCGTCATCGTATAGGCGGGCTTGCCGAAAAAGTCGGCCCATACGCCTTCTCCGTTCTGCGGCACCTGGTCCGGCAGCAAGCCGATCGCCTGGCCGTTCTTCAGCGCCTTGAGCAGGATGCGCACGCCCGACAGGTTGGCCGGCGCCAGGTGCAGGTTGGCGCGGGCGCGGGCGCCTTCGATCAGGGGTTTCAGCGCGGCCTTGCGCGGCGGGCGATACAGCACGCTGAGGCTGGCGTGGCGCGCCACCGATTGGGCCGAGATTTCAAAGCATCCCAGGTGCGGAGTCAGGAAGACGACGCCGGCCTTGGCATCCAGGGCGTCCTGCACCAGTTGCCATTCTTCTATGCGGGCGGTGCGCAGTACCCGCTTCGGGTTGGCGCACCAGATGAACGGCAGTTCGAACATGCCCTTGCCGGCTTCGCCGACTGCTCTATATAGATAGGCGCGATGTCCGGCCAGGGTGATGTTCTGCGTCAGGCGCCGCCGGTAAGAGGGGGAAAGGAGATACACCAGCCAGCCGGTGGCAAAGCCTATGGCATGCAAGGCCGGCAAAGGCAAAAAAGACAGCAGGCGGAATAAAGAAACGAGCATACTTGCCGATAACAAAATACGGGGCGAGAGTCCGCCGCCGAATTGCAGAAAATTGCAAGAGGCGTAAAATAGCACATGCCGTCGAGTTAATGACAACTTGCGAGACGGGGTACAAATATCGCTAAAGCGTCGCAGGCACGACTGAACGATGGGCCGCGCGACATTGGTAAATCGTTTTTCAGTTAGAGGCTTGCATGTCCAACGAATATCTCTTCACTTCCGAATCCGTCTCCGAAGGCCATCCCGACAAGGTGGCCGACCAGATCTCCGACGCGATTCTGGACGCCATCTTCACCCAGGATCCCCAATCCCGCGTTGCCGCGGAGACTCTGTGCAACACGGGCCTAGTCGTGCTGGCCGGTGAAATCACCACGCGCGCCAACGTCGACTACATCGATGTCGCCCGCGAAACCATCAAGCGCATCGGTTACGACAACGCCGACTTCGGCATCGACTACAAGAGCTGCGCGGTGCTGGTCGCCTACGACAAGCAATCCCCGGATATCGCGCAAGGCGTGGATGAAGGCCGTGGCGTGGACCTCGAGCAGGGCGCCGGCGACCAGGGCCTGATGTTCGGCTATGCCTGCAACGAAACCCCGGAACTGATGCCGGCCGCGATCTACTACGCGCACCGCATCGTCGAGCGTCAGTCGCAACTGCGCAAGGACGGCCGCCTGCCGTGGCTGCGTCCGGACGCCAAGTCCCAGGTTACCCTGAAGTATGTCGACGGCAAGCCGGTCGCCATCGATACCGTGGTGCTGTCGACCCAGCATTCGCCGGACATCGAGCAAAAAGACATCCATGAAGCGGCCATCGAGGAAATCATCAAGCCGGTGCTGCCGGCCGAATGGCTGAAGAACACTCGCTTCCTGATCAACCCGACCGGTCGCTTCGTCATCGGCGGTCCGCAAGGCGACTGCGGCCTGACCGGCCGCAAGATTATCGTCGACACCTACGGCGGCGCAGCTCCGCACGGCGGCGGCGCGTTCTCCGGCAAGGATCCGTCCAAGGTCGACCGTTCGGCCGCCTACGCCGGCCGTTATGTGGCCAAGAACATCGTGGCCGCCGGCCTGGCCGAGCGTTGCCAGATCCAGGTGTCCTACGCCATCGGCATCGCCAAGCCGACTTCGGTCATGGTGACCACCTTCGGCACCGGCAAGATCAGCGATGAAAAGCTGTCGCAACTGGTGCTGGAGCACTTCGACCTGCGTCCGAAGGGCATCGTGCAGATGCTGGACCTGCTGCGTCCGATCTACGCCAAGACCGCCGCTTACGGCCACTTCGGCCGCGAAGAGCCGGAATTCACCTGGGAGCGTACCGACAAGGTCGCCGCCCTGCGCGCTTCCGCCGGTCTGTAATCCTGCCGGCGCGGGCGTTCGGCAAGTCCCCGCAAGGGGTTTGCCGAACGCCTTGCCCGCGCTACAATGCACCTCCCGCGAAGTTCTCTTCGCACCGTTCCCGCTTGTGGGCATTGCATGCCGGGAGTTCAGCAGTAAATCTCACAGTGCCTCATTGCAGCAAGGAGCGTTGCGACAGGGAAACCCCTGCCAGGCTTGATGCGATGAACAAGTGATCCCACTTGGCAACCGCGCTCACGTTACTTTTTTTCTGATTTTCTATGAAAGGAGGGCGTGAACAACGCCGTTTCGCCATGACCAATACTTCCCAAGACTACATCATCGCCGACATCGGCCTGGCCGACTGGGGCCGCAAGGAAATCAAGATCGCCGAGACCGAAATGCCGGGCCTGATGGCGATTCGTGAAGAGTTCGCCGCATCCCAGCCGCTCAAGGGCGCGCGCATCACCGGCTCGCTGCACATGACGATCCAGACCGCCGTGCTGATCCAGACGCTGGAAGCGCTGGGCGCCAAGGTGCGCTGGGCCTCGTGCAACATCTATTCGACCCAGGACCACGCCGCAGCCGCCATCGCCGCCGCCGGCACCCCGGTGTTCGCAGTCAAGGGCGAAAACCTGGACGAATACTGGGAATACACCCACCGCATCTTCGAGTGGACCGACGGCGGCTACTCGAACATGATCCTGGACGACGGCGGCGACGCCACCCTGCTGCTGCACCTGGGCGCGCGCGCCGAGACCGACCTGTCGGTGCTGGACAAGCCGGATTCGGAAGAAGCCGTCTGCCTGTTCAACTCCATCAAGCGCTACCTGGCCAAGGACGGCAACTGGTATTCCAAGCGCCTGAAGGAAATCAAGGGCGTGACCGAAGAGACCACCACCGGCGTGCACCGCCTGTACCAGATGCACAAGGAAGGCAAGCTGGCCTTCCCGGCGATCAACGTCAACGACTCCGTCACCAAGTCCAAGTTCGACAATCTGTACGGCTGCCGCGAATCGCTGGTGGACGGCATCAAGCGCGCCACCGACGTGATGGTGGCCGGCAAGGTCGCCATCGTGGCCGGCTACGGTGACGTCGGCAAGGGTTCGGCCCAGGCGCTGCGTGCGCTGTCGGCCCAGGTCTGGGTGACCGAGATCGACCCGATCTGCGCGCTGCAGGCCGCCATGGAAGGCTACCGCGTCGTGACCATGGACTACGCCGCGGAACACGGCGACATCTTCGTCACCTGCACCGGCAACTACCATGTGATCACCCATGAGCACATGAAGAAGATGAAAGACCAGGCCATCGTCTGCAACATCGGCCACTTCGACAACGAAATCGAAGTTGCCGCCCTGAAGCAGTACACCTGGGAAAACATCAAGCCGCAGGTCGACCACGTGATCTTCCCTGACGGCAAGCGCATCATCCTGCTGGCTGAAGGCCGCCTGGTGAACCTGGGTTGCGGCACTGGTCACCCGTCCTATGTGATGAGCTCCTCGTTCGCCAACCAGACCATCGCCCAGATCGAGCTGTTCGTGAACACCTCGCAATATCCAGTGGGCGTCTACACGCTGCCCAAGCACCTGGACGAAAAGGTTGCCCGCCTGCAGCTGAAGAAGCTCAATGCGCAGCTGTCCACGCTAACCCCCGAGCAGGCGGCTTATATCGGCGTGTCGGCCGACGGTCCGTACAAGGCCGATCACTACCGCTACTGATCAGAGCGCGAGTCCGGCTGCCGCCGGATTCGCATCTGATGGAGCGCAGCGCCCGGCCGTCGCGGCAGTATCGCGAAGACCGGGCGTTTTTTCATCTCTTCTTTAATGTCCCCACAGGGGCTGAAAGGAAATGCCATGCGTTTGTTGCTGACCTGGCTGATCAATGCCCTGGCCTTGCTGGCCGTTCCCTACCTGATGCACTCGGTGCAGGTCGACAGCTTTGGCGCGGCGCTGATTGCTGCGCTCATCCTGGGCTTCGTCAACACGATCGTGCGCCCGGTGCTGGTGGTGCTGACGCTGCCGGTCACGCTGGTGACGCTCGGCCTGTTCATTCTGGTGATCAACGGCCTGATGTTCTGGGTCGTGGCGCAACTGGTGGGCGGCTTCCATGTCGCGGGCTTCTGGTCTGCGGTAGGCGGCGCATTGCTGTATAGCATCGTTTCCTGGGCCTTGTCGACGCTGCTGTTGAAATCTGGATCGAACCAATGAGCAAGCATAATTTCAGTATCGAGTTTTTCCCGCCGAAGACAGCTGAAGGCGCGGAAAAGCTGCGTGCCACACGCGCCAAGCTGGCGACCTTGCAACCCAAGTATTTCTCGGTGACCTTCGGCGCCGGCGGCTCGACCCAGCAGGGTACGCGCGACACCGTGTTGGAGATCATTGGTGAGGGCCATCAGGCTGCCCCGCATTTGTCCTGTATCGGCAGCTCGCGTGAAAGCCTGCGTGCGATTCTGGCGGACTACAAGGCCAACGGAGTCAAACGCCTGGTGGCGCTGCGCGGCGACCTGCCCAGCGGCTACGGCGCAATGAGCCAGGCATCCAGCGAGTTTCGCTATGCCAACGAACTGGTGGAGTTCGTCCGCGCCGAGACCGGCGACTGGTTCAACATCGAAGTGGCGGCCTATCCGGAAATGCACCCGCAAGCCAAGTCGCCGCAGGACGATGTGCAGAACTACGTGCGCAAGGTCAAGGCCGGCGCCAACTCGGCGATTACCCAGTATTTCTATAACGCGGACGCCTATTTCCGTTTTGTCGAAGATGCAACCAGGCTGGGTGCGGACGTCCCGGTGATCGCCGGCATCATGCCGATCACGAATTATTCGCAGCTGATGCGTTTCTCGGACATGTGCGGCACCGAGATCCCGCGCTGGGTGCGCCTCAAGCTCGCCAGCTATGGCGATGACACGGAGTCGATCCGCGCCTTCGGCCTGGATGTGGTGACGCAGTTGTGCGAGCGCCTGCTGGCAGGCGGCGCGCCCGGCCTGCATTTCTATTCGCTCAATCAGGCCGCGCCCACCCAGGCGATCTGGCAGCGTCTGGTAAAACAGTAAGCAATAGATAAGGTGTGAAAAAACTGGTACCGCCCCGTCAGGGGCGGTACCAGTTTTGTTTTTGGGGGGGCTGCTTTTAACTGTTCTGCCCGCAAAGCCTTGCCGGCTGCGGCTTTCAGCGGAGATGGCTGGTTCGGGTAGACGTGGTTTTATAAATAATTTCTGATTATTTTCAAAAAGTGCTTGCGTGGGTCAATGGGCGTTGCTATAGTTCGCCCCCTGCTGACGCGACGCACAAAAGCGAAACGAAAGAAGAGCCGATGTGAAGGCGCGAAGCGGAAGGTTTTGAAGAGTTTTTAAATGATTTGTCGAGGTGGGAAGTTAAAAACGCCGAGATAAAAAATTTAAGAAAAGCGTAAAAAAGTAGTTGACGCGATTCAAAAACAACTTCATAATCTCGTTTCTCTGCTGCTGACAAACAAAACGATTTGCCA
>NZ_NJGU01000007.1 GCF_002213415.1 Herbaspirillum robiniae | reverse complement strand
TCCACGGCTTGCACGAGAATCTTCCCCTCGTGGCCTTTGACTTTGGTCGAGCCTTCGATCTTGCCTTGGTTTTGGCCTTCGAGGATCAGGTAGCAGGGCATTGGCATGATGGTTTCCTTTGTCGGTTGATGGGGTCTGCGGTGCCGCCCCGGTGCGTCGCGCCGGGGAGCGGCTCTTGCCCGGACCGTTGCGTCTCATGTGGTCTGTGCATGGGTTCCATTCTGGGATCCGCGCGTTACAGCCGCATGTCGCGCCGGCGCCATTGCGTTACAGATGAAACCATCCCTGCGCCATGGGCAGGCCAATGTACAAAGGGGCCGCGCCTGCGGCAATCCTTGAAACTAGGTAGTGCCGGCGTGCGCTCCCCATCCGGCCTTTGCCGGCGGCTCTACTGCACCCGCAGGATCACCTCGATGCTGGTGGCGCCGGGCGCGGAGGCGATCGTCAGCGTGGCGCCCAGCCGGTTCACGCGCGCGCGCATGCTGGCCAGCCCCGCGCCGTGGCGGCCGGCCTGCGCCTCCTCCCGGAAGCCGATGCCGTTGTCGCGCACCGCCAGCAGCAGGCGGCCGAATTCATGGCGCAGCTCGATATCGACCCGGCTGGCGCGGCTGTGGCGAAACACGTTGGTGAGCGCCTCTTGCAGCACCCGCATCAGCTCCAGGCAGGACGCCGGCGGCAGCGTGCAGGTGTCGATGCCGGCCAGCTGCCAGCCGCATTCGATGCCGTGCGCCTCGGCGTGGCGCGTGAGGCGGTGGCGAAAAGGCGAGAGCTGGCCATCCAGCGTGGTGGCGCCGTACTGCTGGTTGGTGGAGGAGTCGATGATGATGCGCAGGTCGTCGCGCAATTCCTTGAGCACGGTCAGGAAGCGCTGCGGCGGCATGTCCTGCGGCGCGCGCTCCAGCGTGACGATGCTGCTGACCAGGGTGCCGCCCAGGCCGTCGTGCAGGTCCTGCGCCAGGTTCAGGCGCGCGCCCAGGCGGGCGTTGGAGATCTCCAGCTCATGCTGGCGCTGCAGCGTCTGGGTCAGTTCGCTGCGCGCCTGCTCGACCGCCTGCCGCAACTCGCCGTTGAAGCGCTCGATGCGGCGCAGGTTGGCGACGAACTGCCAGCCCAGGATCAGCGCCATGCAGATCATCTCGACCACCACCGACAATGGACTGAGGTAGATGTTGTCCCTGGAGATGCCGACGAACATCAGCGTGTCGTGGATCGCGGCGGCCACCGCCAGCATCAGGAAGAAGGCCAGGATGCGATGGTCGGCGCGGCCGTTGCGCAGGGCGAACACGGTAAAGGCCAGCGACACGATGATGTAGTGCAGGCTCTGCGCCGCCGTCAGCAGGCTACGCAATGGCCCGAGATAGGCCGCCGGCGCCAGCCACAGCGCCAGGCAGGCCAGCGCCGCGCAGCTCCACAGGGCGATTTCGTAGCGGCGCCAGCGCTGCATGGAAAAACGCAGGATGAACATCGCGAAGGAGCCGCTGAACAACAGCAGGAAGGAGGTATTGGCCGCCTCCCACGCGTCCGAGCTGGAGAACGGCCAGGTGCTGTAGGCGATCTGGTTGTAGGTGCAGGCCCACCAGGCCAGGGAGGTGAGCGCGAACCAGCCGTTGACGGCGGCCTGGCGCCGCATCAGCCACATCGCCAGGAAGAAGCAGCCGATGGTGAACGCCACCGCCAGGCAGAACCATTGCGACTGCACGCGCAGCCAGTGCTCCTTGTCGTAGGCCTGCGCCACCGCCGCCGGCGCGCCGACGGTGACCGGGCCGAGCCCGGCCTGGTGGCGCGCCTGCCCGGAAACGCGGATCTCGATGACGTTGTCCCCGGTGCGCAGCAGCGCGGCGGGCAGCACGAAGTGGCGCGGCAGGTTCCAGGCGCGCGAGAGCGGTTCGGCCAGGCTGGTGTCGCGTCCCAGCAAGCTGCCGTTCAGGTAGACCGCGCCGGCCATGTTCAGGTAGCCGATGGCCAGCGACGCCGGTTCTGCGGCATCGCGCCGGACCCAGTGCACCCGGTACCAGACCACGCCGTCGAAATCGGGCCAGCGCGCCGACCACATGTCGGGCAGGGTGACCTCGCTCCAGCCGGTGGCCGGCGGGCGGTCGGACTCGATCGGGATATCGCCCTGCTTGTCCAGCGGCTGCGCGCGCGCCGCCTCCACCCGCAGCCCGGCCACCGCCTGGCCGGAGGCGGGCTGGGCCAGCGCGGCGTCCAGCCCGCCGACCAGGCAGAAGAGCAGCAGGACTATTCGAGAAAGCCAAGCACGCGCGCTTCGAACACCGCTTGCGTACGCGATCTCACGGCCAGCTTCTTGTAGACGTTTCGGATATGGCATTCGACGGTGAACCTGGAAAGGGAAAGGACGCCGGCGATCTCGCGGTTGGTCAATCCGCGCGAGACCAGCAGCAGGATTTCGGTTTCGCGCGGGCTGAGCAACTCGCCCGGCGCGGGCGCGGCAGCGGCAGCCGGTGCGACGGGCGCTGGGGCGGCGGGAGCGGCGGCCGCATCCCCCTTGCCCGCCAGCAGCTCCAGAATGCGTTTGGCCACGAAGGGATCGATGGGGGCGCCGCCGCGCAGCGCGCTGCGAATGGAGATGGCGATCTCGTCGTCCTCCCGCTCCTTCAGCACATAGCCGGTAGCGCCCGCCTGCAGGGCGTCGACGATGACGCGCTCGGTGTTCCAGGTCGAGATCACCAGGATGGGCAAGGCGGCGTCGCGCGCGTGGATGCGGCGGATCAGGTCCACGCCGTTGCCGTCGGGCAGGCCGACGTCGACCAGCACCATCGCGAACGGACTCTCATGCAGCAGCGCCTCGGCGCGCGCGATGCTGCCGGCGAAGGTGAGCGCCTCGGCCGGGTAGCCCAGCTGGGTGAGCACGCCGCGCAGGCGCAGCTGGGCCAGCGGTTCGTCTTCGACCACCAGCAGCGGGCTGGGCAGGATGGATTCTTCGTGGGAGTGAGCGCTCATTGCTGGTTCTTGTAAGGACAGTGGGATTCCCGGATATGCAAAGGCCGGAATATGGTAACGCAAGCCGGACCGCGTGCGCTGCGCCTTCGGCCGTTCAATGCGGCGCCCAGAGCCAGATCGCGCGCAGGGTGAGCTGCGTCACCGCCAGGCCCTGCGCATGCTGGCGCGCCACGCCGGCCTGCAGCACCGGTCCGGCCTCGCTGGCATAGGTCAGCGCGACCGCGACGCCGCGGTCGCGCGGCGTCATGCCCTGCGACGCCAGGTCGCCGCTCAGCGCCGAAAAGCTGCGGCGCGCGCCGGTCGCGGTCCAGACGAAACGCCCGGCCACCAGCGACGCCGACAAGGTCGCGTGCTGCGCCGCCAGCTCCCGGCCGTCGAAGCCGCGCGCAGAAACCAGCTCGCCGTACAGGCGCAGCTCGGTGTCCTGCGCCAGCTGATGCTTGTATTCCAGCGTCGCGGCGGCGACATCCATGGCGCGCCGCCCCTGGATGCCCTGCGCGACATGGCCGGCGTCGACGTTCAGGCGCAGGCCGTCGACCCCGGGCATCTCCGACAGCTCCCAGGACAGGCCGGCCGAACGGAGTCCGGGCGTATTGGCCAGGCCGTTCTCATCGGCCTGCGCGCGCAGCTCATCGCGAGGGGCGAACCAGGTATCCCGCGTGATGCCGTGGTCGCGCTTGAAGGCCATTGCGCTCAGCGCCATCTTGCCCCAGCCGCTGCGCCAGCCGCGGCGCGCGCCCAGCCCCAGCGCGCCCTGGTAGTGATAGTCCTCGGAGAATCCCGAATAGATGCCGTCCACCCGATGCCAGGCCTCGCCGAAGGACACGTCGAACTTGCCGGCGAAGACGCTGCGCTCCTTGTCCTGGCTCTGGTAGGCCAGGAACAGATTGAGCAGTTGCGCGTCGACGCCGTCGAAGACGCGATTGTCGGCGCCGCCCGACAGGTTCCTGGCCTGGCTCAGCGCGTAGACGCCCCACTCCGGCGACAGCTTGAACTCCAGCGCGAGCTGCACGATCGGATCCAGGAAATTGGCCTGCGAGAACGGCGCCGCGCCCTGGTCCGCGCTGATTTGGCCCAGCCGCGTCTTCTCGAGCGCCAGCAGCATCTCCCAGTTGAACGCCGGATAGCTGCTCGCCGCCGTTGCGCCCTTGCCTGACAACGCGCCCGCGCCGGGATCGAGCACGATCTCGCCCGGGTTCTCCGCCAGCGCCGCCGACGACGCCATGGCCAGGGCGAGCGCGATCAGGCCGGCGCATGCGCGCCGCAACGGGTTCATCTTCGGCGGTTTCAAGCGCCGGTGTCTTTCCTGCGGGCCGCCGCGCGCGCCTGGCGCGTGGTCATGGAGCTGCCGTCCGCGCTCCAGCCCGGCGGCTGGAACAGGATGTTGAGCATGGTCGAGAGGCCGCGCGACTTGCGCAGGTCGCGCGCGATATTGCGCCACTCGTAGAAGGCGATGCGAATCGGGTTGTCGGTGCCGATGCTGGAGGTCAGGCCGTACTTCGGCTTGAAGGTCTCCGGAATGTAGCTGCCGAACAGGCGGTCCCAGATGATCAGCGTGCCGGCATAGTTGGCGTCGAGATAGTCGAAATCGCTGCCGTGGTGCACCCGGTGGTGGGACGGGGTGTTGAAGACGGCCTCGAACCAGGACGGCATGCGGCCGATGCTCTGGGTGTGGATCCAGAACTGGTAGATCAGGCTGACCGACTGCATGAACAGCACCATCTTGGGATGAAAGCCCACCAGCGGCATCCAGAACCAGAACAGGAAGGAGCCGGTGATCACGCCGGTCCAGGTCTGGCGCACCGCCACCGAGAAGTTGTACTGCTCGGAAGAGTGATGCACCGAGTGCGAGGCCCAGAACCAGCGCACCTCGTGGCTGATGCGATGGAACCAGTAATAGGACAGGTCGTCGGCGAAGAAGCACAGCGCCCATACCCACCAGGCGTCGACCGGCAGGGTCCACACACGGTGGGTGTAGAGCCAGCTCAGGAACAGCAGCATGGCGCCGGCGCTCAGCACGCCGATCACCATGCTGCCCAGGCCGAGCACGATGTTGGCGGCGGTGTCGGGCGCGCGGTAGTCGCCGCGGCCGGCGCGCCAGGCGTAGATGCCCTCGGCGAGCATCAGCACGGTGAAGGCGGGCAAGGCCGCCAGCATGATGTTGGGTAGGTCGTTCATGGGACGCGTATGCTGCCGGAGGATTGTTCGGGTGGCAGTCCGCGCGAACCGGCGCCGGCTGCTTGCCTGCGGCCAGGATGATGCACGCTGAGCCTCGGCCATCATACGTGGCGAGGAAAAATTGGAAATCGCTGAAACTAGTTAGCCTGGTCAGGCCGGGGCAGCCGCCGGCGCGGGTCAGTGTGACCGCAAGGCAAGATCGACCGACTCGGTCTTCACCCCCGGCAGGTTCTCGAACGCATGCAGGCCGGCGTGGCCGGGCATGGCGTCGGTCACCAGGGTCCAGGGTTTCTCGACCGGGGTCCAGTGCTGCTGGCTGTCGCGATTGAGCTTGTCGGCCGTCACCAGCACGAACACCTTGGCCGCCTGGCGGATGATGCATTCCTTCAGGTAAGCCTGCTCCACCGTGGCCTCGCACAGGCCGCGGCCCGGCACCACGCCGTCGGCGCCGAGGAAGGCCTTGTCGAAGGTGAAACGGGACAGCCCGAGCTGGGCGATGGGACCGAAGGTGCTCATGCTGGACTCGCGCACGTCGCCGCCTATCATGGTCACCGCGACATGGCTGCCGGCCAGCGTCTGCACCACCAGCAGGTTGTTGGTGATGACCTTGATGTCCTGGCGCGAGGCCAGCGCCTTGGCCAGCGCCGCGGTGGTGGTGCCGGCATCCAGGAACACCGTGTCGCCGGGCGCCACATGGGCCGCCGCGGCCGCGCCGATGGCATCCTTCTCCGCCTGGAAGCTGTGGCTGCGCTGCTCCAGCGACTCTTCCGGCGCGTGCGTGCTAACCGACGCGGCGCCGCCGTAGGTGCGCAGGATCAGGCCGTCGTCGGCCAGCGCGCGCAGGTCGCGCCGCACCGTGACTTCCGAAATGCCGAAGTGGTCGCACAGGGCGGCGACCTCGGTCATGCCCGACAGGACGGCCTGGACCATGGCCTCGCGGCGGCGGGTAACTTTCATAGAAGACGGGATGTGGGTTGTCGAAGCCGCGCGCGTCGCGAGGAAGGCGTGGCGATCAGCGAGTATAACCCCGAATGCCCGCGCCCCTGCCCCGCCCTCGCATCGCTGCGCCTGCCTTCCCTCGCCGTTCTCCCGCCTGTGCTGCTTCTGCTGCTTGTGTTGCTTGCGTTGCCTGTGCCGCTCAGGTCGGCGCGTTGGTGCCGCTGCGCGCCAACAGCTTCCAGGAGCGGTCGGCCAGCGTCCAGCACAACAGGACCTTGATGTGGCTGGTGCTCTTCTTGTCGTCGTTGTTCACCACGTCGTAGGTGTGGCGTACGATGCCGACGTCGCCCTGCACGTCCACCGTCTGCTCGGACGTGACGATGCTCAGGTAGCGCTTCTTGCCGGCCACGTTGCCCATCAGGACGTCCTTGCTCCAGACGCGGCCGTCCGAGTGCGAGTAGGTGAGATGGTCGTGCAGCACGGCCGACAGCACCTTGCCGTCGCCCTCTTCCAGCGCCCGACGCAAGGCTTCCACCGCGCCTTCCAGCGCGGCGGCATTGCCTGCCCCCGCCGCTGCGCCTACGGCATTGGCGTTGCCGGCCATGCCGGCCGCCGCGATTCCTGTTCCCATTGCCACCAGCGCCTCCCTGCGTGTCATTGCGTGTTTTTCCATGTCGTCTCCGTGATGTCTTCTTGTATCTCAGGCCGCCGCGGCCACGTCCTGCGTCACCCAGCTCTCGTCGACGGTGACGTACTTGATGTTCTGGCGGAAGTAGGTATAGGCGATGTGCAGCCTGCCGTCGGCCGACTGTGCGATCGACGGATAGGAGAACTCGCGGTTGAGCTTGTCAGCCGAGTTGTTGGTCATGCAGTAGCCGTCGCCGATCTCCAGGTTGCGCATGGCCGGCCAGGTCTTGCCGCCGTCGTAGGAGATGGCCAGCGTCATCGGCGCGCGCGGCGCGCCCCAGAAGGCGGTGCCGCGCTGCGACGCGGCCTGCGACACCAGCTCGCCGCTGTCTTCCGAATCCTCGATGTCGTCGTACAGCGAAGCGCGGCGCTCGCTGCTGTTGGCCGCGCTGCTGTTGTTGAACACCAGGCCCAGGTGGCCGTTGGCCAGCGCCACGAACTGGATCGAGGAATTGTTGTTGGGCAGATCCAGCGCGCGCGGCGCGCTCCACACCACGCCGTCGTCCGAGCGGCTGCTATAGATATGGTCGGCCCAGCGGCTGCGGTACAGCGCGAGGAAGCCGCCTTCCTTCAACGGCTGGATGTTCATGTGCACGCAGCCCACGCTGCCCGGCACTTCATGCGCGCTCCAGCTGCGGCCGCCGTCGGTGGAGCGCATCACCACGCTGATGTCGTCGTTGCCGGACCAGCGCTCGCCCTCGGCCACGCGGCACATGAAGACCGGGCACAGCCAGGCGCCGTCGCGCGCCACCACGATGGGCTGGCGCACGAAGGTCCCGGGCGTGTCGAACAGGGTCTCGATCGGGCCCCATGTGCGGCCCTGGTCGTCAGAGATGCGACGGCGCACGATGGAGGTATTCTGGTGGCCGGAGAGCTGGGCGGTGTAGATCAGCCACAGCTTGCCGTCCGGCGCCTCGAACAGCACCGGGTTCTGCTCGGAGCGGGTGGCGTCTTCCGACAGGCGCACCGGCGCCGACCACTGCGCGCCGCCGGCCGCCAGGCGCGACATGTAGATGGAGATGTCGGGAATACCTTCCTGGGTGCCGCCGAACCAGGCGCACAACAGGTCGCCGTTGGACAACGCGGCCAGGTTCGCCGCATGGTTCTGCACCGTCAGCGCCGGCAGGTGGGCGTCGGTGCGGGCATCGTCGCCGGCGGCGCGGGTGAGCGCGCCGGGAGCGGCGGTGGCCGTGGAGAGGGAGCTGGTCATGTGAAAATCCTCGTGTGGAATGTTGCGCGGCCGTCAGTGCTGCTGCCGGGCCGGGTTCTGCAAATCTGCGGGCGCAGCCGACACCGAGACGGCGTCGCCCTTGCCGGGGAACAGCAGCTTCTCCACCACCATCACGATGGCCGGGGCGATCAGCGCGATGTACATGTTGTCCACACCCCATGGGTTGTCGAGCAGGTACCAGACGGTGGTGGCGACGGTGGCCAGCACCAGCGCCGAGATGGCGCCGCGGCTGCTGTTGAAGAACGGCAGGTAGATGCCCATCAGCGCGACCACGGTGACGGTCAGGCGCAGGGCGCGGGTGAAGAAGGACAGCGCCAGGATCTGCGGCACGAACAGCACGAAGATCAGCGGAATGAACCCCACCGCCAGCGAGATCCAGCGCGTGGCGCGCAGCTCCTGTTCCGGCGACGGGTTGTAGCGCGGGCTGTAGAAGTCCTTGACGATCAGCGAGGCGATGGCCAGCGCCACGGTGCTCACGCTGACGAAGATCGACGCCACCAGCGAGACCGTGACGATGCCCGACAGCACCGGGTTCATGTGCTGCAGGAACACCGGCAGCGCGTACAGGCCCTTGATGTCGGGGAACAGGAACTTGGCAGCCACGCCCAACAGGCCCAGCGCCAGCGCGATCGGCACGCACAGGGCGGCGGCGATCAGGGTCGACTTGCGCGCATCCTCGCCGGAGCGGGCGCCGGAGATCGCCTGGATGATGAACTGGGTGGAGAAGATGGCGCCGGCCGTGCCGATGACCCAGGCGCCGATGGTGCCGCCGCCGAGCGCGCCGTTCCAGGTGAAGTAGTGTTCGGGCATGGCCGTGACCATGGGCGCGATGCCGCCGGTCAGCGACAGCGCGACCCACACCAGGATGCAGATGCCGATGATCTTCACGGCGCTGTGGAAGATGGTGACGTAGAGCACGCTCTTCAAGCCGCCATAGGCGAAGTAGATGGTGCTGACGATGGCGGTGATGATGGCCGCCACTGGCAGGTTGACCTTGAGCACGGTGGAGATCGCCGCCGCGCCGCTGACGTAGTTGCCGACGTTGACGATGAACAGCGCGTAGATCATCACCGCCGACACCACCAGCTTGGCGGTCTTGCCGTACTTCTGCGCGACGAAGCCGGAGATGGTGAACTCGCCCGACTTGTAGAGCCGCTTGGCCATGAACAGGCCGAACAGCAGGAACCCGATGGCCGCCGCGATCACCGACCAGGAGGCGGCGATGCCGACCTTGAAGGCCTCTTGCGACGTGCCGATGGTGGACTTGGCGCCGATGAATTCGGACATCAGCAGGATGGCGATCACCACCGCCGGCGCCGAGCGGCCCGCGACCATGAATTCGCCGGTGTTCTTGCTGCGCAGGCGCACGCTCATCCAGGACGTCGCCAGGATGTAGACGACTACCATCGCGATGATGATGGCCGTGTCTATAGCTCCAAACTGGTGCATTGTGTTCTCCTCCCGATCCTCTCAGACCGGATTAAGTTTTAGATTTGAGTTATCAGTGACGCCGCCGGCGCTGCCGGCAGTGCCTTACGCCGCCAGGGCGGCGCGGCGCGTGGCCAGGTCTTGTGCCTGTTTGAGCGCTTCCAGCATGCTGCCTTCGTCGGCAATACCCTTGCCGGCGATATCGAACGCGGTGCCGTGGTCGACCGAGGTGCGGATGACCGGCAGGCCGACCGTCACGTTCACGCCGGCTTCCAGGCCCATCACCTTGACCGGGCCGTGGCCCTGGTCGTGGTACATCGCCACCACCACGTCGAAGTCGCCGCGGCCGGCGCGGTAGAACAGGGTGTCGGCCGGCAGCGGTCCTTCCACGTCCCAGCCGCGCGCGCGCAATACCTCGATGGCCGGGATGATCTTCTTCTCTTCTTCGCCGTAGCCGAACAGGCCGTTTTCGCCGGCGTGCGGATTGATGCCGCACACGCCGATACGCGGCGAAGAGATGCCGGCGCGCACCAGCGTGTCGTGCGCGCGCTCGATGGTGCGCTGGACCAAGCCCGGTTCGATGCGGTTGATGGCGTCGATCAGGCCGATGTGGGTGGTCACGTGGATCACGCGCAGCTTGGGCGCCACCAGCATCATCGACACTTCGGGGATGCCGGTCAGGTGCGCCAGGATCTCGGTGTGGCCGGGGAAGATGTGGCCGCCGGCGTGCAGCGCTTCCTTGTTCAGCGGCGCGGTGCAGATGGCGTCCAGCTCGCCGGCCGAGGTCAGTTCCACGGTGCGCGCGATGTACTGGAAGGCGGCGTTGCCGGCCACCGCCGAGAGCTTGCCGTAGGGCAGGTCTTCCGGGATCAGGCCGAGGTCGATGCAGTCGATCTCGCCATAGGTGAAGCGCGCTTCGGCCGGGCTCGAGATGGCGCGCACCTTGAGCGGCACGCCGGTGATGCGGCCGGCGTTGAGCAGGCGCTTGGCGTCGCCGATCACGAGCGGCCGGCAGCCGTCGTAAAGCGCGCGCCGGGCCAGGCTCTTCATGATGATTTCCGGCCCCACGCCGGTGGCATCGCCCATCGTGATGCCGATGACCGGACGGTATGTCATGGTTTCTTCTCCGCTGGATGGTTGCGGCGCTTGCGCGTCCGCATGGCGCATGGCGGTCAGTTGCTGCCATGCGCGGTACAAGGTATCGGGACGGCCGAAGCCGCCTGCTTTGGTCACCACCGGCAGGATGCGGCCGTGGTGTTCGGCGACCATCAATGGCACGCCGGTATCGATTTCCGAGACGACCTTCAACGCGTCCACGCCCATGTTGGCGAGCATGGCGCGCGCGGTCTCGCCGCCGGTGGCGATCAGTCCCGCCGCATGTTGCGCGACCGGCCCCAGGTGCGCCGCCAGCTGGCGCGCCAGGCGCGCGCCGTCGGCCACGCCGGCGCGCTCGGCCTGGCTCAGCGTCACCAGCGCGCTGCGCCCGTCTTGCAGGATGTGCGCGACCTGCGCGGCGATCTCGCGGGCCTTGGCCGACATCGGGTCGAGCAGCGCGGCGGCGTCGATCTCGAAGTGGGACACGGCCGCGCCCGCGCTGTCCCTGAGCGCCTGCGCCTGGGCGTGCGAGACGCTGGACATGCTGCCGACGATGGCCAGGATGCCGCCCGCGGCGCCCTCGACATGCCCGGCAGGCGCGCGATGCGCCATGCCGCTATGCGACGACAGCGGCTGCGCGCCCGGCTCCAGCGCCTGCAGCAGCGGCGTGGCCAGGCCCGCGGAACCGACCCAGTACACCTCCTGCAGCGCCGACGTGGCGGCGGCGATGGCGGCCAGGTCGTCGTCGGTCTCGCTGTCGCAGACCACGGCCTGCACGCTTTCGGCGCGACAGGCGGCGAGTTGCGCGCCTACCGCCTGCGGCCCGCGGCGCAGCGCGTCCAGCCCGAGCAGGGCGACCTTCAGGCCCGCGCCGGCCAGCATGGCGACCAGGTCGGCCTTGCCGGCGATGTGTTCGTTGCGCCAGACCTCGGAGTCCTCGACCGGCACGCCGAACACGAACTGGCGGCCTTCGCGCGTGGTGCGCCCGGCCCTGGGAAAGGCGGGAGCAACGATGGCCATGCCGGCCCCGGCCAGGGCCGCGATCTCGGCGGCGACGTTGCCGCGCAGGGTGGAGTCGATCTTCTTGTACAGCTTGCGCCCGCTGACGTGCGCGCGCCAGGCCTGGGCGTTGATGCGCGCCGCGGCGTCGGCGCCGAGCTGGCGCGAATCGGTGTCCAGCGCCAGCACCGCGACCTCGGCCGACGATTCTCCGGCGCCAACGCCGGCGCCCAGCAGCACCATGCTGTCCAGGCCGACGTTGGCGCAGGTCACCGCGCAGTCGGCGGTGCCGGAGAGATCGTCGCCGATGATCAGCAGGCGGGTGCGCTGAAGCTGGCGGTCGTTCATGGCAGCAGGCGGCGGTAGATGGACTTGATGTCGTCCAGGCTCAGCGGCTTGGGGTTGTTGCCCAGCAGGCGCTTGACCTTGGCGGCGGCCGCAGCCAGTGCGTCCAGGTGGTCTTCGGACACGCCGAAGCTGCGCAGGTCCTGCGGAATCTCCAGCGCCGCGGTCCAGTCGCGCAGGCGCGCCAGCAGCTTTTCGGCGGCGGCCTGGTCGCTGTCGTCGTGGCGCGCGATGTCCAGCGCATGGGCGACCTTGGCCAGGCGGCCGACGATGGCGTCGAGGTTGAATTCCATCACGTGCGGCAACAGCATCGAGTTGGCCACGCCGTGGGTGATGTTGAACATGCCGCCCAGCGGATAGGCCAGCGCGTGCACGGCGGCGGTGCCGGCCGCGGTCAGCGCCAGGCCGCCGTACATCGAGCCGATCAGCATGGCTTCGCGCGCCGGCAGCGAGTGGCCGTTGTTGTAGGCCTCGACCAGGTTGGCGCCGATCAGGCGCATCGATTCCATGGCGAACATGTCGCTGACCGCATTGGCCTTGGTGGAGATATAGGACTCCAGCGCATGGATGAAGGCGTCCATGCCGGTGGCCGCGGTGATCGGCTTGGGCAGGTCCAGCGTCAGGGTGGCGTCCAGGATCACCAGCTGCGGCAGCAGGTGGCGGCTGACGATGCCGACCTTGAGCTCTTCGTCGGGCAGCGTGACGATGGCGTTGGGGGTGACTTCCGAGCCGGTGCCCGAAGTGGTCGGCACCAGGATCAGCGGCACGCCGGGCTGTGCGATCAAGTCCACGCCCAGCCACTCGCGCAGCGGCTGGCTGTTGGTCAGGCGCACGGCGAACAGCTTGGCGGCGTCGAGCACGCTGCCGCCGCCGATGGACAGCACGGCGTCCGGCGCGAACGGGGCGATCTGGTCGCGAAACACCGTCTCGACGTTCTCGATGGTCGGCTCTGGCTGCACGTCGCGCACCACCAGGGTCTGCACGTCCTTCTTTTCAAGCGCGGCGACCACGCGCGCCACCACGCCGTTCTTTTCGATGACGGGCTGGGTGATCAGCGCGATGCGGCGCACCGGGCGGTCCAGCAGGGCCAGCTTGTCGGCCAGCTGGTCGAGGCTGCCGGGACCGTGCACGATGTGCTTGACGGTCTGGAAGTGATAGATGGAACTCATGTCTTGCTCGGTATTGGGTGTCGGGTGAGGGGTGTGGAAAACTCAGGCCACGCGCGGATAAGCCGCCAGCGCCTTCAGCAGCTTCTCGCGCGCCGCGTCGTCCAGCGGCTGCACCGGCGAGCGCGCCGGGCCGGCCGGCATGCCGAGGATGTCGGCGGCGGTCTTCAAGACCACCGGCAGCGTGCCCAGTGCGAAGGCGTCGCGCAACGCTCGCAGCGCTTCCTGCGACTTGCGCGCGGCGGCGATGTCGCCCTTCTGGAAGTTGTTCCAGATCGACATGACCACGCTGGGCACCGCATTGGTGGTGGCGGCCACGGCGCCGTCGCCGCCGGCCATCAGCGTCCACAGGATCATGGAGTCGGTGCCGGTGAAGACGGCGAAGTCGTCGCGGCGCAGGCCGATCAGCTGCACCAGGCGATCAAAATCGCCGCCGCTGTCCTTGATGCCGCGGATGTTGGGGATTTCCGAGAGGCGGCGCACGGTGTCGATGTTGAGCGTGATGCCGGTCTTGGCCGGGATGGTGTAGAGCATCACCGGCAGCGAGGTCGACTGGGCGATGCGCTCATAGTGCTTGAAGAGTTCAGGCTGGGTGGCGCCGTTGAAGTACGGGGTGATCACCGAGACGGCGTCGACGCCCTGGTCCTGCATCTTCTTGTTCAGCTCGACCACCTCGCGGGTGGCGTAGGCGCCGGTGCCGGCGATCACCGGCACGCGGCCGCGCGACTGTTCGACGGCGATGCGCGCCACGCGCAGCTTTTCCTGCTCGGACAGCGAGATGAACTCGCCGTTGGTGCCCAGCACGAACAGGCCATGCACGCCGGAGTCAATCAGGCGGTCGACCAGCGTGCGCAGGCCGGCTTCGTCGAGCTCCTCGTCGCGGGTCATGGGGGTGATGAGCGCGGGCACGATGCCCTTGAAGGCGATGGACATACCTTGATCTCCAATATTCTTGTAGTGACCGGTTCAATCCGGGCTGCTGGTTCCGATTGATCAACTGGACAACAGAATGATCATTTCGGTCATTATTAAATGAAGCGGTCTCCGCGACATCGCAATTAATGATTATTGCGATCACGATATACCCAAGAATTTCGAAAATCAAGAGATGGAATGAATTTTTAGATCGAAATATTCATTTCAAATGCCAGAACGACCACATTCATTGCCATTGATTAATTTTTCGGGGCAAAAATGAATGTTTCGATCGCAAATGGCCGCCCAGGGCCATCGGAGCGCCATGCCGCCAAAGCGATCGGCAAGCCGAGGGCGACCGCCCTGAAAACAAAAGCGGCCCGCATCGGGGCCGCTTTTTGCCGGGCAGTCACAACATGCCCACCTCAGGGCTCATATCGCTAGGCCGTCTCGGGGAACAGCGTCTTGAGCCGATATTGCCGCTGCCGGTAATTGCCTTCCATGCCGCTGAAGCTGCAGTCCACATCGCCGAACAGGCGGCAGATGCGGTTGAGGGTGGAACGCTGCGCTTCGGTGGCGATGGTGACCAGGCGGCGCTTGCTCCTGGCGTAGTAGTCGCAGATGTCGACCACCAGGCAATGACCGTAGTCGGCGTTCTTCACGTCGATCAGCAGGGCCTCGGCCTTGGTGAGCCCGAAGGTCGCCGCCAGCTCCACGCGCGCGCTGAGGAAGGGGTTGGCGTTGCGCAGCTTGTCGCTCAACTGGGCCATCGCCGCGACAGCCCAGTTGTCGGCCCTGGGCCGCGGGGCGAAATCCTCCAGCGCCTGTTTCGCGTTCTGGTCGCCCTGCTCCGCCGCCTTTTGCCACCAGTAGAGCGCGCGCACGTCGTTGAACTTGTCGTCGCGGCGGTTGCGCCAGGAGATCTGCGCGAACTCGTATTGCGCCTCCACCAGCCCCATGTCGGCGGCCCGTTCCAGGTACTGCAAGGCCACGTTCAGGTTGCGCTGCGAATAGATCGAACGCGAGTAGATGCGCGCCAGCGCATGCCAGGCCGGCGCCGATCCGCCGTCGCCGGCCAGCGTGAGCCAGCTGATTGCTTTCTTGAAGTTGGCCAGGCCCTGGTCCATGAAGACGCGATTGCCGTCATGGTCCATCTTCGCGCACAACAGGCCGAGCTCATATCTGGCCTCGACGTTGCCGGCCAGCGCGGCCAGCTCCAGCAGGCGGCCGGCCTCGTCGGGATCGGGCTGGCGTTCATGCAGGCCCCATTGCGCAAAGCGCAGCAGCAGCGTCGCCTCTTCGGCCGAGAGCGACACCGCGCTGGTGACGTCGACGTCGCGCTCCATCTGCGCGATCGCGGCCGCGTTGCGTTCGCGCAGCCTGGCCGCCAGGGGCGCCGCGCCGTTGGCGAAGGCGTCGTAGTCGGAACGGCTCCAGGCCTTGTCCAGCAGCGCGTACTGCGCCTGCTCGACGCCGGCGTGGGCGGCCTCGGCGATGAGGCGTTCTTCCAGCCTGAATCCGCCCTCCGGCATGGCCGCCTTCAGGCGATCGTTGGCGCCGCCCTCGCCCTGGCCTGCGCGCTGCATCTGCTGGGCCAGCAGCCATTGCGCCTGATGGTCGCCCTGACCGGCCAAGAACGACAGCGCGCCGATGGCCCGCGCATGGCTGTTGCCGTCGAACTGTCCGGCATTGTCGAGCACCAGGCGCGCGAAGGTCAGCCCGGCCTGCGCCACGCCGGCGTGAAACGCCTTCTCGTACCACACCGCCGCTTCGGTCGGCGCCGACAGATCCTTCACCTGCTCGTAGGGGATATTGCGGCCTATCATCATCCAGGCGTCGTCGACGCCCTGTTGCGCGGCCCGTCGCAACCAGTAGAACGCGGTGCCGTTGCTGCGCGGCAGTCCATTGCCGCCGTGAAGGTAGCGGCTGCCCAGGGCCAGCTGGGCCTTGGACTCTCCTGCTCTGGCGGCCTTGATAAAGGCCAGTTCTTCTCGTGTCGCCATGGTGGTTTCCTGTGCGTTCGTGACGTTGTTGAAAATGGAAACCGGAGGAAGGCATGCGCCGGCCATCGTGGGTTGGCATGCGCCCTTTCTTCGATCTGGATGCGCGCGCGGCGGCATCCGGTTTGTGCAAGACGCTGGACGAAAGAGTCCCCGCCGGCGCATATCGATGCGTCGGAAAATTCAGGCTTTCGGAGATGTGGATGACCGGGGAATGTGGCCCGGGACAGCGATCGGTTTCAGCGTCGATGCATCATTATTCTGGCAGCGCGCAACGCAGAAAATTCAATCCGGACATGGAGTATTACGAACTCTTGATGACAGTTAAGACCCGCGCCGTTACAAGCTTTCAGCTCATGTTCAGCGGCGCAAAGAAACGCCTGCAACATCACCGAATCGCTTAACAAAATGCGCGTTACTGTTATAAAAAATCAGGGTCCCGCACGATGCAACTCGGATTCGCCGTGAGGCGCGCGAGATGATCTCCGACAGCATTCGCGTAAACATTTTTCGCCATTGAAGGAAACCGCTGACGGCAGCATGACGCCACGCTGTCAGCGCGCTGACATCGCACTGACGGCGCAAAAGAAAAAGGCACTGCATGAACGCATGCAGTGCCTTTCTTGCTTCAGTTGCTGATCAGGTTCGCCGCCGCATCGACGGCGCCGTCATCAGAACTTGTGGCGGATGCCAACAGCCACGGCGGCCTGGTTGCCGTCGTTGCCGGTGCTGTCGGAGACGCCGGTGTTGACCATGTCGGTGGCCTTGTTGTATGCCAGGAAGGCGTACAGGTCGGTGCGCTTGGACAGCCAGTAGTCGCTACCCAGGCTGAACTGGGTGACCTTGCCCTTGCCCGACACGCCATCGAACGAAGCGCGGGTGTGGTCAACCGCTGCCAGCAGCTTCAGCGACGGGGTCAGCGAGTAGGCGGTACCGATTTCGTACACGTCAGCCTGCTTGGAGCGCGCCAGGGTGCGGTTGGTCAGGGTGCCCAGCGAACCGACGCTGGCCGAAGTCAGGTTGGCCTGGGTGTTCAGGTCCTGCTTCACGCGCGACCAGTTGCCGTACACGCGTGTCGGGCCGAACTGGTACGAAGCCACCAGGTTCCAGCCCTTGTAGGCGGTGCTGCCGGCGGTGCCGGTCAGGGTGTTGACCGAAGCGGTGGTGCTCGACGACGGGATCAGGCTGGTGTCGGACGAGTAGCCGGTGCCGTTAGCCTTGGACTGGTAGTAGTTCAGGCCCAGACCCAGCGGACCGTTGTCGTACTTCAGACCGGCGCCGAAGGATTGACCGGCGGAGGTCTGGCCGGCGGTTTCGCCGAAGCCGTAGATCAGGTTGCCGGTGAAGCCGCCCAGGTTGTTGGTGGTGTAGCTGATCGAGTTGTTGGTGCGGGTGCCTTCCAGGCGGTCCAGGTTGTGGCCGACGTTACCGGTCCAGCCACCGAAGTCCTGCACGGAGGTGTAGGCCGAGATGGTGTCGGCGTAGTCGGTCTGACGACCGACCAGCACGCTACCGAAGCCGCCTGCCAGACCGACCACCGACTTGCGGCGGAACAGGTTGGAGGAGGTGTTCGCGTCGGAACCTTGCAGGCCGCCGGTATCATTGGAGAAACCGACTTCCAGGTTGAACACGGCCGACAGGCCGCCACCCAGGTCTTCAGTACCCTTGAAACCCAGGCGCGAGCCCTGGATCACGCCGGAGTTCAGGCCGAACTTGCTGCCGGTGCCGCCACCAGTGGTAGCAACCTTGCTTTGATAAACGACACCGGTGTCGACGATGCCGTAGATGGTCACGGAGCTTTGCGCGTTGGCCGCGCCTGCGAATGCGCCCAGAACGGCGAGTGCCAGCAGAGATTTCTTCATTTGACATCCTTCTATAAAAATAGTCTTGAGGATCCGTACTTGCAGTCGGATGGCCAGACATTAATGCTTCTGGTTGCGCGTGACTCCCCCTTGGTGGATAGAAGCAATTTTTTAGATGAGGCCTAAAAATTAAAATGGCATCTGTTGTATTTTTTTATCGACATTTCGTCGACGTGCTTGCCATCCCCACTCTGTCGCCTTGAGCTCTTCTCCCAGGGAAAAGGACGGAAAGAAAAGGCGGATCCGGCCCCGAAACGGCCGCTCCGGCGAGCTTTTCCCATCCGGAAATCCAACTCCGCAAGCCGATTGCATGGCCGGAGGCTAAAATAGCCGGGCCCGTCTCATCAGTTCTTGCGGGCAAGCTCATGCAGACCCGTTACACCCATGGCACTTGATCCATCCACCATACTCATCCTTTCCACGGCGCTGGCCGCAGCGGCCTCGCTTTACCTCGCGGTGGAATGGCGCGGCGTCCACGAGAAGTCGCTGCTGTTCTGGAGCGCCGGCTTCGCCATCATCACCGTGGGCTGCGTGCTGGCGCTGCTGCGCTCCAGCGGCTACCTGCTGATCGGCATCTGGTTCGCCAACGGCCTGCTGATCGTCGCCCACTGGCTGTTCCTGGCCGGCGTGGCCTGGTTCACCAGCACGCGACTCTCGCGCGGCTGGCTGCTGATCGCGCTGATCTGGCTGGCCATGCTGTTCGTCCCGGCCGAACCCTGGTGGTCCAAGGTGATGCTTGCCATCCAGTCGCTGCTGATCGCCGGCGTCACGCTGCGCGCCAGTTTCCTGTTGCGTCCGCACGGCGTGTCGCTCAGCGTGGGGGCGGTGCAGCTGCGCTACGTGCTGCTGGTGCACGGCCTGTTCTATGTGGCCAAGGCGGCCTCGACCGTGGCCCTGGACAGCTTCGTCGACCTCGCCGCCTTCCGCGGCGAAGTGATCCAGGTCTCGCTGGTGGAAGGCGCGATGGCCATCATGCTGATCGCGCTCTCCATGACCGGCACCGAACGCCACCGCCGCGAAGAACGCATCGAACAACTCGCCGCGCGCGACCCGCTCACCGCGCTGTACAACCGCCGCGCGCTGGACGCGCGCGCGCCGGCGCTGTTCAGCCAGGCATCCGCAGCCGCCCCCGGCGCCCTGCTGCTGATCGACATCGACAACTTTAAGCAGGTCAACGACCTGCACGGCCACACCGCCGGCGACAGGCTGCTGGTGGCGCTGAGCGAAATGATCCGCGACGCCCTGCCCAAGGGCGCATTGGCGGCGCGCCTGGGCGGGGACGAGTTCGTGATCCTGCTGCGGGAAGCCAGCAGCGACGGCGTGGCCGCGCTGGGCAATGGACTGCGCGAAGCGTTTTCGCAGATGGCGCGGGAGACCTTTCCCACGCCGCAGGCGGTGACGCTGAGCGTGGGCGGCACGCTGGTGGAGCAGCCGCCGGCGGCACTGGCGACGCTGATCGAAAGGGGCGACGCCGCCCTGTACGCCTCCAAGCGCGGCGGCCGCGACAGCGTGCGCATCGTGCCGGCGGCCTGAGGCCGCGCTTGCGCGCCGTCCGCCCGGCGGCTATATTACGCACGTCGAAAAAGGCAGGCTTGGTGTGGTCCAGCCCAAGCCCTTCCGCGCCAGCGGAAGCTCTGTCCATGCCCGTGCATGAGTCCCACGACGAACATCGGCGCCGCCAGGCGCTTTCCTGTTCGTCCGTGCGGTTCTCAAGACAAATGAACCGTTCTGGTCGAACGACCATTCTGGAGTCTTCATGCACGATGCTTTCATTCATGACGTAGTCATTGCCGGCGCCGGCCCGGTCGGCCTGTTCCTGGCCTGCGAGCTGCGGCTCGCAGGCGTCGCGGTCGTGGTGCTGGAACGCGCCGCTGACCCGCACGCGCCGCTCAAGCAGCTGCCGTTCGGCATGCGCGGCCTGTCATTACCCACCATCGACGCCTTCCATCGGCGCGGCCTGCTGCAGGCGCTGACGACGCCACACCCGTCGACGGAAGAAGCGCCGCCGCACTGGAAGCTGCAGCCGCGCGCGGCGGGCGGCCACTTCGCCGGCATCCAGTTCCATCGCGACCGCATCGACGACAGCCGATGGCCGTGGCGCCTGCCCGGCCCGGTCGAGCCGCCGCTGACCACCGACATGCAACACATCGAAACGGTGGTGGCCGCGCGCGCCGAGGCGCTGGGCGTGCAGCTCATGCGCGGCGTCAACGTCGACGTCGATGGCGTCGCGCAATCGGACGATGCGGTAACCATCAGCGCGGCGGGCAGGACGCTGCGCGCGCGCTGGCTGGTCGCCTGCGACGGCGGCCGCAGCACGGTGCGCAAGGCCGCCGGTTTCACCTTCGCCGGCACCGAACCGGAGTTCACCGGTTACTCCGCCGACCTCACCATCGCCGAACCCAATCCGTTGACGCCCGGCCGCCACTACACCGCCGCCGGCATGTATACCTACCAGCGGCCCGGCATCGTCGCCATGGCCGACTTCGACGGCGGCGCCTGTCACCGCATGCGGGAGATCACGCGCGAGCACGTGCAGTCGGTGCTGCGCCGCGTGTCCGGCACCGACGTCAGCGTCACCGCGCTGCAGCTCGCCGCCACCTGGACCGACCGCGCCTTCCAGGCCGAGGCTTACCGCAAGGGACGCGTGCTGCTGGCGGGCGATGCCGCGCACGTGCATTCGCCGCTGGGCGGGCAGGGTCTGAACCTGGGCTTGGGCGATGCGATGAACCTGGGCTGGAAACTGGCCGCGACGATACGCGGCGACGCGCCGCCAGGACTTCTCGACAGCTATCACGCCGAGCGCCATCCGCTCGGCGCGCAGGTGCTGGACTGGTCGCGCGCGCAGGTGGCGGTCATGCGCCCGGGGCCGGGCTCACGCGCGCTTGCCGCCATCCTTGCCGAGCTGATCGACACGCGCGACGGCGCCGCCTATGTCGCCGAACGCGTATGGGGCGTGTCGCTGCGCTACGCGCTGGGCGCGACTCATCCACTGGCGGGCCGCAGCGCGCCGGAGTTCAGTTTCAATGACGGGAGCCGGCTCGGCGAGCACCTGCGCGGCGGCCGGGGCGTGCTGGTCGATTTCAGCGCAACGGCGGCGCTGCGGGAGATCGCCGGACAGCATCACCGGCTCAACTACCTGGCCGCCGATGCCGCAGACACGCTGGGCCTGGCCGCCCTCCTGGTGCGCCCGGACGGCGTCGTGGCCTGGGCCGGCGCCGATGCAGGCGACCTGCCGGAGCTCGAGCAGGCCGCCGGGCGCTGGTTCGGCCGCAAGCGCTAGGTGATCAGCGCACGTCCTTCTTCGGCTCGGCAGGCGTGTCGATGCTCACGCCCATGGCCTGAAACAGCGTCGCGGTATCGGCCAGCCGGGTCGCGGTAGCGCGGATCTCGCCCAGGCGCGCGTTGAGGTACTGGCGCTCGCCGGCGCGCGCGAAGCTGGGCGGCACCGCCCCCAGCGCGGTGCGGCGCTGGGCGTTGCGCCAGCTCTGCTCGCTGTGGCCGCGCGCGGTGGCTGCGGCTTGCAGCGCATCGGCATCCTGGGTCAGCGCCACCAGGCTGTCGGCCACGTTCTGGAAGGCGTTCAGCACGGTCTGCCGGTAGTTGTCTTCCGAGGCCAGGTAGGCCTCCTGCGCGGCCTTGCGGCGCGCGCGCAAGGCGCCGCCGTGGAAGATCGGCTGGGTGATCGACGCGCCCAGCCCCCACACCGCGCCCGCAGCGCCGGTCGCCTTGGGCCAGGTGAAGCCGGACTGCCCGAACGAAGCGTTGATCGAGAGGCTGGGGAACATCTCGGCGGTGGCCAGCGCCTCCTGCGCGGCGGCCACCTTCAGCGCGGCGTCGGCGGCCAGGATGTCGGGACGCTGGCGCAGCAGGTCGGACGGCACCGACAGCGGCACGCTCTCGGGCAGGCGCAGCGCGGCGATGTCCAGATCGGCCGGCGCGTTGTCGGGCGTGCGCCCCATCAGCACGGCCAGCGCGTGGCGCATGGCCTGCCATTGCGACTTCATGCCCGGCAAGCCGGCGCGCAGTGACTGCGCGTTGGCCTTCGCCGCCAGCACGTCGTCGGCCGCGACCGCGCCGGTGGCGGCGCGCCGCTGCATCTCGTCGGCGTCGGCATCGGCCAGCGCCACCAGGCGCTCGGTATGCGCGACCTGGGCGCGCAGGGAAGCCGCGTTGATGGCGGTGATCACCACGTTGGCCGCCAGCGTGCGCCGCGCGGCGTCGAACTGGTAGGACTGCGCATCGACCTGGGCCGCCAGCGCCGAGTTGGCATAGCGCTCCACGCCGAACAGGTCGAAGGTGTAGCTGGCGGTGATCTCGCCGGCGAAGACGTTGTACAGGTTGGTCGGCGGCCCCATCGTCGGCAGGCCCAGCGCGCGCTGGCGCGTGGCCTGGCCGACGGCGTCGACCTTGGGCCACAGCGATTCGTCGATCTGTCCGCGCAGCTGTTCCTTGGCGCCGGCCAGGCTGCGCTCGGCCTGGGCCAGCGAATGGTTGTGCCGCAGCGCCTCGTCCACCCAGGCCGACAGGTCGGACGAGCCGTAGGCCTGCCACCACTGCGGCACCGCGCGCTGGCCGAGCACGAACTGCTGGCGCGCGCCGTCGGGACCGATGGACGGCGGCGTGGCTTCCACCGCGTAGTGCTCCGGCTGCGGCACCTTGGGCGCATCGCCGCTGGGGCCGAGGGCGCAGCCCGACAGGATCAGCGCCGCCAACAGCGCAGGCAGCGCGGGCTTGAAGGATTCATGGGTAGGCATCAGTGGCTCCCTTGCGCGTGGCCAACAGCGGCATCGCCGGCGTGATGGGTTTCATTGGGCTTGACCCGGTAGCACAGCGCGTACAGCGCCGGCAGGTAGAACAGAGTCAGCACGGTGGCGATGGTGATGCCGCCCATCAAGGCGGTGGCCATCGGGCCGAAGAAATTGCTGCGCAACAGCGGAATCAGCGCCAGCACCGCCGCCGCTGCGGTCAGCGTGATCGGGCGGAAGCGGCGCACCGTGGCGCCGACGATGGCGTCGAAGCGGCCGCGACCGGCGGCGATGTCCTGCTCGATCTGGTCGACCAGGATCACCGAGTTGCGCATGATGATGCCCAGCATGGCGATAGTACCCAACATGGCGACGAAGCCGAACGGCTGGTGGAACAGCAACAGCGCGCCGACCACCCCGATCAAACCCAGCGGCGCGGTCATCACCACCATCATGGTGCGACCGAAGCTTTGCAGCTGCACCATCAGCAGCAGCAGCACGGCGATCACCATCAGCGGCATCTGCGCCGAGATCGAGGACTGCGCCTTGGCGTTTTCCTCCACCGGGCCGCCGACGTCGATGCGGTAACCCACCGGCAGCTCGGCGCGCAGCGCATTGAGCTTCTCGTTCACGGTGTTGGTGACGTCGATGCCCTGCACGCCGGCGCGCACGTCGGCCAGCACGGTCAGGGTGGGCTGGCGGTCGCGCTCCCAGATCACGCCGTATTCCAGCGTGTTGTGGAAGCGGCCCAGCGTGGCCAGCGGCACCGGGCCGTTGGCCGTCGGCATGGACAGCGTGGCCAGGCGCGACGGATCGACGCGCTCGCTGCGCGGGGCGCGCAGATCGACGCTGACCAGCTTGTCGCGTTCGCGGTACTGGGTCACGGTGTAGCCGGACAATTGCATGGCCAGGAAGTTGGAGATCTGCTGCGAAGAGAGGCCCAGCTCGCCCGCGCGTTTCTGGTCGATCTCGAAGGACACCGAACGCTGCGCCGGCTCATCCCAGTCGAACTGCACGTTGGTGGCGCGACTCTCCTTGCGGATCTCGGCGGCCACCTGCTCGGCGATGGCGCGCACCTTGGGGATCTGCTCGCCGCTGACGCGGAACTGCACCGGGAATCCCACCGGCGGACCGTTCTCCAGGCGCGTCAGGCGCGTGCGCAGGCCGCCGAACTGGGTGCGCAGCGGTTCTTCCAGCGCGCGGGCCAGGGCCTCGCGGTCTTCCACCGACTTGGCGGTGACCACGAACTGTGCGAAGTTGGCGCTGGGCAGCTGCTGGTCCAGCGGCAGGTAGAAGCGCGGCGCGCCGGTGCCGACGAAGCTGATCACGTGGTCGATCTGCGGGCGACCCTTCAGCACCGCTTCCATGCGCTGCGCCTCGCGCTGCGTGGCCTCGAAGGAAGCGCGCTCCGGCAGGCGCAGGTCGATCAGCAACTCGGGGCGGTCCGAACTCGGGAAGAACTGCTGCGGCACCAGGCCGAACGCCGCCAGCGAACCGAAGAACAGCAGCGCCGTGGCGATCACCACGCGGCCGCGATAGGCCACGCACCAGGCCACCATCTTGCGCAGGCGGGTGTAGATCCTGGTCTGGTAGATCGGATGGTCGTGGTCTTCCTCGTCATGCCCGGCGTGCGGATTGGCGGCGATCTGCTCGTCGGTGAGCGCGTCGGGCTTCTCCTTCAGCATGTGATAGCCCAGGAGCGGAATCAGCACCACCGCCGCCAGCCACGACAGCAGCAGCGCGATGGCCGAGACCTCGAAGATGGAACGCGTGTATTCGCCGGTGCCGGACTTGGCCAGCGCGATCGGCAGGAAGCCCGACACCGTCACCAGCGTGCCGGTCAGCATCGGGAAGGCGGTGCTGGTGTAGGCGAAGGCGGCCGCGCGGCGGCGGTTCCAGCCCTGCTCCAGCTTCACCGCCATCATCTCGACGGCGATGATGGCGTCGTCCACCAGCAGGCCCAGCGCCAGCACCAGCGTGCCCAGCGAGACCTTGTGCAGGCCGATGTCGAACATGTACATGAACAGGGCGGTAACCGCCAGCACGATGGGGATCGAGATCACCACCACCATGCCGGTGCGGATGCCCAGCGACACCAGGCTCACCACCAGCACGATGGCGACCGCCTCGGCCACGGCTTCGAGGAAGTCGTCCACCGATTTTTCCACCGCGTGCGGCATGCTGGAGACCGGGGTCAGCGCCAGGCCCGCCGGCAGCCGCTTGCGCAACTCCTCGGTGCGCGCGTCGAGCGCCTTGCCCAGGCGGATGACGTCGCCGCCGGGCTGCATGGTCACGCCGATGCCCAGCACCGGCTTGCCGTTGGAGCGCATCTCCTGCTGCTGCGGCTCTTCGTAGCCGCGCTTCACGGCGGCGATATCGCCCAGCCGGAAATTGCGGTTGTTGATGTGGACGATCTTGTTCTCGATCGCGCGCATGTCGGTGAACTGACCGGTGGGGCGCACGTAGACGCGGTCGTTGCCGGTGGTGACCAGGCCGCCCGGCACCACCGCGTTCTGGCCGCCGATGGCGTCGGCCAGTTGCTGCGGGCTGATGCCCAGGCGCGTCATCTGCGCGTTGGAGATGTCGATGTAGATGCGCTCTTCGCGGTCGCCGAAGTAATCGATCTTGCCCACGCCGGGCACGCGCAACAGCTCGCCGCGCAGCTGGTCGGCGTAGTCGCGCAGCTGCGCCGGCGAAAAGCCGTCGCCTTCGAGCGCGTAGATGTTGGTATAGACGTCGCCGAACTCGTCGTTGAAGTAAGGACCATGCACGCCCTGCGGCAGGGTGGCGGCGATGTCGCCGACCTTCTTGCGCACCTGGTACCAGGTCTTGGGCACCTGGGCGGCGGGCGCGGTGTCCTTGATGGTGAAGAACAGCTGCGACTGGCCCGGGCGCGAATAACTGCGCAGGAAGTCGACGTCAGGCGTCTCCTGCAGCTTGCGCGCGATGCGGTCGGTGATCTGCTCCTGCACCTGGCGCGCGGTGGCGCCCGGCCAGTCGGTCTGGATCACCATCACCTTGAAGGTGAACGGCGGGTCTTCGGACTGCGAGAGCCGGTTGTAGGAGCCCATGCCCAGCAGCGTCACCAGCGCCAGGATGAAGGTCACCAGCGCCTGGTGTTGCAGCGTCCAGGAAGAAAGATTGAAACGGCCGGGCGCGCTCATAGTGCGAAGTCCTCGGCGTGCAGCGGGGCGATGGGCTTGACCTTCTCGCCGGCGGTCAGCGTATGCACGCCCTGCACCACCACCTTGTCTTCGGCGGCCACGCCCTGCGTGAGCGTGATGCTGCGCTCGCCGTAACCTGCCACCGTCACCGGACGCAACTCCAGCTTGCCGTCGCGCACGATCCAGACGGCCGGCTTGTCGCCCTGGTGGAACAGCGCGGTGGCCGGCAGCACCATCACCTGCGCCGCGGACGCTTCACGCGCGGGCGCGATGGCGACCTCGCCGATCATGCCCAGGCGCAGCGAGGCGTCGGGCTGCTCCAGCGTGACCTTGACGCGATAGGTGCGGCTCTGCGGATCGGCCGCCGGACTGACTTCACGCACGCGCGCGCTGAAACTCTTGCCCGGCAGGGCGCCCAGCGTGACGGTGGCCGATGCGCCCGGCCTGATGCGCGCGACCTGGCTGTCGGCCACGTCGGTGATCACATCCACCGCGCCCGACCAGGCCAGCGAGAACACCGCCTGCCCGGCCGAGAGCACGTCGCCGGTATTGGCCTGCTCGGCGCTGATGAGGCCATCGTGTTCGGCCAGCAGCGAGGTGTAGCCGCGCTGGTTGCCGGCCACCGCGGCGCGCGCCTGCGCGGCCTTGAACTGGGCTTGCGCGGCGGCGTGGGCGTCCTGGCTCTGTTCCAGCTGCTGGGCGCTGATCAGGTTTTCGCGCGCCTGCTCGGTGTCGCGCCGGAGCTGCTTCTGCGCCGCCTCCAGGTGCTGGCGGGCCGAGTCCAGGTCGGCGCGCGCGCTGGCGGCGTTGTGTTCAGCGTCGGCCGGATCGAGGCGCGCCACCACCTGGCCCTTGCGCACCGTGTCGCCCAGATGCACGCGGCGCTCCACCAGCTGGCCGGCCACCCGGAAGGACATCGCCGTGACGAAGCGCGATTGCACCTCGGCCGGCAACAGCAGGGCCTGCGCACCGTCGCGCTGCTGGGCCTGCAGGACCACCACCTCGCGCGGCGCCTCGGCCACCGGGGCGGGCTTGCTGCAGGCGGCGAGGGTCAGGACCGTGGACAGGGACAACAGGACGGGCAACAGGCGCGGCGCGCCGGAAACAGATACGGATACGCGCGCAGGCAGGCTGCGCAGGCGGGAATGGAGGGCGAGCTTCACAACGTTCCTTTCGTGGAAAGTGGATGTCCGGATCGCTGTGCGCTCCGACTCCCGGGCAACTGCTTCAGATTTTGTCGGATTCTAATACGGAGTTGAATTCAGATGCAACCTTGTATTTGAATTCATGAGTGCTAAAATTCGCCCCATGACACGCCAACGACTCAGCCGCGAGCAAAGCCGGGAGCAGACCAGGGAAAGGCTGCTGGACGCGGCCCATACCGTATTCATGGAAAAGGGATTCCCGCTGGCCAGCGTGGAAGACATCAGCGCCGCCGCCGGCTATTCGCGCGGCGCCTTCTACTCCAACTTCGAGGACAAGACCCAGCTCTTCTTCGAGCTGCTGCGCCGCGAAGGCGAGGAAATCGACCAGGAATTCCACCGCATGCTGAGCGGCCCGGTCGACGATCCCGCCGCCCTGCAGGAAGAAGTCGCGCGGCATTATTCGCAGCTCTACCAGGGCGACAAGTGCAGCCTGCTGTGGATGGAGGCGCGCATCGTCGCCGTGCGCGACGAGAAATTCCGCACCGCGCTCAATGGTTTCCTGGAAGAACGCTACCGCCAGATCGCCGAATTCGTGGAGATGTTTTCCAGGCTGACCGGCACCGCCCCGGCCGCCCCGCCGCGCGAAATCGCCATCGGCCTGATGGCGCTGTGCGAGGGCGTGAGCTTCTCGCACCGCTGCGCGCCGGACATGGTGGACGGCAGGACGGCGGAGTCGGTGCTGTCGTGGTTCCTCAAGGCGTCGATCGCGGTGCCGGCGCCGGACGACGCGCCAGCGGCATCGCCGGCCGCAAAAAAAACGCCGGTTCGCAAACCGGCGGCAAAGAAGACGAAAGCGGCCTGACGCGCCGGGCCCGCCCGCGCCCTTCCCCTGTGGATATCTGGAACAGGCCGCGCCCTAGGCGGCGGCCTCGGCGCGGCATTGCCGGATCACAAAGGCAAACAACTGCGGCTCGGCCAGCGGCCGGCTGTAGAAATAGCCCTGGATCTCGTCGCAGGCCAGACGCTTGAGCCACTCGCGCTGCTCGATGGTTTCCACGCCCTCGGCGATGACCTTGATGCCCAGCGTGTGACCCAGGCCGATCACGGCCTGTACGATGGCGGCGTCCTGCGAATTGGGCTTGAGCTGGCGTACGAAGGACTGGTCGATCTTGAGCTTGTCGATGGGAAAGCGCTTGAGATAGGACAGCGACGAATAACCGGTGCCGAAGTCGTCGATCGACAGTTTCAGTCCCAGCGCGCGCAGCTTGTGCAGCAGCCCGACGGCGGCCTCGGTGTGCTCCATCACGGCGCCCTCGGTGATCTCCAGCTCCAGGCTGGCCGGGTTCACGCCGGTGCGCGCCAGCAATGCCTCTATCGTCGCGTAGAAACCGGGATGGCGGAACTGGCGCGCCGAGATGTTGACCGCCACCACGAAGTCGCGCCCGGTCATCTCGCGCAGCGCGATGATCTGCGCGCAGGCGCGCTCCAGCACCCACTCGCCGATGGCGATGACCAGCCCGGACTCTTCGGCGATGGGAATGAACTCGCCCGGCGACACCAGCTCGCCGCCCCGACGCCAGCGCACCAGCGCCTCGAAACCCACCAGCTCGCCGTCGTCCAGCCGCTGTTGCGGCTGCAGGTGCAGCTCGAGCTCGTCGCGCTCCACCGCATGCACCAGCTGCGCCTCCAGGTCGAGGCGGCGCGCGGCCTCGGCGTTGAGCTCCTCCGAGTAGGCCACCAGCGTGTTGCCGCCCAGCGCGCGCGCCGACTGCAGCGCGGCGTCGGCGTTGCGCAGCAGCACGGCCGGCTCGGTGCCGTGGCGCGGATATTCGGCGGCGCCCAGGCTGAGGTCGGAGAACACCTCATGCGCGCGGCTGCTGAACGGCCGCTGCATGTCCGCCTGCAGGGCCATGAGCGCGCGCGCGAAGCCCGGCGAATGCACGGCGTGGCGATACAGGATCACGAAGTTGGCGCCGTCCAGGCGGAACACCTCGCCCTGGTGCGCGGCGGCCACGGCGCGCAGGCGCCCGGCGATGTCCAGCATCATCTGGTCGGCGAACTCGTGGCCGTAGGCGCCGATGACGCGCTCGAAACGGTCCACGCTGCCCAGCACCAGCGCATGGCCGCGGCCGCGCAGCCGGCGCAGGCGCTGCTCCAGCGAACGGCGGTGGCCCAGCCCGGTCAGCGGATCATGCGCGGCCTGGTGGGCCAGCGCGTCTTCGGAACGAAAGCGCGCCCAGATGTGGTACATCATGAACAGCGCCGTGGTCAGCGCCAGCAGGTTGAACCAGTGCACCAGGCGCGCGATGCGGTTGATGTTGACGTCCACCATGCCGCCCTCGCGCAGCAGCTCGGTGACGCCGTGCATGTCCTTGGCCGTCAACCCCCAATGCACCAGCGGCTCGGCGGCGTCGCGGATGTTTTCCACGGTCTGCTGCATGAAGATGGACAGGCCGATGCCGCAGGCCACCACCACCGTCAGCAGCAGGTAGATCGGCCAGCGCGTGTGGCGCACCAGCATGTGGCGCATGCGCTCGTCCCAGTCCTGCGGCAGGCGCGCCTGCATGCTTTCTTTCCAGCGGCGCTGCGCGCCGTGCTGCATCAGGTTTTCCATTGCGGTTCCCCCCTGGGATTGTCGGTGCGCGTCAGGGCTGCGCCAGCACCTGCTCGATCCGGTTGACCATGTCGTTGCCGTCGAACGGCTTGCCCATGAAGCTGGCGTTGCCGGCGGCCATGGCGCGCGCCTGCAGCGCCGCCGAGGGATAGGCGGTGATCACGATCACGGGCGTGGCCAGGCGCCGGCGCCGGATGAATTCGAGCAGTTCGATGCCGCTCATGCCGGGCATCTGCACGTCGGTGATGATGCAGTCGGCGTCGTCGAAGCCTTGCGCGGCGACGAACGCGTCGGCCGACGCGTAGCTCGCCACCGCCATGCCGATCGAGCGCACCAGCGCCGAGAGGGCGTCCCGCATCGAACCGTCATCATCCACTACCGCGATCTTGCTTGTCTTTGTCACTACATATCCTTGGCTGGCCCGCGGCATGGCGCCGACGGTTGCTTGCAGGTTAGCAACCGGCGGCCGGGCCGAAAATCATACGTTGGTATGAGAGCAAAAGACGATGACGGGGGATGAACGCGGCGGCGCGGGAAAACTTGCGCGCAAGGCACGAAATGCCGTCAGGAGCGCGGCCTGAAGCCGCCCTGCTCCAGCGCCTGCGCCATGCGCACCAGGTCGGCGAAGGACTTGGCCTGCATCTTCTTCATGGCGTTGCCGCGATGGATCTTGACGGTGACCTCGCTGGTGCCCAGCTCGCCGGCGATCTGCTTGTTGAGCAGTCCGCTCACGGCCAGCCACATCACCTCCGATTCGCGCGGGGTCAGCGCCGCGTAGCGCGTGTGCAGGCCGGAGCTGGCCTGGCGCTGCTCGAGCTGGCGCCGGTCCTTGTCGTGGGCGGCGGCCACCGCGTCCAGCAGGTCCTGGTCGCGGAAGGGCTTGGTCAGGAAATCGATGGCGCCGGCCTTCATGGCACGCACGCTCATCGGGATGTCGCCGTGGCCGGTCATCAGGATCACCGGCATGGTCACGCCGGACCTGGCCAGCTCGGCCTGGAAATCCAGCCCGCTGATGCCGTGCAGGCGCACGTCCAGCAACAGGCAGCCGGGCGCGTCCGAAGCCGGGCGTTGCAGGAAGGCGGCGGCGCTGGCGTAGCCGCGCACCTGCAGGCCGACCGAGCGCAGCAGGCTGTCGAGCGCGCCGCGCAGAGAATCGTCGTCGTCGACGATGTAGACGATGGGGGTGGCGTCGGGCCTGGCGGTGGCGGGATTCATGCGGGAAGCTCCACGGCCGATGCCGCGACGGGAATGCGAAAAGCCATCGCCGCGCCTTGCGGCGCGCGGTTCCAGGCGCGGATGGCGCCGCCGTGGGACTCGATGATGGAGCGGCAGATCGGCAAGCCCATGCCCATGCCGTCCTGCTTGGTGGTGAAAAAGGCGTCGAACAGGCGCTTCAGGTCGTCCGGCGCGAAGCCCGGCCCGCTGTCGGCGATCTCGACCACTACCGCCGGCGCGTCGGCGTGCTGGCCGTTCTGGCCGTCCCCGCCGCGGTCGACGAAGGAGCGCACCTCGATGCGGCGCTCGCGCGCGCCGGCGCCGGCCATGGCCTGGGCGGCGTTCATCACCAGGTTGATGATCACCTGCTGCAACTGGATCTTGTCGGCCTTGACCGCGGGCAGGTCCGATTGCAGGTCCAGTTTCAACCCCGCGCCGTGGCGCTGCAATTCACGGCGCAGCAGGTCGCAGCTCTCGGCCACGACCTCGTTGACGTCGAGCGCGATGAAGGCGGGCGCGGACTGGCTGGCCATGCCGCGGATGCGGCGGATCACTTCGCTGGCGCGGCGGGCGTCGCGCTGCATGGCCTGCACCGCCGTGCGCACCTCGCCCAGGTCGGGCTCGGGCCGGTTCATCCAGCGCAGGCAGGCTTCGCCGTGGGTCTCGATGGCGGCCAGCGGCTGGTTGACCTCGTGCGCGATGGACGCGGCCAGCTCGCCCAGCGTGCTGACGCGGCTGGCGTGGGCCAGCTGGCCGCGCGCCTGGTTCAGGGCCTCCTCGCGCTCCAGCAGCGCCAGCGCCGCGGCCTGCCCCTTGAGGGCGAGAAAACCGGTGATGGCGATGGCCGCCAGGCTGACCAGGCAGCGCGCCAGCGCCGCATCGTTCTGCGCGAAGCCGTGCGACATGCCGTAGGCGATCAGCGTAAGCGCGATGCACAGCCCGGTGACGGCGATCACGCCGCGGCGCGGCCATACCGCCACCGACAGCAGCACCACCGCCACGTAGAGCACGGCGATGGCCACATCCAGCGGCGTGAGCGCATCGACGGCGAAGATCGCCGCGGCCAGCCCCAGGGCGACCACGGGCACCAGCGGCGAGCGGGTGGAAATGAACATGCATTCTCCTGTCCGGCGCCACCGTCCCGCGCTGCGGAACCGCGGCTGCGCGCCCCTCGCGCGCCGACCGGATCAATCGTTGTCTATGTCGGGAAAACGCCCGTCTTGAGGCCGTTTCCCTTTTTGCCGAACACGAGTATAAATGTCTGACATTTGTATGGATACGCGTATTACACCAAAGTATAGGTAGGCCCAGGCCGCTCCCGGGGAGCCGGTCCGAAGGCGAACACCACGCATCTCCCATGCTGCAGGAACATCCGTTTTCACCCCGCCGCCGGGAAATTTTCCGGACGGCAAATCCGTTCATACTCTCGTATGATTGGCGCGGCCGCGGCGCCGGTCATACGATGCGTTCATCCAGATTCCGCGCCCACGGGAGGCACAGTGAAGCTCTATGAACAACTCGCCGAGACGATCCGCACGCAGATCGAGGACGGCATCATGCTCGAAGGCGAGAAGATCCCTTCGGTACGCCGCACCAGCCAGCAATACCAGCTCAGCATCTCCACCGTCATCCGCGCCTACCTGTTGCTGGAAAGCCGCGGCCTGATCGAGAGCCGGCCGCAGTCGGGCTACTTCGTGCGCATGCGGCAAGCGCCGGACGGCGCCGGCCTTTCCGCCCTCGCGCCGCAGGGCGCGCCGCATGCCGTGGAGCCGGCGGCCGGCCCCGACATGGCGCCCGCCGCGCTGGTGCTGTCCAACATGCGCTCCATCAATTCGGCCGACCGCATTCCGCTGGGCTCGCCCTATCCCGACCCGTCGCTGTTTCCGTCGGCGCGCATCAGCCAGCTGGCCCACGGCTTCTACAAGCGGCGCGACCGCCAGGAGCTGATGGGCTCGCTGCCGCCGGGCAACGCCGAACTGATCCGCCAGGTGGCGCGCCGCCATCTCGAGACCGGGCTGGCGGTCAACGCCGCCGAGATCGTCATCACCGAAGGCGCCACCGAAGCCATCCACCTTTGCCTGCAGGCCATCTCCCGCCCCGGCGACGGCATCGCGGTGGAAGCGCCGACCTACTACGCGCTGCTGCACGCGATCGAGCGCATCGGCATGCGCGCGGTGCCGGTGGCCACCGATCCGCAGAACGGCATCGACCTGCCGTCGCTGAACGCGGTGATCGAATCCGGCCAGGTGGCCGGCGCCATCGTGATGCCGAACTTCCAGAACCCGATGGGCTTCGAGATGCCCGAAGAACGCAAGCGCGCGCTGGTGGACCTGATGGCCTCGCACGACCTGCCGCTGATCGAGAACGATGTCTACGGCGAACTGCACTACGCCGAGCAGCGCCCGCGCCCGCTCAAGGCCTTCGACCGCAGCGGCCTGGTGCTGTACTGCAGCTCCTTCTCCAAGAGCCTCACGCCGGAGCACCGCATCGGCTGGACGCTGCCGGGACGCTACCGGCAGGCGGTGGAGCGACTCAAGTTCCTCAACACCGTCACCATGCCCTCGCACCCGCAGCGCGCCATCGCCGAATACCTGCAGAACGAGGGCTACGACTTCCACCTGCGCCGCCTGCGCAAGACGCTGTCGCAGCAGGAGCGCATCATGCGCTCGGCGGTGCTGCGTTTCTTCCCGCCAGGCACGCAATGCTCCGAGCCCAACGGCGGCTACCTGCTGTGGGTGACGCTGCCGCCGGGCGTGCAAGGCATGGACCTGCATGTGCGGGCCCAGGCCGCCGGCATCAGCGTGGCGCCGGGCAATATGTTCAGCACCGCCGAATCCTTCGGCAACTGCATCCGCCTGAACTACAGCTTCGCCTGGAACCGCGAGATCGAACAGGCGGTGCGCCTGCTCGGCGAAATCACCCACGAGCTGGCCGCGCATGCCGCCAACCTCGCCAATGCCGGCAACGCCGCCAACGCCGATCTTGCGCGTCCGGCAGCCAAGGCCGCAGCCGCGGCTCCCGGAGCTGCTCAGGCGCCTGCCAGCGGGCTGACCAAGGCCAGCTGAGGCTGGCGCGGCAAGCGCCCGTGATGCTCGCCGCGCAGGATGAACTGCGCCGCGATGTCCTCGACCGCGGCCGGCTTGCCGAACAGGTAGCCCTGGAAAGTGGCGCAACCGATCTTGCGCAGCGCCGCCCACTGCTCCGCCGTCTCCACGCCCTCCGCCACCACCTGCAGGCCCATGCTCTGGGCCAGGCTGACGATGGTGCGCACGATCGACGAGGCATGCGGCGTGAGCAGCATGTCCTGCACGAAGGAGCGGTCGATCTTGAGCTGGTCCAGCGGCAGCTTCTTCAGGTAGCTCAGCGATGAATAGCCGGTGCCGAAGTCGTCCAGCGAGAACCCCACGCCGCGCTCCTTGAGCTGGCTCATCTTGCGGATCAGGTCGTCGACGTCGGTGAGCAGCATGCTCTCGGTCAGCTCCAGCTTCAGGCGGCGCGGATTGGCGCCGGTGCGCTCCAGGATGTGCAGCACGCGCTGCGTGAACTCGGGCTGGCGGAACTGGCGCGCGCTGACGTTGACGGCGATGGTCAGCGGCTCGGTGGCGGCATCCCGCGACCACGCCACCAGCTGCTCGCAGGCCGTCTCCAGCGCCCATTCGCCGAACTCCACGATCAGGCCGGACTTCTCGGCCTGGCTGATGAAGGCGCCCGGATACACCAGCCCGCGCCGGGGATGCTGCCAGCGCATCAGCGCCTCCACCCCGGCCAGGCTGCCGTCGCCGTTGACGATGGGCTGGTAGTGCAGCAGCAGTTCACGGCGCACCAGCGCGTGGCGCAGGTCGGTCTCCAACATGGCGATCTGGTCCAGCACGTCCTGCATGTCGGGACTGAAGAAGCGGAAGGTGTTGCGCCCGGCCGCCTTGGCCTCGTACATCGCCATGTCGGCCTGGCGCAGCAGGTCGTTGACGGTGTGACGGCCGTCGCCGAACAGCACCACGCCCAGGCTGGGCGTGCTGCGCACCTCATAGCCGTCCATCGAATAGCCGGCGTTGAGCGAGGCCAGGATCTTGCGGCAGACGAACTCGGCATTGGCCTCGGCCTCCTCGGCGCTGGTGCCGAGATCCTCCAGCAGCACCACGAACTCGTCGCCGCCCAGACGCGCCACGGTGTCGACCTCGCGCGTGACCTGCTTCAGGCGCAGCGCCACCAGCTCCAGCAGGCGGTCGCCCATGTCGTGGCCCATGGTGTCGTTGAGCGACTTGAAGTTGTCGAGGTCGACGAAGATCACCGCGCCGTGATAGCCGCCCCGGCCGCAGCGCGCCACCGCCTGCCCCAGCCGGTCCAGCAGCAGGCGCCGGTTGGGCAGGTTGGTGAGGCCGTCGTAATAGGCCAGGCGCGCAATCTCTTCCTCGGCCTCTTTGCGCGCGCTGATGTCCATGCGCGTGCCGACCATGCGCAGCGGCCGGCCCTGGGCGTCGCGCTGCACCAGCTTGCCGCGGCACTGGATCCAGACCCAGTGGCCGTCCTTGTGGCGCATCTGGTATTCGGCTTCAAAGGAGTGGCTGCTGTCGGCCAGGTGCAAACGCAGCGCGTGGTCCAGCGCGTCCATGTGCTCCGGGTTGACCAGCGAGCGCCATTCGCCGGGAGCATCGAACTGGCACTCCGGCGCATAGCCGAGGATGGCGTTGCTGCGCGCGTCGACGCGGCGCACGTCGCTGGGGATATGCCAGTCCCACAGGCCGAGGTTGGCGCCCGAGACCGCCAGTTCCATGCGCTCGGTGATTTCGATATGGCGCGCCTCGCGCTGGCAGGCCAGCTCGTGGGCGATGCGGCGGCGGCGCTGGATCAGCCACAGCGCCAGCGCGCCCAGCAGCCCGAACACGATCCACATCGCGAAGTAGGAATGCGCCGGTTCATGCCAGCCTGCATTGATGCGCTCGACGCTGCGCGAGAGGCTGATGACGAAGGTCTTGTCCAGTCCCAGCTCGCCCTGGGTCACGGTACGCTGCACCACCATGCGGCGCTCGCCGCCGGGGTCGGCGCCGGTGATCACGCTGACGACGTTGCCGCCGCTCAGGTGGCGGCGCAGGAAGTCGTCGCCGCCGTCGGCCGGATGGCGCATCTCGGCCGCGTTGGCCGGCACGAACAGCAGGCGCCGGCCGTCCTCGCCGGTGATGGCGCTGTTCATGTCGTCGGCATACAGCGCCGAGCGCATCACGGCGTCGAAGTACTCCGGGTTGAGGATGGCGCTGACCGCGCCCTCGATGCGGCCGTCAGGCGCCATGACCGGCATGGACAGCTTGATGTTGAACACGCCCGGCGTGTTCTCGAACGGCTGCGACACGTACAGCACGTTGCGCGAATACATGCGCGCGATCTGCGAAAGGAAATCGCGGTCGTCGAGATGACGGTCCTCGATGTCGTCGGCCGAGCGCGCGATGCGGCCCTCGGCGTTGAGCAGCACGATGGCGCGCACGCCCGGCATGGCCCGCTTCAGGGATTGCAGCAGCAGGCGCTCGCAGTCGGCGTTGCAGTGCTTCTCGTCGGCCGCGGCGTTGCGCGCGCTCTCCAGCGCGTTGCGCACGCCCTGGAACTGGTGCGCCAGGCTCTCCTCGATGATGCGCGCCTGCAACTCCATGCGCGCGGTCTCCGAGGCCTTGATCAGGCGCCGCTCGGACCAGACGAAATTGGCGATCAGCAGCGCCGTAAACACCAGCACCGCGAGGTAGGCGCCCCATTCGATGACGGCGCGGCTGAGTCCCGGCGGTTCAAGCGGTTCCCTGTACATGATGCGTTCTCCGGGTCATATGCCGCCGTGCGCGACCAGGCGCAGGGCCGGTCGTGCCGCGACGGCGGGGGCGGGCAATGCATCGGGGCCGATGGCCTCGTGCCGCTGCGCCAGGTGGTCGGGCAGCTGGAAGCGCGCGGCGGCGCGCTCCAGCTGCAAGGCTTGTTGCGACAGCGAGGCGGCGGCCGATGCGGTTTCTTCGACCAGCGCGGCGTTCTGCTGCGTGACCTGGTCCATCTGCGCCACGGCGCTGTTGATCTGGTCGATGCCGGCGCTCTGCTCGACGCTGGCCAGCGCGATCTCCGACATGGTGGCGGCGGCGCCGCGCACCTGGCCGACCACGCTGTCGATGGTGCGCCCGGCCTCGGCCACCTGGCGCCCGCCCTCTTCCACCTGGCGGATCGAGACGTCGACCAGTTGCTTGATCTCGTGCGCCGACTTGGCCGCGCGCTGCGCCAGCACCCGCACCTCGCCGGCCACCACCGCGAAGCCGCGGCCGGTGTCGCCGGCGCGCGCCGCCTCCACCGCCGCGTTCAGGGCCAGGATATTGGTCTGGAAGGCGATGCCGTCGATGATGGAGGTGATGCCCACCACCTCGCGCGCGGTGCGGTCGATGGCGGCCATGGTGCCGATCACCCGTTCCACCGCGGCGCCGCCCTCATGCGCGGCGTCGGCGGCGGCCGCCACCAGTGCGCTGGCGTCGCGGGCGCGGTCGGCGTTCTGGTGCACGGTGCCGGCCAGCTCCTCCAGCGAGGCGGCGGTTTCTTCCAATGAAGAGGCCTGCGCCTCGGTGCGTGCCGACAAGTCCATGCTGCCCTGGGCGATCTCGCGCGAGGCCTGCAGGATCGAGGCCGAGCCTGCCGCCACCTGCGAGATGATCCGTCCCAGTCCGCCGTTCATGTCCGACAGGGCGCTGAGCACCTGGCCTGTCTCGTCGCGCCCGGCGGCGCCGATCTGCAGCCGCAGGTCGCCGTCGGCCACGGCGCGCGCGAAGCCCACCGCCTGCGCCAGCGGCCGCGTGATGCTGCGGCTGATCCACCAGGCCAGCGCCGCGGCCGCCAGCATCGCCGCCAGGCCCAGCGCGATCATCACCTTGCGCGCCGAAGCGACGATGCGGCGCGACTCGGCGCGGCTGTCCTGCACGATGCGGTTCTGGTAGTCGATCAGCTGGCGGATCGACTCCTGCAGCCGCTCGATGGCCGGCAGGGTCTCGCGCCGCATCAGTGCAGAGGCCTGCTGGTCCTCGTCGCGCGCCAGCAGCTTGCGCACGCGCTCAAAAGATTCGGCGTAGTCCCTGCGCGCCTGGCGCACCTCGCCCACCAGCTGCTTGCCCTGCGCGGAGGCCACCAGGTGATCCAGCGTGTCCAGCGCCTCGAGCACCTTGCGGATGTTCAGGTCGATGCGTTCCAGCGCGCGTTCTTCTTCCGCCTTGTCGTTGATGATGAACAGCGACAACAGGCGGGCCACGTTGGAACGGGTCAGCGCGTCGATGGTGCGCGCGGCCTCCAGCTTGGTCCAGTCCTGGTCCATCACGCGCTCTTCGATGTCGGAGATGCGTCCCACCTGGCTGATCCCGACCCCGATCAGCACCGCCATCGCCGCCAGCACCACGGCGAAGGCGCCGCCCAGACGTACCCGTATGGAAAGATTTCCAGCAATGCCCATGTCGATTCCCCTTTTTCAAGAAAACAAGAAAAAAGCTCCCCCCGCCGTGCGCACACCTGTGGCACGGGCTCCGGTACGGCTGCTGGAAGCCTTTGATAGCTGTCGGATGGGAGTCTAGGATTTCGCCGCCCGCGGCTGTGCGTACACAGTCGCCAACGCACGGGGAACACAGTTTGGCGCGCACGCGAACGGCGCCTCGGCCATGCGGTACAGATCAGACCAAGGTATGGGGAATACAGACGATGGTGGGATGGCGCTGCGGCGCGCGGCTTTCTATGCTGGCGGCAAATGGATCATCCCGGGGGAAGAAACATGCATATCGAAATCATCGGCCAATACGAAATCGTGCTGGAGGCATTCCGCAACCTGAGCAACACGGCGTGGATGCCCTTCGTCACCATCTACCGCGGACGCTCGGCCTCCTACCGCAGCATCTGCGTGATGCAACGCCAGCCGGTCGACACGGTGGTGCCGGCGGCCAGCCGTTCGCTGGCCATCGACGCCGCCCGCAGCTTCGCGGCGCAGCGCATCGCGCGCGGCGACCTGTAGCGCCGGCGCCACGCCGCCCCATACCTTGGCATGGATGCGCGGCGCCGGGGAAGATCGCATCATCGGACGCAACACCATCGCAGCGCAATGCCGTACCTACTTCTCGGAGGGCAACATGGATACCTGGCTGATCACCAACGCCTACAGCAGTTTTGGACTGGAACTGAGCGCCGAACTGCTGGCGCGCGGACATGCGGTGGCCGCCACCGTGCGCAGCGCGGCCGAGCGGCGCGCCTACGAAGACAGGTTCGCCGCGCGCCCGCTGTGCTATGTGCTGGACGTGACCGACGGCGACGCGGTGCGCGCCACGGTCGACGAGATCGAGGCAGTCACGGGCGGCATCGCGGTGGTGGTCAACAACGACGGCGGCGGCTTGCGCGGGATGATCGAGGAAGTCTCGCTGCACGAGATGCGCGCGCATTTTGAGGCGGGCGTGTTCGGCGCCATCGCCGTGATCCAGGCGGCGCTGCCCTACATGCGCGCACGCCGCGCCGGGCGCATCTTCAACATCCTGCCCACCGCCTGCCAGCCGGACGCGGTCGGCGCCGGCATCTACCAGGGCGGCAAGCTGGCGCTGGAAGGCATGACCGAGGCGCTGGCGCGCGAGGTGGCGCCGTTCGGCATCCACGCCACGGCGGTCACGCCGGGTTGCTTCGCCGACGAGCGCGGCCGCGAGGAACTGCGCAGCGGCCGCCGCGCGCGCCGGCGCATCGCCGACTACCACGCGCAAGGCACGCGAGCGGCGACAGCCGCGGCGGCCAGCCTGGGCGACCCGGAACGCGCCGCGCAAGCGGTGCTGCTGGTGGCGTCCACGCGCCGTCCGCCGCGCCGCTTGCTACTGGGCAGCGCCGCGCTGGACAACGTGCGCCGCAAGATCGGCGACCTGCAGGAAGAGTTGAGCGACTGGGAACTGGTGTCGATGAACACCGACCTGAGCGCAGGCCGGGCATGAGCGCCTCGCTCAGGCGCGCCTGCCCAGTTCCTCGAAGCGGTGGTCGGGCAGGAACCACAGCGCCGCCAGCAACACATAGATGGCGTTGGCGCCCAGCGGGCTCCATGCCGCCAACGGAATGGCCAATGCGTAGAGCAGGATGGACGCCGCGTTCTTGCGGCCGTGGCCGATCACCGCTGCCAGCGTGGGGCTGCCCGCTTCGCTGTGGCGCAGCGCCCGCTTGAGCAGCAGGAAGGACAGCGAACACATCAGCAGCACCAGGCCGTAGCAGGCCACCGGCAACGCATCGCGGTGGTGGCTGGCGATCCAGCCGGTGACGAAGGGAATCAGCGAGATCCAGAACAGCAGGTGCAGGTTGGTCCACAGCACCCGGCGGTCGACATGGGTGGCGGCCTGCACCAGGTGGTGATGATTGACCCAGTAGATCCCCACGTAGACAAAGCTAAGCAGGTAATTCAGCAGCTGCGGCGCCAGCGCCAGCAGGTCGTCCAGCGTGGCGCCGCGCGGCGTCTGCAGGCCCAGCACCATGATGGTGATGGCCACCGCGATCACGCCGTCGCTGAAGGCCTCCAGGCGCGCCTTGTTCATTTGGCCGCGGCGCCCGCCGCGGCCTGCGGCTGCCTGAATTCATTCCACACCATGACGACCAGCATCGCCACCGGCACCAGCAGGCCGGTAAAGCCGAAGGCGTGATAGGCGAAGGCGGCGGCGATGGCGCCGATGCCGAACGACAACACCGGCCACAGGAACTTGAAGCAGCGCTCGGTGGTGGCGCCGTCGGCGCCGCCGCGCAGCACGTCCACGGTATCGATCACCACCTGCGTGACGTTGCCGGTCATCAGCGACGTCGGCGCCAGGTGCGCCAGCAGCAGGCGGCTGATGGCGCTGTGCACGCCCATGGCGGCGGTGCCCAGCAGGCCGGACGCCATCACCCAGCCCGAGGTCGGCGACTGCACCGGCGTGGCGGCGATGCCGCAGGCCATGAACCCGGTCAGCAGGATCAGCTGCAGCAGGAAGGACCAGGCCAGCGCCGCGCCGTTGCGGCGCTGGATCGCGGCGATGTAGAGGCGCGCGCCGGCCACGCCGATGACGAAGGCGGGGAAGGCCAGGAACTTCAGCAGGATGGACATCTGCGAGCTGTCGGCCAGCGCGGCGCCGATCAGGATGAAGTTGCCGGTGACGTGGGCGGTGAACAGGCCGAACAGGGCGATGAAGCCCAGCGTGTCGACGTAGCCTGCGAGAAAGGCCAGGCTGGATGACTGGAGGCGATTGCGTTGTGCTGCGTTCATGGGACTCACTTGAAGGGTTGCAGGAGCGGATGCCGCATTGGCGCTCACGATAGCACCACGCCCGCGGCGCGCCCATTACCTCTGGGGATAGTGGCAACGTTGTCATATTGACGAATCGACAACGACGGCTTGCGGCGCCCGGCGAGCCGAGCGCGTTTTGTACAAAAAACAGCACATTCATACAATCCAAACCAGATGCGAATGCACATCATGATGGCGACCGCAAAGCACGGCCATTCCAGGCCCAGCGTCGCCCCACGGCGACACGCCGCAAGCCGGTCGCAACTTCGCAGGCAATGATTCTTGCAACCGGGCGTGACGGACACCATCATGGAAAGAACAGTTTTTGTCGTCGACGACGACGGCATGGTCAGGGAGGCGCTGCTGCGCCTGCTGGCGTCGGCCGGCCACCAGGCGCGCGGCTTTTCCTCGGCCGACGAGTTCCTGCGCGAACGCCTGCCGTGCGCGCCGTGCTGCCTGATCCTGGACATGAAGATGCCCGGCTCCGACGGCTTCGAGGTGGTGCGCCGGCTGGAACGCCGCGGCGATGCGATCCCGGTGATTTTCATCTCCGGCTATGGCACCATCCCGGTCACGGTGCAGGCGATGAAGGCCGGCGCGCATGAGTTCCTGACCAAACCCATCCACGGCGAACGGCTGCTGGAAGCGGTGGAAGAAGCGCTGCACATCGCCGGCCGCGAGCTGGCCGCGCGCACCGAGCAGGCGGCCTCGACGCTGCGCCTGGAGACGCTCACCCCGCGCGAGCGCGAAGTGCTGGAGCTGGCCATCGGCGGCCTGCTCAACAAGCAGATCGCCACTGAACTCGGCATCAGCGAAATCACGGTGAAGGTGCACAAGCGCCGCGTGATGGACAAGATGCAGACCAAGACCCTGGCCGACCTGGTGCGCGCCGCCGAGCGGCTGCAGATCAGCAGCGCCAGGCATCGATGAACGTATGGATAAAAGGATTGAAGGATGACTGGACCGAATCGCGCCGACCTGCGCCAGCTGGCCTCGGAACTGCGCAAGCTGCATAAATTGCTGATCGATTGCCAGTCGCGCGTGTTCGGCGCGGTGGGCACGCCCTTCGACCACCTGCAGCTGGTGACGACCCATCCCGATTTCGCCTGGCTGCGCATCCTCTCCGAGTTCATGGTGGAGATCGACGAGCGCCTGGATGAGGAAGCCGCGCCGTCCGACGAAGAACTCGCCGCCTTCAAGACCACGCTGGAACAGTTGATCGGCCCGGCGCCGGCCAGCCAGCCGGCGTTCCGCGAGAAGTACCTGGCCGCCCTGCACGACTCACCCGAGCTGACCATCCAGCACGGCGCGCTGAGATTGGCGCTGGGCAAGCTGCAACGCCGTCCGGCCTAACCTTCCCCGTTGCCGCCAACGGCGGCGCCCGGCTAGCGCGCGCGCAGCCAGGCCGCCGGCGCCACGCCCAGCACGCGCTTGAACACGCGGCTGAAATGGCTCTGGTCGGCGAAGCCGCATTCCAGCGCCACCTCGGTCATGCTCTTTTCCCCCGATGCCAGCAGTTGCTGCGCGCGCGCTATGCGCTGGCCCTGCAACCAGGCGTGGGCCGGCACGCCGAACGTATTCTTGAAGGCGCGCGCGAAGTGCGCGCGCGACAGGCCGCATTGGGCCGATACTTCTTCCAGCGTCAGCCGGCGCGCCAGGTTGGCCAGCATGTAGTCGCGCACGCGCGCCTCCTGCCACGCCGCCAGGCGGCCGGCCGCCGGCTGCGCTTCCTGCTTGCCGTAACGGTTGCACAGGTGGGTGTGCAGCGCCAGCGTGACGCTGTCGATGAACAGCGTATCGGCCGCTGCGCCGCCCATGGCCGGCAGGGCCGCCTGCGCCAGGTGGAACACCACCGGGTCGCGCGCGGCCTGCACCGGATTGAGGCCGGTGACGCGCACGCCGCTTTCGCGGCTCAACTCCTCCAGCGTCGCGCGCGGCACATGAAAACGCATGTTGTCGAACGCCGACAGGTGCTGGCAACGCCACTCTTCGCGCAGGTCGGTGATGGCCACCTCGCCGCGCCGGTGCGAACCGGCATGCACCAGCCGCTTGCCGCGCCACAACTTGTGGTGGCGGAAATCCTCCAGCTGCACGATCACCGAGAAGGCGTCATCGCAGGGAATCTCGATCACCGGCGGCGCCGGCAACGGCTGCAGCATGGTGGCGCGGGTGACGCCGATGCCGGACCGGGACGGCACGCTCTTGCGCAGGACGGGAGAAGGCGGGCGCAGCATGTCGGGCTCCTGTTGATTGCCAAGCAGACAAAAAAGGGATGGCGCGGCTCACGCCACCGCCATCCCCCGTGGGCAATATACGAGACTTCCGCCGCTGCCGCAAACGCCGTTTTCCAGGCACTGCGTGCGAGCACGTAGCGCCCGATGCCCGATGCTCAGCGACCGTCGCGCCCCGACTCGAACAGGAACCACGCGCGCTGCTCGGCCTCGTCGATCCAGTTCTCCAGCAGGCTGGCGGTGGCGACGTCGCCGTGCTCGTCGCACAGCTCGTGGGTGGCCAGCATGAACCCGACCAGGCGCAGGTTGTCCTCGCGCAATTCGGCCAGCATGTCGGCCGGCGTGACATAGTCGCTGTCGTTGTCGGACAGGCGCTGCAGCTCGCCGATATGGCCGGCCGAGCGCAGCGTGGCGCCGCCGATCTTGCGCACCCGCTCGGCCACCGCATCGGTGATGGCGATGATCTGCTGGGACTGGTCGTCCAGCAGCAGGTGGTAATCGCGGAAGTGCGGGCCCGACATGTGCCAGTGGAAGTTCTTGGTCTTCAGGTAGAGCGCGAAGATGTCGGCCAGCAGCATGTTGAGGCCGCCGGTGATTTCCTTGCTGGCCTGCTCGCTGAGCATGCTGGGCGTGGCCAGCTGCGCCATGCGGCGCTTCTCCAGTTCCTGGCGTTTGGTGGCGTCCATGGTCGCTCCGCTCATGCCTTGAGGAAGGCCAGCAGGTCTTCGTTGAGCTGGTCCTTGTGGGTGAAGCACAGCGCATGCGGCGCGCCGGCGTAGACCTTGAGCTGGGCGCCCGGCACCATCTGCGCGGCCAGTTTGCCGGTGGCTTCGAGCGGCACCACCTGGTCGTCGTCGCCGTGGATCACCAGGGTCGGGATGTCGAACTTCTTCATGTCGTCGCGGAAGTCGGTCTGCGAGAAGGCGGTCACGCAGTCGATCGTGCCCTTGAGCGAGGCCAGCATGGCGATGTTGAAGGTCTGCGCCAAGACGCCCTGCGACACCTTGTGGCCGGGACGGTTGGTGCCGAAGAACACGGTGGCGAAGTCGGACAGGAACTGCGCGCGGTCGTGGCGCAAGCCGGCCTTGATGCCGTCGAACACCTCACCCGGCACGCCGATGTCATGGCCGGGGGCCTTGCCGAAGATCGGCGTGACCGCGCCCAGTAGCGCCGCCTTGGACAGGCGCTGGGTGCCGTGGCGGCCGATGTAGCGCGCGACGTCGCCGCCGCCCATCGAGAAGCCCACCAGCACGGCGTTCTTCAGGTCCAGCTTTTCGATCAGCTCATGCAGGTCGTCGGCGAAGGTGTCGTAGTCGTAGCCGTTCCAGGGTTGGCCCGAGCGGCCGAAACCGCGGCGGTCGTAGGCGATGACACGGTAGCCGCGCTCGGCCAGGAAGTTCATCTGGTACTCCCACATGTCGCCGTCCAGCGGCCAGCCGTGGCCGAACACGACCGGTTGGCCGCTGCCCCAGTCCTTGTAGTAGATCTCGGTGCCGTCGCGGGTGGTGATGGTGCTCATGGTGCGCTCCTTGTAAGTGGCGGTTGGGTTGCTGCGTGGCCGTGCGCCTTCATGTGGCGAACGGCGGGGGAGAAAAAAGCGTGCACGTGCCCGCGCGCCCGGCCGTCGGCCGGGCGCGTGTCGGTTCATGCGGGAAGAATCAGTCTGCCGTTCGCGCCTGGGCGCCGAGGCGCCAGTTGCCGGGGCCGCACAGGGCGATCGAGGTGAAGATCACCAGCAGCAGCCAGCCGAACTGGCCTTCGGCGATGCTCCAGTCCGGATGCACCGCCAGCATGGCCACCAGCAGCACGCCGATCACCGGCAGGCAGGCCAGCCGGGTGAAGACGCCGGCGGCGATCAGCAGCGGGCACAGCGCCTCGGCGAAGATCGCCGCCCACAGCGACAGCGCCGGGCCGAAGCCGAAGGGATCCTCGATCACCGTCAGCTCATGCGCGTAGTGCATCAGCTTGGGCAGGCCGTGCACGTAGAACAGCATGAAACTGCCGGCGATGCGCAGGAACAGCAGGCCGAAGTCGAGCGGCGGCGTGGGCAGCCGCAATGATGTGCGCGCGCCCATGATCAGAACGCGAAGCAGCTGCAGCCCAGCGCGCCCCAGAAGCCGGCGAAGTTGGACACGGGAACATCGGACTTGCGCGCCACGTCGTGCGAGTGGCCGTGCACGCCGCAGGAGCCGACGCAGGCATGCGGCAGCGCGGTTCTTTTCTGCTGCGCGTTGTTGGCCGCGACGGCGCGGTAGTGGCCCGGCACCTTGGCCACCGGCGACCATTCGGGCAACACCGGGATCTCGCCCGGGCCGTGCGACGAGAAGGCGCCGGCGGCGTAGACCACGCGGCCGTCGACCACCGTCATCACCGACTCGATGGCCTTGATGTCGTCCTCATGCACGCTGAAGAAGTCGGCCGACAGCACTGCCAGGTCGGCCAGCTGGCCGGCCTGGATGCGGCCCTTCTTGTCCTGCTCGCTGGAGAACCAGGCGCTGCCGGCGGTCCACAGTTCCAGCGCGGTCTCACGCGGCAGGCGGCCGGCGGCTCCGTACAATTTGGCGCCGCCCACGGTGCGACCGGACACCAGCCAGTACAGCGCGGTCCACGGGTTGTAGCTGGCCACGCGGGTGGCGTCGGTGCCGCCGCCCACCGGCACGCCCATCTCCAGCATCTTGGCCACCGGCGGGGTGTGCTCGGCAGCCTCGGTGCCGTAGCGGTCGATGAAGTATTCGCCCTGGAAGGCCATGCGGTGCTGGATGGCGATGCCGCCGCCCAGCGCCCTCACGCGCTCGATGTTGCGCTCGGTGATGGTCTCGGCGTGGTCGAACATCCAGTGCAGGCCGTCGAAGGGGATGTCGCGGTTGACCTTCTCGAACACGTCCAGCATGCGCGAGATCGACTCGTCGTAGGTGGCGTGCAGGCGGAACGGCCAGCGGTTGGAGACCAGGTGGCGCACCACCCGCTCCAGTTCGTCTTCCATGCCGGCGGCCAGGTCGGGACGCGGCTCCAGGAAGTCCTCGAAGTCGGCGGCCGAGAACACCAGCATCTCGCCGGCGCCGTTATGGCGGAAGAAGTCGTTGCCGTCGCCCGGCTTGACCATGGTGGTCCACTTCTTGAAGTCTTCCAGCTCGCCGCCCTTGTTCTGCGTGAACAGGTTGTAGGCGATGCGGATGGTCAGCTGGTTCTCGGCGGCCAGCTTGTTGATGATCTGGTAGTCCTCGGGGTAGTTCTGGAAACCGCCGCCGGCGTCGATGGCGCTGGTCACGCCCAGGCGGTTGAGCTCGCGCATGAACTGGCGCGTCGAGTTGACCTGGTATTCCAGCGGCAGCGTCGGTCCCTTGGCCAGCGTGGCGTACAGGATCATGGCGTTGGGACGGGCGATCAGCATGCCGGTCGGGTTGCCCGAAGCGTCGCGCACGATCTCGCCGCCCGGCGGATTGGGGGTGTCCTTGGTGTAGCCGACGGCGGCCAGCGCGGCGCGGTTCAACAGCGCGCGGTCATACAGGTGCAGCACGAACACCGGGGTGTCGGGCGCGGCGGCGTTGAGCTCTTCCAGCGTGGGCATGCGCTTCTCGGCGAACTGGAACTCGGTCCAGCCGCCGACCACGCGCACCCATTGCGGATGCGGGGTGCGCGCGGCCTGGTCCTTCAACATGCGCAGCGCGTCGGCCAGCGAGGGCACGCCTTCCCAGCGCAGCTCCAGGTTGTAGTTCAGGCCGCCGCGGATCAGGTGCAGGTGGGAGTCGTTCAGGCCGGGGATGGCGGTGCGCCCGCCCAGGTCGATGACCTTGGTGCCGGGCTGCTTGAGCCGCATCACCGAGGCGGCATCGCCGACCTCGATGAACTTGCCGCCGCCGATGGCGACCGCTTCGGCGATGGGATTCTGCTTGTCAACGGTATGGAATTTGCCGTTGATCAGGATCAGGTCGGGCGTCGTGCTTGCTGCAGTCGTCATGTTGGCTCCGTGCTAACTAAGGATGATGGCGTGTCCCGTGGCATCGACGCCCGTCGCAACCGGGCGATCCCGCACGGATCTGTTGATGACGGCAGTGTGCAAAAACCCCGCGCGGGCGTCCAGCTATACGAACGGATAATGGCAGCGCCCCGCCCCCTTGCCTATGATCGCCTCCGGCAGCCGCCGCTCTCCCCGGCGGCCGTCCGACCTCCCCACCTTCTACGGATCCGATCATGACCACCAATACCAAACTCGAAGTGCTCACGCCCGACAATTGCCAGCTGATCATCATCGACCATCAGCCGCAAATGGCCTTCGGCGTGCAATCCATCGACCGCCAGGTCCTGAAGAACAACACCGTGGCGCTGGCCAAGGCCGCCAAGGTATTCAACATCCCGACCGTGATCACCACCGTCGAAACCGAAGGCTTCTCCGGCTATACCTATCCGGAACTGCTGTCGGTGTTCCCCGAGCACAATATCCTGGAACGCACCTCGATGAACTCCTGGGACGACCAGAAGGTGCGCGACGCCCTGGCTGCCACCGGCAAGAAGAAGATCGTGGTCGCCGGCCTGTGGACCGAAGTCTGCAACAACAGCTTCGCGCTGTGCGCCATGGCCGAAGGCGGCTATGAGATCTACATGGTGGCCGACGCCTCCGGCGGCACCTCCAAGGAAGCCCACGACTACGCCATGCAGCGCATGATCCAGGCCGGCGTGATCCCGGTCACCTGGCAGCAGGTGATGCTGGAGTGGCAACGCGACTGGGCGCGCAAGGGCACCTACAACGCCGTCATGGACATCGTGCGCGAACATTCGGGCGCCTACGGCATGGGCGTGGACTACGCCTACACCATGGTGCACAAGGCCGAGCAGCGTCCGCACGGCAACCAGAAGACCCTGGCTCCGGTGCCGGCCAAGTAAGCAGGCGGCAGGTTGCCGGCGCGGCCCTTCCCGCGAGGGGACGGCCGCGCGCGGCAGTTCCGGACCCACCACCGTGATCGACATGACCAGCTATCTCATCTCGCTTTGCGCCGGCATCCTGATCGGCGTCTTCTATGCGTTCTTCAAGGGGCGCTCGCCGGCGCCCCCGGGCATCGCCCTGATCGGCCTGCTCGGCATGGTGATCGGCGAACGCCTGATTCCAACCCTGAGCCATCTGCTGGGCGGCTGACACCGGAGCAAGCACGACATGAAGCCTTACCTGATTTCCCTGTTGATGGGCGCCGTCGCCGGCGTCATCTACTACGCGCTGCAGGTGCAGTCGCCGGCGCCGCCGGTGATCGCGCTGCTGGGCCTGCTGGGCATGCTGATCGGCGAGCAGCTGGTGCCGATCATCCGCCGCAAGCTCGCCGGCGAGCCGATCACGGCCGCCTGGTTCCACCGCGAATGCATACCCAAGATCACCGGCGCGCCGCCGCCGGAGGACAAGCAGTAAGACCTCGCATGCAGGACCACCGGCCGCAGAGCCGGCGCAACACCAGAACATGACGCCAGCAAGACGCCCGCCGCGACGCAGCCGCACAGAGCCGCGCGCAGGCGGGACGCAACCCGGTTCTTTCCGCGGGCGGACCACAGCCGTTCCGCATCCGCCCCGGGCGCGCCACCGTAACGCGCGCCCAGGGCGGACCACCCACCGACACCGCGCCGGCCATGCCCGCGTGGCGTCGGCCCATGGCTGAGGATGATGAAAAAAGGGGAGACTTACCTGGCGCCGCGCCATACCGTCGCCGTGGTCGACGACGATCACGGCGTGCGCGCGGCCTTGTGCAACCTGCTGGATTCGGCCGGATATCGCGGCTGCGCCTTTCCCGGGGGGGAGGAGTTCCTCGCCGCCGACCTGCGCGGCATCGCCTGCGCCATCGTCGACATCGGCCTGGCGCGCATGGACGGCTTCGAGCTGGCCGAGCGCCTGGCGCCGCTGCGGCCGGGCCTGCCGCTGATCTTCATCACCGCGCGCGGCGATGCGCTGCAGCGGCGCCGTTCGGCCGGGCTGGGCGCGGCGCTGCTGCCCAAGCCGGTCGACGCCGACACGCTGCTGGCGCTGCTGCGCGACGCCATCCTCGCCTCCGGAGCTCCCGATTGAACCTGCCCTATCCCGCCTTCCTGAACCAAGCCGCCCCAGCCGGCACGCCTGACGAGCGCGACTACACCGTGCTGTGCAAGACCGGCGCGGTGGCTTACCTGAGCGCCCGGCAGCCCGGCGGGGCGCTGCCGCAATTGCTGGTGGCGCGCGCCCATTCGCCGCACATGCAGCCCGACGCCGCGCGCGAACTGGCCAACGAGCTGGCGCTGCGCGAGCGGCTCGACCCGGCCTGGGCGCTGGCGCCGGTGGGATCGGTCAGCGCCCCGGGTTCGCTCACGCTGCTGTATGCCGATGCGGATGCGGTATCGCTGGCGGCGGCCGCGCCGCGCCGGCTGTCGGTGACGTCCTTCCTGGCGCTGGCGCCGCAGATGGCGCGCGCGCTGCATGGCCTGCACCGCGCGGGACTGGCGCACGGCAACCTCAATGCCGGCTGCTTCTTCATCGATGCCGCGCCCCGTCCGTCACCCCAGCAGTCGCCATATCCGGCGCCGGCCGGCGAGCGTCGCGTGCGCCTGGGCGGCTTCGGCATGGCGGCGCCGGCGCGCCACGCGACCGATACCGGCGCCGACCTGCACGCGCTGGGCGAGATCTACTACCTGCTGCTGGCGGGCCGGGCGCCGGCGGCCGATGCCGCGCAATGCCGGTCGCCGCGCGCCTTCAACCGCGCCATTCCCGAACGGCTCTCGCGCCTGGTGATGCGCATGCTGGCGCAGGATGCGGCACAATGCTGGCCAGGCGCGGAAGAAGTCGCGCAGGCGCTGGAACAATACGCCTGCGCCCTGCCCGCTCCCGCGCCGGCCGTCCCCCTTGCCAACCGATCCGCCTCCAGGAAAACCATCTTGTCCCGCGACGCCACCGCCGCTACCGACGACTCCCACGACATCGATGCCCTGCTGCGCGCCATGCGCGCGCTGTCGGCCGAACTCGACCTGGAACAGCTGCGCCCGGCCATCGCCGGCATCGCCTGCGAACTGACCGGCGCCTGGCGCTGCCTGCTGCTGCTGCGCGACGAAGGCCGCAGTTATATCGAAGCCGAGGCGCTGGCGTCGGGCGGCGCAATCGAGATCAATACCCGCCGCCGCGCCGCCGGCGAGGGTGAAATGTCGCTGGGCATGCTGGAGCTGGCGCTGGAAGGCGGCAGCGTGTGCGCCGGCAACGACGGCTCGCTGCTGCAAAGCGCGGCGGCCCACGATGACGAGGACGGCGCCTGCCGCGCGCTGTGCATCGCGCTGACGCACGGCGGCGAGGTGCCGGGCGCGCTCTACCTGGTGCGCGGCGAGCACGGCGCCGCCTTCGACGCGCGCCAGCTGACGCTGGCCCGCCGGCTGGCCGCGCACGCCGCGATATGCCTGCACAACGCGCTGGCCCACGCGCGGCTGCGGCGCGAGAACGAACAGCTGGCCTGCGCCGAGCAGGCCCTGCGCACCAGCCAGGAACTGCTCAAGCAGGGCGAGCGCTTCAACCACACCGGCAGCATGCGCTACCTGGTGCGCGAGGACCTGATGTTCTGCTCCGACGAGCTGTGCCGCATCTACGGCCTGGAAGACGGCCGCAACTGCATCAACTATGAAGAATTCGCGGCGCTGATGCACCCCGACGACCGCCAGGAAGTGATCGACACCGTCGACGCCGCGGTCGCCATGGGCGGCACGATACGGGTGGAGCACCGCATCTGCCGGCGCGACACCGGCGAGGTGCGCTACATCTCCGGCATCGGCAAACCCGTGTGGGTGGACGGCACCTTCGTCGAGTATGTCGGCACCGCTACCGACATCACCGTGCGGCGCCAGGCCGAATACGCGATGCGCGTGGCGCAGGCCGACCTTGAGCGCGTCTCGCGCGCCAACACGGTGGGCCAGCTGACGGCGTCCATCGCGCACGAGATCAACCAGCCGCTGATGTCCATCGTCTCCAACGCCGGCGCCAGCCTGCGCTGGCTGGACCGCGATCCGCCCAATCTGGACAACGCGCGCGCCGGCCTGCGCGACATCGTCGCCGAAGGCCAGCGCGCCGGCGGCATGATCGCCGGCCTGCAGGGCTTGACGCGCAACACCGAGCCGGTGTTCGCGCGGGTCGACGTGAATGCGGCGATCCGCCACATCCTGACGATTTCGAAGAGCGAGCTGGAACGCAGGGAAGTGTCGCTGGTGCTGGCGCTGGCGCCGGAAGAAACCTGCGCGCTGGGCGACCTGGTGCAGCTGCAGCAGGTGCTGCTGAACCTGGTGGTCAATGCGGTCGAGGCGATGGCCGAGGTGCGCGACCGGCCGCGCACCCTGACCGTGTCGTCGGCCTGCACCGGCGACCAGCGCGTCGAAGTGGCGGTGCAGGACACCGGCGAGGGCATCGCGCCCGACGCCATGCCGCGCGTGTTCGACGCCTTCTACACCACCAAGGAAAACGGCATGGGCATGGGGCTGGCGATCTGCCGCTCCATCGTCGAGAACCATCGCGGACGCATCAGGGTCGCCGGGGCGCAGCCCTGCGGCACGGTGTTCCGGTTCGACATGCCGCGCGTGCCCTGAGCGGGTCCGCGCACGCCAGGCATCGACGGCCGGCGCTCTTCAGCCGCGGCTGTGGCGGCGCCAGCTGCCCGGCGAGGTGCCGACCACCTGCGAGAACACCCGGCTGAAGTGGCTCTGGTCGTAGAAGTTGCAGGCGATCGCCACCTCCGCCAGCGGCAGTTCGGTGTCGCGCAGGAACTCGCGGGCGCGCTGCACGCGCTGCGCCATCAGCCACTGGTGCGGCGTCTGGCCGGTGCTTTCCTTGAAGGCGCGCAGGAAGTAGCTGGCCGACATGTTGCACTCGCGCGCGATCTCGGGGATCGAGACGTTGCCCCTCACCTTTTCCATCAGCATCTGCTTGGCGCGCTCCTCGTGCAGGCGCGACAGGCCGCCGCGCACGCCCCGCGGCGCCCGTGCGCCGCCGTAGCGCTGCATCACATGGGTGCCGATGGCCACGCCGATCTGGTCGACGAACAGCATGCTGGCCTCGTCCGGCCGCGCCAGCGCGGGCGCCAGCGCATGCGCCAGGTGCTCCAGCACGGGATCGTAAAGGCCAGTCACCGTCTTCAGGCCGGGGATGCGGCCGCGTTGGTCCTGGCCCGATTGCTCGAAGAACGCGCGCGGCAATTCGACCAGCAGGAAGTCGAAGGCGCCGTGGATGTCGGCGCGGTAGTCCTCGGAAAAATCGCGGATGTAGATGCCGCCGCGATTGAAGTCGTGATGCGAACCCTGGCGTCCGCGAAAGATGCTGCGGCGATGCTGCGGCGACATCGACACGCCGACCAGGAAACCGCGGTCCGATGCATCCGTGCGCACCTGCGAGACCTGCTCCTGGTCAACCCGCTTGCGGTAGAAGGCCAGGTCGGGGCGGCGCAGTTCGTGGCTTTTGTGCAGGCTGTCGGCCAGGCAGCCCAGCGAATCGATGCCGGCGGGCGTAACGATGGAGTCGGCGAAGGAAGTCGATGCGGACATGGACAGGGACCTCATTGGAGACAGGAATGCTCGTCAGCCTTGAAGCGGACGCATCGCCGGTCGTCCACCGGCGCCATGCGTCCCCGGAAAGCGCCCGTCGGCGCCCTCATTCATTTACCGGATTTTACAGATACTGCAGAATTTGTGCGCGGCACAATATTTGTTGCACGCCCTGAACAGCGAAGATTTCCGACGGATTTCATTCTGCAAGCATAGGCGAGCAGTGCTTGCGCCAGCCTTACGGACGAAAAAAAAGCGACGCATTTTGCTGCGCCGCTTTTTCCCCATGGCAAACCCGGATGCGCGCTATTGCTCCTTGCGTGCGGCGGCCTCCAGCATGGCCTCGCCCACGGCGTCGTGGCCGCGCGCCATGAGCGCCTCGCCGGCGCCGCGGATGTCGCGCACTTCCTTGTTCTGGCTGAGCTTGCGCTTGCCCTCCAGGCGTGTGATCTCGATCTCGATGCCGACGATGGCCTTGAGCAGGGTGTCGACGAAATCGGCCGGCGCGTCCGACATCTTCCATGGCGTGGCCTCGGTCGCCTCATGCGTGCGCGTCAGCCGCGCCACCACGCCGCGCAGGTAGCGCTCGTCGTCGCGGATGATGACGCGGCCGTGGGCGTGCGCCACCATGTAGTTCCAGGTCGGCACCTGGCGGTGCGCCTCGTGCTTGCTCGGATACCAGCTCGGCGAGACATAGGCGTCGCCGGCCGAGAACACCGCCAGCACGGCGTCGCCGTCGGCCAGTTCGCGCCACAGCGGATTGGCGCGCGCGACGTGCGCATGCAGCGTGCCCAGCGCGCCGGCGGTGGGGTCGAGGTGGAACGGCAGGTGGTTGGCGTCCAGCGCGCCGCCACCGTGCGAGACCAGCACGCCGAAAGGATGGGCGACGATCATGCCGTGCAGGACGTCGGTGCTCGGTTCGTCGAAATGGGCGGGGATATACATGGCGGCTTCCTGGCGGCGGCGGTGGATGATGGGAGGATTGTGCCGCCAAACTGGCTTAATATGCAGGTCCAGTTTCAACATATTCGAGTAGACCGGAATCATGCCCAGGAAAGCCCACGTCATCGACCTGCCCGCGCTCGGCGCACTGGACCGCGCGGCAGGATCGCTGGGCCGCCAGCTGGCGCAGACGCTGCGCGAGGCGATCCGCCGCGGCGAACTGCGCCCGGGCGAAGCGCTGCCCTCGACCCGGATGCTGGCGCAGTCGCTGTCGCTGGCGCGCGGCACCGTGGTGGAAGCCTTCGAACAGCTGGTGGCGGAGGGCTTTCTCGAAGCGCGCCCCGGGGCCGGCACGCGGGTGGCCGCAGCCATCGAAGCGCGCCGCGAAACCACGCCCGCTCCGCGCAAGGCCGCACGCAAGAGCGCTCCGGCGCCGCTGCCGACGCCGGCCGCGGCGTTCGCCCGCGTGGCGCAGCAATTCAGCGCCTTGCCGCATGTGCCGTTCGCGATTTCCGTGCCGCTGGGCGCCACCGTGCCGGGCGAAGCCTGGCGCCGGCTGGGCAACCGCTTGCGCGCGCGCGGGCTGGGCGCGCCCGCCGGCTACGGCGATCCGCAGGGCGCGTTGCCGCTGCGCCAGGCCATCGCCGATTATGTGCGCCGCTCGCGCTCGGTGCGCTGCGAGGCGCAGCAGGTGATCGTCACCAGCGGCACCCAGCAGGGCCTCTACCTGTGTTGCCAGGTGCTGCTGGGCGCCGGCGAGCGGGCCTGGGTCGAGAACCCGGCCTACTCCGGCATCACCTCCATCCTGCAACATGACGCCGGCAAGGCCGCCGTGCGCGTGCCGGTCGACGAAGAAGGGCTGGACGTGGCCGCCGGCATGCGGCTGGCGCCGGACGCGCGCGCCGCCTTCGTCACGCCCTCGCACCAGTATCCGCTGGGCATGCCGATGAGCATGGCCAGGCGCGACGCGCTGCTGGAATGGGCGCGCGCGGCCGGCGCCTGGATCGTGGAAGACGACTACGACAGCGAGCTGCGCTACGCCGGCCACCCCTTCCCCTCGCTGCAGGGGCTGGACCCGCAGCGCGTGGTCTACCTCGGCACCTTCAGCAAGGTGCTCTATCCCTCGCTGCGGCTGGGCTACCTGATCGCGCCGCCCGAGCTGGTGCCGGCCTTCACCGGCGCGCGCGTGCTGATGGACCGCAGCCCGCCCGGCGCCGACCAGCATGTGCTGGCCGCGTTCATGGAAGAAGGCCACCTGGATCGCCACATCCGCCGCGTGCGCGGCGTCTACGCCGAGCACCGCCGGCAGCTGATGCACACGCTCACGCGCCTGCTGCCGCCGGAACTGGCATGGCTGCAACCCAGCGACCAGGGCATGCACCTGCTGCTGTGGCTCAACGCCGGCCTGGATGACGTGGAGGTGGCGCGCAACGCGGCCGCGGCGGGAGTGGCGGTGCGCGCGGTATCGCCCATGTTCGCCGACGGCAGCGCCCGGCCGGGGCTGGTGCTGGGCTTTGGCGGATTCAGCGGGGAGCAGATGGAGAAGGCGGCGCGCAAGCTGGCCCAGGTCATCGCCTCGTCCGTCGGCCTCACACGCAAGTCGCCGCTGCCTGGTCGTCGCCAGAGATAAGCCGCAGGCGCGGCCAATGCCGTTGCCATTGACGTGATATCACCCGTTCCATGAATATCGGATGCTTGTGCGTGGAGAAGGCGGGCGTCGGCCTGATGATCGCGGCCCACAGATTACCGACGCCGAAAGGTGCGGAGATCTCGATTGTCCCTTGCGCGCTCAATCTCGCCGCCACCGCGGTGGCTGTTTCCGGCCAGCATGTCATTGCTTCCCGGCAGCTGTCGTAAGGCGCGTCTCCGTTGCGCACATGCATGCGCGCCTGATTGCGCACCGACCAGTTCGGCGCCGGATCGATCTCGCGCAGGCGCGCCTCCAGGACGGCGTCGACGCTCGCGTCGCAGCGCGCGGGGTCATGCCAGATGACGTCGATGTCACTGGCGGGCAGACGTGGCGCGAGCCCATGCAAGGCATCCCATACGGCGTTCCTGACAAAGCCGGCGCCGATCCAGCCATCCGGCAAGGCGAGCGAGCGCACCGCATGCAGTACGCGCATGCGTTCATCGTCTTCTGCGATCAGCCGGCGCAATCTTTCTTCGTTGTTCATTCGGCTTCCGACACCGATCTGTCCTTTCAGCAATACGCTCATTGTAGCGATCGCCAGCTACGCTCGATCAGACGAAAAAACGGCGCCCGATGGACGCCGTTTCTATTGGCGCGAAAACAGGCTCAGGCAATGGCAGCGGCATAACGACGCGCTACCTCAGGCCAGTTCACCACGTTGTAGAAGGCGCCGATGTATTCCGGGCGGCGGTTCTGGTAGCGCAGGTAGTAGGCGTGCTCCCATACGTCCAAGCCGAGGATGGGGGTGTTGCCGTTCATCAGCGGGCTGTCCTGATTGCCGCTGCTTTCCACCACCAGTTTCTTTTGCGGCGTGACCGACAGCCAGGCCCAGCCGCTGCCGAAGCGCGAGACGGCGGCCTTGGTGAAGGCTTCCTTGAAGGCGTCGAAGCCGCCGAGCTCGGCATCGATCGCCGCGGCCAGCTTGCCGTCGGGCTTGCCGCCGCCATCGGGCGCCATCACGGTCCAGAACAGCGCGTGGTTGGCGTGGCCGCCGCCCTGGTTGACCACGGCGGCGCGCAGCTTGTCCGGCACGTCTTTCACGCGCGCCACCAGTTCCTCGACCGGCAACTTTTCCCACTCGGTGCCGGCGACGGCGGCGTTGAGGTTGTTGATGTAGGTCTGGTGGTGCTTGCTGTAGTGGATTTCCATGGTCTGCGCATCGATGTGCGGCTCGAGCGCATCGTAGGCGTAGGGCAGGGCTGGCAAGGTATAAGGCATGGCATTTCTCCGATGGGGTTGTGGAAATCGCGGCCGCGAGGGCCGTTCGGAGGCTGCCGGTTGGGTGGCGGTGGACGGTGGGTCCGGATCTTCCGAAAAGATGCCCGGAAGACGAAAAGATTCAATTCTAGTAGGAAACAGACAAGCCTAATCCCTGTCGCCGGCAGGGATAAAAATGCAAACCCATGCGGCAAATGAAAAAGCCCGCGTTGAAGCGGGCTTTTGACTTCTGGTCGCGGCGGACATCCGCCGCCGCGCATCGGCAGATCAGTAGGTCAGCGTGACGGTCACGGTGTCCGAGTAGGCGCCGGCCAGCGGTGTTTGCGAAGCCGGGATCTGGCCGTACACGGTCAGCGTTTGCAGCAGACCGGTGCCGGTGCCGGCCTGGGTGTCGGTGCCGATGGTCGAACCCCAGTTGTTGGTGCGGCCCGAATCACGGTACAGCGCGTAGTTCAGGGTGCCGCCGCCGGTGGCGCTCATCTTGCGGGTGGTCACGCTGGAGCCGCTGCCGGTGCCGGCGTCAAGGCCGACGTTGTAGGTGGTGCCGTTGGTGCACAGCACGGTGATGCTGCCGCTTTGGTTCACCACTGTTTGCGTGTAGGCGCCGAAGGCGATGGCCGAGCCGACCACGGTGCAGGCTGCAACCACCGATGCGCTGATGGTCAGCGAGCTGGTGGCGGTCGCGGCGAAGGATGCGGGAGCGCTGGAAGCCAGGACGACGGCGGCGATGGAAGCGCAGACGAAGCGATTTTTCTTGGCAAAAAACATGTTCATTCTCCTGTGGATCCCTGCGACTGCCCTCGCCCTGTGCGAGAACTTCTGTGTGCAGCGGGTATGGAGACACTTTAGTTTTTTGCCGGATTCACCGACATCGGGGCAATCCTGAAAGTTGCGGGAAACGCATCAGGCATTTCCCCATCAGGAATCTCCCTGGCCGGCCGCGCTCAGCGCGCCTCCACCGGCCGGCCCGGCTGCGGCGCCGGGGCCGGCATGGCCGAGCTGGGCAGGCCGAACACCCGGTCGAAGCCCAGGTTGAACAGGTAGGTGTAGACCATGAAGAACACGATCAGGCCGAGATCCAGCACGAAGGCGTCCCACAGCCCGATATCGAGCCACCAGGCGAACATCGGCACCAGCATCAGCACCAGCCCGCCCTCGAAACCGATGGCGTGCGCCGCGCGACGGGCGAAGCCGCGGCCGCGCTTGGCCTGGCGCGCTTCCCAGCGCTCGAACAGGCCGTTGAAGATGAAGTTCCAGATGAAGGCGATGGTCGACGAGGCCACGGCGGCGGCGGTCGAATGGGCGCTGTCGTGGCCGGCGATGACGGCCAGGCCGAAGGTGGTGAAGACGATCGCCAGTGCCTCGAACAGGCAGGCGTAGGTCAGTTTGCGTTTGAAGCCTTGCATGGAATTCTCCTGGGTTGCCGGCCTGGCAACGCGAAATGGCGTTGTTTCATATAGGCCTTGGGTACGGGGAGAATTTTATGGTTTAATTTTTGATAGAAGAAGTCGGCTTCTTTCAGATTTTTTGATAACCAAAATAGCAACATGGCTTTCTCCAGCGACAACGTCCGGGTTTTCCTCGCCGTGCTCGACGGCGGCTCCTTCTCTGCCGCGGCGCGCGCGCTGGGCCGCGTGCCCTCGTCGGTCAGCATGACCATCAGCCAGCTCGAGGCCGAGCTGGACCTGATCCTGTTCGACCGCACCGCGCGCGACGCCCGTCCCACCGACATGGCGCGTGCGCTCGAACCCGACGCCCGCCTGCTGGCCAGCACCCTGCGCCAGCTCGACGCCCACGCCCTGGCCATGCACCAGGGGCTGGAGCGCAAGCTGACGCTGGCGGTCGCGCCCGAGCTGCTGTCGGTGCCATGGGCGCGGCCGCTGGCGGTGCTGGCCGAGGAGTTCCCGTCGCTGGAGGTGGAAGTCCTCTCCTCGCCGCAGGCCGACGCCATGCGCATGCTGTACGACAACACCGCGCAGCTGGCGCTGGTGTTCGAGCGCCACGCCGGCAACGACCGCGAGGCCTTCCAGGAATTCAGCAGCGAAATGCTGGTGGCGGTCATCTCGCCGCAGCACCCGGCCCTGAAGGGAAGGAAGCGCAAGCTGCGCTACGAAGACCTGTACGACATCCGCCAGATCGCGGTAGCCAGCCGCGACGCCAGCATCTCCGACCCTCGCTTCTTTTTGGCTCGCCAGATCTGGCGCACCGACAACCACCTGGCCACGCTGTCGCTGGTGCGCGAAGGCCTGGGCTGGGCCTACCTGCCGCACAGCCTGGTGCAACAGCAGATCGAGGCCGGACTGCTGGCAGCGATCGACTTCGACAACATCAGCAACCAGCTGCGCCTGTGGGTGGACGTGGTGTGGAGCAAGGACCGGCCGCTGGGGCTGGGAGCGCAGCGCTTCATCGCCTTGATGCGGGAGATGGCGCCCAGCAGGAGAAAGGGCAAGTAGGGTCGTGCTGCGGCTTTGTTGGTCGTGGTTGGGGGCTGGATGCGTTTGGTGTGGCGCAACGAACGACGCTGGATCCCGGCCTTCGCCGGGATGACGGATTACATTGGATAGCGAGCCAGGGAATCGATGCCACAGGCGAGCAGCGAGCAGCGAGCAGCAAGCACCGCGAGGCCGAAGGCGAGCCGGACACAAGGCAAAGCCGCAGGCGAGCCGTCAACGAAGTCCGCTTCTGCCCAGCCGCTGAACCGCACGGAAAAATGGATCAGAAAGGAGGCCGGAGCGCAGCGACTTGCCTCCTTTCCCATTTTTCCGTGCGGTTCAGCGGGCACCCCGAAGGGGCGGGGCGGTAGCGGCCGCCTTTCTTTGCTTACTTTCTTTGGCGGAGCAAAGAAAGTGAGCGGCTGCCGGGCCGCCCCCCGGCGCTCCGTTTCGACCGGAGAAAGATAGGCATAGAGCCAGTACATCTGCAGGCAGCAAGAGCAGACTACCCCGAAGAACAACCGCATATACGCTGACTTCGATACGCCGCAAAGCGGCTACTCAGTCCGAACGAAGTTCTCGGAGGCGCGACGAACGACACTGGATCCCGGCCTTCGCCGGGATGACGGATTGTATGAGATAGCGAGCCTGTATATCGATGCCGCAGGCGAGCAGCGAGCAGCAAGCAGCAAGCACCGCGAGGCCGAAGGCGAGCATGAAAAGAACAAGGCAAAGCCGCAGGCGAGCCGGAGACGAAGTCCGCTTCTGCCCAGCCGCTGAATCGCGCGGAAAAATGGATCAGAAAGGAGGCCGGAGCGTAGCGACTTGCCTCCTTTCCCATTTTTCCGTGCGGTTCAGCGGGTACCCCGAAGGGGCTGGGCGGTAGCGGCCGCCTTCTTTTGCTTACTTTTCTTGGCGGAGCAAGAAAAGTGAGCGGCTGCCGGGCCGCTCCCGGCGCTCCGTTTCGGCCGGAGAAAGATAGGCATAGAGCCAGTACATCTGCAGGCAGCAAGACCAGACTACCCAAACAAACACAACCGCATACACGCTGACTTCGATACGCCGCATACGCGGCTACTCAGTCCGAACGGAGTTCTCGGAGGCGCGACGAACGACGCTGGATCCCGGCCTTCGCCGGGATGACGGATTACATTAGATAGCGAGCCTGTATATCGAAGCCGCAGGCAAGCCAAGCCACCCACAAATTCCGCCTCTCCCCCGCCCCAACAGGCAAGCACAAAACAGATCAACCCACGACAAAACCCAAGCTCAAGGAATCACCTTGGCCTTCCCCTTGGCCACCAGCAACTGCACCAGCAACTGATCCCGCTCAGCCGCCAGGCCTCCCAGGGTCTTCCCCTCCATCTGCTCCTCCACCCCGGCCGTGATCGTCTCTTTCAGCGACTCGGTGATGGCAGGCGAACCCAGATCCGCCCACCAGCTCTCGATAGGCGGCCCCAGGTGATCCAGCGCATGGCGCGCCCCGCCCTCGCCGCCGGCCAGGTGCAGGTTCAGGTAAGGCCCCATCAGCGCCCAGCGCAAGCCCGGTCCGTAGGCGATGGCGGTATCGATGTCCTCGGTGCTGGCCACGCCCTGCTCCACCAGGTGAAAGGCCTCGCGCCACAAGGCTGCCTGCAGGCGGTTGGCGATGTGGCCCTTCACCTCCTTGCGCACATGGATGGGCTTCTTGCCCACCGCCGCATAGAAGTCCAGCGCCGACTGCACCGCCGCTTCCGAGCTCGCCTGTCCGCCGATCACCTCCACCAGCGGGATCAGGTGCGGCGGATTGAAGGGATGCCCCAGCACCACCCGCCCAGGGTGGCGGCAGGCGGCCTGCACCTTGCTCATCAGCAGGCCCGACGAACTGGAGGCCAGGATCACGTGCGCCGGCAAGGCCGCATCCATGCGACGGAACAGGTCGATCTTCAGGTCTTCGCGCTCGGGACCGTTTTCCTGCACGAAGTCGGCGCCTTCCAGTGCATCTTCCAGCTTGTCGAAAAAGCGCAGTCGCTCCAGCGATGCGCCCGGCGCCAGGCCCAGCGTTTCCAGGCTGGGCCAGTGGCGCGCCACGGCCTCGCGCAATTTGCGTTCGGCGTCCGGCATGGGATCGGTGGCCGACACGTCCAGCCCGCGCGCCAGGAAGTAGGCCACCCAGCTGGCGCCGATGACGCCGGTGCCGACCACGGCGATGCGCTTGATGCCGGACGGCGGGACGGCTTGTTGTTCTTGCATTGGTCTCTCCTCTTATTGATGTTGCGAATGCGGAATCCGGGCCGCGGCGCTTGCCAGAAGAACAAGGAACCCGTCCAAATGCACGGGAAATTGCCTCGCCTGCCCAAAATCACGGCAGCTTATCACTTGCTTTACGTTATCATCGCGCACAAACAAAACCGCCAATGCGGACCTGGATCAAGACAAAGGCTTTCCCCATGTTCATGTATCTTCCGTTCCTGCTGGCGCTCTTCGCCGTGCTGGGCATCGCCGCCGGCTGGAAGGGCTTCAGCTACGCCATGTGGCTGGCCACGCTGTGCGTGACGCTGTGGTCGTTCTCCTTCCACGCGACCAGCGCGCTGACGCTTTCCTTCTGAGGCGGCGACATGGACCAATCTCCCTATTCCTCCCTGCGCGGCAACGCCAGCTCCGGCGGCAACGTGCTCAACGTGCTGGGCCTGTTGGCCATCTGCGCTTCGCTCGGCATCGCCTTCTACTACCAGCTGGCGCTCAAGGAACTGCCCTGTCCGCTGTGCCTGCTGCAGCGCGCCGGCATGATCCTCATGGGCATCGGCCTGATGATGAACGTGCGCTTCGGCGTGAAGGCGGCGCACTACGGCGTGGCGCTGGCGGGCGCGCTGGCCACCGGCGTCATCGCGCTGCGCCAGGTGTTCCTGCACATCACGCCGGGCGACGCCGGCTACGGCTCGACCTTCATGGGCCTGCATTTCTACACGCTGGCCGCGCTGTCTTCGCTGGCCGCCGTGGCCGGCATCGCGCTGCTGCTGATGCTCAAGAGCTGGGAAGCTCCGGCGCGCGATCCGGCCTGGAAATCGGCGGGCGGCAAGCTGGCCTGCATCCTGTTCATCCTGCTGGTGGCCGGCAACCTGGTTTCCACCGTGCTCGAATGCGGCGGCGGCGCCTGCGAGGACGATCCCACCTTCTACCAGCTGCTCGGCAAATAAAAAAACCGGCACGGAGGATGCCCCCGTGCCGGATCAAGTTCCGACGTCTCAAGACTATTCAAACCCGGCGCATCCGCGCCGGTGGCTTCCTCAAACTCAGAAGCGGTGCTGCATGCCCAGCGTCATGCCGAACTGGCTGTTGCCGTAGCCGACATCGTCGCGCGACAGGCCGACCAGCTGGTTGTTCTTGGCCTTGGCGTAGGCCGTGCTCAGGTACAGGTCGGTGCGCTTGGACATGGCGTACTTCAGGCGCAGCGAGTACATGATCGGATCCGCATCCCTGGCCACGTTCTTGATGTTCTGGTAGTACACCGTGCCGATCAGCGTCATTGCAGGCGTGATCTTGTAGCTGGCGCCGCCCCAGAAGAAATCGCTGCGCAGGTCGGTGGCGCCGGAGGCCAGCGTCTTCTTGTAGTAGCGGTAACCCAGGTTGAACTTCCAGGCGTCGCTCAGCTGGTAACCGCCGGCCAGGTGGGCGGTGGTGGTCTTGTCGTAGGCGCCGTTGGCGGCAGTGGTGCCGTTGACGCGGTCGAAGGTGCCGGCCACGCTGAACGGTCCGGTACCCCAGCCCAGGCCGACGCCGTACTTGGCGCTGTCGCTGGTATTGCCGGCGACTTCACCGAAGCCGTACATGGCGCCGATCTTCACGCCGCTGAATTCGCCCTGGTACTTCACCAGGTTGGACACGCCGGTGGGCATGCCGTCCTTGCGCCCGCCGGTGGCGCCGGCCGAGGTCACCCACGAGTAGTTGGCCGAGTAGCCCATCGGGTCGAACGGCAGGATGAAGTCATAGGTGGTGGAGAACGAGCGTCCGGCCACCACGCGTCCGAAGCCGCCCTCCAGGCCGACGTTGGACTGGCGGTTGAAGAGCTGGTTGGCGTCGCCGTCGAAGCCGCCGTTGTCCAGCTTGAAGCCGTTTTCCAGCTGGAAGATGGCCTTCAGGCCGCCGCCCAGGTCTTCGCTGCCGCGAAAGCCGATGCGCGAGGTGTTCATGGTGCCCGAGGACAGGCGGGTGACGCTGCCGCCGTTGGCGCCGGCGTTGTTGACGAATTCCACGCCCGAATCGATGAGGCCGTAGATGGTGACGCTGCTCTGCGCCTGGGCATGGCCCGCGGCTGCGGCGATGGCGGCCAGCGCCGTCGCGGCGGCCAGATGTTTCTTCTGCACTGTGATCTCCTTGGTTGAAAGCTGTTGTGGTGTTGCGCCGCGCACCATGCGGCTGCGGCTTGTCGTTATCGCGGTCTGTTGTGCACACCGCCATGCGGATGCGCAGGCCGGTCGCCCCGCATCCGCCCTCCCCTCCCCCGGCTGGCGCCGGGCGGCGGAAATCAGAAGGCCCAGAGCGCCTGCTCGGGCAGCGAGAGCCAGTACTCGCCCTGCTCCAGGCGCTGCGGCGCGTAGGCGCGCAGGCCGACGGCGCCGCTGCCGGCGCCGTTCACGCCGCCGGCCTTGAACAGGCACTCCCAGCGGTCGCCCAGGTACATGCAAGTGGAGAGCGGCAGGCGAATCGCGTTGTCGCTGGGCTGGGCCGACACCCGCACCTGCTCGACGCGGATGATGCCGGTCACGTCCTGGCCCTGCTGCACGTCGCTCCTGCCGCGCAGCGTGGCCACCGCCGTGCCGCCGTCCAGCTTGAGCGTGACGCGCTCGCCCTCGCGGCTGACGACCTGCGCGGCCAGCTTGTTGTTGCTGCCCATGAATTCGGCGGTAAACAGCGTCTCGGGCGTCTGGTACATGCTTTGCGGCGTGCCCTGCTGCTCGATGCGGCCGTTGTTCAACAGCAGGATGCGGTCCGAGATCGCCATCGCCTCGCCCTGGTCGTGCGTGACCATCAGCGCGGACAGGCCCAGGCGCACGATCAGCTCGCGCAGGAAGGCGCGCGCTTCTTCGCGCAGCTTGGCGTCGAGGTTGGAGAGCGGCTCGTCCAGCAGGATCACCTGCGGGTTGTAGACCAGCGCGCGGGCGATCGCCACGCGCTGCTGCTGGCCGCCGGAGAGCTGGTGCGGATAACGTTCGCCGAGATGCCCCAGGCCCAGCTGCGCCAGCACCGCCTTGACGCGCGCGGCGATGTCGGAGGACGACACCTTGCGCAGCTTCAGGCCGTAGGCGACGTTGTCGGAGACGGTCTTGTGCGGCCACAGCGCATAGGACTGGAACACCAGGCCCAGGTTGCGCTCCTCGGCCGGCATCTCGAAGTTGCGCGCGCCGTCGAACACCTGGCGCGTGCCGATGTCGATGGTGCCGGCCTTGGGCGATTCAAGCCCGGCCACGGCGCGCAGCAGCGTGGTCTTGCCGCTGCCCGAGGGGCCCAGCAGCGCCACCACTTCGCCGCGCTGCAGCTGCATCGAGACGCCCTTGAGGATGGGATTGGCGTGGGCGCCGGCGCCATAGTCGAGGTGCAGGTCGTTGACGGAAAGTTCGGTCATGATGTTTTCTCTTTTCTGTTCGTGCTGTTCGATTAATCGTGCAACTTGACGCCGAAGCGCAGCGCAATGCCCAGGCCCACGGCCACCAGCGTGATGTTGATGAAGGACAGCGCAGCCACCAGTTCGACGGCCCCCGCGGCCCACATGGAGACGATCATCGAACCGATCACCTCGGTGCCCGGCGAGAGCAGGTAGACGCCGGTGGAGTACTCGCGCTCGAAGATCAGGAACACCATCAGCCAGGCGCCGATCAGGCCGTAGCGCACCAGCGGGATGGTGACGTCGCGCGTGACCCGGGCGCGCGGCGCGCCGACGGCGCGGGCGGCTTCTTCCAGCTCGGGGCCGACCTGCAGCAGCGCGGTATTGATCAGGCGCAGGCCGTAGGCCAGCCACACCACCGAGTACGCCAGCCAGACCGAGAAGATGGTCGAGCGCAGCGAACGCAGCGTGGGGATGAAGCTCTCGGTCAGCCACAGCGCTACCGGGTTATCGAAGCCCTTGAGCGCCGAATCCAGCAGCGAGGGCACGAACAGGAACACCCACAGGAAGGACAGGCCGGCCAGGAGGCCCGGCACCGCGCGCGGCACCAGCACGCTGTAGTCGAGGAAGCGGGTGATGCCGTCCTGCTTGCGGTGCATGGCCAGCGCGATGGCGGTATAGCAAGCCACGGCCAGCGCGCCGCCGATGACGCCGATCAGCACCGTATTGATGATGCCGCGCACCAGCGAGGGCTGGTCCCAGACGTCGCGGAAGTTCTGCAGCGTCAGGACTTCGAGCAGGTTGACGCCGTCGCCCCAGTGCGAGACGAAGGTGCGCAGCGCGATGCCCGACAGCGGGATCACCACGGTGAAGAGCAGCCAGGCGGCGATCAGCGCGAACGCGACCCAGCGCCACTTGCCCAGCGGCAGCGCCTTCTGGCGCGCGCCCTTGCCCTTGATGGCGACGTACTTGTTGGCCGAGCGCAGCAGCCAGCGCTGCAGCATCACCAGCGGCATGGTCACCGCCACCAGGCACACGGCCACCGCCGCCATCAGGTGATAGGACGGCGTGCCCAGCTTGTTGGTCAGCTTGTAGAGATAGGTCGGCAGCACCAGGTGACCTTCCGGGTCGCCCAGCACCAGCACCAGGCCGAACACTTCGAAACCGAGGAAGAACACCAGCACGCCGGAGTAGGCCAGCGCCGGCATGATCATCGGCAGCGACACGTTCAGCGCCACCTGCAGCGGCGAGGCGCCGGCCACGCGGGCGGCTTCCTCGACGTCCGAGCCCAGGCTCTTCAGCGCGGCCGAGGCGTAGAGATAGACGTGCGGCACGTGGGTCAGGCCGGCGATGAGCACGATGCTGGGGAAGGCATAGATGTTCCACGGGTCGCCCTCGAAGCCGACCAGCGCCAGCAGGTTCTTGACCCACACCGTGTAGAAGCCGACCGGCCCCATCGACACCACGTAGCCGAAGCCGATCACCATCGGCGAGACGAAGATCGGCACCATCAGCGCCGGCGCGATCCAGGCGCGGCCCGGCAGGTCGGTGCGCACCATCAGGAAGGCCAGCATGCCGCCCAGCGGCACCGCGATCACGGTCAGGCCGGCGGCCAGCGTGAAGCCGTTGATGAAGGCCTGGCGGAAGTCCGGATCATCGAAGATGAAGCGGTAGGAATCCAGCGTCAGCTCCTTGACCGGCGCGAAGAACGGCGCCGACAGGAAGCTCTGGTAGAAGATCAGCAGCAGCGGCACGAAGATGGCCAGCGCCGCCAGCGCGACGACCAGCCCGCGCGGCCAGTTCAGGCGCAGGCGCCGCCGTGGCGGTGCTTCGGTGCTGCGCGGCAGCGATGTGGATGTTTGCATGATTCGGCTCGTGAAACCGGAACCCGCCCGGCCCTTCCCGGACGACAGGCAAAGCGGCGGCCATGGAGCCGCGGCCTTGCCCGCTCCATTGCCAGTTCCTTGATTGATGGATTGATACAACGCGCCGCGGGCTCATCCCGCGGCCAACCGCCTTACTTCTTGGCGGCGTCCTTCCACTGCTTGAGGAAGTCCAGGCGCTTCTTCTGGTCCAGGTATTCCAGCAGTTCGGTGGACACCGGCATCGGCTTGAGTGCCGCGCCCAGCTGCTTGGTCAGCTCGGCCGAAGTGGTCGCGCCGGTGACGTCGCCACGGATGGCGAACAGCTGCGCGTCATTGGCGATGATGGTCTGGCCGCGCTTGGACAGGATGTAGTCCAGCCACAGCTTGGCGGCGTTGATGTTCTTGGCCGACTTGTTGATGAAGATCACGCGCGAGAGCACCAGGTTGTAGTCCTTGGTGAAGGCCACGCCGATCGACGGATCCTTCTTGGCGCGCACCAGGGCGTAGGGGCCGAGGATGTTGTAGCCGATCAGGTTCTCGCCGGAAGAGATGCGCTCCAGCATGGTGCCGGTGGAGGACTGCACGCGCGCGGAGACGCCGCCCATGGCGCGGGCGAAGTCCCAGAATTGCGGGTTCAGCTTCAGGTCGTAGGTCATCAGCGAGAAGCCGACGCCGGACTTCTCGATGTCGTAGGTGGTGACCTTGTTCTTGTATTTGTCCAGTTTGGTGGTCAGCAGCTTGGTGAATTCGGCGTGGGTGGTCGGCACGTCGCCTTCAGGCACCAGGCGCTTGTTGTAGACGATGGCCGCCGGCTCGAAGGTGGTGCCGTAGGCGGTGTCCTTCAGGTTGGCCCAGCCCGGCACGGCGGCGGCTTCGGGCGACTTGTAGACCAGGCCGTAGCCCTCGGCCGCCAGCTTGACCTGCAGGTCCATCGAAGACGACCACATCACGTCGGCGGTGGCGCCGCCGGCGGCGGCTTCGGAGATGAAGCGGTTGTAGACCTCGGTGGAATTCATGTCGTTGTATTCGACCTTCACGCCCGGATAGAGCGCGCTGAAATCCTTGACCAGCGATTCGGCGGCCTTGGAATCGGTGGTGCTGTAGATCACGACCTTGCCTTCCTTCTTCGCGGCCTCGACGGTCTTGGCATAGTCGGCCGGATAGCCCGCCGGAATGTCGGCGCGGGCGCTGCCGATGAAAGCGACAGGCAAAGCGAGGGCGAGACCGAGCGCGACGCTCAGGCGACGTTTCTGCAACATGTGGTGATCTCCTTGATATTGAAATGAGGCTGGCTGCCGGGTGCCGAAGAACACGCCTGACGGCGTCATCGACACGTCCGGGTCAACGGACCAGCCCTAACTCCTGGGACTGCTTGCGGTACTGCGCAACGGTTTGCGCGACATAATCGGACAGCGCCTTCCCGGTCATGGCGAACGGATACAGGCCGCCGGCGCTGCGCTGCCGGTCGAAGGCCGGGTCGGCCATCACCCGGTCGAATATCTCCACCCAGCGCCGGTAATCGGCCTCCGGCGCGTGCGGGCTCATGTAGAAGCCGCGGATGATGGGCCAGACCACGTCATAGCCCTGCTCGCGCGCGGTCGGCACATCGTGCAGCGGGCCCGGCAGGCGCTGCTCGGACAGCACCGCCAGGATCCGCACCCGGCCCTCGGCGATGAAGTGCGCCGCTTCCGAGGCGTCGCCCGAGATCACCTGCACATGCCCTGCCTGCAGCGCGGCGAAGGAATCGCCGCCACCCTCGAGCGCCACGAAACGGAACTGGCGCGGCTCGATGCCGGCGCGTCCGGCCAGCATCGCCATCTTCAGCCAGTCCTGGCTGCCCACGGTGCCGGACAGGCCCACGGTGGTCGTGGCCGGATCCTTGCGGATCGCCTGCAGCAGCTCGCGCAGGCTGCGCCACGGCGCATCGCTGCGCACCGCCACCATGCCGTAATCGATGCCCACCCCGGCCACCCAGCGCACATCGCCCGTGGCGGCCTTGCCGTACTTGCCCTGCGCCAGGTTCAGCAGCGAGCCGCCGGAGAAGGTCACCAGCGTGTTCGGACCACCGCGCCGCTGCGACACCACCGAGCTCCAGGCCACCGCGCCGATGCCGCCGGGCAGATAGCTCAGCTTCACCGCCTCCTGCGTGCCTTCTTCCTTCAGCACCTTGCGCAGCATCTTGCAGGCCGCATCCATGCCGCCGCCCGGCTTGGCCGGGACGATGCATTCCACCGCGAGCGCGCACGGCGCCGCGCATGCCAGCAGGCATGCGGCGATCAGGCTGCGCGCGCGTCGGGCCGTCATGGCTTGCGCGGCGCTCAGCCGTCGATGAAGTGCGAGAACGAGTGGAACTGCGAACGGAAGTGCGTCATGGGGCGGTCTCCTGAGTATTCTTTTTTGGTGTTGGCGAATGCTACAAGAAAAGTCTTTCAGTCGGCTTTCAGTGAAGCTTTCAACGCGAAAAATATCGGCTACGCAGTTTCCGCAATTGCCATCCATGCATTTCAATCGGCGCCGCGCTTCTGTTAGCATCCGCGCTTGAGACAGTCCGGACGCGCGCGACAGCGCGCCGGCGAAGCACCGATAACATCAGAACAAGGCAGCATCATGCGCATCTTGCTGGTCGAAGACCACGTCGAACTTTCCCGCTGGCTTTCCAAGGCCCTGCAGGACGCCCATCTCACCGTGGAATGCGCGGCCACCGGCGCCGACGCCGACAGCCTGCTGCTGACCCAGGAATACGCGCTGGTGATCCTCGACCTGACGCTGCCGAAGATGGACGGCCTGGACGTATTGAAGCGCATGCGCGCGCGCGGCAGCCGCACGCCGGTGCTGATCCTGACCGCGCGCGGCGGGCTGGCCGACCGCGTGACCGGGCTCAACCTGGGCGCCGACGACTACCTCGCCAAACCCTTCGAGCTGGCCGAACTGGAAGCCCGCGTGAAGGCGCTGCTGCGCCGCACGCAGAACAACGAGGCGGTGACGGTCAGCTGCGGCGCGCTCTGCTTCGACACGGTCTCGCGCACCTTCAGCTACTTCGGCGAACTGCTGGCGCTTACGCCGCGCGAGCATGCCGTGCTGGAAGCGCTGCTGGCGCGCCACGGCCATACGGTGCCCAAGGAGAAACTGTTCCAGCAGGTGTTCTCGCTGGACGACAACGCCAGCGTCGACGCCATCGAGATCTACATCCATCGCCTGCGCAAGAAGCTGGAGAACGCCCAACCCGGCCGCGTGAACATCCTGACGCTGCGCGGCCTGGGCTACCTGCTGCAGGCGGCCTGATGCCGCAGCTCGCAGCGCGCGCCAAACTGGGCAGCCTGCGCAGCCAGCTGGTGCGCTGGCTGCTCATTCCGCTGACGCTGCTGGTGGCGGTGGACGCGGTCTCGGTCTACTACAACGCGCTGGAGGTGGCCGACCTCGCCTACGACCGCTCGCTGCTCGCCTCCACCCGCGCGCTGGCCGAGCGCGTGTCGGTGGTGGACGGCCACGTCACCGCCGACGTTCCCTATGTGGCGCTGGACAGTTTCGAGACCGATACGCTGGGCCGCATCTACTACAAGGTGACCGGCCCCGGCGGCGAACTGGTGTCGGGCTACGGCGACCTGCCGCCGGTGCCGCCGGATGTGAAGCGCTCGGAAGCCTATCCGGCACTGGTGCGCTTCTACCAGGCCGATTATCACAACCAGCCGATCCGCATCGCCGCGCTGCTGCAGCCGGTGTACGACGACAGCATGCGCGGCATCGCGCTGATCCAGGTCGGCGAAACCATGGACGCGCGCAACGGCATGACGCGCAAGATCCTGTTCGACACGCTGTGGCGCCAGGGCACGCTGGTGTCGGTGGCGGCGCTGCTGGTGTGGTTCGCGGTGCGCTTCGTGCTGCGTCCGGTGATGCAGTTGCGCGAAGAGGTGGAGTCGCGCGCGCCGACCGATCTCTCCGGCTTCGACCCGGCGCTGGTGCACAAGGAAATGCGGCCGCTGGTGCTGGCCATGAACGGCTACATGGAACGGCTGCAGACGCTGATCAACGGCCAGCGGCGCTTCATCGCCGACGCCTCGCACCAGTTGCGCACGCCGCTGACGGTGCTGAAGACACAGGCCGAGCTGACGTTGCGTGAACTGCGCCGGGACGCTGGCGCCGGCGCCAGCCACGGCGCCACCCACACCGCGATACACGACGAGATGAACGAGCTGGTGCAAGGCATGGCGCGCACCACCGACGCCACCGTGCACCTGGCCAACCGCCTGCTGACGCTGGCGCGCGCCGAACACGGCGCGGCCGAAGGCGGCACGGCGCCGTTCTCGCTGACCGACGCGGTACGGCAGGTGGCCCTGGAGCTGTCGCAACAGGCGGTGGCGCGCGGCATCGAGCCGGCCTTCGAAGGCGAAGGCGACATCCGCATCAGCGGCAACGCGCTGCTGCTGCACGAGTTGATGGTCAACCTGCTGGACAACGCCATCCGCTACACGCCCGACGGCGGGCGCATCACGCTGCGCGTGCGCGCGGCCAGCGAGCCCGGCCAACCGACCGGCGCGCTGCTGGAGGTGGAGGACAACGGCCCCGGCATCCCGGCCGCCGAGCGCGATCGCGTGTTCGAGCCCTTCTACCGCGCCGGCGCGACCCAGCACATCAATCCCTCCGGCACCGGACTGGGCCTGTCGATCGTGCGCGAGATCGCCGCGCTGCACCGCGCCGACGTCATCCTCGACCAGCCGGCGCAGGGCAGCGGACTGGTGGTGCGCATCGTCTTTCCCGGCGTGATCGAGGTGCGGTTGTGACGGCCGCTCAGTAAGTGTAGGTAACGAACAGGCTGCCCACCGGCGCCGTCTTGCGCTGCACGATGGGACTCTTGCCCGCGTCCGAGGTCAGCTGGCGCACGCCGGCTGAGACGTTGAAGGCCCACTCAGCATTGAACTTGTGGCGCCATCCCAACTCCAGCCGGTGTTCGAACAGGCCGGCCTTGGGCCGGTAGGCGGCAAAGCCCGAGGCCGCCGACTGCGATTCGCTCACGCCGTAGTAGGTGCGCATGTACTTGCCGTCGCCGAAGCTGGCGGTAAGGCCGAAGGTCAGCGTGTCGTCCTGGCCCCGGTACAGCGGCGTGGAGAACGAGAAGCGCAGCACGCTGCCGTTGTCGCGCTGGCTCAGCGGCAGCTCGGCCTGCAAGGCCAGCGCCACCCAATCCGCCGGCGCCAAGCCCACGCCCAGCAAGGCCACCGCCGAGCCCTTCACCTCCCCCATGCCGCGCAAGTAGGCGCTGCCGGTGGCGCCGGTGAGGCCGTTCTGGTCGCTGTCCTTGCGCCCCGGGCGGTAGCCCAGCGCGGCGCTGTAACGCCACATGCCGTGCTGGTTGCCGTAGCCGATGCCGCGCGCGGTGCCTGCAAAGAAACCGCCGGGCGAGACGTAGTCGAACAGCAGCGCGGCGCTGCCCGCCCGCTTGTCGGAGCCCGAATAGCGCGGACCAAAGGCGGCGCCGGCGCCCAGCGTGAGCACGCCCTCGCCCGGGGCGGCCGAAGCGAGCGCGGGGTCGACCGGCTGCGCGACGACGGGCGCGGCAGCGCCGCACAGCAGCGCCAGCGGGAACAAATGCAGCGTGCCGCGCCTGCGCAGGCGGCGGATGCGGCTCTGGGGATATTGCATGTCTGACCTTTCGTGGGGGAGAAAGAGCGCAGTATCGCCAGCCGGAATGAAGCGCCGATGAACCCGGCATGAAGGGAAAATGAAGCCGCCGCCACGCTCCGCCGGCGCCGCTCTTCATCCCCCCTTCAGCCTCACCATATACACTTGCGGGCATGAAAATCCTCCTGATAGAAGACGACCTCGACCTGGGCAACGGCGTACGCATCGCCTTGGCCGACCAGGGCTTCGATGTGGTCTGGGTGCGCCAGCAGGAAGACGCGTTGCGCCAGCTCGACGCCGGCGCCTGCGAGCTGGTGCTGCTCGACCTCGGCCTGCCCGACGGCGACGGCATGCGCATCCTGGCGCGCCTGCGTCGCGAGCGGCAGACCCTGCCGGTGATCATCCTGAGCGCGCGCGACGCGCTGGAAGACCGCCTGCGCGGCCTGGACGGCGGCGCCGACGACTACCTGGTCAAGCCCTTCGTGCTGGCCGAACTGCTCTCGCGGGTGAAAGCGCTGGCGCGACGCAGCTACGGCTTCGACGGCGAGATGCTGGAAGTGCGCGGCCTGTCGCTGCACGTGCCGACCCGACGCGTGACGGTGCGCGAGCGCGCGGTCGAATTGACCGCCAGCGAATACGCGCTGCTCAAGCTGCTGCTGGTGCGCGCCGACCGCGTGGTGACGCGCCGTGTGCTGGAAGAAGAAGCCCTGCCCGGCGCCCAGGAGAATGCCAGCAACGCGCTCGACGTCCACATGGGCAACCTGCGCCGCAAGATCGGCGACGGCTTCGTGCGCACGGTGCGCGGCGTGGGTTACGTGATCGATACCGTGGTGGCGCGCAAGGAGGCCGGGTGATGCGCGGCTGGTGGCGCCGCGTGTCAACGCCCTCGCTGGTCCGGCGCATCATGCTGGCGCAGATGCTGCTGCTCACGCTGCTGTGGTGCGCATTCCTCACCTATGTGCTGTGGGAAAGCCTGCGCAGCCCGGGCCTGCTGGCGGGCAAGAAGACCTACGACACCATCCTGGCCGTGGTCGACCAGATGGCCGACCGCCCCCAGGCCCGCTACAAGATCCTCCGGGAGATCGACCTGGCGCTGCGCGAGGACTACGGCGCCGGCGACGACCCGGCGATCTCGACCAGCCTGATCGTGCGCAGCGGCGGCCAGGTCGTCTATGCCTCCGAGGGCGCGCCGCTCAACGTGCGCAACACACATTACGACGAGGCGCAGCGCATCAGCGCCGACGGCAGCCTGTGGCGCAGCCGCACCGCGCGCTCGCCGCGTTCGGACGCGGAGGCCACGCTGGTCATGCCGGCCGACGAATGGCACTTTTTCATCCACATCAACACGCGCGGCTACTACCTGCTGCCGCTGCTGATCAGCCTGCCCTTCCTGCTGCTGCCGGCCTGGCTCTCGGTGCGCGTGGCGCTGCGCCCCTGGAGCAAGGTGGCGCGCGAAGTCGCCGCGCGCGGGCCGCAGGACCTGACGCCGCTGCAATCCATGCCCAAGCACGAGGAGCTGCGCAACATGGTCGACTGCATCAACGACCTGCTGGGGCGCGTGCGCGAGAGCGCCGAGCGCGAACGCGCCTTCATCGCCGACGCCGCGCACGAACTGCGCACGCCGCTGGCGGCCATGCGCATCAACGTCGAGGCGTTGCAGTCGCATGTCACCGACCGGCAGCAGCGCGAGCTGCTGGGTGGCATCCTCAACAGCGGCGACCGCGCCACGCGACTGGTGCGCCAGCTGCTGCTGCTCATGCGCAGTGAAACGCGCACGGCGAATCCGCGGCGCCCGGTGGCGCTGACGGCGCTGGTGCAGGAACGGCTGGCCGTGCTGTCGCCGCTGGCGGCGCGATGCTCGGTTGAACTGGAACTGGATGCGCGCGGGGAAATTCGCATCGACGGCATGCGCGAAGGCCTGGTGTCGCTGGTCGACAACCTGGTGGAAAACGCCATCAAGTACAGCCCTGCCCAGGGGCGGGTGGAAGTCGCTCTCCATGCGTCGGCGCAGGCAATCGTGCTGCGCGTCTCGGACGCCGGCCCCGGCATTGCGCCGGAACTGCGCGAACGCGTCTTCGACCGCTTCTTCCGCGACCCTGACCAGACCCAGAGCGGCAGCGGCCTGGGGCTGGCGATCGTGCAGACGGTGGCGCGCCAGCATGGCGGCAGCGTCGCGCTGGACACCTCGGCCGAGGGCGGATTGATGGTGACGGTGACGCTTGCGGCCGGCGCTGCCGCCGGCTGATGACGGGCTTAGGGTGTGCCTCAGACGCCCTGCAGGCCGTCCAGCACGCGCGCCAGCTTGAGCTTGAAATCGATGGCCGGTTCGTCGTCGCCGTCGCGGCGCTTTTCGACGCTGACCGCGTGGGTCACCATGTAGCCGGTATAGGCGGCCAGCAGGTCCTTGTTGATGTCGTCGCCGTTTTTCAGCGGCGTCCAGCCGTTGTCGCCCAGCTCCTGCATCTCGGTCGAAGCGCCGTTGAAGGACAGGCTGTAGGCCTGCGGCTTGTTCTGCTGCGCGAACCGCAGCAGGAAGTCGGCGGTGGCATTGCTCGGATGGTCGCCGGCGAACTGCGTGACGGCGCTGCCCAGCGCCGCCTTGCGCTCGATCTCGGCAGCCGACAGGCGAGCGCTGATGCGCGCCGACAGCGCCGGGTTGGCGGCCATCACCGACTGGAATGTCGCATCGCGCACGTCGTCGGCAAGCTGCGGGCCATTGGCGCCGGCCACGATGCGCATGACCGGCGGCGCCGAGATGCCCGCCGCCTGCAGCGCGGCGTTGAGGTCGGACGCCAGCGTGTCGCCGGAGGCGGCCCCGGCCTGCGAGGTCTGCGCCGCGTTCTGCAGGATCTGCTGGAATACCGACAGCGTGCCGCCGGCGCCTGCCGTGGTGTTGCCGGTGGTGGTGGTTTGGCCTGTCTGGGTGATTGCGCCGATCATCTTGTTCTTCCCGTTGTTGTTCCCCGAGTGGCATGACGCCCGGCCGCTTGTAGCGGCCCGAGCACGAATTGTGAACCGCTTCGTCTCGCCGGAGCGAGGGGAACAGACGCCTTTTTCACCCGGTCTTCCCTCCGTGCAACATTCGTCCGCCAGCAGGCAAGCGCTTGCTGTGGTTCAATGACGCATCCCATTTCGCATGCGGTGAAGGAATGTCGCTACCCCTGCTGAAACTCCCCTCCCTGGACCTGTTGCGCGGCTTCGTCGCCGCCGGACGCCGCATGAGCATTACGCTGGCGGCGCAAGACCTGTGCCTGACGCAGTCGGCCGTGAGCCGCCAGATCCATGCGCTGGAGGAATTCATGGGAGTGCGTCTGCTGGTGCGCGGCCACCGCTCGATCGCCTTCACTGCCGAGGGCGAACGGCTGTTTCGCAGCGCCGACGCGGTGCTGCAGCAGTTGCAGGATGTGCTGGGAGAATTGCGCGCCGGGCAGGCCGCGCGGCCGGTGACGGTCACCGCCAGCATCGGGGTGACCGGGCTATGGCTGCTGCCGCGCCTGAGCCGCCTGCAGCAGCGCCTGCCCGGCATCGACGTGCGGGTGGCCGCCAGCGACAGCCTGGCCGACCTGCGCCATGACGGCATCGACCTGGCGATCCGCTATACCACCGAGGCCGGCGCGCCGCCGGGCGCGCGTCGACTGTTCGGCGAATCCGTGGCGCCGGTGGCGCATCCGCTGCTGCTGGCAAAATCGGGCAAGAAAGCGGCCCCGGCCTCCTTGCTGGCCGACGCGCCGCTGCTGGAATTCGACCATCCCAGCCCCTGGCTGCAGTGGCAGCAATGGCAGGACTGGACCGTGCTGGCCGCGGGCGGCAAGCGCGGCATGCTGCGCTTCAACCAGTACGACCTGGTGATCCGCGCCGCGCTGGCCGGCCAGGGCGTGGCGCTGGGCCGCATCGAACTGATCCGCCCGCTACTGGAAAGCGGGCAACTGGCCATGCTGGCCGAACCCCGCGCGCAGGCCGAGGATGGCCATGCCTACTGGCTGCTCCAGACCGAAGCCGAACCGCGGCGCGAGGTGTTGCAGGTGGCCGAGTGGATCTGCGCGGAGGCGCAAAACTGAAGCGCCGTCGGATTCATGGGCGGCAGCAGGCCAGCGCGTCGTCCAGCCGGTCGTTGCCCCAGAACATCTCGCGTCCGACGAAGAAGGTCGGCGCGCCGAACACCCCGCGCCAGCGCGCCGCCGCGGTCTGCGCCCGCAGGCGGGCGCGCCATTGCTCGGACTGGGCTTCTTCCCAGATGTGCTCGGCCGGCAGGTCCATGCCGCGCAGTATTTCCAGCGTCGTCTCAGGGCGGTCGATGTCGCGGTCTTCGGCGAAATTGAGCTGCATCACCCGGCGGCAGAATTCGCCGACCCAGGGCCGCCCGGCGTTGGCCAGCGCCACGCGCGTGGGCGGCACCGCCGCGCGCGGGAAGCGGCTCGGCTGGCGCCATGGCAGGCCGTACTTGCGGCACTGGCGCTGCATGTCCTTCCAGGCGTATTCGCCCTTCTCCTTCTGCAGCACGAATGGCGAGGTGCTCCAGCCCAGCGCCTGGAACACCGGTCCCAGCAGGAAGGGTTTCCACTGCACCACGACGCCGGCCTTGGCCGCCTCGGCTTCGATGCGCATCATGCTGAGGTAGCTGTAGCTGCTGCCGAAATCGAACCAGAACTCGATGGCCGGCGCGCTCATGCGTGCACCACCAGGCAACGCAGTTCTATGCTCTGGCGCAGCGGCGCGCCGGGCGGGATCCGCGGCAGGTCGAAGGCGGCGTGCGGCGTGAAGCGCGCCACGCCCTGCGTGCGCGAATCGTACTGCTTGAACAGCAGCGCCTCATGCCGGTCCATGCGCGAAAAATAGGACCAGCGGTGATGCCCGGCATGGCGCAGCTGGTAGATCTCGCCGGTGCGTTTGGGATAGCGCACCTCGCCGCACACCAGCTCCTCGGGCCGCACGCTGCGCGCGTCGCACACCGCCAGCGGCGTGTCCTGCACCGGCCCGTTGATGGAGCGCCAGATATTGATGATGGAAAAATGCTGCACGAACGGCAGCAGGTCGGAGTCGCGCAGCAGCAGCGCCAGGCGTCGCCGCCCGGACTGCTCCGTGTAGTCGTTGTGGATGCGGCCGTTGGCCGCCGGCAGCCCGCCCGGCGCCTTGCGGCCGAAGCTCAGCGCGGCGCGGTCGGCTTCGCGCCGCCGCACCAGGTGGTCGAATACGTAGGCATGGGTGCCGCCGGTGGCCTGCAGGGCCAGCTCGACGGCCTCGGCGTAGTAAGCCGATACGATCTCGCCCTCGTCGGCGAAGTCGCGCACCGCCGTCGGCGCATCGGCCAGCAGGAAGCCGTTGCCGTCCAGCGCATGGCCCGGTTCGCCGCGGGCATCGGCGATGAAGCAGGAGCGCGCCTCATACGCGGCGCTTTCCCACGCTTGTCCCGGCGGCGGCGGATAGGCGTAGCTGACGGGCAGCACGGCCTGGTCGGCCAGGTAGCTCAGCGCGGCGGTGACGCCGGCCGGCTGCGGTTGATGAACGGCATGGATCGCTTGGGCTGGCATGGCTGGCTCCTGGCAAAAGTGCGGTAGGAGCATTGAAGCATCCGCCACGGGACACGCTCAAACGAGATTTGCGCCGCTTCGCATGTATGCCGCGCATGCGAAGGAGCCGTGGCCATGCGCTGCGCGGCACTTTTCCGTTACGCTGGCCGTCACTCCTGCCGGGACACCACCAGGTCGAGCCGCGGCAGCAGCGCGGCCGCCCGCGCGCGGTCGACCTCGCTCATGCCGGATTGCGTGGCGAAGAAACGCTCGGCCAGGCGGTACTCGAGATACGCCTCGGCCTTCATGTCCACCGTCGCCCGGGCCGCGGCGACGCCGTCCGCCGCCACCTCCACCGCATGCAGGCCGGGGCGCAGCTTCAGCCGCGCGAAACTCTGCGGACCGAGTTCGGCGACAAGCGCGCCATCCAGGTAGACCCGCGCCTTCACGCTGCGCTGCTGCGCGTAAGGACGGGCCACGTAGAGATAGCCGAAGCCTTCCGGCGCGGCCACCTGCCGCCTGGCCTCGTCCTCATGCGCATCGTCGTGCACCGGCACGGCGGCGCACCGGCCCGACTGCTGCAGGATGGTGCACGCCACGGTGTCCGGCGCCGGGGTGGCGCAGGCCGACGCCAGCAGCGCCAGGCCGGCGACGCAGAGGCATTTTCCCAATGAACGGGGATGGTTTTTTCCCATGACAGGTAGCTCCTCTTGGTGACGGCCATCAGCTCGCGGATGAACGCCGGGCCCAGAATTTCCAGAACGGCGCGCGCGCGGAAGCGGCGGCCGCCCCGCTTTCATCTTCATCGCCCGCATGCGCCAGCCGGTACAGCACCGGCAGCACCAGCAGCGTCAGGGCGGTCGACGACAGGATGCCGCCGATCACCACGGTGGCCAGCGGGCGCTGCACCTCGGCGCCGGTGCCGGTGGCCAGCGCCATCGGCACGAAGCCCAGCGAAGCCACCAGCGCCGTCATCAGCACCGGGCGCAGCCGCGTCATCGCGCCCTCGTGGATGGCCTCATCCAGCGTGCGGCCTTCCTCGCGCAGGCTGCGGATGAAGGAAATCATCACCAGCCCGTTGAGCACCGCCACGCCGGACAAGGCGATGAACCCCACCGCCGCGGAAATCGACATCGGGATGCCGCGCATGGCCAGCGCCAGGATGCCGCCGGTCAGCGCGAACGGAATGCCGGTGAAGACCAGCAGCCCGTCCTTGACGTTGTTGAACATGGCGAACAGCAGCACGAACACCATCAGCAGCGCCACCGGGATGACGATCTGCAGCCGCTGCGTGGCCGATTGCAGGTTCTCGAACTGGCCGCCCCAGGTGGTCCAGTAGCCGGACGGCACTTTCACCTGCGCCTGCAGCTGCCGCTCGGCCTCGGCCACGAAGGAGCCCAGGTCGCGGCCGCGCACGTTGGCGCTGACCACGATGCGGCGCTTGCCGTCTTCGCGGCTGACCTGGTTCGGCCCCGGCGCCACGGTGAGCTGCGCCACCTCGCCCAGCGGCAGGTAGCTGGTACGGGTCGCGCCCTCCTGCAGCGGCAAGGCGAGCGGCAGGCGGCGGATCGCCTCGAGGTCGGCGCGCGCCTGCTCGGGCAGGCGCACCACGATGGCGAAGCGGCGGTCGCCCTGGAACAGCGTGCCGGCCTCCTTGCCGCCCACGGCGGTGGCGACCGTCTCCTGGATGTCGGACACGTTGAGCCCGTAGCGGGCCGCCTTCTGGCGATCGATGTCGACCGTCAGCATGGGCAGGCCGGTGGTCTGCTCAATCTTCACCTCGGTGGCGCCGGGTACCTTCTCCAGCACCGCAGAGATCTTCGCGGCGGTGTCGTTGAGCACCTCCATGTCGTCGCCGAACACCTTCACGGCCACGTCGCTGCGCACGCCGGAAATGAGCTCGTTGAAGCGCAGCTGGATCGGCTGCGAGAACTCGTAGCTGTTGCCGGGGATTTTCGCCACTTCCGCCTGGATGGCCGCCAGCAGTGCGTCGCGGCTCTTCTTCGGCGTGGGCCATTGGCTCTCGGGTTTCAGCATGATGTAGCCGTCGGAGATGTTCGGCGGCATCGGGTCTGACGCCACCTCGGCCGTGCCGGTGCGCGCAAAGACGCGCTCCACTTCGGGGAATTTCTGCTTGAGCGTCTTCTCGATCTGTTTTTGCATCTCGACCGACTGACTCAGGCTGGTGCCGGGAATGCGCAAGGCCTGGATGGCCATGTCGCCCTCATTCAGGCTGGGCACGAACTCGGCCCCCAGCCGGGTGGCCAGCGCCGCGCACACCACGATCAGCGCGGCGGCGAACACCAGCACCACCGGCTTGCCGCGCATGGCCATGTCGAGCGCCGGACGATACAGGCGCTTGGCGCGGGCCATCAGGAAGTTCTCCTTCTCCGACACGCGCTCGCCGATGAAGAGCGCGATGGCGGCCGGGATGAAGGTCACCGACAGGATCATGGCGCCGATCAGCGCGGCCACCACGGTGAAGGCCATGGGCTGGAACATCTTGCCCTCCACGCCGGTCAGGGCGAACATCGGCAGGTACACGATCATGATGATCAGCTGGCCGAACAGCAGCGGGCGGCGCGCCTCCCTGGCGGCGGCGAAGACCTCGTGGAAACGCTCGCTGCGCGTGAGCGTGCGGCCGTGGTGCTCCTGCGCGTGGGCCAGTCGCCGCACGCAGTTCTCCACGATCACCACCGCGCCGTCGATGATGATGCCGAAGTCGAGCGCGCCCAGGCTCAGCAGGTTGGCGCTGACCTTGTTGGACACCATGCCGGTAAACGTGAACAGCATGGCCAGCGGAATCACGGTGGCGGTGATCACCGCCGCGCGGATGTTGCCGAGGAAGACGAACAGCACCGCGATCACCAGGATCGCGCCTTCCACCAGGTTCTTCTTCACCGTGGCGATGGCCTTGTCCACCAGCACGGTGCGGTCGTAGACGGTCACCGCCTCGACGCCTTCAGGCAGCGTGCGGTTGATCTCCTTCATCTTCGCGTCGACCGCCTGCGAGACCTTGCGGCTGTTCTCGCCGATCAGCATGAAGACGGTGCCCAGCACCACCTCGCGCCCGTTCTCGGTGGCCGCGCCGGTGCGCAGCTCGCGGCCGATGTCGACCTCGGCCACGTCGCGCACGCGGATGGGCACGCCCTTGACGCTGGCCAGCACGATGTTGCCGATGTCTTCGGCCGAAGCGACCTGGCCCGGCGCGCGGATCAGGTATTGCTCGCCGCGCCGCTCGATGTAGCCGGCGCCGACGTTGCCGTTGTTCTTGTCGATGGCGCGCACCACGGTGTCCATGGTCATGCCGTAGGACGCCAGCCGCTCGGCCGAGGGCGCCACCAGGTATTGCCTGGCGAAGCCGCCGATGGTGTTGATCTCGGTCACGCCCGGCACCAGGCGCAGCTGCGGCTTGATGACCCAGTCCTGGATCTCGCGCAGGTCGGTGGCGCTATAGGGCGTGCCGTCGGGCTTGCGCGCGTCGTCCCTGGCTTCGACCGTCCACAGGTAGATCTCGCCCAGGCCGGTGGAGATCGGCCCCATGCCGGGATCGATGCCGGCGGGCAGCTGGCTCCTGGCCTGCTGGATGCGTTCGTTGACCAGCTGGCGGGCGAAGTAGATGTCGGTGCCGTCCTTGAAGATGACGGTGACCTGCGACAGGCCGTAGCGCGACAGCGAGCGGACCTGCTCCAGGTTGGGCAGGCCGGACATCACGGTCTCGATGGGATAGCTGATGCGCTGCTCGGTCTCCAGCGGCGAGTAACCCGGCGCCGAAGTGTTGATCTGCACCTGCACGTTGGTGATGTCGGGCACGGCGTCGATCGGCAGCTTCTGGTAGCTGTAGACGCCGTAGGCGCCCATGCCCAGCACGGCGAGCAGAACCAGCCAGCGGTGCTCGATGGCGAAGCGGATGATGCGTTCAAACATGATTGTGGCCTCTCTCGGAATCGCTGCGCTCAGTGGCTGTGTTCGGCCGAGCCCTTGCCCAGCTCGGCCTTGATGGCGAAGCTGCCGGCGGCGGCGTATTCGGCGCCGGCCTCCAGGCCGGACCTGATTTCGACGAAGCGGCCGTCGCTGCGTCCGGTCTCGACCTCCTGCGCGGCGAACCCGCCGGGCACGCGCACGAAGACCACGCTCTTGCCGTCCACGCTCTGGATGGCGTCGGCCGCCACCGCGACGGCGGCCTGCGTCTCGTCGCCGACGATCTCGACCGACACGAACAGGCCGGGACGCCAGCTGTCGTCGGGATTGGGCAGCACCACGTGGGCCTTGGCGGTGCGGGTCTGCTCGCCGATCAGCGCGCCGACATAGGAAATCCGGCCGCCGGCGGAAAAGTCGAAGGCGGTGGCGCGCACGACGGCCTGGCCGCCCACGCGCACCGCCCGCATGTCCTTGGGCGATACGACGATCTCGGCCCAGACGCTGGGGAGATCCGAGATCAGGAAGACGTTCGCATCCTCGCGAACCGCCTCGCCCAGGCCGAGGTGCTTCTCGACCACCACGCCGTCGAAGGGCGCGCGGATCTCGTAGCGGTTCAGACTGCCGGCCGCACCGGCACTACTGCCGGTGGCGCCGATGGCGCGCAGCTTCTGCCGCGCATTGCGCACGGCCACTTCCGATTCGCGCAGGCTCGCTTGCGCCTGCAGGTAATCCTGTTCGGCGGAAATCTTCTGCTCCCACAGGTGCTTCTCGCGCTGGTAGGCGCTCCTGGCCAGCGCCAGGCGCTGTTCGGCATTGAGCAGCTCGGAGCGCTGTTCGGACACCGCGCTGCTGCTGATGACGGCCAGCACCTGGCCCTTCTTCACCTTCTGCCCGAGGTTGGCCGAGACCGACTCGACGATGCCGGCCACCTGCGGCACTACGTGCGCGGTGCGGTCCTCGTTGAAGCGAATCTCGCCGGGCAGCTGCAGGCTGCTGTTCATCTTCATTGCGCCGGCGGTCTTGAGGACGATGCCGGCAGCGGCTATCTGCTCCTTGCCGAGTTCGATCTTGCCCTCCTCTTTGGAGAACGTGAATTCCTGCGCGCCGGCCGGCGAGGACGCCGAGAACCGGATGTCGAACAGGTGCGGCTCCCCGATCGCCGCACCCGCCTTCAGGGCGTCGCCGGCCGGCTGGAACTGCAATGCTTCGGCGCCCTTGCCGGGGCGCTGCAGGGTCGCCGCCAGCTTCACGGCGCCCGGCGCCAGCGCCTGCCCGTCGCGGTAGGCATAGACGCTGAGCGCACCGTCGCTCTCCGACAGCAGCACTTCGTAGGATGAAGCGCCGTCGCGGTACAGGGCGCCGCCATGCGGCCCCTTGGCCGGCGCCGCGGCGTGGTGTTCGTCGCCGCCGTGGCTGTCTGCGTCCTGATGCGCGTCGCGCTTGTTTTCGCCGTGATGCTCGCGGTCGCCGTGGCCGCCTTCTTCACGATGGGACGCCGCTGCCGCGCCGTCCCCGCCGGCCTTGCCGCCCAGCAGGGCGACGGCGCACAGCAGCGCCGCCACGGCCAGGATCGCCGCGATGGCGAGTTTCTGTTTTTTGCTCATGTCTGTTCTCACTCGGATGTGGGTGTGTCGGCGCCGGCCAGGCGATCGAGGTCGGCGGTGGCCTGGAATGCGGTCGACAGCGCTTTCCAGTACTGCGCCTTGGCCTGGAAGTAGGTGCGCTGCGCGTCAAGGACGTCGAGGAAAGCGAATTTCCCCAGCTCGAAGCCGGTGCGCGCGGCCTGGTAGGCGCTGTACGCGCCGGGCACGATCTCGTCGCGCAGCGCGGCGGTTTCTTCCCGGGCGTTGCGCAGGCGCTCATAGCCTTGGGCGGCGTCGCCCTGCGCCTGCAGCTCGGCGGCGGACAACTCGTCGCGCGCCTTGTCGACGCGCCTGAGCGCTTCCAGCTCGTTGCCGCGGTTGCTGTCGAAGACCGGGATCGGGACGGAGAACCCGACCACCCACATGTTGCGCGCCGCCTCTTCGTCGCGCTTGTTGCCCAGGCTCAGCGTCAGGTCGGGCGTGCGCTTGCTGGTCTCCACCCTGGCCAGCGCTTGCCGGCGCTCGACCTCCAGCCGGGCCAGCCGCACCGCCGGGCCGGCCGCGACCTTGCCGGTCAGCTCGGCGATGGGCGGCAGTTCCGGCAGGGCTTCGGCGCCGCCCGCGGACAACTGGAACGCGCCGTCGGCGGCGCCCCAGAAGGCGGCCAGCTTTCTCCTGGCCAGCGTCAGTTCGCTGTCGGCCTGGCTCAGCTCCAGCTGCGCGCCGGCTTGCGCGACCCGGGCCTTGGTGTGTTCGACCGGGGAGATCTTGCCGGCCATGACGCGGCGCTCGGCCATGCCGGAAGAAGTCCTGGCAAGACCCGCCAGCTCCGCCGCCAGGCGCCGGCGCTCGCCGGCGATCATGACTTCATAATAGGCGGCCGTCAGGCTCGCGCGCAGCTCGCCGCGCCTGGCCGCGTAGTCCAGCAAGGCCATGTCGCGCGCGCGCTGGGCCGCCTCGATGCGGGCACTGCGCTTGCCGCCCAGCTCGATAGGCTGGTTGATCTGGTAGGTCGTGGTGCGGGTCGCTTTGCGGGTGTCTTCCAGCAAGGCAGAAAACTCGGGATTGGGCCGCGCCCCGGCCTGGATGATGGTGGCCTCCATGGCCGCGATCTCATGGCGTGCGGCGGCCAGCGTGTGGTTGCGTTCGAACGCCAGGGCGATTGCCGCGGGCAGCGACAGTGCCGGCGACTGCGGCTGCGGCGGGATTGCCGCGGCGTCGGTAACAAGGGGGGCAATAGGTCCAGGCGCGCCGGATTGCGCCTGGCTGGCGCCGGCCGCAAACACGGCCAGCGCCAGCAGATAGCTGTGCCGATACATCGAATTCTCCAGTGAAAGATGGCGAATCCGGCGAGAGCAGGCAGGTGGTGAATGTCCTCGCCGGGCTAGGCGGCGAGCGTCCAGTTGGGCTTGTCAGGCCCGTCGGCGATGTGGGAGGCGGGATGGTGCGAACGCGGCGGCAGGGCCTTCTGTTGCGTGCCCGACGGCGTGGCCATGGCGGCGCTGCGCAGTTGCATGGGTTTCATGCAGGAAAAATGGCACAGGGAACAGCCGGCGTCGCAGTCGCCTGACGGCGAGCTTGACGGCGCGTCCTGTTTTTCGGCGTTGTCAGCCTTGCCAGCCTTGTCGGCGGCGTGCTCGTGATGCGCCAGGTGCGAGGGCGTGCGATCCTGTTCCGCCTGGCAATAGCCCGCCATTGCCGCCCAGGAGAGCTGCAGCGGCAACAACAAGGCCAGCAGGAAGATCAGCGCGCGCATCGTGTCATCGTTGGTGACGGTTGGCCATCGTTGGCAATGGTTGGCGGTCATCGGCAACCGCGCCCGGTACGGCGGCAGCCGGCCTTGCAGCCGGCGACCGTGGCGTCGTGATGCGGCATCGGCATCAGACGGCGGCGATTATGCCCCGTTGTACAGCGAAGAGTCAAAGGCCTTGCCTTGCGCCGGGCTGCCGGTCGCGCTCGGCTTGGGGCCCTGCGCCTTGGCCGGCTCGCCCAGGCGGGCGGCTTCCAGCTCGGCGCGCACGTCGGCGCGGGTCTTGGTGCTCTCGAACTTGATGACCGGATAGTTGTTGCGGGCGTTCAGGTTGGCCCGGTCGCGTTCGGCGTCGGTCCTGACGGTGTTTTGCGCGAAGGCCGATACCGAGAAGGCGGCCACCAGGGCGGCGCAGACGATTTGCAAAGTTTTCATGCCAGTTCTCCTAGAATGGAAGTTCAGAAAGAGACGCCCGTCACGGGCGCCGCCGAGCGCCGCTTGCTTGGGTGGCGCATCGTTGAGTGAATTCTAGGGAGCGGGTCCGCACAGAAAGATTGCCCAGTCATTACGGATTTGTAATGAATCGGCAGGCCGCAGCGATCACAATAGCGGCGTACTCCATGGAAAACCGATCATGCACATCCTGTTGGTAGAGGACGAACCGAAATCCGGCGATTACCTGCGCCGCGGCCTGACCGAGTCCGGCTTCGTGGTCGACTGGGTGCGCACCGGCGTGGACGGCCTGCACAACGCCACCACGCTGGACTACAAGCTGGTCATCCTCGACGTGATGCTGCCGGGGATGGACGGCTGGGAGATCCTGCGCGAACTGCGCCGCACACATGACACGCCGGTGCTGTTCCTGACCGCGCGCGACGAGGTGGAAGACCGCGTCAAGGGCCTTGAGCTGGGCGCCGACGACTACCTGGTCAAGCCGTTCGCCTTCACCGAGCTGCTGGCGCGCGTGCGCACGCTGCTGCGCCGCGGTCCCAGCCGCGAGGCCGACGTCATCGAATACGCCGATGTGCTGGTCGACGTCCTGCGCCGCAAGGTGACGCGCGGCGGCCGGCGGCTCGACCTGACCGCCAAGGAGTTCGCCCTGCTGCACATGCTGATCCGGCGTCCCGGCGAGGTGCTGTCGCGCCCGCAGATCGCCTCGCAGGTGTGGGACATGAACTTCGACAGCGACACCAACGTGGTCGACGTCGCGGTGCGCCGGCTGCGCGCCAAGCTCGACGACGGTTTCGACGACAAGCTGCTGCACACGGTGTGGGGCATGGGCTACGTGTTCGAGGCCCGGCAGTGAAGCGGCACAGGCCGCAGGGGCTGCAGCCATCGCGCCACCCGCCGTCGATGACGCTGCGGCTGGTGAGCCTGTTCGCCTTGGTGGCCATCGTCACCTTCGCCGGCGTGGGCAGCTATCTCTATCATTCGCTGCACGTGCAGCTGGAGCGCCGCGACGACGACGAACTCGCCGGCAAGAGCAGTTCGATCGGCCACCTGGTGCAGGAGGCGGACTCGCTGGCCGCCCTGCGCGAGAACACCCACGCGCTGCTGGACACCATCAGCGGCCACGACCGACTGCTGATCCGCATCACCGACGCCGCCGGCGCCACCATCATCAAGAGCTACGACGACCCCGACAGCCTGCCCGGTTTGCCGGCCGACGCCGCCCGGCCATCCGGCGCGCTGCGCACCGTCGACCTGCCCGACGGCCGGGCCCGCGTCATCGTCAGCCGGGCCTTTGCGCGTTCCGGCGAGCAGGCCACGGTGATGGTGGCGCGCACGGCGTCGGACCGCATGCAGCTGCTGGCCGACTACCATTCGCAGGTCTGGTACGCGGCCAGCATCGGCACCCTGCTGGCGACCCTGCTGAGCTACTTCTTCGTGCGCGGCGGCCTGCGCCCCCTGCGCCTGATGGCGGCGCAGACGCACGCGATCTCCGCCAACCGGCTGGACACCCGGATCGACATCCGCTCCGCGCCCAGCGAGCTGCATGAGATCGTCGAATCCTTCAATGCCATGCTCGATCGCCTGCACCGCAGTTTCGAACAGCTGACGCAGTTCTCGGCCGACCTGGCGCACGACCTGCGCACCCCGTTGAACAACCTGATGGTGCAGACCCAGGTGGCGCTGGGCAAGCCGCGCGCGCTTGAGGAGTACCAGGCGCTGCTGAGCTCCAACATCGAGGAGTACGAACGGCTCTCGCGGATGATGGAAAGCATGCTGTTCCTGGCCCGGGCCGAGCATGCCCATGTGGCGCTGCAGATCCGGCGCCTGAGCGTGGAAGAAGAGCTGGGCAGGATCGCCGACTATTTCGAAGGCATCGCCGAGGACGCCGGCGTGCGAATCGCCGTCTACGGCGCCGGCGAGATCAGCGCGGACATGATGCTGCTGCGGCGCGCGCTGGGCAACCTGGTGGCCAACGCCATCCGCTACACGCCGGCGCAGGGCGTCATCCGCATCGAAGCGGCGCGCACCGGCGCGGCCACCGTCATCAGCGTCGCCAATCCCGGCGAAGGCATCCGTCCCGAGCTGGCCGAGCGCATCTTCGACCGTTTCTACCGCGCCGACCCGTCGCGCAGCAGCGCCGGCGGCTCCAGCGGACTGGGGCTGGCGATCGTGCGTTCGGTCATGACGTTGCACGGCGGCACGGCCAGCGTGAGCAGTGCGCCGGGCGGCTCCACGGTGTTCAGCCTGGCCTTTCCGGACCAGGCGACGCCTGCCGCGCAGGGCAGGCCGGGCGCAAGTGGCGCGGGTGTCACAAACTGAGCAAGCGGAACCGGCAACACAGGTGGCACAAGCGAGTGGATCGGCGCAACGGCAAGACCGCATGCCAGCGATCTTCCCGCACATGGCGCGCATCTTTTCTGGAAGGTGGAACTGAGTGAAGCAACTGGCATATCGACTCGGCATCGGCATCGCAGGCCTGGCCGCCTTCTGGTCGCTGGGCATGATCAGCGCCAACGAATTCGCCAAGAGCGGCCTGCTGATGGCCACCGGCCTGCCCGGCATCGCCGGCATCCTGCTCGCCGTCCCGCGCGTCAGAGCGCGTCCCGCCTGGCTGTCGACCGCGGGCATGGCGATCCTGCTGCTGTTCTTCTTCGACGCCGCGCTGAAGGGTTTCCTGCGCGACTATTTCGGGCTGCGTCCCAATCCGGTCTTGGTGTTGCAGGCGGTGTTCAATTCCAATCCGGATGAGAGCGGCGAGTTCTTCCGCCACAACTGGCGCGAAGTCGGCAAGGCGCTGCTGGCCTTTGTGGCGATCGGCGCCACGGCGTTCGCGCTGGAGCGCCGGCTGGCGCGCAGCGAGGCGCGGCGCCCGGCCGACGTCATGCGCAAGGGCGGCGTGGTGGCCACCGGCCTGTTGCTGGCGTCGTTCTTGGCGCTGCATTTCAATCCCACCATGGCCAAGGAAAATCCGGCGCTGTTCTGGCCGATCCGCTATCTCGACTATCGCGCGCAGCTGGAGCAGGCCCAGGCGATGCAACGCGCCATCGCCGGCAACATGGCGCAGCGCTCCGAATGGCGGGTGCGCTACGCGGGGCCGCAGGCCAACACCGTGGTCTGGGTGGTGGGAGAGAGCATGAACCGCGGCAACATGTCGCTGTACGGCTATGAACGCGGCACGACGCCGATGCTCGACGCGATGCGCCGCGAACTGATCGTGTTTCGCGACGTGATCTCGTCGGAGCCGGCCACCATGTCCTCGCTGATGAAGATGCTGACGCCGGCCGACCTGAACGCGCCCGACGCCTGGCACAGCAAACCCGATGTGCTGATGCTGGCCAAGGAGGCCGGCTACCGGACCTTCTGGATCTCCAACCAGGTGCCCAACGACGGCTGGCTGGGCCTGGTGTCCAGCCGGGCCGACCAGCAGGTGTTCATCAACAAGGGCGCCGGTCGCGGCGAGAACAATTTCGACGGCAACCTGCTGCCGGGACTGGAGACCGCGCTCGCCGACCCGGCGCCGAAAAAGCTCATCGTGGTCCACCTGCTGGGCGCCCATCCCACCTACGACATGCGCTATCCGTCTTCGCACGCGCGCTTCGACGACGCCGACGACGCCGTCACCCGGCGGCTGTCGGCGGCCGGGCGCTCGGCCTGGATCCGGCGCCTGCGCAATGAATACGACAATGCCGTCGCCTATACCGACTTCGTCGTGGCCGGCATGATCAAGGCCACGATGGCCTCCGGCGCCGGCGCCGCCAGCCTGCTCTTCAGCGCCGACCACGGGCAGGAGGTCGGCCACACGCGCGACCATGCGGGCCAGTCGGTGGCCGATGCGTCGGGCTACGAGATACCGATGTTCCTGTGGACCAGGTCGTTCTCGGGAAAGAATGCGGACGACAAGGCCATCCTGGAAAACCGCCCGTACCAGACCGACCACCTGGAACACGCGGTGCTGGGCCTGCTGCGCATCGAGTCGAGCTACTACCTGGCGTCGCGCGACATCTTGAGCGACGCCTTCTTGGGCCAGGACTTCAGCAACGGCCAGCGCCGCATCAACGGCCAGCCTTACCTGCCGCGCACCGTGATGTTCAACCAGGCGCCGGCTTCATGAGCGGCCGCGCCGCCGTCGCCATGGCAGGGACGAGGCGGCCATAAAAAAACGGCGTCGCCCGCGAAGGCAACGCCGTATCAAATACAGCTCCTCTCAAGACTATTCAGGCATCACGCTTAGAACTTGTGACGCAGGCCCACGCGCAGCACGTTCTGGGTGGAGTCATCCCATGCGCCGAAGTCGGCCGCATTGTTGACCACGCCCGGGTTGACCACGTCCTGCGCGCGCAGGTTGCTCCACATCGCGTAGACGTCGGTGCGCTTGGACAGGAAGTAATCCACGCCCAGGTTGAACTGGGTGGTCTTGCCCGAGGTCGAGAAGGTGCTGCCGGCGACGCGGTTGAAGTCCATGCGCGAATGGATCACGCTGCCCAGCAGGTGCAGGTTCTGGCTCAGGGCGTAGTCGACGCCGATGTCGAAGATGTTGGCCTTGCGCGCAGCGCCCACCGATGCCAGGCGGCTGGTCTGGTTGGCGGCGGTCGGACGCTTGCCTTGCGACCATGCGCCGTACAGCTTGGCCGGGCCGAACTGGTAGCTGGTGCCGATGGTGAAGGTCTTCAGGTTGGTGTCGCCGGCGCTGTAAGGCGCGGCATTGGCCGACAGCTTGGTCTGGAAGTAGGCCGCGCCGATGCCGAACGGACCGTTGGCGTAGTTGCCGCCGATGCCGAAGCCCTGGCCGGCCGAGGTCTTGCCGGCGACTTCGCCGAAGGCGTAGTACAGGCTGCCGGTGAAGCCGCTCAGGTTGGCGGTGTCGAAGCGCACCGAGTTGTCGTTGCGGCCGGTGGAGGTGCGGTCGATGTTGTTGGCGTGCGCGCCCTTCTGGCTGTTGGAGCCGAAGGTCTGTGCCGAGGTGTACTTGGAGCCGATGTCGTCCAGGTAGTCCGCCTGGCGGCCCACGGTGACGGTGCCGAAGCCGCCGGACAGGCCGACCACCGACTTGCGGTCGAACAGCACGCCCGACGAGCCCATGCCGCCGGTGTCGCCGTTGAAGCCGTTTTCCAGCACGAACAGGGCCTTCAGGCCACCGCCCAGGTCCTCGGTGCCGCGAAAGCCGATGCGCGAGCTCGACGAGATGCCCGAGTCGATGCCGAAGCGCGAGCCGTTTTCATTGACGCCTGCCTTCTTCACGTTGCTCATGTAGGTCACGCCGGTGTCGATCAGACCGTAGATGGTGACGCTGCTTTGCGCTTGCGCGGCCGTGGCGGAGATCAGCCCGAGAGCGGCCAATGCAAATGCTTTTTTTTTCATTTATGTTTTTTCATAAAAAAATATAAGCCGAGACTTGAACCCCCTGAAACTTCCTCCTATGCTGGCTTTAATCGTCCGGAGAGAATTCAAATGACGCTTCGCTTCACTGTCCACTCGCCATCCCATTTGGTTGTGGATAAATACCCGGCCTTGCAGCACGTGCCGTTCATTTTGGATAGCAACTCTGGTTACCATCGGTTGGCAAATAGGTACTTGATTGAGCGAGGGACAGGCGTGTGGACTTGTCAGTCCAACCATAATTCAGTGTCAGTAATGCGTCCGTCACCGCGAACCCTTTACAGCTACGCGGAGTGGATTGCAAACTTTCTGGAATGGTGTGAAACGCGCGGAGTTGACATTGCAACATGCACATACCGTACCCACGCGCTCGAATATCAGAGGGAAATGATTGAGGGAAGTTGGTCTCGTACAGGCAAAGGACTCTCCCCTAAAACTGCGAATCTTCGCACGCAACATGCATGTGATTTCCTGACATGGCTGTCGCAGAAAGGTAACAGAACGGAGTTCTCAGTCCCATATACTGAGAAAACCATTAGCCGGACTACAGTTACAAACGATGAGGTGAAGTTTTCGAAAACGGTTCGAATCCGTGGCGGCCAAGCCGCCGATGCGTTTCCTAAGCCACTTATATTGCCCGAGCATGAGGAAGTTGAGCATTGGCTCAAAGAGGTCTATCAAAAAGATGGGACTACTTTTGGCCTGATCTGCGAAACGATTTTATGTACTGCGATGCGGAGAGAAGAGGTCGCCAGCCTGCGGATGGATACATTGCCACTTCGAAGAGACGAGTGGAAAATCGTAAACCCCAAAGAGCCCGATGATCTTCAGCAAGTTCGCATAGCCATTAGATACGGTACGAAAGGCCGCTGGTCTGGGCAAGACCATGGCGACAAGATTGGCCCTGAACGGCATATCTTGATGCCACTTCGTCTGGCCCTGCTCTGGGATCAGTACAGAAATGACACCAGAAACCGGTCTATCAATGCACTAATTTCCCATATGCCCGATGCCCGGTTAAGAGCCAATGCCGTAAAAGCGACAGTACACCTCTTCCTTCGGGAAAGAGATGGAAAACGCTTCGATGGAGCAGAAATCTATCGTCGCTGGAACAAAATAAGAATCGGAAAAAAGAATTGGACGCCGCATTTAGGACGGCATTGGTGGGCATGCTCCGTACTCTGGAACAGCCTGGTCACTCATCCCGCAATCTCCGATATTAAGAAGGCGAAGGATAACCATCTTCGCGAGCACGGGCAAACGATAATAAAACTCATAATCCAGCCGCAACTTGGTCATCGCTCAGAAAGCACAACGTACATATATTTGCAGTGGCTGATGACAAAGTTATCGCGCCCAATAGTCTTTGCTCGGCGCTAGGTCTTCGAATTGGATACACGCATCGGAAAGAATCCGAAGGATCGCCGAGCTGACGCCAAGACGACAGCTCCGTTCTTGGCGCACTCCAAAAATCTCGAGGAGCTACGAGAGACGCTAGTCTTCTTTACAGAGCATAGTAAGAATCCCACTGAATGTAATTTGACTTCATTTAGAGACGGATATTCAGCTCCGGACGATCCTCTTTATCATTCTGGAAGACCAGCCCTTATCAGCGAGCTTTTCTATGCTCTCTATGACCAAGTAGTCTATAACGCCGCCAGCTCAATCGTGACGCTGCGGTGGTCACTGCATAATTGGTGGCGAGTAATGGACCACGTTGAACTGGAACTTCCCTCTCATCCGAAAGTTTCCTCTGTCGCCGACTTAACCGAAATACATTGGCAGGTGGCCCTGCAACTCAATATTCCTGGAAAGGCGTATTACGCCTTCTTAAAAGCGGTAAACGTTACTCGACGCGCACTCGGAAAAACCGAATTCACTTGGCGCGGCCCGGATCCCGACAGCAATCGTATGGATAGGTCGACCGGAAAAAAAATTGTCCCGCCTCTTTGGCAGGGGGATCTAATAAGACACGAGCTCAAACATCGGTGGTTCCATACACTACGTAAATTCGAATACTTCGATGCGCTACGCTTATCGCGGATGCCGCTTATTCAGAAGGAAGACGCTCCGGCTATTCGTCGACAAGAACGTAAAATTCTTAGATGGATAAGCGACTATGAAGAATGGAATCCCTCACTCCCTCCAGTGAAACGGGACTGCACATTGAGAGAAAGTGCCACTGCTTATCGACAGAACATCTGTGATCTAGCAATCGATTCGAAAGGGATTTATCAAGGCTTCTTCCCAAACCAGGACGATGTCAAGAACGCCTTTCATCTCTGTCTCGCAAATTATGGCCTGAATGTAGCGACGTTACTTAGCATTGACGTTAGCCAAGACATGCTTGTACCTCACCCTAAAGATTCCAACCGATTCGTATTTACGGGGATAAAAGATCGCGCCGACGGTGAGCCACAATATGTGGAAGGCCTCTTCAAGAGCCAAGGAGGACTCGGATTTATCCTGACGTTCTTAATAAAAAGAACCGCGCCACTGCGAACAGAGTTATTCAACCGGCTGCGAAACTGCAAAGAAGAATACGTCCGCCTCTTGAAACACACTCGCGCTGAAGATACGGACCTTCACGATCTGAAGAAAGAGATTTTTGAGCTAGAAGCCGGCGTTAGATCTCCGTGGCTATTTCAGCGGCATAACGAGATCTGCTGGCTCCACCGAGATAATTACGCTAAAGGAGTAAGTGGGAAAATTTATCTGCGATCGTTAATTGAAGATATAAATTCTCGACGCAAAGACAAGCAACAGATTTCAAATCTCACTGCAAAACAATTTCGGGACCTTTTTACCAATCGCATCTACTTCGCAAGCGGAGGATCAATACTGACAGTCAAAGCCCGTCTAAACCATCGCTCTCCCCATTCAACCGATATCTACCTTCGAAACACTGTCATACGTGCGGAGCATTGGAAGACATTCATGACTTTCAGCAATGCGCTATGGAGCGAGATACGCAAGCGTGGCGAGATTGATCCGACCATTTTGGCAAAGATGGTGTATGACGGCCAAGTATCAGATCAAGAACGAGCGCGTTTGCGCGACCATAGGAACCTCGAAAAAAGCAGACTCGGTATCGGATGCCTTGATCCGCACAATCCACCAAATCGGATTGCACCGAACTTTGTAGCAGACGGGAAAAAGAAGTGTTCAGTGCATCGGTGCGTGCTCTGCTATGAAAATGCCGTGCTCCTTCGCGAAAGCATCGATGGGCTTTGCCAACGACTTGCAGAGCTGGAATATTTAGAACGAACAATGGGGCAAGAAGCCTATCTCCTCTCCTCTTTTCCCGAAGAAATGGAGAATATCAACGTCGCCTTCTTGGGATACAAGGAAGAGGACATTGCAGAAGGACTGGAGAAGTGGAGAACAAAAATAAGTTCAGGGGAACATCGATTTTTTGATTTCAACTCCTAGAGGAGATGTATATGAAAAATACTTCTTCTCCCAAATCGGAAGCAGCCAAAATTGAGTCTGACATTTTGGAAAACACCCGCTCCGTTTCCAGCAGATATGCTGCCGAGTCTATTCAGCATAGATCCATACAAGAGTTAGTTGAAATCCAAAGTCTTCTTCTGCAAGGCTCGATACCAGGTCAGTGGACAACGCCCGACCGCTGGCTTATTGGGGATGCAAATTCTCGCAAACGTATGAGTTCATTGGACATTAAGAAGCGGATTCTATACTTTCTCAGCGCAGACAACCGACGAATTGCTGGCCGACTGGTCAATACCGCATTTGAAAGCAAGAGCCTCATAGAAATTGGAGTACTTCAGGCAACCAGATCGCTAATTCTTATGCGTCAAACGAACATCAATCTCAGCGGCGTAACGACAAAAAAACCTCTCAATCCTCGCACCGTAATGTCTCACGCAAGGGCCGGTATTCTTCCGATGATCGCGCAGGCCATTACCGAATTCATCGAAATAAATGGAAAGGAATTTGACTCAATCGCATCCGAGTCACTTTTGCAATACTTCAATGGAAGACTCGGCTTGAGATACAAAAAGTCGATCATGAAGTCGGTAGATATCGCACTAAAGCGCTTGTATGCCTGGAATAAAAGAGGGCTATGGTCAGACGTACCTATCCTAAAAAAAATTGATCTTCCCACCGCCATTACATCACCTCCATTGGCGAATGAGCCGTCCCCCCAAACGGATCCACACCTTCCTCTCCCAGACGAATATGTCGCCGAAATGGCCTTCAAGTGTATCTGGCTCCAGGAAAATCTGGCGCCGATATTCTTACCGCTTCTGGATAAGGTCATTGATACGTGGAGAATTTCACCAGGCACTAGTGGTTCCGCACTAACAATTCGATTCGAATTAATCCGCTCGATTGTTAAGGAATGGCACAAGAAATTCCTACAGGACGCAGCTCCTCCTGTTCCTCCTTTCAAGGTTGATCTCGACGCGAACTATAGTATTCAAGAGCTCCTTACCGGAAATTTCCCCGCCGATGATAAAGGCGGTTTTTTCATGACGGTTTGGGCGATTGCAGCCCTATTACAGCAATCGTCTCTCTTTATACTTTCGCTCTGCACGGCTCCAAGACGGTCGGAAACAATGAGTTGGCTACGCTCGGTATTGATCTATGAAGATGACGACCAAAGCTACGTCGAAGGAAAAATATACAAATATTCTGATCGGATCGATGGCATGCGCAGAACGTGGCCTTTGCCGGAATTGCCATTGCTGGCACTAAAAAATCAAATCGCATTGGCAACTGCCATTGATCAATTCTGCGTGCTAAGTGAAAAACCTTCGGCGCTCATTTCGTCCTCAACTCCTCCTGAGCAACGGCCTCTTTGGATACAGATATCCGCTCGTGGAGATGCGGGCCAACTCATGTCGGATATAAACGCCGAACTTCGAGCGTTGGCGATAACATTAAATATGTCGATACGACCTGGCGATCAGAACCTACGCAGCCATCGATTTCGTCCCACTCTAGTGCGACTGGGGGCGCTAGCTATATTGCATTCTCCAGCCCTTCTTATGGACGTATTTCATCTGAAATCGGCATCCTCGGCCCTTTACTACGCACTTTCTAATCCGGCGCTTTCCACTGAGATTGACAAAGTGTTACGAGAGCTTCGTTTATTAACCGCGACAGAGGTGGTCGAAGACATACTTTCCTCAACTAACGTCAATGGTGCTGAAATCAAGCATGCAGATGGCTATGGAGGAAAGGCGGCAACACAAATTCGATTGGCTATCGACAAAGGTCTCAAAGCCAAACATCGCCACGGCGAAGATTGGGGAGCGGAAGACACGGAGACCCTAGTGCAACTCCTTACCATACAAGGGAAATATTGGAGAATAGTTAGAAAGGGCGTTATTTGCACCCAACTACCTGGAGAAGAAAGCCCGTGCAATAGAGGCAACAAAGGTAATCCAGAACCGGCGAACTGCAGTTCATCTTGCACGCACAGGTTGGAGGAAAGATTTCTATCTGTCGATGTAGACCAAGCAATTGAAGCCGCAGTGAAAGAATATGAAGTTTCACGGCTAAAGCACGATGACCTCATGACATCGCACTGGGCTGGGCAGATCAAAGCACATGTCCCAAGATTTCCTGAGTTAGAAGAGAAATGGCTCCAGCATCCAACAGTAAAAGCTATCTTCAAATCTGAGTAGATAAATATGGAAGAGAAATCGTCCTATAAGAGATCGTTCAGCGACATCTCCAAAAGCAAAATGCAAAAATCGGCGGTGGCGCGAGCTGACCGATCAAGTCTTAAACTGCGTGAGGCAATCGATGACGAGCTTGAGAAAATTTGGCATGAGTTAGCAAAGCTCGATCCCTCTCTCCAAATCAAAGAGATACCATCTTTGGCCAACATTGCGCGCCGAGCGGGGATACATCCACAAACACTTCACAAACCGAGATACCGTGTACTGACTCAGAATATCAAGAACTGGATTTTGGAGATCACTCCTCCGTCAAAGCCTAACGCTCTGCAAGTTAGAAAAAGTCCGGAATCGGCAGTCGCGCAGTGGAAGAAGAAGTATAACGATCTCCTGGACAAACATTGCTTGTCGGAGATAGATCTTCTTCATGCTTCTGCGCAGTTAGAGCTACTGCAAAAGGAAAATGAAATGCAAGCGACGACTATCAAAAACCTTACTGCCGATCTTCGGTCCATTCAGAAAAAACTAACTGTAGTTAAATAACGTGAAACGGAGCAAATTAAAAATCCGATAAATACTCTCTATTTCACCGCGGCTAGCGGCAATATTTTCAGTCGCTCTAAGATTTTTTCTCGTACTGTTCTCGATACTTCCATGTTCTTCAATGCATCTGGCCAGAGCGTCTGAGCGCGAGAGCTCGTCTGCATGACAGCATTTTTGACAATCTCATGGGAAATGCCTGCTTCTCTGGCTATCGCCTCATAATCGGCCAAAGTCTCGGCTCTCTGTCGCTTTTCGATAGCTACATTAATCGCTAGCTCTCGGAATTCCGGCAAAGCTGACATGCAGACAATATCGTAGGCTGGTGATAATTCGGGATGGATCTCGTCACGATAGAGGACGCTAAAGTTTTTCAGGTGTGCGTCAGAGTTTCCAATAAGCGTGTTGACGACCTGGCGAGTGAACAGTTGATGGACGTCTTCAATACCCCGTATGCTGAAACGATTCAAGATTGAGAAGAGCTTCACAAACTTTTCCCTGCCGGCATATTTTTTCCCAGGCATCAATCCAAGGAGCTGGCAAGCGTCTTCCATATGCACTGCACCAGCTGGGCTACGATCAAATCGCTCGACGGCCAAAAAGCGCGTTTTAGCGCCGTATCTCTCCACGAGATCCGGATGATCAGCCATCTGGTCCATGGGCCGAGGAGTGGCCCGTGCTACATCCACCCCGGCGAGCGCAGCCAACCTCATACAAGCATACTCATTCATGATCTGGGTATCGTCTCCTGGTGACGGGAGCTTAGCGACAACGTCAGACACTCTTCCTTTACTCGGGAGGCAGTATTGTTGCCCCTCCTTGGATGTCGAGAGCGCTAATTTATCCTGCACGCCCGCAAGAGAGGCGGCGCCAAGAGCGGCCTTTTCCGGCACCTCGACCTGATGCTCTCCATGGCTGCCTGCAGCTCCATATGAGCGGAACATGTTTGTTAGCTTGTCGATGTCCGCAGGCACCACCGTGACAGCTCCGGGCAAGTCCTCTCCGGCAGCTACGAGAATTCCAAAATCGTCGGTATCTAGCTTTCTCTCGCGGGAGGCCGCCAGACGCCCCCTTAGTGCCCCTTCGGGGAGCAGTCCCGCAAAAAATGGCGGTAGCTCATCGTTTTCCCTACACAGCACAGGATCGTAGAAACCTTTGCGAGAACCTGGCACCCATGACTCATAGGCAAACTCGGTTATGGAATGGGAAAGAGTTTGGCGCCGATCATCAGATCGATAATTTTCAGTTGGTAGGAAGCGTGTTGTCCGGCATGCCTTGCTAAGCCAACCTATATGGTGACCTTTCAGCCAAACTTCTGCATAGCGCGTCGGATCGCTGTTCATACTCTTTTTCAAATTGCGGTGAAGGGGGACACCTAGTTCGACGACGTGGGCACTTGTAGTTCAATCGATCTGGGCAATGGAATCCTAGATGCAACGACAGGCAGTGTTTGCAAATAGATTTTGCTCTATGCAATGTGCATAGTGACGCTCTTGCCGGCTCTGGCTAGCATGTTCACTAGCAAGTCAATGGAGAACTCCATCCCGTTTTTTTCGATTATGTCCGAAGCACGTTGGCGAGTAATGCCCAAGATCTTGGCAGTATCAGCCGGCATCAGGTCGTTGGCTTCGATCCAAGTCGCCAGTTCGGTCACCAGGTGATCCTGAAGGGCACGCTTTAACGAGACAAGCCGCTGAGAGTCGGCCTTCAGTTTAGCCGCCTCTTCTGGCGTAAATCCTAGGTCGGAGAACACATTCCCGTCTGCAGGCGTCATTTGCATTGACTTGGTCTCGATGGCCATTATTTCTCCTCTCCTCGATAAGAACGTGTCCAGAGTTTTTCCCGCCCACGACCTCGCCTTGTCCGTTGAGGGACATTCGCTGCCGCGCTGTCTAGGTCGTTCCAATTCGGTTGTTCAACTCAGACAAAACTGCATGTCGACGAGACTTCGGAATATGCGTGACGAGACGAGAATTGTCAGTTCACCCTCTATTCAGAGAGGACTCATGCGCCAGCTCCCAAGCCGTCGCGCAAGACCCATTTCGAAAAATGCGCAAGATCCGGATGTTGTGATTGGATAAGGGACAGGTCTGGGCCGACGTTTGGACTTCCGTGCGGCTCGCGAACTACGAGTGCTCGATGTATGCCGGTCGGAACACCGCGAAAGTACGGCAGGAAATCGTCAACGAACGCCATTGGCCTCAGCGCCTCCAAGATGGCTGCTTTGGGGCTTACATCGCCGGCGGTGCCGTCTGTGCCATATACCGCCGCGATCGGGAATCCGCATTGCAGGAGATTTTCTTTTCTGGAGCCAAGAAATCTCTCTTCTAACGCCGTCACACAGACCAAATCAAAGCCAGCTCGCCGGAGCTGGAGGCAGGCATCTACGGCTCCAACACATGGGGGAATCGAACTCCAAAATTTTTCATCGAACTGTGCACGGAATTTGCCAAGGTCGGCACCGGCCAAAATCTCTACATCCCAACGATCAACTGGCCAATACGCAAGTGGATTTCGAAGAGATGGATTTACGCCAAAAGCACGAAACCAGGCATCACGATAGGCAGCGTGGTAGTCCAGCAGCACGCCATCTGCATCAAGTGCAATGAGCGGCATTTTTCACCTGGTAAGAATAGGCACAGCTCGGATTTTTTGGTGCTGTTATTGCGTGAGAGGTGCAACAGACGAAGCACTAGCATGCGGATCCACCAAGTGATGTGCCAAGTCCGCAGACCAGGTATCCACCAGTACCTTGGCCCATGATGCAAAATCCTCGATCCGCTCAGAGCCTTTGAGCGGCGTATCGCGGTTGTGACGATTGCCAGCTACACGGCGCCATTCAACCGTAAGCCTCCCGTCGACGTCCATCTTGATGCTTTTAGCCATCTTTGTTACTCCACCAATCCCGATGTAGGTGGACAATGGGCGAATTTCACTTACTTTCATCTGCGGCTATAGAAAATTTTTAAGAGATATAACCATCACTTCTTACGTCTGAAGATTTTGTATGTAATAAATCCCCAGAAAAGCAACGACGCGAAAATGCCGGCGATTCGCCCAATGTCTTGCGACCGTCCTAGTTCGGCGATCAGGCCAAACGTCATACCAATCGCCACGGCAGCGGCCACTACCCACCCTAGCGGATTAAGCCTTCCCCCGGTTTCGTACATGACACTCGCGCAGAAGGGGCATATGTGTTGTGTGGCTAGATACCGAAAGGCACCAGGCATAGGTTGGTAATGCCACAATTTTGGAACGCACTCGCGGCCACACTGGGGACAGCTCAACTTATCCAATTTTCATGCCTCTAGACGAAAGGTATCCGCCTTCTCAACACGGATAGAATCCTCCATATTTTCTCGTACCTATAGGGAATCCATCACGTTCGCGGTAGGCGGGATAATAGAGCGACTAGACATTTTACGTCAATATAACTAGACATTTTACGCCCTGTCCGTTTTAGCAATAGAAAAGCACCATGTACGAGCTCTAGGCCCCGTACATGACAAAATCCTCAAACGAAAAAGAAACGTTGGTGCACTTGATTGGCGCCAATATCAAGAAGTACCGACTGGTCGCAGGCTTGACCCAGCAAAGTCTTGCCCAAGCACTGGGCACCGAAGTCGAAACGGTGTCTCGTTACGAACGGGGACTTTATGCGCCACCAATCGAACAGATTGAGTACATCGCGCGTTTGCTAGGAATTTCCCCTTGGGTTCTATTGGCATCAAAAGACGAAGAACCCCGTTCCAAAAGAACCTTACTTCTGGATCAAATTGATAGGCTTTCTAATGAGGATGCCACCACTCTGGCAAGAATCATAAAGACCTACGTCGATGCTCATGGAAGAAAATGAGTAGATAGTGTTGAGTTGCATCGAAAACTGACCCACTTTCCCCGGAAATTTGCATCCTAAGTTGACCCATGTTTAGACCACAATCCTGCTCATCACAGCGAGCGGGAGAACGGAGTGATAGACGTGGCCCTACTTGGAATTATTCGACGCTGGTACATCCGCGATCGCATCTCGATCAGGGAAATCTCCCGCCGGCTGGACATCTCTCGAAACACGGTTCGTCGCTATATCCGATCTGGAGCGATTGAGCCTTCCTACCCCTCAAGGCAATCATCCAGTGCCCTAGATGAATTCGCGCCTCGACTTTCAGCCTGGCTCAGCGCTGAGGCAGTTAAATCTCGCAAGCAGAGACGAACCCTGAAACAGATGTTCCTGGACTTAAGGGAGCTGGGATATGAAGGGTCTTATGACCGCGTGGCAGCCTTCGGGAGGCAATGGAAGGTGGGTCAAATGGAGAGGGTCAATTCTGCGAGCAAATCAACACGCTGATAACAGTTTCAGCTTTATCGCTTATGTGGGCTGGACAGACCAAGGTCGCCAGCTTGTAACGACGCTTTTGAAACGAGTCGCGTATGAAACAGCTTTGGAATCAAACGATCCGAGACTAGCAGCGGACATAAAGCTAATCTGGGAGCAACTTGATCAACGGCATGGTCAAGTCGCAATGGATCGCGTGGAAGAATTCCAAAAGACGCTTCGAGAGCTCATGGCCAACCAAGCAACGAAGCTAGCGCGATGACGCCCTCCCTATTCGAAGAATTTCATTCTTCACGAACTCGATGTTCACTTGTGGAGGAAATGAGCTAGTGAATAGCGCCGCGCCTACTATTCCAGCCAACGCGCCGGCAAGGACCGCCGAAATTGTGTGCGCATCTAACGCCACTCGCGCAAACATCGTCATCAGCAAAATCGGAAGCATATAAATTAGATGCCACCAACCGTAGCGCCGGCCAACGAAGTACATCGCGCTCGAGGCCATCGAAGAATGGCCTGATGGCATGTTGTGCCGGCCACCATTGGGACGTTCACCTAATTGGGTTCCCGCTACCAACACGGGATCTAGAGCGCGCTTAAGCCCATGAGTCAACATTGTTGATCCCACGGCGATATAAAGGTTTTGCAAGATACCGACCGGATCTCGCATGACGAAAGGGAGCCCTATCTGAACGACCGTATTGATATACCGGCCGTAGTCCTCTACGCCGACAACGATAGGATGCGTGCTAGGAGGGGTTTCACGATAAACCTCCAGATCTGATGGATAAATCGATATTACTGCAATGCCGAGCAGGCAGATTACGATAAGGCGCCAAGGGCGACGTATGTGAACCAAGGCGTTCCATGCCAAACGGCGCATCACTTGATTTTTCACGGACGCCCCACTTTCGGCAGAACATCCAGCTCTGGCTTGTAGACAGGAGACCGCATACCGAATGCACCCAACACACTGTGGAAGACGCTCGCCTGAGTAAAGGCGCCGTCAACGAACTTTGTGGTGGTGTTCTCTTTTATGTTGTCTCGGGAATTCCATACGATGAATGGAATACGCTTCTGTTCCTCAGGAGCCACAAGCCACGGCGTCCCATGTAGGTACAAGCGCCCTTCTCCCAAAGATTCGCCGTGATCAGCGATGAAGAACAGGGTCGCGTCAATGTCTAGCCGCCTCAGTAAATCGATCGTCTGCCCAACTACGTGGTCCGTGTAGCGGATGCTGTTATCGTAGGCATTGATCAATTCCTCCTGACTACACTGCTGCAGCTGGACAGAGTTGCAAACCGGTTTGTACTCCTCAAAGCTTGCTGGATATCGAGTGTTATATGCCGGCCCATGGCTTCCGGTAAGATGCAGCACCACCAAGGTACGCAGCCCTTTCGAGTCCGCTATGTGCCTCTCTAATCCGAAAAGTAATCCTCCGTCGTAATTGCACTCGTCGCCAACACAGGTCTGCTTAACATCCTCAAGCTTCTGATAGTGAAGGACCTTCATTGGGGGTTCCCCGGCATTGTGGCTTCTCCAAGTCACCTCTACGCCGCTGCGCTGTAGATAAGTAGTGAGCACCTCCCATTTCCCCTCGTCCCCAGAGGTGGTGGGGCTCAAGATACACTCCAGGGAAGCGGTGGTGTAGGTAGCGCATGAGCTGGCGTTTCGGATGACTGATACGCCAGCAAGGGACATGCGGGGGTTGGTTTGCCGCCTGTATCCGTATAGAAAAAAGTTCTGGGCGCGTGCGGACTCGCCAATGATGAGAACAACGACCTTTCTGTTCGAGCTGGCGAATGTCCCCGCAGGAAGAACTGCGCGAGGCGAAGGCGCCAAGTTCGAGGAAAGATACCGTGCGCCGTTAATGACAGGAGACCAAGGCAACACCATGGCACCCACCTGCTTGGCATACTTGTCTATCCAAAGCCAGGTCCAAGAGGCTCCAACCAACCAGCACAAGGTCAATCCCGTTGCCACCGCAGGTGTGGTGATTCGCTTGATCAAAGATACTGGCCGAACCGAGATCCGCGCAAGTAACCATATCGGCAGTAGACCGAACGCCGCCACGTACACGAGAAGCATTGGATGAAACAGTGCGGATGCTTCCGCGAAATCAGTATTGAAGACATTGCCCATCATGGTCTTGTCCAGTACGACCCCATACACCACGATGAAATAAACAGCTATCGCATTAATGGCTGCCATCAGCATCGCCGCCGACTTCAGTAGCCACTGAGAAAAAACGGACACAACACTCAGGACCAACACGTTCGTAAAGAAGACAAGTACGAATAGGGTGAGTAAAGTCCAAATCCCCCCTGGGGAAGACATATCCAGATTAGTGACTGCGAATCTGTAGAGGGGGAAGTGATAAAGGGCCGCGCTACCTAGCGCTACAAGCAGAATGAAGGTTGGCGTCGACACTTGCCAGAACCCGGCCTCTGCCGGCGCTTCTTGAACCGCGCCTTTCTTGCGAAACTTCGTCAGCACAAATGGCCCTTTAAGCTCAAGCGCAGTAGTCCGCCACGCTGTTAGCAGCGAGGGAAACCATTTACGATGGAAATCGAATGCATCTCTGAATGAGCCATCTCACACCGGCTCGAACGCGCGTCTATTAGCCGCTGGTTAGCAGTCTTGTGTGAGATGGCTGGAATTGATAGCTCAGCGCCCAGTTCGACGAGACCGTGGACGCTTTTGCTTGGCCTTCGATGTTGCGATTTTGGTCTGCAGATTCTTCTTGGTGGATTTACGATCGTTGAACTTAAGCCAAAGATAAAACGCCAGCACAAGCAACAGCATGATCACCGAGCCGACCTTCATTACGCCTACGATGGCATCGTGCGTCTGTTGGGATTGCGTCATCTGAAAAGAACTCGGTCGTCAGCGGCGGGAGCAGTCGCCACACCATTGTGACGTTCGCACTACCCCACCATTTTTTTGTACAAATCTCCGATCTCCTTGTACTCACCTACTGCCTTGTCCAAGAAGAACTGATAACGAATCGCTTCATGAGAGAACGCCGCGCTTTCCTGGTCGACATCTACGGTATTACCATCCGCGCTCGGTTGCGTCGGAGAACGGTAGAGTACTAAGGCCTCAACGGGTAGATCTCTGGGGACCGTGGCGTACCCTTTTGACAGGACAGGCAACTTTGAATTCGTCATCGCCTGTTTCAAAGCCGATGAGAAATCGATGTCCCGGGCTTTGTAGTTCGGTGTATCGGCATTGGCGATATTCGATGCAAGCAGCCCAAGCCTTTGCTCCACTAAACGAACCGCGTTATTCCAAAACTTCTCGTCCTTCTCTCCACCATCACTCGACAGCGCATTCATTCCGTTGATGTTCATCACCCGCCTCCTAACGAAGAAAATGCCAATTCAATCCGGACATACCTTCGAATTTCTGCTCAATCAATACGCTGAAGTCTGATCCGCAACAAAAGCCCGCTAACGGCTACAGAGGCGCGACGTTGGACAGCTACTCTTAGGATTGCTGGGCGAAACGGCGAGAGACAGATCCTGGCAAGACCTTGCATTTTTTCTCTCCAGCTGAGGTGCGCCCTTCGCCAAGGTTGGCGCAGAGCATAAGACTGACGAGACAAGAAATAGGGCGAGCAATGCGTCCACGAGACCTCCAAGAAGAGTACCTAAGGTCAGATCCACCGAATCATTGATGCGGCACACCGACAAGAAGACATTCTAAGAAGGCATTTCGAACAAAATCATTACGCGTCTATTACGATCGCGTAATGATTTCAAAGGCTGGAGAACTGGGGAATGGCGGTGAGCCCAGAGCAGGCCCATCGAGGGGAAGAATTTTAGAATAACGAAGAGGAGCCGTCATTCCATCTGCGCACGATACGCTGGAAAAATAGACTATTTGGCAGCTGCAGTGTAGTCCCGGCCCCTTCCGTCTCCTCGGATAGCGTCGTGTACACTAGATTGATGTCCAGCACACGCCCCTTAACGCCTGGTTTGTCACCGCCCTCCAGCACTTCGATAACGTCGCCGACCCGGAATGGCTGCGTCGTGTAGATCAAGATGGCACAAAATAGGTTGGATAGAACACTCCAAGCGGCGAAAAAGGCCACCGCGCCTACTGCAGCAAATCCAGTGAATGCGGACCAAAGTACCGCGCCAGAGACCCCCAGGCGCTCCAATGCCCAGAGAATGGCGCCGCCATAGACAAAGAATCCAAGAACCCTTTGCGTAAGAGCTGCGGCCTTCCCGGGTAGGCCGTATGTACGACCTACCCGGCCGATCAGCAGCTTTGCAATTCTCATGATGGCTAAGGCGCCGATCATGATCAAGGCCACTTCCGCGGCCGGCACCAGAACATCAAACCAATCAGCCATCCACTGGGGCAGATTGTCGTGTATCGACTGCAAAAACTTGTTCATTCAACTCCTCTAAGACCTGACAGGCCACTTTCCGGCCTATAGATTCCGCTGCATCCGCCGCCTCGTAATTTCTCGAAATTTCGAACGCGGGAGCATAGGCCAATACGACTAAAAATTACAAATTTTTTTCCAACCTAGTCATTCTGAAGCAGAACCAGCTGTGGCAGATGTGCCTCATTACGTGCTGACTTTACGACTCAAAATCGGCCTCTTCATCGCCCGATTATTAAGGATCGTTAATCTTCAAAAAAAATTCACTGAAATCACCATCAAGTCAGACTCAATATGCTTCCGAGCTTGATTTCATAGAGGGAAATCTTCGATAAAACCTATATTTATAGCGGCTTTCCGACCATTTACATTAACAACATTTAATCTTCCAAAGGCATTCGCAGATCACCATCGCTGGCTAACATCCGTTGAAAAATCGGTGCTCCTGATCGTCGATTTGTGACTGCCAGGTTGATGATTTTCTACGCAAAGATTCATCATCGCAAGGTGCAAATCTAGTTCTCCGAGCACGTTCCCTATGAACATACACGGAGCAGCATGATGTCATCGCCGCAAACACTTTCTCGCCCAAACGACGATCTCGTGGGTGGTCGATAAAATGGCGGCCCGCGACGACCTTGCCATTCTTAAAGCCGCTCGAACTGGTGTTGCCGACGCACAGTTGGCCATTGGAACCCGCTACTACTTGGGCAACGGCAGCCTTCCGCAGAGTACTGAAACTGCATTCTACTGGTTGGAACGAGCGGCCAGACAAGGCCTGACCGAGGCCTGGACGATGATAGGTCGCGCCGTTCCATATGATCTAGTGCGCAGCACAATGTCGCGCCCCTATGAGGCGGTGGCATGGTATGAACGCGCGTTCGATTCCGGCGTACTCGAAGCTGGCATAGTGTTCTCACGTTTAGTACTTGAGAATTCCAGTCATTTTGGTCATAAGGCCAAAGACAAGGCGGTCAACGTACTGAAGCAGCTAGCTGAGCGAAATAATCATGAGGCCCAATGGCTTCTCGCCAAGCATCTTGCGCAACTCGAAGATGACCAGCACCATGGCGCCGGCGATCAAATTCATCTGGCGCCGCCGTTGAAAGAAGCCAAAGAACATTGGACCAGGCAAGCAGCGCTAGCCGGCGTGACAGAAGCCCAATACTCGTTACTGGAGGAGTACTGGAAGGCCGGTGACTACGTCGGTTTTTCCGAGAACGCCGCGCCGATGATCAAGTGCCTACTTAAGGATCATGAGGCGCAGCTTCGCTATCTTCGCGATCCCTCTCCCCAGTGCGCATTACTTTCTTTATCCGAAAATGAGGTTACCTTACTCCTGAGGCAATCTCAGCTCTTGTTGGAGCGCAAAGTATCCGATCTCTCATATGTCAGAAGACTGTTGGAGCTTGCAGCTCTTTCAAATAATCATGAAGCGCAATACCGACTTGGGATGCTCCACGCGCGCCTCGACCACGGTTGTCAACGGATATTCCCCGCACACGGGCAGGCGAACTATTTAGCCGCGGTCCCTTGGCTCAATGCTGCCGGCAAGGGAGATGTTGCCGAAGCCTGGCACGGGCTCTCAATGATTTACGCCAAGGCGGAGTACTTCCAACGCAATCTCTCGCTCTCTCGCCAATATTTAAACCGCAGTGCCGAGATGGGATTTGCACAGGCTCAATTCGACTACGGTCAGTATCTCTGGCGTACTCGACGCGATGGTCCAATGCATGACATCCACGCACTCTCTTGGTGGAAAAAAGCGGCGGATCAAGGTCATCACGAAGCCTTGATAGCCGCCTCAAGATTTTCTGCAAAAAACAGTTCCGAAACATGGGCCGTTGAAATCGCTAAATCGCTGACGACTAAATTAAGGAAGTCTCATCCATTCCTCTCAGCCAGAATTGATCTGGCCGCTGCTTTTAAGCTTTCCAAATCCGAGGCCGTGCTCGTAGATGTGCGTCACGCAGACTGGGGCCATTGCATCGAAGTCGACATTAGTAAACTCCATGCTCGCAGCAAAAGGCGCCTGATCTTGATCGAAAATACCGAACAACGCGTGACCTTGGACTTAATTTCACGCCTGTTTGCCGACGTAAATTCAAGCTTCGATGGTCCAGAAGGTAATTATCGCCAGCGTCAATATCGATTGAGGAACATCATCGCGGACCTAGTGTAACTCTCCCTGATTCCGCTCGATTTTGATTTGGGTGGTTTCTTTTTTGGCCGGCACCAACGCATGTTGTTGCCGGCTTTTTTTCGGATAGCGCTGCTGCCACATTCATATGGCGAGCCACCCTATGAAACTCCGAAGCAAATTCGACAGATGAAGAAATACAACAAATCCAGAATCAATCGTCCGACCAAAACCAGACTTTTTTCTATATTTACAAACGCGCTGTTGGTAGAAAAGAGGAACACGTAATGTTCAAACATCCGTCAAACGTGCGGATCCTCAAGACCATTTTAGAAGGAAGACACATGAAGAAATCGTTGCTCGCACTGGCTGTGCTCGGCGCGTTCGCCGGCGCTGCTCAGGCGCAAACCTCCTCCGTTACCATCTACGGCATTATCGATACTGGCGTCGTGTACACCAGCAAGGCTGTCAACGGCACTGCTAACGGCACCGGCAGCAAGTTCGGCGTGAACTCCGCGGTGATTCAAGGTTCGCGTATCGGCTTCAAGGGTGTTGAAGATCTGGGTGGCGGTCTGAGCGCCGTCTTCAATCTGGAAACCGGCTTCAAGAACGACACCGGCGCCCTGGATGACTCCAAGACTACCAACACTCTGTTCCGTCGTAAGTCCGTCGTCGGTCTGGCCGGCGGCTTCGGTACCGTCCTGCTGGGTCGTCAAACCGACTTCGCTGACTCCATCTCTTACCTGACCTCTGTTGCCGACTTCGGCTTCATGACCGGCTCCGTTGGCCATAACCTGGACCGCCTGGAAGGTACCCGTAGCAACAACTCCGTGAGCTACACCACCAACAACATGGGCGGCTTCACCGGCAACCTGTTCTACGGCTTCGGCGAACAAGCCGGCCGCACTTCGGCTGGCCAAGCATTCGGCATCGGCGGCAAGTACGACAATGGCCCGCTGGGTCTGGGTATCAACTACTTCCAATCGAAGCAAGGCGCAACCCCGGCCGACACTTCGCTGCTGATCGGCACAACCAACGCTGGCGACGTCAACAACTCCGGCAACAGCGCAGCTAAGGTGCTGAACGTTGCAGCCAGCTATCAATTCGGCCCGGCCCGCGTGTATGCAAACTACAACCGCGTGAAGCAAGATCTGAACACCGCCAGCCCGACCGCTCTGCCGTCCAAGACTCTGGGTTCCGCGAACAAGGCCGACATCTATGAAGTCGGTACCGCCTACTCCCTGACCCCGAATCTGAAGCTGCTGGGCGCCGTCACTCACACCCGTGCTGACTTCAACTCGTCCTCCAAGGGCAAGCTGACTCAAATCAGCCTGGGCACCGACTACTGGCTGTCCAAGCGCACCGACCTGTACGCGTTCCTGGCTAACATCCGTGCTTCGGACATGGCCAACAGCGGCGTGTATGGCGATGCGACCGGCAATGCTGCTACCGGCGGCGCTGATGCCAGCCAGACTCTGGTGGCCGTGGGCGTTCGTCACAAGTTCTAAGCAAAACTCACCACCGACATCGCGGGTTGGTCGCGATGTTGGATCGGTAAAAGAAGGCTTGCCCACGCAAGCCTTTTTTCTTTTCCATCAAATTATTTTCAAATATTTCCGCGGAGTCATCGGCTAATTTTTGACGGCGTGGTACAGTTTTCCAGCTCCGCATTGGATAGAAAAGTAGAGATTCAATCTCTCTGTTTTCCATGCACCCTCAACAAATCTCACCAGTCTTGCAGCGTTTCTGGATTCGTCTGGTCTGCATATGAAATGCGTCCGCTGCGCTCCCAAAGACTGGATTAATTTTCTGCGTTAGAAACATGACGGCGACAAAACTGCTGATCGTCGAAGACAACGAGCGCGTAGCGCTATTCCTAAAAAAAGGACTCTCTGAGTCAGGATACGAGGTCCATCACGCCGACAACGGTCGTGACGGGATGCTGCTTGCCGCAAGCACACCTTACGAAGCCATCATCATGGACCGCATGCTTCCGGGAGGCATCGACGGGCTGAGTATCATTGAAGCTCTTCGCAAAACGGGCAATAACGTTCCGATCTTGATTCTCAGCGCCATGGCAGAGGTCGATGATCGGATTAAAGGACTGCAGAGCGGCGGAGACGATTACCTGATCAAGCCGTTCTCGTTTGGTGAACTACTAGCACGTGTGGAAGCCATCATCCGGAGATCCAGGGAGCTGACCGAGAGGACGTATCTCGTGGTCGGTAACTTGCACATGGACATCATGAAGCACAAGGTCTACCGGGACGGAAAGGCAATATTGCTCCAACCGCGGGAATTTCACCTTCTCGAGTATCTGATGCGTCATGCGAACAAAGTGGTCACGCGCACGATGCTCTTAGAGAATGTTTGGGATTACGATTTTGATCCGCAGACCAACGTGGTCGACGTGCATATCAGCAAATTGCGGCAAAAGCTAGATATCGACTCACTGCCGCCCATGCTCAAGACCATTCGAAACGCCGGCTACATGCTTACCGATGAATAGGCTCTTTAAGTTCTCCGCTCGAACTGTCGCCAGCTGCTACGTCGTATTCAGCCTCTTGGCACTTGCTGCCTTTGCCACACCACTTTGGTATGCATGGCAGGAATTTGTCGAGCAGGACTGGCGCCATATCCTGCACGCGGACAGCGAGAGATTGCAGCGCGTGTATGAAGAAGAAGGAGTTGATGCGTTGAGCAAGCGGATCGATTCCCGGGTTGGGGCGATCCCCGGCGGCTCCGAAGACATTGTTCTGCTGACCGACCAGAACATGCAGCGCTTGGCGGGCAATCTCCCCTCCTGGCCAACTGAAATCAGTACAGTCGCTTCCAGTGGGAGGTTTGTCGTCGACATCAATGGCAGCAATACCCGGATTCTTGCCAGACATCTCATTCTGAATGGCCGATTTCATCTGCTGGTCGCTCACGACATCAACAGATACCGATTACTCGAGAATATGTTCATCGGCGGCCTTGCGGCTTCCGGGGCCATCATTATTCTTCTCGGAATAGTAGGCGGCGTTGCGATTCGACGTAGCCTTCTTGCCAAGGTCAAAGACATCGATCAGGCTGCTACGGCCATCGTGCAGGGAGATTTCACGCACCGCTTGCCACATCATGGCGGCGAAAGCGAACTGGCAAGCCTGGCCAAGACCGCGAATCTCATGTTGGATCAGATTGAGCAGCTGATGAAAGGGGTCATCAACGCGTCTAACTCGATTGCGCATGATCTACGAACACCATTGGCAGAACTACGTTCCCGCTTGGAAGATCTTGCTCGACAGGAAAAACACTCCGAGGAGATTGAAGGGGCTATCGAAGACGTCGACCGCGTCATCTCAATTTTTAATGCCCTACTGCGGCTAGTCGAAATCGATACTGGTGCTAGAAGAGCGGGCTTCTCCACCATGAATGCAGCGGCGGTCGTTGCGGATGTCTGCGAATTTTACCGGCCACTGGCAGAGTCCACCGGAAAGATTATTGATCATCGCCCCTCTGGTCCACTGCACATAAAAGGCGATGCTTTGCTGTTGGCACAAGCCGTTGCCAATCTGATCGATAACGCTCTGAAATTTATCCCGATTGGCGGGAAGGTAACGCTGAGCTGTGTACAGCTCGACGACGGCCGCCTATTGGTACGTGTGAGCGACAATGGTCCCGGCATTCCTGATACTGAATTGTCCAAAGTGCAGCAACGCTTCTATCGCGGCGATGCGAGCAGATCAACACCAGGCGTCGGCTTGGGCCTCAGCCTGGTGGCGTCTGTCGCTAGACTACATGGTGGTTCCTTGGAACTCTCGAACAACCATCCTGGACTACGGGCCGTCCTGATACTGCGCACTGCCGCGGTATCAGAATAGTCTTTGCCAATATCGGCAAGCCTCACCGATCAATGGCCACGGTACAGCGGGTTGGTGCCCAGGTAGACGGTGGCGTTGGCTCCGTCAAAGCCTTGCGGGGCGATCTTCGAGAACGAGAACGGCTGCATGCCGAAGGTATCGAACTTCCAGGTGAAGCTCTTGCCGTGCGAGACGAACTTCACGACTTCGCCCTGGGCGACGTTGACGTACTTGGTCGAATTGCTCATGGCGATTTCGCGCTCCGGCATCGCGCTATTGGCGGGAGTGCCAAACGGGTCTGCGACTTGAGCCATGGCATTGGCGCCGGCGAAGGACATCAGCAGGGTTGCGGCAATTGCGGCCTTGGAAAAATTGAACTTCATGGTGAACCTCCTTTGGGGTGAAATATCGTTTTGACGATGAGTTCATTGTAGAGAGGCACCAATTACCAAAATCGAACTAAATTATTACGATTGCGTAATAATTTTGGATCCAAAAAAAAGGACGCATAAATGCGTCCTCCCTCTTTAACTCCTCGCGATTTCAGTCGTTCCGTGAAACCACCATATCAAGTGGTTGCATGCTTTCTTTCGCTCGCTCCTTGCTGACCAGCTTGATACTGGGTTCCGTCGAAAAGAAGTGCTCTGCGATTTGATATTCCAAGAATGTCTCCTTCTTCATTCCTACCGAAATAAAGACGTCTTCAGTTTTTTCGGCGGTGATCTTAATCCGGTACACCCCTTGCCGAATCTTGATGCGAGCAAAGCTCTTCGGCCCAAGCTCCGCAAGAAATACATCATTCACAAACAACTTAGCCTTAACGCTACGCTGCTGCGCATATGGCCTCGTTATGTAGAGATAGCCGAATCCCTCCGGCGCCGGCGTCAGCGCCTTGGCCTCATCTTCATGCTCATCGTCATGCACCGGAACCGCGACACAGCGCGCGTGCTGCTGCTGTATCGTGCACGGCACGGTGTCACGTGCGGGGGTCGCACAAGCAGAGATCAAAGTTGCTAATGTGGCTATCAATGATAGTTTGAGCCAACGGCTAGTGTTGATGATCATTTTCGCCCTCCTTACCGATCGGAGAAAAGGTGTGCTGTTCAGCCGCCTGCTCGCATGGCAGGTCTTCCAATTGAATGGTGACGTGATGAATGTCGAATTTTTCAGCTAACAACTTCCGGATCTTTCCGAGTACTTCGATGTTATATGTGCGGGGGTCGTAGACAACGTGAGCAGTCAAACTCACCTTGTCGTTCGAGATGGACCAGATGTGAAGATCGTGAATTGATTGAGCTCCTTCAACTCCCAGGATTGCTTCCTGGATTTCGTCGGGATTCACGTGTGCAGGTGTTGCCTCCAGCAAAACGTTGATACTCTCTTTCAGCAACGTCCATGTACGCGGCAGCACCCACAGACCGATCGCTACGGCGATGACGGTATCTACCCAATCCCAACCGGTGAATCGGATGATCAGCGCACCTGCGATGACACCCACCGATCCCAGCATGTCGCTCCATACTTCCAGATACGCCCCTTTAACGTTCAGGCTTTCATCTTTTCGCGACGTCAACATGCGCATGCTGATCAAATTAATAATCAGCCCCAGAACGGCCACTACAAGCATAGCCCCCGACTGAATCTCGGGAGGTGACGTAAATCTCTTGTATGCCTCGACCAGGATGTAGATTGCCACTGCGAAGAGCATAACCGCATTGAAAAGCGCGGCCAGGATCTCGTAACGTGCATAGCCAAAAGTGCGCTTCGCATCTGCCGGTCGCTTGCCGATCCGGATTGCGAATAGAGCGATCGCCAACGCTGCACTGTCTGTAAGCATGTGTGCAGCGTCGGAGATCAACGCAAGGCTTTGGGTAAGAACACCCGCAACGGCCTCTGCAATCAGAAACGTCGACGTCAGGGCCAGTGCGATCTTCAGCGCCCTTTCATTACCTCCTTGCGGAGGAACGTGCGAATGTCCTTGTCCCATTTTTTCCTCTTAGTTTGCGGTGGAAGAACGTTTTGCCCAGAACTTCCAGAACGGTCGACGTGTGCCGGTTTCTGCCGGGGCCTCATCTTCGTCCTTGTTATGTGCCAACTTATACAGCAGCGGCAACACCAGCAGCGTCAACGCGGTCGAAGACAGAATGCCACCGATAACAACAGTCGCCAGCGGACGTTGCACTTCTGCGCCCGTTCCAGTAGCCAGTGCCATCGGTACAAAGCCCAGCGATGCAACCAGCGCGGTCATCAGCACTGGACGAAGACGCGTCATCGCCCCTTCATGAATGGCCTGATCCAGCGACCGACCTTCTTCACGCAAACTACGAATGAAGGAAATCATCACCAAACCGTTCAGCACCGCCACCCCTGACAACGCGATGAAACCAACTGCTGCCGAAATCGACATCGGAATATCACGCAGCGCCAGAGCAAGAATGCCCCCGGTGAGTGCGAATGGGATACCCGTGAACACCAGCATACCGTCCTTGGCGTTGTTGAACATGACAAACAGCAGCACGAAGACCATCAACAAGGCCACCGGAATCACGATCTGAAGACGCTGCGTAGCAGACTGCAAGTTCTCAAACTGCCCGCCCCAGGTGGTCCAATAGCCAGTGGGGATCTTGACTTGGGCCTGCAGCTGGCGCTCTGCATCTGCAACGAAGCCACCCAGATCTCGGCCACGGACGTTGGCGCTAACCACAATACGGCGCTTACCATCCTCTCGGCTAATCTGGTTCGGTCCCGGGGCGATGTCCAGCGCAGCAACCTCACCCAACGGAACATAGCTGGTCCTGGTGTTTCCGTCCTGCAGCGGCAACGCTATTGGCAACCGGCGGATGGCTTCCAGGTCTGTCCGAGAGTTATCAGGCAGACGGACGACAATACCGAATCGACGGTCGCCCTGGAACAGGGTTCCGGCTTCCTTACCGCCAATGGCCGTGGCAATCGTGTCCTGAATGTCAGAGACATTCAGACCATAACGCGCGGTCTTCTGGCGATCGATGTTGACGGTCAACATCGGCAAGCCGGTCGTTTGCTCGATCTTCACCTCGGTGGCGCCAGGAATCTTCTCTAAGACAGCCGAAATCTTGCCAGCGGTCTCGTTGAGCACGTTCATGTCGTCGCCGAAGATCTTCACCGCCACGTCGCTTCGAACACCCGAGATCAGCTCATTGAAGCGCAGCTGAATTGGCTGCGAGAACTCGTAGTTATTGCCTGGAATCTTCGAAACTTCTTCCTGGATAGCAGTCAGCAGCTCCGCATGCGTTCGCTTCGGCTCAGGCCACTGAGCCTCGGGCTTCAGCATGATGTAACCGTCAGAAATGTTAGGCGGCATCGGATCGGACGCAACTTCCGCCGTACCAGAACGAGCAAAGACTCGCTCCACCTCCGGGAATTTCTTCTTCAGCGTCTTCTCGATCGTCTTTTGCATTTCGATGGACTGCGTCAGACTGGTGCCAGGAATACGGAGTGCCTGAATGGCGATATCACCTTCATTCAGGCTAGGCACGAACTCTGACCCCAGACGGGTAGCCACCACGCCGCAAACGACGATCAGTGCAGCGGCAAAGGTCAGAACCACTGCCTTGTTCTCCATGATGACCTTCAGCATCGGCTCGTACAGCCGCTTCGCCCCCACCATGATGAAGTTCTCTTTTTCAGCGACCTTTTCGCCGATGAACAGAGCGATAGCTGCAGGAATGAAGGTCACCGACAGAATCATTGCGCCGATCAGGGCTGCAACGACCGTAAATGCCATCGGCGTAAACATCTTTCCTTCGACGCCGGTCAGAGCAAACATCGGCAGGTAGACGATCATAATAATGATCTGGCCGAACAGCAGCGGCCGGCGAGCTTCCTTGGCCGCAGCGAAAACTTCATGGAATCGTTCGCTGCGAGTCAATGTGCGACCGTGGTGTTCCTGTGCATGAGCCAGTCGCCGGACGCAGTTCTCCACGATCACGACGGCGCCGTCAATGATGATGCCGAAGTCGAGTGCGCCTAAGCTGAGCAAGTTTGCGCTCACCTTATTGGACACCATACCGGTGAAGGTGAAGAGCATGGCCAACGGAATCACGGTTGCCGTGATGATCGCCGCCCGGATGTTCCCCAGGAAGACAAACAGCACCGCCACCACCAGGAGTGCACCTTCGACCAGGTTCTTCTTCACCGTTGCAATCGCCTTGTCGACCAGAACGGTACGATCGTAGACTGTGACAGCTTCAACGCCTTGGGGCAGCGTACGGTTGATTTCCTGCATCTTCTTGTCGACCGCTTGCGAAACCTTACGGCTGTTCTCGCCGATCAGCATGAAGACAGTACCCAGCACCACCTCACGACCGTTCTCGGTCGCAGCACCCGTACGCAACTCCTTACCGATATCTACGTTGGCGACATCGCGCACACGGATGGGGATACCCTTCACGTTGGAGAGGATGATGTTGCTGATGTCCTCGATAGAGCCCACCTGCCCTGGCGCACGAATCAGATATTGTTCGCCGCGGCGCTCAATATAGCCGGCACCGACGTTGTTGTTATTCTTCTCTACAGCCTTGACGATGCTATCCATTGTCAAGCCATAGGACGCCAGTTTCTCAGCCGAAGGAGCGATCAGATATTCCTTGGCATAGCCACCGATGGTGTTGATTTCGGTGACGCCCGGAACCAAGCGCAACTGGGGCTTGATGACCCAATCTTGGATCTCTCGCAGGTCCGTGGGCGTATAGGGGGTTCCGTCCGCCTTTCGCGCGTCATCCTTGGCCTCAACCGTCCACAGGTAGATTTCGCCAAGACCCGTCGATATAGGCCCCATTCCAGGGTCGATCCCAGCCGGAAGCTGGCTTCTTGCCTGCTGAATGCGTTCGTTAACGAGCTGACGGGCAAAGTAGATGTCGGTGCCGTCTTTGAACACCACGATAACCTGAGACAGGCCGTAGCGCGACATGGAGCGGACCTGCTCCAGATTGGGCAGGCCGGACATTACTGTCTCGATCGGATAGCTAATACGCTGCTCGGTCTCCAATGGAGAATAGCCTGGTGCGGCCGTGTTGATCTGCACCTGCACATTGGTGATATCCGGTACCGCATCGATGGGCAGCTTCTGATAGCTGTACACACCATATGCGCCCATCCCGAGCACCGCGAGCAGGACCAGCCATCGATGCTCGATGGCGAAGCGAATAATTCGTTCAAACATGATTGTCGTCTTTCTCGAAAACGCCAGATTTAATGGCCGTGTTCTGCGGTGCCCTTACCCAACTCAGCCTTAATAGCGAAGCTTCCGGTAGCGGCATATTCGACACCTGCGTCCAGACCGGACTTGATCTCCACGAACTTCCCATTGGAGCGGCCGAGCGTGACCTCCTGCGCTGCGAATCCACCTGGCATGCGCACGAACACGACGCTCTTTTCATCGACGGTCTGGATTGCATCAGCAACCACGGCCACCGGCACTTGGCCTTCGTCCGAAACGACTTCAACGTTCACGAACAGACCTGGACGCCAGCTGTCATCTTTGTTGGGCAGAACGACGTGAGCTTTCGCGGTTCGGCTTTGCTCGCCGATCAGGGATCCAACGTAAGAGATCTTCCCGCTGGTGCTCGAGTCGAAGGCGGTGGCGCGTACAACGACCTTCTCGCCTACGCGCACGATCTGCATGTCCTTGGGCGTAACGATGATCTCTGCCCACACGCTGGAGAGGTCAGAAATCAAGAACGCATTTGCGTCTTCTCGTACCGCTTCACCAAGACCCAGGTGCTTTTCGACCACCGTGCCATCGAAGGGCGCACGAATTTCGTAGCGATTCAAACCACCCGAAGAAGGCGAAGCTCCGATAGCACGAAGTTTTTGCTGCGCGTTGCGCACTGCGACTTCTGCTTCGTGCAGCGTTGTCTGTGCTTGCAGATAGTCTTGTTCAGCAGAGATCTTCTGCTCCCACAGGCCCTTTTCTCGCTGATAAGCGGTCTTTGCCAGGGCGAGGCGCTGTTCAGCGTTCAACAACTCCGAGCGCTGTTCCGAAATAGCGCTACTAATGACGACAGCCAGTACCTGCCCCTTTTTCACCTTCTGGCCGAGGTTCGCAGAAACGGATTCCACGATACCGGCGACTTGGGGGACGACGTGGGCGGTGCGATCTTCGTTGAATCGGATTTCACCCGGCAGCTGCAAACTGCTGTTCATCTTCATCGCGCCGGCCGTCTTTACCTGAATGCCAGCCGATGCCATCTGCTCCTTGTTCAACTCGATCTTCCCCTCCTCTTTGGAAAGGGTGAACTGGTGCGAGCCAGCGGGGGTCGATGCGTCGAACTTAATGTCAAACAGATGCGGCTCTTCGACCGGCGTGGTCGCCTTCAGAGAGTCCTTCTCTACCTGGAATTCCAACTTCTCAGCCGCCTTTCCTGGTCGGGTCAGCGTTGCCGCCAACTTCACGACAGTAGGGGAAAGTGGTGTATCAGATTGATAGGGATAGACCACCAGGGCGCCATCGCTCTCAGACAGCAATACTTCGAAGGATGAAGCGCCTACCTTAAAGAGCGAGCCTCCATGCGGTCCCTTGCTGGGTGCGGCGCTGTGGTGCTCGCCATCGCCATGCTCAGCAGAATCCTTGTGCTCGCTACTTTTGTCTTCGCCATGGTGCTCATTGTCCTTATGGCCACTTTCTTCTTGATGCGCAGACGATTTTTCTCCGCCCCCGCCCGAGCTGCCTCCCTTCATCAGGGTTACGCCGGACAACAGTGCGGCGATGGCGATGATCGCCGCAATGGCGAGCTTTTGCTTCTTGGTCATGTTTAATCTCACTCAGCTGAAGGTGTCTCAGTGCCGGCCAGACGATCCAGGTCGGCGGCTGCTTGGAATGCCGTGGAAAGCGCTTTCCAGTACTGCGCTTTGGCTTGGAAGAAGGTGCGTTGCGCGTCAAGCACGTCCAGGTATCCGAACTTCCCCAGTTCGAAACCTGTTCGTGCTGCCTGATAGGCACTTTGTGCTCCGGGAACAATTTCACCGCGCAGTGCGGCTGCCTCTTCCCTGGCATTGCGCAGGCGCTCGAAGCTCTGTGCGGCCTCGCTCTGCATCTGCACTTCAACGATGGACAGCTCGTCGCGTGCCTTATCAACACGCTTCAGGGCTTCGAGCTCATTGCCCTTGTTGCTGTCGAAGACTGGAATAGGCATGGAGATACCGACCACCCACATATTTCTAGCGGCCGACTCATCACGCTTGTTGCCGAAGGTGAGATTCACATCGGGGATACGCTTGCTACTCTCGATCTTGGCAAGCGCACGGCGACGTTCAACTTCAAGCTGCGCAAGCTTGACCGCGGGACCGATGGCGACCTTTTCGGTCAGTTGGGCGATTGCCGGCAGTTCCGGCAGCGTCTCGACCCCACCGTCCGTGAGCTGGAATTCATTGCCCACAGATCCCCAGAACATCGCCAGTTTTTTCTGGGCCAGAATCAACTCGCTGTCAGCTTGATTGAGCTCGAGCTGCGCGCTGGCTTCGGCCACCTTGGCCTTGGTTTGCTCGACAGGAGAGATCTTCCCGGCCGTCACCCGACGTCCGGCCATATCTGCTGCGGTCTTCGCCAGACCAAGCAGCTCCTTCGCCAGACGCTGGCGCTCCGTGGCCACCATCACGTCGTAGTAAGCGGCAACGACGCCTGCGCGAATCTCGGTGCGTTTGGCCGAGTATCCGAGCAAGGCCATGTCGCGCGCACGTTGGGCCGCTTCGATACGGGCACTGCGCTTATCACCCAATTCGATTGGCTGGTTGATCAGATAGGTCGTAGTCCTGGTGGACTTACGTGTGTCCTCCATCAGAGCCGAGAACTCAGGGTTCGGCCGCGCGCCGGCCTGAATGATGGTCGCCTCTACGGCCTCGATTTCCTTGCGCGCCGCAGCCAGACCCTTGTTCTGATCGAACGCTAAGTTAATAGCTGCTGGGAGCGACAACAACCGCGGCTCTTTCACCAGGGATGAAGCCGTATAGGATTGAATTTGTTCTGTGTTTCCAGGCGCCGTTGATTGCGCGTGGCTAGTGCTGGCTGCAAGAAGCGCCAGCGCCAGCAAAAAGCTGTGCCGATACATCGAATTCTCCAGTGTTAAGAAGGGGAATTCGGCGAGTGCAGTTGTGTGTGGATTGTCCTCGCCGAGTTAAGCGGCGAGCTGCCAATTGGGCTTATCGGGCCCGTCGGCGATATGGGAGGTGGGATGCGGAGAGTAGCCTAAATGCGATTTTTGTTCGACAGCCGGCGGAACAATCACGCTCGAGCTGTAGATCTGCACCGATTTCATGCACGAAAAGTGGCACAGAGAGCAGCCGACGTCGTTGTCGCCCGCCTTAGTTTTTTCAGTACCAGCATGCTTATCGGCCTTCACCGAAGGATGCTCATGATGGCCGATATGGGTCGGCACACGATCATTTTCCCCTTGGCAATACGATGCCATTGCTGCCCAAGTGAGCTGCATCGGCAACAACAAAGCAAGCAAGATAATGAATGAGCGCATGGTCTGAAGGATTATAGCTACCGACCGTCCCGATCGGCAGCTATGAGGTTAATGTGCAACATGGCCATTAATCGGCGGCGATTATGCACCGTTGTACAGCGGCAAGTCAAAGGCCTTGCTTTGGGCCGGGCTGCCGGCGACGTTCGGCTTTTCAGCAGCGGCTTGAACCGGCTTGCCCAGGCGTGCAGCCTCCAGCTCGGCCACCACATCGGCGCGGGTCTTGGTGCTTTCGAACTTGATCACCGGGTAGTTGTTGCGAGCGCTCAGGTTCGCTTGATCGCGTTCGGCTTCGGTCTTAACGGTCGATTGCGCGAAGGCGGACACCGACAAAACGGTAACCATGGCGCCGAAGAGAATTTGGGTTGCTTTCATGTCATTACTCCTAGAATGGTAGTTCAAAAGATCGCCTGATCCAGGCGGTTTCGACCGCCAACTCCTTGTGTGGCGCATCGTTGGAATGAATTCTACGGAGGAGGTCCGAACAGAAAGATTGCTGAGTTATTACAGATTTGTAATGAATGCAGCGGCAGGCTCGGTCAGAATATCGACGTATTCGAGGAACCAAATCATGCACATCTTGCTGGTAGAAGACGAACCAAAATCTGGGGATTACCTACGCCGTGGCCTTACCGAGTCGGGTTTTGTTGTCGACTGGGTGCAATCAGGAATTGACGGCCTGCATAACGCACAGACGCTGGAATACAAGCTCATTATTCTGGACGTGATGTTGCCAGGCATGAACGGCTGGGACATTTTGCGAGAATTGCGCCGCACCCACGATACACCGGTGCTCTTTCTCACTGCTCGCGATGAAATCGAGGATCGCGTGAAGGGCTTAGAACTGGGCGCAGACGACTACCTGGTCAAGCCATTTGCGTTCACGGAGTTGCTCGCAAGGGTACGAACGTTGCTACGCCGCGGCCCGAGCCGTGAATCTGACATCATCGAATATGCCGGCGTGCAGCTGGATGTACTTCGACGCAAAGTTACGCGGGATGGACAGCGAATCGATTTGACCGCTAAAGAATTTGCCTTACTGCACATGCTGATTCGCCGGCCAGGAGAAGTGCTCTCCCGGCCTCAAATAGCCTCGCAAGTCTGGGACATGAACTTCGACAGCGATACCAACGTCGTCGACGTCGCCGTGCGCCGACTACGCGTGAAACTTGACGACGGCTTCGAGAGCAAACTGCTTCATACCGCCTGGGGCATGGGCTACGTGTTTGAGGCGCGAAATTGAACTCCAGAAACCCAGCTTCGATGACATCACGTCTAGTGGCTCTATTTGCACTAGTGGCGATTATCACATTCGCGGCTGTTGGCACTTATCTTTATCACTCGTTATACGTTCAGCTGGAGCGTCGAGACGATGAAGAGCTTATAGGCAAAAGCCGCTCGATTGATCACTTGGTACAAGAAGCAGGCTCAATCGAAAGCATCAGGGGAAATAAGCATGCCATGTTGGATACCATTAGCGGCCACGACCAGCTCTTGGTACTCATCACAGATTCCTCCGGCGCCACCATCTTAAAGAACTATGTTGGCCGATCTGGAGTGGGGACACCACTCTTCAACAGTCTCAAAACAGCTCAAGTCAATGCCCTTCAAAGCATCGACTTAGACGGTGCCAGCGCACGTCTAATCGCCAGTAAGCCCAAGACCAGCGCCGGCGAGGAGACCATAGTGGTGGTGGCGCGCACTGCTTCTGACCGCATGGAACTGCTCTCCGAATATCGTACGGAGGTATGGTACGCAGCGTCGATCGGTACGCTTCTCGCAACTCTCTTGAGCTTCTTCCTTGTTCGCGGCGGACTTCGACCGCTGAGGTTAATGGCCGCACAGACGCATGCGATTTCGGCAAATCGGCTCGACACCAGGCTAGACATCCGCTCGGCCCCCAAGGAACTGCACGACATCGTTGAATCATTCAACGCGATGCTGGATCGCCTACATCGTAGCTTTGAGCAGTTGACGCAGTTCTCGGCAGATCTGGCGCACGATTTACGCACCCCGCTCAACAACCTGATGGTGCAGACGCAAGTCGCTCTGGGTAAGCAACGATCTATTGAAGAGTATCAGGGCCTACTCAGCTCCAACATCGAGGAATATGAGCGCTTGGCGCGGATGATGGAAAGCATGCTGTTCCTGGCGAGGGCAGAAAACGCCCATGTCGCCGTAAAGCCTCAGATGCTCAATGTCGAAGACGAATTGGCCAAGATTGCAGATTACTTCGAGGGCATTGCTGAAGAAGCGAAGGTCCGGATTGTCGTCGGTGGAACAGGAGAGATTTTCGCCGACCCGATGCTTTTGCGCAGGGCAGTTGGCAATCTAATTTCCAATGCAATCCGATACACACCTGAGGAGCGCATTATCCGGGTTGAAGCAACAGACGTAGGTAATGCGACCATCCTGACAGTATCCAATCCTGGAGAGGGAATCCCTCCCGACGTCGTTGGGCGAATCTTCGACCGCTTCTATCGGGCAGATCCGTCACGCAGCAGTGCGAGCGGATCCAGTGGACTCGGGCTGGCGATCGTACGCTCAATCATGACGTTGCACGGCGGCGAAGCAGCCGTCAAGAGCATCCAAGGTGAGCGGACAATCTTCAGCCTTACGTTCTTCAAAGAAGCCAAGATCATGCGCCCCAAAGGCGTCTGACCACTACCATCGGCGAGGCAATGGGCGCTCGCCAACTCCCATCATTCTAGAGAGTAATTTAAGTTGAAACGACTTGGATATCGGCTGCTCCTGGGCATTAGCGGGCTTGCTGCCTTTTGGATGCTAGGCATGATCAGTGCCAACGAATTCGCCAAAAGCACGGTCTTGATGTCCACCAGCCTGCCCGGAATTGCCGGTATATTTATCGCAGTCCCCTATTTCCGTTTGCGCCCGCGGTGGCTGACTGTTGTTAGTCTAGGAATCATTTCTCTATTCTTCTTCGACGCCGCCTTGAAGGGATTCTTGCGCGACTACTTCGGCCTTCGGCCGAATCCGATTCTCGTTTTGCACGCAATTTTCAACACTAATCCCGACGAGACCAACGAGTTCTTCCTGCACAACTGGCGGAAGCTGGCGGAGGCGGGAGGAATCTTTTTGTTCGTCGGCGCTTGGATCTTCTGGTTCGAGAAATGCTTATCCTTCAGGGAAGCACGCTTGCCGTTGAACACGCTACGCAGGTCCGGCTTCATCAGCATAGGGCTTCTACTAACGGCCTTCCTGGCATTGCATTTCAATCCCACGATGGCGAAAGAAAATCCTGCTTTGTTCTGGCCAATTCGATACATGGACTATCGCAGCCAACTAAAGCAGGCACAAGACATGCAGCAAATCGTTGCCCGCAATATGGCACAACGGTCCGAGTGGAAGGTACAGTACACCGGCCCAGCCAAGAACACGGTTGTTTGGCTAATCGGGGAAAGCACGAATCGCAGCAATATGTCGCTATATGGCTATGACCGTAGAACTACCCCTATGCTGGACGCAATGCGAAACCAGCTGATCGTCTTCCAAGATGTGATCTCATCAGAGCCGGCTACCATGTCGTCGCTGATGAAGATGTTCACGCCTGCCGATCTTGTTTCCCCTGACGCGTGGAATAGCAAGCCTGATGTTTTAATGTTAGCCAAGGAGGCTGGTTACAAGACATTCTGGATTTCTAATCAGGTCCCGAATGACGGCTGGCTCGGTCTTGTCTCCGAGCGTGCAGATGAGAAGCTATTCATCAACAAGGGCGCCGGCCGCGGAGAGAACAATTTCGACGGAAACCTATTACCTGGACTTGAAGCCGCACTAACCAATCCGGCCCCCAAGAAGCTCATTGTCGTGCATCTGCTTGGCGCTCACCCCACCTACGACATGCGTTACCCATCGTCATACGCCAAATTCAACGACGTCAATGATGCCGTCGCAGAACAGCTTTCAGCTGCAGGACGCTCAATCTGGATCCGACAGTTGCGCAACGAATATGACAACGCGATCGCCTACAACGACTTCGTCGTGGCAAGCATGATCAAGAGCACCATGGCATCTTCCCCCGGGGCGGCAAGCCTGCTCTTTAGTGCCGACCACGGCCAGGAAGTAGGTCACACGAGAGATCATGCAGGGCAATCGGTCGCGGATCCTTCCGGTTATGAAATCCCCATGCTTCTCTGGACCAGGTCATTCTCAGGAAAGAATGCCGTCGACAAAGCAATTCTAGAAAATCGCCCCTATCAAACGGACCATCTTGAACACACCATCATGGGATTACTCAAGGTCGAATCTCGTTACTACTCGTCGTCTCGGGACATCATGAGTGACGCTTTTGTCAGCGAAGACTTCTCCAACGGACTACGCAGAATAAACGGACGTCCGTATTTGCCACGGACAGTGACGTTCAACCAGCCACCGGCGAAGGCCGGCTCCTAGAGCCGCGAAACGCGTAGCGGACAGAGAACAGCCAGATGGAAAGCATCGTGTCAGTGCCATCAACCAAGCTCGAGATCAAATCTGACAGAAAATTAATAAATGATCTTGGAATCATTCATTTCTGCATTTCTCCAACCTTCTTTATGGTCGATACCGGGGGAGAATCAACATGGAGAAGTCTCGAATTGCCGAGCATTTTCACGCGAGTGCTCAACTCAAGATCGATGCAGTCCAGTCTCTTGAAGGGCCCATTCTCGATGCCATTAAAGCAATATCAGCTACGTTAGCCCGGGGATCGAAAATTCTTTCCTGTGGCAATGGTGGCTCGGCCGCCGATAGTCAGCATTTTGCGGCGGAGCTGGTAGGTCGCTTCGAGCGCGAACGCAAACCTCTTCCTGCCATCTCGCTCACCACTGATACCTCAATCCTGACCGCAATCTGCAACGACTATGGGAATCAGGAAATATTCTCCAAGCAGGTTCAGGCGTTAGGTCGCAGCGGGGACCTCTTGTTGGTCTTTTCTACGTCCGGAAACTCCGAGAACATCCTCGCAGCTGTGCAGGAAGCCCATCAACAGGGGATGCAAGTTGTTGCGCTCACGGGCAAAGGCGGTGGTCAGCTAGGCAGATTGCTCACACCGCTGGACATCCATATCTGCGTTCCACATGAACGCACAGCGCATATTCAAGAGGTGCATCTCACAGCCCTGCATTGCCTATGCGATGGCATAGATAACTTGCTGTTCGGATCTGTCCCAGGTCACGACCACGGAGGTTAAAAGATTACAAACTTGTAATAACTACGCAATCTTTTTCTCGATATTGCCTCGGTAAAATCTATTTCAATACCCCACCGCCACGGGTAATCCACTTGCGACTGAAACAGAAAAATGACTTCATCCCATACTGAGGAAGATCGCGAAGATTTTGAAGGAGACGGAGATCTTTCCGATCTTCTCAACGAATTGCGCGTCCTGTTACCCGCTGCCCAGTTACTGACCGCGTTCCTCATTACGCTGCCATTTAACAGCGGATTCTCACAGATCGTTGAATCAGAAAAGTGGATATTCCTGGCCACATTCTGCTGCTCACTAACTAGCCTAGTTCTGTTTGCCGCCCCGGCAGTGCAGCATCGGATATTACGTCCTCTCCGGGATCGTTCACGCTTCAAGACGCTAGCTTCACGCCAGATGTTATGCGGCGCGGTATCACTCTCGTTTGCGCTCGTCTTAGCGAGCAACCTGGTCGTCTCGCAAGTCTTCGGGCATCTTCGTGGCGTCTGGTTCGCTATGGGGACCGGAGTGTTGATCTTCTCGCTTTGGTGGCTGCTGCCACTCAGATTTCTCCGCGACCTTTCAGGCACTCGCCCGTTAGTCATACGTAATGGGTCTGATATCTAGAAGGCGGGATTTTTCAATGACGTCATGTAAGCCGTTCATTTGGCGTCTTCATTTTATAACGGAGTACACGTGAGTTTTCTTCGCAAAATAATCGGACGCCACCATGGCGAAAAGCGCCGGCATGGCGATACCGGCCACCACGGCAACAACAATCAATATGGCAGTAGCGAACACGGCGGTCACAGCAGGTATAGCCCGCCCCCCACTGGACGCGGGCGGAGTGCCACTCCGATCGGCACTAGCTGCCCGCGGTGCTTCACCGTCAGCAGTCCTGGCGCCAGGTTTTGCCACGAGTGTGGCAGCGGCCTAACAGCCATCGCTTGTACTCAGTGTGGTAGCGGAATGCCGTCTGGCACCAAGTTTTGCGGCCAATGTGGGACCTCTTCCACATAACTGCAGCGTGGAAAGCTCCTCCCTTTTAACGGCTTAGGCCACGAATCACCGCCAAGAGTAATCATGACAACAAAACTACGCCTCGATATTCCCGTTTTGCTCCCAGATGTTGAAGATGCAAACGACGTCTGTGTTCGACGCCTCATCGACGAAATCGGAACACAGGCCGGCGTAGTTAATGTCCATGTCCGTCCGCCTCGTGGTGCCGGAGTGTCACAGCTGTGCGTCCACTATGACACCGCGCAATTGCCCTTTGGTCGCATTCGAGAAATCGTGACCGCTGCAGGTGCAAAGGTTTCTGAACGCTATGCGCACGTAGTCTGGAAGGTCAGCGGAATCAACCATCAACGGCGGGCCCGAACTATTGCGGACCATCTGCAAAAGCTACCTGGTGTGTTAGCCGCAGACGTCGCCACCACGAGCAGCGTACATGTTGATTTTGATCGCCAGCAGTGCGATATACCGAAACTCACGGCTGCATTGAAGAGCCTGGGTGTGAAGATTCTTGATCAAAGTGTTGCGGCCGAAAATTCTCCTCCTGCAGAAGAGCAAGAAGATACACACGATCATCAGCACCCCCATACGGATGACGAAGATGGCGGCGCCCATAAGCACTCGCATGCCCATGGCTCGAGTCACGCCGAACATGGAGGAAAGGATACTGAGCACTCTCATGAACATGGCGGCATGCTTGGCGCCAACACGGAGCTGATCTTTTCGCTCTTATGTGGCGCGCTCCTGGGCATCGGCTGGGTCATTGAAAGATTCGTTGCTGGCATGCCGGCCTGGCTTCCCATGGCGTGCTTCATTTCGGCATATTTCTTCGGTGGCTTCTACACTGTCCGGGAAGCCGTCGACAATATTCGGCTTAAGCGTTTCGAAATCGATACGCTGATGCTGGTCGCTGCGGCCGGTGCCGCAGCGTTGGGATCGTGGGCAGAGGGCGCGCTTCTGCTGTTCCTGTTCAGCCTGGGGCATGCACTAGAACACTACGCCATGGGTAGGGCAAAGCGCGCGATCGAAGCCCTGGCCAAGTTGGCCCCCGAAGTAGCCTCCGTACGTAGAGACGGGCAGATTACGGAAATCCGGGTCGAGGAGCTGCGAGTCGGCGACGTTGTGTTGGTGCGCCCGAACGAGCGCCTGCCAGCAGACGGATTTATCGTTGTTGGCAACTCCGCGATTAACCAAGCCCCAGTTACCGGGGAGAGCATCCCCGTCGATAAGCGCCCAGTCGACGACGTCGACTTGGCCCGCGCCCGACCAGATGGAGTGCCGAGCGACTCCAAGGCGTTCGCAGGCACAATCAACGGCGCCGGCGCCATTGAGATCGAGGTAACACGTCGCTCCAGTGAATCTGCGCTGGCCAGAGTGGTCAAGATGGTGAGTGAGGCAGAAACACGAAAGTCGGCTACGCAACGCTTCACCGACAAGTTCGAGCGTGTCTTTGTCCCGGCCGTTCTTGCCCTGGCATTCCTTCTGCTGTTCGCATGGGTCGTCGTCGACGAGCCCTTCCGGGATAGTTTCTATCGCGCGATGGCGGTTCTGGTCGCAGCAAGCCCGTGCGCGCTCGCCATTGCCACTCCTAGCGCCGTGTTGTCAGGCATTGCTCGTGCTGCACGCAGCGGCGTTCTCATCAAAGGCGGCGCACCACTTGAAGAACTTGGTTCCCTCAGCGCCATCGCATTTGATAAAACGGGCACCCTGACCGAAGGGCGGCCTCGCATCACCGATGTCATACCGGCCGAAGGAATTGCAGTCGAAGAACTCCTCAATGTTGCGCTGGCGGTCGAATCGCAGAGCGACCACCCTCTTGCAACGGCGATCACCCGAGACGCGAAGAAACATTTGGGCTCTTCTCAGAATCCACCAAATGCGCTGGACATTAAAAGCCTGACTGGCCGCGGGGTTACCGCAACCATCGCCGGCGAGACGGTTTGGATTGGCAAGCTGGAGATGTTCGGCAGCGACGACGTCCCCGCCTTAGATACAGCAACCATATCCGCTGTTGAGAAACTGCGTGAAAACGGCAGGACCACGATGGTAGTACGGCATGGTCAGCGCGATCTGGGGACAATCGGACTGATGGATACGCCACGGGCCGATGCCAAGGGAGCACTGCAGGAGCTGCGTGAGATTGGGATTACCCGAATGATCATGATCTCCGGAGACCACCAAAAGGTTGCCGATGCAGTAGCCAGCGAAGTCGGCCTCGACGAGGCCTGGGGCAATCTGATGCCTGAAGATAAGGTTGAAGCCATTCGTAAACTTCGCCAAACAACCAAGGTTGCAATGGTTGGTGATGGAGTCAATGATGCTCCGGCTATGGCTAATTCAACGGTGGGCATTGCCATGGGCGCTGCTGGCTCGGACGTCGCCCTGGAGACTGCCGATGTGGCATTGATGGCAGATGACCTGAAGAATCTTCCTTTCGCTGTCGACTTGAGCCGGCATACTCGAAGTGTCATCCGGCAAAACGTCTTCATCAGCCTGGGCGTCGTTGCGTTCCTGGTACCAGCAACCATTTTCGGCTTAAGTATTGGTGTTGCAGTGGCGATGCATGAGGGCTCCACTTTGATCGTCGTCTTTAATGCCCTGCGATTGCTCGCTTATTCAAAAAGAAGCCCGCAAGTGCGGGCATGAGTGTTTTGAGGTTAGATGACAGGCAGCAGAAGTAGTCGGCCGGCTCATTCGCAGCAGATATCTGCCCCCTCATGGGGAACCAACCAATCACACTGCTTCAAGAGACGCTTCTGAACACCTTTGGTGAAATTCCCCCAAACTTGCCCATGACAAGGATTAGCTTGTTCCGTTGGTGACTCTGGAACTGGATCATAGCCAATCTGAAATCCTGCCGCGCGAAGCTGATGCGCTTGAAAACGAACTGAGGCGATCCATCGGGGTGTTGTCACATAATCGGCAGGGACCTGACCAGCTTCCAGAATAAGCTGCTCCAGATCTACCGACATTCCTCCATTTTCGCCGCTTGACGCGCTCAAGGTACTGGTGGAGAGGCGCCGACCAGAACGTGCTTTCGGATCGGTAACGACAAACTCCTCGTGAACCCGGCGAATGATACCGGAGTCATTCAAAATCTCTGGGTGATCATGTGGAATGACTTTCCCTTGATCGTCACGCAGCGGCGGCGTTAGCGGCAATCTCTTCCCCCGTCGTCATCAGGTTCGTAATCCAGCGGCTAACCTCAATGAAATCATTGGTGAGGTTCATTTCAAATCCATCTTCATCATCACCTTGGATGCATCGCCAAGCGTGGACGTCATTGGGGCCGCGAACGTGGAGCTCGATATCGCCAGTTTCAGTGTGCCATTCAATCTGCAAGTCTCCATTCCGACCAGGCACGATTTGGGGCGTAGGGGAGTCCGACGGACAGATCTTTTCAAGCATTCGGAGTGCGAAACTGGCGTTGTCAAACGACACCGGCTCCGCACGATAACCATCCCATCCGTGCTCAAGACGAATGAGTTTTTCCAGCCTGTCGCTCACCATCGGACGCCACTCGTATTCAAGTTCGGCGACAATGGCCCGTGTCGGCACTCCAGGCAAATTGCGGACATTGCGTGACGAGGCAGGTAACGTCCCAGCAATCGGATAGGCAAAGAAAAACGAGTTGTTAGCAAATTGCATTACTTTTTCCCCCAGTATTCGTGAGCGGCCGTTGTAGTTATTTCAGCAAATCGCGTCACAATCCTCAATCGGCCGGCATTCAAAAACGCAAGGACATCAGGCAGATTAGGCGTCTTGGGAATTCCTCTAAATGTAATTCCCAGATTCATCATTTGCTGTCCAGATTTTTGGCCGATACTGATCTCGTACGTAAGCCTAGCTTGCGGTCGCTGCTCATCGTCCAAGATGGTTTCCCTCAAAACCATCGATACGTCATTAGGAGAAATGCTCTGGAAATTTACGAAATTCAGCCAGTGCTGCGGCGTTGGAAGAGCTTCTGTGAAAACAATGTGGTTTATATATGAAACCTCACATTGGTTTATCAAGAGCTGCTGTCCACTCAACGTAGTCATGAATTCCTGCAGCTTGCCTAGCTCATCGCCAAATCGATCAATGACCGACTCGAAACGTGGATATTCATTGGTTTCATCGCCGATCTTGCGCCAGTTATGCAGCAGCTTATCTTCTTGAAACTGCAGTAGTTCCTCCCCTTTGGAGGTCAAGAACCAAAATCTGTCGTGCATAGCACCGGAAAAAAAACCAAATCCTGGTGGCGGCGGAAATATTTGCTGCTGGAGACCAAAGGTTTCGAAGGCAGGAGGAAGGGCCGGCTGCTCTTGGACTACAGGATATTGATCCTTGAACAGTTGCCATACTTGACCAGCATAGATCTGTTGATAGCCCTTGGGCCGCGAAAATTGAACCCCCATCACCACTTCGTTGAGTGGTGGATTCAAGAAATCTGGCAAACCGTCTGGCCTTGCTACGGACATGGACAAAGATGTCTTCCGGTGAGATTAATATTGGTTTTATTCTGGCTTGGCCTTTGCAGGTACGGCCGTACGACAAAAAATTATAGCAGTTCTACTATTTTGCAATACTAGGAAGATTACTAGGTAATGCAAAAAATCAACTATTAATTTTCAAAGCAGATTACCGAATTGCAATTCTTTATTGCATCAAGTGGAGCCTGAGTTTGCGGCGCGTTGATTTTCTCGCAGAATTGCCCCTCTCTATTTGACCCACCTTCCATTGCATCCCGAAGGCTGCCACGCAGTCATAAGACCCTTCATATCCCAACTCTCTTAAGTTCATCGTCTCTGCTTGCGCGATTTGACTGCCTCAGCGCTGCGCCAGGCTGAAAGTCGAGGCGCGAAGTCATCCCAGGCGCTGGATGATTTCCTAGAGGGGTAGGACTGCTCGATCGCTCTAGATCGGATATAGCGACCAACCGTGTTTCGGGAGATGTCCAGCCAGCGGGAGATTTTCCTGATCGAGATGCGATCTCGGATGTACCAGCGTCGAATAATTCCAAGTAGGGCCACGTCTATTACTCCGTTCTCCCGCTCGCTGTGATGAGCAAGATTGTGGTCTAAACATGGGGCAACTTAGGATGCATATTTCCGGGGAAAGTGGGTCGTTTTTCGATGCAACTCAACACCCTCTAAAAAAACGGTGTTGCCCGCTAAGGCAACACCGTATCAAGTACTGCTCCTCTCAAGACCATCTACACGTCACATTTAGAACTTGTGACGGAGACCCACGCGAATTACGTTTTGAGTCGAGTCGTCCATCGGCGCGATGTTGCCGGCGCCGTTCAACACGCCAGGATTGGTCACGTTGGAAGCGCGCAGGTTGCTCCACAGCGCGTATACGTCGGTGCGCTTGGACAGGAAGTAGTCCACGCCCAAGTTGAACTGGGTGACCTTGCCCGAATTCGACAGGGTGCTACCGGCTGCGCGGTTGAAATCCATGCGGTTATAGATCACGCTGGCCAGCAGATGCAGGTTTTGATTCAGCGTGTAATCCACACCGATGTCGAAAATGTTGGCCCTGCGAGCGGCGCCGACAGATGGCAACGCAGCGGCGGAGTTACCTAAAGCTTGGCGCTTACCTTGCGACCAGGCGCCATACAGCTTTGCCGGACCAAACTGGTAGCTGGTACCGATGGTGAAAGTCTTGACGTCGGTGTTGCCAGGCTGGAAGCCGTTCGACGCGTTGGTCAGCTTCGACTGGTAATAGCCAGCTCCGACGCCGAAAGCACCGTTGCTGTAATTACCACCGATGCCGTAGGCTTGGCCAGCCGACGTTTGACCTGCTTGCTCACCGAAAGCGTAGTACAGACTGCCGGTGAAGCCGCTCAGGTTGGCGGTATCGAAGCGGACGGAGTTATCGTTACGACCAGTCGAGGTGCGGTCCAGGTTGTCGGCGTGCGCGCCCTTCTGGCCGTTTTGACCGAAGGATTGAGCCGAAGTGTATCTGGAGCCAATCTCGTCCAGGAAGTCAGCTTGACGGCCCACGGTGACAGTACCGAAGGAGCCTTGCAGACCGACGACCGACTTACGATCAAACAGGCGAGTCGAGTCACCCATGCCGCCAGTGTCAGCATTGAAACCGTTCTCCAGCACGAACAACGCTTTCAGACCGCCGCCCAGATCTTCCACGCCCTTGAAACCGATGCGCGAGCTGGACAAGCTACCCGATTCGAGGCCGAAGCGCGAACCATTGCTGGTGCCAGCGGCATTTTTGACGTTCGAGCTGTACGACAGGCTAGTATCAACGATACCGTAGATGGTGACGCTGCTTTGTGCGTGTGCGACGGATGCACCCAGGCCGAGGAGGGCAAGTGCGATAACCTTCTTATTCATATAACTCCCGATAGTTAAAAATCGTGATCGCGAGCAAGTCGTGCCCGCTGATCACCACAATCAGGCACTGAGTATCCCCGCCCACGCAAGGACACTTCGTGCCGGATATTTCTGGCGTAGCGCTACTTATCTCGTAGCGTTTTGGCCTTCAGGAGTTATTCAGCAGAACTATTTTCTTATGGAAGCGTTACTTTGCGGCAGTCATTTGTTGTGACGACTTACGGCTAGATTTTTTCGCTAGCTTAAAGATACGCTCAATCAAATAAAGGCCTATTAAGTTATGGCTACATACATAAAAAACATAATCCTATGAATACCCCTGAAAGTTTGAAAATAAAAAGGGCGAGTTGGCCCCGGGCCCTGGTTGAGGGCCCTGTACATCCGGCCGCAATGAAGGGACGTGTGCGTCCCTGCGCTGGATGGCGCATTCATCAAGGCCGAAATTCGATGGCGATTTTTTCGCGGCGATGTCACCCGGACGCCGCGTTGTGTACAAGGCTCTTTGGCCCATTGAAACGGCCGCGCATGCTGGTGCGCGCGGACCGTAGACAGCCGTCATGCAGCAGTCAGCTATTTGTCAGCTTCTGCACGCAGCGGAATATACGTGTTAATTTTTACTTACGTGTTACATGAATGCATTTTTTCTCATCGCAGCGCAGATGCATGTCGCATCGGTTCACGACGGATGCGATCTTCCGGCCGCCCGCGCCGCGCCGGCGATGAGGTAGAATCTGCCGTTCAGTCAGCCAGACATCCGCACGGATCGCGGCGCCAATCGGCGCCTCCCGCGCCACCGGGTCTGCCAGCCGCCTCATCTCCCCCCTTCCTGCAGCCAGGCCGAATCCGGCTTATGCTTGAACCACGCCCGCTTGCGGGGATCCGATGATGAGATCCAGTCCTGGCGGCGTTGGCCGCCAGCAGCGGCCGTGCCGCCAAACCCGATGAACCTGCCATGAATACCGTGACCGAACGCCCCGCCCTGCTCTCCGAGCGCCTGAAGAACGAGACCGGGGAGCTGCACGAGCTGATGCATTCCCTGATGGAGCGCGCCCAGCCCTTCGCCAGCCGCGCCAACTACGCCCGCTTCGTGGCGGCGCAATATCATTTCCAGCGCGACGTCGAGCACCTGTTCGCCGATCCGTCCATCCGCGACGCCGTGCCCGACCTGCAGGTGCGCGGCCGCGAGGCGGCGGCGCTGGCCGACCTGGCCGACCTGGCCGACCTGGGCGCGTCGGCCGGCGAAGAAGCCATCGCCAGCCAGGGCGTGGCCATGCCCGAGGCGCTGGGCTGGCTCTATGTGTCGGAAGGCTCGACGCTGGGCGCGGCCTTCCTGCTCAAGGAGGTGAAGGAAAAACTGGGCCTGTCCGAAACCTACGGCGCGCGCAACCTGGCCGCCTACCCGGAAGGACGCGCAATCGTCTGGCGCCGGTTCGTCAGCTTCCTCGACCGGCCGTCGCTGCCGCAGAGCGAGCACGAGGCCGTGCTGGCCGGCGCCGCAGCGGCCTATGGTCGCTTCGGCGACCTGCTCAGGCGCTACTTCGCGCTGAACTGAGGCCCTTTGCAGCGGCACGCGGCATGGATATGCAGGCCTCTCCCGATGACCACGCGGGCGCCGAAGGCGCCCCACCTTCGCAACTGGCCCCGGCGCGCACGCGCTGGCTGTGGCTGGCGCTGGCCTACCTCAGCCTGGGCGTAGGCATCGTCGCCGTCTTCATCCCCGGCATTCCGACCACGGAGTTCATCCTGCTGTCGGCCTGGGCCGCGGGCAAGGGATCGCCGCGCCTGCAGCGCTGGCTCGAACACCATCCGGTGTTCGGCGTGATGATCCACAACTGGCGCAACGGCCGCGTGGTGGCGCGACGCGCCAAGATCAGCGCCTCGCTGATGATGAGCCTGTGCCTGGTGATCATGCTGCTGACGGTGAAACATCGCTGGATCATCGTGCTGGCCGCGCTGGGCATGGCGGCGGGCGCGATGTGGATGTGGTCGCGGCCGGAGCGCGTGCAAGACGTCAAAGCGAGGGAAGACGCGGCGAAGTAGGCGCCCGCTTTCGCTACCACGACAAAGGGCCGCATGCTGCATGCGGCCCTTTTGTTTTGATCCGGTCCGGTGCTCGCGGCCTTGTCCGCGGCCCGCCGCTTCAACGCCGCCGGATTCCGATTCCGGAACGTAGCGACGACGCCGGCTTGCCCCCTCGATTGGTTGTCATCCCGGCGTGTTCGTCATCCCTGACTGCCACCCACAATAAAAAGGGCCTGCGCCGTCGAAACAGCCCAGGCCCCTTGTTGCGCCATCGGCGATCAGGTGATCGAGGACGACACCTTCCACAGGTCGACATCGCCATCGGTGGCGTGGCTGTCGATCTGTTGGAGCTCCTCGGCCGTGAAGTCGGCCTTCTTCAGCGCGTCCAGCGAATCGTCCAGCTGCTCGACGGTGCGCGCGCCGATCAGCGCCGAGGTCACGCGCGCATCGCGCAGCACCCAGGCGATCGCCATCTGCGCCAGGGTCTGGCCGCGCTTCTTTGCGATCTCGTTGAGTGCGCGGATGCGCGCCAGGTTCTCCGGCGACAGCATGCGCTGCGGCAGCGAGGGGGCGCGGGTGACGCGCGCGCCTTCGGGCACGCCGTCCAGGTACTTGGAGGTCAACAGGCCCTGGGCCAGCGGCGAGAAGCCGATGCAGCCCACGCCCAGCTCTTCCAGCGCCGGCAGCAGGCCGCTTTCGATGCTGCGGTTGAGCATCGAGTAGTTGGGCTGGTGGATCAGCAGCGGCACGCCTTCGCTCTTGAGGATGGCGGCGGCCTTGCGGGTCAGCTCCGGCGAATAGGACGAGATGCCCACATACAGCGCCTTGCCCTGGCGATGCAGCTGCGCCAGCGCGCCCATGGTTTCTTCCAGCGGCGTGTCGGCGTCGACGCGGTGCGAATAGAAGATGTCGACATAGTCCAGGCCCATGCGGCGCAGGCTCTGCTCGCAGCTGGCGATCAAGTGCTTGCGCGCGCCGCTGGGGCCGCCGTAGGGACCGGGCCACATCTGCCAGCCGGCCTTGCTGGAGATCACCAGCTCATCGCGATAGGCGGCGAAATCCTTGGCCAGCCAGCGGCCGAAGTTTTCTTCGGCCGAGCCGGCCGGCGGGCCGTAGTTGTTGGCCAGGTCGAAGTGGGTGACGCCGCGGTCGAAGGCCCGGCGCAGCACGGCGCGACCGATCTCGAAATTGTCGGCGCCGCCGAAGTTCTGCCACAGGCCCAGCGAGATGGCCGGCAGCAGCAGGCCGCTCCTGCCGGTGCGGCGGTAGGGCATCTTGCCATCGTAGCGGGACGGATCGGCGATATAGGTCATGGGTGTCCTTGTTCTTGGTTGTGGGTCGATGGCGAACCATCGGAGGGGAGCCCGCAAAGTCTACGCCGCAGACTCTGCTTTTTTAAATGGAATATTTCGATGCGATTGATCTGCCTGGCAGATGGATCGCATCGCCGCCTTCAGCGCGCCGGCAGGATGATGGTGGCGATCAGCCCGCCTTCCGGATGATTGCGCAGCAGCAGTTCGCCGCCGTGCGCCTGCACGATGTTGCGCGAGATGCCCAGGCCCAGGCCCATGCCGCCGCTGTTCTGGGCGCGCCCGTGCTCGAGCCGCACATAGGGCTGGAACAGCGTGCCCATGGCGTCTTCCGGCACGCCGGGGCCGTGGTCGCGGATCTCGATCTCGACCAGGCTGCCGCCCACGCCCTGGGTCGGGCGGATGGCGATCTCGACCTTCTGGCCGTAGTACAGCGCGTTGTCGAACAGGTTGCCGATGGCGCGCTTGAGCGCCAGCGGCTTGGCGTTGACGGTGATGCCCGAGGGCGTGAAGGCGATCTCGTGGCCGGCCATCTTGGCGTCGCGGATCATGCGCGTCACCAGCGCGTCCAGGCGCACCTCGGTGCGGTTCTCGTGGATGTCGCTGTCCTTGACCGACTGCAGCGCGCCCTTGACCATCATGTCGAGCTCATCGAGGTCGTCATGGAACTCGGTGCGCATGTCGTCGTCGTCCATCAGCTCGGTGCGCAGCTTCAGGCGCGTGATGGGGGTGCGCAGGTCGTGCGAGATGGAGACGAACAGGCGCTCGCGGTCCTCGAGGTAGCGCTTGATGCGCTCGCGCATGCCGGAGAAGGCGCGCGCGGTCTTGACGTATTCGCGGCTGCCGGTGCCCGGCAGCTCGGGCACCGTCTCGCCCTTGCCGAAGGCTTCGGCGGCGTCGGCCAGCGCGGCCAGCGGGCGCGTGGTCCAGCGCACCACCAGGATGGTCAGCAGCAGGATGGCCGCCAGCGACAATCCCTGCAGCACCAGGCGGTCCAGCCACAGCGGATTGCCGCTGTCGAGGAAGTAGGGATTGGGCATCAGCGCGGCCAGGTAGAGCCAGCGGCCGTTCTCGACCTGCATCTGGATCACCAGCACCGGCGCCGAGTTCGGCTTGGTCAGCAGGATGTGCTGCACCCAGTTGTCGGGCAGGTCGCCGACCTTCAGGCCGTCGCTGGAGACCTGCAGGTTGTCCGGCCAGGCGAAGTCCAGCCTGGCCTCCGGCAAGAAGGGCAGGTCGTCGCGCAGGGTCTGCGCGGCGACGTCGATGGCCACCGCCGCCAGCGGGTTGTCGGCGATGGGGGTGACCGGCACCAGGGAACTGTTGGCGTTGATGAAAAAGCGCGTGCCGCCCATCTCGCGCAGCTGCTGGATCATCAGCGGCCGGTAGTTGGCCGGCAGACTCATGAAGTAACGGATCGCCACCGAGGCGCTGTGCGCCAGGTGCTGCGCAGCCACGCGGGTCTCGGCCTCGGACTTGCTGCGCAGCTGGGCGGCCCAGATCATGCCGCCCGCGACCTGGGTGACCAGGACACCGAAGATCATCACCACCGACAGCCGGCCCAGGAGCGAGTCCGGCAGCATCCAGTCCAGCAACGCCGCCAGCCGGCCGCGCAGCGTGGCCGGCCGCGCGGGCGCGCCGGCGGCTGCGGGCGCGGCGGCGTCCGTTGCGGCGGAGACGGTGTCGTTCACGGAGCGGGAGTCGGAATCACGCGGCCGCGGCGCTGACGTCGGCCGAGAACACGTAGCCGGCGCCGCGCACGGTCTTGATCAGGTGCGGCTGGCGTCCGCCGTCGTTCAGACGCAGGCGCAGCTTGCTGATCTGCACGTCCAGCGAGCGGTCCAGCGGACCGGCGTCGCGCCCGCGCGTCTCTTCGCACAGCACGTTGCGGTCCAGCACGTCGCCGGGATGTTCGACGAAGTACTTCAGCAGCTGGTAGTCCATGCCGGTCAGCGACACCACGGCGCCGGCGCTGTCGAGCAGCGTGCGCTCCACCGTATCGAGCGTGAAGCCGACGAAGCGGTAGTAGCGCGGCGCGTTGGCGCTGTCGATGCCGATGCGGCGGTGGATGGCCTTGATGCGCGCCAGCAGTTCGCGCGGGCTGTAGGGCTTGGCGATGTAGTCGTCGGCGCCCAGTTCCAGGCCGACCACGCGGTCGGTCTCGTCGGAGCTGGCGGTGAGCATGATGATGGGCACGTTGGATTTGCGGCGCACCGTCTTGCACAGCGCGAAGCCGTCGGTGTCGGGCAGCATCACGTCCAGGATCACCAGCGAAAGCTCATCCGCATAGCGCGTGAATTCGGCGAGGAAGGCCGCGCCGTCGTGCGCCAGCCGCACCTCGTACTGGTTCTTTTCCAGATAGGCCTTGAGCAGTGTGCGGGTCTTCTGGTCGTCGTCGACGATCAATATTTTGCGCGTCATGATTGCCGTCTCCAATTGCATCTCGATTGCTGCTTGATTACTTGTTCTCAGTCATTGCGGTTGCGCGTCAGGGTGCGCGCGATCGACGCCAGCCGTTTCTGCGCCTGCTCTTCGGTGACGTTGCGGTCGAGGAAGAAGCGCTGCACCTCGGCGATGATGGCGTCCTTGGTGGTCTCGTCGCTGGCCATGCGGTGCACCAGGCTGGGCGCCAGCCAGGCCGCCCCTTTGCTGAACGCGCGCCACGAGTCGCGCGCGCAGCGGTCCATGTGCGGATCCGGCGCGCGCCAGACCGGAATGGAACCCTTGAATTTATTGTATTCCGACTGCACCGCCGGCGAGGCGACAATCTGCGCCAGCGTTTCCTGCTTGGCCTGGTTCGAATAGTCGCCGGCAAACATGGCCAGCGTGTCGGTGCTGTACAGGTGGTATTCGCCCGTGCCCGGCACCGGCGCGCAACCGAACTGCTGGTCCACCGTCAGCCCCCAGGCGTTGAACTCGCCCTTGGCCCAGTCGCCCATGATGAACATCCCGGCCTCGCCGTTGGCCATGCTGCGCGCGGCGTCCGTCCAGGCGCGCTCGCGCACCGGCTGGTCCATGGTCTCGCCGAGCTTGCGCAACTGGCGCAGGATATGCAGCATGCGCGGATCGGCGTAGGCGCTCGGGCTCACATCCACGAACAGCCGGCGGTAATAGGCCGGACCGCTCTCGCCCAGCGCCAGGTTCTCGAACAGCGTGGCGACCTGCCAGGCCTCGGCGCTCTGCGCCAGGGGCGTGACACCGGCCTCGCGCAACACGTGGGCCACGCGGTAGAACTCGTCCCAGGTCTTGGGCGGCGTCAGCCCCAGGCGCCGGAACACGCCCACGTTGTAGAACAGCGTGTTGATGCGGTGGATGCCCAGCGGCGCCGCCACCACATGGCCGCGGTTGTTGAGCAGCTGCCACACGGTCGGGAACATCTGCTTTTCCCAATTGCCCTGCACGGCGACATTGTCCAGCTCCAGCAGCAGGCCGAGGTCGGCCCATTCGCCGAAGATCACGCCGTTCAACTGCGTCACCTCCGGCGCGCGATTGGCCAGCACCATGCTCTTGAGCACCTTGCCGGCGCCCATGCCGCCGCCGCCGGGGATGGGGATGTCGCGCCATTGGATATCCTGTTTCGCCAACTGGTTCACCACCACGTCGACGGCGCGCCGCTCGCCGGCCGACGTCCACCAGTGCAGCACCTGCAGCGAGCGGGCCGGGGTCGGGTTGACCGGAACGGCGCCGGCGGGAGCCGCCACGGCCTGCGCCGGCGCGCCCTGCGGCATGCCCAGCGCGCACGTCGCGAGCAGGCATGCGGCGGCGCCTCGAGCGAGGGCCGGACCGATGCGCGCGACGACGGGCCGTTTCATTTTTATCATTATGTTGAATGTCTCCAAACCGGGAGAGACTATAGCCGGGCGACTGCCATTGCGCAATTTGCGCAGGGCCTTTCCCGAGCCGCCGCAGCGCCTGAAAAATGATTAAGACGCCTTATGTCATGTAAAGAAATGTAATCTTGTCTTTGCTTACCTTTCCGGCGCTCTCCCACCACGTGCGCCGCCCCAGCCGCCATTCATGCCCGCAAGGCCATCGCCGGCGCCGCGCAGCGTGTAAGGATATGTAATCCACGACATTTCAAAATATCGATTTTCTCCTTTTTAATCAATGAGTTAATCGATACCCCCGGCTTCCTCTCAAATGTTCGCATCACACGCTCCCCGGTGCTAACTTCGCCCCGCTGCCTCTGCTGTTGCCCATCCCTCAAGCACGCACGGCACACAGCAATCATCAAGCAGGCATACCAACGATAAACAAGGAGACCTCTGATGCACACCGCGAAAAAACCGGGCGCACGCCCCTTCATGCAACGCCTGGTGGCCGGCGCCGCCTGTGCCGCCACGCTGGCCATGGCGCTGGCCGGCCATGCCCAGGCCGGCAACCTGACCATCGAGAGCTGGCGGGTCGACGACCTGCAGTTGTGGCAGGACGTGCTGATCCCCGCCTTCCAGAAGAAGAACCCCGGCATCACCGTGAAGTTCTCGCCGACCGCACCTACCGAATACGACTCCAGCCTGGCCGCGCGCCTGGCCGGCGGCACCGCCGGCGACCTGGTGGCCTGCCGCCCGTTCGACGTCTCGCTGTCGCTCTATAACAAGGGCCACCTGGAAAAGCTGGACGGCAAACCGGGCATGGAGTTCTTCGCGCCGGCCGCCAAGACCGCATGGCAGACCGACGATGGCAAAGACACCTTCTGCATGCCGATCGCCTCGGTGATCCACGGCTTCTTCTACAACACCAAGATCTTCAAGGAACTGAACCTGGAGCCGCCCAAGACCGAGGCGGAATTCTTCAAGCTGCTCGACACCGTCAAGGCCAGCGGCAAGTACACGCCGCTGGTGATGGGCACCTCCGAGCAGTGGGAGTCGCACCAGGTGCTGTTCACCGGCATCGGCCCCAACTACTGGAAGGGCGAGGAAGGCCGCAAGGCGCTGATCTCCGGCAAGGCCAAGTTCACCGATCCGCAATTCGTGGCGGCCTGGGAATATGAGGCCAAGCTGGCGCAGTACCTGCCCAAGGGCGCGTCGGCCCAGACCTACAGCGACAGCCAGAACATGTTCGCCTTGGGCAAGGGCGCGGTCTACCCGGCCGGCTCCTGGGATATCGCCTACTTCAACGGCAAGCTGGACATGGGCGCCTTCCCGCCGCCGGTGCCCAAGGCCGGCGACGCCTGCTACATCTCGGACCACAACGACATCGGCATGGGCGTGAACAAGAAATCCAAGAACAAGGAAGACGCCTACAAGTTCCTCGCCTGGCTGGGTTCGCAGGAGTTCGCCGACCTCTACACCAACAAGGTCACCGGCTTCTTCTCGCTGTCGAACCACCTGATCTCGGTGAAGGATCCGATCGCCAAGCAGATGATCGGCTGGCGCAAGGGCTGCGCCTCGACCATCCGCGTGAACTCGCAGATCCTGAACCGCGGCACGCCGAGCATGGAAAACGAGATGTGGAACGTCAACGCCCAGGTCCTGAACGGCAAGCTGACCCCGAAGGATGCCGCCGCCAAGATCCAGGCCGGGTTCGCCAAGTGGTACAAGCCGCAGCAGTAACCTGTCCGTGATCCTACTGCGAGGCCGTGATCCGGCATCGGGCGGTGCTCGGAATCCTCGTGTACCAAAGTACACTCCGGTTCCTGCGCTCCGGCCGATACCGGCTGACGGCCTCTCGCTACGGATCACGAACAGGTTACGGCGGCCGATTCTTTGCCGGCTTGGCACATAAAAATCATAGACGCCAAGCTACTCAAGTCCTCAGGAGACGTCGTGAAAAAAGTCCGCGCGTGGCAGCTGCTGGTATTCCTTGCGCCTGCCGTCATCATCTACTCCATGTTCAGCGCCCTGCCCCTGGCGGACACGCTGCGGCTGGGCTTCTACACCAGCAACGATGCCGGGGTGCGCAGCTTCGTCGGCCTCGACAACTATCGCACCATCCTGTTCGACGCCGACTGGTCGGCCGCCTTCTGGAACGCCATGTGGAACAACGTCAAGTTCTTCTGCATCCACATGCTGCTGCAAAATCCGATCGGCCTGTTGCTGGCCACGCTGTTCAGCCTCAAGGGCCTGCGCGGCGCGCGCACCTACCGCACGCTGATCTTCCTGCCCACGCTGCTGTCGGTGGTGATCATCGGCTTCATCTGGCAGCTGATCCTCTCGCCGCTGTGGGGCGTGGGCGAAAAGCTGATGGGCCTGGTCGGCCTGGCCGACTGGTTCGGTCCCTGGCTGGGCCAGGAATCCACCGCCCTCATCACGCTGTCGCTGATCTCGGTATGGCAATACATCGGCATCCCGATGATGCTGATCTACGCGGCGCTGCTGGCGGTGCCCGAAGAAGTGCTGGAGGCGGCGCACGCCGAGGGCGCGAGCAGCCTGCGCATCTTCTGGCAGATCAAGCTGCCGCTGATCTACCCGACGCTGGGACTGGTGACCATCCTCACCTTCGTGGCCAACTTCAATGCCTTCGACCTGATCTACTCCGTCAAGGGCGCACTGGCCGGCCCCAATTATTCGGCCGACCTGCTGGGCACCTATTTCTACCGCACCTTCTTCGGTTACCAGGCGCAGATCGGCAGCCCTACCATGGGCGCGGCCGTGGCCACGCTGATGTTCCTGGTGATCCTGGGCGGCGTGGGCGCCTACTTCGTCATGGTGCAGCGCCGCCTGACCCGCTATGCGCTCTGACGACCGCAGCCGGCAGGCAAGCCCTCACCGCAACAATCCCGAGGACCAATCGATGCCTTCTTCTTCCTACGCCGCTCCCGCGGCAGCGGCCCGGCCGACGCTGGTGCAGCGCAGCTTCGGCCCGGCCGGACATCTCTGGGTGCACTTCGTGTTGTGCATCTACGCGGTCATCGCGCTGTTTCCGATCGCGCTGATCCTGATCAACTCGGTGAAGACCCGCAACGCCATCTTCGAAGGACCGATGGCCCTGCCCACCGCCGAGACGCTGACCCTGGTCGGCTTCCAGAAGGTGCTCTCCGGCACCCACTTCCTGCTCTACTTCGGCAACAGCCTGGTGGTGACGGTGGGCGCGCTGGTGCTGATCGTGCTGTTTGGCGCGATGGCCGGCTGGGCGCTGTCGGAGTACAAGTTTCCCGGCAACCGCTTCCTCAACTTCTTCATCGCCATCGGCATCATGATCCCGATCCGCCTGGGCACGGTGTCGATCCTGCAGCTGATCGTGGCGCTGGACCTGATCAACACCCGCACCGCGCTGATCCTGGTCTACACCGCGCAAGGCCTGCCGCTGGCGGTGATGATCCTGTCCGAGTTCATCCGCCAGATCCCCACCGAACTCAAGGACGCCGCGCGCTGCGACGGCGTGGGCGAGATCGCCATCTTCTTCCAGGTGATCCTGCCGCTGATCCGCCCGGCCATTGCCACGGTGGCGGTGTTCACCATGATCCCGGCGTGGAACGACCTGTGGTTCCCGCTGATCCTCGCGCCCGGCGAAGACACCCGCACCGTCACTCTGGGCGTGCAGCAGTTCATCGGGCAATACGCCACCGACTGGAATTCGGTGCTGGCCGCGCTGTCGATGGCGGTGATCCCGATCCTGCTCCTGTACGTGGCGTTCTCGCGCCAGCTGATCCGCGGCCTGACCTCGGGCGCCGTCAAGTAACCCCACTGGAATCGACATGGCAAACGTCAACATTGAAAATCTGCGCAAGTCCTACGACGGCAAAGCCGATGTGCTGGCCGGTTTGAACCTCGACATCCGCGACGGCGAGTTCTGCGTGCTGGTCGGCCCCTCGGGCTGCGGCAAGTCGACCCTGCTGCGCATGCTGTGCGGACTGGAAGACATCAGCGGCGGCCAGCTCGCCATCGGCGGCAAGGTGGTCAACCACCTGCCGCCGGCCGAGCGCGGCATCGCCATGGTGTTCCAGAGCTATGCGCTGTATCCGCACATGACGGTGTACAAGAACATGGCCTTCGGCCTGAAGGTGGCCGGCAGCAGCAAGAGCGAGATCGACCAGCGCATCCGCCACGCCGCCGGCATCCTCAAGATCGACCACCTGCTGGAACGCCTGCCGCGCGAACTCTCCGGCGGCCAGCGCCAGCGCGTGGCGATCGGCCGCGCCATCGTGCGCAAGCCGCGCCTGTTCCTGTTCGACGAACCGCTGTCCAACCTCGACGCCGCGCTGCGCGTGCAGACCCGGCTGGAGATCGCCAAGCTGCACAAGCAGCTGGCCGCCACCATCGTCTACGTCACCCACGACCAGGTCGAGGCGATGACGCTGGGCGACAAGATCGTGGTGATGCACGAGGGCCGCATCCAGCAGGCCGGCACGCCGCTGGAGCTGTACCAGCAGCCGCAGAACCTGTTCGTGGCCGGCTTCATCGGCTCGCCCAAGATGAACTTCCTGCCGGCCACGGTGATCCATGCCGCCGTCGACGGCCTGCGCCTGGAGATCGCCGGCGGCGTGCAGCTGCAGGCGGACGTGGCGCCGGGCTCGGCGCAGCCGGGCGAGCGCGTCACGCTGGGCCTGCGCGCCGAGCAGATCCGCGAACACGGCGAAGGCTCGGAGCGCTTCGCCGGCACCGTCAACCTGGTCGAGCACCTGGGCGAGGCCAACTTCATCTACATGAGCCTGGACGGCGGCGGCGACATCGTGGTGCGCGGCGACGGCAACCGCAACGTCGAGATCGGCGAGCGCCTGCAGCTGTCGGCCGACAGCCACGCCTTCCACGTGTTCGGCGCCGATGGCCAGGCGCTGCGCCGCCTGAAACCGGGCAACCTGCAATCTTCGCGTCGCCACTGAGGCGGCAGACACCATGGCGAACTCCATCGATTACCTGGTCGGCGTGGACGGCGGCGGCACCAAGACCCTGGTGCGCCTGGCCCGCGCCGGCGCCGCGCCCGGTCACGGCGTGCTGGCCCAGGCGGCGGGCCCGGGCTCGGCGCTGCGCAACGGCGCCGCCGCCGCATGGCGCGCCATCGAGGCCACCATCGCGGACGCCTTCGCCAATGCCGGCCTGCCGCTTCCTTCGCTGCAACAGCTGGCGGTGGGCGTGGGCATTGCCGGTTACAACGTGGCGCAATGGGCGAGCGAGTTTCGCGCCGCCGCGCCCGCCTACGGCGCGCTGGAGATCGCCAACGACGGCGTGGCCACCTTGCTGGGCGCGCATGAAGGGCGGCCCGGCGCGGTGATCGCGGTGGGCACCGGCACCATCGGCATCGCCTCCGACCTGGACGGCAGCCAGCGCGTGGTGGACGGCTGGGGATTTCCCACCGGCGACGACGGCAGCGGCGCCTGGATGGGCATGCGCGCCGTGCACCATGCGCAGCAGGCGCTGGACGGCCGCGCCGCGCGCGGCCCGCTGACCGAAGCCGTGCTGGCGCTGTGCCGCGAGGAAAACGCCGACGACGACGCCCGCAGCGAGCGCGACGCGCTGCTCGACTGGCTCGCGCTGGCCGACCAGGCGGCCTTCGCCCGCGTGGCCCGCCAGGTGGTGGCGCACGCCGCCGGCGACGCCGCCGCGCGCGGCATCCTGCAGGCCGCCGCCGCCGAGATCGCGCTGATGGCTGAAGCCCTGGACCCGGCGCGGCGCCTGCCGTTGGCGCTGTGCGGCGGGCTGGCCGCCGCGCTGCAACCTTATCTCGATGCGCGGCTGCGGCAGCGCATCGTTGCGGCGCGTTCCGATGCCGCCGATGGCGCATTGCTGCTGGCACGGCGCGCCACGCAATAACAACAGCCGGTAACAGACCAACCACACAATAAAAAAATACCACTCGGGAAACGACACCATGAACGCGATAAAGAATATCCATGGCAATGTGCTGACCCCGCAAGGCTGGGTCAGCGGAGACATCGTCTTCGACGAGCGCATCCGCTCCATCGAAGGCAGGCCGCTGCGGCGCGAACCGCGCATCATCGACGAGGGCGATTACATCCTGCCCGGCTTCATCGACCTGCACGTGCACGGCGGCGGCGGGCGCGACGTGATGGAAGGCGGCGACGCGGTCAAGGCCATCACGCGCCTGCACGCACGCCACGGCACCACCAGCCTGCTGGCCACCACCATGACGGCGCCGCTGGAGGAACTGGAAAACGCCCTCAAGGCGGTCGGCGCGGCCTGCAAGGAGCCGGCCGGCGGCCGTGCGCGCATCCTCGGCGTGCACCTGGAGGGGCCTTACATCAACCGTGGCAAGCTGGGCGCGCAGCCCGACTTCGCCATCGAGGCGTCGCTGGAACAGGTCGACCATCTCAACAGCCTGGCGCCGCTGAAGCTGATCACCATCGCGCCGGAAGTGGACGGCCACCTGAAGCTGGTCTGCAAGCTCGCCAACCGTGGGCTGAAGGTGCAGATCGGCCACACGCTGGGCAGCTACGACGACGGCGTGGCCGCGCTGGCGCACGGCGCCTCGGGCTTTACCCATCTGTTCAACGCGATGAGCGGCTTCCACCACCGCGAGCCCGGCATGGCCGGCGCCGCGCTGGCCCACGCCAAATATGCCGAGCTGATCCCCGACCTGCTGCACGTGCATCCCGGCGCCATCCGCGCGGCGTTGCGCGCCATTCCGCGACTGTACTGCGTGACCGACTCGACCGCCGCGGCCGGCATGCCCGACGGCGACTATTCGCTGGGCCGCCAGGTGGTGCACAAGTGCGCCGGCGGCGTGCGCCTGGACGACGGCACCCTGGCCGGCAGCATCCTGACCATGGACCAGGCGCTGCGCAACCTGGTGTCGCTGGGGCTGGAAGTGTCGGAAGCCTCGCTGCGCACCTCGACCTACCCGGCCGACTACCTGGGCCTGGACGATCGCGGCCGCCTCAACGCCGGCTGCCATGCCGACATCATCGTGATGGACCGCCAGTTCGCCATCAAAGCCGTTTATGTGGAAGGAGAAGAGATTGACCTCGCAGATGCCTAACGAATCGCAGATGCTCCGGGAGGCGCGCTCGGCCGCCGATCACGTGGCCGTGCAGCTCACGCTGGAGCGCGAACGCTATGCCGAACTGGGCAGCAAGCTGCGCGCGGCGCCGCCGGCCGGCATCGTCACCGTGGCGCGCGGCAGCTCGGACCACGCGGCCAATTATTGCGCCTACCTGACCATGGCGCGCCTGGGCCATATCGTGGCCTCGCTGCCGATGTCGCTGGTGACGCTGAACCGTGCGCCGCTGATTGCGAAGAACGCGCTGGCCATCGCCATCTCGCAGTCGGGCCAGAGCCCGGACGTGGTGGAGCCGATCCGCTACTTCCGCGAAGGCGGCGCGACCACCGTGGCGCTGGTCAACAACGCCGACTCGCCGCTGGCGCGCGCGGCCGAATGGAGCATCCCGCTGCACGCGGGCGTGGAGTCCAGCGTGGCCGCGACCAAGAGCTTCATCGCCAGCCTGGTGGCGGGTGCGCTCTTTACCGGCCACTGGCAGGACGACGCCGGCTTCCTGCAATCGCTGGAGCGGCTGCCCGACGCGCTGCGCACCGCGGCCGCATGCGACTGGTCGGCGGCGGTGGAGGCGCTGGCCGGCAGCGATCGCCTGATGGTGGTGGGACGCGGCATCGGCTTCCCGCTGGCGCTGGAAGCGGCGCTCAAGTGCAAGGAAACCTGCGCCATCCAGGCCGAGGCCTTCAGCGGCGCCGAGATCAAGCACGGTCCGATGGCGCTGATCGACGACGGCTATCCGCTGCTCATGTTCGCCACGCGCGGCCCCAGCCAGGCCGGCATGGTGCAGCTGGCCGACGAGATGCGTCATCGCGGCGCCCGGGTGCTGCTGGCGGCGCCGTCCGATATCCCGCAGCGCGACCTGACGCTGCCGGTGGCGGCCACGCCCGACCTCGACCCCATCGTCGCGATCCAGGCCTTCTATGTGATGGCCGCGCAGTTGTCGGCCGCGCGCGGGCTGGACGCGGACAAGCCGCGCCACCTCAACAAGGTGACCAGGACCAACTAGGCGGCCACGTGGGCGATGGTGGCCTGCATCAGCGCCACCACCTTGCTGGCGCCGCCGGCAAAGGCCAGCACCTCGCCGCTGCAGACCGCCAGCGACCTGCCGGAATTCTGCACGCGCCCGATGGCGACGAAGCGCTCGCCGATGGCCGGGCGCATGAAGTTGACCTTGAACTCCACGGTCACCACCTCGCAGCCGGCGGGCGCTTTGGTCAGCGCGGCGTAGCCGCAGGCGTTGTCGAGGATGGTGGTGGTGGCGCCGGCATGCATGAAGCCCTGCTGCTGCGACAGGTGCTTTGAGAACGGCAGCTCGATGCGCACCTCGCCGTCTTCCACCGCCCCCAGCTGCGCGCCCAGGGTCGCCATCAGGCCCTGTGCGCTGAAGCTGGCGGCGATGCGTTGCCTGATGTCGCTCATGCGGTCTCTCCCTTGTTTTGAATTGGTATGCGCAGCAGCGTATCAGAACCTCTTGTTGCAGGTTGGCCGAGTCCGGCGCGGCATGCGGAGTGCGACCTGAGCCTTGGAGCTGGCCTGCTCCCCGGTCTCAGAAGTCTCACAGCTCTCAGATTTGCGGCAGGTTGGCCACCAGGTAGCGGCCCGGGGTGGTGCCGAAGGTGCGCTTGAACAAGGCGATGAAGGCGCTGGGGTTGTCGTAGCCCAGCTCCGGCGCGATGGCGGTGACCGGCATGCCGCCGGCCAGCAGTTCCAGCGCCCGCAGCAGGCGGGCGCGCTGGCGCCATGCGGTGAAGTTCAGGCCGGTCTCCTCGACGAAGCGGCGGCTCAGCGTACGCGGCGCAACATGCGCCCACTGTGCCCACTGCTCCAGCGTGCGGCTGTGCGCCGGCTCGCCGACCAGGGCGCGGGCGATGCCCTGCAGCCTGGCGTCGGCCGGCATGGGCAGCATGAAGGTATCGGCCGGCGCGGCGCCGATCTCGTCCAGTATCACCGCGGCAAGACGTTGCCGCTGCGGCGCCAGCGGGCCGATGTCCCACTGCGCGGCGCGCAGCACGGCCTCGCGCAGCAGCGCGGTCGTGGCGATCACCCGCGGCTGGTCCGGCAACGCGCCGCAGGCCGCCGGCGAGACATAGACCGCCCAGCCTTCGAACGGCCCGTGCGAACGTGCGGCATGCACATGGGAAGGCGGAATCCACACCGCCCGCGTGGTCGGCAGCACCCAGGCGCCCATGTGGGTGCGCACGCTCAAAAGGCCCGACAGCAACCCCATCAGCTGCCCCGTGGCGTGATGGTGCGGACCCGATTCGCGCGGATCGCTTTGCCGGCCGGCTAGCGCCACCAGCGGCGGATCATCGCCGCCGATGAGCGCGGCGCGGGCGATCTTCTGTTTGAGGCGTTCCGGCGTCATCGTGGCTGATTCGGGTTATTGAATGTCTCAGATAGTCTATCACCGCCATCAAGGCCTACCCTAAGCTGTCCAGTATCGTCCACTGACCCGCCGGAGTCCCTCATGAGCCACGCCGATAATGCGCTCGTCGCCGCCGACCTGGAGCGGCTGTATGCGCCGCCGTCCGAGATGATCGTCAAGGGCGTGTTGCCGCATCTGCTGCCCTTTCATCGCGCCTACCTCGACGTCGCCACCTTCTTCTGCCTGGCCAGCGGCAGCGCGACCGGACTCGACGCCTCGCCGCGCGGCGGCCCCGCGGGCTTCGTGCAGGCGCTCGACGACAGGCACGTGGCTTTCGCCGACTGGCCGGGCAACAACCGCATCGCCTCGCTGCACAACATCACGCAGGATGATCGGGTGGGCATGCTGTTCCTGTTTCCCGGACTGGAGGTGTTCATGCGCATCAACGGGCGCGCCGCCATCAGCACGCGGGCCGAACTGCTGGAGCGGCTGGCGGAGAAGGAGCGCAAACCCAAATGCGCCGTGGTGGTGGCCATCGACGAGGTGCTGTTTCACTGCGGCAAGGCGATCAACCGCGCCGGGCTGTGGGATGAGGAGGCGCGCCTAGACCGCGCCAGCGTGCCCTCCCCGGGGCAGATGAAGGCGGCCCTGACCGGCGGCGACGCGGCTGCCGCGCAGACCATGGACGCGGGCTATTACCAGTCCGTGCGCAACAACCTGTATTGAGCGCAGATCGGGACGTGCCTCACCCGCCTTCGAAGATACGCTGGCGGGCGTTGTCGATATGGATACGCATAGCTTCGCCGGCACGCTCGGCCGAGCCGTCGGCGATGGCCTGGATGATGGCCAGGTGTTCGGCATCGACGATGTCGATGCGCTCGGCGGCATGCGGGCGGCCCAGGTTTTGCGCCAGCTCCATGCACTGGCGGATGGGGCCGAGCGCGTTGCCGATGGTGGAGATGAAGAAGGGATTGTGCGAGGCGCGGGCGATGGCCATGTGCAGCGCCAGGTCCTCGTCGACGCAGGTGCCGCCGCTGAGTTGCGCGCGGTTCAGCGCCTGGTGCGCCGTGCGCATGGCGGCGATGTCGGCCTCGGTGCGGGCCTCGCTGGCGATCTGCGCGGCGCCGACTTCCACGCACAGGCGAAAGGCGTAGTAGCGCTCGACGTCATGGATGCTGCCCAGCTGCGGGCGCGCCTGCTGCTCGTCCATCGGCAGGCGCTGGACATAGTTGCCGGAGCCGCGGCGCGACACCACCACCCCCTCCGAACGCAGCCGCGACAGCGCCTCGCGGATGGTGGTGCGCGAGGCGCCGTAGCGGTTCGCCAGCTCGACCTCGGTCGGCAGCTTCCTGTTGTCGGCCAGTTCGCCGCGCAGGATCGCTGCAATGATCAGCTTGCAGATCTGCTCGGAACGACTCAACTGGTCGCCTTGCACCGGGGCTTCTGCCCTGCCTGAATTCTCTAACATGTACGATGACTGCCGCGTTGATGTCTACCTGCTGCACTATGAATGACCCGGCCGGCGGACGCAAGACTGCCTGCCGACGCCGCACCCAGTGTATCTGACAACGGCCTGACAAGCGCCATCCAGGCCAAAATTCCCGCCAAATCCGGTTGACTTCCCCTTCCGGCCTCATTAGAGTTGTCCACCTGCATTGTGAATTAGTCGGACTAATTATATTTATAGTTATACGACGTCACATAACAATTCAATCAATAAGAAATACAGGAGACCGGCGCGAGGCCCCCTTGCGCCGATCGATGCGAAGGCCGGTCGCGACACACGCCGGGCGCACCGCAAGCGCCGGGCCGTCCGCGCCGCCGGATTGCAGAACCAACAATATCAATGGAGACACGATGAAATACGTCAGAGGAATACGCTGGTGGATGGTGACGCTGGTCACGCTGGGTCTGATCATCAATTACCTGGCCCGCAATACCTTGTCGGTCGCGGCGCCGACCATGATGTCCGAGCTGCAGATGTCGACCAAGGAATACTCGTACATCGTGGTGGCCTGGCAGATCTGCTACGCGCTGATGCAGCCGGTGGCCGGGTTCGTGCTGGATGTGGTGGGCACCAAGATCGGCTTCGGCGCCTTTGCGCTGGCGTGGTCGCTGGTGTGCGCGGCGGCGGCGCTGGCCACAGGCTGGCAGAGCATGGCGATTTTCCGCGGCCTGCTGGGCATGACCGAGGCGGCCGGCATCCCGGGCGGCGTGAAGGCGGCCACCGAGTGGTTCCCGGCCAAGGAGCGCTCGGTGGCGATCGGCTGGTTCAACATCGGCGCCTCCATCGGTGCGCTGTGCGCACCGCCGCTGGTGGTGTGGACCATCCTGCACGGCGGCTGGAAGATGTCCTTCGTGGTGGTGGGCATCCTGGGCGTGGCGTGGTTCGCGCTGTGGTCGCTGTTCTACAAGGGGCCGCAGGAGCAGAAGCTGCTCTCGCCGGAGGAGCGCGCCTACATCCTCGACGGCAAGGAGCCGCATGAGCAGGAGCGCCCCAAAAGGGAAAGCTGGACCAAGATCGTGGGCAGCATGAACTTCTGGTCGATCGCGATCCCGCGCTTCCTGTCGGAGCCGGCATGGCAGACCTTCAACGCCTGGATCCCTCTGTACATGGCGACCGAGCGCCACATGAACATCAAGGAGATCGCGATGTTCGCCTGGCTGCCCTTCCTCGCCGCCGACATCGGCTGCGTGCTGGGCGGCTACATGAGCCCGTGGTTCCACAAGCACCTGAAGGTGTCGCTGTTCACCTCGCGCAAGCTGGTCATGCTGGTGGGCAGCCTGTCGATGATCGGCCCGGCCTGCGTGGGCTTCGTCGACAGCCCCTATGTGGCGATCGCGCTGCTCTCCGTGGGCGGCTTCGCGCACCAGACCTTGTCGGGCGCACTGTATTCGATCACTTCGGATGTGTTCAGCAAGAACCAGGTGGCCACCGCGACCGGCCTCACCGGCATGAGCGGCTACCTGGGCGCGACCTTGTTCACGCTGCTGTTCGGCGTGCTGGTCACGCAGATCGGCTACGGCCCGCTGTTCATGCTGCTGGCGGCGTTCGACCTGGTGGCCGTGGCGGTGGTGTTCGCCATTGCCCGCCAGCGCCGCGACGTGATGCCGGAGTTGCAACAGGCGCCGGCCTAGTCCCGCGACATTGATACTTCGTCATGCCGCGCAAGCCGCCCGATACGGGCGGCTTTTTCATTTGCACGAAAATTGCTTGATGAGCTTGGGCGGCAACGCGCGAAAGCGCCTGCGGTGTAACTGAAATGCAACCTCATCCGTATATAATCGAAGCAACCACCATCCCTGCGGAAATCCACATGGCATCGCTGACCTGCGGCTTCACTTACCGCGAGTTTGACGTCACCATCGTCGGCTACGAAATGCCCGGCGGGTGGAGGCTCGCGGTCGAGCTGCGCAAGGGCGGCACGGTCGAGTTGCTGCGCGATACCGACAGCCTGTATCCCGACTTCACCAGCCTGCGCAGCATGGGCATCTGGACCGCCCACCTGGCGATCATGCGCAAGACCACCGGCTAGTTCTCCACGCATAAAAAAACGCACCCTTTCGGGTGCGTTTTTTCATTTCCGGCGGCGCTGTCGTTCGCCGCTGCAGTCATTCGCCGCGGCAATTACTTGCTCAGCTTGGCCAGCTGCTGCGTGAGGTAGCTCTGGCGCGACTGCATCGTTGCCAGCGTGACATTGAGGCGGTTGAACTGGTTCGTGTACGCATCCTTCATCGTCAGCAGCCGCGCATTCACCGAGGCCTGCTGGTCGGTGTTGACCTTCAGGCTGTTCTGCAGGCCCTTGGTCTTGGTCGCCACCAGGCCGTTGTCGCCGAGGATGTCTTCCATCAGCTTCTGCAGCTTGGGCACGACGCCGTCGGTCGAGGTGAAGAGCTTGCTGACGCCTTCGAAGTTCTTGGTCGTGGCGGTGGACAGCTTGCTGGCATCCAGCGCCAGCGTGCCGTCCTTCTGGAAGGAGATGCCGACCTGCGACAGCGACAGGCCGCCTGCGCCTTCGCTGATGGAGGTCATCAGCGCGCCGCGCAGTTGCGTCATCACGGTCTTCACCGAGGATTCGGCCCCCAGCGGCGAAGCGTTGTTGGCTTCGCCCTTGGTGGTCGACGGGGTCTGCTTGGTCAGCGAGTTCACCGCCTTGACCAGCGTGTTGTAGGCCGAGACGAAGGTATTGGCCGCAGTGCTCACGCCACTGGTGTCGTTGCTGATGGAGAGCGAGAAGTTGTCGGCCGCCGTCGTCACCTTGGACAGGTTCAGGGTCACGCCGGAAATGGCATCGGCCACCTTGTTGCTGGCGCTGGTGACCAGCACGCCGTCGATCGTCAGCTTGGCATCCTGCGCCTTGGCGAGCTGGCCCATCGAGCTGCCGTTGAGCACGGCGTAGTCGTTGGTGCCGGTCAGCGCCACCGGGTCGGTGCCGGTGGGCGTGAGCACCAGGTGGTCCTGGGTGCCGTCATTGCTGATGCTGGCGGTGACGCCGGCGTTGGCGGCATTGATCGAGGCGACGACGTCGTTCAGGCCGATGGCGCCGCTGTTGTCGAGGTCGGTCGGATTGATCGCCACCGTCTTCGAGCCTACCTGGAGGGTCAGCCCGCCGGCGCTGAACGCCTGGTTGGTGGCCACGCCCGGCGAGCTCAGCTTGCCGCTCGGATCGAAGGAGAACACCGAGAAGTTGCCGGTGCCGGTGATGCGCAGATTGTTGGCCGCGCCACTGTCCTTGGTGGTGATGACCAGGTGGTCGTTCTTGCCGTCGCTGACGATGGAGGCGTTCACGCCGGCTTCGCTGGCGTTGATCGCATCGCGCACGCCGGCCAGGGTATTGGTCTTCGGCTTGATGATGGCGGTCGAACCGGTGCCGGTCTTGATCGCCAGCACGCCGTTCTCGAAGGTGGTGCCCGGCGTGATGCCGGCCGAGCTGACCTTGTGCGCCTGCGCCAGTTGCGACACGCCGATCGAATACTTGCCGGAGGCGGCCTTGGTGGCGTCGCGCGGCGCCTGGATCTGCGTGACGGTGCTGGGCTGGTTCGACGAGGCGTCGTAGTTCAGGCCGGCCAGGCTGTTGTTGGCGGTGACCTTGATGGTGTTGGCGGTGCCGCCGGTATTGGCCTCCAGCACCAGGTGGTCGCCCGCGGCGTCGGTGACGATGGAGGCGGTGACGCCGATGTTCTTGGTGGCATTGATGGCGTCGCGCACGCCGGCCAGCGTCGCGTTGGCCTTCAGCGTGACGAAGGTCGGCTGGTTGGTGCCGACCTTGATGGCGAGGGAGTCGCCGGCATTGAAGACCTGGCCCTGCGGATAGCCGCCCGACTTCAGCTTCTGCGCCAGGATCTTGGTCGACTCGTCGGTATTGACGTCGGCGGTGAACGGATCGGTGGTGAGGTTGCTGCCGGTGCCGGCGTTGCTGACCGCCGCCTTCTGCGAAGCGAAGCTGGCGGCGTTGAGTCCCTTGATCGCGCTCTGGTAGGTGGTCAGCGCGCCCTTGAAATTGCCGTACGCCGAAATGAGCGTGTTGAATGCGCTCGCCTTGCCGGTGAGGTTGGTCAGGCGCGATTTGGATTCGGCAGCCATCAGCTGCTTGACCAATGTCGCGACATCCAGCGGGCCGGCAGAGGTGGAAATGGTGCCAGTCGACGAAGCCATGTTTGCTCCTGGGTCTGTTTAAGTTGTTATTACATTGCCCGAGAAGGGGACTCGTTTTTATTCGGGAAGTAACTTCTGCGTTCTCGCCGAAATATTTCGAGACCACTGAGACTACAACCGGAGGCTGACCGAATTGTCAGCTTTTCTTTACACATCACAGGTTACGTAGTTATCGCCGATTTCTTTAGCTCGAAAATGAAGATTTTCTTAAGATTGGCCATGGAGGCCGATCTCCAGCCCACGATGAACGCGAGTCATCGGTATGAAATATTTATGATTGGTATGACGACATGCTGACCTGGGCGTCAGATGTAAAGAAGGCGGGAAGATGCGGCGCGGGGAAGACGAAGCGGATCGGCGCGTTCAGACCGCGCCGGTCCGACGGCGAGACGAAGTCACTCGCCGTCGCGCTCCTGTCCGAACTTGAGGAGGTTGCCGTCGGGGTCGATGACGTAGAGTTCGTCCATGCCCCAGGCGGTGATCACGACGTCACCCAGGCCCGGCAGCTTCGGGCTCAGCTCGGCATGCACCGCGCGGACGTCGGGCACGCGCAGGTAACACGACGAGTTCTCGGCGATGCGGCGGTCGTCGCAGGCCCAGAAGTGGATCTCGGTGCCGCCGCGCACGGCGATGCCGTAGCCGTTGCCCTCGAAACGATGCGTCTTGAAACCCAGCACGGAGGCGTAGAAGGACAACGCGCGCTCGATGTCCTGCGAAGGCAGTACGGGAATGGATTTGCCGAAGGCGTCCTGCGTCATGGGGTCTCCCTGTTTGTGATGGGGCCGCCGGTCAACCCGGCTGGCGATAGGCGAGGCTGGAAATGGCCACGGAGTTGCCGTCCGGGTCCTTGGCGTTGGCGAAGCGGTAGCCGTTGGCCTGGTGCGTGCTGCCGAACGCCAGCCCGCGCTGCGCGGAACGCTCCTTGAACCCGTCCACATCGCGCACGCTGAACATCAGCTTCACGCAGGCCTGGCCCTGCCTGAGGCTTTTGGCGGCCTGGTGGATCAGCAGCTGGGTGCCGCCATCGGGCGCATTCAGTTCGATCAGGCCTTCGATCATCTCGCCGCTGGTGTCGAAACCGAAATGCGTGCGATAGAAGGCGGCGCTGGCGGCCGGATCCCTGGCATAGAGCAGGATGGTGTTGAGCAGCGGCGCGGTGGACAAGTTGGACGACATGGGGCCTTTCGTACTGGAACTGCGGAATCTGCGGAATTTTCCGGGCGGCGCCGGCGTGCGCTGAGACTCTAGCAACAAAGTCCATTTTTTTCAGCGCTAAATTATCCACAGCGCTGCGCGGCGATGTGAAGCACATGTCATACCAAAGTGTTACGACATCTTATCTCCGGCGGTGGTAAAATCACGCCAGCGCCGGTTCATCGGCGCCCCCGGCCGGGAGCCAGCAGCAAGGCGCGCGGCGGGACAAAAAGAAATGCCGGCCGCAAAGGCTGGATGTGATTTCGGAGACGAGTTCATTCACTCTGAAATTCCGGCACATGGTTACCATCCATCACCCAGAACACGGCCGCTCCACACGCGCCGTCCCCGCCACCGCAGATCCGCGGCCGGCGTCTTTCCTTGTCGACAACGCACCCAACGTCCATTGCCCGCCGGCCAGCGCCGCGCAGCGCAACGGTTTCGTCCTGCGCGGCGGCGCCATGCGGCGCTGCATCTGCGACAGCGCTTAAGACACGCCTTCTGACGTGACCCCGTCGCCATCGGCCATGCGGCCGGCGGCATTGCTGCGCACGCCTTGCGGCCTGCGCACGGGACGGGCATTTGCCGGATTTCTCCGCCCCGGCGCAACCGTCCCCTGACCGGGCGCGCGCGCCGGCTGTTTTTCACTCACCACACTCGCACACCATGTCGACTACCAAGTTCAGTCCCTCGCGCCGCGCCGTTCTCGCGGCCACCGCGGCGGCCGTTCCGCTCGTCTCGATTCCCCTGCTCAAGAAAGCCCAGGCCGAAGGCCTGGAAGGCATCGAGCTGCAGCACTACAAACCCGTGTTCTTCACCGACGCCGAATGGATCTTCATCCTGGCCGCCTGCGACCGCCTGATCCCCGCCGAAGGCCGCGGCCCCGGCGCGCTGGAAACCAACGTGCCGGTCTTCATCGACCAGCAGCTGCATACCGGCCTGGGCGCCGACATCTACCAGCAAGGCCCGCACCCGGCCAACCCGGCGCCCACGCTGGGCTTCCAGATCCCGCACACGCCGCAGGACCTGTACCGCACCGGCATCAGGCTCACCCAGCAGGCCAGCCAGCAGCAACACGGCAAGCCCTTCGAGCAGCTCGACGCCAAGGACAAGGATGCGCTGCTGACCGCCCTGCAAAAGAACACCGTGGATTTCGCCGCGCTGGGCACGGACACCATGAAGGCTTCGCAATTCTTCGGCCAGCTGCTGGGCGACACCAAGAACGGTTACCTGGCCGACCCGATGTACGGCGGCAACAAGGACATGAAGGCCTGGGTCGCGATCGGCTTCCCCGGCGCGCGCGCGGCCTACACCGAGTGGGTCGACCAGCACAACGTGAAGTACCCGCTGGGCCCGGTCAGCCTGTCGGGCAAGCGCGCCTGAGCGACGCTGCCCGCCGCAGCCACATCGAACCCGAATGCGCGTCACGCGCCAACCAACGAATAACTTACGTATGCCAAACATCACCAACGACGAAGTCGACGTCGTCATCGTCGGCCTTGGATGGGCCGGTTCCATCATGGCCATCGAACTGGCCAGGGAAGGCCTGAAGGTCCGCGCCCTGGAACGCGGCCCGGACCGCCCGCCCGAAGACTTCGCCTATCCCAAGCCGGCCGACCAGTACGGTTACGCCACCCGCAACAAGGTCTTCGCCACGCCGCGCGACGCCGCGCTGACGGTGCGCTACAACACCGCACAGCAGGCGCTGCCGACCCGCAAGTGGGGCGCGTTCGCGCCCGGCACCGGCGTAGGCGGCTCGGGCCTGCACTGGACCGGCGTGCTGATCCGCCCGACGCCCACCGACATCAAGCTGAAGACCTACGCCGACCAGGCTTACAAGCACGGCAACCTGGATCCGGACATGCGCATCAAGGACTTCCCCTTCACCTGGAACGAGATCGAGCCGCACTACGACTTCTTCGACAAGGTGTGCGGCCTGTCGGGCAACACCGGCAACCTGAAGGGCAAGATCCAGCCGGGCGGCGACCCGTTCGAGGGTCCGCGCTCCAATCCGTATCCGCTGCCGGCGCTGCATGACACCTACAACAGCAGCCTGTTCGCCGACGTCGCCCGGAAGATGGGCTACCACCCCTTCCCCAATCCGTCGGCCAACGTCTCGACCGCGTGGACCAACCCGTACGGCGCACAGATCGCACCCTGCAACTACTGCGGCTTCTGCAGCAAGTATCCCTGCCTGAACTACTCCAAGGCCTCGCCGCAGACCACCATCCTGGACGTGGTCAAGCACCTGCCCAACTTCGACTACAAGGTCAACGCCAACGTCATCCGGGTCGACCTGCATGCCGACAAGAAGACCGCCCGCGGCGTCACCTACATCGACGAGAACCAGAAGGAAGTGTTCCAGCCGGCGAAGATCGTGATCCTCTCCAGCTTCCAGTTCGCCAACGTGCGCCTGATGCTGCTCTCGGGCATCGGCAAGCCGTACGACCCGGTCACCGAGACCGGCACCATCGGCCGCAACTACGCCTTCCTGTCCAACGGCGGCGCCACGCTGTTCTTCAAGGACAAGAACTTCAACTCCTTCGCCACCGCCGGCGCCTCGGGTGAAATGTTCAACGACATCTCGCCGGGCAACTTCAGCGACGGCATCAAGCTGGGCTTCATCGGCGGCGCCAAGATCCACAGCTCGCAAGCCTCGGGCGCGCCGATCGGCACCGCGCTGCCGCCGGGCACGCCGAGCTGGGGCCGCGGCTGGAAGGAAGGCATGATCGACTGGTACGACCATTCCATGAAGATCAGCATCACCACCACCTGCATGTCCTATCGCGGCCACTACCTGGACCTGGACCCGAACTACAAGGATCCCTGGGGCCAGCCGCTGCTGCGCATGACCTTCGACTGGCGCCAGAACGAGCTCAAGCTGCAGCGTTACCTGCGCGACATCGTGCTGAAGATTTCCAAGGAGATGAATCCGGACTTCATGTCGGAAAGCTTCCTCGCCCTGGACTCGCACTGGGACATCACCAAGTACGTCTCCACCCACAACGTGGGCGGCGCGATCATGGGCGATTCGCCGCGCGACTCGGCGCTGAACCGCTACCTGCAGTCGTGGGACGTGCACAACGTGTTCGTCCCCGGCGGCAACGCGTTCCCGCAGAACTTCCAGGCCAACCCGACCGCCACCATCGGCGCCATCACGCTTATGGCGGCCGAGGCGATCAAGACGCAGTACCTGAAGAACCCCGGTCCGCTGGTCAAGGTGTGAGGCATACAACATGAAAAAACTGAACCAACTGCTGGCCGTTCTGGCCCTGAGCCTGGCGTCGATCCAGGCGGCGCATGCCGCCGCCGATCAGGAATTGCTCAAGCGCGGCGAATACCTGGCGCGCGCCGGCGACTGCATGGCTTGCCACAGCGCGGCCGGCAAGCCGTCCTTCGCCGGCGGCCTGGCCATCGACAGCGGCCACGGCATCATCTATTCCACCAACATCACGCCCGACAAGGAACACGGCATCGGTAACTACAGCGAGGAGCAATTCTCGAAGGCCGTGCGTCACGGCGTGCGCGCCGACGGCACCCCGCTGTACCCGGCCATGCCCTATCCGAGCTACGCCAAGGTCAGCGACGACGACATCCATGCGCTGTACGCCTACTTCATGGACGGCGTGAAACCGGTGGCCGTGGCCTCGCCGCCGTCGGAGATGAGCTTCCCGTTCAACATCCGCTGGGGCATGAAGCTGTGGAACGTGTTCTTCGCCAATGACAAGCCGTTCAAGGAGCAGGCCGGCTGGAGCGCCGAGATCAAGCGCGGCGCCTACCTGGTCGAGGGCCTGGGCCACTGCGGCAGCTGCCACACGCCGCGCGGCTTCGCGATGAACGAGAAGGCCAGCGACAGCGCCCAGGAGCAGTTCCTCTCCGGCGGCGATCTCAACGGCTGGGCCGTGCCCTCGCTGCGCGGCATGCCGCACTGGAGCGCGCAGGACATCGTCGACTACCTGCAGACCGGTCGCAACAAGACCGCGTCGGTAGCCGGCGAGATGAGCCTGGTGGTGGAGCACAGCACCTCGCACCTGAAGCAGGAAGACCTGAACGCCATCGCCGCCTATCTCAAGACCCTGTCGACGCCGCCGGCGCGCAACGACGGCGCCCGGCCGCAAGGCGCGCAGGCCACCGCCAAAAAGCTGACGGCAGCCAAGGACCTGACGCTGGGCGAGCGCCTGTACCTGGACAACTGCGCGGCCTGCCACTTCGTGACGGGCAAGGGCGCGCCGGGCATCTTCCCGGTGCTGGACGGGGCTTCGATCGCCAACGCCGACAACCCGACCGGACTGCTGCATGTGATCCTGGCCGGCGCGCGCACGCCGTCGACCGAGAAGGCGCCGTCGATCCTGGTGATGCCGGGCTTCGCGCATCGCCTGTCGGACAAGGAAGCCGCCGAGCTGGCGAGCTTCGTGCGCCAGGGCTGGGGCAACCAGGGCGGCGCGGTGTCCGAGCGCGAAGCGGCCAAGGTGCGCGCATCGCTGGAGAAGCACTGACGTCGCTCCAGGCGCTGCGCAATGAAGAAGGCCCGCATGCAAGCATGCGGGCCTTTTTTCATGCCAGGCCTGACGTGCCTGTCACTGCGGCAGTTTCATCTCGTTGTTGATCCACTCCACCGCCGACGCATGGCGCGGCTGCCAGCCGAGCTCGCTGCGCGCGCGCAAGGCCTTCACCCGGCTGTTCGAGCCCAGCGAATAGCGCGCCTTGTTCAGGCCCCACAGCGCGATCGCTTCCTCTTCGCTCAGGTGTTCGATGCGGTCCACGCCCATGCGGCGGGCGATGGCCTCGCCCATCTCGGCATAGGAGGACTCGCCGTTCTCGGCAAAATAGAAGCCGCTGGTGTCCGGCGCTTCCAGCACCAGCCGATACAGCGCGCAGACGTCCTCGATATGCACCGTCGCCCAGCGGTTCACGCCGCGCCCCACCAGCCGCATCACGCCGCTTTCGCGCGCCTGCGCCACCAGCGCCGGCAGCTGTACGCTGTCGGGCTGCAGGCCGGTGCCGTGGCCATAGATCAGCGTGTTGCAGATGACGATGCCGCGCATGCCCGGCGCGGACAGGATGCGCTGGTCCAGCGCGTAGCGCGCCCATTTTTCCGAGCCGACCACCAGCGGCGTGTTCTCGTCGAAGACCTGGGCATTGAGCACGTTGCCGGCGACGGCGTCGCCCACCTGGCTGGAGCCGCTGGTGTGCAGCAGTATCTTGCCGCTGCCTTGCAAGGCGCCCAGGAGCGCCTCGATGGCGGGACGATGATCGCTGCTGGCGCAGTTGATCACGGCGTCCGCGCGCGCGGCTTCGGCGGCCAGCAAGGCGCTGTCGTCCAGGGTGCCGACGACGGGCTCGATGCCGATGGCGCGCAGCGCCGCCGATTTCGCCGCATCGCGCGCCAGCCCGCGGATGGCATGGCCGGCGGCGGCCAGGTGGCGGCCGACGGAGCCGCCGATGTAGCCGGTGGCGCCGGTGATGAAGATGTTCATGGCGTCTGTGTGATTGATCTTGTGTGAAGACGCCATCGTACACAAATTCGCCGCGCCGGTTGACCGCGGGCGGGTGAAGGCCCACCATAGGCTTCATTCCCTTTCCTAGCGGCAGCATGACCCAGGTCCACGGAGCAACTTATCGCGGCAGACGCATCAGCGTCGCCTGCACCCCGAAGCGCGACGGCGACGTCGTCTGCGCCGTCAGCATCGACGGCGCCGCCTGCCCGCAGCTGCGCGGCAATCCTTTTTCTTCGCTGATGGCAGCCCAGGTGGCCGGGATCTCGTTTGGCCGCGCCATGATCGACGCCGCGCTTGACGCCGACACGAGCGAGCATCGCGGCTTCTTCATCCGCGTCTCCAGCGCCGAGCAGCGCGACGGCAGTTGGGTAGGCAGCTACCACCTGCACCGCAACGACAACCCGGTGCCGTTTCGCCGCGTGTCCTGCGAGGAGCTGCGCGGCAACACGCCGGTGGAAGTCGAGCAATACGCGGCAAGCTGCGCGTGTGCGGCACTGGATGCGGATATTGCGGCGGGCCGATTGTGATTTGCTGTGACTTGTTGTGACGCGCGAGGATGACGGCGCCCGGCCTACGTCGGGATGACAGCGAGCGGATTGAAGCTGTAAGTCTGCGCGTCACCTCACCGCCGACAAGGCCTGCCCGTCCCTCCCCACTTCTCCGTCATCCTGACGAAAGTCAGGATCCAGCGTCGTTCAGCGGCGACCGATATACCCGGAAAATCCCGCAGCCCGCCGGGCGGGCAAACGCGGGACAGCCGTCCGGACGCCAACACGCCTGCGCCGCAACAGCGCAATAGACGCCAGGAAATACCAGAGGAAGAATGAACCGGAGGCGGCTCAGGCCGCCTTTTTCTTTGTGGCCGCCACCGCGGCATCGCCCTGCGACAGGATCGCGGCCAGCAAGCCGGGGAAGCGGCCTTCGACGTCGGCGCGGCGCAAGGTGTTCATGTGCGAGGTCCCGGTGTTCTCGGTCAGCACGAGGCCGGCTTCGCGCAGCACCTTGAAGTGGTGCGAGACGGTGGACTTGGGACGGCCGCCGTCGAGCTCGCCGCAGGTCGCGCATTCGACGCGAGCGAGATGGCGCACGATGTCCAGGCGGATCGAATCGCTCAGGGCGTAGAGCACGCGCTCAAGCACCAGTTCATCGGCGGCGGGATGTTTATAGGGACGCATCTGCAGGATGATACACCTTGGGTTATACTCCTTCCATAGTTCGAATATATTCGAACTAACGAAACCAAGAATACAACACGGGGACACCAAGCGCATTTCCCAAGAACAACCCTGTCGATAGCAAAAGGCCAACATGTCCGTCCCTGCCCTGTTCCAACCGTTCAAACTCAAAGACGTCACCCTGCGCAACCGCATCGCCGTGCCGCCGATGTGCCAGTACATGGCCGTCGACAGCCGCCCCAACGACTGGCACCTGTCGCACTACGCCAGCATCGCCCGCGGCGGCGCCGGCCTGGTGATCGTGGAAGCCACCGCGGTCGCCCCGGAAGGTCGCATCACCCCGGCCTGCACCGGCATCTGGTCCGATGAGCTGGCGCAAGCCTTCGTGCCGGTGGTGCAAGCCATCAAGGACGCCGGCTCCGTGCCCGGCATCCAGATCGCCCACGCCGGCCGCAAGGCCAGCGCCAACCGCCCGTGGGAAGGCGACGACCACATCGCCGCCGGCGACGCGCGCGGCTGGGACACCATCGGCCCCTCGGCCCTGGCCTACGGCCGGGGCCTGCCCAAGGTGCCAACCGCCATGAGCCTCGACGACATCGCCCGCGTGCGCCAGAACTTCGTGGACGCGGCCATCCGCGCCCGCGACGTCGGTTTCGAATGGCTGGAGCTGCACTTCGCCCACGGCTACCTGGCGCAGAGCTTCTTCTCGGCGCATTCCAACCAGCGCGACGACATCTACGGCGGCAGCGTGGAAAACCGCGCCCGTTTCCTGCTTGAAACCCTGCGCGCGGTGCGTGAAGTGTGGCCGGAACACCTGCCGCTGACGGTGCGCTTCGGCGTCATCGAATACGACGGCCGCGACGAACAGACGCTGCTGGAGTCGATCGACCTGGTGCGCCAGTTCAAGGCGGCGGGCATGGACATGATCAGCGTCACCATGGGCTTCACGATTCCTGAAACCAGCATCCCCTGGGGCCCGGCCTTCCTCGGCCCGATCGCCGAGCGCGTGCGCCGCGAGGCTGACGTGCCGGTGTCCTCGGCCTGGGGCTTCGGCACGCCCGAGATCGCCGAGCGCGTGGTCAAGGAAGGCCAGCTGGACCTGGTGATGGTGGGCCGCGCCCACCTGGCCAATCCGCACTGGACTTACCAGGCCGCCAAGGAGCTGGGCCTGGAGCGCCCCTCCTGGACCTTGCCGGCGCCCTACGCGCACTGGCTGGAACGTTATTGATGAGTTGATGGCGGCGCCTGCAACGGGCGCCGCCAGCGTAACTTCCCGGTACGCGACGTACTCGGGAATTACCTGACCGGGAATTCCCTGAAGCGCTTTTCTGCCTTCTAGGGGATTCCACTAAAGCCATCGCCGGGGCGTTTCCCTAAGATGAAACCATCTTAAGGAGATCACCATGTTCAGCACCTTCCTGATGGCCGTCGTCCTCTTTACCCTGATCGCAGTCGCCGGCGCAGCCTACGGCGTCTACCTGTTCGCCGAGGCGAAATGGAACAAGCACCCGCTGTCGCGCTGCACCTATCGCCGCGCCGCCAGCTTCGCTTCGGCCTGACCGATTCCGCCGCGCCGCACGCAAGCGGGCGCGCAACCGACCTGGGATCTGCCGCCGACGACGGCAAACCCGACCGATGTCTCCTCTGAATCCTGTGGGATTTGGTTTTCACCCCCGGCCGAAAGTCCGGGGGTCTTTTTTTGCCCGCGCGACATGTGCGGGCAAGTACCAATAGGTACCAACTGGTGAGTACGGGCCGATACGGGCGATTCCGGACGACGCGCCGCGCTCAGTAGAACAGCAGGGAAATCAGCGGCACGCTGGCCAGCAGCAGGCAGCCGAGGAAGGCGGCGAGGAACAGCAGTTTTTTCTTTCGGGTGGCCATGGACGATCCGGCAATGAAGTGCAACAGGTTGGGCGCCAAACGCGCAAGCCCGAAGTGTACCGCTCCCTGCCGCCTCAGGCCATGCCGTTGCGTCCGAACGCGCGGAAACCCTGGCGCCGGTCGAGCAGCTCGTAATAGCGCGCCACCGCCGGCAGCGCGGGATGCTCGAAGGGCGTGCCGAACCAGCGGTTGACCGACAGCCCGACCGGGATGTCGGCCAGGCTGAAGGCGTCGCCGGCCACATAGGCGCCGGTCTGCTGCAGGCGCTGCTCCAGCACCTGCATGAAGCCGCTCCAGTTGTCGATGGACGCGGCCAGCTGCTGCGCGTCGCCGTGCGCCGGCGACTTGCGCACCAGCGCCATGAAGGCGTAGCTCCAGCAACGGTTGAGGTCGCTGGCCTGCCAGTCCATCCACTGGTCGACGCGGGCGCGCTCGCGCGGCGCGGCGGGATAGAGCGCGCCGTCGCCGTACTGCGAGGCCAGGTAGCGCAGAATGGAATTGGACTCCCACAGCACGAAGCCGTCATCGTCGATCACCGGCACCATGGCATTGGGATTCATCGCCAGGAAAGCCGGCTCGCGCGTGGAGCGAAAGCCGTTGCCCCAGTCCTCGCGCCGGTAGTCGATGCCGAGTTCGGCGCAGGCCCACAGCACCTTGCGCACATTGATGGAACTGTCCCTGCCGTAGATCGTGAGCACGCGTTTCTCCTTTTTCAACAAACGGGCTCAACATTAGCAGCCCGGCAAGCCGGGCGACATGTACAGTTCGGCATGCGCCGCCCCCGGCGCTGTTACGTCGGCGCAAGTGGCCCGGTGGAAAAGCATGCAACTGTACCGGGCAGCCCGCGGCGGCGCGCATTAGACTCGCCCTTCCGATATATCCGGCCTCACCCATGTCACCGTCGAACATCGCCAGACTCCTCCTGCTCGCCGCCATCTGGGGCACCAGCTTCATGTTGATGCGCATCGCGGCGCCCGTGTTCGGCCCCATGCTCACCACCTTCGGCCGCGCGTCGCTGGCCACCGTCGCCCTGCTGGCCTACGCGCAGTCGCGCGGCGTGCCGCTGCAATGGCGCCGCAACTGGAAGCCCTATCTGGTGATCGGCCTGGCCAACACGGCGCTGCCGTTCTCGCTGTTCGCCTGGTCGGCGCTGTACATCCCGTCCTCTTACATGGCCACCATGAACTCGCTGGCGCCGGTGTTTACCGCCGTCTTCGGCTTCCTGCTGCTGGGCGAACGGCTGACGCCGGTGCGCCTGGGCGCCTTCGTGCTGGGCCTGTTCGGCGTGGCGGTGCTGGTCGGCGTGGGCCCGGTGCCGGCCGAGGCGGCGGTGATCTTCGGCGTGCTGGCGGCCATGGGCGCTGCGGTCAGCTACGGCTTCGCCGCCACCTATACGCGCATGCGCGGCGGCGGCGTGGCGCCCATCGCGATGGCGGCCGGCAGCCAGTTCGCCGCGGCGCTGTGCCTGATCCCCTTCGCCGCGCCGGGCGTGCCGCACGCGCTCGCGTCGGGCACCTGGCAGGCGCTGCTGGCGGTGCTGGTGCTGGGCGTGGTGTGCACCGGCATCGCTTACGCCCTGTTCTTCCAGCTGATCTCCTCCGAAGGCGCCACCAAGGCCATCACGGTCACCTTCCTGGTGCCGATGACGGCGTCGCTGTGGGCCTGGCTGCTGCTGGATGAACCGGTCACCGCCGGCACCGTGGCCGGCATCGCCATCGTGCTGACGGCCACGGCTATCGCCTTGCGCGCCAAACCGGCGGCGCCGCGCGCAACGGAGAAGGCCCCGGCCTGAGCATTGTCCCGCACCAATGAAAAACGCCGCACGGCTTCGCAGCCGGCGGCGTTTTTGTTTTCAGGCGAGCGTTGTCTTTACCAGCCGAACTTTGCGCAAGCCTTGCGGTAGGCCAACCCGGCCAGCGCCACGTCTTCCAGGCCGATGCCGATGGCCTTGTAGATGACGATGTCGTCGTCCTTGCGCTGGTAGGGCATGCTGCCGTCCACCGCCTGCGCCAGTTCCATCACCCGGGCCCAGTCGAAGGTGCCGGGCGCGCATTGCACCAGGTCGCCGGCTTCCTGCTGGGCCTGCGGCTTCCACTCGACGAACAGTGCGGCGGCGCGCGCGATTGCCGCGTCATCCAGTTCACGCACGTTGGCCTTGGAAGCGCCCACCGCCGCCACGAAGGCGCCCGCCTTCAGCAGCTTGCCGTCGAACAGCGGCGTGGTGGCGCGGGTCACGGTCACCAGCACGTCGGCCTGGGCCGCGGCTTCGTCGACGCTGACCACGCGCGCCGGCACGCCGTACTGGCGCGTGATGTCGTCGGCCAGTTCCTGCTGGCCGGACAGGCCGGCCACCAGCACTTCCCTGAACTTGCGCACCTGCAGCAGCGCCGGCGCATGCGAGCGCGCCTGCACGCCGGTGCCGATGATGGCCAGCACTTCGGCATCGCGGCGCGCCAGCGCATCGCAGGCCACGGCGGTGGCGGCGGCGGTGCGCAGGCCGGTCATGGTGTCGCCCTCGATGGTGCAAAGCGGCGCGCCGGTCTCGGTGGAGAACAGCTGGATGACGAACTTGAACTGGCCCTTGATGGTGGTGTAGACCTTGGCGCCGGCAATGCCCGCCGAGGGAATCACCGCGCCCATCATCGACAGCATCACGCCGTTGGATGCGCTGGTGCGCACGCGGCCCTGGTGCGCGCCTTCAGCGGCGCCGGCGAAGGCTTCGCGCATGGAGGCGATGGCGTCTTCGGTGGTGAGCAATTCGCTGATCTGCTGGTTGCTGAGGAATTTCATGTGCGGCTCCTTGGATGTCAGTATGGTCACGCCCCTATTGCGGGCCGTGTTCGGATTTGAGGTAATTCCAGATGCGGTCGATCTCCGGCGAGGCGCCGTCGAGCCGGCGGTAGACGCGGATATCCATCTCGTCGCACCACAGCCCTTGCTCCAGCGCCTCGCTGTCGTTGGGCGCGACGGCCAGCGTCAGCTTGCCCTCGGCGATCTCGCGCGCCACCGCGCTGGCCGGCAGCCAGGCGATGCCGTGGCCTTCGACGGCCATGCACTTCAGGCCTTCGGCCAGGTCGGTCTCGAAGCGGCGGAACAGGTGCACGCGACGCGGGCTGGAATGCAAGGCCTTCTCCACGATGCGCGACAGCGACGAATACGGCGAATAGCTGAGGAAAGGCTGGGGATCGTTGGGCGTGCCCGGCAGCACGTACTTGGGCAGGCCGCCCGGCAACGTCTTCACGTAAGGCCGCAGCGGCTCCTTGCCCAGCGAGAGCACGTCATAGCGCTCGGTATCGAGCGCGATGCCCTGCTGGCGATGGTCGTAGCAGATCAGCAGGTCGCAGTTGCGCTCCACCAGCGACATCACCGCATCGTGCACGTTGCCGGCCATGACGGTGGTGGCGATGGCGCCGACGCCCTTTTCGATCTCGGAGAGCAGCCTGGGAAAGAGCGTGAGCAGCAAGGTGTGCGGCATCGCGAAGCGCACCGCCGACTGCGCGCCGGCCAGCTGGCCGCGCAGCACCAGCCGCGCCTGCATGGACTGGTTCAACATCTCCTTGGCGATCGGCACGAAGGACTCGCCGGCCGGGGTCAGCGTACAGGGATAGGAGGAGCGGTCGAACAGCTCGGCGCCCAGCCAGGTTTCCAGCGACTTGATGCGGCGCCCGAAGGCCGGCTGCGTGACGTTGCGCAGCTTGGCCGAGCGGCTGAAGTTCAGCGTCTCGACCACCGAGAGGAAGTCCTCAACCCATTTGATTTCCATTGTTGCCTGCCTTTTGGCGTACGCGCGCCCTGCGACGCGCGGGATGTCGATCGTCCGGTGCGCCATGCTGCGCGACCGGCCCAAGCCTTCCCCTGGCCCGGCAGCAACTATACCGAAACGGCACCGCCCGCGTCCCATGCCATTTTGGCATGGTCCGCATCGGACAAGGCCTGGCGGCCAACATTAACAAGAAAGCAAGCATGCCCCGACAGCCGCTGCGGCAACTGCCCAAGCAGCACCGCCGGCGCCGGCGTCGCGCACCGCCGGCGCCGGCGTCGCGCTCAGCCGGCGTTGGCGCGCAACTCCTCCAGCACCTGCGCCGAAGCCGCCAGCCGCAGCCCGGTCGCTTGCATCGCCGCCAGGAAGTCGCGGTGCTGCTGCTCGAAGCCGGCGACCGGACTCATGCAGTCGGTCACCAGCACCAGCCGCGCGCGAGCGGCGGCGTCGAGGTTCTGGGCGATGTGTTCGGTGGTGGCGCGCACGCAGTGGCTGCCGGCCTCGCCGGTGATGTAGACGGCGTCGGCGCGCGCCAGTGCCTGGATGAAGGGCAGGTTGAGCTGGGTGTCGGGATCGCCGGCGTCGGGCACTTCGGCCTGCACCGCCGAATAATGCTCGGTCCACGGGTTGCTGCCCTTGCGCAGCTTGGCGACCACGCCCAGCGTGCGCTCTTCCCAGCGGTTGTAGGCGGCGCGCACGTCGGCGTGCACGTCGCCGCCCCAGCTGCCGATCTCGCAATGCACCGGCCACACCATCAGGCGATAGCGCTCGCCGGTTTCCAGCGCGTCGAGGTAGTCCAGCGCACGGGCCAGCGCCTGCGGATCGCGCGGCAAAAATTCACCGGCGCGCACCTGGCCAGCCTCGATCTGCGTAAACGGCGTCACCGCCGCGCCGTCGCCGCGACGCCAGAAGGTCGGGTGGGCGATGTCCAGGCGATGGTGCGAATCCAGCGTGATGCTGATGTCCGACAGGCCGGCGCCGCCTTGGTCGATCAGTTGCGCCACGCGCAGCATGTCAGCATGCGCGCCGGCCACGGGCAAGGCCGGCGCATGCGGGCGGCCCTGTGCGGGGTCGACGGGAAGATGGGATGCGGGCAGGTCGCAGAAATCGTTCTGCGGATCGATGACGAGCAGATGGAGCTGGCGTTTCATGGCGTGCGTTCCGGAAAGGGACAGGCGTTGCGGGAAAGCCCAAGTCTAGCGCCAAAAAGACGAAGCCCGGTGCGGACGACTCCGCACCGGGCGCTCTTGCAGACTGCAGGAAAGAAGAACCTACGCGCAGCAGTTGCCGCCGATATGGTCGTCGCGCGTCTTGCGCGAGGCGTCACGGCGGCGGCGTACGCGTTGCGAAACGCGGTACAGCGCACGCTGGGTCAGCATCATGCTGAGCGTACCCATGCTGAACTCAGCCGCGATCAGCAAGGCCACCAGGGCGGCGAATTGCATGTAGATCCGCGGATAGACGGACAGGCTACGCGAGAACAGGTGGTGCAGCATGATGGGTTCCTCTTTCTTTTTCTACTTGCTTGCTACGCATGACGAAGGGCGAATACGCCGGCACGGTTCAACCGCCCGCATCCGCCCTGCCGGCCAATCAGGCGCCGGCGTAAGTCGATGCCACGGTGCCGGCGGTTTGCAGGCCGCTGTTGGCCGGAGCCGAGGTGATCACCGGGTAGACCGAGTCGACCTGGTTGGCCACGCCTTGTTGCTGGGCCTTGGCCAGTTCAGCCTTGACGGCGGCGCGGGAGGTGTGCGAAACGAAAGGCTTCTCGACCGGATACGGTGCTTCGGCAAATGCCAGGGAAGAAGCGGACAGGGCCAGGGCGGCGGCGACGATATACTTTGCAGACATGATTTTCTCCTTTGGGTGTTCAGTCAGTGTTCACGGTTGAATTCGGGTACATGTTTCGGTTGTGTGAGATGACATGTGCCTCTCTCTCAGAACCGCATCGTTTCTTGCGTTGCGATGTCGTTCATCGATGACTGCAGTGTAGGGACCCGCCCTCTGGAGAAAAACACGTGAAACGAGAATTGAGTGTTCTGGAAACTGGAACAATCGCCCGGGGCTATCGCGACGATAGAAATAAAGCTATCGGGAAATAATATGGATATTTCCCGCAAACCCGCGCCCACCAAGCTCGTCGGCGGAGTTGGCCATTGTTGCACCGGGAGACTTCCGTTGGCAGACTGTTTTCCGGCTTATTTCTAGTTATCAGAAACCGAAATAACGCAGCCCGCGCGGCAGTCGCGCAAGATCCGGGCGACGCTGCGGACAACTCCCTCCCGCCATGGAAATGTCAGCCCGGCGGCCGAAAATGGCATGGAAAATGCTTCGGAAAAAGGCGCCGCGCCAGCTCAAATCCCGGCCGGGATATTGCCGCGCGGCCACCACCACTACAAGGGAGAGAGCCCATGTCCGCCGCCGACACCGCATCGCCGCTGCCCGCCTCCGCCGTCCTGGACGAACACGACGCCACCTTCCGCCGGGTAGTCTGGCGTATCGTGCCCTGCGTCACGCTGATCTGGTTCCTGGCTTGGATCGACCGGGTCAACGTCGGCTTCGCCAAGCTGACCATGATGAGCGACCTGCAATGGTCGGACGCCATCTACGGCGCCGGCGCGGGCATCTTCTTCATCGGCTACTTCCTGTTCGAAGTGCCCAGCAACATGCTGCTGCAAAAGATAGGCGCGCGTAAAACCATCACGCGCATCACCATCGGCTGGGGCATCATCTGCGTGGCCATGGCCTGGGTGCAGACGCCGGGGCAGTTCTACTTCCTGCGCTTCCTGATGGGCGCCTTCGAGGCCGGGCTGCAGCCGGGCGTGATCCTCTACCTCACCTACTGGCTGCCGGCGCACCGGCGCGGCAAGGCGCTGGGCGTGTTCGTCTCGGCCTCGGCGATCTCGCTGGTGGTGGGCAGCCCGCTGGCGGCCTACATCATGGAGCTCTCGCAGGGCGCCTTCGGCATGAAGGGCTGGCAATGGCTGTTCATCGTCGAGGGCATTCCCTCGGTGCTGATGGGCATCGCGGCCTTCTTCATCCTGACCGACCTGCCCGCCAAGGCCAAGTGGCTGAGCGAGCGCGAGAAGCAGCACATCGCCGCCGAGATGGCCGACGAAGACCGCAAGCTGGGCCCGCGCGAGCACAGCTTCTTCGCCTCGCTCAGGAGCGGCCGGATCTGGGTGCTGATCGCGGTGTTCTTCTGCATCATCGCCGGCAACGCCACGCTGGTCTATTACGGTCCCAGCCTGGTCAAGGAAGTAGGCTTCACCGACATCAAGACCCTGGGCTGGATCATGGGCGGCATCTATGCCTGCGGCTGGGGCGGGATGGTGTTGAACGGCTGGCTTTCCGACCGGCGCCAGGAGGCGCGCATGCACACCGCCGTGGCCGCGGCCATCGGCGCGGTCGGCCTGCTGCTGGCAGCGTATTTCGTCGGGGAGAAGAACGCGGCGGGCGTGATCGCCTCGCTGGCGCTGTCGTCGGCCGGAACCATGGGCGCCATACCGATCTTCTGGCAGCTGCCGGGACAATACCTGTCCGGCAGCGCCATCGCCATCGGCCTGGCGGTGATCAATTCGGTGGCCAACCTGTCGGGCTACTTCTCGCCGCAGCTGCTGGGTTACCTGAAGACCAATACCGGTCGCTACACCCAGGGCCTGACCGGCATCGCGCTGGTCGAGCTGCTGGGCACGCTGCTGATCCTGGGCTTCATCGGCAAGCAGGGCGCGAAGCCGAACTAAGCCCGCGTGGGGCGCAATCGCGTCAGTCGCGGGTGCGCTTCAGGTTTTCCTGCTCCAGCATCTGCTCGGCGTCGGTCAAGCCGCCCGGCCGCAGGCCGGTGCGGCCCTTGCCGCGGGAGTCGCCCAGCTTGTCGTCCCGGATGCCGGGTTCGGGCGCATGGCGGTCGTCGGGATGGTCGTCGAGCGCGGCGTCTGAATGGATTTGCGTCTGGTGTTTCATGATGGCCTCCTTGAGTGTCCGGCGACGGGATGCCGCCGGTCGTTCAGGTCCTCAGGTCCATTGCCGCTGGCTGGCGCGCAGCGGGCGTGAATATTCCTCGAACTGGATTTCCTTGCGGCGCGGCTGCGCGGCCGGCGTGCGTTGCTGCGGCTGGGCGTCGTCGACCTTGCCGCCCTGCTGCCCGCCCTTGCCGCCGTGGCGCTCATGGCCGCCGTCGCGGCGGCCGCGCCCCAGGGTCTTGCGCAGCCGCTGGCGCACCGGGTCGTCCGGATGCTCGCCCATGCGGGCGAATTCCTGTTTGAGGCGCGACAGTTCCTCGTCGGAGAGGTCCTCCACATCCAGCATGTCCTTGCGGGTTCCCTTCATGGCGCGGATCAGCTCGTCGAGCTTGAGCTGGGTCGCCTCGGCGTCGCGGTTCTGGGCGTTCTGGATCAGGAACACCATCAGGAAGGTGATGATGGTGGTGCCGGTATTGATGAGCAATTGCCAGGTGTCGGAGTAGCCGAACATCGGACCGGTGACGGCCCACACCACGATCACCGACAGCGCAGCCACGAAGGTCCACGAGGCGCCGACTGCCTGGGCGCAGGCGATGGAAAAACGATGGAAGAGGTCTGAAGTCTTCATGGCGGGCGATGCTGTCTCCGATGTCGTGGCGGCGCCGGGCCCGGAGGCAATGCGCCGATGATGGAGCGAGTATCGCTGCCGTGAGGCGACGGCAACAGCGGACAACACCTCGGCCGTGTGTAGGAATGCAGGCCGCACGGCCCGCGGTGAATCGTCAGGCGACGTTCTTGTAGGGACTGGGGCGGCCGCTCTCGTCGGCCATGATCTGCATCTCTTCCAGGCGGCTTCTCAGTTCTTCCCATTGCGGCTGGGAAACCGTATCGGCGCGCACCGGCTCCCTGTAGCGCGCACGCGCCAGCACTTCCTCGGCCTCGCGCTCCACCCGCTCCTGCCAGCGCCGTTCGAGCATGAAAAACACCGTCACCGCCACGACCAGGCATGCCAGACACAGGCCCAGCACCACGTAGATCGAATACTGCATGACTGTTTGCATCCACTCCATTTCGCGCCGGCTCCCGCACCTCAAAAATTCAATGGGCGCATGGTATCGCCCGGCCCCGGATGATGGCATCGGGAAATGACTGAGTGAGCATTTGCACAACATGCCGTCCGGCAACGCGGGAACCGCGCGCGCCTGCCGCGGGTCTGGACTGGGTAGCTCGACCAAGGAGACCCGATGCAAGCAGCCAGCGACATCCCATCCCGCCTCGACCGCCTGCCATGGTCGCGCTGGCACTGGCGCGTGGTCGTCGCGCTGGGCGTGGCCTGGGTGCTGGACGGCCTGGAGGTGACGCTGGTCGGCTCCATCGGCGGCGTGCTGGAACGCCCCGACACGCTGCACCTGGATGCCGCCCAGGTCGGCTGGACCGGTTCGCTCTATATCGCCGGCGCGGTGCTGGGCGCGCTGCTGTTCGGCCGCCTGACCGACAGGCTGGGCCGCAAGCGGCTGTTCATGATCACGCTGGCGGTGTACATGGCCGCCACGCTGGCCACCGCGTTTTCCACCGACTTCCTGTTCCTGGCGCTATGCCGCTTCGTCACCGGCCTGGGCATAGGCGGCGAGTACGCCGCCATCAATTCGGCCATCGACGAGCTGATCCCGGCGCGCGTGCGCGGCCGCGTGAACCTCATCATCAACGCCAGCTTCTGGATCGGCGCGGCGCTGGGCGCCGGCCTCTCGCTGGTGATCCTCGACGAGCGCGTGCTGGGGCCGGCGGTCGGCTGGCGCGTCTGCTTCCTGCTGGGCGCGGTGCTGGCGGTGGCCATCATCCTGGTGCGCCGGCATGTTCCGGAAAGCCCGCGCTGGCTGCTCATGCATGGCCATCACGAACGCGCGTATCGGGTGGTGGCGGCGATCGAAGCCGAGGTCGCCGCCGAACGCGGTCCGCTGCCGCCGCCCGCGGCCCGCGACGACGCCCGCCGCGCCGGCAGCGGCATGCTGGGCTACCGTGAAATGGCGACGGTGCTGCTGCATCACTACCGCGCGCGCAGCCTGATGGTGACGCTGATGATGGTGGCCCAGGCCTTCGTCTACAACGCCATCTTCTTCACCTACTCGCTGGTGCTCACGCGCTTCTTCCAGGTGCCGGACAACCGCGTGGCGCTCTACATCTTCCCCTTCGCGCTGGGCAACGTGCTGGGCCCGATCCTGCTGGGCCACCTGTTCGACAGCGTCGGCCGGCGCCGCATGATCGCCGCCACCTACCTTCTCTCCGGCGTCGGCCTGGCCGCCACCGCCTGGGCCTTCAACGCCGGCCTGCTCAGCGCGCTGACGCTGGCGCTGTGCTGGAGCGCCACCTTCTTCGTCGCATCGGCGGCGGCCAGCTCGGCCTATCTCACGGCCAGCGAGGTGTTCCCGCTGCAGATGCGCGCGATGGCCATCTCCATCTTCTACGCGGTGGGCACCGGCACCGGCGGCTTCATCGCACCGGTGCTGTTCGGCTGGCTCATCGCCAGCGGCGACCGCCACGCGGTGGCCGCCGGCTACGCGCTCGGGGCCGCGCTGGCGATGCTGGCGGGAGTGTGCGCCTTGCGGTTTGCGGTGGACGCCGAGGGCAAGGGGCTGGAAGAGGTCGCCGAGCTGGAATCGCGCTAGGCGCCTCACGCTCCCGGCAGCCCCAGGCGGCGCAGCAGGGCAAGCACGGACTGCGCCGCCAGCGACGACGTCGCGGGATTGCCGGAAGCCGTCGCCTCGATGGAAAAGCGCATCGCGCCGCTGTCCGACTCCACCTCGATGGCGTGGCAGTTGCCGCGCGCGTGCGGATCGGCCCACAGTTCGACCTCGGTGCGCTGTGCGCCGATGCCGGCCAGCGACAGCGCGGCGGCGACATTCAGGTTGGCCGGGAAATGCCTGGCCGCCTGCGCTGCATAACCGCGAAACACCAGGGTCGGCTCGCGCACCTCACGCAGATCGATGCCGCGTTGCTCCAGCCAGGGTATGGCCCGCAACGCGATGGGAGGCTTGCGCGAGATCAGCCTGGCGCTGCGGATCTCGCCTTCGGCCATCGCCGCCACCGCGTCCAGCCCGCCGATGGCGCCACTGGGAACGTGGATACGCCCGCGATGGCGGCTTGCCAGCAGGCCCAGTTCAGGTGAGCTCAGCAGCGCCCCGCAGCTCAGCACCACCAGATGCTTTCCCGCATCCAGCACCGGCGCGGCGATCTCGGCCAGCACGCCGGCGCCGCCGCATTCGACGACGATGTCGGCATGCGCGGCGATACGCGGCAACGGCACCAGTGGCGGCCGGTGAAGCAGCGTATCCAGCCTGGCGCGGGCGGCATCCTGGTCGCGCGCCGACACCGCGCCCAAGCGTATGCCGTCCATGCCCCGGTCGATGCCTCTGGCAACGGCGTGACCGATGGCGCCCAGGCCGGCGATGGCGACTATCTTCATGGGGAACTCCCAAATGTGGATGGCGCTATCTTAGACAGCGGCATGCATTGCCGGCAAATGATTAGAATATGCCGACGCATACCTTAAAGTCATGCGTCACCACACATCCCCCAGGACACTGCCGACCATGCACAAGCTCCCGCCCCTGACCGCCCTGCGCGCCTTCGAGGCGACCGCGCGCCTGCTCTCCTTCACCGCGGCCGCCGATGAACTGCACGTCACCCAGAGCGCCGTCAGCCGGCAGGTGCGCATCCTGGAGGAATTTCTTCAGCACAAACTGTTCAAGCGCCTGACCCGTCGCATCGAGCTCACCGCGCAAGGTGCGGCGTATTACGAGGAAATCCGGCAGGCTTTCGAGAAGATCGCCGGCGCGGGAAGCCGCCTGGGAAAACGCAGGAAATCCGCCGCCCTGACGATCGCCGTGCTGCCCGGGGTGGCCGCCCTGTGGCTCATGCCCAGGCTGGATGCGTTCTGGCGCGCGCATCGGCATGTCGATGTGCGCATCGTGGTCGCCACCGGGGCCGCCGACTTCCGCCGTTCACAGGTGGACATGGCGATCCAGGTCGGCGTCCTGCCCGGCGCACGCGCCAGGGGGCTGCCGATGACCCGCCGGATGGCGGTGGATTGGCATGGTCTGCGCGCGGACGCGCTCTTCCCCGATGCGCTGGTGGCGTTGTGCCATCCGCGCCTGCTGCGCCGGCAGCCGGTCGACAAGGTGGCCGATCTTGCCCGCCATTGCCTGATCCACACTTCGATACGTCCCGACGCGTGGCAAGACTGGCTGGGCGCGCACGGCGCCAAGCTGGCGCCCGCGCAGCAGACGCTGGAATGCAGCCAGTACGCGGTCTCGCTGCAGGCGGCCATGAACGGCGATGGCATCGCGCTGGCGCCCAAGGTACTGGCCGACAGCTTCGACCCGCAGCAACGGCTGCGCCGGCTGTTCGACGGCGCCACGCCCAGCGCCGGCCAGTACTATCTGCTCACGCCCGCCAGCCGTTATGAAGAGCCCCATGTGCGGGTGTTCAGGGAGTGGCTGCTGGCGCAGGCCGCGGGGCTGGACTAAAGTCCACGCCAGACTGAGCGACAGGTTATGCCCAGCCTCGCGCTTCCCTTACCTGGCGTCGGGAAGAATCTCCGTCAGCGACAGGATGGTTTGGGCCACTTCCGCGATGCGCCGGTTCTGGTTCATCGCATGCTGGCGCAGCAGCCGGTAGGCGCTTTCTTCGTTGAGGCCCTGGCGGATCATCAGGATGCCCTTGGCGCGCTCGATCAGCTTTCTCTCTTCCAGGCTCTCGCGCACCGTCGCCAGTTCCTGCGTCAGGTTCTGCAGTCGCTCGGACTGGTTGCGCAGGATGTCGACGATGGCTTGCGTGAGATGCGGGCCGACGCTGCCGTCCAGCGGCCCCGACGCCATCTCGCCGGGACCGAGACTGGACGAGAATGCGGCCAGCGGCGCCAGCGAATCGATGCCGGCGCCATGCGCGAACAACTGCTCGTGGTCGCCCAGCTCGCGCTGCAGTTCGCCGATCTTCTGGCGGCATTGCGCCTGCACGTAGTCGGCCAGGTGGATCTCCACCTGGTGCAGGCCGTCCATGCGGGTCGAGCAGCAGCCGTACCAGGCGTCGGCCAGGCTGTCGTCGAGCGCGCGTTCGTGCGCGGTCAGCAGCTTGCGGCGCATGCGCTCGAGCTCGGCCAGCGGCAGGCTGGCCTGCATGGCGGTCCACTCCGCGCGGAAGGATTCGGCGAAGGATTCGAAACGCCGGAACGCCTGCTCCTGCATGTCGATGTGGTATTCGATGGTCTGCGCCTGCTCCTGCGTGATCCGTCCGGCGGCAAAGGCGGCGGCGCCGGCGGCCCGCTCGCGCCCGGCGAACTCCTTGCCCTGCATCAGGTGGAACAGTGCGATCAGCAGGCGCGAGATTTCCGGATCGACCGCCACGTCGGCGGCCTCGAACACCAGGGCCAGCAGCGAGCCGACCAGGGTCTTGAAGCGGTCGGAGTTCGCCGCCGGCGAACACGCCAGGGCGGAGATGTCGACCCGCATCTGCGGCAGCCCGTCCAGCGCATGCAAGGCGAAGGCGATGCGGGTGTAGAGGCGGGCGCCGTTGCTCAGGGCATCGGCATGCTCGTTGGACTGCAGCCACTCCTCGAACTCGAGGCGGGCGGCGTCGCTGGCGGCCACGCGTTCCGGCCACAGCGCGGCGTAGCGCTCGCCGTGCGACGCCAGGTAGATATTGGAGATCCCGCGCTCCTGCTGCAGGCAGTGCACCAGCTTGCCCACCGTCAGCACCAGCTTGCAGGTGCGCGCCAGCCGTTCCAGCTCGTCGACCTCGCATCGGCGGGCGGCTACAAGGTAACTGAGGACGTTGCTCATCGTTTTCCGGCCGCTGCGCGGCCCCATGTTTGATCTGTCAATGTTGGCAAGCAAGACTCATGCAAGCCCGTTGCAGCACATTATCTCAGGCTGCTCTTCCAGGCCCGTTGCAGCCGCGCGACGGCGCGCACCAGTTCGTCCGGCGCCATCGACGCAAACCCGAGGCGCAGGCCGTTCACCGGCTCGCTGACCGGAGAGAACTGGCTGCCGCTGCGCACGAACAAACCCTCCTGCAAGGCATGCCGCGCCATGGCGTCGACATCGGTCTGCGGGTCGAACGTCACCCACAGCGCCAGCCCGCCTTGCGGGGCGCGCGTGGCGATGTGCTCGCCGAAACCGGCGTGCAGGCAGTCGAGCAGCACCTCCTGGCGCGCGCGGTAATGCTTGCTGCTGCGCCGCACGTGCCGGCGCAGCTCGCCGTTGCCGATCAGGTCGGCCATCATCTTCTGCATGACGACGTCGCCGTGGGTCGACAGCAGGAACTGGTGCTGCTCCAGCGCCTGGATCAGGTTCTCCGGCGCCACGATGAAGCCGCAGCGAAAGCTCGGCCCCAACAGCTTGGACAGCGAGCCGACGTAGATCACGTTGCGCTGGCGCGCGTCGCTGGCCAGCGGCGGATAGGGACGGCCGCTGAAATGGTATTCGTGGTCGTAGTCCTCCTCGATGATGGAGAACGCATGCTGCGCGGCCAGCGCCAGCAGTTTCTCGCGCCGGTCGGCGCGCAGGCTGACGGTGCTGGGAAACTGGTGGTGCGGCGTCAGGTAGATGCAGCGCACGGGCCGGCGCCGGCAGATCTCTTCGACCTGACTGACCCGGCAACCGTCGGCGTCGATATCGACCACCTCGATGCGCGCGCCCAGCGCGCGGAAGATGGCCCAGGCCGGCGGATAGCTGAGCCGCTCCACCAGCACCACGTCGCCCGGCCGTATCAGGGCGCTGGCCACCAGGTGCAGCGCCATCTGCGTGCCTTGCGTCAGGCAGATGCAGGACGGCGACACCGCCAGCGCGCGCGTGGCGCCGAGCATCTCGGCCAGCGCCGTGCGCAGCTGCCGCGCCGCCTCCGGATTGCCGTAGCGAACGCGCCCCGAGCGCAGGCTGTCGCGCATCGCGTTGCGATAGTGGCGGTGCAGGACCGCTTGCGGCAGCAGGCGATGATCGGGCGAGCCGTTGTCGAAGTACATCATGCCGTCGCCGCGGGGACGGCCGTCGGCGGGCTGCGCAAGATGGTCGAAATAGGACGGCAGCGAGGCCGGCAGGAACGCCGGCGCGAAAGCGCGCGACCCCGGCTGCGCGCCGGCGGACTGCGTGCGCGTGGCAGCGGCCGCGCCGGCGTCGAAGGCGGCGCTGACGAAGGTGCCGCGGCGCTGCTCGCTGACCAGCCAGCCTTTGATGACGGCCTCTTCATAGGCCACGATGACGGTCTTGCGGTTCACACCCAGCATGCCGGCCATCTCGCGCGTGCCGGGCAGGGGCGCTCCCGGCTGCAGCCGGCCGTCCTTGATGGCGCGCGCCAGCCCGGCCAGGATGTCGCGATAGGAGGCGTTGCCCGATGCGCCGTCGAGCTCGAGCAGGATGCGCCAGTTTCTCATCTGGACCATGTGAACTTATCAAAACTGGAGGTTTATACGGTCCTATTCTAACGCCACAATCCTGCATCGACCGGAAGGTTTTGCGTGCAACAGGAGAGCAGGATGCAACAGAAATACGTCATCGAACTGGAGGATGCCGGCCGGCGTTTCGACGCCGGCGGCGAGCTGCTGCTGGATGCGGCGCTGGCGCATGGCGTGGCCGTGCCGTTCTCCTGCCGCCGCGGCGAATGCGGCTGCTGCAAGGTGCGCGTGCTGGAGGGCCGGCACGAGGCCGAAACCTACGGCGGCCTGGGCAAGCCCTACGGCCTGGCCGACGACGAGATGCTGCTGTGCCGCAGCCGCGCCTGCAGCGACATGCGCATCGAGATCCCCGACTGGTCGTTCGACGCGCCGGCCTTGCGCTTCGAAGCCGCCGTGCTGGAAAAAACACCGCTGGCCGCCGACATCGTGCGCCTGGTCCTGCAGCCGCAGGCGCCGGCTACGCCCGAGGTGCGCGCGGGCCAGTACATGAAGTTCTACCTGGACGACGGCAGCAGCCGCTGCTTCTCGGTCGCCAACTTGCCGGCGGCCGACGATGGCCGGCTTGAATTCCACATCCGCCGCGTGGCGGGAGGAAAATTCTCGCAGCAGACGCTGGACGCCCTGCGGCCCGGCGACAGGCTCAGCCTCGAAGGCGGGTTCGGCGCCTGCACCTGGCAGGACGGCGACCACGCGGAGCTGGTGTTCTTCGCCACCGGCACCGGCTATGCCGGCATCAAGCCCATCCTCCTGGCCGCGCTGGCGCAGCGGGACACCCGCTTGTCGCTGTACTGGGGCGGCAAGGACGCCGGCGATTTCTACGACAGCACCTTCCTCGATGCGCTTGCCGCCGCCGACAAGCGCTTCCGCTGGCGCGGCGTGACGGCCGCCGTCGGCCTGGTGCAGCAGGCGGCGGACGAACAGGCGCACGACTGGCGCGGCGCCCGCGTCTATGCCTGCGGCAATCCGGCCATGCTCGATGCGGTGCGCGCATGCTGCGCGCAATGGGGCGTGGCGCGGCACGACTTCATCGCCGAGGCCTTCGTTCCCTCCGGTGCAAGTTCGGCGCCGCTGGCGCGGGCCAGTTTCGACCCGGTGTTCGAGCGGGTCGGACCGCGCTATTCGCTGGACGGCATGCTGGCCGCGCGCGAGAAGTCGATACGCGCGGTGGCGCAGATCGCCGGCAAGCTGCGCATCGGCATGTCCACCGCGCAGGCGCTGGAGATGGCTGAGCTCCACCTGCGCGAGATGGGCGCCTCGCACACCTGGCATCCGACCTACATCCGCTTCGGCGACGACACGGTGCGCACGCCGCGCCAGGGCGTGCAAAGCAGCCGCACGCTGCAGGCCAGCGACATCGTGGTGGTCGATATCGGCCCGGTGTGGGATGGCTACGAGGGAGACTTCGGCGACACCTTCGTCTTCGGCCTCGAGCGCATGCACCTGGCTTGTGCCCAGGCCGCGCGCGATGTCTTCAGCGCCGCCAAGGAGGCGTGGAAAACCGGCCTGACCGGCCGCGCGTTGTACGACCACGCGCAGGCCGAAGCGCTGCGCGGCGGCTGGATGCTGGAGCGCAACCTGGCCGGCCACCGCGTCTCGGATTTCCCGCATGCGCTGTTCGGCCCGGCCAAGCTGGCCGAGATGGACATCGTCCCCGCCGATGCGGTGTGGGTGCTGGAGATCCAGCTGCGCCACCCGGTCTATCCGGTGGGCGCGTTCTACGAAGACATCCTGATCGGCTTGCCGGGAGATGCGCTTGCCTCCGGTGCAGCAGTACCTTCACACAGTGTGCTCGCTGCCCAATGAGGTGTCCCCGGCGGCGGGGTATGTTTCAATTGATTCTGCACGTGGGAACACGCCTGACCGGAAAGATGTTCTCCTGCGAACAGTAGCCTTCACGCTCCGGCGAGTGAAAATCATGGCGCTGCCGTCATCGCGTCCAGCGCCGACTTGACCCGCGACCTCACCGTCGAGATGATCGCGTCGCGGATGAAGATGTCCGATTTGGGCCGCAGCTCCAGCTCGCCGCTCATCGCCTCGACCTCGCGGCTGCCGCCGCTTATCGTGGCGGCCCAGCGGATGGAAGGGCCGATCTGATAGGAAATCTCAAGATAGAAAATGTCGCTGGGCGCCTCCAGGCGCCGGTACGATCCTCTTAGCGTGGGCATGGCTCCTCCGATTTGAATGATGATAGGGAATGCGTATGGAGCCGCTTTCCCGGGCATTGCGGCCCGGGGAGAACCTCCGCATCTCGAAATCGAAGAAAGGAAATGACAGGAATCAGACAGGCATTGCCGGCGCGGCAATGAAGGCAGGACGAGCCAAAGGCTTCCAAGGACTGGGAAGATCGCGGTTCACTATACACCCCGGCGCGACATTCACCTATTCGGGGCCTTTTCAGGGGGGCGTCGCTCATCGGCGACATATTTGCGAATCTTTGCCGCGCAGGCTTGTCCAATCCGGCAGTGCTCCTTCGGAACACGCAATGATTGGATGTAATGGAAAAATATCTGCGGGAAGCCATTACCGTTCTGGTAGTGGAGGACAACGCCGACGCCAGGGAGATCTTCGCCTACGCTCTTTCTTCCAGCGGCTATCAGATCGTCGAGGCCAGCAACGGCAAGGATGCGCTCCACAAGCTCGGCCTGCATCCGGTGGACATCATCGTGACCGATTTGCGCATGCCGGTGATGGATGGACTGCACATGGCCGCGGCCATCAGGGACACCGACCATCTCGCCCACATCCCGCTCATCGCCCTGACCGCGACGCCCCTCGTCAACAAGGCCGACATGCTGCCGCAGTTCGCGGCGCTGCTGACCAAACCCTGTTCCATCGATGAACTGGTCGGCACGGTGGACAGGATCGTGATCCGTTACCTCTGAAGGCCGCGCGGCGCGCGCCAGTCGATCCTCCCCCCGCCGCCCAGCTATAATGGCGGCCGTACGAGCCTGATCCGGGACGTTCACGCCGCGGGGTGCGATGCAGCGATGCATGATTGACAAGCCCATCCGCGCGCGGCGACGCCACGCATCAGGACGCACGCAAGCTCTGCCCCGCAGGAATGAACATGGCCGCGCACGACGCGGCTTTTACAGTGCAAGAGCCGGCATGGTGCCGGTATTGGAGAAACATGAACAACCGCCTGAAGAAAAGACTGATCTACCGTCGCCACCGCATCGGCCTGCTGATCGCCGCCATCGAATCGCTGCTCGATCTGGAGCAGGCCGCCCTGGAAGCCAAGAACGCTGGCTGAAGGCGCGACACCGCAGATCAGGAAACCGGCCTCAAGGCCGGTTTTTTTATGTGGGGCCGGACGACGCCGCGTCGGCCCCCTCCCGTGCGCGCTCCAAATAATGCGCCACGGATGAGCTTACCCGCCCGAAACCCGCTGCGCAGGCGGAAAAAGCCCATTCCGTGATTGCCGCATGGAAATTCGAGTGCTATTCTTATGGCCTCGCTTCACCCGCCCTTTTCCTTTCCCGCAGTGCCCGGCCGCCAAACGACCTGATTCTTTGTTCAACAGAAATAAGGGGTCTAGCAAATGAACAATACCGAGCCCGATCTGGAAGACGCCAGATACCAGGTTTCCTCCAAGCGGGAAATCATCGCCCTGCTGAGCACGATGATGAAGGAGAACCTCGAACTCTCCATCCTCATCAAGGACATGCAGGACAGCATCGCCACCTCGATCCTGCGCATGGAAGAGGACGTGATGTTCGTCAAGGCCGCGCCCAATGCCGACCTGAACAAGGCCATCGTGGAAAGCAGCGACGTCGTCTTCGCCGCCAACCCGCGCAACGCGCTGATCAAGTTTTCCGCCAAGCAGGTTCACCACACCAAGGTCGACGAGCAGTTCCTGGCGCTGAAGGTGGACATCCCCGAGCAGCTGGTGCGCATCCAGCGGCGCGAGTTCTTCCGCATCCCGGTGCCGGCCAGCTCCTCGCTGCGCTGCAAGATCCGCTTCACCAACGCCGAAGGCCAGTTCAACCTGGTCTGGGCCGCCATCGCCAACATCAGCGCCGGCGGCGTGGGCATCAGCGACCGCAGCGCGTCGATCCCGCTGCAGCTCAACGCCGTCTATGACGACTGCCACCTGGAGCTGGGCGTGGCGGTGACCGTCCCGGTCAGGCTGAAGGTGCGCTCGATCAAGAAGGAAGAACAGCCCGGCCTGCAGACCATCCATCACTTCGGCTGCGAATTCGTCGAGACGCCGCGCGCCGTGCTGGCCTCCATCCAGAAATTCATCCTGCAGCTGGAGCGCGAACAGAACGCCCAGAAGATCAAGGTCAAGGACGGCGCTTCCGGATAGCCTCGTCCGGCGTCCTGCTTCAGCTTCGCCCGTCCCCTCCTCCGCCTGTCCTTGGCAACACGCCTTTCCGGACCGCCCGCGCGCGGCGCCTGAAACCCGGACCCCGCCCCGCCCGCACGACCAGCCACCGACCTGCCGCGCCCAAACCCGCGCTGTCGAACCTGCGGCCGCCGCCATTGCAATGCCGTTACCGGGCAACAAGACGCCACACCGTCAAGCAGGCTGTTGCAAACTTGCATTGCTGTGGACAACCACAATACGCCGCCGCCGCAGCTCTTCCTATAATCCGCCGCACGTCCCGCAACCACCACAACAACAAATCGCGGCGCATGACTGCCCCGTTGGCGAGACACAATCCCGGCAACGCGCAAGGCCCGCACATCGCATGCGCCGCAGGACGTACGAGACCATTCATTCAAACAACCAATGAGAACACCATGAAGAAATCAGCACTGGCCATCTCCACACTCGCACTGGCCTGCGCCAACGTCTACGCCCAGAGCAGCGTCACCGTCTACGGCCTGATCGACGCCGGAGTCACCTACAACAGCAAGGTCGGCGCCGCCAACGGCAGCCGCTTCAGCGTCGACTCCGGCGACCAGGCCGCCTCGCGCATCGGCTTCAAGGGCAGTGAAGACCTGGGCGGCGGCCTGTCCGCCATCTTCAACCTCGAAAACGGTTTCGCCGCGGACACCGGCGGCATGTCCACCGCCAACACCCTGTTCGATCGCAAATCCGTGGTCGGCCTGTCCGGCGGCTTCGGCACCGTGACCCTCGGTCGCCAGACCGACTACCTGGAAGACCTCGGCACCAAGTACGGCTCGGTCTCCACCGTCGGCAGCAACGCCATCAAGGGCGCGCACTTCGGCAACCTGGACCGCACCGCCGGCGGCGCGCGCACCGACAACTCGATCCGCTACGACAGCAACAACCTGTCCGGCTTCACCGGCAGCCTGTTCTACGGCTTCGGCGAAATCGCCGGCAACAACTCGGCCGGCCAGTCCTTCGGCGTCGCCGGCAACTACGCCAACGGCCCCTTCGGCATCGGCGCCGGCTACTACCAGAACAAGCTGTCGGCCGCGTCGACCACCGGCCAGGCCGGCGACACCAGCCTGAAGACCTTCAGCATCGGCGCCAGCTACCAGGCCGGCCCGGTCAAGCTGTACGGCATGTGGTCGCAGATCAAGCAGCCCCGCGCGGCCGCCGTCGCCGCCACCGGCCTGACCAACATCACCAACGCCACCAAGGCCAATGTCTTCGACCTCGGCGCCGACTACCTGGTCACGCCCAACCTGCACTTGGTGGGCGCGGTGATCTACGATCGCGCCGACATCAAGCGCGCCACCACCGGCGCCACCACCGGCTCGACCACGCAGCTCAACGTCGGCGTGGACTACTACCTCTCCAAGCGCACCGACGTGTACGCCATGTACAGCAACCTGCGCGCCAAGGATGTGGTCAACCCGGGCGTGGTCAACGCGGCCTACTCGGCCTCGCCCAGCGACGACTCGACCCAGAACGTGCTGCGCCTGGGCCTGCGTCATCGCTTCTGAGCGGGATGATGTGATCCGGTCTTCCGCTCTGGGAGCCTGAGATCGACGAGAAGACAGGCGGCGATTATCGCCGCCTGTTTTTTTCTGGAAGGGAAATCAGCGACGCGGTGGCAATGGCCGGCGAACCGCGCGGCCGTGCCCGCTCAGCCCACGATCTTTTCCGCGATCCCCGCGCCCAACGGCGCCAGCAGGGCCTGCAGTTCTTCCTCGCCGAACTTGACAGCCTGCGCGTCGTCGCGGCCCAGCATGCCTTCGGCCAGCGCCGACTTGCGCGCCTGCAGTTCCAGCAGGCGCTCCTCGATGCTGCCCTCCACCACCAGCTTGTAGACGAACACCTGGCGCGTCTGGCCCAGGCGGTGCGCGCGGGCGATGGCCTGTTCTTCGACGGCGGGATTCCACCAGGGGTCGACCAGCACCACGGTGTCGGCCGCGGTGAGGTTCAGCCCGACGCCGCCGGCCTTGAGGCTGACCAGGAACAGCGGCGCCTCATGCGCCTGGAAGCGCGCGATCACTTCGCCGCGCGCCGCAGGCTCGGTGTCGCCGGTCAACAGCAGGTAGGGCAGATCGAGCGTGCGCAGCTCGGCCTCGACCAACGCCAGCATCGCGGTGAACTGCGAGAACACCAGCACGCGCCGGCCCTCGGCCACCAGCGCCGGCAGCATGTCGCGCAGCAGCTCGATCTTGGCGCGCTCGATGCCTTTGGGCATGCGCCCGCCCTTGAGCAGGTAGGGGTCGCAGCAGACCTGGCGCAGCTTGAGCAGCGCGTCCATCACCGTCACCTGCGCGCCGCTCAGGCCGCGACGCAGCAGCGCGCGCCGCACCTGCTTGTCGGCGGCGATGCGCACGCTCTCGTAGAGTTCGCGCTGGCGACCCTGCAGTTGCAGGCGCTCGACGATCTCGATGCGCGGCGGTAGTTCCTGCAGCACGTCCTCCTTGCGCCGGCGCAGGATGAAGGGGCGCACGCGCTGGGCCAGCAGGCGCGCGCGCACGGTCTCGCCCTGCTCCTCGATGGGCTTGCGCCACAGCCGCGAAAAGCTGCGCGCGTCGCCGAGGAATCCCGGCATCAGGAAATGAAATTGCGTCCACAGCTCGCCCAGGTGATTCTCCAGCGGCGTGCCGGTCATGCAGATGCGGTGGCGCGCGCGCAGCTTGCGGGCGGCGGTGGCGGCGCGCGAGGTGGCGTTCTTGACGGTCTGCGCCTCGTCCAGCACCAGCAGGTGGAAGCGCTGCGGCGCCAGCTGGTCGAGGTCGCGCCACAGCAAGGGATAGGTGGTCAGCACCAGGTCGGCGCCGCCGAGCTCGGCGTAGCGCTGCGCGCGGCCCTCGCCATGCAGCGTCAGCACGCGCAGCTCGGGCGCGATGCGGCACGCTTCTTCGCGCCAGTTGAACAGCAGCGAGGTCGGCACCACCACCAGCGCCGGCAGATCCAGCCGGCCGGCCTGCTTCTCGGCCAGGATGTGCGCCAGCACCTGGGCGGTCTTGCCCAACCCCATGTCGTCGGCGAGGATGCCCGCCAGGCCCTGCTCGCGCAGGTATTGCAGCCAGGCCAGGCCCTGCAGCTGATAGGCGCGCAGGCGGATGCCCAGTCCCGGCGGCGGCGCCACGGCGCGCACCGCGCCGGCCGCGCGCAGGCGCTGCGCCAGCTTCAGCACGCCGGCCTCGCCGCTCATGTGCCAGGGCGCGCCGCCGTCCAGCTCCAGCAAGGCGCTGTGGATGGCGTCGAGGCGGTGCGCATCCCACGGCGTCAGGCGCAGCGGGCCGTCCTTGCGCTTGAGGTCGGCCAGCAGGTCCAGCAGCGCCAGCACCACCGCCTTCAGCGGGCCGGCCATGGCGTCGATGCGGCGGCCGCCCGGCGCGCGCAGCGAAATCACCGCATGCGGGTCGATGCGCTCCACCTGCTGCGCGTCGGCCCAGCGCGGGTCGCGCCGCAGCAGGTCGGCCACCATCGGCCCCACGTCCATCACCTCGCCGTCGACCTCGATGCCGATCGACAGCAGCCAGCGGCCGGAAGGATCCTGGCCGTCGAACACTTCGCTGGAAAACGCGCGCGGCTGCAGCGGCGCGGCGACTTCCTTGCCCAGCACCTCGCCGGTCTCGCTGCTGACGATGAAGCGCCAGGCGGTGACCGGCACGCTCTCGTGGGCGAAGCCCGGCTTGACCACCAGCGACCAGCCCAGCTGCTGCAGCCGCGGCGCCTGGTCGGCCCAGAAGTCGCCGAAGAACTCCTCCTGCACCAGCGTCCACAAGGGGCCGGCGCCGTGCAGCGGATTGTGCGCGCGCCATTGCAAGGCGTCCTCGCGCAGCGGCAGCAATCCCAGTTCGCGGATCAGCTCCAGCGCCGCCGATTCGGCGTCCTCGTCGCGCGCGACATGGGCCGGCGTGTATTGGCCGTCTTCATCGCCGAAACCCTGCGGCGCCGGCATGCTCCAGCGCGCGGCGCCTTCGCCGTAGGTCCAGTCGACCTGCGCCACCGTCACCATGCCGCCGCGCGGGCCGAACAGGCCATGCGCGCGCATGCCGAGCAGGCCATCGCCGCGCGCAAGCGTTTGCAGCGTCAGGCGCGGCCGGAAAACGGTGGCGGGGGAAGAACTCATGCGCGGCATACGGGCAAAAAAAGAAGCGGCCATTGTAGGCCGCTTCGCTTATGCCGTGCAGCGGATGCGATTCACCTGGGCGCGGTCGGGGTGATGCAGAAGTCCAGCATGCCGAACGGCACGCGGCCTTCGCCGGTGGCCCAGACCCAGACCGCCCAGCACAGCAGCCCGCACACCAGCAGCAGGGCCAGCACGATGTGCAGGCCGGAGGCGCGGCGCAGGAAGCTTTCGACGTTGTCGAACAGTGCGGTCATGACGGTGACGGAGAGGCTTGAAGAAGAACAGGCATTTTACCCAAGCGCGCGACGCGCCGGAATGGGACAAATTGCCGCAGTGTCGCCCAGGCAACACCACGCCGGGCAAGGCCTTGCGGCCGGCCTGCGATAAGCGCATTTGGATCTGTGGAATTATTCGTTCCCGTTGCGGCGGCGCTTGCCTACCCTGTTGCCTTTTCAGCCACGGATCGGTAAAGGGGAAGCGACATGGACGGGGAACAACACAGCCTGAAACGACGCCTGCTGCTGCAGGGCCTGGCGGCCGGCGCGCTGGCCGGCGGCGCGCCGCTGGTGGCCGCGGCGCAGGAGAAGGTGCTGCGCATCGGTTATCAGAAATTCAACACGCTCAATATCCTGAAAGGCACCGGCAAGCTGGAGCAGGCGCTGCAGCCCAAGGGCTGGTCGGTGAAGTGGTTCGAGTTCGCAGCCGGCCCACAGCTGACCGAGGCCCTGAACGCCGATGCCATCGACTTCGGCCACGCCGCCGACACGCCCTCGGTATTTGCCAACGCCTCCGGCGTGAACGCGGTCTACCTGGGCGCCGAGCAGCCGTATCCCAAGGGCATCGCCATCTTCGTGGCGCAGGATTCGCCGATCAGGACCGTGAAGGATCTCAAGGGCAAGAAGGTCGCCACCGGCCGCGGCTGGAACGTGCAGTTCCTGCTGCTGAAGGCGCTGGAAGAGGCGGGCCTCTCCTACAACGACATCGAGCCGGTCTACGTGACCAATGCGGCCGACGTGCGCGCCGCCTTCCAGTCCGGCAACGTCGACGCGGCCACGCTGTGGGATCCCTTCCTGGCCGGCCAGGAAATCTCCACGCGCCCGCGCATCCTGCGCGACGGCACCGGGCTGTCGAACAACCGCACCTTCCACCTGGCCGTGCCGAAGTTCGTCGACCAGAACAAGGACATCGTGCGCACGCTGTTCGCCGAGCTGAAGAAGGCCAACAACTGGACCCAGGCGCATCCGCAGGAAACCGCCGACCTGCTGGCGCCGCAGCTGGGCGTGGACGCCAAGGTCCTGAAGCTGGCCACCGAGCGCCGCAACTACACGACCGTGGCGGTCGACGCCGGCATCGTCGCCGAGCAGCAGCAGATCGCCGACGCCTTCCTCAAGCTGGGCCTGATCAAGGGCGCGGTGCGGGTGCAGGACAAGGTCTATCCGGACGTGCTGGTGTAAGCGCGCCATGCATCTCGCCGCCTTCCTGATCGCCGGCAACGCCGCCCACAGCCAGGCCCTGTGGCGCCATCCGGAGAGCCGCCGCGGCGGCTTCCTGGAGCTGGACTACTATCGCCACATCGCACAGACGCTGGAGCGCGGCAAGTTCGACCTGCTGTTCTTCGCCGACCGGCTGGCGGTCTCCACCCGCTACGGCGAGAGCCACCGCCACGGCATCGCCGTGGGCGACCAGGACGCCACGCGGCTGGATCCCCTGCCCATCCTCGGCGCCCTGGCGGCGGTAACGCGCCATATCGGACTGGGCGCGACGCGCTCGACCACCTACTCGCAGCCCTACAGCCTGGCGCGCGAATTCGCCACGCTGGACCATCTCTCCGGCGGGCGCGCGGCGTGGAACGTGGTGACCTCGGTCAACCAGGGCGAGGCCGACAACTTCGGCCTGAAAGAGACGCTGCCGCACGACGTGCGCTACGACCGCGCCGACGAGTTCCTCGAGGTCGCGCACAAGCTGTGGCGCAGCTGGTCGCCGCAAGCGCTGCATCTGGGTGCGGGCGGGCGTTATGCCGACGCCGCGCTGGTCGAGGCGATCGATCATCATGGCGCGCACTTCAGCGTGCGCGGGCCGCTCAACATTCCCTCCTCACCGCAGGGCAGCCCGGTGATCATCCAGGCCGGCTCGTCCGAGCGCGGCCAGGATTTCGCCGCGCGCTGGTCCGAGGTGGTATTCAACATCCAGCCCGACCTGCCGCGCCTGCAGCGCTTCTATGGCGACCTCAAGGGCCGCGCCGAAAAATTCGGCCGCCGCCCGCAAGACATCAAGATCCTCTCGGCGGTGATGCCCTTCGTCGGCGCGTCGCGCGCGCATGCGGAAGAGCTGCGCGAACAGGCCAATGCACTGGCCGATCCGCTGGTGGGCCTGTCGACCTTGTCGAGCCACATGAACGTCGATTTCTCCGCCTATGCGCTGGACGCGCCCATCGGCGACGTGCAGGTGAGCGGCATCCAGGGACTGTTCAAGCTGTTGAAGGAAATCTCGGCCGAGCGGCAGCTGACGCTGGCCGACGCCGGCCGCCTCTACGCGCAGGGCGTGCTCACGCCGCAGGTGGCAGGCACCGCGGCCGACGTCGCCGACTGGCTGGAACACATCGTGGCGCAGGGCGGCGCCGATGGTTTCGTGATCTCGCCCTCGCACCTGCCGCACGGCTTCGACGACTTCGTCGACGGCGTGGTGCCGGAGCTGCAGCGGCGCGGATCCTTCCGCCGCGACTACGACGGACGGCAGTTGCGCGCGCACCTCGCCGCATGAGGCCAGGCCGGGTGCGCGGCGCCCGGCGCCAAAGATCGCGGCAAGGCGGGCCGGTATCCGCTACCATCGGGGTCGGACCGACAACAAGACGAACAAGCTGCCATGCCCACCGCCCTGCTCATCATCGACGTACAGCACGCCCTGTGCACCGGCCAGGATGCCGTTGCCGACGCCGCCGCCACCATCGCCAACATCAACCTGCTGTCGCAACGCGCACGCGCCGCGCGGGCGCCGGTGATCGTGGTGCAGCATGAAGACGCCGGCGAACTGGCCCACGGCAGCGCCGGCTGGCAGCTCGCCGCCGGGCTGGACGTCACCGGGCAGGACGTGCCGCTGCGCAAGCGCGGCTCGGACGCCTTCCACCAGACGGACCTGCAGTCGATGCTGAAGATGCGCCACATCTCGCACCTGGTGATCTGCGGCATGCAGACCCAGTTCTGCGTGGAGTCCACGGTGCGCCGCGCGCTGGCCCTGGGCTATCCGGTGACGCTGGCCGGCGACGGCCACACCACCACCGACAACGACGTGCTGCCGGCGGACCGGATCGTGGCCCACCACAACGCCACGCTGTCCAACCTGGGCGCGTATGGCGTGCGCACCACCGTCAGGGCGGCGCGCGATATCGAATTTTGACCGCGTGTTGAGGAAGCTTAGAAGCGCTGCGGACTGAACGGCGCCAGGTCGATTTCGGGCGCCTGTCCGGTCAGCAGTTGCGCCGCGATGCGGCCGGTGCGCGCCGAGCAGCCCAGGCCGATGTGACCGTGGCCATAGGCGTGGACGATGTCGCGGCTGGCGTTCGCGTAGCCGATGCAGGGCATGCCGTCCGGCGTGCTGGGGCGGCGGCCCAGCCAGAACTTCACGTCCGCGGCCGGCAGGTCGCGCGGCAATCCCGGGAACAGTTTGAGCGCGATGTCGCGCATGATCTCGCCGCGTCGCCAGTCGGGCTCCGCCTCGAAAGAAGCGAACTCGACCTGGCCGGCGATGCGCAGGCCGCCTTCCATCTGCGTGGCGATGACCTTGAACTCGGACACCATCATCGGCGTGCGCGCCGTCGCCCGTTCCTGCTGGCCGGCGATGGATGCGTGATAGCCGCGCTCGCTCTCCAGCTGCACGCGGTCGCCGGCCATCAGCGCCAGTTGCTTGGCGCGCGCGCCGGCCGCGATCACGGCGGCGTCGCAGGCGATCTCGCCGGTCTCCAGCACCACCGCCTTCAGGCGTCCCTGCTCGATGCGAAAACCGCGGGCGCGGCCATGCACCCGCCGCGCACCGCGCGCACGCGCATAGGCGTCGAGCGCTTTCATGTAGGCGCCGGGATTGCGGCAATGTCCGGCCTCGCCCACATGCACGGCGAAACCGAAGGCCGGATCCAGGTCCGGCTCGCGCGCGCGCAAGGCCTCGCCCTCGAACTCGGTCCACTCGATGCCGAGCTCGCGCCGCACGCCCCAGCCGAAGGCATCGTTGTCGAAATGCTGGCGCGAGCGGTAGACGTGCAGCACGCCCGAAGTGTCGATCAGGTGGCCCACGCCGGCGCGCTGCGCCACCTCCTGGTGCAGCAGCCGCGCATCGGCCACCAAGGTACGCAGGGCGCCTGCGGTGCGGCGGATGCGCTCGCGCCGCGCGCCGGCCAGGTTGCGCAACAGCCAGGGCGCCAGCGCCGGCAGGTAGCGCCAGCGGATGGACAACGGCCCCAGCGGATCCATCAGGTAGCCCGGCACCTTCTTCCACATGCCCGGCTCCACCGGCGGAATCACCGAATGCGAAGACAGCCAGCCGGCGTTGCCGTAGCTCGACGCCTCTTCGCTGCCGGCCTCGTTGAAGTCGAGGATGGTCACCTGCAGCCCCTGGTCCAGCGCGTGAATGGCGCTCATCAGGCCGACTGCGCCGGCGCCGATGATGACGGCGTGACGGGGGAAGGAGAATTCGGAAGCTGAGGTCATGGCGGGAAAGTTGGCGCTGGGGAAACTGGCATGATAAGTGATCTCGGCCGACTCGTCGGTACGCATTGACCGCAGCGCGGCGCGCCCCCTATGATCGCACTTCCCAATATCCAAGGAGACCGAAGCATGATCGACCACACCGGCGTCATCGTCAGCGACTTCGCCAAAAGCAAAGCCTTCTACGCAGCGGCCCTGGCGCCGATCGGCTACACGCTGATCATGGAAGTGCCCGCCGCCGTCACCGGCCACACCGACGTCGCCGGCTTCGGCGAGAACGGCAAACCCGATTTCTGGATCAGCCGCGGCACGCCCAACCAGCCGCCCATCCACGTCGCCTTCCGGGTCGGACAGCGCGCACCGGTGGATGCCTTCCACGGCGCGGCGCTCGGCGCGGGCGGACGCGACAACGGCGGCCCCGGCATCCGCGCACATTTCCATCCGGACTACTACGGCGCCTTCGTGCTCGATCCGGACGGCCACAATATCGAAGTGGTGTGCCACGCCCCTGTCGGCGCCTGAGCCCGCCATCGTCCCGGAGCCGCGTGCGATGAAACCTGCATCTTCCCTGCCTGGCCGCACCTGGCTTGCGGCGGCGCTCTTCATGGCCGCCGTTGTCCATCCTGCGCGGGCCGATACGCTGACCACGCCCAGCTTCGTCATCCAGATCGAGGAGCATTGCGAGGAAGGCGTGGTCGGCTGCGACGACGTCTCCTATCGCGGCACCCACCGCAAGACCGGCCAGGGCATCGCGCTGCGCGGGCGCACGCTGCATACGCTGTGCGCCGACGGCGTCACGCCCTGCCGCTTCCTCGGCTACGAGTTCCGCAACGGCGCGGTGCGCTACGTGGTGCTGGAGGACGGCACCCTCACCGTCACCCAAGTCCGGAAGGTGTTGCTGGAAGAAAGCGGCGAATGGGACCATTGAGCCCCGCGCGCGCGATAGCCCACCCGCTGTTGCGCAATCTGGTTTAGCATCACGGTTCAGTCCGACATTTCCACGACCATGCACAACGCGCAGATCATCCCGTTCAGCATGCCTGCCCCCGCGGCGGGAGTCGTGGCCATGTCCGCGCTGAAAACCAAAAAACGGCTGCTCCGCTGACGGGGACGTCGTGTCCCGTCCGGCGGATCGCCTGGCGGGACTGAACGGTCGCATCACCTCTACCATCCCCTCTTCAGACCTCGCCCGGCGCCATGCCGGAGGGACGATTCCTTCAATCGTTCTTCACGAGGTAACTATGCAAACAGGTTTCAACGGCGTCTGGGTTCCCATCATCACGCCTTTGCTTGACGGCGCCATCGATCACGCGGCGCTGGCCAGGCTGGCCCGCCATCTGGCCGCGCAGGGCATCGCCGGACTGGTGGTCGGCGCCACTACCGGCGAGGGCGCGCTGCTGCAGGTGGGCGAGCAGGAGGCGCTGGTCGCCACGCTGCGCGCGGCCGTGCCCGCAATGCCGCTGGTGCTCGGCATCTCGGTGGCCTCCACCGCCGCCGCCACGACGCGCGCGCGCGAACTGGCGGCGCTGCGTCCGGCCGGGCTGCTAGTCACGCCGCCGCTGTACGTGCGCCCTTCGCAGGAAGGCGTGCGACGTCACTTCGAGGCGGTGGCGGAAGCGGCCGACCTGCCGCTGCTGGTCTACAACATCCCCTACCGCACCGGCGTCAACGTCGAACTGGAAACGCTGCAGCAGCTCGCGCGCGACCGCCGCGTGGCCGGCATCAAGGAGTGCGGCGGCAACAACGAACGCATGCTGCGGCTGGTGCAGGAGACCCCGCTGGCCGTACTGTCCGGCGACGACGCGCAGAACTTCTCCGCGCTGTGCCTGGGCGCGCGCGGCGTGATCGCGGCCTCGGCCCACGTGCAGCCGCAATGGCATGTGCGCATGGGCGAACTGATCGCGCTGGGCCGGCTGGAAGAGGCGCGGCGCATCGCCGCCGCATTGCAGCCCGTGGTGGCCGACCTGTTCGCCGAACCCAGCCCGGCGCCGCTGAAGGCCTTGCTGGCGCTGCAGGGCTGGTGCTCGCCGGAGCTGCGCCTGCCCTTCGTGCCGGCCGGCGCGACCTTGCGCGAGCGGCTGGCGCTGCACTGGGACCGCATCCGCGACCTGGCCTTGTGAACGCCGGCGCACTTCCTCCATTTACCCCACATCAGAAAGAACAACGATGACGCTATCTTCCCTGCATCTCCACGTGGATGCGCAATTCGCCAGCCCCTATGCCATGTCAGTCTTCGTCGCGCTGACCGAGAAGGCGCAAGATGTTGAGATGAGCACGCTCGACCTCGACGCCGGCGCCAACCGGACCGACGCCTACGCACGGCTGTCGCTGACGGCGCGCGTGCCGACACTGCAGCATGGCGCGCTGGCGCTGTCCGAATCCTCGGCGATCACCGAATATCTCGACGACATCCTGCCCGGCCCCCGCCTGTATCCGCAGGATCCCGCACAGCGGGCGCGCGCCCGCCAGGTGCAGGCATGGCTGCGCAGCGACCTGGTCCCCATCCGGGAAGAGCGCAATACGCAGGTGGTGTTCTACGGCGCCCGCAAGCTGCCGTTGTCGGTGGCGGCAGAGGTCTGCGCGCAGCGCCTGTTCGCGGCGGCCGAGCAATTGCTGCCGCACGGCGCCGACCATCTCTTCGGGCAATGGAGCATCGCCGACACCGATCTCGCGTTGATGATCAACCGGCTGGCGCTGCATGGCGACGCGGTCCCTGAGCGGCTGGCGATCTACGCGCGCAAGCAATGGCAACGCCCCTCGGTGCAGCGCTGGCTGCAACTGGAGCGCCCGCCCCTGGCCTGATCCGCGCCACGCGCGAAAAAAAACCGGCTCGAAACGAGCCGGCAATCGGGTGTGGAGATGGAGCTGACAAACCCGGCGCGACGCAGGTGCTTCGCGCCGGGGTATCGAGGAAAACTTACTGCACGTTCTGCACCGAGGCCGGCAGGTCGCGGCCGTGGTACTTCTTGTACATGGTATTGAGCTTGCCGTTCTTCATGTTGGTCTTGACCCAGTTGTCGATCCAGTCCTTCAGGCGCGGCTGGTTCTTGTTCAACGCGATGCCGAGGTCGAACACCTTCTGCTCGAACTTCAGTTCCAGGTTCTTGCCCGGCGCCTTCTTCTGCATTTCCTGCAGGTTGGACGGGGTGCTGGAGAACACTTCGACCTGGCCGGTCACCATCGAGGTGATCAGGGTGGCATCGTCTTCATAGCGCACGATCTCGGCGCCCTTGGCCTGCTGCGTGGTCAGGGTGTCGTTGACGGTGGCGCGGGTCAGGCCGACGCGCTTGCCGCTCAGGTCAGGATAGTCCTTGATCTGCATGCTCTTGGGGCCGCCGACGATGATGCTGATGACGGCGTAGGGGATCGAGAAGTCGATCACCTTCTGGCGCTCGGGCGTGATCGACAGGTCGGCCACCACGATGTCGGCGCGGTTGGCCTGCAGGGTCGGCACGCGCGCGGCGTTGGTGACCGAGACGATCTCCAGCTGCACGCCCAGGTCCTGGGCCAGCTGCTTGGCGGTGTCGACGTCGGAGCCGGTGGGCTGCAGCTTGTCGTCGGCGTAGCTGAACAGCGGCGTGCCCATGGCGATGGCCACGCGGATCTTGCCGGCCTTCTTGATGTCGTCCAACTGGTCGGCCATGGCCGCGTGCGAGAAGGCGCCGGACATCAGGGCGGCGATACAGGTGCGGGTAAAGATTTTCTTCAGTTGCATGGTAGGTCTCCGGTCTAGTGTCGGTGGATGCTTCTTCTTGTTTGTGTTGCGGGTGCTGCGTTGTCGAAAATTACAGGTCTGCGGCCAGGAAGGCTTGCAGCTCCGGGGTATGCGGGTTGTCCAGCATCTCGCCCGGGCCGACTTCCCACACGCGGCCTTGGTGCATGTAGATGATGCGGTCGGCCACGCGCTTGGCGAAGTTCATTTCGTGCGTCACCAGGATCATGGTCATGCCGCCGGCGGCGAGGTCTTCCATCACGCGCAGCACTTCGCCGGTCAGCTGCGGGTCCAGCGCCGAGGTCACCTCGTCGAACAGCATGACCTTGGGCGCCATCGCCAGCGAACGGGCGATCGCCACGCGCTGCTGCTGGCCGCCCGAGAGCTGCTCGGGATAGGCGCCGGCCTTCTCGTCCAGGCCGACCTGCGCCAGCGCCGCCAGCGCGACTTTCTGCGCCTCGCCCTTGCTCTGCATCTTCACGTGGCGCAGCGCCAGCATCACGTTTTCCAGCACGGTCAGGTGCGGGAACAGGTTGTAGCTCTGGAACACGATGCCCACTTCGCGGCGCAGCTTGTGCAGGTCGACGTCGGGATCGTCGACGCGGATGCCGGCCACCTCGATGTGGCCGGAGTCGATGGTCTCCAGCCGGTCGATGCAACGCAGCGCGGTGCTCTTGCCCGAGCCGGAGGCGCCGATGATGGCGATCATCTCGCCGCGCGCGACCTCAAAGGAGACGCCTTTCAACACCTGGTTGGCGCCGAAGCTCTTGTAGATCTGGTCGACCTTGACGATGGGCTGTCCAGGTTGCGCGGATGGGGAAGCGTGCACCACCGGTTCGGGATTAACGATTGCTGACATTGAGCTTTCTCTCCATGGATGCGCTCCAGCGCGACAGCGGGTAGCACAGTAAGAAATAGAAGATCCCGACCAGGGTGAACACCAGGAAGGGCTGGAAAATCGAGTTGTTGATGATCTGGCCGGCGCGGGTCAGTTCGACGAAGCCAATCACCGAGGCCAGCGAGGTCATCTTGATCAGCTGCACCAGGAAGCCGATGGTCGGCGGCAGCGACAGCCGCGTGGCCTGCGGGATGATGACCAGGCGCAGCGTCTGCCAGCGCGTCAGCGACAGGCATTCCGATGCCTCCCACTGCGGACGCGGCATGGCCTCGACGCAGCCGCGCCAGATGTCGCCCAGGTAGGCGCTGGTGTACACCATCATGGCGATGCCGGCGGCCACCAGCGCGGGCAGCGCGAAGCCGTACACCGACAGGCCGAAGTAGACGATGAACAGCAGGATCAGGAGCGGGATGCCCTGTATGCATTCGATGAACAGGATCGCCGGATTGCGCAGCCAGGCGCGCGGCGAGATTCGCGCCAGCATCACCAGGAAGCCGGCGATGCCTCCCAGCGCGAAGGCCAGCACGGAGAGCACCAGCGTCCAGCCGATCGATTGCACCAGGTAGAACAGGTGGGTCCAGGAGAATGAGCCGATCACGATGCGCTCCCTTCGACGGTATTGCGGGCCTGGCCGCTGTTGGGAATCGATATGCCGTGGATGAACGGCACGTGCGCCACCGGCGCCGGCTGGCCCGCGACGGGCGCCGGCACCTTCGACACCGGACTGCGGCGCGCCAGCGCGGCGGCGCGGCGGATGGTGCGGCGGCGCTTGAAGATGTATTCGCCGAAGGCGTAGGCCAGCAGCTTGACCAGAATCGACAGCGCCAGGTACAGGCCGGCGACGACGATGTAGGTTTCCAGCGAGCGGAAGGTGTCGGACTGCACGGTGTTGGCGATCGCGGTCAGCTCTTCGGCCGAGATCTGCGAGGCCATCGCCGAGGCCTGCATCATCAGCAGGAACTGGCTGGTCAGCGCCGGATAGACGCGCTCGATGGCCGGCTGCAGCATCACGTGCCAGCGGATGCGCCACTTGGACAGGCCCAGGCATTCGGCCGCCTCGATCTGGCCGCGCGGCACCGAGTCGATGCCGGCGCGGATGATCTCGGCCGCGTAGGCGGCGATGTTGATGATCATCGCCAGCACGGCCGCGGCGAAGGTGGGCATGTGCACCCCCAGGCTGGCCAGGCCGAAGTACAGGAGGAAGATCTGCACCAGGAAGGGCGTGTTGCGCACCGCCTCGATGTAGGCGCCGCAGGCGCGGGCGACGAGGAGGTTCTTGCTGCTCTTGGCGAAGGCGACGATGACGCCGATGGCCACGCCGACGATGATCGCCAGCGTGGTCATTTTCAGCGTCAGCCACGCGCCGCGCAGGAACACGGGCCAGTACGGCGCGAGACTGCTGAAGTCGAGTGTGAAGTTCATGGCTGCCGGTTGTTCAAATGGTCCTTGGATTCGGAACCCCGGAAAACTCGGGCATCGCGTGCGCGGTCCTGCTGCGTGCGGGCTGCCCGGTGTCCCGGGTACTGCCTTGCTGCGAAATCAGGTGATGCGGTCGTGCGTGAAGCGGGTGACGGGTGCTCGCGCGGCGGCGATGCCGGGACATGACGCTGGTCTTGCTATCCGAAGTGGTATGACAACATACGATCCGAACAGGAAAAACAGCCCTCCCGGCGCCGCAACGCGCGCGTATTCAGTTCGCCAGGGGATCGAAAGGACCGGCCGTGGTGAAGGCGCCGCCCTGCAGCAGCGCCACCGGATCGGTCGGAGCCGGCCTCGGCTGGGCCTCCACCTTGTCACGGAAGATCTCGGAGCTGTCCTTGGGCGCGTAGCCGAGATGCGCCGCGTGGCGGTTGTCCCACCAGGTGTAGGCGTTGTCGGACATGCCGTAGACCACGGTGTGGCCCACGTCGGGAGTAAACAGGCTGCGGCGCAGCAGCTGTTCGAAGTCGTCCAGGCTCATCCAGCTGGCCATCATGCGGCGGTCCTTGGCTTCCGGGAAGATGGAGCCGATGCGGATGCTCACCGTCTCCACGCCGTAGCGGTCGAAGTAGAACTGCGCCATGTCCTCGCCGTAGGATTTGGACAGGCCGTAGTAGCCGTCCGGACGGCGCAGCTCGCGCGCGTCGATCTTCTGGTCCTGGCGGTAGTAGCCGGTGACGTGGTTGGAGCTGGCGAAGATCACGCGCTTGACCTTGTGGCGGCGCGCGGCTTCATAGATGTGGAACACGCCCTTGATATTGGCTTCCAGGATTTCTTCGAAGGGACGCTCCACCGAGACGCCGCCCAGGTGGATGATGGCCTCGCAGCCTTGCACCATGGCGTCGACCGCGGCGCGGTCGGCCAGGTCGCAGGCCAGCGCTTGCTCGTGGGCCGCCGCGGGGCCAGCCGACTCCATCGCGCGCGCCAGGTCGGACACCCGCACGGACTCGGCAAAACCGGCCAGCCGGGGACGCAAGGCCTTGCCCACGCCGCCGGCCGCGCCGGTCAGCAAGAGCCGCGAAAAGCGCGCCGACTGCCACGCGCCCGTATCTTTTTCTCCGCTCATAAGAGCCGTCTCCTGATTGTTTGTAATTATTCTTGTTGTGTGATCTCTGCAAGCAACTTGCCGGATTTGCATTCCTGTGCAAGTTCAATCTTGTACGTTGTCATATCACTTGGACTGGATTATTATCGGCGCATCAGAGCTTGTCAATAGCATTCGGGAAGTCTCTTCTACGAAACACCGGGCCGTGAGAAAGCACAGGAAACGGCCCCAACTTTGATCACGACAATGATAAATATCCTCGCTGCCGAGGCTGGGCAGCGCACCGGGATGGCCGCCGCGGAGACCAACGGCGAACATCCGGCACCAGCCACAGTTGCGTCCCGTTCGGTGGGGCGCCGCAGTCTTTCGCGCGAGCTCGTGCAGGCGCTCGAGCAGCTGATCCTCACCCAGCACTGGCGCCCCGGCGACAAGCTGCCCACCGAGGCCGAGATCGTGCGCCAGTTCCAGGTCAGCCGCACCGTGGTGCGCGAGGCGCTGTCCCGCCTGCAGGCCGCCGGCCTGGTGGCGACCCGCCACGGCATCGGCACCTTCGTGCTGGAGCCGCGCCCGCCGGCGATGTTCCGGCTCGACCCGGACGAGCTGGAAACCTCCTTCGAAGTGCTCGCCGTGCTGGAGCTGCGCATCAGCCTGGAAACCGAGACCGCCGGCCTGGCCGCGGCGCGCCGCAGCGACGCCAACCTGGCCGTCATGCGCGCGGCGCTGGACGACTTCGCCGACAACGTGGCGCGCTCGGAAACCACGGTGGCGCCGGACTTCCGCTTCCACCAGGAGATCGCCGAGGCGACCGGCAACCGCTACTTCGCCGAGATCATCAACTACCTGGGCACCACCATCCTGCCGCGCACGCGGCTGCCTTCCAGCCGCATCCCTCCCGACCAGCTCACCCACTACCTGCAGCGCGTGAACCGCGAGCACGAACAGATCTTCGACGCCATCGCCCGCCGCGACACCGACTTCGCGCGCGCGGCCATGCGCATCCACCTGACCAACAGCCGCGAACGCCTGCGCCGCGCGCAGGAAGTCAGCTGACGCCCTTCCTCTCCCCTTCCCTTCAACGACCACAGGAGCCCGACCACGCCTTCGCGCCGAACAATTCATACGACGACATACCTCATCCACGCAACATCACACACGCGACACCACAACCACCAAGGAGACTGAGATGTTCAACAAATTCACGATGCTGTGCGGCGCCCTGGCCTGCACCATGATGATGGCCAACGCCCCGGCATCGGCCGCCGGCAAGGAAGAGCAGGCGGTGGAAGCCGCCGTCGAGAAGCTGCGCGTGGTCATGGTCGACCCCGACCTCAAGCAGCTCGAGGCGCTGACCTCCAAGGACCTGAGCTACGGCCACTCCGGCGGCAAGGTGCAGAACCAGGCCGAGTTCATTGACGACCTGAAGACCGGCGCCTCCGACTTCGTCAACATCAAGCTGCTGGACCAGACCGTGAAGGTAGTCGGCGACAACGCCATCGTGCGCCATACCCTGGACGCCGACACCAACGACTCCGGCAAGCCGGGCCACGTGACCATCAAGATCCTGCAGGTCTGGAAGAAGCAGCACGGCCACTGGGTGCTGCTGGCGCGCCAGGCGGTGCGCGCGGCCAGCTAAGCGCAGGCCTGCTCGCGCGAAGGCCGTGAACGGCGGACGGCAGCGATGCCGCCCGCCGTTTTTCATCCGGGACCGGCCCGACGCGCTGCCATCCCGCAGGAATTCTCGCTTTTCCTCACTGACAAATTCCCAATCAGCAATAAAAATCGCTCATCTCACTCTCTTCGTCGTGAAAATTACGTCATCTCAGGAAAATCCTCATAGCTGAACGTCCGTTCCCTTTTACAATTCATCTCATCAGGGGGGGAATGAAGGCGCTGCAAAAGCCGCCTGCCGCCTGGAGGAAAAGAGGAGCGCATCCGGCATGCATCGACGCATGCGCGGCAGGGCTTTTCTTCGTGAATTGATTTGGCGGAACTGAAATGAATTACTTAAGCAGATTCAACATCGGGACTCAGCTGCGTCTCGGCTTCGGCGTCGTGATCGTGTCGATGCTGATCCTCATCTCCTTTGCGCTCATGCGCATGAACTCCATCTCGGCGGCGGTCAAGCACCAGGACCAGGTCCGCGCCACCAAGCTGGAACCCCTCTACACCGCACGCGAGGCGCTGGACCAGACGGGACTGGCGGCGCGCAATGCCTTCATCTTCCAGGACCAGACCGACGCCATGAAGGAGTTGTCCATCCTCGATGAGCAGCGCTCGCTCTACCTGGCCGAACTGAAGAAACTGGAGCCGCAGTTTGCCGGCAACGCCCAGTTCGACAAGGTCAAGGCCGGCCTGCTGGCCATGGCGCAGGAACTGGACAAGCCGCGCAAGTTCCGCGAAGCCGGCCAGTTGGCCGAGTACGGCACCTTCCTGGTCAAGGAATGCAGTCCGCTGCGACGCCAGATCGTGCAGGACATCGACGTGCTGCTGAAGTCGGTGCAGAAGGAAAACGAAGAAGCCAGCGCGCTCGCCGAAGGCCTGTTCGACAGCTCGCTGCGGCTGATCATGATCTGCTCGGCGGTGATCCTCGCCTTGTCGGTGGCGACCGCCTGGATGATCCGCAAGAGCCAGCTCGGCGGCGAGCCGCGCTACGCGGTGGAGATCGCCGGACGCATCGCCCACGGCGAACTGTCGGCCGCGGTCGACACCCGCCGCGACGACGACTCCAGCCTGCTGTTCGAGATCCGCCTGATGCGCGACAAGCTGGCCTCGCTGGTGCAGCAGGTGCGCGTGGGCACGCACACCATCGCCGAAGCCTCCTCCGAGATCGCCATGGGCAACCAGAACCTGTCCGAACGCACGGAGCAGCAGGCCGACACGCTGGAAAAAACCGTGGCCGCGCTGGACGACCTGACCCAGGCCGTGCGCCGCAACGCCGAGAACGCGCAGCAGGCCAACCAGTTGGCCAACTCAGCCTCGAACATCGCCACCAAGGGCGGCGACGTGGTCAGCCAGGTGGTCAGCACCATGGGCGTGATCGACGATTCCTCGCGCAAGATCGTGGACATCATCGGCGTGATCGACGGCATCGCTTTCCAGACCAATATCCTCGCATTGAACGCCGCGGTGGAAGCCGCGCGCGCCGGCGAGCAGGGTCGCGGCTTCGCCGTGGTGGCCTCGGAAGTGCGCTCGCTGGCGCAGCGTTCGGCGTCGGCGGCCAAGGAAATCAAGGCCCTGATCGACAGCTCGGTGGCCAGCGTGGCCGACGGCAGCCGCCTGGTGCAGGAAGCCGGCGGCACCATGGAAGAAGTGGTGGCCAGCGTCAAGCGCGTGACCGCCATCGTGGCCGAGATCAGCGAGGCCAGCCACGCCCAGACCCAGGGCATCCACGCGGTGAACGACGCCATCTCGCTGCTGGACCAGAACACCCAGCAGAACGCCGCGCTGGTGGAAGAAGCCGCCGCCGCGTCGCAGTCGATGAGCCAGCAGGCCGAACACCTGACGCTGTTGGTCGGCGCCTTCAAGCTGAGCGCCGCGCAGATGGACGGGGATGTGGTGGAGGGCGAGGCGCATGAGGTGGATGTGACGCCACACCAGCGTATCGGCATGGGGTGAGCGCTTACCTGGTTTGAATGTGAAACGGCCCGCTATGCGGGCCGTTTTTTTTTTGACGCTTGCGTGTCACAACGGAAGACACTGGGTCCCGGCCTTCGCCGGGACGACAGGTCCAGGATGAGCTCGAACAACCGAGAACCGGATCTGCTCCTCCTTGTCGTCCCGGCGGAGGCCGGGACCCAGCGTCGTTAACGCCCTCCGATCATGACGCCGGCTTCTCCTCCATGACGCGCGTCTGCTCGTTCCAGCCGCCGCCCAGCACCTTGTAGAGCGTGATGCGGTTGCTCTGCTCGGTCAGCCGCAGCGAGATCAGCGTCTGCTGCGCCGAGTACAGCGTGCGCTGCGCCACCAGCGTGGAGAGGTAGCTGTCGATGCCGTTCTTGTAGCGCGCCTCCGAGAGGCGGAAGGACTTCTCGCTGGCGGCGGTGGACTTGCCCTGCGCATCCAGGCGCTGGTCCAGCGTGGCGCGCACGGCCAGCGCGTCGGCCACTTCGCGGAAGGCGGTCTGGATTGCCTTCTCGTAGTTGGCCACGTCGATGTCGGCGGTGATCCTGGCCGAGTCCAGGCTGGCGCGCAGGCTGCCGGCGTTGAAGATGGGCAGGTTGATCGACGGCGAGAAAGTCCACGAACCGCTGCCGGCATTGAACAGCCCGCCCAGCGTGCGGCTGGCGGTGCCGCCGTTGGCCGTGAGCGTGATGCTGGGGAAGAACGCGGCGCGCGCGGCGCCGATGTCGGCATTGGCGGACTTCAGCGTATGCTCGGCGGCCAGCACGTCCGGACGACGCAGCAGCACTTCCGAAGGCAGGCCCGCGGGTGTGGCCAGCAGCACGGCGGAGGTCTGCGGCAAGCCCTGCGGCAGCAGCTTCTCGTCGAGGTCGGCGCCTACCAGCAGGCGCAGCGCGTTGACATCCTGCGCGACCTGGCTGGTGTAGCGCGCGACATCGGCGCGGGCCGACTCCACCGTGGCTTCCTGGCTGGCCAGGTCGACACCGGAGACGGTGCCGATGTCGTGGCTGCGGCGGCTCAGCTCGAAGGTGCGCGACTGGCTGGCGTAAGTGTCCTCGGCCAGCTTCAGCAGCTCGCGGTCGGAGGCCAGCGTCAGCCATGCGGTGGCGACTTCGGCCACCAGGCTGATGTGGGTGCTGCGGCGCGTCTCGACGTTGTACTGGTAGGTTTCCAGCGCGGCGTCGGAGAGGTTCTTCAGGCGGCCGAAGAAGTCCAGCTCATAGGCGCTGATGCCCACCGTCACGCTTTGCTGGCGCGACACCGTGGCGCGTCCGGAAGACGACAGCTCGGCCGGCGTGCGGCTGGCGGTGCTGCTGCCGGTGGCCGAGATGGCCGGGTAGCGGTCGGCGTCGGTGATGCGGTATTGCGCCCGCGCCTTCTCGATGTTCAGGGCCGCCACGCGCAGGTCGCGGTTGTTGGCCAGCGATGCGGCGATCACCTGCTGCAGCCGCTCGTCGAGGAAGAACTGGCGCCAGCCGATGCTGTCGGCCTCCGCCTGCGCGGACTTGCCGCCGGCGGCGGCGACGATCTGCTTGCCGTCGACCTGTTGCGACCAGTCGCCCGGCACCGGGGCGGCGACCTGCTTGTAGTCCGGCGCCAGGTTGGCGCAGCCGGCCAGCGCGGCGGCCAGCGTCAGCGCCAGCACCGAACGCTGCAGGAAGAGTGTCTTGTTGTCAGTGAGCGCTTTCATCACACGCCCTCCTTTTGCACGGAATGATCGTCATGGCCATCGCCCTTGGCCGCCTTCTTTGCGGCGCGGCGGTCCAGCCAGGAACCGATCAGGAAATAGAACAAGGGCACGAAGAAGATGCCCAGCAGCGTGGCCGTCAGCATGCCGCCCAGCACGCCGGTGCCGATCGCGCGGCGGCTGGCCGAACCGGCGCCGGAAGCCACCGCCAGCGGCAGCACGCCCATCATGAAGGCCAGCGAGGTCATCAGGATCGGACGCAGGCGCAGCTGCACCGCCTCCAGCGTCGCGTCCCGCAGGCTCTTGCCGGACTCGTGCAACTGCTTGGCGAACTCCACGATCAGGATCGCGTTCTTGGCCGACAGGCCCACCGTGGTCAGCAGGCCGACCTGGAAGTAGACGTCGTTGTTCATGCCGAACAGGCCGGTCAGCAGCACCGTGCCGATGATGCCCAGCGGCACCGCCAGGATCACCGCGAACGGCACCGACCAGCTCTCATAGAGCGCAGCCAGGCAGAGGAACACGAACAGGATGGAAATCGCATACAGCATCGGCGCCTGGTTGCCGGACAGGCGCTCCTGGTAGGACGCGCCGGTCCACTCGTAGCCCACGCCGGCCGGCAGCTGGGCCACCAGTTTCTGCACCTCGTTCATGGCGTCGCCCGAGCTCACGCCGGCCGCCGGTTCGCCCACGATCTCGAAGGACGACACGCCGTTGTAACGCTCCAGCAGCGACGGGCCGAAGGTCCACTTGCTGCTCATGAAGGCCGAGAACGGCACCATCTGGCTGGCCGAATTGCGCACGTACCAGCGGTTGATGTCCTCGGTCTGCATGCGGAAGTCGCGGTCGCCCTGCACGTAGACCTTCTTCACCCGGCCGTTGCTGAGGAAGTCGTTCACGTAGGTGCCGCCCATGGCGGTGGCCAGGGTGTCGTTGATGTTGGCGGTGGAAATCGACAGCGCGTCGGCCTTGCGGTCGTCGATCGCCACGCGCAGCTGCGGCGTATCGTCCAGGCCGGTGATGCGCACGTTGGCCAGGCGCGGGTTCTGGCGCGCCAGTTGCAGGAACTGGTCGCGCGCCTTGAGCAGCGTGTCGTGGCCGACGCCGCCCACGTCCTTCAACTCAAGGTCGAAGCCCGAGCTCTGGCCCAGGCCGCGCACCGCCGGCGGGTTCATCAGGAACACCCGGGCGCCGCGGATCTTGCCGAAGTCGGCGTTGGCGCGACGCACCAGTTCGGTGGCCGACTGGCCTTCGCCGCGACGCTCGTCCCAGTCCTTCAGGCGGATGAAGGCGCGCGCGCCGTTCTGGCTGTTGCCGCCGACGCCGGCGCCGACGATGGCCAGCACCGAATCCACCACTTCAGGCTTGTTCATGAAGTATTCCTGCACCGTCTTCACCACCGCGGTGGTCTGCTCGGCGGTGGCGCCGGTGGGCAGCTGGATCTGCGCCATCAGCACGCCCTGGTCTTCTTCCGGCAGGAAGGAAGTCGGCAGGCGCGCGAACAGCACGGCCATGGCCGCCACGATCAGCCCGTACATCAGCAGGCCGCGCTTGCCGCGCTTCAACAACCCGCCGACGCCGCCCTGGTAACGCGTGGCGCTGCGGTCGAAGGTCTTGTTGAACCAGGTGAAGAAACGACCCTGCTGCACATGGCCGGCGGCATGCGGCTTCAACAGCGTGGCGCACAGCGCCGGGGTCAGCGTCAGCGCCACCATCACCGACAGCGCCATGGCCGAGACGATGGTGATGGAGAACTGGCGATAGATCACGCCGGTGGAGCCGCCGAAGAAGGCCATCGGGATGAACACCGCCGACAGCACCATGGCGATGCCCACCAGCGCGCCGGTGATCTCCTGCATGGACTTGCGGGTGGCTTCCTTGGGACTGAGCTTTTCCTCGCTCATCAGGCGCTCGACGTTTTCCACCACCACGATGGCGTCGTCCACCAGCAGGCCGATGGCCAGCACCAGCCCGAACATGGTCAGCGTGTTGATCGAGTAGCCGAACATGGCGAGGATGCCGAAGGTGCCCAGCAGCACCACCGGCACCGTGATGGCCGGAATGAAGGTGGCGCGGATGTTCTGCAGGAACAGGTACATGATCAGCACCACCAGCACGATGGCTTCGATCAGGGTCTTGACCACTTCTTCCAGCGACACGCGCACGAAGGGCGTGGTGTCGTAGGCGATGTTGGTCTTGAGCTTCATTGACGCCGGGAAGTAAGGCTCGAGCTCGGCCATCTTCTGCTTGACGGCATCGGCCGTGGCCAGCGCGTTGGCGCCGGTGGCCAGCTGGATCGCCAGCGCCGAGGACGGCTTGCCGTTCTGCTGCGAGGCGACCTGGTAGCTTTCGCCGCCCAGTTCCACCCGCGCCACGTCGGAGAGCTTGACCACCGAGCCGTCCGAAGACGACTTGACGATGATGTTGCGGAACTCGTCAGGCGTGGTCAGCTTGCTGCGCGCGGTGATGGTGGCGTTGACCTGCTGGCCGGGGATGGCCGGCAACGCGCCGATCTCGCCGGCGGAGACTTCGGTGTTCTGCGCCTCCAGCGCGCTGGTGACGTCGGAGGGCATCAGCGCGTACTTCTGCAGCTTGGCCGGATCGAGCCAGATGCGCATGGCGTAGTTGGTGCCGAAGGCTGTGACGTCGCCCACGCCTTCGACGCGGCTGATCTGGTCGGTCAGCGTGCTGCTGATGAAGTCGCCGATGTCGATGTTGGTGATGCGCGGGTCGTCCGAAGTCAGCGACAGCACCATCAGGATGTCGGTGGACGCCTTGGTCACCGTCACGCCGTTGTTCTGCACCGCCTGCGGCAGGCGCGCGGTGACCTGCTGCAGCTTGTTCTGCACCTGCATCTGCGCGACGTCTGGATTGGTGCCGGCGGTGAAGGTCAGCGCCACGGTGGCGGTGCCGGCCGAGCTGGAGCTGGCCGACATGTATTGCAGGTTGTCCAGGCCCTTCATCTGCTGCTCAATCACCTGGGTGACCGAGTCTTCCAGGGTCTTGGCCGAGGCGCCGGTATAGGTCGCCTTGATGTTGACCTTGGGCGGCGCGATGTCGGGATACTGTTCCAGCGACAACTGGCGGATGGACATCATCCCGCCCAGCATGATGATGATGGCGATGACCCACGCGAAGATGGGCCGGTCGATAAAGAAACGTGCCATGTGGTGCGCTCCTTACTTCGCGCCGGCGGCGGTGTTGGCCGCGCCGCTGCTGCCGGTGCTGCCGCTGTCGGCATCGTCGCCGTTCTTGGCGCCGCCGCCCAGCGAGGGATCGGCGGCCGCCGCGGCGGCTTCGCGCGCGAGGTCCTTCTTCAGGCTCTCGGTGACGTCGATGGCGCGCGGGGTGTCGCCGGTGCGCACCTTCTGCAGGCCGTCGACGATCAGCTTGTCGCCTTCGGCCAGGCCCTTGGTGACCCACCAGTTGTTGCCCACGGCGCGCGCCACGCTCAGCAGGCGCTGCTGCACCTTGCCGTCGGCGCCCACCACCAGCGCGGTGGCCGCGCCGGTCTGGTCGCGGCTGACGGCCTTTTGCGGCACCAACAGGGCGTGGTCGTCCACGCCTTCTTCCAGCACCGCGCGCACGTAGGATCCGGGCAGCAGCACGCCGTCGGGGTTGGGCACCACGGCGCGCAGGGTGATCATGCCGGTGCCGGTGTCGACCGACAGGCCGGCGAATTCAAGCTTGCCGGTGCGGTCGTAGGTCGAGCCGTCTTCCAGCAGGATCTTGACCTGGGCCGCGTTCTCGCCGCTCTTCTTAATCTGGCCGCTGGCCAGTTCGCGCTTCAGGCGCAGCAGGTCCACGGTGGACTGGGTGACGTCGACGTAGATCGGGTCGATCTTCTGCACCGTGGTCAGCGCCGTGGTCTGGCTGGCGGTGACCAGCGCGCCCGGCGTGACGGTGGATTTTTCGATGCGGCCCGAGATCGGCGACAGGATCTTCGTGTATTCGAGGTTGATGGCGGCGGTCTTCACCGCGGCCTTCTGCACGGCCACATCGGCCTCGTTCTGGCGCAGCGTGCTCTGGGCGTCGTCGTTGTCCTGCTTGGAGACGGCGTCGATCTTGTCCAGTTCGGCGTAGCGCTGGGCTTTCAGCTTCGACGAGGCCAGCGTGGCCTCGGCCTTCAGCAGCGAGGCCTTGGCGCTGTCATAGGCGGCCTGGTAGCTGGCGGGATCGATCTGGTACAGCGGCTGACCGGCCTTCACATTGGCGCCTTCCTTGAACAAGCGCTTCTGGATGATACCGCCGACCTGCGGGCGGATGTCGGCGGCCAGGTAGGCGGTGGTGCGGCCGGGCAACTCGGTGGTGACGGCCTGGCGCTGGGCCTTGACCACCACGTAGCCGATCTCGGCCTGGCCCTGCGCGGGCGGCTGGTTGCCGGACTTGGAGCAGGCCGCCAGGGCCACCGCCAGGGTCAGCGCCATCAGCAGGCGCGCGGGCATGGCAAAGGAATGCGTGGAACCGGATGAAGTGTTCTTGTTGGGCATCGTCGTCGACTTTCTGCCCGTTCCTTTGCTTGCTACTCTGACAAAGCCCGGGCGTAATGAGCTATTGGATCGGCCATCTTAAAAACCAAATGTGGAGGAAAATTGAGCAAAGCCTCATTTACAACAAGCGGCCACCGGCGCGGCTTATCTTGATAAGCTGGCGGCTTTCCCGCGCATGCGGGCGCTTTCCCCGACCATCGCCGTGCCCAAGTTTCCCGTCCATCCGATCGCGGACCTCACCGACCGCTTCTTCTACCGGGCCAACATCCGCCTGAAGCTCTTCTACGCCATGCTGGCGCTGATCGTGGTGCTGATCGTGGCCATCAACGGCGCCGGCCACTACATCTTCAACCGCGACTTCCTCGGCTACCTGAACGAACAGGCGCAGCAGCGCATGGAAGACATGGTGCCGCGCGTGGAGCAGGCCTACCGCGAGCACGGCAGCTGGGAATTCATCCGCGGCAATCCGCGCACCTGGTTCGAGCTGATGAAGCCGGCCATCGTGGAACACAGCGGCGCCGCCGTCGGCCCCACCTTCACCCCCTCCGACCTGACCGGCGCCACGCTGCGCTTCTCGCTGCTGGACGCCAACCGCAAGTTCGTCATCGGCTATCCCAACGTCGGCCCGGACGCGCGGCTGCGCCCCATCCTGCTGGACGACGCCATCGTCGGCTGGGTCGCGCAAACCCCGTTCGAGAGCGTGATCGGCGCGGTCGACCTGCGCTTCCAGCAGAGCCAGTTCCTGGCGCAGATCATCATCGCGGTGGTGGCCATCATGCTGGCCGCGTTCATGGTGGTGCGCATCTCCGGTGTGCTGCTGCAGCCGCTGACGCGGGTGGCGCGCGCCACTCATCGGCTGGCCGGCGGCGACTACAGCACGCGGGTGGAGATCGAATCCGGCGACGAGGTCGGCCGCCTGGCGCAGGACTTCAACCAGCTGGCCATGGCGCTGGAGCGCAACGAAAAGCTGCGGCGCGAGTTCATGGCCGATGTCTCGCACGAGCTGCGCACGCCGCTGGGCATCCTCAACGGCCAGCTCGAGGCGCTGGAAGATGGCCTGCTGCAACCGGACGAGCACACCATCCGTTCGTTGAAGAGCGAGGTCGAACACCTGAACAAGCTGGTCGGCGACCTCTACGACCTGTCGCTGGCCGATGCCGGCGCGCTGGCCTATCGCAAGGCCGACCTCGACCTCGCGCCGCTGCTGCGCGACGCCGTGCAGAGCTGTGAGGAGCGTTTCCGCAAGCGCGGCCTGGCGCTGTCGGCGCAGCTGCCCGAGGCCATGCCGCTGCATGCCGACGGCGCGCGCCTGCAGCAGCTGTTCAGCAACCTGTTCGAGAACAGCCTGCGCTACACCGACGCCGGTGGCCGGCTGGAATTGCGCTGCCGGCTCGAGCAGCAGCAATGGAAGCTGGTCTTCGACGACAGCGCGCCGGGCGTGGACGGACCGGCGCTGGCGCGCCTGTTCGAGCGCTTCTTCCGGGTCGAGGCCTCGCGCAACCGCGCCAGCGGCGGCGCCGGGCTGGGACTGGCGATCTGCCGCCGCATCGTCGAGGCGCATCAAGGCAGCATCGTGGCCGAAGCCTCGCCGCTGGGCGGCCTGCGCATCACGGTGACGCTGCCGGCCGGGTTCGCGGCGCCGCTGGAGACGCCGGCATGAGCGAGCAGTTCCAGTTCGAGGCGCCGGCCAGCGCCGACATCCTGATCGTCGAAGACGAACCCAAGCTGGCCGAGCTGCTGCAAAAATATCTGGCCGCCGCCGGCTATGCCTCGCGCCATGTGGCGCGCGGCGATGAGGCGGTGCCGGCGGTGCGCGAGAAGCGACCTGACCTGGTGCTGCTCGACATCATGCTGCCGGGCATGGACGGCTGGGAGGTGTGCCGCCAGCTGCGCGGTTTTTCGGACGTGCCGGTGCTGATGCTGACCGCGCGCGCCGAAGAGGAAGACCGCCTGCGCGGGCTGGAGCTGGGCGCCGACGACTACATCTGCAAGGCGCCGTTCTCCCCGCGCGAAATCGTCGCCCGCGTCAAATCGATGCTGCGCCGGAACAGCCACCTGCAGCGCGCCGCAGGCGAAGCCGTCGCGCCGTCGCTGGCCTCGCCGCTGCAGATCGACGACGTGCGCCACCAGGCCAGCGTGCGCGGCGAGATGCTGAACCTGACGCCGCTGGAGTTCCGCCTGCTGAAGACCTTCGCCTCGGCGCCCGGCCAGGTGTTCTCGCGCGAACAGCTGCTCAACCACCTGCACGACGAATACCGCTCGGTCACCGACCGCGCCATCGACACCCACATCAAGAACCTGCGGCGCAAGCTGGAGCCATGCTTCCCGGGGCATAACGCGATCCAGGCGGTGTATGGAGTGGGTTACAGCTTCGAGCTGCCCAAGCCCGACTAGCGAGGCCGGCCTGCACACGGCGGCCCGGCACAAATGAAAAGGCCCGCACCGTTTCCGGTGCGGGCCTTTTTCGTTGGCAATGCGAGGGGATCAGCGCACGATCTTGAACACGCTGACCACATCCTGCAATTTGCCGGCCTGGTCCTGCAGCGACTGCGCGGCGGCGGCGGCTTCTTCCACCAGCGCGGCGTTCTGCTGCGTGACTTCGTCCATCTGGGTGATGGCGCGGTTGATCTCTTCGATGCCGGTGCTCTGCTCGTGGCTGGCGGCGGTGATCTCGCCGACGATGTCGGTCACGCGCTTCACGCTGGCCACCACTTCGGTCATGGTGGTGCCGGCGCGTTCCACCAGCTGGCTGCCGGCGCCGACCTTCTCCACGGAGTCGTCGATGAGCTCCTTGATTTCCTTGGCGGCGGCCGCCGAGCGCTGGGCCAGCGAACGCACTTCGGAAGCGACCACCGCGAAGCCGCGGCCCTGCTCGCCGGCGCGGGCGGCTTCCACCGCCGCGTTCAGCGCCAGGATGTTGGTCTGGAACGCGATGCCGTCGATCACGCTGATGATGTCGGCGATGCGGCGCGAGCTCTCGGTGATGCCTTCCATGGTCTGCACCACCTGGCCCACCACTTCGCCGCCCTGGCTGGCGATCTCGGAGGCGGACACCGCCAATTGATTGGCCTGGCGCGCGTTGTCGGCGTTCTGCTTGACGGTGGAGGTCAGTTCTTCCATGGCCGAGGCGGTCTCTTCCAGCGAGCCGGCCTGCTGCTCGGTGCGTGAGGACAGGTCGAGGTTGCCGGTGGCGATTTCCTGCGAGGCGTTGGTGATGGTGTCGGTGCCGGTGCGCACTTCGCCGACGATCTTCTGCAGGCTGTCGTTCATGGCCTTGAGCGAATGCATCAGCATGCCGGTCTCGTCATTGCTGGTGGCGCGGATCTGCACGGTCAGGTCGCCCTGGGCCACGCGCTGCGCCACTTCCACCGCGTCGTTCAACGGCCGGGAGACGATGCGCGCCACCGCCACGGCCAGGCCGAAGGCGATCACCACGATGGCCGCCAGCAGCACCGCGATCCACAGCTTGGCGGACTGGTACATGTCTTCGGCGGTCTGGTCGGAGCGCGCGCTGCCCGCTTCGTTGACCTTGACGATGCCGTCGAGCTGCTCGTTCATCGTGCGGAACAGCTTGTTGGATTCGCCCTTGAACAGCGTGCGCGCTTCCTCTTCCTTGCCGTCCATCGCCAGCGCCTTGAGCTGCTTGTCGACCTCGACGTAGGCGGCGAAGGTCTTGGAGAACTGCTCGTAGATGGCTTTTTCTTCCGGCTCGGAAATCTGCGACTCGTAGCTGGCGCGCTGCTTGGCCAGGATCTCCAGCCTGGACTTGATGGCCTTGTCGGCATCCGCGCGGTCGGCGTCCTGGTTGGCGGTGACCATCTGCAGTTCGGAAATGCGCATGCGCGGCAGCGACGCCTGGATCGTCTGCGCGGCCTTGATGGTCGGCAGCCAGTTGGTGGCGATGTCAGTCGACGCCTGGTTGACCTCCTTCAACTGCTTGATGGCGAACACGCCCAGGATCACCGTGAGGACGATCACGGCGGCGAAGGAAAGAATCAACTTTCGGGCTATCTTCAAGTTATAGAACCACTTCATGGCTACCTCGGTTTCTCTGTTGCGTGGTTGGGGCTAGCAACATTCTAGGCAGACATCGATGGCTCCATATTGCCGAGCACGCGGGGGTTTACGCGGCATTTGGCCTCTTGGGCGGGGCGATTTCCCGCACGTTGACAGCTTGATGACAGCTTGCTGTCGACGCCGTCAGAATCGGTGGTGAGGAGGTCTTGCCATTGCACCAACAAGCGCTCTCGCAAGGCCTCCCGCAGCGCAGGAAAATTATCCCGCCGACAAGTATTGCACCCGCTTCAGCTGGCGTCCGGCTTGCCCGGTTCTGCCACCGGGCCGGCCTGCGACGGCGCATCGCGCCGCTCATGCCAATCGCCGCCCAGCGCCTTGATCAGGAACACCGAAGTCAGCAGTCGCTGGCCCATCAGCTGCGCCGCCTGGCGCTCGCTGTTCAACAGCGACTGCTGCGCCGTGATCACGTCGAGATACGGCGTGACGCCGCCGTCGTAGCGGCTGTTGGCGAGATCCAGCACGCGCCGCGCGCTGGCGATGGCCGATTGCGACTGGGCGTAGGCGCGGTCCAGCGAGGCGATGCCGGTGATGCCGTCTTCGACCTCCTGCATGGCCGTCAGCACGGTGCGCTTGTAGGTGGCGACGGCGGCTTCGTAGCCGCCCTTGGTGAAGTCCACGCCGGCGCGCAGGCGACCGGCGTCGAACAGGCTTTGCGTGGCCGACACGCCCAGCGACCACAGCACGCTGGGCGCGTTGAACAGCGAGCCCCAGTTGCGGCTGTCGACGCCGTAGGACGGCTGCAGCATCAGGCTGGGATAGAAGGCCGCACTGGCCACGCCGATCTGCGCGTTGGCCGCGGCCATGGCGCGCTCGGCCGAGGCGATGTCGGGACGACGTTCCAGCACGTCCGAGGGCACGCCCAGCGGGATCGCGGGGAACGCGATCGCCGCCGTCGACGGCGCGATGGAGAATTGCGGCGCCGGCGTGCCGGTCAGCGTGGCGATGGCGTGCTCGTACTGCGCGCGCTGCTTGCCGAGGATGTCGACCTGGGTCAGCGTGTTGTCCAGCAGCGCCTGCTGCTGGGCCACGTCCAGTCCCGAGGTGGCGCCCAGGTCATGGCGCGAGGTGGCCAGCTCGAGGGCGCGACGCTGCAGCGCGATGGCGCGCGTGACCACGTCCAGCTCGATGTCCAGTTCGCGCAGGTTGAAGTAGTTGCTGGCCAGCTCCGCGCTCAGCAGCAGGCGGGTGTTCTCGAAGTCGGCGGCCGACTGCTCGGCCGACGCCGCCGCGCCTTCCACCGAACGCTTCACGCGGCCGAACAGGTCGAGCTCATAGCTCACGTTCAGGCCCAGCGCGAAATCGTTCTGCACCGTGGCGTAGTTGGGCGAGTTGTAATTGGTCAGCGGACGGTTGCCCGAGATGCGCAGGCGCGATGCGCGCGCGCCGATGCTGGCCTGCGGATACTGCCCGGCGGAAACCACGTCGAGCTGCGCGCGCGCCTGCGACAGGCGCGCCGAGGCGATCGCCAGCGTCTGGTTGCCGGCCAGCGCCTGCTGCTGCAGCGCGTTGAGCTGGGCGTCGCCGAAGCGCTCCCACCAGGGGCCACGCGCGATGGCGTCCTGCGGCTGCATGGGGCGCCACGGCGCCTCCGGCGTCCAGGCCGCGGGCATGTCGACCTGCGGCTTGCGATAGTCGGGACCGGTGGCGCAGCCGGCCAGCACCAGCGCGCAGGCCAGCGCGCTCAGCGTGCGGCGGGGGGTCACGATGCGGCCTTCTTCTTGTCGGCGTCACCTTCTTTCTTGCCGCCGTCCTTCTTCTCCATGGTCGGCTCAACCTGGTCGCCCTCGGCCAGCGAGTCGGACGGATTGAGGATCAGCTTCTCGTTGCCCGACAGGCCGTCCAGCACCTCTACCGTCAGGCCGAAGTTGCGACCGACCTGCACCTTCTTCAGGCGCACCTTGTTCTGCTCATCCACCGCCGCCACCAGCGAGCCGTCGCGGCGGAACATCAGCGTATCGGCCGAGACCAGCAGCGTGCCGCTGGGCTTGAGCGGCAGCGCCACCTGCACGAAGGCGCCCGGCAGCAGCACGTTGTCGGCGTTGGGCAGGCTGACCTCGATCTGCATCGAGCGCGTGGCCGGATCGATGGAGCCGGCGGTGCGCGCGACCTTGCCTTCGAACTTGCGGCCGCGCAGCTCGGCCTGGGTGACGACCACCTTCTGGCCCGGCTTGACCAGGTTGGCATAGGACTGCGGCACGTTCACGTAGACCCGCAGCGGATCGGTCTGCGACAGCACGAACAGCGCGCGGCCGGCGCCCGGGTCGATCAGGTCGCCCACGTCCACGTTGCGGCGGGTGATGATGCCGGAGAAGGGCGCGACGATGCGTTTGAAGCCTTCCACCTGGCGCAGGCGCTCGACGTTGGCTTCGGCCGCGGCGAGGTTGGAGTTGGCCTGCGCGTAGGCGCTGCGGCGTTCGTCGAGTTCCTGCTGCGAGACGGCGTCCTTCTTGCGCAGCGCTTCCCAGCGGGCCATCGAGCTCTTGGCCAGTTCCATGCTGGAGGCGGCCTGGGCGCGCGCGGCCACGGCCTGCGACAGCTGCTGGTCGATTTCCGGCGTGTCCAGCTCGGCCAGCAGCTCACCCTTCTTCACTTCGCTGCCGATGTCCTTGTACCAGCGCTTCAGGTAGCCGCCGGAGCGCGCGGCGATCGGCGACTGCACGAAGCCCTGCAGCGTGCCCGGCAACGCCAGGGTCTGGCCGTCGGCGCTGCTCCTGGCCTCGGTCACGCGCACGAAGGTCTTGGCGCGCTCGGCGGTGCCGGCTTCCAGCTCGCGCGCATTGGCCACGCGGCTGACCACGGTGCGGGCCGCGCCCGCGGCCAATACCACCAGCACCACCAGCAGCACCAGCTTGGCGCGGCGCGTCATCTGACGGCGTTTGGCCAGGTCGGCTTCATCGGGCAACGGATGGATGCCCAGTTCGGAATGACGTTCTTGCGACATGATTCAACTCTCCTGTTGCGCGTGTGCTGCCGGCGGAAGATGCGACCCGCGTCGCTCCGCCCGGCGGGCCAGTCTCTGATGCACGCCGGCGAACACCACCGGCACGAAAAACAGCGTCGATACGGTGGCGAACAAGAGGCCCCCGATCACCGCGCGCCCCAGCGGCGCATTCTGTTCGGCGCCCTCGCCCAGGCCCAGGGCCATGGGGATCATGCCGATGATCATCGCCAGCGCCGTCATCAGCACCGGGCGGATGCGGGTGGCGCCGGACTCCAGGGCGGCGGCCAGCGGCGTGGCGCCCTCTTCCCGGCGCTGGCGCGCGAAGGCCACGATCAGAATACTGTTGGCCGTGGCCACGCCCATGGTCATGATGGCGCCGGTCAGCGCCGGCACCGACAGCGTGGTGCCGGTGATGAACAGCATCCAGGCGATGCCGGCCAGCGCAGCCGGCAGCGCGGCGATGATGATGGCCGCGTCGATCCACGACTGGAAGTTGACCACCACCAGCAGGTAGACCAGCACGATGGCCATGGCCAGGCCCACGCCCAGGCCGATGAAGGACGACTTCATGGTCTCGACCTGGCCGCGGATGGCGATCTGGCTGCCGCGCGGCAGCCTGGGCTTCATCTCTTCGACCAGCTTCTCCACCTTGCCGGCCACGGTGGCCAGGTCGGTGCCCTGCACGCTGACGAACACGTCCACCGCCGGCGAGATGTTGTAGCGCGAGGCGATCGCCATCTGGCGTCCGGCGCGCACATCCACCAGGTTGCCCAGCAGCTGCGTGTTGGCGTTGGACAAGCCGGCATTGGCCGCGGCGTTGGCGCCGGCGCCGACCGGGATGTTGAGCAGCGCATCCAGCGAATCGACGGTGTATTGCGGCGACTGCACCGCGATGTTGTAGACCACGCCGTTGTTCGGGTTGAGCCAGAAGGCCGGCTGCGTCTGCGAGGATCCCGACAGCGCGATCAGCAGGTTCTGGCCGACGTTGGACGCCGACAGGCCGAACTGCTGCAAGCGCGTGCGGTCCATGCGCAGGTCCAGCGCCGGGCCGTCCAGGCGCTGGTGCACGTGGGCGTCGACGGCGCCCGGGATCTGCCTGATCTGCTTGGTCAGTTCGGCGGCCAGCTGGGCGTTGGCCTCCATGTTGTTGCCGGTGAACTGCACGTCGATCGCCGCCGGCAGGCCGAAGTTGAGGATCTGCGTGACGATGTCGGCCGGCTGGAAGAAGAACTCCACGCCCGGGAAGCGCTTGGGCAGCTCGGCGCGCAGCAGCGCCACCAGCTCTTCGGTGGGCCGGTGGCCTTCCTTCAAGGCCATCAGCAGCTCGCCGTCCAGCGTGCCGATGGTGCCGGCGTTGCTGTAGGAGAGGTTGATGCCGGAGTTGGGCACGCCGAGGTTGTCGAGGATGGTCTCCAGCTCGCTGGACGGGATCAGGGTGCGGATGACGCGCTCGACCTCGTCGGCGGTGCGCGCGGTTTCCTCGATGCGGGTGCCGGTGGGCGTGCGCATGTGCAGGCGGATCTGGCCGCCGTCGACATTGGGGAAGAAGTCGCGGCCGAGGAAGGGGAACAGCAGGCAGGACAAGAGGCAGAAGCCGAGGAAGCCCAGCGCGAAACGCCGGCGGTGCGACAGCAGCGAGGACAGCACCAGCGTGTAGCCGCGGCGCACGTGCTCGAAGCGGTTGTCGAAGGCCAGGTAGACGCGCTGCAGCAGGCTCTTTTTGGCGCCGTCGACCTGTCCGTGGCTGCCCATCAGCAGCATCACCAGCGTCGGCACCAGGGTGCGCGAGAGGATGTAGGAGGCGATCATCGCGAACACCACCGCCTCGGCCAGCGGCACGAACAGGAAGCGCGCCACGCCGGAGAGGAAGAACATCGGCACGAACACGATGCAGATGCACAGCGTGGAGACGAAGGCCGGCACGCCGATCTCGCCGGCGCCGACGATGATGGAGTCATGCAAGGGCTTGCCCAGGTGCATGTGGCGTTCGATGTTCTCGATCGTCACGATGGCCTGGTCGACCAGGATACCCACCGAGAGCGCCAGGCCGCCCAGCGTCATCAGGTTGAGCGTCTCGCCCAGCGCCGCCAGCACCACGATGGCGGCCATGATGGACAGCGGGATCGTCAGCGCGATGATCAGCGTGCTGCGCCAGTTGCCCAGGAACAGCAGCACCATCGCCGCGGTCAGGCCGGCGGCGATCAGCGCCTCGCTGATGACGCCGGCGACCGCCGCCTTGACGAACAGCGACTGGTCGAACAGCGGCGTGATCTTGACGTCTTCCGGCAGGGTCTGCTGCGCCTGCGGCAGCATCTTGCGCAGGTTGGAGACGATGTCCAGCGTGGAGGCGCCGCCGTTCTTCAGGATCGACAGCAGCACGCCGCGCGCGCCGTCCTGGCGCACCACGTTGGTCTGCGGCGAGAAGCCGTCGCGCACGTTGGCCACATCCTTCAGGTAGATGGTGGCGCCGTTGGCGGTGCGCACCGGCAGCTCGTTCAGGCCGGCCACCGCTTCGGGCGAGCCGTTCATCTTCACGGTGTATTCGGTGGCGCCGAACTTGGCGGTGCCCGACGGCAGGATCAGGTTCTGGGTGTTGACCGCGTTGACCACGTCGATCGGCGCCAGGCCGCGCGCCTGCATGGCCTGGGTGTCGAGGTCGACCGAGATCAGGCGGGTCTTGCCGCCGTAGGGATAAGGCACGGCCACGCCGGGAATGGTGATCAGCTGTGGACGCAACGTCTGCACGGCGGCGTCGAACACGGCCTGCTCGGGCAGCGTGGGCGAAGACAGCGCCAGCTGCATCACCGGAATGCTGGAGGCGGAATACTTGATCACCAGCGGCGGCGTGATGCCCGGCGGCAGCTGGCGGATCTGCGACTGCACCGAGGCCACCACCTGGGCGATGGCCTGCTGGATGTTGGCCTTGGGCTGGAAGAACACCTTGATCACCGACACCCCGGCCAGCGACTGCGACTCGATGTGCTCGATGTCGCTGACCACCGTGGTCAGCCCGCGCTCGTTCTGGGCGGCGATGCGCGCACCCATTTCCTGCGCCGACAGGCCGTTGTAGTTCCAGATGATGCTGACCACCGGGATGTTGATCTCGGGGAAGATGTCCGTTGCCATGTTGAGCAGCGTCAACGGCGTGGCGAGCACGATTAGCATCGCCATGACGATGAAGGTGTACGGGCGGCGCAAGGCCAGCGCGACCATGTTCATGAACTGCTACCTCTGTGAGGCAGGATGACAAAGGCGCGGCCCCCGTGGCGGCGCCGCGCATGCGGCCCCCAAGGCCGCTTCTCCCGCTTTGCTTTCTGTCATGCGCGGCCCGTCGCGACTTCCCCGGGCGACTGGCCGCGCTCCCTGATTACGGTGATGCTCGATGCTTTTTTATTGCAGCGGCCTTGCCTGTTTTTCTTGGTGGAGAGCCGCCCGGCGTCGGCTATTGTAGCGGCGCACACCCCCGCCCGACGGCTTGTTGCAGGGAATTTTTTCTGACAGAAATGTCAGTTAGATCATTCTCACCCCGTGCGAAGATTGGCGCCGGAACCTGCGGCAGAGCTGCCGGTCGTATCCGTCATCCTCACCGTCACCGCCCGATGAAACCATCCCGCCTGCCTGTCGTACTTGCCCGCGCCGTACTGCGGTTGCCCTACCTGGCCATCCTCGGGCTGCTGGACACGCTCATCGCCCTGCTGGAGTGGGTGAACCGCAGGCTGGACGGCAAGGGGTCGACCATGCCGTCCACCGCCTTGCCGCCCGGGCGGCGCCATCTGCTGACCAACGAACCGATCGTCGCCGCCATGCGCGAGCCGCGGCTGCAAACCCGTCGCACCGGCGACGCGCCGGACGCCGAACTGGAAGCCGTGCTGCACTACGGCGACGACGGCAGCGGCCAGGTATTGCTGCAGGCGCGCGGCACGCCGGCGCAGGTGGAGCGGGCGCTGCTGGCGGCGCTGGCTCCGGACGCGGCCGATGCGCCGCATCTCGACGACGGACAATTGGCCGGCGCCCGCTACGTGCGCCACGGCGCCTGCCTGCACGTACTACCCGACGGCGAACGCGCCGGCCGGGGACTGCTGGTCAACGTCGCCACGCTGGAACAACTGCGGGGTGCCGTGCAAAAGGGCCTGGCCGATAACGGCGCCCTGGCGACGGCTACGGCAGACGTGCCGACGGTGCCGCGCTTCGCGGTGCGGGTCGACGTCGCCGTCGATGTTCCCCTCGGGGAGCAGGCGCTGGTCGATAGCCTGCTGGCGGCCGGCGCGCTGCGTCGCGGATGGTCGGACAGCCATGTGGACATCGAGCTCGGCCCGCTGGCGCCCGGCCTGCTGCTGCAGGCCTACCGGTCGCCGCTGCAAGAGGCGATCTTCCGGCTTTCGCTCAGGCTCGGGGAACACCTGGTGGGCAGCGCCACGGGCGATTTCGAGCGTGCCGCAGCCGGATTGCTGGCCCGTGCGAAAAGGCCGGACGGCCACGCCCAACCGGCGCAGGAGCGCGGCGTCTTCGCCGGCGGCAGCTACGCCTGCAACGGCGTCATCCTCGACATCGATGCCGACGACGATGGCAGTCCCGAATTGCTCATCCATGCGATCGCGCGCGACAGCCTGCGCGCCGCCCTGGAAATGGAACTGGAGCGCCTGCGCGCCGAACTGACGCCGCCCTGAGCAGCCTCCGGCATGATGACGGAGGCTGTGGCACACTGCCAGCCGTCTCCTCTCAACGCCCATTGCCCACCGCTTTCGACATGGAATTCCTGCGTACCCGCATCGAAGCCAGCGTGCTCGCCATCAGCCGCCCGCCCGGCAGCGCCGACTTCCTCAATCCGCCCGGCGACCCCGGCCTGTTCGGTCCCGACTCGGCAGCCTGGCAGGTGCACAGCGACTTCACCGCCATGCTCACCGGCGGCGTGGCCGCTCTGCTGCTGCAGATGTTGCACCCGCTGCCGCTGGCCGGCGTGTGGGACCACTCCAACTTCCAGGCCGACATGCTGGGCCGCCTGCGTCGCACCGCCCAGTTCATCGCCGGCACCACCTTCGGCAGCCGCGCCGACGCCGAACGCTTCATCGCGCATGTCAGACGCATCCACGCCGGCATCAGCGGCGTCGGCCCCGACGGCCAGCCCTATGCGGCCAGCGACCCGCAACTGCTGACCTGGGTGCATGCGGCCGAGGTCAGCTGCTTCCTGCGCGGCTACCTGCGCTATCGCAATCCGGACTTTTCGGCGGCCGACCAGGACCGCTACTTCGCGGAGATCGCGCGCGTGGCCGAAGCGCTGGGCGCGCAGGACGTGCCGCGTTCGCGCACGGGAATCGAAGACTACATCGAGACCATGCGCCCGCAGCTGGTCTGCGACCAGCGCACCCTGAAGACCCTGGAACTGGTATTGAACGCGCCCTCCCCGAACGCGCTGGCGGTGCCGTGGACGCGCCTGATGATGCGCGCCGGCGTCGACCTCCTGCCCGACTGGGCGCAGGAGATGCTGGGCGTGACGCAACGCTCGCCGGCGCGCAGCGAACTGCTGCGCCGCTCGGTGGCGGTGGCCGCCGCGCCGATGCGCTGGGCGGTGCGCAACGGCTCCATCCACCTGGCGCGGCGGCGTATGGGATTGCCGCCGTTCGGCTGAGTTTTCGTTGCTATTTGACGTTGCGTAGATAGGCCAGGATGTCGTCGATCTGGCGATCGCTGCCGATCCCCCAGAAACGCATCCTGTTGCCCGGCACCACCTCGCTGGGCGCTTTCATGAACGCGCGCAGTTTGTCCTCGCTCCAGACGAAGCCGGCATTGGCCATCGCCGGCGAATACTTGTAGTCGCCGGTGGACCCGGCCTTGCGGCCTATCACCTGGTACAGCTGCGGCCCGAAGCCGGCGCGCGCCGAGGGGCCGACCTGGTGGCAGCTGGCGCATTTGGCAAACGCCGCGCGACCGGCGACAGGATCGCCCGCAGCACTTGCCGGCGATGACAGGAAGACAAGCACCGGCAAGGCTAAGAAACAGGAAATACGGGCTAAAGGCATGGCATCAGGGGCGGATCACGAAATGGCTGTCTTCCAGGCCCGCCTTCTGCAGGAAGGCGAACACCGAATCGGCCGTGGTGGTCTCGATTCTATCGGCAAAGCGCTTGTCGTTCGGATGATCGTCGAAGGCGATGTTGGCTTTGAACATGCGGCCGCCCAGCCGCGTCATCGGTCCGAGCTTGAGCACGTCCGGCTCATAGCCCTTGAACTTGAGCCAGGCCTGGGCCTGCTCGCGGGAGATGATCTGCGGTTCCAGCGCATGGGCCAGGGTTTCGTTCACCCACTGGTTGGATTGCTGGTAACGCGTCGCCCAGGGGTAAGCCAGCATGTTGTAGTGCGGCTCATGCATGGCCGTGGCCTGTTCACGGCGAATCGCCTCGCGCAGCTTCTTCTGTATCCCGGGCCGGGGAATGGCGACGTAGGCTTCCAGCTGGAATGGGTCGTCCATGAAGAACTGACCAAGCCCCTGTTCATAGATATTGCTGACCGCGGTGCCGCACTCGTTGAGCTTGTGCACCACGAACCAGTTGTCGCCGTCGCGGTAGGCGTAGGCCAGATGCGAATAGCGCTGGCCGTATTTGCTCAGGTCCTGGCCGACGCGGCCGATCATCACCAGTTCGGCGCCGCTGGCGTTGAGCTTGTCGACGGTCTTGACGGCCATGTCGAGCTCATTGCGGATCGCGGACTCGCTCGGCTCCCTGGCCTCACAGGCCTGCCCGGCATGGGCCGCCGCCGGCAGGGCCAGCACGAGGGCAAAGGCAGCGGCCGTGCGCAGTCGGCGGCATACGGAGAAAAAGGTAGTCATGCCCGGGCTCCGATCAGGACAGCTTGTCGCTCTTCAGGAGCGCACGGCCAAATTCGTTGGGGATGATCGCCAGCACCTTGCCGGCCGACACCATCAGCGTGCCGGACGCGGTGGCAACAAACGTGACCGATGCGCCCACACCCACCGATGCCGCACCGCTGACGTTACCGGCGATGGTGAGGGAGCCGCGCACGCCGTCGCTGATCTTCTCCAGCACATAGACGGTGCCTTCGCCCGATGCCTGCACACCCTTGACCACGTATTTTCCGCCCTCGGAGATGAATGCGGCCGGCACCAGGACCGAGACCGCCACCGACACCGCCGATGCATTGCTGGGAGTGGACTGGGCATGGACCGGGCCGGCCAGCAAAGCGACGCTGACGGCCAGAACGAGAAATGCGCGACGCAGGAAGTTGGCTTTCATTTTTTTGTGCTCCTTGATCTGTGTATCGCTGGCCGCGCCACCATGGCGAGCCAGCGAGGCGCAATGTAACAAGGGGCCGCGGCATTGTTGAGCGTTTCATCCCGAGGCGCGCTTTCCGACGTATCCGGTATCGAAATACAATACCGGCCGGGAAAAACCAGAAAATGGAAGGGGAAGACGTGGCCCAAGCGGAATCATTGGTCAATGCATTGAAGAACGTGCTCAAGGCGCGCGGCATCACCTATGCCCAGCTGTCCAAGGGACTGTCGCTGAGCGAGGCCAGCATCAAGCGGGTCTTTGCCGAGCGCAGCTTCACGCTGGAGCGGCTGGACCAGATCTGTACCTTTCTCGGCATGCAGATCAGCGATCTGGCGCGCATGATCTCCAGCGAAGAGCCGGTGCCCACGCGCCTCACCGTCGAACAGGAAAAGAAACTGGTGGCCGATCCGCTGCTGTTGCTGGTGGCGGTGCATGCGCTGCATCAGTGGTCGCTGGAAGAGATGGTGCAAACCTTCGCGATTTCAGAACATGAGTGCATCGTCCAGCTGGCGCGGCTGGACAAGCTTGGCATCCTCGACCTGATGCCCAACAACCGCATCCGCGTGCGAGTCTCGCCCGATTTCACCTGGCTGCCCGGCGGTCCGATCCAGCAGTATTTCCGCGACCAGCTGCGCAACGATTTCTTCAACTCGCACTTCGACCGCCCCGGCGAGAAGATGATCATGGTCAGCGGCACGCTGTCCGACGACAGCAATGCCGCCATCCAGCGGGCGATGAACCGCCTGTCCGCCGAATTCCTCGCTGCGCACCACCAGGACCTGGCCTTGCCGCTCGTGCAGCGCAACGGCAGCGCGATGATCCTGGCGCTGCGGCCGTGGATGCCGGAACAGTTCAAGAAGCTGCGCAAGAATCCCAACGCCGGGCCGAACGCCGACCCGGCTCCCGCCGCAACGGCAGGCATTCAGCCGCCGAAATAATCCTTGTAGATCTCCGCCAACCAGTCGATGAACAGCCGCACGCGCGGCGGCTGCTGGCTGTGCTGCGGGTAGAGCGCCAGCACCGGCACGCGCGGCGCGGAAAAGCCGGCCAGCACCTCGACCAGCGCGCCGCTGTCGAGGTGTTCGGCGATGCCGAAGCGCGGCACCTGGATCAGGCCGAAGCCCTGCAACGCGGCCTGCTTGTAGCAGTCGGCGGTGTCGACGGCGATCCAGCCGGGCACCTTGATCTCGCGCGTCTGGTTGCCGTCGGCGAAGACGAAGGGATAGCGGATGTCGTGGTTGCGCGAGAAGAACCCGACGGCGAGATGGTGCTCCAGGTCTTCCAGCTTCCGGGGCGTGCCGAACCGCGCCAGGTAGGCCGGGCTGGCGGCGACGATTTCGCTGACCACCGCCAGCGGCCGCGCCACCAGCGAAGAGTCGCGCGGCACGCCGATGCGCACCACGCAGTCGATGCCCTCGCCCACCAGGTCCACCAGCCGGTCGCCGGCGCTGATGTTGATGTCGATGTTGGGATGGCGCGCGTGGAACTCGGCCAGCCGCGGCAGGATCACCAGCCGCGCATGCGTGCCGTGCAGGCCGATGCGCAAGGATCCCGCCAGCGCGGCGGCGCTGCTGTCCATGGCGGCCTCGGCATCTTCCACCTCGGCCAGGATGCGGCAGCAGCGCTCGTAGAACTTGCGGCCGTCGGGCGTGGGCTGGACGTTGCGCGTGGTGCGCTCCAGCAGGCGCGTGCCCAGCCGCTCTTCCAGCGCCTTCATCACATGGGTGGCGGAGGCGCGCGGGATATTGAGGATGCCGGCGGCCCTGGTGAAGCTGCCGAGGTTCACGATGAGCGTGAAGAGGCGGTACGACTCCAGTCTGTCCATGTCGATTGTTGTGGCTGGTTGAATACTGTTTTGGCCGCTCGCGGCCTTCCGCAAGTCCCGTCCCGCTCCGATAATTTCCTTGTCGTCCCCGCCGCATTCGCGGGCAAACCCAACAGCAAGGAAAGGAAACCCTCATGAACGATATACGAAAAAGCGCCATCGTGACAGGCGCGTCGCGCGGCATCGGCCACGCCATCGCACTGCGGCTGGCTGAAGACGGCTTCGCCATTGTTGTCAATTACGCCAGCAATCACCAGCAGGCCGACGAGCTGGTGGCCGAGATCCGCCAACGCGGCGGCGTGGCCGAGGCGATCCGCGGCGACGTCGCCGATCCGGACGATATGGCGCGCCTGTTCGAGGCCGCCAGGAAGGCCTTCGGCCGCGTCGACGTGGTGGTCAACAGCGCCGGCGTGATGGTCAACGCGCCGATCAAGCCGGACACGCTGGCCGTCTTCGACAAGACCATCGCCGTCAACCTGCGCGGCGCGTTCAACGTGCTGGCGCAGGCGGCGCAGCATGTGGAAAAGGGCGGGCGCATCATCGCCGTCTCGACCTCGGTGCTGGGCATGGCGTTCCCGACCTACGGCCCCTACGTGGCGTCCAAGGCCGGCGTCGAGGCGCTGGTGAAGATCACCGCGGCCGAGCTGCGCGGACGCGAGATCACCGTCAACGCGGTGGCGCCGGGGCCGGTGGCGACCGAGCTGTTCTTCAACGGCAAGAGCGAAGCCCAGGTCGAGCACCTGCGCAAGCTGGCGCCGCTGGAGCGGCTGGGCGAGCCGGAGGACATCGCGCGCGTGGTGTCCTTCCTGTGCGGCCCGGACGGCGCGTGGATCAACTCGCAGGTGTTGCGCGCCAACGGCGGCTATGTCTGAGCGCGCCCTCCCCGCGGCCCTGCTGGCGGGCCGCCACGCCGGACTGGAACGGGCGGCCGCCGCGCTGCTGCGCGCGGCCTTCGGTCTGATCATGTTCACCCACGGCCTGCCCAAGCTGCTGGGCACCTCGCACGGTTCGATGGCCGACCCCATGGCGGCCTCGGTCAAGCTCATCGACAGCGTGCTGCACCTGCCGGCCGCGCCGCTGCTGGGCCTGCTGGTCGCGCTGCTGGAAGGCGTGGGCGGACTGATGCTGGCCGCCGGCCTGCTCACGCGCCCGGTGGCCCTGCTGATGGCGCTGCAGATGACCGCGATCAGCTACATCCTGGGGCCGACCTGGCCGTGGATAGACCGCGGCATCGAGTATCCGGTGCTGATGCTGTTTTTGGCGCTGTTCTTCGCCGCGCATGGCGGCGGCGACTGGTCGGCCGATCGCAAGCTGGCGCGAGGCTGACCTGAGGGTTCTTTCGCGGAAAGAGCAGTAAAACTACCAACTTGCATATTGCAAGTTAACTGCCTAAGCTGACACGTCTGGCTTCGCGCCGGCCGGGCCGGCGCTTTCTCTCGAAAGGAAAGACATGGAACAGGACATCGTCATCAGCTCGCCGGTGCGCACCGCCATCGGCGCCTTCGGCGGCAGCCTGAAGGACACCCCGGCGGTCGCGCTGGGTGCGCATGCCGTGCAGGCATTGCTGGAACGCGGCGGACCCGGCATCGCCGGCAAGGTCGACAACGTGGTGCTGGGCAACGTGATCCAGGCCGGCAACGCCATGAACCCGGCGCGCCAGGCGGCCATCCACGGCGGCCTGGCGGTCGAGGTGCCGGCGCTGACGGTCAACCGCGTCTGCGGCTCGGGCGCGCAGGCGGTGGTCAACGCCTACGCCGACATCCGCGCCGGGCTGGCCACGCTGGTGGTGGCCGGCGGTATGGAAAACATGGAACGCGCGCCCTACCTGCTGCCGACGATGCGCGCCGGCGCGCGCATGGGCGATGCGCCGGTGGTCGACGCGATACTGCTGGACGGCTTGAACGACGCCTTCTCCGGCAAGCACTCCGGCTGGCACACCGAAGACCTGGTGGCGAAGTTCGGCTTAAGCCGCGGCGACCAGGACGCCTACGCCGCGCGCAGCCAGCAGCGCTTCGCGGCGGCGCAGGCGGCCGGGCATTTCGATACGGAAGTGGCGCCGCTGCTGATCAAGGGCAGGAAGGGCGAGATCTCTTTTGCGCGCGACGAGGCCGTGCGGCCCGACACCACGGTGGAAACGCTGGCGCGCCTGAAACCGGCCTTCCGCCCCGAGGGCAGCATCACCGCCGGCAATGCGCCGGGCGTGAACGCCGGCGCGGCGGCAATGTTCGTCAGCGCGCGCGGCACCGCGGAGCAGCTGGGACTGGATGCCATGGCCGTGATCCGCGGCGTGGCCGTGGCCGGCGTCGAGCCGGGCTATTTCGGCCTCGGCCCGATCCCCGCCATCCGCACGGCGTTGGCGCGCGCCGGCTGGGACATCGGCTCGGTCGACCGTTTCGAGGTGAACGAAGCCTTCGCCGCCATCGCGCTGGCGGTGCAGTCGGAGCTGAAGATCGCCGATGACCGCTACAACGTCGACGGCGGCGCGATCGCGCACGGCCACCCGATCGGCGCCACCGGCGCGGTGCTGATCACCAAGGCGGTACATGCGCTGCGCCGCACCGGCGGCAGGCGCGCGGTGGTGTCGCTGTGCATCGGCGGCGGCCAGGGCATTGCCTTGTGCCTGGAGGCGCTGAATTGAGCTGACCTGCGCACTGCGTCGACCACAACGAAAACGGGATGGCATTGGCCATCCCGTTTTGCTTTCCGGCGCTGCTCACGAGGTGGAGCGCGCCGGGTGCCTAGTGCGCGTCCGGCGACGGCGCCTTGGGGGCTTCCACCTTGCGCATCAGCGGCACCATGACGGTGGCCACCAGCAGGCACAGCATGATGACGAAGAAGGCATCCGCCACCGCTTGCGTCTGCGCCTCGCGCAGCGTCAGGCGCGCCAGGTTGCGCAGCGCGCCGGCGCTGTTGGCGCCCATGTCCAGGCCGGATGCCTGCAGGTTGGCGGCGCCGTTGCGCAGCATGTCCTGCATGGCTTCGTTGCCGGCGTTGAGATGTTCGGCCAGGCGCAGGAAGTGCAGGTTGGTGCGGTCGTTCAGGATGGTGCCGCACACCGCGATGCCGATGGCGCCGCCCAGGTTGCGCATCAGGTTGAACAAACCCGAGGCCAGCTTCAGGCGTTCCGGCGGAATCGATCCCAGCGTCAGCGTCACCACCGGCGCCACCGCGAACTGCTGCGAGAAACCGCGGAAGGCCTGCGGCACCAACAGCTCATACCAACCCCAGTCGTGCGTGATGGGCGTGAATTGCCACATCGAGAACGTGAAGCAGCCCAGCCCGAACATCATCAGCCAGCGCAGGTCGACCCGGCGCGCCAGCATCATGTAGAACGGAATCGCCATGATCTGGAAGATGCCGGTGGAGAAGATCGCCAGGCCGATGTCCAGCGCCGAATAACCACGCACGCGCGCCAGGAACACCGGCGTCAGGTAGATGGTGGCGAACAGGCCGATGCCGGTGACGAAGGAGAAGAAGCAGCCGAGCGCGAAGTTGAGTTTCTTCAGCGCGCGCAGGTCGACCACCGGATGCGCGAAGGTGAGGCTGCGCCAGACGAAGGCGATGCCGCAGAGGATGGAGATCCATGCGGTGACGCGGATCACGTCGTCGCCCATCCAGCCGTAGCGCGGACCTTCTTCCAGCGCGTATTCCAGGCAACCCAGCGAGACCGCCAGCAGCACCATGCCGAGGTAGTCGGCGCCGCGCAGCAGCGACAGGTCGGGCTTGTCGATCTTCACCATGATGGGCACCACGATGGCGACGAAGGCGCCCGGCACCAGGTTGATGAAGAACAGCCAGTGCCACGAATAGTTGCTGGTGATCCAGCCGCCGATGGTCGGTCCCATGGTCGGCGCCAGCGAGGCCAGCGCACCCACGGTGGCCGCGGCCAGCACGCGCTGGTTGCCCTGGAAGTAGAAGAAAGCCGAGGTGAACACCATCGGGATCATGGAGCCGCCGAGGAAGCCCTGCAGCGCGCGAAAGGCGATCATGCTGTTGATGTCCCAGGCCAGGCCGCACAGCAGGCTGGCCAGCGTGAAGCCGACCGCCGAGGCCGAGAACAGCCAGCGCGTGGACATCACCCGCGCCAGCCAGCCCGACAGCGGAATGACGATGATCTCGGCGATCAGGTAGCTGGTCTGCACCCAGGCGGTCTCGTCGGCGCCGGCCGACAGGCCGCCGCCGATATCGGCCAGCGAGGCCGAGACGATCTGGATATCCAGCAGCGCGATGAACATGCCCACGCACATGGTGGCAAACGCCAGCACGCGCTGCTGCGTGGTGAGCTCCAGCGGACCGGCCGCCGGAGCGGGTGCTGGCCTGGGCGCGGCCGGCGCGCCTGCGGTGACGGCGCTCATGCTCAGCTCCGGCCGGCGCGCAGGTCGATGTCGGCGGTCACCGACAGCCCCGGGCGCAGCTTGCCCAGGCGCCCGCTCTCGCCGTCAAGCGCCACCCGCACCGGCACGCGCTGGACGATCTTGGTGAAGTTGCCGGTGGCGTTCTCCGCCGGCAGCACGCTGAACTGGGCGCCGGTGGCCGGGGCCAGGCTCTGCACGTGGCCATGGAATTGCTCGCCCGGCAGCACGTCGGCCTTGATGACCACGGCCTGCCCTTCCTTCATGTGGGCGATCTGGCTTTCCTTGAAATTGGCATCCACCCACAGGCCCTGCGCCGGCACCACCGACAGCAGCTGGGCGCCGACGTTGGCGTAGGCGCCGGCGCGCGCGCGGCGGTTGCCGATGACGCCGTCGACCGGCGCGCGCAGTTCGGTGTAGGAGAGATTCAGTTCGGCCAGGTTCTTCTCGGCCTGGGCCTGCTGCAGCGCCGCCTGCGCGCGCAGCTTCTGGGTAGCGATCACGTCCAGCTGGCGCTGCGCGGCGTTGAGCGCGGCCTGCGCCTTCTGGCCGTTGGCCTGGGCCTGCTTGTAGTCGGCGTCGGCCTTCTGCGCGCTTTGCACCGAGACCGCCGCCTTGGCCGACAGGCTCTGGTAGCGCGCCTGGTCGTCGCGGGCGCGGGTGGTTTCGGCGGCGGTGGCGGCAACGCCCGCGCGGCCCTGTTCGATCACCGAATCCTGCAACCTGCGCTCGGCCTCGAGGTTGGCCAGCGCCGCTTCCTGCGCCGCCACCGCGGCCCTGGCCTTGGCCAGCGCGGCCTGGTAGTCGCGGTCGTCCAGCTTCACCAGCAGCTCGCCGGCGCGCACGACCTGGTTGTCTTTCACCAGCACGGTCTCGATGTTGCCGGCCACCTTGGGCGCGATCACCGTGATGTCACCGCCGACGTAGGCGTCGTCGGTGCTCTCGATGAAGCGGCCGACGGCGAACCAGTGGATGGCCCACGCGGCGGCGGCCACCACGACGATGGCCAGGACCGCGTACTTCAGCAGGCCGGTTTTCTTCTTGGCCGCCGGCAGGGTGCCGGCGGGCTGCGCGGATGCGCCGATGGTGCTTTGGGTAGTCATGGTGACCTCGATGGGTGTTGGGTGTGGATGCGGTCCGCCACCGGCCGCCGCCGCGCTTTCTCTTCGATGCGACAGCACGCAAATAGCAGTTGCTTTCAAAACGATAGTGAGTTTAAACTTGCCACTATCATTTTGCAAGTCACTATCGAAAATCAGATCCGCCCAACCATCGCTTGCCGCGTTTTGGCAACGATATTGATGAAAAGGCCAGAAGCATGAACACCCCCTTCCTCTTACCCAAGCGCGCCGGCCGCCGGCCCGTGCTGACTTCGCTCGGCGCCGCCATGGCTGCCGCCCTGGTATTGAGCGCCTGCGCGGTCGGCCCCGATTACCAGCGGCCGCAATATCAGGACACCCCGCTGCACAACGTCGCGCTGCTGCAACAGCGGCAGGCGCAGGCGCCGATGCCGGCGCTGGATCATTGGTGGGACGGCTTCGGCGACCCCGTGCTCAGTGAAATCATCGGCCGCGTGCTGGCGCAGAACCTCGATCTGTCGGCGGCGCTCGCGCGGGTGGAACAGGCGCGCGCCGCGGCGCAGATCGCCGGGGCGCGTCGCCTTCCCGAAGGCGAACTGAGTGGACAGGCGGCGCGCGCCAAACAGTCGCTGCAAAGCCCGCTGGGTGAAATCGGCCGCACCTTCCCCGGCTACCAGCGCACGCAGAACCTGCTGGAGCTGGACGCCGGCGCGAGCTGGGAACTGGACCTGGCGGGCGCGCTCAAGCGCGGCGCCCAGGCCGCCGACGCCGAGCTGCAGGCGGCCGAGGCGCAGCAGGCCGGCGTGCGCGTGTCGGTGGCGGCGGAAGCGGCCGACGCCTATTTCCGCATCCGCGGCGCGCAGGCGCGCATCGCGCTGGCCGAGCATCAGGTGAAGGCCAGTTCGTCGCTGGGCGACATCGTGCGCCTGCGCCTGAAGGACGGCCTGGCCAGCGTGGCCGAGATCGCCCAGGCCGATGCGCGCCTGGCGCAATCGCGCGCGACGCTGCCGCCGCTGCGCATCGAGCTGGAGCGCCAGACCAACCGCCTCGATGTGTTGATGGGCGCCGCGCCCGGCACCTATGCGCGACAACTGGCGCAAGGCGCTGACGCCAGCCGCGTGCCGGCCATCAGCGTCTCGCAGAGCAGCGTGGATCTGATGCGCCGCCGACCCGACGTGATCGCGGCCGAGCGTCGGCTGGCGGCGTCCAATGAACGCATCGGGCAGGCCATGGCGGCGTGGTATCCCGACCTGTCGTTGTCGGCGCTGGTGGGCTTCCAGAGCCTGGGCGCGGCCGGCTTCCTGACGGCCAACAGCCTGCAGGCGCAAGGCGGGCTTGGCCTGCGCTGGCGCCTGTTCGACTTCGGTCGCATCGATGCCGAAATCGCGCGCGCCAAGGGCGCCAATGCCGAGGCGCTGGCGCAGTACCGCAAGAGCATGCTGGGCGCGGCCGAGGATGTGGAGAACGCGATCATGGCCCTGGTGCAGCTGGAGCAGCAGTCGCGCGACCTGGCCGAACAGGTCGATGCGCAGCAGCGTGCGCGCAGCAATGCCGAGGAAGCCTACAAGGGTGGCGTGCTGAGCCTGTCGGAGGTGCTGACCGAAGATCGCCTGCTGCTGTCGGCGCAGGACGAGATGGCGCAGGTGCATGCCGACAATGCGCGGGCGGCGGTGTCGGTGTTCAGGGCGCTGGGCGGCGGCTGGTGACCGGCGGCGCAACGCCGGCGGGGCCCGTCGTGTCTTGCTCAGCGCTCAACGTCACTGGGTTCCGGCCTGCGCCGCAACGACAAGCGGGAGGTGGCGCGAACCCTCGGCTGCCAGATTCAGTCCACTCACCGCCATCCCGGCGCAGGCCGGGATCCAGCGTCTTTCCTTGCATCCGGTGGCGCTTCAGCGCGACCGGCCCCGGCCTCCCCCGCAAGAGCGGGAGGTCGCCGGAACGGTCACGAGATGGGTAACAATATCGCCAGCCGTGCAACGGCGCATCAGGCCGTGGTGCGCGCCCGATAGGCCTCGTACGACTTCAGGTGCAGGTAGGCCAGCTGCAGCAAGGTGGTCTTGGCGCCCTTGGCGTCGCCGCGCCGGATCAGGTCGCCGATGATATGGTCGGCTTCGATCCTGGCATTGGCGCTGATGTCGCGAAACATCGACGCCGTCAGCGTCGAGCCATGTTCGGCCAGCATCCCGCGCGTGCGGTTGTAGAAGGCCTCGCCCGGCTTGTAGCCCTGTAGCTCGGCAATGCCGGCGCATTCGGCCAGCACGCCTTCCAGGAACTGCAGTCCGCCCGGCCCTTGCAGGATGTCGCCGATGGAGGCGCGCATCAGCGAGGTGCTGCTGGCCAGGGTCGCCAGCATGGTCCACTTCTCCCACATCGATTGCAGGATGTTCTCGCTCAGCGTGACGTCGAAACCGGCGCCCGACAACGCCTCGTTGATCTGGCGCGCACGCGCCGACACGCCGCCGGCGCGCTCGCCGAAGGTCATGCCGTGGAAGGCGTTGAGGTGACGGATCACGCCTTGCGCGTCCAGCGTGCTGGCCACCACGCACTGGCCGCCCAGGACACGCTCGGCGCCGAAGCGCTGGTCCAGGATATCCAGGTGCTGCATGCCGTTCAACAACGGCAGGATCACGGCGTTGCCGCCGATGGCGGGCGCGACCGAGGCGATCGCGTCCTCCAGGTCATAGGCCTTGCAGCTCAGGATCACCAGGTCGTATTGCGGCAGCAGCTGGCTGCCCGACACCAGTTTGAGCTCGCGCAGCGTGAGGTCGCCCGCCGGGCTCTGCACGCGCAGGCCGTGTTCGCGCAGCAGCGCGGCACGCTTGTCGCGTACCAGGAAGGTGACGTCGCGGCCGGCGTCCTGCAGGCGTGCGCCGAAGTATCCACCGACGGCGCCGGCGCCTACGATCAGTATCTTCATCTTGTTCTCCTTGCGTTTTCTTGTGCACGATGCGTCGCCCTTTGGCCTGGGCGCTCCCTCGCGGGAGACCTATTGTGCACGCTTTCCGCGGTTCTTACCGGAAGCGCCTAGCGGCGCGCGACGCAAGCCTGGGCGTGCTCCTGCTCCTCGGCTTCCAGCTGCTCGCGGCCGAAGTGCTGCTCGCCCCAGTCGCGCAACGCGGCGATCACCGGACGCAGCGCGCGGCCGGATTCGGTCAGCAGGTATTCGTCGCGCGGCGGGTGCTCGTTGTAGCGGCGACGCACCATGATGCCGGCGTCGACCAGGGCCTGCAGGCGCTTGGTGAGGATGGCGGGAGAGATGTCCAGACTACGCCGGAACTGGTCGAAGCGCGTGAGCCCGGAGAAGGCGTCGCGCACGATCAGCACGGTCCACCATTCGCCGATCAATTGCAGCGTACGGGCGACCGGGCACTCCTGCAGCGAGGCCTGGTGGGGAGTGCGCGCGCCCGTTGGGGCGCGGCGCCTGGCGGGTGCGTCAGCCGGCATTGCGCAGGTAACGGGCAGCCGGCTTGCTCAGCGACAGATTGGGGCCCAGCGCATGCCGTGCGGCCTGCAATGTGTTCCAGTCGGCGATCTCGGGCAGCGAGGGAATGGTGACGGCTTCGCCCAGGTCGAGACCGGCCAGCGCGGCGTCCACCATGTCTTCCACCTCCATCAGCATCTCAGGCGGCAGCTGCGAGATGCTGCCGCCGGAGCGTTCCCAGATCTCGGTGCGGGTGGCGCCCGGCAGCACCGCTTGCACGCGCACGCCCAGCGGACCCAGCTCGGTCTGCATCGATTGCGACAGGTTCAGCACATAGGCCTTGGTGCCGCTATAGGTGCCGTTGAACATTTCCGGCGCCAGCGCCAGCACCGAGGCGACGTTGATGATATCGCCGCTGCCGCGCTTGCCGAAGGTGGCGGCGGCCGCAGCGGCCAGGCGGGTGACCGAGACCACGTTGAGCTGGATCATGGTGTCGTAGCGGTCGATGTCGGCGTCGATCAGCTTGCCCTGCACCGCCATGCCGGCGTTGTTGACCAGCACGGTGATGCCGTCGTCGCTGCGCAGGCGTTGCTCGACGCGCAGCAGTTCGACCTTGCTGGTCAGGTCGGCCGGCAGCACTTCGACCTGCACGCCGTGCCTGGCCTTGACGTCGGCGGCGACCTTCTCCAGGCGGGCGACGTCGCGCGCCACCAGGACCAGGTCATGTCCGCGTGCGGCCAGGCGGTCCGCGTAGGTGGCGCCGATGCCGGTCGATGCACCGGTGATGAGGGCGCGGCCTTTGTTTGCTTTGGTGTTCATTGCTGTTCCTTCTTTCCGTTCGGTAATGGTGGGAGGTGCATATCCGTGCGGCACAGCTGGCGGGTTCGCTTTTGCCTGGGCCGACTAACTTTCACGAAGATAGTAACTAGCATTATAAAAGTAACTAAGCGCGTGTCAAGCCGATGACGATTCGCGGCGTGCAGGTTTGCAACGCCGGACGCATGGCATGTGCAAAGGGATGGACCAAACGACAAGGGCCGCGACCTTGCGGTGCGGCCCTTGTCGGGGAAGAAGAGGAGTTGCGCAGCGTTGAGTGAAAGGTGCGGTGCGCGGCGCAACCGCGATACCGGCTATTCGGCCAGCAGCACGTCAGGAATGGCGCGCACCACGCGCGTGAAGACCGCGGTGCTGCCCTGGGCGCGCGACACCACCAGCGCGCCGTGCATCATCACCAACCCGTCCTCGGCGCGGCGGGCGGCTTCGGCCGGCGCGAAGCCGGCGTCCTCCAGCACCGCGGAGATCAGCTTGATGGTGTTGCCGATGTTCTGCTTGAACTGTTGCTGGAAATAGGTGGCTGCCTCGCCGATGGTGAACAGGTCGGTCAGGCATGGCAGCGTGCCCTTGGCGTAGAACTCGCTCATCGCGGCGAAGTAGCGTTTGAGGCGCTTCTCCGGTTCGGCCTCGGAGGTGAGCAGCGGCACCACCTTCTCGCGCATCCAGTGGCCCACGACTTCCATTGCCGCGCGCCCCATGTCGACCTTGCCGTTGGGGAAGTAGTGGTAGAGGCTGGACTTGCCCAGGCCGGTCGCGGCCGACAGCGTGGACAGGCTGGCGCCCTCGTAACCGGAGCGGCGGAACTCGGCGAGCAGGATTTGCGCGACTTCTTCGCGCGAGAGGCTGGGTGCGGGCATGGCGATTCTCTGTCTTTTCTGAAAGTCCGGGAACGGGATGTCTGCGAGGACCGGCATTGCGGTCCAGATGAAGCCCGGGCTCAGGATTTCAAGCAATTATAAGACCGCACGGCGGCGCGGATGCGCCCGCTTCCCGCGCAACGGGATAAAAATATTTTGCATCGCCCCGGTTGACAAGCGCCCTTGCGACGGTCTATTGTACCGATCGTTCGGTTCAGATTGCATCATGCAAGTCAACGGCGCCGCATCCGCAGGATTGCCGCAACATCAACATCGATTGGAGAGAAACATGACAACGCAACAACCCATCCGCCTCTACAGCTTCCCCCTGTCCGGCCACGTGCATCGCGTCAAGCTGCTGCTGTCCATGCTGGAGCTGCCGCACGAAGTGATCGAGGTCAACGTGCCGGCCGGCGAGCACAAGCAGGCCGACTTCATCCGCCTGAACCCGCGCGGCCAGATCCCCGTCATCGTCGACGGCGACGTCACGCTGTACGACTCGACCGCCATCCTGGTCTACCTGGCCAAGCGCTACGGCGGCGAGCAGTGGCTGCCCTCCGACCCGGTCGGCGCGGCGCATGTGCAACAGTTCCTGTCGCTGGCCGCCGGCGAGATCTTCGAAGGCCCGAACCGCGTGCGGCTGGTGAAGCTGTTCAAGAGCGAGATCGATTACGCGCTGGCGCATCGCAAGACGCTGGCGGTGCTGGGACTGCTGGAGCAACATCTGGACAAGCGCGAGTTCCTCGCCGCCGCACACGCCACCATCGCCGACCTGGCCTGTTACGCGTATGTGGCCCACGTGCCCGAAGGCGGCGTCGACCTCGCGCCCTACGCCAACGTGCGCCGCTGGATCGCGCGGGTGGAACAGCTGCCGCGCTTCGTCCCGATGAAGGCGTCGCCGCACGCCATCGCCGCCTGACCGGAACCACGCAAGGAGATCGCCATGCCATCCGCTCCAGCCATTGCCGCGCCCGCCGCCGACGCGCCGCACCAGGCCTTTCATCGCGGCGAACTGCATGCGCAGCAGCGCGCCGGCATGCTGGAGAAGATGGCCGCCATCGGCCCGCGCGTGATCCGCGACTTCATGCCGGACCAGCACCGCGAGTTCTTCGCGCAGCTGCCGTTCATGGTGGTCGGTTCGATGGACGAACAGGGCCGGCCTTGGGCCTCGATCATGGCCGGCGCCCCGGGTTTCGTGCATTCCCCCGACGCGCACACGCTGCGCGTGCAGGGCGTGCGCATCGCCGCCGGCGATCCCCTGCGCGCCAACCTGCGCGAGGGCGCCAAGCTGGGCCTGCTGGGCATCGAGCCGCATACGCGCCGGCGCAACCGCGCCAACGGCGTGGTGCATGCGCTGCGGGAAGACGGCATGGAGATCGCCATTGAACAGAGTTTCGGCAACTGCCCCAAGTACATCCAGGCGAGAAAGCCCGAACTGCTGGACGAGGATGCGTCGGCCGCGACGGTCGCCACCGACGCGGCGACGCTGACGCCGCAGATGCAGGCGATGATCGGCCGCGCCGACACCTTCTTCATCGCCACCGCGCTGACCGATGACGATGCGGAGGTGCACGGCGCCGGACATCGCCACGGCACCGACGTCTCGCACCGCGGCGGCAAACCCGGCTTCGTGCGCATCGACGGCGACGACACGCTGACGGTGCCGGATTTCATCGGCAACTCCTTTTTCAACACCATCGGCAACCTGCTGGTGCAGCCGCGCGCGGGCCTGCTGTTCGCCGATTTCGAACGCGGCGCGCTGCTCTATCTGGGCGTGACGGCGGAGGTGATCTGGGATGGGCCGGAGGTGGAGTCCTTCACCGGCGCGCAACGGCTGATGCGCTTTACGGTGCAGTCGGCGCGGCTGCTGGAACATGCGCTGCCGCTGCGCTGGAGCGAGGCCGCCCTGTCGCCGTTCCTGGAGCCGATGGGGTCCTGGAACTGAGCAACGCCGTGTCCGGCGACGCTGTCATCGCTTCAGCAATCGCGAAAAGAAAAAGGGCGCCGATCTCGCGGCGCCCTTTTTCATTGCCGCCCCGCGAACGGGGCCGCATGTTCATGCTGCAAGTTCAGAGCGCGCTGACATCCAGCGGCGCCTCGGTCTTCTCGATCACTTCTTCCTTGGTGACGCCGGTGGCCAGCTCGATCAGCTTCAGGCCGTTCGGGGTGACGTCGATCACGCCGAGGTCGGTGATGATGCGGTTGACCACGCCCACGCCGGTCAGCGGCAGGTTGCACTCGTTCAGGATCTTCTTCGAGGTGGAGCCGTCCTTGGCCTTGGCCACGTGCTCCATCAGCACCACCACGCGGCCCACGCCTGCCACCAGGTCCATCGCGCCGCCCATGCCCTTGACCATCTTGCCGGGGATCATCCAGTTGGCGAGGTCGCCCTTGCCCGAAACCTGCATCGCGCCGAGGATGGCGATGTTGATCTTGCCGCCGCGGATCATGCCGAAGGAATCGGCCGAGCTGAAGAAGGACGAGCCCGGGATGGTGGTCACGGTCTGCTTGCCGGCGTTGATCAGGTCGGGATCGACCTTGTCTTCGGTCGGGAAGGGGCCGATGCCCAGCAGGCCGTTTTCCGACTGCAGCCACACTTCGATGTCGGCCGGAACGTGGTTCGCCACCAGCGTCGGCAAGCCGATGCCGAGGTTGACGTAGAAGCCGTCCTGCAATTCCTTCGCTGCGCGCGCAGCCATTTCATCTCTGGTCCATGCCATTGCTGTCTCCTTATTTCGCCGCGCTGACGGTGCGTTGTTCGATGCGCTTTTCCGGCGTGGCATTGACCACGATGCGGTGCACGAAGATGCCGGCGGTGTGGATCTGGTCCGGATCGAGCTGGCCGACCTCGACCAGTTCCTCGACCTCGACCACCGTGACCTTGCCGGCCATGGCGACGTTGGGATTGAAGTTGCGCGCGGTCTTGTTGAACACCAGGTTGCCGGCCTTGTCGGCCTTCTGCGCCTTGACCAGCGAGACGTCGGCCACCAACGAGCGCTCCATCACGTACTGGGCGCCGTCGAATTCGCGGATTTCCTTGCCTTCGGCCACCAGGGTGCCCACGCCGGTCTTGGTGAAGAACGCCGGGATGCCGGCGCCGCCGGCGCGCAGCTTCTCGGCCAGCGTGCCTTGCGGGGTGAATTCCAGCTCCAGTTCACCGGCCAGGTACTGGCGTTCGAACTCCTTGTTCTCGCCCACGTAGGAGGCGATCATCTTCTTGATCTGACGGGTGGTCAGCAGCTGGCCGAGGCCGAAGCCGTCGACGCCGGCGTTGTTGGAGATGGCGGTCAGGTTCTGCACGCCCGAATCACGCAGGGCGGCGATCAACGCCTCGGGGATGCCACACAGGCCAAAGCCGCCGACCGCGATGGTCTGGCCGTCCTTGACGATGTCCTTCAACGCGGTGGCCGCGTCCGGATACACTTTGTTCACGAGTCTCCTTTCGGCTCTTATGCTTAGAGCACCTTGGTTCCGGCACTGTGAAATGCCATTAAAAAGCGCCAATCATCATAGGTCAGCGAAATAGGCCATACAATACGGTAAAAATACCTGGCGCAATGCAGCATACACCCAGCCGCAGGCGCCAGGTTCGAGGGACCTCCACGAGATTCGCAGCACACCATGAGCACGCCACCGGCCATCGATTTCGAACAGGTATTCATGCATGCCCCGATCGGCATGTGCGTCTCCCATAACCGCATCATCCAGCAGGGCAACCTGGCGATGGCGGAGATGTTCGGCTATGACGTCGGCCAGCTCAGGCAAAAGTCCTTCCAGGAAATCTACCCTACCGCCGACGAGTTCGAACGCACCGGCCTGCGCCTGGTGCCCATCCTCAACGAGAAGGGCTTCTACTCCGACGAGCGCATCATGAAGCGCTCCAATGAGGAGATGTTCTGGTGCCACGTCACCGGCCATTCGCTGGTGCAGGGCGACCCGCACGCGGCCGGCATCTGGACCTTCGAGGATGTCAGCGCCAAGCGCCCGATCGCGCCGGGCCTGACGCCGCGCGAGCGCGAGATCGCCGCGCTGCTGGTGGAGGGCAAGACCAGCAAGCTGATCGCGCGCCAGGTGGAGCTGAGCCCGCGCACGGTGGAAATGCACCGCGCGCGGCTGATGCGCAAGTTCGCCGCGTCGACCTCCTCCGAGCTCGTCCACAAGCTGCTCAGCATCACGCCCTGAGCGCAGCCCGCGTCAAAAGGGCTGCCCCGCAAAACGTTCCGCCAGGAAATCCAGCATGGTGCGCAAGGTCGCCGGCATATGCTTGCGCGAGGCGTACACCGCATACATCCCCAGCTGCGTCGGCTCGTGCTCCGGCAGCAACTGCACCAGCTGGCCCGAGGCCACCAGCGGCGCCACCGAATAGGCCGGCATGTGGCCGATGCCCACGCCCGCCAGCACCGCCTGCAGCAGCACCGTCACCTCGTTGGCGCTGATGCTGCCGCCCACCGCCACTGACAGCGACTTGCCGCCCTTCGCCCTGGGCTCGAACTCCCACAGGCTGCGCCCGACGTAGGAATGCGTCAGGCAATTGTGCAGGGCCAGGTCTTCCACCTTCTTCGGCGTACCGTGGCGCGCCAGGTAAGCGGGCGACGCGCAGATCACCGAACGGCACACGGCCAGCTTGCGGGCGATCAGGTTGGGTTCGAGCCGGGTGGTCATGCGGATGGCCAGGTCGATGCGCTCCTCCACCAGGTTGACGGTGCGGTCCAGCGCCACCAGGTCAACCGCGACCTCGGGATAACGGCGGCCGTAGTCGACCACCGCCTGCACCAGCTGCGTCTGCGTGAAGGAAGTGCTGGAAGTGATGCGCAGCAGGCCGCGCGGCGTCTCGTCGGGCGCATCCACGGCGTGGCGCATGTCGTCGGAAAACTCCAGCAGTTGCCGGCAGCGCGGCAGGATCTCGTTGCCGGCAGGAGTCAGCGACAGGCGGCGCGTGGTCCGGTGCAGCAGGCGCGCGCCGACCCACTCTTCCAGCTCGGCCACATAGCGCGACACCACCGGGCGCGACAGGTCCAGCTGCTGGGCCGCGGCCGACAGGCTGCCGCCGTCGACCACCGTCACGAATACTTGCATTGCCGTCAACCTGTCCATCGCCGTGCCTCGCTCACCTGAACGTTTTCAGAAACAAACTGTGAGCGATTATGCTGTTTTTCAAAAACAAAAGCGAACCTATGATGAGCGCTCCTGAACACTCACCGGAGCCCTTCATGCACTTCCCCACCCGCCTGCTGCGCCGCGCGCTGATGCTGGCCGCCACCGGCCTGATCGCCGCCGGGGCGCACGCCGCCGACGCGCTCAAGCTGGACGTCTACAACCCGGGACGCGACGCCATCTTCCCGGTCAGCTCGGTGCTGGTCACCGGCCGCCATGAGGCCATCCTGGTCGATGCCCAGTTCGGCCGCCGCGAGGCCGAGCAAGTGGTGGAGAAGATCCGCGCCAGCGGCAAGACGCTCACCACCATCTACATCAGCCACGGCGACCCGGATTTCTACTTCGGCCTGGACACCATTCACGCCGCCTATCCCGACGCCAGGATCGTCGCCACGCCGCAGACCGTGGCGCATATCCGCCAGACCGTGCAGGGCAAGCTGGCTTACTGGGGCCCCAAGCTGGGCGACAACGCGCCGCGCGCCACCATCGTCCCCGAGGCGCTGCAGGGCCGCACGCTGACGCTGGAAGGCCGCAAGCTGGAAATCGCTGGCCTCGACGGTCCGCAGCCTGAGCGCAGCTTCGTCTGGATCCCGTCGCTGAAGGCGGTGGTGGGCGGCGTGGTGGTGGACGGCAAGCTGCACGTCTGGACCGCCGACACGCAGAGTCTCAAGTCGCGCCAGGACTGGCTGGCCACACTGGCGCGCATCGAGAAGCTCAAGCCCGCGGTGGTGGTGCCCGGCCACTTCGCGCAGGGCGCGCCGCTGAACATCGAGTCGGTGCGCTTCACCCGCGACTACCTGAAGGCCTTCGACCAGGAAGCCGCCGCGGCTGCCGACTCCGCCGCGCTGGTGGCGGCCATGAAGCAGCGCTATCCGGAACTGGACGACACCTCCTCACTGGAACTGTCGGCCAAGGTCATCAAGGGCGAGATGAAGTGGCCATAAGCCGCCGCCCCCGATCCCACGTCATTCACGCAATCCAACCGCAAACACGAAAGGACACACCATGAACATCGCCCTCATCGGCGCCACCGGCAACGTCGGCAGCCGCATCCTCGAAGAAGCCCTGCGCCGCGGCCACCAGGTCATCGCCATCGCCCGCGACGCCGGCAAGATCGCCGCGCGCGACAAGCTCACCGCGCGCAGCGCCGACGTCAAGGACACCGCCGCGCTGGCCGCCGCCATCGCCGGCGCCGACGTCGTGGTTTCCAGCGGCCGCTTCGCCAACTTCACCGCAGTCGATGTGCTGCCGGCCCTGAAGCAGGCCGGCGTCAAACGCCTGGCCGTGGTGGGCGGCGCCGGCAGCCTGGAGATCGCACCCGGCAAGGCGCTGGTCGACACGCCCGACTTCCCGGCGGAGTACAAGCCCGAAGCCACGGCCGGCCGCGCGTTCCTGAACGACCTGCGCGGCGAGAAGGACATTGCCTGGACCTTCCTCTCGCCTTCCGCGCTGTTCATCGCCGGCGAGCGCACCGGCAAGTTCCGCCTCGGCGCGGACCAGCTGCTGGCCGACGCCGCCGGCAAGAGCTGGATCTCCTACGAGGACTACGCCATCGCGCTGCTGGACGAGCTGGAGCAGCCGAAACACCTGCGCGCCCGCTTCACGGTAGGCTATTGATCACGGCGTCCCGCCATGCGCTCGCATGGCGGGACCGGCGCAGCACCCCATTGAATTTGCAGGAATGAACGACATGAGCCAGACCGCCACCGTTTTGCATTACATCCACGACCCGCTATGCGGCTGGTGCTACGGCGCCGCGCCCCTGGTGGCCGCCGCGCGCGGCGTGCTGCCGGTGCAGGCGCACGGCGGCGGCATGATGGCCGGCCGCAATCGCCGCAAGGTCGACGCCGAACTGCGCAACTACGTGATGCCGCACGACCGCCGCATCGCGCAGATGACCGGACAGGTGTTCGGCGAGCCTTACTTCAACGGCCTGCTGACCGACACCACCGCCGTGTTCGACTCGGCGCCGCCGATCGCCGCCGTGCTGGCGGTGCAAGCCGTCAAAGGCGACGCGGCAGGACTGGACATGCTGGCTGCGATCCAGCGCGCGCACTACCAGGACGGCCGGCGCATCTCGGACGAGTCGACGCTGTCGGCGCTGGCCGGCGTACTGGGCGTGGATGCCGCTGCGTTCGCGCAGGCCATGCGCAAGATCGAGGCGGAAGAACTGGCGCGCCATATCGAGGCCAGCCGTGCGCTGTTGAACTACGTGGGCGGGCGCGGCTTCCCGACTTTCGTGCTGCAGCGGGGCGATGCGCTGGAGGTGCTGGATGCGGGGATGTGGCTGGGACGGCCAGAAGAGTGGGCGCAGTTCCTGCGGCAAGAGAGCGGCGGCGCCTCATCCGGCAGCGCGTCGTCGCTGCCGCAATGCGACCTCGACGGCGGTCATTGCCACTGATCTTTCCTTGCGCAATCTTCGCTGCGAAACCGGGATCGCGTGAGTTTCTCTGCGCAAGGTTGAACGACGCTGGATCCTGGCTTGCGTCAGGATCCAGCGTCGTTCATTGCAGCCCGGCGGCGCCGACCATCAAACCGGCAGTCCCAGGGCCTGCAACTGCTCCCGCGTCTGCTCCGCATCCACATGATGGATGCCGTACCACCCCAGCGCCTGCGCCGCCTCGATGTTCTTCTTCACATCATCGATGAACACCAGTTCGTTCGGCTTCAGGCCGGCCAGGTGACGTCCGTAGCGCGCCAATGCGATCTGATAGATCTCGGCATCGGGCTTGATGCACTTCTCTTCGCCGGAGACGACGATGTCCAGGAACAGGTTCAGGAAATCGTAGTTGTCGCGCGCATACGGGAAGGTCTCGGCCGACCAGTTGGTGAGGCCGAACACCGGCACCTGCTTCGCATGCAATTCCTTGAGCAGCGCCACGCCCTCGTCGAGCGGCCCGCGCAGCATTTCCTTCCAGCGGTCGTAGAAGGCGCGGATCAGGCTCTCGTGCTGCGGATGCTCCTTCACCAGCAGCGCGGTGCCGTCGGCCAGGGTGCGGCCGCCGTCCTGACGGATGTTCCAGTCGGGCGAGCAGATGTGCGTCAGGAAGTGGTGGCGCTCGGCGTCGTCGGCGATCAGGTGGCGATAGACGTGCAGCGGGCTCCAGTCGAACAGCACGCCGCCGAAGTCGAACACGACGGCGCGGATGCCTGAGGTCGGGGTGGGGATGGTCATGCTTGGCTATCCTCGCGAAGATGGGCATTCCATTCTACTGTCCCGCCGTGACGCCCGCGTGAAGAAGTGTAAGCGCCGGCCCCGCCGCGGCAGCCATGGCGCTCACAGCGACCGGAAGAACTCGAACAGCTCCGGCACATCCGCATAGCCGACGTTGAAGCGGAAACTGGTCTTCTCGGGCGCGGCCAGGTGGAAGAAATCGCCCGGCGCCAGCCAGATGCCTTTTTGCCGCGCGCGGTCGGCGATCTCGCGCGCCGACAGGTCGCTGCCCTCCAGCGTGGCCCAGGTGAACATGCCGCCGCGCGCCGCGGTGAAGGGCGTCAGCCCGGCCTCGGCCAGCTTGGCGTTGAGCGTGGATTGCGCGTTGAGCAGCGTGGCGTTGAGCGTCTGCACGTGGCGCCGGTGATGGCCTTCGGTCAGCACGTTGTGCACCAGGCGCTCGTTGATCTCGGAGTTGGTCAGCGTGAGCACCATCTTGGTATGCACGATCTGGCGCGCCAGTTCGCGCTGGCAGGCGACGTAGCCCACGCGCAGCGAAGGCGCGATGGTCTTGGAATAACTGCCCACGTAGATCACCCGCTGCAAGCCGTCCAGCGCCGCCAGCATGGGATCGGTGGCCTGCCCCAGCTCGCGGAAGATGTCGTCCTCCACCACCCAGAAGCCGTGCCGTTCGGCCGCCTGCAGCACGCGCATGGCGCAGGCCGGGGTATAGGACGTGCCGGTCGGGTTCTGCAGCACGCTGGTGGTGAAGAACATCTTGGGCTGGTGCGCGCGCGCCAGCGATTCCAGCATGTCGGTGTCGACCCCGCCGGGCGTGCGCGGCACGCCGATCACGTTCAGCCCGGCCAGGCGCAGCATGGCGATCAGGTTGCAATAGCCGGGGTCGTCGATCATCACGGTGTCGCCGGGCTGGGTCATGGTGCGGATCACCAGGTCCAGCGCCTGGGTGGCGCCGTGCGTGGTCAGCACCTGGTCGATGGCCACATCCAGCGACCAGTGGCCGAGGAACTGCGCGATCAGCTGGCGCAGCGGCGCATAGCCGAACGGATGGCCGTAGCCGACCTGCTGCGCGCCGGGCGAGCGGATGATGCGGCGCTCGGCCTGGTGCAGGCCCTCGTCGTTGAGCCATTTGCCCGGCAGCCAGCCGCAGCCGGCCTTGATGGGCACACGCTCGTCGGCGAACATTTCCGACAGCAGCCAGGCCGAGTCGATCACCGGCTCATGCGGCGTGAACACGGCGCGCGCGCCCGACTGCCCGGCGCGCGCGGCGACGAAGAAACCGGCCCCGCGCCGCGCCAGCAGCATGCCGCGCGCCACCAGCTGCTCGTAGGCCTCGACTACGGTGGAGGCGCCGATGCTGTGACTCTCGGCCAATTGCCGCACCGAGGGCAGGCGCTCGCCGGAACGCAGCTCGCCGCGCTCGATCAGCAGCGCCAGCCCGTCGGCCACCTGCTCGACCAGGCGGGCGGCGGTATTCCTTTGCAGGTCCAGTTGCAGCGGCTCGCGCTGGAGCTTGGCCATGATGTCCTCTTTGCTGTTGGCCGGACGACTTTATTGGTCACCCGGCCCAAGTGTTTGGCATTTTATGAAAGTGTATTGCCTGCAGTGCGGCCGCGGCGACAGATCGTCCGGCCGGCATCCATTCCTCTTTTGATCGCCACGGCTGCCGGCCAGACCGGGCAAACAGGAGCACGCTTCATGCGCTCCGTACGCTGCCGTTCCCGCAGAATAAATCAACACAGTTCACTCAAATCAACAATACAGTTCCACATCAAATTGAAAAGTGTAGCTAACAATACTGCGAGTGTCTGGCAATAATCAAGTCGTTCTCAACTCCGACTACAGATGGTGCGCCCCATGTCCAACACCGAACAGAAAGCCGGCCTCTCCGCCTACTGGATGCCCTACACCGCCAATCGCAATTTCAAGGCCAGCCCGCGCATGCTGGTCTCGGCCGAGGGCATGCATTACCGCGACGACGCCGGCAATGCCATCCTCGACGGCACCGCCGGCCTGTGGTGCGTGCCGCTGGGCCACGCCCATCCCAAGATCGTGTCGGCCGTGCAGAAGTCGGTGGCCACGCTGGACTACGCACCGTCCTTCCAGCTCGGTCACCCGAGCGCCTTCGAACTGGCCGAGCGCCTCAAGGCCTACACCGGCAATCGTTTCGCCAACGTGTTCTACACCGGCTCGGGTTCGGAATCGGTGGACACCGCGCTGAAGATCGCACTGGCCTATCACCGCGCCCGTGGCAACGCCACCCGCACCCGCATGATCGGTCGCGAGCGCGGCTATCACGGCGTCGGCTTCGGCGGCATGTCGGTGGGCGGCATCGGCGGCAACCGCAAGACCTTCAGCCCCTTGCTGCTGCAAGGCGTGGACCATCTGCCGCACACCCACAACCTGGAAAAGAATGCCTTCACCAAGGGCGAGCCCGAATACGGCACGCACCTGGCCGATGAGCTCGAGCGCATCGTCGCCCTGCACGACGCCTCCAACATCGCCGCCGTGATCGTCGAGCCGGTGGCCGGCTCCACCGGCGTGCTGGTGCCGCCCAAGGGCTACCTGAAGCGCCTGCGCGAACTGTGCACCAAGCACGGCATCCTGCTGATCTTCGATGAAGTGATCACCGGCTTCGGCCGCCTGGGCACGCCGTTCGCCTCCGACTACTTCGACGTCGAGCCGGACATCTTCACCACCGCCAAGGGCCTGACCAACGGCGTGGTGCCGATGGGTGCGGTGTTCGTGAAAAAGGAAATCCACGACGCCTTCATGAACGGCCCGGACGGCATCGAGCTGTTCCACGGCTACACCTACTCCGGCCACCCGCTGGCCTGCGCCGCCGGTCTCGCTTCGCTGGACGTGTTTGAGCAGGAAGGCGTGCTGGAACATGCGCAATCGGTGTCGGGTTACTTCCAGGACGCCGCCCACGCGCTGCGCGGCCTGCCGCACGTGATCGACGTGCGCACCATCGGCCTGATCGCCGGCATCGAGCTGGCTTCGATCCCCGGCAAGGTCGGCGCCCGCGCCTACGACGCCTTCGTGCGCGCCTTCAACGACGGCATCCTGATCCGCGTCACCGGCGACATCATCGCCCTGTCGCCGCCGCTGATCATCAACAAGCAACAGATCGACGAGCTGTTCGGCAAGCTGGCCGCGATCCTGAAGACGCTGGCCTAATTCGAACCCGGAGCCTCAAGCAACAATGGAAAAGATCACCCACTACATCGGCGGCAAGCGCGTCGACACCACCAGCGGCCGCTACGCCGACGTCTTCAACCCCGCGCTGGGCGCGCCAGCGGCTAAGGTCGCGCTGGGCACGGCCGATGAAGTCGACGCCGCCGTCAAGTCCGGCGCCGCCGCCTTCCCGGCCTGGTCCAACACGCCGCCGCTGACCCGCGCGCGCGTGCTGTTCCGCTTCCTGCACCTGATCCAGCAGCGCGCCGACGACTTCGCGCGCATCATCGTGCGCGAGCACGGCAAGACCTTCTCGGACGCGCAGGGCGAAGTCGCGCGCGGCATCGAGATCGTCGAGTTCGCCGCCGGCATCCCGCAGATGCTGAAGGGCGAATACACCGACCAGATCGCGCGCGGCATCGACGCCTGGTCGATGCGCCAGCCGCTGGGCGTGGTGGCCGGCATCACGCCGTTCAACTTCCCGGCGATGGTGCCGATGTGGATGTTCCCGATCGCGATCGCCTGCGGCAACAGCTTCATCCTCAAGCCGTCCGAACGCGACCCGTCGGCCGCGCTGCTGATCGCCGAGCTGCTGCAGGAAGCCGGCCTGCCGGACGGCGTCTTCAATGTCGTCCAGGGCGACAAGGTCACCGTCGATGCGCTGCTCGATCACCCGCAGGTGAAGGCCATCAGCTTCGTCGGCTCGACCCCGATCGCCGAATACATCTACGCCCGCGGCTCGGCCAAGGGCAAGCGCGTGCAGGCATTGGGCGGCGCCAAGAACCACATGGTGGTGATGCCCGACGCCGACATGCAGCTGGCCGTCGACGCCCTGATGGGTGCGGCCTTCGGCTCGGCCGGCGAGCGCTGCATGGCGATCTCGGTGGCGGTGGCCGTCGGCGCCGCCGGCGACCAGCTGGTCGCCGCGCTGGCCGAACGCGCGCGCAGCCTGAAGATCAACGAAGGCAATGTGGCCGGCGCCGAGATGGGCCCGGTGGTGACCGCCGCCGCCAAGGAACGCATCGAAGGCCTGATCGGCCGCGGCGTGGAAGAAGGCGCCAAGCTGGTGGTCGACGGCCGCGGCTACAAGGTGCCGGGCTACGAGAACGGCTTCTTCGTCGGCGGCACGCTGTTCGACCACGTCACGCCCGAGATGACGATCTACAAGGAAGAAATCTTCGGCCCGGTGCTGTGCGTGCTGCGCGCGCCGGACGTGGCCAGCGCGGTGGAACTGATCAACGCGCATGAGTACGGCAACGGCGTGGCGGTGTACACGCGCGACGGCGGCGTGGCGCGCGAGTTCGTGCGCCAGATCGAAGTCGGCATGGTCGGCGTGAACGTGCCGCTGCCGGTGCCGATGGCCTTCTCCAGCTTCGGCGGATGGAAGCGCAGCCTGTTCGGCGACCATCACATGTACGGTCCGGAAGGCGTGCGTTTCTACACGCGCTCCAAGGCCGTGATGCAGCGCTGGCCGAACACGGCGAGCGCGGGCGCCGAGTTCGCCTTCCCGCAGATGAAGTAAGACGCGACGACAGGAAACGGCATGAATTGTTCATGCCGTTTTTTGTTTTTCCACACGGCGGGAGTTGCCGTTTGCTGGTGCAGCAATCGCAACATGTGGTGCAGCCGCTGAGGCACGCAGGCTAAAAATGCACCGCGATGTCGATGAAAAAATTTAAGCCCACGACTGGAGGGAAACGACGACAATCGCAAGGACGATATCCGCCCGCAAATACGGCGCCGATATCGCCGGCAGCAAAGAAAATCCGCATCGCCACCGCATGAACATACATCGGGGCAATGGAGCACGGATCGCAGCACCGCAGCAAAACAAAAGAGACATCGCATTTCACGGCCAGGAGGAGCCCGCCATGATCGTTCGCATCATGTCATGCCCGTTCGACCTCTCTTTATCCGCGATTTTCCGGCGGAGGAATCCGTTCGCCTTGCCGCCATGCCGGCGTCTCCTTGCGTTCGAATTTTCACTCTTGTTGGGCATGGAATTTGCGTTGAATGCCTTGAAGTTTTCACCGATGTCATCTGTCGATTTTTAATCCTGAGGGAGATGTGAATATGTTCAGTCGTCGCGATTTTCTGAAGCTGTCCGCACTGGCCGCGCCGGGGGCGCTGTCGTTCAACGAAGCGTTCGCGCAAGCCGATGCGATTTCATTCGGCTGCCCGGTGCCGATGTCGGGCCCGTTCGCGGCCAACGGCAAGTTCGCCGACATGGGCATGAAGCTGGTGCTGCAGAAATACGGCAAGGTGCTGGGCAAGAACACCAGCTACGTGACGCTGGACACCGAAGGCAAGCCGGCCACCGCGGTGCGCAAGATGCAGGAAACCATCGAGAAGGGCACGCGCTTCTTCGCCGGCGGCATCCTCTCCGGCGAAGCGCTGGCCATGGGCAAGGAAGCCGACAAGGCCGGCAGCATCTTCATCACCACCGCCGGCGCCGATGAAATCACCGGCACCGACTGCAACCGCTCTACCTTCCGCTGGTCGGTGCCGACCTTCGGCGCCATCGAGCAGACCGTGCGCCCGCTGCTGGAGAAGATGCCCAACGCCAAGCGCTGGTACACCATCACGCCGCAATACGTGTTCGGCGAAGGCCTGCTCTCCGCGGCCAAGAACATCTTCAAGGAAAAGGGCATCGAGCACGTCGGCAACAGCTACCACTCGCTGACCGAGAAGGAGTTCTCCGGCTACCTGACCAACGCCATGGCGGCCAAGCCTGACGTGCTGCTGCTGCTGAACTTCGGCTCGCAGTCGTCGGACACGCTGCGCCAGGCGGTCAGCTTCGGCATGAAGAACAACTGTACGATCCTGATGGCCTGGGCCTCGGGCCTGGAGCAGTTCGAGACCCTGGGCGCGGACATCTGCGACGGCGTCTACTTCGGCGCGCAGTACTGGCACGCGATCGATTCGCCGTTCAACAAGGAGTTCGTCAAGCTGGTCAACGACACGCTGAAGATCGACCCGAACTACAGCCTGGCCGGCTCCTACATCTGTACCAAGATCATGCTCGACGCCATCATCAAGGCTAACAGCACCGATCCCAAGGCGGTCATCGCGGCCATGGAAGGCATGAAGTACGAAGGCCTGACCGGCACCGAGGAAATCCGCAAGGGCGATCACCAGGTGATCAAGAATTACTACCTGTTGAAGGGCAAGGCGAAATCGAAGATGACCAACAAGAACGACTACGCAGACATCGTGTCTTCAGGGAAGTCGTTCCTGGCGTTGGACAAGACACAGTGCAAACTCTGAGCACGCATTAGTCCCTCCACCGTCGTCCCCGCGCAAGCAGGGACCCAGCGACGTTGACCGGCCGTCGAGACACAACGAAAGTCACTGGGTTCCCGCTTTCGCGGGAACGACGGGAAGGTGGTGGAAGGACAAGCGGCGGACCGGGCGACGGCGACGCCCGCTGCAAACCAAGCATTCCCGTATCGAGGTCCCATGAATATCTACCTGCTGCAGATCGCCAACGGCATCGGCATCGGCATGCTCTACTTCCTGTTGGCGGTAGGCCTGTCCATCGTGTTCGGCCTGCTGCGCTTCGTCAATTTCTCGCACGGCGCCTTCTTCCTGCTGGGCGCCTACCTGTGCTTCCAGATCGCCGACATGGGCATCAGCTTCTGGTGGTCGCTGCTGGTGGCGCCGCTGGTGGTGGGGCTGTTCGCCTGGGTGGTGGAGCGCTTCGTGCTGCGGCACGTGTATGCGCTGCCGCACCACTTCCATATCCTGTTTACGGTAGGTCTCGCGCTGGTGCTGCAGGAAGCCGTGATCTCTTACTGGGGGCCGCTGGGCAACAACGTCTCGCCGCCCGACATCCTGCAGGGCGTAGTGATGGCCGGCGGCTTCGTCTATCCCAAGTACCGCCTGTTCGTCATCGGCCTGACCGCGGTGATGGCGCTGATCCTGTGGTGGGTGCTGGAAGGCACGCGCCTGGGTTCCATCGTGCGCGCCGGCAGCGAGTCGACCGAGATGGTGTCGCTGCTGGGCCTGAACATCAACCGCATCTTCAGCCTGGTGTTCGCGCTGGGCGCGGCAACCGCGGGCCTTGCCGGCGCGCTGGCCGCGCCGATTCGCGGCGCCGATCCCTTCATGGGCGTGGAGGCGCTGGGCATTGCCTTCGTGGTGGTGGTGGTGGGAGGCCTGGGCAGCTTCTGGGGAGCGCTGATCGGCGGCATCCTGGTGGGCATCGTGCAAAGCGTGATGAGCACCGTGTGGTCCGAAGGCGCGCACCTGATGATCTATGTCGCCATGGCGGCGGTCATGCTGCTGCGGCCCAACGGCCTGCTCGGCCGGCCCGGCGCGGCGTGAGGAGGAACAGATGAAACAGATTGCGCATTTCCGCTATACCCTGCTGGCCGCCGCCGTGGCGCTGCTGCTGCCGCTGTGCCTGAGCTCGGGCACGCTGGCCACCGAGGTGCTGGTGTTCGCGCTGGCGGCGCTGGGCTGCAACCTGCTGCTGGGTTACACCGGCCTGATGTCGTTCGGCCAGGGCATCTTCTTCGGCGTGGGCAGCTACACCGCCGGCGTGGTGCTGCTGCAGCTGAAGCTGGCGCTGCTGCCGTCGCTGGCGCTGGCGGCGCTGGGCGGCGCCGTGGTGGCGCTGCTGGTGGGCTGGTTCTCGATCCGCCAGCGCGGCACCTACTTCGTGATGCTGACGCTGGCCTTCGCCCAGATGTTCTACTTCCTGGCCTACACCATGAAGAACGTCACCGGCGGCGACAACGGCCTGCTGGACATCCCGCGCCCGCCGCTCTCCGTGTTCGGCTTCACGCTGCTGCCGACCAATTCATCCTGGCAGTACTACACGGTGGTGGCGATCCTGTTCGTGCTGGTGTTCTGGCTGCTGCAGCGGGTGGTCGATTCGGTGCTGGGACGCACGCTGCTGGCGGTGCGCGACAACGAGGCGCGCGCCTCGGCGCTGGGCTATGACGTGCGCCTGCTGAAGCTGGCCGCCTTCGTGATCTCGGGCGCGGTGACGGGTCTGGCCGGCGGCCTGCACGCGATGATGACCGGCGTGGCGCCGCTGTCCAACATCGAATACCACACCAGCGAATCGATCCTGATCATGACCGTCATCGGCGGCACCGGCAACCTGTTCGCCTCGGTGCTGGGCGCGTCGTTCTACGTGCTGGCCGGCAACTGGCTCTCCAGCCTGTGGCCGCGCTGGCTGATGCTGCTGGGCTTCCTGCTGATCGCGGTCAGCCTGTACATGCAGAAGGGCCTGTTCGGCCTGGCGGTGAAACTGGTCGACGCGCTGCGTCCGGCCAGGGACGAAGCCGCCAAGGCCAAGGAAGTCATCGCCGAGGAGAAGCATTCATGAGCGCCCCCATCCTGCAGGCGGTGAACGTGACCAAGCGCTACGGCAAGTTCACCGCGGTCAACAACATCACGCTGGACATCATGCCCGGCACCGTGCACTCGGTGATCGGCCCCAACGGCGCCGGCAAGACCACGCTGTTCCACACGCTGACCGGCACCACGCCCATCACCGAAGGCAGCATTCGCGTCGAAGGCGAGGAGGTGGCGCACCTGCCCGGCTACAAGCGCGTGCAGAAAGGGCTGGCGCGCTCGTTCCAGGTGACCAGCCTGTTCCCCAACCTCTCGGTGCGCGAAAACCTGCGCCTGGCCGCGCAAGGCCGCGAGCCTCTGGCGGCCCTGAACCCGTGGCGGCGCGCCGAGCAGATCCATGCCGCCTGCGAACTGGCCGACGAGCTGGTGGCGCGCCTGTCGCTGCAGAACGTGGCGCTGCGGCCGTCGGCCGAACTCTCGCACGGGCAGCAGCGCCGCCTGGAAGTGGGCATGGCCATGGCGGGCCAGCCCAAGGTGATCTTCCTCGACGAGCCGACCTCGGGCATGGGCATCGACGACATCGCCGACATGAAGCGCCTGATCCACTCGCTGCGCGAGGACTACACGGTGGTGCTGATCGAGCACAACATGGATATCGTGATGGACATTTCCGACCGCATCACCGTGATGCAGCTGGGCCAGATCCTGGCGCAGGGAAAACCCGACGAGATCCGCAACGACGAGCGCGTGCGCCGCGCTTACCTGGGCAGCATGATTACCGGAGGCCGAGCATGATCCTGCAAGTGGAAGACGTTCACGGCTACTATGGCAAGAGCCACATCCTGCAGGGCGTGTCGCTGCAGGTGGATGCGGGCGAGGTGGTGACGCTGCTGGGCCGCAACGGCGCCGGCAAGACCACTACGCTCAAAAGCATCGTCGGCGTGGTGGCGCCGGCGCAGGGGCGCGTGCTGTTCGAGGGCAAACAGGTCAGCGGCCTGCCGCCGCACAAGATCGCCGCGCGCGGCGTGTGCCTGGTGCCCGAGCATCGCGGCATCTTCAAACTGCTGACGGTGGAAGAGAACCTGAAGATGGCCGCCCGCAAGGAGTCGGCCTGGGGCCTGGAGGACGTCTACAAGATCTTCCCGCGGCTCAAGGAGCGCCGCAAGAACGGCGGCGGCCAGCTCTCCGGCGGCGAGCAGCAGATGCTGGCCATTGCGCGCGCGCTGATGACGCATCCGCGCGTGATGATGCTGGACGAACCGGTGGAAGGACTGGCGCCGGTGATCGTCGACGAGATCGTGGCGCAGATCAGGCTGATCAAGGCCACCGGCATGTCCATCATCCTGGTGGAGCAGAACCTGGAAGTCTGCACCCAGCTGGCCGACCGCCATTACATCGTCGAGCAGGGGCGCATCGTCTACAGCGGCAGCAATGCCGCGTTCCTGGCCGACGACGGCATCAAGGACCGCTACCTGGGCGTGAACCTGGCGGCGTAAAAATCTCATGGCTCCCGTTCGACCTGAGTAGCTGCGCGGCAGCGTATCGAAGGCGCGCCGGCATCAAGGGCTGGAGAACCTCCGATACGGCCTGCGGCCTGCTCAGGCCGAACGGCAGTTGAAATATCGATCATCTGGTGTGAAGGAAAAACAATCATGGACATGAAAACCCAATCCGCCGCCCTGCGCATCGACGGCGACCGCCTCTGGAATTCGCTGATGGAACTGGGCAAGATCGGCGGCACCGCCAAGGGCGGCGTATGCCGCCTGGCGCTGACCGACCTCGACAAAGCGGGCCGCGACCTCGTCACCTCATGGGCGAAGGCCGAAGGCATGAGCGTGGTGGTCGACCAGATCGGCAACATCTTCATGCGCCGCGCCGGTCGCAACAACGCCCTGCCGCCGGTGATGACCGGCTCCCACATCGACACCCAGCCCACCGGCGGCAAGTTCGACGGCAACTACGGCGTGCTGTCGGGCATCGAGGTGATCCGCACGCTGAACCAGCACAACATCCAGACCGAGGCGCCCATCGAGGTCGCGGTGTGGACCAACGAGGAAGGCTCGCGCTTCGTGCCGGTGATGATGGGCTCGGGCGTCTTCTGCGGCGCCTTCACGCTGGAGCATGCGTACAACGCCACCGACATCGACGGCAAGAAGGTGAGGGATGAGCTGGAACGCATCGGCTACATCGGCGAGCAGACATGCGGCGACCATCCCATCGGCGCCTACTACGAGGCGCACATCGAACAGGGGCCGGTGCTGGAGAACGCCGACACCGTCATCGGCGTGGTGCCGGCGGTGCTGGGCCTGTCGTGGTACGACTGCACGGTGACCGGCTTCGAGTCGCATGCCGGCCCGACGCCCATGGAGATCCGCAAGGACGCGCTGCAGGTCTCGACCTACATCATGCAGGAGGTGGTGGCCATCGCCAACCGCTATCCACCCTATGGCCGCGGCACCGTCGGCCAGGTGCAGGTGATGCCCAACAGCCGCAACGTGATTCCCGGCCAGGTGAAGTTCTCGATTGACCTGCGCAACGTCAGCGACGAGACGCTCAACAAGATGCACGAAGACCTGGTGGCCTACCTGGAGGCGATGCGCCAGAAGACCGGCTTGTCGATCGAACTGGAGCGCGTGTCGTACTTCCCGCCCTGCCCCTTCCATCCGGATTGCGTGGGCAATGTGCGCGACGCCGCCGCGCAGCTCGGCTACAAGACCATGGACGTGGTCTCCGGCGCCGGCCACGACGCCATCTACGCCGCGCGCCTGGCGCCGGCGGGCATGATCTTCGTGCCGTGCAAGGACGGCGTCTCCCACAACGAGATCGAGGACGCCCAGCCGGCCCACCTGGAAGCCGGCTGCAACGTGCTGCTGCAAGCCATGCTGGCCAGCGCCGGCGTGGTCAACGAATAAAGCGACAAGGAATGCAATGAAGATCGTCATCGCCCGCATGAATCACGAGACCAATACCTTCTCGCCGATTCCCACCCCGCTCGAAGCCTTCGCCCCGCAATGGGACGAGGCCGCCTACCAGGACCAGAAGGGCGCGCGCACCGCGATGGGCGCCTTCCTCGACATCGCCGAAGGCATGGGCGCCGAGATCGTCACGCCGCTGGCGGCCTGGGCCAATCCCAGCGCCGCGGTGGCGGCCGACGCCTACACTGTGATGTGCGACGGCATCGTGCGCGCCATCGAACAGGGCTGCGACGCCATCATGCTCGACCTGCACGGCGCCATGGTGGCCGAGAACGCCGACGACGGCGAAGGCGCCCTGCTTGAACGCATCCGCAAGATCGCGCCCGCCACGCCGATGACGGTGGCGCTGGACCTGCACGGCAACGTGACGCAGAAGATGGTCGACAACGCCGACATCATCGTCAGCTTCAAGACCTATCCCCACATCGACATGTATGAAACGGGCGAGCACGCCGGCCGCCTGCTGGTCGAGCTGCTCAACGGAAAATCCAGACCGGTGGTGGCCTGGCGCCAGGTGCCGCTGCTCTCGGCCACGCTGACCAGCAATACCTCGGCCTCGGCCATGCAGCGCGCGGTGGAGGCTGCCAAGCAAGCCGAGAAGCAGGACGGCGTGCTGGCGGTGTCGGTGCTGGCGGGCTTCCCGCTGTCCGACTTTCGCGATGCAGGCATGTCGGTGGTGGTGGTGGCGGAGAACGACGCCGCGCTGGCCGACGTGGTGGCCGAACAGATCGGCCGCCAGATCTGGGCCGAGCGCGACGACTTCGTCTACGACAGCCTGCCGACCGGGGAGTCGCTGGCGCAGGCGAAACTGCGCAGCATCGGCGCCGGCAGCGGCCCGGTGCTGCTGCTGGACCACAGCGACAACGTGATGTCGGGCGGCACCTGCAACACCATGGACGTGCTGGAGGCGGCGCTGGAAGCCGGCCTGGACGGCATCGCGGTGGGCCCCATCAGCGACCCGGAGGCGGTGGCGCATATGGTGGAGGCCGGACTGGGCGCCACCGTCACGCTGGCGGTGGGCAACAAGGTGCAGCTGACGCAGCAGGGCATCAGCAAGGTGCCGCCGGTGCTGTCGGGCAAGGTGGCGGCCATCACCGACGGCAAATTCACCGTGACCGGGCCGATCTATACCGGTTCGACCATCAACATGGGGCGCAGCGTGCTGCTCGACATCGGCCGCGCCAGGATCGTGGTGACCGAGGAGCGCGTCGAACCCTATGACCTGGGCGTGTTCACCAGCCTGGGCCTGGATCCGGCGAAGGCATCCTTCCTGATCCTGAAGTCGCGCATGTACTGCCGCCCGGTGTTCGTGCCGATCAGCCGCGGGCTGGTGGAGTGCGACTCTGACAGCGGCGGCCCGACCAGCGCCAACCTGAAGCTGTTCCCCATCAAGAAGGTGCGCCGCCCGGTCTACCCGCTCGATAGCGCGATGAGCTGGTAAGCCTTTCATCAAAAAACAGATGCGGCCGTTCATCCGGCCCGCATCGGGAGACCATGCGCATGAGCGCCGCCCCGATTCCATCGACTCCGGCCCACGCTGCCCACGCCGGCCGTGCCCGCGCCTTGCTGTTGTTGCTGGGCGTGGTGTGGGGACTGAACTGGCCGGCGGTGAAGGTGGCGCTGTCGGGTGTTTCGCCCTGGGGCCTGCGCAGCATCGGCCTGGGAGCGGCCGCCTGCACCGTGTTCGCGCTGGGATTCGCGCGCGGCCGGCCGATGGCGGTGCGCGCCGGGCGCGACCGCCTGCACATCGCGGTGGCCGGCGTGCTCAACGTCGCCGCCTTCAACATCCTGCTGACCTTCGCCCAGCTGGGCGCGGCCACCTCGCGCGTGGCCATCATCACGTATTCGATGCCGCTGTGGGCGGTGCTGTTTGCGCGCATCGCGCTGGGCGAACGGCTGGACCGCGTGCGCGCCGCCGGCCTGCTGCTGGGCGCCTGCGGCCTGGCCGTGCTGCTGGCGCCGCTGGCCGAAGGCGGACTGCCGCGCGGCATCCTGTTCGCGCTGGCGGCGGCGCTGACCTGGGCCGCCGGCACCATCTACACCAAATGGGCGCGCATCTCGGTGGAGCCGCTGGCGGTGGCCGGCTGGCAGCTGCTGATCGGCGCGCTGGTGGCGCTGACCGGCCTGCTCAGTTTCGAGGGCATGCCGCACTGGCCGCAATGGAGCATGGTGCACCGCGAGGTGCTGGTGGCGGTGGCATATCACATCGTGTTCGGCATGGCGCTGGGCTACGTCCTGTGGTTCAACATCATCAACCGCATGCCGGCCGGCGTCGCCTCGCTGGGCACGCTGCTGGTGCCGGTGGTGGGCGTCACCGGCGCGGTGCTGCTGCTGGGCGAGCGGCCCGGCCTGTCCGACCTGGGCGGCTTCGCGCTGATCTTCTGCGCCGCGCTGTGCGTGCTGTTGCCCTCGGGCATCCCGCGACGCCGGCGCGCGCGCTGAGGCCGATACAACACATCCCCGCGCCACGCCGCATTGCGGCGTGCAAAGCGCCGGCGCTGTGTTAGGCTGGACGGCAGGCGGCGATATTGTTTATATCGTTGCCGCAATAACGATAGCTTGCGGATCATTGCATCAGGCGCGCCTACCTCCTCCAACAACAAACAAGACGGGCGCGCAGCCACGACAAAGGAGACGGGGATGAAGAACCTCAGGATAGGCGTGCGCCTTGGCATCGGTTTCGTTTCGCTGCTGGGGCTGATGGCCATCATGGTCGGGATCGCGATCTGGCGCCTGGAGGACATCGGCGACGCCACCGACGACATGGTGAGGGTGGCGCTGAAGAAGGAGCGCGACGCCGTGCAGTGGCACTCCACCATCAAGGAAAACGGGGTACGCACCTTCGCCGTGATGAAGAGCGACGACCCGGCATTCCAGCAATATTTCCAGAAGCAGATCGACGCCGAATCCAGCAAGGTCAGCCAGCTGCAAAAGCGCGTCGAGACCGCCATCTCCGATCCTGAAGAGAAGCGCCTGTTCGACGAGGTCGGCAAGCTGCGCGCGACCTATCGAGACACGCGGCAAAAGATCTTCGACATGAAGAAGGCCGGCGATGCCGAGCGCGCGCGCGAGATGACCGACTCCACGCTGGTGAAGATGATGGATGCCTATTCCGACAGCGTGCTGCGCTACGCGGACTTCCAGAAGAAGTTCATCGACGACGCCGCCGCCAGCATCGACAACAACTACCGCTCGGGCCGCACCCTGCTGCTGGCGCTGGGCTTGATCGAGCTGCTGCTGGGCGCGGCGCTGGCATGGATGCTCACGCGCAGCATCACGCGCCCGCTGAACCAGGCGGTGGCGATTGCCGAGACGGTGGCCGCCGGCGACCTGACCTCCACCATCACCAGCGACGCGCGCGACGAAACCGGCAAGCTGCTGGCGGCGCTGCGCACGATGAACGGCAACCTGCTCGACATCGTCGGCCGCGTGCGCAACGGCACCGACACCATCAGCAACGCCTCGCGCGAAATCGCCAGCGGCAACCTCGACCTGTCGGCGCGCACCGAACAGCAGGCCGGCTCGCTGGAAGAAACCGCCTCGGCGATGGAGCAGCTGACCTCGACGGTGAAGCAGAACGCCGACAACGCGCGCCAGGCCAACCAGCTGGCGGCGTCGGCCTCGGAGGTCGCGCTGCAGGGCGGCAACGTGGTCGGCCAGGTGGTGGAAACCATGGGCGCGATCCACGCCTCCTCGCAAAAGATCGCCGACATCATCAGCGTGATCGACGGCATCGCCTTCCAGACCAACATCCTCGCGCTCAACGCCGCGGTGGAAGCCGCGCGCGCCGGCGAGCAGGGTCGCGGCTTCGCGGTGGTGGCCTCGGAAGTGCGCTCGCTGGCGCAGCGCTCGGCGGCGGCGGCCAAGGAGATCAAGCAGCTGATCGACGATTCGGTGCAGAAGGTGGGCGACGGCAGCCGCCTGGTGGAACAGGCCGGCAGCACCATGAACGAGGTGGTGACCAGCGTGGCGCGCGTGACCGACATCGTGCGCGAGATCACCGCGGCCAGCCAGGAGCAGAGCGACGGCATCGAACAGGTCAACCTCGCCATCACCCACATCGACGAGGCCACGCAGCAGAACGCCGCGCTGGTGGAAGAAGCGGCGGCCGCCGCCAAGGCCATGCAGGATCAGGCCGCGTCGCTGACCGAAGCGGTCAGCGTGTTCCGCCTCGACAACGGCCCCCGCGCGCCGGCGCTGCCGGGCGCGTGAGCCGGCGCAGGAGCGGCCCCATCGGCGGCGCCCGCGCGCATCAGCGCGGGACGTCGCCCTCCACGGTGGTGCGGTAGAGCGTGCGGCGCAGGTGTTGCGGCGTGATCGCGGCGTAGTGCTGGGTGCTGCGGTTGTCCCAGAACACCATGTCGTGCGGCTGCCACTTGTGGGTGTAGACATTCTCCGGGCGCGTGATGTGTTCGTGCAGCTCCTTGAGCAGCGCGTCGCTCTCGTCGCGGGGAATGCCGACGATGTGCGACGTGAAGCCTTCGCTGACGAACAGGATCTTGCGCCCGCTCTCCGGATGCGTGGTGATGACGGGATGCTCGACCGGCGGCACTTCGTCGATCTGCTTTTGCGTCAGCTCCGGGCGCCACGGCGACAGCTTGCGCAGGCGCTCGTAGCGGTACACGTAGGAGTGCACGGCGCGCTTTCCCTGCAGCAGGGTCTTCACTTCGGCCGGCAGGCTGTCGTAGGCGTCGGCCGTGTTGGCGTACAGCGTGTCGCCGCGCTCGGCCGGCAGCTCCTGCGAATGCAGCAGCGCGCCCAGGCTGGGCCTGGGCATGTAGGAGAGATCCGAGTGCCAGTCGGCGCCGGCATCGACCAGGCCGATGGGCTTGCCGTCTTCCACCACGTTGGACACGATCAGGATCTCGGGATGGCCCTGCAGATGGAAGCGGTTGAGCACGTGCACCTGCAGCGGGCCGAAGCGGCGGCTGAACGCGATGTGCTGCTCGGGCGTCACGCGCTGGTCGCGAAACACCACCACGCCATGCCTGACGAAGGCGCTGCGGATGCGCGCCAGTTCGTCGTCGGCCAGCGGCAGGTTGAGGTCGAGCCCGACCACTTCCGCGCCCAGCGGGCCGCCGAAGGGACGGATTTCAAAGGATTGGCGCGCGGCCCGGGCGCGTTCCAGGGTATCAAGCGACATGTCTGCTCCTGAGCTTGCATCGAGGCTGCCGACGGTCCTTGCAAACAAGGCCGGCAGCGAAAAACATTGATTACACTCCCGGCGCCTCATGCCAACAACGAATAAGAACGCATATCCATATGCGGCCGGCGCGCAAGGCCGCGTACGCGGCGCCGTCGGCCGGGCCAGCATATAAAATGTGCAACATGGACAAACCCGCAAACGACAACAAACCGGAGCAAGAAGACCGCCCACAGCGCGTGCTGCCGCCTCGCCCGTCGTGGACGGCGCTGTCGGCGGAGCAAATCGCGGCCAGGAAGCTGGAGCAGGAGCGCCGGGATGCGCAGGTGCGCGGCGTGTCTTCCATACAGGAGATGCGCGATGCGATCCGGCAGGCCAGCCGCGGGCTGCCCGCCATCGCTTCGGTGCCGCGCATCGCGGCGCCGGGCGCTGCGGCGTTTCGCGCACAGGCGGCGCGCGGGTTGCCCTTCGTGATGACGGGCACGGTGGGCAAGTGGCCGCTGTCGGCCCTCACGCCGCAAACCCTGCGCGAGCACTTCGGCCGGCTGGCCGTGCGGGCGCGGGTGGGCGACTACATCAACACCGCCTTCGCGCCCGACCGGGCGATGGAGGACATGTCGCTGCTGGAATATCTCGACCGCGTCGCCGCCGAGGCCAGCGGGCTGCCGCCCTATCTCGGCAACCTGGAGCTGCGCGAGCTCAACGCGCTGTGCCACTGGCCGGGCTATTTCGACAAGATGGGGCCGCCGCGCTTCTGGATCGGCCCGGCCGGAACGGTGACGCCGCTGCATTGCGACTACGACGACAACATCTTTGCGCAGATCTGGGGCACCAAGCGCATCTGGCTGGCGCCTGCGCATCACGACGAGTTTCTCTATCCGAAGGAGGCCAACGCCATCCTGTTCGGCTCGCCCTTCGACCCCGACCGGCCCGACTACGAACGCTTTCCGCTGGCGCGCCAGGCGGCGCTGGTCGAATGCGTGATGCAGCCCGGCGAGATGCTGTACCTGCCGGCGGGCTGGTACCACCAGGTCCGCTCGCTGAGCTTTTCGCTGTCGGCCAACCGCTGGGCGCGGGGGATCCCGCTGGCGCTGGGCGCCACGGGGGCCACTGCCTGAGCGGCGAGGCCGCGCCGGCCGCCTGATTTTTCCTGCATCCTTATCTGAATTTTGCGCAGCACGGTCTGCGCCGGTGTTCTACACTGCGTTGGCGTTTCATCGGGTCACCTGTTTCATCAATGAGAAAACCAAGGAGAAGATCATGGCCGGAACCAGGACTGTACGCAGCGCATTGCTGGCTGCCTTGTTGTTGAGCGGCGCGGCGGCGATGGCGCAGACCGCCAGCGTCGAACTGAAGGGCGGCAGCGAAGTGCCCGCCAACGACTCGGGCGCGAGCGGCAGCGGCAGCATCAGCGTGGCGCCCGACAAGAGCGTCAGCGGACGCATCACCACCACCGGCATCGAAGGCCGGGTGGCGCATATCCATACCGGGGCGGCCGGCGCCAACGGCCCGGTGATCGTGCCGCTGGCCAAGGACGGCGACAACGCCTGGACCGTGCCGGCGGGCGCAAAGTTATCCGATGAACAATACGCGGCCTACGTGGCCGGCACGCTCTACGTCAACGTGCACAGCGCCGCCCATCCCGGCGGCGAGATCCGCGGGCAACTGCAGCCGAAGTAACGCCGGCGCAACAACCGGGCAATGGGCCACAGGGCCGCCGTCGATGATGGCGGCCTTTTTCATGGGCGAAGGCGCCGCCCGGCGGCCTGCGCGCATCGGATCTACAATAGCGCCTCTGCCCGGCGCGATTGCCCGGCGCCCGCCACACATGAGGTGCATGACCATGAACAAAGCCCTGAAGATCGACTTCGTCTCCGATATCGTCTGCCCCTGGTGCGCCATCGGGCTGGCGGGCCTCAATACGGCGCTCGAGCGCATCGGCCCGGAGGCGCGCGTCGAACTGGCCTTTCATCCGTTCGAACTCAATCCCGGCCTGCCCGCTGCCGGCCAGGTGCACCTCGAACACATCACCGAGAAATACCGCATCAGCGCCGACCAGGCGCGCATCAACCGCGAGCAGATCCGGGCGCGCGCCGCATCGGTCGGCTTCACCATGAACCGCGACGACGCCAGCCTCGTCTACAACACCTTCGACGCCCATCGCCTGATCGTCTGGGCCGGCGAACAGCATGCCCAGGCGGCGCTCAAAGCCGCGCTGCTGAAGGCCTATTTCACCGACGGCAAGAACATCGCCGAGCACGCCGTGCTGGCGGACATCGCCGCGCAGTGCGGCCTGGACGGCGCCGAGGCCGCCCAGGTGCTGGCCTCGGACCGCTTCGCGCAGGAGGTGCGCGATGAAGAAACGCTGTGGGCCCAGCGCGGCATCAACAGCGTGCCGGCGGTGGTGGTCAACGACCGCTACCTGATCTCGGGCGGGCAACCGCCGGAGGTCTTCGAGCAACAGCTGCGGGCGATCCTGGCCGACGAAGCGGGCGCCTGAGCTGACTGCGCCTGCAAGAAAAAAGCCCGCTGCAGCGGGCTTTTTTTTGGTCGCGCGGATCAGCCGGCGCGATCAGTCGAGCTTGAACTGCCCCACCAGCTGCGCCAGGTTGCCGGCCTGCCCCTTCAACGAGTCGGCCGCGGCGGCCGCCTGCTCCACCAGCGCCGCGTTCTGTTGGGTGGTCTGGTCCATCTGCGTGATCGCGCGGCTGACCTCGTTGATGCCGCTGCTTTGTTCCTGCGTGGCGGCGGTGATTTCGCTGACGATGTCGGTCACGCGCTTCACGCTGGCCACCACCTCGTTCATGGTCGACCCGGCCCGCTCCACCAGCTGGCTGCCGGCGCCGACCTTCTCCACCGAGTCGTCGATCAGTTCCTTGATTTCCTTGGCCGCCGCCGCCGAGCGCTGCGCCAGCGAGCGCACCTCGGAGGCCACCACGGCAAAGCCGCGCCCCTGTTCGCCGGCGCGCGCCGCTTCCACCGCCGCGTTCAGCGCCAGGATGTTGGTCTGGAAGGCGATGCCGTCGATCACGCTGATGATGTCGGCGATCTTGCGCGAACTCTGGGTGATGCCCTCCATGGTCTGCACCACCAACCCCACCACTTCGCCGCCCTGGCCGGCGATCTCGGAGGCCGATACCGCCAGCTGGTTGGCCTGGCGCGCGTTGTCGGCGTTCTGCCTCACCGTCGAGGTCAGTTGCTCCATCGCCGAGGCGGTCTCTTCCAGCGAGCCGGCCTGCTGCTCGGTGCGCGAGGACAAATCGAGGTTGCCGGTGGCGATTTCCTGCGAGGCGGTGCTGATGGTCTCGGTGCCGTGGCGCACCTCGCTGACGATGCCGCGCAGGCCTTCGCTCATCACGCGCAGGGCTTCCATCAGGCGGCCGGTCTCGTCGCGGCCGGCGGCGCGGATGCGCACCGTCAGGTCGCCCCGGGCCACGCGCTGCGCGACATCGACGGCGTCCTTCAGCGGGCGCGACACATTGCGCCCCACCACGACCGCAAACGCCGAGCCGATCAGCACGGCCGCGGCCAGCATGCCGAAGATCCACACCTGCGCCACGCCGAACACGTGCTCGGCGGCCTGGTCGGCCTGGGCGCTGCCGGCGCCGTTGATCTTCACGATGGCGTCGAGGTTGGCGACCATGCTGCGGTACAGCTTGCCGGAGTCGCCGTTGAACAGGGCGCGCGTCTCGTCGTATTGCTGGTTGGCGGCCATCTCGGCCAGCTGCTTGTCGAGTTCCACATACGCCGCCAGGCTCTTGGAGAACTGCGCGTACTGCGCCTTCTCCTCGGGCTGCGACATGCGCTTCTCATAGGCGGCGCGCTGCTTGGCGAGAATGTCCAGGCGCGCCTTGATGGCCTTGTTGGCGGCGTCGCGCTCGGACGGCTGCACCGCGGTCACCAGCTCCAGCTCGGCGATGCGCACCAGCGGCAGCGAGCCCTGTATCTCGCGCGCGGCGTCCATGGCCGGCATCCAGCGGCTGACGATCTCGGACGAGGCCTTGTTCACTTCCTTGAGCTGGGTGACGGCGAACAGGCCCAGCATCACGGTCAGGGCGATCACGACGGCGAAGGAAAAGGCCAGCTTTCTTGCGATGTTCAGATTGTGAAACCAGCTCATGTCGTCCTCGAATTCCGATTTATCTTGTTGGCGTGTGCTTCCGACTGCTAGGGCGTTCGCCATATCGAAATGCATATCGGCGCCGCCCGCGTCGAACCGGCACGCGCGCGTGGAAGCACGCGCCGAACCGGGTTCGAACGAAATCAGCATTTACGGCAGGGACAGGAAGAAGAGCCCGGGACCGACGCGAAACGCGGCCACGGATGCGAAGCAGGCCGCGATCCCGCGCCGGCCTGCGGCGCCCGCGGAATCCGGCTCCCAAGGCCGGAGGCGCTGCGCCGGAACATAGTCAACCGATGAACGAAGCGTCTTGCGCGCCCGCGCCCACCACTCCCTCATTCAACTGATGCAAGTAAATGGGCTGAATATTAAATAGTCGGCCATGGCGTTTCCAATGAATTAAATCGCGGGCGCAATCCGCTATTTGATATCAGTCGGCAACATGCGGGGCGCGTGCGCACCGCACGCCGCACACGACATGTTGTACAAGGTGCAAAGAAAAAAGGCCGCATCCGGAGATGCGGCCTTTCGCCTGCGGCAAACGGAAATGCGGCGATCAGCCCGCCAGCTTCTTGCGCAGCAGTTCGGTCAGCTGCGCCGGGTTGGCCTTGCCGCGCGTGGCCTTCATGGCCTGGCCGATCAGGGCGTTGATGGCCTGCTCCTTGCCGGCGCGGAATTCGGCCACCGACTTCTCGTTGGCGGCCAGCACCTGGTCGACGATGGCTTCCAGCGCGCCGCTGTCGGAGATCTGCTTCAGGCCCTTGGCTTCGATGATGTCGTCGGCCAGGGTTTCCTTGTCGGACCTGGCTTCCCACATGCCGGCGAAGACTTCCTTGGCGATCTTGTTGGAGATGGTGCCGTCGGCGATGCGCTTCAACAGCAGCGCGAACTGCACGGCGCCAACCGGGGCGTTGGCGATGTCGGTGTCCTCGCGGTTCAGGGTCGAGGCGACGTCGCCCATCAGCCAGTTGGCGGCGGGCTTGGCCTGTTCGCGGCCGGCGGCAGCGACCACCGCTTCGAAGTAGGACGCCATGCCCTTGGATTGGGTCAGCACCATGGCGTCGTATTCCGGCAGCGCATAGTCGGCCACGAAGCGCTCGCGCATCGCGCCGGGCAGCTCGGGCATGGTGGCCTTGACGCGCTCGATCCACTCCTGGGCGATGGCCAGCGGCGGCAGGTCGGGGTCGGGGAAGTAGCGGTAGTCCTGCGCGTCTTCCTTGCTGCGCATGGAGCGGGTTTCCTTCTTGTCCGGATCGTAGAGGCGGGTTTCCTGCACCACGGTGCCGCCGTCTTCGATCAGTTCGATCTGGCGGCGCACTTCGTAGTTGATCGCCTCTTCCAGGAAGCGGAAGGAGTTCAGGTTCTTGATCTCGCAGCGGGTGCCGAATTCCTTCTGGCCGACCGGGCGCACCGAGACGTTGGCGTCGCAACGGAACGAGCCTTCCTGCATGTTGCCGTCGCAGATGCCCAGCCACACCACCAGCGAGTGCAGCGCCTTGGCGTAACCGACCGCTTCGGCGGCGCTGCGCATTTCAGGCTCGGTGACGATTTCCAGCAGCGGCGTGCCGGCGCGGTTCAGGTCGATGCCGGTCATGCCCTGGTAGTCCTCGTGCAGCGACTTGCCGGCGTCTTCTTCCAGGTGGGCGCGGGTCAGGTTGATGGTCTTGAGTTCGGTCTTGCCGTCCTTCTCGACGGCGAAGGTCATGGTGCCGCCCTGCACGACGGGGATCTCGAACTGGCTGATCTGGTAGCCCTTGGGCAGGTCGGGGTAGAAGTAGTTCTTGCGCGCGAACACCGAGCGCGGCGCGATGGTGGCGCCGATGGCCAGGCCGAACTGGATGGCGCGTTCGACCGCGCCGCGGTTCAACACCGGCAGCACGCCCGGCAGCGCCAGGTCGACCGGGCTGGCCTGGGTGTTGGGTTCGGCGCCGAACTGGGTCGAGCTGCCGCTGAAGATCTTGGATAGTGTCGAAAGCTGCGTGTGCGTTTCGAGGCCGATGACGACTTCCCACTGCATGATGATGTCCTTGCTGATTCTGCGTTGATGTTGACTAAGGCGCGCGGCTTATGCCGGTTCGCGCAGGTGCCAGTCGGTCGCTTGCTGGAACTGGTGCGCCACGTTCAGCAGGCGGGCTTCGTCGAAATAATTGCCGATGATCTGCAGGCCGACCGGACGCTTACCGTTCTTCTCGCCCTGGCCGAAGCCGCAGGGGATCGACATGCCGGGCAGGCCGGCCAGGCTGGTCGACAGCGTGAAGATGTCGGCCAGGTAGTTGGCCACCGGGTCGTTGGTCTTGTCGCCCAGATCCCAGGCGACGGTGGGCGCGACCGGGCCCATGATGACGTCGCACTGGCGGTCCGGCCCTTCGAGCGCGCGCTGGAAGTCCTGCGCGATCAGGCGGCGGATCTTCTGCGCCTGCAGGTAGTAGGCGTCGTAGTAGCCGTGCGAGAGCACGTAGGAGCCGACCAGGATGCGGCGCTTCACTTCTTCGCCGAAGCCTTCTGCGCGCGACTTCTTGTACATGTCGGCCAGGTCCTTGTAGTCCGCGGCGCGATGGCCGTAGCGCACGCCGTCGAAGCGCGACAGGTTGCTTGACGCCTCGGCCGGGGCGATCACGTAATACACCGGGATCGACAGCTCGGTCTTGGGCAGCGAGATGTCCACCAGCGTGGCGCCCAGCTTCTCGAACTCGGAGAGCGCGGCGCGCACGGCCTGCTCGACGTCGGCGGCCAGGCCGGCGCCGAAGAATTCCTTGGGCACGCCGATGCGCAGTCCCTTGAGGCTGTCGTTCAGGGAGCGGTTGAAGTCTTCCTTCGGGCGCTGCAGGCTGGTGGAGTCGCGCTCGTCGAAGCCGGTCATGGCGTTGAGCAGCAGGCCGCAGTCCTCGGCGGTCTTGCCGATCGGGCCGCCCTGGTCCAGCGAGGAGGCGAAGGCGATCATGCCGAAGCGCGAGACGCTGCCGTAGGTCGGCTTGATGCCGGTCACGCCGCACAGCGCCGAGGGCTGGCGAATCGAGCCGCCGGTGTCGGTGGCGGTGGCCGCCGGCGCCAGGCGCGCGGCCACGGCAGCGGCGGAACCGCCCGAGGAGCCGCCGGGCACGGCCAGCGTGTCCCAGGGGTTCTTCACCGGGCCGTAGAACGAATTCTCGTTGCCCGAACCCATGGCGAATTCATCGCAGTTCACCTTGCCCAATGTAACAGTGCCGGCATTGTTGAACTGTTCCACCACGGTCGCATCGAAGGGGCTTACGTAGTTTTGCAGCATCCTGGAGCCGGCGGTGGTGCGCCAGCCGCGCGTGACGAAGATGTCCTTGTGCGCGATCGGGATGCCGGTCAGAGGACCGGCGTCATTGCCCGCCAGGCGCGCATCGGCGGCGCGGGCCTGGGCCAGTGTCAGGTCGCGATCCACGTGCAGGAAGGCGTTGAGGTCGCTGGCCTCGATACGGTCGAGGAACAGCGTCGCCAGTTCGGCGGCGGAAATCTTGCGCGCTTGCAGTTGCAAGGACAGTTCTTTGAGTGTGAGCTTGTGCATGGAGTTGTATTCGCTGCAGGTCGTACTGTGTTCTGGGTGCTTCTTGCGGTTCGGCCGGCGGCCGGCTTATTCGATGACCTTGGGCACCAGGTACAGGCCGTCCTGGGTCGCCGGGGCCGGTTGCTGGTAGTCTTCGCGGCGATTGGATTCGGTGACCTTGTCCTCGCGCAGGCGCAGCGCCAGCGCCGGTTCGATGGCGGCGATCGGGTGCGACAGCGGCTCCACGCCGGAGGTGTCGACGGCTTTCATCTGCTCCACCAGGGCGAAGATGCCGTTGAGCTTTTCCAGCGTTTGCTCGGCCTGGGCGTCGGTCAGCTCCAGGCGGGACAGGTTGGCGATGCGTTTGACGTCGGAAAGGGCTAGGGACATGGTCGAAAGGGCGCGCCGGGCGCGCTGCATGAAGTTGAATGGAGTCCGGCGCGGGCCGGCGCCGGGAGGAAGAGGGTTTCCGGTCGCCGCTGCGACCGCGAAAGCCTTCTTGCGGGAATAGTCTCCGGGGCCGGCGGCCTTGCAGTCGAAAAGACGGCAAAACCGCGCCAAATGGCCGCCAAATGGCCCCAAAGGGCTGGAATTTTTGGCGGTTCCGCGTGCTGGTTTCTGTGGAATTATAAGGTAGAATGTCGGATTAATGCCTTGCTGGCGCCGGTTTTTCGCGTCGCCGCGGTCATAAGCGGACACCCCCCCTATCAAAAAGCTAGGCGCCCCGTGAGGGCGCATCAGGACAATTCATGTTTGGATTTTTACGTAGTTATTTCTCGAACGACCTGGCGATCGACCTCGGTACCGCGAACACGCTGATCTACGCGCGCGGCCATGGCATCGTGCTGGACGAACCTTCGGTCGTCGCGATCCGCCAGCAAGGCGGTCCCAACGGCAAGAAGACCATCCAGGCCGTCGGCAAGGAAGCAAAGCAGATGCTGGGCAAGGTGCCCGGCAACATCGAGGCGATCCGCCCGATGAAGGACGGCGTGATCGCCGACTTCACCGTCACCGAGCAGATGCTGAAGCAGTTCATCCGCATGGTGCACGACTCCAAGCTGTTCCGCCCCTCCCCGCGCATCATCATCTGCGTTCCCTGCGGCTCGACCCAGGTCGAGCGCCGCGCGATCCGTGAATCGGCGCTGGGCGCCGGCGCCTCGCAGGTCTACCTGATCGAGGAACCGATGGCAGCCGCCATCGGCTCCGGCCTGCCGGTCTCGGACGCCACCGGCTCGATGGTGGTCGACATCGGCGGCGGCACCACCGAAGTGGGCATCATCTCGCTGGGCGGCATGGTCTACAAGGGTTCGGTGCGCGTGGGCGGCGACAAGTTCGACGAAGCCATCGTCAACTACATCCGCCGCAACTACGGCATGCTGATCGGCGAACAGACCGCCGAAGCGATCAAGAAGGAAATCGGCTCGGCCTTCCCGGGTTCGGAAGTCAAGGAAATGGAAGTCAAGGGCCGCAACCTGTCCGAAGGCATCCCGCGTTCCTTCACCATCTCCAGCAACGAAATCCTGGAAGCGCTGACCGACCCGCTGAACAACATCGTGTCGGCCGTCAAGAACGCGCTGGAACAGACCCCGCCGGAACTGGGCGCCGACATCGCCGAAAAGGGCATGATGCTGACCGGCGGCGGCGCGCTGCTGCGCGACCTGGATCGCCTGCTGATGGAAGAGACCGGCCTGCCGGTGATCGTGGCCGAAGACCCGCTGACCTGCGTGGTGCGCGGCTCGGGCATGGCGCTGGACCGTATGGACAAGCTGGGCTCGATCTTCTCGGCCGAATAAGTTGAACGCGGGCAGCCGTCAAGGCTGCCCGCGGTGCATTTACTCAAGCGGTTTGCTGTTGTCGAGCTCGCCGGCCGCCAGCGCTTCGGCGCAGGTCCGGTGGTAGGCGGCGGCGGTGAGCCGGTCCTGCTGATTGAAGGCGGCGTAGAACGCGACGGACTTGCCTTCGACGACCCGGGTGTAGTCGTAGCATTCGCCCGTGCCGTTCAGGATGCGCGTCTTGCGTTGCGGTTGCCCCGCCCTGGCCAATACCCTGGCCTTGGTGGGATCGGCATCGTAGGCGCCGGTGGCGTAGCCGTCGCGCAGCAGTGCCTTGTCTGCGGCGGTGAAGCATCCGCCCAGCGCCAGCAGGGCGACAAGCAGGACAGCCGAAGGTAGTACGGTTTTTTTCAAGAATTTCTCCAGGGTTTCGATTTCAAGGCGCCGGACACTTACCGGGCGCGCGATTTCGATGCAATTTGACGGCGCCTATTGCCAGGCGGCCGAAAATCTCCGGAAATTCGCGATATTTCTAAGATCAGACTGGAATGAAGGGTTGGTAGGCCTGCGCCAGCCGGATGCTCACGCATTGCGGCGCACCTGATGCGTTTATGGAAATTCCACCACTTTTCAAGCAGGGCGCCTCGGCCCGCGTACGCGTCACGATTTTCGCCCTTCTCTCCATCGTCATGCTGGTCGTCGACGCCCGCATGCACGTGCTGGGCACTATCCGCCAGGGCATCGGCGCGGCGCTCTATCCGTTCCAGACCGTGGCCATGGTGCCGCGCGACGCGGCCGCGAGCGTGGCCGACTACTTCACCTCGGTGTCGGCGCTGCAAAAGGAAAACCAGGGCCTGCGCCAGCAGCAGATCGTCAACTCCCAGCTGATGCAGCAGGAGCGCCAGCTGGCCGCTGAAAACGCGCAGCTGCGCAAGCTGCTGGACATGCAGCAGAAGGTGCCGGTCAAGTCCATCGTCGGCGAGATCCTGTACGACGCGCGCGATCCCTTCACCCGCAAGATCATCCTCAACCGCGGCTCCCAGCAGGGCGTGACCGCCGGCCAGCCGGTGATCGACGAGGTCGGCATCGTCGGCCAGGTCACGCGCGTGTTCCCGTTCACCTCCGAAGTCACGCTCCTGACAGACAAGGACCAGGCAATCCCCGTGCAGGTGCTGCGCAACGGCCTGCGCAGCGTGGCCTACGGCCGCGGCCAGACCGGCGCGCTGGACCTGCGCTTCATGCCGGCCAACGCCGACATCCAGAAGGGCGATACGCTGGTGACCTCGGGCATCGACGGCGTCTATCCGCCGGGCCTGTCGGTGGCCACCGTGGTGCTGATGGAAACCCGCTCGGCCGACTCCTTCGCGCGCATCGTGTGCCAGCCGCTGGCCGGCATCGACCGCCATCGCCAGCTGCTGATCCTGCTGGTGGAACAAACCCTGCCGCCGCGCCCGGAGCCGGAAGCCGTCGATGAGAAGTCGGCCAAGCTGTTCAAGCGCCGCCTGCGCGACAGCACCCGCGACACCTCGGCCGACGACGCCAACGCCACGCCCAAGGACAAGCCCGCCGACGAGCGCAAGGGCGCCGCCAACGTGACGCCGCCGGCCGCCAAGGAATCCGCACGATGAACGATCATTACATCCTCCTGCCGGCCAATCCGCTGTTCATCGCGTTCAGCCTGGTCATTGCCTTCCTGCTCAACCTGATGCCCTGGGGCCAGATGGTCGGCGTGCCCGACTTCGTGGCGCTGGCGCTGGTGTTCTGGAACATCCACCAGCCGCGCAAGGTCGGCATCAGCGTGGCCTTCCTGATGGGCCTGCTGATGGACGTCAATGAGGCCACCCTGCTGGGCGAGAATGCACTGGCCTATACCCTGCTCTCCTATTTCGCGATCATGATCCACCGCCGCGTGCTGTGGTTCCCGCTGCGCACCCAGGCGCTGCACGTGCTGCCGCTGCTGCTGCTGGCGCAGGCGGTGCAACTGGTGGTGCAGCTGCTGGTGACGGGCAAGTTCCCGCACTGGTTCTATTTCAGCGAAAGCCTCGTCTCGGCGGTGCTGTGGCCGCTGGTGAGCCTGCTGCTGCTGGCGCCGCAGCGCCGTGCGATCGACCGTGACGAAAACCGCCCCATCTGAGCATGACCGAGTTCAAGAACACCGCGCATGAGCTGAAGCTCTTCAGGCTGCGGCTGGTCGCCGTCAGCATGCTGGTGCTGATCTGCTTCAGCCTGCTGCTGGCGCGTTTCCTGTGGCTGCAGGTGGTGCGCCACGACGCCTACGCCGCGCAGGCCGAGGAAAACCGCATTTCGGTGGTGCCCATCGTGCCCAACCGCGGCCTGATCCTGGACCGCAACGGCGTGGTGCTGGCGCGCAACTACTCCGCCTACACGCTGGAAATCACGCCCTCCAAGATCAAGAACAACATCGACGACCTGATCGACGAGCTGGGCACGCTGGTGGAGATCCAGCCGCGCGACCGCCGCCGCTTCCGCCGCCTGCAGGACGAATCCAAGAATTTCGAAAGCGTGCCCATCCGCACCCGCCTGACCGACGAGGAAGTGGCCAAGTTCACCGCCCAGCGCTACCGCTTCCCGGGCGTGGAGGTGCAGGCGCGCCTGTTCCGCCAGTACCCCTACGGCAAGACGGCGGCGCACGTGATCGGCTACATCGGCCGCATCAGCGCGCGCGACGCCGAGCGCATCGCCGACTCCGACGACGAGGCCAACTACAACGGCACCGACTACATCGGCAAGGAAGGCCTGGAAAAGAGCTACGAGACCCAGCTGCACGGCACCACCGGCTACGAGGAAGTGGAAATCTCGGCCAGCGGACGCGCGGTGCGCTCGCTCTCGCGCACCCCGGCCACGCCGGGCAAGAACCTGATCCTCTCGATCGACATCGAGCTGCAGAAGGTGGTGGAAGAAGCCTTCGGTGACCAGAAGGGCGCGCTGGTGGCGATCAACCCGGCCACCGGCGACATCCTGGCCTACGTCTCGCAGCCGTCCTACGATCCCAACCTGTTCGTCGAAGGCATCGACCAGCAGAGCTGGGACGAGCTGAACAAGTCGCCCGACAGGCCGCTGCTGAACCGTCCGCTGTCGGGCACCTATTCGCCCGGCTCGACCTACAAGCCCTTCATGGCGCTGGCGGCGCTGGAGTTGGGCAAACGGCGGCCGCAGGATTCCATCCGCGACCCGGGCTTCTTCGTGCTGGGCAACCACCGCTTCCGCGACGACAAGGAAGGCGGCCACGGCGTGGTCGACATGTACCGCTCCATCGCCATTTCCTGCGACACCTATTACTACATGCTGGCCAACGACATGGGCGTGAACGCGATCCATGATTTCATGAAGCCCTTCGGCTTCGGCCAGATCACCGGCATCGACCTCGAGCACGAGAAGCGCGGCATCCTGCCCTCCACCGAGTGGAAGCGCACCGCCTTCCGCAAACCCGAGCAGAAGCGCTGGATCGCCGGCGACACCGTCTCGCTGGGCATCGGCCAGGGCTACAACAGCTTCACCCCGCTGCAGCTGGCGCAGGCCACGGCGATCCTGGCCAACAACGGCGTGGTGATGAAGCCCCACCTGGTCAAGATCATCGAGGACGGCGTGACCCACGAGCGCACCGAGACCGTGCCCAAGGAAAGCTACCGCATCCCGCTGAAGCAGGAGAACGTCGACTTCATCAAGCGCGCCATGGTGGGCACCGTCAAGGAAGGCACGGCGCGCGCCGCGTTCGCCGGCGCTCCCTACGACTCGGGCGGCAAGACCGGCACCGCGCAGGTGGTCAACATCGCCAAGAACCAGAAGTACGACTCCAAGAAGCTCTCGCGCATCTACCACGACAACGGCCTGTACATCGGCTTCGCGCCGGCCGACGCGCCGCGCATCGCCATCGCCGCGGTGGTCGAGAACGGCGGCTGGGGCGCAGGCGTGGCCGCGCCGCTGGTGCGCAAGGCGATGGATTACTTCATGCTGGGCAAGAAGCCCAACGAGCCGATCAAGTCGGTCGCCCCGAACGAAGCCGTCACCTCGGACGCGCCGGTCGAAGGACCGACTTCCGACGACAGCGGCAACACCCCCACCGTCCAGCCGGACGTGCAGGAGTGACGGTGCGATTCGTTTATCATTCCGGTGCGCGGCGCATGGCCGCCGGCGCACATGACCAGACCTGGGAGCCGGCATGAGCCTGCAACGTCCCCCTCTGTGGCAAATCATCAAGCCGCACCTGACGGTGTTCGACGGCGCGCTGTCGCTGATCGTGTTCCTGATCCTGTCGGTGGGCATCGTCACGCTGTATTCGGCCGGCATGAACTTCCCCGGCCGGGTCGAAGACCAGCTGCGCAATATCCTGATCGCCTTCATCGTGATGTGGATCGCGGCCAACGTCTCGCCGCAATTGCTGCTGCGGCTGGCGGTGCCGGTCTATACGATAGGAGTGACGCTGCTCATCGCGGTGGCGCTGTTCGGCATCATCAAGAAGGGGTCGCGCCGCTGGCTCAACATCGGCGTGGTGGTGCAGCCGTCGGAGATCATGAAGATCGCCATGCCGCTGATGCTGGCCTGGTATTTCCAGAAGCGCGAGGGCATGCTGCGCTGGGACGCCTTCCTGGTAGCCACGCTGCTGCTGGTGATCCCGGGCTTCCTGATCATCCGCCAGCCCGACCTGGGCACCGGCCTGCTGGTGCTGGGCGCGGGCTTCTACGTGATCTTCTTCGCCGGCCTGCCGTGGAAGATCCTGGTGGGCCTGTTCGTCGCCGGCGCGGCCAGCCTGCCGGTGGTGTGGTCCTTCATGCACGACTACCAGCGCCAGCGCATCATGATGCTGATCGACCCGACCTCCGATCCGCTGGGCAAGGGCTTCCACATCATCCAGTCGACCATCGCCATCGGCTCCGGCGGCGTCGCCGGCAAGGGCTGGCTGATGGGTACGCAAACCCACCTGGAATTCATTCCCGAGCGCACCACCGACTTCATCTTCTCGGTCTACTCCGAAGAGTTCGGGCTGATCGGCAACGTGGTGCTGCTGGTGCTCTACCTGCTGCTGATCGGCCGCGGGCTGATGATCGCCGGCAACGCGCCGACGCTCTTCACGCGCCTGTTGGCCGGCGCCATCACGATGATGTTTTTCACTTATGCCTTCGTCAACATGGGCATGGTCAGCGGCATCCTGCCGGTGGTCGGCGTGCCGCTGCCGTTCATGAGCTACGGCGGCACCGCGCTGGTCACGCTGGGCCTGGGCGCGGGGATCCTGATGAGCATCCAGCGCCATCGCAAGCTGGTGCAGACCTGAGGCGCTGCGCACACCGCCGCGCGGCGGCGGTGAACTTGCGCCACTGACGAGTTGTCAGCCATGCGGCGATGCACTCTGGTATCGTTGCGAAAAAATTCCGGCCGGATACAGCGGCCGCATTGCTTAGGACTGCGGATGCGACCATTATCAATCGAACAATACGGCAAGACGCTGCGCCTGGCGGCACTGGCAATCCCGGTGCTGCTGGCCGCCTGCAGCACCACCCCGCCGCCGGCGCGCCAGAGCGCGCAAGCGTCGACGCCGACCAAGGCGACCGGCTCCAGCCGTCCCAACAATGCGCCGGCGCTGCCGGCGGCGGGCTCGGGACGCGGCGGCTACTACAAGGATGACGGCCCGGGCGATCACATCCCCGACGGCCTGCTCGACGTGGCCGACGCCGAACCGCAGGTGGAGCCGCTCTCCAGGGCCGCCAGCAAACCCTATGTGGTGTTCGGCAAGACCTATGTGCCGGTCACCGACAACCAGCCCTTCATCCAGCGCGGCATCGGCAGCTGGTACGGCAAGAAATTCCACGGTCAGAAGACCTCGTCCGGCGAGCTGTACGACATGTACAAGATGACCGCCGCGCATCCCACGCTGCCCATTCCCTCGTACGCCCGCGTCACCAACCTGAAGACAGGCAAGCAGGTGATCGTGCGCATCAACGACCGCGGCCCCTTCCATTCCAGCCGCATCATCGACCTCTCCTACACCGCGGCCCTGAAGCTGGGCTACCTGAGCTCGGGCAGCAGCGAACTGGAAGTCGAACGCATCCTGCCGGAAGAAGCCCAGCGCATGGCCGATGCCCGCCGCAACGGCACCCAGCTGGCCGCCGCCGATCCGATCAACAACGCCGCGGAAGCCGGCGCCGGCGTGTCCACCGGCGCGGTGGCGATCAACTCGGTGAACGCGCAAAACCTGCCGCCGCAACCGACGGTGGCGGCGGTGCAGCCGATCAACGCCACCACCTCCAGCTCGGCCGACGGCGCCGGCATGGCGGGTGGCGGCGGCATCATCAATGCCGTGGCCAGCGGTTCGGCGCCGTCCCCGGCGCTGCCCCAGGCGGTGCCGCTGTCGGCCGGCTACTACCTGCAGTTCGGCGCCTATTCGCAGGAGACCAATGCCCTGCAGGCGCGCGACAAGCTGCTGCCCAGCCTGTCGGGCATCATCGACAACCTGCAGGCGATCCAGGTCAACGGCCTCTACCGCCTGTACGCCGGCCCCTACCCGACCCGCCCGGCCGCGCAGAATGCCGCGCTGCTGGTGCGCCAGCGCAGCGCCGGCACGCCGTTCGTGGTCGAGCGCTGATCCCCTTCTTTCCGGCGCGCCGCACGCGCGGGCGCCGGATTCCCGGATCCTCGGATTCCCGCCTGCCGTGCGTTGCCGATGTTCGCCGCGTTCGGAGCCGTCCCACCTTCATTCTCCGCGGAGCAAGCACATGCATCCTTATCTCGCCCTGGGCATCGCCATCGTTTCCGAAGTCATCGCCACCTCCGCGCTGCGCGCCTCGGACGGTTTCTCGCGCCTGTGGCCGTCGCTGATCGTGGTGGCCGGCTACGGGCTGGCGTTCTTCTTCCTGTCGGTGACGCTGAAATCGATTCCGGTGGGCATCGCCTATGCGATCTGGTCCGGGTTGGGCGTGGTGCTGATCTCGCTGGCGGCGTGGGTGCTGTTCGGCCAGAAGCTGGATGCGGCGGCCGTGATCGGCATGGGGCTGATCGTGGCCGGCGTGGTGGTGTTGAACGTGTTCTCGAAGTCGTCAGCGCACTGAGGCGCCGACGCGGGCGGGCGCCTCAGGCGCCGTCCTTGATTTCCAGCGCGCGGTCGTAGAGCGCGTTCTTCTTTTTTCCGGTGATCTGCGCGGCCAGCGAAGCGGCCTGCTTGACCGGCAACTCTTCCAGCAGGATGCGCAGCACGCGCTCGGCGTCGGCCTCGTCGCCATCGGTGGCCGGCGCGCCTTCCACCAGCACCACGAATTCGCCGCGCTGGCGGTTGGCGTCCTCTTCCAGCCAGGCCGGCGCTTCGCCCAGTGCGCAGCGATGGATGCTCTCGAACAGCTTGGTCAGCTCGCGCGCCAGCACCACGCGGCGCTCGGGGCCGAACACCTGCAGCATGGCCTGCACCGTCTCGACGATGCGGTGCGGCGCTTCGTAGAACACCAGCGCCGCCCGCATCGCGGCCAGCTCCTGCAGCGCCGTTTCGCGCTGGCGCGCCTTGCTCGGCAGGAAGCCGGCGAAATGAAAACGCTCGTCCGTCAGGCCCGAGGCCGACAAGGCCGTGACCGCCGCCGAGGCGCCGGGCAGCGGCACCACTTGCAGGCCGGCGGCGCGCACCGCATCGACCACGCGCGCGCCGGGGTCGGACACGGCCGGCGTGCCGGCGTCCGACACCAGCGCCACGCGCTGGCCGGCGCGCAGGCGCTCGACGATCTTGTCGGCGGCCTCGCGCTCGTTGTGCTCGTGCGCCGCCACCAGCTGCTTGGACAGGCCGTAGCGCTGCAGCAGCTGGCTGGTGTTGCGGGTGTCCTCGCAGGCCACGGCGTCGGCGATGGCCAGCACGTGGAGCGCGCGCAACGTAATGTCGCATGCGTTCCCGATGGGCGTGGCCAGCACATATAATGCCGACACCGGATAGTTTTGCTGGGCGGCATCAGACAGGATGGAAGCGGCTACGCTCGAATTCTGATTCATTGGAGGAGGCGGAATGTTCACTGGATTCAAAAAAATGGCCGCGCTCGGGGGCGTGCTGGGCGGACTCTGGTTCGCGGCATCGCCTGCGTCGGCAGCCGACAGTGTACCCCTGCTGGCCCAGGCCGCGCCGGTGATCCAGGCTCCGGCCGCCGATCCGGCGCCGCCGGCCGGGCCCGACGCGACGCAACCGCCGATGCAGCAGGCCGCCGCCGCGCCCGCGCCGGTCCGCATGGCGCTGCTGCTGCCCAACCGCGGCGGCATGTTCGGCGCCGCCGCCGACGCGGTGCGCACCGGCTTCCTGACCGCCTATTCGCGCCAGAAGGACAACATCCAGCTGGCCATCATCGAAACCGGCGACTCGGTGCCCGACATGCAGCGCGCCTACGACGACGCCTCGGCCAGGTTCGACATCCTGATCGGCCCGCTCTCGCGCAGCGCCGTCACCGCCGTGGCCCAGAGCGGTCGCGTCACCAAGCCCACCATCGCGCTGGCGCAGCCCGACCTGCCCGGCGAGACCGAGGCGCAGCTGCCGCCGATGATGCTGACGGTGGGCCTGTCCATCGACGACGAGGCGCGCCAGGTGGCCAACTGGGTCGAGAAGGAAAAGGCGCCCGGCAAGATCTTCGCCATCGCCACGCCGGTGGCCTGGCAAAAGCGCGCGGCGCGTTCCTTCCAGGCGCGCGCCCGCCAGCTCGGATTGCAGGCCGAGACGCTGGAGCTCTCCACGCCCGGCAATGCGCTGTCGGCGCCCGGCCTGGCGCAACTGGCCAAGCGCATCGAACAGGAAAAACCGGCGCTGATCTTCGCCGCGCTGGACGCATCCCAGGTGGTGCAGCTGCGCAGCGCGGTCGGCACCGAGCTGCCGATCTACGGCACCTCGCAGATCAATCCCTTCACCCTCAGCCGCGACAACCCCAACGACAAGCTGCCCGAACTGGAGGGCGTGAGGCTGATCGACATCCCCTGGCAGCTGGAGCCGGACAACGTCGCCGTCTCGCGCTATCCGCGCCCGGCCGGCAATGAAAACGACCGCCCCAATCCCGATCTGGCGCGCCTGTATGCGCTGGGCATCGACGCCTACCGCATCGCCCACGAAATCGCCCAGCGCCGCTCCGGCTTCGACCTGGACGGCGTCACCGGACGGCTGAACGTCAACATGATCGGCGGCGGCGCCACCTACTTCCAGCGCCAGGAAACCCAGGCGGTGTTCCAGAACGGCCTGCCCGTTCCCACCGCCGACCAGTACTGAGCGGTTGCGACGATGGGCTTGCTGGACGCCTGGCGACGCTCCCCGGCAGGGCGGGCAGACGATGCGGGCGACGCCCGCACCGGCCGCCAGCGCACCGGCGACGCGGCCGAGGATGCCGCGCTGGCGCACCTGCGCCGGCATGGCCTGGAGTTGGTGGAGCGCAATTTCCGCTGCAAAGGCGGCGAGATCGACCTGATCATGCGCGACGGCGCATCGCTGGTGTTCGTCGAGGTGCGGGCCCGCGCCGGCCGCACCTACGGGGGCGCCGCGGCCAGCGTGACGCCGGCCAAGCAGCGCCGCCTGATCGTGGCGGCGCAAACCTTCCTGCAACGCTACGGCTCGCCGCCGGCCTGCCGCTTCGACGTGGTCGGCTTCGACGGCGCCGGCCTGGAATGGCTGCGCAACGCCATCGAAAGCTAGGCCCGGGATGCGGCAAAAGCTCGTGCCGCGCGGCCCGCAGCGGTATCATGTCGGGGTCGCCGGCCCGAAACCTTTCTTTACGATTTGTACGGGCTGAGCCCGGTCCAACTCAACTATAATCCCAGCCACTATGACGAATCCTCGTATCCTCGCCCATTTCCAGGAAAGCGCCGACCTGAAGATGAAAGCAGCCAATGTGCTGGCGCAACCCATCGAGCAGGCTATTGAACTTATGTTCACGGCGCTGTCGAATGGCAACAAGATCCTTGCCTGCGGCAACGGCGGATCGGCCGCCGACAGCCAGCACTTCGCCGCTGAACTGGTCGGCCGGTTCGAACGCGAACGCCTGCCGCTGCCGGCCATGGCGCTGACCACCGACAGCTCCATCCTTACCGCGGTCGGCAACGACTACAGCTACCAGGAAATCTTCTCGAAGCAGGTCCAGGCCTTCGGCCAGGCGGGCGACGTCTTGCTGGCGTTTTCCACCTCGGGCAATTCGGGCAACATCCTGGCCGCCATCGACGTGGCGCACGAACGCGACATGCGCGTGGTGGCGCTGACCGGCAAGGGCGGCGGCAAGATCGGCAAGGTTCTGACTGACGCCGATGTACATATCTGCGTGCCGCATGAACGTACCGCGCGCATCCAGGAAGTGCATCTGGTGACCCTGCACTGCATTTGCGACGGCATCGACGTCGCGCTTTTTGGAGATGATGCGAATGAGTGAAGCACGATCGTTGTTGACAAGGATGCGCCGCCCGCTGGCGGCCGTGGCGCTGGGCGGCATGCTCGCCGTGAGCCTGCAGGGCTGTTTCGCGGTGTTCGCCGGCGGTGCGCTGGCCACCACCTTCGCGGCCACCGACCGCCGCACGCTGGGTGCGCAGACTGAAGACAAATCGATCGTGGTCAAGGGCGAGAACCGTATTCCGGGCGTTGTGGCCGCCGGCTCCCACGTCAACGTGACCGCCTTCAACCGCAGGGTGCTGCTGTCGGGCGAAGTGCCTGACGAGGCCTCCAAGGCCGCCGCCGAACGCGAAGTCAAGGGCATCGAGAACGTTGACACCGTGTACAACGAACTGGAAATCGCCCCCTCGTCGAGCTTCTCCTCGCGCTCCAGCGATGCGCTCACCACCAGCAAGGTCCTGGCCAGCCTGGTGGACGACAAGACGCTGTACTCCAGCGCCTTCAAGGTCACCACCGAGCGCGGCATCGTCTACATGATGGGCCGCGTGACCCAGCGCGAAGGCCAGCTGGGCGCCAAGATCGCCAGCGGCGTGTCGGGCGTGCAAAAAGTGGTCACCCTCTACGAGTACATCTCGGAAGAAGAGCTGAAGGATTACCAGCGCAAGCCGGCCAGCGAGAACAAGTCGACCAGCTGAGCGAACGTTCCTTCACCTGATGCAAGTCAAACCGCCGGCCCGTCCGGCGGTTTTCATATCCGGCCGCCGCCCGCAGGATCCGGCCGGGACGGCTATAATGGCCGGGTTTCCCGTCATGCCGCCGTGAGCGTATCCTGCGGCAGGACATCACCGTCTTCGGAGCCAACCCATGCAAGCACAGGCAACCTCCCCGCGCAGCGGCCTCTGGATCAAGCTGGCCGGCCTGGCCGTGGTCGCGGTCATCGCCGCGGTCGCCTTCTTCAAGGTCAACGCCGGCAATGCCGCGCCCGACGTCACCTTCACCAAGCTCGATGGCGAGCGCGTGGCGCTCAAGGACCTGCGCGGCAAGGTCGTGATGGTCAACTTCTGGGCCACCAGCTGCACCACCTGCGTGGGCGAGATGCCGCAGATGATCGAGACCTACAACAAGTTCAAGGACCGCGGCCTGGACTTCGTGGCCGTGGCCATGAGCTACGACCCGCCGAACTACGTGCTGAACTACACCGAAACCCGCAAGCTGCCCTTCAAGGTGGCGCTGGACACCCAGGACAAGCTGGCCAACGCCTTCGGCGACGTCAAGCTGACCCCGACCACTTTCGTGATCGGCAAGGATGGCAACATCATCAAGCGCTATGTCGGCGAGCCGCAGTTCACCGAGCTGCACCAGCTGCTGGAAAAAGCCCTGGCCGCGGCCTGAAGCTTGCCGCCCTGACATCGAACGCCGGCCATCGCCGGCGTTTTTTTATGGCCGCGCAGCATCGGAAAGATTTCCCCGCGGACACTTCCGAGGAACATCGCCGGCGCCACGGCAGTCCAACCGGCTCAGCTTGCCTGGATGGCAAGCCCTCTCACCGCAATGCCGCAATTGCGTGCCTGCAAACAAACCCACAACAGGAGGCTGCAATGAGATTCCGAACCGTTTTCCTGATCGTATTGCTGGTGCTGGTCGCCATCTTCGCCGCGGTCAACTGGACCGCCTTCACGGCACCCACCACGCTGTCGCTGATCTACTCCGACTTCCAGGCGCCGCTGGGCGCGGTGATGCTGGGCGTGGTGGTGGTGCTGACCGCCTTCTTCCTGCTCTACATCCTGGCGCTGCAGACCAGCGTGATGCTGGAAAGCCGGCGCCTGACCAAGCAGCTGGAGGCGCAGCGCGATCTGGCCGACCAGGCCGAGCACTCGCGCTTCAATGAGCTGCGCGGCTTCCTGAAGGCCGAACTGGAACAGCTGGCGCGCCGCCAGACCGAGCAGCAGACCCTGCTGGCGCAGCGGCTGGACGGGCTGCAAAAAGACCTGAGCCTGCGCGTGGAGCAGACCGAGAACGCCGTGGCGGCCCAGGTCGGCGAGCTGGACGACCGCCTGCAGCGCCACAGCGTGGCCGGCGTGATCAAGCCGCTCTGAATCCCGCTGCGGCGCGAAAAACAAAAAGGGCTGCATCTCCGGATGCAGCCCTTTTGCCTGAATCGCCCGGCATCGCCTGGCGCTTGCAGTGGATCAGACGCCGTAGCGCGTGCGGTAGGCGGCCACCGCATCCTTGTACTGGCTCAGGCGCGCATCGCCGCCGTTGGAGATGTACTCGAACAGGTCATTCAGGTTGCCGATGGAGATCACCGGCATGCCGTATTCCTTGGCCACTTCCTGCACCGCCGAATGCTCCGACAGCGCGCCGTCCTTGCCCGAGCGCTCCATGCGATCCAGCGCGATCAGCACCGCGCAGGGCGTGGCGCCGGCGGCGCGGATCATGTCCACCGACTCGCGCACCGAGGTGCCGGCCGAAATCACGTCGTCGATGATGACGACCTTGCCGGCCAGCTTGGCGCCGACGATGGTGCCGCCCTCGCCGTGGTCCTTGGCTTCCTTGCGGTTGAAGGCGAAGGGCACGTTGCGGCCCATGCCCGCCAGCGCGACGGCGGTGGCCGACGCCAGCGTGATGCCCTTGTAGGCGGGGCCGAACAGCATGTCGTATTCGATGCCGGAGTCGGCCAGCGTCTGCGCGTAGAAGCGCGCCACCTGGGCCAGCGTCGCGCCTTCGGAAAACAGGCCGGCGTTGAAGAAATAGGGCGAGGTACGGCCCGCCTTGGTGACGAACTCGCCAAAGCGCAGCACGCCGGCCGACACGGCGAATTCGATGAATTCTTGTCTCAAGTTGCTCAAAATGCATTCCCGGGGAAAAGTGTAACGAAGGCTGGCGCAGCGCATGCTTACCTGCCGGCAAGCACGGCGCGCAGCGAAATCAGACCGATATTTTAAATGAAACGCCCTATCGGTTATGCTACCGGCCTTACTTTGCAGGATCAGACCATGCCAAAAATCGTCTCCGCCAATCTCAACGGCATCCGCTCCGCGGCCAAAAAAGGCTTCTTCGAATGGCTGCAGAAGGAGTCGCCCGACTTCGTCTGCGTGCAGGAACTGAAGGCCCAGGCGGCCGACATGACCGAACAATTCCTGACCCCGCCCGGCTACGTCGGCCACTTCCACTATGCGCAGAAGAAGGGCTATTCCGGCGTCGGCGTCTACAGCAAGCGCGAGCCGGATGCGGTGCGCATCGGCTTCGGCAATACCGAGTTCGACGACGAAGGACGCTATGTCGAATGCGACTACGGCGACCTCACCGTGATCTCGCTGTACGCGCCCTCGGGCTCCTCCAGCGACGAGCGCCAGCAGGCCAAGTTCCGCTTCATGGAGGTGTTCCTGCCGCACCTGGTGGAGCTGGAAAAGAGCGGCCGCGAGATCGTGATCTGCGGCGACTGGAACATCGCCCACAAGGAAATCGACCTGAAGAACTGGAAGAGCAACCAGAAGAACTCCGGCTTCCTGCCGGAAGAACGCGCCTGGATGACACGCATCTTCGACGAGCTCAAGCTGGTCGACGTCTACCGCCTGCTGCATCCGGACACCACCGGCGACGCCTACACCTGGTGGAGCAACCGCGGCCAGGCCTGGGCCAACAATGTGGGATGGCGCATCGACTATCACGTGGCGACCCAGGGCATCGCGGGGCGCGCGCAGAGCGCGGCCATCTACAAGGAAGCGCGCTTCTCGGACCACGCGCCGCTGACTGTTAACTACGCGGGCTGAGCGCAGCCGCTCGGTCGCTACGGCCGCCAACGACGCTGGCTCCCCGCTTTCGCGGGGACGACACTGAGGCAGCGACCGATACATCCGTCGCAAGGACTGCCCCACTACCGTCGTCGCCGCGAAAGCGAGAACCCAGCGACGTTCGTCATGCATCAACCGCCGTTGCGCCACCCATGAAAAAACCCTCGCGATTCGCACCGCGAGGGTTTTCTCTTTGGGGAGCAGCCAGACTCAGGCGCTGGCCGTCTTCTTGGCCACCGCCTTCTTCAGCGGCGGCTTCTTCGCCGCAGCCGGTTTCTTGGCGGCAGCGGCCTTGGGCTTGGCTGCGGCCTTCTTCACCGGCTTGGCCGCGGCCTCGTCGGCGCCGCCTTCAGCGTCGGCTGCTGCAGCCTTGCTCTTGGCAGGCGCCTTGGCCTTGCGCTCCTCGAACTCGAAGCCGATCTTGCCGTCCTTGCCGCGCACCAGGAAGGCCTTGAACGGCCGGCGGGTACGCTGCGAGATGAAGCCCGGCAGCAGGTCGGTCTTGCCGTCGTTGAGCAGCTTGGCCATCTGCTCGGGCAGGATCTCCTGCTGCAGGATGATGCGGCTGCTGCGGAAGTCGCAGGCCTTGGGCTTGGCGACCGTCTTTTCGCAGACATAGGCCAGGCCCATCTCGTAGACGCCGGAAGCGCACTTCGGGCAAGGACCCAGCGGCGTCTGTTCGCTGAAGTCGACCGGCTCGCCGCCCTCGCCTTCGCCGTCGTTCTGGCCGAAGTCGAACTCCAGCTTGAAGTTCTTGATCTCTTCGTCGCGCGAAATCTTCAGGATCGCGGCGAACGGACGGCCCATCTTGGAGCGGAAGCCCTGCAGCGGACCGATGGTGCGGTTCTTCAGCAGCTCCTCCACCTCGGCGATCTCGAACTGGCGCCCGCCGGGCACCTTGGTCATCGAGAATTCGCACTTGGTGCAGGCGAAGCGGCGATAGTTTTCCTTCACCACGCCGCCGCAGTTCGGACATGGCGTGTGCAGCGTCGCGTAGTCGCCGGGGATGGTGTCGTTGTCGTATTCCTTGGCGCGCTTGACGATGATCTGGGTCATCTGCGCGATCTCGCGCATGAACTCTTCACGGCTGATCTTGCCGCGCTCCATCTGCGACAGCTTGTGCTCCCACTCGCCGGTCAGTTCGGGCTCGGTCAGTTCGTCCACGCCCAGGCCGTGCAGCAGCGTCATCAGCTGGAAGGCCTTGGCGGTGGGCATCATCTCGCGGCCTTCGCGCAGCAGGTACTTTTCGTTCAGCAGGCCTTCGATGATGGCCGCGCGCGTGGCCGGCGTGCCCAGGCCCTTGCCGGCCATCGCTTCGCGCAGCTCGTCGGAATCGACCAGCTTGCCCGCGCCTTCCATGGCCGACAGCAGGGTCGCTTCGGAATAGCGCGCAGGCGGCTTGGTGACCAGGCCGTTGGCGACGACCTTGTCGGTCTTGACCTTCTCGCCCGGCGCCACGGCGACCAGGTTGCCGCCGCCTTCCTTGTCCTTGTCATCTTCCTCGACCTGCTTGCCGTAGATGGCCAGCCAGCCGGGGTTGATCATGACCTTGCCTTCGCTCTTGAACTGGTGGCCCGACACTTCGGTGAAGCGGGTGGTCACCTGGAACTCGGCGGCCGGGAAGAACACCGCCATGAAGCGGCGCGTCACCAGGTCGTAGAGTTTCTGTTCCGGCTCCGACAGGTTCTTGGGCACCTGGGTGGTCGGGATGATGGCGAAGTGGTCGCTGATCTTGGTGTTGTCGAAGATGCGCTTGTTGGGCTTGACCCAGCCCTGCTTGAGGATCTGCTTGGAGAACTGGTGGTAATTATTGTTCTCCGACAGCGCCTCCATCGTGTCCTTGACGGTCTGCAGGTAGTCTTCCGGCAGGTGGCGCGAATCGGTACGCGGGTAGGTCAGCACCTTGTGCTTTTCATACAGCGCCTGCGCCAGGCCCAGGGTGTTCTTGGCCGAGAAGCCGAAGCGCGAGTTGGCCTCGCGCTGCAGGCTGGTCAGGTCGAACAGGCCGGGCGCCATCTGCGTGGTCGGCTTGGACTCTTCGGTGACGTTGCCGATCTTGTCGCGGCAGGCCGCCACGATGGAGTCGGCCGCCGCCTTGGCCCACAGGCGCTCGGGGCGCTTTTCGGGATCGTTCTCGTCCTTCTTGTGCGAGCGGTCCAGCCAGCGGCCCTTGTAGACGCCGGCGGCGCACACGAACTCGGCGTGCACTTCCCAGTAGTCGCGCGGGACGAATTTCTTGATCTTCTCTTCGCGCTCGACCACGATCGACAGGGTCGGCGTCTGCACGCGGCCCACGGTGGTCAGGTAGAAACCGCCTTCCTTGGAGTTGAAGGCGGTCATGGCGCGCGTGCCGTTGATGCCGATCAGCCAGTCGGCCTCGCTGCGGCAGCGGGCGGCATTGGCCAGCGGCATCATCTCGTCGTCGTCGCGCAGCTGCTTGAAGCCGTCGCGGATCGCGCCCGGCGTCATCGACTGCAGCCACAGGCGCTTCACCGGCTGCTTGGCCTTGGTGTATTGCGCGATCAGGCGGAAGATCAGCTCACCTTCGCGGCCCGCGTCACATGCGTTGATCAGGGTGGTGACGTCCTTGCGCTTGATCAGCTTGGAGAGCACCTTCAGGCGCGACTCGGTCTTGGCGATCGGGTTGAGCGCGAAGTGCGGCGGAATCATCGGCAGGTGCGTGAAGCTCCATTTGCCGCGCTTGACGTCGTATTCCTCGGGCACCGCGATTTCCAGCAGGTGGCCGACGGCGGACGACAGGATGTAGTCGTCGGATTCGAAATACTCATCGTGCTTGGTGAAGCCGCCGAGCGTCTTCGCGATGTCGTTCGCGACAGATGGCTTCTCGGCAATGATGAGGGTCTTGCTCATAGGTATGGGTCTCTAGAGAGAGGTCGGTTGCTGGAGTGCGTCGATGAATCGTCAGGCCCATCTGGGGCCGGGACCTCCCGAAACAACTCCATGTCGCCCGAAGCGCGCGAAAACCCTGCCTGCAGCCCGCGTGGCGTGCTGCCAGCGCTTTCATTGCTTCTGAACAACGGAATTTTTATATAGTAGCCAATATCGGGCCGATGCGGGGGAATGATAAGCGTGATGCAAATGAAACGGCAAGCCCGAAGGCTTGCCGGATCAGCGTTTCATGCAAGTTTATGTGGACAGGCTGGCAACGCTGCCCCAAATGCGCCGTTCAGTGCAGCAGGCGCGGTTCGTTCTCGTCCTCGTCGAGGAAGAGCTCTTCGAACATCAGGCCGTCCGGCTCCTTGCCCTGGCTCCACAGCACCATCAGCACGATGACCTTGAGCTTTTCGAGCGTGATCGGCACTTCGCCGGCCGCCAGCGCGCGTTCGACCACGATCTCGCGCTGCATGGCGTCGAGCATCTTGGCCGATTCGAGGAATTGGATGAAACCGATGGCTTCCACGCCCAGCACGTCGGTCTCCTGGCGCGCGTAGATGCGGGTGCCGAAAGAAAAAGCGGTTTGCTGGGGGTAGCTGTCGGCAAATTCGTGGTTGGCGACTTCAAGATCGGTCAGCCATCCGAGCGCCTGCGAGATTTCTTCTTCTTCAAAACCTATCGCGGACAACTTCTTGACCAGGGCCTCCGGTTCGGGGCAGGCATCCGGGCGATAGTAGGTTTCGTACAGGTAAACGAGGACATCAAACATAGGTCTACTCTATCGCGAAGGGTGTGAATACACAAGTCGGCGAGTCCAGTATGGCAGGATTTCGCCGATCGCGGTGCATAAATTTGATCACCCCAGGCGGCGGTAGCGCCCTCCCGGCAACACCTCGATCCGGCCCTCCAGCTCCAGCATCAGCAGCAGTCCTGAAAGCCGCGCCGCGTCAAGCTTGCAGCGCAACGCCAGGGTGTCGGAATCGACCGGGTCGAAGCCCATTGCATGCATGACAACTGCCGCTTCCGCATCGCCGTTTTCGACGCCCTTTTCGATGCCGGAACGACAAGCCTGAACCTCATCCGTTGCCATTGCAGCAACCGCAGGAATTCTCCGCGCCACCGGCATTTCTTCGAGGATGTCCTGCACGGTCTCGACCAGCTTGGCGCCCTGGCGGATCAGCTGGTGGCAACCCTTGGCCAGCGGTGAATGGATGGAGCCCGGAATGGCGAACACGTCGCGCCCCTGCTCGGCCGCCATGCGCGCGGTGATCAGCGAGCCCGATTGCGCCGCCGCCTCCACCACCAGCACCGCGCGCGCCAGGCCCGAGATCAGCCGGTTGCGACGCGGGAAATTGGCCGCCAGCGGCGGCATGCCCAAAGGGTATTCGCTGACGATGCAGCCCTGCTGCGCGATGCGCTGCGCCAGCGCGCGGTTGCGCAGCGGATAGTCGATATCGATGCCAGTGCCGATCACGGCCACGGTCGAGCCCGGGCCGCGCAATCCGCCCTCATGCGCCGCCGCGTCGATGCCCAGCGCCAGGCCGGAGACGATCGCCAGGCCGGCGCGGCTGGCCTGTTCCGAAAAGCGCTCCGCATGCGCCTGCCCCTGCGCGGTGGCATTGCGGCTGCCGACCACCGCCAGCGCCTCGGCGCGCAACAGCGCCGCGTTACCCCTCACGTAGAGCAGCAGGGGCGGATCGGCGATGTTGAGCAGGGACGACGGATACTGCGGATCGGCCAGCGTCACGATGGCGTGGCCGGGCTGCTGCGCCCAGGCCAGCGTGGCGGCGATGCGGGCCCGCTGCACGGCGCCGGGCGTGCCCAGCAACGCCGCTGCCGCGCGCGGCGTGACGACGGCTTCCAGCGCGGCGCGCCCGGCCTTCAGGACATGGCCTGGCAGGCCAAACGCGGCCAGCAGGCGACGTCCGCCCTCGGGGCCGATGCCGTCGGCCAGCGTCAGTCTCAGCCAGGCCTCAAGACTGGCCGGATCCCGGTCGTCGGCGCCGTGTTCATGCTGCGAAGAAATGTCCATACGCTGGTCCTCGATCTGTCGCGGCGGCATCAATTCCGGCGGCGGTGCAGGTCGCCGCTGTTGCCTGCCAGCGCCGCCGCAGGAGCCGAACGGCGGGAACGGCGGGAAAAGGGCCGTGCTGTGCTAAACTTTTTCATGCTTTCGGGGAAAAAAATCCAAGCACCCGCGCCTTGGCCGACATGCGGCTGCGACCGGGAACTGGGCACTGAATCGGATTGAATCGGATTGCCGCATGACAATCCGGCGGCAAAGCCGGTAATTCTGCCGCTGCCGCGCTTGAAGCGGCATCAACCAGCCCTATTTAAGAATCATTCCCGAAACGAATTTTCCAGGCTGCTCGCAAAACCGCGAGCGCCCATGCGGCGGAGCGCGAAGCGCTCCCCGGTTTTCCAAGATCGACACCGAGATTTACGCGTATGGCCCTGCTCAACATCCTCCGTTACCCCGACCCGCGCCTGCACAAGGTCGCCAAGCCCGTCACCGTGTTCGACGAGCGCATCAAGAAGCTGGCCGCCGACATGGCCGAGACCATGTATGCCGCGCCCGGCGTCGGCCTGGCGGCGACCCAGATCGATGTGCATGAGCAGGTCATCGTCATCGACGTCTCCGACGGCGGCAACGAGCTGCGCGTGTTCATCAATCCCGAAGTGCTGTGGGCCAGCGAAGAAAAGCGCGTCTACGACGAAGGCTGCCTGTCGGTGCCGGGCATCTATGACGGCGTGGAGCGTCCGGCGCGCGTGAAGGTGCGCGCCTTCGACGCCGACGGCAAGCCGTTCGAAGTGGAAGCCGACGACCTGCTGGCGGTTTGCATCCAGCACGAGATGGATCACCTGAAGGGCAAGGTCTTCGTCGAATACCTGTCGCCGCTGAAGCGCAACCGCATCAAGACCAAGCTGCAGAAGGAAGAGCGCGAGCTGAAGAAGAGCGCGGCCAACGGCTGACGCTTCTTCCTCGTCAAAAACGAAACGCCGGACATGTCCGGCGTTTTTTTATTGGGCCCGGGCGCTGCCCGGCGCGCATCGCTCAGGCGGCGACGAACCGGTAGACCTCATCCTCGCCCAGCACGCGCTTCAACGCGCCGTCGTACCAGAGCTTGTGCAGATGCGCGACCGCCTCGCCCAGCGCGAACGAGAGCTGGTGCGTGTCCAGCGGACGCTTGAACAGCACCGGCAGGATGTCCACGCCCGACTGCGGCGTCGCGCAGGCTTCCAGCACTTCTCCCAGGCGCAGGCGATGATGCTCGTCGAGCTGGGCGATGCGCGTATGCAGTCCGCGGAAAGGCTTGCCGTGCGACGGCAGCACCAGCGCGTCGGCCGGCAGGTGCGCGTATTTCTTCAGCGAGTCGAGGAACTGCTGCACCGGGTTGGCCTCGGGCTCGATGGCGAACACCGAGACGTTGGTCGAGATCCGCGGCAGCACCATGTCGCCCGAGATCAGCACGTTGGCGTCGCGGCAGTAAAGCGAGACATGCTCGGGCGAGTGGCCGAAGCCGGTGATGATTTCCCAGTCGCGCCCGCCGATGCGCACCGCATATTCCTCCTGCAGGCGGCGATAGGAGGACGGCACCGCCGGCACCAGATCGGGGTAGTAAGTATTGCGGCCGGCCAGCTTGGCGATGGTGTCCGGATCGGTCAGGCCGTGGCGGCGGAAATGCGGCGCGGCCGACGGCCCTTCGGCGCCGGGCAGCGCGGCCGACATCACGCGCGCGAACGCATAGTCGCCCGCGCTCATCAGCAACGGCGCCTGCCAGCGCCGGCACAGCCAGTCGGCCAGGCCGACATGGTCCGGATGGCAATGCGTGACCAGCACGCGCACGATCGGCAGGCCGCCGAGCTCGTCGGCGAAAATGCTCTCCCAGGCGTCGCGCGTGGCGTCGGTGGCGATGCCGCAATCGACCACGGTCCAACCGCGGCGCGGGCCCTGCGGCGTCTCGACCTCGTCTTCCAGCAGCCACAGATTGATGTGGTTCAGCGCGAACGGCAGCCCCATGCGCAGCCAGCGGATGCCCGGCGCGACCTCCATGGTGCGGCCGGTGTCGGGCATGGCGTCGCCGTAGGCGTAGTCGAGCTGGGATTCAAGAGCGTTCATGAAATACCTGGGCTATTGCTGCAAACGTGAAAACGGATCCGCCGGACATTGCTCCGGCGACAACAAGACATCCGGCCATCAAGGCTTGTGCATTTTCCGCTGGACGGACGGGCACAATATACTTTACGTTAACGTAAAGTGCCAGTTCCCGGAAGCAGATCTGCGCATCCGTTCCGCGCAGAGAGACATGCGCGGAACGGATGCGCAGATGACCGATGGAACCAGCTTAACCAATATTCCCGTTCGACGCAGACCAGGCCCACGTCCATGCCCACCTACACCATCACCGAACTGGCGGAAGAATTCGAGATCACGCCGCGGGCGATCCGCTTCTACGAGGACCACGGCATCCTCAATCCCAAGCGCGAAGGCGCGGGCGGGCGCAACCGCGTCTACCCCGCGCGCGAACGCACGCGCCTGAAGCTGACGCTGCGCGGCAAGCGACTGGGCTTCACGCTCTCGGAGATCAAGGACCTGATCGACATGTACGAGTCGCCCAAGGACACGGAAGTCCAGCTGCAGAGTTTTCTCGGCGTGCTGCGCCAGCATCGCGAAAAGCTGGAGCGCCAGCGCGAAGACCTGGAGCTGACGCTGGCGGAGATCGCCGCGCATGAGGACGAATGCCGGCGCCTGCTGGCCGACGGCAGGATCGAACCGAAGAAGAACGGCGCCGCCGGCAAGCCGCGGCGCAAGGCGGCATGAGGGCGATGCCCTCCGGCCGCCGCGATTGACGTAAACGTCAAATGCATCATCCATAACGGCACCAGACCAAGACAAACCCAATGAGGAGACAAGCATGATCCACCTGCCAGGCCTGAGCTTCGACCACGGCGAAGACATCGACGCGCTGCGCGCCACCGTGGCCGAATTCGCCAAGACCGAAATCGCCCCGCGCGCCGCCGAGATCGACCGCAGCGACCAGTTCCCGATGGACCTGTGGAAGAAGATGGGCGACCTGGGCGTGCTGGGCATCACCGCCAGCGAGGAATACGGCGGCGCCGACATGGGCTATCTGGCGCATATCGTGGCGATGGAGGAAATCTCGCGCGCCTCGGCCTCGGTGGGCCTGTCCTACGGCGCGCACTCCAACCTGTGCGTGAACCAGATCAAGCGCAACGGCAACGACGCGCAAAAGAAGAAATACCTGCCCAAACTGATCTCCGGCGACTTCATCGGCGCGCTGGCGATGTCGGAACCCAACGCCGGCTCGGACGTGGTCAGCATGAAGCTGCGCGCCGACAAGAAGGGCGACCGCTACGTGCTCAACGGCAGCAAGATGTGGATCACCAACGGCCCCGACGCCGACGTGCTGGTGGTGTACGCCAAGACCGACCTGGAAGCCGGCGCGCGCGGCATGACCGCGTTCCTGGTGGAGAAGGGTTTCAAGGGCTTCTCGGTGGCGCAGAAACTGGACAAGCTGGGCATGCGCGGCTCGCACACGGGCGAACTGGTGTTCCAGGATTGCGAGGTGCCGGAAGAGAACGTGCTGGGCGGCATCGGCCGCGGCGTGAACGTGCTGATGTCGGGCCTGGATTTCGAGCGCACCGTGCTCTCCGGCGGCCCGCTGGGCATCATGCAGGCCTGCATGGACGTGGTGGTGCCCTATGTGCACGACCGCAAGCAGTTCGGCCAGGCCATCGGCGAGTTCCAGCTGATGCAGGGCAAGCTGGCCGACATGTATTCCACCATGATGGCCTGCAAGGCCTACGTCTACGCGGTGGGCCAGGCCTGCGACCGCGCCGGCTCTCCCGAGAAGGTGCGCGCGCTGCGCAAGGACGCCGCCGGCGCCATCCTGTACTCGGCCGAGAAGGCCACCTGGATGGCCGGCGAGGCGATCCAGTCGCTGGGCGGCAACGGCTACATCAACGAATACCCGGTCGGCCGCCTGTGGCGCGACGCCAAGCTCTACGAGATCGGCGCCGGCACCAGCGAGATCCGCCGCATGCTGATCGGCCGCGAGCTGTTCGCCGACACGCTTTGACTCCACAGGACGAGGCCATCACACCATGAGCAATCCCATCGACTTCTACTTCGACTTCAGTTCGCCCTACGGCTACTTCGGCGCCGTCGAGATCGGCAAGCTGGCCGAGAAACACGGCCGCCAGGTCAACTGGCATCCGATTCTGCTGGGCCCGATCTTCAAGCAGATCGGCACCAACTCGCTGGTGCTGATCCCGGTCAAGGGCGAGTACTCGCGCCACGACATGGGTCGCACCGCGCGCTTCCACAACATCTACTTCAAGGAACCCGGCAACTTCCCCATCGGCACGCAGGTCGCCGCGCGCGCCGCGCTGTGGGTGCAGGAGCAGCAGCCGGCCAAGGCGGTCGACTTCATCCGCACCGTCTACAGCGCCTACTTCACCGAGGACATCGACATCAGCGTGGCGGCCAACGTGCTGCGCATCGCCGGCGACCTCGGCATCGACGCCGGGGCGTTGGAGGCGGCGCTTAGCACGCAGGAGATCAAGGACAAACTGAAGCAGGCCACCGAAGACGCGGCCCGCGCCGGCGTGTTCGGATCGCCCTTCGTGATCGTGGACGGCGAAGCCTTCTGGGGCTTCGACCGCTTCACGCAGCTGGACGCATTTTTACAAAACGGAAAGATCTGATGAGCAACAAGAAAGACAAGGCCGGCGCCGCATGCCCTTGCGGCAAGGGCGCATTCGCCGCCTGCTGCGGCCGCTTCATCTCGGGCGCGGAAGTCCCGGCCACGGCCGAGCTGCTGATGCGCTCGCGCTACAGCGCCTACGCGCTGCGCGACGAGGCCTACCTGCGCGCGACCTGGTTCCCCGAGACCCTGCCGGAAGAAGAGCTGACCGGCGAAACCGACGTCAACTGGATCGGCCTGGACATCAAGAAGCAGACCCACGTGGCCGGCAGCGACGAGGCCACGGTGGAATTCGTGGCGCGCTTCAAGGTCGGCGGCAAGGCGCACCGGATGCACGAGGTCAGCAACTTCGTGCGCCAGCCGGACGCCCAAGGCACGCCGCGCTGGTACTACGTCGACGGCGAATTCCCGGGCGACCGCTAGGCCGCCAGACCGGTCCTTGACGCCGGCAGCAGACAAAAGAAACTGAAGAGAGAGACGACATGCCGCAGATCGAAAGCAAGCTCAACCCGCGCAGCGAGGATTTCCAGAACAACCGCGAAGCCATGCAACGCATCGTCGACGACCTGAAGCAGAAGGTCGCGGCGATCGCCGAAGGCGGCGGCCAGGCCGCGCGCGACAAGCACATCGCGCGCGGCAAGCTGCTGCCGCGCGAGCGCGTGCAGATGCTGCTGGACCCCGGCACGCCCTTCCTCGAATTCTCGCAGCTGGCGGCCTACGGCATGTACCGCGAGAAGGACCGCGACGGCCACCTGAAGGACGCCGCGCCCTCCGGCGGCATCATCACCGGCATCGGCCGCGTGGCCGGGCAGGAATGCGTGATCGTGTGCAACGACGCCACGGTCAAGGGCGGCACCTACTATCCGATGACCGCCAAGAAACACTTGCGCGCGCAGGAAATCGCCGAGTTCAACCACCTGCCCTGCATCTACCTGGTCGACAGCGGCGGCGCCAATCTGCCCAACCAGGACGAGGTGTTCCCCGACCGCGACCACTTCGGCCGCATCTTCTTCAACCAGGCCAACATGTCGGCCAAGGGCATCCCGCAGATCGCGGTGGTGATGGGCTCCTGCACCGCCGGCGGCGCCTACGTGCCGGCGATGAGCGACGAATCCATCATCGTCAGGGACCAGGCCACCATCTTCCTGGCCGGGCCGCCGCTGGTGAAGGCGGCCACCGGCGAGGTGGTCACGGCCGAAGAACTGGGCGGCGGCGACGTGCATACGCGCCTGTCTGGCGTGGCCGACCACCTGGCGCAGGACGACACCCACGCGCTGGCGATCGCGCGCGGCATCGTCGGCCACCTGAACCGCACCAAGCCGCAACAGCTGGCGCTGCGCGAAGCCGTGGCGCCGAAGTATCCGGCGCATGAGCTGTACGGCGTGATCCCTACCGACACGCGCAAACCCTTCGACGTGCGCGAGGTGATCGCGCGCATCGTCGACGGCAGCGAGTTCGACGAGTTCAAGGCGCGCTACGGCACCACGCTGGTGTGCGGCTTTGCCCACCTGCACGGCATGCCGGTGGGTGTGATCGCCAACAACGGCATCCTGTTTTCAGAAGCGGCCGAGAAAGGCACGCACTTCATCGAGCTGTGCTGCCAGCGCAAGATCCCGCTGATCTTCCTGCAGAACATCACCGGCTTCATGGTCGGCAAGAAATACGAGAACGAAGGCATCGCCCGCCACGGCGCCAAGATGGTGACGGCGGTCTCCACCGCCAAGGTGCCCAAGCTGACCGTCATCATCGGCGGCAGCTTCGGCGCCGGCAACTACGGCATGTGCGGCCGCGCGTTCTCGCCGCGCTTCCTGTGGATGTGGCCCAATGCGCGCATCTCGGTGATGGGCGGCGAGCAGGCCGCCAGCGTGCTGGCCACCGTCAAGCGCGACGGCATCGAAGCGCGCGGCGGCAGCTGGAGCGCCGAGGAGGAAGCCGCGTTCAAGGATCCGATCCGCGCGCAGTACGAAACGCAGGGCCATCCCTACTACGCCTCGGCGCGCCTGTGGGACGACGGCGTGATCGACCCCGCCGATACGCGCACGGTGCTGGCGCTGGGACTGTCGGCCGCGCTCAATGCGCCCATCGAAGAGACGAAGTTCGGCGTCTTCCGCATCTGACGCCCGCGGCAAGAGAACAAGAGGAGACAACATGATCCATAAAATCCTGATCGCCAATCGCGGCGAAATCGCCTGCCGCGTGGCGGCCACCGCGCGCCGCATGGGCATCGCGACCGTCGCCGTGTATTCGGACGCCGACGCCGGCGCCAAGCACGTGCAGGCCTGCGACGAAAGCGTGCGCCTCGGTCCGGCGCCGGCCAAGGAGAGTTACCTGTGCGGCGACAAGATCATCGCCGCCGCGCTGGCCACCGGCGCGCAAGGCATTCATCCCGGCTACGGCTTCCTGTCGGAGAACGCCGACTTCGCCCAGGCCTGTGCCGACGCCGGCCTGGTCTTCATCGGCCCGCCCGCCTCGGCGATTCGCGCCATGGGCTCCAAGTCGGCCGCCAAGGCGCTGATGGAAAAGGCCGCGGTGCCGCTGGTGCCGGGCTATCACGGCGAGCGCCAGGAGAGCGAGTTCCTGCGCGGCGAAGCCGATCGCATCGGCTATCCGGTGCTGCTCAAGGCCAGCGCCGGCGGCGGCGGCAAGGGCATGCGCGTGGTCGAACGCTCGGAAGACTTCGCCGCCGCCCTGGCGTCGTGCAAGCGCGAGGCGATCTCCAGCTTCGGCGACGACCGCGTGCTGGTCGAGAAATACCTGACGCGGCCGCGCCATATCGAGATCCAGGTGTTCGCCGACACGCACGGCAATTGCGTCTACCTGTTCGAGCGCGACTGCTCGGTGCAGCGCCGTCACCAGAAGGTGCTGGAAGAAGCGCCGGCGCCCGGCATGACGGCCGAGCGTCGCGCCGCCATGGGCGAAGCGGCGGTAGCGGCGGCGCGCGCGGTGGGCTATGTCGGCGCGGGCACGGTGGAATTCATCGCGGACTATAGCAACGGCGAGGACGGCAGCTTCTACTTCATGGAGATGAACACGCGCCTGCAGGTGGAGCATCCGGTGACCGAGATGATTACCGGCCAGGACCTGGTCGAGTGGCAATTGCGCGTGGCCTCGGGCGAACCCCTGCCGTTGAAGCAGGACCAGTTGCGCATCGCCGGCCACGCCATCGAGGCACGCATCTATGCAGAAAATCCGGAGAAGGGTTTCCTGCCCTCGATCGGCACGCTGGCGCGCATGCGCACCGCGAGCGCCGTCGAGTTTCGCCTGCACCAGGGCGACGTGTCGCAGCCGGCCGCCGTGCGCATCGACTCCGGCGTGCGCGAGGGCGACGCCATCTCGCCCTTCTACGACCCGATGATCGCCAAGCTGATCGTCTGGGGCGCCGACCGCGAGGCCGCGCTGCGCAACATGTCGCGCGCGCTGGCGCAATACCAGGTGGTGGGCCTGGCCACCAACATCGGCTTCCTGCAGCGGCTGGTGGCGGGCGCCGCGTTCTCGCAGGCCGACCTCGACACCGGCCTGATCGAGCGCCATCACGAGACGCTGTTCCCAGCGCCCGCCGCGCCTGCGCTGGAGACGCTGGCGTTCGCCGCCGTCGCGGTGCTGAACGAAGAAGGCAGCAAGAGCGACAAGGCCGATCCATGGTCCTCGGCCAACGGCTGGCGCATGAACGGCAAGCTGCTGCGCGCGCTGGAGTTCGCCGGCGACGCCGGTGCGGCCAGACTGCAGCTGGAATACGCCGGCGACGGCAACAGCTGGACCTTGCTGACAGGGGGCGCATCGCACGCGTTGCGCATCGAGTCGGTGACGTCCGGTGCCTGCAGCATCACGCTCGACGGCCGCCTGCTGCGCGCCGACGTGGTGCGCGAGGGCGAACTGCTGCACGTGTTCGACGGCCGCGCGCAGCGCAGCCTGCGCTATGCGGATCCGATGGCGCACGCCGGCCACAGCGAGGCCGAAGGCGGCCGCCTGACCGCGCCGATGCCGGGCAAGATCGTGGCGGTGCTGGTCGAGAAAGGCGGCAGCGTCGACAAGGGCGCGCCGCTGCTGATCATGGAGGCGATGAAGATGGAACACACCATCGCCGCGCCCGCCGACGGCACCGTCGAAGACCTGCTGTACGCGGTCGGCGACCAGGTGGCCGAAGGCGCGCAGCTGCTCGAATTCAAAGCGGCCTGAAGTCCATGAACGCGCCCGCGCTGCAGGTGCCGCCGTCCATCCATGTGCTCGAGCGCGGCTGGCTGTCGTCCAACAATGTGCTGCTGTTCGGCCGCGACGAGGTGGCGCTGATCGACAGCGGCTACGTCTCGCACGCCGAACAGACGCTCACGCTGGTGCGCCACGTGCTGCGCGAGCGCGGCCGCGCCAAGCTGGACCTGCTGGTCAACACCCATCTCCACTCCGACCATTGCGGCGGCAACGCCGCGCTGCAGATTGCCTACGGCTGCCGTACGGCCATCCCGGCGGCGGAGGCGGACAAGGTGCGGCAATGGGATGAAGAAGCGCTGAGCTACCGCGCCACCGGCCAGCGCTGTCCGCGCTTTGGCTTCAGCGAGACGGTGCGCGACGGCCAGGTGCTGCGCCTGGGCGAGCTCGACTGGCATGCGCTGGCCGCGCCCGGCCACGATCCGCATTCGCTGGTCTTCTTCTGCCCGCAGGAGGGCATCCTGATCTCGGCCGACGCGCTGTGGCGCAACGGCTTCGGCATCATCTTCCCGGAGCTGGACGGCGAGACCGGTTTCGCCGAGGCGCGCGCCACGCTGGAGCTGATCCGCACGCTGGATGCGAAGCTGGTCATCCCCGGCCACGGCGCCCCGTTCACCGAGGTCGGCGATGCACTGGAGAAGGCCTTCTCGCGCCTCGATTACCTGGAGGCCGATGCGCTGCGCAACGCGCACAACGGCATCAAGGTGCTGGTGAAGTTCCTGCTGCTGGAGCGGCAGCGCATCCCGCTGGAAAAGCTGCCGGCGATGATGCGCGAGATCCCGCTGCTGCGCACGGCCAACCGGCGCTTCATGCACATGGCCGACGAGGAACTGGCGCGCTGGACGGTGGCGCAGCTGGAGCGCGCGGGCGCGGCCCGCAGCGACGGCGTGTTCCTGCTGGACGCATGAGCCCGCGCATGGCCGGCCATTCGCCGTCAGATGTCGATCGCATGCCCGGGCTCGCGCCAGAACGACGCGGCGGGGATGGGGCCCATGCCTGCGGCCGCGTTGTCGCGCATGTGTTCGGGACGCGCGGTGCCGGGAATGGCGCAGGTGACGGCCGGATTGGCGAGGATGAACTTGAGCAGCAGCTGCGCCCAGCTGGTCGCGCCGATCTCGGCGGCCCACGGCGGCAGCGGCTTGCCGCGCGTGCGCCCCAGCAGCCCGCCGCCGCCGAAGGGCCGGTTCACCAGCACCGCCATGCCGCGTTCGGCGGCCAGCGGCAGGATGCGTTTTTCCGCCTCGCGCTCGTCGAAGGAATAATTGATCTGCAGGAAATCCAGCTGCTCGGCGCGCATGACCGCCTCCAGCTCGGCGTAGGCGCCGGCGGTGTAGTGCGTCACGCCGATGTAGCGGATCAGCCCCTGCGCCTTCCACTCGCGCAGCGTCTGCAGGTGGATGCGCCAGTCGAGCAGGTTGTGGATCTGCATCAGGTCCAGCTTTTGCACGCCGAGCAGGCGCATCGATTGCCGCATCTGGGCGATACCGGCCTCGCGCCCGGCGGTCCACACCTTGGTGGCGAGAAAGGCCTGCCTGGCCTTGCCCTCGGCGGCCAGCAGTTCGCCGGTGGTGCGCTCGGCGCGGCCATACATGGGCGAGCTGTCGAACACGGCGCCGCCGGCGGCCAGCAGCGCATCGACCACGCCCGGCAGGCGCCGGTACTCTTCGCTTCCCGGCGCGACGTCGAAACCGATATAGGTGCCGCAGCCGATGACCGGCAGGGACTCCGCGCCCGAGGCAATCCTGCGTTGTTGCATCCTGTCCTCCGCCATCGCCGGCGCTGCCGGCAAACCCGCGGCCAGCGCCGCTGCCAACCCGGCCTGCAACACCTGCCGGCGCCCGCTCCTGTCGTCGTTGCGCATCGCCTGCTCCCGCCCGTTGACCAAGGCGCCCACTATAGCGCGCCGCGCCAAAACAGGCAGGGCGGGCATGCTGCTATCATTTTGGGCTTGTTCCATCGTCCCCTTTTGTCCTCTTTTATCGCCATGAACGACGCCGCCTCCGCCGCCCTGCCCTCTTCCGCCCAACGCGTATCCGACCTGCTGGCGCAGATCGGCCATGACAAGCCCGTGGTAATGCTGCCGGCGACCGGCCGCACTTCGGCCGAGGCGGCCGCAGGCCTGGGCTGCAGCGTGGCCGAGATCGCCAAGTCCATCATCTTCCGTCGCCTCAGCGACGATGCGCCGGTGCTGGTCATCGCCAGCGGCGGCAACCGCGTCGACGAAGCCAAGGTGACCGCGCTGGTGGGCGCGCTGGGCAAGGCCGACGTCAGGTTCGTGCGCGAGTCCACCGGCTACGCGATTGGCGGCGTGTGCCCGATCGGGCATGTGGTCAAGCCGGTGATGCTGATCGACCGCGACCTGTTCAATTTTTCCAGCGTGTGGGCCGCGGCCGGCCATCCGCATGCCGTGTTCAACCTGACCGCCGCCCAGCTCGAGAAGATGACCGGCGGCGCCGTCGCCGACGTGCGCCAGGATCCGGCGCCCGCGGCCGCCTGAATGTGACGGCCGGGCACGCGGCAGCGGCCCGGCTGATATGATCGACCATCGCCAGACACCAACCAGAACAACCGGAGACCAGCCAGATGAGCCTGCCCAGGAAAGTCAAAATCGTCGAAGTCGGACCGCGCGACGGCTTGCAGAACGAAAAGGAAACCATCTCCGCCGAGGTGAAGATCGAGCTGGTCAACCGCCTCACCGCGGCCGGCTTTCCCAACGTCGAGGCGGCCTCCTTCGTCTCGCCCAAGTGGGTGCCACAGATGGCCACCTCCAGCGAGGTGATGCACGGCATCGCGCGCAAGCCGGGCGTGGTGTATTCGGCGCTGGTGCCCAACATGAAGGGCTTCGAAGCCGCGCTGGAAGCCGGCGTGGATGAGGTGGTGATCTTCGGCGCCGCCTCCGAGGCCTTTTCGCAGAAGAACATCAACTGCTCCATCGCCGAGTCGATCGAGCGTTTCCGCGAGGTGGCCAAGGCCGCCAAAGAACATCGCAAGCGCCTGCGTGCGGCGGTCAGCTGCGCCTTCGGCTGTCCCTACCAGGGCGAGGTGCCGCTGGCGTCGGTGGCCGACGTGGTGCGGCGCTTCCGCGAGCTGGGCTGCGACGAGATCGACATCGCCGACACCATCGGCGTGGCCACGCCGGACAAGGTGCGGCCGGTGATGGAAACGGCGATCCGCGAGTTCCACATCGAAGGCTTGTCGGGCCACTTCCACGACACCTACGGCCAGGCGCTGGCCAACATCTACGCCAGCCTGCAGGCCGGCATCACGATCTACCATTCATCGGTGGCGGGACTGGGCGGCTGCCCCTACGCCAAGGGCGCGACCGGCAACGTGGCCTCGGAAGACGTGCTGTACATGATGAAGGGACTGGGCATCGAGACCGGGGTCGACCTCGACGCGGTGGTCGAGGCCGGCCAGTTCATCTCGCAGCACCTGGGCCGCAAGTCGGTCAGCCGCGCCGGCAACGCCATCGCCGCCAAGCGCGGCTGATCGCACAACGCACAACGCGCGCGCCGGCGGGTGCGCGCGCTTTTCTCCCTGACGCTTTTCTCAGAACTCTTCCCAGTCAGCTTCGCCGCTGCGGGCGGTCTGCTTCGCCGCGGGCGCCGTTGCCGCTTTTGGCTTGGCGGCCGCCAGTTTGGGCGCGGCGGCCGGCGCCGGTTTGGCCACCGGGTTGGCTACCGATTTGGCCGCCGGCCTGGCGACCGGCCTGACACTCTCGGCCTGCCTGAGCGGCGCCGCCGCCGTCGGCGCGCTGCCGTCTTCGGTCAGCTTGAACACGGACACATCCTGCATCAGGCTGTCGGACTGCTCGCGCAGGCTGCCGGCGGCGGCCGCGGCCTCTTCGACCAGCGCCGCGTTCTGCTGCGTGATGGCTTCCATCTGGTTGATGGCGTCGTTGACCTGGGCGATGCCGGCGCTCTGCTCCTCGCTGGCGGTGGTGATGTCGTGCATGATGCCGGCCACGTGACGCACGGCGTTGACGATCTCGTCCATGGTCACGCCGGCCTGGTCGACCAGCTTGCCGCCGGCGTCGACCTTTTCTACCGAGTCGCCGATCAGCTCCTTGATCTCCTTGGCGGCGGTGGCCGAGCGTTGCGCCAGCGAGCGCACCTCCGACGCCACCACCGCGAAACCGCGGCCCTGCTCGCCGGCGCGCGCGGCTTCCACCGCGGCGTTCAGCGCCAGGATGTTGGTCTGGAAGGCGATGCCGTCGATCACGCTGATGATGTCGGCGATCTTGCCCGAGCTGGCCTTGATCGACTCCATGGTCTGCACCACGTTGCCCACCACTTCGCCGCCGCGATTGGCCAGTTCGGAGGCCGAGTTGGCCAGCTGGTTGGCTTCGCGCGCGTTGGCCGCGTTCTGCTGGACGGTGGTGGTGAGCTCTTCCATCGAGCTGGCGGTTTCTTCCAGGCTGGAGGCCTGCGACTCGGTACGGGACGAGAGATCCATGTTGCCGGTGGCGATCTCGCGGGCGGCGACGTTGATGGTCTCGGTACTGTGGCGCACGGTCGAGACCACGCGCGCAAGGCCCTGGCCGATGCCGTTGATGGCGCCCATCAGGCGGCCGATCTCGTCGTCGCGCTCCACCGCCAGCGTCACGCGCAGGTCGCCGGTGGCGAGCTGCTCTGCGGCCTTCGAGCCACGCTCGAGCTGGCTGCGGATCAGCACGAAGAGGAAGTACAGCGTCGCCATCGACAGCAACAGCATCAGGGCCAGCATCACCAGGCAGGCGGTGAAGGCGGTGCGACTGCTGCGGTCGGCGGCGTCGAGGTCGCCCCGGGTGCGCGCGTCCATCAGCGCCACGAACTCGCCCACGGGCTTGAGGATCTGGGCCACCTTGCCTTCATATGCGTCATCGTGCACCAGCTTGCGCGCCAGCTCGAGGTCAGGGTCGCCTTTTTTGGTGAATTTCCCGGCGCCGTCGTCGAACTCGCCCTTGACCGCGTGCATGGCGATTTCCTCGGTCTTGACCAGCGCGATCGACAGGTCCTGGGCCTGCTTGAGCTTGGCGAACTCGGCGTCGGTGAAGCCGGCTTCCTTCATCTGGTCGAGCAAGGCGCCTTTGCTGCCGTCGGGCCTGGCCTTCTTGCCCGAGTTCATGTCGATGACTTCGTAGTAGCGCGCCTCGTATTTCGGATTGCCGGTGACGACGTAGCTGCGCACGGCCGTGGTCAGGTCGGCGGAATCCTGCGCCAGCACCTGCGCCAGCTGGTAGGACCGATAGCGTGTTTCGCTGGTGCGTTCGACCCGCAGCTCGGCCTGCCGCATCATCTGCACCGCGCCGTACAGCAGCAGCGCGAGCACCACCAGCACCAGTCCGAACAGCGCAAAACTGCGCTTGAGCGTCAGCAACTTCTTCATCTTGCCCCCTTGTGAGACGACTACGTCGTGAATACGTAATGCGACAGCCGATGCCGCGCGGCAATGGCCGCGGGTGGCCGTGGCCGGGCTCGCGGCCCATCTGCGAAAGATGGCCGCGTCACCCGGATGAAGAAGGTCGAGCGCGTACGGGCGCCTTGCCGAAGAAGGCGTCGGATGCTCCCGCTACGCTGGGAGCCGGTAAGCGAAAAGGGGATTCAGTGACGGTATCGGCGCAAGCCACGCACGTAGCGTTTGTCGGTGGTGACGACGGCTTTCTTCAATGCACGGTGATGGAGCACAGCGCACAAGACCAGCCCGGCGCCTGCAACGGCGATGATGGCGATATTGACGAGATCGAAGGTTTCCATGATTTCCCCCACTACGGCACTTGCGATTCGGAGCCTTGCCCGATGCCCCGGCCGGTAGCCGGAACAAGACCGCGCGCCCCGTGGCGCGGCCCATGAGATCCATTACGGCAGGCTGATAAAAAACATAACATGCCGCTCGCATGGGACAGAAAATTTTCTAAACAATTTCGGAGAAAATTCACGTTCGCGCAACAAAAAGCACGACCGTAATATTTTTATCCTATAATCGTCGAACAAATTCCGGCCCCGCGCCTTTACATAAAGACAACCGACGAGAGACAAGCCATGCCCCAGCCTGCTTACCCGAAAGCCTTGCAAGATCTGCGCCTGCCCATCATCTGCTCGCCGATGTTCATCGCCAGCGGCCCGGCCCTGGTGGCCGCCCAGTGCAAGGCCGGGCTGGTGGGCTCGTTCCCGGCCCTGAACGCGCGGCCGGCCGAGCAGCTGGACGTCTGGCTGACCGAGCTGCAGGCGGAATTGGCGCAATGGCAACAGCAGCATCCCGAACGCAAGGTCGGCCCGATCGCGGTGAACCAGATCGTGCACCAGTCCAACGACCGCCTGGCGCAGGACGTCGCGGTGTGCGTGAAGCACCAGGTGCCCATCATCATCTCCAGCCTGCGTGCGCCGCCCAAGGAGATGCTGGACGCGGTGCACAGCTACGGCGGCATCGTGCTGCATGACGTGATCTCGCTGCGCCACGCCGAGAAGGCGCTGGAAGCCGGCGTGGACGGCCTGATCCTGGTGGCGGCCGGCGCCGGCGGCCATGCCGGCCCGCTGTCGCCGTTCGCGCTGGTGGGCGAGGTGCGCAAGATGTTCAAGGGCCCGCTGGTGCTGTCGGGCGCGATCGCCACCGGCGACGCCGTGCTGGGCGCGCAGGCCATGGGCGCCGACTTCGCCTACATCGGCTCGCGCTGGCTGGCGACCAAGGAGTCCAACGTCGACGAGGCCTACCGCCAGGCCATCGTCGAGTCGACCGCGGCCGACGTGGTCTACACCAACCTGTTCACCGGCGTGCACGGCAACTACCTGAAGAAGTCCATCGTCAACGCCGGCCTCGACCCCGACAACCTGCCCGAGGCCGACAAGACCAAGATGAATTTCGGCTCCGGCGGCACCACCAAGGCCAAGGCCTGGCGCGACATCTGGGGCGCCGGCCAGGGCGTGGGCCTGATGGACGACGTACCCACCGTGGCCGAGCTGGTGGACCGCCTGGAAGCGGAATACCGCGCGGCGCGCACGCGACTCTCGCTGTAAGGCCTCCCCGGACTGCGCAGTCCGGGCAGCGGGCTGCCAACAAAAAAAGACAAGGCGGATCACAGGTCCGCCTTTGTCTTTTCTTGCATACGCTTATGCGTGGACTGGAACCGCAAGGCCTAAGGCGACATCAAAGCGGTACAAACCCGCAGGATTTCGCTCCCCCTCCCCACTTCCTACCGCCGATGTGCGATTCGTCCGTCGGACAAATCCCCCATTTTTCACGCAAGTTGTAACGGTCGGCACTTCTTGTGCAGCGCCCGGTCGTATTTGTTCGCTTACACCTTCCGCACGGCGCGCGCAGTTCAACGATGGCGCCACGGGAGATCCGGCAACACCGGATCCTGCCGCGCACGGCGAAGGCGCAGAGCACCGACACTTGACGCGAGGAAAATATGACCAGCTTTCTCAGAACCAGAAAAGATCGTCATCCGAAACATGACAAACCGCGCCTGCCGCATGAGCACGATCAGAATTTCGATCGCCAGGATCCGGCGCGCAGCGGCCACAAGGTGGAGCGGCATGAAATCCGCCACGCCTACAACGACATCCGCGAGGGCCAGGTGGATACCGACCTGCGCGGCACCGGCGGCCTGGACGAGGCCAACAAGGGCCCGGGACGGCGCGCCGCCGGGGCGCCGCCGAAGGAGCCGGATGAAGGTTGAAGAAGAAGGAGCGGGACAAGTCCCGCTGCGGTAGCAGGCGGGCGGCCCGGTCCGCAAAGCCAGGGACAGGCAGCAGACATCAAGACAAAGCAAAAGGCGGCAGGAATTCTCCTGCCGCCTTTGTTTTTTGTGCAAGCGACGACGCCGCTATGGCGGCGGGTTCTACAAACCGGACTGCGCCAGCCAGTCGCCGATGATGCCGAACAGTTCGCCCGGCTTCTCCATCGGCGTCATGTGGCCGCAATCGGCCACGATCTCGAAGCGCGCCTGCGCGATCTGGCGCGCCATTTCCTCGGACTCTTCCACCGAGCGCAATTTGTCCTGGTCGCTGGCCACGATCAGCACCGGACAGCGCAACTGCTTCAGCACCTCGGCATTGCTGTCGCGCAGCGTCTGCAGCTGGCGCAGGAACACCTCCTTGCCGTTGGCCAGCGCCATCGCCTGCAGCCGGTCCAGCAGCGCGCGGTCGGTGCTGCGCGCCGGATGCAGCGACGACGCCAGCGCGCGCGACGTCAGCCCCTTGAAGGGCGTGCGCTGGGCGATATCGAGCTGGGCCTTGGTCGACACCGACTCCTGTTCGGTCTGCGGGCGCGAGGAGGTATTGAGCAAGGCCAGCCCCAGCACGCGCTCGGGCGCCTTCAACGCCACCGCCTGGGCGACGAAGCCGCCCATCGAGAAACCGAACAGCACGAACTGCTCCGGCGCCTGGCGCAGCACGGCGTCGGCCATGGCCTGGATGCCGATGTCCTGGCCCAGGTCGCCGAAGGTCAGCGCGCCCAGCGTGGCCAGGTCGCTTCGCATGTCGTCCCACAGGTGCTCGTTGAGCATGAAGCCTGGCAGCAGAACCAGGTTGCGCATGATATCCCTCCCTTGCCGCGCACCCGCCGTCCGTTCAGGAGCGGCGGGCAAAGCCGCTATTTTATTTCGATTTCATTTCTTTTCCGCGGCGGGCCTGGCGCGGCGCGGGCCGGCGCGGTGCTGCTCGAGGATCTTGTCCAGCTTCCAGCTGATGCTGCTGCCGTCGGCCGGCGGGTTGGCCACCGGCGTGCCGACGATGCGGATGCGATAGGCGGTGCCGGTCTTAAAGTGGAAGCCGTCGATGGGCGCATACCAGAGCTCCCACGGCCCCTTGGGCTCGCGCCGCACCTGCAGGCACTGCATGGGCGCCACGCCGGTGCAGCGCGCGCGCACGGGCGCCACGTACAGTTCGGCCACCTGCGCGTCCGGCGCGGTAGCAGGGCGCGCCGGAGCGGACTGCGGCTCTTCACCCGGCGCGCGATATTGCTGGACGTTGCCGGCCGCGTCACGCAGCGTCAGCACGCCCGCGCTGAGCTGATAGGCGCGCACCGCCAACAGCGAGGCGAGGTAGGCCGACTCGAATTGCATCAACGGCGGCAGGCAGGCCATGCGGGTGCTTGCGGCCCTGTCGAAGGCGATGCCGCCCGGCACGGTGAGCGCGTAGGCGGCGTTGAAACGGTTGCAGCCGGCGCGGCCGCTGACGTTGCCGCCGGCATTGCCGCTGCCGCCCTGGGCTGCGAAATGCAGCACCACGGGCTCGCCGCCGTTGTCCTGCGGCAGGCTGCCGCCGCTCCATTGCACCAGTTGCCAGTCGTTGGCCGTCAATGCGGGATCGCCCGCCGCCGGCTGTTGCGCGCCTGGCGATGACGCCGGCGCCTGTGCCGCGGCTTGCGGCGCGCCGCCGCCGGCCGGCGCGGCGCAGGCGCCCAGCAGGCAAAGCAGCGCCACGCCTGCCAGCGCGCGCGGGAGGAACTGCGGTAAGGAGAGGGAGCCGGGTTGCGAGGGCATGGTGTTCCTTTCGTTTTCTTGTCATGGAGCGCGTTCAGACTGCCGCCCCGAATAGCGCGTTCCGCCAAGTTTTTCGAGACTACACCAGTGGCGCCCGGTTCATTCCAGCCATTGCGCCCGGCTGCTGCACAGGGCGATGGCCAGGCACAGCGCGCCGAGGAAGGCCAGCCCCGCCTGCAGACCCCAGCCGTGCACCAGGAAACCGACCGCCGGCGGGCCGATCAGGCTGCCGCTGTAACCCAGCGTGGCCACCGCCGCCAGCGCGGTGGAACCGTGCCGGCCGGCGGCGCTGAAGACGAACGGGAACACCGCCGCCACGCCGGCGCCGGCGATCGCGAAGCCGAGGATGGCCACCCCCATCGACTGCGCCATCACCGCGATGCCGATGCCGACGGCCGCGCCCAGCGTGCCCAGCGCCACGATGCGGCGCGCGTGGTAGCGCTGCTTGAGGCGGTCGCCGACCATGCGGACCGACAGCATCATGCCGGCGAAGGCGGCATAGGCCAGCGGCGTGCCGCCGTCGGTGGCGTGGATGTGGTCCTTCATGTAGATGCCGCTCCAGTCGGCGACCGAGCCCTCGACGATGGCGCCGCAGAATCCGATCACGCCCAGCACCACCAGGTGTCCGTGCGGAATGGCGAAGATCTTGCGGTGCGGGTCGTGCTCGGGCTTGTCGTCGGGCATGGCCTGGTAGGCGGCATACAGCGGCCACAGGAACAGCGCCGACACCAGCAGGAAATGCCACACCGGCGCGATGCCCAGGCCGGCGATGCCGCTGGCGATCAGCGCGCCGGAGAAGGTGCCCACGCAGAACCAGCCGTGCAGCATCGACATGATGGGGCGCCCGGCGTCCTTCTCGGCCTGCGCGCCCAGCGCGTTGATGGCCACGTCGAAGCAGCTGGAGGCCGCGCCGTAGAACACGCTGACCGCCATCAGGCTCCACAGCCCCGGCGCCAGGCCCAGCAGCGGCAGCGACACCAGCAGCGCCAGCCCGGCATAGAGGGTACTGTGGCGCGCGCCGTAGTGCCCGGTCAGCCAGGCCGCCAGCGGAAACGAGCCGACCGCGCCGATGCCGCCGCACAGCAGCACCAGGGCCAGCGTGGCGGCGTCCAGCTGCAGGTGGTCGCGGATGGCGGGAATGCGCGCCGCCCAGCTGGCGAACACGATGCCCAGCAGCAGGAAGAACAGGGGAATGGCGATCTGGCGCCAGCGCGCCTGGCCGATCAGGCCGGCGCGCGAAGTGGAAAGCTTGGTTGTCATCGATACGTCATGAAGGTAAACTGCCTCGGCATTGCAGCCGCTATTATCCGACAACCGGGAAAGCTCCGAAAAAAGGAGTGTGGTCGGCCGGCGGCGAGGCTGCCGTCAGACGGCGGCAGCGCTCAGAGGTTCACGGCAGGCGCCGCGCATACTGCCACGCCACCCCAGCCGCTTCTGATCCTCGTGCCACAGGGCTCCACATCGGCTCCACATCGGCGCCGCACGGGCTCGCGCTGCAATCTTGCAGGGACAGGGATGCCAGTTTCAGAACCAAACCAGATTTACCAGGAAATCGTCGATGCGCTGATCGCCATGCATCGGCTCACCGACGGCTATACGCCGGGCCATGAAGACCGCACGGCCGAACTGTGCGTGAAGATCGCCGAACGCCTCGGCCTGCCGCGCGAACGCATCGACGTGCTGCACATGGCGGCTCAGGTGCACGACATCGGCAAGGCCAGGATCTCGCTGGAGCTGCTCAACAAACCCGGCCGCATCACCGACGAGGAATACGCCGTGCTCAAGACGCACGTGCAGATCGGCTACGACGTCTTGAGGCATATCAGCTTCCCGTTCAACCTGGCCGAGATCGTCTGGTGCCACCACGAGTACCTGGACGGCAGCGGCTATCCGCGCGGCGTGACGGCCGAGGCGATTCCGCTGGAGTCGCGCATCCTGACGGTGTCCGACATCGTCGAGTCGATCTCGGCCGACCGCCCCTACCGCAAGTCGCTGGGCATGCAGGTGGCGCTGGATGAAATCCGCCGCCTGCGCGGCACGCGCCTGGACCCGGTGGTGGTGGACGCCTGCCTCGAGGTGATCGACCTGAAACTGTGGCACGAAGGCGCCGCCTGAACTTCGCCTGCCGCATGTGAACGCGGCCGTTCGGCTACACTTGGGCCCACAAGAACGATACTGGCCCCGGAGACGCCGCCCCATGCCGACCACCAAGGAACCCGAGTCGCAGGACTTCATCCTGCGCCACCCCATCCTCACCGCCCTGGCCCTGTCATTGGGCACCGCCGTCGCGCTCGGCGTGGCGCGCTTTTCCTATGCGCTGCTGCTGGCGCCGATGCGCGCCGACCTCGGCTGGCCCTACCTGATCGCCGGCGGCATGAACACCGGCAACGCGCTGGGCTACCTGCTGGGCGCGCTGGTCACGCCGCTGCTGATGCGGCGCTACCGGGCTCATCGCGTGCTGGTGGCCGGCGCCTTCGGCACGGCGCTGCTGACCTTCGTCCCCGGCTTCGTCACCGACACCGCGACGCAACTGGCGCTGCGGGTGGCCACCGGCATCACCAGCGCCTTCATCTTCGTCTCCGGCGGCCTGCTGGTGAGTCGCCTGGCGGCGCTGCACGCGCAGCGCGCCGGCTTGCTGCTGGGCCTGTATTACGGCGGCACCGGCATCGGCATCGCGGTGGCTTCGCTGCTGGTGCCGCCGGTCATGCAGGCGGCCGCCGCGCACGGCGCGCCGCATCCCTGGCAATGGGCGTGGCTGCTGCTGGGCGCGCTGGCGCTGGTGGCCAGCGTGTTCATGGCGCTGCCGGTGCGGCATATCCCGTCGCCGCCGGCGCAGGCTTCGGCGCGCGGCGGCTTTCGCGCGCGCAGCCTGATGTTCGGCCTGCTGGGTTATCTGTTCTTCGGGCTCGGCTACATCGGCTACATGACCTTCGTCATCGCGCTGCTGAAGGAACAGGGCATGCCGCCCGAGCGCATCACGCTGTTCTTTGCGCTGCTGGGCGTGGCGACCTTCGCCTCCTCACGGATCTGGGCGCGCATGCTGGACCGCTTCCGCGGCGGCCAGTCGCTGGCCATCCTCAACAGCCTCTTGTGCGTGGCCACGCTGCTGCCGGCCTTCACGGCGGAACCTGCGGCGGTGTTCGCCTCGGGCATCCTGTTCGGCGCCTGCTTCCTGTCGGCGGTGGCCTCGACCACCGCGATGGTGCGCCACAACCTGCCGCAGGCCGACTGGCCGGCCGGCATCAGCGCCTTCACCATCATCTTCGCCGCCGGCCAGATCGTCGGCCCGACCATCGTCGGCTGGATCGCCGACGGCGCCGGCGGGCTGCAGCGCGGGCTGGTGTTCTCCGCGCTGACGCTGCTGACGGGCGCGGCGCTGGCGTGGCGGCAGCGGGCCCTGCCCAGCCCCGCCTGAACCGCGCCAGGTTCGAGGCAAAAAGAAAGCGGCCCGCGGGCCGCTTTTTCTTTTCGCATTACCGGCGCCGGATCAGGCCAGGTGCTTCTTCAGCGACGCCACCAGCGTGCCGCAAGCCTCGTCGGTGCCGATGGTGATGCGCAGGAACTGGTTGATGCGCGCGCTGGTGAAGTGACGCACGATGATGCCGTCGCCGCGCAGCGATGCCGCCAGTTTGGCCGCGTCATGTTGCGCATGGCGCGCGAACACGAAGTTGGCCGCCGAGGGCAGCACCTCGAAACCGAGTTGCGTGAGCGAGGCCACCAGCTTCTCGCGGCTGGCGACGACCATGCCGCAGGTCTTGCGGAAATATTCCTCGTCTTCGATGGCGGCGGTGGCGCCGGCGATCGCCGGGCGGTCCAGCGGATAGGAGTTGAAGCTGTTCTTGACGCGCTCCAGCGCGGCGATCAGGTCGGCATGGCCGATCGCGAAGCCCACGCGCATGCCGGCCAGCGCGCGCGACTTGGAGAAGGTCTGCACCACCAGCAGGTTGGGATAGCGCTGCACCAGCGGGATCGCGGTCTCGCCGCCGAAGTCGATGTAGGCCTCGTCGACCACCACCACGCGTTCCGGATTGCCCTGCAGGATGCGCTCGATCTCGGCCAGTCCCATCAGGCAGCCGGTGGGCGCGTTCGGGTTGGGGAAGATGATGCCGCCGATGGCCTCGCCATGGCCGAGATAATCGTCGGCGCGGATGGTGAAATCCGCAGCCAGCGGCACCGCGCGGTACTCGACCTGGTACAGGCCGGAGTAGGTCGGATAGAAGCTGTAGGTGATGTCCGGGAACAGGATGGGCTTGCCATGCTGCAGCAGCGCGTGGAAGGCATGCGCCAGCACCTCGTCGGAACCGTTGCCCACGAACACCTCGCGCGCCGTGATGCCGTCGGCGGCATGGCGCGCGGCGATGGCCAGCTTGAGCGGCTCGGCGTCCGGGTTGGGATACAGGCGCAGGCTGTCGCCCACCTCGCGCGCGATGGCCTCGAGCGCGCGCGGCGAGGGGCCGTAGGGGCTCTCGTTGGTGTTCAGCTTGACCAGGTTGGCGATCTTGGGCTGCTCGCCCGGCGTATAGGGCGTCAGGCGGCTGACGATGGGACTCCAGAACTTGCTCATGGGGAAATCGGCCCGCGCGGGGCGCTGCAAAATGAAGAATCGAAGAGGAAAGCGCAGATGGTAGCAAACTTGCGCCGCACGGGCGGCGCTCGCCTCAGAAATAGGGCCGGTAGCGCGGCCGGCGACCGGCGTCGGCGGCGCGTGCAGGAGCGCTTGGCGCGGGCGATGCGCTCAGCAGCGAAATGGCGCGCGCGGCCACCTCGGCCGGCAGGCCGATGACATCCTGGCAAGCCCGCGCCAGCGCCGTGGCCGAAGCGAAGCCGGCGTCGGCGAAGTCGGCCGCGGCGTCATCCATGCGCGCCAGCGCGGCCAGCGCCCAGGCCACGCGCTGCTCGCGCACCAGGCTGCGCAGCGACTCGCCCTCGGCGAACAGCAGCGCGCGCAGCCGGGCCGGCGTGAGCTGCCACAGCCGGGCGATGCGCGCGGCGCTCCAGTCGGCGGCGGGCTCGGCGAAGATGGCCGCGGCCAGCTTGCGCGTCCACGGCTTGCTGGCGTCGGCGGCGCGTTCCATCTCGGCGTTGGCATCGGGCTCCAGCGCCAGCGACCAGACCGCGGGCCGGGCCGCGCCCGGCGCCAGGCGCGGATGAGCGAGGCAGGAGAAACGCACGAAAGGCGGCACGGTAAAGCTCTCGCCCTCGCGCAGCTCGATGGCCACACCGCCGCTCTTGAGCGTGGCGCCGCCCTTCCACACCTTCACGCGCGCGGGCGCGGCAAAACGCAGTTCGCGCAGCTGCAGGTGGTGGTGGGTGACGATGGCCATGGCGTCAAGGAAATGGAAGAAATGGAAGCGTCAACGATGTTAAGCCAGGCGCGGCGCGCAGACTGTCGCCGCGGCGACCATGCATGTTCTCACAACGAGGCCATGCCGAAGGCGCGCAGGCCGTCGAGGTCGACCACGCGGATGCTCTGGTAGGAAATCTCCACCAACCCCAGCTCGGCCAGCCGGCGCATGGCCTGGTTCACGCGCTGGCGCGACAGCCCGGTCAACAGGCCGATCTCCTCCTGCGACAGCTCCAGCACCTTGGACGTGCGCGGATAGAGCATGGGATGGAACAGCTGGGCGATGGCCTGGGCCACGCGGGCATCGACGTCGAGCAGGCGTTCGTTTTGCACGGTGGCGATGAACTGGCCCATGCGCTCGTTCAACTGGCGGATCACGAAGGCGTTGAAGGGCAGGCTCTCGGCCATCAGGCGATGGAAGGTATCGGCCGGCACCAGCAGGATCTGCGAGGCGCGCACCGCGATCACGTCGTAGCGGCGCGGCTCGCGCTTGATGACGCTGCCCTCGCCGCACCAGCCGCCTTCGGGCACGCCGGACAAGGTGCTGCTGCGTCCGTCCACGTTGTAGACGGCGAGCTTGATCAGGCCCTCATGCACGCCCACCCAGTACTCGGACAGCTCGCCGCGCCGCGCGATAAACGAGTCGGCAAAAAAGCGCGCCAGCTGCGTGGTGGCGGCCGCCAATTTGCGGTGCTCGGGAGACAGGGCGTTGAACCAGTCGTGCTGCTGTAGATGTTGCTCCATCGCTTGCGCCATTGCTCGGGGGACGGCGGCCATTGTCGCACGGCCGCCTTGTCGTCGTGATGACAAAGCGCAAGCCGCCATCGGTGCTACCCTAGGGAAAACACAAGCGCGGCCGAAAAAAGACCGCGCGTGGCACGCCCCTTTCCAGAAGATTCAAGACACGCAGCAAGGAGACAAGCATGGCAGACTTCGACACCGGCCTCGGCCGCAACGCCGCCAATTACGCGGCGCTCACGCCCCTCGACTTCATCGCGCGCGCCGCCGAGGTGTACGGCGCGCGCACCGCCATCGTACATGGCGGGTTGCGCCAGGACTGGGCCGACACCTACCGCCGCACGCGCCGCCTGGCCAGCGCCCTGCGCAAGCTGGGCATCGGCAAGAACGACACGGTGTCGGCCATGCTGCCCAACACGCCGGCGATGGTGGAAGCGCACTTCGGCGTGCCGATGGCGGGCGCGGTGCTCAACGCGCTCAACATCCGCCTGGATACGGAATCGATCGCCTTCATGCTGCGCCATGGCGAAGCCAAGGTGCTGCTGATCGACAGCGAATTCGCCGCGATGGCGCGCCAGCTGAAGGAGCAACTGCCGGCGCTGAAGATCGTCGAGGTCTACGACGAGCTGGGCCCGCCGCCGGTGGCCGGCGAGCGCTTCGGCGAACTCGAGTACGAAACCCTGCTGGCCGGCGGCGACGAGAATTTCGCCTGGCAACTGCCGGCCGACGAGTGGGACGCGATCGCGCTCAACTACACCTCCGGCACCACCGGCGACCCCAAGGGCGTGGTCTATCACCATCGCGGCGCGGCCATCAACGCCATCTCCAACATCCTCGAATGGGACATGCCCAAGCACCCGGTCTACCTGTGGACGCTGCCCATGTTCCACTGCAACGGCTGGTGCTTCCCGTGGACGGTGGCCGCGCGCGCGGGCGTGAACGTGTGCCTGCGCAAGTTCGAGCCCAAGCTGGTGTTCGACCTGATCCGCGAGCATGGCGTCAGCCACTATTGCGCCGCGCCCATCGTGCACGCGGCGCTGGCCAATGCGCCGGAGAACTGGCGCGAAGGCATCCGCGGCCCGGTGCGCGGCATGGTGGCGGGCGCGCCGCCGCCGGCGGCGGTGCTGGCGAAGATGGAGGCGATGGATTTCGAACTGGCGCACGTCTACGGCCTGACCGAAGTCTACGGCCCGGCGGCGGTGTGCGCCGAGCAGGACGATTGGGCGGCGAAGTCGGTGGATGAGCGCGCGGTGCTGAAGTCGCGCCAGGGCGTGCGCTATCACCTGCAGAGCGGCGTCACCGTGCTCTCGCCCGAGACCATGGCGCCGGTCAGGGCCGACGGCGAAGAGATCGGCGAGATCATGTTCCGCGGGAACATCTGCATGAAGGGCTACCTGAAGAACGACAAGGCCACGCAGGAAGCCTTCGCCGGCGGCTGGTTCCACACCGGCGACCTAGGTGTGATGAGCGCCGACGGCTACATCAAGATCAAGGACCGCAGCAAGGACATCATCATCTCCGGCGGCGAGAACATCTCCAGCGTCGAGGTGGAAGACGTGCTGTACCGCCATCCCTCGGTGCTGGCCGCCGCCGTGGTGGCGCAGCCGGACGAGAAATGGGGCGAGACGCCGTGCGCCTTCGTCGAGCTGAAGGAAGGCGCGCAGGTGCAGGCGCAGGACCTGATCGATTTCTGCCGCAGCCACCTGGCCGCCTTCAAGGCGCCCAAGGCGGTCTACTTCGGACCGCTGCCCAAGACCTCCACCGGCAAGATCCAGAAGTTCGAGCTGCGCAAGCGGATGAAGTCCAACAGCGCGATCGACGTCTGAACTCCCGGACCCGTCGCGCGCCGCTCAGGCCTTGCGCACGGCGATGTGATAAATGCCCCAGGGGCACAGGCCGAAGCGTTCGGATACCGGACGCGCGGCCATGTCGGGGAAGGCGTCCGCCTCGTACACCGCCCATAGCGGGCCCAGACCGCCCAGCGGCATGGGCTTGCCGTCGAGATGGGTGGCGACGATGAAGCGGTACTTCAGCGCGTCCTCGCGCGACACCATCACCGCGTAGCCGTCGATGGCGCGCAGCACATAGCCTTCCGCCTTCGGATCGGCGCCGGCGGCGCGCATGACGTCGGCCAGCAGCGGACCGCGCAATGCGTGGCGCTTGCCGTCGTATTCCAGCGTGGGACGGATCTCGACTGCCGGCAATGCCGCCAGGGCGGCGAAGTCGAACGCGTGGGCGCGCTCGAACTCCAGTTTCTGCTTGTGCATCATCTGGTCCAGCGCGTGGTCGATCGGACCGCGGTTGGGCCGGGCGATCTCACCGGTCACGGTCAGCAGCACCGGGCCGGGCGAAACCGCCCGGGGCGCGGCCGCTGCCGGCAGGGCCGCCGTTGCGGCCAGCGCGGATGCGGCGGCGCGCAGGAAATTGCGTTTTGTCATCTCCAGGTTCCTCTCAATGGCGTGGCCCGGGCGTCCTGCCCGCCGGCTCACCGCATTGTAGGGCTTCCCGGGTTCGGCGTTGCGGCCTGCCCCGCTTCCGGCCGCTTGCGCGCCGGCGGCGGCTCTTCATAGGTCTGCAGCGGCACCCAGCGCTGGTCCTGCGCCTCGTAGACGGTGAACACCGGGCTGCGCGGATTGCCGACGGCGTCGAAGGCCACCGGCCCGGTCAGCCCGCGAAAGCTGATCTGGTGCAGGGTATCGACCAGCCTGCGCGGATTGGCGCTGCCGTTGTGGCGCATCGCCGCCACCAGCACCTGCGCGGCGTCGTAGGCGAAGGGCGTGAGCCCGTAGAGATACAGGCCGAAGCGCTGGTTGTACTCTTCCTCGAAGCGACGCCAGCCGGCCATGCCCGTCACCGGCGCCCCGGATTCGATGGCGATCACCTCGTTGGCGGCGGAACGCGCGGCGATCAGGAAGGTGGCGCCGACCACCCCGGCCGAGGCCATCATCAGGCGCAGCCCCCCGCCCTCCTGCTGGATGATCTGCGCCAGCAGCACGGCCTGCGCGCTGTAGCCGCCGAAGAACAGCGCCTCCGCGCCCTGCTGCTTCATGCGCCTGACCATCTGGCGCAGATCGGTGGTGTAGCTGACGCGCTCGCGCGCGACCACCCGCGCGCCGGCCTGGCGCGCCTGCTCGAAGAAGCTGGCGGCTACCGCCGTGCCATATACCGACCCGTTGTCGATCACGCCGAAGCGGCGCACGTTCATCACGCGCACCGTGTAGTCGGCCAGGTTGGCGCTGGCGCGGTCGTCGTGCCCGATCATGCGGAAAAATGAGGAATAGCCCTGTTCGGACAGCGTGGCGGCGCTGGCCGCCGGCGTGATCATGGCCACGCCGGCGTCGGAATAGATCTTCGCCACGGCCTGGGCGGTGCCGGAATGGGAGGTGCCGATCACCGCCACCACGCCGGCCTGCAGCAACTGCCGCGCGACGGTGGCCGAGGTCTGCGGGTCGTTGCGGTCGTCCTGGCGCAGCAGGCGGAAGAACACGCGCTGCCCGCCGAGCTTGGGATTTTGCCGGTTGATCTCGCCCAGCGCCATTTCGGCGGCATTGGCCAGGCTCTTGCCGAAGGCCTCCGACACGCCGCTCAGCGCGCCGGAAAAGCCGATCAGGATCGTCTTGACCGGCTCTTCCGGCTCGGCCGCGGCGCCGGCCGGCGACAGCGGCAGGCCGGCGAGCATGAGGATGAGGAGTTTCTTGTGGAAGCAATAGATGCCGGGCATGCGGACCTCCGAGACCCGGCCCAGGCGACGCGCCGCCGCATCTGCGACGACGGGCATGCGGACCGGAAAACCGAGAAAGGTAGCCGTTCCCGCAAGGCGATAAATCGTCCTGGCAAAAGATTCGAAAAATATCGAATTCAAACGAAGAAATTATTTCCGCATAACAAAAAAGCGGAGCCGAAGCTCCGCTTTTTGCTTGCCTGCGCGGCGCGACGCAGATCAGTCGCGCGGCGGGCGACCGCGCCAGTAACCGGCCAGCAGCGAACCCGAGAGGTTGTGCCAGACCGAGAACAGCGCGCCCGGCAGGGCCGCCACCGGCGTGAAGTACAGCTTGCCCAGCGCGGCGGCCAGGCCGGAGTTCTGCATGCCGACCTCGATGGCCAGCGTGCGGCACACGGCCTCGTCGAAGCCCAGCAGGCGACCGCCCCAGTAACCGCCCAGCAAACCCAGGCCGTTGTGCAGGATCACGCCCACCAGCACCACCAGGCCGACCGAAGCGATGCTGGCCTGGCTGCCGGCCACGACCGCGGCGATGATCAGCAGGATGGCGACCATCGACACCAGCGACAGGTAGGGTTCGATGCGACGGATGAAGCCGCCGGCGAAGATGTTCAGGATCAGGCCGACCACGATGGGCACCACCACGATCTGCACGATGGACATCAGCATGGCGTGGGCGTCGAAGTGGATCGATGCGTCCACATACAGCTCGGTCAGCATCGGCGTGGCGAACACCGACACCAGCGCCGACAGCGTGGAGATGGTGACCGACAGCGCGACGTCGCCGCGCGAGAGGTAGATCATCACGTTGGAGGCGGTGCCGGAGGCGACCGAGCCCACCAGCACCATGCCGGCGGTCAGGTCGGGCGGCATGCGCAGCACCTTGGCGATGACCCAGGCGGCCAGCGGCATGACCAGGTAGTGCAGGATGATGCCGGCGGCGACCGGCGCGGGGCGCTTGATGATGCGCTTGAAATCGTCGACGGTCAGCGTCACGCCCATGGTCAGCATGATCAGGGTCAGCAGCTGGGTGACGTATTTGCCGATCGGCGTAAAGGTGGGCGGCGTGAAGTAGGCGGCGGCGGAAAGCAGCAGCGCCCACACGGGGAACAGGCGGGTGATGGTGGCGAGCATGGTGGAAACCGGATGAGTGAGTACTGCCCCGCGCTTTCACTGAAAGGCACGGGAGGCGCGTTTAGTTATAGGAATGATCGCGGGTTGCGCGGACAACAGACTCGTAGGCTCTGCATCGCACCTATGCGGCGGCGGCCTCTTCTCGTTATGGCGCCTTGTGGGCGCAAGGGCGTGATTCTACCCGCCGCGCGCGATTCCTGCCGGGGCCGGCGCGATCGTCAGCCGGCGGGGTCGCATTTGAAGGTCAGCAGCGCCTTGGGCGGCAGCACCACCGGCAAGCCGTCGGAGCGCTCGCTGCCGACCACGCGCATGCGCCGGCCGAGGTTCTTGCAATAGGCATCGGCCTGCTGCAATCCCTGGATCGCCACGCCGTCATTGCCGCGCCACCTCGAGCTGGCGGTCAGCATGTAGGTGTCGCGGTCCAGCTGCGTGACGCCGCTGGAAGATGCGCACGCCGACAACACCATCGCCGCCGCGGCCGTCGCCAGATATCGTCCCTTCATTGCCGTTCCCCGCCGAGTTCTTGTCTGCGCCGATGTTAGCCGGGGGCGGCTGTGGCGTCATGTGTCCCTACAACTCTTTACATTGTGGTGGGTGTGGCGGGGCTGGCTGACGTCGGTAGATGCGGCTTCGCACGGGCGAGCTTCAGGGAAGCGCGACGAACGACACTGGATCCCGGCCTTCGCCGGGATGACGGAGAAGACAAGATAGCGAGCCACAAAATCGATGCCGCAGGCGAGCAGCAAGCACCGCGAGGCCGAAGGCGAGCCGGACACAAGGCAAAGCCGCAGGCGAGCCGGATTCGAAGTCCGCTTCTGCCCAGCCGCTGAACCGCACGGAAAAATGGATCAGAAAGGAGGCCGGAGCGTAGCGACTTGCCTCCTTTCCCATTTTTCCGTGCGGTTCAGCGGGCACCCCGAAGGGGCTGGGCGGTAGCGGCCGCCTTTCTTTGCTTACTTTCTTTGGCGGAGCAAAGAAAGTGAGCGGCTGCCGGGCCGCCCCCGGCGCTCCGTTTCGACCGGAGAAAGATAGGCATGGAGCCAGTACATCTGCAGGCAGCAAGACCAGACTACCCCGACGAACAACCGCATATACACTGACTTCGATACGCCGCATACGCGGCTACTCAGTCCGAACGGAGTTCTCGGAGGCGCGACGAACGACGCTGGATCCCGGCCTTCGCCGGGATGACGGATTACATGGGATAGCGAGCCTGCACATCGATGCCGCAGGCGAGACGAATTGAAAAAGGTCGCGAACCACAGACCCGATGCCGCAGGCGAGCAGCAAGCACCGCGAGGCCGCAGGCGAGCCGGATCGGAAGTCCGCTTCTGCCCAGCCGCTGAACCGCACGGAAAAATGGATCAGAAAGGAGGCCGGAGCGTAGCGACTTGCCTCCTTTCCCATTTTTCCGCGCGGTTCAGCGGGGACCCCGAAGGGGCTGGGCGGTAGCGGCCGCCTTTCTTTGCTTACTTTCTTTGGCGGAGCAAAGAAAGTGAGCGGCTGCCGGGCCGCCCCCGGCGCTCCCCTGCGACCGGAGAAAGATAGGCATAGAGCCAGTACACCGGCATCCAGCAAGACCAGACTACCCGAGCGTCAAACAACCGCATGCACGCTGACTTCGATACGCCGCGATGCGGCTACTCAGTCCGAACGGAGTTCTCGGAGGCGCGACGAACGACGCTGGATCCCGGCCTTCGCCGGGATGACGGATTACATGGGATAGCGAGCCTGTACATCGATGCCGCAGGCGAGACGAATTGAAAAAGGTCGCGAACCACAGACCCGATGCCGCAGGCGAGCAGCAAGCACCGCGAGGCCGAAGGCGAGCCGGATTGGAAGTCCGCTTCTGCCCAGCCGCTGAACCGTGCGGAAAAATGGATCAGAAAGGAGGCCGGAGCGTAGCGACTTGCCTCCTTTCCCATTTTTCCGCGCGGTTCAGCGGGGACCCCGAAGGGGCTGGGCGGTAGCGGCCGCCTTCTTTTGCTTACTTTTCTTGGCGGAGCAAGAAAAGTGAGCGGCTGCCGGGCCGCCCCCGGCGCTCCCCTGCGACCGGAGAAAGATAAGCATAGAGCCAGTACATCTGCATGCAGCAAGACCAGACTACCCGAGCGTCAAACAACCGTATGCACGCTGACTTCGATACGCCGCGATGCGGCTACTCAGTCCGAACGGAGTTCTCGGAGGCACGACGAACGACGCTGGATCCCGGCCTTCGCCGGGATGACGGATTGCATTGGATAGTGAGCCACTGCGCCTTGCACTTTGCACTTTGCGCTTTGCGCTTTGAGCCTTGAGCCTTGAGCTTTGAGCCACAGAGCCACTAAGCCACGACCCCGATGCCGCAAACAAACCTCAATCCCCCCAAAGACAAAGGCAAGAAAAATCAAAAGAGAGGGCAAAGAAAAAACCAGGCACCCACAAACCAGACAACATCAAACCGACAGCCCCCCCCACAACCCGCCCCCAAAAAAGAAAAACGCCGCTGAACCCTCCAGCGGCGTTTCCCCAGCAAGCAAAGAAGATCAGCGCGTAATCGGCTTATAACGAATCCGCTTCGGCTTGGCAGCCTCCTCACCCAGGCGCTTCTTCTTGTCAGCCTCATACTCCTGATAGTTGCCGTCAAAGAAAGTCACCTGCGAATCGCCCTCGAACGCGATGATGTGCGTCGCGATACGGTCCAGGAACCAGCGATCGTGGGAGATCACCAGCACGGTGCCGGCGAACTCCAGCAGCGCGTCTTCCAGCGCGCGCAGGGTTTCCACGTCCAGGTCGTTGGACGGTTCGTCCAGCAGCAGCACGTTGCCGCCCTGCAGCAGCGTCTTGGCCAGGTGCAGGCGGCCGCGTTCGCCGCCCGACAGGTTGCCGACGATCTTCTGCTGGTCGCCGCCCTTGAAGTTGAAGCGGCCCAGGTAGGCGCGCGACGGCATCTCGAAACGACCCACGGTCAGGATGTCGGCGCCGCCGGACACATCTTCGAACACGGTCTTCTTGTTGCCCAGGTCTTCGCGCGACTGATCCACCAGCGACACCTTGACGGTGGGGCCCAGCACCAGTTCGCCGGCGTCCGGCGTCTCGCGGCCGGCCAGCATGCGGAACAGGGTCGACTTACCGGCGCCGTTGGGACCGATGATGCCGACGATGGCGCCGGCGGGGATCTTGAAGTTCAGGTTGTCGATCAAGAGGCGATCGCCATAGCCCTTGGAGACGCCCTTGAACTCGATCACTTCATTGCCCAGGCGCTCGGCCACGGGAATGAAGATTTCCTGGGTCTCGTTGCGCTTCTGGTATTCGTATTCGGACAGTTCGTTGAAGCGGGCCAGACGCGCCTTGCTCTTGGCCTGGCGGCCCTTGGGGTTCTGGCGCACCCACTCCAGTTCCTTGGCGATGGTCTTCTGGCGCGCCGATTCGCTGGCCTCTTCCTGCTTCAGGCGGGCTTCCTTCTGCTCCAGCCAGGACGAGTAGTTGCCCTTCCAGGGAATGCCGTGGCCGCGGTCCAGTTCCAGGATCCACTCGGCGGCGTTGTCGAGGAAGTAGCGATCGTGGGTGATGGCCACCACGGTGCCGGGGAAGCGCTGCAGGAACTGCTCCAGCCAGTCCACCGATTCGGCGTCCAGGTGGTTGGTCGGCTCGTCCAGCAGCAGCATGTCGGGCTTGGACAGCAGCAGCTTGCACAGCGCCACGCGACGCTTCTCGCCGCCCGACAGCACGCCGATGACGGCATCCCACGGCGGCAGGCGCAGCGCGTCGGCGGCCATTTCCAGCTGCTGGTTCAGGCTGTTGCCGTCGGCGGCGGCGATGATCGCCTCCAGGCGCGCCTGCTCGGTGGCCAGCGCGTCGAAGTCGGCGTCTTCCTCGGCATAGGCGGCATACACCGCGTCCAGCTTGGCCTGGGCTTCGAACACTTCACCCAGCGCGCTTTCCACTTCCTGGCGCACGGTCTTCTCGGCGTCCAGCTGCGGCTCCTGCGGCAGGTAGCCGATGTTCAGGTTGGGCATCGGGATCGCTTCGCCTTCGATTTCCTTGTCGATGCCGGCCATGATCTTGAGCAGGGTCGACTTGCCCGAGCCGTTCAGGCCGAGCACGCCGATCTTGGCGCCGGGGAAGAAGGACAGGGAGATGTCCTTCAGGATCTGCCGCTTCGGCGGCACGATCTTGCCGACGCGGTTCATAGTGAATACGTATTGAGCCATGTTGTGTAGGGATGCCAGTAAGGGGAAAACGGTTGCCTGCGGTCGCTCAGGTGCTGCCGGCCGTGCTTTCGGCACGCGCGCGCCAGAAACGCCACAAGCCTTCGGCGGAGTATACCGCGAGCGCCAGCCAGATCACGCAAAAGCCGATGGCGCGGTTGCCGGTGAACGGCTCGTCGTACAGCAACACGCCGGTCAGCAGCTGGATGGTGGGCGAAATGTATTGCATCAAACCCAACATCGACAGCGGAATGCGGCGCGCGCCCTGGGCGAACAGCAGCAGCGGCACCGCCGTGATCGGCCCGGCCAGGGCCAGCAGCACCTGCACGCCGGCCGGGGCGCCGGTGAAACTGTTGCTGCCGCGCCAGCTGTCGACGCCCAGCACCAGCAGCACCAGCGGCAGCATCAGCAGGGTTTCCATCGACAGGCCCTCCAGCGCGCCCAGGTGGGCGATCTTGCGCAGCAGGCCATACAAGGCGAAGGTGGTGGCGATCACCAGCGAGATCCACGGCAGGCTGCCGTTGGCCACCGTCAGCCACAGCACCGCGCCCAGGGCCATGGACACCGCCAGCCACTGCAGCGGCCGCATGCGCTCCTTGAGGATCAGGTAGCCCATGAACACGCTCATCAGCGGGCTCATGAAGTAGCCCAGGCTGGTGTCGACGATGCGCCCGTCGTTGACCGCCCACACGTACAGCGTCCAGTTGCCCGAGAGCAGCAGCGCCGACAACAGGAAGCTCAGCACTACCAGCGGCCGGCGCAGCGCCTGCCCCAGCCATGCCCACTGGCGCCGCCACAGCAGCACCCCGGCCAGGAACACGAAGGACCAGAACAGCCGGTGGACGACGATATCGAAGGAGGGAATTTCCCTGAGCAACTTGAAGTACAGCGGAAACAGCCCCCACAGGACGGAGGCGGATACGGCGTAAAGCATGGCGGCGACAATGGATTCGGTGGGCGGCTGCCTGTGTTTTGCGGGCCGGCAGCGCAACTTGCGCAAGGACGTGCGGCCCAGGTTGTATGACAGCCCGGCGGAAGCGACATTATTGCAGGATTCCCCGCGGCCGGCTTGCGCCGCCTCAAGCGCGCCGCGCGGATTACTCCGGCAGGCGCACCGCGACGCGCGCGCGCAGCGCCACCACTTCGCAGTCCTCGTCGCGCGCGGCGCGCTCTATCACCAGGATGTCGGCGGCGCCGATGGTGATCAGCGGGTGGTGCCAGACCCCGCGCCTGAGCGTGACGCCCTGGCCCGGCTCGACGATGAAGGCGACGATCGCGGCCTCGTCGGGCGCGGCCCCGGCGCCGGCCAGCACCGCCAGGCAGCGCCCGGCGCCCAGCGGCACGAAGCTCTGGCTGCCCAGCAGGTGACGCTCGAAGGCGCGCAGCGGATAGGGCGCGCGGTGCGTGTGTTGGTCGGTGCGAAAGATCGCCACGCAGGCGCGCCCGTCGCCCTGCTCCACATCCAGGTGGGCGACGCCGTCGAAGCGGCGCGTGGTGCCGAAGTTGATGGCGCGCTCGTTTGCGCCCGGGGCGATCAGATCGCCGTAGGGCGCGAAAGCCTCGCGCGTGAGCGCTTGCGCCAGGACGATGCGCGCGGCCTCAGGCGCACTCATGCATCAGCCTCGCGGCGAAGCGGATCAGCGAACGGTCGCTGCCGGCCGGCGCGATCACCGAGAAGCCGAACGGCGCCTCGTCCAGGCGCATCAGCGGCAGGGAGATCTGCGGGAAGCCCGACAGGCCGGCCAGGCACAGCATGCGGATGGCCTGGTTGCGGTAGTTTTCCAGCGACTGCTCGGAATCGGTCAGCAGCGGCGCGATGTCGGGCACGGTGGGCATCAGCAGCACGCCATCGCGGCCGAGCAGGCGCGCGAAGTCCTCGCGGAAGGCGGCGCGCACCGCCGAGTGCTGCTGCATCTGCTGCGGCGTGATGGTGGCCGACCAGGCGAAACGCTCGGCCACGCCCGGGCCGAGCTGGAAGTCATGACGGCGGATGTTCTCGCCGTGGGTCTGCCACGCTTCATAACCCTGGATATGGCGGAAAGCCCAGTACAGCGCGTCGAAGGACGGGCTGGCGGTCTTCACCGGCAGCGGCGTGCCGATGGCGCCGGCCAGGCGGTCCAGCGTCTCCGAGAACACGCCCTGCACGCGCGGCTCCAGCAGCGCCAGCACGTCGGCCGCCACCAGGACGCGCGGCGTCTCGGGCAGCGGCGCGCTGTCGGCGCCCAGCAGCACGTCGCCCACGCGCGAGAAGGCGTCCATGTCGCGCGCGAACCAGCCGCAGGTGTCAAAGCCGGGCGCCAGGTCCATCACGCCGGCCAGCGATACGCGCGCGTGCGTGGGACGCAGGCCGATCAGGCCGCAGTGGCTGGCCGGGGCGCGCACCGAACCGCCGGTGTCGGTGCCCAGCGCGATATCGGCCAGGCCGTTGGACACCGCCGAGGCCGAACCGGAACTGGAGCCTCCGGGGATGCGGTCGGGCGCGCCGCCGTTGCGCGGCGTGCCGAAGTGGGCGTTCTTGCCGTTCATCGAGAAGGCCAGCTCGTCGGTGCAGACCTTGCCGGCAAAGCGCGCGCCGGCCTGCGCCAGCGCCTGCACCGCCGCCGCCGACTGCGTCTTCACGCCCGACAGCGCCAGCATGTGCGGATTGCCGCAGCCGGTCGGATAGCCGGCGACGTCGAAGATGTCTTTCACCGCCAGGCGCAATCCGGCCAGCGGGCCGCTGCCGGAAGAGGCCACCGGAACGAAGGGATAGGGAACGAAACAGCGGGCGGAAGATGCGTCGGCGGTCATGCGGATTCCTTATGCGGATGGTCGGTGGAAGACGGTGCGCTCGATGCGGCCCGGCGCGGCGGATACGGATCAGGCGGGCGCAAACTGCAGCTCCTGCGCGCGCAGGCAGCGCACAGTATGCGCCGGCCCCAGCGTTTGTTCCGGCGGCTGCCGGTTGCGGCAGTCGGCGGCGGCATGCGCGCAGCGTTCGGCGAAGGCGCAGCCCGGCGGCAGGTTGGCCAGGTCAGGCGGCGAGCCGGGAATGGTCTGCAGGCGCTGGCCCTTTTGCATCGCGCCGTGGCTGCGGCTTTGCAGCAGCGCCATGGTGTAGGGATGGCGCGGCTGCGTGAGCAGCTCGGCCGCCGGCCCCTGTTCGACGATGCGCCCGGCGTACATCACCGCGATGCGGTCAGCCACTTCCACCGCCGCCCCGATGTCGTGCGTGACGAAGATGATCGACAGGCCCAGCTCGCGCTGCAGTTCGCGCAACAGCAGCAGGATCTGGATCTGCACCGTGGCGTCGAGCGCGGTGGTGGGCTCGTCGGCCAGCAGCACCCTGGGCGCGCACGACAGCGCCAGGGCGATCATCGCGCGCTGGCGCATGCCGCCGGACATCTCGTGCGGATAGGCGTCCAGCCGGCGCTCGGGACTGGGGATGCGCACCTTCTCGAACAGCGCCAGCGCCTGCGCGCGGGCCTCGGTGGCGGACACCTTCTTGTGGCGGCGGATGGTCTCGACGATTTGGCGACCGACGGTGTAGACCGGATCCAGCGCCAGGAGCGGCTCCTGGAAGATCATCGCCACGGTGTCGCCGCGCAGGTCGGACAGCGCGCGCTGCGACATCTTCAGCACGTCCTGCCCGGCCACTTCAAGCGCGCCTTCCAGCGTGGTGCGGCGCTCCGGATGCAGGCGCATGATGGAGCGCAGCGTGACGCTCTTGCCCGAGCCCGACTCGCCGATCAGCGCCACCACCTCGCCTTCGCCCACCTCCAGGTCGACGCCGCTGACGGCGCGGATGGTCTTGCCGGGCGCCTTGAAGGTCACGCGCAGGTCGCGCAGGCTGACCATGCTCCTGGTCTCAGCCATGGGAGGCCTCCTTGTCTTGTGCATGCATCGCCATGCCGGCATCGAAGGCGCCGGCGTCGTAACCGCTGCCCGGCTCGTAGCGCAGGCAGGCCACGCCGTGGCCGTCCCCGCCCTCGACGAAGGCGGGAGCGCGCAGCTTGCAGACTTCCTGCGCGAACTGGCAGCGCGTATGGAAGCGGCAGCCCGGCGGCGGGTTGATCGGGTTGGGCGGGTCGCCCGCCAGCGGCGCCTCTTCGGTGCGGCGCGTCGGGTCCATGCTGGGCATGGAACGCAGCAGCGCGCGCGTGTAGGGATGCCTGGGCGCGTCGAACACCTGGTCGGCCGGGCCGACCTCGACCACCTGACCGAGATACATCACCAGCACGCGGTCGGAGATGAAGCGCACCACGTTGAGGTCGTGGCTGATGAAGAGATAAGTCAGGCCGAACTCCTGCTTCAGGTCCAGCAGCAGGTTCAGCACCTGGGCCTCGACCGACTTGTCCAGCGCCGACACCGCCTCGTCCAGGATCACCAGGCGCGGCTCCAGCGCCAGGGCGCGCGCGATATTGACGCGCTGGCGCTGGCCGCCCGAGAGCTCGTGCGGATAGCGTCCGGCGAAGCGTTCCGGCTGCAGGCCCACGCGCGCCAGCAGGTCGCGCGCGCGGGTGATAGCGTCGCGCGCCGGCAAGCCGTGCACGATGGGCGCGAAGGCGATCGAATCCTCGATCGTCATGCGCGGGTTGAGCGAGGAGTAACTGTCCTGGAACACCATCTGCGCCTGGCGCCGGAACTGACGCAGCGGCATGGCGCGCGAGCCGACGGTGCGGCCGTCGAACACCAGCTCGCCGCTGTCCTGCCCGATCAGCTGCATCAGCACCCGCGCGGTGGTGGACTTGCCGCAACCGGACTCGCCGACCACGCCCAGGGTCTCGCCCTTCATGATGTCGAAGCTCACGCCGTCGACAGCGCGCACGGCGGCCGCAGCAGTGCCCGAAAACGGCAGGCCCTTGTTCTTCAGCGGGAAATGCTTGAGCAGCTTGCGCACGCCCAGCAGGGGCTGGCGCGGGCCGCCGACGTCGCGCTGGTCGGCGTCGTTCATCAGGTGTGCAGTCAGGCTCATTGCTTGACCTCCATGGCCGAGCGCAGGCCGTCGGACAGCATGTTGAAGGAAATCGAGGTGACGAAGATGAAGGCGCCCGGCAGCGCCGCCACCCAGGGCTGGGTGTAGATGGCGGTGCGCAGGGTGTTCAACATCAGGCCCCACTCCGGCTCGGGCGGCTTCACGCCCAGGCCGAGGAAGGACAGGCCCGAGGCCAGGATCATCGACACCGAGATCAGGCTGGTGGAATACACGAAGATCGGCCCCAGCACATTGCCCAGCACATGCGCGCGCACGATGGTGAAGGCGCCGGCGCCGGAAGCGCGCGCCGCATCCACGTAGTCGCTGCGCCGCACCTGGGTGGTCACGCTCTCGGCGATGCGCGCGATCTGCGGCACGAAGACGATGGTCAGCGAGGTCAGCGCGTTGAAGATGCCGGCGCCCAGGGCGCCCGACAGCGCGATGGCCAGCAGCACCGAAGGGAACGCGTACAGGATGTCGATGGTGCGCATGATCACGGTGTTGGTGAAGCCGCCCGCATAGCCGGCCAGGATGCCCAGCCCGCTGCCGATCACGAAGGCCAGCAGCACCGGCGTGATGCCCATGAACAGCGACAGCCGCCCGCCCAGGATCAGGCGCGAGAACAGGTCGCGCCCGAGCTCGTCGGTGCCCAGCAGGTGGCCGGCGGTACCGATCGGTTTCAGGCGCGCGAACATCGAGGTGGCGAAGGGATCGGACGGCATCAGCCAGGGCGCGGCGACGGCCATGACGATCAGCGCCAGCAATACGGCGCCGGCGATCATCGCCGCCGGATTGCGCACCAGGCGCGCGCCGACGTTGGCCCAGTGGCCGCGCGAGCGGCGATAGGCGGCCGCCGGCGCGGCGGGGGCGACGGAAGAGGCGGGGGATGAAGAAGTGGCGGACAGGTCCATGTCAGGCTCGCTCGATGCGTGGGTCGAAGATGGTCTGCAGGATGTCGACCAGCAGGTTGAGGCCGACGAAGAACAGCGCCAGCACCAGGATGGTTCCCTGCAGCAGCGGCAGGTCGCGCTGGAAGATCGCCTGGTTGAGCAGGAAGCCGGTGCCGGGCCAGGAAAACACGGTTTCGATCAGGATCGAGCCGCCCAGCAGGTAGCCCAGTTGCAGACCCATGACCGCCAGCGCGGTGGGCGCGGCGTTCTTGACCACGTGGCGGAACACGCCGAACTCCGACAGGCCGCGCGCCTTCAGGCCGACCACGAACTCCTGCGACAGGATGTCGGCCACCAGCGCGCGCACGGTGCGCGCGATGATGCCCATGGGGATGAAGGACATGGTCACGGCCGGCATGACCAGGTATTTCATGTGCTCAAGATCCCAGATCCAGGCGCCGGAACCGTCCGGCCCCGCGCCGGTGGCCGGCAGCCACATCAGCTTGGACGAGAAGACGATCACCAGCACCATGCCCAGCCAGTAGTGCGGCACCGACACGCCGATCACCGAGATGAAGGAGGCCGCGCGGTCGATCCACGAGTTGCGGAAGTAACCCGCCACGAAGCCGAACAACGAACCGAAGACGAAGCCGATCACGGTGGCCATGGCAGCCAGCATGAAGGTGTTGCCGACCGCCTTCCACACTTCGGCGGCCACCGGGCGGCCGGTGGCGATCGAGCTGCCGAGGTCGCCGTGCAGCGCGCGCCAGACCCAGCTGAAGAATTGTTCGGGGTAGCTGCGGTTGAAGCCGTACAGCTCCATCAGCTGCTTTTGCAGGTCGACCGAGGCATCCGGCGGCAGGATCGACACCAGCGGATCGCCAGGCGCGATATGGACCAGCATGAAGCACAGGAAGGCCACGCCCAGCATGATGGGCAAGGCGTACAGCACGCGGCGGATCAGATAGGAAATCATGATGGCTCTTGCCTGCCGCCGGCGCCGTTGCCGGCATCGGCGGCTTGGGTAGAAAGGGATTGCTGCTTTTTTTCTGCGCTGTTGCTGCTCGCCTGCTCGCGCCGCCGGCACCGATGCCGGCGGCGCGGGAGCGTCAGTCCATGCTCATGGTGGCGATGTCGATGAACCAGCTCTGCGGCTGCACCACGCCCTTGACCTTGGCCGAGATGGCGCGCGGACCGGTGTCGTGGGCCACCCAGACGAACGGCGCCTCGTCGACGATCTTGGCGTGCAGCTGGGCCAGCAGGGCGTCACGCTGCTTGGGCTCGAAGGTGGTGCGGGCCTTGGCGATCAGCGCGTCCACCTCGGGGTTGCTGTAGAAGCCCCAGTTGTTGGAGGTCGGCGGCGCGGCCTTGGTGTCGACGAAGCGCACCATCGCGAAGAACGGATCCATCGACGCGAAGCTGACGTTGGTCGCGTTGGCGCCGTGCGCGCTCGGGTCCTTGGCGCCGATGCGCCAGTTGGTGTAGAGCGTGTTCCACTCGATCACGTCGAACTGAACGTCGAAGAAGCATTCCTTCAGGTTCTGCTGCATGAACTCGTTCATCGGCAGCGGCTGCATCTGGCCCGAGCCGGACGCCGAGATCTGCACCTTCACGCTCAGCGGCTTGGCCGCGGAGTAGCCGGCCTCGGTCATCAGCTTCTTGGCCGCGGCCGGGTCGTACTTGATCTGGAAGGTGGGGTTGCCGCGCCACGGGTGGCCGGGCTCCACGGTGCCGGTGGCCTCGCCCATCAGGCCGCCCAGCAGCTGCTTCATCGCGGGGCGGTTGATGCACAGGTTGGCGGCGTAGCGCACGCGCTTGTCCAGCCAGGGCGAGCCGGGCACGAAGGACAGCTGCCACGGCCACACGTGCGGCTGCGGATTGGAATAGACCTTGAAGCCGCGGCCCTTGATGGCGTCCAGCGCATCCGGCGCCGGCGCCTCGATCCAGTCGACCTGGCCCGACATCAGCGCGGCGGTGCGCGAGTTCGCTTCAGGCAGCGGCAGCATCACCACGCGATCGATCTTGGGACGACGGTGCGCGTCCCAGTAGCCGTCGTTCTTGACCACTTCGAGGCGCTCGCGCGGCACGAACTTGGCCATCTTGAACGGACCGGTGCCGGAAGCGTCGGCGGCAAACGCGGCCCAGGCCTGCTTGCTGCGCTCGGCCTTGTCGGCGACCGAAGCCGGCACGGCGGCCAGCTTCTTCTCCCACTGCGCGGGCGAAGCCATGAACAGGTTGGTCAGGTTGATCGGCAGGAAGGAGTCCGGCTCGGAGGTGGTCAGCTCGACGGTCATGTCGTCGATCTTCTTCGCCGAGCGCAGCGTGGGCATGCGCGATGCGGTCACGCCGACCTGGCTCGGGTCGAACTGCACGGCGTTCTTGTCGAGCACCTTGTTGACGTTCCACACCACGGCGTCGGCGTTGAAGGCCGAGCCGTCATGGAACTTCACGCCGGGACGCAGCTTGAAGATCCACTTGGTCTTGTCCTTGGCGTCCACCGCCCACGACAGCGCGAGATCGGGGATCAGCTCACTGGCCTTGTCGGCCTTGGAGAGATCCCATTGCGTGAGGCCGTCGTACATCGGGATGCCGGTGAAGCGATTGCCCTCGAAGCCCTGGTCGGGCTGGCCCAGCGTACGCGGGATGTCGCCGGCGGTCATGGCGATGCGCAGCACCTTCTCGGCATGCGCCGGCAGCGAGGCGAAGGCGCCGAAAGCCAGGGTACAGGCCAGCGTCAGGGTTGCGGTTTGCGGGAATTTCATATCAGTGCTTTCCTTTGTTGGGATGACGGTGGAAACGACGACAGATGAAACGAACGGCGGATGCGGGTGACGCGTGAAACCGGTACGAACTCTTCAGGGCAAGGCGAACTCCAGCCCGACGCGCGCGGCGGCGTTGACCAGGTGCTGCTGCATGGCGCGACGCCCACCCTCGGCATCGCAGGCGGAAATGGCGGCGGCAACAGAGCGGTGCTCAATGGCCGGCGCCCAGATGCGCTCGCGGTCGGCGAAGGGCACGCGCAGGCTGTGGCTGATCGGGCTTTCGAACTGGCGCACCACCTGCGCGAAGCCCGGATTGCCGGAGAGCTCGGCGATGAGCTGGTGGAATTCGAGATCGGCGTGCGAAGCGCTGACCAGGTCGAGGTTCTTCAGCGCCTCTTCAAAGCGCGCCTGTATGCCCCACAGCCGCGGCGTGGCCTGCGGCGTCAGATTGCGCGCGGCGAGCGCGGCCGAGGCCGGCTCCAGCACATAGCGCAGCTGGAAGATCGCCGCCAGCTCCAGCCCGGCCGCATCGCCTTCGGCTGCGACCTGCAATGGCGGCGGCGCCACCCGCCCCGCCTGGCGCTCGGCCACCAGCGTGCCCTTGCCCGGCACGGAGCGGATAAAACCCAGCGCCTCCAGCATCGACAAGGCCTCGCGCAGCGACGCCCGGCTGATGCCCATGGACTCCGACAATTCACGCTGGCTGGGCAGCATCTCGCCCGGCTGGTAAGTGCCGGACAGGATCTGCCGCTGCAAGGTCTGCGCTGCGATGTTGGGCATGCTCATGATGCAATCCTCTGTTTGGCCTGACTGGTCAGACCGCCGACGAGGGATCAGCAATTAGCGTGCCAAACGCGGATGTGCCATGGAGCGGGAAAAACGCGAGGAGGCAATGCGTGGCGCCGGCTGTTCAGCGCCAAGAATGTGCGTGGGGCGGATTACGTGCGCCAAGTTGGCGATGTGAATGTTCGGTGTCTGTGGTGTATGCCGGTACATCGGCATGCGACAGGAGCAGACCCGCTTGGGGACAAGCCCATGCACGCCGGCTCCGATACGCCGCAAGGCGGCTACTCCACCCGGGCGGGGTTCTCGGAGGCGCGACGAACGACACTGGATCCCGGCCTTCGCCGGGATGACGGATTAAATAAGATAGCGAGCCTGCACGTGAAAGCCGAAGACAGGTGCAAGCGCCGACGACGCCGAAGGCGAGGCAGATTGAAAGAGATAGCGAACTACAACCTCGATGCCGCAGGCGAGCAGCAAGCACCGCGAGGCCGCAGGCGAGCCGTCAACGAAGTCCGCTTCTGCCCAGCCGCTGAACCGCACGGAAAAATGGATCAGAAAGGAGGCCGGAGCGAAGCGACTTGCCTCCTTTCCCATTTTTCCGTGCGGTTCAGCGGGCACCCCGAAGGGGCTGGGCGGTAGCGGCCGCCTTCTTTTGCTTACTTTTCTTGGCGGAGCGAGAAAAGTGAGCGGCTGCCGGGCCGCCCCCGGCGCTCCCCTGCGACCGGAGAAAGATAGGCATAGAGCCAGTACATCTGCAGGCAGCAAGACCAGACTACCCGAGCGTCAAACAACCGCATGCACGCTGACTTCGATACGCCGCATACGCGGCTACTCAGTCCGAACGGGATTCGGAGAAGCGCAACGAACGACGCTGGATCCCGGCCTTCGCCGGGATGACGGAGAAGGCGAGGTAGCGAGTCACGAAATCGATGCCGCAGGCGAGTGGCGGGCAGCAAGCACTGCGAAGGCGGGGGCGAGAGCTAAAGCGAAGGCAAAGGCAAAGGCAAAGGCAAAGGCAAAGGCAAAGGCCAGAAATATTAAAAGAGAGAACAAGCAACAAACCAAGCAACTTCAAACCAGCCGCCCCCACACTCCCCCCAAATCCAACACCAAAAAAACAAAACGCCGCTGAACCTCCAGCGGCGTCTCCAACCTCAGACAAACAAAAATTACTGCTGCGCCACCACAGGCACCGCCCCCTCATGCTTGGCCACCAGGTGATAAAGCAGAAAAGCCGCCACCCCGCAAATGGCCATCACCGCCACCAGCGGCAAGGCCGTCCCGTCATGCCAGACGCTCATCACCACGCCCGACAGCACCCCCATCCCGAACTGCAGCGTCCCCATCAGGGCCGCGGCAGTGCCGGCCTGCCGTCCCTGGTGTTTCAGGGCGATGGCCGTGGCGTTGGGACCGGTGAAACCGTAGGCGGTCAGGAAACCGAAGAAGCCGATCAGCAGCAGCGGCAGGCTCTCCAGCCCCGCCAGCACCATCAGCAGCACGAACAGCGACAAACCCGCCGGCACCCACAGCACCTTGCCCAGCACGCGTTCGGCCGAACGCTTCACCACCAGCCGCGCATTGACCTGCGAGGCGGCGATCAGGCCGATGGCGTTGGAGGCGAACACGAAGCCGAAGTACTGCGGCTTGATGCCATGCAGCTCGATGACGACGAACGGGCCGCCGGCGATGTAGGCGAACATGCCCGCCTGCACCAGGCCGCCGCACAGCACATAGGACATGAACTGCTTGTGGCGCAGCAGCCCCCAGTACTGCCGCAGCGTGCGGCCGATATGCAGCGGCTCGGCCTGGCTGGCGTCCACCGTCTCGGTCAGGAAGCGGCGCGTGCCCAGGAAGCACAGCAGGCCGAAGATCGTCAGCACCACGAAGATGCCGCGCCAGCTGGCGAACACCAGCATCAGGCCGCCGATGAAGGGCGCCAGGATCGGCGCCAGGCCGAACACCAGCATCAGCATCGAGAAGGCCTTGGCCGAACCTTCGGCGCCCATGCGGTCGCGCACCATGGCGCGCGGGATCACCATGCCGGCGCTGCCGCCCAGGCCCTGGAACAGGCGCAGCACGATCAGCGTCTCGATGTTCTGCGCGAAGATGCACAGCAACGAGCTGGCGAAGTACAGGGCGATGCCGAAGAACAGCGGCGGCTTGCGACCGAAGCGGTCCGACAGCGGGCCGTAGAACATCTGGCCCACCGCCAGGCCGACCAGGAAGGCCGCCAGCGTCAGCTGGATCAGGTTGGTGCCCACATCAAGGTCGCGCGCGATCGCGGTGAAGCTGGGCAGGTACATGTCGATGGCCAGCGCGCCCATCGCGGTGAGGCCGGCCAGCACGGCCAGCCATGGGGGAAATTTGCCCGTCGAGAGCGAGGTATCGTTGTTGTGCATGTGGAAATTCTTGGGACGGCCGCTGGCTGCGGCCGATGGAGTGAGGACCGACATTATAAATCGGCAGGCGCTTTCGTTCAGGCGACGCGGCGCGCGCCTTGATCCACAGCAACGGGGCGCTGTGGCAAAAGCTGACGACGCGCAAGGAATGCCGACAAGTCTCGTGCACATTGTTGCAAAAACTGGCACACTCCCTGTGACAGTTCTCATTGGCCGGGATGCATGGCGATGGGAAGCGGGAATAAGCTGAAACTCGCCGGCTGCGCCTGTTCGGGCATGCCAGGCACCAAGCGAACGACAGAAGCTACAAGCATATTGCCGCAGGGGAAGGGAATGATCGCGCGATTTTCGCCATCAGCGAAAAAACAGCCGGAGGACGCCCGCGCCAGGAGCGCAGCGTCGCCGGACATGAACCGTGGCCGCCGGGGGGTGCTGACGGCAGGCATGGCTGTAGCTGCCGCCGCGCTGCTGGGCGGCTGCGGCAAACGGGAAGACGCCGCCGGCCAGCCGCCTGCGGCCGCCGCCGAGCCCATCGTGCTGACCGCGCTGGTATGGGCGCCGGACTGGGCCGAAGAAATGCATCGGGTGGCCGACACCTTCATGCGCGAGCATCCCGATGTGCGGATCAACCTGCAGTTCATGATCGGCAACTCGGTCGAGGAAAACCTCAAACCCAAGGCCGCCACCGACAGCCTGCCCGACATCATCTCGGTCAATCCCAATCCCTATACGCAGGCGCTGGCCGACCAGGGCCTGCTGGCCGACATGGGCGACACCGCCGCGTGGGACAACACGCTGGAGATCCTGCAGCGCGAATGGACCTCGCCCGGCCGGCGCCGCTTCGGCATTCCCGGCGGGCTGGCCACCACGCTCATCTATTACAACCGCGACATGTTCGAGCGCGCCGGCATCCAGAAGCCGCCGGCCGACTTCGACGAATTCATCGCCGCGGCCGGCGCGCTGAAGAAGGCCGGCTTCACGCCGCTGACCCTGTCGGGCGCCTTTCCCAACATGCTGGGCAACGGCCCGTTCAGCTACGGCTTCGCCAACGGCGTGGTGCCGCACGTGCCCGACTGGCGCGCGCGCATCGCCGACGGCACGCTGGCGCTGAACAACGCCCAGGGCGCGGGCTTGTTCACCAAGCTCAAAGTGCTGGCCGACAAGAAGCTGCTGCCGTCCGACTGCATGCGCACCGGCTACGACGACACGCTGCGCCAGTTCACCGAAGGCCGCGTGGCCATGACCTTCCAGGGCACCTGGGCGGCCGGCACGCTGATGCACGGCCGCGACATGCGCGTGGGCGTGTTTCCTCCGCCGTGGAACGACAAGGGCCATGCGCTCACGCCGGTGATCGGCAGCGAGACCGGTTTCGCCGTCGCGCAGCGCAGCAGCGAGCGCAACCGCAAGGCGGCCAAGCAGTTCATCGATTTCCTGTACGGCCCCGGCATGCCGATCTGGCAGAGCAAGCGCCAGAACATTCCGCCGTTCAAGAAAGTCTCGGAAGACATGGCCGGCGACCGCGTGCTGTTCTCGCTGGTGGAGCGCATGGAACATGCCGCGCTTGAAAGCGGCGCGCCCGGACTCTACTATTCCTACCTGCCGGCCAACACCATCGAGGTGTTGCACGGCTTGCTGCAAGCCGTGTTGTCCGGCCGCAAGTCGCCCGAAGATGCGGCGCGCGCGCTGCAGGCGTCGATCCGCGACCAGGCCCGCGCCGGCAGCAAATGATGCGATAGCCAAAGAGGCCCCATGCGCAAAAGGCTCGATTTCCTCTCGCTGAACTTCCTGCGGAAGATCGAGATCCGCTATCGCCTGATCAATTGCTTCATCCTGGTCTCGCTGCTGCCGCTGCTGATCTCGGGCTTGCTGGCCTACGGCGAGACCAGCAGCGCCACGCAGGAAAAGGTGCGCGTGTATTCGATGCAGGTGGTCAAGCAGATCTCGCAGAACCTGCTGCTGCGCATGGAAAAGATCGAGGACACCAGCGAAGAGCTGGCGCTGTCGGACCGCCTGCAAAACCTGCTGACCGACTACTACGGCAGCGACGAGGCCGCCAGCGCGCAGGCGCGCAGCGGCATCAGCAAGGTGCTGCTGGACAGCTACGGCTCCTTCCCCTACGTCAACCAGAAGTACATCCTCGACCGCAAGCGCCAGGTGATCGATCCGCAGATCTTCGCGCCGCTGGCCAACAGCGTGGCGCGCCTGGCCGAGGAAGCGCCCGACCTCAACGGCCGCCCCTGGTGGACGCTCTACAACGCCGGCCATGGCCAGAGAAGCCTGGCGATGCTGCGCGAGATCCGCTTCACCGGCAACAACCGCAGCGCCGGCCTGCTGTTCGTGGGCGTGCGCCCGAGCTATTTCTTCCGCATCTTCGAAGGCATCGACCTCGGCTACGACTCCAGCATCTTCATCGTCGACGCCAACGACGGCGCCATCGTCGTGCAAAACCGCGAGACCGGCCCGGGCAACGCCGATCCGGCCTTGCAGCAGGGCATCGCCGCCAGCCTGGCGCAAAAGCGCGACGCCGATTTCATCGCCTACACCGGCGCCGACAAGATGCCCTACTACGCGGCCATCGCGCGCGTGCCGCATACCTCGTGGCTGGTGGTCAGCGCCACGCCCAGCGACAAGCTCAACGCCGACACGCGCTCGGTGCGCAACAAGATCCTGGGCATCGGCCTACTGTGCTTCGCGGTATCGCTGCTGCTGTCGGCGATCATCGCGCGCAGCATCACGCAGCCGCTCAAGCGCCTGGTGATGGTGATGAAGGAAACCGAGAGCGGCAACTCGCGCATCCGCGTCGAGCAGGCCGGCAGCGACGAGATCGCCGTGCTGGCGCGCAAGTTCAACGAGATGGCCAGCAAGCTGCACCAGAACAAGGAACAACTGGAAGACCAGGTGGCGGTGCGCACGCGCGAACTGGAGCGCGCCAACCGCAAGCTGGAGGCGCTGTCGGCCACCGACGGCCTGACCGGCGTGGCCAACCGCCGCCGCTTCGACGAGGCGCTGGCCACCGAGCTGCGCCGCGCGGCGCGCTCCAACAAGCCGCTGGCGCTGCTGATGCTGGACGTCGACTATTTCAAGAAATACAACGACCGTTACGGCCATCAGGCCGGCGACGAATGCCTGCGCATCGTGGCGCGCGTGCTGCAGAAGAGCTCGCGCCGCGCCACCGACCTGGTGGCGCGCTACGGCGGCGAAGAGTTCATCATCGTGGTCGCCGAAAGCGATCCCGGCGGCGCCATCCAGCAGGCCGAGAACATCTGCGACGCCATCTTCGAACTGAAGATCCCGCACGCCGACTCGCCGTTCGGCTACATCACCGCCAGCATCGGCGTGGCCGCCCTGCAGCCGGACGACCACACCGCGCCCGAGCGCGTGCTGCGCATCGCCGACCAGGCGCTGTACCACGCCAAATACCAGGGCCGCAACCGCGTGGTGCTGGGCAGCGACACCGTGCACACGCTCTGATCCCCTTCCCCGCACCTCCCCGCCCATGCCCTGCGGCAACGGCTTGCCGGTCCGCTGTCAGCGCCAGTCTGGCAAAGCGCTGACAGCAGGCTGACGGCGCGCGCGCCGGATGCAAAGTTTGGTCAAGGTCGCAGCGCCGGGCCTGAACCAAAGTTGGCGCGCTGCATCATATCTGTATGCCAACCACCGCAAGGGAACAGCAGATGACGCCGAGCAGGGAAGAAAAAAAACATTGGGCCGTCGAGGATATCGACTTCACATGCATCGACGTCGAACGCGTGCGCAAGGATGAAGACCTGTTCTACCTGGTCGCCTGCGCCTCCTTCATCGAGAGCGGCTCCGACCTTTATACGCACAACCTGGTGGAGTACTACCGCGGCGACGCCGAAGTCGAAGGCTGGCTGCGCGGCCAGTGGGAACGGGAAGAGCTGCAGCATGGCGCCGCGCTGCGCGCCTATGTCCTGCACGTGTGGCCCGAGTTCGACTGGGAACGCGCCTACCGCGGTTTCCTCGACGAGTACTCCGGCTATTGCAAGGTGGAACTGCTGGAACCCACGCGCGCCCAGGAGCTGGCCGCGCGCTGCGTGGTCGAGACCGGGACCTCGGCCTACTACCGCGCGCTGGCGCGCGCCACCGACGAGCCGGTGCTCAAGCACCTGGCCGGCCTGATCGCCAACGACGAGGTCAACCATTACAAGCACTTCTATAAATACTTCCGCCGTTACCGCAGCCAGGAAAACATCGGTCGCTCGCGCGTGCTGGGCACGCTGGGACGGCGCACGCTGGAACTGCGCAACGAGGACGCCGACTGCGCCATCCGCCATGTGGTGCAGGTCTACAAGCCCGAGCTGGCGGCCGACCCGGCGCGCGTACGCGAGCTGGCCTCGCGCATGAGCCGCACCGTGCGCGTGAACCTCAAACCCGAGACCACCATCAAGATGATCATGCGGCCGCTGGAGCTGCCGGCGGCGCTGCAGGCGATGATCGAATTCCCGATCCGGCAGTTCATGCAGCGCGTGATCCTGCGTTAAGGACAGCGCAGCGAACGCATCGTCGCCGCCGGCGACAACGATTGCCGGCTGCGATCGTCGACAATCCGTGCCCCTGCATTGCCCGCCACCATCCCCGCGCGGCGCGGCCGCATGCCCCATGACGGCGCGCCCCAACATCGGGCAAGGATGAGCTCCAGCTTGGTGAAAGTTGCCTTGCCGCCATCCCGCTGTCGACAAAACTTCCCATGTTTGGTGCGCAAAATTGGCCGCTTTGGCAACATGCCGCCCCTCCCCCGTCTCACGCACGCCCCGCTTTGATGCACGCGCTTGCGGGCTCCCCGTCCATTGGCACGCATTCTGCTATGAGCCAAGGGCAGTGAAAAAAAACCATCCAAACTTTTTTCTCGAGGGAGCAAACATGTCACGTCGTTCCGTACTGAAAGCAACTGCACTTGGCGCATTCGCCCTGGCCGCATCCTCCTGGCTGCCTTCCGCCTTCGCCGCGGACACCATCAAGGTCGGCATCCTGCACTCCCTCTCCGGCACCATGGCCATCTCCGAAACGTCGCTCAAGGACGTGGCCCTGATGACCATCGATGAAATCAACGCCAAGGGCGGCGTGATGGGCAAGAAGCTGGAACCGGTGGTGGTCGACCCGGCCTCCAACTGGCCGCTGTTCGCCGAAAAGGCCCGCCAGCTGATCTCGCAGGACAAGGTCTCGGTGGTGTTCGGCTGCTGGACCTCGGTGTCGCGCAAGTCGGTGCTGCCGGTGTTCAAGGAATTGAACAGCCTGCTGTTCTACCCGGTCCAGTATGAAGGCGAAGAGCTCGAGAAGAACGTCTTCTACACGGGCGCGGCGCCCAACCAGCAAGCCATCCCCGCCGTCGAATACCTGATGTCCAAGGAAGGCGGCGGCGCCAAGCGCTTCGTCCTGCTGGGCACCGACTACGTCTATCCGCGCACCACCAACAAGATCCTGCGCGCCTTCCTGCACAGCAAGGGCGTGAAGGATTCGGACATCGACGAGGTCTACACCCCGTTCGGCCACTCCGACTACCAGACCATCGTCGCCAACATCAAGAAGTTCTCGGCCGGCGGCAAGACTGCCGTGATCTCGACCATCAACGGCGACTCCAACGTGCCCTTCTACAAGGAACTGGGCAACGCCGGCCTGAAGGCGACCGACGTGCCGGTGGTGGCGTTCTCGGTGGGTGAAGAAGAACTGCGCGGCGTGGACACCAAGCCGCTGGTCGGCCACCTGGCCGCCTGGAACTACTTCGAGTCGGTGAAGAACCCGGTCAACACCGCCTTCATCAAGAAGTGGAAGGAATACGCCAAGGCCAAGAACCTGCCCAACGCCGACACCGTCGTGACCAACGACCCGATGGAAGCCACCTACGTCGGCATCCACATGTGGGCGCAGGCCGTGGAGAAGGCCAAGTCGACCGACACCGACAAGGTGATCGCGGCCATGGCCGGCCAGACCTTCAAGGCGCCGTCGGGCTACACGCTGGAAATGGACAAGACCAACCACCACCTGCACAAGCCGGTGATGATCGGCGAAATCAAGGCCGACGGTCAGTTCAACGTGGTCAACAAGACCAAGACCACCATCCGCGCGCAACCGTGGAGCCCGTACATCCCGGGTAACGAAAGCAAGCAGAAGATGTAATTGCAGCAAGGCGCGCCATTGGGTGCGCCTTCGCTACGCGGCTGCGCCGCTACCCAGTCCGAACGGCCTCTCATCACATGCCGTTCGGACCAAGTAGCCGCAGTGCGGCGTATCGAAGACGCGCCGCCAGGCCCCCGGCAACACCCACCACGACCCGACAGCCGCGTCCCGATCCGTCCGCCGTCCGGCATTTGCCCGACGCGACCCGGGCGCCTGGGAACACCCAAAAATGAAAACAGCCATCAAGCTTTTACGCGCCTCGCTCGCGATGTGGCTCTGCGCGCACGCGTTCGCCGCCAGCGCAGCCATCGATCCGGCACTGCTCAAGCCGCTTGGCGGAGACGACCCTGACGCGCGCATCGAAGCCGTCAGCAAGATTGCGGCGCTGGCCAACGACGACGCCGTCAAGATCCTCAACGCATTGACCAGCGACGCGCTGTACGCCACGCCGGCCGGCGACGTGCTCATCGTCGACGACGCCGGCAATGCCTACAACCCGGCCACCGGCCAGAGCGGCCCGGCTCCCGACGACGCCGAAGGCGTGACCGTCAACAACCGCCTGCGCGGCGCGGTGGAAGGCGCGATGTCGGGCCTGAAGCTGTTGTCCCAGGATCGCAACGTGCGCGTCGCCGCCGCGGCCGACCTGCTCAAGAACGCCGACCCGGCGCAACTGCCGCTGATCGAAAAGGCGCTGACCAAGGAAAGCGATCCCCAGATCAAGGAAATCCTGCAGCAGGTGCAGGCCACCGCCAACCTGCACGCCGCCGACCCGGCCGCGCGCCACGCGGCGGTGAAGACCCTGGGCGACACCACCAATGCATCGCTCAAACCGGTGCTGGAACAGATGCTGGCCAAGAACCCCGACGGCAGCTACGTCGAGCCTGACGAAGGCGTGCGGGTGGAAGCCGTGCGCACGCTGTCGGCGCTGGAGCGCCACCTGTCCATCGTCGACTTCGCCGGCAAGCTGTTCTACGGTGTCTCGCTGGGCAGCGTGCTGCTGCTGGCGGCGCTGGGCCTGGCCATCACCTTCGGCCTGATGGGCATCATCAACATGGCGCACGGCGAGCTGCTGATGATCGGCGCCTACACCACCTACGTCTGCCAGCTGGTGTTCCGCAAGTTCTTCCCGGGCGCAATCGACGCCTACCTCGTCGTCGCGCTGCCGGCCGCCTTCATCGTCGCCGCCGCCGTGGGCATCGCGCTGGAGCGCCTGGTGATCCGCTGGCTCTATGGCCGGCCGCTGGAGACGCTACTGTGCACCTGGGGCATCAGCCTGATGCTGATGCAATGCGTGCGCTCCATCTTCGGCGCACAGAACGTCGAAGTGGCCAACCCCAGCTGGATGTCGGGCGGCGTGACCGTGCTGGGCTCGCTGGTGCTCTCCTACAACCGCATCGTGATCGTGTTCTTCGCGCTGTTCGTGGTGTTCGCGGTGTGGCTGATCCTGAACAAGACCCGCCTGGGCCTGTTCGTGCGCGCCGTCACCCAGAACCGCCGCATGGCCGACTGCGTGGGCGTGTCCACCGGCAAGATCGACATGATGACCTTTGGTCTGGGCTGCGGCATCGCAGGCCTTGGCGGCGTGGCGCTCTCGCAGCTGGGCAACGTCGGCCCCGACCTCGGCCAGGGCTACATCGTCGACTCCTTCATGGTGGTGGTGCTGGGCGGCGTAGGCCAGCTGGCGGGCACCGTGATCGCCGCCTTCGGCCTGGGCGAAGTCAACAAGTTCCTGGAGCCGATGGCCGGCGCGGTGCTGGCCAAGATCGCCATCCTGGTGTTCATCATCGTCTTCATCCAGAAGCGTCCGCAAGGCCTCTTCGCACTCAAGGGAAGGAGCGTGGAATGAACACCATGATCATGCGACCCTCGCTGTTTTCCAAACCGGCCTGGACCGGCATCGTGGTCTGCACGGTGTTGCTGGCGCTGCTGCCGATCTGCAACCTGGTCTTCCCGGAGGGCAGCGCGCTGCATATCTCCAGCTATACCGTCGCGCTGGTGGGCAAGTTCATGTGCTACGCCATGGCGGCGCTGGCGCTGGACCTGGTGTGGGGCTATACCGGCATCCTGTCGCTGGGCCACGGCGTGTTCTTCGCGCTGGGCGGCTATGCGCACGGCATGTACCTGATGCGCGCCATCGGCCGCGACGGCGTGTACCAGAGCGACCTGCCGGACTTCATGGTGTTCCTGAACTGGAAGGCCTATCCGTGGTACTGGTGGATGACCGAGCACTTCTGGTTCGCCATGCTGCTGGTGGTGCTGGTGCCGGGGGCGCTGGCCTTCGTGTTCGGCTACTTCGCGTTCCGCTCGCGCATCAAGGGGGTGTACTTCTCCATCATCACGCAGGCGATGACCTTCGCGTTCATGCTGCTGTTCTTCCGCAACGACACCGGCTTCGGCGGCAACAACGGCTTCACCGACTTCAAGCGCATCCTCGGCTTCAACATCACCGCGCCCGGCACCAAGGCGGCGCTCTACCTGGTGACGCTGGCGCTGCTGTTCGGCGCGCTGTTCGTGTGCCGCATGATCGTCACCTCCAAGCTCGGCCGCGTGCTGCAGGGCGTGCGCGACTCCGAGTCGCGCCTGATGTTCATCGGCTACAACCCGCTGTGGTTCAAGCTCTTCGTGTGGACGCTGTCGGCCGTGATCTGCGGCATCGCCGGCGCCCTCTACGTGCCGCAGGTGGGCATCATCAATCCGTCCGAGATGTCGCCGGGCAACTCCATCGAGATGGTGATCTGGGCGGCGGTCGGCGGTCGCGGCACCCTGCTGGGACCGATCATCGGCGCCTTCACCGTCAATGGCCTCAAGAGCTGGTTCACCGCGGCCTTCCCCGATCTCTGGCTGTACGCGCTGGGCCTGATCTTCATCCTGGTCACGCTGTTCATGCCGCAGGGCATCCTGGGGCTGGTCCACAAACTGAAGAAACGCGATGCCGCTCCCGCAGCGGGCGAAACGGCATCCAAGGAGGCGGCATGAGCGACATGGAAACCGGCAGGGCGCCGGTGGGCATCGGCGGACTGGGCGGCAACGTCGACACGCCGCACGCCGACCACGGCGCATCCTACGAGCGCATCAAGCCCGAAGGCGTGGACACCACGCACGGCGCCATTCTCTACCTGGAAAACATCACGGTCTCGTTCGACGGCTTCAAGGCCATCAACAACCTGAACCTGGACATCTCGGTGGGCGAGCTGCGCTGCATCATCGGCCCCAACGGCGCCGGCAAGACCACCATGATGGACGTGATCACCGGCAAGACGCGACCGACCGCCGGCACCGCCTTCTTCGGCCAGACCATCGACCTGACCAAGATGACCGAGTACGAGATCGCGCACGCCGGCATCGGCCGCAAGTTCCAGCGCCCGACCGTGTTCGAGCAGCACACCGTGTTCGAGAACCTGGAACTGGCGATGAAGATGGACAAGCGCGTCAAGACCACGCTGTTTGCGCGCCTGTCGTCGGAGCAGATCGGCAAGATCGAGGAGATCCTCAAACTGATCCGCCTCCACGGCCAGGAAAACCGCATGGCCGGCCTGCTCTCGCACGGCCAGAAGCAATGGCTGGAGATCGGCATGCTGCTGATGCAGGAGCCGCAGCTGCTGCTGCTGGACGAACCGGTGGCCGGCATGTCCGACGCCGAGACCGCGCGCACCGCCGAGCTGTTGAACGAGCTGCGCGGCAAGCATTCGATCATGGTGGTGGAGCACGACATGGGTTTCGTCGAGGAGATCGCGCAAGGCGGCAAGGTCACGGTGCTGCACGAAGGCTCGGTGCTGGCCGAAGGCAACATGCAGCAAGTGCAATCCAACGAGCGCGTGATCGAAGTCTACCTGGGGCGATAACACCATGCTGCAAGTCAACCAACTGAACCAGTACTACGGCGCCGCGCACACGCTGCGCGGCGTGTCGCTCGATGTCCAGAAGGGCAAGTGCCTGTCGCTCCTGGGCCGCAACGGCGTGGGCAAGACCACGCTGCTGAAGTGCCTGATGGGCGTGCTGCCGGTGGCCAAGGGCAACGTCATGTTCGAAGGCCACGACATCACCAAGCTCAAGCCGCACCAGCGCGCCAGGCTGGGCATCGCCTACGTGCCGCAGGGCCGCGAGATCTTCGCGCGCCTGACGGTGGAAGAGAACATGCTCATGGGCATGGCCACCATGTCGGGCCGCAAGGCGTCGAGCATCAAGGGCGAGGTCTACGAGCTGTTCCCGGTCCTGAAGGAAATGCTGCATCGTCGCGGCGGCGACCTCTCTGGCGGCCAGCAGCAGCAGCTGGCGATCGCGCGCGCGTTGCTGGCCGAGCCCAAGCTGATCATCCTGGACGAACCGACCGAAGGCATCCAGCCATCCATCATCAAGGACATCGGCCGCGTCATCAGCCTGCTGCGCCAGCGCGGCGACATCGGCATCCTGCTGTGCGAGCAGTACTTCGACTTCGCGCGCGAGCTGGCCGACACCTTCGTGGTCATGTCGCGCGGCGAGGTGGTGGCCGCCGGCACCCAGGACCAGATGGACGGCGACGACGTCAAGAAGCACCTGGCGGTCTGAGCCGGCGCCGCAGCTCGCTCCCCCCCGGGCCAGGCGCGCCCTGTTGACGGACTTTCAACGGCCGCTCGCCGCAGAGCATGCGCTTTTGCGGCGGGTCTGCTATAAAGTCGCTGGATCGGCGACAGGCACGGCAGCCGATGCGCGAGGCCATCCGCAGGCGAGCCATTCCAACGAGACAAGAACAAGGTATGAAAAGAATCACCGGCCATTCCGATCCCGCCAGCGCCCCGGCCGCCGCGCCGCGCGCCGAGCAGCGGCACGCGCCGGACCATGCCCGGCTGGCGCTGGGATTCGCCGACGACGCCGGCACCACGCGCCTGGTGCGGCGCCAGCATTTCGGCCCGCTGCGGGTGCAAAAACCGCTCTATCCCGAACATCCGTCGGTCTGCCACGCCATCATCGTGCACCCGCCCGGCGGCATCGTCGGCGGCGACCAGCTGGCCATCACGGCCGAGGTCGGCGCCGGCGCGCACGCGCTGCTGACCACGCCGGGCGCCGGCAAGTGGTACCGCGCCAACGGCGGCCACTCGCGCCAGTCCGTGAGCTTGCGCGCCGAGGCCGGCGCCACGCTGGAATGGCTGCCGCAGGAAACCATCTTCTTCGACGCCGCCGACGTGCGCATGGAGCACGAGGTCGAACTGGCCGCCGACGCCGCCTATATCGGCGCCGAAATCCTGTGCTTCGGCCGCACCGCCTCGGGCGAGCGCTTCAACAGCGGCGCGGTGGCGCAACGCACCTCGATCCGCCGCGGCGGCAAGCTGGTCTGGTTCGAGCAGGGCCGGCTGCAAGCCGCCGCCATGCACAGCCCGCTGGCGCTGGACGGCCAGACCGTATGCGGCACGCTGATCGCCGTGGGCGACGGCCTGGACAATGCGCTGCTGGGCACGCTGCGCGACGCCGTCGGCGCGCTGGGCCTGGAAGGCCGCAGCGGCGCCACGCTGATGAAGCAAGTGCTGGTGGCGCGCTACATGGGCCACTCCAGCCTGGCGGCGCGGCACTGGCTGCACACCGCCTGGGGCGTGCTGCGCCCGGCGGCGGCGAAACGAACGGCAGCGATCCCGCGCATCTGGAATACCTGAGCTGCCTGAACCGACACAAACGACTGCACGACATCCGTAGAACCTGAAGGCCGCACGCCGGCCAGGAGCCAACATGGAACTGACACCGAGGGAAAAAGACAAGCTGCTGATCTTCACCGCCGCGCTGCTGGCCGAGCGCCGCCGCGCGCGCGGCCTGAAGCTCAACTATCCGGAGGCGGTGGCGCTGATCACCGCCGCCATCATGGAAGGGGCGCGCGACGGCAAGACCGTGGCCGAGCTGATGTCCAAGGGCACCACCATCCTCACCCGCGCCGACGTCATGGAAGGCGTGCCGGAGATGATCCCCGACATCCAGGTCGAAGCCACCTTCCCGGACGGCAGCAAGCTGGTCACCGTCCACCATCCGATTCCCTGAAGTCCAGATACAGGAGCACGCCATGATCCCAGGAGAGATGCTGGTCGAACCCGGCGACATCGAACTCAATGTCGGCCGCGCCACCGCCACCGTCACGGTCGCCAACAGCGGCGACCGCCCGATCCAGGTCGGTTCGCACTTTCATTTCTATGAAACCAACCCGGCCCTGAAATTCGAACGCCAGGCCGCCTACGGCATGCGCCTGAACATCGCCGCCGGCACCGCGGTGCGTTTCGAGCCGGGCCAGGAGCGCACGGTGGAGCTGGTGGCGCTGGCCGGGGACCGTCGCGTCTACGGCTTCAACGCGCTGGTGATGGGCAAGCTGAAAGCGCAGGACAAACTGAGCGGAAAGGGCCAGTGAGATGAGCAAGATTTCCCGTTCGGCCTATGCCGAGATGTTCGGCCCCACCACCGGCGACCGCGTTCGACTGGCCGATACCGAGCTCTTCATCGAAGTCGAGAAGGACTACACGATCTACGGCGAGGAAGTGAAATTCGGCGGCGGCAAAGTGATCCGCGACGGCATGGGCCAGTCGCAGCGCGCGCATGCCGACGTCATGGATACCGTGATCACCAACGCGCTGATCATCGACCACTGGGGCATCGTCAAGGCCGACATCGGCATCAAGAGCGGCAAGATCGCCGGCATCGGCAAGGCCGGCAATCCCGACATCCAGCCGGGCGTGACCATGGCCATTGGCGGCGGCACCGAGATCATCGCCGGCGAAGGCATGATCGTCACCGCCGGCGGCATCGACAGCCACATCCACTTCATCTGCCCGCAGCAGATCGAGGAGGCGCTGATGAGCGGCGTGACCACCATGATCGGCGGCGGCACGGGTCCTGCGGTCGGCACCGCGGCCACCACCTGCACGCCGGGTCCGTGGCACATCCATTCGATGCTGGCCGCGGCCGACGCCTTCCCGATGAACCTGGGCTTCCTCGGCAAGGGCAACGTCAGCCTGCCGCTGCCGCTGGAAGAGCAGATCCGCGCCGGCGCCATCGGCCTGAAGCTGCACGAGGACTGGGGCTCGACCCCGGCCGCCATCGACAACTGCCTGACGGTGGCCGACCGCATGGACATCCAGGTGGCGATCCACACCGACACCCTGAACGAAGGCGGCTTCCTGGAACACACGCTGGCCGCGTTCAAGGACCGCACCATCCACACCTTCCACACCGAAGGCGCCGGCGGCGGCCACGCGCCCGACATCATCGCGGCGGTGGGCGAAGGCAATGTGCTGCCCTCCTCCACCAACCCGACGCGCCCGTTCACCGTCAACACGCTGGACGAACACCTCGACATGCTGATGGTGTGCCACCACCTGGACCCGGCGATCGCCGAAGACATCGCCTTCGCCGAATCGCGCATCCGCCGCGAGACGATCGCCGCCGAAGACATCCTGCACGACATCGGCGCGATCTCGATGATGTCGTCCGACTCGCAGGCCATGGGCCGCGTGGGCGAGGTGATCATGCGCACCTGGCAGACCGCGCACAAGATGAAGGTGCAGCGCGGCTCGCTGAAAGAAGACTCCTCGCGCAACGACAACTTCCGCATCAAGCGCTACATCGCCAAGTACACCATCAACCCGGCCATCACCCACGGCATCTCGCACGTGGTGGGTTCGCTGGAGATCGGCAAGATCGCCGACATCGTGCTGTGGAAGCCGGCCTTCTTCGGCGCCAAGCCGTCGATGATCCTCAAGAGCGGCATGATCGCCGCAGCGCAGATGGGCGACCCCAACGCCTCCATCCCGACGCCGCAGCCGGTGCACTACCGCATGATGTTCGGCGCCTACGGCGGCGGGCTGAAGACCTCGATGACCTTCGTCTCGCAGGCCGCCTTCGACGCCGGCATCGGCGAGCAGCTCAAGCTCAACAAGCCGGTGGTGGCGGTGAAGAACATGCGCAACCTGAGAAAGCGCGACATGATCCACAACGGCGCCACGCCGAAGATGGAAGTCGATTCCGAAACCTATGAAGTGCGCGCCGACGGCGAACTGCTGGTGTGCGAACCGGCCAAGTCGCTGCCGCTGGCGCAACGCTATTTCCTGTTCTGATTCATCCACGAAGACACATGCTCACACTCAACACCAAGGTCGAACAGGCCGACAAGATCGACGGCGAACTCGTGCTGCCGTATGACCAGCGCGAGAAGAGCCGCCTGCGCGCCACCCTGACGTCGGGCGAAGACGTGGCGGTGTTCACGCTGCGCGGCACGGTGCTGCGCGACGGCGACCTGCTGCGCGGCGACGACGGCCGCGTGGTGAAGATCACCGCCGCCGCCGAAGCCACCTACCGGGTCGACGCCGCCGATGCGCACCTGCTGCTGCGCTGCGCCTTCCACCTGGGCAACCGCCACACGCAGGCGCACATCGGCCATGCCGGCGGCGCCGGCTTCCTGCGTATCCGCAAGGACCCGGTGCTCAAGGAAATGCTGGAAGGCCTGGGTGCGCGCGTGTCCGAAGAACAGGCCGCCTTCGAGCCGGAAGCCGGCGCCTACGGCGGCGGTCATCACCATCACGGCGACGACCACCATCACAATCCGCTGGCGCCGATCCCGCTGCGCCAGAAGATCCATCGCCCCAGCGATCCGAAGGAGTCGTAAGCGCATGCAAGCCGCCGCCCTGCTCCACCTGCTGCAGCTGTCCAGCCCGTCGCTGCCGATCGGCGCGTACAGCTATTCGCAGGGCCTGGAGGCCGCCATCGAGAACGGCAGCGTGGCCAGCGAAGCGGCCGCGCGCGCGTGGATCGCCAACGCCCTGCATGAAGTGGTGGCGCGCTTCGAGGCGCCGATCTTCGCGCGCCTGGTGGACGCGTTCACCGGGCGCGACGCCGCCGCGGTGGCGCTGTGGACCGAGCGCTTCGTGGCCGCGCGCGACACCTCGGAGTTTCGCGCCGAGACCATCCAGATGGGTTACTCGCTGGGCCGGCTTGCCGCCGACCTGAAGCTGGCCGACGACGCGCTGCTGGCGATCCTGCAGGCGCAGCCGGAAGTGCCGCTGCCCACCGCGCTGGCCTTCGCCACGGTGGCGCTGCAGGTGCCGCGCGACGAGGCGGTGCTGGGCATGATGTTTTCCTGGGCCGAGAACCAGGTGCTGGCGTGCGTGAAGACGGTGCCGCTGGGCCAGGTCGCCGGCCAGCGCATGCTGCTGTCGCTGCGCCCCGAGCTGGAACGCGCGGCGGCCACCGCGCTGGCGCTACCGGACGACGAGCTGTCGAACTGGTCGCCCGGGCTGTCGCTGCTGTCGATGCAGCATGAGGTGCAGTACAGCCGCATCTATCGCTCCTGAGCCCGCCCGCCGTCCCGCAGACTGACGAGAACCTGGAACCAAACTTAACTGACATCGAGAGACAGAACATGAGCAATGCAAACCCCAATCCGCTGCGCGTAGGCATCGGCGGCCCGGTCGGCTCCGGCAAGACGGCGCTGTGCGAAATGTTGTGCAAGAAGATGCGCGACCATTACGACATGGCCGTCATCACCAACGACATCTACACCAAGGAAGACATGGAGATCCTGCTGCGCGCCGACGCGCTGCCGGCCGAGCGCCTGATGGGCGTGGAGACCGGCGGCTGCCCGCACACGGCGATCCGCGAAGATGCCTCGATCAACCTGGAGGCGATCGCGCGCATGAGCGCCGACTTCCCCGACCTCGACCTGATCCTGGTGGAGTCCGGCGGCGACAACCTGGCGGCGACCTTCAGCCCGGAGCTGTCGGACCTGACCATCTACGTGATCGACGTGGCCGGCGGCGAGAAGATCCCGCGCAAGGGCGGCCCCGGCATCACCCGCTCGGACCTGCTGATCATCAACAAGACCGATCTGGCGCCCTACGTCGGCGCAAATCTGGATATCATGGCGGCCGATGCCAAGCGCATGCGCGGCGACCGTCCTTTCGTCTTCACCAACCTGCGCAGCGGCGACGGTGTGGAGAAGGTGATCGAGTACATCCGCAAGCAGGGCCTGCTGGACGAAAAACCGAAGCATTGAGCGGCGCGCCGTTGCAGCGGACGCCACCCACCGACATTCCCAGATTTCCAAAGGAGAAAAACATGTTCGCAATTTCCACCAAGACCCGCGCACGCATCGGCGTGCTGGCCGTGGCGGCGCTGGCCGCCGGTTCGGCTTTCGCCCACCCCGGCCATCCCGGCTCGCACATGGACGCTTCGGCCAGCTTCATGAGCGGCTTCGCGCATCCGTTCTCGGGCATCGATCACCTGCTGGCGATGCTGGCCGTGGGCCTGTGGGCGGCGCAGAACAAGCAGCGCGCCCTGTGGGTGCTGCCGCTGGCGTTCCCGCTGATGATGGTGGTGGGTGCGTTGATGGCCATCGGCGGCCTGAGCGTGCCGGCCGTTGAGACCGGCATTGCCGCCTCGGTGGCGGTGATGGGCCTGCTGATCGCCTTCGCGGTGCGCATGCCGCTGTGGGCCAGCGCGTCGGTGGTGTCGCTGTTTGCGCTGTTCCACGGCTACGCGCACGGCGCGGAACTGCCGCACGGCTCCTCGGCCGCGCTGTACGGCGCCGGCTTTATCCTGGCCACCGCCATCCTGCATGCGACCGGCCTGATCGTGGGCATGGTGGCCGGCCAGAAGATGGCCGACCGCGTGGTGCGCATCGGCGGCGTGGGCATCGCCGCCGTGGGCACTTACCTGCTGGCCGCCTGAAGCTCGGGCTGGTCTGAGCGCTGGCCGCCGCGCGCGGCCAGCCATGCATCCAGCACGGCCTCGCTGCCCTTGGGGAAATGCAGGCCGAGCTTGGAGCGGCGCCACAGGATGTCGGCGGCGCAGGTTGCCCACTCATGGCGCAACAGGTAGTCCACCTCGGAGGCGTACAGCCCGGCGAGGATTTCCTCTCCCATGTCTTCCACGTTGTTCTTTCCTTTCAGCAGCGCATGCGCGCGGCTGCCGTAGGCGCGCGCGTAGCGATGCAAGAGTTGCGGCGCGAGCCAGGCGTATTGCTGCTGCAGTCCATGCACGAAGCTGTCGAATTCCCGCACCGAGCGGTTCTGCGGCGTCGGTGCGAACAGGTCGCCGCCGGGCATGCAGGCGTTGGCCGTCCACGCGCCGCGGCTGTTGCCCAGCGCCGGCGCGATCAGGTCCACCGCCTCTTCGGCCAGCTTGCGGAAGGTGGTGATCTTGCCGCCGAACACCGACAGCAGCGGCGCGCCCTCGGTGTTGAGGTCGAGCTGGTAGTCGCGCGTGACGGCCGAGGCGTCGGCGGCCGCGTCTTCCAGCAGCGGACGCACGCCGGCGTACGACCACACCACGTCGGCCGGTGCGATGGGCTTGCTGAAATAGCGGTTGCAGAGCGTGCAGAGATAATCGATCTCGTCCTGCGAGATGGCGACGCTGTCGGTGGCGCCCTTGTATTCGACGTCGGTGGTGCCGATCAGCGTGAAGTCGCGCTCATAGGGAATGGCGAACACGATGCGGCCGTCGGCGTTCTGGAAGATGTAGGCGTGGTCGTGATCGAACAACTTCTTCACCACGATGTGGCTGCCCTTGACCAGGCGCACCGATTTGCTGGAACGCACATGGGCCGACTCGCCCAGGAACTGCGCCACCCACGGGCCGGCGGCGTTGACCACGCAGCGCGCGCGCACCTGCAGCGCGTAACCGTCCTGGCGACGCAAGGTGGCGTTCCAGCGATCGCCCTGGCGGCCGAGCGACTCGCAGCGGGTGCGGGTGTGGATCTGCGCGCCCTTCTCGGCGGCATCCATCGCGTTCAACACCACCAGGCGGGCGTCGTCGACCCAGCCGTCGGAGTAGACGAAGCCGCGCGTGAAATCGGCCTTGAGCGGCGCGCCCGAGGGATGGCGGCGCAAGTCCAGGCCGCGCGAACCGGGCAACAGCTCGCGCCGCGCCAGGTGGTCGTACAGGAACATGCCCAGGCGGATCAGCCAGGCCGGGCGCTGTCCACGGTCGTGCGGCATGACGAAGCGCAGCGGCCACATGATGTGCGGCGCGCTGCGCAGCAGCACCTCGCGCTCGATCAGCGCCTTGCGCACCAGGCCGAACTCGTAGTGCTCGAGGTAGCGCAGGCCGCCGTGGATCAGCTTGGACGAGGATGACGAGGTGTGCGCGGCCAGGTCGTGCTGTTCGCACAGCACCACCGACAGGCCGCGGCCGGCCGCGTCGCGCGCGATGCCGGCGCCGTTGATGCCGCCGCCGACCACCAGGACGTCGCATTCCAGCGGGAAGGACACCGATTGCTTGCTATGTGCTTGCATGCCGTATGCCCTTTACAGGACGCGCTTGCGGATCTGCGTCACCACCACCTCGGTGACGATCACGATGGCGAAGATGGAGACCAGCACGGTGGCCACGCGCGGCCACTGGAACAGGTTCAGCGCGGTGTCGAGCACCATGCCCACGCCGCCGGCGCCGACGATGCCCAGCACCGCCGATTCGCGCACGTTGATGTCCCAGCGCAGCAGCACGATGGACATGAAGGCGGGCTTCAACTGCGGCCAGTAGCCGTACCAGATCTCGGAGAACTTGCTCGCGCCCGAGGCTTGCAGCGCCTCGATCGGGCCGCGCGGCATCTGCTCGATGGTTTCGCCGGCCATCTTGCCGACGAAACCGATGGAGCGGAAGGCGATGGCCAGCGTGCCGGCCAGCGGGCCGGGTCCGAAGATGGCCAGGAACAACAGCGCCCACACCAGCGAGTTCACCGAGCGGCTGGCCACCAGCACGATGCGGGCGAACAGGTTCAGGCCGCGATGGCGCGTCAGGTTGGGCGCCACCAAGAGGCCGAACGGGATCGCCAGCACGATGGACAGCAGCGTGCCCAGGGTGGCGATGTGCAGGGTTTCGATCAGGCCGGCCTTCACATCGCTGCCGAAGTAGGCCCAATCGATCGGCCACATGCGGCCGAGCATGTCGCTCATCTGTTCCGGCGCGTCGTAGAGGAACTCGGGGATGATCTCGATGTAGCGCAGCGACTGCACCACCGCCAGCGCGATGACCAGCCAGACGGTGAAGCGCAGCACGCGCTGCAGCGGCGTGTGGCGCTGCCATTCGCGCTCGGCCGGATTGCCCATGGCCTGCGGGTTGCGGAGTGCGGTATCAGACATTGAAGACCTTCTTGACCGAGTTCGCCAGCAGTTCGCCGACGACGATGATGGTGATGATGGTGACCAGGATGGTGAACACGAAGTCGTAGTCGAAGCGCTGGAAGGCGGAGAACAGCACGCCGCCCACGCCGCCGGCGCCGACGATGCCGACCATGGTCGAGTTGCGCAGGTTGGAGTCGAGCTGGTAGGTGGAGAAGCCGACGAAGCGCGACAGCACCTGCGGCAACACGCCGAACAGGATCACGTTCATGAACGAGGCGCCGGTGGCGCGGATGGCTTCGACCTGCTTGATCGAGATCTCTTCGATGGCTTCGGCAAACAGCTTGCCGATGAAGCCGATCGAGGCGACGATCAGCGCCAGCACGCCGGCCAGGGCGCCGAAGCCGACCGCCTTGACGAACAGGATGGCGACGATCACCGGGTGCAGCGAGCGGCACACCGAGACCAGCGCGCGCGCGGGCCAGGAGATCCAGGCCGGCATCAGGTTGCGCGCGCCCATCAAGCCGATGGGCAGCGAGAACAGGATGCCGAACAGCGAGGCCAGCACGGCGATCTGCAGGGTTTCCTTGATGCCGTCCCACAGGATGTCGCCCTTGCTGACGTCAGGCGGGAACATGCGGCCGAGGAACCGGGCGCCGTTGCCCAGGCCGGAGGAGAAGCGCTCCCACGAGAAGCCCAGCTGGGTGGCGGCGTAGACCGCGTACAGCAGGATCAGCCAGATCGCGAGGCGGGTGGCCAGCTGCGGTTTGAACGCCAGGCTCACGCGAGGGGTGTTGGTGGTCGCGTTCATGCCAGCCAGTCCTCGCCGCCGTAGATCTGCTTCAAGAAATCGTCGGACAGGTTTTCGGCATTGCCGTCATACACCACGTGGCCGCCGGACATGCCGATGATGCGGTCGGCGTAGCGCTTGGCCAGTTCGACGTCGTGGATGTTGACGATCACGGGGATCTTCTGCGCGCGGCCCTGTTCCTTGAGCAGCGAGATGATCTCGAAGGAAGTCTTCGGGTCCAGCGAGGAAGTCGGTTCATCGGCCAGCAGCAGGCGCGGACGTTGCATCAGCGCGCGCGCGATGCCAACGCGCTGGCGCTGGCCGCCCGACAGCGCGTCGGCGCGCTGGTTGGCGAAGTTGCCCAGGCCCACCGTCTCCAGCAGTTCGAAAGCGTGGGCGATGTCTTCCTTGGCGAAGTTGCGGCGCCATGCGGTCCAGGCGTTGACGTAGCCCAGGCGGCCGCACAGCAGGTTTTCCATCACCGACAGGCGTTCCACCAGGTTGTACTCCTGGAACACCATGCCGATGTGACGGCGGCTTTCGCGCAGGGCGCGGCCGCGCAGCTCGGCCAGGTTCACACGACGGCCTTCGCTCTCGAACCAGATGGCGCCGCGGCTGGGATCGACCAGGCGGTTGATGCAGCGGATCAGGGTCGACTTGCCGGTGCCCGAGGGGCCGATGATGGCGACCAGGCCGGCGTCGCCGATCTTCAGGTCGATGCCTTTGAGGATGGGGTGGCCGGGCTTGTATTCCTTGACCAGGCCCTGGATTTCGATGGCGTGTGACATGGGCGGAGCTTTCTATCTGTGTTCGCGACGCGGCTGCGGGATGCAGTCGGCCGCGGCCCGGGATCGCTCCCGGGCCGGTGTTGCGTCAATCGGTGTGTTGCGTTTGCTGTGGAGCCCGCGCCGTGGCGGGCGCGGGCGGGGGACGCAAAGGCGGCGGCTTACTTCTTGCCGGCGTTCTGCTTGTCGTAGGCGGCGCGGTTGAAGGACTCGCCGGCGGAGTGGGCGACGAAGCGCACCATCTCGAAGTCCTTCTTGTAGTTGATCGGGTAGAAGCGGTCGGCGCCGGCGAAGGCCTTCTTCAGCTCATCGGTGAAGCGGTAGTCGTAGAAGCATTGCAGCATCTTGTCGCGGAACTTGGGCTCCAGGTCGTGCGCATAGGCGAAGTCCTGGGTCGGGAATTTCTCGCTGCGCCAGATCACGCGGAAGTTCTCGGCCTTGATCACGCCGCGCTCGACCATGCGGTCGAACACGTCGGAGGCGATCGCGGCGGCGTCGTAGTCGCCCGAGTTCACGCCCAGGATGGACTGGTCATGCTTGCCGGAGAAGATGACCTTGTAGTCCTTGTCCGGAGTCACGCCCAGCTTGGGGAACAGGGCCATCGGCGCCATGTGGCCGGAGTTCGACGAGGGCGCGGTGTGGGCGACCTTCTTGCCCTTCAAGTCGGTCATCTTCTGGATGGGGCTGTCCTTGCGCACGATCACGTTCAGCGTGTAACCCTGGTAACCCTTGGCGTCGCCGATGACGGCGAAGGGCACGGCGCCGGCGATGTTCACGGCGAAGTTGGTCGGGCCGGGAGAGAAGCCGCCGACGTGCAGGCGGCCGGAGCGCATGGCTTCGATTTCAGCGGCGTTGGACTGCACCTGGAAGAACACCACCTTCTTGGCGGTGCATTGCGACAGGTAGTCGGTGAAGGGCTTGAAGATCTTGTCGTAGACCGCCGGGTCTTCCACCGGGGTGAAGGTGAACACCAGGGTGTTGGGGGTCTTCAGCTTCTTGGGATCGGTCGGGGTGTCGGCCGTCAGGTCGTTGTTGGCGTCGCAATACTGCTGGTCGAGGTCGCCGCGGTTGGGGCAGGTGTCCTGCGCGAAGGCGATCGCCGGAATGGCGAGCGCCAGGGCGAGCAGGGTCTTGATCAGACGCTGGGTCATGCTGTCTCCTGGAGATGGTTTGTAATCATGATCCGACCGCAGCAAGGCTGGCGTGCCGGAGGATTGGCGGGAGTGTAGGCGAGCGCCGGGGCTTTTGCCACCGCGCGGGGGGCGAAAGCGACAGTTTCCTTGCAGCCGCCTTTCCGGCGGCTTTCAATCTGCTTTCAAGCGCGGCCGTGGTGTCCAAGTGACGGACGTTTCCGGGGCTCGCGCGGCGCGCGGTTTGGCGGTATAAAGGCGGCTTGGCAACGATAACGACACCGGAGAACATGCATATCCTGCTGGTAGAGGACGACATCGACATGTCGCGCGCCTTGCTGAGGGCACTGGAACGCCGCGGCTTCCAGGTCACGCATTGCGCCGACGGCATCAGCGCGCTGTCGCACATCAAGGATGGCATCGGCGACCTGGTGGTGCTGGACCTGAACATTCCGGGCCTGGATGGCCTGCACCTGCTGCAGCGCATCCGCTCGCAGGAGATCGATACCCCGGTGATCGTGCTGACCGCGCGCGGCGCGGTGGGCGACCGCGTGGTCGGCCTGAACGCCGGCGCCGACGATTACCTGGCCAAGCCGTTCGACCTGGACGAGCTGGACGCGCGCATCCGCGCGCTGCTGCGACGCCGGACCAATGCCGACGACGGCACGCAGCGCTGCGGCCGGCTGCGCTTCGACCGCGGCTCGGGCGCCTTCTATTGCGACGACGCCGCGCTGGAGCTCACCCCGCGCGAACATACGCTGCTCAAGGCGCTGATCGCCAAGCCCGGCCACGCGGTGACCAAGGAGCGGCTGTTCCGGCTGGTGTTCCCGATGGAAGACAACACCCAGATCGAGGCCATCGAGGTGGTGGTGCACCGGGTGCGCAAGAAGCTGATGGACACCGGCGCCGAGATCATGACCCTGCGCGGCCTGGGATATCTGCTGCGCGCCCGCCAGGGCGGCGGCGAAGGCTGAGCGATGGCGCATCCGTTTTCGCGCCGGCGCTCGGTGCGCACCTATCTGCTGGCGTGGATCATCTCGCCGATCGCGCTGTTCATCGTCATCGATTCCTTTTCCTTGTACCGCAACACGCTGGAGTCGGTGAACACCGCCTACGACCGCATGCTGATCGCGTCGGTGCATTCCATCGGCGACCTGTTGCGCATCGAGAACGGCGAGCTCAAGGCTTCGCTGCCGTATGCAGCGCTGGAAATCTACGAGGCGGATTATTCCAGCCGCATGATCTACCGCATCAACGATCTCGACGGCGCGTTCTTCGACGGCGACGAGGACTTGCCCGCCTACCGCGGCAAGGCCGACAAGGAGGCGATCTATCCGTCGCTGGCGCACATCTATGAAGACACCTACAACGGCGTGCCGGTGCGGGTGGCGGCGCTGTTCCAGCCGGTGGTGACCAACGGCCCGCACGGCGCGGCGCTGGTGCAGGTGGCCGAGACGATGGAAAACCGCAGCGCGCTGGCGCGCAAGATCTTCTGGGAAACATTGATCCGGCAGGCGGCCTTGCTGGTGGTGATCGTGTCGGTGACCTTGTACGTAGTCTCGCGCGCGCTGCAGCCGGTCGATGCCTTGCGGCGCCAGCTGGACGAACGTCCCGCCGACGATCTCTCGCCGGTCGCGCCACCGATGGCGCCCAGGGAATTGCAACCCTTCATCAATGCGCTCAACCAGCTGATGTCGCGCTTGCGGAGATTGCTCGATCACCAGCAGCGCTTCGTGGCCAATGCCTCTCACCAGCTGCGCACGCCGCTGGCGGTGCTGAAGACGCAATTGCAATCCGGACTGCGCGGAGATGCGCCGCCGCAGGTGATCCTGGGCGAGATGTCCGACACCGTGGAGCGCGCCACCAATCTGGCCAACCAGCTGCTGTCGCTGGCCAAGGTGGAACAGCTGCGCGGACGCGGCGCGCAGGAGGTGTGCGACCTGAGCATGCTGGCGCGCGAGACCGCCGTGGATCTGTCGCCGCTGATTGCCGAGAAGAACCTGGACTTCGAACTGGATGCGCAGAAGGCCTTCGTGATGGGCCATCCGTGGATGGTGAGCGAGCTGATCTCCAACCTGCTCCACAACGCCATCCGGCATACGGCCGAAGGCGGCAAGCTGGGCGTGCGCATCCGCGGCACGGACGGACAGGCCGAACTGCTGGTATGGGACAGCGGGCCGGGCATTGCCGCCGATGCGATGGATAACGTCTTCAAGGCGTTCTCGTCCGGCGGTTCTTCGTCGGGCGGGCTGGGACTGACCATCTGCGGCGAGATCGTCGATTCGATGAATGCCTCCATCCGCCTGCGCAACCGCTTCGATGGCGATGGCGTGCATTGCATCGGGCTGGATGCGGCCGTGGCTTTCCGCGCTGTGCCCGGTTCCTGACGCGTTGATGGCGGCGGGCCGGCCGCCGGATTTCACCGGCGCCCGCCGGGTGGCAGGTGGTCCTTGCTACACTGTGTCCCGATCGTCATTTTCAGTCCTGCTCATGTCCGTTTCTCCCACTTCCACCATCGTGCTCGGCGCATCGGGCTCATCCGATGCGCAACTCTCCAGGGAGCAGCAAACCTTCAACACGCTGGTCGGCCAGATCGGCCAGCGGCGTGAAGTATTGCTGGCATGGGAACGCGTCGTGCCCGACTTCCAGCAGGCCTTTTCGGGACAGCTGTTGCCGCTGCGCGAGGCCGCGGATGCGCTGTCACGCCGCCTGATCCTGGCGCTTGATGCGCAGTTCGACAATGCGGCGCTCTCTTCCGCGGATCGACGCACGGTGTCTTCGCTGGTTGCGTCCCTGGCAGGCGAACGGGGAGATTTGTCGGACGACGAGGCGCTGAAAACGGCATTCAATCGGCACAGCGCATCGGACTACGACGAAGACGCCGCCGAGGAAGTAGCGACCATGAAGGCCGAGCTGGAGGAGCTGCTTGGACAGTCCTTGGGCCGGGATGAAGACTTCCGCTCGACCGGGGAATTGTTGCGCCACGCCAGGCGCCTGTGGACAAATCAACAGATGCAGGAAGCGGCGCGCAAAGAGGCGCGGGCCGAACGGCGCGCCGAGCGGGCGAAGGCGAAGAAGCCCGCCGCCTCATTGCAGCGGCGCGAGGCCCTGCAGGCGGAGCTGAACCAGTCCCTGCGCGAGATCTACAGGAAGCTCGCCAGCGCCCTGCACCCCGATCGCGAACAGGATCCGGAGTTGAAGCTGCGCAAGACGGCGATGTTGCAGGCGGTGAACCAGGCGTATGACAAACAGGATCTGCTGCATTTGCTGGAGGTGCAGATCGAGTTGCAGCAACTGGATCGCAATGGCCTGAACGACCTTGGCGATGATCGCCTTCGTCACTACAACAAGCTGCTGAGAGAACAGTTGGAGGAACTGGAACAGGAGGTGGCCCAGGCGGAAGGGCAGTTTGCAAACGGCTACGGCATCCGGCCGCTGCAGAGGCTGACGCCGGAGACGGCGCTTGCGCTGCTCAGGCAGGAGATCGCCAGGCAGGCCGGCAACAATTCCGCCATCGAGTTCGATCTGGCGCAGCTTGGGAATATCAAGTTGTTCAAGCAGTGGCTGAAGGAGAAGAAGCGCAGGATGAAAGACGCCGGGCGTGAGCGGTGGGAGCTTGACGCGGGGTCTGCTTACTGAGTTTGGTTGGGTGTTGCAGTGTTGGTATTCTTCAGCCGCTTGTCGATGAGAAGGCTTGTGTGCTCTGATTTTTGAGAGCCTGTGGATAAGAAGATTTTTGTTCTGTTTGGACGTCAGCAGATTGAGCTGTGTATATCTTCGATTTGACGTTGGTTGGGTGTGTGGCTGACTCTACGGACATATCGGCAAATCAAGTATCGATGTACGACGGGATAGATGGGCAGATAGGTAGAAAGATAGAAGCTGAGGATGTATCTGAGAGCCGGCGCTTGCGCCGGCTCTTTGTTTTTGTTCTTTGGTCTTTTCTCGCTTTATGCCGTCGTTGCTTCTCCGTGGATCGCATTCAGGCACCTGACTGCAAATACGCTATTGCCACCGGTCGGTAGGTAGCCCTGTTGGCACCGATCTGCTGCTGGCAGCCTGTGCATAAAACAACGTCAGGAGATGCGGGCGTTGGGCTGTGCATAAATCACTCCCATTGAATTGCAAATTCGAGCTGTGCATAAAAGAACGCTGCCGAGGAGTCGTGCATTGGGTTTTAGCGCCGGCGTTGATCAGGCTAGATTGCCGAGCATTGCTGCGACGCTCTCAGGAGCAAATACCTAATACGAGCAGACGAGGTCGCACTTTCGTGTAAAAACAGGCGAGCCACCGGCCTGTTTTTGTCCAGTGGATAAGTTTTCTTTGGCGTGGACTGGGACACCCTGGCCTTGAGTCACCGACGACGCTATTTAGCAGAGTACCGCAGCGATTGAATTGCTTAAATACTGAGCATCCAGCGCTAAGAAACTGTTCACAAGTGGGCTCTTTTCACTGTGGATAAAAGAAGAGCCGCGAGCAGAGAACTAGAGACGATGAGATTCGCTTAAATATTAAGCAGCTGAATGTGCCTGGCGCGTCGATGCGACGGTGTGAGGTACGGAATTTCCTTGGAATCGGAAGAGAAACCGAGGAGAACAGAAGAGAAATGGGGGGAAGGTTCGAAGAAGCGCCGACTAAAAAAGGGGCTTAACGGCTAATACCTGATCGTACGGCGTGGAATTTCAGGTTCAAGTTAGCGCCGAGAATCCGGCGAGGCCCCCCAACCGCGCAGCGAGGCGTATGGGCAGGTTTGTTGGAAGTGATCGCGCAAAGCAAAAAGCCCTCGTTACTGAGTAACGAGGGCTATTGCGTATA
>NZ_NJGU01000006.1 GCF_002213415.1 Herbaspirillum robiniae | reverse complement strand
CACGGCGGCGGCGCGGTGCCGTACCACTGGGGACGTTTCCGCGGCCTGGCGCAGGAGATGAAGAAGCCGCTGCTGAAGGATCACCTGCTCAACAACATCTTCTTCGACACCTGCGTGTATCACCAGCCGGGCATCGACCTGCTGACCAAGGTGATCCCGGTGGACAACGTGCTGTTCGCCTCCGAGATGATCGGCGCGGTGCGCGGCATCGATCCGGAGACCGGGCACTACTACGACGACACCAAGCGCTACATCGAGGCGGCCGCCCTGAGCCCCGAAGAGCGCCACCAGATTTACGAAGGCAACGCCCGCCGCGTGTATCCGCGCCTGGACGCCGCCCTGAAAGCGAAAGGGCTGTAAGCATGAGCACTCCCCTGATCAACCAGCTGGGCATCGTCAAACGCAACATCGGGCGCGCCGATGAGGATGCGGTCGCGCAGCTGGGCAAGTTCGGTACGGCCACCGTGCATGAGGCGCAGGGCCGCACCGGCCTGATGAAGCCCTACATGCGGCCGATCTGGCCGGGCGCCGTGGTGTCCGGCACCGCGGTGACGGTGCTGCTGCATCCGGGCGACAACTGGATGATGCACGTGGCGGCCGAGCAGATCCGCCCCGGCGACATCGTGGTGGCTGCCGTCACCGCCGAATGCACTGACGGCTACTTCGGCGACCTGCTGGCCACCAGCTTCATGGCGCGCGGCGCGAAGGCGCTGATCATCGACGCCGGCGTGCGCGACGTGAAGGTGCTGAAGGAAATGGGCTTCCCTGTCTGGAGCCGCGCCGTCAGCGCCAAGGGCACGATCAAGGCGACGCTGGGCTCGGTCAACATCCCGGTGATCTGCGCCGGCGCGCTGGTCAACCCCGGCGACGCCATCGTGGCCGACGACGACGGCGTGGTGGCGGTGCCGGCGGCGGACGCCGCGCGCGTGGCCCAGGCCGCGCACAAGCGCGAAGCGCTGGAAGGCGAAAAGCGCGACAAGCTGGCCGCCGGTGTGCTGGGGCTGGACATGTACGACATGCGCGGCCCGCTGGCGGCGGCGGGGCTGAAATACATCGACTGAAACGGAGCACGCCCGCAGCACGGACCCGCGGAGGGAATGGAAGGAGACGACGGCAAGACAATTCAAACAAGCCGGCAGCGACGAATAACAAACAAAAGCAATACCGCAACAGAAGAAAAAATGGACGGCAACACCGTCCGCACAAATCGCCAACTTAAGGAGAAAGGCAGACACCATGCAGACCGCACAACACACGGCCGCCATCGGCGCGGCATCATCCACTTCCGGCTGGAAGGACCGTTCGGCGCTGATCAGGGCCGGCATCATCGGCGGCCTGACCGGCGGCGTCATCATCTGGATCTACGAGGCGCTGGTCTGGGTCGGCGCGCAGCACCTGATGCCGCTGGCCGGCATCCCGCGCAACGCCACCGGGCTGGTGTTCGGCCGGGACGTGCAGGAGTCGCTGGGCATCGTCGCCTACTTCGTCGGCACCGGCATCCACTTCTTCTTCACGCTGGTGTGGGGCATCCTGTTCGCCGCGATCTGGCCGCACTTCCGCCGCAGGGGCTATGAGGCCACCTTCGTTGCACTGTTCTATGCGGTAGTGGCGTGGATCCTGATGCACGTGGCCATCATGATCGCCTCCGACAACCATCCCAACTACTACGACCCGGGCGTCATCATCGGCGGCTTCATGTCGCACATCTTCTTCACCGTGCCGCTGGCGCTGATCGTGAAGAAGCACTTCGAACGCCAGGGCTGATCCGTCGCGCGCGACAGCGCGCAATACAACAGCGCCGGAGCCACCCTCCGGCGCGAGGGGAGCGGCTTGCCTGCGATTTCGCGCACGGCCGCTTTTCATCCACGTTTCACCAGGCGCGCAACGGCAGCGGGATGCCTGCGCGCCGGCAGATTTTCAACCCGCAACAACAACATCGACATACCTTGAGGAGGAGCTCAGATGCATTTCACTACCAGGATCAAACTGCTGCCCGCGGCGCTGCTGCTGGCCGCCGCACCGGCGGCCTACGCCCAGAGTTCGGTCACCATCTACGGCGTGCTGGACGTCTACACCGGCTACCAGAAGAGCACCGTGGGCGGCAAGAACACGTCGCTCTGGGCCATGGGCAACAACGGCGAGATGACCAGCCGCCTGGGCTTCAAGGGCACTGAAGACCTCGGCAACGGCTACCGCGCGACGTTCAACCTGGAGACCGGCTTCGATCCCAGCACCGGCGGCCTGCAGAACAGCTATCGCTTCTTCGACCGCCAGTCATGGGTGGGCCTGGGCGGCGGCTTCGGCGAGGTGCGCGTGGGCCGCCAGAATTCACCCATGTTCCTCTACGCCGGCAACATGGACGCCTTCGGCGCGGCCACCTACGGCTCGGCCTACAACAACTTCGCCAACTGGCTGGCGCGGGTGGACAACGACATCAGCTACATCTCGCCCAAGTTCGCCAACTCCAACCTCGAGCTGCATTACTCGGTGGGCGAACGCTCCGGCAGCACCGCCTCCAACGCGGTCTACCAGATCGGCTTCCAGACCCAGCAGGGGCCGCTGTACGTCGGCAGCGCCTACCTGAACGCCAACAACGCCACCAACACCAACAGCGTCAAGCAGTTCATGCTGGGCGGCAACTACGACTACGGCAGCGGCAAGGTCTATCTCGGCTTCTTCCGCACCAACGAAGTGATCTCTGCCACCACCGGCAACGTGTTCACCAATCCGGCCGGCAAGTACGACCCGAGCGGCGCCGTGGTCGGCAACACGCCGGGCAACTACCACAACACCTACAGCCTGTCGGCCGATTACCGCATCAACGCCAGCACCACCATCGGCGCCGGCGGCGGTTACATCAAGGACAGCTCCAGCCTCAACAACAACGCGCGGCAGTTCAGCCTGATCGTGAACTACGACCTGTCCAAGCGTACCCGGCTGTATGCGGTGGCCTCGCGTCTGATCAACCAGAACACCGCCGCCTACAAGATGACCGGCGCCAGCTACACCGCCAGCCAGGCGCTGAGCCCGGACGCCGGCGCCAGCGAGACCGGCGTGCAGCTGGGCATCCGTCACACCTTCTGATCTTCTGATGTTGAAGGGCGGCGCCGGCCGCTTGCCCGGGCCGGCGCCGCAAATGTGTTTACCGGATATGCAAGTTCAAAATCATTAGTTATCGCATCGGGCAAAGCTGATTAGGATTTTCCTTCTCGCCGCGGCGGCCCGCCGCGCGCAAGACTTGTGAAGGATCATCCATGCCCGAAGCGGTCAACCGACTTCCCCTGCCGGCGGCGACGCCGGCATCTTCTTCGCCGCGTTCCGCGACGCAGCCCGCCGCGAGCGCGCGGGTCGCGTTGGGAGAACGCAGCCTCTTCCTCATCTCGTGGATCGCCCCGCTGGCGCTGCTGCTGGCGTGGGAGGCGTTGGCCCGCGCCGGCGCGCTCTCGCCGCAGGTGCTGCCGGCGCCCAGCAAGGTATTGGCCACCGCCTGGAACCTGATCGGCCAGGGGCGGCTGCTCTCCGATCTCGGCGCCAGCCTGCTGCGCGCGGCGGCCGGCTTTGCCATCGGCGGCAGCATCGGTTTCGCCCTGGGTACGCTGGTGGGCTTCTCGCGCCTGGCCGAGGCGCTGTTCGACCGCAGCGTGCAGATGGTGCGCGCGGTGCCTTTCCTGGCGGCGCTGCCGCTGGTGATCGTGTGGTTCGGCGTGGGCGAGGGCGGCAAGGTGTTCCTGGTCTCGCTGGGCGTGCTGTTCCCGATCTATATCAACACCGTGCTGGGCATCCGCCAGGTCGACCCCAAGCTGCTGGAGCTGGGCCGCGTGACCGGCCTGTCGAACTGGACGCTGATTCGCCGCATCGTGTTGCCGGGCGCCTTGCCTTCCATCCTCGCCGGCGTGCGTTACGCGCTGGCGGTGGCCTGGCTGGCGCTGGTGATCGCCGAGACCATCGCCGCCAATGTCGGCATCGGCTCGCTGGCTATGGATGCGCGCGAGTTCCTGCAGACCGACGTGATCGTGCTGACCATCGTCATCTACGCCGGCATCGGCGTGGTGTCAGACGGCATCGCCCGCCTGCTGGAGCGCCGCCTGCTGGCCTGGCATCCCAACTACGCAGGGAGGGGCCGCTGATGTCGCCCGCCACCCACACCATGCACCCGGCCGGGTTCGACGAGGCCGCGGTCACCGTCAGCAACCTGCAGCGCCGCTACGGCCAGCGCACCGTGATCAGGGGCCTGAACCTGCGCATCGCGCGCGGCGAGTTCGTGGCCCTGCTGGGCGAGAGCGGCTGCGGCAAGACCACGCTGCTGCGCGCGCTGGCCGGGCTGGATTGCATCGACGGCGGCCGCATCGAAGGCGCCTCGCAGCCGGCGGTGGTGTTCCAGGAGCACCGGCTGATTCCCTGGGATCCGCTGTGGCGCAACGTTTCCCTCGGTCTGGACGACAGGACCGGCAAGCCGCTGGCCAAGGCGGCGCTGGAAGAGGTCGGGCTGGGCAGCCGCATCGACGACTGGCCGCGCAACCTCTCCGGCGGCCAGGCGCAGCGCGTGGCGCTGGCCCGCGCGCTGGTGCGCGAACCGCGCCTGCTGCTGCTGGACGAACCCTTCGCCGCGCTCGACGCCCTGACGCGCATCCGCATGCATGCGCTGGTGCGCCAGCTGCTGGATCGCCACCGTCCCGGCGTGCTGCTGGTCACGCACGATGTGGACGAGGCCATCGTGCTGGCAGACCGCATCCTGGTCATGCGCGACGGCGCCATCGCCAGCGACTACACGGTCGCGCCCGAGGCCGCGCACAACCGCGACCATCCGGCCGCGCAAGCCTTGCGCGCGCAGCTGCTGGACGAGCTGGGCGTGGCGGCCGCGACGCCGGCCTGACTCCCTTGCATTTTTCCCGGCGGCCGCGTCGCATGCCTGCGGCGCGGCGGCTCTTCATTCCTCCCACTTCCATCTCATGAGCGAACACGACAAACCTGCCAACCTCCATCGACGCCACCTCCTGCAAGCCGCCATCGCCGGCGCCGCATTGGGCGGCGCCGGCCTGCCGCTGCTGGCGCACGGCAAGTCGCGCAACACCGACACCGTGCGCCTGGCCTGGGGCAAGGGCGGCCTGCCCGGCATCGCCCGCACCCGCGGCGAGTTTGAAAAGACCTTGGCCAAAGACGGCATCAAGGTGCAGTGGGTCGGGCCGTTTCCCAACCATGCACCGTCGTTGCAGGCGGTCACCGGCGGCAGCGCCGACTTCGGTTTCGGCGGCAGCACCACGCCCGCGCTGGCGGCGATGATCGCCGGCTCGCCGCTGGTGTTCACACAGTTTGCGGTAGTGGAGCCGCGCAGCACGGCCATCATCGCCAAGGACGGTTCCGGCATCGACAAGGTCGCCGACCTGGTGGGCAAGACGGTGGCGGTGAACCGTTCAGGCCTGGGCGAGTTCCTGCTGGTGGCGGCGCTGGAGAAGCACGGCATCGCGCGCGACAAGGTCAAGTTCGTCTATCTCAATCCGCCCGACGCCGGCCCGGCGTTCGCGCAGGGCAAGGTCGACGCGTGGTCGATGTGGAGCCCGGGCGTGGACATCGCCCGCGTGGAGTACAAGGCGCATGACGTGTTCTTCGAAGGCCGCGACCTGGAGTTCCTGATCGACTTCAATTCCTACGTCACGCACCGCAAGTTCGCCGAAGAGAACGGCGACATCGTGCGCGCCGTGAACGCGGCCTACCGCGCCGAGGGCGAGTGGATCACGAAGAACCCGAAGGAGGCCGAGATCCTGGTGCAGAAGGACGCCGGCTATTCCGACGCGGTGCGCGACTCGCTGATCAGGCTGGCGCGCCGCTGGGAGTTTCACGGCGCCGATGACGCCAAATTCATCGCCACCTTCCAGGGCGCGGCGGACTGGCTGTCGGAACGCAAGATCCTGCCGCAGAAAGTGAAAGTCACCGATTACATCGTCAAGGTCTGATTCACGTAAAAGGAGAACAGCATGAGCGTCAACTTCATCGGCATGGTCACCACTCACAAGAACTCGGAGATCCATCCCTCGGCCGGCCCGGCCATCGACACCGACTACCTGCTGCGCTTTGCCAAAGCGCACGAGGATGCCGGCTTCGACCGTGTGCTGGTGCCGTATCACTCCAACGGACCGGACGCGATCCTGACCATCGCCCAGGTCGCCGCCGCCACCAGCCGCATTAAGCTGATGCTGGCGCACCGGCCGGGCTTCGTCTCGCCCACGCTGGCGGCGCGCCAGCTGGCCACGCTCGACCACTTCAGCGGCGGCCGCCTGGGCGTGCACATCATCTCCGGCGGTTCCGACATCGAGCAGCGCCGCGACGGCGACTACCTCGACCACGACCAGCGCTACGCGCGCACCGACGAATACCTGGAGATCCTGCGCCGGGTCTGGACCGCAGAAAAACCGTTCGACCATGAGGGCGCGCACTATCGGTTCGAGCAAGCCTTTTCTGAAGTCAAGCCGGTGCAGAAGCCGCATATCCCGATCTTCTTCGGCGGCGCGTCGGACGCGGCCATTCCGGTGGCCGGCCGCCATGCAGACATCTATGCGCTGTGGGGCGAGTCGCTCGACCAGGTGCGCGACCTGACCGGCCGCGTGCGGGCCGAGGCGGCGCGCCACGGGCGCAAGGTGGAGTTTTCGATTTCCTTCCGGCCGATCCTGGCCGACACCGAGGACCAGGCCTGGGAGCGCGCCGAGCGCATCCTGGAAGAGACGCGCCGCCTGCGCGCCGGCAACGCCAGGCTGCACCCGGCCTACACCGGCCCGCAACAAAGCGAAGGCGCGCGTCGCCTGCTGGCCGCCGCCGACAAGGGCACGCGCGTGGACAAGCGCCTGTGGACTGCGATCGCCAAGGAAACCGGGGCACGCTACAACTCCACCGCGCTGGTGGGCACGCCGGAGCAGGTGGCCGAGGCGCTGCTGGACTACTACGACCTGGGTGTGACGACCTTCCTCATCCGCGGTTTCGATCCGCTGGAAGATGCCACCGACTATGGCCGCGAACTGATTCCGCGTACGCGTGAACTGGTCGCGCAACGGCTGGCGAAGAAAGCGGCCTGAGGACGACGCAAGGCACGAATGAAAAAGGCAGGGAGTGATCCCTGCCTTTTTTGTTTTTGCCTGTGGATAAATCAGAAGCTGACGTTCACTCCCACATCCAGCGAGCGACCATAACCCGGCAGCGCCTGCAGCGATCCCGACTTCGCATTGGCCAGCCCCGACAGATAGACCCCGCCCAGCGCATCGGCATAGTTGCGGTTGAACAGGTTGCTTACGCCGGCCCAGACCGAGATGGTGCGGGTCGCCTGCAGGGTGCTCTTCAGGTTGACCAGCGTGTAGCTGGCGGTGACCGGTTCCAGGCGCTGCGCATCGACCAGCGTCTTGCGGGCGACGTAGTTGAGCTCGGCGCGGTTGCTCCACGGGCCGCTGCGCTGTTCCAGCGCGGCCAGCAGGTTCAACGGCATCATGTGGTACAGGTTGCCGCCGCCCACGCGCGAGCCGCGGGTGAGGCTGGCCTTGCCGGTGAAGGCGAGGCTGCCCAGCGATGCGCTGTTGGCCAGCGGCAGTTTCCACGAGAGGTTGATGCCATACAGGCGGGCGTCGTGATTGGCGAACTGCAGCAGGTTGCCGGAGGCGCCGGCGATGCCGTAGGGGTTGAAGCTGCCGGTCACGTCGGCGTCGATGTAGTTCTGCACGTAGCTGAAGTAGGGCGTGGCCTTGAAGAACCAGCGGCGCTCGTTGCCTTCGCTGTCTTCGCTGTGCCAGTCGGCGGTGGCGCTGAGGGTGTTGGCCACTTCGGGCTTGAGGTCGATGTTGCCGACATAGCCGTTACCGTCGCCGAACCAGTTGGTCATGGTCATGGCCATGGTGCCGCGGCCCCAGGTGTAGCGCTCATACAGATTGGGCGAGCGGGTCTTGCGGGCGTAGCCGAACTCGAAGCTCTTGCCGGCATCCTGCTCGAAGCGCGCCAGCGCGGTGAGGTCGATGTTGTTGTCGGTCTTGCCGTGGCCGCGCGCATTGAAGGCGCTGGCGGCTGCGGCGTCGGCGGCGTTCATCATGCCGGTGCCGTAGGCTTGCACATTGCCGGCGTCGGTCTTCACCAGTTCATCGCGCACACCAACCAGGGTGCTCCAGCGTGCGTCCAGCTTGTGCTCCCATTCGGCGAAGAGGGCGAAGCGGTCGCGCGTGCCGTCGTTGATGTTCACGTAGGTATTGGGACCCATCATCATCGAGCCCGGCACGGCCGGCCAGTAGTCGTTCAGGCGGAAGCTGTGCAGCTCGCTGCCCAGGCGCAGCGTGGAGCCGCCGTCCTGGCCGAGGTCGATGTCGGCGCGCACGGTGTAGCCCATGTCGCGTCCGCGCGTATCCATCGGCATGGTACCGGGACGCTCGGCGGTGAAGAAGCCCATCTCGTGCGCGGTGTGCTGCCAGTAGAGCCTGGCGTACAGCTTGCCCCAGTCGAAGCGGCGGTCGTAGCCGAGGTTGGCGAAGGTGGCGCGGTTGCCGGTCATGTCCATGTACTGGTTGGGGAAGCCCTGGAAGGGAATGTACTGCTGCCCGACCTTCAGCACCAGTTGCTGGCCGCTGCCGCGCGCGGCCAGCGTCAGCGCGTGGTTGTTGCTCTCGAACTGGCTGCCCAGCACCTTGTCGCCGTTGCCGTTCACGTAGCTCTCAGCGCGGGTGCGGCTGGCGGTGTAGGCCACCGACAGCGTGTCGCTGGCGACGGTGGCGTTGACCGAGGCGGAGACTTCGGCGTTGACGCTGCGCGCGGAGGCCGAGAAGCCGCCCTTGACCAGCGACCAGCCCGGCCCGTCCGCATATTGCGGCGCCGGCGAATTGAGTTCGATGCTGCCGGCGATGCTGTCGCCGCCGGCGCTGACCGGCGTGATGCCGGCGATCACGCGCACCGTGCCGACCTGGGCGGGCGGCATATAGGACATCGGTGAGTTCATCTGGTTGCCGCAGGCGGCGGTGACTTCCATGCCGTCCAGCCGGACCTTGATGCGGTCGGCGGCGAAGCCGTTCAACACCGGCAGCGCGGAGACGCCGCCGGCCGCCGCGGTGGCATAGCCCGGTTCGGCGGCGGGCAGCAGGGCGCTGTCGGCGCCGTTCCTTTGCGGTACCGGTTTGTCGCCGGTCACGGTGATGGCGGGCAGCTTGTCGTCCTGCCCGGCCTGGGTCTGCGCCGGCGACTGGGCATGGGTTTGAGTATGGGCGGCGCAGGCCAGCGCCACTGCGAGGGCGCAGCGAGTGAGCTTCATTGGGATTCCCCGTCGTTATTGTGATGTGAGGCGGCAGCCGCGGGTGCGGCATCGCGCGTCGTGCGAGGCATGGCGCCATGCGCGGTGCGAAGGCGCCGGCGGCGCGGCATTGCGAGGGGGGAATTATGCAGCGCCGGGCCCGGCGCGTCGTGCGGCATATTGTCGCAAGGCGCGCCAGGTCTGACGTTGGCGGCGGTGGACTACGCGGAGTGCAATGCCTGTTCGAGGTCGGCGATCAGGTCGTCGATGTGCTCGATGCCGATCGACAGGCGCACCGTGTCTTCGGTGACGCCGGCTTTTTCCAGTTCGGCCGGTGAGAGCTGGCGGTGCGTGGTCGAGGCGGGGTGCGTCGCCAGCGATTTGGCGTCGCCGATGTTGACCAGGCGCGTAAACAGCTGCAGCGCATCCTGGAAGCGCGCGCCGCCGTCGCGGCCGTTGGCCACGCCGAAGGTCAGCACGCCCGAGGCGCGGCCGTTGAAGTACTTGCGCGCCAGCGCGTGGTCGGGATGATCTTCCAGGCCGGCGTAATTGACCCAGCGCACCTTGGGATGACGCTTCAGGTATTGCGCCACGGCCAGCGCGTTGGCGGTGATGCGGTCCAGGCGCAGCGCCAGCGTCTCGATGCCCTGCAGGATCTGGAAGCTGTTGAACGGCGACAGCGCCGCGCCGGTATTGCGCAGCGGGACCACGCGCGCGCGACCGATGTAGGCGGCCTCGCCCAGCGCTTCGGTGTAGATCACGCCGTGGTAGCTGACGTCGGGTTCGTTGAGGCGCTTGAAGCGGTCCTTGTGCTGCGCCCACGGGAACTTGCCGGAGTCGACGATGGCGCCGCCCAGCGTGGTGCCGTGGCCGCCGAGGTATTTGGTCAGCGAATGCACGACGATGTCGGCGCCGTGCTCGATGGGGCGCAACAGGTAGGGCGTGGCCACGGTGTTGTCGACGATCAGCGGCACGCCGTGGCGATGCGCGATCCTGGCCACGGCGGCGATGTCGGTGACGTTGCCCAGCGGGTTGCCGATGGATTCGATGTAGATCGCCTTGGTGCGCGCATCGATCAGCGGCTCGAAGGACGAGGGTTGGCGCGGATCGGCGAAGCGCGTCTGGATGCCGAACTGCGGCAGCGTATGCGCGAACAGGTTGTAGGTGCCGCCGTAGAGCGTGGAAGCCGAGACGATGTTGTCGCCGGCTTCGGCGATGGTCTGGATGGCGTAGGTCACCGCCGCCTGTCCGGACGCCACGGCCAGCGCCGCGATGCCGCCTTCGAGGGCGGCCAGGCGCTTTTCCAGCACGTCCTGCGTCGGGTTCATGATGCGCGAGTAGATGTTGCCCTGCACCTTCAGGTCGAACAGGTCGGCGCCGTGCTGGGTGTCGTCGAAGGCGAAGGCGACCGTCTGGTAGATCGGCACGGCCACCGCGCGGGTGGTCGGGTCGGGGTCATAGCCGGCGTGGACGGAGAGGGTTTCGAATTTCCAGTTGGGGGTGTCTGCCATGGTGGGTCTCGCTTGTTGTCGTGGGTGAGCACTGCAGGCAGACGCTAGCGCGCGGGGCGCGGCGGGCGAAGGAATGATTTCGCATGTGCATATGCGGGCCGTGCGCGCGGGCGCTGCGAGCGGGCCGCACCGGTGAAGGCCGGGCAATTCGGGGGAGCGGGGCCGGGCAACAGGCGGCAATAAATGGAAGTAAATGGCAATTTGTGAACAAATTAATACAGTTGCGTGCAAGATCCCTTCAAATGGGGTATAGTTCGTGTCGTACTTGTATCAAGCCGTATTCTTGTTGGTTCCAATTCCGCCTGACTGTTGTTTTTCCTCCGGTCGTTCTGTCTTTTTCCTTCGGTTTCATTTCTTGGTCTCAAGTGCCTTTCGGGCACGTCGCCCCTATTCAATCTAAGGAAACAGCATGAGCATGCAAACAGGCGTAGTGAAGTGGTTCAACGATGCAAAGGGTTTTGGTTTCATCACCCCCGATGCAGGCGGCGCGGACTTGTTCGCCCACTTCCAGGACATCCAGTCGACCGGCTTCAAGAGCCTGTCCGAAAACCAGCGCGTGTCGTTCGAACGCAGCAACGGCCCCAAGGGCGAGAAGGCCAGCAACATCAAAGTGATCGCCTGATCGCCGGCAGTATCAAGCCTGGGCGCTATCGACCGTCCATACCAGCAGATAGCCAGGCACAAGCGCCTTTGCCGTAACGATTCCCGGATATCCGTAGCCCGGCACCCTGCAGATAGCATGGGCCGGACGATCGAATCGAAGCGGCGGCGGCGCAAGGTTTCCGACTGCATCATGCAGCCGGGGACCGGCCGGATTCCCGGTCGCATGCCAACGCGCAGATAGCGCGGGTGTGCGCGAGGGAAGGACCGGCTGAGCAAATAGTTATTAATGTTCGCCAGCGGCCATGCCGCCCTTCACGGGGCGGATGGCATCGGTGATCGCCTGTATTTGAGATGGCACCGTCCGGATAGGCCGGGCCGTTCGAACCTGAGGCACCATGCAGATAGCATGGGCTGAAGAGAATTCAGAATTAACAATGAACAAGCCCACCTTTTGGTGGGCTTTTTGCGTTCTGGCGCCGGTTCGGCGCCGGGCAATGCGAAAACTTAGCGCCTGCGGGCCTGAGGGCGGGGGCCGCTGCTGCCACGGTTCTCGATATGGCGATAGATGATGCGTCCCTTGTTGAGGTCATAAGGGGACAGTTCCAGCGTCACTTTGTCGCCGGCGAGGATCTTGATGAAGTTCTTCTTCATGCGGCCGGCCGTGTAGGCGATCAGGGAATGGCCATTTTCCAGGTCTACGCGGAATCGGGAATCGGGCAGCACTTCCGTGACCTGGCCTTGCATTTCAATCAGTTCTTCCTTTGCCATTCGGGCTCCTTAAAAACAGCTGGTTAAAAGGCCTCGCCATAGGGCTCTCGCCCGGGCTACGGGCTGTCCATGCAGGGCGGCAGTCATGGGGCCGGAGTCGCTTGCGATCCGGAAACAGGCTGCGCCTACGGCGGGGCGGTCAATTCGCGAGGCTTGCGTGGCGGCAAGCAAAAACGGTCGGAGGACCGTTTGAAAGGGGATGGACTGGGATCAGGCAGGTATTGCAGAAAGCGCAATACAGGTGCGTGGGAGCCAAAGACTTTCAGCTTACCAAGCCGGTAAGACGGGCCACTATACCTATGATCGGCCAATTCACCTAGCTGTATTTCAAGCGGGTGTTGCCGGAAAACCGCTATCGGAGGCGCTTCGAAGGCGTCGCGGCGGGTTCCGGCGGGCTGATTGCCGCGCGCAGCGCCTCCCGGGCGGGTGACGCTACGGGGCGTCTCGGGAGGATTTTTCCTTATTTGGCGGCGCTCAGCATGCGCTCCACATAACGCGCAATCAGGTCGATCTCCAGGTTGACCGTGCTGCCGGCCTTCAGGTGCTTGAGCGTGGTGACTTCCACGGTGTGCGGGATCAGGTTGATCGAGAAGCGGCAGGCGTCGGCCAGGTCCTCGACGCGGTTGACGGTCAGCGAGACGCCGTTGACCACGATCGATCCCTTGTAGGCCAGGTACTTGCCCAGCGCCTTGGGGGCGTCGACGATCAGCTCGCGCGATTCGCCGACCGGCTCGAAGGAGTGCACGCGGCCCAGGCCGTCGACGTGGCCGGAGACCAGGTGGCCGCCCAGGCGCTCGGCCAGGGTCAGGGCCTTTTCCAGATTGACTTCGCCGGGCGCGTCCAGGCCCACGGTGAGGTTCAGGCTTTCGCGCGAGACGTCGACGGTGAAGCCGGTGGCGGTCTTTTCCACCACCGTCATGCAGGCGCCGTTGAGGGCGATCGAGTCGCCCAGGCCGACGTCGGCCATCGGCAGGGGGCCGGCGTCGACGTTCAGGCGCACGCCGGCGTCAGGGCCGGCGGCCAGGGGTTGTACGGATGTGATGCTGCCGACGGCGGCGACGATACCTGTAAACATGATCTGTCCTGATGCTGAAAGCTGTGTGTCAATTGAAGCGTGCAAGGATACGCAAATCCGGGCCGACCTGCTTGACCTCGTTGAAGCGCAGGCCGATCTTGTCGGACAGGTCTTCCAGCGGCGGCAGGTCGAACATGTTGCGGCCGTCGCCCAGCAGGCTGGGCGCGAGGTAGACCAGCAGCTCGTTGACGCAGCCTTCGCGGATCAGCGAGGCGTTGAGCTTGGAGCCGGCCTCCACGTGCAGTTCATTGATCTGGCGCTGGCCCAGTTCGCGCACCAGCGCGGGCAGGTCGACCTTGCCGTCGGCGTTGGGCAGGACGATGACTTCGGCGCCCTGGGCTTCGAGGGAGGCGGTCTTTTCACGGTCTTCGGCGGCGGTGAAGACCCAGGTGCCGCCGCCCTGGATCACGCGCGCCTCGGGCGAGACCGCCAGCTTGCTGTCGACCACGATGCGGCGCGGCTGGCGCGGCGTATCGATGGCGCGCACGGTGAGCTGGGCATCGTCCTTGGCGATGGTGCCGATGCCGGCCATCACGGCGCAGGCGCGGGCGCGCCAGATGTGGCCGTCGTCGCGCGCGGCCTGGCTGGTGATCCACTGGCTCACGCCGTTGTGCAGGGCGGTCTTGCCGTCCAGGCTGGCGGCGCTTTTCATGCGCACCCAGGGTTTGCCGGTGCGCATGCGGTGCAGGAAGCCGATGTTGATCTCGGCTGCCTCTTCCTCCAGCAGGCCGCAGGCCACCTGGATGCCGGCCGCCTGCAGCTTGGCCAGCCCCTGGCCGGCCACCAGTGGGTTGGGGTCGGCGATGGCCGCCACCACGCGCGCCACGCCGGCGCGCACCAGCGCATCGGCGCAGGGCGGGGTGCGGCCGAAATGGCTGCAGGGTTCCAGCGTGACGTAGACGGTGGCGCCGCGCACGTCGTTGCCGCGCGCGGCGGCGTCGGCCAGCGCCTGGATCTCGGCATGGTTGCCGCCCGGCGGCTGGGTGAAGCCGGCGCCGACGATGCGGCCGTTCTTGACGATGACGCAGCCCACGCGCGGATTGGGCGTGGTGGTGAGCATGCCGAAACCGGCTTGCACCAGCGCCAGCGCCATGGCTTGCTGGTCGTTCTCGATGTCGAATTGGTAGATCGGATCTTCTGTCGGATTCATGGGCGTGCCGTGTATGGATGAGGCCGCCGCCGGGGCGCGGGCGGCCGGATGCCCGTCAATATACACGGCTTTGCGGCCGGGACGCTCTGGCTCAGTCCTCCTCGCCCCTGGCGCAACTCTTGTCGGAAACCGGGTTGCAGACCCGCACCCGCCCGAGAAAATTGATCACCACCGCGCGGGTCTTGCCGTGGCTGCTGAAGTACCAGCTGGAGCTCTTGAGCGGCGTGCCGTTGGCGCGATAGCCGACCAGCTCGCCGCCGGCGCGGTAGCTGACCGAAATGCCCGGCGGCAGCGGCGACTGCATCATCACCAGGCGCTCGCCGGCCTCGATCTTCCAGCCGCTGGTCCAGTCATGTCCGTCATTCGGCGACATGCTGGCCGGGCGACCGCGGCGGATCGCCTCGGAACGGGTCAGCGAGGCGCTGTGGAAGAAGGCGTTGCCGGCGCTGATCAGCTGCTGCTCGGCGGCAAAGTCCTGCAGGGCCGGCACGCCGGCCGCGAGCACGATGCCCGCGATCAGCAGCACCACCATCATCTCGACCAGCGTGAAACCGCGGCTGCGCATGCGTCACCAGCAGGCGAGGCCGCCGTCGGCGCCGCGCCGCCCGCGGCTGTCGGCATACAGCTGGCCGCATTGCCCGTCGCGCCAGGCGCTGTTGACCATGGGGCCGCCGGGCGTCGCGGTGACGCGCACGCAGCCGCGCAGGTCTTCGTCGCCGCAGGGTTCGGCGGCGATGCTGTAGGCGCTGGTGTGCGGGCGCTCGCCGGAGTACCACTTGAATTCGGCGGCGTTCACGCCGGGACGGAAGGCCAGGTAACTGTGCTGATAGGCGTATTGGCGCTCCTGCTGCAGCAGGACGTGCAGCAGGGCGGCGCGTCCTTCGGCGCGCTTCGCCTTCAGGATGTGGTGGCTGTAGCCGCCCCAGCCCAGCGCGGCGAGCACGCCGATCACGGCCAGCGTCACGCCCAGTTCGATCAGGGTAAAGCCGCGTGCGGGTCTGTTCATCATCGCTCCTCTCTTGCGCTCAGTGGGTGGAAAGCGCGCGCCACGACAGCCACACGCAGCGCGCAGAACCCGCATCGTCGCCCCGGCGCACGGCGACGCCCTGCATGCGCGCCACGGCGGCGTTGGGGCCGAAACCGATGGCGCTGGCGCGGTACAGCGTTTCGCGGCCGCCCGGCACCCGCTCGATCAGATAGCGCGGCGCGGTGGCGCCGTTGCCCGGCGGACGGGCGCCGGTGAAGTCGCCGTAGGCGGCAGAGCCCGGCTCGGCGCCGGCCAATTGCGCCGCCCGCCAGCCTGCATGCGTTGGTTTGCCGGTGCACAGGCCGCGGCCTTCGGCGTCGGCCCGGCAGCCGTCTTCACGCGGAAAGGCCGCATCGTCGATGCGTGCGCCCAGCCGGATTTCTTCACAGGCATCGTCCAGCGCCGCCTGCGCCGCGAGCCGGGCCTGCTGGTGCGCGCGGTGGTTGCGCGCGGCGCGTTCGTCCAGCACCAGCAGCGAAGCGGCGGCCGTGCCCAGCAGCAGGATCACGGCCAGCATGACGAGGGAGATCAGCAGCGTGGCGCCGCGCTGGCGCAGGGGTGCCATCCTCATGGCGGCGTCCCGCCGCCGGCGTCGGCGTTGCGCAGGTAGACGGTGGTCTGGAAGACGGCGCGCAAGCGCTGGTCGCCATCCTTTTCGGTGAAGCGCCAGGCCTCGTTGGGTCGGCCTGACTGCGCAAACAGCTCGTAGCTGCGTCCCCGGCCGGCGGCTCCCGGGCGCGCCTGCTTGCCGCGCACCAGCAGCGCGATGCGCACCAGCTTCACCTGCCGCCAGGCGTCGCCGGCGATGGCAGAGGCGTCCAGCCAGCGATCGGGAAGGCCGTCGAAGTCGGTGTCGACGCCGTAGCGCAGCTGCATCGCCTCGACGCCGCGCACGATGGCATCCGAGGTCCAGGCGCCGTTTTTGCCGCGGTAGCGGCAGCGCAGTTCGGGTTCATTGCCCACGCCGGGCGCGATGTAGTAGATGTTCCAGCTGCGTTCGCTTTCCTCCAGCGGCGCGCTGCCGGTCGTGGCCGTGGCGCCGGCGCAGTTGGCGATGTCCGCGTCCATCCCGCGCGCGGCGCCGAAGAAGCCGAGCATCAGCAGGTCGCTCCTGTTGTAGCCGTTGCCGGCAGCGGCGTCGAAGCGTCCTTGCGACGGATCGAGTTCGTTTGCCTGGCGGCTGTCGTCGATGCCGCGCAGCGCCGGCGACAGCCGCGGCGGCGCCTGGCCGCCCAGGCTGTCCCTGGGAAGGTGGCCGGCCTGGCGCACGGCGTCGGCCAGATGGGCCAGCGCCATGCGCCCGGTCTCCTGTACGTGGCCGGCATCGTCGATGTCCTGATAGGCGGCGCGGGCGTTGTTCTGCAGCGCGCCGGCGGCCAGCACCACCATCAGGCCGGCCGCCAGCGCGACCATCATCTCCACCAGCGTGAGGCCGCGCTGGCGTTGGGCAGGCGAGGCGCGCATGCATCGCATCAGCGGCCGACCGGCAATGTCATCAACGGCCTGGCCGGCGCTTGTGCGTCGCTGGCGCGCTTCCAGCCCAGCTTGGCGACCACGGGGGACAAAGGCGACGCGTCGCACTGCCAGTCCGGCTGGTCGGCGGGGCGGCTGTCGCGGCAGACGACGGCGCGCGCTCCGGGCAGCTCGCGCGCCAGCCGTGCGCTCCATTGCGCGACGTTGGCGGCCGCAAAGCCGCGGGCGTCGCAGGCCGAAGCGGCGCAGTCCGGGGCTGTCACGACGGCCGCGCCGCGCGTGGCGTCGAAGGTGAACAGGTAGGGATCGTCGCCGCCGGAAGCGGCGTCGCGCCCGGCTGCGCGCAGTTCGGCCAACTCCGCCGCCATGGTCGTGGCGGCCGCCTGCATGGCGTTGTCCCGGGCGCTCCTGATCGCATGCAGCTGCAGCATGACCACGGCCAGCGCGCCGGTGCCGATCACCAGCATGGCGACCAGCACTTCTATCATCGTGAAGCCGGAGCAGCGTGAAGACATGGGCCGCAGACGCAGTGGAAAGCGGCGAGTGTAGGTGAAAGAAAAAGCGCCTCCGCAGGGGAGGCGCTTATTTCTTCACGGCGTCGAAGTAGTTCTTCGCGGCCGTCGAAGCCGATTGCAGCGATGCCTAGAAGGAGGAGCCGGGCTGTTGCAGGAAGGCGGTTTCCTCGGCGCTCGAGGCGCGGCCGAGGATCTTGTTCCGGTGCGGGAAGCGGCCGAAGCGTTCCACCACGGCATGGTGTTTCTTCGCATAGTCGGCGTAGCCGTCGAAGTGCTTGCGGTCGGCATCATCGGCCTGCCTGGCGAGCGCGCGGAACAGCTGCAGGCAATATTCCTGGTCCTCGATGTCTTCCGAATGTTCCAGCGGCATGTAGATGAACACGCGGGCAATCGCCGGCAGCTCCTGTTCCAGTCCCATGGCCAGCGCCAGGTGGGTGTACTGGCGCGCGGTCTCGTCGAAGGCGAAAGCCTGCGGCGTGTCGCGGTAGATGTTGCGCGGGAACTGGTCCATCAGCAGGATCAGCGCCAGCATCGAGTACGGCTCGTCGGCCCAGTCCGCCAGCCGGTTGGCGGCGGCGTCCTGGAGCAGCGGTTCGAAGCGCGTGCGGCATTGGGCGTCGATCTCCGGGTTCTTGCTCCACCACAGCCGCTGCTGCCGCTCGGCCACTTGCGAGGCGGAAGCGGCGGCCCAGCCGGGGCCGAACCAGAAATCGAGGACCGCGCCGGCCTGTTCTTGTGCGGATGCGGCCATGCTCAGTCTTGCGTGACGGTGATCACGACGTCGCCCAGGGCCACCTTCTGGCCGGCGGTGATCTTGCAGGTCTTGCGCGATTCGGTCTTGCCGTTGACCTTGACCACGCCCTCGGCCACCAGCTGCTTGCCGGCGCCGCCGCTGTCGCACAGGCCGCACAGCTTCAGGAGCTGGTTGAGCTCGACGTAGGGATGGCCTTGCAGCGGGAAGGAGATTTTTTGCATCGTGTTTCTTTCAGGGTTCTTGCGTGGGGCGCGGGCTCAGGCCTGCGCCAGGGTTTGCCCGGCTTTGTCGAGCCAGGTGCTGAGGCTGTCGGTCAGGTCTTTCTGGCTGAACGAGCAGCTTTCTTCGGTAAACAGGCTGCCTGCTTCCAGGCGGCCCAGCAGGTCTTCGGCGACCTGCAGGTAGCGCGGCGGCAACGCCGCCATGACGTCGCCGCGGGCGCGCCAGGCGGTGCACAGGTCGGCGATGCCGGTTTGGCCCTGCTGCAGGCGGGTCAGCACTTCGCGCATGGAGGCCAGCTGCGGTTCGTAGGCGTTTGCCATCTTGGTCCTTGTCATCGATCAGGCCGCGGCGGCGATCGCGAACAGCGACAGCACGCACGCCAGGCCCAGGATCCAGACCGCCGAGCGGGCGGTGGAGCGGTTGGTCAGGTAGAGCACGGTGTAGACGACGCGCGCGGCGATGAACAGCATGGCGGCGAGGTCGATGCGCTCCTGCAGTCCTCCGGCCTGCTGCGCCACCAGCACCGCGGCGGCGAAGAAGGGGAAGGCCTCCAGGTGGTTGCGGTGCGCGTAGTCGGCGCGGCGCCGCAGGCCGGTCTGCTTTTCAAGCCAGGCGCGCGGTTCGGCGTTGTCGAAGTCGCGCTTGCCCCACTTGGCCACCGCCACGGTCAGGTGGGGCAGCATGCCGGCGATCAGGATGCACCAGTAGGAGATAGGCATGCGTTTGTTACAGCTGCTTGGCCGCGAAGGTGTTGCAGGCGCTCACCTTGCCTTCGGTGATGCCGCGCTTGAACCAGGATACGCGCTGGGCCGAGGTGCCGTGGGTGAAGGAGTCGGGCACCACGGTGCCGCGCGCCTGGCGCTGCAGGGCGTCGTCGCCGATGGCCGAGGCGGCGTTGAGCGCGTCCTCGATGTCGCCCTGTTCCAGGATATGGCGCGCCTGGTCGGCGTGGAAGGCCCAGACGCCGGCGAAGCAGTCGGCCTGCAGTTCCAGCCGTACCGACAGCGCGTTGGACTCCTTCTCGCCGGCATTGCGGCGGGCGCGGTCGACCTTGTCGGAGATGCCCAGCAGGTGCTGCACATGGTGGCCGACCTCGTGCGCGATCACGTAGGCCTGGGCGAAGTTGCCGGAGACCTTGAAGCGCTGCTTCATCAGTTCATAGAAGGACAGGTCGATGTAGACCTTCTGGTCGCCCGGGCAGTAGAACGGGCCGGTGGCCGTCTGGCCGGTGCCGCAGGCCGTCGGCGTGCTGCCGGAGAACAGCACCAGCTTGGGCCGCACGTACTGCGAGTTGTTGGCGGCAAAGATCGGGCCCCAGGTGTCTTCGGTGTCGGCCAGCACGGTGGAGACGAAGCGCGCCATCTGGTCGTCCGGCGGCGGCTTGTGGGCCGGGGCGTGCTGCTGGACCGGCGCCGGTCCGCTGCCGCCGGAGAGCAGGTTGAGCACCGTCAGCGGATTGACGCCCAGGAAATAGGACGCCACCAGCGCCACCGCCACCGTGCCCAGGCCGATCGAACGGCCGCCGAAGGAGAAACCTCCGCCTCCGCCGCCGTAGCCGCCATCCTCGCCGCGGCGGTCTTCCACGTTGTCGCTCTCGCGATTGCCTTCCCATTTCATGATGTGTTCCTTTGCCTGAAGCCTGCGCCGCTGCCGGCGCCATGGCGCGATTGTAATGGAGGCCGGGGCCGGCGGGATGAACCGCAGGCGCTCCGATGGGGTCAGATCTGTAACAAAACGCGACGCCGGCGGCGCCGCTTGTCGGTTTTGTCTGACGGCGCGCTGGCGGCACTGTCCGATTGCCCGGGCGACAAGGCGCGCGGTATGTTGCAGCGTAAAAACGGAAATTCTTTGCGGCGATGCAATTTGGTGGGACTATAAAGCGCGGCGCCCGGCAAGGCAGGGCGCCCCCGCTGTCGCCTTTCGAACAAAAAACAGAACTGGAGGCTTCACATGATCTTATGGCTCGTCATTCTCGTGGCTGGCTGCTTGGCGCTGATGATGGCGCGGGTCAATGCCTGGACCTGGCTGCTGGCCGAGGCGGTGTGGATCTGGCTGGGCGGCCCGCTGGCCGGCGTCGAGCTGCCGGTGATGGTATTGCTGGCCATCCTGCTCTTTACGCCGACCATCCTGGTGGCGGTGAAATCGATCCGGCAATCGCTGATCAGCCGGCCGGCGCTGGACATGTTCCGCAAGATCATGCCCGGCATGTCCTCCACCGAGCGCGACGCCATCGAGGCCGGCACCGTCTGGTGGGATGCCGAGCTGTTTTCCGGCAAGCCCGACTGGCGCCGCCTGTTCGAGATCTCGCCGCCGCGCCTGACGCCGGAAGAACAGTCCTTCATGGACAACGAGGTCGAGCAGCTGTGCGCCATGGTCAGCGACTGGGACACCACCGTGAAGCACCAGGACATCCAGCCCGAGGCCTGGCAGTTCATCAAGGACCGCGGCTTCCTCGGCATGATCATCCCGCGCCAGTACGGCGGCAAGCAATTCTCGGCCTACATGCATTCGCAGGTCATCATGAAGCTGGCCTCGCGCAGCTCGGCCGCGGCGATCTCGGTGATGGTGCCCAATTCGCTGGGTCCGGCCGAGCTGCTGCTGCACTACGGCACCGAGGCGCAGAAGAGCCACTACCTGCCGCGCCTGGCGGCCGGGCTCGAGATCCCGTGCTTTGCGCTGACCAGCCCCTATGCGGGGTCGGACGCGGCCGCGATTCCCGACATCGGCGTAGTCTGCCGCGGCGTCCATGAGGGCCGGGAGACGCTCGGTTTTCGCGTCAGCTGGAGCAAGCGCTACATCACGCTGGCGCCTGTTGCGACCGTGCTGGGCCTGGCCTTTCGCGTGCGCGACCCGGATGGCCTGCTGGGCGACAACCCGGAGCCGGGCATCACCTGCGCGCTGATTCCGACCAGCCATCCCGGCGTGGTCACCGGCCGCCGCCACTGGCCGCTCAATGCCGTGTTCCAGAACGGCCCCACGCAGGGGCAGGACGTGTTCATCCCGATGGACTGGGTTATCGGCGGCATGGCCCAGGTCGGCCGCGGCTGGCGCATGCTGATGGAATGCCTGGCCGCGGGCCGGGCCATCTCGTTGCCTTCGTCCAACGTCGGCTTCTCCAAGCTGGCAGTGCGCGGCACCAGCGCTTACACCGCCATGCGGCGCCAGTTCAAGATCGAGATCGGCAAGTTCGAGGGCGTGCAGGAGGCGCTGGCGCGCATGGGCGGCCACCTCTACATGATGGACGCCACGCGGCGCCTGTCGGCGCTGGCGGTGGACGCCGGCGAGAAACCTTCGGTGATTTCCGCCATTTCCAAATACCACGTCACCGAACGTGGCCGCATCGTGGTCAACGACGGCATGGACGTGATCGGCGGCAAGGGCATCTGCATGGGGCCGGGCAATTTCCTGGCGCGCGCCTATCAGCAGATCCCGATCGCCATCACGGTGGAAGGCGCCAACATCCTGACGCGCTGCCTGATCATCTTCGGCCAGGGTGCGATCCGTTGCCATCCCTATGTGCTGCAGGAGCTGGCCGCGGCCGGCGACGAGAGCCAGGAGCGCGCGCTGCAGGAGTTCGACCGGCTGCTGTTCGCGCACCTCTCCTTCGTTGCCGCCAACAAGGCGCGCGCGTTCGTCGGCGGCATCAGCTGCGGCTGGCTGCTGCCGTCCACCTCCTACGCGGCGCGCCAGACCAAGCGCTATTACCGCGCCGTGGTGCATCTTTCTTCGGCCTTCGCCCTGCTGACGGATGTGAGCATGGGCGTGCTGGGCGGGACGCTGAAATTCCGCGAGCGCATTTCGGCGCGGCTGGGCGATGTGCTGTCGCAGCTCTACCTGGTGTCGGCGGCCCTGAAGCGCTATGAGGACGAGGGGCGGCAGGAGGAGGATCTGCCCTTCGTGGAGTGGTCGGTGCAGGACGCCCTGCACCGGGCGCAGGAGGCGATCATCGACGTGCTGCAGAATTTCCCCAATCCGTGGATCGCGTTCGGTTTGCGGGTGGTGATCTTCCCGCTGGGGCTGATCTATCGTAAGCCCACCGACGCCCTGGGTACGCTGGTGGCCAAGGCCATGCAAAAGCCCGGCGCCGCGCGCGAGCGGCTGCTTGCCGACGCCTACCTGCCCAAGGGCGAGGATCCGCTGGCATGCGGGGAGCGGGCGTTTGCGCTCACGCCCGTGGTGCAGCAGTTGGAGCATCGCCTGAAGCAGGATGTCATGGATGGCGCTTTGCCGCCTATGCCGCAGAGCCTGATCGAGATGAAAGGATGGAATGCGCTGGCCTTTGAGCGCGGGTTCATCTCCGAGTCCGAGCGGGCGGCGCTGGATGAGTTTGCGCACTATGGTGATTTGACGGTGCAGGTGGATGATTTTTCTGCGGATTTTGATCGGAATGAGATTTTGGGGCGGTTGCCTTGATGGTTTTTTGATGGCTTGAGCTGGGTTTGGGTAGTTTGGTCTTGCTGCATGCCGATGTACTGGCTCTATGCCTATCTTTCTCCGGTCGAAGCGGAGCGCCGGGGGCGGCCCGGCAGCCGCTCACTTTTCTTGCTCCGCCAAGAAAAGTAAGCAAAAGAAGGCGGCCGCTACCGCCCAGCCCCTTTCGGGGTGCCCGCTGAACCGCACGGAAAAATGGGAAAGGAGGCAAGTCGCTACGCTCCGGCCTCCTTTCTGATCCATTTTTCCGCGCGGTTCAGCGGCTGGGCAGAAGCGGACTTCCGATCCGGCTCGCCTGCGGCTTTGCCTTGTTTCTTTTCGTGCTCGCCTTCGGCCTCGCGGTGCTTGCCGCTCGCCTGCGGCATTGGGGCGGTTGCTCGCGATCCCCTTTATCTGCTTGGCCTTTGTCGTTAGCGCTTGCACTTCGACTCCGGCTTCGATGTGCAGACTCGCTATCCTGTTTAATCCGTCATCCCGGCGAAGGCCGGGATCCAGTGTCGTTCGTCGCGCTTCTGAGAACCTCGTTCGGACTGAGTAGCCGCTGTGCGGCGTATCGAAGCCAGCGTGCATGCGGTTGTCCCCTGGGCGCAGTCTGGTCTAGCTACGTGCTGATGTACTGGCGCTCGTTCCATCTTTCTCCGGTCGAAACGGAGCACCGTCCGCGAAAGCAGGGCCGGATTCCATCAGCGACGCTCAGGCGAGTTGCCGCCGTCAGGGAGCCGCAACATGCACTGCCCAATTCCGTCAGAATCTGGCGTATCCTCCACCGCTCACAACACCTCCTTACATCAGCATGTCCACCATCCCCCGCATCTACATGGCCGGCCCCGACGTTTTCCAGCGCGACTATGCGCAGCACAAGGCGCGCATCAAGCAATGGTGCGCGGAGCTGGGGCTGGCGGCGCTTTGTCCGGGCGATGATGAGGTGACAGGGGCGAGCAAGCCCGAGATTTCGCGGGGGATCTTCGACATCAACATGGCGCTGATCGAGTCGGCCGATTACGTGGTGGCGAACGTGTGCAACTTCCGCGGCCATGAGCCCGATTCGGGTACGGTGTTCGAGATCGGCTACGCGGTCGGGCGCGGCAAGAAGGTGTGGTGCTACAACACGCCCGAGGCCGATCTGCTGGCGCAGGTGCCGCAGGCCGAGCCCGGCTATTGCCGGGACGGCATGCTGATCGAGGACTTCGGGCTGCCGCGCAACCTGATGCTGGCGCATGCCTGCGAACTGGTGCGCGGCGACCTGCGCGCCTGCCTGGCGCTGGTGGCGCGCTGGCACGCGGCGTCGCGCTGATCCTTATTGCAGGGGCACCCGCCCCATCAGGTAGAACTCGTCGTTGGGCCGCATGCTGGTCACGTTGGCCAGCCGGTTCGACATGCCGAAGAAAGCCGCGATCGCGGCGATGTCCCAGGCTTCTTCCTCGCCAAAACCGTGCCGCTTGAGCACGCCGAAATCCTCCTCATTGACCGCCCAGGCGCTGGCCGACACCTTCAGGGCGAAGTCCAGCATGGCTTTTTGCTTGTCCGTGATATCGGCCTTGCGATAGTTGATCGCGACCTGGTCGGCCACCAGCGGGTCCTTGGCGCGGATGCGCAGGATCGCGCCGTGCGCCACCACGCAGTACTGGCACTGGTTGGCGTTGCTGGTGGCGACCACGATCATTTCACGCTCGGCCTTGGTCAGCTTGCCGGGTTTGTCCATCAGGGCGTCGTGATAGGCGAAGAAGGCGCGGAACTCGTCAGGGCGGTGCGCCAGCACCAGGAAGACGTTGGGGATGAAGCCCGATTTCTCCTGCACCGCCAGGATGCGGGCGCGGATGTCTTCGGGAAGGTCGTTCAGTTCAGGCACGGGGAAGCGGCCGATGGGCAGCTGGGGCATGACGGTCTCCTTGGGTGTTTGCGTCGCGGCGTCGTTGGCGCGCCGGCTGGCCTCCAAGTTACCACTTCCGGCGCCCGGTCAATGTCGCCCGGCTGACGATGCGCGGGTGCGCGTGTTCAATGATGTCAGAATGGCAACTAAAAATATTATTAAGATATATCTTGATTTTGCTATTTCTAAGATATATCTTGGATCCATCGATCGATACACGGCTTCTGTTTGATGAAGTCGATTTTTATGAACCAGACGAAAAGGAAACACCATGTTCAGACATCTGATGGCGCGCGCCGGCCACGGCGGCAAACACCACCACCGTTTTGACCGCCCGCATCATGGCGGCGGCATGTTCGAGGAGCGCGGCCCGCGGGAGCGCGGCGAAGGCGGCCGCGGGGCGCGCATGTTCGAGCAGGGCGCATTGCGCGTCGTGATGCTCCACCTGTTGCAGGAAAAGCCGCGCCACGGCTATGAAATCATCAAGGCCATCGAGCAGTTGGTCGGCGGCGGCTACAGCCCGAGCCCGGGCGTGGTCTACCCGACGCTGACGCTGCTGGAAGAAATGGGCTACGCCTCGGTCGGCAACGAAGACGGCGGCAAGAAGCTCTACAGCATCACCGCCGAAGGCCAGGCGCATCTGCAGGAGAACAATGAAATGCTGCAGCAGGTGCTGCGCAAGTTCGAGATCCGCCGCGCCGAACGGCCCGACGAGGATTCCCCGGAGCTGCGCCGCGCGGTGCAGAACTTCCGCATGGCGCTGCATGCGCGCCTGGCCCGGGGCCGCCTGACGAAGGAAGAGCTGCACGCCATCGTCGACATCATCGACCAGGCCGCAGTGGCCGTCGAGCGCAGCTGATTGACGACAGGCGCCGTCCCGCGCGGGATCGGCGCCTGCCAAGCATCGTTGAAAGGGAAACCATGAAAGAACATCGCTACCGCATCACCCTGGAGCACCTGGCCACCGCCTCCGAAGGCCAGCAGCAGCACGCGCCGCTGAATTTTGAGGCGGGCAACCACGACGACATCTTCGCCATCATCGAGCGCATCCGCGGCAACGGCCAGTTCGACGCCGACACCAGCGCGCAGCTGGCGCTGGGCCTGAAGCTGTTTTCGGAAGTCATGCTGAAGAACCGCAAGCACCCGCTGTTCGAAGAGATCCAGCCGGCCATGCGCGAATTCATCGGCAAGCTGAAGTCGCAGGGACGCCCGGCCACCGAGTGAGCGGCCACGGCTGCAGTCGCAGCCGCGCCGCCTACATGTTGGCCGGCGCGATCATCTCCGCATAATCGTAGAGCGCGCCCAGGACGTCCTGGGTGCGTTCGTCGTCCGCTTCTTCCTGCAGGCGGTCGATTTCCTCGAACAGCTGCGCGATGGTGCGCGCACCGCCGGCGCCGTCGAACAGGCGCGCCGCGCGGTGTTCTTCCCAATGCTGGGCTTCTTCGGCGCTGAGCGTGTCGGGGAAGTTGCGGGCGCGGTAGCGGAACAGGATCTCGTTGAGCCGCGCGTCGTCGAAGGCCACGCTGGTGCGCGCCAGTTCCTGCGGCGGCAGCGAGCGCAGCTGCTGCAGCTGGCGGCGGTCGCCGTTGCCGATGAAGCCGCCGTACAAATCCTCGTCCACATCCGGCGTGCCTTCCGGCTCGCGATGGAAGACCTCGCGCCACAGCGCCGACAGGTCGGGCAGGGCGGCGGCGAGGTCGGCATGGCGCAGCGCCGCCTCCACGTCGATGCCCAGCTCGGCCGCGCGCGCCGCGCTCAGGGTTTTCAGGCTGCCCACCACCATCGGCGACTTGTTCAGGTGGATGCTCTTGACCGGCAGGCGGGTGACGCCCTCGGGCAGGGCGTCGCGCTTGCTGAACATGCGCTCGCGCACGGCGGCCGCGTCCAGTGTCGCCAGTTCGGTCGGGTCGGCCGACAGGTCCCAGGCGATCACCTCGTTCTTGTTGGTCGGGTGCATGCCCAGCGGCCACATCAGCGCCAGGCAGCCATTGGCCACCGGGAACATGCCCGAGACGTGCAGGAAGGGCTTGTTCACCGGCAGGCCGATCTCGGCAGCCGCCTTGTCCTTCTTGTGCAACGCCAGCGCGAAGTCGAACAGGCGCGGATTCTTCTCGCGGATCAGGCGCGCCAGCGCGATGGTGGCGCGCACGTCGGAGAGCGCATCGTGCGCCGCCTCGTGCACCAGGCCGTTGGCCTTGGAAAGCTGCTCCAGCTTGAAGCTGACGCTGCCGTCTTCCTTGGTCGGCCAGTGGATGCCCTCGGGGCGCAGCGCGTAGCACAGGCGCACCACGTCCAGCAGGTCCCAGCGGCCGCAGCCGTTTTGCCACTCGCGCGCGTACGGGTCGATCAGGTTGCGCCAGAACATGAAGCGCGTGACCTCGTCGTCGAAGCGGATGGTGTTGTAGCCCACGCCGATGGTGCCGGGCTCGGCCAGCGCCTGCTCGATCTGCGCGGCGAACTCATGCTCGGGCAGGCCCTGCTCCAGGCAATGCTGGGGCGTGATGCCGGTGATCAGGCAGGACACGGGGTCGGGCAGGAAGTCCGGGGCCGGCCGGCAGTAGATCATGATCGGCTCGCCGATCTCGTTGAGTTCGGCATCGGTGCGCACGGCGGCGAACTGCGCCGGCCGGTCGCGGCGCGGGACCACGCCGAAGGTTTCGTAGTCGTGCCAGAGGAAGGTATGGTTGGACATCGCGCGTTTGTGCAGGCTGTAAAAAGTCGATCGCGCGATTATAGAGCCTCCGAGCCCGCAGGCAGCCTTGCGGCGCCATTGCGGAGCGGATTTTCGAACGGCAGGGAAGGGATTACTGCAGCGGCGGCGTATCGCGCTTCAACAGCTTGCGCAGCGCGTCCTGCAGGTTGCCGCTGCGCATCGGGGCGGCGCCGCCGGCGTAGTCGATGTTGTCGATCACCCAGCCGCGGGCGTCGCGGGTGAGCTGCACCTTGTCGATCCACTTCGACGGCGACTTCAGCTTGGCGTCGCTGAAGATCAGCTCCACCGAGCAGGTGCTTTCGCGTTCCTGCATCTCGCACTTGAGCACGCGGAAGGTCGAGGCGCCGGCCGGATTGGCGGTGAAGATGTCGCCTTCGAACAGCGGCGGCAGCGGGTCGGCCGCGGACTGCGCCACGCGCGCCTCCTCGGCCACCGAGACATCCTTGAGCAGGTCGAACAGCGGCACCGACAGGAAGCGGCGGAAGGTGATCAGTTCCTTGAGCGTCAATGCGCCCGACGGGTGCGCGGTCTGGTGCGACTGATAGAAATCGTTGACCAGCTCCTTCGCCTTGCCCTCGTCGTTGCCCGAGCAGGCGGCAAGCAACAGGCTTGCCGCGACGATGAGTATTTTGCCGATCCGCTTCACAATCCGTTCTCCCTTTGTGCGCTTCCTCGCCGGAAGCGGCACGTATTGCCGTTTCGTATTCTGTTCGATGCCGCGCCGCATGGGCGACGCCGCAGCAGCGCACGCGCGTAGCCGCGGGCGGCAAAGCCTGCCGTCCGCGGGCGCGGGTCCCGATGTCATTGCCTGCAGAGTTTCCGGCCCTGGGCCGGCAGATCCCCGATTTCCGGTTTCGCCGGACCGCATGGCGGTGGCAAAAACGACAAGCATTCTTCACGGCAAGCTTACGCCCTTTGCGCTACGGAAGAGGCCGAGAACACATCGCCAAAAGTCCGCCAATTCCGCCGCCTGCGGCTGCGTTGCGGGCGTTTCGCGGACAAATGTTGTCAACCGGGAAATGTCGCCGATAGATGCGCCTGCCGCCGCTGCACCGGTAACGGCGTTCAGCCGCCTTCCTTGATGGCGTCGGCCAGGGTGTCGGTGAGATATTCGCGTTGCGAGGACTGGTCGTTGCCGATGAACTCGATGTCGTCGATGCGCCAGTGCTGGTCTTCGCGCACCAGCAGCACCTTGTCGTTCCAGGCTTCCTCGGCGCCGTCCTTCTTGTACCGGAAGGCGACCTGGCAGGAGGAGCGGCTGTCTTCGGTGTCGCATGACTCGACGGTGAAGGAGGTGGCGCCTTCGTAGAGCGAGGTGAACAGGTCGCCCTCGATGATGGGCGGCGCCTGGCTACCGGCTGCGGCGTGATAGCGCGCATCGGCGGCCTCGGCCTGCGTGAGCAGCGAAAACAGCGCGCGGCTGACCAGCGGCTGGTACTGGCGCAGTTCGTCGGCCGACGGCAGCCCGGGAATGGCGTTCTTGATATGGATGTTGTAGAAGGCGCCGATCACCTCGGCCTGGCGTTGCTCTTCGCCGCTGAAGTTGTTGCAGCCGCCCAGCGCGAGCGCCGCGCCCAGTGAACAGGCGCCTGCCATGAGGCGGGTGCGGCGGCGTACGTGAGGGGCAATGAGGCGGGGCAGTCTGGTCATCCGGATTCCTGGCGTGCGGCGGGGCGCTCGCTCTTGTTGTGGCTGTGCATGGCGGGGAGGGCGCGCGATCGTGCCTGCGCGCTTGTCATTCCGGCAAGCCGTCGGGATCTCCGCGCGCGGCCTGCAAGCCCGTTAGTCCGGGCCGGGAAACATTCGTTCCGCGGCCCGCCTGGCGGGCGGCAGGCCACAGGATATCAGGCCGATTCGGTCAGCAGCGCAAAGTGCTCGACGGTGGGCGCGCCGGCAAAGAAGGGGCCGACGATGCCGCGCCATTCGGTGAAGGCGGGCGATTCGCGGAAGTCCACGGTGTGGTTTTCCAGCGTGGCCCAGTGCACCATCAGCAGGTAGCGCTCGGGCGACTCCACGCCTTTTTGCACCTTGTGGCCGAGGTAGCCCTTGGATTTTGCGATGGTCTGCGCGATGCCGCGCTGGATGGCTTCGTCGAATTCTGCTTGCTTGCCGGGTTGGATGCGGATGTCCGCCAGTTCCAGGATCATGTGGGTCTCCATTGTCGAGGGTGGGCTCGCCCGCGCATGTCTGCCATGCGGGGCAATGCCGCCCGATTATCACATTTTCCCCGGCGGCCGGCGTTCAAGAAAATTCGCGCGGCCGGTGAAAAGGCTTCACTCCGGCGTGCGGCGCGGGGCGATCGCCGAGGCGGCGCGCAGCTTTTGCTCCATGTCTTCCAGCGTGATCTCGATGGCGCGCGTGCTGATCGTGATTTCCCACAGCGAGACGAGCAGCGACATCACCAGCAGGAACAGGCTGATGCCGAAGAAGGCCTCGGCCATGTGGTCGCGCTCGATGAAGATCAGGAACATCGAGACGGCGCACATGATGAAGCTCGACACGCCCAGCGCCTGCATGTAGCGCGTGAGCACGATGCGCTTGCGCAGGTTGAGGATCTGGCGGATGACGCGGTCGCGGCCGTCGTCCTTGTCCTGGTTCTGCAGGTTGCGGATCAGCTGGGCCAGCACCAGGAAGCGGTTGGTGTAGGCCAGCAGCAGCAACGAGGTGGCGGGAAACAGCAGGGCGGGGGTGGTGAGGTTCATCATGTGCATCTTGTTCTCTTGCGTGGCGGCGTGATTCTAACCGTTCCCGAGGCGCAAGAAGCATGCCCGTGCCTCGCATGCCGCGGCTTCCCGCGCGCATCGCCGGCCGTCTTTTTTGGGGCGGGCCGATGCACCATCCCCGCTTTTTGCACCGCCGCGCAGCAGCCGGCGCGCGGCGGAAAATCTTTTTGATATTTTTTGCCGCGCGGCCCGCCAGACCAATTGTTATTTGGCCTGCCGCTCAATACACTAGCCCCCGTCAAGCAAAATCCAATAATCCATAACGAAAGGGATATCCATGCCGGGTTCTTATTTCCCCCAATGGCGGCTGCGCAGCGGCACCAACGACGGTCAGGGGACCGTCATCGCCGCCGATGAGCGCCTGCCCGCGCCGCAGACGCTGGCCATGGGCGTGCAGCACGTGGTGGCCATGTTCGGCTCGACCGTGCTGGCGCCGCTGCTGATGGGGTTCGATCCCAACCTGGCGATCCTGATGTCGGGCGTGGGCACGCTGCTGTTCTTCCTGCTGGTGGGCGGCCGCGTGCCGAGCTACCTGGGCTCCAGCTTCTCCTTCATCGGCCTGGTGATCGCCGTGACCGGCTATGCCGGCTCCGGCCCCAACGCCAACCTGGGCGTGGCGCTGGGCGGCATCATCGCCTGCGGCGCGGCCTATACCGTGATCGGCCTGATCGTCTCGGGCGTGGGCACGCGCTGGATCGAATCGCTGATGCCGCCGGTGGTGACCGGCTCGGTGGTGGCGGTGATCGGCCTGAACCTGGCGCCGATCGCGGTCAAGGGCGTCTCCGGCAACAGCTTCGACTCGTGGATGGCGCTGGCCACCGTGCTGTGCGTGGGCTTCGTGGCGGTGTTTACGCGCGGCATGCTACAGCGCCTGCTGATCCTGGTCGGCCTGCTGCTGGCCTATGTGATCTATGCGATCCTGACCAACGGCGCCGGGCTGGGCAAGCCGATCGACTTTTCGGTCGTCGCCAACGCCGCCTGGTTCGGCGTGCCGCACTTCGCGACCCCGGTGTTCCAGGGCAGCGCGATGGCGCTCCTGGCGCCGGTGGCCATCATCCTGGTGGCGGAAAACCTGGGCCACATCAAGGCCGTCTCGGCCATGACCGGCCAGAACATGGACCGCTACATCGGCCGCGCCTTCATCGGCGACGGCCTGGCCACCATGCTCTCGGGCAGCGTGGGCGGCACCGGCGTGACCACCTATGCCGAGAACATCGGCGTGATGGCCGTGACCAAGATCTACTCCACGCTGGTGTTCGTGGTGGCGGCGGTGATTGCGATCCTGCTCGGCTTCTCGCCCAAGTTCGGCGCGGTCATCCTGACCATTCCGGGCGCGGTGCTGGGCGGCGTGTCGATCGTGGTGTTCGGCCTGATCACCGTCTCCGGCGCGCGCATCTGGGTCGAGAACAAGGTCGACTTCTCCAACAACACCAACCTGATCGTGGCCGCCGTGACCCTGGTGCTGGGCGCCGGCGACTTCACGCTGAAGCTGGGCGGCTTCGCGTTGGGCGGCATCGGTACCGCCACCTTCGGCGCCATCATCCTGTACGCGCTGCTGCGGCGTCGCGGTTGAGGCGCGGTCGTAGCGTTCCGACAAGCAACAGGGCCGGTCATGCAGACCGGCCCTTTTCATTTGTACAAGCTTTTGCCGCGATGTTGTCATCGGCGGCGATACAGCGCAGGCCAAACCGGGGAATACAGCGGCCAGGCAGAAGATTTCCGTTGAGCAATCCGGATTTGCTGACTATACTTTGCGGCGTTGCAGCGAGCGCGCCAACTATCCAGGCACCCGGGGAGGGATGCCGGACTCGCTGGATGCGGGGCAGGGGATTGCTCCGCCGCAGGACCAAAGACGCTCGCAGACGCCAGTCGATCTTGCCTCCAGATCGCGCTTCTGCGCTTCTTCACTTTCGCTTCTCAGGGCTACGCCCGCACCGCCTCAAGGGGAACCGCAGCATGAACAAGACCATCAGCCTGTGCGCACTGCTGTGCGCCGCCATGCCTTTGCTGTCGGCCTGCGACGCCGTCGCCGGCAAGAAGGACTACGCCTATTTCCGCCAGCATATCGACGAGGCCAAGTCGGTCTCCGACCAGTGCTCCCTGAACGGCACCTCCGGCATGAGCCCGACCCAGATCAGGGTCTGCGACGCGGCGCGCGAAGCCTACGGCAACCGCAACTTCAACTACTGATCCCCTTCATCGCGCGGGCTACTTGCCCGCGCCGTCCCAGCGCCACGACAGGTTGCTGGTCTTCCCTTCGCTCACCGTGACCTGCTGCTCCTTCGTCTGGCCCTTGTAGGTCGCGGCGACCTTGTACTTCGCGGGCGGCAGTCTGACGTTGGTCATCGGGCCCGCAGATGGCAAGGTCAGCAGCGTAGCGCCGTGGGCGTCGCTGATCTCGAGTTTGACGTCGCTGATGTATTCGCCGTTGTTCTGGGCGAACAGCAGGTGCAGGTTGTAATCCTTGGCCGCGGCCTTGATCGCGTCCTGTTCGCCTTCGCCGATGCCGCCGTTCATGTATTGCGGGGCGGCGGCCTGCGCGAACGCGCCGGTGGCGCCCAAGGCCAGGCCCAGCGCCAGCAGGCCGGCGGCGAGTTTGTTTCCTGTCATCATTGTTCTCCTTGTTGGTGGTGGTCGACATGGGTGCGAGCGGCCGCGGACGGGAAAAGTTCTGCCGCGAGGCGTTGGCAGGCGCAGTCACGGCTCTGTCACAAATTTGTCAAAGTCGCTCGTTAGAATGCCTCGTCCCCAGATCCACCTTGGCCGCTTATGCACAACCCGCCGGAAACCACGCAATCCCTGCATTTGCTCTACGAGCCGGCCGGATTCATCTGCGCCTTCCGCTTCGACGAAGGCCGCGCCGCCCAGATGAAGTGGAACGAGGTGCTCGACTGCCACACCGTTGCGCCGTCCTTCAGCTGGCTGCACGTGAAGACCGCCGACGTGAAGATCCAGCACTGGATGCAGCATCACAGCGGCATTCCCGAATACATCACCGAGTTCCTGCTCAGCAACGACACCCATCCCGGCCTGCACGCCACGCCCGACGGCGTCTACGGCACGCTGACCGACATGAAGATGGAGATCGGCGACACCGGCACCGAGAAGGGCGCGCTGCATTTCTACCTCGACCGCTCGCGCCTGCTCACGCTGCGCACGCAGCCGCTGCTGTCGACCAACATGCTGCGCCAGAAGGTGCTCGACGGCGGCGAGTTCGACAACACCATGGACCTGTTCGCCGAGCTGCTGCGCTGCCTGGCCGACGGTTTCAATTCGCGCCTGGACCATCTCAACGACAAGGTCGACGACATCGAATTCTCGGTGCTGTCGGACCGTCGTCCGGAAGACCGCGCCGAGCTTTCCGGCATCCGCCGCCAGCTGGCCGAGCTGCGCCGCTTCATCGCGCCGGAGCGCCGCATCCTGGCGCAGTTCAACCGGCTGCGCCCCTCATGGGTGCCGCTGGAGGCGATGGAAGACCTGACCCACGCGCTCGACGAGCTCAATGAACTGCATTCGACGGTGGAGGCGGTCTACGAACGCGCCAAGCTGCTGCAGGAAGAGATCGCCTCGCAGATGTCGGAACAGATGAACCGCAACCTGATGGCGCTGTCGGTGCTGACCGCGTTGCTGATGCCGGCCACGCTGGTGTCGGGGATTTTCGGGATGAACGTCGCCGGCCTGCCGGGCCTGCACGACGAGGGATCCTTCTGGATCGTGATGGGAGTGATGGGCGGCCTGGGCGTGGCCACGGTGGCCCTGCTCAAGTGGATGCGGATATTCTGAGGCGCGCCGGCCGCCCGGCCGGCGCGAACCGCAAGCGGCTTATTCCCGCTCGGCCATGGCCTCTTCGCTCTCGCGGATGAGGCGGTCGATGTCGAGGTTGTCCACCGGCTCCACGCGCAGCGCCAGCGGGCGCCACAGCGAATACAGCCACAGTCCGATGGTGCACAGCGTGCCCAGGAACAGGGTGATGAATCCCGACAGGAACAGGCCGATGAAGGGCGAGGCGATCAGGCCGTCGTAGCCGATCAGGTGCTTGCCGTCCCAGGTGATGGTCTGCGCGCCGAACAGCGACAGCACGCCCATGAGCACGGAAAACGGCACCAGCGAAAACGTGGTGCCGATGGCCAGCAGCTTGTAGATGGTGCCCATCGACATGCGCTGGATCTTGATCTGCTCGAACATGATTCCCCTCTTGCTTGTTCCTGCTGATGCCGGCCGCTGCGGCCGGTGTCTTGTGGCATGGGCCGCGCGCCCCCGGAAACGATTGCGCGGCCCTCGCCGTGGTACTGCCGGTGCTGCCTGTGCTTACTTGCCCCAGCTGTCCTTGAGCGTGACGGCGCGGTTGAATACCGGCTTGCCTTCGGTGGAATCGACGCGGTCGGCGACGAAGTAGCCGTGGCGCTCGAACTGGAAGATCTCGCCGGGTTGGGCGCTCTTCAGGGTCGGCTCCAGGTAGGCGGTGATCACTTCCTTCGAGTTCGGGTTCAGCGCGGCCAGGAAATCCTTGCCGCCGGCGTCCGGATGCGGATCCGAGAACAGGCGGTCGTACAGGCGCACCTCGGTGGCCAGCGCATGCTCGGCGCTGACCCAGTGCAGGTTGCCCTTGACCTTGTAGTTCGAGCTGCCCTCGGTGCCGCTCTTGCTGTCTTCGAAGTAGTTGCAGTGCACGGCGATGACGTTGCCGTGTTCATCCTTGTCGCAGCCGGTGCATTCGACCACGTAGCCGTAGCGCAGGCGCACCTTGTTGCCCGGGAACAGGCGGAAGTAGCCCTTGGTCGGCTCTTCCATGAAGTCCTCGCGCTCGATCCACAGTTCTTTGGTGATCGGGAAGTGGCGGTGCGCGGTGTCGTGCTCGGGATGCGCGGGCGGGTAGACCGGCGCGCTGCAGTCGATGCTCTGGCCTTCGGGGAAGTTGTCGATGATCAGCTTCAGCGGGCGCAGCACGGCCACGGCGCGCGGCGCCTTGGGGTCGAGGTCTTCGCGCAGCGCGCCTTCCAGCACGCTGAAGTCGATCCAGCTGTTGTTCTTGGAGGCGCCGGTGCGGTCGCTCATCAGGCGGATCGCCTCGGGCGTGTAGCCGCGGCGGCGCAGGCCGACGATGGTGGGCATGCGCGGGTCGTCCCAGCCGGCGACGATCTTCTCATCCACCAGTTGGCGCAGCTTGCGCTTGCTGGTGATGATGTAGGTCAGGTTCAGGCGCGCGAATTCGTACTGGTGCGGCAGCGGCTTCTTGAAGAAGCCCTCCTGCGACAGCTGCTCCAGCAGCCAGTCGTAGAACGGGCGCTGGTCTTCGAACTCCAGCGTGCAGATCGAGTGCGAGATGTTTTCCAGCGCGTCCTCGATCGGGTGCGCGAAGGTGTACATCGGATAGACGCACCACTTGTCGCCGGTGTTGTGGTGGGTGGCGTGGCGGATGCGGTAGATGGCCGGATCGCGCAGGTTCATGTTGGGGCTGGCCATGTCGATCTTGGCGCGCAGGATCATGGAGCCGTCCGGGTGCTTGCCGTCGCGCATTTCCTCGAACAGGCGCAGCGACTCGTCGGCCGCGCGGTCGCGCCACGGCGAGTTCTTGCCCGGTTCGGTCAGGGTGCCGCGGTTCTCGCGCATCTGCTCGGCGTTCTGCTCGTCCACGTAGGCCAGGCCCTTGCGGATCAGCGCCTGGGCGGCAGCGTACATGGTGTCGAAGTAGTTGCTGGCGTAGTAGAGGTGGGGCTTGCCTTCATGCTCCCACGAGAAGCCCAGCCACTTGACCGAGTCGAGGATGGTGTCGACGTACTCCTGCTCTTCCTTCTCGGGATTGGTGTCGTCGAAGCGCATGTGGCAGCGGCCGGCGTAGTCGCGCGCCAGGCCGAAGTTCAGGCAGATCGACTTGGCGTGGCCGATGTGCAGGTAACCGTTCGGCTCGGGCGGAAAACGGGTGATCACCTGCGGCAGCGCCTGGCCTTCCTGGGTGGCGCGGTCGGCGTAGGTGCCGGAGACCAGGTCGGCTTCGATGATGCCGCGCAGGAAATTGGTGGAGGGCGCAGGTGTGTGTCCGTTTTTCAGTTCGTTGCTCATGGGATGAATCGGGAGGAAAGCCTATTTATACAGATGGCAAGCATTTTACCGCACGCGCCCGTTTTCATCGGCCTTTGCGGCGATGTGCGGCGGAAATTTTGCCGCCGTTCAATACATCGGCGACCGCCCTCATTCTGTTACAGATGATACGGGTGCGAATTACCTGTCATGGCGCGCGGGTGGCAATCTGCCGTCATGGATCGGCCCTGGCGCCGACCCGGAACCGCTCAGAAACCAAGGAGGGCATCATGAAACGAATCGTCAAACTGCTGGTGGCCGCGGGCGTTGCGGCAGCCACCTTGTCCGCTTGTGTGGTGGTGCCGGCCGGCCCGCCGCATCCGCATTACTACCGTCCTTACTACGGACCGGGCCCGGGCTACTACTACGGGCGCTGAGGACAGGACGGCACGATAAATATCTTTTGGGAAATATTCTCGCACGGCAAGATGGCGAGGCGAAGGCGGCTACCGACATTCCGGTGACCGCCTTTTTCATTTGGCGGCTGCGGATTCCCCATTCGTCGCACGGCGCTGGCCATCGGCCGCCCGGCGCGCGACAGTGGCGCATCGTTCACGCTCCGCAAGGAAACCCGCCATGTCGCCGACCACCGTCAAAGCCATCCACTTGCTGGGCGCCGTTCTTTTTCTCGGCAACATCATCGTCACCGCATTTTGGAAAACGCTGGCCGAGCGCACCGGGCAACTGGCCGTGATCCGCTTTGCCGTGAGGGTCACCAATTGGGCCGACCTGGTGTTTACCTTCGGCGCAATCGTGCTGCTGGCCGGCGCCGGCCATGCGATGGCGCCGGCGTTCGGCGGCGTGACGGGCAGCTTCTGGCTGACGACGGCGTCGGGTCTGTTCATCGCCACCGGCGTGCTGTGGCTGGCGGTGCTGGTGCCGGTGCAGTGGAAGCAGGCGCGCCTGCTGGCGCCGTTGCCGGACGATGCGCCGGTGCCGCAGGCCTATCGCAGGCTGGCGCTGGTGTGGACGGCGGCGGGCGCGCTGGCCACGCTGATGCCGTTGGCGGCAGCCTGGCTGATGGTGGCCAAACCGGTCTGAGGCGGATGGACCAGACGGCGGCCGCGCTCGTCCCGGGGACGACGCGGCTTTTTCACGTCCGCTACATCTGTTTGAAAAGGTGGCTGAACAGCCGGCTGACGGCCAGCTTCTCGGAACGGTTGCGCAGCACCAGCGACATCTTGCCGGCTTCGTCGCGCACCGCCGCCTGCACGTGGCGCACCTGCACCACGGTGCCGCGATGCACCTGCCAGAACTGTTGCGCATCGAGCTGGGGAATCAGCTCGCGCAGGCTGGTGCGGATCAGCGCTTGGCCGTCGGCGGTGACCACGTTGACGTATTTGTCGGTGGCTTCAAAGTAGATCACGTCGCTTACCGGGATCATGCGCACCTGGTTGCCGACCGCGGCACGGATGATGTCCAGCCTGGCCGCCGGCTGGGCCTCGGCCTCGGCTGTATCCGGGGAGGCCAGCCGGCGCAGCTGCGCCAGCGCGCGCTCGAGATGCTCGTCCTGGCTGCCGGCGGCGCGTTGATCGAGCAGCGCCTTCAGGCGGGCGACGGTGGCGCCCAGGCGCGCGTCGTTGACCGGTTTGAGCAGGTAGTCCACGGCCGCGCGCTCGAAGGCTTCCACCGCGTAGTTGTCGTAGGCGGTGACGAACACGATCAGCGGGAAAGGGCGCCCGGCGGGCCAGGCGTCGGCCAGTTCGCGCGCGACCTCCAGCCCGCTGCGTCCCGGCATCCGTATGTCGAGCAGCAGCACGTCCGGCAGCAGCGCCAGCGCCTGCTCCAGCGCCTCGATGCCGTTGGCGGCCATGTGCGGCGCCTCCAGCTCGGGCCAGGTGCGTTGCAGCGCCTGGCGCAGCGCATTGGCCAGCAGCGGTTCGTCTTCGGCGATCAGTGCGGTCGGTTGCGGCATGCCGGCTCCCGTGGAGGAAAGGCGCTTCAGTTGTCGAGGATGCGCGCGCCGCGCACCGGGCGGTGCGCGGCCTTGAGCGCCTTGAGCGGAATCGTGATCTGCGCCATCGCCCCGGCCGGGACGTTGTGCGTCATGATCAGCTCGGCCAGCGGGCCGTACAGCGTGACCAGGCGTTCGCGGATGTTTTCCAGGCCGAAGTGCATGCCGATCTCGGGCTCCTTCTTGCCGGTCATCGCGGCCAGCCGCAACGCGGGCGAGGGCTGGTTGAAACTGACCCCGGTGGGCAGGCCCACGCCGGTGTCGAACACCGACAGCACCAGCATGTCGTTGTGGGTGGCCGCGCGCACGGTGCAGTTGCCGCCGTCCACCTTGGGTTCGAGGCCGTGCTTGATGGCGTTTTCCACCAGCGGCTGCAGCAGCATCGGCGCCAGGCGCAGGCGGCCCAGGTGTTCCGGCAGCTGCAGCGTGTACGACAGGCGCATACCCATGCGCAGCGACATCAGGCCGAGATAGGCCTTGATCAGGTCGAATTCCTTTTGCAGCGAGGTGCTGTCCGCGCGCGAGGCCGACAGCGTGGTGCGCAGGTACTGGATCAGCTGGTCCAGCATCTGCTGCGCGTGCAGCGGTTCGGAGGCGATCAGGGTCTGCAGCGTGGCCAGGGTGTTGAACAGCATGTGCGGCTCGATCTGCGCCTGCAGCATCTGCAGCTGGGCCTGCACCGCCTGCTTCTCGACCTGGCTGGCGTGGGCCTGCAGCGCGGCCATCTTCTCGCGGTTCCAGAAGAACAAGGCGGCGCCGAAGCAGGCCAGGAAGGTCAGCACGATCACGCCGATGATGTTGTCGCTGTGCTCGGGCATCAGCGTGGCGATCGGGTGTCCCATCAGGTAGCTTGCCAGCAGGCGGCCCAGCAGCACCGACAGCGGCGCCATCACCACCAGCATGAGCGCAAAGCCGACCTTGTGCGGCTCGCCGTCGCCCCAGATCGCCAGGCGCAGGCCGTTGATCAGCAGCATGGCCAGGATGCCGATGCACATCGCGATCTGCAGGTTGGAGTAGAAACCGTCGCCGATGCGCATCAGGTAGGTGACCGCCAGCGCGCACATCAGGTTGATGACCAGCGTGGGCAGCAGCGATTTGGCCAGCTCACGCAGCAGCAGGGCCAGGCGGGGCGGGACGGAGGTATCTCGTTGATTCATTCGTGTGCGATTCAGTGAAACGGGGCGCGGGCGTGCATAGTATCCCGATTCCCCGGGCCACAGTCCAGCCGTGGCGCCATGGCCGCACAATGCCGCAGCCGGGCCGCGCCGGCCAGCGCGGCGCGACGAAATGCGCCGCGGCCGGCGCGAAGCGCTTGAAGCGCGGCGCGATCTGCTCTACCTTATGCGCCGGCCGGCGCCGATGCCGGACAACACGAACGGAGAATGAACATGTGGCCCTATCCCAAGGTTCTCGCCCACCGGGGCGGCGGCACGCTGGCGCCGGAAAACACGCTGGCAGGATTTCGCACCGGCCTGCAGCACGGCTACCGCGCGGCGGAGTTCGACGTCATGCTCACCCGCGACGAAGTGCCGATCCTGATGCACGACCCCAGGCGCGGGCGCACGCTGCCCGGCGAAGGCCTGATCGCCGAGACCGACTGGGCGGTCCTGCGCGAGCTCGATGCCGGCGCCTGGCTGGATGCCTCGTTTGCGGGCGAGCGCCTGTGCACGCTGGAGCAGGGGCTCGACTTCTGCCTCGAGCACGGCATCTGGATGAACGTCGAGATCAAGCCGGCCGCCGCAGCACATGCCCGCCGCACCGGCGAGCTGGCGGCGCAGGCGGTCGCACGGCGCTTTGCCGGCGTGTCGCTGCAGGCGTCGTTGCCGGTGCTGTCCTCGTTCTCGTTCGAGGCCCTGATGGCAGCCAAGGAGGCGGCGCCCGATCTGCCGCGCGGCTTCCTGGTGGACGTGATTCCCGACGACTGGGAGGCGCGCCTGGCGCAGCTGCAGGCGGTGGCGCTGCACACCAGCCACAAGAACCTCACCCCGGCGCTGGCGGGCCAGGTCAAGGCGGCCGGCTACGGCCTGTTCTGCTACACGGTCAACGACCCGGCGCGCGCCGCCGAGATCAGGGGCTGGGGCGTGGATGCCTTCTGCACCGACCGCATCGACCTCATTCCCGCCGACGCCTGGTAGAACAAGGGCGCGCGGCGCTGCGTCGAATTAAGCGGCAAATCGGGCTCTTACCGGGGGACTGAATCGCCCGGCTCTGGCTATGATTTCCTTGCCGCCCGAGCCGGCGTGCGCGCCGAAGGGGGAGCGGGACGCTGTCAACGATCTGCGGGCAGGCACGTTAAGGAAGCACAAGGCCGGTGCATGTGAGAGCGCCGGTGGACTTGTGGAGCACACAACACTGAGAGATAGAGGAAAACGATGAAGATCAACAAACTGCTGGCAGCCGTACTCGTCGCCGCCTTCGCCATGCCGGTCCTGGCCCAGCCCGCACCGGCCCCGGCTCCTGCCGCAGCAGCTCCGGCCGCCAAGCCGGCGCCGAAGCACAAGAAGCACGCCAAGAAGGCGAAGAAGCACAAGAAGCACAAGAAGCACGCCAAGAAGGCGGCTCCGGCCCTGCCCATCAACAAGGGCGCGTGATCACGCAGGCCGACGGCCAGCGTCGTCGGCTGCAAGGCATTACCGGAAGGGGCGGCTGGAACTGTTAAGGGGCCGGGGTGCGCGGATACCGCGTCACACCGGATTGAGGATCAGCCAAACCTGTAACCCGTCGGATGACTCCGACGGGTTTTTTTTCGCCCGCGCCGGGGCGAGGGCAGCGTCACGCCGGACGCAGTTGCTGCTGCGGCATCGGCGGCGGGGAGGTAGCGGGGAGGTAGCGGGGAGGTAGCGGGGAGGTAGCGGGGAGGTAGCGGGGAGGTAGCGGGGAGGCGGCCCGCGATGTCCGGCAGGCAACCCCGGCGCCATGGCCGCGGGGCTGCTTCTCCCGCGCAGTATCACGTATAATCGTCGGTTCGCAATCATTTTTTGCACCGTCTATTACCAGCCTTCGAACATGAACTCAGCCGAAATTCGCGATAAGTTTCTGAAATTCTTTGAATCCAAAGGACACACCGTCGTCCGGTCTTCCAGCCTGGTCCCGGGTAACGACCCGACCCTGCTGTTCACCAACTCCGGCATGGTTCAGTTCAAGGACGTGTTCCTGGGCTCCGACAAGCGCAACTACGTGCGCGCGGCTTCCGTGCAGCGCTGCCTGCGCGCCGGCGGCAAGCACAACGACCTGGAAAACGTCGGTTACACCGCGCGCCACCACACCTTCTTCGAGATGCTGGGCAACTGGTCCTTCGGCGACTACTTCAAGCGCGAATCGCTGAAGTGGGCCTGGGAGCTGCTGACCAAGGTCTACGGCCTGCCCGCGGACAAGCTGTGGGCCACCGTCTACCAGACCGACGATGAAGCCTACGACATCTGGACCAAGGAAATCGGCCTGCCGCCGGAGCGCGTGGTGCGCATCGGCGACAACAAGGGCGCGCCTTACGCCTCCGACAACTTCTGGCAGATGGCCGAGACCGGCCCCTGCGGCCCCTGCTCGGAAATCTTCTACGACCACGGCCCGGAGATCTGGGGCGGCCCCCCGGGCAGCCCGGAGCAGGACGGCGACCGCTACATCGAGATCTGGAACAACGTGTTCATGCAGTTCGACCGCCAGCTCGACCCGGCCACCGGCGAATACACGCTGACCCCGCTGCCGGCGCCCTGCGTCGACACCGGCATGGGCCTGGAGCGCCTGGCCGCGATCTTGCAGCACGTGCACAGCAACTATGAGATCGACCTGTTCCAGGCGCTGATCAAGGCCGCCGCGCGCGAAACCGGCGAGACCGACCTGTCCAACGCCTCGCTGCGCGTGATCGCCGACCACATCCGCGCGACCTCCTTCCTGATCGTCGACGGCGTCATCCCCGGCAACGAAGGCCGCGGCTACGTCCTGCGCCGCATCATCCGCCGCGCGCTGCGCCACGGCCACAAGCTGGGCCAGACCAAGCCGTTCTTCTACAAGCTGGTCAAGGACCTGGTCGAGCAGATGGGCGTGGCCTATCCGGAGCTGCCGGAAGCCGCCCAACGCGTCGAGATGGTCCTGAAGCAGGAAGAAGAACGTTTCGGCGAGACGCTGGAACACGGCATGAAGATCCTGGAAGCCGCGCTGGCCGCCAACACCGGCAAGCTGGACGGCGAGACCGCCTTCACCCTGTACGACACCTACGGCTTCCCGCTGGACCTGACCGCCGACATCTGCCGCGAGCGCAATGTCGAGCTGGATGAGGCCGGCTTCGGCGCCGCCATGGAGCGCCAGAAGAACGCCGCGCGCGCCGCCGGCAAGTTCAAGATGGCAGCGGCCATCGAATACACCGGCGACAAGACCAAATTTGTCGGCTACGAGGCGCTGGCGCAGCAGGCCAAGGTCGTCGCGCTGTACGTGGCGGGTTCGCCGGTGCAGAAAATCGACGCCGGCCAGGACGCCATCGTGGTGCTGGACACCACCCCGTTCTACGCCGAATCCGGCGGCCAGAGCGGCGACGCCGGCGCGCTGGAAGCCTCCGGCGGCCTGTTCGCCGTGGCCGACACGCAAAAGATCCAGGCCGACGTGTTCGGCCATCACGGCCAACTGATCCAGGGCAGCCTGGCCGTGGGCGACACCGTGCAAGCCAAGGTCGATGCCGACCAGCGCGCGCGCACCATGCGCAACCACTCGGCCACTCACCTGATGCACAAGGCCCTGCGCGAAGTGCTGGGCGTGCACGTGTCGCAGAAGGGTTCGCTGGTCGACGCCGACAAGACCCGTTTCGACTTCAGCCACAACGCCCCGATGAGCGCTGAGGAAATCCGCCGCGTGGAAGAGATCGTCAACCGCGAAGTGCTGGCCAACGTGGCCACCGGCGCCAAGCTGATGGGCTATGACGACGCGATCGCCGCCGGCGCCATGGCGCTGTTCGGCGAGAAGTACGGCGACGAAGTGCGCGTGCTGTCGATCGGCACCTCGACCGAACTGTGCGGCGGCACCCACGTCGAGCGCACCGGCGACATCGGCCTGTTCAAGATCGTGTCCGAAGGCGGCGTCGCCGCCGGCATCCGCCGCGTCGAAGCCGTCACCGGCGAAGGCGCGCTGGCGCTGGTGCAGTCGCTGTCCTCGCGCGTGGCCGAAGCCGCTGCCGCGCTGAAGACCCAGCCGGAAGAACTGCTGCCGCGCATCGGCCAGGTGCAGGATCAGGTCCGTGCGCTGGAGAAGGAACTGGCTGCGCTCAAATCCAAGCTGGCCGCAAGCCAGGGCGACGAACTGGTGACCCAGGCCGTCGACATCAAGGGCATCAAGGTGCTGGCCGCGACGCTGGAAGGCGCCGATGTCGCCACCCTGCGCGAGACCATGGACAAGTTGAAGGACAAGCTCAAGAGCGCCGCCATCGTGCTGGCGTCGGTGAAGGACGGCAAGGTCAGCCTGATCGCCGGCGTCACCGCCGACGCCACCGGCAAGGTCAAGGCCGGCGAGCTGGTCAACTTCGTCGCCCAGCAGGTGGGCGGCAAGGGCGGCGGCCGTCCAGACATGGCGCAAGCCGGCGGCACCGAGCCGGCCGGCCTGCCCGACGCACTCAAGGGTGTGTCCGACTGGGTTGGCGCCAAGCTCTGATCCTGAATCCAGGATCCCATCAACAGGCCACGGAGAGCCCGATGAGCGATTTCAAGTTTTGTCCGGTATGCGCAGCCGACCTGGTGCTGCGCGCCGACGAGGGAGAAGCCGGCAAGGTCCGGCTGGGTTGCCCGGAGGGGCACTGGACCCACTGGGACAATCCGCTGCCGGTGTTGGCCGGACTGGTTGAAATCGACGGCAAGATGCTGACCGCGCGCAATGCGGCGTGGGCCGAAGGCCGCTTCGCGCTGATCACCGGTTTCATGGAGCGCGGCGAGACGCCTGAAGAAGGCATCGCCCGCGAGATCAAGGAAGAAACCGATCTCGACGCCCAGGAAATCAAGCTCATCGGGGTCTACGAATTCATTCGCAAGAACGAGCTGATCATCGCCTATCACGTCAAGGCGACCGGCGCCATCAAGCTGTCGCCGGAACTGCTGGAATACCGCCTGAGCGCGCCGGCCGACCTGCGTCCCTGGCCGGCAGGCACCGGTCATGCGGTGGCGGACTGGATGCGCGAGCGCGGCTTGCCGGTGCAGTACGTCGAATTCGCCGGTTCCAGCACGCCTATCGAGACGCCCCATATCGCCAAGTAGGCCCGACAAGGGCTGTTTAGTTGCTTTTGCACAAGCTTAGTGCGGCGAATACAACATATCTTGTGCGATGCATCAACTCGGCGCATCTTTGCAGTAAAATCGTTTTCGTTGTGTTCCATTTTGAGTCGAAGTAATGACCATTGAATTTCACCGGGAACTTGATGCGCGCGGCCTGAACTGTCCGCTGCCGATACTCAAGACCAAGAAGGCGCTGGCCGATATGGCAAGCGGCCAAGTGCTCAGGGTTACCGCCACCGACACCGGTTCGGTGCGCGATTTCCAGGCATTCGCCAAGCAGACCGGCAACGATCTGCTTGAGCAGTCGCAGAACGATGAGCACGAGTTCATCTTCTTCATGAAGCGCAAGTAGCATCTACCGCCGCCGGAGGCCGCGCACCTGCAGCAAGTCGCATGGAGCGAACGGTGCGCACAAGGTGCAAAACACCGGCAGCAATGAAAAAAGCCCGCAGATGCGGGCTTTTTTTCGTCCGTGCCAGAGGGCAGCGGTTCAGAACTCCGGGTGGAAGCTTTCGGCGCGCGCGATCGGCCAGAACTTCTCGTAGACCTGGTAGCGGTAATTGCCGTCGACCAGGTCGTTGGGTTCCAGGTATTTCAGCACGTTGGACATCAGCTGGATCTCGTGGTCGTTGATGCGCCGCACGATATGGTGCGGGCGCAGCGCCGAGGTATGCGGCAGGCCCGCGGCCTGGACCAGTTCCTGCAGCGCGTGCAGCGTGCTCTGGTGGAAGCGGTAGACGCGCTCGGCCTTGTCGGGCACCACCAGCGCGCGGGCGCGCTGGGCGTTCTGGGTCGCCACGCCGGTCGGGCAGCGGTCGGTGTGGCAGCTCTGCGACTGGATGCAGCCCAGCGCAAACATGAAGCCGCGCGCCGAGTTGCACCAGTCCGCGCCCAGCGCCAGCGTGCGCGCCAGGTCGAAGGCGGTGACGATCTTGCCGCCGGCGCCGATCTTCACCTTGTCACGCAGGCCGATGCCCACCAGGGTGTTGTGCACCATCAGCAGGCCTTCCTGCAGCGGCATGCCGACGTGGTCGACGAACTCCAGGGGCGCCGCGCCGGTGCCGCCTTCGGAGCCGTCCACGGTGATGAAGTCGGGCACGATGCCGGTTTTCAGCATGGCCTTGGCGATGCCGAAGAACTCCCACGGGTGGCCGATGCACATCTTGATCCCGACCGGTTTGCCGCCGCTGCGCTGGCGCAGCTTCTCGATGAATTCCAGCAGGCCGATCGGCGTCGAGAACGACGAATGCACCGCCGGTGAAATGCAGTCGATGCCCATCGGGATGCCGCGCGTGGCCGAGATCTCCGGCGTGATCTTGGCCGCCGGCAGCACGCCGCCGTGGCCGGGTTTGGCGCCTTGCGAGAGCTTCACCTCGATCATCTTGATCTGCGGCGCCTGCGCCTGGACGGCGAATTTCTCTTCGTCGAAGCTGCCGTCGGCATTGCGGCAGCCGAAGTAGCCGGAGGCCACCTGCCACACCAGGTCGCCGCCGAACTCGCGGTGGTAGGCCGAGACCGAGCCTTCGCCGGTGTCGTGCGCGAAGTTGCCTTTCTTGGCGCCGTGGTTGAGCGCGCGGATGGCGTTGGCCGAGAGCGAGCCGAAGCTCATCGCCGAGATGTTGAACACCGACATCGAATAAGGCTGGGCGCGCCCCTCGCCGACGATGACGCGGAAATCGTGACTGGCGATCTTGGTGGGCGAGAGCGAGTGGCCTATCCATTCGTGGCCGCCTTGCTGCATGTCCAGCTCGGTGCCGAAGGGACGGCTGTCGACGTCGGCCTTGGCGCGCTGGTAGACGATGCTGCGCTTCTTGCGCGAGAACGGACGGCCGTCCATCTCGCCCTCGAAGAAGTATTGGCGGATTTCAGGCCGGATCGATTCGAACATGAAGCGGAAGTGCCCGATCAGCGGATAGTTGCGCAGCACCGCATGCCGTCGCTGCACCAGGTCGCGGATGCCGATGACCGAGAACACCAGCGGCACCAGCGACCAGCCCCAGCTGATGTAATGGCCGCCGGCCAGGAGCAGCAAGGCGGCGGTCAGGATGATGACCGACCAGAACACGAAATAACGGTTTGCCCACATGATGAAGATCCGCTTGTTGTCGTTGTTGTGCCGAGACGAAGCGGCTTGGCGCCGTCCGACGGAGTTTGCAGGATTCTAACGCCGACGCAGAGCTTGCGATTGGGCCGAACTGAGGGGTCTTTACCGCCGATTTGCCGGTACCGGCCTGCGCGCCCTTGTGCCGGGCCGTTGTTTGGGCCAGTGGCATCCTTATTGCTTATATCGATCACCAGAAGAAGTCGCTCCGGGGAGGGCGGCCAAACCACATATTTCATCCGCAGCGGGGGCGAGACACGCGATGTCTTTATGAAAACAGCAGCTTCACCGGCCTTTCAGGACCAGGGCAATTCTTCCGTCCATTCCATTCCGCGCTCGCCGCGCCTGCTTGAAACCCTGCTCGCCAATCTCGACGGCGTGGTCTACCGCTCGCGCGACGACGAGCGATGGACCATCGAATTCGTCAGCGAGGGCTGCCTCGAGCTGACCGGCTACCTGCCGGAAGACCTGCTGCTGAACCAGCGGCTGTCCTTCGCCGACCTGATCCATCCGGACGACCGCGAGATGGTGCGCGCGCATGTGGCCCAGTGCGTGGCCGCGCGGCGCCGCATCGACGTCGAATACCGCATCAGCCGCGCCGACGGGGAGACCCGCTGGGTGTGGGCGCGCGGCGTGGGCATCTACGGCGCCGGCGGCAAGGTCGAGGCGCTGGAAGGCTTCATGCAGGACGTGACCGAGCGCAAGGAGGCGGCCCAGGCGCTGCAGGAAGCCGAGCGCCGCTACCGCAGCATCTTCGAGAACGCCATCGAGGGCGTGTTCCAGACCACGCCCGACGGCACCTATATCGCGGTCAATCCGGCGCTGGCCCGCATCTACGGCTATCGCTCGCCGGAAGACCTGATCGTCAGCCTGCGCGACATCCGCCACCAGCTCTACGTCGAGCCGGAGCGGCGCAACGAATTCATGCGTTTGATGGAAGAGCGGGGCCAGGTGTCGAATTTCGAATCGCGCGTCTATCGGCGCGACGGCGACATCATCTGGATTTCCGAAAATGCCCGCGCCGTCTGCGACGAGGCCGGCAACCTGGTGTGCTACGAGGGCACGGTGGAGGCCATCACCGAGCGCAAGCTCTACGAGGCCGAGATGCGTCACCAGGCCACCCACGACGCGCTCACCGGCCTGCCCAACCGCAACATGCTGCACGACCACCTGCAGCGCGCGATCAACAACGCGCGCCAGAAGGGCGGGCTGACGGCGGTGGCTTTCGTCGACCTCGACCAGTTCAAGTTCATCAACGACAGCCTGGGCCACCAGGTCGGCGACGAGTTGCTCAAGACCGTGGCGCAGCGGCTGCAATCCTGCCTGCGCGACTCCGACATGGTGGCGCGCCAGGGCGGCGACGAGTTCGTCCTGGTGCTGCAGAACCAGACTGGCGGCGAGGCCGGCATCGCCGAGGTGATGCAGCGCATCCTGGCGGCGGTATCGCGTCCCTGGCAGGCGGGCGACCGAGAATTCCACATCACCTCCAGCATCGGCGTGAGCCGCTACCCGACCGACGGCAAGGATGTGGAAACCCTGCTCAAGAGCGCCGACTCGGCGATGTACCGCGCCAAGGAGCAGGGCCGCAACAACTTCCAGTTCTTCGCGCCGTGGATGGACAGCCAGGTCAGCAATCGCCTGGAAATGCTGATCAGCCTGCGCCGCGCGCTGGACCAGCAGGAGTTCAAGCTGTTCTACCAGCCCAAGCTGAGCCTGAAGGACGGCAGCATCATCGGCGCCGAGGCGCTGATCCGCTGGGAGTCGCCGGAGCAGGGCATGATCTCGCCGGACCGCTTCATCCCCTTCGCCGAGGAGGCCGGGCTGATCGTGCCCATCGGCGAATGGGTGCTGCGCACCGCCTGCCGGCAGAACAAGGCGTGGCAGGATGCCGGCCTGCCGCCGGTGCCGGTGGCGGTGAACCTGTCGCCGCGGCAGATGAACCCGGCCTTGCCCGATTTCGTGGCCGATGTGTTGGCCCAGAGCGGACTGGCGGCGGCGTGGCTGGAGCTGGAGATCACTGAAAACGTTGTCATGAAGGACGCCGAGAAGACCGTGGCCGCGCTGCACGCGCTCAAGCGCCTGGGCCTGCAGATATCGGTGGACGACTTCGGCACCGGCTATTCCAGCCTGTCCTACCTGCGCCGCTTCCCGGTCGACGCGCTCAAGATCGACAAGTCCTTCGTGCGCGACATCGCGCGCGACGCCGACAGCGCGGCCATCGTCAAGGCGGTGATCTCGCTGGCGCATATTCTCAACCTGCGGGTCATCGCCGAAGGGGTGGAGGACGAGGAGCAACATGCTTTCCTGAAGGAAAATGGTTGCGACGAGGTGCAGGGTTATTATTTCGGCAAGCCGATGACGGCGGCCGATTTCACCCGCCGGCTGGGCGAAGAAGCCGGTCGCCTCGGCGAGGCGCGCTGACGCCGGGCTGACGGCTGGCGCAAATTATTGTGTAGGGGCCGCAACAGGCCCCAAGCCCGGAAATCTTTGTGCTACACTCCGCGCAGTACTTTTTTGCTTTGCGCCCGACCGCCGCAGCCTCTGCGGCAAACAACGGCTCCACGACGCAAGGCCGGTAGTTGAAAAGGTGCAGATCGGCCGTCCGCAACCCCGCGACATGACGGCTTTGCGAAAGCGCGGATCATCCCGCGACGCCGATTTGCCCGGGTCTTAGATTCCAGCTCATTCAATCTCCTAAAAATCGGGCACCGGAAAGCAGCGCCACCGCTTTATGCACAGCGCAGCAGGTTTGCCGCACCCGGCTCATCGGGGCGCCGGGGATAGTCGCAACCATGCCGGTCTCTGGAACAAGCACGAGCCGAACTTTTGTTTAACAACAAGACGCACAAGAGTCGTACATGAATATTGCTGAGGCGAAGAAAGTCCTCGAAACCGCATTGCTTTGCACGCATGAGCCCTTATCGATCAATGATCTGAAAAAGCTGTACGTCGACCCGGAAAGCGATCAGGCCAGCGAGATCGGCGCGGATGCCATCCGCCAGATGCTGGACGAGTTGCGCGAGGAATGGGCCGACAAGGGGGTGGAAGTGGTCAGCCTGTCGACCGGCTGGCGTTTCCAGAGCCGCCGGGAGATGAAGGTCTACCTGGAGCGCCTGAACCCGGAAAAACCGCCGAAATACACGCGCGCCACGCTGGAAACGCTGGCCATCATCGCCTACCGGCAGCCGGTCACGCGTGGCGACATCGAAGAGATCCGCGGCGTCGCGGTCAATTCGCAGACGATCAAGATGCTGGAAGAACGCGGCTGGATCGAGTCCATCGGTCACCGCGACGTGCCGGGCCGCCCGGCGTTGTTTGCCACCACCCGCAAGTTCCTGGATGACCTGGGTTTGAGTTCGCTGGAAGAGTTGCCGCCGTTGCAGACGGTCGGCGCCGAAGCGGCCGCCCAGGGCGCGTTGCTGGAGCTGCAGGCGCTGGAAGGCGGCGTTGCCGCGCTGGCGGAGCAGGCCGAGGGCGAAGCCGAAGCGTCCGAGGAGGATGCGACGCAGGATGGCCAGATGGAACTGGCCGAGGCCGCAGGCGACGAGGAAACTCCCGCCGCAGCGTCCGAAGAGGCCGCGATGAGTACCGACGCCGCCGGGATGGATCCCGACGCGCAGTCGCTGCAGGCAGAAGCAGAAGCAGAGGCAGAAGCAGAAGCCGGTATCCAGTCCGATGCGCTCGGGCCGGAAGTGGCCGAGCAGGATGCGGCAGCGGCAGAGCAGGCAGCAGACAAGGATGTGGTCGATGGGGAAGCGGCCGCAGCACCTGGTGAAGACGCTTCTGAAGAAGCGCAAGAACCTTTTGGACAAGACGTTGCCGTAACTGGCACAGACGCCGATGAGACCGCCGACGAAGCGGCAGGCGAGCACAACGACACCACCGAGCGGGCCGAACCGGATCCGCGCAATCAAGATTCGAAGAATGAAGCCAACTAGTTCCAAAGACGAGCAAAGCGTCGAGCTTGCCGCGGCAGATGCGGCCGCCACCGAGAAGCCGGTGAAAAAGCGTACCCGCAAGGCCGCAGCCGGCGCCGAGGCGCCTGCCGAAGCTGCGGTCGCTCCGGTCGCCGCCGACGAAGCGCCTGCGCCGAAGAAGCGTGCCAGCCGCGCCAAGAAGGTCGTGGCCGAGGAGGCGCCTGTAGCGCCGCCGGCAGAGGTCGCAGAGGCAGCAGCGCCGGCCGCCGAGAAGAAGCCGCGCGTGACCAAGCCGCGCGCCAAGAAGGCGGACAAGGCTGCCGAGTCGGCGCCCGTCTCCCAGCTCAGCCTCGACATGGAAGCGCCGGCCAAGGCAGGCGCGCCAGCTCCGGCCGAGGCGCCCAAGGTCATCGTGACCGTCGGCGACGAAGTGGTGGCGCCGCCGGTGCTGCTGGATGCGCCGGTCGACCCCAATCGCGCCAAGCCCGCGCGCCGCGGTGTGCGCGGCCCCCGTGCCTTGCGCAACAACCGCGCGGCGCAACGCGCCGCTGCCGGCGCCGAAGCGGCGTCGGGCCAGCAGAAGCCTGCCGGTGAAGCCGGTGCGGCGCCGGAGGCCCGTCCCCAGTTCAAGAATCAGGGCCAGCAACAAGGCCAGCAAGGCAAGAAGGCCTTCGACAAGGGCCACAAAAAGCCCAAGGCGCCGCAGCTGGGCCTGCGCGCCGAGCAGCCTGCCGACGACATCTTCTCGTATGTGACCTCGGAAGCCTTCGACCGCGATGAAGGCGGCAAGAGCCAGAATCGCCATCCGCACCAGCTGCGCGGCAAGAACGGCCGCCGCGACCTGACCGCCGAAGACGATGCGCCCAAGCTGCACAAGGTGCTGGCAGACGCCGGCCTGGGTTCGCGTCGCGACATGGAAGAGCTGATCGTCGCCGGCCGCGTCTCGGTCAACGGCGAGCCCGCCCACATCGGCCAGCGCATCCTGCCGACCGACCAGGTCCGCATCAACGGCAAGCTGCTGCAACGCAAGGTTTCCAAGCGTCCGCCGCGCGTGCTGGTGTATCACAAGCCGGCCGGCGAAATCGTCAGCCACGCCGACCCGGAAGGCCGCAGCTCGGTGTTCGACCGCCTGCCGACCATGAAGGCCGGCAAGTGGCTGGCCGTGGGCCGCCTCGACTTCAACACCGAAGGCCTGCTGTTGTTTACGACCTCCGGTGACCTGGCCAACCGCCTGATGCACCCGCGCTACAACATCGAGCGCGAATACGCGGTGCGCACCCTGGGCGAGCTGGAAGAAGGCATGCGCCAGAAGCTGTTGCACGGCGTCGAGCTCGATGACGGCCTGGCGCAGTTCTCGCGCATCGCCGACGGCGGCGGCGAGGGCGTCAACAAGTGGTATCGCGTGACCATCGGCGAAGGCCGTAACCGCGAAGTGCGCCGCATGTTCGAGGCGATCGGCCTGACGGTGTCGCGACTGATCCGTACCCGCTACGGCGCCATGAGCCTGCCGCAGACCCTGAAGCGCGGTCGTTGGGAAGAGCTGGAAGAAAACGCCGTGCGCAACCTGCTGGTGGCCTGTGGCCTGGAAAAGCAGGGCAGCGAGCAAAAGGCTTCCGGCAGCGGCGGCCAGGGCAAGGGCCAGAGCCAGGGCCCGCGCGGCAACCAGATGCAGAACCAGAACCGCGGTCCGCAAAAGGGACGCGGCGGCAATGGCGGCAACTACGGTGGCAATGGCGGTAACGGTGGCAATGGTGGTAATGGGGGCAACGGCGGCAAGAGCGGTGGCCAGCCCAAGAGCCGCCAGCCGGATCCGCTGCAGACGGCGCTCGGTTTCCCCGACGCCGGTCAGCGCCGCAACAATCGTCCGCAGCGCGGCAACGGCATGGGCAGTTTCGCCCTGGCCGGCCTGCCGGGCATGAACCGTCGCGGTGGCGGCGGTGGTGGCGGTCGCGGACGTTGATGCCTTGAGGTGTTGTCGGATTTTCCCTGTGGAAATTCCGGTGGCGCCAAAGGGAAGAAAATTGATGAAACGCCTCTCCGCGGGGCATTTTCATCGGGTTTGGCGCCAAATCCTGTGCCGGGTTTGGTGCATTCCGTCCAATCTTGAATTGCCGTGCATACCGTAATCGGTTATAATGTGCAAGTTAAACGCAACCTGCCGCGAATCGCATATGTGCTAATTCATTGAAAGATCCGCCTGCGCCACGACTTGTTGGATGTGTCGTGAATGGCTTGGCGGTTCGCGTGAAGTGTGATCTCGAAGTTGCGTAGAGATAACAAAAGATGGGCGGATGCCCATTTTTTTTTTGCTGATCAATTTCGATGCCGGCGCGTCATGCCGGCGTCAAAACGGAGAAATAGTCTTGCAATTGCTGGAGCTGATCGAATCCACCCTGTCGGGCATGGGCTACGAACTGGTTGAGTTCGAGAAGGCGCCGCGCGGCCTCGTGCGCGTCTTCATCGATTTCCCGTTCGACCCCGCCGCTGAAGAAGAGCGTTCGATCACCGTCGAGGATTGCGAGAAGGTGACGCATCAGTTGCTGCACGTCTTCACCGTCGAAGAAGTGCTCTATGAACGTCTCGAAGTGTCCTCGCCCGGGCTGGACCGCCCCCTGAAGAAGTTCTCGGACTACGTGCGTTTCGCCGACTGCGAAGCAATCGTCAAACTGCGCGTGCCGCTGCCCGGCACGTCCAACCGCAAGAGCTACCAGGGCATGCTGCGTGAACCGGAAGGCGAGAACCTGGTATTGGAATTTGAAGCAAACGATGGGTCGGCCGCCGTGTTGAATTTCACGCTGGCCGATGTGGATAAGGCACAACTCGTGCCGCAGGTCGATTTTAGGAGTCGCAAAGGATGAGCCGCGAAATTTTGTTGTTGGTCGATGCGCTGGCGCGCGAAAAGAATGTCGATAAGGAAGTCGTCTTCGGCGCGTTGGAGCATGCGCTTGCGCAGGCGACCAAGAAGCGCTACGAAGGCGAAGTCGACATTCGCGTCTCGATCGACCGTGAAAGCGGCGAGTTCGAGTCGTTCCGCCGCTGGCACGTGGTGCCCGATGAGGCCGGCCTGCAGCTGCCCGACCAGGAAGTGTTGCTGTTCGAAGCCAAGGAACAGTACGCCGATATCGAAGTCGACGAATACATCGAAGAACCGATCGAATCCGTCGAGTTCGGCCGCCGCTTCGCGCAAGACACCAAGCAGGTCGTCCTGCAGCGCATCCGCGACGCCGAGCGCGAACAGATCCTGGCCGATTTCCTGGCCCGCGGCGACGCGCTGGTCACCGGCACCATCAAGCGCATGGAGCGCGGCGACGCCATCGTCGAGTCGGGCAAGATCGAAGCGCGCCTGCCGCGCGACCAGATGATCCCGAAGGAAAACCTGCGCATCGGCGACCGCGTGCGCGCCTTCATCCTGCGCATCGACCGCAGCGCCCGCGGCCCGCAGGTGATCCTGTCGCGCACCGCGCCCGAATTCATCATGAAGCTGTTCGAGCTGGAAGTGCCGGAAATCGAGCAGGGCTCGCTGGAAATCAAGTCCGCCGCGCGCGACCCGGGCGTACGCGCCAAGATCGCGGTGTATACCGCCGACAAGCGCATCGACCCGATCGGCACCTGCGTGGGCATGCGCGGTTCGCGCGTGCAGGCCGTGACCGGCGAGCTGGGCGGCGAGCGCGTGGACATCGTGCTGTGGTCGGAAGACCCGGCGCAGTTCGTCATCGGCGCGCTGGCCCCGGCCAACGTCACCTCCATCGTGGTTGACGAAGAAAAGCACGCCATGGACGTGGTGGTCGACGAGGAAAACCTCGCCATCGCCATCGGCCGCGGCGGCCAGAACGTGCGTCTGGCATCGGAACTGACCGGCTGGCAGATCAACATCATGACCGCCGAGGAATCGGCCGACAAGTCGGCCGCCGAAACCGCCGTGATCCGTACGCTGTTCATGGAAAAGCTGGACGTCGACCAGGAAGTGGCCGACATCCTGGTCGAGGAAGGCTTCTCGACCCTGGAAGAAATCGCCTACGTGCCGATCAACGAGATGCTCGAGATCGAATCGTTCGACGAAGACACCGTCAACGAGCTGCGCAACCGCGCCCGCGACGCCCTGGTGACCGAAGCGATCGCTTCCGAAGAAGGCCTGGAAGGCATGGACGAGGAACTGATCAACTTCGAAGGCCTGGACCGTGTGCTGGCCGGCAAGCTGGGCCTGGCCGGCGTGAAGACGCTGGCAGCCTTCGCCGGCCTGGCGTATGACGAATTCGGCGCGATCCTGGCACTGCCTTCCGAGCGCGCGCGCCAACTGATTGAAAATGCATTTGAAGATGTGACCGACGATGAAATGAAGCTCATCGATTCCAAATACGATGAGCGGGCCAAGGCGTTGCAAGCCAAGGCATGGAGCGAGACCGAAGCCCGCTGATTTGCGGACTTTGCGATTCCACATCATCTGTCGAGCCACATAGAAAAGAGGACTGAATGGCGAGTACCAACGTTGCCCAATTTGCCACCGAGCTGAAAATGCCCGCCGACCTGCTGCTTACCCAGCTGCGTTCGGCCGGCGTTGAGAAGAGCTCTGCATCCGATTCCCTGTCGAAGGAAGACAAGGACCGCCTGCTTGAACATCTGCGCCGCTCGCGCGGCGCCGCGCCGGAAGGCGAGAAGAAGAAGATCACGCTGACCCGCAAGGAAACCAGCGAGATCAAGCAGGCCGATGCGACCGGCAAATCGCGCACGATCCAGGTGGAAGTGCGCAAGAAGCGCACCTTCATCAAGCGTGACGAACCGACCGTCGAGGAAACCGCGACCCGCGTCGCGGCGACCCAGAACGATCAGGCCGAAGCGCAGGAACGTGCCGAGGAAGAGGCTCGCCGTCAGGCTGAACTGAAGGCCCAGGAAGAACGCCTGGCCCAGCTGGAAGCCGAGCGTGTGGCCCAGGCCCAGGCCGCCGAGCTGGAGCAGAAGCGCGCCCGCGAAGCCGCCGAGGCGGAAGCCGCGCGCGCCGCAGCCGAAGCTGCCGCCGAAGCCGAGAAGGCCAAGGCCGGCGTACAGACTGCGCCCGCTGCCGCGCCGAATCCGGCTGAAGAGGAAAAGAAGCGCGCCGCCGCCGAGGAAGCCAAGAAGAAGGCTGCCGAGGCCGCCAAGGAAGCAGCCGAACGCGCTGCCGCCGCTGAGCGCGCGCGCAAGGCCGTAGAAGATGAAGTGGCCCAGATCAAGGCCATGATGAATGCGCCGCGCAAGGTCATGAAGGCGCCGGAACCGGCGCCCGCACCCGCCAAGACGTCGGAAGGCACGCTGCATAAGCCGGCCGACAAGAAGCCGGGCGAGAAGAAGGATGACAAGAAGCCGGCCGTCGCCGCCGACAAGAAGTCGATCAAGTCGGCCAATGTCGCCTCGACCTGGCAGGACGACGCCAAGAAGCGCGGCACCGGCGGCATGAAGTCGCGCGGAGCCACCGGCGGCGGTCGCGACAGCGGCTGGCGCGCAGGCGGCAAGGGCGGTCGTCGTCATTCGCATGGCGACGATTCCCGCGAGAGCAACTTCCAGGTGCCGACCGAAGCCGTGGTGCACGACGTCTACGTGCCGGAAACCATCACCGTGGCCGAAGTGGCGCACAAGATGGCGGTCAAGGCATCCGAGGTCATCAAGCACCTGATGAAGCTGGGCCAGATGGTAACCATCAACCAGGTGCTGGATCAGGAAACCGCGATGATCGTGGTCGAGGAAATGGGCCACCGCGCTCACCCGGCCAAGGAAGACGATCCCGAAGCCTTGCTGGTCGAAGGCGAAGAACACGCGAATGCCGAAGCCCTGCCGCGCGCACCGGTGGTCACCGTCATGGGTCACGTCGACCACGGCAAGACCTCGCTGCTGGATTACATCCGTCGCGCCAAGGTCGCTTCCGGCGAAGCCGGCGGCATTACCCAGCACATTGGTGCTTACCACGTGGAAACCCCGCGCGGCATGATCACCTTCCTGGATACCCCGGGTCACGAAGCGTTTACCGCAATGCGTGCCCGCGGCGCCAAGGCGACCGACATCGTGATTCTGGTGGTGGCAGCCGACGACGGCGTGATGCCGCAGACCAAGGAAGCGATTGCCCACGCAAAGGCCGGCGGCGTGCCGCTGGTGGTGGCGATCAACAAGATCGACAAGCCGGGCGGCAACCTGGACCGCGTCAAGCAGGAACTGATTGCCGAAGGCGTCGTGCCGGAAGAATACGGTGGCGAATCGCCGTTCATTCCGGTGTCGGCCAAGACCGGCGAAGGCATCGACTCGCTGCTGGAAAACGTGTTGCTGCAAGCCGAAGTGCTGGAACTGACCGCCCCGATCGATGTGCCGGCCCGTGGCCTGGTGATCGAAGCCAAGCTGGACAAGGGCCGCGGCCCGGTGGCAACGATCCTGGTGCAGTCCGGTACCCTGAAGCGCGGCGACGTCGTGCTGGCAGGTTCGGCCTACGGTCGCGTCCGTGCGATGCTGGACGAGAACGGCAAGAACATCACCGCCGCAGGTCCGTCCCTGCCGGTCGAGATCCAGGGCCTGACCGAAGTGCCGTCGGCCGGTGAAGAAGTGCTGGTCATGTCGGACGAGCGCAAGGCGCGTGAAATCGGTCTGTTCCGTCAGGGCAAGTTCCGCGATGTGAAGCTGGCCAAGCAGCAGGCCGCCAAGCTGGAAAACATGTTCGACCAGATGACCGAAGGCGAGGTCAAGAACCTGCCGATGATCATCAAGACCGACGTGCAAGGTTCGCAGGAAGCGCTGGTGCAATCGCTGCAAAAACTGTCCAACGCCGAGGTGCGTGTTCAGGTGGTGCATGCGGCCGTCGGCGGCATTTCCGAAAACGACGTCAACCTGGCGGTCGCATCGAAGGCGGTCATCATCGGCTTCAACACCCGTGCCGACGCCTCCGCACGCAAGCTGGCCGAAGCCAACGGCGTGGACATCCGTTACTACAACATCATTTACGATGCGGTGGACGAGGTGAAGGCTGCGATGTCGGGCATGCTGGCTCCGGAAAAGCGCGAACACTCGCTGGGCCTGGTGGAAATCCGCCAGGTGTTCGTGGTCAGCAAGGTCGGCTCGATCGCCGGTTGCTACGTGCTCGAAGGCCTGGTCAAGCGCGGTTCGCAAGTCCGCCTGCTGCGCAACAACGTGGTGGTCTGGACCGGCGAGCTGGACTCGCTCAAGCGCTTCAAGGACGACGCCAAGGAAGTCAAGTCGGGCTTCGAGTGCGGTCTGTCGCTCAAGGGCTACAACGATATCGAGGTGGGCGACCAGCTCGAGATCTTCGAAGTCCAGGAAGTGGCTCGTACCCTGTAATGCAGTCCCGCCGGCGCGAATCGTCTTCGCGCCGGCATCATTTGAAGGATCCGTCGCAGCAACGCGGGAATCGTCCCGACTAGCCACCGGCGGATTGTTTTTTTAAAGCATGGCAAAACACAGCAAATCCATTCCCGGACGCGGCTTGCGCGTCGCCGACCAGATCCAGCGCGATCTGTCGGAGTTGATCGCCTTCGAGCTGAAGGATCCGCGGGTGGGCATGATCACCATCACCGAAGTGCAGGTCACTCCGGACTACGCGCACGCCAAGGTCTTCTTCACCACGCTGGTGGACAACGCCGACGCGGTCAAGAACACCCTGGCCGGCCTGCGCAAGGCCGCCGGTTTCCTGCGCACCCAGCTCGGCCGCCGGCTGACCATCCATACGCTGCCCGAGCTGCATTTCGTGCACGACAACTCGACCGCGCGCGGTATCGAGATGTCGCGCCTGATCGACGAAGCCAACGCCACCCGCGCCAAGGATTCGGACGACGAAGCCTGAGTCCGGCGCAGCGCAGTACAGCAAGACAACAAGATGCGGCCGCTGGCGCCGCACTCCTTAGACGATTCAATCCCCGCCTGCGCGCTGGTACGCGCGGCGGCAGCTTATCCCATGGCAGACAACACGACGGCGGACGCAGCGTCCCCCATTTCCGGCAATGAGAAGCGCGGCAAGCGCATCCAGGCGCCGCGCGCGCCCCGGCCGCCGCGCGTGCCGGTGCACGGCGTGCTGTTGCTGGACAAGCCGGTCGGCCTGTCCTCCAACGACGCGCTGATCCGCGCCAAGCGCATGCTCAACGCGCCCAAGGCCGGGCACACCGGTACGCTCGATCCGTTCGCGACCGGACTGCTGCCGCTGTGCTTCGGCGAGGCGACCAAGTTTTCGCAAGACTTGCTGGAAGCGGACAAGACGTATGAAGCCGTGGTCCACCTCGGCGTGAAGACCGATACCGGCGACACCGAGGGACAGGTCATCGCCGAGCGCGCCGTGGATGTGGACATTGCGCAAATCGAAGCCGCCATGGCGCGTTTTCGCGGCCCGATCAGCCAGGTGCCGCCCATGCATTCGGCCTTGAAGCGCGACGGCAAGCCGCTGTACGAATACGCCCGCGCCGGCATCACGCTGGAGCGCGAGGCGCGCGACGTGGTCATCCACAGTCTTGAGATGCTGGGCTATCAGGCGCCGATGCTGACCATTCGCGTCACCTGCAGCAAGGGCACCTACATCCGCGTGCTGGGTGAAGACCTGGGCGAGGCGCTGGGCTGCGGTGCGCATCTGAACGCATTGCGCCGCACCGGCGTCGGTCCGCTGAGCCTGCAGGGCGCCATGACGCTGGAGCAGTTCGACGCGGCGGGCGAAGTCGAGCAGCGCAAGGCCGCGCTGTTGCCGGTGGACGGCTTGCTGCAGAGTTTCCCCGCGGTGCAGTTGCCGGACGAGCTGGCGCGCCGTTTCCTGCACGGGCAGCGCCTGCCGCTGGCCAAGGAAGGCGTGGCCGCGCCGGAGCATTCCGGGCGCGTGCGCGTCTATCGGGAGTCCGACGCAGTGCTGCTTGGAACCGGACTGTTGCAGGAATACAGCATCCTGGCGCCGGAACGGCTGGTGTCCACCGCCTGATGAACCAGCCGGAAATCGGCTTCGGGCGCTCCTTTCGAGGTGGCGTCCGAACGGCGGCAAGCCGTTGAAAATACAGGTCTTTTCTAATTTCATGCGTCGCAACATGCTATAATGCGCGCCTTCCGAGAATCGGTATTCCAACCCATATTCACCATGTCAAACAATATCCGCGCAATTCGCAACATCGCCATCATCGCCCACGTTGACCACGGCAAAACCACCCTGGTCGACCAGCTGCTGCGCCAGTCCGGCACCTTCCGCGACAACCAGCAAGTCGACAACCGCGTGATGGACTCGAACGACATCGAAAAGGAACGCGGCATCACGATCCTGTCGAAGAACTGCGCGGTCGAGTACAAGGGCACCCACATCAACATCGTCGACACCCCAGGCCACGCCGACTTCGGCGGTGAAGTCGAGCGCGTGCTGTCGATGGTCGACAGCGTGCTGCTGCTGGTGGATGCGCAGGAAGGCCCGATGCCGCAGACCCGCTTCGTGACCCGCAAGGCGCTGGCGCTGGGCCTGAAGCCCATCGTCGTGCTGAACAAGATCGACCGTCCGGGCGCGCGTCCGGAATGGGCGATCAACGCCACCTTCGAACTGTTCGACAAGCTGGGCGCGACCGAAGAACAGCTGGACTTCCCGGTGGTGTACGCCTCCGGCCTGAACGGCTACGCCGGCCTGACCCCGGACGTGCGCGACGGCTCGATGGAGCCGCTGTTCGACGCCATCCTGAAGTACGTGCCGGCGCGTGAAGACGACCCGAACGCCCCGCTGCAACTGCAGATCACCTCGCTGGAATACTCGTCCTACGTCGGCAAGATCGGCGTCGGCCGCATCCTGGCCGGCCGCGTCAAGGGCGGTCAGGACGTGGTGTGGATGAACGGTCCGGAAGACAAGCCGACCAAGGCCCGCATCAACCAGGTGCTGACCTTCAAGGGCCTGGAGCGCGTGCTGGTGGACGAAGCCCTGGCCGGCGACATCGTGCTGATCAACGGCATCGAAGAAATCGGCATCGGCTCCACCATCTGCGCCCCGGACACCCCGAACGGCCTGCCGATGCTGAAGGTCGACGAACCGACCCTGACCATGAACTTCATGGTCAACACCTCGCCGCTGGCCGGCCGTGAAGGCAAGTTCGTCACCACCCGCCAGATCCGCGACCGCCTGGAAAAGGAACTGAAGTCCAACATGGCGCTGCGCGTGGTGCAGGCTGAAAACGACGACTCGACCTACGAAGTGTCGGGCCGCGGCGAACTGCACCTGACCATCCTGATCGAAAACATGCGCCGCGAAGGCTTCGAGCTGGCCGTGTCGCGTCCGCGCGTGGTGTTCCGCATGGTCGACGGCGTGCGTGAAGAGCCGTACGAAAACCTGACCGTCGACGTCGAAGAAACCCACCAGGGTGGCGTGATGGAAGAACTGGGCCGCCGCCGCGGCGACCTGCAGAACATGGAACCGGACGGCAAGGGCCGTGTGCGTCTGGAATACCACATTCCGGCACGCGGCCTGATCGGTTTCCAGGGCGAATTCATGACCCTGACCCGCGGCACCGGCCTGATGAGCCACGTGTTCGACGACTACAAGCCGGTCGACACCACCAAGGGTGAACTGGCAGGCCGTCGCAACGGCGTGCTGATCTCGCAGGACGACGGCGCCGCCGTGGCCTACGCACTGTGGAAGCTGCAGGATCGCGGCCGCATGTTCGTCAGCCACAACGACCCGGTGTACGAAGGCATGATCATCGGCATCCACTCGCGCGACAACGACCTGGTCGTGAACCCGATCAAGGGCAAGCAGCTGACCAACGTGCGCGCTTCCGGCACCGACGAAGCAGTGCGCCTGGTGCCGCCGATCGAGCTGAACCTGGAATACGCGGTCGAGTTCATCGAAGACGACGAACTGGTCGAAGTGACGCCCAAGAGCATCCGCCTGCGCAAGCGTCACCTGAAGGAACACGAGCGCAAGAAGGCCTCGCGCGAAGAATCGCTGTAATGCGGAAGGGCGGCCCGCCGTGTGGCGGGGCCGCCATGGAGACGGCGTCTGCCTGGGTTGATATCTTTTTTGTGAATATCAGATATCAGCACAATAAAGCAGACAACTATGATGCGCTGCCATATAGTTACACCTGTCTCCTCCAATTTCCTCCTAAAGAATTGGATTCAAGCCCGCAACTTCGGTTGTGGGCTTTTTTTTTGTCGAATCAGTTTGGCGACGCCTTCCATGGCAAGGCTTTCCACCGATGAGCTGCCGCGGCCGGCAGAGGTGCTTGAACAAAGACGCCAACAGACAATTCCCGGACGGTGGTATTGGAGTGTCGTTGTTTTCTCGGCATGTTTCGCATTCGGCACTGAATTTGTGCATTGCGAAATGACGCCTGCGGGATTGTGGTGCAGAATCGTGTCCGCTGTATAAAAATCCTATCTCACAGAGGATAGAGGGGACACCAGCCCGCAACGCGAAAGCCTTGCGGGCTTTCTATTTGCGCCGCTTCCGGAGGCTCCCCGGGGCCAGGCTTGCGATGCGCCGGACCTTCGCCGACACTGCCTGAAGATGGTGCACGCGCCGCGGCCCGTCGCCGCATCCGGCACACATGCAGGACCCTATCCGCGGGGCAGCCGACAGCGGAAACGATTTACGGATTGACGATTTCGCCAGCAAATGAAGAAACCCTTGCCCCCGCGCACCTTGAGCGTTGCGCCCATGATGGACTGGACCGACCGGCACTGCCGCGTCTTCCATCGCCAGATCACGCGCCATACTTGGCTTTACACCGAGATGGTGACCACCGGTGCGCTGCTGCACGGCGACGTGCCGCGCCACCTCGACTTCAATGAAGAAGAACATCCCGTCGCGCTGCAGCTGGGCGGCAGCGAGCCGGCCGATCTGGCGCACGCCGCCCGCCTGGGCGAGCAGTGGGGCTATGATGAGGTCAACCTGAACTGCGGCTGCCCGTCCGAGCGCGTGCAGAAGGGCGCGTTCGGCGCCTGCCTGATGAATGAGCCGGAACTGGTGGCCGACTGCGTGAAGGCCATGCGCGACGCGGTGTCGATCGACGTGACGGTGAAGCATCGCATCGGCATCGACAGCGTCGAGTCCTATGATTTCGTTCGTGACTTCGTCGGCAAGATCGCCGACGCCGGCTGCACCACCTTCATCGTGCATGCCCGCAACGCCATCCTGAAAGGCCTGAGCCCGAAGGAAAACCGCGAAATCCCGCCGCTGAAGTACCACTATGCGTATGAGCTGAAGAAGGATTTCCCTGCGCTGGAAATCCTGATCAACGGCGGCATCAAGACGGTGGACGAGATCGACGCGCATTTGAAGCATGTCGACGGCGTCATGCTGGGCCGCGAGGCTTACCATAACCCCTATCTGATGGCCGGTTTCGACGCCCGCTATTACGCCGGCCTCGAAGGCGGCCGCCACCCCAGCCGCGAGGAAGTCGTGGCGGCGATGTTGCCTTACATGAAACGCCAGCTGGAATTGCACGGCGACAACGGCCGCGGCCTGCGCCTGAACAGCATGACCCGCCATATGCTGGGCCTGCTGACCGGCGTGCCGGGCGCGCGCGCCTTCCGCCAGGCGTTGTCGGACTCCAAGCGCCTGGCGCTGGGCGATCCGGCGCTGTTGCGCGAGGCGCTGGCGCTGAGCCAGGCGGCCCAGGCTGCCCTGCATCAATAAATCGCGCCAAAGCGCGCCACAGGCTTAGTGGGGAGCCCGGCAATCCTTTAAAATAGCTGGTTCCAAAAGGGAAAAGAAATCATATGCCACTCGCAACAACAGAAGAAATCGTCGCCGAACTCCGTGCCGGACGCATGGTGATCCTGGTCGACGAGGAAGACCGCGAAAACGAGGGTGACCTGGTGCTCGCCACCGATTTCGTCACGCCCGAAGCCATCAATTTCATGGTCACGCACGCGCGCGGCCTGGTGTGCCTGACGCTCACCGAAGAACACTGCGACCAGCTCGACCTGCCGATGATGGCCTCGCGCAACGGCACCCAGTTCGGCACCAACTTCACGGTATCCATCGAGGCCGCCGAAGGCGTGACCACCGGCATCTCCGCAGCCGACCGCGCACGCACCGTGCAGGTGGCCGCGTCGCGCAGCGCCAAGCCGTCCGACCTGGTCAACCCGGGCCATATCTTCCCGTTGCGCGCCCAGAAGGGCGGCGTGCTCATGCGCGCAGGCCACACCGAAGCCGGTTGCGACCTGACCGCGATGGCCGGCCTGACCCCGGCTTCCGTGATCTGTGAGATCCTGAAGGAAGACGGCACCATGGCGCGCCTGCCGGACCTGATGGAGTTCGCCGAGAAGCACCAGCTGAAGATCGGCACCATCGCCGACCTGATCCACTACCGCAGCCGCAACGAAAGCATCATCGAGCGCGTCGCCGAGCGCGACATGCACACCGTGCACGGCAGCTTCAAGGCCATCGCCTATCGCGACACGCCCTCCGGCGGCGCCCACCTGGCGCTGGTGCGCGGCGACATCCAGCCGGGCGAGGAAACCCTGGTGCGCGTACACCAGCCGGTGTCCATCCTGGACCTGCTGGAGTCCGAAGTCACCACCCACTCGTGGAACCTGGCGGCGGCCATGAAGGCGGTGCAGGCCGCGCCTTCCGGCGTGATCGTGCTGCTCAACTGCGAGGAGTCGGCGCAGCAGATGTTCGACCAGTTCGGCGCGCTGAACAAGGTCGGCACCGCCGCCGCCACCAAGCCCGCGCGCGCCGACCGCATGGACCTGCGCACCTACGGCATCGGCGCCCAGATCCTGAAGGATCTCGGCGTGTGCAAGATGAAGCTTCTCGCCAGCCCGCGCAAGATGCCCTCGATGGCCGGCTTCAAGCTCGAAGTCACCGGCTACCAGGCGCGCGAAGATGCATGAGCGCGCAGGCGCACCGAACAACGATCAGCAATCACGCAAGTCAACACAGATAAGGAAAAGCCATGACCATTGGAACATTTGAAGCGGATTTGAATGGCGAAAGCTTGCGCATCGGCATCGTGCAGGCGCGCTTCAACGAAGACGTCTGCCACGGCCTGCTGGCCGCGTGCCTGGCTGAACTGAAGCACCTGGGCGTCGCCGACGAGGACATCCTGCACGTGACCGTGCCGGGCGCGCTGGAAATCCCGCTGGCGCTGCAGAAAATGGCCGAGACCGAACAGTTCGACGCACTGATCGCGCTGGGCGCGGTCATTCGCGGCGAGACCTATCACTTCGAGCTGGTCTCCAACGAATCCGGCGCCGGCATCACCCGCATCGCCCTGGACTTCGGCGTGCCCATCGCCAACGCCGTGCTGACCACCGAGAACGACGAGCAGGCCGAAGCGCGCATGGCCGAGAAGGGCGCCGACGCGGCGCGCGTGGCCGTCGAGATGGCCAACCTGTCGATCGTCCTGGAAGAGCTGGGTCAGGCGACCGACGAAGAAGAGTAAGCCGGCGCCGGAGGCTGCCTGGCCGGGCATAGCGATCCGGCGGGCGGCTTGCAGCGCGCAGGCATTTCAGTAACAACCAAGTAAGATCAAGGCTACGGCCGCATTCATCATGTCGAACAAAAATCAACACGCAAACTCGAACAAGAACCGCACCCCGCGCCACCGCGCGCGCGAGTTCGCGTTGCAGGGCTTGTACCAGTGGCTGCTCAACCACGAGGACGCGGGCGCCATCGAGGCCCACATCCGCGAAGCCCATGGTTTCGACAAGGCCGATGCCGAGCACTTCGATACGCTGCTCACCGGCGCCATCCGCAATGCCGAGAAGTTGCGTGCCGACCTGGCGCCGCTGATCGACCGCCCGATCAAGGAGCTGTCGCCGGTGGAGCACGCCGCGTTGCTGATCGGCGCCTACGAACTGCAGAACCACATCGAGATTCCCTACAAGGTGGTCATCAACGAAGCGGTGGAGCTGACCAAGTCCTTCGGCGGCATCGACGGCCACAAGTACGTCAACGGCGTGCTGGACCGTTTCGCCGCCCAGGCCCGCGCCACCGAAGTCGAAGCCGGCCGCCGCTGAGCATCGCCGCCGGGCGGCCCATGCGCGGCCGTCCGTGATCATCCGCACCCCGTCTCATTTCCATCCCGGCGCAGCGTCGCCCGCATGCGCCGATCTTCCGGATCCGTCATGCAACTGAACGAACTCGCATCCCGCCTGCAGAACATCGCCCCCTTCCACGTCATGGAGCTGGCCAAGAAGGCCGCCGTGCTGGAGCAGCAGGGGCGTCACATCATCCACATGGGGATCGGCGAGCCCGATTTCACCGCGCCGCCGGCCGTGGTGGAGGCGGCCACGCGCGCCATGGCCGACGGCAAGATGCAATACACCTCGGCCACCGGCCTGCCGCAGCTGCGCCAGGCGATCTCCGACCATTACCGCAGCGTCTACGGACTCGACATCGCGCCTTCGCGCATCGTGGTCACGGCCGGCGCGTCGGCGGCATTGTTGCTCGCATGCGCGGCGCTGGTGGAAAAGGGGGCGCAAGTGCTGATGCCGGACCCCAGCTATCCGTGCAACCGCCATTTCGTGGCAGCCTTCGAAGGCCAGGCCAGGCTGATCGCCAGCGGTCCCGAGCATCGCTTCCAGCTGTCGGCGCAAATGGTGCGCGAGCACTGGTCGGCGGCCACGCGCGGCGTGCTGCTGGCCTCGCCGTCGAACCCGACCGGCACTTCCATCCTGCCCGAGGAGTTGCGCGCCATCGTCGCCGAGGTGCGCGAACGCCGCGGCTTCACCATCGTCGACGAGATCTACCAGGGCCTGTCATATGAAGGCGCGCCGTTCTCGGCGCTGTCGCTGGGCGAGGATGTGGTGGTGATCAACAGCTTCTCCAAGTACTTCAACATGACCGGCTGGCGCCTGGGCTGGCTGGTGCTGCCGCCGGCGCTGGTGCCGCAGATCGAGAAGCTGGCGCAGAACCTGTTCATCTGCGCCTCTTCGATCGCGCAGCATGCGGGCGTGGCCTGTTTCGCGCCGGAGTCGATCGCCATCTACGAAGAGCGCAAGGCCGAGTTCAAGCGCCGCCGCGACTACATCGTCCCGGCGCTGGAAAGCCTGGGCTTCACCGTGCCGGTGGTGCCGGACGGGGCCTTCTATGTATACGCGGATTGCAGCGCGCTGTCCGATGACGCCGACCAGCTCACCGTCGACATGCTCAACGAGGCCGGCGTGGTGCTGGTGCCGGGCCTGGATTTCGGCCCGTTCACGGCGCGCCGCTACATCCGCCTGTCGTATGCCACGTCGATGGAAAACCTGCAGGAGGCGGTGGCGCGCCTGAAGGTCTTCTTCGACAAGCGCAAGGCGGCCTGAGCGCCTTGTCTGACAGGGCTTGCGGCAGGAAGCCCTGAAAAGAAAAAGGAGCCCGAAGGCTCCTTTTTTGCGTTTTGAATACCGGTAATATTCAATCGCAACACGCTCATAAAGCAGCGAGTTGTTCTTCCGTCTTGGGCTTGGCGGGCGTCGCCGAGGCCACGTTGTTGCTGGCCGGCTTGGGCTGCGCGGCGCTGGCCGACACGGCCGGGGCCGCCGGCGGCAGCTTGATCATGGCGTTGGTGTAGATCGAGATGTTCTTGCCCATCGCCACCTGCTTCAGGTTCTGGTACTCGGACAGCACCTTCACGCCGTAGCCGCCGTCGTTGGCCATTTCGGCCGCGCCGACGTAGGTCTTCAGGCCCGCTTCGACTGAACCGCCGCGGGTCACGTATTCCTTCAGGATCTGCGAACCGACGCGGATATTGGCCACCGGATTCAGGGCTGCCTTGATGCCGCCCAGGTCCTGGAACTTGTCATGGTGCACCTTGGACATCACCTGCATCAGGCCTTGCGCGCCCATTGGGCTTTCCGCGAACGGATTGAAGCGCGACTCGATGGCGATCACCGACAGGATCAGCAGCGGGTCGAGCTTGATGTCGCGCGCCGTCAGGTAAGCGGCCGAGACCAGCATGTCGGCCGCGTCGCTGGCCACGCGATAGCGCTTGGCCAGCCAGTCGGTGACCAGCTTCTGCTGGCGCGGCGTGCCCAGCAGCTGGCGCTCTTCCGCGCTCAGCTGCGGGGTGGCGGCGGGCGCCACGGACGCCGCCGCAGCGGCGCCGGCGATGGCCGGCACGGTTGCCACCGGCATGGCCGGCGACATCAGCTCGGCCAGCGGCGGGGCTTCCGGTGCGTCGGCGGCCATTTCATCCGTCGAGTCCGAAAACGGCGACATGCTGATCAGCTTGTCGGCCAGGTCCGGGTTGAAGAACATCAGGCCCAGTACGAACAGGGCGGCAACGCCGAGTACCGTCAGAGCGCGGTGGGCGATGCTGAAAAATTGACCAATGCGTGCATTGCCGGACGAGATCCGGAAGGCGACGCGGCGAACCATCTGCGGGGTGCCTGCTAAAGGCGCCTCGGTAGCTTGGTTGGACATTGAACCTCCTGCGTTATTGCGGCAAAGACAGGGCTCGCCGGCCAAGAAGTGAAGACCGGAGAACTGGACTGGCGCTGCTGCAATCAATTACGTTACCGTCGCAAGGCGTTACGGCAAGGCCATCCGCGAGGCCTGCTGGCCCTGCCGACGGATGGCGGTGTTCGGGGGGTAAGGCTGACGCCTTGGATGACACTTCTTAAGTTGCTGGGCCCCCGTGGCCCTGGATACCTTGCGGCTTGTTATCTTTGTTTCAAGCCTCGATGAGCTTCTTTAAGCTCTACCCTTCGGTTAGGGTGGGCGCATTGTAGAAGCCACTTTATATCGAGTCAATACTATTGAACTTTGTCTTTATAACTTTTGTGTATCATATTGGTCGTGGCCTTCCTTCAAAAATCAATAGAATCAAGCGTTTGCCGGGGATACCTGATCCGGCTGTGATGCAAAAAGAAATTTGTTAAAAAGTATGAAATACACGGATCTGCGCGATTTTATTTCTCAGTTGCAACAAAATGGTGAGCTGAAGCGCGTATCCATTCCGGTTTCTTCGCATCTGGAGATGACCGAGATCTGCGACCGCACCCTTCGGGCGGAAGGTCCGGCGCTCCTTTTTGAGCGCGTCGACCAGAAAAATATCCCGGTTTTAGCGAATCTTTTCGGTATCCCGCGCCGCGTCGCGCTGGGCATGGGCGCCGAGGATACGGCCGAGCTGCGCCGCATCGGCCACCTCCTGGCCAAGCTCAAGGAGCCGGAACCGCCCAAGGGCTTCAAGGATGTGCTGGGCCTGGGCTCGATGGTCAAGTCGCTGTGGGACATGGCGCCCAAGGAGCGCAGTTCCGCTCCCTGCCAAGACGTGGTGTGGGAGGGCAAGGACGTCGACCTGTCGCGCCTGCCGATCCAGCATTGCTGGCCGGGCGACGTCGCGCCTCTTATTACATGGGGCCTGGTGATCACCAAGGGACCCAACAAGAAGCGCCAGAACCTGGGCATCTATCGCCAGCAGGTGCTGGGGCCGAACAAGGTCATCATGCGCTGGCTCGCGCATCGCGGCGGCGCGCTGGATTTCCGCGAGCACTGCATCGCCAATCCTGGCAAGCCTTATCCGGTGGCCGTCGCCCTCGGCGCCGATCCCGCTACTATATTAGGAGCGGTGACGCCGGTGCCTGACAGCCTGTCCGAATACCAGTTCGCCGGCCTGCTGCGCGGCAGCCGCACCGAGCTGGTCAAGGCCATGGGCAGCGAGCTGCGCGTGCCGGCCTCGGCCGAGATCGTGCTGGAAGGGCATATCTATCCCGACGAAAATCATCCGTCCGGCTACGAGCATGCGCTGGAAGGTCCGTACGGCGACCATACCGGTTACTACAATGAGCAGGACTGGTTCCCGGTCTTCACCATCGACCGCATCACCATGCGGCGCGACCCGATCTATCACTCGACCTACACCGGCAAGCCGCCCGACGAGCCGGCCGTGCTGGGCGTGGCGCTGAACGAAGTGTTCGTGCCGCTGCTGCAGAAGCAGTTCTCCGAGATCACCGATTTCTACCTGCCGCCCGAAGGTTGCAGTTACCGCATGGCGGTGGTGCAGATGAGGAAGTCCTATGCCGGCCATGCCAAGCGCGTGATGTTCGGGGTGTGGAGTTTCCTGCGCCAGTTCATGTACACCAAGTTCATCGTGGTGGTGGATGAGGATGTCGACATCCGCGACTGGAAGGAAGTGATCTGGGCCATCACGACCCGCGTCGATCCGGTGCGCGACACGGTCATGGTGGACAACACGCCGATCGACTATCTCGACTTCGCTTCGCCCATCAGCGGGCTGGGCAGCAAGATGGGGATCGACGCCACCAACAAGTGGCCGGGCGAAACCAGCCGCGAGTGGGGCACGCCGATTGCGATGAGCGACGAGGTCAAGCGCCGCGTTGACGACATCTGGTCCCAATTGGGCATCTGATGCGTTGAGGCGATGGACAAAAAAAAGCCGCGCAAATTGTGTAAACAATTGCGCGGCTTTTTCATTGCGGCGGGCGCCGGCGTGAATTCTCTGGCCGGGGCAGCGTGAAATGCGGTACAATTTGCGCCGGCGGGCCCCTGCGCATTGTGGCATGGTCAACCTGGTCAGGTCGGGAACGAAGCAGCCACAGCCATTTCCCGCAAGTGCCGCAGACAAGGCTCGCCTCTCTCTTTTTCTTCCCTGAAGTTTTCCCTTCCTCAGGCAGCGTCATCGCCGGTCGCGCGTTGCAGCGACAGGCTCACCACCAGCATGTCCACCACCAGCAGGAACAGCGTGCGCGAGAGCATCGGCATCTGCGTGGCCGTGTCTTCGTCGTGTTCCACCGCCAGCGCGTGATGCGCGCGCCTGGCCAGCTGTGACTGCGCCGGCGCCAGCGCGATGACGGTCGCGCCCGATTCCAGCGCCAGCTCCATTGCGCGCGACAGGTGCCCCAGCTTTCCCGAATCCGAAATGAACACGGCGGCGTCGCCCGCCTTCAGGCGCGATGCCGAGACTTCCTGCAACTGCGGGTCGACGTAGGCGGCGCAGGCCAGGCCCAGGCTGAACAGCTTTTGTTGCGCGTCCTCGGCCACCGTGCCGCAGCTGCCGAAGCCGTAGAGCTCGACGCGCGCGGCCCGGTTCAACTCGTCGACCACGCGCGTGAGCGTGTCGGCGTTGATTGTGTCGCGCAGCTCGAGGATGGCGGCAATCGTGTTGTCGGCCACCTTGGCCGCCACGTCCAGCGGCGCATCGTCTTCCTGCACCGTGCTGTGGGCGACCGGCAGGTTGCCCGTCACGCCCGAGGCCAGCTTGAGCTTGAAGTCGGCCAGTCCTTCGCAACCCATGCTGCGGCAAAAGCGGATCACGGTGGGCTGGCTGACCTTGGCGCGGCGCGCGATGGCCGAGATCGGTTCGCCCGCGACCACGCGCGGATGCGCCAGCACCAGCGCCGCCACGCGCTCTTCGGCCGGCGAGAAATCGGCTTGCATCCTGCGGATGCGTTCGAGGATGGGGACGCCGCCGGCGCCGAGCTTTTCATCGAGGATGGCCGACACGCCGATGAAGGCGGGGTAGTCGGCGGTGATGACGTAGGTCGGGATCTTCCGGGTCAGTACCGACATGCGTCCCTTGTTCTCGAAGCGAGCGCGAAACGGCGAGCGTCCGAAGTAGTCGCCCAGGTGCGGCACCACGCCGCCGCCGATATAGATGCCGCCCAGCGCGCCCAGCGTCAGCGCCAGGTCGGCGGCCACGGTGCCCAGCATGCTGCAGAACAGGTCGACCGTTTCCTTGCAGATGGCGTCGCCCTGCTGCAGGCCGCGCTCCACGATCTGCGCGGCCTTGAGTTCTTCGGCGGGATGGCCGTCGATGGCCAGCAGTGCGCGGTGGATCATCTCCAGCCCAGGGCCCGAGACCAGGCGCTCGGCCGACAGGTGCTCATGGCTTTGCCAGCCGTATTGCAGCACCGCGGCCTCGCGCGGGTTGGCCGGCGCGAAGGCGACGTGTCCGCCTTCGCTGGCCAGCGGCAGCCAGCGACCGCCGCCGCGCACCAGCCCGCCCACGCCCAGGCCGGTGCCGGCGCCCACCAGGCCGATCGGCTGTTCCGCTTCGGGTTGTCCGCCGCCGATCTGCCACAGGTCGGCCGGTTTCAGCTGCGGCACCGCCATCGACAGCGCGGTGAAATCGTTGACCACCAGCAAGGTGTCGAAGCCCAGCAGCTGGCGCGCGGCCTCGATGGAAAACGCCCAGTCGTGGTTGGTCATCTTGATCTGGTCGCCCTGCACCGGATTGGCGATGTCGACTACCGCGTGCCGCACCGGCGGATTGCCCGCCAGTCGCAGGTAAGCCTGTACGGCGTCGGTGAATTCCTTGTACTCGGCGGCGGGCAGGGTCTTGATCTGCTCGATGCGGCCGGGGCCCGGCTCCAGCGCGAAGCGCGCGTTGGTGCCGCCGATGTCGGCCAAAAGGCGCGGTCCGTCCGCGTGGTCGGCGCCGCCGGTGTGGATGGTGCTGCTGTTCTGGTCGCCGGTCTGCATTCCTGTTGTCCTTTTTGTCCTTTGCGCTGCCTGCCGGATTGCGTGGCGTGCAGGCATGTTGTAGTCAGGGATGGGCGGGCTGATGAAGCTTCCCTACATGCTATGAGGGAAGAGGGCGTGCCAGGTTCCGATGACTGGCGCCATGGATGAGCTTGCATCCTCTTCCCGTATGAAAAAGCCGGATTGCCTTGACGGCAACCCGGCCCGGGGCCTGCGCGCGCGTCGGCTTATTCGCCGGCCAGGTGCGCCGACAGCGCCTCGCGCATCTGGGCGATCACGTCGCTCCAGTCGCCCTGCACGCTCTGGCGGAAGATCGTGAAGTTCTGGTACCAGGGTGTGTCGGTGCGCTCCAGCTGCCAGCGCCAGCAGGTATTGAAGCGGTTGAGCAGCCAGACCGGCTTGCCGATGGCGCCGGCCAGATGGCACACCGAGGTATCCACCGAAATCACCAGGTCGAGGTTGGCGATCAGGCCGGCGGTCTCGGAGAAGTCGCGCAGTTCGGCGGAGTAATCTGTGACGTAGGCCGCCAGCGGATGGCGACGCAATTGGGCCGCCGCGTTGTCGCCGACCTGCAGCGAGTAGAACTCGACGCCGCCCTGGTCGCGCGCCAGCTCGACGATGGGCGCCAGCGTCTCGAAGGGCATGGAGCGCAGCGAATCGATGCGATTGGCCGCCGCGTTGTTGGCGCGCGGATTGCCCGACCACACCAGGCCCACGCGCAGCGCGCGGTTTTGCGGCATGCGGCGATACCATTCGCCCCATTTCTTCGGCTCGGCGGCGAGATAGGGCGCGCGCGGGATGTCCTCGTCGCCGGTCACGCCGCACGCCAGCGGCAGGCTCATCAGCGGGCAATGCAGGTCGAACTGGGGACGCGGATAGTCGCTGCTGGTGATGACCTGGCTCACGCCGGGCAGGTTGGCCATCAGGTTCTTCAGCGAGGGCTGCACCTCAAGGATCACGCGCGCGCCCTGAGCTGCCAGCAGCGGCACGAAACGGGCGAACTGCAGCGTGTCGCCGAAACCCTGTTCGGAATGCAGCAGGATGGTCTTGCCCTGCAGCGATTCCTTGCCCAGCCACAAGGGCTGCGGCAGTCGGCGCACGAAATCGCGCATCTGCTCGGTCGCCCAGCGCCATTCGTATTTCTGCCAGCCGGTCTCGAAATCGCCCAGCAGCAGGCGGGTCAGGCTTTCGTTCCAGTGCGGCGAGGCGGCATCGGGATCGATCTGCTGCGCGCGCTGGTAGCTGGCGATGGCTTCGTCGAAGCGCTGCAGGTCTTCCAGCGTCGAGCCGCGGTTGAACCAGAGTTCGGAAGATGCGTCGTCCAGCAGGCTGGCGCGGTCGTAGCTCTCCAGGGCGTCTTCGGAGCGCTTCATCAGGAACAGCACATAGCCGCGGTTGGTCAGCGCCTGTGCGAAGTCGGGCTCGATCTCCAGGGCATGGTCGTAAGCCTCGAGCGCCTGTTCGGGCTGCTCCAGGTCCTTGAGCGTGTTGCCCAGGTTGAACCAGGCCTCGGCGAAGTCAGGACGCAGCTCGACCGCCTTGCGGTAGCTGTCCCGCGCTTCGGCGTATTGCTTCAGGTCGTGCTTGACGTTGCCGCGCTGGAACCAGGCGTTGGCATTGTCGGCGTCGATGGCCAGCGCGCGCTGGAAGCTGTCCAGCGCCGCCTGGGTGCGGCCGGTCTGGCGCTGGCTGTTGCCGCGCTGGAGCAGGGCTTCGGCGAAATCGGGCTTGAGCGCGATGGCGCGGTCCAGGCTGCGGATGGCTTCTTCATGACGCCCGAGCTTTTGCAGGGCGGTGGCGTGATCGAAATAGGTATCGATGTGGCCGGGATTGAGTTCGATCGCCTTCCCCAGCTGCTGCGCCGCCGTCTGCCAGTCCTCCTGGTGCAGCTTGAGCATGCCGTACAGGTAATTGGTCTCGAAATGCTCGGGCGACTTGGCCAGCGCCTTCTTGTACAGTTCTTCTGCGGGCGCCATCTGGCCCTTCTGATGCAGCGCCAGGGCCTGTTGCAACAGGATGGTGGCGGCATTTGCTTGCTGACGCATGGGTAGGAAAGTCTTGTTCTGCTGGGTTGGGAAAAAGCGATCCGTCCGGAATCTGCGGCGGGCCGCGCTTTGTCATGCCGCAAGTGTCCCAAATTCGCGCTGTTTTATCCAGCGGATTACAGGCGGAATTGCCGCCTATATCTTCGCCCCGCCCCATGCTGCGCTTCGCGCCGCGGCTCCGTCGCCGGGCCCAGCATCGGCCGAACCGGGCCGGCCAAGCGGGAGTGCGGCTTTTCTTTTAAACTTGCCGCCTGCACATGCGAAGTGGGGCGCGCGTCGCCCGCCGCAGTGCCGCAAGCCATCAACGCCATAACCGGCCGGCCAACCGGCTTTCATCCACTACGGAGTCTTCCCGATGAGTTTCGCCATCCCCGCGCCAGCCCAGACCACCATTCCCGTGGTCGGCGGCAATCCTTTCCCGGTGCGCCGCATCTATTGCGTCGGCCGCAACTACGCCGCCCACGCCCGCGAGATGGGCCACGATCCCGACCGCGAACCGCCGTTCTTCTTCACCAAGCCGGCCGACGCCATCGTCCCGACCGACTCCGTGGTGCCGTATCCGGCGGCCACGGCCGACTATCACCACGAGATCGAGATGGTGGTGGCGCTCAGCGGCGGCGGCCGCGATATTCCGGTGGAAAAGGCGCTGGAGCTGGTGTACGGCTATGCCGTCGGCCTTGACATGACCCGTCGCGACATCCAGGCCCAGGCCAAGAAGATGGGCCGCCCCTGGGACATGGCCAAGGGCTTCGACCAGTCCGCGCCGTGCGCGCCCATCGTGCCGGTGGCCCAGGCCGGCCATCCGGCCAAGGGCCCGGTGTGGCTCAAGGTCAACGGCGAACTGCGCCAGGAAGGCGACCTGTCGGACCTGATCTGGAGCGTGGCCGAGACCATTTCCTACCTGTCGGGCCTGGTCGAGCTGTTCCCGGGCGACCTGATCTTCACCGGCACTCCGGAAGGCGTGGGCGCCGTGGTCAAGGGCGACCGGCTGCAAGGCCATGTGGAAGGCTTGCCGGACATCAACATCACCATCGGCTGATAGCGGCGTGGCGGGCGCCGCATCCCGGTCGGGACGGTGCCTGCGGCCGATATCAAAAAGACAGCGTTGGCGCCCGGATCCGTGCCATTTTGGCGGCATTTCCCGCGCCCGGCATGGCCCGGACACCAAACTGTCATGAAGGCCGCTGCGATGCGGCGTATAATAGCTGGCTTCCGGGCAATCGCTTCAGCCGGCCCGGTCAGCAATTCCTTGCATCATCCGAAGCGGGCGGTCGGGCAGATCGGTCGCTCCTTGCGTAATACTTCAACACTGAAAGCAACTGAACCCGTGCGCATGCACCCCATGCACCGGAGCCGCCTGGCGGCTGCCGCGGCGCTGTCGCACCGTTCGCAATAAACCATGTCCGACACCACGTCCGCGTCCGCAGCACCGGCTGCACCCGCCGTCCGTTTTGAAGATTTCGGCCTCTCGCCCGACATCCTCAAGGCGCTGGCCGAGCAAGGCTACGTCCATCCCACCCCGATCCAGGCCCAGGCGATTCCCGTGGTCCTGCAGGGGCGCGATGTCATGGGCGCCGCCCAGACCGGCACCGGCAAGACCGCCGGTTTCTCGTTGCCGATCATCCAGCGCCTGCTGGCCCACGCCAGCCACAGCGCTTCGCCCGCGCGGCACCCGGTGCGCGCGCTGATCCTGACGCCCACCCGAGAACTGGCCGACCAGGTCGCCGACAACGTCAAGGCATACTCGCGCTTCACGCCGCTGCGCGCCACGGTGGTCTTCGGCGGCGTCGACATGGCGCCGCAGACCGCGGCGCTGCGCGCCGGCGTCGAGATCGTGATCGCCACCCCGGGCCGCCTGCTGGACCACGTGCAGCAAAAGACCGTGAACCTGGGCCAGACCCAGATCTTGGTGATGGACGAGGCCGACCGCATGCTCGACATGGGCTTCCTGCCGGACCTGCAGCGCATCATCAACCTGCTGCCCAAGCAGCGCCAGAACCTGATGTTCTCGGCCACCTTCTCGCCCGAGATCAAGAAGCTGGCCGCCAGCTTCCAGAACAACCCGGTCACCATCGAAGTGGCGCGCAGCAACGCCACCGCCGAGACCGTGACCCAGGCCATCTACAAGGTCGACGAGTCGGCCAAGGCCGACGCCGTCGCCTACATCATCCGCCAGCGCCAGCTGAAGCAGGTGATCGTCTTCTCCAACACCAAGATCGGCGCCTCGCGCCTGGCGCGCACGCTGCTTGCCGAAGGCATCAACGCCTCCGCCATCCACGGCGACAAGACCCAGGGCGAACGCATGGCCGCGCTGGAAGCCTTCAAGCAAGGCCAGATCGAAGTGCTGGTCGCCACCGACGTCGCAGCGCGCGGCCTGGACATCGCCGAGCTGCCCTGCGTGATCAACTACGACCTGCCGTACAACGCCGAAGACTACGTGCACCGCATCGGCCGCACCGGCCGCGCCGGCGCCTCCGGCGACGCCATCTCGCTGTTCTGCGACAAGGACGAGCGCCTGCTGACCGACATCGAAAAGCTGATCAAGAAGAAATTCGAGCGCGCCGCGCTGGACGGCTTCGCCCCCCGCGTTCGCCATGAGCGCGCGGAGCGTTCCGAACGTGGTGAGCGGGGTGACCGCACCGAGCGCAGCGACCGTGGCGGTGAACGTGGAGAGCGCAGCGAACGCAGCAGCCGCAGCCGTGACGGCAGCGCGCCGTCGCCGCGTCGCGACAAGGTCGATCCCTGGTTCCTCAAGCCCTACGAGCCGACCTCCGGCGAAGTGGTGTCGACCAAGCCGGAGCTGGCCAAGTCCAACCGCGCCAAGCCCAAGGTGGCGGCGCTGCTGGGCGGCATGCCCAAGCGTTGAGCCTTCCGCACCCGCAATAAAAAAGCCCGCATCCAGCGGGCTTTTTTATTGGGGCATCGCTGCGTCTCATCCGGCGCCGAAGCGCGCATCCCAGGCCGCCAGCGACAGCGTCCAGAAGGCCTCGCGGTCGCGCGCCGCGCCGGCGTCGATGCCGAGGAAGTGGGCGGCGCGGCGCAGCTCTTCCAACGGTTGTGAAAGATCGAGCGCCTGCGCGCCGTTCTGCTTGGAGAATTTCTCTCCCGCCGCGTTGGTCAGCAGCGGCACATGCAGGTAGCGCGGCGTCGCATAGCCCAGCTGACGCTGCAGGTAGATCTGGCGCGCGGTCGAGTCCAGCAGGTCGGCGCCGCGCACGATGTCGGTCACGCCCTGGTCGGCGTCGTCCACCACCACCGCCAACTGGTAGGCCCAGAAACCGTCGGCGCGCTGCAGGACGAAGTCGCCCGCTTCCGCGGCCAGGTGTTGCGATTGCGGTCCCAGCCAGCGGTCGTCGAAGCGCACCAGTTCGCCTTCGCTGCCGGCGTCGGGCACCTGCATTCGCAAGGTGCGCGCCACCTTGCCCGGCGCCAGGCCGTGGCGGCAGGTGCCGGGATAGATGGCTGCGCCGTCGCTGGCGGTGCCCACGCGCGAGTCGGCGATTTCCTTGCGGCTGCAGCCGCAGGGGTAGGCCAGCGCGCCCAGCCGGTCGCGCGCGGCCTGGTAGCGATGCTTGCGCTGGCTTTGCACCAGCACCGGGCCGTCGGAGCGCATGTCCAGCGCCGCCAGCGCGGCGACGATGGCGTCGGCCGCGCCCGGCACGGTGCGGGTTTCGTCGATGTCTTCGATGCGCAGCAGCCAGCGTCCGCCGTGCACGCGCGCATCCAGGTAGCTGGCCAGGGCCGCGACCAGCGACCCCGCGTGCAGGGGGCCGGAGGGCGAGGGCGCGAAACGGCCGATGTAGTCCGCCGCCATGCTCATGCCTGCAGGTTCGCCGCGACCGGGCCGATCAGCGAGTGCCGCACTTGCGGCTGGCTCAGGTGATGGATGAACCATTTCAGCGACTTGCCCTGTTCTGCCTTGGGCCAGGCCACCATGAAGTTGTCGTTGGGTTTGGAGGCCAGCGTCTGCTTTTCGACCAGCGCGCCGCTGGCGAGATAGGGCTCGGCCCAGATGCGCGGCAGGTGGCCGCAGCCCAGCCCGGCCAGTTGCGCTTCCAGTTTGTCGGCCACGGTGGCCACCGTCAGGGTCTCCTGGCCCGACAGCAGGCCCATGGTCAGCGTGGGCAGCGACTGGCTGTTGTCGCCCACGGCCACCGCCCGGTGCGAGCGCACCAGTTCGGCCGACAGCGGCTCGGGCGCATCGGCCAGCGGATGGTGGGGCGCCACGGCGAACACCCAGTCCACCGTGCCCAGCTCCTGCATCTGGAAGCGCCCGCTGGTGCGTACCACCTCCGGGCCGTCCAGCGTCACGCCGATGACCAGGTTGGCGCGGCCCTCGATCAGCTTTTCCCAGGCGCCGGTCAGCACCCCGGGCGTGAAGCGCAGGCGGGTGCCGGACTGTTCGCGGTCGAAGGCTTCGATGATGGGCAGGATCTTGCCGAAGGGAATCAGGCTGTTGAGCACGATGTGCAGTTCGGTCTCGCGCCCGGTGGCGGTGCGTTTGACGCGCTGCTCCAGGTCGCTGGCCGCCAGCAGCAGGTGGCGGCCCTCCTGCAGCAGCTGCTGCCCGGCCGGGGTCAGCTGGGCGCGGTGGCCGCGGCGGTCGAACAGCAGGACATCGAGGTCGTCTTCCAGTTTGCGCACGCTGTAGGTCAGCGCCGAGGGGACGCGGTCCAGCGCCACGGCGGCGGCGGCAAAGCTGCCTTTGCGGTCGATCATGTCGAGGATCAGCAGCGATTCCAGGGTCAGGTTCAAGTCGGCTCCGGCTTGTTTAAATTTTTTGAATGAACCCTACGGATTTTAGGCCTTATATCGGAAAAAGATAGTGCCTATAGTGACGACATCGACAAACAATTTGTACGAATCACTTCCGAGTCGTACGTCACTTGAAGAAAGAGGTGTTGACATGATGCAACTGCGCAAAGCGAACGATCGTGGCCACGCCAACCATGGTTGGCTGGATTCGTACCACAGCTTCTCCTTCGCCGACTACTATGATCCGAAGCACATGGGCTTTGGCCCGCTGCGGGTGATCAACGAAGACCGCGTGGCCGCCGGCCAGGGTTTCGGCACCCACGGCCATCGCGACATGGAGATCATTTCCTACGTGCTGGAAGGCGAACTGGCCCACAAGGACAGCATGGGCAACGGCAGCGTGATCCGCCCGGGTGACGTGCAGCGCATGAGCGCCGGCACCGGCGTGCGCCACTCCGAGTACAACCACTCGCAGGACGGCACCACGCACTTCCTGCAGATCTGGATCATGCCGGATCGCGCCGGCGCCGAGCCGGGTTACCAGGAGGCCCACTTCTCGGCCGCCGACAAGGATGGCCGGCTGCGCCTGGTGGCCTCCCGCGACGGCCGCGACGGTTCGGTCAGCATGAACCAGGACGCCCAGCTCTACGCGGGCCTGTTCGACGGCGAGCAAAGCGCCAGCTACACGCTGCCGGAAGGTCGCCTGGGCTATGTGCACGTGGCCCGCGGTTCGGTCAGCGTCAACGGCCAGGCGCTGCAAGCCGGCGACGCGCTGCAGCTGGCCGCGATCGACAAGGTCGAGATCAGCGGCGGCGACAAGGCCGAGGTCCTGCTGTTCGACCTGCCGCACTGAGCCGTATCGTTTATTGAAATCCGCAGCACCCGCCGGTACCGATCACACCGGCGGTCTTTTTCAACCTCGTCAATCTCTAGAGAAGGAACACCGCCATGAGCAAAGTCGCCATCGTCTACCACTCCGGCTACGGCCACACCAAGAAGCAGGCTGAAGCCGTACAGGCCGGCGCCGCATCGGTCGCCGGCGCCAGCGTCGAGCTGATCGCCATCAACGCCGAAGGCAACATCACCGACGCCGACTGGGCGACGCTGGATGCGGCCGACGCCATCATCTTCGGCTCGCCGACCTACATGGGCACCGTGTCCTGGCAATTCAAGAAGTTCGCCGACGCCTCCTCCAAGCCCTGGTTCGGCCAGAAGTGGAAAGACAAGGTCGGCGCCGCCTTCACCAACTCGGCGACCATGAACGGCGACAAGCTGTCGACCCTGCACTACCTGTTCACGCTGGGCATGCAGCACAGCATGGTGTGGGTCGGCACCGGTCTGATGCCCGCCAACAGCAAGGCCGCGCAGCGCAATGACATCAACTTCGTCGGCTCCTTCTCGGGCCTGATGGCGCAAAGCCCGTCGGACTCCTCGCCGGAAGAAGGCCCGCTGCCGGGCGACCTGGAAACCGCCAAGCTGTTCGGCAAGCGCGTCGTGGAAACCGCGATTCGCTTCAAGAAATAAGCCCCAGGATTCCAAGGACGTAAAAAAAGCCCACCGGATGGTGGGCTTTTTTCATTGCGGCTGGGGCGCGGCGGATGACTCGCCCCCGGATCAAGCCTGTGCGGCCACGTCGTCGGCCGCGGCGCGCTGCCTGGGCGCGCAGTGCGGGCAGGACTTGCCCGGCACATAATCCGGCGACAGCTGCTCGCGCGGCGTGACCACGGCGCGGCAGGCGAAGCATTGCGCGGTCTGGCTTTCCTTCAGGTCCGGGCTCAGCGCGGTGCGGTAGTCGAACACGAAGCAGTCGCCGTTGTAATGGGCGCCGCCGACTTCTTCAAAATACTTGAGGATGCCGCCTTCGAGCTGGTAGACGCTGTCGTAGCCGATGTTCTGCATGTGGATCGCGGCCTTTTCGCAGCGGATGCCGCCGGTGCAGAAGGTGACCACGGTCTTGCCGTCAAAGTCGGCCTTGTGGTCGGCGATGACCTGGGGAAACTCGGTGAACTTGGCGATGCGGTAGTCCACCGTGTTGTCGAAGGTGCCGACGTCGACCTCGAAGCCGTTGCGGGTGTCCACCATGACGACCGGTTTGCCGTTGTCGTCATGGCCCTGGTCCAGCCAGCGCTTCAGGTCCTTGGGCTCGACGAAGGGCGCGCGGCCTTCCTCCGGCTTGATCAGCGGGTGCTTCATCGTGATGATCTCGGCCTTGAGCTTGACCAGCATGCGGGTGAAGGGTTGCTTCTCGGAGTAGCTTTCCTTGACGATGATGTCGGCGAAGCGCGGATCGGCGCGCAGCCAGGCCAGGTAGGCGTCGATCTCGTGACGCAGGCCGGCCAGGAACATGTTGATGCCTTCCGGCGTGAGCAGCACGGTGCCGCGCAGGTTGTTCTTTTGGCAAATATCCAGGAATTCGGCGCGCTTGTCGGCGGTGTCGTCGAAGCTGATGAATTTGTAGGCGGCGATATTGACGTAGGGTGTATCCGGGGACTGCATGGTTCTTTGCTCTAAGTCTTTGAATTGTCAGCATTATATACGCGCGGGGCCGGTCTTCGCAGCTAATCGGCCCTTCTCTGATGCAGATCAAGCACAGTCCAAGCGGGCGGCGGACAGGGTGGGGCGACGGCTTGTCAAGCGTCTTCAGCCATCGGTAAAAAGCGGCTAATCGGGACCGGTTCGCATCCCAACCTCCGGTAAAATGTGGCCCCATGACTACACCGCAATTCGTACACCTCCGGATGCATTCGGAGTACTCCATCGTCGACGGCCTCGTGCGCATCGACGACATCGTCAAGGCCGCCGCCAAGGATGGCCAGGCCGCCATGGCGGTCACCGACCTCGCCAACCTGTTCTGCATGGTGCGCTTCTACAAGGAAGCGCGCGGCAAGGGCGTGAAACCCATCGCCGGCTGCGACCTCTGGATCACCAACGACGCCGACCGCGAAAAGCCGTTCCGCCTCCTGGTGCTGATCAAGAACCGCCACGGCTACCTGCAGCTGTGCGAGCTGCTGTCCGAAGCCTGGCTGAGCAACCAGTACAAGGGCCGCGCCGAAGTGCGCATCGAATGGCTGGACGCGCTGCGTCGCCAGGAGGGCGGCAACGGCCTGATCGCGCTCTCGGGCGCCTCGCTGGGCGACGTCGGCCAGGCCATCGACAACGGCAACATGGCGCTGGCCGAGGAATGCGCGCGCCGCTGGAGCGAGATCTTCCCCGGCTCCTACTACCTCGAGCTGCAGCGCGCCGGCCAGGCCAACATGGAAATCCAGGTGCGCCAGACCGTGGCGCTGGGCGCCAGGCTCGGCCTGCCCAGCGTGGCCACGCACCCGATCCAGTTCCAGAGCGCCGAAGAATTCATCGCCCACGAGGCGCGCACCTGCATCGCCGAAGGCGAGATCATGGCCAACGCCCGCCGCGTGCGCCGCTTCAACGACCAGCAATACTTCAAGTCGCAGGCCGAGATGGCCGAGCTGTTCGCCGACCTGCCGGGCGCCATCGCCAACAGCGTCGAGATCGCCAAGCGCTGCAACCTGGTGCTGCAGCTGGGCAAGCCGCAACTGCCGGACTTCCCCACGCCGGACGGCATGACCATCGACGACTTCCTGGTGGCCCAGACCAAGGCCGGCCTGGTGGAGCGCCTGAAGCACCTGTTCCCCGACGAGGCCGAGCGCGAGAAGCAAAGGCCGCGCTATGAGGCGCGCCTGGAGTTCGAGAACAACACCATCATCAAGATGAAGTTCCCGGGCTACTTCCTGATCGTGGCCGACTTCATCCAGTGGGCCAAGAACAACGGCGTGCCGGTCGGCCCCGGCCGGGGTTCCGGCGCCGGCTCGCTGGTGGCGTATTGCCTGCTGATCACCGACCTGGATCCGCTGCGCTACAACCTGCTGTTCGAGCGCTTCCTGAACCCTGAACGCGTTTCGATGCCCGACTTCGACATCGACTTCTGCCAGGAAGGCCGCGACCGCGTCATCCAGTACGTGAAGGACCGCTACGGCAAGGAGGCGGTCTCGCAGATCGCCACCTTCGGCACCATGGCCGCCAAGGGCGCGGTGCGCGACGTGGGCCGCGTGCTGGATTTGGGTTACAACTTCTGCGACGGCATCTCCAAGCTGATCCCGTTCAAGCCCGGCAAGCTGGTCACGCTGGCCGACGCCATCGAGGAAGAGCCGCTGCTGAAAGAGCGGCTGGAAAACGAAGAAGAAGTGAAGCAGCTGATGGGCCTGGCCCAGCAGGTCGAAGGCATCGCTCGCAACATCGGCATGCACGCCGGCGGCGTGCTGATCGCGCCCGGCAAGCTGACCGACTTCTGCCCGCTGTACACGCAGGGCGGCGACGCCGGCGTGGTGTCGCAATACGACAAGGACGACGTGGAGGCCGTGGGCCTGGTGAAGTTCGACTTCCTGGGCCTGACCACGCTGACCATCCTCGACCGCGCGGTGCGCTACATCCGCATGCTCGACCCGGCCAACGCCGGCTTCGAGCTGGAGACGCTGCCGCTGAACGACCGAGCGTCCTACGAGCTGCTGACCAAGGCCAAGACGGTCGCCGTGTTCCAGCTTGAAAGCCGCGGCATGCAGGGCATGCTGAAGGATGCGCGGCCCGACCGCTTCGAGGACATCATCGCGCTGGTGGCGCTGTACCGCCCGGGCCCGATGGACCTGATCCCCGACTTCTGCAAGCGCAAGCACGGTGAGGCCTTCGACTATCCTGACCCGCGTACCGAAGGCATTCTCTCCGAGACCTACGGCATCATGGTGTATCAGGAGCAGGTGATGCAGATGGCGCAGGTGATCGGCGGCTACTCGCTGGGCGGCGCCGACTTGCTGCGTCGCGCGATGGGCAAGAAGAAGGCCGAAGAAATGGCCAAGCACCGCGAGCTGTTCCGCGAGGGCGCCGCCAAGAACGGCCTGTCGACCGAGAAGGCCGACGAGATCTTCGACTTGATGGAGAAGTTCGCGGGCTACGGCTTCAACAAGTCGCACGCCGCCGCCTACGCGCTGCTGTCGTACTACACCGCCTACCTGAAGGCACACCATCCCGCCGCGTTCATGGCAGCCAACTTGTCGCTGGCCATGGAAGACACCGACAAGGTCAAGATCCTGATCGAGGACGCACTCGACATCTGCAAGCTGACCATCCTGCCGCCGGACATCAACCAGTCCGACTACCGCTTCATGCCGGTGGGCGAGCCGGGCAAGAAGGCCACGCAGATCCGCTACGGCCTGGGCGCGGTCAAGGGCGCCGGCCAGAACGCCATCGAATCGATCATCGAGGCGCGCAAGAGCGGCCCGTTCAAGGACCTGTTCGACTTCGCCAAGCGGGTCGACAAGAAACAGATCAACCGCCGCACCATCGACTCGCTGATCCGCGCCGGCGCCTTCGACTGCTTCAAGGTCGACCGCGCGATCCTGCAAGCCTCGGTCGGCCTGGCCTGGGAAAGCGCCGAGCAGGCGGAGAAGTCGGCCAACCAGGTCAGCCTCTTCGGCGGCGACGACAGCGACCTTGAAGCGCCGCTGGAATACGTGCAGGTCACACCCTGGAGCGACAAGCAGCGCCTGACCGAAGAGAAGGGCGCGCTGGGCTTCTACCTGTCCGGCCACCTGTTCTCCGCTTACGAGAAGGAAGTGCGCCGCTTCGTGCGCACCAAGATCTCCAGCCTGGAACCCTCGCGCGAGCCGCGCAGCCTGGCCGGCATCATCACCGGCGTGCGGGTGCAGATGACCCAGCGCGGCAAGCTGGTGATCTGCACGCTGGATGACGGCACCGGCGTGATCGAGGCATCGATCTACAACGAAGTGTTCGAACCCTTCAAGCACCTGATCAAGGAAGACGAACTGCTGGTGGTGCAGGGGCGGGTATCGGAAGACCGCTTCAACGGCGGCCTGCGCGTGTCGGCCGAAAAGGTCATGGACCTCGGCGCCGCGCGTATCCAGTATGGCGTGCGCATGGTGGTGCAGATCAACAAGGCGGTCGACGCCAACCTGCTGCGCGACACGCTGTCGTCGCACCGCCAGGAGCAGGGGCTGCCGTTCGTGATGCGCTACCTGCAGGCCGACGCCGGCTGCGAGGTCATGCTCGGCGACGCCTGGCGCGTCAACCCCAGCGACAGCCTGCAGAGCTCGCTGGTGGCGTCGTTCGGCAAGGAAGCGGTGGTGGTCGAATACTGATTCGTCCGCCTTTGGCCCGGGTTTTTTGCGCTGCAGCGGTAAAATCGCGGGTTTGGCCAATCGGAAGGCCTGTCGGGAAGGGCAGGCCGTGATGCAATGATGCGGGCGCGTCCGACAAGACGCCCGCTTTTGGAATAACAGAATGAAACTGAACATCTCGCCGTATTTCATCCGCCTGCTGCACATGCACAAGCCATACCGCTGGCGCCTGCTGCTGGCGTTCATCGCCATGGCCGTGACTGCGGGCACCGAACCGGTCGTTCCCTACATCTTCCAGGTGTTGCTGGACAAGGGCTTCGTCGGCAAGCCGACGTTCTCGCTGTGGCTGGTGCCGGTGGCGGTGATCGGGATCTTCGTCATTCGCGGCGCATCGACCTTCGCCAGCAGCTATCTGATGACCTGGGTGACCACGCGCATCCTCAACGAAGTGCGCGGCCAGATGTTTGCCCGCATGCTGGATTTCCCACTGGCCTTCTACGCCACCAACAGCGTCGGCAAGGTGATCAACTCCATCATGTTCGAAGTGCAGGGCATCACCGACATGGTGACCCGCATCTTCACCTCCATCATCCGCTCGGCGCTGACCGTGCTGGGCCTTTTGGCCTGGCTGCTCTACCTGAACTGGGTGCTGACCATCGTCACGCTGATCCTGCTGCCGCTGCTGGCCATCGTGGTGCGCTTCACCAGCCGCAACCTGAAGAAGCTGAACCAGGATTCGCTGCGGGTGAACGCCGAGCTGACCCAGGTGATCGAGGAATCGACCCGCGCCCAGCAGGTCATCAAGATCTTCGGCGGCCAGGAGTTTGAAAAGCGGCGCTTCCACGAGAACTCGGAAAACCTGCGCCGCTACACCATGCGCATGACCAAGACCTTCTCGTCGACCGTGCCCATCACGCAGTTCATGACCGCCTCGGCGGTGGCCATCGTCATCGTCATGGCGCTGATCCAGTCGGGCAACGGCCAGATCACCGTGGGCGGCTTCGTGTCCTTCATCACCGCCATGCTGATGCTGCTCACCCCGCTCAAGCAGCTGGCTGAAGTCAACGGCCCCTTGCAGCGCGGCATGGCCGCCGCCGAGGCGGTGTTCAACCTGATCGACATGCCGACCGAACGCACCGGCGGCCGCGCGCTGGAAAAGCGCGCCGCCGGCAAGATCGACCTGGTGGACCTGTGCTTCAGCTACCCCGAGCGCGACCAGCTGGCGCTGGATCATGTGAACCTGAGCGTGAATGCCGGCGAGACGATCGCCTTCGTGGGCATGTCCGGCGGCGGCAAGTCGACGCTGGTGAACATGATCCCGGGTTTCTATTCGGCCACCGCCGGACAGATCCTGCTGGACGGCGAGTCCATCGACGACATTTCCCTGCGCAGCCTGCGCCAGCAGATCGCCATGGTCAGCCAGAACGTGGTGCTGTTCAACGGCACCATCATCGACAACGTCGCCTACGGCGATCCGGATCCTGACCTGGCCAAGGTCGAGGCGGCGCTCGACGCGGCCCATCTGGGCGACCTGATGAAGGAACTGCACGAGGGCATCCACACCGTGGTCGGCGACAACGGCTCGCGCCTGTCCGGCGGCCAGCGCCAGCGCCTGGCGATCGCCCGCGCGATCTACAAGAATGCGCCCATCCTGATTCTCGACGAGGCCACCTCGGCGCTCGACACCGAATCCGAGCGCGCTGTCCAGGCCGCGCTGGACTGGCTGATGGAAGGCCGCACCACCTTCGTCATCGCGCACCGCCTGTCGACGGTGGAGCGCGCCGACCGCATCGTGGTGCTGTCGGCCGGCCAGGTGGTCGAGGTCGGCTCGCACCAGGAGCTGCTGGACAAGAACGGCGCCTACGCCAAGCTGTATCACCTCCAGTTCTCGGGCGAAGGAACCGAGCAGGACGAAGCCAAGCTGCAGCAATTGAAGAAACTGCTCTGAACCACGAGCGCATATCAGAAGAAAAAGCATGACCAAACAGATCGATGCAGGATCACTGCCCAAGCTGAACCAGATCGTGCCGGCCGAGTTGCTGGAAAAGGCAGACAAGATCCTGTTCGTCGCCCACCTCGCGCTGGGCGATTTCACCTACATGCAGGCTTGCTTCAAGGCCTTCGCCGAAGCCTACCCGCACATCAAGATCCACCTGTGGGTGGACGAGGTGCGCCGTACCTATGATTTCCGGCAGTGGAAGCACCTGAAGAACTACGTCGTGTTCGACTGGCTGCAGACCTGCCCGATGTTCGACAAGCTCTACACCAAGACCTACAGCCCCTTCGTGCTGCGCGAATCGATCCGCGAGGCCCAGAAGGAGGACTACCCGGTCGTGGTGTCGTTCGGCCTGGCGCGCCGTCCGATGTATGCCCAGATGGTGCGCAAGATCAGCCGCAAGGGCTTCGCCGTCGCCATGACCAAGCGCGTGCGTTTCTACGATTTCCGCAAGCACCTGATCTATGGCGCGCTGGACGGCACCATCCCCGTGTATTCGCACGACAAGACCCTGCATGTGAGCGACGTCTACGCCAACTGGTTCACCAGCCTGTTCGGCATCCAGGTGCCGCATGAAAAGCGCATCCCGACCATGGACGTGCCGCAGCAATGGAAGGATGGCGCCGTGCGCCAGTTGCAGGAGTGGGGCATCGCGGCCAAGGCCGGCCGCACTCGCGCGCTGGTGTTCCTCAACGCCTTCGCCAAGCCTCCCGAGCGCTCCTGGCCGGTGTCGAACGTGACCGAGCTGGTGCGCCGCATGCAGGCCGATCCCAAGTGGGCCGACGCCGATTTCGTCATCAACACCATGCCCGAGCTGTGGGACAGCACCCAGCGCGACGTGCAGACCGCGGGCGTGCCGCGCGTGCGGCTGTTCAGCGCGCACGACCACTTCTTCCAGCTGCCGGCCATGCTGGAGCAGAGCGACCTGATCATCACCGTCGAGACCTCCATCATGCATCTGGCCAATGCGGTGCGGGTGCCGGTGGTGGCGATGATGCGCCAGATCAACCCGGAATGGGCGCCGATCGATGCCGCCAACACCAACATCGTCTACACCCCGGAGAAGGACGACTGGATCAACAAGATCAGCGTCGATACGGTGATGGAGTTCTTGCAGATGCCCATGGGCAGCGCGCCGCGCTTTACTCCCGGTCAACTTGCCCGGATGGCCGGCTGAGATGCAGCTCCTTCCTCCACAGCGCCTGGCGGCGGCCGACAAGATCCTCTTTATCGCCCACCTTGCGATAGGCGACTTCACCTATCTGCAGAATTTCTTCAAGGCTTTCGCCGAGGCGCACCCGCACCTCAAGGTGCACATCTGGATCGACGAGGTCCGGCGCACCAACGACCAGGCCAAGTGGGGCTACCTGAAGAACTATGCGCTGTACGACTGGGCCGAGAATTGCCCGTTCTTCGCCAAGGTCTATCGCCGCACCTACAGCCCGCAGCTGCTGGCCGAGTCAATCGCCGAAGCGCGCGCCGAGCAGTATCCGCTGGTGGTGTCGCTGGCCACGCTGCGGCCGGCGCAATATGCGCGCCTGGCGCGCGACGCCGGCGGCCCGGACGCCTGGGTGGTCGGCATGCGCGGCAAGACGCGCTGGTATGCGCCGGGGGATTTCCTGGCCTACCGCAAGCTGGACGCATCGTTCGCCCCGTTCTCGTCGTTTGCCGGCTATCACATCACCGATGTCTACGCCGACTGGTTCGGCCAGCTGTCGGGGTTGCGGGTCGAGGGCGCGGCGCGCTATCCTTTCGTCGACATCGCGCCGCAATGGCAACAGGCGGCGGCGGACCAGCTCGCCCAATGGGGCGTGGCCGTGCAGGCTGCCGACGGGCGGCCCGGACTGGTGTTCATCAATCCCTTCGCCAAGACAAAGAAACGTTGCTGGCCCGTGGCCAAGGTCGCCGACCTGATCGTCGCCCTGCAGCAGAAGGAGGAATGGCGCACGACCACCTTCGTGATCAACGCCACGCCGCAGGAGATCGAGCATGCCAAGGCGCAGATCGCCGACCGCCTGCCGCCCAATACGCACTGGTTCAGCGCGCAGCAGAGCTTCTTCCAGCTGCCGGCGCTGTTGCAGCGCGCCGACCTGATCATTTCCGTGGAGACCGCCGTCATGCACCTGGCCAATGCCGTGAAGGTGCCGGTGGTGGCGCTCATGCGCCGCAAGAACCCCGAGTGGGCGCCGATCGACCGCGAGCACAGCACGGTGATCATGGCCGCCCGGCGCGGCGACTGGGTCGACGCCATCGACGTGCAGCAAGTGATGGAGGTACTGCCATGAATGAAACCATGCAAGCCGGGGCGGCGCCCGCGGCGGACGCCTTTCATGTGGTGTTCTGCGTGGACGACCGGTATTTTCGCTGCATGGGCGCGACCATCGCGTCCATCGTCGCCAACAATCCCGCGCGCAATTTCGCGTTCCATGTCCTGGCGACCAAGGTGTCGGACGACAACCGCCGGCGCTTCGCGGCGCTGGCCAATGGCCGGCAGGTCTCCACGCATTTGCATCTGCTCGACGCCTCGCTGTTTTCGCGCTTCGAGCAGTACACCAAGTCTTCCTATTATTCGTCCGCCATTTTCGCGCGGCTGGTGATTCCCGACATCCTCAAGTCGTACACGGACCGGGTGCTCTACCTGGACGCCGACATACTGTGCGTGGGCAATATCGACGAGCTGGCGCAACTCGACCTGAGCGGCGACATCGCCGCCGTCGTGCCGGATGCCGAGGCCACCACGCGGCGCCGGGTGGATGCGCTCAAGCTGAAGCATCCGCGTTACTTCAACTCCGGCATGCTGTACATCAACATTCCGGCCTGGATAGCGGCGGGCATCACGCAGCAGACCATCGACGCGATCCTGAAGGATGGCGAACAGTTCCGCTTCCCGGACCAGGACGCGCTCAACGTCGTGCTGGATGGCCGGGCGCGTTTCGTCGGCATCCGCTGGAACTACCTGTACGGCCTGGTCGGCGACCTCGAAAACAACCGGCCTGCGCTGGCCATTCCGGACGGCGCCGCGACCTTCATCCACTTCGCCGGCTCGGTCAAGCCCTGGGGCGTGTGGAGCGGGCACGATTCGGTGCTCCTGTTCGAGAAGTACCATGCCTTGTCGGGCTGGTCCGACCAGGCGCTCGACCTGGAGCCGACCAACTACAAGGAATTGCGCATGCACTCGCGCTTCCAGTGGGCGCGCGGCAAGCGCATCGACAGCCTGCGCTGGTACTGGCGCTACCTGATGGTGCGGCGCGCGCGCAAGTGAGCCGCCGGGCGCGGTACTGACGACATTCATATCACTCGCGCGCATGGGCCGCGCGATCGGAAAGCAAAAACATGGCCGAACAACTGATTCCCTCAGCGCTGCTTCGCAAAGCCGACAAGATCCTCTTCGTGGCGCATCTGGCGCTGGGCGACTTCACGTATATGCAAAACTGTTTCCGCGCATTTGCGCGGGCGTTTCCGCATATCCGCATGCATTTGTGGGTGGACGAGGTGCGGCGCACCCCGGATGCCTCCCAATGGGAGCACCTGCGCAAGTACGCGCTGTATGACTGGGTCAAGGCCTGCGGGATGTTCGACAGGATTTACGATCAGACCTACAGCCCGCAGCTCTACAAGCAGTCGATCGACGAGGCGCGCGCAGAGCACTATCCCATCGTGGTTTCGTTCGCGGTCCTGCGCCGGCACCTGTACGCCGAACTGGCGCGCAAGCTGAGTCCGCAGGGCTTCATCGTGGCGCAGAAGAAGCGCGTACGCCTGCTGGACATCCGCAAGCACCTGGCCTACCGCAAGCTGGACGCCTTCATTCCGGCCTACGCCGCAACCGGACAAGGACAACACATCAGCGCGATCTACGCCGGCTGGTTCGAGAGCCTGTTCGGCATGGCCATACCCGAGTCGGAGCGCTTTCCCTATCTCGATGTTTCCGCGCAATGGCAGCAGCGCGCACGCGCGGATCTGCGCGCGCAGGGTGTGGCCGACGACGCGCCGCTGGTATTTCTCAACGCGTTTTCGAAGTCCGAGGAGCGCAGCTGGCCCTTGCAGCGCATGGTGGAGCTCGCCGGACGCATGCGCAGCCTGGAGAAATGGCGCGACGCGCACTTCATCCTCAACGTGGTGCCGGAGAAGCTGGCGCAGGCCAGGTCGGTGATCGCCGCCGACCAGAGCGGCAAACTGCAGCTTTTCAGCGCTGAAGAGAACTTCTTCCAGCTGCCGGCAGTCTTGAGCTTGTGCAGCCTGATTGTCTCGGTCGAGACGGCGGTCATGCACCTGGCCAATGCGGTGCATGTCCCGGTCGTCGCGCTGATGCGCCAGACCAGTCCCGAATGGACCCCGATCGATGCCGCCAACAGCACCGTCCTGAGTGTAAAGACGCGCAAAGGATGGCTGACGGAAATCTCCGTTGATGACGTGATGGAGGTACTGACGCGCGACGCGTGACATCGGTCATGGCTCACGCGGCTGTCAAGTGAAACATTTGATTTTCGCCGCAGCTTTCCAACAGCGCCGGTCGGCGAGTGAAATTGCCATGCCAGCCGTATATCGAACCGTTATACTTCGCAGCGCACAACGCAGCAGCCGTCCGCCGACGATGTCCGGAAGACTACGTCGAGGCGCACGGCGACATACAAGCGCGTGTGGATACAAGGGGGCGCTTTGTACTTGAAGCATCAGGGAAAGACAATGAATTTTGGGGAAGTCTGCGGTTTCTTGCTTCCGAAGGGAAATGGCTCCAGCTCGCTTTTGTGGCTGTTCGGCGTGCCCGGGGGAGCTGGCAATGAGTGAGAAACCGATGTTGCCGGTACCGATGCAATGGATGATGTTTGCTGCCGCAACGGCCTTTATCGTGCTCGGGCTGTCGGTCGACAAGATTGCCGGCATCAGTTATTACGCCATGTTGCTGCTGGGCATCGTGGCGGTCTTCATCCGCGGCCGTTCGTCGGTTTCAGCGTTTCTGGCTTCCTGGCGCACGTTCTGGCCGCTGTACCTGGCCGTTTCAGGTTTCACGTTTTGTCTGGTGCTGAGCCAGATCCTCGTGGCCAACGGTTCGGCCAAGGACTTCAATTTCGCCCTGCGCTTTCAGGGCTTCGTCCTGCTGTTCTGGGTGTTCCTGCATCTTCCGCGGCGATTCTTCAAGTGGTTGGGTGTCGCTTTTGCCATCGCCGCCCTTGTGGCCACGGCCAAGACCTACTGGATGACCGCCGGCGGAACAGTACGTGAGCACCCTAACTTCATGCCTATCCTGGCCTATACCGAATTAGCTGCCATCTCGGGGACAATGGCTATGTGTTCCGTCAAATGGGACGTAGAACTGCCAGAGAGCATTCGCAGGTTGTTGTTCGCTCTCAAAGTAGTGTCTGGTCTCGGGGGGCTGTACGCGATTTATCTTTACCAGTCCCGAGGCGGATGGTTGGCCATTCCAGTCTTTGCGGTGGCCACATGCTTACTTTTCCTCCCCAGCTCAAGCATGCTGCGCAAGATGGCGGCGGTGCTGGCGATCATGCTGGTGGTCGCGGGCATCTATGGATCGACGGACTCGGTGCGTGAGCGTTTGCTGGCTGCCCGTAACGATGTTGTCCAGTTCGAAAACAAATCAGACCTCAATACCTCCGTCGGCACGCGCTTCCAGCTCTGGCAGGCATCCTTGCGCCTGTATCGGGAAAATGCCTTCATCGGCGTCGGGATCAACGGATACTCCCGGGCGCTGAGGAAAATGGCCGATGAGGGAGTGATCAGCGAAGGCAGTGCGCAATACCCGCATTCCCACAACGAGATTCTTTTTACCGCCGTGCTGTTCGGCTCCTGCGGCATCGTCGCGCTGCTGGCGTTGTACTTCATTCCGGTTGCGTATTTCGTTCGATATGCGCGTGGCCAGCCGGGCAGCGTCAAGGCGGCTGCCTGCATGGGTACCGTGCTGTGCCTGTCCTATTTCCTGGATGGCCTGGTGGACGTGATGTTCGCGTGGCGCGAGTGCGGACTGTTCTACACCGTGGTGCTGGCCGTGACGATGGCGGCCTTGTTCCGCTTCCGGCAACCTGATCGGGAGATCAGCGCGCCGGCTTGAATGCTGCAAGCAAGACGCCTCATGGCCGGTAGGATAAGGGACTGATCTTCGTGCTTGGTCGGACTGTCGGCCAGATCGTGTTCAGTCCTGCGCATTTGGCCGTGTGACGGCTTTTCGAACAGATTTCCGTCGCAGCTTGCCCCATGGCTGCCGCCATCCCCCCCGCCCGTGGAGAAAGATAGTTCTCCCGATTCGCTCCCAAGTTCCTCATGCCGCGACAGGCGGCCAATTCAGCCGCCGCCGGGTGAGGCCTGGGTACGTCAATCCTTCGAGCAACATGCGCTGCATGGCGCGGCAATCGCCTCACCATTGCCGCAAGGATCAGGAGGCAGTCCCGATCACATCAGAATGATGTCGTACTGCTCCTGCTGATAATCGCTCTGCACCTGCAGCGAAATCGGTTTCCCGATGAAGTCGCCCAGCATGGCGAGATGTTGCGATTCTTCTTCGAGGAACATGTCCACGACGACTTGTGACGCCAGGATGCGGAATTCGCGCGGGTTGAACTGTTTGGCCTCGCGCATCACTTCGCGCAGGATCTCGTAGCACACCGTACGCGATGTCTTCACTTGGCCGCGGCCCTTGCAGGCCGGGCAGGTCTCGCACAGGATGTGGGCCAGCGATTCGCGGGTGCGCTTGCGCGTCATTTCCACCAGGCCCAGCGTCGAGAAGCCCGATACCGAAATCTTGGTGCGGTCGCGATTGAGGGCCCGGCCCAGTTCCGCCAGCACCGCGCTGCGGTGCTCGGCGCTCTCCATGTCGATGAAGTCGAGGATGATGATGCCGCCCAGGTTGCGCAGGCGCAGCTGGCGCGCGATGGCGTGGGCCGCCTCGAGGTTGGTCTTGAAGATGGTGTCGTCGAAGTTGCGGCCGTTGACGAAGCTGCCGGTGTTGACGTCGATGGTGGTCATCGCTTCGGTCTGGTCGACGATCAGGTAGCCGCCCGATTTCAGGTCCACCCGGCGTCCCAGCGCGCGCTCGATTTCCTCTTCCACGCCGTACAGGTCGAACAGCGGGCGCTCGCCGCGGTAGTGCGTGAGCTTGGTCAGCACCGAGGGCGTGTAGACGGCGCCGAATTCCTGCAGCATGTGGAAATTCTCGCGCGAGTCGACCTGTATGGTCGAGGTGTCGTCGCTGACGAAGTCGCGCAGCACGCGCTGGGCCAGGGAGAGATCCTGGTGCAGCAGGGTGGGCGCGGGATTGGTCTTGCTCTGCTTGACGATGGTGGCCCAGGTCTTGCGCAGGTATTCGACGTCCATCTGCAGGTCGGAGTCGGACGCGTCCTCGGCCATGGTGCGGATGATGAAGCCGCCCTTTTCCTCGGGCGGCAGCAGCGCCTGCACCTTGCTGCGCAGCAGTTCGCGCTCGGCTTCGTTCTCGATGCGCTGGGAGATGCCGATGTGCTTGTCCTGCGGCAGGTAGACCAGCATGCGGCCGGCGATCGAAATCTGCGTCGACAACCGTGCACCCTTGGTGCCGATCGGGTCCTTGATCACCTGCACCGTCACGGTCTGGCCGTCGTGCAGCAGTTTCTCGATGGGGATGGCGGGGGCGTTCTGGCCGTCGTGCGGCCGCGCTTCCCAGATGTCGGCCACGTGCAGGAAGGCCGCGCGCTCCAGGCCGATGTCGATGAAGGCCGACTGCATGCCCGGCAGCACGCGCACCACCTTGCCCAGGTAAATGTTGCCGGCCAGGCCGCGCGAGAGCGTGCGCTCGATGTGCAGCTCCTGCACGGCGCCCTGCAGGATCAGCGCCACGCGCGTCTCCTGCGGGGTGATGTTGATCAGAATGTCTTCGCTCATAGGATACGGACGCCCGCTTTTTGTAATAGTTGAGCCGTCTCGAACAGCGGCAGTCCCATGATACCGGAATGGCTGCCGACGATATTGCTGATGAACATGGAGGCCAGGCCCTGGATGCCGTAGGCGCCAGCCTTGTCGTAAGGTTCGATGGTGCTGCAATAGGCTTCGATGGCATCCGTGGTCAGCGCCGCGAAGCTCACGTCCGACTGCTGGGTGATCTGCCAGATCTCGGTCTCCACGCCCATGGTCAGGCCCACCGCGACGCTGGTGAGCACCTGGTGGGTGCGGCCGGACAGGCGGGTGATCATCTGCACCGCTTCTTCGTGGCTGGCCGGCTTGCCCAGGATCAGGTGGTCGATCACCACGGTGGTGTCGGCCGACAGCAGGGGGCGGTGCGGCAGCTGGCGCAGGATCATGGTCTGCTGCGCGCTCTCGAGCTTGTCGCGGGTGACGCGGGCGACATAGTCCAGCGGGCCTTCATTGGGCAGCACGCTTTCGTCGACTTCCTTTTCCGACAGCAGCAGTTCGAAATCGATGCCGATCTGGCGCAGCAGTTCACGCCGGCGCGGGCTCTTGGAAGCCAGGTAGATCTTCTGTTCCGCTTGTTTCATGGGCACTCATTTCATCTCCGCGGCACGTGGCGCCGCAGTAGTGGTATCCAATGTCAGGCGCGGTGATACGGATGATTCTGGGTGATCGACCACGCCCGGTACAGTTGTTCTGCCAGCATGACGCGCACCATGCCGTGCGGCAAGGTCATGCTGGAAATACGTATCAGCGTGTCGGCGCCGGCCTTGAAACCGGGATCAAGCCCGTCGGCGCCGCCGATGACGAAGGCGACGTCGCGGCCGTCCTGCTGCCACTGGACCAGGTTTTGCGACAGCTGCACCGAGGTCCAGTCGCGGCCGCGCTCGTCGAGGGCGATCACGCGCGCGCCCTTGGGCAGCGCCGCCTCGATCTTCTCGCGCTCCTGCGCCATCACGGTTTCGGCCGTGCGGCTGCCGGAGCGTTCAACGGGTTTGATTTCCTTGAGCAGGATCCGGCATTCAGGCGGCATGCGCTTGGCATATTCCTGAAAGCCGGTTTCGATCCACGCCGGCATCTTGTGGCCGACGGCCGCAATGACCAGCTGCATCAAGCCTTGGAGACGCGTTTGGACGCTGGCTTCTTGGCAGAGTTGCTCTTGGCTGCTGCCACGCGCACGGTCTTGCCGGTCGGGGTCTTGGGTGCCGCGGTCTTCTTGGCTGCGGGTTTGGCCGCCGTTTTCGCGGCGGGTTTCGCCGCAGTACCGGCCTTGGCCGAGGTCGAGCGGGTGGTGGTGGTGGTCTTGGCAGCCGTAGCCTTGGTGCCGGTGGTGCGCGTAGTGGTGCCGGCGCGCGGGGTACGGGTAGTCGTGCCGGTGGCCGCCGTGGTGCGCGGCTTGCGGGCCGGCTTCTTCGGCTCGTCTTCATCGTCCAGCGCCTGGCTGGCTTCGACGGCTTCAGCTTGAGCCTTGGTGCGGCGCATCTTCGGGGCCGGGCCATCTTCGGCTGCGGCGCGCTTGGCGGCGGCGGAGGTGCCGGTGCGCTTGGCGGCGCCCAGTTTCACTTCCTTGTCGCCCCAGATTTCTTCCAGGCGGTAGTAGGCGCGGATGGCCGGCTGCATGATGTGGACGATCATGTCGCCCAAGTCGACCAGCACCCATTCACCGGTGTCTTCGCCTTCCATGCTGACGACATTGCCGCCCTTGGACTTGACCTTGTCGCGCACCGAGGCGGCCAGCGCCTTGGTCTGACGGTTGGAGGTACCGGAGGCGATCGCCACGCGGTCGAACAGGCTGGTCAGGTGGGTGGTGTCGAAGATGCGGATTTCCTGGGCCTTCACGTCTTCCAGGGCGTCCACGACCAGGGTTTGCAGTTTTTTGATGTCCATTAGTTTCGGTACAGATGTTGTTGTTCGATATAGTCTAGCACCCCGCCCGGAATCAGCGAATCAGGACGGGCGCCACGTTGCAGCTGGGCACGGATTTCGGTCGACGAGATGTCGACCGCCAGCCCGGAGGCCAGGTAGCCGTATCCGTGCGTGGTGCTGCGTATGTCTTGCGGGCTGCCGCTGCGGCGTTTGAATTCTTCCATCACCGCCGGCGGCACATGTGCCTCGGCCAGGGTGAAACCTGGGCGCGAAGCGGCGCACAAATGTGCGTAATCAAATAATTCCTGCCAATGTTGCCAGGTATCCAGGTGCAGCAGCTGGTCGGCGCCCATCAGAAATACGATGGACACCGCCGGACCGAGTTCCGCGCGCAGCGCGCGCAGGGTGTCGATGGTGTAGGTCGCGCTGGTGCGGCGAATCTCCTGCTCATCGATCACCACCGGCACCTGCCGGGCATCGAAGGCGCGCCGCACCATTTCCACCCGGTCCGCGGGCGAGGCCTGCAGGCCGTGCTTCTGCCAGGGGTTGCCGGCGGGAATCACGCGCAGCTCGTCGGGTCGCAGCAATTGCACGAAATGCTCGGCCAGCAGCACATGCCCATTGTGCACCGGGTCGAAGCTGCCGCCCAGCACGGCAATACAGCGCGATGCCGTTTGCGCCTGCGGCGCCATTACAGCCATTCCTTGTGCGCCAGGAAATCGGAATACAGCCGCGCTTCGGCGCTGCCGGGTTCGGGGTGCCAGTCGTAGCGCCATTTCACCAGCGGCGGCATCGACATCAGGATCGACTCGGTGCGGCCGCCCGACTGCAGGCCGAACAGCGTGCCGCGGTCGAACACCAGGTTGAATTCCACATAGCGCCCGCGGCGATAGGCCTGGAAGTCGCGTTCGCGCTCGCCGAAAGGCGTGTCGCGGCGCGCCGCCAGGATCGGCAGGTAGGCGTCCAGGAAGGCGTCGCCCACGCTGCGCTGCATGGCGAAGGCCTGCTCGAAGGGCAGGGCGTTGAAATCGTCGAAGAAGATGCCGCCCACGCCGCGCGGCTCCTTGCGATGCTTCAGGTAGAAGTATTCGTCGCACCACTGCTTGAAGCGCGGATACAGGTCCTCGCCGTACGGCGCCAGCGCATCGCGGCAGGTGCGGTGGAAGTGTCGCGCGTCTTCCTCGACGCCGTAATAGGGCGTCAGGTCCATGCCGCCGCCGAACCACCATACCGGCTCTTCGCCTTCGGCGTGGGTGGTGAAGAAGCGCACGTTCATGTGCACCGTCGGGATGTGCGGGTTGCGCGGGTGCAGCACCAGCGACACGCCCATCGCTTCCCACTCGCGCCCGGCGATATGCGGGCGGTTGGCCGCGGCCGAAGGCGGCAGGTTCTTGCCCATCACGTGCGAGAAGCCCACGCCGCCGCGCTCGATCACGTTGCCTTCTTCCAGCAGGCGCGAGGTCCCGCCGCCGCCTTCCGGGCGTTCCCAGGAATCGGACAGGAAGGACTTGCCGTCCGCCTGTTCGAGGGCGGAGACGATGCGGTGTTGCAAATCCTGCAGGTAGGCCTTGACGGAAGAGGTAGCGCTTTGTGCGTTGGAGGAGGTGGTCACGGCGTGTCGCTCTGGGGCACGTAATGAGTTCTTAACCCCGGGATTGTACCTTGCCGGGGCCTTCTCCGGGCGCTCCAAAACAAAAGCCCGGCCTGAGCCGGGCTTGTTTTGCCGCATTTCGGGTCAGGCCTGTGGCGGTTGCGCCAACGGCACCGCAACCTGGTAGGTCGCAGGGGCCGGCCAGCCTTCCTTCAGGCAGACCTCGGCGACGGCGTTCTGCACGTCGTTGTAGACCTGGCCGAAGTTGGGCGTGGGCGCGTGGATGCGCAGCGCGATCAGGGTGCCGGTGGCGTTGAATTCCTGGATGGCGATACCCGGCGCCGGGGTTTCCAGCACGTTGGGGATCTGCTTGATGCGCGCCATCAGCTTGGCCATGGCTTCCTGCGGATCGACGCTGTAGGCGATCTGGCAACGCAGGTCGGTGCGGCGCGTCGGGTTGACGTTGTAGTTGATGATGTTGTCCGAGAACAGCTTGTTGTTGCCGATGATCACGCGCAGGTTGTTGTCGGTGGTGATGATGGTGGTCACCAGGCCGATGTCGGAGACGCTGCCGGTCTGGCCGGCGGCGGTGATGTAGTCGCCCACCTTGAACGGGCGCAGCACCACCAGGAAGATGCCGGCCGCGAAGTTGGCCAAGAGGCCCGACCAGGCCACGCCCAGCGCCACGCCGACCGCGCCGATCATGGCCGCGAACGAGGTGGTGGGGATGCCGCACACTTCCAGGATGCCCATCACCAGCATGATGCGCAGGATCACGTGGATGGCCGAGATCGCGTAGTTGATCAGCGTGGTCTCGAACTGGCGCGCGCTCAGCACGCGGCGCACCACCTTGGCGAAGGTGTTGATGAACATGCCGCCGATGATCCAGATGGCGATGGCGGCGAGCACCTTGAGGCCGAACGGCACCAGGTAGAGGTTGATCAGGGTGTCGAGGTTGAGGAGGTGTTGTTGCATGCGTGGTTCCTTTTCTGCTTCTTGTGTCCAGGGTTGCAGCGGGCCGGCTGTGGTGCCGGATTGTCAGGAAGGCAATCCGGCGGCCGCCCGCGTGAGCTGTTTAGTTCGCCGCATGGCGCTTTTGTTGCAGTGCGCCTGCGATTTTATGCGAAAGGGGCGAGGGCAAAAGAACAAATCCCCCGCAAAACACGCGGCTTTGCGAGGGATCGTTCATTGCATGTCGAGCCGGCGCCTGAGGCGCCGGTCGCGCCCGCCGGCTTAGCGCTTCAGTGCGCGCCAGCCGATGTCGCGGCGCATCTGCGAGCCTTCGAAATGGATCAGGTCGGCGGCGTCGTAGGCGTGCTTTTGCGCGACCTTGACGCTGTCGCCCAGGCCCACCACGCACAGCACGCGGCCGCCCGAGGTGGTCAGCCGGTCGCCGGTCAGGGTGGTGCCGGCGTGGAAGGTGACGCAGTCCGGCGTTTCGGCCGGGATGTCGGTGATCAGGTCGCCGTTGCGCGGGGTATCCGGATAGTTGTAGGCGGCCATCACCACGCCCAGCGCGGTGCGGCGGTCCCATTCCAGCTCGACCTTGTCCAGCGTGCCGGTCACGGCGTGCTCGAACACGGTCAGCAGGTCGGTCTTCAGGCGCGCCATGATGGGCTGGGTTTCCGGGTCGCCCATGCGGCAGTTGAATTCCAGCGTCTTGGGGTTGCCTTCGGCGTCGATCATCAGGCCGGCGTAGAGGAAGCCGGAGAACGGGATGCCGTCCTTGGCCATGCCCTGCACGGTGGGGACGATGATCTCGCGCATCACGCGCGCATGCAGCGCCGGGGTCACGATCGGGGCGGGCGAATAGGCGCCCATGCCGCCGGTGTTGGGGCCCTGGTCGTTGTCCTGCAGACGCTTGTGGTCCTGGCTGGTGGCCAGCGGCAGGATGTTCTTGCCGTCCACCATGACGATGAAGGAGGCTTCTTCGCCGGCCAGGAATTCCTCGATCACCACGCGCGCGCCGGCGTCGCCCAGCTTGTTGTCGGAGAGCATCATGTCGACGGCCTGATGCGCCTCTTCCAGTGTCATGGCGACCACCACGCCCTTGCCGGCGGCCAGGCCGTCGGCCTTGATCACGATGGGCGCGCCCTTCCTGGCGATGTAGTCATGCGCGGCGGCCACGTCCGAGAAGGTCTGGTATTCGGCGGTCGGGATCGCGTGGCGATGCATGAAGGCCTTGGCGAAGTCCTTGGAGCTTTCCAGCTGGGCCGCTTCCCGGGTGGGGCCGAAGATCTTCAGGCCGCGCGCGCGGAACACGTTGACGATGCCGGCCGCCAGCGGCGCTTCCGGGCCGACCACGGTCAGCGCGATGTGCTCCTGCTCGACGAAGTCGGCCAGGGCGCTGGGGTCGGTGATGGCGATGTTCTGCAGGCGCTCGTCCAGTGCGGTGCCGCCGTTGCCGGGCGCGACGTAGACCTTCTGGATGCGCGGCGACTTGGCGATGGACCAGGCCAGGGCGTGTTCACGGCCACCGGAGCCGACGACTAGGATTTTCATGTGGATTCGCTTGTTAGTGGGGCGGATTATTCTTCAATGACGGCATTGGTATAGAGCTCCTGGGTGTCGTCCAGGTTCTCCAGCGCGTCCAGCAGTTTCTGCATCTTTACACCGTCTTCGCCGGAGAACACGGTCTCGGTCGACGGCTTCATGGTGATCTCGGCGAGCTCGGCCTTGAAGCCGGCCGCTTCCATGGCGGCCTTCACGGCGGAGAAGTCGTTCGGTCCGGTCAGCACTTCGATGCCGCCTTCCTCGTCGGTGAGCACGTCTTCGGCGCCGGCTTCCAGCGCCGCTTCCATGACGGCGTTCTCGTCGGTGCCGGGGGCGTACATCAGCTGGCCGCAGTGCTTGAACAGGAAGGCCACCGAGCCTTCGGTGCCCATGTTGCCGCCGAACTTGGAGAAGGCGTGGCGCACTTCGGCCACGGTGCGCACACGGTTGTCGGTCATGCAGTCGACGATGATGGCCGCGCCGTTGATGCCGTAGCCCTCGTAGCGCACTTCCTCGTAGTTCACGCCGTCCAGGGCGCCGGTGCCGCGCTGGATGGCACGGGTGACGTTGTCCTTGGGCATGTTGGCGTCGGACGCGCGGTCCACGGCCAGGCGCAGGCGCGGGTTGGCGTCGGCGTCGCCGCCGCCCATGCGGGCGGCCACGGTGATTTCCTTGATCAGGCGGGTCCAGACGCGGCCGCGCTTTTCATCCTGACGGCCTTTGCGATGCTGAATATTGGCCCATTTGCTGTGTCCAGCCATGTTGAATCTTTCCTGCGAGATGGGGGTGACGCCAGAACAGAACGGATCAGAGGCCAATTTCGAAGATCATATGGCCATGTTCTGACTATAATCGGGCGGGCATTTTACCATACCGCCTCCCTCCGATTTCTCCCATGATTGGCTTGTAGACATGACAAATCCGCTCCCCATCGCCAGCAATTCCGACGGGCAACTCTGCCTTCTGCCGCAGCTGGCCAATCGCCACGGCTGCATCACCGGCGCCACCGGCACCGGCAAGACGGTGACGCTGCAGGTGCTGGCGCAGGCGCTGTCCGACATCGGCGTGCCGGTGTTCATGGCCGACGTCAAGGGCGACCTGTCCGGCCTGGGCAAGGCGGGAGCCGCTTCGCCCAAGGTCAAGGAACGCCTGGCCCACCTGGGCCTGGCCGAGCCGGCCTGGGCCGCCGCGCCCGTGGCGTTCTGGGATGTCTACGGCGAAAAGGGGCATCCGGTGCGCGCCACCATTTCCGACATGGGGCCGCTGATGCTGGCGCGCATGCTGAACCTGAATGACACCCAGCAGGGCGTGCTGCAGCTGGTGTTCAAGATCGCCGACGACAACGGCCTCTTGCTGCTGGACACCAAGGACCTGCGCGCCATGCTGCAGCACGTGGGCGAGCATGCGGCCGAGTTCAAGACCGAATACGGCAACATCTCCGCGGCCAGCATCGGCGCCATCCAGCGCGGCCTGATCGCCATCGACGAGCAGGGCGGCGACAAGTTCTTCGGCGAGCCCATGCTCAACATCGAGGACTGGATGCAGACCGACGCCCGCGGAAAAGGCGTCATCAACATCCTCTCGGCCGACAAGCTGATGAACGCGCCGCGCCTGTATTCGACCTTCCTGCTGTGGATGCTCTCGGAGCTCTTCGAGCACCTGCCGGAAGTGGGCGACCTGGACAAGCCCAAGATGGCTTTCTTCTTCGACGAGGCCCACCTGCTGTTCGACGAGGCGCCCAAGCCGCTGCTGCAGAAGATCGAGCAGGTGGTGCGCCTGATCCGCTCCAAGGGCGTGGGCGTGTATTTCGTCACGCAGAATCCGCTGGACATCCCCGACACCGTGCTGGGCCAGCTCGGCAACCGTGTGCAGCATGCGCTGCGCGCCTACACGCCGCGCGACCAGAAGGCCGTCACCGCCGCGGCCGAGACCTTCCGCGCCAATCCCAGGCTGAACACGGCGCAGGCCATCACCGAGCTGGGCGTGGGCGAGGCGCTGGTGTCCTTCCTGGACGAGAAGGGGCGGCCCAATGTGGTAGAGCGCGGCTATGTGCTCACGCCGCCGTCCCAGATCGGCCCGGTCAGCGAGGACGAGCGGCGCGCGCTGATGGCCGCTTCGCTGGTGGCCGGCATCTACGAGCAGGCCATCGACCGCGAATCGGCCTATGAGCGCCTGAAGGGCCGCACCGTCCAGCAGCAGCCGCCGGCGCCCGCGCAGACCCAGGGCACGTCGCAGACGCCGGCCGACGACAACGCCTGGGGCGCCTCGGCCGGCCGTGCGCAGACGCCGCCGGCGCAGGGCGCGCGCCCGTCCGGCGGCATGGCGCGTCCGGCGCCGCAGCCACCGCAATCCCAGCCCCAGCCCCAGCCGCAGGACCAGGGCGGCGGTCTGGGCGACCTGCTCAAGGATGCCGCCGGCGGCATCTTCGGCAACGGCGGCAGCCGCCGCCGCAGCGATTCGCCGCTGCAGGCCATGGTCAAGTCGGCCGCGCGCAGCATCGGCTCCCAGGTCGGGCGCGAGATCATCCGCGGCGTGCTGGGCTCGCTGATGAAGAAGCGCTGAGCCGCGGCATGCGCGGGACCGTCCGACGCGCCGGCGACGGACGGTTTACAATCGCGGCCATGACTTCCACCGTCCAGCACCCCGCTCATCGCCAGGCCTTCCTCGGCGGCCTCCTGCTCGCCATCGTCGGCGCCGTCTTCTTTTCCGCCAAGGCCATCGTGGCCAAGCTGATGTACCGCTATCAGGTCGACGCGGTGATGGTGATCACGCTGCGCATGGTGTTCGCCTTCCCCATGTTCTTCGCCGTGGCGATCTGGAAATCCCGCACCAACCCGCCGCTGGCGCGCGCCGACTACCTGCGCATCACCGTGCTGGGGCTGATGGGCTATTACCTGTCGAGCTTCCTCGATTTCCTCGGCCTGCAATACATCTCGGCCGGGCTGGAGCGGCTGATCCTGTTCCTCACGCCGTCCTTCGTGATGCTGATCGCCTTCCTGTTCTTCAAGCGCCGCGTCGGCTGGATCGAATGGGCGGCGCTGCTGGTCTCGTACTTCGGCACCGTGCTGGTGCTGATGCATGACCTCAACACCGGCGGCAGCAACGTCATGCTGGGCAGCGCGCTGGTGCTGGGTTCGGCCTTCACGTATTCGATCTACCTGATTTCCTCGGGCGAACTGGTGCGGCGCGTCGGCGCGGTGCGCCTGGTGGCCTACGCGATGTGCGTCTCCAGCGTCGCCTGCGTGATCCAGTTCTTCATCCTGCGCAGCCCGGGCGAGCTGTTCACCCAGGTCGCCGGCGTCTACCAGCTGTCGCTGTTCAACTCCGTATTCTGCACCGTGCTGCCGGTGTTCCTGACCATGGTCGCGGTCGAGCGCATCGGCGCGCCCACCGCGGCCCAGGCCGGGCTGGTCGGCCCAGTGTCGACGCTCTTCATGGGCGCGGCCCTGCTGGACGAGCCGATCACCAGCATCCAGCTGACCGGCACCGCGCTGGTGCTGGCCGGCATGTGGCTGCTGTCGCGCAAGAAGGTCTGAACATCCGCCCCCGAACACGCATCAAACCGATAACCGAACCCGAACAAGGAGACTGAGATGGCAAAAGCAATCCGCATCAGCAAGACCGGCGGCCCCGAGGTGATGGAATACGTCGACGTCGAAGTCGGCCAACCGGGCCCGGGCGAGGTGCGCATCCGCCACGCGGCGGTCGGCCTGAACTTCATCGACTGCTATTTCCGCTCCGGTCTCTACCCGCAGCCGCTGCCCGGCGGCCTGGGCCAGGAAGCCGCCGGCACCATCGAGGCGGTCGGTCCGGGCGTTGCCGGCTTCCAGGTCGGCGACCGCGTGGCCTATGCCGGTCGTCCCAACGGCGCCTACTCGGAAGAGCGCGTGATGCCGGCCGACATCCTGGTCAAGCTGCCGGACTCGATCAGCTTCGACACCGCCGCGGCCATGATGCTGCAGGGCATGACCGTGCAATACCTGTTGCGCCAGACCTATCAGGTCAAGGCCGGCGACACCATCCTGTTCCACGCCGCGGCCGGCGGCATCGGCCTGATCGCCTGCCAGTGGGCGCGCGCCCTGGGCGTGAACCTGATCGGCACCGTCAGCAGCGACGAGAAGGCGGCGCTGGCCAAACAGCATGGCGCAGCCCACGTGATCAACTACAAGACCGAGAATTTCGTCGAGCGCGTCAAGGAGATCACCGGCGGGAAAGGCGTGCCGGTAGTGTACGACTCGATCGGCAAGGATACCTTCATCGGCTCGCTGGACTGCCTGCGCCCGCGCGGCATGATGGTCAGCTTCGGCAACGCCTCCGGCCCGGTGACGCCATTCAGCACCGGGGAGCTGGCCTCGCGCGGCTCGCTGTACCTGACTCGTCCTTCGCTGGGCAACTACACCGCCACCCGCGAAGACCTGGACGCCACCGCCGCCGACCTGTTCGCCATGGTCGACAGCAAGCAGATCAGCATCGAGATCAACCAGCGCTACGCCTTGAAGGACGTGGGCCAGGCGCACGCCGACCTCGAGGGCCGCAAGACCACCGGCTCCACCATCCTGATTCCCTGAGCCCGCGGATACCGGTGAGCGCCATGGACAAACTCGATCAACAGGATCCCGCCCGCAGCAATCCCATGGGCCATCCTCCCGAACCGGCCGCCGGGGGCGACGGTTCGCCCCGCTTCGGGCGGCTGCTGGTGGTGCTGATTCTCGCCGTGATGCTGATCGTGGCGATTACCTTCGGCAGCGAAGCGTACTTTTCGTGAGTATCTAGAAGAAATTCTGGAAATAGATTGAATTTAAAAGGTTTTGTGCGCCGTTGACGGCGATTGGCCCATTTTCTCCTGACTGACTCGTGATTTGTCGAGGACGTATTCGCCACAGAATGTATTCATTGTGGCAACAAATTCCTTGCGAGCATTTTGGGAGACGATCATGGGATGGATCGCGCGATTTTGCGCGGCGGCGGCGCTGTCTGCGCTGTCGGCCGCAGGCCTTCATGCCGAGGACGGGGTATCGGACCACGAAGTCCTGCTGGGACAGTCCGCGCCTTTCTCCGGCCCTTCGGGAGAGCTGGGCCGGCTGTTCCTGGACGGCGCCCAGTCCTACTTCGACAAGGTCAACGCCGGCGGCGGCATCCACGGGCGCCGGATCAGGCTGGTCAGCCTGGACGACCAATATGAGCCGGACAAGACCGTCTCCAACACCAGCAGACTGATCCACCAAGACAAGGTCTTCGCGCTGTTCGGCTATGTGGGCACGCCTACCACCGCGGCGGTGTTGCCGATGCTGGAGGAGGCCGGGATCCCGATGTTTGCGCCCGTGTCCGGCGCGCGCCTCTTGCGCGAGCCCTTCAACCGGCTGGTCTTCAATGTCCGCGCCAGCTATGCCCGCGAAACCGATTTCCTGCTGCGCCAGCTGCAAGGCAACGGCCGGCGCAACATCGCGGTGCTGTACCAGGACGATGAATTCGGAAAATCGACGCTGGAGCACCTGCGCAGCCGGGTCAACAACTACGGCCTGAAGCTGGTTGCGACCGCTTCGATCATACGCAACAGCGACGCCGTCACGGACGCGGCGCGTTCCTTTCTGCAGGTCAATCCCGACGTGGTGATCTTGATCGTGCCGTATTCCTCGGCGGCGGCGCTGATTTCACAGATGCGGGGCGCCGGTTATCGCGGCGGCTTTTCCAACTATTCCTTCGTCGGCAGCCAGTCGCTGGCCAACCGGCTCAAGAACGGCGGCGTGGGCATCGTCATCGCCCAGGTCGTGCCGTTTCCGTGGAAGCCGCGCCTGCCGATCGTCTACGAATACCAGAAAGCCAGCAATGCGGCCGAGGGCGCGCAGTACAGCTTCATCGGGCTGGAGGGCTTCATCGCTGCCCGCGCGCTCTGCGAGGGCCTGCGCCGCGCCGGCCGCAGGCTGACCCGCGAGGGCTTCATCCGCGCGCTGGAGAGCATCGATCATTCCAACTACGACGGCGGCGGATTCCTGCTGCGCTTCGGGCCGGGCAATCACAACGGCTCGGACTTCGTCGACCTGACCGCGATCGGCAGCGGCTCGCGCTTCATCAACTGAGCGCCCGCAGCCGCATGTCAGCCGGGCGGCTTGCGGCTCTTGTCGCCGTCCTTGCTGCTGTCCTTGTCGTTCTCCTTGTCGACCTGGATCTTGATATGCCGGGTCACGCCGCTGGGCCCCGGGAAGTCGCTGAAGGCGGCGCGCACCATGTACGGCATGACGGCGGAAAGGCCGGCGCGGCTGCCGTCGCTGTCAACCACGACGTCATAGAGCTGCTTGCCGTCGGCATTGGCGATGCCGATCTGCAGCCGGCGCAGGAAAACCGGATAGCTGGTGGTCTGCATCGGGCCGCCGTACCAGAACGGATCGTAGAACGGGCCGTACGGGCCATAGAAGCCGTAGGGATGCGGGCCGAAGCGGCCCCAGCCCGGAGGCGGGCCATAGAAGAAAGGATCGTAGGCCGGGCGCGTCACCACCACCTGTTCGGTATTCATGCCGTAGCGAAAGCTCACCGCCAGCTGCGCCGATTTTTTGTCCGGCGCCTCGGTAAAGCCCAGCGTATTGAGCTGCTGGCGGATCAACTGGGCGTAGCTGCCGTATTCCAGGTTGTTTTCCTGTTCCTTGGCCGGGGCGAAGGCATACGATTTCCCGTTGGCGTCGGCCGGCCAGGCGTGGAAGGCGGTGACGTTGCTTTCGACCACCGAGGCGCAGCCGGACAGCAGCAGGCTGGCGGCCGCGATGAGGGAATAAAACCGGCGTTTCATGGGAATTCTCCAGTACAAGATGCGAGACAGGCTGCAGGCCGGGCGAAAGGCTGGGCGGGAATGGCCGTGGTGGCCCCATGCCGGTTCGACCCGCGCCGGGGCCTTTCTATCCCTTGCCCCATTCTTGCGCAGCCGACCGGCGTCGGGATCTATTGTAGTGCGCCGGCCGCGGCGCGGCTCGTCGCAGCGCGTGAAGCGGCGTCAATCCCGGTAAAAAAGCAGGCGAGGACAGGGCGTTGCCGCGAACGATAGTCGCCGCAGTGGGTCTGTGATTGGTAAAATCTGGCTTTGGCTGTACTTGCCGGCTTTTTCGCACCGCTGCGTCGTCAATGCCCGCAATGCCTCGCGGTTTACCCCTTTCCCATCCCTTTCTTTCACCGGACAGGTTTCCATGCGCACCGATACGCCACAGACGATCTACCGTAAAGACTACGCCGCTCCCAACTACCTGATCGACACCGTCGAGATGGGGTTCGACCTCGATCCCTCCGCCACCCGCGTGGCCACCCGCATTGCCATGCGCCGCAATCCCGCCGCAGCCGGCCGCGACATCGTCCTGTTCGGCGAAGAGCTGGAACTGGTCGCCCTGCGCGTGAACGGCAAGGCGCTGGGCCGCGGCGACTACCGCCTGGCCGGCGGCGTGTTGACCATTCCCGGCGCCCCGGCCAAGGCCGAGCTGGAGATCGAGACCCTTACCCACCCCGACAAGAACACCTCGCTGATGGGGCTGTACGTCTCCAACGGCAACTTCTTCACCCAGTGCGAAGCCGAGGGCTTCCGCAAGATCACCTACTTCCCCGACCGCCCGGACGTGATGGCGAAATACACCGTCATGCTGCGCGCCGACCGCGCCAAGTACCCGGTGCTGCTGTCCAACGGCAACCTGGTCGAAGAGGGCGAGCTGCCCGACGGCCGCCACTATGCCAAATGGGAAGACCCGTTCAAGAAACCGTCCTACCTGTTCGCGCTGGTCGCCGGCAACCTGGTCTGCCAGGAAGAAACCGTGCGCCTGAAGTCCGGCCGCGACGCGCTGTTGCAGGTCTGGGTCGAAGAGGGCAACCTCGACAAGACCCAGCACGCCATGGATTCGCTGAAGAACAGCATCGATTGGGACGTGAAACGCTTCGGCCTTGATCTGGACCTCGACCGCTTCATGATCGTCGCCGTGGGTGACTTCAACATGGGCGCGATGGAGAACAAGGGCCTCAACATCTTCAACACCAAGTATGTGCTGGCCAACCCGCGCATCGCCACCGACGTCGACTTCGCCAACATCGAAGCCGTGGTCGGCCACGAGTACTTCCACAACTGGACCGGCAACCGCGTCACCTGCCGCGACTGGTTCCAGCTGTCGCTGAAGGAAGGCCTGACGGTGTTCCGCGACCAGGAGTTCTCGGCCGACATGATCGGCACCGACAGCGGCCGCGCGGTCAAGCGCATCGACGACGTGCGCGTGCTGCGCCAGGCGCAGTTCCCCGAGGACGCCGGCCCGATGGCGCACCCGGTGCGCCCCGACTCCTACGTCGAGATCAACAACTTCTACACCGTCACCGTGTATGAGAAGGGCGCCGAAGTGGTGCGCATGTACCAGACCCTGCTGGGCCGCGAGGGCTTCCGCAAGGGCATGGACCTGTATTTCGCGCGCCATGACGGCCAGGCCGTGACCTGCGATGATTTCCGCGCCGCCATGGCCGACGCCAACAAGCGCGACCTCGGCCAGTTCGAGCGCTGGTACAGCCAGTCCGGCACGCCGCAGGTCGACGCCAGCGCGCGCTACGACGCCAAGAGCCAGACCCTGGAGCTGACGCTGGAGCAAAGCTGCCCGGCCACGCCCGGCCAGAAGAAAAAGCAGCCGTTCCACATCCCCGTGGCCGTCGGCCTGCTCGACGCCCGCGGCCGCGACATGCCGCTGCGCCTCGGCGGCGCCAAGGGCGCGGCCAAGGACACCACGCTGGTGCTGGAGCTGACCAAGGCCAGGCAGACCTTCCGTTTCACCGGCGTGTCCGAGAAGCCGGTACTCTCCATCCTGCGCGGTTTCTCCGCGCCGGTGGTGCTCAAGTACGACTACAGCGACGCCGAGCTGGCCTTCCTGATGGCGCACGACAGCGACCCGTTCAACCGCTGGGAAGCCGGCCAGCGCCTGGCCACCCGCCGCCTGCTGAACCTGACCGTGGCGGTGCAGGCCGCGCGCCAGTCCGGCCATGTGGTGGCGGTCGACACGGTGCTCAACAACATCGAGCACGACGGCGCCCTCACAGCCGCCCTGCGCGCCACGCTCAACGACCAGTCGCTCGATCCCGCCTTCCGCGAACTGGCGCTGACGCTGCCCTCGGAAACCATGATCGCCGAGCAGATGGAAGTCATCGACCCGCACGCCATCCACGTGGCGCGCCAGTTCCTGCGCCGCTCGCTGGCGCGCGAACTGCGCGAGGACCTGCTGGCCGCCTATCGCGCCAACCGCACGCCGGGCGACTACAGCCCCGACGCCGGTTCCGCCGGCCGCCGCGCGCTGAAGAACGTGGCGCTGTCCTACCTGGCCGAGCTGGACGACCCGGAAGTGCTGGAACTGGCCGCGCAGCAGGACGTCGCCGCCAACAACATGACCGACCGCCTGGCCGCGCTCTCGGCGCTGGTCAACAGCGCCGCCGCCGGCAAGGGCGAGGCCCTGCAGCGCTTCTACGAGGAGTTCGAGGCCGAGGCGCTGGTGATCGACAAGTGGTTCACCCTGCAGGCCACCGCCCGCGGCGCCGACGTCAACACCGTGCGCACGCTGGCCGAGCATCCGGCGTTCACGCTGAAGAACCCGAACCGCGCACGCAGCCTGATCTTCGGCTTCTGCAACGGCAACCCGTCGGCCTTCCACGTGGCCGACGGCAACGGCTACAGCTTCTGGGCCGAGCAGGTGATCGCGCTCAACGCCAGCAACCCGCAGGTCGCCGCGCGCCTGGCGCGCAGCCTGGACCGCTGGCGCAAGTACACGCCGGCGCTGCAGGAAAAGATGCGCCTGGCGCTGCAGCAGGTGGCGTCCTCGCCCAAGCTGTCGCGCGACGTGTCCGAGGTGATCACCAAGGCACTCTCCAATTAAAAAAAACCTACTCAGACATTGACCTCAAAGGGAACACCACCATGAAACGCATCAGCCTCACGCAACACCTGATCGAGCAGCAGCGACTGCACAACAAGATCCCGTCCGAACTGCGCCTGTTGATCGAAGTCGTCGGCCGCGCCTGCAAGTCGATCTCGCACGCCGTCGGCAAGGGCGCGCTGGGCGAGGTGCTGGGCACCGCCGGCAGCGAGAACGTGCAGGGCGAAGTACAGAAGAAGCTGGACGTGATCTCCAACGAGATCCTGCTGGAAGCCAACGAATGGGGCGGCCACCTGGCGGCCATGGCCTCCGAGGAAATGGAGACCATCCACCGCATCCCCAACCGTTACCCGAAGGGCGAATACCTGCTGATGTTCGACCCGCTGGACGGCTCCTCCAACATCGACGTCAACGTCTCCATCGGCACCATCTTCTCGGTGCTGAAGGCGCCGGACGGCATGACCGAACCCACCGAAGCCGACTTCATGCAGCCCGGCACCAAGCAGGTCGCCGCCGGCTACGCCGTGTACGGCCCGCAGACCGTGCTGGTGCTGACCACCGGCGACGGCGTGCACTGCTTCACGCTGGACCGCGAGATGGGCGCCTGGGTGCTCACGCAAAAGGACATCCAGATCCCGGCCGATACCAAGGAGTTCGCCATCAACGCCTCCAACCAGCGTCACTGGTTCCCGCCGGTCAAGCGCTACGTGGATGAAATGCTGGCCGGTTCCACCGGCCCGCGCGGCAAGGACTTCAACATGCGCTGGATCGCCTCGATGGTGGCCGACGTGCACCGCATCCTCAACCGCGGCGGCGTGTTCATGTATCCGGCCGACGCCCGCGAACCGGGTAAGCCGGGCAAGCTGCGCCTGATGTACGAAGCCAACCCGATGGCCTTCATCGTCGAGCAGGCCGGCGGCGCCGCCACCGACGGCAACCAGCGCATCCTCGACATCCAGCCCGAGAAGCTGCACCAGCGCGTGGCGGTGTTCCTGGGTTCGAAGAACGAAGTGGAACGCGTCACCTCCTACCACAAGCAATAAGCCGTCCGCGGCCTGCCGGCGCATGCCGGCACGATGAAAAAACGGCGCCTTCCGGGCGCCGTTTTTTCATGCCATCGCGCGCGCCGTCATTCACGCCGCGCTGCGCACCGGTTCCGCGATGCGCACCTGGTTGCGGCCGCCGCGCTTGGCCTCGTACAAGGCGGCATCGGCCTGGCCCACCAGCTCCTCGATCGGCGGCACATGCTTCTGGTCGGGCAGGATGCTGTTGACGCCCGCGCTCACCGTCACCACGCCGGTGGCGCTGGCCTTGTGTGCGATCCCCAGCGCCTGGATGCCGGCGCGTATCTTCTCGGCCATCTGCGCCGCGCCGACCGCGTCGGTGCTGGGCAGCAGCATCAGCATTTCCTCGCCGCCGTAGCGCACCGCCAGATCCGCCGGGCGCCGCTGCAGGTCCTTGAGCACGCGCCCGACCTGGCGCAGGCATTCGTCGCCGGCCTGGTGGCCGTAGATGTCGTTGTACTGCTTGAAGAAATCGACATCGATCAGCACCAGCGACAGCGGACCGCCGCCGCGCGTGGAACGCCGGTATTCCTTTTCCAGCACTTCGTCGAAATGGCGCCGGTTGGACAGCCCGGTCAGGCCGTCCTGGTGGGCCAGCATTTCCAGTGTGCGGTTGACTTCCTGCAATTCGTTCATGGCGCGCACCGCCTTCATCTCGGCGCGCAGGCGCAGCTCGATCTGGCCGATCAGGCGCCAGCCGAACGCCGAGATCATCAGCAACAGCAGCAGCACGCCGGCGCTGTAGACCAGCGTCTCCTGGCGCCAGTCGGCCAGCGCGTCTTCCTGCGACATCGCCACCGAGACCAGCAGCGGATACTTCTGCAGCCGGTGATAGCTGATCAGGCGCTGCACGCCGTCCAGGCGCGAGACCGTGTCGATGTTGCCCACCGGCTTCACCGGGAGCAGCTCCCTGAACAGCGGGCTGTCGCTGAAGTCGCGGTTGATGTATTTCTCTTCGAAAGGCTGGCGCGTGAGCAGCGTGCCTTTGGTCAGCAGCAGGCCGATCGATCCGCTCGGGCCGACGTTGAAGGTGCTGTAGAGGCTGGTGAAATACTTCAGGTCCATGGTCGCCAGCACCACGCCGGCAAAGCTGCCGTCGCGGTGGTTGAGGCGGCGCGACATGGGGATGATCCAGTTGCCGGTGGTGCGGCTGCGCAGCGCCGGGCCGATCAGCGGCGCCATGTCCAGGTGGTCGCGATGGTAGATGAAGTAGGGGCGGTCGCTGTTGTTGGCGTCTTCCGGCGTCTTGCCGCTGGAGTTGACCACCCAGCCGCCCAGTTCGTCATAGACCAGCAGGCCGTCGAGCTGCGGTATTTCCTCCGCCAGGCGGTGCAGCAGCGGCGCCATCTCGGCGATCAGCGGGCTGCCCATGCCCAGGGTGTTGATGCGGTCGCCGACATCGAGCAGCAGGCCGTCGGCCGACTGGAAGGCGTCGCTGGCATGCTGGGCCAGCGCGCGCGCCATGTTGTCGGTGTAGGTGCGGGTATTGACGAGGTCGCTTTGCCGGGCGGCCCAGCTTTGCCACACATGCGAGGCCGCAATGGCCACGCACACAAGAACCACGAACAGCTTGGCGCGTCGCGATACGGATTGGCTCGCCTTTTCCTCGTCGTTTGCAAGTACCGGCTGCATGCGTTTCCCCCGCTGTGGAGACGGCCGCGCTTTCCTCCCCCGGTTCGGCGCCCGTCGAAATCCAGTATAGACAGTGCGCCGGCGCGGCAGCCGGGAAAGTGAGGGGGAAAATCAGTTCAATTCGCAGGGCGCCGCATCAGCCGCACGCTGTGCAGCGCGGTCAGCGCCACCGACAGCCAGATCGGCACATAGGTGCCCAGCTGCGCCGGCGCCAGCGATTCGCCCAGCACCGCCATGGCCACCAGCACCAGCAGCACCGGTTCGACATAGCCCAGGATGCCGAACAATCCCATGGGCAACAGTTTGCCGGCGCGCAAGTAGCAGGCCAGCGCCACCATGCTGACCACGCCCAGGCCGGGCAGCAGCAGGTACATCGACGGCTCGCGCACGGTGGCGGCGAACGAACCGTTCAAGGCCAGCGCCGCGGCCGCTGGCGGCACCAGCAACAGCAGCTCGATGGCGAACAGCATCAGCGAGTCGAGCCGGATGCGGCGGCGCAGGATGAAGTACGGCGGATAGCCCAGCGCGACGACCAGCGTCGGCCAGGAGAACGCGCGCGTCATCCACAGCTCGTGCGCCACGCCGGCCAGCGCGCACAGTACGGCGATGCGCTGCAGCAGATCGAGCCGTTCGCCGTAGTAGAAACGTCCCACCAGCACCATCGTCAGCGGCAGCAGGAAGTAGCCCAGCGAGACCTCCAGCGCGCGCCCGTTGACCGGCGCCCACAGGAACAGCCATTGCTGCACGCCCAGCATGGCGGCCATGGCCACCAGCGAGATCAGTTTTGCGGGATCGCCGAAGACCGCGGCGCAGGCCGCGCGCAGTTCGGCGCAGTGGCGGCGCCAGGCGATCAGCGCCAGCACCGCGGCGGTGGTGCAGACGATGCGCCAGGCGAAGATGTCCAGTCCGTCCAGCGGGGCGAGCAGGCGGGTGTAGCCGGAGAGGAAGGCGAACAGGGCGGAGGCGAACACGGACAAGCCGATGCCGCGGCCGATTTCTTGGTGACTCATGGAGACTGATCGATGCGCCCGGCGCACGGCGCGCGCGGGCAAAGGGGCAAAGGCTCGATTCTACGACATGCGCGCCGCGCGGCCTGAAAGCGGCGTCAGCCATCCTGCCGGCTGCGCGGCTGGCTTGGCTTGCGCGACTCTTCGCGTACCGCCGACTTGAGGCTGCCCGGATAGGTCACGATGCGGTCGCGGCCGGTCTGCTTGGCCTGGTACAGCGCCTGGTCGGCGCGTTCGATGAGGGTGAGCACGTTGTCGCCCTCGCGCACCGGATCCAGCGAGGCCACGCCCAGGCTGATGGTGACATGTCCGCCCTTGGCGCCCGAGTGCGACAGGCGCAGGTCGGTGACCGACTGGCGCAGGCTGTAGGCCAGCGACATGGCGCCGTGGATGTCGCAATCCGGCAGCACCAGCGCGAATTCCTCGCCGCCGTAGCGCGCCGCCAGGTCGCGCGAGCGCTTGCGCGAGGCGCCGATGGCCTTGGCCACCGCCCTTAAGCATTCGTCGCCCTTGGCATGGCCATAGATGTCGTTGTACAGCTTGAACTGGTCGACGTCGATCATGATCAGCGACATCGGTCCTTTTTCCTTGCCCATGCGCGCCATCTCGGCGGCCACGGTGCGGTCGAAATGGCGGCGGTTGGGCAGGCCGGTCAGACCGTCGTGCATGGCCAGCTGCACCAGGGTCGCGTTGAGCTGGTCGCTCTTGGCGCGGGCGTTGACGGCGTCGTATTCGGAGCGCACCTGATGCTTGACCTGGCGCACCATGCGCCGGCCCAGCGCCGCGAACACGCCGGCCAGGAACAGCACGCCGATGGTGCGCATGTAGGCGTCGTGGCGCCAGTTGCCCAGCACCTCGTCCTTGGACACGGCGACCGTCACGAACATCGGGAAGCGGCGCAGCCGCACGAAACTGTTGATCCGCAATTCACCGTCCGACGGCGCCACCAGTTCGGCGGTGCCCTTTTCCATCTTGGAGGCGTAGTCGCGGAAGATCGCCGCGTTGCGCAGGTCCTTGCCGGTGGTGGCGGTCTCGCGCGTACGGCGGATCAGCGTGATGCCGTCGTTGAGCGCGAACAGGATGGCGCCGCGGCGGCCGACATCGAAGTTCTCGTAGTAGTGCTTGAAGTAATCGAAGGAGATGGTGGCCAGCACCACGCCGCCGAAGCTGCCGTCGGGTTTGTTCACGCGGCGGCTCAGGGTGAAGATCCACTGGCCGGTCGAGCGGCTCTGTACCGGCGGGCCGACATGTGCCGCGGAATCGTCATGCTGCTTGTGATAGATGAAGTATTCGCGGTCGGAATTGTTGTACTGGGTCATTAGCGTGCGCTGCGAGCTGACCAGCCAGCGGCCGTTCTCGTCATAGACGAAGATGCCGTGCAGCTGCGGCAGCTCGTTGACCTGCGACATCAGCTGGCGGCCGATGCGCTGCAGCGAGCGTTCGCCCAGGCCGTCCTCGGCCAGGTGTTCCTGCAGCACCTGCAGCACCAGGTCGGCTTCCTTGTAGGTCTGGTCGGCGTGCTGCGCCAGCGCCTGCGCCATATTGGACGTATCGACGCCGGCCTCCCTCAGCAGGTCCTCGCGCGTTTGCCAGGTGCGCCAGCCGTCCAGCCCGATCAGGGCGAGGCAGGCCATCACCACGAACAGCGTGGCGAGGCAGACGGGTGAAGCCTTCTTGTTGAACAGCATGGCGGCGCCTTCACGAAGATTGATCTGGCAAACGTAGGCGGCGGACGAGGCTTGCGGCCTTGCCACCGGTCATGCATGCAGGGTAGGGGAAGGTTCGGACTTTTCACATCGGGGTTTACCTGATGTGGGCAAAAGGCGCTCGGGTATTTCCTGATGCGTTTTTTGTGGCCGTTTGATTAACCTGACGAGATAGACGGCTGCCACGCCGAAAGGAAACGCAATGAATATCGCAGACAAGAAGGCAGGAAAGCGCGCACTGAAGACCGTGTCGGTGCAGCAACTGGAAACCGCGATCTCGGCCGCGCTGTACAAGATCACCGCCGAGAAATACCAGGTCGACATCAGGCGCTTCGACCTGGGCATCGGCAGCGAGTCGGCGCATCACGACGGCGCGGTCATCGAGATGAGCGTCATCAACGTCCCCGGCGGCTGCCCGGGCGCCGAAGGCCATAAGCTCAAGGTCGAATGCGGCGCGGAGCCCCGGCCACAGGCGCTTCAGGCGCCGGGAGAGAAGGCGGCATAGGGAATCGCCCGATACCGTCGAGTGTTGTCGGGGAATACACTTTTTCCACTTTTCGCCGGAGGGCGCGAAAAGGGATGCAAGGATGCGCGCCCGACGGCGCGGTTTCGGAGAGGCAATGCAGCAACCGCAGTACATGCTCCAGCAGGGGCAGATCGAAGGCAGTTTCCAGTGTTCCATCGAAGGTGAAAGCTATGAATACCTGGCGACCTATGAAGGCGGCCGCTCGGTAGACTGGCATGCCACCATCCGCCGCGGCAGTCGTTTTTCCTGGTCCAGCGGCACCATCCCCCACAACACCCGCAGCGGCGCAACGCTGGAAGACGCCGTGCGCGCGCAAGTGCTGGCGACCATCGGAACCATGTTCGCCGGCTGAACCCTGCGCCCATGAAAAAGCCCCGCCGGGTGGGGCGGGGCGCGTGAGGTTCGGACGTCGTCCTGCGCTACTGGCTGCCGGTGCCGGCCGCCGGTTGCGGTTTGCTGGAGGTTTCCGCCGGGCCGTTGGCGCCGTTCTGGTTGCGCTCCCGCTTCATCTGCTTGCGTTCCTTCTTTTGCTGCTTCTTGGCCTGCTTGGCCGAGTCGCCGCTCATCTGCTGCGTGCCGTCGGTCGACGGCGTGGCCGCGCTCTGGGCGAATGCGCCGCTGCCCAGCGTCAGCGCGCCGGTCGCCGCCAGGGCGCCCAGCATCTTCCATGTCTTGTTCATGTCAGTCTCCTCGGGACCGGTCCGGTCCCGTCTGTGTTGCGTGTATCGTCATCTTGCCCGGGGTTTCGATGCGGCCGGATCAGCGCCTCTGCTGAGGCGGCCGTTCCGGCGCGCTGCCCGCCGCGGTGTTGCTGCGGCGGTTCACTGCGGGTCGCCGTCACGCGTGATCAGGAGCCCGGCGAGGTGCCCATCGGGCCGTCCTTCATGTCACGCGCATAGTTGTTGGGCTGGCCGGCGCGCATCTCGGTGGAGGAATGGTCCACATACTGGCCGTTCTGGCCCTGATCCTGAGAATAGGCCGGCGAGGTGGTCTGGTCGCCCTGGTAGTTGTAGTACTGCGGCGCAGACGAGTCGTATTGCTGCTGCGGCGTGGTCTGGTAGCCGTAGCCGCCCTGATCGTACGATTGCGCGTACGCGGCGCTGCCGAAAGCGGCGGCGGCCAACAAGGCGGCGCTGATGATGATCTTCTTGGTCATGGCTGTTCTCCTTGGGTTGGTCGTTCCGCTGTCTGCGGAAACGTAAGGTCATGATAGGAAAGCGCAGAGCCTGCGGCAGTCGGAAAGCCAAGCTTCTTCGTGTCGGACTATTCCCTCGCGTCTGACAGCAATGCAGGGCTGCGGCGTCGGTTGCGCGGCGCAGGGCGACCGTGCCTTGCCCCGAGCAGTTTTCGGACCGCAGGGCGCAATCCCTTCCTGCGCAAGGCTTGCGGGGCATATGCCAATGCGAACTCAGCCGTGGCCGGCGTCGCGATTTTGCGGCGAAGCGAAGCTGACAACGATCCCAGGTTTCGTTACAAAACATTACCGAGCATTACCGCGCACCCGCGCGGCGCGTGCGCGCCCGAAGCGCTACACTGCGCAGACAAGAACCAGGAAGAGACAGTCGCCATGGATATCCGATACGTGCAGAGTTTCGTTGCGGTGGTGGAAAGCGGATCGCTGGCCGAGGCCGCGCGCCGGCTCGACCTGACCGCCGCCGCCGTGGCCGCGCGCGTGCGCTCGCTGGAAGAGGACCTGGGCGCGCAGCTGATCCAGCGTTCGGGCCGCTCGGTGCGGCCCACCGCGCAAGGCCTGAAGGTGCTGGAGAGCGCCCATGCGCTGCTGCGCTCCGCGCGCGACATGCAGGCGCTGGCGCGCGATGGCGCGGCCGAGGTGGGGGAGCTGAGGCTGGGCGTATTCGTGTCGGCCATGACCAGCGTGCTGCCTTCGTTGCTGCAGGGCTTCTATCGCAGCTATCCGCATGCCAGCCTGTTCGTCGAACCGGGGGCGTCGGTGGAGCTGTGCCGCAAGGTCGCCGCCGGCGAGCTGGATGCGGCGGTAGTGGTCGAGCCGCAGTTCGCGGTGCCCAAGACCTGCGAATGGATCGCGCTGATGGACGAGCCGCTGGTAGTGATCGCACCGGCCGGCACCGCAGAAAAGGATGCGCACACGCTGCTGCGCAACGAACCCTTCATCCGCTACAACCGCAACGTGCTGGGCGGACAGCTGGCCGACCGCTACCTGCGCGACCACGGCATCGTGCCGCGCCAGCGGCTGGAGATCGACAGCCTGCTGGCCATCGCCGCGCTGGTCGGCAAGGGCCTGGGCGTGTCGCTGCTGCCGGACTGGTCGGCGCGCTGGGAGGGTGGCCAGGCGCTGGTCAGGATAGAGCTGCCGGACCGCCCGCCGGTGCGCCGCGTTGGCCTGCTCGTGGCGCGCCATTCGCCGCATGTGGCGCTGGCGCGCGTGTTCGCCGACCATGCGCTGCAGGCCCTGGGCGGAGGACCGGCCCAGGCCGCGGCCTAGCTGCCGGACTGCTTGCGCTGCAGTTCTTCCGCGCGCAGGAATTCAAAGTCCACGCCCTTGTCGGCCTGCGTCACGTTCTCCAGGAACAGCTTGCGATAGCCGCGTCCGGCGACGGGTTTGCGCACCGGCTGCTGCTGCCGGCGGCGCTCGAGTTCCTGCTCCGGCACCAGCAGCGTGATCTCCCGTTTCGACACCGAGAGGCGAATGCGGTCGCCGCTGTACACCCACGCCAGCGGACCGCCGATGGCGGCTTCGGGCGTGACGTGCAGCACGATGGAGCCGAACGCGGTGCCGCTCATGCGGCCGTCCGAAATGCGCACCATGTCCTTCACGCCCTGGCGCGCCAGCTTGCGCGGGATCGGGATGTAGCCGGCCTCGGGCATGCCGGGCGCGCCCAGCGGGCCGATGTTCTTGAGTACCAGGATGTCGTCGGCGCGCACGTCCAGCGCCTCGTCGTCGATGCGTTCGGCCAGGTCCTGCAGGTTGTCGAACACCACGGCGCGGCCTTCATGCTCCATCAGTTTCGGATCCGCCGCCGACTGCTTGATGATGGCGCCGCCCGGCGCCAGGTTGCCGCGCAACACCGCCAGGCCGCCCTGCGGATAGACAGGATTGGCGAAGCTGCGCACCACATCCTGGGCGAAGCCCGGGCCTTGCGCGTCGAGCTGCTCGCCCAGCGTGACGCCATTGACGGTCATCGCGTCCAGGTGCAGCAGTGGCTTCAACTCACGCAGCAGCGCCGCCACGCCGCCGGCCTTGTGCAGGTCTTCCATGTAGTGCGAACCGGTGGGTTTGAGGTCCAGCAGCACTGGCGTCTCGCGCCCCATGCGGTCCAGTTTCGCGAGGTCGATCTCCAGGCCGACGCGGCCGGCGATGGCCGCCAGGTGCACGATGGCGTTGGTCGAGCCGCCGATGGCCAGCAGCATGCGCAGCGCGTTGTCGAAGGCTTTTTCGGTCAGGATCTTGTCCACCGTCAGGCCGCTGCCGGCCAGCGCCACGGCGCGCGCGCCGCTTTCTTCCGCGACCCGGATGCGGTCGGCCGTCACCGCCGGCGGCGAGGCGCCGCCGGGCACGGTCATGCCCAGCGTCTCGGCGATGCAGGCCATGGTGCTGGCGGTGCCCATCACCGAGCAGGTTCCCACGCTGGCCACCAGTTGGTTGTTGACGTCGGCGATCTCTTCGTCGTCGATTTCCTCGGCGCGATATTTGGCCCAATAGCGGCGGCAGTCGGTGCAGGCGCCCACCCGTTCGGAGCGGTGCGAGCCGGTCAGCATGGAGCCGGTGATCAGCTGCACCGCCGGGATGCCGGCCGAGGCGGCGCCCATCAGCTGCGCCGGCACCGTCTTGTCGCAGCCGCCGATGAGCACCACCGCGTCCATCGGCTGGGCGCGGATCATCTCTTCGGTGTCCATGGACATGAGGTTGCGCAGGTACATCGAGGTCGGCGCGGCGAAACTCTCGTGGATGGAGATGGTGGGGAAGTCCATCGGCAGGCCGCCGGCCAGCATCACGCCGCGCTTGACCGCCTCGATCAGCTGCGGCATGTTGCCGTGGCAGGGATTGTAGGCGCTGCCGGTGTTGACGATGCCGATCACCGGGCGCGCCAGCGCGTCGTCGGTGTAGCCCGCGCCCTTGATGAAGGCCTTGCGCAGGAACAGCGAGAATCCCTGGTCGCCATACGAAGTGAGGCCGCGGCGCATGCCCGCGGCGGCCGCTGCCTGGCCGTGGCCGTCTGTTTCCGGTTTCTTGCTCATTGCTGGTCTCCTGTTGCGTTATTTTTTGTGTCCTGCATCGGCATCATGCCAGCGCGTGGGCATCGGGGATACCGAAGCCCCCTTCCTGCAACTGCTGCACCAGCGCGGCGCCGGCGTCCTCGTCCAGCGCCGTCAGCGGCGGGCGCACGCGGCGCCAGTCGCGGCGGCCCGACCAGTGGGCGATGGCGTGCTTCATCGCCGGGATCATGGGCTGGGTCTGGAAGATCTTGCGCACGCTATCGGCGCGCGCCTGCAGCGCGCTGCGCTCTGCGGGATCGCGGCTGCGCCAGATGGCGACGATGGAGGCCGGATTGACGTTGACCGTGGCGCTGATGCAGCCGGCGCCGCCAGCTTCGATGGCGCGGTTGAGGAAGGTCTCCGCGCCGGGGAAGACGTCGAAGCCGTCGCCGCCAAAGCGCCGGATCATTGCCTCCATGTTGGACCAGTCGCCCGAGGAGTCCTTTACGCCGGCGATCGTGCCGGGATAGCGCTTGAGGAGACGTTCGATCAGTTCCAGTGAGAGCGGCGTGGCCGACATCGCCGGGAAGTGATAGAGGTAGACCGCCAGCCGGCGGTCGCCCACCCGCTCGATCACTTCCGAGAAGTAGGCGAACAGCCCGTCGTCGCTGACGTTCTTGTAATAGAAGGGCGGCAGCATCAGCACCCCGGCCGCGCCGGCCTGCACCGCGTGGCGCGTGAGGCGCACCGTGTCCGGCAGCGCGCAGGTGCCGGTGCCGGGCATCAGCAGGGCGGGCGGTATGCCGGACTCCAGCAGCGCTTCGGTCAGGCGCACGCGTTCGTCGGCCGACAGCGAAGCCGCCTCGGAATTGGTGCCGAAGATCGCCAGCCCGGCGCCCTGGCGCACCAGCCAGCGACAGTGGGCGACAAAGGCGCGCAGGTCGGGTTCAAAGTCCGCGCCGAAGGGCGTGAGTACCGGCGCGAGTACGCCCTTGATGCGCGGCGGCGTGGTGGCGCTCATGCGGCTTCCTTTCAAATACGGCAAGTATCCGGACCGCGGCTGCGAGGAAAAAGCGCCTGTCGTGATGTTCACACCAAAAAGTTTTTTTGCTTCCGCCGGTGCGCGCTGTTGTAGCGCCGCGCCGCCGCTTCTGCGAAAGCGGCGGTTCTGATTGCATCGCCGCCCGGTGCTGTTATGCTGGCTCCACAAGACCAAGAAAATGTGGGACGCGGGGCGCGGCCGTTTTGCCGTCCCGCACAAAAGGAGACGCCATGAAGACTTTCCTGCCGGCCCTGTTGCTGGCGACCGTGGCCGTCGCCACGCAGGCCCGGGCGGCCGAATGCGTGAAGGTGGTGGTGTCGGCCGACTCGGACTACGCTCCCCTGCACTGGTACGACGGCAAACGCCTGACCGGCGCCAGCGTCGAGATCGCTTCGCGCGCGCTGACGGCGCTGGAGATTCCGTTCGAGGTGCGTTACGTCGGTCCTTTTCATCGCGTGCTGAAGGAAGCCGAAACCGGCGAGGTGGCGATGGTGGCCTCCCTCAAGAGCACGCCCGAGCGCCAGCAATACCTGGCCTACACGTCCGTGCCGCTGTTTTCCAATCCGATTGCGATCTTCGTGGCGCGCGACCGCGGCTTTGCCTATTCGGGCTGGAAGGACCTGATCGGCAAGCGCGGCGCCATCACCCAGGGTAACCAGTTCGGCGGCGGCTTCGACGACTTCATGATCAACAACCTCAGGATCGAGACGGCGCAGAAGGCCTACATGAATTTCACCAAGCTCGATTCGGGCAAGATCGACTACCTGATCACCGGCTACTACAGCGGCCTGATCTACCTGAACCAGAGCAAGCAGAACGAGCGCTTCATGGCGCTGCGTCCCTACATCAACGAGACCGACAATTTCATCGCGATGAGCCGCGCCAATCCGTGCGTCAAGCATCTGGCGCGCATCAATGCCCAGCTGGAAGTGATGCAGAAGCGCGGCGAACTGCGCGCGATACTGGAGCGCTACGCGGCCGAGCTCAAGGTCGACTCGCACGTGGCGGCCACCGCGCCGTAGGCGCGACGGCCTGCCCGGCTCATTGCGGCGTCATGCCGTGCGCGCGCATCTCGCCGCGCGCGGCCTCCTGCGCGAAGAGTGAAAGGAAGGCGCGCGCCTGGGCCGGCGCGGCGGCCTGGGCGGAGGCGGCGCCGGCATACACCGTGTAGTTCTGGATCGCCGCCGGCAGCGGCCCCACCAGCCGCGCACCCTTGACCTGCAGGATCTCGCTTTCCTGGTGCAGCGCCAGCGCGGCGCTGCCGTCCACCAGTTTCTGCGCCACCAGTCCGCCCGGCACCAGCACCTGCTTGGCGCGCATCTGCGCCGCGATGCCCAGCTTGTAGAACAGCCGCTCCAGATAAACCCCGCTGGAGCCGCCGGCCCGCGGATCGATCAGCGCCACCGACGGCGCATCCAGCAGCGCCTTACGAAACTGCGGCACGGTCGCGATGGCCGGCGCCGGCGCGCCTTCCTTCACCGCCACGCCGATGCCCACGCGGGCGATGGCGCGGCCGCTCTTGGCATCCACATAGCGCTCGCGTCCCAGCTTGTCGAGCACGCCGTCGGGCACCACGGCGACGTCAAAGCTTTCGCCGCCGCGGATGCGTTTGTCCATCACGCCTGCGGTGGCGTTGTCCACCGTCACGCGCACGCCGCTGCGCTTTTCGAAATCGGCGGCGACGCTGCGCACCACCGGTGCGATGGCGCCGGCGGCAAGCACCTTGAGCTCATCGGCGAAGGCGCTGGCATGCAGGCTGGCTGAAAACAGAAACAGAAGGGGCAGGCGTGGCGAGGGCATGGGGTTCTCCGGCTGACGGTGGGGATCGATGATGCGGCGAAGCATTATCGCAGTTCTCCGGCGCCGCATCCGGCCATGAAAAAGGGCCCGGCGCCGGTAAGGCGTTCGGGCCCACAGTCGTCGCGGCGACAGGGCTGGTGGCCCCGTGCCGCACGGATGACGCCTCAGAGCGGCGCATGGGCGCGCAGGATATCCACCTTGCGCTCGGCCAGGAGCGGCAGCACGCGCTCGACCACCAGCGCGCGGTAGTGCGCCGACTGCTTGTGGGCCTCGAGCGCGGCTTCGTCGCGGTAACGCTCGACCAGCAGCACGCTGCGCGGTTCATCGAGGCTCTGGTAAGCCTCGTAGCCCAGGCAGCCGGGTTCTTCCAGCGACTGGCGGCGCATCTGCGCGCACAGCTCGAGCACTTCACCCAGCGCGTCGGGGGCCGGCTGCCAGCGCGCCACGACGGTGATGGCGGCGGCGCTCATGCCGACTCTCCCGCCAGTGCCGCGACCATGGCCTGCGCCAGCGGACCGCCCGAGGCCGGGTTCTGGCCCGTGAACAGGCGGCCGTCGACCACTACCTTCGATTGCCACACTGCGGTCGAGGCGTACTCGGCGCCTTCGGCGCGCAGCGCATCTTCCAGCAGGAAGGGCACGTCGGCCTGGGCATAGCCGGCTTCTTCCTCGTTGGAGAACGAAGTCACCTTGCGGCCGCGCAGCAGCGGACTGCCGTCGGCCAGGGTGACGTCGAGGAAGGCAGCCGGGCCGTGGCACACCGCCGCCACCAGCTTGCCGGCGTCCCATGCGCGGGCGATGGCGCGCTTCACCTCGGGATCGGCGGCGATGTCCACCATCGGGCCCAGGCCGCCGGGGAAGAAGATCGCGTCGTAGTCCAGCACATCCACCTCGGACAACTTGCGGCTGCGCGCCATGCGGCGGATCGCCAGGCTGTTGCGGAAGGCCAGCTGGGCCGGATCGTTGGCGTCGTAGCCGTCTTCCGGCGGAGTGCCGCCCAGGGGCGAGGCATATTCGACGGCGATGCCGGCGTGCTCGAACACTTCGACGGGATGGGCCACTTCCGGGAAGAAATAACCGGTGGCGCGCTTGTTCGGGCCGATTTCGGCCGCGTTTGTCAAAATAAACAGAACAGTCTTGATGCTCATGATGAAGCTCCTTTAGTCTGAAAGCCCGTCCAAGTGCGGGTAAGGCAAACTATAAGGAAGCGCTCACATCGGCGGTAGATCCTGATATGCTGACTGAATGTCAAATAAAAACATACAATAAGCCATGAGCGACGCCTCCCCCATCCTCGACGAACTGCGCGCCATGGCGGTTTTCGCCACGGTGGTGCGCGCCGGCAGCTTCGCCGCCGGGGCGCGCGCCCTGGGTTTGACGCGCGCCGTGGTCAGCCACCATGTGCGCGCGCTGGAAACCAAGCTCGGCGTGCCGCTGGCCCAGCGCAGCACGCGCAGCTTCAGCCTCACGCCGGCCGGCGAGGCCTTCCGCGTGCATTGCGAGCGCCTGCTCGACGAGGCGCACGACGGCATCCGCGGCATGGAGCTGTTGCGCGCCGAGCCGCGCGGCGAGGTCCGCATCACCTGTTCGCACCACTTCGGCAACAAGCGCATTCTTCCCGTGCTGCTGGAGTTTCGTCGGCGCTACCCGGCCATCCGCCTGCACGTGGCGATGAACGACGCCAACGTCGACCTGGTGCAGCAAGGCGTGGAACTGGCGGTGCGTGCCGGTCCGCTGGCCGATTCGTCGCTGGTGGCGCGCCGCCTGGTGAAGGAGCAGACCATGCTGTGCGCCGCGCCGTCCTACCTGCGCCGCTACCGCGCCCCGGCCACCGTGCCGGAGCTGGAGCAGCACCGCTGGGTGGTCTATCCCCCCAGCCAGAAGACGATCGCGGTGCGCAGCGACGGCCAGGAGATGCAGTTGCCCATCCGCGGCGACGTGGTCACCGACAGCGCCGCCTCGCGCCTGGCCTTCGTGCTGGCGGGAGAGGGCATCGCACGCCTGCCGGCCTATGACGCGGCAGCCCTGATCGCATCCGGCGAACTGGTGCAGGTGCTGCCGGAGGTGGAGACGGCCCCGCTGGAGATCTACCTGGTCCACTCGCAAAAGCTGGGCCCCAGCGCGCGCCTGCTGCGGGATTTCCTGCTGGAGGCGGGGCAGGCGAACGGCTGGTGAGCCGTCGCGACCCGATCCGAGGTCGTTGTCCGAGAGTCCGCAAGGCCGCAGCAGCGGCCTTTTTTATTGGTTGGCGTGGTTGAGCGCCGCTTCTGTTTCAGTTGAAACAGAAGCGGTCCGCTCTGCAACGATGTTGAAAGATCATCCCCCTACCATGGCCTCACCTGAAGACACAACGTCGCCACATCACATGAAGGGGAACACCATGAAAGCAATCGTCCTTGCCGCCGCGCTGTCGCTGTCCATGCACGCCCAGGCCGCCTGCCTGGCGCCGGTTTCGTCGACCCAGGAAGTCGATGCCGTCGTCAGCGCCCACGGCGGCTACAACGTTCCCGCCGACGCCTGCCTGCAGATCCGCCGCAACAGGATGGCGCTGGAGGTGATCTCCAACGTCGACACCAGCCAGGACGCGACGGTGGCGTGGACCATCATCAAGCTGCGCGACGAGCGCCTGCCGATCTTCTCGCAGAGCTTCGGCACCACCACCCTGGTGGGCGCCACCGCGATGAACAAGGAGGACGCCGCCCACGCCATGGCGCAAAGCATCGACATGGCCCTGCAGAACTTCTCCTACACCGAAGCGATGGCGCAAATCCGGGCGCTGCGCGCCAAGCGGGAAATACCTGCGCAGTAACCAGTCGATAACCGGCGCACCCATTTGCCCAACCCCGTATTTCCGCCACCTTCACCGAACGGAGTCACCATGAAAAAGCTCGCCGCCGTCACCGCCCTGATGTTCGCCGCCATCACCGGCCTGGCCACCCAGGAAACCCAGGCCGCCAACACCAACTGCGGCAACATCTACGCCAACGCCGGCATCAACAGCGCGATGCGCGAATACGGCGGCATCCAGATCCCCGACAAGGTCTGCAAGCTGCTCAAGGACAACAAGCTGGCGCTGGACTTCACCGGCGACGTCTCGGTCATACAGGGCGTATCGGTAGGCTGGTCCTCGCTGCGCGTGATGGACCGCAACACCGGTTACCACTCGACCTACAGCATGTCGCAAACCTATGTGGACAAGAAACTCGTCAGCATGAACCGCGCGCAGGAGCTGGTGTATTTCAGCATCGAAGACCTGGTCAAGGATTTTGATTTCCGCCGCGCGGTGAAGGAAGTCGGCGAGATGCGCAGCGGGAAGTTCGGAGGCTGATGGCGATCCCGGTCGCCAACCGGAAGACAAAATAAAAGCGGCTTGCAGTGACGCAAGCCGCTTTGATATGGGGGCTCTGGGGAGGGACTGCGCCATCGCCTCGTTGAACCAGTCAAGAGCATCCATTCATCGAATCTCATGCCAACTGCGGTCGCCCGCCCGGTCATCAACAACCCGATTCACAGCGCCCGTACAGGAATGCAAATGTCGCAGCTGGGCTCGCCCGTTTCAGGATCTCGCGCCATCGCCGCGGAGAACATCTCGAAGCACGGCCGATCGTCGCATTGCAGCCCGCTGGACGGCAGCCATTCGCGCGTCAGCCAGGTCCAGGCCGCAGCGATCGTCTCCGGCTTGCCTTTGAAATGCGCCACCGCATAACGCCCGCCTGGCAGGACCTGGTGGTCGGTCTTCTCGCTGCCAGGAAAATCCTCTGCCACTTCAACACAAGCGTCGTATTGACACTTGGAGGCCGGCGTCACCGAGGGATCGTGATAGGCGATCCCGTAGCACGTCGCATCGCTCAAACCGTGCGACTGCATCCAGGGTGCAATCCGGTTGCGCCAGAACGCTCCGATGGCAGGCCCATAGGGACCGATCAGTCGTTGGTAGGCGACGCGCGCCGCAGGCAATTCGATGATGCGCACTTCCATGGCAGTCCCTTTCGTGGCTCGGTAAGAGACGTCATCTTCGGCCGATGCGACCTGGCTTGCCTGATCAAGATTGCCAAAGACCTGATCAGGATTGCTCTTTTGCCCGCTTGGTCGCAGATCGAGAGCGGCAGCTTGTTGCGCCATGCGCCGCGGGGTATCGGCACGCCATTGCGATGGTGTGCAGCCGAACCTGAGTTTGAAGGCGCGCGCAAAGGCTTCCGCCGAACCGAAACCCGTGGCCAGAGCAGTCTCAAGGACTGTTTCATCTTGCCCGCACGACAAGCGAAAGGCCGCCTTTTCAAGCCGGCGACGCCGGATGTAACTGCCCAGCGTCTCGTCCATCAAGGCCGCGAAGATCCGATGGAAATGAAAGCGGGAAAAATTGGCGACGTCAGCCAGCTCTGCGCCATCCAGCGGCTGCTCCAGGTGAGCATCGATATAGTTGAGCACACGGTTCATGCGCCGCGTGTATTCGGCGCGAGAAGCCTGGGCGGAAGCTTTGCTGGTCATGGGGGCGGATTATAACCGTCGCCTTGGCGGGGGAAGTGTGCTGTACCTATACGGTGTTGGTCGGTGACGGATGCAAATGTTTGCTAAAGTCCGCGATCTGGCAGAAGCGGACATCTCGTTAAAAAAATAGCCCAACTAGATTGGGCTGTTTTTTTGCGAGCTCAAAAGAAGGCAGACGAACCGAATTCAGAAATACTCTAGGAATTTAGCTGCTCCGCAAAAAAATAGTACTTTGCGGAGCAAAAAAAAGCGGCCTGCATCGCTGCAAGCCGCTCTGGTACTGGTGCTGATGGGCGGAATCGAACCGTCGACCTACTGATTACGAAATAGCTGTGCTACGGGCGAAAAGAATATAAAAGTCAGTGGGTTAGGGGTGGGAAGGTGGGTTATAAAAACTGTCTGTAGATATCGGTAAGTGCTTGATTTCATTGGAACGGGTTTCGTCCAATAACCCCAAAAATAGCCACGTGGCGCGGGCGATGATAAAGTGCGGAGCACTACGTTTGCTATCGGCCAGAAATGGCCATTGACGATTTCAGCCCGAATTGAGTAGATCTTTATGCGCCACTCCACCGAGTACTGCATCGACCTTCCAGATGACTTTCCTGAGCAACAGTTAGTACAGTATATGGCTGTTGCAAGAAAAACCTTGCTCCAACCGCAAGTGTCACAGGCATGGAGCGAATTTGCTGGTGCTTCAAATCTACTTGCGTGGCGCTATAGGGCATCATTTGAAGACTGGCAGTATTACAAAAACTCGGTAGTTGAGTGCCAGAACCCGACTCACGAAGACTTATATCGACGGGAGCGCGCACTTTTCGGAATGTTCACCGCAGGCGTTAGTTGCATCGAGAGCGCCTGCTACTCACTTGCAGCTCTAGCGAGCCACCCGTCAGTACTGAGTCTCCCCTTCGGTGAGGTGGAGCGGCGGCAATGCACTCCGCCAAAACTTTACAAATGGCTATTGCCTTACGCTAAGGCTGCCCAGCTGACGTCAGCACTAGATAAGTTGCTTAAGAGTGATGAGTGGGATTTATGGATGGACCTTCGAAATCGAATGTCCCATCGCTCAAATTTACCGAATGTTGTAACGGCATGGATAGGCGACCCGCCGCCATCAATTAAACCTATTCATTTTGCTGCCACGTCAAGCACACCGGCGATTGAAGCTGAAACTACCGATTTTGATGCGCTGCATGAATGGCTTGTCAAGACGCTTGGCGCGCTGCTTGCAGGTGGTGCCCAGCTCCCTTGATCACCGTCTCTTTCTGATCTCCGCAACGAAGGGAATTACGTCCGCAATCGGCCAGGAGCGGCCGTTCCTATGTCACTGCGCATCTATTAAAAGCCATGATCGAATTTGAAATGATGCGTCAACTGCTTTGCAGCGAATATGATGGCCTTAGAGAAAAAGTTGTGGCCGCTGCCGATGACTGGATTGGTGCCAAGGGCGAATTCATCCCGCACCTATGGATCCGACAGCTATGCATCTTGGTACAAGACAGATTTTTGGCTGGCGACTATGAACAGGCAAACAGTTTGTTTGTATTGGTGGAAAAATTACTCACTGAGGGAAGTGCTGACGTCAAATCAGCGATCGCAACGGGATTTCTGGAAGGATTGATAAACCGAGGAAGCCTCCCTGCTGATAACTGGCGCCCTCTCTTAGGGCCATTGGCAAGAAAATACTGCGAAACGGTAGATCGGTTCCACGGCATCAATCGGTAGATATGTCTCATTACGGCCAGAAGTGGACCTATTACCTTGGTTGCATCTTCGGGGATGTAACCTGAATTCTCAAAAAATACTATGCGCTTGGAAATTCAGAATAAAGCTGCCAAAGACGATCCTTCCGAGCAGCAACTGCGAAGAGCGATTCTGAGCCTGAGAAGCTATGGCACCTCATCTTTCGCATCTCTGACTGACGACCACGGAAGCTATCTTCAGGTTGCTGGAGGAGGGATTACATGCCTACTTGAACGTCGTGATGCCCTTACAGGCGTGCACTACCGGGCGTATCAAGAAAAAAAGAACACTAACTATCCAGATGGAACCTTACTGGTATTCGGAACTGGTGAAGTTGCGTTGCTCTCTGACGAATGGTTTTCGAACACCATTGTGGCCGATGTTTTCGCAGCATTTCTCTTGAAGCATGCGCTACCTGAGCATGTGCATTGGCGAGTTGCACGGGGAATATGATGGCTACTATCGGCCAGAAGCCGACATCCACAGCGCAAGAAAAAACGCCCGCTTGATGCGGGCGTTTTCAATTACCTTCGCACTAGGGAACCAATGTGCAGAGCAATGTCAGTGAAAGTGTGTCGGTGCCTATATCTTGAAGTGGCGACGGATAAACTTGTCAAATTGCGGGACAGTAAATTCAATAAGTCCATGTGACGGTGCATAGACAAAACCCTTTCCAATTAGTGTTGCGCGGACAGGGCCCAGGGAATTCACTAGCACACCCTTTTGCTTGGCAACATCGCCCATTTTGTAGGGGCCTGTGCCAATTTGTGCCATTGCCTTCATGAACTCTTTTTCTGCGTCGGTTGAGCGATCAATACGAGACTTAAAAAAACTATCGTCCAAGCTCACAATAGCTGCATCACGTGCATTTGTTGCGTCTTCCAAACTGATTGGTGACGCCTTTGCAGCGTTCCAAGTGTGCTTGCCGAATTCTTGAATGAAATAGGGATAGCCTTCAGTTTCGGCGAGTAGAAAGTCCTTCGCTTCGTCTGTGAAATTTACGCCTTGAGTTTTTGCGGGACCCAATAACGCCGTCTCCGCTTCTGTATCAATCAATCTTCCAATCGGCAAGAATTCAAAGAGGCGTTCAGCATAAGACTTCGCATCTGCAGATAATGCGGCAATTTGAGGTAGGCCAGCGCAGATAAAGACGACCGGGAACTGCTTTTGATTAATGCGGTGAACCGATGCCAACAGACCAGCAAAGGCAGCTTCTTCAAGATATTGCACCTCATCAATAAAAAGGCAGACTGGGCGTCCGGCCTCTTTAGCGGCATCTCCAAGAGCTGTTAGTAAATCAACAATGTCGGAATTGAGGTCACCAGAATCACCTGTACCCAAAACAGCATCGATATCGAGTTTGAATTCCGGACCATCGGGAATAGCCAAGGTAAATGCCTTCAAAATTCCCAACGCACGTTTTGCTTTTTCTTTCAAATTATCAACGAGGCTAATTGCCAGCAATGCCTTACGTACGGTCTTGGCGATTTCACGGCGAAAATCGTCTTTCTCGGATAACTCCAGATGTTGAACATGAAAATGAAGGCTGGCCGCTATTTCCTCGGCATGGTTAAGCAGAACCGTTTTGCCAACGCCGCGCAAGCCGTAGAGCATCAGTGAGCGGTCGCTTCCCCCTGCTTGGACGATCTTTAAAAGTGTCGTGGCCTTTTTAATTTGGTCATCACGCCCGGCAAGCGAAACCGGGGGAGTCCCCGCGCCTGGGCGATAAGGATTTTTTATTTCGTCCATGAAAGAATCCGAGGTTATTCAGTTGCTGCAGTATAGCTCAGAGATAAAGCCTGCCAGCGCGCGTCAAAATGCGTCAGATTTGATGTCCGTCGGGCGTGCCGCCGGGCCAGGCTGGTCGGGCTTCTGCGCCTGACGCAAATTTGAGTCAAAACCGACCTATGTAGCGGGCAGGCGCGGGGTGGGGGCAACCGCGCGCGCGGGCCGAAATCGCCTTATTTTGATGTCATTTTGATAATTATTTGTTTGAATCGCTGACCCGCGTTCGGCTTTCTGCACCTCCACACTGGGTCGCCACGCCTCTCGCATGGATTTCTCGAATGATGGGAACAATAGGCGCCACACCCCGTCAATATGCCAATTAAAGCTCATCGGCGCATTGCGCTAAAGACAACATCGGGGAGGGAGTGTGAGCCGTCCATTCATCACCGTCGGCGACAAGACTAGCCATGGCGGCACTGTTATTAGCGGCGACCAGAGTTTCATGTTGCACGGAAAGGCGGTCGCCCGCACTGGTGATCTCACTACCTGTCCGCGCTGCAAGGGCACGTTTCCGATTGCAAGTGGCGCCGGCGACATGCTGTCGCTGGGCCAAGCACCCGCGCGCGAGGGCGACAAGACGGCCTGCGGTGCAATCCTCATTGCCAGCCAGGCGGTGAGTACTCACGCAGAACAATCGAGTTCGGGTCATTTGGCCGCCACTTCCGCCGCGACGGACGCCGATGTCGCCAAGGAATCGGGTATCTGCCTGAGCTGCATGGTCGCCGCAGCGAAGTCCGGCGCCTCGATGATCGTACGCGAATGATCGACCAGCTCATTGCCCGCGTGGCACAACTCGGCGCGCCATCGATGCATCTGCATGCCTTAGTAGACGGTTTGCAATATCAGGAACATTTCGCAGGCGAGCCGCTGGGTGCGCAGCCCGACGCACTGGCGCTGTTGCGTGGTACGGCAGACAGTGCGCTGGCCGATGCCGGCCCTTGGTTGATTGATCTGCAGACGGCCGGTGCCGCGCTGATCACGCAGATCGAACGGCTCGAACTCGCTGCGCATGCGGTCACTTGGCTCATCGCGCCGCTGGATATCGAGGCGCTTGCCGCGATGCTGCGCCAGCGGCTCGACGTGCAACTGCCCGATGGTCGCACGGCCATGCTGCGCTTCTGGGACCCGCGCGTGCTGGCGACCATCGCGCAAGACATGAACGACGACCAGCGCCGTCAATTCTTCGGCGACATCGTCGAGTGGCATCTGCTGCTCGACGGTCGTCGCGTTCACATCGGCCGCCATCATGCTGACACTCACTGAAGCCCAATATCAAAAATTCCTAGCCCGTGATGTGGAGAATTTCGTTGCGGCGGTTGCAGATCAGTTCATCGCTGAGAGAAAAGAGACGGGCGACGTGCCGGAACGACCGGTCGTCATTGCGCGCATGCGCGACGCCTACGACAGTGGCCGCGATTTTGGCATTACATCGACAGGCCACCTCGTTTACATGATGTACTTATCGGCAGATGCCCCGGGCATTTTCGAGGATGAAGTAGTCCAACGATACATCCGCAAACCGGGAGCGACGCCCGAGCAGCGCCTGGATGAGCTGATGTCCGTGTTGAAAAACAAGATGAGGGACGATTGATGGTCGTCGCATTCATTCCGCCCATCCTAGAAGCCGCTGCGGCACGTGTCGCTACTGCGCTAGCGGGCGTGCTCGTAGGCGTGCAAGCCGACAAGATAATTAAGGCCAGACAGGAAAGTGCCGAGGCAGCGAAAAGCGGCGTGCTCGCGCAATCCGATGCGGCGTCAAGTTCGAAAGAAAAATGCCCGCCATGCCCTGCTGAAAAAGGTTTCCCCACGCCGCGCAATACCGCAGGTTGGAGCGAAACGACTATCGAATATCAGCAGCGGATCGGTGGCATGCCTGCCGCTTCGCCAGGCTACCTGACCGAGTGGACATTCAATGATGTCGCCTTCGACGGATTCGATCCCGGACAGTGTTTATTGAAGGAGGCCAAAGCGGCCTACGATAATTTCTTCGATGAATACGGAGTGCCGCAAGTCTGGTGGAAGGGAGAACCACCATTAATGGGTGAAGTTGCACGGCAGGCCGGTGCAGCGGTTCCACGCCCTCCAGTAAAATTGAAATGGTTTTTTATGGAACAGGTCAGTTACCTATATTTTTCGCGGAAAATCCGCAGCTTGTTCCCCGATATCATCGTTGTCCACCAGCCATGAGTAAATCTACTATTGCAGAACTCAGCGTCTATTTCCGTAGGGGCGAAGAAAAATTGCCAACTTTGGAAGTGCAGTTAAGGGAAATGTTCGTCTTTCAACAGTTCATGAAAGACTATTCGCCTCTAATGCATGAGTGGTTGCTGACGGGGGACACGAAGCAAGACGCCTTCCGGCATCTTGCTTTCGACGATCACGGACCTACCACCGAAGCGCTGGCAGTGCTGGGAACAGAGAACAAAGGAATTGATGACTTTCGCATGATCTCTTTATGGAACGGCGCGGAGAAGCGGTCGCAGATGGCGTCAATGAAATCCCTCTGCGCTACTATCGGACGCCCTGATAATTTCTATTTCGGTCCTCCATTCGATCCGGAGATCACAGACTGGCACCTTCCGGCCGCTTGGCTCCAGCACGCCATATCAATCTGGCCGACGGCGTCTTTCGCCGGTTTCGAGCCATTCCATTATCACCAACATAAAGTATTCGAGGACCGTCCCGGCGTGGGATGGCTGTGTTATCTCCCCCAAAAGCTCACCACCAGAGAGGTCCCCGAAGCCGTGCAATTGATCCCAGTATCCCGTGATGGTCAGCAGGCCGGCACCATCATCGTTTCATGTGCCGACGGTCCTTTTTCACTGGAGAATCCCGAGCACATTAAAGCCGCGAACGCCATCGAAACGCGATTGGTTGATCAGGACCTGCTGCCACGTTTCGCCGACCTATAAAATTGAGAAGATACCGGCGCGCCGCCGTGCGCGCATTTCCTTCTCATGTAGATTGCGAAGCAAAAGAAAACGGCCCACATCGCTGTGAGCCGTTTAAGTACTGGTGCTGATGGGCGGAATCGAACCGTCGACCTACTGATTACGAATCAGTTGCTCTACCAACTGAGCTACATCAGCGCAAGGGCGGTATTCTATCAAAAACTTGGATTTCGCCAATACCTCAGCCGCATATCTTCTCAAACTGCGCGCCAAAGCGGCGTTTTTCCCGCAAATATGCGGCTAGGCGCGCCGGAACAGGCCGCCACGACGGCTTTTATGGTCGCAAACGGGCACTTCAAGGCCCCCGGTGCTACGATGACCTACCTCATTGCCACACCGCCAGATCAAGAAGACATGCGCCACGACATCGCCGCCGACATCCGGAACATCCAGCAGATCAGTTCGGTCCCGACCATCCTTGAAGCCGTGGCGGCGATCACCGGCTTGCGCTTCGTGTGCATCGCACGCGTGACGGCCGATTCCTGGACGACCTGCGCGGTGCTGGACAAGCTGGACTTCGGCCTGAAGGTCGGCGACGGGCTGGATGTGACCACCACCCTGTGCGAACAGGTGCGCGATACGCGGGCGGCGATCATCATCGATCATGTGGCCGAGGACGCGACTTACTGCAACCATCACACGCCGCGCATCTACGGTTTCCAGAGCTATATTTCGGTGCCGCTGTTTCGTCCGGGCGGCGAATATTTCGGCACGCTGTGCGGGCTCGACCCCAACCCGGTCAGCCTGTCGGCCGCGGCCACCACGACCAGCATCAAGCTGTTTGCCGAGCTGGTGTCACGCCAGTTGCAGAGCGAGGCCGCCCTGCTGGAGGCGCAGGATGCGCTGACCGGCGAGCGCGAGGCGGCGGAGCTGCGCGAGCAGTTCGTGGCCATCCTCGGCCACGATGTGCGCAATCCGCTTAATGCCATCATGCTGGGCACCGACATGCTGCAGCACCAGGATTTGAGCGGCAGCGCGAAGATCACGGTGCAGCGTATCCGGCGCAGCGCGCAGCGCATCGCGGGGTTGATGGAGGATGTGGCCGACTTCACGCGCGGGCGCATGGGCGGCGGCATGACGGCGGCGATGGAGGATTGCGGCGATCTTGGCGCACGGTTCGAGCAGGTCGTCGGTGAGCTGCTGCTGGCGTATCCGGGGCGCGAGATCCGCTTCGACATGCAGCCCGGCATATCGCTGCGCTGCGAGCCGCGCCGCATCGAGCAGGTGCTCTCCAACCTGTTGAAGAATGCATTGGCGCACGGCCACGCGACGCATCCGGTGCGCGTGTCCGCTTACAGCCAGGCGGGCGAGTTCCGGCTGCGCGTGGTCAACGGCGGTCCCGGCATCGCCCCGGAAAAACTGGGCAAGCTGTTCAAGCCGTTCTGGCGCGGCAACCCTGGCGACAGCCACAAGGGCCTGGGCCTCGGGCTCTTCATCGTGGCCGAGATCGCGCGCTCGCATGGCGGGCGGATCGGCGTGGTTTCCGACGAGGAGGAAACCGTTTTCGAATTCTCGATGGCCTCGGCGCTGCCGGATGCCTCGCTGCTGGGGGCGACGGCCTAGGTCGCAGGGATTCAGTTGTCGAGTTTCTTGTCTTCCCGCTTGGCTTCGGCCATGGCGTCGGGCTCCAGCTCTTCGGCGGCGCGGTTGCAATAGACGAAGAAGCCCCACGCCGCCAGCAGGATGCCGGTGCCGGCCAGCAGCGCGCCGGCGTAGAGCAGCTGTTCCGGTTCCTCATGCACGGCGCGGAAGGTCGCCACCAGGCCTTCGATGGCCAGCGCCACGATCACCACCACGAAGAAGCGCGACAGGAAGCGGCGCACGCGCGTGGGGGCGCTGATGTTGGCGTCGCGCACGACTTCTTCTTCGGTGATGGTCTCGGCGATCTGGAAGGCCACCACGGCCGCGGCCAGGATGCCGATGGCTTCGATCAGCGCCTGCGCCTGCGGCAGATCCAGCCCGTCGGCCACGGCCAGGATGCCCATGCGCGCGGCGATCACGATCAGGGCCACGGCGCCCAATGCGAACAGGATGGCGATCATGCTGTGCACGAGCCCGAACAAGGTCATCATCTTCTTCATCTGCCGCCCCTTTTTTTTGCGAGTAGCCGCTTGGACTGAGCCGGCGGCGAATGGTTGTGCCCGGTCGCGGATGGGCGCATCATGAACATTGCCGCAAGGAATCAGAATCTTCGCGCGGCATTCGCTGTCTATCGAACTTGGTCACCGAAAGTGTTGACTGTCTATCAATTGCGGCGCCCACAAGGCGCGGAACAGGAGCGGACATGCCACATACGGACAAGGCGGAAAAATTCAGGAGCTTCTCCGCCGACTACACCCGCGAAGTCGGCGGCGAGCGCTATTCCTATGTCGCCAGGTTCACCTTCGGCGACGCCATCAGCTGGAATGCCGACGTCAGCCGTGACGACCTGCCCAAGGGGCACCTGTCGGGCAGCTTCGACCGGGCCGGCTTCGACGAGCCCGAGGTGGTCGGCGCGGTGAAGGCGCTGATCGAGGAAGAGATCGAGTCGCTCAACGGCATCGACGAGTGATGCTCGCGCAAGGAGGACGGCCGTGAGCAAGAAGAAGATCAACGAGGACGAATACATCCACGAGATGAACCGCCGCCTGCGCGACCATCGCGACTATGTCGGCGGCATGGAATTCCTGCCGCATCCGCCGGGCGCGGCAGGGGAGAGCATCCTCGGCATCGCCTGGGCCGGGATCGTGTTTCATCAGGCGTACCGCGAGGTGCTGGAGTCGATGGAGCGCGATTTCGAGCTGGAGCATATCCGCCGCCGGTTCTGAGCGGGCGGCCCGGTCTTGTAGGCATTTGCCTGCATTGCCCCGGCGCATTTCCTACAGCAGGATCAGCGGGCGGAGGATGGCGCCGGCGCGGCGCCGTTTCTATGATGGACCCACTGATACCGGAACAGCAGGGAGGCCGTCATGCCGCAGGCAGCATGGAGCAACAAGCGCGAGCGCCAGTATGAGCACATCAAGTCAAGCGTCCTCAAGCGCGGCGCCGGCGAGAAGCGCGCCGAAGAGATCGCCGCGCGCACCGTCAACAAGGAGCGCGCCCAGCACGGCGAGGCGCGCAAATCCACCAAGAGCCTGACCCAGGACATGCAGGCCTCGCGCCGCGGCGGCCTGCGTTCGCACAAGGGATCGGGCGGACGCACCTACCAGCAGCTATACGCCGAAGCGTCCTTCCGCAATATCAAGGGACGCTCCAGCATGAACAAGGCCGAGCTGGAGAAGGTGCTGAACCATCGTCATTGACGGCAAGCCTTGCATGCCGATGTCGACGCCGGAGCAGAGCGCAAGAGTTGACCCAAGAAAATGGCAAACCTCAGGCGCGCGGCAAAACCGTCTTTGACGTCTCGAAGCGGCGAGGGCGCAACGCCCGCGCTTCGCATATCGCAAAGACCTGAAAGAAAACCCGCCAGCAGCACGCACCAAAGAAAAACGCCCCCGGCGCGAACCGGGGGCGTTTTTTTGCGGGTGCGACCGATACGACTGATTACTTGGTCACAGCCAGCAGGGTGCGTTGGCCGTTCTTGTAGGTGTACAAGGTCAGCGAACCGTCCTTGATGTCGCCCTTGGCGTCGAAGGCGATCACGCCGGTCACGCCCTTGTGGCTGATCTTGGCCAGTTCCGGCAGGTACTTCTTCGGATCGGCCGAGCCGGCCTTGGCCATGGCGTCAGCCACGGTCAGGGTGGCGTCATAGGCGTAGGCTGCGTTATAGACCACGTCGATGCCGAACTTCTTCTTGTAAGCGGCGCGGAAGTCGTCCATGCCCTTCTTGCCGGCGTCGTCAACACCGCCGGCTTCGGCGCAGACCACCTGGTCGTCGCCCAGGCCGTCACCGGCCAGGCCCGGCAGCGAACCGGTACAGATGCCGTCGCCGCCCATGAACTTGGCGGTGATGCCCAGCTGCTTCATCTGGCGCAGCATCGGGCCGCCGACGGCGTCCATGCCGCCGAAGAAGACCACTTCAGGCTTCTTCGACTTGATCGAGGTCAGGATGGCGTTGAAGTCGGTCGCCTTGTCGTTGGTGAACTGCTTGCCGACGATGGTGCCGCCGGCGGCTTGCGCGCCCTTGGCGAATTCTTCAGCCACGCCCTGGCCGTAGGCGGTGCGGTCGTCGATCACGGCGATCTGCTTGGTGCCCAGCTTCTGCACGGCATACTTGCCCAGGGCGGCGCCCAGTTGCGCATCGTTGGCCACCACGCGGAAGGCGGTCTTGAAGCCTTGCTGGGTGTACTTGGGGTTGGTGGCGGACGGCGAAACCTGCGGGATGCCGGCGTCGCTGTAGATCTTGGAAGCGGGGATGGTGGTGCCCGAGTTCAGGTGGCCGATCACGGCGGCGACTTTCTGGTCGACCAGCTTGGTGGCGACGGCGGTGGCCTGCTTCGGATCGGAGGCGTCATCTTCGCCAACCAGTTCGAACTTGACCTTCTTGCCGCCGATGGTGAAACCCTTGGCGTTCAATTCGTCCACGGCCATGCGGGCGCCGTTTTCGTTGTCCTTGCCCATGTGGGCGTTGGGGCCGGAGAGCGGTCCGACGTGAGCGATCTTGACGACTTCCTGCGAGAAGGCGGAGCCTGCGAAAGCCAGTCCGATAGCAGCGGTTAATGGAATAATTGCGCTCTTGAGTTTCATAAAATTCCTCTGTAGATTGAATTGACCACTTTTGATGTTTTGTCTCACTACCCAAGCTTTATTCAGATCCGTTTTGCAGGGACCGGGCGTCCCGCTTTTGCTTTCGTCCCCGACTTTCTGAATAATGCAGACGGTACAACATAAGAATCGGCTTCGCCAAGTTTTTTTTACCGGCTCGCCTAAAAATTTCCATACCATTTAACCCCATGCCCGCCAAACATCACACGCTCGACAAGGTTGATCGCAAGCTGCTCAACATGCTGCAGAAAGACAATCAGATCTCGACTCGCGTGCTGGCCGAGAAACTGCATATTTCCCAGCCCACATGCCTGCGTCGCATCCGCGAACTGCGCGAGGCCGGCATCATCGCCGCCGAGGTGGCGATGGTCGATCCCTTTGCGCTCGGCTACGGCATGCTGGCGTTCCTGGAGATCTCGCTGAACAACCAGTCCGACCAGCACATGCAGGACTTCGAGCAGCGCATGGCCAAGGAGGCCGAAGTGATGCAGTGCTACTTCGTCTCCGGCGAATACGACTACTTCCTGGCGGTGCACGTCATCGATATGGACGCCTACTACCAGTTCGTGCGGCGGGTCATTTCCGGCTCGGGCAACGTGCGGCATTTCCAGTCGCGCTTCCCGATGAAGCGCGCCAAGTTCACCACGCGCATCTCCTTCGACGAAAAGGCCGCCGAGGTCCTGGTGCGCGTACCGGGCTGACCGCCGTCGTGGCCGGCGGCCGGAGGCCCGATGCGCGCGGACTCTGTTTAGCAGTTTTCGTGCCTGCGGGCAGCATCGCCACCGGCTCGCGGTCAACTGGTGTGACCATTGGCTGGCATCATCAGTGGTGCGGCCAGCGCCATGAAAATGGATCCAATCGCGCCGCGCTTTTCGGCCGGCCGCGCCGCCTGACGATGTTGCGCGTTGCAGGCGGTTCGCCTCCTGTGTTATTTTCGGAGCCATCCGATGACATTGGCGCAACCGAACGCCAACTTGTCATTCAGGCCATACGCACCAAGAGCGGACGCAGATCAGCATAAGCGCCGGCTTGCCGGCATCAGCGACAATCCCGATCATCCACCTTGTGCGGCGCAGCAGCCGCATGCGGCTCCATGCACCCGATGGTGCAGCGGCGCTGCAAAATGGCGCACGTTTGCATTACATCAATCGCATTACACCAATCCGCAGTCCCGACCAGAAAGGAACCCACCCACGATGCACGAAGTCGAGTTGTTCATCCAGGATATGGCGATCATCATGCTGATCGCCGGTATCGTCACCGTCGTCTTCAACAAACTGAAGCAGCCGGTGGTGCTGGGCTATATCGTCGCGGGCGTGATCATCGGCCCGCATACCCCGCCTTACGACCTGATCCAGGATGAGAAGACCGTGCACATCTTGTCCGAGCTCGGGGTGATCTTCCTGCTGTTCTCGCTGGGCCTGGAGTTCAGCCTGAAGAAGCTGGCCAAGGTCGGCGCCACCGCCTTCATCGCGGCCGCCGCCGAGATCCTGCTGATGATCTGGATAGGCTACGAGATCGGCCTGTACTTCGGCTGGAAGCGGATGGACGCCATCTTCCTGGGCGCCATGCTGGCCGTGTCCTCGACCACCATCATCGTCAAGGCCCTGAACGAGCTGGGCATGAAGAACGAGAAGTTCGCCCAGATCATCTTCGGCATCCTGATCGTGGAAGACATCCTGGCCATCGGCATGATCGCGCTGCTCTCGGGCATCGCCACCAGCGGCTCGGTCAACTCGGGCGACGTCTTCACCACGGTGGGCAAGCTGGTGCTGTTCATGATCGTGTCATTGGTGATCGGCATCCTGGCCGTGCCGCGCCTGCTGAGTTTCATCTCGCGCTTCAAGAGCAATGAGATGCTGCTGGTGGCGGTGTTGGGCATCCTGTTCGGCTTCTGCCTGCTGGTGATGAAGCTGCAATACAGCGTGGCGCTGGGCGCCTTCCTGGTCGGCGCGGTGATGGCCGAGTCGCGCCAGCTGCACCGCATCGAGCGCCTGGTCGAGCCGATCCGCGACATGTTCTCCGCCATCTTCTTCGTCGCCATCGGCCTGATGTTCGACCCCAACGTGCTGGTCAAGTACTGGATGCCGATCACCGTCATCACGCTGGCCGTGGTGTTCGGCAAGCTGATCAGCTGTGGGCTGGGCACCTTCGTGGCCGGCCAGAGCGGCCGCACGCCGATGCGCGTGGGCATGGGCCTGGCGCAGATCGGCGAGTTCTCCTTCATCATCGCCGCGCTGGGCGTGAGCCTGAAGGTCACCAGCGAGTTCCTGTACCCGATCGTGGTGGCGGTCTCGGCCATCACCGCCTTGCTCACGCCTTACCTGATCAAGGCCGCCGACCCGCTGTCGGCCAAGGCGGTGACGCTGGTGCCGTCGAAGGTCTCGGGTTTGCTGGGCATGTATTCGCGCTGGCTGGAGAGCCTGCAGCCCCAGGGCGACCGCGCCGAGTTGACCAAGATCATCCGCCGCATCCTGATGCAGGTGCTGGTGAACCTGGCGCTGGTGATCGCCCTGTTCCTGGCGGGCGCCTTCTTCGTCGACGGCCTGTCGCGCCAGCTGGCCCAGTGGACCCCGGATCCGGACGTGCAGAAAGCCATCATCTGGGGCTGCGCGCTGGTGATCTCGCTGCCTTTCCTGATCGCCACCTACCGCAAGCTGCAGGCCCTGTCGATGCTGCTGGCGGAGGTCGGCGTCAAGCCGGAGTTCGCGGGAGCGTATACTTCGGGTGTGCGCAAGGTTATTTCCGAAGTGCTGCCCATCATGTCCATCGTCGGCATCATGCTGCTGATCTTCGTGCTCTCGGCCAGCATCCTGCCGCCGCTGAACCTGCTGGCCTTCGTGCTGGCGGGCGCGGCCGGGCTGCTGTGGCTGCTGTGGAGCAAGCTGGTCAAGCTGCATTCGCGGCTGCAGATCGCGCTGTTCGAGACGCTGGACGAACAGCCGGAAGATGTCCACTGACGGCATTTCCGGCCCTTACAGATTTATTTACGTTGGACTGAAACATCATGACTCAAGACGAACTGAAACAGGCGGTCGCCAAGGCCGCCATCCAATACGTGGTTGACGGCGAAATCATCGGCGTGGGCACCGGCTCCACCGCCAATTTCTTCATCGACGAACTGGGCAAGATCAAGGACCGCATCAAGGGCGCCGTGGCCTCGTCCGAAGCCACCGCCGAGCGCCTGCGCTCGCACGGCATCAAGGTGTTCGACCTCAACGAGGTCGAGACCATGCCCGTCTACATCGACGGCGCCGACGAGATCAACGGCGCCGGCGCCATGATCAAGGGCGGCGGCGCCGCGCTGACGCGCGAGAAGATCGTCGCCTCGGTGGCGCAGAAGTTCGTCTGCATCGCCGACGGCTCCAAGCTGGTCGAGGTGCTGGGCAAGTTCCCGCTGCCGGTGGAAGTGATCCCGATGTCGCACGCGGTGGTCGCGCGCAAGCTGGCCGCGCTGGGCGGCGAACCGCGCCTGCGACTGAGCAAGGGCGAGGAGGGCAAGCCCGTGGTGACCGACAACGGCTGCTACATCATCGATGTGATCGGCTTGTCGATCACCGATCCGGCCGGGATCGAGGACAAGATCAACAACATCGTCGGCGTGGTCACCAACGGCCTGTTCGCGCGCCAGGGCGCCAACGTGTGCCTGCTGGGCACGGCTGAAGGCGTCAAGAAACTGGAGTTCTGATGCGCGGGTAAGCGATTCGCGCGAATTGCTCCGGCAAGGAAAAGGCCGTGTCCATGGACACGGCCTTTTTCATGTCGACTGTCAAATCCATTTGAACCGTCATCCCCGCGAAGGCGGGGATCCAGTGGCGTTGGTTATGCCTCGACGGTGGACTGAAAGCCGCTGGGTCCCCGCGTTCGCGGGGACGACGGGGTGGGGAGGACGGGAGCTCCGCCTCATTCGCCCGCACTTACTTCCGCACCGCCTTCGCCTCATCGCGCGTAGTCACCAGGCGCATCTCCACTTGATCCGTCATCCCCGCGCAGGCGGCGATCCAGTGACGTTGGTTATGCCTCGACGGTGGACTGAAAGCCGCTGGGTCCCCGCGTTCGCGGGGACGACGGGGTGGGGAGGACAGGAGCTCCGCTTCGTTCGCCCGCACTTACTTCTGCACTGCCTTCGCCTCATCGCGCGGTGTCACCAGGCGCATCTCCACTTGATCCGTCATCCCCGCGAAGGCGGGGATCCAGTGACGTTGGTTATGCCTCGACGGTGGACTGAAAGCCGCTGGGTCCCCGCGTTCGCGGGGACGACGGGGTGGGGAGGACAGGAGCTCCGCTTCGTTCGCCCGCACTTACTTCTGCACTGCCTTCGCCTCATCGCGCGTAGTCAACAGGCGCATCTCCACTTGATCCGTCATCCCCGCGAAGGCGGGGATCCGGTGACGTTGGTTATGCCTCGACAGTGTGCTGAAAGTCGCTGCGTCCCCGCGTTCGCGGGGACGACGGGGTGGGGAGGACAGGAGCTCCGCTTCGTTCGCCCGCACTTACTTCTGCACTGCCTTCGCCTCATCGCGCGGTGTCACCAGGCGCATCTCCACTTGATCCGTCATCCCCGCGCAGGCGGCGATCCAGTGACGTTGGTTATGCCTCGACAGTGGGCTGAAAGTCGCTGCGTCCCCGCGTTCGCGGGGACGACGGGGTGGGGAGGACAGGAGCTCCGCCTCGTTCGCCCGGATTTACTTCTGCGCTGCCTTCGCCTCATCGCGCGCAATCACCACGCTCATCCTGGCCGGATCGAAGTACTTGCGCGCCGCCGCGTTGATCTGCTCCAGCGTCAGGTCGGCGATCTTCAGGTCCAGCTGCTGCTGCCACAGGAAGTCGCGGTCCAGGTTCATCAGCGAGGTCCAGCCGGTGGCGATGCCGCCGTCGGTGGCGCGCTGCTGGTTGCGCTGCTGCAGGATGCCCGACTTGGCGCGCAGCAGTTCGTCCTGGGTGAAGCCGTCCTTGAGCACGCGCGCGATCTCTTCGCGCACGGCGGCGTCGACCCGGTCCAGGTTCTGCGGCGCCGCGATGGCGCGCACCACGAAGCTGCCGGCGTCGCTGATGGCGCCCACGTTCAGCCCGGAGGCGATGCCGTAGGACAGGCCATCCTGCTGGCGCACGCGGTCGGCCAGGCGCGACTTCAGGCTGGCGCCGCCGAGCAGGTAGTTGGCCACGGCCAGCGCGGCGTAGTCCGGCGCGGTGTCCAGCAGGCGTACGTTCTGGCGCGCGTAGTAGACGCCGTTCTCCTTGTCCGGCGTATTGATCACCTGGCGCGTGGCGGCGATGTCGGCCCAGGTCGGCAGCACGCGCGCATAAGGCGCGGCGCTGGCCCAGCCGCCGAAGCCGTCGTCGATGGCCTTGCGCGCCACGGCCGGGTCGAAGTCGCCGACCACCGCCAGCTCGCCGTTGGAGGCGCCGTAGAAGCGGCGGTGGAAGTCCTTCACCTGTTCCAGCGTGACGGCGCGGATGGCGGCGACGCGCTCGTCCAGCGTCTGCGCGGCGCGCCAGTCGCCGGCCGGGTAGTGGTTGAAGTGCAGCGACAGGGCTTCTGCCGCGCGCGCCTCGGGCTCGTTGCGCGAGGCTTCCAGCGACACCAGGGTTTCGTTCTTCAGCTGCTCGAACTCGGAGGCGTCGAAGCGCGGCCGGCGCAATACATCAGCCACCAGCCTGATGGCCGGCGCCAGGTTCTCGCGCGTGGTCTGGAAGGTGTAGACGTTGCCGCTGATCTTCAGGCGCGCGAATTCATCGGCCAGCTGCTGGCGATTGAACTGCTGGTTGCCGCGCATGAGCATCGCCGCCGCCAGCTGGGCCACGGCGCGCTGGCCGAACAGGGTCTGCTCGTCGCCGAACTCCAGGTTCAGCCGCACCGACACCGTCTCGCCGCGCGACTTCTTGGGCAGCAGCGCCAGTTTCAGCATCGTGTGCGGGGCCTGTCCGGCGGGCACCAGCGTGCTGCGCTGCTGGATGTTGCCGGGCGCGGGTTCGAAGGCTTCGCCGGCGGCCACCGGCGGGCGCGGCTTGTACTGCGCCACCAGCGACTCGACGCTGGGTGCGGCGGGGACGTCGGTGCGCTGCGGCTGGTCCTCGGGCAGGTAGAGGCCGACGGTGCGGTTGTCGCGGCGGAAATACTTGGCCGCCGCGGCCGCCACCTGCGCCGAGCTTACGCGCTGCTCGTCGTCGCGATCGGCAAACAGCAGGCGCCAGTCGCCCAGGGCGATGGCCGATGACATCGACACCGCCAACTGCTGCGGATTGTTCTGCAGCTTCTCGAAGATGTTGGCGCTCTCGCGGCGCAGGCGGGCGATCTCTTCATCGGTCGGCGGCGTCGCCGCGAAGGACTCGATGGAGGCGACCAGCTCCTGCTTGACCGGCTCGATATCCACGCCCGGCTTGACCACCGCGACGATCATCTGCAGCCCCGGCGCATAGCCGTTCAGTTGCATCTGGTAGATGCCGCTGGCGCGGCCGGTTTCCACCAGCGACTTGTGCAGGCGTCCGTTGGGCGTGTCGGCCAGGATGGCGCCGGCGAACGACAGCGCATTGGCGTCCGGATGCAGCGAGGAGGGCATCTTGTAGGCCACCGCGACCAGCTGGATGTCGCCCTTGCGGCGGATCACGAACTGGCGCTCGCCGTCCTGGGCCGGCTCCACCGTCCAGAACTCGGGCAGCTTGCGGGTGGGTTTGGGCATGCGGCCGAAGGTCTGGTTCACCCACTGCAGCGTCTGCGCCGGGTCGAACTTGCCGGCGATGAGCAGCACCGCGTTGTCGGGCTGGTAGTAGGTGCGGTAGAAGGCCTGCAGGTTCTCGATCTTCACGTTCTCGATGTCGCTGCGGTTGCCGATGGTGGCGCGGCCGTAGCTGTGCCAGTCGTAGGCCACGCTCTGCATGCGCTTGAGCATCACGCTGTTGGGCTGGGTCTCGCCGCTTTCGAATTCGTTGCGTACCACCGTCATTTCGCTGTCGAGATCCTTGCGCGCGATCTTCGAGCGCAGCATGCGGTCGGCTTCCATCGAGATCGCCCAGCGCAGGTTGTCTTCGCCGGCCTGGAAGGTCTCGTAATAGTTGGTGCGGTCCAGCCAGGTGGTGCCGTTGAAGTTCATGCCGCGCTTGCTGAATTCCTGGGGGATTGCCGGGTAGTTCGGCGAGCCCTTGAACATCAGGTGTTCCAGCAGGTGGGCCATGCCGGTCTCGCCGTAGTTCTCGTGGCGCGAGCCGACCAGGTAGGTGATGTTGACGGTGACAGTGGGCTTGGAGTCGTCCGGAAACATCAGCAGCTTGAAGCCGTTGGCGAAGCGGTATTCCGTGATGCCTTCGGCCGAGGGGCCTTGCGTGACGCCCGGGGGCAGGGCGGCGGGCTGGGCCTTGGCCGTTGCGGGCGCCGGCTTGGCGCGCGCGGGGCGGGCGACCGTCTCGGCGGTGTCGGCCGCATGGGCGGACAGAACAGGCAGAGCGGGCAGGCTCAGCAGCGTGACGGAGAGGCTGACGGCGAATACGGAAATGCGCGGGGCACGGAAGGGCAACTTGTTCTCCTGCGGGAATGAACTTGGATCGGGCATTGTAGTACCTGGCGCGGCACGGCGCGCAGGACGCCGCGCAAACAAAAACGCCGCCGGGGATGTCCGCGGCGGCGTTGTTCGGGGCAAGCGAGATCAGTCGCTGGGCGGCACGTAGCCGGCCGCGGCATCGGCGCCTTCGCCGAAGAAGTGCTTTTCCATCTGCACCGCCAGGTACTTGCGCGCGCGCGCGTCGGCCAGCATCAGGCGGTTCTCGTTGACCAGCATGGTCTGGTGCTTGAGCCAGGCGGCCCAGGCTTCCTTGGAGACGCTCTCATAGATGCGCTTGCCCAGTTCGCCCGGGTACGGAGGGAAGTCCAGGCCTTCGGCTTCCTTGTTCAGTTTGATGCAGTGGACCATGCGTGCCATGTCGATTCCTTGTTCGGTTAGGGGTGTTGCGCCGCAAGCGGAGGCTCTGCGTGTGTCTCTTTTCGTCGAGCCGGCCCGCGTTGCGGCAAAAATTCAATTATTCAATACAGGTTCTTGATCAGCACCTGCGACTTGCGCTGCCAGTTGTAGATCTGCTGGCGATCCTGCGGCAGGTCGTTGACGCCCGCCAGCACGAAGCCGCGCTTCAAGAACCAGTGCGAGGTGCGCGTGGTGAGCACGAACAGCTTGGTCAGTCCGGCTTCGCGCGCGCGCGTCTCGATGTGCTTGAGGATACGGTCGCCGTCGCCCTGGCCCTGGACTTCCGGGTTCACGGTCAGGCAGGCCATCTCGCCCATCCTTTCCTTGGGGAAAGGGTAGAGCGCCGCGCAGCCGAAGATCACATTGTCGTGCTCGATCACCGAGAAGTAATGGATCTCGCGTTCGATCAGTTCGCGGCCGCGCTTGACCAGCGTGCCGTCGGCTTCCAGCGGCTCGATCAGCTTCAGGATGCCGCCCACGTCCTCGATGGTGGCCTGGCGCAGGCTCTCCAGGTTCTCGTAGGTGACCATGGTGCCCACGCCGTCGTGGGTGAACAGTTCCAGCAGCGCCGAGCCGTCGGTGGCGAACGGCACGATGTGCGCGCGCGAGACGCCGGCATTGCAGGCCTTGACCACGCTGGAGAGGTAGAAGGCCGAGTCGGCCGGCAGGAAGCCCGCCGACAGCACGGCCTCGGCCTGGTGCGAGGACAGTTCGCGGATCTCGGCGCCGGCGGCGTCCTTCATCATCGGCGTTTCCGACAGGAAGATCAGCTTTTCGGCGCGCAGCGCGATGGCCGCCGAGACCGCCACGTCTTCCATGGTCAGGTTGAAGGCTTCGCCGGTGGGCGAGAAGCCCAGCGGCGAGAGCAGCACGATGCCGCCGGCGTTCATGATGGGAGCGATGACGTCGGCTGCGATCTTGCGCACCACGCCGGTCAGCTGCAGGTCGACGCCGTCGATCACGCCCATCGGGCGCGCGGTGACGAAGTTGCCGGAGATGACGCGGATCGCCGCATGCGCCATCGGCGTATTGGGCAGGCCCTGGCTGAACGCGGCCTCGATATCCAGGCGCAGCTCGCCCGCCGCCTCCTTGGCGCATTCCAGCGCGGCCGGGTCGGTCACGCGCAGGCCGTTGTGAAAGCGCGCCTCGACGTTACGCAGCGCCAGCTGCTCGGCCACCTGCGGGCGCGAGCCGTGCACCACCACCACGCGGATGCCCAGCGCGTGCAGCAGCGACAAGTCCTGGGCCAGCACCTGCAGGTCGCCGGCGGTGACCAGCTCGCCCGGAAAGGCGACCACGAAGGTCTTGCCGCGGAAGGCGTGAACATAGGGCGCGACTGAGCGCAGCCAGTTGACGAATTCGGTCTGATTTTCCATGACGCGCATTATAACCAGCGTCGCCGCCCGGCGTCGGCTGGCGCGCCACTGAAATGAAGGAAATGGCGGGTGGCGGGGGATATCCGCCACCGTCGAGCGCGCGCCATTCCATTTTTTGTGGGCTTGGGGTTGTCAAATATCAATATTGGACTTCGGCGAATGTTTGCCAGGTTGTCGGCATTTTCCGGTTTTCTGCTGCTTTCTTCGCTTCTCGAATTTATGTCATTTCAATGCGCGGTGCCGAACCATAGAATCCCGCTGCTGACGGCGCCTGATTCTCGGGCGCCGTTTTGCATTTGAGCTCTCAACATGAAAGAGGAAATGACTTATGAATAAAAATCAGCACCGCATCGTATTCAACCAGGCCCGAGGCCAGATGATGGCCGTGGCCGAGAACGCCCCCGCGCGCGGCAAATCCCGTGGCAACGCGCCATCGCCCCTGAAAGGCATCGCCTGCGCCGTGTGCCTGGCCGCCGGCATGATGGGCATGGCCTCGTCCGCTTATGCGCAGATTTCCGCCGACAACCGCCAGGGCAAGGCGCCCGGCGTGAGCGCCGCGGGCAACGGCACGCCGCTGGTCAACATCAATGCCGCCTCCAGCGCCGGCGTCAGCGTCAACCACTACGCGCAGTTCAATACCGACTCGCGCGGCGCCATCCTGAACAACTCCGCCGCGGCAAGCCAGACGCAGCTGGCCGGCGCGATCGCCGGCAACGCCAACATGGCCAACGGCGCGGCCCGCATCATCATCAACCAGGTCACGGGCAACATGCCCAGCAATCTGGTGGGCAATATCGAGGTCGCCGGCAGGCGCGCTGAAGTCGTGCTGAGCAATCCCAATGGCATCACCGTCAACGGCGCTGGTTTCATCAACACCTCGCGCGCCGTGCTGACAACTGGTTCGCCGGTGGTGTCTGACCAGAACGGCCTCAACAGCGTGCGGGTGATCAAGGGCGATCTGATCGTCAACAAGCTGGATGGACGCGGCACCGATCAGGTTGACCTGATCGCCCGCGCGGTGAAGATCAACGGCGAGATTCATGCCGACAACGCCTTGAACGTGGTCGCCGGCATCAACGAGGTCTACTATCGCAATGCGACCTCGCCGGCGAGCCTGGGCGCCGTGCGCGGCCCCAAACCTGCTGTGGCCATCGACGTCGCGGCGTTGGGTGGCATGTATGCCAACAAGATCGCGCTGATCGGTACTGAGCGCGGCGTGGGTGTCAATATCGGCGGCATCGTCGATGCCAAGGAGTCCTTGCGTCTGGACAGCAGCGGCAACCTGGCGCTGCGCGACACGGCACGCCTGCAAGGCGGGCAAGTCAATATCGACAGCCTGGGCAGTATCAACAACAGCGGCCTGGTGGAGAGCAAAGGCACTCTGCTGGCCCATGGCACGGACTCCCTGGTCAACGGCAAGACCGGCGTGATGAACGCCGGCGGCCGTCTGGCTTTGGGTGCACGTACTGTGAGCAACGACGGCGCCATCTCCAGTAAGGACAACCTGTCGGCTTTTGTTGAAGGAAAATTCACCAATTCCTCGAGCGGCGTCATGCACGGCGGGAAGAATGTCGAAATAAACAGCGACTCCGTTGCTCAGGCCGGCAAGATCACGGCAGGTGCTGACATGTTGGTGCGCGTGAATGGAGGCGAGGAGCTGGTCAACAGTGGTGCGCTCAAGGCCGGGAAAGCGCTCGAGATTCGCAGCGAAAATGGCTTCATAAACACCGCGTCAGGTGAGCTGAGCGCGGGCAGCCTCACCGTCGGTACGCGTGGTGCGTTGCGTAACGAGGGGCTGATCGAGGCCACCGCCGGCGATGCATTTGTCGCCAGCGATGGCAAGTTGAGCAACGCCGCAACTGGCGTCATCCGGGCGAACAAGAACGTTGAATTGGTCAGTTTCGACGCGGTCGAGCAAAATGGCCTTGTCGCGGGCAAGAGCGTGCGGGTGACCGCATCTGACGCTGGCGTCTCCAATACCGGGACCATCCAGGCGACTGATCGCATCAGCTTCAACACATCCGGCCCTCTGGTGAATACCGGGACGCTGACTGCACCGTCCGTCGTCTTCGAGTAACAAGGCCGGGTTTAAACCGGGGATCGCCCTTGTCTCATCAAAAGCGATGCCCGGACAACCTGTTGTCTCCGTTCATCCGACGCCTCTCTTGTCCGTAGCCGGGTCTATGGCACGCGGGAGGCGCATCGGAAGACTCTTCGGCACCTTCGCCAACCAGCCCTAGGGAAATCCGGGCTGATTGAAGTACCCCCCTCATGTATCGTTTCCAGATCCGCAGAATTGCCGTAGCCGTGCTCGGCATCTTGTCCCATTCCTTGTCGGTCGCCCAAGCGCCGAGCGATCGCGCCGACGCCGCCCGTGCCAACGCGGCGGCCCAGCAGCAGTTGCTGCAGCAGCAGGAGGCGCAACAGCGGGCCGGACAGCTGATGTCGCCGTCCGTCCATCTGGGCCGGGAGCAGGCGCGTGACGAAGTCGTGCTTCCTGTCGAGCAACCCTGTTTTAAGATCAGCGAATTCCTGCTGACGGTACCCGATGTGCTGCCCGCTGCGGCCAGAACGGCCGGCGCCTCGGCCTTGCCTCAGGATCCCTTCGCGTTTGCGAGGGAGTGGCTGGAACAATATAGCGGCCGTTGCCTGGGCGGCAACGGCATCGGGATACTGGTCAAGAACCTGAATGCGTTGATCTTGAGCCGCGGCTACATCACCACTCGCGTGGTGGTGGCGGATGAACAGAACCTTGCCGGCGGACGGCTGAGGCTCTCGCTGATCCCCGGAACCATCGGCGCGATCCGCTTCGAGGATCCCCGGGAGAGCGGCTCGCCGCGTTCGGCATTCCCCGCGCGCCCCGGCGACTTGCTGGAGCTGGCGGCGCTGGAGCAGGGCCTGGAGCAGATGAGGCAGATCCCTTCACAAGACGTGGATGTGAAGGTGGTGCCGGCGCCCGCTCCCGGGCAGAGCGATGTGGTCGTGCTGGTCGAGCGCCAGAAACCTTGGCGCGTGACGGCATTCGCCGACAACGGCGGCTACCGGAACACGGGAAAGACGCAGCAGGCGCTGTATCTGGGCATCGACAACCCGCTGGGGCTGAACGACCAGTTGAACCTGGGAGTGAGTCGTTCCGCCGCAAACAACGGCGGCGGCACCAAGGGATGGACCGTCACTTACATGCTGCCTACCGGCTACTGGACCACGAACGTTTCCGTGTATGCCAATGCGTATCGGCAGAAGGTGACCGGGGCCGTCACGACGTTCTCTGCCAGCGGCGAGTCGACGGGCGGGGAATTGCGCGTCAGCCGCGTGATATCGCGGGCGCAGAATCACGTGCTGGGGATCTTCGCCAAACTGGGAAAACGTACCGCGCGAGGCTTCATCGAGGACACGGAGATCCCCAGCCAGAACCGTAACAGCACCTACGTTGAGGTCGGGCTGTCCAACCGTAGCTATCTGGGCGCCATGCAGGTCGATGCCGATCTGGCGCATCGCCAGGGCGTGCCGTGGCTGGGAGCCAAGGACGCTCCACCCAATTCCGCGCAGACGCCCTACTACCGGCTGCAGCAGGCCAACCTCAGCCTGAAGATGCCGTTTTCGGTGGCCGACTACAGGGCGGCCTACATATCGAGCGCGCATGTCAGGTATACGCCCGATCAACAATTCTTCGTCGACGCGCTGGCAATCGGCAACCGCTGGACGGTGCGCGGTTTTGACGGGGAGTCGAACCTGCGCGGCGAGACAGGTGGCTACTGGCGCAATGAGGTCGAGACCGGCTTGCCCGGAACCCGTCACGCGCTCTATGCGGGACTGGACTATGGCCGGGTGGGCGGCACCATGGCAAGCGCCCAGTCCGGAAACCAGTTGGCCGGCATGGCCGTTGGCGTGCGCGGAGCCTGGGCGGACGGGACCCTTGGCGCGCTCTCCTTCAACCTCTTTCTGGGGACGCCGCTATACAAGCCGACGGGCTTCCAGACGAGCAATATGGCCGGGGGATTCGAGTTTGCGTATCAGTATTGAAGCCGCTCCGGTAATGGCGCGCCGCCTGTATCCGCTTGTGCTCGTATGAATGCCCGGGCATTCCGCCCCCGTCATTGACGTCCATCGCTCGTCGTCCCGCCGGCAAAGCCGGCCGGCGGCATCGTGCGCCGCCGCCGGGCAGCCTGTCGTCGGCGCCGTAACGCAGCGCCTGATTGCCGGCGCGAAAATTGGCTGGCACCCGCCTGCAGCCTGCTTCCATGGGTGGCGGCGGGTATAATGTCGGCCTCATGTCCGTTACCAAATCTACCACTCCCGCGCCCGCCGGAAAGCCGCAGCAGGATCCCCAGCGTCGCCCGCGTCCACAGCCAAAGCCCGAGGCGCAAGCGGCGCCGGCGGTACGCAACCCGCTGCCCCCGGTCACCTTTCCCGAAGAGCTGCCCGTCTCCGGCCGCCGTCACGAGATCGCCGAGGCGCTGCGCCGTCACCAGGTCATCATCGTCAGCGGCGAGACCGGTTCCGGCAAGACCACCCAGCTGCCCAAGATCTGCCTGGACCTCGGCCGCGGCGCCAAGGGCCTGATCGGGCATACCCAGCCGCGCCGCATTGCGGCGTCGTCGACCGCCAAGCGTATCGCGCAGGAACTGAATTCGCCGCCGGGCGAGCTGGTCGGCTACAAGGTGCGTTTCAACGACACGCTGTCCAAGGGGGCCTGGGTCAAGCTGATGACCGACGGCATCCTGCTGGCCGAGACCCAGACCGACCCGCTGCTGCGCCAGTACGACACCATCATCATCGACGAGGCGCACGAGCGCAGCCTGAACATCGACTTCCTGCTGGGCTACCTCAAGCAGTTGCTGCCCAAGCGCCCGGACCTGAAGCTCATCATCACCTCGGCCACCATCGATGCCGACCGCTTCGCCCGCCATTTCGGCCGCGAGGTGAAGGGCGCCGACGGGATGGAGATCCTCCCCGCGCCGGTGATCGAGGTTTCCGGCCGCCTGTATCCGGTGGAGATCCGCTATCGCCCGATCGACAATGCCGACCGCAGCGGTGTGTCCACCGAAGTGGCGCAGACCCGCGCGCGCGCCGAAGGCCGTGCCTCGCAGGCGCAGAAGGACCGCGAGCAGCGCGACCTGATGGACGCCGTGGTCGACGCCGTCGACGAGCTGGCGCGCATCGGTTCGGGCGACGTGCTGGTGTTCCTGCCGGGCGAGCGCGAGATCCGCGATGCCGCCGAGGCGTTGCGCAAGCACCATCCGCCGCATGTGGAAATCCTGCCGCTGTTTGCCCGCCTGTCGGCGGCCGAGCAGGAGCGCGTCTTCAAGATCAGCAATGCGCGCCGCATCGTGCTGGCCACCAACGTCGCCGAGACCTCGCTGACGGTGCCTGGCATTCGCTACGTGGTCGACGCGGGCCTTGCGCGCGTGAAGCGCTACAGCTACCGCAACAAGGTCGAGCAGCTGCAGATCGAGCCGGTGGCGCAGTCCGCCGCCAACCAGCGCGCCGGGCGTTGCGGCCGGGTGGCCGCGGGCGTGTGTATCCGCCTCTACGACGAGCAGGACTTCCAGGGACGCGCCAAATTCACCGATCCGGAAATCCTGCGCTCTTCGCTGGCCTCGGTCATCCTGCGCATGAAGTCGCTGCACCTGACCGATGTCGAGAGCTTCCCCTTCATCGAGCCGCCGCCGGGCCGGGCGATCGCCGACGGTTACCAGTTGCTGCAGGAGCTGGGCGCGGTGGAAGAGCAGGGCGGGGTCAATCGCCTGACCGCCCTGGGCCGCCAACTGGCCAAGCTGCCGCTGGACCCGCGCGTGGGCCGCATGATCCTGGCCGGGCGCGACAACGCCTGCCTGACCGAACTGCTGATCATCGCCGCAGCGTTGTCGGTGCAGGACCCGCGCGACCGGCCGATGGATGCGCAGAACGCCGCCGACAACGCCCACAAGAAATTCGCCGACGAGAAGTCCGAGTTCAGCAGTTACCTCAAGATCTGGAAGTGGTTCGAAAGCGCCATCGAGCACAAGAAGTCCAACCGCCAGCTGCAGGACCACTGCCGCGAGAACTTCCTGTCGCAGCTGCGCCTGCGCGAATGGCGCGACGTCCACTCGCAGCTGCTGACCATCGTCAAGGAACAGGGCTGGCGCCTCAACGAGGCGCCAGCCACCTATGACCAGCTGCACCTGGCGCTGCTGACCGGCCTGCTGGGCAACATCGGTTTCAAGTCCGAGGACGACGCCCAGTACCTGGGTGCGCGCGGCATCAAGTTCAACATCTGGCCCGGCGCCCACCTGACCAAGAAGCCCGGTCGCTGGGTGATGGCGGCCGAGCTGGTGGACACCGCGCGCCTGTATGCGCGCTGTGTGGCCAACATCCAGCCCGAATGGCTGGAAAAGCTGGGCGGCCACCTGCTCAAGAAATCCTGGGGCGAACCGCGCTGGGAGAAGCGCGTCGCCCAGGTGACCGCCTCCGAGCGCGCCACGCTCTACGGCCTGGTGGTGTATAGCCAGCGCCGCATCAACTACGGCCACATCAATGCCGCCGAAGCGCGCGAGATCTTCATCCGCGACGCGCTGGTGGGCGGCGACTTCGAGACCCGGGCGCCGTTCTTCGCGCACAACCAGAAGCTGGTGCGCGAGATCGAGAACCTGGAACACAAGTCGCGCCGCCTGGACGTGCTGGTGGACGACGAGCTGATCATCGGCTTCTACGACAAGCTGATTCCCGCCGAGATCTGCAACGGCGTGGACTTCGAGAAGTGGCACAAGCAGGCCACCGCAGCCGATCCCAAGCTGCTGTACCTGAACAAGGACGACCTGATGCGCCACGAGGCCGCAGGCGTCACCACCGAGCTGTTCCCCAAGACCATGAACGTGGCCGGCATCGCCATGGCGCTGTCCTACCATTTCGAGCCGGGCGCGGCGCGCGACGGCGTCACGCTGACGGTGCCCTTGTATGCGCTCAACCAGGTCTCGGCCGACCGCTGCGAATGGCTGGTGCCGGGCATGCTCAAGGAGAAGGTGCACCTGCTGATCAAGTCGCTGCCGCAGAAATTGCGCCGCCACTGCGTGCCTTTGCCGGACTACGCGGCGAAATTCTGCGAGCGCCAGGATGAACGCAAGACCTTCGGGCGCGGCAACCTGATCGACGCCATCATCGCCGACATCCGCGAGCAGATCACCATTCTGGTCAAGGCCAGCGACTTCAAGCAAGAGACGCTGTCGGCGCACCACGCGATGAACTTCAAGATCGTCGACGAGCACGGCCGCCAGCTGGAGATGGGACGCAACCTCGCCGCGCTGCAGGCCGAGTTCGGCGGCCAGGCGCGCCAGCAGTTCCAGAAGCTGGCCGAGCAGGTGGCGATCGCGCCGCGCGATGAGGATGGCGATGCGGCGCCGGCACAGGCGGCGACCGCAAAAACGGCCGCAAAACCGGCGCCAGGCGCGGTCACGTCTGCACCTTCGTCTTCGTCCGCGTCCGCACCGGCCTCGGCCGGCGCATACGCCAACCTCACCGGCTGGAGCTTCGGCGAGCTGCCCGAGCTGCTGGAGATCACGCGCGGGACCGGCAAGCAGGCGCAGACGCTGATCGGTTTCCCGGCGCTGGTGGACCGCAAGACCCACTGCGACCTGGAGGTCTTCGACGATCCGGCCGAGGCCGCGCGCTTCCACTACGCCGGCCTGCGCCGCCTGTTTGCGCTGCAGATGAAGGAGCAGCTGAAGTACCTGGAAAAGAACATCCCCGGCCTGCAGCAGATGGGCATGCAGTTCATGGCCCTGGGCACGCAGGAGGAGCTGCGCGACCAGATCCTCAACGCCGGCCTGGAGCGCGCCTTCCTGCAGGACCCGCTGCCGAAGAACGCCGACGAGTTCAACCGGCGCCGCGACGAGGGCAAGGCGCGCCTGAGCCTGCTGGTCAACGAGATCGCGCGCCTGGCCGCACAGATCCTGGCCGAGTACCACTCGCTGCCCAAGAAGCTGCAGGGCATCAAGGCGCACGCGCAGGCCGCCGCCGACATCCAGTCGCAGCTCGCGCTGCTGGTGGGCAAGCGTTTCGTGGCCGACACCGACTACGGCAACCTGAGCCACTATCCGCGCTACCTGAAGGCCATCAACGTGCGGCTGGACAAGCTGCGCGCCGATCCCGCGCGCGACACGCGCCTGCTGACGGACTGGAACCTGGTCGCGTTGCCCTACCAGCGCGGCCTGAAGGAACGCGCCGGCCGCGCCGACCCCAAGATGACCGAGTTCCGCTGGATGCTCGAAGAGCTGCGCGTGTCGCTGTACGCGCAGGAGCTGAAGACGCCGATGCCGGTGTCGGTCAAGCGGCTGCAGAAGGTGTGGGAGAGCATGCAGCGCTGAAGCTGGCGCGCCGCCGACGCTGCAACGCCGTCTGTTGAAGTTTCACCTGGGTTCTGCCCTGCCGTCGGGCAGTGCATCACCGGTCAAAAAAAAGGAGCTGCAGACATGTCGTACAAACTGAGCGCCAGGCTGACTGTCGCGACGACGGCATTCCTGCTGTCGGCCTGCGCGGTGAGGCAGATCGATACCCAGACCTTCGTCGATGTCCCGGTGGAAGTGCCGCGCCTGCTGGTGGTCTACCAGCCCCCGCTGCAGGGCGCCGAGGGTAGTGGCCCGGAGGGAAGCTCCGCAGCCCAGCGCGAGCGGCTCAGCGATGCGCTGGGCGAGTCGCTTGAGCAACGGGTGCCGGCGGGGCTGACCGAGGTGGGCGTGAACGCCTTGTTCGTGCGCGCAGCCAACGTCACCACCGTACTCAACTCCAGGACCGCCCGTTCGGCCGTCTCGCATGTGCTCTACCTGCGCATCCAGGACGACAGGCAGGAATGCGCAAGCGCCGGCGCCTGCTCCTACCGCGTGACCCTGCGCGCCACGCTGCTGCGCTCAGGCGCGGCGCCCACGCTGTGGCGCACTGATCTCCAGGAGGCCTATTTCGCGCCGTCGCGCATCGATGCGGCTCGGTTCGATGACCTCTCCCTGCATCTGATCAAGGCGGTGGCGCCGATACTCCATGCGCCAGCACAGGTCGCGCCGATCCGGTGACCGCAGAATGCTCTTTGCGCGCAGCGCCGGGAAAAACATATTCTCGTCGGGTCGTTGTCAGCGCTTCGTCAGCCAGCGTTGGTTCTTTTCCCTTATGATTTTTGCGAGCTTCGGCAACAGCCGCGGCATCGGGGGAAGCCGGCGACCACGTGCGCCGGCTTGTACGACAATAATCGCGGCTGGCCAGGCAATCCGTCCCGAGGGGTAAGCGGGGAAAAGCGCTGCGCGGCCCTAGTGAACACGCCATATGCAGACAAGAACAAGGCCGTATGACTCGTCTCTTTCCATCAATTCGATCCGACTCTTCCTCAGACGCCTGAGCAGGCGTTGCTGCGTGCTCGCGCTGCCGATGCTGCTGGCAGCCTGCGTCGCCCAGAAAATCGAGATGCAGCAGCAAAGTCTGGGGCAGATGTCGGGCAAGAGGCTGGCCGTTGTGGCTTATGAGCTTCCTACCTTCGTCGATTTCAAGGCCGGCAATGCGGTCTTCGGGATTATCGGGGTGTTGGCGGCGCAGGAACAGGGGAAAGCCCTGGTCAGGCAATATCACGTCGAAGATCCTGCGTTTGCCATGGCCGATCTGCTGGCCAGGCGTATGGCGCAGGAGCGCGGCATGAGTATCCTGCCGCCGCCCGCCGTACCCCTGGGCAAGGACGATATCGGTTCCGTGGTGACGGCGCAGCCTGAAGCGGACTATATCCTCGACATCAAAACCACGGGGTGGGCCACGATGTATTTCGCTTCGGATTGGACCCACTACAAGGTGGACTATTCTGCTCGCCTGCGTCTCATCGACTCCCGTAGCAAGCAGGTGTTGGCGCAGCAGGCTTGTCGTTCGGTGCAGAGCGAAAACGATCCCCATCCTCCCAGCAAGGACGAACTGCTGGCGCACAATGCCAGTTTGCTCAAACAGCGCCTAGTGCTTGGCGCCGCGGACTGCATGAATGGCTTCGCGAACGACGCCTTGAAGCTGGCAGCTGCGTCGCAACAGACCTATACGCTGCCGGCGGATGCCGCAGGGAAGCTTGATCCGGCGTTGGCCGGCGAACCGGACGATGGACTGCTGCTTGCTATCGCCAGCTCCGATGCGGTGCATGTGACGGACAAGAGCTGGAGCGCGGTCATGTCCTGCGGCGCCAGCAACGCCGCTCATCCGAGCCAGCCGAGTCCCTTTACCCGCAACTATGACGTGGATGTAAGTCGCTACCCGGTAATACGATTGCACAGACGCTCCACGACGGTGACCGAGAACATCGCCGGGCGCGTCATCAACGGCCGCATGGCGCTGCGCGGTACCGGCTACCGGGTGGAGAACCCGGCCAATCGATGGTCGGTGCGGCTGGACGGTGCCTTCAATGGTGATGGTTCCACCTGGGAAGGCAGTGGCGGCTTGTTGGTGCGCAATTCTCTGGATCGCGCCTGCACCATGAGCATGAAAAAGTCCTGATTCGGCCGGAAATGCTTGTCCGGAGGGTATTTCTGGGTGTTTTCGCGTAAAATTGCACATCTTCAGAAATTGCCAAAATACCATGTCCATCAAGTCAGATAAGTGGATCCGCCGCATGTCGGAGCAGCACGGGATGATCGAGCCCTATGAGCCGGGCCAGGTGCGTCTCGCCGCCGACGGCAGCAAGATCGTGTCCTACGGCACCTCGTCGTACGGCTACGATATCCGCTGCGCCGACGAATTCAAGATCTTCACCAACATCAACTCGACCATCGTCGATCCCAAGAACTTCGACGAGAAGTCCTTCGTGGACTTCAAGGGCGATGTCTGCATCATCCCGCCGAACTCGTTCGCGCTGGCGCGCACGATGGAGTATTTCCGCATTCCGCGCAGCGTGCTGACGATCTGCCTGGGCAAGTCGACCTACGCGCGCTGCGGCATCATCGTCAACGTCACCCCGTTCGAGCCCGAGTGGGAAGGCTACGTGACGCTGGAGTTCTCCAACACCACGCCGCTGCCGGCCAAGATCTACGCCGGCGAGGGCTGCGCGCAGGTGCTGTTCTTCGAGAGCGACGAGATCTGCGAGACCTCCTACAAGGATCGCGGCGGCAAGTACCAGGGCCAGCATGGCGTGACGCTGCCCAAGACCTGATCGCATCGCTGTCGATTGCAAGTGACAAGGCCTCCTGACGGAGGCCTTGTCGTTTCTGCACGCTCTTCGGCTTCAGCGCCGTTTCTGCTGGGCGCCCAGCTTGATCGCTTCCTCCCGCATCAGTGCGGCCGCGCCGCTGATTTCGCCTTCGCGATAGGCCAGGTGCAGCGGTGCCTTCAGTTCGGGGGCGTCGCTGAGCTTGAGGTAGGCGATGCCCTCGGCGTTCACGCGCGTGAGCGAGGCCGGGATCACCGACACGCCCAGCCCCGCAGCCACCAGCGACAGCGTCGACAGGTTCTTGCTGGACTCCTGCATTACCCGCGGCGAGAATCCGGCCGCGTGGCAGGCGGCGATGATTGTGTCGTACAGGCCGGGCCCGCTGGGGCGGCGCGTCATGATGAAGGACTCCTCGGCCAGCGAGGCCAGGGCGATGCTGTTGTTGCCCCCGCCCTTACGGGCGCCGTTGCGTCCGCCGTTGCCTCCATTTTTGCGGGCGCCCGCGGCCAGCGGATGGTCCACCGGCAGCGCCGCCACCATTTCCTCGACCAGCATGGTTTCCATCGTCAGACCGGTGGCGTCGCCCACCGGCGAGCGCACGAAGGCCAGGTCGAGCCGCTTCTGGCGCAGCGCCTCGACCAGCTCGTGGGTGTTGGTCTCTTCCACCTTCAGGGCGACGTCGGGCGCGGCGGCGCGAAACGCGCGGATCACCGAGTGCACGAAGGGATGCAGAGAGGCCGATTCCGTGAAGCCGACCGCGATGCGGCCCATCTTGCCCGCGGCGATGCGGCGCACCCCAGCCACCGTGGATTCCAGCTGGGCCAGGATGGCGCGGGCGTCGGCCAGCAGCGCCACGCCGCTTTCGGTCAGCTCCATGCCGCGCGGCAGGCGGTTGAACAGCGTTACGCCCAGTTCTTTCTCCAGTACGCGGATCTGCTGCGACAGCGGCGGCTGCTGGATGCCGATGCGCAGGGCGGCCTTGGTCAGGTGGCCCTCTTCGGCGACGGCGATGAAGTAGCGCAGCAGGCGCAGGTCGATGTTGGGTGACATATCTGTTCAATATGGATTGAGTATTTGACATATATTAGACAAAAACCCTCCTCGGGAGTAGCCTTTCATACATGCGGCGATGGCGCCGCCAAACCAGGCTGCAACCCCCGCTGCAACGCAAGACGAGATGAACATGAGCACTTCCACGCCCCATCCGGATACTCCGGCCGCGCCCTCGGCGCCACCCACTTCCAAAGAACTTTTCCTGGGCTTCCTGGGCCTCGGTATGACCGCTTTCGGCGGCGCGCTGCCGCTGGCGCACCGCATGATCGTGGAGCGCCGAAAATGGCTGTCGGAGCCGGAATTCGTGCAATTGCTGGGCCTGTGCCAGTTCCTGCCGGGCGGCAACATCATCAACCTGTCGGTTGCGCTGGGGATGAAGTTCCGCGGCGTCAAAGGCGCGCTGGCGGCGATCTCCGGCCTGATCGCGGTGCCGTCGGCGGTGGTGGTGGTGCTGGGCATCATCTACCAGCATTTCCAGAACGACCCGAACGTCAAGCACCTCTTCGCCGGGCTGGCGGCCGCGGCGGCCGGCCTGCTGATCCAGATGGCGATCAAGATCGCGCTGCCCTTGCGCAAGAACCTGGTGCTTGCGGCGGTCGCGGTGGTCTGCTTCATCGCCATCGCCATCGTGCGCGTGCCGCTGGTGTGGGTGATGCTGGTGATGACGCCGATCAGCGTGCTGCTGACTTCGCGCTACGGCGACAGGTTCTCGGCCAGGCCGCAGGCGAAGGAGGCATCCAAGGACGCCGCGAAGGAGGGCGCGCAATGAGCCAGACCCTGATCGCACTGGCCGTCATCATGACCCAGCTGTCGGTGCTGGCCTTCGGCGGCGGCAACACCATCCTGCCGGAGATGCAGCGCCAGGTGGTGGAGGTCCACCACTGGATGACGGCCGAGGATTTCAGCGCGCTGTTCGCGCTGGGCCAGGCCGCGCCCGGCCCCAACCTGATGGTGGTGACGCTGGTCGGCTGGCACGTCGCGGGCTTCTGGGGAATGCTGGTGACGACCTTCGCCAAGTTCGGCCCGTCTTCGCTGATCACCATCGTCATGCTGCACGTCTGGGAACGCTTCAAGGACAAGCCGTGGCGCCGCCACGTGCAGGCCGGCCTGCTGCCGGTGACCGGCGGCCTGGTGGCGGCCTCGGCGCTGCTGATCGCCCAGGCCTCGATCACCCACGGCTTCCTGGCGGCCGTCACCGCCGCCACCGCGGTGATCGCGCTGAAGACCAAGATCCATCCACTGTGGCTGCTGTTCGGCGGGGCGCTGGCGGGGTATTTCTATCTCGGCTCGTTCTGAGCTGCAGGCAAGAAAAAAGCCGATACCGTGACAACGGTATCGGCTTTTTTCATGGGCGCTTGTTCTGCCGTTACTGCTTCACGCAATCCACGAAGTAGTCACGACGGCCGTTGACTTCGCGCTTGACCAGGCCGTGCACGTCGGTTTCGAAGCCCGGGAATTTCTCGTTGAAGTCGCGCGCGAATTTCAGGTAGTCGACGATGGTCTTGTTGAAGATCTCGCCCGGGATCAGCAGCGGGATGCCCGGCGGATACGGGGTCAGCAGGATCGAAGTGACGCGGCCTTCCAGCTCGTCCAGCGGCACGCGCTCGATCTCGCGGTGCGCCATCTTGGAGAAGGCGTCCGAGGGCTTCATCGCCGGCTGCATGTCCGACAGGTACATTTCGGTCGTCAGGCGCGCCACGTCGTAGGCGCGGTAGGTCTCGTGGATCTGCTGGCACAGGTCGCGCAGGCCCAGGCGCTCGTAGCGCGGGTTGCGCTGGGCGAACTCGGGCAGGATGCGCCAGATCGGCGCGTTCTTGTCGTAGTCGTCCTTGAACTGCTGCAGGGCGGTGACCAGCGTGTTCCAGCGGCCCTTGGTGATGCCGATGGTGAACATGATGAAGAACGAGTACAGGCCGCACTTCTCGACGATGACGCCGTGCTCGGCCAGGTACTTGGTCACGATCGAGGCCGGGATGCCGGTCTCGCCGAACTGGCCGTTGAGCGCCAGGCCGGGGTTGACGATGGTGGCCTTGATCGGGTCCAGCATGTTGAAGCCCGGCGCCAGGTTGCCGAAGCCGTGCCAGTCGTCTTCGGCCTTGATGACCCAGTCCTCGCGCTCGCCGATGCCGTCGGCCGCGAACTGGTTGGGGCCCCAGACCTGGAACCACCATTCGTTGTCGAACTCCTGGTCGATCTTCTTCATGGCGCGGCGGAAGTCCAGCGCCTCGAGGATGGATTCTTCCACCAGCGCGGTGCCGCCGGGCGCTTCCATCATGGCCGCGGCCACGTCGCACGAGGCGATGATGGAGTACTGCGGCGAGGTCGAGGTGTGCATCAGGAAGGCTTCATTGAAGGCGTCCTGGTCCAGTTGCACGGTTTCCGATTCGCGCACCAGCACCTGCGAGGCTTGCGACAGGCCGGCCAGCAGCTTGTGGGTCGACTGGGTGGCGAAGATCATCGACTTCTTGGCGCGCGGACGGTCCTTGCCGATGGCGTGCATGTTCTTGTAGAAGTCGTGGAAGGTGGCGTGCGGCAGCCAGGCTTCGTCGAAGTGCAGGGTGTCGATCTCGCCGTCGAGCATTTCGCGCAAGGTTTCGACGTTGTAGACCACGCCGTCGTAGGTCGATTGCGTGATGGTCAGGATGCGCGGCTTCTTGTTCTTCGCTTCGCGCGCGAAGGGGTTGGCTTCGATCTTCTTCTGGATGCTTTCGAGCGTGAACTCTTCCAGCGGGATCGGGCCGATGATGCCCAGGTGATTGCGGGTCGGCATCAGGAACACGGGAATCGCGCCGGTCATGATGATCGAGTGCAGGATCGACTTGTGGCAGTTGCGGTCCACCACCACGATGTCGCCCGGGGCGACGGTCGAGTGCCAGACCATCTTGTTGGAGGTCGAGGTGCCGTTGGTGACGAAGTAGCAGTGGTCGGCGTTGAAGATGCGCGCGGCGTTGCGTTCCGAATTGGCGACCGGGCCGGTGTGGTCCAGCAGCTGGCCCAGCTCTTCCACGGCGTTGCAGACGTCGGCGCGCAGCATGTTCTCGCCGAAGAACTGGTGGAACATCTGGCCCACCGGCGACTTCAGGAAAGCCACGCCGCCCGAGTGGCCGGGGCAGTGCCAGGAATAGGAGCCGTCGTTGGCGTATTCCACCAGCGCACGGAAGAACGGCGGCGCCAGGCCGTCGAGGTAGGACTTGGCTTCGCGGATGATGTGGCGCGCCACGAACTCCGGGGTGTCTTCGAACATGTGGATGAAGCCGTGCAGTTCGCGCAGCACATCGTTGGGGATGTGGCGCGAGGTGCGGGTTTCACCGTACAGGTAGATGGGGATGTCGGCGTTCTTGTGGCGGATCTCGCCGACGAAGGCGCGCAGGGCCTTGAGCGCGAAATCGGTTTCCTCATGGGAGCCGGCGCCCAGTTCCTCATCGTCGATCGACAGGATGAAGGCCGAGGCGCGCGACTGCTGCTGCGCGAACTGGGCCAGGTCGCCGTAGCTGGTCACGCCCAGCACTTCCATGCCTTCCGCCTGGATGGCGTCGGCCAGGGCGCGAATGCCGAGGCCCGAGGTGTTCTCGGAACGGAAGTCTTCGTCGATGATGACGATGGGGAAACGGAATTTCATTGTGTTCTCCAGGGCTAGAGTGCGGCCGGTCCGCAGGCGCGGTCGGGACTCATGGGTGAAAATAAACTGCGGGAACTGCGCCTGGGCTGGCAGGGCTTGCGCGCCGAAAAAAAGAAAGCGGGATTGTCGCAGATATGCGCAAAAGAGGTGCGCATATTAAGCAAAAACGGGAAAAAACAACAGGGCGGGGGCGCCGCCCCTTCAACGTCTTTCGTATGTCACAAAAGCGTAGTCGAATCCGCCGGTTTCGCTGCGGTGTTCTTCGCGCGCCGTCTCCTTCCAGACCTGCTCGTCGAGCGCCGGGAAAAACGCGTCGCACGCGAAAGCCTGTTCGATGCGCGTGACGATCAGGCGGTTCACCAGCGGCAGCGCTTCGGCATAGATCTGCGCGCCGCCGATGACGAAGGCGGGGGCGCCCGCGGCCAGCTCGGCCGCGGCTTGCAGCGAGCCGGCCGTTTCCACGCCCTCGTGTTGCCAGCCGGCATTGCGGCTGATGACGATGTTGCGGCGGTTGGGCAGCGGACGGCCGATCGACTCGAAGGTCTTGCGGCCCATCAGGATGGCGTGGCCGGAGGTGGTGCGCTTGAAATGCGCCAGGTCTTCCGGCAGGCGCCAGGGCAGGGTGTTGTTGATGCCGATGCCGTTGTTCTTGTCGGTGGCCACGACGATGGTCAGGTTGCCTGCGGAAGTGCTCATGCGCGCTTGGTCGGATGGATGGTTGCTGGGTCGAAGGTGGAGCCGGACGACGCGGCGGAAGATCCCGCGCGGCGCCGAAGCCGCAATGTTACAGGACGCAATGCTGCATCACGGAACTTTCTGTTCCACCGCCGCCCTTATACCAGACAGTGCACTGATCGGAACAGTTTCGACAGACTGCCCGCGTGCCGCCTGGGACGAGCTCGACAGAAGCGTCGCGGCGGCAGGCACCGCGATGCGGCGGGGGATCCCGCCCAGACATCGCCGTCAGGGGTTGCGTTGGCCGTTCGGCGGGTCGTTCGATGCAGGCGCCGCCCGCAATCGCCCCGGCAGCCCCGCGGGAGACGTTGCCGGCGGGTAATGGCGCCGGTAAATGCCGGTTTCACGCCATCCGCTCGAACAATTCACGCAACATTTGGGTAAACTAGCGCCTGCTTTCCAGGCCGCGCCGATGGTTCATTCCAGCGGTCCAGGCCGGGAAAAGACCGGCGGCGGTCGATTCCGCCTCCGGGGGAAAGCACTCCAACCAGAAAATTGCATGTCAGACAAAACAATAATGCCGCTTCACACCACCTCATGGCCGGCAACCGGATCCACATCCGCGCGCCGCGCCGCAAGACCGTCCTGGTGGCGCCGTCTTGTTGTTCCGGCAACCCTGATGGGTTTGCTGGCGTTCCACCAGGCGGCATTCGCCTTCGATTTCAATACGGTGGCCGCGCGCGCCAAGACGCTGGCGTCCAAATCGTACAAGAAGCCTTCCGACGAGCTGCCCAAGTCCATCCGCGACTTGAGTTATGAACAGGCCAACCAGATCCGCTTCCGCGCCGACAAGGCGTACTGGGGCGCGCAGAAGCTGCCGTTCGAGCTGTCCTTCATTCACCTGGGCGGCAATTTCAACGAGCCGGTCAAGGTCAACGAAGTGGTCGGCGGCGCGGTGCGCGAGATCAATTTCAGCCCGGCCCTGTTCGACTACAGCGCCAACCGCAACATCGATCCGCGCTCGCTGCGCAATATCGGCTTTGCCGGTTTCCGCATCCGTTTCCCGGTCAACTCGGCCAAGGTCAAGGATGACGTGCTGACCTTCCAGGGTGCGAGCTACTTCCGCGCGATGGGCAAGGGGCAGGGTTACGGCCTGTCGGCGCGCGGCCTGGCGATCGACACTGCCTTGTATTCCGGCGAGGAGTTCCCGCGCTTCACCGAGTTCTGGCTGGAGCGTCCCTCGGCCGAGGCCAAGGAGCTGGTCGTCTACGCCCTGCTGGATTCGCCGCGCGCCACCGGCGCCTACCGCTTCGTGCTCAAGCCGGGCGTGGACACGGTGATGGACGTGAAGGCCCAGATCTACCTGCGCGGCAACGTGACCAAGCTGGGCATTGCGCCGCTGACCAGCATGTTCCTGTTCGGCGAGAACCAGCCGGGTCCGGGCGACGACTTCCGTCCCGAGGTGCACGATTCGGACGGCCTGCTGATGCAGTCGGGCACCGGCGAATGGCTGTGGCGTCCGCTGGTGAACCCCAAGCGCCTGCTGGTGACCTCGTTCTCGTTCGACAACCCGCTGGGCTTCGGCCTGATGCAGCGCGACCGCGACTTCTCCAGCTACCAGGACCTCGACTACAACTACCAGTCGCGCCCGAGCGCCTGGGTCGAGCCCAAGGGCAAGTGGGGTTCGGGTCGCGTCGAGCTGGTGCAGATCCCCACGCCCGACGAGACCAACGACAACATCGTGGCCTACTGGATCCCGAACACCATGCCCAAGGCCGGCCAGCCGATGAATGTGGAATACCGCCTGCTGTGGCAGAAGGAAAACGAGAAGCGTCCGCCGCTGGCCTGGGTCACGCAGACCCGCTTCGGCCACGGCTACCGTCCGAAGCAGGACGGCAAGCAGGATGATTCCCAGGCCCTGGCGATCGACTTCGACGGCGGCTCGCTCAAGAAGCTGCCCGCCAACGCCCGTGTCGAGGGCGTGGTCGAGGCTGACGCCAACGGCAAGATCGCGAGCGTGACCACTCGCAAGAACGACGTGACCGGCGGCTGGCGCATTGAAGTCAAGCTGCGCCGGGTGGAAGATAACAAGCCGGTCGAGCTGCGCGGTTTCCTGCGCAATGCCAACGGCGGCACAACCTTGTCAGAAACGTGGAGCTACATATTACCCCCCAACTAATGCAGACGTCGGCAGCATCCCAGGCGCTCGAAGACTACCTCGCGCGCCTGCCGCTGTCGCCTGAGCAACGTCGTGAACTGGCGGCGCGGGCGGGTGCGATCGGCTCCGGCGACCCGGTGGCGGACCTGCACCGCGTGCTGGCGCAGGCTTCCGGGCGCGACGCCGGCGATACCGGCCCTGCCGGCGACGCCTCTGCCGCCCAGGCCTCCATCGACGCGCGCCTGGCCCTGCTGTATCCGGCTGCGGCCGAATCGACCGACGTGAGCGGCGCGCCGGGCGCGAACGCGCCGGCCGTCGGCGAAGACCGCGGCCAGCCACATATCGCCGTGGCGCCGCCGCTGAACCGCAAATCCATGGTGCCCCGTCCCTGGGGCGAGCTCAATCCCTTCGCCCGCTGGGTGGAGGAGGAGAACCGCCGCCTGGAGCGCCGCCCCAGCCGCTGGCGCCGCAAGAAGGCCAAGGCCGTCGAGCCCGAGCATCCGGCCGAGCCGCACTATGTCGAAGACCATCTCGACAAGTCCGACGCGCCGGACCCCAAGGGCCACTGGCAGCGCACCGGCAACCTGCGCCGCATCACGCTCCTGGTGCTGATGGTGCTGCAGACCTCGATGGCCACCTACTTCATGAGCGACGTGCTGCCGTATCACGGCACCAAGCCGCTGGAGATGCTGGTGCTGGGCCTGTTCGCGCTGCTGTTCCTGTGGGTGTCGGCCGGTTTCTGGACCGCCATGACCGGCTTCCTGGTGCTCATGCGCGGCGACGACGAATACCTGATCTCGCACGAGAAGGCCGGCAACAAGGACATCGCCCCCGATGCCCGCACCGCCATCGTCATGCCGATCTGCAACGAGGACGTGGCGCGGGTGTTTGCCGGCTTGCGCGCCACCTACGAGTCGCTGGAGCGCACCGGGCAGCTGGAGCACTTCGACTTCTTCATTCTCTCCGACAGCGGCGAGGCCGACATCTGCGCCGCCGAGACCGCGGCCTGGGCCGCGCTGTGCCGGGAGACCGGCGGTTTCGGGCGCATCTTCTATCGCCATCGCCGCCGCCGCGTCAAGCGCAAGAGCGGCAACCTGGACGACTTCTGCCGCCGCTGGGGCGCCGACTACCGCTACATGGTGGTGCTGGACGCCGACAGCGTGATGACCGGCGAGTGCCTCACCAAGCTGACCCGCCTGATGGAAGAGCATCCCGGCGCCGGTATCATCCAGACCGCGCCGCGCGCGGCCGGGCGCGACACGCTGTATGCCCGCATCCAGCAGTTCTCCACGCGCGTGTACGGCCCGCTGTTTACCGCCGGCCTGCACTACTGGCAGCTGGGCGAGTCGCACTTCTGGGGCCACAACGCCATCATCCGCCTGAAGCCCTTCATGAAGCACTGCGCGCTGGCGCCGCTGCCGGGCCGCGGCAACCTGTCCGGCCCCATCATGTCGCACGACTTCGTCGAGGCTTCGCTGATGCGTCGCGCCGGCTGGTCGGTCTGGATCGCCTACGACCTCGACGGCAGCTACGAAGAGATGCCGCCCAACCTGCTCGACGAGTTGAGCCGCGACCGCCGCTGGTGCCAGGGCAACCTGATGAACTTCAAGCTGTTCCTGGCGCGCGGCATGCACGTCGTGCACCGCGCGGTGTTCGTCACCGGCGTCATGGCCTACGTGTCGGCGCCGCTGTGGGCGTTGTTCCTGCTGTTGTCCACCGTGCTGCTGGCCGCGCATACGCTGATCGACCCGCAGTACTTCACTTCGCCGCGCCAGCTGTTCCCGATCTGGCCCGAATGGCATCCCGAGAAGGCGCTGGCGCTAGTGTCGGCCACCGCCACCATCCTGTTCTTGCCCAAGATCCTGGCGGTGCTGCTGTTCGCGGTGAAGGGCGCGCGCGGCTTCGGCGGCGCGCTGGCGCTGTTCGTGAGCATGGTGATCGAGCTGCTGTTCTCGATGGCGCTGGCGCCGGTGCGCATGCTGTTCCACACGCGCTTCGTGCTGGGCGCCTTCCTCGGCTGGAACGCCGGCTGGAAATCGCCGCCGCGCGCCGACAACGAAACCGGCTGGGGCGAGGCGATGCGCCGCCACGGCTGGCATTCGCTGTTGGGCGTGGTGTGGGGCGCGGCGGTCTACTGGCTCAATCCGTCCTTCATCTGGTGGCTCATTCCCATCGCCGGTTCGCTGGCGGTGTCGGTGCCGGTGTCGGTGCTGTCCTCGCGCGTGACCTTCGGCCGGGGTTTCCGCCGCGCCGGCCTGTTCAAGATCCCGGAAGAGACCACGCCGCCGTTCGAGCTGCTGGAGACCGTGCGCCACTTCAACGAGACGCCGGCGCTGCCGGGCTTCGTCGAGGCGGTGGTCGATCCGTCCTTCAACGCGCTGGTGTGCGCCACCGCGCACGCCCATCCGGCCGTGCCGCAGCTCACGCAGCACCTGCGCGAGAAGCTGGTGCGCACCGCGCTCAAGGACGGTCCGGACGCCCTGAACGACAAGCAGAAGAACAGCCTGCTGGAAGAACCCGGCCTGTTGTCGCAACTGCACCAGGCGGTGTGGAGCGGCGCGCCGGAGGTGCACGCCGACTGGCGCGCGGCGCTGGGCCAACTGCCGCCGCAAGCGCTTGCCGCCTGAGGGGGCGGCATCGGCAAGCCAGTGCGGCCGGAGTAATCCGGCCGTCATCTTTTTCTGAAATCATTATCGCAAGCAACCACTGCCATCATGAGCGAGCCGCACGACAACATCCCGCAACACACGCCGCCAGCCGCGCACGGCGCCTCGCACAAGGGCGCGCTGTGGGGCGGCGGCCTGCTGGCGGCGGCGCTGGTGGCGGGCGGCATCGCCTTCTGGCAGAACCGCCCGGCGCCCGCGCCGGCCAAGCCGGTGCCGGTGAAGCTGGAGACGGCCAGGGTCGAGAAGGCCGACATCGAACAGGTGGTCAACGCCACCGGCAACGTGGTGGTGCAGAACTATGTCGACGTCGGCTCCCGGGTCGCGGGCCAGATCGACGGCGTCGACGTGGCCATTGGCGAGGTGGTGAAGGCCGGCAAGGTGCTGGTCACCGTTTCGCCGGCGGTGCAGAACAGCCGCATCGAGAACAACCGCGCGCAGCTGGCGCGCCTGAAGGCCGAACTGGCCGGGCAGAACGCCCAGCTTGATTTCGCCCAGCTGCAGTTCCAGCGCCAGACCCAGCTGAAGGCGGAGAACGCCACCCGCGAAGAGTCGTATGAATCCTCGCGCATGAACATGTACGCGGCCGCGGCCAGGGTGGACGCCACCAATGCGCAGATCCAGCAGACCGAGGCGGCCATCAAGGAAGACGAGTTGATCCAGAAGCAGAACCGCATCGAGGCCCCCGTCGGCGGCACCGTCGTCACGCTCAACGCGCGCGTGGGCCAGATGCTGGGCGCCAATCCGGAGGTGCTGATGCGCATCGCCGACCTGTCGCGCATGACGGTGCAGGTGCCGGTGGCCGAGGAGGACGTGACGCGCCTGCAGAAGGGCATGACCGCCTACTTCAGCACGCCCGGCTACCCCGGCAAGCGCTGGAGCGGCAAGCTGCGCCAGATCATGCTGCTGCCCACCGACGACTCCGGTCGCCAGGGCAAGAAGGCCTTCTACACGGTGCTGTTCGACGTCGCCAACCCCAGCCGCGAGCTGATGAGCGGCATGACCGCCGATGTCTATTTCGTGCTGGCCCATGTCGAGCACGCGCTGACCATTCCGCTGTCGCTGGTGGCCAAGCCCGGCCTGGACGGCACCCAGAGCGTGAAGGTGCTGCTGGAGGGCGGCAAGCTGGAGCAGCGCAAGATCAAAATCGGCATCCGCGACGGCGAGCGCGCGCAGGTGGTCTCGGGCCTGAAGGAAGGCGAGCAGGTGCTGCTGCCGGCCAATACGCCCGCGGCATCGGCGGCGCCCGCGCAGGCCCGGCAGTAAGCCGGTTTCGGGCTTTCTCGCGGATTCTTTAAAATACAGGCTTGCGCCCGGGGAAACGGGCGCGGCCCGTTCCACGTTTGCACCGTCCGCCTATGAATTTCAGCAAGCCTCACAAGCCCGATCTCTCGTCGGCGCCGACCCGCAGGCGCCTCGCGCTGGCGCTGTGCGCCGCGCTGGCGCTGGCCGGTTGCGCCACCCGCAAGGTCGAGACCGATCCCATCCCCGAGATGCAGGTGCCCGACAAGTGGGGCAGCGGCGCCGCCGCCGATGTGGCGCACGCGGAGCAGCTGTGGCCGGATTCGGACTGGTGGAAGCAGTTCGGCAGCAACGAATTGTCCAACCTGGTCGACGAGGGCCAGCACAACAACTTCGAGATCGCCGCCGCCTTCTCGCGCGTCAAGCAGGCCGAGGCGCAGGCGCGCATCGCCGGCGCGCCGCTGCTGCCTAACGTGGGCGTCACCGCCAATGCCGCGCGCACCGTGCCGCTGTCGGGCGGCACGCCCAGCAATTCGGCCGACGCCGGGCTGCAGGTCAGCTACGAGATCGACTTCTGGGGCAAGAACCGGGCCGGCGCCGATGCCGCCGAGGCGTCGCTGCGGGCCAACCGCTACGACCGCGAGACCGTGGCGCTGACGGTCACCAGCGGCATCGTCTCCACCTATCTGCAGGTATTGTCGCTGCGCGACCGCCTGGAAATCGCGCGCCAGAACGTCAGCAACGCCGAGCGCGTGCTCAAGCTGGTCGAGGCGCAAAGCCGCGCCGGTTCCGCCTCGCCGCTGGACCTGGCGCGCCAGCGCTCGGCGCTGGCCAACCAGCGGCAGCTCATTCCCGACCTGCAGCAGCAGGAGCAGGATGCGCAGACCGCGCTGGCGATCCTGCTGGGCCGTCCGCCGCAGAATTTCCGCGTGCAGGAGAAAGGCCTGGCGCAGATCCAGATGCCGCGCATCTCGGCCGGCCTGCCCTCCGAGCTGCTCACGCGCCGTCCCGATATCCGTCGCGCCGAGGCCAACCTGGCCGCGGCCAATGCCAACGTCGCCGTCGCCCGCGCGGCGCTGTTCCCCAGCATCACGCTGACCGGCTCCACCGGCGCGCAGAGCAATGCGCTGCTTTCACTGTTCGACGGTCCCAACCTGTTCGCCAACATCGGCGCCGGCCTGATCGCCCCGATCTTCGACGGCGGGCGCCTGCGCAGCCAGCGCGACCTGGCGATCGCGCAGAAGGAAGAGCTGGTGCAGGTCTACCAGCAGCGTGTGATCAATTCGCTCTCGGAAGTGGAGAAGGCGCTGGGCGCGATCCGCAGCCTGGAGGAGCGTTACCGCCTGAAGAGCGGCGAGGTCGACCAGGCGCGCTTCGCGTTTGAACTGTCCGAGATCCGCTACCGTGCCGGCGCCGAAGACCTGATGGTGGTGCTCGACACCCAGCGCATCCTGTCCGAGGCGCAGAACCAGCTCGGCCAGATCAAGCTGCAGCGCCTGCAGGCCACGGTCTCGCTGTACAAGGCGCTGGGCGGCGGCTGGCATGACGAGGCGCCGGGCAACGGCGCCGTAGCACCCTAACGCCCTGACGTTTTTTACGGCGGCCAGGCGCGCCGGGCCGCCATCGCTTCGATGCGCGCCGGCGCTACGCTTTGCCGGCAGCGCTATCCAGTCGCGCCGCCGCGCCGGAGATGCTTTCGATCAGCTGTTCCAGCGCCGCATTGGGTTCCGGCGCGGTGCGGCGCAGGATGCCGATCTCGCGGTGGAACGCCTGCCCCGGCAAGGGCAGCAGCCGGATCTTCTTGCCCAGGTTGCCGGAGACCAGGTCAAAGGGAATGATGGAAACGCCCAGGCCCTGGCGCACCATTTCCGTGATCACCATGGGCTCGTCCAGCTCCATCGCGTCGTTGACCTGCAGCCTGCTGCGCTTCAAGAACCGGTCCACCAGCTGGCCGCCATATGACCTGCGGCTGTAGCGCAGGAACGGGTGCCTGGCCAGCAACTCCTTGACCGACTCCTCCTTGACCGCCGCCGGGCAGATCGCCACATAGGTCTCGCGCAGCAGCGTGGTCCACTTCATCCCCTTGGTCATTCTCAGGTTGGGCCGGATCATCACGGCCAGCGACAGGTCGTTGCTGTCGATCAGCGACATCAGCTGCACCGAGGTGCCCGGCACCACGTTGAGCTCGATCAGCGGGAAGCGCTTCCTGAACTCGCCCAGGGCCGCCGGCAGCAGGCCCAGCTGCACCGTGGAGATGGCGCCGATGTCGATCTTGCCGCGCGCGCTGGAAAGCTCGGACTGCCCCTTCATCGACTCGAACAGATCGATCACCTGCTGCGCCGTCGCCAGCAACTGCTTGCCGTGCTCGCTGACCACCACCGTCTTGCCGATGCGCATGAAAAGTTCGCAGTTCAGCTCGGCCTCCAGGCGCTGGATCTGCATGCTTACCGCCGATTGCGTCAGGCCCAGGCGGGCCCCTGCGGTGGAGAAGGAGCCCAGCCTGGCGGCGGCGATGAAGGTCTTCAGGTAGCGGATCATCGATATCAAAAATTTAGATGATGGAGACGAGAATTATGAATTTCACATAAATATATCTCATCGATAGACTGAAAAACCTCGCCATCAAGAGGGCTTTGTCTCGCAGGCCCCGCGAGCTTTACTCATCTACAGGGATATGACATGAACTCGAACTCTCTCTTCCACCTCGCCTTTCCCGTGAAGGACATCGCCGAGGCCCGCGCCTTCTACGGCGACCTGCTCGGCTGCCCGGAAGGCCGCAGTTCGGAGAAATGGGTGGACTTCAACTTCTACGGCCACCAGCTGGTGGCGCACCTGGCGCCGGAGGAAGCGGGCTTCAGCGTCAGCAACGACGTCGACGACCATGAGGTGCCGTCGCGCCACTTCGGCGCCATCCTCTCGCTGGACGAGTGGAACGCGCTGGCCGACAGGCTCAAGGCGGCCGGCATCAAGTTCATCATCGAGCCCTATATCCGCTTCAAGGGCGAGGTCGGCGAGCAGGCCACCATGTTCTTCCTGGACCCGTCGGGCAATGCGCTGGAGTTCAAGTCCTTCGCCAACATGGACTACATCTTCGCCAAGTAAGGCCGCAGGCAAAAACGAAAACCAAAAAGGGAGAGAGCAATGATCTGCAAGGCACTTGCGGCAACCGGACTGGCCCTGGGGCTGGCCGCCGGCACTACCCACGCGGCGCCGGCCGACGAGGTGGGGGGAACCCTGAAGAAGATCCGGGAGAAGGGCGTGATCGTGCTGGGCGTGCGCGACTCGGCCAAGCCGTTCTCCTACCTGAACGACAAGCAGGAGTACGAAGGCTACGCCCTCGACATTTGCCTTGGCATCGCGCGCAGCGTCCAGCGCCGCCTGGGGCTCGAACAGATGAAGATCACGATGATGCCGGTCACCTCGTCCACGCGCATCCCGCTGATCCAGAACGGCACCGTGGACATCGAATGCGGCAACACCACCAATACCGCCGAGCGCCAGAATGTCGTGCAATTCTCTCCCACCTACTACGTCAGCGGGTCGCGCCTGCTGTCGAAGAAGGCGGCGGCGATCCAGACCCTGGCTGACCTGCGCGGCAAGCGCCTGGCGATCAACAGCGGCACCACCCACATCAAGCTGGTGTCCACGCTCAACGACGAGCAGAAGCTGGGCATCGACATCGTGCCCTCGCGCGACACCGCCGAGGGCATGCTGCTGATGGAAACCGGCCGCGTCGCCGCCTTCATGAACGATGACATCGTGCTGGCCTCGCTGGCCGGCGGCAGCAAGCTGAAAAATGAACTGGTGCTGAGCAAAGATGCGCTCTCGGTGGAACCGTTCGGGCTGATCTATCGCAAGAACGATCCCGAGTTCAAGGCGCTGGTGGAGGGCAATATCGACAGCCTGTTCAAGTCCGGCGACATCAACAAGCTCTATGCCAAGTGGTTCCAGTCGCCGACGCTGCCGGGCGGCCAGAACCTGAACTGGCCGATGAGCGCCGAGACCCGGGCTGCCATCGCCAAAGTGACGAGTTCGCCGGATCCGGCGGACTATGCGCCGCTCCCGAAGGAGCAGCTGTCGGCAATACGCAAGAAGAAGTAGGCGGGGCGACGCCCCGCCTGGTCGTACGCCGTAGCGGTCAGACCGCCATCGGCGCGGTCAGCGGGGCGTGGTGCTGGTAGTTTTCCAGCATGAAGTCGCCCGGCTCGACCTGTTCCAGCCATTGCGGCTCGTACTTGCCGGTCACGGCGAAGTCGGGCACGCGGTCGGCGATGACCAGCTGCGGCGCGGCATAGGGCTCGCGCTTGAGCTGCTCGGTCACCATCTCGATGTGGTTCTCGTAGATGTGGGCGTCGCCGACGAAATAGGTGAACCAGCGCGGCTTGTAGCCGGTGAGGCGGCCGACCAGGTGCAGCAGCGCCGCGCCTTCGGCCAGGTTGAACGGCGTGCCCAGGCCGATGTCGTTGCTGCGCACGTAAAGGCAGAGCGAGATTTCCCTGGTCGCCTGGTTGGGCAGGAACTGATAAAGCAAATGGCACGCCGGCAAGGCGACTTCGTCCAGCACGGCGCAATTCCAGCCGTGGAACAGGATGCGGCGGCTGGCCGGATTGTTGATGATGGTGTCCAGGCATTCGCGCAGCTGATCCACCGCCTTGTACAGCAGTACCTTGTCCTGGCCGTTGTCGGTCAGCGCGGAGACGACGCTGAAGCCCTTGCGTTGCGCGGCTTCAATCCGGTCGGTCTTGCCGGCGTCGATCACCTTGTAGGCGGGCCACTCGCGCCACTGCACGCCGTACACCGGACCGAGGTCGTCGGTGCCTGCGCGGAAGGGGTTGGCCAGCCATTCGGCGTTTTCATTGGCATTCTGGTCCCAGACCTTGCAGCCCAGTTCGCGGAAGGTCGCCGCGCTGCGGGTGGCGCGCAGGAAACCCACCAGCTCGCCCACCACCGACTTGAACGCCAGGCGCTTGGTCGTGACGGCCGGGAAGCCCTTTTGCAGGTCGAAGCGCATCATCGCGCCCGGCACGGAAAGGGTGCGGATGCCGGTGCGGTTCTCTTGCCAGCTGCCGTTGTCGAGTACGTCTTGGATCAGGTCTTGGTATTGTTTCATCGGGGTCTGGTGCAAAGGCCGGCCCGGCGCGGCAAATGCGCGGCGCGGTTCGGCGGCTCAATCGGATGGGGGAGATTGTAGCCTATTGCCGGCGCCCGGACCGGGCGGCGGGACATGTTGCCGCCTTGATAAATCCTGCGGGAAACTTTCTCGCGCAGGAGATGGCCCACAAAGAAAAAGCCGGGGCGCGGTGGTCCGCGCTCCGGCTTTTTATGTCGCTGGTCGTGCTGCCGTTTCTGCCGCTGTTGCCTCAGAACGCGACGTTGTTGCCGCCCTTGAGCTTGAGCATTTCGCGCGCGTCGTCCGGCGTGGCCACTTCCAGCGACAGCGCCTCGATCACGGTGCGGATGCGCTTGACCTGGTCGGCATTGCTTTTCGCCAGCTGGCCCGGGCCGTCCCACAGCGAATCTTCCAGGCCGACGCGGGTGTGGCCGCCCATCGCCGCCGACATGGTGGCGATCGGGATCTGGCCGCGGCCGGCGCCCAGCACCGACCAGAAGTAGTCGTCGCCAAAGAGGCGGTCAGCGGTGCGCTTCATGTGCATGACGTCTTCCATGTCGTTGCCGATGCCGCCGCGCAGGCCGAACACCGACTGGATCAGGAACGGCGGCTTGATCAGGCCGCGGTCGATGAAGTGGGCCGCGGTGTAGAGGTGGCCGATGTCGTAGCACTCGATCTCGAAGCGGGTCTGGTTGGCGCTGCAGGATTCGAGGATGTAGGCGATGTCCTTGAAGGTGTTGCGGAAGATGCGGTCGTCGGATTCGGCCAGGTAGGGCTTTTCCCAGTCGTACTTGAAGTCCTTGAAGCGGCCCAGCATTTCATACAGGCCGAAGTTCATCGAGCCCATGTTCAGGGAGGCGACTTCCGGTTTCAGTTGCAGCGCCGGTTGCAGGCGTTCTTCCACGCCCATGGTGGGGGCGCCGCCGGTGGTCAGGTTGATGACGACGTTGGACTTGGCCTTGATGCCGGGCAGGAATTTGCGGAACTCGGCCGGGTCTTGCGTCGGCTTGCCGTTTTGCGGGTCGCGCGCGTGCAGGTGGACGATGGCGGCGCCGGCTTCGGCCGCGCCCAGTGCGGCGTCGCGGATTTCGTCGGGGGTCACCGGGAGGTAGGGCGACATCGACGGGGTGTGGATGGCGCCGGTGACGGCGCAGGTGATGATGACTTTGCGGGGTTTGGCCATGGTGTGCTCCTTTGGGTGTTTGTTGTGTTGATGGTTTTGTGTTTGGTGTTGCTTGTCTGGTGGTGTTCTTTTCTTTTAAGTCTGGTCTTGCTGCGTGCCGGTGTACTGGCTCTGGGCTTATCTTTCTCCGGTCGAAGCGGAGCGCCGGGAGCGGCCCGGCAGCCGCTCACTTTCTTTGCTCCGCCAAAGAAAGTAAGCAAAGAAAGGCGGCCCCTAAGTGCCAGCCCCTTCGGGGTTCCCGCCGGAGCGCGGTAAAAAATGGGCAGGGCAGAGTCGCTTCGCTCCGGCTGCCCCGCTGATCCATTTTTTACCGCGCTCCGGCGGCTGGCCCACAAGGGGACAGCGTATCCGGCTCGCCTTCGGCATCGCGCTGTGTCTTGCTCGCCTTCGGCTTCGCTGTGCTTGCTGCTTGCTGCTTGCCTGCGTGCTTGCCTGCGGCTTCGATGCGTCGGCTCGGCATCTCTTTTAATCCGTCGTCCCCGCGAAAGCGGGGACCCAGCGACGTTCGCTGCACTTCGCTGAAGATCGATCAGCGCTACCAGCTTATTTGCGTCGTTCTCGCAGCCATCTCCGTAGCTTACGTCGGCTGCTTGCGCTTGTGCGCCACCAGACCCATCAGGCGGTTGTCGCGCCAGCGCGCACGCTCGCCCAGGGCGCCGGCGCCGAGGACGGCGCGTCTCTCCTTTTCGATGGCGGCCAGCGTCTCGGCCTTCCATTCGTTGGGCGGCTGCGTCTTGGCGACGTCGCGGTAGGTATGGCCGTAGCGCTTGGCGTAGTCCAGCACGCCTTCGGGCGCGTTCAGGTCGATGGTCTCGAACGGCCCCATGAAGGACCAGCGCAGGCCCAGCCCGTCCTTCAGCACCTTGTCCAGATCTTCGGAGGAAGCATAGCCGTTTTCATAGAGATTCAACGCCTCGTTCAACACCGCACCCTGGATGCGGTTGAGCAGGAAGCCGGTGATTTCCTTTTTCAGCAGCACCGGCGACTGGCCGGCGCGGGTGTAGATGTCGCGCGCGCGTTCGACCGTCGCCTTCGAGGTCCAGGGCGCCGGCGCCAGTTCCACCAGCGGGACGAGGTAGGGCGGGTTGACCGGGTGCGCCACCAGGATGCGCTCGCGGCCGGGCAGGTGTTCGGTGAATTCGGAGGTGGGGATCCACGAGGTGGAACTGGTGAGGATGGTGCCCGGTGCGGCCAGGCGGTCCATCTCGGCGAAGATCTCGCGCTTGACCTCGACCGTCTCCTTCACGTTCTCCTGCACCAGCGCGGCGTCCTTCAAGGCCTCGGCCAGGCTGGCGGCGGGCTTGATGCGCTCCAGCACCACCTCCACGCTTTCCGCGATCAGGCCATGCCGGGCCAGGTCGCCGACGTTCTCGCGCAGCAGCTGCTGGCATGACTGCAGCGCCTGCGGCACGGCGTCCCAGATGGCGACCTTGAAGCCGGCGCGCGCGAACACGATGGCCCAGGCGCGGCCGATCAGGCCGGCGCCGACGACTGCGATCTTTTCGCTCATGATGAAAGGCTCCTCAGCTCAGGGTTTCGACGTTGCCGCACACCGACAGGCTGCGCCCGCTGATGGACGCGCCGGCCGGCGAGCAGATGAAGATGATCTGGTTGGCGATGTCTTCCGCGGTGACCATCTGACGCATCGATACCTTGGAGAGCACGCGCTCGCGCATCTCTTCATGGTCGATGCCGTAGGAGGCGGCCTTGGCCGCGATCACGCGCTCCTGGCGCGCACCGGCTACCACGCCCGGCAGCACCGCATTGACGCGGATGTTGTCCGGGCCCAGCTCGATGGCCCAGCTTTCGGTCAGGCCGATGATGCCGTACTTGGAGGCCGAGTACGGCGTGCGCTGGGCGAAGCCGAGGCGGCCTGCCACCGACGAGATGTTGACCACCGAGCCGCCGCCGTTCTTCTTCAACATCGGCACCGCGCGGCGCGCGCACAGGAAGGGGCCGGTCAGGTTGACGGCGATGGTCTGGTCCCAGGCCGGCAGGTCGACGTCTTCCACGCGCGCGGTGGGGCCGGCGATGCCGGCGTTGTTGACCAGCACGTCGAGCCGGCCGTCCCACTTTTTGGACAGCTCGGCGAACATGGCGTCGACCTGTTTTTCATCGGTGACGTCGGTGTGGCTGTAGCTCACCGGCGCGTTGTTGAACTGTTCGCGCGCGGCGTTGAGGAACTCGTCGCTGACGTCGCAGATGTGCACCTGCGCGCCGGCCTCGACGAAGGCGGCGGTGATGGCCAAGCCGATGCCTTGCGCGCCGGCGGTGACGATGACTTTCTTGTCCTTGAGGTTCAGATCCATGATGCGTGTTTCCTTGTTACGGTAGGGGGAGGTGGTTACAGCCAGAGAATCTTCTTGCGATAGGCCAGGTCGGTCAGCAGCGGCTCGGCCGGGCCGGTGTGGAACACGGCGCCGCGTTCCAGCGCGAACACGCGGTCGGCCAGCGCCAGCACCAGGTCGAGGTTGTGTTCGACGATGACGATGGAGACTTCGCTGCGCAGCTGGTCGAAGACGGTGAAGAGCTCCTGCACCACGGCCGGCGCCAGGCCCTCGAAGGGCTCGTCCAGCAACAGCAGCCTGACGTTGCCCGACAGCGCGCGCGCCACCGCCACCATCTGCTGCTCGCCGCCGGAGAGGAAGTCGGCGTGGGTGTGCAGGCGCTCCTTCAGGCGCGGGAAGTACTGCAGGATCTTCTCTTCGCTCCAGGCCACGCCATCACTGTTGTCCGTCTTGCGGGCCAGGCGTCCCAGCGCCAGGTTCTCGGCCACCGTCATGCCGGCGAACAGGCCGCGGCCCTGCGGCACGTAGCCGATGCCCAGGCGCGCGATGTCGGGCGCGGAGAGGCCGGCGATGTCGCGGCCGTTGTAGCGGATCGAGCCCGAGGCCGGTTTCAGCAGGCCGGTCAGCGCCTTGAGCAGCGTCGACTTGCCCGCGCCGTTGCGACCCAGCAGCGCCACGATCTCGCCTTGGCGCACTTCCAGCGTGGCGTCGTTAAGGATGTGGCTCTTGCCGTAGAAGGCGTTGACCTGTTCGAAGGCCAGCAGCTGCGGGCGTTCCTGTGCGTCGCCGGCGACGCGGCCGGTGACCGGCGGCGTGCCGTGGCCGGTGTAGATCTCTTGTACGCGGGTGTCGGCGCGGGCCTCGTCGGGCGTGCCGGCCATCAGCACGCTGCCCTGGTTCATCACCGTCACCTTTTGCGAGAAGCCCAGCACGCGGTCGATATCGTGCTCCACGATCAGCACCGGGATGTTGGAGGCGATGATCTTCACCAGCCGCGACACGCGTTCGCGCTCGGCCGCGGCCAGGCCCGCCAGCGGCTCGTCCATCAGCAGCACGTGCGGCTTGGAGCCCAGCGCGATGCCCAGGTCGACCAGGCGCTGGCCGCCGTAGGAGAGCGCGCCGCCTTCGATCTCGTCGATGCCTTTCAGGCCCAGGAAGCGCATCAGCTCCTCGGTCTCGGCGTGGATCTCGGGGTAGCTGTCGATGTCCTTCCACATGTTGTAGCGCGAGGCGTGGCGCGCCTGCAGCGACAGCCGCAGGTTCTCGTAGATCGTCAGGCCCTTGAACAGGTTGGTGATCTGGAACGAGCGCGCCAGGCCGCGCTGGCAGATCTGGCTGGGCGGCAGGCCCTGGATCTCTTCGCCGTTCAGTTTCACGGTGCCGCCATGGGGCGCGAACATCCCCGAGATCAGGTTGAAGGTGGTGGTCTTGCCGGCGCCGTTGGGGCCGATCAGCGCGTGGATCTCGCCGGCGTGCAGCGCGATCTGGGCGTTCTTCACGGCCTGGATGCCGCCGAAGCGGATTTCGATGTCACTGGCTTCCAGCACCAGCCCCTGTTGCGCCGGCGGTTGCAGGAAGGCCGGCAGCGGCAGGCCGTCGACGATCTGGCGCGCGCTCATGGCCGCGCCCACTTCCGGCGGCGGGTTGAAGCGGCGGCGGATCTGCTGCCAGATGCCGACCAGCCCGGTGGGCGAGAACAGGATGAAGGCGACGAAGGCCAGGCCGAACCACAGCAGCCAGTTCTCGGTCCAGATCGACAGGCATTCGCGGAACAGGATGTAGAACAGCGCCCCCAGCGCCGGGCCGAGGAAGCTGCGCATGCCGCCGATCACCACCATCGCCAGCAGCTCGCCGGAGAACGCCACCGAGGTCGGTTCGGCCGAAGCGAAGCGGTGATGGAAAGCCAGCAGCGCGCCGGCCAGCCCGGTGACGCTGGCCGAGATGACGAACATCTGCAGCTTGTAGACGATGGTGGCGTAGCCCTGGAAACGGGCGCGCTGCTCGTTCTCGCGGATGGCCACGATGGTGTGGCCGAAGGGCGAGCGGATGATCCGGTGCAGCACGTACAGCACCAGCCAGGCGATCACGCTGACGAAGACCAGGTAGGGAATCGACTGGTCCAGATCGATACCGGCCAGGGCCGGGCGCACCACGCCGCCCAGTCCCGATTCACCGCCGGTGAAGTCGGTCCAGCGGAAGGCGATGGCGAAGGTCAGGGCGGAGAGCGCCAGCGTCAGCAGCGAGAAGTAGACGCCGCGCCGGCGCAGGATCAGAAAGCCGATCACCATGGCGCACAGCGCGATGAAGACGATGGTAAACAGCAGCGGCAGCACGATCTGGCCCGGGAACCAGTACTTCTGCGACAGCGCCGCGGCGTAGGCGCCCACGCCGAACCAGGCGCCGTGGCCGAAAGAAGTCAGGCCTGTGTAGCCCACCAGCAGGTTCAGGCCCATCGCCGCGATCGCATAGATCACCACATCGGTGGCCGAGGTGGTGGTCAGTCCCAGCAGCTGCAGCAGGAAGGGCGTGACGGCCAGCGCGACGGCGGCGATAGCCAGGGGTTGATGTTTTTTGTTCATGATCCGCCTGTCATTCAAAACGTTCGATGCGCTCGCCCAGCAGGCCGCGCGGACGGAAGATCAGTACCAGCAGCATCAGCAGGTACATCGAGGCTTCGCCGGCCGGCGCGTAGAACTGGATGGTGATGCCGCGCACCACGCCCACCAGTACCGCCGCGGCCATCACGCCCCAGAAGCTGCCCAGGCCGCCGATCACCACCACCACGAAGGCGGCGGTCATGATTTCCGCGCCCATGGCCGGATGCACGCCCGAGATCGGCGCAAACAGCACGCCGGCCAGCGCCGCCAGGCCCACGCCCAGCATCACGATGGCGGTCATGTAGGGCTGCAGCTTGATGCCCAGCACGGCGACCATGTCGGGCTTCTGCACCCCGGCGCGCACCACGCGCCCGAACGAGGTCTTGTTCAGCAGCAGCCAGATCAGCGTGAGCGCCGCCAGCACGGTGGCCAGCATCAGCAAACGGTACTTGGAGTACATGAAGTCGCCCACCATGATCTGGCCCTTGAAGGCCGGCGGGATCGAGGCCGGCAGCGGCGAAGCGCCCCAGACGATGCGGATCAGCTGCTCGGCCACCATCGACAGGCCGAAGGTCAGGAGCAGGCCGAGGATGGGATCGGCCGAGTAGAAACGGCGCAGCAGGAAGCGTTCGAACAGGATGCCGATCAGGGCCACCACGATCGGCGAGATGAACACCGCGCCGGTGAAGCCCAGGTGTTTGGTGATCTCCACGGCCAGGTAGGCGCCGATCGCGTAGAAGGCGCCGTGCGCCAGGTTGACGATGCCGCCCAGGCTGAAGATCAGCGACAGGCCCAGCGCGATCAGCAGGTAATAGCCGCCGACCAGCAGGCCGTTGAGTATTTGTTCCAGCAGGAAAACGATTTGCATTGGTGCTCCGCAAAGGGGCGTCGTTGCAGCGCGATGGCCGCTGAACGACGCTGAGTCCTGACTTTCGTCCGGACGACGCAGGGGAGGCAGCGCGTTCCTCCGTGCGGTCGATTCGATTCATCCGAACAGATGCCGCCGTAAGGCTGGAAAAGCGTCGCCAGCGCCAAGGCCGGTGCGGGAAGCGCGGCCGTACGTGAGCACTAAATGTACGGCCGGCATCGCAGCGCCGGGATTGGCGCGCGCAGCAGCTTTGCCCGCCTTACGTGAACTTGCAGGCGTTTTCCTGCATGGTCGGCGCGATCGACTCCAGCGAGCCGCCCGGGCCGGGCACGGCCGCGCCCAGCTTCAGGAAATCCCACTGGTCCTTGGCCTGGCCCTTGGGTTTGGGCGAGAGCGTGTACATCTCCTGCAGCAGCTGGTGGTCCCAGGCGCGGTAGACGCCCTTGCGCGCCTTGAGCACGTCGACCTCGGCGCCTTTTTCGAAGTACTCGATCAGCTTCATCGTATCCAGCGACTTGGTCTCGGTGATCGCCTGCACGATGGAACGGAAGGCCACGTATTCGCCCCAGGCCTGGTTCTCGGGCGGCTTGCCGTATTTCTTGGTGAAGGCGGCGACGAAGGCCTTGGCCGACGGCGCATCCACATCGTGGTGCCAGGTGGTGGGCCAGGTGCCGGCGAAGTTGTCGGCGCCCGCGCCCCAGGCGGCCACGGTGTCGAAGCCGAAACCCGACATCGGGAAGGGCAGGCCGAACTCGGAGTACTGCTTGATGAAGTTGGTGATCTGGTTGCCGGCCAGGTTCGAGATCACCAGGTCCGGCTTGGCCTGGCGGATCTTCAGCAGGTAGGGGCTGAAGTCGGTGGCGTCGGTGGGCACCAGCTCGTCGTTGGTGATGGCGCCGCCGTTGGCCGAGACGAATACCTTGGCGGTGCGCAGCAGGTCATGGCCGAAGGCGTAGTCGGCGGTCAGCGCGTACAGTTTCTTGCCCTTGATCAGGCCGTTTTGCAGCAGCTGCTGGCCGCAGGCCTTCACATAGGTCGAGTTGGCCGCCTCGATGTGGAACATGAACTTGTTGCAGCTCTTGCCGCGTAGCTCGTCGGAGTTGCAGCCGGTGTTCATGAAGATCTTCTTGTTGCGCTGCGCGACCTGGGCGATGCCCAATGCCGAGGCCGACGAGATCTCGCCGATCAGCACCGCGGCGCCGTCGCGCTCCAGCAGGCGCTGGGCCTTGCTGGATGCAGTGGGCGGGTTGACCGAGTCTTCCGAGATCAGCGTGAGCTGGCGGCCCAGCAGGCCGCCGGCCTTGTTTTGTTCTTCCACCGCGAGGTTGATGCTCATCACCGCGTATTCGCCCATCGGGCCGAGGAAGCCGGTGCGCGGGGTCAGGTGGCCGATGATGATCTTGTCCGACTGGGCCCGCACGATCGCCGGGAAGCCCAGCGCCGAAGCGCCGGCCGCGGCGGCGCCGGCCTTCAGGATGCTGCGGCGGCGCGGCGAGGCGACGTCGTTCAGATCATTGCTCTTGTCTTGCTCCATGGTGCGATCCTCCTTAATGTCCGGCCGAAGCCGGTGTCTCGTGGGAACTGCTTTTTTTGAGCACTACATACGGCCGGACTGGCGCCGGCTTGTTGCGGCAGCAGGGTGGAACGACCGAGGCGGCCGTTCGCGCGCATCGTGGCGGGCAGGGAAGATGCGCCGATGCCGGCCGCGCGTATCGCGAGGCTGCTGTCGACGTGCGAAAAGAAATATCTCCTGGGGCCGTCACCGCCGCGGCGCAGATGTTGGGTGAAAACCGCATCCTGCCGCACCGATCCGTTTTTTATTCTGCTGATGTCATTTATTTGACATGTGATCAAATGTATTCGATAGAATTTAAGGCGTCAACCGGCTTCGCCAACCGGTGTGGCGCCGGCCGAAGCCGGCCATTGCGGGGCGTTGCGGGCCGCAAGCCGCTTCGGTTCTGGCTTGCAGGCCGGCCCGGCCCAGCGCCGCCGTACCCGGCGGTATAATCCGCGAAAATTTTTCACGCATCATCATGGATCAGACCTTAATCGCCGACCTTTCCAACATGCGCAAGATCCAGCACGCCACGCTGTCGGAGCGGGTGTACCAGGATTTGTGCGAACTGATCCAGGCCGGCCAGGTGCGCCCGGGCCAGAAGCTCACGCTCAAGGGGCTGTCCGACGCGCTGGGCACCAGCCCGATGCCGGTGCGCGAGGCGGTGCGCCAGCTGGCCGCCGAGGGCGCGCTGGAGATCCTGCCCAACCGCGCCATGCGGGTACCGCTGATGACCAAGGACAAGTTCCGCGAACTGCTCAAGATCCGGCTGGCGCTGGAGGGGCTGGCGGTGGAGCATGCGGCGGCCAACATCGGCCGCGAGGGCCTGAAGGAAGTGGCCGACCTGCACGACAGCCTGTGCGTGGAGATGAACCGCAAGAAGCCTAATGTCGACGTCATCATCCGCCTGAACAAGGAGCTGCATTTCGCCGCCTACCAGGGTTCGGGCATGCCGACGCTGGTGGACCTGATCTCCGGCCTGTGGCTGCAGGTGGGGCCGGTGATCAACCTCGACCTGCGCGCCGGCTCGCGCCGGTTGTCGGAGGCGCCGGCGCTGTTCCACCATGGCGTGCTGCTGAAGGGCTTGCAGGAAGGTTCGCCGGAAAAGGCGCGCGAAGGCCTCTCCGGCGATCTCTTGAGCGCCGCGCAGATGATCCTGGCGGGGGACGGTCTGCCCGATTGAAGCGGGCGGGGTGGGGTTCCGGTCCGGTCGGTGCTGCCTGGGCGCACGCGTCCTGAACCGAATTCAGAAGCGGGGCGTGGCGGCTGGCGGGACGAGGGCGCGGAGCGTCGCCGGTCCTTCCTGTCGATGCGGCATCAGTTGGCGATCCTCAGTTGCGGTTGTCGAGGTCGTAGGTGGCGCGCAGCATGGCCTTGCGGCGTTCCACTTCGCGTTCGCGCAGCGCGCGCTGGCGGTCGCGCCCCTGGTGGCCGCGCATGCTCCAGCCGAAGGCCAGCAGCACGGCCGACAGCGGCAGCAGCGCCACGGCGGCGGCCAGCATGTCCATGTTCGCGCGCTGCAGGATCTCGCGCAGGGTGCCCGAAAATACGCAGGCCAGGACGGTTATGCCGATCGCCGCGCCGGTCAGCGGCAGGGCGTCGAGGGTCTTGTCCAGCATCGTCATCAGTTTGCTTTTCATGGTCAGCTCCATTGACAGTTCCGAGTTCTGAAGAGAAGAAAGGGCGAACATAGGCTCGCCGCCAGGGCGGTATCGGCTGGCCGCCGTCGTTCACCGCTTGCATCAGATATCGGACTGTCGGGTAAAACCTTGCGCGATTTTCTCGTAAAGATCGGTAAGTTTGGGTAGGGATGTGTTCAGGTTTCTTCTTTACCTGGAACGCTGCGATTTTGCCCGGGCCATCTGCGCGATCAGCTTCCCTGCTTGCCCAAAAGGCGCCGGAATGTTTCCATCCAGGCCGTGCCGGGCAAATAGGTCGCCTGCTGCTTCAGATCTGCAATTTCCTTGTCGGACAGCGTAGCCAACGGCGTGAGTACCGTCTTGTGTGAAACGCGGAGTCGCGGTTCGCCGAACTTTGGTATGCCGAGCGCCATGGGATCGCTCCTGACGCTCCCGAGTCGTTCTTGGCCGATCAGTTCGCCGGTTTTTCCATCGTAGATTCCGATCGATGCATAGAAGCGCAGATTGGAATTGGACATCCCCTGGCCATATAGTCCCAGCCCATTCCTGTTGGCAGGATCAGAAGAGACCAGCGCAATGGCATCAAGCTTCAAGCGCGCCGCGGTCGTCTGGATCAACTCTTTTCGTCCTTGCAGCACATGAAAATCGGCGCGTTGTTCGCCGAGCAGGATCACTTCGATGGAAGACATTTGCTTCAATGCTTTTTGCGCCTGCGCCTCGTAGACGTCATCCAGCTTCCAGTCACGAATATCCAGGGATTCCGACTCGTTGTTGAACACTGTCAGGCCTATGTATTGGCGATAAAAGGTGCCGCCGGCGGTGGAGATGACGCCGATCTTCCTGATCTGGGAAACTTGCGCCGGATTCAGGGAATTGTTGGTGGCACAACCGCCAAGCAGGCCGAGCAGGCAGACGAGCACGCAAAGGAGAAACTTGTTCAGGGTTGGAAACATGAGAGATTTCATCGGTTTGTCAGAGGGGTTGGAATTGCGCTGCGAGGACATGCAGCATGCCGGCATCGGGCCGTCCATGCCATTGTTTATCTACTTATTGACGGTTTGAGGAGACCAGGCGTTGCCCTCCTGCTCGCATGCGCTTGCACGGCCGCCCAGCAGCTTCAGTATTTGCGGTTTTGCCTGGCGCACATGCATCGCCAGGTTGCCGTTGTTTGCTGAAAAGCGCTCAGCACGCATGGTCCACACGCAAGCCTGATACAAGTCAGGAGCGCCTACCTGGCCAGCGCCGTACATGTTGGCCAGATTCCACATTGCTTCTCCCCAGCCAAGGTCTGCCGACTGGAGGTAGAGGTCGAATGCCATTTTTCGGTTTTGCTCGGTGCCCAGACCGAGATCGTGCAAATACGCCAGGTTATTCAAGGCCAGAGCATTCTTTTTAGCGGCGGCTTTCTCGAACCAGAGCCTGGCGCCCTGGTAGTTCTTTTCCTCCTGGTAGATGCTCCCCAGACTGTTTTGAGCTTCGACGTTGCCTTGCTCGGCAGATTTGGAGTACCACATCTTTGCGGTGTCGATCTCGCGTGGAACGCCGCGCCCGGAATCGTAGGCAAGGCCCAATTTGAACTGGGCATCGGCATTGCCCGCCTGCGCTTCGGCCAATAAGTCGTCTATGGGCCCCGCGTGTATCAGCGAGCACCACGACAATAAAAGAATGCCGGCAGCAAGCCGCTTGTGTTTTGGTGTTTGCACGACGTTACCCCCAGCCTGTGCAAGGCTTTAATAGTTGGTGTTGTTGGTAAATGCAAATGACGGCGGAGAAGATCATACATTCTATTGAATGCGATCTCATCCGTTGCGAAGCATTGCGTAACTCCCGGAGTGTGACGCGGTTTGTGAGCCGCGCGGTCGCAAGTTGCTACAATGCCCCTTTCTTTTTCAAGCGGGCACTATGGATATCCTTCTGTTCCTTGTCGATTTCATCGTTCACATCGATCGCCACCTGGCCGAGCTGGCCGCGTCCTACGGCCCCTGGCTGTTCCTGATCCTGTTCCTGATCATCTTTTGCGAGACCGGCCTGGTGGTCACACCGATCCTGCCCGGCGACTCGCTGCTGTTCGTGACCGGCGCGCTGGCCGCCACCGGCGCGTATGACGTCCACCTGATGGTGCTGACCTTGATCGTGGCCGCCATCCTGGGCGATAGCACCAATTATCAGATCGGCAAGATGCTGGGGATCAAGGTGTTCGACAAGCCGGACTCGCGCATCTTCAAGAAGGAATATTTGGACAAGACCCATGCCTTCTTCGAGAAGCACGGCGGCAAGGCCATCATCATCGCCCGCTTCGCGCCCATCGTGCGCACCTTCGCCCCCTTCGTCGCCGGCGTGGGCGCGATGACCTATCCCAAGTTCTTCTTCTACAACGTGGTCGGCGGCATCGCCTGGGTGACGAGCTTCTCCTATGCCGGCTACTTCTTCGGCAACCTGCCCATCGTCAAGAAGAACCTGAGTCTTCTTATCGTGGCGATCGTGATCCTGTCGATCCTGCCGGGCATCATCGAGTACTTCCGCCAGAAGCGCCGACCCGGCTGATCCGGCGGGCGCAGATACGGATGTGACCAATAAAAAAGCCACCGCATGCGGTGGCTTTTTTTACGCGATGACGCTCAGTCGAGCTCGGCGCCGTAGTCCACATCCGGACGCAGCGGCGTCTTGCTCGACGCGGCGCGCACGTATTGCGCCGGCCAGGCGATGTTCTCGCGCAGCTGGTCGGCGGCATGCAGCGGCCAGTACGGGTCGCGCAGCAGTTCGCGCGCCAGCAGCACCAGGTCGGCCTGGCCGGTGCGCAGCACGTGCTCGGCCTGGATGGCGTCGGTGATCATGCCCACCGTGCCGGTGGCGATACCGGCCTCGGCCTTCACGCGCGCGGCGAACTCGGTCTGGTAGCCGGGGCCGGTCGGGATCGCCGCGGTGGGCAGGTTGCCGCCGCTGGAGACGTCGACCAGGTCCACGCCCAGCTCACGCAGTTTGGCCGACAGCTTCACGGTCTCGTCCGGCGTCCAGCCGCCCTCGGTCCAGTCGGTGGCAGACAGGCGCACGAACAGCGGCAGTTCTTGCGGCCACACCGCGCGCACCGCGGCGGTCACTTCCAGCAGGAAGCGGATGCGGTTCTCGAAGGAGCCGCCGTACTGGTCGGTGCGCTTGTTGCTGAAGGGGGAGAGGAATTCATGGCCCAGGTAGCCGTGCGCGCCGTGCACTTCGACCACCTTGAAGCCGGCCTGCAGCGCGCGCCTGGCGGCGTCGGCGAAGGCCTGCACCAGGCCTTTGATCTCGTCCGCGGTCAGCGCATGCGGCTCGGTGTAAGTGGTGTCGAACGCCAGGGCCGAGGGCGCCACCGGCAGCCAGCCGCCTTCGGCCACCGGCACGCTGCCGGGCGTGCCGTCCCAGGGACGCAGCGCGCTGGCCTTGCGGCCGGCGTGGGCCAACTGCACGCCGGGCACCGAGCCCTGCTGCTCGATGAAGCGGGTGATGCGGCGCAGCGGCTCGATGTGTTCGTCCTTCCAGATGCCGAGGTCGGCGGCGGTGATGCGGCCTTCCGGCACCACGGCGGTGGCTTCCATGATCACCAGGCCGGCGCCGCCGGTGGCGCGGCTGCCCAGGTGGACCAGGTGCCAGTCGTTGACGAAGCCGTCCTGCGCCGAGTATTGGCACATCGGCGACACGGCGATGCGGTTGGGAAGGGTGACGCCGCGCAGCGTCAGCGGCGAAAAGAGTTGGCTGCTCATCGGAATACTCCTGTTGTAGCGTTTGTTGTTTTGGCTGGTCGGGGCAATTGCAGCAGGCAGTCTATTGGATTTTGGAAAATCGCGTCGGCCCCACCCCTCCTGCGCCGGCAGCCTTCGCCGGCACCCGGCGGCCGGGACGCGCGGGCCTGCCCTCGGTGGTGGGGCGGCCCGGCTTATTCCACGTTGAACTGCAACGCCGCCAGGCTGGCATACAAGCCGTCCTGCGCAATCAGCTCGGCGTGGGTGCCGGTCTCGACGATGCGGCCATGCTCCAGCACGATGATGCGGTCGGCGCTTTGCACGGTCGCCAGGCGGTGCGCGATGACCAGCGTGGTGCGGCCGACCATGGCCGCCTCCAGCGCCGACTGCACCAGCCGTTCGGACTCGGCATCCAGCGCGCTGGTGGCCTCGTCCAGCAACAGCAGCGGCGGGTTCTTCAGCAACGCGCGGGCAATCGCGATGCGCTGGCGCTGGCCGCCGGACAGGCGCACGCCGCGCTCGCCGAGGAAGCAGCCGTAGCCCTCCGGCAGGCGCTCGATGAACTCGTGGGCGGCGGCCATCTGGGCCGCGGCGATGACCTCGGCGTCGCTGGCGCCGGGGCGGCCGAAGCGGATGTTTTCCATCGCGTTGGCCGAGAAGATCACGGTGTCCTGCGGCACGATGCCGATGGCGCCGCGCAGGTCCTGCAGCGTCAGGAAGCGGATGTCGACGCCGTCCAGCCGGATCGCTCCGGCCTGCGGATCGTAGAAGCGCAGCAGCAGCTGGAACAGCGTGGTCTTGCCGGCGCCGGACGGCCCGACCACGGCCACCGTCTCGCCGGGCTTGACCTGCAGCGACAGCTGCGAGAGCGAATGGCTGCCGGGGCGGGAAGGATAGTGGAAGTCGACGCCGGCGATGTCCAGCGCGGCGCCGTTGGCGGTGCGCTGCGGCAGCTTCTCCGGCAGCAGCACCGACTGCACCGGCGACCTGGCCGCCAGCAGGTCGAGCAGGCGTTCGGTGGCGCCGGCGGCGCGCTGGGTGTCGCCCATCACTTCCGACAGGGCGCCCAGCGAGCCCGCCACCAGCGAGGCATAGAGGATGAACTGGCCGAGCTCGCCGCCGCTCATGCTGCCTTGCATGACCGCATGCGCGCCCAGCCACAGCACGAACACGATGGCGCCGAACACCAGCAGGATGGCGGCGACCGTCAGGAGGGAGCGCGCCCGGATGCGTTCCATCGCGGTCTCGAAGGCGCGCTCGACCGAGCCGCCGAAGCGCTTGGCTTCGATCTCTTCATGGGTGAAGGCCTGCACGGTCGGCATGGCGTTGAGGATCTCGCCGGCCATCGCCGACGCATCGGCCACGCGGTCCTGCGAGGCGCGCGAGAGCTTGCGCACGCGGCGGCCGTAGAACACGATGGGCAGCACCACCGCGCCCAGCATGACGATGATGATGGAGGTGAGCTTGGCGCTGGTGATGAACAGCATCGCCATGCCGCCGGCGAACAGCAGCGCGTTGCGCAGCGCCATCGAGATGCTGGTGCCGACCAGGGTCTGGATCAGCGTGGTGTCGGTGGTCAGCCGGGAAAGCACTTCGCCGGTCTTGGTGGTTTCGAAGAACTCCGGGCTTTGCAGCACCACGTGCGCATACACCGCGCGGCGCAGGTCGGCGGTGACGCGCTCGCCCAGCCACGACACCATGTAGAAGCGCAGCGCGGTGGCCACGCCCAGCACGCAGGCCACCCCGAACAGGGCGATGAAATACAGGTTGATGTGGGCCGCGCTCTTGCTGCCCGCCGCGCCGAAACCGAGGTCGATCATCTGCTTGAACGCGTAGGGCACGGCCAGCGTGGCGCCGGCGGCCACGATCAGGGCCAGGCCGGCCAGCAGGAACTGCTTTTTGTAGGGCGCAAGGAAAGGCGCCAGCCCGCGCAGCGTGGCCAGGGTGCTTTTTCTTGCGGTGGGGGAAGAGGCGTTAGCCGTGGCGGTTGTGGATGAGCTTGGCGTGGATGGCATATTGGGCTGGTGTTGTCGTGGCGGCAATGCGGATGACCTGCCGGTCTGGTCCACAGTGCTGCCACCGGGAAAATCTTATTGCTGCGTTGAACCACCGCGGTGCGCTTAAGTCGGAAGCTTCATAAGTATATGCAGGCTGCTCATAAGCCGCTTTCCGGCCAAACGGCTTGGTTGGTGTCGATTTGGCGCCGGCAGAGTGTAGCGCAGAGTTTCCCGCCGCACATTGCTTGCGCGTAAAGCCCTGCTACATTGGCTGGACAGCCTGGATCCGGCGGCATTTGCAGTGCGTCGCCCCCGATCGTCGTACCCGAGTTACCCGATTGCAACGCAAACGCAGCATCAACGGCAAGGAGACCAGCTTGGCCCAACTCGCTCGCTTGATCCAACGGCCCTGGCAGCAGACTCCCGAAGACTGGGAGATCCGCGCAGAAATCGAGGCCGCACTGACGGCGCAGGACGCCGCCATTTCCCCGAAGTATCTTTACGACCCGCTGGGCAGCAAGCTGTTCGAGGCCATCTGCGAGTTGCCCGAATACTATCCCACCCGCACCGAGGCGGCGATCTTCGCTGAACACGCGGCCGATATCGCGCAGGCCGCCGGCACCGGCGTCACGCTGATCGACCTGGGCGCCGGCAATTGCGCCAAGGCGGCGGGATTGTTCCCCGAGCTCAAGCCGCGCCAGTACGTCCCGATCGACATCTCGGCGGATTTTCTGCACCAGGCCGTCGATGGCCTGCGCCAACAATTCCCGGACATCCCGATGCATGAGGTGGCGATGGATTTCTCCGCCTCGCTGGAGCTGCCCGCCACCGTCAGCCGCGAGCGGCGGCTGTTCTTCTATCCCGGCTCCTCGCTGGGCAATTTCGATCCGCAGCAGGCGCGCGCCTTCCTGCGCCGCATGCGCCATGCGCTGCAGATCGGCGAGGCCGGCGGCGTGCTGCTGGGCCTGGACCTGGTCAAGGACGCGCGCGTGCTGGACGCCGCCTATGACGACGAACTGGGCGTGACCGCGGCTTTCAACCTGAACATGCTCAAGCACGTGAACCGGCTGATCGGCGCCGATTTCAACCCGCGCGACTGGCGCCATATCGGTTTCTACAACGCTGCGCACCAGCGGGTGGAGATGCACCTGGAGGCTTGCCGCGACCTGATCGTGCGCTGGGAGGGCGGGCGCCGCACCTTCCGCCAGGGCGAGCGCATCCATACCGAGAACAGCCACAAGTTCACGCCGCAGGACATCCTCGATCTGCTCGAGGAATCCGGTTTCGGCGATGTGCGGATGTGGTTCGACCCGCAGCGCTGGTTCGCGGTCTGCCATGCCCGCGCGCGCTGACGCAAGACGATGACTGCAATATCACCGCAATATGACTGCAATGACGAGACCAGCCATGCGCACTGACGGCGCCATTGTCGAAGCCACCGCGGATGCGGCCATGAGCGCCGCCATCGATGCCGTGATCGACGCCGCGATCCAGGAGGTCAACCATCGCCCGCGCGACCGCATGGGCGATCGCTTCCGGCGCGTGCGGCGCCAGTCGCAGGCGATCGCCGAGCCGCTGTCGGCGGAGGATTGCTGCGTGCAGTCCATGCCCGACGCCAGCCCGATCAAGTGGCATCTGGCGCACACGACGTGGTTCTTCGAGACCTTCATCCTGGAGCGTTTCGAGAGCGGCTTCCAGGCGTTCCATCCGCAATTCAGGGTGCTGTACAACTCCTACTATGAAGGCGTGGGCGAGAAGTTTCCGCGGCCGCAGCGCGGCCTGCTGACGCGCCCTTCGCTGGAAGAAGTGCAGGCCTATCGCGCCGACGTCGACCATCGCATGCTGCTGCTGATCGACGCGATGGAAGCGGGCGCGCATGCCGGCGGCCCACAGGAGCGCCTGCGTGCCCAGCTGGCCGATTTCCTCGCGCTGCTGGAGCTGGGTTTGCAGCATGAGCAGCAGCACCAGGAGCTGATGCTGACCGACGTCAAGCATCTGCTGTCGATCAATCCGCTCAGGCCGGCCTACCAGGATCTGCCCGAAGCGCTGGTGGGCGGCGACCCGGCCGAGCTGCCGCTGCAATGGCACCGCATCGAGGCGGGCGTGGTGGAAGTGGGGCATGCCGGCGAGGGCTTCTGTTTCGACAACGAGACGCCGCGCCACCGGCAGTTCGTCGAGGCCTACCATTGCGCGTCGCGGCTGGTGAACAACGACGAGTATCGCGCCTTCGTCGAGGACGGCGGTTATCTGGATCCGGCCTTGTGGCTGTCGGAGGGCTGGGAGTGGCGCAAGCAGCTGGCGCTGGAACACCCCATCTACTGGCAGCGCGACGCGTCCGGACACTGGAGCGAATTCACCGAATACGGCCTGCAGGAGCTGCAGCCGCACCGCGCCGCGGTTCACCTTTCCTACTACGAGGCCGATGCCTACGCCCGCTGGGCCGGTGCGCGGCTGCTGACCGAGGCCGAATGGGAGCATGCCGCGGGGAAGATGCAGGGCAGCGGTCGCGAGTTCTTCGGCGTGGCCTGGCAATGGACCAGCAGCAGCTACGCGCCGTATCCGGGCTATAGCGCGCCGCAGGGCGCGGTGGGCGAGTACAACGGCAAGTTCATGGTGAACCAGTATGTGTTGCGCGGTTCTTCCTCGGCCACGCCGCTGAACCATGCGCGGCTGACGTATCGGAACTTCTTCCCGGCGTATGCGCGCTGGCAGGTGACGGGCATACGGCTGGCCCGTGGTGGCTGACGACGACGCCGCGCATTTTCGCCGGGCAAAGAAAAACGCCGACCTGTAGGTCGGCGTTTTTTTCAGGAGCAGCCGCCGGGATCACCGGCGGTATTCCATGATCAGGCGGCCTTGGCGCGCGCGGAACCGCTTTGGTTGGCGCTCTCGCTGATGGCGATCTGGCGGTTCACCGCCGACAGCACGGCCCTGAAGGACGCGGTCACGATGTTGGCGTCGATGCCCACGCCGAAGCCGGTCGGCGCTTCGTTCAGGCGCAGCTCGATGTAGCTGGCCGCCTTGGCGTCGGCGCCGGCGCCGATGGCGTGCTCATGGAAGTCCATCAGCTTGATGTCCAGGCCCAGCGCATGCACGAAGGCGTCGATCGGGCCGTTGCCGCTGCCGCGCACGGTGACCGGCTGGCCGTTGCGCACGATATCGACTTCGATGTTGATCGACTCCGCCTTGGACGAATCTTCCGACATGCGGTGCGCGCGGTAGACGTAGGGCTCGCTGCGGTCCAGGTACTCGCTCTTGAAGATGGAGTAGATGTCGGCGGCGTTGATTTCCTTGCCGGTGGCGTCGGCCTCGCGCTGGATCGCGCGCGAGAACTCGATCTGCAGGCGGCGCGGCATGGCCAGGCCGTATTCCTGCTCCATCAGGTAAGCCATGCCGCCCTTGCCGGACTGGCTGTTGACGCGGATCACGGCGTCGTAGCTGCGGCCCAGGTCGGCCGGGTCGATCGGCAGGTAGGGCACTTCCCAGATGGCGTCGGCCTGCTGCTTGGCGAAGCCCTTCTTGATCGCATCCTGGTGCGAGCCGGAGAAGGCGGTGAAGACCAGGTCGCCGACGTACGGGTGGCGCGGGTGGACCGGGATCTGGTTGCATTCTTCGACCACCTGGCGCACCACGTCGATGTCGGAGAAGTCCAGGCCCGGGTTCACGCCCTGGGTGTACAGGTTCAGCGCCAGCGTGACCAGGTCGACGTTGCCGGTGCGCTCGCCGTTGCCGAACAGGCAGCCTTCGACGCGGTCGGCGCCGGCCATCACGGCCAGCTCGGCCGAAGCGATCGCGGTGCCGCGGTCATTGTGCGGGTGCACCGAGATGATGGCGGAGTCGCGATGCTTCAGGTTGCGACACATCCATTCGATCTGGTCGGCGTAGACGTTGGGGGTGCTGCACTCGACGGTGGAGGGCAGGTTCAGGATGATCTTGCGCTCGGGCGTGGCGCCCCAGGTTTCGCAGACGGCGTCGCAAATGTCCTTGGAGAAGTCCAGCTCGGTGGTGCTGAAGGATTCCGGCGAGTACTCGAAGCGCCAGTCGGTGCCCGGGCGCGCGTCGGTCAGTTCCTTGACCAGCCTGGTGCCGGTGACGGCGATGTTCTTGATCTCGTCGCGTGACATGTTGAAGACGATCTTGCGGAAGGCCGGCGCCACCGAGTTGTACAGGTGGACGATGGCCTGCTTGGCGCCTTCCAGCGATTCGACGGTGCGGCGGATCAGCTCTTCGCGCGACTGGGTCAGCACGATGATGGTGACGTCGTCGGGGATGCGGTTCTCGGTGATCAGCTTGCGCACGAAGTCGAAGTCGGTCTGCGAGGCGGAGGGGAAGCCGACTTCGATCTCTTTCAGGCCGGTCTTCAGCAGCAGTTCGAAGAAGCGCAGCTTGCGCTCGGCGTTCATCGGTTCGATCAGGGCCTGGTTGCCGTCGCGCAGGTCGGTGCTCATCCAGATCGGCGGGGTGTCGATGACCTTGGACGGCCAGGTGCGGTCAGGCAGGTCGATGGCGGGGAAGGCGCGGTATTTGGCGGAAGGATTGCTTAACATCATGATGGACCTCTTAGTCTCTGGATTCGGAAATACTGGAAAACGGTGTCAGATGTGGCGGATCGGGTTGCCTGGCTGCCACTCACGCATGGCCAGGCAACCCGTCATAGAGCCAGAAGCAGAATCTCCGTGCGCGAGCGGGCGCGTTCCCCTGGGTGGGCGTGCTGCGTGCGGGTTGTGACCGGCTTCGAATGCATGATCGCTTCGCTTGTCTGTGCGGCGGCGTTCAGATGACGCGGCGCTGCGGATTGGTACTGCCAGGGTACTGCGGATTGATTTTGTGTGCCGGTGCGCGTGGACTCAGCGAACTTCGGCAGGAACAGCAGGATTAGCGCGAGGCTAGTAGTAGCGACACTGGTAGCAACGCTAGCAGGGCGCCGGCGCTGTTCAGTCGTAGGGAGATTTTTGCTGCGGAAGTCATTCGGCGACTTTAGAAGATTGCCTGCAAGCTTGTCAAGGGCTATCTTCTTTACAAGCGCAAATGCGTGCCGGGTCGCAATATATTTGTTGTTAGAATCGTCGAGTAATTTACCGACGGGTCATTAAAAACGATGTTTGCAAAACGCAAATGATTGCAACCATTGAACGCCCCGGGCCGATTTGGCTCAAAATGGGGCGCCTGGGTGCCTGCGGGCGCGCCACGACTCTCCGATAACAATAGCCAGAAAGCAGAACGACTCATCCATGCAGAAACGCCCGGACCTCATCGTTTGCGAAGAGTGCGACGCCGTATATCACCGCCCCCGCCTGGGGCCGTGTGAAATCGCGCGCTGCCCGCGCTGCGAGGCCGAACTCGACCGCGACACCGGCAAGCGGCTGGAGCGGCTGCTGCCGCTGACGGTGGGCGCGCTGGTGCTGTTCGTGATTGCCAACGCTTTCCCCATCGTCACCATCGAGCTGCAGGGCCTGTCCAACGACACCACGCTGATCGGCGCGGTGATGGCGCTCGCACGCGACGGCATGTCGGAGGTGGCGTTGCTGGTCATGGCCACCACCTTGCTGTTCCCGCTGATCCAGATGCTGGTGCTGTTCTACCTGCTGCTGCCGTCTTCGCGCCTGGAACGCCCGCCCGGCTTCGTGCTGCTGCTGCGCCTGATGCAGGCCGCGCGGCCCTGGGGCATGATCGAGGTGTTCATGCTGGGCGTGCTGGTGGCGCTGATCAAGCTCTCCAACATGGCCGAGGTGATTCCCGGCCCGGCGCTGTGGTCCTTCGGCGCGCTGACCGTGCTGCTGACCGCGGTGGTCTCGTTCAATCCGCGCTATATCTGGCACATCTGCGAACAGAAGCAGGCGCTGCGCGAGACGATCGGGGAGCACGCGCCATGAGCCGCGCGGCATCTTCCGGCGCCGCCGGACCAGCCGTCGCGCCGGCCGCGGATGCGGTACAGGCGCAGGCGCAAGTGACCAACGCCGCCGACATCGACGTCATCGGCTGCCATCACTGCGGCACGGTGTGGCAGGGCGCGCGCCAGGGCGACCGCTGCGGCGTGTGCGACGCGCCGCTGCACGTGCGCAAGATCGACAGCCTGAACCGCACCTGGGCGCTGCTGATCGCGGCCTGCATCATGTACATCCCGGCCAACCTGATGCCGGTGATGGTCACGCGCACGCTGTTCGACGAGCAGCGCGACACCATCCTCTCCGGCGTGATCTACTTCTGGACCTCGGGCGAATGGGGGCTGGCGCTGGTGGTGTTCGTGGCCAGCTTCCTGGTGCCGCTGTTCAAGCTGGCGGCGCTGATCATCCTGGTGCTGTCGGCGCGCCGCCGCAGCAGCTGGCAGCGCCTGCAGCGCGCCAAGATGTACCGCGTGATCGAAACCATCGGCCGCTGGTCGATGCTGGATGTGTTCGTGGTCTCGGTGCTGACCGGGCTGGTCAAGATCCACGGCTTCGCCGACGTGCATGCCGGCATCGGCATTGCCGCCTTCGGCGCGGTGGTGGTGCTGACCATGCTGGCTTCGCTGGCCTTCGACCCCCGCCTGATCTGGGATGAGGAAGACCGCCAGCGGCAGGCCGAGCAGACGGCCGACGTCAATGACCTCGAGTTAAAAGAAATCGAAAACATGAAGGAACGCAATGACTGATCCGCACGACGAAAAACCGGCGCTGCTGCAGCCCAGGCGCGAGCGCAGGCGCAACTGGCTGCCTTCGCTGGTCTGGCTGATCCCCATCATCGCGGCCATCGTCGGCCTGACGCTGGTGGCCAAGATCCTGGTCGACCGCGGCCCGGTGGTGACGGTGAGCTTCATCTCGGCCGAAGGGCTGGAAGCCGGCAAGACCAAGGTCAAGTACAAGGATGTGGACATCGGCCAGGTGCAGTCGATCAAGCTGTCGGAGGATCGCTCCCACGTGCTGGTGTCGATCCAGCTGACCAAGGAGGCCTCCGGCTTCGACGCCGAGGACACGCGCTACTGGGTGGTGCGCCCGCGCATCGCCGCCTCCGGCATCTCGGGGCTGGGCACGCTGCTTTCGGGCGCCTATATCGGCGCCGACGCCGGCGCTTCCGGCGAGACCAAGAAGGACTTCGTCGGCCTGGAGCAGCCGCCCATCGTCACGCGCGACGCCTCCGGGCGCCAGTTCGTGCTGCATACCGACGACCTCGGTTCGCTGGACATCGGCACGCCGGTGTTCTACCGCCGCATCAAGGTCGGCCAGGTGATGGCCTATGACCTCGACGCCGACGGCAAAGGCGTGACGCTGCGCATCTTCATCAACGCGCCCTACGACAAGTTCATCACGCTCAATTCGCGCTTCTGGCACGCCAGCGGCTTCGACATGGAGCTCAACGCCAGCGGCTTCAAGCTGCATACCCAGGCGCTCTCCACCGTGGTGCTGGGCGGCATCGCCTTCCGCGACCGCAATGAAGACGAGAAGAGCCCGCCGGCCAAGGAGGGCTCGGAGTATCAGCTGGCCGACGACGAGACGACCGCGATGAAGGATCCGGACGGCGCGCCGCAGACCGTGCTGCTGTACTTCGACCAGTCGCTGCGCGGCCTGCAGCCGGGCGCCTCGGTCGACTTCCGCGGCGTGGTGCTGGGCGAGGTCAAGAGCGTGGGCATCGAATACGACCGGGCCAAGGGCGAGTTCCGCATGCCGGTGCTGGTGCAGATTTATCCGGACCGCCTGGGCCGCCGCTTCAACCAGGACGTGACCGACACCCGCTACTCCCATACCGAGCGCCTGAAGTTCCTGGTCAAGCGCGGCCTGCGCGCGCAGCTGCGCAACGGCAACCTGCTGACCGGCCAGCTGTATGTGGCGATCGACTTCTTCCCCAAGGCCAAGCCGGTCCAGATCGACGCCAGCAAGGTGCCGGTCGAGCTGCCTACCATCCAGGGCAGCCTGGACGAGATCCAGACGCAGATCTCCGACATCGCCGCCAAGCTGTCCAAGGTGCCGTTCGACGAGATCGGGCGCGACCTGCAGACCACCGTCAAGACCCTGAACAAGACGCTGACCACGGCCGAGCAGACCGCCGCGCGCATCAACAACGACATCGCGCCGGAAATGACCGCCGCCATGAAGGACGCGCGCAAGACCCTGAACGCGGCCGAACGCACGCTGTCCGACGACGCGCCGCTGCAGCAGGATATCCGCCAGACCATGCAGGAACTGTCGCGCGCGGCGGCGTCGATCCGGGTATTGACCGACTACCTGCAGCAGCACCCGGAATCGCTGATCCGCGGCAAACAGGAGCCATGATGCCAAACCACAAGAACAACTCCCTGAAGTCCCTGGCCGCCGCCGCGCTGGCGGCGGCCCTGCTGGCCGCCTGCGGCAGTTCGCCGCCGGCGCAGTTCTATACGCTGTCGGCGCCGGCGTCGGCCTCGACAAACGGCGCGATCCCCGCGCAGGGGCCGCAGACTTTCATCGAGGTGATGCCGGTGGCCGTGCCGGACCGGCTGGCGCGTCCGCAGCTGGTGGTGCGCAGCGACGCCACCCGCGTCGACGTGCTGGAGCAGGAGCGTTGGTCCTCGCCCTTCAACAGCGAGCTGCGCGATGCGCTGGCCGCCGGCGTGGCCAGCCGCCTGGGTGCAATCGACATCTCGCGCAGCGGCCGCCCGGCCGACCAGGTCAGCTATCGCATCGCCGTCGAATTGCGCGATCTGGACGCCGTGCGCGGCGGGCAGGTGCAGGCCAGCTTCGGCTGGACGGTGACGCGTTCGGATGACCGCAGGAGCACGGTCTGCCGCATGACGGTGGTCGAGCCGGTGGCCGGCGGCGCCGTCGGCGATGTGGTGCTGGCCATGCAGAAGGCGGTCTCGGGCGCGGCCGACGCCATCGCCAACAATGTGAAGGCGCTGCAGGCGGGGCAGGGTGCCAAGTGCGCCGGCTGAAACCGTAAAACGGAACGCCCATGAAAAAAGCCGCTTCAGATGAAGCGGCTTTTTCTTTTTAAGGCCGGGGCGATACGCAGATCAGCGGTCGCCGTAGGAGCGGCGCGGGCCGTCGGAGCGGAAACCGCCGCCGTTGCCCTTGTAGCCGCCGCCACCGCCGCCTTCGCGACGCGGGCCGTTGCCGGCCGGCTTGCCGCCGAAGCTGCGGTTGTCGCGGTTGCCGTAGCCGCCTTCGCGCTGGCCGCCTTCACGGTTGCCGAAACCGCCACCGCCTTCGCGATGACCGAAACCGCCTTCGCGCGGAGCGCCTTCACGATTGCCGAAACCACCGCCGCCTTCGCGGTTGCCGAAGCGCTGGTTGTTGCCGCCGTGATTGCTGCGGCCGTCGCCCGGACGCCAGTTGTTGGGCTTGCGCGGGCCGCGCGGTGCGGCCGCCTTCTTCGGTTCGTAGCCTTCGACCACGTCGACCGGGATGCTTTGCTTGGTGAAGCGCTCGATGCGCTTGACGTGCATGCCTTCGGAGTGGTTCACCAGCGAGATCGCCACGCCCTTGCGGCCGGCACGACCGGTACGGCCGATACGGTGCACGTAGTCTTCGGCGAACTTGGGCAGGTCGTAGTTGAACACGTGGGTGATGCCCGGCACGTCGATGCCGCGCGCGGCGACGTCGGTGGCCACCAGCATGCGGACCTGGCCGCGGCGCAGGCTGTTGAGGGTGCGGTTGCGCGCGCCCTGGTGCATGTCGCCGTGCAGAGCGGCGGCGGCGAAGCCGGCGATGTTCAGGCGGTCGGCGATGGTGTCGGCGTCGCGCTTGGTGGCGGTGAAGATCACGGCCTGGTCGATGCTGGTATCGCGCAGCAGGTGGTCCAGCAGGCGGTTCTTGTGCGACAGGTCGTCGACGAAGTGCACGCGCTGCATGATGTTTTCATGGCGGGTCGACGAGCTGGCGATCTGGATGGTCAGCGGGTTGTTGGTGATGCGCTTGGCCATGTTGCCGACGACGCCGTCCAGCGTGGCCGAGAACAGCATGGTCTGGCGCGTGGCCGGGGTGGCGGCGACGATCTTTTCGATGTCGTCGATGAAGCCCATGTCCAGCATGCGGTCGGCTTCGTCCAGCACCAGGATCTGCAGCTGCGAGAAATCGATCTTGCCCGATTCCATGTGGTCGATCAGGCGACCCGGGGTCGCGACCAGGATTTCAGGGTTCTTCGACAGCAGTTGCATCTGCTTCGGGTAAGGCATGCCGCCCAGGATGGACACCACGCGCACGCGGCGCATGTACGAACCGTACTTGTCGGTGGCGGTGGTCACTTGCAGGGCCAGTTCGCGGGTCGGGGTCAGCACCAGCATCTTCGGCTGCGCCGGGGTGAAGCGGGGACGTTCGCCGCGGGCGCGGCTGGCCTGGCGTTCCTGGTTGGGGGTACGGTTGCCCGCGCCGGCTGCCGGCGCCGATTGCGGCAGGTCGGCCAGCTTGTGCAGCGAGGGCAGCATGAAAGCAGCGGTCTTGCCCGAACCGGTCTGCGAGGAAACCAGCAGATCCTGGCCGCCGATGGCGGCGGGGATGGCCTTTTCCTGGACCGGGGTCGGGGTGGTGTAGCCTGCTTCGGTCAGTGCTTTGATGATCGAAGGGTTCAGGCCGAGTGCTTCAAAAGTCATAATCTCTTTCGTGAATGTGAACGTCAGGCACCATGCGACAGGCGCACGCGAGCGCGCCGGGCATCAGAGGCCTGAACGAAAAAAAGCAACGCCAACCGACGAAATGACTATGAAAAAATACAAAGAAATTTCGGCACAAAAGCTTTGCGCCGGGACGGCATCATCGAACGATGCCAGAGGCGGGGGGCTTTTACTGAAAACTTGTCTTGCTGACAGGTAAGGCTTGCGAAGCTGCTTGGGCGATCTCGGCGCAAATGTATTCAGATGAGTACGTTTTCATGCCGGATTCGCTCGCGCATCGCTTATTGCGACGCACAAGCCGAATCATACAGTAAAACATCGAGTTTGGCATCATGCCAAATCGTCAATCTGTGGCTTATTTGCGCTTCGGCGGCTCAGCAGGGAGCCGCCGAAGTCCCGTATTACTCGGCAATGCCGCCGACCACGCGGGAGAAGCCGCCGTCGACATAGGTGATTTCACCGGTGATGCCCGAGGCCAGGTCCGACAGCAGGAAGGCCGACGCATTGCCGACGTCTTCGATGGTCACGTTGCGGCGCAGCGGAGCGGTCGCGGCCACGGCGCCCAGGATCTTGCCGAAGCCCTTGATGCCGCTGGCGGCCAGGGTCTTGATCGGGCCGGCCGAGACGCCGTTCACGCGCACGCCCTTGGGGCCCAGCGCTTCGGCCAGGTAGCGCACCGAGGCTTCCAGCGAGGCCTTGGCCAGGCCCATGGTGTTGTAATTGGGGACCACGCGCTCCGAGCCCAGGTAGGTCAGGGTCAGCAGGGCGGCGTTGGGCGACAGCAGCGGCACGGCGGCCTTGGCCATGGCCGGGAAGCTGTAGGCCGAGATGTCGTGGGCGATCTTGAAGCCTTCGCGCGAGAAGCCTTCCAGGAAGTCGCCGGCAATCGCCTCGCTGGGGGCGAAGCCGATGGCGTGCACCAGGCCGTCCAGCTGGCTCCAGGACTTGCCGAGGTCGGCGAACAAGGCATTGATCTGCTCGTCGCTGGACACGTCGCAGTCGAAGATCAGCTTGCTGTCGAACTCTTCCGCGAACTTGGTGATGCGGTCCTTGAAGCGCTCGCCGACATAGGTGAAGGCCAGTTCGGCGCCTTCGCGCTTGCACGCTTCGGCGATGCCGTAAGCGATGGAACGGTTGGACAGCAAGCCGGTGATCAGAATTTTTTTGCCTTGCAGAAATGCCATGATGACTCCGTGTGGGTAGCGGCGACGCGCATCGGGCGATCGTTTCGATCGTCCTTGCGCCGGCGCCGGGCTGGAACAGGCCCAGATTGTAGGGGCTAGCGCCGGGCGGGGCAACCTCTGCGCCCGGCCGGGCCGGAACTTGCCGCATCGGTTGGCCTCGGAACTGCCAGGGCCGGCCATGCGTTTTGCTTGTTTGCATGGCTGTTTTAATTGCTTCCCTGTAATCGGCCATCTATTTACAATGCCCCGAACAAAATACGTTTCTTCCTTGCCGGGCACGGGACTTGCCTGACAGGAAGCTTCCACCGGAACGACATCAAGCCAACAAGAGCGCAGACAACCACCGCATGGTCAAAACCCTCATTTCCTGCCTGCTGGCCGCAGCCCTGGTCCACAGCAGTCCCGCCAGCGCGGAGCATGCCTTCTCGCTGTACGACACGCCCAAATATCCCGCCGGTTTCACCCATTTCGACTACGTCAATCCGGACGCGCCCAAGCGCGGCACGCTTTACCTCGCCAACCCGGATCGCCGTACCAGCTTCGACAAGTTCAATCCGCTGTCGATGAAGGGCGTCTCGGCCGCCGGCATCGACGCGCTGATGTTCGAGACCCTGGCGGTGTCGTCCTCGGATGAGGTGGCCACCGTCTACGGCCTGCTGGCCGACGACATGAAGCTGGCGCCGGACCGCATGTCGATGACCTTCCACATCAACCCCAAGGCGCGCTTCAACAACGGCGACAAGGTCACCGCCGAGGATGTGAAGTATTCCTTCGACACCATCATGGCCAAGGGCGCGCCGCAGTTCCGCTCGGTATTCGCCGACGTCAAGGGCTGCGTGGTGGTCGACGCCGCCACCGTGCGCTTCGACTTCGCCAGCCAGAACCATGAGCTGCCGCTGATCGTGGGCAGCGTGCCGGTGTTCTCCAAAAAGTGGGCGCAGGGCACGCCGTTCGACCAGATCCAGCTGACCCCGCCCGTCACCACCGGCCCCTACGTGATCGACAGCTACGACACCGGCCGCAGCATCACCTACAAGCGCAACCCGGACTACTGGGGCAAGGACGCGCCGACGCGGCGCGGCATGTTCAACTTCGAGCGCATCGTCTACCGCTTCTACAAGGACGACCTGGCGCGGCTGGAGGCCTTCAAGGCCGGCGAGTTCGACGTGGTGGTGGAATACAGCGCCAAGAACTGGGCGCGCAGCTACACCGGCCCGCAGTTCCGCGACGGCCGCATCATCAAGAAGGAGTTCAAGCACTCCAACGGCGCCGGCATGCAGGGTTTCGTGATGAACCTGCGGCGCGACCAGTTCAAGGACCCGCGCGTGCGCCAGGCGATCGGGCTGGCGCTGGACTATGAATGGATGAACCGCCAGCTGTTCTACAACCAGTACACGCGCATCTATTCCTACTTCAACAACAGCCAGCTGGCCGCCACCGGCGTGCCCGAGGGCGACGAGCTGGCGCTGCTGCGCTCGATCCAGGCCAAGGGCGGCAAGGTCGATGCGGCCGTGTTCGGTCCGGCGCCGGTGCAGCCCAATACCAATCCGCCCGGTTCGCTGCGCGCCAACCTGAGGAAGGCGCGCGAACTGCTGGCCGAGGCCGGCTGGGTCTACCGCGACGGCGCGGTGCGCAACGCCCAGGGCGTGGCGCTGTCCTTCGAGATCCTGGACGACCAGAGCTCGATGTCGCGCGTCATCAGCGTGTTCGCGCGCAACCTGCGCACGCTGGGCATCGACGTGGTCCAGCGCAGCGCCGACTTCGCGCTGGTGGCCAAGCGCATGGAAGACTTCGACTTCGACATGACCAGCATCCGCTTCCCCGACACCAGCAGCCCGGGCAACGAGCTGTTCGACATGTTCGGCTCCAAGGCGGCCGACGAGAAGGGCTCCAACAACGTCTGGGGCCTGAAGGACCCGGTGGTGGACCAGCTGGTGCTGGCGGTGGTGGCCGCCGACACCCGCGTCAAGCTGACGGCGGCGGCGCGCGCGCTGGACCGCGTGCTGCTGCACAAGTACATCGTGGTGCCGCACTGGTATTCGTCGACCCACCGCATCGCCTACCAGAACCGCTTCGGCATTCCCGCGGTGGCGCCGCTGTACTACCAGGCCGATCCCTACGTGATCGCCACCTGGTGGGAAGAGAAAGGACGCTGAACATGGCTCGCAAGGCAACTTCCGGCTGCGCCGGGTTTGAACGAGGATGGCCGCTGGCATGAATATCTGGTCTTACATACTGAAGCGGGTGCTGCTGATGGTGCCCACCCTGTTCGGCGTGATCGCCATTACCTTCGCGGTGATCCAGTTCGTGCCCGGCGGGCCGGTGGAGCAGGCCATGCTGGAGATGAAGGGGCGCGGCGGCGGCGGTGAAGCCTCCGGCGGCGGCGCCGCCACCGGCGCTTCCGCCTATCGCGGCCGCCAGGGCATCGATGAGCAGCGCATCGAAGAGATCAAGAAGCTCTACGGCTTCGACAAGCCGCCGGCCGAACGCTTCTGGGGCATGGTCAAGGGTTTCCTCACCTTCGACCTGGGCAAGAGCTTTTACCACCATGGCGATGTCTGGACGCTGGTCAAGTCCAAGCTGCCGGTGTCGATCAGCATCGGGCTGTGGACCTTCTTCCTGAGTTACCTGATATCGATCCCGCTGGGCATCGCCAAGGCGGTGCGCGAGGGGACGCGCTTCGACGGCTTCACTTCCGCGCTGGTGCTGGTGGGCTATTCGATCCCGGGCTTCGTGCTGGGCGTGTTTCTGCTGGTGGTGTTCGCCGGCGGCAGTTTCCTGCAATGGTTCCCGCTGCGCGGGCTGACTTCCGACAACTGGGAGAACCTGTCGCTGCTGGGCAAGGTCACCGATTACCTGTGGCACATCACGCTGCCGGTGGCGGCGTCGGTGATCGGTTCCTTCGCGGTGATCACCATGCTGACCCGCAACACCTTCCTCGAGGAAATCCGCAAGCAGTACGTGCTGACCGCGCGCGCCAAGGGCCTGTCGGAGCGCAAGGTGCTGTACAAGCACGTATTCCGCAACGCGCTCATTCCGCTGGTGACGGGTTTTCCGGCGGCCTTCATCGCGTCCTTCTTCGCCGGCAGCCTGCTGATCGAGACCTTGTTCTCGCTGGATGGCATGGGCCTGCTGGCCTATGAGTCGGCGATCCGCCGCGACTATCCGGTGGTGATGGGCACGCTGTACCTCTTCACGCTGATCGGCCTGGTGGTCAAGCTGCTGGGCGATCTTTGCTATGTCTGGGCCGATCCGCGCGTCCAATTCGAAAGCCTGGCCAAATGAGCTCCCTGCCAACCTCCGCCGCGCCGGCCGCACCTGCGGCGCCTTCGCCGTCACCTTCAGTGTCACCCGGCCGCCGCATCTGGCTGCGCTTTCGCGCCGAGCGCAACGGTTACTGGAGCCTGGTGCTCTTCGTCATCCTGTTCGTGCTGAGCATGGGCGCCGAGCTGGTCTCCAACGACAAGCCGCTGGTGGCCAGCTACAAGGGCGAGCTGATCTTCCCGATGCTGCGCGACTATTCCGACAAGAGCTTCGGCGGCGATTTCGATTCCCCGGCCGACTACCTCGATCCCTTCATCCAGGACCAGTTCAAGAAGGACGGCAACTGGGTCGTCTATCCGCTGAACCGCTACGGCTACAACACGCTGAACTACTTCGCCAGGGAGCCCAATCCGGCCGCGCCCTCGGCCGACAACTGGCTGGGCACCGACGACCGCGGGCGCGACGTGTTCGCGCGCCTGCTGTACGGTTTCCGCGTCTCGGTGCTGTTCGGCCTGGCGCTGACGGCCATCGGCGTGGTGCTGGGCATCGCCGCCGGCGCCGTGCAGGGCTACTTCGCCGGCCGCACCGACCTGATCACCCAGCGCCTGCTGGAAATCTGGGGCTCGATGCCGGAGCTGTACCTGCTGATCATCTTCTCCTCGATCTTCCAGCCCAGCCTGGGCCTGCTGCTGGTATTGCTGTCACTGTTCGGCTGGATGAGCCTGTCGGACTACGTGCGCGCGGACTTCCTGCGCAACCGCAATCTTGAATACGTGCAGGCAGCGCGCGCGCTGGGCTTGCCGAACCGGCTGATCATCTGGCGCCACATCCTGCCCAACAGCATGACCACGGTGGTGACCTTCCTGCCGTTTCGCATGAGCGCGGCGATCCTGGCGCTGACCAGCCTCGACTTCCTCGGCCTGGGCGTGCCGCCGTCCACGCCCAGCCTGGGCGAGCTGCTGGCGCAGGGCAAGAACAACCTCGACGCATGGTGGATCGCGTTGTCGACCTTCGTGGTGCTGACCGTGACGCTACTGCTGCTGACCAATATCGGCAATGCCCTGCGCAATGCCCTGGACGTGCGGAGGAAGGCATGAGCGCGCCCTTGCTTGAGGTACAGAACCTGGCGATCCGCTTCGGCGACGCCGTGGTGGTCGACGACATCAGCTTTTCCATCGCGCCCGGCGAGAAGTTCGCGCTGGTGGGCGAGTCCGGTTCCGGCAAGTCGGTCAGTTCGCTGGCGGTGCTGAGGCTGAACCAGGATGCCCGCTACGGCGGCCGCATCCTGTTCAACGGCGAGGACATCCTGCAGAAGTCCGAGCGCCAGATGCAGCAGGTGCGCGGCAACGACGTGGCGATGATCTTCCAGGAGCCGATGACGGCGCTGAACCCGCTGTTTACCATCGGCAACCAGATCGCCGAGGTGCTGATGCGCCACGAAGGCATCAACGCCAGGGAGGCGGCGCTGCGCACCGTGGCGCTGCTGGAGAAGACCGGCATTCCCGAGCCCGCGCGGCGCGCGCTGGCGTATCCGCACGAGCTCTCCGGCGGCCAGCGCCAGCGCGCCATGATCGCCATGGCGCTGGCCTGCAAGCCCAGGCTGCTGATCGCCGACGAGCCCACCACGGCGCTGGACGTGACCATCCAGGTGCAGATCCTGGAGCTGCTGAACCAGCTGCAGCGCGACGAGAACATGGCGGTGCTGATCATCTCGCACGACCTGAACCTGGTGCGCCATTTCGCCGACCGCGTCGGCGTGATGGAGAAGGGCCGGCTGGTCGAGACCGCCTCCACCGCGGAGCTGTTCGCCAATCCGCAGGAGCCCTACACCAGGAAGCTGCTGCAAAGCCGCCCGCAGCGCACCGTGGCCGAGGTCGCCGCGGATGCGCCGACGGTGCTGCAGGCCGAGCAACTGCGCTGCACCTACCAGATCAAGCAGGGCTGGTTCAAGAAGCGCCTGTTCCAGGCGGTCGACGGCGTCGATTTGCAGCTGCGGCGCGGCGAGACCCTGGGCATCGTCGGCGAGTCCGGCTCCGGGAAGTCGACGCTGGGCATGGCGCTGCTGCGCCTGTCCGGCTCCCGGGTGACGGGCGCGATCCGTTTCGACGGCGCCTCCATCGCCGAGCGCAGCAGTCGCGACCTGCGGCCCATGCGTTCGCGCATGCAGGTGGTGTTCCAGGATCCGTTCGCCTCGCTGTCGCCGCGGCGCACCGTGGAGCAGATCGTCGGCGAAGGCCTGGCCTTGCATCATCCGGAACTGAGCGCAGAGCAGCAGCGCCGCACCATCGCCGACGCGCTGGCCGAAGTCGGCCTGCCCGATTCGGTGCTGACGCGCTATCCGCACGAGTTCTCCGGCGGCCAGCGCCAGCGCATCGCCATCGCCCGCGCGCTGGTGCTGCAGCCCGAGTTGCTGTTGCTGGACGAGCCGACCTCGGCGCTGGACGTCACCGTGCAGCAGCAGGTGCTGCAGCTGCTCTCCGAGCTGCAGCGCCGTCACGGCCTGGCCTATCTGTTCATCACGCACGACCTGGCGGTGGTGCGCGCCATGGCGCACCAGGTGCTGGTGATGAAGGATGGCAAGGTCGTGGAGGGCGGCCTCACGGAGGAAGTCATGCAGCGGCCCCAGCATACCTACACCCAGCGCCTGCTGGCGGCGGCGTCCTATGCCGCCGATGCGCCCGATGCGGGCGACGGGGCAGGCGCGGCCTGAGCAGCGCTTTGCGCGCCAATGAAAAAGCCCCGCATGCGCGGGGCTTTTTTCTTTCTTGTTGTGAGGTATTGCAGTACTGGCAGTGCTTTTTTTGTGGCAGTCGAGCTGCTCTGGTCTCCTCCGGTTCCTCCGGATTTCCTGCGCGGGAGCGGCTCCCGTACGGCTTGTCTTATTGCTTGCGCGCGCCGCTGCCCGAGGCCAGCGTGATCGGCTTGCCGGCGGCGACCTTGCGCGCCGGGGCGGGCGCGGCCTTGCGCACCGGCGCACGGGCGGCGGCCACCTGGCGGCGTACCGGCGCGGCGTGGCGCACGGCGGCCACGCGGGTCGGCGCCGCATGGGCGACGTTGGGCACGTTCAGCTGCAGGCTCTGGCCGGCGGCCAGGGTGTCGCGCTTCAAGCCGTTCCATTCCTTGATCTGGGCCACGCTCACGCGGTAGCGTCCGGCGATGCCGGCCAGGGTGTCGCGCTTGCCGGCCTTCACGAAGATGCGGCGCGTCTCAGGCACGTCCGGCGCGATGGCCAGGCGGGCGTTGTCGGCGATTTCGGGCGTGAGGTCGGTGTCCAGCGACGCGGTTTCTTCGGTCTTGGGCACCAGGATGGTGGAGCCGGCCTTGAGCACCATGCGCGGCGGGATCTGGTTGACGCTGCGGATCACTTCAGGCGTGGTGCCGAACTTGCTGGCGATGGTCTCGATACGCTCACGGGCGCTGGAGACGGTGTGCGCGGTCCAGGTCGAGAAGGCCTGGGTCCACTTGGTCATGTTGGTCTTGAACTTCTCGGCGTTCGATTCGGGCAGCAGGATCTTGGTGTCCTCGCCGCCGATGATCACCGGGCGGTTGAACTGCGGGTTGAGCGCCTTGAATTCATCCAGCGACAGTTCGGCCAGCTGCGCGGCCACCTTCACGTCGATGTTGCGGGTCTTGCCGATGGTGACGAAGTAGGGCTGGTTGTCGACCTTGGGCAGCGCGATGTCGAACGAGGCCGGGCTGGCGATGATGTTCTTCACCGCCTGCAGCTTGGGCACGTAGTTGCGCGTCTCGTTGGGCATCTGCGCCGACAGCGTGTTGAAGTCGATCGGCAGGCCGGCTGCCAGGTTGCGGTTCACCGCGCGCTGCACCGAGCCTTCGCCCCAGTTGTAGGCCGCCAGCGCCAGCTGCCAGTCGCCGAACATGCCGTAGAGCTTCTGCAGGTAGGTCAGCGCCGCATCGGTCGAGGCCAGCACGTCGCGGCGCTCGTCGGTGAACATGTTCTGCTTCAGGTTGTAGTCACGCCCGGTGGAGGGGATGAACTGCCACATGCCGGCCGCCTTGGCGGTCGACAGCGCTTCCGGATTGAAGGCGGACTCGATGAAGGGCAGCAGCGCCAGTTCGGTCGGCATGCCGCGCTTTTCCAGTTCCTGCACGACGTGGAACAGGTAACGCGAAGCGCGCGCCGTGGTGCGCTGGATGTAGTCGGGACGGGAGCTGTACCACTGGGTCTGGCTTTCCACCAGCGCATTGTCGAGGTCGGGGATGCCGAAGCCCTTGCGGATGCGCGTCCAGATGTCGATGTCATTCATCCCGGGCAGCGCGTTGCCGGCCAGTTCGGGATTGATCGCGTTGAAGGGCGCGGGATAGATCGAGATGTCGTTGGCGTGGGAGAGCAGCGGGGTGCTAGCGCAAAACAGGGCGGCAATAGCGAGATTCTTCAGTGTTCGCTGCATGTGGGCGATATCCTGTGCCAGAGGCTAAAGTTTGCTGTCGGCGCTTCCGTCGCAGAGCTGTGCAGTAAGCTCGGAGCCTCCCGCCGGAAAACGATTTCATCTCGCCCGGCAGTATTGGCGGCAATGCAAGGTCGGAAGCTGCGGATTTCCCCTGAGCACGAATCGCTACGAGAAACAGCTTTAAAAGCGGCTAGTAAAAATACGTAAAAGCCGCCGCTCCAAAATGGGGAATGCAGGGAGTGTACGGAAGACCCTTTTCCGCAGTCAAGTAAAAATTGGCCTCTGTTACAAAGCCAAGTCCTTGATTTGGCTGGATTTTGCGCCTAAGTCGGCGCGATCTTCGCGCTATTTGTAGGTATTTTTCCATTCGCGCAGCGCCGCGAAGCTGGCAACTTCGTCGAACTCCTTCAAACGGCCGGCGTTTTGCAGCGATCTCACGATTTCGGTTTCGCCGGCGCGCAGGAAGGGGTTGGTGCCGCGCTCCAGGGCGATGGTCGAGGGCACGGTGGGCTCGCCGCGCTCGCGCTTGGCCTGTTCGGCCTTTATCCGGGCTACAAGATCGGCATTGCCGGGCTCGACGGCCGCGGCGAACTTCAGGTTCGACAAGGTGTACTCATGCGCGCAATACACGCGCGTGGCGCCGGGCAGGCTTGCCAGTCTGGCAAGCGAGGCCAGCATCTGCGACGGCGTGCCTTCGAAGATGCGCCCGCAGCCGCCGGCGAACAGCGTGTCGCCGCAAAAGAGCAGCCCCGCGGCCGGCGCGTGATAGGCGATATGGCCCAGGGTATGCCCCGGCACCTCGATCACGTCCAGCTCCAGCGCCAGTTGCGGCACGCTGACCTTGTCGTCTTGTCCAAGCGCGACCGTCATGCCGGCGATCCTGTCGCGTTCGCGCGCCGGGCCGTAGACCGGGATCGCGGGGAATTCCGCGCTTCTGGCGCGCCCGGCCAGCTCGACCACACCGCCGACATGGTCAGCATGGTGATGAGTCAGTAAAATAGCGCTCAGCGTCAGGCCCTTGGCCTGCAATGCGGCCAGCACCGGTCCGGCGTCGCCCGGGTCGACCACGGCGGCATGGCGGCCGTTGTGAATCAGCCAGAGATAATTGTCGTTGAAGGCCGGCACGGCCACGACGTCCAGTGAAGTTTTTCGATCCGGGTTGGCTGGCATGGCTGGCTGTTCGGTCATGGGGCACGAAAGAATAGATGGTTGAAACTCCGGAAATTATAGACCTCGCCGCCTGGTTGCAGACACCGACCGGCGCTTACCTGCGGGCATGGGAGCAGCGCCACCTCAACGCGCTGACGGCCGACATCTTCGGTTTCAACGCCGTGCAGATCGGTTCGCCCCAGATCCACGCGCTGGCCGCCAACCGCATGCCCTACCGCTGGCTGACCGACAACGCGATGCCGGCCGAGAGCCAGTCCGAGCTGGAGATCCCGCAGGTGGTCACGCACGATTTCTGCGAGCTGCCGTTCGCCTCGCAAAGCCTGGACCTGGTGGTCCTGCCGCACGTGCTGGAGTTCGCCGCCGAGCCGCACCAGGTGCTGCGCGAGGTCGAGCGCGTGCTGATCCCGGAAGGGCAGGTCATCATTTGCGGCTTCAATCCCAGCAGCCTGTGGGGCATGCGCCAGGCCGCCGGTCGCCTGACCGGGGCGCATTTCCTGCCGCGCGACGGCGAGTTCATCCGCCTGCCGCGCTTGAAGGACTGGCTCAAGCTGCTCAACATGGAAGTCAATCGCGGCCACTTCGGCTGCTACGCGCCGCCCTGCCAGACCGAGCAATGGCTGGGCCGCTTCAGCTTCATGGAAAAGGCCGGCGACCGCTGGTGGCCGTACTTCGGCGCGGTCTACATCGTGCAGGCGATCAAGCGCGTGCCCGGCATGCGCCTGATCGGCCCGGCCCTGTCCAAACAGAAGGTCAAGGCGCCGCGCGGCGTGCCGGCCACCAACCGCATCCACAAGTCGAAATGAACCGCCGCGGCCGGATCGGGTATGATCGCGGCCCCGGCCATGCCGGCAGCAGCCGGCGGATTCCGGCATCGAGCAAGAGATAAATGAGCATGGACAAAGTAGAGATTTTTTCGGATGGCGCCTGCAAGGGCAATCCCGGCCGCGGCGGCTGGGGCGCTTTGCTGGTGGCCGGCGGCCAGGAGAAGGAAATCTTCGGCGGCGAGCCCAACACCACCAACAACCGCATGGAGCTGATGGCGGTGATCCAGGCCCTGAACGCCTTGAAGCGCCCCTGCGACGTCATCGTCCACACCGACAGCCAGTACGTGCAAAAAGGCATCAGCGAGTGGATCCACGGCTGGAAGGCGCGCGGCTGGAAGACCGCCAGCAAGGAGCCGGTCAAGAACGCCGACCTGTGGCAGGCGCTGGACGCCGCGCAGCAGCAGCACACCGTCGAATGGCGCTGGGTGCGCGGCCACAACGGCCACGCCGGCAACGAGCGCGCCGACCAGCTGGCCAACCGCGGCGTGGACAGCATCAAGTAATCAGGAGCGAACAACCCCATGCGCCAGATCCAATCGTTCTATATAGGTAGGAGGACTGTAAACGTAAGGGGATGAGTAGATTTTTAATCCGTGTAACATATCTAGAAGCTTGGGAAATGCAGGTTTTACGAAGTATTTTGTAAACCCTGGCTATATTTCTCGCCTGGCTGTTTACACTTTGCTGAGTTGTATCGAAAACTGACCCACTTTCCCCGGAAATTTGCGTCCTAAGTTACCCCAAGTTTAGACCACAATCCTGCTCATGTTAGTGAACGGGAGAACGGAGTGATAGACGTGGCCCTACTTGGAATTATTCGACGCTGGTACATCCGCGATCACATCTCAATCCGGGAAATCTCCCGCCGGCTGGACATCTCTCGAAACACGGTTCGTCGCTATATCCGACCCGGAGTCATCGAGCCATCCTACCCCTCGAGGCAATCATCCAGCGCCCTGGATGAATTCGCGCCTCGAGTTTCAGCCTGGCTCAGCGCTGAGGCAGTCAAATCGCGCAAGCAGAGACGAACCCAGAAACAGATGTTCCTGGACTTAAGGGAGCTGGGATATGAAGGGGCTTATGACCGCGTGGCAGCCTTCTGGAGGCAATGGAGGGTGGGTCAAATGGAGAGGAGCAATTCTGCGCGCAAATCAACATACACCACTTCTCGATGTAGTTTTGCTAGACCTCAGAAGATAATTCTCGTCGCGCTGCACTCTCCTTTGATCGAAACATGTCGACGACAGTCGCAGCCTCTGCTTGGTTCGGAGAGAGCAAAGCCAGACCCGGTCCCAGACACCGTCCCAGTCCTTTCGTTCCAGCGGCTCCAGAGTCCAATCTAGAAAAACAATGTCTTCGAGCGGCTGCCTACCCTGAGGTTAAATTGCGGGCTTGCTTTTGTGATTACTCAGGAAGCTGATTGCCGGTCGGCGCCGGCTGTCGATTTTTTGGTGGTGCATTGCCTATTATGGATTTAGTCGAGCAATAATTACGCAATGGTCGGTGCTCGTCGAGAGTGCCGCCTACTGGGGATGCTACGGAAGTTATGCAACGAATAAAAAATGATAGAGAAAATTCCTGCAACATCTGAAAGAAATACAGAGGGCAAAGAGAGAGCGTTTTTCGTCCCGAATTGGGGAATGCTATTCGGTATGTTCGTCACGATCTCCACGGTCTTGCTATGGACAGCTGGTTATTGCTATACGGCGGGCTATTGGGGAGCCGCGCGTCTGCCCCAGTCATTCATCAACAGAAGCTTCCAGGAAATACTTATATATGGCACGGTGCCCGAATGGAACTGGTTAGGGCTGATCATAATGTCTGGCGGATACTGTGTACTCTTCCTCGTCTTTTCGTTTCGAATTGAACTGCCAGGCTCCCTGAAAAAGGCGGAGAGAGCGTTACCAAAGCGCAGTCGATTCTCCATCGATCCTGAGGCTATTAGGATATCTTTTGCATTCGGCGTAATTTGTGCACTGACACTAATCTGCATTTTTGTCATGAGAGTGTGGTGGATGCCAAATGCTTGGCAAGAAGGTCGAGCTCAGTTCTTGAGCGATCTTTGTGATGAAAAGATTCGGACGGAAAGTAAAGAGCCGGCTCCCGCAACCATTTCTCTCGGGGCGGATGATGTGATCCGAGGTCGAATTCTTCACCATGCTGAGAAGTATGTCGTCTTGCTCGATGAAAAGGCCGTCTATATTGTCTCCAATGCAGAAAACTTGAGACTGCTAGGAAAAATCGCAGCACCGTCTTTAGACTGCAAAGCTCAATTCCCGGAAAAATACAAACTTAAGGGGAAGGAGCAAGACGTGGCTTTGGCGGGAGCTGAAAAGGCTCGTAAAACCAGAGCCTCTTGGGCAATGTTTCTGGCAATGATCGCGATATGTGCGTTTTCTTGCGCGGTCTCTTGTTGGGCTCGGGTTTACTCTCTAAATGCACATAATTTCAGACTGCCAGAAGGTAAGGCTAGTGAGCGAAGTAGACGGATCTTTCAGTTTGCACAGACTGTCATCGTTCAAAATGATCTGAATCGATATGCAGCGATAAGTATGTGTGTAGCTCTAGCTGGAACTATATTTTCGGCAATACTCCTCTCATGAAGAATTCGTATCAACGGCGATTTTCTGAGTTTATTACAGGATATAGATATGCCCTTCGCATAACGTATTAGCGCAGACCTAGGCATTGAATGGTAGTTGAACGCCTAGGAGCAGCAACATCCACGAGCAAAGCGTCGGTCTCCTATAAAGAGGCTGGCGCTTCTTTATTTTGGGAGGTTATTGCGACGCCAGGCAGTGGAGTTGTACTTCAATCGTTTGCAGACGCTTGGACGTCAATCCTCGTCTTGCCAGTGTATCTGGCTAGTGAAGGCGGGAGGAGCATCCGGGCTGCCAATTAAAGACGGCCTTGAGCAACGAGCCAATGGAAGCCATTAGCAGCACTAACTAATATAGAAAAAGTTTCTTTATGGGAATGCTCGGTCGATTCAAATTTGTCTGTAGAGCTTATTTTTTTGTTTGCACCTATACTTAACTTACTGTCAAATCGCTGACAAAAGTAGTTTGGGCTAGCATAGATGGAAGGGGCTTTCATCTGGGTTACGGCTGCGAGCGCTATTTAGAATAAATAAAAAGGGGGGTAACTTGGCGGCGGTATTTGTACATCTGTCTGATATCCATTTCGGGCAAGAGAAAGAGCCAGGGCAATTGATCATCAATAAAGATGCTCGTGACCGTCTAATAGACGACGCTGCTAGTGTCGTCCGCCGTTCAGTGAAGGGAAAAGCTTCCGGGATTATCGTCACCGGTGATATTGCCTATGCGGGACAGAAGCATGAGTACCAGGCGGCAGGCGAATGGTTAGACCGGCTTGCTGAGAAGGTGGGGTGTGAACCCTCCGATTTGCAAATGGTCCCTGGAAATCACGATGTTGACCGGAGCAGATTTCGCGGTGCTACCGAACTAATGCTCAATTCCATCCGCGAAGGTGGCGAACCGAAGCTAAACAGTTTTCTGGCCGAAGAAGTTGATCGCGAAGTTCTCTATCATCGTTTTGAGGCTTATCGAGAATTCGCTGACGCATATCATTGCCCGCTGAATTGCGAAGGAGTGAGTACGGCGGAACGTTTAGTGGAACTAGCAAAAGGACGATCTATCCGCTTCGTGCGGATTAATTCAGCACTTACCTGCTTGAAATCGTCTAGGGACGATCTAGGGAAATTGCTGCTGGGCGCGGGGCAGCGAGTTATGAAGGCTACGCCGGGCGAAGAGCTAATTGTTTTAACTCATCACCCACTTAGTTGGCTCGCTGACTCCGAAGAGATGAAACGCTACTTGCGCGGGCGCGCTCGCGTTTTGATATCTGGTCACGAACACCTAGCGTCAGTGGAGTGTGAAGAAGTCGAAGAGGGAACTCATTTAGTGTCACTCGCTGCCGGCGCTACTACACCAGATCAGATAGACAGCGTCTATACATATTCATACAACGTCATCGAATTCGATTGGGATGAGGGACAGGATGCTTTGACTTTGGCGGTAGAAACACGAGTCTGGAACAATGAACTGAAACGTTTCGATTCGAACGCTGGTGGGGCGGAGAAATTGACACTTGGCTCTCCTAATTTCCGTGCAGGGCCTAGGCCTCAGAAGGCTCCATTGGGTGATTTAGGAGATAAATCAGAGGTGGCAAAAGTTGAGATTCGTCTGCCAGAGATGACTGCCGTGCTTCCAAGGATGGTGGACATATCTGAGCGCCAAAATCTACATTTGCATTTCTTCCGGGATCTAGGGGCAGAGGCTCGCCTAAACGTCTTCCATGAAATCGGTACTTTACCTCCGGGATTTAAAGGAGCTCTTAACCATGCCACGGCAAGTGACCTGTTCAACAGCTCAATTGTCGAAAAAGGATTCGAGAACGTACGGGCGGCGATTACAGCAGAATTGATGAGACAAAAAAAGGGATGAGATGAGCAACATTGCAGAGTATGCGCTGATTTTCCAAACCACCACCTCGGACGAATGGGTTGAAAAGAGAATTAGCGCTATCGCCGATATAAAGAGATGGCTGGAAGCAATGAGTCGAACAGACGTGATTACCTGCGCTTCAGCAATCGCAACTTCAATCGGTGCGAATCAGGCGCTTCCTCCGGTTTATGGTATCGCAGTAGAGAACATCATTAGGGAACACGCCAAATCATTCGTACGATCGGAAAATAGCGGCGAGTTGGAGATCACCGTGTTGGTCTCTGCCGCAGCAGAAGATCTGATCGAAGAGGCTTTGTCGGATAACGGGTGGAAGACCGTTGACGCTTTGGCTGCTGCGTTGTGGTCAGCCCTCGGAGCGCAACAGTCGTTGAGCGTTCCGAAGTTGGAAAAGCTCAGACAGAACTTAATGAGTGCAAGTCGTAGCCGTGTTCTCGAAACTGGAGAACGGTCGCGCACGCGACGTCCCATACCTCCGATCGGTTCAGTGAATATTAATCAAGATTCCAGTGCTGGTTCTAGGGTGAATCAGGCCTTTTCTCGTGCGGTCGAGCCAATGGTCAACGCTATGCAAGAGAATGCCGCGCTTGATCGTGAAGAATTAGATTTCTTATGGTGGCTAATGTCTGATCGTAGTGAAATTCTTGATGAGCCAATGGCGTCACTGAATAATACTGTGCGAGCCGTTACCGCGGGACTGGAATCCGCAGCAAAGTTGAGAAAATTGCCCGCAGAAGCACATCGCAACATTGTCCTGAGAAATGTGGAAGAAGGCGAGCCGCTATCAATAGTTGAGCTACTGGAAGTAGCTGGAGAACACAGACAGAAGTGGTCAAAAAGTTTAGGGACTATATTAGATGGGGCACCGGCCGTTTTCCCTCTTTTTGCTGCAATAGTTGGTGAGGAAGACAAGGGCATACTGTCGGCCGTTAAATTGAGCCCCTATGAGTGGGGGCAACGCGCCTTACTGGAGGGGGCTATTCACCATATTCACGCGCACACGAATGGTGGTCTATGACCAGCCAGATATGCGCAGCACCCGAGTGCACATTTGCCCAAACAGGGAAGTGCATGAATGACTATGCTCCGGATGAATGCCCAGATCGCCACCAACCATTGGTGGCGCTAGTCGGCGATTCTGGGGCCTACCGGGGGGACGCGCCAGGAGTTTTGGCAGGCAACGAGAGCTTGTCCGCAGACAGCTCTCTTGGTGATGCTGTTCTTCCATCGCCGGAGGAAAAGCCAAAGCTGCCTCGAAGCGGAACTCTAGGTTTGGCTGACGCTGATGAGCTCATGAGAAATCGTCAGGTAAATCTAATTGGAATTGTCGGTTTTCCAAATGCAGGAAAGACCGCGTGTCTTGCTAGCCTTTATCTATTACTGGCCCATCGATTACTTCATGGTTTTTCGTTCTTGGGCAGTAAGACTTTAATGGCATTCGAGGAAATATCACGAGGGGTACGGCGGTGGAATGCTGGAAATCCGCCTACTCAGATGACTTCTCATACCAATTTAGCCGATGACCGGTTGGCTGGATTTCTTCATCTTCGGCTAAAGCGAGAGTCTGATGGCGGTAAATTTGATTTTTTATTTCCTGACTTGCCAGGTGAGTGGACTCGCAGCCTTCAGGCCATGGGAGAGGCCAAAAGATTTGAATTTCTACGTGCAGCGGATGTGATTTGGTTAATGGCCAATGGTGGAGAATTCCTAGATGAGAAGCTGCGTGCTGGAGCTTTATACAGAGTCACTATCTTGATCGAAAGGCTTGCTGCAATTTTCCCGGCATCTCCACCACGGATCATCTTCGTTGCGACTTGGCACGATCTTGGTGCTTTTCCCGAGGATGCGTACTCCAAAATGGAAGAATGCGGAAAAAAGCACGGGTTTAATATTGAGTTTTTCCCGATTGCTTCTTTTTCAGATGGTGATACTAAGCCAGGCTACGGGTTATCGGAGTTAATCGAGAGTTCCGTTGCTACGTCTGTTAAACGCGTTCCTTTCTGGCCGAATCTACAATCCGAACGTCCGAAGAGGTCATTTCTTAGCTTTGGCAGAGACGTATGAAGCACAAATCGATAATTCTAGTGGGTGGTCCCGAAACCGGAAAGAGCAACTACGTGGCGAGACTCTGGTGCTCTTTGAAAGCGGGGCGGGGTATGCTTCAGCGAGCCGGCCTACCCGAGAACTTGGAATACATTGACAGCATTTGTGAGCATTTATTTCAAGGGAAATTTATCGGCCGTACCGATACGAATTTAGCTCGCCAGGATTTTCGCGTACCTCTTAAATTAGGTGCTGACTCCGAGCCGACCACACTTTTGGTTCCAGACTTTACGGGGGAATTGTGGCGAGACGCCATTAAACACTCGGAAATTGCCGCCGAGTGGTTGGAACAGCTAGAAACGGCAAATGGAGCCTTGCTGTTCGTGCGCGTTCACTCTCCTCGCAATGTGCAACCTTTAGACTGGGTTACGTCTCGTGATTTACTGAAGAAAATAGGGCAGGGCAATGAAGACATTGAGCTTCCTACTCAAGTCGTTTTATGTGAACTCTTATCTTTGCTTCAAGCACGGTTATCTCGACGCGCTGATGGTGGCCGACCTCGAGTTGCTGTAATAGTGACCGCGTGGGATCGTTTGAATCCGGAAGAGCAGAATGCCGGACCAGAGGTATTCTTAAGTGAACAATTTCCCCTATTCTTTGGAGCGCTCCATGATGCGGATAAAGTCGACATACGGACGTATGGAGTCACGATTGTCGGTGGTGACCTTGACAATGATCCGGTGTTTCGACAGGAGAATAGGAAAAAATCAATTGAAGATTGTGGCTGGGTCTCGTTGAATCGCGAGGGTATAGTCTCGGTCGATGCGGATATTACGATTCCGGTTGCATGGGCAATTGGGGATTGAGCAGCTTATGATTTTTATGGATCAACAATTACATGGCTATCGAAATGGCCATCAACTTCTTTCAGCGACGACGACTCTCTCCAGAGGTGATCAAGACGTAATCGATCGGCTTTCCGACGTCGCAGGTCCGTTGCGCCCAGGGGAGATGTTTGAGCCATATATCACCTGTTACCCCGTTCCCTCCGCCACTTATTATGTCGTGGCTCGCACCTGGCAAGACCTGAGCGCTCCTCGCGCTGGATGTGTACGCACTCGTAGCCAGTTGATTCCGATGGAAGACTGGCGTCGGGGTGTTGATCTTTTTGCGATTCTTGATCAGTTATCGAAAGATGGTCCTATTGAGAGTGCTGCAAAGAGAAAGATTTATGTCACCGGAGATTTTCTCGACCCGATTCCATTTGCAGAGAATATCGAGCTTGTTGAGGCGATTTTTCTTGAGGAGCGCAAGCCGATAGTCGTTTTTGACGCCCAAAATGCCGAGCTGCTTGCCATGCGTCTGCTGACGTCTTTCTGGCCTTCGTTCCGACAATCTTTCGCACTTTCTACTTATGCACTGTCACCTAGGCTTCTTGGTCGACGATTTTTTGACTTAGTATTTTGTCCAGGTGATGCAAGATCGCGCTTCAGCGACTGGGCCGGACGGCGGATTGATGCTAGGAAACAAGCATCTTCTCGTCATCGCTGGTCTCAAGAAATAGCGACGCGGATTTTTTCAGATGTGCGTCCGTCGTTGCTACGCGAAGACGTCCTCGGTGAGTTGACATCCGAAAAGGGCGGGACAGAGGCCGAATTACGAATTTCGCTATTGTGGAACGAACTCTACGGGAAGCTGCAGTCGTCTCCGAACGCAGTTCTGGGGCTCTTGGATATTGCGAATAGCCGAGCGGTAAGAAACATGGCTGCAATTAAAAAAATTGAGCCGGAAATTGGTTCGGCAGCGCGACGTGCATCAACCATGCTCCCAACGGTGGAGGCATGGCGATTTCTTCTCGCGCTTCTCGCTAAACTGCACGATGTACGTTTGAAATTATCGATAGCAAAGTCTATCCGTGCGGCGGCGATCGACCTTGCAGACCGAGCACCAGCAGAGGCGTTAGCCAACGTCCATGTATTGTCTTCGGTTAAAGACCAGGAGTTCCTATTAGGAGCGATTGGCGAAGGACTTGCATCCCATTTTGACGCTGACCGTGCTGAAGCGCTCTTGCAATTATCTCCTTCGGATCTCCTCAAGATGCTGATGCTTAGTCCTGCACTTGCTGAGGTATCGCTACATAACTCTCACAAGGTTGTTTCGAAGGTTGCTTCCGCTCTCGAGCGAGCTTCGTCTGCGTCACTTTTTGAGGCAAAACGCCGACTGTTAAGACTATTTGTTGATGATGCCCATTTTGAAGTGGCCAAGATTTTGTTTGCCGAATTGGACGAACTTGAATTGATGGAAGAAGTGCGCCATCTCGACAAAGAGAACGGATTGGCTGCCCATAGTTTTCATGGTGCTTTGGCGACCCGTGCAGAGGAAATCCACGTCGTAAGGGAGTTAAGGAATGTGGTCGCGAGCTTGAGTGATGGGGAAGGCTCCGATTCGCTATTGATTAAACTTTTAAGCCCAATCCAAGCCGATTTGCTTTGGATCCTTCGGTCAAAGGATCTAAAAGATAGTCGGCGCGTGCAGTTTGTGCGCGTCTTGATAAAGAATGCATCGGAGCGTCAATTTAGGACAATGCTTGCTGGACCTGAAGTTGAGTCGGTACTAAGTCTGCTGATGCGTGATCCCAAATTGAATTTGGCGATAATCGATCGGATATTGGAAATTGAGGAATTAAGTGTTGCGGTCTTAGTTCACACCACAAAATCCATATCGAGGCATGTCGACACCAATACAGCGAGGCGGTTCTCTTTACGCGCGTTAGGCGTGCTGCTATCGCGAGAGATGATGGGCCGACGAGAGGCTTTAGCAGCTTTACTTGAAACCGTCGGGTCATCTGTGGACGGTGCCTGGATTTATCGAACTTCGCTGCAACGGGACGTGGGAAGTAAGCTTCTTAGTGAAAATCTCGAGGTATTAGATAGCATCTCTTCAGATACTCGAGAATCTCTGATGGAAAATATTGGAGCTTTCTCTTCCGCTCTATTAGCAAGAGGGAAGATAGATTTCTCTCCTAAGGCTGCAGCAGCGATTGCAAATTTGATGTGGGATTCTGGGATCAAGAATGAAGCTGAGTTGCTCAAAGCATCCACAGCTTTATTGCCCCTGTTGTGGCGCTCACCTGGAAGAGCTGCCTCACCATTGATTTCGGTCGCGTTCCCTGTCGTTTATAGGAATTACAAAGACTCCGAGCTAGGCCCCGATCTTTTCAGCTTATTTTTCTTTGCGGACTGGGATAAGTGCAAAACATTAAGGCGGGAGCTTCTAGTCGCTTTTTCCAATTCTAAGTGGAGTATTGCTGATATAGCTCTTGCCGCTGCACGTTCGGGAGATGTTGATCGCATCGTAAGGCTTATTGGAAGCATGGATGCCGATGGTCGGGTTATAGAGAAGATGCATGAGAGCCTCGAGTTAATTCCAATTCCCTGGAGGACTAAAGTCGCTGGAGCCTTGAAATCCATGGGGAAAGACAAGGATTCGGACGAAGATCTCCTATGAGGGAAATAAGCTACTACCGAAGTAAGGTACTAGTTGGTGGGAAACTAATCTTTAGATTTTTTGCAGAATTGAGCCTCCCATCTGATCAATTTCCCATTGCCATCCCGAGGCATCAACAAAGTCACACGTACGTTGATATCACCGCTTTCCCCAATCCCGGGATATATGCGAGGGACAACGGTTCTATCAATCTGTTGCAGCCACCGGTTGAAACCGCCGCCAGAAGCGGACATCCATAGCGCAAGAAAAACGCCCGCAGGTCGCGGGCGTTTTGCCGTCTGGAGCGCCTGATTACAAGTCCGGCGCAGAATTTAATTAAATCAAATACTTAGCCCATTTTTTGCTCCGCAATTAAAAAGGATAGCCCTTCGCAACGCTTTATTGGGCCTCGCTCTGTAAAGAATTGCGGAGCGGAATTTCCCGTGTGCAAAGCGAGTTAAATTACACAGATGTTACATTGAAGGTCTAAAAACAAGGGGGAGGGAAGATGCAGCCGGATTGGTGGAAATATGTCGTTGATATCGCCCAAATTCTGTCCGCTATGGGGACGTGTGGCGCCGTAGTTGTGGCGTTATGGGTCGCTCTGAGCCCACCCCGTCTACACATGAGCGGGAATGTCGGAATGCGTGTAGTCGTCGGACAAGGTGTCGAGGGAAAGCCAGAATACGTCCATATCAGCGTCACAAACAATGGTGAGCGAGAGTTCGTGATATCGGGCTTGGCGTGGGTTACTCACCGCCGCAGCAAATTAAACGCATACCAGCATGGCGGGGTGCGAGACGACAACGTTCATAGCGACATCATCCCTCACAAGCTTACATTCGGCGCGACTGCATCCTTCTTCCTGCCCGTCACCGGAGAAGGAAATTGGTTTGAAGGTATTGGGACACGCGGCGATGTATGGCTCGATGCGTACTCGCGCCGTGAAAGCCTCACAAAACTGCGACTCTACGTCTACACATCAGTGGGACAGATTCTGAAAATTAAGCCTGAAGACGGATTTTTAGACGAACTGTGGAAGCATATTGCGGCCGCAATAGCCGCAAAGAATTTAGCCCCCGTAGGTGGGCCAGCGGCGGGCCTCCAAGAGCTTGATCTCGATGTGGAGCGCCGATCCGACTGGCCGCATTAAAAATGCCCTCCAAGGTGCTCAAAATACGTCAGATTTGATTTCCGCTGGTCGTGATGTCCGGCTACCTTAGCCATCGTTAATCTACATCGCATCAAATTGATTTGAAAATCCGGCAATTTCAATCTTGCCGCGACAACAAGATAACGATCAATACGATGTCGCACAAACGTAATCAACGGAGCACCGTTTTCGCCTTAAGTATTAGTTAAATTCTCATGTAGAGTGGGAAACTATAGTCAATTTGCTGACGAGAGCATTCGTCAGAAAAGCAATCACAGCTCCTGCAGGGAAACAGGGGGTGACATTCCGTGACGATTCGGGGACATGAGCGGCCGCCAGAATCTTTGGGCTGTTGTCGCGAAGTAGTTCTGCTGTGGTCAATTCTAATAAATACAACTGCCTCTCAGTAACGAGGTCGTGTGGGAAGAGAGATGATTCGAAAAATAAAGATCAAGGGCTACCGTATCCACAGAGATTTGGTGATTGAGCCGAATTCGAAATTCAATCTAATCGTCGGCGCCAACGAGTCCGGTAAATCAACACTTATGGAGGCTGTCGCAATTGCCCTCACTGGCCGGATTAATGGCCGTAGTGTTAGCGAAGAACTAAACCCGCATTGGTTTAATACGTCCGTCGTTAATGAATTCATCAAGAACAGATCCGCAGGCATTGCTGTCTCTTTTCCAGAAATCCTAATCGAACTATCGTTCGAAGATCTTCCCGAATTGCAGGAACTATGCGGGGCAATAAACTCACACGTACCCACAACGGCATGCCCAGGTGTAAGCATGCAGATTTCCCCAAATCCTGACTACGCCAACGAGCTTGAGGAGTGGGCAAAATGCCCGACAGCGCTTCTTCCTGTTGAGTTTTATCGTTGTAATTGGCGTACTTTTGCAGCGGCCGAACTGACGATGAGACCGAAAATTCTTGCCACAGCGCTTATTAACTCACACACCGTTCGCACTTACGCTGGAGTTGACTACCACCTTCGCCAAATTCTTAACGATCAACTGGCACCTCAAGAGCGAGCGCAGATTTCTCTTGAGTATCGGCGCGTAAAGGCATCCATGTCTGATACTGCGCTGAGCGATGTCAACACGAGAATGAGCGCTGTGCACGCAACGTTGCATAATCGCCCAATTGCGCTGGCTATGGATCAAACCTCTAGGACGTCTTGGGACGGCGTTGTGGCACCACACATAGACAATGTCCCCTTTTCAATGGCAGGACAAGGGCAACAATCTGCAATAAAAATATCCTTGGCCATGAGCCGTCACGCTGGGCGCGCGAAATTCGTCATGGTCGAAGAACCTGAAAATCACCTATCACACACTAGCCTTACGACTTTACTATCGCGAATAGAAACGCTCGCAGGAGATCCGCAGCAGCTTTTCATTACTACGCATAGCTCCTTCGTACTCAATCGCCTCGGGCTAAATGCATTGCTGCTAATGGGGACTAACGCTACGACAAGACTCTCAGAGCTCACTCCAGAGACGGTGGATTACTTCAAGAAACTCCCTGGATACGACACTCTCCGCATAGTCCTCGCAAAGAAAATTGTACTAGTCGAAGGGCCATCCGACGAGCTAATTTTCGAAAGGGTCTTCTACGATCTATATCGAAAACGCCCTATGGAAATCGGCATTGACGTCTTGAGTATGCGAGGTCTTTCACTTGCACGAGGCCTAGAACTTTGTAAGGCATTAAATAAGCCTATTACGGCTCTTCGCGACAATGATGGCGTAGATCCTGCAGAACTCCGAACGTCCTTGGATGAATGGCTCAAAAAAGGTGAGCGAGAACTCTTTATTGGCGAAGTCGCACACGGGGCAACACTTGAGCCGCAGCTAATTCATCACAATGGAGAAACAGCATTGCGCGAGATGCTAGACATTGCCCCTCACGCCGATCTTCTTAAGTGGATGACCAGAGAAAAGACCGAAGCGGCCCTCAGGATTAGCACGACTGAAAAAGAAGTTATTCCACCAGCGTATATGCTGGAGGCAGCCAAGTTCGTCCACGATTGCCCATGACGAATCATCTGACGTTGGCAGTAGCAGGTTCTCGCAAAACGCAAGGCATCGTGGATCACTGCGGGTTATTGCCGCAGGAGCGGCGCGTGCTCGTTCTGACCTATACGCAGGCAAATCAGATCGAACTGACCACACGATTGAAGAAGCATGCTGGAGATCACCATCATGTTGAGGTGATGGGGTGGTTCACGTTCTTACTCAGACATTTCGCGCGGCCTTTTATACCGTTTAAATTTGCTGGCCAGCGTGTCCACGGCTTTAACTTTGATGGCAGACCACATCGCATGGCTAAGGGCAGTCGACGCTTCCTGGATCCGAATGGAGCAGTATATGCATGCGAACTGGGGCGTTTGGCCCATGAGTTAGTTAGTGAGAGCAAAGGGGCTCTGCTTAGAAGACTTGAATGTATTTATGATGAAATTCTTATCGACGAGGTTCAAGATCTCAGCGCTCATGACTGGGAAATTATCGATGCTCTTTTGCGTTCATCGATCAACATTCGTATGGTCGGCGACATCCGGCAGTCTGTGTTGGCCACGAACCCGCGTAGCACAAAGAATTCAAAATATTCGTATGCCGGCGCAGTTAAATGGGCACGCGAACGCCAGGCGATGGGGTTGCTGAACATCGAAGAAAGTGTCGTAACTTGGCGATGCCATCCTTTGATTGCCAATTTCTCTGACGGCATCTTTGATCCCTCTTGGGCTTTCCCGAATACACGATCGGAAAACCACTCGATTACAGACCATGACGGTGTGTTTCTAGTGTCACCGCAGCACGTATCGGAATATGTGGATACTTTCCAACCTCAGTGCCTTCGACACAGCGTCAGTGCTGGAAAGGATTTCGATCTCGATTATCTAAATTTCAAAATCTCAAAGGGCATGACTTACGAACGAGTCCTTATAGTTCCTACCGGACCGATAGAGAAATTCATCACATCTAACGTTTTCCTAGAGCCGACTTCCGCATCCAGCTTCTACGTTGCCGTGACTCGCGCTAAACAAAGTGTAGCGATCATTATGGATAAGGCGGGCTTATCTCCGCTTCCTTTTTGGAAGCCCAAAATAAGATTATGTGAGTCATGATTCTGGAGCCTCTGCACGTGAAAATATGTCGGCTAGAATCAGGGCAATAGAAAAGCTTGCGCTACGCCTGAAATAAGTCTGCAACCGGCCAGAAGCGGACAACCGTGCTGTTGTACTAATCGGAGTCGTTGTCATTTTTAAGTTATCCAGAATATTTAGCAGCGTGCGTTAACAGACCTAAAGCTTTCTGATTTTTGACAACTAACGTCTTTCATGCGCCAGTATTCAACGATTTCATTTTTACCAGGAAAGTCAGCGCTATCCCTGAGCGCCGGCCATACCCACCCGGCAGCCGAAACTCCACCTAGGCAAATTCCACCATATCCAGGAACAATTGATGGCTTTTGATACCAACATCTTCCTTCGGTGTTTTTTTCAAGATCGTCGAGGCCGTTTTTGATACGAGACACCAATACTTCGCGGTCCTGCGCTTCGCTTTTTAGCTTATAACTAGTTAGCCGAATCTCGCGAATTGCCAAAAGTATGCGAGCATCAATCGAGCCACCGCTCGCCGCATCTTGATATATCGGAATTAGTATCCCGGGGTCATGAGTTGATCCTTTGATCCAATTGAAATCATTAGCCTGCGCCCAAAGAAATTTCCCTCTCGGGTCACCTGCGTCTTTCAATTTGGTTATTGTTGCGACGTACTCCTCGATCGCCTTTTCTGTCTTTTCATGGCTTCGCTGAATACTGACGCTATTTCCACCCGTGATGATTCCGTTCACTGCTGGTGAGCACGCGGAAACCATTGCTATGATTGCCAATGCTATTCCCCACGTCTTGGTTTTCTGGAAGGTTTGATTTGATAGCCTGCGAATCAATAGGAGCACAATTTCCAAAATCCTATATGCCAACATCTTCAGTCTCTCTGGTTAAATTTCTAACGACATACTTCAAGCTTAACTTTGTCTGCAGCCAGCAGGGTGACAGCTTAGAAACCAGCTTTTCAAAAAAGCCGTTGTTCAATTCTCCAGGCATTGGAAAAAGTCTCGCTGAAGATGTCCGCTCGCGGCCAGAAGCGGTCAACCTTGAACCCAGAGATGCTCAAGAAAATGCACCCAGCAGCCGACCTCAAAGCCGACGGACTATATTCATCACACTCACATAGCGCAGGCTAATCGGTAGACGAACAACTCAACCCCACCCATGCTGGAGATGGCGCTGGAGCCGTATTTTTTCTTGCGCGAAGCAACGCTAGGAGATATTATTTGGAATCACTCGGTTCCAAATAGATCATGAGCGTATCTAACCTTCCATCCGGACCAGGGCGTCCGCGTGAATTTGAGATCGACGCCGCCGTTGAATCCGCGATGCAGGTATTCTGGACGCGTGGCTACAACGGCACGTCGTTGGTCGACTTGATTGGCGGCACCGGCCTGTCGCGCGGCAGCCTATACAAGGCTTTCGGTGACAAGCATGGTTTGTTTCTGTTCGCCCTTGACCGCTACATTTCTCAATCGCTCGTACGTTTACTCAGCACGCTCGAAAAGCCTGGATCCGCGAAAGCCGCCATCCGCGAAACATTGACTCGTTTAGCGGAAATGTCTTGCAAGGAAGAAGGCCGCCGCGGCTGCATGCTGGTGGCAACGGCGATGGAAATGGTCGCTCACGATGAGGAAATTTCCGAGCGTGTCAAATCCATGGTGGACCGCATCCGCAATGCGTATGCACAAGCAATCGTACGCGGACAGGCGAGCGGAGAAATTCCTGCGCACCACGACGCGCGATCATTGGCCACACTGATCGTCAGCCTGACCCACGGCATGCGAACACTTGGAAAGGTGGGGGCCATCGATAAACAAATGACCGCGGTCGTCGAATCGGCGATGCGACTACTCGACTGAATTTTTTTTGATCAATTTGGAACCTTTCGGTTCTTATTTCAATGAATCCTCTGACTTCATCTTCGCTCATTGAGCGCGCTCCCCAGCCACGCCGCTGGCTTGCATTCGCTGTCTTGCTGGTGGGTGCATTCCTGCCGCCGCTGGATTTTTTCATCGTCAATGTGGCCATCCCGTCGATTCGTGCCGGGCTGGGCGCGGATCCCTCTGAGATGCAATTGGTGATATCCGGTTACGCGGCCGTCTACGCAGTGTTTCTGATTACTGGCGGCCGACTGGGAGACCTGTACGGGCGAAAAAGAGTGTTTCTGGCAGGCTTGGCGGGCTTCGGCTTGTCTTCAATGCTATGTGGCGTTGCGACTTCACCGACGATGCTGATCGTGGGGCGGCTATTGCAAGGCTTGAGCGCGGCGATCATGGCACCGCAAGGATTGGCATCGGTTCAGGCGCTCTTTCCCGAGCATGAACGGGCGCGCGCGTTGAGCATGTACGGCGCGACCATCGGACTGGCGGCGATTGTCGCCCAAGCGCTCGGCGGGCTGCTCATCGCAGCCAATATCGGTGACCTCCAATGGCGCATCATCTTTCTGATCAACTTGCCGATCGTGGCCATTGTATTGCTTGGCGGAATTCCCTTGCTGCCCGATACCCGCAGCGCCAATCCTGCGCGACTGGATCGGATGGGAGTCCTTTTATGCGCACTCTCGCTGGGCCTGTTGGTTGTGCCGCTGGTGAAAGGGCCTGAGGCGGGTTGGCCGTGGTGGACGTGCCTGATGCTCATTGCCTCTCCAGGATTCGCCATTGCCTTCTGGCGTTACGAGCTGCTCCTCACGCAACGCGGGGCAACTCCGCTGGTGAGTCCGCAGCTGGCCAAAGTGCCTGGCCTCGCGCTTGCGCTGACTGGCGTGTTGTTCTTCTATGTGGTCTCGGCATTCTTTCTTACCTTCTCCATTTATCTACAGGAGGCAATCGGAAAGAGCGCCTTTTCAACCGGGTTGATGTTTGTTCCTTGCGGCTTGGGTTTTCTGATCGGACCATTGACGACTCCAGCCGCGACCCGTTGGTTTGGGCGCTGGACGCCGGTATTGGGAATGGCGCTTGAGGTCGTTGGCTGCCTGGTTCTCAGTGCGGTGGTGTCCACTGCACCCGCAGCGCATGCGCTCGCGTTACCGGGTGTTGTGATCGCCCTGTCGCTGATCGGGTTCGGGCAAGGAATTGCCGTGCCGACACTGGTTCGATCAATGATCGATCGGGCGCCGGCGGGCGGTTCCGGCATGGTGGCCGGCATTGTGAATTCCGCCTTGCAAATCAGTGCCGCGCTGGGCGTGGCGATCATTGGCAGCGTGTTCTTCAGTCTTGCTGGCGCCAGCCACACTCCGTCTTCTCTGGCGCATGCCTTCAGCTGGGCGATGCGTTGCATCGCCGCCAGCCTGACAGTGGCGGCGCTGTTGGTCGCCCGCGCATCGCATACACACAAAAACGCCGTCTCAGCAGCTCTATCCGACCAATCTGCATGAATACCAGGTTGGACCGGGTTAGGCGCTTCCCGGCACAGGTATTCAATTTTTTTCCCAACTTGATCAAGACAGGAATATCCGATGTCCTCTAAATTTTTAAACCACGTATCAGTGATTACAGGCGGCTCGACCGGAATCGGCTTGGCCATTGCCCAGGGATTGCTTGCCGAGGGCGCCAGACGGGTCTACATCACAGGCCGTTCCCGCAAAAGCCTTGATGAGGCGATCGCCCTGCTGGGTGATGCCGCGGTGGCCATTGTGTCCGATGTGTCGGATCTCGCCGAGCTGGAACATCTGAAGACCGAAATCGAGAAGCGCGGCGATCGCCTCGATTCGATTTTCGCCAACGCCGGCATTTGTGAAAAACACCCATTCGGAAGCACTGCCGAAGCGGATTACGACCGCACCTTCGATATCAACGTCAAAGGCGTCTTCTATACCGTGCAGACGTTGCTCCCGCTGCTTGCCGACGGCGGCTCCGTGGTGCTTACGTCCTCCATTTGCTCCAGTAACGGCATGGCAGAGCTCAGCGTCTACAACGCGTCCAAAGCAGCAGTGCGTTCCTTCGCGCGCACCTGGACCAATGATTTGCGGGGGCGCAAGATTCGTATCAATGCGCTTAGCCCAGGCTTTACGCGCACGCCGTTAATGGACAATAGCCTCAAGCTTGACCATGAGCAGATCGATAGCCTGAAAGAGTATGTCTCCCAAATCACGCCGCTGGGATACATGGCGGATCCGGCGGAAATCGCAAGTGCAGGACTATTCTTGGCATCCGCTGATGCCCGCTACATTACTGGTATTGAACTGACAGTCGATGGCGGCCTGTCCCAGATCTAAAGGGCCTTCCGGACCGCAACTGTATCGACGCCCCCTCTGGAACGCAGCGCTCAGGCCAGACACACAGCCGATCGGCTGATGTGTCTGCCCCCTCCGAACGCTCGCTATTGTGACTACACGATCGGAACGGTGCCGCCGTCTATCCGATGAGCATGGTGTTTTCTCCTAGCTGTTGATGATCTCGCCTCCGTTTGGATGCAGCACCTGCCCGGTCATATAGGAGGCACCTTCGCTGGCGAGAAAGACATAGGCGGGTGCTACCTCATCCGGTTGCCCCGGGCGCCCCAGCGGTACGTTCTTGCCGAACTGCTCGACCTCTTCGGCGGTGAAGCTGGACGGGATCAGCGGTGTCCAGATCGGACCCGGCGCCACCGCGTTGACGTGAATGCCCGCCTGCGCCAGCTGTTGTGACAGCGAGCGAGTGAACGAGATGATCGCGCCCTTGGTCGCTGAATAGTCAATAAGGTGCTTGCTGCCGCGGTAGGCAGTGACCGAGGCGGTGTTGATGATGCGCGCACCGCGCGTCATGTAAGGCAGCGCCTCCTTGACCATGTAGAACATCGAGAAGACGTTGGTGCGAAAGGCATGCTCCAGCTGCTCGTCGGAGATCTCCTCGATGCTGGCCGCGGGGTACTGCTGGGCTGCATTGTTGACTAGCACATCGAGACGACCATAGGCGTCGGTGGTGGCCTGTACGGCCTGCTGGCAGAACGCGGGAGAAGTAATGTCGCCCGGCAGCAGCAGGCACGCGGCACCCATCGCCTGAAGCTCGTTACGCGTTCGGTGAGCGTCTTCGTGTTCATCCAGATAAACGATGGCCAGCCTCGCCCCCTCTTGCGCGAACGCCAGCGCTACCGCCCGGCCAATGCCGCTGTCGCCGCCGGAGACCAGCGCGACCTTTCCGGACAGGCGTTGCGCCGGTCGCGCCGTCGGCTGGGACGTCGGCTGCGGCGTCATCTGTTGTTCACTGCCAGGTTGGCGTTCCTGATGCTGGCGTGGAACGGATGCTGTCTCGTGGGTGCTCATGGTCGACCTCCGTGCATGGCTAAATAGCCCTGCTAGGCATCAATGCCTTTGAGATATGTCGGAGATTGGCCCGGGCTTCGCCAGCGGACTCCTGATTTTCCAGCACCGGGCGATGAAGATGAGCTGCTTTGGCTTGGTAGCAGAACAGCTGCAATCGAACGCGCACCGTTGAAATCGGGCCATATTCCTACGGTGCGCCGCGCTGTCTGCCGACATTCAGGCGAGCCCACTTTCACGATACTCAAGCTAACCAAGCTTGGTTCAGCTTTGTCCCATCTCTCTTCTGCATCAGGAAACCATGGCCCCCACCGACGGCTCCAGTATTGTCTGCAGGCTCCATGAGCTCATCGCAGAGCGTATCGCTCAGTGCCCGCAAGAAACGCTGCCATCGCTGGTGGCTGAAATCTTGTGCGAGATCGTCGACAATCGGCTTGACGCACTCCCTCTGCCCGGCAGCGGCGCCACACTGGAGCGATGGCGAGTACTGGCGGCCGTAGCCGGGCGTGACCTGAGCCTGCTCAAACTATATGAAGCCCATACCGATGCGCTGGCCATCCTTGCTGAAGGCGGCTTCACCGACATACCGCCGCTGTCCGTGTGGGGCGTATGGTGCGCAGAGCCGCCTGGCGCGGTACTGCATGCTCGTCCCATTGCAGCGGAAGGACAACTGGTACTCGATGGAGAAAAACGTTGGTGCTCCGGCGCAATGTCTGCCACGCACGCGCTGCTCAGCTATCGCGACGAACAAGAGCAAGCCTGCCTGGCCGCAGTCGACCTGGACCAGGACGGCATCTCGGTGGAAGACGATGCGTGGAAATCCGTGGGTATGGCAGCCACTCGCACCGCCACCATCAAGCTCACTGCCGTGCACGCGACACCGATTGGTGCGCCCGGTTTCTATCTGGAGCGGCCGGGGTTCTGGCATGGCGCCATCGGCATCGCCGCCGGCTGGTACGGTGCTGGCGCCACGTTGGCAGAAAAGCTGCGACAGGCGTTGCGAAACAGAAACGACCCGCATGCATTGGCGCACTTGGGCGGGGCCCATTGCCAGTTGAGCGGCGCGCTGAACCAACTGCGCGAAGCAGCACGCTTCATCGATGCGAACCCCGTCACATCAGTTTCCCGGCTGGCCCTATCCGCCCGCTTGCAAGTGGAGGCGGCCAGTCAGGCCGTGATCAGCCATGCGGGCCGCGCACTCGGCCCCGCCCCTTATTGTCTGGACCGCCACAGCGCACGCATCTTGGCCGACCTTCCCCTATTCCTGCGCCAGAGCCATGCGGAACGTGACCTGGTGCAACTCGGCAGCTTGTGTCTGGACAGCGAGGAGTCACCATGGCAACTCTGACTGGCAGCACCACCGACGCCCTTTCCCGCCATATCGACATCGAAACAGGCACACCGGAACACGCCTGGCAAGCTTGCACCCAACTTGATGCACTGCCCGAAGTCGAGCTGTGCGAGCTGGTGCCATCACGCTCCCGTGCTGTCATTCTGGCGCCGCACCCCGACGATGAAACATTGGGTTGCGGCGGCCTGATCAGTCTGCTGGCGGCGCTAGGCCGGCACGTTAACGTCGTGGCGGTCAGTGACGGTGAAGGTAGCCATCCAGAAGAATCGGCGCTGCACGCCCGACTGCCAGAAGTGCGCGCCCAGGAAAGTCGCGCTGCACTATGCCATCTTGGTATCGTGGACGCCGCCATCCAGCGCATCCACCTCCCGGACGGCGCAGTAGCAGCCCATTTGCCTGAGCTCAGAAAGTGGCTTCGTACGTACCTCCAACCGACCGACATCCTGTTCGCCCCCTGGATGCTGGATGGCCATCCCGACCACGAAGCCGTCGGTCAGGCCGCGTGTGAGATGGAAGAGGTCGTTGGCTGCAAGCTGGTCGAAGTGCCCATCTGGACCTGGCACTGGGCACGCCCCGACGATCCGCGTCTACCGTGGGGTCGGGCCAGACGTCTGGCGTTGACGCCAGCCGCCGAACAAAAAAAGCGCCTGGCGATGCAATGCCACCGAAGCCAGATCAGCGAGGATGAAGGCCGCACGCCCGTGCTCCCCGCCAATGTACTGGCCCACTTTGTCCGTCCTCACGAGGTGTTCTTCCTATGACGACCCTTGCGCCAAACGCTGAACACTTCCGCTCCCTGTATGCCAGCAGCACCGATCCCTGGCACACCGCCGACAGCTGGTATGAGCAACGCAAGCTGTCCATCCTGCTTGCCACCTTGCCCAAGCCGCACTTCTCCAGTGTCTATGAGCCGGGCTGCGGCAACGGTGCGCTCACTGTTGCACTGGCCGAGCGCTGCGACCTCCTGATTGCTTCAGATTTCTGCGATGAGGCGGTGCGCCTGACGTTGTCGCGCGTCCTGGACAGCCGCCATGTACAGGTCGTCAGGGAGAGCCTGCCGGAACAATGGCAAGCAGGCGGAATGCCGGTGTTTGACCTCATCGTATTGTCTGAGCTGTGTTACTACCTGGATGACGAGCAGCTGCGCATGATCGTTTCGCTGTCCGTAGGCAGCCTGCTCCCCGCAGGGCACTTGCTGACCTGCCATTGGAAACGCCCCTTCGAGGATCGGCAGCAAGATACTGCGGATATCCACGGTCTGTTTGCGGCGCACGACGAGCTGCACAGCTACGCCTATTACGAAGATGAGGAATTTCGGCTCGACGTATGGCAAAAGCAAAAGAAGGGGAGCGTCTCATGATCGGCATCGTCATCCCGGCCCACAATGAAGAAGCGCTGCTGGACGGCTGCCTCGCTGCGGCGCGCACCGCAGCCACCCATCCGGCTTTGCTGGCCGAACCGGTGCGCATCGTGGTGGTGCTCGACGCCTGTACGGATCATTCTGCTTCCATTGCCTCCCAGCACCGCGTAGACATCGAATACGTCAATGCAATGAATGTCGGCCATGCGCGTGCGCACGGTGCGCGGCGCATGCTGGCAGCCGGCGCACGCTGGCTGGCATTCACTGATGCCGACACCCTGGTCGCGCCCGATTGGCTCACAACACAGCTGACTTTGCATGCCGACGCTGTCTGCGGCACCGTGGGCGTGGCCGACTGGCGCGAACACCCTCGCCACGTCTGGGAGAAATTCAGGTCCGAGTATTGCGACCGTGATGGCCACGGTCATATCCATGGCGCCAACTTCGGAATCTCGGCGGAGGCTTACCTCCGTTGTGGCGGCTTCAAGCCGCTCTCCTGCCATGAAGACCTCGACCTGGTACGCTCGCTGCAAGCCAACGGCGCTTCCATCGCATGGAGTGCGGCGCCACGTGTAACCACAAGTGCGAGGCTGGCAAGCAAGTCTCGCGGCGGCTTTGGTGACACCTTGCATAGCTGGGCCCAGTCTGTCGCCTTACCACCGGGTGTGTGACAATGGCAGAGGATCGCCGCTTGGGGCATCAGCGGTGTGGCGCCTGTTCTCCCTCATCCTCGCTTCGGTGTCGATTTCGTAAGAAGAGCACCTGTCCTACCAGCGCGGTGATTAGGAGCATCACGTTGGAAGCCACGAACACCCAGTCTCCCTGTAGTATGGAATAGATGACGAAGCCGGTTGAGGCTGCCAACTGGCCGGCAAACAGCCAATGGGATACGCCTCGCACTGAGCGTGTGCGCCACTGCTCGTAGACCTGCGAGGAAACGGTCAGGAGAAGGATCAGCGTAGCGCACCACCCGATCAGGTTGGTCAAGGTCTCGGACATCGACGACTCCACAAGGAGAACCGCCTGGATGGCGGCTCGTCAGGACATGATGCCAATGTGCTGCGCCTCGGGGCATCGGAAGACTGCGCGAGCCACTGTAGGACATCCGAATCGAATTCAAGCCCTGACGTAGAGCTTCGCGCGGCATTGGAATGTCACACGTTTGCAATCGACCAGATGCGGACAACCATGTAGTCAAGTAATGCGACGGTGTCGCTGGGGTCTCACGCCCGGGATCAGTGGCACCAAAGAGGTCGGAGAACCTGTCACCGAAAACTCGGTTTCCGCCTCGCTTTAGAAAAATAAAGCCCACTTACGCGGGCTTTTTCATACTGCTTTCGGCGGACCTTCGATACACGGCTGGGATGAACGATGGGCTTTGTTTGGTGATAGCCCCCCGAACTCCTCGACCGTAATAATCAGCTCGTCGCAAACTATTACCGGTTCTAACACCCGATCCCGCCGACTTATCGCAACCTGGATCATTTCCTCTGCCTCCATGATGGCGCTTTTCTTCAAGACGACTCGTTGACTCAAGAAAAAGCAAAGCACTACAGGGACGCCAATTATTCCGGCTATCGCGAACAGCAAATTCAAAACTTCCACTACGCCACCTCAAACAATTGTTGCCTACTTCTATCGGGCCATCATGGCATACCTGCGCTAACACGCCAGCTCGGAAACTACCCCTTCAGGTCGATACGAAACGTAGGTAACGCCAAGGTGATTTCGCGCCGCTTGAGACCTGTGCATACGAACCGCACGTTCGCCAAGATCGGCATCATCCGGGCAGTTAATCAGGGACACCGCAAAAGGCCATTCTTCTTGCGGCCGCAGATGATTTCCCAACGCGCGAAGAACCATATCTGCACTCAAAAATGCTGCGTCAATCTCGAACTGCAGCTCTTGCTGAGCCGATTGATTGGCAGGTTTGAATTTCACCCATAACTTCGTCATCACTAGCTCCTCAAAATGAACTCCGCCTCAATGTGAGACAGATCTTAGTCATATCAAGAGAACAACGAAATCAGGTATTTCCTTCCTGATGCAAGGTAATGGAGATCATCGATCCGATTGCTTCGGAAAGAAAAAAGCCCCCGATACTGCTATCGGGGGCAAGCTAAATCCCACAGGATTCAGGAGACGTGCACATAGTTTAAATGTTGGATCTTCATCGGCCTATCGGGAAATTTCCTAAGTATGTGGGGCTAGATGCTGACCGAAGAGAGAGCGGCTGAATGAGCTCACGTCGGTGGAAGCGAATTGAGGAAGACATCCTCAATGTTGCTTTGTCGTCTAAGGTTTCGCCTGATACCTCATCTAGTAATCCAGAACTAAAGTTGAGCTTAAGTAAAGAGGAGGACGGAAATGAATACCGCAACACTGCTAGTAGAACACTATCTTCTCTTGATCAAGAACATTGCCTATCTCACCGCCCATGGAGTGCAGTATCTTGACCGTATGGAACCTCTCGTCTTACGCGCGATAGATCACTTGTGTATGGCGCATGTTGCGGATGCACCGACCTGTCGAACAATGTTGGGCTTAGCTATCGAAGATGAGCTTTGTCATCTTCATAGTCAGCATCCACAGTATGCAGACTCCCTTCGCATGGCGCTTCAGAGGCTCAGTCACTAAAAATGAAAAAGCCCGCATAAGCGAGCCCTTTCAATTGAAACTGTGAGGCAGCCTTAACAATTCACTAGTTCTTAGTCTTTGTGCCTTCCAGAAGCCGCTCCGCCCATTCGTCGGTGGAAAAATCCTGTGCCTCCAGATATGCAGAGATGGTTTCGCACCAACGCACGCCGTAGGCGATGGCCCCCGATGCATCGAGGTGAGTTCCTTTCAGCGGACGCTTTGGCAACAGCGTTTCCCCCCTACGCAAGATTTGCGCAGAATCTACAGCCCAGCCTTCAGCATGGTGGGAATACCAAAGCCTATAGATAAATTCTGCGTCATTCGTTTTGTGCTCGTAGAGGAATGCCGTCATGATTGCACTCGCCTGAAAGAATAGGAGAGAAGTCTGACAGCGCCGACAGACCTTTGTTCATCAGAAACTCCTGAATTCTCACAAATTTGCATCCTCAGCCAGGACGCGTGTCAGCGTTCGCTATCGGCCAAGACCGGCCATCTAGACAATGACCGGTCTATTTGGCATTAGACGTCTGTCTGTTCCGCCAGCTCCAAAGCATCTTCTACTTCAATACCTAGATAGCGGACTGTGCTCTCAAGCTTCGTATGCCCCAAAAGCAATTGGATGGCGCGAAGATTTTTCGTGCGGCGATAGATCAGGGTTGGCTTGGTGCGACGCATGCTATGCGTCCCATATAACGACGGATCAAGCCCTATCTCGGCAACCCATCTCTTAACAATACGGGCATATTGTCGTGTCGAAACGTGATGAGAGTCGCGCCGGCGGCTGGGAAAGAGGAAGTCGCCAGCTTTAAGCCCTGCCATAGCGATGCATTTCCCAACGCTCTCGCGAGTGCCAGTCGTTATCTCAAACTGTACCGGCAGCCTCGTCTTTTTCTGCAAAACTGCAGCTCGACTTGCAACTTGACCTCCTTGGCATAGGTCTTGGATCCGAATCTGGACCAGGTCGCATGCGCGGAGTTTGCTGTCGATCGCCAGATTAAAAAGCGCAAGTTCGCGGTTCCGCTCGGAAAGCTGAAGCCGAATGCGAATTGACCATATCTCGCTCAACTTCAACGGGGCTTTTTGCCCAACAAGCTTACCCTTGTTCCATGGGGGGGCGGGTGTATATAGAGTGGCCATCTAAATCTCCTGAAAACAAAAGAAGATTTAGTTTGAGTCGAGGGTACAAATGGCACGTGGAGGCCATCTGTAGTCGAAACGGCCGTCGAAGTTACCTATGTGCTCCGCCTTGTGGCAGCAAATGCAGCCCAGTTCTCCGTACAAAGGCATCGTAATCGATAGGTGGCCCTGTCCGCGTATCTGCTCGATTTGGCTGCACATAAGCCCAGGATCTGCCGTTGTTCACGTCATAAATCAGCTTGAAGATGTGGTCAGGAACAGCAATGCGACCTCGTCCAATCGTACCAATCGAAGATTCAAACAGGGGCCCCGTGTAGACGAAGACATCACCTTGGGCGCGCATGACGTACTTGCGCGTGTCCTGTTCGATCTTGGACCAGGGGCCGGAATTGTGCGCCTGATTTTGCGGAACCATGTTGGCGAGCGAAAAGCTCTGCGCCATAGACTCAGGTGTGGACATGTCACCTGCTGGCGCCATGTGCCCACGCGCATAGCCCGATCCCTTGTAGTCATCAAGCGCTGCTCGCGCGGCGCGAGGCAGCCGCGATTCTGCATAGAACCTGTTGGTACGGTGCTGATCCCGGGCGTGTATGAGCGTGGCTCGGTTCAAGCGCTCCACAGCTATAAATGGCGTCTTTGTCTGGGTGTTATATAGGATCGCAAAAGCACTGAAACATAATTCCCGTAAGTGGGCGCCAGCAGGTAATTGCGGCGGCCGAGCACCAGGGAAGAACTGCGGGCACTGAGAGAAGCGTGTGACGGTGCTTCCTGGTTCGGCTTTTTCTATCGGGGCAGAGCCATCCTCGTCTGACCAGTCGAGGTGCGGTAGATATGACGCATTGCGTATGTCTTCGGTCAGCTGCGGGTTGAGGACGCAACTGGCGATGCCGAAGACGATGATCGTCGTACTGGTGAAGGAAATTAAGAAGCGGCTGAGTGTACTCAATCGCTTACTTTTACTTTTTCTAGAGGTGGAGCGCTTGCGAGGTGCTGCCTTTTTCTGTTTCGTTACCATTCTCCCCAGATGGTAACTTGCATCGCTGATCCGTGCCACCTACTTCCAGGCGACCTATACGGCGCCCGCTTCTGGCCGATGGCAGACCTTGGCTTAGTTTTGTGATGCAATATATTCGGCATGTCTCCCTCAATTCCCTCCAAATTAGATTCTCGCCCTCTACATCGCGTCGAGGGCTTTTTTTGGGAAAGTAGACCTGATGCGAGATTAGGCGGGTTGCCGCTTGTATTTTTTAGCCATTTCTTTTCTTCTTGCCACAGCATCAACGTCCTTTGGCTGAAATAGAACAGCGTAATATTTGGAAACTGTGAGAGGAAACTCAGTAGCCACGACGTTCCAGCTGCAAGATTCGAGAATGGAAAGTAAAGACTCTAGTTCTCCTTTTGTATCCGCTCCTATTAAGCGATAAATCTCTCCATACTGGTTTCCAACAGCCACTAAAAAATGTCTCTCCGCCATGGAAGGATTTTTTACAGATTTGGCGCGAACAGCTGATATAAGGAAACTGTCAAAATCGCTGCTCGCGACACCGCCGGTTAGCGCAGTTGTAATCAAAATAGCCTCCGAGATCGACAAAATATAGTGATGTCGCCGCATCTCAGCAACGACCTTCTTCACTTTATCGCTCAGATGTAATGAGAGTCTGTGCGACTGACAACTTATATATGTCATTGACGCGGGTCGGATTGAGTTGCATCGAAAACTGACTCACTTCCCCAAAGAAATTTGCGTCCCAAGGTGCCCCATGTTTAGACAACAATCCTGATCACCAACGAGCGAGAAAACGGAGTGATATACATGCCGCTACGTGGAATTACTCGACTTCGTTACATCCGTGAACTAGCGGCCTTTTCTGGCGGAAAGGCGAAATTTTATTGTCGAGCCACGATGCATTTGAATTGCATCTCGGGTGTTGCGTAGGATCCAATTGCATTCTCCCGGGAAAGGTTCACGATTTGCTGTGCTTGACGTCCTTGAGCCTGGCAAAAACTTTCGGCCTTTTGGAGCATGAGAGACTTTTTCCCGTTGGCCGACAGATCCCCAAGATTGGTTGTCGACGGAAGGGCGTAGCTATCGGGAGGAACCATGACGATGCCTTGTAGTTCTGGGCTGGCGCATCCGGCGAGGAGGTATGCACTAAGCAATGCGACGAAAATAAACTACTCTGCATTGTCCACCTCTAAGTATGGAGTTAATTGAGTTTTTGCGAGCCTTGTAAGTAGGCGATCAGAACGGTAAAACGCCCGCAGTGTGCGGGCGTTTTCAATTGAAATTATTTTCAGTGATGCAGACGACCGAGGCTTTGAAGAGCTCCGCGAAGGCAGTCCGCATATAGCGGCGGTTCGCCGTGAAGATGGCAAAGTTCATCTTCTATCGCCAAGGTTAAAAGCGTCCTACAGGTAGACGCATCGGCAATGTGCGCAATATGCAAATGATCTGCTGCGCGCAATACTAGCGGCTCCATTCGATCACGATATTGCACGCCATTTGCGGTGAGATAGGCGATGTTTTTGATCAAGAGCATGTAGTGCTCGACGAGCATCGTCGCTGTGTTCATATCATTCTCCCCAGTCCTTAATATACCTTAGGTCGGACGTAGCAGATAAGCTATCAGGCGAAACCCTATGACGAGCAATCATTGCTCGTCCCGAGATGAGTACATCTCGCCACGACATTTCGATCTGCTCAATAAATAAGCATAATCTGGAGAGGCCCTGACGACATGGCTAAGGGTTCCACCACCGATAATTATCCACAGATTTACGCACGGAAAATGGGGATAATTTACGCGTTCTTTTCGCACTCGCGCTATTGGCGTGCTACGGAAGCGCTCTTGGCTATACATATCAAATCAAGCACATGGTTTACCGGCGACTACCCACAAGCGTAGCCCTTTCGTAACCGGGTGACCTATCCACTCGGAGACGAGAGTCACGTTACTGAGCCGGCCCCAACCTCTCATCAATGAGTCGGCGACCTTCTATATGTCCGAATGCGAGCGCCGCTTGGCTGGTTGCATAACGTTGCTGCAGGGAGGTTTCTGTTGCGGCGATCTGATCATTGTCATGCACAGCTAGAAGCTCGACGATAGTCCAGTGATAGAGTTTTTGTTCGTACCGCACTTTTATTTTCCATCCGCGGTGACAAATGCTGGACGCCATTTTCTTCATGGGGGCCTTTTTGTTTAGAGGCCACAATCTTGCTCATGACGGCGAGCGGTAGACAGACCGGAGTCGGATGTGGCTTTACTTGGAATTATTCGGCGCTAGTACATCAGAGATCGCGTCTAGATCAGAGAAATAGCCAGCAGGCTAGACATCTCGCACCACCGTGCGCCTCAAAATTCGATCTGCAGCGGTCGATCCCTCCTATCCCAACAGGCAATCCTCAAGCTCACTGGACCAATATGCGCTCCGCCCCTTTACTTGGCTTGCCGCAGAGCGTGCGAAGTCGCGTAAATAAAGAAAAACTCTTAAGCTGACGTTCTTGAGACTACGAGCGCTCGGCTACGAAGGGCTCTATGATCGCGTGACAGCATTCGGACTGGCATGGAAGGCGGGTCAAATGGAGAGAGGAAAATCTGCCAGCAAGTCAACAGCGGCCTTTTCCAAAAAGGCGATTAGGGACTCTGAGCGGTGATGTCGAGTTACGCCTTCTCTGGTTTACGATCTTTCCGATAAATGTCACCGCCAGGGTAGCGACGCGAGAACCCGTCGCCTTGCTGGTCGGTTTGATTCTGATTTTTCTCTTCGCGACTCCGCTCCCATGGCTGTGGATTGTTGGCATCGCGAGAACGCGACGCATCTTCTTTTGGGGGGGGGCGAGCGCTGTTGCCCGATGTGCAGAGTTCCCCTAATTCTATTAACGATAGACATATATTTCCTTTACATCACGGTCTCACTAAGGCGTCACCGGAACAGGCCGCGATGTCCGTTTTCGCTACATTCAGCTCAAGGTAAGCAATATCCATGCAGATATGCTGAATCCCATCCTTGAATGCCAATCCTATGTATTCTTAAATATAGCTAACGACGAATAACTTTTCGGCGGGGTTCTTCTACGCAGCATAGAACATGCGGGGATCAGGTGAAAAACGCAGTAGCTAAGAGGCTAGTCCTCTTGAGTTGCAAGCCCCTCAGATTCCGCCGCAGAAATCGCTCGTTCTTCACGAAGCGCATCATCCCCGAACACTTCGCTGGCGGATAATTCATCATTCGCCTGCTGAGAAGAGTCTCCATCGAAAACTCTCTCCGTAGAAGCAAAGAATTCTGGGGGCAAAGAAACGTGTCGCCTATTTACCTTACTCATAGTGCCTCCGATTCATGCCGAGAAGCGCGATATCGCGCTCTCAAAGAATCCAAATGTGGCCTAAGAATCAGGTCTTAATCCGGTACGCAAAAACCGCGAGGGGAGAGAGGAAGTGAAACGTAGGAGGGTGAGCATCCGAAAAGCATTTTTCGGAAGGTCATCCTCACAGTACGCTTGTTTTCGCTGGAGAAGTAGAAATTGCTTTCTATATTTATCTATGGCATCGATATGCTCCATAGCACTTCTTCGAATACACGTCGCATTAACGTCAGGGGATTCGGAAGAACAATACTCAAAGAATACTTGCACGTCGCCGTGCTGCCAGCACCTTCTCGTAGTCGTCCCAACCGCTCATGTCGAAAAATGGCAGATTGACCATCACCACTTCGCCGCAAAAGTGGCAGCGGTAGTCAGGCTGCAGTTCGGACCGGCGTCGTGCGGTAGCCGCGCGATGGAAGATCTTAAAATCAGCGCATGCGATGCCGTGCCAAGAAATCTAGCATCAGCCGGCTCGCATCTGGCCCGCGTGCGTTGAAGGCGAGCGCATCATTGCCACCGCTCCACGCGTGGCCTAGGCCCTCGATCATTACCGAGCGGATCATCACCTTGCGATCATAGGTATAGTCACGGATCGTCATTTTGCGCCGTATCGGTTCGTTCTTTAACGCCCGGCCAAATGGCTTGTACCTGATGGGTTTTACCGTCAGCGTCAGCGCTCGGTTCAGACGGACGAACTGCTCGGCCAGCTGCCCCTGATTAATCGGCCGCACGATCTTGTCAATGTCGCCCCCGATGAGAATGGCCGGCGTAGCTTGCAGGCGAGGCAAACGATTCAGGAGCTCATCCATGGCCGCCGTAGGATAGCGGCTTCCGTGCTGCATCACCCGGTATGCACCGGCCGCGCTGTTGCAACCGCCAAAGACGGGACCGGAATGCAGGCCAACGGCGGCAACCAGCGCAGGATGCGTCAACGCAAGGATGTGCGCCATGGCTGCTCCCGCTGAGATCCCGCAGACATAGATGCGCTGCCTGTCAATGGCATGAATGGACGTGATGTCTTCGATCAATGCGGCCAACGCGGCGCTATCTCCCTCACCGTTTTGAAGGGTCTTGTCGTACCATTTCCAGCATCGCTGCGGATGAGCGCGTAATGACTGTTCGGGATAGAGTACGGCGCAGCCTCTTTTTGCCGCATGTACGTTCATGCTCGTCCCTTGTGCGAACTCAGCGGCGTTTTGTTGGCAACCGTGCAGCATCACGATCAGCGGCATATCAGCTCCTGGTGCATGCGGCAGGAACAGCCGATAGTAAATACGCTGCGTCAGGCCGGGCCCATGGCGGTGATGACCGCTGATCCATTCGCCGATTGGTTTGGAAACATCGGCGGATATGGACGAAGATCGCTTTCCGGTTTTGGACGCGGAGGCTTTGGTCGAGGCGGCTGGCTTGGTGCGAAGCGTCTTCAACATCGAACCAACACGCTTACGTTGCGCGCTCGCAGCCTTTTTTATCCCGGAGAGCCACAAGCGATTCAGTTTCTTCAGCATGGCAGATTCCGTTCATGGTTTCGCCAGCTTTGACATCTGGGCGGCAATGAAGTCATAGCGCCAACAGCACATCTCACGCCAACGCTTCGCGGCCTAACTCACGCGGTCCTGCCAACGCTTCGGTGAATTGCTGCAATAGCTCATCCAGCAACTCGGCGTCTCCCACGGCCAACGAGAAGTCGTCGTCGCCATTGGGCAGGCGCTCTGGGAGTTCCGCTTTGTCGATCACCATCATGGCCGTTCCTAGCGCCAAGATGGGCTTACAGTGGCGGTACTGATCACGCAGGAAATCAGCTACCAGCGGGTCGGCCGCCAGAAGCGTCGATGCTGCTTCGCCGTCGACGATCGCCACTGCGTCGTACAGCGCCGACGGGGCGGCCGACAGTGTGATTTCGACTTGGAGCAGCTTACCCTTCGAGCAGCTCACCGCACCTAGAGTCTGGCCCACCAAGCGCGGCACGGCTCCTTTCTGCAACAGGTGTTCGTAGATATCCGTCAGCGCCGCGCCGTCCACGCCGTCAGCCACCAGCAACGCGACACGTTTGGTTGCAATACCTGTCTCGCCAGGATAGGCGCTTAGAGAAAGTGCCGGAGAGTCAGAATATTCGGCAGGCGCGTCTACCAACACAGGGGCTGCTTCTGGCACTGCGAAACCCAGCCCTTCGGCGATCTGCTGCGCCAGCATCGGGTCGACATTGACCAGCAGCGACACCACACGCTGGCGTATCGCCGGCGTCTGCACCCGAGTCAGCTCGAAGCGGAAGGCATTGACGATGTGCAACTGCTCGGCCAGAGTCTGACTCTTCCAGAACAGCTTGGCTTGTGAATAGTGATCAGCGAACTGTTCTGGCTTGGCACGGATCTTGTCGCCGTCGACGGTCTGTGGGATGCTGCGGAAGCCCGCCGCTCCGGCTTGGAACGGACAGCCGCCGCCCAGCGAGTTGGGTTCATAGGCCACGCGCCCGCGGTTGATCGCCTGGCGGTGCATACCGTCGCGCTGATTATTGTGTACCGCACGCAGCGGCGAGTTGATCGGGATCTCATGAAAGTTGGCCCCGCCCAGGCGACTGATCTGCGTATCCAGATAGGAGTGGATACGCCCCTGCAGCAGCGGATCGTTGGTGAAGTCGATGCCGGGGACAATGTGCGCGGTACAAAAGGCCACTTGCTCAGTCTCGGAGAAGAAGTTGTCGGGGTTGCGGTTGAGCACCATGCGGCCCACCGGCACCAGCGGAACCAGTTCTTCGGGCACAATCTTAGTCGGATCGAGGACGTCGAAGGGCAGCCCATCGGCCTCGTCTTCCGAGAACACTTGCAGGCCCAACTCCCATTCCGGCGCAGCGCCGGCCTCGATGGCTTCCCACAGGTCGCGTCGGTGATAGTCGGGATCGGCGCCGGCGATCTTCACCGCCTCGTCCCAGATCAGCGAATGTGTTCCCGCCTTGGGCGTCCAGTGAAACTTACAGAAAACAGACTTGCCTTCGGCATTGATCAACCGGAAGGTGTGTACGCCGAAGCCCTGCATCATGCGATAGCTGCGCGGGATCGCACGATCCGACATTTGCCACAGCAGCATGTGGGTGGATTCCGGCATCAGCGAGACAAAATCCCAGAACGTGTCATGCGCGCTGGAAGCCTGCGGCATGCCGAAATGCGGTTCCGGCTTCAAGGCATGCACAAGGTCTGGAAACTTCATCGCATCTTGGATGAAGAACACCGGCATATTGTTGCCCACCAGGTCCCAGTTGCCCTGATCGGTGTAGAACTTGACCGCGAAGCCACGTACATCACGTACCGTGTCGGCCGAGCCGGCGCCGCCGGCCACGGTGGAGAAGCGCGCGAACACCGGAGTACGCTTGCCGTCTTCGGAAAAGGGCGCCGCGCAGGTCAAGTCGGCCAACGTCTTGTAGCACTCGAAGTAACCATGCGCGGCAGAGCCGCGTGCGTGCACCACACGCTCGGGGATGCGTTCGTGATCGAAATGGGTGATCTTTTCGCGCAGCAAAAAGTCTTCCATCAACGTTGGCCCGCGCAGTCCAGCCTTGAGCGAATTCTGATTATCTGCCACAGGCACGCCTTGGTCGCTGGTGAGCACCTGGTCGCTGTCGTCGGCACGCACCCGATCCAGCGAGCCAGCCAACGCGTTGGTGCCGGGCACCGGGCTGCCCCCCCCGGTTTTGGCCGAGACGTGCGCTTCGGTCACAGTGCTGGAACCCACATCGGGATCGGATGACTCGACCGCGGTGCCCACCGGTGCCACGGCATGCTGCAATCCAAATTCGCCGGACTTATTGGGATTGTCAGGCATGGCGGCAGCAGTCGCATTAGAACCTGCGATCTTACGTAACAGATCCGAGGGCGAATGTGTGCCCGCGGAAAATGCCGGTTTGCCGTCAGCCGGGCCGGAAACTGTGCTCAACAACGAACCTGAGCTCAGGCAACTGTTCTTGGCGCGGGAAGCTGAGGAGGGCGAAGCGGATTTTTCTGCAGGGGATTTCTTGGGCGACATGGCGGACTCTCGTATGGATTGTACGGGGAAGCTGGCTAGGGACATGCGAGGAACGCGCATGAGGGAACGAGAAGCTTAGGCAGCCACCGCGTCGCTGGGAATAAGACGCTGCCGCCAAGCATGGTCAGATACGATGAAGAAGAGCTTGCATCAGCGACGCTGGTAGTCGGCTTGCTAGCTCGATCTCGGCGAATGCTCCTGCATTTTTCCTTACGCGTCGCCATCACGGCGCTATCATGAAGGGCCCAAGCATAGCGAAATATAGTTTGGCATTCCGTCTTGTCGCGACTGCATGCGCGTACTATGGGGACTAGTAGAAGCGCCTTCCTCCGCCGCGAATCGTTCTCCGTCCCAGGCGTCAGCCAGCTGTCATTCGCCCCAGCCCGCCATTCACATCCAGTTTCACTCATTCGTCGCAGCGACGCTGCTGGGGCAATGCACGCTTCATCCTGCGTGTTTGCCGGGTGATCTGATTGCAGATCTACTTTCATCTAGGAGAAACATATGTCCAAGCCCACCTTACATGGCCCCGTCTTCCATGCCCTGCGCGACATCGCGCGGCTAAGCGTGACATCTCTCGCCAATCTGGCGGGTGCCATCCTGCAAGGACCGCAGCATCTTGCTGCGCTGCCTATCTGCGACCGAGCCCATCGAAGGCCGTCTTCTGCCGCCATGTCCAAGCTAGCGGTAGCATCAAGTCCACCCGGAACAGGTATGACGCCGCCGCCCATAATGTGCCCTTGGCAACCGTCCCAGCGGGGGGAGTTCGACATCGGCAACAGAATAGGTATCGAACGCACCTGAATCCTCCAGGCGCAAAGAATCCGCACCAGAGATCCATGCATGTCGCAAAACATCGAAAGCCTTCAATGCGCGAAGACTGCGCCTGATGGCATGTGCAAAAAGGCCCCCGATTCCGAGGTGTGTATAGGGGAAGGAACCGAGGGCTTGAAATCCGGATTTTTATCGGAAAGGGGGGGTAACAGGGCAACCTGCCATGCATACAAGGTACTGCCGCGATCGGAAAGTGCCTGTGCGGTGTCGAACATACGACGAGAAATAGGCCCTTTCCTCATCCGACGAAAAGATCGCGTCTCAACACGGCGAACATGGTTGTGTCGGCATCAACCGGCGTCAAGCCACGTTGCCCACTGGTGACGCTTTCCCCGCAGCCGCACTAGGCTATGCATTTTAAGGAGAAGATCATGGCATCGCTTACCCGTCCCAAGTACCCCGGGGGCAGCTCTGATTGGGCGGTCAGCGACCGTTGAACGCACCGGCCGGTATTCAAAAATAGGACTTGGTGGCGTGTTGGCGGAAGAAGCAAAGCAGAAGAAGGAACAGTTACAAGAATGATCCACAGTTTCCCGTGGTGCCTCTCTGCAAGAACTGAGGAAATATCAATGCATACTAAATACAACGAAAGCACTGCCCCAATGAAAGATCTGATGACGGTGGCCCCCATCGATCCTTCATTGCACGCTGCCCTCCTACGCGACAGGGTGGCTGTGCGTAGACTGATTGAAGATTTAATGGAAGCTGCCAGGCAGCGCCGGGAAGAAACTCTACAGGATTGAGGAGTGCGACGACCTAGTGGCAATCATCCAATTGATGGTCCAGCCAAGTTACTCTTTCCGCCAATTCGTAGCGGTTTCTTAACCTTTTCGAGCCATTAATTCCCCTAGTCATTAACGGCCGCGTATGTTCGTTAACGGACGGTGACAAATATACAAAAGGGTCATACTCCATTCATTGAAACGGCAGCACGACCTGCGCTCTGCCTGTTTTTGGCTCCCATTACCTGAGAGATGAATTGGAAAATGACCAGAACCATATTATCGCGTCTCTATCCCAAAATGATCGGTCACATCTGTTAAAGCAATGTACTTTGGTTGACCTTCAGACCGGGCGGATCTTGTCGACGTCCGGGGCTAACCAGATTTACTTCCCAATCAATGGACTGATCTCCATCCTTTCGCTGGGAGATGTGACGCCGAACTTCGAGGTCGGCATGGTCGGTCGTGAAGGCATGTACGGGATCCCCTTCGCGCTAGGCTTGAAGTCCACCGATTTTCACGCCTCGGTACTCTATCCAGGCCAAGCATGGAGTATTTCCACCACGGTTTTCCGCACGGAATTGCACCACAATAGGGGACTACAACTGGCGCTGAATCGATACATCAATATCGTCATCGAGCAACTCTATAACACCTGCCGCTGCATCAAATTCCATACCCTCTCCGAGCGCCTCGCGAAGTGGCTCCTAATGAGTCAGGATCGCTCCAATGCCCTCGAATTCTCAATCACTCAAGAAACGCTGGCATCGTTGCTGGGAGTGCGCCGGGTTGGCATCACCGCTGCGGCCAACCAGTTACGCAGCAATGGCATTATCGAATACAGCCGCGGCCACGTGACCATTCTTAACCGTAAGCACCTGGAAAAGCAGGCGTGTTCTTGCTACCTCGACGAAACGAAGCTCTACACGAAGACGCTATAGCACGCTCACGCTGCGTCGACGCACGGCCACTCGTGTGCCCACCTGCACGAACTGGCATGAAAAACGGCCACGACAGGATCATGTGGGACTTCCCGCACACGTGTGCGCCATTTTTAGACTCTCCCGACAGGATCAGGCGCTGCAACGCTTTGAGAAAGATGGCCAGATTCGCCTGCGAATACACTCCAATGAGTCGGTAGATATCCCCGTGTTGGTTACCGATTGCAATCAACAGATATTTCTCCCACGCGGTTGGAGTCTTGACGAAACGTAGTTCAAATTTTTCCATCAGGTTGCCGTCAAAATCACTGATGAAGACGCTACAGGTCAGTGCGGTTGTATTAAAAACTGCCTCTCGATTCGCGGCCGGCCAGCTTCAAGAAAGCACTAAGCCATTACCCCCCATTCTATCGCCAGGCCGGACGGCACTCTGTTCGCTACCCAACATTGCCGAGCCGGCAGCGAAGACATCATCCGCTTTTTCGTCGGACCTCTGCCAGCTACATTCCTGCAAGCTTACCCATGCATCTCGTGCTTCTCTATCTCGGTGTGGGCGCGCTCGAACGCATTTTGGAAGGCCATAGCGCAGGATCTTGCTCGCTGGTCAATCCATTCTGAAAAAATGGATTCACCACCTGCCGCAGAAATCTTGGTGAGCCGTCGTATGTTGGTGAAGGAGTAAAAATGCACACCGAAACTGGTCACCGTGACCTCGATCTGAAATCCTTTGAAGAACTTGATGCGGCTGGTGTGCATGCCCGAACTCCTGCAATCGGCAACGTGCTCAAGACGAGTGATATCTGCCGGCCATTGGCACGCTGGCAGATCGAACGTCTCACTTCAATCCGATCATGCCCGTTACTTTGCGTGCAGTCAGTGCGTCAGGCGACCGAAGGCGCCGGGTCGAACTGCCGAGCTCCTGCCAGTCGGCAAGCCCCACACTTATGTGCTGGATCGAAGTAGCAGGACCATCATTTGCCGGATGGCGCCGGCGGCAACAAACGGCGTGTCTCCTTTCTGACCACCGCGTAGCATTCGCAGCACAGTTCTTCCAGTCTTGACCGATTCAGTACCGTTAGCCGCCCCCTGCTGTACTCGATCACTCCTTGCCGCTGCAGCTTACCGGCCGCCTCGGTGACCCCCTCACGCCGCACCCCCAACATGTTGGCGATGAGCTCTTGGGTCATGGTCACCTGGTTGCCGGATAGCCGATCCAACGACAACAAAAGCCATCGGCACAATTGCTGGTCGATGGAATGATGGCGATTGCATACAGCGGTCTGCGCCATCTGCGTCAACAGCGCCTGGCTGTATCGCAGCATCAGATGGAGCGTGCCGGTATCGCGATGGAATTCCTCTTTGAAGCGGCTGGCCGAAAGACGATAGGCGCCACCACCACTTTGCACGATCGCTCTGCTGGGCGTACTTTCTCCTCCCATCAGGATGGCGATGCCAATGAAGCCGTCATTCCCCACCACGGAAATCTCAGCCGACGCACCGTCTTCCATTACATACAACAGGGACACGATGGAGTCAGTCGGGAAATAGACATGTTGCAGCGTATCGCCCGATTCGTAGAGCACCGTTCCTAACGGAAGGGAGACCCATTCCAGTTGAGGAAGCAGGCGTTGCTGCACCTCTGGCGCTAACGCGGCCAGAAGGTGGTTCTTTAATGGAAAATCCGGAGTAGACATGCGGCAATCCAATTGGGTAGAGGGAGATCAGGCAGCTATCGGGAAACAGCGATGGACTCGGAATTGTCCTATGTTCGATACCGGACGCATGAATGCGTTCAGCATAAAAAAACTGCCCGCAAGGGCAGTTTCAACACTCTTCCGTTTTGCCATTTATGCCGGCATGAGGCCGCTTGAGTTTGTCTCATGCATGGCCGATTTTCGACGACGGCGCGCTGCGGCGAAACCGACCAAGCCAAGCCCGGCCAGCATCATTGCCACAGTGGAATTCTCCGGAACCGCTGCCACGCTGATGTTGCCGCCGAAGCTGCCGCCATTCGTTCCCGTGACCTTGCCGATCGCTGACAGGGTGTACAGGCCGGCAGTGAGATTGGAGGCTCTCAACGTCCAGGTCTGCAGGCCCGAGCTGGAAGTCATAGAGCCAGTCGCGGTCACGCCGTTTCCGCTCAGGGTGAAGCTACTGATGTTGAGGCCCGAGATGGAGTCCAAGGCGATCGAGATCACCGCAGAAGAAACGTTGAAGACGGTACCTTGTTCGAAAGTGAAATTCTCGGTGAAGGTCTTACCTGTGGTGCCGGCTCCATACGAAGCACCAATCGACGAGCTGGGCCCGTTGAAAGTGATAGTGGAAGTGTGGTTTATGTCGGTCGATGCATGGACAGCGGTGCTGGACAGCATCAGGGAAACGGACAGGAATACCCCTGAAATGACGTTTTTCATTGAGTGACCTCTAGGTGAATGTGGCAACGATAGGGGAAAGCGATCTGCTACGATTTGATTCTTGTCGGCGCCTTGGGAATGCCCAGAATTGGCACACTTATTTGAATGAACAGTGTTTACGATGGATGGAAAGCCATCCGCCGTTCACTTTTTTCCTCCCGGAGGAAGCATCTCCTTTTCGGGCATCCTCCATCTGTTCGCCATCGAACATTACGAGAATATTTTTATACTTTCCCCGTAGCGCGCCTTCTGAAGCTTTCTCGGAGACACTTATACGAGTTCGAGCATGAGTGTCTACAAAGCATCGATAGATGAAAACAGCGCCGCGGCGAACATGATGAACGCTGCCGCTCTTGCCTCCAGCCATGGCTGATTACGTCGCGATGTGCAAGAAAAAGCGCGAAGACTTGTGATCAGAACTTCTGATCGGCTTTTTTCTTAAGAGTCAGCAGCGGCCGGCCGCGAAAGATGTCGCCATCGCGATACAGTTCTGTACCGGCATCGCTTTGCTGACCGGCCTGGCGACGCCGGATCTGCTCCATGGTAGATTTGCCCTCGGTTTCCACAATGTCCGCGACGAGCGTCGCTTCTACCGACTTCTTGGGAACATCCTCCGATACGATAGGATTCCCAGATACATGCATAGGCGGATTACTGCTGGGCCAGTTGGCGATCGACTCCAGTCGGCGCGTTCGCTTCTTGCCCAATTCGCCATCGGCCGCGTGCGATTTTTTGTCGATGTTTGTATTTACGCTCTGGCCTTGGGAATGGGCGGAAAGATCGGGATAAGACATATGCACTCCTAGTCACGGTCAATGTTGCGTCGGCGGGCAGACCGTGATGTCCGTTGCGCTTGGGGCCCCTGCATCTTCCAGCCTGACGGCCAGTTCAACGCTGAGGTAATGCTGGATCATGCGCCGCCGTTGAAGGTCTTGATGTAGGCGCAACTCCTGTAATGTGGGCGAAGGTGGCGTAATCGTTGTTTTCCAGGACACGAGGCACGATCAACGGCGCAACGTGATCTCCACGCGATGCACTTGACCGTCGTCGATTAATCTTATCGAGGGCGCGGTTTGCAAGACACCGTCCACCACGTAGCGGTAGCTTAGTTCCGGCCCTGTTTGTTCCATTTCCTGCGCCACGTCCTGCTCTGCCATGGACCGCTGCACAATCGCCAACCGATAGAGCGTACTGTGATAACGGTAGTCCAATCGATAACTGCTCCACTCCGCTGGCAGGCATGGCCGCACGCTCAGCACCTCGCCGAGAACTTCAAGGCCAAGCAAAGATTCAATCAACAGTCGATACATCCAGCCGGCCGATCCCGTATACCAGGTCCAACCGCCACGTCCTACATGCGGTGCGGCGGCATAGACATCGGCCGCCATCACATAGGGTTCCACCTTGTACACGTCGACTTCCTCCGCATTGCAGGCGTGCATCAACGGATTGATCATGCGCATGACGGTCCATGCGGATCGACCGTCTCCCATCCGCGCAAAGGCCATGGCGGCCCAGATGGCAGCGTGCGTATATTGGCCGCCGTTTTCGCGCACACCTGGCACGTAACCGCGGATATAGCCGGGGTTCTGATCGGATTGGTCGAACGGTGGATCGAGCAACTGAACTACGCCATGCTGCTCATGGACTAGGCGGCGACTGACCGCATCCATCGCCGCCCGGCTCCTGCCTGGCATACCGGCGTCGGAGAGCACCGACCAGCTCTGAGAAATCGAATCGATACTGCATTCAGCGTTCGCGGCCGAACCGAGCGGACTACCGTCGTCGAAATAGGCGCGCAGGTACCATTCGCCGTCCCAACCATTGGCCTCGATGTTTCTGTGTAACAACTCTGCCTGCTCTCGACAATGCATCGCAAACTCCTCGTCACCACAGGTAGTGGCCACATCGGCAAAGCGCATCATCACTTCGTAGAAGAAAAAGCTGAGCCAGATGCTCTCGCCGCGCCCCTGATGGCCGACCTTGTCCATGCCGTCGTTCCAGTCGCAGGAGCCCATCAACGACAACCCGTGCACACCGAACCGCAGCCCGTGCCGTATCGCCCTCACACAGTGTTGGTACAGGGATCCGGATTGCGTCGAGCGCAACGGCAGGTCGTAGTAGGAGTCTTCATCTGCGCCCAGAGCCCGGCCTTCGAGGAAGGGCACACTTTCCTGCAGTACACCGATGTCGCCAGTGACGACGATGTAGCGGCAGACCGCCAGCGGCAACCAGAGATAGTCGTCGGAACAATGGGTTCGCACGCCGCGTCCGGTGGGGGGATGCCACCAGTGCTGGACGTCGCCTTCCAGGAACTGGTGGCCTGCGCATAGCAACAGGTGCGAACGCAGCAGTTGTGGTTCACAGTGCACCAGCGCCATGGCATCCTGCAATTGGTCACGAAAACCAAAAGCGCCACCGGATTGGTAGAAGCCGCTGCGCGCCCACATTCGACAGGCCAGCGTCTGGTAGAGCAACCAGCCATTGGCCAGCAAGTCAACCGCCGGCTCAGGCGTGGTGATGCGGATCGCACCCAGCGTGCGCTTCCAATAGCGCCGAACCGCTTGCAATGCTTCAGCTGCGGCGGCACTTCCCCGGTGACGTGTCAGCAGCGCCACTGGATCGGTCTCACGCGTGTCTGCCGCACCCATTACAAACACCAATTCCCGCTCCTGGCCCGGATTCAACTCAAAAGCTACCTGCAGCGCCGCGCATGGATCGAGACCGGCACCGCTCTTGCCTGACAATCGTTGCCGCTTCAAAGCGGCTGGGTCGTCCAACGCGCGGTTTCGCCCGATGAATTCTTGCCTGTCGGCGCTGACAGACTTTACTGCATCGACATCGAAGAAGGCCAGTCGATGCGGAAACTCGGTGTTGTAATGATTGCGAGCGAACAAGGCGCCCGTTACCGGGTCAATCTCGGTGGTGACGTGCATCGCAGTCTTGGCTCGCAAGTCGCCCAATACCCATTCGACATAACCGGTCGCCGATAGCTGGCGTTGTCTGCCCGACTCATTGCGTACGCGCAGTACCGAATACTTGATAGCGGCATCCAACGCCACGTACACGGTCAGTTCGGATGTCAGGCCGTCCTCATAGTGTTCAAATACGCTGTAGCCGAAGCCATGACGTGTCAAGTATTGACCCTCACCGCACTTCGGGAAGGGGGCTGGTGACCAGCATCGTCCGTTGTATTCATCGCGTAGATAAAATGCCTCTCCGCCACCGTCGCTGACCGGGTCGTTGTTCCAAGGTGTGAGCCGGAATTCATGCGCATTGTCACTCCAACTGTAGGCCTGCCCGCTTTCGGAGATGACAGTGCCGAAGTGAGCGTTGGCGATGACGTTGCTCCACGGCGCGGGGGTACGATGCACTTGGTCCGTGACGATATGGTATTCGTCGCCGTCGATGTTGAAACCGCCAGTGCCGTTCCAGAACAGAGGTGCCGCGGCGACATGATTGGAGGGAGTTGCAGGATCGGACGAGTCCACCCGGTCTTCAGCGTCGAAGCTAAGCGGCGACCTGACCGTCAGCAGCGGTAGCCGCGGCTCAGGCCGCTCGCGTTGGTTCAACTGCTCGGCTAGCGAGCCGTTGCGGTCACTTAGGATGATGCGCGCCACGGACTGGAACAGTGCCTTGTCCTCGTCCGAGATCTGGTCGAGATGACGCACGAAAATACCACCCGGGCGATCAATGGCATGCGCTCCGGTCACCGAGGAAATCAGCCCTAGGATCTGGTCTTGCAGTACTTGCCGGTATCCGGCATGGTCTTCGTTCCATATCACCAAATCCACCGCCAGGCCCTTGGAGCGCCAGTAGGCGTGGGCTTGCACTAGTTGGCGTACCAGTTCGACATTGGCCAGGTCGCCCACTTGCACCAGTACGATCGGGAGATCACCCGAAATCGAATAGCTCCACAGTGCCGACTGGCCACGCTGGTTGCGCGCCAGGATGGCGACGTCCGCCCGTAACAGCGAATTGGCGTAGATCACCGAACTGGCCAAGCGCGCATAAAGCTGGGCGTCGGCCTCGCTGGCATTGAGCTGGCGCAGCACCACTTGATTGTGCGTCCAGGCCAATTCGACCACTCGGGTACCTAAGTGGCGGTCCTGGTATTTCTCAGCCAGCCCCAGGCAGGCGTCCCGCGTGGATGCCGCGCCGATCACCATGTCAATGGTGACCGGCTGGCCAGGAGCCAGCGTAATGCGATGGCGAATTGCCATGATGGGATCAAGTACCGAGCCTGCCGTACCCGACAAGGGGCCGGCGCGGCGTAACGCATCTGGAGAAACCGGCGTATTGGCTCGCCCGAGGAAGGCAAGCCGATCGGTTTCATAAGAGGTCTCTTCGATGATCGTGCCATGCACGGCCATCAGGTGAAACATCCACGGCACACTTTCTTCGGGTGATCGCGCTCGCCGTGTGCACAGAATGGCGCTGTGCGTTATATCGATCTCCGTTTGCACGAACAGGTTGCTGAAGGCCTGATGCATCACGTCAGCGGCAGCTGGAGCCAGCACTACCTCGGCATAGCTAGTGAGCTCTATGGTGCGAGCGACAGTGGCATGGTTCACGATCTTCGTACGGCGCAACTCGATATCATCCTCGGGTGAGACCAGCACTTCGGTATGCATCTCGAAGTTCCTGTCATGGCGTCGGAATTCAGCGCGTCCTTCGGAGAAGATGACTTCGTAGAACGAAGGTTCCATCCGCGTTGGTTGCGCTGTAGTTGACCAGAAAGCGCCGTCGCTCAGATCGCGTACATAGCAGAAGGTCCCCCAATGATCACGCGTACAGTCCTCGCGCCAGCGCGTGATGGCCAGATCCTTCCAACGACTATAACTGCCGCCGGCACTGGTTAGCATCAGGTGATAGTGTCCGTTGGAGAGCAGCTGCACCTCGGGCACGCGAGGATCACCGCGGTGCATGACGCGAATCGGCAGCGTCTGGTCGTGCGGCGCTGAGCGCACATCGGCTAGATCAGAGGCCGACGAGTAACTGGACCCGGCGCGGGGAATGCGTTCGTGTAGCAGCGACATCGTCGCCTGGAATATGGGAATGAACTCAAAGCGCTTCTGCATCGGCCGGTCCAACAGCACGTATGCCAGCGATAGCAGCGCCATCCCCTGGTGATGCGCCATGAAGGAGCGCACAATGGTCTTGCTTTGTCCACGTGCCAGGCGTGATGGCGTGTAGTCGATGGCTTCGTAAAAGCCATAGGTTCCCTCGAAGCCTGCGTCCCTCATGTCTAGCAGGTTGGTGCAAGCGCGCTCGGGCGCGATCATCAGCGCCATGATTGACGCGTAGGGCGCTACCACCAGATCGTCCGCCAGGCCCCGTTTCAAGCCAAGGCCGGGAACGCCAAAGCTGCGATACTGGTAATTCAAGCTGGCGTCGAGAGCGTTGTAGCCAGACTCTGACATGCCCCAGTACACACCGCATTCCATGCCGTAATCGATCTGGCGCTCCACGACCGCACGGTAAGTCTGGTCTAGCAAGGTGCCTCGGAATGTGGGCATGATCAGCAGCGGCATCAAGTACTCGAACATCGAGCCGCTCCAGGAAAGCAGGATAGGCTCGCCACCGGCCAGAGTGAGCTGGCGTCCCAACGCGAACCAACTGTCCTGAGGTAATTTTCCTTGGGCAATGCCGACGAAGGTCGCCAAGCGCGCCTCCGAGGCCAGCAAATCATAGAAACCGGCGTCGCGGCGGCGCTCATTGACGTTGTAGCCGATTGCTAGCAGGTGGGTGGCCGGGTCATAGAGGAAACCGTATTCTATGCTTGCGAATTCGTTGCATTGCCGGACCAGCGTCGCGATCTCGTACATGCGTGCCGCGGCTAGCGAGCTGGCTGCCGTGATCGCCACCTGCAGTTCCCGCGCCTGCCGTGCATGCTCTTCATCAGCCACTGATAGGATTGTCGCCAGCTGCTTGCGAGTGAGAATCTCAAGCTGGGAGATATGACGCAGACTCAGGGGCGTTTCTAGCATGGGGACGAGTTCAGAGAAATCCGATTGCCAGTCGGGTAGCCCCGGCTCGCTTTTCATTCGCAGCCAGGGGGCCAGCGCCTCGAGCTCGTCCAACGTGGCGCGGCACTGTTGTGCCAGGACGCCTGTCCAGCGGAGTATCTCCTGGCACGAGGCGACCGTGGCGGGCGATGCGGACTGCAGCGCCGCGCCGCCACACTCGCCTCGTCGCCAGGCATCGTCGAAACTGACGGCCTGTTGCCATACCAGGTACAACATATCGTGGCTTGAGCTGGCGTGGCCGGGCACGTCGCGGCAGGCGTCGGCTATGTTCGCCAGCAACATAGCCGGCAGTGGCAGCGCCGTATCGCAGGTCAACTCCTCCAGAATGGCGCACACATCGGCCAGTCCCGCGAACTGGCGAGGATGCATGGTCGGCGCGTCCGTCAGTGCCTCAAGGCCCTGCGACAACGTCAATAGGTTGCCAGCCAGGTTGCCGCTATCGACCGTAGACACGTAAGTCGGCGACAAGGGCTGCAGGCTCCGGGTATCGTACCAATTGTAGAAATGTCCCCGGTGGCGGTCCAGCAAGGCTAGGGTTGCGAAAGTCCGACGCGTGCGCTCGATGAGTTGCCCGGCTGGAATGTAGCCGAAATCACAGGCGCTCAGGTTGGCCATCAGGCTCATACCGATGTTGGTTGGCGAAGTGCGACGCGCCAATACTTCGACGGGGTGTTCTTGGAGGTTATCCGGAGGCAACCAATGATCATCCGGCCCAACCCGTTCTTCAAAGAACAGCCAAATCTTTCTCGCTAGCATACCCAGATAGTGCTTCCTGCCAGTACCGAGCTCCATGGTCTCGCGCGGCAGGGGGCAGCTCAGGCGCCAAGTAGCATACGGTGCCAGCCACCATGAGATCAACACTGCCGCCGCTGCCATCAGCGCAGCCGGATGCATGGCATCGAGATACAGCGCTGTCACGAGTGCCAGGGTCGGACCGGGCCACATCTGGCGATATGCCGCGCGGAGGTGACCATCGGCGTGCCTGTCCACGTCATCCGAGCTGCGCCAAGCGAGCAGGCGGACGTGCGAAAGATGCAGGCGCCACTGCGTGCGCACGATCGCGTCCACATGCAGCCAAGCCTCATACGGCAGCAGGGCGACAGCCAGCGCGACCTGCGTGATCTGGGTCAATGCGGCCCGTGCTGAGGCCCATATATGCTGGCGCAGCCGAGTATCAGGAGCGACGCTGATCAGGCTCAAAAGCAGCGCGCACAGCGCAGGGGTAAACATCAACGCCAGCACGCACAAGGTCCAAGACCATGCATTGGAGAGGAACATCCATCCGATGATCGACACCACGGTCAGCGCCGGCGCCACCAAGCTTCGGCGCAGGTTGTCGAACAGCTTCCAGCGCGACAGCGCAGAGAGTGGATTGCTCTGTCGGATTTCCTTGCTCGGCGGGCCCGGCCCAGTATCCGCCGTCGGCACTGTCGGCATCAACCACGCCGCGATTTGCCAGTCGCCCCGTATCCAACGATGACGGCGGCTGGCATCGGTGCGATAGCGAGCCGGATAGTGTTCGTTGAGCTGAATATCGCTGACCAGCCCACAGCGTACGTAGCATCCTTCCAGCAGATCGTGGCTGAGAATGCGTCGTTCTGGCATGCGATGGCGCATGACCTGCTCGAAGGCACGTACGTCGTAAATGCCCTTTCCGATGAAAGAACCCTCGCCGAACAGGTCTTGATACAAATCTGAGACGGCCCGCGTGTAGGGATCGATACCAATGTCGCCGCCGTACAGCAGTTCATAGCGCGAGGCTTGGGCGCTTGGCGCGCTGACGGCGATGCGTGGCTGCAGCATCCCGTAACCTTCGACGATGACGTTGCGAGATGCATCATGCACCGGCCGGTTCAGCGGATGGGCCATGGTGGCCACCATTAGCCGCGCGGCGTCGCGCGGCAGCGCGGTATCGGCGTCTAGGGTGATAACGTAGCGGATGTTGGCTAGCCCTTGGATGTCGCCGACCACCAGCGAGAATGCACCAGCGCCTTCGGTGGCACCGGTTAGCAACGCGTTGAGTGCCTCCAGCTTGCCACGCTTGCGTTCGTACCCCATCCAGGCGCTTTCGCCGGAGTTCCACAACCGAGGGCGATGCAACAACAGGAAGTAGTCGCCGTCGGCGCGTGGATACTTGCGGTTGAGCCGCTCCACATGTTGCGTCGCTGCCAGCGTCAGCCAAGCATCGGCATCCCCACGTTCGCCTTGTGCATCAGTGTGGTCGGTCAGCAGGCAGAACCGCAGATGGCGCTCCTGGTTTGCCAAAAAACGAACTTCCAATGCATCCACCAGTTCCTCGACGCCGGATGGCGTCTGCATCAGGCAAGGAACCACGGCCAGCGTGGCCAGCTCGGGTGGAATGCCGGTGGCCAGATCCATGCGTGGTAATAGGACTGGTGTGACTAAGAGCGACGCGACCCAGTTCACTAGCGATTGCGCCAACTGGCTCACCGGCAACAGCGCTAACAAGGCGAACAGTGTTATTCCTAGTGCGGGCCAAGCTTGCGCACCGCCACGCGCGGCCACGGCCAGAAGGAGCCATTCGATAAGCAAGCCCAGCGCCAGCAGGCTACCAAGGTATAGCGACAGGGCATGCGCCACCCAGGTACGGTGGACGCAATCGCGCCAAGAGCGGCGCATTCCTGCAGCTTCCTCCAGACGGTAGCGGCCGGCGCCGATCAGGTAGTAACCTACGTGTGCGCTGCGGTGGGCGGCTCCGGCCTGCCCGCTGGCATGACGGGCCAGCCCCAGTGCCCGGTCGGCTACGGCGCTTTCCGTTAACCAGCCGTCGCGCGCAATCTTTTCCACGGCATGGCGATAGCGATCACGCGTTGCAAAATCCATTCGTGCGTAGACGTTGGCTGGATCCTGGCGCAGGCTATGTTCCACCTCGCTCATCGTCTCGACAAATTCGTGCCAGTCGGTGCTGCTAAGCAGACGTAGTGAGCCGATTGTGTTGCTGATCGAGACCTGATCAGACGCTTGACGCTGTCCTTCCCGTTGGATCAGGGTTTCAATGCTGTCGCCTCCCGCGGCCAGGCGTTGCGACAGCCAAGTCAACGGCAGCGCCAGCGCCAGCGTGGCGTTGCGAGCCTGAAGGCGTCGCACCAGTTCGGCCAGGAAGGCGCTGTCTAACGATGGCTCTGAGCGTGCCATGTCCGCAACCACCAGGATCAGGTCTTCGGGAGCCTGTTCGGCCACTTCCAGCATAGTGTCGGCCCACCGACGTGCCAAACTGCTATGGTGGTGGCTAGCTGCCAGGCGAGCCGCCACGCGTCTGAGATTCTCTATTAACGCCAAGCGCAGCATGATGGGAATGGCCCAGAGCTCGCCGAGGTTGAGCGTGGTGACCTTCTGGTAGGAGGCGACGAAGCGACTGAGACTTTCGGGGTCGACCCGGCCGTCGCCGTGCGCGATGGTCTCGAGCGCAATATCGTAGACCCGTGGTATGCCATCCCGATGCCCATTTTTGAGCTGCGGCAGGGCTTTGCTGTAATGCTTGGGAAGATGGCGTTTGGCGGTGCGAATCTGCTCTTCGATGAGGTAATAATTATCCAACAACCATTCCGACGCAGGCGTCACCTGCCGGCCCTGCTTGATGGCGTCGGTGAGCAGGGCGCAGGTGGAGACTATCACGCCTTGGTTTTCCGATAATCGCGACAGCAGCCGATCGGCATGTTGTTCCGAACTGACGGCGTGAGCTCTGGCCAGAACTTGGCCATGGTGCTCCATCTGCTGCGCGCTGAACAGTTCAGCGCGTAAGGGCAGTTCTTCTTCCGAAGCGCTAGTCGATGCGGTTACGATGTGTCTCTCCTACGAACAAGATAGCCACCTAGATTCTCGAAAAGGCGCCGCCAGATACCAGGTGATCCACGTCCTTCCTGGCGCGCTCGAACGCTCGCTCAAGCGCCACATGAGCCTCTTGGGCAGTCCAGTCAATGCGTTCGTCGCACACCCCGCTGATCGACGGCGTCTGTCTTGGGCGACAACGTTCGATGCAGGTGAACGTTCTAAAATTTCCACCGACTGCAGATACTGTGATTTCGATCCTGAATTCCTTGTAGATTCGTGTTTCCGACATCGAATGCCTCCTGACGCCCTTGGGCGCTTACTTTATTGGCCCTGACCGGGCGCGCGTGAGGACTGAGAACATCTCCATGCCGTGAAGAATGACAAGTGTTCCGGAGGTCGTTGCCCGGATGACGGCCAACCTTCACGGTAGTCCAATAACAGCGTCTGGTATGTACGGTGACAAACATAGCGGACGCAATCTGGTATCGCCTACAAGCCACTGGAATGACTGATTTTTCGGATGGCCAGGATGACTACAGTTACATAGGCCTTGCACCTACATCCGCTGGTTTCCAATAGGAACAGCATGTCTCATCGTCGGCGCATGTATATCGGAGGCGCGGGCGAATTGCCAACCGGCGCTCAAGGAGAAATGACATGTCCAGCAACAATCAACGCAGCAAAGACAGCAGCACCGACAAGAAAATGGCGGCCGCAGGAGGGAGTAGCGGCAAGACTGTCAAGTCCAGCCACGATAACGACGGCGACTCAGCAACAGGCGGCAAGCAGTCGGTCGTAGCGAAGAAGCAGAACCACTCGACGTCTCACAAGACGGATGGAAAGAAATCGTAGAAAAAATCCCCGGGGCCGTCGAAAGACGGTCTTGTCTTTTGACCGGAGCTGTCAATGGATACCCCTTATAACCCGCCACATCCCACCTATGGCTATGCCGCGAACCAGTACATAGGTGTCCAACGGCAGAATCGATTCGACATGGCAATGGACGCGGCGCTGGACGACGCCTTGGGAAGCACTTTTCCACCCGCGAATATATCTTGGGTACGCTTGATCTGGCGGCGAGCCGGAATAATACGTAGCCCATTGGCGGAGAAGCGGCTTAAATTGGGATGAACCGTATCAATTCCCTTCCTCGATTTGAGGATCAGGGCTACAAGAACTCCCGTGGCGAGTTAAGGACCTAAGGACGAGAATGAAAGTTGGGCCAAATGGAGGAGATCAAATCCGCGAGAAAACCGACAGTCCAACTCCTATGGCAAGGACACGCCTGACGGCACTGGTCGTCGTGTCGCTGAAAAATTCTCGGATATTAGAATGACCGCAATTGGCCGGAACCGGACTACCTCAAGAGAGGTGGATGCTAAACGGCGTAGGCAAACGTCGTCACTTGCAATTGGGGTTGGAGATGTAGCCGGAAACCATAGGGGGCAGGACTAGTCGTGTCGTAGCGGCCGGTAAATAAATTGGCTGCAGAAAATTCTATAAATTTTCCGCGCTTATCGTTGATGACGCGTGCACCAGGACAGTCTATTAACTGCAAGTGAATCACCGGTTCAGCGATATTTTCGACCGAGAGCGCGAGTTCGACATCTTTGTTTAGCGGCCAGATCGTTAGGTCAAGACGCAAAGACGCCCGTTTAACGACATATCTGTAAGAAGTTTCGTACTCGCCAATTTCAGGGATGACTTCCAACGCATATAGAAAATCTAGGGGATCCCAAGAAAACTCTTCCATATTATGTTCTCGAACGAATGAAATAAGAATGCTAGTTCGCAGTCATGCGATATTGGCTCCTGGCCGCTAGTAGACCTCGTTGAAGTAAATTCAAAGGAACGACTATTGCGTTAGAACCGTGTGGTAGTCGTGAACCAAGAGTCTGAGAGATATATAAGTCAGAATTGAGCTTCGTTATTGGCCCTTTTCGCGGACTTAAATTAATCGCTGAAATTGTATGGTTCTAGTGCTGATGCTAGCAAATGGCCAAATCCCCCCGATAAGGCCGGCCCCCAAGGTTCCATTTCTCCCCGAGATCACGGAACGCTTGGGGGTGTTTCTGTGCCCGCAACATCCATGGCCAGAAAATGAAACCTGCACCAGGAAGCCCTGTCGGGCTACTATGGTTTAGAACTCTACCGAAGGTATTGGAAATCTCAGTTCCTGCGGTAGAAGAGCATTCACTCCCTCGGTATATTTTCCTATGAAGTCATTGCTGACGTCTCGATCAAGATGAGAGGTCAAGCGCACAGTATGCACATCCGTCACTATGCGCCGGAAATCTGGATTGTCCTTTACGAATGGAATTAGCGACTGCAGAAGGGTATTGTGAGCTTCACGGATAGCAATGTGACTCTCGAGAAGTTTTGCCATTTGAGCAATTTGAATGCCTTGCTCTTTAATAAGTGCGTATGCGGCAGCTAGGTCTTCAGCCATTCTCCCTCCCTGTTATCAATTTGATGATGCACTACTTAAGGCCTTTTGGCATTCTAGTGGGAGAACAATATTTTTGACGGGTGCAGAATGCCTCAAGAAAACTTCTCGTACAGAGAGCGATTGATCCAGGTGGAGGCAGTTCAGCCGCTGTTTGCGGACGGCTGGCTATGGCGTATCAGCATTGACGGTCGAATCCAGACGAGTATCCATCGGACGTTCCAAACATCGTCCCAGCAGGCGTTGACATGCGGACGTCAAGAAGCAAAGGATATGGTTGATTCCAGATCTTGGAAGTGAATGCAATCCATGAAACGTCTATCGTCGTCCTTATATCTCCGGTCGCCACCCGCGACGGTATCTACATCCTGCACTCAAAGCTCTTTCTCTTACCGGCCAGAAGCCGACTAAATCATTAATTCAAGCATGCGAATCAACGTTCTCCGCCAAGCCTGCTGTTCTGCTGATGACCAGGCAAACGAGCTTCAAGCCGTCTATGAGGTTGACTCAAAAGCTACGATGGAAACCCTGCTATTAACAATATGTGAATCAGATTTCCTACAGTATTCATCTACCAACGACCGATTAAGCGTCGAGATTGACGATCGCCAAGTTGCAGAGGTTTATCCCTCTTCTCCTCCGACCTGGGCAGCCAATATCGGACCAAAAACTCCTGTTAAATGGCTTGTGGGGGATAGGACGTTGCATTTCAATTTCCGGTTGAAGAATCGCCACTTGGATTCGCCGTTGATTAAAAAACCGTCTTTGAATACAAAGACCAACATGACGCAACCCGATCGCACCACATATGCTGTCATCAGTGCTCTGATTGCCTTTGGGGGGGCTTGGTTGGCACTAAATACCGTTTTGGCACCTTACTATCTCGAAAGCCAGGAACAATGGCTTATATCTCTCTTGGCAGCTATTGCGGGTTATATGGCCGGGCGCAGTATCAGCCGGTCTAAAACCGATTTGTAGATCGTGCGTCGACTATCGGCCACAAGGAGCCGTCTTTGAAAAAGAAGGATCAATCGAAAAATGAAGAGCATATTGTTCTCGGTCATGTTTTCTCTATCTTCATTGGCGCAGGCGGCGGTTGTCGTCGTACCGCAGATCTCTGGGAAATACTCCGCGAGAATCCAAATTAATCAATGTGACAAATACGCGTGCAAAGGATCAGCCAGGGTCTCCTTATTTAGTCTAGAAACGCACGAGAAAATTGTAGAAATTGAGTCGGAGGACTTTAGCATCAGCGTCAGTAGAAATTCCAATTCAAACGAAGAATCGTTCACTGCGACAGACGACGGCGATATAGTCATCGGAGATTTCAATTTCGATGGACATGACGACGTCGCAATTCAGAATGGTCACAACGGCAGCTACGGCTACGCCTCTTATGACGTCTATACATACGACGCAAAAAGACAGGTCTATTCATTGAATTTGGAACTGACCAGACTTACGGGCGGAGAGTATCTGGGGATGTTCCACGTAGACAAGAAAAGAAGACGGCTTCTTGCGTATAACAAGGCTGCCGACCGCGCCTTTTCTAGCTTTGAATTCATCTCCGATGTTCGAGGCGTGAGAAAGACCTGCGAGAAAAGTGAAATTTGGGATATGTCGGATAGCCTAGTGAAAGTCACGGTGAAAACACTTGAGCACAATAAGTGGCTCACACGAGAACGGTCTTTTTCTGATGACCTCTATGATTTCAATAAGATGGCAGCGCGGGGAAGATGCGCTTTTCTAAATCAGTAGAGGCATCTCTTCATGTCCGAAAACGGCCAGAATCCGGCATAACTGGCTATGTGGATGCACTCTGGTGTTCAGCTTGGTCATCATCATCCTCTTTCGGGGTCTGCGCCTTCGGTGCCGGAACATCTCGTGGCTCCAGAGGCGCGGCGCCGAGGGATAAAAGCCACATTACGAAACACCCTAGAAGGATTAATACGAGTACAAGCAACAGCAGGGGGATAGCCATTGCAATTGGTGAAGCCAGCATTCTTCCTCCACTGGGCTTATAAATTGGCTAGAGTTTATATCCTTGGTCTGCTACCGGCCAGTAGCGGCCCTACAGATATAAATGAAATGTGCAGTAATACTCGGTGCTGGTGCCGACGGCCAAGCGTCTGGAGTAAGGTCGTTTGGCTCGAATGGATTGAGTCGAGTCACCTTTGCAGGCTAGAAATTTATTTTCAGCAATGCAAGATGAAAAAAACGGAGGCCGGAAATGGAGAAAGCCCGCCAGAGGCGGGCTTTCGCTTACGTTTTGCCTGAAACTCGACAGCCGACTAGAACCGTTGTCGGGGATGAGGGCTGCCAGGCGATTGAGATAAATCTTATCACACCGCGTTTAGGACTGCTATCGGCCGCTTTGGCGGGCCGTTTCTATTCCGACTCCGGAAACCACATGCTAGGGGCATAAGCCTGATATCAACCGTAGTGCAGATAACCGTATAATTTCTTCCTGGTGCTGCACACCTCTCCATCCGGTAGATTGTTTTGATCTCTGACTCGGCACCGCACCGAAGGGGTTCCTTATGCCAATTTCCTATTTGTCCAACCAAGAGCTTGCCAAAGATGTGCACACTGCACTTTGCGCAGCCGAAAAAGGTCCGGTAGTAATTATCCGTGACGGCACCGCCCCTACGCATGTCCTCTTGAGCTTTCAGGATTACCAAGAATTGCTCACACGGCCTCGCAATATCGCGGCGTCACTGGCAATGCCGGAAGTCGAAGACGTTGATTTCGACGTGACTCGCGTTGATATTCAATTGCGCAAAGCCGATTTCACATAAGGTAAGCGATAAACGCAATTCATCAGCCCATCTAGTTGCATCTACTAACACCTGCGTCACTCACTATTACGGGTGTGTAGCGATGCTATTTCTCCGGCACGGGCCGCCCGCGCCGAGGCGGCAATTCCTTTTCAGTCGATCTGAGTTCTTCCTCGTAGATTTGAAAGAGCTCTAGCATGGAGAAATTCAAGGCGAGGGCAATTTTCTGTAACGTTGTGAAGGAAGGATCCTTTTGGGCCAACTCGACCAGACTCACATAGCTTCTTTCCAATCCCGCTTCAAACGCCAACTCCTCCTGCGTCAGTGAGGCCTGATTTCTCAGGCGACGCACCGCTCTGCCAAGGGCTTTACGATACTTCAGCTCCACAGTCCGCCTTTAATTCTGTCAAAAGACAGAATTTCGCGTTTATAATTTGTTTTGTATTCGTACTATAGAGCGCATTAATGCCATCGCTCTGGCGGGCGGTCGACGTCATGCTGCCAGGGGAGGGCGCTACCAAAGGGTTTTATTCGTATGCTTCAACGAAATATGCTGTCGATCATGGTCGCACTAAGCTGCCTCGTCGTAGCTGGATGCGAGAAAGGCTCCGTTGACGGGCCAAAATCAGAAAACTATTTCAGTCAGCATTCTGACGAAGCTGAACTAGTGGCCGGGACATGCAGGAACATGGAGAGCGCGGAGCTGAGCAGGATGTCGCCGTCTGAGCGGCTGGCTTGGGAAGAGACGGTTCAAGGCGTCAATTGCCGAAATGCCGTGCAGGCTCGTTCGGACAGCAAGTACTCTGACTATCAGCGGCGCATGCGGGAAGAGGCGAAAAAGTATCAGTAAAAAGGATGACGTAGGTCGTCGGAGAAGCGCACGCGGTGCCGGACACTGTGGGGCAAAAACTGGCGGCAGTAAGGATAGTATGGATCAAAGCGATATCAGGCCGCGTTCGACTTACATCGGTAATGGTGGCATCACTCGGACCGTTCAGTCCATCAATATGGATCTTGATGGCCGCCTGATTGTCTACTGGAGAGCCGTGCGCCCCAAAAAAAGTACGGAGCCAATTGCAGACGCTGAGGTGCTCGAGCAATTTGCGGAGTGGGCAAAGGCGATCAAGGACTCACAATCGAGCGACCTTCAGCACTATTTCTCTTGAGTGCACTTTGGCTCCAGAGGCAATGCATCCGCTTCAAGTATCGCCTCGTGGCATGTCCAGCAGAAGAGAAGCAGAATCTGCGTCGATCACATTTTTTTCGTACAGAGCTAGACCCAAGCGTCTGATCTCCCCTGGAACGAGCGTAGCCTTGGTCGTCCTACGGTCAGACCAAATGCCAGATTGCTCTGGCTCCGAAGCATGGAAAATCGCTGTTCTGGTATTTAGGATTGCAACTTCTTTTCTACGAGAGGTCTCATTAACTGCTCGCGCTTGAGACCATGTATCGAGGCATTGTATATAAATCGCTGAGCAATCTCTGCCATTTTTACAATCTCGGCCTTTAATTGATCGTTCTCCTCTTGTAGTTTGGCTATTCTTTCCATTGCCTCTAGAGTGGTCCGAGGTCGCGTCACATTGCTGATTCTGTCCGCTTCAGATCGTAGCTGCTTCTTTTTAACTTTGTAGGCGTTCACCAGCGCCGGCTTTTTGTGTAGGGCTTGTCTGGTTGGCTCATAGCCGAGGATGGTCCGGGTGCCGATGCAAATTGTCTCCCACTTGAACGGCTCTTTTTTTGGCCAGTTTCGTATCATCTCGACTATCAACTGCACGTCTTTGTCTGTAATTGCTCTGGGCATTTTTAGTTCCTCAACTCGTCAAGGCAGGCCAGCAGATCGGCCCCATACTCGATAGTCAAAGTGGTTCTTTCCAGGAGTTTGACACCGGCTTCCTCCGCCTTCCCGTTGACAAGGGGCTGCTCATGGTTGAAATCTGCCGGGCCGGTGATCGTAATTGGGCTGCCGTCAGGGATCTGTTCGTTATTCAGGATGGATAGCAACTCGTCCAGTTTTTGGATCTGCGGTCCGCTGACCTTCACCCACCGCGTGGCTGAGCGCTCGCCCCGCGTGATGGCCTCTTGCGCAGCGAAATACGTTTTAGCCAGTTCATCGCGCTCAGCGGCAATCACCTCGGTAGCAAAGCGGTCTCCTTTGCAGATCAAGACTTCCGAGCAGTTCAGGCAATCCGCGAACTTGTTGCAAGGGCCGACCCGCCAACTGCGTAGGCACAGCCCATATCGGCTACGGTGAATGGGACCTTGCGCATAGAGCTCGGCCTCCTCGTTGGTGACAGGTGCCTGCGTGCTTTGCTCCACTTCCTGTACCCTCAAGGAGGCTGAGGCCGCTGCGCCCTGATCGTTGTCGAGATAGGTCCAGGTTTGTAGGTTTGTCGAACGGCTGCTCCAAGACGTAATTACGTCGATAGGCACGCCGCTTTGCTTAGCTCGGCGGTTGAGCCAGTGCCGCGCGGAGTGGGACTTGAACTTGATGGCTTCAAAGCCATGGCGGGTGTAAAAGCAAGCGGATGATGCCTTCCCATCTTTTTGTGTTGCGCATAGGTGCCGGGCGTAGTAACTAAGGTCGAAGGGGGTCAGCAAAACGGGGCTCGTAAAAGCCTTGGTCGAGAACTGGTTACGCAGGCAGCACAGCAGTGATTCGGACATTTTCAGTGGGGGCTCGGTGCCTGGGACTACCGGCTCCTGATACGGGAAATGCGGGTTGAATTGCCGATGGTCCTCCAAGACAATCTGCCACAAGGAGTTCAGGGTGCATCCGGTCATTGAATGTGATCCAGTGCGCATTTTGAAAAAGGAACTTGCGCTTTTGCTATCTGAAAAACCTAAGGCTTGAGCCACCTGCGCAGGTGTAAGCGGTTGGTCGGCAGGAACGCGTGGACAGGCTGCATGGCGGTAGAATTCAGTGGGCTTGTCTTCCATGTGACGCGCCAGGCTCCGCCCCTTTTCCGTCACCTTGGCCAAGCGCCGCAAGGCCTCAATGGCTATCTCCGCCATGGTTTCTGGTATAGGCTTGCGCGCGAATTCGTTGATTTTAGGAACCCAATATTTTAGGAAATACTGGGTCTTGCCGTCCTTATCTTGGTCGCTGTCTATGCAGTCGACTCTAAAACGGATGGCTTCCATTATTCGCATCGGCGCAGAAAGCAGCAGTGCCGTAAGGCCAGTGATTAGCACATCGCAGTCTTCTAGCGGCTGATGAAAGCCGCGGGCAAACACTTCTGCGATGGCGAGCAAGCTATCCTGGTCTGGTAGCTTTTCATCTTTGATATGCTGTGGAGCCAGAGCGCCGCGAGTTCTCTCATAGCTGCGCGCACCATGGTATGGATGCTGCCAGTAATGGGCGCTCGGAGTGACAATGGCGTAGTCCGCCAGTTGCTTCAGGATGGTGAGGAGTTCTTGGGCAATGGATGGTGCTGTTGTACGTCCTTCCAGTATGGTCATTGCCTGGTCGAAGTGGCGCTGCGAAACTTGGGTAATGTTGGGCACACCCATATCCCGCCGGAGAACGTATTCTAGGATGCGCAGCGCTTGCATCTCACGGGCAATAGTCTTGCGTTCTTTTAGATGGTGGCCCTGCCGTAGGTACGCCTTTGCCACTTGCATGAATGCCGGGTGCATCACCTGTTCGGGTGTGGGTGTTTTTGACGGATGCAAGCGGGAATTTTCTTCATTCGTGAAGCGAAAGTTTCTGAACGTCGTCGGCCAGGTCACGCTTTCCCAAGAAAAGCCTTCCAGGTGACCCCAAGTGGGGAGGCGATCGCGGGCTAGGGCAATGAAAGCGTCGAGATTTTCTTGCGCTGCGAGATCCTTGCGCGGGATAAATTGAATGACGTTCATCATGTTCGAGTCAATCATGGTTTGCCTCTAGCTCAGCTTTGCGGGCATTGCACCGGGCGATGCAGGCTTGAACGGCGCGGATGTCAGGCCCGAGATCAATGGGGGCCAGCAGTTTACGGGCACCGCCGATCTTGATCATCGCATCCTCTTCTGTCTGCCTTTTCACCAACGCATACAGCACTTCTTCATGCGGCGCATACACCAGTGGCTCGAACATTTTGCAGCGATAGCAGGGGATCGGAACCGACGTAGTCGAGCAAAAACTGTGCTTTCCGCATTTGCCGACATTCTTCAAATCACGTTGCGCAGCAAATTCCAGTGTGCTCTCCGGGTCGTTGGCCCGGGTTGCCTGCGATTCATCGTCCAGCAGCCTCCCGGTGAAGGCCATGGCTATCGGAGCCAGCGCGCCCTTCATGGCGTCGTTGATTTGCCGTGCTACCTCGGCAGGGTCGTTATAGTACGCAGCAAGCGATTTTTCGCTTGTATGGCCCAGCCAGAAGGAGAGGACGTGCTTTGTCGTGCCCAGCCGTGCCAACTGCCGTGCGCGGGTATGACGCATGCGGGTGGCATTGACCCGGATTGGTCGACCAGTGCGGTGGCTAAGGGGCGGTGTGGGCTTGCCCTGCTTGCTGTAGTCTCCCAGCGTGTTTGTTGCCCACTTCAGAACACGGCTTACCTTGACGTCCTCGAGGTGGAACAGACGGTGGTCTAATCTAGCGCGCCAGTTGGCACGGTAATGCTCGCTCAGCGTATTAATGGCTTGATCTATTTGCTTTCCACTGGTAAACGCCGGTAGTTGTTTCAGTTCGGGCTCGGTCAGGGGGCTGCCTAGCTGTTGTTCGAACAGTGCTTTCACATCCTGCTTTTGGATCTGGAACAGGTCCCACAGGTGGTCAGCCACCGGGTGTACTTCTTCTTTACTATCCCGGAAGTTTTGCTTCGCACCTTGGTCCTTCGCGCCCGGAAAATGGATACGGCGTTCACTACTGCTGGCACCCGTCGCCGGGTCGTCACGGAAGTCGCCGATCTTGAGTTGCGCAATTTGAATAGGGCGCCTGGCATACTGTAGCGACAGCAGGCGCATCAGTGTGATCTGGGTGCCGGTGTGGCCCCGGTCGTAGTTATCCCAGGTGCATCTTATTAGAGCGTCATATTCCAGGTCGGTGAGCCAGCTCTCTTCCGGGTCATCAGACAGGACTTTGGAAGTTCTTTTTCTCTTGGGTAGGGAGCGTACAAGAAACTGGAGCGCGTCGCTGGTGATGGCGTGGGGATAGCGGTCATGCCAGTACATAAAGAACGACACAATTGTGCTTTTTCTCGAGTGGAAGCCCGGCCGCGTGATTGCGTTGACGATCCACCCCAAGTCGAATTCACGGGTAGGGTGCGCAGCGAGAGATCTGTGAATGGCCGCAATTGCCATAAACCATGTCTGAGACGCGTACTTTCCGCTTTGTGCGAACGAAATGACATGGGCTCGCAGGGAGCGGTAGGCCTCAGGTGCCAATACCTTGAAAGCTGAGCAGTTCAAGTTTCCGATGCCAATCCACTTCAACGTATCACCCTTCCAGACAAGTTCGCTAGGCTCTGCTTGCGGCTGGGTAGTGCGGTTCAGGTCCAGGCTCGGGAACGCTATGGGTTCTTCTAACGTGGTCATTATCAGATTCACTTTATTCGGCGTTGGTGACGAAGAGGCCCAGCTTCTGGGCTTGCGCCACCGCCATCAAGAATGGTGGGGACCGGCCGTTCGGTAGCGCTAGCAACCTTGAGTCCAATGCTGAACGCCTGTTCCTGAACGTGGCGCGCGTTATAGATCGCGGCCATTTTTGACTCGACGGACCATCCCATCAAGGTCTTGCGTATTTCCGACTCATTTTCCGCATCCATCTTGGCCGTATCTGCCTCTTTCGAGAACCGGTAGTTCCAGTCGTGCCGAAGCAAATGGAAGTGGAGTTCGAGCAAGGCGGGGAAGTCCTTCTTGAGGCTTGCCAGAGCTTGATCGCAATTGGAGATCGACAGGGGCTTGCCTTGCCCGCGCCCTGCGCGATGCGTCACAAAGATAAAGCCTTCATTGTCAAAGCTAACGCCAGGAACATCAGCTCGATATCGGACAATATATTCTGTGAGCAGCTTTTCCAGTTCTGGTGTGATCGGTACGATTCGCCCTCCGGTTTTGGCGACTGGCTGGGCAACACGGCTGTCGAACTCATCGTGATGATTTCGCTCAATTTCCAACCGTGCGCCCATGCCACCGGTCGATTCCGACACATTTTTCAGTTTTAGGCTGAGCACTTCGCCGCGCCGCATTCCGGTTTCATAGAGAATCCGAAGCATTACGATGGTGCGCAGGCGCGAGCCACGATCTGCGGACCGGAAGAGACCGACAAACGGTTCGATCCATAACGCTTCCAGTTGCGCTCGCGTTGCTTCCGAGAGATGCTGATTCAATATCCGCTGCCTTTTTGCTGATTGAGAGCCTGTTTTGGAAATCAGTTTGTCGACCAGCCTTTTGTGCTGGAGGTCGATCATGTTCCTGACTTCAGTGCGGTAGGAGTCTGTGACGAGTTCCTCTGCGAGCCACTTCAAATACTGGGCGGCATATGAGACATACGTGTTGCCTTTGCTTTCACCAATGGTCTCGCCCTGCTTTCCGCGGCGAGCTGTGTTCAGGGATCGTGTCAGGCTGTCGATTTCGTGCAGCTGCAAGAATTCGTGTCTTTGGAAGCGCACTTCCAAGTCAATGTTGTTTTGGTCTGCCCATTCAAGCGCCCGTTTGATGGCCTCAAGATGCACTAATTGTGTGGCATGGGTCGTCGATAGGCGAATACTGCGGGCGATAAAGGCGGTCGGGTAAAATAGCGGCCAAGGTTCTAGGCTCGAATAAAGCTGACTGAGTCGCTCGCCGTCTCCGGCAATGAGGGATCGGATTTTTAAGCTCATCGGCTTGCCTCTCTATCTTTGCGTTTACGCTTTCACTAACTTTAAAAGAAGCATTGGTTCTGTTTACACTTCTCGCAAGAGTTTTTGCGTGAAATTTTTGACGTTCTTAAGTTTCTTGGAAGAAAAATGCAGGAAAAATAGTGTGACAGATAATGAAATTTACAAACCATGAATAACAGGATAGTAATCCTCGACACCGAAACCACCGGCCTTTCGCCGCGCGCCGGCAACCGCATCCTTGAAATCGGCTGCGTCGAAGTGCTCAACCGCCAGCTGTCCGGCAACAACCTGCACTTCTACATCAACCCCGAGCGCGAGTCCGAAGAGGGCGCGCTGGCGGTGCACGGCCTGACCACCGAATTCCTGTCCGACAAGCCGGTCTTCGCGAAGATCGCGCCGGAATTCCTGGACTACGTGCGCGGCGCGCAGATCATCATCCACAACGCGCCGTTTGACGTCGGCTTCCTTGACGCCGAACTGGCGCTCCTGGGCCTGCCGCCGTTCAAGGAGCACGTCGACGAAGTGATCGACTCGCTGCAGATGGCCAAGGAAATCCACCCCGGCCGCCGCAACTCGCTGGACGCGCTGTGCGACCGCTACGGCATCTCCAACGCCCACCGTACCCTGCACGGCGGCCTGCTGGATGCGGCGCTGCTGGCCGAGGTGTATCTGGCCATGACGCGCGGCCAGAACTCGCTGACCATGGACCTGGCCGGCGGCGAGGATGAAGGCGAGGGCGCCGGCGCGATGGAGCTGGCGCCGCTGGCGCAGGTGATCGTGGTCCCGGCCGGCGACGAGGACCTCGCGCTGCATGAGGACGTGCTCAACCAGCTCGACAAGGAAGTGCGGGGCAGCTGCGTGTGGCGCTTCGAACCGCCGCCGCCGGAAGCCGACGCAGCCGCCGCCGCTCCGGCCGCCTGAGGTTTGTGGCCGGCAAGCCGCATATCGCAGGCATGCCGGATAAAAATCCAGCAATTATTTACGCAGCCCTTGCACAAGCCGCGAAACTTTGTAATAATCCTGCTTCTCGATTGGCGCGCAACACAAAACGCTGGTCCAAATGGAAGGTTAGCTCAGTGGTAGAGCACTGCATTCACACTGCAGGGGTCGCAAGTTCAAACCTTGCACTTTCCACCAGATTCAAGAAAAAAGCCGACTTCAAGTCGGCTTTTTTCATTCCTGCTTCAGCTTCGTTCATTCACGCTTCTTGACCCGCATCAGCGCAATCAGCGCATCGTGAACGGATTCCCCGTCTTGGCCCCGGTATTGATCCACACGCTCTTCACCTGCAGGTACTCGTGGATCGCGTCCATGCCGTTCTCCCGCCCCAGTCCCGAATCCTTGTAGCCGCCGAAGGGCGACATGTAGCTCACCGCGCGGTAGGTGTTGACCCATACCGTGCCGGACTGGATGCGCGCCGACATGCGGAAGGCGCGGCCGATGTCGCCGGTCCAGACGCCCGCGCCCAGGCCGTAGGCCGAGTCGTTGGCGATGGCCACGGCCTCGTCCTCATCCTTGAAGCGGATCACCGACAGCACCGGGCCGAACACTTCTTCCTGCGCGATGCGCATCTTGTTGTTCACGTCGGCGAAGATGGTCGGTTCGATGAACCAGCCGCGGCCGCACTCGGGGCGCTCGGCCGGGGCGCCGCCCATCACCAGGCGCGCGCCGTCCTGCTTGGCCACGTCGATGTAGCCCAGCACCTTGTCGTATTGCTGGCGTGTGGTGACCGGGCCGACCTGGGTGCCGGCTTCCAGCGGGTTGCCCATGCGCGCGGTGCGGGCCAGCGCGGTCAGCTTGTCGAGGAAGGCGTCGTGGATGGAGTCCTGCAGCAGCAGGCGCGAGCCGGCGATGCAGGTCTGTCCGGTGGCGGCGAAGATGCCGGAGACGGCGCCGTTGACCGCGTCTTCCAGGTTGGCGTCGGCGAACACGATGTTGGGCGACTTGCCGCCCAGCTCCAGGCTCACGCGCTTGAAGTGGCCGGCGGCGGCCTGGTTGATGGCGCGGCCGGTGGCGTCGCTGCCGGTGAAGCTGATCTTGCGCACCAGCGGGTGCTCCACCAGCGGCGTGCCGACATCTTTGCCGAAGCCGGTGACGACGTTGACCACTCCGGGCGGGAACCCGGCTTCCTCGAACAGCTTGACGAATTCCAGCGTCGAGGCCGAGGTGAATTCCGAGGGCTTCAACACCACCGTGCAGCCGGCCGCCAGGGCCGGCGCGATCTTCCATGCGGTCAGCAGCAGCGGCGAGTTCCACGGGGTGATCGCGGCCACCACGCCGACCGGCTCGTGGCGGGTGAAGTTGAAGTAATCCTGCTTGTCCAGCGGGATCACCGCGCCCTGGACCTTGTCGGCCAGGCCGCCGAAGTAGTGGAACCATTGCGGGATGTAGTTCAGCTGGCCGTGCATCTCGGCGATCAGCTTGCCGTTGTCGCGCACTTCGGTCTCGGCCAGCTTCTCGGCGTCGCGCGCGATCAGCTCGCCCAGGCGGCGCAGCAGCGCGCCGCGCTGGCTATGGCTCAGCGCCGGCCATGGACCGCTGGTGAAGGCGCGGTGCGCGGCCTGCACCGCGCGCTCGACGTCCTCGGCGGTGCCGGCCGCCACTTGCGCCCAGACTTCGCCGGTAAAGGGATTCCAAGAGTCGAACCAGTTTCCCCTGGCGGCATCGCGGAACTGGCCGTCGATGAAGAGTTGGTAACGCTGCACGCTATTCTCCTTGCATTCTCACTGTTTCAGGCGCGGCTTCTCGGTGTGGGAGAGGTCGCACAGCACGTCCACCATGGCCGAGAAATCGTTGCCGCCGAAGCCGCGCGCACGCGCGGTGCTGAAGGCTTCCTTGGCGGCCGCGCCGATGGGCATGGGCGACTTGGCGGTGTTGGCGGCGCTGACGATGAGCGTCAGATCCTTGTGCGCCAGGTCGATGGTGAAGCCGGGGCTGATGTCGCCCTTGAGCACCTTGTCCGGCCATGCGATCTTCAGCTGGCCGTTGGTGGCGGTGGTGCCGTAGAGCACTTCCAGCGTCTTCTCCAGCGACAGGCCGAAGCGCTGCGACAGCGTCAGCGCTTCCGCGTTGAGCTGGCACGAGACCACGGCCAGGTAGTTGTTGACCAGCTTGGTGCGGGTGCCGGCGCCGGCCTCGCCGCAGTGGTGGATGGTCGAGCCCATGGCTTGCAGCATCGGCAGCACGCGCTGGAAGTCGGCCTCGGCGCCGCCCACCATGAACAGCGATTCGCCGCGGTCGGCGTGGCTGGCCAGGCGGCCCACCGGCGCGTCGACGAAGGATTTGCCTTGCTGCTTCGCCTCGGCTGCCAGGCGGTCGGTGACTTCCGGCTCCACCGTGCTCATGTCCATCACCAGCGCGCCGCCGGCGGTATTGGCCAGCACGCCGTCGGCGCCGCCCACCACCTCGCTCACGATGGCCGAATTGGGCAGCATGGTGATGACGATGTCGCAGCCGCGCGACGCCTCCGCCACGCTGGCCGCCGGTTGCGCGCCCAGCTTGACCAGCGCGCCGACGGCATCCTTGTTGATGTCGTACACGGTCAGGGGGAAGCCCTTGCGTTGCAGGTTGGATGCCATGCCCAGGCCCATGCGGCCCAGTCCGATGAAACCGATCTTCGGGGATTGCTGACTCATTTCACGTCTCCTGGATATTGTTCTCTTGATGGACGGCGCCTGCCCGGCGCCGCCTTCCGACTATGTCACAGCTGCGCCTTGCGCGCCGGCGGCTGTGCGCAAACGGGCCGCGGCCCGGAACGGCGGGCCTGCCTCACACGCTGAGGTAAGAGGTCTTCACGATGGTGTAGAAGTCGATCGCGTAGGTGCCTTGCTCGCGCGGGCCGTAGCTCGATCCTTTGCGTCCGCCGAAGGGGACGTGATAGTCCAGGCCGGCGGTGGCCAGGTTGAGCATGGTCAGGCCGGCTTCGGCGTGCTGCTGGAAGTGGCGCGCGTACTTCTGCGAGGTGGTGCAGATGCCGGCCGAGAGGCCGAAGCTGGTGTCGTTGGCCACCGCCAGCGCCTCGTCGTAGTCCTTGACGCGGATCACCGCCGCCACCGGGCCGAACACTTCCTCGCGGTTGATGCGCATCTGGTTGGTGGTGTCGGTAAACAGCGTCGGCGACAGGTAATGCCCCGGCGTTTCGCGCTTGAGCAGTTCGCCCTTGACGCGCACGCTGGCGCCTTCGCTGCTGCCGATGTCGATGTAGCGCAAGTCCTGCTCCAGCTGGCGGCGGTCCACCACCGGACCGACCTGGGTACCGGCCTTGAGCGCCGGGCCGATGTTGATCTGGGCCAGTCGGGTGGCCAGCGCATCGACGAAGCGGTCATGGATGCCCTCGGTCACCACCAGGCGGCTGGACGCGGTGCAGCGCTGGCCGGTCTGGAAGAAGGAGCCGTCCAGCGCGCAGCCCACCGCGACGTCGAGGTTGGCGTCGTCCAGCACCACCAGCGGGTTCTTGCCGCCCATCTCGGCCTGCACGCGGATCATGCGCTCGGTGGCGCGCCTGACGATCTGGTTGCCGGTCTTGACCGAGCCGGTGAAGGTGATCGCGTCCACGCCCGAGAGCAGGGCGTCGCCCACCACCGCGCCGGTGCCGTGCACCAGGTTGAACACGCCGGCCGGCACGCCGGCGCGATGGATGACCTCGGCCAGCGCATGCGCGGTGCCGGGCGTGAGCTCGGAGGGCTTGAACACCACCGTGTTGCCGAAGGCCAGCGCCGGGGCGATCTTCCACGCCGGAATGGCGATCGGGAAATTCCACGGCGTGATGATGCCGACCACGCCCACCGGGTCGCGCGTGATCTCGACGTCGATGCCGGGGCGCACCGAGGCCAGCTTCTCGCCGCGGATGCGCACCACTTCGCTGGAGAAGAAGCGGAAGATGTTGGCCGCGCGGCCGACCTCGCCGATGGCCTCGGCGCGGGTCTTGCCTTCTTCGCGTGCCAGCAGCTCGCCCAGTTCCTCCTTGCGGGCGAACAGTTCGTTGGCGATCGTGGTCAGCAGGTCCGAGCGCAGCTGCGAGGTGCCGGGGTTCCACTTGGGCAGCGCGGCGCGCGCGGCGGCGATGGCGTCGCTCACCTGCGCGGCGCTGGCGTGGCTGGCGCGGCCGATGATGTCGTTGGTGTCGGACGGATTGATGTTGTCTGCCTCGCTGGCGCCGGCCACCCATTCGCCGGCGATCAGGTTCTTGTATTGCGTCATCGGGATTCCTTGCAGAGATTGAAGACGGAACCGCAGCATTGCATGTGGGAAGCGACAGCGTCCAATACCGGTTTCTGATCCCTCCATCACGTTTGCGCATGCCAGCGGGAGCCTTGCCGGGAGCGGGTTTGTTGCAACGCAAACACATCCATAGCAAAGTGCAATGGCGTCATCACAAGCTAACATTGGACGGCCGGAATCGGCCCGGGATATGGTCTGCTTCGACCGCAATCGGACCGTCGACGGGTTGGGGACTTTGGCAGGCGCGACGGCTCAGGCGGCACCATACGACTATAACGGAGACGACATGAACCTGAGACTGACCACCCTGGCCGGCGCGCTCGCGGCCGCGCTGTCGCTGGCCGCAGCCGGCCCGGCGGCCGCCGCCGGCGACACCATCCGCATCGGCTTCATCACCGACATGTCCGGCGTCTACGCCGACCTCGACGGCCCCGGCGGCGTGGAGGCCATCAAGATGGCGATCGCCGACGCCGGCGGCAGCGTCAACGGCAAGAAGATCGAACTGACCGTGGTGGACCACCAGAACAAGGCCGACATCGCCGCCAGCCGCGCGCGCGAGTGGTACGACGCCGGCTACGACGTGGTGATCGGCGGCACCAACTCGTCGGCCGCGCTGGCGATTGCCAAGATCGCCGCCGAGAAGAAGCGGGTCTTCCTCTCTCCCGGCAGTGGCACCACCCGCCTGACCAATGAGGAGTGCAATCCCTACACCGTGCAGTACAGCTACGACACCTTGTCGGTGGCGCGCGGCACCGGCACCGCGATGGTCAAGCAGGGCTACAAGAGCTGGTACTTCCTGACCGCGGACGTGGCCTTCGGCAATTCGCTGGAGAAGGACACCGCCGACACCGTCAAGGCCAACGGCGGCACTGTGGTGGGGGCGGTCAAGCATCCGCTGGGGGCGTCCGACTTTTCCTCCTTCCTGCTGCAGGCGCAGTCGTCCAAGGCGCAGGTGCTGGGCCTGTCCACCGGCGGCACCGACCTGGTCAACGCCATCAAGGGCGCGGCCGAGTTCAACATCACCAAGAGCATGAAGCTGGCCGGCATCCTGATGTTCATCAACGATATCCACGCGCTGGGCCTGCAGCTGTCGCAGGGGCTGTACTTCACCGACGGCTTCTACTGGGACCGCACCGAAGAGTCGCGCGCCTTCTCCAAGCGCTTCTTCGCCAAGACCAAGCGCATGCCGAGCTCGCTGCAGGCCGGCGACGCCTCGGTCACCGCGACCTGGCTGGCGGCGGTGAAGGCCACCGGCGGCACCGATGCCGACCGCGTGATGGACTACATGCGGGCCAACAAGATCAACGACTTCTTCGCCACCAACGGCGTGATCCGCCCGGACGGCCGCATGGTGCACGACATGTACCTGATGCAGGTGAAGGCGCCGGCCGACTCCAAGTATCCCTGGGACTACGCGCGCATCGTGCAGACCATTCCCGGCGACCAGGCCTACATGAGCAAGGCGGAGTCGAAGTGCCAGTATTGGAAGTGATCTGAGTTTTCGGTGTACCGGGAACGCCTGCATCTGGATGGATGCAGGCGTTTTTTTGCGCTCGTCTTGATACGGAGCCGGCGAAGCCGTGTCTGAAATTGCCGTGTCGTCCCCGCGCAGGCGGGAAGCCAGCGTCGTTGGTCGCAACAACTCCGAATAAAAAAAGCCCGCCGAAAAGGCGGGCTGAAGAAGGCCGGGCAGGCTTACATGGGCGCCAGTCCCAGCACAGCACGAAAACGATTCTTCACATACACGCCGTCGCGCGGCGGCAGCGCGCGCGGCAGCTCGTCCGGCAGCACCTTGACGGTGGCCAGCAGCGGCCCGCCGGCGGCGGCGATCTTCTGGAACAGGTCGCCGGCCTGGTCGGTGGAATCCACCCGCACGGTCTGGCCGATGCCGCAGCCGGTCGCCACCGTCGCCAGGTCGGTGCCCAGGCTGGTGTGGCTGCGCTGCATGCCGGTCTCGCCGAAGTGGCCGTTGTCCAGCACCACCACGTTGAGGTTGGCGGGTTGCTGCGAGCCGATGGTGGCCAGCGCGCCGATACCCATCAGCTGTTCGCCGTCGCCGGTCACCACGATCACGGTGCGCGTCGGCTGGGCGATGGCGATGCCCAGGCCCACCGCTGCGGCGCCGCCCATGGCGCCCCACAGGTAGAAGTTCTCGTCGCGGTCGCCGGCGGCGTACAGGTCGTAGGAGGACGAACCCAGGCCGGTCACCACCAGCGCCTGCGGAAACGCCTCCACCAGCTGGCGCACGAAGGCGCGGCGGTCGATGCCCTTGGATTGTGCTGCGCTCATTTGCCTGCCTCCCATTTCTTCTTGCCGATCAGCCGCTGTCCCAGCAGCACGCATACCGCTTCGCCGCCTTCGAAGGCGGCCGAGAAACCGGCTGCCACCGTGGCCGCCACGTCTTCCGGACGGTCGGCGCGCAGCACCGTGATGCCCATCAGCTCGATGGCGGCCTGCGTGGCTTTGCCCATCGGCGACTGCCACTGGTTGAACTCGGCCCACTCACCGCGCATGGTGACGATGGAGAAGAACGGGAAGCGGCAATTGGAGATCAGCGAGAACATGTTGATGCAGTTGCCCACGCCGCTGCTCTGCATCAGCAGCGCCGCGCGCTGGCCGCCCAGCCAGGCGCCGCACACGGTGGCCACGCCTTCTTCCTCGGTGGTCAGCACCACGCCGCGCATCTCGGGATCGGCATGCACGCGGCGGATCACGTGCGAGTGCCCGGCGTCGGGCACGTAGGCGACCTGCTTGACGCCGCCTTCCTTGAGGATGGAAAAGATGTCTTCGCGCCAGTCTTCCGACGCGTCTGGCGTTACGCCCGTTTTGGTGTTCATGGAATGTGTTTCCCCGGTCTCTGTACTGGAGCGGTCATCGTAGAGGCCGCGTGCAGGGCCGTCCAATACAGAAATCTGTTCGGACAATCAGTTTTCGGCATGGCAGGAAACGCGTCGCGCGCACGGCCATGCGGACCGGGGAACGGGGAACGGCAGGTGGGTTCAGTCGTCCAGCCAGGTGGCGCCGGGCCAGGCGCCTTGCTCCAGCTTGCGCTTGATCAGCGCGCGCAATTCGGTGGCCGCGCAGCGCACCGCGATCGAGGAGCGCCGCGTCAGTGCCTGGGCCAGCACGATCTTGCGATGCACCGCCTGCTTGGAGATGGGCGCGGCGGCGAAGCGGCCGGCGGCGACGTCGTCGAACACCGCCACGCCCGGCAGGATGGTGTAGCCGATGCCGGACTGCACCAGGCTCTTCTGCACGTTCATCGCGTTGGTCTCGGCGATCACGTTCAGGTGCAGGTCGGCCAGCGAACAGGCGCGGTCCAGCAGCGAGCGCACGCCGTGCGGCAGCGCCGGCAGCACCAGCGGCAGCTCGGCCACCGCCGACAGCGCCAGCTCGCCCTGCAGCGACAGGTCCTTGTCGGGCAGGCCCAGCACGTACAGCGTCTCGTCGACCAGCGGCGCGGTCTCCAGCAAGGCCGAGGGTTTGGGTTCGTACATCAGCGCCAGGTCGACCTCGCCATCCTCCAGCCATTGCTGCAGGTAGCCGCCGAAACCCACCGAGATGTTCACCGTCAGGCGCGGATAGAGTTCGCGCAGGTGGATCACCAGCGAGGCCGCCAGCAGGTCGCTGGTGCTGGGCAACAGACCGATGGTGACCGAGCCGCTGACCACGTCGGGCGAAGGCGCGATCTCTGCCTTGGCCTGGTCCAGCTCGTGCAGCGCGCGGCGCGCGTGGTTGGCGAGGATGCGGCCGGCTTCGGTCAGGTCCATGCCGCGGCGGCCGCGTTCGAACAGCGGCGTGCCGACGTCCTCCTCCAGCAGCCGCAGCTGGCGCGATACCGCCGGCTGCACGATGTGAAGCAGTTCGGCCGCGCGCGTGACGCTGCCGGTTTCAGCGATGGCCAGAAGGGCCCGCAATTGCTTGACGTCCAATTTGTCTCCCTGAATTGCCTTGCGTGGTGCTGATGAGTTTTTTTATTGTCGCAAGTTTAACCCGGCAGGGCGGGAAGCTTCACGGTGGCCACCAGGCCGCTGCCGTCCCCGGGCGCATCCAGCGTGATGCTGCCTTGGGAGGCCTGCACGATCTCGCGCACGATGGGCAATCCCAGGCCCGAGCCGGGCTGGTCGGGCGCGGCATTGCGGTAGAAACGCTCGAACACGCGCTCGCGCACCTCGGCCGGGATGCCGGGACCGTTGTCGCTGACGGTGATCACGAACTGCGCGCCGTCGCCCGCGCCGTCCTCGCGCGCCAGCCCCACGGTCACCTTGCCGCCGTGCGGGGTGTAGCGCAGCGCGTTGTCGATCAGGTTCATCAGCATGCCGGCCAGCTGCGTCTCGTTGCCGTTGACGACGGCGCCTTCGAGCTCCGTCTCCATGCCCAGGTCGATGCCTTTCTTCAGGGCCAGTCCGGCCAGTTCCTCCAGCACCGTCGCCGCCACCGCGATCAGGTCCACCGGCCCGCGCGGAAACGCGCCGCTGTTGGACGCCTCGGCCTGCGACAGCTGCAGCAGCTTGTTGGTCAGGTCGGTCATGTTGCGGCTGCTCTCGTGCAGCGCCGCCAGCACCTGCGGCAGGCGCGCCGGATCGTCCAGCTGGCGCGCGAACTGGATCTGCGAGTCGATCACCGTCAGCGGCGTGCGCAGCTGGTGGGCGGCGTCGGCGACGAAGCGCTTTTGCACCGTCACCTGGGCGTTCAGGCGCTGGATGTACTGGTTGATCGCCTCCACGATGGGGCGCAGCTCCAACTGCAGCTGGCCGGCGCGCAAGGGGGTGAGCGAGTTGGGGTCGCGCGCGGCCAGTTCGTCCTTGACCGCCAGGATGGGGCGCAGCTCGATGGTCAGGCCCAGCACCACCAGCGCCACCGCCAGCAGCAGCAGCACCAGCTGGCGCCGCAGCGAGGGTTGCCACAGTTCGCCGATCATCTGCTGGTGGCCTTGCATGGTCTGGCCTACCGATACCGCCACCATGCGCAGCGTGCCTTCGTCGTACAGCGCGCGGATGTAGCTGACCACGCGCAGCGGACGGCCGTCGAAGTCGGTCGTGGTGTAGGCCGGGTGCAGCGCCGCGAAGTCCGGCTCGGCCGGGAAGTCGGGGCGGCCGGCCAGCAGCGTGTTGTCGTCCATCAGCACCTGGTAGTAGACCGCGTCCTGCGCCGGCGAGGCGAACATTTCCAGCGCCGCCGGCGGGATCGAGACCACCGGCGCGCCATCCTGCCAGGTGACCTGGCCGGCCATCATGCGCGCCGACGCCACCAGCGCGCGGTCCTGGATCAGCGTGGCGCTGGCGGCGGCGTTGTCGTAGGCGTCGCTGGCCGAGAGGCCGACGTAGACCGTCATCGGGATCAGCAGCCACAGCAGCAGCCGCAGGCGCAGGCTATCGATCATCGTTCATTCGTCTTTCTGCTTGAGCAGGTAGCCCAGGCCGCGCAGCGTCATGATGGCGGCGCTGGAACTCTCCAGCTTCTTGCGCAGGCGCGAGATGTAGATCTCGATGGCGTCGGCGCTGGGCTCTTCCGAGAGGCTGAAGATGCCTTTCATCAGCGCCGTCTTGGAGACCGTCTTGCCTTGCTTGAGCATCAGGATCTCCAGCACGTCGTGCTCGCGCGCCGGCAAGGCCAGCGTATTTCCGGCCACGGCGAACTGACGCGTGTTGCTGTCGTACACCAGGTCGCCGCAATGGATCTCGGCCGCCTTGTCGGGCGTCTGGCGCCGGATCAGCACCTTGATGCGCGCCACCAGCTCGCGTATTTCGAAGGGCTTGACGAGGTAGTCGTCGGCGCCCGCGCCCAGGCATTCCACCTTCTCGTCGATGGAGCCGCTGGCGGTCAGGATCATCACCGGCACGCCGTTGTGGCGCTCGCGCAGGCGGCGCAGGACGTGCTTGCCGCCCAGTTTGGGCAGCATCAGGTCCAGCAGCACCACGTCGTAGTTTTCATCGCGCAGCACTTGGTCGGCGATCTCGCCGTCGGCGGCGATGTCGACGCTGAACTTGTGTTCCTTGAGGATCTGCTCCAGCCAATGGGCGAGCTGCGGGTTGTCTTCGATGAGGAGCAGTTTCATGCCAAAGTGTCTATGTTTTTGTTGCGCTGCAAATAAAAAAGCCGTTTTTTTGAAGGCTGGATGAAGGTTTCGGCTTCTTAGAATAGGCCCGCAATTCTATAAAAAGCGAAGATGGCGCAAGACCATCCCACCAAAAGGAGACAATCATAATGCGTCGCGACGCTCGTGTGTTCCAGGCTTCCCCCATCCGCCGTTCCCTCCTGGCGCTAGGCGCCACTGCCGTCGTCGGCGCCGCGCTGGCGCTGGCCGCGCCCCATGCGCATGCCGCCGACAAGATCACCATCATGGTGGGCGGCATCAACAAGCTGATCTACCTGCCGCCCAAGCTGGCGGAAAACCTGGGCTACTTCAAGGAGGAAGGCCTGGACGTCGAGCTGCAGTCGCAGCCGGCCGGCGTGGACGCCGAGAACGAATTGCTGGCCGGCGCCGTGCAGGCGGTGGTCGGTTACTACGACCATTCCATCGACCTGCAGAGCAAGGGCAAGGAAATCACTTCGATCACCCAGCTGCTGCTGGTGCCGGGCGGCATGGAAATGGTGCGCGCCGACCTCGCCGGCAGCGTCAAGAGCATGGCCGACCTGAAGGGCAAGACCCTGGGCGTGACCGGCCTGGGCTCGTCCTCCAGCTTCATCGCGCAATACCTGGCCAGCCGCGCCGGCCTGAAGACCTCCGACTATTCGATGCTGCCGGTGGGCGCGGGCAACACCCTGATCGCCGCCATGAAGCAAAAGCGCATCGACGTGGCCTGGACCACCGAGCCGACCACTTCCATCCTGCTGGCCTCGGGCGACGCCAAGGTGCTGGTCGACATGAGCAGCGTGGACGGCACCCGCAACGCGCTGGGTGGCCTGTATCCGGCCTCGAGCGTGTACGTGAACCGCTCGTGGATGAACAGCCACAAGGCCGAATCGCAGAAGCTGGCGCGCGCCTTCGTCAAGACCCTGAAGTACATCCAGACCCACACGCCGGAAGAGATCGCCGACAAGATGCCCAAGGACTACTACGGCGGCAACAAGGCGATCTACGTGCAGGCGCTGAAGGCGTCGATGCCGATGTACTCGCCTGACGGCAAGATGCCGGCCGGCGGCCCGGAGCAGGTGCTCAAGGTGATGGCCGGCTTCAATCCCAACATCAAGGGCAAGAACATCGACCTGTCGAAGACCTACACCAACGAGTTCGTCGACCAGGTGAAATAAGCTGGCACGGGCGCGCCGGCAGGCGCGCCGCACAAGACATAGAATCCGCAGGCTCCGCCTGCAAAGGCATCAACCAACCGGAGACCGACATGAACAAGAACATGCGCCGAACCATCCTCTCGCTGGCAGTCGCCGGCGCCGCCCTGGCCGCGCTGCCGGGCCAGGCCTCAGCGGCCGACAACAAGATCACCATCATGGTGGGCGGCATCACCAAGATGGTGTACCTGCCGGCCAAGCTGGCCGACCAGCTGGGCTACTTCAAGGAAGAAGGCCTGAACGTCGAGCTGCAGTCGCAGCCGGCCGGCGTGGACGCCGAGAACGAACTGCTGGCCGGCGCCGTGCAGGCGGTGGTCGGCTTCTACGACCACTCCATCGACCTGCAGGTCAAGGGCAAGGAAATCACCGCCATCACCATCTTCGGCCAGGTGCCCGGCGAGGTGGAACTGGTGTCCACCAAGTCCGCCACCAACTTCAAGAGCATGGCCGACGCCAAGGGCAAGACCCTGGGCGTGACCGGGCTGGGTTCGTCGACCAATTTCCTGACGCAATACCTGGCCTCGCGCCACGGCATCAGCTCCAAGGAGTTCTCGGTGCTGCCGGTGGGCGCCGACAACACCTTCATCGCCGCCATGAAGCAGGGCCGCATCGACGCCGGCATGACCACCGAGCCGACCGCCTCGCAGATGTTGAAGACCGGCGATGCCCAGGTGCTGGTCGACATGCGCACCGTGGAAGGCACGGTCAAGGCGCTGGGCGGCCTGTACCCGGCCTCCAGCCTGTACGTGCAGCGCAGCTGGCTGAACGGCCACAAGGAAGACGCGCAGAAACTGGCGCGCGCCTTCGTCAAGACGCTCAAGTTCATCAATACCCATACCGCCGAACAGATCGCCGACAAGATGCCCAAGGACTACTACGGCAACAACAAGGCGCTCTACGTGCAGGCCCTGAACAACTCGCTGCCGATGTATTCGCCCGACGGCAAGATGCCCAAGGGCGGACCTGAAACCGTGCTCTCGGTGCTGGCCGGATTCAACCCCAACGTCAAGGGCAAGCACGTGGACCTGTCGAAGACCTACACCGACGAGTTCGTCAACCAGGTCAAGTAAGACGCACCAGCCGGGAAGAGGGCGGGACCGCTCTTCCCGGGAGCAGCAGCGACGGTCTCTTTTCAATCCGATTTTTGCCAACGACCATGATGCGCCACGACCGATGTGCCGCGTCAGGGGATCACTCAGCCCAGGAAAGACCCATACGATGAATGCGATCAACCAAAACGCCTTCGCCAAACCAGCCGGAGGCGCACAAGAAACGCCCGCCATCGAACTGCGCAACGTGACTTGCCGCTTCATCACCGCCGACGGCAAGGCGACCGTGGCGCTGCGCGACTTTTCCATGAGCGTGGGCCGCGGCGAGTTCGTAGCCGTAGTCGGCCCCACCGGTTGCGGCAAGTCGACCACGCTGTCGCTGATCACCGGTTTGCTCAAGCCGACCATGGGCGAGGTGCGCGTGATGGGCCAGCCGGTCAACGGCATCGACCCGCGCATCGGCTTCGTGTTCCAGAACGACGCCGTGTTCCCGTGGCGCAGCGTGCGCGAGAACGTCGCCGCCGGCCCCATGTTCCGCGGCAAGCCCAAGGAACAGGCGCACCAGCTGGCCGACGAATGGATCCGCCGCGTCGGCCTGGACAAGTTCGGCGACCACTATCCGCACCAGCTCTCCGGCGGCATGCGCAAGCGCGTGGCGCTGGCCCAGACCTTCATCAACAGCCCCGAGATCCTGCTGATGGACGAGCCTTTCTCGGCGCTGGACATGCAGACCCGCACCCTGATGCAGGACGAGCTGCTGCGCCTGTGGTCGGCCCATTCCGGCTCGGTGGTGTTCGTCACCCACGACCTGGAAGAAGCGATCGCGCTGGCCGACAAGGTCTACGTGCTGACCGCGCGCCCGGCCACCTTGAAGAGCGTCTACCCGATCGACCTGCCGCGTCCGCGCGTGATGGAGGAGGTGCGCTACGAGCAGCGCTTCATCGACATCTCGCGCAAGATCTGGGCCGACCTGCGGGAAGAAGTGCATATCGCCTGAGCGCGGACGAGACCAACGGAATTCAACAAAAAACAGGTGAGCAACATGACACAAGCACAAGCAACCCAAGGCGCGGCATCGATGGACATCGCCGCCGTCGAAGCCGAGGCGCAACGCAAGATCCGCGCGCGCCGCAACCTGGTCATCGGCCTGCGCATCGCCATTCTGGTGGTGGTGCTGGGCGGCTGGGAACTCTTCGCCCGGATAGGCTGGATCGATCCCTTCTTCTTCTCGCAGCCGTCGCTGATCGTGATCCAGATCTATGACTGGATGGTCGAAGGCACTTCGCAAGGCCCCTTGTGGACCCAGGTGCTGGTGACGCTGGAAGAAACCGTGCTGGGCTTCTTGATCGGCTCGGTGGCCGGCGTCATCGCCGGCATCGTACTGGGCCGCAACAAGCTGCTGTCCGACGTGTTCAGCCTCTACATCCAGATCGCCAACTCGATTCCGCGCGTGGTGCTGGGCTCGATCTTCGTGATCGCCTTCGGCCTGGGCATGGCCTCCAAGGTGGCGCTGGCGGTGGTGATGGTGTTCTTCGTGGTGTTCGCCAACGCCTTCCAGGGCGTGCGCGAAGCCGACCGCTACATGATCGCCAACGCCCAGATCCTGGGCGCCTCGCGTCGCCAGGTGACCACCGCGGTGGTGATCCCGTCGGCGCTGTCGTGGATCCTGGCCAGCCTGCACGTGAGCTTCGGCTTTGCGCTGGTGGGCGCGGTGGTGGGCGAGTTCCTGGGTTCCAAGCAGGGCATCGGCCTGCTGATCTCGACCGCCCAGGGCGCCTTCAACGCCAGCGGCGTGTTCGCGGCGATGATCGTGCTGGCGGTGGTGGCGCTGGCGGCGGACTGGCTGCTGCACGCGCTGGAGCGCCGCCTGCTGAAGTGGCGTCCGCAGTCCTTCCAATAAGGATGCGGCAAAGGCTTTAAAATAGCGGCTACTGCTTCGAAGAAAGCAACACTCAACGGCGGGGACACCGAGGCACAGGCTTCCGTGTCCCCGCCGCATTTTCCGCGCCCCAATAACAGTCCATGTCCGCCCAACGTCCAGACCAGCTGTCCGACCCTTCCGCCAAGTCTTCCGACCTCTCGCAGCGCGCGCTGCTGTGGATCGTCGCCTCCGGCTTCTTCATGCAGACGCTGGACACCACCATCGTCAACACCGCGCTGCCGGCGATGGCGCACAGCCTGGGCGAGCCGGTGCTCAACATGCACCCGGTGGTGGTGGCCTACACGCTGACGATGGCGTCCCTCACGCCGGCCTCGGGCTGGCTGGCGGACCGCTTCGGCACGCGCAAGATGTATTTCGCGACGATCCTGGTGTTCGTGATCGGTTCCATCCTGTGCGCCACCGCGCATACGCTGCCGCAGCTGCTGGCGGCGCGCGTGGTGCAGGGCATCGGCGGCTCGATGCTGCTGCCGGTGGGGCGCCTGGCGGTATTGCGCAGCGTGCCCGGCGCGCAGTACATCGCGGCGCTGGCCTCGATCTCGATTGCCGGGCAGCTGGGGCCGGTGGTGGGGCCGGTGCTGGGCGGCTGGCTGGTGGAGAGCCTGTCGTGGCACTGGATCTTCCTGATCAACGTGCCCATCGGCACCGTCGGCATGCTGGCGGTGCTGCGCTTCCTGCCCAACGACCTGCTGCCGGCCGCGCCAAGGTTCGACGTGCTGGGCTGCGCCTTGCTGTCGGGCTGCATGGTGGCGTTCTCGCTGGCGCTGGATGTGCCTTTCGACGACAACCGCGGCGCCTGGAGCGCGGCGCTGTTCATGCTGGCGGCGCTGACGGTGTGGCTGTACTGGCTGCATGCGCGGCGCCACGAGCGGCCGCTGTTTCGCCTGGGCCTGTTCGGGGAGCCCAACTTCAGCATCGGCCTGGCCGGCAACCTGGTGTGCCGCATCGGTTCTTCGGCGGTGCCGTTCCTGCTGCCGCTGCTGCTGCAGGTGCGGCTGGGCTATTCGCCGCTGCACGCGGGCCTGGTGCTGCTGCCGGCGGCCATCGCCGGCACCATCGCCAAGCCGTGGATCGCGCCGCTGGTCAAGCGCTACGGCTACGACAATTTCCTGCTGGTCAACACCATCCTGGTGGGCGGTTCCATCGTGTCGTTCGCGCTGATCACGCCGGACTGGCCGATCGCGCTGGGCATCGCTCAGCTGTCGGTGTTCGGCGCGGCCAACTCGATGCAGTTCGCGGCCATGAACAGCGTCACGCTCAAGGGCCTCAACAAGGATGACGCCGGCAGCGGCAACAGCCTGTTCTCGATGGTGCAGATGCTGGCCATCGGCCTGGGCGTGACCATCGGCGGCACGCTGGTGAACCTGTTCAAGGATCCGTCGGGGGCGGCCACCAGTTTCAGCTTCCAGATCACGTTCGTGATCGTGGGCGTGATCACGCTGGTGTCGGCCTGGGTGTTTCGCAAGATGGATCCGCGCTACTTCAGGTAATCCCCAGTCCGCAAGCAAAAAGCCGCCCACGGGCGGCTTTTTGTTTTCCACAGGCGAAGCCGGATCAGGTATCGCTCCACTGGCGCAGCAGGTTGTGATAGCAGCCCACCAGCGTGCGCCGCGCCAGCGCGTCGGCGTCGGTCTGGTTCAGGCGCTGGATGGCGTTGTCCATGTCGAACAGCATGCTGCGCTGGTGGTCGTCGCGCACCAGGCTTTGCACCCAGAAGAAGCAGCCCACCCGCACGCCGCGCGTGACCGGGGTGACCGTATGCAGGCTGGTGGCCGGATAGAGCAGCAGGTCGCCGGCCTGCAGCCTGGCGCTGTGGGCGCCGTAGGTGTCTTCTATCTGCAGCTCGCCGCCGTCGTATTCGGCGGGATCGGCCAGGAACAGCGTGCCCGAGACATCGGTGCGCAGCTTGCGCCCGTTGTGCGGGTGGATGCGCACGCTGCCGTCCACGTGCGCGCCGAAGGTCATGCCCTCGCCGTAGCGGTTGAACATCGGCGGGTAGATCAGGTTGGGCAGGGCTGCGCTGATGAAGCGCGGATTGCGTTCCAGCGCGCCGACGATGATGCGCTGGCATTGCGCGGCGACCTCGGATCGCTCGTCGATCTGCTGGTTGAACTTCACCGGCGCGCCCTGGTAGCCGGCCGTGACGCGGCCGTCCACCCACGCTTCTCCCGCATCGTCCAGCAGCCGGCGCACGGCCTTGACCTGTTCTTCGTCGAGCAGCCTGGGGATGGTGATCAGCATGGGTGGGCGTCCTGTCTTCCTGGTTACATGCGGTAGTTGACCGACAGCATCGCGGTGCGGCCCGAACCCGGGACCGAACGGCCGCCGTCGGACTGGATCAGCGCATCGTAATACATCTTGTTGGTCAGGTTGAACAGGTTCAGGCGGATGTCGTAGGCCTTTTGCGTGTAGGCCACGGTGGCATCCCAGCGGGTGTAGCCGCCGACCTGCACGGTATCGGTCGCGGTGGCGTAGCGCTGCGACATGTAGGTGGCGCCGCCGCCGACCTGCCAGTGCGGGGCGACGTCGTAGGTGGTCCAGGTGGTCAGCGTGTGCTTGGGCGTATTCACCGGCACCTTGCCCACGCTGGTGTCGGCCACCGCGCCGCCGGTCACGATGGCGTCCAGGTAGGTGTAGTTCGCGGCCACTTGCCAGTCGCGGGTGATGCGGCCGGTGGCGCCGGCGCGCGCGCCGTTCACGCGCACGGTGCCCTGCAGTTCGTACACGCCGGTCGAGACCTGGCTGCGCGCATTCTCCTTGGTGATCTGGAAGGCCGCGGCGTTGAGCGCCAGGCCTTGCGCCACATCCCACTTGCCGCCGATTTCATAGGAGCGGTTCTTTTCCGGATCCAGGTTCTGCTGGCCGGTGGTGCCGGTCAGCTGTTCCAGCGAGGGATTGAACGAGGTGCCGTAGGAGACGTAGTACGACTGCGCGCTGCTCGGCTGCCAGATGGCGCCGGCGCGCACCGAGAAGAAGTTGACGGTCTGGTTGGCGTAGGCCAGCGCGGTGTTCTTCGCGGCCGCCGGGGTGTTGGTGGAGTTCAGCGAGTTGCTGATGCTGGCCACGTAACGGTCATAGCGCAGGCCGCCGACCAGCTTGAACTGTTTGTTCAGCTCCAGCGTGTCGCCGAAGTAGGTGGCGATGGTGTTGGCGGTGCCGCCCTGGTGGTTGCCGGCGGCCTCGGCCACGCTGCTGCCGGCGGCGCTGTAGCTGGGATTGACCACCGGGATGCAGTCGGCATAGCCCGAGGTCGGCGTGGTGGCGTCGGTCAGCGCGCGGCCGTTGCAGCTGCCGTTGCGGTAGTAGGCCTGGTTGTCGTAGCCGTCATGGCCCACTTCCAGTCCGACCAGGAAGTCGTGCTTGATGCCGCCGGTGCTGAACTTGGCCGACAGTTCGGTCTGGTTGAAGATCGAGTAGTCGCGGATGTCGCGGTCGTGGCTCTGCGCGCGCACGTACAGGCTCGACAGCGGCAGCGCGCTGGCGGCGCCGGTCAGCGCCGTGAAGCCGCTGGCCGAGACGGTGCCGATGGTGTTGGGCGCGGTTTCCACGGCGCTGGTGCGCACGTAGTTGAACTGGGTCTGGTTGCGCAGCGTCACGTCCGGGGTGATCTTGTGCTTGATGCCGGCGTTGAGCGAGACCACGTCCTGGTCGGTGTGGTCGCTGGTCAGGCCATAGGCGGTGTTGCGGTCGACGTTGACCGGGTGGCCGTTGAGCGGCGGCAGGCCGTAGTCGGGCTGGTCGTGGTTGTGCTGGACCAGCGCCGACAGCGTGATCTCGGTCGGCGTGCCGATGCCGTGGACGTAGGAGCCGGCCAGGCCGAAGTCCTGCACGTTGGTCTGGTTGCGGGTGCTGGCGGCGCCGTTTTGCGCCATCGCCTCGATGCGCATGGCCGAGGTGTCCGACAGCTTGTGGTTGTAGTCGGCGGTGGTGCGCACCAAGCCGTTGGTGGTCACCGAGGCGGACACTTCGGTGGCGTCCTTCAGGTTGGCCTTCTTGGTGACCTGGTTGATGATGCCGCCGGTGGAGCCGCGGCCGAACAGCATGGAGGAGGGGCCCATCAGGACCTCGATCTCTTCCATCGCGAAGGTGTCGCGGTAGTACTGGCCGCGGTCGCGGAAGCCGTCCAGGTAAATGTCGGTGCGCGCGGAGAAGCCGTTGAGGTTGATGTTGTTGCCGATCTGTCCGCCTTCGGCGCCGCCCAGCGTGATGCCGGAGACGTTGCGCAGGGCGTCCGACAGCGAGGCCACGCCTTGCGACTGCATCTGCGCCTTGTTGACCACGGTGATCGACTGCGGCACGTCATGCAGGTCGGCGGGCAGTTTGCTCAGCGCCGTCGGGCCGGGCGCGAAGTCGTCGCGCTTGCCTTCGACGGTGACCGGAGCCAGCTGGCCGGCGGCGGCCGGGTTGTCGGGGGTGGCCTGCTGCGCATGGGCGGACAGGGGCGCGGCAAATGCTGCGACCAGCGCAGCGGCAATCGGAGAAAGACGGTTCATTTTTATAGGGTCTGTTTGGAGTTGGCGCGGAAGGGGCTCGCCCGTCCTCTGGCGAGGGCGGGAAAATCCGTTGGCTGGCTAATCCGACCTTGTTGACCGTTTGGCTGGCGAAAACTGTCGTGCTGCTTGGCGCTGCTTAGTATTGCTTAGTGCTGCTATAGCGTGCGAATGAGGTGGATTCTCATTCGCATGGTCGGCTAGGCTAAAGCTGCGATCTGACGAAATCCTGTCGCGCCACTGACAAATTGCTGACTGTGACAAAAATGAAACAAATTGCAACGCAGGCAGCCCATCTAGGGCAAGCCCCGATTTGCAGCATTCCCGGCGCTGCAATACGATGCATCGGTTCGCAGATTTTTTGCGCTGTCGTTCCTGCCGTTTTTCCTCATACGAAGTCCCTATGAATGTTCTGCTGGTCGAAGACGACCCGGTCCTCACCGACGGTCTCTCGCGCGTCCTCAATTCGCACGGTTTCACCGTGCACACCGTCAACAACGGCAGCGACGCGCTGTCGCAGCGTTTCAACGCCTCGGTGCTGGTGCTCGACATCGGCCTGCCCGGCATCGACGGTTTCGAAGTCCTGCGGCGCATGCGCGCCGCCGGCAACAACACGCCGGTGCTGCTGCTGACCGCGCGCGACACCATCCCCGACCGCGTGCACGGCCTGGAGCTGGGCGCCGACGACTACCTGGTCAAGCCCTTCGCCACGCCCGAGCTGGTGGCGCGCATCAAGGCGCTGATCCGGCGCAGCGCGCCGCAGCCGGCCCAACTGTCGGTGGGCGGGCTGTCGCTGGACAACGCCACCAAGCGCGCCGACATCGACGGCCGCAAGATCGAGCTCTCGCTGCGCGAGTGGACGGTGCTGGAATACCTGATGCAGCACGCCTCGCGCGTGGTCTCCAAGCAGCAGATCATCGACGCCGTGCTGCCCTGGGGCGAGGACTTCACCATCAACGCGGTGGAGGTCTACGTCTCGCGCATCCGCCTGAAGATCGCCGACTCCGGCGTGGTCATCCGCACCATCCGCGGCTTCGGCTACATGCTCGAGAAGAGCGAGAGCTGAAGCGGCCATCCGCATGCCCATCCTGCATTCCAGTATCCGGCGCGACCTGCTGAAATGGCTGATCGCGCCGCTGTTGCTGATCAACCTGGTGGCGGCGGGCGTGACCTACTGGCTGGCCTGGCTGCCGGCGCAGCACGCCTTCGACCAGAACCTGATGGATTCCACCTGGGGCCTGTACGCCCAGGTGCGGCACCGGCAGGAGAAGACCACCGCCGAGCTGACCCAGCAGGCCGAGCAGATCCTGCGCAGCAATCACTCCGATACCACCTTCTTCGCGGTGCGCAACACCAGCGGCCAGATCGTGGTGGGCGACAAGGGCTTTCCGCCGCTGCCGGAAAGCGACGTCTTCGAACGCCCGATCAACTATGACGCCGAGATGCGCGGGGAGCCCGTGCGCATCGCCGCGCTGCAGGTGCGCGTCAAGAACGGCGTGATCTCGGTGGCGGTGGCCGAGACGGTGAGAAAGCGCAACCGCGCGCATTACACGATCCTGCTGTCCTTCCTGGCGCTGGACGGCGTGATCACCTTCGTCTCCATCAGCGCGGTGCTGTTCGCCGTGCGGCGCGGCCTGCGGCCGCTGAAGACCTTGCAGCGCAATCTTGAGCAGCGCGGCCACGGCAAGCTGGGGGCGATCGACGGCGCCGGTTCGCCGGTCGAGCTGCAGCCGCTGATCGTGGCGATGAACGAGCTGATGGAACGCATCAGCAAGGGCGAGCAGGCGCAGCAGAATTTCCTGGCCGATGTCGCGCACCAGCTGCGCACGCCGCTTACCGGCCTGAAGCTCCAGCTGGAACTGCTGCACGACAAGCACCAGGACCAGCCCGACACCGCCCGCTCGCTGGAGATGATGAACTCCTCGGTGGAACGCATGATCCGCCAGAGCCGGCAGTTGCTGGCGCTGGCGCGCTCCGAGCCCGGCCTGTTCGAACAGCGCAAGCTGGAAGACCTGTCGCTGGACAAGCTGGTGGAAGAGTCGGTGCAGCATTTCATCGAAGAGGCCGACAAGAAGCAGATCGACCTCGGCTTCGACCTGCGCCAGGGCCGCATGCGCGGCGATCGTTTCCTGCTGCGCGACCTGATCGACAACCTGATCGACAACGCGGTGCGCTATTCGCCGCCGCACAGCACCGTCACCGTGCGCTGCCAGGAAGAACAAGGCGCCACGCTGCTGGCGGTGGAAGACTCCGGCCCGGGCATCGCGCCCGAGCACCGCGAGCTGATCTTCGACCGCTTCTACCGCGCCAACGACAAGGTCTCCGGCAGCGGCCTGGGCCTGGCCATCGTGCGCGAGATCGCCCACGACCATGGCGCCGTGATCAGCCTGGATTGCGGCGACGAAGGCCAGGGCACGGTATTTACCGTGCGCTTCCCGCTGGCGGCCTGACGACCCGGTATCGGGCCCTCGGGCCCGGCGCCGTATCGCCCGCGGCACCTGCCCGCGGGTTTGCCCGCCGGTCCGACGGACGCGGCATTCTTGAATCCCTTTCACCCATTGTCAAAAATAAGTCTCTGGCGGCGCGCGCGTGCGGCACCTAAGCTGGCGTGGGGCGGTGCGCCTGCGACGCCCGCCGCAACGGATATTCCAACCAACAAGGGAGACAAGATGACGCATACCGTTTCATTCGTCGGGCTGGGGGCGATGGGTTTGAACAGCGCCAGGCTGCTGGCCGCGGCGCCGGACATCGCGCTGCGGGCCTTCGACCTGCGCGCCGAGGCCCTGTCGGCGCTGGAGGCCGCGGGCGGCACGCCCTGCGCCAGCGCCGCGCAGGCCAACCAGGACGCCGGCTATGCGGTGGTGTTCGTGGTCAACGGCCGCCAGGCCGAAGAGGTCATCTTCGGCGCCGGCGGCCTGCATGAGACCGCGCGGCCGGGGCTGGTCATCATCTCCTGCGTGACCATGCTGCCCGACGAAGCCGCCGCCATCGGCCGGCGTTGCCGCGAGCGCGGCTGGCATTTCATCGACGCCCCGGTCAGCGGCGGCATGGTGGGCGCCGCCGCCGGCACGCTGACGGTGATGGCGGCTGGCGAGCGCGGGGTGATCGACGCATGCCGCTTCATCTTCGACCGCATCTGCAAGCGGCTGATGGTGGTGGGCGACCAGGCCGGGCAGGGCAGCATGGTGAAGGCCATCAACCAGTTGCTGTGCGGCGTGCACCTGGCCGCCGCCGGCGAGGCGATGGCGCTGGCCGAGCGCGCCGGGCTGGACAAGCAGGCCGTGCTGGACGTGGTGGGGCAGAGCGCGGCCGCCTCATGGATGCTCAACGACCGCGGGCCGCGCATGGCGGCGGGCGATTTCGGCTCGGTCACCAGCGCCGTGGACATCTTCGTCAAGGACCTTGGCATCGTCAATGACGTGGCGCGCGCGATGCGCTTCCCGGCGCCACTGTCGGCGGCGGCGCTGCAGAGCTTCGTCGGGGTCGCGGGCGTGGGCATGGGCAAGCTGGACGACTCGGCGGTGATGCTCTATTACCCGCAGCCGGAGCAGGGCGGCGGGCAGTCATAGTGACTGCGGGAAACATTGCATCCGGTCAATGTCTCGAACCTCATACGCGGCGCTGTGTCTAACCGGTTCCATCGTGACAGACACCGGAGGCAGCATGACGGACAAGGTTTTGCAAAGCGGTACCCACATCGCCCGCTACGATGCGGTTGAAAAGCCCGACCATGCTTTCGAGGCACAGGTCTTCGTGCGCCTGACGCGCGAGCCCGAGGTCGCCGAGACCTACATCCCGGCCGGCATCTTCCCCACCGAGGAGGAGGCGCTGGCCGGCGCCCGCGAACGCGCGCAGCGCGCACTGAAGGAGCATGAATTTTGAGCGGCGCGATGATCCCCCTGTCGTCCTCGCCGCGCCGCCGGGCGCTGACGCTGGCCATCGCCGCATCGGCCTTGCTGGCGCTGGCCGGTTGCGCCGGCACCGGCGCGCTCTCCCAGAGCCGCACCTTCGAACTGCGCGGCGCCACCACCGTGCCCACCGACGGCTGGACCAAGGCCGAGAATGGCGACCAGCCCGGCAGCGTGGTCTACCTCTCGCCCAGGATGCTGGTCGACGCCTCCGACGTGCAGCGCGCCACCGCGCAGAAGGACGCCGCCGGACGCGCCATCCTGATCCTGCAATTCACGCCCGCCGGCACCGCCAAGTTGACGGCCGGCACGCGCGAACTGCGGGGCAAGCAGCTCGCGGCCGTGGTCGAAGGGCGTGTGACCAACATGGCCATGGTGCAGGAGCCGATGACCATCAACACCATGGCGCTGACCGGCTTCAAGAGTTTTGAGGATGCCGCCCGCGTGGCGCACCTGATTTCGTCGACCCGGTAATCCGGTCGGCCGATACCGCTGGAACGGGGATGGGCGGGCATGCTATGTTCGCTCATCATCCATTTCCGGCCTCGCCCGTTGCCCGCCGGGGATCCGACAAGACCAACAAGACCAAGAACGCCAACATGTCCGTCGCCCGCCACATCGTCCAGGTTCATCCGCGCCTGCTGCTTGCCATCGCCGTCGGCCTCGTCGCCGGTTTCCTGACGCCGGCCCACTCTCCCGTCACCTATTGCCTGGTCGGGTGGAACGCCGGGGTCTGGACCTACCTGCTGACCATCTGGCTGATGATGTATCGCGCCAATGCGCAGGACGCCAAGCGCCTGGCCGAGACCGAGGACGAGAGCGCCCGGCTGGTGCTGGCCATGGTCTGCGTGGCGGCCATCGCCAGCCTGGTGGCCATCCTGCTGGAGCTGGCCGGCGGCCATGGCGACGCCGGGCGGCTGTGGCGCTACGCCTTCACCGCGGCCACGGTGTTCGGCTCCTGGTGCCTGATCGGCACCATCTTCACCTTGCACTATGCGCGCCTGTTCTACGCCGAGGACGACGATCCCAAGGCGTTGCCGCTGCGTTTTGCCGACGGCCAGACCACGCCCGACTACTGGGATTTCCTTTACTTCGCCTTTACGATCAGCGTCGCCGTCCAGACCTCGGACGTGGGCGTGGCCACCCGCGCCATGAGAAAGGCGGTGCTGGCGCATTCGCTGATCTGCTTCGTCTTCAATGCCGCCATCATCGGGCTGTCGATCAATATCGCCGCCGGCCTGGCCGGCAATTGAACTGAAGCGCGGCCGGCATGTCCTAGCCGGGTTCGCACGCCCGCGCAGAACAAGGATTCAGCCTTTCCGGCCCCGCCGGGGGCACATACGCGGCGTCCGCACGCCGCCGGGCGGGCAAGTATAATCCTTGCTTTTTGCCGGGTAGCAATCAGGCAGCAGTGCCAAGGGGAGGAGGGACGCAGATCCCTCGCAGCTCATTACGATTCCAAGAAACGGAGCGCGCCGTGCCGGTTTTTTCCAGCCAAGCTGAAGAACGTATCGCCATTTTCAAACGTCAGGGGAAAGGCGCCTTTGCCGGGCCGCCCCTGCCGCCGGGCCCGCTGGTGGGCTTCGGCATCGCCGTGCTGGCGATCATCCTGATCTCGCTCTTTACCTGGCAGGCTTCGCTCACCCGGGCCGAAGCCGCGCGCGCCGTGTCGCACACCATCGAGGTGCGCGAGCAGCTGCAGGTGCTGGTGTCCACGCTGAAAGACGCCGAGACCAGCCAGCGCGGTTATCTGCTGGCCGGCGCCGAGAGCTACCTGGCGCCGTACAACCAGGCCAAGGCGGCCTTGCCGGGCGAATTCAAGAAGTTGCGCGACCTGGTCTCCGACAGCCCCGAGCAGCTGCAGCGCCTGTCGCAGGTCGAGGGCATCACTACCGAAAAGATGGATGAGCTGGGCCAGACCATCGCCCTGCGCCGCAGCGGCGACGCCGCCGGCGCGCTGGCGGTGGTGCAGTCCGACCGCGGCAAGATGGCCATGGACCGCGTGCGCGCCGTGGTGCGCGAGATGGAAAACCATGAGCGCGACCTGCTGGCCTCGCGCCAGTCCGACTGGCAGGATGCGGTGGCGTTTTCCACCGCCGTCACCTGGGGCGGCTCGGGCCTGTTGCTGGTGCTGATCATCGCGTCGGCGGTGATGACCTCGCGCGACTATCGCTCGCGCGAAAAGCAGGCCTGGATCCGCGCCGGCCAGATGGGCCTGGCCGAGCGCCTGCAGGGCGAGCAGCGGCTGGACGTGCTGGGCGACAACACGCTGTCCTTCCTGGCCGGCTATCTCAACGCCCAGGTCGGCGCCATCTATATCCGCAAGAACGGCAACGGCTTCGAGCGCTTCGCCTCCTACGCGGTGGAGAACGCCAGCGGCGCGGCCACGCTGCAGAACGGCGACGGCCTGCTGGGCCAGGCCGCCAAGCTCAATCGCGCCATGCACATCAAGGACGTGCCGGACGACTACCTGCGCGTGGCTTCCGCCGTCGGCCAGCGCAAGCCGCTGGAGCTGCTGATCGTGCCGGCTTCTTCCGACGGCCTGGTGCAGGCGGTGTTCGAACTGGGCTTCCTGCGCCGCATCCGTCCGGAGGAAGAGGAGTTGCTGGCGCGCCTGTCCGACCAGGTCGCGGTGGCGGTGCGTTCGTCCAAGGACCGCACTCGCCTGGAGGAGCTGCTGGAAGAGACCCAGCGCCAGGCCGAGGAACTGCAGGCGCAGCAGGAAGAGCTGCGCGTGAACAACGAGGAGCTGGAGGAGCAGGGCCAGGCGCTCAAGGCCTCGCAGCTGCGCCTGGAGACGCAGCAGGCCGAACTGGAAGAGACCAACGCCCAGCTCGAAGAGCAGGCCCAGCTGCTGGAAACGCAAAAGGACGACCTGGCCAAGACCCAGGTGGTGCTGGTCGACAAGGCCTCGGAGCTGGAGCGCGCCAACCAGTACAAGAGCGAGTTCCTGGCCAACATGAGCCACGAGCTGCGCACGCCGCTGAACTCCACCCTGATCCTGGCCAAGCTGCTGGCCGACAACAAGCAGGGCAACCTGACCGACGAGCAGGTGCGCTTCGCGCAGACCATCTCCTCGGCCGGCAACGACCTGCTGGCGCTGATCAACGACATCCTCGACCTGTCCAAGATGGAGGCCGGCAAGCTCGACATCGTGTCCGAGTCCTTCGCCGTGGCCAAGCTGGCCGACGAGCTCAGCGCCATCTTCGCGGTGACCGCGCAGCACAAGGGGCTGGGCTTCAAGGTGCAGGTGGAGCCGGGCCTGCCGCCGCGCATGGAAACCGACATGCAGCGCCTGGGCCAGATCCTGAAGAACCTGCTGTCCAACGCCATCAAGTTCACCGAGAAGGGCGAGGTGACGCTGACGGTGCATTCGGCCGCCGACGGCCGCGTGGCCTTCTCGGTGCGCGACACCGGCATCGGCATCGGCGAAGACCAGCACCAGTTCATCTTCGAGGCCTTCCGCCAGGCCGACGGCAGCACCCACCGCAAGTACGGCGGCACCGGCCTGGGCCTGTCGATCTCGCGCGACCTGGCGCGCCTCCTGGGCGGCGACATCCGCGTCCAGAGCAAGCCGGGCGAGGGCAGCATCTTCACGCTGACGCTGCCGCAGATCTACGCGGCCGAACATGTGACGGCGCGGCCCGAGCCGATGCCCCTGGCGGCCTCGGTGTCGGCGCTGCAGGCGGCGCAGGCCGCCACCGCGCCGGACGTGCGCCTGGCGTCCGCGCGCGCGCCGGCCCCGCGCCTGCAGGAGATCTCCATCGACGACGACCGCAACCGCATCGAGCCCACGTCGCGCCTGATCCTGGTGATCGAGGACGACACCTCGTTCGCGCTGATCCTGCGCGACCTGGCGCACGAGATGGGCTTCCAGTGCGTGATCACGCATTCGGCCAACGAAGGCGTGGCCGCGGCCGAGATGTACCGCCCCAGCGCCATCCTGCTGGACATGAACCTGCCGGACTTCTCCGGCCTGGGCGTGCTGGACCAGATCAAGCGCAATCCCAAGACCCGCCACATCCCGGTGCATGTGGTGTCGGTGGCCGACTATTCGCACGAGGCGCTGGAGCGCGGCGCCATCGGTTATGCGCTGAAGCCGGTGCAGCGCGAAGAGCTGATGGGCGCCATCCGCAAGCTGGAGGCCAAGTTCCTGCAGGACCTGCGCCACGTGCTGGTGGTCGAGGACGACGCGCGCCAGCTCGACAGCATCCGCCAGCTGCTGGCCGGCCAGAACACCAACATCGTCGGCGTGCATACCGCCGGCGATGCCTTGCAGCGACTGCGCGAGACCACCTTCGACTGCATGGTGATGGACCTGAACCTGCCCGACCTGTCCGGCTACCAGCTGCTGGAGAAGATGGCCGAGCAGGACCATGTGGCCTTCCCGCCGGTGATCGTCTACACCGGCCGTTCGCTGTCGGCCGAGGAAGAACAGAACCTGCGCCGCTTCTCGCGCTCCATCATCATCAAGGACGCGCGCTCGCCGGAACGCCTGCTCGACGAGGTGACGCTGTTCCTGCACCAGGTCGAAACCACGCTGCCGCCGGAGAGCCAGCGCCTGCTGAAGGTGGCGCGCGACCGCGAGACCGTCTTCGAAGGTCGCCGCATCCTGGTGGTGGAAGACGATGTGCGTAACATCTTCGCATTGTCGTCGGTGCTGGAGCCCAAGGGCATGAAGATCGAGATCGCGCGCAACGGCCGCGAGGCGCTGGAGGCGCTGGAACGCAGCACCGAGGGCGGCAGCTCGTCGGTCGACCTGGTGCTGATGGACATCATGATGCCCGAGATGGACGGCATGACCGCCATGCGCGAGATCCGCAAGAAGCCCGAATGGAAGCGCCTGCCCATCATCGCGCTGACCGCCAAGGCGATGAAGGACGACCAGGAGAAATGCCTGGCCGCCGGCGCCAACGACTACATCGCCAAGCCGCTGGATGTGGAGAAGCTGCTCTCGCTGGTGCGCGTCTGGATGCCCAAGTGAGCGAGGCGGGGGCATGAGTACCAAACACTTCGACATCGAGATGCAGCTGCTGCTGGATGCGATCTACCTCAAGTACCACTGCGACTTCCGCGGCTACGCCGGCTCGTCGCTCAAGCGTCGCCTGACCACGGCGATGGGCCGCTTCGGCTGCGCCACGCTGTCGCAGCTGCAGGACAAGGTGCTGCACGACCCGAGCGTGTTCCCGGCGCTGATGGATTACCTGACGGTGCAGGTCAGCGAGATGTTCCGCGACCCGAGCTACTTCCGCTCGCTGCGGGAGACGGTGGTGCCGCTGCTGCGCACCTATCCCTCGCTGAAGATCTGGGTGGCCGGCTGCAGCGGCGGCGAAGAGGTCTATTCGCTGGCCATCCTGCTGCGCGAGGAGGGCCTGCTGGAGCGCAGCCTGATCTACGCCACCGACATCAACCAGGCGGCGCTGAAGAAGGCCGAGGCCGGCGTCTACGAGCTCGAGCGCATCGCCGGCTTTACCAGCAATCACCAGAAATCCGGGGCGACCACCTCGCTTTCCGATTACTATACGGCTGCATACGGCGCTGCGGTGTTCGACAAGTCGCTGCGCAAGCACGTCGTCTTTTCCGACCATAGCCTGGCCACCGACAGCGTCTTCGCGGAGATGCACCTGGTGTCCTGCCGCAATGTCCTGATCTATTTCAACCGCCAGCTGCAGGAGCGCGCGCTGGGGCTGTTCCGTGATTCGCTGTGCCGCAAGGGCTTCCTCGGGCTGGGCTCGAAGGAGTCGCTGAGGTTTTCCTCGCATGCCGGCGCCTTCGACGAGGTGGTGCGCGAAGACCGCATCTTCCAGAAGAAGGGGGAGCTGTGAGCGCGCTGCCTTTGCCGGCGCTGGACGCACGCGCCATCGAAGCGGTGGTGATCGGCGCCTCGGCCGGCGGCGTGGAGGCCTTGTCCGAGATCCTGCCGGCCTTGCGGGCCGGCGCCACGGTGGCCACCATGGTGGTGCTGCACATCCCGCGCGAGCGGCCCAGCCTGTTGCCGGAGATCTTCGCGGCCAAGTGCGCCCAGCCGGTGCGCGAGGCCCAGGACAAGGAGCCGGCGCTGGCCGGCGCGATCTATTTCGCCGCGCCGGATTACCACCTGCTGGTGGACCGCGCGCCGGAAGGAACGCTGCTGGCGATGTCGAACGATGAGGCGGTGAATTTTTCGCGCCCGGCCATCGACGTGCTGTTCGAGTCGGCCGCCGACGTCTACGGCGAGCGCCTGCTGGGCGTGCTGCTGACCGGCGGCAACCAGGATGGCGCGGCCGGGCTGCAGGCCATTCGCGGCGCCGGCGGCATCACGGTGGTGCAGGATCCGCAGGAGGCCCAGGCGCCCTACATGCCCGAGCAGGCCTTGGCGCTGGGAAAAATCGATTACGTACTGACGCTCGCACAGATCGCCGATCTGTTGCGCACCTTGGGCGTTCAGGGAGAAAGGGAAGCGGGTGAATAACAAACATAACGGAGCGGACCTGCCGCGGGTGAAATTCCTGCTGGTGGACGACCTCGACGAGAACCTTCTCGCGCTGTCGGCCCTGCTGCAACGGGACGACGTCGAGCTGCTGCAGGCGCGCTCCGGATTCGAGGCGCTGGAGCTGCTGCTGGTGCACGACGTGGCGCTGGCCTTCGTCGACGTGCAGATGCCGGACATGGACGGCTTCGAGCTGGCCGAGCTGATCCGCGGCAGCGAGCGCACCCGCAACATCCCGCTGATCTTCGTCACCGCCGGCACGCGCGACGAACATCGCCTGTTCAAGGGCTATGAGAGCGGCGCGGTGGACTTCCTCTACAAGCCGATCGAGCCGCACATCCTGCGCAACAAGGCCGAAGTGTTCTTCCAGCTGTATCGCCAGAAGCAGCAGCTGGCGCTGGAGCTGCGCGAGCGCACCGAGACCCTGCGCCTGAACGAGATGTTCGTGGCCATCCTCGGCCACGACCTGCGCAATCCGCTGGGCGCGGTGATGATGGCGGCCACGCTGCTGCAGCGCAGTTACAAGGAAGAAGTGGCGCAGAAGGCGTCGCAGCAGATCATCAACAGCGGCAAGCGCATGGCCAAGCTGATCGAGAACATGCTCGACCTGGCGCGCGCGCGACTGGCCGGCGGCATTTCGCTCTCGCGCGAGAGCGTGCACGTGGGCGAGGTGGTCGAGCGGGTGGTGCAGGAATACCAGGCGACCTATCCCGGCTGCGTGATCGAGCGCCGCATCCATGGCGACGACGCCGGCCACTGGGACGCCGACCGCCTGGCGCAGGTGCTGGCCAACCTGCTGGGCAACGCCCTGCAGCACGGCACGCCGGGCGAACCCGTTCGCATCGTCATCGACGGCATGTCGGAGGACAGGATGGTGTTGTCGGTGGCCAATCGCGGCCTGATTCCCGCCGCGCTGGTGCCGAGCATCTTCGACCCGTTCCGCGGCGGCGAGCGCATCAGCGGACGCAAGGAAGGTTTGGGCCTCGGGCTCTACATCGCCCAGCAGATCGCGGCCGCCCATGGCGGCGTCATCGAAGTGAAATCAAATCCGGAAGATCAGACGGTGTTTACCGTCAGGATGCCGCGCCGCTGATCGCCGGCAGGCGGCGGGGGCACGGGAGGCGGGATGTGCGGCTCAGGCGATGCGTTCGCCGAGCGCGTCCTGGATGGCGGCCACCACATGGGCGCGCACCAGTTCCTGCAGCGAGTGGCCCGACAGGATGTTGTGCGAGATCGAACCCACGCGCGACATCGCCTGCATCTGGCCCCAGCTGACGCTGGCGCTCCATGCGATCGACTGGCCGCCGTGATAGGTAGCCCGGTACTGGTAGATCTTGCCGTCGGCCATGCACTTGTACGAGCCTTCGCAACTGCCGTTGTTTTCCATGTCATTCCCCGTGTTCATGTGAGCTGTTGTGATTGTTGTTCCAGCGTGCGAAGAATAAATTTTCGCGCCGCGTCGCACCATCAGGAAATACCTGAAACCAGGGCCGGAGGATTCGGACATTCTTCGCCCGCCAGGCGAAGGCAATGCGGCAGGGAAATAAAAAAAGGGTTGCCCCGGTGGGCAACCCTTTTTGTCTTGCGGCCGGATGTGGCCTGTTATTGCCATCCGTAACGCTTGGAGTACCAGCTCTTCATGCACTGGATCAGCGCGGCATAGGCCAGCAGGATCACCACCAGCCACGGGAAGTACGACAGCGGCAGCGCTTCCAGCTTGAAGTAGTGCGCCAGCGGCGACATCGGGATGATGATGCCGATGGCCATGATGATCAGCGTCATGCTCATCAGCGGCCACGAGGCGCGGCTCTGGAAGAACGGGATGCGCTTGGTGCGGATCATGTGCACGATCAGCGTCTGCGACAGCAGGCCTTCGATGAACCAGCCGGACTGGAACAGCGTCTGGTGGTCGGCCGAGTTGGCGCCGAAGATGTACCACATCAGGGCGAAAGTCGAGACGTCGAAGATCGAGCTGATGGGGCCGAAGAAGACCATGAAGCGGCCGATGTCCTCGGCATTCCAGCGTTGCGGCTTTTCCAGGAACTCCTTGTCGACGTTGTCGAAGGGGATGGAGATCTGCGACACGTCGTACAGCAGGTTCTGTACCAGCAGGTGCAACGGCAGCATCGGCAGGAAGGGCAGGAACGCGCTGGCGATCAACACCGAGAAGACGTTGCCGAAGTTGGAGCTGGCCGTCATCTTGATGTACTTGAGCATGTTGGCGAAGGTCTTGCGGCCTTCCAGCACGCCTTCTTCCAGCACCATCAGGCTCTTTTCCAGCAGGATCAGGTCGGCCGCCTCCTTGGCGATGTCGACCGCGGTGTCGACCGAGATGCCGATGTCGGCCGCGCGCAGCGCCGGCGCGTCGTTGATGCCGTCGCCCATGAAGCCGACCACGTGGCCCTTGTCGTGCAGCACGCGCACGATGCGCTCCTTGTGTGCCGGCGAGAGCTTGGCGAAGACCGTGACCTTTTCGGCCGCGATGGCCAGCGCTTCATCGCTCATCTTCTCGACATGCGATCCGAGCAGCATGCCGTCCACTTCGAGGCCGACTTCGCGGCAGATCTTGGCGGTCACCAGTTCGTTGTCGCCGGTCAGGATCTTGACGGTCACGCCGTGTTCGCGCAGCGCGGCCAGGGCCGGCGCGGTCGATTCCTTCGGCGGGTCGAGGAAGGCGATGTAACCGATCAGCACCAGGTCCGACTCATCGGCCAGGCCGTAGACTTCCTTGGTCGGCGGCAGGTCCTTGGCGGCCACGCCCACCACGCGCAGGCCTTCGGCGTTCAGGCCGCCGGTGGTCTCGCGGATCTCGGCCAGCAGCTCTTCGGTCAGCGGCACGATCTCGCCGTTCAGGCGCGCGCGCGAGCAGACCGACAGGATCTCTTCGACTGCGCCCTTGCAGATCAGCTCGTGGTGGTCTTCACGCTCCGACACCACCACCGACATGCGGCGGCGCTGGAAGTCGAAGGGGATCTCGTCGACCTTGCGGTAGGCCGAGGCGATCGACATTTCGCGTTGCAGCTCGGCGTGTTCCAGCACGGCCACGTCCAGCAGGTTCTTCAGGCCGGTCTGGTAATAGCTGTTGAGGTAGGCGTATTGCAGCACTTCGTCGTCGAGCTCGCCGCGGATGTCGGTGTGGCGCTCGAGGAAGATCTTGTCCTGGGTCAGGGTGCCGGTCTTGTCGGTGCACAGCACGTCCATGGCGCCGAAGTTCTGGATCGCGTCGAGCCGCTTGACGATCACCTTCTTGCGCGACAGGGCGACGGCGCCCTTGGCCAGCGTCGAGGTGACGATCATCGGCAGCATTTCAGGCGTCAGGCCCACGGCCACGGACAGACCGAACAGGAAGGCTTCGACCCAGTCGCCCTTGGTGAAGCCGTTGAGGAAGAACACCACCGGCGTCATCACCAGCATGAAGCGGATCAGCAGCCAGCTGACCTTGTTCACGCCGGCCTGGAAGGCGGTGGGCGAACGGTCGGTGGCGGTGACGCGCTCGGCCAGCGCGCCGAAATAGGTGCGCTTGCCGGTGGTCAGCACCACGGCGGTGGCCGAGCCGCTGACCACGTTGGTGCCCATGAAGCACAGGTTGTCCAGCTCCAGCGGGCTGCTGGTGTCGGTGTTGGTCGGGGTGACGAATTTCTCGACCGGGAGCGATTCGCCGGTCATCGCCGCCTGGCTCACGAACAGGTCTTTGGCGGCCAGCAGGCGCAGGTCGGCCGGGATCATGTCGCCGGCCGACAGCAGCACGATGTCGCCCGGCACCAGGTTGCGGATCGGCACCTCGACGCGCTTGGCGCCCTTGGGGTGCAGCTTGACGTCGAAGTAGCGTTGCGCTTCGGCGGCGATTTCCTCGGCCAGGTCGTGGCGCATCACGGTGGCGGTGTTGCTGACCATCGCCTTGAGCTTGTCGGCGGCGGTGTTGGAGCGGGCTTCCTGCACGAAGCGCAGCAGGGTGGACACCACCACCATGGTGCCGATCACGATGGTGGCCTTCATGTCCTCGGTGTAGTAGGACACGGCGGCCAGCAGCGTCAGCAGCAGGTTGAACGGATTCTTGTAGCAGTGCCACAGGTGTACCGGCCAGGAGAGCGGCTTTTCGTGTTCGACCTCGTTGGGGCCGGACTCGGCGCGGATGGCGTCGGCTTCGGATTCGGTCAGGCCGTCATGGCGCGACTTCAGGCGCTGCAGGAGATCGGCGGCGTCGGCGCGGGCGGCGTCGTTGAGTTGCTGCGCCAGCGACTGCGGGACTTCCCTGGTCACCGGCGCGCTGCGGAACATGTCCATTCCAAGGCGGCGGAAATGGCGGTCCATTCCGCGGGCGCGGATGAAGCTGGCGAAGGTTTCTTTCAGCAGGTTCAGGTTCATGATGCACTTCTTTTCTTGTTGTCTCCGCCTGCGCGGAGGGCTTGCAAGGTGCCGGTCGTGGTGGCCGGCGGCATGGGCGTCGTCAGAGAGCTTCGCGAGTCTGGGACTGTAACGGGCGCGCTTGACGGATCGATGACAAACATCGCGTGTTCATATGGTTTTCTGTCGCATGGCAACCTCCGCTTGGTTGGAGGAACCCCTGTCATCGGCGCCTGGCGGCGCATGCGGACACCGACAGGCATGGCGGCGGCCATGTCTGTCAGCATATCGTCAGGTTGCGGCGGCGCAAGCTGGGCCGCCCTCCGGCGCGCGACGCGGGAGAGCGGACGTAAAACCTGGCCGTGCGCCGTGACGATGGTGTCTGCGGCGGTCGATCGTCGATCTGTCGTTGTGAGGGAATGCCTATGCCTGGAGGCGGCGCGTGGTGTGGAGCCCGCTACTGCTGAGGCCCGTGCGCCGCCGGCATTGAGATGCCGTCATCTGCCTTGCGCAAGATGACGACAGGAGAAGTCCTGCTGAAATCCTTGCTGAGGCTTATCCGGTGATTAACCGGCAACAACTGTCACCCGAACAAGTGCCCATGAGAGGGACTCCAAAAAATGAGAACGGGCGAATTCTACGCTCGCGCTCAAAACAGGGTCAAGGCAATTTGCCGATGTTGCCGAAAATTTGTGCATCTGCAACACAGGTATATCGCCGGTGTTGGAAGACGCTATCGAAAAATTTCGCTGCTGTGCAGCAACGATAGTGCCGACGCCATGCTTGTTTTATACCGGGCGCGGCCTATACTCAAATCCAGAAAGGCGCGCCGGGCAAGGCTGGCAGGGCAGTTATCCAGTCATCAGGGACGGCGCGCTCAATTTGAATGAGAAGGCTGAATGAGGAGACGCATCATGCCTAACATCATCATGAACAACCTGATGTTCTTTATCCCGATGACGCTGGCCGGGCTGCTGTTATGCGGCGAAGTACCGGTAGCCTCGCGCATCGTGAGGACCAGTTTGAGGGCAGTGGGCGCGGTGTTCGGCGCACTGCTCGCGCTCTTAGTTCTGGAGGCTCTGCCAGTGCTAATTTAGCGGGCTTTCTGCGGCCCGCTTTGCCGCTCGTTGCGGCAGTGGCAGGAGCATCGGCGGGGGGCATTTCTTAAAGGGAATCACGCCCGTCATTGTTCGCCGATTGCTCCGCCCTTGATTTCCCTAGGTCGATGTTTTCACAGTGGTCTCGTGGCGGCCCCGAAGACATCGGCCTTTTTTGCGTCCGCTCGATTCGTGCGATCTGTACGCAGCTTGCGACGGCGCCGGTTTTCCACTTCTCCGCTAATCGTGCCCCATCGCGCGGCCCATCGTGACTGATCGCGACGGCGCCAATGAAATTCCCCTTCTTCAGCGTTGCCGCATCAGGCCGCACGCGCATCGGCGGCAGCCTTGGCCTGCGCGCGATGCAGCCCGGCGTCCCAGGCGACCAGGCAATCCCGTCCCTTTTCCTTGGCGCAGTACATGGCGTGATCGGCGCGCTGCAGCCAGACGTAGTGGGCGTCCATGTCCGGCGTGAACGGCACCAGGCCGGCGCTGACGGTGCAGCCCCACAGGCTGTCGTCGCCGCTCTTGCGCTCGCGCGCCTCGTCGATCAGGCGCTGCGACAGCAGCAGGGCATCGGCGGCCGAGGTATTGCGCAGGATGACCACGAACTCCTCGCCGCCGTAGCGGCCGATCAGGTCGTCCTCGCGCAGCCGGCTGCGCAGCAGCTGCGAGAAATTGCGCAGCACCTCGTCGCCGACCAGGTGGCCATGGGTGTCGTTGATGTTCTTGAAATGGTCGAGGTCGAGCAGCAGCAGGCAGGCGTCGTGGCCGCTGCGTCCCGCGTTGCGGCGGCACCGCTCGAACTCCTCGATCAGCAGGCTCTCCCAGTAGCGGCGGTTGAACAGGCGGGTGAGGCCATCCATCTGGCTGACCACCTCGAATTCGCGCGAGCGCTCGGCCAGCTTCTTGGACATGTCATAGGTCGACTTGCCCAGCGCCAGCGGATACAGCGCCAGCATCGGCAGGCAGGCCACGATGGTGGCGATGTCGGATTGCGGCATGAAGCGGTAGTCCAGCAGCAGCCAGCCCAGCAGGAAGCAGGCGATGCTGGCCCAGACGCCGCGCATGAACAGGCGCACGCCGCCGGCGGCGATGTTGTCCATCGAGAGCATGGAGATGATGACCGCGCTGGGCACCAGATTGCCGTTCATGGCGGCCATCCAGAAGCCGCCGAACCCGGCGTCGATGATCAGGTTGCGGCGCTCGGCGCGATACGGGATTTCGCTGCGCAAGGCCCAATGGCGGGCCGCATGCGGCCAGATGAAGCCATGGAACACCAGCAGCGCCCACAGCGGCCAGTCCACCGGGTGTTGCACGAAACCGGCCGCCACGCAGAAAAAGCCGATCCCCAGGCCGATGGCGCGCAGCATGTAGATGCGGTTGACGAAGCGCACGCCCTTGCCGATGAGCGCCTCGGGCGGCGGGTCATCGGGCCGCGCCGGGCGCTTGCGGTAGAGCGCGACCGGATTGAGCAAGGCCAGCAGCGCTGGCCATCGCCGCCTGCCGCTTCTGCCTGCTTGCCGCCTGGTGGTGCCGGATGACATGTCGGTGTTGTTCTTTCGTTCTGTTGCGCATACCTGTCAAGGGTATGCAGCGCGATTTCCGGCAACGCCGCAGCGTACATGGAAATAAACTTCTGATTTAACTTCGCTTAACCTGACAGCCTGCCGGCCATCGTAACCGCAAAGCCGCTTTACCGCAGGGCAAAATCGGCGGCCGAGGAAAGATGTCATTTCAGCAACTGCGCGGCGCATTGTCGCACAGGGCGATGACGCCCTCATGTCGTCCCCATGTTGTCCCCATATCGCCGACCGCCTCCCAAACCGCCTGGCGGCTTGCCCCTATAATGCGTGATCTCCATTTTCGGTTGAATCATGCTGCGTTTTCCATCAGGTTTTTCCTTGCATCGTCTCCGTTTGTCCCCGCTTCGCACCCTGGCGCTTGCCGTCCCGCTGCTGGCGGCCGCCGGCGCCGCAACCGCCCAGAGCCTGCCGCCGGCCGTGGTGGGGGCGCTGCGCGTGGCGCATATTCCGCAACAGAACACCGGCGTGCTGGTGGTCGACGCCGACAGCGGCAAGCGCGCGCTGGTGGCCAACAATCTCGCGCAGCCGTTCAATCCGGCCTCGGTGATGAAGCTGGTGACCACCGACGCGGCGCTGGAGCTGCTGGGCCCCACCTACTCCTGGAAGACCCAGGCCTATGTCGACGGCACGCTCGACCAGGGCGTGCTCAACGGCGACCTGATCATCAAGGGCGGCGGCGATCCCAAGCTGGTGATGGAAAACTTCTGGCTGTTCCTGCGCCAGCTGCGCGCGCGCGGCGTGAAGGACATCCGCGGCAACCTAGTGATCGATCGCAGCTTCTTCGCCGAGTCGACCTATGATCCTTCGCAGTTCGACGGCGATCCGCAGAAGCCCTACAACGTCGGTCCCGACGCGCTGCTACTGAACTACAAGACGCTGGCTTTCCGCTTCGAGCCCAACGCCGCCGCGGGCACCGTAGCTGTGACCATGGAGCCGCCGCTGGCCGGCTACGCCATCGCGCCGCCGCGCCTGTCGCAGGAGCCTTGCGGCGACTGGCAGGGCAAGCTGATGCTGTCCAACGATGCGGCGTCGGCGAGCTTCGCCGGCAGTTTCGCCGCCGATTGCGGGCCCAAGGTCTGGTACGTGCATCCCTATCGCATGGGCAGCGTGCAGTACGCGGGCGCCATGTTCGCCCAGATGTGGGCTGACCTCGGCGGCAGCTTCTCCGGCCGCGTGCTGGGCGGCCTGGTGACGCCGTCGGCGCGGCTGATGGTGGAGACGCAGTCGCCGACGCTGCCCGAGGTGATCCGCGACATCAACAAGTACAGCAACAATGTGATGGCGCGCCAGGTGCTGCTGACCCTGGCCGCCGAAATGAGCGGCCAGCCCGGCGACACCGTCAACGGCGCGCGCGTGGTGCGCTCGTGGCTCGCCGACAAGGGACTGGACACCAGCGGCCTGGCCATCGAGAACGGCGCCGGCCTGTCGCGCGTGGAACGTGTCACGCCCGCGCTGTTGGGCGGCATGCTGGCGCAGGCCTACCGTTCGCCACTGATGCCGGAGTTCGTCTCGTCGATGCCGCTGGTCGGCTACGACGGCACCATGCGCCGCCGCCTGAAGACGCAAAGCGTGGCCGGGCAGGCGCACATCAAGACCGGTACTCTGAACGACGTGCGTTCCATCGCCGGCTACGTGCAGGCGGCGTCGGGCAAGACCTATGTGGTGGTGTTCCTGATCAACCATCCGAACGCGCCGGCCGGGCAGAAGGCGCAGGATGCCTTGTTGCAGTGGGTGTACGAGAACGGCTGAGGTCGCTTGCGGGAAGCCCCGCCATCGATGAAAAAACGCCGCCGCGGGCAAACCGCAGGCGGCGTTTTTCTTTGCAGTCGGCAGTGCGGCTTTAAAGCACCAGCGGCTTGTCGGACAGCTCGTTGCGGTCGCTCGCGCCATCGTTGGGCATGACCCCGGCCAGCAGCGCGTTGAGCTGCCCAAGCGCCTGCAGCGTGCTGTCGTGATAGGCGCCGCGCGCGTAGCCGGCGGTCATGACGCCGCACACATCCTGCCACTGCCGGCGCGTCACCAGCCGGCTGACGCCGCGGTCGGCGACGATCTCCACCTTGTGGTCGGCCAGGTTGAGGTAGACCAGCACGCCGCAGTTTTCTTCGGTATCCCAAATGCGGTAGCGCGAGAACAGCTCATGCGCGCGCTGGCGCGCGCTTTCGCGGCGCCATATCGCGCCCAGCGACAGCGAGGCCTCCACGATCACGCGCACCTGCGCGCGATGCATCTTTTCGCCCGCCGCGATGCCGGCCTGGATCGCCTTGAGCGTGGCCGAGGGGAAGGCGCGGCGCGCGGCCCCGTGGGTCATTGCGAGGTGGTGCAGCAGGCGACCGAGGACGGCGGGCTGGTTCTTGTGTTCGCTCATGTCACCAGTCCCCCGAGGCGCCGCCGCCGTCGAATGTGCCGCCGCCGCCCGAGAACGAATCGCCGCCGGAAGAAAAACCGCCGGACGATCCGCCCGAGAAGCCGCCGGTGCTGCGAAAACCTCCCGAGCGGCCGGACGATGCGTTGCGCGCCGCCTGGTCGAGGATGCTGCCGATGATCACGCCGGCGCCGCGGCCCCAGTCGTTGCTGTTGAGGTTGTTGCGCGCGCGGCGGCGCGCTTTGAGCAGGACGGTGAAAAATACCGCCAGGAACACCAGCACCACGATCAGCGCGACCCAGCCGCCGTCGTCATCCTGCGGCTGCGGCGCATGGCGCTGCGCGGCCGGCAGTTGTTCCTGGTCGAGCAGGCTGGTGATGGCCGATACGCCGGCCGCCAGGCCGCCGTAGAAATCGTTCTGCCGGAAATGCGGCGCGATCACGTCTTCCAGGATGCGCTTGGACTGCGCATCGGTCAGGCTGCCCTGCACGCCGCGCCCGGCCTCGATGCGCAGGCGGCGCAGCGCCTTCGGGTTGTCGCGGGCGACGATCAGGATCACGCCGTCGTCGATGCCCTTGCGGCCCAGCTTCCAGGCCTCGGCCACGCGGATGCCGTACTGCTCGATCGCTTCGGGCGCGGTGGAGGCCATCAGCAGCACCGTGATCTGGCTGCCGGTGCGGGTTTCGTATTCGGCCAGCACGTTGTCCAGCGCGGCGCGCTGCCCGGCGTCGAGCATGCGGATCTGGTCGATCACATGGCCGCTCAGCGGCGGCACGGCGACGAACTCCTGGGCCGCGGCCGTGCCGCCCAGGGCGGGCAGCAGGGCCAGCAGCAGCTGGAGTCGCAGGAGGAATCTACGCATCGGCGATGCCCGGCTTCAGGCTTACTTGCCGAAGTTGACGGCGGGTGCGGTCGAGATCGCCTTCTCGTTTTCCACCGTGAAGGACGGCTTGACCTGGTAGCTGAAGATCTTGGCCGTGATGTTGGTGGGGAAGCTGCGCGCCAGGATGTTGTACTCCTGGACCGAGGCGATGTAGCGCTGGCGCGCCACGGTGATGCGGTTCTCGGTGCCTTCGAGCTGCGACTGCAAGTCGCGGAAGCTGGTATCGGCCTTGAGCTGCGGGTAGTTCTCGGACACCGCCATCAGGCGCGACAGCGCCGAGGACAGCTGGCCCTGCACCTGCTGGAATTTGGCGAAGGCTTCCGGGTTGTTCAGCACTTCCGGCGTGATCTGGAAACTGGTGGCGGCCGCGCGCGCCTGGGTCACGGCTTCCAGCGTGTCCTTCTCGTGGGCGGCATAGCCCTTGACGGTGTTGACCAGGTTGGGAATCAGGTCGGCGCGGCGCTGGTACTGGTTCACCACTTCGCCCCAGGCGGCCTTGGTGGCCTCGTCCTTGGCCTGGAAATCGTTGTAGCCGCAGCCGGAAAGCGTCAGCGCCAGAACTGCGGCGGCCAGCCATGCGAAGGGGGTGAACGGTTTCTTCATGTTGTTGTTCCTTGTCAGAAATAGAGAACGCTTCAGACCCGTGCAAGTCCGGTCTAGTGCCCGATTTTCGCCCGAAATGCATCGAAAAGGCGGTAAAAACGGGGGTGGAGCATGCCGGCGCGATACAATAGCGCATCTTCAAGCTTAAGGCATCACCGTGACATTCATCGAGAAATTAAACGCCGCGTGGACTTCGCGTAACTCCCTGCTGTGCGTCGGCCTGGATCCCGACGTCAAGAAATTCCCCGCGGAGCTGCAAGGCAAGCCCGACGCCATCTACGAGTTCTGCCGCGCCATCATCGACGCCACGGCCGACACCGCCTGCGCCTTCAAGCCGCAGATCGCCTATTTCGCCGCGCTGGGCGCGGAAGAGCAGCTGGAGCGCATCTGCGCCTACCTGCGCAGCACCTATCCCGACATTCCGCTGGTGCTGGACGCCAAGCGCGGCGACATTGGCGCCACCGCCGAGCAGTACGCGCGCGAAGCCTTCGAGCGCTACAACGCCGACGTCGTCACCGTCAGCCCCTACATGGGCTGGGATTCGGTCTCGCCCTACCTGGAATGGAAGGACCGCGGCGTGATCGTGCTGTGCCGCACCTCCAACGCCGGCGGCTCCGACCTGCAGTTCCTGGAAGTCGACGGCAAGCCGCTGTACCAGCACGTGGCGCGCCTGGTGGCCGAAAAATGGAACACCAACGGCCAGTGCGGCCTGGTGGTGGGCGCGACCTTCCCGCATGAGCTGGCCCAGGTGCGCGCCATCATCGGCGACATGCCGCTGCTGGTGCCCGGCGTGGGCGCCCAGGGCGGCGACGTGGAAGCGACCGTCAAGTCCGGCAGGACCGCATCCGGCGCCGGCATGATGATCAACTCCTCGCGCGCCATCCTGTACGCCAAGCCGCAGGACGGCGAGGACTTCGCCGCGGCGGCGCGCCGGGTGGCCATCGAGACGCGCGACGCGATCAACCAGTTCCGCTGATCCGACCGGTCAAATGCAAACAGGCGGCGACTCCGTGAGGAGCGCCGCCTGTTTGTTTTTCGGGAGCGAGGAACCTGGTCAGTCGGCCAGCAGCTTCAGCAAGCCCTTGAGCGAATGAATCACCGTCTGCTCGCGCACCGCCTGCCGGTCGCCGGAGAACACCAGCCGTTCGGTGAAGGTCTTGTCGCCCACGCGCCAGCCGAAGCAGACGGTGCCGACCGGTTTGCCGGGTACCGCACCGCCGGGGCCGGCGATGCCGGTGGTGGAGACGGCCACGTCCGAGCTGCTGTTGGCGACGGCCCCTTCGGCCATGGCGCCGGCGATCTCTTCGCTGACCGCGCCGTGCAGCGCGATCATGGCTTCGGGAATGTCCAGCAGTTCGTTCTTGGAGGCGTTGGAATAGGTGACGAAGCCGCAGTCGAACCATTCGGAAGAGCCTGCGATTTCGGTGACGGCGTGCGCGATGCCGCCGCCGGTGCACGATTCGGCTGTGGCTAACAGCAGGCCCTTGGCCTTCAGGGCCTGGCCGACGCGTGCGGCTAAGTCAATCGTGGTGTCCATGGATGTTACCCCTGGTTATGCCGTCAGCCCCTTCCGATGACCGCGGCCGGTTGATCATGAGCATGCACGGACAAGCATACTCTCTCCACAGGCTTTGTTGAACCGGGGCGCCGTATCAAAAATAGGCGCGCCAGAACGCGAACGCCAGCAGCGTGTAGAACGCCGCCAGGATGTCGTCCCACATCACGCCGAAGCCGCCCTTGAAGCGGCGGTCGAACCACGCGATCGGCGGCGGCTTGACCATGTCGAAGAAGCGGAACACCACGAATGCCGCGAACTGGGTCTTCAGGTCGGCCGGCGTCACCAGCACCAGCACCAGCCAGAAGGCGATGATCTCGTCCCACACCATGCTGCCGTCATCGGGCGAGTTCAGCGCGCGTCCGGTGCGATGACAGGCCCAGACGCCGACCACGAAGCCGGCCACGATGATGGCCAGCCAGTTGGCGGCGGTGAAGATGTGCGGCCAGCGCGCCGAGAGCACCGCGAAGGACAGCCATGCGAACAAGGTGCCGGCCGTGCCCGGCATGATCGGCGAGAGGCCGCTGCCGAAGCCCTGCGCGATCCAGTGCGCCGGGTGCGCCAGCATGAAGTGGGCGGTCGGCTTGCGTTTGCCGCCGGCGCGCGGAGGCGGGAATGCCGGCGCGGCCGGGGCATCGGATGTTGCGGATGCTGCAGGGGAGGGGGGCGTTTCTTGGTTCATGTGCGGAAATGATCGAAGGACGCGAGGTCCAGTTGCAGCGCTTCGCCGGCGGCGTCCACCAGGCGCAGGCCGGGTTCGCGGTCGATGCTGCCCACGCGCGCCACTTCGGCGCCGGCCGCGCGGGCGGCTTTTTCCACCGCTTCGCGCAGGCGCGCCGGCGCGGTGAAGCAGAGTTCGTAGTCGTCGCCGCCGGCCAGCGTGAAGCGGCGGCGCAGGTCGACCTCGCGCTGCTGCAGCACGTTGCCGGGCGGCAGCGCGTCCACGTTCAGCGTGGCGCCGTGATGCGAACGCTCGAGGATGTGGCCGAGGTCGCCCACCAGCCCGTCGGAAATGTCGATGGCCGCGTGCGCGATGCCGCGCAGCGCCACGCCCAGCTCCACGCGCGGGGTCGGCTCATGCATGCGCGGCGCCGCCTGCAGCAGTTCGGTGTCGGACAGCGCCAGTTCGTTGCGGTAGCCGGCCAGCGCCAGGCGGGCGTCGCCCAGCGAACCGGAGATCCAGATATCGTCGCCCACGCGCGCGGCGTCGCGGCGCAGCGCCTGTTGCGGCGGCACTTCGCCGAACACGGTGATGGAAATCGTCAGCGGGCCCTTGGTGGTGTCGCCGCCGATCAGCTCGCAGCCGTGGCGGTCGGCCAGCGCCAGCATGCCCTGGGAGAACGGCGCCAGCCATTCCGGGTCGGCCTGCGGCAGCGCCAGCGCCAGCGTGAAGGCGATCGGCTGCGCGCCCATCGCCGCCAGGTCGGACAGGTTCACCGCCAGGCATTTGTGGCCCAGCGCCGTCGGATCCGCATCGGGGAAGAAATGGCGGCCGCAGACCAGCATGTCGCTGGAGATGGCCAGCTGCATGCCGGGGGCCGGGGTCATCAGCGCGCAATCGTCGCCCACGCCGAGCGCCGTGCGGCTGTCCGGGGCGGGAGGGCGGTTGAAGTAGCGCGCGATGAGTTCGAATTCGGTCAGCATGGTGTCGATTGTAACCAATCCGTCATTGCTTCTGGAGCACAATCGGGTCTATCGTTGGGGACAGTGAAGCGCCTGGCGTCGCGTGTTGCGATGCAGCAGACGCACCGAAATCGCGCGCGGCGCAAGAGGCCGTCAAACGCGAACCGGGGCCTCGCGGCTTCACGCGCAGGGCAGCCACAAGCCGGCCCGCAATCCCCGCCAACGCGCCGACCGGGCGCGCCGTCCGGCGATAAGGACTTTCCACAGGTGCCGTCGCCGGCCAATGCAAGCGAGCAAAGATTCGCCATTGCAAAGCTGTGCGCAACGTGCACCCATCACGCCGCAAACGGACGTCATTTGCACTGTGAACGGGCATGTTCGCGGTCATCACGCACCGCCGGTGAAACGCCGCAAAGCCAGTCCCGGACAGGCTTTGCGCGGAGCAGCATCGGGCCGGCGGCCTATGATTGAGGGCCGACCTCTGCTAGAATCACCGGTCTTCGCAAGTCAACATAGAGAATACAGAGTTATGGATTCGATGATCAGTAAGAAAGAAGAAGTGCGTCAGCAACTTCGTCAGGCAGCGCTGGATTACCACGAGTTTCCGACCCCGGGCAAAATCAGCGTCACTCCCACCAAGCTGCTGACCAACCAGCGTGATCTCTCCCTGGCATATTCTCCCGGCGTCGCCGCGGCTTGCGAAGAAATCGTCGCCGACCCGCTCAACGCGTTCAAGTACACCGCCCGCGGCAACCTGGTGGCCGTTATCTCCAACGGCACCGCCGTGCTGGGCCTGGGCAACATCGGCGCACTGGCCTCCAAGCCGGTGATGGAAGGCAAGGGCGTGCTGTTCAAGAAGTTCGCCGGCATCGACGTGTTCGACATCGAAGTCAACGAGACCGACCCGGACAAGCTGATCGACGTCATCGCCGCGCTTGAGCCGACCTTCGGCGGCATCAACCTGGAAGACATCAAGGCGCCCGAGTGCTTCTACATCGAGCGCAAGCTGCGCGAGAAGATGAAGATCCCGGTCTTCCACGATGACCAGCACGGCACCGCCATCATCGTCGGCGCAGCGATCCTGAACGGCCTGAAGGTCGTCGGCAAGAACATCAAGGAAGTCAAGCTGGTGGTCTCCGGCGCCGGCGCGGCCGCGCTGGCCTGCCTGGACCTGATCGTCGACCTCGGCTTCCCGATCGAGAACATCTACGTCACCGACCTGGCCGGCGTGGTCTACAAGGGCCGCAAGGAACTGATGGATCCGGACAAGGAGCGCTTCGCCCGCGAAACCGACGCGCGCACCCTGGCCGACGTCATCCCCAACGCCGACATCTTCCTGGGCCTGTCCGCCGCCGGCGTGCTCAAGCAGGACATGGTCAAGCAGATGGCGCCGCGCCCGCTGGTGCTGGCGCTGGCCAACCCGACCCCGGAAATCCTGCCCGAAGACGTCAAGGCCGTGCGCGACGACGCCGTCATCGCTACCGGCCGTTCGGACTATCCGAACCAGGTCAACAATGTGCTGTGCTTCCCCTACATCTTCCGCGGCGCGCTGGATTCCGGCGCCACCACCATCACCCGCGAGATGGAGATCGCCACCGTTCACGCCATCGCCGAACTGGCGCAGGCGGAGCAGTCCGACATCGTGGCCGCCACCTACGGCGTGACCAACCTGTCGTTCGGCCCCGAGTACATCATTCCCAAGCCCTTCGACCCGCGCCTGATGATCAAGATCGCGCCGGCCGTCGCGCGCGCCGCCGAGACTTCCGGCGTGGCCGCCCGTCCGATCCAGGACATGGACGCCTACATCGAGAAGCTGGAGCAGTTCGTCTACCACAGCGGCACCTTCATGCGCCCGATCTTCCAGGTCGCCAAGAAGGCCGCCGAAGCGAAGAAACGCATCGTCTACGCCGAAGGCGAAGAAGAGCGCGTGCTGCGCGCGGTGCAGGTGATCGTCGACGAAAACCTGGCCAAGCCCATCCTGGTTGGCCGTCCGGAAGTGCTGGAACAACGCATCCAGAAGTTCGGCCTGCGCCTGCGCGCCGGCACCGACTTCGAGGTGATCAACCCGAACTTCGACGAGCGCTATCGCGACTACTGGCAGACCTTCCTCGAGATGTCGCGCCGCAAGGGCGTCACCGAGCAGTACGCCAAGCTGGAAATGCGCCGCCGCCACACACTGATCGGCTCCATGGCGATCCACAAGGGCGACGCCGACGGCATGATCTGCGGCACCTACGGCACCACCCAGCTGCACCTGCACTACATCGACCAGGTGCTGGGCAAGCGTGAAGGCGTGAACGTCTACGCCGCCATGAACGCCGTGATCCTGCCGAACCGCCAGCTGGTGCTGGTGGACACGCACGTCAACGAGAATCCGAACGCCGCCGAGCTGGCCGAGATCACCATCCTGGCCGCCGACGAAATGCGCCGTTTCGGCCTGCACCCGCGTGCGGCGCTGCTGTCGCATTCCAATTTCGGTTCCTCCAACAGCGAGTCGGCCCGCAAGATGCGCAATGCCCTGGCGATCCTGCGCGAAGTGGCGCCGGACCTGGAAGTGGACGGCGAAATGCACGGCGACACCGCACTGGACATGAAGCTGCTCAACGCCGTGATCCCGGATTCGCCGCTCAAGGGCGACGCCAACCTGCTGGTCATGCCCAACATCGACGCGGCCAACATCGCCTACAACCTGCTCAAGACCGCATCGGGCAACGGCGTGGCGATCGGCCCCATCCTGCTGGGTTGCGCCAAGCCGGTCCACATCCTGACGCCATCGGCCACCGTCCGCCGCATCATCAACATGACGGCGCTGTGCGTGATGGACGCGCTGTCGGAGCGTTGATCGGCCGATAGCATGAAATGAGCTGACGCTCACGCAAGACCGCGAAGGCGGCGCATGTCGGAAGGCATGCGCCGCTTTTGTTTTGTATCTGGAATCAGGACGCCCAACATAGCAGCCAATTGCACCAGGCCAGCCTCGTGCAATGGCGCGATCCTCCCCACCGCCGTCGTCCCCGCGAAGGCGGAGACCCAGTGACTTTTGTCGATTCCATCGATAACGGTGACGTCTGTCCCTCTGCTCGATAACCGTGATGTGCAGCAAACGACACTGGGTCCTGACTTTCGTCAGGACGACGGGAATGGGGGCGGAATACAAGGTCAGCCTCGCGCAATGGCGCCATCCTCCCACCTCCGTCGTCCCCGCGAAGGCGGGGACCCAGTGACGTTCGTTGCTCCCGTAGATAACGGTGACGTCCGTCCCTCTGGTCGATAACCGTGATGTGCAGCAAACGTCGCTGGGTCCTGACTTTCGTCAGGACGACGGGAATGGGAGTCGGGTGAGGGAACGCCGGAACACGCATTCGGGCGCCTGCCATCATTCGCACGCGTTCGATTTTGGGCGCTTGCCATGCGTTCGCACGCATATGATTTCGCGCACTTGCCATGCATTCTGGCGCTTGCGATGTCGAGCGCCTGCGATCACGGCGCCGGAACGCTGCCTGAGAATTGAAGGGCATCAGGCCAGCCTCGTGCAATGGCGCCATCCCCCACCGCCGTCGTCCCCGCGAAGGCGGGGACCCAGTGGCGTTAGTCGCTCCCGTCGATAGCAGTGATGTCCGTTCCTCTGCTCGATAACCGTGATGTGCAGCAAACGACACTGGGTCCTGACTTTCGTCAGGACGACGGGAATGGGAGTCGGGTGAGGGAACGCCGGAACACGCATTCGGGCGCCTGCCATCATTCGCACGCGTGCGATTTTGGGCGCTTGCCATGCGTTCGCACGCATGTGATTTCGCGCGCTTGCCATGCATTCTGGCGCTTGCGATGTCGAGCACCTGCGATCACGGCGCCGGAAAACCGCCTGAGAATTGAAAGGCACCATGCCAGCCTCGCGCAATGGCGCTATCCCCCCACCTCCGTCGTCCCCGCGAAGGCGGGGACCCAGTGACGTTCGTTGCCCCCATCGATAACGGTGACGTCTGCCACTCTGGTCGATAACCGTGATGTGCAGCAAACGTCACTGGGTCCCGACTTTCGTCAGGACGACGGGAATGGGCGGCAGAGGAGGGAGCGCCGAAATACGCATTCGGCCGCTTCCGGCAATCGAGCCAATGGCTGGATTCCCGCAAATGCCGCTGCGCAGCATTCCGGGAATCCGCGCAAATGCCGCATGGCGCGTCAGCGCGATTTAAATAAATTCATTTAAAAACAAAGACTTAAATTAATTCTCCGAGTAGCCCCGCACTGGCACAAAGCCTGCAATACCTCCCGCATAAGTAAAGCAAACGGAGGCAGACACGATGCAGGCAAGCATCCCGCACGCGCATTTGCGTCGCGCCCAGCCGATTGCCCTTATCCGTTCCAAACCGTCCATACGATGTTTTCCCGTTGCAGGCAAACGGCCGTTCGAGCCGGCGCGTGCGCGGGGATGACAGGACACCAAGGCCGCCGAATCTGAGAGGGAGGATGCGGCCATTACAGGAGATATCCATGAGCAGCACATCGCAACTGAGCCAGCAAGCAGGCACGCAGGCGGCCAAGAAACTGAGTCCGGCCGAATACCGCAAGCGCATCTTCGCCATCCTCGGCGCCTCGTCCGGCAACCTGGTCGAGTGGTTCGACTTCTACGTCTATTCCTTCTGCGCGATTTACTTCGCACCGGCCTTCTTCCCCAAGGGCGACCCGACCACCCAGCTGCTCAACACCGCCGGCGTGTTCGCCGCAGGTTTCCTGATGCGCCCGATCGGCGGCTGGCTGTTCGGCCGCATCGCCGACAAGCACGGCCGCAAGACGTCCATGCTGATCTCGGTGCTGATGATGTGCGGCGGCTCGCTGGCCGTCGCCATGCTGCCGACCTACGCCACCATCGGCGCCTGGGCGCCGGCGCTGCTGCTGCTGGCGCGCCTGTTCCAGGGCCTGTCGGTGGGCGGCGAATACGGCACCTCGGCCACCTACATGAGCGAGGTCGCACCGCAGGGGCGTCGCGGCTTCTTCGCGTCCTTCCAGTACGTCACGCTGATCGGCGGGCAACTGCTGGCGGTGCTGGTGCTGTTCGGCATGCAGCAGTGGCTGACCAAGGCCGAGCTGATGGACTGGGGATGGCGCGTGCCCTTCGTGCTGGGCGCGGTCGGCGCGCTGGTGGCGATGTATCTGCGCAGCTCGCTGGCCGAGACCGCCTCCGAAGGCAGCCGCAAGAAGAAGGAAGCCGGCACCCTGAAGGGCTTGCTGAAGCACAAGCGCGCCTTCATCAACGTGGTCGGCTTCACCGCCGGTGGCTCGCTGATGTTCTACACCTTCACCACCTACATGCAGAAGTACCTGGTCAACACCGCCGGCATGGACCCCAAGGTCGCCAACGGCGTGATGACCGGCGCGCTGTTCGTCTACATGATCCTGCAGCCGATCTTCGGCGCCATCTCGGACAAGATCGGCCGCCGCAACTCGATGCTGTGCTTCGCCTTCCTCGGCATGATCTGCACCTTCCCGATCCTGCACCTGCTGAAGGACGTGACCAGCCCCTACGCCGCCTTCGGCCTGGCGATCCTGGCGCTGACCATCGTCAGCTTCTACACCTCGATCGGCGGCCTGATCAAGGCCGAGATGTTCCCCGCTGAAGTGCGCGCGCTGGGCGTGGGCCTGTCGTATGCGGTCGGCAACGCCATCTTCGGCGGTTCGGCCGAGTTCGTGGCGCTGTCGCTGAAGTCGGCCGGCATGGAGTCGAGCTTCTACTGGTACGTGACCGCGCTGTGCCTGGTGGCGCTGATCGTCACCCTGCGCATGCCCGATCCGCAGCGCGACGGCCATCTGCATGAGGATGTCGACATGGAAGACGAGCCCGACACCTCCGGCGCGCAAGCCGCCAAGCAACACGAGCAGCACAAGCCTGCATAAGTTCGCATACGCCGGCCTGATCCGGCGCGCGGGGCCGCCCGGCCTCGCGCTATCATTACGGTCTGGACGCGCGGCGCCTTGCGGGGCGCCGCGTCGTATCCGGGCCTGTTTTTTGTTCCATTTTCTGCCCGGTTTTCCGTCCCGTCGTTCCCGATTCACCCCTTGCCTCGCCGCCACCGGTCCGCATGAGAGCCAGAAGAAACCTGCTGCTGTTCGCCGTCTTCGTCGCCGCCACGCTGCTGGTGTGCGGGCTCACGTACCGGCTCGCGCTGAACAAGGCGCGCGCCGACCAGAAAAGCATGGGCGCGGCCCAGCTGCAGATCGCCGCGCTCGACCTGGAGTCCATCTTGCAGAAGTTCGAGGCGCTGCCGTTCGCGCTGGGCTTCCAGTCCGACGTGCGCCAGGTGCTGCAGCATCCGGAGGACGAGCTGGCCGTGGACCGGCTGAACCGCGCCTTCAAGACCATCCAGCAGCAATCGCGCGCGGTGCACATCTTCATGATCAATCCGGCCGGGTTGACGCTGGCGTCCAGCAACTGGGACGACGAGTTCAGCTTCGTCGGCCGCGACTTCGGTTTCCGGCCGTATTTCCGCGAAGCGGTGCTGGGCCGGGCGGGGCGCTTCTACGGCATCGGCAACGTCTCCAGCGAACCGGGCTACTTCATCGCCCAGCCGATCTACCGCCGCCAGGACCAGGCCGACGGCGACGTGCCGATCGGCGTGATGGTGGTCAAGGTCGACCTCGCCGAGTTCGAGCACACCTGGCGCAGCAGCGACGACCCGATCACGCTGACCGACGCCGGCGGCGTGGTCTTCCTCAGCAACCGTCCCGAGTGGAAGTATCACAGCCTGGGCCCGCTGGCGGGCAATGTGCAGCAGGAGCTGGCCGGCACCCACCAGTACGCCGATCTGCCGATCACGCCGGTGTCGGCCTTGCCGGCTGCGTTGCAGCGCGGCTTCGGCGAGCACGTGTCGCGCCCGGTCGGGCGGCTGGGCTGGCAGCTGATGCTGTTCCCGTCGCAGGCGCGCATGGTGCGCTCGGCCACGCTGTCGGCGCTGGCGGCGGCGCTGGCCATGGCGGCGCTGGCGATTTCCCTGCTGGCCTGGTACCAGCACCGCCGCCGCGTGCAGGAGCGCCTGGAGTCGCGCGATGCGCTGCGCCGCGCTGCCGAGGAGCTGGACCACCGGATCGCCCAGCGCACCGGCGAGCTGACCGCGGCCAACCAGGCCATCGCGGTCAAGTACGAAAAGCTGCAGCAGACCGAGACGCTGTTGCGCACCACCCAGAACGAACTGGTGCAGGCCGGCAAGCTGGCCATGCTGGGCCAGATGGCCGCCGGCGTCACGCATGAGCTGAACCAGCCGCTGGCCGCGATCCGGGCCTTTGCCGACAACTCGGTGAAGTTCCTGGCGCGCGGCCAGACCGCGCAGGTGGCCGAGAACCTGGAGCACATCAGCGGCGCCAGCGCCAACATGGGCAAGATCATCGCGCAGTTGAAGGGCTTCGCGCGCAAGAGCGGCGAGCTGGTGTCGGCGGTCGACCTGCGCCAGACCATCGAGGCCGCGGCGCTGCTGCTGGGCAGCGAATTCCAGAACCACCGCGTGGAGATCGCCATCGACGTGCGCCAGGCGGCGCAGGTGACCGGCGACGCGGTGCGCACCGAGCAGGTGCTGATCAACCTGCTGCGCAACGCGCTGGATGCGGTCGAGGAAGAGCCGGTCAAGCGCGTGCGGGTGGTGCTGGACGTCGAGGACGGCCAGGCCGTGGTGCGCATCCGCGACTCCGGCGCCGGCATCCCGGACGAAGTGGCGCCGCACCTGTTCGAACCCTTTTTCACCACCAAGTCCTCGAGCAAGGGGCTGGGACTGGGGCTGGCGATTTCCTCGTCCATCGTGCAGGCGATGAACGGCCAGCTCACCGCACATAACCATGAAGAGGGCGGCGCCGAATTCATCGTGCGCCTGCCCCTGCTGAAGACGGAGACATGATGGAACACAACGGCGGCGCCATGCGCGCCATCCTGATAGAAGACGAGCAGGCGGTGCGCCGCGCCACCGCGCAGGCGCTGGAACTGGGCGGCTTCGAGGTGTCCGCCTGCGCCAGCGCGGAGGAAGCCTTGCCGCTGCTCCTGCGCGAGTTCGCCGGCGTGGTGGTGACCGATGTGCGCCTGCCAGGCATGTCCGGGCTGGAGGTGCTGGAGCACGCGGTGGCGGTGGACGCCGGACTGCCGGTGATCGTGGTCACCGGCCACGGCGACGTCGGCATGGCGGTCGACGCCATGCGCGCCGGCGCCTATGATTTCGTGGAAAAGCCGTTCAGCTCCGATCGCCTGCTGGAGATCGCCCTGCGCGCCCAGGAGAAGCGCAGCCTGGTGCTGGAGAACCGCCGGCTGCGCGAGGCCTGGACCAGTCATCCCGAGCTGCCGCCGCTGGTGGGGCAGTCGCCGGCCATCGAACGCGTGCGTACGCTCATCCACAGCCTGGGACCGGCCAACGTCGACGTGCTGATCAACGGCCAGACCGGCACCGGCAAGGAGGTGGTGGCGCGCCAGCTGCACGCCGCCAGCGGCCGCAAGGGCGCGTTCGTGGCGCTGAACTGCGGGGCGCTGCCGGAGACCGTGTTCGAGAGCGAGATCTTCGGCCATGAGGCTGGCGCTTTCACCGGCGCGCAGAAGCGCCGCATCGGCAAGCTGGAATACGCGCATGGCGGCACGCTGTTCCTCGATGAGATCGAGAGCATGCCGCTGGCCATGCAGGTCAAGCTGCTGCGCGTGCTGCAGGAGCGCAGGCTGGAGCGCCTGGGAGGCAACGAGTCGATCGCCGTCGACTGCCGCGTGATCGCCGCCAGCAAGGCCGACCTGCTGAAGATGAGCGCCGACGGCCAGTTCCGCGAGGACCTGTACTACCGCATCGGCGTGGTCGCCATCGACCTGCCGGCGCTGGTCCAGCGCAGCGAGGACATCCCCTTGCTGCTGGCGCATTTCTGCCAGGCGGCGTCGCTGCGATACCGGCGCGAGGTGCCGCCCTGGAGCGCGGCCCAGATGCAGCAATGGCGCCAACGCGAGTGGCCCGGCAACGTGCGCGAGCTGCGCAACTTCGCCGACCGCTGGGTGCTGGGCGTGGAACAGATCGCCGCGCTGCCGGCGGCGGCAGGCGGCCTCACGCCCTTGCCGCAACAGGTGGAAAGCTTCGAGGCCGGGCTGATCGCCGCGGCCCTGAAGGAGAGCGACGGCAGCGTGGCGCTGGCGGCCGACCGGCTGGGCATTCCCAAGAAGACGCTGTACGACAAGATCAGGAAGTACGGACTGGGCGCCGCCTGAATCCGCGCCAATGAAAAAGCCCGCTGCGAAAACAGCGGGCTTTTTGTTTTTCGCGGGGACGGCGCCGGTCCCCTGGCCTGCGGGTCAGTCCAGTTCCGGACGCAGCGTGTCCTGGAACTGCTCGGTCTGGAAGCCGCGCACGACGCAGCCCACGCGCGTGCCGGGGAAGGCCGGGTCGCGCGAGGCTTCGATCACCAGCGTGCGCTCGCCCAGGATATTGGGCTGGGCGCGGTAGTGGTCGAAGCGCGACGTGCGGTGCCAGCCGCCGCGGTCGAAGATCTCCATGCGGGTATAGGTGCCGCTGACTTCCTTGCTCACGCGCTTGAAGTTGGGAATGGCCGCGCCAAGCACGGAAGCCACCTGGTCGGCGCCGGCCGGGGTGGTGAAGCCCCAGGCCATCTTTTGCAGCGTGCCGTTGATTTCGGTGCTTTCCTCGTAGTAGCCCGACAGCATCAGGCCATAGACCTTGGCCGCCGCCATCGGCGCGACCGCGGTGCGGCCCGGCGTCTTGCGGTCAGGCACGTCGATGGAGGCGACCTCGCCCTTGACCGTCACCGGGAAGACCGGCTTCAGGTCGGGCGCGAATTGCTTCACCGTGGCGCCCAGGCTGGCGTCGCAGGCGGCCAGCGCCTTGACCACGTTTTCCAGCGGCGCGCGCTGGTCGAGGACCGCATTGGTCTGCGGCTTGCCGCGCGCTTCGTTGCGCAGCGCGAGCTGCTGCGTCTTGAGCTCGAGGCGTTGCTGCTTGATCTGCAGCTTGGCCATGCGCTCTTCCGGCGTGGCGCAGGCGGTGGCGAGCAGGACTGTGGAGGCTGCGAGCAGCCAGGTGCGTGGTGTGGACATCGATTCCCCCGTGGTGTGATTTTTGTGGCCCTTGCGGGCAGAGCGATTTTGCCCCGGCTTCAGGACAAATTCAACAAGCGGGCGCAGTCCAGGCGCTCGCTGGCATGGGTGCGCGGCCGCGCGCCGCTGCACAGGCAGAGATGGTAGCCGTCGCCGGCCTCGTGGCGCAGGAAGGCGTCCGGCGCGCCAAGCGCCAGGTCCTCGCCGCCTTCTCCGCAGCTGATTTCCGGAAAACCCTGCATGTCGCGCATTCCGGCGTTGTGGCGAAATTTGTAGAGCGCCTCCTTGGCGCACCAGAGCCGGTAGAAGGCCTCCTCGTGTCCTGCTTGTCCGGTCGCCTCTTGCCCGGCCAGCCATGCCGACTCCCTGGGCGAGAACGCCAGGCCGGCCAGCGCGCGCAGGTCGCGCTGCGGCGCCGGGGCCTCGATGTCCACCCCCAGCGGGAACACTTCGCCGACGGCGCAGGCCAGCCAGCCGCGGCTGTGCGAGATGCTGAAGCCGGGCAGCGCCACGCCGTTGGCGGGGCGTCCTTTCACTTCCACGTGGGGAGAGGCACCGGGACGTTCGGTCACGGCGATATCGGCCATGCGGCAATCGAGCGACTGCACCAGCGCATGGCGCAGCAGCAGCCTGCCCAGCAGGAATTCGCGCGCGCGCTGCGGCTTCAGGAAGCGCTGCAGGCGCGCGCGCTCGCCGTCGGAAAGCGCGGCGGCGAACTCGGGCGCGATGGCCGGGATGGCAGCGGAAGCAGCGAGGAAATCACGACCGTCCACGATCCAGACGAAGGTGGCGGGCATGCGCCGGCAGTCCTTACTTGTCGCCGATCTTGACGATGTCGCCCTTCAGGGCGACGCCGGCCAGGGTGGCGCCGGCATGGCATTCGAACTGGGTGGCGCTGGCCATCTCGTTCTTCTTGTAGTAGCTCACGATGTTGACCACGGCATTGCCGCCCAGCTCCTTGGCTTTCTTGTGCAGCTGCACCAGCGCCGACAGGAACACCCACTTGCAGGCTTCTTCATCGGACTTGCCCACGGCGTTGGTCTTCTGGTTGGTGACGTCGGTGAGCAGCTTGGCGGCGACGGCCGGATGCGGCTGGCCGGCGAAGTAGAACTTGACCGAGCCGTCCAGGATGCCGTCCTTGTCCTTCATGGCGCTGGCTTCTTCGATCGACAGCAGGTGCTTGGTGTCGCGCGCCTGCGCCGACAGCGAGCAGAGGGTGAGCACGGCGGCGGCGATCAGGGGCAGGGAGAGTTTTTTCATTGTCGTTTCCTTATTGTTGGTGAGTCGGCAATTCGCGTGCGCGGCGGCGGCTCAGCTCCAGCGCCTGAAGATCAGCGAGGTGTTGATCCCGCCGAACGCGAAGTTGTTCGACATCACGTATTCGCAATCTATCCCGCGTCCCTGGCCGGTGATGTAGTCGAGCTCGCCGCATTCCGGATCCGCCTGATGCAGGTTGATGGTGGGCGAGAACCAGCCGTGACGCATCATTTCGATGGTCAGCCAGGCTTCCAGCGCGCCGCAGGCGCCCAGCGTGTGGCCCATGTAGCTCTTGAGCGAGCTGATGGGCGTGCGTGCGCCGAACACGCGCGCCGTGGCGGTGGTTTCGGCCACGTCGCCCTGGCGCGTGCCGGTGCCGTGGGCGTTGATGTAGCCGATGGCGTCGGCCGGCAGGCCGGCATCGTCCAGCGCCATCTCGATGGCGACCTGCATGGTGGCGGCGTTGGGATTGGTGACGTGGGAGCCGTCGCTGTTGGTGCCGAAGCCGACCACCTCGGCGTAGATGCGCGCGCCGCGCGCCTGCGCGTGTTCCAGGTCTTCCAGGATCAGGCTGCCGGCGCCCTCGCCCAGGACCAGGCCGTCGCGATCCTTGTCAAAGGGGCTGGGCGTGGCCTGCGGCGTGTCGTTGCGCACGCTGGTGGCGTACAGCGTGTCGAACACGGCCGCTTCGGTGGCGCACAGTTCTTCCGAGCCGCCGGCCACCATCGCGCTCTGGCGGCCGCTGCGGATGGCTTCGAAGGCGTAGCCTATGCCCTGGCTGCCCGAGGTGCAGGCGCTGGAGGTGGTGATGATGCGGCCGGTGATGCCGAAGAACACGCCCATGTTCACCGGCGCGGTATGCGCCATCATCTTCAGGTAGGTGTTGGCGTTGATGTCGCGGGTGTTCTTCTCGGCGAACATCATGGCGAAGTCGGCGATCGCGTTGGGCGTGCCGGCCGACGATCCGTACGAGATGCCGAGGCGGCCGCTGCGCAGCAGCGGATCGTCCAGCAGGCCGGCGTCGGCCAGCGCCCATTCGCTGGCGCGGGTGGCCATCAGCGCCACGCGGCCCATGCTGCGGGTGGTCTTGCGGTTGTACTTGTCGGACAGGGAGAACTCAGCCGCCGGCGCGCCCAGGCGCGTGTGCAGGCCGACGTATTCGTCCCAGCCGGGCATGCGCTGCACGGCGTTGCGCAAGCTCTTCAGGTGGGCCAGCGCGCTGTCCCAGTCGTTGCCGATGGGGCTGATGCCGGCCATGCCGGTGACCGCCACGCGGCGCGGCGTGTGCTGTCTGCTCATGCCAGGCCTCCGTTGACGGAGATCACCTGGCGCGTGATGTAGGCGGCGTCGGGCGCCATCAGGAAGGCCACCGCGGCGGCCACTTCCTCCGGCTTGCCGGCGCGGCGGGCGGGGATCAGTTTCATGATTTCTTCCAGCGGCGCGTCCTGCGCCATGTCGGTGTCGATCAGGCCGGGCGCCACGCAGTTGACGGTGATGTCGCGCTTGGCCAGCTCCAGCGCCAGCGCCTTGGTGGCGCCGATCACGCCGGCCTTGGCCGCGCTGTAGTTGACCTGGCCGCGGTTGCCGATCAGGCCCGAGACCGATGCCAGGGTCACGATGCGGCCCGGCGCGCGCCGGCGCACCATCGGCATCACCAGCGGATTGAGCACGTTGTAGAAGCCGTCGAGGTTGGTGCGCAGCACGCTGTCCCAGTCCTCGCCAGGCATGGCCGGGAAGGCGTTGTCGCGGGTGATGCCGGCGTTGCAGACCACGCCGTAGTAGCAGCCGTGTTCTTCCACGTCCTGCAGCAGCGCCTGCGCGGCCTGCTCGCGCTGCGCGATGTCGAACTGCAGCACGCGGGCGCGGCGTCCCAGCGCTTCGATCTCGCGCGCGGCCTCGTCGGCGGCCTCGCGTCGCTGGTGGCAATGCAGGACGATGTCGTAACCGTCGCGCGCCAGCCGCAGCGCGATGGCCCGGCCTATGCCCCGGCTCGAGCCGGTGACGAAAATGGTGTGATCCCCCGGTGTTGTCATGCCATGCCTTCTTGATATTGTGTTGCGTCGTGCGGCTGGAACACCGACACGGTGGCTTGCGCCAGTTCTTGTTGGGTGGAGAGATCGCTGATGGCGCACTCGAAGGAGCCCAGCCCGTTCTCGGCCTGCAGCAGCAGCTTCACGTCCACCTTGAGCCGGCTTCCGGTGGCGAACTCAGGCACCGCGCATGCGTAGCGGCGCGAGCCCAGCAGGAACCCGATCTTCACCGTCTCGCCGCGCAGCAGCGCGTGATAGCCGGCCCAGGCGGCGATGGCCTGCGCCATGTATTCGATGCCGACCCAGGCGCCCACGCCGGCGCCGTCGTGGAACAGGCTGCCGGGCCGGATCTCGACTTCGGCCTCCAGCGCCTCTTCGGACACGGCGTTCACGCGGTCGATCAGGATCATCGGCGCCGCATGCGGCAGCAGCTGTTCGATGGGCGGGATGGCAACGGTCTGCGGCGCCATTCAGTCCTCCACCCGCGAAAACACCAGCGCCACGTTGCTGCCGCCGAACGCGAACGAGTTCGACAGCACATGGCGCGGCGGGCGGCCCAGCCCGCGGCCGACGGCCACCGTGTCCAGCGCCGGCAGCAGCGGATCGGCCGCGCCGTCCCACAGATGCGGCGGCAGCAGGCCGTCGCCGTTGTCGTCCTGCATGGCCAGCCAGCACAGCCCGGCCTCGATGGCGCTGGCCGCGCCCAGCGCATGGCCGGTGAACGGTTTGGTCGAGCTGAGCGCCACGCCGGCGCCGAACAGGGCGTCGATCGCCCGGGCTTCCATGGCGTCGTTCTGCTGCGTGGCGGTGCCGTGCAGGTTGATGTAGTCGATCTGGCCGGGCTCCAGGGCGGCGCGCTGCAGCGCCTGGCCGATCGCCAGGCTGGCGCCCCGGCCCTCGGGATCGGGCGCCGAGATGTGATGGGCGTCGGACGACTCGCCCCAGCCCGAGAGCGCCACGCGCGACGGCTCACGGCTCATCAGGAACAGCGCCGCGCCTTCGCCGATGTTGATGCCGTTGCGGTTGGCCGAGAGCGGATTGCAGCGCTGCGCGCTGACCGACTCCAGCGCCGAGAAACCGGCCACGGTGAAATCGCACAGGCTGTCGGCGCCGCCGCAGATGACCGCGTCGCACAGGCCCATGTTGATCAGTCGCGCGGCGCTGGCCATGGCCTTGCCGCTGGAGGAGCACGCGCTGGAATGCACGTAGGCCGGGCCGGTCGTGCCCAGCGTCGCCGCCACCGCGGCGGCCGGCGACCCCAGCTCCTGCTGGCCGTAGTGGAAGCCGGGCGGGAATGCGCCTTCGGTCACCTGCCGGCGGAAGGCCTGCTCGCCCTCGGCAATGCCGGAGGTGCTGGTGCCCAGCACCACGCCGATGCGGTGCGCGCCGAAGCGGGCGATGGCGGCGTCGGCCTGGGTGCGGATCTGTTCCAGCGCGGCCAGTGCGAGAAGATTGTTGCGGCTGCGCTCGCGCAGCGGCAGGTGCCCACCCTCGGGCAGGCGCGCGTCTGCGGCCACCGCGCCCAGGCACAACGCCTGGCCGGCGGCATTGGTCCGCTGCGGATCGGGACGCACGCCGCTGTCGCCGGCGAACAGGCGCGCGCGGATGCTCTCGTGCGTGCTGCCGAGCGGGCAGATCATTCCCAGGGCGTTCAGATAGATGGTCATGCGGTGTTATTCAGAGGTGACGACCGACTGGATGGTCAGTTTGTACCGGTAGCGCAAATTGGTCAGGATCACCTTGCCGCCCCATGCCTTGCGGTCGGGGTAGTCGATCACGGCGACCGTTTCACCGTCGAGCAGGAGGGTACGTTGCCCGTCGGTTTCGCGCAACTCCCAGCCGGCGGGAAGCGCCTGCCGGATAGCCTGCGCGGGCCACAGCGTCAGTTGTACGTCTTGCAACACGTCGTCGCCCTGGACCTGTCGCGGCAGCATCGCGTGGCGCCACACCTGCAGCTCGCGGCCGTCGTAGTGCAGCGTCATGACGCGCTGGCCGAAGGCCAGGCCGACCAGGTCGAGGTGCTGCGCATCGATTTCCAGCGCGGTGTCGAGCTGGTCGGTACGGCCTTCGCGTTCCACCGTCAGGTGCTGCTGCAGGCTGATGCTCTGGCCCAGCGCGGCCGGCGCCAGGCGCAGTTGCAGGCGCGCCGCAGGGCGCGCCGCAGGGCGCGCGTCGGGCGGCGTCGGCGAGGCGCAGGCGGCCAGCACGGCGGCGGCCAGCGCAATGAGGAGGCGGCGGGCGCTCATGCGGGATCCTTGTCGGCGGCGTTGCCGGGGTGGGTGAAGCAGGGCGCCAGCAGCCACACCAGCAGCATGCCGCACAGCATGGTCAGGCCGAAGGCGTGCAGCGGCGGGCTGCCGCTCAGCGCCAGCAGGCCGAACGAGAGCAGCGCGCTGAGCGCTGACAGGCCCACCGTCAGCCAGGCGTAGCGGCGTTCGCGGCGCGCCGGCTCCAGCAGGAAGATGCCGTAGTCCACGCCCAGGCCCAGCACCAGCAGCCCGGCCAGCACGTGGAACAGCTGCAGCGGCTGGCCCAGCCAGCCGAACAGCCCCAGCGTGATAAAGCTGGCCGCCAGCGGCGGCGCCAGCGCGCGCCAGGCGCGGCGGCGGTAGCGCAGCGACAGCAGCGCGAAGATCGCCGCATAGGCCGCCAGCAGCGCCCAGCCCATGTATTGCCGGTAGTACTTCAGGACCGCCGAGATTTCGCCCACCTTGTCCACCCATTGCACGCCCGGCACATCGCCGGCCAGCGCGGCCAGCCGGTCCAGCGCGCGATAGTCGGCCAGGCCGCGCAGGGCGACGATGCTGGCGTAGCCGTCGCCGCTCTTGCCCAGCCACAGGTGGCGCGAGGCTTCGCCGGCCGGCGAGGCCAGGAAGGCGTCCGGCGCCAGCGGCTGCGCTTTGTCCAGCATGCGCTGGCGCATGGCGCGCGCCCAGTCGGGGCGCTCGTCGATGGCGCGCGCCACCAGGGCGAGCGCATCCGGCCGGCCGTCGCGCTCTTGCAGCAGCGCGCGTTGCAGCAGCTGCAGGTTGTCCTGTTGCAGGCGCTGCGAGGGCGCCCAGTTGGACACCGCCTGCACGCCGCTGATCACATGTTGATCCACCAGCGGCTGCAGCTTCTGCTTCAGTTGTTCTTCTTTCTGCAGCACCGCTTCGGCCGAGTCGGCGCGCACCAGGTAGAACTGCACCGGCGCGGCCATGTCGAGCAGCTTGCCGATCCTGATCTGGTCGTCCAGCAGCGCCTGCGGCGTCTTTTGCAGCGCGCGGATGTCGTCGCTGGCCTGCAGGCGCACGATGCCGGCCGCGCTCAGGCCGATCACGGCCGCCGCGGCCGGCAGCATCAGGTGCCAGGCATGGCCGCCGAGAAAATCGGGCCAGCCGTCGATGCCGCGACCGAAGGCCTGGGCGGCGCCGGTGGCGCGCAGGCTGTCCGGGCCGACCAGTTGCGGGAACCAGCAGGCCACCGTGATCCAGGCGAACACCAGGCCCAGCGCCGAGAACACCGCCATCTGCTGCAGCCCTGGGAAGGGCGTGGCGGCCATGCCGAGGTAGCCGATCGCGGCTGCCAGCAGCATCAACGCCAGGCCGGGCAACAGCTGGCGGAACAGCCGCGGCGAAGAGACCTCCGTGGGCGTGCCCAGGCGCGCGCACAGGAAGTAGATGCCGTAGTCCTGGGCGATGCCGATCAGGCTGGCGCCGAACACCAGGGTCAGCAGGTGCACATGGCCGAACAGCAGCATGCTGGCCGACAGCGCGCCCAGGCAGCCGACCGCGATCGAGGCGGCGATGTAGAGGATGGGTTTGAGCGAGCGGAAGGTGAGCCACATCAGCAGCAGGATGCCGGCCAGCGAGCCGGCGCCGATGGTGGCCATCTCGCCGCTGGCCTGCTCGCCGGCGGCGGCGGCGTGCAGCACTACGCCGCCGGTGACGACCTCGGCCGAAGGCACTTGCGCCAGCGCCGCCTGCTTCGCCTGCGCCAGCAGCGGGACGACCTGCCGCTGCGCCTGCAGCGAGAAGGCCGGCGCTTTCAGCTCCAGCAGCAGCAGCGCATAAGACTTGCCGTCGCGCTCGACGAACAGGCGGCCGTCGCGCGGACGCACCGGCGTCTCGCGCGCGCGCTCCTGCACCCAGCCGGCGAAGAGGCCGAAAGGATCGTCCTGCCAGGCGCCCAGCCTGGGTCCGCCGAAGGCGCCGTACATGCCGGCCAGGGCCTGCTGGCTCCACTGCTCGGCCGACCCCGCGGCAAGCTGCCGGCGCTGGTCGTCGGTCAACAGCCGCGAGCGGCTGTTGCCGAACACGCCCAGCCATTGTTCCTGCAGTTGCGCGGCGTCGTCGGCCATCGGCGCCAGCAGCGCGGCTTGCGGCCGCAGCGTGGCCAGGTAGGCGTCGGCGGCGCGGGCGGCCTGTTCCCAGTCGCGGTCGCCGACCAGCACCACCACCTTTTGCTGGGCCGAGTCGACCATGTGCGAGAAGGCCTGCTGCAGCACCGCGTCGTTGCGCGACGACGGCAGCAAGGCCAGGATGTCGGTGTCGGGGCTGGCGCGCTGGCCCAGCCACAGCCAGGCGTTGTGCGCGGCCAGCAGCAGCACCGCCAGCAGCCACAGCGCGGCCAGCCGACGTTGGAGGGATCCGTTCTGCTTACTCAAACATCGCCCCTTCTTCCGGCGTCAGCGCCGCCTCGCCGGTCTTGATGGCGGAAAAGCCGATGTCGGTGCGGTCGCCGCCGGCTTCCTTCATCACCACGCGCTCGACGTAGGCGCCGCCGTCCAGCGTGATGTCGCCGACGGCCTTGGCCAGCGCCGGCTGGCGCGCCTTGAGCGCGACCTGCCAGGCGCCGTCGCGGATCGTGCCGTCGAGCTCGAACAGGGTGTCGAGCTGGCTCAGGTCGCCGGCCAGCAGCGAGAACAGCACGCTGTTGATCATCTTCACCACCGGCTCCTGCTGCGCGTCGAGCTTCATGGCCACGCGCCCGTTCTGCATCTGGACGATGGCGTCGCGCGTGATGCGCAGGGTGTTGGGGAAGGGCTGCAGCGTCTGCCACAGGATGCCGCGTCCCTTGAGCACGCAGAAGCGGCCGTTGGACTGCAGCGGCTTCTTGATGCCGGCCAGCTGCTTGGTCTGGTCGAAGCGGCCGCACATCACGGCCGGCTTGGCCAGCGCGGCCTGGATCTGCTGCACCGGGGCGGCGGCCTGCGCCGGCAAGGCGGCCGCGGCCAGCAGCAGGGAAATGGCGAAGGGTTTGAGGGAAATCATGGGGCGGGGGGAGTCAGTCCTAGCTTGCGCCACAGCACCGGCGGCGACACGAAGCACATCTCGCGGTTGGAAATCTGCACCGCCACCTGCATGGTGGAGGCGCGCGTGAGCCGGGCGCCGCTGGCGGCGTCGCTGACCTGGTAGTCGATCTTCAGGCGGTTCTCCCATTCGACGATGGCCGCCGTCACCCGGATGCGCTGGCCGAAGGTGGCCGGCGCCGCATAGCGCAGGTGCAGGTCGATGACGGGCCAGGCGTAGCCGGACTCCTTCATCGCCGGGTAGTTGTAGCCGATGCTGTCGAGCAGGGCGCAGCGCGCCGTCTCCATGTATTCGACATAGCGGCCGTGCCAGACGATTTCCATCGGATCGAGGTCGTAGAACTGGATCTGCAGCTCGACCTCGGCCGTCCACGGCGAATTGGCCAGCGTCAGCTTGCCGGGCGGCATCGCCGTTGCGGGTGCGTCATTCATAGAGCGTCCAGGCCTGGTTGCGGATACGTTGGAGCAGCAGGCGCAGGTCGGGTTCCAGCATGCGGTCTTCATCCACCACGGCGATGTCCTGCGCCAGCGCTTCCTGCATCGCTGCCAGGCGGCCGCCCGGCAGGTCGCCCAGCGGCGTGTCGCCGGCCTGCTGCGCGCGCGAGCGCAGCCACACGCCCTGGCGCACCGTGATCAGCAGCGCCGCGGCCACCTGTTCGGTCAGTTCCAGCACGCGCAGGCAGTCGCGCGCGGCGATGGTGCCCATGCTGACCTTGTCCTGGTTGTGGCATTCGGTCGAGCGCGAGAACACCGAGGCCGGCATGGTCAGCTTGAGCGCCTCCGCGGTCCAGGCCGAGGCGCTGATCTGCAGCGCCTTCAGGCCATGGTTGATCGAGGCGCGCGGTCCGCTGGCGCCCGACAGGTTGGACGGCAGGCCGTTGTTGTAGCGGTTGTCCACCATCAGCGCCATCTGGCGGTCCAGCAGGTCGGCGATGTTGGCCACGGCAGTCTTCATGCTGTCCATGGCGAAGGCGATATGGCCGCCGTAGAAGTGGCCGCCGTGCAGCACGCGCTCGCCGTCCGGGTCGATCAGGGGATTGTCGTTGGCGCTGTTGAGCTCGTTTTCGATATAGCTGCGCAGCCACGGCAGGGCGTCGCCCAGCACGCCGATCACGTGCGGCGCGCAGCGCACCGAGTAGCGGTCCTGCAGGCGCTTTTCGTTGCGATGCGGCTGGCCGCAGGGCAGGTCCGACTGCAGCCAGGCGGCGATCTGCTGCTGGCCCGGATGCGGCTTGGCCGAGAACAGCGTGGCGTCGAAATGGTGGGCGTTGCCGTCCAGCGTGAAGCTGGCCATGGCGGTGATGCGCGTGGCCAGGCGGCACAGGTACTGGGCGCGGTCGTAGGCCAGGCAGGCCAGCGCGGTCATGACGGCGGTGCCGTTCATGATCGCCAGGCCTTCCTTGGGACGCAGGCGCAGCGGCGTCATGCCGGCGTCGGCCAGCGCCTGCGCGGCCGGGACCTGTTGCCCGTCGCGCCAGACTTCGCGCTCGCCGCACAGCACGGCGGCCAGGTAGGACAGCGGCGTCAGGTCGCCGCTGGCGCCCACCGAGCCTTCGCTGGGGATCAGCGGCAGCAGGTCGTGCTGCAGCAGCGCCTCGATCTGTCTGAGTAGCGCCACGCTCACGCCGGAGAATCCTTGCGTGAGCGAGTTCAGCCGCGCGGCCAGGATGGCGCGCGTCTGCTCCGGCGAGAACAGCGCGCCCAGGCCGCAGCCGTGGTAGGTGTAGAGGTGGTGCGGCAGCTCGGCCACCAGCTCGGGCGGCACGGTGACGGTGCAGGAGTCGCCGTAGCCGGTGGTGACGCCGTAGACGGTGCCGTCCTCGCGCAGCAGGCGGTCGAGGAAGTCGGCGCCGCGGCGGATGCGGTCGAGGAAGGGGGCTTGGCCGGAGAGTTCGGCGCGGCCCTTGCGCTGCGACAGCGCGACCACGTCTTCGATGGTCAGCGCGCGCGCGCCAAAAATGATGTTGCCGGTATCAGTGTGGGACATGTTGGTCGTCGATGGCGGAGTCCGCCCAGAAATCGTAGAAGTTGAACCACTGGAAAGGCGACTGCAGGCAATGGAATTCGAGCCGGGCGGCATAGTCGGCCGCCAGCTCGTCCAGGCGTTGCGCGCGCTGTTTGCGCGGCAACTCGACCAGGTCGCGGAAATGTTCGAAGCTCAGCTGCGCGCCCTCGGGCGTGCGTCGCGAAAACATCAGGTAGACCGGGCAGCCCAGCAGCGCGGCCAGCACATACGGCCCGACCGGGAAGGGGGCGGCGCGGCCCATGAAGCGGGCGTGCGCCACGCGCGGATTGGGCGAGACCGGCACGCGGTCGCCGGCGATCACCACGAATTCGCCCTGCGCCACCTTGTCGGCCAGCATCATGGCGGTGGCGGGCGACATCTCGGTGACCTGCATCAGGTTCAGCTGGCTGCGCGGATCGAGCTGGGCCAGCATGCGGTTGAAGGCCTGGGCGTGGCGGGTGTGGACCAGCACGGTCAGTTTCAGGTCGGCGTGTCCGCGGCCGATGACGCGGCACAACTCCAGGTTGCCCAGGTGGGTGCAGATGATGAGGCCGCCGCGACCCTGCGCGACGGCGTCGCTGATCTGCTGCTGGCCCGACAGCGCCACGCTCGCAGTAGGAAACAGCCCGCCCCACAGCAGCATCTTGTCCAGCAGGCTCTCGCCGAAGGCGGCGAAATGGAGGAACACGCCGCCGATGCCCGCGGGCAGGCGCAGCGCCGGACGGTACGCCGCCACCTGCGCAAGATAGGCGCGCGAGGCCTGTCGCGCGCGGCCGTTGGCGGCGATGTACCAGCACAGCACGGGATAGAGCATCAGCCGGAACGGCAGCCGGCCGAACAGCCGATAGACCGCAAACAGCAGGCGCATGCCGGCCACGAAGCTGACCTCGTTGATCTGCGCCCAGTGGCGCGACTGCTCCGGCGCGGCCATCAGGCACCTCCCGCCGAGGGCCGCAGCAAGCGGCCCAGCCGGCGCGACAACAGCAGCGGCGAGCGCAGCAGCATGCCGAAGAACAGGCGGGCATGCATGCGCGAGATCAGCACGTTGTCCAGCCAGACCTTGAAATGCGAGACGCCGTCGGCCGGATAGCGCACCCGCGTGGCCATGTTGCGCACGCGCAGGCCGCGCCAGTGCAGCCGCACCAGGATCTCGGTGTCGAAATCCATGCGCCGGCCGATGTGGGCGCTGTCCATCAGCCGCAGGGTCGGCGCCAGCGGATAGATGCGAAAGCCGCACATGGAGTCGCGGATCTCCAGCGACAGGGTATTGATCCAGACCCAGACGTGGGTCAGGTAGCGCGCGTAGAGCCGGCCCTTGGGCACGCTCTCGTCGTAGACCGGCTGGCCGTTGATCACCGTCTGCGGCGCGGCTTGCGAGGCGGCGATGAAGCGCGGGATGTCGGCCGCCTCATGCTGGCCGTCGGCGTCGATCTGCAGCGCGTGGGTGTAGCCGGCGGCGGCGGCGTGGCGCAGTCCCGTCATCACGGCGCCGCCCTTGCCCTGGTTGCGCGCGTGCACCAGCAGCGTCACCCGTTGCGGGCGGGCCGCGGCGATCTCGCGCAGCGCCTGCGCGCAGGCTGCGCTGCAGCCGTCGTCGACCAGCACGCAAGGCAGGCCGTGCGCCAGCACGGCCTCGGCCACCGCGCCAATCGCGTGCTCGTGGTTGTAGACCGGGATCACCACCACGGCCGCGTAGGCGGCGTCGTGCGCGACATTGGAACGGGAGACGACCGCGTTCATTGCGGCCCCAGCAGGAAGCGGCCGCTGGCATGCTGGCCGGAGCCGGAATGCAGGCGGAAGGACAGCGCGGCCTTGGCGGCGTCGTATTGCAGCTCCAGCGTCACGGTCGCGCCGGGCGTGATCACGCGCTGGAACTTCAGCGCGGCCACGCCGAGAAAGCGCGGCGGCAGCGCGAAGCAGCGGCGTCCCAGCGCCAGCGCCCAGTCGGTCTGCACCACGCCGGGCAGGATGGGCGCGCCGGGGAAGTGGCCTTCGAAGTAGAGCAGGTTCTCAGGCACCCGCAGCGACAGCCTGGCCTCTTCGCCGGTGTGCAGCAGTTCGGTGACTTCCGGCATGGTCGGCCGCTGTGGTGATGGCGAGGGCGGGGAGGGCGGCTCCAGCAGCGCGGCCAGCGCCGCCACGGTGATCTTGCCCTGCGCGTTCACCGGCATGGCGTCGAGATAGCGCCACAGGCGCGGCAGCGCGATGCCTTCCACGGCGCCGGCCAGCAGCGCGCGCAGCGCGGCGTTGAGGGCGGGTTTGCCGTGGCGTGCGAGCAATGCATGGCCTGCCGCGGTCGGCACGGCGAAGGCGGCGATGAACGCGCGGCCGCGCTTGCCTTCGTGGACCAGCACGCGCGCCTCGGCCACCAGCGGACCGGCCGCCAGCAGGCGCTCGATCTGGTCCAGCGAGATGCGCTTTTCTTCCAGCTTGACGATGCGGTCGGCGCGGCCGCGCAGGATGAAGCCGTCTTCGTTCATCTCGGCGCGGTCGGCCATGGTGAACCAGGCGTCGTCGGGCAGGTGCGGGGAGCGTACTTCAAGCGCGCCTTCGGCATCGGTGCGCACGTGCACCGCGGGCATGGTTTGCCAGCTTTCGCTGCGCAGCCCGGGCTCGTGGTGCGGCTGGCGCCAGGCGATGCCGCCGGTCTCCGAGCTGCCGTAGATTTCCAGCGGGCGATGGCCGAACAACTGCCAGGTCTGGCGCGAGGCTTCGGCCGGCAGCGGCCCGCCGGAAGAAAATACCGCCCGCAGCTGCGCGGCGTCGGGCCGCGTGGGTTGCTCGGGGAAACGTTTCAGGTGCGCCGGACTGGACAGCAGCGCCCACGGGCGCGGCGGCACGATGCGCTTGAGGTCTTCCGGGAAGAAGGCGCTCTGCGCATGCACCGCGCGTCCGGCCGCGATCGGCCACAGCACCTTGAACAGCAGCCCGTAGATATGCTGGTGCGACACGGTGGCGACGATCTCGGCCCGGCCCAGGGTCGGGCCGAACAGCGCCTCCAGCGTCGCCACTTCGCTGGCCATCTGCGACAGCGTCTTGGGGATGGCCTGCGCCCGGCCGGTGCTGCCGGAGGTGTAGACGACCAGTCCCGTGAAGGCGGCCGACAGCGGCGGCCAGGCGGCGCCATCGTCGCTGCCGTCGTCACCTGCTGCGGGGAGCGGGTTTTCGCCTGCGCCAAGCGGTCGCCATTGCGGCTCGAAGTCGCCGATGAAGCCGTCGACCTCGGCCTGCAGCGCGCGACAGGTGTCTGGCAGCGCGTCGCTGGGCAGGTAGACCGTCTTGCCGGCCAGCCAGGCGCCGAACAGCGCGGCGGCAAAGCGCAGCGTGTCGGTGTCGAACAGCGCGAAGCGGGTGCCGGCGGCGGCCGCCAGCCGGCGTCGCCAGCCCAGGATATCGGCGCGAAACTGCGCATTGGCATAGGGCGCACCGTCGCGCCAGCCGGTCACGTGATCTGGCGGAAAATCCTGGAAGGGCAGTAGCAGCAGGTCCGGCGCTGCTGCGCCGCGGACCTCACGCATGGTGCTGGCGCCGCACGTACAGGCGCACCAGGTATTCGCCGGCGAACAGCACGCCCATGGCGACATAGGAAACCACGCCGGTGTACATCGACCACACCGCAGGCGAGGCCCACATGGCCGTGGCGAAGGCGATGCTGCCGTTGACGGCGAAGAACACGCACCACACCTGGGTGACGCGCCGGGTATAGGCGACGGCGAAGGGCGGCAGGTCGGGATCGGTCAGGCGCGCCATGCGCTCGATGATGGAAGGCGGCCGGAACAGGCTATAGCCGAACAGGGCCAGCATGCCGGCGCTGATAGCGACCGGGTAGAGCTTGAGCGGCAGCAGCGAATTCCACAGCAGCGCAGGCGCGGCCAGCGCCAGCGCGGCCACGCCCATCCAGCGGAAGTTGCGCGACAGGCGCGAGGCCAGCAGGCGCGCGGCGGCGATGGCCACCAGCAGCAGCGCCAGCAGGCGCGGCTCGACCTTGCCGTGGGCGCTCCACACCAGCAGCGGGTAGAGCAGGATCAGCAGCGTGCCGAACAGACTCGGCAGCCCGGGGCGTTTCATGCGATCAGCCGCGCTGGTCGGCGCCCATCAGGGCGGCCAGCACATCGACCACGTCCTGCACGGTGCGCACGGTGCGAAACACATCCGGCTGGATGCGCTTGCCGGTCATCTGGTTGAGCTTGACCACGATGTCGACGGCGTCGATGCTGTCGATGTCGAGGTCCGTATAGAGGTTGGACTGGGGTGTGATCGCAGCCTTGTCGAGCTCGAACATCTCATGCAGCATGTCGACGATCCAGGAGTAGATCTCGTCCTTGTTCATGGTGGGGGCCAAAGTGGTCATCATGAGCCTCTCTTGTGTTTCTTTCGTTTCTCTTGTTGCTGCTTAATACCGTTTATTGCGACAGTTTATTGCGGCTTGTTACGGCTTATTGCCTGTGGCCGGCGACCAGCGCCGCCAGCGCCCGTACCGAGGCGAAGTGCTTTCGGGTCTCTTCCGAATTGGCCGACAGCGTGATGCCGTAGCGCTTCTGCAGCGCCACGCCCAGCTCCAGCGCGTCGATCGAATCCAGTCCGAGGCCTTCGCCGAAAAGCGGCGCCGCGCTGTCGATGTCGTCCGCGGCGATGTCTTCCAGTTCCAGGATCTCGATGATCAGTTCCTTGATTTCTTGTTCCAGCGTTTGCATCGCCTAGCTTTCTTTCATGAAGTACTGTTGCAGATAGGTGGTCAGCTGCCGCGCGGCCAGCGTCGGGTTGTCGGCGCACGCCGGGACGTCGGCGCCGATGGCGTGGCCGACCTGGATGTCCTGCCCGATCTGGATGCGGAAGTGCGCGGCCGTCTCCGGCACGTCCCACCATTTTTCGCCCTTGCCCAGCGTGCCCGGCGTGCAGCGGATATGCACCGGCGTGATGGGACAGTCGCCGCGCACGGCGACGTTGGCCGCGCCGCGCTTGAAGGCCATGTTGCCGTCGGCCGGGGTGCGCGTGCCTTCCGGGAAGATGATCAGGTTGCCGCCGCCGCGGATCGAGGCGATGCAGTCGTCGATCAGGTCCGGGCCCTGTTCGTTGCTGATGTAGCCGGCCGCGCGGATCGGGCCGCGCGTGAAGGGATTGCGCCACAGGGCATTCTTGACGATGCAGTCGGCGTGGCGCACGAAGGCCATCAGCAGCACAGTGTCGATCAGCGTGGGATGGTTGGCCAGGATCAGCAGGCCCTTGCGGTCCAGGCGCTCCAGGCCGGTGATTTCGTAGCGGATCACGCCCAGCGCCCGCATCATCTCGACAAAACCGCGAAAGGCCAGGCGGATCACGCGGCGCGCCAGCAGCACGCGGCGCTCGCGGTCGCGCACGGCCAGGTCGAGCAGCGGGAACACCACCAACCGCAGCGCCAGCCCGCCCAGGCCGAAGACGGCGAAGGACAGGCCGGTGGCCGCCACGCGCCAGTAGCGGTTGAGGCGCTTGGCCGCTTGTTCAAACATGGCGCATCCAGTGCCAGCGGCGGCCGTCGGCGCGGCGTACCAGGCTGCGGGCCGACGCATCGAGGAAAAACCGCAACACGTCGATGCCGCCGGGAGCCGTCTCGTCCGCGGCCTTGGCCGTGGCATTGGTCTCGGCGGAGGCGTCGTCCGCGCTCCATTGCAGCGACATGCCCGCCAGCGGCGCGTTCTCGTCGGCGGCCTGCATCAGCCAGGCCCAGCCGAAGGCTTGTTCGCGGCAATCGGCGAACTGCGCGAATACTTCGGGCAGCGGGCCGTCTGCGGCCACCAGCAGCACGCGCGGCGCGCCGTCGGCCAGCAGCGAGCAGGCCTCGATCACCGCATGCTCGATGGTGCTGCGGCCGGCGGCGACGGCGATGCCGTTGCCGCGCGCGCGGCGGGCGATGGAGAACAGGCCGGCATTGGCGTTGTGGACCGACAGGCTGAACGAGGCCGGCGACAGCGGCGCGCCGGCGGCCAGTTCCTGCAGCAGCTCGACCGAACGCGCGCACTCGCCGTGGCGGGATGCGAAGACTATCGGGATGTCGTCAGCGGCATCGTCGGCCGGCAGGACGGCGTAGGCGTTTTCCAGGGCGAGCTTTCCGGCCGGGCTGGCGCGCCGGCGCAGCATGGGCGGCATGGCCTTGACCGCCGGTTCCCCCGAACCGGCCGCCCGCAGATCGCCATTGATCCATTGCTGCCAGGCTTCTGCGGAATCGACTCCCGGAACCCATGCTGCATGCGATGCAACAGAAAAACTGACATCCCCAAAAAGCATATCGTCGAAAAGCCGTGAGGCTTTTGTCCTGGCTGTAATTTATTGGCCGGATCCTATCCCTTCCATCCGGCGGCCATCGTTGCGGCAGCCTCGTTGCGGAAGGAACCCCCAGCCTGTTCTTTTTGTTGATGTACAGACCGGATCCGGTGGCGTAAAAGTTAAATTTTGTAAGCGGGAATGGTACGACAAAACCCTTGAATAAACACGAATTTACACGGAAAACTCAGACCAAAAAAAAGGCAGGAACGAGATTATCGTACCCACCTGATTTCTGTTGTCCGCGCGAGACGTTTTGACCTACTGCGCTTATCAAATTCGCTGGTGCCGGGAGCCGGAATCGAACCGGCACGCCTTGCGGCGCGGGATTTTGAGTCCCGTGCGTCTACCTATTCCGCCATCCCGGCAACGCAAGCCGAATATTATGACCGATTTCAGGGATGCGAGCAAGTGCCGGACAAGAGAAGCGGGTATCATGGCGGGCTGGGTAAAACACGCGGCGCCGCGCTTCGGCGGCGCCCGTCCTAAGCAATGAAGCCGTTGAAGATACGTGAAATCGTGATCGGGAAAGCACTCGATCCGCTCAAGAGCGAAACCCGCCATTCGCTCGCCCTGGTGGCCTTCCTGGCCTGGGTCGGGCTGGGCGCGGACGGCCTGTCCTCGTCCGCCTACGGTCCCGAGGAAAGTTTCCGTGCCCTGGGCCAATACACCCACCTGGGCCTTTACCTGGCGCTGGCCACGGCGCTGACCGTGTTCATCATCGCGCTGGCCTACAACCAGGTGATCGAACTGTTCCCCACCGGAGGCGGCGGCTATCGCGTCGCCACCAAGCTGGTCGGCCCGTACCTCGGGCTGGTGTCCGGCGTGGCGCTGATCCTGGACTATGTGCTCACCATCGCCATCTCGATCGCCTCCGGCGTGGATGCGCTGGCGTCCATGTTGCCGCTGGGGTTCCAGCCCTACAAGCTGTGGGTGGAGGCGATCTGCATCGGCATCCTGATCGTGCTGAACCTGCGCGGCCTGAAGGAGGCGATCCGGATATTGCTGCCGATCTTCCTCGGCTTCGTGGCGACGCACCTGGTGCTGATCCTCTACGGCGTGTTCGCGCATGCCGGGCATTTCCCCTCGCTGGTGCCCGATACCCTGGCCGAGACCGGTCGCCTGGCCGACCATATCGGCTGGTCGGGCGTGGCGGCCATGCTGCTGCTGGCCTATTCGCAGGGCGGCGGCACCTATACCGGGCTGGAGGCGGTCTCCAACAACGTCAACATGCTGGCCGAGCCGCGCGTGCGCACCGGCAAGGTCACCATGATCTACATGGCGCTGTCGCTGGCCTTCACCGCCGGCGGGATCTTCCTGCTCTACCTGTTGTGGGACGCCAGGCACGTCGATGGCCAGACCCTCAACGCCTCCACCTTCCGCATCATCATCGCCAGCCTGAGCATCGAGGCGAAGTGGATCAACGACCTGATGCTCATGGTGGTGCTGGCCTTCGAGGCCGGGCTGCTGTTCGTGGCCGCCAATACCGGCTTCCTGGGCGGCCCGGCGGTGTTGTCCAACATGGCCGCCGACTCCTGGGTGCCGCACAAATTCCGCTATCTCTCGACCCGGCTGGTGACGCAGAACGGCATCCTGGTGATGGGCCTGGCGGCGCTGGCGATCCTGTTCTGGACCCAGGGCAGCGTGACGCTGCTCATCGTGCTGTATTCGATCTCGGTGTTCCTGACCTTCGCGATCTCGCTGTTCGGCCTGTGCCGATACTGGTGGCGCCACCGCAGCCGGCTGGACCACTGGAAGCGCCGCTTCCTGCTGTCGCTGGCCGGTTTCGTGATCTGCTTCTCGATCCTGTGCGTGCTGCTGGCGGAGAAGTTCACCACCGGCGGCTGGGCCACGGCGCTGATCATCGCCGCCATGTCGGCGCTGTGCATCTACATCCGCAATCACTATCGCGACACCAAGGAGGCGATCCGCACCGTCGACCAGATCTTCGCCAACCAGCCCTTCGGCACCGAGACCGGCGAGATCGTGCCCGACCCGGCCAACCAGACCGCGGTGTTCATCGTGGGCACGTCGCGCGGCGGCGGGCTGCATGCGCTGTTGTGGGTGCAGCGCATGTTCCCGGAGCACTTCAAGAACTTCATCTTCGTCAACGCGCGCACCGTGGATTCGCATGCCTACGGCGGCGAGGGCGCGGTCGAGCAGATGCGCGCCGAGGCCGATGCCACGCTGCGCTTCTTCGTCGATTTCTGCCGCAGCCACGGCATGGCGGCGTCGTCGCGCCTGGGCTTCGGCACCGACGCGGTGCAGGAAGTCACGCGGCTGTGCTTCGAGATCAGCAAGCAATATCCCAACGCCATCTTCTTCACCAGCAAGCTGATCTTCGAGCAGGACAACTGGTTCATCCGGTTGCTGCACAACCAGGCGGCGCTGGCGGTGCAGCGTCGCCTGCATTTCGACGGCTTGCAGATGGTGATTTTGCCGATGAAGGTGTGAGCCCGGGGCCGATGCCAACGCCAGCAGGCGCGGGCAGGTGTTGACTGCCTGCGCTTACTTGCCGCAGACGGCCTCGATGGCGCGTTCGCCGGTGGAGCCGGGGATGGGATCCTGCAGCTTGACGTCGGAGTAGGCCAGTTGCGGCGCCAGCAGCAGCTGGCCCTTGCCGTCCGGCTGCGAATACATCTTGCGGCTGCCGAAACCGAGCTGGCGGTTGTTGCAGTCGAAGTAGGCGGTGGAGATTTCCGAGGTGTAGTAGGTCTTGCTGCCCTGGCCCATCAGCAGCTGCGGGCGGCTCCAGTTCAGCAGGATCTGCGCCTGGCGGATGCTGCGCGTGGCCACGATGCTGTTCTTGTCGACGAAGAAGCTGCCGATGGTGTTGTCGCCCAGCGGCGACCAGTCGGCCAGGGCCGGCATCGCGGCGCAACCCAGCGCCAGTGCGGCAACCAGGCGTGCCGATGCGCGCCTGAGGAGAGAAGAGGAATTCTGTACGTCCATATCGGCAGAGTGCGTCGCGATCACGGGCGGCATCTGTCAGCTGAACATGACGGCCAGCATGGCCACGTCGTCTTCCAGCAGCAGCGCCAGGGTCACGCCCCAGAACAGCGTCTCCGCCGCCAGCAGGTGCCAGGTACGCCACAAGCTCGAATGCATGTCCAACACCAGTATCGCGAAAGTTTGAGTTGCAGCAATCCTAACATGCGGCGGACGAACGGTCATGGCGGCCGGCAATGAAAAAGCCCGCCACAAGGGCGGGCATGAAGCTCAGGAGGAGACATCGGTCGGGCTCGCCGGCGGCGGACCCGCAAGGCGGAGCCGGGATCAGGACTTCGGCGCCAGCCAGGAATCTTCGGCTTCGATGCCGTCCGGATCGAAGGTCCAGGTGATCTTCTCGTAGGTGAACGAGATGTCTTCCATGTGGCCCATCTGCTTGTTCTCGGCGGTCAGGCAGTTCGGGGTCCAGGCGCGCATGTTGGTCACGATGGCGTTGGACAGCTTGACGGTGTAGTACTTCTCTTCGGTGCCCTTGGGCGAGATGCGGTAGTACTCCAGCGTCACATCCTTCATCTGTTCGCCCGAGGTCAGCGCCTGGAACAGCTTGGGCGAGGACTTGTCGATTTCCTTGGTCAGGGTCATCGGGCAGTGTACGCGCTTGCCGGTGGGCAGGCCGTTTTGCGGGCTCTTGGGGATTTCGATGGTGTGATCCACGGCTTGCACCAGGATCTTGCCTTCGTGGCCTTTGACTTTGGTGGAGCCTTCGATCTTGCCTTGGTTTTGGCCTTCGAGGATCAGGTAGCAGGGCATCGGCATGATAATTTCCTTTCAATGTGTTCAATGAGTGAGTTGGGCGAACCGTCGGTCTTTCTGCTGCGCCGGTCTTTGTGTCCTGCGCATGCTTCGCAGTCTAGGGACCGACGGTTACGCTCACATTTCAGGAAATCCGCTTCAGGTTACGAATGAAACAGTTGTCGTTGCGTCATCGTTTCTATTTCAGCACCGCCGGATCGCGCCCGGTGGTGTTGAAGATCTCCATCATCAACTCCTTGCCCACGCGCTTCTCCATGTCGTGATAGACCGGCGCCTGGGCTTTGCGCCATGCGTCCTTGTCCTGCGCCGTCATGGTCAGGATTTTGGTTTTCCCGGTCTGGCGGATCTCCTCCAGCGCGTCGTCGTTTTCCTTCTTCGAGTTGCTGTTGAAGTAGGTGGTGGCGTCCTTCACCGCCTGGTCCATGAGCGGCCGGATGTCGGGCGGCAGCGAATCCCAGAAGCGCTTGTTGGCGATCAGCACGTAGCCGTGATAGCCGTGCTCGGAGACGGTCAGGTATTTCTGCACTTCATAGAACTTGGACGTGCTGACGATGGAGGGCGGATTTTCCTGTCCGTCGACCACGCCGGTCTGCAAGCCCTGGTACACCTCGGCGAAGGCCATCACCTGCGGCAGCGCGCCCACCGCGCGGGTGCGCGCGTCGATCACCTTGGAGGACTGGATGCGGATCTTCATGCCCTTGATATCGGCCGGCTTGACGATGGGCTTGTTGGAGGTCCAGTCGAGAAAGCCGCTGTCGAGCATCGCCAGGCCGGTGATGCCCTTGCTGTCGAGCAGCTTGAGCATGCGCGCGCCGATGGGGCCCTGCGTCACCTTCTGCGCCTGCTCCATGTTGTCGAACAGGTAGGGCAGGTCGAACACCTCGAACTCGCGCACGCCGATCGGCCCGAACTTGCCGAAGGTCGGTGCCAGCATCTGCACCGATCCCATCTGCAGCGCCTCGAGTTCTTCCTTGTCCTTGTAGAGCTGGCTGTTGGCGTAGACCTCCACCTTCACGCGACCCTGGGTGCGTTCTTCCACGATCTTCTTGAAGTAGTCGGCGGTCTTGCCCTTGGAGGTGTTGGCCGCCACCACGTGGCTGAACTTGATGACGATGGGGGCTTGCTGGGCGTGGACGGAGCCGGCGGCCAGTTGCGCGAACAGGGCGAGGGCGCCCAGGGTCTTCCAGGGTTTCATGTTTGTCTCCTTTGTTGTCATGGGCGGCACGGCGCCGCCTTCGGGGCCTGCAATGCTGCTGCTCCGCTCTGCGGCGGATGCGAATGGAACATCGGGTGATGGCTGGATATTGCGGTGTTGCAATGCTGCGGAGGGACCGGCGGGCATGAGCCCGCCGGCGTCGCGGCGGCCGGGAAGCCGCCGGGAAAGCGCTGATGCGGATCAGATCGCGGCGGCGATCGCCTTTCCGACTTCGGTGGTGTTGCTCTTGCCGCCCAGGTCCGGCGTCTTCGGGCCGTCCACCAGCACGCGCTCGACCGCCGACAGGATGGCGTCGTGCGCCTCCTTGTATTTGGCGTCGCCGTTGCCGAGGAACTCCAGCATCATCGCGCCCGACCAGATCATGGCGACCGGGTTGGCGATGTTCTTGCCGAAGATGTCCGGCGCCGAGCCGTGCACCGGCTCGAACAGCGAGGGCAGCTCGCGCGAGGGATTGATGTTGGCCGAAGGCGCGATGCCGATGGTGCCGGTGCAGGCCGGACCGAGGTCGGAGAGGATGTCGCCGAACAGGTTGGAGGCCACCACCACGTCGAAGCGGTCCGGGTTCAGCACGAAGTGCGCGGTCAGGATGTCGATGTGGTACTTGTCGCGCCTGACGTCCTCGTACTGCTTGCCCATGGCTTCCACGCGTTCGTCCCAGTAGGGCATGGTGATGGCGATGCCGTTGGACTTGGTGGCCGAGGTCAGGTGCTTCTTGGGGCGGCTGCGCGCCAGGTCGAAGGCGAACTTCAGGATGCGGTCGGTGCCCTTGCGGCTGAAGATGGATTCCTGGATCACCATTTCGCGCTCGGTGCCCTCATACATGCGCCCGCCCACGGAGGAGTACTCGCCCTCGGTGTTCTCGCGCACCACGTAGAAGTCGATGTCGCCGGGCTTGCGGTTGGCCAGCGGGCAGGGCACGCCGGGCATCAGGCGCACCGGGCGCAGGTTCACGTACAGGTCGAAATCGCGGCGGAACTTCAGCAGCGAGCCCCACAGAGAGACGTGGTCGGGCACCGTGGCCGGCCAGCCGACCGCGCCGAAGAAGATCGCCTCGAAGCCCTTCAACTGGTCGAACCAGTCGTCGGGCATCATCTTGCCGTGCTTGGCGTAGTAGTTGCAGTGCGCCCAGTCGAAATGGGTGAACTCGATGTCGATGCCGAACTTCTTGCTGGCGGCCTCGACCGCGCGCAGGCCTTCGGGCATGACTTCCTGGCCGATGCCGTCGCCGGCGATGACTGCGATCCGGTGTTTCTTTGCCATATGCATTTCTCCTCGTTGATGCGGCGCCTTGGCTGACGGAGTCTGGCGGCGCCTGTCGGAGGGAAATCATAAGGCGCAACGGCCGTCCGATCATGCACGGATCGGTGATTCCATAAAACACGTATCGTGAATAATCGGGACGCAAAAAAGGCGCCGCCGGAATCCGGCCGCGCCCTGGTCCATACCGGCCGAACGCAGTCAGTTCAGGCCGCGCCGCCCAGCGGTTCGGCCCACAGCGCCACGCCCATGCTGTGTTCTTCGCCCGGCGCCAGTTCCACCAGGTCGTCCATGACGTTGGCGGTCTCGATGCACAGCATGCGCTGCCAGGCGTCATCGGCGAACTGCGACAGGCGGCGCGCCTTGCTGGCCCACGGGTTCCAGACCACGGCCGAGGTCGAGCCGCTGGCCTCGATGCGGATGCGGCGGTTCCAGCCGTCGTCGCGGATGGCCAGTTGCGGCGGCAGGTCGAGGTAGATGCGGTCGGTCTCGCTGCTGACCACCAGCGCGCGCTTCTGCTGGCGTTCGGCCCAGCCTTCCAGCGTCTCGATGTAGCGCTGGCCTTCCAGGCCTTCGACGGTGGCGTTGTGGATGCTGCTGACGGCGAAGTAGCTGTGCAGCGCCTGCGACAGCGCGATGTGCTGCTCGCTGCCGTTGCGGGTGGTCAGCTTCAGGTGCAGGCGGTCGTCCAGCAGGATCTCCAGGCGCAGCTCCAGTCCGGGCGGCAGGTGGCGCAGGCTGGGCGATTCCGATGTCGGCGGGATGGCCAGCGTCAGGCGCACGCTGTCGCCTTCGATGGCGTTCTCCACCAGGATCCACTCGATGCCGCGCACCAGGCCGTGCGCCGGCAGGCGGCCGCCGGAATGCAGCGCCTGCACCTGCGGCGGGTTGCGCATCAGGTCGCCGAACCAGGGCCAGCACACCGGAATGCCGCCGCGCACCGAATTGCCGGCCTCGAAGGCGGCTTCCTCGCTCATCCAGATCACCGGCTCCTGGCCGTGCTCCTGGTAGCGCAGCACCTGCGCGCCCTGCTCGGCGATCAGCAGCTCGGCCCTGGCCGTCTGCACGCGCAGGCAGTACAGCTGGTTGACTTCGATGCGCTGGATATGCGGCAGCTGTGCCGGGACTTCCTGGTCCTCTGTGAAGATCATGCTGTGAAACTCCGAAAGATCATTGCGATAGCGCAAGCCTGCCACATTTCGGCCGCGCACGGGAGGGATTCGCCACGATGCCGCGCCACGGCCGGGCTTGCGATGGCAAAACGGCAATTCGCCGCGCTGGCTATAATCCACGGATCGTGGCCCTAATCCATCACATATCGTGAACAATTCTCCCTTGCTCGAAGACCTGCGCCTGTTCTGCGTGGTCGCCCGCCGCAGCAGTTTTGCCGAATCCGCCAAGGAAGTCGGCGCCTCGCCCGCCTACATCAGCAAGCGCATCGCGCTGCTGGAAGAGGCGCTGGGCGTGCGGCTGTTCCACCGCACCACGCGCAGCGTGGTGATGACCGAGGAGGGCGGCAACGTGCACGAATGGGCGCGCAGGATCCTGGATGACGTCGAGCAGATGATGGAGACCGTCAGCAGCGCCAAGCGGGTGCCGCGCGGCTTGCTCAAGGTCAGCACCAGTTTCGGCCTGGGGCGCAAGTTCGTCTCGCCCATCCTGTCGCAGTTCGCGGCGCTGCATCCGGAGCTGAAGATCCAGCTGGAGCTGGTGGACCGCCAGATCGACCTGGTCAACGAAGGCATCGACCTCGACATCCGCGTCGGTCCCGGCCACGAGCAGCATCTGTTTTCCAAGCGCATCCTGCCCAGCCAGCGCGTGCTGTGCGCCAGCCCGGCCTACCTGAAGAAGCACGGCACGCCGGGCGAGCTGTCGGCGCTGCGCCAGCACCAGTGCCTGGTGATCCGCGAGCGCAACCAGTCCTTCGGCATCTGGCGCATGATCGGCCCCAAGGGGGCGGAGACGGTGAAGGTGTCGGGCGGGCTGGCGTCGAACCACGGCGAGATCATCCACCAGTGGGCGGTGGACGGCCACGGCATCATCCTGCGCTCGATCTGGGACGTGGCCGACAGCATCAAGCGCGGCCGCCTGGTGCGGGTGCTGCCGCAGTATTACCAGGAGGCCGACCTGTGCGCGGTGTATCCGCTGCAGTTGAAGAATTCCGCCAAGGTGCGCGAGTGCGTGCGCTTCCTGCAGAAGCACCTGGATGTGAGCGCGCCGGCCGCCTCGCTTTAGGGGGCGGCCAAGGACTCAGCGCCCGGCGACGTGTTGGCGCAGTACGCGTTCCAGCGTTTGGGCCACGTGCATGACGGCGAGGTCGTCGTCGCTGCGCTTGTGGCGCAGCAGGTGCAGCGGCAGGCCCGCCACCGGCAGCGGCGGGCGCAGGCAGGCCAGCGGCGTCGGATGGGCGGCGCTGGCGGCCGGCACGCAATGCATGGGCATCAGTGCGATCAGGTCGGAGTTCTGCAGCAGCGGCGCGGCCATCAGGAAATTGGGCACCGCCACGCCTATCCTGCGCGCCAGCCCCTGGGCGGCGAGCTGCTCTTCCAGCATGCGGTTGAGGGTGTCGTGGCTAGCCACCAGCAGATGCGGATGCGCCAGCCACTTTTGCAGCGTCAGCTGCTGCGCGGCCGGATGGCCGTGACGCATCACTGCCACGCAGCGCTCCTGCAGCACTTCACGGCTGCGCACGGCGGCCTGCGGCTTTGCCGGCGAGCCGATGACCAGGTCCACCTGCGCGCGCTCCAGGCTGTCGGCCGCGGCGGCGTCGCTGTGCCAGGCCTGGAACTCCAGATCCAGGCGCGGCGCGCTCTGCGCCAGCTCGGCGTACAGCGCCGGCGCGATCACCTGGGCCGGATAGTCGGCCATCAGCAATCGCACCCGCTGCGTCACGCCGGCCACGCCCGCCTCCTGCTCCTGCACGCCATGACCCGCGGCCGCCAGCGCCTGCCGCAGCGGTTCGCGCAGCGCCTGCGCGGCCGTGGTCAGCTGCATGGCGTCGCCGCCGTCTTCCAGCAGCGGATCCTGGAACAGCTGGCGGCAGCGCTCCAGCGCGCTGGCCGCGGCCGGCAAGGGCAGTCCGATACGGGCGGCGCCGCGCGCCAGATGGGCTTCGTCCAGGACGGCGTTGAGCAGGGAAAGAAGCTTGGGATCGATGGAGGCGAGATTCATGAAACGGGCTGGTCAGTTCATCCGGACCGGCAGCGGCGGGGCGTTGCGGCGGATCGGGGCGCGGCAGTGTAGCCTGATCAGGTGCGGTGGACAAGCAGCGCGGCGCATCAATACTGTAGAATGATATCCATTCTCATTTAAAAAGATGCCGACGCCGCAGGAGCCCGATCCGCGCGCGCACGGCGTCCACCCTTGCCGGCATCCATTCCATGTCTATCACCGACCCGCAGCATCGGCACCTGGCTACGCTCTACAGCGACCATCACGGCTGGCTCAAGGCCTGGCTGCGCGGCAAGCTGGGTTGCGCGGCGGATGCCGCCGACCTTGCGCAGGACACCTTCCTGCGCCTGCTCAACCGCGACGAGTCCCAGGCCCACGGCCTGCGCCAGCCGCGCGCTTACCTGACCCGCATCGCGCAAGGGCTGGTGATCGACCACTGGCGGCGCCGCGACGTCGAACGGGCCTATCTCGATGCTTTGGCCGCCATGCCGGAAGCGGAGCTCCCTTCGCCGGAAACCCGGCTACTGATCATCGACACGCTGGTGCGCATCGATGCCGCGCTCGATGCGCTCAAGCCGCGCACGCGCCAGGCCTTCCTGCTGGCGCAGCTGGAGGGGCTGAGCGGCCCGGCCATCGCGGCCCGGCTCGGGGTTTCGCTGGCCACGGTCGAACGCGACCTCAACGCCGCCTGGCAGCAGTGCTACCGGGTGTATTTCCTGTGAGCGCCGTCCCCGTCATCGATCCCGAGCTGGTCGACCAGGCGATCGCCTGGAGCGTGCGGCTGCGCCTGCACGCGGCCGATCCGGTACAGCGCCAGGCGTGCCAGGCGTGGCGCAGCGCCGACGCCCGGCATGAGGCGGCGTGGCAGCGCATCGCGTCCATGCAGCAGGCGCTGGCGAACGTGCCGCCGACGCTGGCCGGCCAGGTGCTGGCTGCGCGCGCCGGCGAGGCGTCCGCGCGCAAGGGGCGGCGCAATGCGCTCAAGTTGCTGCTGGCCGGCGCGGCCGTCGGCGCCACCGCCTATGCCGGCCGCGACAGCGCCTGGATGCAGCAGGCGCTGGCCGACTACAGCACCGGCGTGGGCCAGCGCCGGCAGGTGCGGCTGGACGACGGCACCGAGCTGCTGCTCAATACCGGCACCTCGGTCAATGTGCGTTACGAGGCCGGCCGGCGCCTGGTCGAAGTGCGCCGCGGCGAAGTGATGATCACCACCGGGCGCGACGAGGCGTCGCCGCAGCATCGGCCGTTCGTCGCCGGCACCTCCGACGGCACGATGCTGGCCATGGGCACGCGCTTCCTGGTGCGCAAGGAGGATGAGCGCACCCGCCTGACGGTGCTGGAGCACGCGGTCGAACTGGAGAGCGCCGGCGGGGCGTCGGCGCCGGTGCTGGCGCAGGCCGGCGACAGCTACTACATGACGCGCGCGGCGGTCTGGCGCGCCGACGTCGCCGAGTTTGATCCCGGCGCCTGGACCGAAGGCCTGATTGCCGCGCGCGAGATGCGCATGGATCGCTTCCTGGCCGAGCTGTCGCGCTATCGCCCCGGGCTGCTGCGCTGCGACCCGGCGGTGGCGGACCTGCCGGTGTCGGGCATCTTCCAGCTGGCCGATACCGACCGCACGCTGGAAGTGCTGCTGGCCACGCAGCCGGTCGCAGCGCTCTATCGCACGCGCTGGTGGGTCACGATCATCCCGCGCAGGCCGCAGTGACGTTGGCGGCAACCGCATGGCGGGCGGGGCTTTCCGCCCGGCCTTGAAAATAATCCGAAATAAGTGAGGGGATTGGCGATTTGCTGCGGCATACAAGTTGAAGCTCCTATCAACCTGACCCCATGCCCCACTCAAATCACATGCCTACCCGAACCACCCCGTCCGCGGCGACCGCCGCTCCCGTCCTTCGCCCGCTCTCGCACGCCGTTGCGGGCGCCTTGCTGGTGCTGGCGTTCGGCCTGCCGGCGGCATCGCCGGCCCGGGCGCAGGCCGCCGCCGGCAGCGTCGCCGCACACGCCTACCGCATTCCCTCGGGTCCCTTGGATGCCGCGCTGGACCGCTTCGCCCGCGAAGCCCGCATCACGCTGACCTACGACGGCGCCAGCCTGCGCGGCCTGCAAAGCGCGGGACTGAACGGCAGCTACACCGTCGATGCCGGCCTGGCCGCCTTGCTGGCGGGCAGCGGCATGGGGGCGGTGCGCCTGGCCGCCGGCGACTACGCGGTGCGCGCCGTCGCCGCGGCGCAATCGACGCCGGGCGCGGCGCAGCCGCTGCCCACCGTGGTGGTGAAGGAGCGGGCTGAAGCCGAGACCGCCCTGACGCCGGTGACGGGCAACGTGGCGCGCGTCAGCCGCGTCGGCACCAAGACCGATACCTCGCTGAAGGAAACGCCGCAGTCGATCTCGGTGATCACGCGCGACCAGCTCGATGCGCAAGGCGTGGAGAGCATCGCCGAGGGCCTGCGCTATACGCCCGGCGTGGTCATGCAATACGGCAATACCGACTTGCGCTACGACTGGCTGACGGTGCGCGGCTTCGTGCCGGGACGCTACCTGGACGGGCTGCGCCTGCCGTTCGGCTCGCGCGGCTATTCGCAGCCGCGCATCGAGCCGTTCGGGCTGGAGCGCATCGAGGTGCTGAAGGGGCCGGCGTCGCTGCTGTACGGACAGGCGGCGCCGGGCGGGCTGGTCAACATGGTCAGCAAGCGTCCCACCACCGAGACCGTGCGCGAGGTCGAGCTGCAATACGGCAACAACAACCGCAAGCAGCTGGGCATTGACCTGGGCGGGCAGATCGACGAGCAGGGCGAACTCAGCTATCGCCTGGTCGGCCTGGCGCGCAAGAGCGACACCGCCTACGACTATGTGAGCGAAGAGAAGACCTACTTCGCGCCCTCGCTGACCTGGCGGCCGGACGCCGCCACCCAGCTGACGCTGCTGGCGCAATACCAGAAGATCGACTCGAAGGGCGGCGGCGGGGCGCCCGTGCTGACGGCCAACGGCACGCTCTACACCAGCGTCTACCCGGCGCTGTCGCGCAGCACCTTCGCCGGCGAGCCGAATTTCGACCGTTTCACCAACGAGCAGTATTTCCTCGGCTATGAATTCGAGCACCGCTTCAACGACAGCTGGAGCGTGCGCCAGAACCTGCGCTTCGGCGAGGTCAGGGCCGATACCCGGCGCATCCAGGCGGCCTGCCTGAGCGCCGCGTGCAACCCGGCGACGCTGGCGCGCTACGCCTGGGCGTTCCCGGAAACCTCGCGCATGTGGACCATCGACAACCAGCTCCAGGGCAAGCTGGATCTGGGCGCGACGCGCCATACGGTGCTGCTGGGCGCGGATTATTCGTCCGAGCGCAGTCACTACGAAGAAAGCAGCCTGAGCATCCTGGGCACGCTGTTCAACGCCTACGCGCCGGTCTACGGCAGCTACAGCGGCGCCGTGCCGCCGGTGGCCACGCGCATCGAACAGGATCGCGACCAGTTCGGCATCTACCTGCAGGACCAGATCCGCCTGGAGCGCTGGACGCTGGTGGCCGGCGGCCGCTACGACTGGGCCGATACCGGCACCCGCACCGCCACGACGACCGCGCGCAGCTCGGTCAGCCAGCGCGACAGCGCCTTCACCGGCCGCCTCGGCCTGCTCTACAGTTTCGACAACGGCATCACGCCTTACGTCAGCTATTCGACCTCGTTCCAGCCGACGGTGGGCACCAGCCGTACGCTGGAAGTGTTCAAGCCGACCAAGGGCAAGCAGACCGAAGCGGGCGTGAAATACCAGCCGGACGGTTCGCGCACCATGGTCACGCTGTCGGCCTATGAGATGACGCAGCAGAACGTGACCACGCCCGATCCGCTCAATACCAGCTTCAACGAACAGACCGGCGAAGTGCGCGTGCGCGGGCTGGAGCTGGAGGGCAAGGTGGAGCTGGACAAGGGCCTGGACCTGATCGCCTCGTACGCCTACACCGACAGCAAGATCACCCGGGCCAACGCCAACGGCAGCGGCGTCAACACCACCGGCAACCGGCTGGCCTTCGTGCCGCGCAACCAGGCCAGCGCCTGGCTCGACTATACGGTGCAGGATGCCGCGCTGGCCGGACTGGGCGGGGGCTTCGGCGCGCGCTACCTGGGCGAGAGCTACGGCGACAACACCAACCTCTACCACATGCCAGGCGTCACCCTGTTCGACGCCGCGCTGCGCTACGACTTCGGCAAGACCAATGCGCAGCTGAAGGGATTGCGGATGTCGCTCAACGCCTCCAACATCTTCAACAAGACCTATGTCGCCGCGTGCCTCTCTGCGGCAGGCTGCTATTACGGCGACGGCCGCAGCGTCTACCTGACCATGAAGTACGGCTGGTAAGTCGCTGGGGAGAAGCAGGAGGGGAGGCGGCGCGGACCTGGGGCCGCGCCGTTTTCATTTCAGCCGAAGGCTTCCTTGAGCGTCTGGATCTTGCCGGTGTCGGTGGCGTCGTAGCCGGCCAGGCCGTTGACGGCGGTGCGGAAGGATTCGGATTGCAGGATGTCGATCACCGCGCGGATCAGCGGGTCGTGCAGCGAGGCGGCCGGCAGCGCGAAGAAATAGCGCTCGCGCACCAGCGGGATGAATTCCAGGCCGAAGCGCTGGGACGCCGTCTGCACGCCGAAGCCCACATCGGCCATGCCGCTGGCGATGAAAGCCGCCACCGCCGAGTGGGTGAACTCGGTGTTTTCAAAGCCGTTGATCTTCTTGTGCGCGATGCCCTGGCCGGACAGCATCAGCTCCAGCAGCATGCGCGTGCCCGAGCCGGCCTCGCGGTTGACGAAGCGCAGGTCGGGGCGGGTCAGGTCGGCCAGCGACTGCACGTTCTTCGGATTGCCCGGCTCCACGAACAGGCCCTGCGCCCGCACCGCGAGGTGGATCAGGCAGTCGCTGCGCTTGTTGAGCCATTTGGCGTAGGTGGCGATGGCCGGCTTCTCGAACTCGCCCAGCGGCACGTGGAAGCCCGCCAGGTCGCACTCCTGGCGCGACAGCGCGGCCACCGCGTCGGTGCTGTGGCGATAGCGCACCTCCACCGGCAGCCGGGCCTCGTTGATCTTGCCCAGCAGGGCCGCCACGGCAAAGCCGTGGCTGGCGTTCAGGCGCACCGTCTCGGATTTGCCTTCCACCGTCTTGCCCAGCTCGATCTCCAGCTCCGACGCCAGGCTGTCCAGCGTGGGCGACAGGCGCGCCGCCACCAGGCGGTCGGCCCACAGCAGCTTGTTGGCGAAATCGGTGAGGGTGGTGCCGCGTCCGCGGCCGCTGTCGATCAGGCTGTTGCCGAAAATCCGCTCGGCGTCGCGCAGCAGGCCCCAGGCATGGCGGTAGGAGTAGCGGATCTGTTGCGAGGCCTGGGCAATGGAGCCGCTTTGCTGGATCGCGGTCAGCAGCGTGAGCAGGTTGGCCGTATCCAGCGCCGCCTCGTTGTCGTAGGCGATCTCCCAGTGCGGTTTGATGTGGACTTTATACATTTATGTAAAAGATAGCATATTGAGCGGGCCGTTTTTAGGTGATAATTTCGCGTCAGCCTGCATAAATGATAAAAAATATATGCAGTGTTGTACATATATAAACAAGAGAGGGACATCGTCGCAAAGATGGGCCGGCCCACGAACCGCCCCTACCGGCTTTGCCGCGGATTCCCTCCTCAGATCCACCACATCAATCTCTACATAAATATTCGGAGGAATAATGGCTTTCGATTTCCTGAACAAGGAACATACGGTTGCCAAGCCGGGCTTCAACCGCTGGTTGGTGCCGCCGGCCGCACTTGCAATTCACCTTTGTATCGGCATGGCCTACGGCTTTTCCGTGTTCTGGCTGCCGCTGTCCAAGGCGCTGGGCGTGACCGCGCCCATCGCCTGCGGCGCCGATGTCGGCTTCTTCGCGCAGATCTTCTCGTCCGCCTGTGACTGGAAGATTTCCATGCTGGGCTGGATGTACACGATGTTCTTCGTGCTGCTGGGCATCTCGGCGGCGATCTGGGGCGGCTGGCTGGAACACGCCGGTCCCCGCAAGGCCGGTGTCGTGGCAGCCGTGTGCTGGTGCGGCGGCCTGCTGATCTCGGCGTTGGGCGTCAAGACCCACCAGCTGTGGCTGATGTGGGTCGGCTCCGGCGTCATCGGCGGCGTAGGCCTGGGCCTGGGCTACATCTCGCCCGTCTCGACCCTGATCAAGTGGTTCCCGGACCGCCGCGGCATGGCGACCGGCATGGCCATCATGGGCTTCGGCGGCGGCGCGCTGGTCGGCACCCCGCTGGCCGATGCGCTGATGAAGAAGTTCGCCTCCCCGACCTCGGTGGGCGTGTGGGAAACCTTCGTCGTCATGGCGATCATCTACTTCGTGTTCATGATGGCCGGCGCCTTCGGCTACCGCGTTCCGCCTTCGGGCTGGAAGCCGGCCGGCTGGACCCCGCCGGTTCCCGCTGCCGGCAGCGGCACCATGATCACCCAGAACCACGTGCACGTCTCCAAGGTCTGGGGCATTCCCCAGTTCTGGCTGGTGTGGCTGGTGCTGTGCCTGAACGTGTCGGCCGGTATCGGCGTCATCGGCATCGCCTCGCCGATGCTGCAGGAAGTGTTCGGCGGTCACCTGCTGGGCGTCAATGTCGGCTTCAACGACCTGTCGGTCGAGCAGAAGGCCGCCATCGCCGCGCTGGCGGCAGGCTTCACCGGCCTGATCAGCCTGTTCAACATCGGCGGTCGCTTCGCCTGGGCCTCGTGCTCGGACTTCTTCGGCCGCAAGATGACCTACGCGATCTTCTTCGTGCTGGGCTTCGTGCTGTACGTCAGCCTGCCGTGGTCGGCCAAGGGCCACAGCATCGCGCTGTTCGTCGGCGCGGTCTGCATCATCCTGTCGATGTACGGCGGCGGTTTCGCCACCGTGCCGGCTTACCTGGCCGACCTGTTCGGCACCCAGATGGTGGGCGCCATCCACGGCCGCCTGCTGACCGCGTGGGCGACCGCCGGCATCCTGGGCCCGGTGGTGGTGAACTACATGCGTGAGTACCAGCTGTCGCTGGGCATGCCCAAGGACCAGGTCTACAACACCACGATGTACATCCTGGCCGGCATGCTGGTGCTGGGCCTGATCTGCAACCTGCTGATCCGCCCGGTCGCCGCCAAGCACTTCATGACGCCGGAAGAACTGGCTGCCGAGAAGAAGCTGGCGCACGAGAAGTCGGCTGCCGAAGCGGCCGCCACCGCGTCCTCGGACGACATGTCCAAGATCGGTTCCGGCGGCAACCCGCTGGTGATCGGCCTGGCATGGGCGGCAGTGGGCATCCCGCTGATCTGGGGCATCACCCTGGTGCTGCAGAAGTCGGCAGTGCTGTTCCGTTGATCGGAACCTGACGCAGGCAATACCGCCGGCCCCCGCAAGAGGGCCGGCAAGCGGCGAAAGCCGCTGACACAACCCGCAAGGGGAGCGCATCCGCAGGCGGGTTGTGTCAGCGACTATCAAAAAACAGGGAACGGCGCCGGCATGTCCGGTATGTGCAGGGGCCGTATCCGCAGTGTTCTGTACCAACCCGCAAAGGCAGGGAGAACATGCAACAACGGAGACCAGCTGTATCCATGCGCAGGGCCATCTCTCATGGTTCCCGGGCATCGCTTTTGCCCGCGCCGCGTATCCCGGCGCCGCGCCTTGTCGCGCCGGCCGCGGCGTTCCTCTCCCTTCTTTACCTCACTTCGTTCGAGCGGGCCGGCCCATAGCAGGCCTGCCCCTACCCGGTTTCATTTGAAATTCGCGGCCGGCAACAAGATCCCCAGGGACGACGGCCGCACCATCGCAAGGCAGGAGACTTCAATGAACAGGCAACAGATTTTCGACGTGGCGGCGGTGCGCGGCATCATCGCCGAACGCAAGGGGATGGCCGGCGCCATGCTGCCCATCCTGCACGGGATACAGGAGAAGGTCGGCTACATTCCGGCCGACGCCGTGCCCATGATCGCAGGCGAGCTCAACGTCTCGCGCGCCGAGGTGCATGGCGTGATTTCCTTCTACCACTTCTTCCGCCAGCAGCCGCCGGGCAAGCACGTGGTGCAGGTATGCCGGGCCGAGGCCTGCCAGGCGCGCGGTTCCGAGGCGCTGGCCGAGCATGCGCAGAACGTGCTGGGCTGCGGTTTCCACGAGTCCACGGCGGACGGCATGTTCACGCTGGAGCCGGTGTATTGCCTCGGCCAGTGCGCCTGCGGCCCCAACCTCACGATCGACGACGAGCTGCACGCGCGCGTCGGCGCCGACAAATTCCAGCGGCTGGTGCAGGCCAAGCGGGAGGCATCATGAGCGCCGACGCGATCACGGTCTATGTCCCGCGCGACTCCACCGCGCTGGCGCTGGGCGCCAATGAGGTGGCCGCGGCCATCGCCGCCGAGGCCGGCAGGCGCGGCCTGAAGGTCGAGCTGGTGCGCAACGGCTCGCGCGGCATGTTCTGGCTGGAGCCGCTGGTGGAAGTGGCCACCGGCGCCGGCCGCGTCGCCTACGGCCCGGTCGACGCGGGCGACGTGCCCGGCCTGTTCGATGCCGGTTTCCTGGGCGGCGGCGCGCATGCGCTGGCGCAGGGCCCGACCGAGGAGATCGCCTACCTGAAGAAGCAGGAGCGCCTGACCTTCGCCCGCGTCGGCGTCACCGATCCGTTGTCGCTGGACGACTACCTGGCCCATGAAGGTTATGTGGGCCTGAAGAACGCGCTGGCCTTGACGCCCGAAGGCGTGGTGCAGCAGGTGCTGGACTCAGGCCTGCGCGGCCGCGGCGGCGCGGCTTTCCCCACCGGCATCAAGTGGAAGACCGTGGCCGGCGCCAAGGCGGCGCAGAAGTACGTGGTGTGCAACGCCGACGAGGGCGACTCCGGCACCTTCTCCGACCGCATGGTGATGGAAGACGACCCCTTCATGCTGATCGAGGGCATGACGATCGCCGCCGTCGCGGTGGGCGCCACCGAAGGCTACATCTACGTGCGCTCGGAATATCCGCACGCCATCGCCACGCTCAACGAGGCCATCGCCATCGCCGCTGGCAGGGGCTACCTCGGCGACAACATCCTGGGCTCCGGCAAGCGCTTCCGGCTGGAAGTGCGCAAGGGCGCCGGCGCCTACATCTGCGGCGAAGAGACCGCCATGCTGGAGAGCATCGAGGGCAAGCGCGGCGTGGTGCGCGCCAAGCCGCCGCTGCCGGCGCTGGAGGGTTTGTTCGGCAAGCCGACCGTGATCAACAACCTGATCTCGCTGGCCTCGGTGCCCATCATCCTGGCGCGCGGCGCCGACTTCTACAAGAATTACGGCGTCGGTCGTTCGATGGGAACGCTGCCGTTCCAGCTGGCCGGCAACATCAAGCGCGGCGGGCTGGTGGAAAAGGCCTTCGGCCTGACATTGCGCGAGCTGCTGGAGGATTTCGGCGGCGGCACCGACAGCGGCCGGCCGATCCGCACCGTGCAGATGGGCGGCCCGCTGGGCGCCTACATGCCGCAGAGCCAGTTCGACACGCCGCTGGACTACGAGGCCTTCGCCGCCATCGGCGCGATGATCGGTCACGGCGGCCTGGTGGTGTTCGACGACACGGTGGACATGGCCAAGCAGGCGCGCTACGCGATGGAGTTTTGCGCGGTCGAATCCTGCGGCAAGTGCACGCCGTGCCGCATCGGCTCCACCCGCGGCGTGGAGGTGATCGACAAGATCGTCGCCAACCACGAGCGGCCGCAGCAGATCCACCTGCTGCGCAGCCTGTGCGACACGATGGTCAACGGCTCGCTGTGCGCCATGGGCGGCATGACGCCGTTCCCGGTGCTGTCGGCGCTGAACCATTTCCCGGAAGACTTCGGCACGCCCAATGAGAAGGCTGCCTGATCCCCACTCAAGTTCATCGTATTGCGGAGGTTTGCATCATGAATCAGCTCAATGAAACCGACTACGGCACTCCGGCGCGCGTCGCGGAACAGGAAGTCACGCTGGAGATCGACGGCGTCGCCGTCACGGTGCCGGCCGGCACCTCGGTCATGCGCGCCTCGGTCGAGGCAGGCATCAACGTGCCCAAGCTGTGCGCCACCGACAGCCTGGAACCCTTCGGCTCCTGCCGCCTGTGCCTGGTGGAGATCGAGAAGGACGGCCGCAAGATGAAAGGCTACCCGGCCTCCTGCACCACGCCCTGCGAGCCGGGCATGAAGGTCAGCACGCAGACGCCCAAGCTGGCCGAGATCCGCCGCGGCGTGATGGAGCTCTACATCTCCGACCACCCGCTGGACTGCCTGACCTGCCCGACCAACGGCAACTGCGAACTGCAGGACATGGCCGGCGCCGTCGGCCTGCGCGAAGTGCGCTACGGCTACGAGGGCGAGAACCACCTGGAGCTGAAGAAGGACGAGTCCAATCCCTACTTCACCTATGACCCATCCAAGTGCATCGTCTGCAACCGCTGCGTGCGCGCCTGCGAGGAGACCCAGGGCACCTTCGCGCTGACCATCAACGGCCGCGGCTTCGAGTCGCGCGTCTCGGCCGGCCAGATGGACAGCTTCATGGAATCCGAGTGCGTGTCCTGCGGCGCCTGCGTGGAGGCCTGCCCGACCGCGACGCTGACCGAGAAGACCGTGATCATGATGGGCCAGGCCGAGCACAGCGCGGTCACCACCTGCGCCTATTGCGGCGTGGGCTGCTCGTTCAAGGCCGAGATGAAGGGCAACGAGGTGGTGCGCATGGTGCCGTACAAGGACGGCAAGGCCAACCACGGCCACTCCTGCGTGAAGGGGCGTTTCGCCTGGGGTTATGCGACGCACAAGGACCGCATCCTCAACCCGATGATCCGCAAGAGCATCAACGATCCGTGGCGCGAGGTGTCGTGGGACGAGGCGCTGTCCTATGCGGCCAGCGAGTTCCGCCGCATCCAGGCCAAGCATGGCAAGGATTCCATCGGCGGCATCACCTCCTCGCGCTGCACCAACGAGGAGACTTACCTGGTGCAGAAACTGGTGCGCGCCGCCTTCGGCAACAACAACGTCGACACCTGCGCGCGCGTGTGTCATTCGCCCACCGGCTACGGCCTGAAGCAGACGCTGGGCGAGTCGGCCGGCACCCAGACCTTCGACTCGGTGATGAAGTCCGACGTGATCCTGATCATGGGCGCCAATCCGGCCTCCGGCCACCCGGTGTTCGCGTCGCAGATCAAGCGCCGCGTGCGCCAGGGCGCCAGGCTGATCGTGATCGACCCGCGCAGCACCGAGATGGTCAAGTCGCCGCACGTGCAGGCCGACTACCACCTGAAGCTGCGCCCCGGCACCAACGTCGCCATCATCACCGCGCTGGCGCATGTGGTGCTGTCCGAAGGCTTGCAGAAGGAGGACTACATCCTCGAGCGCTGCGACGTGAAGTCCTACAACGACTGGAAGGAGTTCGTGCTGCGGCCGGACAATTCGCCCGAGGCCATGGCCGAAGTCACCGGCGTGCCGGCCGAGCAGATCCGCGGCGCCGCGCGGCTGTTCGCCACCGGCGGCAACGCCGCCATCTACTACGGCCTGGGCGTGACCGAACACGCGCAGGGTTCCACCACCGTGATCGGCATCGCCAACCTGGCCATGTGCACCGGCAACGTCGGCCGCGAAGGCGTGGGCGTGAACCCGCTGCGCGGCCAGAACAACGTGCAGGGCTCGTGCGACATGGGTTCCTTCCCGCACGAGCTGCCGGGCTATCGCCATATCTCGGACTCCACCGTGCGCGGCCAGTTCGAGCAGGCCTGGGGCGTGACGCTGAACCCGGAGCCGGGCCTGCGCATTCCCAACATGTTCGACGCCGCGCTGGACGGCAGCTTCAAGGGCCTGTACTGCGAGGGCGAGGACATCGTGCAGTCCGACCCCAACACCCAGCACGTGGCGGCCGCCCTGCAGGCGATGGAATGCATCGTGGTGCAGGACCTGTTCCTGAACGAAACCGCCAAGTACGCCCACGTGTTCCTGCCCGGCTCCTCGTTCCTGGAAAAGGACGGCACCTTCACCAACGCCGAGCGCCGCATCTCGCGCGTGCGCAAGGTGATGCCGCCCAAGGCCGGCAAGTCCGACTGGGAAGTCACGGTGGCCCTGGCCGAAGCGCTGGGCTACCCGATGCCGTACAATCATCCCTCTGAAATCATGGACGAGATCGCCGCGCTGACGCCGAGTTTCCACGGCGTCAACTATGCCAAGCTGGAGAAGCTGGGCAGCATCCAGTGGCCGTGCAACGACGCCGCGCCCGAGGGCACGCCCATCATGCACATCGGCAGCTTCATCCGCGGCAAGGGCAAGTTCCTCAACACGCAATACTTCGCCACCGACGAGAAGGTGACGCAGCGCTACCCGCTGATCCTGACCACCGGCCGCATCCTGTCGCAGTACAACGTCGGCGCCCAGACGCGCCGCACCGAGAACTCGCAGTGGCACAGCGAGGACGTGCTGGAAATTCACCCGCACGACGCCGAGGACCGCGGCATCCGCGAGGGCGACTGGGTCGGCATCGAATCGCGCGCCGGCCAGACCGTGCTGCGTGCGACCGTGACGGAGAAGGTGCAGCCGGGCGTGGTGTACACCACTTTCCACTTCCCGGAATCGGGCGCCAACGTGATCACCACCGACAACTCGGACTGGGCCACCAACTGCCCCGAGTACAAGGTGACGGCGGTGCAGGTGCTGCCGCAGCCCGTCGTGCAGCCGTCGCAATGGCAGCAGCACTACCAGCGCTTCAACCGCGAGCAGCTTGACCTGCTGAAGGGTGAGAAGGCGGCGGAGCCGTTGGTGACGAAGTGATGGGTGGCCGGCGCGGTGTCACGACGATCCGCCCGGTTGCCGTCGAAATATAAACCGTCATCCCGGCGAAAGCCGGGATCCAGCGACGTTAAACGGCCGTGGATGCACCCCGCACGTCACTGGGTTCCGGCCTGCGCCGGAACGACACGGCGGTGGAGGCATTAACGTGATTTCTCCGTAGCACGCAGCATCGTCATACCGTTACACAATGAACCGCAGGAAAGCATGAACGCACGCATCCCCCCATCCCCCAACGTCGATGAAGCCACCGGCGAATATGCAACTTCAGCCCGCGTGAGCGTGGACCGCTGGCGCGACGGCCGTCGCGAGACGGTGGACGACGTGGTGGCCGAGGAAGTGCCCATCGCATTGGAATACAACGGCATCTCGCACGCCGTGATGATGGCCACGCCGGCCGACCTGGAGGACTTCGCGCTGGGCTTCTCGCTCACCGAGGGCATCGTGGCCGAGCCGGGCGAGTTGTATGAATGCGAGATCGTCCCCGGTTGCGAGGGCGTGCAGGTGCAGATGCGCATCGCCACCGAGCGTTTCGTGGCATTGAAGGAGAAGCGCCGCAACCTGACCGGTCGCACCGGCTGCGGCCTGTGCGGCGCCGAGACGCTGGAGCAGGCGGTGCGCCATCCCAAAGCGGTGGCCGCCGGCGGCGCACGCTTCAGCATCGACCAGATCCACGCCGCGCTGGAAGACATGCAGGGCGGCCAGCAATTGCAGCAGATCACCGGCGCCACCCACGCCGCCGCCTGGCTGGGCGCCGACGGCAGGATCGCCCTGGTGCGCGAGGACGTCGGCCGCCACAACGCGCTGGACAAGCTGATCGGCGCGCTGGCCGAAGACGGCGCCGATTTCTCGCAAGGCGCGGCCATCATCACCAGCCGCGCCAGCTACGAGATGGTGCAGAAAGCGGCCACGGTAGGCATCGGCTTCATCGCCGCCATCTCGGCGCCGACCGCGCTGGCGATCCGGCTGGCCGAAGAGACCGATGTGACGCTGCTCGGTTTTGTGCGCAAACAGGGGCATGTGGTCTATGCCAGGCCGCACCGGCTGCGCTGAAGTGCAGGCTGGGGCAGCGATATAACAACATTTGCAGGAGGACGACACATGAACACCGAACACCTGATCAAGATGGCCAACCAGATCGGCTCTTTTTTCTCCACCATGCCCGACCGCGAGCAGGCCGTGGCCGATCTGGCATCGCATCTCAAGCGTTTCTGGGAGCCGCGCATGCGCAAGGCCTTCCTTGACTATATCGATCGCACGCAAGGCGAGGGCCTGGATCCCATCGTGCTGGAAGCCGTGCACAAGCATATGCAGCAGCAGGCCGTGTGAGCGCGGCCCGCAGCGGACCTCGCGCATCGATCCACCAGCCGCCTTCGGGCGGCTTTTTCTTTTTCTGGCCAAGGCCGGCGCATCTCCCAGCGGTGTCGCCGGCCTGTTGTCGCATGCGATGAGAAGGTCGGCCTGCGGGTACTTGCTCGCATTTCATATTGCATTCCGTCACTATCCGCTCAACTTCATCCAAGCGCCTCAAATTTTTCATCTGAAAGCGTTTGCCAAACATTTTTTGCGCTGCTATCTTGGAACCGGTTCCAAAAGATTCAATAAATGAGCAGCCCGGAACCCGAGAAGCACAAATCGACTGACAACGATCGCGACGCGATCAACAGATTTGGCGGGCAACAGTGAGACAAAACACAAAGACCGGCACCGACCGGGTCACGATCGCGCAGGTCGCGCGTGAGGCCGGGGTGTCGAAAACCAGCGTATCGCGTTACCTCGGCGGCGAATTCGACGCGCTGTCGGTGCGCCTGCGCGACCAGATCGGCAAGACCATCGCGCGCCTGGGTTACCAGCCAAGCCAGATGGCGCGCGGACTGAAGGGCGGGCGCACCCGGCTGATCGGCATGCTGGTGGCCGACATCCTGAATCCCTATTCGGTGGCGGTGCTGCACGGCGCGGAAGCGGCCTGCCAGAAGTACGGTTACACGCTGATGCTGTGCAATACCGGCAACGACGAGGAGCGCGAGAAGCAGTCGCTGGCGGCGCTACATTCCTACAGCGTCGAGGGCCTGCTGTTCAATACCCAGGGGCGCAATGTGACGCCGTTAAAGGAGCTGGGGCAGGCGGCCTTCCCGGTGGTGCTGCTGGACCGTCGCATCGAGGGCTGCGACTTCGACCTGGTCGGGCTGGACAACGTCAAGGCCGCGCAGCTGGCCACGCGCCACCTGCTGGCGCAGGGCTATACCGATATCGCGCTGGTGGTGCAGCCGCTGTACGGCGTGAGTTCCCGCCAGGGGCGGCAGGCCGGTTTCCTGCAGGCGATGTCCGAGCGGTCTGACTGCCACGGCGAGACGCTGGAAGTGCATATCGACCAGCCCGGCCACACCGCGACCGTGTTGCGCGAATTCTTCGAACGGCGCAGCGGCAGCGGCGGGCGCGTCGCCATCCTGGCCGGCAACGGCATGGTGTCGCTGCAGATCGCGCTGGCGCTGCAAAGCATGAAGCTGGGGTTTCCCGACGACGTCGGCCTGCTGTGCTTCGACGAGCTGTCGTGGTCGCCGCTGGTGGGCAGCGGCATCAGCACCATCGAGCAGCCGACCTATGAAATCGGCTTCACCGCGATCGAACGCCTGCTGGTGCGCATCAACGGTGAACGCTCGGTGCGCATGGAGATCCTCCTGGACGGCAGGCTGATCAGCCGCGGATCGAGCGTGAGCGTCGCCGGCAGCGGGGACATGGCCTTGAGCAGCCGGGTGGCGCAGAAGATGCGCAAGGCGGCCGCGGCGACGGCGCCTGGCATCGCCGCGTAGCGAGGTCTAAGGCGACCGGCTGGAACCGGTACCAGTGATTTGCAGGGGAGGGTAGTTCAGAACGCGGCGCCATTGCGCCCGACTGGTCAGACCTTAGAACAGGACGGAAGGGCGCAGTCGTCGCCCGCAGGATTTGCAAGCAAGGGCCGGCCTTCATCGGCGGCAGACAGACCTGAGGCATATCAGGCGTAGCAGCAAAGAGGGGCGCAAGAACCCGACCGGGTTTGGAGCCACACGGACTGCCGTGGATCACGGCACATTTCGCCGTGATCCACGGCGTACTTTCAGGAGACTAGGATGAGCATCAAGAAGCTTTTCAGCACCAAATTCATCGCGCTGACCCTGGCCGCGACCTGCGCGGTCGCAGGCGCCGCCAGCGCCAGCGCGCAGAGCATCGCCGAGCTGACCAAGAAGGGCAAGATCACCATCGGCGTGGTCAGCGGCACGCCGCCGTTCGGCAGCGTCGATGCCAAGGGCGTGCCCATCGGCTACGACGTCGACGTGGCCAACCTGATCGGCAAGTACCTGGGCCTGCCGGTGGAAATCGTTCCGCTGGTGCCGCCGGCCCGCATCCCGGCGCTGGAGTCCGGCAAGGTCGACATGCTGGCCGCGACGCTGGCGCCGACGCCCGAGCGTGCCAAGGCCGTGCTGTTCACCATCCCCTACAGCGGCTTCGAGCTGTCCATCGTCGGCCCGGTCGGCAGCAACTACAAGAAGCTCGACGACCTGGTGAAGAAGAAAGTCGGCGTCTCGCGCGGTTCCACCAACGACACCGCGCTGACGCGCCTGGCGCCTCCGGGAACCACGCTGGTGCGCTTCGAGGATGACTCCACCGTGACCCAGGCGCTGCTGTCCAACCAGGTCGACGCGATCTCGATCCCCAACACCATGGCGACCGAAATCGTGAAGACCCGCGGCCAGGGCAAGATCGAAGTCAAGTTCCCGTACTCGGTGCAACCGAACTCGATGACCGTGCGCAAGGGCTCCTACGAGCTGCAGCAATGGCTGAACAACTTCATCTACTACGTGAAGCTGAACGGCGAGCTGGACGCGATCTCGCGCAAGTGGGCCGGTCCGCTGCCGAACCTGCCGGTGTTCTAAAACTTGCCTTATGTCCTACGGCGAGGCTGTCAGCGCGGCGCATGCGATGCTCGACATCCTCATGTACTGAAGTACATTCCGGCGCCTGCGCTTCTCTGCGCCGCGCTGACAGCCTCTCGCTACGGACCTAAGGCAAGTTTGATGCAATTGGCCGATGTGATTATTCGGCATTGAAGAATCAAGCAAACCGGTGCTGCGTGATCCAGCGCATGCATCGGATTTGTGACCCCGGGTTACCGGGTGTCGGGAGGAGTTTTCGATGCACTATGACTTTCAGTTCGCGTTCATCTTCCAGCATCTCGACCAGTTGCTGATGGGGGCGCTGCTCACCATCCGGCTCTCCGCGCTGTCGATGATCTGCGGTTTGGCGGTGGGGATATTCGGGGCGATCGTGAGCATTCACGGCAGCGCGCCGGCCCGCTTCGCGGTGACGTCCTATGTGGAGCTGATCCGCAGCACGCCGTTCCTGGTCCAGCTGTTCATCATTTTCTTCGGCCTGCCCTCCATCGGGGTGCAGGTCGACGCCAACATCGCCGCGCTGGTGGCGATGACGGTCAACCTCGGCGCCTATTCCACCGAGATCGTGCGCGCCGGCATGATGGCCATCCATCCCTCGCAGATCGAGGCGGCGCAGGCGCTGGCCATGACGCGCGGCCAGGTGATCCGCCACGTGGTGCTCACGCCCGCGCTGGAGAAGGTCTACCCGGCGCTGGCCAGCCAGTTCACGCTGATGATGCTGGCCTCCAGCATCGTCTCGGCGATCTCGGCCGAGGAGCTGACCGCCACTGCCAACCTGCTGGATGCGGAGACTTTCCGCAGCTTCGAGATCTACCTGGTGGTGATGTTTCTCTATATCGCGCTGGCGCTGCTGTTCCGCCTGGCGTTCTGGCTGATCGGCCTGGTCGTGTTCAAGCGTCGCCGCCGTCTGGGCGTCGCCCGTCCTAGGAGGATGTAATGCTCGCTGAATTTTCCATCGATAACTTCATCTTCCTGCTGGAGGCGGCGCAGTGGACGCTGCTGCTGTCGGCGCTGGCCTTCGTCGGCGGCGGCATCGCCGGCTTCATCGTGGCGCTGATGCGCACCTCGCACATCCAGGCGTTGCGCTTGCTGTCGGCGGTGTATATCCAGATCATCCAGGGCACGCCGGTGCTGATCATCCTGTTCCTGTCGTTCTACGGGCTGGCGATCTTCGGCTACAAGCTGCCGCCGATGGTGGCGGCCACCATCGCCATGACCATCTATTCCAGCGCCTACCTGGGCGAGATCTGGCGCGGATGCATCGAGGCGGTGCCGGTGCCGCAGTGGGAGGCCTCGACCGCGCTGGCCATGACGCGCTGGCAACAGCTGCGCTACGTGATCCTGCCGCAGGCGGTGCGCATCTCGCTGCCGCCGACCGTGGGCTTCCTGGTGCAGATCGTCAAGAACACCTCGATCGCCTCCATCATCGGCCTGGTCGAGCTGGCGCAGGCGGGCAAGCTGGTCAGCAACGCGACGTTCCAGCCTTTCCTGGTGTTCCCTATCGTTGCCGCCATTTATTTCGTATTCTGTTATCCGCTGTCGCGGTTCAGTTTCGCCTTAGAGAGGAAATTACATGCCCATCGTTGAGATTGACAACATCACCAAGAGCTTCGGCAGCAACCAGGTCTTGAACGGGATCTCGCTGTCGGTCGAGCGCGGCCAGGTGGTGGCGATCATCGGTCGCTCGGGCTCGGGCAAGAGCACCATGCTGCGTTGCATCAACGGGCTCGAGACCATCGACGGCGGCAGCATCACCGTGGCCGGCCACAAGCTGACCAACAAGCACGAGCACCTGATCGAGCTGCGCAAGGATGTGGGCATGGTGTTCCAGCACTACAACCTGTTCCCGCACCTGACGGTGGAAGAGAACATCATGCTCTCGCCGCGCATCGTCAAGAAGATCGCCACCGAGACCACCCGCGAGACCGCCGTCAAGGTGCTCAAGCAGGTCGGCCTGGAGCACAAGCGCGACGCCTATCCCGAGCAGCTCTCGGGCGGCCAGCAGCAGCGCGTGGCGATCGCCCGTTCGCTGGCCATGGAGCCGCAGGTGATGCTGTTCGACGAGGTGACCTCGGCGCTGGACCCGGAGCTCACGGCCGAAGTGCTGAAGGTGATGGAGGAGCTGGCGCGCGGCGGCATGACGATGCTGCTGGTGACGCACGAGATGGAGTTCGCGCGACGCGTGGCCGACCTCACCGTGTTCATGCACCAGGGCAAGGTGTGGGAGGCGCGTCCGTCGGAGGAATTCTTCGCCGATCCGCGCACGCCCGAGGCCAAGCAGTTCATCGGCGCGGGTTCGATCAAATGAGCCCGGTCCTGGTCGCCGCTTCCGCCTATGGCGCCGATCTGGTGCGCCGCGTCGGCCACACCGACCTGGTGCATGTGGTGGCGGCGGCCGGGGCGGCCGGTTTCGAGATCCGGCGCGAGCTGTTCGACGGGCCCGAGGACCTGCCGGCGCTGCGCGCGCTGCTGGACCAGCACAAGCTGTATTCGGTCTATTCGGCGCCGTTCGAGCTGTTCCGCGCGGACGGCAAGTTCGACCGCGAACAGATCGCGCTGGCCATGGAAGAGGGCGAGGAACTCGGCGCCCGCTACCTGAAGGTGTCGCTGGGACATTTCTCCGCCGCCAGCGACCTGCAGAGCCTGCTGCGTTTCGTGTCGCAGGCGCCGGTCGAGGTGCTGCTGGAAAACGACCAGACGCCGCAGGGCGGCCGGCTGGAGCCCATCGTCAGCTTCCTGTCGCTGTGCACCGGCAACGGCTATGCCTTCGGCATGACCTTCGACATGGGCAACTGGCGCTGGAACGGCGTCGAACCCGAGCTGGCGGCGCGCACCCTGGCGCCCTACATCCGCTATGTGCACTGCAAGGGCGTGCGCGACGACAAGGGCAAATTGAAAGCGGTGCCGCTGCAGGCGCAGGACAGTGACTGGCAGCAACTGATCGCGCATTTCCCCAAGGGGATCTTGCGGGCCATTGAATTCCCGCTGGTGGGCAGCGACCTGGAAGAGGTCACGCGGCGCTACGTCGCGATGCTGGCCGCGGTTTGACGGAAACAGGATCATGAGCGAGAGCAGCGTGCAGCTGGATGTGGCGACCTACGGCGAGGCGCTGGCCTTGCTGGTGGCCGACGAGGTCGGCGCCTTCGAGGATGTGGAAAAGTACACGCGCCGGCTGGCCGGCGCCGAGACCAACGTCGCCATCGGCCTGGCGCGGCTGGGATTGAAGGTGGGCTGGGCCAGCCGCGTGGGCAACGACTCGTTCGGGCGCTTCATCAGCAAGCGCGTGGCGCAGGAGGGCGTGGACGTCAGCCGCGTCATCACCGACATGGAGTTTCGCACCGCGATCCAGCTGAAGGCCAAGGCGGTGGACGGCGCCGACCCCGCCATCGAGTATTACCGCAAGGGTTCCGCCGCCAGTCACCTGTCGGTGGCCGACTTCGACGAAAGCTACTTCGGCAACGCGCGCCACCTGCACGCCACCGGCATCGCGCCGGCCCTGTCGGAGAGCACCATGGCCTTCGCCCATCACGCGCTGGACTTCATGCGCGCGCGCGGCAAGACCATCTCCTTCGACCCCAACCTGCGCCCGATGCTGTGGCCGTCACAGCAGGCGATGGCGCAGAAACTGAACGAGCTGGCCTTCAAGGCGGACTGGGTCTTGCCGGGCCTGTCTGAAGGAAAAATCCTGACGGGGTACACTGAAGCCCGCGATATCGCCGCCTTCTATCTGGAGCGCGGGGTATCGATGGTGGTCATCAAGCTGGGCGCGCAAGGCGCTTACTGGCGCAACGCCGCGGGCGAAGGCACGGTGGCGGGCGTCAAGGTCAGGGAAGTGGTCGACACCGTGGGCGCCGGCGACGGCTTCGCGGTCGGCGTCATCAGCGGCATGCTGGAAGGCCTGCCGGTCGAGCAGGCCGTGATGCGCGGCAACCGCATCGGCGCCTTTGCCATCCAGGTCGTGGGCGACATGGAAGGCCTGCCCACCCGCGCCGAGCTGGAGGCCGCCACATGACAATCTCAAACACGATCAATTGAACAGGAAGACGAATGAAACAGCGCGTGGTGGTGTACAAGAAATTGCCGGAGCATCTGAACGAACAACTGCGAGCTGAATTCGACGTCACCTTCTTCGACCGCGTCAACGACGGCAACCGCGCCGCCTTTCTTGAATCCCTGAAGAGCGCCCACGGCATCATCGGCGCCAGCCTGCCCATCACCAACGAGATGCTGGACGCTGCGCCGGCGCTGAAGATCGCGTCCACCGTCTCGGTCGGCGTGGACAACTTCGACCTGGATTACTTCCGGCAGCGCGGCCTGATGCTGGCGCACACGCCGGGCGTGCTCAACGAATCCACCGCCGACACCATCTTTTCGCTGATCCTGGCCAGTGCGCGCCGCATCGTCGAACTGGCTGAGTACGTCAAGGCCGGCAACTGGAAGGGCAGCATCGGCGAGGCGCAGTTCGGCGTGAACGTGCACGGCAAGACGCTGGGCCTGATCGGCATGGGCCGCATCGGCAGCGCGGTGGCGCGCCGGGCGCACCACGGCTTTGGCATGAAGATCCTGTACAACAACACCCGTCCCAATCCCGAGGCCGAGCGCGAACTGAATGCCACCTTCGTCAGCAAGGACGAATTGCTGGCGCAAGCCGATTTCGTCTGCCTGATGCTGCCGCTGACGCCGGAGACCGAGCGCATGTTCGGCGCACGCGAGTTCGGGCTGATGAAGCGCAGCGGCATTTTCATCAATGCCTCGCGCGGGCGCATCGTCGACGAGCAGGCGATGATCAGGGCCTTGCAGGACAAGACCATCCACGCCGCCGGCCTGGACGTGTTCGAGGTCGAGCCGCTGCCGGCCGATTCGCCGCTGCTGGCGCTGCCCAATGTGGTGGCGCTGCCGCACATCGGCTCGGCCACGCACGAAACCCGGCTGGCGATGGCCGAGCTGGCGGTCGCCAACCTCATCTCCGGGCTGCGCGGAGAGAAGGTGCCGCACCTGGCGGTGTGAAGCCGCCAGGGCGCGTTCGCGCCGGCGATTCCGATCCGCGCAGCGGAACCTTGCGGCCTTGCTTGTGGTTTATCCTGCGGCTGGCGGAAACCGGCGGCCGTCTTTCAAGGTCATTCCCCTGGGTATTCCCTTGGGTATTCCGTTACGCGGCCGTTGATATTGCGCCGCAATATCGAAAGGATTCCCAGGCGGAAGATGGCCTGCGCCGCGTTCCCAACGTGTCATTTTTTTTGCCTGCGGGCGGATTTTCCTCTTTCGCTCGTAGAAATTAGTGTGTAAGCTTCGAACATCAAAAAGAACGATCGTGCTAAATTTCGGTTTGCGCCTCGTTTTGCTTTTATAATTCGGCAAAAGTTTACGTTTACGTCAATTCCTTTTTTCAAGGGCCATGCGATGAAAGTATTAGTACCAGTCAAGCGCGTCGTGGATTACAACGTCAAGGTGCGCGTCAAGAGCGACGGCAGCGGCGTGGATATCGCCAACGTCAAGATGTCGATGAACCCGTTTGACGAAATCGCGGTGGAAGAAGCCGTGCGCCTGAAAGAAGGCGGCAAGGTGACCGAAGTGATCGCCGTCTCCGCCGGCGTGACCCAGTGCCAGGAAACCCTGCGCACCGCCATGGCGATTGGCGCCGACCGCGGCATCCTGGCTGAAGTGGGCGCCGACGTTGAGCTGCAGCCGCTGGCCGTGGCCAAGATCCTCAAGGCGCTGGCCGAAAAGGAACAGCCGCAGCTGATCATCCTGGGCAAGCAGGCCATCGACGACGACTGCAACCAGACCGGCCAGATGCTGGCCGCGCTGTTGGGCTGGCCGCAAGCCACCTTCGCTTCGAAGGTGGTGCTGGAAGACGGCAAGGTGACTGTCACCCGCGAAGTGGACGGCGGCCTGGAAACCCTGGCCCTGACCCTGCCGGCCATCGTCACCACCGACCTGCGCCTGAACGAGCCGCGTTACGTGACGCTGCCCAACATCATGAAGGCCAAGAAGAAACAGCTCGACACCGTCAAGCCCGACGAGCTGGGCGTGGACGTGGCGCCGCGCGTGAAGACCCTGAAGGTTGCCGAGCCGCCCAAGCGCAGCGCCGGCGTGAAGGTGCCGGACGTCGCGACCCTGGTGGCCAAACTGAAAAATGAAGCAAAGGTGATCTGATCATGACCGCACTCGTTATTGCCGAACACGACAACGCCAGCCTGAAGGGCAGCACCCTCAACACCATCACCGCCGCTACCCAGGTGGGCGGCGACGTCCACGTGCTGGTCGCCGGTTCCAATGCCAAGGCGGTGGCCGACGCCGCCGCGCAGGTCGCGGGCGTGGCCAAGGTCCTGCTGGCCGACGGCGCGCAGTTCGCCGACGGCCTGGCCGAGAACGTGGCCGAGCAGGTGCTGGCGATCGCCAAGGACTACAGCCACATCCTGGCGCCCGCCACCGCCTACGGCAAGAACATCCTGCCGCGCGTGGCCGCCAAGCTGGACGTGGGCCAGATCTCCGACATCACCAAGGTCGACTCGCCCGATACCTTCGAGCGTCCGATCTACGCCGGCAACGCGATCGCCACCGTGCAGTCGCTTGACGCCGTCAAGGTCATCACCGTGCGTACCACCGGTTTCGACCAGGCCGCGCAAGGCGGTTCGGCGGCGGTGGAAATCATTTCGGCCGTGGCCGATTCGGGCAAGTCCAGCTTCGTCGGCCGTGAAGTCGCCAAGTCGGATCGTCCGGAACTGACCGCCGCCAAGATCATCGTTTCCGGTGGCCGCGGCATGGGCTCGTCGGAAAGCTTCAAGATCCTGGAGCCGCTGGCCGACAAGTTGAACGCCGCCATGGGCGCCTCGCGCGCCGCGGTGGACGCCGGCTACGTGCCCAACGACTGGCAGGTCGGCCAGACCGGCAAGATCGTGGCGCCGCAGCTGTACATCGCGGTGGGCATCTCCGGCGCGATCCAGCATTTGGCCGGCATGAAGGACTCCAAGGTGATCGTGGCGATCAACAAGGACGAGGAAGCGCCGATCTTCTCGGTGGCCGATTACGGCATCGTCGGCGACCTGTTCGAGGTCGTGCCCGAGCTGGTCAAGCAGCTGGGCTGATTCCCGGCGAACCGGCAGCATCTACAGCAGTTTTCGCCCCGGCTTTGGCCGGGGTGTTTTCATCCGGCGGCGGTTTCATTTTTGCCGTTGCGCCGGACGTATTTTTCGCAAGCAAGGAGCGACGTCAGATCGCTTCAGTTCAGTTTTACTCAGGAGGTTGGAGATGAGTTACACCGCGCCATTGAAGGATATGTTGTTCGTCATGAACGAGCTGGCCGGCCTGGCCGAAGTCAACGCCATGCCGGGCTGTGAAGACGCCACGCCGGAAACGGCCGAGGCCATCCTCGAAGAGAACGCCAAGTTCTGCGGCGAGGTGGTGGCGCCGCTGAACCATTCCGGCGACCAGCAACCCAGCTTCTGGACCGACGGCAAGGTAACCACCAGCGCCGGCTTCAAGGAAGCCTTCAGGCAGTTCGGCGAAGCCGGCTGGCAAGGCGTGCAGCACCCGGTGGAGTTCGGCGGCCAGGGCCTGCCCAAGCTGCTGGCCACGCCCTGCATCGAGATGCTGAACTCGGCCAACCTGTCCTTCGCGCTGTGCCCGCTGCTGACCGACGGCACCATCGAGGCGCTGATGACCGCCGGCACCAAGCAACAGCAGGAAACCTACATCGCCAACTTCATCTCCGGCAAGTGGACCGGCACGATGAACCTGACCGAGCCGCAGGCCGGCTCCGACCTGGCGCTGGTGCGCACGCGCGCCGTGCCGCAGGGCGACGGCACCTTCAAGATTTCCGGCACCAAGATCTTCATCACCTATGGCGAGCACGACATGGCCGAGAATATCGTCCATCTGGTGCTGGCGCGCACGCCGAACGCGCCGGAAGGCGTGAAGGGCATTTCGCTGTTCGTCGTGCCCAAGTTCCTGGTCAACGCCGATGGCTCGCTGGGCGAGCGCAACGACGTGCATTGCGTGTCGATCGAGCACAAGCTGGGCATCAAGGCCAGCCCGACCGCGGTGCTGCAGTTCGGCGACCACGGCGGCGCCATCGGCACGCTGGTGGGCGAGGAGAACCGCGGCCTGGAATACATGTTCATCATGATGAACGCCGCGCGCTTCGCGGTCGGCATCCAGGGCCTGTCGGTGTCCGAGCGCGCCTACCAGAAGGCCGTGGCCTACGCCAAGGACCGCGTGCAGTCGCGCGACCTGGCCGGCTCCGCCGGTCCGGTGACGATCATCCACCAGCCCGATGTGCGCCGCATGCTGATGTCCATGCGCGCGCAGGTCGAAGGTGCGCGGGCGCTTGCCTACGTGGCCGCAGCCACCTCCGACGCCGCGCACTTCCACGCCGACGAGGCGACCCGCAAGGCCAACCAGGCCTTCTATGAATACCTGGTGCCCATCGTCAAGGGCTGGTCGACCGAGCTGGCCATCGATGTCACTTCCACCGGCGTGCAGGTGCACGGCGGCATGGGCTTCATCGAAGAGACCGGCGCCGCGCAGTACTACCGCGACGCCCGCATCCTCTCGATCTACGAAGGCACCACGGCCATCCAGGCCAACGACCTGGTCGGCCGCAAGACCGCGCGCGACGGCGGCGCGGTGGCCAAGGGCATCATCGCCCAGGTGCGCAAGACCGCGGCCGAACTGGAAGGCGATGCGCAGCTCAAGGTCATCAGCCTGCGCCTGAACGAGGCGGCCGGCGCGCTGGAAGAGGTGGTCGATTACGTGGTGGCCAACGTCAAGAGCGACATCAAGTCGGTGTTCGCCGGCAGCGTGACCTACCTGAAGATGGCCGGCGTGGTGCTGGGCGGCTGGCAGATGGCGCGCGCGGCGGCGATTTCGGCGGCCAGGCTGAAGGCGGGCGAGGGCGACGCGAAGTTCTATGAAGCCAAACTGGCCACGGCGCGTTTCTTCGCCGACCAGATCCTGCCGCAGGCACTGGCGTATCGCACCGCCATCGTCGACGGCGCGCAGTCGGTGCTGGCGCTGTCCGAAGACCAGTTCTGACCGCTTCCCGCCGCGCGCGGGAATGCGGGAAACAAAAAAGCCCGGGAGACCTCAGCGGTCTTCCGGGCTTTTTGCCTGTGCGGCGGTCTTCGTTCAGCCGAACGCGCCGCCGGTAAACAACAGGTCGAAGCTGCGCGCCAGCAGGGCGATCAGGCCCATCGCGCCCAGGCCCACGGTCAGCACGATGATCACGGCCAGGATCCAGTGCGACTCGGATTGCCTGCCGCTGGCGGGGTTGTGCTTCTGATCCCATTTGTCGTCCGGCGTCAGGCCGATCACCAGCGCCTCCAGGCAGGCGCACAGCGCCGAGAGCACCAGGGGCAGGGCGGTGAACAGCTGCGGCGCATCCGGCCGGGCCGCCGTCAGCGCCAGCGAGAGCGGAACGGACAGGATGTGCAGCCAGCCGAAGCGGTCGCGCATGCCGTAGAGATAGAAGCGGTGCAGGCCGATACCGCCCAGGACGGCGGCGATCAAGGTGGCCAGGGTCTTGTTCTTGTGCTTGCCGGATTGCTGCTGCATTTTTATGTCTCTCTCGTTCATCGGCCGTCCGATCAGGCTCGGCGGCGTGTTGTCGTAAGGATATCGGGCGAGTATAGCCGATCGGCGGGCCTGTTCCTGCGCGGAAATGGGGCAGGCGGTATCCCGCAGGCCTGCTGGAACCCCGTCGTGATGCAATTTGGCATCACAATCGGCGGTTTTTGACGGCTTTGTGCGTTGGATAAGCACACAAAAGCGGGAAGCAGGTTGCCCAGTCGGGTGGAAGTCCGTTATAATCTGCGGCTTTTCCGTGTCCGTATTCTTACTGGAACCATTATGGTCGTTATTCGTTTAGCTCGTGGCGGCGCCAAGAAGCGCCCCTTCTACAACATCGTTGCAACTGACTCGCGCAACCGTCGCGACGGTCGTTTCATCGAGCGTATCGGCTTCTACAACCCGGTTGCATCGGGCAAGGAAGAAACCGTGCGCGTCGCTGCAGACCGTCTGGCCTACTGGCAAGGCGTTGGCGCTCAACTGTCGCCGACCGTTGCCCGCCTGGTGGCTGACGCCGCCAAGGTCGCTGCCTAATAAAGTTTATCCGGCCTGTCGCCGAGCGCCTGGTTTTCAGGCGCATGTGTGCAGGTCAGGTTTGACGCATCAGTGAATAATCCGGCCCAAGCGGGTTTCTCCGCACCCGACGACCTCGTGACCGTCGGCCATGTGACAGGAGCCTACGGCATTCAGGGCTGGATTCGCGTGCGTCCGTATTCGACGGAGGCGCAAGCCCTGCTGAATGCGAAAACATGGTGGCTGGAGAAGTCCGGCGCACCGAAGCAGGATATCGACGTCATGCAGTCCAAGGAGCACAGCGGCGATGTCGTTGCGCGCCTGACCGGAGTCGCCGACCGCAATGCGGCGGAGGCCTTGAAGGGAACGGCGGTCTACATCTCCCGCAAGCATTTCCCGGTGCTGGATGACGATGAATTCTACTGGGTCGATCTGATCGGCTCGGCGGTGGAAAACCTGCAGGGCGAACAGCTGGGCGTGGTGTCCGACATGATGGACAACGGCGCCCACCCGATCCTGAAGGTGGTCGTGCCGGTGCAGGAAACCGCACCGCAGGGCGAAGAAGCCGCGCAGGCAAAGAAGGGCGCCAGGGAGAAATCCGCAGCGGCGCCCGAACTGCTGATTCCGTTTGTCGACCAGTTCGTCAAGACGGTACAGCCGAAAGAAAAGAAGATCATCGTCGATTGGGGCATGGATTACTGACTTCGGTCAGTTTTTTCATTTCCGGCGTCGACGGGTTCGCAACAGGATTAATGGGAATGGAGGCGTGATGCAGTTCGATGTCGTCACTCTGTTTCCCGAGATGTTCGCGGCGCTGACGCAGTCGGGGATCACCCGCCGGGCGCTGGAACAGAAACGCTGGGGCCTGTCGCTGTGGAATCCGCGCGATTTCACCACCGACAATCACCGCACCGTGGATGACCGGCCTTATGGCGGCGGTCCCGGCATGGTGATGCTGGCCAAGCCGCTGGAGGCCGCCATCGGCGCCGCCCGGCAGCGCCAGCAGGACCTTGGGCTGGCCAGGCCGAGGGTGATCTACCTGTCGCCGCAAGGCGCGCCGCTGACCCATGAACGGGTGGTGGGGCTGTCGCAGGATCCGGGCGTGGTGCTGCTGTGCGGTCGCTATGAAGCGATCGACCAGCGTCTGCTCGACAAGTGCGTGGATGAGGAAATCAGCATCGGCGATTTCGTGCTCTCCGGCGGCGAGCTGCCGGCGATGGCGCTGATGGATGCGGTGATCCGATTGTTGCCTGGCGCGCTGAACGACGGCGCATCGGCGGTCGAGGACAGTTTCGTCAACGGCCTGCTGGATTGCCCGCACTACACGCGGCCCGAGGTGTACGAAGGTGAACCGGTTCCGCCGATCCTGCTGGGCGGTCATCACGCCGAGATCATGAAGTGGCGGCGGCAGCGGGCGCTTGAGGCGACCCAGGCCAAGCGCCCCGACCTGATCGCCAGGGCGCGTGAAAACGGCCTGCTGAGCAAGGTCGATGAAAAGTTTTTGAGCGGTCTGCAAGCAAGCGCAGATCGCTGATGCCGCAAGGCGTCGCGTAAGGAAGTCGTACCAGCAGTACCCGCCGGCATGCGCCGGCAGCAACGTGCAGCGGCCCGTCCGCTGTAATTGAAACCCCATCCTCTACCGGGCAACAAGTTGGGCCGCAAGGCCACAGGCGCCGGCATGATGGTTACAGGAGCAAAAAATGGATCTGATCCAGCAACTCGAGCAAGAAGAGATCGCGCGTCTCAACAAGAACATTCCCGACTTCGCCCCCGGCGACACCGTGATTGTCAGCGTCAACGTGGTCGAAGGCACCCGCAAGCGCGCCCAGGCCTACGAAGGCGTCGTGATCGCACGTCGTAACCGTGGTCTGAATTCGAACTTCATCGTTCGCAAGATTTCGTCCGGTGAAGGCGTCGAGCGTACTTTCCAGCTGTACTCGCCGCTGATCGCTTCGATCGAAGTGAAGCGCCGCGGTGACGTCCGTCGCGCCAAGCTGTACTACCTGCGTGAGCGTTCGGGCAAGTCGGCTCGCATCAAGGAAAAGCTGCCCAGCCGTTCGGCAAAGGCTGCAGAGTAATATCCGGCATGCATATGCTTTGAAGAAAAGGGGTGTCTCGCGACGCCCCTTTTTCTTTTCCGGCACAATCTCACCTTATTCAATTTTCCAAGCGAACACTTCCGCCGTGGCCAGTTTCGATCCAGTCATCCTGCCTGTTGATGCCGTCGCCGGCGAGCACGCCCTGGATCCCGCGCGCATGAACGCCGACTGGCTGCGCCGCCGCTTCGCCGATCCGCCGCGCTGGGAGCCCGAGCACAGCGGCGACCAGCTGGCGCGCATGGTGGAGTCCAATGGCCGTTTCCGGCTGGCCTCGGTGCTCATTCCCATCGTGCTGCGCCCGGAAGGCCTGACCGTACTGTTCACCCAGCGCAATGCCGACCTCAAGGACCACGCCGGCCAGATCAGCTTCCCCGGCGGTCGCCGCGAAGACTACGACGGCTCGGCCATCGAGACCGCGCTGCGCGAAACGGAAGAGGAGATCGGCCTGGGGCGCGGCCACGTGGAAGTGATCGGCTCGTTGCCCGACTACTTCACCGGCACCGGCTATCGCGTCACGCCGGTGGCCGGCCTGATCGCGCCGCCGTTCGAGACGGTCGCCGACACGCGCGAGGTGGCCGAGATCTTCGAGGTGCCGCTGGCCTTCCTGATGGACGGCGTGAACCACCAGCGCCGTTCGGTCGAGCTGCCGCAGCCGGCCGGGCGCCGCAGCTTCTACACCATGCCTTACCAGCGCTATTTCATCTGGGGCGCCACCGCCGGGATGCTGCGCAACCTCTTCCATTTCCTGCGCACCTGAGCGTGCGCGCGCATTGCGGCGGCGCGCCCGCCTTGAGGGCGCCAGCAGGCAAAACGACGAAGCGCTTCGCCATTGCGTGCCGTCAACGAATCAATTGTTTGATTCCCATCATGCACTGCGCTATCGTACGGTCTATAGACCATAAGGCCGCTTGATGACATTCCTCTCCATTCTCTTTGCGCTGTTAATCGAACAACTCAAACCACTGCGTGCGGACAATCCGGTTTATGCATCGATCAAGTCTTTCGCCGGCAGCATAGAGGCCTGGTTCAACGCCGGCCATGCCCATCACGGCCGCCTGGGCTGGGCGGTGATGGTCGGCGCGCTGACCGTGCCGGTCGCGCTGATCTACTGGCTGTGCGTGCACATCAGCCCGATCGCGGCGTTCGCCTGGAACGTGCTGATCGTCTACCTGACGCTGGGCTTCCGCCATTACAGCCACTACTTCACCTCGATCCAGCTGGCGCTCAACAGCGGCGACGAAATGACCGCGCGCGCCTTGCTGGCCGAGTGGACCAAGCAGGATACCGCCGGGATGGACGTCAGCGAGATCTCGCGCATCGCCGCCGAGCGCGCGCTGATCACCACCCATCGCCATGTGTTCGGCGTGTTCTTCTGGTTCCTGATGCCGGTCGGCCCGGCGCTGGCCGTGATGTATCGCGTGGCCGAATACCTCTCGCGCGCCTGGAACGAACCCGACCACATGAAGTACGAGGCCTTCGGCCGCTTCGCCGCGCGCGCCTTCTACTGGATCGACTGGATTCCGGCGCGCCTGACCGCCGCCGCCTTCGCCGTGGTCGGCAATTTCGAGGACGCCATCTACGCCTGGCGCAACTTCGCCAGCCGCTGGGACGACGAGGCCGCGGGCATCATCCTGGCCGCCGGGGGCGGCGCCATGGGCGTGCGCTTCGGCACCCCCAAGGAAGCCGCGGCAGGCATCATCCTGCCGGTGGACGCCGCCACCGTCGACACTCTGCCGGAAGAGACCGACGGCCTGCCCGGCGACACGCCTTCCCCGCGCACCCTGCAAAGCGCAGTGGGCCTGGTGTGGCGGGCGCTGCTGCTGTGGATGTTCCTGCTGCTGCTGCTGTCGGTGGCGGTGTGGATGGGCTGAGCCCAGGCGCAAGTCAGATAAGCGGGCTCAGGCCCGCTTAGTTTTTTGCAACGCAAAATCGGCCGGCCCGGTATACTTGCGGTTTGCATTGGGCCAGACTGGAGTTGCTGTCCGGCATCGCATGCATGAATGACAAGCCCGGCGAGGGAATCCGCCGCAAGGGCGACGGGGCGGGCAGGGGAACATCGGGTAGAAGCCAAGTCTTCTATAAGATATAATACATAGAGCCGCAGGCACCCACGCGTATCGTCGCGAAGGCACCTCGGAATTCAGGGCTCCGGTCCCATCAGGACAAGGGCATTCGGTTGCAAGCGCTTTAAAAGAACTGCATGTATGGCTGATCCCATCAAACCCGCGCAAGAATTCATCATCCTCGGCAAGACCTCGGATGGGCGGCAGTTCCGTCCCAGCGACTGGGCCGAGCGCCTGTGCGGCGTGATGTCGTGCTTCCGCCCCGAGGGCAGCGGCGGCCGCAACGCCCACCTGAAGTATTCCCCCTACGTGTTGCCGACCCACATCGACGGCGTGCGCTCGGTGGTGGTCAACGAGGCGCTGCGCGAGCTCGATCCGCTGGCCTACCACTTCGTCGTCAACTTCGCCAAGGACAACGACCTGCAGGTGCTCGACGCCTGTGTCCTGCCGGATCCGCCGAAGGACAAGCAGGGCTGAGCACCGGCCCTGCGCCGCCTCCTTTTCGGCCCCGGCCGCAACACCTACAACGCCAGCTTCTTTCGCCCTTGCGTCCTGCAAACGGCCTTGCCAGCAGTTAAACTAAGAGAGTTTCAGCGCCGCGCGGGCTGCCTGCGCGGCCACGGTTTTCAGCATCTCATATTGCTCAGCCGGCAGTGCTTAGCCAGAGCCGTACGGGGTTACCGGGCCGTTTCCGGCCCTCCTGAGAGCCGCTGCAGACAGACTGCCGCACGGGGCGCAACGCCGCCGGCGGCCTGTGGCGAGCGGCTCCGACAACACGGAGAAGAAGCATCATGAAACACCGCATGGAGCGCGACACCTTTGGCCTGATCGAAGTCCCCGACGACAGGCTTTGGGGGGCGCAGACCGAACGCTCGCTGCACCACTTCCACATTTCCACCGAACGCATGCCGGCCGAGCTGATCGTGGCGCTGGCGGCCGTCAAGCGCGCCTGTGCGGCGGTCAACCGCGACCTCGGCAAGCTCGACGGCAAGAAGGCCGACGCCATCATCGCCGCCGCCGATGAGGTGATCGCCGGCAAGCATCCGCTGGAGTTCCCGCTGTCGGTCTGGCAGACCGGCTCCGGCACCCAGAGCAACATGAACATGAACGAGGTGCTGGCCAACCGCGCCTCGGAGCTGCTGGGCGGCGTGCGTGGCGAAGAGCGCCTGATCCACCCCAACGACGACGTCAACCGCAGCCAGTCCTCCAACGACATCTTCCCGACCGCGATGCATGTGGCCGCCTGCATGGCGGTGGCGACCCACCTGATTCCTTCGTTGCACAAGCTGCGCGCCACGCTGGAAGACAAGTCGGCCAAGTTCGCCGACGTCGTCAAGATCGGCCGCACCCACCTGCAGGACGCCACCCCGCTGACCCTGGGCCAGGAGTTCTCCGGTTACGTCGCCCAGCTGATGCATGCCGAAGCGTCCATCATCGCGACCTTGAACGGCGTGTCCGAACTGGCCGCCGGCGGCACCGCCGTGGGCACCGGCCTGAATGCGCATCCGGCGTTCGGCGAGCGCGTGGCCGCCGAGCTGGCCAAGCATTTCGGCTTCCCGTTCAAGACCGCGCCCAACAAGTTCGCCGCGCTGGCCGGCCATGACGCCCTGGTGGCCTCCCACGGCGGCCTGAAGACGCTGGCCGCCTCGCTGATGAAGATCGCCAACGACGTGCGCTGGCTGGCTTCCGGCCCCCGTTCCGGCCTGGGCGAGATCACCATTCCCGAGAACGAGCCAGGCAGCTCCATCATGCCGGGCAAGGTCAACCCGACCCAGTGCGAGGCGCTGACCATGCTGTGCGCCCAGGTCTTCGGCAACGACGTCGCGCTCAACATCGGCGGCGCTTCCGGCAACTTCGAGCTCAACGTTTTCAAGCCGGTGATCATCCATAATTTCCTGCAGAGCGTGCGCCTGCTGGCCGACGGCATGGCCAGCTTCGAAGAGCACTGCGCGCGCGGCATCGAAGCCAACCGCGACCGCATCGCCGACCTGATGGAAAAGTCGCTGATGCTGGTCACCGCGCTGGCGCCGCATATCGGCTACGACAAGGCCGCCAAGATCGCCAAGCAGGCCCACCATGACGGCACTACGCTCAAGGAAGCTGCGCTGGCGCTGGGCTATGTGACCGAGCAGCAGTTCGCCGAATGGATCAAGCCCGAGGAAATGACCCGTCCGGGCTGATTTCCCCAAGGCGGCACAGGCCAAGGCAGGGCATGGATGAACGCATCCATGCCCTGTTTTTCATGGGCGACGGCAGGTGGCCCGGAAGCGCCGGCAAAGGCGATGCCAGCCGTTTTTGCCCCTCGCCAAGCCCTTGATTGCAAAGGCTTTGCAGCCTTATGTATAGCAATATTTATTTGGGTTACGAATTGAAACAACTCAGGCTTTCCGGATGGCCCCGGCGTATATTGCTTTCATGCGCTCAATGCGCCCGCAGGCCGCGCCGGCAGTGATTCCCGGCGAGGGGAAGAGGCCGCCGCAGCGGGCAGGGCAGCGACGCATCGATACGGAGCAGCGCCGTGAGGCGCGACAGGAGAACCGGCTGCGGAGGCGGCCGAATGTGGGAATTCCCAGAGGCAAAACATGAAGAAATTAGCGGCAATCGGAATTTGCGGCGCGCTCGCCGTGGCCGGCATGATGGCCAGCGCAGCGACCTATGCGCATACCCGTTTCTACGGCGGCGTGGTGATCGGCGGCCCGGTATGGGTGCCGCCGCCGGTCTACTATCCTCCGCCGGTCTATGTCGAGCGCGTGCCGCCGCCGGTCTACGTCGAGCAGCCGCGCCAGGACTTCTGGTACTACTGCCAGGAGTCCAAGGCCTACTACCCCTACGTGCAGAGCTGCCCCAGCGCCTGGATGAAGGTGGTGCCCAACACGCCGGCCCCGGGCTACGGTCCGCCGCCGCAATAAGGCGCCAGGGCGCACGGGCGGGCCAGGACCTCGCCGGCAAAAAAGATTGAAACGCCATGCCGCCTCGGCGGCGCAAAGGAAACAACGTGAAACCCATCTACAAGACAGCCACCGCAGTGACCGCCATCGGCGCCTTGCTGGCGCTGGGCGGCTGCGTGAGCGTGCCCACCGGCCCCTCGGTCATGGCCATGCCGGGCAAGGACAAGAGCTATGAACAGTTCCGCGCCGACCAGCAACTGTGCCAGCAATACGCGCAGGACGCCATCGGCGGCCAGGCCCAGCAGACCCAGAACAATACCGCCAACAGCGCCGCCGTCGGCACCGCCGTGGGCGCGGTGGCCGGCGCCCTGATCGGCGCGGCTTCCGGCAATGCGGGCGCGGGCGCGGCCATCGGCGCCGGCGGCGGCCTGCTGGTGGGCAGCGCGGCCGGCAGCAATGCCGCGGCCGGCGGCAACTACTCGATGCAGCAGCGTTACGACATGACCTATACCCAGTGCATGTACAGCAAGGGCAACCAGGTCGAGACCCAGCGCCAGGCCACGGCCTACACCTACCATCCGCGCCGCTACTACTACGCGCCGCCCCCGCCGCCGGGCTATTACGGTCCGCCGCCGGTGTACTACGGCCCGCCGCCGGGCGCCTATTGATACCCGGGCCCGCTGCCGCGCAGACCGCATCCACGGATGCGGTTTTTTGTTGCCGGCGGCGGGGCGGGCGGCGTTCCGGGCCGGGCTTTTTTCGGCCCGGGGCGACGATGCGGCGCAACATCGGGCCGCCGGGATGCTATACTCGCCGCCATGCTTTTCCGACTTCAACTTGCGAAAATCCAGCATTGGTGGCGCGCCTGACCCAGGCGGCCAGCGAAGTGATTCGCTTCACAGTTTGACCATGTGATGCCGCCGGAACCGGCGGCATTGTTTTCAAGCTTCGGGACCGGCGGCATTCCAGACAGATAATCGATCAGGAATGACCATGTCTTCGAACGCACCAGCCAGCAATTCCCCCGCAACACGTCCCACCGTCCTGACCGGCGACCGTCCCACCGGCCCGCTGCACCTCGGCCATTACATCGGCTCGCTCAAGTCGCGCGTGGCGCTGCAGGAGACCGCCAACCAGTTCCTGCTGCTGGCCGACACCCAGGCCATGACCGACAACGTCGGCCGTCACCAGAAAGTCACCGACAACGTGCTGGAGGTGGCGCTGGACTACCTGGCCGTGGGCATCGATCCGGAAAAATCGACCATCTTCATCCAGTCCCAGGTGCGCGAGCTCTATGAGCTGTCGATGGTGCTGCTGAACCTGGTGACGGTGTCGCGCCTGGAGCGCAACCCGACCATCAAGGAAGAGATCCGCCTGCGCGGCTTCGAGCGCGATATTCCGGCCGGCTTCCTGACCTATCCGGTCAGCCAGGCCGCCGACATCACCGCCTTCAAGGGCCAGCTGGTGCCGGTGGGCGGCGACCAGTTGCCGATGATCGAGCAGACCAACGAGCTGGTGCGCAAATTCAACGCCACCGTCGAGCGCGAAGTGCTGGTCGAGTGCAAGGAAGTGCTGTCCGAGACCGCGCGCCTGCCGGGCATCGACGGCAAGGCCAAGATGAGCAAGTCGTTGGGCAACTCGATCGCGCTGGGCGCCTCGGCCAAGGAAATCAAGCAAGCCGTGCACCAGATGTACACCGATCCCAACCATCTGCGCGTGGATGATCCCGGCCAGGTGGAAGGCAACGTGGTGTTTACCTTCCTGGACGCCTTCGACCCCGATCGCGACGCCGTGGCCGAACTGAAGGCGCACTACACCCGCGGCGGCCTGGGCGACAGCGTGGTCAAGCGCCGCCTGGAAGGCATCCTGCAGGAAATGCTGGAGCCGATCCGCACCCGCCGCGAACACTACGCCAAGGACCGCGGCGAAGTGCTGGCCATGCTCAAGCGCGGCACCGAGCGCGCCAGCGCGGTGGCGGCCAAGACCATGTCCGAAGTCAACGCCGCGCTGGGGTTGAACTACTTCGGCTGATCGCAGCGCTTCCCATGTAAAAAAGCCGCACTTCCGTCAGGGAGTGCGGCTTTTTCTTTGTTCACAGGATTGCGCTGGCGCCGGGTGGCGATCTCGCCCGCTATCGCAGCCGGCGCGCGGCGCACGCCCCGTCATCCTGTCATCGCATCGACACGCCCGGCTGGCTGCCGGGGGAGGGGGCCGCGGGGGATCAGGCGTTTTTTCCTTTGTGAGGCGGCGGCATCTGCGGCAGCTCCAGCAACACCTCCAGTCCGCCCTCGGGGAGGTTGCGCAGCTGCAGCTGGCCGTGATGGTTTTCCGCGATGTTGAGCGCGATCGTCAGGCCCAGCCCGGTGCCGCCGGTGTCGCGCGAGCGCGAGGTTTCCAGGCGGTAGAAGGGCTCGAACACCGACTCCAGCTCGGCGTCCGGAATGCCCGGCCCGTGGTCGCGGATGCGGATGGCGACCTTCTGCTGCTCCAGCGCCACGCTCACGCGTGCCAGCTGGCCGTATTTGCAGGCGTTGTCGACCAGGTTGGTCAGGCAGCGCCGCAGCGCGCCCGGCTGCGCCATCACGAAGGCGCGCGACGCGCCTTCCAGCGTCACGTCCTGGCCGGCGTCGGCGGCGTCGGCGCAGACGCTGTCGAGCAGCGAGTCGATATCCAGCGCCCGGATCTTTTCCGACGAATCCATGCTGCGCGCCAGGTCGAGCCCTTCGCGCACCATGCCGTGCATCACGCCCAGGTCGTCGATCAGCTTTTGCTGCAGCTCGCGGTCGCCGACCTTTTCCAGCCGCAGGCGCATGCGCGTCAGCGGCGTCTGCAGGTCGTGCGTGATGGCGGCCAGCATGTGGGTGCGGTGCTGGATCTGGCGCCGGATGCGCGACTGCATGGCATTGAAGGCGTGCGCCGCCTGGCGGATCTCGGTGGGGCCGGCCTCGGCTAGCGGCGGATGGTCGATGTCGCGGCCCAGCGCCGACGCCGCATGCGCCAGCTGGCGAATCGGGCGGGTCGCCATGCGCGCCACCAGATAAGCCAGGATGGCGATCAGGGCCAGGAACAGCGCGATGTACTGCAGGCCGTACGGCCCCTGCTGGCCGCCGCGTCCGCGCAGGGCCGGCGGTTCGCCCGGCTGGTGCAGGCGGATGCGCAGCAGCGCGCTGTCGTGCAGGCTGACGTAGACCACGCGGCAGGTTTCGTTGCGGCCTTCGCGCCGTCCGCCGCGACGCTCGCCACGGTCGTCGTCGCGCTCGCGGCGTGGCGGGGCGCATTCGGTTTCGCGCTGGGCGGCGATCTTGCGGTCGCTCCCCAGGCGCGACTGCAGGATGTCCACCAGCGGGCTGGTGCTGGCGTTGGCGCCGATGGCGTCGTTCATGTCATCGACGATGGTGGCCTCGAAACCGAGGTTGCCGGCGGCATTGAGCACGATGGCGCGCTGCTCGGGCGGGATGTCGTCCACCGCCTGCACGATTTGCTCGATGCGGTCGGCCACGTGCTGGAAACGCAGCTCGCGCAGCGAGTTCTTGCGCTCGTTGGAGGCCAGCCAGGTGGTGGCGACGATGGACAGCACGATGCCCGCCAGCAGCAGCACGAAGATGCGGTTGCCGATGGAGCCCAGGAAGTTCTTCATGACGCCCGGCCCGCGCTCTCCGTGGTGACGGTGGTGGCCAGCACGTAGCCCTCGTTGCGCACGGTCTTGATGATGGTCGGCGTGCGGGCGTCGTCGCCCAGCTTCTGGCGCAGGCGGCTGATCTGGATATCCACCGAGCGGTCGAACGGATCCGACTCGCGGCCCTGGGTCAGCTCCAGCAGCTGGTCGCGGTTCAGGACCCGGTTGGGATGGTCGAGAAAGACTTTCAGCAGGCGGAATTCGGCGCCCGAGAGCGCCACCACCACGCCGTCCTGGTTCACCAGGTGGCGCGCGGTCAGGTCCAGCATCCAGTTGGCAAAGCGCATGGCCGCCACGTCCGGCTGCGCCATGTTGGGCGGCAGCGCCTGGGTACGGCGCAGCACGCTGCGGATGCGGGCGAACAGCTCGCGCGGCTCGAAGGGTTTGGCCAGGTAGTCGTCGGCGCCCATCTCCAGGCCCAGGATGCGGTCCAGCGGCTCGCCGCGCGCGGTCAGCATGATCACCGGCACGTTGGAGGTGGCGCGCAGGTTGCGGCACAGGGTCAGGCCGTCCTCGCCGGGCAGGGTCAGGTCCAGCACGATCAGGTCCACGCGGGACTCTTCCAGGACCTTGCGCATTTCGGCGCCGTTGGTGGCGGTGAGCGTGCGCAGGCCGTTGCTGTCCAGGTATTCGGCCAGCAGGGTGCGGATGTCGCGGTCGTCGTCGACGATGAGGATGTGAGTATTTGTATCCATGTTTTGCATTATGCCGAACTTGTTAAGCGCGGGAAGCCGGATTTGTATCGCCTCTTAACAAGGGTTGGCCCGGACATAGAACGATACTCGGCGGCCCGCGGAATATACAAAACGATACAAATGCCGCCACAGGGGAAAGATTGGCGATACACGCGGCCGGTTTAATGGGAACCGTGCAAAGACAGCACGAAACAGTAAGACACCCCCGAAAGGAGCAAATCATGTTGAAACTCAAGACCCGCATCCTGGCCGGCATCGCTGCCGTGAGCATCAGCGCCGTGACCGCCGCCGCCTTCGCGCAGGTCCCGCCGCCGGGAGGCCCGCACGGTCGCGCTCCCAGTGCCGAGCAAATCGCCAAGTTCGAGCAGATGCGCGCCAAGCACCAGGCCGAACTGCACGACAAGCTGAAGATCACCGCCGCACAGGAAGCCGGCTGGAAGCTGTTCCTGGACAAGACCAAGCCGGCCCCGTTCGACCCGGCCGCCCGTCCCAGCAAGGAAGAGTTCGCCAAGCTGACCACGCCGCAGCGCCTGGACAAGAAGCTGGAATTCATGCGCAAGCGTGAAGCCTTCGCCGAACAGCGCGTGGCCGCCACCAAGGAGTTCTACGCGACCCTGTCGCCTGAACAGCAAAAGACCTTCGACGCCGAGTTCGCCAAGATGGAGCGCCACCGTTTCGAACGCATGCGCCACCACGGCGAGCGCAAGGGCCCGCCGCAAGGTCGTCCGGCGCCTGACGCCGGCGCACCGGCCGCCAAGTAAGGCGCCAGGCACCATCCGTGCGCCGGTGTTTGCGCCGGCGGCGGATCTACCCAAAAGCCTTGCGGTCAATACGCAAGGCTTTTGCCGTCTGTAGCCGGCCCCGGGATGCCGATATGAGGCGCTTTTCGGGCGCTGTTGCCGATGGCGCGGGGCCCGTTTGCTGGGTACACTGCCAGCCTGCTGCGTCAGGCGCGCAATTGCCGCGGCAGGGGCGGCTCGATGTTGCACCGTTGTAAGTTTGTTGCGGGAGAATACCGGATGGCGGCCCGGCCGGCTGGGCCAGGCCGCCATCCCGTGCTCTTTTGCTTCACCGCGTTTTCCGTTTTGCGGCAGTTTCCAGGCCCGGCCAAGGGCCGGCCGCTCCATCGTGACCAGTTCGTTGCTTTCATAAAATGACAAACACACCAAATTCCGGGCAGCAATCTCCTTCCAACCCGACCCCGCCGCAAGGCGGCCGTCCGCCGTCGAAGGGCAGCGTGCTGCGGCGCTGGTGGTTCTGGGTGCTGGTGGCGGCGATCGCGGCCGGCGGCGGCTACAAGTACTGGACCAAGAAGAAGGCCCAGCAGGAGCAGATGGCCGCCATGGGGATGGGCGGTCCGGGCGGCCCGGGTGGTCCGGGCGGGCGTCCGGGCGGCGGGCGCGGTCCCGGCGGCCCCGGCGGCGCGGGTGGCTTCAGCCAGACCATGCCGGTGGGCGTGGCCAAGGCGAAGGTGCAGAACGTCGACGTCTACCTCAACGGTCTGGGCTCGGTGACGCCGACGGCGACCGCCACCGTGAAGGCGCGCGTGGACGGCCAGCTGATGAAGCTGCATTACAAGGAAGGCCAGGTGGTCAAGGCCGGCGACCTGCTGGCGGAAATCGACCCGCGCTCGCTGCAGGCCACCGTCACCCAGGTCGAAGGCCAGCTGGCGCGCGACCGCGCTCTGCTCAATTCGGCCAGGCTCGACCTGAAGCGCTACCAGACCCTGCTGTCGCAGGACTCCATCGCCAGCCAGCAGGTCGACACCCAGGCCGCGCTGGTCAAGCAATATGAAGGCACGGTCAAGGCCGACGAAGGCTCGCTGGCCAGCGCCAAACTGCAGCTCTCCTTTACCCGCGTGACCGCGCCGATTTCCGGTCGCCTCGGCCTGAAGCAGGCCGACGTCGGCAACAACATCACCACCGGCGACACCAACGGCCTGGTGATCATCACCCAGCTGCAGCCGATCACGGCCATCTTCAGCATCCCCGAAGACAATATCCCCAGCGTGCTGCGCCAGCTGCAAAGCGGCCGCAAGCTGCCGGCCGAGGCCTGGGATCGCGAACAGAAGAAAAAGCTGGCCGACGGCGTGCTGCTGACCATCGACAACGTGGTCGACTCCACCACCGGCACGGTCAAGCTGAAGGCGCAGTTCCCCAATACCGACTACGCGCTGTTCCCCAGCCAGTTCGTCAACGTGCGCCTGCTGCTCAACACCGAGGACGGCGCCACCGTGATCCCGACGGCCGCCATCCAGCGCGGCTCCAAGGGCCTGTTCGTCTACGTGGTCAAGGAAGACAATACCGTCACCGTGCGCAACATCAAGACCGGCGCCGTGCAGGGCGACCTGACCGCGATCACCGACGGCGTGGCCGCCGGCGAGACCGTGGTGATCGACGGCATCGACCGCCTGCGCGAAGGCGCCAAGGTAGAGGCCGTCACGCGCGGCGGCGCCGACGACCCGGCCAACAAGCTGGCCACCGAGAACCCCAACGCGCGCCGCCACGGCAAGCGCGGCCAGGCAGACCAGGGCGCCGGCCAACCAGGCCAGACGGGCCAGCAAGGCCAGCGCAATGCGCAGGGCCAGGGCGCAAGCGGCGCGGGAGCCGGCAGCGGGCAGGGCGGTCAGGGCGCCCAGGGCGACATGTCGCCGGAAGAGCGCCAGAAGCGCTGGGCCGAGCTCAACAAGCGCATCGACGCCGGCGAGTTCGGCGAGGAGATCAAGAAACTGCCGGAAGACCAGCGTCGCCAGAAGATGATGGAGCTGCGTCGCCAGCGCGAAGGCGCCGGCAACAATGGCGGCAGCAACACCGGCAACGGCGCAAAGTAAGGCGGGCGCATGAATCCATCCCGCCAGTTCATCCTGCGGCCGGTCGCCACGTCATTGCTGATGCTGGCGATCCTGCTGGTGGGCATCGTCGCCTACCGGCTGCTGCCGCTGTCGGCCTTGCCTGAAGTCGACTATCCGACCATCCAGGTGGTCACGCTTTATCCCGGCGCCAGCCCGGACGTGATGACCTCGTCGGTCACCGCGCCGCTGGAGCGCCAGTTCGGCCAGATGCCGGGATTGAAGCAGATGTCGTCCACCAGCTCGGGCGGCGCTTCCGTGATCACTTTGCAGTTCAACCTCGACCTCAACCTCGACATCGCCGAGCAGGAAGTGCAGGCCGCCATCAACGCCGGCGGCAACCTGCTGCCGTCGGATTTGCCGATGCCGCCGGTCTACAGCAAGGTCAACCCGGCCGATACGCCCATCATCACCCTGGCGGTCACCTCCAAGACCATGCCGCTGCCCAAGGTGCAGGACCTGATCGACACCCGCCTGGCGCAGAAGATCTCGCAGCTCTCGGGCGTGGGCCTGGTCAGCCTGTCGGGCGGCCAGCGACCGGCCGTGCGCATGCAGTTGAATCCGCGCGCCGTCGCAGCGCTCGGCCTGAACCTGGACGACGTGCGCACCGCCATCGGCAACGCCAACGTCAACCAGGCCAAGGGCAGCTTCGACGGCCCCACGCGCGCCTCCACCATCGACGCCAACGACCAGCTGCGTTCGGCCGACGAGTACAAGAACCTGATCATCGCCTACAAGAACGGCGCGCCGATCCGCATCTCCGACGTGGCCGACGTGCTCGACGGCGCCGAGAACGTGCGCCTGGGCGCCTGGGCCAATACCCAGCCGGCCGTGATCGTCAACATCCAGCGCCAGCCCGGCGCCAACGTGATCGCCGTGGTCGACAGCATCAAGAAGATCCTGCCGCAGCTCGAGGCCAGCCTGCCGGGCTCGATCGACGTCAAGATCCTGACCGACCGCACCACCACCATCCGCGCCTCGGTGGCCGACGTGAAGTTCGAGCTGCTGCTGTCGGTAGCGCTGGTGGTGATGGTGATCTTCGTGTTCCTGCGCAACGTGCCGGCCACCATCATCCCCAGCGTCGCCGTGCCGCTGTCGCTGGTGGGCACCTTCGCGGTGATGTACGTGGCCGGTTTCTCGATCAACAACCTGACGCTGATGGCGCTGACGATCGCCACCGGCTTCGTGGTCGACGACGCCATCGTCATGATCGAGAACATCTCGCGCTACATCGAAGAGGGCATGAAGCCGATGCAGGCAGCCCTGAAGGGCGCCGAGCAGATCGGCTTCACTATCATCTCGCTGACCTTCTCGTTGATCGCGGTGCTGATCCCGCTGCTGTTCATGGGCGACGTGGTGGGGCGGTTGTTCCATGAATTCGCGGTGACGCTGGCGGTGTCGATCCTGATCTCGGCCGTGGTGTCGCTGACCTTGACGCCGATGATGTGCGCGCGCCTGCTGCGCCATCAGCCGGAAGAAGAGCAGGGCTGGTTCTATCACAAGAGCCAGGTCTTCTTCGACCGCGTGATCGCGCGCTACGGCGTCATGCTGGAGTGGGTGCTGGAGCGCCAGAAACTCACGCTGCTGGTGGCCGTCGGCACGCTGGCGCTGACCGTGCTGCTGTACATGTTCGTGCCCAAGGGCTTCTTCCCGCTGCAGGACACCGGCGTGATCCAGGGCATTTCCGAAGCCACGCAGTCGGTCTCCTTCGGCGCCATGGGCGAGAAGCAGCAGCAGCTGGCCAAGGTGGTGCTGGAGGATCCGGCGGTGGACAGCCTGTCGTCCTTCATCGGCGTGGACGGCACCAACGCCACGCTCAACAGTGGCCGCATGCTGATCAACCTGAAGCCGCATGACGACCGCGACGTCTCCGCCTCGGACGTGATCCGCCGCCTGAAACCCAAGCTGGAGCAGCAGGTGCCGGGCGTGACGCTGTACATGCAACCGGTGCAGGACCTGACCATCGAGGACAGCGTCTCGCGCACGCAATACCAGTTCACGCTGGAAGACGCCGACCCCGATACGTTGAGCGAATGGGGGCCCAAGCTGGTCGAGCGCCTGCAGCAGCAGCCCGAGCTGGCCGACGTGGCCAGCAACCTGCAGGACAAGGGTTTGCAGGCCTACATCCAGATCGACCGCGACGCGGCTTCGCGCCTGGGCATCACCACCGCGGCCATCGACAACGCGTTGTACAACGCCTTCGGCCAGCGCCTGATCTCGACCATCTATACCCAGTCCAACCAGTACCGGGTGGTGATGGAGGTCAAGCCGGAATTCCAGCGCGGCCCGTCGGCGCTGGACAGCATCTACCTGGTGACCTCGGCCGGCCGCCAGGTGCCGCTGTCGTCGATCGCCACCGTCACCGAGCGCACCGCGCCGCTGGTGGTCAACCATATCGGCCAGTTCCCGGCCGCCACCATCTCCTTCAACCTGGCCAAGGGCGCGTCGCTGGGCGAGGCGGTCAAGGTCATCAAGGCGGCCGAGCAGGAGATCGGCATGCCGGCCTCCACCGTCACCAACTTCCAGGGCGCGGCGCTGGCCTTCCAGGCTTCGCTGTCCAACACCCTGTGGCTGATCCTGGCGGCGATCGTGACCATGTACATCGTGCTGGGCGTGCTCTATGAGAGCTACATCCACCCCATCACCATCCTCTCGACGCTGCCCTCGGCGGGCGTGGGCGCGCTGCTGTCGCTGATGATCTCGGGCACGGACCTGGGCATCATCGGCATCATCGGCATCATCCTGCTGATCGGCATCGTCAAGAAGAACGCGATCATGATGATCGACTTCGCGCTGGAGGCCGAGCGCCACGAAGGCAAGACCCCGCGCGAGGCGATCTACCAGGCCTGCCTGTTGCGCTTCCGCCCGATCCTGATGACCACCATGGCGGCGCTCCTGGGCGCGCTGCCGCTGATGCTGGGCACCGGCGTCGGCTCCGAGCTGCGCCAGCCGCTGGGCATCACCATGGTCGGCGGCCTCTTGGTGTCGCAGGTGCTCACGCTGTTCACCACGCCGGTGATCTACCTCGGCTTCGACAGCCTGGCGCGCCGCATGCGCGCGCGCTTCGGCCAGAAGGAGCCCGGCCGCGGCGGCGACGATGACGACGAAGGCCATCCGGCGCCGCTGCCGCCGGCGGTCTGATCCGGGAGCCTCATGAATATTTCGCTCCCGTTCATCCAGCGGCCCATCGCCACCACGCTGCTGACCATCGGCATCGCGCTGGCCGGCATCGTGGCGTTCCGCCTGCTGCCGGTGTCGCCGCTGCCGCAGGTGGATTACCCGACCATCTCGATCTCGGCCTCGATGCCCGGCGCCAGCCCGGAAACCATGGCCGCCACCGTGGCCACGCCGCTGGAGCGCGCCATGGGCTCGATCGCGGGCGTCACCGAGATGACCTCGACCAGCTCGCAGAACTCGACCCGCATCACGCTGCAGTTCGACCTCTCGCGCGACATCGACGGCGCCGCGCGCGACGTGCAGGCGGCCCTGAACGCGGCGCGCAACCTGCTGCCCTCGGGCATGCCGAGCAATCCGACCTACCGCAAGGTGAATCCGGCCGACGCGCCCATCATGATCCTGGCGATGACCTCGGACACCATGACCCAGGGCCAGATGTACGACGCCGCCGACAGCATCGTCGCGCAAAAGCTGTCGCAGGTGCGCGGAGTGGGGCAGGTGAGCGTGGGCGGCAGTTCGCAGCCGGCGGTGCGCATCGAGCTCAATCCGACGGCGTTGAACAAGTACGGCATCGGCAGCGCCGACGTGCGCACCGCGGTGGCCGCCACCAACGCCAACCGCCCCAAGGGCATACTCGAGGACGGCGACCGCAACTGGCAGATCTATGCCAACGACCAGGCCAAGACCGCCGCCGAATACGCCCCGCTGATCGTCTCCTACCGCAACGGCACGCCGGTGCGCGTGCGCGACGTGGCCGAGGTGCGCGACTCGGTGGCTGACGTGCGCAACGCCGGCTCCGCCAACGGCAAGCCTTCGGTGCTGGTGGTGATCAACCGCCAGCCCGGCGCCAACATCATCGACACCGTCGACGCCGTCAGCGAGCTGCTGCCGCAGCTGCAGGCGTCCATTCCCGCCGCCATCGACATGAAGGTGGTGATGGACCGCACCCCGACCATCCGCGCCTCGCTCAAGGAGACCGAGTTCACCCTCATCATGTCGGTGGCGCTGGTGATCATGGTGGTGTTCCTGTTCCTGCGCAGCGGCCGCGCCACGCTGATCCCGGCCGTGGCGGTGCCGGTGTCGCTGATCGGCACCTTCGGCATCATGTACCTGGCCGGCTTCAGCCTGGACAACCTGTCGCTGATGGCGCTGACCATTGCCACCGGCTTCGTGGTGGACGACGCCATCGTGGTGCTGGAAAACATCTCGCGTCACATCGAGGCCGGCATGAAGCCGGTCAAGGCGGCGCTGCTGGGCGCGCGCGAGGTCGGCTTCACGGTGCTGTCGATGAGCATCTCGCTGATCGCCGTCTTCATTCCCATCCTGCTGATGGAGGGCATCGTCGGCCGGCTGTTTCGCGAATTCGCCATCACGCTGTCGGTGGCCATCCTGGTGTCGCTGGTGGTATCGCTGACGACCACGCCGATGATGTGCGCCAAGCTGTTGCGCCACGATCCGGAGGCTGACGAGGCGCGCCGTCGTCGTCGCCATCCGCTGCTGCAGAAGCTGGCCGACCAGACCGAGCACATGTTCAACGACATGCTGCTGGGCTACGAACGCTCGCTGGCCTGGGCGCTGCGCGCGGCGCCCCTGATGATGCTGATCCTGCTGGGCACCATCGCGCTCAACGTCTATCTCTATAAGGCCATTCCCAAGGGCTTCTTCCCGCAGCAGGACACCGGGCGCCTGGTGGGCGGCATCCGCGGCGACCAGGCGATTTCCTTCCAGGCGATGAAGGTCAAGCTCAACGACTTCATCGACATCGTCCGCGCCGACCCGGCCGTGGCCGACGTGGTGGCGTTCACCGGCGGCCAGCGGCGCAACAGCGGCAACATGTTTGTAACTCTGAAGCCGCTGTCGCAGCGCAAGGAATCGGCCGACCAGGTGATCGCGCGGCTGCGCATCAAGACCTCCAAGGTGGCCGGCGCGCGCGTGTTCCTGGTGCCGGTGCAGGACATCCGCATCGGCGCGCGCCAGAGCGATTCGCAGTATGAGTATTCGCTGAAGTCGGACGACGTGGCGCTGCTGCGCGTCTGGGAGCCCAAGATCCGGGCGGCGCTGTCCAACCTGAAGGAGCTGGAAGACATCAGCACCGACCAGCAGGACAACGGCCTGCAGACCACGCTGACCATCGACCGCGAGACGGCGATTCGCTCCGGCGTCACGCCGCAGCTGATCGACGCCACGCTGTCGGACCTGTTCGGCCAACGCCAGATCTCCACCATCTACAGTGGCATGAACCAGTACCACGTGGTGATGGAGGCCGCGCCGCAGTACTGGCAAAGCCCGGAGATCCTGCGCGACACCTATGTCAGCCTGGCCGGGTCAAGCAACCTCTCGCCGACCACCTCGACGCTGTCGACGCCGCCGGCGCTGTCGGCCGCGGGCAAGCTCAACGCCAACACCGGCCTGGCGCAGACCATCTCCACCGCGGCCTCGCGCCAGGTGCCGCTGGCGGCCTTCTCCAGCTTCGCGCCGACCACCACGGCGCTGTCGGTCAGCCACGAGGGCCAGTTCGTCGCCTCCACGCTGTCGTTCAACCTGGCCGAGGGCGTATCGCTGTCGCAGGCGACCGACGCCATCGACCGCGCCATGGCCTCGCTGGGCGTGCCCACCGGCGTGCACGGCACCTTCGCCGGCACCGCCAACGCCTTCCAGTCCTCGCTGTCGTCGCAGCCCATCCTGATCCTCACGGCCCTGCTGGCGGTCTACATTGTGCTGGGCATCCTGTACGAGAGCCTGATCCATCCCATCACCATCATCTCCACGCTGCCGTCGGCGGGCGTGGGCGCGCTGCTGGCGCTGATGGTGACCGGCACCGACTTCAGCCTGATCGCGCTGATCGGCGTGATCCTGCTGATCGGCATCGTCAAGAAGAACGCCATCATGATGATCGATTTCGCGCTGGACGCCGAACGCAACCGCGGCCTGTCGCCGCGCGACGCCATCTTCGAGGCCTGCAAACTGCGCTTCCGCCCGATCATGATGACCACCATGGCCGCGCTCCTGGGCGCGATCCCGCTGGCCATGGGCCGCGGCGACGGCGCCGAGCTGCGCACGCCGCTGGGCATTTCCATCGTCGGCGGGCTGGTGGTGAGCCAGCTGCTCACGCTTTACACCACGCCGGTGGTCTACCTCTACATGGAGCGCCTGCGCGCCTGGGGCCACCGCAAGTTCGGCAAAAACAAAAGCAGCACTGAAACCTCGGCGGCATGAATGACGCTGCCATGGAGAAAAGAATGAAACCGCAACCACTGAACCTCAAACCGCTGCTGCTGGCGCTGGCGGCTTCCTTCGCGCTGGCGGCCTGTTCGGTCGGCCCCGACTATGCGCGTCCGCAGATGGACGAGGCGCCCGCCGTATTCAAGGAGGGCCAGAACTGGAACCCGGCGCAGCCGCGCGACCTGGCCGCCAACGGCAAGTGGTGGGAAATGTTCGGCGACCCGCAGTTGAACGCGCTGGTGGACCAGGTCGACATCTCCAACCAGAACCTGGCGCTGGCCGAGGCCAACTTCCGCGCCGCCATGGCGTTGGTGCAAAGCTCGCGCGCGGCCTATTCGCCCACGCTGGACGCGTCCGCCTCGGCCACCCGTTCGCGCTCCAGTTCCAGCAGCTCCTCGTCATCGTCTGCCGGCGCCGGCGTGCGCAATTCGTATTCGTTCGCGCTCAATGCCTCGTGGGAGGCCGACGTCTGGGGCAAGGTGCGGCGCGACGTCGAAGCCAGCTCCGCCAGCGCCCAGGCCAGCGCCGCCGATCTGGCCGCTGCCCGGCTCTCGGCCCAGGCTTCGCTGGCGCAGAGCTACCTGCAGCTGCGCGTGCTGGACGCCCAGCAGAAGTTGTTGGAAGAGACCGTGGAGGCCTACCAGCGCTCCTACCAGCTGACGCAGAACCAGTACGCCGCCGGCATGGCCGCCAAGTCGGACGTGATCCAGGCGCAGAGCCAGCTGAAGACGGCGCAGGCGTCGGCGCTGGACAACGGCGTCACGCGCGCCCAGACCGAGCACGCGATCGCACTGCTGGTGGGCAAGACGCCGTCGAACTTCACCCTGCCCAAGGCGCCGCTGGCGGCCGCCGCGCCGCTGATTCCGCAGGGCGTGCCCTCGATGCTGCTGGAGCGTCGTCCCGACGTGGCGGCGGCCGAACGTCGCGTGGCCTCGGCCAATGCCAAGATCGGCGTGGCCAAGGCGGCCTACTTCCCCAGCCTGACGCTGTCGGCCTCGGGCGGCTACCAGAGCTCGACGTTCGCCGACTGGTTCTCGCTGCCGGGCCGGGTGTGGTCGCTGGGGCCGCAACTGGCGCAAAGCATCTTCGACGGCGGCGCCCGGCGCGCGGCCACCGACCAGGCCATCGCCACCTACGACGGCACCGTGGCCAGCTACAAGCAGACCGTGCTGACCGCCTTCCAGGAGGTGGAAGACAACCTGGCCGCACTGCGCATCCTGGAGCAGGAAGCCGCAGTGCAGGACGAGGCCCTGCAGGCGGCGCGCCAGGCCGTGGTGCTGGTCACCAACCAGTACAAGGCCGGCACTGTCAGCTACGTCAACGTGATCACGGCGCAGGCCACGGCCTTGTCGGCCGAACGTTCGTCGCTGGATATCCGCAACCGCCGCATGGCCGCCAGCGTGTTGCTGGCCAAGGCGCTGGGCGGGGGATGGGATGGCAAGAGCCTGGAGGATCTGCAGCCGCTGGCGGAGCAGAGTGCGCAAAAGGCCAAGGGACTGAAGGAGAATGCGGCGCTGCGTTGAGCGTGCCGCAGCTTGGCTGCTCGCCTGAGCCTGCGGCTCTTCCCATTTTTCGTCCCCGCGCAGGCGGGGATCCAGCGGCGTACCCGGCGACCCGATGGTGCGGTGTCAGCCCAGAACAGCCCGAACGGCACCCCGCAAGGCATTGCACACGACAACTTCTTCTGCCGTCATCAGTTCGTCGCGACTCACCGGCCGCTCGACGGCATCCCACGCTGGATCGGCCAGCATCACGCTGCGCATCACCCCGGGCAGCACGCCCGCAGCCAGCGGCGGCGTCACCCAACGCCCGTCCAGTTTGACGAACACGTTGCTGCGCCCGCCCTCGGTCAGCTCATCTTTCTCGTTGAAGAACAACATGTCGAAGCCGCCGCGCCGCTCCGCCTCTTGCCAGGCCGCGTCGTAGATCTCGCGCCGCGTGCTCTTGTGCCGCAGGAACAGGTCGCCGCTGTCGGTGCTGCGCTCGGCCAGGAATACCTTGACGCTGTCGCCCAGCGGCGCCAGCGGCGCATGCTGGATGGCGATCCGGCCTTGGGTATCCAGCGACAGTTTCATGCGGTGCGCGGCATCGGGATCGAGCGCGGCGCAGGCTTGCACCAGCTGTTGCCGGATCGATGTTGCATCGAACGGGAAGCCGAAGACCGCGGCTGACGCGCCCAGCCGCTGCAGATGCAGGTCCAGATGGCGGCAACCCTCGCGCGTGGCGTGCATGGTTTCAAACAGGCTGAAGTCATGTCCCAGCCCGGTAAGGAACGCAGCCTTCAGCTGGCACTCGGCAAATTCGGAGGCGGCCTGGCTGTCGTAGACGATGCCGGCGCCCACGCCCAGCACGCCGCGGCGCATGCCGTGTCCGGTCGCGTCGGGCGGCGCCAGCGCCAGCGTGCGGATCGGCACCGACAGGCAGAAGTCGCCCACCGCATGGCAGCCGGCGCGCGGCGCTTCGAACCAGCCGATGGCGCCGGTGTAGAGGCCGCGCGGCGTGGTTTCGAGTTCGTCGATGATTTCCATGGTGCGACGTTTGGGGGCACCGGTGATCGAGCCGCAGGGGTAGAGCGCGGCGATGGTCTCGGCCAGCGTGGCATCCGCGCGCAGGCGGGCGCGGATGGTGGAGGTCATCTGCAGCACCTGGCCGTAGCGCCGCACGTCGAACAGGTGCGGCACCTGTACCGAGCCCGGTGCGGCGACGCGGCCGAGGTCGTTGCGCAGCAGGTCGACGATCATCAGGTTTTCGGCGCGGTTCTTTTCGTCGGCGGCCAACTCCAGCGCCCGGCGCGCGTTGATGGCGTCGGCATCGGCGTCGCCATCCGGGGCGGCGCGCGCGGTGCCTTTCATGGGTTTGGCCTTGAGCATGCCGCCGGCATGGGCGGCGAACAGCTCCGGCGAGAACGACAGCACCGCGCCGCCCTCGTCGTCCAGCACCAGGGCGCCGTAGGGCACCGGCTGGCGCGCGCGCAGCCGGCGGTAGAGGTCGACCGGATCGCCATAGGCGTCCAGGTGCAGGCGGTAGGTGTAGTTGACCTGGTAGGTGTCGCCGGCGGCGATGTAGTCGCGGATGCGGGCGATGGCGGCGGCAAAGCCGGCCTCGTCGACGCTGGCGCTGACGTTGGCGATGCCGGCAGGCTCCCCGGCTGAGCGTTGCTCCAGCCAGCCTTCCACCTCGGCGGCGCTTAAGCGCTCGCAGCGTTCGAACACCAGCACCCGGGCCAGCGGGCCGCCGGCATGCCGGTGCGGCAGGCCTTGCATGGCCGCGCCCAGTTCGTAGTGCCACAGGGCAAGCGCGTGGCGTCCGGCGGCCAGCTCGCCCTCCATCCCGGCCAGCATGGCCGGGAATTGCTCCGCGTCATGGCAGGCCAGCGTGCGCACGTGGCCGGTGTAGAGGCGCGAGCGCGGTTCGGCCGGGGTGGCCAGGTGGTCGTCGAGGAGGGCGAAGCAGTCGGTCATGGTGCGGCGGGGGAGGCGTGTCTGGTACTTGCTACTTGCGCGCGCCCGCGCGGCGGGCGGCGTCCGGCAGCATCATAGCGTAAAAGGTATACTTGTCAGCTTGCCGGGGCGCGGCCATGCGCGCAATCTCCAGCCCCGCGCCGCCTCACATAACAGACTGCCAACTTTCCGATGTCCATTCCACGCACCTTCGTCATCCCGCTGATCGTCGCCTGTGCGCTCTTCATGGAGCAGATGGACTCCACCGTGATCTCGACCTCGCTGCCGGCGCTGGCGCTGGACATGCAGGTCGACCCGATCTCGCTCAAGCTGGCGCTGACCTCCTACCTGGTCAGCCTGGCGGTGTTCATCCCGATCTCCGGCTGGATGGCCGACCGCTTCGGCTCGCTGACCATCTTCCGTTCGGCCATCTGCGTGTTCATGCTGGGCTCCATCCTGTGCGGCATCTCTTCGACGCTGCCCGAGTTCGTCGCCGCGCGCTTCTTCCAAGGCATAGGCGGCGCCATGATGGTGCCGGTCGGCCGCCTGGTGATCCTGCGCAGCGTGGAGAAGGTCAACCTGGTCAAGGCGCTGTCCTACCTGACCATCCCGGCGCTGTTCGGCCCGGTGCTGGGCCCGCCGCTGGGCGGCTTCATCACGACTTACTTCCACTGGCGCTGGATCTTCTTCATCAACATCCCGATCAGCATCCTCGGCCTGTACCTGGCCACGCGCTTCATTCCCGACCTCAAGGCCGAGCAGGTGTCGCCGCTGGACTGGCCGGGCTTCGTGCTCTCGGCGCTGGGCTGCTCGCTGCTGATGATGGGCCTGGCCACCGCCGGGCGCCACCTGATCTCGGGCGAGATCTCGCTGGCCTGCGTGGCCGGCGGCGTGGTGTTCCTGGCTCTCTACGTGTGGCACGCGCGCCGCGCCAAGGCGCCGCTGATCGACCTGACGCTGCTGAAGATCCCGACCCTGCAGGCCGGCGTCTACGGCGGCTCGCTGTACCGCATCGGCATCGGCGCCATTCCCTTCCTGCTGCCGCTGATGCTGCAGCTGGGCTTCGGCTACACGCCTTTCCATTCGGGCCTGCTGACCTGCGCTTCGGCCGCCGGCGCCATGTTCATGAAGACCATCGCTTCGCGCTTCCTGCAGCGCTACGGTTTTCGCAAGGTGCTGCTGGTCAACGGCGCCTGCGGCATCGTGGGGCTGTGGGCCATCGCGCTGTTCTCGCCGACCACGCCTTACGTGGTGATGATGCTGGTGCTGCTGGTCGGCGGCTGCTTCCGCTCGCTGCAGTTCACCAGCCTGAACGCGATTTCCTACGCCGACGTCGACAAGGTCCGCCTGAGCCAGGCCACCAGCATGGCCAGCGTGGCGCAGCAGCTGTCCATCGGCATGGGCGTGGTGCTGGCCGGTTTCGCGCTGCAGGCCTCCAATGAGATCCAGGGGCACGCCACGCTGGTGGCCACCGACTTCTGGCCGGCCTTCCTGGTGGTGGGCGCGGTGGCGTCCTGCTCGCTGTTCATGCTGCGCCGCCTGCCGCCCAATGCCGGCGCCGAGATGGCGGGGCGCTCCGAGGCCAAGTCGGCCTGACTTTTTGTCATTTGCGAAAAATCATCCATGCAAATCAGATACATCGGCTTTCCGCTGGGCGCAGTCCTGATCTGGGCCGGCAACATCATCATCAACAAGATCGCCGCGGGCGTGATCGCGCCGGAAGACATTTCCTTCTACCGCTGGGTGCTGGCGGCGCTGCTGATGTCGCCTTTCCTGGCCCGCCAGACCTGGGCCGCGCGCGCTGAAATCCGCCCGCACCTGGGCAAGATCCTGGCGCTGGCGCTGATGGGCATGGTGCTGTTCCAGAGCCTGGCCTACTTCGCCGCGGCCACCTCATCGGCCACCAGCATGGGCATCATCACCTCGCTGATGCCGTTGCTGACATTGCTGCTGAGCATCCAGCTGCTCTCCGAGCCGCCCACCGTGGGCACGCTGGCCGGCGGCGTCCTCTCGCTCCTGGGACTGACGGTGCTGATCGGCCGCGGCCATCCGCTGGACCTGTTCGACAACGGCGTGGTCATCGGCGACCTGCTGATGCTGCTGGCGACGGTCGCCTACGGCCTGTACGGCGTGATGCTGCGGCGCTGGGCCTTGCCGCTGCGCACCTGGCAGTTGCTCTACATGCAGGTGCTGATGGCGATGGTGCTGCTGTTCCCGGGCTTCGTCTTCGGCCATCATTCGCCGGTGACGTCGGACAATCTTCCGGTGCTGCTGTATGCGGGCATCGCGGCATCGATCCTGTCGCAATTCCTGTGGATGCGCGGCGTGGCCCACCTGGGGGCGAGCCGCTGCTCCATCTTCGTGAACCTGATGCCGGTTTTCACCGTCATAATCGCTGTTGTAGTGCTGGGTGAAGAGTTGCACGGCTACCATGCCGTCGGCGGCCTGATCACGCTGGTCGGGGTGATCATGGCGCAAGTGTTGAAGCAGCGCTTGCCGATGCGCCGCGCCAAGGCCGGCTGACGGCAGGCTGCGAGCGACGGGACCGGCCAATAACGAGACAAAGCCCGAGACGCGGCTGCGCGAACAACAGGAGCCAAACATGATCGACGCCAACATGATCGTCAACTGCACGGTCTACAAGAAGGGCAAGAAGCTGCGCGACATCACCCTCGACGAGATCAGCGACGTGCTGGAAGAAGAGGGCACCTTCGTCTGGCTCGGCCTGCTCGAGCCCAACGTCGAGCTGATGAACAAGATCAAGGAAGAATTCTGCCTGCACGAACTGGCGGTGGAAGACGCCTACGCCGCCCACCAGCGCCCCAAGATCGAGGAATACGGCGACACCCTGTTCGTGGTGCTGCACACCGCGCAGCTCTCCGGCGGCGAGGTGCAGTTCGGCGAGACCCACATCCTGACCGGGCCGCGCTTCGTGGTCACGGTGCGCCACGGCGCCTCGCGCAGCTACGCCAAGGTGCGCGAGCACTGCGAGATGCTGCCCGAGCGCCTGGGCCGCGGCCCCAGCTTCGTGCTGTACGCCATCATGGACTTCGTGGTCGACAACTACCGCCCCATCATGGACGACCTGGAAGCCAAGTTCACCCAATACGAGGCGCAGCTGTTCGACCCCGCCGCCAATACCGGCAAGGCCTACCTGCAGGAGCTGTATCAGCTGAAACGCCAGCTGATCCGCCTGCGCTCGGCGGCCTCGCCGCTCCTGGACGTGTGCACCCAGCTGCTGCGCTTCCATGAGGGGCTGATCACCAAGGAAGGCAAGGCCTATTTCCGCGACATCTACGACCACGTGGTGCGCTTCATCGACACCGGCGACCGCCTGCGTGAAATGGTGGAGTCCGCGGTGCAGATCAACCTGGCCCAGGTCACCATCCACCAGAACGAGATCGTGCAGACCCTGGCCGGCTGGGGTGCGATCCTGGCCATCCCGACCATGATATTCAGCCTGTACGGCATGAACTTCGCCAACATGCCGGGCCTGTCGTGGCAATGGAGCTTCCCGGTGGTGCTGGTGGGCATCTTCACCGGCTGTTCGCTGCTGTGGCGGCGACTGCGCAAGGCAGGCTGGCTGTAGCCGGAGCGCTTGTCATGATCCTCAAACGCATCCACCACGTCGCGATCATCTGCGCCGACTATGCCGTCTCGAAGGCGTTTTACGTCGACCTGCTGGGGCTGGAGGTGCTGGCCGAGCACTACCGCGAAGCGCGCCAGTCGTACAAGCTCGACCTTGCGCTGCCGGACGGCGGCCAGGTCGAACTGTTCTCCTTCCCGTCGCCGCCGCCGCGGCCGTCGCGCCCCGAGGCGCGCGGCCTGCGCCACCTGGCCTTCGTGGTGGACGACGTGGCCGCGACCAAGGCCTGGCTGGAGGCGCGCGGCGTGGCCGTTGAGCCGGTGCGGGTGGATGAATACACCGGCAAGCGCTTCACCTTCTTCGCCGACCCGGACGGCTTGCCGCTGGAGCTCTATGAAGCCTGAGCGGGCCGGGCTGGCCTGATGACCGATGACCGGGCCTCAAATAAAAAAACGCGCCGTTTCCGGCGCGTTTTTTATTGCTCCATTGCTCCGTCAGTCGGTCGGCCGATCAGTCGAAGCGGCGATTGAACAGGATGTTCAAGCCGTTGATGGTGCCGGCCCGCGCCACCACCGACCAGCGCCGCGAGATCTGCCAGGTCGCCTTGGCCACGCTGGCCGCGCCTTGCAGGCTCTGCTCGTAGCCCAGCGTGATCTTCTCGGTGATCGCCTTGCCCAGGTTGATGACCTGGTCGTTGGTCAGGCCCGACTCGCTGGAACCGATCGAGAACTGGTCCAGGCCGATGTCCTTGGCGATGCGCTTGCCGCCCATGTTGCCCACCAGCGCCAGTGCCTGGCTGCTGGCGCTGCGCTGGCCGATGCTGGAGCTGTCGGTGCCGTGGCCGAACATCATCCACGACAGTTTTTCGTCGTCCGGCACATTGGGCTCGGACACCAGCTGCACGCGCGGCTGGTTGGCGTTGCCGGTGACCGAGACCCCGGCCTCCACGTCCTGGTTGCGGCGCATGGCGAGGATGTTGATGTTGGGGTTGGCGATCGGCCCCTGGAAGTTGATGATGCCGCGCTCGATGTTGAGCTTGGTGCCGAATGCCTCGTAGGTGCCCTCGGCGACATTGATGGTGCCGGTAGCGCGCAGCGGCGACAGCGGTTCGCTGCGCACCGTCATGTCGCCACGCAGGCGCAGGTCGGCGCCGCTGCCGCGGAAGCGGAAGTCGTTGCCGAGGTCGACCGCGATGTTCATCACCGGGGCGAACTTGCCGGCCGGCTTTTCGGTGGCGGCCTGCAGCTTTTCCTTGGAGGTGGCGCTGGCGCCGACCTTGTTGCGGCCGTCGCGCCGCACGATCACCACATCGTCGCCCAGCTTGGGCGCGCTGCTCTTGGGCAGATCGAACAGGGCATGGTCGACGGTGAACTTGCCGTCGATGCGCAGCTGGTCCTTGACGTTGGCGATCTTGCCCTCGCCCGACAGCATCAGCTGGCGGTCCGGGCTGGCGAACAGCTCCAGCCGGTCGGCGGTGATGGTGGCGTTCAGGTCGGGATTGTCGGCGCCCAGCTGCACCTTGCCGCCGGCCTTCAAGGTGCCCTTGCCGCCGTGGAACTCGATCTGGCGCAGGTCGATCACGTTGTTGTCCATGACGATGCGCACGATGCCGTCCTTCAGCTGGATGCCCTGGTCGAACTGCGTCACGGCCAGGTTGTCGCCGTTGATGGCGCCGTTGAGCCGGGGCTGGCCGAGCGTGCCGCCCGCGCTCAGCTCCGCGCCCAGCTTGCCGTTGAGGCTGACTTGCGGGCCGATCAGGTCGCCCACGCGTTTGAGTTCAGGCACATCCAGCCTGGCCTTGAGCTCCAGCGGCGAGCCGTCGGCCAGCGTCAGCAGCTTGTCGCTGCGCACCAGGCCGACATTGCCGCCGAGATCGAGCGTGCCCACGCGCGCCGCATTGACGCGGCCGGCGATGCGCATCTGCTGGCCCTGGAAATCGCTGCGCAGCTTCAGCTCGGACAGGCCCAGCGACGCTTCGCCGTTGCTGGTGGTCACGCGCACGTCGCCGGACTTGCGCGCGATCTGCACGTGGCCGGAGGCGCTTTCGGCCAGCGAGAAGTCCCAGTCGCCGTCCAGCACCAGGTCGGTCTTGACGGGCGGCGGCGTGCCGGTGAACTCCTGCACGATCTCCAGGATGCGTCCGATATCCAGCGCCTGCGCCTGGCCGGCCGAGGCAATGCGACCCTGCCTGTAGGAAAGGCGTTTGAGGTCGACAGCCATGCGGTCGATGGCGATGCGGGTGGGGCCGGCCTCGATGGCGTCGGCCGCCACGTCCAGTGCCAGCGGGCTGGCCATGGCAACGCGCGGGAAGCCCTTGTTTTCCAGCGTCGAGATGGTGCCGGCCCAGCCGTAGTTGCCGCGGGTCTTCTCGGTGACCTTGCCGTGGGCGCCGAAGGCTACGTCCAGCGGATGATCCAGCAGCTTGCCGTTGGCCTGCAGGTCCAGCGCATGGTCGGCCCAGGTGCCGTTGAGCTTGAGCGAGAGCTTGTTCAGGTCGGCTTGCGGGCCGCTGTAGCCTTCGCCGTCCAGCGTGAGCGCGAGCTTGTTGTCGGGCGAGGCGACGCCGGCGGCGAGGTTGGTGCGCAGGTCGGCCTCGCCGGCCAGGCGGCGCAGCTTGTGCGGGCCGAAGGCCAACTGCTCGGCCTGGTAGCTGGCGCGCAGGTTGGGGCGCTGGCGCGTGCCGGTCAACTGGCCCTCCAGGCGCAGCAGGCCGGACAAGCCGTAGCCCAGGCGCTGCAGTTGCGGCGCGTCGACCTTGAAGTTCAGGCGGTCGGAGGCGGCGCCGAAGCTGCCGTCCAGGTCCATGGTGTTGCCCGCGATCTGCAGGTTGGCCTTGCTGGGCAGCAGGCGCGTACCGGCCAGGCTGATGTTCCCGCCCCCGCCCATGGGCAGCTCGCCGTAGGTGCTGTCGTGCACGGCGAAAGCCAGCTTCAGGCGCAGCTCGGGCGAGATGGCGCCGGCGGCGTCGAAGTCCATGTTGATCTTGGCCTGTACCGGTTTGGACGCCGCGGCGGTTTGCTTCTTCTTGCCCTTGCCGGACGCAGGGGCATCGGGCGCGACCGCATGCAGCACGGCGGTGGGATCGAAGTCCACCAGCTTGCCCTTCACCGCGTACTCCATCGCGCCCACCGTTCTGAGCGTGCCCGCCGCCTCCAGGCGCGACTTGCCTGCGCTGAGTTGCGCCCGGTGCAGTTCCACCTGTTCCGGCGTGATGGTGCTGTCCACGCGCAGGCTGAGGGCGCGGTCGTCCAGCGCCAGCGTGATCTTCTGGGTTGCGGGCGCGAGCGTGACCTCCAGCGGGCCGGCCAGTTGCGTCGGCTTGAGCTGGCGATGGATCTGGTTCAGGTCGAGGCCGGCGATGCGCAGCCTGAACTGGCCGGCCATGTCCTCTTTCTTGCCTTCTTCGTCGCTGCCGGGGCGGAATTGCCCGCCGCCTTCGATGCGCGCGTTCTTGGGCAGGCGCACGTCGAGGTTGGAGATCGTCTGCTGTTTCAGGTCCAGGTCGAGATCGGCCCGCGCCGACTGCAGCGGCAGCAGTTGCTGGTCCAGGCTGCCGGGCCTGGCGTTGTCGATGCTGACCTTGCCGGTCACCTTCATTCCGGCATCCGCCGCCTGCGGCGCCGGCGCCAGGTCGGCGCGCAGGCGCAGGTCGGCCTGCGGCGCGCCGGCGCTGAAGGCTTGCGGGTTGATGTGCTGCAGGTCGACCCTGGCGCTCTTGAGCGGCACCGGCGCGAACGGCGTGGCCTGGATGTCGGCCGAGCCGTTGAGCTTGTCGCCGGAGGCCTTCAGCGCAATGCCCAGGTCTTGCAGCGAGCCGGACAACTCGGCCGCCAGCCGGTATTTCTCCTGCAGGCTGGCGTTCTTGTATTCGCCCGACAGCTCCAGGCCGCCGCTGATGGCGAAGGGCGCCTTGCCGTTCAGGTGCAGCAGGGCGGCGGCGTCGCCGTAGGGCGTGGAGAGGCTGTCCAGCACCAGGGTGTGCTGGCTGCCGTCGGAGTCGCCATGCAGCCTGAGCCGGGAGAGTTCGGTGGTGGACGTGCCCTGGGTGAAGCTGAGCTTGCCCAGCGAGATCTCGCCGATGTCCAGCGCCAGCGGTATCTCCAGCGAGGCCGGCATGGTGGTGGGCTCGGGCGGCGAGGGCTGCTGGTTCAGTTGCACCGATCCCACGCGCAGGAAGCGCAGCGTCAGCTTGCGCTGCGCCAGCGACAGGTGCCAGGCGGCGTCGATGCTGTCGATGTCGAGGATGCGCTTGTCGTCCTTGTAGTGCAGGTCGCGCAGTTGCAGGCCGTCGGCGATGGTGCCGCCCAGCAGCCGGCCGGACAGCTTGCCGCCCAGGGCATTGACGGCCGTGTTCCAGACCAGCCGCGTGCCGCTCTCGGTCTTCAGTGCGTAGAACGCCGCGCCGCCGGCGGCCAGCACCAGCACCGCGACGGTTGCGCCCGACCACAGGGCAATGCTGCGGCTGCGGGAGCGGCTGCGGCTGCGGCGCGGGGCCGGCGGCTGCTCTTCGTGTTGCTGTTGCGATGATGGTTGCTGGTCGGTCATGCGGAGTCGTCGTTCAAATCGGGTTCACGGTGCGGTCGGCGGTTCAGAAGGCGATGCCCAGCGAGATATGCGGGCGGATCTGTTTCTTCTGTATGCCGTAGGCCAGGTCGAGGTTGAGCGTGCCGACCGGGCTGCGCCAGCGGGCGCCGGTGCCCACGCCGTTGTAGAAGGTCTTGTTGTTCCAGTTGTCGGCGGCCGCGCCGATGTCGTAGAACACCGCCGCGCCCCAGCTCTCGGTGAACCAGTGCTGGTATTCCGAACTGCCCACCGCCAGGTACTTGGTCGGGTAGACGGTGCCGTTCTGTTCGTTGCCTATGCTCTGGTAGCTGTAGCCGCGCACCGAGTCGTTGCCGCCGGTGCGAAACAGCAGCGAGGCCGGCACCGAGGATGCGCGCCCGGCGGTGAACACGCCGCCCAGCTCCGCGCGCAGCACCACCACATCGCGCCGGCCGACCGGCACGAACTGCTTGAAGCGGCCGTACAGGCGGCCGAAGCTCTGGTCGGTCAGCACGCCCTTGACGGCGAAGCCGGCTTCCAGCGTCAGCAGGTTGCCTTTGCGCGGGAAGATGGGATCGTCGACGTTGCGCCGCGCCCAGGCGAAACCGGGCACCAGCGCGCGGTGCTTGCCGGGGGTGACGATGGTGTTGGCGGGCAGGGTGCTGCCGTCTTCCTGCGTCAGTTCGTCGCGGTAGTAGGTCAGCGAATAGGCGGTGTCGTAGAGCTCGCCGGTGCGCGCGCGCTTGAAGCCGATCTGCTGGCTGCGCAGGTCGACGCCTTCCAGCGTGGTGCGGTCGTAGGTGGTGCTGATGCTGTTGACGAAGGCCTTCTGGTCCGGCGGCATGGCCAGGCTGATCTGGCCGTACTGGCGCTTCTGCTCGATGCGGGCCTGGCTGTCGAACACGTAGGCCTTGTTGAACACGTTGTAGTGCGAGTAGCGCCCTTCCACCTGGGCGCCGGTGTCGGTGCCGTAGCCCACGCCGGTGCGGATGCGCTGGGTCGGGAACTCGGTCACCTGCACCTTCACCGGCGTCATGTCTGGGTGTTCGGGATCGTCGTCGATGCCGACGATGGCGTTGGAGAAGTAGGGCGTGTTCTGGATCTGCCGCTGCAGCGAGAGCAGGCGGTTGACGTCGTACGGCTCGCCCACGTTGAGCGGGTTGACGTTGCGGATGATGCTTTCAGGATAGCGGCGGGCGCCGGTGATCTGCAGCGCGCCGAGCGTGAAGGCCGGTCCGCTGTCGTATTGCACCTTCAGGTCGGCGCGGCGCTCCTCGGGATCGACCTCGGCCTGCGACTGCGCGATGCGGGCCGCGGCGTAGGTCTTCTGCTGCAGCTTTTCCAGGCCGGCGTTCTTGGCCTTGTCCCAGTCCTCCTGGCGGAACGGCTGGCCGGCGGGCAGGCTCCAGTCCTGGCGGATGGCGGCGATGCGCGCGGCGTCCTGGCCGGCGGCAGCGCCCGTGACGGCGATATCGGCGGATTCGACCATGGTGCGCTCGCCCGGATCGACGGTGACGATCACGGTACGCACGTCATCCTTGCCGTCGGCGCCGCGCGCGGTCTTCAGTTCCACCTTGGTGACGGGAGAGAAATACCCCTCGGTCGAGGTCAGGTCGCGCACCTGGTCGCCGGCGGTGTCGATCATGAACTTCAGCTGCTCGTCGCTGATGTCGTCGCGGTCCTTGTAGCGCGCGAGGTCGAGGAAATCCTTGAGCAGCGACTGCACCGGCTTGGGCGCTTCGATGTCCACCTTGTAGGCGGCGTTGGCAGTCTCGGCGGCGCAGCAAAGGCATGCGATGGCCAGGCGGCAGGTCCAGTTCATTGAATCACTTCATTCTCGGTTGATGCGGGCGGGGCCGCCGTCTGCTGCGGGGCTCCTGCAAAGTCGGGTACGATGACGGTTTGGGCCGGCGCTGAGCGTGGTGTTCCCAAGGCCAGACCCGGCGCCGGGGCGGATAGTTCCGGCCGGGCTGCCGTGTCGCCGGTTTCGCGCCTGGCCGCAGTGTTGCGCAGTGTCGCGTCCAGGCCATGGCCAACAACGAATTGTAATGCCGCCCAAGCGGGCTTGGGTGCGGATCGGGCCGATTTCCGGGCGTCCGGACGCATTTTCAGAATTTTCTTAATCGCTGTGAAGCAAGTTGGAGGGATGCAGGTGAGTGTCGACGTCTATTCGGAAAAGGCCAGTTGCGAGCGCCTGCTGTCGGTGCATCGCTGGACGGACAAGCTGCTGACGTTCCGCACCACGCGCCCGGCCGGCTATCGTTTCACCGCCGGGCAGTTCGCGCGGCTGGGTCTGGAGATCGACGGCGAGATCGTCTCGCGGGCTTATTCCATCACCTCGGCCGAGTCCGAGGATGAGCTCGAGTACTACGCCATCGTCGTCCCCGACGGCAAGTTCACCACGCGGCTGGACCGGCTGCAGCCCGGCGACGCGGTGTGGGTGGAGAAGCTCAGCTACGGCTTCATGACGGCCGACCGCTTCACCGACGGCCGCCAGCTGTGGATGCTGGCCACCGGCACCGGGCTCGGGCCTTACCTGTCGATCCTGCAGCAGGAAGACGTCTGGCGCAAGTTCGACGATCTGGTGGTGGTGCATGGCGTGCGCAACCGCGCTGAGCTTGCCTATGCCGACCGTTTCGCGGCGCTGGCGGCGCGTGCGCAAGCGCAGGGCCTGCCGGCCCGGCTGCACTACCTGAAGTCGGTCACGCGCGAGCCGGGCGGCGAGGGCGTGCTGGAAGGACGCATCACCGCGCTGCTGCGGGACGGCGGCCTGGAGCAGGCGACCGGACTGGCGATCGACGCCGCGCAATCGCGCTTCATGGCCTGCGGCAATCCGGAGATGGTCACCGAAGTGCGCGAGATTTTCCGCGAACGCGGCATGACGCCGCTGCGCCGCACCGGCGGCGGACAGTTCGTGACCGAAGATTACTGGTGAGCCGGACGGCGCCTGCCGCGTGCAGGCAGCGACGGCACAGCGCCTGCCTCAAGGCGCAAGGAGCATCCGTTGCGGATGCTTTTTTTTGCGCCGGCCGCACCGCTACAGCGATCCCGCGGTGCGGGCCGTCCGGGTCTGTGTCTGTGATGCCGATGCCGGTCAGCGGTAGTCGAGCGACACCAGGATCGCGCTGCGCACCGTTTCCCCGGACGAGGCGGCGGCGCCGCGCAGTTGGGTGTCCAGGCGCACCTGCCGCTGCTGGCCGGAGGCCATCGCCAGCGCGATGACTTCGCCGGGCGGCAGCTCGCGACCGTTGCGGCTCATGGTCATGGTCACGCCATCCACGCCGGTGCCGAATCCGGCTCGCGTTTCGCGTCCGCCCTGTTCGAAGGAAATTCGCACGGCCTGGGCGGCATGGCAATTCAGGCTGAGTTCGAGCGGGGCGCTGGCGATCACTCCCCGGGCCGGCGGTCGCTGGAGATTGCCGGCGGCGTAGTTCAGGCGACCGGCGGAGACCGCGCAGGGTTCTTCGACGATGGCGCCCCTGAAATTGACGGTGATGCCGTCGGCCAGGCACAGGGCGGGAGTCAGGGCGAGAGCGCCGGCAGCGACGATGCGCTTGGCGATGGCGAATTGGCTGGACATGGAAAGTACTCCTGGTTTGGTTGCCCCCCCTGGGCCCAAGGTCGCCGCATTCTTTGTCGCGGCATTTTCCAGTGTGTCGAATCCAGAAAAGATTTCTATTTCCGTCTCGAAATTATCCGAGAAGTATATCAAAGCAACCTGTGGTTTGCTGTTGCTTTTCGTTAACTCGCTATTCTTGCGCAGCATCTATCTCCATTTTTTTAATGATTTTCCGCGCGCGGCTTTCATAGGGAAATCCGGCATTTGACGGCCGGCAGGACGGAAAAAGTCGGGAACCAAGCGCCGCTGCGACTGGTCGAGGTCATGTGTCAGGCAGGCGGCGCCATGGGGTGGCCCGCTGCCGTCAACGACATTCGTCGACATCATCGACATCAGCCAATCAAATCAATCTGGGGGTAGTAATGAGTCTGAACAAAGTCTTGCACGTCGCCATTGCCGACGATCATCCTGTGGTGCTGGGGGCACTCAAAAACGAACTGGGACGCTTACCCGATGTGCGCATCGACCTCGAAGTGGAAACCGGCGACGCGCTGCTCAACGCGCTCAAGCGCTCGCCGTGCGAGATCGTCATCACGGACTTCACAATGCCCAACGACGAGAAGGACGATTCCGACGGCTTCTCGCTGATCAAGCGCATCAAGGCCGACCATCCGTCCAGCAAGGTGATCGTCTACACCGCCATGGCCAACAGCGCCGTGGTCAAGCGCCTGTACCGCATGGGCGTGTTCTCGGTCATCAACAAGCGCGAGAAGCCCGAGGAACTGATCAACGCCTGCCTGGCCACGCAAAGCAGCAAGCAGGTGTACTTCCCGGTGTCGCTGCGCGGCGAGCTGGAAGTCAGCTGGGCGCAGGGCGAGGCGTTCTCGCAGTCCAAGGAGCTGACCTTGAGCGAGCTTGAAGTGGTCCGCCTTTTCGTCGAGGGAAACTCCCTGTCGGATATCTGCGATCGCCTGTCGCGCACGCCCAGCACGGTGAGCACGCACAAGAACAATGCGATGCGCAAGCTGGGCCTGAGCACCGATGCGGAGCTGATCAAGTATGCCTATTCGACCGGGATGATCACCTGAGAAGACGAGGTAGTTTTCGACTGGAAAAGCAGCGAGCCTTCGCTGCTTTTTTCTTTTGGGCGTCATCGTGCGCCGTTGCCCGTTGCCGGAGAGGCGCGTGCAATGTCCGTGCTGCGTTGGGCGCGCACGGCTTTGCCGATGGCAGCATGGCCGCTTCGGCCATCGAGCTTGACGTGGCCTGCGACATCTTCGGTGCGCGGAGAGTGCGGCAAGTCGGTAGCGACTAGGCCCCGGGGATACCAGCGATGGGAAGGTGGGAGGGGCGCCAATGCGCCCGATCGGTTAGTGCTGGCCTGTCGCTTTTGCAGAAATCTTTTCCGCGCTTTCCTGTTGTATTTTCCAGCCGCTTTCCTGGCGGACCAGGATCAGCTTCTTCTTGCTTGTCTCCGCCAATTGATCCGACGAATACTTCTGCAGGAACACGACCGACGCCACAGTCCCGCGCACGTTGATCTCCGGTGACGAGACCGATACCGCAATATGCGACTTGCCGCCGATTCTCGTGCGCCGCTGCGCAGCCCATGCGCCGCGACTCTCGCCGTTGGCCGGGATGAAGCTTTCCGCGTAGTAGCCGAGATAGTCGTCCGTCTTCCTGCCGCTCCATGCCAGCGCCCAGCCTTGTATCGTCCCGAGAATCGCATCCCGCTCCGCGGCGGCGGCATCCGCGGGACCGACGGATGCCGCTTGCGTGACCTTGACGGCCGGCGCGGCGCTCGTTGTCGCAGGATTCTTTTCGCCCGTCGCGCGTTTCGACAGCTCGGCCAATGCTTCCCTGGCCGGCGGGTAATTCTGCTGCAGCGCCTTGTTGAACCACTGCGCGGCAATGGCTTCGTCGGTGCGAACGCCGTAGCCGTGCTGGTACATCTTCCCCAGGCTGTACTGCGCCAACGGTGCGCCCTGCGATGCGGCCTTCTCCAGCCAGAACAGGGCCTGCTGGAAGTTCTGCGGCGTGTTGTCGCCATTGAGGTAGATCGCGCCGAGATTGGTCTGCGCCAGCACGTTGTCCTGCTGGGCCGCCTTGGTCAGCCAGTGGATTGCCATGGGCATGTCCTTGTTCGTGCCTTCGCCGACCAGATAGCTGGTGCCCAGCGTCGCCTGCGCCGCGACATGCCCCTGGGCGGCGGCCTTGGCCAGCCAGAACACGGCCGTCTGGGTGCTTCTGGGAAGGCCGCTGCCGGTGCTGTATTTTTGCGCCAGGCGGTACTGGGCCTCGGCGTCGCCGCCGGAGGCGGCCTTGCCCAGTTTTTCAACTTCCGCAGACAGCGTCGCAGGCCCCTCGGCCTGGGCGTTGGCGCGCGCCGAATTGGTTTGCGCAGGGGAATGCAGCGGTATTTGGCACAGCGCCAGCAAGGCGCAGGTTTGCCAGATTTTGATGTTGTTCATGACGGGTTTCCAGGTGATGGGAGCAGAGCTCTTGTGATGCGAACGTGAGGCGGGACCGCGCTTGCGACCGCCGCACCGCTTGTTGCGGTAGTCGGGTTATGCCAGCCATGGAACCAGCGGTTCCTGTCGGGCGAGGTAGCGCAGCAGCCCCAACGCGATCACGATGAAGCCGAGCATGGACCATTGCGGCAAGCTCATGCCGAGCAGCGCGGAGGGCATGGCGCACAAGCCTTCATCGGCCTTGAACAGCAAGGGAAGCAGGTGTGCGCTCGGCATCGCGTTGAGCCATTTTCCCAGCGGATCGACATCGCAGAAGGTGTCGAGGCGGTTCTGCTGCCACAGGTGCCGGGCGGCAATGCCGATGCCGCCGATCGCCAGGCACAGGCCGGCGGCGGCGCCGGCTTTGTGAAGGCGCGGATCCAGGCATGCAAAGCCACCGCACGTCAGGGCAAGCGCGGCCAGCAGATAACGCTGGACGATGCACAGCGGGCAAGGGGGCATGTCCCTGGCGGCCTGCAGGTAAAGCGCCGTGGCGAAGAGGGCGATGCAAAGGGTCGCGATGGCAAGAAGAATGGATCTGGAGGATTTCATGTGACGGGTCCGGCGCGTAGGGGCAAGCAGGTAACAAGAAAGACGAAATGGCCGCGTTGCCGCTTCCTGTCGACGAACGCCAGGCCGGGAGTGCCTGTGGACGACGGTGAGTCCCCGGTGACTCCTTCGGGACTCCATCCACATGTTCTTGCACTGTTTGCAGCACACGGAAAGATCGACGTCTCCAGCATCCTCAAGGTCTCCGGTTGTTGCACAGACGCGCTCATGCGAGCGCGAGAAGGGCGAGGACGGTGAGGGACTCCATGCAGATTCGGAAGAATTCCTAGCAACGGGCCGAGGGGATCATAGCGAAATGATCCGCGTGAATGGATAGGAAAATTCTCAAATTGCGGCCCTGTGTGCCCCGCTCGCACGTACTTGCGACTTGTCGTCGCGTTTCGTGCGCGGGTCTCGTGTGTGTGAGCGGGAGTTCGCTTTTTCTTTTCGCGGCAATCAACGGCGCTCATCCTCATCGCCATCTTGACGTGGCCGTCGATGACTTGTGCGCATTTGGCTTTTGAGAATTTTCCTATGTAAAAACGCAGATCGCTTCAATAAGATGCCATGGCGTTTTCGCACAGGCCCGTCGGATCCGGAGCGATCCTTCCGATGATCAGACAGGCGAAAAAGCGCAATCGCAGCCGGTCACGCCGGACGCATCGCGCTGAAACCTTCCCTTGAAACCTTCCCTATATCTTCTGGAGTAACCAACAATGAAAAAGACCGTCCTGGTTTCGCTGTTCGCCGCCGCAATGATTCCCGCGTTCGCGTCCGCAGCCGACCTCACCATCAACTTCACCGGCAACATCACCGACCAGACCTGCACCATCAGCAACGCCACTGGCGGCGCTTTGAATGTGGCAATGCCTTCCGTGTCGGCCAGCCAGTTCAAGGCCGTGGGCGACGTCGGCGGTGCTACGCCGTTCCAGGTAACGCTGACCAACTGCCCGGCTACCGTCACCAAGGTGGCGGGTCTGTTCGAACTTGGCCCGAACGTTGATACCACCACCGGCAATCTGAAGATCGCGACCGCAACGGCAGGCAAGGCCGCTAACGTACAAGTCCAACTGCTGGATTCGACTGGCGCCAAGGTACGCGCGGATGGCGGCAAGACTCCTTCGGTCAACATCAGTTCTGGTGGCGCCACCATCAACATGTTCTCGCAGTACTACGCGACTGCTGCAACCGTTACCGCCGGCAAGACCGACACTTCGGTCGGCTTCACCGTCGTCTACAACTAATCCTGTTTATATCGGATGCCGGCCGTTCGGTCGGCATCCGCATTTTCTGGTTTGAAGTGTTTCGATGAGGGCGCTCATGCGTCTTAATTCAAGCATTTCCATTGTCTTTCGGGGAGCGGTAAATGAACAAATACATGAGGGCCGCGGTGGCGGCGGCGATGGCCTTGTCGCTGCATGGCGCGGCATTGGCCAGCGTGATCATCAACGGTACGCGCGTGGTTTTTCCTTCGAATGAGAAGGAGGTGACGATCCGCCTGAGCAACGAAGGAACGCAACCGGGTCTGGTGCAGGTCTGACTGGACGACGGCGACCTCAAGGCCGCGCCCGAGCAGATCAAGGTGCCGTTCGTGCTGACGCCGCCGATGTTCCGGATCGATCCCGGCAAGGGACAGACCGTGCGCCTGCTGTACAACCAGTCGCCCATGCCGCAGGACCGCGAGTCGGTGTACTGGCTGAACATGCTGGAGGTTCCACCCAAGGCGAGCGACGAAGATGTCAACTACATCCAGATGGCCTTCCGCACGCGTATCAAGGTGTTCTTCCGCCCCAAGGAACTCAATGTTCAGGAGAAGGTGCAAGAGGCCGCCGCTCAGCTCAAATGGAGTCTGGCAAAGTCGGCCGGTGGTAAAGCTTATTCGCTGGAAGTGAGCAACCCGACGCCCTATCACGTGAGCTTCATGCGATTCAAGATCGAGGGTGCAGGCGGCAAGAGTGTGACCAACGATGACGGCGGCATGGTCGAGCCGATGAAGACGGCCAGCTTCCCACTGGACGCCGGGGAGCTGCCTCCGGGTCCCTTGAAACTGACCTACAACTGGCTCAACGACTTCGGTGCTGCCATCGCCGGCGAGACGCAGGTGTCAAAGTAAGTTGCTGGTCCACTGTTGTGCGGTCAAGGCAAGGCCGCATGGTTTTTATGTTTGTTTGATGTGTTTGCGATTGCCCCCTATGAAGACCCGCCGTTCCGATTTTCAGCTCAAACCATTCTGCGCCGTCGTATTCGGTGCCATGGCGGCTATGCATGTGCATCTCGCGCATGCAGAGAAAAAGACGACATTGGCCCAGGTAGAGTTCGGGAACGATTTTCTGTGGCGCGATGGACATGGCGGCATCGACACTTCCCGCTTTGGCGGTAGCAATCCGGTGATTCCGGGCAGCTATCGCGTGGATCTCTATGTGAACGGCGCCTGGATGGGGCGGCAGGACGTGGTCTTTCGCACTCCCGCCGACGGAAATGAGGCCAGCGCCTGCTTCACTCGTTCTTTGCTCGACGCCGTCGGTGTGGATTTCGCAAAACTGAGCCCGGAAACCATCGAGACGATCAAGGCGGCCGGTGCCAACAGTTGCCTCGCGCTGGAAAACATCGTGCCCGATGCAACGGTGAAATTCGACAGCGGCGACCTGCGCATGGACATCGGTATCCCCCAGATTTCCATGCGCCGCAGCGCGCGCGGTTATGTCAGCCCCGAGCTGTGGGACAAGGGCGTGACGGCCGGCATGCTCAGCTACAACTTCAACGCCTATCGCACCAGTTTCAGCGAGCAGACCAACACCTCGTATTATCTGGGCCTGAATGGCGGGCTCAATCTGGGCGACTGGCGTTTGCGCAACAGCTCGTCGGTGATGAAGCAGTCCAGCGGCGGCACGCGCTTCCAGACGATCGCTTCCTACGCGCAGCGCAGCATCGTGCCCTTGAGCAGCATGCTGACCGTCGGCGACTTCTTTACCTCAGGCCAGTTGTTCGACAGCATTTCCTATCGTGGCGTCCAGATGGCGTCCGACCCCCGCATGTTGCCGGAATCCCAGACCGGTTATGCCCCGGTGGTGCGTGGCGTGGCGCGTTCGAACGCCAAGGTGCGTATCTCGCAGAACGGCGTCGTGATCTACGAGACCACCGTATCGCCGGGACAGTTTGAGATCACCGACCTGAATCCGACCGGTTTCGGCGGCGACCTGCAGGTGGTGGTCACCGAAGCCGATGGCGCGCAATCGAGCTTCAGCGTGCCGTACGCATCGGTGGCGCAGTTGCTGCGCCCGGGCAGCGACCGTTACAGCGTCATCGCCGGTCGCACCCGCAGCAATGGTTCCGGCAAGGACGTCAACTTCGTACAGTCCACTTACGAACGGGGGATTTCCAATGAGCTGACGCTGTTCGGCGGTACGCAGCTTGCGCCGGAGTACCTGGCCCTGACCGGCGGCAGCGCCTTCAGCACGCCGATCGGCGCGATGTCGGCCAGCGTCACCCAGTCCCATGCCAAGGTCGGTGAGAACGATACGCGCAACGGCCAGAGCATGCGCCTGGACTACAGCAAGTTCCTCGAGAGCACCGATACCAACTTCACCCTTGCCGCGTATCGCTACTCCAGCAGCGGCTTCTTGCGGCTGCAGGACCTGATCGGGTTGAAGCAGCTGGCCGATCGCGGACAAAGCCTCGCGCTGCAAGACCGCCAGCGCAGCCAGTTCCAGCTCAACATCACCCAGCGCCTGGGCGAGGGACGCGGGTCGTTCTACCTCACCGGTTCGTCGCTGAACTATTGGAACCGCCCGGGTTCGACCACGCAATACCAGATCGGATACAGCAACAACTGGAGTGTCGCCAGCTATAGCCTTGCATTGCAGCGTCAGCGCGACCTTGCCAGCGGGCAGACCAACACCCAGTATTTCGCCAGCATGTCGCTGCCGCTGGGGCGCGAGATATATTCACCGATGCTCAGCACCAGCATGTCGCGCGATTCGCGCAGCGGAACCGCCATGCAGGCTACGCTGAACGGCACCGCAGGCGAGGACAACGCGTTTTCCTACGGCGTGAGCAGCGCGAAGAACCCGGGCAACGTCAACTCGTCCGTCAATGCGCAATACCGTGCGCCGTATGCCACCATCGGCGGCAGTTACGGCTACGGCAGCGGCGGCTCGCGCCAGATGTCGGCGCAGGTGTCCGGGGCGCTGGTCGCCCACGCCGGCGGCGTGATCCTGTCGCAGGCGCTGGGCGACACCATCGCCATTGTCGAGGCGCAGGCCGCGGGCGGCGCCATGGTCAACAGCTCCGGCGTGCGCGTGAGCGATAGCGGCTATGCGGTGGTTCCTTACCTGACGCCGTATCGCACCAACGAAGTCGTCGTGGACCCCAAGGGCACGTCCACCGATGTCGAGATGAAGGTCACCAGCCAGCGCGTGGCGCCTTATGCCGGCGCCGTGGTGCTGATGAAATATGAAACCGCCAGCGGCCGTTCGTTGCTGATCAAGGCCATCCAGTCCGGCGGCGATCCCGTGCCGTTCGGCGCCGAGGTGCGAGACGAGCGCAACAACGTGGTCGGCATGGCCGGCCAGGGCGGCATCATTTTCGTGCGGCTGGCGGAGCAGGAGGCCGGCGCATTGAACGTGAAGTGGGGAAATGGGCGCAAGGAGCAGTGCTCGCTCGACTATGCCGTGAGTGTGCGCGGCAAGGTGAGCAAGGACGCGGTGATGGAACAGATCAGCGCGACCTGCGAGACCCCGGCCGAGGTGGTCAAGCGCAAGAACGCGCCCGAGATGGTCAGCCGGGAAGGCGGAGCCGCCGGCAAGTCCTGATCGACGCGCAGCGGTCGCCCGATTCGCGCGAGCATGGAAAAGATGTCCGCATTGCCCTTGCCAGGGCATGCGGACTTTTTTTCGACGGGGAGGAGGGCAAGGTCATGCGCGCCGCTGCATGCAACCGCATCCATGATGCATCTAAGAGATATGCGATACGCGGCAAGTCGACCACGACGTATGGACGAAAAAAAAGAGCCTCAAGGCTCTTTTTGCTTGCAGATCCGTGTTGCGCGATCCGCTGAATCCGGTGGGGTGGCTGATGGGACTCGAACCCACGACGACAGGAATCACAATCCTGGACTCTACCAACTGAGCTACAGCCACCACTGATGCACCGATGCTTGGGGTTGAATTACTGCCCGTCATCAGTGAAGCGCACGATTATATAAAGCTTTGCCAAGGATGGCAACTAAATTCCCGATTTCTTTCCAACATTCCTCCCGGGGCCGCCAAAGCGCGCATCGGGCACGGCAAAACGCCGGCTTTGCCGGTTTTTTTTCCGATGCGTGGACGCGATGACGAAATAAGGCAATGGCTGCAGGCTAAGCCGCGCGGTTCGCCGGTGTCAAGGGATACGAACAATGACAACACCTGGACTTGCCGGCGCAAACGCCGATGCAAACTCATCCGCCGCGCATTTGCCGTTCCGCACGCAGTAGGCATGGCGGGCAGGGCAGAGGGCAGGCGTGTGCCTAGCCTTGCCCCAACGCATGCACTTCGGGGCGCAGGCGCAGCAGGGTGGCGAAAGCCTGCTCCAGCGTCGATTGGCTGGCGGTGGTGTAACCGGCCAGCGATCCCTGCGGGGCATCGGCCAGCAGGCCGTCGGCTTCCAGCAGCCGCACCAGTTGCCGCGTGACGGCGTCGCCGGTATCGACGATCGCCGGCACGCTGGTCGCCAGCCGCCGGCAGACGCTTTCGATGGCTTCGCGCACGAAGGGATAGTGCGTGCAGCCGAGCACCAGCGTGTCGGCCTGTTGCGCCAGCAGCGGCGCGAGATAGCGCTCCAGCAAGCCCACCGTGGCCGGCGAATGCAGCTCGCCCTTTTCGATCAGGTCCACCAGCCCGACGCACGCCTGCGGCAGGTAGCGCACCTTGTACTGGTTTTCCATCTGCTGCTGCAGCAGCGCGAAACGCTTGCTGGCCAGCGTGCTGCGTGTGGCCAGTACCCCGACTACACCGCTTCGGGTCTGTTGCGCCGCCGGTTTCAGGCCGGGCTCGATGCCGACCACCACCAGCTGTGGCCAGCGTTCGCGGATGGCCTGGATCGCGGCGGCGGTGGCGGTATTGCAGGCCACCACCAGCGCCTTGACCCGGCGCTCGATGAAGAAGGAGGCAATCGCCAGCGAACGCGCCACGATTTCTTCTTCGGTCCGGTCGCCGTAGGGCGCGTAGCCGGAGTCGGCGAAGTAGAGCAGCTGTTCGCGGGGCAGGGCGGCGTGCACATGGCGCAGCACCGACAGGCCGCCGACGCCGGAATCGAAAATGCCGACGGCAGCGTCGGCTGCCGTCGGCATTGGGGGAACTGCCTTGTCTGTCTGCGTCATCGCGGAAGAAACCATGGAACCTGATTGCTTCATGTTACCGAATTTTCTCCCGCGATGATGCCTGCCAGATCGAACGACGCGCGCGCGATCAGGCCGTGGTCACGGGGATCTTGGACAGGGAGACGCTTTGCGCGATCTTCTCTTTCCATTCCGCCGGGCCGGTGTTGTGCACCGAGATGCCGTTGGCGTCGACCGCCACCGTGACCGGCATGTCCTTGACGTCGAACTCGTAGATCGCTTCCATGCCCAGGTCGGCGAAGCCCAGCACCTTGGCCGACTTGATCGCCTTGGACACCAGGTAAGCCGAGCCGCCCACCGCCATCAGGTAAGCCGACTTGTGCTTCTTGATCGCCTCGATCGCGGTCGGGCCGCGCTCGGACTTGCCGATCATCGAGATCAGGCCGGTCTGCTCCAGCATCATGTCGGTGAACTTGTCCATGCGGGTCGCGGTGGTCGGGCCGGCCGGGCCCACCACTTCGTCGCGCACCGGATCGACCGGGCCGACGTAGTAGATCACGCGGTTGGTGAAGTCCACCGGCAGCTTCTCGCCACGGGCCAGCATGTCCTGGATGCGCTTGTGCGCGGCGTCGCGGCCGGTCAGCATCTTGCCGTTCAGCAGCAGGGTCTGGCCCGGTTTCCAGGAAGCGACTTCTTCCTTGGTCAGCGTGTCCAGGTTCACGCGCTTGGATTTCTCGGTGTCCGGCACCCAGTGCACTTCCGGCCATTCCGACAGCGACGGCGGTTCCATGTAGGCCGGGCCCGAGCCGTCCAGCACGAAGTGGCCGTGGCGGGTGGCGGCGCAGTTGGGGATCATGGCGACCGGCTTGGAGGCGGCGTGCGTCGGGTGCATCATGATCTTCACGTCCAGTACCGTGGTCAGGCCGCCCAGGCCTTGCGCACCAATGCCCAGCGCGTTGACCTTGTCGCACAGTTCGATGCGCAGCTCTTCGGTCTTGTTGTTGGGGCCGCGCTTCTTCAACTCGTACATGTCGATGTCGTCCATCAGCACTTCCTTGGCCATCAGCATGGCCTTCTCGGCGGTGCCGCCGATGCCGATGCCCAGCATGCCCGGCGGGCACCAGCCGGCGCCCATGGTCGGCACCGTCTTCAGGACCCAGTCCACCAGGTTGTCGGACGGGTTCAGCATCACGAACTTGGTCTTGTTTTCCGAGCCGCCGCCCTTGGCGGCGATGCGCACGTCCACCGTATTGCCCGGCACCAGCTCCATGTGGATCACGGCCGGGGTGTTGTCCTTGGTGTTCTTGCGCTCGAACTGCGGGTCGGCCACGATCGAGGCGCGCAGCACGTTGTCCGGGTGCATGTAGCCCTGGCGCACACCTTCGTTGACGGCGTCGGCGATCGAACCGCTGAAGCCTTCGAAGCGCACGCCCATGCCCACCTTCAGGAACACGTTGACGATGCCGGTGTCCTGGCAGATCGGGCGCTTGCCCTCGGCGCACATGCGCGAGTTGGTCAGGATCTGGGCGATGGCGTCCTTGGCGGCCGGGTTCTGCTCGGCCTCATAGGCGCGCGCCAGGTGCTGGATGTAGTCCACCGGGTGGTAGTAGCTGATGTACTGCAGCGCGGCGGCTACGGATTCGATGAGATCGTCTTGCTTGATGATGGTCATGGCTGGTTCTCTCGGGTTTGGAATGGGGTGTCGTCAGTGAGGCTTGTCAGGCGAATCAGAAGACGGCGGCGCGGGATGTGCCATCAGCTTGTCGCAATATGCGATGGCCATGGCGGAAACAAGGAAGGTCACGTGGATGCCGGTCTGCGCCAGCAGCGTCTTGACGTCGTACAGGTTGGCGTTGATGAAGGTCTTCAGCAGGTGGATCGAGGAGATGCCGATGATGGCCGTGGCCAGCTTCACCTTCAGCACCGAGGCGTTCACGTGCGACAGCCATTCCGGCTGGTCGGGGTGGCCTTCGAGGTTCATGCGCGAGACGAAGGTCTCGTAGCCGCCCACGATCACCATGATCAGCAGGTTGGAAATCATCACCACGTCGATCAGCGCCAGCACCACCAGCATGATGGTCTGCTCGTTGAGCTTTTCCGGACGCGGCGCGCCGGTAATGGCCACGGCGTCCAGGATGTGATCCAGCGAAGCGGCGTTGCCCATGGCGGCGCCGATCAGGTCCGACAGCTCCACCCAGAAGTGATAGACATAGACGCACTGCGCCAGGATCAGGCCCAGGTAGAGCGGCAGTTGCAACCAGCGGCTCATGAAAATCAGGTTGGGCAGGATGCCGATCTTGCGGGGGGATTGGGGTTTCGGATCTTTCATGAAAGTCGATGGCTGGATGCTTGATTCTGGCGAGGTATGGCTGGATCCGATTGTCCCGATCGCACTGCGCGATCGGCCTCGAATTTGGGGCCGTATTTTACACGGCCTTGCGCACCGGCTCGCGGCGGCGCGCAAGAGAAATCGCCGCCGAATGCGAGCCGCGCAGTGCCTGCGGGAAACATCGGCCTGTGCCACAATGAAGGCAATGTGAACATCCCGACATCATTCAGGTCTCCCTGAATGCGGTTTTCGCCGGGCTCACCCGTGCCGGACCTGTTGTGCCGTCTTCCCGCACCGGCCGGGCCATCGCCCGCAAAGCCCTGTCGCAGCGGCGTTCCCGGCCGGGAACATTGCCTGTTGTGTAAGGACTGAGTAAGTGAAGCGGCCTATGTTCTGCGGAAAGCAAAAATTATCCTCTGGAGACTATCGTGGCAGAAATCGAAACTTTCAAACAAGAGAATCGCGTGTTCGCGCCGCCCGCCGAACTGGCCAGGAATGCCGCCATTTCCGGCATGGATGCCTACAAGGCCCTGAACGCCGAATTCGAACGCGACTACGAAGGCACCTGGGCCAAACTGGCCAAGGACAACCTGAAGTGGAACACGCCCTTCACCAAGACCCTGGACGAATCCAACGCGCCGTTCTACAAGTGGTTCGAGGACGGTCGTGTCAACGTTTCCTATAACTGCCTCGACGTCAACCTCGACAACGGCAACGCCGACAAGACGGCCATCATCTTCGAGTCCGACGACGCCAAGGTCACCAGGGTCACCTATCGCGAACTGCACCAGAAGGTCTGCCAGTTCGCCAACGGCCTGAAGTCGCTGGGCATCAAGAAGGGCGACCGCGTCGTCATCTACATGCCGATGTCGGTCGAAGGCGTGGCTGCGATGCAGGCCTGCGCCCGCATCGGCGCCACCCACTCCGTGGTGTTCGGCGGCTTCTCCGCCAAGTCGCTGCAGGAGCGCGTGATCGACGCCGGCGCCGTGGCCGTGCTGACCGCCGACTACCAGGTCCGTGGCGGCAAGCAATTGCCCCTGAAGTCCATCGTCGACGAAGCGCTGGCCATGGGCGGCTGCGACACCATCAAGAACGTGGTCGTCTACAAGCGCGCCGGCGCCGAGATCAACTGGGTCGAAGGCCGCGACCGCTGGCTCTCCGACGTCGTCGCGGGCCAGAGCGAGGTGTGCGAGCCGGAATGGGTCGACGCCGAGCATCCGCTGTTCATCCTCTACACCTCCGGCTCCACCGGCAAGCCCAAGGGCGTGCAGCACTCCTCGGCCGGCTACCTGCTGTGGGCCGTGCTGACGATGAAGTGGACCTTCGACATCAAGCCCGACGATGTCTACTGGTGTACCGCCGACATCGGCTGGATCACCGGCCATACCTACATCGCCTACGGCCCGCTGGCCGTGGGCGCGACCCAGATCGTGTTCGAAGGCGTGCCGACCTATCCCAACGCCGGCCGCTTCTGGGACATGGTCGCGCGCCACAAGGCCACCATCTTCTACACCGCGCCGACCGCGATCCGCTCGCTGATCAAGGCCGCCGACGCCGACGAGAAGGTACACCCCAAACAGTACGATCTCTCCACGCTGCGCATCCTCGGTTCGGTCGGCGAGCCGATCAATCCGGAAGCCTGGATGTGGTACTACAAGAACGTCGGCAACGAGAAGTGCCCGATCGTGGACACCTTCTGGCAGACCGAAACCGGCGGTCACATGATCTCGCCGCTGCCGGGCGCCACGCCGCAGGTGCCGGGCTCCTGCACGCTGCCGCTGCCGGGCATCACCGCCGCCATCGTCGACGAGACTGGCAATGACATCCCCAACGGCAACGGCGGCATCCTGGTGGTCAAGCGTCCCTGGCCTTCGATGATCCGCACCATCTGGAACGACCCCGAGCGCTTCAAGAAGAGCTACTTCCCCGAGGAGCTGGGCGGCACGATCTACCTCGCCGGCGACGGCGCGGTGCGCAACAAGGACACCGGCTACTTCACCATCACCGGCCGCATCGACGACGTGTTGAACGTCTCCGGCCACCGCATGGGCACGATGGAAATCGAATCGGCGCTGGTCGCCAACAGCCTGGTGGCCGAAGCCGCCGTGGTCGGCAAGCCGGACGAGACCACCGGCGAGTCGATCTGCGCCTTCGTGGTCCTGAAGCGCCCGCGTCCCACCGGCGACGAAGCCAAGCAGATCGCCAAGGAACTGCGCGACTGGGTCGCCAAGGAAATCGGCCCCATCGCCAAGCCCAAGGAAATCCGCTTCGGCGACAACCTGCCCAAGACCCGCTCCGGCAAGATCATGCGCCGCCTGCTGCGCGTGCTGGCCAAGGGCGAGGCCATCACCCAGGATGTCTCGACGCTGGAGAACCCGGCCATCCTGGATCAGCTGAAGGAAGCGCAGTAAGCGCAATGGATGAGCAGTAGAACCCGGTCGCGCGCAGCGGCGCGATCGGAGACGCCGGTGGAGCAGGGCGCATGCAGCATTCGAGCCCGCTCCACCGGCTTTTTCATTGCCGGGTGTGAAAAAACGCTGAAAAAGCTTGGATTTCGGCAAAATCTTGCTATAATCAGCGGCTTCGCAAAACGCGAACCAGGATTCTGGAGAGGTGGATGAGTGGTTTAAGTCGCACGCCTGGAAAGCGTGTATAGGTTAATAGCCTATCGGGGGTTCGAATCCCCCCTTCTCCGCCAGTATCAAGAAAAGGCCCCCAACTTGGGGGCCTTTTTCTTTGTGCGCGCCGAATGCACACATCACGTACACATCACGCGCGCATCTCGCACACATCATTGCGATTGGCCCGCATGAGGCCCTGACAGCGTGGACGAATGCTTCCGACACGTTCCCACACGCTCGCCGCCGGCGAGGACACGGCAGCCGTCCGGTTTGTCGATTTTCTTTACAAAGCCTTAACACTGAAATCATAAGTGATTGATTTTAAAGTATTAATTTTCTGGCATCAGAATTGCTAAATACCCTGGGCAAATTCAACTTACTCAGGGGAAGCTCAATGTCCATCAAGAAAATCGCCATGAAGTTCGCACTCGCCGCCGCCGTCATGGGCGTCGGTGTCGCTTCCGCCAGCGCCACCACGATCGATACCACGCCGTACTGGAATGGATCGAGCACTCTCGGCACCTTCGGTGGCAGCAGCTCCACGTCCACTTATGGCGAGACGTTCAGTGCGCCGGGCGGCGCGCTCAATGACTTCACGTTCTACGTCAACACCTTCGGACAAAGCATCGCCGCCACGGCGCAGGTCTATGCCTGGAGCGGCGCGTTCAATGGACACGGTCCCGCGACCGGCTCCGCGCTGTTCAGCCAGGCGGTCACGCTCAACAGCAGCAGCCTGCAGGCCTATACCTTCAACACCGGCGGCCTGGCGCTCAATGCAGGCAGCAGCTATGTGGCGCTGATCACGGTGACCAACACCAGCCAGGCGGGCAACGCCGTCTGGGGCTTCTTGTCCAGCAATCCTGGCGTCGCCAATGACGGCAACGTCGTCTGGTTCAACAACAACGGCAACATCTCGCTGCTCACCAGCTCTGCCTGGGACGGCCCCTGGATCAACGGCTCGCTGGCCTGGACCGCGGACTTCGCGGCCGTGCCGGAACCCGCCAGCCTGGCCCTGCTGGGCGTCGGCCTGGCCGGCCTGTGCGCAAGCCGTCGCAAGAAGAAGCCGGCGCAAGCCTGATATTGTCTTGCGCAGCGAAAGGGCCGGCTTGTCCGGCCCTTTTTCTTTTGGCGCCGCCGCTGCCGCAGGCGTCGTCGGATTCATGATCCTGTGCGGTCGCGGCCAAGTCGTCGCCGTCCGCGGCAGGCGTCATCGTTTCAGTTGAAACACGGCGCGCCGCAATTGAAATGCCGTGGTAACCCGGAACGCCCAAGATGCATCCATACCGAATGCGGTACGAACTTCATTCCAAGGAGAAAACAATGCGCATCTATTCGTTCTACTTTTTCGCGATCGTCGCGCTGCTGGCCATGGGCAGCGCCGAGGCGGCGGGTTTTGGGGGCTTCGTCGACAGCGGCGGGGCATGGCTGTCCGGCGCCCTGACCGGCAACGCACGCTGACCATCTCGCAACGGGAGAACCACATGGACTACCTCTGCCAACACATCATCGCACTGGCTCACTCCGACGTGCCCGTCATCGTCGCCGGCTGGTTCGTGCGCGTCATCTGAACCTCGTGCCGGCATCTGGCGCGGAATCTGGCACCGCCTCGATCTGAGACCTGAACCCGGAGATATCACATGGTATTTCACTACTTGAGCGCCAAAGTACCCTATGCCGAACAGGCGCTGCACTACCTGAGTTACCTCGAGCGATTCTTGCCGTTCTCCGCGGCGCCATTCTGAACTGAACACCCTTCACCGGCGTCGCGGCGGTCTTGCCGCGACCCGTTCGCGACCCGTTCATCGCCGGCGCAGTCTGCGCATTGCGCACCGGTTCACCACTCCCTCCGACTGCCGCCGGGATCCTCCTTCGGCCGGCTCGCCAACGTGTGGTCATGTCACTGAACTGACACAAACCATTCACACCCCCGAAATATTTCGACCCGATACTCTCGGCCACGTGACCGTCGGTCGCGTACCCATTTAATCCCAAAGAGGACCCACAATTCATGAACATTCACCACCGCCTCGGCGCGGCTGGCTGCCTTGCGGCTGCCTGTCTTGCGCTGCCATCCCTCGGCTTCGGCCAATCCCAGATTCCTTCTTCCAGCGTCAAGCTGTACGGCATTGTCGATACCGGCGTCGAGTATCTGACCAATGCCGCCAACGTCGGCGGCAAGGCCACCAGCCTCACGCGCATGACCCCGGGCAACATGTCCGGCTCGCGCTGGGGCGTCACCGGCAATGAAGACCTCGGGGGCGGCAGCTCCTCGTTCTTCCTGCTGGAAAGCGGCTTCGCGTCCGATACCGGCGCCATGCTGCAGGGCAATCGCCTGTTCGGCCGTCTCTCCTATGTCGGCCTGGCCGACAAGGATCTGGGCACCGTGTCGGTGGGCCGCATCGGCGGCCTGTTCCTGGATTGGGTCAGCAAGTTCAACCCGCTCAACAACGCGGTCTACGCCATCAAGATGATGGATCCGGCCTTCTCCGACCGGCTCGACAAGACCGTGCGCTACCAGCAGAAGTTCGGCCCGGTGACCACCGTCCTGCAATACAGCATGGGCTACGACAACGTCGCCTACGGCGCGCAGCCGGCCGGCGACAACCTCAAGGGCCGCGTGATGGAAGCCGGCGTGCTGTACGAAGGCGGCGACTTCGGCGCCACCCTGGTCTACGACCAGAAGAACGGCCAGACCACCAACCCGGCCGCGGCCATGACCACCGCCGTCGGCGGCTATGAGGGCAACACCGACCGCCGCCTCGGCCTGGGACTGTCGTACAAGATGGACAAGGTCGATCTCTTCGGCGGTTACCGCTACCTGAACTCGCAGGCGATCCACCTGACCGCGCTGACCAAGGGGCCGGTGCAGGCCTCCAGCCTGCTGTGGTTCGGCTCGACCTATCGCGCGACCCAGCAGCTGCAGTTCTCCGGCACGGCGATGTACCAGAAGTTCTACGGCAGCAACCTGGCGCCGATGTCCTTCCAGGTCGACATGGACTACTTCCTGTCCAAGCGCACCGACCTGTACATCAACACCGGCTACGTCATCAACCGCGGCGGCTCCGATCTTGGCCTGAACGGCTTCGCCTCCTCGGTGGTGGCGGGGCACAACCAGTTCGGTACCCAGATCGGTATCCGCCATACCTTCTGATGGCCTCGCCTACTGGCAAACCATCGGCCGGCACGTCGATCTCGGTGCGCGGACTGGGCCTGTCCTTCGACGGCCAGGCCGTGCTCTCCGAGATCGACCTGGAAGTGCCGGCCGGCACCACGCTGGCCTTGCTCGGCCCGTCCGGCTGCGGCAAGAGCACCTTGCTCAAGCTGCTGGCCGGGCTGCAGAAGCCCGGCGCCGGCAGCATCCGCTTCGGCGCTGAACTGGTCGCCGATGCCCGCACCTGCGTCGCTCCCGAGCGGCGCGGGCTGGGCATGGTGTTCCAGGACTACGCCTTGTGGCCGCACATGACGGTGGACGGCAACGTCGGCTTTCCGCTGGAGATGGCCGGCGTCGCCCGGCCCGAGCGCGAGCGGCGCGTTGCCGCCGCGCTGGCGCGCGTGGGGCTGGAGCATGTCGGCAAGCGGCGCATCTCGGCCCTGTCGGGCGGGCAGCAGCAGCGCGTCGCGCTGGCGCGCGCCATCGTCGCCGAGCCGCGCATCCTGCTGTTCGACGAGCCGCTGTCCAATCTCGACCGCGACCTGCGCGTGAGCCTGTGCCGCGAAATCGGCGACCTGCTGGCGCAGCTGGGCACCACCGCCGTGTACGTGACGCATGACCGCGAAGAGGCGCAGACGCTGGCGCATCAGGTCGTCACCCTGAAGCAGGGACGGGTCGTCCACGCTTCACACCGATCCGGGAGTCAATATAATGAAACGTTTTAGCATCCTCACTTTTTTCACCATGTCGTTATCTTTTGGGTTCGCGGCAGAACACGCAAACGCATTGACCGTCTACACCGCCGGACCCGGCAGCCTGGGCAAGAAACTCGCCCAGGGTTTCGAAAAGAAAACCGGCATCAAGGTCGACCTGTTCCAGGCCACCACCGGCAAGGTGATGGCGCGCCTGGAAGCCGAGGCCGACAACCCGCACGCCGACGTGCTCATCTCGGCCTCGTGGGACACCGCCCGCGACCTTGAGAAGCGCGGCTGGCTGCTCAACTACGAAAGCCCCAACGCCGCCCACGTGCCGGCCATGCTGAAGACGCCGTCCTATGTCGCGCAGGGCGTCTCGGCGCTGTGCATCGTCTGGAACACGCGCTCCGGCCTGCCCGAGCCGCGCGACTGGAGCGACCTGGCGCAGCCGGTCTACCGCAACAAGGTCACCATGCCCGATCCGGCCCTGTCCGGCGCCACGCTGGACCTGCTGCTGGGACTGCAGGCGCGGCTGGGCAAGCAGGCCGACGCGCTGTTCGGCAACCTGCACGGCAACGGCATGGTGGTGCTGGGGCCCAACGCCCAGGCGCTCAACCCCGTGCTGCAGGGCGCCAAGTCGGCGGTGTTCGGCGCGGTCGATTACGTCGCCTACGGCGCCGTGACCAGCGGCGAAGCGATCAAGGTGATCTTCCCCTCCAGCGGCACCGTGGTGGCGCCGCGCCCGATGATGATCCTCAAGAGCTCGCGCGCGCAGAACGAGGCGCGCGCCTTCATCGATTACGTGCTCTCGCCGCAGGGCCAGAAGATCGTCGCCGACGCCTGGCTGATCCCGGCGCGCGACGACATCGCCGCCGAGCGCCCGCTGCTGAAAGACCTGAAGCTGCTGCCGCAGGACGGCGCCGCCACGCCGGTGGTGCATGCCGAGACGCTGCAGCGCTTCTCCAGGCTGTTCGGCCAACGCTGAGCGGTTGCGATGACTTCCATGAAAACCCTGGATGCGGGCCTGCCCGCGGCGTCCGCGCGGCCGTCGCCGGCGCTGCGGGTGTCGCTGCCGCTCATGGCGCTGCTGCTGGTGCTGGGATTGCTGGTGGCGCTGCCGATAGGATTCGTCGTGCTGCAGGCGGTCTTCCCGGCGGTCAATACCGGCTCCTTCGCGCAGCCGTTCTCAGCCTTCGGCGCCGCGCTGGGCAACGAGAAGACCTTGCCGCTGCTGATGAACACGCTGCGCTTCGGCCTCGTGGTCTCGGTCGCCAGCGTGCTGATCGGCGTGCCGCTGGGGGCGCTGCGCGGGCTGTTCCGGGTGCCGCTGGCGCGCCTCTGGGACCTGCTGTTTTTGGCGCCGTTCCTGATTCCGCCTTACCTGGCCGCCCTCGGCTGGATGCTGTTCCTGCAACCGCACGGCTATCTTGAAGGCATGGCCGGGTTCGACCTCGGGCACTTCCTGTTTTCCTTCAACGGCGTGGTCGCGGCGATGACCCTGAACGTCTTCCCGGTGGTCTATTTCTCGGTGTCGCGCGCGCTGGCCGCCGTCGGCCTGCGCCTGACGGACGTGGCCCGCATCTTCGGCGCCGGGCCCTGGCGCAGCGTGCTGCGCATCACCTTGCCGCTGGTGGCGCCGTCGATTGCGGCCAGCGCCTTGCTGACTTTCATCATGGCTATCGAGGAGTTCGGCATTCCGGCGGCGCTGGGCCATCGCGCCGGCGTCGAGCTGCTGGTGACCTCGATCGAGCAGCGCTTTTCCGACTGGCCCATCGACCTGAGCGGCGCGTCGGTGTTGTCGCTGCTGCTGGCGACGCTGGCGCTGGCGGCGTTCTGGCTGCAGCATCGCCTGCTGGCCAGGCGCGGCTTCGAGGCGCATTCCGGCAAGCCGGCCGCGGCCACGCCGCGCGAGCTGGGCGCCTGGCGCTGGCCGGTGCTGCTGGCGTTCGCCCTGATCGCCGGCACCGCCACGCTGATGCCGCTGTTTGCCATCATGGCCACCGCGTTCACCCGCACGCTCTCGGGCGGGCTCAACATCGGCAACCTGACGCTGGGGCATTTCCGCGCCTTGTGGGTCGACGGCGATGGCGTGACGGCGCTGTCGACCAGCTTAAGCCTGGCCACGCTGACCGCGTTGATCACCGGCGCGCTGGGTTTGCTCAGCGCCTGGACCATCGTCAAGACGCGCATGCGCGGCCGCGCGCTGCTGGACGCGCTGACCCTGATGCCGCACGCGCTGCCCGGTGTGGTGGTCGGCGTCGGCCTGATCCTGACGTGGAACCAGTCCTTCTGGCCGATCACGCCCTACAACACCTGGGGCATCCTGCTGCTGGCCTACAGCTGCCTGCTACTGCCGTATCCGGTGCGCTACGCCGGCGCCGCGCTGCGCCAGATCGGCGACAACCTGGAGGCGGCCGCGCGCGTGCACGGCGCCACCGCCGCCCAGGCGATGCGCCGCATCGTGCTGCCGTTGACCGCGCCGGCGCTGGTGTCGTCGATGCTGATCGTCTTCGCCATCGCCTCGCGCGAGCTGGTCAATTCGCTGCTGCTGGCGCCCAGCGGCGTGCAGACCGTGTCCATCTACATCTGGCAGCAGTTCGAGCAAGGCTCGGTCGGCGACGGCATGGCCATGGGTGTGGTGACGGTGCTCACCAGCGGCACCATGCTGGCGCTCGGCTCGTACTGGAGCCGGCGTTTCGGCGACGCGCCGTGACCGCGCAACGATGAAAAAAGGCCTCCCGCGCGGAGGCCTTTTTTCATTCGCGCGGGGCGAATGTTTCAATTGAAACGCGGCTTGCCGCCTTTGCAATAAAGCTGAAAAGGGCGGGGCGCAAGATGCTTCTCACACCAACCGCACATCTCAAGGAGAACATCATGCGTATCGCCGTCTTTGCAGCAATGATGATGGTAGCTTTCGAAGCCCACGCCGGTCGCGGCGGCGCCATGCTGGCGAAGGACCTGGTCCGGCTGTTCAGCCACCTGTTCCATCAATGGGTCGGCTGAGCAGCGCCGCCGGGCTCAGAACTTGTGGGTAATGCCCAGCCCGACGCCGGCCGGGCTCTGGCCCGCGCTCAGGCCGGGAATCGGATTGGCCGACAGGTTGTAGCTGGCGTTCTGCTCATTGAAGATCTTGGTCAGCGCGCCCCACAGTTCGGTCCGTTTCGACAGGCTGTAACCGTAGCCCAGTGACACCTGCTGCGCGCCGGAAGCGGTGCCCGGCTTGCCGATGCCGCCGATGCCGGCCGCCGCATTGCCCTTGGAGCGCTCCGCCCGTACGTAGGAGGCGCGCAACTGGCCGTTGCCCACGTTGTGGGTCAGCGCGACCTGCCAGGCGTCGCGGCGCAGGCTGGTGCCGGGGGCCGGCTCGTAGCGCAGGCGCTCCCACACGAAGCGCACGCGCGTGTTGCCGAAGGAGTAGGCGCCGCCGATCTTGTTGCCGGTGTCCACCGAGCCGCCGCTGAAGTAGTCCTTGTGCTGCTCGTGGCCGTAGGCCAGGTAGAGCGGCCCGCTTTCATAGGTCAGCAGCGCCGACACCAGGCTGGGATCGCTGGTGGCGGTGCGCTCCTCGCGCGCGGCGTAGGCGATCTTGCCGACCAGACCGCCGAAGTTGGGCGTCGAATACTGCACCAGGTTCTTCTGGCGGCGGTCGAACGAGGCCGGCGACTGGGCGTTGGCCGCCGTGGTGAAGCCGTTGCCCATGATGGAGTTGGAGGCGAAGATGCCGGCCGTGAACGGATCGATCGCATAGACCGAGACGAAGCGGTAGGGCGTTTCATACTGCCCGGCGAAGATCTCGCCCAGGCTGCCGCGCAACCCGACGTTGTCGTTGCGGTCGGCAAAGCTGCCGGCGCCGGTGTCCACGCCCACGTTGGACTCGATCTGGAAGAACGCCTGCAGGCCGCCGCCGAGGTCTTCCACCCCCTTGAAGCCCAGCACCGACAAATTGTTGGACACCCGGCCCATGCGTCCCTGGCCGCCTTTGGCGCCGCCGGCCCAGACGCTCTCCACGTCGACCTTCAGGAACCCGTAGATGGTCACCGCATCGCTCTGCGCCCGCGCCGATGTTGGCCCCAGCGCCAGCGCGGCCATGCCCGCGGCCAGGATGGCCGCTTTCTTCGTCTGCTTCATGCTTGGTCTCCTCCTTGTGATGTTTGTCATCTTCTGGAAGAAATCCTAATCCATATGAATTTATATGTATACGGATAAATTATTAATGAATTTATTTGTTGTTTTTGGTATTTCTCGTTCTGCGGGGAAAACGCTCCCGACGGGCGCGCGGAGGTGCCGGCCGACACTGCCCGGATGACAGGTGAAAGCGCAGCAAGGGAGCGGATTCAGTAGCGGGACGGCAGCGACAAACGACAATGCCGTCGCGCGCCAGGACGGGACGGCATTGAGGAGGAAAAGGGTGTGGAAGGGGGCGTGCCGCCGGCTGCGAAGCCCGCCGCCGGCGGCGTTCAGCCTTGGTGTTCCTTGATCACTTCCAGCACGTGGATGCTCAGGCGCGTGGTGTGGTTGCGCATGGCCAGGTAGGCCTTCTCGGGATCGGACGCCAGGATCGCCGAGATGATCGCGTCATGCTCGTCGTGCGACATCGTCAGGCGCTTGTCCACGCCGGTCTGGGCCGCGCGGAACATGGCCAGGCGGTCGCGCAGGTTGTCGATCATGTCCGACAGGCTCTTGTTGTGGGCGCCGGCGCAGATCAGGTGGTGGAATTTCTTGTTCAGCGCCAGGTAGCCGGCGTCGTCGCCGTTGGCCACGCACTCCTGGCTTTCCAGGTGCACCAGCTCCAGCTGCTTCTTCTGCACCGCGCTCATGCGCTCGGCGCAGATGCGGCAGCACAGCGCCTCCAGTTCGCACATGGCTTCCAGCATGTCGGACAGCTCTGCCACGCCGATGCTGGTGACGATGCCGCCCTTGCGCGGCTTGAGCTCGATCATGCCGCGCGCGGCCAGTTCGCGCAGCGCCTGGCGGATCGGCGTGCGCGAGACCTTGAAGCGCTCCGACAGCGCGATTTCCTCCAGGGCCGAGCCCGGCGGCAGGGCGCCGCTGATGATTTCGTCGGTAAGTGTGCGGTAGATGCGAAGGGAGATGGTTTCCATTCTTGTGTTCTCGGTGTTCTTGTATGGCCCCGCGTTGAACCGGGGCAACGATATCCGGCCGGACGTATTTTACAACGGCCGCATCATCGCAAAAATTGATTGGTGTGCCTAGAGTTGAATTAAGTGTGTCTATATATTTAATTATGAATACATTTAAAAAATAAAGTATACATATAAAAACCTATTCAGTAGAATCAGCCGCATCAGGCAACGACCATTCAATCAAAAAGAGGAGGCAGGCAACATGGCTAACAAATTGCGTCACATCGCTATTTCGGTCCCCGATCCCTGGAAGACCGCCGAGTTCTACCAGCAGGCGTTCGGTTTCAAGAAAGTCGGCGAGACCGACTCCTCGTTGGCGCGCGGGGTCTACCTCAGCGACGGCACCATGTCGCTGGCGCTGCTGAACTACAAGACCGACGAAGCCGCCGGCGATCGCGGCCGCGACTACGTCGGCCTGCACCACATCGGCGTCTGGGTCGACAACATCGTCGACGCCCGCCGCGAGGTCGAGCAGGCCGGCGGCCAGTACTACATGGGCGAGGTGCCGGTGAAGGGCAACATCTTCTACGAGGTCAAGTACAAGGACCCCGACGGCGTCATCTGCGACCTCACCGACCACGGCTGGGGCGGCGCCTCCAAGGACGGCGTCCAGGATGCCGGCGGCCCGGCGCTGCGCCATCCCGACCTGCAGGCCGACCGCAGCGGCCTGTGAGCGCTTCCGTATTCATTTTCAACTTTGTATCCGCTCCCGGCGATGCCGGGGGCAGTTGCTGAGCTGTACCGGCTTCTCTGAGGTGGGGAGCGTTGCCGTCGTCCTGTTGCATGCAGCAGGCGGCGGCATTTTTCATGGCCGCCCGCCTGCCTCATTGCGCGACCTGGTGCGGCGGCGCTTCGCCGTTGGCGGTGGCCGTCAAGGCCGCGATGAACATGCGCAGCTGGGTTTGCAGCGCCTCCGGCGAGCGGCCGGAGATGTGCGGCGTCAGCAGCAGGTTGTCCAGCGCGCTGAACTCCGGCGGCAACGCCGGCTCGCCGTCCACCACGTCCAGCGCCGCGCCGGCGATGCGCCGCTGGCGCAGTGCCGCCACCAGGGCGGCGGTGTCGACCACGCTGCCGCGCGCGATGTTGATCAGGAAGCCCTGCGGGCCCAGCGCATCCAGCGCCGCCGCGTCGATCAGGTGGCGCGTGGCCGGGCCGCCGGGGCAGGCCAGGATCAGGTAGTCGCTGGCGGCGGCCAGCGCCGGCACGCCCGGGTAGTGGCGATAGGGCGAGTCCGCGCGCGCGCGGCGCGTGTGGTAGCCGATCTCCATGTCGAAGGCGGCGGCGCGGCGCGCGATCTTCTCGCCGATGTTGCCCAGGCCGACGATGCCCAGACGCTTGCCGTTGACGGTGGGGCGGGCGGCGCGGCTGCCGTCCCAGCGACCGGCCTTGACCGCGCCGTCCAGCAGGTGCAGGCCGCGCGAGATCCCCAGCATCAGCGCCATCGCGTGGTCCGCCACGGTGGCGTCGTTGGCGCCGGGGGCGTGGGTGACGGCGATGCCGCGTCCGTGGGCGGCCTGTACATCGATGTTCTCGTAGCCGGCGCCGAAGGCGGCGACCAGGCGCAGCTGCGGCAGCGCATTCATCTGCGCGGCGCACAGCCCGGTCGAGCCGTTGGTCAGCAGGTAGCGCACCCGGCCCAGTTGCGGGTCGTCCCAGTCCACGCCGTTGGGCACATAGCGCAGGGGCGGCAGCCCGGGCTCGGCGCGCAGCTGCGCCAGCAGGGCATCGGCCAGGGGAATCAGGATCAACAGTTCTGCGGCGGTGCTCATGTGTGCTTTCTCCGGCTATATGAATACGTTGTGAAGTGATGGAGAAAATTTTTGCACATTTGTATTGCAATGTATACGTATAAGTTTTAATGTATTCATATAACGTATCCGATGTTCATAATTCTGGAAGGGGAGACATTTTGGTTTGGCATGCGATAGCGACATATGAGCAAGGTGGCCAGGCGCGTTCCGCGCTGGTGCTGGGTGATGAACTGTTCGACATGGTCGGGGTGGTGAGCGCTGCTCGCGCCGGCGGCCTGGCGGCTGCCGAGATTCCCAGCGTGGCCGCGCTGATCGACGCCTGGGAGACGCAGGGCGGCCAGCTGCGCGCCCTGGCCGAGGCCGCGCAGGGCATGCGCGCCGCCGGCGCGATCAGGCCGCTGGCGGCGGGTTACACGCTGGCGGTGCCGTTCGTGCCGGGGCGCATCTTCGCCACCGCCTCCAACTACTACGACCACGCGGCCGAGATGGGCACCGAGCTGGCGCCGCGCGCCGAGAGTTCGCCCTATTGCTTCATGAAGGCCGAGACCAGCGTGACGGCCACCGGCACCGACGTGGTGATGCCCGGCGACACCGAGAAGCTGGACTGGGAGGTCGAGCTGGCGGTGGTCATCGGCCGCACCTGCAAGGACGTGCCGGTGGCGCAGGCCTACGACGTGATCGCCGGCTACACCGTCTTCAACGACATCAGCGCGCGCGACCTCAACCGCCGCAGCGACTATCCGTTCAAGCACGACTGGTTCCGCGGCAAGAGCTTTGACACCTTCGGTCCGATGGGGCCGTGGATCGTGCCGCGCGATTGCATTGCCGACCCGCAAAAGCTGCGCATGCAGTTGCAGGTCAACGGCGATGTGATGCAGGATGACACTGCGGAAGGCATGATCTTCAACATCGCCGAGCAGATCGCCTATCTGTCGGGCATCCTCACGCTCAAGCCGGGCGACATGATCGCCACCGGCACGCCGGACGGCGTGGGCATGGGGCGCGGCGTCTATCTCAAGCCGGGCGATGAAATGGTGGCCTCGATCGAACGCATCGGCAGCATCCGCAACAAGGTGGTCGCGGCGGCGCGCTGACGGCCGGGGGACCGGTTCGCGCCGGTCCCTCGCGCCTGCAGATCCTGCCTCATCCCGCGACACCCTATGGAGAATGGAATGGTCATCAGCAACAGCATCAAGCGTCTCATGTGTACCCTCGCGGCCGGAGCGTGCTGCGCCCTGGCGGCGTTGCCGGCGTGGTCGGCCGACAAGGTCAAGTTCAACCTGGCCTGGCTGCCGCAGGGCAGCACCGGCGGCATCCTGGTCGCCATCGCCAAGGGCTTCTACGCCGAGGCCGGGCTGGACGTCACCGCCGTGCGCGGCTACGGCGGCCAGCGCACCGTCAATGAAATCGACCAGGGCCTGTTCGAGTTCGGCTACGGCGACCCCATCAGCGTCATGCTCAACCGCGTGCAGGGCGGCAAGACCGTGATGGTCGGCGTCATCAACACCCAATGGCCGGCGGCCCTGTGCTACGCCGAAAAGCCCGGCCGCAAGCTGGCGCGCCCGGCCGACCTCAAGGGGCTGTCGCTGGGCGGCGGCGCCGCCTCGCCGCTGCAGAACATCGTGCCCAGCTGGCTGCAGGCCAACCAGCTGCCGGTAGACCACATCAAGCTGCTGCGGCTGGACCCCTCGGTCATCAACTCGTCCTTCCTGGAAGGGCGCATCGACCTGGCCGAATGCTGGGAGGGCGCCAACAAGCCCATCCTCGAAGCGCTGCTGCAAAAGGAAGGCAAGAAGCTGGGCTGGATGCGCTACCGCGACTTCAACCTCAACCTCTACGGCAACGGCATCGTCACCAGCGACAAGCTGGTCGCCGACAACCCCGGCCTGGTCAAGCGCTTCGTGCAGGCGACCTATCGCGGCTATGAGTTCCAGCGCAGCCATCCGAAGGAAGCCGCCGACGCCATCGCCTCGCAGCAGAAGCTGATGGACAAGGGCATCCTGCTGCAGCAGATCGCCGAGACCAACCAGATCATCGACGACGCCGGCGCCGCCAACAAGAAGCTGGGCTGGATGCGCGAAGACCGCATGAACGCCACCGTCGATTTCGTGAAGAAGGCGTTCAACGTACAGGCGCCGGTCAAGGCGTCGGACATCTATACCAACAAGTTCGTCGAATAAGGAGCCGCGCTGGCGGCATCCGGAAACAAGGAGGAGACAATGGAAAAAATACGCCCGAAGCGCCTGGGCCACCTGGTGCTGACCGTGCGCGACATCCACGCCTCGGTCAAGTTCTACACCGAGATCCTGGGCCTGGAAGTGTCGGACTGGATCAGCGACCAGATGGTGTTCCTGCGCGCCGGCACGGATCACCACGACCTGGCCCTGTCGCAGATCCCAAAGGACTCGGCAGATATCGATGACCTGCCGCGCTACACCCGGCCCGGCATGGAGCACTTCTCCTATCTGGTGGAAGACCGCGCCGAGATGGACCGCGCCGCCGAGTTCCTGCAGCACATGGGCATCGAGATCGTGCGCGGCATCGGCAAGCACGGCCCCGGCGAGAACCTGTTCCTGGTCTTCAAGGATCCCGACGGCAACAACGTCGAGATCTACTGCGAGATGACCCAGATCACGCCGGACTCCGGTTACCAGCCCAAGGTCTGGGAGCGCAACATCGAGTCTTTCGACCAGTACCGCTTCAAGCACTTCGTCGTGCCGCCGCCGCAGGCGGTGGTCGACGCCAAATCAAACAAAAAATAAAAACAAAAAACGGAGGAGACATATGAAACGCTGGATTGAAACCATCGTTTTCTGGGGCGCGTTCGCGCTCATCTGGGAATACGGCGTCGCCGCGCTGGGCATACGGCGCTACCTGCTGCCGCCGCTGTCGGCGGTGCTGCAGGCGGGCTGGGCCGAGCGCGAGATGGTCGCCGGCGACGCCTGGGTCACGCTGTGCGAGGTGCTGATCGGCTTTGCCGTGGCGGTGCTGGGCGGCGTGGTGCTGGGCATGCTGATCCACTTCAGCGCCTTCACCCGGCGCACGCTCTATCCCTTCATCACCGCGCTGCAGAGCATGCCCAAGATCGCATTGGCGCCGCTGATGATCGTCTGGTTCGGCTACGGCTTCGCCTCCAAGATCGCGGCCACCTTCCTGTTCGCCTTCTTCCCGGTGGTGATCGCCACGCTGGGCGGGCTGTCGGGCGTGGCCGCCAATCTCGACGAGCATTTCCGCGCGCTCGGCGCTTCCCGCTGGGACACCTTCTGGCGCCTGCATGTGCCGGCGGCGATGCCCAGCTTCATCGACGGCATCAAGATCTCGATGCCGCTGGCGGTGATCGGGGCCATCGTCGGCGAATTCATCGGCGCCGAAGAAGGACTGGGACACCTGATCACCCTGGCCACGGCCAACGCCAAGAGCGACCTGATGTTCGCGGCGATCCTGGTGATCACGGTGATGGCGACCTTCCTGTACTGGATCGTCGAAATGGCATCGCGCCTGGTGTGGTGGCGCGGAAAGGCGGTGTAAGGTGGGACAGATCATGACGACGACCAACCTCAAGGTGGTGGAAGAAGGCGACGCCCAGCGCGCCGAACGCAAGGACGCGATCTGCGTGCGCAATGTGTTGAAGCGTTACCCGGGCAAGAAGGCCTTCAACGCGCTGGAAGACGTCTCGCTCTCGATCCGCGAGCGCGAATTCGTCTCCATCCTGGGCCCCAGCGGCTGCGGCAAGAGCACGCTGCTGCGCATCGTCGCCGGGCTGGTGCCGCGCACCGAGGGCGAAGTGCTGGTCAACGGCAAGCCGGTGGACGGGCCTTCGCCCGAGATCGGCGTGGTGTTCCAGACCAGCAATATGCTGCCCTGGCTGACCGTGGAAAAGAACATGCTGCTGGGCGCCCGGCTGCGCAAGCTGCCCATGCAGCAGGCCGAGGGCAGGGTGCGCGAGCTGACCCGCATGCTGGGCCTGTCCGGTTTCGAGCACAGCCATCCGCACCAGCTCTCCGGCGGCATGCGCCAGCGCGCATCGATCGGCCAGATCCTGGCGCTGGACCCCTCCATCCTGCTGATGGACGAGCCCTTCGGCGCGCTCGACGCCCTCACGCGCGACCTGCTCAACGTCGAGCTGCTGCGCATCTGGCAGGAGCGCATGCAGACCGTGATGCTGATCACCCACAGTATCCAGGAGGCGGTGTTCCTGTCCGACCGGGTACTGGTGATGTCGCCGCGCCCGGGGCGCATCCTGCACGACATCCGCATCGACCTGCCGCGTCCGCGCTTGCCCGAGAACATCAAGGGCAACCCGCGCTACGGCCAGTACATCGCCGAGATCAGCAAGATCATGGGAGTGTACTGATGCCGCACCAGGTATTTCCCGGATTGCCGGCGCCGGCGCGCGAGCAGTTGCTGGCGCTGGGCCCGGTCTGGCGCAACGACATCAACCGCCATCGCCAGGCCGTGGTCGACATCTACTCGCCGTTGCACGCGGCGCAGGCCGCGGACGACGTCATCGTCACCCGCGATATCGCCTACGGCGAGCATGAGCGCCAGCGGCTGGACCTGTACCTGCCGCGCGGGCAGGCCGGGCAACCGCGCCCGATCGTGATGTTCGTGCATGGCGGCGCTTTCCTGCGCGGCAACATGAACGCCAACGCGCAGATCTACGGCAACGTGCTGTACTACTTCGCGCGCCGCGGCATGATCGGCATCAACGTCGAATACCGGCTGGCGCCGCAGGCGCCGTATCCGGCCGGTTCGCTGGATGTGGCCGCGGCGGTGGCGTGGGCCCGGGAGCACGCGCATGAATACGGCGGCGATGCGCAGCGCCTGATCCTGGTCGGCCATTCGGCCGGCGGCGCGCATGCCGCGGCCTACGTGGCCGACCCGGCGTTGCGCGAGCAGCGCAGGCAGGGCCATGGCGTGGCTGCGCTGGTGCTGATCAGCGCCAGGCTGCGCGCCGACGTGCACGCGGACAACCCAAACGCCGCCGGCGTGCGCGCCTACTGGGGCGAGGATGCCGCGCAGCATGAAGCGCGCTCGCCGGTCACGTACGCCGCCAACATCGACGTGCCGCTGATGATCGCCGTGGCCGAGCACGAGAACCCGTATCTCGATGTCTACGGCGCCGAACTGTTCTGGCGCGTCGCCCAGGCGCGCGCGCAGGCGCCGCGTTTCGTGCAGGTGCGGCACCACAACCATACCTCCATCGTGGCCCACATGGGCACCGAAGACGACATGCTGGGGCAGCAGATCCTCGATTTCATCGGGACGCCCTGAAGTCCACTCCAATCTGAAGGAAGGAAACCAGATGAGCCACCCGCTCTCGGGCGTCTTCGCGCCCGTCGTCACACCATTCAAGGCCGATCTCGGGGTCGACGCCGAGCTGTTCGTGCAGCATTGCCGCTGGCTGCTGGGGCAGGGCGCGGGCCTGGCGATCTTCGGCACCAACAGCGAGGCCAACTCGCTGTCGGTGGCCGAGCGGCGCCAGCTGCTGACCCTGTTGGTCGAAGAAGGCATCGATCCCGCCCGCATGCTGCCCGGAACCGGCTGCTGCGCCATCGACGACACCGTTGCGCTGACGCGCCATGCGGTGGAGGCGGGCTGCGCCGGCGTGTTGATGCTGCCGCCGTTCTACTACAAGGGCGTGTCCGACGACGGCCTGTACCGCTACTACGCCGAGGTGATCGAGCGAGTCGGCTCGCCGCGCCTGAAGCTCTACCTCTATCACATCCCCGCCTTCACCGGCGTGCCCATCACGCTGGGCCTGATCGACCGGCTGGTGCGCGACTTTCCCGACACCGTGGTCGGCATCAAGGACAGCTCGGGCGACTGGGACAACCTGTCGGCGATGCTGGCGGCCTTCCCGGGCTTCGCCATCTTCCCGGCTTCGGAGTCGCTGCTCTCGCGCGCTCGTCCGCTGGGCGCGGCCGGCTGCATCTCGGCCACCGCCAACGTCAACCCGGCGGGCATCGGCCGCCTGTGCGCCGCCTGGGACCAGCCCGGCGCGGCGCAACTGCAGGAGCAGGCCGATGCGGTGCGCAAGACCTTCCAGAAATATCCGATGATCGCCGCGCTCAAGTTCGCCACCGCCCACTACAGCGGCAATCCGGCCTGGTCCACGGTGCGCCCGCCGTTGGGCGCGCTGGGCGCGCAGCAGCAGGGCGAGCTGCTGGCCGAGCTGGAGCGCATCGGCTTCGCCATGCCCGGGCTGGCGCACTGACATGGGCGCGATCAAGCCATTGGGAAAATATCCCGGCGCCCGGCGCGGCGGCGATTACCTGTTCGTCTCCGGCATGAGCGCGCGCATGGCCGACGGCAGCGTGCCCGGCGACGTGCGCGAACAGACGCGCGTGGTCATCGGCAAGATCCGCGACGCGCTGGCCGGCTTCGGCGCCGGGCTGGACGACTGCGTGGCCATCACCAGCTACCTGGTCGACATGCACGACTTCGACGGCTACAACGAGGTCTACAACGCCAGCTTCGCCACGCCGGGACCGGCCCGCACCACGGTCGCGGTGCACCAGCTGCCGCATCCCGACATGCTGGTCGAGCTGACCGCCACCGCCTATAAACCGCAACACGGGGAGAACACATGAGCAGCCAGGACAGCATTGCGCAGGACGCGCTCGATCGCCTCTTTCTGCAGGCGCGCAGCCAGAACGGCTGGCTGCCCAAACCGGTGGACGACGAGCAGCTGCGCCGCCTCTACGACCTGATGAAGATGGCGCCCACCAGCGCCAACTGCTCGCCGGCGCGCATCGTGTTCCTGCGCAGCGCGCGGGCCAAGGAGCGCCTGCGTCCCGCGCTCAGCGCCGGCAACGTCGAGAAGGCCATGAGCGCGCCGGTGGTGGCGGTGATCGGCTACGACACGCAGTTCCATGAACTGTTGCCGCAGCTGTTCCCGCACAACCCCGCGATGCGCGAGCTGTTCGCGGGCAACGCGGCATTGGCGCAGGCCACCGCCGTGCGCAACGGCAGCCTGCAGGGCGCCTACCTGATGCTGGCCGCGCGCGCCATCGGGCTGGATGTGGGGCCGATGTCGGGCTTCGACGCCGAGCAGGTCAATGCCGCCTTCTTCGCCGACGGCCGCTGCCGCGTGAACTTCATCTGCAACCTCGGCTACGGCGATCCGGACAAGCTGTTCCCGCGCAGTCCGCGCCTCGACTTCGACCAGGCCTGCACGCTGCTGTAAGCGCGCCGCGGTCGCGGCCGAATATAAATTAAGGGAATAGCTGGGTTGGAATTATTCATTTTCACTTATCCCGGCGCCGCTCCATACTGAACTGCATATCCATGCAGCGCCGCCTCGCAAAAAGCCGCAGGCAAGAACGCGGCGGCGCGCGGGATGAACACGAGAGCAAGACACGTCGCGCGCACGCCGGCGGTTTTATTGGAATCAGCAAATCAGCCATTCGGCAATCAGGAAAAGACATGACAACGAGACAGGACTGCATCACCCTCGACCAGCAGGATCCATTGGCCGCCTGCCGCGACAAGTTCGCGCTGCCCGCCGGCGAGATCTACCTGGACGGCAATTCCCTGGGCGCGATGCCCAGGCACGTCGTGGCGCGCATGCAGGAAGTGATGGAAAAGGAGTGGGGCCAGGGCCTGATCCGCTCCTGGAACGACGCCGGCTGGATCGACCTGCCCAGGCGCGTGGCCGCCAAGGTGGCGCGCCTGGTGGGCGCGGCGCCCAACGAGCTGATGGTGGGCGACTCCACATCTGTCAACCTGTACAAGGCGCTGGTGGCGGCAGTGCGCCTGCGTCCCGGACGCAAGGTGATCCTGAGCGAGCGCGGCAATTTCCCCACCGACCTCTACATCGCGCAAAGCGTGGCCGAGATGTTCAACCTGGAGATCCGCTACGTCGACTCCACCCCCGAGGACGTGCTGGCGGCGCTGGACGACAGCGTCGCCGTGCTCATGCTGACCCACGTCAACTATCGCAGCGGCCGCATCTATCCGATGCACGAGATCACCAAGCGCGCCCACGACGCGGGCGTGCTGGTGGTGTGGGACCTGGCGCACAGCGCCGGCGCGGTGGAAGTGGCGCTCAACGACGCCAATGTCGACATGGCCGTGGGCTGCGGCTACAAGTACCTCAACGGCGGCCCCGGCGCGCCGGCCTTCGTGTTCGTCGCCGAGCGCCACCACAAGGAGATGCGCCAGCCGCTGTCGGGCTGGCACGGCCACGCCCGCCCGTTCGCGTTCACGCTGGGCTATGAGGCGGCCGGCGGCATCGAGAGCATGCAATGCGGCACGCCGCCGCTGTTGTCGATGCTGGCGCTGGAATCCGCGCTGCAGGTGTTCGACGGCATCGAGATGCGCGTGCTGCGCGCCAAGAGCGTGGCGCTGACCGAACTCTTCATCCGCCTGGTCGACGAGAAGCTGGCGCCCTACGGTTTCGGCCTGGCTTCGCCGCGCGACGCCCAGGTGCGCGGCAGCCAGGTGTCGCTGACGCACGAGCAGGGCTACGCCATCGTGCAGGCGCTGATCGCGCGCGGCATCGTCGGCGATTTCCGCATGCCCGACATCCTGCGCTTCGGCTTCACTCCGCTGTACGTGGGCTATGCAGACGTCTACGACACCGTGCAGGCCATCGCCGAGATCATGCACAGCGGCGAATGGAACCAGGAGAAATTCATCACCAAGAAGGCGGTGACCTGAACAGCGCAGGAACATGCGCCCGCGCCGGCATGGCCGGCGTTACCCAAGTTGTCCCCAATCGCTTCACAGAAAGGGATGGGAATGAACGCTCTCGAGATAGCAATAAATCGTAACGGGTAAAAAAATCCAATCAGGGAGGAGTTGTGAGGAAACTTGAAGGTGTAGTGGTATCCGCGCTGGCGCTGGCTTGCGCAGGAACGGCGGCGCATGCGGCCGACGGCGTGACGATTTCCGGCTTCGTCGATATCAACCTGGAGCGTCTGTCGACGCCCAAGCAGACGTACAACCGCGTCTCCAGCGGCGGCTTGAACGCCTCGCGCCTGGTCTTCAGCGGATCGGAAGACCTGGGCGGCGGCAGCAAGGCCTTTTTCACGCATGAAATGCAGTTCTCCGCCGACACCGGCGCCGGCCCCACGCCGCGCCAGTCCTTCGTCGGGCTGAGCGGTTCCTGGGGCGCGATCTCCATGGGCCGCCAGAACACGCCGTCCTACTGGATCGCCGGCTACGCCGACCCCAGCTGGTCGGCCGACTACAGCATCGTGAGCAACATGCAGTTCTTCTACGCGCCGTACCGCGAGAACAATTCGCTGGCCTACAACACGCCGCGCGTGGGCGGTTTCATGGGGCGCTTCATGGTCACGGCGGGCCAGGAGGACGGTTCCAGCAACGGCCGCTACGTCAGCACCGCGGTCGAGTATCGCGACGGCCCGCTGTTCGCCGGCGCGGTCAGCGACCTGAAGTACAACAAGAACGTGTTCGGCTCCGACATCCGCAGCTCGCGCGACAACTATTTCGCGCTGGCCTATCGTTTCGGCCCGATCGAACCGACCTTCATCTATCACACCTACAACGGCTACTACGCCTATCCGCCGTATGTCGGGTTCCAGACCAGCGGCTGGGATGCCCAGCTGGGCGCGCGCTGGCAGATCACCGACCGCCATCGCGTCTTCGGCAGCTTCGTGGTCAAGAAGGACGACAACAACGTCGCCATCTCCGACGCCAAGGGCATGCTGCTGGGCTACGGCTACAACCTGTCCAAGCGCACCGACCTGTACGCCAACTGGGGACGCATCTGGATGAAGAACAACACCACCGTCGCCTATCCGATGACCTTCAACAGCAGCGCTTCGCCGGCGCCCAACAGCGGTATCCAGCTGGGTATGCGGCACGCGTTCTGACGCAGGTCGGAGCGGGCGGCAAGGGACCGGCGGCAGTCGCCGCCGGTCCTGCAAGTTTCAAGGAGGCCTTTCAATGAAAGCAGGAGTCATGAAAACAAGATTGTTCCAACTCAGCACCGTGGCCGCGCTGGCGGCCGGCGTCTTCGCCATGCAGGCGCAGGCGCAGCAGCCGCGCAGCGGCGTCAACCTCAATGCGCCCGATGCCCCCGCGGCCGGCGCGCAACGCCCGCTGCTGCCGGGCGAGCCGCCTTACCCGGCGCCGGGCAGCTGGGGCTACGACAAGGCCACCGGCAAGTTCAAGAGCCCCGACATGGCGCCCGACGCCTACGGCGCGCACCCGGTCGAAGGCAGCCTGCCTTACCTGGACCTGAACCAGTACGAGAAGAACGTCAAGGTCGAGAACTTCACGCCCTACGTCGCCGGCGCCGGTCACAGCTGGCAGGCCTCGTTCGACTGGAACGGCCGCCGCTACCTGTACGACTACGAGACCTGGATGTACAACCTGTTCGACATCACCGATCCGCATGACGTCAAGGTGGTGCAGCAGAAGACCTTCAACACCCGCGGCGGCGAGCACCAGTTCGGCCCGTTCAACGTCAAGTTCAACAAGAAGCTGAACAAGATGATCGCGGTGCAGTGCTACGAGATCACCCGCTACGGCCTGCTCTCCAACAAGTACACCAAGCCCGACGAGGTCAAGAACGTGCGCCAGCGCCAGATGCTGCGCGGCTTTCGCATCTTCGAGGTGACCAGCCCGATGTGGACCGACTGGAAGCTGCTGTCCGAAACCTCGCTGGATCCCTACCACTCGGCGCAACAGCAGCCGCAGGAAGGCTCGGGCTGCCAGGACGTACCGGTCTACAACGGCGACCAGTACCTGTTCGTGGCCGGCGCGCCGGACGACAGCTTCGCCAACCAGGAATACAAGAACTACCTCTACACCGGCGGCCAGCTGGCCTTCGACGTCTCCGACCCGAGCAACCCCAAGCGCCTGTCGATGTGGTGGGCGCCCGGTTCGCGCCTGGGCGAGGAAGAGGAATACAAGAAGAACCCGCGCGCCGGCAACAAGACCTCGTGGATGGGTTCGCGCATGCCGCTGTTCATTCCCAAGCCGGTCGAGCAGGGCGGCAAGTACGGCTACGCGGCCATGGGCGGCTTCGGCTTCTACGTGATCGACATCTCGGACCCGAAGAACATGAAGCAGGTGGCGCACCTGGACATGCCTGTCAGCGTGACCGGCACCGAGGGCGACAACATCGACGTCTCCAAGGTCGAGTCCACCGGCATGATCTACTACAGCGGTTATCCGATGACCGAGGATTGCTATGAACCGCTGAAGGCGATCTACACCATCGACGTGCGCGATCCGAAGAACCCGAAGATCGTCAACACGCTGCCCACGCCGGTGCCGCCCAAGGACGCGCCGTTCACCGACTTCTGCCAGCGCCGCGGCAGCTTCGGGCCCAAGCGCAGCGGCTACGCGCAGATCCAGCCCGGTACCCCGAGCCCGCGCTACATGCCGTACTCGTACTACAACGCCGGCATGCAGATGTTCGACGTGAAGGATCCGCTGAACCCGACCATCGCGGCCTACTTCGTGCCCAAGATGATCGATCCGGCGCGCCACACCAAGGATGAGCAGACGCAATCGATCCGCGCGCTGCCCAATCCTGTCCACAGCATCTTCGTGGAATGGGACCGCAACCTGGTCTGGGTCTTCTCCAACCACGGCATCTACACGCTGTCGGTGCCGCTCCTGGGCAAGCCGGTGTTCGGCATGCCTGCCAAGAAATAAGCGCGTTCCCCGCGCCAACAAATGGGGCGGGGCGGCATCCATCCGATGGATACCGGCCCGCCGCATGCAGTCCGGATCCCTGACGGGGTCCGGCGATTCAGGAAGTTGTCCTTCTCTTGAGCTTGTGCCGTTCAGCCATCCGGCTGGATGGCACTTTTTTTTGGCGGGGCGGCCCACCGCCGCCGCGCATCCGATTCATTCACCGCAACAGGAACCATCATGAAACTCCATCGCATCGTCCCCTCCTTGTTCACCCTCTCGGCGCTGCTGCTGCCGGCAGCCGGCATGGCCGCATCTTCTTCCGAAGAGAGCTGCCGCGTCTGCCACAAGATCGACAGCAAGCTGGTCGGCCCGGCCTTCATGGACGTGGCGGCCCGCTATGCCAAGGACAAGGACGCCATCGCCAAACTCAAGCGCAGCATGCTCCAGGGCAGCAGCGGCAAATGGGGCGCGGTGGCGATGCCGCCCAACGCCGGCCTGAGCGAAGCCGAAGCCGAGCGCTTCGCGCACTGGATCATGAGCCTGAACAAGCCGGCCGCGAAGAAGTGAAGCGGGCTTGCCCCGGCCACCCGGCCGCCCTGCGGCCGGGCGGACAAGTCAAAAGGAACAAGGCCGGGAAGCAATAGAAGTGACAGAAGTGGAAGATCGCCCGCCCGCCGTCATTTGCAGGCGCCGCGAACGCCGGGCCGGACAGGAAGCGTCAGGTTTTCGAGTCGGCCGGCAGCGTATTGCTCACGCAGGTCGCAGGCGAAAAAAAGAGCCGTGAATCGCTTCACGGCTCTTTCTGTTTGGGCAGGAAATTACACAGGGAAATTACGCAGGGGACTCAGAGCTGCTCGGGCTTGCGATACCAGATGAAGTAGATCACGCTCAGCACCGCCACGAAGGGAATCCCGGTCAGCAGGGTCGCCTTGAACTCGTCGGTGAAGTAGGTGGTGACCATGGTGGCCAGCATCAGTCCCGCGCCCAGCAGCGTCAGCCAGGGGAAGCCGCGCATGCGGAAGGCCAGCGGCGCGCGGCCGGCGCCGTCCCAGCTGCGGCGGAAGCAGTAGTGGGTCACAAAGATCATGAACCAGGTGAACATGGCGCCGAACATCGACACCGACATCATCAGCGAGAACGAGGCCTTGGGGTAGAAGATGCTCAGCGCCGCCGCCACCGCGATGCCGATGCACGACAGCGCCAGCGCGCGCACCGGCACGCCGCGTCCGTTCAGCTTGCCCAGCGCCGGCGAGGCGTAACCGGCGCGCGACAGGCTGAACATCATGCGGGTGGTGATGTAGAGCTGGCTGTTCATCGCCGACAGCGCCGCCACCAGCACCACGAAGTTGATGATGCCCGGGGCGCCGGCGATGTGGATGGCTTCCATCACCAGCACGAAGGGGCTCTTGTCGGTGCCGGCCGCGGTCCACGGCAGGATGGCCAGCATCAGCGCCAGCGTCAGCAGGTAGAACACCACCAGGCGCAGCATCGCGGCGCGAAAGGCGTGGGTGATCGCCTTTTCAGGCTCCTTCGCCTCGCCGGCGGCGACTGCGATCATCTCGATGCTGAGGTAGCTGAAGATCGATACGATCACCGCCACCCAGGTGCCCCAGTAGCCCTTGGGGAAGAAGCCGCCGTGCTCGACGTAGTTGCGCAGGCCGATCTGGCCGCCAGCCGGCGCTCCGTAGACCACATAGGCGCCCACCAGGATGAAGCCGACGATGGCCACGATCTTGACCATCGAGAACCAGTACTCGATCAGGCCGAACACGTTCACGCTCAGCGCGTTGACCCCGATCAGCGCCGCCGAGAACAGCACGATCCACAGCCAGGCCGGCGACTGCGGGAACCAGTACTGCATGTACAGCGCCACGGCCGTCACCTCGGTGCCGACCGCCAGCACGATCGAGGCCCAGTAGGCGTAGCGCACCATGAAGCCGGCCCAGGGCGCGACGTAGTAGCCGGCATACGCGCCGAAGGAGCCGGAAGTGGGATGGGCCACGGTCATCTCGGCCAGGCAGCCCATCAGCAGCAGGGCGATCAGCGCGCCGATGGCGTAGCTGATCAGCACGCTGGGGCCGGCGAAGCCGATGGCGAAACCGCTGCCCATGAAGAGCCCGGTGCCGATGGCGCCGCCGATGGCGATCATGGACATCTGGCTGCTGCTCAGGCGGCGCTGCAGGCCGTGCTCCTGGTCGACGATGTCCTGGAAGTGCTTGGCCGGATTGGCGTTGTCGTGCATGTCATGTCTCCCTTGCGACCGCGGCCGTCCCGTCAGGCGGGCGGCGCGGCGGTCTTGTTGTCGTATTTTTTGCGGCGGCTCAGAGGCCGAAGAAGGCGCGGGCGTTGCCGCCCAGCAGCCGCGCATGGGTGGCGGCGCTGAAGCGCGAGTCGCGGATCAGCTGTCCCACCTGTTGTTCCCCCAGCGGATAGGGATAGTCCGAGCCCAGCATCACGCGCTCCTCGCCCATCACGTCCACAAGCAGTTCCAGCGCGCGGCTGTCGAACACGGCCGAGTCGACGGTGAAGCGATCCACGTAGGACGAGGGCAGGTTGGGGCAGTCCTCGCGGATGATGTCGCGCTCGCGCCAGGCGTTGTCGACCCGGCCCAGCAGGAAGGCGAAACTGCCGCCGCCGTGGGCGAAGCAGATCTTCAGCGAACGCGGCAAGCGTTCGAATGCGCCCGACAGGATCAGCGACAGGATGCCCAGCTGGGTTTCGGCCGGCATGGCCACCAGCCAGGGCAGCATCCACTTCTTCATGCGCTGCTCGCCGCCCATCATGTCCCAGGGGTGCACCAGCAGGGGGATGCCTTCGTGGGCGCAATGGGTCAGGAAGGCCAGCAGCGTGTCGTCGTCCAGGTCCTTGTCGCCCAGGTGGTTGCCGATCTGCACCCCGATGTGGCCGATCTTCATGGCGCGCGAAGCTTCGCCGCAGGCGGCGTCGAGATCCTGCAGCGGCACCTGGGCCAGCGGCTTCAGGCGTTGCGGCGCATGCGCGCACAGCTCCACGGCGTAGTCGTTCATGCGCTGCGCCCACGGCAGGGCCTTGTCCACCGGGTAGCGATAGCCGAACATCACCGGCGTGGCACACATGATCTGCAGGTCGACGCCGCAGGCGTCCATCTCCTCGATGCGGCGCGCGGGATCCCACAGCGCCGAATACACCGGGCGGAACGCCTTGTCGCCGGTCATGATCATGCCGCGTCCGGCGCCGTCGTCGCGCAGCCAGGGCGCATGCGAGGCATCGAGTGCGGCCGCCTCGGCCTGCGTGATCGGTGGGAAGAAGTGCGAGTGGATGTCCACCACTTGCGGTACGGTATTTCTCAAGGCTTGGCCCCTTGCGGTTGGGATTGGTCGGAGGCGGAGGGACGGGCATGGCGGCCGGGGTGGACTACGCCGCAGTGCGGGCACTTGCGCAGGCCGGCGTCGCCGTAGAAGCGCTCGAACAGCGGCGGCAGGTCGGCCACGATGCTCTTGAGCTGCACCTCCACGCGGTACACCAGGTGGTTGCACTGCAGGCAATACCACTCGAAGCCGTCCATCACGCCGGCCGGGCGCTGGCGCTCGATCACCATGCAGCGGCTGTCGGCCTCGGGGCGCTGCGGCGAGTGGCGCACATGCGGCGGCAGCAGGAAGATGTCGCCTTCTTTCAGGTCTACCCGCTCGACCTTGCCGCGGTCCATCACGTTGAGGTAGGCGTTGCCCTTGAACTGGTAGAAGAACTCTTCCAGCGGATCGTCGTGGTAGTCGGTGCGCTGGTTGGGGCCGCCCACCACGGTCACGATGAAGTCGGCGTCCTGCCAGACCTGCTGGTTGCCCACCGGCGGCTTGAGCCGGTCGGCGTGATCGTCCAGCCATTGCTTGAAATTCAATGGCATGCCATAGCTAAACATGCTGTCTCCCGTTTGTCGGTTGTTGTATTGCTTATTGTGGTTTCCAGGCGATCGCCTTGATCTCGATCAGCAGGTGCGGATGGGGCAGCTGGTGCACCGCCACGGTGGTCCGCGTGGGCCCGTCGTAATCGAAATATTCTCCGTACACCTCGTTGTATCCGGCGAAGTCGTTCATGTTAACGAGGAAGCTGGAGATTTCGACGACGTCGGACAGGTCCGCGCCCACACTTTTCAGGATGTCGCGGATGTTGTCGATCACCGCGCGCGTCTGTTCCCGTATGTCGAGAGAGGTGGCGCCCATGGCGTCGGCGCCGGCGCCTGCGATGCTGTTGTCCGGGCGCCGCGAGCTGGTGCCGGAGACGAAGAGGAAATCCCCGGCCCGCTTGACGTGCGGGAACTTCCCGCGCGGCAGGGCCTTGCCCTCGACCAGTTTGGCGATGGCGCCGTCCTGTTTGGTATTCATTGCGCTGCTCCGGTGAAGAATTCGACGCGGCCCAGGCCGCCGATATCGGTGCTCACATGCAGGCCGGGCCGCAAGGCTTCGGCCGCGGTGGCGGCGCCGGCCATGATCAGCGAGCCGGCCGGCAGCACCAGTCCGGACCCGGCCAGCAGGCGCGAGGCCTGCACCACGCTGCGCAGCGGATTGCCGAGGATGGCGCCGGTGCTGCCCAGCTGCACCGGCTGGCCGTCAAAGCGCATCGCCACGCCACGATTGGCCAGCGACGCGAAGTCGCTGGTGAAGGCGCCGACCACCAGGGCGGACGAGGAGCAGTTGTCGGCCACCACGTCTTCCAGCGTGAACTTGAAGTTGCGGTAGCGCGAGTCGATGATTTCCATCGCCGGCGCCGCCGCCTCCAGGTAGCTGCCGGCCTCCAGCAGGGTCAGCGGGCGGTCGATGGGACGGCGCGTCAGGTAGCAGATCTCGGGCTCGACGCGCGGGTGGATGAAATCGCCCAGGTCGACGGCGGCGCCTTCCTCGCGCAGCATGGCGTCGGTCAGCAGGCCCCAGATCAGGCTGTCCACGCCCATCTGTACCATCTTGGCGCGGCTGGTGAAGCCCAGCTTGATGCCGACGGCGCGCTCGCCGCGCGCATGGCGGCGGGCGATGGAGGCGCGCTGGATCAGGTAGGCCTGTTCCAGCGAGAAGGCATGCTGCGGTGTCAGCGGGTCGACTTCCCGGCGTTCGCGCGCGGCATCGTCCAGCCGCGCGGCCAACTGCTCCAGGCTGGCCGGGCTCATGCCGCCACCTGCTTGCGTTGCGCCACCAGGTCCAGCGCGACGTCGACGATCATGTCTTCCTGGCCGCCCACCATCCGGCGCCGGCCCAGTTCCACCAGGATATCGACGGCGGCGATGCCGTAGCGGCGGGAGGCCGCCTCGGCGTGGCGCAGGAAGCTGGAGTACACGCCGGCATAACCCAGCGCCAGCGTCTCGCGGTCCACCCGCACCGGGCGATCCTGCAGCGGACGCACCAGGTCGTCGGCGGCATCCATCAACCTGAACAGATCGGTGCCGTGGCGGTAGCCCAGGCGATCCACCGCGGCGATGAAGACTTCCAGCGGCGCGTTGCCGGCGCCGGCGCCCATGCCGGCCAGCGAGGCGTCGACGCGGTCGCAGCCGTGCTCGACGGCGACGATGGAGTTGGCCACGCCCAGCGACAGGTTGTGGTGGGCGTGCATGCCGGTCTCGGTCTCGGGCCTGAGCACGTCCTTGAAGGCCTTGAAGCGGTCGGCCACGTCGCGCATCGACAGTGCGCCGCCGGAGTCGACCACGTACACGCATTGCGCGCCGTAGGATTCCATCAGCCTGGCCTGCTGCGCCAGCGCCGCCGGCGTGGTCATGTGCGACATCATCAGGAAGCCGACCGTGTCCATGCCCAGCTTGCGGGCGTGCTCGATGTGCTGCCTCGAGATGTCGGCCTCGGTGCAATGGGTGGCCACGCGTACGGTGCGCGCGCCGGCGGCGTAGGCGGCGTCGAGGTCGTGCACGGTGCCGATGCCGGAGATCAGCAGGGTGGCCACGCGCGCATGCTGCAGCACGCCGGCCACGGCCTCGATCCATTCGAGGTCGGTATGGGCGCCGAAGCCGTAGTTGAAGCTGGAGCCGCACAGGCCGTCGCCGTGCGCGACTTCGATGCTGTCGACGCGGGCGGCGTCCAGCGCGCGGGCGATGTCGGCCGCCTGCTGCAGGGAGTAGCGGTGGCCGATGGCGTGCATGCCGTCGCGCAGGGTGACGTCGGAGATGTGGATTTTCTTGTCGGTTTGCATGCTGGTCCTCAGTTGAAGCGGCGCGCGGCGATGCTGTCGGCGGCAGCCAGCGCGGCGGAGGTCATGATGTCGAGGTTGCCGGCGTAGGCCGGCAGGTAGTGCGCCGCGCCCTCGACCTCCAGGAACACCGAGACCTTGAGGCCGGACACGCGACCCAGGCCCGGGACGTTGATCGGCCGGTCGGCCGGGATGCGGTCGAACTGCACCGCCTGCTTGAGCCGGTAACCGGGCACGTAGGCGGCCACGTCGGCGACCATCTGTTCCACCGAGGCGCGGATCCGGTCTTCGTCGGCGTCGCCGTCGGCCAGGCAGAACACGGTGTCGCGCATCATCAGCGGCGGCTCGGCCGGGTTCATGATGATGATGGCCTTTCCGCGCGCGGCGCCGCCCACGCTGACGATGGCGCGCGAGGTGGTCTCGGTGAATTCGTCGATGTTGGCGCGCGTGCCGGGGCCGGCCGACTTGCTGGCGATGGAGGCGACGATCTCGGCGTAGTGCACCGGCGCCACGCGCGACACCGCGCGCACCACCGGAATGGTGGCCTGGCCGCCGCAGGTGACCATGTTGATGTTGGGGCTGCCCAGGTGGTCGCGCAGGTTGACCACCGGCACCACATAGGGGCCGATGGCCGCCGGCGTCAGGTCGATCACCTGGATGCCGTGCTGTTGCAGGATGCGGTTGTGCTCGGCGTGGGCGCCGGCCGAGGTGGCGTCGAAGGCAATCCGGATGTCGCCGAAACCGGGCATGCGGGTCAGCCCGGGAACACCCTCGTGGGTGGTCGCCACGCCCATGCGGGCGGCGCGCGCCAGGCCGTCGGAGGCCGGATCGATGCCGACCATGGCGCCCATCTTCAGGTGCCGGGAGTTGCGCAGGACCTTGATCATCAGGTCGGTGCCGATGTTACCGGAGCCGATGATGGCCACGTCCACACGCGCGTTGTTTGTCTCGCTCATGCTGCTGTGCCTCGCTTGTGAATCAGTTGGACAGGAAAGCGGCGCCGACCCGGCCCAGGCCTTCGATCTGCGCCTCGAAAACGTCGCCGGCGGCGGCCGCCACCATCGGTCCCAGCGCGCCGGTCATCACGACGTCGCCGGGTTGCAGCGGCATGCCCACGCGGGCCATGACGTCGGCCAGCCAGACGGCGGCGTGCAGCGGATTGCCCAGGCAGGCCGCGCCGGCGCCGGTGGAGACCTGGTCGCCGCGCCGCTCCATCAGCATGCCGCAGCCGGTGATGTCGAAGTCGGCCAGGCGCACCGGGCGCGAGCCCAGCACGAACAGGCCGCTGGAGGCGTTGTCGGCGATCGTGTCGGCCAGCCGGATGTCCCAGCCGGCCACCCGGCTGCCGACGATCTCCAGCGCCGGCAGGGCGTAGGCGGTGGCGTTGATGATGTCGGCCACGGTGTGCTTCTCGTGTTGCAGCGGGCGCTCGATGACCAGGGCGATCTCGGCCTCGACCTTGGGCTGCAGGATGCGCGCGATGTCGACGGCCTCGCCGTCGGCCACGCACATGTCGGCAAACAGCATGCCGAAGTCGGGCTGGTCGACGCCCAATTGCTTTTGCACGGCGCGCGAGGTCAGGCCGATCTTGCGTCCCACCAGGCGGCGCCCCTGCGCCAGCCAGCGTTCGGTATTGCGCTGCTGGACGGCATAGGCGGCGTCGATGTCGGACGGGCCGATCAGGTCGCGCACCGGATCGCAGGGCGTGGCGCCGGCATGCGCCTGCCACAGGCGTTCGGCGGCTTGTTCAATGGCATTGCTCATGGTGGCCTCAGGATTGGACAAAGGAAAATTCGATCTCGATGGTGGCGCCCAGCGGCAGCGCGCTGACGCCCACGGTGGTGCGCGCCGGGGGCGTCGTGGTTGCGGTGAACACCGCCTCCCAGGCGGCGTTGATGTCGGCGAAGGCGTCGAAGCGGGTGGTGAAGATGCGCGCGATCAACAGGTCGTCGAGGGTGACGTCGTAGTCGGGCAGGGCCTTCTGCAGATTGGCCAGGATGAGGGCGGTCTCGGCTCCCGGGCCGCCTGTGGCCAGCTGGCCGGTGGCGGCGTCCAGCGCCACCATGCCCGACACCTGGACCACCGGCCCGATTTGCACGCACAGGCTGTAGCGAAAGCGCGGCGCGGGAATGGCGTCGGAACGGATGCAGACGCGGTTGCTGCTGCTCATGGTCGGCTCCTTACAGCTTGATGCAGATGTTGGTGATTTCCGAGTAGAAATCGAGGGAGTAGCGGCCGCCTTCGCGCCCCAGCCCGGACTGCTTGACGCCGCCGAAGGGGGTGCGCAGGTCGCGCAGGTACCAGGTGTTGACCCACACCAGGCCGGCCTCGATCTGCGGCGCCACGCGGTGCGCGCGCTTGAGGTCCGAGGTCCAGAGGGCGCAGGCCAGGCCGTACTGGCTGTCGTTGACGCGGTGCACGGCCTCGTCTTCGCTGTCGAAGGGCGCGATGTGGCACACCGGGCCGAAGATCTCTTCGGTGACGCAGCGGGCGTCGTCGGGCAGGCCGGTCCAGATGGTGGGCTGGACGTAGGCGCCGCGGTCGCGCTCGTCGCCGAAGTGCGGCACGCCGCCGCCGGCCACCACCGTCGCGCCTTCCTGCTCGGCCAGGCGGTAGTAGGACAGTACCTTGTCGCGGTGGCCGTGCGAGATCAGCGGCCCCATGTCGACGTTGTCCTCGGCCGGATAACCGACCTTCAGGGCCTGGGTCTTTTCCTTCATCGCCGCCACGAAGCGCTCGAAGATCGGGCGCTCGACGTAGACGCGCTCCGAGCACAGGCAGACCTGGCCGGAGTTGGTGAAGGAGGAGCGCATCACGCCGGCCACGGCGGCGTCGAAGTCGGCATCGGCGAACACCACGGCGGCATTCTTGCCGCCCAGCTCGAACGAGACCTCCTTCATGTCGTCGGCCACCGCTTTCATGATGGTGGCGCCGGTTCTGGATTCGCCGGTGAAGGTCACGGCGTCGATGCCGGGATGGCGCGTCAGGAACTCGCCGGCCGAGCCGCCGCCGAAACCGTGCACCAGGTTGAACGCCCCCGGCGGCAGGCCGGCGTCGCGGATCACCTCGGCCAGCAGCGTGGCCGACGAGGGCGATTCTTCCGACGGCTTGGCCACCACCGCGTTGCCGCAAGCCAGGGCCGGCGCGATCTTCCAGGTCAGCAGCAGCAGCGGCAGGTTCCACGGCGAGATGATGCCGACCACGCCCAGCGGCTTGCGCACGGTGTAGTTGAGCGCGCCAAGGCCGTCGGCGCTCTCGCTCTGGAACAGGTCGGTGTTGGCGCTTCTTGCCAGGTCGGCGAAGGTGCGGAAATTGGCGATGCCGCGCGTCACATCCAGTGTGCGCGCCTGGTGCACCGGGCGGCCGGTGTCGGCCACCTCGGCGGCGACGAACTCGTCGAAGCGCGCCTGGATACCGTCGGCGATGCGGTGCAGCGCGGCCGCCCGCTCGGACATCGTGGTGCGGCCCCAGGGACCGCGCATGGCCGACTGCGCGGCCTTGACGGCGGCGTCCACGGTGGCGGCGTCGGCTTCAGCGATGTCGGCGATGTGCTCGCCGTTGACCGGCGAGATGTTGCGGAAGGTCTTGCCGCCGGCGATGAACTCGCCATTGATGAAATGTCGCAGCTGCGGACGCGGCGGCGCTGAGGATGTGGAAATCACGTGCTGGTCTCCCGATAGAAATCATGGCGGACCGGCAGGCGTGGATGGCGTCGTTATCGTTGAATCTGTTGTCGTCGTCCGCGCCGGTTGTTGTTGTGTCGTCGCCGTGCGCGCAGCCCTGCCGGATCACTTGTTGAAGCGAGTATAGGGAGAAGCCGGGACGGCACATAATGAAAAAGCGGGACTTCGGTATTCCATAAATTGATGGCCCGGAGAACCGCTCTGGCGCTGGGTTGGCGTGGATTTTCGCGGCGTCTTCAGAAGCTCGCCGCGGTCTCCTGCAGGCATTTGATCATGGCCTGCGCCGCCGGGGTGGGATCGCGGTCGCTGCGGATGGAATAGCCGATGTCGCCGAAATCGCCCAGTTCGCCCAGCGCCAGGATGGACAACAGGTTCAGGCCGGCGAAATGTTCGGCCGCCGCGCGCGGCATCAGCGAGATGGAAGGGGAGTCGTGCATCAGGCCGATATTGGTCAGCACCGACAGGGACTCCACCACGTTGGTGGGCAGCTCCAGGCCGGCATCGCGGAACAGGTGCTCGGCCGTCAGGCGCGCCGGCGACACCTGCAGCGGAAAGATCCAGGGCCAGTCCAGCAGGTCGGCCAGCTTGACGTCGGCCACGCCGGCCAGCGGATGCTTGCAGCCGACCACCGCGCACAGCGCCTCGCGGTACAGCTTGCTGTGCTCGAAGGCGTACATGCGCGCCAGCGGCAGGTCGCGCTCGGGCAGGCGGCCGACCACGATGTCCAGTTCGCCGGTGGCCAGCGCCGGAAAGAGTTGGTCGGTCGGTCCGTCGCGCACCGTTACCAGCACGCCGGGGCGCTGCTGCTTCAGGCGCGTGATGGCCATGGGCAGCAGGCGCGCCGAGGCCGAGATCACGGTGCCGATGATCACGTGGCCGCTGTCGCCGGTGCGAAAGGCGTTGATCTCGTCGGTCAGGTAACGCAGTTCGGCGATCACGGTCTTGACCCGGTTGCCCAGCAGCTGGCCGTAGCAGGTCGGCGAGACGCCGCGGTTGGTGCGCTCGAACAGCGGCACGTCGAGATCGGCCTCCAGTTCCTGGATGGCCTTGGTGACGGCCGGCTGGGTCAGGTTCAGCTCGCGCGCGGCGCGCGCGATGGAGCAGGAGCCCAGTACGCGCTCGAAGATCAGCAAGGGTTTGAGCTTGAGGCGGCGCAGCATCACATCGTTGAGCGTGATCGCGGCTTTGCCGCCGTCGGCGCCGGCGGCGTTTGGATCGGACATGCTGGTCTCCCTGCCGGCGGCGTCGTGCGCCATGCCGGTCTGTTCTGTGCGGCCCGCTCCCGGCGGGAACGGGCGAATGCCCTGCAGTTTAATGCACAAGCAGGCGTGGCCGGAAGCGGCGATGGAGCCGCGCCGGCGCGCGCGCTCAGAACAGCGAGGCCTGCGCCGTGTCGCGGCGCGCGTTGCCGTAGCCCTGTTCCAGGCCCCAGGCCTTCATCTCGTGCGGCGGATAGAGGCGCAGCATGGGCCAGGCGTTTTCGGCCGAACCGGCGTTGAGCCAGTCGCCATATTGCGCCCTGGGCACGATCACCAGGCTGCGCTTTTCGTCTTCCGGTTTCTGGAACCGGTTCATCACCGGATGATGATCGGCGTTGATGGTGATCTGGGTGAAGGAAAAGCTGTAGCCGCCTTCGGGCTCTTCCCAGGCGCGCCACAGGCCGGCCACGCAGAACGGCGCGTCGTCGGCCATGCCGATGGCCCAGCGTTGCGCGCGACCGGATGCGTAGCCGGGTTCGCAGAACCAGTGCAGGGGCAGCAGGCAGGTCTGCGCGCGGCGCCAAGGCAGGGCGTAGCTGCGGCGCTCGGCGATGGATTCGGCGCGCGCGTTCATCGTGGTCAGCCGCACGCCGGGCTCCATCTTGCGTTTGGGGATCATGCCGTAGGTGCCGACGATCAGCTCCGGCTCGCCGCGTTCATCGGCGCGCACCACCGGCGCTGCGTAGTCCTGCCATGTCTCGTCGGACCAGTCCGGCGTGCCGGAGGTATCGGCGCCGGTGAGTTCGGTGACGGTCTGCTTGGAAGCGGGTTTGTAGTTGACGCACATGCCGGGATCTTTTCGTACGGGAGTGGCGGGATTTTGCCATATCGGCGCCGCACGAAAAAAGTCCGGCCGCGCCAGGAGGCGGGCCGGACATGAAAAGCAGTGACCTGTTCGCATCAATCACTGCCGGCACTGCAGGCCGCGCCGCCGATGTCGCGGCGGCGCGGCCCCTCAAGAACTGCGAAGGATGATGCTGCCGCCCCTTGCGCGGCGGCAGGCATGCATCAGAACTTGTGGCGGATGCCGACGTTGAACAGGTTGTCGGCGGAGCCGTTGCGGTCAGCCTTGTAGGCCACGGAGTAGTTGTTCGACAGGCGCGACCAGCTGGTGTACAGGTTGGTGCGCTTGGACAGGTTGTGGGTGTAGCCCAGCGCGATCTGGGTGGCGTCGCGGTGGTCGGCGAACTTGTCGTACTTGTGCATCAGCGAGGTCATGATGACGTCGTTGGGCGTGACGTTGATGTTCAGGCCGATCAGGGCGTCGCGGGTGTCCAGGGTGCCGACGCCCTTGTTGATCGCGTAAGCGACGAAGGGTTGCAGCAGGCCGAAGTTGTAGTTGCCGCCCAAGAGGGTGGTCTTGGCCGCGTCGGAACCGGTGGCGTTCTTGGTGTTCTGGTGGGTCAGCACCACTGCCAGCGGGCCTGCCGCGTAGCCGATCGCGCCGGCCATGGTGCGGTTGGCGCTGTTGTCGCCGGCCACTTCGCCGAAGCTGTAGGCAACCTGGCCGTTCACGCCGTTGGCGGCGGAGTAGCTGTAGTTGACGGTGTTGTCGGTGCGGCTGCCGCCGTAGTTGAAGATGCGGGCGGAGTCGCCGGCCAGGGTATCGCCGAACGGATCGAACACCGATGCGTTGGAGTAGACCACGGTCTGGATGCGGCCCATCTTCACTTCACCGAAGGCGCCCGACAGGCTGACGTAGGACTGGCGGTTGAACAGCTGGTTGGTCGCGCCCATGGCGCCGGTGTCGGCGCTGAAGCCGGCTTCCAGCACGAAGTTGGCCTTCAGGCCGCCGCCCAGGTCCTCGGTGCCCCTGAAGCCGATGCGGCTGCCGCTCTGGTTGCCGCTGTCCAGCGACAGGCGGGTGCCGGAGCCGGCGTTTTCCACTTTCAGGCCCATGTCGACCACGCCATAGATGGTGACGCTGCTTTGCGCCGAAGCGGCGCCGGTGATGGATGCGAGTGCGACAAATGCCAACAGCGATTTTTTCATTTTTACCCCTGTGAGTTGAACGTCGTGTAGTTGCTGCACGCGCCAGCCGATCGTGCTGGACGAAGCGGCGCATGCGGCATGCGCGGTCATCCGCAGCCTTGCGGCCGCGGACACTGCCCGGTGCGGCCGCCGCATGCGCGGCGGCTCGGCATCACTGCTGTGGAAAGACTTGGTCCGCATGGACTGCGGCGAAGCATTCCCCCGAAAGATTTTTGTTGAAGCGATGGTAGGGACGGGGGCGCGGCGCGGCGATAGACAGATGACCAGCGAGTCGCCATTGCTGTATCGATGTGATGCCGGTACAGGGGCGCGCATCCTGGCCGCGCATCTTCATCTGCGCCGGTACGGCAGCCGCCGGCGCGCATGTCCGCGATCGGCCGGCGGGCCGCGACGCAAGCCTGGACTGCCGGCAAGAGAAGGCGGGGGTGCCGGATGCGGCGTAAAGCTTCGTCCACAGATCGGCTGCGGCAGGCAGTACAGAAGGCGCCGCCACGCGCATCGGCGGAAATGTGCGCGGTGAACTATTTTGCGCTTCAGTGGCGGGGCAACAACAATGTGATAAAAAATATTCCCGCGGCGATCTTCGTCCGCCGGCGGCGCGGCTTGCATGCCTGGACGCGCGCTATTGCGCATGCACGCAAAGCATGCGTGCGCGCACCGCAAACGCGCGTTGCGTGCACCATCGCGCAAGTGGCGCGGACGAAAAAAAGCCGCGCCCGAAGGCGCGGCAACAGAGGGTGACTTGTAAAAGTCGCCAGGGAACCTGTGATGGTCAGCGCAGCTGCGCGGCCGTATCGAGATTGCGGATGATCCAGCGCGTCGCCGTGGTCAGCATCGCTTCGTCCAGCGTGGGCATGAAGCCGATGTCGAAACGGTGGCCGCGCACGGTCAGCACATAGCTGCCCAGCAGCAGGCCGACGTCGAGATCGATCTCATGGTCGAAAACCTGGTGCGAGCCGACCGTGTGCCGCAGTCGCAGGCTGAAGTCGGGGCCGTCGAAATCGTCGCCTTCGTCCAGCGCGCGGAAGGCGCCGGCGTCGTCGCGGCAACCGATGATGCAGGCCTCGCCGCCGATGTAGAGCTGTTCGACGATCTTTTGCTGCAGCATCTTCACCAGATAGTCGCGCGGGAAGCCGAATCGCAGGCGCTGCGACGCCGGCGTTACGGCCGGCGCATGGCGCGCATCCGGCGCGAGGGCATGTTGCTGCTGTGACGAAGGTGGCATGCCGTTCTCCGCAGATGGGTGGCCACGCGCGGCCTTGCGGCCGCGGCGGAACGATTGAAATTCAGGCAAGTGTAGGCGCGCGGGCTATGCTTGAAAATTACTCTATTTGCATAGCAGCGATGCCTTGTGGGCATGGCCGCGTCGCCGGCATGTCGTTCGCCAATTGCCTGCGCAGTATAGAAGCGGGCGAGGGGGCGCAATTGCGTTTTCGGCACAGGCAGGTGCCGATTGCATCAAGCCGCTATCGCGGCGCGGGAATCGCGCGCGGCTCAGGCGCGCAGGCTGCCGAGGAAGTGCTGCAGCGCCGGCTCCATGCAATAGGCGACATTGAGCCGGAACCACGGCGTGGGCTGCAGGTTGTGGCGAAACACCTTGCCCGGCGCGATCAGGATGCCGGCCTGGGAGGCGCGGCGCCAGATCTCTTCTGAGTCGTCGATCTGCGGATGGCGCGCCCATACGAACTTGCCGCCCAGCGGCCGGCAAAAGACCTCGAAGCCTTGCTCCTCTAGCATGTCGCCGGCCAGTTGCAGCGCGTTGGCCAGGCGATAGCGCATGCGCTCCACGCTGCGGCGGTACTGGCCTTCGGTCAGCGCGTGATAGACCAGGCGCTCGTCGACCTGGCTGCCGGTGATGCTGGCCACCATCTTGTGGTTGCACAGTTCGCCCACCGATTGCGCCGCGCCGGCGATGAAACCCACGCGGGTGGCCGACGACAGCGTCTTGGAAAAACTGCCGACATAGAACACCCGCGCCAGCTGGTCCAGCGTGGCGATGCGCGGCAGGGTCAGGCCGAGCATGTCGCAGTAGACGTCGTTTTCGACGATGCGGAAATCGTATTGTTCGGCCAGCTTCAACAGGCGATGGGCGTTGGCGGGCGCGATGCTGGAGCCGGTCGGCGCATGCAGCATCGACTGCACGAACATCATCGCCGGACGATGCTCGCGCGCCAGCGCGTCGAGCAGGTCGAGGTCGGGACCGTCGGGCTTGCGCGGCACCGGGATGGGCCGGATGCCGTGCAGGTGCAGGTTGCTGAACAGGTTGAAGTAACCCGGGTCGTCCACCAGCACGCGGTCGCCGCGCTTGAGGAAGCAGCGCATCACCAGGTCGGCCGCCTGGGTGGCGCCGCTGGTCAGGAGGATCTGTTCCGGCTGCGCGTGAATGCCCAGCGCCAGCAGGCGCGTCTGCAGCAGGCCGCGCAGCGGCGCGTAGCCGTAGGGATCGCCGTACTGCGCCAGGCTGGTGTCGGCCTTGGCCGCCAGCGACTTCATGCCGCTGCGGATCAGCTCCACATCCAGCCAGTCCGGCGGCATGCGCCCGCTGGAGGCGCCCAGCCGGTCGTGGCGCGTGGTGAAGTGCGAGCGCAGCTGCCACAGGTGGTCGGGCTCCATCGCGCCGTCCTCGCCGTCTCCGTTGTGTTGCGCATACACCTGCGGGCGCGAGACGAAGAAGCCGCTGCGCGGGCGCGACTGGAAATAACCATGCGCGACCAGCCGCTCGTAGGCCTCGGCCACGGTGTGCGCACTGATCCGGTGGTCGCGCGCGAAGCAGCGTATCGACACCGCGCGGCTGCCGTCGCGCACCACGCCGTCGTCGATGAGCTGCTTCATCTGCACCACGATCTGCTCTACCAGCGAGAGCCCCGAACTGACTGAAATACTGACCAGCGCCATTGAAACGAAACCCTTATTGCATTGATGTATTGCCGCGCGCGCCCGTGCTGGAACGGGCGGCGGGAATGGCTGTACCGCCGCGCGGGCGGTACAGATATCGGATGCGCGGCGAGGCCGCGAACATGAGGTTGTCAGCTATTTGCAAGCTTCATGCCAAGCCTTGAGAAACGGGCGCTTGCCCGCGGCGCGGCATGGGAAGGCGGCTCAGGCGTACTTGGCGTCGCGCGGACCGGCGGTGCTCATGACCCTGGCGAATTCCCGCAGGATGGGGCTGTCGGCATCGCTGCGCGTGACCAGTTCGACATCATGCACGTCGGACAAATCGGGATGGTGGTGCAGCACCACTTCCTTGGGGCTGTTGTACTTGGACATTTCGGTGACGATGGAATAACCCATGCCGGCGGCCACCATGCCCAGCGTGGTGGCGACGTCGGTGCCGATGGGCACCAGCCGCGGCGACAGTCCGGCGCGCTGGCACTGGTGGATCAGGTAGTCGTGGTAGACCGGCGAGCGCTCGCGCGGGAACCACACGCAGGGTTCGTCCTTGAGGTCGCGCAGGCGCGCCGGCGGCTTCTTCGCATATTTGCTGTGCGAGGGCACCGCCAGCAGCAGGCCTGAGCTGAGCACCTTGATGCCGGCCAGCTCGCTGTCGTTGGGGTCGCGCAGCGCGATGAAGCCTCCGTCCAGGCGTCCCTCCTTGATGCGGATCAGTTGCTGGGTGGAGATCGACGGTTCCAGCATCAGCGCCACGTTGGGGAAGGCGCGCTGGAAGCGGCGCAGGCGCTGCAGGATCAGCGGATGCCAGGTGTGGTTGTGGGAGATGCCGATGCGCACCGTGCCCTCCATCCCGGCCGCCGCGCGCAGCGCGCGGTCCCTGGCCGCATCCAGGTCGGCCAGCAGGCGCTGCGTGTCGCGCACGAACTGCTTGCCGGCGGCCGTCAGCTGCACGCCGCGCACGCTGCGCTCGAACAGCGGCGTGCCGAGCTGGTCTTCGAGGTCGTGGATCTGGCGGCTCAGGGCCGGCTGCACGATGTTGAGCTTGCGCGCGGCCTGGGCCACGCTGCCGTGTTCGGCCACGGCCAGGAAGTAGCGCAGATGGCGAATTTCCATTTTCTCTCCCTATGCCTGCAAGGCATATTGTTTATACCAATATAGTAATTTTCAAGCATATGCGGCGCTGCCTACACTTTGCCACAAGCTCTGCCACGCTTTCAATCCGGCGCGGTGGTCCGGCAACCTTGCAGCAACACGTATGAACCTGATCAGTGAAATAGAACATTCGCGGGCAGAATTCCAGCGCATCCGGCGCGACCTGCACGCCCATCCCGAGCTGGCCTTCGAGGAACGACGAAGCGCGCAGCGCGTGGCCGAACTTCTCGCCGGCTGGGGCATTCCCGTCCACACCGGCATCGCCGGCACCGGCGTGGTCGGCGTCATCCGGTCCGGCGACGGCGGCCGCGCCATCGGCCTGCGCGCCGACATGGACGCGCTGCCCATCCAGGAAGCCAATACCTTCGAGCACGCCTCCCGCCATCCGGGAACGATGCACGCCTGCGGCCACGACGGCCACACCGCGATGCTGCTGGCCGCGGCGCGCCACCTGCAGGCCACACGCAATTTCGACGGCACCGTCTACCTGATCTTCCAGCCGGCCGAAGAAAAAGGCGGCGGCGCCCGCCGCATGATCGAGGACGGCCTGTTCGAGCGCTTCCCGATGGAATCGGTCTACGGCATCCACAACTGGCCGGGCATGCCGGCCGGGTTCTTCGGCGTCAATCCGGGCGCCATCATGGCTTCCTCCAGCGAATTCCGCATCACCTTCCGCGGCAAGGGATCGCACGCCGCGCTGCCGCACAACGCCATCGACCCGGTGGCCGCCATCGTGCAGTTGGCACAGTCCTTGCAAACCATCCTGACGCGCAACAAGCGGCCGACCGATTCGGCAGTGCTGTCGGTGACGCAGATCCACGCCGGGGAAACCAGCAACGTCATTCCCGACAACGCCTGGCTGGGCGGCACGGTGCGCACCTTCTCGCTGGAGGTGCTGGACCTGATCGAAAGCCGCATGCGCGAGCTGGCGCAGCACACCGGGGCCGGCTTCGGCTGCGAGGCGGAGGTGGTGTTCAGTCGCAACTATCCGCCCACGGTCAATCATGCGCGGGAGACAGCGGTGTGCGTGGAGGTGATGCGCGCGCTGGTCGGCGAGCACAACGTGGAGGCCAACCTGGAGCCGCCGATGAGCGCGGAAGATTTTTCGTTCATGCTGCAGGAGCGGCCCGGCTGCTACGCCTTGCTGGGCAACGGCGACGGCGGCCACCGCGAGCACGGCCACGGCGCCGGGCCCTGCATGCTGCACAACACCAGCTACGACTTCAACGACGACTTGCTGCCCATCGGCGCGAGTTACTGGGTCAGGCTGGCGGAAAGGATATTGGCCAGGACCGCGTGAAGCCATGAAACGCGGCGAGGCAGGGGAGAGGGCAGCAAAAGTCGCAGCATCGCAGTTCCATCCACGCGGGGCGGGGCAAGACCCCAAGCCGCATTCATCGTGCTTTCAAAACAGGGGAAAACCATGAAGTTCGTCAAGACCGTACTGGCCGCATCCATTGGCCTGATGACCATGTTCGCCGGCGCCGCCCGCGCCGATACGCTGGCCGACATCCAGAAGGCCGGCGTCGTGAAGATCGGCGTGCCGCAAGACTTCGCGCCCTACGGTTCGGTCAACGCAGACCTGCAGCTGCAGGGCCTGGACATCGACGTCGCCAGGCTGGTGGCCAAGGGGCTGGGCGTGAAGGCGGAGCTGATCCCGGTGCCCATCTCCAGCCGCATGGCTTTCCTGCAGACGCACAAGATCGACATGGTCATCTCCACGCTGGGCAAGAACGCCGAGCGCGAACGCGTGATGGATTTCTCGCAGGGCTATGCGCCGTACAACAACAGCGTGTTCGGCGTGGCCGCGATCAAGGTCGCCGGGCCGGCGGACCTGGCCAACCAGACCGTGGGCGTGGCGCGCAGCACCTTCGAAGACCTGATGCTGACCGACAGCGTGCCCAAGAGCACCGTGCTCAAGCGCTATGAAGACAACAACAGCCTGATCTCCGCCTATGTCTCCGGCCAGGTGCAGATCGTCGGCACCGGCGACTTCGTGGCCTATGCGCTGGCCGAGAAGACGCCGACCAACAAGCCGCTGCTGAAGTACATCATCAACGTCTCCACCTGTTATGTCGGCATGAACAAGGGCGAGCCGGCGCTGGTGGCCAAGGTCAACGATGCGCTGACGGCATCGAAGAAGAGCGGCGAGCTCAACGGCATCGTCAAGAAGTGGCTCAACGTCCCGCTGTCCGAGAAGATCGCCAGCACTTACCAGTAAGTCCATGCGTCCGCCGCGTCCTGCGGCGGACTTTCCCACCCTGCGGGCCTGGACCGCGACTGCCATGACGCCATCCGCACGGGCCTGCCGCCTGCGCGGCGGGTACGTTTCTTGCTGGAAAAATGCGGGGCGGCAATATTGGGGGCCGCCGTACAACAGCCAATGAAGGGGAAGCAGAAATGAAGGTCTTTTCGAACATGAGGATAGGCGGGCGCCTGGCGATCGGTTTCTCGGTGGTGCTGGCGCTGTCGATCCTGATCATGGCCATCGGCGTATGGCGCCTGCAGGTGGTCTCCGACGTGACGCACCAGATGGTGACGCAGTCGGTGCGCAAGGAGCGCCTGATCTCCGCCTGGTACGGCAACCTGCGCGCAGCCATCCTGCGCACCATCGCCATGTCGCGCAGCACCGACCCGACACTGAACAACTACTTCCTCAACGAAGAACTGGCCTCCAGCAAGGAGAGCGCCGACCTGCAGAAGGAGCTGGCGCAACTGTTCGCCTCCGATGAGGAGAAGTCGCTGTACGCCGAGATCGAGGGCCTGCAGAAGAACTACAGGACGGTCTACCTGAAGATGATGGACATGAAGTCCACCGGCGACCAGGACGGCGCCAACATGGTGCTGATCCAGGAGTTCATGCCCATGGCCAAGAAATACCAGGCGGCGATGCAAAAGCTGCAGAAGGCGGAGCAGACCGAGATCGACGACGCCTCCTCCAACATCGAGCAGGTCGCGCGCGAAAGCCGCATCCTGCTGATGGCGCTGGAAGCGGCCGCGCTGCTGTTCGGCGTGCTGTGCGCCTGGATGCTCACGCGCGGCATCGTGCGCCCGCTCAGGCAGGCGGTGGCCTTGTCGCGGCGCGTGGCCGAGGGCGACCTGGCGGCGCAGATCGAGATCCGCTCGCATGACGAGGTCGGCCAGCTGCTCAGCTCGCTGATGGACATGAACGCCCGCCTGCGCGACATCGTCACGCGCGTGCGCCAGGGCACCGATGCCATCGCCACCGCCTCGGGCGAAATCGCCGAAGGCAACCAGGACCTGTCGGCGCGCACCGAGCAGCAGGCCGGGGCGCTGGAAGAGACGGCCTCAGCGATGGAAGAACTGATCTCCACCGTGCGCACCAACGCCGACAACGCTCACGAGGCCAGCCGCCTGGCCGCGTCCGCCTCCGGCATCGCCAGCGAAGGCGGCGCGGTGGTGGGGCGCGTGGTGGAGACGATGGACGAGATCAACAACTCGTCGAAGAAGATCGTGGACATCATCAGCGTGATCGACGGCATCGCCTTCCAGACCAACATCCTCGCGCTGAACGCGGCGGTGGAAGCGGCGCGCGCGGGCGAGCAGGGCCGTGGTTTTGCCGTGGTGGCTTCCGAGGTGCGCTCGCTGGCGCAGCGTTCGGCCGCCGCCGCCAAGGAGATCAAGCAACTGATCGACGACTCGGTGAACAAGGTCGGCGCCGGCAGCGCGCTGGTGGAGCAGGCCGGGGCGACCATGACGCGCGTGGTGGAGAGCGTGCAGCACGTCAACGCCATCGTCAACGAGATCAGCGTCGCCAGCGCCGAGCAGACCGAGGGCATCCAGCAGGTCAACGACGCCATCTCGCAACTGGACGACGTCACCCAGCAGAACGCGGCGCTGGTCGAGCAGGCGGCCGCCGCCGCCGCGTCCATGCGCGGCCAGGCGGGCAACCTGAGCCAGCTGGTCAGCGTGTTCAATGTGGAGGGAGGCGGCGCTTCGCTGGTGGTGGAGCTGGAAGAAACCACCGCTGCCCGCCGCCGCTTGCCCCTGCTGTCACGCAAGCGGGGTCTGGTCCAGGCCTGATGGTTTGCCTGTTACCTGTTGCCGGTTGTGATGAGGGAGAACTCCGGTTCTCCCTTTTTCTTTGGTGCGCGTTGTTTTCCAGGTCGCTGATGCGTCCGTACCGGCGGCATCAGGGCTTCTTCACCGCCCGGTTCCAGTAATCCGGCTGCGCATAGACTTCCTTCAGGTAATCGATGAAGAACCGGGTCTTGGCCGGCAGGTGCCGCTGCTGCGGATACACCGCCATGATGTCGTAGTGGGGCAGGGCGTATTCGTCCAGCACCGTCACCAGCTCGCCCGAGGCCAGCTGCGCCTGGATCTCCCAGGTCGAGCGCCATGCCAGCCCCAGGCCTTCGCCGGCCCAGCGGTGCAGCAGCTCGCCGTCGTTGCAGTCGAGGTTGCCTTGCACCTTGGCGATCACCGGCTTGCCGTTCTGCTGGAAATACCAGCCGCGCTGCTGGCCGCCCTGCAGGTTGAAGGCCAGGCAGTTGTGGTCGGCCAGGTCGTCCAGCGTCTTGGGCATGCCGTTGCGGTGCAGGTATTCGGGCGAGGCGCAGACCACGCGGCGGTTGCTGGCCAGGCGCACGGCCACGAAGCTGGGTTCGATCGCGCCGCCGATGCGTATGCCCAGGTCGTAGCCTTCGCGCACCAGGTCGACCACGCGGTCGGTCAGGTTGAACGAGATCTGCACCTCAGGATGCGCCGCCAGGAAGGTCGGCGCGTGCGGCGCCACATGCAGGCGGCCATAGGCGGCCGGGGTGGAGACCACCAGGTGGCCGGTGGCCTTGTGGCGTCCTTCGGCGATGCTCTTCTCGGCCGTCTCCATCTGCTCCAATAGCTTGCGGCAGTGATCGAGGAACACGCTGCCCTGCTCGGTCAGCGTCAGGTGGCGCGTGGTCCGGTGCATCAGCTTGGTGCCCAGGCGCTTTTCCAGTGCGTCGATGCGGCGCCCCATCATCACCGGCGTCACTTTTTCTTCCAGCGCGGCGGCCGCCAGGCTGCCTTTGTCGACGACGGAGACAAAGGCTTCGATCTGTTTGAGTTTGTCCATATTTCGCCTCTATTCGGTACTTTTTCTATATTTCCATACTTTTGATAAGTAATAAACAGATTTTTATTGTTCTTATCAAACGAAATTGTAGCGACTAGGATGATCCCCAGAAATCAGCGAACGGTGCGCCGTGCAAACGGCGGGCCGCCATCTCTTATAGCAATTTTGAGCAATCCTGGAGAACAACATGGCAAAGATGAGAGCAGTCGACGCAGCAGCCTACGTGCTGGAAAAGGAAGGCTGCCTGCAGGCCTTCGGCGTGCCGGGCGCGGCGATCAACCCGTTTTACTCGGCGCTGAAGCGCCATGGCGGCATCAAGCATATCCTGGCGCGCCACGTCGAGGGCGCCTCGCACATGGCCGAAGGCTACACCCGCGCCAAGGCCGGCAACATCGGCGTGTGCATCGGCACCTCGGGCCCGGCCGGCACCGACATGATCACCGGTCTTTACTCGGCCCAGGCTGACTCCATCCCCATCCTGTGCATCACCGGCCAGGCGCCGCGCGCCCGCCTGTACAAGGAAGACTTCCAGGCCGTCGATATCGAATCCATCGCCAAGCCGGTCACCAAGTGGGCCGTCACCGTGCGCGAGCCGGCGCTGGTGCCGCGCGTGTTCCAGCAAGCCTTCCACCTGATGCGCTCGGGCCGTCCCGGCCCGGTGCTCATCGACATGCCCTTCGACGTGCAGATGGCCGAGATCGAGTTCGATCCCGACACCTATTCGCCGCTGCCGGTCTATCGTCCTTCGGCCACCCGTGCCCAGATCGAGAAGGCGCTGGAGATGCTCAACGCTTCCGAGCGCCCGCTGCTGACCATCGGCGGCGGCGTGGTCAACGCCGATGCCGCCGCGCTGGCGGTGGAGTTCGCCGAGCTCACCGGCGTGCCGGTCATCCCCACGCTGATGGCCTGGGGCGCGATCCCCGACGACCACCCGCAGATGGCCGGCATGGTCGGCCTGCAGACCAGCCACCGCTACGGCAACGCCACCATGCTGGCGTCGGACTTCGTGCTGGGCATCGGCAACCGCTGGGCCAACCGCCACACCGGTTCGGTGGACGTCTTCACCAAGGGCCGCAAGTTCGTCCACGTCGACATCGAGCCGACCCAGATCGGCCGTGTGTTCGGTCCCGACTACGGCATCGTCAGCGACGCCGGCGCGGCGTTGAAGCTGTTCGTCGAGGTGGCCAAGGAATTGAAGGCGGCCGGTCGCCTGCCCGACCGTTCGGCCTGGCTGGCCGAATGCCAGCAGCGCAAGAAGACCATGCTGCGCCGGACCAACTTCAACGAGACCCCGGTCAAGCCGCAGCGCGTCTATGAAGAGATGAACCGCGCCTTCGACCGCGACACCTGCTACGTCGCCACCATCGGCCTGTCGCAGATCGCCGCCGCGCAGTTCCTGCACGTCTACAAGGACCGCCACTGGATCAACTGCGGCCAGGCCGGCCCGCTGGGCTGGACCATTCCCGCCGCGCTGGGCGTGGTGGCCACCGATCCGGCCAAGAAGGTGGTGGCGATCTCGGGCGACTACGACTTCCAGTTCATGATCGAAGAACTGGCCGTGGGCGCGCAGTTCAACCTGCCTTACCTGCACGTGCTGGTGAACAACTCCTACCTGGGCCTGATCCGCCAGGCGCAGCGTGGCTTCGACATGGATTACTGCGTGCAGCTGGCGTTCGAGAACGTCAATGCGCCCGAGCTCAACGGCTACGGCGTGGACCACGTGGCCGTGGTCGAAGGCCTGGGCTGCAAGGCGATCCGCGTGACCGATCCCAATGCCATCCAGGATGCCTTCGCCCAGGCCAAGCGCCTGATGGCCGAGTTCCGCGTGCCGGTGGTGGTGGAAATCATCCTGGAGCGCGTCACCAACATCGCCATGGGCACCGAGATCGACGCCGTCAACGAGTTCGAGGAACTGGCCACCAAGCCGGAGCACGCACCGACCGCCATCAGCCTGCTGGACTAAGTCCGCACGCTGCATCCGCGCCGATCCGAAGAGGAGACAAAAGTCGCCGGCAAGAGCGACGCCCGTCGAGGCATGCGATCGCGCAAGAACATCGAACGTCGTCGCCCGAACCGGGCGGCGAAATGAACAGAGGCCTCCGATCCGGATGGCCGCACAAGGAGAACCCATGACCAGACTCGCCGCCAACCTCACCATGCTGTTCACCGAACAGCCTTTCCTGGAACGCTTCAAGGCTGCCGCCGACGCCGGCTTCAAGGCAGTGGAATTCCTGTTCCCCTATGCCTTCGATCCCGAGCAGATCGCCGACCAGCTGCGCGCCAACAAGCTGCAACTGGTGTTGCACAACCTGCCGGCCGGCAACTGGGACGGCGGCGAGCGCGGCATCGCCTGCCATCCGGACCGCGTGGCCGAGTTCCGCGCCGGCGTCGACGATGCGATCCGCTATGCCCGCGCGCTGGAAGTGCCGCAGCTGAACTGCCTGGTCGGCATCCTGCCGCAAGGCGTGTCGCGCGAAGCGGCGCGTGAAGTCCTGGTGGGCAACCTGAAGTACGCCGCCGGCAAGCTGAAAGAGAGCGGCATTCGCCTGCTGATCGAGCCGATCAACAGCTTCGACATCCCCGGCTTCTTCCTCAACACCACCCGGCAGGCGGTGGAACTGATCCTGGCCACCGGCTCGGACAATCTGTTCGTCCAGTACGACATCTATCACATGCAGCGCATGGAGGGCGAGCTGGCCAACACGATCAAGGCCAACCTCTCGCTGATCCGCCATGTGCAGCTGGCCGACAACCCGGGCCGCTTCGAACCCGGCACCGGCGAGATCAACTACCGCTACCTGTTCCGCTTCCTGGACGAGATCGGCTACGACGGCTGGATCGGCTGCGAGTACAAGCCCCGGACCGGCACCAAAGAAGGCCTCGGCTGGATCAAGGATCACGGCCTGTAACAGGGCGACGCCCCGAGCGGCATGACATCGCATCTATCAATCAAACCAATTTCTTGAGGAGAAACATCATGGCAAAAGTCGGATTCATCGGCCTGGGCATCATGGGCGCACCGATGGCGGAAAACCTGCAAAAGGGCGGTCACAAGCTCTACCTGCACGACCAGAAGAACCCGCCGGCGGCGCTGCTGGAAGGCGGCGCCACCGTCTGCACCTCGGGCGCCGAAGTCGCCAAGCGCGCCGACATCATCATCATCATGGTGCCCGACACCCCGCACGTCGAAGCGGTGCTGTTCAGCGAAAAGGGCGTGGCCGAAGGCCTGTCGGCCGGCAAGATCGTGGTCGACATGAGCTCGATCTCGCCGATCGCCACCAAGGGCTTCGCGCAAAAGGTCAACGCGCTGGGCTGCCAGTACCTGGACGCCCCGGTCTCCGGCGGCGAAGTGGGCGCCAAGGCCGCCTCGCTGACCATCATGGTCGGCGGCTCGGAATCGGCCTTCAACGACGTGAAGCCGTTGTTCGAACTGATGGGCAAGAACATCACCCTGGTCGGCGGCAACGGCGACGGCCAGACCACCAAGGTGGCCAACCAGATCATCGTCGCCCTGAACATCCAGGCCGTGGCGGAGGCGCTGCTGTTCGCCTCCAAGGCCGGCGCCGATCCGGCGCGCGTGCGCCAGGCGCTGATGGGCGGCTTTGCTTCCTCGCGCATCCTGGAAGTGCACGGCGAGCGCATGGTCAAGCGCACCTTCAACCCGGGCTTCCGCATCGAGCTGCACCAGAAGGACCTGAACCTGGCCCTGCAGGGCGCCAAGCAGCTGGGCATCAGCCTGCCCAACACCGCCGCCGCCCAGGAACTGATGAACGCCTGCGCCGCCAACGGCATGAGCGGCCTGGACCACTCGGCGCTGTGCCGCGCGGTGGAGATCATGTCGAACCACGAGATCGCCAAGGCATCCTGATGCAGCCTGTCGTCCCCGCGCAGGCGGGGACCCAGCGACGTTGAACGGCCGTCGAGGCATGTTGAAAGTTCTTGGGTCCCCGCCTGCGCGGGGACGACTTGCTTTTGAAGTCGCTGTTCAATTGCTCGATCGCTTGGTCGCTTGTCCGTTCAAGCAAGCGTCATTTCAAACAACAACCAAAAACCATTTTCCGGAGACTCACCATGCGCCGCCAACGCCAGGCCAAAATCGTCGCCACCTTGGGCCCCGCCAGCGCTTCCCGCCAGATGATCCAGGCGCTGTTCGAAGCCGGCGCCGACGTGTTCCGCTTCAACTTCAGCCACGGCACCCATGCCGACCACCAGGCGCGCTACCAGATCGTGCGCGAAGTGGAGCGCGAGGTCGGCCGTCCGATCGCGGTGCTGGCCGACCTGCAGGGCCCTAAGCTGCGCATCGGCCAGTTCGCCGACGGCAAAGTGACGCTGCTGCAGGGCCAGACCTTCACGCTGGACCGCGACGCCACGCCCGGCGACGGCAGCCGCGTGTGCCTGCCGCATCCGGAACTGTTCGAGGCCATCGCCGCCGGCCAGTCGCTGCTGCTGGACGACGGCAAGCTGCGCCTGCAGGTCGAGTACAGCGACGGCGCGCGCATCCGCACCCGCGTGGTCAATGCCGGCGTGCTGTCGGACCGCAAGGGCGTCAACGTGCCCGACGCCGTGCTGCCGATTCCCGCGCTGACCGAGAAGGACCGGCGCGACCTGGCCTTCGCGCTGGACATGGGCGCCGACTGGATCGCGCTGTCCTTCGTGCAGCGTCCTGAGGACGTGTTCGAGGCGCGCGGCCTGATCGGCAACCGCGCCGCCGTGCTGTCCAAGCTGGAGAAGCCGGCCGCGCTGGACCGGCTCGACGAGATCGTGCAGGCCTCCGACGCCATCATGGTCGCCCGTGGCGACCTCGGCGTGGAGCTGCCGCCCGAGCGCGTACCGGGGACGCAAAAGCGCATCCTGCGCACCTGTCGCCAGCACGGCAAGCCCATCGTCATCGCCACCCAGATGCTGGAGTCGATGATCACCGCGCCGGTGCCCACGCGCGCCGAAGTATCGGACGTGGCCAGCGCCATCTACGACGGCTCGGACGCCGTCATGCTCTCGGCCGAATCGGCCAACGGCTCCTACCCGCTGCAGGCGGTGACGATGATGGACCGCGTGATCGCCGAGGTGGAACGCGATCCGCTGTACCGCAACATGATCGACGCCCAGCACGAAGTACCGCAGCCTAACCGTTCCGACGCGATCTGCTCGGCCCTGCGCGACGTGGCCGGCATCGTCGGCGCCACCACCACCGTGACCTACACCAGCTCCGGCCACACCAGCCTGCGCGCCGCGCGCGAACGGCCGATGGCGCCGATCCTCTCGATCACCCCGCAACTGGCCACGGCACGCCGCCTGGCGCTGGTATGGGGCGTGCACTCCACCATCAGCGACCAGATCCACAACGAAAGCGAAATGGTCAGCGCTGCCTGCCAGACGGCGCTGAAAGAAGGGTTTGCGAAGAAGGGCGACCAGATCGCCATCACCGCCGGCATGCCGTTCGGGCAGCCGGGGAGCACCAATCTGTTGCGGTTGGCGGAGGTGTGGGGCTAGGAATACCTTAGTGCAGTGAAGCTGATGAAATAAAAAGGCCGCGAACTTCACGGCCTTTTTATTTCATCAGACGAAAGCGATAGAAGTTGTCCGGTTCGACGAAGCGTACTTCCAGCTGCCTCGAGCCGGCCAGAAATTTATCGTCGGCCAAAACATGTTCGCTGAACAACACGCCGTCCGCATCGTAGGCTGCCCGATAGTTGACGATGTCGGCCCGCAGGAAGCCAACGCCGTTCGCACTGCGGGAAAGTGCTCGACAGGAGCCGAACAGGCTCGGCAATTTGTACGATCGGCCCTTGTTCCTGTCGATCAGGTACACCGATATGTGGCGTGAACCTGTCCCGCTGGTTGCGCCTATCCCATCTACGCAGTAGTGTCCGGCGCTGCGATAGAGCGTGGCGCTTCTTCCCAGGTCATCGGGATAGACACTCTCGCCAGGAAAGGCAATGGCGCGCCTGAAGCGATGCTCCCTGCCGTCGATGCGCACGCTATGGCGCGACGAGACGGCAATGTCTTCGCCCTCGCCGGTGAACAAGCGATCCGGCAGGCTGGCGTAGAACTCCTCGTAGCCGCTAAAGACGCGCGGTTGCTGCGCATGGGCGTTGAGCAGGCACAGGAGCAGGGTGGCGGGCAGCAGTTTCTTCATGGTCTATCCGGGATGCGGCGGGCGCAGATCGCCACAGTGTGCCAAATCGCAGGAAACTTGCGAAGCAAAAACACAGGCGCCTACCGGCGCCTTTGTCAGTCATGCGGAGGAAACCGCTCAGAACTGCTCCCAATCGTCATCCGTCACCTTGCCCGCCGCGCTTGCCGGCGCGCGGTTGGGCCTGGTCTGCGCCGCCGGTTTGTGCGCCAGGGCGCGGGCCGGGGAGGCGGGCTTCCTGATCACCGGGGCAGCGGCCTTCGGCGCCGCGTGTGCGGCGGATGCCGCTGGCGAGGGTGCGGCCGCCATGCCGGCGTCCACCTTGAACACGCTGACCGCCTCCATCAGCTGCGCCGCCTGGTCCTGCATCGCCTGTGCGGCGGCGGCGGCTTCTTCCACCAGGGCGGCGTTCTGCTGGGTCGACTCGTCCATCAGCGTGATGGCGCGGTTGATCTCTTCGATGCCGGTGCTCTGCTCGGTGCTGGCGGCGCTGATCTCGGCGACGATGTCGGTCACCCGTTTGACGCTGGCGACCACTTCGGTCATGGTGCTGCCGGCCTGTTCCACCAGGTGGCTGCCGGTGTCGACCTTGGCTACCGAGTCGTCGATCAGGGCCTTGATTTCCTTGGCGGCGGTGGCGCTGCGCTGGGCCAGCGAGCGTACTTCGGAGGCCACCACCGCGAAGCCGCGGCCCTGTTCGCCGGCGCGCGCGGCTTCCACCGCGGCGTTGAGCGCAAGAATATTGGTCTGGAACGCGATGCCGTCGATCACGCCGATGATGTCGACGATCTTCTTGGACGAGGCGTTGATCGAGGCCATGGTCTCGACCACCTGGCCGACCACGGCGCCGCCTTCGACCGCGACGCTCGATGCCGAGGCCGCCAGCTGGTTGGCCTGGCGGGCGTTGTCGGCGTTCTGCTTGACGGTGGAGGTGAGCTCTTCCATGGCCGACGCGGTTTCTTCCAGTGAGCCGGCCTGCTGCTCGGTGCGCGAGGAGAGGTCGAGGTTGCCGCTGGCGATCTCGCCCGAGGCGTGGTTGATGGTGTCGGTGCCGGTGCGCACGCGCGAGACGATGTTGCGCAGGTTGTCGTTCATCAGCTTCAACGCGGCCATCAGTTCGCCGGTTTCGTCCCTGGAGGTGACTTCCACGCGCGTGGTGAGGTCGCCCTCGGCCACGCGGCGCGCCACGCCGACGGCGTTGACCAGCGGACGGGTGATGCTGCGCGAGACCAGCCAGGCCACCACGGCGGCCAGCAGCAGCGCCACCACCGCCAGGCTGTTGATGATGGTGCGGGCGCTGGCGGAGTCCTGCGCGGCGGCGGCGCCGGCGGCGTCCATCAGGCCGCCCTGGTAGTCGAACATGGCGTCGAGCGCGATGAAGTACTTGATCTGCACCGGCATGAATTGCTGCGGCAGGTAGGCCTTGGCCTCGTCGACCTGGCCGGCCTGGGCCAGGGCCATGAGCTTGTCGCGCGCCGGGATGTAGGTGTCGCGCGCGGCGATGGCGGCTTCGACGAATTTCTTGTCTTCGTCGGTGCGGGCCACCTCGCGCAGGCGGGCGAGGAACTCGTTCATTTTCTTGTCGGCGGCGGTGGCGTCGGCCGCCAGCGCCTTGATGCGCTCGGCATCGCTGGTGAGCAGGATGTCGCGGATGTCGAGCGCGATCTTGTTGACCTGGATCTGCACGGTGTTGGCCATGACGGTCTTGGGGTAGCGGTCCTTGACGATCAGGCTGATGCCGTCGGCCAGGCGGCCGAGCTGGACGTTGCCGAGGACGGCGATGGCGAGCAGCAGCGCGATGACGGCGCCGAAGCCGAGAGTCAGGCGGGCGCCGATTTTCATGTTGGAGATGTTCATGGTGGACCTTGTGCGCTAGCGTTGTTCAGGCAAAACGGGATTGGCGGAAACAAGGAGCGGCGTGCGCGGCATCGCATACAGGCGCGCGTATCCGGCGAGCGCTGGATATGTGCTTGTGTGAGTATTGCGGCACAGCGGATGAACGCAATGAAGCGGACGACTCCCCTCGTCACTAATTGCAAGTCTTGTGCCAAAAATCAGGCGAAGTTTTTTCTTGTTGTGCGGCGGCAATGAGTCGCGCCGAGCGGCGCGCCTTTGCTCTTGTCATGCGGGGCGTCGTCGCAAGCCGCCCCGGGTGGGGGCGCTTGCGATCCGCTGTGCGACGCCTGCGGGCATCCCTTCCATGCCCGGCTTGTCGTGACGAATAGTCTTGCCGATTTGCTTTGCCTAACGCGCTACTGCCGAGCTTGGGGCGTCAGCGCGCTGCTTCGGCCAGTTCCAGCGATAGTGCGTTATGGCGCTCCAACACGCAACCGAGGTCGATGGTGGTGCATTGTCCCTCGCGCACCACGACGCGGCCATTGATGATGCTCCACGCCACATTGGACGGGGTGCAGAACACCAGCGCCGCGACCGGGTCGTGCAGGCCACCGGCAAAACCGATCTGGCGCGTGTCGAACAGCACCACGTCGGCCGACATGCCCGGCTTCAATGCGCCGATGTCGTCGCGGTTGAGCACCTTGGCGCCGCCCAGCGTGGCGATTTCCAGCGCCTGGCGCGCGGTCATGGCGTCCGGGCCGAAGCCCACGCGCTGCAGCAGCATGGCCTGGCGCACTTCGCCCATCATGTGGGCGGAATCGTTGGAGGCGCTACCGTCCACGCCCAGGCCCACCGGCACGCCGGCGTCGATCATCTTGCGGATGGGCGCGATGCCCGAGGCCAGCCGCATGTTGGAACAGGGGCAGTGGGCCACGCCGGTGCCGGTGCGGGCGAAGAGGTCGATGCCGTGGTCGTCCAGCTGCACGCAATGGGCGTGCCAGACGTCGTGGCCGACCCAGCCGCAGTCCTCGGCGTATTCGGCCGGGGTCATGTTGAATTTCTCGCGGCTGTAGGCGATGTCGTTGACGTTCTCGGCCAGGTGGGTGTGCAGCGATACCTTGTAATGGCGCGCCAGATCGGCCGCCTCGCGCATCAGGTCGCGCGAGACCGAGAACGGCGAGCAGGGCGCCACCACGATGCGCTGCATCGCGTGGCGGCTGCCGTCGTGGTAGGTCTCGATCAGGCGGCGGGTGTCCTTGAGGATGTCTTCTTCCTCCTCCACCACGCGGTCCGGCGGCAGGCCGCCCTTGGACTGACCCACGCTCATCGCGCCGCGCGCGCCGTGGAAACGCATGCCGATCTGGGCGGCGGCTTCCAGGCTGTCGTCCAGGCGGGTCTTGTTGGGGTAGATGTAGAGATGGTCGCTGCTGGTGGTGCAGCCGGAGAGGATCAGCTCGGCCATCGCGGTGAGCGTGGAGACCTTGATCATCTCGGGCGTCAGGCCGGCCCAGATCGGGTAGAGGTTGGTCAGCCAGTTGAACAGTTCGCCGTTCTGCGCGGCGGGAATCACGCGCGTCAGGCTCTGGTACATGTGGTGGTGGGTGTTGACCAGGCCGGGGATGGCGACGTGGTGCGTCGCGTCGATGATTTCATCGGCCTGCTGCGGGAGGTCGGCGCTCTTGCCCACCTGCTCGATGATGTTGTTGCGGATGAAGATGGCGCCGTTGCTGATCTCTTCCCTGGCGTCGTTCATGGTGACGACGACGTTGGCGTTCTTGATCAGCAGGGTCTTGTCGTTGGCTTGTTGCTGGGGCATTGCAGGGACTCCTTGTTTGTTCCTTATTTGTGGGTGGTGGTGGTGCTGGTCGGCGCATGTGACAGGGGAGTCCCTTTGAAGCCCTATTAACTCTGCGACGGGTTTGGTTGGTGTTCTTTGTTGCTTGTTTTATTGCTCGGTCGTTTTGTTGTTTGCGTGTTTGGCAGTCTGGTCTTGCTGCGTGCCGGTGTACTGGCTCTGGTTCTTTCTTTCTCCGGTCGAAGCGGAGCGCCGGGAGCGGCCCGGCAGCCGCTCACTTTTCTTGCTCCGCCAAGAAAAGTAAGCAAAAGAAGGCGGCCCCTAAGTGCCAGCCCTCCTGCGGAGGGTACCCGCCGGAGCGCGGGGAAAAATGGGAAAGGAGGCAAGTCGCTGCGCTCCGGCCTCCTTTCTGATCCATTTTCCCCCGCGCTCCGGCGGCTGGCCCCCAAGGGGACAGCGTTGCCGGCTCGCCTTCGGCCTCGCGCTGTTTGCACCTCGCCTTCGGCTTCGATCTACTGGCTCGCTATCTGATGCAATCCGTCATCCCGGCGAAGGCCGGGATCCAGCGGCGTTCGTCGCGCCTCACCGCACTCGGTCCAGATCCGGGTGCTCCATTGCATCGTCTCGAAGCCTGTCCCGCCTTTACCTAAGTGCCTGTGAAAGCCTCAAGCCTTCGCCTTGAAGCTGCGCAGGAAGTCCAACAGGATCTGCCCCGACACCTCCGCGTCATCCGCCGTCATCGTCTCCAGCGGATTATGGCTGATGCCGCCGTTGCCGCAGCGGGTAAACAGCATGCAGACGTCGGTCATCTTGGCGATCGTCATCGCATCGTGCCCGGCGCCGGAGGCGAGCTGGAACGGGGGGATGCCGGCGCGCTCGGTGGCGGCGGCGAGTTGTTCCATCAGCCATGGCGCGCAAGGCGCGGCGGGGGCGGAGACGGTTTCTTCGATCTTGGCGTCGACCATGCGGCGCTCGCAGATCTCTTCGATCTTGTCCAGCACGTCGGCCACCGCGGCCTGGCGCACGTCGTCGCGGGCGGCGCGGATGTCCAGCGAGAGCTGGCAGTTGCCGGGGATGACGTTGGTGGAGCCGCGCGTGACCTGCAGCTGGCCGACCGTGCCCACCAGCGAGGCGTGCTGGTCTTGCGAGCAGCGCTGTTCCACATACAGGATGATCTCGGCGGCGGCGGCGGCGGCATCCTTGCGCATGTCCATCGGCGTGGTGCCGGCGTGGCTGGCCACGCCCTTCAGGTCCACCAGGTAGCGCGAGCTGCCGGCGATCGAGGTGACGATGCCCACCGGCAGGTCGCGGTTCAGCAGCACCGGGCCCTGCTCGATGTGGACTTCGACGTAGCCCAGGATGTCCGACGGGTCGCGCGCGATCTGCGGGATGGCGGTGACGTCGTGGCCGGCCTGGGTGATGACTTCGCGCATGGAGACGCCGTCGCGGTCCTGCAGCTCCAGCAGCTTCAGGTCGAACTGGCCGATCACGGCGTTGCTGCCCAGAAAGGTGCTCTTGAAGCGCACCCCTTCTTCTTCCGAGAAGCCGATCACTTCGAAGTGGAAGGGCAGCGTTTCGCCGCGCTCGTTGAGGTGCTTGACCGCGGCGATGGCCAGCAGGATGCCTTCGCGGCCGTCGTACTTGCCGCCGTTGCGCACCGTGTCGTAGTGCGAGCCGGTCAGCAGGGTCTTGGCCTGCGGATCGGTGGAGAGATAGCGGCCGACCACGTTGCCGACCGCGTCGATGTGCACGTGCATGCCGGCTTCGCGCATCCAGTGCGCGATCTGGTCGGCGGTGCGGCGGTGGGTGTCGGTCAGGTAGGTGCAGGTGAGCGCGCCTTCGTCCTCGGACAGCGCGCCGATCTCCTCGGCCCATTGCATCACGGTGGCGCCCAGCGCCGGCTTGTAGCCGACCAGGTCGTTGATGCGCATCTCGGCGATCCGCCCGATCTGGCGCAGCGCCTCGCGCAGCTCGTCTTCAGGCTGGTTGCGCAGGCGGCGGGTGAAGGTGGCGATGATCTGCTGGCGCGTCAGGCCGGCGCCGGTCGGGCCCTTCACCGCCAGGATGAAGGGGAAACCGAACTTGGCGTTGTAGTCGGCGTTGAGCTTTTGCAGGTTGGCGAATTCTTCCGGGGAGCACAGGTTCAGCCCGGCCTTGGCCTGTTCGCCGGTGGATTCGGCGGTCAGTTCGCCGGCGATGGCCGCGCGGCCCGCCAGCTCCGGGTGGGCACGGATCAGGCCCAGCTGCTCGGCGCGGGTGGCGTCGGTGACTACCTTTTGCAGCGCCAGCTTGAGCGCGGTCAGGTTGCGGAAGGGACGCTGCAGCGCCGCGCGCTCGGGAATCCAGGGCGAATGCTCGTAGATGCCGTGCAGGGCGGCGATGAAGGCCGAGGCCTCGGTGTGGTTGAGTTGTTCCAGTGTCGTCGTCATGTGCTTGCCGGCGGCTGTCCGACCGGTCCCTTCGTTTGTGTTCGGTATTGCGCTGCCGGGCGACATCGGGTGTGCCCGATTGTCGGCCGCGATTGTTGTGTCCGGATGTTGCCGGAAACCGCCCGGGGGCGGGCTTTCCTTAGCCTAGACTTTAAAACATCCGGGCAGGAATGGCATCAACGGTTTTATCTGGGAGATATGTGTTTTCGCTTATTACACGGCATATGGCGGCGGATATATAAGCCATCTGCATGGCCCGCCTATCCGCCGCCCCTTGCCGGTTTGTTGCCGCCCGGCCTCAGTGGTCCGAGCTCTGCGCGGCCGCCACGGCGTAGCGCGCCACGTCTTCCTCGCTGCCGCGGCCGTTGAAGAACAGGTTCAGCCCGACCGCCATGGCCGAGGCCAGCAGGATGCCGCTATGGAAGATGGTGCCCAGGAAAGGCGGCATCTTGTCGAAGAAGGTCGGGGCGACGATCGGGATCATGCCCACGCCGATGCTGATGGCCACGATGAACAGGTTGTTGCGGTTGGCGTGGAAATCGACCTTGGAGAGGATCTTGATGCCGGTCGCCGCCACCATGCCGAACATCACGATGCCGGCGCCGCCCAGCACGAACTGCGGAATCGAGGCCGCCACGTGCGCCATCTTGGGGAACAGGCCGAAGGCGATCAGGATCACGCCGGCGGCCACGCAGACGAAGCGGCTGCGAATGCCGGTTACGCCCACCAGGCCGACGTTCTGCGAGAACGAGGTGTAAGGGAAGGTATTGAAGATACCGCCGATGACCGTGCCCAGGCCGTCCACGCGCAGGCCGGTGGCCAGGGTCTTGTCATCGACCTTCTTGCCGACGATGTCGCCCAGGGCCATGAACATGCCGGTCGACTCGATCATGGTCACGATCATCACCAGGCACATGCTGATGATGGAGGGAAGGTCGAACTGCGGCACGCCGTAGTGGAAGGGCTTGATCATGGCGAACCAGTCGGCCGCGTCCAGGCCGTCGAAGCTGATCTTGCCCAGGCCGAAGGCGATCACGAAGCCCACCACCATGCCCATCAGCACCGAGATGTTGGAAATGAAACCCTTGGTGTACTTGGTGATGAGCAGGATCGACACCAGCACCACGGCCGCGATCGACAGCGACAGCGGCGAGCCGTAGTCCGGGTTGGGCACCTTGACGAAGACGCCGTCCACCAGCTTGCCGATCACCGGCTGGCCGCCGGCGGCCCAGTTGATGCCCACGCCCATCAGCGAGACCCCGATCACCGTGATCACGGTGCCGGTGACCACCGGCGGGAAGTAGCGCATCAGCTTGCTCATGTAAGGCGACGCCAGGATACAAAAAACGCCGGATGCAATCACGGCGCCATAGATATGCAAAATGCTCAGCGAGGGATTGTTGGCCATCGCCACCATCGGCCCCACGGCGGCGAAGGTGACCCCCATCATGACCGGCATCCTGATGCCGAATTTCCAGATGCCGGCGCTCTGGATGATGGTAACCAGGCCGCAGCAGAACAGGTCGGCGCTGATCAGGTAGGCGATCTCCGATTTGGGAAGGTTCAGTGCGCCGCCGATGATCAGCGGCACGGCGATGGCGCCGGCGTACATCACCAGCACGTGCTGCATGCCGAGTGCAAAGAGTTTGAATACGGGTAGGCGTTCATCCACCGGATGGCTTTGGGTTTGCATGCTGTCTCCTGATATTTTTATAAAGGAACCTGACATGTGACCGCACCCGTCTCACGGGGTGTGCCTTGTCGATTGAAAGGTGGTTCCGGTTCAGGTCACGGCTCCGTCTCTGTGTGCGGATGCAGGCCTGGTGCATCGGATACTAATGCAATCCCGTCAGCCCGATATATAAGGCCCGGCATACCGGCTGGCGCGTTGCCGATATAGTCGTTGCGCCCGCCATCCCGCGCCGGTGGCCGATCAGCTGCGAACCTGGGCGACCAGTTTGGCCGCCGCGCTGACCTGGGCGCGCAGCCATTTGTGCTCGGTGGCCTGGTGCACGCGCTCGTGCCACAGTTGGTAGAAGCGCAGCGGCGGGAATTTCACCGGCACCGTATAGCTCTTCAGCGACAGCAGTTTCTCGTAGAAGCTGGCGAACTGCTGGCCGGCCGTCAGCACCAGGTCGGTCTGCGCCACCATGTAGGGCAGCATGCGGAAGTGGGCCGACTCGACCACCACGTTGCGGCGCAGGTTCTGCTTTTCGAGGAAGGTGTCGATGGTGCCGTGGTAGCCCGGCAGGATCTGCGAGGGCGCCGCATGCGGCAGCGAGAGGTAGTCCTCGATGGTCATGGCGTCGCGCGCGGTGCGCTTGGCGTAGGCGCAGTCGGCGCGCATCAGGCATACGATGGGGTCGTCGAACAGCTTGGACAGGTGCAGGTGCGGCGGCGGCTCGTCCCAGTTGGCGATGACCAGGTCCAGCTCGCCGTCCGACAGCAGGCGCACGTAATCGGTCTCCGGCCCCAATGCGTGGATCACGATGTGGCTGCGCGGCGACTCGCGCCGCAGCCGGGCGATCACCTCGGTGAAGAACGGGGTGTTCATGTAGTCGGGCGCGGCGATGTGGAAGGTGCGCTCCTCGTCCTGCGGCACGAAGGCGGTCTTGGGCACGAACAGGCGCTCGGTCTCGTCCAGGATGCGCTTGGCCGGCTTCAACAGGCTCTCGCCGTGCTGGGTCGGCACCATGCCGCGCGCGCCGCGTACCAGCAGCGGGTCGCCGGTCAGCTCGCGCAGCTTGCGCAGCGAGGCCGAGATCGACGGCTGCGGCTGGTTCAGCTTCAGGGCGACGCGCGAGACGTTCTTCTCGCACAGCAACAGGTAAAGGATGCGGATGAGGTGGATGTCGAGATGGTCTGGCAGCCTGGACATGTGGATGTCTCCGGGTTCTTCGTTCTGGGGCGTGGTTCTCGCCCAATTACGTACTAAGGGCAGGTGACGGTTTTTCGTTCACTCTGGTGGCGTTGCGCGTCTGCACACGCGCATGCCGGTTCGGTTCGTCACTTGGTCTTGCATCGACGGCACAACAGGGGATGCCCCGGATGCAAGCGTCATGCCCGGCGGCAATTTTCCGCGGGTCGTTCGCCTGTCGGGAAGTCCCTGGTCATTGCCGTCGTTGCGCGCCGGCCGGTCTCTGCGGCCTTTTTTGCTCCCGTCCGGCCTGGCGGCCCGGTCCGGGAGAGCTTGGTCGATATTGCTTAATTGCGCGCGACCGCAAGCGTCCCACATTTCCGACTCATTTTTGTATATGGCGCGGCGTATGTCAAATATACGTTGCGGGGCATGTTTTGGTGCGCCGTCGGCGTTTATCTTTCGTGCAACCGGTCCGAGCCACGGAACAGGCCAGCCTCATGAGGGCGGCCGTTGCCAACAGTACGAAGCGCGGACCGTAATAACAGATGGCGCCGCATAGCGCGCAGCCATCGGGTCGCAGCGGCGGCGACGGCAGGAGACCAGCGGGGCGCAACGCGCCTGTTGCGGCTTCCTGGCTCGCTGGAAGTCTCTCATCCACACACATTCGCATTGCCGCGCGGCATCTGCCGCGCGCCGGCCATGCCTGCGCGTGAAAGGGGAAGACGGACTTTCATCGCGGCCCTTTCCTGAGGCGTTGCCTCGCCTGTTCGGAGTTGCCCGCGGTGGCGGACGGGAGTCAAGTTGAGGAAGACATGGAAGCATTATTGGTATCGTACGGCGTCGAATGGGCCAACCTGCTGGTGCGCTGGCTGCACCTGATCACCGGCATCGCGTGGATCGGCGCATCGTTCTATTTCGTCTGGCTGGACAACTCGATCCGCCCGCCCAAGCCGGGCAGCGACCTGGAGAAGAAGGGCGTTTCCGGCGAGCTGTGGGCCGTGCACGGCGGCGGTTTCTACAACCCGCAGAAATATCTCGTGGCCCCGGCCGAGCTGCCTGAAGAACTGCACTGGTTCAAGTGGGAGGCCTACGCCACCTGGATCACCGGCATCGCCATGCTGTTCATCGTCTACTACTTCAACGCCTCGGCGATGATGGTCGACAAGTCGGTCGCCAACCTCTCCGGCATCGAAGCGGTGGGCGTGGGCATCGGCACGCTGGTGGTCGGCTGGATCGTCTACGACCTCCTGTGCCGCTCGCCGCTGGGCAAGAAGGAAGGCCTGCTGGGCCTGGTGATGTTCGTCTTCATCGTGGCCGTGGCCTACATGCTCACGCACCTGCTGTCGGGCCGCGCGGCCTATATCCATGTGGGCGCCATGATCGGCACCATCATGGTGGGCAACGTGCTGATGGTGATCATCCCCGGCCAGCGCAAGCTGGTGGAAGCGATGAAGGAAGGCAAGTCGCCCGACCCGATCCACGGCCGTCGCGGCAAGCAGCGCAGCGTGCACAACAACTACTTCACGCTGCCGATCCTGTTCATCATGATCAGCAACCACTACGCGATGACCTACACCCATCCGTACAGCTGGCTGGTGCTGGCGGCCATCATGGCGGCCGGCGTGCTGATCCGCCACTTCTTCAACCTGCGCCACAAGGGCAAGGTGTCGGTCGGTTACCCGATCGCCGGCGTGATCCTGCTGCTGGCCGTGGCGGTGGCGATCGCCCCGCGTCCGGCAGCGCCGATCGCCAGCGCTGCAGCGGCCACCGCGCCGGGCGCCGACGGCGCGGCGCCTGCCGCCGCAGCAGCAGCTCCGGACTTCGCGAAGATCCAGGCCATCATCACCCAGCGTTGCGCGTCCTGCCACTCGGACAAGCCGACCCAGGCCGGCTTCGCCACCGCGCCGGCGGGCATGATGTTGCAGACCCCCGAGCTGATCCACCAGCACGCGGCCAAGGTGTTCCAGCGCGCGGTGCAGACCAAGGACATGCCGCTGGCCAACATGACCCAGATGACCGATGAGGAACGCGCCGAAGTCGCCGCCTGGTTCCAGGCCGGCGCCAAGTAAGCGTCACCGTCGCCTCAATGCGCGCATCGCCCGGCACGGTGCGGTGCGCGCTGATCCATTTCACCGATTGCAAGGACAAGACATGCAAACCATCACCATCGACGGCTTCAACCTCACGGCCCAGCAAGTGGTCAACGTATCGCGCGCACCCTTCCTGAAGGTCGCGCTGGCGGACTCCTCGCGCGCGGCCCTGAAGCAAAGCCGTGACTACATCGAAAGCACCTGGATGCACGACGAGGCGCCGATGATGTACAGCTTCAACACCGGCGTGGGCTTGCTGAAGGACACCCGCATCAAGGTCGAGCACATCGAGCTGTTCCAGAC
>NZ_NJGU01000005.1 GCF_002213415.1 Herbaspirillum robiniae | reverse complement strand
CCGAACATGCTGTTTTCGGAGGCGGTGGCCGACACCAGCGAGCCCAGGCCGGTGACCTTGCTGGCGGCGCGGTTGTCGGTGGCGGTGACGGCCATCTTGACCGGCGCTTCGCAGGAGATCGAGAACGGCACTTCGCGGGTGTCGAGCACCTTGTTCTTGCCGTTTTCCAGCGAGCCGGCGGTGATGGTGCCGTAGTCGACCACGGCCGAACCGGCGCCGATGGTGGGGGTGCAGGCAACCGGCTTGATCACGCCGGTGACCTTCAGTTCGGTGGTGGGACCGGCGACGGCGGCCGACGAGGCCAGTGCGGCAACGGCGGAGAAGGCGGCGATGACGGCGCTGCGGGCGATGAAGTTTTGCATGATGGCTCCTGGATATCGGTCAGTCAGATTGGATGTCGTTGCATCGCGCCGTGCGGCTTGTCCGCGGCTTCGTTTGCTTGATGCAGTGACGTCAGTGTGCCGATTCGGGCCTCGCGTTTATATGAGAAAAGTCTCAAAAGAGCCGTGAGAGGAAAGTCCGGGTTGATGGTCGTTTCGATCGAATAATTTCCTTTATTGCAACTCTTTGCCGCCGCCCCTTGCGCTTATCAAGGTCATATGGCCGTAACAATCGGCGGGCACCATGTAATCGTTTTCATGTCACCGAGCGATTTCCGTGCGACCTTCCATCAAGCAAGTAGCCAATCTGGCCGGCGTTTCCATCGCCACCGTCTCGCGCCTGCTGAACAAGCCGGGCTCAGTGAGCGCCGAAACCGCCGAAAAGATCCATCGCAGCATCGAGCAGCTGGGCTTTCGCCCCAACTTCACCGGCCGCAACCTGCGCGCGGGCAGTTCGCGCACCGTGGGCGTGGTGGTGCCCACGCTGAGCAACACCGTCTTCGCCCAGTGCCTGCAGGGCATCGAGCTGGCCGCGCGCGAGCTCGACTATTCGGTGATGTTCACCACTACCGAATACCTGCCCGAAGATGAGTCCGCCGCCGTCGAACTGTTGCTGGGGCATCGCGTCGACGGCGTGATCCTGACGGTGGCCGACGCCGGCGCCAACGCCACGCTCGATCTGCTCGAGCGCGAGAAGATTCCCTTCGTGCTGACCTACAACCAGCTGGCGCTGTCGAGCGATGTGCGCACCGACCGCCTGCCGCGCGCCTCGGTCTCGGTCGATAACCGCGCCGCCGCCTGCGACGCGGTAACGCACCTGGTCAAGCTCGGGCATCGCCGCATCCAGATGCTGTCGGGACGCTTCAACGCCTCCGACCGCGCCATCCAGCGCTACTACGGCTATCTCGACGCCATGCAGGCGGCGGGTCTGGAGCCGTTGCCGGCCATCGAGGTGGAGCGCCACACGCTGACCGCCGCCGCTGATTACCAGCAGATGATGGCCAATCCGGCCCATCGTCCCACCGCCTTGTTCTGCTCCAACGACCTGCTGGCCATGAGCGCCATGCGCGACCTGCGCGCGCTCGGCCTGCGCGTGCCGCGCGACATCTCGGTGATGGGGTTCGACGGCATTCCCGTGGGCGGGCTGATGGAGCCGGTGCTGGCCAGCGTGGTGCAACCCTCGGAGCAGATCGGCGACGTCGCCCTGCGCACCCTGGTGGGCGCCATCGAGCGCGGCGCCGCCGCAGCCGCGGCAGGCGGTGCGCCGGTCGCGGCCGCGCGCCATGTCTTGCCGCATACGGTCCGGGAGGGCGGCTCCGCCGCGCCGCCGAGCCAGCCGTGACGTTTTGATTTTTTGCAGTGCCTTTGTCGTTCAACCTATTGGAGAGGATCTGACATGTTCCTGAAACGTGTTGTTCAAACCGTCGCCGGCGCCATGCTGCTGTCGGCTTCCATCGCTGCGTCCGCCCAGACCGCGATCTGCTACAACTGTCCGCCGGAGTGGGCCGACTGGGCCGCCCAGATCAAGGCCATCAAGGACAAGACCGGCGTCACCGTGCCGCCGGACAACAAGAACAGCGGCCAGGCGCTGGCCCAGCTGACCGCCGAGAAGGCCAGCCCGGTCGCCGACTTCACCTACCTGGGCGTGTCCTTCGGCATCGAGGCCAAGGGCAAGGACCTGGTCGCGCCCTACAAGCCGGCCAACTGGAACGACATCCCCAACGGCCTGAAGGATCCGGACGGCTACTGGTTCACCATCCACTCCGGCACCATGGGCATCATGGTCAACGTCGACGCCCTGAAGGGCAAGGCCGTGCCCAAGTCCTGGGCCGACCTGCAAAAGCCGGAATACAAGGGCCTGATCGGCTACCTCGATCCGGCCTCGGCCTTCGTCGGCTATGTCGGCGCGGTGGCGATCAACCAGGCGCTGGGCGGTTCGCTGGACGATTTCTCGCCGGCCATCAACTACTTCAAGAACCTGCAGAAGAACCAGCCCATCGTTCCCAAGCAGACGTCGTATGCGCGCCTGATCTCGGGCGAGATCCCCATCCTCCTGGGCTATGACTTCGACGCCTACCGCGCCAAGTACAAGGACCGCGCCAACGTCGCCTTCGTGATCCCCAGCGAAGGCACCGTGACCGTGCCCTACGTGGTGTCGCTGGTGAAGAACGCGCCGCACCAGGCCGACGCCAAGAAGGTGCTGGACTTCCTGCTGTCCGACCAGGGCCAGGCGATCTGGGCCAATGCCTACCTGCGCCCGGTGCGCGCATCGGCGATGTCCAAGGAAGCCGAGTCGCGCTTCCTGCCGGCGGCCGAGTATGCCCGCGCCAAGTCGGTGGACTACGGCAAGATGGCTGAAGCCCAGCGCAAGTTCGGCGAGCGTTATCTGGCGGAAGTGCGTTGATGCAAGCTGCAGGACAGACCATGAATCCCGTTTTTTCAACGCCGGCAGCCGCGCCGGCCGGCAAGCCCAGGTCCCGGCGCGACAGCGTCTGGCTGTGGTTCGCCGTGCCGGGCATGACCCTCTTCTGCGCCTTCTGGCTGTTGCCCATGGTGCGCCTGGTGGGCGTGGGCGCCTCCGGGCCGGACGGGGCGATGGCGTATCTGGCCGTGCTCACCAACCGCCATTACTTCATCAGCCTGGCGTCGACGCTGGCGCTGGCGGCGGCGGTGACGGCGGCGACGCTGGCAATCTCGGTGTTCGTCGGCCTGTTCCTGCAGCGTAATCGTTTTCCCGGCCAGGCTGCGCTGCTGGCCATGCTGACCTTCCCGTTGGCGTTCCCCGGCGTGGTGGTCGGCTTCATGGTGATCATGCTGGCCGGCCGCCAGGGCCTGGTCGGCGCCTTCACCAGCTGGCTGTTCGGCGAGTCGCTGGTGTTCGCCTATTCCTTGTCGGGGCTGTTCCTCGGCTACCTGTATTTTTCGATTCCGCGCGTGATCCTGACGGTGGTGGCCGCCGCCGAAAAGCTCGATCCCTCGCTGGAAGAAGCCGCGCGTTCGCTCGGCGCCAAGCCGTGGCAGGTGCTGCTGCACGTGGTGCTGCCGGCGCTGGTTCCCGCGCTGATCTCGTCGGGCGCGATCTGCTTTGCCACCAGCGTCGGCGCCTTCGGCACCGCCTTCACGCTGGCGGCCAACATCGACGTGCTGCCGATGACCATCTATAACGAATTCACCGGCTACGCCAACTTCGCCACCGCCGCTTCGCTGTCCATCGTGCTGGGCCTGATCACCTGGCTGGTGCTGGCGCTGGCGCGCTCGTTCACCGGCAATGGCGTGGCCGCCGCAGCGTGAGGAGACGCGCATGAAACGCAACTTCCGCTTTTACGCGCAGCTGGCTTTCACGCTGCTGGTATGCGCCTTCCTGGTGGTGCCGGTGCTGCTGTCCATGCTGGCCGGCGTGACCGAGAATTTCTTCGTCGGCATTTCCAGCGGCCTGACGCTGCGCTGGGTGGCCCAGGTGTGGGAGATGTACCAGCCCACCATCTGGCGCTCCATCTTCATCGCGCTGGCCTGCCTGGTGGTGACGGCGGTGGTCGGCGTGCCGCTGGCCTATATGCTGGCGCGCTACAAGGGCGGCCGTAGCCGCATCGCGCGCGCCATCGAGGAACTGCTGATGATGCCGGTGGCGGTGCCCGGTCTTGCCACGGCGCTGGCGCTGATCATGGCCTATGGCCAGTATCGCGAATTTCGCGCCAGCATCGTCTTCATCCTGGTGGGCCATGTGCTGTTCACGCTGCCGTTCATGGTGCGCCCGGTGCTGGCGGTGATGCAGTCCTCGCAGCTGGCGCAGCTGGAGGAGGCCGCGGCCAGCCTCGGCGCGGGCATGATGCGGCGCTTCTTCGGGGTGGTCATTCCCAACGTCGCCTCCGGCATCCTGGCCGGCGCGTTGATGGTGGTCACGCTGTCGATCGGCGAATTCAACATCACCTGGATGCTGCATACACCGCTGACCCAGACCCTGCCGGTCGGCCTGGCCGATGCCTATGCGTCGATGCGGCTGGAGGTCGGCTCGGCCTACACCCTGATTTTCTTTTTCATGATCATCCCGCTGCTGATCGGCATGCAGTGGGCTACCCAGGCAACACGCAAGAGAGCAAGTCTATGAAGCAACCTGTTTCGATCCGGCTGACGCAATGCGCCAAGTCATTTGAGAACGGCACGCGCGCGCTGCAGCCGCTCGACCTTGAAATCCGCGCCGGCGAGACGCTGGTGCTGCTGGGCCCCTCGGGCTGCGGCAAGACCACCACGCTGCGCATGATCGCCGGGCTGGAGTTTCCCGACCAGGGCGGCCGCGTGCAGTTCGGCGAGGACGACGTCACCGGCCTGCCCATCGAGAAGCGCGGCGTGGGCATGGTGTTCCAGAACTACGCGCTGTTCCCCAACATGACCGTGGGCGAGAACATCGCCTACGGCATGAAGATCCGCAAGATCCCGGCCGAGGAACGCGCCCAGCGCGTCGATCGCCTGCTGGAGATGGTGCACCTGCAGGGCCTGTCGCACCGTCGCGTCGACCAGCTCTCCGGCGGCCAGAAGCAGCGCGTGGCGCTGGCGCGCGCACTGGCGGTGGAGCCCAAGGTGCTGCTGCTGGACGAGCCGCTGACCGCGCTGGATGCGAAACTGCGCGAAGCCGTGCGCAGCGACCTGAACCAGCTGTTGCGCAAGCTCGGCATCACCGCCGTCTACGTTACCCATGACCAGGGCGAGGCGATGGCGCTGGGCGACCGCATCGTGGTCATGGAGCGCGGCAGGATCTCGCAGATCGGCAGCCCGCAGGATATTTACTACTGCCCGGCCAACGCCTTCGTGGCCGAGTTCATCGGCGCCATGAACCGCGTCGAGGGCATTGCCGCCGGCGGCCGTTTGCAACTGCCGGCAGGCACCTTGCCGTTGCCGGATAATGTGGCGGAAGGCCAGCCGGCGACCGCCATGTTCCGTCCCGAGAGCGTGCAGGTGCTGGAGGCCGAGGACGCCGCCGGCGACACGCTGCGCGGCACGATCGTTAACACGTTCTTCATGGGCGACCGCACCCGCTTCGAGATCGACATCGGCGTGGAGCGGCCGCTCATTGCCGAGACCAGCCGGCGCGGCATATGGCAGCCGGGCCAGGCGGTGGCGCTGGCGGTGGATGCCGGCGCGCTGGTGAAGGTGCCGGTTGCGGCGACCGGCCAACAGGAGGCAGCATGATCCTCGGACAGATTTCAGACCTGCACATCAAGACCGACGGCAAGAAGTCCTACCGCGTGGTGGATACCGCCGAGAGCCTGCGCCGCTGCGTGGCGCAGGTCAACGAGCTCAGGCAGAAGCCCGACGCGGTGGTGATCACCGGCGACCTGGTCGATTTCGGCAAGCCGTCGGAGTATGAATTCCTGCGCATGCTGCTGGCGCCGCTGGCCATGCCTTACTACCTGCTGCCGGGCAACCATGACGAGCGCAATGCCTTGCGCGCGGCGTTTCCCGATCATGCGTATCTGCAGCGGGGCGGCGAGCGCATCGAGTATGTGATCGAGGATCATCCGATCCGCATCGTGGCGCTCGATACCGTCATTCCGCGCTCCAGCAGCGGCGCCCTGGCGGCGGCCAGCCTGCGCTGGCTCGACGATGTGCTGGCGGCGCAGCCGGAGCGGCCGACCGTGATCGTGATGCATCATCCGCCCTTTACCACCGGCATCGGACACATGGACGATATCGGGCTGGCGGGGGAGGATGTGTTGGCGCTGGAGGCGGTGGTGCGCAAGCATCCCCAGGTCGAGCGCGTGCTGTGCGGGCATTTGCATCGCTCCATCCAGCGGCGCTTTGGCGGGACCATCGCGTCCACTTGTCCGGGCGTGTCGCACCAGGTGGTGCTGGATCTGGATCCGGCGGCGGCTTCCTGCTTTGTGATGGAGCCGCCGGGGTTTCAGCTGCATTGGTGGGATGCGGCGTCGGCGGGTTTGGTCAGCCATACTGCGGCTATTGGTGAGTTTGAGGGGCCGTATCCGTTTTATGACGGGGATGAGCTGATTGATTGATTGATGAGATGGTTGACCGCTTGGTCTTGTCTTGATCGGGTTTGGTGTTGGAGGGGAGGGCGTTGGGCTCTTCCCTTTTTCTTTTTGGGTAGTCTGGTCTTGTCGCCTTTCCGCGCGGTTCAGCGGCTGGGCAGAAGCGGATTTCCGATCCGGCTCGCCTGCGGCCTCGCGGTGCTTGCTGCTCGCCTGCGGCATCGATGTACATGCTCGCTATCTCATGTAATCCGTCATCCCGGCGAAGGCCGGGATCCAGTGTCGTTCGTTGCGCTTCTCCGAATCCCGTTCGGGCTGAGTAGCCGCTTTGCGGCGTATCGAAGTCAGCGTGCATGCGGTTGTTCTTTGGCGGGTAGTCTGGTCTTGCTGCCGGCAGATGTACTGGCTCTATGCTTTTCTCTCTCCGGTCGAAACGGAGCGCCGGGGGCGGCCCGGCAGCCGCTCACTTTCTTTGCTCCGCCAAAGAAAGTAAGCAAAGAAAGGCGGCCGCTACCGCCCAGCCCCTTCGGGGTCCCCGCTGAACCGCACGGAAAAATGGGAAAGGAGGCAAGTCGCTGCGCTCCGGCCTCCTTTCTGATCCATTTTTCCGCACGGTTCAGCGGCTGGGCAGAAGCGGACTTCCGATCCGGCTCGCCTGCGGCTTTGCCTTGTTTTCGGCTCGCCTTCGGCCTCGCGGTGCTTGCTGCTCGCCTGCGGCATCGATGTACAGGCTCGCTATCTCATGTAATCTGTCATCCCGGCGAAGGCCGGGATCCAGTGTCGTTCGTTGCGCTTCTCCGAATCCCGTTCGGGCTGAGTAGCCGCTTTGCGGCGTATCGAAGTCAGCGTGCATGCGGTTGTTCTTTGGCGGGTAGTCTGGTCTTGCTGCCGGCAGATGTACTGGCTCTATGCTTTTCTTTCTCCGGTCGAAACGGAGCGCCGGGGGCGGCCCGGCAGCCGCTCACTTTTCTTGCTCCGCCAAGAAAAGTAAGCAAAAGAAGGCGGCCGCTACCGCCCAGCCCCTTCGGGGTGCCCGCTGAACCGCGCAGAAAAATGGGAAAGGAGGCAAGTCGCTACGCTCCGGCCTCCTTTCTGATCCATTTTTCCGCACGGTTCAGCGGCTGGGCAGAAGCGGACTTCCGATCCGGCTCGCCTGCGGCTTTGCCTTGTGTCCGGCTCGCCTTCGGCCTCGCGGTGCTTGCTGCTCGCCTGCGGCATCGATTCCGTGGCTCGCTATCCAATGTAATCCGTCATCCCGGCGCAGGCCGGGATCCAGTGTCGTTCGTCGCGCCTTGGCGAACTGCATTCGGGCGGGACGCCGCGATCATCAGCGTGCTGAAACCCGCGCCCGCCACCGCTCATTTCCAGATCAGCTCGATCATCGGCGCTTCTTCGTAATCCTCGCAGCGGTCGTTGATCGCCGTGCAGCAGAACTCCACGTCTTCGACCAGCTCAGGCAGGCGCTGGTGCAGGTCGGCGCTGCCGGTGATTTCGATGCGCAGCATTTCCTTGGGCTTGAGGCGGAACCTGGTCATGCCGTCTTCGTCGCGCAGATACGAGAGGCAATCGACCCATGCGTCCATGTTGCGGCCATAGAAATCCGGGAAGCCGAAGGCTTGCGCGCTTTCGGTGTGGAAGCTGTCCCAGTCGGTGATGCGGTCGCCCGCGAGTTGTACGGTTGCCATATTTACTTTGCTGCAGGGGCGGCCGCGCGGGCGGCGCCGGGTTTGGGATCGGTGACGAAGCCCAGCTTGGTCAGGCCCGCGCCCTGGGCGGCGGACATGACTTCGGCGATGGTTTCGTAGCGGGTGGATTTGTCGGCGCGCAGCTGCATTTCCGGTTGCGGCTGCCGGGCGGCGGCAGCGGCCATGCGCTGGTCCATTTCGGCGGCGCTGACCGGCTGGTCGTTCCAGTACAGCTTGCCGACGGCGTCGATGCCGACGGTGACGGTCTCGGGCTTTTCCGGCGCCGGCTGCGACTTGGCGGTGGGCAGGTCGAGCTTGAGCGCGTGGGTGAACATGGGTGCCGAGATGATGAAGATCACCAGCAGCACCAGCATCACGTCCACCATCGGGGTGACGTTGATGTCGGCCATCGGCGCCGAGTTCTGGTTGTCGTTGAATCCGCCGAAGCTCATGTGGCCTCCTTAAAGCGTGTGATGTCGCATTTCACCCCCTGCCCGGATGACACGGGGGCGCGCAGCGCGTTCATTTGCGTACGCCGCCGACGCGTTCGCCGGTGGTGAGGTAGGCGTGCAGGTCGTGCGCGAAGCCGTCCAGCTCGGCCAGCACCACACGGTTGATGCGGGTGAAGGCGTTGTAGGCCAGCACCGCCGGTATCGCCACCACCAGGCCCAGCGCGGTCATGATCAGCGCTTCGCCCACCGGGCCCGCGACCTTGTCGATCTGCACCGTGCCGCTGGCCGAGACCGCGGCCAGCGCGTGGTAGATGCCCCAGACCGTGCCGAACAGGCCGACGAAGGGAGCGGTGGAACCGACCGAGGCCAGCAGCGTGAGGCCGCGCTCCAGGCGCGCCGAGACGCGGTTGATCTCGCGCCGCAGCGTGCGCGTGATCAGTTCGTCAGGCGCGGTGGCGGCGTTGAGCGACGGCGTCGACTGCTGGCGGTTGAAGATGTCCGCGGCCTCCGAGGCGCGCTCGGCCATCGGGGTGTAGATCAGCTCGCTGTCGACGTTCTGCATCGCGGCCACGGCGTCGCCCAGGGTGGGGGCCTGCCAGAATTTTTCCAGCGCGTTGCTGCCGCGGCGGATGCGCCAGGCGGCCCATGCCTTGGAGAGAATGTAGAACCAGCTGGCGATCGACATCAGCAGCAGCAGGTAGGCCACGGTGTGGGAAACGGCATCGCCTTGCGCCCAGTAGTGGGCAAAACCTACGTTGGATTCCATGTGTCGTTCTTTCTGGGTGAGGCGCGCTCAACGATGAGTGCGCACGGGCGGGAAAGGCTTGGAGCGGCGCGCCGCAAAAAAATTCGCTGCCGGACCTGGTGGGGTGCGGCAGCGAATCTCATGGCGGGCCTCGCAGGGTTCAGGGCTTAGCGAAAGCCCAGCACGTCCTGCATGTCGTACAGGCCGGTCTGTTTGCCGCCCAGGAAGCGCGCGGCGCGCAGGCTGCCCATGGCGTACGAGACGCGGCTGGAAGACTTGTGCGAGATCTCGATGCGTTCGCCGATGCCGGCGAACAGCACGGTGTGGTCGCCGATGATGTCGCCGCCGCGCACGGTGGCAAAACCGATCGAGGACGGATCGCGCTCGCCGGTCACGCCTTCGCGGGCATAGACGGCGACGTCGTCGAGATTCTTGCCCAGCGCGCCGGCGATCACTTCGCCCATCTTCAGCGCGGTGCCGGAGGGAGCGTCGACCTTGAAGCGGTGGTGCGCTTCGATGATCTCGATGTCGTAGCCTTCGGCGAAATTCTTGGCCGCCATTTCCAGCAGCTTCAAGGTCACGTTCACGCCCACGCTCATGTTGGGCGCGGCCATGATGGCGGTCTTTTGCGCGGCGGCGGCGATGGCGTCGCGGCCCGGCTGCTCGAAGCCGGTGGTGCCGATCACCACTTTGATGCCGTGCGCGGCGCAGTATTCGATGTGCTTGAGCGTGCCTTCGGGACGGGTGAAGTCGATCAGCACGTCGACGCCGGCCAGGCCGCGGGCCAGGTCGGATTCGATCTGCACGCCGGTGGCTTTGCCCAGGAAGGCGCCCGGGTCGGTGCCGACGGCGGCCGAGCCGGGGGCGTCCAGCGCGCCGGCCAGCCTGAGGTCGTCGGCGTTGAGGACGGCTTCGATCAGCATGCGGCCCATGCGCCCGGAGGCGCCGGCCACCGCGATATTGAGTACGGTCATGGAAATGCTCGGATTACTGGTTGGCGGAAGACGGAGCGGCGGGCGCGGCCGGCTTGATGTCGGTGTCGCTCAGCGCCGGTTTGGCGCCGGTCTTGGCGTTGTTGATCAGGGTCAGGTATTCGCTTTCGGTGGGCAGGTTCTCGCCGCCGTCGACGTGCTCGACCAGGTCATCCTTGAAGAACACCGACACGCGGCTGGTCATGATCTCGCCGCTGCCCTTGGCCAGGCGGAAATCGTAGTCCCAGCGGTTGGAGTGGAACATGTCGTTGAGCAGCGGGGTGCCCAGCACGAAGCGCACCTGGTCGCGCGTGAGGCCCGGACGCAGCTGGGCGACCATTTCCTTGGAGACGAAGTTGCCTTGCTGGATGTCGATGCGATACGGCTTCAGGAAGCCGAACAGGCTGGTGCTCTTGCCGGACACTTTCACGCCCGAATTGTCAGCCTCGGCGGCCTTGTCCGGCGCTTTGGTCGAGGAACAGCCGGCCAGTGCGGCGGCCAGCGCGACGCACAGCGTCATTGCGACGGGTTGGTAACGAGACTTCATTCGGGAGAGCATTCGCATAAAGATTTCAACCGGGTTGAGCCATGGGCCTAAAACACTATATGATAAGCCAGATAACCGGGAATTTACTGAACCATGCCTAATAATCCATCCGAACTCAAAGCCAGCGGCCTGAAAGCGACCCTGCCGCGGCTGAAGATCCTCGAGATCTTCCAGAACACCACCGTGCGCCACCTGAGCGCCGAGGATGTCTACAAGCAATTGCTTTCCGACAACCTCGACGTCGGCCTGGCCACCGTCTATCGCGTGCTGACCCAGTTCGAACAGGCCGGTCTGCTCCAACGCAATCACTTCGAGACCGGCAAGGCCGTGTTCGAGCTCAATGAAGGCTCGCACCACGATCACCTGGTCTGCCTGGACTGCGGCAAGGTCGAAGAATTCTTCGACGCCGAGATCGAAAAGCGCCAGCTGAAGATCGCCCAGGAACACGGTTTCGAGATCGCCGACCATGCCCTGGCGCTGTACGGCCATTGTAAGAACTGCAAGAAGATCAAGAAGTAAGCGGTAACCAACCCTTACATCTCTTGCCGGGCCGGCTGCGGTTTTTTGCCTGGCTTTACAGCGGCAATAAATTGAAAAAGCCACGTGGATCGCACGTGGCTTTTGTTTTTCCGGGCCGGGATCAGTGCTGGCTCAGCGCGCTCGAGAGCAGCTTGGCGGTGATGTCGACGATGGGAATCACGCGCTCGTAGGCCATGCGGGTCGGGCCGATCACGCCCAGGGTGCCGACGATGCGGCCGTTCACCTCATACGGCGCGGTGACGATGCTCATGTCGTCCATCGGCACCAGTTGCGACTCGCCGCCGATGAAGATCTGCACGCCGGTAGCCTTGCTGGAAACGTCCAGCAACTGCAGCAGGCCGGTCTTCTGCTCGAACATGTCGAACAGCTGGCGCAGCGAATTCATGTTGGACGACAGGTCGGTCACCGACAGCAGGTTGCGCTCGCCGGAGATGACCACGTTGTTGTCGGCCTCCTCGCTCATGGCGTCGCTGCCGGCCTCGACGGCGGCCAGCATCAGCGCGTTCATGTCGTCGCGCAACTGGCGCAGTTCGCCCTGCAGGCGCACGCGCACTTGTTCGAAGGACTGGCCGGCGTAGTGCTGGTTGATGTAATTGGCGGCCTGGGTCAGCTGGCTGGGCGTGTAGTCGACCTCGGTCAGCAGCATGCGGTTCTGCACATCGCCGCCGTGGTCCACGATCACCAGCAGGATGCGTTTTTCCGACAGGCGCAGGAACTCGATCTGCTGGAACGCCGACTCGCGCTTGGGCGTCAGCACCACGCCGGCGAACTGCGACAGCGAGGACAGCACCTGCGCCGCATTGGTGATGATCTTTTGCGGGGAGGAATTCTGCAGGCGGTTTTGCAGGCGGCCTTCCAGCGCGCTCTCGTCGATCGCCTCCACCGTCAGCAGGGTGTCGACGAACATGCGGTAGCCGCGCGGCGTGGGCACGCGGCCGGCCGAGGTATGCGGGCTGGCGACGAAGCCCATCTCTTCGAGATCGGCCATGATGTTGCGGATGGTGGCCGGCGACAGTTCCAGGCCCGACAGCTTGGACAGCGCGCGCGAACCCACGGGCTGGCCGTCGGCGATATACCGTTCGACCAGCGCCTTGAGCAGAGTGCGGGCGCGGTTATCAAGTTGCATAAGCCGTATTCTAACTAGTTATCGGCCAAAAAGTCCGGTCTTGGTGTGCGGCTCAGGAAGCGCGGGCCTGCGCCTCCAGCCAGTCGTGCAGCTGGTGCAGGTCGCTGCAGACGGCGTCGGGCACGATGCCCTCGGGCAGGGTACGCCCGAAACGGTTCATCCACACCGCGCGCAGGCCGGCCTGCTGGGCGCCCTGCACGTCGAGGTGCGGGTCGTCGCCGACATAGACGGCCTCGGCCGGCGCCACGCCCAGCGCCTGGCAGGCGGCGTGGAAGATCTGCGGGTCGGGCTTGGCGAGGCCGAAGCGGTGGGCCGCGAGGGAAACGCCGAAATGTCCCGCCAGGCCGATGCGCTCCAGGTCGGCGAAACCGTTGGAGACACTGCCCAGCGTCAGCGTGCGGGCCAGCCGCTGCAGGCCGGGCTCGACGTCGTCGAACAGCGTGACCGTGCTGCGCGCCTGCGAGAACAGGGCCATGCCCTCGTCCACCAGCGCTAGGTCCTCGCCGTGCTCGGCGAACACTTCGGTCAGCGCCGTGTGGCGCAGTTTCCAGAGGTCGATGCGAAACGCCGGATCGGTGCGCATGAGCGCCATGCGCCGTTCGCGCAGGGTGGTCACCGTATGCGCGGCGGCCACGCGCGGCGCCTTGGCCTGCAGCCATTCATAGAGCAGGCCTTCGGCGCGCACCAGCACCGGTTCGATGGCCCACAGGGTATCGTCGAGGTCGAACAGCACGGCCTTGACGGCGGCGCGGGAGGCCGAGGACGGCGTCGGGGAGGCGGGAGTATTCATTACAAAGTCATCTCAAATTATGGTCTAATCCGCAGCATGTGGCCCATCAAATTACCCGTCCAGGCAGCCGTGCCCAAAACCGTCGCGATCGTCGGCAAGTTCCAGGCCGTCGGCATCGCGCAGATCCTGTCAGATATCGCCGTCTTTCTTGAGTCGCACGGCCACACCGTGGCGTTCGAAGAAGAGACCGCGCAGAACATCGGGCTGCAGGGCTACGACAGCCTGACGCCGGAGCAGATCGGCCAGCAGGCCGACGTCGCCATCGTGGTCGGCGGCGACGGCACCATGCTGGGCATCGCGCGCCAGCTGGCGCCGTACAACGTGCCGCTGATCGGCATCAACCAGGGGCGGCTGGGCTTCATCACGGATATACCGCAGGACCGAATGATACCGGCTCTGGGCGAAATGCTGGACGGCAAGGTCGAGGCCGAGTCGCGCTCGCTGCTGGAGGCGCGCGTCTACCGCGAAGGCGGCGAGATCTTCCGCGCGCTGGCGCTGAACGACGTGGTGGTGGCGCGCGGCGCCACTTCCGGCATGGTCGAGCTGCGGGTGGAGGTCGACGGCCGCTTCATGTACAACCAGCGCTCGGACGGCCTGATCGTGGCCACGCCCACCGGTTCCACCGCCTATTCGCTGTCGGCCGGCGGGCCCATCCTGCATCCCAGCCTGCACGGCATCGTGCTGGTGCCGATTTCGCCGCATGCGCTGTCCAACCGCCCGATCACGGTCTCGGACTCTTGCGAGATCGTCATCCAGGTGGTGGCGGGACGCGAGGTCAGCGCCAATTTCGACATGCAGTCGCTGACCAGCGTGCTGCACGGCGACCGCATCGTGATCCGCCGTTCGGCGCACAAGATCACCTTCCTGCATCCCGAAGGCTGGAGCTATTTCGACACCCTGCGGCAAAAGCTGCACTGGAACGAATATCCCTCGATAGAAGGCCGATTACAATAAGCCGGTTCCAGAACACGAACCCGGCCGCCGTCATCCGTGCGTCATGATGACGGCCGACACTGTCGCCAGTCCAACCGACTTCCAATACCACCATGCTGCGTACCCTCACGATCCGCGACTTTGTGATTGTCGATGCCATTGAGCTCGAATTCGCGCGCGGGTTTTCCGTCTTCACCGGCGAAACCGGCGCCGGCAAATCCATCCTGATCGATGCCCTGGCGCTGGCGCTGGGCGGGCGCGGCGACGCCAGCGTGGTGCGCGAAGGCGCGGCCAAGGCCGACATCACCGCCGATTTCTCGGCCACGCCGGAAGTGCAGGCCTGGCTTGCCGAACATGAATTCGCCGAAGAAGAGGGCGGCGTGCTGCTGCGCCGGGTGATCGACAACGCCGGCCGCTCCAAGGCCTATGTCAACGGCATCGCCGCCACCGCCGGGCAACTGCGCGAGCTGGGCGAGATGCTGGTCGACATCCACGGCCAGCACGCGCACCAGTCGCTGATGAAGTCCGATGCCCAGCGCCAGCTGCTGGACAGCCAGGCCGGCTTGCTGGAGCAGGCGCGCGACGTCGCCGCCGCCCACAAGACCTGGCGCGCGCTGGCCAGGCAACGTGAAGAGTTCGAGCAGAACGCGCGCAACGTGCTGCTGGAGCGCGAGCGCCTCGAATGGCAGGTCGCCGAGCTGCAGCGCCTGGCCGTCAAGCCCGGCGAATGGGCCGAGATCAGCGCCGAGCACAGCCGCCTGTCGCATGCCGCATCACTGATCGGCGGCGCCCAGGAGGCGCTGTCGGCGATCTCGGAGTCGGAGTCGCCCATCCTGTCCCAGCTGTCGGCGATCACGCAAAAGCTGGGCAAGCTGGTCGACGTGGACAGCGCGTTGAAGCCGGTGCTCGATTCGCTGGAGCCGGCGCAGATCCAGCTGCAGGAGGCGGTGTACGCGCTCAACGATTACCTGGGCCGGGTCGAGCTCGATCCGGCGCGATTGCAGGCGGTGGAGGAGCGGCTGGAAGCGGTGCATTCCACCGCGCGCAAGTTCCATGTGCAGCCCGACGACTTGCCGCAGGAGCATGAAACCCTGGCCGGCCAGCTCAAGCAGCTGGCCGACGCCACCGACCTCGACGCCATGCGCGCGCAGGAAGAAAAACTGAAAGCGGCCTACCTCAACCTCGCAGGCAAGCTCTCCAAGGCGCGCGCCAAGGCGGCGGCGGCCCTGAGCGAGGCGGTGACGGCGGCGATGCAGGACCTGTCGATGGCCGGCGGGCGTTTCTCGATCGCGCTCAACGAATGCGAACCGGCCTCTTACGGCATGGAGCAGGTGGAGTTCACCGTCGCCGGTCACGCCGGCGTGGCCCTGCGGTCGCTGGCCAAGGTCGCCTCCGGCGGCGAACTGGCGCGCATCTCGCTGGCGATCTCGGTGATCGCCTCGCACGCCACGGGCACGCCCACGCTGATCTTCGATGAAGTCGACAGCGGCATCGGCGGCGGCGTGGCTGAAGTGGTCGGTCGCCTGTTGAAGCGCCTGGGCCAGGAGCGCCAGGTGCTGTGCGTGACCCACCTGCCGCAGGTGGCCAGCCAGGCCAACCAGCATTTCCAGGTCAGCAAACGCAACGAGGCCGGCCGCACGTTGTCGCAGATCGACGGCCTGGACGCCAAGGCGCGCGTGGAAGAAATCGCGCGCATGCTGGGCGGGCTGGAGATCACCGCGACCACGCGCAAGCACGCGCGCGAGCTGCTGGCTTCCTGATTCACCTCCCGACACGACATCGATGGCATTTCGCACAGAACCGGATTACACCCACGGCAGCCTGCCTTCCACGGCGGTGGTGCTGGTCAACCTCGGCACGCCCGACGCGCCCGACGCGCGTTCGCTGCGCCGCTACCTGAAGCAGTTCCTGTCCGATCCGCGCGTGGTGGAGATTCCGCGCGCCGTCTGGTGGTTCATCCTCAACGGCATCATCCTGCCGTTCCGCTCGTCGAAGTCGGCTGAAAAATACGCCAGCATCTGGACCGAGCAAGGCTCGCCGCTGCGCGTGCACACCGAACGCCAGGCCGCGGCGCTGGGCGAGCAACTGGCCGCGCGCGGGCATCGCCAGCTGCAGGTCGTCCATGCGATGCGCTATGGCAGCCCGGCGCTGCCCGACGTGCTGGACAGCCTGAAGGCGCAGGGCTGCACGCGCATCGTGCTGCTGCCGGCTTATCCGCAGTATTCGGGCACCACCACCGCCTCGATCTTCGATTCGGTGTTCGCGCATTATCGCCGCGTGCGCAATATCCCCGAGCTGCGCATGATCCGCGATTATCACAACCACGACGGCTACATCCAGGCGCTGCGCCAGTCGGTGCTGGACCACTGGGCGCTGCACGGCAAGCCGGGCAAGCTGGTGATGAGTTTCCACGGCGTGCCCCGGCGCACGCTGCTGCTGGGCGATCCCTACCACTGCGAATGCCACAACACGGCGCGCCTGCTGGCGCAGTCGCTGGGGCTGGCCGAGCATGAGTACATGGTCACCTTCCAGTCGCGCTTCGGCAAGGCCGAGTGGCTGCAACCCTACACGGCGCCCACGCTGCAGGAGCTGGCGCGCCAGGGCGTGCGCCGGGTCGACGTGATGTGCCCCGGTTTCACCAGCGACTGCCTGGAGACGCTGGAAGAGATCGCCATGGAAGGCAAGGCCGAGTTCCTGCACGCCGGCGGCGAGGAGTTCCACTTCATCCCCTGCCTGAACGAGTCGCCGGCCTGGATCGCGGGCATGGTCGACATCGCCGAGCAGCATCTCGGCGGCTGGCCCACCATGAGCAACGCCGCCGCCCACGAAGAAACGGCGCGGGAAGCGGCGATCGCCGCGCAGCGCGCGGCCGGCATGGGCGCCGCCCGCTGAATCTTTTTTCGCCTGTCGCCTCCCGGTCAGCCCCGGATGGGGCGGAAAGCCGCTGGCGGCCTGCTAGAATAGCGGGCTGTCCGATGGCTTGCGCGGGATGTTCCTGGCGGGATTGACGCTTTGGCAATGCCTTGCGCGGGCAGTGACTGCGCCGGCTTCTCTTCGACAGAAGAAGAAATGAGGGCTGGCGGATGGCGAGCGGGTCCTGCGGTCTTGCAGTGCTGGCTTACAGCGCGTACAGGCCTACCAGGTGGGAATAGCTGATCCAGGCGGTAGCCAGCAGGCTGTAGGCGGCAACCAGGATGGTTGCGGCGATCAGTGGCAGTTTCATGGTGTCACCCCATTTGACGGAAAGTGCGGGGCCCGGGTGGTCCAGACCGGGCGGCGCCGCATCCAGATCGCGCTGAGCACGAACGGCTCAGGCTTGAATTCATATTAGGTCAAGGCCGTATTAACTTGAAGATGAGCCTGGTAATTCTTGTAACGACCGGTAACAATTTTCTTGTTGAAATGGCAGGAATGGGCAAAAAGCCCTTGAAATATCAGGGGAATACCCTATTTGAACGGCATCTTGCGCGGGATTGGCGGAAAATGCCGGTCTCAATGCGTGTAACTGATTGATTTGTTGGAGGTAATTCAGGAATGCAAGACATGGAAAAACAGGAAGCGCAGAACGAGCAAGCCGCAGCAGCCGCCGCCGAGGCGGCAGCCGACGCGCCCCAGGCAGCGCCTGCGGAACCGACGCTGGAAGACAAGCTGGCCGCGGCTGAAGCCAAGGCTGCCGAGATGCAGGACGCTTTCCTGCGTGCCCGTGCCGAAGGCGAGAACATCCGCCGCCGCGCCCAGGACGATATCGCCAAGGCCCACAAGTTCGCCATCGAAGGCTTCGCCGAATCGTTGCTGTCCGTCAAGGACAGCCTGGAAATGGCCCTGAAGATCGAAAACGCCTCGCTGGAGTCGCTCAAGGAAGGCGTGGACATGACCCTGAAGCAACTGTCCTCGGCCTTCGAGAAGAACAAGCTGCAGGAAGTCAGCCCGCAGACCGGCGAAAAGCTCGACCCGATGAAGCACCAGGCCGTCTCGGCCGTGCCCGCCGAGCAGGACGCCAACACCGTGGTGGCCGTGCTGCAGAAGGGCTACATGATTTCCGACCGTCTGCTGCGCCCGGCGCTGGTGACGGTGGCCCAGGGAAAGTAAGCGGAGGGGCGGCTGCCGGAAGCCTGCGCGGGAAAAGGCATAAAAATTGCTTTTTGGCCTGGCTCAGGCGCTTGAAAGTCCGTCTTTCCTCCACATATTAAAACCATTAAAAACTACTGTAGCCCGGCATCCAGGGCTGAAAGATCGAAGGAAAAATCATGGGAAAAATCATTGGCATTGACCTGGGCACCACCAACTCTTGCGTTTCCGTCATGGAAGGCAATACGCCCAAGGTGATCGAGAACTCGGAAGGCGCGCGCACCACGCCGTCCATCATCGCCTACCAGGAAGACGGCGAGATCCTCGTCGGCGCACCCGCCAAGCGCCAGGCCGTCACCAACCCGCGCAACACCATCTACGCCTCCAAGCGCCTGATCGGCCGCAAGTTCCAGGAAAAGGAAGTGCAAAAGGACATCAACCTGATGCCCTACGAGATCGTGGCCGCCGACAACGGCGACGCCTGGATCGGCGTGCGCGACAAGAAGCTGGCTCCGCCGCAGATTTCCGCTGAAGTCCTGCGCAAGATGAAGAAGACCGCCGAAGACTACCTGGGCGAAGAAGTCACCGAAGCCGTGATCACCGTGCCGGCTTACTTCAACGACGCGCAGCGCCAGGCGACCAAGGACGCCGGCCGCATCGCCGGCCTGGACGTGAAGCGCATCATCAACGAGCCGACCGCGGCTGCGCTGGCTTTCGGCCTGGACAAGGCGGAAAAGGGCGACCGCAAGATCGCCGTGTATGACCTGGGCGGCGGCACCTTCGACGTGTCCATCATCGAAATCGCCGACGTCGACGGCGAGAAGCAGTTCGAAGTGCTGTCCACCAACGGCGACACCTTCCTGGGCGGTGAAGACTTCGACCAGCGCCTGATCGACTACATCATCGAAGAGTTCAAGAAGATCAACGGCCTGGACCTGTCCAAGGACGCCATCGCCCTGCAACGCATCAAGGCATCGGCCGAGCGCGCCAAGATCGAGCTGTCCTCGTCGCAGCAGACCGAGATCAACGAGCCGTACATCGCCATGGCCAATGGCGCGCCGACCCACCTGAACCTGAAGATCACCCGCGCCAAGCTGGAGTCCCTGGTTGAGGAGCTGATCGCCAAGACCATCGAGCCCTGCCGCACCGCCATCAAGGACGCCGGTGTCAAGGTTTCCGACATCGACGACGTGATCCTGGTCGGCGGCATGACCCGCATGCCCAAGGTGATCGAGAAGGTCAAGGAGTTCTTCGGCAAGGATCCGCGCCGTGACGTCAACCCGGACGAAGCCGTCGCCGTGGGCGCCGCCATCCAGGGTTCGGTCCTGTCGGGCGACCGCAAGGACGTGCTGCTGCTGGACGTGACCCCGCTGTCGCTGGGCATCGAGACCATGGGCGGCGTCATGACCAAGATGATCAAGAAGAACACCACCATCCCGACCAAGTTCAGCCAGGTGTTCTCCACTGCCGACGACAACCAGCCGGCCGTGACCATCAAGGTCTACCAGGGCGAACGCGAAATGGCCGCCGGCAACAAGGGCCTGGGCGAATTCAACCTGGAAGGCATCCCGCCGGCGCCGCGCGGCACCCCGCAGATCGAAGTGACCTTCGACATCGACGCCAACGGCATCCTGCACGTGGGCGCCAAGGACAAGGCCACCGGCAAGGAAAACAAGATCACCATCAAGGCGAACTCGGGCCTGAACGAAGACGAGATCGAAAAGATGGTGCGCGACGCCGAAGCCAACGCCGAGGAAGACAAGAAGCTGCGTGAACTGGCCGAGAGCCGCAACCAGGGCGATGCGCTGGTGCACTCCACCAGGAAGGCGCTGGGCGAATACGGCGACAAGCTGGCCGCCGGCGAGAAGGAAGCCATCGAAGCCGCCATCAAGGAGCTGGAAGAAGTCCTGAAGGGTGACGACAAGGCCGCCATCGACGCCAAGACCGCCGCGCTGGGTACCGCCGCGCAAAAGCTGGGCGAGAAGATGTACGCCGACCAGCAGGCCCAGGCTGCAGCCGCAGGCGGCGCAGCGGGTGCCGCCGGCGCCGAAGGCGCTGCCGGCCACGGCCAGCCCAAGGACGACAACGTCGTCGACGCGGACTTCAAGGAAGTGAAGTAATCCGAGCCTGATCGCAAGATCGGACCTCGCGCCCGGGTGCGGAATTTGCATGAAAACCATGCGGATTCGGCAGCCCGGGCGGATTTTTGAGATGCATTCCCCCGGCCCGCATGTCGTTTTCGCAAGGCCGGGCACGCCGAGTCCCGCAGCCAAAAGCTGAACTCGGCTTTTTCACTTTGTTCGTTTGCCGTTGCGCGCGGTGTTCCGGCGCGCGACGAAATACGGGTTAGACAACATGGCAAAACGCGATTTTTACGAAATTCTCGGCCTGGCGAAAAACGCCACCGACGACGAGATCAAGAAGGCTTATCGCAAGCTGGCGATGAAGTACCATCCTGACCGCAACCCGGACAGCAAGGGCGCGGAAGAGAAGTTCAAGGAGGTCAAGGAAGCCTACGAGATGCTGTCCGACCCGCAGAAGCGCGAGGCCTACGACCGCTACGGCCATGCCGGCGTCGATCCCAACATGGGCGCCGGCGGCGGCGCCGGCGCGGGTGGCTTCGCCGATGCCTTCGGCGACATCTTCGGCGACATCTTCGGCGGTGGCGGCGGCCGCGGCCGCAGCTCCGGCCCGCAGGTCTACCGCGGCGCCGACTTGCGCTACAACCTGGAAATCACCCTGGAGCAGGCTGCCCACGGTTTTGACACCACCATCCGCGTGCCGTCCTGGGACGAGTGCGACACCTGCCACGGCAGCGGCGCCAAGCCCGGCACCTCGCCGGTCACCTGCTCGACCTGCGGCGGCCACGGCCAGGTGCGCATGCAGCAAGGCTTCTTCAGCATCCAGCAGACCTGCCCGAAGTGCCACGGCAGCGGCAAGGTCATCCCCGAACCCTGCGCCACCTGCGCCGGCGCCGGCCGCATCAAGCGCAACAAGACGCTGGAAGTGAAGATTCCGGAAGGCATCGACGACGGCATGCGCATCCGCTCCTCCGGCAACGGCGAGCCGGGCGTCAACGGCGGTCCTCCGGGCGACCTGTATGTGGAGATCCACATCAAGGCGCACGACGTGTTCCAGCGCGACGGCGACGACCTGCACTGCGAGATGCCGATTTCCTTCGCCAAGGCGGCGCTGGGCGGCGAGATCGAAGCGCCCACGTTAAACGGCAAGGCATCGTTCTCGATTCCCGAGGGCACGCAAAGCGGCAAGACCTTCCGCCTGCGCGGCAAGGGCATCAAGGGCGTGCGTTCCGGTTTCCCGGGCGACCTGTTCTGCCACGTGGTGGTCGAGACCCCGGTCAAGCTGACCGAGCGCCAGAAGGAACTGCTGCGCGAATTCGAGCAGCTGACCACCGAAGGCGGCGCCAAGCACAGTCCGCAGACCAAGACCTGGAAGGACAAGGTCAAGGAATTCTTCGAGTAATATCCTTCCGAGACCGGCGAGCCGAGAGGTTCGCCGGTTTTTGTTTGTGCATGCTAGGACAGAATGCACGCGTGGCGCACCGCGCGGCCTGACGCCCGCCGACGCGCCGCGGCAACGCCGAAAGACCGGGGACGCAGATCCCTGATAGCAGCGTCGCGCAGGGGGCCGTATCCGGCACGCGCGACACCGGCAGCAGCACCGCGATCGTCCACAAGGTCGGGGAAGCCGCAAGCGGCATGTCTTTCGCTCATCCACCTCATGCGTATGGTTTGGCGCGCGCTTGTCGCGCGCAAAGGCCTGCGCCTGATCATTCATCTCTTGCCGACCATGACAACTCCAAGCCCACAAGACATGATCCAGGAACAGCTGCTCAAGGGTAACCGCCGCTGGGCCTCCGAGATCACCGCGCGTGATCCGGACTTCTTCACCAAGCTGGGCGCGCAGCGCTCGCCCGAATACATGTGGATCGGCTGCTCCGACAACCGTGTGCCGGCCAACGACCTGCTGGGCCTGCTGCCGGGCGAGCTGTTCGTCCATCGCAACATCGCCAACGTGGTGGTGCACACCGACCTGAACTGCCTGTCGGTGCTGCAGTTCGCCGTCGACGTGCTGAAGGTCAAGCACGTCATCATCTGCGGCCACTACGGCTGCGCGGGCGTGTCCGCCGCGCTTACCAGGCGCCGCGTCGGCCTGGCCGACAACTGGTTGCAGCACGTGCAGGACGTGCACGAGAAGCACGCCCATTGCTTCCATGACGACATGACGCACACCGAGCAGCACGACCGCCTGTGCGAGCTCAACGTGCTGGAGCAGCTGGCCAACATCTGCCGCACCACCATCGTCAGCGACGCCTGGGAGCGCGGCCAGGAGCTGTCCTTCTATGGACTGGTCTACGGCGTGCACGACGGCCTGCTGCGCAACCTCACCAAGGCCATCGGCAACGCCGAGGATTGCAAGAGCTTCCTGGCCGAGGCGGTGGCGCGCTATGACGACGTGCGCGACGTGCGCAGCTGAGCGCGCACCACGTGCACCACGCGCATCGCCGAACTGGCGGCGCACGTAAAAAAAGCCCGGTCGAGACCGGGCTTTTTTCATGGACGCGCCACACGGCGGCGCGACAGTGCGCGCCTCAGAAGCAATGCTCCTGCGCCGGGAAGCTGCCGTCCTTCACCGCGGCGACATAAGCCTTCACCGCGGCCTCGATGCCGTCGGCGCCTTCCATGAAGTTGCGCACGAAACGGCTCTTGTGACCGGGGAACACGCCCAGCATGTCGTGCATCACCAGCACCTGGCCCGAGCAGTCGGGACCGGCGCCGATGCCGATGGTGGGGATCGCGATGCGGTCGGTGACTTCCTTGCCCAGCGCCGCGGGCACGGCCTCGATCACCACCAGCGATGCGCCCGCCTGCTGCACGGCCAGCGCATCGGCGTGCAGTTGCGTGGCGCCGTCGCTGGTCTTGCCCTGGACCTTGAAGCCGCCCAGCTGGTGCACCGACTGCGGCGTCAGCCCGATATGGGCGCACACCGGGATGCCGCGTTCGGTCAGGAAGCGGATCGTGTCGGCCAGCCACACGCCGCCTTCGAGCTTGACCATCTGGGCGCCGGCCTGCATCAGCAGCGCGGCGTTCCTGAACGCTTCCTCGCGCGTCGGATAGGTGCCGAAGGGCAGGTCGGCGATCACCAGCATGGTGCTGGCGCCGCGCGCCACGCTGGCGGTGTGGTAGGCGATGTCGGCGATGGTGACCGGCAGCGTCGAGTTGTGGCCCTGGCATACCATGCCCAGCGAGTCGCCGATCAGAACCGTTTCCACGCCGGCGCGTTCCATCAGCGTGGCAAAGCTGGCGTCGTAGCAGGTCAGCATGGTGATCTTGTCGCCTTTGCCGCGCATCGCCTGCAGCGTGTGGGTCGTCACCGGCTTGGCGCGCGCCGCGCCGGGTTCCTGAAGATAGCCTGCCATTGGAAAATCAACCTCCCTGATTGAGAAAGGCGCGCTTGCCGCGCATCGCTTCGATGTGCTGCAGCAGCACCTGGAGGTCGGCGTCGTTGTGGGCCGGATCCAGGTGCTCGGTATTGACGGTCAAGACCGGCGCCTCTTCGTAGTGATAGAAAAAACTGCTGTAGCCGTCGGACAGCCGTCGCAGGTAGTCGGAGGAAATCGTTTCCTCCATCCCGATGCCGCGCCGCGCGATGCGTTCGAGCAGCGTCTCCGGCGGCGCCTGCAGGTGGATCACCAGGTCAGGCAAGCGCACCTGCGGACGCAATTGCGCATGCAGCGCGTGATAGAGCTGCAGTTCGGCGCCGGCCAGGGTCAGCTCGGAGAAGAGGATGTTCTTCTCCAGCATGAAGTCGGCGACGAAGCGCTGCGTCGCGGCCGCCGGATCCAGCGGCGCCTGCAGCTGCGCAATGCGTTGCAGGAGGAAGAACGCCTGGGTCTGGAAGGCGTGCCTTCCGGCGTCGCGATAGAAGTCTTCGAGGAAAGGGTTGGCCTCGGGCTGCTCGAAGATCGCCTGCGCCGCGAACAGCGTCGCCAGGCGCGCGGCAAGCGATGTCTTGCCGACGCCTATCGGTCCCTCGATCGCAATGTAGCGGTAGCTTTCCAGTTCCATGTGTCTTCCCTGCATCGGGTGCGGCATTGTAGATGATTTCGCCGCCAGGACTGTCCGGCGGCGGCGCTCGCGCGGAAGGGGCTCAGGTGCGGAAGATGAAATACACCGCGCCCACCAGGCACAGGCCGGCCCACAGGTAATCGAGCTTGAACGGCTGGTTCATGTAGATCATGGCGAAGGGCACGAACACGGTCAGCGTGATCGCCTCCTGCATGATCTTCAGCTGCGCCAGGCTGAACTGGGTATAGCCGATGCGGTTGGCCGGCACCTGCAGCAGGTATTCGAACAGGGCGATGGCCCAGCTGATCAGGGCCGCGATCCACCAGGGCTTGGCGGCCAGGCTGCGCAGGTGGCCGTACCAGGCGAAGGTCATGAACATGTTGGAGAGGGCGAGCAGGCCTGCGGTCTGCAGCCAGACGGGGATGGCGTTGAACATGTGGCTGAAATCTCTTGTAGTTGATGTTTTGTCAATTTCAAGGGCGGCCCGACCGGGCGTGGATGACAACTCAGCCGGAATTCGGCCTTTATTCATCAGAAGGCCGTTCCGGAGCAGCCTGCACAATAAAGTCGCCCCATTCTCGTCTGCGCAGCGGCACTCATGCGGCGCATGCGAAGCATGATAGACCCGAAGCGCGGCCAATTAGTGCCATGGGCGCCTCGCGAGGGCATGGGGAGTTCGCAGGGGGCAAGAGGAAAACGAAAAATTTATTAAATATTCAAAATATTGCTAAAAAAACAGTTTCGTTTTGCCGATAAACGTTTGTTGGATACCGGGGAATCCGGAACGGCTGTGGAAAACAACAACATTTTTGGGGTAGTGGCTGTGAAATCGCTTCGCAATATCTTGCCGGTGCTGTGCGTCGTGAACCTGCTCTTGTTCATGATGCTGGCGCAGCATTGGTGGCTCGGAGGCCTGGTCGGCCTGCTGATCGGAGGGGCCTTTTACCTGACATGCCTGCCTGCGCCCGAGGCCGGCCAGGCGGCGGCCGTGCCTTTGCTGGCCGCGCCGCCGGCCCAACCCGAGCCCGTCGCTGATGCTCCATCGCAACTTTCCGGCCTGCTGCAGCGCGTGTTGCCGCTCTGGCAAGGTCATGTGCAGCTGGCGCGCGCCCAGACCAAGTCGGCCATCGACAATCTCACCGCCCGCTTCGTCGGCATCCACGAACGCCTGGGCGGCGCGCTCGACCTGTCGCAGAGCGGCAAGAACGCCGACGTGCTGAAGGTGATCCAGAACGCCGCCGAGCAACTGGGCGGCATCGCCTCGGCGCTGGAAAGCGTGCTGGCCTCGCGCCAGGCGTTGCTGGCCAAGCTGGACACGGTCGCCGGCGCCAACGACGACATCCGCCGGCTGGCCCACGAAAACGAACAACTGGCCGGCCGCACCGGCGTCACCGACCTGCTCAGCGACGAACTGAGCTGGCAGGAGCTGGCCGAGCGCTCGGCCGAGAACAGCCGGCAGATCGCCGCGCGCGCCAAGGGCGTGCGCCAGCAGATCATGGCCGCAGTCGGCGGCGCCGGCGAGGCGTCGGCCGTGGCCGGCGGCATCATCGAGAATTCCCGCGAGGTGATCGACCAGGTGGTGGCCGATTTCCGCGAGTCGGCCCTGAAGCTTTCCGCCACCGTGGAACAGCTCGAGGGCGAGAACCGCGAGGTCGACCGCGAGGTCTGCGACATCCTCGTGAACCTGCAATTCCAGGACCGCATCAGCCAGATCCTCGACCACGTCCAGCGCGACATCGTGCGCCTGCACGAAGCCGCGGGCGGCCCCGGGCTGCCGTCGCCGGAGCAGTGGCTGGCCGAGCTGGAAAAGACCTACACCACCCAGGAACAGCGCCAGGTGCACGCAGGCCAGCAGGCGCAGAATTCGCTGCAGTCGCAAGTGGACTTCTTTTGACGGAGCCTTCATGGAAAAGAGCATTTTGATCGTCGACGATTCATTCAGCCTGCGACAGACCATCACCCTCGCACTCAAGGGCGCGGGCTACAACGTGGTGGAAGCGGCCGATGGCAAGGAGGCGCTGAAGAAGCTGGACGGGCGCAAGTTCAACCTGGTCATCTCCGACCTCAACATGCCCAACCTCGATGGCCTGTCCTTCGTGCGCGAGATGAAGCAGATGCCGGCCTACAAGTTCACGCCGGTGATCATGCTCACCACCGAAAGCGGCGAGGCGCGCAAGCAGGAAGGCAAGGCGGCGGGCATCCGCGCCTGGGTCAACAAGCCGTTCCAGCCGCCGGTGCTGCTGGATGCGGTAGCCAAGCTGGTGCAACCCTGACGGGCCCGGCACAGGAAACAGGATAGAGAAATTCAGATGTCGCTCAAGCACGCCTCCCACAATGGCAACCTGCTGCTGACCTTCAGCGGCGGCCTGACCATATTCCAGGCGTCCGAACGCAAGCCCGAGCTGTTGCATGCCTTGTCGCTGGCGGAACAGTCGGTGTCGCTGGACCTGTCCGGCGTGGATGAAATCGACACCGCCGGCGTGCAACTGCTGCTCCTGCTCAGGCGCGAAGCCGAGCGCAGCGGACGCCGCATCGAAGTGGTGGCCTACAGCCCCGCCGTGCTGGCGGTATTCGACCTGCTGCAGCTGCATGACTGGTTCGGCGCCGAAGGCGCGGCGCTGGAGGGGGCGGCATGAAGAAGGATTCCGCGCGCGACGCCGTGGTGCAGGAAGCCCGCGAGCTGCTGGTAGCGATGGAAGCCGCGCTGCTGCAGATCGAGATGGAAGGTCCCGGCAAGGATGCGGTCAACGCCATCTTCCGCGCCGCCCACACCATCAAGGGCTCGGCCGGTCTGTTCGCCTTCGACAGCATCGTGCAGTTCACCCACCTGGTCGAGCATGTGCTGGACAAGGTGCGCAACGAGGAGCTGCCGCTCAACGACCACATGATGTCGCTGCTGCTGCAATGCGGCGACTACATCGGCGAGCTGGTCGACGCCATCGAGCGGCGCGAGGAAGAGCACGAGCCCGACCTGGCGCGCCGCCAGGCGCTGGAGGCAGAGCTTGACGTCATGGCGCGCAGCGCCGGCGCCGCCGCGCCGCCGCCGGCCCAAGTCACCGCCGCTGCCGCCGCGGGAACGGCCGAACAGCCGGCGCCGCCGGTCCTGCCGGCCAACGACGGCGCGCCCTCGTCCAATCCCTATTGGCACCTGTCGCTGCAGTTCAGCGACAACGTCCTGCGCGATGGCCTGGATCCGGTTTCCTTCCTGCATTACCTGCGCACGCTGGGACGTATCGTGGCCATCATGCCGGTGCTGGAGCAGATGCCCGAGGCCGAGCAGATGGACGCGGAAAGCTGCTATCTCGGTTTCGAGATCTGCCTGGTATCGGACTCCACGCTGCAGACGCTGGAGAGCGTGTTCGAGTTCGTGCGCGAAGACAGTCGCATCGACATCCTGCCGCCGCGCAGCCCGCTGTCGGCCTATGCCGGCGTGCTGGGGCGACTGGGCACGGCCGAAGCGCAGCGCCTGGCCGCCATGTGGCAGCAGCACGGCGCGCTGTCCGAGCCGGAGTGGCAAGGCCTGGGCATGGATGCCGCCGCGGCGCTGGCCGCATCGCGCGCAGCGCCGGCGGGCGCGGCCCGGCCGTCGACGGTGGTGGCCGCGCTGGCGCAGATCGGCCCGCGTCCGCGCCCATTGGACGACCGTCGCGCGCAAGAACAAAAATTCATCAAGATCGAAGTCTCCAGGCTCGACCAGCTGATCGACCTGGTGGGCGAGCTGGTGATCGCCGGCGCCAGCGCGCGCCTGATCGCGCGCCGCCGCAAGGACACCCAGTTCGAGGAAGCCACCCAGGCCATCGACGCCCTGATGGAACAGATCCGCGACGCCGCGCTGACGCTGCGCATGGTGCAGATCAGCGAAGTGTTCCAGCGCTTCCCGCGTATCGTGCGCGACTTCGCGCGCGACATGGAGAAGGACATCGAGCTGGTCATGACCGGTTCGGAAACCGAGCTCGACAAATCCATGATCGAGCGTATCGCCGATCCCCTGATGCACATCGTGCGCAACGCCATCGACCACGGCATCGAGCCGGCCGCCGAGCGCATCGCCGCCGGCAAGGAGCCCAAGGCCACGCTGCGGCTCAATGCGACGCACGAGTCCGGCAGCGTGGTGATCGAAGTGATGGACGACGGCCGCGGCATGGACCGCGACCGCATCCTCGCCACCGCCATCAGCCGCGGGCTGACCACGCCGGACGCCGATCTTTCCGACGCCGAGATCTACCGCTTCGTGTTCGAGCCGGGATTTTCCACCGCGCGGCAGGTGACCGAGCTGTCCGGCCGCGGCGTGGGCATGGACGTGGTCAAACGCAACATCGACGCGCTGCACGGCGAGGTCGCCATCGATACCGAACGCGGACGCGGGACCGTGGTGCGCGTGCGCCTGCCGCTGACGCTGGCGATCATCTCGGGCTTCCAGGTGGTGGTCGGCAATGCCGTCTTCGTGATCCCGCTGGACATGGTGGTCGAGTGCATCGACATGCCGGCGCAGCGTCCGGAGCACAACATCGTGTCGGTGCGCGAGGAGCCCTTGCCCTTCGTCCACCTGCGCGAACTGTTCGACCTGCCGCTGCGCGAACGCGGCCGCAAGAGCCTGGTGATCGTGCAGTACGGCCAGCAGCGCGCGGGTTTGCTGGTGGACGGCCTGCTGGGCGAATGCCAGGCGGTGATCAAGCCGCTGGGGCAGCTGTTCGGCAAGGTCAAGGGACTGTCCGGTTCGACCATCCTGGGCGATGGCCGGGTGGCGCTGATCCTTGATATCCCGCATCTGGTGCAATACACGCAGCAGCAGGAACAATACCATCCGACGACGCAGGCCGAACGCGGCGTGGCGTCCGAGCAATGAGCAGGCCGCAGAGAGGGAAGCAATCATGCATAACACGATGACGCACCGGATGAGCATCAAGCAGCTCTTCATCTGGCTGGCGCTGGTACTGTCGATTCTGGTGGCGGTGGTGATCAGCCTGACCGGCGCGCTCAAGGACGCCAACCTGGCGCTCGAACGCGCGCATGAATCGCGTTACTACTCTTCCACGCTGGCCAACGAACTGCGGCGCACCACCGAGGACATGACCAAGTTCGCGCGGGCCTATGTGACCACCGGCGACCCTAACGACGAGGATCGCTATTACATGATCGTGGACATCCGCAACGGCAAGCGCGCGCGTCCCAAGAACTATGACCGCTTCAACTGGGACCTGGTCAGCGCCCGCAAGCTGCAGGCCGACCCGGGCGTCAAGCCGGTGTCGCTGATCGAGCTGATGAAGCAGTCCGGCTTCACCGAGCAGGAACTGGCCAAGATGCAGGAGGCGGTCAACGTGTCCGACCAGCTCTCCAAGATCGACGTCACCGCCTTCCACGCCGTCAAGGGCGAGTTCGACGACGGCGAGGGCAAGTTCACCGTGGTGGGCGCGCCCAACCAGGCGATGGCGCAGGAGCTGGTGTTCGACCAGACCTATCGCGCGCTGTTCGGCAAGGTGATGAGCCCGATCAACGATTTCCTGCGCCTGGTCGACGAGCGCACCGAGGGCAAGGTGACCCGGGCCCAGCGCGATTACGTCGAGCTGGAGCAGAAGATCTTCTGGCTGCTGGCCGCCTCCGTGATGCTGCTGTTCGGCTGCCTGTGGTTCGCCTATTACACCATCCGCTCGCAGATCGGCGGCGAGCCGCGCGACGCCATGACGGTGCTGCGTCGTGTGGCCGAGGGCGACCTCACCGTGGCCGTGCCGCTGCACAAGAAGGACAAGGTCAGCGTGCTCTACAGCACCCAGCAGATGGTCAACAAGTGGACCGATGTGATCGGCGACGTCGGCGGCACCGCCAGCTCACTGGCGTCGGCATCCGAGCAGATCTCGTCGTCGTCGCAGGCGCTGTCGCACAACGCCGCGCAGCAGGCCTCCAACGTCGAGGAGACCAGCGCCTCGGTCGAGCAGATCACCGCCACCATCGCGCAGAACGCCGAGAACGCGCGCACCACCGACGGCATCGCGAGCCAGTCGGCCAATGCCGCCAGCGAAGGCGGCAACGCCGTGCGCGAGACGGTGCTGGCGATGAAGCAGATCGCCAGCAAGATCGGCATCATCGACGACATCGCCTACCAGACCAACCTGCTGGCCCTGAACGCCGCGATCGAAGCGGCGCGCGCCGGCGAACACGGCAAGGGCTTCGCGGTGGTGGCGGCCGAAGTGCGCAAGCTGGCCGAGCGCTCGCAGACGGCCGCGCAGGAAATCATCGCGGTGGCCGAGCAGAGCGTGGGCCTGGCCGAAAAGGCGGGCGGCCTGCTCAACCAGATGGTGCCGTCGATCCGCAAGACCGCCGACCTGGTGCAGGAGATCGCCGCCGCTTCCAACGAGCAGTCGGCGGGCCTGGAGCAGATCAACAATGCCGTGCACCAGATGGCGCAGACCACGCAGATGACGGCGTCGGCGTCGGAGGAACTGTCGTCGACCTCGGAAGAGATGAGCGCGCAGGCGATCCACCTGCAGGAGCTGATGCGCTTCTTCCGCGTCGGCGACGCCAGGAAGACGCCCTCGCGCGGGGAGACGGTGGTGAACCAGAAGCCGAACATCGGCGGCGAGCCGCGCGTGCGCCGCCTGTCGATGCTCGACGGCGCCGACGGGCAGCCGCCCATCGACGAGTCGTCGTTCAAGCGGTTCTGAGCGCGCCGCCGGCAGCGACCGCTGCAACACAACGAGGTCATCATGAAACTTGCCAACAAGCTTGCGGCGTCCTTCGTGCTGGGGGCATTGATCACGCTGGGGGTCGGCGCCATGGGCGCCTACAACCTCTACAAGGTCAACGGCTTGTTGCAGGAGGTCTATGTTTCCAACCTCAAGACCATCGTCAGCCTCAACGACACCCGCAAGCATGCGCAGGACGTCTACCTCGACATGGCCTTGCTGCAGCGCGCCGACGAGCCGGCCGAGCGCGTGCGGATAAACGGTTTGCTGGACGGCAGCATCGGCCAGATGAACAAGGCCTTCGCCGCCTACAAGGCGACCACCATTCTGTCGCCGCTGGAGGATGAGCTGCAGCGCCAGTGCGAACAGATGCTGGCCGACTACATCAGGGTGGCCAATGAGAATGCCAGGCTGCAGCGCGAAGGCGGCCTGGGGCCGGAGGCCGTCGCCGGCCTGTATCTGCAGTCCGAGCGGGTGCGCAATCAGTTGCAGGCGCTGACCGACGAGAACGTGCGCCAGGCCACCGACAACAAGGTGCGCGCCGACGCGCTGGAACGCAGCAACATGCAGAGCATGATCGGCGTGACCCTGGTCGCCATGTGCATCGCGCTGCTGCTGGGCGGCTATACGCGCTATCTGTTCGCGCGCCAGATCGGCGGCGACCCGCGCGAGGCGATGCGCGCGCTACGGCGTGCGGCCGAAGGAGATCTGTCGGTGCGTTTCAAGGTGTCCCGGCTGGGACGCGGCAGCATGATGGACAGCGCCCAGCAGATGATGGATCGCCTCAACGGCGTCTTGCATGACGTCAGCGTCGCCATCGCCATGCTGGTCAGCGCCTCCGCGCAACTGTCGGCCGCCGCGCAGCAGCTGAGCGACAATTCGTCGCGCCAGGCGGCCAATGCGGAAGAGACCGGCAGCGTGGTCGAGCAGATCACCGCCACGGTGGGGCACAACACCGACAACGCCCACAAGACCAACGAGATCGCCGGCGATTCGGCGCGCGCGGCGGGCGAGAGCGCGCAGGTGGTGCGCGAGACCATCGGCGCCATGCGGGCCATCGCCAGCCATATCGGCGTGATCGACGACATCGCCTACCAGACCAACCTGCTGGCCTTGAACGCATCGATCGAGGCGGCGCGCGCCGGCGAGCACGGGCGCGGCTTCGGCGTGGTCGCCGGCGAGGTGCGCAAGCTGGCCGAACGCTCGCAGGCGGCGGCGCAGGAGATCGTTGACGTCGCCCAGCGCAGCATGGAGCTGGCCGAGCGCGCCGGCGGCCTGCTCGACAGCATGCTGCCCTCGATCCAGCGCACCGCCGACCTGGTCGACGACATTTCGTTTTCGGCGCGCGAGCAGAGTTCGGGACTGGTGCAGATCAACGTGGCGGTAGGGCAGATCGCGCAGGCGGCGCAACTCAATGCCGCGGCCTCCGAGGAATTGTCGGCGACCTCCGAGGAGCTTAGTGCGCAGGCGCTGAACCTGCGCGAGCTGATGCGTTATTTTTCGCTGGGCGAACGCTATGCCGGACAAGGCGAGCGCGCCGACGGCGGCGTACAGGCCGTGCGCGTGGAAGCGGCCAGGGCTTCGGTCCTGGAGGTGCGATGAACGCGCCGGCACGATCAACTGAAATCGAATTTGCAAGAGGAGAAGGCGATGCCTAGCGTGTCGTTGAACGGCGAGACCTTCAGGAAACGGCAGCAGGAAGAGGCGGTGGAGAGCCGCCAGTTCCTGACCTTCCTGGTTGGCACCGAAAGTTTCGCGATGCCTATCGGCAGCATCCGCGAGATCATCGAGTTCGGCGGGCTCACCGAGGTGCCGCTGATGCCCAGTTTTTTGCGCGGCGTGATCAACCTGCGCGGCTCGGTGGTGCCGGTGATCGACCTGTCGGTGCGCTTCGGTCGCGCGCCCACCGTCATCGCCAAGCGCACCTGCATCATCATCATGGAGCTGCAGCAGGACGACCAGCAATTGCTGCTTGGCGTGATGGTCGACGCGGTCAGCGCGGTGCTGAGCCTGGAGACCGACCGGATCGAACCTCGGCCGTCGTTCGGCGCCGGCATCCGCGCCGATTTCATCGAAGGCATGATCAATATCAACGAGCGTTTCGTGGTGGTGCTCGATGTGCCCAGGGTGCTGTCGGTGGATGAACTGGCCAGCCTGCTGGGCATCAGTTCGGACGGCGTGCTGGCCGGCGAGGACCGTGAAGAGCGCGCGCTGCGCGCGCATGCAGAGGGCCGGGAGGATTGAACGATGAACAGCGGCCCCGCACTGGTTGAACCGGATGTCAGCGACCGCGAGATGCTGTTGTTCCAGCAGCTGTTCAAGCAGCATATCGGGCTGCACTTGCCGGTGTCCAAGAAGGCGCTGCTGCAAAGCCGCCTGGGCAGCCGCATGCACGAACTGGGGCTGCGCCAGCTCAGTCAGTACCACGCGCTGATCGCCGCCGACGACGGCGGCACCGAGCGCCAGCGGGCGATCGACCTGATCACGACCAACGAGACTTATTTCTTCCGCGAACAGAGCCATTTCGATTTCCTGGGCAACGAGCTGTTGCCCGCCTGGTCGTCGGTGAAGACGCTGCGCGTGTGGAGCGCGGCCAGTTCGACCGGGGAGGAGGCCTATACCTTGTCGATGCTGCTGGACCACTACCGGCCCGACGGTTCCTGGTCGGTGTTCGCCTCCGACATCAGCACGCGCGTGCTCAGCTTCGCGCGCCGGGCGCTGTACCCGATGGCGCGCGGACAGAATATTCCGCGCCAGTACCTGAAGCGCTATTGCCTGCGCGGCACCGCCGAGTACGAGGGGCATTTCCTGGTGGAAGGGACATTGCGGCGCAAGGTCGAGTTCGCGCAGCGCAACCTGACCGACCTGGGCGCTTTCGACGACGGCAGCTTCGACCTGATCTTCCTGCGCAACGTCATCATCTATTTCGATTTCCCGACCAAGGTGCAGGTGGTCAGCGACGTGCTCAGCCGCCTGCGGCCCGGAGGCTATCTGGTGGTGGGTCATTCGGAGTCGCTGCACGGGATGAACCTGGCGCTGGAAATGCATTCGCCCTCGATCTACAGGAAGCCGGAATGAGACGCCGCACCGTCCCGGATCACGCCGCACGTTGCGCCACGACTCGTGCCGCATGTTGCGCCGCATCGCGCGCGGTCGCGCATTGCCGGCCAGGGGGGCAGCCATGATTCGCGTGATGGTGGTCGACGACTCCTCGGTAGTGCGCCAGCTGATGCAGGAGCTGTTGGGCGCGACCAGCGACATCCAGGTGGCGGCGACCGCGTCCGACCCCATCTTCGCCATGCGCAAGATGCGCCAGGAATGGCCGGACGTGATCGTGCTCGATATCGAGATGCCGCGCATGGACGGCATCACCTTCCTGAAGCAGATCATGGCGGTGCGCCCCACGCCCGTCATCATCTGTTCGACCCGCGCTGACAGCAGCACCGGCGTGACGATGGAGGCGCTGGCGGCCGGCGCGGTCAGCGTGATCTCCAAGCCGGCGCTGGGCGTGCGCGATTTCCTGCACGACACCTTCGACGACCTGGCCAATGCGATCCGCGCCGCCGCCCAGGCCCATCCTGCACGCAGTATCGCCGGCCATGCGGCGCATGTCTCTCAGACCACTGCGCCTGCGCCGGAAGCGACACCGGCCGCAGTCTCGGCGGCAAGTGTTGCGCCAGCGGCACCGCTGCCGGCTGAAGCACGCATGCCGAAAGCGCCGCCGAGGGAAATGAGGCATCATGAAGGCTGGGTCGCCGGGTTGCAGAGATACAGCGCCGATGCGGTGCTGGAGGCGCCGGGAGCGGCCGATGCTTTCCATCCGGCTACGGCCAGGATCGTCGCCATCGGCGCATCGACCGGCGGGCCGCAGGCGCTGGAGATGGTGCTGGGCGGACTGAGCACGCACTGCCCGGGGGTGGTGGTGGTGCAGCACATGCCGGAACGGTTCACGCGCAGTTTCGCCGATCGCCTGCACAAGATTTCCATGGTCGACGTCAAGGAGGCCGAGCACCTCGACATGATCGTGCCGGGCCGCGTGCTCATCGCGCCCGGCGGGATGCACCTTGTGGTCAAGCGGGATGGCGTGCAGTACTATGTTGAGGTCATCAACGGTCCTCTCGTGAGCCGGCACAAGCCCTCGGTGGATGTGCTGTTCCGCTCGGTGGCGAAAGCCGCCGGCAGCAATGCGGTCGGCATCATCATGACCGGCATGGGCGACGATGGCGCCCGCGGCCTCAGGGAAATGGCTGATCGTGGCGCCGCCACCTATGCCCAGGATGAGCGCAGCAGCGTCGTCTTCGGCATGCCGAAAGAAGCAATACAGCTGGGTGGCGTCGGTGACGTCATCTCCCTTGAAAACATCTCTGCTGTGATTGAACAATATGGCTTCCGAGAACCTGAATGAGCTGATCGAGTCAGCGCTGGTGGTCGACGACAGTGCGCTGCAACGGCAGCACACGGTGGGCCTGCTGCACGAACTGGGCGTGGACATGATCTACGAGGCCGGCAACGGCAATGAGGCGTTGGATCTGCTGGCCTTGCTGAAGCTGCCGCCGGGCCTGGCCGTGATCGATCTCGAGATGCCTGGGATGGACGGCATCGAGCTGATCCAGCATCTGCAGCAGAAGGGCGTAAACATGCCGCTGATCGTCGCTTCCAGTCGCGAAGCTTCGCTGCTGCTGTCTGTGGAGACCATGATCCAGGCGCTGGGCATGCGCGTGCTGGGCGCGCTGCAAAAGCCGCTCAGCCAGGAAAAACTCAAGTCCGCATTGCGCAGCTTCACTCCCACGCGCAACGACGCGCGCCAGAATTTCGATCCGCAGCCGTCGATGTGCGAATCCGACCTGGCCGCCGCGATCGCCGGCGGCCAGGTGGTGCCCTACTACCAGCCCAAGGTCGACGTGCAGACCGGCATCCTCAAGGGCGTCGAGGCGCTGGCGCGCTGGCTGCATCCGGAGCGCGGCATGATCCCGCCGGATCGCTTCATTCCGATGGCCGAGCAGTGCGGCCTGATCCACGACCTCACCATCAGCATGATGGACCAGGCCATGGCGCAGGCGGCGGTGTGGCACAGCCGCGGGCTGGCCATCAAGGTGGCGGTGAACCTGTCGCCGCTGTCGCTGGAGCAGTCCGACTTCATGCATCGCATCATGGCGCTGGTGGATCGCCACGCGCTGCCGGCCGACCGCGTGGTGCTGGAGATCACCGAGAGTTCGGTGGTGGCCAACAAGGGCAATTCGCTGGGCACGCTGGCGCGCCTGCGGCTCAAGGGTTTCGGCTTGTCCATTGACGACTACGGCACCGGTTTTTCATCGATGCAGCAGCTTGCGCGCATCCCGTTCACCGAGCTCAAGATCGACCGCTCCTTCGTGCATGGCGCGCACGAGCGCAAGAACCTGCGCGTGATCCTGCAGTCCGCGCTGGACATGGCGCAAAGGCTGGAGCTGGTGACCGTGGCCGAAGGCATCGAGACCATGGAAGACTGGCGCCTGCTGCAGGACTTCGGCTGCAACATCGGCCAGGGCTACCTGATCGCCAAGCCGATGCCGGCCAACGAGCTTCCGCTGTGGCTCAAGGGACACCATCGCCGGCTGGCCGAACTGCGGCCGCTGCCGCGCGAAGGCGAGCCTTCGGACAGCGCGCAGAACGGCGCGCTCTGAGCGCCTTTCTGCTTCACTCTTCCAGCGTGCGCGGGGCGAACCCCAGCCGCTGATGCCATTCCAGCAGCGATTCCTTCGGGAAATGCTGGAATTTCTTGTCCTTCTTCTTTCCTTCCACTTCCACCCACGGCGCTTTCGAGTCCAGCAGCAGGTGCGTGTGCTCCGGCGGCGCCGGCAGGGGTGTATCGATGGCCGAGGCGAACGGATGCACGAGATCCGGCCACTCCGGGCTGTACAGCCATAGCGCACTGCCGCACTTGCTGCAGAAATGACGCTGCGCGGTGCTGCGGTGGGCACGCTGCGCGCCGGGTTCCTTCATGCGCGCGTGATAGATGCTGATGGCCTTGCGGCCGCGCACCTTGAGCGTCCTGTAGTCGCCGCCGAGATTGATGGCGTAACCGCCGCCGCCCTGGGTCTTGCGGCAGATCGAACAGTAGCAGCGCTGGTAGGGATAGGGCGAGTCGCTCTCGAGGCTGAAGCTGACGGCGCCGCAGTGGCAGGATCCTTCCAGTTTCATGCGTGTCTCCTTGGCAGGTGGGGGCGGCGATGCGGCCAGGCAATGAGCTCGCGAACCGGCGCATCGCGCGTCTGGCTCAGAGCCGGCGCCGGCGATGAAGTTCGCAAGGGAGATGGACGGGGGCGGGACAGCGCTTGTCCGCGCCCTCAGAGCCTGCTGATGGGCTGGTCGGTGATGCCGGCCAGATAGGGGGCTGCGGGACCGGCGCCGGGGATCGAGACGGCCGGATCGATTTCCAGCAGCGGCGCCAGCACGAAGGCGCGCTGCGACATGCGCGGATGCGGTACCTGCAGCTCGGCGCTATCGATGCGGGCCTCGCCGTAGAGCAGCACGTCGAGGTCGAGCGTGCGCGGCGCGTTGCGGTAGGGGCGTTCGCGGCCGTGGTCCAGTTCGACCTGCTGCAATGCATGCAGCAGGTCCGTCGGCGCCAGCGTGGTGGCGAGCTGGGCCACGGCGTTGACGTAGTCGTCGCCGCTGGAGTCCACCGGCGCCGTGCGGTACAGGGACGAGACGCGCAGCAGTTGCGAACCGGGGAGGGACGCCAGCCGGACAATGGCCTGCTCGACCGTGGCGCGGGCGTCACCGAGGTTGCCGCCTATGCCGATGTAGGCGATGGTCTGCTGCGCTTGCATGCGCGGATTATTCGCCGCCGGCGGCGGGCGCCTGGTCGTTGCCGGAGGAGCCTCCGCCGCTGCCGCTACGGCGGCGACGACGGCGTTTGGGCGCTTCGCCGTCGCCGGCTGCGGGACCGTCCTGTGGTTCAGGCGTGGCGGTCTCGGCGGCGGTCGCCGGTTCAGCCGGAGCCTGGTCGTCGAAGGACTGCTCGCCCGGCGCGCCGCTCTTGGAGCGGTTGCGTCCGCCGCGGCGCTTGCGTTTTTTGGGCGCGGGGCCGGAAGAGGCGTCGGCCGGCTTGCGCGCGATCAGCTCCTCGCGCTCGGCGCCGTTGCCGGCGATGAAGGCTTCCCACCATGCGCCCAGTTCGGCGTCCAGTTCGCCCGATTCGCAGCGCAGCAGCAGGAAGTCGTAGCCGGCGCGCAGGCGCAGGTGTTCCAGCAGCTTGTACGGCGCTTTGCCCACGCGGCGCTCGAAGCGCGGCTGCATGGCCCAGATGTCGCGCATGTCGGAGGCGATCTTGCGCTGCAGGGCGAGCTTCTCGGTCTGGGCGTCGAGCACGTCGTCGGCGGCCAGGTGCAGCGCCGGGATCGGGAACTCGCCGGCGGCCTGGTAGGCGCGCCATTTCTCCAGCACCTGGTGCCACAGCAGCGAGGCGAACAGGAAGCCCGGCGACACCGGTTTGCCCTGCTTGACGCGGGCGTCGGTATTGGCCAGCGCCAGCGTGACGAACTTCTCGCCCAGCGGCTGCTCCAGCACCACGTCCAGCAGCGGCAGCAGGCCGTGATGCAGGCCTTCCTTGCGCAACTGCTGCAGGCAGGCCAGCGCATGGCCGCTCATGAGCAGCTTGAGCATTTCGTCGAACACGCGCGCGGCCGGCACGTTGTCGATCAGCGGCGCCATCACGCGGATGGGTTTGCTGCTGGCCGGATCGATGGTGAATTTCAGCTTGGCGGCGAAGCGCACCACGCGCAGCATGCGCACCGGGTCTTCGCGGTAGCGCGCTTCCGGCTCGCCGATGATGCGCAGCGTCTTGGCGCGGATGTCGGCGATGCCACCGTGGTAATCCAGCACCGTCTGCGAGGCCGGATCGTAGTACATCGCATTGATGGTGAAGTCGCGCCGCACGGCGTCTTCATGCTGCTCGCCGAAGGTGTTGTCGCGCAGCACGCGGCCATGTTCGTCCTTGGGAGAGCTGTCGGCCGAGGCGCCGCGGAAGGTCGTGACCTCGATGAGCTCCTGGCCGAACATCACGTGCACGATCTGGAAACGGCGGCCGATGATGAAGGCGCGGCGGAACAGCGCCTTGACCTGCTCCGGGGTGGCGTTGGTGGCGACGTCAAAGTCCTTGGGCTTGACCGACAGCAGCAGGTCGCGCACCGCGCCGCCGACGATGAAGGCCTTGAAGCCGGCTTCCTGCAGGGTTTGCGTCACGCGCACCGCGTTGGGAGAAACCAGCGACGGATCGATGCCGTGCTGCTTGGGGCCCAGCACATCGGGCTCGGTGGAGCCGCCGGCGGCCCCGGCGGTCTTCTTGCCCTTGCCCAGGATCGAGCGAATCAGCTTCTTGATCATTGGGCGTGGCCGTCTTCGAAGAGGTTCAGCACCGGCCAGCCGCGCTCTTGCGCGTGGGCCAGCAGCTTGGCGTTGGGGTTGGTGGCGATCGGGTGGGTCACGCGCTCCAGCAGCGGGATGTCGTTTTGCGAATCGCTGTAGAAGTAGCTGCGTTCGAACTTGTCCAGCGTATGTCCGAGCTCGGCCAGCCAGGCGTCGGTGTGCGTGACCTTGCCGGCACCCAGGGTCGGCGTGCCCACCAGCTTGCCGGTGATGTTGCCTTGCGCGTCCAGCTCGGGCATGGCCGCGATCAGGTGCACGCGGCCGAACTGCTCGGCGATGGGCTTGGTGACGAAGTGGTTGGTGGCGGTGACGATGGCCACCAGGTCGCCGGCGTCGAGGTGCTTCTTCACCAGCGCCACGGCTTGCGGCAGGATGGCGGGCTGCACCACTTCCTGCATGAACTGGCGATGCATCTCATCGAGCTGGGCGCGCGGGAAGCGCGACAGGATCTCGAAGGCGAACTCCAGGTACTTGATCGGATCCAGCGTGCCGGCCTGGTAATGGGCGAACCACTGGTCGTTGGCCTTGCGGAAGCTTTCGGCTTCCACCGCGCCGATGCGGGCCAGGAATTCTCCCCACTCGTGGTCGGAGTCGAGGGGCAGCAGGGTGTGGTCGAGATCGAATAAGGCGAGGTTCATTGTTCTTCGGATTCCTGTTGTAACAGTTCGCGCAGCAAAGGCAACGTGATGGCGCGCTTGGTCGCCAGCGAGTAGCGGTCCAGCGCATCGAGCATGCGCGACAGCGAAGGCATGTCGCGCCGGTAATGGGTCAGCATGTACATCAGCACCGCGGGCGGGATTTCGAGGCCGCGCGTCAGGGTCGCCTGCAGCAGGGCGGCGATCTTCTCGTCGTCGGAAAGGTCGTGCACCTGGTAGATCAGGCCCCAGCCCAGGCGGGTGCGCAGGTCCTCGCGCAGTTCCAGGCGGGTCGGCGGCAGCTTGCCGCTGGAGACCAGCCAGCCGCCCTGTTCGCGGATCTGGTTGAACAGGTTGAAGGCGGCGATCTGGGCGTCGTCGTGCAACTGGTCGACGTCGTCGACCAGGTAGTGCGAAATCTGCGGGGAGTAGTCGAAGGCATCGCCGGCGGACGCGGAAGTGATCACGCGCGCGCGCGCGCCGACGGCGGTGGCCACGGTCTGCAGCAGGTGGCTCTTGCCGGCGCCGGCTTCGGCCCAGAGGTAGATGAAGCGGTCGGTGCTGGCGCTGGCGGTGTGCGTGGACGTGTCAGCGCCGGCGGCGAGCTGCTTGAGGCGCTCCAGCAGTTCAGCGTTGCGGCCAGTGACAAAAGTATCGAAGCTTTGCGGCTGGTCCGCGCTTAAATCGAGCGGAATTTGTTTCATGACTGACGGTTATAGAAATCACTGGCCAGGTACTCGCGCCGCACATGGATGGCGATCACCGAGACGATGGCCGATGCCGGCAGCGCCAGCAGTACGCCGACGAAGCCGAACAGCTGGCCAAAGGCCAGCAAGGCAAAAATGACGACCAAGGGGTGCAGGCCGATGCGTTCGCCGACCAGCTTGGGCGTCAGGATAAAGCTTTCCAGCACCTGGCCGGCGCCGTAGATCAGCGCCACCCACAGCAGGCCGACGGCGCCGTCGAACTGCAAGATGGCGGCCAGGATCGCCAGCACCAGGCCGAGCCCGAAGCCGACGTAGGGAATGAAGACCAGCAAGCCGGTCAGCACGCCCACGGGAATGGCGCTGTCGAAGCCCGCAAGCGTCAGCGCCACTGAATAATAGACCGCCAGCACCAGCATCACCAGCAATTGACCGCGCAGGTACTGCCCCAGCAGGTCATCGACCTCGGTGGCCATGGTGTTGATGCGGCCGGCCCAGCGGCGCGGAATCATGGTCTGCACGCGCTTGATGAACGGGTGCCAGTCCTGCAGCAGGTAGAACAGCACCATCGGCACGAACAGCAGGTTGGCCGCCCACGCCAGCAGCGCCGTGCCGCCCGCGCGCGCCGACGCCAGCACCGAGGCCCACAGCTCGTCGCCGCTGGTGCTGATCTGCTGGGTCAGCAGGGCCTTGATGCCGGCCAGGTCCAGGCGCACATCGAAGCCCAGCTGGTGCAGCCGCGGCGACACGGCCGCGTTGAGCTTGTCCAGCAGCGGCGGGATCTGCGCCTGCAGCTGCGGGATCTGGCGCAGCACCAGCGGCACCACGATCAGCACCAGCGCCAGCGCGGCCAGGATCAGCAGCAGCACCATGATGGTCACCGCCACGAAGCGCGGCACCCGCACCGGTCCGATGCGGCGCCGGGCGATCCAGTCCACGCCCGGATTGAGCGCGTAGCCGAGGATGCCGGCGGCGATGAACGGCGAGAGCATGGGGCCCAGCGCGGCCAGCAGGGTCAGCAGCAGAATTCCGACAATCAGCCACACCAGATTTTGTTTTTGTTCTTCGGACAAAGAAAAAGGCATGGAATCGGGGCTTCGGGGTGTCGGTTTTGTTAAAATCACGGTTTGGCGGGGGGATTTACCCCCGAATTTCCTATTTTACCGTCTTAACTGGCAATATTTCATCATGACTTCACCATCCAATGTCTCCCTTTCCTACCGTGACGCTGGCGTCGACATCGATGCAGGCGACGCACTGGTCGAGGCGATCAAGCCGTTTGCCAAGCGTACGACCCGCGAAGGCGTGCTGGGCGGCATTGGCGGTTTCGGCGCCCTGTTCGAAATCAGCAAGAAGTACAAGGAGCCGGTGCTGGTGTCCGGCACCGACGGCGTAGGCACCAAGCTGAAGCTGGCTTTCCATCTTAACAAGCACGATACGGTCGGTATCGACCTGGTCGCCATGAGCGTCAACGACATCCTGGTGCAGGGCGCCGAGCCGCTGTTCTTCCTGGATTACTTCGCCTGCGGCAAGCTGGACGTGCCGTCGGCCACCGACGTCATCAAGGGCATCGCCGCCGGCTGCGAACAGGCCGGCTGCGCCCTGATCGGCGGCGAGACCGCCGAAATGCCGTCCATGTACCCGGACGGCGAATACGACCTGGCCGGCTTCGCCGTCGGCGCGGTCGAGAAGTCCAAGATCATCGACGGCACCAAGATCGCCCCGGGCGACGTGGTGCTGGGCCTGGCCTCGTCGGGCGCGCACTCCAACGGCTACTCGCTGGTGCGCAAGATCCTGGAAGTCGCCAAGCCGGACCTGAACGCCGATTTCCACGGCCGCAAGCTGGCCGACGTGCTGATGGCCCCGACCCGCATCTACGTCAAGCCGCTGCTGTCGCTGATGGAGAAGCTGGAAGTCAAGGGCATGGTGCACATCACCGGCGGCGGCCTGGTCGAGAACATCCCGCGCGTGCTGCAGGACAACCTGACCGCAGAGCTGGATGCCAAGTCCTGGACCATGCCCCCGCTGTTCACCTGGCTGCAGCAGCACGGCGGCGTGGCTGACGCCGAGATGCACCGCGTCTTCAACTGCGGCATCGGCATGACCGTGATCGTCTCCAAGGAAAACGCGGACGCCGCCGAAGCCCACCTGAAGGCGGCCGGCGAGACCGTCTACCGCATCGGTGCCATCCGCGCCCGCGCCGAAGGCGAAGCCCAGACCATCGTGCGTTAAAACAACAGTGCACGCCGGGATGCCGGCGTTGCGTTGTTGAAGGGAAACAAAAATGGCTGCAAGCGATTGCAGCCATTTTTTATTGCCCCGGTGAAACCTGGGGTGGTGCGCCGGAATGATGCGCCGGAATGCGTCGGACTGCAGCCGTTCAGCTGGCCTGTTCCGAGTCGCCGTCCTGGTGGGCCAGGATCTGGCGCGGCACGGCCTGGATATTGCGCGCCACACCCGACGGCGGCGGCACGCGCACCGGCTCGCTATGGTCGGACTGGGACGACAGCACGTTGAGCGTGGCCTCCGGCGCCGCATCCCAGACCGGGTCGTCGATCGCCTCGAACACGCGCTTGAGTTGCGAACCCCAGCTGCGGCGGATCATCTGGAAGTACTGGTTCTGCTCGTCGATGGTGACGAAGCGGGTCACCGCCAGGTCTTCGCTGTCGTAGACCAGCAGGTCCAGCGGCAGGCCGACCGAGATGTTGGACTTCAGGGTCGAGTCCATGGAGATCAGCGCGCACTTGGCGGCCTCGTCCAGCGTGGTCTGCGGAGTGACGACGCGGTCGATGATGGGCTTGCCGTACTTGGCTTCGCCGATCTGGAAATAGGTGTTCTCGTCGTGCGACTCGATGAAGTTGCCGGCCGAATACATCTGGAACAGGCGGCAGCGCTCGCCCTTGATCTGGCCGCCGAAGATGATGGAGACGTTGAAGTCGATGCCGAACTTGCTCAGCTCGCCGGCTTCGCGGTCGTGTACCGCGCGAATGGCGTCGCCCAGGATCTGGGCGGCTTCGTACATCGAGGTGGCGGTCCAGATGGTGCGGCCTTCGGCGTTGGTGCGCTCGGTCACCATCTGGCGGATCGATTGCGAGATCGAGAGATTGCCGGCAGTCATCAGCACCATGACGCGATCACCTGGATTCTCGTAAACACTCATTTTGCGGAAAGTGCCGATGTGATCGACGCCCGCATTGGTTCGCGAATCGGACAGGAATACCAGGCCGCTATTCAGGCGCATGGCAACGCAATAGGTCATGATGTGATCTGAAAATGTAAAAACCGGATTTTACAGTAAGCCCCGCCGGCAAAAGTTGCGGGCGGGGCCGACTGTCGCCGTGTATCTACATTAACGGCGCAATTCAGAATTTTCTTAGGCTCCAGGCCGGAATAAATGAATATTCATGCTGCCAAAGGAACAAGAAAATCCTTGCTGATGCGATTGCCCAGTTCGAAGATGCGCTCCAAGAATACCGTCAGGTAATCGTGCAGGCCGGCGTCCAGGATTTCCTCGATGCGCGCGAACTTGAGGTCGGCATGCAGCTTGCCGGCAAAGCGTTCGGTGTCGGCCGAGACGTCGTTGTGCACGTTCTTCAGGTTCGACAGCACGTGGCCCATGCAGGCCAGCAGAGAACGCGGCATGTCGGCGCGCAGGATCAAGAGCTCGGCCACGCGCTCGGGCGTGATGACGTCGCGGTAGACCTTGCGGTAGATCTCGAAGCCCGACACCGAGCGCAGGATCGCGGCCCAGTAGTAGAAGTCGATCTGGCCGCTGTCTTCCTGGCTGGACTGCGATTGCGACTGACCGTTCTGCTTTTGCGACTGCGCTTCCTGGGCGCCGTGGAACTTGACGTCGATGATGCGCGCGGTGTTGTCCGCGCGCTCCAGGAAAGTGCCCAGGCGGATGAAGTGGAACGCCTCGTCCTTCAGCATGGTGCCGATGGTGACGCCGCGCGAGAGGTGCGAGCGGTGCTTGACCCATTCGAAGAAATCGCTGGGATTCTGCTCCAGCGCATTGGTCTGCAGGTAGGACTGCATCTTGATCCAGGTGGCGTTCTGGATTTCCCAGGCCTCCGTGGTCAGCGCGCCGCGCACCGCACGCGCGTTCTCGCGCGCCTGGCGCAGGCAGGAGGCAATCGATGACGGGTTGTTGGGATCGCGCACCATGAAGTCGATCACATCCTTCTCGGTGAGCTTGTCGTACTTCTGCTGGTAACCCCAGGTCAGCTCGGAAATGCCGAGCAGGGCGCGCCAGCCTTGTTCGGCGTCGTCGGTCGATTGCGGCAGCAGCGCGGTCTGCACATGCACGTCGAGCATGCGGGCGGTGTTTTCGGCGCGCTCGGTGTAGCGGGCCATCCAGAACAGGTGATCGGCGGTACGGCTGAGCATCGTTTATTTCTCCAGAATCCAGGTGTCCTTGGTGCCGCCGCCCTGCGACGAGTTCACCACCAGCGAGCCTTCCTTGAGCGCCACGCGCGTGAGGCCGCCCTTGACCATCGTCACGCTTTTTCCAGACAGCACGAACGGGCGCAGGTCCAGGTGGCGCGGCGCGATGCCGGCTTCGACATAGGTCGGGCAGACCGACAGCGCCAGCGTGGGCTGGGCGATGTAGCCGTCGGGCTTGGCGATGACGCGGGCGCGGAAATCCTCGATCTCCTGTTTGGTCGACGCCGGGCCGACCAGCATGCCGTAGCCGCCGGCGCCGTGCACTTCCTTGACGACCAGTTTCTCCAGGTTGGCCAGCGTGTAGTCGAGGTCTTCCTTCTTGCGGCACTGGTAGGTCGGCACGTTGTTGAGGATGGGTTCTTCCGAGAGGTAGAACTTCACCATGTCCGGCACATACGGATAGATCGACTTGTCGTCGGCCACGCCGGTGCCGATGGCGTTGGTCAGCGTCACCTTGCCGGCGCGATAGGCCTGCAGCAGGCCGGGCACGCCCAGCGCGGAATCGGGACGGAAGGCCAGCGGATCGAGGAAGTCGTCGTCGATGCGGCGGTAGATCACGTCGACCCGCTTGGGGCCGCGCGTGGTGCGCATGTAGACCACGTTGTCCTTGACGAACAGGTCCTGGCCCTCGACCAGCTCCACGCCCATCTGCTGGGCCAGGAAGGCGTGTTCGAAATAGGCCGAGTTGTACATGCCCGGCGTCATCACCACCACCACCGGATCGGTCACGCCGGCCGGCGCCACCGAGCGCAGGTTGTCCAGCAGCAGGTCGGGGTAGTGGGCCACCGGCGCGATCTTGTGGCGCGTGAAGAGGTCGGGGAAGAGCCGCATCATCATCTTGCGGTTCTCGAGCATGTAGGACACGCCCGAGGGCACGCGCAGGTTGTCTTCCAGGACGTAGAACTCGCCTTCGCCGGCGCGCACGATGTCCACGCCGGCGATGTGCGCGTAGATGTCGTTGACCACGTTGACGTCCTGCATTTCGCGGCGGTACTGGGCGTTCTTGAAGATCTGCTCGGCCGGGATGATGCCGGCCTTGACGATCTTCTGCTCGTGGTAGATGTCGTGGATGAACATGTTGAGCGTTCTGACGCGCTGCACCAGGCCGGCTTCCAGCTTGGCCCATTCGGCCTTGTGGATGATGCGCGGGATGATGTCGAAGGGGATCAGGCGCTCGGTGCCCGCATCGTTGCCGTAGACCGCGAAGGTGATGCCGACGCGGCGGAAGATCAGGTCGGACTCGGCACGTTTGCGGGCGATGGTTTCCGCCGATTGCGACGCCAGCCAGCTGGCGAATTCGGCGTAGTGCTGGCGCACTTGCGGGTTGTCGCTTGCAGCGCTTCCCGAATACATCTCATCGAAAAAATGTGCCATAAATTTGATTCGTTTTCCTGTAGTGGGCAGGAACTTTTCTAGGTTGAATTTGACGACAAATGAGGCGTGGAGATCTGCTGCAAATGCGCGTGCTTGCTAGGGTGCGCGGAATAAGACTATCAGAGCGATATGGTTTTGGACAGTGGAAATTTTCATGATTTTGATCCGATCTTGCAGTCTTTTTCTCTGTTTGCGGCGATGTTGAAAACCCCGGCGCGCATCCCGCCGGCGAGGCGGGAAATCGCGCCGGAACGCTTGTCGGCTCCGGCTCAGCTCCAGGGTGTCGGCGCCGGTACCGCGCACGGCGCCGGCATGTCGATGGTCGTGAAATCGGCCGGGCTGACGATCTCCAGATATTCCATGTCCGGCGAATAGTCGAACAGGAAATGCACGATGCCCGGGCGCTGGTGCACGCAGTCGCCGGCCTTCACCAGCGTCACCTGGTCTTCGTACATGAAGCGCGCCCAGCCCTTCAACATGATGACGATGTGGAAGCTGGCTTCGTGCCGGTGCCAGCCGGTGCCTTCCTCGGGCGGCATGTTGGCCTTCACCAGTTGCGCCACCACCTGTCCGCCCGTGGCCGCGGCGATGCCGAGGTCGCGGTACAGGAAGAAGTCGCGCAGGCCGCCGGATTCCCAGGGCGTTTCGCCCTCGCCTACATGCGAGAACGTGTTCTTCGTCAATGCGCTTTCAGCTACGGTGTTCATCACGACCATCCTTTCTGCGGCGTCCCGCATTGGACTGCGACAAAAGACGCGGCCGCCGGCCGCGCCCGAACGCATCGCTGAAAGACAAGCCCGATACGTTCTAAAACTCTACGTCCAGCTCATCAATGTCTTCCGGCTCCTTCCTGGCCGCCGTGATCCATTGCTGCATCTCGGGCATGGCCATGATGCGCTTGCCGTACGCGGTGCAGATCGGATCGAGCTTGACGTCGTAGGTCATGAAGCGCGTCACCACCGGCGCATACATCGCGTCGGCCATGGTGCGCTGCTCGCCGAACAGGAACGGGCCGCCGTACTTGGCCAGGCATTCCTTCCAGATGGTGGTGATGCGGTGGATGTCGGCCTCGGCGCGCGACCACACCTTGAAGTTGGGGAAGTGGCCCTTGAGGTTCATCGGCAGCGCCGCGCGCAGGGCGGAAAAGCCGGAGTGCATTTCACCGCACACCGACCGGCAGTGCGCGCGCGCCGCCTGGTCGGCCGGGAGCAGCTTGGCCGACGGGCGGATTTCGTTGAGGTATTCGGCAATGGCCAGCGTGTCCCACACCAGCACGTCGCCATGTTTGAGGCTGGGCACCAGGATGGAGGAAGACAACAGCAGGATCTCCGCGCGCGCTGTCGGGTCGTCCGGCGGCACGATGTCTTCCTCGAAGGACAGGCCCGCGAACTTGGCCAGCAGCCAGCCGCGCAGGGACCATGAGGAGTAGTTCTTGCTGGTGATGCGCAAAGTCGTCTTAGGCATGTCAGTCCCTTATCTGTTTTCTTGCGGATGTTGACTTTGAGCACGTCGCCGTCGCGCGCCGGCAAAGGCGAACCACGGCATCGTCACGGCTTTCCTCCCGCGTCTGCTCATTCGGGAGGGAAGAGGGCGGTCAATATGCAATCGCCTGCGATATGCGCTTGCAAAGCGCGTGCCAGCCCATCGCTTTGTCGGTCGCCGGCGTCGACAAAAAGACGCGGCGACGGATTGGCCGTATTGCGGCCAAAGCCGCGCCTGCCGCGCGTCTTCCGTGGCATGCATATTGCATCGCACCCAAGGCGAGCGATCAGACAAAAGAGACAGAACGAAAAGGGCGGCGTCCTCATGATCAATACCTATCAGCTCTACCAGAATTACGCCGACGCCACCGACCCGCTGCGGGCATCCGCCAGGATGATGGCGCCCGTCTTCGGGTACGAATGGCCGGGTTTGCCGGCCAACCCCTTCATGCGCAAGCTGGCCTCGGCCTGCGAGGTTTTTGCGCGCACCCAGCTGACCCACGCCCGGCCGGATTTCGAGATCGGGACCGTCGAGGACGGCGGACGCACGATTGCGGTGCATGAGGAAGTGGTGGCGACCACGCCTTTTTGCAGCCTGCTGCGTTTTCGCAAGGAAACATCCGAAGGCCAGCCCAGGGTGCTGGTGGTGGCGCCGATGTCCGGCCACTTCGCCACCTTGCTGCGCGGCACCGTCAAGACCCTGCTGCGCCATCACGACGTCTACATCACCGACTGGCACAACGCGCGCGACATTTCGCTGGAGCACGGCAAGTTCGGCCTGGATGAATACGTTTCCCACGTCATCTCCTTTCTGGGCGTGCTCGGTCCGGGCGCGCACCTGCTGGCCGTCTGCCAGCCGACCGTGGCGGCGCTCACGGCGGCGGCGGTCATGGCCGAGGACGGCAATGACGCCCAGCCGCGCACCATGACGCTCATGGCCGGGCCGCTCGACACCCGCGTCAATCCCACCACCGTCAACGCGCTGGCCAAGAGCAAGCCCATCGAGTGGTTCGAAAAGAACATGATCGGCACCGTGCCCGGCCGCCACCAGGGCGCCGGACGGCGCGTCTATCCCGGGTTCATGCAGCTGGCTGCGTTCATGAACATGAACCTGAACCGCCATGTCGACGCCTTCCGCAACCTCTACCATCACCTGATCGACGGCGAAGACGAAAAAGCCTTGCAGATCAAGACCTTCTATGAAGAGTACTTCGCCATGTCGGATCTGCCCGCGGAGTTTTACCTGGAAACCGTGCGCACCGTCTTCCAGGAGCATGCGCTGCCGCTGGGCAAGCTGCAATACCACGGGCGCGAGGTCAAGCCGCAAGTCATCAGGCGCACCGCGCTGTTTACCATCGAAGGGGAGAAGGACGACATCTGCGCCGTCGGCCAGACCGTCGCTGCACAGGAAATGTGCAGCGGCATCCGGCCCTACATGCGGCTGCACCATGTTCAGACGGCGGTGGGGCACTACGGCGTGTTCAACGGTCGCCGCTGGGAGAACGAAATCTATCCGCGCCTGCGGGATTTCATTAATATGCACCACAGGTAGGCGCGCGGTCACGGCCGCCGCCGCAGGGAACGGGTAACGAGGCGGTAAGAATAATCCGGTATGACTGTCTCTCCGGCCGGGCCGGAGTCCCGGCAGCGGAGCAGGTATGTCCGACAAGGCAGTCAGCACTTCAACCATTTGCTCGTCGTAAAGGATCTACATGTCAATTCACGTGGCGTTGAACCATGTCACTTCGTACAAGTATGACCGTGCCATCAACCTGGGACCGCAAGTGGTTCGCCTGCGCCCGGCCCCCCACAGCCGCACCCGCATCCTGAGCTATTCGCTGCGCATCCTGCCCGAGCCGCATTTCATCAACTGGCAGCAGGATCCCGAAGCCAACTACCTGGCGCGCCTGGTATTCCCGGAAAAGACCACCGAATTCAAGATCGAGGTCGACCTGGTGGCCGAGATGTCGGTCATCAATCCTTTCGACTTTTTCCTCGAACCTTATGCCGAACAATTCCCGTTCGATTACGCAGATGAGCTGAAAAACGAACTTCTGCCTTATCGGCAGAAGTTGCCGCTGTCGCCGCTGTTCAAGAAATTCCTCGACGGCATTCCGCGCGAGAAGATGGGCAGCGCCAACTTCCTGGTCGACCTCAACCAGCGCCTGGCCAACCACATCGACTACACCATCCGCATGGAGCCCGGCGTGCAGACGCCGGAGCAGACGCTTGAGCTGAAATCCGGCTCCTGCCGCGATTCTTCCTGGTTGCTGGTGCAGCTGATGCGCCACCTCGGGCTGGCCGCGCGCTTCGTCTCCGGCTACCTGATCCAGCTGACCGCCGACCAGAAATCGCTGGACGGCCCCTCCGGTCCGGAAGCCGACTTCACCGACCTGCACGCCTGGTGCGAGGTCTACCTGCCCGGCGCCGGCTGGATCGGGCTCGACCCGACCTCGGGCCTGTTCGCCGGCGAAGGGCATATCCCGCTGTCGTGCACGCCCGAGCCGGCGTCGGCCGCGCCGGTGTCGGGCCTGGTCGATCCCTGCGAGGTCGAGTTCGAGCACCTGATGAGCGTCAAGCGCATCTGGGAAGCGCCGCGCGTGACCAAGCCCTACACCGAAGAGCAATGGAGCGAGATCGAGGCGCTGGGCCACGCCATCGACGTCGACCTGGCGGCCAACGACGTGCGCCTGACCATGGGCGGCGAGCCGACCTTCGTCGCGCTGGATCATCCCGACGAGCCCGAGTGGAACACCGCCGCCATGGGCCCGACCAAGAAACCGCTGGCGGCCGAGCTCTACCACCGCATGCGCGACAACTACGCCGCGCAGGGCCTGCCGCACTTCGGCCAGGGCAAGTGGTATCCGGGCGAACAGCTGCCGCGCTGGGCGCTGAACTGCTACTGGCGGCGCGACGGCGAACCGATCTGGCTGAACCCGGCCCTGATCGGCGACGAGACCCGGCCCAACGTGACCGACAAGATCGTCACCAGCCACTTCCTGCACCGCGTGGCGCAACGCCTGCAGGTGGACGGCAAGAACGTCTTCCCGGCCTATGAAGACGTGTTCTACTACATGTGGCGCGAGCGCCGGCTGCCCGGCAACGTCGATCCGTTCGACTCGCGTGTGGACGACAAGCAGGAGCGCGAGCGCCTGATGCGCGTCTTCACCCAGGGGCTGCAAAGCGCGGTCGGCCATGTGCTGCCGCTGGCGCGCCGTGTCGACGGCCGCGGCTGGCAGAGCGGCGCCTGGTTCCTGCGCAGCGAGCGCTGCTATCTCTACCCGGGCGATTCGCCGCTGGGCTATCGCCTGCCGCTGGATTCGCTGCCCTGGGTAAGCGGCAGCGAATATCCGGCCGTGCATCCGGCCGATCCTTCGCAGCTGTTCCGTCCGCTGCCGGGCGCCAGCGAGATCCGTCGCCAGTCCGGCGGCCCGCAGGAGCCGGGGCTGCGTCCGGGCATGCCGCCCGCCGGGCCGGCCGTCGCGCGGGCCGCTGTTTCCGCGGCCGGCAACGCCGCCTCCGCAGCGCCGGCGCAGCCGGCGCCGGGCGCCTTCGAATCCGCCAACTGGATCACCCGCACGGCGCTGTCGGCGGAAGTGCGCAATGGCGTGTTCTACCTGTTCATGCCGCCGCTGGCGCAGCTGGAGCACTACCTGGAACTGGTCGCGGCCATCGAGGCCGTGGCCGAAGAGCTCAAGCAGCCGGTCCTGCTGGAAGGCTACGAGCCGCCCAACGATCCGCGCCTGCGCAAGTTCAGCGTCACGCCCGACCCCGGCGTGATCGAAGTCAACATCCAGCCGGCCAACAACTGGGGCGAGCTGGTCGAGCAGACCACCCACCTGTACGACGCCGCGCGCGCCTCGCGCCTGACCACCGAGAAGTTCATGCTCGACGGCCACCATTCCGGCACCGGCGGCGGCAACCACATGGTGCTGGGCGGCATCACCACCGGCGATTCGCCCTTCCTGCGCCGGCCCGACCTGTTGCGCAGCCTGATCTCGTACTGGCACAACCATCCGTCGCTGTCCTACCTGTTCTCGGGCATGTTCATCGGCCCGACCTCGCAGGCGCCGCGCATCGACGAGGCGCGCAACGACTCGACGGTCGAGATCGAGCTGGCCTTCACCGAGATGGACAAGCAGGTGGCCCGCGGCGACTGCCCGCCCTGGCTGGTGGACCGCCTGTTGCGCAACCTGCTCATCGACGTCACCGGCAACACGCACCGCGCCGAGTTCTGCATCGACAAGATGTATTCGCCCGACAGCGCCACCGGCCGCCTGGGCCTGCTGGAGCTGCGCGCCTTCGAAATGCCGCCGCATGCGCGCATGAGCCTGACCCAGCAGTTGCTGCTGCGCGGCCTGGTGGCGCGCTTCTGGAAAACGCCGTACAAGCCGGCGCGGCTGGTGCGCTGGGGCACGGAACTGCACGACCGTTTCCTGCTGCCGCATTTCATCGAGCAGGATTTCCGCGATGTCATCGACGACATGAACGAGGCCGGCTATCCGATGAAGGCCGAGTGGTTCGCGCCGCACATGGAGTTCCGCTGCCCCAAGATCGGCGACTATGCCGTCAAGGGCATGGAGATCGAACTGCGCACCGCGCTGGAACCCTGGCACGTGCTGGGCGAGGAGAGCGGCGCCGGCGGCACCGCGCGCTATGTGGACTCGTCGCTGGAGCGCCTGCAGGTGAAGGTCTCGGGCATGGCTTCCGAGCGCTACGTGCTGACCTGCAACGGCGTGCCAGTGCCGCTGCAGCCGACCGGGACCGTCGGCCAGTTCGTCGCCGGCATCCGTTACCGCGCCTGGCAGCCGCCATCGGCGCTGCATCCCACCATCCCGGTGGATTCGCCGCTGACCTTCGACCTGGTGGACACCTGGAACGGCCGCAGCCTGGGCGGTTGCCAGTACCACGTCGTGCATCCGGGCGGACGCAACTACGAGACCTTCCCGGTCAATGCCTTCGAGGCGGAAAGCCGCCGCCTGGCGCGCTATTTCCGCCTCAACCACACGCCGGGAAAGTTCGATGTCAAGCCGTCGCGGGCGTCTATCGAGTTTCCTTTTACGTTAGACTTACGCTACTTCTAACTCATCCGGGCGCGGCCTTTTTGCCGCGCCGGTCCTTCCGTCCACATCAGCCGGTTCGCCGGTGTAGACCGACTGCGCCGGACCAGCCAGCGACGCGCCCGCTCCGCCTCATTTATGCACCAGCGTTTACTGGAAAGCTATCCGGTCAGCGGCGATCGTTACGACGAGATGCTGCAGGCCGACGGCCGCCTGCGGCCGCATTGGCGAACGCTGATCGACCAGCTTGAAAACCTCTCGCCGGAGATGCTGCGCCGCCGCGCCAGCGAAGTGCGCGAAGCCATTGCCTCCGACGGCGTCACCTACAACGTCTATGCCGACCCCAAGGGCGCCAATCGCCCATGGGAGCTGGACCTGCTGCCGCACATCGTCGCCGACGACGAATGGAAGTTCCTCTCGCAGGCGGTGGCGCAGCGCGCCCGCCTGATGAACGCCTTGCTGGCCGATATCTACGGCGAGCAGACCCTGATCAGCGCGGGCCTGCTGCCGCCGGCGCTGGTGTTCGGGCAGCACGGCTACCTGATGCCCTGCCACGGCCTGAAGCCGCCGGGCGGCGTTCACCTGCATGCCTACGCGATCGACCTGGCGCGCTCCGCCGACGGCACCTGGTGGGTGGTGTCGGACCGCACGCAAGGCCCGTCCGGCACCGGCTACGCGCTGCAGAACAGGCAGATCATGGCGCGCGCCATGCCCGAGGCGCTGCGCGACATGCACGTGGAGTCGCCGCACGGCTACTTCCACACGCTGCGCGCCACGCTCACGCGGCTGGCGCCGGCCAACGGCGAGGTGCCGCTGATCGTGCTGCTCACGCCCGGCCCCTACAACGAAACCTATTCCGAACATGCCTTCCTGGCGCACACGCTGGGTTTCCCGCTGGTCGAGGGGGTGGACCTCACGGTGCGCGGCGACCAGGTGTTCCTGAAGACCCTGAACGGCTTGCGCCGCGTGCACGCCATCCTGCGCCGGATGGACGACGACTACTGCGATCCGCTGGAGCTGCGCGCCGACTCCGCGCTGGGCGTGCCGGGCCTGACCCAGGCGGCGCGCCTGGGCAACGTGCTGGTGGCCAATTCACTGGGCAGCGGCGTGCTTGAGTCGACCGCGTTGCACGGCTTCCTGCCGGCCATCAGCGAGCGCCTGTTCGGCGAACCGCTGATGCTGCCTTCGGTGGCGTCCTGGTGGTGCGGCGAGAAGCCCGCGCTGGACTACACGCTGGAGCACTTCGACGACCTGGTGATCGTGCCGGCGTTTTCTTCGATGCGCATGCAGCCGGTGTTCGGCCATACCGTCACGGGCGCGGCGCGCCGCCGCCTGGTGGAGAGCCTGCAGCTGCAGCCGCACGCCTACGCCTCGCAGGAGTGGGTGCGCCTGTCGCAGGCGCCGGTGATGTCGCGCAGCGGCGACTATCGCCTGATGAACCGCACCATCAGCCTGCGCGTGTTCGCGGTGGCCGACGGCGAGGGCGGCTACCAGGTAATGCCGGGCGGCCTGACCCGGGTGGCTTCGCGCCAGCGCCGCGACGTGGTGTCGATGCAGCAGGGCGGCACCACCAAGGACGTGTGGGTGCTGCGCGAAGGCGAACCCGCCGGCGGCGACCAGCCTGCGGATGACGCCGCCGGCGTCGGCACCGCGGCCGGCACGCTGATCCGCAGCACGGTCGACGTCTCTTCGCATTCCGGCGAAAACCTGTTCTGGATGGGACGCTACTCCGAGCGCGTGAAGAATCTCTCGCGCCTGTTGCGCACCACGCTGCAATACACCATGGACGGCCAGAGCGAAAGCCGCGGCATGCTGGGCAGCGTCTCCTGGATCTGCAGCCAGCTGGGCGTGCAGATGCCCAAGTCCGATCCGCGCCCGACCATCACCGGCCTGCAGCAAAGCCTGCAGGCGGCGGTGGTGGATCCGTCGGCGGCCGTCAGCGTCGCCGCCCAGCTGCGCCAATTGGCCAACGCCGCCTACCAGGTGCGCGAACATCTGTCGCTGGACAACTGGCACGCGCTCAACAAGATGCCGGCCATGGTGCAGGAGCGTATCAATACCCCGGCCGCGGCCCAGCATGTGCTCAGCAACGTGATCGACGCCTGCTCCGGGCTGGCGGGCCACGCGCTGGACGACATGACGCGCGACGCCGGCTGGCAATTCCTGATGGTGGGGCGCCACATCGAACGCATGGCCAACATGGCCGCGCTGTTCGACAACTTCCTGCGCCTGCCGCCGCAGCGGCAGACGGCGGCGCTTTCCTGGCTGCTGGAAGCGGCCAGCAGCATCGTCACCTACCGCGTGCGCTACCGTCGCACGCCGGAGTGGCTGCCGGTGCTGCACCTGCTGATCTTCGACGTCAGCAATCCGCACGGCATGGCTTACCAGTTCCGCATGCTGCAGCAATACCTGGCCGACATCGCCCAGCAGCTCGGCCTGCTCAGCATGACCATTCCTTCGCACCTGGCGCAGCAGCTGGAGGCCATGAACCTGGCCGATTTCGCGCACGGTTCCGCCTCCGCGGCCGAGGCCAATGCGCGCCTGGCGCAGCTCATGCGCGACGCCGTCAGCGGCGGCTACATGCTCTCCGACGACCTGTCGCGCCATTACTTCACACCGCTGACCGCGCCGGTCAGCCAGGGGGTCTGAGATGGCGCAAGACGATCAAGCCGGCGACATCGCCGCAACGCAGCCGCAGCGCCTGGTCTACCAGATCCGCCACCAGACCACCTACCAGTATTCGCTGCCGGTGCGGCTGTCGCACCAGATGCTGCACCTGACGCCGCGCGAGCTGCCGTGGCAGCACTGCATCTCGCACAGCGTCAACATCCAGCCGGCGCCGCAACTGGTGCGCAGCTACGAGGACAATTTCGGCAACGTCATCAAGGGCTTCTCGCTGGATACCGACCACACCAGCCTGGACGTGCATGCCGACTCATGGGTGGAGCTGACTTCGCGCAGCCTGCCGCAAGACGCGCTGTCGTGGGACGAGGCCGTCATGCAGCAGTCCTACCACGGCGGACAGTCGATGCAGCCCGGCATGCTGGACGCCTCCAATTTCTTGTTCGAGTCCTCGCATGTGCGCATCAAGCGCGAGTTCATCCGCTACGCGGCCGACTGCTTCCGTCCCGGTCTATCGGTGGTGGAGGGCGTGCGCGCGCTGATGCTGCGCATCCACGACGAGTTCTCCTTCGATCCGGCCGCCACTACGGTGTCGACGCCGGTGACGGAGGTCTTCGTCAACCGCCGCGGCGTATGCCAGGATTTCGCGCACCTGATGCTCTCCTGCCTGCGTTCGATCGGCCTGGCCGCGCGCTACGTCAGCGGCTACCTGCTGACCGAGCCGCCGCCGGGACAACCGCGCCTGATCGGCGCCGACGCCTCGCACGCCTGGGTGTCGGTGTATTGCCCGGGACGCGAGGGCGAAGAGGGCGTCTGGATCGACGCCGATCCCACCAACGGCATCTTTGCCGACACCAGTCACATCACGCTGGGCTGGGGCCGCGATTTCCTCGACGTGTCACCTCTGCGCGGGGTGCTGATCGGCGGCGGGCAGCAGAGCATGCAGGTGGCGGTGACGGTGATGCCCAAAGACGAGATCGGCGGTCTGGTGTTTGCCGTTTAGCCCCGAGCGGAGGCGAGGCAATATGGTCAACCGTTTTCCCGTCCGACGTAGTCGGGGTTGGCGGTGAAAGTGCCTGCCTGATCGAACCATCCGGTTATGCGGTTCCATGGGATGAATTCCCGAACGGCCCAGTCCCGTTCGTTCCGATGAATATTGCTTTGTCCGAGGGTGGACTTGACGTCAATGACGTTTTCATCCGGTGCAATGGAAAAGATAAAGCCATTGCTTCGATAGACAGGGGTGTACCAGAACCGCATTTCTTTGTCGTATGACGAACTGAGCATGATGAACGGATTGCCGCCTGAATATGACGGAAGTGGATCGCCCGGGGCCCATGTCGTCTTTTTGAGCAGACGTTCGATGTGAATCTGAAACGGATCCCAGAACGTAGGCACCTTCTCCACATGTTCGGAAATAGCCTCGGGCAGTGCGTTGACCTCTTCTTGCCACTTTTCGAGCCATTCGTCTTTCTCGTCGCCCGTTGTCATGGCGGCTATCCGACGGCCGAGCGCCATCATGGCCTTCCACCGTACGTCCAGTACCTCTTTGGCGTCGGCCTGTTCTTGTTTGAACTGCTGGTCAATGACGGCGTTTCTGGCATCCGCCGTGAGTTGGTTCGCTTCATGATCGTAGCCAGTCGATGCCGACGCCGGGGTGCTGAAGCCTCCTTGCAATTTGACCTGTTCCGGAGAAACGGAGCTGCTCATGTACAGCGTATCAGGCAGGGGACGAGGAGTGATCATGGAATATGTCGCGGTCGTCGTGCTTCTATCGGTTGTGATATCGGTGATTGATCGGCTCGCCCTGGGACGCGAAGGGCCGGGCATGGATTCCTCGGCGGCGGATCGCCGTCCAAACTTCCAGACTCCCGATGCATCACGAAACACGTCTCTTCTTGGCCTGAAGAGGACGTGCGGGAAGATCGCTTCATATTGATCCGTTCCGGCTTTCTTCTTCACTTCGTAAACCTTGTTGCCAATCTTTGCGAATTCTTGATTGTAGATTTGATACAAGCCGGTTTCCTTCACTTGTTTCGCCGCCGACAGGTTGATCTTGAAGCCTTGGCTCCTTACTACACTGATGGTACGTGGATTGATCGGAGTGGCCTCCATTACTGTTTTTTTGTCCCATCTTGGCAGTAAAGCGATCATTGCCTCCGATGTCATATATTCCGAAAATCCTTTGATACGTTCACTGTTTCCACCTATATCCGGGAACTCGTGAAGGAAATTTTCAAATGCCACCTGATTGATATTGCTCCTGAAGAGCACAGATTCCAGATGGATCATTTTTCCTGGATTGGATTTCCTGTTCGCGAAGATGCGTTGCAGCTTACCGATTTCTTCTTGCAGGTAGCGGAAGTCGCTGTCGTCAAGCTGAGTAAAGGGATGCGCGACGACAGCGGAGACATCCGCCACAAACTCTTTCTCGTTGCTGCTGCGGCCCTTATGAGTGAGATTGCGTGTCTTGATCATCATGACGGCTTTCGTTCGCAACGGTCGCGTATTGAGCGCACTCGTCTGATCGTTGCCCGCAAGGCCTTGCTCGGATTTGTCGATTGCCGCGAAGTAATGGAATTCATTTCCTCGGGTCAGGTCTTCGTTTTCAAGACCATTTTCCAGAATGTAGTTGGAAACCTGTTCTCCGGTTTCCATATTGCTGTAGAGATTCTTGCGTGTAGTTTTTCCATCGGGAGAAATTTCAATGACCGTCTTGAGATATCGATACAGTTTTTGATAATGCGACACTGTTTCTTCCAGGCTCTCCAGATCCTGCATATACCTCACTTGCGCCTCAAGGTCGCTGAGATCCGTCGAGCTCACCTGAATGCACTCGAGATCATTGGTCGGCTTGAAAGTCGCACTGGCGGTATCAAACTTCTGTGGCTTCAAGTGGATTCCAGTTGCCCTGGCGATGAGGATCTTGGTTTTTTCCCAGAAGGTGACGGTTCTGATATGGCCGTTGTAGTCCGTTTGCCTGTCTTCAGGAATGATCCTGAGGCCGCCGTCGTTGCCTCCACCACGCAGTCCCGCCAGACCGGAACGCCAGCGGCCGCTGCCTGCATAGCGAACGGAATACAACTTGCTGCTCATTCCGTCAGGGCGGATGATCATCCAAGCGTTCAACCGTGAATCAAATTCGACCCGATAGGTCGCGTCATTCGTCATTACATAGTACTTATTCTCGACGCTGAACATTCCTTGGGCGTCGGGAGTCTTCCCATTCAGGTCGATGCTGCTGCTCCATTCATTCGGAGGGGTGACAGGAATATCTTGAGAAAAAACGTTCAACCAGCGCGACAGATCAAAGTCGTCCGGAGCCTCTCCAGCAGGTTTTGGCGCGGCGGAAGATTCAGCGGCTGCGGGACGGACTTGCGGCCTTGTTGTCCGAATTCTCGGCGGCCCCTCACCGAGCTCCTTCTGCAATTTTGGGTCCCCTTTCACAGAAGGGTGATTCATCACAGTGGGGCGGAGAAGGCTCCACAGATTTGCGGCATCATCGGCGAGATTTTCCAGCGCAGGCGTGTCGATCGGCCTGTCGTGCGCGAGGCGATTGGCATAATCGACAAAATTTTCCAGGGCGGTGAGCGGTATGGACAAAGGGTGAAAACGCGCGATCGTTTTGCTCAATGTCGAGAACCAGTCCCCCAGTTCCCGGGCGCGAGCCGTTGTTTCTTCAGACGCATCCGTCAGAAGACAAATGAATGTAGCAGCTTCGCGCCCCGGGTTTTTGAGCGCTTTTGACAGATTGTCCAAGGTCTCTTTCCACGTATATTCTTCCAGTGGCTTGATTCGAAGCGAAGTATCTATTTTTGTTTTTGTGACTTCCGGATATTCATCTTTCGACTCCTCTGAGAGTTGCGAGATGAAGGGAATGACTTCGGGAACCCTCCCGGATGTTCTGAGATGGGAATTTCTGAGCACTCCCTCATCCCAGGCGTCGCGCGAGATGTCGCGATAGGCAGGAGTAGCCCGTTGGGTGATGGTATCGATGATCTGGAGAAAACGTCGGTCCGTCCCTTCGGATGTCTGGAGAGGGAAATCTTTTACGAAGCTTTCGGCCAGCGGCCCATACTCCATCGTCTGTGCCAGGTTGTGCATCCTCCAACTCAGCTCACCCGATGTGGATTCAGGAGGGGGATTTGTTTGTTCGGCGCTTGTAGTTTGCTCGGCGGCCGCTATGTCGTCGAGATGAAATTGGAGGGCCTTCTCTGCAATGTCGAGGATATCGGACGGAGCCGTCGGAGCGTTAGGGTCGAGGTAGAAATCGAGGGCGCGTTCCCATGCATCAGCGGTGACATTGCCGAAGCGTTCGCTTTGGAGGAAATCGGCAGCTTCGTCAATACAGCGATCTGCCAGCGTCGCGTAGCTCAACTGGCTTTTTTCAGTATGGATAGCGAATAGTTGCGAGTATGCATCCAAGAGAATCGGGACGAGTTTTTCCAGATTTTCGCGCATCGGATGGCGGTTGATCTCGATGTATTGCGCCAGCGCGCGATAGAACGCCGCCTTTTGATCTGCAGATTGCGCCATCTCGGAAATTCTGATCCAGTTTTTGACGTCGTTCAGTTTTGCCGTCTTGAATGCCGCTTGCCAGGATTCTTCATCCAACGTGGGATATCCCTTCCCGAGATACCAGTTTTTTGCGCGCTGCTCTTCCGCCCGTTCAGCTGGTTGCGTATCCAGTTGCAGCGCGATTGTCTTCATTCGTTTGTAATCCTCGGGCGACCCGTTCTCATATTGCAATGCGGCGCGTATCAGGGAAGGGCGCGATGGAAGATGTTCGTTCGCGGAAGTGAAGAGAGCCTCGAGACTTGATACGACCTGACGTAGGTTTCGCACCTCGATGATGACAGGGCGCCAGGTGGAATCGAGGGCGCTTTGGGTCAAACCGGTTTCGACCAGCAGCCGGGAGCGTAGTACGGCCGTCAGGAGATCGGCGTCAACCGTGAATGAGGGATCAAGCGTCCCTACCTTCTTTTGGGTTGCGACATAACTTGCAATATGCGAGCTCAACTGAGCTTGCTCTGCGTTGGTCAGGAACTTATAGGCGACCGATCGTCCGATGCCTTTTTCCTGCGGCTGTTGGCGTTGTGAGTCTGGTGTGGGCAGGGTTTCATGATCACCGGGACTGTTGTTGTTTTCGGTCAGGCTGTCCTGCGGAGCATCTTCGGTAGGCCTCAGGAGAGAGTCGAGCAGATTGCCGCCCTTGTACCCGAGATACGTGGCGAACCCAGAAAGGCCGATGATCCCTGTGCCGATGAGCGTGTTGCGCAATACGGTCGGCGATTCAGGCTCATGTCTCCTGCCCCCTAAAAGGGAATTCCCCGCTTCAACATCTGCGGCAGCTGCGCCGGGAAAGGGGAATGCATTTCCGGAATAGTCTTCAGAATCGTTAGACGTTGTTCTTTTCTCAAGCAGATGATCGAGTATTTTCCAGGTCGAAGATGCCACTGGAAACGATAAGCGTCGCCGTTCATCTTCAATACCGGACGGCGGCGTAGCTTGAGGATATTGGGTGCTTCGACGTGGTGTAGCTCCATCATTGGAGGCAGGCTCGGGGGGGACTGTTTGCGGACTGTTTGTTTCCTGCTGCCCAGGCGCAGGGGAAGTTTGCTGGAATCGCTCGGCGCGGCGATACCGGCCTTCATCCCTTGCCTCTCTTTGTGCAAAATCTTCGTCGAGTCTGGTGAGCTCGTCAGCCAGTCGTTCGTTCTGCGTCTTCAGCCGCGCCGGCGCCGAATAGCATCCGAGCGCCGCCTGGCCGTACAGGAGGGCCACGAGCAGGCGTTTTCTACTGTCGATATTTTGGGGAATCGACCTGGCGGTTCCCTGTGTTCGCAACCATTTCTCGAGGGCCGCGAACTGCTGCGGATCCTCTCGGACCGTGTCGATTTTCTCTATGAGCGGCGCTTGCCGCTGCTGTCCATTGGAATGCGAATTCCTTGCGCTGGCCGGATGATATTTCCCCATTTTTCGATGCTCGTCGAGAGAGTGCTGGCATTGTTCGAACAGCGCAAGCGGATTGCGGCCGCGCCGGCCGCGCATCCGCTACATCGAAGGCGGCGCCGCTGAGATTGGCCACAATTCCCACGCGGTGCCATCGAAGAAAGACGATTTCTCTCAATGGATATCGGGCAGCGACGTGTTCAGAATTGCTCCCAGTCGTCCTCTCCCGCCGCCACCCGGGCACGAGGCGGTTCAGTCCTGGGGGATAGTGCCGGGCGTTGCAGCTCCGGCGCGCGCCGGACCGGAGCCGCCATCGCAGCCGGCGCCGTCGCATGGCGGGCAGTGAGGGGCGCCATGCGCGGCGCAGGCGCCAGCTGCGAACCGTCGATGCGGAAGATGCTGACGATCTGCTGCAGCGTGCTGGCCTGGTCCTGCAGCGACTGCGCCGCGGCCGCGGCTTCTTCCACCAGTGCCGCGTTCTGCTGCGTGACCTGGTCCATCTGCACCACAGCCTGGTTGATCTGTTCGATGCCTTCGCTCTGCTCGCGGCTGGAGGCCGAAATTTCGGACACGATATCGGTCACCTGCTGCACGCTCTGCACCACCTGCTCCATGGTGCCGCCGGCCTGCGCCACCAGCTTGCTGCCGGTGTCGACCTTGGCCACCGAATCGTCGATCAGTACCTTGATCTCCTTGGCGGCCGCCGCCGAACGCTGCGCCAGCGTGCGCACCTCGGACGCCACCACGGCGAAGCCGCGACCCTGTTCGCCGGCGCGCGCCGCCTCGACCGCGGCGTTCAGCGCCAGGATGTTGGTCTGGAAGGCGATGCCGTCGATGACGCCGATGATGTCGACGATCTTGCGCGAGGATTCGTTGATGGAGCCCATCGTATCCACCACCTGCTGCACCACGTGCCCGCCTTCGGAGGCGACGCTGGAGGCCGAGCTGGCCAGCTGGTTGGCCTGGCGCGCGTTGTCGGCATTCTGCTTCACGGTGGAGGTCAGCTCTTCCATCGACGATGCGGTCTCTTCCAGCGAACTGGCCTGCTGTTCGGTGCGCGAGGAGAGGTCGAGATTGCCGGTGGCGATCTGGCTCGAAGCGGTGGCGATGGTGTCGGTGCCGTGGCGCACCTGCGCCACGATGCGGGTCAGCGCGTCGCGCATCTGCTTCATGGCGAACAGCATGCTGCTCTGGTCCTTGTCGGCCACGTCGACCTCCACGGTCAGGTCGCCCACGGCGATCTTCTGCGCGATATCGGCCGCGTAGGCCGGCTCGCCGCCCAGCTGGCGCAATAGGTTGCGCGCGATCAGCCACGACGCCGCCAGCCCGATCAGCAGCGCCAGGCCGCCGATGACCAGCATCTGCAGGCGCGCGCTTTCAAACACTTCCCGTGCGTGGGTTCCCGCCTGCTGGTTGGATTCGTCTTCCAGCGTCGCCAGTTCGGCAAGCGTGGTGCGGCGCTGGATCTGGCGCGGCCCGATCTCGTCGGTGATGAAGCGCTTCAGTTCCGCGTCCTCGCCCTGCTTGCTCAGCTCCACCGCCCGCGCAAACATCGCGCTGGCGGCCGCGGACTGCTCGGTCGCCGCCGCCAGCAGCGTCTTCTCGCGGCTGGTGGTCTGCTGGTCCAGCCCGAACATCTCCTGCAGCTTGGCCTGCGCGGCCTTGTAGCTTTGGTCCTGCTTCATCAGGCCCTCGAGCTCGCGGTCGATGGCGGCGCGATCGCTCATCAGCGCGACGTTGCGCACCGCGATGGACTGTTCGAAGATCGCGGCGCGCATCCCCATGACGGCGCGGATCTCGACGTTGTTGATGCTGACGATGTTTTCAACCTGCTGGTTGATCTGCACCATGCGGGCGATGCCGATGGCGGTGATCGCGGCCAGCAGCAGCAGCACCAGGCCGAAGCCCAGGCCGAGTTTGGCGCCGACTTTCATGTTCTTGAACAGCATGTCATTCCCCTAAATGAATGTGCGCCGGCGCAGCTGCGCCGGGCGGTGGATCGATGCTGTGGATGAGGACGACGCGCCGCCCCGCGCCGGGCAGGCGGCAGATGCATCGGTTTGGCGCCGATGTGAAGACGACCGGGTGATCCCGGTTCTGGTCCCGCGCGTCGCAGGCGCGAAATCCGGTTGTGACAACGGGGATGCCGGCTGGTTTCCCCGTCAGATTATCTTTGGCCGGACCAGCATACGCGCCCACCCGGCGCGTCGGCATCAGGAGATCTCTGATGTCGCTTTGCCAAGCGCGCAGGTCCGGCAACAACCCCATGTGGGAGCAATTCTAGGCAAGGCAGCCAGCAGTGCTGCCGGGATAAGCCGGGCTTTTACCTCGTTATTCCCATGGGGAAAGAACGGCCGCGCCGGGATTGTTGCAAGACGATCAAGGCGTGCGGATGTGGTCGATCAGCGCGACCGTCGCTTCGTCCGGCGGCGGGGTGAGCAGGCTGACGATGACCATGGCGGCGATGCCCACCGGCACGCCGAACACGCCGGCCGAGATCGGCGCGATGTGGAACCACTGCGCGGCGGCGTTGCCGCCGAAGGTGGGGTTGGTGTGCAGCATGTAGTACACGCACATCAGGAAGCCGCAGACGATGCCGGCGACCGCCCCGGCCTGGTTGGCGCGCTTCCAGAACACGCCCAGCACCAGCGCCGGGAACAGCGTCGAGCCGGCCAGCGAAAACGCGGCGCCGACCATCGAGAGGATGTCGCCGGGCTTGAGCGAGGCGGCGTAGGCCGCCAGCAGCGCCACCACCAGCAGCAGCAGCTTGGAGATGGTGACGCGCTTTTGCGTCGAGGCGCTGGGGTCGACCACCTTGTAGTAGATGTCGTGCGACAGCGCGTTGGAGATCGTCAGCAACAGGCCGTCGGCGGTCGACAGCGCCGCGGCCAGGCCGCCGGCGGCGACCAGGCCGGAGACGAAGTAGGGCAGGCCGGCGATCTCGGGCATGGCCAGCACGATGATGTCACCGTCCAGCGAGATCTCGCCCAGCTGCACCAGGCCGTCCTTGTTCATGTCGCTGATGCTGACCAGCGGATTGACCTTGTCGATGTTGGCCCAGTAGTAGACCCAGTCCGGCAGGTGGGTGTAGCTGCTGCCCACCAGCGAGGTGCAGATGTCGTACTTCACCAGCACCGTCAGCGCCGGCACCGTGAGGTAGATCAGCATGATGAAGAACAGTGTCCAGAACACCGACTTGCGCGCCGCCGAGACCGTGGGCGTGGTGTAGTAGCGCATCAGGATGTGCGGCAGCGCGGCGGTGCCCAGCATCAGGCAAAACACCAGCGCCAGGAAGTTGTTGCGCTTGATGTCGGAGCTGTCCTTGTCGCGCCCGGGGAAGGGCTCGGTCTGCGAGATCGGTGCCTGGGCGCGCAGCAGGTTGGCCGCGCGCGCATCGCTCCAGCGCCGCTCGGCTTCTTCCGGGCTCTTCGGATAGGACGACAGCGCGCGGCTGGCGGCCTTGATCTCGGCCAGCGAGGCGCGGGTGTTGCGCTTCACGTCGTCGATGTGATGCTGCGCTTCGACCCGGCCTTCTTCCCAGGAATGCGGCAGGTTCTTCAGCTTGCGTTCGTAGTCGTCGGCGCGCTCCTGGAAGATCTTGCGGATCTCCTGTTCCTTGGGATCGCTCTCCAGCTTGCGCTCGATCGCGTTGAGCTTGGGCAGCACCGCGCCGTAAGCCACCGGCGGCACCGGCACCGTGGTGTGCTTGGCCGAGAGCCAGACCACCGGGATCAGGTAGGCGAACAGGATGATGATGTACTGCGCCACCTGGGTCCAGGTGATGGCGCGCATGCCGCCCAGGAACGAGCACACCAGGATGCTGGCAAGACCCAGGAAGATGCCGATGGAGAAGTCGATGCCGGTGAAGCGCGAGGTGATCAGCCCCACGCCGTAGATCTGCGCCACCACATAGGTGAAGGAGATCAGGATGGTGGCCGCCACCGCCAGGATGCGGATGAGGTTGCCGCCGCGCTTGCCGGGATAGCGCGCGGCCAGGAAGTCGGCGATGGTGTATTGCCCGAACTTGCGCAGGTAAGGCGCGATCAGCAGCGCCACCAGCACATAGCCGCCGGTCCAGCCGAGGATGTAGGCCAGGCCGTCGAAGCCTTGCAGGTAGAGGCCGCCGGCCAGGCTGATGAAGGTGGCGGCGGAGATCCAGTCGGCGGCGGTGGCCATGCCGTTGAACAGCGGCGGCACGCGGCGCCCGGCGACGTAGTATTCGGGCACGTCGGAGGTGCGGCAGACCACGCCGATGGCAGCGTACAGGCCGATGGTGACGAACAGGAACAGATAACCGATCCACGAGCGCGGCATGCCCTCGTGTTCGAGGATGGCCAGCACGCACAGGAAGGCGATGAAGCCGACCGTGTACAGCGAGTAGTAGCGGGTCAGCCGCCAGAAGAATTCCTTGTTACTCTCCATGCCCCTGCTCGCCATGTGCCTGTTGTTCGATGCGCTTCATGCGCCGCATGTAAATCACCACGATGGCCAGGTAGATCAGCATCATGCCCTGCGCCGCCATGTAGAAGGAAACCGGCCAGCCGAACAGGTGTACCCGGTCCAGCTCGCGCGCGAAGAAGATGACGAAGAACGTGGCCAGGAACCACACCGCGAGCAGCACGGCGGTCATGCGCCGGGTCTTGCTCCAGTGGTTGCCGGCGTCGCCGGCGGCGGGGGAGGAATAGCCTTGTTCCATCTCAGCCTATGTCGTCGAAGAAGGGCGTGCGCGGCATCAGCCGGAAGCTGACGCGAAACAGGCTGCCCGGATACTTCGGGTCGCCGCTGCGCGGGTTGTTGGAAATCTCCACCAGCGCGTCGTGCTGCTGTGCGATCTCGCGCACGATGGCCAGTCCCAGGCCGCTGCCGGTGCTGGGCGTGCCGAGGATGCGGTAGAAGCGTTCGAAGACGTGACCGCGTTCCGACGGCGGGATGCCGGGCCCGGTGTCTTCCACTTCCAGGATCGCCAGGCCGCCGCCCTCGTCGGTGCGCGCGCGCACCGTCACGCTGCCGCTGCCGTCGTGCGGCGTGTAGTGCAGCGCGTTGTCGAGCAGGTTGGAGAGCAGCTCGCGCAGCATGACGGCGTTGCCGGTGATCATGATGGGATGGCCCGGCTGTTCGAAGCCGAGGTCGATGCGCTGGGTGAAGGACATCGGCACCCAGTCCTGCACCACGGTGCGCGCCAGCTCGTTGAGTTCCACCGGGGCCATGCCGCCGGCCTGCGACTGCTGGTTCTCCGCGCGCGCCAGCGACAGCAGCTGGTTGACCAGCCGCGTGGCGGTTTCCGAACTCTTGGCCAGTTGCTCCAGCGAGCGCCGCACGTCGACCTGGTCGTCCTGGCGCAAGGCCAGTTCGGACTGCATGCGCATGCCGGCCAGCGGCGTCTTCATCTGGTGCGCGGCATCGGCGATGAAGCGCTTCTGGATGGCGATGGTCTGCGACAGGCGCGCCAGCATGTCGTTGAGCGAACGCACCAGCGGCGAGATTTCTTCGGGCACCTGGCCGGAGTCGATCGGCGAGAGGTCGTCCGGGCGGCGCGCGCGGATGCGCTGCTGCAATTCGGACAGCGGCGACAGGCCCCGCGAGAGCGCGAACCACACCAGCGCCAGCGCCACCGGCAGGATGATGAACTGTGGCAGGATCACGCCCTTGATGATTTCGTTGGCGAGCTGGGCGCGCTTTTCCAGCGTCTCGCCCACCTGCACCGTGGCCAGCCGCGGCTCATGCGAGGCGGCGCGCTGGGCGGCGCTGCGGCGCAGGTCGACCTGCACGTAGGCGATGCGCACGTCGCTGCCGTGCAGGATGTCGTTGCGGAACTGCACCGTGCCGATGTTGCTGCGGTCGTCATCGGGCGGCGGCTGCGGCATGTCGACGTCGCCTTCGACGTATTCGCCGGTGGGGCCGCTGACCTTGTAGTAGATATTGTCGATGTCGTCCGCGCGCAGCAGGTCGCGCGCCGAGACCGGCAGGCGCGCCACGACCTTGCCGTTGACTTCCGACACCTGCTGCGCGAGCACCGTGACGCTGTCTTCCAGCGCGCGGTCGAACGGCTGGTTGGCGATCGATTGCGCGATCAGGTAAGTGATGGCGATGCTCATCGGCCACAGCAGCAGCAGCGGCGCCAGCATCCAGTCCAGGATTTCGCCGAACAGCGAGCGCTGGATGCGCTCCACCGGCTGGGTGGCGATGGCGGCGCGGCGCTTCTTGCGCGACGGCGCGGCGGCCTGCGCGTCGGCGCCCTGATCGGGCACGGCGGCGGAAGGATCACGCGGCGACATGAGGCCGCGCCGCGAGAGGCGAAGAAAAATTCGTGAAGGGAAAATGCGGCCGGAGCGCGCCGGCCGTCTTCATTGCATCAGGCTGCGCTGCTGGCGGCGGGGACGGCGGGACTGCCGGCTTCGGGGAGTTTTTCCAGGCAATATCCGAGCCCCCGCACGGTGGCGATGCGTACGCCGCCGACTTCGATTTTCTTGCGCAGGCGATGGACATAGACCTCGATGGCATTGTTGCTGACTTCCTCTCCCCATTCGCACAGATGGTCGACCAGCTGTTCCTTGGACACCAGCCGCCCCGTGCGTTGCAATAATACTTCCAGAAGCCCCAGCTCCCGCGCCGACAGCTCCAGCATCTGTTCGCCGATGTAGGCGATGCGGCCGACCTGGTCATAGGAGAGCGGGCCGTGCTTGATCACCGTCGGCCCGCCGCCGGCGCCGCGCCGGGTCAGGGCGCGCACCCGCGCTTCCAGCTCGGACAGCGCGAAGGGCTTGGCCATGTAGTCGTCGGCGCCGAGATCCAGTCCCTGCACGCGCTGCTCGACCGAGTCGGCCGCCGTCAGGATCAGGACCGGCAGGCGCGAGTTGCGGGCGCGCAGGCGGCGCAGCACTTCCAGGCCGGACATCTTGGGCAGGCCCAGGTCGAGGATCAGCAGGTCGAAGTCCTGGGTCGACAGCGCCGAGTCGGCTTCCACGCCGTTCTTGACGCAATCTGCAGCGTAGCCGGAATGGCGCAGCGAGCGCGTCAATCCGTCGGCCAGTACGCTGTCGTCTTCAGCAAGGAGGATGCGCATAGAAATCGATCAGAGAGGATCTCGTCTGATTTGTCTCGTGTTATGGAATTATTGTGGTATTTTCACGCATAATCTACTAATTCAATCGTCAATGCAAATAAGGCTGGCGATTGTTTGAAGATAAGCTCGCAATCCGATCAAGGGCTTTGGCCATTGCGGCGATTTCCGCCCGAAACTTGATGAGGATCGCCTTGGGGAAGGCGGCGGTGTGGGATCATCGCAAACTTAAATGTAACAATCGCGGCGAGGCACTTGAAGAGCGCTTTTTCGATCCCATACTATTGCCATAGTTAATTTTTCCTCTGTGCCGCTTGTTGTAGGCGCAATTTTTGTTGTTATAATTTCTCGCATCCCTTGCTGGAAAATCTGATGAAACGTTTGTGGGTCCTGTTGCTGATCTGTCTGCTCCCGGTGCAAGTATTTGCAGCGGTGCTGACGTACGCCAGCTCGGTCGCCGCAACCGATTTCTCGGCGCCGGCCCAGGTCGAGGCCAGCGTTGCCGTCAAGCATCTGGTCGCCAAGACCGTCGCCGTGGCCGATCACGCCGCCGCTGACGAACAGCAGCACGGCGCCGTCGCCGACAAGGGCTCGTCCGACGAGGACAGCAACAACTACGCCGACAGCGGCGAAGATTTCTCTACCCACGCAGGTATCGGCGACGAACCTGTGCTGACCCAATCCCTGGCAATCCTGCCGGAAACCTCGCGCCCGGCGCCCGCTCTTCGCAGCGATGCCGCCAGCCAGCCTCCGTTCCTGCCGCTCGCCGGCCGTCCTCCCCGGGCCTGATCTGTCGCCTTGCGCGACATGACTTGCTGCGCCCGCTGAACCGCTCCTGATTGATACGTGGCTTCGCGTCGTGCGACAGCAGGCGCATGTCCGTACGCGACGCCAGTCTGCCGGCTTCGTCCGGCGCCAGCCCGGTAATACAAGCATTCAAGACAACACGGCCGATGTGACCGCATCACATCAGATTCCATCTAGGAGATAGCATGAAAAAAGCATTTGTCGCGCTGATAGTGGCGGTGATGACGCTGTCTGTTGGCATATCGACTGTCGAAGCCAAGCGTCTTGGCGGCGGCGGCTCGATCGGCAAACAGTCTTCGGCCGCCGGCCGCCAGGCGCAAAGCCCGGCGCCGATGCAGCAGAACCAGGCTGCAGCCGCCAAACCGGCCGCGCCGGCAGCGGCTCCGGCTGCCGCACCCAAGCCCAGCCCGTGGAAGGGCATCCTGGGCGGCGCATTGCTGGGCCTGGGCCTGGGCGCGCTGCTCTCGCACTTCGGTCTGGGCGGCGCCATGGCCAGCATGATCAGCACCATCCTGATGGTCGCGCTGATCGCCATGGCCGCGATGTTCATCTACCGCATGATCCGTCGCAAGTCGGAAGCCTCGTCGGCGCGTCCGGCGTGGGCCGGCGCCGGCAGCAATGGCGACCAGGCGCATGACGTCAACGCCACGCCCAAGATCGGTTCGCTGCTCGAGCCGGCGCAACCTCCGGCCGCTCCGCAAGGCGGTTTCGGTGGCGGCTTCGGCAACGCTGAACCGGTTCAGGCCTACGGCGTTCCGGCCGGCTTCGATACCGTCGGTTTCGTGCGCAATGCCAAGACCTATTTCATCCGCCTGCAAGCGGCTTGGGACAAGGCTGACATCAACGACATCCGCGAATTCACCACGCCGGAAATGTTCGCCGAGCTGCGCCTGCAGATCCAGGAGCGCGGCGCCGCGGCCAACCAGACCGACGTCGTGTCGCTGGACGCGGAAGTGCTGGGCGTGGAAACCGTGGGCAACGATTATGTGGCCAGCGTGAAGTTCTTCGGCTTCATCAAGGAAGAGCAGAACGCATCGCCGGCACAGTTCGCCGAGATCTGGAACCTGTCCAAGCCGGCCGCCGGCCAAGGCGGCTGGGTGTTGGCGGGTATCCAGCAACTGGATCCGGTTTCGGCGTGAGCAAGCTCATGCATCAGTAAAAGTTTGGCGCGGAAGGCGGCGGTTAGTGGATGAGCGTCGCCAGTCCGTTTTACCGCCGGCTCTGCCGGCGGTTTTTTTATCTGCATTCCACGCCTGAAGTATCGTTTCTTCCCTTGCTGCGTTCGCGGCGTCTTCCTCTTCCGTTCTCTTTCCCCGCTACCGGCTGCATGGTGCGTGCCGAATGCCGGATGCATCATCGCCTGGCCTGAAGTCCTACGCATACCAACGCCGTTGTCCTATCGTCGCGCTTGCTCGGCCGACGCATCATTGAATCTCTGCGCGTGCGGCGCGGATGCCGGCGTGCGTATGCTGCGCCTGGATGCATGTGCCCTCCGGCAGATTGCCGGAGAGTTGCCGCCGCGCCCGTTCAAACATCGAGTCAAGGAGACTGCTATGAAACGCAAGGCATCGGCGGTATGGAACGGTAACCTGAAGGAAGGCAAGGGCGCGCTCACCACCGAGAGCAAGACGCTGTCTTCAACGCAATATTCCTTTTCCACCCGTTTCGAGGACGGCGTGGGCACCAATCCTGAAGAGCTGATCGCGGCCGCCCACGCGGGCTGCTTCTCGATGGACCTGTCGGCGCGGCTGGACAAGGCCGGCCTCGGCCCCAAGCGCATCGATACCGAAGCCACGCTGACGCTGGAAAAATCCGATCCGGGTTTTGCGATCACCACCATCCAGCTGGCGGTCAAGGTCGAGCTGGAAGACCGCGACGAACAGAAATTCAACGAAGCGGTGGCGGCGGCCAAGTCCGGTTGCCCGGTCTCCAAGGTGCTCAATGCCGACATTTCGGTAACGGCCACGCTCGTCTGATCCCGTCTGGACATCGGCCAATCTGGTCACGATGAAAAAAGCGCCGCAGTTGCGGCGCTTTTGCTTGCTTCCTCGCGGTTAACTTATCCACAGCGCATTAGCTGCGCTTCTTCTCGTCGCCGGTCGCAGCGCCATGCTCGCGCTCACGCTCATCGCCGCGGCGCGATGACAGCGGAAACAACAGGGCGACCGCCACCAGCAGTACCAGCAGCACCAGCGTGATCTTGTCGAGTCCGTCCATGCCTCAGCCCAGCCTTGCCGGTTTCCAGATCGACACATCGGCGGTGTTCACCTTCTTCGGCAGCAATCCGGCGGAGAAGAAGGCGTCGGCGATGCGCTGCTGTTCGCCCAGCGCGTCCAGCTTCACGGCGCGCACTTCATAGCTGCGGCGGCTGTTGGCGAGCTCGACGGTGTCCGCATCCAGGCCCCACAGCGGCGCAAGGAAGGCGGCCGCGTCCTTCGGGTGCTGCTTGACCCACAGGCCGGTCTTCTGCAACTCGCCGAAGACGATGCGCAGCACATCCGGATTGGCGTCGGCAAACGGCGTCGACGCCAGGTAATAGCGTTGATAGTCGGCGATGCCGCGACCGTCCGACAGCACGCGCACCTGCGACTGGCGCTGCACGCCCGAGAGGAAGGGATCCCAGGTCACCCAGGCGTCCACGCTGCCGCGTTCGAAGGCGGCGCGCCCATCGGCCGGCGACAGGTAGGCGGCGTCGACGTCGCTGAACTTCAGGCCGGCCTTTTCCAGCGTGGCGATCAGCAGGTAGTGCACGCCGGCGGCCTTGGTCACGGCGATCTTCTTGCGCTTGAGTTCGGCCACGCTGCGGATCGGCGAGTCGGCACGGACGATGATGGCCTGCGCCGACGGCGACGGCGACTCCTGCGCCAGGTAGGTCAGTTTCGCGCCGGCGGCCTGGGCGAACACCGGCACGGTATCGGCCACGTCGGCGCTGAGATCGACGCCGCCGACATTGAGCGCTTCGAGCAGCGGCAAGCCGCTGGAGAACTCATGCCAGCTGATCCGGGCGCCGGAACCCAGCTGCTTTTCCAGCACGCCATTGGCCTTGATGATGGTCAGCAGGGTCGAGGATTTCTGGTAGCCGATGCGGATCGCACGGCCGCTGCCCTGCGCATGCAGCGAAGGCGCCAGCGCGCTTGCGGCAAAGGCGGCGCCCGCTTGCAGCAGGCGGCGGCGGATCAGGTCGGGATGCTTGGACTGGCTCATGGTGGAGAGAAGTAAAGTCGTCAGGATTTTGGGGAGGCGGGACGATGCGCATCGCGCCAGCGCAGGCAGCGTTGTTCCAGCAGCCGCAGCAGGCTGTCGCTCAATTTGCCCAGCAGCGCCAGGATCAGGATGGCGGCCAGCACCAGGTCGGGCCGGCTGCTTTCGCGCCCGTCGGAGAGCAGGTAGCCGACGCCGCGGGTGGCTGCGATCAGCTCGGCCGCGACCAGGAACATCCAGGCCAGGCTGAGCCCGCCGCGCAATCCGGCGAACAGGTAGGGCAGCGATGCCGGCAGCAGGATGTGGCGTATCAGTTCAGTCGTGTCCAGGCCCGAGCTGGTGCCGACTTCGATCAGCTTGACATCGATGTCGCGGATGCCCGCCACCAGGTTCAGGTAGACCGGGAAGAAGGCGCCGATGGCAATCAGTACGATCTTGGGCGTCTCATCGATGCCCAGCCACAGCAGCAGCAAGGGGATCCAGGCCAGGCTGGGAATGGCGCGCAGCGCCTGGAAGCTGGGCTCCAGCAGTGCTTCGGCGCGCCGGCTGATGCCGACCAGCAGGCCCAGCGCGATCGCCAGCGCGCTGCCGATCGCAAAGCCGGCGACCACGCGCGCCAGGCTTGCCCAGATATGCGGCAGCAACTCGCCGCGGACCGCGAGCGACCACAGCGTCTGCGCCAGTTCGCTGGGCGGCGGCAACAGGCGCGCCGGGATGATGTCCAGGCGCGCGCCGGCTTCCGACAACAGCAGCACGGCAACCGGCAGGAGCCAGCCGGTGAAGCGGCCGGGGCGATAGCCGTGGTCGAATGGCCATCCGCGGCGAGCCGGCCTGGCTGCCGTGGTGTTGGCGTTGGCCCTGGCGGCGGCAGCGCCGGGTCGCGCTCCCGCCGGCGCAGGCAGGCTGCCGGATCCGGTGTCGCTCATCGCCTCAGGCCTTCACCACGCCCTGCGCGTAGGAGGGATCGATCAGCGCGTTGATGGTGCGGGGCAGGTCGGTGCCGCTCTTGACCAGGTCTTCCTCGGTCAGGATGGGCGCGGCGGCGCGCAGCGCGTCGATGTGCTCGCGGCCGATCTGCGGATGCGAGAAGTCATTGCGCTTGAGCTGCAGGCGCGCCACCTCGGGCGAGAGCTTTGACTCTTCCGCCAGCAGCTTGACCGTCTCTTCCGGATGCGCGGCGATCCACGCGCGCGCCTTTTCGTAGGCGGCGATCACGCGCTTTACCTGCTCCGGATGGCGCGCGGCGAAGGTGTCGCTGACGTTGAGGAAGCCATAGGTGTTGAAGTTCACGTTGCGGTAGATCAGGCGCGAGCCGGCTTCGAGTTCGCTGGCGGCCAGGTGCGGATCGAGTCCGGCCCAAGCGTCGACGCGGCCTTGTTCGAGCGCGGCGCGGCCGTCAGGATGTTGCAGGTGGACGATCTCGACGTCGCTCTTCTTCAGGCCGTTCTCGTGCAGCGCGCGCAGCAGGAAGAGATAAGGATCGGTGCCCTTGGTGGCGGCGACTTTCTTGCCCTTGAGCTCGCGCACGGATCGGATCGGCGAGTCCTTGGCCACCGCCAGCGCGGTCCATTCCGGGCGCGAATACACGTACACCGCCTTGATCGGATTGCCGTTGGCGCGCGCCAGCAGGGCGGCCAGTCCGGCGGTGCTGCCGAAGTCCACGCTGTCGCTGTTGAGGTATTCGAGCGCGCGGTTGCTGCCCTGGCTGAGCACCCATTTGACCTCGGTGCCCTGGGCCTTCAGGTCTTCCTCCAGCCAGCCGAACTTGCGCAGCACCAGGCTGGGCGGCGAGTAATAGGCGTAGTCCAGCCGGATGGTCTTGGGAGCTTGCGCGGCGCGCGCCAGCAGCGGCGCGGCGCCCAGCATGGCGGCGCCGAGCGCGGCCGGGCCGAGGCGGAGGAAGTGTCTGCGTTCCATGGGGTCCGTTCTTGTTGTGTCGGGAGTCTGCGATGCAGACAAACACTCTAAGGACGAACGCGGTGCGGCAGAACGACTATTTTCAAGCTTGGATATGCGCTTTGCGCATGCCCGTCGCGGCGACGGTTGCGCAAGCCGGAAGGATCAAGGCAGGCAGAGTTCGAACAGCGCGCCGCCGTCCGGATGGTTGGACAGGCGCGCCTCGCCCTGCTGGTTTTCCTTGTTATGGGCGGTGGCGATGGCGTTGCACAGGTCCATGCCCAGGCCGGTCGAGGGCTTTTCTTCGTGCGTGCCGATGCCGGGGCCGTCGTCGCGCACGGTGAAGATCACGCCGCCGTCGGGATTCTTGTGGCAGCCGAGCTCGATGCGCGTGCGCGCGAAGCGGCTGGCGTTCTGCAGCGCGGCTTCCAGCGCCAGCGCCACCAGGTGCTCGTCGAAGAAGCCGATCAGCGGCATATTGGTTTCGTCGACCTTCACCTCGATGCTGCTGCCGTTGCGGCCCACGGCATGCTCACGCAGCAGCGAGTCGAGGAAGTCCAGCGGCGACACCGCATCGACCTGCGCGCGCAGGCCCTGCGAATCGGCCTTGTAGAGGGTCAGGAAAGCGATCAGCTTTTCCTGCAGCGCCAGGCAGGTGACATGCGCCTGCTGCGCGCGCGGCACATCGTCGGACAGGCGACGCAACTCGCCCTCCAGCACGCCCAGGGAGTTCTTGATGTCGTGAATGATGATCGCGGCTAGCTTCGGATCCATGGTCAGCTCTTCGGGGCAACTTTGCTCAGGGTGTCGCGCAAGAACTTGTGCATCTTGGCGACACGGTCATTGCCCGGAATCAGGCGGTCCAGGGTGGCGAGGTAGCGCCGTACCCGCTTGACGTACTCGTCGTTCCAGCCGCGCTGGCTCATCCACAACAGGTGCAGCTGGGCCGATGCCAGCAGCACGCCGGTATTCTCGGGCATGCTGTTGAGCGCCTCTTCCAGCTTGGCCAGGGATTCGTCGGGTTTGGCGCTGCGCATGAGCGCGTTGGCCTCGGCGATGATGCTCATGCAATGCTTGACCGCGCCGTCGATCAGCTCCTCGGCCAGCGCCGTCTTGCCGGTGTCGGCCAGGACCTTGCGCGCCAGCATCTGCAGCGTTTTGTTTTCGTGGTCGGACTTGATGGCGTCGGCGATCAGCTTGGCGCCTTCCTCATCCTTGCCCATCGAGAACGCCGCCTTGGCCAGCGCCAGCGTGGCGACTTCGGAGATGTCCTTGCCGGCGGCCTGGCGCGCGGTCTCGAACGCCTGTTGCGCCGAGATGGTGTCGCCCAGCTGCACGTAGGCCTGCGCCTGCACCGCGGCCTGGGCCGAGGCGAACATCTTGGATTCTTCGTAGCGGCGCGGCGCACTTTCCAGCAGGCGCAGGGCCTGGTCCGGATCGCCGCTGTCGACGTGGACCTGGGCCAGCGACAGCAGGTCGGTGGGTTGCGCGGTGAGCGAACCCTTGGTGTGCTTGAGCACCTTGTCGTAGGCTTCGCGCGCCTGGTCGAGGTGGCCGCTGCGGTAGGCCACTTCGCCCACCAGGCGGCTGCGGCGCGCCGAGGGAATGATTTCCGACGACATGGTCAGCGCGGCCAGCGCGCCTTCCTGGTTGCCCTGGGCCTCGTCGATCTGCGCCAACAGGTCGTAGGCGGCGATGAACTGCTTGTTCTGCGCCAGCACGTCTTCGACGATGGTGCGCGCGTCGTCCAGCTGTCCGGCGACGATGTTGCAGCGGGCCAGGCCGACCTTGGCCCAGACCAGGTCGTCGCGCATGGCCAGCGCCTGGGTATAGACCTCGCGCGCCTCGTCGATGCGGCGCTGCTCGATCAGCAGCGTGCCCTTGGTCTTCATGATCTCGACGATCCACTTCGGCGCCGACTTGAGCACGTTGTCGCATTCGATGATGGCGCCGGCGAAGTCCTTGCGCTTCATCTTCTCGGTCACCGGCAGCATGGCGTGCTGCTTCTCCAGCAGGCGATCCACGCGCTCGGCGATGCGGCTGGCCGTCAGCGGCTTGAGCATGTAGGCGTCGGGCTGGAACTCGGCGGCGCTGGCCACCAGGTTGTAGCCGCTTTCGGCGGTGACCATGATGAACATCGAGGTCGGCGAAAGCATGTTCTGGGTGCGGAAGAACTCCAGCAGCTGCTGGCCGTTGCTTTCCTTGTTCAGGTTGTAGTCGCAGATGATGAGGTCATAGCTCCCCGCCTGCACGAAACGGATCGATTCGTCAGGCGTGGCGGCCTGATCCACCTTGGTCACGCCGAGCTGGCCGAGGTGCATCCGGATGTTCTGGCGCATCGTCGGCATGTCGTCGATGATCAGGCAGCGCAGGGCGCTGATATGGCTAAAGGGGACTAAACTCATGACTACAGTCTATAAAACAGTCTTTATCTCGTTATATTGCTAGCCTGAAATGTATATCAAAACGGCATCGGCCCCTAGCAAATATAGGGACGGAAAACGCACGTATTTCTAGGCAAAGCGCGAGTGTGCCGGTTTTTGGCCCGTCGTGCATCAATACCGTTGCAACCACGCCTCTGTGCTCCGGCGGCTCTCTTATAATTGAGCCCTTCAGCGGGAATTTCGAAAACGCTTGCACGGATCACTGTTTTTTTATACAGTGTCGCTTCATTGGTGCCCGTTTCGCGAAGCGGAAAAACCGATCCGATGCATCCAAGCAATCATTTCCTGTAAGTACACTTCTTCACGACCTTTTGCCGAGAGAGATTTATGGACGACAAAAAAGCTGCGAACACCTCTGAAAAGGGCAAGGCGCTGGCCGCCGCGTTGGCGCAGATTGAAAAGCAGTTTGGCAAGGGCTCCGTGATGCGCATGGAAGACGGCATCATCGCAGAGGAGATCCAGGTCGTCTCGACCGGTTCCCTCGGCCTGGATATCGCACTGGGCGTCGGCGGCCTGCCGCGCGGCCGCGTCGTCGAGATCTACGGCCCGGAATCGTCGGGCAAGACCACCCTGACGCTGCAAGCCATTGCCGAAATGCAAAAACTGGGCGGCACCTGCGCCTTCATCGACGCCGAGCATGCGCTGGATGTCACCTATGCCCAGAAGCTGGGCGTGAACCTGAACGACCTGCTGATTTCGCAGCCGGACACCGGCGAACAGGCGCTTGAAATTACCGACGCCCTGGTGCGCTCCGGCGCGGTCGACCTGATCGTGGTCGACTCGGTGGCGGCGCTGACCCCCAAGGCCGAAATCGAAGGCGACATGGGCGACTCGCTGCCCGGCCTGCAGGCCCGCCTGATGTCGCAGGCGCTGCGCAAGCTGACCGGCAGCATCAACCGCACCAACACCACCGTCATCTTCATCAACCAGATCCGGATGAAGATCGGCGTCATGTTCGGCAACCCGGAAACCACCACCGGCGGCAACGCGCTGAAGTTCTACGCCTCCGTGCGCCTGGACATCCGCCGCACCGGCTCGATCAAGTCCGGCGACGAAGTCATCGGCAGCGAAACCCGCGTCAAGGTCGTCAAGAACAAGGTTGCCCCGCCGTTCCGCGAAGCGCACTTCGACATCCTGTATGGAGAAGGCACCTCGCGCGAAGGCGAGATCCTGGACCTGGGTTCGGAGCACAAGGTGGTCGAGAAGTCCGGCGCCTGGTACAGCTACAACGGCGACAAGATCGGCCAGGGCAAGGACAATGCGCGCAACTTCCTGAAGGAACGCCCGGAGCTGGCGCGCGAGATCGAGAACAAGGTCCGCATCGCGCTGGGCGTGCCTGAGCTGGCCGGCGGCGAAGCCAAGGTCGAAGCTTCCTGATCTGCGCCGATGCATCGTGAAGAGCGCGATGCATGGACCTGATTGCGCCGGCTCCGCATCCGTATTCATATCCGGGGCCGGTCAAGCCGGAGCATCGGCGAGGGAAGCCTGACCTTCGCCGGCGTTCCGGTCGTGTCAAGCCGCTGTGGAGGCAAGCTCGGTCTCAGCGCCGAAGTCCGCAACGGACGTAGTTGCCGCAATCGCCGATATGTTGTCCGGTGGCCTGCGGTCCCGCTTTATCGAAATCCCGTCCTACCCCGTGTAGTCGAACGTCATGCCAAGACCGCCGATCAGCCTGAAAGCACGGGCGCTCAAATATCTCTCTTCACGTGAGCATAGTCGCCTGGAACTTGCGCGTAAGCTCACCCCTTACGCGCAAGAGGGCGATGACATCGACGCCCTGCTCAACTGGCTGGAACAATCCCGTTTTCTCTCCGAAGAGCGTTTCTCCGAATCGCTGGTGAACCGTCGCGCCGCGCGCTACGGCAACAACCGCATCCTGTCCGAGCTGCATGGCCATGGGATCGAGGGCGAGGCCCTGGCCGAGCTCAAGGCCGATCTGGCGCAAGGCGAGGGCGAGCGCGCGGCCCAGGTGTTGCGGCGCAAGTTCGCCGAACCGCCGGCCGATGCCGAGACGCGCGCCAGGCAGATGCGCTTCCTGCAGCAGCGCGGTTTTTCCCATCGCAGCATCCGCGAGGCCTTCAACACGGCCTGGCTCGATGACGAGGACGGCGCCCTCTGAGTCACGATGGCGCCGCCGCACGCGCCGCGCCTGTATCTCTCCGCAAGTTCAAAATGCCCGTGAAAGCCCGATCCGGTCTTTATCGGCAATGTTAGCGCTACCGGCGCTCAGCCTCACCGGCCTGTGCTAGAATTCGGAAGTTTTTGCTGCGGCGCGGGAGCTTGAGGAGATGCGTTTGTTGCCGGTTTTTTCCAACGGCGCATCGATGTAAGGCTCACGACAGCAGTGAAGGCGGATAATGCGGATCCCGTCGGCCGTCCGGCGGGACACGAATATCAGACCAACTCATGCAGACGGCATGCACATGCCTAATTCTAAGAATTCTTTCGCAACCCGCGCAGCTCATGCCTGCGCCAGTTCCCATCCGGCGACGGATGCGACACCCGCCTGCGGGTTGCGGTCTGCTTTCTCGTCCGTCGGCATTGCGCCGTCGGCAGAATTTCAATCCGGCAAGTTTTATTCATTTAGTGTCTAAAGGGAAGCTCCCATGAAAATCCATGAGTATCAGGGTAAAGAAATCCTGCGCCAGTTCGGCGTAACCGTCCCGCGCGGCGTTCCTTGCATGTCCGTCGACGAAGTCGAAGCGGCAGCCAAGAGCCTGGGCGGCTCGGTGTGGGTCGTGAAGGCACAGATCCATGCCGGCGGTCGCGGCAAGGGCGGCGGCGTGAAGGTGGCCAAGTCCATCGAGCAGGTCAAGGAATACGCCAACCAGATCATGGGTATGCAGCTGGTCACGCACCAGACCGGTCCTGAAGGCCAGAAGGTTCGCCGCCTGCTGATCGAAGAAGGCGCCGACATCAAGAAGGAACTGTACGTTTCCCTGGTGACCGACCGCGTGAGCCAGAAGGTCGTGCTGATGGCATCCAGCGAAGGCGGCATGGACATCGAAGAAGTTGCCCACAGCAACCCGGAAAAAATCCACAACGTCATCATCGATCCGGTCACCGGCCTGACCGATGCCGACGCTGACGACGTGGCCGCCAAGATCGGCGTGCCCGCAGCATCGATCCCCGAAGCGCGCAAGAACCTGCAAGGCCTGTACAAGGCTTACTGGGAAACCGACGCTTCCCTGGCTGAAATCAACCCGCTGATCCTGACCGGCGACGGCAAGGTCATCGCCCTGGACGCCAAGTTCAACTTCGACTCCAACGCCCTGTTCCGTCACCCGGAAATCGTCGCCTACCGCGACCTGGACGAAGAAGATCCGGCTGAAGTCGAAGCCTCCAAGTTCGACCTGGCCTACATCTCGCTGGACGGCAACATCGGCTGCCTGGTCAACGGCGCCGGTCTGGCCATGGCCACCATGGACACCATCAAGCTGTTCGGCGGCGAGCCGGCCAACTTCCTGGACGTGGGCGGCGGCGCTACCACCGAGAAGGTCACCGAAGCCTTCAAGATCATGCTGAAGAACCCCGAACTGAAGGCCATCCTGGTCAACATCTTCGGCGGCATCATGCGCTGTGACGTGATCGCCGAAGGCGTGATCGCCGCATCCAAGGCGGTTTCGCTGAAGGTGCCTCTGGTGGTCCGCATGAAGGGCACCAACGAAGACCTGGGCAAGAAGCTGTTGGCCGATTCCGGTCTGCCGATCATCTCGGCCGATTCGATGGAAGAGGCTGCGAAGGCGGTCGTGGCTGCGGCTGCGGGCAAGTAAGAACTCATACATGCAAGTTTGCGCGGTGGCGGCCGCGCACGATGCGACAAGACGCATCCCGGCCGCACGAAGCGCAGGCATCACAGACAAGGAAGAAAAATGTCGATCCTCATCAACAAAGACACCAAGGTCATCACGCAAGGCATCACTGGCAAGACCGGCCAATTCCACACCCGTTTGTGCCGTGAGTACGCGAACGGCAAGAACGCCTTCGTCGCTGGCGTGAACCCGAAGAAGGCCGGTGAAGACTTCGAAGGCATCCCCATCTATGCCAACGTGACCGAAGCCAAGAAGGCCACCGGCGCGACCGTTTCCGTGATCTACGTGCCGCCCGCCGGCGCCGCTGCTGCCATCTGGGAAGCTGTCGAAGCCGATCTGGACCTGGCCATCTGCATCACCGAAGGCATCCCCGTGCGTGACATGCTGGCCCTGAAGGACCGCATGGCCAAGGCCGGCTCCAAGACCAAGCTGCTGGGCCCGAACTGCCCAGGCCTGATCACCCCTGACGAAATCAAGATCGGCATCATGCCGGGTCACATCCACAAGAAGGGCCGTATCGGCGTGGTGTCGCGCTCGGGCACCCTGACCTATGAAGCCGTCGGCCAGCTGACCGCTCTGGGCCTTGGCCAATCGTCCGCAGTCGGTATCGGCGGCGACCCGATCAACGGTCTGAAGCACATCGACATCATGAAGGCATTCAACGACGATCCGGACACCGATGCCGTCATCATGATCGGTGAAATCGGTGGTCCCGACGAAGCCAACGCGTCGTACTGGGTGCGTGACAACATGAAGAAGCCGGTGGTTGGCTTCATCGCTGGCGTCACCGCGCCTCCGGGCAAGCGCATGGGCCACGCCGGCGCGCTGATCTCGGGCGGTGCCGACACTGCCGAAGCCAAGCTGGCGATCATGGAAGAGTGCGGCATCAAGGCCACACGCAACCCGTCCGAAATGGCGCGTCTGCTGAAGGCCATGCTGTAATCAGTGCTGTCATGGTGGTCGTCCCGGAGCGCCTGGCGCCTTGGGGTGGTCACCGCCAGACTCATATGGGGAGCTTCGGCTCCCCATGTGTTTTTCGGCGCTGGTGCGCGATGATCGCGACCGGCGACCGCGTCGAACGCGGCCGGATAGGCAAAAGGGGGCTGATCGGCGAAAATCACCGACTATCGCAACGAGCGCATCTTATCCACAGGGCGCCGTCGCACAGCAAAATCTTCAGCAAAGGAAGTGAATGGAATTTCTGGTAAACCTGAACTGGATCGCGGTCGGTCAGATCATCCTGATCGACATCCTGCTGGGCGGCGACAACGCCATCGTGATCGCGCTGGCCTGTCGCAACCTGCCGGCCGAGCTGCGCATGAAGGGCATCGTCTGGGGCACCATCGGCGCCATCGCGATCCGCATTGCGTTGATCGCGTTCGCCGTGACCATGCTGGAGCTGCCTTTCCTGAAGCTGATCGGCGGCCTGTTGCTGCTGTGGATAGGCATCAAGCTGCTCAACGAGGACGACGAACATGCCGAGGTCGGCGGCAGCGACCGCCTGTGGGGCGCGGTCAAGACCGTGATCGTGGCCGACCTGGTGATGAGCCTGGACAACGTCATCGCCATCGCCAGCGCGGCAGAGCAGGCCGGCCAGCACCAGATGGCGCTGGTGGTGTTCGGCATCGTGGTCAGCATTCCCATCATCGTCTGGGGCAGCACCCTGGTATTGAAGCTGATGGAAAAATTCCCGGTTATCATCACGCTGGGCGCGGCGCTGCTGGGCTATATCGCCGGCGGCATGATCTTCAGCGATGTCGGCGTGCAGTCCCATCTGCAGGGCTTCATTCCCGATACCGAGTTCGTGGTGCCCGGAGCGCAGCTGCACCTGAGCCTGCCGGGCCTGGTCGGTGCGATCGGCGTGGTGCTGGTCGGCCTGACGCTCAAGCGCCGCAAACAGGCGCCGGACCAGCCCTGAGGAGCCAGGAGGCATCCGCGTCCCGGCATCGACGAGATCGAAATGATTTGCCGCTTTCTCTCGACAATGCCGGAGCGCAAACTCCGCGTTGATCCGCATTTGACGCAAGTCAGCGCCGGCGGCGGCAAAGCCTGATAGTTTTTGAACTAATTCGCTTTGCCGCATCGCGGGTGGTGCCGATACTGGCAACGCCTTTTTCTTTTTTTGGGGATTCAATGAAACAAGTCGCACGCAAGAACAAGCAACAAGGCTTCACCCTGCTGGAACTGATGGTGACGCTGGCCATCATCGGCATCCTGGCCACCATCGGCGCTACGCAGTACCAGGACTACATCGCGCGTTCGCGCGTGGCCGAGGGATTGAATCTGGCCGCGCCGTACAAGCTGGCGGTGGCCGAGCAGGCCCAGGCCAACAATGGCGTCTTCACCGTGGCGCAGCTGGGGTTGCCGGCGTTCACCAAGACGGACAACGTCGAGAAGATCGAAGTCTCGCCCATGGAGAAAAAAGGCGAGGGCGGCGTGATCACGATCACGTTCAGCGCGCGCGTGGGCGATGGCGGTACGCTGACCCTGACGCCGACGCTGGGCACCGGTTCGATCCAGTGGCAATGCGCGGCCGCCGAGACCAAGCAGGCAGCGGCTCAAGAAGGCGTAACGCCCAATGGCAAGTTCGTGGCAGGTACGCTGCCGGCGAAACTCGCTCCTTCCAATTGCCGAGGCTGAACGTCACGGACATGAAAAAAGCGCCCGGCCGGGCGCTTTTTTTATGGGATGGTGACGCCGTTGGTCACGGCCTCACCATGCTGATATCGCTCTTCCCCCCCCGCTTCTCGGTCACGCAGATATCGGTCATCACCATGGTCTTGTCGACCGCCTTGCTCATGTCGTACACGGTCAGCAGGCCGACCTGCACCGCAGTCAGCGCTTCCATTTCCACGCCGGTCTTGCCGTAGGTTTCCACCCGCGCGGTGCACAGCACGCTGGAGTCGGCGACGTTGGTCTCGAACTCCACCGACACATGCGTCAGCGCCAGCGGATGGCACAGCGGAATCAGGTCGCCGGTGCGTTTGGCCGCCATGATGGCGGCGATGCGGGCGATGCCCAGGACGTCGCCCTTCTTCGCGGTGCCCGACTCGATGATGGCCAGGGTCTCCGGTTTCATGCGGATCACGCCGCTGGCCACCGCCACGCGGTGCGATTCGTTCTTGCCGCCGACGTCGACCATGTGGGCCTGGCCGCTCTGGTCGAAATGGGTGAGGCCGCCGTTGGGGTTGTCCTGGTTGCCGGATGTGCTCATGGTGCCTGTCGCTGAAAATGATGAAGATCGAAACGGAGCGGGTATCATAGCAGGCGTGCCGCAGCCGCGGCGGGGCAGGTTTCCTGTCGCCGGCGGCGCACCGGCAGGCCAGCCTTTTCCGTTTTCGCTCATGCAACGATACGCAATCTTGTCCGACCGTCGTCCATCCCGTCCCGCGCGCAAGTTGCTGGTGCGCGCGCTGACCGCCGCGCTGCTGCTGTTGCCCGCCATTCCGCTGACGATCGCGCCGGTTGCCGGCGTCGCGCAGAACCTGCCGACGCTGGGCGACACCGAGCGCGAGGGTCTGTCGCCGCTGATGGAGCGCAAGCTGGGCGAGCAGATCATGCGCGACATCCGCAGCGACCGCGACTATGTCGATGACGGCCCGGTGTCGGAGTACCTCAACAATTTCGGCCTGAACCTGGTGTCCGTGCATCCCGAGGTGCGCGGCGAGGCCGGCTTCGACTTCCAGTTCTTCATGGTGCGCGACCCGATGCTCAACGCCTTCGCGTTGCCGGGCGGTTTCATCGGCGTCAACAGCGGGCTGGTGCTGGCCGCGCAGTCCGAGTCGGAGCTGGCCGGCGTGCTGTCGCACGAAATCGGCCACGTCGCCCAGCGCCATATCGCGCGCATGCTGGGCCAGCAGAAGCAGAACTCGATGATCCAGCTGGCCGCCATCGTGCTGGGCGCGCTGGCCGGCATCTCCAAGGCCGGCGGCGACGCCGCCATGGCCACCATGATGGGCGGCACCGGCGTGGCGATCCAGCGCCAGCTCAACTTCAGCCGCGACGCCGAGCGCGAGGCCGACCGCATCGGCCTGCAGATCATGCGCGACGGCGGCTACGATCCGTCCGGCATGGTGACTTTCTTCGGCCGGTTGCAGGCCGCGTCACGCAACTACAGCGACGTCGTCCCGCCTTACCTGATGACGCACCCGCTGACCACCGAGCGTATCGCCGATATCGAGGCACGCATCCGCGACCAGCGCTACAAGCAGCGGGTGGACAATCCGGAGTTCCAGCTGGTGCGCGCGCGCACCCAGGTGCTGCAGAACGATTCGGTGCAGGGCCTGCGCGACAGTGCCGAGAAGTTCCAGCGCCAGATGAAGGACAACACCAAACTGCAGACGGCGGCCGCGAAGTACGGCCTGGCCTACGTCTACTACCGGCAGAACAAGCTGGAGCAGGCCGACGCGATGCTGAAGGAGGCGCAGGAAGCCGCGATTCCGCTCAAGACCGGCATCATGTTCACCAGTCTCGACATCGACATCAAGGTGGCCCGCAAGCAGGGCGCGGCGGCCCTGCAACTGGCCGACGCGATGCGCAAGCAGTATCCGATCTCGCGCGTGGCGGCGCGGCAGTATGCCGACGCGCTGATCGCGTCGCGCCGCAATGACGAGGCGATCGCCTACCTGCGCGACCAGGCTCAGCTGTACCGCTCGGATGCGCAGATCCAGAACCTGCTGGCAAAGGTCTACGCCGTCCAGGGCAAGCAGGCGCTGCAGCACCTGGCGCTGGCCGAGGCCTATGCGCTCAACGGCAGCCTGCTGGCCGCCATCGAGCAGCTCGGCATCGCCCGCAAGGCGCCGGATGCCACCTTCTACGACCAGTCGCAGATCGATGCGCGCGAGCGCGAGTGGAAGGAAAAATGGAAGGACGAGTCGAAGGACATGAAGGACCGGGGCTGATCCCGGTATCGACGAAAACGCCGGCGTCTGCCGGCGTTTTTTATTCTCCGCGCGGCGTTGTCACGAAGCCGAACTGCCGGGCCAACTGATCGGTCCGGATGCGCTGCAGCCTGATCGCATGTTGGTGGAACATGAGGTTGGCTTCGGCATCGTCGTCGCCTTCCATCCAGCGCAGCAGCGCTTCCTCGTCATGGTGTCCCCCGATCTGCAGCAGGGGCAGCAGCTGCGCCATGTCGCGATCATCGACGGCGCCGGTCCTTGGTCCGGCCTGAAGGTAAAGCCTGCCGCTTTCATCGAGCCAGGCGGCGTCGATCGCCCCGACGTCTTCGCCGGTATGGAAACGCAGCGTCATGCCGTCTTCGGCGGGTTGCGTGCGCACGATATAGGGCGTGAGTTCAAGATCGACATACACCCGTTGCGGACCGTTCTGGAAATACCAGCGGCCCTGTTCGTCGTGCGCATAGTTGCGCTCGATGAAGGCCAGCAGGGCGGGGTGGGAGATGCGCTCGCCCGGCAGGTCGAGATGCTGCGCGCGCTCGTCGCGCATGCGCCAGCCGCCGCGCGCATCCAGCCGCAGCCAGCCGAAGCAGTGCGGCACGTTGGGCCACTTGGCCATGGCCTGGCGAACGATCTCATCCATGCGCGTGCTCCCGTTGCGCGGCGAAGGCGGTCTCGGTGCGGCCCTCCAGGAAATGCAGCAGCCGGCGCGGCAGCCACTCCAGGCTGCCCGGCGGAGTGCCGGCGGCGAAACCGACATGGCCGCCTTCGTCCGGATACTCCAATACCACCTCAGGCGCCGCGCTGCGCGGTAAGTGCTGCGCAGGGAGGAAGGGATCGTTCTTGGCGTTCAGCACCAGCGTCGGCACGGTGATGTCGTGCAGGATGTGCTTGGCGCTGGCGCGGTCCCAGTAGTCGTCGGTGTTGCGGTAGCCATGCAGCGGCGCGGTGACGATGTTGTCGAAGGCGTACAGGTCGCGCGCCGACAGCAGCGCGTCGCGGTCGAACAGGCCGGGGAACTGCGCCAGTTTTTCCAGGCACTTGGGTCGCATGGTGCGCAGGAACACCCAGGTATAGAGGCGGTTGAAGCCGCGCGCCAGCGCCGCGCCGCCGCCGGCCAGGTCGAGCGGCGCCGACACCGCGCAGGCGGCATCGACGATTTCGGCCTCGTGCTGCGATTCGCCCAGCCAGCGCAGCAGGGCGTTGGCGCCCAGCGACACGCCGGCGGCGTACAGGTGCGTGGCGGCGAGGTCTTGCTGGCGCTGTTTCAGGCGGCGCAGGATCCAGTCCAGTTCGGCCGAATCGCCCGAATGGTAGAAGCGCGGCGCCAGGTTGATCTCGCCCGAGCAGCCGCGAAAGTGCGGCACCGCGCCGTGCCAGCCGCGCCGCTGCGCTTCGGCCATCAGCGCGCGGCTGTAGTGGCTGTCGGAAGATCCTTCCAGACCGTGGAACAGCACCAGCAGCGGCCGTCCGGGCTTGCCGTCGACGAAGTCGATGTCGATGAAGTCGCCGTCCGGCGCTTCCCAGCGCTCGCGCCGGAACGTCACCTGCGGCTTGGCGATGAAGGTGGACGGATAGATGGTCTGCAAATGTCCGCCGGGAAGCCAGCGGGGCGGGATGTAAAGCATGTTGCTGCCTTGCGGTTGTACTGGCGTCGGCGTCGCGTCAATGGAGCATGGCGCCGCTGGAAATCGGTTCGGCCGGCGCCGGTCCGGGCGCCACCGACGCGTGGTGCATCACCATGCGCCAGCCCATCGCGGTCTTCAGGTAGACGTTGGTGGCGACCACGTGCACGTCCGGCTGCTGCTGTGCGCCGTGATCGATTTCCTCGACCACGCTGTGCACCGCCGTCATCATGTTCTGCGTGGCGTGCAGCTGGCGCGGCACGATGTGCAGTCCGCCGTTGCCGAGGATGTCTTCCCACACCGAACGGATTTCGGCATGGCCCACCAGGCGCTGTGCGCCGGGGTGGATGCAGACGATTTCCTCGTCTTCGGCCCACAGGTCCATCAGGGCATCGAGGTCGGCGCGGGCCAATGCGTCGTAATAGGCCGCTTCGATTTCGTCGGGGGAACCATGGATCAGTTTGGCGCGAGGCATGGGAAGCTCCGGATCAGATGAAAAGAGGGCCATCGGCCCTCTCTGCTTTTTTGTTGCGCTCAGTGGCCCTTGACCACGGTGCCCGGCTTGAGCTGGTACTGGGTTCCGCAGTACGGGCACTTGGCCGCGCCGTGCTCGTCCAGTTCCAGGAACACGCGCGGGTGCGAGCTCCAGCTGGTCATGTTCGGGTTGGGGCAGTGGGCCGGCAGGTCTTTGCCTTCGAGTTGGACGACTGCCTGGGATGCTTGAGCCTGGCTCATGTTTTTCTCCGTAGGTGGTGCTTGTTGAGCGTTGAAACGTTGATGCGGTCACTGTGCTGGCGTACACGGCTGCGCGGCAGGGCTTTTTTGCCGCGCGCGCCGCCTCATCCGCCATTTTTCCCGAATTCGCCGCTGTGCGGAAGATCGGGCGGCGGTTTGCCGGCAACCAAAGAGCTCCATTTTAGCGGATTCAAGCGAGCAAAAACTTTCATCTGTAGAATGTTCAGCCTGGGTAAAAATGCCGGAAGGCAAGCGCGGCCCTCCATCGGCAGGAGCCGGCCGCGCACCCGATCAAACCAAGCGCAAAGCGGAACAATAATGCAGAAGGAGACTGGCGACGCCGGGCCACGGGACGGTAACGATCCGTCCGCGGCGCGCCGTATCGAAAAGGACGCCTTTCAGGAGGGCTGGCGCGACAGTGCCTCGACCATCCCGGCGGTGTTCGCCTGGGGCGTGGTGTCGGGCATGGCGATGGTCAAGTCCGGCATGAGCATCATGCAGTCGCTGGGCATGAGCCTGCTGGTCTACGCCGGTTCGGCGCAGTTCGCGGTGCTGCCGCTCTTGGCAGTGGGTGCGCCGCTGCTGGTGGTGTTCTTCACGGCGATGATCGTCAACCTGCGCTTCGTCATCTTCTCCGCGGCCGTGGCGCCGCACTTCGAACATTTGCCGTGGTACCGCCGCGTCTGGTACGGCTTCTTCAACGGCGACATCTCGATGGCGTTCTTTCCGCGTCGCTTCCCGCCCCACACCTTCGGCCAGCCGGCCGGCAAGATCGGTTACTTCGCCGCCATCTGCTATCCGGGCTGGCTCAGCTGGCAGCTCGGCGCCACCGTCGGCATCCTGCTGGCCAGCCAGATTCCCGAGAGCTGGAACATCGGCTTCGCCGGCACCCTGGCGCTGATCGCCATCATGATCCCGATGACCAACAACGTCGCCGCGCTGGCCGGCGTCATCGTGTCGGGCACGGTGGCGGTGCTGGCGCTGCACTTCCCCTATCGCCTCGGCCTGCTCGCGGCCATGGTGCTGGGCATGGCGGCGGCGCTGACGGTGGACAAGTTCCTGCCCGTAACCGACAAGGAAGGCGAGGCGGCATGAGCGACTGGTACGTATGGGCGGCCATCGCCCTGATGACGCTGTCCACCTTGATCACCCGCAGCGGCTTCTTCCTGTTCGGCCATGCGGTCAAGCTGCCGCCGCGCTTAAAGCATGCGCTCAGCTATGCCCCGGCGGCCGCCATGGCCGCCATCGTGATCCCCGACCTGGTGGCGGCCGAAGGCGTGATCGACGTCAGTTTTGCCAATCCCAAGTTGCTCGCCGGCATCGGCGGCGCGATTTTCTTTGCTGCGACGCGGCATCTTCTGGGAACTATTGTGGCGGGAATGGCACTCTTTACAGTGCTGAGGTTGGTGCTCTGAGGCTGCGGCGCATCTCTCGCCGTTTCATTGTTGTTTTATTCACAAAGCCGCCGCCCGACCTGCCCGCGCCGCCACGCCCGCCGTACCGTCCCTTGCCTCGGATATCCCCAAAAAGCCGTCAGGGAGAGGTCAGGCTGGAGTAAAATACGGCGTTTTTCGCCCCCTTTTTCGAATTCGGACCCATGAAATTCAATCGACTGAGCGACCTGATTTCTGCCAAGCAACTGCAAGGAAAACGCGTATTCATCCGTGCCGATCTGAACGTGCCGCAGGATGATGCCGGCAACATCACCGAAGATACGCGCATCCGCGCTTCGGTCCCGGCCATTCGCGATGCGCAGCAGGCCGGCGCGGCAGTCATGGTCACCTCGCACCTGGGGCGTCCGGTGGAGGGCGAATTCAAGCCGGAAGATTCGCTGGCGCCGGTCGCCAAGCGCCTCTCCGAGCTGCTCGGCTTCGAGGTCAAGCTGGTGTCCGACTGGGTCGACGGCGTGGATGTCGCGCCGGGCCAGGTCGTGCTGCTGGAAAATTGCCGCCTGAACAAGGGCGAGAAGAAGAACAGCGACGAGCTGGCGCAAAAGATCGCCAAGCTGTGCGACGTGTATGTGAACGACGCCTTCGGCACCGCGCACCGCGCCGAAGCCACCACCCACGGCGTGGCCAAGTTCGCGCCGGTGGCCTGTGCCGGTCCGCTGCTGGCGGCCGAACTGGATGCGCTGGGCAAGGCACTGAACCAGCCGGCCCGCCCGCTGGTGGCCATCGTCGCCGGCTCCAAGGTGTCGACCAAGCTGACCATCCTCAAGACCCTGGCCGAGAAGGTGGACAACCTGATCGTCGGCGGCGGCATCGCCAATACCTTCATGCTGGCCGCGGGCCTCAAGATCGGCAAGTCGCTGGCTGAACCCGACCTGGTCGACGACGCCAAAGCCATCATCGACATGATGGCCAAGCGCGGCGCTTCGGTGCCGATCCCCACCGACGTGGTGGTGGGCAAGGAGTTCTCGCCGACGGCTGCTGCGACCGTGAAGAGCGCGCAGGACGTGACCGACGACGACATGATCTTCGACATCGGCCCGCAGACCGCATCCCAGCTGGCCGAACAGCTGGACCGCGCCGGCACCATCGTCTGGAACGGCCCGGTGGGCGTGTTCGAGTTCGACCAGTTCGGCCATGGCACCGAGACCCTGGCGCGCGCCATCGCCGCCTCCAAGGGCTTCTCGATCGCCGGCGGCGGCGACACCCTGGCCGCGATCGCCAAGTACAACATCGCCGACAAGGTCGGCTACATCTCCACCGGCGGCGGCGCCTTCCTGGAATTCCTGGAAGGCAAGACCCTGCCGGCAGTCGAGATCCTGCTGCAGCGCGCGCAATAAGTTTTTCAGAATCACAGGATGCGCCGGAGACGCGCATCCCGGGGCGGGAAGCCAGCCGCCGGATCCCGGTTCATGGATTGGGGTCAGGCGGACTTCTTCACTAAGTTGAAAACAGAAAAACAGAAAGTCCTCATGTCCAGAGCAACAAAGATCGTCGCCACCATCGGCCCCGCGTCCAGCGACCGCGAAACCCTGACCCGCATGATCCGCGCGGGCGTGAACGTGGTGCGCCTGAATTTCTCGCATGGCAAGCCGCAGGACCACATCGACCGCGCCACGCTGGTGCGCGACGTGGCCGACGAGTGCGGCACCAAGGTCGCCATCATGGCCGACCTGCAGGGACCGAAGATCCGCGTGGGCAAGTTCGAGAACGGCAAGATCATGCTGGCCAACGGCGACAAGTTCATCCTCGACTCCGACTGCCAGATGGGCAACCAGGAGCGCGTGGGCCTGGACTACAAGGCGCTGCCGCGCGACCTCAAGGGCAACGACGTGCTGCTGTTGAACGACGGCCTGATCGTGCTGAAGGTCGAGAAGGTGCTGGGCAACGAGATCCACACCATCGTCAAGATCGGCGGCGAGCTCTCCAACAACAAGGGCATCAACCGCCAGGGCGGCGGCTTGTCGGCGCCGGCGCTGACCGCCAAGGACATGGATGACATCAAGACCGCGATGAGCTTCCAGGCCGACTACATCGCCGTGTCCTTCCCCAAGAACGCGACCGACATGGAAATGGCGCGCCAGCTCTCCAACGTCGCCGGCGAACCGTTCGGCCACAAGCCGATGATGATCGCCAAGATCGAACGCGCCGAAGCGATCCCGCTGCTGCAGGAGATCCTCGACGCCTCCGACGGCATCATGGTGGCGCGCGGCGACCTGGCCGTGGAAGTGGGCAACGCCGCCGTGCCCGGCCTGCAAAAGCGCATGATCCGGATGGCGCGCGCCTCCAACAAGCTGACCATCACCGCGACCCAGATGATGGAGTCGATGATCGTCAACGCCGTGCCGACCCGCGCGGAAGTCTCCGACGTCGCCAACGCCGTGCTGGACGGCACCGACGCCGTGATGACCTCGGCCGAGACCGCCTCCGGCAAGTATCCGGTCGAGACCGTCGAAGCCATGTCGGCCATCTGCGAGGAAGCCGAGCGCTCCGAAGAAGCCAAGGTCGACGCCGACTTCATCAACCAGCGCTTCACCCGCGTGGACCAGTCGATCGCCTATGGCGCGCTGTTCACCGCGCATCACCTGCGCGTGAAGGCCATCGTCGCCCTGACTGAGTCCGGTTCGACGGCGCTGTGGATGAGCCGTCACAACATCGATATCCCGATTTTCGCCATTACCCCCAACCTCGGCACGCGCCAGAAGGCCGCGCTGTTCCGCAATGTGACCACGCTGGAACTGGCGCAGTGTGCCGATACCGAAACCATGCTCAAGGGCGCGCAGGATCTGCTGCTGGCCAAGGGCGTGGTGCAGCGGGGCGACCTCGTCGTCGTCACCTGGGGCGAGCCCATCGGCCAGGTGGGCGGCACCAACGCCTTGAAGATCCTCAAGGTCGGCGAGTACTGATTTTTTATCGTTCTGGAGTTTTCATCATGCCTCTCGTATCCATGCGTCAATTGCTGGACCACGCCGCCGAAAACGGTTACGGCCTGCCAGCCTTCAACGTCAACAACCTGGAACAAGTCACCGCCATCATGCAGGCGGCCGACGAAGTTGGCGCGCCAGTCATCATGCAAGCCTCCGCAGGCGCCCGCAAGTACGCAGGCGAAGCCTTCCTGCGCCACCTGATTTCGGCCGCGGTCGAAGCCTATCCGCACATCCCCGTCGTCATGCACCAGGATCACGGCCAGTCGCCGGCAGTCTGCATGGCCGCGATCAAGTCGGGCTTCTCGTCGGTGATGATGGACGGTTCGCTGATGGAAGACGGCAAGTCGGTCGCCAGCTACGAATACAACGTCGAAGTCTCGCGCAAGGTGGTCGAGTTCTCGCACGCCATCGGCGTGACCGTGGAAGCCGAACTGGGTGTGCTCGGTTCGCTGGAAACCATGATGGGCGACAAGGAAGACGGCCATGGCGCCGATGGCAAGATGACCCGCGAACAGCTGCTGACCGACGTCAACCAGGCTGCCGACTTCGTCAAGCAGACCCAGTGCGACGCGCTGGCCATCGCCATCGGCACTTCGCACGGCGCCTACAAATTCTCGCGCAAGCCGACCGGCGACATCCTGGCGATTGACCGCATCAAGGAAATCCACGCCCGCATCCCCAACACCCACCTGGTGATGCACGGTTCCTCGTCGGTGCCGCAGGAACTGCTGGCCGAGATCCGCGAATTCGGCGGCGACATGAAGGAAACCTACGGTGTGCCGGTTGAAGAAATCCAGGAAGGCATCAAGCACGGCGTGCGCAAGATCAACATCGACACCGACATCCGCCTGGCGATGACCGGTGCGATCCGTCGCTACCTGTTCGAGAACCCGTCCAAGTTCGACCCGCGCGATTACCTGAAGCCGGCCCGCGAAGCCGCCAAGCTGGTGTGCAAGGCACGCTTCCTGTCGTTCGGCTGCGAAGGCCAGGCCGGCAAGATCAAGGCCCTGCCGCTGGAAAAGATCGCAGAGAAGTACAAGAAGGGCGAACTCTCGCAGATCGTCCAGTAAGCCGTAGCACAAGCACTACGCTCCAACCAACCGGGATCCGTTTAAGGCGGTCCCGGTTTTTGACTTTACGGAAGACCACCATGAGCAGTCTGTACAAATCCTCGATCACCTCCCTGCCACTGCTGGGCACAGGCAAAGTCCGCGAAAACTACGCCGTCGGCGACGACAAGTTGCTGATCGTGACGACCGATCGCCTGTCGGCCTTCGACGTCGTCATGAACGAGCCGATTCCGGGCAAGGGCCGTGTCTTGAACCAGATGAGCGATTTCTGGTTCGAGAAGCTGGGCCACATCGTGCCCAATCACCTGACCGGCGTGGATCCGGAGTCGGTGGTGACGCCGGCCGAAATGGAACAGGTGCGCGGACGCGCCGTGGTGGCCAAGCGCTTGAAGCCGATCCTGGTGGAAGCCGTGGTGCGCGGCTACATCATCGGTTCGGGCTGGAAGGATTACCAGGCCACCGGCGCGATCTGCGGCATCAAGCTGCCGGCCGGCTTGCAGCAGGCGTCCAAGCTGGAGCAGCCGATCTTCACCCCGGCGGCCAAGGCCGACCTGGGCGAGCATGACGAGAACATCAGCTTCGAAGAAACCGTGGAGCGCATCGGCGCCGAACTGGCCAACAAGATCCGCGACACCGCCATCGCCCTGTACACCGCCGCCGCCGACTATGCCGCCACCCGCGGCATCATCATCGCCGACACCAAGTTCGAGTTCGGCCTGGACGACAACGGCGTGCTGCACCTGATGGATGAAGTGCTGACCGCCGACTCCTCGCGCTTCTGGCCGGCCGACAGCTACCAGGTCGGCATCTCGCCGCCGTCCTTCGACAAGCAGTTCGTGCGCGACTACCTGGAAACCGTCGACGGCTGGCAAAAGACGCCGCCGGCGCCGCCGCTGCCGGCCGATGTGATCGACAAGACCGGCGCCAAGTACCGCGAAGCGCTGGAACGCCTGACCGGCAACAAGCTGAAGGACTGAGCCATGAGCAACGCCATCAAGCCGCTGGTCGGCGTCATCATGGGCTCGTCCTCCGACTGGGACGTGATGCAGAACGCCGTCACCATCCTGAAGGATTTCGGCGTCCCCTTCGAGGCGCAGGTGATTTCCGCGCACCGCATGCCTGACCAGATGTTCGCCTACGCCGAGACCGCGCGCGAGCGCGGCCTGCGCGCCATCATCGCCGGCGCCGGCGGCGCTGCCCACCTGCCGGGCATGGTGGCTGCCAAGACCATCGTGCCGGTGCTGGGCGTGCCGGTGCCGTCCAAGTATCTGCGCGGCGAGGATTCGCTGCTGTCGATCGTGCAGATGCCCAAGGGCATCCCGGTGGCAACCTACGCCATCGGCGAGGCCGGCGCCGCCAATGCCGCCTTGTCGGCCATCGCCATCCTGGCGACTACCGACGATGCGCTGGCCGCCAAGCTGGAAGCCTTCCGCAAGACCCAGACGCAAGTCGCCCTCGATATGAAGTTGCCCGTATGACCCAGCAGTCCCTGAAGAAACAGCCTTTCGCCATTCCTTCGACCACGCCCGCCACCTGGCTGGGCGTGATGGGCGGCGGCCAGCTCGGCCGCATGTTCGCCCACGCCGCCCAAAGCATGGGCTTCAAGGTCGCCGTGCTGGAAGCGGACGCCGATTGCCCGGCCGGCCAGGTGGCCGACCGCCTGCTGGCGGCGCCCTATGACGACGCCAAGGCACTGGCTGAGCTGGGCGCGCTGTGCGCGGCGGTGACCACTGAATTCGAGAATGTCTCGGCGCAAAGCCTGGCCGCGCTGGCCGGCCAGACCTTCGTCGCGCCGGCCGCCTCCGGCGTGTCGATCGCGCAGGACCGCACCGCCGAGAAGGCCTTCTTCACCGAATGCGGCAGCCGCTCCGGCGTGCTGCCGGCGCCGCACCTGGTGATCAATGCCGAGGCCGACATTGCCGCCATCGGCGACGATCTCTTGCCCGGCATCCTGAAGACGGCCCGCATGGGCTACGACGGCAAGGGCCAGGTGCGCGTGCGTACGCAGGATGAAGTGCGCGCCGCCTTCAAGGACATGCAGGGCGTGACCTGCGTGCTGGAAAAGATGCTGCCGCTGGCCTATGAGGTTTCGGTGCTGGTGGCGCGCGGCGACGACGGCCAGGCCGTGGTCTACCCGATCGCCGAGAACGTGCATCGCGACGGCATCCTGTTCACCACCACGGTCCCCGGCCCCAACATCAAGCCCGAGGCCGCCGGACGCGCCCAGCAGGCGGCGCTGCAGATCATCGGCGCCATGCAGTACGTGGGCGTGCTGTGCATCGAATTCTTCGTGCTGGAGGATGGCGCGCTGGTGGTCAACGAGATGGCCCCGCGTCCGCACAACAGCGGCCACTACACCATCGACGCCTGCGTCGCCAGCCAGTTCGAACAGCAGGCGCGCGCCATGGCCCGCCTGCCGCTGGGCGATGCGCGCCAGCATTCGCCGGCGGTGATGCTGAACATCCTGGGCGACGTCTGGTACGACGGCGAGACTCTGCGCGAACCGGCGTGGGAGAAGGTGCTGGCCTTGCCCGGCGCCCACCTGCACCTGTACGGCAAGGCAGAAGCGCGTCGCGGCCGCAAGATGGGGCATGTGACCTTCACCGGCGCCACCATCGAGGATGCGCAGCGGCAGCTGGCTGCAGCCTGCGCCATTCTGGGCATCGCGCTTTGATGGCGCACGGCAGGACATGGCCATGAGCGACGACAAACAACATCCCGCCGGACACGTGATCGACGCCGCGGCCGTCATGCTGGCCGCGCGCAAGCTGGAGCAGGGCAAGCTGGTGGCGTTTCCGACCGAGACCGTCTACGGCCTGGGCGGCGACGCAGAGGATCCGGCGGCGATCGCCGCCATCTACGCCGCCAAGGGGCGCCCGGCGAACCACCCTGTGATCGTGCACGTTTCGCCTGAAGCCGACATCGGTTACTGGGCTGCTTCGGTGCCGGTCGAGGCGCGTCGCCTGATCGCCTCGTTCTGGCCGGGACCGCTGACGCTGATCCTCAAGCGCGCCGCGCACATTCCCGACGCCGTCGCCGGTGGCCAGGATTCGGTGGGCTTGCGTTGCCCGTCGCATCCGGTGGCGCAAGCGCTGCTGCGCGAATTCCGCGGCGGCAAGGGCGGCATCGCCGGGCCTTCCGCCAACAAGTTCGGGCACGTCAGCCCGACGACTGCGGCGCATGTGCGCGAAGAGTTCGGCGATGACGGCGGCGGCCTGGTGGATTACATATTGGATGGCGGCCAGAGCGAGGTCGGCATCGAGTCGACCATCGTCGATCTGTCCCGCATCGACACTCATGGCCCGGTGCTGCTGCGTCCGGGCCACATCAGCGCCGACCAGATCGCCGCGGTGCTGGGCGTGGCGCCCGCCGCCCCGGATGCCGCCGCGCCGCGCGCGTCCGGCACGCTGGACGCGCATTACGCGCCCAATACCCCTGTGGTGCAGGTCAGTCCCGAGGACTTGCCCGTGGTGCTGGCCAAGCTGGCCGCCGGCGGCAAGAAGGTCGCGCTGATCTGCCGTGCCCAGGGCGCGCATGAGGCTGCCGTCATCCAGCCCATGCCGCAGGAGACGAACGCCTATGCGCATGACCTGTATGCCGCCTTGCGCGACATGGACCATGCGGGCGCCGACATCATCGTGGTGGAGGGCTTGCCGGCTACCCCGCAATGGCAGGGCGTGAACGACCGGCTGCGCCGCGCGGCCTTCGATTCGCAGGGGATCCTGGCGCGGCTGTGAGCGGCATGTTGCCCGGCCGTCGTCCGTTGGAATGCCCATCCTGAAAGCCGGTACTGACTCCCAAGTCAGTTGCCGGTTGTCAAAACAAGACACCTCCTGTCATCGTCTATACAAATTGTCACAAAGCTGGCATAGTATCTCCGAAGAATAGCACGCGCGTTCTTTTTGATTGACGGATGTAAGTACGAAGGGCGCATTAGTTACCCTGAGTTACGTAGAAAAATGAAAAGCGGTGAACAGCCGTTGGGAAACATCCCGTCGACGCCAGCCGACGGATACAAAAAATCTGGGCAATGCCCTTAACTCTTGGAGACAAAAAATGCAGAAACAATTTTCCCTTTTGCCCAAAATCGCCGCGCTGTCCGTGATGGTCGCTTGCGCCGCTCCGGCCATGGCGCAGACCGCTGGCAGCAACGTTGTCAACCTCGGCTGGTTCCACCTGTCGCCGCAGGACTCCAGCGAGACCCTGCGCAAGAACGATGGTCCCGGCGCAGGTCCGATCCCTGGATCGGGCGCCACCGTCAGCAATGCTGACACCGTCGGCATCGCCTTCACGCACTTCTTCACTGACAATTTCGCAGTGACCACCGACCTGGGTATTCCGCCGACCTTCAAGCTGAACGGCACCGGCACCCTGGCCGGCGTCGGTGAAATCGGCAAGGCCAAGCAATGGAGCCCGGCGATCGTGGCCAAGTGGTTCTTCGGCGACGGCAACAGCAAGTTCCGTCCGTTCGTGGGCGCCGGTGTGAGCTATGTCTGGTACGACAGCGTCGAACTGAGCAACGGCTTCCAGCAGACCATCTCCAGCAAGTACAGCGGCGGCGCCGTGACCACTGCCAAGTCCAGCGCCAAGCTGAGCTCGTCGTGGGCGCCGGTGTTCAACGTGGGCGCTACCTACAACTTCGACAAGAACTGGTCGCTGGGCTTCTCGGTCTCGTATCTGCCGCTGAAGACCAATGCCGACATCACCACCGAACTGCCGGCACTGGCAGGCGGCACCACCCACTCGAGCACCAGCCTGACCCTGAACCCGATCGTGACCTTCCTGTCCGTCGGCTACAAGTTCTGATTGGTACGAGCAAAACAAAAAAAGCGCCTTCGGGCGCTTTTTTTGTTTCAGGGCCGACGCATCAGGCATGCGCGCGGTTTCAGCGCGGCGTCATGCGCCGGTCTTGATGAACCCGCCGTTGTGGAATACCAGGGCCGCCTGCGGATTGACTTCGCAATGTTCGACCTCACCTACGAAAATGATGTGATCGCCCTCGGGATACTGGCTGCGGTTGTGGCATTCGAACCAGGCCGATACGCCGTCCAGCACAGGCTGTCCGGTGCGCGAGAGCGAATAGCCCACGCCTTCGAAACGATCTTCCATCTTGCTGGCGAACTGCTGCGCCAGGTGGGCCTGTTCGGCGCCCAGGATATTGATCACGTAATGCGAATTGCCGGTGAAGACCGGCATGCTGTTGGCCTTGGTGCCGAGGCTCCAGAGCACCAGCGGCGGATCCAGCGAGACCGAATTGAAGGAGCTCGCGGTCAGGCCGAGCAGGGTGCCGTCGGCCAGGCGCGTGGTGATGACGGTGACGCCGGTGGCGAACTGGGAAAGTGCCTTGCGGAAATGACTGGCGTCGAATTCGCGCGATTCGGCGCGCGGGAAGCGTGTGTGCATCGGACTTGAGGAGAATTCGGTAGGGCCGCAGGCAAGCGCCGGGCATGAACCTACATGATACCGGATCGACGCCGGTATTGCCCGCCGCCGGGAGCGTGCAGGGTTTCGCGCGGGCAATGGCGTTTTGCGCTAGAGTTTCATTTAATGTAATCAAAAGTAGGGAGATGATCATGGCAAGCGAAATCGCGGTCTTGGGCGGCGGCTGCTTCTGGTGCCTGGAGGCGGTCTACCAGCAGGTCAACGGGGTTGAGGCAGTCGAGTCGGGCTATACCGGCGGCGCGGTGGACCGTCCGAGCTACGAGCAGGTGTGCGGCGGCCAGACCGGCCACGCGGAAGTGGTCAAGCTCAGTTTCGACCCGGCGCAAATCAGCTATCGAGAGATCCTGGAGATTTTCTTCACGATCCACGACCCGACCACGCTGAACCGCCAGGGCAATGACGTGGGCACGCAATACCGCTCCGTCATCTACTACCAGGATGAGAAGCAGCACGACACCGTCAGGCACATCATCGCCGAGATGGCGCTGGTGTGGGATGCGCCCATCGTCACCGAACTGAGCGCTCCGCAGCCGTACTACAAGGCCGAGGATTACCACCAGAATTACTTCCAGCAGCATCCCTTCCAGGGGTACTGCGCCTTCGTGGTGGCGCCCAAGCTGGAGAAATTCCGACAGACTTTCGCGGAGAAGAGCCGCAAGGAGTAGGGCGACAGGCAAACAAGAACGGGCACCGGATTATCCGCATGCCCGTTTTTTCATCCGGCCGCAGGCGCCGGATTCACCTCATTTGTCGTAGACGTAATTGCGCGACCACGGCAGCGTCTGCGCGCTGCTGTCGGCCTTGGTGCAGACCACCTGGTACAGCGAGATCCAGTCCCGTTCGAAGCCGTAGGAGCTGCCGGCCAGGTAGACGCGCCAGATGCGGTAATGCTTCTCGTCGGTCACCTTGCGGATGGCTTCGGTGTTGGCCTCGAAATTGTCGGCCCACATGCCGCAGGTGCGGGCGTAGTGGCGGCGCAGGTTCTCGACGTCGAAGGCCTCCAGGCCGCCTTCCTGCATGGTCTTGAGCACCATGCTGATGTGCGGCAGTTCGCCGGCCGGGAACACGTACTTGTCGATGAATTCGCCGGCGCCGTAGGGCGACTCGCCGTTGTCGATGTCGGTGCTGGTGATGCCGTGGTTCATGACCATGCCGCCGTCGGCCAGCAGCTTGTTGATCTGGCGGAAGTAGGCCGGCAGGTTCTTGATGCCCACGTGCTCGAACATGCCCACGCTGGTGATGCGGTCGAAGGTGCCGCTCACGTCGCGGTAGTCCTGCAGGCGGATCTCGATGCGGTCCGACAGGCCGGCGCGTTCGACGCGCTCCCTGGCCAGCGCGTACTGGTTCTGCGACAGCGTGATGCCGACGCACTTGGCGCCGTATTTCTGCGCCGCGCGCAGCACCAGCGCGCCCCAGCCGCAGCCGATGTCGAGCAGCGTCTGGCCTGGCTTGAGCTGGATCTTGTTGAGGATGTGGTCGATCTTCTTGATCTGCGCGGTGGCGAGATCCTCGTCGCCGTTCTCGAAGTAGGCACATGAATAGACCATGTTCTCGTCGAGGAACAGCTTGTAGAAGTCGTTGGAGACGTCGTAGTGATACTGGATCGCTTCGGCGTCCTTCTTCTTGGTGTGCGTCACGCTGCGCACCATGCGGCCCAGCTTGCCTTCGGCCTTGAGCGTGCCGGCGGCCAGCTCGTTGGCGACCTTGATGATGTTCTTGACCGCGCCTTCGACCTCGATCTTGCCTTCGACGTAGGCCTCGCCGAGATTGGCCAGCGAGGGGTTGAGCAGCGAGGTGATGGCCGATGCTTGCGGCACCTTCAGCGTGACTTCGGGCGTACCCTTGCTGAAGTCGTATTGCTGTCCGTTCCACAGCACCAGCCGCAGCGGCGGCGCGGATGCGTTGCGAATATTCTCTACCCAGGCGTCAAGCTTCTTTTCCCAAAACACGATTTTCCTCCGCGTTAGTGACGTTGAATGCTTAACAGTCCTGCCGTCGTTCGGGGCGTCAGGGCTGCAGGCGCCGCCGTTGCCATTCGCCGTTGTCGGTGCGCGTGTAGAGCACGCGATCATGCATGCGCGATGGTCGGCCTTGCCAGAATTCGATGCGGTCAGGGATGACCCGGTAGCCGCCCCAGTGGTCTGGGCGCACCGGATGTTCGCCGAATTGCTGCTTCGTCGCTTCGTATTGTTGTTCCAGTGTTTCGCGATCGGCGACCGCCTGGCTCTGACGGGAAGCAATGGCTCCCAGTTGGCTGGCCAGCGGGCGGCTGGAGAAGTACGCGTCGCTTTCTTCTTTGGTGACGCGCTCGATCTTCCCTTCGATTCGAACCTGGCGTTCGAGTTCTACCCAATGGAACAACAAGGCTACGTACGGATTGGATTCGACATCCCTTCCCTTGCGGCTGTCGTAGTTGGTAAACCAGGTAAAGCCATTCTGGTCAAACTGCTTGATCAGGACGATGCGCGAAGACGGTCTTCCATCGGGCCCGACGGTGGCAACGCTCATCGCGTTGGGTTCGGGTATCTGTGCTTTGGTCGCTTCATCGAACCAGGTTGCAAATTGTGCAACCGGATCGGCGGCGGCTTCGAATTCGGACAAACTGGCGCGGCTGTAGTCTTTACGTAGGTCTGCTATCGACATGCTACTTGGTCCTCATGGAACAGCGCTAGGTTAGCGCGTTTTAAAAAGTTTTGCAGGCGGGCAAAACGCGGAATGCGAGTCATTGTGCGGGATCCGGCTGATGTGCTCAATGATCGCGAGCAAACGCGGCAAACAAAAAAGCCGATGCATTATGCATCGGCTTTTGGCTGTCGGCGCAGGCTGATCAGTTGTTCTTGATCGCTTCGACCTGGATGGCCAGCTTGGTCACAGTCGAGAAACCGTACTTGGCGCCGTAGTCGATGCCGAAGTCGGCGCGGTCGAACGTGGCGGTCGCGTCAGCGCCGCAGACTTCGCGCTTGAGCATCGGGTGCTGGATGCACTTGAACTTGTCGATGGCCAGGGCCACCGGCTTGGTCACGCCGTGCAGCGTCAAGGTGCCTTCGACCGACACCGGCTTGTCGCCGTCGAACTTGATGGCGGTGCCCTTGTAGACCGCGGTCGGGAACTTGGCGACGTCGAACATCTCGGCGCTCTTGGCGTGGTCGTTCATCTTGGTGTGGCCGAAGTCGATGCTCGAGGCGTCGATGGTGATTTCCATGGAGCCGGTCTTGGCGGCGCGGTCCAGGGTCACGGTGCCGCTGCTCTTGGTGAACTTGCCGCGCCAGACCGAGACGCCACCCATGTGGTCGGCTTCGAAGCTGGGGTAGGTGTGGTTCGGGTCGACGGTGTAGGTGTCGGCGGCGAATGCGGAAGCGGCGACGCCGGCGGCGGCCAGGGCGACGAGGAGGCGGTTCAGTTTCATGTATCGGTTCCTTGAGTATAAAAAATTACCGGCTTGGGAAGCACCGCCGGACAGCGGCGCGACATGGCGCGGATCTTGTTGTGTAGTTATCCCTGATTGCTGCGTTACTGCGCGGCGACGATGTGGAACTTGATGGTGACTTCATCGGCCACCATGCCGGTATCCTTCCACTCGCCTTCGCCGATGTTGTAGGTCAGGCGCTTGATCGGCAGGCTGCCGTCGAAGACCTGCGCGCTGCCTTCCTTCTTCACGGTCAGCGGGAAGCTGACGTCGCTGCTCTTGCCCTTGATGGTCAGCTTGCCGGCGACGTCAAACTTGCCGGTGCCGGCAGCCTTGATCGAGCTGGCCACGAAGGTCGCCTTGGGGAATTGCGCGGCGTTGAACCACTCCTTCTTCTGCACTTCCTTGTTGTACTCGGCCTCGCCCAGGTCGAAGCTGGCGACGTCGATCTCGACGCTGGCCTTACCCTGTTCCGGCTTGGCGGCATCGAAGTCGATGGCGGCGGTGAACTTCTTGAACTTGGCGTCGACCGGCACGTTGAGCTGCTTGAAGGTGGCGCCCACGCTGCTCTTGGCGGCGTCGATCTTCAGCGGCGCGGCATGCGCCGAGGCTGCCAGGGTGAGGGCGCCGATGGTGGCCAGGGTGGGTTTGATGATGCTTCGCAATGTCATATCGGATCCCGTAAAAACGAAAGGAGAACGGTCAGGCCTGAACAGCCTGCGGTAAGGCTGGGGTGAAACCCGCCGCGGCGACTGGCTTGCGGCGTATCTTTGAATGCGATGGCGCCGTTACGGCATCATGCGTCGGAACAGGTGGTCGCGATCGATGAACTGGTGCTTCAGCGCCGCCAGCACGTGCAGCGCAAAGGCGGCCAGCAGCGTCATGTTCAGCACGTAGTGGGCGTCCTTGAGCAGCGGCTTGAGTTCCGGGTTGGGCGCCATGAGCACCGGCAGCGGCACGATGCCCAGGTAGACCACCGGCACGCCGGCCGAGAGGCTGTAGAAATAGCCGGATACCGGGATGGCAAACATGAGTACATACAGCCCAATGTGCAGCCAGTGCGCAGCGGCTTGCTGCCATCCGGGCATATGGGCCGGATAGGCGGGAGCCTTGTGTGTCAGGCGCCAGAGCAGCCGCAGGCAGGCCAGCGCCAGCACGGTCACGCCTATCCACTTGTGCCAGGAGAAGTATTTGAGCTTGGTCGGTGTCAGGCCGGGAATATTGACCATGGTCAGGCCGAGGCCGAAGGCGGAAATGATCAGCAGGGCGATCAGCCAGTGCAGCAGCACGGCGGGTTTGGTGTAGCGATCCATGGCGGGCAAGGTTTCGTTGTTGCGGTTGGAACGGTTGGGCCTGGAATTGGTTCGCGCCAGAGTCAGGCCTGGAATTGCGCGATGGAGGCGACGCGGCAGACACCTCGAGTGCATTGCATCATGCCACTCTTTTTGCCGGTTGTGAGTATAAAGAGCTTTGCTGCTGGCTATTACTCACGCAAATGGAGTTTCAGCCGTCCGATTTTGCGAGTAATCCGAGGGGGATGTGAAAATGGCGCGCAGGACGCGCGCCATTCAGGCAGGGCAGTTGTCGGTTCCGCCATGGCGGCGGAACCGGCAGGCAGGTCAGATCTGCTTGGCCAGCGCCACGGCGTTGCCGATGTAGTTGGCCGGGGTCATGGCCAGCAGGAGATCCTTGGCGTCTTGCGGGATGGCCAGGCCGTTGATGAAGTCGCGCAGGGCTTCCTTGGAGATGCCCTTGCCGCGGGTCAGTTCCTTCAGTTGCTCGTACGGATTCTCGATGCCGTAGCGGCGCATCACGGTCTGCACCGGCTCGGCCAGCACTTCCCAGCTGGCGTCCAGATCGGCTGCCAGGCGGGCCGGATTGACTTCCAGCTTGTTCAGGCCGCGCAGGCAGCTGTCGTAGGCCAGCAGCGTGTAACCCAGGCCCACGCCGATGTTGCGCAGCACGGTCGAATCGGTCAGGTCGCGCTGCATGCGCGACACCGGCAGCTTCTCGGACAGGTGCTTCAGTACCGCGTTGGCCAGGCCCAGGTTGCCTTCGGAGTTCTCGAAGTCGATCGGGTTGACCTTGTGCGGCATGGTCGAGGAACCGATTTCACCGGCCTTGAGCTTTTGCTTGAAGTAACCAAGCGAGACGTAGCTCCAGATGTCGCGGTTCAGGTCCAGCAGGATGGTGTTGGCGCGGGCGAAGGCGTCGAACAGTTCGGCCATGTAATCGTGCGGCTCGATCTGGATGGTGTAGGGGTTGAACTCCAGGCCGAGGCGCTTCTCGATTACTTCCTTGGAGAAGGCCGGCCAGTTGAAGGACGGATAGGCCGACAGGTGGGCATTGTAGTTGCCGACCGCGCCGTTCATCTTGCCCAGGATTTCGACCTGTTCGATGCGCTTGATGGCGCGCTGCAGGCGGGCCACGACGTTGGCCATTTCCTTGCCCAGGGTGGTCGGGCTGGCGGTCTGGCCGTGGGTGCGCGACAGCATCGGCAGCTCGGCGTTGGCGTGGGCGATCTCGGTCAGCTTGGCGATGACGTTGCGCAGCGACGGCAACATCACGCCGTCGCGCGCGGCTTTGAGCATCATGCCGTGCGAGGTGTTGTTGATGTCTTCGGAGGTGCAGGCGAAGTGGATGAATTCGGAGGCGGCGACCAGCTCGGGCACGTCCTTGACCTTTTCCTTCAGCCAATATTCCACGGCCTTGACGTCATGGTTGGTGACGGCTTCGATTTCCTTGATGCGGGCGGCGTCGGCTTCGGTGAAGTCGGCGGCCAGCTTGTCCAGCAGGGCCTTGCCCGCGGCGGAGAACGGCTTGATCTCGGCGAAGCCGGCTTCCGACAGGGCTTGCAGCCAGGCAATCTCGACCTTCACGCGATGGTGCATGAAACCTGCTTCGGACAGGATGGGGCGCAGTTTGTCGGTTTTGGCGGCGTAGCGGCCGTCCAGCGGGGACAGGGCCGAGAGAGCGGAGAGGGACATGATGGAAACGGATGAGATGCGTTGACTGAAGATTGGCGGGTTTTTGACGTTAATGAAAACAAAAAGAATCAAAACCCGAATCGCCTGAAGGCAGGATTTTACCATCCGCATGCGTCGCGGCCCAGCATCGGCTGCGTGTGGCATTCCATGGCGTGGCATCCGGCGTACGATTTTGGGCGGAAATGCGAATGCTATAATCGGCTCGGATAATTACTCTAAACACTATGCTAAAACTCATAGGCTCCCACGCCAGCCCCTTCGTCCGCAAAGCGCGCGTCGTGATGGCCGAAAAGAAGATCGACTACGAATTCATCCTGGAAGATGTCTGGAGCGCATCGACCACCATCCAGCAGAACAATCCGCTGGGCAAGGTGCCCTGCCTGCTGATGGACGACGGCGGCGCCATGTTCGACTCGCGCGTGATCGTCGAATACCTCGACACCCTGACCCCGGTCGGCAAGCTGCTGCCGCCCAACGGCCGCGAACGCGCCGAGATCAAGTGCTGGGAAGCGCTGGCCGACGGCCTGCTGGACGCCGCCGTGCTGGTGCGTCTGGAGAAGACCATGCGTCCGACCAAGCAGCAAAGTCCGGAATGGATCAAGCGCCAGTGGAGCAAGGTCGAGGCATCGATCAAGGCGATGGCCGAAGGCCTGGGCGAGAAGCCGTTCTGCGTCGGCAATCATTACAGCCTGGCCGATGTGGCCGTGTGCTGTGCGCTGGGCTGGATGGCATTCCGCTTCCCGGACATGGCGTGGCGCGAAGACTATCCGGAATTGGCGCGCCTGTTCGACAAGGTGTCGGAGCGCCCTTCGTTCAAGGACACGGTGCCGCACATCTGAGGCCTTGCAAGGGAGCGCCGGCGGGTATCGACTGGCCTGCAAAACAAAAAAGCGCGCTTGAAGAAGCGCGCTTTTTGTTTGCCTGCCGAAACCGGAGGACTTATTCGCCGGCGGGCGACATCTGGCTTTGCAGGTAATTCTGGATGCCGACTTTCTCGATCAGGTCCAGCTGGGTTTCCAGCCAGTCGATGTGTTCTTCGGTATCGTCCAGGATCATCTGGAACAGTTCGCGGGAGACATAGTCGCCGTGCTGTTCGCAGGTGGCGATGCCTTCCTTGACGGTCTTGTGGGCGGCCTTTTCCAGCTTCAGGTCGCACTCGATCATTTCCTTGGTGTTTTCACCGATCATCAGCTTGTGCAGCGCCTGCAGGTTGGGCAGGCCGTCCAGCATCAGGATGCGGTCGATCAGCTTGTCGGCGTGCTTCATCTCGCCGATCGATTCGGCGTATTCCTTGGCGCCGATGCGGTCCAGGCCCCAGTGCTTGTACATGCGGGCGTGGAGGAAATACTGGTTGATCGCGGTGAGCTCGTTGGTCAGTTGTGCATTGAGCAACTTGATGACTGCGGGATCGCCTTTCATGGGAAGCCTCTGAATTCGTTGGAGATGGGGGAGGCCGCACAGCAGTTGACAATCAGACAGCAGACCCGTGCGGCGAGAACGGACGCATCATAGCGCAGGCGATTTGTTTCTTCAGCATAAATTAGCGCGAATCATTCTTGTCATTGTTCGTTGTCGTTTTGAGTAGGAGTGTCATGGCCTGGACATCTGATGGGACAAGGCTTTGGCGCCGATGAGCGTGACGCGCCGACAGCTTGCGTCCGGGTGCTGCGATCGGGGGGGGAAGGCGGGTAAAGCGGGTAAAGCGGGTAAAGCGGAAATGAAAAAACCTCCGTCGCGAGGCGAGGGAGGTTTTCGTATCCGGCCGGGGCAGCGTTTCCGATGCCGCCGGCCGGCACCCCGCGCTGTTGCGCGGGGATGGTCTTACTTCTTGTCCGGATCGGTCACGAAGCCGATCTTGGTCAGGCCGCCGGACTGCGCGGCCGACATGACTTGCGCCACCTTCTCGTACTGCGTGGTGCGTTCGGCGCGCAGGTGCAGTTCCGGTTGCGGCTGCTTCTGCGCGGCCGCGGCGATGCGCAGGCCCAGCTGGTTGCTGTCGATCTTTTCTTCGTTCCAGAACACTTCGCCGGTAGCGTCGATGGACAGGTTGATGCTTTCAGGCTTCACCTGGTCGGGCTGGCTGCTGGCCTTGGGCAAATCGATCTTCACCGCATGGTTCATCACCGGAATGGTGATGATGAAGATGATCAGCAGCACCAGCATCACGTCCACCAGCGGCGTGGTGTTGATCTCCGGGTTGAAATCGTCGTCCGAATCGGACAGGGAACCCATGGCCATTACGCTCTCCCGACTGCAGTCAGCTTGGCCTTACCGCCGTTTTTTTCGTTCTCCTCGGACGCGGCGCGCGAGCCGGTCACGAACAGCGCGTGCAGGTCGAAGCCGAACTTGTTCAGCTTGGCGATGGTGGTCTTGTTGCCGCGCACCAGGGCGTTGTAGCCGAAGGTGGCGGGGATCGCGACCGCCAGGCCCAGCGCCGTCATGATCAGCGCTTCGCCGACGGGGCCGGCGACCTTGTCGATGCTGGCTTGGCCGGTGGTGCCGATGGACACCAGCGCGTGATAGATGCCCCAGACGGTGCCGAACAGGCCGACGAACGGCGCGGTGGAACCGACCGATGCCAGCACGGCCATGCCGGTCTGCAGCTTGCCGGAGGCTTCGTCGATTGCCTGGCGCAGGGACAGGGTGACCCAGTCGCTGACCGACAGCTGGTCGTGCAGGTGGCCCTTGTGGGCGGTGTGGTGGCTCATCGCGGTGACGCCTGCCTTGGCGACGTCGGCGAACGGATTTTCAGAACCCAGCGTGGCCACGCCTTCCGGCAGGCTGGTGGTATCCCAGAACTGGTGGCCGGCGGCGGCGGACGCCTTGCTGAAACGCAGCAGCTGCAGCGCCTTGGTGATGATCACATACCAGGATGCGATCGACATCGCCAGCAACAGGACGGCGACGCCCTTGGTGACGAAATCCCCTTGAGCCCAAAGGCTTTCCAATCCGTACGGACTAACTTCCATGATGACTTCCTTTGCTACTGTGATGGTTTATGGATTTAAGAATTTAACTTGAAGGCAATGCTGCCCGTGGTGGCAACGACGATGGCCTTGCCATCTTCGATATACGGCTTGTAGACGGCGCGCATGACGGCGCGGCGCGCTTCTTCATCCAGGCGCGGATAGCCGGACGACTTGGTGATCTCCACCTTCTCGGCGCGGCCGCTGGTGTTGACGGTCACCTTGAACTGCACCACGCCTTCTTCGCCCATGCGCTTGGAGACGGCCGGGTAGTTGACGCGCGGAGGTTCGATGTATTCGATGCCGGAGGTGATCTGCTTGGGCAGGATCGGGCCCGGCGGCGCGGCAGGCGCCGGCGCAGGGGCTGCTGCGACCGGCGGCGAAGGCTCTGCCGGGGCCGGCGGTTGCGGCGGGGCGGTGATCGCGGTCGGTGCGGGCGTTTCAGTGACGGGGATGGGCTTGGGCGGGGTGACGACCTTCTTGACCGTCTGCACGACCTTGGGCGGAGTCGGTTCCGCCTTGGGCGGCGCCGGTTCGGGGGCTTTCTCCGGCACGATGAAGGTGGCGATCACTTCCTTGGGAATGGCGCTGGCGACCTGGTGCACCAGGCCGCTTTGCAGCGCCCAGAAAAATGCGATGTGCAAAAGAATAATCAGCCCGAGAGGGCCGATTTTCCTGACCTGGCGCGTGAAAGCGCTGGGAGAGCTGTTACTCATAACAGACGGCGAGATTGCGTTCATGAATTGGTATTACGCTGCAGCCATCGATGGATGGAACACCATCGGACGCGCGCTTGGATGTGTTTGGTTGGCAGAATTCAGACATTCACGCAGGACGTGCTTGGCGCAAGAATGGCATTTGCCGCAGCAAGTGCCAACGCCGAGCTGCTCGCGCAACTCGGCCATTGATGTCATGCCTGCATCGACCGCCTGATGAATCTTGCCTTCGGAGATGTTGTTACAAACACATACGATCATTGTACGCCTTGCCGCCTGCGTTGACAGGCACTATGCGGATCTCGCTCCCGACACAATACGCGAGAAGAATTTAAATTTTTCCGGTTGCGGCATCGTACGTTCCACTACGGTTGCCCACTGTTCCGACAATTGCTGGCAAGTTGCCCGCAACACCGGCGCCAGATTCGGCAGGTCCGCCAACGCTTTCAGGTGTCTCTCGATGACCGACGCCAGTTTGACGCAGCTTTGAGTTTCCTGATTGTTGTTGGCAGTGTAGTGCGACATCAGATGCAGAACGGCGGAAACCAGAAGTTCAGGTTGGGCCGGCGCGCTGTTGGGTTCCACGAAAGCGGAGTTCATTTTGTCGGTAACCATCAAACTCTCCTCACTTGGCTAGCTTTGCTGGCTAAACGTCAAATGGTATCAACGCTGGCTGGCTTGTTTGTCCACCTTGTGCTTCGATTCGACGGCTTACGCCGTGAGAATCAGTTTGTTCAGTTGCGTCAGGCGCAGCTTGTAGATACGGCCGCCGTGGTCGATCTCCAGTTCGCGCATCTGACGGAACAGGTCCGTGCTCTTGATGCGGGTGATCGGAGTACCGTTTGCGGTCGTGCCGGGCTTGTTGTGACGGGCTGCGCTGTGTTCGTTCAGATGGCTCATGACACCTCCTATTAAATGCGAACAATTCTTATTTAGATTATTTGCCATTTGCGCCCAGATTGCAAGGACTTTTATCAGTGAGATTGATTATTTTTATCGTTCAGAAATTTCCCCAAGGCACTATTGACGGATTTGCTTGCCAAAAAGAAAACGCCCCGCAGCGAAAGCGCTTGCGGGGCGTTGTTTTGTTGCCTTGTTGAAATAATCAGCCGGTAGCAGCGCCGGTTTCGATGATGCCGCCGCCCAGGCAGATATCACCGTCATACAACACGGCCGACTGGCCGGGCGTGACCGCCCACTGCGGCGTATCGAAGTGCAGGGAGAAGCCGCCGTCGCCGGCCGCGAAGCCGCAAGGTACGTCCGCCTGGCGATAGCGGGTCTTGGCCGACAGCGCCTGTTTATCAGGCGCGCTGCCGGCCACCCAGCTGATCTGGCCGGCCGACAGCGCCGGCGACAGCAGCCAGGGGTGGTCGTGGCCCTGCACGATATAGAGCGTGTTGTTTTCCACATCCTTGCGCGCCACATACCAGGCGTCGCCGTTGCCGTCCGCATTCTGGTGCGCCTTGATGCCGCCGATGCCGATGCCCTTGCGCTGGCCCAGCGTATAGAAGGACAGCCCCACATGCTCGCCCACGACGTCGCCTTCGGCGGTCTTGATCGGGCCGGGCTTGTACGACAGGTAGCGGTTCAGGAATTCGCGGAACGGGCGCTCGCCGATGAAGCAGATGCCGGTCGAGTCCTTCTTCTTCGCGTTGGGCAGCTGCAGCTGCTCGGCGATCCTGCGCACCTCGGTCTTGTGGATCTCGCCCAGCGGGAACACGGTGCGCGAGAGCTGTTCCTGGTTCAGGCGATGCAGGAAGTAGCTCTGGTCCTTGCTGGCGTCCAGCGCCTTGAGCAGCTCGAAGCTGCCGGCCGCGTTCTGGCGCACGCGCGCGTAGTGGCCGGTGGCGATGTAGTCGGCGCCCAGCTTCATGGCGTGGTCGAGGAAGGCCTTGAACTTGATCTCGGCGTTACACAGCACATCCGGATTGGGCGTGCGGCCGGCCTGGTATTCGCGCAGGAATTCGGCGAACACGCGGTCCTTGTACTCGGAGGCGAAGTTGACCGCCTCGATGTCCACGCCGACCACGTCGGCCACGCTGACGGCGTCGATCCAGTCTTCGCGCGTCGAGCAGTATTCCGAATCGTCGTCGTCTTCCCAGTTTTTCATGAACAGGCCGATCACCTCGTAACCCTGTTCCTTCAGCAGCCATGCCGAGACCGACGAATCCACGCCGCCCGACATGCCGATGACTACTCTTTTCTTGCCCATGATCTTGCCCATAAAGTGGCGGGACCGATGCCCGCCGTCGAATGTCTTCAGTCCAGCTCGCCGATGGCGCTGGGGTCGGTGTGCACCAGTTCCAGCGGCGCGCGCTGGCCACGCAGCCAGTCGTCCACGCAGCGCAGCACCAGCGGGCTGCGGTGGCGGTCGGCGCAGGCGGCCAGTTCGTCGCGTGTCATCCAGACGGTGCGCAGGATGCCTTCGTCCAGCTCGCGCTCGAGCCGCTCGCCGACCGTGCCGGCGAAGGCGAAGCGCAGGTAGGTCACGCTCATGCCGCCGCGCGAGGAGGAGACGTTGCGCGACAGGTAGGTGCCCACCAGCGCGGTCGGCGTGAACGGATGCGCCGATTCCTCCAGCGCCTCGCGCACCACCGCGTCCAGCAGCGACTCGCCGGGTTCCAGGTGGCCGGCCGGCTGGTTAATGCGAATGGCGTCGCCGCTTTGCTCCTCGACCATCAGGAAGCGGCCCTGCCGCTCGATGATGGCGGCCACCGTGACGGAGGGTTTCCAGACTTCAGACATTGATTACCTCGTTAATCCGCCATTTTACCTCGCCGGCGCGGACTCTTCAGCGCAAAGCCCCGCGCTGCAAGGATTCCCCGTCTTTTGGCGTACCCTGGCAAAGTTGTTGGGTTTCGAATTTTGTCGTGTAAGATTCGAGTAAGAATCAACAAAAAGGAGCTTTGAATGAGGATAGGGATTCCCGCCGAAAGCCGGGATGGAGAAACGCGTGTCGCCGCGACCCCGGAGACCGTCAAGAAACTGGTGGCCGCGCGGCACGAGGTGATGGTCGAGTCGGGCGCAGGCGTGAAGTCCAGCATTCCGGACGAAGCCTTCGTCGCCGTCGGCGCCAGCATCGGCAGCGCCGATGCCGTCTACACCGCGGAAATCATTCTCAAGGTGCGCGCTCCCAACGAACAGGAACGCGCCCGGATCAAGGCTGGAACGGTGGTCGTCGGCATGTTGAATCCCTTCGATGCCGACAACATCGCGGCCATGGCCGGCGCCGGGCTGACCGCCTTCGCGCTGGAAGCCGCGCCGCGCACCACCCGTGCGCAATCGATGGACGTCCTGTCCTCGCAAGCCAATATCGCCGGTTACAAAGCGGTGCTGATGGCAGCCAACACCTACCAGCGTTTCATGCCCATGCTGATGACCGCCGCAGGCACGGTCAAGGCGGCGCGCATGCTGATCATGGGCGCGGGCGTCGCGGGCCTGCAGGCCATCGCCACGGCAAAGCGTCTGGGTGCGGTGATCGAGGCGTCCGACGTGCGTCCTGCGGTCAAGGAGCAGATCGAGTCGCTGGGCGCGAAATTCCTCGACGTCCCCTTCATCACCGATGAAGAACGCGAGATCGCCCAGGGCGTGGGCGGCTATGCCCGCCCGATGCCGCCGGACTGGATGAAGCGCCAGGCCGAACTGGTCCACGAGCGCGCCAGGCAGGCCGACATCATCATCTGCACCGCGCTCATTCCCGGGCGCAAGGCGCCGGTGCTGATCAGCGAGGAAACCGTGAAAGCGATGAAGCCGGGTTCGGTGATCCTGGACATGGCGGTCGACCAGGGCGGCAACTGCCCCTTGTCCGAACCGGGCAAGACCGTGGTCAAGCACGGCGTGCACATCATCGGCGAGGGTAACCTGGCCGCGCTGGTGGCGGCGGACGCATCTGCGCTGTACGCGCGCAACGTGCTCGATTTCCTCAAGCTGATCATCGACGCCGAAGGCAAGCTCGTGATCAGCAAGGAAGACGACATCGTCGCCGCCACGCTGCTGTGCCAGGGCGGGGAAATCCTGCGCAAGTAAGACAAGCCGGGCAAGCGCCGGAGCCCCGGCGCCCCGGCGCGACGGCGGCCGCGCCCAGGGCCGGGCCGCCGCCCGCACCACATTCACTTAAAAAAGAAGGAAGAAGTACATGCAACGCATCATGCTGCGCGCCAAGATTCATCGCGCCTCCGTCACCCAGTGCGACCTCAACTACGAGGGCTCCTGCGGCATCGACGAAGACCTGCTGGAGGCGGCCGACATCCGCGAGTTCGAGAAGATCGAACTCTACAACGTCAACAACGGCGAACGCTTCTCCACCTACGCCATCCGCGGCAAGCGCGGCAGCGGCGAGATTTCCCTCAACGGCGCGGCGGCCCGCCTCGCGCACCTGGGCGATCTGCTGATCATCTGCACCTACGCGCCCATGTCGGATGAGGAAGTCGCGCAATACAAACCGAAGGTCGTCTTCGTCGACGACAAGAACCGCATCACCAGCCTGAAGGCAATCTGACCCACGTGAATCCTGTCGCGGCTTCGCCGCCGCGCAACAAAGAGAGGAACAAGAAATGGAAGTCAGTCACACCATCATCAACCTGATCATCTTCGTGCTGGCGATCTACGTCGGCTACCACGTGGTCTGGACCGTCACCCCGGCGCTGCACACGCCGCTGATGGCGGTCACCAACGCCATCTCGGCGATCATCATCATCGGCGCCATGCTGGCCGCCGGCCTGACCGAAGGTCCGGTGGGCCGCATCGCCGGCACGCTGGGCGTGGCGCTGGCGGCGGTCAACGTGTTCGGCGGCTTCATGGTGACCCAGCGCATGCTGGAGATGTTCAAGAAGAAAGAGCCCAAGGCCAAGTCGGGAGGAGCAGCATGAGCATGAACCTCGTCACCCTGTTGTATCTGGTCGCCTCGATCTGCTTCATTCAGTCGTTGAAGGGCCTGTCGCATCCGGCCACCGCGCGTCGCGGCAATGCCTTCGGCATCGCCGGCATGGTGATCGCGGTGCTGACCACGCTGGCCCTGATCGTGAAGTTGAAAGGCGAGGGCGCCGACTCGGCCGGCAGCATCGGCTACCTGCTGGTGGCCGCCGGCGTGATCGTGGGCGGCGGCATCGGCGCCTATCTCGCGCGCAGCGTCGAGATGACCAAGATGCCCGAACTGGTGGCGGCGATGCACTCGCTGATCGGCCTGGCCGCAGTCTGCATCGCGGTGGCCGCCGTGGCCGAACCCTGGGCGCTGGGCATCTCCGGCCACGGCATGCCGATTCCCGTGGGTAACCGCGTGGAGCTGTTCATCGGCACGTTTGTGGGCGCCATCACCTTCTCCGGTTCGGTGATCGCCTTCGGCAAGCTGTCGGGCAAGTACAAGTTCCGCCTGTTCCAGGGGGCGCCGGTGAATTTCTCCGGCCAGCATTTCCTGAACCTGCTGCTGGCGGTGGCCATGATCGGCTTCGGCATCATCTTCGTGCTGACCCAGAACTGGCTGCCCTTCATCATCATGGCGGCGATCGCCTTCGTGCTGGGCGTGCTGATCATCATCCCCATCGGCGGCGCCGACATGCCGGTGGTGGTCTCGATGCTCAACAGCTATTCGGGCTGGGCCGCGGCCGGCATCGGCTTCTCGCTGAACAACCCGATGCTGATCATCTCCGGTTCGCTGGTGGGCTCCTCGGGCGCGATCCTGTCCTACATCATGTGCAAGGCGATGAACCGTTCGTTCTTCAACGTGATCCTGGGCGGCTTCGGCGGCGAGGCCGCGGCGGCCGGCGGCGGCGCGCAGCAACAGCGCAACGTCAAGTCGGGTTCGGCCGATGACGCCGCCTTCCTGATGGGCAATGCCGAGACCGTGATCATCGTTCCCGGCTACGGCCTGGCGGTGGCGCGCGCGCAGCACGCCTTGAAGGAGCTGACCGAGAAGCTGACCCACAACGGCGTGACCGTGAAGTACGCGATCCACCCGGTGGCGGGCCGCATGCCCGGCCACATGAACGTGCTGCTGGCCGAGGCCGAAGTGCCCTACGACCAGGTGTTCGAGATGGAAGACATCAACAGCGAGTTCGCGCAGGCCGACGTGGTGCTGGTGCTGGGCGCCAACGACGTGGTGAACCCGGCGGCCAAGGACCCGAAGTCGCCGATCGCCGGCATGCCCATCCTGGAAGCCTACAAGGCCAAGACCGTGATCGTGAACAAGCGCTCGATGGCCGCCGGTTATGCCGGGCTGGACAACGAACTGTTCTACATGGACAAGACCATGATGGTCTTCGGCGACGCCAAGAAGGTCATCGAGGACATGGTCAAGGCGGTGGACTGAGCTCTGCATCGATTGGTGCCATGAAAAAAGCCGCTCCTCGGAGCGGCTTTTTTTTGCGCGGGAAGACGAATCGTCGCGGCTTACTTGGTCCCGAAGATGCGGTCGCCGGCGTCGCCCAGGCCCGGCACGATGTAGGCGTCTTCATTCAGGTGCGAATCCAGCGAGGCGACGTAGAGCTTGACGTCCGGATGCGCGTCGGTGAACACCTTCACGCCTTCGGGCGCGGCCACCAGTGCCACGAACACGATGTTGGCGGCGGGCACGCCGCGCTTTTTCAGCGCGTCGACCGCGTAGACCGCGGAGTTGCCGGTCGCCACCATGGGGTCGCACAGGATCATCGTGCGGTCCTGCAGGTCGGGCAGGCGCACCAGGTATTCCACCGGCTGGTGGTTCTCGTCGCGGTAGACGCCGATGTGGCCCACGCGCGCCGAGGGGATCAGCTCCAGCAGGCCGTCGCTCATGCCCACGCCTGCGCGCAGCACCGGCACGATGGCCAGTTTCTTGCCGGCGATCACCGGGGCGTCGTAGGTCACCAGCGGGGTCTCGATGGATTCGGTGGTCAGCGGCAGGTCGCGGGTGATCTCATAGCCCATCAGCAGCGTGATCTCGCGCAGCAGGTCGCGGAAGGTGCGCGTGGAGGTGCGCTTGTCGCGCATGTGGGTGAGCTTGTGCTGGATCAGCGGGTGGTCCAGGATGAAGAGGTTCTTGAAGCGCGGATCTTGTTTCATGATGGAAAGCGATTGGGCTGTGTGGGTACGGCGTTGCGCCGCGATGGCGGCATTGTCTCACGGCGCGGCCCGGCGCGGAATCCGTCGGGCGCGGGCGTCAGCGGCGGCCGAACATCATCTGCTCGGCCAGCAGGTCGCGCGCCGCCGGCAGCAGGTCGATGGCGCCCAGCGACAGGCCCAGCGCCGCCTGCAGGGGCGAGCCTTGCGGCGAACCGGCGAAGGCGCGCGCCATCAGGTCGGTCAGCCGGATGGTCAGGCCGCGGTCGCCGCCGCGCTTGCGCTCGAAGGCCGACAGCGCCGCGGGCGACAGCTCGCGCGCCAGCGTGTCGGCCAGCACGCGGGCGTCGCGCAGGCCCAGGTTCAGGCCTTGTCCGGCGACCGGGTGCAGCGTCTGCGCGGCATTGCCGATGGCCACGACGCGGCGCGTCTGGCCGGGGTTGGCGTTCAGTCCAAGCGGATAGGAGTGGCGCGCGCTGGCGCGCGTGAAGCGGCCGACGCGGTGGCCGAAGGCCTGGTTCAAGGCCGCCAGGAAGACGCCGTCGTCCAGCGCCAGCAGCCGTTCGCCGGTGGCGGGGCGCACGCACCACACCATGGCGTAGCCGTCGTCCTGCGGCAGCAGCGCCAGCGGGCCTTCATCGGTGAAGCGTTCGAAGGCGCGATGGGCGACCGGCTGGTCGGCGTGCACATGGGCGATCAGCGCCAGCTGCTGGTAATCGCGTTGCACCGATTTCCGTTTCTGTTCGCCGAACACGCCGCCCTCCGCTTGGATCGCCAGCGCGGCGCGCAGCACGCGGCCGTCCTGCAGCGAGACGGCGACGTGGTCTTCCTCTTCGGCCAGCGCGGCGACTTCGGCCGGGCGTAGGAAACTGATGCCAAGCGGCGTGAGCGCGTTCGCCAGCGCCTGGTTGACCTCGCCGTAGCGGGCGACATAGCCCAGCGCGGGCAGTGCGTAGTCCTTGCGGTCCAGCAGCGTGCGGCCGAAATGGCCGCGGCGCGAGACGTGGATCTGTTCGATCGCGGTGGCGCTCCTGCCGACGGCATCCCAGGCGCCGAGCTCGTCCAGGATCTGGCGGCTGCCGTAGGAGAGGGCGATGGTGCGCGGATCCCGCGCCGCCTGCTCCGGCGTCTTCATGTCGACCAAGGCGATGCGCGCGGCATCGCGCCCGCGGCGCGCCAGCAGGCCGGCGACGCTTTGGCCCACCGGGCCGCCGCCGCAGATGATGAGGTCGAAGTCGACGGTGTTCATGGTGCCCATGGTGCCGGTAGCGAGTGAAGTGCGGGAGCGAAAGAAGCCGCCATTGTAGCGGAGCGGCATGCGCGCGGATTGATCCGGCGCATGCCCGGCGTGATGCAGGGAAGGCTGTCAGCCCTGGCGCATCAGCGCTTCGATGTCGTCGACCTTGCTCGGCACGCCCGTGGTCAGCAGTTCGCAGCCGGTGGGCGTGACATGCGCGTCGTCTTCGATGCGGATGCCGATGTTCCAGTATTTCTCCGGCACGCCTTCGCCCGGACGCACGTAGATGCCCGGTTCGACCGTGAGCACCATGCCCGGCTGCAGCGTGCGCCAGGGTTTGGTGCCGTCGGCCGTGGCCGGGTCGCGGTAGTCGCCCACATCATGCACGTCCATGCCCAGCCAGTGGCCGGTGCGGTGCATGTAGAACTGGCGGTAGTCGCCTTTCTCGATCACGTCTTCCAGCGAGCCGACCTTGTTCTTGTCCAGCAGGCCGGTGTCGAGCATGCCCTGCGCGAGGATCTTTACGGCGGCGTCATGGCCGTCCATGAAGCGCTTGCCGGGCGCGGTCTCGGCGATGGCCGCAACCTGCGAGGCCAGCACAATTTCGTACAGCTCCTTCTGCGGGCCGCTGAACTTGCCGTTGGCCGGGAAGGTGCGGGTGATGTCGGAGGCGTAGCCGTCCAGTTCGCAGCCGGCGTCGATCAGCACCAGGTCGCCGTCCTTCAGTTCGGCGTCGGACGCGCGGTAATGCAGCACGCAGGAGTTGGCGCCGGTGGCGACGATGGAGCCGTAGGCCGGATATTGCGAACCGTTGCGGCGGAATTCATGCAGCAGCTCGGCTTCAAGATGGTACTCGCGCAGGCCGGGGCGCGACAGGCGCATGGCGCGGCAATGCGCTTCGGCGGAAATCACGCCGGCGCGCTTCATCAGATCGATCTCGAAGGCATCCTTGAACAGGCGCATGTCGTCCAGCAGCACGCTGACGTCGACCACCGAGCCGGGCGCGGCCACGCCGCTGCGCGCCAGCGCGCGCACGCCCTGCAGCCAGCGTTGCAGCTGGGCGTCGCGTTTTTCGTCTTGCCCCAGGCCGTAGTAGACGGCGGGCGCATCGGCCAGCAGCGCCGGCATGCTCTTGTCGAGTTCGTCGATGGGATGCGCGGCGTCGAAGGCGAACTGCTGCTGCGCGGCTTGCGGGCCGAAGCGGTAGCCGTCCCAGATCTCGCGTTCCAGGTTCTTGTCGCGGCAGAACAGGATGCTGCGATTCTCGCGGCCGGCGACCAGCACCAGCACCGCCTCGGGTTCGGTGAAGCCGGACAGGTAATAGAAATAGCTGTCGTGGCGATACGGATAGTCGGCATCGCGGTTGCGCATGACTTCGGGCGCGGTCGGGATGATGGCGACGCCGCCGCCGGCCTTTTGCATGCTGGCGATCAGGCGCTCGCGACGAGCGGCGAAGGGCGTGGCGTTGAAGCTCATGGCGTGCGCTCCTTAGTTCAATGCTTGCAGTTGATCGATGGTGCCGACGTTATGCCAGTCACCGCGATAGACGTCGCCGCCGACCTGGCCTCGCGCCGCATATTCGCGCAGCAGCGGGCCGAGCTTGGCATGTTCGCCGGGCGTGATGGCGTCGAACATCTGTGGACGGTAGACGCCGATGTTGGCGAAGGTCAGCTTCTGTTCGCCTTCGTTGGCGATGGAAAAATTGTTCAGCGCGAAGTCGCCCACGGGATGGAAGGGCGGGTTCCTGACCAGCCAGATCCAGGCCACGTCGCGCTTGTCCAGCGCCAGCGGGTTGCCCCATGGGTCTTCGTCTTCCAGCACGGACTTGACCTGCTCGTAGTCGAAGTGCGGGCAGTAGATATCGCCGGAGACCGCCACGAAGGGTTCCTCGCCCAGCAGGTGGCGCGCCTTGGCGATGCCGCCGGCGGTTTCCAAGGCGGTGCCTTCCGGCGAGTATTGCAGCTGCGCGCCGTACTTGCTGCCGTCGCCCAGCGCTTCTTCGATCATGTGGCCGAGGTGGGCGTGGTTGATGACGATGTCGGTGATGCCGGCGCGCACCAGCGACAGGATCTGCCAGACGATCAGCGGGCGGCCGCGCACTTTCAGCAGCGGCTTGGGACATTCGTCGGTCAGCGGGCGCATGCGCTCGCCGCGGCCGGCTGCGAAGATCATGGCTTTCATGTCGGCCGCCTCAGAAGGTGTAGCCGAATTTCGGCGCGTGTTCCTGCTCCAGCTTTTCGATCAGGCGCACCAGCGGCGTGAAGGCGACATAGCGGCGCGCGGTCTTGAGCGTGTATTCCATCACCAGCGGCATGTCCTTCAGATAGGCATCCTTGCCGTCGCGGTGGTAGAGGCGGGCGAAGATGCCGAGCACCTTCAGGTGGCGCTGCAGGCCCATCCACTCGAAGTCGCGGTAGAAGCTATCGATGTCCGGCGCCACCGGCAGGCCGGCGCGGCGCGCCTTTTCCCAGTAGCGGATGGCCCAGTCCAGCACCAGTTCCTCGTCCCACTGGATGTAGGCGTCGCGCAGCAGCGAAACCAGGTCGTAGGTGATGGGGCCGTAGACCGCATCCTGGAAATCGATGATGCCGGGATTGCCGGCCGGCAGCACCATCAGGTTGCGCGAATGGTAGTCGCGGTGCACATAGACCTGCGGCTGCGCCAGGTTGTTGGCCAGGATGGCGTCGAAGGTCTTGGTCAGCACCGCGTTCTGCTCGTCGGTGAGCGTCACGCCCAGGTGCTTGCCGATATACCACTCGCGAAACAGCTCCAGCTCGCGCAGCAGCAGCGGACGGTCGTATTCCGGCAGCGCCTCGGGCTTGCTTTGCGCTTGTAAAAGTATCAAGGCCTCGATCGCATCCATGTATAGTTTGTGCGCGCTGTCGGCCGTGAGCTGGTTCAGGTAGGTGGTCGAGCCGAGATCGGTCAGCAGCAGGAAGCCGCGGGCCGGGTCTTGCGCCAGGATCTTGGGCACCGTGACGCCGGTGGCGCCGAACAGGCCGGCGACCTTGACGAAGGGGCGCACATCTTCCTGCGGCGGAGGCGCGTCCATCACGATGGCGGTGCTACCGTCTTTCGTATCCACACGGAAATAGCGGCGGAAGCTGGCGTCGGCCGAGGCCGGGCGCAGGGTGGAGGACAGCACCGGAGTGTCGGCGAGGGTATCGAGCCAGGCGTGCAATTCGGACAGGCGGAGATCAGGGGCAGAACTGGATGAAGACATGAACTATCTGAGGAATTCGTTTGACGTGTATGAGTTCCCATATAATAAGGGATTAAATTCAAAAAATCCGCCTGCACGGTGTCTAGCCACTCTTTTCATGATCCGGTTTCCCAAGTCTCTTTCTGAACGCACTGTCAACTGGCGGTTGGCGCGTCTGTTTTCATCGGTTGTCGTGGTCGCATCGGCGTCCAGCCTGCTGCCGCTGACGGTCCACGCGCAAATGGCGGTGCCGCAGCCGGCCGCCGCGCCTGCCGACGACAAGGATGCGCCGGTCAATGTCAGCGCGGAGCAGATGACCGGTCGCCCCGACCGCCAGGTCAACCTGGATCGCGACGTCGAGATCATCAAGGGCGGCACCACCATCAAGGCGGACAAGGCCGAATACCGCATCATCCAGGACGAAGTGGAGGCCACCGGCCACGTCTGGATGAAGCGTTTCCAGGACCAGTACACCGGCGACCATGCCGAGATGAACATGGGCTCGGGCGCCGGCTACGTGACCCAGCCGACTTACCTGATTGGCAAGAACGGCGGCCGCGGCAAGGCCGAGCGCATCGACTTCCTCTCCGACGACCAGGCGCAGGTGCAGCAAGGCACCTACAGCACCTGCGAGGCGACCGACCCGGACTGGTACCTGCGGGCCAATACCCTGGATCTGGACAGCGGCCGCGACGTCGGCACCATGCACGGCGGCCTGCTGTATTTCAAGGATGTGCCCATCCTCGGTTCGCCCTGGATGACCTTCCCGTTGTCGGGCGAGCGCAAGTCCGGCGTGCTGCCGCCGACCTTCGGCGCGACCAGCACCGGCGGCGCGGAACTGGCGGTGCCGTACTACTTCAACCTGGCGCCCAATTACGATCTGACGCTGGTGCCGAAGTACATTGCCCGCCGCGGTTTCCAGCTGGGCGCGGAAACGCGTTACCTGGGCGACACCTATTCCGGGATCACCAACGTCGAAGGCATCCAGGACCGCGTGACCGGCACCGGCCGCTACTCGCTGTCGTCGATCCACAATCAGACGCTCGCGCCCGGCCTGACCCTGGCCTGGAACCTGAACAAGGCTTCGGACAACGACTATCCATCCGACTTTTCGCATTCGATCACCGGCAGCACGCAGCGGCTGCTGACCCGTGACGTCAGCCTGACCTATAGCAGCACCTACTGGAGCCTGTACGGCCACGTATCGAAGTACCAGTTGCTGCAGGACGTCGACAGCCCGATTACCAAGCCCTACGACCGGGTGCCGCAAATCGTCTTCACCGGCTCCCGCTATGACATTGGCGGTTTCGATTTCAATACGGTTGCCGACTTCACGCGCTTTTCCAGCGGCGACCTGGTCGGTGGCGACCGCGCTTTCGTCACGCAGTCCGTTTCCTATCCCATCGTGCGCCCGGGTTACTTCATCACCCCGAAGCTGTCCGTGGATGCGACCCGCTACAACCTGAACAACGTCTCGGTGGGCCAGCCCACCAATTTCTCGCGCACCGTACCGACGGTATCGCTGGATTCGGGCATGGTTTTCGAGCGCGAGTCCACGCTGTTGGGCCGCAGCATGACGCAGACCCTGGAGCCACGACTGTTTTATGTCCGTACGCCTTATCGTGACCAGTCGCAGCTCCCCAACTTCGACTCCGGCCTGGCCGATTTCAATTTCGCCCAGATCTTCAGCGAGAACCGTTTCGTCGGCCACGATCGCATCAGCGATGCCAACCAGCTTACCGCCGCACTCACCTCGCGCCTGATCGAGGAAAACGGCCTGGAGCGTCTGCGCATGGCAGTGGGGCAGCGCTACTACTTTGCCGATCCCAAGGTTATCCTGAATGGCACCACCGCCACCACGCTGGGCAGCAAGTCGGACCTGCTGCTGTCCTTGGGCGGCCAGATTTCCAAGGAATTCTCCACCGACAACACGGTGCAGTACAGCGAGACGCTGCGCCAGATGGTGCGTTCCACTTTCGGCCTACGCTGGCAGCCGGCGCCCAAGCGCGTGCTGAACCTGCAATACCGGCTGGACCGCACTTACGTGAACCCGTCGACCGGCCTGCTCGATCCGCTCAAGCAGGTCGACGTCTCCGGCCAGTGGCCGATATCGCAACGCTGGTATGCTGTGGGCCGCATCAACTATTCCATCCCCGACAAGACCGTGGCCGAAGGACTTGCCGGCATGGAGTACAAGGCGGACTGCTGGGTGTTCCGTGTCGTGGCGCAACGGATTCCGACCTCGTCGACCAAGGCGTCCACGGGCTTCTTCTTCCAGTTGGAACTCACCGGCTTCTCCAAGATCGGCAACAACCCGCTTGAAGCGATCAAGAGCAGCGTTCCGGGCTACCAGAACGTGAACCTGCCGGACAGCACTCCCAACAGCAATTTCTAACCTCTTTCTGACCTGTGTTCATTCATGCGTAATATGCGTACACCACTCCTCGCAAAAACCAAAACAGTGACCGCGCTGCTGTGCGTGCTTGGCGTGATCGGCGATGCGCATGCGCAATTCGCGACCACCATCATTCCGGTGACGCCGTCGGAAACCGCTCCGCAAGCCCCGGCCAAGCCGGCGGCCAAGCCCGCTGCGGCGCCTGTGGCCAAGCCGGCCGCCGCCGCGCCGGCTCCTGCAGCTGCAGCCCCCGCATCTGCGCCTGCCGCGGCTTCGGCCGCTGCGCGCAGCGAACCCAGGCCGGTCGATTCGATCTTGGTCGTGGTCAACAACGAGGTCATCACGCGCCAGGAAGTGGCCGATCGCCTGGCCAGCGTGGAGCAGCGCATGACCGCGCAGAACGCCCAACTGCCGCCGCGCAACCAGCTGGTGCGCCAGCTGGTCGAGCGTATGATCGTCGAGCGCGCGCAGGCCCAGACCGCCAAGGAAAGCGGCATCGTCGTGGATGACACGATGCTGGACCGCGCCATGCAGCGCATCGCCGACCAGAACAAGATGACGATGCCGGAGTTCCGCGCCCGCCTGGAGAAGGAAGGCATGATCTACGCCTCCTTCCGCGAAGAGATCCGCCGCGAGATCCTGAGCCAGCGCCTGCGCGAGCGTGAGGTCGACAACAAGGTCACCGTCACCGAGTCCGAGGTCGACAACTACCTCGCCGCCGAAGCCAACGCCGGCGGCGCGCGCCAGGAGCTGGACATCGCCCAGATCCTGGTCCGCGTGCCGGAAAACGCATCGCCCGAGCAACTGGCCTCGCGCCGCGAGCGCGCCGAAGACGTGCTGCGCCAGCTCAAGACCGGCGCCGATTTCGCCAAGACCGCGGCCGCTTATTCCGACGCATCCGATGCGCTGCAGGGCGGCGATCTCGGCTGGCGTCCTTCCGATCGCCTGCCGCAGCTGTTCCTGGACGGCGTCGCCAAGCTGCAGGACGGCCAGGTCAGCGGCATCCTCAAGAGCGGCAACGGCTTCCACATCCTGAAGCTGGTCGGCCGCCGTGCCGCCGGCAACACCCAGGCTGCCGCACCGGCGGTGCAGCAGACCCACGTGCGCCACATCCTGATCAAGGTCAACCAGGTGGTGACCGCGGCCGACGCCAAGCGCAAGCTGGCCGAGCTGAAGGAGCGCCTGGACCATGGTTCGGCCACCTTCGAAGAACTGGCCAAGCTGTATTCGAATGACCTGTCGGCCGCCAAGGGTGGCGACCTGGGCTGGATCTACCCCGGCGATACCGTGCCGGAGTTCGAGCGCGTGATGGACCAGTTGAAGCCGGGCGAAGTCAGCGATCCGGTCGAGTCGCCGTTCGGTTACCACCTGATCCAGGTGGTCGAGCGCAAGACCGACGACGCTTCCAAGGAGCGCGCGCGCCAGGCGGCCCGCCAGGCCATCCGCGAACGCAAGATCGAGGAAGCCACGGAAGACTGGATGCGCCAGATTCGCGACCGCGCCTACGTCGAATACCGCAACGACGACTAAGCATTGCCAGGACGCGCCATGCGGCGCGTCCCGCATCACCGAGCAAGAAGCCGGCCCTGTCGCCGGCTCTTGTCCTTTTGAAGCCCACCAGTTTCACGCCATGAACCGACCCATCATTGCGCTCACCTGCGGCGAACCGGCAGGCATCGGCCCCGAGATTTCCCTGCGTGCGGCCTGGGAGCTGCGCGACGAAGTGCGTTGCGTGCTGCTGGGCGACGCCGCGCTCCTGGCCCAGACCGCCTACGACATCGACCGGCAGATGCGGGTGGCGGCGATTTCCATCCAGGCGTGGCGCAACAGCGGCCTGCCCAATTTCCCGGCCGATTGCCTCTGCGTGATCGACTGCCCGGCGGCCGAACCGGTGCGCGCCGGCCAGCTCGACGCGCGCAACGGCCGCGCCGTGCTGCAGACGCTGGACATGGCGGTGGAAGGCGCACTGAACGGCGCCTTCGCCGCCATCGTTACCGCGCCGCTGCAAAAGAGCGTCATCAACGACGCCGGCGTCGCCTTCACCGGCCACACCGAATACCTCGCCGACGTCACGAAGACGCCGCAGGTGGTGATGATGCTGGCCGGCGGCGATGCGCCGCACCTGCGCGTGGCCCTGGCCACCACCCACCTGGCGTTGAAGGACGTGCCGGCCGCTATCACCGCTGAGAGCCTGGCGCGCACGCTGGACATCATCCAGGCCGACCTGCAAGGCAAGTTCGGCATCGCCCGTCCGCGCATCCTGGTGACCGGCCTCAATCCGCATGCGGGCGAAAACGGCTATCTCGGCCGCGAGGAGATCGAGGTGATCGCGCCGGCCCTGCAGGCAGCCCAGCAGCGCGGCATCGATGCGCGCGGCCCGTATCCGGCAGACACGCTGTTCCAGCCCAAGTACCTGGAAGACGCCGATTGCGTGCTGGCGATGTACCATGACCAGGGGCTGCCGGTGCTCAAGTTCGCCAGCTTCGGCCATGGCATCAACATCACGCTGGGCCTGCCGCTGATCCGCACCTCGGTCGACCACGGCACCGCGCTGGACCTGGCCGCGCGCGGCCTGGGCCATGCCGACCACGGCAGCATGATGGTAGCCATCCGCGCCGCCGCCGATATGGCGCGCAAGCAGAAGGATGCGCAGGCGTCGCCCTGATGCCCGCGCAAAGACACGACAAGACAAGACCATGAAACACATCCCGCGCAAACGCTTCGGCCAGAACTTCTTGACCGACGACGTCGTACTGCACGACATCATCCGCTCCATCTCGCCGGAACCCGACGACGCCATGGTCGAGATCGGCCCGGGCCTGGCGGCGATGACCGCGCTGCTGATGGACACGGTACGCCACCTGCACGTGGTGGAGCTGGATCGCGACCTGGTGGAGCGCCTCAACAAGCGCTTCGACAAGGCCCGCCTGACCGTGCATTCGGCCGACGCGCTCAAGTTCGATTTCACCTCGATCCCGGTGCCGCAGGGGCAGAAGCTGCGCGTGGTCGGCAACCTGCCGTACAACATCTCCAGCCCCTTGCTGTTCCACCTGGCCGCGATCGCGCCGCAGGTCAAGGACCAGCATTTCATGCTGCAGAAGGAAGTGGTCGAGCGCATGGTGGCCGAGCCGGGCGGCAAGGCCTACGGCCGCCTGTCGGTGATGCTGCAGTGGCGCTATCACATGGAGCTGGTGTTCGTGGTGCCGCCCGAGGCCTTCGACCCGCCGCCCAAGGTCGATTCGGCCATCGTGCGCATGATTCCGCTGGCGCAGCCCCTGCCTTGCGACGAGGCCCTGCTCGAGCAGGTGGTCACCAAGGCCTTCTCCCAGCGCCGCAAGGTGATTCGCAATTGCGTGGCGGGCCTGTTCACGGAAGACGAACTGAGGCAGGCCGGCGTCGATCCGCAAGCCCGCCCGGAAACTGTTCCCGTGGAGCAATTCGTCGCGCTGGCGCGCCTGCTGGGCGAGCGCCAGGCCTGATCGCGGCCCGACTACGGTCTGATTGCAGGTCTTCGCGAGCCGTTCCAGTTGCAGAAAGTCACAATTCGGGACGCGACTCGTAAGAACTGTAACCAAGTTTCAGAATCGATGGATTTCGATTTTTTGCGGCGTATATTGAAATCGTACCGCGACAACATAGCGGACTTTTCAGACAGGAGCCAATCATGGCCAGCAAAAAAATCGCATCGGTTCTGATCGCAAGCACTCTTCTCGCATCGGCTGCAGTCGTCAGCGCGCCCGCCATGGCGCATGGCCGCGGCGGCAATGACGGCGTCGCCATCGCCGCCGGCATCATCGGTGCGGTTGCCATCGGATCCCTGATCGCCAACGCCAATTCCGCCCCGGCCCAGCCGGTCTACCAGGCCCCGCCGCAGCAGGTCTACTACCAGGCCCCGCAACCGGTGTACTACGAGCAGCCGCGCTACTATGCGCCGCCGCCGCGCCCGGTGCGCTACGTGGAACGCACCGAGGTCTATCGCTATGACGACCGTCCGTACTACTACGGTCGCTGAGCCGGGTAGCAGATACGCAGACATCCACGTCTTGAGGACATGAAGAAGGGCAGCCATGCATGGCTGCCCTTTTTTCATGCGCGTGCCGTGTCCAGGTCTACGCCGCGATGCCATAGCAAGCGGCCGCGGTCCCGCCCCACAGGGCGTCCTGTTCCGAGGGGGACAGGCGCTGTTGCGCCCATTGCCCCACTACCGTCGTCACGCGCGCATAGGATGCCGCCAGCAGGCACACCGGCCAGTCCGAGCCGAACATCAGGCGTTGCGGGCCGAACGCCTCCAGCGCCGCGTCCAGGCACCACACGATGTGCTCGTAGTCCATCGGGCTCAGGCCGCGCAGCCAGTCCGCCTCCGTCACCAGCCCGGAAATCTTGCAGGTGAGGTGCGGCATGGCGGCCAGCTCACGCAGCTCGCCGCGCCAGCGCGCGAAGGCGGCCTTGCTCTTGCGGAACTCCTTCAATGCCGGCTTTCCCAGGTGATCCAGCACCAGCCAGTGACGATCATGCCGCGCGCAAAAACGCCGCACGGCCGGCAACTGGCGTTCGTGCGCCAGCACGTCGTAGACGTAGCGTTGCTGTTGCAGCCAGGCGATGCCGGCATTGAATGCCGGCTGCGTCAGCAATCCGGCCGTGTCATCCTCATCCTGCAACTGGTGACGAAACCCCAGCAGCTTGCCGTGCTCCCATTGGCCGACCTGGTCGGCGAGGGCCGGAGAAGACATGTCCTCCCAGCCGATCACCCCGGCGATGCAGCGGTCTTGCCGCGCCAGGTCGAGCAGGAAGGCGGTTTCGTTGCGTCCGGCGCGCGCCTGCACGGCGATCGAGGCGTGCAGGCCCTGCGCCTCCAGCAGCGGCTGGAATTGATAGGGCAGGCGGTCCTGCGCCAGCAACTCCATGCCGGCGCCTATCCACGGATAGTCTTCCGAGCGGTAACGCCAGAAATGCTGGTGCGCATCGATCCGCGGCGGTTTTTTCTTGCTCATGAGGGGCCCATTGCAGTGATCAACGCAAAAGGAACGCTCCGTGCGGCGGGCGCGATAAGCCGCCTCCAGCGGCCAACGGAGCCGGGTCGGCCAGGCGCTACTGCATGGCCGGCATGGTGTCCTGCGTCGCCCGCGCCAGCAGGGTCGCGCGCCATTGGTCGCGATAGGCGCGCAGGCCGCGCAGCGGCAGCGGCGTCGCCTGGTGCGGCGCCGGCAGGGGCGCGTCGCGCCGGGTCTTTTTCCAGTCGTGCAGCAACCAGCCGCCTATCGTGGTGCCGCTGCCGTCATCGGAGCAATAGACGCCGCGACCGCTCAGCGCGGCGAGCAAGGGGGCGAAGCACGGATTGGCCGTGAAGCTGCCTTCGATCACCACATCGCCTGCGGCTTGCAATTGGTCGAGGCAATAGTCGGCCATCAGCACGCAGTACAGGGTCGCCAGCGCGTAGCGCGCGGCGCCGCCCGCAGGCAAGGCGCCGATGATCTCGCCCGGGTCTCCTGCGAACGGTCCGCCGCAGCCGGAGAAACAAGGCAGCGCCATGATGCCGGCGTCGACCAGCGCTTGCAGCTCCGCGTTGCCGCATGGGCCGGCATGCGTGATGTCGCCGGCGAGTTCGGCGAACTCGCGGCCGCCCATGTAGCGCATGCAGGCCACCGCGTCGCCGTCGACATTGATGTTGGCCAGCATGTCCTGATGTTCCTGCAGGCGCTGCAGGTCGCCATCCAGCGCCGCTGCGATCACCCAGGTGCCGGTCGAGAGCACGATGCGCGGGGCCGACGGTCCGCCTGCCAGGTAGCGCAGCAGCGAAGCATTGCTGTCATGAATGCCGCACAGCACCTGGCAATCCGGCGGCAGGCCCGCCTCCTGCGCCAACGCCGGGCGTATCTTGCCCAGCGCTTCCCATGCGCCGCGCAGCGGCGGCATCAGCGAGGACCAGCCGCAGCGCGTGACCAGCGATGAATAAGCGCGCGGTCCCGGCTGCCACAGGTCGGTATGGCAACCAAGCGAGGTCAGCTCGCTCGCGGCCACGCCGCACAGACGCCACGACCAGTATTGCGGATACATGAGCAGGCGGCGGCCCCGCGCGAAAGCCTCAGGAAAGCTGCTCTGCAGCCAGTGCAGTTGCCGTCCCAGGTTCAGGCCCAGGCCAAGCTGCGGCGAACAGGTCTGGGAAAACGGAGGACGCTGCGCCTCATATGGAGCGCAACCGGCAGGCAAGAGGAAGTCGTGCTCGTAGTCCGGCACCGGCAGCACCAGTCCCTCGTCGTCCACCAGCGCGGCGGTTGCGCCGTGCGTGACCGGCACGATGGCGCGTATGGTCGCCACCATGGAAAGCTCGCGCAGCATGGCCAGCAGCCACGCCTCGATGGCGGCGACGTCGTGATGCGGGTAGGGGCCGTCGCGGCGCACCGCATTGGAGCGGCGTCGCGCGGCCAGCTCGCGGCCATGATCATCCACCAGGCTGAGCTTGATGTTGGTCTTGCCGATGTCGAAGATGGCGATTGCGCCAGTCATTGGATCAGTCATTGCAGCGGGTCCGTTGGTGCGCTCGGTGGGTGGTCAGGGGAGGTGGAACATCGGCGTCAACGCATGGGAGACCGGCGTGTTGTCGGGAGCGGTCTCCATCAGGTCGGCCATCGTGTCCCACCAGCGACGCATCACGGGATGGGCGGGAAGCTGCTCCATGCCGTGATCCCTCGTGCGGCGCAGTACCGCGAACAGCTTGCCGCTGGCCGGCTCCAGGAAGATGCTGTAGTCGCGCACGCCGGCCGCCCGCAACAGCTCGGCCAGCTCCGGCCACAGGGCGTCGTGGCGCATGCGGTATTGCGTCTCGCAGCCGGGCTTGAGCTGCATGGTGAAGGCGATCTGCTCCATGTGTCCGGCGTCCTTCATGGCAGGCCGTCAGCGCGTATGCCTGCCGCGCAACAGGCGCGGCACAGCGATGGTGACCAACAGCAGCATGCCCACCACAATGGTCATGATGATGCCCGGGATATTGGCCAGCGCCAGTCCGTACGTGACCATGCCCAGCGTGAGCACCGCCAGCATCACGCCGCCGATGGTGCCGGTGCCGCCGGCGATGCTGACGCCGCCCAGGATCACCACGGTGATGACTTCCAGCTCCCAGCCCAGCGCGATATTGGGGCGCGTGCTGCCGATGCGCCCGGTCAGCAGGAACGCCGCCAGCCCGGCCATGGCGCCGGTCAGAATGAACAGCGCCAGGCGGTAGCGGTCCACCGCAATGCCGGAAAAGCGCGCCGCGACCGGATTGGTGCCGATGGCATAGATGCGCCGCCCCCAGGCAGTGGCATGCAGCGCCAGCGCGAACAATGCGGCGGCCGCCAGCAGCACCATGAACGGACGCGGCAGCACGTCGAAGAAATATCCCTGTCCCCACTCGCCCAGCAGCTCGGGATAGTTGGTGAAGGCCTGGTCGCCCAGCACCACGCTGGCCAGCCCGCGAAACAGCGACATCGAACCGATGGTCACCACGATGGAGGGCAGTCCCATGCGCGTCACCAGCACGCCGTTGAGCGTGCCGCAGGCAATTCCCGTGGCGATGCCGACGACGAACAACCCTGCGGGCGGCACGCCATACTGGTTGGCCAGTCCCATCGCAACCGAGGACAGCGCGATCACGGCCGAGACCGAAATATCGATTTCGCGACAGATGATCAGCAAGGCCATCGGCAGCGCGATCAACGCCTTCTCGCTGAAGTTGAAGGTGCTGTCGGCCAGGTTGTAGGGATCCAGGAAATGCGGCAACAGCAGGCTGTTGGCGCAGAACACCGCCACCAGCAGCAGCGCCAGCAGGAATTCCCAATGCCGCAGGATGTCGCCGGCGCGAAAGCGCGCGCGTTCTTCGATGCGATAGCGCGATGTGGCGCTTGTGGGCGGCTCGCTCATGATGCTCATGGAGTGGTCCTCGCGATGGATGCGGATGGTATGGCGGAGGCGTGCCGATGCAATGGCAGGATCTGCTTGTGGCGCTTCTTTTCGCCCCGGGCATTGATCATCACCGCCGACAAGATGACGAGGCCGGTCAGCGCGCTCTGCCAGAACGGCGAGATGCGCACCATCGGCAAGGCATTGTTGATGACCGACAGGAACAGCGCGCCCAGCACCGCGCCGCTGATATTGCCCACGCCGCCGGCGATGCTGACGCCGCCGATCACGCAGGCCGCGATCACCGTCAGCTCGAAGCCATAGGCGATCTCGGTATAGGCCACCGCATAGCGCGCCACCCACAGATAGCCGCACAACCCGGCCATCGCGCCGGACATGCCATAGGTCCAGAACAGGCGGCGCGGCGAAGCGATCCCCAGGTAGGCGGCCGCCACCGGATCGTTGCCGATGGCGTACAGGTCGCGTCCGAAGCGCGTATGGCGCGCCACGAACCACAGCGCCGCCACCGACAGCGCGGCCAGCCACACCAGATGCGTGAAGCCGCCCAGGCGCGCCAGCGGGAAGGCGATGAAATCGGCCGGCATGTTGCGCGAGGACACCCAGGCGCCACCCGAGAGCACGAACACCAGCCCGCGATAGACACTCATGCTGCCCAGCGTCACCACGATGGGCGGTAGTTGCAGGTAGCCGATCAGCCAGCCGTTGACCAGGCCCAGCCCCAGACCGATGACGATTGCGACGGCGATCACCGCGCCCACCGGCAGTTGCGGATAGTGCATCGCCAGCAGCGCCGACATCATGCCCGACAAGGCCAGGTTGGACGCCACCGACAAGTCGATGCCGCGGGTCACGATCACCAGCATCTGGGCCAGCGCCAGCATGATGGTCAGCGCGCTGTCGGTGGCCAGGTTGTCGAGGCTTTGCAGCGACAGGAAGGTGGGCGCGCGCAGTCCGACCAGCAGGATCAGCGCCACGGTCAGCGCCGCCAGCAGCGGTTCGCGCCGGCGCGTCAGCAGCGCGGCTGCGCCAAGGCGTTGAGTCAGTGCCATGCCGGGGCTCCCTGTGCTGGCGGCGTACAGCCGGAGGCGGCCGCCGCCAGCCGTTCGGCCGTGGCCTCGTCGCGTGTGAATTCGCCTTGCATGGTGCCCTGGTGCATCACCATGATGCGGTCCGACATGCCCATCACCTCCGGCAACTCGGACGACACCAGGATCACGGCCAGGCCCTGCCGCACCAGCTCGCCGATGAAGCGATGCACCGCGGCCTTGGAGCCGATGTCGATGCCCTTGGTCGGCTCGTCCAGGATCAATACCCGCGGTTGCGTCGACAGCCATTTCGCCAGCACCACTTTCTGCTGGTTGCCGCCGGAGAGCTGCGCCACCTGTTGATGGAAGTGCGCGGCCTTGAGCTCCAGCTGCTCGCACAATCGCCGTGAAATCTCCAGCTCGCGCCGGCGATGGCGGCGCAGGAAGAAGCCGATGCCCGGCAAGATGGGCAGCGTGATGTTCTGGAAGATCGGCAGCGACAGCATGGCGCCCTGGCGCTGGCGATCCTCCGGCACATAGGCGATGCCGTGCGCGACGGCTTGCGCGGGCGAGCTGATCTTCACCGCGCGACCGTCGATGCGCACCTCGCCCTGCGCCTCCGGCGACATGCCGAACAGCGCCTGCATGACCTCCGAACGCCCGGCGCCGACCAGGCCGTAGAAGCCCAGGATCTCGCCGGGTTTGACGGCAAAGCCGATGTCGCTGAATTCACTGGGATGGCTCAATCCGCGGACCTCCAGCAGCGGCGCATCGGCTGTGCCGGATGCGGCCGGACGCGAGAATACCTGCCCCACTTCACGCCCGACCATCAGCGAGACCAGCTGCGGCTCGGTGACGTCGGCCAGGTTGCCGGCGGCGATGAAGCGGCCGTCGCGCAGCACCGTGTAACGGTCGGCAACGGCGAAGATCTCGTCGAACTTGTGCGAGATGAAAATGACCGCCGTGCCGGCCGCGCGCAACTGGCCGATGATGCGGTACAGCTCGCCGATCTCGTGGTGCGACAGCGCGGCGGTGGGTTCGTCCATGATCACCACGCGCGCCTGTTGCGACAAGGCGCGTGCGATTTCCACGAAGTGACGCTGCGCCACGCTCAGGTCCTTGACCCGCGCGCGCACCGGCAAGTCCACTTCCAGCCGCTGGAACAGCGCTTGCGCCTCCTGCTCCATGCGCGGCCAGTCGATGCGCGGCGGCATGCCGCACAAGGGCTGGCGGCCGATGCAGATATTCTCGGCCACGCTCAGCTCCTCGAACATCACCGTCTCCTGGTGCACGGCAGTGATGCCGCCCTGCATTGCCGCCTGGGGATTGGCGAAGCGCACCTCGCTGCCGCCCAGCGAGATGCTGCCTTCGTCGGGCTGGTGGATGCCGGTCAGTATCTTGACCAGGGTGGATTTTCCGGCGCCGTTCTCGCCCAGCAGGGCCATCACTTCGCCGGCGCGCACCGAGAAGCCCACATCCTGCAAAGCCACCACGCCCTGGAAGCGCTTGCCGATGCCGGACAGCGCCAGCAGCGGCGAGGTCGACTCGCCGGCGTGGATGCGGCCGGCGGGCGTCGCTTGCGCCGACGGCGGAGGGCGCAGCGCGCCCTGCACGGGTAAAACGGTAGAAGCCATGGCGAAACTCGGTTTCCGTGGTGAGACGTTTTCAATATCGTGGCGCCGCTATGCGGCGCCACGATCCGTTCAGAAGATCTTGGCGAATTTGTCGACGTTGGAGGCGTCGTAGGTGAACGGCGGCGCCAGTGCGGCCTCACCCGAAGCATCCAGCTTGATCGACCCCATGCGACCCACGGCAATGGTTTCGCCGTCCTTGCCCTGGGCCTTGCCCTTGGTGAACTGGTAGGCGGCGTAGGTGGCCGCATAACCGAGGTCGATCGGGTTCCAGATCGCGAAGCTCTTCACCGCGCCGCTCTTGACGTGGCCGGCCATTTCGGAGGGCAGTCCCAAGCCGGTCACGTACACCTTGCCGACCAGCTTCTCGTCCGCCACGGCCTTGCCGGCGGCGTTGATGCCCACAGTCGTCGGCGCGATGATGGCCTTGAGATTGGGATGGCTGCGCAGCAGGCCGATGGCTTCGCGATAGCTCTTGTCGGACTGGTCGTCGCCGTACACGGTAGCCACCAGTTTGATCTTGGAAAACTCGGGCTTGGCCAGCGCCTTTTTCATCTCGCCGATCCAGATGTTCTGGTTGGTGGCCTGTGCCGTGGCCGAGAGGATGGCCACTTCACCGGCGCCGCCGATGGCGTCGGACGCCATCTGGATCTGCTTCACGCCGATCAGTTCGGCGTTGGAGGGATTGAGCTGCATCAGGCGACCGGCGCGGGCGATGCCGCTGTCGAAGGACAGCACCTTGATGCCGCGCTGCATGGCGCGCTTGGCGATCGGCACCAGCGCGTTGGCATCGTTGGCCGAGATCACGATGGCGTCGACCTTCTGACTGATCAGCGAATTGACGATCTCGATCTGGCCTTCGGCGGTGGGCGTGGTGGGGCCGGTGTAGATGACGTCGACGTCGCCCAGTTCCTTGGCGGCTTCCTTCGCGCCTTCATGGGCCGCGTCGAAGAAGCCGTTGCCCAGGCTCTTGACGACCATCGCGATGCGGACCTTCTCCGCCGCTTGCGCCGGCAGCGTGAAGCCGATGGCGGCCACCAGCAGCGCCAGTGCCGCCGTGCGCACCTGCCCTGCAGCCGCGTTTGTCTTGTTCTTGATCATGCGGTGTCTCCTTGTTGATGATTGAGCAGCGGGCTGGGGGCGCAACGCCGCCCGGCCATGCCGTGGTGAAATGCCGGGAACGGATGATCCCGGCAGGAGAGGTGGTCCGACCGGCGTCAGTCTTCCAGCACCAGTTCTTGTTCTTCTTCCGGCGTGACGGTCATCACCTGCACGCCGGCATGTTCCATCATCTGCACCGCCGCGTCGGACGCGTCGGTGTCGGTAATCAGGCAGCTCACACGGTTCAGGCCGCACAGGATCAGGCCGGCCTTGCGCGAAAACTTGCTGCTGTCAGCCATCACGATCAGCTGTTCGGCCTGGCCCAGCAGCCGCTTCTCGGCCTGGATCAGCAGCGGGTCGACCTCCATCAGGCCCAGCATCGACAGTCCGTAGATGCCCATGAACATCTTGCTGGCGTAGTGGTGCTGGGTGATGTCGTTATCGAAGGGGCTCAGGATGACGTTCTGCTCGCGGTAGATCTGGCCGCCGGGCACGATGATCTGGTTCTCGCTGGTGGTCAGCAGGCGTTCGGCCATCAGGAAGGAATTGGTCAGGATCTTGAGCCGCTTGTGCGCCAGGAACTCGGCCATCATGAAGGTGGTGGTGCCGCCGTTGATGATGATGGTCTCGCCGTTCTCGCACATGCCGGCGGCGTGCCGGGCAATCGCCCGCTTGTGCGCCGGGCGCCGTTCCAGGCTGGCCTGGAAGGTTTCGCCGGTCAGCGCGAAGGCATTGCGCTTGGGCTCGATGCGTTCGGCGCCGCCGCGGGTGCGCGTGAGCATGTTGCGCTCGGCCAGGAAGGAAATGTCGCGGCGCACCGTGGCTGCGGAGGCGTTGAGCCAGGCGCAGAGCTGGTCGACGCTGGCCGAGGCGTGTTCGCCCAACAGGCCCAGCAATCGCTTGCGGCGGTTATGGTTGATCATGTGCGTCTCCATGATGTCGCTGGCGGCGCCGGTCGTTGCCGGGCGCCTTGTCCAGTTTTCTCGTTATGTGGCAAGACTAAGCATCGGCAAAAAACAAGTCAACAAACAATCAATCAACTTATTGATTACTTCGCAAACAATCAATAAGTTGATTGGAGATCGATTGACTCTGATTGAAAGCTGCTTTTTACTTGTCTCCATGCTGCGGGGAAGCGATGCAAGTCATCCGCAGAGCGCATCCATAATCAAAACCGGAGACACGCATGACCACCGCCTTTTCTTCCGCTTCTGATGCCGCGCCGGCCAAGGCCGGCAAGCAAAGCATCGTCTCGGCCTGGGACGACGCCCACGCCGCCACGCTGGACGAAGCTCATCTGCTGCTGTACCGCTCCAACCTGCTGGGCGCGGACAAGGCAATCACCAACTTCGGCGGCGGCAACACCTCCGCCAAGATCCCGATGACCGATCCGCTCAGCGGCGAGCAGGTCGAGGTGCTGTGGGTCAAGGGATCCGGCGGCGATCTGGGCAGCATCAGGCTGGACGGATTTGCAACGCTTTACATGGACAAGCTCAACGCCCTGCGCGGCCGCTACCGGGGGCTCGAGCACGAGGACGAGATGGTCGGCTACCTGCCGCACTGCACCTTCAACCTCAATGGGCGCGCCGCCAGCATCGACACGCCGCTGCATGCCTACATCCCGCGCCGCCACGTCGACCATATGCATCCGGATGCGCTCATCGCCATCGCCGCCTGCAAGAACAGCCGTGCGCTGACGGCGCAGATCTTTGAAGGGGAGCTGGGCTGGCTGCCCTGGCAGCGTCCCGGCTACGATCTCGGCCTGAAGCTGGAGCAGATGGTGCGCGAGCAACCCGCGCTCAAGGGCATCGTCCTGGAAGGCCACGGCCTGTTCACCTGGGGCGACACCGCCAAGTCCTGCTACGAAAACACCCTCAATGTGATCCGCCGCGCCGATGCGTGGCTGGGATCCAATGCGACCGGCGCCGCTTTCGGCGGCCAGCGCCACGCAGCCCTGCCGAACGGGGAACGCGCCGCACTGGCCGCGCGCCTGATGCCGCTGTTGCGTGGCAAGATCAGCCAGGCCGAATACAAGCTCGGCCATTTCGACGACAGCGCGGCCGTGCTGGAATTCGTCTGCAGCAACGATTTGCAGGCGCTGGCCGCGCTGGGCACATCCTGCCCCGATCATTTCCTGCGCACCAAGATCCGTCCGCTGGTGCTGGATTACACGCCGGAGGCGCCCGATTTCGATGCCCTGGTCGCCGGCCTCGATGACGCGCTGGAAGCCTATCGCAAGGATTACGCCGCCTATTACCAGCGCTGCGCGCGCGCCAACAGTCCGGCCATGCGCGACCCCAATCCGGTGATCTACCTGATCCCCGGCGTAGGCATGCTGTCCTTCGCCAAGGACAAGGCCACGGCACGCATCGCCGGTGAGTTCTACATCAATGCGATCAACGTCATGCGCGGCGCCAACGGCGTGGACGCCTATGTCGGCCTGCCCGAGCAGGAGGCCTTCGATATCGAATACTGGCTGCTGGAAGAGGCCAAGCTGCAGCGCATGCCCAAGCCCAAGAGCCTGGCCGGGCGCGTGGCGCTGGTGACCGGCGGCGCCGGCGGCATCGGCCAGGCCGTGGCGCGCCAGCTGCTGGCCGAAGGCGCATGCGTGATGCTGACCGACATCGACCAGTCCGCGCTCGACAGCGCCTGCCAGGCGTTGTCCCGGCAGGCCGGTTCCGACGCGGTCGCCGCCGTGCGCGCCGACATCACGCGGGAAGACGACGTGGCCGGCGTGATCGACAATGTGGCGTTGCGCTTCGGCGGGATCGACCTGCTGGTGTCCAACGCCGGCATCGCTTCGGCCTCGCCGCTGGAAGACACCAGCCTGGAAACCTGGCAACGCAATATGTCGGTGCTGGCCACCGGTTATTTCCTGGTCAGCCGCAGCGCTTTTCGCAGCATGACTTCGCAGGGATTGGGCGGCAGCATCGTCTACGTCGCCAGCAAGAACGGTCTGGTCGCCTCGGCCGGCGCTTCCGCCTACTGCACGGCCAAGGCGGCGGAGATCCATCTGGCGCGTTGCATCGCCCTCGAAGGCGCGCCGCACGGCATTCGCGTCAACGTGGTCAACCCCGATGCGGTGATCCGCGGCTCGCGCATCTGGGACGGCAAATGGAAGGAAGAGCGGGCCGCCTCCAATAAGATCGGCAGCGACGATATCGAGGAGTTCTATCGTCAGCGCAGCCTGCTCAAGCGCAGCGTGCTGCCGGAAGACATCGCCGAAGCCGTGTACTTTTTCGCCAGCGAGAAGTCGGCCAAGAGCACCGGCAACATCCTCAACGTCGATGCCGGCAACGCCGGGGCCTTCACACGCTGAGGCGATAGGGGCGATAGGGGCGATAGGGGCGATAGGGACGATAAGGCGTACGATCGCATCCATCCCTGACGTCACAGGGAAATAAAAACGGCGCGGCACAAGGATCGCGCCATCCTTCACGGAGACACCATGACTTACCGTATTTCAAGCGACTTCCTCGCCCAGCACAACGCGCGCGAACAACGCCGGCTCGACGCCGACTACGACGCGCTGGCCGGCATGCTGCAGCGTCGCGGCGGCGACATCGAGGCGCTGGTTTCGCTGGCCGCCGGTTTTTCGGTGGCGCTGCCCAGCTGGGGCGTCGGCACCGGCGGCACCCGCTTTGCGCGTTTTCCGGGCAAGGGGGAGCCGCGCAACGTATTCGACAAGATCGATGATTGCGGCGCCATCCATCAGCTGACCCGCGCCACTCCCGGCGTCTCGCTGCACTTCCCGTGGGACCGCACCACCGATCCTCGCGCGTTGCGCGAGGCGGCGCAGCAGCACGGCCTGCATTTCGACGCGGTCAATTCCAACACCTTCCAGGACGCGGCCGGCCAGGAGCACAGCTACAAGTTCGGCAGCCTGACCGCCAACGATCCGGCGGTGCGCGCGCAGGCGGTGGCGCACAACATCGATTGCGTCGAACTGGGCCATGCGCTGGGATCGAAGGGGCTCACCGTATGGGTCGGCGACGGGGCCAATTTTCCCGGACAGCACAACCTGCGCGGCGCGCTGGAGCGCTATCTGGAGAGCATGCGGGCGATCTACGCCGCCTTGCCCGCGGACTGGCTGATGTACATCGAACACAAGCTGTTCGAGCCGGCCTTCTACGCCACCACCATCGCCGACTGGGGCACCAGCTTCGCTTGCGCCACCGAGCTCGGTCCCAAGGCCAAGTGCCTGGTCGACCTCGGCCACCACGCGCCCAACACCAATATCGAGATGATCGTGGCGCGCCTGGCGCAGTTCGGCAAGCTGGGCGGCTTCCATTTCAACGACAGCAAATACGGCGACGACGACCTGGATTCGGGCAGCATCAATCCCTTCCAGCTGTTCCTGGTCTTCAATGAATTGCGCGACGCCGCCGTGCGCGAGGGCGATGCGTTCAAACCGGCCTATATGCTGGACCAGTCGCACAATGTCACCGACCCGATCGAAAGCCTGATGACTTCCGCCGTCGAGGTGCAGCGCGCCTATATCCAGGCGGCGCTGGTCGATGCCCAGGCCCTGTCGCATCACCAGAAGAACAACGATGCGCTGATGGCTGCGCAGACGTTGAAGCAGGCATTCCGCACCGACGTCGGCCCCATCCTCGCGATGGCCCGCCTGCGCAACGGCGGCGCTATCGATCCGGTGGGCTGCTATCGCGCCAGCGCCTACCGCGACCACAAGCGCGCCGAGCGGCCGCAAGCGGAGGGCGCCAGTAGCAGCGGCATCGTCTGATCCCCGGTCGCTGTTTGCCGGCAATGAAAAAAGCCCGCGTGAAGCGGGCTTTTTTCATGTTCTTGCCAGGCTCGGGTCAGTCGCGCGCGCCGGCCTGTTCCTTCTTCTGGATGAACTCGATCTTGTAGCCGTCCGGGTCGGCCACGAAAGCGATCACGGTCTTGCCGTGCTTCATCGGGCCGGCTTCGCGGGTGACGGTGCCGCCCTTTTGCTTGACCGCTTCGCAGGCAGCGTAGGCGTCTTCCACTTCCAGGGCGATGTGGCCGTAGCCGGTGCCGAGGTCGTAGCTCTCGGTGTCCCAGTTGTGGGTCAGCTCCAGCACGGTGTGGGTGCTTTCGTCGCCGTAGCCGACGAAGGCCAGGGTGAACTTGCCGTCGGGATAGTCGTTCCGGCGCAGCAGCTTCATGCCCAGCACGGTGGTGTAGAAGTCGATGGAGCGGTCCAGGTTGCCCACTCGGAGCATGGTGTGCAGCATTCGCATGAGATTCCTCTTTTGGGTAGGTGGCGGCTGTAGGTGAAATACCTGCCTTGGGAAGTCGGCGCGCCCGCCATGCGTGAGGCGGCGCGCCTGCGGTCAGAAGATCGGCAGGGTCTCCGGCGCGTTGTCGCGCAGGGCCCGCTTGGCCGATTCGAATTCAGGGAAGATCGATTGCACGGTGGCCCAGAACTGCGGGCCGTGGTTCATCTCGCGCAGGTGCGCCAGTTCATGGGCGATCACGTAGTCGATCAGCGGCAGCGCGAAATGCATCAGGCGCCAGTTCAGGCGGATGCGGCCGTCGGCGGTGCAGGAGCCCCATTGCGTGGTCGCCGAGGACAGCGCATAGGAGCGGTAGGTCACGCCCAGCTTCTCGGCGTAGATCATCAGCCGCTTGCCGAACAGTTCCTCGGCGCGCGCCTGCAGCCAGCCTTGCACGCGGTCCTTCAGCTGTTGTTCGCCGGCGTCGCCGGGCAGGCTGACGCAGAGTTCGCGGGTTTGCTCATCGAGCTGCACGCCGAAGCGCTGGCCGGCGCGGATGCGCAGCGTGATGTCGTTGCCCAGGTAGGGCAGGGTGGCGCCGTCGCGCCATTGCATCTGCGGCTGCAGGCGGCGCGCCGAGCGTTCGCGGCGTTCGTTGAGCTTGGTCAGGATCCAGCGCTGCTTCTCGCGGATGGCGTTGTCGATCTCGGCGATGGTCACCCACTTGGGCGCGGTCACGCGCAGGCCTTCGTCGCTGACCAGGAAACCGATGGTGCGGCGCTTGGAGCGCAGCAGCGCGTAGTCGATGGTGTGCTCGCCGAGATGGATGCGGCGCTTGCCGTCGGCCGGTCGGCCGGTCGGCGGCGGCACCAGGGTGTTGACCGGAACCGGCGGCGCGGCGATCACCGGCGGTGGCAGCGGCGCGGCATGCACCACCGGCGCGGGCGTGACGATCAGCGGCGGCTGCACCGTCGGCGACGGCAAGGCGGGGCCGGGATCGACGGCAGGGATGACGGGGGGCGCGGACGACTCTGCCTGCTCCGGTTCCGGAGCGAACAAATCCAGTTGCAGCAAAAGCTGGTTGGGCTGGGTCTTGGGTTTGCGAAGCAGTTTCAAGGGAGTCGCGGCGTCCTGGGAGTGCGGTTGGCTATTTGCTAAGACCGGCCGGATCAGCGGAAGCGCCGGCGGCTTGCCGGGGCGCGCTGTTCTTGTATGCGTCCGGCGAAATCACGCGCATCTCGGATTCTATCCAATTTTCCACGCGCTCGTTCAACTCCTGCGGCGTCAGGCCTTCGGGCGAAATCGGCTTGCCGATGGAGACGATGATCTTGCCCGGCCGCTTCACGAAGGTGCCCTTGGGCCAGTGTTCGCCGGAGTTCATGGCGACCGGCACCACCAGGGTGTTGGTTTCCACCGCCAGGCGCGAGCCGCCGGCCTTGTATTTGCCCTGCGAGCCGACCCTGGTGCGCGTGCCCTCGGGGAACATCACGATCCACTGGCCGTCGCGCAGGCGCCGCCTGCCGTGTTCCAGCACCTGCGAGAAGGCGTCGCGGCCTTTGCTGCGGTCGATCGGGATCATGCGCAGCAGCGCGATGCCCCAGCCGAAGAACGGGATGTAGGTGAGCTCTTTCTTGAACACGAACACCAGCGGGCGCGGCATGTTGATGACGTAGAAGATGGTCTCCCAGGCCGACTGGTGCTTGGAGAGCAGGATCACGGGCGCGTCGGGCAGGTTTTCCCTGCCGCGGATCTCATAGCGGATGCCGCAGATGACTTTCGCGGTCCAGATGACGAACACGTTCCAGCGCGAGGTCCACCAATAGCGCTGGGCGTAAGGGAAGGGGGCGGACAGCAGGCAGGCGAAGGACCAGATGATGGTGGCGACCGCCATCAGGACCATGAACACCACCGAACGCAGAATCAGGGTAAGGCGCAAAATGCTTTTCTCCCATGCCGCAGCATGCTTGTGTTGTGAGGCGGACGGCGCAGGATGCGGGCCGTCCGGGCCGCTCGTGGTACGAGCGCCTACTATACCGAAACGTCGACCGGCGACTTGAGAACGAAATCAACCACCGCCGACAAATCCGGATAGGTCAGCGTGCCCGGCGGCAGGCCGCCCTTGGCCTGGGTTTTCTCGCCCTTGCCGGTGAGCACCAGGCAGGGCGCGCAGCCGGCCACGTAGCCGGCCTGCAGGTCGCGCAGCGAGTCGCCCACGGTGACCACGCCGCCGCGCAGGCTGATGTTGAAGCGCTTGGCGATCTCGTGGAACATGCCCGGCTTGGGCTTGCGGCAGTCGCAGTTGTCGTCGGCCGAGTGCGGGCAGAAGAACACCGCGTCGATGTCGGCGCCGACCTGCTGGGCCGCGCTGTGCATCTTCTGGTGGATGGCGTTCAGGGTCTTGATGTCGAACAGGCCGCGCGCCACGCCCGACTGGTTGGTGGCGACCACCACGCGATAGCCGGCCTGGTTCAGGCGCGCGATCGCTTCCAGCGAACCCTTGATCGGGATCCACTCGTCGGGCGATTTGATGAAGGCGTCGGAGTCGTGGTTGATGACGCCGTCGCGGTCGAGGATGATCAGTTTCATGCCTTTGGCTTCCCTTTATGCAATCCGCCGCGCAGGCCCGAAGGCCATGCGCGGCGGAGCTTCCCTTGCAGCGTTTCGATCAGGCGGCCAGCTTGGAGATGTCGGCCACCTGGTTGAGCATGCCGTGCAGTTCCGCCAGCAATGCCTGGCGGTTCTTGCGCAGCTGCTCGTCTTCGGCGTTGACCATGACGTCGTTGAAGAAGGCGTCGACATTGGTGCGCAGCTGGGCCAGCGCCTTGAGCGCGCCGGCGAAGTCGCCCTTGTCATAGGCCGCCTGCACTTGCGGACGCGACAGCTGCATGGCCGAGTACAGGCCCTGCTCGGCGACTTCGCGCAGCAGGCCGTTCTGTACCGCGCCATGGCCGTCGATGGCCACGCCTTCGATCTTCTTCAGGATGTTGGTGATGCGCTTGTTGGCCGCGGCCAGCGCTTCGGCCTCGGGCAGGGCGGCGAAGGCCTTCACAGCGTCCAGGCGTTCGACCACGTTGTCCAGCATTTCAGGCTGCTGCGCCACCACCGCTTCGACCTCGTTCTGGGCGAAGCCGCGCTCGCGCAGCAGGCCGCGCAGGCGGTCGTAGATGAAGGCTTGCACGTCGGCCCGCGGATCCTTGAAGTTGGCGTTGCCGGCGAACAGCGCCACGGCTGCGTCCAGCAAGGCGTTCACCGACAGGGGCAGGCGCTTTTCGACCAGCATGCGCAGCACGCCCAGGGCATGGCGGCGCAGCGCGAACGGGTCCTTGTCGCCGGTCGGCTGCAGGCCGATGCCCCAGATGCCGACCAGGGTTTCGAGCTTGTCGGCCAGGGCCACGGCGGCGCCGGTGGCAGTCGCTGGCAATGCATCGCCGGCAAAGCGCGGCTGGTAATGCTCGGACGCGGCCAGCGCGACCTCGTCGGCTTCGCCGTCGTGGCGTGCGTAGTAGGTGCCCATGATGCCTTGCAGCTCGGGGAACTCGCCCACCATGTCGGTCAGCAGGTCGGCCTTGGCCAGCAGCGCGCCGCGTTCGGCCAGCGCCACGTCGCCGCCCAACAGGCCGGCGATCTTGCCGGCCAGCGCCTTGACGCGCTCGGTGCGTTGCAGCTGGTTGCCCAGCTTGTTGTGATAGACCACGTTGGCCAGCTGCGGCACGCGGTCGGCCAGTTTCTTCTTCTTGTCCTGCTCGAAGAAGAACTTGGCGTCCGACAGGCGTGGGCGCACCACGCGCTCGTTGCCGCCGATGATGTGCTCGGGATGCGCGGTCTCCAGGTTGGAGACGATCAGGAAGCGCGAACGCAGCTTGCCCGCGGCGTCGGTCAGGGCGAAATACTTCTGGTTGGTCTGCATGGTCAGGATCAGGCATTCCTGCGGCACGGCCAGGAATTCATCCTCGAACCGGCACTCGTAGACCACCGGCCACTCGACCAGCGCGGTGACTTCGTCGAGCAGGCTTTCCGGCATCAGCACCTGGTCGGCGCCGGCCTGGGCCAGCAGCGCGGCGCGGATCTTTTCACGGCGCTCGGTGAAGCTGGCGATGACGCGGCCTTGCGAGACCAGCGTCTCGACGTAGGCGTCGGGCGCGGAAATCTGCAGCGCGCCCTGCGACAGGAAGCGATGGCCCAGCGTGGTGCGGCCGGCGTCCAGGCCGAGGATGTTCAGCGGCACCACGTCGGCGCCGAACAGCGCCACCAAGTAGTGCGCCGGGCGCACGAAGTGCACGGTCTCGCCGGCGGCGCGGCCGAACTGGCGCTGGTAGCTCATCACCTTGGGGATGGGCAGCTTGGACAGGGAGTCCTCCAGCGCGGCCTGCAGGCCGACGGCCAGCGGCGAGCCCTTGGCGGTATAGGTGTAGAAGAAGCTCTCGGCCTTGCCGTCCTGCGCGCGCTCGAGCTGGTCGGGCGTGATCACGGCGGCGCCGGTGGCGGCGGCCAGCGCCGCCAGCTTCTTGACCAGCGGCGCGGCCGGACGGCCTTCGGCGTCCAGGCCGACCGATACCGGCAGCACCTTTTCACGGATGGATTTGTCCGGCGAGGCGGCGCGCACCTTGGTCACGTTCACGGCCAGGCGGCGCGGCGTGGCATAGGCGGTGGCGACGGCATCGGCTTCGAGATAGCCGCGGCTTTGCAGGCCGTTGAAGATGCCGGCGGCGAAAGCGTCGCCCAGCTTGGCCAGCGCCTTGGGCGGGAGTTCTTCGGTGACGAGTTCTACGAGGAGTGTCTGGTTCATGTCGTTTGTCTTGCTGTCTTGCAGAAGGCGCCGGCCACCGGCCGCGCGCCGCTCATGTTCTTACGCTGCCTGCGCCGGCGCCGGTGCGCCCAGCATCGGGAAGCCCAGGCGCTCGCGCGACTCGAAATAGGCTTGCGCCACGGCGCGCGACAGGTTGCGGATGCGGCCGATGTAGGCGGCGCGCTCGGTGACCGAGATGGCGCCGCGCGCGTCCAGCATGTTGAAGGTGTGCGCGGCCTTGAGCACCTGCTCGTAGGCCGGCAGCGCCAGCGGCACTTCCATCAGGCGCTTGGCCTCGGCTTCGTAATTGGAAAACAGCGAGAACAGGAACTCGGTGTTCGAGTATTCGAAGTTGAAGGTCGACTGCTCCACTTCGTTCTGGTGGAACACGTCGCCGTAGGTCAGCTTCTTCTTCACGCCATTTTCGGTCCATTCGGTCCAGACCAGGTCGTAGACGTTTTCCACGCCCTGCAGGTACATCGCCAGGCGTTCGATGCCGTAGGTGATCTCGCCCAGCACCGGCTTGCAGTCCAGGCCGCCGACCTGCTGGAAGTAGGTGAACTGGGTCACTTCCATGCCGTTGAGCCAGACTTCCCAGCCCAGGCCCCAGGCGCCCAGGGTCGGGTTTTCCCAGTCATCCTCGACGAAGCGCACGTCGTTCTGCTTCAGGTCCAGGCCCAGCGCTTCCAGCGAACCCAGGTACAGGTCCAGGATGTTTTCCGGGGCCGGCTTCAACACCACCTGGTACTGGTAGTAGTGCTGCATGCGGTTGGGGTTTTCGCCATAGCGGCCATCCTTGGGACGGCGCGACGGCTGCACATAGGCGGCGCGCCACGGCTCGGGCCCGATCGCGCGCAGGAAGGTCGCGGTGTGCGAGGTGCCCGCGCCCACTTCCATGTCGTAGGGCTGCAGCAGCGCGCAGCCTTGGGCGTCCCAATATTCTTGCAGCTTGAGGATGATTTGTTGGAATGTCAGCATCGTGTGTTGTTGCCCGGATGAAGCGGCGAGGAATTGCTAAAACCTTGAATTTTAGCGTCTTTTGGGTCGTTTGACCCGGTTTCGGGAGGGCCGATGACGGCGTGCGGGCGCGCGCCCGGACGGCGGAGCCCCCGCCACGGCTCAGTGGCGGATGCGCGCGGCCTTGTTGCGGCCCCAGGCCAGCAGCAGCATCAGCACCGCCAGGCCCACCGCCAGCTTGTTGCCCAGCAGAATGTAGGGCGTCTGTCCGGCGTAACCCTGCACCTTGGCCGACAGAACGCCGCGCGTGTAAGGCGCCAGCTCGTCCAGCCCGCCGCCGGGCACGATCACGGCCGTGGCGCCGGTGTTGGTGGCGCGCAGCATGGGACGGCCGGTTTCCAGCGTACGCATCTGCGAGATCTGCAGGTGCTGGGGCAGGGCGATGGAGTTGCCGAACCAGGCGATGTTGGACAGGTTCAGCAGCACGCTGGCCTGCGGCTGGCCGGCACGATAGGCGCCGCGCAGCTGGCTGGCGATTTCCTCGCCGAACAGGTCTTCGTAGCAGATATTGGGCAGCACCCACTGGTCCTTGACGCCGAAGGGCGATTGCACCGGATCGCCGCGCGTCATGTCGCCCAGCGGGATGTTCATCATGTCCACGAACCAGCGAAAGCCAGGCGGGATGAATTCGCCGAAAGGCACCAGGTGATGCTTGTCATAACGATAAGGCATTGCCGCCGAGCCGGCCTCGGGGCCGAAACCCAGCACCGAATTGGCATACATCTGCGGACCGTCGGACAGCGGAATGCCCAGCGCAAGGTGGCTGCCGGAGTTCTGGGCGAAGCGTGCGATGCGCGCCAGGTAGTCCGGCGGCAGCTGCTGCGGCAGCAGCGGGATCGCGGTTTCCGGGGTGGCGATCAGGTCGGCCGGTTCGGCGCTGATCATCTGTTCGTACATGCCCAGCGTGGACACCAGCGCGTCGTTGGAGAACTTCATCTCCTGCGGGATGTTGCCCTGCAGGAGGCGCACCGTGATCGGCTGTCCCTGCGGCGAGGTCCATTGCACCTGGCGCAGCCCGAGTCCTGCCAGGCACAGCGCCGCCGCCACACCCAGCGGCAGGGCGATGCGCACCGAGCCCGCGCCCTTGCGGCGCAATCCTTGCCACAGCAGCGCCAGCGCGCCGGCGATCAGCGCCGCGACCCAGCCCACGCCGTAGACGCCGCCGACGGCGGCAAAGCCCGCCAGCGGGCCGGTGGTATGGGCATAGCCCGAGATCAGCCAGGGGAAGCCGGTGAACACCCAGCCGCGCATCCATTCCGCCAGCGTCCACAGGGCGGGCAGCATCAGCAGGCCCAGCACCGGTTGCGAAGACGACCAGCGCGTGCGCAGCCAGCCGGCCAGCGCGGTGGCCGCACCCGCGTACAGTCCCAGGTACAGCGCCAGCAGGCCCACCGCCAGCGCCGCCATCCAGGACGGCATGCCGCCGTAGTCGTGCATGCTGATGTACAGCCAGTGCACGCCGGCGGCCGACCAGCCGAAGCCGTACAGCCAGCCGCGCAGGAAATACGCGCGCGTGCTGGAACGGCCCAGCGGTACGGGCGCCGCGATCACGCCGTTGAACAGCCAGGCCAGCGCCAGGATCTGCAGCGGCCACAGCCGGAACGGCGCGAAGGCGAACACGTTGGCCGCGCCGGCCAGCGCCGGCAGCAGCCACGAGATGGCGTCGAAGCGGCCGCGCGCGGCGTTGTCCCCGCGCAGGACGGGGCGATCTTGTTGTGCGGGGGAGTTCACGCTGGAAAGGACGGGCGGAAGTGGCCGAATTACTCTTCGGCGGTCGCGGGCGGCAGCTTGGACACCAGCAGCACGTGCACCTGGCGGGCATCGGCGCGCAGCACTTCGAAGTGCAGGCCGTCGATGTCGAACTCGTCGCCCTTGCGCGGCACGCGGCCCACATGGTTGGCCACCAGGCCGCCGATGGTGTCGGCGTCCTCGTCGGAGAAGCTGCTGCCGACCTCATCATTGAACTGCCCGATCTCGGTCAGCGCCTTGATGCGCCAGCGGGCGCCGTTGGGGCCGTCCTTCAGGGCCAGCACGTTGTCTTCGGCCTCGTCGAAATCGTATTCGTCCTCGATGTCGCCGACGATCTGTTCCAGCACGTCTTCGATGGTGATCAGGCCGGCCACGCCGCCGTATTCGTCGACCACGATGGCCATGTGGTTGCGGTTGGCGCGGAAGTCGCGCAGCAGCACATTGAGGCGCTTGGATTCGGGGATGAAGATGGCCGGGCGCAGCATGTCGCGCACGTCGAAGGATTCTTCGGCGTAGTAGCGCAGCAGGTCCTTGGCCAGCAGGATGCCGACCACCTTGTCGCGCTCGCCGTCCACGGCGGGGAAGCGCGAGTGCGAGGTCGACAGCACGTCGGGCATCCAGGTGTCGATGGGTTTGCTGATGTCGATGGTGTCCATCTGCGAGCGCGGCACCATGATGTCGCGTGCGGCGAGGTCGGAGACCTGGAACACGCCTTCGATCATCGACAGCGCGTCGGCGTCGATGAGGTTGCGCTCGTGCGCGTCATGCAGAACTTCGAGCAGCTCTGCCCGGTTCTCGGGTTCGGGGGAAATCAGTGCGGTGAGTCGTTCGAACAGCGAACGGTGGGGTTTAGCGTCAGACTTGACGCTACTAGGGTGATCTTGCATGGCGTTAGGCGCGAGCCCGACGTAGTTTCGAAGAGGCATAGGATACAACAATTATGTGACAAGTCCACTAAACCCCCGCAAGGCCGGGCTGTGTGTGGCTTGCGCGCAGATGCCGTCAGTTGCACGCCGGAAATGGCATGAAAACGTCCGATGGCGTCCGATGGCGTTCGATTCCCGATCCCCGGAAAGCCCGCGCCCGCCGTTGCCGCCGCGCGGGAGCCCATGTCCGCGCAGGTTTTCCCGGAGCAAAAAAAAGCCGGCATCCGTGGATGCCGGCAAAGATACCTCAGGGAAGTCAAACAACTACAACTCACTACTGCTTACTGCACTACTGCTACCACTACTGCAAAAACGGTCTGTCTTCTGCTGGTTGATCGCCGGTCACCGACTCAGGCGGCGTAGCCCAGGGCGCCCATCGACATGCCGCCCAGCATCGGCGCTTCCACCTTGCGGCTGCGCGGTGCGGTCGGGGCCGGCAGAGCTTGCGTCTCGTCCAGCTTGAACACGCTCACCACGTCGGTCAGGGTGACGGTCTGTTGCTGCATCGAAGCGGCGGCGGCTGCTGCTTCTTCGACCAGGGCGGCGTTCTGCTGGGTTGCTTCGTCGATCAGCACGATGGCGCGGTTGATCTGTTCGATGCCCATGGTCTGCTCACGGCTGGCGGCGCTGATGTCGTGCATGATGTGGGTCACGCTCTTGATGCTGTCGACCACGTTGCTCATGGTGGCGCCGGCTTCGTTGACCTGCTGCGCGCCCAGTTCGACCTTGGAGACGGAGTCGTCGATCAGGGTCTTGATTTCCTTGGCGGCGACGGCCGAGCGTTGGGCCAGGGAGCGCACTTCGGAAGCCACCACCGCGAAGCCGCGGCCTTGTTCGCCGGCACGGGCCGCTTCCACTGCTGCGTTCAGGGCCAGGATGTTGGTCTGGAAGGCGATGCCGTCGATGACGCTGATGATGTCGACGATCTTCTTCGACGATTCGCTGATCGAGCTCATGGTGTCGACCACGCGGCTCACCGCTGCGCCACCCTGGGCCGCCACTTGCGAGGCGTTCTCTGCCAGGCGGTTGGCTTCGGCGGCGTTTTCGGAGTTCTGCTTCACGGTCGCGGTCAGTTCCTCCATCGCCGAGGCGGTTTCCTGCAGCGAGCCGGCTTGCTGTTCGGTGCGGTTGGACAGGTCCATGTTGCCGCGCTTGATTTCATCGGAGGCCACCGAGATGGTGTCGGTGCCGTAGCGCACTTCGCCGACGATCGATTGCAGGCTGTCGTTCATGCCCTTCAGCGCGCTCATCAGCTGGCCGAGTTCGTCGTTGCTCTTGATCTCGATGCGGCTGGTCAAGTCGCCGTCACGAACGTTCTGGGCCACCGAAACGGCTTCCTTCAGGGGACGCGAGATCGAGCGGGTCAGCATCCAGGCGATCACGGTGCCGAGGATCAGGGCGATCAGGCTGGTGGCGAACATGGTCCACTTGGCGATGTCGTAGGCTTCTTCAGCGGCGGCGACATTGGCCCTGGAGTTGGCGTGCATCACTTCATTGAACTGCGAGATATGGGCGATCACCTGCTTGAGGATCGGCATGCAGTCCTTCACCAGCGAGGCGCGGGCGGCATCGGTCTGCTGCGTGGTCGCCAGCTTGCCGATGTTGACGGCGATGGGCAGGTACTTCGCTTCCAGGGCGCGCAGCTGCTCCAGCATCTGGCGTTCCTGTTGCGAGGTTTCAGGATTCTTCATCAACGCGGCCAGTTGCTCCATGCCGGTGTCGATGTCTTTCTGGGCGTTGGTGACCAGTTCGATGTCGCCCTTCTGTTCGGCCGGGCTGGACACCAGCACCAGGTTGCGGGCGGCGATGGCGCGCAGGCCGACGGCGAACTGTACCTTGGACAGGGCCATCAGCTTGCCCTCGTCGATGGATGTCAGGAATTCGATGCGGTCATTCAGTTTTGAAACCTGGCGCAGGCCGAAGCCGGCAATGGCAACCAACAGGATAAGCAGTGCTGCGAAACCGAGGCCAAGGCGTTGGCCGATCTTGAAGTTTTTCATGACATCCTCCCGAGTAGTGGTGAGAGGATTGTTGTCCAGCGGCCGCTTCGCAACCATCAGGGTTTTCCTGAAAATGGGCCATTAATAACGCAGGAAAACCCTGATCCGGTTGACAGACGGTTAAGTTATTTCTGTTTTGGTTATCGGACTTGCACAAAGCCCGCATCGCACTGGGTGGCAGAGTGTCAAGCTTGCCGCGCTTCAATATCCGCCAGGAAAATCGCGCGGCAATTCCCGCCTGAACAGTTCTTCAGTGCGCAAAGCCCAACGCGTCCATCGGCGCGCCGTGCGCCGCCTGCGGCTGGCTGTCGCGCCCGCGCGGGATCTGCGTCGCCGGCCGGCGCACCGCATCCATGCGGAACACGCTGGCGGCCTCGGTCAGGGTGCAGGCCTGCTGCTGCATCGAGGCGGCGGCTGCGGCGGCTTCTTCCACCAGCGCGGCGTTCTGCTGGGTGGCCTCGTCGATCTGGACGATGGCGCGGCTGATCTGTTCGATGCCGGAGGACTGCTCGTGGCTGGCGGCGCTGATGTCATGCATGATGCGGGTCACGCTGGCGATGCTGTCGACCACGTTCTGCATGGTGTTGCCAGCTTCATTGACCTGCCTGGCGCCGGTTTCGACCTTGGAGACCGAGTCGTCGATCAGGGTCTTGATTTCCTTGGCGGCGACGGCCGAGCGCTGCGCCAGCGAGCGCACCTCGGAAGCCACCACCGCGAAACCGCGCCCCTGTTCGCCGGCGCGCGCCGCTTCCACCGCGGCGTTCAAGGCCAGGATATTGGTCTGGAAGGCGATGCCGTCGATCACGCCGATGATGTCCACGATCTTCTTCGACGACTCGCTGATCGAGCTCATGGTGCCGATCACGCGGTTGACCGCGTCGCCGCCCTGGACCGCCACCTGCGAGGCCTGTTCGGCCAGGCGGTTGGCTTCGCCGGCGTTTTCCGAATTCTGTTTCACGGTTGCCGTGAGCTGCTCCATCGCCGACGCGGTTTCCTGCAGCGAACCGGCTTGCTGTTCGGTACGGCTGGACAGTTCCATGTTGCCGCGCTTGATTTCGTCGGAGGCCACCGAGATGGCGTCGGTGCCGGTGCGCACGTCGCCGACGATGGACTGCAGGCTGTCGTTCATCGCCTTGAGCGCCGTCATCAGCTGGCCAAGCTCGTCCTTGCCGCCGGCGTCGATGCGGCTGGTCAGGTCGCCGGCGCTGACGTTGGTGGCCACGCGCAGCGCCTCCTGCAGCGGGCGCAGGATGGAGCGCGCCAGCATCCAGGCGATGGCGGCGCCCAGCAGCAGGGCCGCCAGGCTGGCCAGCGACATGGTCAGCCGCGCGGCGGACTGCGCAGCTTCGGCGGCCTCGCTGTTGGCCCTGGAGTTGCTCCGCATCACGGTGTTGATCTGGGAGATCTGCGCGATCACCTGCCGCAGGAGGGGCATGCAATCCTTCACCAGCGAAGCGCGCGCCGCCTCCGCCTGCTGGGTGGTGGCCAGCTTCACGATATTGACGGCGATGGGCAGGTACCTGGCTTCCAGCGCGCGCAGCTGCTCCAGCAGATCGCGCTCCTGCTGCGAGACTCCGGGCTGTTTCATCAGCGCGGTCAGTTCCTCCATGCCGGCATCGATGTCTTTCTGGGAGGACGCGACCAGATCCAGGTCGCCCTTCTGTTCGCCGGCGCCGGCGACCAGCACCAGGTTGCGCGCGGCGATGGCGCGCAGGCCGACGGCGAACTGCACCTTGGACAGCGCCGCCAGCTTGCCCTCATCGACGGAGGTCAGGTACTCGATGCGCTCGTTCATTCTGGAGAGCTGGTGCAGGCCGAAGCCGGCAATGGCCAGCAACAGGACGAGCAAGGCTGCGAAACCCAGGCCAAGGCGTTGGCCGATCTTGAGGTTCTTCATGACGTTCTCCCGGAGGTGGTGAGAAGACTTGAGCCGGCACGGCGTGTGCAGTATCCAGATTCTCACCAAGCAGGAGGCGGTGAACGAAGAAACAGCGGGAAGAAATGCGGTCTGTTGGAAGGGTTGCGGCCACTCTTTCTTTTTCGGTGGCGGCGCAACATTGACTGCGTCGATCGTTGCCGTAAATGCAATTGTCACACGTCAAAAAAAGCCGGCCACGCTTGCGCGTGCCGGCCGTCCTGCGTTCTGCAATGCGCGCTTCAGCGGCGCACGTAAGGATCGGCGTAGCCCAGCGTGGCCAGCAACTCGGTTTCCAGCGTCTCCATCTCGACGGCTTCTTCCTCTTCCTCGTGGTCGTAGCCCTGGGCGTGCAGCACGCCGTGCACCACCAGGTGGGCGGTGTGTTCTTCCACGCTCTTCTTCTGCTCGGCGGCTTCCTTCTCCAGCACGTCGGTGCAGAAGATGATGTCGGCCTGGGTGACTTCGCTGTCCTCGTCTTCCGTGTAGGCGAAGGTCAGCACGTTGGTGGCGTAGTCCTTGCCGCGGTAGTCGCGGTTCAGCTCGCGCCCCTCTTCGCTGCCCACGAAGCGCAGCGTCAGTTCGGCCGGCGCGAACAGCGCGGCTTGCACCCAGCGGCGCAGCATCGGTCGGGTAATGGTTTCTTTCAGTCGGTCGTCGGCATATTGCACCGACAGCGTGAGCTTAGGTTTTGGCATTGCGTGGCTTTGCGGCTTTGGTCAGGAGATTGGAGGCGGCGCGAGCGGTGGCGCGCGCCGTGTCGGGATTGGAGGGGCGGGAGTTGCCGACGGCGTCATAGGCGTCGACGATGCGCGCCACCAGCGGATGGCGTACCACGTCGGCGCTGGTGAAGCGCGAGAAGGCGATGCCGCGCACGTTGCTGAGCACGGCCAGCGCGTCCACCAGGCCGCTCTTCTGGCCGTGGTGCAGGTCGACCTGGGTGACGTCGCCGGTGACCACGGCCTTGCTGCCGAAACCGATGCGGGTCAGGAACATCTTCATCTGTTCCGGCGTGGTGTTCTGCGCCTCGTCCAGGATGATGAAGGCGTGGTTGAGCGTGCGGCCGCGCATGTAGGCCAGCGGCGCGATCTCGATGGCCTGTTTTTCGAACAGCTTCTGCGTGCGGTCGAAGCCGAGCAGGTCGTACAGGGCGTCGTACAGCGGGCGCAGGTAGGGATCGACCTTCTGCGCCAGGTCGCCCGGCAGGAAGCCAAGGCGTTCGCCGGCTTCCACCGCGGGGCGCGTGAGCACGATGCGCTGCACGGCGTCGCGCTCGAGCGCATCGACCGCGCAGGCCACGGCCAGGTAGGTCTTGCCGGTGCCGGCCGGGCCGACGCCGAAGGTGATGTCGTGCTCGAGGATGGCGTTGAGGTACTGGCTCTGGTGCGGCGTGCGTCCGCGCAGGTCGTGCTTGCGGGTCTTCAGCACCGGGGTTTCGGGGACGGCCTGCTCGTCGGCCACCGCCGCCTCTTCCTTGGTTGGGGCTTCGGCCTTGCGCGCGCGGCGCACGCTGGCGGCCAGCGGCGGCAGGCCGGCTTCCTCGTCGGCGGCGGCATTGGCGCGCTGCTCGACCAGCGCCAGCTGGATGTCCTCCACCGCGACCGGGCGGCTGGCCTGCTGGTAGAAGCGTTCCAGCACCTCGACTGCGCGCTGCGCATTGGTGCCGTTGACGATGAATTTTTCGCCGCGGCGGAAGATGGTGACGTCCAGCGCGGCGGAAATCTGCCGCAGGTTTTCGTCCAGTGCGCCGCACAGGTTGGCCAGGCGCTTGTTATCCAGCGGCTCGGGGATGAAGTAATGCGGCTGGTTGGGGATCTTTTTCAATGAAGGATTCCGGAGTTATTGTACGGTGACGATCTCGCCGCGCAGCGAGAACGGGAACGATTGCGTGATGGTCACGTCGACCATCCGGCTCACCAGGCCAGCGGCATCGGGGCCGCCGTCGAAGTTGACCACGCGGTTGCCTTCGGTGCGTCCGGTGAGCTTGTCCGGATCGCGTTTGGAGGGGCCTTCGACTAGGACGCGCTGCACGCTGCCGACCATGGTCTCGCCGATTCGAGCGGCATTGTCGGCCAGCAGGGCCTGCAGGCGCTGCAGGCGTTCCAGTTTCACTTCCTGCGGCGTGTCGTCGGCCAGGCCGGCGGCCGGCGTGCCGGGGCGCGGGCTGAAGATGAAGGAGAAGCTGTTGTCGAAGCCGATGTCTTCCACCAGCTTCATCAGCGCCTGGAAGTCTTCCTCGGTCTCGCCGGGGAAGCCGACGATGAAGTCCGACGACACCGTGATGTCCGGGCGCACCTTGCGCACGCGGCGGATCACCGACTTGTACTCGAGCGCGGTGTAGCCGCGCTTCATCGCCGCCAGCGTGCGGTCGGAGCCGTGCTGCGCGGGCAGGTAGAGGTGGTTGGCCAGCTTGGGGACCTTGGCGAAGGTGTCGATCAGGCGCTGCGAGAATTCCTTGGGGTGGCTGGTCACGAAGCGGATGCGCTCGATGCCCGGGAACTCGGCGATGTATTCGATGAGCAGCGCGAAGTCGGCAATCTCGCCATCGGCCATGACGCCGCGGAAGGCGTTCACATTCTGGCCCAGCAGCATGATTTCCTTCACGCCCTGTTCGGCCAGGCCCGCCACTTCGGTCAGCACGTCCTCGAAGCGGCGCGAGACTTCCTCGCCGCGGGTATAGGGCACCACGCAGTAGCTGCAGTACTTGCTGCAGCCTTCCATGATGGAGACGTAGGCGGTGGCGCCTTCCACGCGCGCCGGCGGCAGGTGGTCGAATTTCTCGATCTCGGGGAAGCTGATGTCGATCTGCGGACGTCCGCTGTAGCGGCGCTCCGAGATCATCTGCGGCAGGCGGTGCAGGGTCTGCGGTCCGAACACGACGTCCACGAAGGGCGCGCGCTTGACGATGGCTTCGCCTTCCTGCGAGGCCACGCAACCGCCCACGCCGATCACCAGGTCGGGATTCTTCTTCTTCAGCGAACGGAAGCGGCCGAGGTCCGAGAACACCTTCTCCTGCGCCTTCTCGCGGATGGAGCAGGTGTTGAGCAGGATCACGTCGGCCTCTTCGGGACGGTCGGTCTTGACCAGGCCTTCGGCGATGTTGAGCACGTCGGCCATCTTGTCCGAGTCGTACTCGTTCATCTGGCAGCCGAAGGTTTTGATGAATACTTTTTTCTGCATAAATGTCATTCAAGCGAGGGCGCAGGAAGAGTCGCATGCGTTGCGATGCGGATGCGGGCGCCGGCAAGGGAAGGAGGCGGGCCGGTGGGCTGGGGTGGGCGGCGCGGCAAGCGGCGCCGGGGCGCCTGCGAAGCCTGCCGTAGCGGTGGGCGAGCCATTCCTCAAAGGCTGGCGATTATACACCGGATACCCCGCCGATAGCCCCGGCCGGCCCCGCTGCGGGCGGCCCGAACCGGCTTGCCGGGGCGCTCGCGCAACAGTGCCCGGCGCCGGGCGCGGCATGATGTGCGGATGGCAACTTTTTCGGCGGCTTACAGGTCCTTGCAGCAGTCTTCCAGCCACTCCAGTACCACGCGCAGCCGCGGCACGGCCTTGAGGTCGCGGTGGAACACCGCCCACAGCTCGCGCTCCAGCTGGGGCTGGGGTTCGGCCGGCGCCAGTTCGGGCGCCAGCAGGTAGCGCGGCAGCAAGGCCATGCCGACGCCGGCGCGCGCGGCCATGCACTGCGCCACCAGGCTGGAGCTGCGCAGGCGCACCGGATTTCCGGCCGCGTGGGCGGCGTGCCACAGCGTCTCGGGAATATCGGGCACGCCGTCGTCGTAACCGACGAAGGGCGTCGACCTGCGCTCGGCGCGCCAGGCGGCGACCACCTCGGCGGTGCCGCACAGGTAATAGGCCAGCTTGCCCAGCGGGCGGGCGATCAGTTCGCCATCCTGCGGACGGGCGAAGCGTATCGCCAGGTCGGCCTCGCGGCGCGCCAGGCTGACGTTCTGGTGGCCCATGGCGAACTCCACGTCGAGGTCGGGCCAGCGCCGCAGCAGCGCCGGCAGGCGCGGCGCCAGGAACAGCGCGCCCAGGGCATCGGTGCAGGCGATGCGCAGCTTGCCTTCCAGGCGCAGGTCGTCGCCGGCCAGCGTGCGGGCCAGCTGGCGCGTCTGCTCCTGCATGGCGCGCGCGGCGGCCAGCACCGTCTCGCCCAGTCGGGTCAGCTCCACGTCGTCCGCACGGCGGGTGAACAGCGGCGCCCGCATCGACTGCTCCAGCATCTGCAGCCGGCGGCTGACCGTGGCGTGGGTGACCTCCAGCGCCCGCGCGGCGCCGGAGAAACTGCCGGCGTCGATGAAGGCGGCGAAGGTGCGCAGCGCTTCCCAGTCGGCCTGTGCGGCCAGCGCGGCCGGCGTTGTTGCCGCCGGGGCGACAGGCGATGCAGAAGGTACTGATGATTTTTTCACAGGCGGCTGTCGATTGTGGAGGATTGTTGTGCGTATTTTACTGGCCTATGATGGCCGCAACATTCAACCCGCGAGAGGAGAACACCATGGCAGCACCCAAGACCCTGATCCAGATCGCCGGCGGCGCGCCGCGCATTCCGTCCTGGCAGGAGGCGGCGCTGGTCATCATCGACCACCAGGCCGAATACACCACCGGCAAGGTGCCGCTGCACGGCATCGACGCGGCCGTCGGCCAGATCGCCGAGCTGCTGCGCCAGGCGCGCGCGGCCGGAGCGCCGGTGCTCCACGTGGTGCACCATGCCAAGCCGGGCGGCGTGCTGTTCGATCCGCAGGGGCCGCACTCGGCCATCATCGAGGGCGTGCAGCCGCAGGATGGCGAGGCGATCGTGGTGAAAGGCCTGCCCAACTCCTTCGCCGGCACCACGCTGGATGAGGAGCTGAAAAAGACCGGCCGCAAGTCGCTGGTGATCGCAGGCTTCGCCACCCACATGTGCGTCTCGGCGACCACGCGCTCGGCGCTGGATCACGGCTACGCGTCGACCGTGGTGGCCGCGGCCTGCGCGACGCGCGACCTGCCCGACCCGTTGGGCGGCGCGCCTATCCCAGCCGCCGACCTGCAGCGCATCGCGCTGGCCGAGCTGGCCGACCGCTATGCGACGGTGGTGCCCGACGCTGCCGCGTTGGCGTAACCGGTCCGGCAAGCCGCCGGCGCCGCGCCATAAAAAACGCCCCGATGGATGCCATCGGGGCGTTTTTCTTTACCGGCCGCGAGGGCCGGCAACGACTGTGTGCCGGTATCAGGCCAGCGCCATGCCGCCGTGGGGCAGCTTGACGCCATCCTTGCGGCGACGACGCACGGCGGCAAAGCCGACCAGCGCCAGGCCGCCCAGCATCATGGCGGTGGTCGATGCTTCCGGCACGGCCGCGACGTTGAGCGTGCCGGCGAAGCTGCCGGCGCTGCCGATCACCTTGCCGCCGACGGTCAGCGTGTAGTTGCCTGCCGTCAGTCCCGAGGCGTCGATCGCGTAGGTCTGGATACCGCCGGCAGTGGTCTTGACGCCGTAGTAGGTGTTGCCGTTGCCGGTCAGCGTGAAGCTGGTCAGTTCCAGCGCCGAGCTGCTGCGCAGCGAGGTCGACATGACGCCGGTGGTCACGTCGAACAGGCTGCCGTAGTTGAAGGTGAAGCTTTCGGAGAAGGTCTTGCCGGCGTCGCTGCTGCCGAAGACGTGGCTGATGGCGGTAGTGGTGCCGGTGTTGTCAAAGACCACGGCAGTGGTGCCGGAGATCTGTGGCGCGGGAGCAGCGTAGGCTGTGCCCGCAGCAGCCAGGGAGAGCAGGAGAAGGGCGCTTGCAACGTGTTTTTTCATGATGTAACCCTATTTCTTTTACGTGTTGACGTGAATGGGTAGTGCGAATTGCAGTGCATGAAAATTTCCTCTCGGAATTTCTACGCCCTTCGCATTTTGCTGCGCTGTTGATCGTGGAGCTCAACAGATCGAAGCTTACTTAGCGCTTAAAGAAAATACAACGGAAATTTAACAAAAAACAGCGTTTCCGCTGAACTTTCGTGTTTCGCGCAAAGCCGCGCCGGTAAAGGGTTTTCAAAGTTTTTCGATGGAAATTTTCTTGCGGAAATTAAATGCTCTTGTGCAATCCGACCGGTCAAAAAATGCAAATGATTTTCTTGTTTCAGGCCCCGGCGGTACAGCTCGCTTTTCACCATTTTGCTGCGCCGCGAAACCACTGATTCGATACCTTGCTTTGCAGCAAAAATAGCAACATCCGGAACCCGGACAATAGTCTTGTCTTTTGCTGTCGAGTTCCCTGTTAAGCTAAATGAAGAGTTTCTGCGAGTATTTCTGTCGGCGAACATGGGACAAGCCGCGGCGATTCTTGTCAGCGCCCAGGAAAAATGCGCGCGCGACGGGCTTTCTTTGCGGAACTGGCTCGCGGGATCACGTTCTAAACGGAAATCTTTCCCCGGCGGAATCCAAACGGCCATCGCCAAAGGCCGCCACCGCAGGGAAAGTCGGAGCGCGCCAAGCGCGCCCGGATGTTGTGGTTCGTATCGTCAGCGCAGCGTTGGTCTCTCACAAGAACAGACAACAACAGATGAGGATTTGTCGAACATGATTTCGGCGGTCTATCGCGACAGGCTCGATGCCTTGCTCGCCGGCGGCGGGCGCAAGATGCTCGGCATCGCCGGCGCTCCCGGAAGCGGGAAATCCACCCTTGCCCAGGCCATGCTTGAGCATGTCGGCGAGCACGCCGTCATCGTTCCCATGGACGGCTTCCACCTGGCCAATGCCGAGCTGGCGCGGCTGGGCCGGGCGTCGCGCAAGGGCGCCGAGGATACCTTCGACAGCGCCGGCTACGTCCATCTGCTGGAGCGCCTGAAGCGCCGGCGCGACGGCGAGACCGTCTACGCGCCGGCCTTCCATCGCGACATCGAGGAAGCCGTCGCCGGCGCCATCCCGGTCTCTTCCGGAACGCAGCTGATCATCACCGAAGGAAATTACCTGCTGCTCGACCGCGGCCACTGGTCGCGCGTGCAGCCCCTGCTGGACGAGGTCTGGTATGTCGATGTCGACCATGACCTGCGGCGCGAGCGCCTGATCGCGCGCCATCAGCAGTACGGACGCGAACGCGCCCAGGCCGAGGCCTGGGTACGCGACAGCGACGAACCCAATGCCGAGCTGATCGAATCGACCCGGTCGCGCGCGCATCTCATTTTCCGCTGGGAGTAAGGGAGTAAGGCCCGGCTGTTTCGATTGTCTGTGCTCCGCCCTGCGCGGGGCATGTTCAAGCAGCAGGCGGCGCATGGGCGCCGTACGTTGTAGTTTGCAGTGAGCAGTGAGCTTCACCCAAAACCTATAACCTGAATCCGGAGACAAACATGGTCAAGAAATCCCTCGTCGCGGCGTGTTCCCTGTCGCTGCTGGCTTGCGCAGCCTTCACCGCATCCACGGCAAGCGCCGCGGACAAGCCCCTGAAATCGGTCGGCGTCACTCTCGGCGACCTGGCCAATCCCTTCTTCGTCGCCATCTCCAAGGGCGCCGAGAGCGGCGTCCACAAGATCAATCCCGACGCCAAGGTCACCGTGGTCTCTTCCAAGTACGACCTCAACACCCAGGTCGGGCAGATCGAGAACTTCATCGCCAACAAGGTCGACATGATCGTGGTCAACGCCGCCGACTCCAAGGGCATCGGCCCGGCGGTGAAGAAGGCGCAGAAGGCCGGCATCGTGGTGGTCGCGGTCGACGTCGTGGCCGAGGGTGCCGACGTCACCGTCATGTCCGACAACACCATGGCCGGCGCCGAATCCTGCAAGTACATCGCCACCCAGCTGCAGGGCAAGGGCAACGTGGTGATCGTCAACGGCCCGCCGGTGTCGGCGGTGATGGACCGCGCCGCCGGCTGCAAGGCGGAGTTCAAGAAGACGCCCGGCATCAAGGTGCTGTCCGACAACCAGAACGCCGGCGGCAGCCGCGACGGCGGCATGACCACCATGTCCAACCTGCTGGCGGCCTATCCCAAGATCGACGCGGTGTTCGCCATCAACGACCCGACCGCCATCGGCGCCGAGCTGGCGATCCGCCAGGCCAAGCGTACCGACGTCAAGCTCATCAGCGGCGTGGACGGCGCGCCCGACGCCGAGCGCGCCTTGAAGGACGGCAAGTCGCTGTTCGCCGCTTCGCCCGCGCAGGATCCCTACGGCATGGCGGCCGAGAGCGTGGCCATCGGCTATGCGGCGATGAACGGGCGCAAGCCGGAAAAGCCGGTCAAGCTGCTGCCGGTGCAGCTGATCACGCGCGACAACGTCGGCAGCTACAAGGGCTGGGTGCATAACTGAACGAAGGGCGGGGGCTGCGGCTCCCGCCCTTCATTGTGTTGTTGCCCTTTGTTGCCCTTTGTTTCCCGCGTCTTCTAGGCGCGGGATCAACCCTTGCCTGCTGACGATGACTACCAATCCCATTCTTCAGATGAGCGGCATCTGCAAGGCCTTCGGCGCCACGCGCGCGCTGGTCGACATGAAGCTCACGGTGCGTCCCGGCGAGATCCACGCGCTCATGGGCGAGAACGGCGCCGGCAAAAGCACGCTGATGAAAGTGCTTTCCGGCGTCTACGCGCCCGACCGCGGCGAGATCCTGCTCGACGGCAAACCGGTTTCGCTGCGCGACCCCGGCGCCAGCCGCGCCGCCGGCATCAACCTGATCTACCAGGAGCTGGCGATCGCGCCCAACATCAGCGTGGCCGCCAACGTCTTCATGGGCAGCGAGCTGCGCACGCGCCTGGGCCTGATCGACCATGCCGGCATGCGGCGCCGCACCGACGCCGTGCTGTCGCAACTGGGCGCCGGCTTTCGCGCCACCGACCGCGCCGGACGCCTGTCGATCGCCGAGCAGCAGCAGGTGGAAATCGCCCGCGCGCTGGTGCACCGCAGCCGCATCGTGATCATGGACGAGCCCACCGCGGCGCTGTCGGAGCGCGAGACCGAGCATCTGTTCGCGGTGGTGCGCCGCCTGCGCGACGAGGGGCTGGCGATCATCTACATCAGCCATCGCATGGCCGAGGTCTATGCGCTGGCCGACCGCGTCACTGTACTGCGCGACGGTGGCTTCGTCGGCGAGCTGACGCCGGCCGAGGTCAATCCCAACCGCATCGTGCAGATGATGGTGGGGCGCTCGCTGTCCGACTTCTACCAGCACGAGCGCATGGCGCCCGAAGAAGCGGCGCGCCGCCAGCCGATGCTGGAGGCGCGCGACGTGGGCGGCGGCAAGGTCAGGCCGTCGTCGTTCCAGGTGCGCCTGGGTGAGGTGCTCGGCTTCGCCGGGCTGGTCGGCGCCGGCCGCACCGAGCTGGCGCGTTTGCTGTTCGGCGCCGATCCCAAGACCTCCGGCGAGATCCGGCTCGACGGCCAGGTCATCGCCACGCCCGACCCGCGCGCGGCCATGCGCCACGGCATCGCCTATGTGCCGGAGGACCGCAAGGGGCAGGGGCTGTTCCTGCAGATGGCCGTCGGCGCCAATGCGACGATCAACGTCGCCGGCCGCCATACCCGCTTGGGCATGCTGCGAAGCGGCGCGCTGCGCGCGACGGCGGTTGACGCCATCCGGCGCCTCAACGTCAAGGTGGCGCATCCCGAGGTGCAGGTGGGCAAGCTCTCCGGCGGCAACCAGCAAAAGGTCTTGCTGGCGCGCTGGCTGGAGATCAATCCCAAGGTGCTGATCCTGGACGAGCCCACGCGCGGCGTGGACATCCTGGCCAAGAGCGAGATCTACCAGTTCATCCGCCGGATGGCCGGGCAGGGCGTGGCCGTGATCGTGATTTCCAGCGAGCTGCCGGAGGTGATCGGCATTTGCGACCGCGTGCTGGTGATGCGCGAAGGCGCCATCACCGGCGAACTGGACGGCGCCGCCATCACGCAGGAAAACATCATGCGCCTGGCCACCGACACCGACCATCCGGCGCCGCATGGCGCCGCCGTTCCGTTTGCGGCGTCCCACGACGCCGCGACGGCTTCTTCTCCTTCTTCCGCTCCTCCTCATCATCATGGCTGATTCCAATACTATGCAAAACGCCGACCACGGCGCGCCGCGCAAATCCCGCCACGCCTCGGAATGGATGCTGCACCGGCTGGGCATGCTGCCGGTGCTGGTGGTGCTGTACGTGATCTTCTATGCGCTGACGATCTACCTGAGCGGCGACGGCACCTCCAACTTCGCCACGCCGGAAAACACCATGAACATCCTGCGCCAGGTGGCCATCAACCTGGTGCTGGCGGCGGGCATGACCTTCGTGATTCTGACGGCCGGCATCGACCTGTCGGTGGGATCGGTGCTGGCGGTGTCGGCGGTGCTGGGCATGCAGGTCTCGCTGTCGGTCGCGCCGGGCTGGTCGATCCCGATGTTCGTCGCCTCGGGCCTGGTGATGGGCGTGATCAACGGCGCCATGGTGGCCTTCCTCAACATCAACGCCTTCGTGGTCACGCTGGGCACGATGACGGCCTTTCGCGGCGCGGCCTACCTGCTGGCCGACGGCACCACGGTGCTCAACAACGACATCCCCAGCTTCGAGTGGATAGGCAACGGCGATTTCCTGCATGTGCCGTGGCTGATCTGGGTCGCGGTCGCGGTGGTGCTGGCGTCGTGGGTGATCCTGCGCAAGACGGTGCTGGGCATGCACATCTACGCCATCGGCGGCAACCTGCAGGCGGCGCGCCTGACCGGCATCAGGGTGGGCCTGGTGCTGCTGTTCGTGTATTCGATCAGCGGGCTGTTCTCGGGACTGGCCGGCGCCATGTCGGCCAGTCGCCTGTACGGCGCCAACGGCAACTGGGGCAGCGGCTACGAGCTCGACGCCATCGCCGCCGTGGTGCTGGGCGGCACCAGCCTGATGGGCGGCGTGGGCACGATATGGGGCACGGTGGTGGGCGCGCTCATCATCGGCGTGATGAACAACGGCCTGACCATCCTCGGTCTCTCGTCGTTCTGGCAGTATGTGGCCAAGGGCGCGGTGATCGTGCTGGCCGTCATCCTCGACAAGTGGCGCCAGCAAGGCGCGGCGCAGTAATTGCGCAGAACGCAGGCAGAACACAGACAGAAAGCAGACGATGAATCTTCCCGATTTTGAAAGCCGCCGTTTCCTGCAGGAGCATGTCGCCGCCACGCTGGCGTTCTACGACAGGCACGCCATCGACCCGCAGGGCGGGTTCTTCCATTACCTCAAGGACGACGGCACGGTCTACAACCGCACGCACCGCCACCTGGTCAGCGCCACCCGGCTGGTGTTCACCCAGGCGATGGCCTTCACGCATACCGGCGAGGGACGCTACAAGGAGCAGGCCGCGCACGCGCTGGCGCACCTGGAACGCTTCCGGCATCCGGACGGGCCGCTGGCGGGACTGTTCGCCTGGACCCTGGAGCAGGGTCGTATCGAGGACGGCACCGTCATGGCCTACGGCCAGGCCTTCGTGCTGCTGGCGTATGCGCATGCGCACCGCGTCGGCCTGTGCGCGGCGGACAAGGTCGCGCACGCCTTCGACCGGATGGACGCCGCGTTCTACGAGGCCGCGCATCGCGCCTACGCCGACGAGATCACGCCGGCCGGCACGCTGATCGACTATCGCGGCCAGAACGCCAACATGCATATGTGCGAGGCCTGCCTGGCCGCCTATGACGCCACGCGGGAAGCGCGCTACCTGCAGCGCGCCCGGGAGCTGATCGAGACCTTCGTCTTCGGCCTGGCCGCGCAGACCAAGGCGCTGGTGTGGGAGCATTACGGCCGCGACTGGTCGGTGGACTGGGACTACAACAAGGGCAATCCCGACAACATCTTCAAGCCCTGGGGCTACCAGACCGGCCACCAGACCGAGTGGGCCAAGCTGCTGCTGATCGCCCACGGGCACGCCGCCGACCCGCGTTATGTCGAACGCGCCGCGGCCCTGCAGCGCGCGGCATGGACGCACGGGTGGGATGCCCGGCACGGTGGCCTGATCTACGGCTTCGATCCCGACTTCCGGCCTTACGACACCTACAAGTATTTCTGGGTGCAGGCCGAGTCCTTCGCCAGCGCCTGGCGGCTATGGCGCGTCACCGGCGACGAGGAGTTCCGGCGGCAGTACGCCGAGATCTGGGCCTGGAGCTGGCGCCACCTGGTCGATCACCGACATGGCGCGTGGTTCCGTATCCTGGCCGAGGACGGCGCCAAGGTCGAAGACACCAAGTCGCCCGCCGGCAAGGTCGACTACCACACGATGGGCGCGTGCTGGGACGTGATGGACGCCGGCGCACTGAAGGCATAACCCGGGGAGCTGCGCCCGGAGACGAAAACGGCCGCCCGCGCAATGCGGGCGGCCGATGGCGCAAGCCGGTCCGGCGCTTGCCGGGTTCTTCTTACTTGCTGGCCGCCACCGCGTCCAGGATCACCTTGGCGACGTCGGCCGGGCGCGACTGCTGCGGCACGTGGCTGGTCGGCAGCTCGGTGGTCGTGGCGCCGATCTGCTTGGCGAAGGAGCGCTCCAGCGCCGGCTGGATCATGCGGTCGTTCTTGCTGACGATGTACCAGCTGGGGCGGGTCTTCCATGCCGCGACACTGACTTTTTCACCGAAGGCCTTCACGGCGATCGGACCCTGGGTCGACGCCATCACCGCAGCCTGCGCGGCCGGCACGTCCTGGGCGAAATCCTCGGCCACGGCAGCGGCCGGCAGGCTGGCGAAGCCGGCCTTGTCGACCGACAGTCTGGCGATGCCCGGGGGCGTCGGCAGGTCGTGGCCGAGTTCGCCGGTGGCTTGTCCGGCGTCCGGCGCGAAGGCGGCGACGTAGACCAGGCTGGCGACCTTGTCGTCATTGCCGGCTTCGGTGATCACGGTGCCGCCCCAGGAGTGGCCGACCAGCACCACCTTGCCCGGCTGGTTGTCGATGGCGCGCTTGGCGGCGGCGACGTCGTCGGCCAGCGAAGTCAGGGGATTCTGCACGGCGGTGACCTTGATGCCCTTGGCTTGCAGCAGCGGGATCACCTTGGCCCAGTCGGAGCCGTCGGCGAAGGCGCCGTGGACGATCACGACCGAAGGCTGTTCGGCCGGGGCTGCTGCCATGGCGCTGGCGCCAGAGAAGGCGGCGGCCGCCGCGAGGATGCTCAGGCCGGTCTTGAGGCTGAAGAGGGGGGACATTGCTTTCATGACATTCTCCTTGGTGAGGGTGGTGGTTCGGAATCGGTGAGGCAAGTGTAGAAAAGCCGGCCGGGCGGCGGTATCGGTCAATTGACCGACCCGGCCGCGGAGGCCGCCTTGCCCGCGCCTGCCATTGCCGCTAGAGTGCCGGGATGCCATCCGACAACTCCGTTCCCCACGATTGCCCCCTCGTCGTCCCCGCCCATGTCGCGATCCGCGCGCTGGCCATCGCCGGCGACCTGAGCATGGGCCAGCCGACCGACCAGTCCGCGCGCTCGGCGCGCCTGGCCGGACATATCGCCGCGCTTGATGGAGCCGATGGCGCCGGCGCGCTGCATGCCCGCCTGGTGGCCCTGCTGCGCTGGTCCGGCTGCACCGCCAACGCATCCGGCTTCGCCGCCTTGCTGGGCGACGACGTGGCCGGGCGCAACGCCATGTTGCGCCACGCCCTGCCGCCGGATCACCCGCTCACGTTCAGCAATGTCGAGCCGCTGGCGCGCATCCACTGCGAGGTGGCGGGCGATGTGGCCCGCATGCTGGGATTGCCGGCGCAGGTCGAGACCGGGCTGCGCCACGTCTGGGAGCACTACGACGGCAGCGGCGCGCCGCAGCGCCTGCGCGCGCAGGCCATTCCGCAGGCGGTCTATTACGCCAGCGTGGCGGGCGACCTGGAAATCATGGCGCGCACCCACGACGCGGCGACTGCGGTGCGCATGATCCGCGGCTGGGCCGACATCCGTTATCCGGCGGCGCTGGCCGCGCTGGTCGCCGGGCAGGCGGCCGCGCTGCTGACGCAGCTGGACGCGCCCGAGACCGACGCCGCCTTGCCCGCGCACGAGGTGCCGCTGAGCATCGTGGCCGACCTGATCGAATTGAAGTTGCCGTGGCTGGCCGGCTATTCGCGGCGGGTGGCGGAGCTGGCCCTGCGCGCCGCCGAACTGGCCGGACTGGCGCCGCCGCAGCAGCAGCGTCTGGCGCGCGCCGCATTGGTCCACGGCATCGGCCGCGCGTCGGTGCCCAATACCGTGTGGGAGCGCAACGGCAAGCCCGACAGCGCCGACTGGGAGAAGATTCGATTGGCGCCGTACTGGACCGCGCGTTGCGGCGCGCTGGTGCCGGAGCTGCGCGAGGAGGCGGCGCTGGCGTCCCACATGTACGAGCGCCTGGACGGCAGCGGATATTTCCGCAGCCTGGACAAGGACGCGCTGGGCTTGCCGCAGCGCCTGCTGGCGGCCGCCGGCGCCTATGCCGCGCTATGCGCGCCGCGTCCCTGGCGCGCGGCATACGCAAGCGAGGACGCCGCGCAGCTGCTGGAGCAGGAGGTGCAGGCCGGGCGACTCGATGCGCAGGCGACCGGTTTGGTCATCGCCGCGGCCGGCGGAGCGGTTGGCGGCGCGCCGGTGCGCAAGGGCCTGCTGTCGGAGCGCGAGGTCGAGGTCCTGCGCCGCATCAGCCTGGGGGAGAGCAACAAGGAGGCTGCGCGCGTGATGCAGATCAGCCCGTCGACCGTGCGCACCCATATCGAGAGCATCTTTCGCAAGCTGGAATGCTCGACTCGGGCGGCCGCGACCTTGAAGGGGCTGACGCTGGGATTGATCTGAACCGGAGGGACAACAAAAAACCCGCTGCTCTTTCGAGACAGCGGGTTTTTCGGACGGCGCCGCATACGCATGATTGCACATGCAGCGACGGGTATCTGGTGGTGATAGGTGGACTTGAACCACCGACCCCAGCATTATGAGTGCTGTGCTCTAACCAGCTGAGCTATATCACCAGAAGCAAGCCCGAAACTATAGTGGCTTTGTTTGATCCTGTCAACACCGTCTTCGGCATTTTCTGAAATTATTTGGAAAACCCTGCCGAGGAGGCGGTCAGCCTGTCTTCCTGCCCGCCAGGGCCTGCTCGACCTCGGCCACGACCCGGTCGGTGGCGTCGGCGCGATTGCAGTCCACCACCACACGGTCCGGCATCGAGCGCAGCCAGGTCAGTTGCCGCTTGGCCAGCTGGCGGGTGGCGGCGATGCCTTTTTCGCGCATCTCGGGCAACCCGATATCGCCGTCCAGGTATTCCCACATCTGGCGGTAGCCCACGCAGCGCATCGACGGCAGGCCCAGGTGCAGGTCGCCGCGCGCGCGCAGCGCCTTCACTTCTTCTTCCAGCGCGCCGCCGGCCAGCATCAGGTCGAAGCGCAGCGCGATGCGCTCATGCAGGACGGCGCGCTCGGACGGTTCCAGCGCCAGCGGCAGCAGGTCGAAGGGCAAGGGTTCGGCGGCCTTTTGCGACAGCAGCGACGACATCGGCTGGCCGGTCAGCAGCGTGATCTCCAGCGCGCGCTGGATGCGCTGGCTGTCGTTGGGCTTGAGGCGTTCGGCGGTGGCCGGGTCGAGCGCCGCCAGCTTGGCGTGCATGGCCGGCATGCCCACGCGCGCGGCTTCCTCGTCCAGTTGCGCGCGCAAGGCCGGGTCGGCCTGCGGCAGCTCGTCCAGGCCGTCGCGCAGCACCTTGAAGTAGAGCATGGTGCCGCCCACCAGCAGCGGCAGCTTGCCGCGTGCGGCGATCTCCATGGACAGGCGCAGCGCGTCCTGGCGGAACTGCATGGCCGAATAGGCGTCGGCCGGGTCGATGATGTCGATCAGGTGGTGCGGCGCCTCGGCCAGTTCTTCGCGGCTGGGTTTGGCGGTGCCCACGTCCATGCCGCGATAGACCAGGGCGGAGTCGACCGAGATGATTTCGCTGGGAATGCGGCGCGCGATTTCCAGGGCTGCCGCGGTCTTGCCGGAGGCGGTGGGGCCCATGATGGCAACAGCCAGGGGACGTGCTGCAGCCATCGCTTATTGCCCGCGCAGGAACAGCTTGTCCAGGTCGGACAGGGCCATCTGGCTCCAGGTCGGACGGCCGTGGTTGCACTGGTCGGAGCGCTCGGTGGCTTCCATCTGGCGCAGCAGCGCGTTCATCTCGGGGATGGTCAGGCTGCGGTTGGCGCGCACGGCGGTGTGGCAGGCCAGGGTGCCGAGCAGTTCGTTGCGGCGTTCCAGCAGCACGCGCGAGCCGCCGTATTCGCGCACGTCGCGCAGCACGTCGCGCGCCAGGGTCTGGGCGTCGGCGTTCTTGAGCAGCGCCGGCACCGCGCGCACGGCCAGCGTGGTGGGCGACATCACGGCGATGTCGAAGCCCAGCGCGGACAGCGTCTCCTGGTGCTCCTCGGCGGTGCCGACCTCGACCGCGTCGGCGTAGAAGGTCACCGGGATCAGCAGCGGCTGCACGAACATTTCCTTGTCGTCCAGCGCGTTCTTCAGTTGCTCGTAGAGGATGCGTTCATGGGCGGCGTGCATGTCCACCACCACCAGGCCGGCGCTGTTTTGCGCCAGCACGTAGATGCCGTGCAGCTGCGCCAGCGCGAAACCGAGCGGAAAGTCGCCGGCCGGCATTTCCTGCGGTGTGCTGCTGCGCGGGGTGACGCCTGTGGTGTATCCCGTCTGCGGCTGGTTGAACTGCGATGGGTTGCCGCCGTCTTCGGCATTGCCGCGGAACATGGCGCCATAGGCTTCCGAATTCTGGCGCACGCCGAAGCCGCCGCCGCCGAAGGAAAACGGGCGCGGCTGTTCGGCGAACTGCTGCGGGAAACTGGTCTGCTGCTGCTCGCGCATCCAGGGAATGGCTGCGCTGCCGGCGGGCTGGTTCGGCTGCGGCGCGGGCGTGTTGCCGAAGGAGGTCGCGGAGGTCTGCGCCAGCGCGCGCGAGACCGCGTGGAATACGAACTGGTGCACGCTGCGGCTGTCGCGGAATCGCACCTCGATCTTGGACGGGTGCACGTTGACGTCCACCAGCGCCGGATCCAGTTCCATGGACAGCGCATAGGACGGATAGCGGTCGCCGTGCAGCACGTCCTGGTAGGCGGCGCGCACGGCGTGTGTGAGCAGCTTGTCGCGCACGAAGCGGCCATTCACGTAGAAGTACTGGCCGTCGGCGCGCGCCTTGGAGGCGGTTGGCAGGCCGACGAAGCCGTGCAGGCGCAAGGGGCCGGCGGCCTCGTCCAGCGACAGGCGGGCATTGGCGAACTCGTCGCCGAGGATGTGCGCGCTGCGCTTGGCGAATTCGCCGACGTTCCAGTGGTCGACGGTCTTGCCGTTGTGCGTCAGCGAGAAGGAGACGTCCGGACGCGCCAGCGCGATGCGGCGCACGATCTCGGCGCAATGGCCGTATTCGGTCTGTTCGGACTTGAGAAACTTGCGGCGCGCCGGGGTATTGAAATACAGGTCCTGCACGTCGATGGTGGTGCCCTGGGCGCCCGAGGCGGGCGACACCGTGCCGTGCTGCGAGCCGGTGATTTCCCAGGCGTGCGGCGCATCGGCGGTGCGGGTGGTGACGGTCAGCTGCGCGACCGACGCGATGGAGGCCAGGGCCTCGCCGCGAAAGCCCAGCGTGCCGACGTTCTCGAGGTCGGTCAGCGACGCGATCTTGGAGGTGGCATGGCGCGCCAGCGCCAGCGGCAGCTGGTCCGGCGGGATGCCGCGGCCGTTGTCGGTGATGGCGATGCGCTTGACGCCGCCTTGCTCCAGGCGCACGGTGATCTGGGTAGCGCCGGCGTCCAGCGCGTTCTCCAGCAGCTCCTTGACCACCGCGGACGGGCGCTCGATCACCTCGCCGGCGGCGATCTGCGAGATCAGCTGATCCGGCAGGGCCTGGATGGGGCGATAGGTCGGGGGCGTGGCGGTAGGGGAGTGCGGTGCGTTCATGGCGCGATTATACCGTCCGCCGGCACCGGGCCGGCCGGGCGGCTTGCCCGGCCGCTTGCCGCTTGCAGCCTCAGATGCGGAAGGTGCTGACGGCTGCCGCCAGGCGCTCGGCCTGCTGCTGCAGCGACTGCGCCGCGGCGGCGGCTTCTTCCACCAGCGCGGCGTTCTGCTGCGTGGTCTCGTCCATCTGGGCGATGGCGCGGTTGATCTGGTCGATGCCTTCGCTCTGCTCGCGGCTGGCGGTGGTGATCTCGCTGATCACGGTGGAGACGCGCTGCACGCTGGCCACCACGTCGCCCATGGTGGAGCCGGCCTGGGCCACCAGCTGGCCGCCGGTGCCGACGGTCTGCACCGAGGCGTCGATGAGCTCCTTGATCTCCTTGGCGGCGGCCGCCGAGCGCTGGGCCAGCGTGCGCACTTCGGTGGCGACCACGGCAAAGCCGCGGCCCTGCTCGCCGGCGCGCGCGGCTTCCACGGCGGCGTTCAGCGCCAGGATGTTGGTCTGGAAGGCGATGCCGTCGATCACGCTGATGATGTCGACGATGCGCTGCGAGGAGGTGTTGATCGCGTCCATGGTCTGCACCACCTGGCCGACCACTTCGCCGCCCTGGCTGGCGACGTCGGAAGCCGAGTTCGACAGTTCGTCGGCCTGCACCGCGTTGGCGGCGTTCTGCTTGACGGTGGAGGTCAGCTCTTCCATGGCCGAGGCGGTCTCTTCCAGGGCGCCGGCCTGCTGCTCGGTGCGCGAAGACAGGTTCAGGTTGCCGGCCGCGATCTCGCTGGCGGCGGTGTTGATCTCGTCGGTGCCGGCGCGCACGCTGGCGACCACTTCCGACAGGCCTTCGCTGATGCCGTTGAAGGAGCCCATCAGGCGGCCGATCTCGTCGCCGCGCGTGACATGCAGGCGGGTGGTCAGGTCGCCGGCGGCGATGCGGTCGGCGGCGTCGCACACCGCGTCCAGCGGACGGGTCACGGTGCGGTTGACCATCAGCGTCAGGATCACGCCCAGCACCGCCAGGAACAGCAGGCCGAAGCCGATGTAGAGGTTGCGCATGCTGCGCACTTCGCGCGTGATCTCGTCGACGTAGGTTTCACCGGCGATCACCCAGTTCCAGCCCGGATAACGGGTGAAGGCGATGATCTTCTTGCGGCCGTCGGCGGCGGTGTAGTGCAGCGAGCCGTCCTTCTCGGCCAGCATGGCCTTGATGTAGTTGTCGCCGGACGCGTCCTTCAGCTCCAGCAGGCTGGCGCCTTCTTCCTTGCCCTCGCGCGGGGCGCCGGCGATCATCACGCCCAGGTCCTTGCCTTCCTTGCCGTTGAGCACATAGAAGAAGCCGGTGTCGGCGATCTTCAGCGCCTTGATCTTGTCCTTCAGGGCCTTGACGTCGGGCGAGATGTCGATGCCCACGTACAGCGCGCCGATGATCTGGCCGGCGGCGTTCTTCATCGGCACGTACTTGGTGATGTATTGCTTGCCGAACAGCGTGGCCAGGCCGCTGTAGCTCTTGTCCGCCTTCAGCGCGGCGTAGCCGGGGTGGGCGCGGTCGAGCAGGGTGCCGATGGCGCGCTCGCCGTTTTCCTTCTTCAGCGAGGTCGACACGCGCACGAAGTCGTCGCCGGTCTTGGCGAAGATGGTGGCGGTCACGGCGGTCTCGGCGGTGAAGCGGTCCGGGATCGTGAAGTCCATGTTCAGGTCGCGGCCGTCGTTTTGCAGCGCCGGCGTGGCGCGGTCGCCGATCTGGATGGTGCGGCCTTCGTCGAGCGTGAATTTGCCGCTGAACTCGTTGCCGAACATGGTGGAGAAGCGGTCCACCTGGCTGTTGACCGAGTGGTCGAACATCTCGACCATGTGCGACACGCTGCGCGCCTCGTTGCCCATCTGCTCGATCGAGCGCTGTTCCATCATGCGCGAGGTCGAGTAGGTGATCAGCAGCAGCGCGATGACGAAGACGGCGCCCACCAGGGCCACCGTCAGGGCAGTGAGTTTTGCACCGACCGATCGGTTAAACAGGGACGCGCGACGCGCCGTAGCGGACATGTAAGTAGCCATAAGTGTTCTTGTTCTTGAAAAGCGAAACGAGGAATCGTGCAAATGCCGATCGAGATGCCTTGCAGACCGCAATCGGTCAATCGGTGCAACCAGCGGCATCCCTGGACGGGCGCCGATACTGCGCTTGCTGAACTTGCCGGCCGGCGATACGGCTGCCGGGGAAATACAAAAGCGGCCAGGCTGTGGATCCTGGCGGGTTACGTTGACATCTCTGGATTTGCTGGGGAAGGCAGAAGTATATCGACAGGTCTTTGATTTGACTCAAATTCTTGCGATGTTTGCGCCCACATTATCCGAGGCTGTTGTTTTTCCATTCGGAAAGTAATTCTTTGACATTTCAAGCTGTCATCACTGGCGAAGAATTGGTGAGTTTGTGTGCCGCGCGGTGGAACGGCGCGGCGCCCCGGCTTCACCTCAACCTGGGTTTTCCTTGCCGGCCATGAAGTCGCGTATCCAGATCTCCAGGTTGTCCGCCGTCAGCGGGCGCGAGAAGTAATAGCCCTGGGCGACGTCGCAGCCCTGCTTGATCAGCAGTTCGTACTGGTCGGCGTCTTCCACCCCTTCGGCCACCACGATCAGCTTGAGGCTCTCGCCGATGCGGATGACGGCGTTGGTCAGCGCGCTCACGGCCTCGTCCTTGACCATGTCGCGCACGAAGCTCTGGTCCAGCTTCAGTTCGCCGACCGGCAGCTTGCGCAGGTAGCCCAGGCTGGAGTAGCCGGTGCCGAAGTCGTCCATGGCCAGCGGCACGCCCAGCGCATGCACCGCGGCGATGGTCTGGTTGGTGCTGGGGTTGGTGTCCATCAGCACGGTTTCGGTGATCTCGAGGGTGAGGTCGGTGGGGGAGAGCGAGTAGCGCTGCAGCAGGTTGCTGACGAACTGCGGCAACTCCAGGTCGTGGAAGTTGGTGGCCGACAGGTTCACCGAGATCGACGGCACCTTGATGCCGCGCCGGCGCCAGTCGGAGAGCTGGAAGCAGGCTTCCTCCAGCGCCCATTTGCCGAGCTCGCCGATCAGGCCCGACTCTTCGGCAATCGGGATGAAGCGCCCCGGGGAAATATTGCCCAGCTGCGGATGCGGCCAGCGCGCCAGGGCCTCCACGCCGTGCAGGCGATGATCCCGCAGATGGATCTGCGGCTGGTAATGCAGTTCGAAATCGCCGCCGCGCAGCGCATCGCGCAGCGCGCCCTCCAGCGCCAGGCGCTCCTGCGCCATGCTGTTCATTTCCTCGCTGAAGAAGCTGAAGCGCCCGCGGTTGACCGCCTTGGCCTGGTACATGGCGATATCGGCGCGGTGCAGCAACGTCTCGATGTCGTTGCCGTTGGCGGGGAACAGCGCCACCCCGATGCTGGCCGAGGGATTGAGCGGCGTGCCGTTGATGTGCACCGGCTGCGACAGCCGGTCCTGGATGCGCTTGACCACTTCGGCCAGGTGGTTGTCGTCGTACTGCGTCAGCACCACCACGAACTCGTCGCCGGACAGCCGGCCGACGATGTCCGAACGTCGCGCCTGCGACTGCAACCGCGTGGCGACAGTGCGCAGCAGCTCGTCGCCGGCCTGGTGGCCCAGCGAATCGTTGACCTGCTTGAAGCGGTCGAGGTCGATGAACATCACTGCCACCGTGCTGCGTCCGCGCTCGGCGGTGGCGATCGCCTGGCCGGCCTGGACCAGCAGCAGGCTGCGGTTGGGCAGGCCGGTCAGCGAATCGTAGAAGGCCAGCTGGTGGATGCGCGCGCGCGAGGCTTCGCGTTCGATGGCCAGCGCGCACAGGTGCAGGCCGGCATCCACCAGGAGGTGGTGGAAGGCGCTCGGGCTGCGCGGCTGGCGGTAATAGAAGGCGAAGGTGCCGATCACCTTGCCGTCGGACGACTTGATGGGCGTGGACCAGCAGGCGCGCAGGCCGTGCGGCAGCGCCAGGTGGCGGAAGTCGTCCCAGCGCGGGTCGGATTCGATGTCGGCGCTGACCACCGGCTCGCCGCTGAAGGCCGCCGCGCCGCAGGCGCCGACGGACGCGCCGATCTGCACCCCGTCCATGGCCCGGTTGTAGATTTCCGGCAGGCTGGGGCCGGCCAGGGTATGCAGGCGGCCCTGTTCGTCCACGCGCAGGATGGAGGCGATCACTTCGGGCGCGACGCGCTCCACTTCCTCGCACAGCAGGTTCATCTGCTCGGTCAGCGAGGAGTCGCGCGCCATGGCGTTGAGCACGCGGTATTGCAGCACCTCGTGGACCTTGGTGTTGGTGATGTCGGTCATCACGCAGACCGCGTTGATCAGCTTGCCCGACGCGTCCAGGATGGGGTTGACCACCGCCGACATCCACAGCGGCTGGTCGTTCATGTTGTGGATCAGCTCTTCGGTGTGGAAGCTGCGCCCCTGCAGCAGCTCGCCGTGGCAGCGCTCGATCGACTTGACGAAGTTGGGATGGGCGGCGAACAGTTCATGCGGCCGCTTGCCGATCACCTGCTGCGCCTGGAAACCCAGCATGCGGGTGAAGCCGATGTTGTGGAACACGATGCGGTTGCTGTCGTCGGTGATGATGACGGCGTTGTCGGTCTCGTTGATGCCCAGCGAGAGCAGGTGCAGGTGCTCGCGGTCGCTCACCTCGCGCGTGACGCGGTAGGTGGCGTCGGCGCCGATGCAGATGATCTTCTCGGGCTTGCCGCGCGCGTCCAGCACCGGTGAATAGGTGGCTTCCCACCATACCGTGCGGCCGTTGCGCGCGCGCCGCTGGAAGCGGCCGGAGAAGAAGCGACCGTGGCAGACGTCGCGCCAGAAGGCGGCGTATTCGGGGCTCTGGGCGTAGTCGTCGGGGCACAGGATGCGATGCGGTTGGCCCACCAGCTCGTGGGCCAGGTACTCCATGGTCTTGAGGTAATTGCTGTTGGCCGAGAGGATGATGCCGTCGGCCGACAGTTCGACCACGCCCAGCGAACGGTTCAGGGCGTTGAGCACGCTGTGGCTCTGGCGCGAATCGTCGATGTAGGCTGTGATGTCGGCCGCCACCGAGATCACCTTCTGCAACTGCCCGCCGGCATCCAGGATGGGGCTGCAGATCGCCTCCAGCCACAGGGTGCTGCCGTCGGCGCGGCGGCGCTGCAGGGTGCCGGAGATGACGTCGCCCGCGCGCAGGTGCTGCCAGAATTGCTCGTAGTGGCCGGTGGCGACATAGGTAGGGTCGCACAGCATGCTGTGATGCTGCCCGATCAGTTCCTCGCGCCGGTAGCCCAGGAGGTTGAGGAAGTTGTCGTTGACGTCCCGCAGGGTGCCGTCGGCCGTGAATTCGAGCATCGCCATCGAGCGCGAGAGAGCTGCCAGCAAGGCTTCCTGCTCGTCGCTCGGCAATTGCCGATGTTTCAAGTCACCAATAAACGGCTCATGGCTATGCATTGCAGGCACCCCCTGGTCTGCCGGTAACGGCGCCTGCCCCGGTTGCGCGCCGCCTCGCTTGATCATATGCCTAATTTCCTCGTCTGTGCTGGCTTCGCCGCAGGCGCGCAACGCCCGCGGCGGCGCTCAGAATTGTTCCCAATCGTCGGCGTCGTCGCGACCCGGCTTGCCTGCCGGAACGGTTTGTTTTTCCGGCAACTTTTTGGGCGCTGCGGCGGCCGTGGCCGCAGCCTTCGGCGCTGCCGCGCGGACCGCCGGCGTCGCCCGCGCGGGCGCTGCGGATGCCGCCTGCGCGCGCACCGGGGCGGCTTCCATGCCATCGATCCTGAACACGCTCACCACCGAGGTCAGGCGGCTGGCCTGTTCCTGCAGCGCCTGGGCGGCGGCGGCCGCCTGTTCGACCAGCGCCGCGTTCTGCTGGGTGGTCTGGTCCATCTGCGAGATGGCGTGGTTGACCTGCTCGATGCCGTTGCTCTGCTCCTTGCTGGCCGAGGAGATCTCGGCCACCACGTCGGTGACGCGCTGCACGCTGTTGACGACTTCGCCCATGGTCACGCCGGCCTGTTCCACCAGCTTGCTGCCGTTGCCGACCTTTTCCACCGAGTCGGCGATCAGTTCCTTGATTTCCTTGGCGGCGGTGGCCGAACGCTGGGCCAGCGAGCGCACCTCCGAGGCCACCACCGCGAAGCCGCGGCCCTGCTCGCCGGCGCGCGCCGCTTCCACCGCGGCGTTGAGCGCCAGGATGTTGGTCTGGAAGGCGATGCCGTCGATCACGCCGATGATGTCGACGATCTTGCGCGAGGACTCGTTGATCGAGCCCATGGTCTGCACCACTTCGCCGACCACGCTGCCGCCCTGCAGCGCCACTTCCGAGGCCGAGGCGGCCAGCTGGTTGGCCTGCAGCGCGTTGTCGGCGTTCTGGCGCACGGTGGAGGTCAGCTCTTCCATGGCCGAGGCGGTCTCTTCCAGCGAGCTGGCCTGCTCTTCGGTACGGGAGGACAGGTCGAGGTTGCCGGTGGCGATCTCGCCGGAGGCGGTGTTGATGGTGTCGGTCGCCTGGCGCACCTGGGTGACGATCTTTTGCAGGTTGCCGTTCATGGTCTGCAGGGCGCCCAGCAGTTGGCCGGTTTCGTCGCGGCTGGTGACCTCGATGCGGCTGGTGAGGTCGCCGTCGGCCACCGTGCGCGCCAGCCTGACGGCGTGGTTCAGCGGCAGCGTGATGCTGCGCGTGAGCTGCCAGGCCACCGCCACCGCGAACAGGATGGCCAGCCCGATCAGGCCCAGGGTCAGGTTGCGCGCCTCTTCATACTGGGCGTGGACCGCGTCGGAGGCTTCGCGCATCAGCTGGTCCTGGTAACGCACCAGCTCGCCCACCTTGTCCAGGTAGGCCTGGCGCAGGTTCTGCTCGCTGGGCGCGTACATGGCGGCGATGGCTTCCTCGCGCTTGTTGTCCTTGAGCAGCTGCACGGTCTTTTCGCTGCTGGCGATGTAGGCGGTGCGGGCGGTCTGGATCTGGCCGAACAGTTCGCGGCCGCGGGTGCTGATGATGGTCTTGTCCAGCTGTTGCATGTCCTCGCCGATCTTCTTGATTGATGCGGCGATGATGTCCTGTTGCTGCTTGAGCCGCTCGGGGTCGTTGAGCAGGAGCAGGTTGCGCGTGGAGCGCAGGATCACGTTCTCCTGCAGCACGACGTCGTTGGCCAGCACCGTCTTGGGATAGAGGTTGTTGGTCACGCCGTCCATCTGCCGGTTCAGTTCGGCCATGCGCGACAGGCCCAGCCCGCCCACGCAGACCAGCAGCACGACCATGACGGCGAAGCCGATTGCCAGGCGAATCCCTATCTTTGTATTTTTCAGACTGATGCTCACCTGTATTCCCCCTTTTGGTTTAGTGAAGCGGCGCGCCGGTGTATGGAGCGCCACGGCTGTTATCGGTCGTCGCACATGCGTTCTTAAGAGTGCGAACCGTAATTTACAGTCACGTCGGCTGTTGCAAAGCAGCGGAAAATTGTGGCTATCCGCTTTACTCTAGTCCAAAAGAGCCGGGAACGATGGTGTATGATGGGTCGTCGGATGAGGTGACCACTCGTCTTCCAGATGTTGCTATCATTGCAATATCGACCGCGCGGCACGGAAACGCCAGCCGCGATGATTTCCAGACGATGGGGCTTATGGATTATCTGCAGTTGCTGGACGTGCTGGTGCACGTAGACAAATACCTCGGTTTCCTGATTGAGCAGTACGGCACGCTGATCTACGCGGTGCTTTTCCTGATCGTCTTCTGCGAGACCGGCCTGGTGGTGCTGCCTTTCCTCCCCGGAGATTCGCTGCTGTTCATCGCCGGCACCTTCTGTGCCACCGGCGCCATGAACATCTGGGTGCTGATGGCCCTGCTGATCGTGGCCGCCGTTTCCGGCAACACCCTCAATTACTGGATAGGCTCGCTGGTGGGGCATCGCGTGTACACGCACAACTACCGCTGGCTCAACCCCGAGGCGCTGAAGAAGACCCACGCCTTCTACGAGAAGCACGGCGGCAAGACCATCGTCATCGCCCGTTTCACGCCCATCGTGCGCACCTTCGCTCCTTTCATCGCCGGCGTGTCGGCCATGACCTTCGCCAAGTTCCAGCTGTTCAACGTGCTCGGCGCCTTCCTGTGGGTGGTCGGCCTGGTGGTGCTGGGATATCTCTTCGGCAACATTCCGGTGGTGCAGCAGAACCTGAACTGCCTGGTCATCGTCGGCATCATCGGCGCCATCATTCCCATCGTGCTGGGCGCGGGCTGGCAGGTGTGGCGCAAGCTGCGCGGCAAGCGCAAGGTCAGCAACGCCTGAGTTCGACCTGATCTGACCCGTAAGAACAACAAAAAGCCCCGGCGCTGCGATGCAGGCCGGGGCTTTTGATTTGGGGCGCGAAGATCGGGCCCCGGGTAGCGTGAATCAGGTCAGCTTGTTCTTGGCCAGCGGCGGGTTCTTGGCGAAGTACTTGCGGATGCCGGTCAGGATCGCGTCGGCCATCTGGTCCTGGTAATGGTCGTCGGTCAGCTTGGCTTCTTCTTCCGGGTTGGAGATGAAAGCGGTCTCGATCAGGATGCTGGGGATGTCCGGCGCCTTGAGCACGGCGAAGCCGGCCTGTTCCACCGCGCCCTTGTGCAGCTTGTTGATGCCGCCGATCTCCTTCAACACCGCATTGCCCACGCGCAGGCTGTCGTTGATCTGCGCCGTGGTCGACAGGTCCAGCAGCACGCTGGCCAGCTGGCGGTCGTGGGTCTTGATGTTGACGCCGCCGATCAGGTCGGCCGAGTTTTCCTTGTTGGCCAGCCAGCGCGCCGCCGTCGAGCTGGCGCCCTTCTCCGACAGTGCGAACACCGAGGAGCCGCGCGCGGTGGGCTGCACGAAGGCGTCGGCGTGGATCGACACGAACAGGTCGGCCTGCACCTTGCGCGCCTTGACCACGCGCTGGCCCAGCGGCACGAAGAAGTCGGCGTCGCGGGTCAGCATCACGCGCATGTTGGGATACTGCTCGATCTTGCGCTTCAAGCGCTTGGCGATGGACAGCACCACGTCCTTCTCGCGGTTGCCGCGCGCGCCGGTGGCGCCGGGGTCCTCGCCGCCGTGGCCGGGGTCGAGCGCGATGGTGATCATGCGCGTCAGCTGCAGGCGCGGCTCGTCCTGGGCCACCTTGGGATTCTTTTCCGGCTTGTCCTCCACCGGCGGCCTGGCTTCGGCCAGCGGCGCCGGGTCGGGTTTGGCCGGCGCTTGCGGCTGGGCCTGCGCCTGGGCCGGGTCCTTGGGCATTTCCTTCATCCAGTCGCCCTTCTGGATCAGCGCGGCGATCGGATCCGGCGGATTGGCCGGGTACAGGTCGATCACGAAACGGTATTTGTACTCGCCCACCGGGGCCAGCGTGAAGACCTGCGGCTTGATCTCGTCCTTCAGGTCGAACACCAGGCGCACCACGCTCGGGCGGTTCTGGCCCACGCGCACCTGCCGGATGTACGGGTCGTTGGGCTGGATCTTGGCGACCAGGTCCTTCAAGGTGCTATTGAGGTCGATGCCTTCGATGTCCACCACCAGGCGCTCCGGGTCCTTCACCACGAAGTGGGTGACCTTGAGGTCGCTGTCGTTTTCCAGCGTGACGCGGGTGTAGTCCTCGGACGGCCACACGCGCACCGCCAGGATCTGCGAGGCGCAGGCGGGCAGGGGAGTGACGACGGAGACGAAGAGGGCGCCGCCTGCTTTGAGGATGGTGCGGCGGCTTTTGGACTTTACAGGTTCGGAGCGAATTTCAGTCGAGCGAGGCATTGATGACCCTTGTCAGACAACGCACGTAATTCTACATCACGCCCGTGCTGTGCAAGCATCAGGCTGACGTGAATGTCCGGCGGCGGCAACACCGGGTTGCCCTTTTCAGGCCATTCGACGATACAGACGGTGTTTTCGTTGAAATGTTCGCGAAATCCCGCATCCAGGAACTCCTCCGGCCCGGCCATCCGGTACAGGTCGAAGTGGATGACTGTTACCATGCGGTCTGCGATTTTCACTTCATAGGGTTCGGCCAGCGTATAGGTCGGGCTCTTGACCCGCCCCTGGTGGCCGGCCGCATGCAGCAAGGCGCGCGTCAACGCGGTCTTGCCGGCGCCCAGGTCGCCGTGCAGGTAGACCGCCAGACCCGGCGTCAGCACCTGCGCCAGGTCGGCGCCAAGCCTGGCGGTGGCCGCCTCGTCGGGCAGGTGGAGGTGAAGACTCTGCTTGCTCACTACTTGATTTCCGATTCCGTTTTCTGGTTCATGACCGCTTCCGTCGATCCCGTTGATCTGTCTGCACTCGCCGCCGCCATCAAGGCCTGGGGAAAAGACCTGGGCTTCGCCGAGGTGCGCATCGCCGATGTCGACCTGTCGCATCGCGAGGCCGGTTTCCAGGCCTGGCTGGACAAGGGGTATCACGGCGAGATGGATTATATGGCAAGCCACGGCATGAAGCGCGCGCGCCCGGCCGAACTGGTGCCGGGCACGGTGCGCGTGGTCAGCGTGCGCATGCCCTACCTGCCGGCGCCCGGGGACGGCCAGCAGGCCGACTGGCGCGCCCGCGAAGAAGCCCGCAGCGCCGACCCGGCGGCGGCTCAGGTGTCGGTCTACGCCCGCGGCCGCGACTATCACAAGGTCTTGCGCTCGCGGCTGCAGCAGCTGGCCATCCGCATCGAGGGGCAGATCGGCGCCTTCGGTTACCGCGTCTTCACCGACTCGGCGCCGGTGATGGAAGTGGCGCTGGCCGAGAAGGCCGGCCTGGGCTGGAAGGGCAAGCACACGCTGCTGCTGCATCGCGAAGCCGGTTCCATGTTCTTCCTCGGCGAGATGCTGACCGACCTGCCGCTGCCGGTGGACGAGCCGGTCACGCCGCATTGCGGCCAGTGCCGCTCCTGCATCGACGTCTGCCCGACCCAGGCCATCGTGGCGCCCTACGAGCTCGACGCGCGGCGCTGCATCTCCTATCTCACCATCGAACTGAAAGGCAGCATCCCCGAGGAGCTGCGCCCGCTGATCGGCAACCGCATCTACGGCTGCGACGATTGCCAGCTCTACTGCCCGTGGAACAAGTTCGCGCAGCGCGCCGCCCTGGCCGACTTCGACGTGCGCAACGGCCTGGATGATTCCAGCCTGGTGAGGCTGTTCGGCTGGAGCGAGGAGGAGTTCCTGACCAACACCGAGGGTAGCGCGATCCGCCGCATCGGCCACGAGCGCTGGCTGCGCAACCTGGCGGTGGGCCTGGGCAACGCCGCGCAGTCGCAGGCGCATCGCGGCGACGCCGGCATGGTCGCGGCATTGCGCGCGCGCCAGGCTCATCCGTCGGCGCTAGTGCGCGAACACGTGGCTTGGGCGCTGGAGAAGCATGGAGTAAAGTAGGTCTCCCATAAAAAGAAACATGGAGACCACAGATGCCAATATTGAAACACCAGGCGGGCATCATCGCCGCCGCCCTGGGCTGTTCCATTCATCTCGCCCTCATCCCCGCAGCCCACGCCCGCGACGCGCAGGCATTCAGGCTTCCCCCCACCGCCAGCAACGAGACCATCGCCATCCCCGGCCTGCAAAAGCGCGCCGAGATCCTGGTCGACCGCTGGGGCGTGCCGCACATCTTCGCCGGCAGCCAGCGCGACGCCTTCTTCATGCAGGGCTTCAACGCCGCGCGCGACCGCCTGTTCCAGATCGACCTGTGGCGCCGCCGCGGGCTGGGCCAGCTCGCGGAAGTGTTCGGTCCGGCCTACCTGGCGCAGGACAAGGCTACCCGGCTGTTCCTCTACCGCGGCGACATGCGGCGCGAGTGGAATTCCTACGGCAAGGGGGCGGAGCAGGTGGCGCAGGCCTTCGTCGAGGGCATCAACGCCTATATCGACTACGTCTCGCTGCACCAGGAGCAGCTGCCCTGGGAGTTCCGCCAGCTCGGCTACCTGCCGGCCAAGTGGCAGGCCGAAGATGTGGTGCGCATCCGCAGTCACGGCCTGACGCGCAACCTGTTGAGCGAGGTCGCGCGCGCCAAGGTGGCCTGCGCCGCCGACCTGAAATCCGATGAAGTGCGCTTCGGCCTCACGCCGAAATGGACCGCGCAGATGCCCGAAGGGCTCGATCCCTGCCTGCCCAAGGACCTGCTGAAGGTGTTCACGCTGGCGACCCAGGACGTGCGGCTGACCAAGGCCAGCCTGAACGCCTCGGCCGCCGACGCCGACGGCCGCCTGGTGCGCGCCGAGCCTGCCGCCAACCTGGAGGAAACCCAGGAAGGCAGCAACAACTGGGTGGTGGCGCCGTCGAGGTCGGCCACCGGCCGCGCCATCATGGCCAACGATCCGCACCGCGCCTATTCGGCGCCTTCGCTGCGCTACATCGCCCACATCAGCGCGCCCGGGCTGGACGTGATCGGCGCCGGCGAACCGGCCTTGCCGGGCGTGTCGATCGGCCACAACGGCACCATCGCCTTCGGCCTGACCATCTTCAACATCGACCAGGAAGACCTCTACGTCTACGAGCTCAACCCGGCCAATCCCAATGAGTACAAGTACCAGGGCAAGTGGGAGGCGATGCGCGTGCTGCACGAGCCCGTGCGCGTGAAGAACGGCGCGCCGGCGGTAGCCGACCTGACGTTTACCCGCCACGGCCCGGTGATCTATGTGGACCGCGAGAAGAACCGCGCCTACGCGGTGCGCTCGGGCTGGCTGGAGCCGGGCATGTCGCCTTACTTCGGCAGCATCGACTACATGCGCGCGCGCGACTTCAAGAGCTTCAAACATTCGATGCTGAACTGGGGCGCGCCCACCGAGAACCAGGTCTACGCCGACGTGAAGGGCAACATCGGCTGGGTGCCGGGCGGCCTCGCGCCCAAGCGTCCCAACTGGGACGGCCTGTTGCCGGTGCCCGGCGACGGCCGCTATGAATGGGCCGGCTTCTGGCGCGGCGACCAGCTGCCGTCGACCTACAACCCGCAGCAGGGCTGGTTCGCCTCGGCCAACCAGATGAACATCCCGGCCGACTATCCGTACCAGGAGCGCAAGCTGGGCTTCGAGTGGACCAACAATTCGCGCTTTACCCGCATCAGCGAAGTGCTGGCCGGCCTGCCCAAGGTCTCGCTGCAGGACTCGATGAAGCTGCAGAACGACGACCTCGCCATTCCCGCCCGCAGGCTGGCGGCCTTGCTCAAGCCGCTCTCCTCGGATGACGCCGATACCGCCGCGGCGCTGAAGATCCTGGGCAACTGGGACTATGTGGAGCGCAGCGACGCGGCGCAGCCGGCGCTCTACGAGGTGTGGCTGTCGCGTCATCTCGGCACGGCGTTCAAGCAGGCGGTGTTGTCCAAGGCCGCGGCCGATGCCATGGCGGCGCCCGACACGGCCGTGCTGCTCGACACGCTGGAAAGCCCGGTGCCGGCGTTCGGCGCCACCGAGGCCGAGGCGCGCGCCCGGCGCGACCAGGTGCTGCTGTCCAGCCTGGGCCAGGCCTATGCCGAGATGGTCAGGCTGCAAGGCGCCGACGCCACCCAATGGCAGTGGGGCAAGCTGCATCACAACCTGATGGCGCATCCCTTCGCCGAGGTGGTCGACGAATCCACGCGCAAGAAATTGAACGTGGGGCCCTTGCCCAAGCATGGTGGCGCCTATTCGCCGAACCAGTCGACCTATCGCGTGAGCGACTTCCGCCAGACCAACGGACCGTCGTTCCGCGTGGTGGTGGACGTGGGCAACTGGGACAATTCGTGGGCGGTCAATTCGCCGGGCCAGTCCGGCGACCCGGACAGCCCGCACTACCGCGACCTGGCGGACAAGTGGCTCAAGGGCGAGTACTTCCCGCTGCTGTATTCGCGCGCGGCCATCGAGAAGGTGACCGAGCGCAGGATCGTGCTCAAGCCGGCGAAGTGAGGGAAGGGCTGGCGCCGGTCAATGCACCAGCGCCAGCCAGAACGGAATGGTCAGGGCCGACACCAGCGTGCCGAAGGAAATCAGGAAGGCCGTAAACGGCCCGTTGCCGCCCATGCGCGCAGCCAGGATGTAGCAGCTGGAGGCGGTGGGCAGGCAGCAGAACAGCACCACGATGCGCAGCTGCAGCGGTGGCAACTGCAGATGGCGGCCGATGACATACGCCGCCGCCGGCACCGCGACCAGCTTGATCGCCAGCAGCCAGGCCACCATCAGCTTGCTCTCCTTCAGGCCCGACAGCCGCAGGCCGGCGCCCACCATCAGCAGCCCCAGCGAGATCGAGGCGCCGCCCAGGCGCGACAGCACCACGCCCGCGACTTCAGGCAGCTGCCATCCCGCCGCCGAGAAGGCCAGGCCGGACGCGGTGGCGATCAGCAGGGGATTTTTCGCCAGCTCGCGCAGCAGGCTGCCGTTCTTCGGCGCCAGCGCGTGCACCGCCGCGACGTTGCACAGCGGCACGCCAAAGCCCAGCAGGATCGCCATCAGGCCCGCGCCTTCTTCGCCCGCCATGCGCGTGGCCAGCGCCAGCGCGATATAGGAGTTGAAGCGGTAGGCGGTCTGCATGCCGGACTCGTAGGTCATCGGCGTGGCGCGGATGAAGGTCTTGCCCAGCCAGGTCAGCGCGATGCCGCACAGCAGCGCCAGCACGCCGGTCTGCACCAGCCCGCCGGTGACCGAGAGGTCCAGTTTGAGGCGCGCGGTGGAGTAGAACAGCAGCGCGGGGAACAGCAGGAAATAGACCAGTTTCTCCAGCCCGGCCCAGAATTCGTCGCTCCAGCCGCTGATGCGATAGACCAGCACGCCCAGCGCGATCAGGCTGAAATCGGGCAGCAGGAGATTGAGGATGTCCACGGATTACTTGAGCAGGCGCGCCAGCTCGACCGCGGTCTTGACGTTCATCTTGTCGAAAATGTGGGCGCGGTGGACTTCCACGGTGCGCATGCTGATGCCGAGTTCGTCGGCGATCACCTTGTTCATCTTGCCGGCCAGGATCAGGTCCAGCACTTCCTTCTCGCGCACCGACAGCGCCTCCAGGCGGTTTTGCACCGCATCTTCGGCGCCCGAGGCGCGCGAATTCTCCAGCGCCTGCAGCACGCGGTCCATCAGCTGGTTGTCGTTGAAGGGTTTTTCGAAGAAGTCGAAGGCGCCGTTCTTGAGCATGTCCACCGCCATCGGCACATCGCCATGGCCGGTGAGGAAGATCACCGGACGCCGCCGCAGCAGGCCCTTGGACTTGAGCTCGTTGAACATCGCCACGCCGGACTGGCCCGGCATGCGCACGTCCAGCAGGATGCATTCGCCGTCGGCGTCGAAGCCGGCGGCCGTCTCCAGCGCCGACAGCAGCGCCTGGCCGCTTTCGTAGCTGGTGGCGGCGATGTTGCGCGAGCGCGCCAGCCAGGCCAGCGAGTCGCGGATGATCTCTTCGTCGTCGACTATGTGCAGCATCGGTATGGAACGGGGCGCGGCAGGCGCGTACCCGTCAGTCTCTTCCTCGGATATTTTTTAATAGGTCCCGCCCTGGGCGGGCAGCGAAAACCGGAAGATTGTACCGCCAGCCGGGTTATCGGTGTATGTCAGCGTGCCGCCGTGGAATTCGATGGTGGTGCGGCAGATGTTCAGGCCCATGCCCATGCCCTCGGCCTTGGTCGAGAAGAACGGCGAGAACAGGCGCGCCGCCACGTCCTCGGCAATGCCGTGGCCCTGATCGATGACCGACACCAGCACCGACTCCGAGGTGCCCGGTCCGCGGTCCAGCTCGGCGACGATGCGCAGGATGCGGCGCGCCGACGGCACGCCGGCCATGGCCTGGATGCCGTTGCGGGTCAGGTTCAGGATCACCTGCTCCAGCAGCACCTGGTCGCCCAGCACCGGCGGCAGGTTGGCCTGCACGCTGATCTGCAGCACCACGAAGAACTGCTGCGCCTGCAGCTCCACCAGCGGCGCCACGTTGTCGATCAGCTGGCGCACCTGCAGGCGCTGGCGCGCCGGTTCGCGCTTTTTGACGAACTGGTGCACGCTGCGGATCACATGGCCGGCGCGCTGGGCCTGGGCGTGAATCTTTTCCAGCGCCGGCTGCAAGGTCCTGGGGTCGGCGCTGCCCTGCTGCATCATGTTCAGCGCCCCGGTGGTGAAGCTGGAGATCGCCGCCAGCGGCTGGTTCAGTTCGTGCGCCAGGGTCGAGGCGATCTCGCCCATGCTGGCCAGGCGGGCGCCGGCCTGCAGCTTTTCCTCCTGGGTGCGGTTCAGGTCCTCGGCGCGCTTGCGCTCGGAGATGTCGAGGATGGAGCCCATCCAGCCAGTCTGCTTGCCGTGCTGGTCCACCAGCGGCGATTCGAAGATCAGCACCGGGAAACGCTCGCCGTCGATGCGCTGGAAGATGGTTTCGTACTGCGGCGTGGCGCGCCCGGCCAGCACGTTGGAGAAGCGCTCCTGGTATTCGTCCATCGCCTCCGGCGCCCAGTAGGGCATGGGCGGGATCTTGCCCACCAGTTCCTCGGCCGGGATGCCGACCATCTTGCAGAAGGCCGGGTTGACGTAGGTGATGCGCCCCTCCAGGTCGCGCGCGCGCATGCCGGTGACCAGCGAGTTTTCCATCGCGGCGCGGAACGAGGCTTCGTTCAACAGCGCGCCTTCGGCCTTGGTGCGGCGGTTGATGTCGCGCCACAGCGCCCACAGGCTCCAGAGCAAGCCCAGCGACAGCACCATCACCGAGCCCACCAGCAGGTTGGGCAACAGCTTGGGCGCGCTCTTGGTGCTGTTGGTGTGCAGCACCAGCGTCAGGCCCGGCAGCTCCAGCTCGCGCCGGTGGGTGTAGACGTTCAGGCCGGGACCGCCGGAGGTGCGGCGCGCCACCACGTTGTCGTCGGTGTCGGTGAGCGAGATCTCGTTGTCCTGGGCGAACCACCACGGCACCATCTCGTTCAGGATGCGCGCCACCGCATAGCTGGCCACCAGGCTGCCGATGTAATGGTTGTCGCGAAACAGCGGCACGTGATAGTCCATCAGCGACGGTTCGGCGATGCCCGGCGGCACGGCCGGCGGGCTGTAAAGCGGGCGGCGCAGCTGGCGCGAACGCTCGCCGGTCATGCGCGAGGGTTCGGAGAGGTCGTCGCGGGTGATCGGGAAATCGTCGGTCGAGGCGATCGGTTTGCCGTCGGCGCCGAACCAGGTGACGCGGTAGAACTCGCGGTTGTTGCGCAGGAGCGCGTTCAGGCGGCTGCGGAAATGATCCTGGCGCAGGTGCGAGTTGATGATTTCGCGCCCGATGATGCGCATGCTCTCGTCGTCGCGGCTCAGCTGGAAGCGGATCGCCTGTTCCACCCACAGAGAATCGGCGATCAGCTGCTCCAGCCGCTCGCTGGCTTCCATCTGCTGCGCCTGGCGCGGCAGCCAGATCAGCGTGGCCATGAACAGGAACACCAGCAGGAACGGGATCAGCCAGCGCATGGTGGTCTTGCGGCTGGGCGCAAGCAGCAGCGAGGCGGGCGTGGGCTGGGCGGAGGTCGGTGCGGGCGGTTTCATGACGCCGCCAGTGTAGCCGCGGCATCCCGCTTGCGCCAGCATGCTGCGACGCATCATGAAACGGGGGCGAAATTACCCGGCCGCGTGACATTGTGGTTAACCACAGTTGCCCCCTTCTGGGGAGCTGGTCAGAATTCGCAGGCCATTCTTGGCCCCGCGCCAGACAATAAAAAATAAAACCAATTTCCAATACCTCAAAGGGGACACACAATGAAACTCAAGTCATTGCTGTTTGCGCTGTCCGCGGCAGCCGTCGTCAGCAGCAGCGCCTTCGCGCAGCAACCGATCATCATCAAGTTCAGCCACGTGGTGGCCGGCGATACGCCCAAGGGCAAGGGCGCCGAGCGCTTCAAGGAACTGGCCGAGAAGGCCACCAAGGGGCGCGTGAAGATCGAGGTCTATCCCAACAGCACGCTGTACAAGGACAAGGAAGAACTGGAAGCCCTGCAACTGGGCGCCGTGCAGATGCTGGCGCCGTCGCTGGCCAAGTTCGGTCCGCTGGGCGTGAAGGAGTTCGAGGTCTTCGACCTGCCTTACATCTTCCCGACCAAGGAAGTGCTGTATCGCGTGACCGAAGGTCCGATCGGCAAGGATCTGTTCAAGAAGCTGGAGCCCAAGGGCATTACCGGCCTGGCGTACTGGGACAACGGCTTCAAGGGCATGTCGGCCAACAAGCCGCTGCACCATCCGGCCGATTTCCGCGGCCTGAAGATGCGCATCCAGTCTTCCAAGGTGCTGGACGCGCAGATGCGCGCGCTGGGCGCCAACCCGCAGGTGCTGGCCTTCTCCGAGGTCTACCAGGCGCTGCAGACCGGCGTGGTGGACGGCACCGAGAACCCGCCTTCCAACCTCTATACCCAGAAGATGCACGAAGTGCAGAAGCACGTGACCGTCTCCGACCACGGCTACCTGGGCTATGCGGTGATCGTCAACAAGAAGTTCTGGGACGGCCTGCCGGCCGACATCCGCACGCAGCTTGAAGGCGCCATGAAGGACGCCACCAAGTACGCCAACGCCATCGCCCAACAGGAAAACGACGCCGCCCTGGCCGCCGTCGAGAAGACCGGCAAGACCACCGTCTACCGCCTGACCGACGCCGAGAAGGCGGAGTGGCGCAAGGCCTTGCTGCCGGTGCAAAAGCAGATGGAAAGCCGTATCGGCAAGGAGCTGATCGCGGCCGTCAACAAGGAAGCGGCAGCGCTGGGCCAGAAGTAATCCGCGCTGCGTTTCACCGGGCGCCCGCGGTCGCATCGGGCGCAAACGACCAATAAATCAAAAACCGATACCGGCGCACAGGCCGTCGCATGCGATGCGGCGGCCTGCTGGCGCAAGGAGACCCAATGAAGTTCCTCGACCATCTGGAAGAGTGGCTGATCGCGTTCCTCATGGCGGCCGCCACCTTCATCATTTTTCTCGCCGTGGTGCACCGCTACGCATCCGGCCTCGACATCCCCTGGCTGCAGGATGAGCTGATCCAGATCAACATGAGCTGGGCGCAGGAGCTGTGCATCTACATGTTCGTGTGGATGGCCAAGTTCGGCGCCGCCTATGGCGTGCGCACCGGCATCCACGTCGGCGTCGACGTGCTGATCAACCGGTTGAACACCCCGTGGCGCAACAAGTTCGTGATCTTCGGCCTGCTGGCCGGTGCGCTGTTTACCGGCATCGTCGGCACCTTCGGTGTCGAGTTCGTCTACGGCATCGCGCAGCACGACAGCACCTCCGAGGTGATGGAAATGCCGATGTGGATCGTCTACCTGGCCGTGCCGCTGGGTTCCTACCTGATGTGCTTCCGCTTCCTCCAGGTCGCGTGGAATTTCCACAAGACCGGCGAACTGCCCAAGCATGACCATTCCCACGTGGAAGGTCTGGACGAAGAAATCAGCGGAGGAAAAGCATGAACGCAGCCATCATTTTCATTTTGCTGTTTGCGCTGATGCTGACCGGGATGCCGATCTCGATCTCGCTCGGCCTGACAGTGTTGACCTTCCTCTTCACGATGACCGACGTGCCGATCCAGTCGGTGGCGCTGAAGCTGTTCACGGGCATCGAGAAGTTCGAGATCATGGCGATCCCGTTCTTCATCCTGGCCGGCAACTTCCTCACGCACGGCGGCGTGGCGCGGCGCATGATCAACTTCGCCACCTCGATGGTGGGGCACTGGCATGGCGGCCTGGCGCTGGCCGGCGTGATGGCCTGCGCGCTGTTCGCGGCGGTGTCGGGCTCGTCGCCGGCAACCGTGGTGGCGATCGGCTCCATCATCCTGCCGGCCATGGTCAAGCAGGGCTTCCCCAACCGTTTCGGCGCGGGCGTGATCACCACCTCCGGCGCGCTGGGCATCCTGATCCCGCCGTCCATCGTGATGGTGATGTACTCGGTCTCGACCAACACCTCGGTGGGCAAGCTGTTCATGGCGGGCGTGGTGCCCGGCCTGCTGCTGGCGTTCCTGCTGGGCCTGACGACCTGGTACCTGGCGCGCAAGAACAACTACCCGCGCCTGAAGAAGGCCACCTGGGCAGAGCGTGTCGCGGCCTTCCGCAAGAGCGGCTGGGGCTTGTTCCTGATCGTCATCGTCATGGGCGGCATCTACTCCGGCGTGTTCACGCCGACCGAGGCGGCGGCGATGGCGGCGGTGTATGCCTTCATCATCGCGGTGTTCGTCTACAAGGACCTCAAGCTCAGCCAGGTGCCCAAGGTGCTGCTGGATTCGGCCTCGATGTCGGCCATGCTGCTCTACATCATCACCAACGCGGTGCTGTTCTCCTTCCTGGTCACCAGCGAGAACATCCCGCAGGCGATGGCGGCGTGGATCACCGATTCGGGCCTCGGTCCGATCACCTTCCTGCTGGTGGTCAACATCCTGCTGCTGTTGGCGGGCAACGTGATGGAGCCGTCCTCGATCGTCCTGATCATGGCGCCCATCCTGTTCCCGGTGGCGATGAAGCTGGGCATCGATCCGGTGCACTTCGGCATCCTGATCGTGGTGAACATGGAAGTCGGCATGTGCCACCCGCCGGTCGGCCTGAACCTGTACGTGGCTTCCGGCATCACCAAGATGGGCATCACCGAGCTGACCATCGCGGTCATGCCATGGCTGTTGACCATGCTCGGTTTCCTGGTGCTGGTGACCTACTGGCCGGCGCTGTCGCTGTGGCTGCCGAACCTGGTATTCAATTGAAACCTGGGTGACATCCGACCGAATTCGGCCGAAATTTGTATGACAAGTTGGGGCGCCGCCAGCGGCGTTCCCGGCTTGGTCGGATGTCAGTCAAGTTGCTAAAAAGTATGTTTGATTTTCACTAAAAAAGTGCTTTGAAAAGCACGGCAAGTACTGTTAAAGTGCGGGCTCTGCTGAAACGGCAAGCAACTGTTGCCGCTTCAGCAAATCGAATTTGGCAGTCTTTGATGATGTTTTGAGTTGTTGATGTACACGCCTTGCGGCAAGCCTTCCGATGCATCGGAAACGCGGTCGCCAGGTTCACCGGATACAAAGCGGGTGGTGCATAACAAACGGTATCGATACCGAGGAAACTGAGGAGACGTGCATTCGATTGAGCTGTCTTAACAGCCGGGAATGCATCAGGAGTTTTTGAAGGCGCATCGCAGATGCGCCTTTTTCTTTTGTGGCTCTTCCAGACATCTTCCTCGCCACTTTCGTGTCCCTTCTGCGCCGCCGATTCCGTCGCGGCGGCCATCCCGATTCAGTCCAGTACGCGCACGCCATGCGGCGTGGCAATCGCGGCCGACAGGCGCGCCGCCGGCGCATCGCGCAATGCGATCCTGTGGTCGCGCAGCCCGATGGCTTCAAGCGATTCACCGATCCGTTGCGCCTGTGGGTGCTCGAGCGCCAGGCGCTCGAGCCGGCAGCCGAGCTCGGGCAGCGCGGCGGCGGGATGCGGTTCGCTCTGCCACTGTATCAGCGACGGCAGGGCGCCGTCGCATTGCAGCGCGCCGTCGGCGGCGATGGTGATCAGCCAGTGCAGCTTGCCGCGGCTCATCTCTTCCACGATGCCAGGCTGGATCGTCGAAGCCTGCAGCGCGGCATGGATGTCGCCGGTGCGCGCGACCCAGTGCGCCAGCCGCGGCGCGGCGCCGGTGGGCAAGGCGTCCAGTGCGAACCAGCGCGCCCGCGACGGCGGCGGCGCCTCCGGATTGATGGCGATGACTTCCAGATAGAAGCCCGGGCCCAGCGACATCAGCGCATTATGCGTGCCCAGCCGCACATGTTCGCCGCCGATGCGCGGCGCCATCGAGATCCCCAGCCTGTCCTCGACCCACGCCATGCCTTGCTCCAGCGAGGCGGCGGTGACGACCAGGTGATCGGGTTCGGCGCGTGGTGTGATATTGCCCATCTTGTCTCCTTGTTGTGCCCGGCAAGCGGCGATGGTATCAAGGGCTGCCGGGAATTGCTTAAAATAGCGCGGACGTGACGAACGCATCAACGCAACAAGATATCAATGCCCAGCCCGACTTCTCCATGAAGAAACAAGCTCCCGCCGTGCAGCCGCCTGCGAAGCCCTCGCAACTGGCCGACATCTTTTCCGCCGTGGTGCACACGCCCTTCGGCGGCATGGGCATCCGCACCCAGGCCGGGCTGATCCTGGAGATGGTCTACCTGCCCAGGCACTATGCCGAGAAAGACGCCACTGATGCCGCCGCAGCCAAGGCCGCCAAACAGATCGCGCGTTACCTGAAAGATCCCGGGTTCCGCTTCAAACTACCGCTGGCGGACGTGGGCAGCGCGTTCCAGAAACGCGTGTGGGCCGCCATCGCCGAGATCCCCAGCGGCCAGGTGCTGACCTACGGCGACATCGCGCGCCGCATCAAGTCGGCGCCGCGCGCGGTCGGCCAGGCTTGCGGCGCCAACTGGTTTGCGCTGGCCAGTCCCTGCCATCGCGTGACCGCCGCGGGCGGTCTGGGCGGCTTCTCGCACCACGACGACGTCGACGGCTTTTATCTCGACGTCAAGCGCTGGCTGCTCAGGCACGAAGGCGTGGAAGGCTACTGAACACGATGGGACGCACCACCCCCAAGATAGAAGCGCCCGAGCCAAGCCGCGAGGCCATCGACGAGTTCTGCGACAGCCTGTGGCTGGAGGACGGCTTGTCGAAGAACACGTTGGAGGCCTACCGGCGCGACATGACGCTGTACGCGCATTGGTTGCACCATGAGCGCGCCAAGCCGCTCTACGCCACCCAGGCCGAGGACCTGAACGCCTATTTCGCCGCGCGCCATGCCGAAACCAAGGCCAGTTCATCCAACCGCCGGCTGGCGGTGCTCAAGCGATTCTTCCAGCTGGCGCTGCGGCAGAACCGCATCGCCGCCGATCCCTGCCTGAAGCTGCGCTCGGCCAGGCAGCCGCAGCGCTTTCCCAAGACCTTGTCGGAAGGGCAGGTCGAGGCGCTGCTGGCGGCACCCGATGTCGCCACGCCGCTGGGGCTGCGCGACCGCACCATGATCGAGCTGATGTACGCCAGCGGCCTGCGGGTGTCCGAACTGGTGCTGCTGAAAAGCATCGAGGTCGGCATGAACGAGGGCGTGCTGCGGGTCACCGGCAAGGGCAGCAAGACGCGCCTGGTGCCCTTCGGCGAAGAAGCCGGGGCGTGGATCGCGCGCTACCTGGCCGAAGGCCGGGCGCAGATCCTGCAGGGCCAGGTCGACGATGCCCTGTTCGTCACCGCGCGCGGCGGCCCGATGACGCGCCAGATGTTCTGGACCCTGATCAAGAAGTACGCGCTGCTGGCCGGCGTCACCGCCCGCCTGTCGCCGCACACGCTGCGCCACGCCTTCGCCACCCACCTGCTCAACCATGGCGCCGACCTGCGCGTGGTGCAGCTGCTGCTGGGCCATGCCGATATTTCGACCACCCAGATCTACACCCATGTGGCGCGCGAACGCCTCAAGCAGTTGCATGCCCAGCATCACCCGCGCGGTTGAAGCGCGCTTCATGCTGCAGCGCGCGCTCGCAAGCCGGCGGACTTGCGGCATAATGTGCGCCCATGGCGGCGCCTCGGGCGCCGGAGAAGACCGAATCCCATGAGCTCCAAGAAAGAACACATTTCCGAGACCCCCGCCACGCAGTTCCTGCGCAAGAACGGCGTGGCCTTCACCGAGCATCCCTACGACTACGAGGAGCACGGCGGCACATCGGTGTCCTCGCGCGAGCTGGGCGTGCAAGAGCATGCCGTGGTGAAGACGCTGGTGATGCAGGACGAGGCGGCCAAGCCGCTGCTGGTGCTGATGCACGGCGACTGCAAGGTGTCCACCAAGAACCTGGCGCGCCAGATCGGCTGCAAGTCGGTCGAGCCCTGCAAGCCGGAGGTGGCCAACCGCCATTCCGGTTTCCTGATCGGCGGCACGTCGCCGTTCGGCACGCGCAAGGCCATGCCGGTGTATGTGGAATCGAGCATCCTGGCGCTGGAGAAGATCTACATCAACGGCGGGCGCCGCGGCTTCCTGGTCGGCATCGACCCGGCGGCCATCCTCAAGGTGCTGCCCGCCAAGGCGGTGCAGTGCGCGCTGCGCGAGCAGGGCTGACCACATAATAACGACGAGATCCAACAGAAAGACTTTCATCCATGTATAACATCCTCTTCGCCATCGCCGCTTACCTGATCGGTTCGCTGTCCTTCGCGGTGGTCGTCTCCAAGCTGTTCGGCCTGGCCGATCCGCGCACCTACGGCTCCAAGAACCCGGGCGCGACCAACGTCCTGCGCAGCGGCAACAAGAAGGCGGCGGCATTGACGCTCGTCGGCGACGGCTTCAAGGGCTGGCTGGCGGTATGGCTGGCGCAGAAGTTCGGCCCGCAGTTCGGCGTCGACGACACCGGCATGGCGCTGGTGGTGCTGGCGGTGTTCCTGGGCCACCTGTGGCCGGTGTTCTTCCGCTTCGTCGGCGGCAAGGGCGTGGCCACCGCGCTGGGCATCCTGCTGGCGCTGGACGTGTGGCTGGGCCTGGCGACGCTGGCGACCTGGCTGGTGGTGGCCTTCGCCTTCCGATATTCCTCGCTGGCGGCGCTGGTGGCGGCGCTGTTCGCGCCGTTCTACTACGGCCTGCTGTTCGGCACCACCGACGGCATCCTGCTGGCGGTGGTGGCGATGGCGGCGCTGCTGATCTATCGCCACCGCAAGAACATCGGCAATCTGCTGGCCGGCAAGGAAAGCCGGATCGGCGACAAGAAAAAGGCGGGCAAGTAAGTCCGCCGGGCGAAATTGGCCGGCCAGCGCCGACCGATCCGCAAAGAAAAAGGCCGCATCAAGCGGCCTTTTTCATGGGCGTGCGCAGCGCTCAGGCTGCCTGCGGCGGGCGCAACTCATCCAGCGGCCAGCGCGGGCGAACGCCGAAGCCGTATTCCTTCTTCGCCGCATCCGGCTGTTCGCGCAGGCGCATGGCGCCGGCAAAGGCGATCATCGCGCCGTTGTCGGTGCAGAACTGCAGCTCCGGATAGAAGACTTCATAGCGACGCTTGGCGGCGGCCGCGTTGAGCGCGGCGCGCAGCTGCGCATTGGCGCCGACGCCGCCGGCGATCACCAGGCGTTTCAGTTTGGTTTCCTTCAGCGCCGACATGCACTTGGCCACCAGCACGTCGACGATGGCGTCGACGAAGCCGCGCGCGATGTTGGCCTTGTCCTGCTCGCAGATGTTGCCGCTGTGCTGCTTGACCACGGTCAGCACCGCGGTCTTCAGGCCGGAGAAGCTGAAGTCCAGGTTCTTGGAGTGCAGCATCGGGCGCGGCAGCTGGTACGCCGCCGGATCGCCGAACTCGGCCATGCGCGAGATCGCCGGGCCGCCCGGATAACCCAGGCCCAGCAGCTTGGCCGACTTGTCGAAGGCTTCGCCGGCGGCGTCGTCCAGGGTTTCGCCCAGCAGCTCGTAGCGGCCCACGCCGTCCACGCGCATCAATTGCGTATGGCCGCCCGAGACCAGCAGGGCGATGAAGGGAAATTGGGGCGGCTTGCTGGCCAAGAGCGGCGACAGCAGGTGGCCTTCCAGGTGGTGGATGCCCAGCACCGGCTTGTCCAGCGCCAGGCCCAGGCCGCAGGCCACCGAAGCGCCCACCAGCAAGGCGCCGGCCAGGCCGGGGCCCTGGGTGTAGGCGATGGCGTCGATCTCCTGTGGCGCGATGGCGGCGTCGGCCAGGGTTTGCTTGAGCAGCGGGATGGCGCGGCGGATGTGGTCGCGCGAGGCCAGCTCGGGCACCACGCCGCCGTATTCCTGGTGCATGGCGATCTGCGAATGCAGCGCGTGCGCCAGGAGGCCGCGATCGGTGTCGTACAGAGCGAGGCCGGTTTCGTCACAGGAGGATTCGACGCCGAGAACTATCATGGATGGAATATGGGAATGCTGGCGGCGGCCTCAGGAGCCGTGGCGACGGGCCGCGCGGGAAAGGCGCTATTGTACTGGAAAGCCCGCCGCCACGGGCCTGGCCGCGTTTTTGGCCGGGCCGCCCGCTGCGTGCGGGGGAGGTTTTGGTGTACCCTTCGGCCATGCAAAATCATCCCACTTCCCCTTCCCCGGACGCGGCCGCCGACGCTGCCTCCCAAGCTCAACAGCCGCTGGCGGCGGCCCGCTTCATCAAGGAGATCGGCCGCGGCAAGGACGGCGCGCGCAGCCTGTCGCGCCAGGACGCCCGCCTGATGTACGAGGCCATGCTGGACGCACGCGTGTCCGACCTCGAACTGGGCGCGATCCTGCTGGCCATGCGCGTCAAGGGCGAGGCGGTGGAAGAGATCGGCGGTTTCCTCGATGCCGCCGAAGCGTCGTTCGCTGCGCTCGCCGCGCCCGATTGCGCTTATGCGCCGGTGGTACTGCCGAGCTACAACGGCTCGCGCAAGATGGCCAACCTGACGCCGCTGCTGTGCATGCTGCTGGTGCGCCAGGGCGTGCCGGTGCTGATGCACGGCGTCACCCACGATCCGCTGCGCGTGACCAGCGCCGAGATCTTCAGCGCGCTGGGCATCGCGCATGCGGCCTCGGCGCAGGAGGCGCAGGCGCTGATGGCGGCCGGCAAGCCGGCCTTCATTCCCATCCAGGCGCTGGCGCCAAAAATTTCCCGCCTATTGGGAATGCGCGCCATCCTCGGCGTGCGCAACTCGACCCATACGCTGGTGAAGATCATGCAGCCGTTTTCCTCGCCGGCGCTGCGCCTGACTTCTTACACCCATCCCGAATACCTGGACATGCTGAGCGACTATTTCGCCCATGCCGCGCCGCACGAGCGCGGCGACGCCTTCCTCATGCGCGGCACCGAAGGCGAGACCGTGGCCAACGCGCGTCGCGCGCAGCGCATCGACTGGTTCAGCCGCGGCGTGAAGACGGTGCTGGTGGAAAAGCAGAGCGTGGCCGAAGACCTGCCGGATCTGCCGGAAGGGCGCGATGCCGAGACGACGGCGGCATGGATCGCCGAGGTGTTGGACGGCAAGCGCCCGGTGCCGGAATCGATTGCCGAACAGGTCGGCCATTGCGTCGAAGTCGCCGCCGCGATCAAACAGCGTGGATGAATAACCACAAGTGCTTCCTGCCAGGCGAGAAGCTGACGATCGCGTCAGAATGAAACGACAGTGCGATTGGAAAAAAAAGAAAAGAAAAGCCGGCAGTGCGGCAAGGCGGAGGGGGAGAAAAGATGCGATCCCTGTTGAGGGCGGGATCTGAATCGGAGGGGCGTCGGAGCGTCTTCGGGAGACCTTTCGGTCAGCTTCGGGTGCGACGCCGGGTACCCGATTTCACCGGCGTCGCCCCTTTGTCCGGGGCGTTGGCCGCTATCTGCGAAAACGCGAAGATCACCTCCTTGACGATCTTGCGCTGCGGCGCCGGCAGATTGATGAAAGCCTCGAACGCCTCGCGCTCGCGATAGCCGATAGCCTCTTCCCAGCGGGCTTTGCGCTTGTCGATGCGCTTGCCGATCTCTTCGCCGAAGCGCAGGTGCTGGGGCGTGACGATGAGCCATTCGGCCAGCGTCTCCAGCTTGTCCTGCTTGGGCATCGATTCTCCGAGCAGCCAGCGACGAACCCCGTGCAGGGTCATCGGCTTGCCCCAGTAACGCAGATTGAATTCCCTTTCCAGAACGGCGGGCTTGGGTTCGTATCCGGCTTTTTCCATCGAAGCGCGCAGGCGCTTGGCGAATTTTTGATTGGCGGTTTCCATGATTCGAAGGTACTTTGAGGTCGAGCGTCCCGGGGTACGTTTGCTTTAGAAATGAGTTACGCAGCAAACGTGATTTATACTCACTGCACAGAAATGGGCATGTCCCGGTGTCGTCGGCGATGCGTCGCGGCCTGTCCAAAGCAGCTGTGGCGGGCGTTTGCAGAGGGCTTGAAATGCACCATGCAGGGCCTCCGATCATGTGGCGGATGAAGATTGAAGCACTAACCGGCCGGCGCAGCAGATGTTCAGATGTCAGGTCATCAGGCCACTTTCGGTACGTGCCGTGACGAGGGATCGACATGATGCATGCTGCCGGACCAAAGGGTTCCGGATTTGCGGGACCCTTGGTGTAGTTATAATCCAGATTCAAAAAATTGCCATATTGTTATTAACTTTTTTTTAAGTTTTGTGTCCGCGGCGAGACAGCCGCGACGCCCGCAAATGCCGGCCGCAACTGCGGCGCAGGGCGGGGGAAGCGGCTAGAATAGCGTCGTCAGGGGGAATTTCGCGACAGCGGACCAGCGTCGTCACGCGTCGCTCTCATCTTGTGGGGATGGGCCGGCGAAAACCGGGCCGGCAAACGGATGGCCGCATCAATGTTCCTGCCAGGCCGGGTCCGGATGAAACAAGTCAAATAATCAAAGCAGTCGGCAGCACTTCCGAAGTATCGTTTTAGTTACGTAACTTTTTTGTTGTTCCGGAGCCGCCGGCGGTCTCCGGCGGGAACGCGCACATTTGCGCGCCGCCGGTCCTCCCGCTCCGGATGGAACGCGGCGACCCGCTGGCAGCAGCGGCAAATCGACTGACGTCTTCCCGTTCGTGCCGCCGCCAGTCGCGCAGCCCGAGACAGGGCAGGGGCGGAACGGCCGCGACATCGAAAAAAAGCGTCACCGCCCGGGCTTCCAGCGATTGCCGGGCAGGCGGCGCCGAAAGAACGCGGGTCCCCTCACCATGCCTGGTTCGTACAATTTCCTGTTGCTGGCGTTCGCGCTGCTGGTCGCCAGCCTGTCGGCCTATGCCGCGCTCGAGGTCTCGGAGCGCATCTCGACGCAGGAGGCGCAGTACCGCAGGTTGTGGCTGTCGCTCGGCGCCGCCGTGTTCGGGCTGGGCATCTGGGCGGCGATCTTCCTGTGCGTCGCCGCGCTGCGCCTGCCGACGGCGGTCGGGTTCGAGGCGCGGCTGGCCGTGCTGGCGCTGTTGCTGACCGTGGGCAGCTCCTTCTACCTGATGCATCTTTCCGGCTTGCGGCGCCCGCATGCGATGCGCCTCCTGGTGGGCGGACTGGCCATCGGCGCAGCCGTCAATGCCGCCTTCCACATGGCGCTCAAGGCCATGCTGCTGACTCCCGAACTGATGTACCAGAAGGCGCTGCTGTCGCTGGCGGTGGTGGTGACCGAACTGACGGCCGTGTTCGCCGTCGCGCTGTTCTCGGTGACCAACAGCCGCAAGTCCATGGCCGGTTCGCTCAACTCGCAGCAGACGCGCCGGGTGCTGGCGTCGCTGCTGGTGGGCGCGGCCCTGGTGGCCAGCGCCTGCACCGGCCTGCGCGCGGTGGCCATCATGCCCGACGCGCAAAGCCACGCCTTGCACAGCGTCACGCGCGAGCACCTGGTCAACGGCATCGTGTTCGGCGCCTTCCTCACCATGGCGCTGGCGCTGGTGGTGACCGGCGCGCAGCGCAACCGCGTGCTCAAGCGCATCGTCGGCCGCACCAACGACAAGCTGCTGCATTTCGCCACGCACGACGTGCTGACCGGACTGCCCAACCGGGCGCTGCTGTCGGACCGCATCCAGCACGCGATCCAGGTGGCGCGCCGCAACGGCAAGCCGTTCGCGGTGCTGTTCATGGACCTGGACGGTTTCAAGGGCATCAACGACACGCTCGGCCACGCGGTGGGCGACGGCCTGCTGGTGGCGGTGGCGCAGCGCGTGCGCTGCTGCATCCGCGGCGAGGATATGGTGGCGCGCATCGGCGGCGACGAGTTCGTGGTGGTGATGAGCAACCTGCAGTCGCCCGAGGTGGTGGAGCACCTGTCGGAAAACATTCTCGCCGCGCTGCGCCAGGATTTCCAGATCGAGGATGCGACATTGCGCGTGACCTCCAGCATCGGCATCGCCGTCTATCCCAACAGCGGCGACTCGGTCGATGCGCTGATGAAGAACGCCGACGCCGCGATGTACGAAGCCAAGCAGAGCGGGCGCAACACCTATCGTTTCTTCGAGCCGGCCATGCACGCCAGCGCGATGCGCCATCTGCAGGTGCGCCAGGCGCTGCAGCAGGCCATCGAAGAGGAGCAGTTCTCGCTGCACTTCCAGCCCAAGTACCGCGGCGGCAGCAAGGAGCTGACCGGCGTGGAAGCGCTGCTGCGCTGGACCCATCCGGAGCTGGGCGAGATGGCGCCGTCTGAATTCATCCCCATCGCCGAGCGCTCGGGCCAGATCATCCAGATCGGCGACTGGGTGCTGCGCGCCGTGTGCGAGCAGATCCGCAGCTGGGATGCCGAAGGCGTGCGGCCGGTGAAGGTGGCGATGAATCTGTCGCCGGTGCAGATGCGCGCCGACCTGGTCGACAGCATCACCTGCATCGTGGGGCAGGCGGGGATCGCGCCGCAGCGCCTGATGTTCGAGATCACCGAGACGGCCGCGATGAAGAACGTCGAGCGCAGCACGCACATCATCGGTGACCTGCAGGCGCTGGGCTTCGACATCGCCATCGACGACTTCGGCACCGGCTATTCCAGCCTGGCCTATCTGGCGCAGTTCCACTGCCGGCAAATCAAGATCGATCGCTTCTTCACCTCGCGCCTGGATGCCGGTGACCACTCCGGGCGCGCCATCGTGTCGGCCATCATCGCGTTGGCCCATGCCTTGCAGATGGAAGTGGTGGCCGAGGGGGTGGAGACGGAGGAGCAGCTGCGCGAATTGCAGGCGCTGCATTGCGACCAGGTGCAGGGTTTCCTGCTGGGACGTCCGGCCGGCGCGCCGCAATTGAAGGGCGTGCTCGACGCCAGCAACGACGACCTGTTCGCCGCCGGCGTGCTCAGACCTTGAAGGCGCTTTCGCCCACCGCGCCGGCGCGGCGCTGGATCACGCGCAGGTAAGCCAGCAGCCCGGCGCCGACCAGTCCCAGGCTGGCGCTGTTGGCCAGCCAGAATCCCGATGCGCCCTGCAGCGACGCCGGCGTGATGCCGAGGATGTCAAAGCCCAGCAGATAGCCGCCGCCCAGACCCACGCCCCACAGCGTCACCGCGTAGATCACGGTGGGGATCACCGCCACCTTGTAGGCGCGCAGCACGAAGGCGGTGGTCACCTGCAGCGAATCGAACATCTGGTAGAAGGCGATGTAGAGGAACAGCGGCAGCGCCGCGCCGACGATCAGCGGATCGGGCGTGTAGGCGCGGATGATATGCGCGCGCGTGAACCAGACCACCACCCCGATCATTACCGACAGGCAGACCGAGAGGCGGATGCCGGCGTAGCCGATCTTCTTGGCGGCCTTCCATTCGTTGGCGCCGATGGCTTGCGCCACCAGCGTGCTGGTGGCGCTGGCGATGGACAGCGGCAGCATGTAGAGCACGGTGCCGACGTTGGCGGTGATCTGGTGGCCGGCCACCGGCACCGCGCCCAGGCGCGCGATGAACACCGCCATCAGCGTGAAGGCCGTCACTTCGATGAAATAGGACAGGCCGATGGGGATGCCCAGTCGCAGCAGCGTGCGCAGGATGCGCCACGAGGGCTTCACGAAGCCGGTGCCGAACAGGTTCAACGGACGGTAGGCCGGCAGCTTCGCCACCAGCAGCCAGGCCACGATCATCATCAGCCACGCGATCAGCGTGGTGGCGATCGCGCAGCCGGGACCGCCGAAGGCCGGCAGGCCCAGGCCGCCGAAGATCAGCAGCGCGTTCAGCGGAAGCTTCAGCAGCAGGCCGCACAGCTGGATCGCCATCACCATCTTGGGACGCGCCATCGCGGTGTTGAGCGAGGCGTAGACGCGGAAGGCCAGTGTGGCCGGAAGGGCCAGCGCCTCGATGCGCAGGTAAAGCGTGGCCTTCTCCACCAGCTCGGGCGAGGCCTTGGCGAAAGACAGGAAGTACGGGGAAAACGCCAGCACCAGGCAACCAGCGACCGACAGCAGCGCGGCCAGCCACAGCCCCTGCTTGACCTCGTTGCCGATCTCGCCGTGGCGGCCGGCGCCGAACAGTTGGCCGATGGTCGGCTGCAATGCCTGCAGCACGCCGGAGAGACCGACGAAGACGCTCACGTAGATCGACACCCCCAGCGCCAGCGCGGCCAGGTCGAGCGCGGAAAAGCGCGACACCATCACGGTGTCGATCACGCCGTTGGCGATCAGCGCCAGCTGGCCGACCAGCAGCGGCCATGCCAGGCGCGCGATGCGCCCGACATGGATACGGGAGGACAGGGGAGCGGCGTCGGTGTTCAAGCTGGAATGGAAGTGGGAGCGGATGCGGCCGGCATCACTCGCCGGCGCGGCGGTAGAGGCGGAAGCGCTCGTCGCGATCGGACGGGCGGCGGCCTTCCCACACCATGCGCCAGGAACCGGGGTACTGGCGCAGCATCAGCGAGGCATCCTGGTTGCTGATGTCGTCCTGCAGCAGCAGGTAGTCGCAGGTCTGGCCGCGCTCGTCGGCGAAGCGCACGCTGCCGAAATAGGCGAACGATGCGCGCTGCGCCGGGCCCACATTGGTCTGCACGCACTGCTTGACCGAGGTCAGTTTGGATTCGATCTGCTCGGCCACGCCGGCGTAGCTCTTGCCGTAGTTGACCCAGGGCAGCCACAAGGTCATCAGCAGCACCCAGCACAGGATGACGCCGCCCGAGGACAGCACCACCGCGCGCCACAGCACCGACGGCCGGCGCGAGATGCGCCAGTGCACCACGAAGATCCAGGCCACGGTGGCGGCGATGGCGATGGCCAGCGAAATCCATTCGAAGCCCGGCTTGAAGCCCGGCGCCAGCTTGTAGGCGTTGCGCGCGATCTGTGCCGGCCAGCCGGTTTCCTTGGCGATCCAGCCGATCCAGATGAAGGCCGCCGAAGTGGTCAGCGTCATCACCGAGAACCAGTCCACCGCGTTGATGGCGCCGCGCTTCATGGTCGGCAGGCCGAAGGCGGCCAGGATCGCCAGCGCCGGCAGCAGCGGCAGCAGCATGCCTTCCTCGGTGTGGACGTTGATCAGCACCAGCAGCGTGAGCGGAATGAAGAAGGCCAGCGGCAGCGCGATATGCAGCGAGCCCGGCTGGCGGCGCCAGGCGTACAGCGCCCAGCCGGCGAACGGCCAGGCCGGCCAGGCGAACCATACGCCGTACTTGAGCAGGAAGGACAGGGTCGACAGCGTCGGACGGTTCAACTGGTAGATGTTCCAGCTCATCCAGAGGTCGAACTGCCCGGCCGCCTCCTGCGGCAACAGCGTGCGGATGGCGAACACCCACAGCGCGGTGATCAGCACCGCAACCGGCAGCGCGACGCCCAGCAGCAGCTTGCCGGCGGCGCCATCCTTGCGCACTGCGGCCAGCACCAGCAGGCCGACCATGGCGCCGGCCGGCAGCAGCCAGCCGTAGGTCAGGATCAGCATGCCCAGCGCCAGGCCCAGCCACACCGAATGGCGCAGCCTGTGCAGGTCGAACACGCGGGCCGCGCCGTACATGGCGTAGGCCACCAGCGCGATCTGCAGCGTCTTGGGGCTGGTCTCGTGGCTGTGCAGCAGCAGGCCCAGGAAACCGAGGTAGATCAGGAAGGCGCCGTCGGCCAGCGTGCGGCCGAAGTCGCGCGGCTCGGGCTGGCCGCCGAAGGCCAGCTTCAGCGGCTGCGCTTCGGGGCGACGCCCCAGCAGGTAGGTGGTGTACCAGATCGACAGCGAGCCGACCAGGAAGCAGCCGACGGTGGACACGCGCGCGGCCAGCGGGTCGCCCAGCAGCCAGCCGAACAGCTTGATGCAGATCGCGCCGAACCAGTAGGCCAGCGGGCTTTCGGCCGGCAGCGCGAGGCCGGCGACGTTGGGCGTGAGCCAGTCGGCCAGCGTGCCATGGGCCATGGTCCACATGATGCCGAAGCTGGTGGCGTCCTCGTTTTTCCACGGGTCGCGGCCGATCAGGCCGGGCAGGATGTACAAAAGGGCGAGTGCAAGCAGCGCCATGCGCGGGAGCGCGTTGGTCGCAGCAGCTGGAAGACGGACTGGCTTCATCAAGATCTTATTGCTCTTGTTCTGTCGTGCTTATCGGTTCGGGCCCGGCGCCGGCGGCGCGGCAGGCATCGTTGCGGCCCATCGGATCACCTGGCGCGCCTCATGTCGCGCCCGGGCTTGCTTGCCGTCGCATGGAGAGCGGCCGGCATTGCCCACGGAGGTCTTGCCGCCGGGAGATTTTTTCGCAGCCGTCATTGTGCAGCAATTCACCGTAAATAGTTGTGTCCGACTGCTACAGACGGGCACTTCCTCCGGCGATCGCCATGACGTGTTGCGGCGGGCTGACGCCCGGGCGCATGCCCCGGCGCACAAACAAAAAAAGGCAGCCGGAGCTGCCTTTTTTGGAAAGTCGCTGATTACGCCTTCGAGACTGCAGTCTTCGAACCGACGGAACCGAACTTCTGGCGGAACTTCTCAACGCGGCCAGCGGTGTCGACGATCTTGTGCTTGCCGGTGTAGAACGGGTGCGATTCGGACGAAACTTCGATCTTCACCAGCGGGTATTCCTTGCCTTCGAACTCTCCGGTTTCGCGGGTAGCGATGGTCGAGCGGGTGATGAACTTGAAGTCGTTCGACACGTCGTGGAACAGGATTTCGCGGTAATCCGGGTGGATGCCTTCTTTCATTTTCTGCCTCAGGGTAGTTTGGTAGCCAATCGCCACTTCGTCGGTCGCACTGCTTCTTGACCCGATTGTCGATCACTTGCCGGTTTGGAAAAGTCCGAAATTATACAATCAAATCAGGGGCTTGGGTCAAGCCGGGCGTCCCGCGGACGGGCCTGGTGTAGCTTTTTGCCGCATTCGTGCCGGATTTGTTGTCGAAAAGAACACGTTTTGTCGGAGCGAAAAAAAACGGCATGCGCAGGGCATGCCGTTCTCGTGTCGCCTGTGCGGCGGGGATCAGTTGCCCCGGCGCATCATGTCGAAGAACTCGGCGTTGTTCTTGGTGGACTTCATCTTGTCGAGGATGAATTCCATCGCCTCGATTTCGTCCATGTCGTACATCAGCTTGCGCAGCACCCAGATCTTCTGCAGCTGGTCGGGTTTGATCAGCAGCTCTTCGCGGCGGGTGCCCGACTTGGACAGGTTGATGGCCGGGTAGACGCGCTTCTCGGCCAGGCGACGCTCCAGGTGCACTTCCATGTTGCCGGTGCCCTTGAATTCTTCGTAGATCACGTCGTCCATGCGGCTGCCGGTTTCGATCAGGGCGGTGGCGATGATGGTCAGCGAGCCGCCTTCTTCCACGTTACGCGCGGCGCCGAAGAAGCGCTTCGGGCGTTGCAGCGCGTTGGCGTCCACACCGCCGGTCAGCACCTTGCCGGAGGCCGGGATCACGGTGTTGTAGGCGCGCGCCAGGCGGGTGATGGAGTCCAGCAGGATCACCACGTCCTTCTTCATTTCGACTAAGCGCTTGGCCTTTTCCAGCACCATTTCGGCGACCTGCACGTGGCGCGTTGCCGGTTCGTCGAAGGTCGATGCCACGACCTCGCCGCGCACCGAGCGCTGCATTTCAGTCACTTCTTCCGGACGTTCGTCGATCAGCAGGACGATCATCACGGTGTCGGGATGGTTGGTGGTGATGGCGTGCGCGATGTGCTGCAGCATCACCGATTTGCCGGACTTGGGCGAGGCCACCAGCAGGCCGCGCTGGCCGCGGCCGACCGGGGCGATCAGGTCGATGATGCGGCCGGTGATGTTTTCCTCGCCGCGCATGTCGCGTTCCAGCTGCAGCAGCTTGTTGGGGTGCAGCGGGGTGAGGTTTTCAAACAGGATGCGGTGCTTGGAGGCTTCCGGCGGTTCGCCGTTGACCTTGTCGACCTTGACCAGGGCGAAATAGCGCTCGCCGTCCTTGGGCGTGCGCACTTCGCCTTCGATGGAGTCGCCGGTGTGCAGGTTGAAACGGCGGATCTGCGAAGGCGAGATGTAAATGTCGTCGGTGGACGCCATGTAGCTGGCGTCGGGCGAGCGCAGGAAGCCGAAGCCGTCAGGCAGCACTTCCAGGGCGCCATCGCCGAAAATCTGTTCTCCTGATTTTGCGCGCTTCTTCAGGATGGCAAACATGAGCTCCTGTTTGCGCAGGCGCGCAGCGTTCTCGATGTCCAGGCTGATTGCCATTTCCAGCAATGCAGAGACGTGCAACGCTTTTAGTTCTGATAAATGCATATGAGTGTCCCGGGACGGGAAAATTTAGGGTGGGGGAGGGAGTTGCGTGGTGTGGTCTAGGAATCTGCCCGGGGCGGATGCGCCCCAGGCTGACGACGGCGCGGGCGCGCCGCCGTCGGATGCGATCAGATGTTGCTGTCGATGAACGAGGTCAGCTGGCCCTTGGCCAGTGCGCCCACTTTCTGTGCGGCGGCGGCGCCGTTCTTGAACAGGATCAGGGTCGGGATGCCGCGGATGCCGAACTTGGCCGGAATGGCCTGGTTGGAGTCCACGTCCAGCTTGGCGATCTGCAGCTTGCCGTCGTATTCCTTGGCGACTTCTTCCAGGATCGGGGCGATCGCCTTGCAGGGACCGCACCATTCGGCCCAGAAATCGACCAGCACGGGTTTGTCGGACTTCAGCACATCGGCTTCGAAAGATGCGTCAGAGATATGTTTGATATTTTCGCTCATGGCAGATCCTCGGTATGAGGGAGAGTAAGTAGTCAAATAGCGCCGGTGGACGAATACCATTTGCCTGGCGTTAAGCCATCAACGCTTCCGGAGTTGCTGAGTCTACGTGGAGTCGTTGCGCGCCGATTCAAGTTGTTTTTGAAGCGCGGCAGGGGTAAGCGGCGGGGTACGGAGGCAATCATAACCGATTTTTGGCAAAAGTGTGGCCGCGCCCGGCGCTGTTGTTGCGAGCCATCATCAGCATCGGCGGCAGGCCCCGGCGCAGGCTGCTAGCGGCTTTGCGGCCGCCCTGCCGTGGCCGGGCGCAGCGGGTGGGGCGCGCTGGCATTACAATGCGCAGCAGTGTGCCGGCCGCGACGATTGAAAAAATCTGTCGGGCCGAGAGAAAAATACAATCGCCGCCGCGTCCTGCCGGCGCGCCCTCTTATATATAGAAAGCCGCATGCCTCTAGCAACCGTCCCGATTCCGCCGTCTCCCGATTTCTGGCAACAGGCCGTGCGCCTGCTGCTGAGGGAGGGACAGCCGCTGGGCGACGCGCTGGCCGGGCAGGGCGGCGCGCTCGACCTCTCGGGTTGCCAGCTGCTGGTGCCGGCGTTCTCGCACGCGCAGAATTTCAAGGCCGCGCTGGCGCGCGAGCTGCGCCGGCCTTACCTGGCGCCGCGCATCAACACGCCCTCGGGCCTGCTGGCCATGCAGCCGCCCGTCGAACAGTCCGCGCCGCCCGAGAGCGAACGGCTGATGCAGCTGTACGCCCAGCTGCGCGAGCACGGCTGGCTCAAGAAAATGTTTTCCGCGCGCCGCAACGCCGACCTGCTGCCGCTGGCGCACACGCTGCTGGCGCTCTCCGATGAGCTCACCATGGCGCTGCTGCCCGAGATCCGGGCCAACGCCGATGCCGCCGACGACCGCTGGCGCCAGGCGCTGGCGCAACTGCTGGAACAGCTCGAACCCTCGGCGCACGGCATGCTCTCCGACGAGGCGCAACTGGTATGGCAGGTATGGAAAGGGCAACTGGACGCCAGCGACCGCATCGCCCAGCGCTTCGACGCCATGCTGGCGCTGGCGGCGGACGCCGCCATGCCGCTGATCTGGGTCAGCCCCACCGCGCCCGAGCCGCTGGACGCCGCCTTCCTGGCCGCATGGGCCGAGCGCCAGCCGGTGCGGGTGGTCACGCTGGACTGGAGCCGGGCAGCGATCGCGCCGCTGCATCCGGTGTATCTCGGCGCCTGGTCCGAGCTGGCGCAGGACGACGATACGCCGCCGCCGGAAAACACGGAGAACGCAGAAAGCGCCGCCATCCCCGCCCTTGCCATGCCCGCGCTGTGCCCGGCCGGCGACCTGGAAAACGCCGCCGTGCAAAGCGCGCAGATCGTGCTGCGCTGGCTGGAGCAGGGCAAGAGCGAGATCGCCGTGGTGGCGCAGGACCGGGTGACGGCGCGTCGCCTGCGGGCGCTGCTGGAGCGCGCCCAGGTGGCCGTGGCCGACGAAACCGGATGGAAGCTTTCCACCACGCGCGCCGCCGCCGCGCTGGCGGCATGGAACGAACTGGTATCGGCGCGCGGCGAGACCGGCGCGCTGCTGGATCTGCTGAAGTCGCCCTTCGTCTTCGCCGGCGACGAAGCCCGGGCCGACCGCGTGATGCGGGTCGAAGCCAGGCTGCGCCGCGCCAACATCGCCGGCGACTGGAGCGCCTTGCAGAACGCCTTCGCCGACGCCGCCGACAGCGGCGACCTGGCATGCATCGTCACGCTGGCGCGCCAGGCCGCCCAGTTCACCGGCCGCAAGACGCTGGCGGCGTGGTGCCGCGCCGAGCGCGCGATGTTTGCGGCGCTGGATATGGAAGCCGCGCTGCGCGCTGACGTGGCCGGCGAACAATGCCTGCTGCTGCTCGACGAGATCGCCGCCGAGCAGGGCGGCGGACTGCAGGACGAATTTTCCTTCCCGGAGTGGCGCGCATTGCTCAACCTGCGACTCGACGCGACCTCGTACATGCCGCCCATCAGCGACCGCCGGGTGGTGATGCTGCCGCTGAACGGCGCGCGCCTGCGCCGGTTCGACGCGGTGCTGGTGATCGGCGCCGACGCCGCGCACCTGCCCTCGCCGCCGCAGGAAACCCTGTTCTTCTCCAACGCCGTGCGGCGCGAACTGAACCTCGCCACGCGCGCCTCGCGCCAGCGCCAGCAATTGCGCGACCTGACCGAGCTGCTGTGCGTCAACGACGAGGTCGTGCTGTGCTGGCAGACCCGGCAGGACGGCGAGCCCAATCCGGTCAGTCCCTGGGTGCAGCGGCTGGAACTGAAGCTGGCGCAGGACGGCTTGCCGCCGCTACGCGAGATCAGCGCGCCGCCGCCCGAGAAGACGCTGCAGGCCGCGCCTTCGGTCATGCCGGCGCCGGTCGCGCCGGCGCTGCTGCCGGGCAAGCTGTCGTCGAGTTCGTTCGGCAGTTTCCTGGCCTGCCCTTATCAATTCTTCGCCCAGCGCATGCTGCGCGTGGCGGTGATGGACGAGCTCTCCGACATGCCCGAGAAGCGCGACTACGGCAGCTGGCTGCATGAGATTCTGACGCGCTACCACGAGACCGTGCGCGACCGCGACACGCCGCAAGGCGCGCGCGCCGCGCTGCTGGAAGAGGTCTCCGCCGAGGTCTTCAACCGCGCCATGAACCAGCATCCGGCGGCGCTTTCCTACTACGCGCGCTGGCAGAAGGTGATCCCCGCCTACCTCTTGTGGGCCAACGAGCGCGAGGCACAGGGCTGGCGTTTCGTGATCGGCGAGGAGGCGCAGTCAAGCATGCTGGCCTGGGACGACGGCGCGATCGAACTCTACGGCCGTCTCGACCGCATCGACCAGAATGAGGCCGGCGAACGCGCGCTGCTCGACTACAAGACGCGCGCCGCCGTCAGCCTGAAGCAGAAGGTGAAGGATGAGGACGATCACCAGCTGGCCTTCTACGGCCTGCTGGCCGACAGTCGCATCGACGCCGCCCACTACGTCGCGCTGGAGCTGGGCGCCGACAAGAAGATCGGCGACGCCGCCGCCCCCGAATTCAGCCGCAAACAGCAGATGCTGAAACAGCAGATATCGACCACCATGCAAGCCGTGGCGCATGGCGCCGCCTTGCCCGCCAACGGCATCGAAACGGTATGCCAGTACTGCGACATGCGCGGGTTGTGCCGCAAGGGAGCGTGGCTGTGAGCGAGAATAAGAAACCGGCCGCCTACGAGGTCGACGGCGAGCCCGTCGACGCCGCCGTGTTCACGCGCGCGGCCTGCGATCCGCGCCATTCGGTGGTGGTCGAGGCCTGCGCCGGCAGCGGCAAGACCTGGCTGCTGGTGGCGCGCATGCTGCGCCTGCTGCTGTCGGGCGCGCAGGCATCCGAACTGCTGGCCATCACCTTCACCCGCAAGGCGGCGCAGGAAATGCGCGAGCGCCTGATGGAGCTGCTGCATGAGCTGGCGCTGGCCGACGACGCCCACGCGGCGGCGCTGCTGCGCGAGCGCGGCGTGGCCGAGGCCGACCTGGCGCGGCTGATGCCGGCGGCGCGCGGCTTGTACGAGCGCATCCTGTCGTCGGAGCAAAGCCTGTCGATCGATACCTTCCACAGCTGGTTCGCGCGACTGCTGCAGATCGCGCCGCTGGCCGCGGGCGTGCCGCACGGCTATTCGCTGACCGAGAAGAACGGCGAGCTGCTGGACGAAGCCTATCGCCGTTTCATGCAAGGCCTGCGCACGCCCAAGGGCGAAGGCGCGAAGGCGGCGCTGCTCGAGCTGTACGACCTGGCCGGCGACTTCAACGCCCGCAACCTGCTCGATGCTTTCATCGACAAGCGCGCCGAATGGTGGGCCGCGACCCAGGATGACGGCGACGACGCCGACCAGGTCGACATGCCCACGCCGCTACTGTGGCTGGAGCAGATGTGCGGCGACGACGCACGCCTGGACGCGCGGCTGTCGCTGTGGGAAACGCGCGAACTGTGCGAACGCGCATCGCTGCTGGCGGTACTGCTGGGGCAGGGCGGCGCCGCCAACAAGGCGCGCGCCGTGGCCATCGAGAGCGCGTTGACGGCCGGCGCCGGGCTGGAGAATTTCGAGGCGCTGTACACCCAGTTCTTCGACGACAAGGACAAGCCGCGCAAGAACGGCAAGGTCAAGTCGCTGGTTGCCGCGCTGGTGAAGCAGTTCGGCGCCGACAGCGACGACGCCGCGCTGGAAACCTTCGAGGCGCAATTCAATGCCGTCGGCGAGGCGCTCAGGGCGCTGCAGCTGCGCAGCAAGGAAAAGTTGGTGGTGCAGCTGAACCGCGCGCTGTTCTCCGCCGGGCGCGCCTATCTCGATTTCTATCAGGAGGTGAAGTCGGAGCAGCGAGTGTTCGACTTCGCCGACCTCGAATGGCAGGCCTACCGCCTGCTCAACGACGAATCCAGCGCCGCCTATCTGCAGACCCGCCTGGACGCGCGTTACAAGCACATCCTGCTGGACGAGTTCCAGGACACCAATCCGCTGCAATGGAGCATCGTGCGCTCCTGGCTGCGCGCCTATGGCGACGACGCTTCGCAGCCCAGCGTGTTCGTGGTGGGCGACCCCAAGCAGTCGATCTATCGCTTCCGCCGCGCCGAGCCGCGCGTGTTCGTGGCCGCGCGCGAGTTGCTGCGCGCCCAGGGCGCCGCCGTCCTGCGCGCCAACCAGACCCGCCGCAATGCCAGCGCGGTGGTGGAGGTATTGAACCGCTCCTTCCTGCAAGGCGGCAATCCGCTGTTCGCCGCGCAGACCACGCTGGGCATGCAAGGCGGCGAGGTGTGGCGGTTGCCGCTGGCAAAGGTCGCCGAGGCCGAGCCGGAAGAACAGCCGCAGGAGGACGCAGCCGATGAGCCTGAAACGGTCATCGCCTGGCGCAATCCGCTGACCAACCCGCGCGAAGAGGAAGAAGACGCGCGCCGCCGCCTTGAAGGCGAGGCGCTGGCGCAGGCCCTGATCAAGGCCTTCCGCGAGGTGCCGGTGGCCGAGGGCAAGGGAACGCGCGCCATGCGCTGGAGCGACGTCATGCTGCTGGTCAGGAAGCGCACGCACCTGGCCGCCTACGAGAGCGCGTTGCGCTCGGCCGGCATTCCCTTCGTCTCCGACAAGCGCGGCGGCCTGCTGGAGTCGCTGGAGATCGCCGACCTGATCGCGCTGCTGACGTTCTTGATCACGCCCAACGACACGCGCGCGCTGGCGCATGTGCTGAAGAGCCCGATCGTGGGCGCGTCCGACGACGACCTGATCCAGATCGCCTCGCGCAACGACGCGCAGGGCGGCGCCGGTCACTGGTGGTGGCGCATGCAGGCCATGCAGCGCGAGGGCGTCGCCTCCGCCGGCATGGTGCGCGCGGTCAATCTGCTGGAACGCTGGCTGCAGGCCGCGCCGCATTTGCCGGTGCACGACCTGCTGGACATGATCCTGCACCAGGGCGAGCTGGTGGCGCGCTATGCGCAGAATGCCTCGCCGCTCACGCGCAGCCAGACGCTGGGCAACATCGCGGCCTTCGTCGAACTGTCGCTGAACATGGACGCGGGCCGTTATCCCAGCCTGCCCAAATTCATCGATGCCTTGCGCATACTGCAGCGCAGCGCCGGCGGCGACGCGCCCGACGAGGCCAGCGTCGATGCCGCGGCCGACGCCGTGCGCATCCTTACCGTGCACAGCGCCAAAGGCCTGGAGGCGCCGGTGGTGGCCATCCTCGACGCCAACCACAGCGACTCGGTGGACGACAACGTCGGCATCCTGTGCGAGTGGCCGCAGGACGAGGACGCGCCCACGCATTTCTCGGCCTTCGGTCGCCGCAGCGAGCGCGGACTCGCGCGCGAGCACCTGTTCGACGCCGAGGAAGGCTTCCGCCTGCAGGAGGACTGGAACCTGCTCTACGTCGCCGTCACGCGCGCCAAGCAACTGCTGCTGGTGTCGGGCGTGGCCGGCACGCGCGGCGCGGGCGAGGGCGGCGTGCAGGAGGGCAGCTGGTACCAGCGCCTGTTCGCCGGCGACGCGCCGGTGCGCGAGATCGCCGCGGAAGCGGTGGCTGAAGCCGGCGCGGCGCAAGCGGCGCAGGGCTTCGCGCTGGCGCTGTTCGATCCGCGCCCGGTGCCGCCGTCTCTCTTCGGCGCCGCGTTCGATGACGAAGACGACGCCCCCATCGCCGTCGGCGAAGACGGAACGCTGGCCGGCAGCGCCGCCATCGACGAAGGCGTGGCGCTGCATGCGCTGCTGGAGCGCGTAACGTGGTCGCCGCAATGGCCGCCGCAGGTGCCGCAAGCAGCGGCCCTGGTGCGCTGGCTGGGGATCTCGGCGGAGATGGCGCAGGTGGTGCACGCGCAGGCGCTGCACGTGTTCGCGCAACCGGAACTGGAGCGCTTCTTCAATCCCGCGCTGCACCGCTGGTCGCGCAACGAGATGGAAGTCGTCACGCCTGGCGGCGTGCTGCGCTGCGATCGCGTGGTCAGCTTCGACGATGAAGTGTGGATCCTCGATTACAAGCGGCGCCTGCTGGACAGCGAGCGCGCCGACTACGCGGCGCAACTGGCGGGCTATCGCGCGGCGCTGCTGTCGGTGTTTTCTGACAAGCGAATCAGGTCTGCTCTGATTACCGCCGATGGCCGCTTCTGGGAACAATGAGGCACCAAAACTCTTGATCCCGGACTGCATGCGCAGCGGATAAACTTCAAACCGAAAAACATCAAACGAAGAAAATCAATTATTCCGTTGTAATATAAAAAAGATCATCGCGACGAGCAGCATCATCGGCTAGGCTCCATCAGCCAGCACCGACATCATCGGGCAAGCATCCATCGACACGTCGAACGGCTTACCGGCGCTCTCGCGATCCGCGCAGTGCATGCAGTGTGGTCCTGTCCATGCGATGCGGCGCGGTTTCAACAATCCGAATCATTGTTCTCAGGAGGAGATATGGAGTGGGCTCTTCCGTCTTTCACCCTCGCACAGTCGCTGCAATGGAATGCCTTGCTGGTATTCGGCGGCTTGTTGCTGTTCGGGCTGATCGCGGGTTACGTAGTTTCCAAGTCGCCCTGGGTGCCGCGCATCACCGGCTATCTGCTGGTGGGTTTCGTGCTCGGCGCCGGCGGCCTCAACCTGCTGTCAGGTGAAGTACTCAAGGTCACCAACGTCTTTGCCGACATCGCCGTCGCGCTGGTGGTCTACCAGCTCGGGCGCTATGTCGACATCGGCTGGCTGCGCCGTGAAAAATGGCTGCTGATCACGGTCGCCACGTCGGCGGTATTGTGCTTCGGCTTCGTCAGCGCCGCGCTCACGTGGTTCGGCACCGATCCGGTGATGGCCCTGCTGGGCGGCGTGATGGCGATTGCCACCGCGCCGGCGGTGGTGCTGGTGGTGCTCCGCGACCTGAAGGCCGAGGGCCAGGTCACGCGTCGCCTGGCGGCCATGACCGCGCTGAACAACTTCGTCGCCGTGCTGGCCGCCTACGCGCTGCTGCCGGTGATCGCCCATGAGGCCGGCACGCCGGTCTGGACGCTGATCCAGCACACGCTGTATTCGCTGGTCGGCTCGGCCGTGCTGGCCTACCTGACCTATTGGCTGATGATGCCGCTGGCGCGGCTGCTGGGGCGCGAGAGCAGTTCGCAGTTCGTGCTGGTGATCTCGGTGATCGCGCTGGCCATCGGCGTGGCGCATGCGCTGCATTTGCCGGTGATGCTGACCATGCTGATCTTCGCCATCCTGTCGAAGAACCTGGATCGCCAGTTCGATTTGATGGAGCTGGAGTTCGGCGTCGCCAACGAATTGTTCGTGGTGATGCTGTTCGTCACCGTGGGCGCATCGATGCGCCTGTCGGACCTGACCATCCTCGGCTTCTCGGTGCTGATCCTGATCGCCGCGCGGTTCCTGGCGATGGCTTGCGGGGTCTTCCTGTTCGCGCGTTTCGCGCGCATGAACTGGCGCCAGGCCGGGCTGCTGACATTGGGAACCCTGCCCATGACCGAAGTGGGCGTGGGATTGATGCAGACGGTGTCGTCGTTGTACCCGCACACCACGGCCAACGTGCTGCCGCTGTTGGCGGGCACGCTGATCGTGCTGGAGTTCCTGGGCCCGGTGGCGACTCAGTTTGCGCTGATCAAATCTGGAGAGAGTGGACGCGAATGAATACCGAGACACTGATCCGAAACGACGCGGAGGGCGCAGCCACGGCTGCGGCTGCGCCGCAAGAGCACGCGGCCGGTCCGCAGACCAGCGCCGGCATCCTGCCGTTCAGCTCGTCGACGCCTTTCACCATGGGCATCGAGCTTGAGCTGCAGCTGGTCAACCGCCGCAACTACAACCTGGCCAGCGATGCGGTCGACCTGCTGAACTGGATCGAGCCGCGCGATCTGCAAAAGCAGATCAAGCTGGAGATGACGCAGGGTATGATCGAGCTCAACTCCGGCATCCACACCCGCGTGGACGAACTGATCGAAGAGCTCAAGGGCCTGCGCGCCGCGCTCAACAAGGGCGCGCAATATCTGAACATCGACGTCTCCGGCGGCGGCGCGCATCCGTTCCAGCACTGGAACGAGCAGCGCATCACGCCCAGCGAGCGTTTCCACTACCTGCACGAGAAGTACGGCTACCTGGCCAAGACCTTCACCGTGTTCGGCCAGCATATCCACATCGGCGTGCCCAATGGCGACGACGCGCTGTACCTGACGCACGCCTTCTCGCGTTACGTGCCGCATTTCATCGCGCTGTCGGCGGCCTCGCCGTTCTACCAGGGCGCCGACACCAAGTTCGATTCCTCGCGCAGCAACGTGGTGCGCGCCTTTCCGCTGTCGGGCACGGCGCCGGTGCATACGCGCTGGGCCGAGTTCGAGACCTATTACGACGAGCTGATCCAGATGGGCATCGTCGCCAGCATGAAGGACTTCTACTGGGACATCCGTCCCAAGCCCGAGTACGGCACCGTGGAAATCCGCGTCTGCGACACGCCGCTGACCATCGAGCACGCCGCCCACCTGGGCGCCTACGCGCAGCTGCTGGCGCGCTGGGTGCTGACCGAGCGTCCGTTCGTGATCGGCGACGATTTCTACCTGCTCTACCAGTACAACCGCTTCGAGGCCAGCCGCTTCGGCTTGAACGGAATGCTGGCGCTGCACGGCGCCACGCCGTCGGAGTCGCGCAAGCTGCCCATCTTCGAGCACCTGCTGCAGCAACTGCAACTGCTGGAACCCTATGTGCAGAACGAGGCGGAGCAGCAGACCGTGCAGCGCCTGCGCCGCATCGCGCATGACCGCCTGTCCGACGCCGGCTGGCTGCGCCAGATGTTCGCCCAGCGCGGTTCGCTCAACGACATGATGCGGCTGTCTTCCGAGCTGTGGATGGGCGTGGAGCCGCCGCCGTATTTCCAGTAGGTCTTGCCCGCACCGGGCGCGCGATTGCAGAGCGCGTGTCCGGGCAAGGCGAGAGGGCAGGGGCCGGCATCGAGAGATGCCGGCCTTTGTCTTTTCCACAGCCGCACACGTGTTTTTGCCTTGTGCGGTCGAATCGCGGACAATCACGGCTTTGCAATCGCGCTTTTGACGCGCGCTCGGGCCGCATCCGAGATGTCAGCCGGAGGAATGATGAGCAGCACCCAACAGCAATTCGATGTAGCCGTGATCGGCGCCGGCGCCGCCGGCATGATGTGCGCGGCCGTGGCCGGCCAGCGCGGGCGGCGGGTGGTGCTGATCGATCATGCGGCCAAGCTGGCCGAAAAGATCCGCATCTCCGGCGGCGGGCGCTGCAACTTCACCAACGTCGGCGCCGGGCCGCAGAACTATCTGTCCCAGAATCCGCATTTCTGCCGCAGCGCCTTGTCGCGCTATACGCCGCAGGATTTCATCGCCCTGGTCAAGCGCCATCGCATTGCCTTCCACGAGAAGCACAAGGGCCAGCTGTTCTGCGACGATTCGTCGGAAGACATCATCGCCATGCTCAAGGCCGAGTGCGATGCCGGCAACGTCGCCTGGCGCATGCCTTGCGCCGTGGAGTCGATCGGCAAGAGCGGCGAGCTGTTTCGCATCGACACCGCCGCCGGCGAGATACTGGCCTCCAGCGTGGTGATCGCCACCGGCGGCCTGTCCATCCCCAAGATCGGCGCCACCGACTTCGCCTACCGCGTCGCGCGCCAGTTCGACCTGAAGCTGGTGGCCACCAATCCCGGCCTGGTGCCGCTGACCTTCGACGGCAGGCATTGGGAGCCTTTCACCGAGCTGGCCGGGCTGGCGCTGCCGGTGGCAGTCGAGACCGGCCAGAAGAAGGAGCGCGGCCATTTCCTGGAAGACCTGCTGTTTACCCACCGCGGCCTGTCCGGCCCGGCCATCCTGCAGATCTCTAGCTACTGGAAGCTGAGCACGCCGCTGACCCTGAACCTGGTGCCGGAACTGGATGTGGCCGAGGCCCTGATCGAGGGCAAGGGCACGCTGAAGAAGAACCTCGGCAACCTGCTGGCGCAATGGCTGCCGGGGCGGCTGGCCGAGGGCTGGCTCAAGGTCAACGGCGTCGACGCCGGCGCGCGCATCGCCGACATGCCCGACAAGTCCCTGCGCCGGCTGGGCGATTCGCTCAACCGCTGGGTGATCCTGCCCAGCGGTTCGGAAGGCTACCGCAAGGCCGAAGTGACGCTGGGCGGCGTGGATACGCGCGAGCTGTCGCAGCAGACCATGATGGCGACCAAGGCGCCGGGCCTGCACTTCATCGGCGAGGCGGTCGACGTCACCGGCTGGCTGGGCGGCTATAATTTCCAGTGGGCCTGGGCTTCCGGCGTGGCGGCGGGATTGGCTGTCTGACAAGAATTCGACGGCAGTTCATGGAGTGTCTCAGCTTGTCCTCGCTAAGCGATTGATTTTTATCCGGATTTTTGACGTCCGGTGGAAAAAATGCTACGTTTGGCCTTCCAATCGGGGCTTCGGTCTGATAGAATCGCTTTCTTTGCTAATCCAGCCTAACCTTTTTGGTTTGAATTAAATGACCACTATTCGTGTTAAAGAAAACGAGCCGTTCGAAGTCGCAATGCGCCGCTTCAAGCGCACCATTGAAAAGACTGGTCTGCTGACCGAACTGCGCGCACGCGAGTTTTATGAAAAGCCGACCGCTGAGCGCAAGCGCAAGCTGGCCGCTGCTGTGAAGCGTCACTACAAGCGCATCCGCAGCCAACAGCTGCCGAAGAAGCTGTACTAAGAATTTCTCGCCGCGCGCTCGTGCGGCTGATGTGCAAACCCGCTCCGGTGTTGGTCCGCAGCGGGTTTTCGCATTTTCGTCGAAATCGTTTTTGCCGGCGCCGGGATGTCTGCGCCGCCCCGCCTGGATTTTCCGGGGCGCGGCCGCATATGTATCAAGCGGGGGCAAGCGAGGTACTGGCGATAAGCACATCTATGTTCTACGATCTTAAGGATCGGCAACATCGGCATTCCTGTATTGTCGCCGCGCCGTCCTGCCGCTTTGCCGCTTGTCCGGCCATGGCGGGCGAAGGCGCCGGCGGCACGCCAGAACGACATCCACCTCATCTTCGGAGCACCTAATGGGTTTGAAAGAGCAAATCACGGAAGACATGAAGGCCGCCATGCGCGCCAAGGACACCGGCAAGCTGGGCACCATCCGTCTGCTGACGGCCGCGATGAAGCAAAAGGAAGTTGATGAGCGCGTCGAGCTGACCGACGCCCTGGTGCTGGCCATCATCGACAAGATGGTCAAGCAGCGCAAGGATTCCATTTCCCAGTTCGAAGCCGGTGGTCGCCAGGACCTGGCCGACATTGAGAAGGCCGAGCTGGTCGTGCTGGAAGCCTACATGCCTGCAGGCCTGTCGGAAGACGAAATCAAGGCCGAAGTGCAGGCCGCCGTGGCCGCCACCGGCGCCGCAGGTCCCCAGGACATGGGCAAGGTGATGGGCGTGTTGAAGCCCAAGCTGGCCGGCCGTGCGGACATGACCGCGGTGTCGGCGCTGGTCAAGGCCGCGCTGGCTTCCTGATCCGTCTTCCCGCTTTCGCGCACCGGACTGTTTCGCCAAGGTGATTCCACAGTCATTCATCCAGGATCTCCTGAACCGCGTCGACATCGTCGACGTGGTGGGCCGCTTCGTGCAGTTGAAGAAGGGCGGCGCCAACTTCATGGGCCTGTGCCCCTTCCACAACGAAAAATCCCCCAGCTTCACCGTCAGCCCGACCAAGCAGTTCTATCACTGCTTCGGCTGCGGCGCGCACGGCACCGCGATCAGCTTCCTGATCGAGTATTCCGGCATGGGCTTCGTGGAGGCCGTCAAGGATCTGGCCCAGGGCGTGGGCATGGTGGTGCCCGAGCGCGAAGACAACATTCCCCTGGCCCAGCGCCAGGAAAAGCAGGCCAAGAGCATGGCGCTGTCCGACGTCATGTCGCGCGCCAACGATTTCTACCGGGCGCAGCTGCGCTCGGCGCAGCCGGCCATCGGTTATCTCAAGGGACGCGGCCTGACCGGCGAGATCGCCGCGCGTTTCGGGCTCGGCTATTCGCCTGATGAGTGGGACAGTCTGCGCGAAGTGTTTCCGGAGTACGAGAACGAGGCCCTGGTCGAATCAGGCCTGGTGATCGACAAGAGCGAAGAAGAGAGCGGAGCCGGCGGCCGCCGCAAGCGCTACGACCGTTTCCGCGGCCGCGTGATGTTCCCCATCCGCAATACCAAGGGCCAGGTCATCGGTTTCGGCGGTCGCGTGATGGACGGCGGCGAGCCCAAGTACTTGAACTCGCCGGAAACGCCGTTATTTCAGAAGGGTAGCGAGCTGTACGGGCTGTTCGAAGCGCGACAGGCGATCCGTGAGGCCGGTTACGCGCTGGTGACCGAAGGTTACATGGACGTGGTGGCGCTGGCGCAGCTGGGCTTCCCGCAGGCCGTGGCCACGCTGGGCACAGCCTGCACGCCGGTGCATGTGCAAAAGCTGCTGCGCCAGACCGACCAGGTGATCTTCAGCTTCGACGGCGACAACGCCGGCCGCCGCGCCGCGCGCCGCGCGCTGGAGGCCTGCCTGCCGCACGCCTCGGACAACAAGACCATCAAGTTCCTGTTCCTGCCCAAGGAGCACGACCCCGACAGCTATGTGCGCGAAATGGGCGCGCCGGCGTTCGAGGAGCAGATCCGCGAAGCGCTGCCGCTGTCGCAGTTCCTGCTGCGCGAGATCATCGGCGAGAACGACCTGCGCACGCCCGAGGGTCGCGCGCACGCGCAGTTCGCGGCCAAGCCGATGCTGCAGGCCTTGCCGGCTTCTTCGCTGCGATTGCAGATCGTGCGCAGCGTGGCGCAGGCCACGCAGTCAACCCCGGCCGAGATCGAAGCATTATTCGAACTGGAAAAGCCGGTCGCGCGCCTCAGGGCCGCGCCGCCGCGCGCCAAGCGCACCGCGCCGGCCGGTCTGGAGCGGCAGATCATGCGGCTGCTGGTGGCTCATCCGCAGCTGTCCGCGGATCTTGACGCCGAAGCGCTGCAGGCGGTCGCCAGCATCGCGCCGGACCGCGCCGAGATGCTGAGCTTCCTGGTGGGCGCGGCGCAAAGCATGGGCGAGCAGGCCAATTTCGCCAGCCTGGTCGAGCACCTGCGCGAGGCCGGGCCCGAGTTCGATTCGATGATCGCCGAGATCGCGTCCGAGTCGGAATCCGAATTCGACGTGGTGCGCGCCGAAATGGCCGGCGCCATACGCCAGAGCAAGATTCGCGCGATCGAGGAGGAGATGCAGGTCCTGGTGGCCTCCAATCTCCGTACCGAGGAGGAGCGCAACCGCTACCGTGAGCTGATGCAGAGCAAGGAAGTGCTCAAGCGCCAGCCCGGCGCGGCGATGGCGGGATGATCACTGCGCCGTCCTGTCGGAGGGCGGCGCATCAGGAAGGACGGGGCGGGCTGGCGCGGCATGAAGGCGGCGGCCGGTCCCGGAGGATGCGGGAAATGGTCGGAAATCGGCGGAAACGGTAAAGCGGCGCAAATTGCTGTTATTTACCCGCCCGATAGGCGTCGTTGGCGACTTGATCGGGAAGAAAAGGGCCTTATCTGTGCTATACTATAGGGCTTTAGTTCCGTCGGATGGCTCTTGCATCCTCAACCTGGCGGCTCATGCATCACGCCTCGCAACGCAGCGGGGCAGCGATGCCGGCAAGCGGCGCAACCGCAGGCCGGATCCGGAATGGCGTAACTGCCCGTCTTCCGCGATTGAGGGCCGCATAGGCAAAAAGGAACGTTGCGCGTGCAGCCGGAGTCTACCGGGTAAGCCGGTGCCGGAGTTGCATCATTAGCATGACTTGATTGGCGCAATGAGTGGATATCTCAATTGGCAGTTGATTCTATGGCAAATGCAATGAAGAAACCCGCAAAAACACCAGCAGCGTCCGCAAAGAGCACCAGCAGCACGAAGACGGCAACGGCGGTAAAATCGACCGCCATTGCCAAACCACCCAGGGCGTCAGCCGCCAAACCTGCTGCAGTCAAGACGACTGCAACCACGGCCAAAGCCGTAAAAGCGGTAGACAGGACCGCGGCGGCCAAGACTGCAGCAGTAAAGACTGCATCAGCAGCGACGCCCAACAAAGCGGTAGCCAAGGCGGCTCCCGCCAAGCCGGCCCGCGCCGCAGCGCCCCAGGCGACTGCAACGCCAGCCAAAAAGTTACCTCAAGCCGCCGAAAAAGCGGTTTCTGTGAAATCGAAGACTTCCGTGACCACCAAGAAACCCGAAACCAAGACAGCCAAGACGACCAAAGCAGCAGCGGTCGAAGGCAAAGACGTCAGCGCGACCGCATCGTCGAGCGTAAGCCAAACCACTGATGCCGCTGCGCTGGCAGCCATCGACACGTCGGGCTATGTCCTGCCGTCCGTCAAGGTGCCGGGCCGCCGTGGCCGCAAACCCAAGGAATTCCAGCCCGAGAGCGAAGAAGTCGCAGCGCTCAACGCCGTCGAACGCGCCGAACTGAAGGCCGTCGACAAGGCCAAGGCCAAGGACCGCAAGGCCAAGGAAAAGGCCCTGCTGAAGGACGCCTTCTCCTCCGACACCGAGGCCAGCGAAGAAGAGCTGGAGCGTCGTCGCCAGAAGCTCAAGACCCTGATCAAGCTGGGCAAGGAGCGCGGTTTCCTGACCTTCTCCGAAATCAACGACCACCTGCCGGAAAACATCGTCGATCCGGAAGCCATCGAAGGCATCATCGGCACCTTCAGCGACATGGGCATCTCGGTCTACGAGCACGCCCCTGACGCCGAAACCCTGCTGCTGTCGGACAACGTGGCCAACGTGGCCAGCGACGACGACGCCGAAGCCGCGGCCGAAGCCGCGCTGTCGACCGTCGACTCCGACTTCGGCCGCACCACCGACCCGGTCCGCATGTACATGCGTGAAATGGGCTCGGTCGAGCTGCTGACCCGCGAAGGCGAAATCGAAATCGCCAAGCGCATCGAAGACGGCCTCAAGGACATGATCCAGGCCATCTCCGCCTGCCCGACCACGATCGCCGAGATCCTGGCCGCGGCCGACCGCATCTCCAAGGACGAGATCAAGGTCGACGAAATCGTCGACGGCCTGGTCGACCCCAACGAAAGCGAACAGCAGGTTGAAGCCGCTTCCGACTCCGACGAATCGGACGAGGACGAAGAGGAAGAAGAAGACGAAGAGGAAGAAGACGAAGGCGAGAGCAACAGCTCGGGCGCCGCCGGCTTCTCCGCCGAGCAGCTGGAGCAGCTCAAGCGCGACGCGCTGGGCAAGTTCGGCGTCATCGCCACCCAGTTCGAGAACATGCGCAAGGCCTTCGAGAAGGAAGGCTACAACTCCAAGCCCTACGTCAAGGCGCAGGAGATCATCTCCAACGAGCTGCTGGGCATCCGCTTCACCGCCAAGATCGTCGAGAAGCTGTGCGACACGCTGCGCGCGCAGGTGGACGAAGTGCGCCAGGTCGAACGCCAGATCCTGGACGTTGCCGTCAACAAGTGCAACATGCCGCGCACCCACTTCATCAAGGTCTTCCCCGGCAATGAAGTGAACCTGGACTGGGTCGACGGCGAAGTCGCCGCCAACCACGACTACAGCGCCGTGCTGAGCCGCAACGTGCCGGCCATCAAGGAACTGCAGCAGAAACTGATCGACCTGCAGGCGCGCGTCGTGCTGCCGCTGCAGGACCTGCGCGCCATCAACAAGAAGATGGGCGCCGGCGAGAAGAAGGCGCGCATGGCCAAGCGTGAAATGACCGAGGCCAACCTGCGTCTGGTGATCTCGATCGCCAAGAAGTACACCAACCGCGGCCTGCAGTTCCTGGACCTGATCCAGGAAGGCAACATCGGCCTGATGAAGGCGGTGGACAAGTTCGAATACCGTCGCGGCTACAAGTTCTCGACCTACGCGACCTGGTGGATCCGTCAGGCCATCACCCGCTCCATCGCCGACCAGGCGCGCACCATCCGTATTCCGGTGCACATGATCGAGACCATCAACAAGATGAACCGCATCTCGCGCCAGATCCTGCAGGAAACCGGCGCCGAGCCGGATCCGGCAACGCTGGCGATCAAGATGGAAATGCCGGAAGACAAGATCCGCAAGATCATGAAGATCGCCAAGGAGCCGATCTCCATGGAAACGCCGATCGGCGACGACGACGATTCGCACCTGGGCGACTTCATCGAAGACAACAACACGCTGGCCCCGGCCGACGCGGCGTTGCACGCTTCGATGCGCGGCGTGGTCAAGGACATCCTGGACTCGCTGACCCCGCGCGAAGCGAAGGTCCTGCGCATGCGCTTCGGCATCGAAATGTCGACCGACCACACGCTGGAAGAAGTCGGCAAGCAGTTCGACGTCACCCGCGAACGTATCCGCCAGATCGAGGCGAAGGCGCTGCGCAAGCTGCGCCACCCATCGCGCTCCGACAAGCTGAAGAGCTTCCTCGAAGGAAATTGATCCAACGGGTGTCAGAACCAGCCGGCGAGGATGTTAAAATCGCCGGCTGATTTTTTGGCCCCCTAGCTCATGCTTGGTTAGAGCAGCGGACTCATAATCCGTTGGTGCCGTGTTCGACTCACGGGGGGGCCACCAGTATCTAAAAGGGATTCCGAGAAATCGGAGTCCCTTTTTTTATGCTGAGGTTCAACCGAAGGTCAACGCAGATTATTTGTCGGCAAATAAAGATGGCGCTTTTCGACGTTGAGTTTTATCGCGGCATGGATGTGGTAGATCTGTTGATTTGCTCGCAGATTTGACCCTCTCCATTTGACCCACCTTCCACTCTCGTCCGAATGCCGCCACGCGGTCATAGGAGCCCTCGTAGCCGAGGGTTCTCAAGTCGAGAAACATCTGTTTAAGCGTTTTGCGTTGCTTGCGTGACTTTGCGGATTCTGAGACTAGCCAGGCTGAGAGCTTGGGGGCGTATTCATCAAGCGAACTCGCTGATTGCCTGCTGGCGTAGGAGGGCTCGGCCGCTTCGGATCGAATGTAGCGGCGAACAGTATTTCGGGAGATGTCTAGCCTGCGGGCTATCTCCCTGATCGAGACGCGATCTCTGATGTACCAGCGCCGAATGATTCCAAGTAATACCACGTCTATCACTCCGATCTCCTGCTCGCTGTCTTGAGCAGGATTGTGTCTTAAACGTGGGTCAACTTTGGATGCAATTTATGGGGTTAAGTGGGTCAGTTTTGGATGCAATTCAACAGTGAACGGTAGCCCGACGTTGAATAAGCGTGAGGTTCAGACGAACGTGTCCTTGTCGGATGGCGAGATTATTGTCTTGGGTGGACTAGCTGAAAATAAGGAGACCTATGGGAGAACTGGATTCTCCTTTTTGCCATCTTTTTTTCGATCTAATAATAGCGAGACATCCAGATCGGAAATCCTGCTTGTGTTGCAGCTAACGAAAGTGGCTCAGTAAAGAAAACCGTAAACTATTTTGAGCCGTCGACAGGTTTTTGCGTTTCTACGGATGTTTTCGCAGCAAGCGCTCGTGCTTGGGCTTCTTCTGATTCCTTCACGAAGCACGCTACCTTGTACCAGTAGATGCCCTCTATATCTCCGCTTTCTTGTTGAAGGCGTTCGAAAGTCCGGTATGCGTGGGAAAGATCCACTTCGCCATTAAGAATGGTTTTTGCCATGGTCGATAGATGCGTCGAAGGGACTGGGTCAAAGTTGGCGATCATTAACGAATAAGATACGCATTTTTAACGCAGGCTCTGCGGTCAACAGGCCTGATATTTCTGCCGCAGAGCAATGCTAGGCTTATAACGCGAAGATCCACTTACCGTCGTCATTCAGTAATGTCCTGCTCAGATCTTTTCCAGATTTTTGCAATGAACGACGAATCTCGGGAAATGCGTCACTTATGTCTTTTCCTTTGGCCCAGTCATTAGGCGTGATAGTCAGTTGATAGGTGACTACTGCTTTTTTTCGCCCGTCAGCCGTTTTGCCTTCATCTGTTTTCTTGATGCTGATCAATTTTTGAGTGGCAAAACACAGCTCAGGGCGAGTCACGTGTTTTAGACCTGACATGGTCACGATGTCACTTTCTCGGTTGCCGAAGTATTTGGCGCCAAGTTCGGTGAGGTCAAAGTTGATCATTTCAACTTTGCCTTGAGCGGCTCCTGCCTTTATGACTTTCGCCACCTTACTTCGTTTTACTACCCCGGCCTTCTCTAAAGCGAGCATCTGCGCGGGTACATCTTCATTCATTATCGACGTCACCGAAGGCGACAGCGAGCCAGGAGAGACGGTGATCGGGAACGTCCCGATAAACGTGCAAGCTTCCTTGTTCTCCGCGAAATGCTGAGTGATCTTGTCAGCCGGCGAACCAGCGTTCGCAGATTGCGTGACTGACAGAACGGTGGCTGCAGCGACTAGCGTAACAACGTGACATTTCATGTATGTATCCCCCAGGCAATAAGGGTGAATCGTAGCAGATCATCGAAATGCGTAGGAGAGCTCATCACTTACCGATCGTGAAATACGTAAATCTGCATATTTATTTCGCTATTAGCGAAATAAATATTGCATTTTCAAAACGATTTTCGTAGTATTCGTGTTGAGGTTAGCAAAGTACAACCGTTGTTATGTGGACCGCGATCGCGGTTCGTGGAGCTGCGTTTTGGCTCTATTTCGTTTTCAGCGCATGCCGCTCATCCTGCGATGTCATGATGATCAATATGCCGCCGAAGGCGAGCATGTTCGGGACGACCCCGAACATGCATTACGGGTAAGAGAGGAGAACCTGCCGTTAGCTTTGCTTGGTTATGGACGACGGTCATCGACATCCTGTTGATGGCATAACCAAGGAGATCACATGCGTGACCTTAAAACCTCCCAGCGGCAGGGGCGAGTACGTAAGAAGAGTTCGTGGTTCAAGCGTCCAGGCACTTTCAAGGCAGCAGCTTTTGTTTTGAATTTAATTAGCTTGGTCGTCCGCCTTATCGACCACTTCAAATGAGCTCGCACCTCTCTTATTTTTAAGGACTATCATGTTGAACCGAGCCCTTCGGTTGCTCAGAACCTATCATCAGTTGAAGCAAATTGAGTTGGCTAAGCAGCTTGGCGTCTCCAATTCCTATCTGAGTGAAATCGAAAAAGGCGTGAAGGCGCCAGGAATGGATTTACTCGAAAAATATTCCCAGCTCTTTAAGATGCCTGTGTCATCTATCTTGCTTTTTTCAGAGCAGATGAGCAACGAACGACGTCCCAGTGAAAAATTGCGTGTAGCCGCGGCAGACAAAATTCTGAGGTTACTTGAGTGGATTGATGAGAAGGACGCTTTGTCACATGGCTAAAGTGCGTTACTCGTTAAATCAATCGCCTCTCTATGGTTTGCTAGGGAAAGGCAAATTAGCGGAGCTTCTAGGCATCGACCTAGATTGTTTGGATAGATTACTCAATCCTAAAAGTTATCGTGTGTGGATGACTGAAACTGGCCGTGAGATTCAGCAACCGATTGGGTGGCTGGAGAGTGTGCACAAAAGAATCAGTGACTTGTTATCTCGGATAGATCTTCCAGAGTATGTCTTTTCTCAAAAAGGTCGCTCGTATGTAGATAACGCTCGTCAGCATATAGGCCCTCATCTACTCGCCAAAACCGACATTTCAAAGTTCTATCCTAGTACCACGCACTACATGGTTTGGAATATGTTCGTGACTGAATTTCGTTGTGCGAAGGATGTGGCTGGGATTTTGGCAGACATTTGCTGCTATAAGCAGCATCTCCCAACTGGGAGCCCGTTAGGCGGGAGAGTTGCCTTTTTTGCTGCGCTGCCAATGTTTGACGAGATCGCAAGACTTGCCTCCTCGGCTGGAAATAGAATGACACTTTATGTAGATGATGTCACGGTGTCAGGCCCAGGGGCGACGAAGGAGTTTTTAGCCAAAGTTCGCGGTGTTATAAGGCGGCATGGCTTTAAGACGAAGGAGAAAAAGTCCAAAACGTTCGCACCATACTCTGCAAAAACGGTTACAGGAGTTATTGTTTCCAACGAGCAAGTTCTCTTGCCTAATTCAAGGCATAAGAAAATATGGACATTAAAGCAAGAAATTCGAACGGCTAATAAGGATGAGCGGGCGAAGATGCTACGCGCTTTGAAAGGGCGTGAAAGCGAAGCCAGAATTATTGCTCGCTAGATTTGATTGAAGTGTCTGTATTTCAGTTTTCAATGCGACAACATAACGTCGCAAATTAATTGTTTTATGTCATAGTAGAGGCATCATGAAAGCTCTGAAATCACAACTTGCAAAGGAAGTGCTGGCTAATCCTCAGGGAAAGGCTCAGTTGCGCCACTTTTTGGAAGATAAATCAGAGCGGCTCGCTGATAACGGTAGATATTCGAGCATCGCCATCGAGATCACAGTACCTGGCGGTAAATCTATTACCGTTAGACCTCGCGTCGTAGCAAAAGCCGCCTAATTTATGAATTTGGCGTTGCCTGCATTAGTTGTATTCCTCATTCTCCTGCCAGGTTTTTTATTCCGTTCTAGATTCAAGCATGTTGAATTAACTTCGCTTGATTATTCTCCTTTCGGCGAGGTTGTTGTTGAAGCGACAACTTGGGCCGCAATTTTGCATGCCATTTGGATAGCTGGCGCGGCCTTTTTCTTCGAAAACTATTTTGATATCGGGATACTGTTAAAACTTATCTCCGCACATCAAGCAAGTCAGGCTGATGCCATAAAAGAGATTTCGGGGAAAGCCGATCAAGTAGAGGTGTACTTTGCTTCGATCATATTCGGTGCTTATGTCATTCCAACTGTTTTGCGATGGGGCATCAAGGAATTAAGACTTGATCGAATTGATTCATTCGCGGCTCGATATTTCCGATTTCATAAAGCACCTTGGTACTATCTTCTTACCGGAGCTGATTTTTCGGAAGAGGAACAGCCGGACTTCATTTACATTTCTGCGATAGTTGATGTGGCAGGGGATGCTGTTCTTTATAAAGGCATCTTGGACGAGTTTTTCGTGAATGCAGATGGTGTGCTAGATCGATTAATCTTGCAGGATGTATCTCGACGGCCAATTGGCGCCGATAAGTCCGCAGAAACCGCTGACGGACTGGCGAGCGCTGATTCTTCCGCTACTGCTTCGGCTGCTCTGCCACAGAGCCGGTTTTATCCTGTTGATGGTGATTACTTTGTTTTGCGTTATAGCGAAGCGATCACACTAAACATCCAGTATATAAAACTATAGATCTTTCCATTGCCGATTTGCGACATGGGTCAACAAAGGTTCAACCGTGTAGTGACCTAACGCTTTCCTAAAGTGCCCTGAGTCCTTCTAATCGCCCATATTGCTAGGCATAGTTGTTCAATGTTGCCCATCGCGAGGGACTCATAATCCGTTGGTGCCGTGTTCGACTCACGGGGGGGCCACCAGTACCAGTAAGGGATTCCGAGAGATCGGAGTCCCTTTTTTCTTTTGGACTGAGTCGACAAAGAGGCAACGGTGACCTGACCAAGTCGCGGTGCCATGAAACCCTTGAGATATCATTGCAAACTTGTGCAAAGAGAAGCGGGGATCTTCGAGACAGTGCGAGCAGCGGGCGCCATCAAATGGCATGCCGCGATGACCGCCTTCGGAGTCCAATGAATGTTGGGGCAAAAATGGAGAGGGGAAATTCTGCAAGAAAATTGACGACTGGCTGAAATCAAGACCATTGTCGAGTGCTGCAGGAATTCGCACGCCGCAATGAACAGCATTTCGTCACGTCAATACGAATCGGTTGTTCAGATCAAGCAGATATCTTGGTGAGAAATGGGAAAAACATTCAAGCAGACGCTGCGCGAATATAACTGGGAACAGAATTTCCTGGTGAAACGATGGAAATTGCGCATGCGTTATGCGCTGATGGGGTTGCTCAAATATGTCTTGCGGCCCAGAAAAGAACAATATGATTTGTCATCGGTAAAGAAAGTCCTGATTGTCAGAAATGATCGTATTGGCGACATGATTGCCACCACGGCGCTGATCAGGAATCTGTCCAGATGTGGTTATGCGGTCTATGTGTCCTCCAGGAAGCCCTCCCTGGATATCATTGAGTACAACCCGCATGTCAGCGGCACGTTCGCCTATGACGACAGCAGCCTGAATGCGTGGCTCCACTCGATCAGAGAAGTCCGGAAGCACACGTTCGATCTGGCGGTAGATGTCAGATGTAATCGCTTCGTCGATCTCAAGAACATTGCTTTTTGCTCGTATATCAAGACGCCGATTCTGGCCGGCTTCAATAAGAGTGATCTCGCCACATTCAATTTTTCTATTCCCTATTATTCGCCTGAGAGTCATGTCACCGTCCAGCTGCGCACCTTGCTGGATCAGCTGCACGTGACGCCGGATGACCTGCACTACGAACTGTTTGTCAGCGACGAGATCAGGAAGAAGGCCTCGTCGTTCCTGCAGTCCCTGGATAATCCAGAGGGGAAGAAGATCGCCGTCTTCAACCCCTTTGGCAGCGTTGCCGCACGCTTTCTGTCGGACGAGCAGATCGGGATTGTGTGCCGGCTGCTGAGCAGCCGATACCATGTCGTGCTGATCGGCGAAAAGGAACGAACCCGGCATGTGCAGGCTTCGGAGCACGCCTCTCTCTTCGACTCGCAAAGCGTGCTGGACGTCATACCGCTCATCGAGCTGGCGGATATCGTGGTGTCGGTCGATACCGCCATCGTGCACATGGCGACGTGCTATCAGAAGAACACCATCGCCTTCTATATCAACACGGTGCCCGTTGCCCCGGTCAGCACCAGCATCAAGGTCGTGCGGTCTCACGAAATGTTCTTGTTGAACAGCAAGTTTCAGGATTATTTCCAGGACAAGAAGTACATCACCAGGGCAGCGCCTGACCGGACCATCCCCGTCAACCACCTGGTCTGGGCGCCCAACAATCCGCACGCGCAACAGATCGTGTTCGACAGCGAGCCGATACGGGATGTGGAGTCCGCATTGTTCGAGGCCGAGGTCGCGCAAGCCCTGAAGACCATCCATGAAGGGGCGAAGAAGTCCTGCCCGCAATCCGACGAGGGTAATGGCCAGGAGACCGTCGTTCCTTGTGCGGCAGCGGAGTCCCGGATATAAAAAGCTCCGGTGGGTGATCTGTACGGATCCGGGAGTGAGAAGAGTCCTGCCGATTCCCTGTTCTGTGTGGCCTGTATGACGCTCGTATAAACTGCGTACACCGAGGGGTGATTTCCTGCCGGATTTCTCCTGTCGATGCGGCGAAACGCACGTCCGCCCCAACAAAAAATCCGCATTCCCCGGCACAGATCAAGTCCACCCCATTCAGATCCTTCATCCGCGGTACAGCTGGCTATACTGAAGCCGGGGATGCTCTGCGGCAATGCCGATGGCGCCCCGCCATTCAATTGCTACCGGGATGTCTTCATGCTCGCCAAACTCAAAGCGACCTTCCTCTACTTCAACGACGCCGTTCCCTTCCGCCTGGTTCCTGCGCTGATCACTACGGCAGTACTGATCCTGCTGCTGCTCGCGCCCTGTCCGCAGGGGCTCGATCCCAAGGCGTGGAGCCTGGTGGCGATCTTCCTGACCACCATCGTGGCCATCATCCTCAAGGTGATGCCCATCGGAGTGATGGCGATGATGGCCATCGTCATCGTCTCGCTGTCGCAGGTGACGTCGAACTCATCGAAGGGGGCGATCGCCGATGCGCTGGCCAGTTTCTCCAATCCGCTGATCTGGCTGATCGTGGTCGCCATCCTGATTTCGCGCGGACTGAAGAAGACCGGGCTGGGCAAGCGCGTCGGGCTGATGTTCATTGCGCTCCTGGGCCGGCGCACCATCGGCATCGGCTACGGACTGGCCATCTGCGAGCTGGTGCTGGCGCCGTTCACGCCCAGCAATACCGCGCGCGGCGGCGGCATCGTGCATCCGATCATGAAGTCGATCGCCAATGCCTTCGATTCGGATCCGGCCAAGGGTACGCAAGGCAAGGTGGGCAGCTATCTGGCGCTGGTCAACTACCACGCGAATCCGATCACTTCGGCCATGTTCCTGACCGCGACCGCGCCCAACCCGCTGGTGGTGAACTACGTCGCCAAGGCGACCGGCCACGCGCTGCAGTTGTCGTGGACCACCTGGGCGCTGTGCATGCTGCTGCCGGGGCTGGTGTGCCTGCTGGCGATGCCGTTGGTGATCTACCTGCTGTCTCCTCCCGAGTTGAAGGCCACGCCCGACGCGATAGGCTACGCGCGCGGCGAGCTGGAGAAGATGGGCGCGCTGGGCGCCAGCGAGAAGGTGATGCTGGGCACCTTCGCCCTGCTCCTGCTGCTGTGGGCCAATGTGCCGGCGATGCTGCTGGGCGCGGCCTTCACGCTGGATCCGACGGTGGTGGCCTTCGTCGGCCTGTTCGTGCTGATCATCACCGGCACCATCGACTGGGATGATGTGCTCTCCGAAAAGAGCGCCTGGGATACGCTGGTGTGGTTCGGCGCGCTGGTGATGCTGGCCGAGCAGCTGAACAAGACCGGCGTGGTCGCCTGGTTCTCCGACGCCATGAAGGGCGCCATCGTCGCCAGCGGAATGGGATGGTTTTCGGTGGCGGCGGTGCTGTTGCTGGTGTTCGTGCTGTCGCACTATTTCTTCGCCAGCACCACCGCGCACATCAGCGCCATGCTGCTGGCCTTCCTCACCGTCGGCGCGCAGCTCCTGCCGCCGCAATACGTGACGCCGTTCATGCTGATGATGACTGCCGGCTCGGCCGTGATGATGACGCTGACCCACTATGCCACCGGTACCTCGCCGATCATTTTCGGCAGCGGTTACGTCTCGATGGGGAAGTGGTGGGGCGTCGGGCTGGTGATGGCAGCGTTCGAGCTGCTGGTGTTCGCCACCGTGGGCATGCTGTGGTGGAAGCTGCTGGGCTTCTGGTGAGGCACAGGCGGGGCGATGCCGTTACCGTATGAAAAAGGGAGGCGATGCCTCCCTTTTTCATGTGTTGCCGGATGCGCTATTCAGCTCAGGTCGAGCACGATGCGGCCATCGATCCTGCCCTGTTCCATGCGCGCGAAGATGGCGTTGATGTTATCCAGCCGGTCCCAGCTGAAATGCGCGGCGACCTTGCCCTCGGCGGCGAAGGCCAGTGATTCTTCCAGGTCTTGCCGGGTGCCGACGATGGAGCCGCGCACGGTGATGCGTTTCAATACGGTGTTGAACACCGGCAGCGTGATGTCGCCGGGCGGCAGGCCGACCAGCGCCATCGTGCCTCGCGCGCGCAGGAAGCCGAAGGCCTGTTCCATTGCCTTGGGCGACACCGCCGTCACCAGCGCGCCATGCGCGCCGCCGACGATGCGCTGGACATCGGCCACGGCGTTGGCGTTGCGGCCGTCGACCACCATGTCGGCGCCGAGTTTTTTGGCCAGCGCCAGCTTGTCTTCATGGATGTCGGCCGCCACCACGTGCATGCCCATGGCCTTGGCGTATTGCACGGCCATGTGGCCCAGGCCGCCGATGCCGGAGATCACCACCCACTCGCCGGGCCTGACCTCGGTTTCCTTCAGGCCCTTGTAGACGGTGACGCCGGCGCACAGCACCGGCGCGGCTGCGCCGAATTCCAGCGCGGCCGGCAGGACGCCGACGTAATCCGGATCGGCCAGGCCGTATTGCGCGAAGCTGCCGTTGACCGAGTAGCCGGTGTTCTGCTGGTCGGCGCACAGCGTCTCCCAGCCGGTGCGGCAGGGCTGGCAGCAGCCGCAGGCGGTGTGCAGCCAGGGCACGCCCACGCGGTCGCCTTCCTTGATGCGCTTCACGCCGGCGCCCAGCGCGGCGACGTAGCCCACGCCTTCGTGGCCGGGGATGAACGGGGGATTGGGTTTGACCGGCCAGTCGCCGTGCGCGGCGTGCAGGTCGGTGTGGCATACGCCGCTGGCTTCGAACTTCACCAGGATCTGGCCCGGGCCGGGTGTGGGCACCGGCACTTCTTCGATGGAGAGGGGCTTGCCGAATTCGCGGACGACCGCCGCTTTCATGGTTTGCGTCATGTGCGCTCCTTGAGGGGAATTCAAAAAGAGACGCGGGACAGCGGCGGCGTGGAATCATTGTTCCCGCCGCAGAGATTCGCTTGCCCGCCGGTTCACTATCCTCCGCGGGGAGGCGTGCGTAAATCGGCGATTGCGGCGGGTTTGATCCACATCGTGAATCGGGTGGAAATAGGCCGAGACGATGCCCCGGCCTTACTTGGCTAGCACCACCTCGACATCGGTCTCGGCCAGCAGCTTGGCCAGTTCCGGTGGCGGCGGCGCGTCGGTGAACAGCACGTCGATCTGCGACAGGTGCGCCATCTTCACCAGCGCCTGGCGGCCGAACTTGCTGGAATCCGCCACCAGCCAGACCTGGCGCGACTGCTCGATGATGGTTTGCGCGACCTTGACCTCGCGTGCATCGAAGTCGCGCAGCACGCCGTCCATCTCGATGCTGGAAATCCCGATGATGCCGATGTCGACCTTGAACTGGCGGATGAAATCGATGGTCGCCTCGCCGACGATGCCGCGGTCGCGCGCGCGCACCACGCCGCCGGCGATGATCACTTCGGACTCCGCATTGCTGGCCAGCATGCTGGCCACGTTGAGGTTGTTGGTGACCACGTGCAGGTTCTTGTGCCGGTGCAGGGCCTGCGCGACTTCTTCGGTGGTGGTGCCGAGGTTGAGGATCAGCGAGCAGCCGTCCGGCACGCGCGAGGCCACGGCGCGGCCGATGCGCCGCTTGGCGTCGGCGTTCATCACCTGGCGTTGCGGGTAGGCGATGTTTTCGGTCGAGGAGAGCAGCCCCACGCCGCCGTGATAGCGCGCCAGCAGCTTGGCGTCGACCATGGCCTTGACGTCGCGGCGCACCGTCTGCGTGGTGACGTTGAGCTGTTGCGCAAGCTCTTCCACGGAGATGGTGATGTGCTTGCGGACGCATTCCAGCAGGGTTTGTTGCCGTGGATTGAGCATCATGGTCGATAAAAGTTATCAGAGATGAACATTTAAAAACATAAACGAACTGAAAACAACAAATAATTGTTGATTATTTTTCGCGTTGTCGCGTATCGTACTGAAAAAATTAGCAGCACATGAGAAATGGCTGTGGTCAAAAAGCGGAGACAACGCGAATGGCGCTCGAATACGATCTTCTGGTGGTCGGCGGTGGCATCAACGGCGCGGGCATCGCACGCGATGCCGCGGGCCGCGGCTTGCGCGTGATCCTGTGCGAGCAGCACGATCTGGCGCAGCACACCTCGTCGGCCAGCACCAAGCTGATCCACGGCGGCCTGCGCTATCTCGAGTACTACGAATTCAAGCTGGTGCGCAAGGCGCTGCAGGAGCGCGAAGTGCTGCTGCGCGCCGCGCCGCACATCATCTGGCCCTTGCGCTTCGTCATGCCGCACGACGCCAACCAGCGTCCGGCATGGATGATCCGCGCCGGGCTGCTGATGTACGACTACCTGGCCAAGCGCGAAATCCTTCCCGCATCGCACGGCCTGAACCTGCGCGAGCACGCCGCCGGCAAGCCGCTCAAGGGCGGTTACCGCAAGGGCTTCGTCTATTCCGACGGCTGGGTCGACGACGCGCGCCTGGTCAGCCTCAATGCGCTGGACGCCCACGAACGCGGGGCCCGCATCCTCACGCGCACCCGCTGCGTGAGCGCGCGCCGCGACGGCGACCGCTGGCACGCCGTGCTGGAGAGCGAGGCCGACGGCCGCACGCAAGTCATCGAGGTGCGCGCGCGCGCCATCGTCAACGCCGCCGGTCCCTGGGCCGCGCGTTTTGCCGAGGCGGTGCCGGGCGCGAAGAAGAGTTACGGCCTGCGCCTGATCAAGGGCAGCCACATCGTCGTCAAGCGGCTGTTCGATCATCCGTACGCCTACATCTTCCAGAACCCGGACAAGCGCATCATCTTCGCCATTCCCTACCAGGATGACTTCACGCTGATCGGCACCACCGACCTCGAATACCACGGCGACGCCGGCAAGGTGGAGATCAGCGCCGAGGAAGTGGCCTACCTGTGCCAGATGGCCAACCGCTATTTCACGCGCCAGATCTCGGCGCAGGATGTGGTGTGGACCTACTCCGGCGTGCGCCCGCTGCTCGACGACAGTTCCGAGAACGCCTCCGCCGTCACGCGCGATTACCTGCTCGAGCTCGACGACGCGGGCGCCCCCATGCTCAACGTCTGGGGCGGCAAGATCACCACCTACCGCAAGCTGGCCGAGGAAGCGATGGCCATGCTCTCGCCCGGCCTGGGCGTGCAAACGCAGTCGTGGACGGCCGGCGCGCCGTTGCCGGGCGGCGACCTGCAGCAGGCCGGCGAGCTGGTGGGGCGTTACGACTTCGACGGTTTCCTGCGCGACTTCCGCGCGCGTCATCCCTGGTTGCCTGACGCGCTGGCCAGGCGCTATGCGCGCAGCTACGGCGCGCGCGCCGAACGGCTGCTGGCCGGCGCCCAGGACCTGGCGGCGTTGGGCGAAGAGCTGGCCCCGGGCCTCTTCGAAGCCGAAGCGCGCTACCTCGCCGACACCGAATGGGCGCGCGGCGCCGACGACATCCTCTGGCGCCGCAGCAAGCTGGGCCTGTACTGCGGGCCGCAGCACGTGGCCCGGCTGGAAGCCTGGCTGGCGCAGCACGCGCAGGCCGGCGCGCATGGCAATACGCAAGGCACCCACGCCTAGCCTTTGTAGTCGCAAGCAATCATCAGAAAAGCAGCAAGGAGACAGTGTGACCCTGGAACTGAAACAAGTGGTCAAGACGGTCGGTGCCGAGACGCACCTGTACCCGCTTGACCTGACGCTGGCGGCGGGCGGCATCAACGTGCTGCTGGGCCCGACCCAGGCCGGCAAGACTTCGCTCATGCGCATCATCGCCGGGCTCGACAAGCCCACCGGCGGCCGCATCCTGGTGGACGGCAAGGATGTCACCGGCGTGGGCGTGCGCGAGCGCAACCTGGCCATGGTGTACCAGCAGTTCATCAATTATCCCGGCCTCTCGGTGTACGAAAACATCGCTTCGCCGCTGCGCCTGCAGAAGACGCCGCAGCAGGAGATCCACCAGCGCGTGACCGAGATCGCCGAGAAGCTGCACATCTCGCACCTGCTGCAGCGCCTGCCGGGCGAACTCTCGGGTGGCCAGCAGCAGCGCACCGCGCTGGCGCGCGCGCTGATCAAGCGCGCGCCGCTGGTGCTGCTGGACGAGCCGCTGGTCAACCTCGACTACAAACTGCGCGAGGAGTTGCGCAGCGAGCTGATCTCGCTGTTCGCCGCCGGCGACACCACCGTGGTCTACGCCACCACAGAACCGCAGGAGGCGCTGCTGCTGGGCGGCCACACCGCCGTGATGCACGAGGGCCGGCTGCTGCAGTTCGCGCCGACGCTGCAGCTGTTCAATGCGCCGGCGTCGACGCAGGTCGCCGCGATCTTCAACGATCCGCCGATGAACCTGCTGGACGCCACCGCCAGCTCCGCCGATGCGCTGCGCCTGGAAGACGGCAGCGTGCTGGAGATCGCCGGACGCGGCCTGAGCTTGTCGCCGGGGCAGCGCTGCAAGGTCGGCATCCGCTGCAACGACGTGCGCCTGCAGGCGCTGGCCGGCGTCGGCGTGAGCCTGTCTTGCCGCCTGGTGCTGGCCGAGCTGAGCGGATCCGAAACCTATATGCACCTGCGCCATGGCGACGTGCCGCTGGTGGCGCAGCTGCCCGGCGTGCACGAGTTCGAGATCGGCAGCACGGTCAAGGTCAGCATCGGCGCGGCGCAGGTATTTTTGTTCGACACAGAGGGCCGCCTGCTGAGCGCCCCGACGGAGACGCATTGACATGGCGCGCATTGAATTCAAGAACCTGGGCCACGCCTACGGCGGCGGCAAGCCGGCCGACCTGAAGGACTACGCCCTGCAGCCGATGAACATGGTGTGGGAAGACGGCGGCGCCTATGCGCTGCTGGGCCCGTCCGGCTGCGGCAAGTCGACGCTGTTGAACATCATCTCGGGCCTGCTGCAGCCGTCTGAAGGGCAGGTGCTGTTCGACGGCGCGGACATGACGCACAAGGCCACGCGCGAACGCAATATCGCGCAGGTGTTCCAGTTCCCCGTGCTGTACGACACCATGAGCGTGTTCGACAACCTGGCCTTCCCGCTGCGCAACCGCAAGATGCCCGAGCGCGAAGTGCAGGCGCGGGTGCGCGAGATCGCCGAGATGCTGGACCTCACGCGCGACCTTAAGCAGCGCGCCGCCGGCCTCTCGGCCGACGCCAAGCAGAAGATCTCGCTGGGCCGCGGCCTGGTGCGCAAGGACGTGGCGGCGATCCTGTTCGACGAACCGCTGACGGTGATCGATCCGCACATGAAGTGGGAGCTGCGCCAGAAGTTGAAGGAGATCCACCACCAGCTGAAGCTGACGCTGATCTACGTCACCCACGACCAGGTCGAGGCGCTCACCTTCGCCGACGAGGTGGTGGTCATGACCGAAGGCAAGGTGGTGCAGCAGGGCAAGCCGGAGGCGCTGTTCGTGCGGCCCGACCATACCTTCGTCGGCTATTTCATCGGCAGCCCGGGCATGAATTTCTGCCCGCTCGACGTCGAGGGCGACGCGGTGCTGATCGGTCGCCAGCGCGTGCAGCTGGAAGCGGCGCAACTGCAGGCGCTCAAGGACGCCGGCGGCCCGCTGAAGCTGGGCATCCGTCCCGAGTTCGTCGAACTGGCCGCAGCCGGCGCGGCCGGCGCGGTCAGCGCCGACGTCACGCAGGTCCAGCATCTGGGCACCAGCCAGCTGGTGACGGCGCAGTTCGACGGCCTGACCGTCAAGGCCAGGGTCGCGCCGTCGGTGCGCGTGGCGCAGGGGCCGCAATGGCTGCGCCTGGCCAAGCCGGAGACGATCTACTTCAGCAACGACGAAAGAATAGGGCGCTAAGTCATGAACAAGCCATACAACAACAAGGCCTGGTTCTTCATCCTGCCGGTGTTCCTGACGGTCGCGTTCTCCGCGATCATCCCGCTGATGACGGTGGTCAACTACTCGGTGCAGGACATCATCAGCCCCGAGCAGAGCGTGTTCGTCGGCCTTGAGTGGTTCAAGGAAGTGATGCGCGACGGCGAGCTGCATTCGGCGCTGCTGCGCCAGCTGATCTTCTCGTTCTGCGTGCTGCTGGTGCAGATCCCGCTGGGCATCGTGCTGGCGCTGGCGATGCCGCACAAGGGCTGGAAGTCCTCGGCCACGCTGGTCATCCTGGCCATGCCGCTGCTGATCCCATGGAACGTGGTGGGCACCATCTGGCAGATCTTCGGCCGCGCCGACATCGGCCTGGGCGGTTATGTGCTAAACCTGCTGGGCGCCAACTACAACTATGCGTCCAACCCGGGCGACGCCTGGATCACCGTGCTGGTGATGGATGTGTGGCACTGGACGCCGCTGGTGGCGCTGCTGGCCTTCGCCGGCCTGCGCTCGATCCCCGACGCCTACTACCAGGCCGCGCAGATCGACGGCGCCAGCCGCTGGGCGGTGTTCCGCTACATCCAGCTGCCCAAGATGCGCGGCGTGCTGGTGATCGCGGTGCTGCTGCGCTTCATGGACAGCTTCATGATCTACACCGAGCCCTTCGTGCTGACCGGCGGCGGTCCTGGCAACTCGACCACCTTCCTCAGCCAGTACCTGACGCAGAAGGCGGTCGGCCAGTTCGACCTGGGACCGGCCGCGGCGTTCTCGCTGATCTATTTCCTCATCATCCTGCTGCTGTCCTTCGTGCTCTACAACTGGATGCAGAGCGCAGGCAACGGCAACCAAGAATCGGGCGGCAATCATGAATAAACAAGACCAGGGCGGCCTGCCGCGGCTGCTGGTGATGGCGCTGTATGTAGCCTTCACGCTCATCCCGCTGTATTGGCTGTTCAACACTTCGCTCAAGACCAACGAGGAGACGCTGTCGGTCTTCACGCTCTGGCCGAACGCGCCGACGCTGAACAACTACAAGGTGATCTTCACCGACCCCTCGTGGTACTCCGGCTACATCAACTCCATCATCTACGTGGCGATGAATACCGTCATGTCGCTGCTGGTGGCGCTGCCGGCGGCGTACGCGTTCTCGCGCTACCGCTTCCTCGGCGACAAGCACATGTTCTTCTGGCTGCTGACCAATCGCATGACGCCGCCGGCGGTGTTCCTGCTGCCGTTCTTCCAGCTGTACTCCACCATCGGCCTGTCCGACACCCACATCGCCGTGGCGCTGGCGCACATGCTGTTCAACGTGCCGCTGGCGGTGTGGATCCTGGAAGGCTTCATGTCGGGCGTACCGCGCGAGATCGACGAGACCGCCTATATCGACGGGTTCTCCTTCCCGCGTTTCTTCATCCGCATCTTCCTGCCGCTGATCAAGTCGGGCGTGGGCGTGACCGCCTTCTTCTGCTTCATGTTCAGCTGGGTCGAGCTGCTGCTGGCGCGCACGCTGACCTCGGTCAACGCCAAGCCGATCAGCGCCATCATGACCCGCACCGCGTCGGCGGCCGGCATGGACTGGGGCATCCTGGCCGCGGCCGGGGTGCTGACGATCGTTCCCGGGGCATTGGTGATCTGGTTCGTGCGCAACCATATCGCCAAGGGCTTCGCGATGGGGAGGGTGTGATCATGGCCAATGCGTTTTCCTGGATGTCGTGGACGTTGCCGGTGGCGATCTTCTTCGCCTGCATCGCCCTGATGCTGGTGGGCATGACGGTGTGGGAGATCCGTTCACCCACCACCGAGCGCAAGGGGTTCCTGCCGATGCGCACCACCCGCGGCGACCGCCTGTTCATCGGCTTGCTGTGCGCGGCTTACATCAACCTGGCCTGGGTCGGCCTGACCGACCTCGACCAGTGGTACGCGGCCGCCATCGGCTTCGTGGCCCTGCTGCTGATCATGCGCAAGGGCTGAGGCTTTGCCGTATTTGATTTCCGGTCTTCCACAAGGCCGGAATGAAACAACGTCCCGGGGAATGTCCTTCCCACCCCGGCGCGGCCATCTTTGGGAAGGTGACGAGGAGACATGATGCAGAAATTCAAACTAACTGTGCTGACGGCTGCGCTGGCGATGGCCGGCATCGCCGGCAATGTCTGGGCCGATACCAAGGCCGCCGAGAAATGGGTCGACGCGGAGTTCCAGCCCAGCACCCTGTCGCGCAAGCAACAGGTCGATGAGATGCAATGGTTCATCGATACCGCCGCCAAGCTGAAGGCCAAGGGCGTCAAGGAAATCCATGTGGTGTCCGAAACGCTGGATACCCACGCCTACGAATCCAAGACATTGGCCAAGGCCTTCGAAGAGATCACCGGCATCAAGGTCATCCACGACGTGATCCAGGAAGGCGACGTGGTCGAGAAGATGCAGACCTCGCTGCAGTCGGGCAAGTCCATCTACGACGGCTGGGTCAACGACTCCGACCTGATCGGCACCCACTACCGCAACGGCCAGACCGTGGTGCTGACCGACTACATGGCCGGCCCCGGCCGCGAATACACCAACCCCGGCTTGGACCTGAAGGATTTCATCGGCACCAGCTTCACCACCGCCCCCGACGGCAAGCTATACCAGCTGCCCGACCAGCAGTTCGCCAACCTGTACTGGTTCCGCGCCGACTGGTTCGCGCGCAAGGACCTGCAGGACAAGTTCAAGGCCAAGTACGGCTATGACCTCGGCGTGCCGCAGAACTGGTCCGCGTATGAAGACATCGCCGCCTTCTTCACCAACGACGTGAAGGAACTGGACGGCAAGAAGATCTACGGCCACATGGACTACGGCAAGAAGGATCCGTCGCTGGGCTGGCGCTTCACCGACGCCTGGCTGTCGATGGCCGGCGCCGCCGACAAGGGCCTGCCCAACGGCCTGCCGGTGGACGAGTGGGGCATCCGCGTGGCAGACGACAAGTGCACCCCGGTCGGCGCCTCGATGGCGCGCGGCGGCGCCACCAACTCGCCGGCCGCGGTCTACGCGCTGACCAAGTACCTGGACTGGATGAAGAAGTACGCACCGCCCGAAGCGCTGGGCATGACCTTCTCCGAAGCCGGCCCTGTGCCCGCCCAGGGCCATATCGCGCAGCAGATCTTCTGGTACAGCGCCTTCACCGCCGGCATGACCAAGCAGGGCCTGCCGGTGGTCAACACCGACGGCTCGCCCAAGTGGCGCATGGCGCCCGGCCCGCACGGCCCGTACTGGAAGGACGGCATGCAGAACGGTTACCAGGACGTCGGCTCGTGGACCTTCCTGAAGAGCACGCCGCCTGACCAGATGGCCGCCGCCTGGCTGTACGCGCAGTTCACCACCTCCAAGACCGTGTCGCTGAAGAAGTCCATCGTGGGCGTGACCTTCATCCGCGATTCCGACATCCGCTCGGAGTACTTCACCAAGAACGCGGCCAAGTACGGCGGCCTGATCGAGTTCTACCGCAGCCCGGCGCGCGTGGCATGGACGCCGACCGGCAACAACGTGCCCGACTATCCGAAGATGGCGCAGCTGTGGTGGAAGAACATCTCCGCGGCGATCTCCGGCGAGAAGACCCCGCAAGGCGCGATGGACAACCTGGCCGACGAGATGGACGGCATCATGGCGCGCCTGCAGCGCGCCGGCATGAAGCAGTGCGCCCCCAAGCTGAACCCGAAGAAGGATCCGGCCAGCTGGATGTCCGACAAGGGCGCGCCGTGGACCAAGCTGGCCAACGAAAAGCCCAAGGGCGAGACCATCGCCTACGACAAGCTGCTGCAGGCCTGGAAGGACGGCCGCGTACGCTGATCGGCTGATTCAAGCCTGACAGCTGGCCAGGACGTCATTCCGGCGAAGGTCGGGATGGCGTCTTTTTTATCCGCCGCAGCTTGTGCGAAACAAGCGGCGGCGACGAATTCAGTAAGGGATCTCATGGCATATCTGCTCGCCCTCGACCAGGGAACCTCCAGTTCCCGCAGCATCATCTTCGACGAAAGCGGCGCCATCGTGGCGACCGCCCAGCAGGAGTTCCCGCAGATCTTCCCGCAGCCGGGCTGGGTCGAACACGATCCGCTGGAGCTGTGGAACAGCCAGCTGCAGACCGCGCGCCGGGTGCTGGAGCAAAGCGGCATCAAGGCCGGCGAACTGGCCGCGCTGGGCATCACCAACCAGCGCGAGACCACGGTGGTGTGGGAACGCGCCAGCGGCCGCCCGGTGTACAACGCCGTGGTCTGGCAGGACCGGCGCGCCGAAACGGTGTGCGCGCGCTTGCGCGAGCGCGGCCTGGGCGAGGCCATCCAGGCCAAGACCGGGCTGGTGCTCGACCCGTATTTCTCCGGCACCAAACTGCGCTGGATACTCGACAACGTGCCGGGCCTGCGCGAGCGCGCGCAACGCGGCGAGCTGCTGTTCGGCACGGTGGACGCCTGGCTGATCTGGAACCTGACCGGCGGCCGCCTGCATGTCTCCGATGTATCCAACGCCTCGCGCACGATGCTCTGGAACATCCACACCGGGCGCTGGGACGAGGAGCTGCTGACGTGGCTGGACATCCCGCGCTCGATGCTGCCCGAAGTGCACGCCTCCTCCCACATCTACGGCGAGGTCGACGCCCAGCACCTGGGCGCGGCGGTGAAGATCGCCGGCATCGCCGGCGACCAGCAGTCGGCGCTGTTCGGGCAGGCCTGCTTTGCGCCCGGCATGGCCAAGAACACCTACGGCACCGGTTGCTTCATGCTGCTGCATACCGGCGACCAGTGCGCGACTTCGCGCAACGGCCTGATCAGCACGGCCGCCTGCCAGGCCGACCAGCGCAAGCAATACGCGCTGGAGGGCAGCGTCTTCATCGGCGGCGCCGTGGTGCAGTGGCTGCGCGACGGCCTGAAGGCGATCAAGACGTCCACCGACGTCGAGGGCCTGGCCGCGACGGTGGACGACTCGGGCGGCGTGGTGTTCGTGCCGTCCTTCACCGGGCTGGGCGCGCCGTACTGGAATCCGTCGGCCAAGGGCGCGATCGTGGGCTTAAGCCGCGGCAGCACGGTGGCGCACATCGCGCGCGCGGCGCTGGAATCGATCGCCTTCCAGAGCACCGCGCTGTTGAACGCCATGGTGCGCGACGCGGTGTCGCCCATCACCGAGCTGCGCGTGGACGGCGGCGCGGCGGCCAACAACCTGCTGCTGCAGTTCCAGGCGGACCTGCTGGGCATTCCGGTGATCCGTCCGCAGGTCACCGAAACCACCGCGCTGGGCGCCGCCTACCTGGCGGGGCTGGCCACCGGCGTGTACGGCGGGCTGTCCGAGCTGTCCGGGCAATGGCGCATGGAGCGCACCTTCCTGCCGACCATCGGCCGCGACGAGGCGGCGGCGAAGATGCAGGGCTGGGAGACGGCGATCAGGCAGGTCAGGGCGGGCGAGGGCGCCTGACTCGATTGAGGTCGATTGAGGGCGTTTGACGATGGTCGGGGGCCGAAGCGCCGGCGGCCGCGATGGTCCGATTGTTTCAATTGACATCGCGGCGCGCCGGTCTGTAATGAAAAGGCAATGTTGCAAGTCCATCATGGTTCTCAAGCCGGAACGCAGATCGCGCGCCGGGCTGTAACCCAAGGAGAACGAGATGGAAGACCTGGCCCTCGCATTCGTGCAAATGTTCGGCGACCTGTTCGAGGCCGCCACCACTTTTGTGGCCTCCTACGACGGCGACGCGGCCGCCTGCGCGCACGAGGCCTGCGCCCGCTCCTTCACCGCCGCCTTCGGCGTGGTGTGAGGCGCGAGATTGTTCGCCGGCAATGAGTTTCCAGGTGGAATTTGCCTATAATCGCTGCTGCGGCGACCATGGCATGTGACGTGCTTGCGTCCCCGAAGCAAAACGATTGCAACCACCACAAGGGGATCACTCATGAAGCGGGGGACTGTTTCGCAAGGGCCGCGGCGTTCAGCCGTTGCCGCCGCGGCGCTGGCATCGATGTGGCTTGGCGCCGCCTGGGCGCAGACGCCGGACAAGGGCGGCGACAAGCCCACCGACCGATCGCAGGCCGGCATCGTCAAGGTGGTGCGCGGTGACGTCCAGGTGCAGCGCCAGGAGCAGAAGCTCGCCGCGCAGGTGGGCGACAAGCTGTATCCGGGCGACCGGGTCGTGACCGCGGCCGATGCCGCCGCCGGCATCACGCTGCGCGACGACACGCTGATGTCGCTCGGACCCAAGACCAGCTTCGTGCTGGAAGACTTCAAGTACAACGAGAGTTCCGGCGAAGGCAACGTCGCCGTGCGCGTGGCCAAGGGCACCTTGCGCTACGTCTCCGGGCTGATTGGCAAGCACGCGCCGGATCGCCAGCAGGTGGCCACGCCGACGGCCACCATCGGCATTCGCGGCACCGACTTCATCGTGGAGGTGGCCGATGAATAAGCTGCTCGCCCTCTGCATCGCCCTGCTCGCGCTGGCCGGTTGCGCCGGTCCCAAGGAGCGCTTCGTGCTGCTGCCGCAGCCTGACGGTTCGTCCAGCAGCATCGTGGTCAAGACCGCTTCCGGCGAGACCGCGCTGGCGCAACCCTACGCCTCGGTTGAGACCGCCGGCGGCAAGGCCGGCAAGACCGCCACCCTGAACGAAGGCGACGTGCAGGCGCGCTATTCCCCCTTGCTGCAGAACCTGCCGCAGCGTCCGCGCAGCTACGACCTGTTGTTCGAGCTGGGCAGCGATCGCCTCACGCCGGATTCGCGCAAGCTGCTGGAGCAGGCCATCGAGGAATTCCGCAAATTCCCCGCCGGTGAATTCATCCTGGTCGGCCACGCCGACGACATCGGCAGCGCCGCCGTCAACGAGACGTTGTCGGTGCGCCGCGCGCGCCTGGTCGAGCGCGAACTGATCCGCGCCAAGATCGAACCCCTGAGTATCGAGGTGGCCGGCAAGGGCGCGCGCGAGCCGCGCGTGCCGCAGAAGAAGGGTGTGCCGGAGCCGCGCAACCGTTTTGTCGAGATACGGATCCGGTGACATTGGTATCGTGGAAAAAGAAAAAAGCCCGCATCGAGCGGGCTTTTTTCTTGTGCGGCGACGGCGCCTCAGGACGGTGCGCGTGTGCTCAGCAGGTGCATCGAGTCGAGATGGCTGACCCGCGCCCACTCCTCGCCGCCGCGCGCGACGATGCTGTCAGCCTCGGGCGTGGCCAGCAGGTCCAGGATCTCGGTGTCGCTGACTTCCATGTTGTCGTTGTAGCGGAACACCTTGAGCACCGGGCGCGTCAGGTCCTTGTCGTTCTGCCGGATCACGAAACCCGAACGGCCCGACTCCAGCTTGACGATGGAGCCCACCGGATAGATGCCCAGCGTCTTGACGAAGGCCAGGAACATCGCGCGGTCGAAATGTCCGGTCCAGGAGGCCATGGTGGAGATCGCCTCGGCCGGATCCCAGCCGTGCTTGTAGGGGCGGTCGGAGGTGAGCGCGTCGTACACGTCGCAGATCGCGGCCATGCGCGCGTACAGCGTGATGGTGCCGCCGCGCTGTCCTTCGGGATAGCCGTTGCCGTCGATCTTTTCGTGGTGGTGCAGGCAGACGTCGCGCGCGTAGTCGGGCACGTTGGGATCCTGGCTCAGGTATTTGTAGCCCAGCTCCGGGTGCTTGCGCACGATGGTGAATTCTTCTTCGGTCAGGCGGCCCGGCTTGTTGAGGATCTCATGCGGGATGAAGGCCTTGCCGATGTCGTGCAGGAAGCCGCCCAGGCCGGCTTCGCGGCAGGCGGTCTCGTCCATGCCCAGGGTGCGGCCCAGCGCCACCATCAGCGCGCACACCGCCACCGAGTGCAGGTAGGTGTATTCGTCGGCCAGCTTCAGGCGCACCACCGAGAGCAGCGCGTTCGGGCTTTGCAGCACCGAGCTGGCGATGTCTTCGACTACCGACACGCAGCGGTCCATGTCCAGCACCTTGCCCATGCGCACTTCGGCGAACATGGCCTGGGTCGCCTTCTTGGCGGTCTCGCGCAGCGCCTGCGCGTCCATCAGCGTGGGGTCCAGCGCCGGCCTGGGTGCTGCCACCGGTTCGGGCTCCGGCGCGGCCTGCGCTTCTTCAGGCTCTTGCGGCGCGCCGGCGGCGACGTCCTTGCCTTTGGAGGTGTCGATCCAGCACAGGGCGATGCCGCTGTCGCGGGCCTGCTTCAGTTCATTGGTGCTCTTGATGAGGAACTTGTTTTTCCAGAACGGGTGGTTCATCCACGCGGCATCGTCGAAGCCGGCGAAATACATCCCGAGGACCAGTTCCTCGACTTTTATTTTCTTCAGCATGTCTGTGCTTCTTTCCTTCGGCGCGCCGGAGGAAAAGGTGTATCGGTTCTTTATCGTGCCAAGAGGGGAAATGCGAGCGGTCCCTTCCTCGAGATTGCCGCGCGCCAATCATCTCATATGGCAGCCCGGAATGGAACGGGCGAGGCCATCGCGCGACAGGCCGGGAGGCCGGCGGCAGACCGCGCCGGCCGGGCGATTGCGGCGGCCGGGGAAACTTGCTACCATGCGCGCCGGAGATGGCATTCCTCCCCGAACCGCCGCCGGCATCCGCCGGGGCTGATGATGCCTACGGATACCTGGACCACCGGGGACTGTAGGCGCGCGCCTGAAGCATCCTCCGTTCCTGTCGGCCAGGCTGGTTTCACCACTAACGCCTGCACCATGAACATTTCCAAGCTCCCCGAACCGCTGCGCCTGCTGCCCTACGTCGGCAAATGGTGCCTTATCGCCTCGCTGGTGGCCTTCCTGGCCGGCAGCGCCTCGGCTTTCTTCCTGCTCTCGCTCGACCTCGCCACGCGCACCCGCGAGGCCCATCCCTGGCTGCTGTGGCTGCTGCCGGCGGCCGGCTTCGCGGTCGGCTGGATCTACCTGCATACCGGCAAGTCGGTGGAGGCCGGCAACAACCTGCTGATCGACGAGATCCACGATCCCTCCAAGGTGGTGCCGCTGCGCATGGCGCCGCTGGTGCTGCTGGGGACGGTGGTGTCGCACCTCTTTGGCGCCTCGGTCGGCCGCGAAGGCACCGCGGTGCAGATGGGCGGGGCGCTGGCCGACCAGCTCACCCACGTGTTCCGGCTGCGCCACGAAGACCGCCGCATCCTGTTGATGGCAGGCATCAGCGCCGGGTTTTCCTCGGTGTTCGGCACGCCGATGGCGGGCGCGATCTTCGGCCTGGAAGTGCTGGCCATCGGCCGCATGCGCTATGACGCGATCTTTCCCTGCTTCGTCGCCGCCATCGCCGCCGACCAGGTCGGCCTGGCCTGGGGCGTGCACCATACCCACTACGCGATGACGGCCTCGGCCCCGGTGGCGCTGTGGAGCGCGGCGGCGGTGATCGCCGCGGGCGCGCTGTTCGGACTGGTCGGCATGGCCTTTGCGCGCAGCACGCACGCGCTGTCGGCGTTCATGAAGAAGCACGTCGCCTATGCGCCGCTGCGCCCGGCCATCGGCGGCGTGGTGGTGGCCGTCGCGGTATGGGCCTGCGGCACGCACCGCTACATCGGACTGGGCATCGACGTCATCGTGGACGCGTTCCGGCAGCCGCTGACGCCCTGGGATTTCCTCGCCAAGGGCGCATTCACGGTGGCTTCGCTGGGAACCGGCTTCAAGGGCGGCGAGGTGACCCCGCTGTTCTATATCGGCGCCACCCTGGGCAACGCGCTGGCGCCGCTGCTGCACCTGCCGTTTCCGCTGCTGGCGGCGCTGGGCTTCGTGGCGGTGTTCGCCGGCGCCGCCAACACGCCGCTGGCGTCGACCGTGATGGCGATCGAACTGTTCGGCGCGGACATCGGGCCGTTCGCGGCGCTGGCCTGCGTCGTGGCCTATCTGTTCTCGGGGCACACCGGCATTTATCGCGCCCAGCGGCTGGGCCTGCACAAGCGCCATGGCCTGCCGGAGCAGGAGCGGCGGCAATAAAAAAACGGCCCGCGATTGGCAGGCGGGCCGGAAAAGATGCCCGCCGGATGTCGTCGCGGCGGACAAGGGGGAAAGAGGAGACCCCAGTGACGCCACTGTATGCCGCGAAAATTAAGCCAGACTTAAGTTGCTGAAAATAATGTTGCCGCGAGGACATGTAGCGCGGCGGCATCAGCCTGCGGGAATATTTTCAGTGTCTTCAAAATTTCCTGAACGGCCGCTGGTACGCTAACGGAACAACACGTACACGTATCGACACACGGGGGAAGGGCCGGGCGATGGCGGCGGTGCGGCCCGGCAGGCGCGGTTGTGCGCCCACGCCGAGGCCGCCGGTCTGTCGTCGCGCTGCCTCTTTTTCCATACCGGAGCTCTGCCGTAACGTCCCAGTCATAAATCCCCATTAGTCTCACGCCGGGCATCCGGCTCAACAGCAAGATCGACTTACCCGCTCGCGGCCGTCCGGCATTCCGGCGCACCCGCAGGCGGTCCGCCTTAGTGGAAATCCTATGAAATTCTCATCCCTGCGTACCCGGCTCATCGCCATCTGCGCCGGCATCGTCGTGCTCGCGATGCTGGCCATCGTCGTCGCCAACTTCCTGACCACGCGCTCGCGCACCATGGCCGCGCTGGACAGCCAGACCGCCCAGCTGGCGCAGAGCCAGGCCGCCACCATCGCTGAATGGGTGGCCTCCAAGAAACTGGTGGTCGCCTCCATCAAGCAGGCCGCGCCCGTGCCCGAACCGCTGCTCTTCGTGAAGGCGGCCGAGCAGGCCGGCGGGTTCGACCTGGCCTATGTCGGCTATGAAGACAAGCACGCGGTGTTCTCGCAGGAGCGCAAGCGCGCCGCCGACTACGATCCCACGCAGCGCCCCTGGTACAAGCAGGCGGCCGGCACCACGGGCCCGGTGGTGACCGCGCCCTATACCAGCGCCAGCACCGGCAGGCTGCTGGTGACCTTCGCCGAGGCCGTCAGCATCGACGGCAAGGTGGGCGCGGTGGCGGCAGCCGATGTGCTGCTCGACACCGTGGTCAACAACGTGGTGGCCATCAAGCCCACGCCCAACAGCTACGCCTTCCTGGCCGACAGCAGCGGCAAGGTGATCGCCCATCCCGACGACAAGCTGCGCCTGAAGCCGCTGGCCGACCTCGACCCCGCCATCAGCGCGCAGTCGCTGGCTTCTGCCGCGGCCGCCGGCGGCCACCAGGACGTCAGGCTGGGCGGCCAGGACAAGATGCTGTTCTCGGCCAAGGTGGCCGGCACCGACTGGATGCTGGTGGTGGCGCTGGACCGCGCCGACGCCTCGGCGCCGCTGACCGCCTTGCTGGGCACGTCGGCCGTCACGGCCGCGCTGGTGGCGGTGCTGGCCGCGCTGGCGCTGGGCGCGCTGCTGTCGCAGGCGCTGCGCCGCCTGTCGCTGGTGCAGGGCGCGCTGGAAGAGATCGCCGACGGCGACGGCGACCTGACCCGTCGCCTCGACACCGCCGGCCAGGACGAACTGGCGCGCATCGGCGCCGCCTTCAACCGCTTCGTCGACAAGATCGAAGGCGTGATGATCGACATCCGCGACGCCAGCCATACCATCCATTCCGCCTCGCGCGATATCGCCAGCGGCAACATGGACCTGTCGCAGCGCACCGAAGCGCAGGCCAGTTCGCTGGAAGAAACCGCCGCCGCCATGGAGGAGCTGACCTCCAGCGTGCGCCACAACGCCGACAACGCGCTGCAGGCCAACCAGCTCTCGAAGTCGGCGTCCGAGATCGCCGGCCGCGGCGGCGCCATGGTGGAGCAGGTGGTGGAAACCATGACCGCCATCAACGCCTCGTCGCAGAAGATCGTCGACATCATCAGCGTGATCGACGGCATCGCCTTCCAGACCAACATCCTGGCCCTGAACGCCGCGGTGGAAGCCGCGCGCGCCGGCGAGCAAGGCCGCGGCTTCGCGGTGGTGGCGTCCGAGGTGCGTTCGCTGGCGCAGCGTTCGGCCACCGCCGCCAAGGAGATCAAGGTGCTCATCACCGACTCGGTCGGCCAGGTGCGCGAGGGCGAGCAGAGCGTGGCGGAGGCCGGCGCCACCATTCGCAGCGTGGTGGAGAGCGTGCAGAAGGTCAGCGACGTGGTGGCCGAGATCACCGCGGCCAGCCGCGAGCAGAGCCAGGGCATCAACCAGACCAACGACGCCGTGGCGCACATGGACCAGGCCACCCAGCAGAACGCCGCGCTGGTGGAACAGGCCGCCGCCGGCGCCCAGTCGCTGCAGGAGCAGGCCGGCCGCCTGGCCGACATCGTGGCGCTGTTCCGCCTGAGCGAAGCGCGCGCGCGCAGCGCCACCCTCGAGGTCCGTTCGCACTGAGCGGCGCCGGCGCACAGCAAAAAGGGCAGCCGAGGCTGCCCTTTTTCATTGCCGCGCATGCTTCAGGCGCGGCCTTCCTTCAGGTCCGGCAGGAACACCGTCAGCAAACCGGCCAGCGGCAGGAAGGCGCACAAGCCGTAGACCCAGGCGATGCCGTACAGGTCGGCCAGGTGGCCCAGCAGCGCCGCGCCGATGCCGCCGAAGCCGAACATCAGGCCGAAGAACACGCCGGCGATCATGCCGACCTTGCCCGGCACCAGCTCCTGCGCATACACCACGATGGCCGAGAAGGCCGAGGCGATCACCAGCCCGATCACCACCGACAGCACGCCGGTCCAGAACAGGTCGGCATGCGGCAGCAGCAGGGCGAACGGCGCCGCGCCGAGGATGGAGATCCAGATCACCAGCTTGCGACCGATCCTGTCGCCGATGGGGCCGCCGACGAAAGTGCCCACCGCCACCGCGCCCAGGAACAGGAACAGGTAGATCTGCGAGCTGGCCACCGACATGTGGAAGCGGTCGATCAGGTAGAAGGTGAAGTAGCTGGTGAAGCTGGCCATGTAGAAGTACTTGGAAAACACCAGCAGCGCCAGCACCACCAGCGCGCGGCGCACGGTGGACGCCGGCAGCTGGTGCGAAGCGCGCGCCTTGGCGCGGCCCTTGGTGGCGGCGAGGTGGCCGCGGTACCAGCCCGCCACGCGCGACAGCACCACGATGGCCAGCACCGCCAGCAGCACGAACCAGGCGACGTTGCCCTGGCCGTAGGGCACCACGATGGCCGCCGCCAGCAGCGGGCCGAAGGCCGAGCCGGCGTTGCCGCCGACCTGGAAGGTCGACTGCGCCAGTCCGAAGCGCCCGCCCGAGGCCATGCGCGCGATGCGCGAGGCTTCCGGGTGGAAGGTGGAGGAACCGATGCCGATCAGCGCCGCCGCCAGCAGGAAGGCGCCGAAGCTGCCGGCCATGGACAGCAGCACGATGCCGATCAGCGTGGCCACGGCGCCGCTGGGCAGCAGCCAGGGTTTGGGATGGCGGTCGGTGTACATGCCGATCCAAGGCTGCAGCAGCGAGGCGGTGACCTGGAAGGTCAGCGTGATCAGGCCGACCTGGGTGAAGGACAGGCCGTAACCGGTCTTGAGCATCGGGTAGATGGAGGGCAGCAGCGCCTGGATCATGTCGTTGATCAGGTGCGCGCCGCCGCAGGCCAGGATGATGCTCATCACCAGCGGCTGGGCGGAAGAGGTGGCTGTTGTTGCGTCGGCGCCGGCGGGGCTCGGGGCCTGGGCCGGCGCGGTGTGTTCAGTGGTGCTTGTCATGGCGGATGTGGGCGTGCGGTGAAGATGGACGAAGCGTATCATTGGCATCTATTCCTGCTTATGACACTTATTGCCGATTAAATGCCAGTCGCCGCCATCCGCAAGGTCAGCCCCAGCCGTGAAGTGGCGGCATTGCAGAGCGCCGGCTGCGCCGTGGTGGCCTTCGCGCGCGAGCTGCGCTACCGCGACCTGCTCACCTCGCACTCGCACCGGCGCGGCCAGCTGCTGTACGCGGTGGACGGCGTGATGCAGGTGCGCACGCCCCAGGGCGTCTGGCTGGTGCCGCCGCAGCGGGCGCTGTGGGTGCCGCCGTTCGTGGAACACGAGATCCGCATGCTGAGCAACGTCAGCATGCGCACGCTGTACATCGGCGAAGAGGAGGGACGGGGCATCGGCGAGCGCTGCCGCCTGCTGGAAGTGTCGGTGCTGCTGCGCGAGCTGATCCTGGCGCTGCTGGCCGAGTCGAACGACTATCGTCCCGACAGCCGCGGCGGCCATGTGGCCGAGCTGATCATGTCGGAGCTGTCGCGCGCGCCGGCCATCCCGGTGGAAATACCGTGGCCGCGCGACCGCCGGCTGGTGGCGATCTGTGAAGCGATCCTGGACGATCCCGGCCGCCAGTTTGCGCTGGCCGACTGGGCCGGGCTGGGCGGGGCCAGCGTGCGCACGGTGATCAGGCTGTTTCCGAAGGAGACCGGGCTGCAGTTCCGCCACTGGGTGCAGCAGGTGCACCTGAGCGAAGCGCTGGTGCGGCTGGCCAACGGCGAGCCGGTCGGCGTGGTGGCGCAGGCGCTCGGCTACAAGAGCCAGAGCGCGTTTTCCAACATGTTCCGCAAGGCGCTGCAGACCACGCCCAACCACTACCTGCAACGCCAGGAACGACGCCGCGTGGCGGTGGGCGCGGCTTGATCAGTAGTTGATCACCACCACTTTCGGGCCCTTGCGGGCGTTCTGCGGCGCCGGCACGCCGGTGGCGGCCGCGCTGCCGGGAGCCGCCGCCGCTTCCTGCGCCGGGTTGTCCGGATTGCGGTCGAGGAAGTAGGGGTCGGCCCCCGGCTCCACCGCGATCGCCGCGCCCAGCACATTCTGCGAGCGCTCATTGGCCACGCCCGGCACCGCCGAACAGACCTGGAAGAAGTCGGCGCTGCCCTCCGAAAAATCGACACGGCATTTCTCGGCGACCGTCACCGAGATGGCGAGCGCGCCCGACGTCGCCGCAAGCAGCGCGCCGCACCAGTTGACCTGGGTGAAAACGACCGCCGACACCACGACCACTGCAAAGACCTTCTTGTTCATCTTGGATCCCCCTTTGGAAATGACTGTAGAGCGTCATTTCGCGCGCAGACATCGGAGAAATCCTGAAATCCCCAGGGAAATATTCGCAACGCAGGAGAATCCGTTCCCGCTTGGCGCGATGACAAGGAAGAGAACGGTCGTTCTTACTGGGGAAATCGGTGTCGCAGCTGGTATGACGAGCTGTTTTTCGATCCGCGAAGGGCGGCGGGATTTGCAAAATCCGTCGTGCCGCTGTGGTTTTTTATCTACTGCCTGCTCGCATTTTAATAAAGACGAGACGAAGCGTTCCGAACGGCCCCTGACAAGGCGCTGACGAATGGCTGACGCGGCAACGCAGGAGCCCGATTCGCAAGCCGCGGAACACTTTCTGAAATGCCGCAACAAATGTTGCGAGCCGCTGCGAATTGTTTGCTACCATCGCTCGGTTTTCATCCGCACCGCGCCTACCACCATGAACAACGCAACCCATCCGCCGCAAAGCTTCAGCGAACTGGAAGCTTCGATCCGCGAGCGCTTCACCGACATGCGGCCGCAGTTCCAGGCCGGCGCCGCCTTCCTGCTGGACAACCCGGGCGAGGTCGCGGTCTCGACCATGCGTGCGCTGTCGCAGAAGGCGCAGGTGCAGCCCTCGACGTTCGTGCGGCTGGCGCAATACTTAGGCTTTGCCGGCTGGGCCGAGCTGCGCGCGCTGTTCGTGGAACGCCTGGCGGGCGATCCCAAGGCCTACGCCTTCAAGGCCAAGAACATCGTTCGCCGTAGCAACAGCGACAAGCTGGTGGCCGAGCTCTTCACCGCCCAGCGCGCCAATCTCGATGCCTCCGAACCCAAGAGCGCCGACCGCATGCTGGCCGCGGCGCGCGCGCTGGCCAAGGCGCGCCATGTGCACATCGCGGGTTTCCGCGCGGCGTTCTCGATTTCCTTCCTGCTGCATTACCTGTACCGCTTGTTCCGCACCTCGGTGTCGCTGGTGCGCGGCAGCGAGGGATCGATCGACCTCGAGCTGCGCGCCTTCGCCCCGCAGGACGCGGTGGTGGTCATCAGCTTCGCGCCCTATTCGGCGGAGGCGGTGCGGGTGGCCGAGGCCGCCAAGGATGCCGGCGCCAAACTGATCGCGCTGACCGACAGCGCGGTGGCGCCGATCGCGTTGAAGGCCGACCATTGCCTGTTGTTCACGCATGAAAGCCCGTCCTTCTTCCCCTCGATGGCGGCCGCCACGGCGGTGGCGGAAAGCCTCATCGAGCTGGTCATCTCGATCGACGACGAGAACGCCGTCAAACGCCTGGAGCTGGCGGAAGAGGCGCTGCACCGCACCGGCGCCTATGTGAGCCGTTAGCAATCGGTCTCGTCATTTTTCTGATTTCATCCTGATTTTCTCCTGATCTTTCCGGGCGAGCCTGCGCCCGCGTCTTTCCATGCTGCATGGCGGCACCGGCGGCGGTGCGCCATCGGTGTGCCTCCCGCGTCTTTCGTGCACCGAAAGAATGCTGCAATTGCACCAAATAAATCACTATTAAATTTATTTGCAACATATGTTGCATGGCCGGCTTCGTTCATTTATATTGCGCCTCAAGTTGATTCTGCAACGAGTGTTGCATTGTGATTTGAAGAATGCACCTATCGTTGCGCACACGCCAGGAAGGGCAGCCGTCATGACGCACGTATTTCATCGCAATCCCCGCAGCAAGCTCCCGGTCGCCGTGGCCGGCGAAGGCATGGCGCTGATCGACCACGAGGGCAAGCGCTATATCGACGCCTCCGGCGGCGCCGCCGTCTCCTGCCTGGGGCATGGCCACCCGCGCGTGGTCGAGGCGATCAAGGCGCAGGTCGGCCAGCTGGCCTATGCGCACACCTCTTTCTTCACCACCGAGCCGGCCGAGAAGCTGGCCGCGATGCTGGCCGAGGCCGCGCCGGGTTCGCTGAACCATGTCTATTTCCTCTCCGGCGGTTCGGAGGCGGTGGAGGCGGCGCTCAAGCTGGCGCGCCAGTACCACGTCGAGACCGGCCAGCCGCAGCGCAGGTACTTCATCGCGCGTCGCCAGAGCTACCACGGCAACACGCTGGGGGCGCTGGCCATCGGCGGCAACGCCTGGCGTCGCGAGATGTTCATGCCGCTGCTGATCGAGGCGCATCACGTCTCGCCGTGCTACGCCTACCGCGAGCGCCATGACGGCGAGAGCGACGCGCAGTACGTGCAGCGCCTGGCCGACGAGCTGGAGCAGAAGATTCTTTCGCTGGGCGCCGATGCCGTCGCCGCCTTCGTGGCCGAGACCGTGGTGGGCGCCACCGCCGGCGCGGTGCCGCCGGTGGCCGGCTACTTCCGCAAGATGCGCGCGGTGTGCGACAAGTACGGCGTGCTGCTGATCCTGGACGAGGTGATGTCCGGCATGGGCCGCACCGGTTACCTGTTCGCCTGCGAGGAAGACGGCATCGTCCCCGACATCGTCGCCATCGCCAAGGGGCTGGGTGCCGGCTACCAGGCCATCGGCGCGATGATCTGCAGCGACCGCATCTATGAGGCGGTGGTGCAGGGCTCCGGTTTCTTCCAGCACGGTCATACCTACATCGGCCACGCCACCGCCTGCGCCGCCGCGATCGCCGTGCAGGAAACCATCCGCGACGAAAACCTGCTGGCCAATGTGCGCGATCGCGGCGAGCAGTTGCGCGCCGGGTTGCGCGAGGTGTTTGCGCAGCACGCCAATGTGGGCGACATCCGCGGCCGCGGGCTGTTCGTCGGCGTCGAGCTGGTGGCCGACCGCGCGAGCAAGGCGCCGCTCGATCCGGCGCTGCGCACCCATGCCCGCGTCAAGGCCGAGGCCATGAAGCGCGGCCTGTTGGTGTATCCGATGGGCGGCACCATCGACGGCCGCAATGGCGACCACATCCTGCTGGCGCCGCCGTTCATCGCCACGCAGCAAGACATTGCCGACATCGTCGGGCGCCTGGCCGAGGCGGTATCGGCCGCCGTGGCCTGATCCGCAGGCACAGATCCGCAGTTCCGAATTTTCAAGGGAGGGGTAAACGATGCAAGCAATCAAACGCCTGGCCGCACCGGCCGCCATGCTGTCCGTACTGTTGGCCGCACTGCCGATGCAGGCGCGCGCCGCCGATCCCGCGCTGGGCGCGACGCTGGGCAAGATCAAGGATGCCAACCTGATCGCCATCGGCCACCGCACCAGCTCCATTCCGTTCTCCTACTACGACGAGAACCAGCAGGTGATCGGCTATTCGCAGGACCTGTGCAACAAGGTGATCGACGCCGTGAAGGCGAAACTGGGCACGCCGAAACTGGAAGTGCGCATGGTCCCCGTGACCTCGCAGAACCGCACGCCGCTGCTGCAGAACGGCACCATCGACCTCGAGTGCGGCGTCACCAGCAACCTGAAGAATCGCTGGCAACAGGTGTCCTTCGCCACCAACTTCTTCGTCGCCAGCAGCCGCATCCTGACCAAGCGCGACAGCGGCATCAAGGACTTCCCCGACCTGGCAGGCAAGGCCGTGGTGACCAATGCCGGCACCACCTCCGAGCAGCTGCTGCGCAACCTGAACGAACATCGCAAGATGAACATGCAGATCCAGAGCGCCAAGGACTACGGCGAGGCGTTCCTGATCCTGCAGTCGGGCCGCGTGGCCGCCTACGTGATGGACGACGTGCTGCTGGCCGGCGCGCGCACCACCGCGCAAAAGCCCAACGACTGGGTGCTGACCGGCAACCCGTTCGGCGCCGAGCCCTACGCCTTCATGGTGCGCAAGGATGACCCGCAGTTCAAGCAACTGGTCGACGATACCCTGTCCGGCCTGATGAAGAGCGGCGAGATCCGGAAGATCTACGCCAAGTGGTTCACCTTCCCGATTCCGCCCAAGAACGTGAGCTTCAACTTCCCGATGTCGGAGACGGTGTCCAAGCTGTACGCCGCGCCCAGCGACAAGCCCATGGATTGAGCGACACTGTCGCTTTGACATCGTCCAGGAGAGTGCAATGACCCAGCCCAGCCGCTTGCCCGCCATCACCCGCGAGCAGATGACGCCCGACCAGACCGCCATGCTCGACGCCATCCTGGCCGGGCCGCGCAAGAACCTCAACGGACCCTTCGTGGCCTGGATCCACAGCCCGCGGCTGGGCGAGCTGGCGCAGACGCTGGGCGCGTTCTGCCGCTACGACACCGGCCTGCCGCTGCGGCTGTCGGAGCTGGCGATCCTGGCGACCGCCGTCGCCTGGCAGTCGCAGGCCGAGTGGCACATCCACCTGCCCATCGCGATCGACGCGGGTTTGCCGGCCGACGTGGCCGAACAGATCCGCCAGGGCGCCACGCCCGTCTTCGCGCAGCGCGACGAGCATGTGGTCTGGCATTTCGCCACCGAGCTCTACCGCAACCGGCGCGTGTCGGATGCGACCTATGCCGAGGCCTGCGCGATGTTCGGCCTGCCGGTGGTGGTCAACCTGGTCGGGCTGCTGGGCTACTACGCGCTGGTGGCGATGACCTTGAACACCTTTGGCATGCGCGCCGAAGGGCAGGGCGAGGGCGAGCTGCCCTTCGCCGAGCCGGCGGCCTGAGGCGGCCGCTCCGGATACGGAAACAGGAACAGGAAACAAACATGGCATACCAATGGCAATGGTCGGTATTCCTGCAGGCGCCCAGCGTCGGGCAGACCTACCTCGACTGGCTGCTGTCCGGCTTGGGCGTGACGGTGGCGCTGGGCCTGGCGTCGTGGATCATCGCGCTGCTGCTGGGCATCCTGCTGGGCATCATGCGCACACTGCCCAATCGCGTGCTGTCGGGCCTTGCGGCCTGCTATGTGGAACTGTTCCGCAACGTACCGCTGCTGGTGCAGATCTTCATCTGGTATTTCGCCATGCCCGAGCTGCTGCCCGGCGGCGACGCCGTCAAGGCCATGCCGCCGATGGCGCAGCAGTTCCTGATGGCCATGCTGTGCCTGGGCATGTTCACCGCGGCGCGCGTGTGCGAGCAGGTGCGCTCGGGCATCGAGTCGCTGCCGCGCGGCCAGAGGGGCGCGGGGCTTGCCCTGGGCCTGACGCTGGGCCAGACCTATCGGCTGGTGCTGCTGCCCATGGCCATGCGCATCGTGCTGCCGCCGCTGACGTCCGAGTTCCTCAACATCTTCAAGAACTCCGCCGTGGCGTCCACCATCGGCCTGCTGGAACTGGCCGCCCAGGGGCGCCAGCTGGTGGACTACACCGCGCAGCCGTATGAGGCTTTCATCGCCGTCACGCTGGCCTACATGCTGATCAACATCACCGTCATGGCGGGCATGCGCCTGCTCGAACACAAGACCAGCCTGCCCGGCATGGCCGGCAAATAAGGGGAACCGCCATGGCCTACGAATTCGACTTCAGCGCCGTCACGCCCGCTGCCATCAAGGTGCTGGGCGAGGGCATGCTGGTTTCGCTGAAGATCACGCTGGTGGCGATCGTCTTCGGCATGGTGTGGGGCACGCTGCTGGCCATGATGCGGCTGTCGCGCCACCGGCCGCTGCAATGGTTCGCCGCCGGCTACGTCAACATCTTCCGGTCCATCCCGCTGGTGATGGTGCTGCTGTGGTTCTTCCTGATCGTGCCGCAGCTGCTGCAAAAGGTGTTCGGCCTGTCGCCGGCCAACGACCTGCGCATGACGTCGGCGCTGGTGGCGTTCGCGCTGTTCGAGGCCGCCTACTACGCCGAGATCATCCGCGCCGGCATCAACAGCGTGGCGCGCGGCCAGATCGCCGCCGCCTATGCGCTGGGCCTGACCTATCCGCAGGCCATGGGCATGGTGGTGCTGCCGCAGGCCTTCCGCAACATGGTGCCGCTGCTGCTCACGCAAGGCATCGTGCTGTTCCAGGACACTTCGCTGGTCTATGTCAGCGCGCTGGCCGATTTCTTCGGGCGCGCCTACAGCATCGGCGAGCGCAACGGCCGCATCATCGAACTGCTGTTCGTGGCCGGCGCGGTGTATTTCATCATCTGCTTTTCCATGTCGCTCATGGTCAAGCGCTACCGAAAGAAAGTCGCGGCATGATCAGGCTGGAAAACGTCTCCAAATACTATGGCTCCTTCAAGGTGCTGTCCGATTGCAGCGCCTCCATCGGCAAGGGCGAGGTGGTGGTCGTCTGCGGGCCGTCCGGCTCGGGCAAGTCGACCCTGATCAAGACCATCAACGCGCTCGAGCCGATCCAGCAAGGCAGCATCACGGTGGACGGCATCCAGGTCAACGACCGCGCGACCAACCTGCCCAGGCTGCGCTCGCGGGTGGGCATGGTGTTCCAGCATTTCGAGCTGTTCCCGCACCTGTCCATCGCCGACAACCTGGCGCTGGCGCAGATCAAGGTGCTCGCGCGCGGCAAGGAGCAGGCGCATGCGCACGGCATGAAGTATCTGGAGCGGGTGGGCCTGAAGGCGCATGCGGCCAAGTACCCCGGCCAGCTCTCCGGCGGCCAGCAGCAGCGCGTGGCGATCGCCCGCGCGCTGGCCATGGATCCGATCTGCATGCTGTTCGACGAGCCGACCTCGGCGCTCGATCCGGAGATGGTCAACGAGGTGCTGGACGTGATGGTGGAACTGGCGCAGGAAGGCATGACCATGGTCTGCGTGACGCACGAGATGGGCTTCGCGCGCAAGGTGGCGCATCGCGTCATCTTCATGGACCAGGGCAGCATCGTCGAAGACCGCAGCAAGGACGATTTCTTCGGCGGCGGCAGCGGCCATTCGGAGCGCAGCCGGCAGTTCCTCTCCAAGATCCTGTCGCACTGAAGTCCGTCGGCGAGACGGCTTGTTCCGATACGCTTCGGATCGAAAATTCCCAATGGAAACAAAGACTTGGGAATGTTTGAAAAATCGCAAATAATTTGCCGGGCACGGCTTTTCAAGTGTAAAGATTGCCGCAGGTGAACCGTAATGAAGTCATGAGCTCCCGAAAAGGAGAATGGACATGGCCATCGAAACGGATATCGCGGTGGCGGCACGCGATGCGTTGTCGCTCTTTACCCAAACCTCTGCCAACAATGAAGGCGCCGGCGCATCAGCCGGCGCGCCGCCGGCCAACCCGGGCGCGCCCGAAGAGGGCGTCACGCTGACGCTGTCGGCCCAGGGCCGCATGCTGGCGGCCTTCGCCAGTATCGTCGACGGCGCCGCGGCCGATGCCGCCGACGCCTCGCAGGCGGCCGGCGCCGACCAGGACGGCAAGCTCGCCGCCAGCGAAACCAGCCACACCACCCAGATCAGGACGCTCGAGAGCTCGCTGCCGATCACCCGCGCCACGCTGTACGCCATCGAGGCGCGCCTGGTCGCCGCGCGCCGCGGCGCCGACGCCGTCGCCCGTGCCGACAGCGAGCTGCCGCCGTCGGACGATCCGGAACGCATCAGGCAGGCCAGGCAAGCCACCGAATCGCTCTACGGGCGTGCGCCCAATCCCTTTGCCGGGCTGTCGCGCGCCGAACTGTCGGCCATCGTCTACGACGAGAGCGGCGCCTATACCGTCAACGAGCGCTACGCCGCCGCCAACCAGCGCACCGAGGTGGACCAGAAATTCTGGGCGCCGGTGTTCCAGCGCGCCGTCGCCAGCGGCGACTGGCGCCCGGTGATCGAGGCCGCGCTGGTGTTCTACGCGGCGCTGTCGCCGCTGGAGCGCACCGCCTATCCGGCCAACTACGTGCAGCTGATGCAGCAATACCTGGAGCTGTACAACCTGCAGCCGCAAGCGCCGCTGCCGCCGCAACAGCAGGTCGACCTGGTGCGCATGATGGAGTCGCTGGTGCTGCCGTCTGGTCCGCTGGCGCTGGCCGGCGGCGTGATCCGCGGGCTGGTGCTGGTGCGCATGCCGTCGATGGCCGAACTGGTGGCCGCGGCGCCTCACCTGGCCGACATCCTGCAAGTCTCCAACCTGGCCCATAGCGTGCAGGACAGCGCCTACATGGTGCTGCTGCAGCGCGTGTTCGGCGTGTCGCGCCGCGAGGACGAGCCGGGCGTGGCGCGTCGCGCAGGCGCTTCGCCGGCGCGCGACTATCTCTCCTTCGGCGACCGCCGCTACCTGGCCGACGCCTATGCCTACGCCCAGTCGAACGGCATCGCGCAGGAAGAAGTCGACGCCCTGGCCGCCGACCTCGCCGCATACCGGCGCTCGCGCGCGGCCGGCGCCGGCCAGCGCGGCGCATCGTCGTCCCGGTCCGAGACATCCGGCATCGCGCCGCAGTACTACCGCATGGACCCGGTAGAAATGGTGGCCGCGCAGCGCATGCTTTCAAGCCGCGCCGCGCGCGACACGCATCTCGACCACGGCTTCCTCGCATGGCTGCTGGACCCCAGCGGCGGCGGCTGGAGCGACGGCGAACTGGTCGGGCACACGGTAGGTCTTTCCGCGCTGGAGAAACTGCTGGCGGGACTTGCCGGCGTCGGCGTGGAGGAACGCGCCGGCGAAGCGGACGAACTGGAATCCGCCTACCGCCACGCGCTGTACCGCCTGGGCCTGCAAGACGAGCCGCCCGAGGCGCGGCCCGTCGCCGCGCAGGCCGACGGCGCGCGCAACCTGACGCTGGCCGCACAGCTGGCGGCGCTGGCGCGTAGCGAGGCGGCCGACCTGGCCTTCATGAACAATGCGCTGATGCTGCTGCGGATGTACCGCTTCTCGCTGAAGATGAGCGACGTCGAGCAGCGCACGCTGGCCGAGCTGGTCTACTCCAGCCTGCGCAAGCGCCGCCCGCGTCCGCGCCGCGGCAAGCTGTTCCTGGCCTGGGCCGAACGCAGCCCGCTGATGCCGTCGATGCCGGGCTGATGCAGGGAAGGATCAGGGCAGGTTCTCGCGCAGGATCACGCTGATCCGCACCGCCTCCACGCCCGCCAGGGCGTCGCGCCGCTCGCGCAGATTGCCGAAGATGCGCACGCAGTTCATGATCATGTTCTGCGGATGCTGGGTCAGCACTGCGTCCATGGTGCCGTCGATGAGCAGGCCGCGCGTGTCGGGCGTGAGGCCGTGGCCGATGAAGACCACCTTCTGGTCGCGCCCGCTTTCCTTCAATGCCCGCCCCACGCCGTCGGAGGCGCCGCCGATGTTGTACATGCCGGCCAGGTCCGGGTACTGCTCCAGCAGGATGCGCGCCTGCTTGTAGTTGGTGTCGGCGTCGTCGTGCCCCTCGCGCAGTCCCACCACCTGCACCTGCGGGCAGATCTCCTCCAGCGCATGCTGGAACCCCATCTCCCTTTCCTCGTGGCCGCGGTAGCTGAGGCTGCCGGCGATCATGGCGATCTTGCCGGGCTTCCTGCCGGGGCCGGGATGGGTGACGTCGCGGTCGAGGAAGCGCGCCAGCAGGTAGCCGGCGGTGCGGCCGGCGGCGCGGTTGTCCATGCCGACATAGGCGGCGCGGCGCGAATTGGAGAGGTCGGAAATCAGCGTCACCACATGCACGCCTTCTTCGGCCAGCGTGTTGACCGCCTCGCGCACCAGCGGATGCTCCAGCGCCATGAAGGCCACGCCGTCGGCCTGGCGGCCGTAGTGCAGCAGGCGCTGCGCCAGCACGCGTGGGTTGAAGCCTTCGATGTGGTGATACTTGCAGCGTACGTTGAAGGGCGCCAGGTGGTCCTCGGCGAAACCGATGTAGTCGCCCAGCATCTGCATGTAGCGGTTGCTGCGCGGCGGCAGCAGGAACACCAGCTGCATCGGGCGCGGGCGCATGGCCTTGTAGAGGTCGGACTCGGGCAGGTAGTCGAGCGCGGCGGCGGCCTTCATCACCTTTTGCAAGGTGGCCGCGCGCACGCCGGGACGGCCGTTGAGCACACGGTCGACGGTGGCGGTGGAGACGCCGGCGGCGGCCGCGATGTCGGTCACGCGGGCGCGGGCATTGGCGGGAGGAGTCTTGCTTTTCTTGTCTGGCATGGCCTGTCTGCTGAAGTCGGTTAAACCATCAAAAACCATCAAGAAACGGCTTTGACCGGTCGGATCCGGCGGCGATATTCTGCCCCTTGATCCAGGTTTGAGGCGACAGTCAAGGCATGTGGCGTGCCGTCAAAGTCTAAATCAAATCGAATCAGAAAACATCATCAGCAAGGCCGCGCCGGCGTCGCCGGGGAGAGGCCGTAAAGCGACGCGCGAGCCGCCGCACATAACACCAATCATTGGGAGACGACGATGAAGCAACCGGGTGACAAGATTTCCAGCCGCCGCGATTTCCTGAAGAAGACGTCGCAGGCCTGCGCCGTGCTGGCCACAGGCCTGTACGGCACGCAGGCGCATGCCGCCGAATTCACGCTGAAGTACGCCAACAACCTGCCGATGTCGCACCCGATGAATGTGCGCGCCAAGGAAATGGCCGAGAAGATCGCCGCCGAATCCAAGGGTCGGGTGGAGCTGCAGGTCTATCCCAACGGCCAGCTCGGCACCGATACCGACATGCTGTCGCAGGTGCGCTCGGGCGCCATCGACTTCTTCACCATCTCGCCCGAGGTGCTGGGCACGCTGGTGTCGGCCGGCCAGATCAGCGGCGTCGGTTTCGCCTTCAAGGATTACGGCCAGGTGTGGGCCGCCATGGACGGCGAGCTGGGCGCCTACGTGCGCCGCGAGATTGCCGCCAAGACCGCGCTGTTCGCCTTCGAGAAATGCTGGGACAACGGCTACCGCCAGGTCACCACCAGCACCCGTCCGATCGCCAGGCCGGAAGACTTCAAGGGCATGAAGCTGCGCGTGCCGCCCAGCCCGCTGGCGACCTCGCTGTTCCGCGGCTTCGACGCCTCGCCCACCAGCATCAACTTCGCCGAGGTGTATTCGGCGCTGCAGACCAAGATCGTCGAAGGCCAGGAGAACCCGCTGGCGGTGATCTCCACCGTCAAGTTCTACGAGGTGCAGAAGTTCTGCTCGATGACCAACCACGTGTGGAGCGGCTTCTGGTTCATGGGCAACAAGAAGTCCTTCGAGCGCATGCCCAAGGAGCTGCAGGAGATCGTCACGCGCAACATCAACGAGGCGGGCCTGAAGCAGCGCGTGGATGTGAAGGCGCTCAACGATTCGCTGGTGGCCGACATGAAGGCCAAGGGGCTGCAGTTCAACGAGATCGACAATGCCGCCTTCCGCGCCAAGCTGCGCAGCGCCGGCTTCTACGCCGAGTGGCACAAGAAGTTCGGCGACGAGGCCTGGGCGCTGCTGGAAAAGTACACCGGCAAGCTGGCCTGAACGACACAGACAAAGGAAAAACATGAGCCGCTTTCTCGGAGAAATCAAGCAGCTGGGCTACGTCGTGGCCGACATCGAAGCCGCGATGAAGTACTGGACCGAGGTGCTGGGCGTGGGCCCGTTCTACTACATGGAACGGGTGCCGCTGCAGAACTACCGTTACAAGGGCCAGCCCTACGAAATCCACAACTCGGTGGCGCTGGCCAACTCGGGCGGCGTGCAGGTGGAGCTGATCCAGGCGCGCAGCGACACGCCGTCGATGTACCGCGACTTCATGAAGAACGGCCAGACCGGGCTGCAGCATGTGGCCTACTGGACCGAGGACTTCGATCGCGATCTGGCGCTGCTGCAGGCGCGCGGCTGGAAGGTGGGCATGAGCGGCGAGGTCGGCGAGCGCGGGCGCTTCGTCTACTTCGAGACCGAATACCACCCCGGCACCGTGATCGAGCTGTCGGAAGTGGCCGGTCCCAAGGGCCGTGTCTTTCGCATCATCCGCGAGTCCTCCGAAGGTTGGGACGGCAGCGATCCGGTGCGCGCCTTCCCCGACCTGAGCAAGCTGTGAGCATGGCCATGGGACCCGCGATCCTGCCGGCCGACGGCAGCCGTTTCAGCGCCGACTACCTGATCGAGACGCCGCTGGATCCCTCGGCGGTGGCCGAGGTCATGGCCGGCGAGCAGTCCTGCGGCACCTTCGTGCGCGTGGCAGGCGAGACCGACCAGTTGCGCCAACGGGCGCGCGCGGTGGTGGAAGCCATCGACGAGCTCGACGGCGTGGCCGAGCCCAGCCTGCCCAACGCCTGGCAGCAGCGCCAGAACATGGGCGGCCCGTATCGCCGCGCCCGCATCCGGATCTCCTTCCCGGTCGAGAACGTCGGCCCCAACCTGCCGACGCTGGCGGCCACGGTGGCCGGCAACCTGTTCGACCTGGGCGAGGTGACCGGCCTGCGCCTGCTGGATGTGACGCTGCCGGCGTCCTACCGCCGCCGCTTCGACCTGCCGCGCCAGGGCATCGCCGGCACGCGCAAGCTGGCCGGCGTGGCCGACGCGCCGCTGCTGGGCACCATCATCAAGCCCAACGTCGGCCTGACGCCGGAAGAGACGGGCGAGCTGGTGGGGTGCCTGTGCGAGGCCGGCGTCGATTTCATCAAGGACGACGAGGTCTGCGCCAATCCCTCGCATGCGCCGCTGGAACAGCGCGTGCGTTCGGTCATGAAGCGCGTGCGCGCCTGGCGCGAGAAGAGCGGGCGCAACGTGATGGTCGCCTTCAACATCAGCGACGACCTGGACAGCATGCGTCGCCACGCCGAACTGGTCGAGCGCGAAGGCGGAAGCTGCGTCATGGTGAGCCTGAACTGGTGCGGCTACTCGGCCGTCCAGAGCCTGCGCCGCAGCACCTCGCTGGCGCTGCACGGCCACCGCAACGGTTTCGGCATGATGTCGCGCGAGCCGCTGCTGGGCATGTCCTATCCGGCCTACCAGGCGCTGTGGCGGCTGGCCGGGGTCGACCATCTGCATGTGCATGGGCTCAACGGCAAGTTCTCCGAGTTCAACGACGAGGTGATCGCTTCGGCGCGCGCCTGCCTGAGCGAGATGTCGGAGGGCGACGCGGCGATGCCGGTGTTTTCCAACGGCCAGTGGGCGGGCACGGTGCGGCCCACCTTCGATGCCATCAACAGCAGCGACGTGATCTTCCTCTCCGGCGGCGGCATCCTGGCGCATCCGGACGGCGCGGCCGCCGGCGTGGCCAGCTTGCGCCAGGCGTGGGATGCGGCGCGCGCCGGCATCGCGCTGGAGGAGTACGCGAAGGATGCGCCCGAACTGCGGCGCGCCATCGCCTTCTACGGCGCCCGGTTGAAGTGATGCGCTGATGCAGGCTTTCCTCGACGGCCGGCCCAAGATCGCCTTCTATGGCGACGACTTCACCGGCGCCACCGACACCCTGGCCACGGCGACGCTGGCCGGCCTGCGCAGCCTGCTGTTCCTGCGCGTGCCGGACGCCGCGCAATTGCGCGCGGCCGGCCACCTGGACTGCCTGGGCATCGCCGGCGCCGCGCGCTCGATGGATCCGGCGCAGATGCGCGCCGAGCTGGAGCCGGTATCGGCTTTCTTCTCCGGCCTGCGTGCGCCGGTCACGCATTACAAGATCTGCTCCACCTTCGACAGCGCGCCGGAGATCGGCAGCATCGGCGCGGCCGTGCGCATCTGGCGCGCGCGCATCCGCAATCCTTTCGTGCCGGTGGTCGGCGGCCAGCCCAACCTGCGCCGCTATTGCCTGTTCAGCCATCTGCATGCGGCCGAGAAAGCCGGCGGCGACGTGGTGCGCATCGACCGTCATCCGACCATGAGCCGCCACCCGGTCACGCCGATGGACGAGTCGGACATGCGCGTGCACCTGGCCCGGCAGGGGCTACGCGCAGCCGGCGTGCATTACCCTTTGTACGCCGACGCCCCGGCGCTGGCGGCGCGCATCGACGCGCTGCTCGACGCCGGGCACGAGGCCTTGCTGTTCGACGTGGCCGGCGAAGCCGACCTGGCCGCCATCGGCCGCTCGATATGGACGCGGGCGCTCGAGCGCGATCTGCTGGCCGTGGGCGCCAGCAGCGTGGTGCAAAGCCTGGCGGCCTGGTGGCGCAGCCAGGGCTGGCTGGCGCCCGCGCCGGTCGAGCCGGATGTCAACCCGGATGGCGGGCCTTATGCCATTGCAGCAGCGCAAGGCGCGGTGTTCGCGCTGGCCGGCAGCCTGTCGCCGATCACGGCGCTGCAGGTCGGCGCGGCCTCGTCCTACGACAAGATCCTGCTGGACCCGGCCCGCCTGGTGGGCGGCGACGCGGATTATCTCCAGACCGCCGTCGCCTGTATCGCCGCGGGCCTGCGCGCCGGCCGCCACACGCTGGCCTGCACCGCCGCGCATGAGGGCGAGCGGCAATTGCTGTCCGACGCCGGCGCCGCGCAACGCCTGGCCATGGCATGCGGCGAGCTGCTGCGGCGCGTGCTGCAGGCGGCGCCCTTGTCGCGCGTGGGCGTGGCGGGCGGTGACACGTCCAGCCATGCCCTGAAGGCGCTGGATATCTGGGGCTTGTCCTATCGCGGCAATCTGGCGCCGGGCGTGGCGCTCTGCCGCGCGCATGCCGGCGCCGCGCATCTGGACGGCCTGGAGATCATGCTCAAGGGCGGCCAGATGGGGCCGGCGGAGTTGTTCGAGCTGCTGGTGCGCGGCGTCTGACCGGCCTCACGTCGTGGGCAGCAGCGGAGGATTGCGACGGCCGCGATAGCCGGCAGGCGTCAACGGCGTCTCCTGCATCGCGGCGGTGGCGCCATGTTCGACCGGCAGCCTGAACACGCCCACCATCTGCGCCAGCTTCTGCGCCTGCTCCAGCAACGACTGCGAAGCGGCGGCGGCTTCTTCCACCAGCGCCGCGTTCTGCTGCGTCACTTGGTCCATCTGCACTACCGCCTGGTTGACCTGTTCGATGCCGGTGCGCTGTTCGTCGCTGGCCATGCTGATGTCTCCGATCATGTGGCCGACCCGGTGCACGCTGTCGACCACCTTGCTCATGGTCTGGCCGGCCTCGTTGACCAGGCGGCTGCCCGATTGCACCTTCTCCACCGAATCGCCGATCAGCTGCTTGATTTCCTTGGCGGCCGAGGCCGAGCGCTGCGCCAGCGAGCGCACCTCGGAGGCGACCACGGCAAAGCCGCGTCCCTGTTCGCCGGCGCGCGCCGCCTCCACCGCGGCATTGAGCGCGAGGATATTGGTCTGGAAGGCGATGCCGTCGATCACGCCGATGATGTCGACGATGCGCCGCGACGATTCGTTGATCGCTTCCATGGTCTGCACCGCGCTGTTGACCACGGCGCCGCCGGTGCCGGCGACGTCGGTGGCTTCCTGCGCCATGCGGTCGGCCTCGCGCGCGTTGGTGGTGTTCTGCTGCACCGTCGAAGTCAGTTCTTCCATCGACGAGGCGGTCTGTTCCAGCGAGGCCGCCTGCTCCTCGGTGCGGGCCGAGAGCTCCAGGTTGCCGCTGGAGATTTCGGATGAGGCGGTGGCGATGGTGTCGGTGCCCTGGCGCACACCGGTGACGATGCGCACCAGGCCGTCGTTCATGTCCTTGAGCGCGCCGATCAGCTGGCCGGTCTCATCCTTCGAGGCCACCACGATGCGCGTGCTGAGGTCGCCGTCGGCCACCTTGCGCGCAAGGGCGATGGCCTGCGCCAGCGGCCGCGTGATGTTGCGCGAGAGCCAGAGCGCCAGCATCGCCGCCAGCGCGATGGCGATCAGGCCGCCGCCGATCAGCGTGGCCGCCGTCAGCGTCTGCAGCGCCGCCGCGTCTTTGGCGCGCTGCTCCAGCAGCGAGCTCTCCGCCGTGTCGATCTGGGCGATGACGGCGCGCATGCCGTCCATCTCCGCCTTGCCGCGGCCGGCCTGCTCGAAGGCGACCGCATCCTGCACCGGCCGGCTGCCGTCGCGCACCGCGCGCCGCAGCGCCAGCGCCGGCTCGATGGCGTTGGCCATCCAGCGCTGCTGGGCTTCGGACAGCTTGCGCAGGCGGTCCTGCTGGGCGGCATTGTCGGCCGTGAGCTCGCGCGCCTTGTTGAGATGTTCGGCGAAGCTCTTCACGCCGGCATTGAGCGGCTCCAGCGAGGCGTCGGCGCCGGTCAGCGAAAAGCCGCGCTGGCCGGATTCGATGTTGAGCAGGCTCTCCAGCACGCCCTTGACCTCATCGCGCACGACGTAGGTGTGGGTGTTCCATTCGTTGGCGGTGCTCAGGCGCTTGAAGTTGACGGACGCGACCGATACCAGGATCACAAGTATCGCCGCGACCATGCCGAAGCCGATGTACAGGCGGGAGCCGATCTTCAGGTCGGTGAGTTTCATGGCGGTCTGGCCTCCGTTGGCAAGGAGCAAACAAACACGGGAAATGCGAAGAAGCGGAAAAACCCGAAACGCAGGAAATGCCGGAAGGGAAACTGAACGGATGAGTCGCTAATGTATGTTATAGCGTAATTTTCAGTTTACTTCTTGTTGGTGTCGCAGGCGCGGTGAAAGTTCTGGAAGGCAGGCCGGGATTAAGACCAGGATTGAGGCCGGGAGATGCGCGGCCGTTGCCGTTCTTTCAACGCGGCGCGCGTGCGGATGAGTCGGGCGGATGTGCAATCGACAAGAAAGGGCGCAGCTTCGCGGCCGCGCCCGGGCCGAGTCAGGCGTAAGTCAGTGTGCCGGCCAGGCGCGCTGCAGGATGGCTTCTTGGGCGGTGACGGTGGCCGCGCCCAGCGTGCCGTAGACGCGCCCGCCGTCGGCCTCGCAGCGCCCGGCAAGAAAGGCGTCGGCACTGGCGGCCGGGGCGTGCGCCAGCATCAGCATGCCTTGCAACGCCAGCACCAGTTGCTGCACGAAGCGGCGCGCCAGCGCCTCGCGCCGGTCGGCCGGCGTCGCCAGCATCTGCCTGATGGCGTCCACGCGCGCGGCCAGCAGGGCGTGGCCGGCGGCCGCCTGTTCCAGCTGCGCCAGCAGCAGCGCGAAGCCCTGCGCCTCGCGTTCGACGGCGCGCAGCACGTCCAGGCACATCACGTTGCCCGAACCCTCCCAGATCGAGTTGACCGGCGCCTCGCGATACAGGCGCGCCATCGGCCCGGTCTCGACGTAGCCGTTGCCGCCCCAGACTTCCATGCATTCGCCGGTGAATTCCAGCGCGCGCTTGCAGATCCAGAACTTGGCGGCGGGCGTGACGATGCGTTTCCACGCGCGCTGCAGCGGATCGTCCGGGGCGTCGAAGGCGTGCGCCAGGCGCAGCATCAGCATGGTGGCGGCTTCGCTCTCCAGCGCCAGGTCGGCCAGCACGTTGCGCATCAGCGGCTGGTCGGCCAGGTGGCGGCCGAAGGCGCTGCGGTGGCGCGCGTGGTGGATGGCCTGCACCAGCGCCTGGCGCATCAGCGCGGCGCTGCCGATCACGCAGTCCAGCCGCGTGTGGTTGGCCATCTCGATGATGGTGGGAATGCCGCGGCCTTCCTCGCCGACCATGATGCCCATGGCTTCCTCGAACTCGACCTCGCTGCTGGCGTTGGAGCGGTTGCCCAGCTTGTCCTTGAGGCGCTGGATCAGGATGGGATTGCGCGCGCCTTCCGGCAGCCAGCGCGGCACGAAAAAGCAGGACAGGCCGTTCTCGGTGCGCGCCAGCATCAGGTGGGCGTCGCACATCGGCGCCGAGAAGAACCATTTGTGGCCCGACAGCAGGTAGGGCTGGCCGCGCCCGCCGTTGAGCGGATCCATCGGCATGGCGATGGAGGCGTTGCTGCGCACGTCGGAGCCGCCTTGCTTTTCGGTCATGCCCATGCCGATCAGGATGGAGCGCTTGTGCTGGATCGGCAGGTCGCGGCCGTCGTGCTCGCGCGCGTAGAGGCGCTCGCGCAGCTGCGCGAACAGCGCCGGCTCCTGCTGCAGCACCGGGATGGCGGCGAAGGTCATGGTGGTCGGGCACAGCGACCCGGCCTCGACCTGGCCATGCATGAAATAACCGGCCGCGCGCGCGGCGTGGGCGCCGTCGCCCGGCTGCATCCACGGCAGCGCATGCAGGCCCGCGCGGCGCAGCAACTCCAGCAGCGCATGCCAGGACGGGTGGAAATCGACCACGTCGATGCGGTGCCCGGTGCGGTCGTGGGTGCGCAGCTCGGGCGTGTGGCGGTTGGCCAGTTCGGCCAGCCCGATCACCTCGGCGCTGCCGAGCTCGGCGCCGTGGGCCGACAGCGCGCAGGCGTGCCAGCCGGCGCCTTCGCGCGCCACGCCTTCGGCCAGCGCGAGGTCGGTGGAAAAGAGGTTGTAGTCCTTCAGGTCGGGAACCTGGTTGACGATCTCATGGGTGTGCATGCTGTCTCCGTGGGCTTGCGCAGGGGGGGCGCGGCGTTTGTTGTTGTGTCGTTGCCGCCGCGCGCCTGTTGGTTCCGTCAGTGTATGCCATCGCCCGCTTTAAACGAATTGGCTATATCTATATAAGCATCTTGTTAGGTTGGCCTGCCTGCACATGATAAAGAGTCATATTAAAATGACCCTTTCGACCAAAGAACGATCCGAGCAACGATCGCGCAAGGAAAGCCAAAGAGATGTCCTACCCGACCATCGAATCAACCATCGGCAACACCCCGCTGATCCAGCTGCCGCGCATCGGCGGCGAAGAAGCCAAGCGCCGCAACAACATCATCCTGGGCAAGCTCGAGGGCAACAACCCGGCGGGTTCGGTCAAGGACCGCGCCGCCTACTCCATGATCACCCGCGCCGAGGCGCGCGGCCAGATCAAGCCGGGCGATACCCTGATCGAGGCCACCAGCGGCAACACCGGCATCGCGCTGGCGATGGTGGCCGCCATGCGCGGCTACAAGATGGTGCTGCTGATGCCGGAGAACCTGTCGGAAGAGCGCCGCCAGAGCATGGCCGCGTACGGCGCCAGGATCGTGCTCACGCCCAAGAGCGGCGGCATGGAATACGCGCGCGACCTGGCCGACCAGATGCAGAAGAACGGCGAGGGCCTGATCCTCGACCAGTTCGCCAATCCGGACAACCCGCTGGCTCACTACGAGACCACCGGCCCGGAAATCTGGCGCGACACCAAGGGCGCCATCACCCACTTCGTCAGCGCCATGGGCACCACCGGCACCATCATGGGCGTGTCGCAATACCTGAAGGAAAAGAACGAGGCGATCCAGATCGTCGGCGCCCAGCCGGAAGAAGGCTCATCCATTCCCGGCATCCGCAAATGGCCGGAAGCCTACCTGCCCAAGATCTTCGACAAGTCGCGCGTGGACCAGACCGAGTCGGTCAGCCAGGCCGATGCCGAAAACATGGCGCGCAAGCTGGCCGTGACCGAAGGCCTGTTCTGCGGCATTTCGGCCGCCGGCGCCTGCGAGGTCGCGGTGCGGCTGTCGCACCAGGTGGAGAACGCGACCATCGTCTTCGTGGTCTGCGACCGCGGCGACCGTTATCTGTCGACCGGGGTGTTCCCGGCCTGAGGCCGGCCAAAGCAAAGCCGCGCCGGACGGATCGCCGGGCGCGGCCTTGTGGCAGCAGGGATGTGCAGCACCAACGAAAAACGGAGCCAGAGGCTCCGTTTTCTTATTCTGCGCTGCCGGTGGCAGGAGCGCCTGCGGGGGCGCCTGGCTTCGGCTTGAATTGCTTGTCGCTGATGCGGAATTTTTCGCGGCGGTCGCCCATCAGTTCGCGCAGTTCGCGGATCGACAGTTCGCTCACCTCATGCATGCGGATCAGCAGCGACGCGCCCACCGGCAGGCGGCGGTGGCGGATCTTGCTGATCACCGGCGGCGCCACTTCCAGAGCGCGCGACAGGGCAGCGTCATTCTTCAGGTGGAGCTTCTCGATCAGCGCATCCAGCAGGTGGTTCGGATCGTAGTTGACTTGATCGGACATCAAGTTGGTTTCAGCAGTATCGGTGGTTGTAGTCATGATCGGGACGTTCCATTATGCAGATGTTTGTGAAGGCTTGAACTGCCTAAGCATTAATTGTTGGTAAAACTGCAAAACGCGACTAACTCTATCTGAGGCCAAGGCCCACGGCCTTATTTCTGCAAGATATCGACTAGCCCTATCAAAGAACGACTTCAAAACAGCGGCATGGAGTTCTCTGACCAGTGCGCTCAGATCCTATTCGTCATAGAACTAATTCTATGTCTATATAGAAATAATTGCACATTTTTCATGTGGTCAGAAAATTCTATTCCACAATAGTTGCAGAAACTCATTTTCGAATTTGTAACAGATATTAACAGGATTTTTTCGAGATTTGTTAGGCTTGTCTGTCTGACACGACAAATGGCAGTGCATTCCAGCCTGATAAGCCCAATTTCCGCAAGGTAGCCATGTTTTTCTCGAAAATTGCACTGGCGTCAGGGTAGGCGGCGACGGCCCGGTCGATGCTGTTTTCTCGCAACAGATGCAGGATGGGAAAAGGCGAACGGTTGCTGTAATTCTCGATGTCGTCGGGGCCGGCGTCGGCGAACTGGTATGCCGGGTGGAAACTGGCGATCTGCAGCTCCCCGTCCAGTTCGAGGCGTTCCAGGATGCGGTCGGCCCAGTCCAGGAAATCGTTGTATTCCAGAAAATCGGCTAATGCGAGCGGAATGATCAGCAGCGTGGTGTCGACCAGTTCCGGGTCGGCCTGGCTCAGCAGTGCGAGTTCCTGCTCCAGCTCCTGCGACAGCTCGTCCCATTCGCGGCCATGGCTGACCTTGTAGCGGATCTGTTTCTTGACGTGGACCGACTTGGCGAACGGACACAGGTTCAGGCCGATCACTGCCTGTTCCAGCCAGGCCTGGGTGAGGGCGACGACTTCTTCGTCGCTGCGGGTGGGGGATGCGTTGCTCATTCGCCATTGTCGCACGGCCGCCATGGCGCGCGACGCCGCGCGCCAGATCGGCTATGCTTGCGAACCTCGGCGGCGGCAGCCGCCCCTCGCATCTATCAAGAATTCTTCATGGCGCTCAAATCCACCATCTTCAAGGCCGAACTCCAGATCTCCGACATGGACCGGCACTATTACGAAAACCATGCGCTGACCATCGCGCGCCATCCGTCGGAGACCGACGAGCGCATGATGATCCGGGTGCTGGCCTTCGCCCTCAACGCCAGCGAGGCGCTGGCGTTCGGCAAGGGCTTGTCCGATGTGGACGAGCCCGACCTGTGGCAGAAGGACCTGACCGGCGCGGTGGACCTGTGGATCGAAGTCGGCCAGCCCGACGACCGCGCCATCCTCAAGGCGTGCGGCCGCTCCGAGCGGGTGGTGGTGTACAGCTACAGCAGCGTGTCCAACATCTGGTGGAACCAGACCGGCAGCCGCGTCGAGCGCGCCAAGAACCTCAAGGTCGTCAACATTCCTGCCGAGGCCAGCCAGGCACTGGCGGCGCTGGCCCAGCGCACCATGCAGCTGCAATGCACGATCCAGGACGGCCAGATCTGGCTGGGTGCCAATGAGAACATGGTGCTGGTGGAACCCGAGACCATCAAGGATTACGCCTGATCGCAAGGCAGGGTACTCGCCTGTCGTCAGGGTAGCGGCAGCGCCGGTTCCCGGACGATGGTTTTCATCCCTGGCTTGTCATTCCCGCGCAGGGCGGGGCCGGCGTTGCTCATCATGCCATCGCGGCAGCCGGATCGACGCCCGATCCGGCGCCCGGTGACCGTTCCCTTACTTCAAGGCATCCGCACGCCGGCGCAGGTGCGCCAGCAGCCGCTGGCCTTCCGGCGTATTGAACCAGGCCGCATGTCCCAGGAAATAGGCGTCGTAAGCCAGCGCGGCGTTCTGCTGCGAATGGGTGACGCCGTGGAAATAATCCAGCTCGGCCAGCGCGAACTCGGCGTGCACCAGCGGCAGCAAGGCCGCCAGCGCCTGCAGCCGGCGCGCCGACAGCGGCAGCAGCGAGCCGTAGCCGTCCAGCATCGCATCGAGCAGGTCGAGATGGATCAGCTGCTCCGCCCGATGCGGGATGGAGAGCCATTCGATCACGTTGCGCTCGATCGCCGTGGCGAGGTCGAACAGCGCGCAGGTGCGATTGGACAGGCCGAAGTCGAGCACGGTATGCGCTTGGGCTTGCGGCGTGGCGTCGCTCCACAGCAGGTTGGAGGCGTGCCAGTCATTGTGGGTCCACAGCGGGACCATTTCATCCAGGTAGGGTTTGAGCTTGTCGTGGAAGGGCAGCAGGTGCTGCGCCACTTCGCCGCGCCACGGCCGTTCGGCCAGGTAATCGGCGATCGCGGGGCGCTGCTCGATGTAGGCCTGCAGCGGGCGTACCGCGTCGTCCTGCGAGAAGATCGTGAAACTGGAAATCAGCGGCCGCGCCGCGCGCGCCGGCGCATCGAAGCCCTGCGCGGCCTGGTGCAGCCGCGCCAGCATGCGGCCGGCCGAATGCGCGTGCGCGCCGCTGGAAAACGGCGTCCACGACATGGCGTCGCGATACAAATCCACGCCCGGCGCCAGCCGGAACACTTCATAGGTCCAGTGCTCGTCGGCCAGCGCGCTGGCGCCTTCTGCGGTACGCAGCGCGGTGCTCACCGGCAGGCCGTTGCCATACAGATGCTCGACGAAGCGATGCTCCTCGGCCAGCGCGGCGACGTCGCGCACGCGCACGTGATGGCGCTTGATGAAGATCTCGCCGGCGTCGGTATGCATCACGCAGGCCGCCGAGAACGGCCGCGGGCTATGCCACTCCAGGCGCTGCGGCCGGCCGGCGTCGGGGTAGTGCTGCAGCACGCGCGCCACTTCCGCCGAGGTCAGCGCGGGCCAGTCGGAGATCACCGGCTCGGTGCCCATGCCGTGGCTGATGACGCGCGTGAGGTGATGCGAGGCCGCTTCCATGTCCGGCTCAGAAATCGTATTGCAGCGACAGGCGCGCAGTACGCGGCGCGCCCAGGTGGATGTAGCTGTCGCCCAGGTACTGGCCGGCATCCTTCCAGTAGCGCTTGTCGAAGACGTTGTCCACGTTCAGGCGCAGCGTGGTGTCGTGACCGCCCAGGCGCAGCTTGTAGCGCAGGCCGGCGTTGAAGACGTGCACCGCCGGCAGGCTCACGCTGCCGTCGCGGGTGACCGGCTTGGCGCCGCTGTAGAGCCAGCTGCCCATCACGTTCAGGCCGTCGACGCCGGGCATGGCGTAGTCGGCGTACACGGCGCTGCGCAGGCGTGGCACGTTGACCGCCTGCTGGTTGTCGTAGGCGGGCGTGCCGGTATCGCTGGCGCGTGCGCGCGTCACGGCGACGCTGGCGCCGACCTGCAGGCGGGGGCTCAGCCTGCCGTTGGCGCCCAGTTCGATGCCGGTGTTGGTCTGCCGGCCTTCCTGCACGTAGCTGAAGCCGAAGGCGCTGTCGTCGGGCTTCTGGTATTCGTAGGCCTTGCGCAGGCGGAACACCGCGGCCGTCAGCGCCAGGTCGGGGCTGACTTCATACTTCACGCCGGCTTCCAGCTGGCGCGCCACCGAGGGCGGCAGCGTGACGGGATAGTTGCTGACCCAGAACGGCGCCGAGCTGCCCAGCGACAGCGTTTCCGCATAGCTGCCGTAGAGGGACAGGTTGGCCACGGGCTTGAAGATCAGCGCCAGTTGCGGCAGGAAGATATTGCGCCCGGTATGGCGGCTGACGCTGCCGTCGCTGCCGAAGGCGTCTTCGTTCAGCCACACCTGGCGGCCGCCGGCGATGGCCTGCCAGCGCTCGGAGAATTGCACGCGGTCGCTGAAGAACAGCGCCTTCTGGCGGCTGTCGAGGTTGCGATAGGCGGGGCCTGGTACGTCGGTGGCCGGCGCCAGCGCCGGCGTGCCGGTGTAGATGTTGCCGCTGCCGACCAGCACGCTGATGCCGTCGGACTTGTCCACCACGCGGCGCGACATGGCCGCGCCCAGCGTCAGCTCATGCCGGATCGGTCCGGTGGCGAACTTGCCGATGGCCACCGCCTGTACTTCGTCGTTGCGGCGTTCGTCGTTGGGTACGCGATAGTCGTACACGTCGAAGTCGCCGTTGGCCGCGAAGGTGGCCGAAGCGCCGCCGCCGCTGCCATACGGGAAGGCCAGGTAATCATCGATCACCGCCCGGCTGCGTCCGGCCTGGAGATAGCCGCGCCAGTCGCTGTTGAACTCGGTATCCAGGCGCAGGCGGTAGTTCAGCGAGGTGTCGCGCACCGGCTGCGCCCAGGATTGCGGCGTCAGCATGGTCGAGGGCGACATGCCCGACGGGATGGTGGCGCCGCCCAGCAGCTGGTAGCCGGCCACCGAGCGCTGCGATTTCTGCTGGTACTCGGCGTCGAACTGCAGCAGCGTCTTGGGCGTGATGGCCCAGGAGGCCGACAGCGAGGCGAAGTCGCGCCAGCCGTCGCCGTTGTTCACGTAGGAATGGATGTCTTCATGCGCGGCGTTGATGCGCAGGCCGAACTGCTTCTGCTCGCCGAACAGCGCGCCGAGGTCGGTGGCGAGATAGCGCGAGCCGTTGGAGTCGGTGCCCAGCGTGACCGAGCGCACATCGGCCGGGCGCTTGGTGACGTAGTTGACGATGCCGCCGGCGGCAACCACGCCGGCCTGCAGGCCGGCCGCGCCCTTCAAGAATTCCACGCGCTCCTTGTTCTCCAGCGCGATGGTCTGCTCGCCCGCCACGGTCAGGCCGTCGATGCGGTAGGCGCTGGCCGGGTCCAGCGTCACGCCGCGGATGCTGAAGTTCTCGTAATAGCCGACCGGCGCGTAGTTCTCGCCGATGGCGGCGTCATTCTTGATCACTTCCGACAGCAGGCGCGACTGCTGGTCGCTCATCTGCGTGCGCGTGACCACCGACACCGAGGCCGGCGTATCGAGCAGCGGCGCGTCGTCGAAGCCGGCCACCGATGCCGAGCGCGCGTGCGCGTCGCTCTTGCCGGCGCCGCTGGCGGTGACGTTCACCGTGGGCAGGCTGTCGCCGGATTCGTCGCGGCCGTCGGCGGCGCGCGCCGCGCCGGACAGGCCAAGGGAAGTGCCGGCCAGCGTCAGCATCAGCGTGGAGGCCAGGGGAGCAATACGTTTCATCGTTACGTCAGGAAGTGGCGGATTTCATGCGCCGGCCGGGGCCGGTGCGGCGGTTGTTTGATCAGGGCTGGCGATTGCGGGCCGCAGCCACGGCGCGGCCCAGTTCGGCCACCGACATCGCATAGAAGTAGCTGCGATTGTATTGCGTGATGGCGTAGAAGTTGTTCGTGGCCAGCCAGTACTCGGTGGGGCCGGTGCCGTTCTGCAGGTCGACCAGGCCGAAGCGCATGCCGGCCGGCAGGGCGGGCGCGGAGACGCCGGCGGCCTGCAGCTGGTCCTGGGTGTACTTGGCTTCCAGGCCCTGGTTCAGCATCGCCTCCCACTGGCGGTTGTCGCCGGACACCGTCGCCGGGAAGGCCACCGGTTCGCCGCGCTGCCAGCCGTGCACCGAGAGGTAATGGGCCACGCTGCCGATGGCGTCCACGGGCGAGTTGCGCAGGTCGATCTTGCCATCGCCGTCGAAGTCCACCGCGTATTCGCGGATGCTGCCCGGCATGAACTGCGCCCAGCCGATGGCGCCGGCGTAGGAGCCGCGCAGCGTCAGCGGGTCGATGCCCGATTCGCGCGACAGCAGCAGGGTGTTTTCCAGCTCGCCGCGGAAGAAGGCCATGCGCGCTTCGCGCGTGGGCGTGTTGGGGTAATCGAAGGCCAGCGTGGTGATGGCGTCCATCACGCGGAAGCTGCCGGTGTTGCGGCCGTAGACGGTTTCCACGCCGATGATGCCGACGATGATTTCCATCGGCACGCCGTACTGCGCCTCGGCACGCGCCAGCGCCACGCCATAGGTGTTCCAGAACTCGACGCCGGCGTTGATGCGGGTCGGCTCGATGAAGCGGGCGCGGTAGGCGGCCCAGTTCTTGGGCTTGTTGCTGGGCGCGGGCTTGATCAGCTGGATCGCGGTGTCGAGGTAGCGCGTCTGGCCGAACAGGGTGTTGAGCTCGGCGCGGTTGAAGCCGTTGCGCTCGACCATCTCGTCGATGAAGCGCGCGACTTCCTTCCACTCATTGAAATTGACGAACTCGCCCTGGTCTTCCGGCGCGGCCTTCTTCTTGGCCTGGGCCTTCTTGTCGGTTTTCTTGTCAGCCTTCTTGGCCTTGGCGTTCTTGCTGCTCTTGGCCGGGGCCTTGCCGGACTGGCTGCCTTCGGCGTGCAGCGCCGGCGGCAGGGCGCACAGGGTGCACAGCAGGAGGGCGGACGGCAGGGAGGTCAGGCGAGGCAGTGTGATCGGCATGAGAAGCAGTCTGGACGCAGGGCGGGCGGAACAAGCCTTCAAGTATACCGCATCGGGCCGCGCGCCCCGTGGTGGTGCATGCGGCGGGCCGCACCGGCGGTCCGGCAGGATGTACACTAGCCGGACGAGACGAACCCGGGCAGCGCGCCGCCTGCCCGCTTGCAATAAGAGCAACAATGACCACCGCCATCTATACGCACGCCGACTGCCAGCGCCATGAAATGGGCGACTGGCATCCCGAGACGCCGACCCGCCTGCAGGCGATCGAAGACCAGCTGATCTCCAGCCGCATCGACCAGTTCCTCGACCGCCGCGACGCGCCGCTGGCCGATCCGGCCGATCTCGAGCGCATCCACAGCGCCGCGGCCGTCGACCGCATCCGCGAGCACAGCCACGCGCTGGGCCTGTCGGGCGAAGCCTATTACTCCATCGACGGCGACACCCTGCTCAACCAGCACAGCTGGCAGGCGGCGCTGCGCGCGGCGGGCGCGGCCGTGGCGGCCACCGACGCGGTGCTGGCCGGCGAGCTCGACAACGCCTTCTGCTCGGTGCGCCCGCCGGGCCATCACGCCACGCCCGACAAGGCGATGGGATTCTGCCTGTTCAACAACGTCGCCATCGCCGCGCGCCATGCGATGGATGTGCACGGGCTGGAGCGGGTGGCGGTGGTGGATTTCGACGTGCACCACGGCAACGGCACCGAAGACGCCTTCGCCCATGATGCCCGGGTGCTGATGGTGAGCTTCTTCCAGCATCCGTTCTATCCCTTCTCGGGCGACGCGCCCACCGAGGGCCACATCGTCAACGTGCCGGTGCCGGCTTTCACCGACGGCAACGCGGTGCGCCGGCTGGTCACCGAAAAATGGCTGCCGGCGCTGCATGCGCACCGGCCGCAGATGATCTTCATCTCGGCCGGCTTCGACGCCCACCGCGAGGACGACATGGGGCAGATGGGGCTGGTCGAGGCCGACTACGCCTGGATGACGCGCCAGATCATGCAGGTGGCCAAGGAGCATGCCCAGGGGCGCATCGTGAGCTGCCTGGAAGGCGGCTACAACCTGTCGGCGCTGGGACGCAGCGTGGTGGCGCATCTGAAGGTGCTGGCCGACCTGGAGTGAGGCAGGCTTGGCGCAGGCGCGCGCACCTTACTCTTCACTCAACGTGCGCTTCATAGGCCGCAATGATCGCGTCGGCCACGGCGCGCACCCGCGCCGTGCGGTTCAGGTCGCTGTGCAGCACCAGCCACATGTCGTAGGGCGATTTGCGCTCCGGCCAGATGCGCACCAGCCCGGGCGTCTTGTCGCCCACGTGGGTGGGCAGCTCGGCCAGGCCCATGCCGGCCTGCACACAGTCGATCATCAACAGCCCGGTGCTGATTTCCATGGCCACGTTGGCGTTGGCCACCGACTCCCCGCAGACCTGGTCGGCCATCTGGGGCGCCGCCGCGCGCTGGTAGACCACCACGTCATGCCCCTTGAGCGCCGTGCCCGGTTCGGGCAGGCCGCGCTTTTTCACATAGGACTTCGAGGCGTAGATGCCGGTATGCAGGCGCTTCAGGTGGCGCGCGATCAGGTCCGGGCTGTCCGGGCGCAGCGTGCGCACGGCGATGTCGGCTTCGCGCTTGGTCAGGTTGGTGATCAGGGTGGAGGTGGAGAGCACCACGCGGATGCCGGGATGCGACTCGCGCAGCCGTTGCAGCGCCGGCACCAGGAAGTGGCGCGCCGAGGTGTCGGTGGCGGCCACCCGCACCACGCCGCACAGGCGCTCGTCTATGCCTTGCATCTGGCGCTGCAGCTGCTCGGCGCCTTGCTCCATCTGGCTGGCGGCCTGCGCCGCCAGTTCGCCCGCCGGCGTGGGCACGTAGCCGGCCGGGGTGCGCAGGAACAGCCGCGCGCCCAGTGACTTCTCCAGCGAGGCCAGCCGGCGGCCGACCGTGGCCTGGTCGATTTCCAGCTTCTCGGCCGCGCCGCGCAGCGTGCCGGCGCGGTGCAGCGCGAGGAAGACGCGCGCGTTGTCCCAGTCCATGGGCGATCTCCTTGTGATGGCCGCTGCAAGGGCGCATGCAGGCATGCATGTGCGCGACCGGCGGCAGGATGCAAATTTGCATCAGACTGCCGATCTTATACCTATTTATTGCATTGCGGCGAGCGCCTACAATTCCCACTGTCGCCGCCTGCCTCCGTGCTTTTCGGATGTCCGGGCGCTTTTTTATTGCAGAAAGAACCCGCCATGTCATCCGCACAATCTTCCCATCCCCCGCTGGCCGCCGCAGCGGCAGGCGCCGCCCCCAGGGCCGGCTTGCTGCCGCTGGTGGCGCTGGCCATCGGCTTCGTCATGGCCATGCTGGACGTGACCGTGGTCAACGTCGGCCTCTCCAATATCTCGGCCAGCCTGGATGCGCCGCTGTCCACCCTGGTGTGGATCGTCGACGGCTACACGCTGACCTTTGCCGCCATGCTGATGGTGGGCGGCGCGCTGGCCGACCGCTTCGGCGGCCGCCGCCTCTACCTGCTGGGCCTGCTGCTGTTCGTGGTGGCGTCCGCGTTGTGCGGGGCGGCGCCCACCGGCGGCTTCCTGGTCGCGGCGCGCCTGCTGCAGGGTTTGGGCGCGGCCTTCTTCATGCCCAGTTCGCTCAGCCTGCTGTCCCACGTCTATGAAGACGACCGCGTGCGCGCCCGCATGCTGGGCGTGTGGTCGGCCACGGTCAGCGTGGCCGCGGCGGTCGGTCCGCTGCTGGGCGGCGTGCTGATCCACTCGCTGGGCTGGCGCAGCGTGTTCCTGATCAACGTGCCGGTGGGCATCGTCGGCTTGTGGATGGCGCGCCGGCTGATTCCGCAGGTGCCGCGCCATGAGCGCGCGCTGAATCTCTACAGCCACGTGGCCGGCGTGGTGATGCTGGCGGCGCTGTCCTTCGTGCTGATCCAGGGGCCGGTGTACGGCTGGGGCTCGGCGCGCATCGTGGCCGGCGCCGCGCTCACGCTGCTGGCCGCGGCCGCCCTGGTGCGCCATGAGCTGCGCGGCGTGGCGCCGCTGCTGCCTCGCGCCCTGTTCGCCACGCCGCAGTTCGCGGCGGCCAACGGCATCGGTTTCCTGATCAACTTCGCGGTGTACGGCAACTTCTTCTACCTGGCGCTGTTCCTGCAGCAGGGGCGCGGCGCCGATGCGCTGCATACCGGGCTGCAGCTGGTGCCGATGATGGTGGTGATCTTCTTCGGCAACCTAATGTCCGGCCGCATGTCGGCCCACTGGGGGCCGCGCGTGCCGCTGCTGCTGGGTTTGTCGGTGGGCGCGCTGTTCACCGCGCTGTCGACCACGCTGCGGCCGGAGACGCCGTACTGGATGCTGGCCCTGATCTGCGCTGCGGCCAACCTGGGCGTGAGCACCGCCATCCCGGCCATGACCGCGGTGGTGATGCAGGTGGCGGGCCGGGCGCACGCCAACAGCGCGGCCGCCGCGCTCAACGCCAATCGCCAGATCGGCGCCTTGGTCGGGGTGGCGGTGATGGGCGCGGTGCTGCATACGGTGGACGGCTGGGGCCTGCGCAACCCGCTGGCCTTCGGCATGATGGCGCTGGCTTACCTGATCGCGCTGTGGCTGGTGTGGCGCTTCGTCGGTGTTGTCGGAAAGCAAATGGCGGCGCGCCGGACCTGAGCCAACTGTTGTTCCTCGACCAAGAGCCTGCCCCGCATTGCGCGCGGCAGGCTGTTTTTTTAGGGAATGTGGGGGCGGGGCCTTAAAATAGAGGGTTAGACGAAATACGCATCAGAAAGAAGAATCCCGCATGTCCATCCAATGGTTCCCCGGCCACATGAACTCCGCCCGCAGGAAAGCGGCGGAGACCATGGAAAAAGTCGATCTGGTGATCGAAGTGGTCGACGCACGCCTGCCGCAGGCCAGCTGCAACCCGATGATCGAGCAGCTGCGCAATGCCCGCCAGCGTCCCTGCCTGAAGATCCTGAACAAGACCGACATGGCCGACCCGGTCGCCACGCAAGCCTGGATCGAGCACTACAACGCCCAGAAGGGCGTCACCGCCGTGGCGCTGTCGTGCAAGAAGCCCTCCGACGTGGCGCGCATTCCCAAGCTGGCCATCCAGGTCGCGCCGCATCGCGGCACCGCCCTGAAGCCGCTGCGCATCATGATCATGGGCATTCCCAACGTGGGCAAGTCGACGCTGATGAACGCGCTGCTGAAAAAGCGCGTGGCCGCGGTGGGCGACGAGCCGGCCGTGACCAAGACCCAGCAGCGCCTCTACCTGGGCAACAACATGGTGCTCACCGATACGCCCGGCATGCTGTGGCCCAAGATCGAGCACCCCAGCGACGGCCTGATGCTGGCCGCCAGCCACGCCGTGGGCAGCAATGCGCTGATCGAGGAAGAGGTCGCCACCTTCCTGGCCGACCTGCTGCTGCAACGCTATGCGCAGCTGCTCAAGGCGCGTTACGGCTTCAACACCGACGGCATGGACGGCGTGGCGGTGGTGGAGGGCGTGGCGGCCAAGCGCGGTTTCCGCCTCAAGGGCGGCGACTACGATTTCGAGAAGGCCTCGCACATCTTCCTGCAGGACTACCGCAGCGGCGCGCTGGGCCGCATCTCGCTGGAAACGCCGGCCTCGCGCGCCGAGCTGCTGGCCACCTACCAGTCCACCGACAATCCCGATGCCTTGCCCGAAGAGGACGAAGAAGAGGAAGAGGACTACGACTGGCGCAATGCGCCGGACCACCGCGAGCGGCGCGACTGAGCGGATCGCAGGCCGCGCGGCCAATGAAAAAGCCCACCATGCGGTGGGCTTTTTTCATGCGCCCTGCGCCCGGCGAATAGTCGCAGGCGCAGGGAAGGGGCGGATTACCAGGAGGTGATCACGGAACCCTTGTACTTTTCCAGCACGAACTTCTTCACTTCCGGGCTGTGATAAGCCTTGACCAGCTTGGCCACCCACGGCTTGTCCTTGTCGGCGGCGCGCACGGCCAGCACGTTGGCGTAGGGGCCGGTGGAGGCTTCCACGGAGATGGCGTCCTTGGTCGGCGACAGGCCGGCGGATTCGGCGAAGTTGCCGTTGATCACGGCGGCGTCGAAGTCATCCAGCGAACGCGGCAGCTGGGCGGCGTCCAGTTCGACGATCTTGACCTTCTTCGGGTTGTCGACGATGTCCAGCGGGGTAGCCTTCAGGCCGGCGTCGGCCTTGAGCTTGATCACGCCCTTGGCTTGCAGCACCAGCAGCGCGCGGCCGCCGTTGGTCGGGTCGTTCGGCACGCCGATGCGGGCGCCCTGCTTCAGGTCGTCCAGCGACTTGACCTTCTTGGAGTAGATGCCCATCGGGAAGGTGATGGTGGTGCCCACGCTGACGAACTTGTAGCCGCGGTCCTTCACCTGCGCATCCAGGTAGGGCTGGTGCTGGTAGGAGTTGGCGTCCAGGTCGCCGGCGGCCAGGGCGGCGTTGGGCTGGATGTAGTCGGTGAACTCGATGATCTTCATCTCCACGCCGTCCTTGGCGAGCAGCTTCTTGACCTGTTCCATGATCTCGGCGTGCGGACCTGCGGTCACGCCCATCTTGATCTGGTCTGCGGCCAGCACGGGAGCGGAGATCAGGCTGGCAGCGACGCCCAGGCCTGCAACGAATTGAATCAACTGACGACGGTTCATGACTTTCCTTTCGGTCTTTGTCTTTGTAATAGCCGCGGCGGGTAGCGGCGGTTTGTTTCAGTACTGCGGGCGGCGGCCTGCGCTTTTAGCGGTGGCTCAGCCTGCGTACCAGCAGGTCTCCCAGCGACTGCACCAGCTGCACGAAAACGATCAGGATCAGCACCACGGCCAGCATCACTTCCGGCAGGAAGCGCTGATAGCCGTAACGGATGCCCAGGTCGCCCAGGCCGCCGCCGCCGATCGCGCCGGCCATGGCCGAATAGCCGACCAGGCTGACGAACGTGATCGTGAGACCGGCGACGATACCAGCAAATGCTTCAGGCACCAAGACCTTGTAAATGATTTGCCACGTGGTGGCGCCCATGGCCTGGGCGGCCTCCACCAGGCCGCGGTCGACCTCGCGCAGGGCGGTCTCGACCAGGCGCGCGATGAAGGGCGCGGCGGCGATCGTCAGCGGCACGATGGCGGCAGCGGTGCCGATCGAGGTGCCGACGAAGAAACGCGTCATCGGAATCACCGCCACCAGCAGGATGATGAAGGGGGTGGAGCGCACGGCGTTGACCAGCAGGCCGGCGATGCGGTTGAACGCGACGTTGGGCAGGATGCCGCCGCGGTCGGTCAGGTGCAGCGCGATGCCCAGCGGAATGCCCAGCACCGAGCCGACCACGCCGGAGATCAGCACCATCATCAGGGTTTCGCCGAAGGAGCTGACGAACAGATCGATCAGTTCAGATGACATGGTTGAGCTCCTCTACGACGACGCCCTGCTCGCGCAGGTATTGCATGGCTTTGTTGATGTCTTCCTGGGCGCCGTTGGCGAGGATCGCCAGCGAGCCGAAGGCCTGGCCCTGGATCTCGTCGATCTGGCCGTGCAGGATGTTGAAGTTCAGGTTGAAGCGGCGCACCGCTTCCGACAGGTGCGGCTGGTCCACGTCGTTGCCGGTGAAGGCGAAGCGGAACAGGTGGTCGGTGCCCTGGCCGGCCTCGGCGCGCGCCAGGCGCTCGCGCAGGCGCGCCAGCACGCCCTTGGGCAGTTCATGGGCGATCACGTCGCCGATCAGCGCGCGGGTGACCTCATGTTTGGGCTGGCGGAACACGTCCAGCACTTCGCCCTGTTCGATCACCTGGCCGGCTTCCATCACGGCCACGCGGTCGCAGATGTCCTTGATCACTTCCATCTGGTGCGTGATCAGCACGATGGTCAGGCCCAGCTCCTTGTTGATCTTGCGCAGCAGCTCGAGGATCGAGCGGGTGGTCTCGGGATCCAGCGCCGAGGTGGCCTCGTCGGAGAGCAGCACCTTGGGGTCGTTGGCCAGCGCGCGCGCGATGCCCACGCGCTGCTTCTGGCCGCCGGAGATCTGCGCCGGATAGCGGTTCTTCAGCTGGGTCAGGCCGACCAGCTCCAGCAGCGGCTCGACCTTCCTGGCGATCTCGGCCTTGGACTTGCCGGCCAGTTCCAGCGGCAGCGCGATGTTGTCGTACACGGTGCGCGAGGACAGCAGGTTGAAGTGCTGGAAGATCATGCCGATGCCGCGGCGCGCTTCGCGCAGCTGGTCGGACGACAGCGCGGTCAGGTCCTGGCCGTCGAGGAGGATGCGGCCCGAGGTCGGGCGGTTCAGCAGGTTCAGGGTGCGCACCAGCGTGCTCTTGCCGGCGCCGCTGCGGCCGATGATGCCGAAGATCTCGCCTTTGCGGATCGTCAGCTCGACGTCGCGCACCGCCTCGACATTGCCGAAGCGCTGGGTAACAGCTTGGATTTCGATCATGATGGGAATAGAAATGGCAGCGGGCCCTTGCTGTTCGCACCGCCGCCGCAGGCCTCAGGAGACGCCGCGGGCGAGAACAAAACCACAAGTCTCCACTGCCATCGATATTTTTATAAGAAGGCGCTATTTTAAGTCGGCTCGGTTATAAGGGGAAAATAAATTTTCGCCTATACATATAACCGAATCATCTTAGAACGCCCCGCAAAGCCGCATGTGGCATAGCTTCTTCGGTTGCCCGGCGGGTTCTCGTGCGAGCCTGTTCCCGTGCTCCGGGATTTCCACGGCTGCGCATTTCCCTTCTTCATTTTGTCGCGTGTGAGCGCTTGCGCGATCCGTTTCGGCATCGCCGGACATTTGTCCACAAGAAATGCGAGCCAAGCGCGTCAATACCCTTATTGTTCCGTTTTTGGAAATGATCACTTTCCTTGGGCAATGTTTTTCTATGTTTTCGTAAAGATTAAAGTTCATCTGCAGCCCGGATGACACATCAGTTCTTCTGCGGCTACCAGCGCCTCACGCCGTTTCATGCAAATGCAGCAGGGCGCCGACCAAGTCCAAATTTGCATCAAGCCGTACTGTAAGAAGAAAGCACAACATGAATACCCGTCATCTCCTCATCGCCGTCGCACTGGCCGCCACAAGCGGCATCGTGATGGCCGACACCGCTTACGCCCAATCCACCGCCGTCCAGGGCAAGACCCGCGCCCAGGTCATCGAAGAACTGAAGCAGGCCCGCGCCGACGGCAGCATCGCCATCGGCGACGCCGACTTCCCCAAGACGCCGGCCTTCGTCTCCACCAAGACCCGCGCCCAGGTGATCGCCGAGCTGAAGGAAGCCCAGGCCCGCGGCCTGGTCAACGTCGGCGACGCCTACTACCCGAAGCTGCCCGAGTTCGTGTCCACCAAGAGCCGCGCCCAGGTCCAGGCCGAGCTGGCCGAGTACCAGAAGAACCCCGATCCGCAGGGCCTCTACCGCGGTTATTGATGCGCCCGCCGGCGCGGCCCGAGCCGCCCGGCGCACGCTCCCGCGAGGGATACGGGTCGCGCCGCCGGCCCGTGCATTGCCGCCGTACAGAACAACAAGAGGATCCCATGTACTCCTTCAACGCCAATCAATTGAACGACCGCCTGCCCGACATCCTTGAGCTGGCCGATATCGACGAGGTGGTCGTCACCCGCGACAGCGGCGAAAACCTGGTCATCGTCAAGGAATCGGTATGGCGCTCGCTGCAGGACGCCGCCCACCTGTTCGCCACCGACGTCAACGCCGACCGCCTGCTGCGCAGCCTGCAGCAGCTGCGCACCGAGTTCCTGTCGCAGCCGGAGGTCGAATGAAACTGTTCATGACCCCGATGGCGATGGAAGACTTCGCCTTCTGGCGCCGCCAGGACAGCGAACTGGCGCGCCGCATCGCACGCCTGCTGCGTCGCCTGCGCGACGGCGAAAGCCTGCCGCCGCAACAGGTCTCGGCCTTGCCGCTGCGCCTGCAGGGTCTGTGCGCGGTGCGCCTGACCGCCGAACACCGGCTGGTGTTCGAGCGGCTGCGCGACCGCATCGTGGTACACCAGTGCCGCTTCCACTATTGAGAGGGAAGCGCCTGGAAGCCGGGGCCGATGGCGCCCGGTACGGGCAAGCGAACCGCCCTAGCAACAGCTCCTAGTGGCTAGCCTGCGGCGGCCGCCCGCGATCGACTGCGGACGGCCCGGGGCCGGGTGTTCACGTGAGAGATGTCCCCAGTGCAGGCTTGTCCGCCCGCGGTCTTGTCCGGCGCCTTTCCTTGCGCCGGACGATGCCAAGGGCTTTTTGCCGGCCGTGAGCGGTCGGGGCGATGCCAACAATGCGTTGTTTATTTGCATCATTGTTGCGTCTTCGTCTCGATTGAAATCGCGAGCCGGCATTTTTTACGTCTCTATTCTTATCGACATTAAGTTGTAATAATGAGACAAAAATAAGAATAAAAACACAAAATTAAAAAGATAAATTGTTTGAGAAAATAAATTTTGATTAAATGAATTAAGCATTCTTGATATTTCTCTCTGGAAGCTTGGGTGGCTCGTTAGTCCGGATAGGCGCACGAGTTGCCAACAATCAAACAGCAATTCAACAAACTTTGGAGTTCTCCATGAAAAAGTCCCTCTTGGCACTGGCAGTGCTGGGCGCCTTCGCCGGCGTGGCACACGCGCAAAGCTCGGTCACCATCTACGGCATCATCGACGCCAGCCTGTCCTACAACAGCAAGGTCGCCACCACCGGTACCGGCAACGGCAACCGCATGGGCGTCGACTCCGGTGCGATCAAGGGTTCGCGCATCGGCTTCAAGGGCAGCGAAGACCTGGGCGGCGGCATGAAGGCGCTGTTCAACCTGGAAAACGGTTTCAACCTGGATAACGGCGCAGCCGCCCAGAACGGCACCCTGTGGGGCCGTACTTCGACCGTGGGCCTGTCCGGCGGCTTCGGCACCGTGCTGCTGGGTCGTCAAAAGGACTTCACCGACGATATCGCCGCCTTCACCTCCGTGGCCGACTTCGGCGGCATGGTCAGCCAGGCTCACGCACGTGACCTGGACCGCACCAACGGCGAGCGCGTGAACAACTCGATCCGCTACAACACCAACAACTACAACGGCTTCTACGGCAGCCTGATCTACGGCTTCGGCGAGCAAGCCGGCCAGAACACCGCAGGCCAGTCCTTCGGCATCGGCGGCGCCTACTCGAACGGCCCGTTCAACATCGGCCTGTCCTACTTCCAGTCCAAGAAGGGCGGCACCTCGGGCGCCAGCGACGTCAACTCGACCAACGCCACCTCGTGCACCAACGCCGCCGGCTCCTCCGGCGACACTTGCCTGAAGACCTGGACCCTGGCTTCGTCCTACCAGTTCGGCCCGGCCAAGGTGTACGGCTCCTGGTCGCGCGTGAAGCTGCCGCTGGCGACCGCCGGCGCATCCTCCTCGTTCTCGGCCGCTTCCTCGGCCAGCTACGCGGCTGACACCACCGGCCAGTACCTGGTCGGCGGCGTGAACAACGAGAAGAACGACATCTTCGACATCGGCGTGAACTACGGCCTGACCCCGGCCCTGTCGCTGCTGGGCGCAGTGCAGTACACCAAGGCCAGCTTCGTCGGCGCCTCCGACGGCCACCTGCTGCAGCTGAACCTGGGCGCCAAGTACGCCCTGTCCAAGCGCACCAGCCTGTACGCGATCTACCGCAACCTGCGCGCTTCCGACACCTACAACCCGGGCGTTTCCAACGGCCAGGCTCCTGGTTCGGACGGCAGCCAGAACGCCTTCAACGCCGGCATCATCCACAACTTCTGATCGGATGAACGCCGCGCATGAAGCGCGACGCGGGACGGCGGCGCCAGCCGTCCATCCCGCGTGAAGTTTCCCCTGTAGTGCCCGCAGGCCTTGTCTTCCCGGCAGGCCCGCAACGCCCGCGTTCTTCCCAGGACGCGGGCGTTTCCGTTTGCAGCGCCGCGACTTCCTATAATGGCGCTTCGATCCTGAACGGAACTCCACCATGCATATCGACTGGACGCATTTCACCCCCTGGCCTTCGCTGGCCGGCGGCATTGCCATCGGACTGGCGGCGGCCGCCATGATCCTCTTCAACGGCCGCATCGCCGGCATCAGCGGCATCCTCGGCGGCCTGCTGCGCGCGGCCTCGGGAGAACGCGGCTGGCGCGCCGCCTTCGTCGCCGGGCTGGTGGCCGCGCCGCTGCTGGGCGCGCTGGCCGGCTGGCACGCGCCACCGCACATCGATGCCGGCTGGCCGACGGTGATCGCGGCCGGCTTCATGGTCGGCGTCGGCACCCGCTATGCGGGCGGCTGCACCAGCGGCCACGGGGTATGCGGCATCTCGCGCGGCGCGCTGCGTTCGATCGCGGCGACGGCGACCTTCATGGCGGCCGGGTTCGTCACGGTGTTTGTGCTGCGCCATGTGCTGGGAGGCTGAGGCCATGCGCGCATCCATCGCTTCCTTTTTCAACGGGCTGCTGTTCGGCCTAGGCCTGATGCTGTCCGGCATGGCCGATCCGGCCAAGGTGCTGGGCTTTCTGGACATCGCCGGCGCCTGGGATCCCTCGCTGGCCTTCGTGATGATCGGCGCCATCGGCGTGGGCGTGTTCGCTTTCGCCGCGGCGCGCCGGCGTTCTTCTTCCTGGCTGGGGTTGCCCATGCAGCTGCCCGTGGCGGCCGGCATTACGCCGCGCCTGTTGCTGGGCAGCGCGCTGTTCGGCGTCGGCTGGGGCGTGGCGGGCTTTTGCCCGGGGCCGGCGCTGGTGGCGCTGGGCATGGGCGAGGGCAAGGCGCTCGCCTTCGTGCTGGCGATGCTGGGCGGCATGGGCGTGTTCGAGCTGCTCGAGGCTCGCCGCCGCTAGTCCTGCGCCCGCGTTCTCCTGGCCGGAAGATCCGCCGTCACGGCGGATTTTTTGTTTGCGCGCGCGTGCGCCGCCGCCCGGATTTGTAATGGAATGTGTTGCGCGCAAGGTCCGCAAACTTCCATTACGTATCGCCGCTCCACCGACACATTGCCGCCGCCGCGCCGACCTATAGTGAGCTCCTTCAAATGGGAATCATTCTGCCCGGGCGACTTCTCCGCATCGGGCGCAAGGGAGCATCGTGAAGTTCAGGCAATTGTTTTCCGGGCTGGCGCTGGCGTCGGCCGTTTTGTTGTGTGGCCACGCTGCGGCGCGGCAGGTGACCGACCTGGCCGGTCGCCAGGTCGAGGTGCCGGACCATCCGCAGCGCGTGCTGCTGGGCGAGGGGCGTTTCGTGTTCGCCATGGCCTTGCTGGATCGCGACGATCCGGTGCAGCGCGTGGTCGGCTGGCAGGGTGAGCTCAAGGCCCAGGATCCCTATGCCTGGGGGCAACTGCTGAAACGCTTTCCGCAGGCCGGCAAGGTGCCGCTGATCGGCAAGACCTCGGAGGCCAGCGTCAGCCCCGAGAAGATCGTCTCGCTGCAGCCCGACCTCGCCATTTTCGGCCTGACCGGCCACGGCCCGACGCCGACCAACCCGATGCTGCGCGCGCTGCATGAGGCCGGCATCCCGGTCATCTTCATCGATTTCCGCGACAAGCCGCTGCTGCACACCGTGCCCAGCATGAAGCTGCTGGGCCAGGCGCTGGGGCGCGAGAAAGAGGCGCAGGAGTACATCGATTTCTACCAGTCGCACCTGGAGCGCGTGAAGCAGATCGTCGATCCGGTGCCGCAGGCGCAGCGCCCGCGCGTGTTCGTCGAGATGCTGGCCGGCGTGTGGCCGGCCTGCTGCCACACCACCGGCAACGGCAGCTACGGCGACATGGTGCAGGCCGCCGGCGGCGTCAACATCGTCGCCGGCCTGGTGCCGGGCGCGCTGGGCGACGTCAGCATGGAATACCTGCTGTCGCACCAGCCTGACGTGTATGTGGCCACCGGCAGCCGCTCCGAGCCGGGCCGCGACGGCTTGCTGATCGGGCCGGGCGCGGCGGCTTCGCAATCGGCCGCCAGCCTCTCGGTATTGCTGGCGCGCGGCGGCATCCGCGAGCTGCAGGCGGTGAAGTCGCAACGCGCCTTCGGCATCTGGCACGCCTTCTACAACTCGCCCTATAACGTGCTGGCGATCGAAGCGCTGGCAAAGATGTTTTATCCACAGCGCGCCGCCGCGCTCGATCCCGACGCTGCGCAGGCCGAGCTGTATCGCCGCTTCCTGAAGGTGGACGGGCAGGGCACCTACTGGACCGCGCCGGCCAAATGAGCGCCGCCTACCTGAGCGAAGAGGGCGCCGCCGCGTCGCCGCAAACCGTCGCCGATCCGGTGCGCGCCTACCGCCGCAGCATGCGCCGCCGCATGGCGTTCACGCTGGTGTTATTGGCGCTGATCGCGGCATCCCTGCTGCTGGATATCGCCACCGGCCCGGCCGGCCTGTCGCTGCATGATCTGTTCGCCACGCTGCTGCACGCCGAGGGCGCCGCGCCCGGCATGCGCGTGGTGGTGTGGGAGTTCCGCCTGCCCACCGCGCTGATGGCGCTGCTGGTGGGCATGTGCCTGGGCCTGGGCGGCGGCGAGATGCAGACCGTGCTCGACAATCCGCTGGCCAGCCCCTACACGCTGGGCATCTCGGCCGCGGCCGCCTTCGGCGCGGCGCTGGCGATCACGTTCAACTGGCGCTTTCCGGCGCTGCCGGCCGGCATGACGGTGTCGGCCTGCGCCTGCGCGGCCGCGCTGCTGTCGGTGCTGGTGCTGGAGCGCGTGGCGCGCTGGCGCGGCGGCTCCACGCTGGGCGTGATCCTGTTCGGCATCGCGCTGGTGTACTCCTTCCAGGCGCTGATCATGCTGCTGCAGTTCGTGGCCAGCGAGGAGGCGCTGCAGGGCATCGTGTTCTGGACCATGGGGAGCCTTGCGCGCGCGAGCTGGACGACGGTGGCGATCCTGGCGGTCGCCTTCATCCTGGTGGCGCCGTTCTCGCTGCGCGACGCCTGGCAGCTGACCGCGGTGCGGCTGGGCGAGGAGCGCGCGGCCAGTTTCGGCATCGACATGGCGCGGCTGCGGCTGGTGAGCCTGTTGCGCATCAGCGCGCTGGCGGCGCTGTCGGTGTCGTTCGTCGGCACCATCGGCTTCGTCGGGCTGGTGGCGCCGCACATCGCGCGCCTGCTGCTGGGCGAAGACCATCGCTACTACCTGCCCGGCAGCGCCATGGCCGGCGCGCTGATCATCTCGCTGGCCTCGGTCGCTTCCAAGACCATCCTGCCCGGGGTGCTGATCCCGGTGGGCATCGTGACCTCGCTGGTCGGCATTCCGCTGTTCCTGGCCATCGTGCTGCGCCGCCTGCGGCGCGAATGATTTCACCTCCAACGCCGCTTGCAACCATGAATAGACTGCTGTTTCCCATCGCCATGCTGGCCGGCATGGCCGCCGCGCTGCCGGCGCACGCCGCCGCCTCCGCACCTGTTGCCGCCGATGCGGCCTGCTCGACCACCATCGAAGGCCGGCCCGGCAAGAAGTTTTCGCTGGACCACATCGACGTGCCCGCATCCTGCGAGCGCTTCACCGTCCATCTTGTCCACACCGGTAAAAAGCCGCGCGAGCAGGCCGGCCACAACTGGGTGCTGGTCGCCGGCGCGCAGCTCGAGGGCGTGATCCGCGACGGCCTGCGAGCCGGCGCCGGGGCCGACTATTTGCCCCCGCGCGACAGCCGCATCATCGCCGCCACGCCGATGCTGGGCGGCGGCGAACGGGCCAGCGTGAGCTTCCCGGTGGCGCGCCTGCAGGCCGGCGTGCCTTACGCCTTCTTCTGTTCCTTCCCCAGCCATGCCATGCATATGCGCGGCACGCTGTCCTTGCGGCCGCAGCCGTGAATAGCGATTCGCTGCAGGTCAGCCGGCTGGAGGTGGCCTACGGCCGCCGCCAGGTGATCCACGGGCTGGATCTGCCGCCGCTCACGGCAGGCTCGGTGACGGCCCTGCTCGGGCCCAACGGCAGCGGCAAGTCGACCCTGTTGCGCACGCTGGGCGGCCTCACGCGCGCGAGTGCCGGCAGCGTGCGGCTGGGCCGGGTGGAGCTGGCGCAGGCCAACGCCGCGGCGCGGGCGCAGCACGTGGTCTACATGCCGCAGGCGTTGCCGCGGCCGGTGCATATCTCGGTGTTCGAATCGGTGCTGGTGGCGGCCCAGGCGCAGCAGCGCGCGCGGCCCGATGCGCAGGAACTGGAGCGGGTGCAGGCCTTGTTGCAGCACCTGGGCATCGGCCAGCTGGCGCAACATCACCTCGACGAACTCTCCGGCGGACAGCGCCAGCTGGCCGCGCTGGCGCAGGCGCTGGTGCGCCGTCCGCGCGTGCTGCTGCTGGACGAGCCGCTGTCGGCGCTGGACCTGAACTACCAATACCTGGTGATGGAATTGCTGCGGCGGGAGACGCGTCGCCACGGGCTGGTCACGCTGGTGGTGCTGCATGACCTGAACACCGCCTTCCGCCACGTCGACCGCGCCTTGCTGCTGCATCGCGGCCGCCTGTTGCGCGCAGGGTCGCCGGCCGAGGTGATCACGCCGGCCTCGCTGGCGCAGGCCTACGGCGTGACGGGGCGCATCGAGCCCTGTTCGCAGGGCCACGGCCAGGTGCAGATCGACGGCCTGCTCAGCGTGGAATGACGATGCTCGCGCGCAGGCCGCCGCCTGCGCGGTTGGCCAGCGCGATCTCGCCGCGGTGCGCTTGCGCCACCGTGGCCGCGATCGACAGGCCCAGGCCGAAGCCGCCGGTGGCCGCGTTGCGCGAGCGCTCGAGGCGGTAGAAGGGTTCCAGCACGCGCTCGAGCATGTCCTCCGCAATGCCGGGACCGTCGTCGTCGACCGTGATCGTCACGCGCTCGGCGCCGTCGTCGAGCCGCACGCGGGCGCGCTGCCCGTAGCGCACCGCATTCTCCACCACGTTCTGCAGGCAGCGCCGCAGGCTGCGCGGATAGCCGTGCAGCGGCGCGGCGTGACCGCTCACGGTGACTTCGCGGCCGACTTCGGCCTGGTCGCTGCGCAGGCTTTCCAGCAGGCTGTCGAGGTCGATCAGCTGGCGGTGCTCCTGCACGTCGATGTCCTGCACCACATTGAGGGTGGCGGAGATCATCGCGTCCATCTCATCCAGATCCTTGCGGAATTTTTCCTTGCGCTCTTCGTCGGCCAGCAGCTCGGTGCGCAGCTTCATGCGCGTGATCGGCGAGCGCAGGTCGTGCGACACCGACGCCAGGAAGCGCGTGCGCTCGGCGATGTTGTCGATGATGCGGCGCTGCATGGCGTTGAAGGCCTGGGCCGCGGTGCGCACTTCGGTGGGGCCGTCGGTGGCCAGCGGCGGGCTGTGGATGTTGCGGCCCAGCTTCTCGGCCGCGTTGGCCATCACCTGCAGCGGCTTCATCGCCAGCCGCACCGCCATCCAGGCGATCAGCACCACGGCGAAAATGCGCAGCGCGTAGATGCGCAGGAAATAGTCGAACGCCGCGCTCTGCGGCGCCGTGCTCATGCCGGCCTGGCCTTCGCGGATCTCGGCCTGCAGCCAGCCGCCGTCCTTGAGCGCCACCAGCGCCCGGAAGCGACCGTGCGGGAACTCATCCACCAGCAGCGTCAGCCAGGCGTCTTCATGGCTGCCCTGCTGGTCGTCCAGGTCCACCTGCAACATGCGCCATTCGCGCGCGCCCGCATGCTTTTGCAGCACCGCGCCGAACAGATCGGCCACCGCTTCGTTGCCGCGCGAGAGCGCCGGTTGCGGCGGCGCCATCTCATGCGCCGCCGGCGCCGGGCGCAGCGCCAATACGAATTCGCCGCGCGAGAGCCTGCGCGCCAGCTCGGGCCGCTGCGCCGCGTCGGCGTCGTCCAGGATCAGCACCGCGTCGGCCAGGCGCGCCGCCGCCAGGCGGGCCGGCATTTCCATCGCATTGCCGTAGCGCATGTCGTACCAGATGGTGCCGGTCAGCATCTGCGCGGCCAGCATGCCGGCCACCAGGATCAGCGCCAGCCGGCCCGACAGCGATTGCGGCCACAGGCGCCAGCGGCGCAGCAGCGCGCTCATGCGTCGTAGGCGACGTCGGCCATCAGCATGTAGCCGGTGTTGCGCACCGTGCGGATCAGCGAGGGCGAGCGCGGGTTGTCGGCCAGCTGCTGGCGCAGCCGGCTGATGCAGACGTCGATGGAGCGGTCGAAGGGCATGGCTTCTTTGCCGTAGACCGTGTTGAGCAGGAAGTCGCGCGACAGCGCCCGCTTGGGATGGTCGAGCAGGGTACGCAGCACCTGGTAGTCGGAGCCGCCCAGCGTGATGGTCACGCCCTCGGGCGAGATCGCCTGGCGCGCCTGGGTGTCCAGCTTCCAGCCGGCGAAGCGGATGTGCGCGACGCGGTCGGCCTCATTGCGCTCCGGGAAGCTGCGCGCGCGGCGCATGATGACCTTGATGCGCGCCAGCAGCTCGCGCGGGTCGAAGGGTTTGGGCAGGTAGTCGTCGGCGCCCACCTCCAGGCCGACGATGCGGTCGATCAGCGTGCCGCGCGCGGTCAGCATGACCAGCGGCGTGTTGCGCTTCTTGCGCAGTTCGCGGCACAGCTCCAGGCCGTCTTCGCCCGGCATCATCAGGTCGAGGATGATGATGTCGATCTGTTCGCTGCCCAGGATGCGCCACATGTCCTGCCCGCCGGCGGCGGTGAAGGGGAGGTAGTTGGCGGCCTGCAGGTATTCGGAAAGCAGTTGGCGGATTTCGGGATCGTCGTCCACGATCAGCACGTGATCTTGTTTGCCCATGAGCGTGAGTTCTTGCATGCATGCCATTTTCCCGGCCCGTCTCCCTGGGCGGGCATGAATTTGTAACGTCAGGAAATGTAAAGGCGGCCCATTACATTGCATTACATTTGGTCCGGTTTCCAACACATTGGCGGTGTGTTGCCCGATATATATTCTTTTTACAAATGAGAATCATTATAACTTGAGGCGCCTGTCCGCCGTGCTGCACAGCCGCGGCGGAAGGCGCCTCTTCATTCCGGGGAACCGTCAGACATGAAGCAAGGCAGTCAGAAAGACGCATCTGCGCAGCACAGCGCGCAGGCCATCGAAACCCTCTTTTCCACCTACGGCAAGTTGTCGGCCACGGTCGGCCTGGCGCTGGGATCGCTGGGCGCGGCCCATGCCCACGCCGAGGACAGCGCGCCGGCCCAGCCGCCGCAGGACAAGTCCGGCCTGAAGGAAGTGGTGGTCACCGCCCCGCGCGAGGCGCCGGAGTACAAGCCCGAGGCAGTGGCCTCGCCCAAGTTCACCCAGCCGCTGCTGGACATCCCGCAAAGCATCACCGTGGTGCCCAAGGAAGTGCTGTCGCAGCAGAATGCGCAAAGCCTGCAGGACATCCTGAAGAACGTCCCCGGCATCACCTTCACCTCCGGCGAGGGCAACCTCGGTTGGGGCGACATGTTCACCATTCGCGGGTTCTCGTCCGAGCAGAGCCTGACGGTGGACGGCGTGCGCGACGCCGGCATGTCCAGCCGCAACGACACCTTCAACCTGGAGCAGGTGGAAGTGTTCAAGGGCACCGGCTCGATCGAGTCCGGCGTGTCGGCCATCGGCGGCTCGGTCAACCTGGTCAGCAAGGAAGCCAAGCTCGATAACTTCTACAACAGCTCCTTCGGCATCGGCAGCGCCGACTACACGCGCTTCACCGCCGACCTCAACCAGCGCCTGGGCGAGACCGGCGCCTTGCGCCTGAACCTGATGAAGCAGCAGAACCACGTCGCCGAGCGCGATGTGGTGAAGTACGACCGCCAGGGCATCGCCGCTTCGCTGGGCCTGGGTTTGGGCACCAGGACCCGCATGTTCTTCGACATCTTCCATCAGGACGACGTCAACATCCCCGACACCGGCCTGCCCATCCAGCGCGGCACCGGCGGCAGCGTGATGCCTTATGTCTCGCGCAGCGCCTGGTACGGCTCCGATACCTATACCCAGCAGACCACCACCGATGCGCTGACGGCGCGCATCGAGCATGACTTCAGCGACGACGTGAAGATCCGCAACCAGACCCGCTGGGAGCGCGCCGACAACCTGTCGGTGCTGTCGCCGGCGCGCTTCAACGCCGCCAGCGCGAGCGGCGCCACGCTGGGCACCTCGCTCGGTTACGCCGGCGCCGGCGCGCTGACCTCGGCCAGCGGCATCGCCTCATACAGCGACTTCACCAATACAGCGAGCCGCTATGCGGTCTTGCGCGGCAACGACTTCGGCACCTCCAAGCGCTACACCATCCTCGACAACCAGACCGACCTGTCGCTGAAGTTCAACACCGGCTTCGTGCGCCACGAGCTCTCCACCGGCGTCGACCTCTACCGCGAAACCTACGGCGACCTGCAACGCACCGTCAACGCGCCGACCGGCACGCTGTGGTTCGATCTCACCAATCCGTCGACTTCGTTCGCCTCGGCGCCGACCGTCAAGGGCAGCGCCGGCGTCGAGTCGCGCGTGACCAATGCCGGGCTGTACGTGGCCGACACCATGAAGTTCTCGCCGCAATGGCAGTTCCTCGCCGCCTTGCGCTATGACCGCTGGAAGGCCGAGAACTCCACCAAGGGCACGACCACCTCCAGCAGCAGCGCCGGCGCGCTGAGCGGCCGCCTGGGCCTGGTCTACAAGCCGGTGGGCAACGCCAGTTTGTATGTCTCCTATGCGCGTGCGGCGCAGCCCTCGGCGCTGGGCGCGACCACCAACAACGCCATCTACGGCACCGCCGCGGCGTCGGTGTATTCGCCGGCGGTCGCCAAGACCAAGGAGTTCGGCGGCAAGTGGGATGTGCTCAACAAGCGCCTGGCGCTGACCGGCGCGGTGTTTCGCACCGAGGTCAGCGACTCCTGGGAATACGGCGACGACGAGACCTCGCCGGTGCGCGCCTTGCCGGCCAAGCGGGTCGACGGTGTGGAGCTGGGCGTGCAGGGCAACCTGACCGACGCCTGGTCGGTGTTCGGCGGCCTCACGCGCCTCAAGAGCAAGCAGACCAAGGGCGCCAACGCCGGCAGCGAAGCCAAGAACGTGCCCGACTGGACGCTCAACCTGTGGACCTCGTATGAGGCCAAGCCGGGCCTGTTCTTCAGCTACGGCGCGCAGTACGTCGGCCGTCGCCGCTACAGCGACAACAAGTATGTCGGCGGCCTGAACAACACCAGCAGCACCGTCAGCGGCGCCTCCGGCAACCACCCGGTGTATGTGCTGGATGAAGAGAAAGCGCCGGCCTACTGGCTGCACAGCGTGGCCGCGCGCTGGCGCGTGAACCGCCAGCTGGCGCTGAACTTCAACGTCGACAACCTGTTCAACAAGTTCTACTGGTCGCGCATCGGCTCCTCGCTGGACGGCTTCCAGCTGTACGGCGTGCCGGGCGCGGGGCGCACCTACACCCTCAGCGCGGACATGAGCTTCTGATGAGCCAGCGCGCAAGCAAGGTCAGCGTGCGCCAGCTCTCGCAGGTAGACGCGCAGCATCTGGCCGCCATCGTCGCCGACCGTTCACCCGAGGCCATCGCCTGGCTGCGGGCGGCGGCGCGCCAGGGCGTGCCGCGCGCCCAGGCCATCCTCGGGCAGCGCCTGCTGTCCGGCGAAGGCACGGCGCGCGACGAGGGCGAGGCGCTGCACTGGTTCGCGCTGGCCGCGCAGGCCGACGACCTCGACGCCATCAACATGATGGGCCGCTGTTGCGAGCTCGGCTGGGGCCGCGCGCGCGACGCGCAGATGGCGGTCTACTGGTATCGGCTGGCGGCGGCGCGCGGGCTGGACTGGGGCATGTACAACCTGGCCAACCTGATGATGAACGGCGACGGCGTCGCGGCCGATCGTGCCGCGGCGTTGGCGCTGTATCGGTGTGCCGCGGCGCTGGGGCATGCCAAGTCGGTCAACGTGCTCGGACGCTTCCATGAAGAAGGCTGGGAGCTCGACGCCGACCCTGAACAGGCCTTTGCCTTGTACCGGCAGGCGGCGCTGGGCGGCGACTTCCGCGGCCAGTTCAACTATGCGCGCATGCTGCTGCAGCGCGGCCTCATGGAGCAGGCGCTGGCCTGGCTGCGGCGCATTCCCGATGCCGCCACGCCGGCCTTCATGCGCAACGTGCGCGGCTGGCTGTCGCAGTCCGGCCATGCCGCCGTGCGCGCGCTGGCCGATGAAGCCGCATGGCAGGAGGCCGCCGCATGATGCTGCACCTCAAACAGGTCTTCAGCGCCGAAGAAGTGCGCCACGCGCGCGGGCTGCTGGCGCAGGGCGAGTGGACAGACGGCCGCGCCACCTCGGGCAGCCTGCCCGGCGCGCTCAAGCAGAACCGGCAGTTGCCCGAGCAGTCGGCCGGCGCCGCGCCCTTGCAGGCGATGGTGCTGGCGGCCCTGCGGCGCAACCAGATGTTCTTCTCGGCGGCCTTGCCGCGCCAGGTCGCCACGCCGATGTTCAATCGCTATGGCGCCGGCGGCGACCATCTCGGCGACCACGTGGACGTGGCCATGCGCTTCATGCCCGACGGCAGCCGCGTGCGCACCGACGTCTCATGCACGCTGTTCCTGAGCGAGCCCGACGAATACGAGGGCGGCGAGCTGGTGGTGGCCGACCCCTGGGAAGACAAGCGCATCAAGCTGCCGGCCGGCGACATGCTGCTGTACTCCGCCGCCACCGTGCACCGGGTTGAGCCGGTGCGCGCCGGCGTGCGCTACGCCAGCTTCTTCTGGAGCGAGAGCATGGTGCGCGAGGGCGAGCGGCGGCGCCTGCTGTTCGACATGGATTGCCAGCTGATGTCGCTGCGAGCCCGCCTGCCGGGCGACGACCCGGCGGTGGTCGGGCTGGGTGCGACGTATCACAACCTCTTGCGCATGTGGGCCAGCAGCTGATGCCTACAGCGGGACACGCCTGACCTCGCCCAGCGCCTGCAGGAAATCGTCGTCGTGCGAGATCAGCAGCATGGCGCCGGGGTAATCGCGCAGCACGTCGATGACGTGCCCGCGCGTGCGCCGGTCCAGGTTGTTGGTTACCTCATCGAGCACCAGCAGTGCCGGCGGGCGGGCCGCGATGCAGGCCAGGCTCAGTCGCGCCTTTTCTCCGCCGGACAAGGTGGCGACATCGGCATGCACCTCATGCTCGCCGCGAAACAGGAAGTCGGCCAGCCAGCGCCGCAGCTGTTCCATGCTCCAGCCGTCGGCCACGGCGCGCAGGCTGTCCAGCACGCTGGCGCCAGGCACCAGCTGCGCATAGTGCTGGTCCAGATAGCCGATGTGCGCCGCGGGCGGGGCATGCCATTGTCCCGACAGTCGCCGCGCCGGCGCGATGCCGGCGATGGCGCGCGCCACCGTGGACTTGCCGCTGCCGTTGGCGCCGGTCAGCGCGACCCGTTCTCCTCGTGCGATATCCAGATGCAACCCGCTCACCACCGGCGCCGCATAGCCGGCGCTGCCCGCGCTGATGTGCAGCACGCCGGCCTCGCGCGATGATCCCGGCGCCAGCTGAAAGCGCGGCGTGATTGCCGGCGCGCGCCTGAGTTGCGCCCGTTCATCGGCCAGCGCCTGCTGGCGTTCGGCGATGGCGGCCTGCTTGCGGCCGGCGGTCTGGTTGCCGCGCCCGAGTTTGGTGGCTGACTTGATGGTGGCCCAGCGATGGTTTTCCACCGCGCGTTCGCCGCGCTGCCGGGCCTTGCCGGCGCGCAGCTGCTCCTGCATGCGGGCCCGGTGCGCATCGTCCTGCTCGCGCCTGAGCGAGGCCAGTTGGCGATCGATGGCTTCGCGCCGCAGTTCCTGTTCGGCGAGGAAGTCGGCATAGCGTCCCTGGAAGCAGTGGATACGGCCGTCTTCGATATGCCAGATGGTGTCGCACAGCGCATCGAGCAAGGCCGCGTCGTGCGTGACCAGCACGATGGCGCCGGGGAAGTGCGCCAGCATGCGCGTGAGCGAGCGCCGGTTGCCGGCGTCCAGGTGATTGGTCGGCTCGTCCAGCAACAGCAGCTCGGGAGCATCCGCCAGGGCGCGGCTCAGCGCACGATTGGCGGCCTGGCCGCCGCTCAGGCCGTCGGCCGGCGCGGCCAGTTGCGGCACGTAGCCGATGCGCAGGCCGTCGGCGCGCACGATGCGGCCGGCATCAGGCGCCAGGGCCCCGCGCAGCAGCTGCAGCAGCGAGGATTTGCCGCAGCCGTTGTCGCCGACCACGGCCACGCGCCGGCCCCAGTCGAGCACGCCATCGAAGTCGGAAAAACAGGTCTTGTGGGGAAAGGCAAGGCTTAGGCCTTGCAGTCGCAGCATCGTCATGTGGTCTCTCGCGATCAGGGTGGATCGGCTGCCGTGGCAGCGTCGTGCCCCGAATCAACCGGGGCGGTCAGGCGAGAAACTGGCGCATGTCGAAGTGTCCTTGGAGGGAAAAACGAAGGGGCGATTATCGGCCGCACCCGGCGCGGCTGTCAAACTCGGCAGTAGCGCAGGATGTTCGCCTGCCGTTGATCGAACGCCCAAAGAAAAACCCGCGCCGGTTTCCCGACGCGGGTTTTTTCTTTCGGTTGGCAGCCCCGGCGAACCGGGGCCGGCAGGCCGGAAGGCAAATTACATCATGCCGTCCATGCCGCCCATGCCGCCCATACCACCCATGCCGCCAGGCATGCCGGCCGGCTTGTCTTCAGCCACTTCTGCCACCAGTGCGTCGGTGGTCAGGATCAGCGAAGCCACGGAAGCGGCGTTCTGCAGGGCCGAACGGGTCACCTTGGCCGGATCCAGCACGCCCAGTTCCACCAGGTCACCGTAGGTGCCGTTGGAGGCGTTGTAGCCGAAGTTGCCGGTGCCTTCCAGCACCTTGTTGATCACGACCGACGGTTCGTCGCCAGCGTTGAAGACGATCTGACGCAGCGGCTCTTCGATCGCGCGCAGCACGATCTTGATGCCGGCTTCCTGATCCGGGGTGTCGCCCTTCAGGTTCTTCACGTTGGCGCGAGCGCGCAGCAGGGCAACGCCGCCGCCAGGCACAACGCCTTCTTCAACAGCGGCGCGGGTAGCGTGCAGTGCATCTTCCACGCGGGCCTTCTTTTCCTTCATTTCGACTTCGGTGGCAGCGCCGACCTTGATCAGTGCAACACCGCCGGCCAGCTTGGCCACGCGCTCTTGCAGCTTTTCACGGTCGTAGTCGGAAGTGGCTTCTTCGATTTGCGCGCGGATTTGCTTCACGCGTGCTTCGATGCCAACTGCTTCGCCGGCGCCGTCGATGATGGTGGTGTTTTCCTTGCCGATTTCAACGCGCTTGGCTTGGCCCAGTTCAGCCAGGGTAGCCTTTTCCAGGGTCAGGCCGACTTCTTCGGCGATCACTTGGCCGCCGGTCAGGATGGCGATGTCTTCCAGCATGGCCTTGCGGCGGTCGCCGAAGCCAGGAGCCTTGACGGCGGCGGTCTTCAGGATGCCGCGGATGTTGTTCACCACCAGGGTTGCCAGCGCTTCGCCTTCGACGTCTTCAGCGATGATCAGCAGCGGACGGCCAGCCTTGGCGACTTGTTCCAGCACCGGCAGCAGGTCACGGATGTTGGAGACCTTCTTGTCGAACAGCAGGATGAACGGGTTGTCCAGCGCGACAACTTGCTTTTCCTGGTTGTTGATGAAGTACGGCGACAGGTAGCCGCGGTCGAATTGCATACCTTCGACGATTTCCAGTTCGTTTTCCAGCGACTTGCCGTCTTCGACGGTGATCACGCCTTCCTTGCCGACCTTGTCCATGGCCTTGGCGATGATGTCACCGATGTCCTGGTCGGAGTTTGCCGAGATCGAGCCGACCTGGGCGATTTCCTTGGAGGTGGTGGTGGGCTTGGCCAGGTTCTTGACTTCGCCGACGATGGCGGTGACAGCCTTGTCGATGCCGCGCTTCAGGTCGGTCGGGTTGAAGCCTGCTGCAACGTACTTGAAGCCTTCGCGAACGATCGCTTGTGCCAGCACGGTTGCGGTGGTGGTGCCGTCACCGGCGTTGTCGGAGGTCTTGGAAGCGACTTCCTTGACCAGCTGGGCCCCCATGTTTTCCAGCTTGTCCTTCAGTTCGATTTCCTTGGCGACGGAAACGCCGTCCTTGGTCACGGTCGGGGCGCCGAAGCTGCGCTCCAGGACCACGTTGCGGCCCTTGGGACCCAGGGTGACCTTGACCGCGTTGGCCAGGATGTTGACGCCGTTGACGATCTTGGCGCGTGCTTCATCGCCGAAAATAACTTGCTTTGCTGCCATGTTGGATTCTCCAGAAATTCGGTTGAATTCTTGTCGCCGGGGGCAAACGCCGCACCGGCGAAATGTCTTGCTGCCGGCGGCCCCTATATAAGGCCGCTTGCCGAATTACTTCTCGACGACGGCGAACAGGTCTTCTTCGCGCATGACCAGCAGTTCCTGGCCATCGATCTTCACGGCCTGGCCGGAGTACTTGCCGAACAGGACGCGGTCGCCGACCTTCACTGCCAGCGGACGGACCTTGCCGTCATCCAGGATCTTGCCGCCGCCGATGGCCAGGACTTCGCCTTGGTCCGGCTTTTCGGTCGCTGCATCAGGCAGAACGATACCGGAAGCGGTCTTGGTTTCCTGGTCCAGGCGCTTGACGATGACGCGATCGTGCAAGGGGCGAAGATTCATGAGAACTCCTTAATTTTCAATAAGTTAGCGTTAATTGCGGCGATGGCTGCAATGGTTTTTCTTCCAAATGCAGCAGACGGCACCGCATGAAAAAGGGGAAATAAGCCAAGGTGGGCTGTTAGCACTCTCCTGTGGCGAGTGCTAAGTATAGGGATGGCCTTGGGAATTTTCAAGGCGCAAGGTGATGGCGTTTGCCGGGAGGTAAAGATTGCGGTCAAACCAACAAGGAAGAAGCAGGCGGAAACGACCGGAACATTGCTGCCGGAAGGAAACCCCGCGCCACCCGGATCAGGGCAGCCTGCGGCCGGCAAACTTGCCGGCGCGGGCTGCGCGGCACCCCGCAACTGTCAGGCTTGATCGCTCACAGCGACAAGCCGTAGACCTCGGCCGAGGTCGCGCCCCACAGCGCATCCTGCTCGGTGGCCGAGAGCCGGGTGTTGGCCCATTCCCGCGTCACCGCCACCACCCGCGAGTAGGACGCGGCCAGCAGGCATACCGGCCAGTCCGAGCCGAAGATGAGCCGTTGCGGCCCGAACAGTTCGAGCGCGGTATTGAGGCACTGCAGGATGTAGTCGTAGTCGCGCAGGCTCAGGCCCCGTATCCAGTCGGCCTCGGTGAGCAGGCCCGAGAGCTTGCAGGCGACGTGCGGCATGGCGGCCAGTTCGCGCGCCTCTTCGCGCCAGCGTTCGAAGGCGCCCTTGTTCTTGCGGAATTCCTTCAGGGCCGGTTTGCCGAGATGGTTGAGCACCAGCCAGTGCTTGTCGTGGCGCGCGCAGAAAGCGCGCACCGCGGAGAGCTGGCGCTCGTGCACCAGCACGTCGTAGACGTACCTGCGCTCCTGCAGCCAGCGGATGCCGGCGTTGAACTGCGGCTGCGCGAGGAAGGCCGATGGGTCGCTCTCGTCCTGGATCTGGTGGCGAAATCCCAGCAGCTTGTCGCGGCCCCATTGCTCCACGCGCTCGGCCAGCGCCGGCGAGGAGATGTCTTCCCAGCCGATCACGCCGGCGATGCGGCGGTTCTGGCGTGCCAGTCCCAGCAGGAAGGCGGTCTCTTCGCGGCCCGGGCGCGCCTGCACCGTGATCGAGGCATGCAGGCCGTTGGCCTCCAGCAGCGGCTGGAACTGGTAGGGCAGCCGGTCCTGCGCCAGCAGGTCCATGTCGGCGCCTATCCACGGATAGTCCTCCGAGCGGTAGTGCCAGAAGTGCTGGTGGGCGTCGATCCGCGGCGGCGGCTTGGCGTTCATGGCGAGGTCCGCATCAGGCGCCGAGCCAGCCGGCGTCGACGTAATAGTTGCGGCCGGTGCATTTGCCCGCGCTGTCCGAAGCCAGGAACAATGCCATCGCCGCCACGTCGTGCGGATCGATGCGGCCGGGCAGGCATTGCGCGGCCAGGATCTTGGCTTCTTCTTCCGGGTTGTGCCACAGGCGCGTCTGGCGCGGCGTGCGGATGGCGCCGGGCAGGATGCAGTTGACGCGGATGCCGTGCGCGCCAAGGTCGCGCGCCAGGCCGTGGGTGAGGCCTTCGATGCCGGCCTTGGCCGTCATGTAGAGCGTCAGGTTGGGCAGGCCCAGGTGCCACGAGATCGAGCCGAAATTGAGGATCACGCCGCGGCCCTGCGCGCGCATGCCCGGGGCGACCGCCTGGGCGCAGAAGAACTGGTGGCGCAGGTTGACCGCCATGCGCTCGTCCCAGTAGGCCGGGCTGACATCGGCCATCGTATGGCGGTCGTCATTGGCGGCGTTGTTGACCAGGACGTCGACCGTGCCGGCGCTCTCGCCGATGCGGGCGAAGGCGGCGGCAAGCGCGTCCAGGTCGAGCAGGTTGCAGGGCAGGAAGACCGGCGCGTGCACCGAGTCCTTCAGCGAAGCGGCCAGCGCGCGCGATTCTTCTTCGGCGATGTCGAGGAAGAAGACCTGCGCACCCTGCTCGGCAAAGGCCGTCACCAGTGCGGCGCCGATGCCGGTGCCGCCGCCGGTGACGACCACCCGCTTGCCGGCCAGGCTGGGGTAGATGGCGTGTTCCACGGCGCCGGGGGCGGACTGGGGAGGTTGCTGTGATGCGGTCATGCTGGAATGCTCCGAAAGAGAAATGGGAATAGGGATCTGCTCAGCGCCCCGAGCGGGTGCTGACGTCCACCCACACGGCCAGCACCAGGATGCTGCCCTTGACGATCATCTGCCAGTAGGTGCCGACGTCGAGCATCGACATGCCGTTGTCCAGGCTGGCCATCACCAGCGCGCCGATCAGGGCGCCGTAGATGGTGCCCGAGCCGCCGCGCATGGAAGTGCCGCCGATGAAGCAGGCGGCGATGGCGTCGAGCTCGCCCATGCTGCCGGCCGAGGGAGAGCCGGCCGCCAGGCGCGCGGTGTTGACCAACCCGGCCAGCGCGCACATCAGGCCCATGATGCCGAACACCCACAGCTTGACCGCCTGCACGTTCACGCCGGACAGGCGCGTGGCTTCCATGTTGCTGCCCACCGAATAGATGCGGCGGCCGAACACGGTCTGCGTGCTGACGTAGCTGAACAGGCCCAGCAAGGCCAGCAGCAGCAGCACCGGCACCGGGATGCCGTCGTAGCTGTTGAGCGTGCGCACGAAGGCCAGCAGCACCGCGCCGATGACCAGCACCTTGACCCCGTCGCGCCATAGCGCCGGCACCGGCAGCCCGTGATGGGCGCGGTTGACGCGCTGGCGCCAGGTCAGCGCCAGCGTCAGCGCGAACAGGCCCAGCATCAGCGCCACGCCCAGCTGCGGCGGCAGGTAGCCCTGGCCCAGGTAGACCAGGTGGTCGGAGACCGGCGCGATCGTCAGGCCGCCGGTCACGCCCAGCAGCACGCCGCGAAAAGCCAGCATGCCGCCCAGGCCGACGATGAACGAGGGGATGCGCTTGTAGGCGGTCAGGTAGCCGCTGAAGAGCCCGAACGCCAGGCCCAGCGCCAGCACCAGCGCCAGGTTGAGCGGCAGCGGCAGGTGGTAGGTCACGTCCAGGATGGCGGCCACGCCGCCCAGCAGGCCCAGCAGCGAACCGACCGACAGGTCGATCTCGCCGGCGATGATGACCAGCACCATGCCGCAGGCCAGGATGCCGGTGACGGCCATCTGGCGCAGCAGGTTGGAGAGGTTGCGCGGCGTCACGAAACCGCCTTCGGTCTGCCAGCTGAAGAACGCCCAGATGATGGCGATGGCGATGAGCAGCGCGATGATCTTGTAGCGGCTGAAAATCTGCTTGATGCTTGTTGTTGTCATACCGGATTCCAGTTGTCTTCTTTTCTTCTTTATGAGGCCGCGCGCTGCGCAGCCGCTTGATCGGCCGCGCGATGGTGCGCCGGCTGGTTGATGGCGGCCGCCAGCACCGTCTCCTGCGTCAGGTCCTGGTTGACGAAGTCGCCGCGCAGCTTGCCTTCGCCGATGACCAGCACGCGGTCGGACACGCCCAGCACCTCGGCCAGTTCGGACGAGACCATGATGATCGCCACGCCCTGGCGCGCCAGCGCCGCGATGAGGCGGTAGATTTCCGCCTTGGCGCCGACGTCGACGCCGCGCGTGGGCTCGTCCAGGATCAGCACCTTGGGCTGCGCCAGCAGCATCTTGGCCAGCACCGCCTTCTGCTGGTTGCCGCCCGACAGTCCCGTGATGGGCAGGAAGGGGCTGGAGGTCTTGAGCTGCATCCGGGCGATCTCGTCCTGGATGGTCTTGAGCTCCGAGCCGGTGTCGATGCGGGTGCGGTGGGAGAAGCGGTCCAGCACGGTGAGCGTGATGTTCTGGCCGACGCCGAGGTCGGGCACGATGCCGTGCTGCTTGCGGTCCTCCGGCACCATGCACAGGCCCAGGCGTATCGACTTGAGCGGGCTGCCGGTGTCCACCTCGGCGCCGTTCATGAAGACCTTGCCTTCATGGCGGCCCGGATAGGCGCCGAACAGCGCCGACACCAGCTCGGTGCGGCCGGCGCCGACCAGCCCGGCGATGCCGACGATCTCGCCGCGCCGCACCGACAGCGAGACGTCGTCGACCCGCTTGCGGCGCGGGTTGTCGACGTCGTAGCAGGTCACGTTGCGGGCCTCGAAGACCACTTCGCCGATCTCATGGTCGCGCGTCGGATACATCGCCGTGATCTCGCGCCCGACCATCTGCGTGATGATCTTGTTCACATCCAGCGACTGCATCGGCGTGGTGGCGATGTGCCGGCCGTCGCGGATCACCGAGATGGTGTCGCAGACCTCGGCCACTTCGTCGAGCTTGTGCGAGATGTAGACGCAGGCCACGCCCTTGGCCTTGAGGTCCTTGATGATCTTGAGCAGCACCGCGATCTCGGAGGCGGTCAGCGACGAGGATGGTTCATCCAGGATCAGCAGGCGCGCCTTCTTGTTGAGCGCCTTGGCGATCTCCACCAGCTGCTGGTGGCCGCCGCCGTATTGCATCACCGGCAGGGCCACGTTGATGTCGGGCATGTTCAGCTCGCGCATGAGTTCCTCGGCGCGGCGGTACATCGCCGGATAGTTCATGCGGCCGCCGGGCAGCGTCAGCTCGTGGCCCATGAAGATGTTCTCGGCCACCGACAGCTCGGGCACCAGCATCAGTTCCTGGTGGATGATGACGATGCCGGCCGCTTCCGTGTCGCGCACCGAATGGGCCACCAGCGGCTTGCCGTCCCACAGGATCTCGCCGTCCCAGGTGCCATGGGGATAGACGCCGGACAGGATCTTCATCAGCGTCGATTTGCCGGCGCCGTTCTCGCCGCACAGGCCGACGCATTCGCCGGGCCTGATGCTGATGTCGATGCCGTCGAGGGCGCGCACACCGCCAAACTTCTTGACGATGCCTTTCATTTCTAACAGATACTCGGACATGCCTGCTCTCGTAGGGGGGAAGGACGACAGGGCGATGCGGCAGGACGCGCGGCGGCGTCCTGCGCACCAGGCCATCCGCTCAGGCGCGCAGCCTGAACGGATGACTTGCGGCGATCACTTGCCGTCGATCTGCGCCTGCGTGTAGAAGCCGTCCTGGACCAGGATGTTGACGTTGGACTTGGTCAGCAGGATGGGCTTGAGCAGAATGGTGTCGACCTTCTTGACGCCGTTGTCGTACTGGGCGTTGTAGGTCGGCTTCTCGTTGCGCGCCAGGTGCACCGACAATGCGGCCGCTTCGCTGGCGATCAGCTTCAGCGGCTTGTACACGGTCATGGTCTGGGTGCCGCCGATGACGCGCTTGACGGCGGCGATGTCGGCGTCCTGGCCCGACACCGGCACCTTGCCGGCCAGCTTCTGCGCGGCCAGCGCCTGGATCGCGCCGCCGGCGGTGCCGTCGTTGGAGGCGACGATGGCGTCGATCTTGTTGTTGTTGGCCGTCAGTGCGTTCTCGACGATGGAGAGCGCTTCGGTCGGGTTCCATTCCTTGACCCATTGCTGGCCGACCACCTTGATGTCGCCCTTGTCGATCAGCGGCTGCAGTACCTTCATCTGGCCGGCGCGGAACATCTTGGCGTTGTTGTCGGTGGGCGAGCCGCCCAGCAGGAAGTAGTTGCCCTTGGGTTGGGCCTTGACCACGCCCTCGGCCTGCATTTCGCCGACCTTCTCGTTGTCGAAGGAGATGTAGGCGTCGACATCGGCATTGAGGATCAGGCGGTCATAGGAGAGCACCTTGATGCCGGCCTTCTTGGCTTCCTTGATGGTGTTGGTCAGCACGGTGGCGTTGAAGGGCACGATCACGATCACGTCGACGCCGCGCGAGATCAGGTTCTCGATCTGGGAGATCTGGCGCGCCTCGCTGGCGTCGGCCGACTGCACGAACACCTTGGCGCCCAGCTTCTCCGCCGCCGCGGTGAAGAAGTCGCGGTCGCGCGCCCAGCGCTCCACGCGCAGGTCGTCGATGGAGAAACCGATCTTGGGGTTCTTGGCGTCCGCCATGGCGCCGGCACTCACCAGCGAGAGGCTGGCCGCGGCCATCAGCGCCAGCACACTTTTTTTCAGAATTGCGTTCATTGCCTGATCTCCAATTTCATTATGTTTTTTAAGGGGCAGGGTCCGGGGAGCGTGACGGGTGTCAGTCCGTATTCCGGCTTTCAGGGCCTGCTTTCATGGCTTCTTCGGGTGCATCAGCCATTTTTCATGGGGCGATCCGCCTGCGGCTGCAGTACCGACGGGCGGCGACGGGATGCGGCGATGTGTCATGTCGCCTCGGCAGGTCGCGCAGTAAAAGGCTTCCCCATGTGCTGCGGCACATCAATTCCGGGCCAGGAAAGGGCCCGACCTGATGTGAGGGCGATACTAGCAATCGCCGATTCATGTCTACAATTACGAAATTCACCAAGTCGACTAGCGTTTCTTTCTGTTGCGGCCGCACAAAGCCGCCGCTGCAACAGCGGATCGTTACAATTCCGGACGTGGAATGAATGCCAACCAACAAGCAGAAGCGCGCCGGCCGCCGCAGCGGCGGCCAGGCGCGACGAATGCAGAGGGACATCGGGAGAATGCGGAGTGGCAAGAGCGCCAACGGTGCATCGCATCGCATTGCTGTTCAATGCGAACAAGATCTTCGACCGTGAGATCATCGCCGGCATCGGCGAGTACCTCAGCAGTACGCGCGCCTCCTGGGATCTTTACCTGGAGGAGGATTTCCGCTGCCGCCTGCAAGGCATCGAGCGCTGGCAGGGGCACGGCATCATCGCCGAGTACGACGACCCGGCCACCTGCGAGGCCCTGGCGCGGGTGCGCCTGCCGGTGGTCGCCATCGGCGGCTCCTATGCCGACGAGAGCATGTATCCCCAGGACCGGCCCTATGTGGCCACCGACAACTTCAAGCTGGTCAAGCTGGCCTACGATCACCTGATCGAGGCCGGCCTGCAGAACTTCGCCTTCTTCAGCCTGCCCGAGGCCGGCGGCAACCGCTGGGCGCAGGAGCGCGAACGCATCTTCGACGGCCTGATGCGGCGCGACGGCCTGCAGGGCCACATCTACCGCGGCGTGGAGACCAGCGCGCAGTCGTGGGACACCGCCGTCGAGCAACTGGTCGAGTGGGTGCGCGGCCTGCCCAAGCCGATCGGCATCATCGCCGTCACCGACGCCCGCGCCCGCCAGTTGTTGCAGGCTTGTCAATTCGCCGGCATCGCCGTGCCCGAGCAGGTCGCCCTGATCGGCATCGACAACGACCCGCTGGCGCGCGTGCTGACCCGGGTACCGCTGAGCTCGGTGATCCAGGGCACCACCGAGATGGGCCGCACCGCCGCCCACCTGCTGCACCAGATGCTGCACGGCGCCCAGTTCACCAACACCCGCATCATGGTGCCGCCGGCCGGCATCAACGTGCTGGCCTCGAGCCGCCATGAGGTGCGCAACCACCCGCACGTGATGCAGGCGCTGCACTTCATCCGCCAATATGCCTGCCAGGGCATCAAGACCGAGCAGGTGGCCCACTATGTCGGCATCTCGCGCTCCTCGCTGGAGTGGTACTTCCGGCGCGAACTGGGACGCAGCGTGCATGACGAGATCCTGCGCTTCAAGCTCGACGCCGCCAAGCGCCTGCTGCAGGCGGCCGGCAGCAATGCCGCCGACATCGCGGTGACCTGCGGCTTCACCTCGGTGCAATACATGCACGCCGTCTTCAAGCGCGAGCTGGGCTGCACGCCCCGGGAATACCAGGAAGAATTCGCCGCCGGCGCGGATGCCGCAAGGCAGCCGCCGCAGCGGCCCAAAAAACGATCGCCGTCGCCGCTTGCCGGCCTGAGCGCGCCGGCACTGGCGCCCTCGCTGGACGACGGCGGCAACTTGTAGACAACCACCCGATGATGAACGCACCGGAGGGCAATGCGATCCTCCGCCAACCTTTCATAAGATGACGTATTTCACTATCTCCAGCGAAACCGCCGAGCACGGTATCAACCTGTACACCCTCAGCAATGCCCGCGGCATGCGCATCGTCATCAGCGACCGCGGCGCGGCGCTGGTCTCGTGGTTCGCGCCCGACCGCTACGGGCGCGAAGCCGACATCCTGCTCGGCTATCGGGACATCGGGCGCTACGTCGCCAACCAGGCCCATTTCGGCAGCATCGTCGGCAGGTGGGGCAACCGCATCGCCGACGGCCGCTTCACCATGGACGGCGCCGACTATGAGGTACATCGCAACAACAACGGCAACCACCTGCACGGCGGGGAGGCCGGTTTCCACCTGATGCAGTGGCAGGTGCAGCCGGATCCGGAAGGCCTGCGCATGTCGCTGGTGTCGCCCGACGGCGCCGCCGGCTTCCCCGGCAACGTGCTGGCTTCGGTGCTGTACCGGCTGGACGAGGAGGGACGCCTGCAGATCGACTACACCGCCACCACCGACGCGCCCACGCCGATCAACCTGACCTCGCACGGCTACTTCAACCTCAACGGCGGCGCCGACAACATCTGCGACCACATCCTGTCCATCGACGCCGACACCTACCTGCAGGTCAACGGCAAGCTCATCCCCGAACGCGCGGCCGAAGTCGACGGCAGCGCCTTCGACTTCCGCCAGCCGGCGCCGATCGGGCCGCGCCTGTCATGGCCGGACGAGCAACTGGCCATCGCCGGCGGCTTCGACCATTGCTATTGCCTGCACCGTGAAGAAGCCGACGCCGGTGAACCCGGCGGGCGCAGCCAGCCCCTGCGCGAGGTGGCGACCGTCTACGACCCGGGATCGGGCCGCCTGCTGACCGTCTCCACCACCGAGATCGGCCTGCAGTTCTACAGCGGAAATTTCCTGAGGGATGTGCCCGGACGCAGCGCCCAGCCCTACGCGCCGCATGACGGATTCTGCCTGGAGGCGCAGGCCTATCCGAACCAGATCAACGGCCCGGAGAGCGAAGCGGTGATCCTGCGCCCGGGGCAGGTCTACCGGCAGACCACGGTATATCGGATGAGCGTGCGGGAGTAGGTGACGGCGTTGGCGTCGGCAGGGGCGTCGACACGGGCGTCATTTCCTGCCGATGATGTGGATGCCGCCGGTCATGGCGGCAGCGATGAAGGCCCGCATGCGCGGGCTTTCGTTCGTAAGAGGTCCGAGGACGAGCGGCCGGCCGGCGCGACCGCGAGATCAAGGAATACGTGGGCTCCGTTCAGGCATACGCGGCCGCGCGACCCAGCGAGAAAAACAACGGCCGGTCCAGTTGGGCGGTCCAGGCGCGATAGGTCTGGTCCGCGATCCGGTGCAGGTGCGCGATGCGCTCGTGCAGCCCGCGCAGGATCTGCGTCTCGTCCTGGACCGCCGGGCCGCGCGCGCGGAGGATTTCGGCGCGACCCGCCGCGCACCAGTTCCTGACGCTGGTTTCGGTGACCTCCAGGTGGCCCTGGAACGCCCAATGGCGGCCGCGCATGAAACCCTTGTTCAGGCAATGGCTGCCGTACATCGTGCGTACCGCGCCGGCGGGGATTTCAAAGGTGTCATAGTGCCAGTTGAAGATGGTCGCCTGCCTGGGCAGCGCCATGCGCCGTTGCGCGGGCGGGGTGATCCATACTTCGCTCCAGCCGATGTTCGGGCAGATGTTGCGGCCGACCTTGGCGCCCATGGCGCGCGCCAGCATCTGGGCGCCGAAGCAGTGCCCGAGGACAGGAACGTCGCGCCGGATGGCGTCTTGCAGCAATACCCGCTCGTGCTCGATCCACGGCAGGGTTTCATTGACGCAGTGATCGCTGCCCAGCACGACGATGCCCGAGAATGGCGCGGCATCGACCGGCGCGCTCCCGTCCGCGGCAGGGGCGATGATCCGGTAGGGCAGGTCGTGCCGGTCCAGATGGTCGCGCAATACACCCGGTCCCTGGGTTGATTCGTGCTGAAGAATGGCGATCGGTCTCATAAGGCTGCGGCTTGGGTGGACAAGCCCGTAGTGATGAAGTCGCCAATCTAGAATCTTCGGCGTAAAAATCGGGTTGCATTTGAGGCGATTGGCGTAAACGACGCGTAAAGAATCGTGACCGAGCGACCGTCCCGGATATGCCTGCCTGTCGCCGGCCACAGGCCTGCGGTGGCCGCGTCGATCTTGCCTGTTCCGGATGTCCGCTGTGTGGATGGGCCGGCTTTCCATGAACGGAAAACGTCTTCTTCTCGCCAGTTCGACGCCGGTCATTGCGTCTCGACAGGGTTGGGGAGGGCTTCTTCCAGTGCCGATAAATGATGAAGTAGAATGGTTTTATCTTCCAAGAATATGAATTTTTCTCATTTATCATGCTTGATCGCATCCATCTGTCCATCGTCCAAGAAGTGGAAAAACAAGGTTCGCTGACCGCGGCGGCAGGCGTCCTGCATGTGACCCAATCGGCCTTGAGCCACAGCATGAAGAAGCTGGAGCTGCAGCTGGGCACTGACATCTGGCTGCGCGAAGGCCGCAGCCTGCGCCTGACGCAGGCGGGGCAATATCTGCTGGCGGTGGCCAACCGGGTGCTGCCGCAGCTGAATCTGGCGGAAGAGCGTCTGAAGCAGTTCGCCCAGGGGGAGCGGGGCGCGCTGCGCATCGGCATGGAGTGCCATCCCTGTTACCAATGGCTGTTGAAAGTCGTATCGCCCTACCTGGCCGCGTGGCCGGACGTGGATGTGGACGTCAAACAGAAATTCCAGTTCGGCGGCATCGGCGCATTGTTCGGCTATGAGATCGACCTGCTGGTGACGCCCGATCCGCTGGACAAGCCGGGTCTGGTGTTCGAGCCGGTGTTCGACTACGAACAGGTCCTGGTCGTGGCCGGCAACCACAAGCTGGCCGGGGAGGAATACGTCAAGCCCCGGCAGTTGCTCAATGAGGTGCTGGTGACTTACCCGGTGCCGGTGGATCGCCTGGACATCTACAGCATGTTCCTCGCGCCGGCCGGGATCACGCCCAAGCGCCACAAGGCGATCGAGACCACCGACATCATGCTGCAGATGGTCGCCAGCGGCCGCGGCGTGGCTGCGCTGCCGCGCTGGCTGGTGCTGGAATACGCGGACAAGATGGATGTGGTGCCGGTGCGGCTGGGCAAGCACGGCATCGCCAAGAATATCTTCCTGGGCGCGCGCGAGGCGGACGTGAGCATCGATTACCTGCGCGCCTTCATCGAACAGGCGAAGAAGCCGGCCTTGGCCTAGTTTGCCGTGGTCGCAGGCGCCATCCATGCGGCGCGCGGGCGCGCGAGGGTGTGATCGAACGACTGCGTTCACTCTTCCTCGTCTTCGCACCGAGAGACACTGCCCGGCTCTCTTTCTCGTATCACTTTCCATCTTCCATTTTCCATCCCGCTGCGGCTTCGATCCGACGCGGGCAAGCCTGCGCGCGCGTACGGCGTTCGCCACATGTTCTCGCTGATGTCGTCATCAGGAGCTTTGTGCGTCTGAGTATTGCGGAGCGCCAGCTCCCACGGAAAAGAACGTCCTGAAGCGGATATCCCGGGCTTGAGAGCGGGATGAAATGGAAAGGGCCGGCTGCGAACAGATCGGGGTGCACGTTGAAATCATGAGCTTATCTAATGGTTTTATTAGATAAATTCATTTTTATTCATGGATGACTGCGCATAGAATCCGTTCCGAACATGAACAAAGTCAAGACTGCCCGCCGGCAAACCGGCGCAGGGCTTGATCACTGGAATGAGGGCTCGGGATCATCATGAATAAAGAATTCACATTTGCCATCAAGAGCATTTGTTTCGACGAGGACTATCGTCCTTCGGACAATACGCGCATCACCACCAACTTCGCCAATCTGGCCAGGGGCGCGAGCCGCCAGGAAAACCTGCGCAACACCTTCCGGATGATCGACAACCGGTTCAACGCCCTGGCGCATTGGGACAACCCCAAGGGCGACCGTTATACGGTCGGGCTTGAAATCATCTCCGTCGAGATGAACATCGACGGCGCAAGCAGTGGCAACGGCCTGCCTTTGATCGAAATACTGAAGACCAACATCCTCGATCGAAAAACCGGCGAGCGCATCGAGGGCATCGTGGGCAACAATTTTTCCTCCTACGTGCGCGACTACGACTTCAGCGTGGTCCTGCTGGAGCACGCCAGGAACCAGCCCGAGTTCAGCGCCCCGGACAATTTCGGGGACCTGCACGGCAAGCTGTTCAAGTGCTTCGTGAATTCGAGCGCCTACCAGGAACACTTCGCCAAGCCGCCGGTGATCTGCCTCAGCGTGTCCAGCAGCAAGACCTACCACCGGACCGAGAACCAGCATCCCGTGCTGGGCGTGGAATACCAGCAGGATGAATATTCCCTGACGGATGAATACTTCAAGAAGATGGGAATGAAGGTCCGCTACTTCATGCCGCCCAACAGCGCCGCGCCGCTGGCGTTCTATTTCTCCGGCGATCTGCTGGCTGACTACACCAACCTTGAGCTTATCGGCACCATCAGCACGATGGACACCTTCCAGAAGATCTACCGCCCGGAGATCTACAACGCGAATTCCGCGGCCGGGAAGTCCTATCAACCCAGCCTGAAGCACCAGGACTATTCACTGACGCGGATCGTCTACGACCGGGAAGAACGCAGTCGGCTGGCTGTCGAGCAGGGCCGGTTCGTGGAGGAAAACTTCATCAAGCCATACCGGGCGATTCTCGATCAATGGTCCGCCAGCTACGCCCTTTGACGCATCAACAACAAGGTCCTCTACCGTGAAAAAACTATTACCCACTTCAACCGCCGGCAGCCTTCCTAAACCCTCCTGGCTGGCGGAGCCCGAAAAGCTCTGGTCCCCCTGGAAATTGCAGGGCGAGGAATTGAGCAGCGGCAAGCAGGACGCCTTGCGCTTGTCGTTGCAGGAGCAAGTGCACGCCGGGATTGATATCGTCAGCGACGGCGAGCAGACGCGCCAGCATTTCGTGACGACCTTTATCGAGCACCTCGACGGCGTTGATTTCGAGAAGCGCGAGACCGTCAGGATCCGTGACCGTTATGATGCGAGCGTGCCGACGGTGGTGGGCGCGGTCTCGCGCCAGAAGCCGGTGTTCGTCGACGACGCCAGATTCCTGCGCCGGCAGACCGGGCAACCCATCAAATGGGCGCTGCCGGGACCGATGACGATGATCGACACGCTTTACGACGCCCACTACAAGAGCCGCGAAAAACTGGCCTGGGAATTCGCCAAGATCCTGAACCAGGAAGCGAAGGAACTGGAAGCCGCCGGCGTCGACATCATCCAGTTCGACGAGCCCGCCTTCAACGTCTTCTTCGACGAGGTGAACGAGTGGGGCGTGGCCACCCTGGAGCGTGCCATCGAAGGGCTCAAGTGCGAAACCGCCGTGCATATCTGCTACGGCTACGGCATCAAGGCCAATACGGACTGGAAAAAGACGCTGGGGTCCGAGTGGCGGCAATATGAGGAAGCCTTCCCCAAGCTGCAGAAGTCGAGCATCGACATCGTGTCGCTGGAGTGCCACAACTCTCACGTTCCGATGGACCTGATCGAACTCATCCGCGGCAAGAAGGTGATGGTCGGCGCCATCGACGTGGCCAGCAACACCATTGAGACGCCCGAGGAAGTCGCCGATACCCTGCGCAAGGCGCTGCAGTTCGTCGATGCCGACAAGCTCTATCCTTGCACCAACTGCGGCATGGCGCCCCTGTCGCGCCACGTCGCCAGGGGCAAGCTCAATGCCCTGAGCGCCGGCGCGGAAATCGTCCGCAAGGAACTCGCGAAGTAAGCACCGGGCGAGAAAAGGTCGTCGCGAACGGTTCGCGACGACCTGGCCTGGAGGAAGGCCGGATGCCCCGGCCTTCCTCCACCTTGTCGATCCGCCCGCCTACCGAACCCTTGTCATGTCACTTTCCAGCTTCAACACCGCCATTGAGCCATTGCGCTTTCGCGAAGCGCTCGGGCACTACGCCTCCGGCATCACGGTGATCACGTCGCTTGTCGACGGCGAGCCGGTCGGCTTCACTTGCCAGTCGTTCTACAGCGTGTCGATGAGTCCGCCGCTGGTGTCGTTCAGCGTCATGTCCGGGTCGGCCAGCTATCCCAGGATGCGCCAGGCCGGCCGGTTCGCGGTCAATATCCTGTCCGACGAGCAGGTCCGGATCTCCAATCAATTCGCCCGACGCGGCACGGACAAATGGCACGGCATCGAATGGCAGGCGTCGCCGCTGGGCAATCCGCTCATCGCCGGCAGCCTGCACTGGCTGGATTGCGAAATCCACGCCGAACACGCCGCAGGCGATCACCTGATCGTGATCGGCGAGGTCAAAGCCATGAACCTGCAGCAGACTGTCGCCATGCAACCCTTGCTGTACTTCAAGGGAGAGTATCGCCACATCGCCGTGCACAGCGCAGGGTAAGCGCTTGCGGCCGGGCATTTCCGGAGTTGTCGCTTTCGTTTGCAGACAGTCTTCCCGCGCTGCTCTTCATCCACTCCCTCCATGTCAATCCGGCAAGCCTCCGTACCGGAGGCCATCGGTGGCTGTTAAGCTCGATGCGGCACTGGTTGCCGGCCTCCACGAAAAGATTGCCTGAGGCACACTTTTTGGTCTGCATCGCAAAGGCGTTTGTATGGATCTTGTCTTCTGGACTCGCCCCAAACTGCCTGGTTAAAATTCGCTATCGAGTGTTGCGGGGACAGTGACACATCTCTGCTATTTTCAGACTTATAGCTGGTGCGACATTGCTGGTCGCCAGGCGTGCAAGGGGTTTGACTGTGGTGATATCCGATAACGCTCAGGCAAGCAGAGCGTTATCGGATTTTTTGTCTCTCCCAGCCAATGGAAATACGCAAAAATGATCGATTGGATCCCAATAATCTTCGTCACCTTCAAGGTCATCGTGCTTTGTACGGGCATGTTCTTTGCCATCAAGTGGCATTACGATCAGGGGAAGAAAGGCAAGGGCAAGGAGACGCGCTCGGTGCTGCGTGCGAGCGGCAAGGTGGTCGTCATCTTCGTTGTGTTGCTGCTGGGCGTGGGGCTCATCACCTTCTTCCTGAGCCGGATGCTCGGCCTGGACCTGACCTTCCCGTGACGGCAGAGAGCGGCCGGTTGTCAGGATGGTGAACAGCGCTGCAGCGACCGGCATCGGCCTCGTTGCGAGACAGTCGACAGGCACGACCGTTTGACTGCGCGTGTGATGGACGTTATCCAGTGCGGAACGGCAATCACTGCAGATCAGAGTTTGAAACCAAAAACGCCCGCAATATGCGGGCGTTTTTTCTTGTGCCACCGATGTCCGCTTCCGGCAGAAGCCGGAGGGCGGATGTTGCCGGGCAGGCACCGCGGCACGGAGCGGATCAGGGACTGTTGCGGCGCCTGTTGATGGCCACGGCAGCGTCGAACAAGCTGCCTTTATGCACCCAGGTCGTGTGGGCGGCCCGGTACTCGGCTTCGTTCGCGGGCGCGATGCCGTATTGCGCGGCGAGGTCGGCCAGGAACTTGCGGAACGCCCGCAAGCCCTTGCTCTCCACGCTCTGGACGAAGTCATTGGCCGCGCCGGCTTCCAGCGTGCCCTTTCCGCCCTCGACGTATACGCCGGTCAGCGGATAGCCCGTGTAGTGAGTCAGCGCGTGATCCAGCGCATCATGGGGCGTGGCGAATCCATCGGTAGGCCCGATCTTGGCCTTGCCGTTGACGCTGAGCGTCAACGTGAAATTGCTCTTTCGCAGCGCCTCGACATATACCTCGATATGGGCTTTGTCCGCATAGAGACTCACGGCCAGAACGTTGCTCATCGCTTTCCCTGCTAGTTTGATTGAGGAACGAGAGCATACCACTGCTGCTTTCTTGTTCGCTGGCAGACTGCCGCATCGCGCTCCTGATCCGTTCACCGGAGCGCGCATCGTATTTCGACCGGAGTTGTCAGCTTGTCGTCAGTATTTTGTCAGTGCGACATGTAAAGATTGCGTGAAAGAAGGGCGCGGTGGGAAGCGTCCTGATAGAGACTTTTTCGGGGAAATCATCAGAATCCAAAGGGGGAAATTTGGACACGGGGCATGCACAATCGCTCGATTGGCTACAGCGGCAATGCGACCTGCTGCATCAGAAGAAGAACGAGGTATGGAAAGAACTGACCGGCGCCATGCAGGCGGCGATGTCGACGGAGCCTGCCGAAAGGCTGTTTGCCCAACTGCTGGAAGCGGAGATTGAGTTTTGCCGGGTGACGGGCCTCAAGTCCCATCTGCACGGCGAGGACAAGTCCCTGCGGTTTGACGATGCGCGCATCAGCGGCCTGTTTGAACGGGTCCACACGGAAGAAAGCGCGCTGGTCGATCACTTCGAACGCTGGAAGGAGAAGAAGGCGCCGCCTCTCGCGATCGTCGATTTCGTCCCCTGGCAGGAGGCGATGGCGGCCTATTTTCGCGCTTCGCCGGGCGAGGTTTGAGGGCGCGGCGACAGCTGCCTCCTCGTCGGCGCGTCAGCGCCGGGATCGCCGGCCCGCTTGCTGCCACTCCACATGCACAGTGCACAACGGGCCGCCATCGTCACGCCCGCGCGACATCGCCAACTCCCCTTTCAGAGGATCCGCACGGTCCTCAAATGAACGGATCGGTGACGATATGCTGCCCCAGCATGAAGGCGTCGGCCACATGGCGCAGCGGCGCCACGTCGACGTCGGAACTCCGGCGTCGGATCAGGTCGGAGAAGTGCCTGTAGAGCGAAGGGTATTCTCCTTCGACGGGCAGCTCGCGCTGCGCCTGGTTGATCCAGAGCTCATGCCCTCCCTTCTTGAGATGGAGGTGGGCGTCGCCGGTGTCGACCAGGATGTCCCATGTCTGCTCCCCGGTCTGCCGCCAGTCGAAGTCGGCCTGCACGTCCGTTCCCGCGGCGTCGGTGAACGACAGTTGCGCCGCAATCGGGGTCTGCCGGTTGGCGGGGAATTCCAGCGCGGCCTGGCGCAGGAAGATTTCTTCCGGAAGGATCTCGGTGACAATCGACAGCGCATTGATGCCCGGATCGAAGACGCCGAGCCCGCCCGGCTGCCAGATCCACTCCTGGTCGGGGTGCCAGTGGCGCACGTCTTCCCGCCAGATCACCTTGACTTGCCGCGGCGGGTGTTCGCGCAGGTAGTCCTTCAAGACTTGCACCGCCGGCGCATGGCGCGAGTGCCAGCTGGCGAAGAGCGTGACGGCGTGCGCGGCCGCCAGTTCGCGCAGGGACTCGACCTCGGACAGCGTGGCGCCCGGCGGCTTTTCCAGGAAGACGCTCTTGCCGGCGCGAATCGCCAGGCGCGCCGCTTCATAGCGGTACTGCGGCGGCATGCACAGGGACACCGCATCGATGTCCGGGCGCGACGCGAGCATCTCTTCGATGTGCCTGAACCCCTGCACCCCGTCGATCGTATTGTTGCGGCTGGCTGTCGCAACCAGCTCAAAATCCTTGTTGCCCAGAACGGCCGGAAGGTGCTGGTCGTAGACGATTTTGCCGACGCCGGCGATGGCGAGTTTTATCGCTTGCATGATTTTTCCTGGTTCGGTTGGAGTCGTTGGCTGCGTGCGCGCATCACCAGCGTTGATGAACGTACGGCGCGATGTCGTGCAGGTAGATCTGCTGCAGCGCCTGCATCACCTGCGCCGGGATCGCCGGCAATGCGCTTGCGGCGCTGTTCGATTCGGCCTGCTGCACGTTCCTGGCGCCGGGGATGACCGTCGTCACGCCGTGCTCCATCAGGATCCAGCGCAGCGCGAACTGGGCCATCGGCACGCCGTCCGGCACCAGCTTGCGGATCTTGTCGACGGACGCCAATGCCACCTCGTAGGGCACGCCCGAGAAGGTCTCGCCCACGTCGAAGGCTTCTCCGTGGCGGTTGAAGTTGCGATGGTCGTCGGCGGCGAACGTGGTGCCGGCCGACATCTTCCCGGTCAAGAGCCCCGAGGCCAGCGGGACGCGCGCGATGACGGCGATGTTGCGGCGTTTCGCTTCTTCCAGGAACAGCGCCGCCGGGCGCTGGCGGAAGATGTTGAAGATGATCTGGATGGATTTGACGTTGGGGTATTCGATCGCCTTGAGCGCCTCTTCCACCTTCTCCACCGAGACGCCGTAGTGGCGTATTTTTCCCGCAGCGACCAGGCCGTCCATGTGGCCGAAGACTTCCTGCTGGTAATAGACTTCCGGCGGCGGGCAATGCAGCTGGACCAGGTCCAGGCAATCCGTCTTCAGATTGGCCAGCGAGCGCTCGACGAATGCGGTGAGGTTCTCCCGCGTATATCCGGCGGCCACATGCGGCGACAAACGGCGACCGGCTTTGGTCGCCACGAACGGCCGCGCGCCGCCCCGTTCCTTGAGGACCTCGGCGATGAGCTGCTCCGAGCGTCCGTCGCCATACACATCGGCGGTGTCGATGAACGACACGCCGGCATCGAGCGCCGCGTGCAAGGCGGCCTTGGCGTCCTGGCTGGAGACGTCTCCCCAGGCGCCGCCGATGGCCCATGCGCCGAAGCCGATTTCCGATACGTCGACGCCGGTGCGGCCGAAGCTTCTCAATTTCATGCTGATGGATTCCTTTGCGTTGGGGCCTAAACCATGCGCCGGCGTTGCCGGCGGCCAGCCTGCATTTATACCTCGCGCTGCGGCGCGGCGCTCTTGGTTTAACATGAGCATGGTTAATTCATGAAGTGATTGGGATTCATCCATGTCGTTGCTGGACCATGTCGATTTTTCGGACCTGCGCGTGTTTGTCACCATCCTGCGCGCGGGGAGTTTCAAGGCGGCCGCGATCCAGCTGGGATTGACCCCGTCGGCTACCAGCCACGCCATGAAACGGCTGGAGGAGAAGTTGTCAGCTCAGCTGTTGTACCGCTCAAGTCGCGCGGTGTCGGCCACCGCCGTCGGGATGGCGCTGGCGTTGCAGCTGGAGGAGGGGTTCGAGAAGATCGGCGCCGCGCTGGGCAGGCTCGAGACTTCCGCCGCCGGCAGCCTGGGCGAACTGCGCGTCAATGTCTTCGCCGACGCGGCCCACCTGCTGATCGACCCGGCGCTGCCCGAGTTCGTGAGGCAATGCCCGGGCGTCAAGCTGACCATCGTGGTCGATGACAAGCCGATCGACATCGTCAGCGAAGGCTATGACGCCGGCATCCGTTACGGCCATTACGTGCCCGAGGGCATGGTGGCCGCGCCGCTGACCCGGGGCCACAAATGGGTGGCGGCGGCGGCTCCGCGCTACCTTGAACAACATGGCCGTCCCGCGCAGCTGGAAGACCTGGCGCAGCACAATTGCCTGCAGCTGCTCCTGGGCGACAATTCCAGCTACAAATGGGAGTTCGGGAAAGGCAAGGGCAAGCAGCGCATCCGGGTGCCCGGGCTGGTGACGATCAACAATACGGCCGCCACCATCACCGCCGCCAAGGCCGGCGTGGGCATCGCCTACCTGCTGGAGGCAAGGATAGCCAAGGAAATCGAAGAGGGATCGCTGGAGGTCGTCCTGCCGGAGTTCGCCGCTCCCAGCGAACCTTTCCACATGTACTACAGCAGCCGGCGTCACGCGCATCCGGCCTTGCGCAAGCTGATCGACATCATCCGCATCCAGAACGGACTGGCCAGGCTGCGTTAGCGGGCCGGGCAATGCATATCGTCGCCACGCCTACATTGACCTGTTTTAGGTCTAAGTTCCGACTTGATAAGTCAAAGATGACCTCATAGTATTCCTGCAAGGCGCACGCGATGATGCGCCATGACAGGAGACAAGCCTTGGCACGCTGGCAAAACTGCGGCACCGAAGACCTTGACGTCTTGCAGACCATTTTCTGGTCGGCCGGCGCATCCCGCCATGCGTTGGCGCAGCGCCTGGCTTATTCCAAGAGCAAGGCCAACGCCATGGTGGCGGCCCTGCTGGACGAAGGGCTGCTCGACGAAGTCGGGCTGCAGGAGTCTTCCGGCGGCCGTCGCGCCGAGACGCTGCGCCTGAGCGAAACCCTGGGCGTGGTGATCGGCGCCGACCTGGGCGCCACCAGCATGCAGGTGGCCATCATGCGGCCCGACATGACCTTGCTGGCGCGCCACCGCGAAACCATCGACGTGCGCCAGGGGCCGGGCGTGATCCTGGCGCGGCTGCGCGGCCTGATGCGGGAGCTGATGGCGCGCTGCGGCCTGCCGGCGTCGAAGGTCATCGCCATCGGCATGGGCGTGCCCGGGCCGGTGGACTTCGCCAGCGGCCAGTTGGTCAATCCGCCGCTGATGCCCGGCTGGGACGGTTTTTCCATCCGCGATTATCTGCGCGAGGCATTCACCGCGCCGGTGTTCGTCGACAACGACGTCAACCTGATGGCGCTGGGCGAGATGTACCGCCTGCAGCGCAACCTGCCCAATTTCCTGGTGATCAAGGTCGGCACCGGCATCGGCTGCGGCATCGTGTGCCACGGCCAGGTGTATCGCGGCGCCAATGGCTCGGCCGGCGACGTCGGTCACATCTGCGTGGACCAGGCCGGACCGCGCTGCCATTGCGGGAACCAGGGATGCGTGGAGGCGATGGCGGCGGCGCCCGCGATGGCGCGCATGGCGATCGAGGCGGCGCAGCGCGGCGAGAGCGAGGTGCTGGCCGAGCGGTTGCAGGCCAGCGGCACCCTGACGCCGGAGGACGTGGCCCAGGCCAGCCGCACCGGCGATGTGGCGGCCAATGCCATCATCCAGCGCGCCGGCAACCTGGTGGGGCAGATGCTGGCGTCCATCGTCAATTTCTTCAATCCTTCGCATGTGTTCATCACCGGACGGGTCGCCGACATGGGGCCGCTGTTCCTGGCGTCGGTGCGCCAGAGCGTGTATCACCGCTCGCTGGCGCTCTCGACCCGCCATCTGGAGATCCAGTACGCGCCGCTGGCCGACGATGCCGGTGTAGTGGGCGCCGGCGTGCTGGCGATGCAGGAGAGCATGGCCAGCGCGGGAGGGGACGCGCCATGAGCGTCGCCGTCGAGTTCCGCAATGTGACCAAGGAGTACGGCCCGGTGCGCGTGCTGCATGGCGTGGGTTTCGCGCTGCAGCCGGGCCGCGTGTACGGCTTGCTGGGCGAGAACGGCGCGGGCAAGTCCACGCTGATGAAGATCCTCGCAGGTTATGAAAGCCCGACCACAGGCGAGATCCTCATCGACGGCGCGGTGCGCGCGCCCGCCGGCGGTTCGCGCGCGGCCGAGGCGCAGGGCATCGTGCTGATCCACCAGGAGTTCAACCTGGCCGAAGACCTTACGATCGCCCAGAACATCTTCCTCGGGCACGAGATCCGCAAGGGCCTGTTCCTCGACGACCGCGCCATGCGCGAGCAGACCCGCGCGGCGCTGGCCAAGGTCGGCTTGCCGCTGGATCCCGACACCCGCGTGCGCAAGCTGATCGTGGCCGAGAAGCAGCTGGTGGAGATCGCCCGCGCCCTGGCCCGCCATGCGCGCCTGCTCATCATGGACGAGCCCACCGCCACGCTGACGCCGGGCGAGACCGAACGCCTGTTTGCGCTGATGGCCGGGCTCAAGGCGGCGGGCGTGACCATCATCTACATCTCGCACAAACTGGACGAGGTGGAACGCACCACCGACGAGGTGATCGTGATGCGCGACGGCCAGCTGGTGGCGCGCGAAGCGACGGCCTCGGTCACGCGGCGGCAGATGGCCAACCTGATGGTGGGGCGCGAACTGGCCGACCTGTTCCCGGAAAAACTGCCGGCGCCGGACGGCGCGCCGGCCATGCGCGTGCGCGGCCTGACGGTGCCGGGCTGGGCCGAGGACATCGATTTCGAGGTGCGGCGCGGCGAGATCCTGGGCTTTGCCGGCCTGGTCGGCGCCGGTCGCACCGAACTGTTCGAGGGCTTGCTGGGCCTGCGGCCACGCACCGCCGGCGAGCTGGAGCTGGCCGGCCAGCCGGTGCAGGTCAGGAGCCCGCGCGACGCGGCGCGCCACGGCCTCACCTATCTCAGCGAAGACCGCAAGGGCAAGGGCTTGCACGTGCATTTCGGCTTGCGCCCCAATCTCACGCTGATGGCGCTGGAGCGCTACGCCAGTCCCTGGCTGCGTCCGGCCGGCGAAGAGGCGGCGCTGCGCGACGCGGTGCAGGAGTTCGGCATACGCACCGGTTCGCTGGAGGTGCGCGCCTCTTCGCTGTCCGGCGGCAACCAGCAAAAACTGGCGCTGGCCAAGGTGCTGCATCCCGGCCCCTCGGTCGTGGTGCTCGACGAGCCCACGCGCGGCGTGGACGTCGGCGCCAAGCGCGAGATCTACCACCTGGTGCAGCGCCTGGCGGCGCAGGGCCTGGCGGTGATCGTGATTTCATCCGAACTGATGGAGCTGATCGGCCTGTGCCACCGCGTCGCGGTGATGCGCGCCGGCCGACTGCAAACCACGCTGCAAGCGCCCCACCTGACCGAAGAGGAGTTGATCGTTCATGCCACAGGTACCCGCTGAAAACGCCGCCGTTCCCCGCTCCCATCCGCGTGCCGCCGACGTGGCCGGCTGGTGGGGCCGGCTGCACGGATTCGGCCCCGTCATCGGCCTGGTGCTGCTGTGCATCGCCGGCACCCTGCTCAACAGCAATTTCGCCACCTACGACAACGTGATGAACGTGCTCACACGCACCGCCTTCATCGGCATCATCGCGGTGGGCATGTGCTTCGTCATCATCTCGGGCGGCATCGATTTGTCGGTGGGGTCGATGGCGGCGCTGATCGCGGGCTCGGTGATCCTGTTCATGAACGCCATGGCGCCGCTGCTGGGCTCGCCGATCGCCGCCGTGGCGGCAGGCATGCTGCTGGCCGTGGTGCTGGGCGCGGTATTCGGCCTGGTGCACGGCCTGCTGATCACCAAGGGGCGCATCGAACCCTTCATCGTGACGCTGGGCACGCTGGGCATCTTCCGCGCCTACCTGACCTATTTTTCCAACGGCGGCGCCATCACGCTGGAGAACGATCTGTCGGACATCTACAGCCCGGTGTACTACGCCAACCTGCTGGGGGTGCCGATCCCGGTTTGGGTGTTCCTGCTGGTGGCGCTGCTGGGCGGCGTGATCCTCAACCGTACCGCCTATGGCCGCTACGTGCAGGCGATCGGTTCCAACGAACAGGTGGCGCAGTACGCCGCGGTCGACGTGCACAGGATCAAGATCATCACCTACATGCTGCTCGGGGTCTGCGTGGGCATCGCCACGCTGCTCTATGTGCCGCGCCTGGGTTCGGCGTCGCCGACCACCGGCCTGCTGTGGGAGCTGGAAGCGATCGCCGCGGTGATCGTGGGCGGCACGGTACTGAAGGGCGGGGCGGGCAGCATCACCGGCACGGTGGTGGGCGCCATCCTGCTCTCGGTCATCAGCAACATCCTCAATCTCAGCAGCATCATCAGCGTGTACCTGAACGCGGCGGTGCAGGGCTTCGTGATCATCGCGGTGGCCTTCATGCAGCGTGGCAGGAGGTGAGGCCGTTCGGGGCTTTCCGATCTTCGCTTCGCACCGTGTCCGCAGCAGGCGGCAACGGGAGCAGGCGCAGTCGGGAGCGTCCCGTGAACGGTTTCAGTTTGTCAGTGTGTTCCCCAACCGGTCGGTTTTCATGGCCTTTTTAAAAAACAACAGGAGACAACGCATGAACAGCAAGCTTTCTTTCACCCGCCGCCTCGCTCTCTCAGCCATGGGCGCCGCAGTTGCGCTGGCGCTGACCGGTCCGGCGCTGGCGCAGGCCGACAAGGTGGTGGTCGGCGTGGCCATTCCCTCGGCCACGCACAGCTTCACGGCCGGCATCGTGTACTGGGCCAACCAGGCCAAGAAGGATCTGGAGAAGGCCCACCCGGGCCTGCAGGTCATCGTCAAGACCGCCGGCGGCGCGCCCGAGCAGGCCAACCAGCTGCAGGACCTGGTCACGGTCAACAAGATCACCACGCTGGTGATCTTCCCCTTCGAGTCGGCGGCGCTGACCAAGCCGGTGGCCCAGGTCAAGGCCAAGGGCATCTACGTGACGGTGGTTGACCGCGGCCTGACCGACACCAGCGCCCAGGACGCCTACGTGGCCGGCGACAACACCGCCTTCGGCAAGATCCCGGCCGAGTACATCGCCAAGACGCTCAACGGAAAAGGCAATGTGGTGGCGCTGCGCGGCATCGCCACCACGCTCGACAACGAGCGCATGGACGCCTTCAACGCGGTGCTCAAGCAGCATCCCGACATCAAGCTGCTGGATGCCAAGTACGCCAACTGGAACCGCGACGATGCTTTCAAGGTGATGCAGGATTACCTCACGCGCTTCCCCCACATCGACGCCGTGTGGGCGGCCGACGATGACATGGCGGTGGGCGTGCTCAAGGCCATCGAGCAGGCCAAGCGCAAGGACATCAAGCTGGTGTTCGGCGGCGCCGGCGCCAAGGGCATGATCAAGACCCTGATCGACGGCAGCAATCCGCTGATCCAGGCCAACGTGTCGTACAGCCCCAAGTTTATCTATGACTCGATCAAGCTCACCGCCGAGGCTCGCCTCAAGGGCGAGAAGCTGCCGCCCACCACCATCATCCCTTCGGTGCTGATCACGAAGGACAACGCCAAGGGTTTCTACTTCCCGGATTCGCCGTTCTGAACGGATGAAAAAAACCTGTCCCGCCGTGCGGCGGGCAGGACGTTTGCGCGCGGCGCGGCGCTTGTCGGCCGCGCCTTCAACGAACTGAGCAATACCTGCGAGAGGAGTCCGGCACATGCCAAGACCCGTCACACTCTTTACCGGCCAATGGGCCGACCTGCCGCTGGCGGAGCTTGCGCCCCTGGCCCGCCGTATGGGCTATGACGGCCTGGAGCTGGCCTGCTGGGGCGACCACTTCAACGTGCAGCAGGCGCTGGCCAGCGAGCAATACGTGCAAGACAAGCGCGCACTGCTGGCCGGGCACGGCCTGCAATGCTTGGCCATCGGCAACCATCTGGTGGGGCAGGCGGTGTGCGACCTCATCGATGAACGCCACCAATCCATCCTGCCCTCCCATGTGTGGGGCGACGGCGATCCCGAAGGCGTGCGCCGGCGCGCCGCCGGCGAGCTGGCCGACACCGCGCGGGCCGCCGCCAGGTTCGGGGTGAAGACGGTCACCGGCTTCACCGGCTCTTCGGTCTGGCATTCCATCTATGCCTTCCCGCCGACCACGCAGGCCTACTGGGACAAGGGCTTCGCCGATTTCGCGCAGCGCTTCGGCCCCATCCTCGACACCTTCGAGCAGCACGACATCAATTTCGCGCTGGAGGTGCACCCGACCGAAATCGCCTTCGACATCGCCTCGGCCGAACGCGCCATCGCAGCGGTCAAGGGGCACCGGCGCTTCGGTTTCAATTTCGATCCCAGCCACCTGGCCTACCAGGGCGTGGACTATGTGAAGTTCATCCGCGGCTTCGCCGATCGCATCTACAACGCCCACATGAAGGACGTCTGGTGGGGCAAGGGCGACGGCACCGTGGGCGTGTTCGGCGGCCATACCAGCTTCGGCGACGCCCGCCGGCATTGGGATTTCCGCAGCGTCGGGCGCGGCATGATCGATTTCGAATCGATCATCGTCGCCCTCAACGACATCGGCTACCAGGGCCCGCTCTCGGTCGAGTGGGAAGACAGCCGCATGGACCGCGTCCACGGCGCCACCGAGAGCGCGGCCTTCTGCCGGCGGCTCGACTTCAAGCCGGCCAGCGGCGCCTTCGACGCCGTGTTCGCCAAGGACCGCCAAGCCGCGACAACCACCGAAGACCAAGCGAGGAACACGTATGCCCCGTGAAAGACGACTCCGCTATGCCATGGTCGGCGGCGGCCAGGGCGCCTTCATCGGCGCGGTGCATCGCCGGGCCATGGCGCTGGATGACCAGTTCGAGCTGGTGGCCGGGGCCTTTTCATCCGCGCCCGAACGCGCGCGCGAATCCGGCGCCGCGCTGGGACTGGCCGACGACCGCAACCATGGCAGCTGGCAGGACCTGCTGGCCGACGAGCTCAGGCGCAGCCCCGAGGATCGCATCGACCTGGTGAGCATCGTCACGCCCAACCACGTCCACTATCCGGTGGCGCTGGCCTTCGTGCAGGCGGGCTTTCACGTGGTGTGCGACAAGCCGCTGGTGCATACCGCGGCGCAAGCCGACGAACTGGTGGCCGCCGTGCGCCGGGCCGGCACCGTGTTCGGCGTGACCTACAACTACACCGGCTATCCCATGGTGCGCGAAGCGCGCCACCTGGTGCGCAGCGGCGCGCTGGGCACGCTGCGCAAGATTGCCGTCGAATACAACCAGGGCTGGCTGGCCACCGCGGTCGAGCACAGCGGTGGCAACAAGCAGGCCGACTGGCGGCTGGATCCGCAGCGCAGCGGCAACGCCGGCACCATGGCCGACATCGGCTCGCACGCCGAGAACCTGGCCGCGACCGTCACCGGCCTGCGGCCGGACGCGTTGTGCGCCGACCTGACGGTCTTCGGCGCGGGCCGTCGCCTGGACGACGACGCCCAACTGTTGCTGCGCTACGCCGAAGGCGCGCGCGGCATCATCGTCGCCTCGCAGGTGGCGGCCGGGCTGGAGAACGATCTGCGGCTGCTGGTCTCCGGCACCCTGGGCACGCTGACGTGGCGCCAGGAAGAGCCCAACCAACTGGTCCACTCGCCGGTGGACGGCCCGCGCCGCATCCTCACGCGCGGATCGCCCTGGCTGGGCGAATCGGCAAAGCGCGCGGGACGCATTCCGGCCGGTCATCCGGAAGCCTTCGTCGAGGCCTTTGCCAACGTCTATCTGGGCGTGGCCGCCGATATCCGCGCCCATGCGGCCGGCCGCCCCGCCGATCCGCTCGAGGCGGACTATCCGCGGGTGGAGGACGGCGCGCTCGGCGTGCGCTTCATCGAGAAGGTGCTGGAGTCGGCTGCGAGCGAAAGAAAATGGACCAGCCTGTCCTGATGCCAAGATGTTCTCCCCGCACGGCGATTGATGCGCGGGAGGACGCACCAGTGCGCCAACGCGCCCGCAGGAAATGAAAAAGCCCGCGCATGCGGGCTTTTTGTTGTGAGCTTGATATCTTTTCGTCCGACGCCGACCTCCGGCGGCGGACTGGCCGTGCCTCATGCGGATTTCTGCTCCGCTCCGAGCAATTCGTCTCCCAGCAGCCTGGCTTCTTCCCTGATGTCTTCCATCAGCCTGCGCATGGCAACCTGTTTCCTGACAAGCGCTGCGTGCAGCTCGGGGGCGATAGGCGCCGCCGTCATCAATTCCTTCAGATCTGCGGTGCTCTCGTTGTACCGTTGGTGCATATCTACTCCTGTGGGAACGAATATCCTCTTTTTACCACGGCGGCGGCTACACATGAACTTATATATTTGATCCGCTGCAATGATGACGCATCAATAGGGCTTGCGCCTACATCACCGGCCCGGCAAGCGGCGCACTATGCATCCATGCCACCCAGCCCCCGGGAAAACCCCGGGGATCCCCCGGATGGCAATGATGCGAACGCGGACATGGCGGCCTGATCCGAAAACGCCTTTTACAGACCGCATGCAAGGAAACGACATGTCGAACCTCAATCAGTCCCAGGACAAGAAGCAACAGAACCCGCAGCAACAGAACCAGCAAAGCGACCAGCAATCCGGCAATCGCCAGCAGGAACAGGGATCGCGCCCCGACCAGCAGCAAGGCGGCCGCGACAAGGAGAGCCAGCAGCAGGGCGCAAACGACGCCAACGAGCAAAAGAAGAATGCGCAGGCGCAACAGCAAAGCGACGCTGCGCAGGGCGCGAAGCAGCCATGAGCCACGGCGAGCGGGCTGCGCGACGCGCCTGACCGCCGCCGGTGCGAACCAGCAAACGCCCGCCTGCGCGGGCGTTTCTTTTATCCGGCCCGTTCTATGTTCACATTGCCCACATCGCATGCCGGCGTTGCCTGCGGTGAAGGCCAATTATCAGCAAACCGGCAATCGCACAATCGGAGAAAACCTGATGCCATTAGTTTTTCTGCGGCAATAGAATTGGCATCAGGAAATCCCCGATGGTGCAGCATGAAAACCTTGCAAAAAATCCTGATGGCCAGTGTTGCAGTAATCAGCCTGAGCGGCCTTGCGCAGCAGGCCGATGCCGCCGCGTCCTCCAAGAGCCTGACGGTTTCCGCCTTCGTCACCACCACCTGCCGCCTGACCCAGGACCACGACCATCCTTCGGTGGCCAACAGCGTCTGCACCAATGGCGTGGACTTCACCTCCCAGGCCCTGGGCACGCAGATCGCGGTGATCCAGCGAGTGGAGTCGGCCGCCGTGGTGATCTTCTGAGCCTTCGCGACGGCAGTCGCGTCGGTGGCATCAATGACAACAAGCCCGCATGTGCGGGCTTTTTCATTTTCGACAACGGATTTTCATCGCCGGGCGCAGGCATCGGTCCCGACACCGGAACCGCATCCGGGAAAATATCGCGCCGCTGAAGACGAGCAATTGGGCAGCAAGAAGTGGAGTGTGCGGGCGGCGGGCCGATCGCATAATCGGCGCATCCACTCACCACCCAAGGACACCATGAATACTCCTCACGTCGTTGCAGAACCCAGCATCCTGTATCTCGGAACGCCCGTCGCCCTGGTCAGTACCGTCAATGAAGACGGCACGCACAATCTCGCGCCGATATCGTCGGTATTCTGGCTGGGATGGCGCGGCGTGCTGGGCATCGCATCGGCCTCGCAGACGGCGCGCAACCTGTGTCGCACCGGCGAATGCGTGCTCAATCTGCCCTCCACCGGCGAGGTCGGCGCGGTCGACCGCATCGCGCGGACCACGGGGACCTATCCTGTTTCAGAATTCAGGAAGGCGCTGGGCTACGTCTACGAGCCCGACAAGTTCGGCCGTGCGGGAATGACGAAGGTGAAGTCCGACACCGTGGCGGCGTCGCGCGCGCTCGAATGCCCGATCCAGCTCGAAGCGGTGCTCGCCGCGACCCACGGCATCGGCGACGACAACGAGGCGCTGCGCGGCTCGATCAGCCTGTTCGAGGTGCGCATCCAGCGCGTCCATGTGCATCCCGGACTGCTGATGGAGGGGCACCCCAATCGCATCGATCCCGACAAGTGGTCGCCGCTGATCATGAGTTTCCAGAAGTTCTATGGCCTCGGCGCGCAGGTGCATTCCTCGCGGCTGGCGGAGATCCCGGAACAGGCCTACCGGGTGCTCGCCGAAATTCCGGAGAAGGTTCAGGACGAGCGTGCGGCCGAGGCACGGCGCTACGCGACCGGCTGAGAAAGAGGGCGAGGAAGCGGCTGAAGAAGCAGCAACGCGACGCCGGCGATCACTCCAGGTTCTTCTGCACCACCCACGACAGCGGCAAGGTCAGCAGCAGCACCGCCGCTAGGACTTCCAGTGCGGCGGTGATGCCGGCCAGGTCGCCCAAGCGCCCGAACAGCACCGGCGACAGCGCGCCGGCGCCGATGGTGCCGGTATAGAACAGCGCGAAGGCATGGTCGCGCCGGTCGGCGCCGGCCAGTTCGGGCACCGCGCCGTACAGCACCGACGAGGTGCCGTTCAACGCCAGCCCCAGCAGCGGCAGCATGGCCATCAGCCAGGACAGCGGCAGCCACACCGCCAGCAGGATGCACAGCGACGTCGTGGCTTCGGTCAGCCAGACCGTCTTCATCATGCCCACCCGCGCGCCGAGGTAGCCGCACAGCAGCTTGCCGAAGGCGCCGCCCACGAACAGCAGCGACAGCGCCACGCCGATGCCGGCGGCGCCGGCGCCCTTGTCTTGCAACAGGAAGGGCAGAAAGGTCAGGAAACCCATGCGCACCGCGCTGTCGATGGTGCCGGTCGACAGCAGCGCCCACATGCCGCCGCGCGCGGCGCCGGCGCCCCTGGCGGAAGACTTGCGCTGCGCCGCGCGCAGCTGCGCATCGGACGGGATCAGACGCCACAGCAGCGCGGCCGAGGCCACGCCGATCACGCCCAGCAGTCCCGCGCCGGCCTGCCAGCTCGCCGCGGCCAGCAGCAGTCCGACCAGTCCGGGGATGAGGGTCTTGCCGATGTCGCCGGCGAAGTTGTAGTGCGACAGCGCCTCCTTCACCTTGCCGCCTTCGTGGCTGTCGGCCACCAGCGACGAGGCCAGCGGATGCTGGGTGCTTGCGCCCAGGCCGCCCAGCACCAGCGCGAACAACAACCAACCCATGCTGCCGGCCTGGCTGGCGACCAGATAGGCAAGTCCGGCCAGCGCGGTGCCGCCGACCAGCAGGCGCTTGCGGCCCCAGCGGCGGGCCAGGCGCCCGGCCATCAGCTGGCAGCCCGCCATCACGCCGGAATACGAACCGCGCAGCAGGCCCACCATGGCGTAGCTGATCGAGAACTGCGCCTGCCACAGCGGCAGCAGCACATAGATCGCATCGGTCAGGCCGTCATGCACCGCATGCGCGCTGCAGGCGGCAAACAGCGAGCGGCGCCGCATCGGGCGTTCATCATCGGCGGACTGGCCGAGGGCGGGATCGGCGGGCTGGATGTGCATTCGTCTGTCTGGCGGTGGCTGCGTGCTCGCTGCTTGCGCATGCGGTGCGGCCTTGTTGTCGATGGATGAAGTATGCCTTCAAATACGCAGCGCCGCCGTCGTTGCCAGAGCGGCGGCGCTGCAGTCGGGGGCGGTGAGGTCAGGGCTGCGTTCAGGCCCTGGCCGCACCCGCGCCCGGGAGGCGGAACACGCTCACCAGTTGCGCCAGCTGCGCCGCCTGGTCCTGCATGGAGGCGGCCGCTGCGGCGGCTTCTTCCACCAGTGCGGCGTTCTGTTGTGTGACCTGGTCCATCTGCGTGATGGCGCGATTGACTTCTTCGATGCCGGCGCTCTGTTCCTGGCTGGCGGCGCTGATCTCGGCCACCACGTCGGCCACATGCTTCACGCTGGAGACGATGTCCTGCATGGTCTTGCCGGCTTCTTCGACCAGGTGCGAGCCGTTGTCGACCTTGGCCACCGAATCCTCGATCAGCGCCTTGATCTCGCGCGCGGCGGTGGCGCTGCGGTGGGCCAGGGTGCGCACCTCGGAGGCCACCACCGCGAAACCGCGGCCCTGTTCGCCGGCGCGGGCCGCTTCCACCGCGGCGTTCAAGGCCAGGATGTTGGTCTGGAAAGCAATGCTGTCGATCACGCCGATGATGTCGGAGATCTTGGTCGAGGCGGTATTGATGTCAGCCATGGTGCCGACCACCTGTTCAATCACCTTGCCGCCGTTGCTCGCCACGCCTGAGGCCGAGATCGCCAGCTGGTTGGCCTGGCGCGCGTTGTCGGCGTTCTGGCGCACGATGGAGGTCAGCTGTTCCATCGAGGACGCGGTCTCCTCCAGTGCGCTGGCCTGTTCCTCGGTGCGGGAGGACAGGTCTAGGTTGCCAGCGGCGATCTGGTTGGAGGCCGTGGCGATGGTGTCGGTGCCGTTGCGTACGCCGGCCACGATGCCGGACAGGCTGCCGCGCATGGTTTCGATGGAGCGCAGCAGGCTGTGGCTGTCCTTGCCCTTCAGGTCGATCGCATCGGACAGGTCGCCTTGCGAGATGCGTTCGACGATGTCCACGGTATTGGCCGGCTCGCCGCCCAGCTGCCTGAGGATGGAGCGCAACATGAAGGCCGCCATGGTGGCGATGGCCGCCATCAGCACCGCGCCGATCAGCAGCAGGATCAGGGCGTTGCGGTAGAAGGCCAGGTTGATGTCGTCGATGTAGGCGCCGAAGCCGATGGTCCAGTCCCACGGTTCGAACCTGGTCACCGCGTACAGCTTCAACACCTTCTCCGTGGTGTTGGGGCGTGTGCCTTCGGCGGTCAGCAGCCCGATTTCCCGGCCGGCCAGCGCCGCGCGATAGCGGTCGCCGTCTTCCTTGGCGGTCTTATCCTGGATGCCCACCCGCTTGGGATTGGGATGCACGTAGTTGAAGTCGTCGGTGTAGCCGCGCACGAAGAAGTAGTTCTGCTCCTTGGCATAGCTGCCGATGATCATCTTGGCCTGCGCCTGGGCTTGCTCGCGCGTGAGCTTGCCCGATTTCTCCTGTTCGTAGACCTTTTCCGAGGCCGCCTTGGCCAGCGTCACCAGCAGCGAAAGCTGGGCTTCGCGTTCTTCCAGCATGGTCTTCTTCAAGGTGTTCAGAGAGACCATCGCGATGACCAGGATCCCGATCAGGGTCGTCGCGCACAAGTAAATGATTTTCGTCCTAAGCTTCACTATCCCCATCCCTATCGTGTTGAACATGTGTTCATTTATGTTGAACGCATGAATTTACTTGAAAAGAATGGGCGGGGAAGAACAAAAAAGGCCCGTATAAACGGGCCTTTACAAGAAATTGCCTGATTGGCAATCCGGCGCGTCTTCGCAAGACGCCGCCGCTTTCGCTACGCGGCCCAGACCACCTGCGCCTCGCAGCGGATAGGGAAGTTGACCGAGTTGGCGACATAGCACTTCTCGTGCGCCACATGGTGCAGGTGTTCGGCCATGGCGCGGTCGTCGCCGGCGCGTATGGTCACGTGCGGATGCAGCGTGATGCCGGTGAAGCGTCCGCCGTCGGCGCCGTCGATCATGGTGCCGTCGGCATGGTCCACATACGCGAGCACTCGGATGCCGGCGTCCGAGCAGAGGTGCAGGTACCACAGTTTGTGGCAGGCCGAGGCGGAGGCCAGCAGCAGGTCTTCCGGATTCCAGCGCGCGGCGTCGCCCAGGAAGGCCGGGTCGGAGGAGCCGGCGATGTCGGGCTTGTCGCCCGAGCGGATCACGTGCTCGCGCCCGTAGTCGCGATACCCGGAGGTGCCGCTGCCCTTGTTGCCGGTCCACTCCACCGTGACCTGGTACTTGTGTTCGCCGTGTGCCATCGCTGCCGTCTCCGCGTGAAGTTGGGGGTTAGGAATGGTAAGGAATGTTCATGCTTCGCCGGGTTTCCAGTCGGGGCTGAAGCCGCCCAGCGTGGGGTGGTACATCTCGTCGCCGTCGTGCTGGGTGAATTCGACGTTGAGGCGGTCTTCGCGCAGGCCCAGGATCTCGATGCAGTGGGCGCAGAGCGTCTTGGCCACTTCCATGCGCAACTCCACGGGCCTGCCGCGCCGGATGTCGAGCATCAGCATCGCCACCGGAACCGGCTCGCCGCCGACCTCGGGAATGCGCCAGACGCCTCCTTCGCCCAGTTCGCGGATGGCCACGCTGATGCGGCGGATGTCCACCTGCATCATCTCGGCGTAGCTTTCGCTGATGGCCCGGGCGAGGCGCTGCTTGGTCTCGGCGGGGAAATGCTCGTTGACGTCCAGTTGCAGGTAGGGCATGGCGGTCTCCTGGCGGGTGGCGGCAGCCGGCGGCGGTCGCGGCGGCTGTGCGAGGCGTCATTCTAAGACCTGGCGGGGATTCTTGCCTTGGCGCTGGCGAAAGCGGGGCGCATAAAAAAGCCCGCTTGCGCGGGCTTACTGTCTTCTGCTTTCCTGCTGCCGATTCTGGGAATCCTGATCCGAATTTTCATCCGCAGTCTGCCGGTAACGTTCAGACTGCCGCATATTGAACTGGTATTGCTCTTCGGCGTGCTGGTAAGCCAGCTGCTCTTCAGCGGTGCGGCCGCAACCGCCCAGCGCGGCCAGCGCAAGCAGCAGAGGGGCCAGGGTCAGACAGCGCATCACGTATGCCTCCATTGTTATATTTCCCGATGGAAATATACTCCTCACAAATCCTCACTGCAATATGAAAAACACAGCAGAAAGCCCCGCCGGCCGGGGCCTTGCGGGGCTTGTGGATGTCGGAAAGGCAAGTGTTGCAGCGTGGCCGCCGGATGTTCGGCGGCCGGCCGCGAGGCTCAGGTGCGCGTGGCGATGGGCGGGTAGTCGCCGGCGCCGTCCGGCCAGGGCGTGAGGATCTCGTAGCCGGTGGCGGTGACCACGACCATGTGCTCCCACTGGGCCGACAGCGAGCCGTCGACCGTGACCACGGTCCAGCCGTCGTCGAGCTGGCGCGAGTGGCGCTTGCCGGCGTTGAGCATGGGCTCGATGGTGAAGATCATGCCTTCCTTCAGGGGCAGGCCGGCGCCGCGCTGGCCGTAGTGCAGGACCTGCGGCTCGTCGTGGTAGGTGGTGCCGATGCCGTGGCCGCAGTATTCGCGCACCACCGAAAAACCGTCGCGGTGCGCCACCGACTGGATCGCGTGGCCGACGTCGCCCAGCGTGGCGCCGGGGCGCACGGCGCGGATGCCGGCGCACATCGCTTCATAGGTGGTGGCCACCAGCTTGTGCGCGGCGGGTGCGGCTTGGCCGACGAAGTACATGCGGCTGCAGTCGCCGAACCAGCCGTCCTTGATGACGGCCACGTCGACGTTGATGATGTCGCCGTCCTTGAGCACCTGGCCCGAGGGAATGCCGTGGCAGATCACTTCATTGACCGAGCTGCAGATGGTCTTGGGAAAGCCGTGGTAGCCGATGTTGGCCGGCTTGGCCTTTTGCACCTTGACGATATGCTCGAAGCAGATGCGGTCCAGCTCGTCGGTGGTGACGCCGGGTTTGACGTGCTCGGCCACCACCTGCAGCACTTCGGCGGCCAGCTTGCCGGCCTCGCGCGCCTGGGCGATTTCGGCCTCGCTGCGCAGTTTCACTTTTCTCATGCGTATTCTTTCCCCGTCTTGCGGCGCGCGCCGGGCGCGGCCTTGTCCTTTGTCTTGTCCCCGTCCTGCCGGTGCCTTGCGGCGTCGACCAGCTCCCGTATCGACATCACCCCGCCATGCTCGCGCGCGAGCTGGTCGCGCACCAGCAACTGCGCGACCTCGGCGTGGGTCAGGTCGGGATGGAGTTCCGAGAGCATGCCCAGCAGCATCCAGTGTTCCGCCTGCGCGTTGATCGAGCGGTTCAGGGCGCTGCCGGCGATGCGCACGTTGTCGTGCATCTGGTCCGATATCTTGACGATTCCCATCTCTGCCTTTTATATGAAACGTATATGTTTCGTGTATTGTAATCGCAGCCGAAAATTTCTGCCAGCATCGTGCCGCGTTCAGCTGCGCGGCCACAGTTGCGCCAGCGGCGGCGAGGCGCCGCGCACCGGGTCGTTGTCGGGGAAGGGCAGGGTGCGGATACGCTGCAGCATCTTCTCGTCCGGCGCCGAAGTGCAGACGTCCCATTTCTGTCCGGCCGGATAGGCGCCCACCACCAGGAAGTCGGCGCTGGCGGACAGGCGGCAATGACCGGTGCCGGCCGGCAGCAGCACGACGTCGCCCCTGGCCACGTCCACCGTGCGCCCGCCCGGCCCGCCCAGCATCAGGCTGGCGCGGCCTGCGGCAATGCCCAGCACTTCGTGCGCGGTGGAATGGTAGTGGTGGTAGTCGTAGACGCCGTCGCGCCATTGCGCCGGCCAGCCGTTGGAGGCAAACAGGTCTTCCATGCGGCGCGCGAGGTCGCCCTCGGTGGACACGGCGCGGTAATGCAGCACCGGCAGCCGCTCGTTGTTGGGGACCCAGTCGTTGCGTTCGAGCATGAAATGTTCGGGCGCGCTCGCGGCGGCGGCGGCCGAGGCGGCGCCGGGCAAGGCTGCGAGCGACCAGGCGCCCAGCAGGGTGTTCATGAAGTTCCTGCGCGTCATCTTTTCCATCGTGGCTCCCAGGTTGGATATCGGCCGATAGCGGCTCATGCCGTTACGGTTGCTGCGACGCGCAATAGTTCCTGCGCCGCTTCCGCTTCCGCTTCCGCTTCCGCTTCCGCTTCCGCTTCGGCGGCGCCGCGCATCTATGTAAAATAGATTATTGGAAACGGATCGATCTGTATCAACGATAAATGACAGGACACAGGAGCGGGACATGGAACTGAGACAGCTGCGCCAATTCGTCGCCGTGGCGGAAGAGAAGAGCTTCACGCGTGCCGCCCGGCGCTGCCATATCGTGCAGTCGGCGCTGTCGAGCTCGATCCGCCTGCTGGAAGAAGAACTGGCCGCGCCGCTGTTCGTGCGCACCACGCGCCATGTCGAACTGACCGCCGCCGGCCTGGCCTTCCTGGACAGCGCGCGGCGCGCGCTGGGCGTGCTGGAGCAGGGCGCTTCGGATGTGGCCGACGTCAGCGCGATGAAGCGCGGCCGCCTGGCCATCGGCACGGTGCAGAGCCTGCCGTCCTTCGTCGACCTGCCGACGGTGCTGGCGCGCTTTCATCGCCGCCATCCGGGCGTGGAGGTGCGCCTGTGCCAGGGCGCGGCGAGCGAACTCAATGAGAAGGTCGCCTCGCGCCAGCTCGACCTCGCCATCCTGCCGATCGAGGAGAGCGGCGAAGGCCTGCAGACGCAGATCGTCGCCTGCGAGGACCTGGTGCTGGCCTGCGTGCCGTCGCACCGCCTGGCGCAGGCCAGGGCGGTGACGCTGGAGCAGCTGGCGGGAGAGGATTTCGTCGACTTCGAGCAGGGGCGCGGTACGCGCATGCTGGTCGACCGCGGGTTCGCCGAAGCCGGCTTGCGCCGCCGGCTGGCTTTCGAGGTGAGCGACCTGGAAACCCTGCTCGACCTGGTGGCGCATGGCCTGGGCGTGGCCCTGTTGCCGCGCGATGTGGTGCTGGGACGCCGCGGCAAGCTGGCCTGCGTGGACTTGCGCGGGGTCGAGCTGTGCTGGGAGCTGGTGGTCACGCACAAGGCCGCCGGCCGCAGCGGCGCCGCCGTGCTGGACGCGGCGCCGGCGGCCTTTCTTGAGCTGCTGATGGCCCAGGCCCGCGCGAGCGAGCCGGCCAAGCCGGAGCCGAAACGCCGCAAGGCGGCGTAGTCCGGACGATCAGATCCGGACGATCAGATCCGGAGGATCAGATGAAGCGCCGCACCGGCTTGCCGCCGAACGCGGCGATGCCGGCCATCACCAGCGCCACCCCCACGAAGCTCACGCGCAGGCTCAGGTGCTCGGCCACGCCGCCGATCAGCACCGGCCCCAGCAGCATGCCGACATAGGCGAAGCGCGCCACCGCCGCGATGCTTTCGGCCGCGCTCATGCCCGGCACGCGCGCCGCCGCCAGGAAGAAGATCGGCATCAGGTTGGCAATGCCCAGTCCCGACAGGAACAAGCCGGCGATGGTCGCCAGCGGCAGCGGCACGGCCGCCGCGAAGGCGATGCCGACCGCGCCGGTGGCCGCGCTCCACGCCAGCGTGCGCAGGCCGCCGATGCGCGCGCGGATGCGGTCGCCGGTCAGGCGTCCGGCTGCCATGCCGGTAGAAAAAGCGGCATAGCTGTAGCTCACCAGCGCCGCCGGCGACTGCGCGACGTCGCGCATGTAGACCGCCGCCCAGTCGTACATCCCGCCCTCGCAGGCCAGCGCCAGGAAGGCGATGAATCCCAGCACCAGCACCATGCGCCGGCCGCGCTTGTCGCCGCCGGCTTGCGCGGCCTGTTCGTCATGCGCGGCGTCCGGCAGCATGAAGCGTTTCACCAGCAGCGCCACCAGCAGCGTGCAGGACGCCACCAGCCCGGCGTGGGCCAGCGGCGACAGCCCCGGCACCGCGCCCAGCGCCGAACCGGCGATGCCGCCGATGCTGAACATGGCATGCAGCGTGGACATGATGGGTTTGCTGCGGCCACCCTCCACCAGCGCCGCCTGCACGCTCATGGCGACATCAAAAGCCGCCATCGCCGTGCCGAACACCAGCAGCAGGCCCACCAGCATCCAGAACTGCGGCGCCAGCGGAATGGCCAGCAGCGTGAACGCATAGAGCACGCCCGACAGCATCAGCCCGCGGGCGCTGCCGACCTGCGCGATCCACTTGCCGGAGCGGCCCATGGTCAGCAATGCGCCGCCCGCCACCGCCAGCATGGCCAGCGACAGCACCGCGTCCGACAGTTCGAAGCGCGCCTTGACCGACGGGATCAGCACGCCCCAGGTGGCGAAGGTGGCGCCGTTGACGAAGAACTGGGCCATCGTGGCCCAGGTGGCGTGGCGCATGTCCGGCTGCCGTCCGGTCGGAAGCGGCCGCGCAGCGTCGCTGCAGTTCGTGCCGTGGCTCATGGGAAATCCTGAAGAAACGAAAAAGTCGACACTTTGCCAGCTTTCGTCTTATTCGTTAAATGGAATATTCAGATCGGAACAATCTGCCAGGCAGATCAATTCCGGTTCATCTTGCCGGGCGGACAATAAAAAAAGCCCGGCCGACAAAGTCGGAACCGGGCTGGAGGTACTACCGAGGAGTTCTTGTCGCAGGCGGCTTCACCATTCGGCGAAGCTGCCGTCCTTGTGGCGCCAGATCGGGTTGCGCCAGCGGTGGCCGACTTCGGCGCGCTGCTTCACATAGTCTTCATTGATCTCGATGCCCAGGCCCGGACCCTGCGGGATCTTCACGTAGCCGTCTTCATAGGCGAACACGTTCTTGTCCTTGACGTAGTCCAGCAGGTCGTTGCTTTCGTTGTAGTGGATGCCCAGGCTCTGCTCCTGGATGAAGGCGTTGTAGCTGCCGGCGTCGACCTGCAGGCACGAGGCCAGCGCGATCGGTCCGAGCGGGCAGTGCAGCGCCAGCGCGACGTCGTAGGCTTCGGCCATGGCGGCGATCTTGCGCGTTTCGGTGATGCCGCCAGCGTGCGAGACGTCGGGCTGGATGATGTCCACGTAGCCTTCCGACAGGATGCGCTTGAAGTCCCAGCGCGAGTACAGGCGCTCGCCCAGCGCGATCGGGGTCGAGGTCAGGTGGGCGATTTCCTTGAGCGCCTCCGAGTTCTCCGACAGCACCGGTTCTTCGATGAACATCAGCTTGTACGGCTCCAGTTCCTTGATCAGCACCTTGGCCATGGGCTTGTGCACGCGGCCGTGGAAGTCCACGCCGATGCCGATGTTGGGGCCGACCGCTTCGCGCACGGCCTGCACGTTGGCCAGCGTCAGTTCGACCTTGTCGTAGCTGTCGATGAACTGCAGTTCTTCGGTGCCGTTCATCTTCACCGCGGTAAAGCCGCGCGCCACGGCGTTCTTGGCCGCCGCGGCGGTGTCGGCCGGGCGGTCGCCGCCGATCCAGGAGTACACCCGGATCGATTCGCGCACCGCGCCGCCCAGCAGCTGGTGCACCGGCACGCCCAGCGACTTGCCCTTGATGTCCCACAGCGCCTGGTCGATGCCCGCCAGCGCGCTCATGTGAATGGCGCCGCCGCGATAGAAGCCGCCGCGGTAGAGGATCGTCCAGTGGTCTTCGATGTTGCGCGGATCCTTGCCGACCAGGTAGTCGGCCAGTTCATCGACGGCTGCGGCGACGCTGTGCGCGCGGCCTTCGACGATGGGTTCGCCCCAGCCGACCACGCCTTCGTCGGTCTCGATCTTCAGGAAGCACCAGCGCGGTGGAACGATGAAGGTGCTGATCTTGGTGATTTTCATTGGCTAGTCCGTTCTTGGGAGATATTCAGTTGTTCGATACGCGTGTCAGGCCAGGGCCTTCCAGGCGGCGACGAAGGCTTGCGCGCGCAGGCGCACTTCGGCGGCCGACAGTCCCGGCGCGTACAGCGCCGAACCGAGGCCGAAGCCCGAGGCGCCGGCCGCGCGGAAGGCTTCCATGCCCTGCGGGGTGATGCCGCCCACCGGCAGCAACGCGATGTCGCGCGGCACCACCGCGCGCCAGGCCTTGACCACCTGCGGTCCCAGCTGCTCGGCCGGGAACATCTTCAGCACGTCGGCGCCGGCGTCCAGCGCGGCGAAGGCTTCGGTCACGGTGGCCACGCCCGGGGCGCTGTACAGGCCGGCCGCGCGCGCGGCGCGGATCACGGCGCCGTCGCTGTGCGGCATGACGATCAGCTCGCCGCCGGCGGCCTTGACCTGCTCGACCTGCTCGGTCTTGAGCACGGTGCCGGCGCCGACGATGCAGTCGGCCGGCAGGCTGCGGCGCAGCGCCGCGATGCTCACCAGCGGTTCGGGCGAGTTGAGCGGCACCTCGATGATGCGAAAGCCGCTCTCGTACAACGCCGCGCCGATGGCCTCGGCTTCGGTGTTGCGCACGCCGCGCAGGATGGCGATCAGGCCGGTGGCGCCGAGCGCGTCTTCAAATCGTTTGGGATTGCTGTTCATGATTCCTTGTGTTGTCGGTTGCGCCGTTTCAGTTCACCAGGCCCGCGTGCTGGGCCAGCAGCCACAGGCCGGCTTCGGTCGCCTCTTCGGCCACGCTCACCGGACCCATGCTGTAGAGCTCCAGGGCCAGGCGGTAACGGCGGCACAGGCCTGCGTCGCCGATCAGCACGATGCGCTGGCGGTGCACCGTGGTCATCGATTTCAGTGCGGCCAGCTCGTGGCCGATCAGCAGGCCGGAGAGATAGTCCGGCTGCGCGGCGGCGTCCAGTTCGCCGGTCAGTCCCAGCGTGCGGCTGCTGAAGATGTTGGAGAGCACGCCGGCCTGGCCTTCCACGGTCTGCGCCACGCGCGCGCCGCGCATGAAGGCGGCGTCGTCCGGGGCGTCCGGCTTTTGCATGGTGCGGCCGAGGATGGTGTGCGCCGAGAGCGCGCCATAGACTTCGCCGGTCATGAAGGTGTCGAAATGCTGGATGCGGCCGTGGGTCACGCGCACCCATTTCGAGTGGGTGCCGGGCAGGCCGATCAGCAATTCGTCGTCGCGGTACTGGCGCAGCGCGCCGACTACCTGCGTCTCCTCGCCGCGCATCACGTTGGGCAGCGTCGAGACCTGCAGCAGGCCGGGCACGATGTACAGCGGGCGGCCGGCGCCGGTGTCCACCTGGGTCAGCTTGCGGCCGATGCGGTCGGGCGCCAGCGGAATGGTGAGGTAGGGCGCCTCGCGCCAGCCCTGCTTGCTGCCGACCATGCCGGCGGCAATCAGCGGCGCCTCGGGCGCGGCCTGCATCCAGTCGCCGCAGGCCGATTGCAGCGCCGCGCGAAACGGCGCCTGCGGGTCGTCGCCGACCTCGACCGCCGGCAGGTTCATGATGCCCCACGGATGGCCGCGGCGTTCGACCACCTCGCCCTGCGCGTTGAAGCGGTAGCAGCGCAGCGATGACGTGCCCCAGTCCAGCGCGATGAGCGCGTAGTCGTTCTGTGTGTCTTTCTTCATCTGTTCTTGTCTTGTCGCCGGCGCCCTCACGGCGCCGGTGCATCGGTGGGCGCCGCTCAGGTCTCGCAGACCGAGAAGCGCGTCAGCAGCACCATGTCCTCGCCGGGGGCCAGGTCGATCAGGCCGGGGCGGTTGGGCATGTGGAAGGCGTCGATGGGGTGGGTGATCGGCTCCAGGCAGAAATAATCCAGTCCGGGAGGGCGGTACATCAGCGTATAGCCGCTGCGGTCGGTGGTATGCATCTGCAGGCGCAGGCCGCGGGTCGGATCCTCGATCATGGCCAGGCCGTCCCAGCCTTCGAAGCAGTTGTCCACCAGCGGGCCGTCCAGCGGCGCGGGGCGGTTGTAGTCCCAGCTCAGCGGCAGCTTGCGCGCGAAGCCGGTGGGAATCGGATCGGCGCCCGACATCCATACGCCGCGCGAGCGGAACTGCAGGCGCGTTCTGGCGTCATGCAGGAAATACGGATGCAGGCCGAGGCCGAAGGGCAGGGTCTGGTCGCCGGTATTGGTCACGCGCAGTTCGATCTCCAGCGAGTTCTCGCGCAGCGTGAGCAGCTGGCGCGCGCTGTATACATAGGGATTGTCGTCGAAGCGCGCCGAATCCAGCTCCAGCGTCATGCGGTCTTCCGATTGCGCGGCCACGTTCCAGGCCTGCAGCCAGCCGTCGCCGTGGATCGGATAGGGTTCGCCGGCGCGGTTGGGCCGCACCGCATGCTTCTTGCCGTTGAAGTCGAAGCCGCCTTCGGTGATGCGGTTGGACCAGGGCAGCAGCGGAAAGCAGGCGGTGGTGTAGAGGTCGCGTGCGCGCGCATCCCAGGGGCGGAACAGCGGCAGCCAGCGGTCGTCGCGCTGCCAGTCCCATGCGGCGATGCTGCCGCCCAGTGCGGGCATGACATGCAGGCGCTGCCGGCCGGACTGCAGGGTGTGGATCTCCGGCAGCTCCTGGGAGCCTGCGCGGGTAGCATCGGTTGCTCGGGAGGGCATGGTGTCTCGTATGTTGTTATGGGATGCCGCGCGCGCCGGAAGGCATTGTGTGCCGTCTGGGCGGAAGGCCATCGCATGAGAGAGAGGATTGCTCACGTTACGCCGCACTCACGTCTTCTCATGAAATGCGCTTCAAAAAAACAGGCCGATCCTAACACCGGGGTTTGATGCGGAATAATGAAAAAAAGAACGCAAGCGATATCAAAATTGTGAGTGCCGATCGGACGATTTTTCCTCTCGCGCACGCATATCCCTTCGCAATCCGCGCAGGCTCAGCGATGTGCGAAACGATATCGAGTTTCATGAAAAATTCATTGGATACATATTTTTTGCTCTCCTAATATTGAGCGCGAATTGAGGAACATTGCATCGGTTCCCGCGATTCGAGACAGCATCGCGCCGGACATCCAAACAAGTCGAAAGCCAAGCCGGCGCCGCTCAAGCACCAAGCGCATCAAGAGTACGTAAGCACTTCTTGCACATAACAAGGAAATCGACGATTTCCGGCCAATGGAGACAAACAATGAAAACGAAAAGAAGGGCGCTTCTGGGCGCAGCCATTTGCATGGGCCTGGGCAGCACCATCGCCGGCCTGCCCGCATTCGCCGCCGACAAGCCGCTGACCCTGGGGTTCTCGCAGGTGGGCGCCGAGAGCGAATGGCGCACCGCCAATACCGTGTCGATCAAGGAATCCGCCAAGCAGGCCGGCGTCAACCTGAAGTTCGCCGACGCCCAGCAGAAGCAGGAAAACCAGGTCAAGGCGATCCGCTCCTTCATCGCCCAGAAGGTCGACGTGATCGCCTTCTCGCCGGTGGTGGAGTCGGGCTGGGAAACCGTGCTGCGTGAAGCCAAGGCCGCCAAGATCCCGGTGATCCTGACCGACCGCGCGGTCAACGTCACCGACAAGTCGCTGTACGTGACCTTCATCGGCTCGGACTTCGTCGAAGAAGGCCGCCGCGCCGGACGCTGGCTGCAGGACAAGGCCAAGACCCTGCCGGCGGGCGACATCAACATCGTCGAGCTGCAGGGCACCGTGGGCTCGGCGCCGGCGATCGACCGCAAGGCCGGTTTCGAGGAAATCATCAAGACCGATCCGCGCTTCAAGATCATCCGTTCGCAGACCGGCGACTTCACCCGCGCCAAGGGCAAGGAAGTGATGGAAGCCTTCCTGAAGGCCGACGGCAAGAAGATCAACGTGGTCTATGCGCATAACGACGACATGGCCATCGGCGCCATCCAGGCGATCGAGGAAGCCGGCATGAAGCCGGGCAAGGACATCCTGATCATCTCCATCGACGGCGTGAAGGGCGCGTTCGAAGCCATGATGGCCGGCAAGCTCAACGTCACCGTGGAATGCAGCCCGCTGCTGGGACCGCAGCTGATGCAGATCGCCAAGGACGTGAAGGCCGGCAAGGAAGTGCCCAAGCGCATCACCACCGAAGAAAGCGTGTTCCCGGCTGAAGTCGCGGCCAAGGAATTCCCGAACCGCAAGTATTGAGATTGAGCGTATCCGCGACGTCGGTTGCGTTTCGACGGCGGCTGAACGACGCTGGGTCCTGACCCGCGTCAGGGCGACACGGAGGAGGTGGCTGGAACCCTCGCAGGTGCGAGACCATCCCCTGCGCGTCGCCCTGGCGCAGGCCCGGGCCCGGCGCCGTTCATTGCGCATCGATGATCGCTGAACGATGCTCGATCCAGAGCTTCGTCAGGGCGTTGGTTTCTTGGCAGGAGTTGCAATGACGATGGCTGTCGGGGCGCAGGCGCGCCCCATGCTGGAACTGAGCGGTATCCACAAGGCGTTCGCGGGCGTGAAAGCGCTGGCCGACGTCGGCTTGCGTTTGTTCCCCGGAGAGGTGCATACCCTGATGGGGCAGAACGGCGCAGGAAAATCCACCCTGATCAAGGTATTGACCGGCGTGTATGAGCCCGACAGCGGGCGCATCACCCTGGACGGCCGCGAGATATCCCCCGCTTCCACGCTGCAGGCGCAGGAGCTGGGCATCAGCACCGTCTACCAGGAGGTCAACCTCTGTCCCAATCTTTCGGTCGCGGAGAACATCTTCGTGGGCCGCTATCCGCGCCGCTTCGGCCGCATCGACTGGAAGTCGGTGCACGAGCAGTCGCGCCGGCTGCTGCAGCAGCTGCAAATCGAGATCGACGTCACCGCGCAGCTCTCGTCCTATCCGCTGGCGATCCAGCAGATGGTGGCGATTTCGCGCGCGCTGTCGGTGTCGGCCAAGGTGCTGATCCTGGACGAGCCCACTTCCAGCCTCGACGAGGCCGAGGTGCAGCAGCTGTTCAAGGTGTTGCGCCGCCTGCGCGAGCAGGGCATGGCGATCCTCTTCGTCACCCACTTCCTGGAACAGACCTACGAGATCTCCGACCGCATCACCGTGCTGCGCAACGGCGTGCGCGAGGGCGAATATCCGGTTGCCGATCTGTCGCGCCTGGAGCTGGTCAACAAGATGGTCGGCGTGACCGCGGTCGACCAGCGCAAGGTGGAGGCCGGCGCCGAGGCGCTGGCGCAGGAGCTGTCGGCCGACGAGGCCGGCCGCGGCGAAGTGTTCCTGCAGGCGCGCGGCTTTGGCCGCAAGGGCATGCTGGCGCCGCAGGATCTTGACATCCGCCGCGGCGAGGTGTTCGGTTTGTGCGGCTTGCTGGGGTCGGGGCGTACCGAGATGGCGCGGCTGCTGTTCGGCGCCGAGCGCGCCGACAGCGGCACGCTGACGATCGGCGGCAAGGAGCTCCGGCTCAACGTGCCGCGCGATGCGATCGCCGCCGGCATCGGCTTCTGCTCGGAAGACCGCAAGAAGGAAGGCGCGATCCTGGAGCTGTCGGTGCGGGAGAACATCATCCTGGCGCTGCAGGCGCGCCAGGGCCTGTTCCGCGTGCTGCCGAGGAAGCGCCAGAACCAGATCGCCTCGGACTACGTGAAATGGCTGGGCATCAAGACCGCCGACCTCGACACGCCGATCGGCTCGCTCTCCGGCGGCAACCAGCAAAAGGCGCTGCTGGCGCGCTGGCTGGCCACCGACCCGGGCATGCTGATCCTGGACGAACCCACGCGCGGCATCGACGTGCGCGCCAAGCAGGAGATCATGGATTTCGTCATCGCGATGTGCCGCAAGGGCATGGCCATTCTTTTCATCTCTTCCGAAATCCCCGAGGTCCTGCGCTGCAGCGACCGCATGCTGGTGCTGCGCGACCGCCGGGCCTGCGGCCAATACGCGCGCGGCGAGCTCGACGACCAGTCGGTGCTGCAGGTGATCGCGGGAGAAGCCGCATGAGCGCATCCATGGAGTCCAAACTGATACCCGACGCTGCCCAAAACGACGAGCGGCCGGCGCTGGCCTGGCTGATGCGCCATCCGCTGGTGCGCCCGCTGGGCGCGCTGGCCGTGCTGCTGCTGATCGACTTCTTCCTGGTGCCGGGATTCTTCCGGCTGGAGATCAAGGACGGCCATCTCTACGGCTCCCTGATCGACATCGTCAACCGCGCCGCGCCGCTGATGCTGGCGGCGCTGGGCATGACGCTGGTGATCGCCACGCGCGGCGTCGACATCTCGGTGGGCGCGGTGGTGGCGATCTCGGGCGCGGTGGCGGCCATCCTGATCGGCGGCAAGATGGTGGTGGTCGACGGCGCGTCGCAATACGTCAGCAACGTGCCGATGGTGTGGGCGCTGTGCGCGGCCATGGGCGCGGCGCTGCTGTGCGGCGCGTGGAACGGCCTGCTGGTGGCGGGGCTGGGACTGCAGCCCATCATCGCCACGCTGATCCTGATGGTGGCCGGGCGCGGCCTGGCGCAGCTGCTGACCGACGGCCAGATCGTGACGGTCTATTACAAGCCGTTCTTCTTCCTCGGCGGCGGCTACCTGTTCGGCCTGCCGTTCTCCTTGTATATAGCGGGGGCGATGTTCGTGCTGCTGGCGCTGCTGATGAAGAAGACCGCGCTGGGCCTGTTCATCCAGTCGGTCGGCATCAATCCGGTGGCCTCGCGCCTGGCCGGCATCCGCACCGCGGCGCTGATCTTCTTCGTCTACATGTTCTGCAGCGCCTGCGCCGGGCTGGCCGGACTGATGATCGCCTCCAACATCAAGAGCGCCGACGCCAACAACGCCGGCCTGCTGCTGGAGCTGGACGCCATCCTGGCGGTGACGCTGGGCGGCACGTCGCTGGCCGGCGGCAAGTTCAGCCTGGTGGGCAGCGTGATCGGCGCGCTGATCATCCAGACCCTGACCTACACCATCTACTCGCTGGGCGTGCCGCCCGAAGTGAACATGGTGGTCAAGTCCATCGTGGTGTTCCTGGTGTGCCTGTCGCAGTCGCCGGAATTCCGCCGCATCTTCAAATCCGCCAAATCATGAACACCACTCCCTTCCTGCGCCGCGCCGCCGGCGCGCCCTGGTTCACCTCCGCCGTCACGGTGGCGCTGCTGGTCGTGATGCTGCTGGCGGGCGCCGCCGGCTACGACGGCTTCCTGTCGCCGCAGGTGATGCTGAACCTGCTGATCGACAATTCCTTCCTGCTGGTGGTGGCCATCGGCATGACCTTCGTGATCCTCTCGGGCGGCATCGACCTGTCGGTCGGTTCGGTGCTGGCGCTGACCACCATGCTCTCGGCCTGGATGCTGCAGAGCTGGCACTGGAATCCGATCCTCGTGATTGCCATCGTGCTGGGCCTGGGCGCGGCCTTCGGCGCGGCGATGGGGGCGCTGATCCACTACTTCAGGCTGCAGGCCTTCATCGTCACGCTGGCCGGCATGTTCCTGGCGCGCGGGCTGTGCTACCTGATCAGCATCAACTCCATCACCATCGACGACCCGCTGTTCGTGGCGATGTCGCAGACCCGGATCGAGTTCGGCGAACTGTTCGTCTCGCCTAGCGTGGTGATCGCGCTGGCGATGCTGGCCGCGGCCATCTGGCTGGCGCATTGCACGCGCTTCGGTCGCGCGGTCTACGCCATCGGCGGTAACGAGCAGTCGGCCATGCTGATGGGCTTGCCGGTGGGGCGCACCAAGGTGCTGATCTACGCCTTCAGCGGATTCTGCGCGGCGCTGGGCGGCGTGCTGTTCTCTTTCTATATGTTGTCCGGCTACGGCCTGCATGCGCAAGGCGCCGAACTGGACGCCATCGCGGCGGTGGTGATCGGCGGCACGCTGCTGACCGGCGGCTACGGCTACGTGGCCGGGACGCTGACCGGCGTGCTGATCCTGGGCGTGATCCAGACCCTGATCGCCTTCGACGGCACCCTCAGTTCGTGGTGGACCAAGATCTTCATCGGGGCCCTGCTGTTCATTTTCTGCGTGGCCCAGCGCGTGATCTCCCTGGGCGCCGCGCGCGGCAAGCAGGCTAACAGTGCGGGGAGCGCGAAAGCCGCGCCGGTATTGGGTTAGAGAAGATTTGTTCAGCTTAATTAAGATAACTTTACATAGAGGGAGCTATACTGAAAAACATATCCATTACGCTTAAAAAATCATTAGAAATGTATTGGTAAAGTCATTAATGTAGAGGCCGCAAAACAGTACCTCTGCATGTGATGCGATAGAACGATGCGGCGCGCTGTTTCGACAACAACAACACGCCATTCAATATAAACAGGAGACATACGGCATGAAGATCAAATCGGTATTGTCCGGGCTGGCGCTCGGCTTGGGCGTAACCCTGATGTCCATCAGCGCGCAGGTGAGCGCGCAATCCAAGGCGCTGGTCGGCGTGGCCATGCCCACCAAGTCCTCGGCCCGCTGGATCGCCGACGGCAACAACATGGTCAAGGTCCTGAAGGAAAAGGGCTATAACACCGACCTGCAATACGCGGAAGACGACATCCCCAACCAGCTGTCCCAGATCGAGAACATGCTGACCAAGGGCGCCAAGGTGCTGGTGATCGCCGCCATCGACGGCACCACCCTGACCGACGTGCTGCAGAAGGCCGCCGACAAGGGCGTCAAGGTCATCGCCTATGACCGCCTGATCCGCGGTTCCAAGAACGTCGACTACTACGCCACCTTCGACAACTTCCAGGTCGGCGTGCTGCAGGCGCAGTCGCTGGAAAAGGCGCTGGGCCTGAAGGACGGCAAGGGTCCGTTCAACATCGAACTGTTCGGTGGTTCGGCTGACGACAACAACGCCTTCTTCTTCTACAACGGCGCCCTGTCGGTCCTGAAGCCTTACATCGACAGCGGCAAGCTGGTGGTGCGCTCCAAGCAGATGGGCATGGACAAGGTCGCGACCCTGCGCTGGGATCCGGCTACCGCCCAGGCCCGCATGGACAACCTGCTGTCGGCCTACTACACCAACGCCAAGGTGAACGCGGTGCTGTCGCCGTACGACGGTCTGTCGATCGGTATCCTGTCGTCGCTGCGCGGTGTCGGTTACGGTACTGCACAGCAACCGTTCCCGTACGTGTCGGGCCAGGATGCTGAAGTCCAGTCGGTCAAGTCCATCATCCGCGGCGAGCAGTATTCGACCATCTTCAAGGACACCCGCGAACTGGCGAAGGTCACCGTCGGCATGGTTGACGCCGTGCTGGGCGGCAAGCAGCCGCAGATCAACGACACCAAGACCTACAACAACGGCGTGAAGGTCGTGCCTTCCTTCCTGTTGAAGCCGGTCGTGGTCGACAAGACCAACTGGAAGCCGGTCCTGATCGACAGCGGCTACTACACCGAAGCACAAGTGAAGTAAGCAGCAACGGGCGGTGCCACGGGAAACTGAATATGCGCCGCCCGCTGAATTTTCCGCAAGACCAGCAATCATAAGAACAGCATAGTCCCGCCCTGTGCGGGACTATTGCATTCAGGAAGTTGCGCCGCGCCAAGGCAATCCGGGAGCAGCGCAATAGAGACAGAACGCACGGTCCCGCCACGAACGGAAGACCGGCAAGACACGAGGTCCGCATCATGAGCAACATTCTGGAAATGCGCAGCATCGAAAAGAGTTTCCCGGGTGTGAAGGCGTTGAACAACGTCAACCTGGCGGTGCGCGAAGGCGAGATCCACGCCGTCGTCGGCGAGAACGGCGCCGGCAAGTCGACGCTGATGAAGGTTCTCTCCGGCGTCTATCCCCACGGTTCCTATTCCGGCGACATCGTCTACAAGGGCGACGTGCGCTCCTTCAAGGACATCCGCGACAGCGAACACCTGGGCATCATCATCATCCACCAGGAACTGGCGCTGGTGCCGCTGCTGTCGGTGATGGAAAACCTCTTCCTGGGCAACGAGCAGGCCCGCGGCGGCGTCATCGACTGGGAACATTCCTATGCGCGCGCCAAGGAGTTGCTGGCCAAGGTCGGCCTGAAGGAGTCGCCGCTGACGCTGGTGGGCGACCTGGGCGTGGGCAAGCAGCAGCTCATCGAGATCGCCAAGGCGCTGTCCAAGGAAGTCAAGCTGCTGATCCTGGACGAACCCACCGCCAGCCTCAACGAGAGCGACAGCGACGCGCTGCTGGAGCTGTTGCTGGAGCTGAAGACCCACGGCATCTCCTCCATCCTGATCTCGCACAAGCTCAACGAAATCTCCAAGGTGGCCGATTCGATCACCGTGCTGCGCGACGGCGCCACCGTCGACACCTTCGACTGCCGCGCCGAGCCGATCAGCGAAGACCGCATCATCCAGCACATGGTCGGCCGCGAAATGGCCGACCGCTATCCGCAGCGCGACCCAAAGATCGGCGAAGTCATCTTCGAAGTGCGCGACTGGCGCGTGCACCATCCGCTGAACACCGAGCGCCTGGCGATCAAGGACGTCAACATGAGCGTGCGCGCCGGCGAGATCGTCGGCATCGCGGGCCTGATGGGCGCCGGCCGCACCGAGCTGGCCAAGAGCATCTTCGGCCGCGCCTACGGCAAGAAGATCAGCGGCCAGGCCTTCTTGCACGGCAAGGAGGTCGACCTCTCGACCATCCAGAAGGCGATCTCCCACGGCATCGCCTACGTCACCGAAGACCGCAAGGGCGACGGCCTGGTGCTGGAAGAAGACATCAAGAAGAACATCTCGCTGGCCAATCTCGGCGGCGTCTCCGAACGCACCGTGATCGACGAGGCGCGCGAATACAAGGTCGCCGCCGATTTCAAGAGCCAGATGCGCATCCGCTGCTCCAGCGTGCTGCAGAAGGTGGTGAACCTGTCGGGCGGCAACCAGCAGAAGGTGGTGCTTTCCAAGTGGCTGTTCTCGCAGCCGGAAGTGCTGATCCTGGACGAACCCACGCGCGGCATCGACGTCGGCGCCAAGTTCGAGATCTACAACATCATCAGCAAGCTGGCCGCCGAGGGCAAGTGCATCATCATGATCTCGTCGGAGATGCCCGAGCTGCTGGGCATGTGCGATCGCATCTACGTGATGAACGAGGGCCAGTTCGTGGGGCAATTCCCGCGCGAAGAGGCCAGCCAGGAAAGCATCATGCGCGCCATCATGCGCAACAAGCGGATCTGAGAAATAAGAGAATCGAGGAGTAAAACATGGAGACCATGAACATGAGCAAGAAAGAGTCGCTGGCTGCCGGCGGCGGACCGGCAGAGAAGAAGGACTACGGCAGCTTCCTGAAGAACAACATGCGCGAGTACGGCATGCTGTTGTCGCTGGTGGCCATCATGGCCTTCTTCCAGGTCATGACCGACGGCACGCTGATGCGTCCGCTGAACCTGACCAACCTGGTGCTGCAGAACAGCTACATCGTCATCATGGCGCTGGGCATGCTGATGGTGATCGTGGCCGGTCACATCGACCTCTCGGTCGGTTCGGTAGTGGGCCTGATCGGCGCGCTGGCGGCGGTGCTGATGGTGGACTACGGCTGGGACTTCGTGTCGGCCTCGATCGTCTGCATCATCGCCGGCGCCGTCATCGGTGCGGCGCAGGGTTACTGGATCGCCTACTTCAAGATCCCGTCCTTCATCGTCACGCTGGCCGGCATGCTGGTGTTCAAGGGCATGGCGCTGGCGCTGCTGCAGGGCCAGTCCCTGGGACCGTTCCCGCCGGCCTTCCAGATGCTGTCCTCGGGTTTCATCCCCGAACTGACCGACAACACCCAGTTCCGCACCACCTCGCTGATCGTCGGCGTGTTTGCGGCAGCGGTGCTGGTCCTGGTGAAGATCCACGGTCGCCGCAAGCAGACCAAGCACGGCATGGAAGATGAACCGCAGCTGTTCTTCCTGATCAAGAACGCGCTGTTCGCCGCCGTGATCATCGCCTTCAGCTACCTGATGGCGACCTACCGCGGCATGCCCAATGTGCTGATCATCATGTTCGCGCTGATGGTGCTCTACACCTTCATCACCAACCGCACCACGCTGGGCCGCCGCGTCTACGCCGTGGGCGGCAACGAGAAGGCGGCCAAGCTGTCGGGCATCAAGACCGAGCGCGTCTCCTTCTTCACCTTCGTCAACATGGGCGTGCTGGCGGCGCTGGCCGGCCTGATCTTCGCGGCCCGCCTGAACACCGCCACTCCCAAGGCCGGCTTAGGCTTCGAGCTGGACGTGATCGCGGCCTGCTTCATCGGCGGCGCTTCGGCCTCCGGCGGCGTGGGCAAGGTGATGGGTGCGGTCATCGGCGCCTTCGTGATGGGCGTGATGAACAACGGCATGTCCATCATGGGCATCGGCATCGACTACCAGCAGATGATCAAGGGCTTCGTGCTGCTGATGGCCGTGTGCTTCGACGTGTATAACAAGAACAAGTAACAGGCAGGGCGGAGGCGGGCAGCGATGCCCGCCTTTTCACATTCAAGACCACAGGAATTCAAGCATGAGCAGTGACAAGAAAGACAAGAGCCGCCAGTTGCGCTCGGCCGGATGGTTCGGCACCGCCGACAAGAACGGTTTCATGTACCGCAGCTGGATGAAGAACCAGGGCATTCCCGACCACGAGTTCCAGGGCAAGCCGGTGATCGGCATCTGCAATACCTGGTCCGAACTGACGCCCTGCAACGCCCACTTCCGTAAGATCGCCGAGCACGTGCGTCGCGGCATCATCGAGGCGGGCGGCTTCCCGGTGGAGTTCCCGGTGTTCTCCAACGGCGAGTCCAACCTGCGCCCGACCGCCATGCTCACCCGCAACCTGGCCAGCATGGACGTCGAGGAATCGATCCGCGGCAACCCGATCGACGGCGTGGTGCTGCTGACCGGCTGCGACAAGACCACGCCGGCCCTGCTGATGGGCGCGGCCAGCGTCGACGTGCCGGCCATCGTGGTGACCGGCGGCCCGATGCTGAACGGCAAGCACCAGGGCCGCGACATCGGCTCGGGCACCGTGGTGTGGCAGCTGTCCGAGCAGGTGAAGGCGGGCGAGATCAGCATCCATGACTTCATGGCGGCCGAAGCCGGCATGTCGCGTTCGGCCGGCACCTGCAACACCATGGGCACGGCCTCGACCATGGCCTGCATGGCCGAGTCGCTGGGCGTGTCGCTGCCGCACAATGCCGCCATTCCCGCCGTCGATGCGCGCCGCTATGTTCTCGCGCACTTGTCCGGCATGCGCATCGTCGACATGGTCTGGGAAGACCTGAAGCTGTCCAAGATCCTGACCCGCAAGGCCTTCGAGAACGCGATCCGCACCAACGCCGCCATCGGCGGCTCCACCAACGCGGTGATCCACCTCAAGGCGATCGCCGGCCGCATCGGCGTCGACCTGGAGCTGGAAGACTGGACCCGCGTCGGCCGCGGCACGCCGACCATCGTCGACCTGCAGCCTTCGGGCCGCTACCTGATGGAAGAGTTCTACTACGCCGGCGGCCTGCCCGCGGTGATGCGCCGCCTGGGCGAGGCCGACCTGCTGCCGCACCCGGATGCGCTGACCGCCAACGGCAAGACCATGTGGGAGAACGTCAAGGACGCGCCGATCTACAACGACGAGGTGGTGCGCCCGCTGAAGAACCCGCTGATCGACGATGGTGGCATGTGCATCCTGCGCGGCAACCTGGCGCCGCGCGGCGCGGTGCTCAAGCCCTCGGCGGCGTCGCCCGAGCTGATGAAGCATCGCGGCCGCGCCGTGGTGTTCGAGGACTTCGCGCATTACAAGGAACGCATCAACGATCCGGAGCTGGACGTGGACGCCAGCTGCGTGCTGGTGATGAAGAACTGCGGTCCCAAGGGCTATCCCGGCATGGCCGAGGTCGGCAACATGGGCCTGCCGCCCAAGGTGCTGGCCACCGGCGTGAAGGACATGGTGCGCATCTCGGACGCGCGCATGAGCGGCACCGCCTACGGCACCGTGATCCTGCACGTGGCGCCGGAAGCCGCCGCCGGCGGTCCGCTGGGCATCGTGCAGGACGGCGACTTCATCGAGCTCGACGCCTATGCCGGTCGCCTGCAGCTGGACATCAGCGACGAGGAAATGCAGCGCCGCCTGGCGGAGCGCGCAAGCAAGCTGGCCGCGCAGCAGCCGGCCATGGCCGGCGGCTACCAGTCGCTGTACGTGGACCGCGTGCTGCAGGCGGACCAGGGATGCGACTTCGACTTCCTGGTCGGCTGCCGCGGCGCGGCCGTGCCCAAGCATTCGCACTGAGGCCCGCGTCGGCCACGAACGACATCAACAAGAAACGACACGCGCCCGCCTCGAAGCGAGACGGGCGCCCAAGGAGAATCAATGAGCAGCATCCAGAAGAACGAACAACTGGCGAACTTCCCCAGCCTGAAGGGCAAGCGCATCTTCATCACCGGCGGCGGCACCGGCATCGGCGCGGCCATCGTCGAGGCCTTCGCCCAGCAGGGCGCGCACGTGGCCTTCGTCGACATCGCCAGGGAGCCGAGCGAGACGCTGTGCCGTGAGCTGGCCGAAGCCGGTTACCCGAAGCCGGCGTTTCGCCATTGCGACCTGCGCGACATCCCCGGCTTCCAGAAAATCATCGCCGAGCTGCAAGCCGAAGTCGGCGATTTCGACGTGCTGGTCAACAACGCTGCCAACGACGAGCGCCACCAGCTGGAAGACGTGACGCTGGAATACTGGAACGACCGCATCGCCATCAACCAGCGTCCCTCCTTCTTCGCCGTGCAGTCGGTGCTGGAAGGTATGAAGCGGCGCGGCGGCGGCTCCATCATCAACTTCAGTTCCATCAGCTGGCACCAGTCCAGCGGCGGTTTCCCGGTCTACACCACGGCCAAGGCATCGACCCTGGGCCTGACCCGCGGCCTGGCGCGCGACCTCGGCGCGCACAAGATCCGCGTCAACACGGTCACCCCGGGCTGGGTCATGACCGAGCGCCAGATCAAGCTGTGGCTGGATGAAGAAGGCAAGCAGGCGATCGCGCGCAACCAGTGCCTGCAGGGCGAACTGCTGCCGTGGCACCTGGCGCGCATGGTGCTGTTCCTGGCGGCCGACGACAGCGCGATGTGCACCGCGCAGGAATTCATCGTCGACGCCGGCTGGGTGTGATCCGCCCGGCCTGGAAGGATTAAGGGGCTGACGCGGATATCGAAAGCGATATCCCGCAGCGCCGCCCAAGAAAAAAGAGTCGCCGTTTGGCGACTCTTTTGCATTTTTCGGGCGCAGGAAATGTATTTTTCGATGACATGCAGGGCACCGGCGCGGCGGCGTTTTCATCTGGCCGAAGTCAACATTACTCTTCCTTACATTTCTTAATAAAACTCTGCGTCGCAAGGCGACAGCGCGGCAGCATAATGATTCGCCATTGTGGATCCGGCACAACGGAATGCGCGGCGAAACGACTCAGTAGATCATCTTCGCCACTTCGCGGATCGCCTGCAGCAGCATGGTGGCGCCGGGCGAGAGCAGGTTGTCTTCGCGCGTGATGATGCCGAAGCCGGCCATGCGGCAGGGCAGGTCGATCGGCAGGATGTCGATCAGGCGCGCCTGCGTGTAGTAGCGCGCCACTTCGGTCGGCATCGCATACAGGAAGTCGGTCTGTTGCAGCAGGCTGGTGATGAAGAGGATGGCGGTGGTGTCGACCACGTTGGACGGCGGCGTCAGTCCTTCCTCGCGGAACATCTGGTCGCAGCGCGCGCGCAGGATGCTGCCCTTGGGCGCCATGATCCACGGCTCGTTGGCCAGGTCGGACAGCTTCAGTCCGGTGTGCGCGTGCAGCGGATGTCCGACGCGCGCCACCGCGCACACCGGCTCGTCGGCCAGCTCCTGGTATTGCAGGCCGTGCCGCGCTTCTTCGTCCAGGATGCGGCCGATGATGAAGTCGAGCTCGCCGTGCAGCAGGCGCGAGAGCAGGATGTTGCTGCTTTCCACTTCCACGCCGATGCGCAGCATCGGCGCATTCTCCTTGACCCGCGCGATCGCCGGCGGCAGCAGCGCCATGCCCGGCGACAGGATCACGCCCACATCCACCTGGCCCGACAGGCCCGACTTCAGCGTCACGATATCTTCATGCGCCTTGGACAGGCTGGTCAGCGCCATGCGCGCGTGGCGGATCATGGCCTCGCCGTAGATGGTGGGCCGCATGCCGCGCGGCAGGCGCTCGAACAGGGAAACGCCCAGCATGTCCTCCAGGTCCTTGAGCTGCTTGGAGGCGGCCGGCTGGGTCATGTTGAGTTCGCTGGAGGCGCGGTGGATGTTGCGCGTGTCGTCGAGGGCGATGAGCAGAAGAAGTTGGCGGGTCTTCAATCGCGCTCGGAGAAACCAGTTGGGGTCACTGTTTTTCATATGTCTCCGTGGGACCTTTGTAAATTTTTTAGTTGGAATTTTTTGCTGCGAATGATGATATCAAATCGCATATCGGATTTGCGAAAGAATTCATTGGAAAGACATGTGCTGAATACTTAGTATCTAGCCACATTCCGGGCTCGCATAAATTCAAACGAACGCAACCGGGAATGAGAGAAGAGACGGTCGGGCAGCATCAGAACAAAAAGTTGGGAGATCGTCAGGACCGCGTCAGGTCCAGAATGGTCAGAAGTGCAAGCTGCACGGCCAAGCCCACCGACGAAAAAAATTTAAACGGCAATATCCACGGAGACTATTCATGAAGCAAGTGAAGCCATCCTTTACTGGAGCAAAGACCCTGTGCGCGCTCGCGCTGCTGGGAGCATTTTCTGCACAAGCGCAGGCGCAAAGCAGCGTCACCATCTACGGTCGCGTCGTGGCCGGCGTCGATGTCCTGACCAATGCCGGCACTAATGGCCAAGGCACCAAGTGGAGCGCCGCCAATAACCAGTGGGGCACCAGCATGATCGGCTTCAAGGGTACGGAAGACCTGGGCGGCGGCAACAATGCCTTCTTCCTGCTGGAGTCCGGTTTCAACTCGACCAAGGGCGGTTTCAACGGTTCCGACACCAGCAGCGGCAGCGCGCTGTTCAATCGTCGTTCCTACGTCGGCCTGGGTTCCGCCACCGCCGGCTCCATCAAGTTCGGTAAGAACCTGTTCATCAACAACGACATCTGGTATCTGGATCCGACCGGCCAGCAGGCCATCGGCACCGCCAGCCTGGTCAACGGCCGCAACTGGCCGGGCGCCAGCAACGTGATCGAATACGCCAGCCCCGACATGGGCGGCTTCACTGTCGGTCTGCAGACCAGCCTGGGCGAAAAGCCGGGTTCGTTCAGCGGCGGCGTGGCCAATGCCGGCTCCAGCGACGGCCGCAAGGACGGCATCTCGCTGGCCTACCAGAAGAATGGCCTGGAACTGCGCCTGATCTATGACGTGGTGCGCGACGCCAACGGCAACTACAGCGACATCTGGGGTCACTCCAAAGAGCTGATCATCGGCGGTACCTACAAGTTCGACAAGCTCAAGCTGTTCGCCGGTTACGAAAACCTGCGCGCGCCTGACGCTGCAGCCGGTGATCCGGATCGCGCGAACCACTACTGGGTCGGCGCCAACTATGACGTGACTCCGCAGTTCCAGCTGATCGGCGCGGTCTTCCACGTCAATGCCAACAACGGCAGCGTTGCCAATACCGGCAGCAAGACCGGCGGCGGCGGCACGGCCAACATGTACATGGCCGGCGTGAACTACTTCCTGTCCAAGCGTACCGTTCTGTACTTCGACGTGGGTACCGTGCGTAACGGCACCGGCGCGTCGCACCAGCTGGAAAACGGCGGCAACACCGCCGGCGCTTCCGGCTTCAACCAGACTGGCGCTTACTGGGGTGTCGCCCACTCGTTCTAATGATGTGAAATCCTTCCTGAGGTGGTCTTGATGTAGTTGAGGGCGGGCGCAAGCTCGCCCTTTTTTCTTTTTCATTCGTGTTTTGCGGGCGCCGTGCGATGATCCCGGGGCTTGCTGCAACGTAACTGTGAATTAAAAAATACGGGAATTTTATTGATGAATGCGCAACTGGCTGTGGACGGACGTCATGAACTGGGCGAAGGCGTACTGTGGTGCGAACGCACGCAGACGGTGTACTGGACGGATATCCATGCCTCGCGCTTGTGGAACCACAACCCGCAGACCGGCGCCACGCGCAGCTGGGGCATGCCGGAGCGCCTGTGCTGCTACGCATTCACCGCCGACGTCGAGCGCTTGTTGATCGGGCTGGAGTCGCGCCTGGCGTTCTTCAATCTTTCCACCGGCGCCATCACGCCCATCTGCGACGTCGAGCAGGACTTGTCGAGCACGCGCCTCAACGATGGCCGCTGCGACCGCCAGGGACGCTTCGTGTTCGGCACGCTCAATGAAGATCCGGCGCGCGCGCCTGTCGGCAGTTTCTACCGGCTCAATACCGACCTCACGCTGGAGCGCCTGCCGCTGCCCGGCATCGCGATCTCCAACAGCATCTGCTTCAGCCCCGACGGCAGCCTGATGTACCACTGCGACACGCTGACCGGCCGCATCATGTGCTGCGACTATGACGCGTCCACCGGCGCGGTGTCAGGCCAGCGCGTGTTCGCCGACCTGTCCGGCCAGCCGGGCAGCCCCGACGGCTCCACGGTGGATGCCGACGGCCATGTGTGGAACGCGCAGTGGGGCGGCGCGCGCGTGGTGCGCTTCGCGCCGGATGGCAGCATCGAGCGCATCGTCGACATCCCGTCCGAGCAACCCAGCTGCGTCGCCTTCGGCGGCGCCGACTTGTCGACCCTGTATGTGACCACCGCGCATGAAGGCATGTCGCCGCAAAAACGCGAGGCGGACGCGCTGGCCGGCGCCCTGTTCGCGGTGCCGCTGAACGGCGTGCGCGGCCTGCCCGAAGCGCGCTTCGGCGGCTGACGCACACCGCGTCCGGGCGGCCTCAGGAGCCGAAGCTGGAGTCGCCCATCAGCCGCGACAGCCGCGCGGAGATTTCCTGCACGATGCCCTGGACTTCATCCAGGCTGGGGTTGACCTTCTTGTCGATGCGTTCGATGTAGGGCACGTTCAGGGCCGCCAGCATCCGATTGTTGGCGCCCATGACGGGGTAGGAGAGATTGACCACGCCGCGGATCTGACGGCTGTCCATGCGCGAGTGCCCGCGTTTTCTGGTGTCGTCGATCTGGCGCACCAGCTGCGCCGTTTCGATTTCCTGCTCGCCGTCCATGCGCACGTGCGCGGCCAGCATGCCGGCGCGTTCGGCCTCGTCGCGAAAGGCCAGCAGCACGTGGCCGGAGGCGGTGTCGGTCAGGCTGACCAGCGCCCCGACCTTGAGGCCGAAGGCCCAGCGTTCCGGGCTGTCGACCTGGGCCACCACGATCACGCGGCCGGCTTCATAGACCGTCAGGTGCGTCGATTGCACCGCGCGGGCGGCCAGCTCGCGCATGTGCGGCAGGGCGGTGCTGACCAGCGAGCGTATCGGCTGGTGATGGTGGGCCAGCTCGAACAGCTTGAGCGAGAGCCGGTAGTGGTCGTTGTCGGCGATCAGGTAGCCGCGCTGCTCCAGCGTCACCACCATGCGGAAGATTTCGTTGACGCTGCGCCCCAGCTGCCTGGAGATCTGGTTCAGCGTGAGCATCTGCTCCGAGCGCGACAGCAGCTCCAGGATGTCCAGCCCCTTGTCCAGCGCGGGAGCGGCGTAGCGGTTCTTGCCGCTGCCGGTCGCATCGTCGTCCGGCTCGGCCGCGGTCTGCAGGGCGGCCGATTCCGGCGCGGTGATCTTTCTGGTTCTTGGCATGTCGGCCTGTTGTCGTTGTTCCGTGCGCGGAATTCGCTGGCGGTGAAATGGTCGTAATTATCCGGGCAGATTCTAGAAGATTTTATAAGTCACAAAATTTTATTTGTAAAAGAAATTTTTATTGGCATCTATTTATTTGCCATTTTGATATCTGCATTTCGGTATCAGTCGTGATGGAAACATCATCGGTTCAGAGCGGGAAGCATGGCAAAATCGCAGGTATCCTGTCGATCTCACATATAAAAATAAATTTTATTTGTGAATTGAATCGGGGCCGCAGCCACCAGACAGCTGCAGCTTCGGGAGCGAGACAACCATAAGGAAGACAGGGAACAGGCTGCCAACGGCAGGTTCCGGGCCGGCGCAGACGCCGGCCGACAGCGCGCGTGAAGAGCGCAAGCCGCATGCGCAGACCAGCCGCCGCCAGCAACCCATGAAGACTGACCGATGACCAAGATCACTGCCATGCGCGTCCTCGACGTGCGTTTCCCCACCTCGCAATCGCTGGACGGCTCGGACGCGATGAATCCGGATCCGGACTATTCCGCCGCCTACGTCATCCTCGATACCGACAACGACCAGCTCAAGGGCCACGGCCTGACCTTCACCATCGGCCGCGGCAACGAGATCTGCTGCGCCGCCATCCGCGCGATGGAACACCTGGTGGTGGGGCTGGAGCTGGAATGGATCGCCGCCGACATGGGCCGCTTCTGGCGCCACGTCACCTCCGACAGCCAGCTGCGCTGGATCGGCCCGGACAAGGGCGCCATTCACCTGGCCACCGGCGCCGTGGTCAACGCCGCCTGGGACCTGTGGGCCAAGGCCTGTGGCAAGCCGCTGTGGAAACTGGTGGCCGACATGACGCCCGAGGAACTGGTGCGCGCCATCGACTTCCGCTACATCACCGACTGCATCACGCCCGACGAGGCACTGGCGCTGCTGCGCGCGCAGGAAGCAGGCAAGGCCGAGCGCATTCGCACCCTGCAGCAGGAGGGCTATCCCTGCTACACCACCTCGGCCGGTTGGCTGGGCTATGACGACGCCAAGCTGCGCCGCCTGTGCCAGGAAGCCGTCGACGAGGGCTTCAACCACGTCAAGCTCAAGGTCGGGCGCGACCTGGCCGACGACAAGCGCCGCGTCACCATCGCCCGCGAAGTGCTGGGGCCGGAGCGCAAGCTGATGATCGACGCCAACCAGGTCTGGGAAGTCGACCAGGCTATCGCCTGGGTCAATGAACTGGCCTTCGCCCAACCGTGGTTCATCGAAGAGCCGACCAGCCCGGACGACGTCGAGGGCCACCGCAAGATCCGCGAAGGCATCGGCGCGGTCAAGGTCGCCACCGGCGAGATGTGCCAGAACCGCGTGCTGTTCAAGCAGTTCATCATGCGCGGCGCCATCGACGTGGTGCAGATCGACTCCTGCCGCCTGGGCGGCGTCAACGAGATCCTGGCGGTCATGCTGATGGCGGCCAAGTACAAGCTGGTGGTCTGCCCGCACGCCGGCGGCGTCGGCCTGTGCGAATACGTGCAGCACCTGTCGATGATCGACTACGTCTGCATCTCCGGCAGCAAGGAGGGGCGCGTGACCGAATACGTCGACCACCTGCATGAACACTTCGTCGATCCCTGCGTGGTGAAGAACGCGGCCTACATGCCGCCCAGCCTGCCGGGATTCTCGATCGAGATGAAGCCGGAGTCGCTGGAGCAGTACCGCTTCCGCGGATAGCCAAGACGCAAGCGCATCCACCCGGCAAGCAAGACATAAAAGAAAACGGAGACAGAAGTGGATCTGAACCTGCAAGACAAAGTGGTGATCGTCACCGGCGGCGCCTCCGGCATCGGCGGCGCGATCACGCTGCAGCTGGCCGCAGAGGGCGCCATCCCCGTGGTGTTCGCGCGCAGCGAACCCGAGCCGCAGTTCTGGAAGCGCCTGCTGGAGCTGCAGCCGCGCGCCGCGCTGTTCCAGCTGGAGCTGCAGGACGACGCCGGCTGCCGCAACGCCGTGGCCGAGACGGTCAAGCGCTTCGGCCGCCTGGACGGCCTGGTCAACAATGCCGGCGTCAACGACAGCATCGGCCTGGACGCCGGTCGCGACGCCTTCGTCGCCTCGCTGGAACGCAACCTCATCCATTACTACACGATGGCGCACTACTGCGTGCCGCACCTGAAGGCCACGCGCGGCGCCATCGTCAACGTTTCCTCCAAGACCGCCGTCACCGGCCAGGGCAATACCAGCGGCTACTGCGCCTCCAAGGGCGCGCAGCTGTCGCTGACGCGCGAATGGGCGGCCGCGCTGCTGGCCGACGGCGTGCGCGTGAACGCGCTGATCCCGGCCGAGGTGATGACGCCGCTCTACGAGAAATGGATCGCCACCTTCGACAACCCGCAGGAAAAGCTCGACGCCATCACCAGCAAGATCCCGCTCGGCAAGCGCTTCACTACCGCCGAGGAGATGGCCGACATGGCGGTGTTCCTGCTCTCGGGGCGCTCCTCGCACACCACCGGGCAATGGATCTTCGTGGACGGCGGCTATACCCATCTCGACCGCGCGCTGAGCTGAGGAGAGACCATGCGACATCTTCTCGCGCTCGACCTGAAGGACGATCCGGCGCTGATTGCGCAGTATGAACAGCACCACCGCCGCATCTGGCCCGAGATCGCGCAGCACCTGAAGCGGCACGGCGTCACCGGCATGGAGATCTACCGCCTGGGCACGCGCATGACGATGGTGATGGACACCGACGACGCCGTCTACGACGCCGCGGCGATGGCCGCCGCCATGGAAAGCGACCCCAGGGTGCGCGAGTGGGAAGAACTGATGTGGCGCTTCCAGGCGCCGACGCCGTGGACGCCGGCAGGGCAGAAGTGGATGGCGATGGAGAGGATCTTCGATCTGTCGTCGCAGTCCTGAACAGCAGGACGGGTCATCCCGGCGCAGGCCGGAACCCGCGTCCTGCGTCGGGTATCGACGGGCGCTGCGCAGTCAGGCGCAGTGCAGGGAAACGACAAGACGACGGCTACCCAGAAGAGCCGCATATGCATCCGAGGTGAGCATGCAACAAGACCAAGAGACACACGACACGCAGCACACGCGAGCGCCGCTGATCGCGCTGCGCAACGTCAGCAAGCGCTTTCCCGGCGTGCTGGCGCTGGACAATTGCCAGTTCGACCTGGCCGCCGGCGAGGTGCACGCGCTGATGGGCGAGAATGGCGCCGGCAAGTCGACGCTGATGAAGATCCTCTCCGGCGTCTACCAGCGCGACAGCGGCGAGATCCTGCTCGACGGCCGGCCGGTGGAGATCGACGAGCCGCGCGCCGCCCAGGCGCTGGGCATCGGCATCATCCATCAGGAGCTCAACCTGATGAACCACCTGTCGGCGGCGCAGAACATCTTCATCGGCCGCGAGCCGAAGAAGGGCTTCGGCCTGTTCCTCGATGAGGAGCAACTGAACCGCCAGGCCGCCGCCATCTTCGAACGCATGCGCCTGGACCTCGACCCGGCCACGCCGGTCGGCCAGCTGACGGTCGCGCGCCAGCAGATGGTGGAGATCGCCAAGGCGCTGTCCTTCGACTCGCGCGTGCTGATCATGGACGAACCCACGGCCGCGCTGAACAACGCCGAGATCGCCGAGCTGTTCCGCATCATCCGCGACCTGCAGGCGCAGGGCGTGGGCATCGTCTACATCTCGCACAAGATGGACGAGCTGCGCCAGATCGCCGACCGCGTCACCGTCATGCGCGACGGCCGCTACATCGCCACCGTGCCGATGCAGGGCACGTCGATGGACACCATCATCTCGATGATGGTCGGTCGCCAGCTCGACGGTGAACAACGCACGCCGCCCGACACCTCCGCCAACGAGGTGGTACTGGAGGCGCGCGGCCTGACGCGCGGGCGGGCGATCCGCAACGTCAGCTTCCAGCTGCGCCGGGGCGAGATCCTGGGATTTGCCGGGCTGATGGGCGCCGGCCGCACCGAGGTGGCGCGCGCCATCTTCGGCGCCGATCCGCTGGAGGCCGGCGAGATCCACATCCATGGCGGGCGCGCCGTCATCAAGACCCCGGCCGACGCGGTGGCCCACGGCATCGGCTACCTGTCGGAGGACCGCAAGCATTTCGGCCTGGCCACCGGCATGGACGTGCAGGCCAACATCGCCATGTCCAGCATGGGGCGCTTCACCCGTGCCGGCTTCATGGACCAGCGCGCCATCCGGGAGACCGCGCAGGGCTATGTGCGCCAGCTGGCGATCAAGACGCCGTCGGTGGAGCAACAGGCGCGGCTGCTGTCGGGCGGCAACCAGCAGAAGATCGTGATCGCCAAATGGCTGCTGCGCGACTGCGACATCCTGTTCTTCGACGAACCCACGCGCGGCATCGACATCGGCGCCAAGAGCGAGATCTACAAGCTGCTCGACGCGCTGGCCGCGCAAGGCAAGGCGATCGTGATGATTTCTTCCGAGCTGCCCGAAGTGCTGCGCATGAGCCACCGCATCCTGGTGATGTGCGAAGGCCGCGTCACCGGCGAGCTGAGCGCCGCCGAAGCCTCGCAGGAAAAGATCATGCAGCTCGCCACCCTGCGCGAATCGGCAGTCGTCCAATAAATCAACGGTATCCAGACGATCATGGCTAACAACATCCACCCGCTCCAATCCGCCACCTCCGCCACCATGGCCACACCAGAGAACTCCGCCGGTCCCGGCTTCAGGGCACGCTTCTTCAATCCCGCCGCGCGCCAGAAGCTGCTGGCCTTCGCCAGCCTGATGCTGCTGATGGTGTTCTTCAGCTTCGCCTCGCCCAACTTCCTGGAGGTGGACAACCTGGTGAGCATCCTGCAGTCCACCGCGGTCAACGGCGTGCTGGCGATCGCCTGCACCTACGTCATCATCACCTCCGGCATCGACCTCTCGGTGGGCACGATGATGACTTTCTGCGCCGTGATGACCGGCGTGGTGCTGACCAACTGGGGCATGCCGCTGCCGCTGGGCATCGCCGCCGCGCTGTTCTTCGGCGCGCTGTCGGGCTGGGTCTCGGGCATGGTGATCGCCAAGCTCAAGGTGCCGCCCTTCATCGCCACGCTGGGCATGATGATGCTGTTGAAGGGCCTGTCGCTGGTGATCTCCGGCACGCGCCCGATCTACTTCAACGACACCGAGGGCTTCTCGTCTATCGCCCAGGATTCGCTGATCGGCGACCTGATTCCGGCGCTGCCGATTCCCAACGCGGTGCTGATCCTGTTCCTGGTGGCCATCGCCGCCTCGGTGATCCTGAACAAGACGGTGTTCGGCCGCTACACCTTCGCGCTGGGCAGCAACGAGGAGGCGCTGCGCCTGTCGGGCGTGAAGGTCGATTTCTGGAAGGTCGCGGTTTACACCTTCTCCGGCGCCATCTGCGGCATCGCCGGCCTGATCATCGCCTCGCGCCTGAACTCGGCGCAGCCGGCGCTGGGCCAGGGCTACGAGCTGGACGCCATCGCCGCGGTGGTGATCGGCGGCACCTCGCTGTCCGGCGGCACCGGCACGATCCTGGGCACCATCATCGGCGCCTTCATCATGAGCGTGCTGGTCAACGGCCTGCGCATCATGTCGGTGGCGCAGGAATGGCAGACGGTGGTCACCGGCGTGATCATCATCCTGGCCGTGTATCTGGACATCCTGCGCCGCCGCCGGCGCGCGTGAGGACGCAGCAAGCTGCAAACAGTCGACGATTCGATTTCAACCCGCGCCGGGCGACCGGCACTCCATCACCGATAACAAAAGGAGACTCAACGTGTTCAAGAACAAACTGCTCGGCGCCGCACTCGGCCTGGCCTTCGCTGTCGGCGCCGCCGGCGCCCATGCGCAGGAAACCTACATTCCCCTGATTTCCAAAGGCTTCCAGCACCAGTTCTGGCAGGCCGTGAAGTCGGGCGCGGAACAGGCGGCCAAGGACTACAAGGTCAAGGTCAGCTTCGAAGGCCCGGAAACCGAGGCCATGATCGACAAGCAGATCGACATGCTCTCGGCCGCCCTGGCCAAGAAGCCGCAGGCGATCGGCTTCGCCGCGCTGGACAGCAAGGCCGCGCTGCCGCTGCTGAAGAAGGCGCAGGCCGCCAAGATCCCGGTGATCGCCTTCGACTCCGGCGTTGACAGCGACATCCCGGTCACCACCGCCACCACCGACAACAAGGCCGCCGCGGCGCTGGCCGCCGACAAGATGGCCGAGCTGATCGGCAAGGAAGGCGAAGTGGCCGTGGTCGCGCACGACCAGACCAGCCGCACCGCCATCGACCGTCGCGACGGCTTCCTGGACCGCATCAAGTCGGCCTATCCGAAGATCAAAGTGGTCAGCGTGCAATACGGCGGCGGCGACCACCTGAAGTCGACCGAAGTCACCAAGTCCATCCTGCAGGCCTATCCGAAGCTCAAGGGCATGTTCGGCACCAATGAAGGTTCGGCCATCGGCGTGGTCAACGGCGTGAAGGAAATGAAGCGCAAGATCATCATCGTCGGCTACGACTCCGGCAAGCAGCAGAAGGATGCCGTGCGCGACGGCACCATGGCCGGCGCCATCACCCAGAACCCGGTCGGTATCGGCTACAAGACCGTGGAAGCCGCGGTCAAGGCGCTCAAGGGCGAGAAGCTGCCCAAGATCATCGACACCGGCTTCTACTGGTACGACAAGAACAACATCGACGACCCCAAGGTCGCATCGCAGCTGTACGACTGAGTACGGCATTGGCGGGCGCCGGCTTCCCCACCGGCGCTCCGCTTTCCTTTCTTGCGCGGCCCTCTTCCGTACTCGTGAAGAGGCCGCGGGCGAAGACGGCGCGGCCGTCTTCTTTCGCTTTGCGCATCGCTACATCCGATCATCCCTCCGATTTGCAGGAACACCATGAAACCGCAACGCATCGACGCCCACCAGCATTTCTGGCGCTATCGCCCCGAAGACTATCCGTGGATAGGCCGTGGCATGGAGCTGCTGGCGCAGGACCGCATGCCCTGCGAGCTGCACCCCATGCTCAGCGCTCAGGGCCTGGACGCGTCGATCGCGGTGCAGGCGCGCGCCGGCCGCGAGGAAACCGGATTTCTGCTGGAACTGGCGCGCAACGATGCGCGCATTGCCGGCGTGGTCGGCTGGGAGGACATCGCCTCGCCGCAACTGGCCGAGCATGTGGGCGAATGGGGACGGGACAAGCTGCTGGGCTTTCGCCACCAGGTGCAGGACGAGCACGACGTCACGGTGTTCACGGAACAGCCGGCCTTCAACGACGGCGTGGCCTGGCTGCAGGACCAGCGTTACGTCTACGACGTGCTGGTCTACGAGCGCCAGCTGCCCGAGGTGCAGGCCTTCTGCGCCCGGCACGACCGCCACTGGCTGGTGCTGGACCACCTGGGCAAGCCGGCGCTGACCGAGTTCGGCCGCGGCGAAGTCGCCTACGCGCGCTGGAAGCGCGAGCTCGAGGCGCTGGCCGCGTTGCCGCACGTGGCGTGCAAGCTGTCGGGACTGGTGACCGAGGCCGACTGGATGCGCGGCCTGCGGCAAAAGGACTATGAAAACATCGCGCTGTGCCTGGACACGGCGCTGGACGCCTTCGGGCCGCAGCGCCTGATGTTCGGCTCCGACTGGCCGGTGTGCCTGCTGGCGGCGTCCTACGCCAAGGTGGCGGCGGTGGTCAGGGACTGGGCGGCAACGCGCCTGTCGGCGGCCGAGCAGGAGCAGTTGTGGGGCGGGACGGCGGCGCGCTGCTATGGGTTGGATGCGCAGTAGACATCGTCGTCGGCAAATCGACGTCCGCTAACGCCGCGAGCAGAGAAGAACAAGAGCGTGGCCCCCCTCCAGCCCAGGTTCAGCGCATCAGCTGCCGGATCCCCAGGAACACGATCAGGCTCCCGCAAAACCGATCCACCAGCACCGCGCTCCTGCGGTAGCGCGCGGCCACGCCGCCGTGCGACATCACCAGCGCCAGGAAGCTGTACCAGCTGCCGGCCACCACCAGCACCACGCACAGCATGGCGGCGAAGGTCGGCCAGGAGACATGCGCGGGCGCGGCCGAGGCGAACACCGCCGCGAAGAAGGCCATCGACTTCGGATTGACGATATTGGTCAGGAAGCCCTGGATGAAGGACGATTTCAGGCTGTCCGTGGTCGTCATCTCGGCTGCGCCCTGCGTCTTGTGCTGCGCCTTGGTGATCAGGCGCGAGCCGAACCACAACAGGTAGCCGGCGCCGAGGATCTTGGCCGCCAGCGCCATCCAGGGGAAGGTGGCGAACACGATGCCCACGCCCAGGATGGCGCAGGTCGCCCAGAACAGGTTGACCACCACGATGCCCGCCACCAGCGCCAGCGAGGCCGCGCGGGTCGACGAGGCAGCCTTGTGCAGCACCGCCACGAAATTGGGGCCGGGGATGATGACGCCGGTGATGTAGACGGAAAAGACGGCGAGGACGGCGGACCAGTCGATCAGGTGCATGGCGGGCAGGCGGAAAGAGGGAAGAGGAAGGCGAAGCCGCCATGATACTCCGCTTGAGGCCGCGGCTCTCGGGCGCGCCCGGCGCGCTGCGTCAGTCCGTGGTGCTGGGGCTCCAGAAGGCCTGCTTCACCGGCGGCAAGTCCAGCAGGCGGGCGATCAGGGCGTCGAGCTCGTCGCCGTCGACCGAGGTGGCGGCCAGCGTGGCTTCGATCTCGACCTCGTCTTCGGTGAACGGGCGCACTTCCAGGTCGTGGGTCGGATAGCGGCTTTGCTCCAGCATGTCGGTCACCGCCGTCAGCACCGCCTTCTGGTGCTCGCTGTCGACGATCAGGTGCAGGGTGTTGGTGACTTCCACCGACGGCACGTCCAGCGGCTTGCGGTTGATGGTGTTGACCACCGGGCGCAGCAGGGTGTTGGCGGCCAGCACGAAGACCGTCGCCACGATGGCTTCCAGGATCAGGTCGGCCCCGGCCGCCGCGCCCACCGCCGCCGAACCCCACAGCGTGGCGGCGGTGTTGATGCCGCGCACATTGCCTTCTTCGCGCATGATCACGCCGGCGCCGAGGAAGCCCACCCCCGACACCACATAGGCCACCACATGCACCGCGCCCTCATGGCCGCCCATGCGGTTGGCCATGTCGACGAACACGGCCGCGCCCAGCGCCACCAGGACGTTGGTGCGCAAGCCGGCGGTGCGTTGGCGGTATTGGCGTTCCAGGCCGATGGCGCCGCCCAGGATGAAGGCGGCGGTCAGGCTGATGACGGTATCGGCGAGCGAGGCGAGGTTGACGTTGTTGAGGATTTCCATGGGCAGTCCGGGAGCGCGTTTCTTGTCTGTATTGTCGGCGGCGGGAACGGATGTGCCGGCCCGCTGCACGATGTTGCGCGATGATGCCCCAGAAATGCAACAAGCGCATGACAAAAAGCCCATGCGCTTGTTCGATGGCGACGCCGGCGCCTCAGGCCAGCTTGCCGCTGTATTTCTCCAGGATGGCCCAGGCCTGGTCGCCGAACTTCTTGCGCCATTCCTCATAGAAACCGGCCTGCTTGAGCTTGGCATGGAAGGCCTGGTGGTCGGCCTCGTTGAGCTGGATGCCCTTGGCCTTGAGCTCGCCGGCCAGCGACTCGTTGAGCTTGCGCACGTCCTCGCGCTGCTTGACGCCGGCGGCGTTGACGTTGGTGCGGATCAGCTCCTGCAGGTCCTTGGGCAGCTTCTCGAAGGACTTCTTGTTGCCCAGCATCCAGAAGCCGTCCCACATGTGGTTGGTCATGGAGCAGTACTTCTGCACTTCGTAGAGCTTGCTGGTGTAGATGATGGCCAGCGGATTCTCCTGCCCCTGCACGATGCCGGTCTGCAGCGCCGAATACACTTCGGCGAAGTTGATGCTGGTGGGCGACACGCCCAGGGCCTTGAACATCGAGGTCCACAGCGGGCTGGGCGGCACGCGCAGCTTCATGCCCTTGAGGTCGTCGGGAGAGGCGATGGGTTTGGCGCTGTTGGTGATCTGGCGGTAGCCGTTGTCCCAGATCTTCTCGAAGGCGAACAGCGTCGACTTGGCCTGCACCTCCTGGCGCATGTGGGCGCCGAGATCGCCGTCCAGCGCCGCCCAGACCGTGTCGTAGTCCTTGAACGCGAAGCCCATGCCGGAGATCTGCGTGACCGGGACCAGGGTGCCCAGCGTCAGCGACGAGAGCGTGAACATGTCGATGGCGCCCGAGCGCACCTGCGCCAGCATGTCGGTGTCGCCGCCCAGCTGGTTGTTGGGATAGATCTGGATCTCGACCCGGCCGCGGCTCTGCTCCGAGATCGCCTTGGCCATTTCGGCCGCGCGGATGTTCATCGGGTGCGTCAGCGCCAGGTTGTTGGCGTACTTGAGCGTGAATTCGGCGGCATGCGCGCGGCCGGGCCAGCTGCCGGCGGCCAGCGCCAGCGAGGCGGCGCCGGCGCTCCGGATGAAGTCGCGGCGTGAGGTGGGTTGCTTCATGGTTGTCTCCGTTGGCTTTTATTGGTGTGTGTCGGCACACGCGGCCGCAAGCGGCGCGGCGGCCTAGCTACGAGATGCGTTCAAGTATTCAGCTGCTCAGGTGCGGATGAAGCGGACTGCGGGTGAGGCGCTTGCATGGATACGGCGTGCCCGGCCGGGGCGGCCTGGCGGCGGGCCTTGCGGCCCGTCCCCGGGCGCGGCGCATTGCACGCCGCAGCGGGGAAGGGTGCTTCAGGGGAAACTCAGGCGGCCTTCTTGCCTATGTAGCGCTGCAGCGCGTCGTCGGCCACCGGCTTGACCGGGGTGAAGTCGCGGTGGGCGATGAACTCGGGGCGGGTCGGTTTGGCGATCGCGTTGGAGACCGAGTTCAGCGTCAGGTAGACGATGCGGCGCGGATAGGGCGTGATGTTGCCGGCCGAGCCGTGCACCAGGTTGGCGTGGAACATCAGCACGCCGCCGGCGCGGCCGGTCGGGGTGACGATGCCGTTCTTTTCCACCATCTCGGTTACCGTCGGCTGGTCCAGCGTCCACAGCGGGTAGGAGGTGGTCTCCAGGTCGTGCTCGGACTTCAGCGCGCCCGCCTTGTGGCTGCGCGGCACCAGCATCAGCGGGCCGTTGATCGGCATCACCTCGTCCAGGAAAACGGCGATGTTCATCGCGCGCGCATCCGGCATGCCGTCGTCGGCGTGCCAGGTCGGGAAGTCCTGGTGCCATTGCCAGACCTCGCCGGTGAAGGCGGCCTTGGCGTTGATCTTGAACTGGTGCACATAGACATCCTCGCCGAACAGCTGCTGCAGCGGCTTCACCAGGCGCGGGTGCGAGGCGAGGATGTTGCAGGCGTCGTTGTAGGTGTGGGCGGCGAAGGCGGTGCGCGGGGCGCCGTTCTTCTCGCGCCAGATTTCGGGGCGCTGCTGCGCCAGCACGTTCGAGGCTTCCTGCTTGAGCAGCGCCACTTCTTCGGCGTTGAAGCATTCGGGCATGAACAGGTAGCCCAGTTCGTCGAAATCCTTGAGCTGCTGCGGGGTGAGTTGCATGTGTGTCTCCTCTGTTGATGGCTGGATTGCCGGCGGCGTGATGCCTGGGCGTCTTGCGATCTTGTGTTGTTGTTATCGTGTTCTGTATACAGAATGCGACTTAAATTTGGCTTTGTCAAACACAAATTTCAAGCATTGCCGAAAGGCGGAAAGACCGGGGGGGAAGGGGGGCGGGGAGGTAGCCGGGAAGAAACGGGGCGTTCTGTTTAGAATGGCGGTTTGCCCGTTCAACAAGAAAACAAGGAGTTTCCATGACCAGCAAAGTAGCCCTGATTACCGCCGCCGGCAGCGGCATGGGCGCCGCCGCCGCCCGCCGCCTGGCGGCCGACGGCTTTCACGTCGCCATCCTGTCTTCCTCCGGCAAGGGGGAAGCGCTGGCCGGGGAGCTGGGCGGCATCGGCGTGACCGGCTCCAACCAGTCGCCCGAGGACCTGCAGAAACTGGTGGACCTGGCAGTGCAAAAATGGGGCCGCGTCGACGTACTGGTCAACAGCGCCGGCCACGGGCCGCGCGCGCCGATCCTGGAGATCTCGGACGAGGACTGGCACCGCGGCATGGACACCTACCTGCTCAACGTGATCCGCCCGACCCGCCTGGTCACCCCGCTGATGCAAAAGCAGGGCGGCGGCGCCATCATCAACATTTCCTCGGCCTGGGCGTTCGAACCCAGCGAGATGTTCCCGACCTCGGCGGTGTTTCGCGCCGGCCTGGCGTCGTTCACCAAGATCTTCGCCGACAACTACGCCAGGGAGAACATCCGCATCAACAACGTGCTGCCGGGCTGGATCGACAGCCTGCCCGCGCGCGAGGAGCGCCGCGCCAGCGTGCCGATGCAGCGCTACGGCACCAGCGAGGAAGTGGCCGCGACCATCGCCTTCCTGGCCTCCGAAGGCGGCGCCTACATCACCGGCCAGAACATCAAGGTGGACGGCGGCCTGACCCGCTCGGTGTAAGCGCCGGCAGCAGATCGCCAAACAAAACGGGCCGGACGCACAAGCGCCCGGCCCGTGGTCATTGCCCGATGGGGCAGCGGGGATCAGCGGCCGATCTGGTGACCGATCACGCCGCCCACCGCCGCGCCGCCGGCGGTGCCGATGCCGCTGCCGCCGGTCAGGATGGCGCCGCCGACCGCGCCGATGGTGGCGCCGACGGCGGTGTTCTTGTCGCGGCGGCTCATGTTGCTGCAGCCTCCCATCGCCGCCAGGGTGAATGCGATAAGGGAAATGGCCGTGATCTTGTGCAGGGTTTTCATGATTGTTCTTCCTTCGTTGTGCGCTGTACGTTGTTCCTGAGCATGAGGTGCTGCGGCTGTGCCTGCAGCTGTACCGTAGAGTCGCAATAATAGAAAAAATTCTGGAACAGACTCAGCTGTAACACGATCTCTTACAGTTGTTACATAGATGCCCGGCGTCATGCCTCGTGCTGCAGCGCAGCTTTGCCGCGCGGCGGGCCGCCGGATACCATGGCGCTTCCCGACCACCCGCTCCCACAACAAGGATTCCAATGAGCCTGATTTCCCGCGCCTTGCGCGCCGCCGCCTTCTGCCTTTGCGCAGCGGCCCTCCATGTCCCGGCGCATGCCGCCGACCAGCCGGCCCCGGTCGAGGGCGACTGGATCGCGCCGACCTTCGTGTTCCACAACGGCCAGGCGCTGGACAACCTGCGCCTGCACTACGTGACCATCGGCGAGCGCAGCAACCCGGCGGTGCTGGTGCTGCACGGCACCTACCAGACCGCGCAGGCGATGCTGTCCAAGGACTTCGGCGGCCAGCTGTTCGGCCCCGGCCAGCCGCTGGACGCCAGCAAATACTTCATCGTCATTCCCGACGGCATCGGCGTGGGCAAGTCGACCAAGCCTTCCGACGGCCTGCGCGCGGCCTTCCCGCAGTACAACTATGCCGACATGGTGCTGGCGCAGTACCGCATGCTGACCGAAGGCCTGGGCATCAAGCGCCTGCGCCTGATCATCGGCAACTCCATGGGCGGCATGCAGGCCTGGCTGTGGGGCGGCACCTACCCCGGCTTCGCCGACGGCCTGGTGCCGATGGCCTCGCAGCCCACCGAGATGTCCAGCCGCAACTGGATCATGCGCCGCATGCTAGTGGAGTCGATCAGGCAGGATCCGGCCTGGAACAACGGCAACTACACCGTACAGCCGCCCTCGCTGCGCCTGGCCAACAACATGTTCATCTTCGCCACCAATGGCGGCACGCTGGCCTACCAGCAGATGGCCGGCACCCATGCCCAGGCCGACAAGCTGGTCGACGAGCGCTTGGCCGCGCCGGTGACGGCTGACGCCAACGACTTCATCTATCAGTGGGGTTCGTCGGCCGACTACAACGCCATGCCGGGCCTGGCGAAGATCCGCGTGCCGCTGCTGGCGATCAATTCGGCCGACGACGAACGCAATCCGCCGGAAACCGGCATACTGCAAGCGGCGCTGAAGGACCTGCCCAACGCCGCCGTGATGCTGATCCCGGCCAGCGCCGAGACGCGCGGCCACGGCACCACCGGCATGGCCAGGTTCTACGCGGCGCAGCTGGACCAGTTCATCAGGGCATTGCCGACGCGCTGACGGCACCGGGGCTAACGCCGGCAAGCCGCGCGCAGATCGCGGCGGCCGGCGCATTCACAGGGGGCAAGACAAGACCATGATCAGGACGGGCGGGTGGGCCTCGGTATTGCTGCTGTCGGCATGCTGCTTTCTTGCGGGCGAAGCCGCGGCCGCCACCGGCTACTACCTGGTCAACGTCTACTCCGACCCCGGCCAGTTGACGCTGGACTACAAATACTGGAACGCCAAGCGCCCCGGCAGCGCGCCGGTCGGCTCACCCGAACTGGGCGTGGGCTACGGCGTCAACTCGCGCTGGTACACCGAGCTCTACGGCGTCTACACCCAGACCGCCGCCCAGGGCACCAGCTTTTTCAGCCTGAACTGGCAAAACGACGTGCTGCTCACGCAAGGCGAATATCCCTTCGACCTGGCCATCCACACCAACCTCGAGCAATACCGCGGGCGCGACGGCTACGGCCTGGAGTGGGGGCCGGCGCTGCAGACTGAGTGGTGGCGCACGCAGTTCAACCTCAATCTCTTCTTCCAGCGCGACTACCGGGTCGCGCAAGGCGGCCCGACGCAACTGGTCTACCAGTGGCAGGTGCGCCAGCACTGGCGTCCGCTGCTCAATTTCGGCGTGCAGGGCTTCGGCGAGCTGGGCAAGTGGGACAACTGGAACCACCGCGAAGACCAGTCGCACCGGCTGGGCCCGGCGCTGTTCGGCACGGCGTATTTCGGCCGGCAGTTCCTCAAGTACGAAGCGGCCTACCTGTTCGGCACCAACAATGCGCACAGCGCGCGCAGCGTCACGATGCGGTTGCAGTTCGGCTTCTGAGCCCTTGCCGCTGTTGCGGCGGGTTTGGCGCGGATCTGTGCGTCGCCAGGGCGGGGCGGATGCGGCATCATTGCGTTTTCATCTTTCTTGTCCACAGGGGCCGCATGTCTTCGTCTTCTTCTTCCTTTTTGCGTCATCCGTTGCTGCCGGGCGAGCTGGTCGAGTTGCAGCCGCTGACGGCCGGGCACCGGGCCGCCTTGCTCGAGGCCGCCGCCGACGGCGAGCTGTGGAACATGACGCTGACCGTGGTGCCGGGCGAGCAGACGGTGGACAAGTATCTCGCCACCGCGCTGGAGGGGCAGGCGGCCGGCAAGGTGATGGCCTTCCTGATCGTTGACCGGGCATCGGGCCGGCCGATCGGCACCACGCGCTACTGGAAGCTGGACGCGGCCAACCGCAAGCTGGAGATCGGGCATACCTGGCTGTCGTTGTCCTTCCAGCGCAGCGGGGCCAATACCGAGGCGAAGTTCCTGCTGCTGCGGCATGCGTTCGAGGAGATGGGATGCGTGCGGGTGCAGTTCACCACCGATGTGCTCAACGAGCGGTCGCGGGCGGCCATCTTGCGCATCGGCGCGCGGCAGGAGGGGATTGTCCGGCATGAGCGGATCATGCCGGATGGGCGGAAGAGGGATTCGGTGCGGTTTTCTATTATTGATGAGGAGTGGCCGGAGGTGCGGGTGGGGTTGTTGCGGAGGATGGGGCGAGGGGATTGAGTGTGTTTGGCGGCGCAGTTGGGTAGTCTGGTGTTGCTGCATGCCGATGTATCGGCTCTATGCCTATCTTTCTCCGGTCGGAAGGGAGCGCCGGGGGCGGCCCGGCAGCCGCTCACTTTTCTTGCTCCGCCAAGAAAAGTAAGCAAAAGAAGGCGGCCCCTAAGTGCCAGCCCCTGCGGGGTTCCCGCCGGAGCGCGGTAAAAAATGGGCGAGGCAGAGTCGCTGCGCTCCGGCTGCCCCGCTGATCCATTTTTTACCGCGCTCCGGCGGCTGGCCCACAAGGGGACAGCGTGAACGGCTCGCCTGCGGCTTTGCCTTGCATCCGGCTCGCCTTCGGCATCGCGCTGCTTGCAGCTCGCCTGCGGCTTCGATGCGCCGGATCGCGATCTTGCGTTGTGACTCGCCTGCGCTTCAAGTCATCGACTGGCCGTCTCATTTAATCCGTCATCCCGGCGAAGGCCGGGATCCAGTGTCGCTCGTCGCGCTTCACCAGACCCTGCTCGGACCGGGTAGCCGCAAAGCGGCCTCTCGAGCCCGCGCACATGCCGTCGCCTCCGGCAAATCTGTCCACAGCGACGAGCGCAACGATCTCCAGCTTCTTCTTATCCACACCATACGCAGACGCGCCATCCCGATGAATCCGTCATCCCGGCGAAGGCCGGGATCCAGCGTCGTTGTCGTTCGTTGCGCTTCTCTGAACTCCGTTCGGACTGAGTAGCCGCAAAGCGGCGTATCGAAGTCCCGCTCAGGCCCTCCAGCCGCCACATAAAAAAACAGCCGGCAAACGCCGGCTGTCTTCATTCAATGCATCCCGCCATCAGGCGGCGTCGCGTACGTCTTCGTCCTCTCCGGCGGCCGCGTTCTCGCGCTTCATGCGGTCGGTCGCCAGCAGGTTGTTCTTGGTTTCCATGATGTGCCGCTCCAGCAGCATCGCCACGCGGGCGGCGTCGCGCTGCTTGCATGCTTCGAGGATCTCGAAGTGGTCCGACTGCGGGCCTTCCTTGCCGGTGGCCAGCGACATCATCTCGTGCGTGTAGCGGTCGGTGTTGAGGCAGAACTCTTCGATCAGGCGGCGCAGCTTGGTGTTGTTGGCCGGGGCGCACAGCGCCAGGTGGAAGCGGCGGTTGTATTCGCCCCATTCGGCCACCGACTCCGAGGCGTTGTACAGGTCGAGGATTTCTTGCAGGTGGGCGAAGTCGCGCTGGACCATGTTGGGCACGGCGATCTTGGCGGCGTGGCATTCCAGCGCGATGCGGATGTCCATGATCTCGCACAGCTGGTTCACGTCCATGCCGGCCACCACCGCGCCGCGGTTGCGCTGGTAGGTGACCAGTCCTTCGGACTCCAGCTGGCGCAAGGCCTCGCGCACCGGCAGGCGGCTGGTGTTGAAGCGCTCGGCCAGCGCGTCCTGGCGCAGCTGGGTGCCGGTGGCCATGGTGCCGTTCAGGATCTCGTAGCGCAGCTGGTCGCGGATGATTTGCGGCAGCCCTTTGGCGGGGGCCTTGGCGCGGGGTTGTTGCGTGGGCATGACTGAATTCTTATTCCGAAATTGATTCTGGGGCTTACCTGGAACCTGCTCGCCGGCGCCGCAGGCTGCCTTCTCAGGGAGGCTCCGGCCCGGCTCGACGCCGATGGCGAACAGTCTCTCACAACGTTCGCATTCGTTGAGAACCACGTTCTCAAAGCCTCCTATTGTGCCTCAAGTTTTCCTCTGATAGACTGGATCCAATTAGTTTTAGTTGGATCCAATTTATATTATTTCGTATAAAATTATGAATAAGACATATCCAGTGACGGCCAACGAGCCCGTCCTGAACTACGCGCCGGGCAGCCCGGAACGCGAATCCCTGCGCAACGAACTGGCGGCGCAAAAGAACGTCTGCCGCGAGATCCCGTCAGTGGTCAACGGCGAGCGCGTGTTCGGCGGCACCGCTACCGCGGTGCGCGCCCCGCACGAGCACGACCGCGTGCTGGCCAACCTCTATCACGCCGACCAGAAGACCGTGCAGGCGGCGGTCGACTGCGCGCTGGCCGCGCAGAGGGAGTGGAGCAGCTGGTCGCTGCAGGAGCGTTCGGCGGTCTTCCTGAAGGCGGCCGACCTGCTGGCCGGGCCGTGGCGCGCGCGCCTGAACGCGGCCACCATGCTCGGCCAGAGCAAGACCGCCTACCAGGCGGAGATCGACTCGGCCTGCGAGCTGATCGACTTCCTGCGCTTCAATGTCCAGTTCGCCCACGAGATCGCGCAGATGCAGCCGCAAAACTCGGCCGGCGTGCGTAACCGCAGCGAGTACCGTCCGCTGGAAGGCTTCGTCTACGCCGTCACGCCCTTCAACTTCACCGCCATCGGCGGCAACCTGGCGATCGCGCCGGCGCTGATGGGCAACAGTGTGCTGTGGAAGCCGGCGGCCACCGCCGCGCTGTCCAACTACATGTTCATGGAGCTGCTGGAAGCGGCCGGCCTGCCCAAGGGCGTGATCAACTTCGTCCCCGGCGACGCCATCGAGATCAGCAACATCGCGCTGTCCCACCCGGAGCTGGCCGGCGTGCACTTCACCGGTTCCACCGCGGTGTTCGACACCATGTGGAGCGAGGTCGGCCGCAATGTCGCGCGCTACCGCTCCTATCCGCGCCTGGTCGGCGAGACCGGCGGCAAGGATTTCGTGCTGGCGCACCCCTCGGCCGACGCCGAAGCGCTGGCCGTCGGCCTTTTGCGCGGCGCCTTCGAATACCAGGGACAAAAATGCAGCGCCGCCTCGCGCGCCTACATCCCCGCTTCGCTCTGGCCGGCGGTCAAGGCGCGCCTGGTGGCGATGGTGGACACCATCAAGATGGGCGACGTCTGCGACTTCAGCAACTTCATGGGCGCCGTCATCGATCGCCGCGCCTTCGACCGCATCCGCGGCTACATCTACCGCGCGCGTGAGGACGCCAACGCCGACGTGCTGGTCGGCGGCAAGTGCGAGGACCGCACCGGTTACTTCATCGAGCCCACCGTGATCGAGGTGAAGGATCCGCGTCACGCCCTGATGCAAAACGAAATCTTCGGCCCGGTGCTGTCGGTCTACGTCTACCAGGACGCCGAGTGGGACGAGGTGCTGAAGCTGGTCGACGGCACCAGCCCCTACGCGCTCACCGGCGCCGTGTTCGCCACCGAGCGCGCGGCCATCCTGCAGGCGCAGCAGGCGCTGCGCTTTGCCGCCGGCAACTTCTACATCAACGACAAGCCCACCGGCGCGGTGGTCGGCCAGCAGCCATTCGGCGGCGCGCGCCGCAGCGGCACCAACGACAAGGCCGGCTCGGCGCTGAACCTGTTGCGCTGGGTCTCGCCGCGTACCGTGAAGGAAACCTCGGCGCCGCCGACCGACTACGCCTATCCGTACATGGGGCAGTGAAGCGGACGACATAAAGCCGGCGCAGCAGGTCGGGGCAGTGACAGCAGAAGCGACCGCGCGCTTCAGGGAGATCGGCGCAAGCCGGGGGCGCGCGGCAGGAGGACGGCAGCGGGGGAGGGGAGTCCTGTGCAGCGCCTGCGTTGATCGTCCGTAGTCCGCCGCCGCATCGGGCCTTTGCATGCGGCGGCGATGCAGTTCCGTCTCCACCGCGGGCGCGCGCCCGCGGATTCCATGAATCGAAGCCAACCATGCGGCAGCCGCCGCAGGGGACCGGCTTTTCTTAAAACAGGAGTGAGCAATGATGAAGATGAAGGCAATCGTAGCCGCGGCGCTGTGCGCCGCTTCCGTGGGCGCGCTGGCGCAGGAGAGCGTGCAGATGGGCGCCGTGCTGTCGCTGACCGGCGCCAACGCCACCGTGGGCGAGGACGTGCGCCGCGCCGTCGACCTGGCCGTGGAGAAGGTCAACAGCCAGGGCGGCGTGCTGGGCAAGAAGTTCTCGGTGATCGTGGAAGACTCGGGCGGCAACCCGACCACGGCCCTGAACGCCGCGCGCAAGCTGGTCTCGGTGGACAAGGTGCCGGTGGTGATCGGCGAATACTCCTCCGGCATCAGCATCCCGCTGGGCCAGTACCTGGTCAAGGAAGGCGTCACCCACATCAACATCGCCAGCACCAGCGTGAAGATCCGCGACATCGGCGCGACCTCCTTCAACCTGATCGGCCTGGAAAACTTCGGCAACAAGTTCTCCGCCGCCGACACCTGGGCGCTGGGCTACCGCAAGGTCGCGGTGATCGCACCCAACAACGCCTACGGCCAGGGCGTGTCGCATGGTTTCAAGGAAGAGTTCGAGAAGCTGGGCGGCCAGGTCGTGACCGAGGTGCTCTACACCGCCGGCCAGTCGACCTACCGTCGCGAGCTGCAGCAGATCGCCAGGAGCGCGCCTGACGCCTACGTCTACACCGCCTACGGCCAGGAGTCGGCCATCATCAATCGCGAAGCCTTCGAGCTGGGCCTGCGCAAGACCCCGTGGTACGGCATCCTGCTGTCGATGTGCCTGTCCGACACGCCGGCCGAGATCGCCAACGGCCAGCTCGGCATGGAAGTCGGCTCGGTCGACGGCCCGGCCGGCAAGGCCTACGCCGACGCCTTCCGCGCCCGGTACAAGGAAGGCATGAAGACCTCCTACACGGGCTACGCCTATGACGCCGTGCTGATGACCGCCGCCGCCATCAACAAGGCCCGCTCGACCAAGCCGGCCGACATCCAGGCCGCGTTGAAGGAAATCGGCAAGAACTACGCCGGCGTCACCGGTTCGATCACCTTCGACCAGGACCGCCAGCGCCAGAATCCGCCGTACGCGAAGCTGAAGTACGACGGCAAGGTGGTTCCGCGCTGAAATTTGCCGCTGAAATCTGCCCGCGGACCTGCCGCGAGAACCTGAGCCGGCGCCGTACGGCGCCGGCTGATGCGCTCTCGCTGCGGCCCGCGGGCAAATTCGGAGTTTTTTGCAAGTCTGTATGGCCCGCGCGTCATACGGGTTTCGCTCTTTGTACCCGGAGTTCCCGATGTTTCAATTCCTGATCGACACACTGGTCCGCACCTCGGACCTGGCGCTGGTGGCGCTGGGTCTGTCCATGGTGTACGGACTGGTGAAGTTTCCCAATATCGCGCATGTGCAATACGCGATGCTGGGCGCTTACCTGAGCTATCTTTTCCACAGCCTCGGCCTGCCGATGGCGCTGGCCATCGCCGTGTCCTGCTGCGCTACCGGCGCGCTCACGCTGCTGATGCACCTGCTGGTGTTTCGCCGGCTGCTGCGCTCGGGCCCTGCCATCACCATGATCGGCTCGCTGGCGCTGGCCATGCTGGTGGTGGCCGTCACGCTGGGCGTGGCCGGCTCCTTCCCGCTGATGTACAAGCTGCCGCTGAGCGCGCCGCTGGTGATCGGCGAGGTGCGCATCGGCTACACCCAGCTGTATGCGCTGGGCACCACGGTGCTGCTGCTGGCGCTGTTCGCCGGCCTGCTGTTCTATACCCGAACCGGCCGGGCGATGCGCGCGCTGTCCTCCAACCGCGCGCTGGCCGCGGCGTCGGGACTGAACGCGGAGAGCATCACGCGCCTGGTCAACTTCAGCAGCGGCGCGCTGGCCGCGCTGGGCGGCAGCATGCTGGCCATGACCAGCGGCGCCCACGTCAACCTGGGCTACGACATGCTGCTGCCGGTGTTCGCCGCCGCCATCCTGGGCGGCCTGGGCAACCCGCTGGGCGCGGTGGCCGGGGCCTTCCTGATCGCGCTGACCGAGACCGTGGTCACCAACCTCAACTTCGGCTGGATGTTCGGCAAGACCGTGGCGTTCCTGCCGGTGGCCTACATCAGCGCCGCTTCTTTCCTGATCCTGCTGCTGGCGCTGCTGTTCAAGCCCTACGGCCTGTTCGACCGCGAGGTGCGCCGTGTCTGATTTCCTGATCTTCTCCGTCACCATCGCCGGCATCTACGCCATCATGGCGCTGGGGCTGAACCTGCAGGCGGGTTATTCCGGCCTGCTCAACTTCGGCCATATCGCCTTCGCCGGCATCGGCGCCTATGCCACCGGCATCACCATCGCCGCCGGCTATCCGGCCGCGCTGGGCGCGGTCGCCGGCGTCGCGGCCGCGGTCGCGCTGGGCTGGGGCATCGCCCGCCTGGGGCGCCAGCTCGGTTCCGACTACTGGGGCATCGCGACGCTGGCCATCGCCGAAATCCTGCGCACCGTCGCCACCAACGAAGACTGGCTGACCGGCGGCGCGCAAGGCATCAGCGCCATCCCTTCGCTGTTCGGCGACCTGCCCAAACCGTGGGACGCGCTGGCCTTCATGGCCGTGGTGCTGGCGGTGCTGGCGGCCTTCGCGCTGGCTTGCAGTCGCCTGGGCAACGGCCGTTTCGGGCGCGCGCTGCGCCTGATGCGCGAGGAGCCCAAGCTGGCGGCGTGCATGGGCTACGACCTGCGCTCGCTGAAATCCCGCGCCATCATGGCCGGCGCCGCCGTAACCGCCATCGCCGGCTCGCTCTATGCGCACTACATGAGCTTCGTCGGTCCCGACTACATGCTGGCCTCGGAGACCTTCATGCTGTGGACCATGCTGATGATAGGCGGCATGGGCAACACCGCCGGCGTCATCACCGGCGTGGTGCTGGTGCAGGCGGCCTATTCGCTGGTGCCGTTCGCCAAGGACTATTTCCAGTTCGGCTCCGACATCGCCGGCGCGCTGCGCATTGGCGCCATCGGCCTGATCCTGCTGGCTTCGCTGCTGTGGCGCAGCCAGGGCCTGGTCCCTGAAAAACTGAGGAAGATCCCATGACGACACCGAACCAAGAACGGCTGCTGGAGGTGGCGTCGCTGGCCAAGGCCTTCGGCGGCAACCGCGTGCTGCAGGACGTGAACTTTTCCATCGGCGCCGGCGAGATCGTCGGCCTGCTGGGCCCCAACGGCTCGGGCAAGAGCACCTTGCTCAACACCATCACCGGCTTCGAGGCCATCGACAACGGCGCCGTCCGCTATCGCGGCCAAGAGATCGGCCGGCTGGCCGCGCACCGCATCGTCGAGCGCGGCATCGCCCGCACCTTCCAGCTGCCTTCCATGCCGTCGATGATGTCGGTGATGGAAGTGGCGATGGCGGCGGCCACCACCCGTCACGGCCTGTGGGAGACCCTGTGCAACGGCGCCGGCGTGCGCGGCGCCGAAGCCGCCGCGCGCGACAAGGCCACGCGCCTGCTGCACGAGCTGTTGCTGACCCACGTGCGCGACCTGCCGGCCTCGGCGCTGTCGGGCGGGCAGAAGAAGCTGCTGGGCATCGTCTGCGCGCTGATGGGCGACCCGCAGATGGTGATGCTCGACGAGCCCACCGCCGGCGTGCATCCCAACCTGCGCAACGACATCGTGCAGGCCTTGAAACGCCTGAACCGCCAGGGCATGACGCTGGTGATCGTGGAGCACGACATGCACTTCATCCGCGAAGTCTGTACCCGTTGCATCGTGCTGGACCGCGGCCACATCGTGGCCAGCTGTCATCCTGACGAACTCTCGTCCAACGAGCGCGTGCTGCAAGCCTACCTGGGCGGCGGCGCGCACCAGCAAGCCATGGCAGGGGAGGCCGCGCAATGATCATCATCGACCACGTCGTGGCCGGCTACAGCGCCGAAGTCGACATCCTGAAGGGCATGACGCTCAAGGCGGAGCGCGCCGAGATCGTCACCCTGCTGGGGCCCAACGGCTGCGGAAAATCCACGTTGCTGAAGACCATCGCCGGTTTCCTCAAGCCGCGCGAGGGCAGCATCACGCTGCAGGGCAAGGATGTGTCGGCGCTGCCGGTGCACCACAAGATCCGCCATTGCGGCATCGGCTTCGTGCCGCAGACCGAGAACGTGTTCTCGGCGCTGACGGTGCGCGAGAACCTGCAGGTCGGCGGCCACTACCTGCCCGAGCGCGATGCGCGCGCACGCATGGAGGAGCTGTGCGAGCTGTACCCGGTGCTGAAGCTGAAGTTCAACGCGCCGGCCGCCTCCATGTCCGGCGGCGAGCGCCAGATCCTGGCGCTGGCGCGCGCGCTGATGCCCCGTCCCGGCCTGCTGCTGCTGGACGAGCCCTCGGCCGGCCTGTCGCCCAAGGTGTTGCTGGAGGTGTTCGACGCCATCCGCGAGGTGCGCGCCAAGGAGCAGGTCACCATCCTGATGGTGGAGCAGAACGCGATGGAGGCGCTGCGCATCTCGGACCGCGCCTACGTGCTGTCGATGGGCACGGTGGCGCTGACCGGGCGCGCCGACGAGCTGATGAGCGATTCGCAGGTGCGGGAGTTGTATCTGGGTGGGCGCGCCGCATGATGCGGCGATGAGCCTGGCGGGCCGCGGCGGATGTCGCGGCCCGTTTTTTTTCGCAGTCGAACTTGGGGAGGGGAGCAATGTTGCGCAATCTGACGATCAGGACCAGCCTGGTCTGGGGCATGGGGTTTCTGTCGGCGATGCTGCTGGTGCTGGGGGCGCTGGGCTTGTTCAGTCTGCATGGCAGCAACGGCGAGCTGCGCGCCATGTACGCCGACCGCCTGCTGCCCATGCAGCAGTTGTCGCAGGTGATGGCGGCGCTGGACCGCAGCCGCTCCGGCATCGCCGCCGCTATCCTCAACCCGGCCGACGTCGAGTCCGACATGCGCGCGCTGGAACAGTCGCTCAGGGCCGGCGAGGCGGCCTGGAAAGCCTATGCCGCCAGCGCCCTGACCGAGCAGGAACGCGCGCTGGCGGCGGACTTCGCGCGCCGCTACGAGCAGCTGAAGAAGGACGGCGTGATGCCCGCCATGGAAGCGGTGCGCAGCTTCAACATCCCGGGCGCCACCGAACTCTACAGCCAGAACCTGGCGCCGCTGCACCAGCAGGCCGGCGCGCCGATGACGCGCCTGATCGCCCTGCAGCAAGAGGCCGGCCGCGCCATCTATGAAGCGTCGCAGCAGCGCTACCACGCCATCTTCGCCGCCTGCCTGGCGGCGATGTGCGCCGGCCTGGGCTTCGCGTTGCTGATGGGCGTGCTGCTGGTGCGCGCCATCTCGCGCCCGCTGGCGCAGGCGGTGGGCATCGCCGAAGGCGTGGCCGCGGGCGACCTCGGCCAGCACATCGCCGCCGCCGGCGACAATGAAACCGGCAAGCTGATGCAGGCCCTGGCCACCATGAACGCCAACCTGGTCGGCATCGTCGCCAAGGTCCACCAGAGCACCCGGGCGATCGCCGCCGCCTCGGCCGAGATCGGCAACGGCAACCGCGACCTGTCGGAGCGCACCGAGCGCCAGGCGGCCTCGCTGGAAGAGACCGCGTCGTCGATGGAAACGCTGACAGCTACCGTGCGCCAGAACGCCGAAGGCGCGCAGCAGGCCAACGCCATGGCGCAGCAGGCCGCCGGCGTGGCCGCCGACGGCGGGGCGGTGGTGGCGCAGGTGGTGGATACGATGAGCGCGATCAACGCCGCCTCGCGCAAGATTGTCGAGATCATCGCGGTGATCGACAGCATCGCCTTCCAGACCAATATCCTGGCGCTGAACGCGGCGGTGGAGGCGGCGCGCGCCGGCGAGCAGGGCCGCGGCTTCGCGGTGGTGGCCTCGGAGGTGCGGGCGTTGGCGCAGCGTTCGGCGGCCGCCGCGCGCGAGATCAAGGGCCTGATCGGCGACACCGTGGGCAAGGTCGACGCCGGCAGCCGGCTGGTGGAAAAGGCCGGCGCCACCATGCAGCAGGTGATGGACAGCATCAACAACGTGACCCAGGTGGTGGCCTCCATCGCCGACGCCAGCGACGACCAGCGCCACGGCATCGAGCAGATCAACCAGGCCATCGCGCAGATGGACGAGGGCACCCAGCAGAACGCCGCGCTGGTGGAGCAGGCCGCCGCCTCGGCCATGGCGTTGCAGCTGCAGGCGCGCGAGCTGGCGGCGGCGGTGGGCGCGTTCCGGATCGCGCCCACCGCCGAGGCAGTCCCACCGCAGCCGTCGCCGGAGCTGCGCCTGTTGCCGGCCTAGGCGGTGCGCACCTCCAGCGGCACGCGCTGCAGGAAGCGCTCGAAGGAATCCAGGAAGGCCTGCTCCGGCGCCGACAGCTTGCGCTGGCGATGCCAGGTCAGGAACACGTCGATCTCGGCCACCGGCCCGCCGGCCTGCAGGATCTTCAGCTCGCCGTTGGCCACGTCCTGGCGGATCAGGTGCTCGGGTAGGAAGCTCAGGCCGACCCCGGCCACCACCATGCGGCGGATTTCCTCGACGTACGGGGAGGTGCCGGCGATGTGGCCGGTGAAGCCCTGCTGGTCGCGGAACACGGTCAGCGGCGAGAGCGTGTCGCCCAGCTGGTCGCTGGCGAAGCAGACGAAGTTCTGGCCGAGGATGTCGTCGATGCCCACCGTGCGCTGGGCGAACAGCGGATGATGGCGCCCGCACACGATCACGTAGCGGTGCCGCAGGAACAGCCGGCGCTCCAGTTTCTCCACCGGCTTGCGGCACAGGCAGATGCCCAGCGCCGTGGTGCCCTTGGCCAGCGCATCGAGGATGGCGGCGCTCTGCATGACGTCGATGCGGAACTCGACCTTGGGGTAGCGGCGGTGGAACTGCGCCAGGAAATCGTCATAGGCCGCGCTCTGCACCCGGCTCATCAGGAACAGCCGCAGCGTGCCGGCCACGTCGTCGGCGGCATGGCCGGCCGCGCCGTCGATGCGCGAGACCATGCCATACATCTCGCGCGCCACCGCGTAGATTTCCTCGCCCAGCGTGGTCAGCCGGAACTCGCCGTTGCGCCGGTGCAGCAGCACGCCGCCGACGGTCTCCTCCAGCCGGCGCAGCGCCTGGCTGACCGCCGGCTGGCTCAGGCACAGCACGTTGGCGGCGCGCCCGACGCCGCGCTCCTGGACGACGAACATGAAGGTGCGCAGCAGGTTCCAGTCCATGCGCTCCGACGAGAGCGAGGGATGCAGGAGGCGGGCGGCGGTGTGGTCGGCGACGGTCATCTGGCGGCAGGCTGGGTGGTTGGACGGCGAGGCTGGAATGCAGGAACGCAGCAGCAGGTCCGCCGCCGGCGCCTAAGGATGCGCCAGCCCGGCGAAGAAGCGTTCGGCGTTGTCCTGCAGGCCTTCGATATAGTAACCGCCTTCCTGCACCACCAGCGTGGGCAGCGCGAAGCGGCCGACCGCGCGGCCCAGCCGCTCGAAGCCGGCGGCGGTGACGCCCACCATGGCCTGCGGGTCCTTCTCGAAGATGTCGAAACCCAGGCTCAGCACCAGCGCCTCCGGCTGGTACAGCTCGATGGCGCGGCAAGCCCGCTCCAGCCGTTCGAAGAACACCGCCTCCGGCGAATGGTGCGGCATCGGCAGGTTGAGGTTGTAGCCGTAGCCCTCGCCGCTGCCGCGCTCGTCCTCGAAGCCGGCCACCACCGGATAGAAGTTCTCCGGGTCGCCGTGGATGGAGACGTACATGACGTCGCGTCGGGCGTAGAAGATTTCCTGTATGCCCTGGCCGTGGTGCATGTCGGTGTCCAGCACCAGCACGCGCTTGTGCTTTTCGCTCAGCATCTGCGCCGCGATGGCGGCGTTGTTCAGATAGCAGAAGCCGCCGGCGGCGTCGCGCCGCGCATGATGGCCGGGCGGCCGGCAGATGGCGTAGGCCTGGCGCTCGCCCTGCAGCAGCGCCTGGGCGCCGGCGATGGCGCACTGCGCCGCCCAGTAGGCCGAGCGCCAGGTGTGCGGCCCCACCGGGCAGCTGCCGTCGGCCAGGTAGTGCGCGGCCTTGGCCAGCACGCCGCGCAGCGGATTGGGGTGGCGCACGAAGATGTTGGAAACCACCTCGTTGCCCCAGTCGTCGGGCAAGGCCATCCACTGCGCGTGCGCCTCCTGCAGGAACTGCAGGTAGTCCAGCGAGTGCACCGCGCCGATCGGCGCCGCGCCGGCATCGGCCGGCTGCTGCACCGTGAAGCCTAGGCGGGCGGCCACGGCGGCCAGTTCGTCCAGGCGTTGCGGCACCTCCTGCGGCACGCGCATCTTGCCGCGCGAGTAATAGCTTTGCGGATGGTGCAGCTTCTGGTCGGGATGGTAGAAGGCTTTCATCACGCCTCCTGCTGCAGCTTGAACGCGGCGGCGCCGGCCTGGCGCTGCGCGCCCAGGCGCGACACGCACAGCATCGACAGCAGCGAGATGGCGGAGAACAGCAGCGCCAGCGGCCACCAGTGACCCTGGAATTTCTCGGCCAGCACGGTGCCCAGGAGCGGCGTGAGGCCGCCGAAGATGGCGCCCGAGACCTGGTAGGCCATCGAGATGCCGGTGTAGCGGACGCGGGTCGGGAAGGCTTCGCTGACGAAGCCGGCGATCACCGCGTAGTAGGCGCCGATGAACAGGATCGCCACGCCCACGCCGAGCGTGACGGCGGTGAGCGAGCCGATGTCGACCAGCGAGAACATGATGTAGGGCGAGAGGATGGACAGCGCCGACACCAGCACCAGGAAGCGGTGGTTGCCGACCTTGCGCGCGATATGCGCCGACAGCGGCGTGATGAAGAACTGCATCACCGACACCACCAGCAGGCAGTTGAGCACCAGGCCGCGCTGCAGGTGCAGGTACTGCGTGGTGTAGACCAGCATGAAGGTATTGGTGAAGTAGAAGCCGGCGATGCCCAGCACGTTGGCGCCGATGGCCAGCGCCAGCAGGCCGGGGGCGCTCTTGAATACTTCGGCCAGCGGCGCCGATTCGCGCTTGGCCTGGGTGTTGCGCGCGGCCTGTTCGCGGCGCGCCTGCTCGTCCAGGAAATCAGGCGACTCGTTGACCGACAGGCGGATGGCGAAGCCCACCGCCAGCAGCACGGCGCTCAGCAGGAACGGCACGCGCCAGCCCCAGTCGAGGAAGACCTCGTTGTCCAGCGAACTGACCAGCTTGAACATCAGCGTGGCCAGGATCAGGCCGGCCGGGCTGCCGAGCTGGGCGAAGGACGCCAGGAAGGTGCGGCGGCTCTGGTCCGGCGAATGCTCGCTGGCCATCAGCACCGCGCCGCCCCATTCGCCGCCCACCGCGATGCCCTGGATGAAGCGCAGCGCCACCAGAGCCACCGGCGCCCATACGCCGATGCTGGCGTAGGTCGGCAACAGGCCGATCAGCACCGTGACCGTACCCATCATCAGCAGCGTCACCACCAGCGACTTCTTGCGGCCGATGCGGTCGCCGATGTAGCCGAACACCGCGCCGCCCAGCGGCCGCGCGAAGAAGCCCACGGCGAAGGTGCCGAACGAGGCCAGCGTGCCGTAGAAGCCCGTGGTGGTGGGGAAGAACAACTTGCCGAACACCAGCGCGGCGGCGGTGGCGTAGATGTAGAAGTCGTACCATTCGATCATGGTGCCGACGAAGGCCGCCAGCGATGCGCGGACCGGCTGGTGACGCCGAGTGGCTGTGGTGCTGCTCATTGTTCTGCTCTCCCGTTTGTTGTGAATTGATGGTGCGAGAACAGATTTATACGTCCGCCGAGGCCATAAGAAAAATTATGATTTCTAATTTTGCATATTGCTATGTCTTATGGGTGTCCAGGCTGGGAGCGGCTTTGCGGGGAGCGAAAATGCGGCGGCGCCGCACGGTCCAGGCTGAACCGTACGGCGGGAAACGTCCCCGGCCCTCATCCTGCCGGCCGGGAAGAAAGGGAATGGCGCAGGCTCAGATGCCGCCCATGCACAGGTACTTGATGGCCAGGTAGTCGTCGATGCCGTAGTGCGAACCTTCGCGGCCCAGGCCGGATTGCTTGACGCCGCCGAACGGCGCCACCTCGTTGGAGATCAGCCCGGTGTTGATGCCGACCATGCCCGACTCCAGGCCTTCGGCCACGCGCCAGATGCGGCCGATGTCGCGCGAGTAGAAATAGCTGGCCAGGCCGAACTCGGTGTCGTTGGCCAGGGCGACGGCTTCTTCATCGGTCCTGAAGCGGAACAGCGGCGCCATCGGGCCGAAGGTCTCTTCACGCGCCACGCGCATGTCCGGCGTGACGTCGGCCAGCACGGTCGGCTCGAAGAAGCCGTGACCGAGCGCATGGCGGGCGCCGCCGGTGAGCACGCGCGCGCCCTTGCCCAGCGCGTCGGCGATGTGCAGCTCGACCTTTTGCACCGCCGCCTCGTTGATCAGCGGGCCGGTGGTGGTGCCGTTTTCCATGCCGTCGCCGACCTTGAGTTTCCTGACCGCTTCCACCAGCCTGGCGGCGAAGGCCTCGTAGACGCCGTCCTGCACATAGATGCGGTTGGCACACACGCAGGTCTGGCCGGCGTTGCGGTACTTGGAGGCCATCGCGCCCTCGACTGCGGCGTCCAGGTCGGCGTCGTCGAACACGATGAAGGGCGCGTTGCCGCCCAGCTCCAGCGACAGTTTCTTGATGGTGGAGGCGCTTTGCTGCATCAGCAGCTTGCCCACCGCGGTGGAGCCGGTGAAGGACAGCTTGCGCACGATGGGGTTGGAGGTCATCTCGCCGCCGATGGCCTTGGGCGAACCGGTCACTACGCTGAAGATGCCGGCCGGGATGCCGGCGCGTTCGGCCAGCACCGCCAGCGCCAGCGCCGAGAAGGGCGTGGCTTCGGCCGGCTTCAACACCATCGGGCAGCCGGCGGCCAGCGCCGGTCCGGCCTTGCGGGTGATCATCGCGGCCGGGAAGTTCCACGGCGTGATCGCGGCGCACACGCCGATGGCTTCCTTCACCACCACGATGCGGCTGGAGAGCGACGGCGAGGGGATGGTGTCGCCGTAGGTGCGCTTGCCTTCTTCGGCGAACCATTCGATGAAGGAGGCGGCATAGTTGATTTCGCCCTTGGCCTCGGCCAGCGGCTTGCCCTGCTCGGCGGTCATGATCAGCGCCAGGTCGTCGGCGTTGGCCAGCATCAGGTCGTGCCAGCGGCGCAGGATGGCGCTGCGCTCCTTGGCGGTCTTCTTCTTCCAGGCCGGCCAGGCGGCGTTGGCGGCGTCGATGGCGCGGCGCGTTTCGGTCGCGCCCATCTCGGGCACACTGCCCAAGCGCTCGCCGTTGGCGGGGTTGACGACATCGAAGGCGGCGCCGTCGTCGGCGTCGCACCACTGGCCGCCGAGGTAGGCCTGCTGGCGCAGCAGGGTGGGGTCTTTCAGTTGCAGCATAGGGTTTCCAGTCTCAAGAAATCAGAAGCGGGCGGCCGCCTTGTTGCGTCCGCGCAGCCATTCCAGCGCCAGCAGCAGGCAGGTCGAGAAGATGATCAGGATGGTCGCCAGCGCGGCGATGGTCGGGCTGATGTTGTCCTTGATGCCGGCGAACATCTGGCGCGGCAGCGTGGCCTGGTTGGGGCCGGCCACGAACAGCGTCAGCACCACTTCGTCGAACGAGGTGGCGAAGGCGAACAGCGCGCCCGAGATCAGGCCCGGCGCGATCACCGGCAGCGTGATGCGGAAGAAGGTGCGCAAGGGACTGGCGCCCAGGCTCAGGCTGGCGCGCACCAGGTTGTGGTTGAACCCCTGCAGCGTGGCCAGCACCGTGGTCACCACGAAGGGCGCGCCCAGCGCGGCGTGCGCCAGGATCAGGCCGAGATAGGTGTCGGACAGGCCGATGCGGGCGAAGAACATGTACACGCCCACGCCGACCACCACCACCGGCACGATCATCGGCGAGATCAGGATCGCCATCAGCACGCCCTTGCCGCGGAAGTCGGCCTTGTTCAGGCCGACCGCGGCCAGCGTGCCCAGCACGGTGGCGATCAGGGTCGCGGCCGGGGCCACGATGAAGCTGTTCTGCGCGGCGCGCATCCAGTCGTCGGAGTGGAACAGGTTCTGGTACCAGCGCAGCGACACGCCCTTGATCGGGTACATCAGGAAGCTGCTGTCGGAGAACGACAACGGAATCATCACCAGGATCGGCAGCACCAGGAACAGCAGCACCAGCAGGTTGAAGCTGCGCTGCGCAAAGAACCATGCGCGTTCGAGCAGCGACACGTAGGGCGGAAAGAGGGGAGGTTTGTTCATGTCGGTTTCCTGTTGGCCGCGCATCAGCCGATGCCCACGTCGATCCTGGCGAAGCGGCGGTAGACGCCGTACAGCACCAGGGTCCCGGTCAGCAGCAGGGCGCCCAGCGCGCAGGCCATGCCCCAGTTGATGGTGGTGTTGATGAAGTAGGCGATGAAGTAGCTCACCATCTGCTCGTTGGGGCCGCCCAGGAGCGCCGGCGTGATGTAGTAGCCGCCGGCCATGATGAACACCAGCAGCACGCCGGCGCCGATGCCCGGATAAGTTTGCGGCACGTACACGCGCCAGAACGCGGCGAAGGGATGGCTGCCCAGCGAGACGGCCGCTTTCAGGTAGGTCGGCGGCACCGATTTCATGACGCTGTACAGCGGCAGGATCATGAAGGGCAACAGGATGTGCGTCATCGACACGTAGACGCCGACACGGTTGAACACCATCTCCAGCGGCGCGTGCGTGATGCCCACCAGCATCAGCGCCTTGTTGACCAGGCCCTCGGATTGCAGCAGCACGATCCAGGCCGCCACGCGCACCAGGATCGAGGTCCAGAACGGGATCAGCACCAGGATCATCAGCAGGTTGGCGCGGCGTTCGCTCATGGTGGAGAGCCAGTAGGCCAGCGGATAGGCCAGCAGCAGGGTGATCACGGTCACCACCGCGCTCATCCACAGCGTGCGGCCGAAGATGGAGCGGTAGATCGAGGCGTCGGGATCGGCCTGGACGATGTCGCCGTAGATGTTCTGGCGCAGGTCCATCGAGGCCAGCAGGTAATACGGCGAATACAGCGAGCCGTTCTGCGCGATCACGCGCCAGATGTCGGGCTGGCCCCATTGGGCGTTGATGGCGATCAGGGCATCCTTTGCGGCGGCGGCCGGCAAGGGTTTGCCGTCGGCGTCGCGCAGCGGCATGGCGCGCGTGGTGCCCATGATCAGCGAACGCGAACCGGAAATCTCGATGTTGATGCGGCGCGCCAGCGGGCCAGCGGTGGTGTCTTCCTTGGCGCGCGCCAGGTCTTCGGCCAGCTCGGCGTAGGCCTGGTCGGGCACGGCCGCCTTGCGGTCCCATCTGGCCAGTGCGGCCACGGTGCGCGGCAGCGTGGTGGCGACCTCGGGGTTTTCCACCGCGCGCTGCAGCAGGGCGACGATGGGCGCCACGAAGGTCAGCAGCAGGAAGATCGCCAGCGGCGCGATCAGGGCCAGGGCGGCGACGCGCTTGCGGGTTTCGGCGGCGCGCAGTTCGCGCCTGAGTTGCTGGGGTGTCGGTTCGGCCAGTGGCATGGCTGCGGCGGAGCTGGTGGCGATGGTGGTCATGGTTCTGTGTTCCGGTGCTGCGTGAGTCGGCAAACGGCATGTCGCTGTTGCCGCTGCGCTTGTCATGTCGACGGCCCGCCATCGGGGCGGGCCGTCTTCAGGCATGGCGGCGGTCTAAGCGACTAAGGCGACGCGCCTTATTTCGCGACCCAGGCGGCGAAGCGCTGTTCCAGCTCCTCGCCGTGGTCGGTCCAGAACTGCAGGCTCAGCTGCACCGAGTCCTTGGCGTTGGTCGGCGAGGTCGGCAGGTTGGACAGGGTCTTGGCGTCCAGCAGCTTGAGCGCGCCCTTGTTGACCGGGCCGTAGGCGATGTTGTTGGCGTAGGTCTTCTGGGTCTCGGGCTGGCTGGCGAAGGCGATGAACTTTTCGCCCAGCGCCTTGTTCGGCGAACCCTTCGGGATCACCCAGTAGTCCAGCGTGTAGACGCTGCCGGCCCACACCACCTTGAGGTTCTTGCCTTCGCGCTGGGCGGCGTCGATGCGGCCGTTGTAGGCGTTGGCCATCACCACGTCGCCCGAGGCCAGGAACTGCGCCGGCAATGCGCCCGCATCCCACCACTGGATATTGGGCTTCAACTGGTCCAGCTTCTTGAAGGCGCGCTCCACGCCTTCCTTGGTGGCCAGCACCTTGTAGACGTCCTTGGTCGGCACGCCGTCGGCCATCAAGGCGAACTCCAGGTTGAACTGGGCGCTCTTCTTCATGCCGCGCTTGCCGGGGTATTTCTTGGTGTCCCAGAAATCGGCCCAGCCGGTGGGGGCGTTCTTGAGCTTGTCGGCGTTGTAGGCCAGCACGGTGGACCAGACGAAGGCGCCCATGCCGCATTCGCTCACCGTCGCTTCGGGGATGTAGTCGTCCTTCTTGATGCTCTTGGCCAGGTCGAGCTTTTCGATCAGGCCGTCGTCACAGGCGCGGTTCAGGTCGCCGCCGTCGATTTCCACCACGTCCCAGCTGACTTTCTTGGCTTCGACCATGGCCTTGACCTTGGCCAGCTCGCCGTTGAATTCGGACGTCACGACCTTGGTGCCGGTGCTCTTCTGGAACGGTTCGACATAGGCGACCTTTTGCGCATTGGCGTTGGCGCCGCCGAAGTTGACCACGGTCAGTTCCGCGGCCGAGGCTGCGCCGACGGTAAACAGCATGCCCAGGGCGAGCGGGGACAGCAGAGCGGGAGATAGGCGTTTCATGTGTTCCTCGTTGGTTATCGTGCTTACTTAGTTGTACTTGTTGCGATGATTGACTGCATGCGTTGGAACTGCCGGCAATCTTGCGTTGCCTTGGAAATGAAAACGACGGCGCCGCTCAGAGGAAGCAGCGCAGGTATTGCGGCGCGAGGTGCAGCGACACTTCGCTGCCTTCGGCCAGGCCCGCCAGCGCCGGATCGGCCAGCGAGAGCTTGACGAAGCAATCGTCCTGGCCGGAGACGCTGCAGCGCACGCGCACATGGTCGCCAAAATAGATCAGGCCGGCGATGCGCGCCTTGATCCGGTTGGCTTCCTCGCCGCCCGCAGCACCCAGGCGGATGCGCTCGGGACGCGCACAGGCGGTGACCGCCTGGCCGGCGTGGGCGCGATGCACGTTCAGGCCGGACAGCTGCGTGCCGTCGGCCAGGCGCACGGTGCAGTGCTCGCCGCTGACGCTCTCGACGCTGCCCTTGAAGCGGTTGTTGTCGCCGATGAAGTTGGCGACGAACTGGTTCTCCGGGTATTCATACAGCTCGGCCACCGGCGCCAGCTGCTGGATCACGCCCTGGTCGAACACGGCCACGCGGTCCGACATGGTGAGCGCCTCGCTCTGGTCGTGGGTGACGTAGACGAAGGTCACGCCCAGGCGCTTGTGCAGCGCCTTCAGTTCCAGCTGCATGTGTTCGCGCAGCTGCTTGTCGAGCGCGCCCAGCGGCTCGTCCATCAGCACCAGCTGCGGGTCGAACACCAGCGTGCGCGCCAGCGCCACGCGCTGCTGCTGGCCGCCCGAGAGCTGGGTCGGATAGCGGTCGCCGAATTTCCCCATCTGCACCATGTCCAGCGCCTGCCTGACCTTGGCCTCGCGATCGGCGCGGCCCATCTTGCGCACCGACAGCGGGTAGGCCACGTTCTGGGCGATGGTCATGTGCGGGAACAGCGCGTAGTTCTGGAACACCATGCCGATGTTGCGCTTGTGCGGCGGCACGCGATTGAGCAGCTGCCCGTCCAGACGGATCTCGCCGCCGGTGGGAAACTCGAAACCGGCCAGCATCATCAGGCAGGTGGTCTTGCCCGAACCGGACGGACCCAGCAGCGTCAGGAACTCGCCGCGGCGGATGTCCAGGTCCAGGTTCTTGACGATCAGGTTCTCGCCGTCATAGGTCTTCTTCACGCCGCAGAACTGCACCAGCGTGTCGGACGTCGTCGTGCGCGCCGGCGCGTCCTCTTTCCTCAAGGCGTTAGCGGCCATGTTGGTCTCCGTTCATGTATCGATCCTGGCGCTGATGCAAGACTCAAGCCAGCCGGATGGCGGCCGACAGGATGCCCAGCGCTTCATCCATCACGGTATCGGGAATCGTCAGCGGGAACAAGAAGCGGATGACGTTGCCGTAGCTGCCGCAGGTCAGCAGCAGCAGGCCGTTCTTCAGCGCATGCTGCTGGACCTTCCTGGCGTACTCGGCGTCGGGCTTGCCGGTGCCGGGCTGGGTGAATTCCACCGCCACCATCGCGCCCAGGCCGCGCACTTCGCCGATCTGCGGCACCGACGACTTGAGCTCGCCCAGCTGGGCCTTGAGCCTGTCGCCCAGGCGCGCGCCGCGCGCCACCAGGTTTTCTTCGGCCATCACTTCCAGCACCGCCAGCGCCGACGCCACCGCCAGCGGGTTGCCGGCATAGGTGCCGCCCAGGCCACCGGGGGCGGGCGCGTCCATCACCTCGGCGCGGCCGCTGACGGCCGACAGCGGCATGCCGCCGGCCAGGCTCTTGGCCATGGTGATCAGATCGGGCAGCACGTCGTAGTGCTCCATGGCGAACAGCTTGCCGGTGCGGCCGAAGCCGGTCTGCACTTCGTCGGCCACCAGCAGGATGCCGTACTCGTCGCACAGCGCGCGCAGGCCGCGCATGAACTCGGCCGGCGCGGCGTAGAAGCCGCCTTCGCCCTGCACCGGTTCCAGGATGATGGCCGCCACGCGGTGCGGGTCGACGTCGCTCTTGAACAGGCCCTTGACGGCGTCCAGCGCGTCGTCGCTGCTGATGCCGTGCAGCGCGTTGGGGTAGGGCGCGTGGAACACCTCGCCCGGGAAGGGACCGAAGCCCAGCTTGTACGGCGCGACCTTGCCGGTGAGCGCCATGCCCATCATGGTGCGGCCGTGGAAGCCGCCGGAGAAGGCGATGATGGCCGGGCGGCCGGTGTGGGCGCGGGCGATCTTGACGGCGTTTTCTACCGCCTCGGCGCCGGTGGAGAAGAAGGCGGTCTTCTTGGCGTAGTCGCCCGGGGTGACGGCGTTGATGCGCTCGGCCAGCTCGACATAGCTCGCATACGGCACGATCTGGTAGGCGGTGTGGGTGAACTTCTCCATCTGGGCGCGGATGGCGTCGAGCAGCTTGGGATGGCGGTGGCCGGTATTGAGCACGGCGATGCCGGCGGCGAAGTCGATGAAGCGGCGGCCCTCTACGTCCCACAGTTCGGAGTTGGAGGCGCGTTCGGCGTAAAAGTCGCACATGACGCCGACGCCGCGCGGGGTGGCGGCGTTCTTTCGTTGCTGCAGCTGCTCGTTGCTGAGGGCCTTGCTGTTCATTGCTTGCTCCGGGTGATGAGGCGCCGTGGCGGCGCGGGAATTGCTTGATCCGGAAACAATACTAAAACCGCATTGGCCCTGTAATATAGAGCCAATTTCAATTATTTGATGGTGCCACTTGAAACTGGTCTCGCTTTCCGATTATCTGCTGCTACGCATCAATCGCACCCCTTCGAAAACCACTTCGGACAAGTCCAAAGCGGCCGGAGCGGGCAAAAGCAATGCGGAAAAAGCGCTTGGGAAGGGGGCGGAAAAGACGACCGCAAACGGGGCGAAAAAGCCGGACGACAAGGGCGCCGCCAAGCCGGCCGAAAAGATGCCGGTCAACCGCCAGATCTACCAGCTGATCCGCGAAGCGATTCTGGCCCATACGCTGCCGGCCGGCATGCAGTTGCCGTCCTCGCGCGACCTGGCGGGCGAACTCGGCATGTCGCGCAATACGGTGACCTACGCCTATGAGCAGCTGCTGGCCGAGGGCTACCTGGAAAGCCGCACCGGCGCCGGCACCTTCGTGGCCGACACCGCGCCCGACCAGATCCCGGAGGCGGCCGAGCGCATCGAGCCGCTGACCGACCCTTCCGGCAAGTCGGAGCTGTCGGCGCGCGGCGCGCTGCTCACACGCATGGCCGGCGTGGGCGAGCGGCAGTGGGGCGCGTTCATGCCGGGCGTGCCGGATGTGACCTGCGTGCCGCACAAGGTATGGAGCCGGCTGCAGAACAAGCACTGGCGGCGCTCGAACTCGGACCTCCTGACCTACGGCCCGGGCGCCGGCTATGCGCCGCTGCGCGAGGCGGTGGCCGAGTACCTGCGGGTGGCGCGCTCGGTGAACTGCAATCCTTCGCAGGTGCTGATCACCACCGGCATCCACCAGTCCATCGACATCGTGGTCAAGCTGCTGGGCGAGCACGGCGACTCGGCCTGGGTCGAGGATCCCTGCTACTGGGGCACGCGCAGCGTGCTCAACTCGCTGGGCATCCAGTCGGTGCCGATTGCGGTCGACCAGGAGGGCATGCGCATGCGCCTGGCCAACCTGCGCCGGCCGCCGCGCTTCATCTGCACCACGCCTTCGCACCAGTATCCGCTGGGCATGGTGATGAGCCTGTCGCGCCGGCGCATGCTGCTGGAGTACGCGGCCGCGCACAAGGTATGGATCATCGAGGACGACTACGACAGCGAGTTCCGCTACGGCGGCCGGCCGCTGGCGTCATTGCAGGGCATGGACACGCACGACCGGGTGCTCTACATGGGCACCTTCAGCAAGATCATGTTCCCGGGCTTGCGCATCGGTTTCCTGGTGGTGCCGGAGTCGCTGGCCAAGGCCTTCTCCACCGGCATCGCCGAGCTCTACCGCAACGGCCAGGTGTTCCTGCAGGCGACCCTGGCCGACTTCATGGCCGAAGGGCATTTCGCCTCGCACATCCGCAAGATGCGGGTGCTGTACGCCGAGCGGCTGCAGCTGCTGATGCAGTCCATCGGGCGGCATTTCGGCGAGAAGATGGCGATCACCGGCGGCGAGGCCGGGCTGCACCTGGTGCTGGGGCTGCCGCAGGAATGCGACGATGTGCTCATATGCGAACAGGCGCTGCAGGCCGGCATCATCGTGCGGCCGCTGTCGCGCTACTACATGCACGCGCGCGGCGCCCGGCGCGGCTTGCTGCTGGGCTACGCCAGCGTGCCCAACGAGGAGATCGCGCGCTCCTTCGACAAACTGGCGGCGGTGATCAAGCGCCACCTGCCTGGCTGATCTCGCGCTCCAGGTCTTCGTTCAGGGCGGCGCAGCGCGCCGCCAGCAGCGCCTGCAGCTGGCGCACCGCCGGCGAATACTGGCGCCGGTGCGGACACACCATGTGCAATTGCGCCGCCTCGCCGCGCAGTTGCGGCAGCACGATGGACAGGCGCCGCGCGCGCACGTCGGCGCCCACGTCCAGCCACGACTTGTAGGCGATGCCTTCGCCGGCCACCGCCCAGCGCCGCACCACGTCGCCGTCGTCGGTCACCAGCGGCCCGCCCACCTGTATCGTGCGCCCGCCGTCGGCGGGAAAAAACCATTTGTCGTAGACCCGGCCCTGCAGCTGGTAGATCAGGCAATCGTGGCGCTTGAGCTCGTCGGCGGTCTGCGGCGCGCCGTGGCGTCGCAGGTAGTCGGGCGAGGCCACCAGCACGCGGCGGTTGTCCGGCGCCAGCGGCAGGGCGATGAAGCTGGCGTCGTCCATGCGGCCGTAGCGGATGGCGATGTCGACCGGGTCGCGGAAGACATCGGTGACCTGGTCCGACACCAGCAGGCGCAGGTCCAGCCGCGGATTGGCGCGACGAAACTCCGACAGCCACGGCAGCAGCACGTTGCGTCCCAGGTCGGACGGGGCGGCCACCTGCAGCGTGCCGGCCAGTTCGGCGTCGTCGCTGCGCAGGCCTTCCCGGCCTTCGCGCAGGGTCTGCAGCGCCTCCTGGGCGTAGGGCAGGTAGCGTTCGCCCTCTTCGGTCAGGCGCAGGCTGCGGGTGGAGCGGGCGAACAGGCGGATGTCGAGCTCGCGCTCCAGGCGCTGGATCGCCGCGCTGACCTGGCCGGGCAGCAGGTCGGCCTCGCGCGCGGCCTGGGAAAAGCTGCCCAGGGCGGCCGAGCGGAGGAAGAGATGGAGATCTTCGAGGCGGATCATTTTCACACCAGGAGTGAAAGTCTTGATCGGAATGGCGGCTGTTCAGGGCACCGCCGGTTTCTTAATATGGCTTCCAAGGGCGAGGCGTGTGGTGAACGGCATGCCGCCCAGGTCCACTTTATCTCCGGAAAAGGAAATCACATGAAAGCGATAGTCTACACGCAGCACGGCCTGCCCATTGGCGACGCCAACGCCCTGGTCGATACCAACCTGCCCGAGCCGACGCCCGGTCCGCGCGACCTGCTGGTCGAGGTCAAGGCGATTTCGGTCAATCCGGTCGACACCAAGATCCGCGCCGGCGCCCCGGTGAAGGAGCCGCGCGTGCTGGGCTGGGACGCATCCGGCGTGGTGCGCGCGGTGGGCGCGGAGGTAACGCTGTTCAAGGCCGGCGACGAAGTCTTCTATGCCGGCTCGATCACCCGTCCCGGTTCCAACAGCGAGCTGCACCTGGTCGACGAGCGCATCGTCGGCGCCAAGCCCAAGAGCCTGGGCCACGCCGATGCGGCCGCCATCCCGCTGACCGCGATCACCGCCTGGGAGCTGCTGTTCGACCGCGTGGCCGTTGCTGAAAACGGCGGCGAGGGCAAGCGCCTGCTGATCATCGGCGCCGCCGGCGGCGTGGGCTCGATGCTGACCCAGCTGGCGCGCAGGCTGACCCGCCTGACCGTGATCGGCACCGCCTCGCGTAAGGAAACCGCGCAATGGGTCGGCGAGCTGGGCGCGCACCATGTGATCGACCACAGCCAGCCGCTGAAGGAGCAGCTGCAGAAGATCGGCCACCCGGAGGTGGACATCGTTATCAGCCTGACCCATACCGACCAGCACTACGCCCAGATCGTCGAGGTGCTGGCGCCGCAGGGCAAGTTCGCGCTGATCGACGATCCGGCCACGCTGGATGCGGTGCCGTTGAAGCGCAAGAGCATCTCGCTGCACTGGGAGCTGATGTTTACCCGCTCGATGTTCGGCACGCCGGACATGATCAAACAGCACGAATTGCTGCAACGGGTCTCGTCGCTGATTGACGAGGGCGTGCTGCGCACCACCACCGGCGAGAACTTCGGCCGCATCAACGCCGACAACCTGCGTCGCGCGCATGCGCTGATCGAAACCCACCGCGCCCGCGGCAAGGTGGTGCTGGAAGGTTTCTGAGGCCGGCGGGGGAGAGGGTGAAAGTTGCCTGATATGCAATGAAACCGGGCGCGGGCCCGGCGCATGGTAAATTACGGAGTCTGGGCCGGTGGATTGCGCCCGGGCCCCTCGACAACCCCCATAGGAACCCTAGTTGGAAAACATATTACTGATCGTCGCGGCCTTCTTCCTGGTCGCGTTGAACGGTTTTTTCGTCGCAGCAGAATTCAGCCTGGTGAAATTGCGGCAAACGCGCATCCGGGCCATCGCAAAAACTCAAGGCGTACGCGGCCGCATCCTGGCCGTGGTCCACAATCAACTGGACGCCTATCTCTCCGCCTGCCAATTGGGCATCACGCTGGCCTCGCTGGGCCTGGGCTGGATCGGCGAACCGGCCTTCGCACGCCTGCTTGAGCCCTTGTTCACCCTGGCCGGCGTCACCAACGTGGAACTGATCCACGGCGTGTCCTTCGTGTTCGCCTTCTTCGTCATTTCCTTCCTGCACATCGTGGCCGGCGAGCTGGCGCCGAAGTCCATGGCCATCCGCAGCCCGGAAAAGCTGGGCCTGTGGTGCGCCATGCCGCTGTACGGCTTCTACTGGATGATGTACCCGCTGATCTGGGTGCTCAACGCCAGCTCCAACTGGCTGCTGCGCGTGGCGGGCCTGGGCAACAGCCATGGCCACGACGCGCATTATTCGTCCGACGAGCTCAAGCTGATCCTGCGCGCCGGCAACACCGGCGCCAAGAACGGCAAGTTCACCCGCGACGAATGGAACGTGCTCACCCAGAGCCTGAACTTCGCCGAGATGGACGTGGCCGACATCATGCGCCCGGCCAGCGAGATCGTTTCGCTGGGCGACGACAAGACGCTGGCCGAGAACCTGGAGATCGTCTATCGCAACCGCTTCTCGCGCTATCCGTACTTCGACGCCGAGCATCGCCAGGTGTTGGGACTGGTGCACCTGAAGGACGTCTTCCTGGCGCAGCAGGACGGCCGCGCCATCGCCGACCTCAAGGCTTACCTGCGCCCGGTGCAGTTCATCTCCCCGGCCTTGCCGGCGCTGGACCTGCTGCGGCGTTTCCGTACCGGCTCGCCGCACTTCGCGCTGATCGGCAAGAAGGGCCAGTCGCCGGACGGCTTCATCACGCTGGACAACATGCTCAGCCTGCTGGTGGGCGAGATCCGCGACGAGTTCCGCCACAACACCGGCGAGTGGACGCGCCAGGACGACGGCACGCTGCTGGGCAAGGGCAGCCTGCCCATCGTCACGCTGGAGAACATGCTGGGCATCGACATCGAGTACGACGACAGCATCGACTCGGTGGGCGGCCTGGTGATGGAAAAGCTGGGCGACCTGCCCAAGGAAGGCCAGCGGATCGAGTTCGCCGCCTTCGACGTGGTGATCAAGCGCATGTCGGGGCCGAAGATCGTGCTGGTGAAGATCTATCCCAAGCAGCAGGAGGTGCAGGAATAACGCCGCGCCTCGCGGCGGCGCGAGCCGTTGCGGGTTTGGTGCTCTTCTTTCGTGCCGTCCCTGAAGAGGTCGCTGCCTGTCGGCGCTGGCCATGTTTTTCAGGTGCCTGGCGGGTGCCGCGAACGTCATCAGAAGTCTGATCAAGGGGGGCCGCTGGATAGGCTTTCCCGCAGCGCTGCAAAAAAAAACCGCGATGTTCAATACATCGCGGTTTTTTTTCGTGCAGCAATCCGGCATAGCGGCTTGGGCTCATCCCATTGCGACATCCGGTTAAAACTTGTTTGGTTTTTTTCTCTAATTTCGGGAGCGCACGCAGTAATCGGATATTGCCTGTCTTGCAACAGTCCATGCAGTGGCTGCCTATCGCGCTCTAAATGTTGCGCGGCACGGCCATTCATTTCATCAAAGAAAAGGACTTGTCCATGAAGAAAAAACACTATTCGGGGCTGCTGCTTTCCACGCTGTTTCTTCCCGTGCTGGCCACGGCGGCCGACCAATCCGGCAGTTGGTACGTCGGCGCCCGTGCGGGCGCGGCCAGCACGGCTGAGACCGGGCAGAACTATACCAATCCCCGGGTGCAAGGCATCGTGTCGTCGAATGACTCATCTCAGGCCAAATTTGCAAGCATCCTTGTGGGCAGGACGTTCGACGCCAGCCCGCTGAGCGTCGAGCTGGAATACCAGCGCCAGGGCACCAGTGATTTCCAGCGCAATACGGTAGGAATCTGTCCGGCGTCGGTCTGCGGTTCTCCGCTGGCGTTCAATGGCTTCAATTCGGTGCGGGTGAAATCGCAGGCGTTGTTCGTCAACCTGGGCTACCGGATTCCGCTGGGCTCCCCTGCCGCTTCCGTCACGCTGAACGGCGGCGTCGGCATGAGCCGCAATACGACTTCAGGCAACCAGATCTTCACCTTGCCGGCTACCCCCAACGCCGGCTTGCTGCAAGGCGAACGTTTTCGCGCCAACAGCGAAAACAGCCTGGCCTGGAATCTTGGCGCATCGTTCAACTATATGTTGAGCAAGAGCACGACGTTGGATGTAGGTTACCGATACGTCAATTTCGGCAAGTTCAATATGCTTTCCGACGGAACCCTGACCCCTGCATTCCGGAATTCCGAATCCTTCGGCGGCACCCTTGTGGCGCATCAGTTCTTCACAGGCCTGCGCTATCGTTTTGAGTAAGTAGGCAAGCGTATTGCTGACACCTATCGGGGATATCCCGGAGCGTGAAAAAAATGCCGCCAGGAGCAAACCTGGCGGCATTTTCTTTTTTTCGCGCAGCGATCAGAAACCGATCGTACGACCGTCCGGATTGCGCGGATCGGAGAAGCCGTAGAAACCGTCCGGCTTGATCTGGATAGTCTGGGTGCGGCCCATCGAGGGCTGGACGCTGACCTTCTGGCCCTTGTCCTGCAGGATCTTGATGGTGTCGGCCGACAGGCCCTTTTCCACGCGCAGCTGGTCCGGCGCCCACTGGTGGTGGATGCGCGGCGTGATGGTGGCTTCGGCCACGTTCATGTCGTGGTCGATCACGTTCAGGATTTCCTGCAGCGTGGTGGTGATGATGCGGCTGCCGCCCGGGCTGCCGGTGACCAGGAAGGGCTTGCCGTCCTTGAGCACGAAGGTGGGCGACATCGACGACAGCGGGCGCTTGTACGGGCCGACCGCGTTGGCGTCGCCGCCGACCAGGCCGAACGCGTTGGGCACGCCCGGCTTGGCGGAGAAGTCATCCATCTCGTTGTTCAGGGTGATGCCGGTGCCGGTAGCCACGATGCCGCTGCCGAAGTTCAGGTTCAGCGTGTAGGTGGTGGCCACCAGGTTGCCGTCCTTGTCCGCCACCGAGAAGTGCGTGGTCTGGTCGCTCTCATACGGCTGCGGCTGGCCTGGTTTGATCTCGGAGGACGGCGTGGCGCGGTCCGGGTTGATCTTCTTGGCCAGTTCGTCGGCGTAGGCGCGCGAGGTCAGGCCCTTGACCGGCACCTTGGTGAAGTCCGGGTCGCCCAGGTATTCGGAGCGGTCGGCGTAGGCCAGCTTCATGGTCTCGGCCATCAGGTGGATGGTCTGGGCGCTGTCGGCGCCGTACTGCTTCAGCGGATAGCGTTCCAGGATGTTCATCATCTGGATGATGTGCACGCCGCCCGAGCTCGGGGGCGGCATCGACATCACTTCATAGCCGCGGTAGTTGCCGGTCACCGGCACGCGCTCGACCACCTTGTAGTTCTTCAGGTCGTCGGCGGTGATCAGGCCGCCGTGCTTGTCCATCTCGGCCACGATCTTCTTGGCGATGGCGCCGTCATAGAAAGCCTTGGCGCCTTGCTTGGCGATCAGGCGCATCGACTTGGCCAGGTCCTTCTGCACCAGCATCTCGCCGGCTTGCAGCGGGCGGCCGTCCTTGAAGAAGATGGCCTTGGAGGAGTCCCACTGGCCCAGGTGCTCGCGCTCGGCGGCCAGGATCAGCGCCAGGCTGGGGCTGACCGGGTAGCCCTTTTCCGCCAGTTCGATGGCCGGCTGGATCACCTGCGACAGCTTCATGGTGCCGTACTTGGACAGCGCATGGGTCAGGCCGGCGACCGTGCCGGGCACGCCGACGGCCAGGTGGGTGTAGAGCGAACGGCCGGGCACCACGTTGCCCTTGTCGTCCAGGTACATGTTGCGGGTGGCGCGCTGCGGCGCCATCTCGCGGAAGTCCAGCGCCACGTTCTTGCCGGTCTTGGCGTCGTGGATCATCATGAAGCCGCCGCCGCCGATGTTGCCCGCGTTGGGCAGCACCACGGCCAGCGCGAAGCCGACGGCCACGCCGGCGTCGATCGCGTTGCCGCCTTTCTTGAGGATGTCGACGCCGACCTTGGTGGCCAGCTCCTGCTCGGTGGCGACCATGCCGTTCTTGGCATAGACCGGGCTGATGATGTCGTAGGTGAGGTCGTACTTGACGACCGGCGCCGCCGGCGGGGGAGTCTGGGCGGTCGCCGGCATGAAGGACAGCGCGCCGCACAGGGGCAGCAGGGCCAAGGCGGCCGGCTTGCAAAGTCCCGTGAACTTTTGCATGTGGATTCTCCTGAGTGTCTGGACTTGTTGTGGATCGTTGTTTGTTATTGATGCGCCGTTTCCGTGGCAGGAGGCTGACGGATCACGGCACCCGACGATTGTAGAGTCTGGCTCGCGCCTGTCTATAGGAATCGTCTGACACGCGGTGGATTATTGAAGGCGCTTTCGTCCACGCGGGTGCGATATCGATGAGCTTCCCGCCGCTGGTCACGGCGGCCGGACGATAGCACTTCGCGCCGCTGCGGGGCAGGGCCAGCGGCGGTGCTTTTGATGGGGCCAGTCGATGAAAGACGATGCTGCGCCGCGGCAACCGGACAGACCGGCGGCCCGGCCACCAGGCTTCAGGTGCTCTCGCGCACGGCGAGTTCAAAGCCGAGGTCGAGGCGGCCCTTGGGAATGTCTTCTCCGCGCAGCTGGCTGATCAGCATCCGGGCCGACTTGTAGCCGATGTCGTAGCGCGGCGTGACCACGGTGGTGATGGAGGGCGTGGCGCAGGCGGCCCAGGAGAGGTCGTTGAAGCCGGCGATCGCCATGCGTCCCGGTACCGCGATGCCGCGGCGCTGGCACTCGAACAGCGCGCCCAGCGCCAGGTCGTCGTTGCAGCAGAACACGGCGTCGCAGTCCGGATTGGCGTCCAGCACCCGGCGCAGCAGCTGGGCGCCCATGTCGACCGTGGTCGGCAGCGGCAGCAGCACTTCCACTGCGCTCTGGATGCCCGCGTCCTGCAGGCCTTTGCGGAAGCCCTCGCGGCGCTTCATCATGCGCGGGTCGAGCTGGGCGGCGATGAAGGCGGGACGCTTGTAGCCGCGCTCGGCCAGGTGGCGCGCCACGGCGTAACCGGCCTTGGTCTGCGAAAAGCCGACCGAGAAATCGTCGTTGCTGCGGCCCAGGTCGAACATGCGCACCGCGGGGATGGCGCGGCTGGCCGGGCGGCTTTGCAGGATCTCGTGCTGCTCGCTGCTGGAGAGCAGGAAGCCCGCCGGCGCATGGGCCAGGTAGGTCGAGATCAGCTGCTCTTCCTTGTCGCGCGCATAGCCGGTCTCGCCGATCAGGAACTGGTAGCCGGCTTCGGCCAGGTAGTCGCGAATGCCCGAGAGCGTCTCGATGAACACCGCGTTGGTCAGCGACGGCACCAGCACCGCGATCACCTGCGAGCGCGCCGAGGCCAGCGTGGCCGCCGCCTGGTTGGGCACGTAGCCGAGCTTGTCGATGGCCGCCATGATGCGTTCGCGCGATTGCTCCTGCACCAGCGCCGGCGTCTTCAGCGCGCGCGACACCGTCATCGGGCTGACGCCGGCTTCGGCCGCGACGTCGATGATGGTGACCCGGCCGGTGGCCCGGCTGCCTTTCGGGATGGCGGATGCCTTGTGGTTCTGTGCTGCGCGCTTGCTCATGGGCATGGGTATTTTTGGATTGGCGACATGATACCCCGCCCGCCGCCGGGCGGCGACGGCAAGCCGTTTCCCAGGTTCAATATTTCGCGCGGCGACGACCGCCGTCTGCCGCAGCGCAGCACAACAAGTGTTTGACCCATGCAAAATGTTAGCGTTATCATCGCGCCCCATGTTAACGCTAACATCCGAACCTCCGGGAACACGGCGGCGGTGGCAGCCGAGGCATACCACACTCAGGAAGTGACGCATTCATGACTGACCCCATGGAGCGTCCATCACAAACACTACGAAGATAGTGCAGACGAATGCGCCGCCCGCCAATGCGCGGCCGCCGGAGACGTACGCCCCCGCGCCCTGACGGTCGCCGGGGCCTGTCGCCGCGCGGCCGCGTGCACGGGCTGCGCGCCGTCGGCTATCGGCATATGGAGATCCCATGCTGGGCATGAGCCACGAAGCAAGCTTGCTGTTGAACGCAGTCATCGCCATCGCCGCGCTGATCCTGATGATCACGCGCCTGCGCATCCACCCCTTCATCGCACTGACCATTACCTCAGGCTTTCTCGGCCTGATCTCCGGCATGCCGCTGCCCAAGATCGTGAAGTCCTTCCAGGACGGCTTCGGCGGCGTGCTCGGCTTCGTCGGCATCGTGCTGGGCCTGGGCACCATGCTGGGCAAGCTGATGGCCGAGTCCGGCGGCGCCGACCAGATCTCGCAGACGCTGGTGCGCGCCTTCGGCCGCGAGCGCGTGCACTGGGCGATGATGATGGGCGCTTTCCTGGTCGGCATCCCGCTGTTCTTCGAGATCGGCTTCGTGCTGCTGATCCCGCTGGTGTTCATCGTGGCGCGCCGTTCGGGCGTGCCGCTGTTCAAGATCGGCATGCCCATGCTGGCCAGCCTGTCGGTGATGCACGGCCTGGTGCCGCCGCACCCGGGACCGCTCTTGGCCATCGGCATCTTCGGCGCCGACATCGGCAAGACCATCTTCTACGGCCTGGTCGTGGGCCTGCCGACGGTCATCATCGCCGGTCCGATGTTCGGTTCCTTCATTTCCAAGTACGTCGACATCAAGCCCTCTGACGAGCTGATGGAGCAACTGGCGCGCGAGCCGCAGACCAAGAACCTGCCGGGCTTCGCCATCACCCTGATCACCGTGCTCTCGCCGGTGTTCCTGATGTTGCTCAAGACCCTGGTCGACGTCACCCTGCCCGAAGGCCACGCCCTGCGCGACCTGATGGACTTCATCGGCAACCCCATCGTGGCGCTGCTGGCGGCGCTGCTGCTGGCGATCTGGACCTTCGGCATCGCCCGCGGCTTCACCCGCCAGCAGGTGCTGAAGTTCGTCGACCAGAGCCTGGCGCCGACCGCGGCCATCGTGCTGATCATCGGCGCCGGCGGCGGCTTCAAGCAGATGCTGGTGAACTCCGGCGTGGGCACCGCCATCGGCCAGCTGGCCGTGCATGCGGAGATCTCGCCGCTGCTGCTGGCCTGGTTCGTGGCCGGCGTGATCCGCGTGGCGACCGGTTCGGCGACGGTCGCCACCATCACCGGCGCGGGCATCGTGGCGCCGCTGGTGGCGCTGATTCCCGGTACCAACAAGGAACTGCTGGTGCTGGCCACCGGCGCCGGCTCGCTGATCCTGTCGCATGTGAACGATGCGGGCTTCTGGCTGGTCAAGGAATACTTCAACATGAGCGTGGGCGAAACCTTCAAGACCTGGACGCTCATGGAAACCCTGATTTCGGTTGTTGCTATCATCTTCATCATGCTGCTCAACCTGGTCGTGTAACCGCTTTACCCGCCCGGCCTTGCGCCGGGCTTTTGTCTTAAAGGAAACCAACATCATGTCCGCTACTCCCCGCTACATGCTCGGCGTCGATCTCGGCACCACCAGCACCAAGACCGTCGTCTTCACCCTGGATGGCAAGGTGGTCGCGCAGCACGCGCAGGAGTATCCGGTGCTGTGCACCGAGCCGGGCATGGCCGAGCAGGACCCGCAGCAGATCTTCGAGGCCGCGCTGGGCTCCATCGCCGGCGCGGTGAAGGCGGCCGGAGCCACGCCGCAGGACATCGCGCTGCTGTCCTTCAGCGCCGCCATGCACAGCGTGATCGCGCTGGACGAGGCCAACGGCCTGCTGTCCAACAGCATCACCTGGGGCGACATCCGCGCCTCGGTCTGGGCCGAGCGCATCAAGAAGGAATTCGACGGCAACGCCATCTACCGCCGCACCGGCACGCCCATTCACCCGATGTCGCCGCTGTGCAAGCTGATGTGGATGCGCCATGAGAAGCCGGAGGTGTTCAGCAAGGCGGCGCGCTTCGTGGGCATCAAGGAATACGTGATGTTCCGCCTGTTCGGCGAGTGGGTGGTGGACCATTCCATCGCCTCGGCCACCGGCATGTTCAACCTGCGCCAGCTGGACTGGGACCAGGACGCGCTGGCGCTGCTGAAGCTCGATGCGGCGCAATTGCCCAGGCCGGTGCCGACCACCTACCGCCTGCCGGCGTTGAAGCCTGACATGGCGCAGCGCCTGGGGCTGGCCACCGATACGCCCTTCATCATCGGCGCCAACGACGGCGTGCTCTCCAACCTGGGCGTAAACGCCATCGAGACCGGCCACGTCGCCGTGACCATCGGCACCTCCGGCGCCATGCGCACCGTCATCAACGAACCGCTGACCGATCCGCACGGCCGCCTGTTCTGCTACGCGCTGACCGAGAAGCACTGGGTGGTGGGCGGCCCGGTCAACAACGGCGGCAACATCTTCCGCTGGGTGCGCGACGAGCTGGCCACGGCCGAAGCCGCCGCCGCGCGCGAAGAGGGCGTCGATCCGTATGAAGCGCTGACCCGCATCGCCGAGAAGGTGGCGCCGGGCGCCGAGGGCCTGCTGTTCCATCCCTTCCTGGCGGGCGAGCGCGCGCCGCTGTGGAACGCCGACCTGCGCGGCTCCTTCTTCGGCCTGGGCCTGCACCACGGCAAGCACCACATGATCCGCGCCGCGCTGGAAGGCGTGATCTTCAACCTCTACAGCATCCTGCCGGCGCTGGAAGACCTGGTCGGCCCCACCAAGCGCATGATGGCCACCGGCGGTTTCGCGCGTTCGGCGCTGTGGCGCCAGATGATGGCCGACATCTTCAACCGGGAGGTGATGGTGCCCGAGAGCGTGGAATCGTCCTGCCTGGGCGCGGCCGTGCTGGGCGCCTATGCGCTGGGCCTGGTGGATTCGCTGGAGGCGATCTCCGGCATGGTCGGCTCCAACCATCATCACAAGCCCGAGGTCGACGCGGTCAAGGTCTACGGTCGCCTGCAACCGATCTTCGCGGCCATCCCGGCCAAGCTGGAACCCGAATACCACGCCATCGCCGCCTTCCAGCGCGAGATGGTCAAACCTAAATAATCGATTCGTAGCGACCCACCTCAATCACGGAGACGACATGACAGACAAGACTGCGGCGCTGCCCGCCGGGCTGAAGCAATTTTCGCTGGAGGGCAAGCTGGCCCTGATCACCGGATCGTCGGGCGGCATCGGCCTGGCGCTGGCGCGCGGCATGGCGCAGGCGGGCGCGGCCATCGTGCTCAACGGGCGCGATGCCGGCAAGCTGGCCAAGGTGGCGCAGCAGTTGCGCGACGAAGGCCACACCATCCATGAATCCAGCTTCGACGCTACCTCGAACGAGGCGGTCAAGGCCGCGGTGCAGAAGATCGAGGGCGAGATCGGCGCCATCGACGTGCTGGTCAACAACGCCGGCATCCAGCGCCGCAATCCGCTGGAAGAGTTCAAGGAATCCGACTGGCACGACATCATCAACACCAACCTCAACAGCGTGTTCTACGCCGCGCAGGCGGTGGCGCGCCACATGATCGGCCGCGGCCGCGGCAAGATCATCAACATCTGCTCGGTGCAGAGCGAACTGGGCCGTCCGGGCATCGCGCCTTACGCGGCCACCAAGGGCGCGGTCAAGATGTTCACCAAGGGCATGGCGATCGACTGGGGCAAGTACGGCATCCAGGTCAACGGCCTGGGCCCGGGCTACTTCAAGACCGAGATGAACATGGCCCTGGTCAACGACGCCAAGTTCACCGACTGGCTGGTGGGCCGCACGCCGTCGCGCCGCTGGGGCGACGTCGAGGACCTGGTCGGCGCCGCGGTGTTCCTCGGCAGCGACGCCTCGCGCTTCGTCAATGGTCACATTCTCTACGTCGACGGCGGCGTCACCGCCACGCTCTAACAATAATCAGCAGCACTCAGGACAATTCAGGACAACTCAGGAGACCACCATGCAACAAGGCATCGTCATCCACGCGCCGCACGACCTGCGCATCCAGGAACTGGACACCGGCGAGCTGCAGCCGCAGCAACTGAAGGTCAAGGTCAAGGCCGGCGGCATCTGCGGCTCGGACCTGCACTACTACCACCACGGCGGTTTCGGCGTGGTGCGCATCAAGGAGCCGATGGTGCTGGGCCATGAGGTCTCGGGCCAGATCGCCGAAGTCGGTTCGGCGATTGCCGACATCGCTCCCGGCACCCGCATCGCGATCTCGCCCAGCCGTCCCTGCGGCGCCTGCAAGTACTGCCAGGAAGGCAAGCAGAACCACTGCCTGGACATGCGCTTCTACGGCAGCGCCATGCGCACCCCGCACGTGCAGGGCGCGTTCCGCCAGGAGATCGTGATCGAACGTTCGCAGGCGCATGTGGTGGCCGACCACGTCAGCGACGGCGAAGCCGCCATGGCCGAGCCGCTGTCGGTGGCCTTGCACGCGGTGCGCCGCGCCGGCCCGCTGGTCGGCAAACGCGTGCTGGTGACCGGCTGCGGTCCCATCGGCGCACTGGTGGTGATCGCCGCCCGCCGCGCCGGCGCGCTGGAAGTGGTGGCCACGGATGTGGCGAAGATGCCGCTGGAAACCGCGCTGAAGGTCGGCGCCGACCGCGCCGTCAACATGGCCGAGACACCCGATGCCCTGAAGGCCTACGCCGCCGACAAGGGGACCTTCGACGTCCTGTTCGAAGCCAGCGGCAACGAGCGCGCGCTGGTCGGCGCGCTGGAAGCGCTGCGCCCGCAGGCGATCATCGTGCAGGTCGGCCTGGGCGGCGACATCAACTTCCCGGCCAACCTGCTGGTGGGCAAGGAGTTGGACTGGCGCGGCGCGTTCCGCTTCCATGAAGAGTTCGCGATGGCGGTCGAGCTGATGAACAAGAAGCTGGTGGATGTGAAGCCGCTGATCTCGGCCACCTATCCGATCGAGAAATCGGTGGAAGCCTTCGAGATCGCCGGCGACCGCTCGAAGATGATGAAGGTACAGATCAGCTTCGCGTGATACGGCGGGATGGTGCGTCGATGCAGGGCAGGCCGCGAGGCCTGCCTTTTTTATTGAGCGCAGAGTTGGCGCAGCGTTGGTGATGCGGGCTGCCCTGTCTGGATCGGCGCCTGATGCCGTGTTGAAACATTGTCTATAGACAATATGTCTTCTCATCGCATAAGATTTCTCCCTCGCAGACAAGGGGGAATCTGTCACTGCAGGCGCAGCCGGCCATGAGGCTTGCGGCGCATCGCCAGGAAGGATTTCGTCTGCTCTCCCGCCTCCTTTTTTGATCGATCGCTTTCCGGATGGAAGGGCGAGGGGGCGGCTTTATCCAATCATCCGACGAAACAAGAACATGCAAAAAAACCTGAAGCATCTTTTCCTGGCCTCACTGATTGTCCTCAACGGTTGCGCCGGCCATCGCGCCGCCAACGATGCGGCGCCGGCGGCTGCTACCGCAGCCCCCACCACCGGCGCCAGCGGCCCGGCCGACAACGGGGTGAAGGCGGATGCGGCCAAGCCCGTCCCCGGCGCGCTGAATGTGGTTTACACCACCAATTTTCCTGATGGCAGTCGTTTGAAGGACACGCCGACGGAGATCATGATCGTGCGCAGCGAGACCACGCAAAAGGCGGCTGCCGGACAGACCGCTCTCGCGATTCTGACCTTCGCGTTCGGCGGTGGCGCAGGGTTCAGCGGCTTCAGCAAGGAATCGCTGAAGGGAGAGAAGATCGAAGACGTGAAGGATCGCAACAACATTCGCAATACGGTATCGACCGACTTCACGGCGCACTTGCGCGAGCAGCTCAATGCCGAGATGGATGTCAAGCGCAGTCAGTACAAGGCAGTGTACAAGCACCCCGTCAGCGTGGCCGGCGGCAGCAGCCGCCTCATCTACGAAAGCCTGACCGGCGAAGAGTCGAAGCAGTTCAGGATGAATACAGAGCTGGAGGTCTACAAGAAGAAGGAGGGCGCGGGCATGTTCTCCGTGAATCCTTTCGAGCGTGTCTCCTGCAACCGCGTCTCGGAGAAGGCCCTCCCATTGGACGACTGGATGAAGGACGACTACGTCATGGTGCGCCAATGGATGGACGAGACCCTGCAGCTGTGCGCCGACAAGGTGATCGCGGCCTTGCCGAAAATGTTGGCACGCTGATGGTCTGACGCACTGATGCTTGAATGAAGAAGGGCCGCATTCCCGGGGGGAATGCGGCCCTTTTTGATGCAGAAGGCGGTCGTGCGCGATCAGCGCAGCGCTTCGACGATCTTGTCCAGCTTCACCGCATCGGCCGCGAACAGGCGGATGCCTTCGGCCAGCTTTTCGGTCGCCATCGCATCGGCGTTCAGGGCCAGGCGGAAGGCCTTTTCATCCAGCGAGATGCGTTCGATGTCGGCAGCCTGGGCGGCATCGCGGCTCAGCTTGCGCTCGACCGGCGCATCGGCGTCGGCCAGCTTCTGCAGCAGCTCGGGGCTGATGGTCAGCAGGTCGCAGCCGGCCAGTTCGACGATCTGCGAGGTGTTGCGAAAGCTCGCCCCCATCACCTCGGTGGCATAGCCGAACTTGCGGTAATAGTTGTACACAGCCTTGACCGACTGCACGCCCGGGTCGTCGGCGCCGGCGTATTCCTGGCCGGTGGATTTCTTGTACCAGTCGTAGATGCGGCCGACGAAGGGCGAGATCAGCTGCACCTGCGCCTCGGCGCAGGCGATGGCCTGCGGCAGCGAGAACAGCAGGGTCAGGTTGCAATGGATGCCTTCCTTTTCCAGGATCTCGGCGGCGCGGATGCCTTCCCAGGTGGAGGCGATCTTGATGAGCACGCGCTCGCGCTTGATGCCGGCTTCCTCGTACAAACGGATCAGCTCGCGGCCCTTGGCGACCGTGCCTTCGGTGTCGAAGGACAGGCGGGCGTCGGTCTCGGTGGAGACGCGACCCGGTATCAGTTTCAGGATTTCAAGGCCGAAGGCGATCAGCAGGCGGTCGATGATCTGTTCGGTGCTCTTGCCGGCATTGGCCTTGACGACGTTTTCCAGCAGCGGCTTGTATTCGTCCTTTTGCACCGCCTTCAGGATCAGCGAGGGATTGGTGGTGGCGTCCTGCGGCGCGAAGGCCTTCATGGCCTGGAAGTCGCCGGTGTCGGCCACGATGGTGGTGTACTGCTTCAACTGGTCAAGCTGGCTCATGGGAAGTCCTGGTTGCAAAGTTGGAAGGAAGGCTCAACAGCAGCATTGTACGCAATCGCGGCGGCCTGTCTGTCGGCCAAAGACTGATCCTTGACCTGTCGCAGGCTGCGGGCGCTCAGCGGAAGAAGGAGTCGAATTGCATGTCGAACTTCTGCAGCGACTTCTGCGCGTTCTGCATCTGGCGGCGGAACTCGGGACCGCGGCGCAGCGCCAGCCCCACGGCCAGGATGTCGATCACCACCAGGTGCGCCAGGCGCGCCGAGATCGGCGTGTAGGGGTCGATGTTGAAGGACAGGTCGATCGGCACCAGCACCGTGGCCAGCTCGGCCAGCGGCGTGCCGGAGGGGCCCAGCACGATGATGTCGGCGCCGCCTTTCCGGGCCAGCTGGATCGAGCGCAGCAGCGCCGCGTTGCCGCCGCGCTGGGAGATCGCCACCACGCAGTCGCCGGCCTTGAGCAGCGAGGCCGCGATGCTGTGGATGTGCGGGTCGGAGTAGGCCACCGTGGGCACGCCGGAGCGGAAGAACTTGTGCTGGGCGTCGTTGGCCACGATGCCGGAGGTGCCCTGGCCGTAGAACTCGATCTTGTTGGCGCGCGCCAGCACGTCCAGCGCCAGCTGGATCGCGTCGGGATTGAGGTGGTTGCGCAGGTCCAGCAGGGTGTTGATGGAGCGGCTGCAGATCTTGTTGACCAGGTCGGCGGCCAGGTCGTCCTGGGCCAGCGTCTCGTCGGCGCCGGGCAGGGCCAGCGCCAGGCTTTGCGCCAGCTTGAGCTTGAAGTCGTGCCAGCCCTCGTAGCCGATGGCGCGGCAGAAGCGGATCACGGTCGGCTCCGACACCTCGGCGTTCTTGGCCAGCGCCGTCAGGTTTTCCGCCAGCGCCAGCTGCGGATTGGCGAGCACGGTCGCGGCCACCTTCTTCTCCGACTTCGAGAGGGAGTTGATGTGGGTGCGGATGGAATCAAGCAGCATGGACATGGCGCGACCTGGGCTTTCCTTTAGGGCATCTGGACGTCAGACCTCGGGCAGCGCTTCTTCGCGCCACTGCAGGCCGTCGCGTCCGATCAGGGCGCTGGCCGCGGCCGGGCCCCAGGTGCCGGCGTTGTACGGAATCGGGTCGGCTTCCTGCTGGTCCCAGTGGTTGAGGATGGGTTCGACCCATTCCCAGGCCGCTTCCAGCTCGTCGCTGCGCATGAACAGGGTCAGGTGGCCGCGCAGCACGTCCAGCAGCAGGCGCTCGTAGGCGTCCATGCGCGGGGTCTTGAATTTCTCGCGGAAGTCCAGTTCCAGCTCGACCGGGCGCAGGCGCATGCCGTCGCCGGGCTGCTTGGCCATCAGGTTCATGTGCAGGCCTTCGTCGGGCTGCAGACGGATCACCAGGCAGTTCGGGGTGTCGTTCTGGTGCGCGAAGATCGAGTGCGGCACGCTCTTGAAGCGCACCACGATTTCGGCCAGCGAGTCGGCCATGCGCTTGCCGGTGCGCAGGTAGAAGGGCACGCCGGCCCAGCGCCAGGTCTCGATCTCGGCCTTCACCGCGACGAAGGTCTCGGTGCGCGATTCGGGATTGGCGTCGGCCTCCTTGCGGTAGCCCGGCACGGCGGTGCCGTTGACGTGGCCGGCGCGGTACTGGCCGCGCACCACGTTCATGGCCAGCGTGGTCGGCGTGAAGCGCTTGAGCGAGCGCAGCACTTTCAGTTTCTCGTCACGCACGGCATCGGCCGAGTTGGAGACCGGCGGTTCCATGGCGACGATACACAGGAGCTGCAGCAGGTGATTCTGCAGCATGTCGCGCAGCGCGCCGGAGGTGTCGTAGTAATCGAAGCGGCCGCCCACGCCGAGCTCTTCGGCGATGGTGATCTGCACGTCGGAAATCCATTCGCGGCGCCACAGCGGCTCGAACAGCACGTTGCCGAAGCGCAGCGCCAGCAGGTTCTGCACCGCCTCCTTGCCGAGGTAGTGGTCGATGCGGAAGATCTGCGATTCCTCGAAGTACTGGCCGACCTGCTTGTTGATGTCGCGCGCGCTGGCGAGATCGCGGCCCAGCGGTTTTTCCAGCACCACGCGCGAGCTCGGCGTCACCAGCCCGGCCTTGGAGAGGTTTTCGCAGATGGAGGCGAACAGGCTGGGCGGCGTGGCCAGGTAGAACACGCGCGCCAGGCCGTCGGCGTCGCGCAGGGCGTCCTTCAGGTGCGAGAAGCTGGCGCCTTCCTTGGCGTTGACCGAGGCGTATTGCAGGCGGCCGCAGAAACGTTCCCATACCGTCGCGTCCAGGTTGGCGGCGGGGATGTGGGGTTTGGAGTCCTTCTCGACGATCTTCAGGAATTCTTCCTTGGTCTTGTCGTCGCGGCCGATGCAGACGATGCGCGCCTCAGGCGGCAGGTCGCGGGCGCGGTCGCGCGCGTACAGCGCGGGCAGCAGTTTGCGCATCGACAGGTCGCCGGTGCCGCCGAATAAAACCAGATCGAAATCGGAAATAGCCATGATGTGATATCGGTTCGTATGCGTTGGTGGAAGCGCGCGCGGCGCGCCGTTGCCTTGCTTTGGTCTTTGCTTTACTGCGCCTGCCTGGCCTGTTTCGCCAGGGCAATCAGGGCATTGGTGGAAGCATCGTGCAGCGCCGGGTTGGACTCTGCCTTGAGCTCGCCGTGAATCGTCTTGGCCAGCACCTTGCCCAGCTCCACGCCCCACTGGTCGAAACTGTTGATGCCCCAGATCGCGCCCTGCACGAAGGTCTTGTGCTCATACAGCGCGATCAGCGAGCCCAGCGATTTCGGCGTCAGCTCGGGCAGCAGGATGGTGTTGCTGGGACGGTTGCCGTCGAAGGTTTTGTGCGGCAAAAGCGCGTTCAGTTCCGCGTCGTCCACGCCTTGCCGTTGCAGGTCGGCGCGCACTTCGCCGGCATCCTTGCCGCGCATGAAGGCTTCCGACTGCGCGAAGCAGTTGGCCAGCAGCACGTCATGGTGGTCGGCGATGCCGTGGGTGGGCTTGAGCACGGCGATGAAGTCGATCGGCGTGACGTCGGTGCCCTGGTGCAGCAGCTGGAAGAAGGCGTGCTGGCCGTTGGTGCCGACGTCGCCCCAGATGAAGGGGCAGGTGGCCACGCCCACCGGCGTGCCGTCGCGGGTGATGCGCTTGCCGTTGCTCTCCATGTCGAGCTGCTGGAGATAGGCCGGGAAGTAGCGCAGCCACTGGTGGTAAGGCGCGATCGACAGCGATTCGCTGTTGTAGAAGTTGCGGTTCCAGATGCCGATCAGGGCCTGGATCACCGGCATGTTGGCTTCCAGCGGCGCTTCGCGGAAATGGCGGTCCATCTCGTGGGCGCCGGCCAGGAAGGCAGAAAAGTTGTCGAAACCCACCAGCAGCGCGATCGACAGGCCGATCGCCGACCACACCGAATAGCGCCCGCCGACCCAGTCCCAGAAGGGGAACATGTTCGCGGTATCGATGCCGAACGCGGCGACTTCGGTCGCATTGGTCGACACCGCCACGAAATGGCGCGCCAGGTCGGCTTCTTTGCCGTGGCGCAGGAACCAGGCGCGCGCCGACTTGGCGTTGAGCATGGTTTCCTGGGTGGTGAATGTCTTGGAGGCAACGATGAACAGTGTTGTCTCGGGATCAACCCGCGAGAGCACCTCGTGCAGGTCGTGGCCGTCGACGTTGGAGACGAAGTGGGCCTTCAGGCGGGCATGGGCGTAGTCGTGCAGCGCCGTGCACACCATCTGCGGGCCGAGGAAGGAACCGCCGATGCCGATGTTGACGATGTCGGTGATTTCGCGCCCGGTGTAGCCGCGCCACTGGCCGTCGCGCACGCGCCCGGCGAAATCGCGGATATGTCCGAGCACGGCTTGAACGTCCGGACCGACCTGCTGTCCATCCACCTGCACCGTACAGGCGCCGGCCGGTGCGCGCAGTGCAGTGTGCAAGACCGCGCGATGTTCGGTAAAGTTGATCTTCTCGCCGCCGAACATGGCGTCGCGCAGCGCTTCAACACCGCGCTCGCGCGCCAGGCTCATCAGCAGGGACAGGGTGTCGGACCCGACGCGGTTCTTGGAGTAGTCCAGCAGCAGGCCGGCGGCGCGCACCGACATGCGCTCGAAACGGTCGGGCTGTTGCGCAAACAGGTCGCGCATGTGCCAGCCGGCGGCCTGGGCATGATGCTGCTGCAGGGCTTGGAAAGCGGCCGTGTCTGTCAGGGCGGTGGTGTGCATGTGTCTTCAGTCTGTTGGCGGCGCGGCGTTGCTGGCATGGCGCGCACGGCTTGTATTCTTGGATATGACGGCCAGACTATACATCAATTGCAGCAGGAATGGTAATTTCACTACAGTTTATGACGAAGCCGTGACAAATGCCGATGTTCTTCTGTTTTGCCCTGAAATGCTTGCTGAGCAGGGCTTTTCGCAGTTTTTGAAGCGGCGTTGAAAAATAGGTCCGGCGTCGCATCTCATCGCGATCTAAGTGTATGATTTCATTCGTTGAAAATTGTGTAGTAAAATTACATTGTTAACGCTAACAGGAAACCGACAATGCCTCTCAACGCTACCTTAGCCAGCGTCACCCGACGCATCGCCGAACGTAGCCGTCCCTACCGGACCGCCTACCTCGAACGACTCGAAGCGGCCCGCCGCAAGGGCGCACAGCGCGGCGCGCTGGCCTGTACCAACCTGGCCCACGGCTTTGCCGCCTTCCCGGCCAACGACAAGCTCAAGCTGAAGGAAGACAAGGCGCCGTCGCTGGCCATCGTCTCGGCCTACAACGACATGCTCTCGGCGCACCAGCCGTTCGAGCGTTTCCCCCAGATCCTGAAAGACGCCGCGCGCGAAGTGGGCGCAGTGGCGCAGTTCGCCGGCGGCACGCCGGCCATGTGCGACGGCGTGACGCAAGGGCAGACCGGCATGGAAATGTCGCTGTTCTCGCGCGACGCCATCGCCATGGCGGCCGCCATCGCGCTGTCGCACAATATGTTCGACGCCGCGCTGTACCTGGGCGTGTGCGACAAGATCGTGCCGGGCCTGCTGATCGGCGCGCTGCACTTCGGCCACCTGCCGGCGGTGTTCGTGCCGGCAGGTCCCATGACCAGCGGCATGAGCAACAGCGACAAGGTCAAGATCCGCCAGCTCTACACCGCCGGCAAGATCGGCCGCGCCGAGCTGCTGGAGGCTGAGTCCAAGTCCTACCACGGCGCCGGCACCTGCACCTTCTACGGCACCGCCAACAGCAACCAGATGCTGATGGAAGCGATGGGCCTGCACCTGCCGGGCGCCGCCTTCATCACTCCCAACACGCCGCTGCGCGACGCGCTGACGGCTGCCGCCGCCAGGCAGGCCGCCAAGATCACCGACCTCGGTTCGCAATACACCCCGGTGGGCCGCATGATCGACGAGAAGGCCATCGTCAACGCCATCGTCGCGTTGCACGCCACCGGCGGCTCGACCAACCACACGCTGCACCTGGTGGCCATCGCCAAGGCGGCCGGCATCGTGATCGACTGGGACGACTTCGACAAGCTCTCGGCCGTGGTGCCGCTGGTCACCAAGATCTACCCGAACGGCACGGCCGACGTGAACCATTTCCACGCCGCCGGCGGCACCGGGTTCGTGCTGCGCGAGCTGATCGACGCCGGCCTGATGCACGACGACGTCACCACCATCCTCGGCCAGGGCCTGCGCCAGCATTGCAAGGAGCCGATGCTGGACGGCGACGCACCCGAGGGCAAGGTCGGCCGGGTGAGCTGGCAGGACGTGCCGGCCACCAGCGGCGACGAAGGCGTGCTGGGCACGGTCGCCAAGCCGTTCTCGGCCGACGGCGGACTGAAGCTGTTGCAGGGCAACCTGGGCCGCGCCGTGATCAAGATCTCGGCCGTCAAGCACGAGCACCGCGCCGTGCAGGCGCCGGCCATCGTGTTCCATTCGCAGGAAGCCTTCATGGCCGCCTTCAAGGCCGGCGAGCTGGACCGCGATTTCATCGCCGTCATCACCTTCCAGGGTCCGCGCGCCAACGGCATGCCGGAACTGCACGCGCTGACCCCGGCGCTGGGCATCCTGCAGGACAAGGGCCGCCATGTCGCACTGGTGACCGATGGACGGATGTCGGGCGCATCGGGTAAAGTGCCGGCCGCGATCCACGTCACGCCTGAAGTGCTGGGCGGCGGTCCGCTGGGCCGCGTGCGCAACGGCGACATGATCCGCCTGGACGCCGAAGCCGGCGTGCTGGAGGCGCTGGTGCCGCAGGACGAATGGGACAAGCGCGGGCAAGACGAGAGCGACCTGTTCGACAACCAGCACGGCATGGGCCGCGAGCTGTTTGCCATGTTCCGTAACACCGTCGGTACGGCGGAAGAGGGCGGGGCCACCTTCGGCCTGCCTCCGATCAGAGAGAAAGAGAAGACAACGGTATGAAGACTACACTGGAAATCATGCGCGCCTCGCCGGTCATCCCGGTGATTGCGATCGACAAGTTCGAACACGCCGTTCCACTGGCGAAGGCGCTGGTCGCGGGCGGCATCCGCGTGCTGGAAATCACGCTGCGCACCGAGCACGGCCTGCCGGCCATCCGCGCGATCGCCGAGTCGGTGCCTGACGCCATCGTCGGCGTCGGCACCCTGACCGCGCCGGAAGAGTTCGCCGCCTCGCGCGACGCCGGCGCCGTCTTCGGCGTCTCGCCGGGCCTGACCCCGGCGCTGATCGAAGCCGCCAAACGCAGCGGCCTGCCGCTGCTGCCGGGCGTGATGACGCCGTCCGAAGTGATGGCCGCGCGCGAAGCGGGCTTCCGCCAGTTGAAGCTGTTCCCGGCGGTGCCGGCCGGCGGCGTGGGCATGCTCAACGGCATCGCCGGCCCCCTGGGCGACGTCGCCTTCTGCCCCACCGGCGGCATCACGCAAGAGACCGCGCCGCAGTTCCTGGCGTGCAAGAACGTGGTCTGCGTGGGCGGCTCCTGGCTGACCCCGAAGGCGGCGATCGAAGCCGGCGACTGGGACAAGATCACCGAGCTGGCCCGTGCCGCCAGCGCGTTGAAGAAGGCTTGATCGCCGACGCGGCGGCGCGCCCCGGTGCGTCGTCGCGCGGCTGCTCGGTTCGAACGGGAGTGATGTTGCCATCTGATGGGAAAACAGCTCGGACCGGGTAGTGCATACGTTTCAAGCGGCCAAAGAAAAACGGGCGACACCGATGATGGTGTCGCCCGTTTTTCTTTGCCGCTTCTGTCGCTTATCTGAAGCCAGCGTGAGGCTTATCTGATCTGCGCCGCAGACTTGGGCGCCTGCGGATTGCGATAGGCAATCAGCAGCAGCACGATGCCCAGCACGATCATCGGCACCGACAGCATCTGCCCGGCCGAGATGGTCACCGGGCCGAAGTGCACCTCGTAGTCGGGCGTGCGGAAATACTCGGTGAAGAAGCGCGCGCAGCCGTACAGCAGCGAGAACATGCCGGCCACCGCCATGCGCGGGCGCGGCTTGCGGGAGAAGAACCACAGGAGGATGAACAGCAGGATGCCGTCCACCAGCATCTGGTAGATCGGCGACGGGTGGCGCGGGATGTTGTCCACGTTGGGCCAGATCATGGCCCAGGGCAGCGAAGGATCGGCGGGACGGCCCGGCAGTTCGGCGTTGATGAAGTTGCCCAGGCGGCCGGCGGCGTAGCCCAGCGGCACCATGGGGGCGATGAAGTCCATGATGTCCATCAGCTGGTGGCCGCGTTTGCGCCCCCACAGCCACATTGCCAGCATCACGCCGAGGAAGCCGCCGTGGAAGGACATGCCGCCCTTCCATACCGCGATCATGTCGGCCGGGTTGGCGAAGTAATAGGCCGGGTTGTAGAACAGGATCTCGCCCAGGCGCCCGCCGATCACCACGCCCAGCACGCCGTAGAACAGCATGTCGTCCAGGTCCTCCTTCTTCCAGCCGGCGGCGGCGATGTGCGGCTGCCTGATGCGCAGGCGGCCCAGCGCGATGAACTGGGCGAAGGCCAGCAGATACATGAGGCCGTACCAATGGACGGCCAGCGGCCCGATCTGGACTGCGATCGGGTTGGGCATGGGGTGGATCAGCATGAGTTTGATCTTTCTGTTGTTGGGCGGAACGGCGGTTGGAGCCGCGCCGGCGATGCAAGTTCGCGGGCCGTGTCAGGCCGGGGTATCCAGCAGTTCGAGGAGGGCCCGCAGCACGGTGGACTGGCTGTCGCGCCGCCAGGCCAGGCCGGTCTGGATCTGCGGCGTGGGATCCGACAGCGGCCGGTAGTCGACCCCGGGCCGTTTCAGGTTCGACACGGATTGTGGCACAAGCGCCATTCCCATGCCAGCCGACACCAGGCCGACGATGGTCTGCATCTGGATCGCCTCCTGGCCGATATGCGGCGTGACGCCGGCATCGCGGAAGCACGACAGGATGGTGTCGTGGAAAGCCGGCGAGATGCGGCGCGGGAAGATGATCAGCGGCAGCTCGCGCAGGCTCTTCAGCGACACCGGCCCGCGTCCGCGCGCCGCGCCCTGCGGCAGCGCCGCGATCAGCGGCTCGGAGAGCACCGGGCGGCAATCCAGCACGGCGGCGGCTTTCTCCGGCAGCGGCGGCAGCAGCAGGCCGGCGTCGATCTTGCCTTGCATCAGGTCTTCCAGCTGGATGTCGGTGGTGGCTTCGCGCAGGTCGATCTGTACCTGAGGATAGCGCGCCCGAAAGCGTTGCAGCAGTGGCGGCAGGATGCTGTAGTCGGCCGTCGAGATGAAGGACAGCGACAGCAGTCCCGAGGCGCCGCTGGCCGCGCGCCGCACCAGGTCGGGCAGCGCGGCGGCCTGCTGCAGGATGCGCTGGGCCTCGGGCAGCAGCGCCACGCCGGCCGGCGTGAGCGCCACGCTGCGCTTGGTGCGCAGGAACAGCGGCGTGCCCAGCATCTCTTCGAGCGCGGCGATGGCCTGCGACAGCGGCGGCTGCGTCATGTGCAGCCGGGCGGCGGCGCGGCCGAAATGCTTCTCCTCGGCGACGGCGGCGAAGTAGCGCAATTGGCGCAGCTCCAGGCGGCTTTCGGACATGGATGCGGGCATGGATTGATATCGGCGGTGAATTAGTCTGGAACGAATAATATATTTGACACGCCAGTACCGGCAAGGCAAGCTGGCCGCAGCCAGAACGCCCGCCCCCGCCACAACCACAACCACAACAATCGACAGCGCAGGGGCAAGGCGCCGTTCGCGCCAGCGCCGTTGCCGGCTTTGGCCGAACCCTGAAGGATCCGCGAATCATTCGTCCGAGATTTCAACCAGGAGACAGCCATGCCATACAACCGCCGTTCCAGGAACATCACCGAGGGCGTGTCGCGCAGCCCCAACCGCTCCATGTACTACGCCCTCGGCTATGAAAAGGGCGACTTCGACAATCCCATGATCGGCGTGGCCAACGGCCACTCCACCATCACGCCCTGCAACGCCGGCCTGCAGAAACTGGCGGACGTTGCGATCGCCGCCATCAGGGACGCCGGCGCCAACCCGCAGGTGTTCGGCACGCCCACCATCTCGGACGGCATGTCCATGGGCACCGAGGGCATGAAGTACTCGCTGATCTCGCGCGAGGTGATCGCCGACTGCATCGAGACCGCGGTCAACGGCCAGTGGATGGACGGCGTGGTGGTCATCGGCGGCTGCGACAAGAACATGCCCGGCGGCATGATCGCGCTGGCGCGCAGCAACGTGCCGGGCATCTACGTCTACGGCGGCACCATCAAGCCGGGCAAGTGGAAGGGGCGCGACCTCACCATCGTCTCCGCCTTCGAGGCGGTCGGGGAATTCTCGGCCGGGCGCATGACGCAGGAGGACTTCGACGGCATCGAACGCAACGCCTGTCCCTCCACCGGCTCGTGCGGCGGCATGTACACCGCCAACACCATGTCGTCGTCGTTCGAGGCGCTGGGCATGGCGCTGATGTATTCGTCCACCATGGCCAATCCCGACGACGAGAAGGACGGTTCGGCCGCCGAGTCGGCGCGCGTGCTGGTGGAAGCGGTGAAGAAGGACCTCAAGCCGCGCGACATCATCACCCGCAAATCCATCGAGAACGCGGTGGCGCTGATCATGGCCACCGGCGGTTCGACCAACGCCGTGCTGCACTACCTGGCCATCGCCCACGCCGCCGAGGTCGAGTGGAACATCGACGACTTCGAGCGCATGCGCCAGAAGGTGCCGGTGATCTGCGACCTCAAGCCCTCCGGCAAATATGTGGCCACCGACCTGCACCGGGCCGGCGGCATCCCGGCGGTGCTGAAGGTGCTGCACCAGGCGGGCCTGCTGCACGGCGACTGCCTCACCATCACCGGCCGGACGCTGGCCGAAGAGCTGGAGAGCATCCCCGCATTGCGCGCCGACCAGGACGTGATCCATCCGATCGACAAGCCGCTGTACGAGCAGGGCCACCTCGCCATCCTCAAGGGCAATCTCGCCACCGAGGGCTGCGTGGCCAAGATCACCGGGCTGAAGAACCCGGTCATCACCGGTCCGGCGCGCGTGTTCGACGACGAGTACAGCGCCATGGACGCCATCCTGGCCGACAGCATCAAGCCCGGCGACGTGCTGGTGATGCGCTACCTGGGGCCCAAGGGCGGCCCCGGCATGCCGGAGATGCTGGCGCCGACCTCGGCGCTGATCGGCAAGGGCCTGGGCGAGTCGGTGGGGCTGATCACCGACGGCCGTTTCTCCGGCGGCACCTGGGGCATGGTGGTCGGCCATGTGGCGCCGGAGGCGTTCGTCGGCGGCACCATCGCGCTGGTGCAGGAGGGCGATTCCGTCACCATCGACGCGCACCGGCAGCTGATCCAGCTCAACGTGGCCGACGACGAGATCGCCCGGCGTCGCGCCGCCTGGAAGCAGCCGGCGCCGAAGTACACGCGCGGCGTGCTGGCCAAGTTCGCCACGCTGGCGTCCACCGCCAGCAAGGGGGCGGTCACCGGCTGAAGCGCCGCCGGCGGTATCCGCACAGCCCCCGGCGTTGGCGCCGGGGGCTTTTTTTATGGCGGCTCCCGCGCGCCATATGCTTTTTCACATGGGATTTGATCTATGACAGATATACGCGCCCACAGATAATGGCAAGCTCCCGAAGGCGGGTAGAATAGCCCCGCCTGCAGTCTTCCCGCGCCCCGTTTCGCGGGAGGCCGCGTTCACCGAATGCTGAGGAGCCCCCAATGAAATATCTGCTGTTGATCGCCACCCTGGTCGCCGGATCGGCCATTTCCGCCGAAGCCCTGGCCAACCCGCAGCTGGCCAAGTCCAAGAACTGCATGGCCTGCCATTCGGTGGATGCCAAGATCGTCGGCCCCGCCTTCAAGGACGTGGCCAAGAAATACGCCGGGCAGAAGGATGCCGAAACCAAGCTGACCCAGAAGGTGCTGGCCGGCGGCGGCGGCGTGTGGGGCGCGGTGCCGATGCCCGCCAACAAGGGCCAGGTCAGCGAAGCCGAGGCGCGCGAACTGGTCAAGTGGATCCTGACCCTGAAGTAAGCAATACCGTTTTTGCAGTGTGGTGCCGCGCGGGGTTGTCTGGCCCCGCCCGGTCGATGTGGAGTTGAGGAGACGCTTCGGCGTTTCCTTTTTTTTCGCCCGGGCGCGGCGAATGACGCACGGTCGCCGGCCATGCGGGCCGGGCCGCTCAGTCCACCTGTTTCTGCTGCCGCGCGTATTCGTTGCGCTTCATCGACAGATAGGATTCGCGCTCGACCTCGTGCAGCTGGCGCGGATACTGTTCGGTGGCGGCGAACCAGGCCTCCAGCCGCTTGTCCAGGCGCTGCTGCGGCGGCGCGGACAGGCCCGAGAGATACGCGTCGATGGCCAGGTAGTAGCGCATGGTGTTGCGCTCCACCGTGGCGCGCGTGCCGTCCACGTATTGCGGCTGGCCGTCGGCGTTGCGCTTGACGACTGTAAAGCCGACCTTGTCGCGTCCCACTGTCATCAGGTAGGCGCGCAGCGCCAGCTTGCTGGCCATGCCGTAGGAGTAGGAGTAACTCAGGTGCAGGAAGGAGCGGCCGTCGGCCAGCGGGATGGCCTCGATCTGGATGCGGTAGTCGGCGGTGTCCAGCGGCCCCTTGTCGGCCTGCATCGACGACGAGAGGTAGTCGGCGCCGGCGGCGCCGCCGCGATAGGAGAAGTCTACGCGGTAGGTGTCGGACAGGTCCTGCTCGATCTTCTTGCCGACGTGCATGCGCAGCATGGACTTGCCCTGCGCCGTCGACAGCCGGCAGTACTTGGTGTTGAGGTGCAGGATCAGGATGTCGCACCAGTTCTCCGGCGCGCCCAGCGCCTCGCGCACCTGCGCGAACGGATAACCCAGCACGGCGTAGATGTCGCCCTTGACGGCGCCCGAGCCTTCGCTCGACTTCAGGTAGAGCGGCTGCTTGAACTGGTTGTCGGCCAGCTCGCCCTGCAGCTCTTCATACTTCGCCTTCAAGGCAGCGGCGCCGGCGGGCTCATCGGCCAGCGCCGGGCGCAAGGCCAGCGTCGACGTCAGCAGCGTCAGCAGCAATATCTCAACAGCAAATCGTAGTAGGCGTGGTCGCAAAAGTCCCTCCGGGAAAACTCATCCTTACAGGAGCCGCGCCCACACGCTCGCGCCGAATTCCTTCATGCGCTCGCTCACGGGGCGCTGCTCCCACTCTTTCAGTGTGATTTCTTTGGAGGCGCCAAGATCCCGGTCGAACATGTTTTTCATCTGCGCGCCGAACTGCGGGCTGAGGATCACGGCGTTGATTTCCTGGTTGAACACGAAGCTGCGCCAGTCGAGGTTGGTCGACCCGACCGTGGACCAGACGCCGTCGATGATGGCGGTCTTGGAGTGCAGCAGCGCGTCCTGGCGCTCATAGATGCGGATGCCCGCTTCCAGCAGCTCCTGGTAGAACGAGCGCGAGGCGTACAGCACCAGCGAGGAGTCGCTGGTGGAGGGTAGCACCAGGCGCACGTCCACGCCGCGTTTGGCGGCATTCTTCAAGGCGTCGCGCAGTTGCGGGTCAGGCACGAAGTAGGCGTTGGTCAGGTAGATCGACGATTCGGCATGGTGGATGGCCGAGATGAAGGTGGCGTAGATCACGCTGTAGGGATCGTCCGGCGAGCTGCCGATGGCGCGCACGATCTCGCCGCCGGCGGCCGCCACCTTGGGGAAATAATTGTGTTCGCCGAGATCGGGGCCGCGCTGCTTGTTCCAGGTGTCGATGAAGAGCTTCTGGAATTCCAGCGCCACCGGGCCGTCCACGCGCACCTGGGTGTCGCGCCACGGCACCTCCTTGCTGTCGGCGTCGCGCTTGCGGCTCTTGCGCTTGCTGAAGGAGCCGGCCGAATAGACGCTGCTGATGTTGATGCCGCCGACGAAGGCGGTCTTGCCGTCCACCACCAGCAGCTTGCGGTGGTCGCGCTGGTTGACCTCCCAGTCCTTGCGCACCTGGGTCGGGTTCAGCGGATTGAATTCCAGGACCTTCACGCCGGCGTCTATCATCGGCTGGAAGAAGGCGCGCGGCGTGTTCAGCGCGCCCACGCTGTCGTACATGAGATTGACCTGCACGCCTTTCTTTTGCATCGCGATCAGCATGTCGGAGAACTGCCGGCCGACCTCGTCGTCCTCCATGATGTAGGTCTCCATGTTGATGTGGTAGCGCGCGGCCTGGATCGCCTGCGTCATCGAGGCGTAGGTGGCGGGGCCGTCGATGAGCAGCGTGACCTTGTTGCCGGTCACCAGCGGCGAACCGGTGACCGCGCCTTCCACCGCCAGGTGGCGATCGAGCAGGGTGCTGTCGCCGTTCTGCTGTTTCAGCTTGTCGAGCACCGCCTTGGTCTGCTGCTCGGAGAGGATGCCGCGGCCGCCCTTCATCTCGATGCTGCGGGCCGACTGCGTATCCATGTCGGGCACGATGGTGGGCAGCGAACCGCAGCCGACCAGCAAGGTGGACAACAGGATGAGCGCAAGCAGCGCGGCATGCATGCCGGTTCGGCTTGTATTTTTTATTGAAGCGAACGTCTTCATGACTCGTCTCGGTTGCGCGCCGCCGTCCGAGCGCGGAGATGGCCGGACGTTTTGATGGCGCTGTCCGGCTGAGTATATGCCCGGGATTTTGGGCGCTCCATACGCCATGCGGCGGAAGCGGCGGATTCCTACAGGGGAAAGCGGGAGCTGCCTACAGGGCCTGTTGCCAGGATGCCAGCGGCGATGCGGCGGGGCTAGCGGAGGAGGGCTAGCGGAGGAGGGGGAGCGGGATGGGCCGGATGCGCCGCGGCGGGCGCATCCGATGCATTGCGATGTGGTCGGCCTGGCCGGCGTTGCGGCCTCAGTAGACGTCGCGGCGATAGCGGTGCTGTTCGATCAGGTCTTCCACGGCCTGTTCGCCCAGTGCTTCGATGAGGGCGGCGTCGACGCCGGCGGCCATGCCTTCCAGGCTGCCGCAGACGTAGATGACGGCGCCCTCGGCGATCCAGCGGCGCAGCTCCTCGCCGGCTTCGCGCAGGCGGTCCTGCACGTAGACGCGTTGGCTCTGGTCGCGCGAGAAGGCCAGGTCCAGGCGCGCCAGCTTGCCTTGGGCCAGCCATTGCTCCAGTTCTTCCTGGTAGAGGAAGTCATGGCGGCGGTTGCGTTCGCCGAACAGCAGCCAGTTGCGCGCGTGGCCGGCGCCGACGCGCGCGCGCAGGTGGCCGCGCAGGCCGGCCATGCCGGAGCCGTTGCCGATGAAGATGGCGGGCACGTCGCCGGCCGGCGCGAAGTTGGCGTTTTCCACCAGGCGCACCTGCAGCGTGGCGCCGACGTCGGCGTATTCGGTCAGCCAGCCGGAGGCCAGGCCCAGGCCGTCTTCATGGCGCGCCTGGCGCACCAGCAGGTGCACCGCGCCGTCCTGCGGCACCGAGGCCACCGAGTAGCTGCGCGCGGCCAGCGGCTGCAGCGTGTCGGCCAGGGCCTGGGCGGCGGCCTGTTTGTCGTGGGTGTCGGGCGCGGCGTGCGCCAGCGGCAGCACGCTGGTGGCCAGCAAATCCTGCAGGGCGTGGCGCGCGCCGTTACTGTCGACCAGCAGCGAGCCGTCCAGGCGCAGGCGCTGCAGCAGCAGCGCGATGCGGTCCGGCGCGTGGCGCGGCAGCACCTCGGCCAGCGCGCCGGCCTGCCAGGCGCCGTCGTTGGCGGCGTGGCGCAGCTCGATGTGGAAGATGGGTTCGCCCTGGCTGCCCGGGTTCAGCTGCAGGCGTTCGGACAGCGACCAGGCCTGCCATCCCGCTTGCGGCGCGACGGCGGTGTCGCGCGGGGCCTGCCGGCCGGCGACGGCGGCGTCGATGACGCCGTGGGAGGCCAGCATCGACTCCCATTTCTGCAGCCCGGCAGGTTCCATGCGGTCCACCTCCACCAGCGGGAACAGCGCCTTGGCGCCGCGGTTGCGCAGCCAGTGGTCGAGCGTGTGGCCGAAGCCGCAGTACTTGACGTAGTTGCGGTCGCCCAGCGCCAGCAAGGCGTATTCGACATGCGCCAGCGACTCGCCCGAACTCATGCGCATGCGACGCTCGAAGGCGCGCGCGCTGTCGGGCGCGTCGCCTTCGCCGAAGGTGCTGGCGATGAACAGGATACGCTGGTGGTGGCGCAGTTTCTCGGGCGTGGTGCGCGCCAGCGACTGCACCGTCACTTCGGCGCCGGACTGGCGCAGCAGGGCGGCGGTGTGCAGCGCCACGCGTTCGGCCTGGCCGGCCTGCGAGGCATAGGCCACCAGGAAGGGGCCGCGCGCGGTCACCTCATTGGCCGCCGGCGGGGCGGCCTGTTCGGTGCGGGCCAGCGCGGCGCGTTCGGCGCGCAGCGCCGCCTTCTTGCGGCGGCGGTCGAGATAGAGCATCCAGCCGGTGATGCCGAACAGCGGCATCATCAGGCTGGCCAGCGCCATGATGATGCGGCCCGGCAGGCCGAAGAAGGTGCCCATGTGCAGCGGGTAGATGGCGGCGATGGCCTTGCCGCCGAAACTCTTGTCTTCGTACAGTTCGAGCTGCTTCACCTCGCCGGTCTGCGGCAGCACCGTCATGCGGCTGCGGGCGCGCTCATGCGGCGCGTTCTCGCCGAGGAAGAGGATCTGGATCGGCTGCGTGGATTTCTCCGGCAGGCGCATCTGGGCGTTCTCGAAATGCGGCACCTTGGCGATGAAGGCCTGCCACGCCAGCGTCAGCTCCAGCGGCGCGGGGGCGGCTTCCTGGCCTTTGTCTTTGTGCGCGTGCTCGCCGCCCTGGCGCTTGCCTTCATTGCCGCCGGCGCGCTGCATCTGCGGCGGGCGGCCTTCGCCGGCCAGGGTGTTGATGCCTTGCTTGAACCAGTCCAGCGCCCAGTAGGTGCCGGTGATGGAGAAGATCACATACATCACCAGCAGCCAGGTGCCGATGATGGAGTGCAGGTTCCACAGGAAGGAGCGACCCTGCAGCTGGAAGTCCAGCCGGAACCAGGCGCTCAGCGACAAGGGCCGGCGCGGCCAGCGCAGGTACAGGCCCGACAGCGCCAGCGTGAGCAGCCCCAGTCCCAGCGTGCCCAGCACGATCTTGCCGATCTCGGTGGGCAGCAGCAGCCAGCGGTGGAAGCGCTCGGTGATCTCGAAGAATTCCATGCCGGTCGGCGGCGGCAGCACCGCGCCGGTGTAGGGATCGACATAGCGCGCCTCGCCGCGGCGCACGCCCGGCGGCGGCGCGAACACCACGCGCGCGGAGGCGCCCGGCTGCGGCGTGATCGACATCGAGGTGACGCGGCGCTCCGGCTCCTGGTCGCGGATCTTCTCCAGCAGCTGCTGCGGCGTCAGGGCTTGCTGCTCCTGCACCTTGACATGCATCACGCCCGGGCTCAGGACGTCCATGATTTCTTCACGGAAGGCCAGCAGGGCGCCGGACACGCCGATGGTCATCAGGATGGTGCCGGCGGTGATGCCGATGAACCAGTGGATTTGGAACCAGATATTCTTGAACATGCTGTTGGCGCTGCGTCTGTGCGTGCGGCGGCCCCCGGGCGCGCCGCGTCTTGTTATGGGTGCCGTGGAAGAGATCAGCCGCGGCCCGGCTTGCCTGGCCGGCGCACTGCGATTGCCGGCTGGCAATGAGCGCGCGGAAGCAACCATCCATTATAGAACGGCTGTAAATGATAATGATTGGCGTTTGTCTTTATTTCGCGGCGGCGTGTCGTACGCGCCGCGAAATATTGTCATCCGGGAAACGAAACCGGCGTCAGTCCTCGATCATCGCCAGCATGCCGCGCGTGAAGGCGCTGCCGGCGTCGGCGGCCACATCGATGATGCTCAGGTGGTGCGCGTCGGGCGCTTGGGCGATCAGCACCTCGTGCCCGGATTGCCGCAGGTTGGCGGCGTAGGCGTCGCGCTGGCGCAGGAACTCGTCGCTTTCCTTGCCGCCGGCGCACAGCAGCGCCTTCGCCTGCTGCGGCAGGAAGCGGCGCACCGGGCTGGCCTGCTCGGCGTCGCCGGGCGAGAGGTGCAGGATTTCATTGAGGTAGCACAGCCTGACCGGCTCCAGGTCATAGATGCCGCTGAGGCAGGCGATGCCGCGCACCGGCACCGCGCCCAGCGCCGCGATCAGCGAGGCGAGGTGGCCGCCGGCCGAATGGCCCATCAGCCAGATCGCGCCGGCGTCGAAGCCCAGCGCCGCCGCCTTGGCGTGCAGCAGCCGCAAGGCGCGCGCGCAGTCGGCGGCGATGTCGCCCATCTTGACCTGCGGCGCCAGCCGGTAGTTGAGCAGGGCGACGTTGATGCCGGCCGCAAGATAAGGCTCGGCCAGGTGGCTGAACTGGTCCTTGTCCAGCGAGCGCCAGTAGCCGCCGTGGATGAAGACCAGCAGGGGCCGGCCGTTGGCGCTGGCGGGGAAGAAATCGAAGGTCTGCAGCGGATCCTCGCCGTAGGGCACGTCGGCCAGGTGCGGATGGGCTTCGCGCACCGCCTGCGCCTGGCGCGCGAAGCGGTCGAAGTAGTCCTGGAAGTCGGTGATGCCCAGCCTGACGTTGTACTGCCGGTCCAGCTCGTCTCGCGTGTAGTCGCGGTAGATCTTCATGCGATGTCCCTTTTGGTATTGGCTCGTCCGGTCCTGGCCGGCTCGGCATTGCCTGGCGCTATTCGGCGAAATGTTCGGAGATGAAGCCGCGCAGCCATTGGTTGCCCTCATCCTGATTGTACCGGCGATGCCAGAAAATATTGGTCTGTAATGAGGGCAGGCGCAGCGGCGGTTTGACATAGCGCAGTCCGAACGGCTCGGCCGCGCTCTCGGCCAGCTTGCGCGGCACCGTCACGACCAGCCCGGTGGTGCTGACGATGTAGGGCACCGCGGTGAAGTGCGGCACCCGGAAACGCACGCGCGGCAGCACGCCGGCCTTTTCCAGGTTCTGGTTGATGCGGTCGTAGGGGCTCTCCAGCGACGACACCATCAGGTGCTCGGCGGCAAGGAAATCCTTGAGCGTGATCTCGTCCCTGCCGTCCAGCGGATGGCCGACCCGGAACATGCTCACGTAGTTCTGGCGGAACAGCCGGCGCTGGTAGAGCGCGCCGGAGACATTGTCGAACGCGCCGATGGCCAGGTCCACCCGGCCCGATTCCATCTCGTTTTTCAGGTCGATGGCGCCGGCGCGCACGGTGCTGATGCGCACGCCCGGCGCCAGGCGGCCGCAGGTCTCGATCAGCGCCGGCATGAAGTAGACCTCGCCGACGTCGGTCATGGCGATGGTGAAGTGGCGTTCGCTGGACTGCGGCGAGAAGCCTTCCTGCAGGTTGAGCGCGCGCGAGACTTGCTGCAGCGCCGCAGCCACCGGCTCGGCCAGGTGCTCGGCGAACGGCGTGGGCTGCATGCCTTGCGCGGTGCGCACGAACAACTCGTCGCCGAAGCTGCGCCGCAGCCGCGCCAGCGCGTTGCTGACCGCCGGCTGCGACAGGCCCAGGCGGCGCGCCACGGAAGAGATCTGGCGTTCCTGGAACACTTCCTGGAAGACCACCAGCAGGTTGAGGTCGATGTCGCGGGGTTCGATCATGGCGGTGCGGCCGGCAAAGCCGACCAATATTCATGAAATCAATGGACTGGATTTTGGCATTTATATCGTAAAAGAAAGTCGATTGCACTAGAGTGTCAACGCAATAAGAACAATTAACGATGTCCTGCCGGCAATCCCCGCGATTGTTGCTCCCGCGCCATCCAATCGGCGCACGGCGAAGCGGCAGGTCCAACCATAAAGACGAGGAGCAAGACGAGATGAGCATTCATGCGAGCGCGGCCGCGCCCACGGTCAATGTCGACCAGGTGGTGGAACAGGGCGGATTCGGCGCTTTCCAGTTCGGCCTGCTGCTGCTGTGCGGTTTGTGCCTGATCATTGACGGATTCGACGTGCAGGCCATGGGCTACGTGGCGCCGGCCATCATCGCCGACTGGGGCGTGAGCAAGGCCGCCCTGGGACCGGTGTTCGGCGCGGGCCTGTTCGGCATGCTGCTGGGTTCGCTGGCGCTGACGCCGGTGGGCGACCGCTACGGCCGCCGCCCGGTGCTGATCGCCTCCACCCTGTTCTTCGCCGTCTGCATGCTGGCCACGCCGCTGGTGACATCGATCGACCAGCTGCTGGCGCTGCGCTTCATCACCGGTTTCGGCCTGGGCAGCATCATGCCCAACGCAATGGCGCTGGTGGGCGAATACAGCCCGTCGTCCTCGCGCGTGACGCGCATGATGCTGGTGTCCTGCGGCTTCACCGTGGGCGCCGCCGCCGGCGGCTTCGTCAGCGCCGCGCTGATCCCGGCCTATGGCTGGCATGCGGTATTCTGGGTGGGCGGGGCCGTGCCGCTGGCGCTGGGCCTGGCCATGCTGGCGTGGCTGCCGGAGTCGATCCAGTTCCTGGTGCTGCGCCGCCGTTCATCGGAGCAGGTCGCGCGCTGGCTGAGCAAGCTCGATCCCTCGATCGTGATCGACGCCGCCACCCGCGTCGTGGTCAAGGAAAGCAAGGCCGAGGGCATGCCGGTGGCCGAGCTGTTTCGCGGCGGGCGCGGCGGCATCACGCTGCTGCTGTGGCTGATCAGCTTCATGAACCTGATCAACCTCTACTTCCTCTCCAACTGGCTGCCGACGCTGATCCATGACGCCGGATATTCCACCAGCATGGCGGTACTGATCGGCACCTCGCTGCAGGTGGGCGGCGTGGCCGGCACGCTGACCCTGGGCTGGTTCATCAACCGCTTCGGCTTCACCCGCGTGCTGGGCAGCTGCTTCGTGACCGCCTGCGTGGCCATCGCGCTGATCGGCAAGGTCGCGGCCACGCCCGCCTTCCTGTTCATCGCCGTGGTGGTGGCCGGTTTTTGCATCGTCGGCGGCCAGCCCGCGGTCAATGCGCTGGCAGGCACCTACTATCCGACCACGCTGCGCTCGACCGGCATCGGCTGGGCGCTGGGCATCGGCCGCATCGGTTCGGTGGTCGGCCCGGTGATCGGCGGCCAGCTGATCGCCATGCAATGGAGCAACGCCTCGCTGTTCGTCGCCGCCGCCGTGCCGGCCCTGATCTCGGCGCTGACGATCGCGCGCCTGCACCGCACATCCCATGGAGCAACCGCATGAACACCATCGCAGACCCGCACCTGAAGCAAGACGTCGATGCCCGCGGCTACCAGTCCGGCTTCGGCAACGAATTCGCCACCGAGGCGCTGCCCGGCGCCTTGCCGCCGCACCAGAACTCGCCGCAGCAGGTGGCCTACGGCCTGTACGCCGAGCAGGTTTCCGGCACCGCCTTCACCGCGCCGCGCGGCCACAACCGCCGCTCCTGGCTCTACCGCATCCGTCCGGCGGCGGTGCATCAACCGTTCGAGCAGATCGACGGCGGCAAGCTGCTGAGCCATTTCGACGCCGTGCCCACGCCGCCCAACCAGCTGCGCTGGGACCCGCAGCCGATGCCGGCGGCGCCGACCGATTTCGTCGAAGGCCTGGTGACCATGGCCGGCAACGGTTCGCCGGAGGCGCAGAGCGGCTGCGCCATCCATCTCTACGCGGCCAACCGGTCGATGACCGGGCGCTTTTTCTATTCGGCTGACGGCGAGTTGCTGATCGTGCCGCAGGCCGGCCGCCTGCAGCTGTTCACCGAAATGGGCGTGATCGCGCTGGAGCCGCAGGAGATCGCGGTGATCCCGCGCGGCGTGCGGTTCCAGGTGCGCCTGCCGGACGGCGAGGCGCGCGGCTACGTGTGCGAGAACTTCGGCGCGCTGCTGCGCCTGCCCGACCTCGGTCCGCTGGGCTCCAACGGCCTGGCCAACCCGCGCGACTTCCTCACGCCCAACGCCTGGTACGAAGACCGCGAAGGCGATTTCACGCTGCTTGCCAAGTTCGGCGGCCACCTGTGGCAGGCGCAGATCGGCCATTCGCCGCTGGACGTGGTGGCCTGGCACGGCAACTACGCGCCCTACAAGTACGACCTGCGCCACTTCAACACCATCGGCTCGATCAGCTATGACCATCCCGACCCGTCGATCTTCCTGGTGCTGCAGGCGCAAAGCGACACGCCGGGCGTGGACACGCTGGACTTCGTGATCTTCCCGCCGCGCTGGCTGGCGGCCGAACACACCTTCCGCCCGCCCTGGTTCCACCGCAACGTGGCCAGTGAATACATGGGCCTGATCACCGGCCAGTATGACGCCAAGGAAGGCGGCGGTTTCGTGCCCGGCGGCGGCAGCCTGCATAATTGCATGAGCGGCCACGGGCCCGACGCGGCCACCTTCGAGAAGGCCAGCCGCGTCGACACCAGCAAGCCGAACAAGGTCGACAGCACCATGGCCTTCATGTTCGAGACCCGCAACATCATCCGCCCGACGCGCCATGCGCTGGAGTCGCCCACGCTGCAGCGCGACTACCAGGACTGCTGGCTGGGCATCAAGAAGAACTTCAACCCGGAGCGAGCATGAGCCTGCCTAGCATCAAACTGAACGACACCCACGATCCCGAACTGCGTAGCTGGGTCGAGAGCGCCAACGCCGACGGCTGCCCGTTCCCGATCCAGAACCTGCCCTACGGCGTGTTCCGCCGCGCCGGCAGCGAAGAACGCTTCCGCGCCGGCGTGGCCATCGGCGACCAGATTCTCGACCTGCAGGCGGCGTGGGCCGCCGGCGCTTTCTCCGGCTTCGACGAGAGTGCGCGCAAGGCGGCCCACGCGGCCTGCGAAGGAGCGACGCTGAATGCGCTGATGGCGCTGGACGCCGCCGCCTGGTCGGCGCTGCGCGCGGCGCTGTCGCATGCGCTGCGCACGGGGTCGGCGCACCAGCGCGAGCTGGCCGCCTGCCTGGTGCCGCAGGCCGCGGCCGAGCATGCGATGCCGGCGCACGTGGGCGACTACACCGACTTCTATACCTCCATCCATCACGCCACCACGATAGGCAAGCTGTTCCGTCCCGACAATCCGCTGCTGCCGAACTACAAGTGGGTGCCGATCGGCTATCACGGCCGCGCTTCCTCCCTCGGCGTGTCGGGCCAGCAGTTCCGCCGCCCGGTCGGGCAGACCAAGGCGCCGGACGCCGAGACGCCCACCTTCGGCCCCTGCAAGCGGCTGGACTACGAACTGGAGGTGGGCATCTTCATCGGCGCCGGCAACGCGCTGGGCGAGCCGGTGGCGATGGACGACGCAGAGGGCAAGGTGTTCGGCCTGTGCCTGTTGAACGACTGGTCCGCGCGCGATGTGCAGGCCTGGGAATACCAGCCGCTGGGGCCGTTCCTGTCGAAGAGCTTCGCCTCCACCATCTCGCCCTGGATCGTCACGCTGGAAGCGCTGGCGCCGTACCGCTGCGCGTGGACGCGCGCGCCAGGCGATCCGCAGCCGCTGCCCTACCTCGATTCGCCCACGCTGCGCGAGACCGGCGCCATCGACCTGCAGCTGGAAGTGCTGATCCAGACGCGCGCCATGCGCGAAGCCGGCCAGGCCCCGCAGCGGCTGTCGCTGTCGAACTTCCGCGATTCTTACTGGAGCGTGTCGCAGCTGGTGGCGCACCATACCGTCAATGGCTGCAACCTGCGCCCGGGCGATTTCCTGGGCTCGGGCACGCAATCGGGGCCGAGGCCGGAAGAGGCCGGTTCGCTGCTGGAGCTGAGCGGCGGCGGCAAGCAGGCCGTGACCCTGGCCGGCGGCGAGAAGCGCACCTTCGTCGAAGACGGCGATACCATCATCCTGCGCGCCGCCGCGCGCCGGGACGGTCTGCCGGTGATAGGCTTCGGCGAGGCGGCGGGAACCGTGCTGCCGGCGCGCAGTCTGCCCTGAGCAGGCCCGCAGACCCCATTCGATCTGGAAGGAAGAGGATGACTACCCTTTACGGCTATTTCCGCAGTTCCGCGTCCTACCGCGTGCGCATCGCCCTGAACCTCAAGGGCCAGGCCTACGACACGGTGCCGGTGCACCTGCTCAACCAGGGTGGCGAGCAGTTCCTGCCGGCCTTCGCCGAGCTCAATCCGCATTCGCTGGTGCCGGTGCTGGCGCACGACGGCCATCACCTGGCCCAGTCGCTGGCGGTGCTGGAGTACCTGGAAGAGCGCTTCCCGATGCCTTCGCTGCTGCCGGGCGATTTCGTCCAGCGCGCCCGCATCCGCGAGCTGTCGCTGGCGATCGCCTGCGAGATCCACCCGTTGAACAACCTGCGCGTGCTGCGCTACCTGAAGCACACGCTGGGCGTGGACGAAGAGAAGAAGAACGCCTGGATCCAGCACTGGATCAAGCTCGGTTTCACCGCGTTGGAAAAACAGCTGGCGGCCGACGCCGCGCGCGGCCATTTCTGCGTCGGCGACATGCCGACCATGGCCGACTGCTGTCTGGTGCCGCAGATCTTCAATGCGCGCCGCTTCGAGGTCGACATGGCGCCGTACCCCACGCTGTGCGCCATCGAGGACGCCTGTAACGCCTTGCCGGCCTTCCAGGCCGCGCATCCCGCGCAGCAGCCCGACGCCGCCTGACGGTCGCCGGCCAGACCCCGGGTCAGGACTGCGGGCGGCGCGGCACCAGCAGGTTGCCGGTCATGATCAGCACGGCTTCGTCGTGCTGGTTGAAGGTGGTCACGCGGTGGTTGAGGAAACCCTGGTGCGGCTTGGATTGCGAGAACTTCACGCCCAGCACCTCGACCTCCAGGCGCAGCGTGTCGTCCGGACGGGTGGGGCGCGGCCAGCGGAATTCGTCGAAGCCGGCGCCGATCAGGCCGCCGTGGATGGACAGCGTCTCCACCAGCATCTTCATGGTCAGCCCGGCGGTATGCCAGCCGCTGGCGGCCAGGCCACGGAAGAAGGACTGTTGCGCGGCAGCCTCATCCAGGTGGAAGGGCTGCGGGTCGTACTGCGCCGCGAATTGCTTGATGGCATCGGCCGTCACGACCACGCCGCCGGGATGGCGGAACACTTGACCGACCTCAAAATCTTCCAGGAACATCAGCTCTTTCACGGCGTCTCCACGTTTGATTGGTATATACTGCCTATATCATTGCAAAATGATAGTAACTGGACGATGGTAACTGAAAAGCCCGGCTCCAGCCACTGCCGAGTATAGCCGCCACGGGGCGGCCGGCAAGGGCCTGCGGCGGGCGAGGAGCGGATATGGAACGCAAGAGTTTCGGCAATATGCAATGCCCGGTGGCGCGCACCCTGGAGCGCGTGGGCGAATGGTGGAGCATCCTGATCCTGCGCGACGCGCTGCAGGGGCTGACCCGTTTCGACCAGTTCCAGAAGAGCCTGGACATCGCCCCCAACATGCTCACGCGGCGCCTGACCACGCTGGTCGACGCCGGCATGCTGGAGCGCCGCCAGTACAGCGACCGCCCGCCGCGCTTCGAATACGTGCTGACCGACCTCGGCCGCGATTTCCGCACCATCATCGTCGCGCTCAATGCCTGGGGCAACAAGCACTTCGCGCCGGAAGGCCCGAGCGTCATGCTGGTCGACCGCGACAGCGGCAAGCAGGTCGATCTCGGCCTGGTGGACCGCAACACCGGCAAGGAGATCAGTGGCCGCGAGCACGTCATCGTGGCCGGCCCGCAAGCCGACGAGATGACCCGCGAGCGCCTGGACTCGATGCAGCGCCTGCGCGAGGCGGCCAATGATGCGGCCAATGAGGCGCGCCTGACGGAAGAGGCAGTCGAGCCCGGGGCGCCGAAGAAAGCGAAAAAAGTGTCGGACCTGAAGGTGAAGGAAAGCAAGCCGGCCAAGGCAAAAGCCAAGCCGGCGGAAAAAACGGGGAAGGCAGCAAAGCTGGCCAAACGTGCCTGAGCGCTTTGCCGCCGGATGAAAAAACGCAGCCCGCGCGGCTGCGTTTTTTTTCGCGCCGCGCCTGGCCGCGTCAGCGCCCGCGCAGGCGTTCCAGATCCTCGCGCGTATCGATGTCGGCGAAGATGCCGGGATCGTCCACCTCCACCTCGCGCACCGGATGCGCCTGCAGCAGCGCACGCGCGCCGCGGTCGCCGCGCAGGGCCAGCAATTCATCCAGGTGGCGGCGCGAGAATCCCACCGGATGGCCGCGCCGGCCCTCCATCGCGGGCACGGCGATGTCGGCGCCGGCCTGTAGCGCCGCGACCACGGCCGCGATGGTGGCCGGGCGCACCAGCGGCATGTCGGCCAGCGCCACCAGCCAGCCGTGATCCTGCCCGCGTTGCTGCAGTCCATGCCGCAACGACGCGCTCATCTCGCGCGCGGCGCCTGCGTCCAGTATCGCAACGTCGCAGCCGCAGTCGCGCAGGGCCTGCGCCAGGGAGCCTTCTTCCGCCACCACGGCCAGCACCGGCATCGCCGCCAGGCAGGCCCGGGCGGCGGCGACGGCAACCGTGTCGGCGCCGCTGAAGCGCTGGACCAGCTTGCCTTCGTCGGCGTCGAAGCGCGAGCCGCGGCCCGCGGCCAGCAGGATGGCGGTGTAGCGGGGAGCGGGCGGGGCGGTCATCGCGTCAGGCCTTTGCGGATTGGCGCTTGCCGCGGTAGTTGCGCCGGATGATGGCGATCAGGCGTTGCGCGGCGGGCGAGAGATAAGTGTCGCGCCGATAGCTCAGGCCCATGCGCCTGAGCATGGTGGTGTCCTTCAATACGACCTCCTTGAGCTGTCCGCGCCCGGTGCTCAGGTTCAGCTTGGAGGCGAAACCCAGCAGGTTGCTGCGCTCGATCAGCGGCATGATCATGTTGAGCACCGTAGGCGTGATCTGCACCGCGGGCCGCGGCAGGTGGTGGCGGTCGAAGACATTGTCCAGCCACTGGCGGCTGGCCACCGAATGCGCCGGCAGCACCCACTGGTAATCGAGCAGCGTGCGCAGGCTGATCTTCTTCTGGCTGAAGATCGGGTGGCTGGCGCTGGCCATGACCACCATCTGGTCCTGCATGATTTCTTCGGTCTCGAACAGGTCGTCGGTCTGGATCATCGGGCCCAGCGCGATGTCCAGCTCGCCGGCCTTCAGTCCCTCCAGCAGCACGTCGTTCATCGATACCCTGAGGTCGATGGTCACCTTGCCGGCTTCGGCCAGCAGCTCCTCGCAGATGCCCGGCAGGATGTGCTCGGCCAGGGTGGGGATGCAGCCGAGCCGGATGTTGCCTTCGCGGCCGTTGGCGTAGTCGCCGATCTCGCGCGCGGTGTCGTCCATCATCAGGCTGATCCGGCGCGCGCGCGCCAGCAGCGCCGTGCCGACTGCGGTCAGGCGGATGCCGCGGCCTACCCGCTCGAACAGCGGCGCCCCCAGCTGTTCTTCCAGCCGGTCGATGCATTTGGTCAGCGCCGGCTGGGTTTTGTAGAGCCTTTCGGCGGCGCGGCCTACGTGCCCTTCCTCGGCGATGACCTCAAAATACTTGAGGTCGCGGAAGTCCATGATTCATTCCTGAGATTTATGAAATATAAAATAAAAGCAAATATACATTAAAAAAACCGCCGCGTAGACTGCCCTCCAAACAAGAACCCCGCCCACTGCCGGCGCGGGAAAACATGGAGACCAGCATCTTGAGGGCACTACACACACGTCGTGATTTCCTGCGCCGAAGCGGCGCGACGGCGGCGGCACTGGGCGCGGCGGCATACCTGCCGGCGGCGTTCGCGGCCGACTCCTTGCCTGCGGCGTATCCGCATTCATCAGGCGACCAGCGCGCCTCGGCCAGGCTGCCCGAGGGCGCCTGCGACTGCCACATGCATATCTACGACGAGCGCTTCCCCTGGGCGCCGGGCGCCAGGCTCACGCATGCGCCGGCCACCGTCGCGATGTATCTGCAGATCCGCCGGCGGCTGGGCACGGCGCGCAATGTCGTGGTCACGCCGTCGGCCTACGGCACCGACAACCGTTGCACGCTGGACGCCTTGTCGCAGCTGGGCGCGTCGGCGCGCGGCGTGGCCGTGGTCGACGACGGCGTGAGCGACGAGGAACTGGCGCGGCTGGACCGGGCCGGCGTCAAGGGCCTGCGCTTCAACCTGGCGCTGGGTTCGGTCACCACCGTCGCCATGATCGAGCCGCTGGCGCGCCGCGTGGCGCACTTGGGCTGGCACCTGCAGATCAACATGTCCAACGGCGACCTGCTGGCCAATCGCGACATGCTGTCGCGCCTGCCGGTGCCGGTGGTGTTCGACCATTTTGCGCGCATTCCGCTGCAGGACGGCGCGTCCCATCCGGTCTTCGATGTCGTCACCGGCCTGATGCGGGACCGGCGCGCCAGCGTCAAGCTCTCCGGCGCCTACCTGGCCAGCAGGAGCGGCGCCCCGTCCTATGCCGACGTCGCGCCGCTGGCGCGCGCGCTCATCGACGCCGCGCCCGCGCAGGTGGTGTGGGGCAGCGACTGGCCGCACCCGACGGAGCAGCACAAGCCCGACGACGCCCGGCTGCTGGACCTGATGGCCGCCTGGGCGGGTTCGGACGAGCGCCTCAAGGCCATCCTGGTCGACAACCCGGCGCGCCTCTACCACTTCTGATCGGACCGACATGAGCCAGGCACAAGACATCGGCATGACACGCGACATCGCAACGCACGCGCCAGCCATCGACGAACAGAACACCATGAAGAAGGTGATGCGCCGCCTGATCCCCTTCATCCTGCTGTGCTACGTGGTGAGTTACCTCGACCGCATCAACGTCGGTTTCGCAGCGCTGACCATGAACAAGGACCTGGGCCTGACGCCGTCGCAGTTCGGCCTGGGCGCGGGGCTGTTCTTCATCGGCTACTTCTTCTTCGAGATTCCCAGCAACCTGGCCCTGCATCGCTTCGGCGCGCGCATGTGGATCTCGCGCATCATGATCTCGTGGGGCGTGATCTCCATGCTGACCGCCTTCGTGGTCGGCCCCAAGAGCTTCGCCGCGGCGCGCTTCTTCCTGGGCATGGCCGAGGCCGGCTTCACGCCCGGCATCTATCTCTACTTCACCCAGTGGTTCCCCGGGCAGTGGCGCGGCAAGGCTACCGCCTTCTTCCTGGTCGGCATTCCGATCGCCAACATCATCGGCTCGCCCTTGTCGGGCGCGCTGATGGAGCTGCACGGCATGTGGGGCTTCAAGGGCTGGCAGGTGCTGCTCCTGCTGGAAGCGCTGCCGGCGGTGTTGTTGGGCGTGCTGTGCCTGTTCCTGCTGCCCGACCGCCCGTCGCAGGCGAGCTGGCTGAGCCCGCAGGAAAGGCAATGGCTGGAGTCCAGGCTGGACGCCGAACAGAACACGCTGGCCGCGCGCCACGGCAACAAGCTGCGCGACGCCTTCACCAACTGGCGCGTGTTCGCGCTGGCCGGCGCCAACTTCTGCGGCATCATCGGCTCGCTCAGCATCGGCCTGTGGCTGCCGCAGATCATCAAGGAATTCGGCCTGCCGTCGCATCAGGTCGGGCTGGTGGCCGCGGTGCCCTACATCGTCGGCGCCGTCGCCATGACGCTGTGGGCCAGGCTGGCCAACAAGAGCGAGCAGCGGCTGCTGTTCGTGGCCGGCGCCATCGTCGCCGCCGCCGTGTCGCTGGCCATCTCGGCCTTCCTGCACGACCCGCTGCTGAAGATGCTGGCCATCACGGTGGCGGTGGCGTCCATCCTTTCCTTCCAGGCCACGTTCTGGGCCATTCCCTCGGGCTTCCTCACCGGCCGCGCCGCCGCGGGCGGGCTGGCGCTGATCGTTTCCATCGGCAACCTGGGCGGCTTCGTCGGCCCCTCGGTGATCGGCTTCATCCGCGAAGCCACGCAAGGCTTCACCTATCCGCTGATCTTCGTGGCCGGCGCGCTGCTGCTGGGCGCGGTGATCACCCTGGCGCTCGGCGACCCGTCCAGGGCCCGGCAATAAACCCCACGAAAGCTGACCATGAGTTTCTTCGCCCCCCCGCCCATCATCGAGACCACCGTCTTCACGCGCCTGCCCGAGCATTTCCGCAAGCCGCGCAAGAACTCCTGGAGCGACGCCAACCGCGGCGGCCTGCCGATCGACTCGTTCCTGGAAGGGCCGTCCTTCGACCGCCAGGGACGGCTGTACGTCACCGACATTCCCTACGGCCGCATCTTCCGCATCTCGCCGCAAGGCGAGTGGGAACTGGTCACCGAATACGACGGCTGGCCCAACGGGCTGAAGATCGACAAGGACGGTCGCATCGTCATCACCGACTACAAGCGCGGGCTGGTGCAGCTGGATCCGGAGACGGGCGCGGTCTCGCCCTTGCTGGAGACGGTCGGTTCGGAAGGCTTCAAGGGCGTCAACGACCTGGTGTTCGGGCCGTCGGGCGAGATCTATTTCACCGACCAGGGACAGACCGGCCTGCAGGATCCGACCGGTCGCGTCTACCGCCTTTCGCCGCAAGGACAGCTGAGCTGCCTGATCAACACCATTCCCAGCCCCAACGGCATCGTCTACGACCCGGCGCTCAATCACCTGCTGGTGGCGGTGACCCGCGCGCAGCAGATCTGGCGCATTCCGCTGCACAACAGCGGCGTGGTCGGCAAGGTCGGCGTGTTCGCCAACCTGCACGGCGGCATGGCAGGGCCGGACGGGCTGGCGCTGGATGCCGAGAGCTGCCTGTACATCGCCCACACCGGCTTCGGCTCGATCTGGCGGCTGTCGAAGTTCGCTGAGCCGCTGCTGCGCATCCGTTCCAGCGCCGGCATCTCGACCACCAACCTGGCCTTCGGCGGCCCCGCGGGCAAGAGCCTGTTCATCACCGAGTCGCAGACCGGCTCCATCCTGCGCGCCGATGTGCCGGTTCCCGGCCTGCCGATGTACTCGCACGCCTGAGCCGCACCCAAGATCAACCAACCTGCAAACGTTTCAGCAAAGGACCTTTTCCATGAGCACTACCAAGCCAGACCTCATCCGCGACATCGAGCGCGTCGACGCCGGCATCGTCGCCCAGGCGTCGGAATTCGCCGCCTCCATCCTGGCCGACGTCGCCGGCCGGCGCGGCACCCTGAGCAGCCGCATCGCGCCGCTGGCGCCCAGCATGCGCATCGCCGGCCCGGCGCTGACGGTGGAAGTGCGCCCCGGCGACAACCTGATGATCCACGCCGCCATGGCCATCGCCAGGCCCGGCGACGTGCTGGTGATCGACGGCAAGGGTGACGAGACCTGCGCGCTGATGGGCGAGATCATGGTGTCGCAGTGCAAGGCCATCGGCCTGGCCGGCATCGTCATCTACGGTTCGGTGCGCGACACCGAGGCGATCCGCGAGATCGGTTTCCCGGTCTATGCGGTCGGCGCCAACCCGAACGGCCCGACCAAGAACATCGCCGGCCGCGTGAACTGGCCGGTGTCGGTGGGCGGCACCAGCGTGCAGCCGGGCGACCTGATCGTGGCCGACGCCGACGGCGTGGTGGTGGTCGAGCGCGAGAAGGCCGCATCGCTGCTGGCCGCCGCCGCCAAGAAGGTGCAGGACGAGACCAAGCGCCTGACCGAGATCCGCACCGGCGGTCCGCTGCGTCCGGGCTGGCTGGACGGCGCGCTGCGCAAGGCCGGCGCGCTGGCCGAAGGAGAAACGCTGTGAGCGCGGCAGGCAAGAAGGGCGTGGTGCTGGTCACCGGCGTCGATCTCGCGCCGCAGGCCGTGGAGATCCTGCGCGATTACGAGCTGGTGTTCGCCGGCGCCAAGCCGACCGAGGACGACCTGCTGGCGCTGTCGACGCAGCACCAGCCGGTCGGCATCATCGTACGCTACGGCGGCGTGACCGGCCGCGTGATGGACGCCAGCAAGGCGCTGCGCGTGATTTCCAAGCACGGCACCGGCATCGACACCATCGACAGCCGCGCCGCGCAGGAGCGCGGCATCGCCGTCAAGGCGGCGGCCGGCGCCAATGCCCCGGCCGTGGCCGAGCACACCTGGGCGCTGGTGTTCGCCTGCGCCAAGAACGTGGTCGGCCTGGATGGCCGCATGCGCGCCGGGCACTGGGACAAGTCCACTCACAAAAGCCTGGAGCTGCAGGGCCGCACCATCGGCCTGGTGGGCTTGGGCGCGATCGGTCGCCGCGTCGCGGCCACGGCGCTGTCGCTGGGCATGCGCGTGATCGCCCACGATCCCTACGCGAAGGAGGCGCCGGCCGGCGTGCAGCTGGCCGACCTGGACGCGGTGTTTGCGCAGGCCGACGTGCTGTCGCTGCATTGCCCGCTGACGGCCGAGAACCGGCACATGATCAACGCGCAGTCGATCGCGCGCATGAAGGACGGCGCGATCCTGGTCAACACCGCGCGCGGCGGCCTGGTCGACGAGCAGGCGCTGGTCGCGGCGCTGGCCTCGGGCAAGTTGCGCGCGGCCGGCCTGGACAGCTTCGAGAAGGAACCCTTCGCGGCTCCGCATCCGCTGCAGCAGGTGGGCAACGTCGTGCTCAGCCCGCATATCGGCGGCGTCACCGAGGATGCCTACATCGCCATGGGCACGGGCGCGGCCGACAACGTGCTGGCGGTGCTGGAGGCCGAGCAGGCAATGGCCTGATTGATCATAATGACAACCGGCCAGCCGTCGCAGACAGAGCGGCAGACGGCGGCCATCCTTCCAAGAGAGAGACACATGCAGACAAGCGTCACAGACGAGAAGCAGCTGGAACAGGAGACGGTGCGCAGGGTGACCTGGCGCCTGTTGCCCTTCCTGATGGTCTGCTACCTGTTCGCCTTCATCGACCGCGGCAACATCGGCATGGCCGCGCTGCAGATGAACCAGGACATCGGGCTGTCGCCCAGGATGTTCGGCTTTGCCGGCAGTTTGTTCTTCATCGCCTATTTCATCTTCGAGGTGCCCAGCAACCTGGCGCTGCAACGCTTCGGCGCGCGCAGGTGGCTGGCGCGCATCATGATCACCTGGGGCCTGATCTCGGCCAGTACCGCGCTGGTGCAGGGGCCCAACTCGCTGTACTTCGTGCGCTTCATCCTCGGCGCGGCCGAAGCCGGCTTCTTCCCCGGCGTGGTGCTGTACCTGACCTACTGGGTGCCGTCGGCCTATCGCGCGCGCATCGTGGCGCTGTTCATGGTGGCGATCCCGGCCGCCAGCTTCATCGCTTCGCCGGTCTCGGCGCTGCTGTTGCAGATGGACGGCGTGGGCGGCATGCGCGGCTGGCACTGGCTGTTCGTCATCGAAGGGCTGCCCACCGTGCTGCTGGGCGTGGTCTGCCTGTTCTACCTGACCGACAAGCCCGAGGATGCCGCATGGCTGAACCCGCAGCAGCGCGAATGGCTGACCCGCACCATGAACCGCGAAGCCGCCGCCCGCAGCGCCAAGGCCCATGTGCCGCTGTGGAAGCTCTTCAGCAGCCCGCATGTGTGGGGGATGGCGCTGGTATGCTCCTGCGCCTCGGCCGCCGGCACCGTGCTCAACGTCTGGCAGCCGCAGCTGCTGAAATCCTTCGGGCTGAGCGTGATCCAGACCGGCCTGGTCAATTCCATTCCCTATGCCATCGCCTCGGTGCTGATGGTCTGGTGGGGCCGCCACTCCGACCGCACCGGCGAGCGCCGCTGGCACACCGCCATCCCGCTGCTGCTGATCGGCGCGGGCATGGGGCTGGCCTCCGCGGTTCACACGCTGGCGCCGGTGGTGATGCTGCTGTCGCTGGTGCTGATCGGAGCGTATTCGTTCAAGGGACCGTTCTGGGCCATGGCCACCGGCTGGCTGGCCACCGGTTCGGCCGCAGCCGGCCTGGCCGGCATCAACGCCGTCTCCAACCTGATCGGCGGCGGCCTGATGGTCAACGTCTACGGCTGGGTGAAGGACGCCACCGGCAGCTATTCGATGGCGCTGCTGCCGATGGTACTGATGTCGCTGGCCAGCGTGAGCATCCTGCTGCACCTGAGCCGCAAGTCGCGCACGCCGTCCGGCGCGGTCAAGGAGGCGGTGCGCTGAGGCGCATGCCCTGCGTCTTGCGGTACTCCGGTTGGCGGGTGGTCGAATTTTTCGGTCGCCCTCCTATCGGATGCCTGCGGGAACGTTATCCTCATCCGTTGAAGTACCGCCGATCGGGATGAGGGTGGCTGAGAAAATCATGGTGCGAAATATGCCACCCATAGGCCCCGGCGAGCGAAAACACCAGGCAGTCGCCGGCGCGCAATCGCGCCACACGGACATCGCGCGCCAGCGTGTCCTTGGGCGTGCAGAGCTCTCCGCAAACAGTGACGTCAGCATCGGTCAGCCCGGGGCGGGGGAACGGGTAATGCCAGCTCTCGCGGTCGAAGACCGTGAACGGATGATTGTGTTGCCATGATGATGGGAGGCGGAAATGGTGTGAGCCGCCGCGCAGAATGGCGAAATTTTTTCCATGCGTGGTCTTGATGTCGATCACTTCGGCGACATAGCAGCCGCAGTCTGCGCTGATGTATCGCCCGCATTCGAAAATCAGTTTGAATCCGGGCCGGTATTGCTCCAATAGCGCGTGCAGGCCCTCGCAAAAACCGTCCCAGGCGAATTGCGTCGCCGGATCGGCATAGTTGATGCCGATGCCGCCGCCGGCGTTGAGCCAGGAAAAGCGGATCCCGTAGCGGCGTTCCCACGCCTGGGCCAGTTCGAGGTAGTGGCGCACGAGGGCCAGATGGTCTGCAGCATCCAGATTGTTGGAAAGGGCATGAATGTGCAGACCCTCCAGGCGGATGTTGGGCAGATTTTGACTGAGCGCGATCATCTCCGGCATTTGCGCTTCGTCGATGCCGAACTGCGTGGCCTGTCCGCCCATGCGCAAAGTGGCCCGGGTTTCGCCTGGCAGGGCAGCCGGATTGAGCCGCAACAGCACGCGCGCGGCCTGTCTGCGCCGACCGGCAATCCAGTTCAGCCGACGCAGTTGGTGTTCGCTCTCGACGTGAATCAGCATGACGCTATGTTTCAGAGCGCCTTCAAGTTCGGCATCGGTCTTGCCAGGCCCCCCGAAGACGATGGGCGTCTTGTGATCCGTGGCGCGGACCTTCTCGATTTCTCCCAGTGAAGCGACTTCAAATCCGTCCAGGTTGTGTCTGAGCGTGTCGAGGATGGGGGCATCACTGTTGGCCTTGATGGCATAGAAAAGCTTGCATTGGGGCGGCAGCGCGCCGCGCAGCCGTTGGCTTCGCTCCTGAAGGTGGCGCAGGTCGTACAGGTAGGCGCAGGCGGGGGACGGCATCGACCGGAGGTAGTCGGATATCAATTGTTCACGCATGTGGTGTGCTCTTGTCTGCTTAGCGGAGGGAGGGCTTGTGTTGTACCAGGTGGCTGTTCATGGCACGGCGTGTGATTCCTCGATCGTCGCCGAGGATGAACAGCCGGACTTGCTGTTCCACGGCGCAGTCGAAATCCTCCTTTGCCCGAGGCAGGCAGCAGAACGCTTTGCCGTTTCTGGCCGCAGCCGACTGTATGGCGCTGACGCCGGCGCGCACACGCGGATGCCGGGTTTGCCAAGGCAGGCCCAGCGATTGCGACAGGTCGGCCGCACCTTCCATCAGGGCATCAATGCCGTCCACGCCGGCGATGGCATCCACGTGTTCCAGGCCCTCAAGATCCTCGATCATGGCGATGACCAGAGTTTCCAGCGCCATGGCGTGCATGGTCTCGACCAGATCGTCGCGACCGTAAGCGCTATGCCATGTGCTGTTGAGCCCACGCAGTCCAAGCGGCGCGTAGTGGCAGGAGCGCACCGCGTCAAGCGCCTGCGCGGGCGAACGGATGCGCGCGAACACGATGCCCTCGGCGCCGTTGTCCAGCGCCTGCAGAGCCTGATAAGGAGCGGCGACCCTGACCAGCGCGGAGATGCCGGACGCGCGTGCGGCCATGAGCATGACGGCAAGCTGGTCGGGCGAGATCAGCGTATGTTCCAGATCGATGATCGTGAAGTCGTATCCGGCGGCCGCGATCAGTTCCACCGTCAGCGGCGACGGTGTCGAGCAAAACAGCCCAAATAGTGGCGAGGGCAGGGAGATCCGGTTCTTGAGGGCCATCATGAGCATTCCTGCGGGGGCGTTTGTGACAGCGGATTGGGGGCCGAGCGGGTGCGCAGCCGGATTTCCGGCTGGAAGCGCCTGCTCGCCAGCAATTCGATCTCGACTTGTGGCGCGAAGCAATCGAACAGCGCAAAGCGCGGCGCCTGTTCGGGATGGCGCTGCTGGTGCGCGCGCAGCACTTGCGCCACGACCTGCCAGAAACGGTGCTGAGGAAAGTCATAGCAACGCTCAAACAGCCACGCCAGCTCTGCCAGGTTGACGAAGAAGAGCGCGTCGAAGGTAAAGTCGCGCAATTCATCCGGATTGTCCGTGTGGATGAAGGAGTTCGGATTGACCCTGGCATGTTCGGGTGGCGGTGGCGTCAAGGCGGGTGGTGGTCCTGAGAGCAACGCAGTACTGAAGCGTACGCCGTCATGGAAGTCCTTCAGCGCCACCCGCTCCGGCAGGCCATCGACGTGCAGAAGCAGCATGTTCTGCGCATGCGATTCCAGCGCGGTGCCGTGGGTCCACAGCAGATGCAGGACCGGCAGCCAGGCCCGCTCGATCAGCGTTTGCAGCCATCGCGCTATGCCGTGACGATTAATCCACGGATCAATGAATGGGCGACCGTCGGCGTCGATGTGAAGCAGGGCCGTCATCGGCACGGCATGCTCAGGCGCGGCCAGATGCAGATGGATGCTTTCGCGCCAGATGCACGACAGCGCGCCGTAGTGGCCGGCAGCCGGAGCCCGGGAGGTATAGCTGACCCCCGCGACTTCGCGCAGGATGACCGGGGGCTTCATCGGCTGCGGCCAATCGGTCGTTCCGACCAGGGCGGCTAACCAGTCGCTGATCGGTGCGGCGTTTTGCACCGTATGCGGCGCCAATACGCGCGAGGTCGACGTGTTGACCAGATTCATGGCCAGCTTGAGCGAGGGCCGCTGCGGAGCTGCCATGCTGCCGAGGGTGCGAATCGATTGCTGCGGCAGGTATTGTTCCTCCAGTATGCCCAGCAACTGCAGCTCCCCGACCGCCAGGGGCTGGTGATATCCAGGCGCGATGATCTCGTCCCATTGCCAGGGGTGGACCGGTAACGGCAGGTAGTCGTCTGCAGACAGATGGCGACGCGCCAGTTCTGTGCAGAACCGGTCATAGTCGCGCTCATGCAGGAGGTGGCGACTTTCATCTGCGGCAGGGATGCCGGCGCCGAACGCCGCGCGCGCCTTCGTGCGCAGCACGCCCAGCAGCAGCGGGCGGACGGTCTCCGTGATCTCTGGTGCATAGGCGGCTTGGTCGGAAAGAGTGAAGCCCAGGCGCGATTTATAGCTGGGGTGGTAAGGATGGCTGTCGGTCAGGCGGGCCTCAATCCGGTCATAGGGAGCATCGCGCAGCGGCTCCTTGCCTCGCGCCTGCAAGGTTTGGGCATCCTTGATCTGCGTCGACAGAAGTTCGGTCGCGAATTGTTGAAGGCGTTGCGGGTCTGCATGAAGAAGATGAGCGATCTCGGCCAGGAACAGCGCCGGGTCGCCGGCCTCCTGATCACGTCCGTTGGTATCGGTACGCACGAGCGGATCGAGCAGGCGGACGCGACCGAAGCTGACGGTAGCCTGCGCGGCGCAGCGGTAGGTCACGGCCCGGCCGTCGTGGTCCAGGCCGTCCAGATGTATCTGCCCATCGCGGACCTGTACGCCGGCCAGTGCATTTTCAAATAACAGCGCTTCGAGCAATTGGCGCAGCACGCGCCGGCCCGCCTGGGCATAGGCGGGAGAATCGAGCAGCGTTTGGTAGGTCAAGGGGGACATGAGCTTACTTCCTCAGCGGGTTGGGAATGGAAATCCAGGACGGCGTCTCACCCTGCTGATTGAAGCTGCTCAGCATGTTTGCCTTGGCCGGCAGTGCGGATTGCTGCAACAGGGATTGGACCAGCGGTGCGGCGCCGGTCGAGCAGGTCTGAAGATGCCTGCCCGCATCATCCCAGAGCTCGCGCTCGTCGGACAATCCGAGTCGAGCCAGGCAAGCCGCGACATGACCGATGTGATTGACCAGTACGTAGTACTGGAATCGATGCCAGGCTTGCGTTTCGTCGTACAACGCCGGGCTTGTTGCTGCGAGCCGGTCGGGGAAGGGGAATCGCTGACGACTGATCGATGTGCCTTCCATGTCGCGCGCATAGCCGCAACTGGGCCAGCCATCGCGAAATTCCACCAGACAATTCTGCAGGTGCGCTTCAAGGCTGACGCCGTAGTCGGCGAATAACTCAAGCATCGGAATCAAGGTGACGTCGAGGTAGTGTCGCCACCAACGGCGTGCCAGATCGGCGTCGGGTATCGCCTCGCCGGCCGCTTGCCGCAGCAGTGCCAGCAGGGGAATTTCTCCTTGCGCCGGCTCTTCCAGCAGGGCGGCGACCAGGTGGGTTTCCTGGGCTTCCGTCGGCGTCATGGCCTGGCGATAGATAACCGAGCAGGCGGCGCGCAGTTCGGTATCAGGGACCTTCAGTGTCTCGCTGCCGATCTCCAGCAGGATGCGGAAGCGCGCATTGCGTATCCGATGTGCGGGCAACATACCCAATGCAGCACTGGCGTCGAGTGCACGGGCGACGTGATCGTCGGGATTGTTGCGCACGAAGTTGGTGATGCGGATATTGAGGGCGAGCTTGAAGAACAGATTTTGTTGCGGCAGCCAGACCGTGCGTACGGAGGAAGTCGGCCAGGCCCGTTCTCCCAGAGGCCCCAGTGAAATCAGGGCGCCGTCACGTATGAGCATGGCGACGTCGTCCAAACCGAGAAGGTATCGGGCCTGCCATGGGTGGCAAGGTAGCAGGCGATATTCGCCTTCTTTCAGCAGGGCTTCGGCAAAATGCATGGCTTCCGGGTCGATGGGAACCGCCTTGCGCTCAAGGGCACGCATTTCCAGCAGATCCGAGCGCACGGCGAAATAGTGCAACTGGAACGAGGCGCCGAGTTCCGGCGCATAGGCCTGCAGGTCTTTCTCGTCGAATCCGTCCGACGCCTTGGAGGTGACGTGGAAAATGTGACCGAAGCGCAGGCCCTGTTCAGATCTCATGTAGGCCGGGCGACCAGCTTGCGGCGCGATCGCGTGAAAATGACGGACCTTGGCGATGCTGTTGCGCATCAGGCCTTGCAGCCGCAGTTTGCCTGCCTGCACACAGCTGGTTGCAGCAGCGCTTGCAGCAAGTGAAGCGGCAATCAGGTCGGACAGCACGGCGGCGTCTTCCAGGCGAGCCCACCGGCCCGCCTGTTCGAGCCAGATTTCTCCCGCGAGGCGGTGGTAGCCGATCGGTGAGAAATAGCTGAATGCGCCGGCGATCCGGGCGCCGAGCAGCGGAAAACCGATCACAAACGGCGCCAGTCCTGCGCTGCGCCAGGCAGCGTACGTTTCGGCCGTCAAAGCTTCAGGCACATCGCTGCCGCTTATACGGGGATCAGGATAAGCGGTCTCGCGGCAATAGGTGTTGATGTATTGCTCAGCCAGGCGGCGCTCGATGCCGTGAGCGTGTTGAATCGGATGAGACATGAGTGTCCTCCTCAGATCTGTTGGGAGTGGGAAGCGCTGCGACCGGGCTGCCAGACCAGCAAGCCTGCGCAGATAAACAGCAGGGATACCAGCCAGGGCAGGTGTTGCGGCGCCAATAGCGGCGAGAAAAGGATGACCAGCAAGGGGCCGAGCAATTGCCCCATGACCATGAAGCTGCGGCTCAGGCCGGTGAAATGTCCATTGGCCGATGGCGGCAGTTGGCGCAGGCAAGCCAGCAGCATGGATTGCGCCAATGCCGCGTAGCAGGCGCCTTGGAGCAGGCGCATCAGTGCAACCATCCACAATTGTCCGCACGCCATCAGCAATGCGCTGGATGCGGCGCAGCCGGCGGCCGCCAGCAGGAAGTTGCGTCGCGGATCGCCGCGGTCATTGATGCGTCCCCATGCCGGTCCTGCCAGCATGGTGGCCAGCCAGCCCAATGCGTGAAGCGAGCCGATGGCGCTTGCAGGCGCCTCAAGCCCCGGGAAACGCGTCGGGATGAACTGGGCGAATACGGTGAGCATGGCAAAGCCGGCAGCTTGTGCAAGGCAGGCGGCGAGGGCCCAGCATCGGAGGTCGCTGTGATGGAGAATGCTGCGCAATCCGCGGAAGCCGGGCACGGGACCGGTATCCGCATTTGCATTTTCTGCCGCCTTTGCCGGTTCACGGGTGCGGCTCCACAACATCGCTCCGGCCAGGGCGGTGACCACGGCGCTGGCCATCAGCATCGGGCGCAACGACCAGTGATCCAGCATGAGGCCACCAACAACGGGACCGAGCAGGGAGCCGGCGGCGATGGCGCTTTCCTGCAGGCCGAAGTTGCGTCCGCGCGTGCTGCTTTCGCTGATGCGGCCGATGAATACGGTCAGTATCAGGCCGATGGTGCTGATGCCTTGCAGGAGCCGGCCGGCGATGAACATCAGCATTTCCTGGCTCAAGGCCATCGCCAGCATGCTGGCGACGAAAGCAAGCAAGGACAGCAGCAACATCCGGCGATAGCCGAAGCGCTCGCACAAGCGTCCCGCCAGCGGCGCGCAGCAAAGCGTGCCCAGGCCCGGCGCTGCCAGGGCCAGGTTGCTCCAGAGCAGTACGGCGGCTGGATCAGGAGCTGCGCCGGATCGTGACAGCGATGCGATGTACAGCGGCATGACCGGCACCACCGTCATCATGCCCAGCGTGGTGACGGCCTGGCAGATCAGGAGCAGTGAAAGATTGTGGTCCAGGACTGGCAAGCGGAGTTTGCGCATTCAGCCTCCTACCGCGAGCAGGGGGTTGGCGATGTTCCCCATCTTGCTGGGCATGCCGGTTCCGAAGTTCTCTCTCTCCAGCAGCGGGGCGATTACCTGCTTGAACGGCCACCGTTCCTCTTCCAGCAGGCTGCTGTGGATCAGGGCGGCATCGTCCGTCGCTATGGCGAGCTCCTCCAGGAGCGAGGTGATTTCCCTGCGGACGATCCGCCAGCCATGGCTTTCAGGTACGCCATGGCGCAGAGCCAACGCGGCGAGTATCGCGTAGAGGTTGACCTCGACGGCCAGCGTCTGAAAATAGGCCAGCAGGTCGACCAGTCGCTCCAGCTCCAGAGTGTTGGGCGTGTTGCGATCGATGAGGTAGGCCGGAACGGCGAGGCCATTTTTTCGCAGGCTGGGTGGGCAGATGCGCAGGGTGTCGTGATCGCGCAGCACAATCGCTTCGATTTGTGCTCCGTTGCATGCCAGCAGCAAGTTCTGTCCATGCATTTCGGGCATGACACCCTTGGCGATGCAGCGCAGGCCGATTCCGACGACCATTGCGGCGATAGCGCCGAACAGGCGCCAATCGGTCTCGCTCCTGTCGTCCCCCGTGCCGCTCGCGATATTGGCGGCAAGGTAGTCGAAGGCCGGCAGCGAACCATCTTCAAGGCACACCGGCAGTGCGGACATCGGGATCAGGACTCTTCCAGGGGAGGTCGGATAGCGTCGGATCAGGCAAGCCAGTTCGCCGGGGTCGCGAATCAGGCCGGCATGCTCTTCCGTGGAGGCGTCGGTGTTGACGGCCCACCAGCGTGTTTCGTCGCACAAGAGCATATGGCGGGCAAGCCATGGATCGTCTTGCCTCAGCTTCTCAAGGAGCGCGGAGGCGCAGACGGCATTGAGCAGATAACGTGGCGGCATGGTGCGTATCGCCCCCAGCGTGTTGACGGAGAGGGACAGTTTCAGATGTACGTCGCTGCATCCCGAGATGACGAGCGAGCGTAACGACGCGGTAGGCGATGCTTCCCCGAAACTGCCCAGCAAGATGCATTGGCCGGCGATCTCGGCTCGCCGGATGTGCAGCCAGTGCCATTGCCAGGGATGGACCGGCATCCATAACCAGGAGTCATCGTCCAGCTGCATGGCCTGGGCGGCGCGATTCAGCTGTTCCCTCGACGCGCGGTCGAGCAGGGCGTCGGCCAGCGGCTGGTCGCCATTGTCCGCCTGTGAGGCACCACGCACGAGCTGGCGCCGCACGGCGATCCATGAAAGGGAGAAGGGACGCATTGCATTGGGCAGGTAGCGCCCGACGTCGTCGTCACCTTCCCAATCCTTGGCGCGCGAGAGGGGATGAAACGGACGATCCTTGAGGCAGCTCAGGCGCTCCCAATGCAACAGTTCACCATCATCTTGCCGGAGCGCTTCCACGATGGCTGTTTCCGTCGATGCCATCGCGCCGGCCTGTTGTTGCGACAGAAGGAAGAAATGTCGGAAACGGCCGGATTTGTCGCGCCACCATGCCGCATCCTGCAAATGTGCGACGGCGTCTTCTGCCGTAAGTCTGCGCGTTTGTCCGTCCTGCGTGAGCAACGTCGGCGCTTCCTGCGCCACTCGGAATGGGCGCATTCCATCGAGCTTCCTGCCCGAGAATTGCAGACAGCGGCGCCCGTCAAGCTGAATGGCGAGAACGTGCGGGGTATTCGCCGCGCCGTTGCCCGGCGAGAGCTTGCAATGCTCGCGGAAACCGTATAGCTGTTCAAGCCACAGGGCATCGATCAAGTCCTGCAGCAAGGCGGTATTGAATGCCGGGAAAGGCGTCTCTGAGAGGAGCGGTGCCGGCGTGTTCCTGAGTGGGATCGTCATCGGCATCCACATCACCCATAGAGCGGCAGGGAAGTGCCGACTTTTTGCGCCAGGGCGAGCTGATAGAAATGGCGAGCGCAGACCAGGTCGTCGAGGGCCATCCCCATCGGATTGAGCAGGATGATCTCATCGTCCTTCTCGCGCCCCGGGCGTTCGCCGATAACGATTTCGCCAAGCTGGGCATGCAGCTGCGCTCGGCTGAAGCGGCCTTCGAGCACCAGCTGGTTGATGATTTTTTTCTCTCGGTTGGATTGGTCCCAGTCATCGACGATGACCTTGTCGGCTTTCTCATAGACATCCTTGTGCACGTCCATGATCGATACATTACTGACGAAAGAGCCGGGTTTGAGCCAGCTGTAGGGCAGATAAGGTGCGTCGGCAACGGTGGCCGTGACGACGACGTCAGCCGGCCGGACAGCCGCTTCGGCTGATGGCGCGGTCACGAACTGCACAGCCGGATATTGTGCCGACCAGCGCTGCACCGTCGCATCGACGGATGCCCGCGAAAGATCGAAAAGGTGCACCGTGGAGATGTTGGGGAACTGTTCCAGCAGCGACTGGATTTGCATATTGGCAATCGGCCCGCAACCGATGCAGGCGATATCGGTGAACCCCGAACGCGCCAGATGACGGGTCGCCACGGCTGTGATTGCCGCCGTGCGCATGCCGCTGATCAGGCCGCCTTCCATGAGCGCGATCGGATAATTGGTCTTGGCATCGTTGAGCACGATGACTGCGCTGGCTCGTTCCATGCCAAAGCTGGATGGGTTGTGCTGGCGACTGCCGATCCATTTCAGTCCCGCTATCGGCTGGCGTCCGCCGACGTAACACGGCATGGCGATGATGCGATCGGCGATATGATCTGCCCCGGACCAACGCAGGTAGGGCTTGAGCGGTTGCACGTATTCACCGCGCGCATGGGCGGCGAGGCCGTCGCGGATGGCATCGACATAAGGTTGCGAGCGGCTGCCGCCCAGTGAGGCGAGATCGGCGCGGCTCAGGTACAGCAGGGAAGGTGAAGGAGTGTTCATGGTGTTATCCAATCAAGGAAAGATCGTGGGGGTGAGGAAGGGGCGATGTCGCCACCTGTGACCGTTGCTGATGGCGCTGGTGCATGCGCTGCAGCCAGGCGTCGTCGTAGACGGTGTCGAGATAGCGGTCGCCACGGTCGGGCAGGACCGTGAGGATGCGCGCCGGATGCTGGATAGTCGAAGAAAGACGTTGGATGGCGGCTATGACGGAGCCGGAAGAGCCGCCGGCAAAAATGCCTTCTTGCGCGACCAGCTGACGACACGCGATGGCCGATTCGTAATCATCGATGTGGATGCAGTCGTCGATCTCATCGCGTTTAAGCAGTTCAGGAACGCGGCTGGCGCCGATGCCCGGCAATGCACGCGGAGCGGACGGCGTGCCGAAGAGTACCGAGCCTACCGCGTCGACGGCGATCACTTGCAGGGCGGGCCATTTCTCCTTCAATCGTCGGGTGATGCCGTGCAAAGTGCCGGACGTGCTTACGCCCAGCACGAGATAGTCGGGCGCATGTTCCATCTGATGCAGGATTTCCTGACCTTCGCCGTAGTAATGGCTTTGCCAGTTGCGCTCGTTGGCATACTGATTGATCCATACCGCTTGCGGGTCCTCCTGCAGCAGTTGCTTGACGCGTTGAATACGGGTCTCCAGATAGCCACCCTGGCTATCCTTTTCGGAGACCATCTGGATGCCGGCGCCGTAACAGCGGATGATCTTCAGGTTGGCCGCAGAGATGTTCGGATCGACTACGGCGGTGAACGCCAGACCGTGGATACGGCAGACCATGGCCAGTGCGATCGCCAGGTTGCCGGAGGAGCTCTCGACGATATGCGCGCCCGGCTGGATCGATCCGTCGGCCAGGCCCCGTTCGATGATGTAGCGTGCCGGCCTATCCTTGACGCTGCCGGCGGGATTGAGCAACTCCAGCTTGGCAAATACCTGATGGCGTGAATGCCGGAACATGCGGGAGAGTTGGACGATCGGGGTATCACCGACCTGCTCCAACAGGCTTTGAAGAATCATGGGATTTCCTTTCATAGTTTAGTTAATAAAAATCTAAGTGATTCTTATTAACTATTTGATGCGAGATGACTCCCTAAATCTCGGTTGTGCTTCAAGGGCCGGAACCATCGGGAGGCGGGACAGGACCGTTGCCGGTCCTGCCGTGCATTGCCGCTTTCTTCATCGACTACTCGTCGCGAAAACTGCGACGTCCTGCGCGTGGTGCGGGTGTTGCCAGGCTTACCAGCGATGGCTGTAGCTGAGGTTGAGGACGGCGCCCGTGCCGGGCAGGCGGCTGGTGTTGTTGCTGTTGCGCATGAGCTGGCTGTAGGCCGGCAGGTAGTAGCGATTGAGCAGGTTCTCGATGCCCAGGGTGATGGTGTCCTTGGGTGTCAGCTGGTAGCGGCTGACCAGGTCGAGCGTGGTGTAGCTGCCCACCTCGCGGCGACCAAATCCGGTTTGCCCGTTGAGCCGGTAGTCGCGCGAAGCGAAGTAGGTTGCCTGCAGGCGGTTGCTCCAATTGCCGCCCGGCTTGTATTGCACGTAGGCGGTGATCTTCATCGGCGGGATGCGGTAGCCGGTCATGATCTGGTCATTGCTGCTGCCTTGCGGCGTCTCGCGTCCCCACATCATGGTGAACGTACCGCCGCCGCCCCATGCGGAGTCATCGGGCAGGTAATCCGCGCCGGCCTCGACGCCGGCGATCTTTTCTTCCGTTCGCGTCAGGATCAGGCCATTGTTGAAGCTCTGGACGTCGCCCAGTTTCGACGTGGTGTAGAACAGCGCCAGCGTGCCAAGCGTATTGCCGAAGGCGCCGCGCCAGCCGAGCTCGTAGTTGTTGGTCTTGACCGGTTCAAGCGAGGACGAGGAAATGTTGAAGGCGGGCGTGGCGTTGCGGATCTGCAGCCCGATATCAGGCAGCTGGAAGCCCTGGCTGAACGACGTGTAGATCTCATGGCCCGCGACCGGCTTGAATACCGCGCCGAGATTGGCCAGCCAGGCGCCGTAGGCGACCGATCCGCCCTTGACCTGCTGCGGGCTGGCGGCGCGTATCTGCGACAACGGCGTGAAGTTGTCGTAGCTGGCATTGGCGCGTTCGTAGCGCAGGCCGCCTTCGAATGCCCATTGCGCATTGAGCTTGTGCTGCAACTGTCCGAAGGCGCCGATCGTGCGCGTGGTCAGCGGCGGCATGTACATCAGCGTACCTGTCCTCTGGAAAACCGTCCCGCCGCTGGCATCGTAGGCCGCCGCATTGAAGATGTCGTCAGGCATGTCGCTGCGTTCCTGATTGAAGTCGACGCCCCACAGCAGCTTGGTGTTCTCCGCCAGTGGCGTGTTCAGCGTGGCACGGCCGCCGAATACCTTGGAGTTCTGCATGACCTGGTCGACGTTGTTGCCGCGCGTGGAGACCGCGCGTGCGTCGAAGGGGGTAAACCGGGTGAAGTAATCGCGATAGTAGAGCTGCGTCGACAGTGCGCTGCCGAGAAAATCCTGGTTCTGGTAGTCGACGCTCAGCAGGGTGTTCTTGATCTGGTTCTGGTTTTCCAGCTGCAGGCCATCGACCGGCAACGCGACGGCGGAACCCGCCGCCAGTCTGGACACTGAAGGATCCGAGCCGTAGCTGCTGTCCTGTTCGGCGACATATCGGCTCGCTGAAAATTGCAGGCGCTGGTTGCGGTCGATGCGAAACCCGAGCTTGCCGCCGAAGGTGTAGTTGTTGCTGTCGAACAGGTCGCCCTGGCTGGGTTCCGGTGCTATCCGGTTGCCCTTGCCGTCAAAGGATCCGCCGATATGCTGCAGGCCGAGGTTGACGGCGTAGTCGACCACGCCGCTGGAACCGGACATGAAATGGTTGACCTCGCCGCCCAGGCCATCGCTTCCCAGTCGCGACAGCGCCGACCTCAGCGAAAAGGTGGTCTCGGCGAACGGCGCGCCGCCTGCGGGGCGCGTGGTCACGGCAATGATGCCGCCGCTGGCGCCGGCGCCGTAGATGGCGCTGCTGCCGCGCAGAACTTCGACCTTGTCGATGCTGGTCATGTTCAGGGTCGCCATGTTGCGCGCCGAATCGCGGTTGGTATTGAGCGGTATGCCATCGACCAATACCAGGGTATTGCGGCCGCGCAGCGTCTGGCCGTAGTCGGTGATGGTACGGCTGGAGTCGGCCATGCCCGGCACGACCTTGCTGAGGAGGGTTGCCAGGCTGTCCGAGGCCTGGCGCAGTTCATTGAGTTCTTCGCGCTCGACGCTGGTGCTTTGGCGTGTCGGGCGGATCAGCTTGCTGTTGGTGCGTTGCGCGCTGACTTCGATGGCTTGCAATTGCGGCGTAGGGGTGCCGGCTTGGCCGCCGCCTGCCGCAGGGAGCGCGTCGATGGTGAAGCCGCCGCCGGGCAATTGCCGGGCCTGGAGGCCGCTGCCTTCCAGTAGCCGGGCAAAGCCGTCGGCGACGGAAAAATTGCCGTCCAGTCCCTTGCTGGTTTTGCCCTCCAGCAGGGCGCCGTCGAACGACAACGGCACGCCGGCGCGTGCCGCAAAGCCGGACAGGGAACGGCTGAGCGGGCCGGCGGGGATGTTGTATTGCAGTACCCCGGCGGTCTCGGCCGCGCGTGCGGCGGGAGTGTAGCCGAGCGATGCGCATGCGAGCGCGGCGAAGGCGCATGTCAGCGCCATCGACAAGGCCGATTGCCTGAGCGCCGCCGCAGGTGCCGGCTGGCGTGGAGAGCCTCTTCCCGGGGTGCGGGTGTTGTTCTGATGAGAGTTCATGAAGCGCCTTTCGATGATCAGATTTGTTGTTCTTATCTGAGATGCCGCACGAAAATCGAAAATGGCTCACCCGGATCAGTTTTTTTATCGAGGCACCACTTTTACCCAGTAGCGGGTGAAATATTGCATACGCACCGGCATGGTCTGTTCCAGCAAGGCCAGCGTAAGGCCGGTGTCGTTGACGGGAAAGACGCCCGAGACCGGCAAGGCGGCGACGCGGGAGTCGATTTGCAGCGTGCCGCTGCGATAGCGGCCGAGCTCGGCGATGAATCGCTCCATCGGCATGCGGTCGGCCATCAGCATGCCCGAGGTCCACGCGGCGGCGGCGTCGTCGCAGGAAGACGGGGGGGCGACCTGGGTGCGGGTGAAGGTGGTCTGCATGCCGGCAGGCATCACTGTTGCGGCCGACGGCATGCCGGCGGGGCTGATTTCAACCGCCCCTTCGAACACGGCGACGCGGCTGCTGCGATCCAGCTGCTGCACGGTGAAACGGGTTCCCAGGGCGCGGATCCGGCCTTCCTCGACCGTGACCAGGAAGGGGCGCGGTTGTTGCAGGCGATCCTTGGCGGTGGTGATCATGACTTCGCCGCGCTGCAGCCTGATCCTGCGCTCCGAGGCGCTGAAGGCGACTTCGATGCGGGTATCGGTATTGAGGTTGACGCGCGAGCCGTCATCGAGAACGAGCTCCCGGCGTTCCCCCACGGCGGTGCGGTAGTGCCCGGCCGGATCGCTCCAGGGCGCCGCGCGATAAGCGATCCATGCCGCAGGGCCGATGGCCAATGCCGCCGCCAGCATCTTGATGGCCTTGCGCCGCTCAGGCGCGGAGATTTTCTTGAGCGCCACGGCGCCCGGAGGCGGCAGCGTGTTGAATTTCTCCAGCAGCACGGCGGCCTTCTCCCATGCGCGTTCATGCGCCGGACTGCGTTGCCGCCATTGCGCGAACCGGATCCGCTGGCCGGGGCCGAGCGGCCCTTCGTGCAGCTCCATGAGCCAGGTTGCGGCTTCGGTCAGGATTTCGTCGGGAATGGCGGTGTCGCCGTGCGCCGCGCCCGGTGCGATCCGTTCCACTAGAGCGCCGCCAGGCAATGGCGGAAGGCCAGCACCATGTGCCGCTTGACGGTGCTCAATGATATGTCGAGCAGGGCGCAGATATCCGCGTAGGGCAAGCCGTCGAGCTGGGCCAGCAAGAACACCTGCCTGGCCTTGGCCGGCAGGCTGTCGAGGATGCGGTCGATTTCTCCTAGCGTTTCCAGGACCACCAGGCGCTCTTCGGCCGACGGCTGGACCGGCTCCGGTATCGCCGCCAGTGCGTCCAGGTAGGCTTCTTCAAGCTTCTTGCGGCGCAGATGGCTGTTGAGGAGGCCTTTGGCGATGGTCGTGAGGTAGGCGCGCGGTTCACGCAGATCGGCAGGGAGGCGGCTGCCGAGGATGCGCAGGAACGTGTCGTGTGCGAGGTCGGCGCCAAGGTTCTTGCAGTGCAGCTTATGGCTGAGCCAGCTTGCCAGCCAGCTGTGGTGCTCGGTATAGAGCACGCCTATCTGTTGTCTCGCGTCAGCGTTGGACATGGTGGTTTCCATTTCGGACCAGCAAGCGGCAGCTCGCCTTAAATGCGAATGGTTCTCACTATATATTGGAATAATCGCGATGTGCAATATCCACGAAAAGTCATTGGACTGAATAGTGATGTCGATAAGGCAAGCCCACTGATCCGCGGTGCCCGACGCGATCAAGGCCGTGGCGCAGCGGGCGGCTTGCCGGACCTTGTTCCTGTTCCTGCACGGGCAGCTGTTGCGGATTCATATCGTCGAGCAACGGGAAGGGTGCTTCCGGCTTGACATCGGCTGTGGCGATAAATATTATGCACATGCATCGATGCATATGCATTAATTTGGATGAGCACCAATCGCAACACCAACCGGGATACTTCATGAGCAACGACATCTGCTCCTGTTCGCCGCTGCGTCGCCTGACGCGCCGGATGACGGTCATCTATGACCATCATCTGCAGCCCAACGAGCTGACCATCACGCAGTACTCGCTGATCAGCCGCATCGGCCGCAGCGGGCCGGTGGCCAACATTGAACTGGCCGCCGACATGGGCATGGACCGCAGCACGCTGAGCCGTGCGCTCAAGCCGCTCATCGGCGCCGGCTGGATCGAGACGGTCGACCTGCCGGAGGACTCGCAGCTGGACAAGCGCTCCTTCGCGCTGCAGCTGAGCAAGGCCGGTCGCAAGAAGCTCGAGCAGGCGCGTCCCAACTGGCGCCGCGCGCAGGACGAGATCGACCGCCAGCTGGGCGCGGGCCTGTCGCGCGAACTGACCGACATGATCAACGACGCCTACGCCAAATTGCAGGAAATCTGAATCCGACAGGTCCGCGCAGACGGGCCGCAATACCCAGAAGAAAAACGCACACCCACCCAATCTCTCCACCAGGCATGCAATGAACAAGCTCACCCAATCGCTCGCCAATACCGTCGCGCCGCGCTTCCACTATGCGTGGATCGTGGTCGGCGTGATCTTCCTCGTCCTGCTGTGTTCGGCAGGCATCCGCGCCACTCCCTCGGTCATGATCCTGCCGCTCGAGCAGGAATTCGGCTGGAACCGCTCCACGATCTCGGTCGTCATTTCGGTCAACATCGCGCTCTATGGCCTGATCGGCCCGTTCTCGGCCGCCGCCATGCAGCGCTTCGGCATCCGCCGCGTGGTGCTGGTGGCGCTGGCGCTGCTGGCCAGCGGCACCGCGCTGTCCACGCTGATGCACATGCCCTGGCACATGCTGCTGTCGTGGGGGCTTCTGGTCGGCGCCGGCACGGGCGTGGCCGCCAACACGCTGGGCGCGACCATCGTCAGCCGCTGGTTCGAGGCGCGCCGCGGTTTCGCCATGGGTTTGCTGACCGCCAGCGCGGCCACCGGCCAGATGGTGTTCCTGCCGCTGATGGCGTCCATGGTCGGCGCCTACGGCTGGCGCTCGGTGGCCTTCCTGGTCTCGGCCGTGGCGCTGCTGGCCATTCCCCTGGTGTGGCTGCTGCTGCCGGAGAGCCCGGCCGCCATCGGCAAGAAGATGTACGGCCAGACCGCCGACATCAAGGATGAAGGCCTGACCAAGAAGAACCCGCTGGCCATCGCCTTCGACGCGCTGCGCACGTCGGTGCGCATGCCGGACTTCTGGCTGCTGTTCGCCAGCTTCTTCGTCTGCGGCCTGTCCACCAACGGCTACATCGGCACCCAGTTCATCGCCATGTGCAACGACTACGGCATCAACGAAGTCGGCGGCGCCTCCATCCTGGCCGCCATGGGCATGCTCGACCTGGTCGGCACCACGCTGTCGGGCTGGCTGTCGGACCGCTACAACCCGCGCGTGCTGCTGTTCTGGTACTACGGCCTGCGCGGCATCGCGCTGATCTTCCTGCCGTATGCCTTCGGCCTGCAGTACTACGGCCTGGCCATCTTCGCCATCTTCTACGGGCTGGACTGGATCGCCACCGTGCCGCCCACCGTGCGCCTGGCCAACGACGTCTTCGGCCGCCTGGCCGCGCCCATCGTGTTCGGCTGGATCGTCGCCGGCCACCAGCTGGGCGCCGCCACCGCCACCACGGTCGCCGGCTACATGCGCGCCACGCTGGGCAACTACACGCTGTCGTCGATCATGATGGGCGTGGCCTGCCTGGTGGGCGCGGTGCTGGTGCTGCGCATCAAGGGCAACAAGGGCGCGCCGCTGCCGGCGGCGGCCTGAACCTTCCGATCTGCCTCACCTGGCAAAAAGCCCGGCACGTGCCGGGCTTTTTCTTTGCCCGCGCGCGGGATCGTCGCGGTCAGATTGCGGTCATAGCGGGGTCATACAAGTGCGCTCTACTTTTGACGCAGAAAAACCGCGCCATCAAGCCCCGGGCATTCCGCCCCATCGGTCCGGGGACTGTCATCCCCCCATTGCGAAGGAAAAGGAAGCATGAACATCAAACCGACCGCCTTGTCGCTTTCACTGATTGCCGCCGCCGCGCTGCTGGCCGGATGCGCCGCGCCGCAGGGCGGCTCCGCCGGCGCCCGTACGCTGGATGGCAAGCCGCCCATGATCATCGGCCACCGCGGCCTGCCGGGCCTGTATCCGGAGGAAGTCATCGCTGGCTATGAGGCGGCCATCGCCGCCGGCACCGACGCCCTGGAGATGGACCTGATGTCCTCCAGCGACGGCGTGCTGTTCGTCTGCCACAACCCCTTCCTGAGCGACACCACCGATGTGGCCAGCCATCCCGAATTCGCCTCCCGCAAGAAGGAGCGTACGGTGGACGGCGTGAAGGTGCCGGCGGACTGGTACATCAGCGACTTCACCGCCGCCGAGCTCAAGACCCTGCGCGTGAAGCAGCCCGTCGCCACCCGCAGTCACCAGTACGACGGCAAGTATCCGCTGGCCACCTTCCAGGAAGTGGTCGACCTGGCCAAGGCCACGCGTGCCGCCAACCCGGGCCGCAAGCTGCTGGTCTACCCCGAGACCAAGAATCCGATCTTCCAGCGCCTGCTGGGCGTGCCGCTGGAAGAAAAACTGCTGGCCATCATCGACAAGGAGGGCTGGAACAGCAACGACGCACCGATCATCGTGCAGTCGTTCGAACCGGAGAGCCTGAAGATGATGCGCCGCCTGGGACTGAAGACCCGGGCCGTACAACTGATGGACGGCGACGGCATCGACTTCAGGACCGGTACGCTGACCTTCGGTTCGCCCGACACCGCCAAGCCGTATTCGTGGCTGCAACACGGCGACCCGCGCACCTTCGCCGCCATGGCCACGCCACAGGGGCTGGCCGAGATCAAGACCTACGCCGACGGCATCGGGCCGTGGAAGGTCTACATCATCCCGGCCCAGGGCACCGATGCGGCGGGCAACCCGGTGAAGTCGCTGAGCCAGGCGTCCAACATGGCGCCGACCTCGCTGGTGGCCGACGCGCACCGCCTCGGTCTGTTCGTGCATCCGTTCACCTTCCGCGACGAGCCGGCGCGCCTGACGGCCACCTACAAGGGCGATCCCAAGGCCGAGTACAAGGCCTTCTTCGATGCGGGTGTGGATGGGGTGTTTACCGACTTCAGCGGCACCGGCAGGGCGGCGCTGGAGGAGTGGATGAAAGAGGGTAAGGCGAAGTAAGCCGCCCGGCGCAGCGAGCCCGGCAGCGGACCCAACATCGTCCGCTGCAGTCCCGGGCTGCGCCGTCGTCCTGAGCAAGGTCAGGGGCCGGCGTCGTTCATCGTGTCGCGAGGCACGACGCCAGCCCCCGCGCCCCGGTCTGTGCCGGGAAGAGGGGCGATGGCGTCGAGGCCGGATCGAATCGCGCTTGATGTCCGGCCGTGTTCCATGGACCTGCGCACGCGCCTCAATCCCACTTGGGCGCGAATCCCGGATTGGCCAGTCGCTCGCCGCGCTCCAGCGTGGCAATGGCGCTCATCTCCGCGTCCGACAGCCTGATCTTGACCGCTTCCAGGTTGGCCGCGAGGTTCTCGCGCCTGGTGGACGACGGAATCACCGTGAAGCCCTGTTGCAGCGACCAGGCCAGCGCCACCTGCGCGGCCGATACGCCGTGCTTGGCGGCGATCTCCAGCAGCGTCGCATCCTGCATCACCTTGCCGTAGGCCAGCGGCATGTAGGCGGTCAGGTGGATGCCGTTGGCGCGGGCGAACTCGACCACTTTACGGTTCTGCAGGAAGGGATGGATCTCGACCTGGTTGGTGGCGATCTCGGCGGCGCCGATGGCGGCGATCGCCTGCTGCATGTGGGCGACGGTGAAGTTGGAGATGCCGATTGCGCGCGCCAGGCCTTGCTGCTTTGCCTCGGCCAGCGCCTGCAGGTAGTCGGCCACCGGCAGTTCGTCGTTGGGCGAGGGCCAGTGGATCAGCGCCAAGTCGACCTGCTCCATGCGCAGTTTTTGCAGGCTCTCCTTCAGGCTGGGGATGAGCTTGTCCCGGCCCAGGTTCTCGGTCCAGACTTTGGTGGTGACGAACAGCTCATCGCGCGCGACGCCGCTGTCGGCGATGGCCTGGCCGACCTCGGCCTCGTTGCCGTAGATCTGGGCGGTGTCAATGTGGCGGTAGCCCAGCTCCAGGCCGGTAGTGACGGAGTCGATGACCTGCTGGTCCTTCAGGCGGAAGGTGCCCAGGCCGAAGGCGGGGAGGGTGTGGGTATTCATGGATGTCCTTTTCGGGTTGGCGCGGCTTGGAGTCGATAGACCCGGCCGCGGAGGATCGGTGCGATCCGCGTGCATCCGCATCGCGGAGACAGGCTTGCAGTATTGCGCAATCCCGTCTTTGCAAAAACCCGGGGTAGTGCAAAACATTCTTGATCCCGGATCAAGAATGACGAACAAGCGAGCCGCACAGGGGCAGCCCGGATGCTTGTCCTTTTGGTAACGCTACCAACGGCGATGCTAGAATGCGCGCATGCCACCGCACATCCCTCCCACCCCTCAAGAATCCCGCGCCGACAACCCCGAGGACGGCGCCGAGCCGCGCCGCCGGGGCAGTCGCAAGAGCGCCGGCGGCATCACGCTGCGCGACGTCGCGCAACTGGCCGGGGTGGCGCCGATCACCGCTTCGCGCGCGCTCAATACGCCCTCGGCGGTGTCGCCCAAGGTGCTGCAGAAGGTGAGGGATGCGGTGGAGCGCACCGGTTACGTGCCCAACCTGCTGGCCGGCGGCCTGGCGTCCAACAAGAGCCGGCTGGTGGCGGTGGTGGTGCCGACCGTGATCGGCCCGGTGTTCCAGGAGATCGTCCACACCCTGACCGAAACGCTGGCCGCGGCCGGCTACCAGGTCATGCTGGGCCAGAGCGGCTATGAGAATTCGCGCGAGGATGCGCTGCTGGAAGCCATCATCGGCCGCCGTCCCGACGGCGTGGTGCTGACCGGGATCATGCGCTCGGCCGAGGCGCGCAAGCGGCTGCTGGCCAGCGGCATACCGGTGGTCGAGACCTGGGACCTGACGCCCACGCCGATCGACATGCTGGTCGGCTTCTCGCACGAGAACATCGGCCGCGAGGTGGCGCGCTACCTGCATGCCGCCGGCCGCAAGGTGGTTGCCGTGGTGGGCGGGCGCGACGAGCGCAGCCGTCGCCGCATGGATTCCTTCGCGCAGGAGTCCGCCGCATTGGGCATGGCCGCCGGCGCCGACGTGGCGATGCATCACGTCACCGCGCCGACCACGCTGGGACAGGGCCGCAAGGGCCTGGCCGACCTGCTGGAGCGGCAGCCCGGGACCGACGCCATCTTCTGCAGCTCCGACCTGCTGGCGCTGGGCGTGATGATCGAAGCGCAGAGCCGCGGCATCCGCATTCCCGAGCAGCTCGCCGTGGTCGGTTTCGGCGACCTGGAATTTTCGCGCGACCTGCAGCCGCAGCTGACCACGGTGCGCATCGACGGCACCGGCATCGGCCAGCGCGCGGCGCGCTTCATCATCGACCGCGCCGCCGGCATCGAGGTCGCCGAGCGCATCGTCGACGTCGGCTTTTCCATCATCCGGCGCGAGAGCGCCTGAGCTTCTTTACTTTCTTTTTCCACTTTTCCACAGCGGCGTCGTTTTGCTGGCACAAGTCAGGCCGCTGTCAGGCGGCATTTGCTGCATCGCGGCATAATGGCGGATTACGCTTCATCCCTCCCGCCGTGCCATGGAAAAGATCATCGTCTGCGTCATCCCGGTCTTCCTGCTGCTCATTGCCGCGGAGTTCGCCTATGGCTACCTGCGCCGGCGCAACACCTATCGCTTCGCCGACGCCGTGAGCAGCCTGTCGCAGGGCGTGATCAGCCAGCTGGTGGCGCTGGTGACGCAGTTGTTCCAGGTAGGGTTGTATTCGATCGCCTATCGCGCCTTCGCCGTCTTTCCGGCGGCGCGTTTCTGGCAGGGGGCGCTGGGCTGGATCGCGGCCATCGTGATGTTCGACTTCTTCGACTACTGGCTGCATCGCTTCGGCCATGAGAACGCGCTGGGCTGGGCCGCGCATGCGGTGCATCACCAGAGCCAGGATTTCAACTTGTCCACAGCGCTGCGCCAGGAGAGCACCGTGGCTTTGCTGGGCTGGATCTTCTACCTGCCGATGGCCATTCTCGGCGTGGAGCCCGAACAGTTCGGCATCGCCGGGCTGGTGGTGCTGGTCTACCAGTTCTGGATCCACACCGAGCACATCGGCAAGCTGGGCTGGTTCGACCGCGTGTTTTCCTCGCCCTCCAACCACCGCGTGCACCATGCGGTGAACGACCAGTATCTCGACAAGAACTACGGCGGCATGCTGGTCATCTGGGATCGCATGTTCGGCACCTTTGCCGAAGAAAAGGAAGCCGTGGTCTACGGCACCCGCACCCCGTTGAACAGCTGGGATCCGCTGTGGGCGATTTTTTCCGGCTACTGGCAGCTGGCGCATGCGGCCGCGCAGATGCCGCGTTGGCAGGACCGCCTGAAGATCTGGTTCAAGCCGCCGGGCTGGCGTCCGGCGGGCATGGCGCCCTATCCCCCGTTCGACCTGGATGCCGCGCGACGCCGCTACGACGTGCAGCTGCCGCGCACGGCCAATGTGCTGGCGGCGCTGCAGTTCCTGCTGCTGCTGATGGCGGCCTCGGCCTTGCTGTGGATCGCCGACGAACAGTCCTACCTGCGCCTGCTGGTCGCCAGCGCCGCGTTGCTGGCCGGTTTCTGGGCGCTGGGCGCCTTCATGCAGCGCCGGCTGGGCGGGGCGCTGGTGCTGGCCATCGACCTGGCGGCCGCGACAGTGGCGGCTTACGCGCTGATCTGACCCGGCGCGGCGGTCTGCCGCAGCCTTGCCGGGTTTCCTTCTCCTGATCTCGATGCTGAAAATCAACTATTGACACTTAAAATTGGTACCGCTACCATCATCAAAAATCGATTTGGTACCGCTACCAAATTACCGGCGAAAAGATTCACGCCGAACGACAGAGACCGGCGGCCTGCGTCCATCGGGGCGGCCGCAGACAGCACATAACGCAAGCACAGGAGCACAGCGATGAGCAGCACCCAGACCGCAACCCAGGCCCAGATCGCCAGAGGCGCCCCCAGGATCACCGACATGCGCGTGATCCCGGTGGCCGGACATGACAGCATGCTGCTCAACCTCTCCGGCGCGCACGGGCCTTACTTCACCCGCAACATCGTCATCCTCACCGACAGCGCCGGCAACACCGGCGTGGGCGAAGTGCCGGGCGGCGAGGGCATTCGCCAGACGCTGGAAGACGCGCGCAGCCTGGTGCTGGGCCAGTCGGTGGGCAACTGGCAGGCGGTCCTGAACCGGGCGCGCGTGGCCTTCGCCGGGCGCGACGCCGGCGGTCGCGGCCTGCAGACCTTCGACCTGCGCATCGCCGTGCACGCGGTGACCGCGCTGGAGGCGGCGCTGCTGGATCTGCTGGGCAAGTTCCTGGAAGTGCCGGTGGCGGCCTTGCTCGGCGAAGGGCAACAGCGCGACGAAGTAGAGATGCTGGGCTACCTGTTCTACGTCGCCGACCGCAAGCAGACCGACCTGCCGTACAGCGGCGCCGAAGGCGAGGCCGACGACTGGCTGCGCCTGCGCCATGAGGCGGCGCTGACGCCGGAGGCGATCGTCAAATTGGCCGAGGCGGCCTACCAGCGCTATGGCTTCAACGACTTCAAGCTGAAAGGCGGCGTCATGCGCGGCGAGGAGGAAATCGCCGCCGTCACCGCGCTGGCCGAGCGCTTCCCCAAGGCGCGCATCACGCTGGACCCCAACGGCGGCTGGCTGCTCAAGGACGCGATACGCCTGTGCCGCGACCAGCACGACGTGCTGGCCTATGCCGAAGACCCCTGCGGCGCGGAGGAGGGCTACTCCGGGCGCGAAGTGATGGCGGAGTTCCGCCGCGCCACCGGGCTGCAGACCGCCACCAACATGATCGCCACCGACTGGCGCCAGATGGGCCATGCGATCTCGCTGCAATCGGTCGACATCCCGCTGGCCGACCCGCACTTCTGGACCATGCAAGGCTCGGTGCGGGTGGCGCAGATGTGCAACGACTGGGGCCTGACCTGGGGTTCGCACTCCAACAACCACTTCGACATCTCGCTGGCGATGTTCACCCACGTGGCCGCGGCCGCGCCGGGAAAGATCACCGCCATCGACACCCACTGGATCTGGCAGGACGGCCAGCGCCTGACCAGGGATCCGCTGCAGATCGTGGCTGGCCGCGTCAAGGTACCGGCCAAGCCGGGCCTGGGCATCGACGTCGACATGGCGCAGATCGAGGCGGCGCACCAGACCTACCGCAACATGGGCCTGGGCGCGCGCGACGACGCGGTGGCCATGCAGTACCTGATCCCGGGCTGGAAGTTCGACAACAAGAAACCCTGCCTGGTGCGCTGAGCGCCGCAAGAGCGCGGAAGGCGGCAAACGCGGGCAGAAAACGCAGGCAGCAGAAAAAAGCAGCAATCAAGACGCCGCAACAAAGCGGCGGCAATAAAAGAAGCAAGAGCGCAAGGCAAGGCGCGCCGGTTCCGGAGGCAGGGCATCCGGTGGCCGTCGCGCACCCACGCGCCGCAGGCATCGACGGTCTTTCCATCAAACCGCAGCACCGAGTCCTGAAGAGGAGACAAACTCGTGAATTCTTCCGCAACGCCGTCCGCATCCAGCGGACCGGCAGACATGACGCTCACCTCCGCCGTGAGCAAGATCAAGTGGCGCATCCTGCCGCTGTTCGTGGTGATGTTCATCGTCAACTACATCGACCGCGTCAACATCGGCTTCGTGCGCACCCACCTGGCCGCCGACCTTGGCATCGGCGCGGCGGCCTTCGGGCTGGGCGCCGGTTTGTTCTTCGTCGGCTACGCCGTGTTCGAGGTGCCGTCCAACATGCTGCTGCAGCGCTACGGCGCCAAGGCCTGGCTGACCCGCATCATGTTCACCTGGGGCCTGGTCGCTGCCTGCATGGCCTTCGTGCAGAACGAGGCCAGCTTCTATTTCATGCGCCTGTTGCTGGGCGTGGCCGAGGCCGGTTTCTTCCCCGGCGTGGTGTACTACTTCACCCAATGGCTGCCCAACCATGAGCGCGGCCGCGCGATGGCGGTGTTCCTGTCGGGCTCGGCGATCGCCTCCATCCTGTCCGGGCCGATCACCGGCGCCTTGCTGCTGGTGGAAGGCGGCGGGATGCACGGCTGGCAATGGATGTTTCTGATCGAGGGCGGCTTCTCGATGGCGCTGTGCTTCGTGGTCTGGTTCCTGCTGGACTCCACCCCGCGCGACGCCAAGTGGCTTTCCAACGAGGAGCGCGCCGCCGTCGCCGCCGTGATCGCCGCCGAGCAGGAGCAGCGCGCGGCCAGCCGCCCGGCGCACGTGTCGGCGTTCACGCTGCTGAAGGATCCGCAGATCGTGCTGTTCTGCTTCATCTACTTCGCCATCCAGCTGACCATCTACGGCGCCACGTTCTGGCTGCCCACCATCATCAAGAAGATGGGGCATTTCAACGACTTCCAGGTCGGCCTGTTCAACTCCATTCCGTGGATCGTGTCGATTGCGGCGATGTATGTGTTCGCCGTGCTGGCCGCGCGCTTCAAGAAGCAGCAGTTCTGGGTGGCGTTGACGCTGGTGATCTCGGCCATCGGCATGGCAGTCTCGGCGCAGAGCGGGCCGGTGGTCGGCTTCGTCGCGGTGTGCTTCGCCGGCATCGGTTTCAAGGCGGCCTCGTCGCTGTTCTGGCCGATCCCGCAGGGCTACCTCGATGCGCGCATCGCCGCGGCCGTGCTGGCGCTGATCAATTCGCTGGGCAACCTGGGTGGTTTCTTCGCGCCGGCCACCTTCGGCTACCTGGAGCAGAAGACTGGCTCCATCCAGGGCGGGCTGTACGCGCTGTCGGCGGCCTCGATCCTGGCGGCGGTGCTGGTGTTCCTGGCGCGCACCCGTCCGGCGGCGCAGGACGGCAGCGGCTCGGTGGGCGGCAAGCCGGCCGCGCCCGGCGACGCCAAGGCCAGGCTGAACCAGCCGGCCTGAGGTCCGGCGCCCACGCAGTTTTTTCTCCGCGGTCTCCTCCGCGTTCGCGCCCCGCGCGTTTCGTCTCCGGACGGGCGCCGGGGCGCATTTTATTCTGGCGCGCCGTCCCCATCTTCATTGCATGCCCGCGCACCGTTTTGTACAAGCGGGAGCGCGGCGCCAACCCTATAATGGCGTCCTGCGGCCGACCCCGGCATGAGTCGGATTGTCGCGCGGCAAGAACGATGGCGGATATGCAATGGAAACCCTGTACCACCTGATCGAGCAATACGGCCTGCTGCTGGTCTTCGTCAACGTGCTGGTCGAGCAGCTCGGCGCGCCCGTGCCGGCCTATCCGACGCTGATCATCACAGGCGCGCTGGCGCAGACCGGGCTCTATTCGCCGGCCGTGCTGCTGTTGCTGGCGGTGGTGGCGGCGCTGATGGCCGACTACACCTGGTATCTCGCCGGGCGTCGTTACGGCCGCCAGATCATGTCGCGGCTGTGCCGCATTTCCCTGTCTCCCGACTCCTGCGTGCGCCAGACCGAATCGATCTACCTGCGCTGGGGCGCGCGCTCGCTGCTGGTGGCCAAGTTCATTCCCGGGTTTGCGTCGATTGCCAGCGCGCTGTCGGGCACCATGGGCACGCGCCGCACCAGCTTCCTGCTGTGGGACGCGGCCGGCAGCGCGTTGTGGGCCGGTCTGGGGATTTTCCTCGGTTCGCTGTTCAGCTCGGCAGTGGACGACCTGCTGAACGTGCTGGCGCAGCTCGGCCATTACGGCATGCTGCTGATCGCGGTGGCGCTGGCGGCGTTCGTCGCTAACAAGTGGTGGCAGCGCCGGCGTTTCCGCAAGTCGCTGGAGATGGCGCGCATCTCGGTGGATGAGTTGAACAACATGCTGGAACAGGGCATCGCGCCCACCATCATCGACGTGCGCTCGCCGCTGTCGCAAAAGGATGGCCGCATCCCCGGCGCGGTGACGATCTCCAACCAGGAGATCCAGACCTTCGTCTTCGAGGGCCCGGTCGAGGGCGAGGTGGTGGTCTACTGCGCCTGTCCCAACGAGGCCTCGGCCGCCATGGTCGCGCGCCAGCTGATGCGGCGCGGCTACCAGAAGGTGCGCCCGCTCACCGGTGGCATCGACGCCTGGCGCGCCGCGGGTTACGCGATCGACGTCTGAATCGAGGTCTGGATGGCGGTACCCTGGCGGATGGTCTTGGTGACCGGGGTCTTTTCGCAGATTTCCGCCAGGCGGGTCAGTTGCTCCTGGCTCAGCGCATTGCCGAAGCTGATCTTGCGGGTGATGGTTTCCAGCCCGCTGTCGTCGCGGCCGAAATGCGCATCCACCGCAATGCTCCCCAACTCCCATCCCTTGCGGTCGGCGTACATGCGCAGCGTCAGCGAGGTGCATGAGGCCAGCGCGGCCAGCAGCAGTTCGTAGGGCGCGGGGCCGGTGTCCTGGCCGCCGTTGCTCTCGGGTTCGTCGGACTTCAGCTGGTGGATGCGCGCCTTGATGTCCTGGGCGTAGCCGGCGGCGTTGTGCAGGGTGACGTGGGCCATGTCGGTTCTCCGTGGTCTGTGCGTGGGATGGATGAATCAGCCCCGATTGTGGCAGATCGCGCGCCGCCGCGTCACTATCCGTCCGGATACCCCGGGCGGCTTTTCGTCGCTGCGCATGCGGGCGCTGATGTCGGCACTTGTGTTGCCGCTTATGCCGCCTATGCCGCTTATGTCGCCTACACCAGCGCCCGCACCGAGTTCGAGATCGAGCGCGCGCACTCCAGCACCAGCGGTCCCAGTTTCTTCTCCGCCTCTTCCAGCGTCCAGCGGCTGGTCGGCGCCACCACGTGCACCGAGGCCACCGGCGTGCGCTCGCTGTTGAAGATGGGCGAGGCCACCGTCATGTCGCCCAGGAACAGTTCCTCCTTGTTGCTGGCGAAGCCGCGTTCGCGCGCCGCCTCCAGCACCTGCATGATCTCGTCGATGCCGGTGCGCGTGTGCGGCGTGCGCACGGTGCGCTCGCTGGCGGCGAGGATCTCCTGCGCCCGGCCGCGCTCCAGCGCCGACAGGTAGGCCCGCCCGGACGCCGTGCAGTACATCGGGATGCGGCTGCCGATGGGCATGTGGATGGGAATGAACTTGCTGGCCACGAAACGCGCCACGTAGACCATCTCGCGGTCGTAGGGCTCGGTCAGGTTGACGGTCTCGCCGGTGATGTTGGCCAGCTCCGAGAGGAAGGGGTTGGCCACGTCCACCAGGATGTCGGCCGACAGGTAGCTGTAGCCGACTTCCATCACCTTGGGCGTGAGCTGGTAGCGCCGCGTCTTCGGATGCTTGCAGACATAGCCCAGCGCCTCCAGCGTGTAGACCATGCGCTGCGCCGAGCTCTTGGACATCGCGGTGGCCTCGGCCACATCGCCCAGGGTCATGGTGCGGCGCTGGGCGTTGAAGGCGCGCAGCACGGCCAGGCCTTTTTCCAGCGACTGGTTGAACAGCGGATCGGCCGCGTTGGTTTCGCCGGGCTGGTTCATGGGCCTTGCCTCCTCGTTTGTCGAATGCGCTGATTGTAGCAAAATTCTGATTTTCGTATCGAATATCGATACATAAATATCTATTGACGATACGATCAATTCAAATATACTTATTCGTAAGCGAAATATTGATATTCATGCATCCGTAGTCTGCTGTTCCCAGTTGTTGCAGCTTCAGTTCCAGCAATACTCCCGGCCCCGGCCATACCGGGCACGCCGGTCGGGGGAGCGTCCAGTTCGTCGCAGCACCGGCCGGTCGTCCTGACCGGCTCCAGCAGTCCGCATCCCCTCACCACGGCGCGCATCGCGCCGCCTGGCGCAGGGACTTCCAACCGTACCGATCCGCCGGGATCTCACGCAAAAAAGGGGAGTTGTATGAAACCGTTCCATCGCTTCGGCCTGTTCAGGCACCTGCTGGGCGCGCTGGCCTGCGCCGCCGCCTTCAGCGCGCCGGCTTCGGCCCAGAGCAGCTACACCGTCGGCGCCACTTCCACCGGCGTGCCGTTCACCTTCCTCGATATCAAGACCAACAAGCTGCAGGGCATGATGGTCGACACCGTCACCGCCGTGGGCAGCAAGGCCGGCTTCTCGGTCAATATCCAGCAGACGCCGTTCGCCGCGCTGATCCCGTCGCTGACCGGCAGCAAGATCGACATCATCGCCGCCGCCATGTTGAAGACCGAGGCGCGCGCCCAGATCGTCGACTTCAGCGACCCGGTGTATTCCTATGGCGAGGGCCTGTTCGTCAACGCCCAGGACCAGAAGAGCTACAAGACCCTGGACGACCTGAAGGGCGAGATCGTCGGCGCCCAGGTCGGCACGGTGTTCGTCGACGCGCTCAACAAGAAGGGCGGCTTCAAGGAAGTGAAGACCTACGACTCGGTGTCCGACATGATGCGCGACGTCGGCCTGGGCCGCATCAAGGCCGGCTTCGGCGACCGTCCCATCGTCGCCTACCAGCTCTCGCAGGGCGCCAATCCACAGGTGCGCCTGGTCAAGGAATACCAATCCACGCTCATGGGCGACGTCTGCCTGGTGGTGCGCAAGGGCGACGCCAAGTTGATGGAGCGCCTCAACAAGGCCATCGCCGAACTCAAGGCCGACGGCACGCTGGCGCGTATCGTCGAGCAGTGGAAGCTCAACTGAGCTGACGCGGGCACCGCCGGCCAGCGCCGGCGCGGCCCGTGCCGCCTGATTTTCCGTCCATGACCGATGCCATTCCTGCGGCGCGCAAGCGCGCGCGGCGGGACGCTTGCATCCTTCGCCCTTCCCAGTCACCCACCCGTTCGAGCGCACCGCCATGTTTTCACAGACCGTGCTGGACTTCCTGCCCATCCTCCTCAAGGGAGCGCTGGTCACCGTCGAAGTCACGATTTACTCCTTCCTGCTCAGTTCCGTCATCGGCCTGGTGCTGGCGCTGATGAAGGTGTCGCGCTTGAAGCCGGTAGCGCTGGCCGGCGCCACCATCGTCAACATCATCCGCGGCCTGCCCATCATCGTGCAGCTGTTCTACATCTACTTCGTGCTGCCGGACATGGGCATCCAGCTCTCGGCCTTCCAGGCCGGCGTGATCGGGCTGGGCATCGCCTACTCGGCCTACCAGGCGGAAAACTTCCGCGCCGGCATCGAGGCGGTGGACGTGGGCCAGATCGAGGCCGCGCAGTCGATCGGCATGCGCGGCCCGATGATCATGCGCCGCGTGGTGCTGCCGCAGGCTTTCCGCATCGCGCTGCCGCCCTACGGCAACACGCTGGTGATGATGCTCAAGGACTCCTCGTTGGTGTCCACCATCACCGTGCTGGAGATGACGCGCGCGGGGCAGATGATCGCGTCCTCCACCTTCCAGAACATGACCGTCTACACCATGGTCGCGGTGCTGTACCTGCTGCTGTCGCTGCCGCTGGTGTTCGTCATCCGCCGTCTTGAAATCCGCACCGGAAAGGGCCGGGCCAAATGATAGAAGTCAAACGCATATCCAAGCGCTTCGGCCAGAACGAAGTGCTCAGGGACGTCTCGCTGTCGGTGGCCGACGGCGAGGTGGTGTGCCTGATCGGCCCCTCGGGCTCGGGCAAGTCGACCGTCCTGCGCTGCATCAACGGACTGGAGTCCTACGAGAGCGGCGACATCCTGATCGACGGCCAGCGCGTCGACCGCGAGCGGGGCGACATCCACAAGCTGCGCACCCGGGTGGGCATGGTGTTCCAGCGCTTCAACCTGTTCCCGCACCGCACCGTGCTGGAGAACGTGACCGAGGGCCCGATGTTCGTCAACAAGGTGCCGCGCGAAGAGGCGCGCGCCCAGGCCGTCGCGCTGCTGGAAAAGGTCGGGCTGGGGCAGCGCTGCGACGCCTATCCCAGCCAGCTTTCCGGCGGCCAGCAGCAGCGGGTGGCGATCGCGCGTTCGCTGGCGATGAAGCCCGAGGCGATCCTGTTCGACGAGCCCACGTCGGCGCTCGACCCCGAGCTGGTCGGCGAAGTGCTGGCGGTGATGCGCACGCTGGCCGCCGACGGCATGACCATGATCGTGGTCACGCATGAGATGGGTTTTGCGAAGGAGGTGGCCGACCGCGTGTGCTTCCTGCACAGCGGCAGCATCGTCGAGGAAGGGCCGGCCCGGCAGGTGCTGTCCGAGCCGCAGCATGCGCGCACGCAGGATTTCCTGCGCCGCGTGATCGGCAAGTGAGGGGCCGCCATGGATAAACAACTGCAGGCATGGCCGCCCTCGCTGTGGGCCGCCACCGGCGGCGCCGCGGTCGATGCGCCGCCGCTGATGCAATCCACGCGCTGCGACGTGGCCATCGTCGGTGCCGGCTATACCGGGCTGTCCACCGCGCTGCATCTGGCCGAGTCCGGCGTGTCGGTATGCGTGGTGGACGCCGCCGAACCCGGCTGGGGCGCCTCCGGGCGCAACGGCGGACAGGTCATCCCCGGCCTCAAGTACGACCCCGACCAGCTGCGCGTGATGTTCGGCACCACCGTGGCCGATCCGCTGATCGCGGCCATCGGCTCGGCCGCCGATACCGTGTTCGAGCTGATCCGGCGCCACGGCATCGAGTGCGATGCGCTGCGCAACGGCTGGATACAGCCCACCCACTCGGACAAGACCATGCGCGCGCTGGAGAAGCGCGCCCGCCAGTGGCAGGCCGAGGGCGCTCACGCGCAACTGATGGACGGCGCCGAAGTGGCGCGCCACATCGGCACCCAGGCCTACGTGGGCGGCTGGAAGGATCATCGCGCCGGCAGCATCCATCCGTTGAAATACTGCCGTGGCCTGGCGCGCGCGGCGCAAGGGCTGGGCGTGGCCATCCACGGCGGCACGCGCGTGGCCAGGCTGGAGCGCCGCGAGGGCGGCTGGCGCCTGCATACGGCCGGCGGCGCGCACATCGACGCCGGGCGCGTGGTGATCGCCACCAACGGCTATACCGACGACCTCTGGCCGCGGCTGCGGCAATCGGTGATCGCCGCCAACAGCTTCATCGTGGCGACCAGGCCGCTGCCGGAGGCGCTGGGGGCGAGTATTTTGCCGGGCCGCGAAGTGGCGTCCGACTCGCGGCGGCTGCTGCTCTACTACCGGCGCGATGCGCAGGGGCGGCTGCTGATGGGCGGGCGCGGGCCCTTCGCCGACCCGGGCGGCGCACAGGATTTTTCCCATCTCGAACGGTCGGTGGAGTTGCTGTTCCCGCAGCTCAAGGGCGTGGAGTATGAATACCGCTGGGCCGGTCGCGTGGCCATCACGCGCGACTTCCTGCCGCATGTGCACGAGCCGGCGCCGGGCCTGACCATCGCGCTGGGCTACAACGGGCGCGGCATCGCCATGTCCAGCACCATAGGGCGCTGCCTGGCGCAACGCCTGTGCGGCCAGGCCGGTACGCATTTCCCGTTCCCGGTCAGCACCATTCACCCGATTCCCTTCCACGGACTGCAGCGCTTCTACATCGCCGCCGGGGTGGCCTGGTACAGCGTGCTGGACCGGCTGTCATAAGGCGGGGCAAGGCGGGGCCGGGCGGGCAAGGGGCATACAGGCCGGCCGCGCGTCCCGCCCGGCGAGGAAAGGCGTAAATCATTTCCCGCCGGGCCGCTGCGCGACAGCAATCGCTGCGCCGCAGCATGCACGGTCCGCCGCAAAGCCTCGCCGATTCCCGCTTTGCGCTGCATAAGTCCTATGCCGGCTGGGTGCTTAATCCGCCAAATTGCGCTTCCTATAATGACTGCTCGATTACCCAGGAGACAGCCATGCTGATGGAAGCCAAGCAAGCCCTGACCCAAGCGGGCGCGCAAAACAAATCCGTTTATCAACCCACCCAGGAAGGCCTGATCTTCCCGCAGGAGCCGGTGTTCGCCTCGGTCGCCGAAGAACGCCGCCACCGCAAGGAGCGCCTGACCGCCGCCTGCCGGTTGTTCGCCAAACACGGCTTCTCGTTCGGTTTCGGCGGCCACCTGACGGTGCGCGATCCGGAACATCCGGAGCTGTTCTGGACCAACCCCATGGCCGTGCCCTGGTCGATGGTGAAGACCTCGATGCTGGTGCTGGTGGACCACAATGGCAAGGTGGTCGAAGGCAAGTACGCCATCAACCAGGCCGGCTACGTGCTGCACTCGGCCATCCATGAACACAACCCCGAGATCATCGCCTCTTGCCACGCGCACACCGTGCACGGCGGCGCCTGGGCTGCGTTCGGCCGTCCGCTGCCGCCGGTCACGCAGGATGCCTGCATGTTCTACGGCGACCACGCGGTGCTGGGCGACGGCGCCGGCAAGGTGCCGGTGGCGCAGGAGTCCGGCCATCCGGTGGCGCGCGCCTTCGAGACCAACAAGGCCATCATCCACCAGAACCACGGCCTGCTGGTGGCCAGCCGCCACAGCATCGACGACGCCTGCTGGCACTTCATCGCGCTGGACCACTGCTGCCGCATGCAGCTGATGATCGAGGCCGCCCGGGACATCCGCCCGACCGAGATCGATCCCAAGTTCGCCGCCTACTCGCGCGAGCACCTGGGCAACGAGTTCATCGGCTGGCTGCACTTCCAGACGCTGTTCGCCGAGATTTCGCACCAGCAGCCGGACCTGTTCGACTGAGCGCCGGCCGTTCGGCACTACAATCAGAACAAACCGCGTTGGCAGGGCGCTTTCGTTTCGGCGAAGCGCCCTTGCCGGGCAGGAAGGAAGGCCGGGATACCTTCCTTACCTCGCCCCAATAAAAAATACAAAGCCAACCGCCATCCAGGAGACAACACAAATGACCACCGCATACAACAGCGGCTCGTTGGCGCATGCCGACGGCGCCGACGTCTACAAGAAAGCTTACTGGCGGCTGCTGCCGCTGATACTGGCCTGCTACCTCGTGGCCTACCTCGACCGCGTCAACGTCGGTTTCGCCAAGCTGCAGATGCTGGACGCGCTCAGGTTCGACGACGCCATCTACGGCCTGGGTTCGGGCATCTTCTTCATCGGCTACCTGATCTTCGAAGTGCCCAGCAACATGATCCTGCGCCGGGTCGGCGCGCGGGTCTGGATCGCCCGCATCATGGTCACCTGGGGCATCATCTCGGCGGCCATGCTGCTGGTGCAGACGCCGATGCAGTTCTACGTCGCGCGCTTCCTGCTGGGCGTGGCCGAGGCCGGGTTCGCGCCCGGCATCATGTACCTGATGACCCTGTGGTTCCCGGCCCAGCGCCGCGGTCGCGCGATGGCCATCTACGTGATGGGCGCGCCGCTGGCCTTCGTGGTGGGCGGCCCGCTGTCGGGCGGCATCCTCGACGTATTCCATGACGTGCAGCCGCTGGCCGCCTGGCAATGGCTGTTCCTGGTGGAGGCGATTCCGGCGGTGTTGCTGGGCGTGGTGGTGTTCTTCTGCCTGTCCGACGACTTCCGCAAGGTGTCGTGGCTGTCGGCGGCCGAGAAGCAGAAGATCGAGTCCGACCTGGCCGCCGAGAACGCCGACAAGGTCGAGCACGGCAGCGTGCGCGAGTTCCTCGGCAGCCGCCAGCTCTGGGTGTTCGTGCTGATCTACTTCTGCCTGATCATGGGCCTGTACGCGGTCGGCTTCTGGATGCCTTCGCTGATCAAGCGCGCCGGCGTCGCCGATCCCTTCCATATCGGCCTGTACTCGGCGGTACCCAACATCGTGGCGGCCATCGCGCTCTACGTGTCGGGCCGCGGCGCCGACATCAGCGGCAAGCGCCGCCTGTACTTCGCGGTCATGCTGACCATCGGCGCGATCGGCCTGGCGCTGGCGATGATCATCAACGGCGGCCCGCTGGTCACCATCGCCTGCCTGTCGCTGGCGGCAGCCGGCGTGTACTCCTGCATCAGCCTGTTCTGGGCGTTGCCGACTTCGATGTTCGTCGGCGCCTCGGTGGCGGCGGCGCTGGCCTTCGTCAACTCCTTCGGCAACATCGCCGGCTTCGTCTCGCCCTACCTGGTGGGCTGGCTCAACGTGAGCACCGGGCGCACCGACATCGGCATGTACATCATCGGCGCCATCATGGTGTTCGGCGCCTGCGTGACCATGCTGCTGCCGAGGCACCTGGACAAGTAAGCCGCGCCCTTCAAGCCGCGACACAGGAACCATGCAAGTGTTTGGCCGCCTTCGGGCGGCCTTTTTTATACGCGCGCGCCAGGCGGGGTCAACGCGTCCACGGCGGATCGGCGAATTTGTCGACCAGGAAATTGACGAAGGCGCGCACGCGCGGATGCACATGGCGCTCCTTGGCATAGACGGCGTAGATGGCGGTCTCGTCCTGCGCCTGGTACTGCGCCAGCAGCGGCACCAGGCGGCCGCGGCGGATGGCCGGCAGCGCGAAGTGCTCGGCCATGCGCGTGATGCCCACCCCGGCCAGCACCATTTCCACCGACGACATGCCGCCGCTGAAGCGGAAGTTGCCGTGGATCTCCAGGCTGGTGCGGCGGCCGTCGACGATGAAGGGCCAGTTGTTGAGGTGGTCCATCGGCGCTTCCCACTGCAGGCAGTTGTGGCGCAGCAGGTCCTCGGGCACTTGCGGCAGGCCGTGCTTTTCGATGTAGGCGGGCGCAGCCACGATGATGCGCTGCAAGTGGCACAGCTTGCGCGCCAGCAGCATCGAATCCTGCAGGTGGCCCATGCGGATGGCGACGTCGACGCCGCTGCCGATGATGTCGACCAGGTTGTCGGAGAGCGAGAGCCGCAGCTTCACGTTGGGATACAGCTCGAGGAACTCGGGCAGCAGCGGCACCACCTGGTCCATGCCGAAGGAGGTGGCCGCGGTGATGCGCAGGTCGCCCGAGGCGGTGGCGCTGGTGGAGGAGATCTGGCCTTCGGCCTGTTCGATGTCGCCGATGATCTTGCTGCAGGAGGCGAGGAAGATCTTGCCTTCCTCGGTCAGGCTGACCTGGCGCGTCGAGCGGCGCAGCAGCGCCACGCCCAGCCGCTTCTCCAGGCTGTTCATGGTGCGGCTGACGAAGGGCTGGCTGGCGTCCAGCGCATGCGCGGCCGCCGTGAAGCCGCCGTGCTCGGCGACCGCCTTGAAGACTTGCATCTCGAGCAAGCGTTCGTCTTTCATGGGGTTTGTCTCTGTCTCTGGTAAAGGAGGCGCTTTTGTTTTTTGCGGAGCGCTTGGTGCAGAGATCATACAGGAGCGGCAAGGATAAACGGCCGTCGCCGCCGGAACGGGCGGCGACGGCGTAACGCTTGCAAGCTTGCCATACAGCGGCTAGCGCCGAGGCATCAGGCCTTTTCCGCGCGCTCGGCCAGGGCGGTCTTGCGCAAGCCCGACAGCGTGGCGCGCGGGGTCAGCATTTCCTGGTCCAGCACCAGTTCGATCAGGTAGGGCAGGGAGGTCGAGCCGGCGGTGGCCAGCGCCTTCTCCAGCGCCGGCGCGAAGTCCTCGGTCCGGCTGATGGCCACGGCGTCGGCGCCGAAGGCCTTGGCGTAGGCCACGAAGTCCGGATTGTTGAGGTCGGTGGCCATCACGCGGCCGGGGTAGTTCTTTTCCTGATGCATGCGGATGGTGGCGTACATGCCGTTGTTGAACACCAGGAACACGATGCCCAGGCGATGGCGCACGGCAGTGGCCAGCTCCTGCGAGGTCATCAGGAAGCAGCCGTCGCCGCCCAGGCAGATCACCTGGCGCTGCGGGAACACCAGCTTGGCCGCGATCGCCGCCGGCACGCCGTAACCCATGGCGCCGCTGGTGGGCGCGAGCTGGCTCCTGGGTTGCGAGAACTGGTGGTAGCGATGCGCCCAGGCGGTGTAGTTGCCGGCGCCGTTGGTGATGATGGCATCCTGGCTAAGCATGCCGCGCATCTGCTTGAAGGCCAGCCCGGCGTCGAACTCGGTGCTGCGCGCGACCGGCTCGATATAAGCCAGGTAGTTGTCGCGCGCGTCCTTGTGCCACTCGCGCCAGGCGTCGCCGCCGGCCGGCGCCAGTTGCGCCGCGCTGCGCGCGAAGGCGTTGAGGGTGGCGGCGATCTTCACGTCGGTCTGGTAGACGCGGCCCAGCTCTTCCGGCGCGGGCATCACATGCACCAGCTTCTGGCGCGGGCGCGGGATGTCCAGCAGCGTGTAGCCGCTGGTCACCATCTCGCCCAGGCGCGAGCCGACCGAGATGACCAGGTCGGATTCGCCCACCATCTTCGCCAGCGCCGGGTTGACGCCGATGCCGATTTCGCCGACGTAGTTGGGGTGACGGTTGTCGAACAGGTCCTGGCGACGGAACGAGGCCGCCACCGGCAGGTTCTGCTGCACCGCGAAGCGCGCGATATTGCGCAGGCCTTCCTGGTCCCAGCCCGAGCCGCCCAGCACCATCAGCGGCTTTTTCGCCTCGCGCAGCAGCTGCTGCATGCGTTCCAGCGCATCCGGATCGGGCAGCGACTGCGGCACCTCGGCGCGGCCGATCTCGCGCGGGAAGGTGGACTCGGTCAGCATGTCTTCCGGCAGCGCCAGCACCACCGGGCCGGGGCGGCCCGACATCGCCACCGAGAAGGCGCGCGAGACGTATTCGCCCACGCGCGAGACGTCGTCGATCTGGGCCACCCACTTGGTGAACTGGCCGAACATGCGGCGGTAGTCGATCTCCTGGAAGGCTTCGCGCTCCATCATGTCGCGCCCGACCTGGCCGACGAAGAGCACCATCGGCGTTGAATCCTGGAACGCCGTGTGCACGCCGATGCTGGCGTTGGTGGCGCCCGGCCCGCGCGTGACGAAGCAGATGCCGGGACGGCCGGTGAGCTTGCCGTAGGCCTCGGCCATGAAGGCCGCCGCGCCTTCGTGGCGGCAGGAGATCACGCGCACCGACTGCTGCTGGTCGTAGAGCGCGTTGAGGACGTCGAGGTAGCTTTCGCCCGGCACGCAGAACGCGGTATCGACGTCCTGGGCCAGCAGCGCATCGACCAGGAGCTGGCCGCCGGTTTTCAGTTTTGACATGCTTGTCTCTTGCGGCGCGGCGCGAAGGCGGCCGGGCCGGATGTTGTTGATGGTGAACAAGCATAGGCCGCGGCCACGGCCCATCGTTAGGACTTATCTGCGGATTTGCTGCACTTCTCGGTGAAAGTGCGCGATGGGGACATGGGGACGGCCGGCGCTTCTCAGGCCAGCGGCGCCGAGAACTTCTTCTTGAACTCGCCCGGGGTCATCTGCACGTTCTTCTTGAAGAAGCGGCAGAAGTAGGCGAAGTCGTCGAAATTGAGGCGATAGGAGATCTCGGCGATGGACAGCTCGGACTGCGCCAGCAGGCGCTTGGCTTCCATCAGGATGCGCTCGTGGATGAGCTGGGTGGCGGTCTTGCCGGTGGTGCTCTTGACCGCCTCGTTGAGCTTGCGGTCGGTGACGAACAGGCGCTGCGCGTAATCCTGCACCGAACCGAATTCGAGGTAGTGCTCTTCGATCAGCAGCTTGAAGCGCTTGGTCAGGCTGTAGCTGCGCGGCAATCCCGATTCGGCGCCGTGCGGCCGGTGCAGGCGGCGCATGCGGGTCAGCAGGATCTGCAGGAAGGAACGCACCACGTCGTAGCGCCAGCGCTGGTCGCCGGCGTATTCCTTCTCGATCTCCATGAGCAGCGGGAACAGTTCCTCATGCTGCTGCGGCGTGAGGTAGAGCACCGGGTCGGTATTGGCGATGTGGAAGAAGGGGAAGTCGGCCAGCTCCTCGATGCGCGGAAAAATCTGCAGGAAGAACTCCGGGCTGAAATTGATCGCGTAGCCGGAGGCGTCGATCTCCGAGGTCCAGCCGTGGATCTGGCCGGGCGAGATGAAGAACACCGAGTTCGGGCGGATCTCGTAGTTGTCGAAGTCCAGCACGTGGTTGCCGCGCGCCTGCGACATCCACAGGATGTGATAGTAGCTGTGGCGATGCAGGAAGGGGCGCGGGATCTCGTTGCGGCCTTCCAGCTTGACCAGGTCGAACACGAACGCGTCGGCGCCGCCGCCGAAGTCGGATACCTCGAAGTTGGGCGTGTCGTCCGGAAAATTGATTGCCTTCATCGTCTCGCGCGGCCGCATCGCGGCGGCCGTCCTGGTCTTGTGGTCTGTCTCTTTACATGCCGCGCGCAGCGTTTGCGGTCATCTCGTTCTGATTGTTTTTCCAAGCATAGCCACCGCGCGCGCAAAAGGGAAGCCGCGCCGCGCGTCGTGTTGCGGCGCATCGGCGTTTCGGCGGAAAAATCCAATAGAAGCGGAATTAAGTCCTACCGTGCCGCAGTTGCGGCTGGTTAGCATCTGTTCCACGCTGACCCCATCGTCAGAAAAAGAAGCAGGCGCCGTTCGCCGCCGCATCCGCATGCGGCGTTTCCGGGGCGCCTATGAATCAATCGGTGAAGCCATTCGCGAATGCAGGCGCTGCGTTCGCCGGCCTCGCTCGTCCTGAAAAAAGGAAGTGGAACATGCTGCTCGACGTACGCACCTACACCGCCCGACCGGGCACCCTGAAAAAACACCTGGAGCTGTACGAGAAGAACGGCTTCGACATCCAGCGTCGCCATCTCGGCGAACCGCTGGCCTACCTGGTGGCGGAGTCCGGTCGCCTGAACTGCTACACCCACATCTGGGTGTACCGCGACGCGGCCGACCGCGAGGCGCGCCGCGCGGCGCTGCAGGCCGATCCGGAGTGGAGCGCCTACCTGAAGCTGTCGGGCGACGCCGGTTACCTGGTGTCGCAGGAAAACCAGCTGATGACGCCGGCCAAGTTCGCGCCGCTGCGCCTGCCGTGAGATAGCGCCGCCATCCCGATCCACACGCCAACGCCGACATGTCGGCAAGTCTTTTTTTAACGTCGCAACAGGAAGCGCAGCCAACACCGAACGCAACAACGGCCACCAGAAGCCAGCGCCTTGACGCTTAAAAAATCATATCCATTGGAGGAGACCATGTTTCAACAAATCTACGATCCGGTCAACGGATCGCTGTTCGCATCCGCCTTGTTCGCGATGCTGCCGCTGCTGTCGATGTTCGTCATGCTGGGCTGGCTGAAAATCTCGCCGCATGTGTCGGCGGCGGTGTCGCTGCTCATCTGCATCCTGGTGGCGGCTTTCGTCTATCACATGCCGATGGGCGTGGCGCTCAACGTGGGCGCCTACGGCGCGGTGTTCTCGGTGCTGACCGTGCTGTGGATCATCGTCAACGCGATCTGGCTGTACAACCTGACGGTGAAGTCGGGCCACTTCGCAGTCTTGCGCGACAGCTTTGCGCTGATTAGCGACGACCCGCGCATCCAGGCCATCCTGATCGCGTTCAGCTTCGGCGCGCTGATCGAGGCGCTGGCCGGCGCCGGTACGCCGGTGGCCATTGCCGGCGCGATGCTGGTGGCGATCGGCCTGCATCCGCTGAAGGCGGCGGTGATCGCGCTGGTGGCCGATACCGCGCCGGTGGCCTTCGGCGCCTTGTCGGTGCCGATCACCACGCTGGCGCAGGTGACCGGCATTCCGTTCGAGGAACTGGGGCATCACGTGGGGCACCAGACGCCGGTGATCGCCGCCTTCGTGCCGCTGGTGCTGGTGTGGATCATGGACGGCAAGCGCGGCCTGCGCCAGACCTGGGTGGCGGCGGTGACGGCGGGCCTCGCCTTCGGCATCGCGCAGTGGGCCAGCGCGAGCTTCTTCTCGGTGGTGCTGGCCGACGTGGTGGGCGCGCTGGCGTCGGCTGCGGCGATGGTGGTGCTGCTGAAGTTCTGGCAGCCGGAGAAACTGCCGGCCGACGCTTTCCAGAACGAGGTGACCAAGACGGCCGGGCAGGTGGCCATCAGCCACTCGCGCAAGCAGCTGATGCTGGCCTATGCGCCGTATGCGCTGATCATCGCCATCTTCACGATCGTGCAGTTCGGCTTCGTGCAGAAGTGGCTGAACCTGGGCACCTTCAAGTTCGCCTGGCCGGGCCTGGCGATCAGCGCGCAGGACGGCAAGGCGGTGGGTACCATGTTCACCCTCAATACCCTGTCGGCGGCCGGTTCGCTGTTGCTGGTGGCGGGCGTGATCACGGCGATGATGTTGCGCGTCTCGGCTGCCCAGGCTGCTGAAACCTATGGCAAGACGCTGGTGCAGATGCGCTGGGCGGTGCCGACCGTGCTGTGCGTGATGGCGCTGGCCTTCGTGATGAATTACTCCGGCCAGACCGGCACCCTGGGCCGCTGGCTGGCCGGCACCGGATCCGCGTTTGCCTTCCTGTCGCCGGTGATCGGCTGGATCGGCGTGGCGGTGACCGGCTCGGACAACTCGGCCAACGCGCTGTTCGGCGCACTGCAGGTGGCGGCGGCGCATGAGACCGGCCTGTCGCCGGCGCTGCTGGCCGCGGCCAATGCCTCCGGCGGCGTGCTGGGCAAGATGATCTCGCCGCAGAGCCTGGCCGTGGGCGCGGCGGCGGTGGGCATCATCGGGCAGGAAGGCCTGATCTTCCGTAAAGTAGTGGGCTGGAGCCTGATCCTGCTGCTGGCGATGGCGGTGCTGGTCTACCTGCAGTCGACGCCGGTGCTGTCGTGGATGCTGTAAAGAATGTCTGATTCAACCCTGGAGTGATTATGCTGGACTACAAAAAACTGTTTGACCTGAGCGGCAAGGCGGCCGTGGTGATCGGCGCCGGTTCGGGCATCGGCCGCGCCTCAGCCGAAGCCATCGGCAGCCTGGGCGCGCAGGTGATCTGCGCCGACGCCGACCTGGACGGCGCCGAGGCGGCCGCGGCCGGGATCGTCGCCGCCGGCGGTCGCGCCGAGGCCTACCGGATCAATGCGGCCGAAGGCGCCGAGATCGAGGTGCTGGCACAGCATGCGCTGAAGTCGCTGGGCAAGGTCGACATCGCGGTGAGCACGCCGGCGCTGAACATCCGCAAGCTGATCGTCGACTACACCGAGGAAGAGTACGACCGCGTCATGAACCTGAACATGAAGGGCGCGTTCAACTTCTTCCGCAGCTTCGGCCGGCCGATGATGAAGCAGGGTTTCGGCAGCATCGTCGCCTGCTCGTCGATGCGCGCGGTGACCATCGAGCCGGGGCTGGGCGTGTATGCCGCCTCCAAGGCCGGCATTGCGCAGCTGGTGAAGGCCTTCGCCGCCGAGATGGGGCCGTATGGCGTGCGCGTGAACGCGGTCATGCCCAGCATCATCGAGACGCGCCTGACGGCGCCGCTGAAGGAGCGCGCCGACATCTTCAAGACCTACGCCGGCCATACCGTGCTCAACCGCTGGGGCCAGCCCTCGGAAGTCGGTTCGGCGGTAGCCTTCCTGGCTTCGGACGCCGCCAGCTACATCTCCGGCAGTTCGCTGTCGGTGGACGGCGGCTGGACCGCGATCGACGGCCCGCCGACGGGGCTGACTTCGACCCGCCCGTCGGCCTGAGGCAGCTTGTCGCGGACGTAAAAAAAGCCACGCGTTTGCGTGGCTTTTTTCATGGCTGGAAGGCCGTCGATCAAGCGAAGTTCTTGGCGACGAAGTCCCAGTTGATGATGCCCCAGAAGGCTTCGACGTACTTGGCGCGTGCGTTGCGGTAGTCGATGTAGTAAGCGTGTTCCCACACGTCCACGGTCAGCAGTGCCTTGCTGTCGGTGGTCAGCGGGGTGCCGGCGCCGGTGGTGTTGACGATGTCGACGGTGCCGTCGGCCTTCTTGACCAGCCAGGTCCAGCCGGAGCCGAAGTTGGCCAGGCCTTGCTTGGTGAACTCGGCCTTGAAGGCGTCGAAGGAACCCCACTTGGCGTTGATGGCGTCAGCCAGCGCGCCGCTCGGAGCGCCTTGGCCCTTCGGGGTCAGGCCGTTCCAGTAGAAGGTGTGGTTCCAGATCTGGGCTGCGTTGTTGAAGATGCCGCCGGAAGACTTCTTGATGATCTCTTCCAGGGACAGGTTTTCGAATTCGGTGCCCGGGATCAGGTTGTTCAGGTTGGTCACATAGGTCTGGTGGTGCTTGCCGTAGTGATATTCCAGAGTCTCTTTGGAGATGGTGGGCGCCAGCGCGTCCAGATCGTAAGGCAGTGCCGGAAGGGTATGTGCCATGTTGAATCCTTTCAGTCTTGTTGGTTTTGCTACGAAGCTTCTATTCGGAACCTGAGATTCTAAAGCGGATGACGATTCTTTGCACCCGCTCAAATGTCCGCCAAGCCGCGCCGGTGCTGGGTTTTGTGTAAATTAGAATCGTTCTCATTCACTTAACTCGGTGGGCTTGTCCGGGGAATCCGTCAGATGCCTGCGGCAGCCGGACGTTCCAGGCCGCAGGCCTCGCGCCCAGGATTTTTTCGCGCCGTCGCAAGGGCGGCGGCGCGGCAAAAGCTTATGAAAAAAATGTCTGGGAGGGCTGCCGGGGAGAGGCTCAGTCCAGCCGCGGCTGGACGCTGGAGATGCCGACTTCGGCGCTGCCCTGGGCAAGCCGGATGGTGACTTCGCTGCGCGCGGCCAGCTCGGCGGGGGAGTGCATCACGCGGCCGTTGCGGTCGGCCACGATGGCATAGCCGCGCTCCAGGGTGCGTTGGGGGCTCAGCAGCTCCAGCTGGGCGTTGAGCCCGGCCAGCGCCTGCCGCTCGCGCAACTGGCGCGCGGCGAAGGCGCCATGCAGGCGGCGCGCCAGGTCGGCCACATCGCGCCGGGCATGGGTGGTGTCGGGCAGCTGGTGCGCCAGGCGCGTGGAAAGTTGCTGCAGGCGATGCTGCATGCGGGTCAGCGGCACCCGCGTGGCGTGCGAGAGCCGCGTCTGCAGCGCCAGGAGCTTGACGCGCTCGTGCTGGATATAGGCGCCGGGGTTGACCAGGCGGCGCGACAGCCAGTCCACCGTCTGCGCCTTTTCCGTCAGCGAACGGCGCAATGCGCGCGTCAGATCCTGCGCGTGGGCGCGCAGTCCGGCCATCCAGTCTTCGCGCGCGGTGGCGGCGAGCTCGGCGGCTGCGGTGGGGGTGGGCGCGCGCAGGTCGGCGGCGAAGTCGGCGATGGTGAAATCGGTTTCATGGCCGACGCCCGAGATCACCGGCATGGCGCAGCCGGCGATGGCGCGTGCGACCACCTCTTCATTGAACGACCACAGATCCTCGATGCTGCCCCCGCCGCGGCAGACCAGCAGCACGTCGCATTCGGCGCGCGCGCTGGCGGTGTCGATGGCGGCGGCGATGCGCTGGGCCGAGCCTTCGCCCTGCACCGGCGTCGGGTAGAGGACGACTTCCACATGCGGGGCGCGGCGGCGCAGCGTGGTCAGCACGTCGCGCAGCGCTGCCGCCTGGGGGCTGGTGACGATGCCGATGCGGCGCGGGAAGAGCGGCAGCGCGCGCTTGGCGTCGCGGTCGAACAGGCCTTCGCGCTCCAGCTTTTCCTTCAGCTGCAGGAAGGCCGCGTAAAGGTCGCCCACGCCGGACTTGCGGATCGCCTCGACGTTGAGCTGGTAGTCGCCGCGCGGCGCGTACAGCGTGACCAGCGTGCGTACTTCGACCTTGTCGCCCTCGCGCGGCATGAAGCCGGCGTATTGGGCGCGGCCCTTGAACATCACGGCGCGCACCTGGGCGCCGTCGTCCTTGAGGTTGAAGTACCAGTGGCCGGAGGCGGCGCGGGTGAAATTCGAGATCTCGCCCTTGACCCAGATCAGCGGGAAGGTGCGCTCCAGCATGCGCGCCACCGACTGGTTCAGTGCCGACACGGTCAGCACCGGCGGCCCGCCGTCGCCGGAAGGCGCGGGCTGGGCGGGGCGGGCGGACGGGAACGGGGGAAACTTGTCGGCAGGCATGGCGGCGGTAGAGGTCCAGGGGCGATACAATGCGGCATTGTAAAGCCAATGCGCGCCAAGCCGGTTGCGCTTGCCGAGGGGCGCGCAACAGGCTACATTCTGCACCCAGATTCCGGTGGGCTGTCCCAGGCCGGTCCGCCATGCACCTTCATATATAGGAGTTCGTTTTGCTCGCCATCATCCTCGCCGCCGGCTGGCCGATCTGGCCCTTGCTGATCGCATCCATCATCGGCCTGGCGCTGATCATCGAACGGCTGGTCTACTTGCGCCGCGCGCGCGTGCTGCCGCCGGAGCTGCTGGGCGAAGTGGTGCGGGTGTACCAGAGCGGCCGCGTCAACGACGACGTGATCGACAAGCTGGAACAGAATTCGCCGCTGGGCCACGTGCTGGCCGCCGGCCTGCGCAACGTCGACGCTCCGCGCGACGTGATGAAGGAAGCCATCGAGGAAGCGGGCCAGGCCGCCGCGCACCGGCTGGAGCGCTTCCTGACCACGCTGGGCACCATCGCCTCGCTGGCGCCGCTGATGGGCCTGTTCGGCACCGTGGTCGGCATGATCGAGATCTTCGCCTCGCAAAACGCCGCCGGCACCAATCCGGCCCAGCTGGCGCACGGCATTTCGGTGGCGCTGTACAACACCGGTTTCGGCCTCGCCATCGCCATGCCGGCGCTGGTGTTCTACCGTCACTTCCGGGCGCTGGTCGACAGCTTCGTGGTCGACATGGAGCAGCAGGCGGTCAAGTTCGTGGACATCGTGCACGACGTGCGCCGCTGAGCGGAGGGTGAGATGAATTTCCGCAAAGGCCGCCCGCGCGAGGATCTGGAGATCAACCTGATCCCCTTCATCGACGTGCTGCTGGTGATCGTGATCTTCCTGATGGTGACCACCACCTACAGCAAGTTCACCGCGCTGCAGATCACGTTGCCCACCGCCGACGCCCAGAAGGCGCTGGAGCAGCCGTTCGAGATCAATATCGCGGTCGACGCCAACGGCCGCTACGCCATCAACAATGCCCGCATCGCCGCGCGCGACGCCCAGGGCCTGTCCGACGAGATGCAGGCGGCGGTGAAGAACGCCGGCGCCAAGGGCGACCCGGTGATCATCATCAACGCCGACGCGCTGGCCACGCACCAGACCGTGGTCAACGTGCTCGAGGCGGCGCGCATGGCGGGTTATCCGAAGGTGACTTTCGCCGCGCAGTCCAGCGGCGGCAAGTAATCCGGCAGCAGTGAGTGAATGAATGAACGGCCCGCCGCTTATGCAGGCGGGCCGTTCGCATGAAGAGTCCATGAAATCCAGATGAGCGATTCCAAGCACAACGCAGAAGCCGTCCTGACCCGTGCCTGGCAAAGCCGCGGGCCGTTGGCCTGCCTGCTGTGGCCGCTGTCGCTGCTGTTCGGCGCGCTGGCCGCGCTGCGTCGCGCCCTGTTCGCGCTGGGCTTCAAACGCGCCGAGCGCCTGCCCAGGCCGGTGATCGTGGTGGGCAACGTGTTCGTCGGCGGCACCGGCAAGACGCCGTTTTCGATCTGGCTGATCGAGGCGCTGCGCGCGGCCGGGTTCACGCCCGGCGTGGTGTCGCGCGGCTATGGCGGCGAGCAGGATGTGGCCGAGGTCAAGCCCGGCTCGGTGGCCGCGCGCGTGGGCGACGAGCCGCTCTTGATCGTGCAGCGCACCGGCGTGCCGCTGGTGGTCGGCCGCCGCCGCGTGCAGGCGGGCCATGCCTTGCTGGCCGCGCATCCCGAGGTCGACGTGGTGATTTCCGACGACGGCCTGCAGCATTACGCGCTGGCGCGCGATATCGAGATCGTGCTGTCGGACGCGCGCGGCAACGGCAACGGCTGGCTCTTGCCGGCCGGTCCGCTGCGCGAGCCGGCCTCGCGCCGTCGCGATTTTTCGGTGGTCAACCTGGCCGCCGGCAGCCCGGCTCCCGGCCACGCCTTCGCCATGCGGCTGGAGGCCGGCGAGGCGGTCCAGCTGGCGCCGCCGGGCGCGCAGCGGCCGCTGGCGGCGATGGGCGAGGGCGGCCTGCGCATCGCCGCGCTCGCCGGCATCGGCAATCCGGGACGCTTCTTCGCGACCCTGCGCGGCGCCGGATTGGCGTTCTCGGAGCACCCGCTGCCCGATCATTACGACTTCGCCGGAAATCCTTTCGCAGGCCTGGCTGCCGATGTCATCCTGATCACGGAGAAGGATGCAGTAAAATGCAGGGCTATCGAGGCCATCCGAAACGACCCGCGCATCTGGGTCGTGCCTGTATCGGCGCGCATCGAAGGCGCGCTGGCTGAACAAATAGTGGAGAAACTCCGTGAACGCCCGACTGCTTGATATCCTGGTCTGCCCCATCTGCAAGGGCCCGTTGGACTACGACAAGAAAGCGCAGGAACTGATCTGCAAAGGCGACAAGCTGGCCTATCCGATCCGCGACGGCATTCCCATCATGTGGGCCGACGAGGCGCGTGACATCAATGCAACTCCGGCAAGCCCGGCAACTCCGGCCGCCCCGGCAGCCTGAGCCCGGCAATCCCGCGGCGGCGCGACCGCGCCGCTTCCTGCGCCTGATCCTTACCTGCAGCTGATCCCATGTCCTTCACCGTCATCATTCCGGCGCGCCTGGCGTCGACGCGCCTGCCCAACAAGCCGCTGGCCGACCTGGGCGGCAAGCCGATGATCGTGCGCGTCGCCGAGCGCGCCGCGCTCTCGGGCGCCGCGCGCATCATCGTCGCCACCGATCATCACGACATCCATGAGGCCTGCCGCCAGCACGGCGTCGAGGTGGCGATGACGCGCGCCGACCATCCGTCGGGCACCGACCGCATCGCCGAAGTGGCCGCCTCGCTGGACCTGGCCGACGACGCGGTGGTGGTCAACGTGCAGGGCGACGAACCCCTGATCGATCCCGGCCTGATCGCTGCGACGGCCTCGCACATCAAGCCCGGCGTGCCGATGGCCACGGCCGCCCACGCCATCGAAAGCGCCGCCGACGCCTTCAATCCGAACGTGGTGAAGGTGGTGCTCAACAAGGACGGCTGCGCCATGTACTTCTCGCGCGCCACCATCCCCTGGCACCGCGACGCCTTCGCCAAAAGCCGCGACGCGTTGCCCGAGGCGCACGGTCCGGACCACGCCAACGACTACGCGCCGCTGCGCCACATCGGCCTGTACGCCTACAGCAATCATTTCCTGCAGTTGTACCCGACGCTGACGGCCTCGCCGGTGGAGCGCATCGAGGCGCTGGAGCAGCTCCGCGTGCTGTGGCACGGCCACTCGATCGCCGTGCACGTCACGTCGATGGTGCCGGAAGCGGGCGTGGATACCCCGGAAGACCTGTTGCGCGTGCGCAAGCATTTCGAGGCGCCGCCTGACAGCCCGCTGGTGAAGACCATTGCTTCGCTGTGACGCGGCCCTGATGTAAAGACCGATTCGTCTGATCCGGCGCAAGGCGCGCTGGAGCGGCTTTCTGTAAGTTTGCTGTCAACCTTGCGCGACACAATCGAAGGCCGGAGACTGCTTAAAAATCAGGCGTTTGTCATGGTTCAGTAAGATTTTGTGGTAAGTTTCGTCCAGAGCTGATGCAGACGGCGACCCAAAAAAGCTATACAAGCGCCCTGGTGGCCGGTTCCGACCGCCGCCCCATCGCAAAAGAATTCAAGCATTCATATTTCAGAAACCTCAATTTAGGAAACGACATGCGCCTCATCCTTCTAGGAGCGCCTGGTGCCGGTAAAGGCACGCAAGCCACTTTTATCAAGGAAAAATTCAACATCCCGCAAATCTCCACCGGCGACATGCTGCGTGCGGCAGTGGCTGCGGGCACCGAACTGGGCATCGCCGCCAAGAAGGTGATGGATGCAGGCGGACTGGTTTCTGACGACATCATCATCGGCCTGGTCAAGGATCGCCTGAAGCAGGACGATTGCGCCAACGGCTACCTGTTCGACGGTTTCCCGCGCACCACCCGCCAGGCTGACGCCATGAAGGAAGCCGGCGTGGCCATCGACTACGTGCTGGAAATCGACGTGCCCGACAGCGCCATCGTCGAGCGCATGAGCGGCCGCCGCGTGCACCCGGGTTCGGGTCGCACCTACCATGTCAAGTTCAACCCGCCCAAGGTCGAAGGCCGCGACGACGCCACCGGCGAAGCGCTGATCCAGCGCGACGACGACAAGGAAGAAACCGTCAAGAAGCGCCTGTCGGTCTATCACGACCAGACCGAAGTGCTGCTCAGCTACTACGGCGACTGGGCCAAGTCGGGCCAGCCCGGCGCGCCGAAGTATCGCAAGATCGCCGGCGTCGGACCGGTGGAAGAAATCAGGGATCGTGCATTTGCCGCCCTGGCGGAGTAAAGTAAAGCGGACTGCGGTCCGCTTTTTTTATGCCCGCGCGGCGGGCCGATATCGACAGGGACCGGATAGCAGGATACAGGCAGGAGGGTGACGCTATACACGGCCGCCCGGTTCATCGCGAACCGGACGGCGGCAGCCCGGGCAGCAACAGAAATCCAAGAAAAAGGGCGACGCAATTTGCAGGCGCAGTATCGGCCGCGGCGACGGTGGAAGGGTTCACCGGACGGCGCGGCGGATGTTCGTGATTGTTGATGAGTCGTGATAACAAGGAGACAAAGATGGCACTAGCCTTATGGTTCGCCATTGCCTGCGGCATCGTCGCAGTGCTCTATGGCCTCGTATCCCGCAGCTGGATTCTGAAGCAGGACCCCGGCAACGCCCGCATGCAGGAGATCGCGGGCGCGATCCAGCAGGGGGCCGCCGCCTACCTCGCGCGCCAGTACCGCACCATCGCCATGGTCGGGGTGGTGCTCCTGATCGTGATCGCATTGATTCCCGGGCTGGGCTGGCTGACCGCGGCCGGCTTCCTGCTGGGCGCGGTGCTGTCGGGCGCCTGCGGCTTCATCGGCATGAACGTCTCGGTGCGCGCCAACGTGCGCACCGCCCAGGCCGCCACGCGCGGCATGAACGAGGCGCTGGGCGTGGCTTTTCGCGGCGGGGCGATCACCGGCATGCTGGTGGTGGGCCTGGGGCTATTGGGCGTGACGCTGTTCTTCTGGTTCCTCTTCGGTTATGGCCAGGGGCGCGCCGCCAGCCTGCATGATGCGATCCAGCCGCTGATCGGGCTGGCCTTCGGCGCGTCGCTGATTTCCATCTTCGCCCGGCTGGGCGGCGGCATCTTCACCAAGGGCGCGGATGTGGGCGCGGACCTGGTGGGCAAGGTCGAGGCCGGCATCCCCGAGGATGATCCGCGCAACCCGGCGGTGATCGCCGACAACGTGGGCGACAACGTGGGCGACTGCGCCGGCATGGCGGCCGACCTGTTCGAGACCTACGTGGTCACGCTGGTGGCCACCATGCTGCTGGGCAGCCTGATGCTCAAGGGCCTGGAGACGCTGGCGGTGCTCTATCCGCTGGCGCTGGGCGGCGTCTCGATCCTGGCCTCCATCGTCGGCTGCTCGATGGTCAGGGCCAAGCCCGGCAAGAAGATCATGTCGGCCCTCTATACCGGGCTGTGGTGGTCGGCCGGGCTTTCGCTGATCGGCTTCGTGGTCGTCAGCTGGCTGATGCTGCCGCCCGAGTTGCGCGTGCCGCTGGTGGGCTCGGCGGTGGTCGGCATCGTGCTGACCGGCCTGATGGTCTACATCACCGAGTACTACACCGGCACCGACTTCAAGCCGGTGCGCCATATCGCGCAGGCGTCCACCACCGGCCACGGCACCAACATCATCGCCGGCCTGGGCGTGTCGATGAAGTCGACCGCCTATCCGGTGCTGGCGGTGTGCGCGGCCATCATCGCCTCCTACTGGCTGGCCGGGCTGTACGGCATCGCGATCGCGGCGACGTCGATGCTCTCCATGGCCGGCATCGTGGTGGCGCTGGACGCCTACGGACCGATCACCGACAACGCCGGCGGCATCGCCGAGATGTCCGGCCTGCCGGAGTCGGTGCGCGCCATCACCGATCCGCTGGACGCGGTGGGCAACACCACCAAGGCGGTGACCAAGGGCTATGCGATCGGTTCGGCCGGTCTGGCCTCGCTGGTGCTGTTCGCCGACTACACGCACGCGCTTGAAACGGTGGGCAAGACCGCCAGCTTCGACTTGTCCAGTCCGGCGGTGATCGTCGGCCTGTTCATCGGCGGCCTGATCCCCTACCTGTTCGGCGCGATGGCGATGGAAGCGGTGGGGCGCGCGGCCGGGGCGGTGGTGGTCGAGGTGCGGCGCCAGTTCAGCGAGATCAAGGGCATCATGGACGGCAGCGGCAAGCCCGAATACGACCGCGCCGTCGACATGCTGACCTCGTCGGCGATCCGCGAGATGATCCTGCCTTCGCTGCTGCCGGTGATCGTGCCGATCCTGGTCGGGATGCTGCTGGGCGCCTCGGCGCTGGGCGGGCTCCTGATGGGCACCATCGTCACCGGCCTGTTCGTGGCGATCTCGATGACCACCGGCGGCGGCGCCTGGGACAACGCCAAGAAGTACATCGAGGACGGCCATCACGGCGGCAAGGGTTCGGACGCGCACAAGGCCGCCGTCACCGGCGACACCGTGGGCGACCCGTACAAGGACACCGCCGGTCCCGCCGTCAACCCGCTGATCAAGATCATCAACATCGTGGCCTTGCTGCTGGTGCCGCTGCTGCCGGCGCTGCCGTCCTGAGCCACGCCTTCCTTGTGACGATTGTCGCCGCGCGGATAGTGTTGCGCGCGGCGGCATGCGCATAATCTCCCTGCCGCTTTCATGCGGCCGCATTGCCAGACACGGCAATCCGGCAAATAATAGGCGCCTATCCAACAGCCGGCGGGCAGCTGCATCGCCGTGCGCCATGGCGGCGATCCCGCCCGGCGCGCGAGGGCGTCGCCGGAACAACAAAGCAAGGAGACAGGATGCGCATCGAAGGAAATGTTTTCATCGTCACGGGCGCGGCATCGGGACTGGGCGCGGCCACCGCGCGCATGATCGCCGCCGCCGGCGGCAAGCCGGTACTGGCCGACCTGAACGAGGAGGCCGGCGGCAAGCTGGCGCAGGAGCTGGGCGGCGTATTCGTGCGCTGCGACGTCAGTTCGGAGGAAGACGCGCAGGCTGTCGCGCGCGCCGCGCAGGCGCTGGGAACGCTGCGCGGCCTGGTCAATTGCGCCGGCATCGCCCCGGCCGAGAAATTGATCGGCAAGAGCGGCCCGCACACCATGGCGCTGTTCATGAAGACGCTCAACATCAACCTGGTCGGCAGTTTCAACATGGCGCGTTTCGCCGCCGAGGCGATGGCCCGCACCGACCCCGCCGAAGAGGGCGAACGCGGCGTGATCATCAACACCGCATCGGTGGCGGCCTATGACGGCCAGATCGGGCAGACCGCCTATTCGGCCTCCAAGGGCGCCATCGTCGCCATGACCCTGCCGATGGCGCGCGACCTGTCGCGCACCGGCATCCGCGTGATGACCATCGCCCCCGGCATCTTCGAGACGCCGATGATGCTGGCCATGCCGCAGGAAGTGCTCGACTCGCTGGGCCAGGCCGTGCCGTTCCCGCCGCGCCTGGGCCGCGCGACCGAGTATGCCCAGCTGGCCCGGACCATCATCGAGAACGTCATGCTCAACGGCGAGACCATCCGCCTGGACGGCGCGATCCGGATGGCGCCGAAATAAGCCGGAGCGAAGCGGCGTGCGCGCAACTGCCGGGCGGCGGTTGTGCGCTGCATCTCAACATTTTTCGCCATTCTGCGAATGCTGCTGATAAGCTCTTGACATGGAGTCAACAGAGCAAAAAACAGGATTGATCCTGACGGGAGGGGGCGCCCGGGCCGCCTATCAAGTGGGCGTGCTCAACGCCTTGTCCTTCATTTTGCTTGAATCGGGCTGGCCGGTTCACCGCAATCCGTTTCCCATCATCTGCGGCACCTCGGCCGGCGCCATCAACGGCACCGCGTTGGCCTGCCGCGCCGACGATTTCGGCGAGGCGGTGCGCGAGCTGATGTCGGTCTGGGCCAACTTCAAGGTCGAGCAGGTCTACCGCGCCGACTCGCTGGGCGTGCTGCGTTCCGGGGCGCGCTGGCTGTCGCTGTTTTCCTTCGGCTGGCTGCTGCGCAAGTGGCGCGCCAACCCGCCCAATTCGCTGCTGGACAATACCCCGCTGGTGTCCATGCTGCACCGCCTGCTGGACCTGCCGCGGCTGGACGCCGCGCTGGCCGACGGCAACCTGCACGCGCTGGCGGTGACGGCCTCGTCGTACTCCAGCGGGCAGCACATGACCTTCTACCAGTGCATGGACGAGATCGAACCCTGGCGCCGCACCCAGCGCCTGGCGATCCGCGACCAGATCGGCATCGACCACCTGCTGGCCTCGTCGGCCATTCCGTTCATCTTTCCGGCCATTCCGCTGTACATCGACGGCCGCTGCGAATACTGCGGCGACGGCTCGATGCGCCAGATTGCACCGATCTCGCCGGCGATCCACCTGGGCGCCACCAAGGTGCTGGTGATCGGCGCCGGTCGCATGGGCGAGAAGGGCGAAGACGCGCCCACCAACACGCCGCAGTACCCGAGCCTGGCGCAGGTGGCCGGCCATGCCATGTCGGGCATCTTCCTCGACGGCCTGGCCGCCGACATCGAGCGCACCAACCGCGTCAACCAGACGCTCTCGGTGCTCAACGACGAGCAGCGCAAGCGCACCCCGTTAAAGCCGGTCCGCACGCTGGTGATTTCGCCCTCGGAGCGTATCGACAGCATCGCCAGCCGCCATGTGGACAGCCTGCCGCGTCCGATCCGCACCATGCTGGGCGGCATCGGCGCGACCGAGGCGCGCGGTTCGGCGCTGGCGTCCTATCTGCTGTTCGAGCAGAGCTTCACACGCGAGCTGATCGCCCTGGGCGAGGCCGATACCTACGCCAAGCGCAATGAAGTGCTGGCGTTTTTTGAACCGGAAACCGCCCAACTGCTCCAAGCCTGAGCTTTTCGCCCGCCGGGACATCGGCCGCGCCATCGCGACGCGGCCTTGTTCCCGGTCAATGCGCGAGGTGGTTCAACGGTTGCCTAGCTGAAAGCAAAACGTTAATCTACGATGTCGTATTGCTGAAAATTAATAAATTTGCAACCGTAAAAATGCGAGCCCGATTCATTTCCTCGATCTTCATGAAATATTGGCTGGTCCTGCTGACCGCCCTGATGCTGGCCGCGCCGGCGCATGCGCGCGGCCCCGAGCCCGGCCTCATCCCTGAGGTCACGATCGACCAGTTGCCGCGCGAAGCCCAGCAGACCATGGCGCTGATCCGCCAGGGCGGGCCTTTTCCCTACGACAAGGACGGCTCGGTTTTCGGCAACTATGAAGGGGTTTTACCCAGGCAAAAGCGCGGGTATTATCACGAATTCACGGTAAAAACCCCGCGTGCGCGCAACCGCGGGGCCCGCAGGATCATCAGCGGAGGAGATCCCAGGTCTTCCGGCGAATACTATTACACGAGCGACCATTACAAGACGTTTCGCCGGATTCGCGATTGACCGCGCCGACCGATTCCATGCAATACGGGCAAGGCGGGCGAGCCTTGCCTCCAGCCAGGGATGCAACCACTACCTCGTCAATGGATACTGAAGGGAGAATGAGTTTGTTTAAAACGGTGCCGCCAAATATTGTGCAGTCGATCCGCGCCTTCCGCGTGACCGAGTTGCAGGAAGAGGCCGCTCGTCTGGAGCAGCACTTTCTCTATGCCTATTGCGCCGAGGCGGTCACGAAACAGCAGGTGCTGGCGACCATCGCCACCGCCTTTCATTTTCCCCGGCATTTCGGCAAGAATTTCGACGCCCTGGCCGATTGTCTGACCGACCTGACGCACAAGTCCGGCAAGCAGCCGGGCTTCGTCGTGGTGCTGGAACAACTGCCCAATACGCAAAAATTCGACAAGGAAGCGCGCGAGACCTTGCTCGACGTCTTCCGCGACGCCGCTGATTACTGGGCCGAGAAGAAGATTCCATTCCGGGTGTTCTATTCCTTCCAGTAAATTTCCGTAAAAAATTCGGCCGGCCACTACGTTCCACATTGTGAAAAATGGCGGCGACAGGGCCGCCAGCAGGTACAATGCGCAAACCATGAGAAGCATTGTCATCCTGATTTCCGGACGCGGCAGCAATATGGAAGCCATCGTCCGCGCCGCACAGGGCGAGCAATGGCCCGCCAAGATTTCCGCCGTCATCAGTAACCGCGCCGACGCCAGCGGGCTGGAGTTCGCCGCCGCGCACGGCATTCCGACCGAGGTCATTCCCAATCGCGAATACGCCACGCGCGACCGGTTCGACGCCGCGCTGCGCGAGAAGATCGACGCCTACGCCCCCGACCTGGTGGTGCTGGCCGGTTTCATGCGTATCCTGACGGCGCCCTTCGTGGAGCATTACAAGGGGCGCATGCTGAACATCCATCCGTCGCTGCTGCCCAGCTTCCCGGGCCTGGCCACGCATCGCCAGGCGCTGGCCGCCGGCGTGAAGCTGCACGGCGCGACCGTGCATTTCGTCACGCCCGACCTCGACCACGGCCCGATCGTGGCGCAGGCCTGCGTGCCGGTGCAGGAGGATGACAGCGAGGAAGTCCTGGCCGAACGCGTGCTGGAGCAGGAGCATGTGATCTATCCCCGCGCCGTGCGCTGGTTCGTCGAGGGACGCCTGGCGCTGGACGGCGCACGCGTGCGCCTGGCGCCCGCTGCGGCCGAGGCCGTGGCAGCTGTGCCCGACGAAGCATCCGTCATCGCAATTTGAGCCGCGAGCGGCTTATCCATTTTTGAATCTGAAGGACCGAGCATGAGATTGCCACCCGCGATCATTCCCCATACCGAAGAACTGCTGCGCGAAGTGCTGCGCTTCACCGGCCCGGCCGACGTGACGCTGTCGCGCTACTTCCGCGAGAACCCGCGACTGGGTAGCCGCGAGCGCGGCGTCATCGCCGAAGCCGTGTACGGCCTGCTGCGCAACAAGTCGGTGCTGACCAATTTCGCCGAATCCGGCAACGGCCCGATGATGCGCCGCCTGGCCCTGCTGGGCTTGGCCGACGCCGTCGGACCGGACGCCATCGCCGGCCTGCAGGAAGGCGAGGCCGACTGGCTGGCGCGCGTGGCGCAGATCGACCGCACCCAGCTGCCGCCGCAGCTGCGCAGCAACCTGCCGCCCTGGCTGTATGAAAAGCTGGTGGCGCGCGTGGGCGAAGCCGGCACGCTGGAACTGGCCGACGCCATGAACCGCCCGGCGCCGCTGGACCTGCGCGTGAATGCCCTCAAGTCCGACCGCGACACCGTGATCGCCGAGCTGGCCAAGGCGCCGGTGGCCTGCGAGCCCACGCCGTATTCGCCGCTGGGCCTGCGCGTACTGAAGAAGCCGGCGCTGCAGAACCTGCCGCTGTTCAAGGACGGCGCCATCGAAGTGCAGGACGAAGGCAGCCAGCTGCTGGCCCAGGTGGTGGGCGCCAAGCGCGGCGAGATGGTGGTGGACTTCTGCGCCGGCGCCGGCGGCAAGACCCTGGCGCTGGGCGCGCTGATGCGCAACACCGGCCGCCTGTATGCCTTCGACGTTTCCGAAAAGCGCCTGGCCAAGCTCAAGCCGCGCCTGGCGCGCAGTGGCCTGTCCAACGTGCATCCGGTGGTGATCGCCCATGAGAACGACGCCAAGGTCAAGCGCCTGGCCGGCAAGATCGACCGCGTGCTGGTGGACGCGCCCTGCAGCGGCCTGGGCACCCTGCGCCGCAACCCCGACATGAAGTGGCGCCAGACCGTCGATACCCTGGCCGAGATGCGCGCCAAGCAGACCAGCATCCTGGCCAGCGCCGCGCGCCTGGTGCGCCCGGGCGGCCGCCTGGTGTACGGCACCTGCAGCATCCTCGAAGAAGAAAACGACGAAGTCATCGCCGACTTCCTGCAGTCGCATCCCGACTTCACGCTGCGCCCGATGCGCGACGTGCTGGCCGAGCAGAAGATCGAGCTGGATACCGGCGACTACCTGAAGCTGCTGCCGCACCAGCACCAGACCGATGGCTTCTTCGCCGCCGTGCTGGAGCGCCGCGCTTGATGCGGTTGAAGAACCGGCCGCACCGGTCGTACCGTTGGCTGCCGCTGGCTTGCCTGCTGGCGGCCTTTGCCGCGCAGGCCAAGGAATCGGCGCCGCCGGCGCTGGCCGCGCAGGGCACGGTGCAGGCCGCTTTCGCGCCCTGGGACGATGTCGAAGGCCTGATCATCGGACGCCTGGGCGAGGCGCGCAAGCAAGTGCTGGTGCAGGCCTACCTGCTGACCAGCCGGCCGATCACCGATGCGCTGGTGGCCGCGCGCAAGCGCGGCATCGACGTGCGCGTGCTGATGGACGGCGGCCAGCTGGACAAGAATTCCACCGAGCGGCTGCAGCAGCTGCGCGGCGCCGGCGTGCCGGTCTGGCTGGAGACCAAATATCGCAACGCCCACAACAAGGTGATCGTGATCGACGCCGGCCTGCCTTCGGCCGCGGTGATCACCGGCAGCTTCAATTTCACCTGGTCGGCGCAGCACAAGAACGCCGAGAACATCCTCGTGCTGGACAAGAACCCGCCGCTGGCCGCGCGCTATGCGGCCAATTGGCAACGCCATCGCGAAGACGCCGAGGCGGCGCCCTGAGCGGGATATGATTGCCGCCATTTAGTGACCCTGCCGGCCGCTCATGACCGACCATTTCTTTTCCCTGTTCACCGACTATCCGCCGCTGGCCATCCTGCGCCAGCTGATGGCGATCGCCGCCTGCGTGCTGGGCGGCATCGGCCTGTCGCGCTGGCTGCGCGGCATGTTCGTCATTACCGGCGACGAGCATCAGTCGTTCATGCAGATCGGCGTCAAGAGCTTCGCGCGCGTGCTCTCGCCGCTGCTGGCTCTGCTCCTGCTGACAGGCGCCTACTACGGCATGAAGCGCCTCGGCCATCCGGTGTCGCTGTGGGAGATCATCTTCCCGCTGGCGGTGGCCCAGGTGTCGATGCGCTTCGTGTTCTACGTGCTGCGCGGCATCTTCGTCAAGGACGCCACCGTGGGCGCCTTGCTGCACCTGTCGGAGAAGGTGATCGCGGTGCTGGTCTGGATCTGCGTGCTGCTGTGGATCGTCGGCCTGTGGCCGGATTTCGTCGACTACCTCGACGGCACCACGTTGCCGCTGGGCCGCCACAAGGTATCGCTGCTGACCGTGCTGCAGGCGGTGGCCTCGGTGCTGGTGACGCTGATCATCGCCCTGTGGATAGGCGCGGTGCTGGAAAACCGGCTGATGAAGTTCAGCAGCATGCATTCCTCGCTGCGTACCGTGGTGGCGCGCATGACCCGCGCGGTGCTGATCCTGGTCGCCTTCCTGGTCAGCCTGTCGCTGGTGGGCATCGACCTGACCGTCCTGTCGGTGTTCGGCGGCGCGCTGGGCGTGGGTATCGGCCTGGGCCTGCAGAAGATCGCCAGCAGCTATGTCTCAGGCTTCGTGATCCTGCTCGAGCGCAGCATGGTGATCGGTGACATGGTTGCGGTGGAGAAATATTTCGGCAAGGTCACCCAGATCAATACCCGCTACACGATCCTGGAGGGACTGGACGGCATCGAGTCGGTGTTGCCCAACGAATTGTTCGTTTCCAACCCGGTGCAGAATTATTCCTTGACGCACCGCATTGTACGTTTGTCCACACAGCTTACAATTCTGTATCAGGACGATGTTGAAACCGTCTTGTCTATCATGGAGCAGGCCGCACTTGGGGTGCAGCGGGTGTCGCAGCAGACCGCGCCGCAGGCCCTGCTGATCAAGATCGGCGCCGACGGCCTGGATCTGGAGCTGGGGTTCTGGATCACCGACCCGGAAAACGGGCGCCTCAACGTGATTTCCGATGTCAACCGGGCAATCTGGAAGGCGTTCAAGCAGCACGGCATACAGCTGGCCCATGCCAAGCGGGACATTCGCATCATGGATGAGCGCAGTTTCCGGCAATCAGTCCCTCAGGAAAATCCTGATCGCCCAAACGAGAATAATTCGCGTACAATGCGCGGTACTTAAAAGAAAATAAAAACATTTTCACGGAACAAGATAGTTTTTCCGATAGCTGTTTTCTATTTGGAGTAGTGATGACCTTAGATGCGATCCTCGACTTTGTTGCCAACGGCTTGCTGCACGCGAGCGGTTGGCAGATTGTCATTTACACATTGGTGATGACCCACATCACCATCGTGGGCGTGACACTCTACCTGCATCGTTGCCAGGCGCACCGCGCGCTCGAACTGCACGCGATCCCCAGCCACTTCTTCCGCCTGTGGCTGTGGATGACCACCGGCATGGTGACCAAGGAATGGGCCGCCATCCACCGCAAGCACCACGCCAAGTGCGAGACCGAAGAAGATCCGCACAGCCCGCAGACCCGCGGCATCAGCAAGGTGATGTGGCAGGGCGCCGAGCTCTACCGTGAAGAGTCCAAGAATGCCGAGACCATGGAGAAATTCGGTCACGGCACGCCCGACGACTGGCTGGAGCACAACATCTACAGCAAGTACGGCTGGCAGGGCGTGGGCATCATGCTGATCATCGACGTGCTGCTGTTCGGCGCCATCGGCCTGGCCGTGTGGGCGGTGCAGATGGCATGGATCCCGTTCTGGGCCGCCGGCGTGGTCAATGGCCTGGGCCACTTCTGGGGCTATCGCAACTACGACTGCAACGACGCCGCGACCAACCTGTTCCCGATCGGCATCATCATCGGCGGCGAAGAGATGCACAACAACCACCACACCTTCGGCACGTCGGCCAAGTTCTCGTCCAAGTGGTACGAGTTCGACATCGGCTGGATGTATATCCGCATCCTGGAAACCGTCGGCCTGGCCAAGGTGAAGAAGGTTGCCCCGGTGCCCAAGTTCGACAGCAAGAAGGCCGTCATCGACCTGGACACCCTGCAGTCCGTGATTTCCAACCGCTACGACGTGACCGCCAAGTATGCGCGCTCGGTCAAGGCCGCCTGGAAGGACGAACTGGATCATCTGATCGAAAAGGCCAAGCTGGAGTCGCGCTTCCTGAAGTCTTCCAAGAAGCTGCTGCAACGTGAGCCGGCCAAGCTGGAAGACGGCCAGAAGCAGCAACTCTCCGAGCTGTTCGCCCACAGCAAGGCGCTGCAGACCATGCACGAGATGCGCGTCGAACTGGGCGCCATCTGGGAGCGTTCGCACTCGACCCGCGAACAGCTGCTGCACCAGCTGCAAGACTGGTGCGCGCGCGCCGAGGCGTCGGGCATCAAGGCCCTGCGTGAGTTCGCACAGCGCCTGCGCAGCTACGCCTGATACCGGCCGCGTCAGTCCTAAATGCAAAACCCCCGCAGATGGAAATCTGCGGGGGTTTTGTGTTTCTGGGTTCCTGATGCGCTCGCCGGCTTTGGAGGTGGGGACGGGGCGAGCTTTTTCGTCCCGTCTCGATGGCGCCGGTTCGCGTCGGCGCGCCCCGCAGTTCGCGCCAGAACCACGCGAAGCGGGTGTCTCAGCCCCTGAGCTGGTCCAGTCCATGCATTGCGTTGCCCATCGCTTCGGCGCAGGCCGCAGCCCGCTGCCCCGCGCAATAGGCCTCTCTTTATTGGTTTGCCTTTTTTCAGGCAATAAAAAACCCCGCTTGAGCGGGGTTCTTCATCACCACCAAGAGAGGATCAATTACTTGATCTTGGTCTCTTTGTATTCGACGTGCTTACGTGCCTTGGGATCGAACTTCATGATGCTGATCTTTTCGGGCGTAGTACGCTTGTTCTTGGTGGTGGTGTAGAAGTGACCGGTACCTGCAGTCGACTCCAGTTTGATTTTGTCGCGGCCGGATTTCGCCATGATAGATTTCCTTTACTCTGCTAATTAGACTTTTTCGCCACGAGCACGCAGATCGGCCAGAACGGCATCGATGCCGATCTTGTCGATCACGCGCAGGCCGGCGTTGGACAAACGCAGCGAAACCCAGCGGTTCTCGGACTCGACGAAAATGCGGCGGTTCTGCAGGTTGGGCAGGAAGCGACGCTTGGTCTTGTTGTTTGCATGGGAAACGTTGTTGCCGACCATCGGCCCCTTCCCGGTGACTTGGCAGACACGTGCCATGTTAGTACTCCTTAAAAATTTCCGAATTTGGGAAAAACGAGAGTATAGGGAAAAAACATTGATTTTTCAATGACTTGCGAAAAACAATCGTGTCGTTTAATTGTTTCTTTATTTAACAATTTGATTCCGTCCCCGCATCCGATATCTCCGAACCAGCCCCGGATCCCGCAGCCATGCGGGTTTGCGGGCATGAATGGTTGGCGCAATTCACATCTGACCGTGTTCGGCGAAGGAGTGCGTGCGTGTCCCGGCCACCACGAAATGGTCCAGCACCCGCACTTCGACCAGTCCCAGCGCCTGTATCAGTATCCTGGTGAGTTCCACGTCAGCCTGGCTGGGACGGGGATCGCCGGACGGGTGATTATGGGCCAGGATCACCGCCGCCGCGTTGTGGCCCAGCGCCGCCTTCACCACCTCGCGCGGGTAGACGCTGGCCTGGGACAGCGTGCCGCGCGACAGCTCCTCGGTGGCTATCAGGTGGTTGCGCACGTCCAGGAACAGCACCACGAAGCATTCATGCGCCTTGTTCTTGAACAGCAGCTTCAGGTACTGGCCGACCGCCTGCGTCGAGTTCAGCAGGGCGCCGTCTTCCAGTTCCTCGCCCAGCGCGCGCTTAGCCAGCTCCAGCACGGCCTGCAGCTGGGCGTACTTGGCCGGCCCCAGGCCGTTGATCAGCGAGAATTCGCGCAGCCCGGCGGCAAACAGCGCGCCCAGCGAGCCGAAACGCAGCAGCATCTCGCGCGCCAGGTCCACCGCGCTTTTGCCCGCCACGCCCACGCGCAGGAATACCGCCAGCAACTCGGCGTCGGACAGCGCCGCCGCCCCCTGGCGTATCAGGCGCTCGCGCGGGCGCTGGTCTTCCGGCCAATCTGTTATTGCCATGTCGTCATCGGGATGGAAAAAGAAGAGGGGAGCTTGGGCCGGACCGGAAAATCCCGCCGGAGCCGCCGGGCGAAAGCCCCGCGCCAATCCGGCGGGGCGGCGCGGCGGCCAAACGTGGCTTATGCCTTACAATAGCGGGTTCTTGTGCATCTCTGATTTCCTTTCATGTCCAGCCCATCCGTCCCCGTCGTCACCGACAACGCCTACCTCACCCTGCATTACCGCCTGGCCTCGCTGGACGGGGAAGACATCGTCAGCACCTTCAACGAGAACCCGGCCACGCTGCAGTTTGGCCAGGGCCAGCTGGCGCCGTTCCTGGAAGCCTGCCTGCTGGGCCTGCCGGAGGGCGCCCACCAGACCTTCGAGCTGTCGCCGGAAAAAGCCTTCGGCGAGCGCAGCGATGAGCTGGTCCAGCGCATCTCGCGCGCCACGCTGGAAGAAAACTCGTCCATGGACGAGGATTACCGCGTGGGCGACCTGGTCGATTTCGCCGCGCCGGGCGGCGGCCGTTTTGCCGGTATCCTGCGTGCGATCGACGATGATGGGGCCATCTTCGATTTCAATCATCCTTTGGCCGGCCAGACGCTGAAGTTTGAAGTGAAAATCATTGGAATTCTGTGAGCCGACCAAACATCGGCTAAGAGTCGCTAGACAGTTTTGAGCTAAGGAATAGCCACCATGGATAAAGCAGAATCCGAAATCCTGCTCGCCCAGCCGCGCGGTTTTTGCGCCGGCGTCGACCGCGCCATCGAAATCGTCGAGCGCGCGCTGCAGCAGTTCGGCGCGCCCATCTATGTGCGCCATGAGATCGTGCACAACGCCTACGTGGTCAGCGACCTGCGCGCCAAGGGCGCCATCTTCATCGAAGAGCTGGCCGACGTCCCGGCCGGCAACACCGTGATCTTCTCCGCCCACGGCGTCTCCAAGGCGATCCAGGCGGAAGCCGCCGAGCGCGGCCTGACCGTGTTCGACGCCACCTGCCCGCTGGTCACCAAGGTCCACATGGAAGTGGCCAAGATGCGCCGCGAGGGTCGCGAGATCATCATGATCGGCCACGCCGGCCACCCCGAGGTGGAAGGCACCATGGGCCAGACCGAAGCGGGCATGCACCTGGTGGAAACGGTGGACGACGTGCAGAAGCTGCAGGTCGCCGATCCCGAACTGCTGGCCTACGTCTCGCAGACCACGCTGTCGGTGGACGACACCGCAGAGATCATCGCCGCGCTGCGCGAGCGCTTCCCGGCGATCTCCGAGCCCAAGAAGGGCGACATCTGCTACGCCACCACCAACCGCCAGGAAGCGGTCAAGTTCATGGCGCCGCAGGTCGACGTCGTGATCGTGGTCGGCAGCCCCAACAGCTCCAACTCCAATCGCCTGCGCGAGCTGGCCGAGAAGAAGGGCGTGCCCGCCTTCATGGTCGACAACGCCGCGCTGATCCAGCCGGAGTGGGTGGCCGGCCGGCAGCGCATCGGCGTCACCGCCGGCGCATCGGCGCCCGAGGTGCTGGTGCAGGCCGTGATCGACCGCCTGAAGGAAATCGGTTCGCGCAGCGTGCGCGTGCTCGACGGCATCGAGGAAAACGTCACCTTCCCGCTGCCCAAGGGCCTGGGCGCGCGTATCGCGCCCGCCGTGGAAGGCGCCTGAGCGCGCAAGGGCATCATCGACCGACCCGCCGCTGGTCGGGAGGCACGGAAAAAGGCTTGCTGATGCAAGCCTTTTTCATTTTGGCAAAGTTTCCTGCATAAAATCGATGTAATTGACTGGTCTTACCGCAATTTCTTATGTAACAGCACCGATTTTTGGGTGGATTGTGTTCGCGTTCTGCGTATAATTCCGCACCAATATTGACGCGCCACCCAAAAGGCAGGCGCGCACAAGCCCTCTTCAAGCGGGGCGCGGCGCCGCAGACACGGCGTAACAGGAGACAGGGAGACCCCACCATGCATATCCATATGCCCGCCGGCATGCGCCGGCACATCCGGCATGCCAGCCTGAAACGCCTCTGCCGCATCCGCGGCGACAGCGGTTGAACCGCTTCCCCCTCATGCATCAACGATCCCGGACCGCGGGCAATGGCCGGCGCCGTCTTTTTATGAAGGCCGGGACAGCCATCCCGGCCGGCGGGAACGAATTTTGCTCATCCGCATGCTTTTGCGAAGCGCCGGCAAACCGGCCGGCGATCGCGTTTTTCGTCATTTCAGATTGAAGAGTTATTCATGGACATTTTCATCCAGCAGATCATCAACGGATTGGTGCTAGGCAGCATGTATGCGCTGATCGCGTTGGGTTACACGATGGTGTACGGGGTGCTGAACCTGATCAACTTCGCGCACGGGGACATTTTGATGGTGGGTGCGATGGTGGGTTTGTCGCTGCTCAAACTGGTGCAGAACGTGGCGCCGCAGTTGCCCGGCATCGTGCAGCTGATCATCGCCATCGTGGGCGCGATCCCGGTGTGCATCGTGGTCAGCCTGGTGATCGAGCGGGTGGCGTACCGGCCGCTGCGCAACGCGCCGCGCCTGGCGCCGCTGATCACGGCCATCGGCGTGTCGATCCTGTTGCAGACCATCGCCATGATGATCTGGGGCCGCAGCCCGCTGCCGTTCCCGCAGGTGATGCCGTCCAACCCGGTGCATATCGCCGGCGCTTTGATCTCGCCCACGCAGATCATGCTGCTGGTGCTGGCGGTGCTGGCCATGCTGGGCCTGGTGCTGATCGTGGAGAAGACCAAGATGGGCCGCGCCATGCGCGCCACCGCCGAGAACCCGCGCATTGCGGGTTTGATGGGGGTGGATTCGAACAAGGTGATCGTGGTGACGTTCGCCATCGGCGCGGGCCTGGCGGCCATTGCCGGCGTGATGTGGGCGGCGAACTACTCGACCGCGCAGTTCGCGATGGGCTTCGTGCCGGGCCTGAAGGCCTTCTCGGCGGCGGTGCTGGGCGGCATCGGCAACATCTACGGGGCCATGCTGGGCGGTATCCTGCTGGGCCTGATCGAGAGCCTGGGCGCCGGTTACATCGGCGACCTGACGGGCGATTTCCTGGGCAGCAACTATCAGGACATCTTCGCCTTCATCGTGCTGATCATCGTCCTCACGTTGCGCCCGTCCGGCATCATGGGTGAACGAGTAGCCGACCGCGCTTAAGCCTCAATCAACATTACACAGAAGAGAAG
>NZ_NJGU01000004.1 GCF_002213415.1 Herbaspirillum robiniae | reverse complement strand
CCGAACATGCTGTTTTCGGAGGCGGTGGCCGACACCAGCGAGCCCAGGCCGGTGACCTTGCTGGCGGCGCGGTTGTCGGTGGCGGTGACGGCCATCTTGACCGGCGCTTCGCAGGAGATTGAGAACGGCACTTCGCGGGTGTCGAGGACCTTGTTCTTGCCGTTTTCCAGCGAGCCGGCGGTGATGGTGCCGTAGTCGACCACGGCCGAACCGGCGCCGATGGTGGGGGTGCAGGCAACCGGCTTGATCACGCCGGTGACCTTCAGTTCGGTGGTGGGACCGGCGACGGCGGCCGACGAGGCCAGTGCGGCAACGGCGGAGAAGGCGGCGATGACGGCGCTGCGGGCGATGAGGTTTTGCATGATGGCTCCTGGATGTCGGTCGGTCAGATTGGATGTCGGTGCATCGCGCCGTGCGGCTTGTCCGCAGCTTCGTTTGCTTGATGCAGTGACGTCAGTTTGCCGATTCGGGCCTCGCGTTTATATGAGAAAAGTCTCAAAAACAGCGTCGTACCGAATTGCATGAATCACAAGAATTCCTCCCTTTCCCCCGCGACAGGCAAAGAAAAAGCCCGCATCTTGCGATGCGGGCCCGGCCTTGACTGCTGCTCTTCCGAATCGACGTGGTAGCTCAGCTGCCCTTGCGATCCTTGAAGGCCGGCACGAACATCTCGTTCCATACCGCCGGCTTGGTCTTGATGGTGCCGGCCTTGCTCATGAAGAGCACGTACTGCATCACGTCCACCGGCGTGGTCGAGAACTCGGTGCCGGGGTCGGCCAGCATCTGCTCGACTTCCTCCTGCGGCAGCTTCATCTTCGATACGCGCAGGAAGGTCTCGGCCGCGCCCTTGCGGTTCTTGGCGATATAGGCGTTGGCTTCTTCCTGCGCCGCCATGAAGGCCTGGGTCAGCTTGGGGTTCTTCTCGGTGAAGGATTTCAGCGCGAACACCACGTCCATGGTGATGTGACCCAGCACGTCGGAGGTGCTCAGCACGCGGCTGATTTTGGGTTCCTTGGCTTCCTGGTAGGAGAACGGCGGCGAGGTGAAGTGAGCGGTGATCTCGGTCTTGCCGGACAACAGCGAACCCATCGCCTCCGGGTGCGACAGGCCGACGGTCATCGGATCCAGCTTGGCGTAGTTCTCGATGCCAAAGGTCTTGGCCACGGCCATCTGCAGCAGCACCGCCGACAGCGAGGTCTTGATGCCCGGGATGGCGATCTTGTCCTTGGCGGTGAAGTCCTTCAGCGACTTGACGTTGGGGTTATTGGTGTTCAGCCACAGCGGCGAGGTCGACAAGGCGCCCAGGCCCACCACTTCCGAACGCGGGATGCCGCGCGCCTTGGACCACAGCGTCACGAAGCCCGGCGCGCCGGTGCCGGCGATATCCAGGTTGCCGGCCAGCATGGCGTCGTTGATGACGTTGCCGCCGTCCAGCAACACCCAGTTGGTCTTGACCTCGCCCAGGCCCAGCGCCTTGGCGTGCTTTTCGACCAGGCCCTGGTCGCGGATCACCATCAGCGGCAGGTACAGCAGGCCGTAGCCGTGCGAGATGCGCACCACCTGGGCCTCGGCGCGGGCGGCGCCGGAGGCGGTGGACAGCGCCAGCGCGGCGGCGATCATCATGCTTGAAAAAGTGCGGCGTTTCATTCTTGTCTCCTTTGGTCGTCAGTTTATCGTTGTCGCGGATATCAGTGCTGCATGCCCCAGCGGCGGATGGTGCGCTTCTCGATCTGGGCGAAGATCAGGTTCTCGACCACCAGGCCGATGATGATCACGAAGAACAGGCCCGAGAACACGTTGGCGGTTTCCAGCTGGTTGCGGTTTTCGAAGATGTACCAGCCCAGGCCGCCGGAACCGGACGACACGCCGAACACCAGCTCGGCCGCGATCAGCGTGCGCCAGGCGAAGGCCCAGCCGACCTTCAGGCCGGTCAGGATGCTGGGGAAGGCGGCCGGGATCAGGATCGACTTCACCAGCGAGAAGCGGCGCAGGCCGTAGTTCTGGCCGACCATGCGCAGCGTGTTGGAGACCGCGCGGAAGCCGCCGTGGGTATTGAGCGCCACGGCCCACAGCACCGAGTGCACCAGCACGAAGATGATGCTGCCGGTGCCCAGGCCGAACCAGATCAGCGCCAGCGGCAGCAAGGCGATCGCCGGCAGCGGGTTGAACATCGAGGTCAGGGTTTCCAGCAGGTCGTTGCCGATGCGCGAGCTGATGGCCACCGTCGTCAGCAGCCCGGCCAGCAGGATGCCCAGGCCGTAGCCCACCAGCAGCGTCTGCATCGACACCGCCGCGCGCTCGATCAGCACGCCGCTGGCCAGGCCCGAGAGAAAGGCCTGCACCGTCTCGCTGAAGCTGGGGAACAGCAGCGCGTTGTCCAGCCAGCGGCCGTAGATTTCCCAGATCGCGGCCAGCACCAGCAGGATCACGGTCTTGCGCAGCCAGCCCATGCGGTACAGCGATTCGAAGGCCGACAGCGGGCGCTGCACTTCGGCGGTGGCGTTGCGGTTGGGCTCCACCACGATCTCGGGGCGGACGAAGGGCAAGGTATTGTTGTTCATGATGGTCTCCTGGCGCGGCTCAGTGGTGCGCGAACAGCATGTCGTTGATGCGGGTTTCGAGTTCGGCCTGCGCCGCGGTGCCCATCTGCTCGGGCGGGATGCTGTTGAGTTCGGCGCGGACCTGGCCCGGATGCGGGGTCAGCAGCAGGATGCGCGTGCCCACGCGGATCGCCTCTTCGATCGAGTGCGTCACGAACAGCACCGTGAATTGCGTGTCGTCCCACAGGCGCAGCAGCTCGTCCTGCATCTTGCGGCGCGTAAGTGCGTCCAGCGCGGCGAAGGGTTCGTCCATCAGCAGCACGTCCGGCTCCATGGCCATGCCGCGCGCAATCGAGACGCGCTGCTTCATGCCGCCCGAGAGCATGTGCGGATAGCTGTCGATGAACTTGGCCAGGCCGACCTTTTCGATGTAGTACTCGGCGCGCTCGGCGGCGGCACGGCCCTGCAGGCGGCCGCTGGCATTGAGGGCGAACTCGACGTTCTGGCGCACCGTCTTCCACGGCAGCAGCTGGTCGAACTCCTGGAACACCATCATGCGGTCCGGCCCCGGCTCGCTGACCTCGCGGCCCTTGAGGCGAATCGTGCCGGAGGTCGGTTGCAGGTAGCCGCCGATGGCTTTGAGCAGCGTGGATTTGCCGCAGCCGGACGGGCCCAGCAGGATGTAGCGGTCGCCCGGATGGACGTTGAAGCTGACTTGCTGGGTGGCGGTCACCAGCGAGTCGCTGGTCTTGTATTGCAGGGTGACGCGGTCGATCTCCAGCAGCGCGCGCGATGGGTCGATGACGGTCGCCGGCGCTCCATGGGCATTGTTGCTCATGCAAGTCTCCAATGTGGTTTTAGTGATTGGAGCGAATGCTATGGGCCCAAGCTGTAACGAATCTGACTAAATCCTGACGCATGCTTCTTTTTCGCTCTTTTTCGAGCCCGGCGGGCATACAATTCAGCCCTGCCCAAGCAGCGCCTACAGCTGCGGCACCGCAACAGAACATGGAGATCAACGAGATGCGCATCCTGCTGGTAGAAGACACCCCGGACGTGGCCGAAGCCATCGTCTCCCACCTCGCGCGCATCGGCCATACCGTGGAATGGGAGAGCAACGGCGGCGCGGCCTCGCGCCGCATGGCCGAATCCTACGACCTGGTGATCCTGGACGTGATGCTGCCGCAGCAGGACGGCTTCTCGCTGCTGGAGCAGCTGCGCGGCCGCGGCCAGCACACCCCGGTGCTGATGCTGACGGCCTGCGCCGAGATCGAGGAACGCGTGCGCGCGCTGGACCTGGGCGCCGACGACTACCTGATCAAGCCCTTCGACTTTCGCGAACTGGACGCACGCATCCGCGTGCTGCTGCGCCGCAGCGGCGGTGAGTCGACCAACCTGATCCACTGCGCCAACGTCAGCATCGACCGCAAGAGCCGCAGCGCCATGCTGGACGGCGCGCCCATCGAGCTGACCCGGCGCGAGGTGACCCTGCTGGAGATCATCGCCGCCCGCCCGGGGCGCATCTTCAACAAGGACGAACTGATGGACCGCCTGTTCACGGTCGACGACACCCCCAACGCCAACACCGTGGAGCAATACGTGGCGCGCCTGCGCAAGAAGCTGGCCGGCGCCGCCTTCGAGATCCGCACCCTGCGCGGGCTGGGCTACCAGCTGGTGCTGCACGCGCCGGCCGACGGCGCCCTGCACTGACGCCGATGCAGCGCACGCAACACGTCGTCGCCGGGCGCTCGCTCTACACGCGCCTGGTCACCCGCGTGGGCGCGGTGCTGGCCGTCAGCGCCGGCGCCCTGCTGATCGCCATCTGGATCTCGACCCAGATGGCGGCCAACCAGGCCTATGACCGCATCCTCTCCGGCAGCGCGCTGCAGATCGCCGAGAACACCTGGTACGACAACGGCGCCGTCAACGTCGACGTGCCGCTGGCCGCCCTGTCCATGCTGGGCACCGGCGACCATGCGATCTACGCGGTGTTCGACCCGCAAGGCCGGGTGATCGCCGGCGACGGCGAGTTCCGCCCCGAGATTCCGTGGAATGAACTGGAACAGGGGCCGCTGCTGCGCGACGGCGAGTATCTTGGCACCCCGGTGCGCATGGCCATCATCGGTCGCCGCATGCCGGTCGACGGCCCGCATCCCTGGGCCGTGATCGTGCTGGCGCAGACCAACAACGCCCGCACCTCGTTCGCCCAGAGCCTGGGCAGCAAGGCGCTGGTGCTGATCGTGGCCATGAGCGTGCTGACGCTGGTGGCGGCGATGTTTACGCTCTACCAGGCGCTGGCGCCGTTGAAGCGCATCGAGGCCGCCATCCGCGAGCGCGACCTGAACGACCTCTCGCCGCTGGCGCTGACCGTCCCGGCCGAGACCCATGCGCTGGTCTCGGCCATCAACGCCTTCATGCAGCGCCTAGCCGTGCACCGCGCCACCATGCGCCGCGTCATCGGCGACGCCGCCCACCAGCTGCGCACGCCGGTCACGGCGCTGGTGTCGCAGATGGAAATGCTGGAGACGCAAACCGACGAAGACAAGCGCCGGCGCCACCTCGACCAGTTGCGCGAACGCACGCGCAGCCTGGGCGCGCTGGTGAACCAGCTGATCAACCACGCGATGGTCCAGCACCGCAGCGACAGCAGCCTGCAGGCGCCCATCGACCTGGGACAGCTGGTGCGGGAACAGATGACCGAGGTGCTCTCCAACCGCGAGCGCACGCCCCACGACCTGGCGCTGGACATGCCGGAGACACCCTGCCTGATCCGCGGCGACGCCATCAGTCTGGCCGAGGCGATCAAGAACATCCTCGACAACGCCCTGCAATACGGCGCGCCCGGCCTGCTGCATGTGCGCCTGGAGGCGCGCCTCGAGCGCTATGTGCTGGGTTTCATCGATGACGGCCGGGGCATTCCGGCGGCCGACTGGGAGCGCCTGCGCAAGCCCTTTTCGCCACGCGGCGAGGGCCGCATGGGCGCCAGCCTGGGCTTGTCCATCGTCGAGGAAGTGATGCGGGCGCACGGCGGCGGCATGCGCTTCGAGCACACGCCCGAGGGATATTTCGCGGTGGCGCTGGATTTTCCGGCGTATCGGGAACCGGCCTGAGCCGCCGCCACACCAAGCCTGGACCACTACTTCCACTGACATGCTCCACCCCGACTCCCCTCCCGCCTTCAGCCGCATCCTCGCCGCGCTCTCCCTCGCGATCCTCGCCGCCGGCGTGGTCGTGGGCGCGGGACTCTCGATTCTGGAAATGCTGCAACCCAGCGGCGGCTGGTTCGCCGGCCTGGGCTACGTGCTCGGGTTGATGGCGCTGGCCGCGGGCAACCTGCTGTCATGGCTGCTCAACGCCATCTGCCGCGCGCTGGGCGACCGCCGCAAGTGGCTGCGCACGCTGCTGGCGGTGCAGACGCTGCCGGCCCTGCTGTGCCTGGGCTACGGCGGAGTCGAACTGTGGGGCATGCGCCAGGACGGGCAGGCGCTGGAACGCGGCGCCGCCGTGCGCGAGGCGGTGCGCCGCGACGACGTGGCGGCGCTGGACGCCGCCCTCGGCCGCTGCGACGCCGCCTGCCAGGGCGCCGCCAATGCGCGCCCGGATGCCCTGCTGCTGCTGGCGGCCGATGCCGGCGCCCGGCGCGCGGCGCAGCGGCTGGTCGCGCAAGGCGCGAAAGTCTCCTGGGGTCTGAATGCGCCGGGCATGGACCTGCGCAGCTGCGAAGGCCTCTATCTTCCCGGCGTGAACGCCCTGGGCGTGGCGGCGGCGCGCAAGGACGGCGCCATGCTGCGCCTGCTGCTCGCGGCCAGCGACGAGGATGGCCGCTACGCGGCGTTGCGCACGGCGGCCGCGCTGGACCGGCTGGACGCCTTCGAGGCGCTGCTGGCGGCCGGCGTCTCATTGCCGCGCGGTGCGCCCTTCGACGGACCGCACGACCATTTGCTGGCGGTCGCCGCAAGCGGCGCGTCAATCCAGGTGGCGCAGCGCCTGCTGGCGGCCCCGCCAGCCCCGGTCACACCGGCGGTCGCTCAGGCGGCGCTGGCCGCGCTGTTCCGTTTCATGAACGACACCGACGGCCAGCCGCGCGCCGTCGAGTTCGCGCGTCTGCTGACGGCGCCAGGGGCGGATATCGACGCGCCCTACCAGGGCGAGGCTTCGCTGCTGGCCGAAGCGGTGCGCATCAAGAGAAAGGACGTGGCCACGCTGCTGTTACAGGCCGGCGCCAGCCGCGCGCGGCTGCCGCGGGAGCGCCGGGAGGCGCTGCAGGCCTTGTTGGCAGGGCCGGATGAGGCGCCCTGGCACGGCGCGACCGACGGCTGCGTGGCGCCGTGACGGCAGCTTACCGGACCAGGGCGTCGTAGAGATCCCAGTACGGGTGGTACAGCGACTCGATGCGCCAGCCCGATTTCGGATCATAGGAAAAATTGTAGTCGCCGATGCGCGTGGGCACGGCATAGGCGCATTTCTGCTCGTTGAACGGCGGCTCGCCGATGTATTCGCGGCCGCCGCCCTTTTTCATCTGGCTCAGCAGGTCTTGGGCATCACTGTCCATCTGCTGGCGGAACAATTCCTCGTAATGGGCGATGAACACCGCGCGCGGCAGCAGGCGCGGCTTGTCGCCGTCATAGGGCGACAGCAGCTTCAGCGGAAAGCGGTAGAAGCGCGCGGCCTGCTCCGGCCGCCCTTCCAGCGTGGCGGCGCGGAAGTCCTGCCACACGCCGCGCAGCAGCGCGGGATCCGGCCTTGCGCATGCCGCCTCGCCCGCGCCGGGCTGCAGCAGCGCCATCGTCGCGGCCAGCGCCGCGATCCATTTCATCATGTTCATCCTCCTTGCAGCTCGCGCCGCATCGCCTCGCGATCAAACTCCCCCTCCCACACCGCGATCACCACGCAGGCCAGGCAATTGCCGATGACGTTGGTCAGGGAACGGCACTTCATCAGGCGCTCCACCCCCAGCAGCAGCACGATGCCGCCCACCGGTACCAGCTGCAACGCGGTCAGCGTGGCCGCCAGCGCGATGAAGCCCGATCCGGTGACGCTGGTGGCGCCCTTGGAGGTGAGCATGGCGATGGCCAGCAGCGTGACCAGTTGCCACAGCCCCAGGTGCACACCGGAGGCCTGGGCCAGGAACAGCGTCGCCATCGCCAGATAGAGGTTGGTGCCCGACAGGTTGAAGCTGTAGCCGGCCGGCAGCACCAGGCGCACCACGCTGCGCGAGCAGCCCAGTTTTTCCATCTTGCCGATCAGGCCCGGCAAGGCCGCCACCGACGAAGCGGTGAACACCACCAGCAGCAGTTCGTCGCGCACGTAAGCGATCAGGCGCAACAGGTTCACGCCCAGGGCGCGCGCGATCAGCGCCATCACCGCCGCGACGAAGAAGATGCTGGCCAGGTAGATCGCGCCGACGAAGCGCAGCAGCGGCAGGATGGAGCCCAGGCCGTAGCGACCGATGGTGAAGGCCATCGCGCCGAAGGCCGCCAGCGGCGCCAGCCGGAGGATCAGGTTGACCATCCCGAACAGCACGCCCAGCAAGCTCTCGATGAAGTCGCGCAGTTGCGCGAAGCGCGCATCACGCGCCGACAGCCGGCCCAGCGCGACGCCGAAGAACACCGCCACCAGCAGGATCTGCAGGCTGTTGTTGTGCACGAAGGCGCCGGCGAAGCTGTCCGGGATCAGGCCCAGAACGAACTGGTCGATACGAAAGTCCTCGGCGCGCCGCAAGTAGCCCGACACCAGCTGGCCGCCGGTGCTGCCGGCGGTTTCCGCCGCCGTGGCCGACAGGTCCAGGTGGATGCCCGAGCCCGGCTGCAGCAGCACGCCGGCCAGGATGCCGACGGTGAGCGACATCAGCGCCATGGCCTCGAAGTACAGCACCGCCTTGCCGCCCACCTTGGCGGTCTGCGCCCGCCCCTGCATGCCGGCGATGCCCGACACCACCAGCATGAACATGATCACGCCGATCAGCATGCCGATCAGCTTGACGAAGCCGTCCGACAACGGCTTCATCTGCACCGCGATGTCGGGCCACCATTGGCCCAGCGCGATGCCCGCGGCAATCGCCGCCGCCATCTGTACCAGGCCGTTGCTGAAGATCCTCCCTGCCATCATCCCTGCGCCGGTGGCCGGCGCCGTCTCCCTCGTTGTCCGTTGGTATCCGTTTGTCGTTGTATGCGCCGGCGGCGCCTGGTACGGCTTTGTACGGGTTGTTCCCGCCGCCGGCAAGTTTACCGGCGAAGGCCGGGACGTACTCTAAGGGATATCCGTCATTGCCGCAGGCGCCGTTCGCTCACGGGATCTGTAAAATATATCGAAAATCGCTTCATCAGACCGACAAAGTATAGAGACGAGACAACGACATGGAATTGCGCCATCTCCGCTATTTCCTGGTGGTCGCCGAGGAACAGCACTTTACCCGCGCCGCCGAGCGCCTGGGCATGCAACAGCCGCCGCTGAGCCACCAGATCCGCCTGCTGGAGCAGGAGCTGGGCTTCGAGCTGTTCCGCCGCCACCCCAAGGGCGCCGACCTGACTGCCGGCGGCAAGGTGTTTCTTGAAGAGGCCAAGACCATCCTGAGGAGCGTGGACATGGCCTCGCAAAAGGCCGCGCGCGCCGCGCAGGGTTTTGCCGGCACCATTTCGATCGGTTTTACCAGCTCGGCGGCGGCCCACCCGCTGATCCCCGGCATCATCCGCGCCTACCGCGAAGCCTATCCGGGCGTGCACATGGCGCTGACCGAAGCCAATGCGGCCGAACTGACCGAGGACGTGATGCACGGCAAGGTCGACATGGGTTTCCTGCGCCAGCCGGTGGCGCAGCCGCAGGGCATCGCCTTCCACGAGCTGCTGGAGGAGGAAATGCTGCTGATCCTGCCGATGGGCCATCCCTTGCTGGCCTCATCCCCCCGGCGGGGAAAGCGCGCCGCCACTGCCGCAACGGGCGACGACATGCCGCTGGTTTCGCTCAAGGCGCTGGCCGAAGAAGAATTCATCCTGGTGCGCCGCCATGGCGCGCCGGGCATGTATTCCAACCTGATCGCAGCCTGCGAGAACGCCGGCTTCACGCCGAAGATCGCCCTGGAGATCGACCGCATGCTGACCAACATCAGCCTGGTCGCGGCCGGAGTGGGCATATCGGTGGTGCCGGCGTCGATGAAGAGTTTCCACCGCGAGAGCGTGGTGTATTGCCGCGTCAAGGACGCCAGGCCGTCCCTGCTGGCGCCGATCAACCTGGTGTGCCGCGCCGGGCCGGCGGAGCCGACGCAGCAGAATTTCCTGCAGCTGGCGCGTTCGTTCGCCGGCCGCACCAAGGCTTGAGCCCCGGCCTCACTTCCATTCGAGGATCGCGTTCTTGCGGTCCAGCCAGTGCACCTTGACGCCGGCCGGCGCGACCTTGCGGCCGGCGCAGGCGCTGGCCGCCAGCGGGAACGGCGCGTCGTAGTAACGGCCGCCGGCCGAGGAGCGCAAGGCGGTCTGCGGCGCATTCTTGACGATCCAGTCGGCCGAGTTGGTGCGCAGGAAGATCATGCAGGCGCCGCCGCCGTTGTCGACCACCTGGCAGGTGCAGCTGTTGCCGGAGGTGGTAATCGGCTCACTCGGCTGGGCATTGCGGTTGAACGTATCGGGCACGGGAACCGGCACCGGGACCGGAACGCGGTTGTTGTGGGTGCCATAGCTGCCGCCCATATCACGCGTGGTGACCTGGGCGCCGGCCTGCATCATCGCAAGGCCGGCGGCGGCCAAGACCGCGCCGCGAAAGATGGTTCGGATGACGTTCATATCGGCTCCCTGGTATCTGGCGTGCGCTTCAGGCGCGCACCTTCAAGCGCCACAGCGTGGTGATCTCCCTGCTGCGCGCGGCATGCAGCGGATCGTCGCGATCCGTGGCCTTGCCGTGGCGCGGCTTGATGTCATGGCGCGCCGCGACCTCGAGGCCGGCGGCGGCGATGGCCTCGGCCAGCATGTCCGCCGGGCGCAAACCCAGGTGCTCGGCGAAGTCGGACATGACCAGCCAGCCCTCGCCTCCCGGCTCCAGGTGTTCGGCCAGGCCGTTCAGGAAACCCAGCAGCATGCGGCTGTCCGGGTCGTAGATGGCGTGTTCGATCGCCGAGCCCGGACGCGCCGGCAGCCACGGCGGGTTGCACACGATCAGCGGCGCGCGGCCCTCGGGGAACAGGTCGGCCTTGCGCAACTCGACCCGGTCGCCCAAACCCAGGCCGTCGAGATTCTCACGCGCGCAAGCCAGCGCGCGCTCGTCCATGTCGGTCGCCACCACCTTGCGCACGCCGCGCCTGGCCAGCACCGCCGAGAGCACGCCGGTGCCCACGCCGATGTCGAAGGCCAGCGCCGTCGACGGCAGCGGCGCCTGGGCCACCAGGTCGACGTATTCACCCCGCACCGGCGAAAACACGCCGTAATACGGATGGATGGCGCCGCCCAGCGCGGGGACGGTCACGCCCTTCTTGCGCCACTCATGCGCGCCGATCAGGCCCAGCAGCTCGCGCAGCGAGGCCGAGAACGCCTCTTTCGCCAGCGCCTGGCCATAGGCCTCGTCGCAGGCCGCGTGCACGTCCGGCGCGCGACGCAAGGGAATGCTGAACCCCGCATCGAAGGGAATGAGCAGCATGCCCAGGATGCGGGCGCGCTGCGCCTGCACCTGGCGATGCTGGTGAAAAGCCTGCGCCGGCTGAGCGGCGTCGGTCTTGGGAGCGCCCTTCTTTTTCGCCTCGGCGCGCTCGCGGGCGCGGTCGACGCGGCGCCCCAGGGCCAGCAGCAGCTGGCGGGCGTTCTGGAAGTCTCCGCGCCAGAGCAGGCCTGTACCTTCGCAGGCCAGCCGGTAGGCGGTATCGGCGGGCATCTGGTCGTCCGCCTCGACCACCCGCTTGGGCGGCGGGTTGCCGGCTTCGGAGTGCCAGCGCAGCGTGTGCTGGGCTGCGCCGGATTGCCAGGCGAGATGGGGAACGGCGTCGTCGGTTTGCGTCATGAATCTGGTATCCGGTATGCGCGGCGCCATGAGGGCGCCGAAAACAGCCGCCAGTGTAACAAAGCGGGGCCGCCGCGCCGCTCCGGAACTTCCGTTTGCCGGCGGCAACCAACCCTGGAGATTTGATGCCGGGCAAATGCCGGTCGTTTTTTCCGCCCGCGCCGGGCCAATGGGCCTATGATGAAGACCGGCCAACCACCGAAGGAGATTACATGAGCGAACAGCAAGCGCAAACGCCGCGCTTCGACCACCAGCGGCTGCTGGAGATGGTGGGCGAATTCGAGCTGGAACTGCAGAAACTGCCCGCCGGCAGCAACGAGGCGCGGCAGCTGCACGAGGACATCGCCCGCCTGAAAGCCCACCTGGAAGCGCCGGAGCCGCATGCGGGCGCAGTGCAGGATTCCTGGCAATCGCTGCGCCGCGCCGCCGACAGCGTCGAGAACGCGGTGCTCAAGGACAGCCCCTACATCACCGAGATGGGCCGCATCATCGGCCTGCTCTGAGTCGGGCCGACAAAAAACCGCCTGCCGCAACGACTGCGGCAGGCGGTTTTGTTTTGGGGAAAAGCATCCGGCCTTGGCGCCGCTTTCACGCCTTTTCTACGCCTCCTTAACCCCGCATTGGCACCTCTTCAACCCGCTTCAATGCACCGGCAGCGGAATCCATTCGGTCTCGCCGGGGATGTCCGGGAAGACGTCCTTGTTGCGGTTGTTCCAGGCTTCCTTGGCGGCTTCGATCTTGTCCTTGGAGGTCGCCACGAAATTCCACCACACGAAGCGCGGGCCATCCAGCGGCTCGCCGCCCAGCAGCATGAAGACGGTCTCGCCTACCGCCTTGAAGGCGACCGCCGCGCCCGGCTCCAGGATCGCCAGCGTACCGGCTTCCAGGCGCTTGCCGTCCAGCGTCACTTCGCCCTTGACCACGTAGACCGCGCGTTCGGTGACGTCGGCCGGGATCTCCAGTTCGGCTCCGTCCTGGGTGCTGCCGGCCACATACAGCGTCGGGCTGGACGTCACCACCGGCGAACTGACGCCGAAGGCCGCGCCGGCCAGCACGTGCAGCCTGGCGCCGCCCACCTGCGCGGTCGGCATCTCTTCCGAGGCGTAATGGCGGAACAGCGGATCGCAGATCTCTTCGTCGGCCGGCAGCGCCACCCACATCTGCAGGCCGTGCACCGGCACCTTCTGCTCGCGGATGTCGTCCGGAATGCGTTCGGAATGGACGATGCCGCGGCCGGCCGACATCCAGTTGACCGCACCGGGGGTGATGCGCTGGACCACGCCCAGGCTGTCGCGGTGCATCATGGCGCCCGAGAACAGGTAGGTCACGGTGGCCAGGCCGATGTGCGGGTGCGGGCGGACGTCGCCCTCGGTGGTGCCGGCGTCGAATTCGACCGGCCCCATGTGATCGAAGAAGACGAAGGGACCGACGGTGCGCGCGGCGGCCGCCGGCAGCAGGCGGCGCACCGGGAAACCGATGTCGCGGGTCAGACCGTGGATCATGTGACGGATGTTGCTCATGGTGTTCTCCCTGGCGGCGCACGCCGCTTATCGGAAATGCCTCGGACGTGCGCCTGTTTTGTTGGACTGGGTAGCTCTCTTGACCTGCGTATCAGAAACGGCCGGCGCGGAAATCGTCGATGGCCTGCTCGACCTGTTCGCGGGTGTTCATCACGAACGGGCCCCACTGGGCGATCGGCTCATTCAGCGGCTTGCCGGCGATCAGCAGGAAGCGGCTGCCCTCTTCGGCGCGCACCTTCACGCCCGTCGAACCCACGGCGTTGGACAGCACCGCCATACGCCCGGCTTCTGCCGCACGGGTGTCGCCGTCGCCCACCGCCAGCTTGCCTTCATACACGTACAGGAAGGCATTGTGCGTGGCCGGGAGCGGCAGGTCCAGCGTCACGCCGGCTTCCAGCGCCAGGTCCAGGTACAGCGGCTCGGTGGTGTCGCGGCGGATCGCGCCGGCGGTGCCGAAGGCCTCGCCCGCCAATACCCGCGCCTTCACGCCCGGCTGCGGCTGCACTTCCGGAATCCCGGCCGAGGGAATGTCGCTGTAGCCCGGTTCGGTCATCTTGTCCTTGCCTGCCAGGTTGACCCACAGCTGGAAGCCGCTCATCAGGCCGTTTTCCTGTTCCGGCAGCTCCGAGTGCACCAGGCCGCGGCCGGCGGTCATCCACTGCATGCCGCCCGGCTCCAGCAGGCCTTCATTGCCGGCGTTGTCGCGGTGGCGCATGCGGCCGGCCAGCATGTAGGTCACGGTTTCGAAGCCACGGTGCGGATGGTCGGGGAAGCCGGCCAGGTAATCGCTGGGCTCGTCGGAATGGAAGGCGTCCAGCATCAGGAACGGGTCCAGGCGGCGCTGCAGGTCGTGGGTCAGCACACGGGTCAGGCTGACGCCGGCGCCATCCTGGGTCGGGATGCCGTTGACCAGGCGTTCGATCTGGCGGGTGTATGCGGTGGTGCTCATTTGCATTTCTCCTGTGGTCGGCCCGCTCCTTGTGGGAACGGGCCAGGGGGTGGTTCGGGTTCTCGTTATGACAGCGGACGGATCAACGACGCTGTTCCGGCTGGGCTTCGGTGTCGATGGTCGAGACCAGCAGCAAGGCGCCGATGATCGACACGTTCTTCAGGAAGTGCGTCAGTTGCGCTTGCGCGGCGGCGCCGTCCAGGGTCCAGAAATGGTGGGCCGAGAGCGTCGCGCCGACCGTGAACAGCGCGATGATCAGCGCCACCGGCTTGACGCCGCGACCGGTCATCAGCAGCAGGCCGCCGCCGACTTCGACCAGGATCGTGACCAGCACCGCAATGGTGGGTACCGGCAGGCCCAGGCTGGTGAAGTAACCGACCGTGCCGTTGAAACCGATGATCTTGAAGATGCCGGAGATGACGAACAGCGATGCCAGCAGGATGCGGCCGATGCGGAAGGTGTTGTAGTTGGTGATCATGATGTGCCTCTTTCGTAGATAGGGTTGAAGTGTTCCTTGGTTTGTCTTCTTGTTGCTTCTGCTCAACTGCGCCGGCTTTCGCTTGCTCGTCTTTCGTTTTGCATGTCGCTGAGCCAGTGACGACAGAATAGGCAAAATCCTTCAGACAAAAAACTGATTATCTTTTTATAATCAATATCTGATTATTAGATATAGTTTGAAAAGAGCCCGCCATGAACATCGAACGTCTCTCGCTGGACCAGTTGCGCGTCTTCGTCCAGGTCGCCGACAGCGGCAGCTTCCTGGCGGCCGCCCGCAAGCTGGCGCGCGCGCAGTCGGCCGTCAGCTACGCCATCGCCTCGCTGGAGGATCAGTTGGGCGTGATGCTGTTCGACCGCAGCGGCTACCGTCCGCAACTGACCGATCCCGGCGTGGCGTTGCTGGCCGACGCCCGGCAGGTGCTGGACCATGTGGATTCGCTGCAGGTGCGGGCCAACTCGTATGCCAGGGGGCAGGAGCTGGAAGTGGCGCTGGCGGTGGACGTGTTCTTCCCCACCGGCTGCCTGGTGGATCTGCTCAGGCGCTTTCGCGACGCCTTCCCCGCCGTCACGGTAAGGCTGGAGATCGAAGCCCTGGGCGCGGTCGCCGAGCGCGTGCTGGACGGGCGCGCCATGCTGGGCATCCTCGGCACCCTGCCGACCACGCCGCCCAACCTCCTGCGCATCACGTTGCCCAGCGTGCGCCTGGTGGCGGTAGTGGCGCCGCATCACGCGCTGGCGCAGGTCAAGGGGCGGATCTCGGAAAAACTGCTGTCGCAGCAAACCCAGCTGGTGCTCTCCGACCGTAGCGAACTGACCGCGCGCCAGGACTTCTCGGTGCATTCGCGCCTGACCTGGCGCATGAGTGACCTCGGCACCAAGCACGCCCTGCTGCGCGCCGGCATGGGCTGGGGCAACATGCCGCTGCACGTGGTACGGGACGACCTCGACGCCGGCCGCCTGGTGACCATCACCACCACCCACCATCCGCCGCAAGGCGCCGAACTGCCGGTGCAGTGCGTCTACAAGCCGGATCACAAGGCGGGACCGGCGCTGTCGTGGTGGCTGGATTCGTTGGCGGAGCTGAAAACATTGGAGGGGACTGAAAAATCGCACTAAGACAGTACTGGCATATTTGGTGCCACCGTTATTCTGTGAGGCGGCACAGCCTCCTTACGAATACTCCAAACCATGACGCACTTTCTCCCAATCACTCTTCCCGCCCAGTTGCGAGAACATCTACGCGCTCTACGCAGGCAGCGACAACTTACTCAGGCTCAATTGGGAGAGCTCATCGGGGTAAGTCAGGCACGTATCGCAGAAATTGAGGCTAACCCCGGCACCGTCCAATTCAATCAGCTGCTGAAAATTCTGTCTGCCCTTAACGCTTCGGTCGGAATACGCCCGCTGAACTGCGGCATTCCAACGACTCCGGCAATTTCTGGACCAAAGATCGGCGGCTCAAGTAATTTGACTCCCATGCCTACCACTACATCCCCCCGAAAAAAAGGTGCATGGTAGTGAAATCCCTAAGAACTTGGATGAATGGTGAATTTGTTGGGACATGGAGCGTCGACAGGCAAACTCATTCCTTTAGGTATTCCGACAGTTGGGTCGACTCGCCGCATTTTCGTCCGCTATCTTTATCTCTTCCACTTACTAGCTCGCTTGAAGTTCGAGGCAATACAGTCAGAAATTACTTTGATAATTTGCTGCCAGACGAGATGGCGGTACGCCATCGCCTGGCACGACAGTTCGCGACGACATCCTCGGATGCTTTTGATCTCCTACGTGCCATCGGACGTGATTGCATTGGTGCAGTCCAATTATTGCCGGAGGACCTAGAGCCCGAAGGATGGAAAAATATCTTCTGCACTCCCTTGAGCGACGAGAATGTTCTGCCACTGCCTACAGAGGACCTGCGCATCTCCATCGCCGGCGCCCAGGAGAAGACCGCCCTGACCCGCCACAACGGCAAATGGTGTCGCCCGCACGGCGCCACGCCCACCACCCACATCATCAAGCTGCCGCTGGGCCTGATCGGCGGCGCCATGCGGCGCGTCGACGCCGGCGATTCGGTCCATAACGAATGGCTGTGCTCGCGCATCCTGGCCGCGCTCGGCCTGCCGGCGGCCGAGGCGTCGATCGAGCGTTTCGGCCCGCATACGGTATTGGCGGTGGAACGCTTCGACCGGGCGTGGATGGATGGCGGCCGCTGGATCGCGCGCCTGCCGCAGGAAGATTTCTGCCAGGCGCTGGGGCTGGCGCCGTCGATGAAGTATGAAAGCCACGGCGGCCCGGGGCTGGAGCACTGCCTGGCCCTGCTCAATGGCAGCGGCGACAGGGGCGACAAGGCTTATTTCCTGCTGGCGCAACTGGCCTTCTGCCTGCTGGCGGCCACCGACGGCCACGCCAAGAACTTTTCCCTGCACCTGCATGCCGGCGGCCGCTACGAGATGACGCCGCTCTACGACGTGATCTCCATGTGGCCCTACTTCGGCAACGGCGCCAACCAGTTCCGGGCGCGCCAGGCCGGTCCGGCGATGACGATACGTTCGAAAAACCCGCATCGCCATTTCCACACCATCGAGGCCCGCCACTGGCGCCAGCTGGCGATGAAGCATGGCGGCCAGGCGACCTGGCAGGCGATGCTGGCACTGGCGCAGCGCGCGCCAACGGCGCTCGACCAGGTGCAGGCGCAACTGCCGGCGGATTTCCCGGCCCGCACCTGGGAGCGGATCGCCGATGGCGTGCGGGCTGAAAGCCGACGCTTCCTGTCGGAGGCGAGCACGCCGCCCTCTGCCTGAACCTGAAACCGCTCAATGCGCCGAGAAGCGCTCGCGGTATTGCGCGGGGCTGACGCCCAGCTGGCGCTGGAACACCCGGCGCAGGTTCTGCTCTTCCCCGTAGCCGGCATCGGTGGCGATGCGTTTCAACGGCAGCGAGGTCTCTTCCAGCGCCCGGCGCGCCGCTTCAAGCCGCATCAGTTCAACCGTGCGCGCGGGCGTGCGGCCGGTCTCGGCCACATAGGCGCGAGCGAAGGTGCGCGGGCTCATGTTGACCCGCCCGGCCAGGGACTCCACGCGCAGGTCCTCGCCCAGGTTGGCCGCGATCCAGGCGTGCAGTTCGGCAAAGCGGCCGGCGCCGGCCGCCTGTGAGGCCAGCGGCGCGCTGAACTGCGACTGGCCGCCCGGGCGCTTGACGAATACCACCAGCTGGCGGGCCACGGCGATGGCCTTCTGGTGTCCGAGATCCTGCTCCACCAGCGCCAGCGCGAGATCGATGCCCGCGGTCACCCCGGCCGAGGTCCAGATGCGGCCCTGGCGGATGAAGATGGGGTCGGGATCGACCTGCAGCGCCGGATAGGCGCGTTGCAGCTGCTCGGCCCACGCCCAGTGCGTGGTCACGCGCAAACCGTCCAGCAGGCCGGCCTCGGCCAGGTAGAAGGCGCCGGTGCAGACCGAACACACGCGCTGCGCCTGCGGGGCGCGTTCGCGTATCCAGTCCACCAGCGCCGGATTGGTGACGAAGCGCTCACTGGTGCTGCCGCCCGGCGCCACCAGCGTGTGGATGCGCTCGCCGTCCCCGAGCTTTGCCTCGAACTGCGCCAGCGATTCGGTGGCGACCGGCAGCCCGGCGCCGGTGACCACCGCACCGCCCGCGGCCGACACCACATGGATGCGATAGGCCTCGGGATCCTGGCGCCGCGCGGTGGAGAGGGCCTGCAACGGCCCGCACAGGTCGAGCAGGTTCATGCCGTCGTTGGCCAGCAGCACGATATGGCGCGGCGGCCCGGCAAACGGGGAGGAACGGGGCGGATTCATGCCGCCCCCGGCGATAAGGCGCAGGTCATGCATGGCATGTTATCCCAAGCCGCGCAGCGCCTGCGGGCGGTTTGCGCGCTCGGCCAGCATCCAGCGCCCGGTCGCCAGCGCGCACAGCAGCAGCACCGGCAGGATCGCCGCATTGAGGGTTTCCCAGCCGAAGCGCGCCAGCAAGGGACCGGCGCCCAGGGTGGCCAGCGCGGTCGCGCCGTAACGCAGCAGCTCGGAGAACCCCTGGGTCTTGGCCCGCTCGGACGGCGCATAGGACTGCGCCAGCAAGGTCGTGCCGCCGACCAGGCTGAAATTCCACCCCACGCCCAGGAACAGCAGCGCCGCATAAAACGCCGGCAGGCTGGTCGAGGCCATCGCCGTCACGGCGCACGCCAGGTTCAGCGCCAGCCCGGCCAGCAGCACCGCACCGAGGCCGAAGCGCTTGATCAGCCGCCCGGCGAAGAAAGATGGCGCATACATGCCGATCAGGTGCCACTGGATGATGGCGGCGCCGTCGTCGATGCCGTGATGGCAGGCCACCGCCGCCAGCGGAGCGGCCGTCATGATGAACATCATGATCATCGAGCCCGCCACGTTGTTGGCCACCGAGGCGACGAACACCGGGGTGCGCACGATGACGCCCAGCGGCCGCGGCGGCGCGTGCGCGGCCTGGACTCCGGTTGCCGCCGGCAGCGCGGCCATGTCGCGATAGAACAGCAGCAGCACCAGCACCGACAGCAGGCCCATGGCCGCCACCACCAGGTAAGCGCCGGAGAACAGCGCCGCCGGGAACAGGTCCTTGCTCCAGGCCGCCAGCGCCGGACCGATGATGGCGGCGATCACGCCGCCGGTCAGCACGGTGGAAATGGCGCGGCCCTTGAACTCGTCGGTCACCGCATCGGCCGCCGCCAGCCGGTAGTACTGGGCGAAAGCCTGGAACACGCCCACCAGCGCGGTGCCGGCGCAGAAGGTCCAGAAATGACCATGGAATACCGACCACACCGAGATCAGCCCGCCCGCGCAGCAGCTGGCCGCGCCCAGCGCGAAGGAAAGGCGCCGCCCCAGGCGCTGGATCAGGAAGGCCGCGAACCAGGTCACCACCGCGCCGGCCACCGTGATCAGGGCGAACGGCAGGGTCGCCAGCGACTTGTCCGGCGCCAGTTGCCAGCCGGTCAGCGCGGTCAGCGTCAGGTCGATCGAGATCGCGCAGGTAAACAAGCCCTGGCACACCGCCAGCACGGCCGCATTGCGCTTGCCGGTGGCCACCGACGCTGCGGCCGCATAAGCGTCGGGTAAGGAAGGCGTCTTATCATGCTGGGATTGCTGGCTTGTCATCGAATTGCTCCGGAATGTGTCGATGGAAAAATTGTCGATTTGACGCAAAATGGCGTCAATGACACAAACCGTTCAATTCCTGCCAAGCCCTTAACCTGGAGACGAGACCCGCCCATGCTGATCGATGCAAGCCAATCGGCGCTGCTGGTGGTGGACCTGCAGCACAAGCTGCTGCCGGTCATCCACGGCAATGAAACCATCCTGGCCCAGGCGGTGCGCATGGCGCGCATCGCCGGCCTGCTGGAGGTGCCGGTGATCGCCACCGAGCAGATCCCCGACAAGCTCGGCCCCAACCATCCCGACATCCGCGCGCTGTGCGGCCAGGTGCTGGCCAAGAGCCATTTCGACGCCTGCGCCGAAGGCCTGCTGCCGGCCCTGCCCGCGCATGTGCGCCAGATCGTCGTCACCGGCTGCGAGGCGCATATCTGCGTGCTGCAGACCGTGCTGTCGCTGGTCGCCAACGGCTACCGCGTGCTGCCGCTGCTGGACGCCTGCGGCTCGCGCAATCCGTCCGACCGCGAGGCCGCCTTCGCGCGCATGCGCCAGACCGGCGCGGAACCGGTGACGGTGGAGATGGTGGCCTACGAGTGGATGCGCGACAGCAGGCATCCGCAGTTCCGCGAGGTGCTGAAGCTGATCAAGTGACTGAACGACAAGCAACACCCGTTGCGCGACGTAACTGAAACGCAACTGCGCCTCTGAACTGATGAAAGTTTCACAAAGCGTTGTCCTGAAGACATTCCGGGGCCGCGAACTGTGGTACAAGAGATGCAGAGCAAGCGTCCGGCTCCACCCGGCGCGGTTGTCAGGCCGACATGATTGAGATGACTGATCAAGCCGGTCCGGCGACACCATGAAGAAGGAAACCGAAACACCTATGTCCAGCCTACCCTCCGCAGCCCCGTCCCGCTCCGCCCCTGCCGCCGGCGCCGTCAACGTGCAGGCGCTGCGCGCCAGCTGTTCGGCCTGCAGCATGCACCAGCTGTGCCTGCCCATGGGCCTGGACCAGGGCGACATGCAGCGGCTGGAGCAGGTCATCAACCGCCGCCGCAAGGTCAAGCGCGACGAGACCCTGTACCGCCTGGACGACAAGTTCGACATGCTCTACGCGATCCGCCTCGGCCACTTCAAGACCTTCCAGCACAACCCCAACGGCGGCCAGCAGATCACCGGCTTCCAGATGGCGGGCGAGCTGCTGGGCATGGACGCCATCGGCGCCGGCCATCATCTGTGCGAGGCGGTGGCGCTGGAAGACAGCGAAGTCTGCGAGATCCCCTTCGCCAGCCTGGAAGACCTGTTCCGCGACATGCCGGCGCTGCTGCGCCAGTTCCATCGCATGATGAGCCTGGAGATCTCGCGCGAGCAGCGCGTGATGCTGACCCTGGGCAGCATGACCGCGCAGCAGAAGATGGCGGCATTCATGCTCAACCTGTCGTCGCGCTACGCCAGCCGCGGCTACTCGTCCACGCGCTTCCAGCTGCGCATGACGCGCGAGGAAATCGGCAACTACCTGGGCCTGGCGGTGGAAAGCGTGAGCCGCCTGCTGTCCGGCTTCAAGAAGACGGGCGTGATCGAGGTCAACCATCGCGACGTGGAGCTGCTCGACCTGGCGTCGCTGCGCGCCATCGCGCTGGGAAACGATCCCTGCGCATAAGCCACTCGCCAAGCGGCTCGCACAAACCGCCCGCACAAGCCGCGCTGGAGCATCCCCGGGGGCCGCGTTAGAATCGCCGGATGACAGATCCGCAACGCGACTCCCCAAAACCCTTTCATCATTTCCTGCGCGCCCGTTTCGCGCGCGACCACTACCTCGGCCTGCCGCTGACCACCGGCGTGCTGGCCGTGATCGCCACCCTGCTGCTGTTCGCCCAGGTCGCCTATGAGGTCAATACCCGGGGCGAGCTGACCCGGCTGGATCAGCAGATCGCCGACTGGTTCAACCGCCATGCCTTCTCGCCGCTGACCGAGGTGGTGCTCGGCTACACCCACCTGCACGGCACCATCGGCGTGCTGGCCATCGGCGCGCTGCTTCTGTGGCAGATGCTGCGGCGGCGCCAATGGCATTGGGCCGCCGACCTGCTGCTGGTGCTGCCGGGCGGAATGCTGTTCAATTTCGGCCTCAAGCATGTGTTCGCCCGGCTGCGCCCGCATTTCGACGATCCCATCCTGGTGCTGCACAGCTACAGCTTTCCCAGCGGCCATACCATCGGGGCAACCCTGCTGTACGCGATGCTGGCGGCCTGGCTGCTGAACCAGCCGGCGCTGGTCGGGGCGATCGCCGCCAGGCTGGGCACGGGCGCGCGCGGCGCCAACGCGGCGGTGGCCGGCGCGGCGGTGCTGCTGGTGGCGCTGACCGCCTTGAGCCGGGTCTACCTGGGCGCCCACTTCCTGAGCGATGTGCTGGGCGCGATGCTGCTGGGCACGGCCTGGTTCGCGTTCTGGACCACGGCGCTTTTCACCTCCCGGCGGCACTATTCGGCAAGGACGCGCTCCAACTGATTTTCCACCCAGGCGGCCGGGCTCCTGCCCGCGCTGTGACGGCCGCCCACGACAAGAAATCGGACGGAAGAATTGCCGCAAAGCAAACAGAATCCAAACGGCAGCCAGGGCCGCCCCGACGTGCTGGCCGCCATCAACGCCAAGGCCGGCGGCGGACACGCCGAAGAACTGGCCGCCCACATCACGCGTGAATTCGCAAAGCACGGCCTGCGCGCCGTGGTTCATCTCGCCGCCGGCGGCGAAGACATGATCGCCGCGGCGCGCCGCGCGGTGCGCGACAAGGTCGCCATCGTCGCGGTGGGCGGAGGCGACGGCAGCGTCAACGCCGTGGCTTCCACGCTGATCGCCGATCCGCAATGCGAAAGCGCGCTGGGCGTGCTGCCGCTGGGCACGCTGAACCATTTCGCCAAGGACCTGAGCATCCCGCTGGTGCTGGAGGACGCCATCGCCAACATCGCCACCGGCCGCCGCATCCGGGTCGACAGCGGCGAAGTCAACGGCGTGCCCTTCATCAACAACTCCAGCCTGGGTTTGTATCCGGACATCGTGCGCGAGCGCGAGAAGCAGCAGGCGCGCCTGGGTCGCGGCAAGTGGCTGGCGTTCTCCTGGGCGGCGATGGGCGCGCTGCGGCGCTATCCCTTCCTGCGCGTGCGCATGCGCGTGGAAGGCCAGGATCACTGGCGCCGCACGCCCTTCGTCTTCATCGGCAACAACGAATACCTGATGAGTGGCCTGGACATCGGCAAACGTTCCACGCTCATGGACGGCAAGCTGAGCCTCTATGTGTGCCACCGCACCGGCCGCCTGGGCCTGCTGCGCCTGGCCGTGAACGCGTTGCTGGGGCGCCTGCGCGAAGCGCATGACTTCGATGCCCTGACCGCCACCGAGATCCTGATCGAAACCCACAAGAAACGCCTGCGCGTGGCCACCGACGGCGAGGTCACCATCATGCAGACGCCGCTGCGCTACCGCATCCGCCCGGCCTCGCTGGAGGTGATCGTGCCGCCGCTGGAGCAAGCCGCCGCCGCGCCCGAGGAGCAACCGGGCATGCTGGCCAAACTGTGGGGGGACGACTGATGCGCACCGTCATTCATCTCTCCGACCTGCACTTCGGCCGCACCGATCCGGACATCATCGCGCCGCTGATCGCCCAGGTGCACGAGCTCAAGCCCGACCTGGTGGTGGTCTCGGGCGACCTGACGCAGCGCGCCCGCAGCGCGCAGTTCAAGGAGGCACGCGCCTTCCTCGACGCCCTGCCGCATCCGCAGCTGGTGGTGCCGGGCAACCACGACGTGCCGCTGTTCAATGTCGCCGCGCGCATGCTGCAGCCGCTGCGCAAGTACCGCCGCTACATCGGCGAGGACCTGCAGCCGGTCTACATGGACGACGAAGTCGTGGTGGTTGGCATCAATACCGCGCGCTCGCTGACCATCAAGGACGGCCGCGTCAACGACCGCCAGATCGAGATGGCGAGGCGCCAGCTGGCCGCCGTCGGCGACAACATGATCAAGATCATCGTCACCCACCATCCCTTCGACCTGCCGCCGGGGCCGCAGCATCACGACCTGGTCGGCAAGGCGGTGCCGGCTATGCGCGCCTTCGCGCTGTGCGGGGCCGACTTGCTGCTGGCCGGGCACGTGCACACCAGCTCGGCCGTCAGCAGCGCCGGGCGCTACGACATCCCCGGCTACTCGGCGCTGGTGGTGCAGGCGGGCACGGCCACCTCCACGCGCGGGCGCGGCGAGACCAATTCCTTCAACGTCTTGCAGGTGGAGGCGCACCAAATCGCGGTGCACAGGCTGGGCTGGCAGCCCGAGGAGAAATCATTCGCGCTGGCCGCGTCGCAGACGTTCGTGCAACGCGGCAGCGAGTGGTTCGAGATGGAAGCGGACGGCAGCCTCAGCGCCGAGCCAGCCGCCAGCGGATCACGTCCACCAGCAGGAACAGCAGCAGGCTGACGCCCATCAGCGGCAGGTTCCAGCCCAGCAGGATGGCCAGCACGCCGACGCTGGCGCGCTGCGCCGGCAGCAGCCGCATGAAGGCTTCCGACAATGGCGCCAGGCCCGATCCGGCCGCCGGGCGGCGGCGCCACCACATCACGTAGCCCAGCACGATCATCGCCGTCAGCGCGATGCCGAAGGCGGCCATCAGGATCTGGTTGGCCACGCCGAACAGGATGCCCATGTGTGCATCCACGCCCCAGCGAATCAGCTTGGCGATCAGCGGGAAGGTGGCGAAGTCGGCGCGGCTGGTGATGGCCATGCGCTCGGGATCCACCGCCACGGTATCGACCTGGGTCGGCCACGAGCGGTCGACTTCGCGCACCATCCAGGCCTGGTTCTCGCCGCGCGGCGGGCGGATCTCGATCTCGGACGCGTCGATGCCGCCGGCGCGGGCGATGCCCTGCACCAGGTCAAAGCGCGCCGGGTCGCCCAGCGTCGGCATCGGCATGGCCATGCCGGCATGCAGATGCGCCATATGTTCGGCATGCTCGCCCATGTCCATGCCGGCCATGGGCGCGGCCGGCTGCAGCTGCATCGACGCCGACGGCGTGATCCAGCGCAGTTCGGCGCGCAGCATGTTCACGCGCGCGCCGGCCCATTTCGACCAGGTCAGCCCGGTGGCCGAGAAGAACACCAGCCCGACCACGATCCAGATCCCCAGCAGCGAATGCAGGCGCCGCGCGCTGACCGGCCGGCGCACCTTGTGCGCTTGCGCGCGCGTCCTGCGGCGCGCGCTCCACCACAGCCACACCCCGCCCAGCGCGCCCAGCCACAGCCAGGACGCCGCCAGCTCGCTGTAGTTGCGACCGAGGTCGCCCAGCATCAGGTTGCGGTGCAGATAGTCCAGCGTCGTGCGCAACGGCAGCGTGCCGCTGGTGCCGTAGACCAGCAGCTCGCCCTTCACCTGCAGGCTCACCGGATCGACGAAGACGGCGCGGCTCTGGTCGCCCAGGCCCGGCTGCGAAAACATCACGCGGGTATTCCAGCCCTCGCCCTTGGACGGCCGCACCGCGAACAGGCGCGGGTTGTCGCCTCGGCCTGCCAGATACGCCTGGGCCGCCTTCACCTGCGCGGCCAGCGCCTGCACCTCGCCTTGCGAACGGTTGAACAACTGCTCGGCATAGATCCGCTCCTCGATCTGCGGCGTCAGCACGAACAGCGTGCCGGTCACCGCGGCCACCAGGATGAAGGGGCCCACGAACAGGCCGATATAGAAATGCAGCCGCAGCAGCAAGGCGGCAAGCGCCGATGTGCCCTGGCGGGCGACGACAGCGCCCGTGGCGGGCTGGTAGGTGTGGGTGGTCATGGCGGGCGGCCCGGCGCTGGCGCGCGGGCGATGGCTGGAACAAGCGCCGTATTGTAGAAGCGGCGCGGCCCGCTGCGAATGTGGCAATTTGTCGCATGCGGCGCGCAAACGCCGCCGCCAATGAAAAAGAGCCGCATCGGCGGCTCTTCGGCGTGGCCCGTTGCATGGCATGCAATGCCATGCTGCGTCGGCTCACAGGGGATTCTGGTCGATCCAGTCGCCCGAAAAATCCAGGATATAGGCGATCGCCTCATCCTCGGAATCGAACTCATTGGTGGGCGCCTTGCGCTGGTAGCGCAGCTTGCCGCTGCCATCCTTGCCTTCGTGGATCACGAAGCAGGACATGAATTTTCCGCTGTCCAGTTTTCGAACTTCTGGAATGACTGCGTTCCCCTTGTACGGGAAGATCTGGGACATGAAAAAGCCTCCTTGTTGCGAGGCGCAATGCTAGCACAAGCGCCGGCTTCCTTCCGCGCATGGCCTCATGGTCGAGCCTATTTGCAACTTTGTTGCATTTGTGGGATATTCCACATATTCGCAACTCAGTTGCAAATAGAGTAAAACAATAGAGCGAAACATCTCGTACGAACCGGCGCACCCCCGCGTCTTCATCCCTGCCCCAACCGTCATCCTTTCAGCCCCATGCCAACCCCGAACCGCCAGCCCGCCGACCGCCGGCTCCCCGTCACCGTCCTTTCCGGCTTTCTCGGTGCCGGCAAGACCACCCTGCTCAACCACATCCTGAACAACCGCGAAGGCCGCCGCGTGGCCGTCATCGTCAACGACATGTCGGAAGTCAACATCGACGCCGCGCTGGTGCGCAACGGCGGCGCCGAGCTCTCCCGCACCGACGAGAAACTGGTCGAGATGAGCAACGGCTGCATCTGCTGCACGCTGCGCGAAGACCTGTTGCTGGAGGTGCGCAAGCTGGCGCGCGAGAAGCGCTTCGACCAGCTGGTGATCGAATCCACCGGCATTTCCGAGCCGCTGCCGGTGGCCGAGACCTTCACCTTCACCGGCGAGGACGGCGCCAGCCTGTCCGACGTGGCGCGGCTGGACACCATGGTCACGGTGGTCGACGCCTTCAATTTCCTGAAGGACTACAGCTCCCAGGACAGCCTGGAAGAACGCGGCCAATCGCTGGGCGAGGAAGACCAGCGCACGGTGGTCGACCTGCTGATCGAGCAGATCGAGTTCTGCGACGTGCTGGTGCTCAACAAGCTGGACCTGGTCTCGCCCGAGGACCAGGCGCGCCTGCATGCCATCCTGCGCAGCCTCAATCCGCGCGCGCGCATCGCCGGCGCCGAATTCGGCAAGGTGCGGCTGGACCAGGTGCTCGACACCGGCCTGTTCGATTTCGAACAGGCCAGCGAAGCGCCCGGCTGGCTGCAGGAACTGCGCGGCGAACATGTGCCGGAATCCGAGCAATACGGCATCGCCAGCTTCGCCTGGCGTGCCCGCCGGCCGCTGCATCCGCAACGCTTCTTCGACCTGATCAACACCGAGTGGCCGGGCGTGGTGCGCTCCAAGGGCTTCTTCTGGCTGGCCAGCCGGCCGGCCCAGGCGGGATCCTGGTCGCAGGCCGGCGGCGTCTGCCGCCACGGCCTGGCCGGGAAATGGTGGGCTGCCGTGCCACGCGCGCAATGGCCGGAAGATCCGGAGTCGCTCAGGTTCATCCTCGACCAATGGGATGAGAATGTCGGCGACGCGCGGCAGGAGCTGGTCCTGATCGGCATGGCCATGGACGAGCCGGTGCTGCGCGCCCGCCTGGACGCCTGCCTGCTGAGCGACAAGGAGATGGCGCAAGGCCCCAAAGGCTGGGCGCGCATGGCCGATCCTTTCCCGGCATGGGGCTGACGATGACCGCCCGGCTCCCCGACGTCGCGCGCGAGGAACGCGCCGCCATTCCCCTGCCGCTCGACTCGGCCGGCATGCAGGGCGTGGCCGCCATGCTGCGGCTGGACGGCGGCCTGCTGCTGCCCGCCCGGGCCGAGCTGGCGGTGGACCTGCCCGATCCGCAGGCCAAGGGCATCCACATGTCGCGCCTGTACCGCCTGCTGGACGAGCGCGCTTCAGGTGAGCAACTCTCGCCGCCCATGCTGGCCTCACTGCTGCAGAAGATGCTGGACAGCCACGCCGATTGCGGCTCCCGGGTGGCATGGCTGGCGCTGGCGTTCGACCTGCCGGTGCGACGCGCGGCGCTGGTCACGCCGGGCCTGGCCGGGTGGAAGACGTATCCGGCCAGGCTGCTGGCCGAACTAAGCGACGGCGCCATCCGCATGCAGCTGGGCGTGCGCGTCGAGTACTCGTCGACCTGCCCGTGTTCGGCGGCGCTGTCGCGGCAGGCTCTGCGGGATGCCTTCGCGGCCGACTTCGCCGGCGCGCAGTCGGTGTCGCGCGACGAAGTGCTGGACTGGATCTCCGAACGCGCCAGCCTGGCCACGCCGCACAGCCAGCGCAGCGCGGCCGACGTCGCGGTCGCCCTGGCGCCGCATGGCGAACGCCTGCCGCTGGCGGCCTTGATCGACACCGCCGAGGACGCGCTGGGCACGCCGGTGCAAACGGCGGTCAAGCGCGCCGACGAGCAAGCCTTCGCCCTGCGCAACGGCGCCAACCTGATGTACGTGGAAGACGCCGCGCGGCGGCTGCGGCTGGCGCTGGAGGCCGGCTTCCGCGCCTGCAGCGTCAGGGTCAGCCATATCGAAAGCCTGCACGCCCATGACGCGGTCGCCACCGCCTCCACCCCGGGATGGCAGCCGCTGCGATGACGCCGGCCGCTGGCGGGCTTTCGCGAAGCGGGGTATCGTTGATGCTTCGCCAGAACAAACACATTGCCTCATGACTGCAAGTGAATTTCCCGTTTCCCTGCAACGCCACCAGTTCGCCGCGCTGGAACCCGGCCCGCGCCTGCTGGTGCTGGGCGCCGTACACGGCAACGAAACCTGCGGCACGCGCGCCATCGAGCGTCTGCTGCGCGAGCTGGAGAGCGGCGCGCTGGCCGTCAAGCGCGGCCTGCTGACGCTGGTGCCGGTGACCAATCCGCTGGCCTACCGGAAGAAGCACCGCCAGGGCGAGCGCAATCTCAACCGCAACATGCGCGTCAACCACGCCCCGGCCAATTTCGAGGACCGCATCTCCAACGTGCTGTGCCCGTGGATCGCCGAGCACGACGTGCTGCTCGACCTGCACTCCTTCCACACCGGCGGCGTGCCCTTCGCGATGCTGGGGCCGGAAGACAATACCGGCGACATCGAGCCGTTCAGCCATGCGCAGGCCGAGCAGAAGATGGCCGCGCACCTGGGCACCACCCGCATCGTGGAAGGCTGGATGACGACCTATGCGCGCGGCGTCGAGCGCCGCCGCAAGGAAGGCAAAGTAAACGCCCCCGACCTGCTGGACCGGGGCTACGGCGTAGGCACCACGGAATTCGCGCGTACCGTCGGCGCCTACGGCATCACCCTGGAATGCGGCCAGCATGAAGACCCGCGCGCGCCCGAGGTGGCCTACCGCGCGATCCGCCAGACGCTGGCGCTGCTGGGCATGGCCGACATCGCGCTGGAAGCGCCGCAAGAGGAAATCGAGATCATCCGCCTGGTCGACGTCATCGACATGGAGCATGCAGCCGACAGCTTCACCCGCGAGTGGGCCAGTTTCGACCGCGTGGCCAAGGGCGAAGTCATCGGCCACCGCCACGGCGGCGCAGCGGTGACGGCCCCGGATGACGGCTATATCGTGTTCCCGAACCCGAAGGCGCTGGCGGGCAATGAGTGGTTTTATTTCGGGGTGAAAAGCGACCGTCGGCTTTGACGGCAACGGCTGACAGCGGGGTCGTCGTGATCCTGCATCCTCAAGGGTGAAAAAAATCACACCCTGCGTCATCCCTGCCTTTGCCAGGTCGGCAGAAAGCCCTGAAATCGTCCCCCCGTCATTCCGGCGAAGGCCGGGATCCGGCGGCGTTCAGTGCGCTCAAGGAAAACAGCGAGGCATGACAAACGTCGCTGGGTCCTGACTTTCGTCAGGACGACGGAGGTGGGTGGAATCATGCTGATGTATATATCCCGCCCGCCGTCATCTCTGCCTTTGCCCGGCAAACAGAACACCTCTAAATCACACCCTCCGTCATCCCGGCGAAGGCCGGGATCCAGCGGCGTTCAGTACGCTCAAGGAAAACGGCGAGGCATGACAAACGTCGCTGGGTCCTGACTTTCGTCAGGACGACGGAGGTGGGTGGAATCAAGCTGACGTATACATCCCGCCCGCCGTCATCTCTGCCTTTGCCCGGCAAACAGAACTCCTCGAAATCACACCCTCCGTCATCCCGGCGAAGGCCGGGATCCAGTGGCGTTCAGTGCGCTCAAGGAAAACGGCGGGGCATGATAGACGTCACTGGCTCCTGACTTTCGTCAGGACGACAGCAGGCCGAGGCAGATATCCATCACACTGTCATCGCGGCCTTTGCCTGGTCGACAGAAAAGCTTCCCCAGCCTCTTCTATATAGTTCAGGCGCAATCCAGCGCATAAAAGCGCGTATCCACCACCATCACGGGAAACGCCTGCGGCAGCTCGGTCTTCTCGACCAACCTGAAGCCGTTCTTCTCATAGAAGCGATGCGCCGCCAGGAACTTGGCGGTGGTGCCCAGATAGATCTGGGTCACGCCCTTTTCCCTGGCCCATCCGATGGCACCCTCCAGCAATCGGCTGGCGGTGCCATGCTCCTTGCCGCGGTGGCTGGCGGCGACGAACATCTTGCGCAGCGCGACCTGCCCGTTGCCGATGTCCAGCAGCGACACCGTGCCGACCACCCGGCCGCCATCCAGCGCCACCCAGAAATTGCCGTTGCCCTTCTGGTAGAAGCCGGGAATATTGTTCAGGTCGGGCTGGCCTTCCAACGTGATGGGAATCTCGAACTCCTGCTGCTGGATCGGCAGGATGACATCGACCACGCCGGCGGCGTGCTCGGGAGAAAACGGGCGAATCTCAATCATGGGGCTTGTGGATGCTATCGATGAAGTGAAATCGGAGTGCCTGCGCGGCACGGCCTACTTGAGCTCGACGCCCGGCGTCAGCTCCCAGCAGCGCGGGCTGTGGACGAAGCCGATGTGGCCGTAGTAGTCGGCGGCGTCGGGCGCGGCCAGCAGGCGCAGGCGGCAGCGCGGGCCGAGGCGGCTGCGGGCGTGGCGGATCAGCTCCTTGCCGATGCCGCGACGCTGGTAGTTCTCGTCCACCGCCAGTTCGGACATATAGCAGGCGTAGGCGAAATCGGTGACGCAGCGCGCCACGCCGACCAGCAGTTCGCCGTCCCAGGCGGTAGCGACCAGGTTGGCGTTGCCTATCATCGCCGCCATGCATTCAAGATCGTCCAGCGGGCGACGTGGGCCCAGCGATGTGCGGGAAAGGACGTCGATGAATTGCTCGACGGTGAGGGTAAGGTCGGTCTTGTATTCAATGCTCATGCTTGCTCGTCGTTAAACTGCATCAGGGCTGCCGCCCTGCTGCTTGGTTGAGGGGCGCGACGCCCGGACCATCAGCCAGCCGTACAGCGCGGTGGCGAAAAGCCCCAGCACCACGGCCAGATACAAGCCCAGATAACCGGCGCCAGCGCCGCAGGCCCCCTCGAAGGAACCGCCCAGCCTGTCGCAGGTAAAGTAAGCGTCGAGCAGCCAGACGATGCCGAAGAAACCGGCAATGCCGCTCAGCACGCCACCGAACAGCGCGCCGACCATCATCATGATGGTCGCCAGCATGCCGACCGCCTCGATCCCGCTGATGATCACAAGCAGGATCAATGCCAGGGGCAAGACAAAGGAGAGATAGAAAAGATTTTCCAAGGCAGCGCGACGGTATGGAGGATGAAAAGGCCGAAGGCGGTAACGCTAACACAAACTCGCCTCCGGCACCCGGCACTAAGCGGCCGGCGGCGGTGCCTTGAGCCGTTCGGCATCGCGGCGAATGGAGCGCCCCACGCGCACCGCCAGCAGCACGAAACTGAGCACGAAGGCGCCCAGGCCCACGCCGGCGGCGGTGAACATGGCGCCGTAGCCGCAGGCACCCTCGAAGGAGGAGCCGAAGGTCGAGCACGGCAGGCTCAGCACCACGCCGACGCCCGCCGCGGCGCACAGCAGGCTGCCGCCGACGATGATCGCGGCAGCGCGCAGGCGGCGTCCGGGCTGCGCCTGGCGGCTGATGACGACGGCCACGACGATCATCACGATGGGGAGCAGGAAGAGATCGAACATTATTATTTTATTAATGAAGCAAGCCGGAGGGATGCGAACGGACTCGCCGATGCGGTCTTGTCTGAGAAAGACGCCCGCAGGAAATGTTCCCCACCATGCCGTCGTCCCGGCGCTGGCCGGGACACAGTGGCTTTCGTGGCGCCCTGATGTCTGCCGAACGACGCCGGATCCCGGCCTGTGCCGGGACCACGGACTACGCGATCAGGGAATGGCCGTCATGCACGCGACACGATGCAACGAACGCAACGACCGCAACGAGCGCAGCAGGCCTCAGGCGTTCTTCCAGGCCGGCGCGCGCTTCTCGAGGAAAGCGTTGACGCCCTCCTTCTGGTCCTGCGTATCGAACAGGTCGACGAACAGTTCACGCTCGGTCTGCAGGATGGTGCCCAGCGGATTGTGGCGGGCGCCCTGGATCAGCTGCTTGCTGGCCGCCACCGAGGACGGGCTCTGCTTTTCCGCCTGCAGCGCCAGCTCCAGCGCGCGTGCACGGGCCTGGCCCTTGGCCACCACTTCCTCTACCAGCCCGATGCGCAGCGCGGTCTCGGCATTGACGCGCTCGCCGCACAGAATCATGCGCTTGGCCCAGCCCTCGCCCACCAGCCACGGCAGGTTCTGCGTGCCGCCGGCGCATGGCAGGAGGCCCACCGCCGCTTCCGGCAGGGCCATCTGCGCCTGTTCCTCGGCGATGCGGATGTCGCAGGCCAGCGCGCACTCCAGCCCGCCGCCCATGGCGTAGCCGTTGATGGCGGCGATCGACACGCCGCGAAACGCGGACAGCGTCTCGAAGGCTTCGCCGAAGCGGCGCGCCATCTCGCGCGCCATGGCTTTGTCGCCGTCGGCGAACAGTTTCAGGTCGGCGCCGGCGGAGAAGAATTTCTCGCCCTCGCCGGTCACCACCAGCGTATAGATGTTGAGGTCGGCGTTGAGGTCCTTCACCAGCCGCGTCAGGTCGACCAGCGCCTCGCGCGTCCAGGTATTGGCGGGCGGGTTGGACAGCGTCAGCACTGCGGTATGGTGATGCTTTTCCAGCTTGAGATTGGTGTAGGTCATGGCTTCCCTTGTGGTTAGCGGATGTCGTCGAGGTTGTCGCTGTTGAGCAGCTGGCGCGAGACGATCACGCGCATGATCTCGTTGGTGCCTTCCAGGATCTGGTGCACGCGCACGTCGCGGAAATAGCGTTCCAGCGGGTATTCGCGGATGTAGCCGTAGCCGCCATGCAGCTGCAGCGCCTCGTTGCAGATCTTGAAGCCGAGGTCGGTGGCCAGGCGCTTGGCCATGGCGCAGTAGGTGGTGGCCTGCGGCGACTTGCTGTCCAGCTTGACGGCCGCCAGGCGCACCATCTGGCGCGCCGCGACCAGCTCGGTCTGCATGTCAGCCAGTTTGAACTGCAGCGCCTGGAAGTCGGCGATCGGGCGGCCGAACTGCTTGCGCTCCTTCATGTAGGCATGTGCCGCGTCCAGCGCCGCCTGCGCGGCGCCGACCGAACAGGTGGCGATGTTGATGCGTCCCCCATCCAGCCCCTTCATGGCGAACACGAAGCCTTCGCCTTCGTTGCCCAACAGATGGCTGGCCGGCACCTTGACGTTGTCGAAGCTGATGGTGCGGGTGGGCTGGCTGTTCCAGCCCATCTTGGTTTCCTTCTTGCCGTAGCTGATGCCGGCGGCATTGCCCGGCACCACAAAGGCCGAGACGCCGCGCGCGCCCTCGCCGCCGGTGCGTGCCATCACCACCAGCACGTCGGTCGAGCCGGCGCCGGAGATGAAGGCCTTGGAGCCGTTGATCACGTAATGGCCGTCGACCAGCTTCGCCGAGGTCTTCAGCGAGGCGGCATCCGAGCCCGAGCCGGGTTCCGTCAGGCAGTAGGAGCCGATCTTGCGGCCGGCCGCCAGCTTTTCGCACCATTCGTCCTTGATGGCCGGCGTGCCCCAGGAGGCGATCATCCAGCTGACCATGTTGTGGATGGTCAGGTAGGCCGCCGTCGACGGGCAGGCGCGCGCCAGCTCCTCGAACACCACGGTGGCGTCGAGCCGGGTCAGGCCCAGGCCGCCCAGGTCTTCCGGCGTGTACAGGCCGCAGAAACCGAGTTCACCGGCCTTGGCGATCACGTCCAGCGGAAAATGCGCCTCCTCGTCCCACTTGGCCGCGTGCGGCGCCATCTCGCCGGCGGCGAAGTCGCGCGCGCTCTGCTGGAAGGCCAGTTGATCCTGGTTGAGGTCGAAGTCCATGTGTGTCTCCTGTTTTGGTCTTGATATCGGTCTAGATTAATGGAATTTGGGGAATGGGGTTGTCGCCGGCGCGACATTGAGGGCCGCCTTGCCAGCAACGGCAACGCCACCGGATCCCGGCCGGCGCCGGGAGGACGGCGTATCAACCACGCGCCGTCATCCTGGCGAGGGTCAGGATCCAGCGGCCTTAAACGGCGGCCTCAGGCAGCGGCATCCAATGCATGACGGCCGGCGCCGGCCTTGCCGTAGGCGGCAAGCAAGCTCGCCTGACGTTCCCGCATCGCAGCGACGGCCTTGTCCTTGACGTGACCATAGCCGCGCACCTGATCCGGCAGTTGCGCCAGCTCGATGGCCAGCGCGTGGTTGGAGGCATCCAGCGTGCGCAGCAGATTCAACACCATGTCGCGATAGTCGACGATCAACTGCCGCTCCATGCGTCGCTCCTCGGTGCGACCGAACAGGTCCAGCGCGCTGCCGCGCAAGCCCTTCATCTTCGCCAGCAGCCTGAAGGCCTTGAACATCCAGCCGCCGTAACGCGCCTTGACCAGGTGGCCTTGCGCGTCCTTCTTCGCAAAGACCGGCGGCGCCAGGTTGAAGCTCAGTGAAAAGTCACCCTCGAACTGTTGCTCCAGCTGGCGCGTGAAGTTGCCGTCGGTGTAGAGGCGCGCGACCTCGTACTCGTCCTTGTAGGCCATCAGCTTGGAGAGGTTGCGCGCCACCGCCATGGCCAGCCTGTCGCCGCCCAGCGGCGCCTCGGCGGCGCGCACCGCTTCCACCACCTCGGCGAAGCGGGCGGCGTAGGCGGCGTTCTGGTAGTCGGTCAGGAAGGCGATGCGGCGCTTCACCAGCTTGTCCAGCGACTCCGGCATGCGTAGCACCACCGGCTGGGCCGGCAGCGCGATGCGCTCGACCTTCGCCAGGTCCACCGCGGCGCGCCGGCCCCACAGGAAGGCGGTCTTGTTGGCCTCGACGGCCACGCCGTTCATCTCGATGGCGCGCAGCAGCGCGGCTTCGGTCAGCGGCAGCTCGCCGCGCTGCCAGGCATAGCCCAGCATGAACAGGTTGGTGGCGATGGAGTCGCCCATCAGCGCGGTCGCCAGGCGGGTGGCATCGATGAAGTCGGCCTGCTGCTCCACCGATTCCTCGATCAGCGCCTTGACTTCCTCGAACGGGAATTGCCAGTCCGGATTCCTGGCGAACTGGCCCGGCGGCTGCTGGTGCACGTTGACCACGGCGCGGGTGCGGCCCGGGCGCATCTTGGAGATGGCGTCGAAGGAGCCGGCGGTCAGCATGTCGCAGCCCAGGATCAGGTCGGCCTCGCCGGTGGCGATTCGCTGGGCGCGGATGGCCTCGCGCGTGGCGGCGATGCGCACGTGCGAGGTGACCGAGCCATTCTTCTGCGACATGCCGGTCATGTCCAGCACCGAGGCGCCCTTGCCCTCCAGGTGCGCGGCCATGCCCATCAGCGCGCCGATGGTGATCACGCCGGTGCCGCCGATGCCGTTGATCAGGATGTTGAACGGCGTATCGCAGGACGGAATGACCGGCTGCGGCAGCGCGCCGAAGTCGTCCACGGCGCCCTTCTTCGCCACGCCGGCCTTCGACTTCTTCAGCTTGCCGCCGGTGACGGTGACGAAGCTGGGGCAGAAACCCTTCACGCAGGAGTAGTCCTTGTTGCAGGACGACTGGTCGATCGCGCGCTTGCGGCCGAACTCGGTCTCCAGCGGCAGGATGGAGGTGCAGTTGGACTGCACGCCGCAGTCGCCGCAGCCTTCGCACACGGCCTCGTTGATGAACAGGCGCTGGTTGGGATCGGGGAACTCGCCCTTCTTGCGGCGGCGGCGCTTCTCGGCCGCGCAGGTCTGGTCGTAGATGATGACGGTGACGCCCGGCAGTTCGCGCAGTTCGCGCTGCACGGCGTCCATGTCCTGGCGGTCGTGCACGGTGACCGCCGCCGGCAGGTTCGAACGGTCGGTGTAGCGCGCGATGTCTTCCGACACCAGCGCGATGCGCTTGACGCCCTCCGCCGCCATCTGCTGCGCGATCATCGGCACCGACACCGTGCCGTCTACCGGCTGGCCGCCGGTCATCGCCACGGCGTCGTTGTAGAGGATCTTGTAGGTCATGTTCACGCCGGAGGCGACCGCGGCGCGGATGGCCAGGTAGCCGGAGTGGAAGTAGGTGCCGTCGCCCAGGTTGGCGAACACGTGCGGCACCTGCGAGAACGGCGCCTGGCCGATCCACGGCGCGCCTTCGCCGCCCATATGCGTGGTCAGCTTGTTGTATTCGGGATAGATCGCCGTGGCCATCACGTGGCAGCCGATGCCGGCCAGCGCGAAGCTGCCTTCAGGCACCTTGGTCGAGGTATTGTGCGGGCAGCCCGAGCAGTAATAGGCCGGGCGCGGCGGCGTGTTGACGGCCTTGGACAGCACCGCGTCCTTGGCGTCGAGGAAGGCCAGCCTTGCCTTGATCAGGTCGCTGGTATGGAAGCGCGCGATGCGCGCCGCGATCACGCGGGCGATCTGCGCCACCGAAAAATCGGCCTTGGAGGTCAGCAGCCATTCGCCGCGCGGCGCCACCCACTCGCCCTTCTCGTCGAACTTGCCGATCACGCGCGGGCGCACGTCGTCGCGCCAGTTGTAGAGCTGCTCCTTCAACTGGTACTCGACCATCTGGCGCTTTTCTTCCACCACCAGGATTTCATCCAGCCCTTGCGCGAATTCGCGCACGCCCTCGGGCTCCAGCGGCCACGGCATCGACACCTTGAACAGGCGCAGGCCGATCTCGGCGGCGAAGGCTTCGTCGATGCCCAGTTCGGACAAGGCTTCCAGCACGTCAAGGTAAGACTTGCCCGAGGCGATGATGCCCAGCCGCGCGCGGGGGCTGTCGATCATCACGCGGTTCAACTTGTTGGCGCGCGCGTAGGCCAGCGCGGCGTAGATCTTGTAGTCCTGCATCAGCGCTTCCTGCTTGCGCGCCTGCACGCCCAGCGTGTCGGTCGACAGGCGGGCGTTGAGGCCGCCTTCGGGCATCACGAAGTCGGCCGGAGTGTTGATGCTGATGCGGAAAGGATCGGCGTCCACCGAGGCGCTCGACTCCACCGTGTCGGCCAGCGCCTTGAAGCCCACCACGCAGCCGGAATAACGCGACATGGCCCAGCCGTGCAGGCCGAGGTCGAGGTATTCCTGCACGTTGCAGGGATAGAGCATCGGGATCATCGATGCCGAGAAGATGTGGTCGGACTGGTGCGGCAGCGTCGAGGAATAGGCGCCGTGGTCGTCGCCGGCCACCAGCAGCACGCCGCCGTGGGCCGAGGTGCCGGCATGGTTCATGTGCTTCAACACATCGCCGCAGCGGTCCACGCCGGGCCCCTTGCCGTACCACATGGCGAACACGCCGTCGTACTCGGAAGGACCGATCAGCCTGACCTGCTGCGTGCCCCAGACGGCGGTGGCGGCCATGTCTTCGTTCACGCCCGGCTGGAACTTGACGCGGTGCGCCTCCAGCTGCGGCTGGGCCTTCCACAAGGCCTCGTCCAGCCCGCCCAGCGGCGAGCCGCGATAGCCCGAAATGAAGCCGGCCGTATGCAGGCCCGCCCGGCGGTCGCGGATCTGCTGCAGCATGGGCAGGCGCACCAGGGCCTGGATGCCGGAGAGATAGATCGCGCCTTCGGTAGCGGTATATTTGTCGTCCAGGCTGACGGGCGCCAGCGCGACGGGTTCTGAAGTATGTGCAACGGCGGTATGCAAGCCGCCTGTCGCGGTGCCGGTGTTCCCGGTGTCGTTGCCGGGGACCGGCGAGTGAGCGCTCACTTGGGTCGCAGCCAGATCGGAATCGCGAACGCCGTCTACGGTTGGCGCCATCGATCCGACAGGCTCAGCTGCCGAACGGATTTCCATCGTTTGTCTCCAAAATTTTGCTTTGAATAGCGCCTCGCATTACCGCGCCGGGTACGGCGCATCACTGCCAGACACTTCGACCGTGGTAGCGGTCATCACAACAATCTCCGTCTCGAAAACTGCTGTGACTGAAGTCTATCGCCTGGCCTGCAAAAGCTGGAAATACCGATTGGGGATAGGGCCATAAGGAAAAACGATAGCCTTGCGTGAAGCGGCGGATGGCATCTTGCCAAGCTTTTCATGCCGCAGTCATTGATCCAAGGTATGCTTTCGCCCGGACAAGACTCGCATGTGATGCCGGCTGGAATGTTTCGTGCTTTCCTCATCGCAACAAGGCAAGCGACATTTCCGCAAATCAATAAAACCTATCCAACTCACTTTCAGGACACCATGAGCGATACGATCAAGGCACAAATGGAACCCGACAGCGCGGTCTACAAGACGCTGCTTGAATCCACCAAGGCGATTCCCTGGAAAATCGACTGGAGCACCATGCAGTTCGCCTATATCGGACCGCAAATCGAGGAACTGCTGGGCTGGACGCCGGAGAGCTGGGTTACCGCCGAAGACTGGGCCATGCGCATCCACGCCGAAGACCGCGAGGCGGTGGTCAACTTCTGCATCTCGCAATCGAAGTCCGGCATCGACCACGAAGCCGACTACCGCGCCCTCACCCGCGACGGCGAACACGTCTGGATCCGCGACGTGGTGCACGTGGTGCGCAATCCCGACGGCAGCCCCAATGCGCTGATCGGCTTCATGTTCGACATCACCGAGCGCAAGAAGACCGAGGCGCGCCTGATCGAGCTGCAAAAGGAACTGGAGGCGCTGTCCTACCGCGACGGCCTGACCAACGTGGCCAACCGCCGCATGTTCGACTCGGCCCTGGAAGTGGAATGGGCCAATGCGCTCAACAACCGCACGCCGCTGTCGCTGATCATGCTCGACATCGACTACTTCAAGCAGTACAACGACCATTACGGCCATATCCGCGGCGACGAATGCCTGAAGAAGGTGGCCGAAGTGCTGACCAAGGCCGCCACCCGCACGCGCGATTTCTTCGCCCGCTACGGCGGCGAGGAGTTTGTGCTGATCCTGCCGGAAGCCGACGCCAAGGCGGCGCTGCAGGTGGCCCAGCGCTGCCGCAAGCTGGTGCAGGACGAGGCCATCCCGCACGAGAAGTCGCAGGTGGCCGACGTGGTCACGATCAGCGTGGGCGTGTCCACCATCGTGCCCTCGGCGCAGGATCACCGCATCGCCTTCATGGAGCGCGTCGACCAGCGCCTGTACAAGGCCAAGCAGCTCGGCCGCAACTGTATCGCCGTGGACGAATAAACTGTATCTGTCTGGCATGGACATGGGCCGATAGAATCGGCCCATCTTCTTTCCCGGGACGACCATGCCGACCACCTACGCCTACCGCCTGCTCAACGTCTTCGCCGAATCGACCTTCGGCGGCAATCCCCTGTGCGTGTTCGAAGACGCGCGCGGCATCGACGACGCCACCATGCAGGCGCTGGCGCTGCAGTTCAATCTCTCCGAAACCACCTTCATCCTGCCCTCGGCGGTGGCCGATGCGCGCGTGCGCATCTTCACCACCGGCTATGAGATGCCCTTCGCCGGCCACCCCACGCTGGGCACCGCGCATGTGGTGCGCGAGCTGCTGCAGACCAGCGATGCGCTGAAGCTGGAGTTCAAGGCCGGCGTAGTGCCGGTCAGCGCGCAAGGCGACGTGTGGACCTTCACCGCGCCCAGCGCCGGCGCGCCCAGAACCGCGCCCTCGCCGCTGCCGCCGGCGCAGGTCGCCGCGCTGGTGGGCCTGTCGGCCGACGACCTGGCCGGCGAACCGCTATGGGTCGATACCGGCGCCGACCAGTTCCTGATCCCGCTGAAGTCGCCCGAGGCGGTGCGCCGCGCCCAGCCCGACAGCGGCTCGCTGGAGCGCTGGCCGGCCAGCAGCCTGGGGCGCAAGACGGCGTATGTGTTCGCTTTCGACGCAGATGAACCGGGCAATGTGCTGGCGCGCTACTTCTTCACCAAGCAAGGCGGCGGCGTGGCGGAAGATCCGGGTACCGGCTCGGCCTGCGCCAACCTGGGCGGCTGGCTGCTGGCCACCGGCCACCCACTGCCGGCGCGTTATGCGGTCGACCAGGGCGCGGCGGTGGATCGCCCCTCCCGCCTGCACCTGGCGGTGTCGCCGGACGGCGCGATCCAGGTCGGCGGCCGCGTCATCGAGATCGGCCGCGGCACGGTCACCATCGATGCCGTGGGACGCACGCTGCTGGCCTGAGCCTGCGCCGGCGAAGCACTCACACTTTCATGCCGCCTTCCTGCGTCAGCGGGAAGATCAGCGCGTGCAACCAGTCCATGAACTCCGCCAGCCGCGCCGGCACATGGCGCCGGCTGGCGTAGAGCATCGACACCGGCATCGGCGCCGGGCGGTATTGCGGCAACACCTCCACCAGCGAGTCCAGCACCAGCGAGCTTCGCTTGCGCAGACCCACCAGCGGCAGCTGGATCATCCCAAGGCCGGCCTGGCAGGCGGCGTAATAGGTCTCGGTGCTGTTGACGGTGACGCTGCCGCCCATCGGCACATAGTGCGTCTGCTTGCCGTCGAACCATTCCCAACCGGGGGAGCGCCCGCCCAGCATCTGGCGGTAATGCACCAGCTTGTGGCCGGCCAGGTCGTCCAGCGTGTGCGGCACGCCATGGCGCTCCAGATAGGCCGGACTGGCGCAATTGACCTGCACCAGGTGTCCGATCGGGCGCGCCACCAATGAAGAGTCGTCCAGCGTGCCGGTGCGCAGCACGCAGTCGAAGCCCTCGCTGACCAGGTCGACCCGGCGGTCGCTGGCCGACAGTTCCACCTCCAGCTGCGGGTGACGTTCGAGGAAGTCCGGCAGCTCCGGCAGCACCACTTCGCGCGCCATGGCGCTGGACATGTCCACCCGCAGCTTGCCCGTCAACGCCTTGCCGCCGAAGCGGAACATGGCGCGCAGCGACTCGAAGTCGTCCAGCAGCTCCTTGCTGCGCTGATAAAAAGCCTCGCCGTCGGCCGTCATCTGCACCCGCCGCGTGGTGCGCTGGAGCAGCCGCGTGCCCAGCATCTGCTCCAGCTGCTGCACCGCCAGTGAAACGGTCGCGTTGGGCAGGCCCAGCTGGCGCGCGGCGCCGCTGAAACTGGCCAGCTCGGCCACGCGCTGGAAGATCTGGAGGGTATCGAGCTGGTTCATCGCGGCTCCGATTATTAGTAAATAATGAAAAGTCTAATATCAAATCCGAAATTTATTAAGTAAATACTGCTCAATATACTGAGCTCCGTAGTCAAGACAACGCGGCCCGCCGGGCCACGCCCACCTCATCGACAGGAGCCAGACATGACCCAAGCCAACACCACCACTCCCCGCATCGCCCTGATCACCGGCGGCAGCCGCGGCCTCGGCAAGAACGCCGCGCTGCACCTGGCGCGCGAGGGCGTGGGCATCATCCTCACCTACGTGGGCAACCGCGCCGCCGCCGAACAGGCGAGCGCCGAGCTCGCCGCCACCGGCGTCAAGGCCGTGGCCCTGCAGCTGGACCTTGCCAAGAGCCGCAGCTTCCCCGATTTCGCCGACACCGTGCGCGAGACCCTGAAGAGCACCTGGAACACCGAGCGCTTCACCTACCTGGTCAACAACGGCGGCATGGGCATGCACGCCTCCATCGCCGAGACCAGCGAAGAAGTCTTCGATGAACTGTGCAACGTGCACCTGAAGGGCACTTTCTTCCTGACCCAGGCGCTGCTGCCGCTGATCGCCGACGGCGGACGCATCATCAACACCTCCAGCGGCCTGGCCCGCTTCTCGCTGCCGGGCTATGCGGCCTACGCGGCGATGAAGGGCGGCGTGGAAGTGATGACGCGCTACATGGCCAAGGAATTCGGTGCGCGCGGCATCGCGGTCAACACCGTGGCGCCGGGCGCGATCGAAACCGATTTCGGCGGCGGCCGCGTGCGCGACAACGCCGAACTCAACGCCTTCGTGGCCGGCCAGACCGCGCTGGGACGCGCCGGCGTGCCCGACGACATCGGCGCGGCGGTGGCCTCGCTGCTGCGTCCGGAGAACGGCTGGATCAACGCCCAGCGGGTTGAAGTGTCGGGCGGCATGTTCATCTGATGTAATGCGCCACTCCGCGCCTTCACAGAATTGCGTGAGCGCGCGGGCACGCCGGCCACAGGGCCGGTGTGCGCCCAACCTTCTCCCCTCATCCCTTCATCCGGCTTTCAGCCCGCGACGCCCGCTCGTCACTTGTCCTACAACGCGCCCGCTTTCGGGGCATCCCGTCGCGCCCTGCATCCTGTTTTTGCCCCGTTTTTTGCCCTGTTTTCGCGCTTGTCCCGGCACGCCTGTGCACCCTTGTTCACAACGATTGCAAAGGCCTTCGCATTGTGTTGCGGATTGGATTGTGCTCGGGTAACATCGCTCGGCGTTGATCTAGAAATTCTTCAATAAATCAGTAAGTTCCGTGTAACTTGTATGCCCAGACAATTGGTCATACCAATACGCGACGAAGCTGCGATCAATGCATGACAGACAGGCCGCGTAGTCGCGGCCGCTCAACAAGAGAGACACCGGGCGGTGGAGGAAACCAAGGGCGCGTCGCGCCCTCCCTTTTTTCGCTGCGGAGTCAGGACGGCGAAGTACGAAGAGGGACAAGAGGGGGCAGTATTTTCAGTCAAATTTTCCGCAATCGAGCAATGCGCTCCTGCCTGGGCGCCGCCTCCCTGCTGATTGCCCTGTGCGGATTGTCCCGTCCCAGCGCCGCGGCGCCGGCCACCGGCCCCGATTGCTCGCGCCCCTACACGCTGGCCATGCACGATCATGGCCTGCTGTATTCGGCCGCCACCGACACCGGCATCGACAAGGATTTCGCCGACGAACTGATCCGCCGCAGCGGCTGCAAGGTCAATGTCAGCCTGATGTCGCGCGCGCGCATCTGGCAACTGATCGAATCCGGCGCACTGGACTTCAGCCTGTCGGGCATCTCCAGCCGCGAACGCGAGCAGTTCGCCTCCTTCGCCTGGTACTTCAGCAACAAGTACTACCTGCTGGTGCGCAAGGACTCCGGCATCACCCGCCTGGAGGATTTCGCCCGCAACGAACATTTCCAGCTCGGCGTGATCCGCGGCTTTCGCTACAGCGACAACGCCAACAAGCTGGTCGACAAGCTCACCGCGTCGAACCGCGTGAGCCTGGCCGGCGGGCTTGAGCCGCTGTACGACGCGCTACTGCTCAACCGCATCCAGGGCATGATCATGGAGCCCTTCGACTATCCGGCGGTGCAGGAAAAGCGCATCCGCGACGTGACCGCCATCATCAGCTTCAACGATCCCTCGGTGCCGCACGGGCTGATCATGTCCAAGAAGGCGCTGTCGCCGGCCGAGCAGGAGAAGTGGCGCGCGCTGGTCAACGACATGCTGGCCGACGGCACCGTGCGCCGCATCTTTGAAAAATACTTCAACGCCGAGCTGGCAGCGGCCATGGTCGATCAGGTCAAACCGTGAACTGGATACGCCTGATTCTGCTGCCGCTCATGATCCTGGTGACGGGCCTGGGCGTGACCTGGGTGGCATGGGACCACGAGCGCCAGGCCTCGAGCAAGGAACTGCATTCGCAGTTCGCCTCGGCGCTGCGTGAAACCGTCAGCCGCATCGAGCAGCGCATGGCCTCCTACGAGCAGATGCTGCACGGCGTGCAGGGACTGGTCTCGGCCACCGGCGCGATCGACCGCTCCGACTTCCACGACTACGTCAGCGCGCTGAACCTGGACGCCAACTTCTCCGGCATCCAGGCCATCTGCCTGCAGGAATGGGTGCCCGCCGCCCGCCTGGACGAGCACCTGGCGCGCATGCGCAAGCTGGGCATCGACGCCTATGAGATCCGCCCGGCCGGCAACCGCAACGCCTATGCGCCGATGGTGCTGCTGGAGCCCTATGTGGGACGCAACCGCGTTCCCTTCGGCTTCGACCACTGGTCCGACCCGGTGCGCCGCGTGGCCATGGAAAAGGCGCGCGACTCCGGCATGGCCGCCATCTCCGGCAAGATCGAGCTGGACCTGGAAAACGGCGGCAAGACCGAGCCCTCGTTCCTGATGTACCTGCCGCTGTACGAGCGCGGCAAGCCGCAAGGCACCATCGCCGAGCGCCGCGCCAGCCTGGTGGGCTGGGTGCATGCGGTGTTTCGCATGAACGACGTGATCGCCAGCCTGTACGGCGAGAGCGCGCGCGGCATCGCCTTCGCGCTCTACGATGGCGTCGAACCCACGCCGGGCGCCCTGCTCTACCGCTCGCACGACGACGGCACGCAGGCGCTGGCCACGCCGATCTCGGCGACCGAATACCTGGTCGTCGCCAACCACAACTGGACGCTCTCCATGAGCACCCGGGACAGCTTCGCCTTGCAGTACGGCCGCAACGCCGAGCACCTGATCGCGGCCACCGGCATCGGCATGAGCATCACGCTGGCGCTGCTGGGCTGGCTGATGATGTCGTCCCGCGTGCGCGCCGTGCGCCTGGCGCAGAAGATGACCGCCGAGCTGCGCGCCAGCGAAGAACAGTTCCGCGCCATCGCCGATTGCACGGTCAACTGGGAAGTCTGGTGGGGCCTGGACGGGCGACCGCGCTGGGTCAACCATGCGGTGCGCGACTATACCGGCTACACCGTCGACGAATGCCTGGCGATGAAGGACTTCATCGGCACCATCGTGCATCCGGAAGACGAGCATCGCATCCGTGGCGAACTGGCGAAATTCATGGACGGTCGCAAGCGCGAGGACGTCGAATTCCGCTGCGTGCGCAAGGACGGCTCGGTCTTCTGGCTGGCGCTGTCATCGGCCGCGATCACCGATTCGCAGGGCAACTTCACGGGCTTTCGCACCAGCAGCCGCGACATCACCGAACGCAAGCAGATCGAAGCCGAGCTGCGCATTTCGGCCGTGGCCTTCGACTCGCGCGAGGGCATGCTGATCACCGACGCCAACAGCAAGATCCTGCGCGTGAACAAGGCCTTCACCGAGATCACCGGCTACAGCGCCGAAGAAATCGTCGGCAAGCATCCCAACCTGCTGCGCTCGGACCGCCACGGCCCGGCCTTCTTCCAGGAGATGCGCGAGAGCATCCGCCGCTTCGGCAAGTGGCAGGGCGAGATCTGGGACCGCCGCAAGAACGGCGAGGTCTACCCGGAATGGCTGACCATCTCCGCCGTCAAGAACAAGGATGGCGCCGTCACCCATTACGTCAGCACCCATCACGACATCAGCGACCGCAAGCTGGCCGAGGAGCGCATCCGCGAACTGGCCTTCTTCGATGCGCTGACGCGCCTGCCCAACCGCACCCTGCTGCTGGATCGCCTGAAGCAGGCCATCGCCCTGTCGACCCGCACCAAGACCTGCGCGGCGCTGCTGTTCATCGACCTCGACCATTTCAAGACCCTCAACGACACCGTCGGCCACGAGAAAGGCGACCTGCTGCTCAAGCAGGTGGCGCAGCGCCTGGTGACCAGCGTGCGCGAGAACGATACGGTGGCGCGCGTGGGCGGCGACGAGTTCGTGGTGGTGCTCGAAGGCCTCAACGAACATCCGCAGGAGGCCGCCAACCAGACCAAGGCCATCGGCGAAAAGATCCTCTCCGCGCTGGGCTGCACCTACCAGCTCGACGAGGTCGAATACCGCACCACCGCCAGCGTCGGCGCCACTGTCTTCCTCGGCCGCCAGTCCTCGGTGGACGAGCTGATGAAGCAGGCCGACCTGGCCATGTACAAGGCCAAGGAAACCGGCCGCAACGCGCTGCGCTTCTTCGACCCGGCGATGCAGACCGTGGTGCTGGAGCGCGCCGCGCTGGAAGCCGGGCTGCGCAAGGCGATCGAAGGCGACCAGCTGCTGCTGCACTACCAGGCGCAGGTGGTCGAGGGCGGCCGCGTGACCGGCGCCGAGGTGCTGGTGCGCTGGCAGCATCCGCAGCGCGGCATGGTGCCGCCGGGCGACTTCATTCCGCTGGCCGAAGAAACCGGCCTGATCCTCTCGCTGGGCAACTGGGTGCTGGAAACCGCCTGCCGCCAGCTGGCGGCCTGGGCCGCCGTGCCGCAGACCGCGCACCTGACCATCGCGGTCAACGTCAGCGCCCAGCAGTTCCGGGAGGCGGACTTCGTGCAGACGGTGCTGGAGGCGATCGAGCGCACCGGCGCCAACCCGCGGCGCCTGAAGCTGGAACTGACCGAGAGCCTGCTGGTGGACAACGTCGAAGACATCATCCAGAAGATGTTCGCCCTCAAGGCCTACGGGGTGGAGTTCTCGCTGGACGATTTCGGCATCGGTTACTCCTCCCTGTCCTACCTCAAGCGGCTGCCGCTGAATCAGCTTAAAATCGACCAGTCTTTCGTGCGCGACGTCTTGATCGATCCCAACGATGCATCGATCGCCAAGACCATCGTCAACCTGGCCCAGAGCCTGGGCCTGGGCGTCATCGCCGAAGGGGTGGAAACCGATGCCCAGCGCAGCTTCCTGGCCGATGCCGGATGCCATGCCTACCAGGGTTATTTCTTCTGCCGCCCGGTGACGGTCGACGCCTTCGAGAAGTTCGCGCAGGAATTCGATCCTCAATTCACCGCAGCATAAGACACGCTATAGGACACGCATATGAGCAACGCACTGTCGAGCCTGGCCATCAACACCAAGTGGCCGGCCCAGCATCCCGACCGTATCCAGCTGTACTCGCTCCCCACGCCCAACGGCGTGAAGGTGTCGATCATGCTGGAAGAGACCGGCCTGCCCTACGAGCCGCACCTGGTCAGCTTCGAGACCAACGACCAGTTCTCGCCTGAATTCCTCTCGCTGAACCCGAACAACAAGATCCCCGCGATCATCGACCCCGACGGTCCCGGCGGCAAACCGATGCCGCTGTTCGAATCGGGCGCGATCCTGCTGTATCTGGCCGAGAAGAGCGGCAAGTTCCTGCCGGCCGATCCGGCCGCGCGCTACCAGGTAATCCAGTGGGTGATGTTCCAGATGGGCGGCGTCGGGCCGATGTTCGGCCAGCTGGGCTTCTTCCACCGCTTCGCCGGCAAGGAATATGAAGACAAGCGCCCGCGCGACCGCTACGTCAACGAATCCAAGCGCCTGCTGGGCGTGATGGACAAACGCCTGGCCGAGAGCAAGTGGCTGGGCGGCGACGAGTATTCGATCGCCGACATCGCCACCTTCCCGTGGGTGCGCAACCTGGTCGGCTTCTACGAGGCCGGCGAGCTGGTCGGCTTCAAGGACTTCCCCAACGTGCAGCGCGCGCTGGACGCCTTCGTGGCGCGCCCGGCCGTGGTGCGCGGCCTGGCCATCCCGGCCCGCGGCTAAGCGCTGCGGCGCCGCCGTCGCTCCCTGCCTGCGGGCGCGCGACGGCGGCGGTCTTGCCGAGGGGTGTAAATCCCCTTTCCCCATCCGGACCAAAGCGTTAACATCGGGTCAACACCATGTGACCGTTCCGACCACACGCTTGCCCATGACGATCCGCTCACTGTCCCGCCTGTACCGAATTTCCCTGCTGGTCGCATTGTGCGCATTGTGCGCATTGTGCGGCGCCATGACGGCCGCGCCCGCGCAGGCCGTCGACCTGTCATTGAAGACCGTGCGCGTAGGCAACCTGGCGCGCGCCTACTTTTCGGAGCGCGGCGGCCAGGGCGACCCCAAGCCGCTGATCATCGCGCTGCACGCCAGCGGCTCCACCGGTTCGCTGCTGGCGCGCAGCACCGGACTGACCGAAATCGCCGAGGCGGCCGGCTACATGGTGGTCTACCCCAACGGCACCGGGCTGGCGATCGACGCCCGCACCTGGAACTCGGGCGGCTGCTGCGGCTATGCGCAGATGCACAAGGTGGATGACGTCGCCTTCCTGCGCGCGCTGATCGACAAGCTGGCCGCCGAGGGGCTGGCCGACCGCAAGCGCGTCTATATCCTCGGCCTCTCCAACGGCGGCATGATGGCCTACCGCATGGCGACTGAAGCGCCGGAGCTGTTCAAGGGCGTGGCGGTGGTCAGCGCGGTGATGGATATCGCGCCCGACACGGTCAAGACCGGCGTGCCGGTGCTGCACATCCACGGCAGCGACGACCCCTTCATCCCCTTCCTCGGCGGCATCGGCAGCAAGGAGCCGTCGCAGATACCGCGCCTGTCGGTGGCCAAAAGCATCGAGCCGTGGATCCGGGCCAACGGCGCCGATCCCAAGCCGGACGTGAGCGACATCCCCGACACTGCCGGCGACGGCACCACGGTGCGCCGATACACCTATCACAGCAAGACCGACCCGCTGGCCGTCGTGCTCTACGAGGTCAAGGGCGGCGGCCACAACTGGCCGGGCGCGGCCACGCCGATCGCCAACGGCGGCAAGTCCTCGCAGAACCTGGACACCTCGCGCACCATCATCGACTTCTTCAATCGCCATGGCGGCGGACGCCCTGACGAAGCCCCGGACGACAACCTGCCGCCGGGATCGGCGCCGTTGAAACCGGCTGCCGCGGCAACGGGCGCAACCGGCGCAGCCGCGCCCGGCCCGGCCGTTGCAGCGCCGACGCCGCCGGCGCCGGCACGCTGAATGACCACGGGCAACAAAATGGCACTATCATAGCGACCAGCGTTCAACCAACATCGCCATGACAATGAAAAGACTCATCACCAGCATCCTGATCGCCGTCGTGCTGTATTTCCTGCTGCCCTTCGTGACCAAGTTCATTCCGCAATACCGCCTGGCGGTCTGGTGCATCACCGCCGGCCTGGTGTCCTTCGCGGTGTCGGCGCTGATGGACAAGGTCTGATTGCCGCGCCGATAAAAAACGGCCGCAACGTCTTGCACGTTGCGGCCGTTTTTACTTGTGAGGCCTGGTTGCTGCGCTTACCAGCACTCGCCCTTTTTCGCATGTCCGGGCGGGCAATGATCCGGCCCGTGACCATGCCTGGGGCCATGGTCGTCATAGCGCGGCGGCGGTGGCGGCGGGGCCGGACGGGGCGGCGGACCGCCACGCCAACCGCCGCGATCCAGCTCCCAGCCGCGCGGGCCTTCGCGCCATGCCGGCTGCGCGTAGACATAGCCGCGGCGCTCGCGCACCCAGCGTCCGCCGCGCCAGACGTGCGCATGGCCGTTCCAGTCCCAGTAGCCGGGCACCCAGACGTAGCCGTGGCGCGGCGGCGGCAGGCGTTCCACGCGCGGCGGCGGAGGCGGCGTGCCGATGTTGATGTTGACGGAAACCTGGGCTTGCGCCGCAGGAAAAATCGCGCCCGATACGGCGGCGGCGAGAATGCTGGCGAGTATTATTTTTTTCATGATGTTCAATGATGCGGATGAGGTTACCGTTCAGACTGCGCAAGACCCGGCACAGTTCCTGAAGAGCCGCGCCGCGCATTGCCGCGAGACAATAGCACCGTTTCCCGTCGCCTGCCGGCTTGCACTACAATTCCCGCATCGCCTTTCCACCGCCCGTCCCCCATGGCCACCATCAGACATTCTTCACGCGACTGGGTCATGCGCGCGCCGCCGTCCTCGCGCATGGAGCGCATCGAAGCCTATTTCAGCGGCCGCGGCTACGATTTCCATCGCCACGACACCTACGCCATCGGCCGCACGCTGGCCGGCGTGCAGAGTTTCCACTATCGCGGCGCGCTGCGCCACAGCCTGCCGGGCGGCTCCATGGTCCTGCATCCCGACGAGCTGCACGACGGCCAGGCCGGCGACCGCGACGGCTTTCGCTACCGCATGATCTATGTGCAGCCGGCCCTGCTGCAGCAGGCGCTGGGCGGACGCGCGCTGCCGTATATCGACACCGGGCTGTCGCAGGACCCGCGCCTGTTTCGCACCATCGACGCCTTGCTGCGCGGCATGGACCGCCATCTGGACAACCTGGAGGAAGACGACGCCCTGTACGACCTGGCGCAGGCCATGAGCGCGGTGGCCGGCACGCGGCGCGGGCGCAGGTCGTTCGACTTTGCCGGCGCCGAACGGGCGCGCGAGCTGATCCTCGCCTCGCTGGAGCGCACCGTCACGCTGGACGAACTGGCCGCCGCCAGCGGCAACGACCGCTGGAGCCTGTCGCGCGACTTCCGCGCGCTGTATGGCACCAGCCCCTACCGCTACCTGACGATGCGCCGGCTGGAGCTGGTGCGCAAGCTGGCCGCCGGCGGCGCCGAGCTGGCCTCGGCGGCTGCGACAGCGGGCTTTTCCGACCAGAGCCACATGACGCGGCATTTCGTGCGCGCCTACGGCCTGCCGCCGGGCGCCTGGCTGCGCATGCTGAGGGCGCGCACCCGCTAGCAGCTGCCCGACGCTATTCGACGCTGCACAATCGTTCAAGACGTGCCCGCGGCCGCCGCCTAGACTGGGCGCTTTCCATCAACGGGAGCGTCCCATGCCTGCAGCATCCACCAGCTACCACCCGGTCAACCTCGCCCAGAAGTTCTCGCTGTTCAGCGAACAGTGGTCGCAGAAGATCATCGCCGAGATGAACGACTACCAGTTCAAGCTGGCGCGCCTGCAGGGCGAATTCATCTGGCACACGCATGCCGACACAGACGAGACCTTCATCGTTATCGAGGGTGAGTTGCGCATCGAATTTCGCGACGGCGCCGTGACGCTGAAGGCCGGCGAGATGTACGTCGTGCCAAAGGGCCGCGAACACAAGCCGGTGGCCGAACAGGAAGTCAAGCTGCTGCTGGTCGAGCCCGGCGGCACGCCCAACACCGGCGACCAGGGCGGCGAGCGCACCACGCCGGGCGACGTCTGGATCTGAAGCGCTCATGAAAAACGGCGCCACATCGGGCGCCGCTTTTCTTTCCGCGTACGCTGCCTCAACCGCCCTTGGCCGCCTTGAACATGGCCTTGATCCCGCGCACCGCCTGGCGGATGCGCGACTCGTTTTCGATCAGCGCGAAACGCACGTACTCGTCGCCGTATTCGCCGAAGCCGATGCCGGGCGAAACGCAGACTTTGGCCTGCTCCATCAGGATCTTGGAAAACTCCAGCGACCCGAGCGCGCGATAAGGCTCGGGGATGCGCGCCCAGATATACATCGACGCCTTGGGCACATCGACCATCCAGCCCGCCTCGTGCAAGCCCTTGACCAGCACGTTGCGGCGCTTCTCGTAGTTGAGCCGGATCTCTTCCACGCACGACTGGTCGCCCTCGAGCGCCGCGATCGCCGCCACCTGCACCGGCGTGAAGCTGCCGTAGTCGTGGTAGCTCTTGATGCGCGCCAGCGCCGCCACCAGCTTGCTGTTGCCGACCATGAAGCCGATCCGCCAGCCGGCCATGTTGTAGCTCTTGGAGAGCGTGAAGAATTCCACCGCGACATCGCGCGCGCCCGGCACCTGCATGATGGACGGCGCCTTCCAGCCGTCGAAGGTGATGTCGGCGTAGGCCAGGTCATGCACCACCAGGATGTTGTGCTCGCGCGCCAGCTTCACCACGCGTTCGAAGAACTCCAGCTCCACGCATTGCGCGGTCGGGTTCGAGGGAAAGCCCAGGATCATCATCTTGGGCTTGGGATAGCTCTCGCGCACCGCGCGCTCCAGCTCGTCGAAGAAATCCACGCCCGGGCTCATGCGCACCGAGCGGATGTTGGCGCCGGCGATCACCGCGCCGTAGATATGGATGGGATAGCTGGGATTGGGCACCAGCACAGTGTCGCCCTTGTCCAGCGTGGCCAGCATCAGGTGCGCCAGGCCTTCCTTGGAGCCGATGGTGACGATGGCTTCGCTGTCGGGATCGAAATCCACCTCATAACGCGACTTGTACCAGTGCGTGATGGCGCGGCGCAGGCGCGGAATGCCCTTGGAAGACGAATAGCCGTGCGTGTCAGGGCGCTGCGCCACTTCCACCAGCTTGGCGACGATGTGCGGCGGCGTCGGCCCGTCGGGGTTGCCCATGGACATGTCGATGATGTCCTCGCCGCGGCGGCGCGCGGCCATCTTCAGTTCGGCGGTGATGTTGAAGACGTAGGGCGGCAGGCGCTCGATGCGCGGGAAGCTGACCGGGATGGCGTTGCCGCCGGCGGCAGAAGCCGGAGAAGAAACAGGGGAAACTGGGGAAGAAACGGATGAAGAAGCTTGCGGCGTGCGCGAAGGATCGCGCGAATCTGCGGATTGCGTCATGGTGGCTTTCACGTAAGCGCCCGGAACCGTCCGAGCGACGTTGGAACACATGTTCCGCCAAGGATTCTATGCGCGATTTCGCGGCGGCACAATACGACGCGACAAAATGTGCGCGGCGCCCGGCGAGGCAATGAAGCGCAGCCTCAATACATCATGCAAGGCAAGGGCAACAGCACGGCGCCGTCATCGGCGCCGTGCGCTTGCCGTCCCTCCTCCCCACCGATATCCGTTGCGTGCGCGCGGACATGCGCCAGCGCCATCAGGATCGCGACCAACACCAGTTGCAGCTTCATGCGATGCTCCCCGGCCGAAGGCCTGACGTCATTCGTATTTGCGCGCGTCCTCGATCACCTTGCCGTCGTTGGGCAGGCTGCCCGGCGCCACCAGCAGCACCTCGCCGCGCAGCTTGGTGACGTCGCGCAGGCTGCCGGCAATCGCGGCGGCGTCGAAGCCGGGGTTTTGCGGATCGCCGACTTCGCAATGCAAGGTCATGATGTCGTTGGCCATCTCGCCGCTGACCACCAGGCGGGCGCGAATGACGTCGCCGTGCCGGCGCAGCACGTCGGCTACCTGCGACGGATGCACGAACATGCCGCGTACCTTGGTGGTCTGGTCGGCCCGGCCCATCCAGCCCTTGATGCGGGTGTTGGTGCGTCCGCAGGCGGAGCTGCCGGCCACCACCGCCGACAGGTCGCCGGTGCCGAAGCGGATCAGCGGATAGTCCGGATTGAAGGAGGTCACCACCACTTCGCCGACCTCGCCTTCGGCCACCGGGTCGCCGGTGCCGGGCCGCACGATTTCCAGGATCAGGTCTTCGTCCAGCACCATGCCCGGATTGACCGCGCCCTCGTGCATGGTCTCGTAGGCGATGTTGCCGATGTCGGCCGAGGCGTACAGCTGCAGCACCTGCGGCACGCCGTGCTCATGGAACCAGGCGCGCAGCGACGGCGGCAGCGCCTCGGCGCTGACCAGCGCGCGCTGCACGCTGGAGATGTCGGCGTTCATCTCGCGCGCCTTCTCGATGATGATCTTCAGGAAGGACGGCGTGCCGACATAGGCGTCCGGCTTCAAGGCCGCCATCGCGTTGACCTGCAGCTCGGTCTGGCCGATCCCGGCCGGGATCACCGCGCAGCCCAGGCGCGCGGCGCCGCCCTCGACCATGAAGGCGGCCGGGGTGAAGTGATAGGCAAAACAATTCTGCAGGATGTGTCCGCCATGCAGGCCGAGCGCCTTCATCGGGCTGGCGAAGCGCCACCAGTCGGCGCCGTGCCCCTCGGGATCGAAGATGGGCCCGGGCGAGACGAACAGCCGCCGCAGCTGGCGCGCCGGCGTCGTGTTGAGGCCGCCGAAGGGCGACTCGCGGGTCTGCAGCTCCTTGAGGTCGGACTTGCGCGTCACCGGCAGCTGCGCCAGGTCGGCGCGCGAGCGGATCGCCTGCGCATCGACGCCGCGCAGGATGCGCGCCCAGCCCGGCGCGGACTGCGCGCGCGCAACCAGTTGCGGCAGGCGCTGCATCAGTTGCTCTTCGCGCTGCTGGGGATCGCGCTTTTCCAGCACGTCCAGCAGCGCCAGTACCTGGTTCGGGTCAGCCATATTTCCCATATCGCCCCCCTTTCCTTACGCCAGCCAGCGCTTGCGGCGACGATAGAACTTCATGTCGCGGAAGTTCTTGCGCCCGGCCGCCGAGACGCCGAGGTAGAACTCCTTGACGTCCTCGTTATCCGACAAGTCCCGCGCCGCGCCCTCCATCACCACCCGGCCATTCTCCAGGATGTAGCCGAAGTCGGCGTAGCGCAGCGCCACCATGGTGTTCTGCTCGGCCAGCAGGAAGGAGACCTTCTCCTTGGTGTTCAGGTCCTTCACGATCTCGAAGATCTCTTCGACGATCTGCGGCGCCAGGCCCATCGAAGGCTCGTCCAGCAGGATCATCGACGGCTTGGCCATCATGGCGCGGCCGATCGCCGTCATCTGCTGTTCGCCGCCCGAGGTATAGCCCGACTGCGACTTGCGCCTGACCTTCAGCCGCGGGAAATAGTCGTAGATCTTTTCCAGCTCCTGCTTCACCTCGCCGTTGCTGATGCCGCGCGTGTAGGCGCCGGTCAGCAGGTTTTCTTCCACCGTCAGGTGGCCGAAGCAATGGCGCCCTTCCATCACCTGGATCACGCCGCGCCGCACCAGGTCATTGGGCGTCATGCGGTCGACCCGCTCGCCGCGAAATTCGATGCTGCCCTTGGTGACGTCGCCGCGCTCGGCGCGCAGCAGGTTGGAGATGGCCTTGAGCGTGGTGCTCTTGCCGGCCCCGTTGGCGCCCAGGAGCGCCACGATCTTGCCTTCCGGCACATCCAGCGACACGCCCTTCAGGACCAGGATCACGTGGTCGTAGATGACTTCGATGTTGTTGATCGACAGTACCGTGCCCGCCGCATCCAAGGCAGCGCTGGTGGCAGTGTTCATCGCGTTGTTCATTTCTGGTTCGCAATCCAAAAAAGCGCCGGCAGCCGTTGGGAGACGTGCAAGACCGCCGGCGCAAGCGCCTACTTCATGCAGGCAGGAGTAATGCCTTTTTCTTTTGCGTATTTGGCGGCGGAGGCCTTGAACAGCGGGTGGATCAGGTTCTTGTTGCCTTCGATCCAGTCGGACACCAGCACCCACTTGCTGCCGTCCCACTGCTGGATCTTCACCTTGCCCGAGCCCTCATGGTTGTCGCACGAGGTCTTGATCTCCGGCAGCAGGCCGGTCGCGCCCAGTTGCTGCAGGCGGGCATTGGTGATGTTCAGGTTCTCCAGGCCCCAGCGCACCTGCTCGCCGCTCATGACCTTACCTTTGCCGAACTTGTCCTGCGCGGTGCGCACGCCCTCGACGGTGGCGATCGCCGCCGACACGCCGCGGTTGTAGAGCACCGAGCCGAGCTTGTTCTTGTCCTGCATGTTGCCCTTGCCCGCACCGTAGACCACCTTGTCGATGTCGGCGATCACCGGCACGTCGCGGCCGGCCACGTTCCAGGTGGCCGACAGGTAGCCCTTGGCGGCCTCACCCGCGGGGAGGGTGTCTTCCTCGGAGCCGGCCCACCAGGAACCGACGATCTTGTCGCGCGGATAGCCGACCTTCTGCGCCGCCTTCAGCGCGGTCTGGTTCATCACGCCCCAGCCCCAGAAGATCACGTAATCCGGGTTCTCCTGGCGGATGCGCAGCCATTGCGCGCCCTGCTCGTTGCCGGGGTGCGCCACCGGAATCTCGACCAGCTTGAACTTGCCGATCGAGGATTCCGCCTGCAGCGCGACGATGGGCTCCTTGCCGTAGGCCGAGTCGTGGTACAGGAACACGATCTTCTTGCCGGCCAGCGAGCCGCCGTTCTTGCCGGCCAGGTACTTCACGATGGCCGAGACCTGCATCTGGTAGGTGGTCACCAGCGGGAAGGCGTACGGGAACACCGAACCGTCTACCGCGTCGGTGCGGCCGTAGCCGATCATCAGCAGCGGCACCTTGTCCTCGGCGGTCTTGTCGATCAGCGCATAGGAGATGCCGGTGGCCATGGGATTGTAGGCAGTGCCCCGGGTGACGGGGTTCTTGTTCTTCATGCGCTCGTAGCACTCCACGCCCTTGGCGTTGTTGTACTCGGTCTCGCACTCTTCCCAGGACAGCTTGACGCCGTTGACGCCACCGTCCTTGAGGTTGACGTAGTTCAGGTAGTCGACATAGCCACCATAGTAGGACTGGCCGTTGGTGCCGTAGGGGCCGACCCGGTAGCTGGGGATGGCGATGAACTGCTCGTTGCTCTGCGCGGCGGCCGGCATGGCCGTCGACAGCAGGCTTGCGGCGCAGGCTGCCGCAAACAGTATTTTCTTCATGCTCTTCATGGTGTCGTCTCCTCTTTGTGTTGTCGTTGCCGACTTATCGCCGGCGAACCGGCCCTTCCAACTCATGAAATCCTTTGCCCGGCTCAGTGCGGGAACGGCCACAGCCGCAGCTTCTCCTTGGCGATCTGCCACAGCCGCGCCAGGCCGTGCGGCTCGGCGATCAGGAAGAAGATGATCAGCGCGCCGAACACCATCATCTGGATGTGCGAGACGGTGGCGTTGGTGAACGGCAGGTGCAAGAGCGATGCCAGCGGCGGCAGCACGTTGTCCAGGAAGATCGGCAGCAACAGGATGAAGGCTGAGCCCAGGAAAGAACCGAGGATGCTGCCCACGCCGCCGATGATGATCATGAACAGGATGCGGAAGGACAGGTCCAGCGAGAAGCCGTCCGGCTCCACCGAACCCAGGTAGCAGAACGCGTACAGCGCACCGGCCACGCCGCAGAAGAAGGAGCTGACGGCGAACGCGGTCAGCTTGGTGCGCATCAGGGGAATGCCGATCACCTCGGCCGCCACGTCCATGTCGCGCACCGCCATCCAGGCGCGGCCGGTGGAGGAGCGCACCAGGTTCTTGGCCAGCAGCGCCATGACGCAGACGATGCCCAGCACGAACAGGTATTTCTTCACCGGAGTGTCGATGGCGAGGCCGAACAGGTCGATCTTGGGCGTGCTGATCACGCCTGACGAGCTGTTGTTGGAGAACCAGGGAAACTTGGTCAGCGCCCACACCACGAAGAACTGCGCCGCCAGCGTCGCCACGGCCAGGTAGAAGCCCTTGATGCGCAGCGACGGCAGGCCGAACAGCACACCGACCACGGCCGCGCAGCCGCCGGCCAGCACGAAGGAGAGCAGGATGGGAATGCCCTCGATGCGCAGCTGAAAGTTGTAGGCCGCATAGGCGCCGACGGCCATGAAGGCCGCCGAGCCCAGCGACAGCTGGCCGGCGTAGCCGGTCAGCACGTTGAGCCCCAGCGCCGCCAGCGCGAAGACCAGGAACGGGATCAGGATCGCCGAGAACCAGTACTCGCTGCCCATGAAGGGCACGGCGATGAAGGCGAAGGCCATGAACAGCGCGAACACGATGCGATCCTGGCGGATCGGAAAGATCTGGCTGTCGGCGATGTAGCTTGTCTTGAATTGTCCTGCTTCACGGTACAGCATGTCTTCCTCCTGAATCCTGTGCTCTATGTCCCACCCGATTCCGTTCGGGCTGAGTAGCCGTCCTGGACGGCGTATCGAAGCCGGCGCGCATGCGTTTCTTTATCTCTCCGAATCTGCCCTTCGATACGGCCTGCGGCCTACTCAGGGCGAACGGAGCCATATCACTTCCGTCCAGCTCTCACACCCGGTCGATATGCCGCTCGCCGAACAGCCCCTCCGGCCGCACCAGCAGGAACAGCAGCGCGAACACATACGGGAACCAGCCTTCGATGCCGCCGAAGTTGCCGCCGAAGGCGTCCTGCATCACCGGCGGAATGTAGATCTCGGCCAGCTTCTCGGAGGCGCCGATGATCAGGCCGCCGACGATGGCGCCGGGAATCGAGGTGAAGCCGCCCAGGATCAGCACCGGCAGCGCCTTCAGCGCCGTCATCGTCAGCGCGAACTGCACGCCGTTGCGCGAACCCCAGAGCAGGCCCGCGATCAGCGCCACGAAACCGGCCACACCCCACACCACGGCCCAGATGTGCTGCAGCGGGATGCCCAGCGACAGCGCCGCCTGGTGGTCGTCAGCCACGGCGCGCAGCGCGCGGCCGACCTTGGTCTTCTGGAAGAACAGCGCCAGCACCGCCACCAGCGCCACCACCATGCCGGAGGCGAACAGGTCGAACTTGGAGATGCCGATACCGATGCTGTCCATCACCGACATGATCGGTTCATCGACGATGCCAAGGTCGATCGGCCGCACCTCGCTGCCGAACAGCAGGGGCCCCAGTCCTTCGAGGAAGAAGGTCAGGCCGATGGTGGCCATGAACAGCGTGATCGGCGGCTGGTTGACCAGCTTGCGCAGCACGAAGCGCTCGGTGGCCAGGCCCACCAGGATCATCACGATGAAGGCGCCGACGATGGCGGCCCACATCGGCATGCCCTTCTCCATCAGCCCCACCACCGCCAGGGCCGCGAAGTAGACCATCGCGCCCTGGGCGAAATTGAACACGCCCGACGCCTTGTAGATCAGCACGAAGCCCAGCGCCACCAGCGAATACATGAGCCCCGAGAGCAAACCGCTCAGGGTCACTTCGAAAAAGAATTGCATGTCGTCTCCTTGCAGCGTTCTTGTTGTTGTTCTTGTTGGATAAGCCTTGCTCAGTGCGAGGTGCCGAGGTAAGCCTTGATCACTTCCTCGTTGCTCATCACCTCGTCGGGCGTGCCGTCGCCGATCTTCTTGCCGTAGTCCAGCACCACCACGCGGTCGGAGATATCCATCACCACGCCCATGTCGTGTTCGATCAGGACGATGGTAGTGCCGAACTGGTCGTTCACGTCGAGGATGAAGCGGCACATGTCCTGCTTCTCTTCCACGTTCATGCCGGCCATCGGTTCATCCAGCAGCAGCATGCCGGGCTCCGCCGCCAGCGCCCGCGCCAGTTCCACGCGCTTTTGCAGGCCGTACGGCAGGCGCCCGACCGGGGTCTTGCGGATGTGCTGGATCTCGAGGAAATCGATCACCTCCTCGACCTTGTGGCGATGTTCCATCTCCTCGCGGCGCGCCGCACCCCACCACAGGGCGTTGGAGAACAGGCCGGACCGCATCTTGGTGTTGCGCCCGGTCATGATGTTGTCGAGCACCGTCATGCCCTTGAACAGCGCGATGTTCTGGAAGGTGCGCGCGATGCCCTGGCGCGCGATGGCGCTGGGATGCATGCCGCGCCGCTGCTGGCCGCGATAGACGATGCTGCCCTTCTGCGGATGGTAGACGCCGTTGATGACGTTGATCATCGAGCTCTTGCCGGCGCCGTTGGGGCCGATGATGGCGCGGATCTCATGCTCGCGCACGTTGAAGGAGATATCGGTCAGCGCCTTCACGCCGCCGAAGGACAGCGAGATGTTCTGCAGGTCGAGGATCACTTCGCCGATGCGGCGGCCGTTGGCGGCCATGGCCGGCGCCGTCGAATCCGGACTGGGCACTGGCGGCATCCCGGAGGGGATGATTTCTGCGGTCATGTGTCGTTTCATGGTCGTGTTCATTCAGCGGTGGTCTGGGTGCTGCTGCGCTGGTGGCCGGATCCTGCTCCGGATGAAGACTGCGAACTGCTGCTCAGGCCGCGCTCTTGAGCGCGCCGAAGGTCCTGGCCTCGGCGATCTTCAGGTCGGCCGAGATCATGCCCTGGCGGCCATCTTCGAACTTGACCTGGGTCTCGATGTATTGCGTGGTCCGGCCGGCGTACAGCGCCTCGATCAGCACCGCGTATTTCTCGGCGATGAAGCCGCGGCGCACCTTGCGCGTGCGGGTCAGTTCCTCGTCATCCGGGTCGAGCTCCTTGTGCAGGATCAGGAAGCGGTGGACCTGCGAATCGGCCAGCAGCGGATCGGCCACCAGGTCGGCGTTGACTTTCTCCACGCACTCGCGCACCAGCTCGTAGACCGCCGGATTGGCGGCGAGGTCGGTATAGCCGCTGTAAGGCAGGTTGCGCCGCTCGGCCCAGTTGCCGACCGCGTCCATGTCGATGTTGATGAAGGCCATGCACTGGTCGCGACCGTTGCCGAAGGTGACCGCCTCCTTCACGAAGGGGAAGAACTTCAGCTTGTTCTCGATGTACTTGGGCGCGAACATGCTGCCGCAGGCCATCTTGCCGACATCCTTGGCGCGGTCGATGATCTTCAGGTGGCCGTCGCTGTCGAAGAAGCCGGCGTCGCCGGTATGGAAGTAACCCTCGGTGTCGATCGCCTCGGCGGTGGCGTCGGGGCGCTTGAAGTATTCCTTCATCAGGCCGGGCGAGCGCACCAGCACTTCGCCGTTGTCGGCGATGCGCACCTCCACGCCCTTCATGGGGCGGCCCACGCTGTCGAGCTTGACGTCGCCGGAGGGCTGCATGCAGACCGTGACGCAGGTCTCGGTCATGCCGTACAGCTGCTTGAGGTTGATGCCCAGCGAACGGTAGAAGTCGAACAGATCGGGGCCGATCGCCTCGCCGCCGGTATAGGCCACGCGCAGGCGCGACATGCCCAGCACGTTCTTCAGCGGACCGTAGACCAGCAGGTTGCCCAGGGCGTACTGCAGCCGGTCCAGGGCCGACACGCCCTGCTTGCCGTCGAGGATGCGCATGCCCACGCGGCGCGCCACGCGCATGAACCCATGAAACATCTTGCGCTTGAGCCAGCCCGCGTCTTCGATGCGGATCATCACCTGGGTGAGGATGTTTTCGTAGATGCGCGGCGGCGCGAAGTAATAGGTCGGGCCGATCTCGCGCAGATCGGTCATCACCGTATTGGGCGACTCCGGGCAGTTCAGGCAGAAGCCCGCGACGTGCTGCTGCGCGAACGAGTAGAGGAAATCCCCCACCCAGGCCAGCGGCAGGTAGCAGAGGATGTCGTCGTCCTCGTTCAACTGGTCGAACTCCACCAGCGTGCGCGCGGTGGTGACCATCGCGCGGTGCGAGTGGCACACGCCCTTGGGCTTGCCGGTGGTGCCGGAGGTGTAGAGGATGATGGCGACGTCGTCCGGCTGGCCGGCGTTGACTTCATTCATGAAGAAGTCCGGATGCTGGCGGTCGTAGGCGCGACCCAGTTCCTGCACGCGCGCAAAGGACAACAGCTCGGGCTGGTGGTAGTTGCGCATGCCTCGCTCGTCGTCGTAGATGACGTGGGCGATGCGCGGCAGGTTTTCCTTGATCTCGAAGACCTTGTCGACCTGCTCCTGGTCTTCGGCCATGACGAAGTCGACGTTGGCGTCGGTGAGCACGTAGGCCATGTCGGCGGCCGGCGCGTCCTGGTACAGCGGGACCGGCATGCCGCCCAGCGCCTGCGCGGCCGACATCGCCCAATACAGGCGCGGGCAGTTGTTGCCGATAATCGCCAGGCTCATGCCGCGCTTGAATCCCAGCGCGGCCAGGCCGCAGGCGAAAGCCCGCACTTCATCGGCCACCTGCTTCCAGCTCGTGGCCTGCCAGATGCCAAGGTCCTTCTCGCGGAACGCCGCCCGCTCGCCGCGCGTTTGCGCGTGCGCCAGCAGCAACCGCGGAAACGTCGTCGCTTCCGTGTCTTGTCTCGTCTCCACCATCTTCCCACCTTGCTTTTGTAGGTTCGGAGGACATTTCCAGGATGCGGGAAATGCCCGGTGTCGGATCAGTCTGTGCCGCCTTGCTTACGCCGCTCTTACTTCCTCTGCGGTGTCGCCTGGCGTGCCAGCCGTCCTGTATTTTTGGTGACTGCTTTTTTGCGATGATAGTAGAGTCAGTTGTTGCCAGCGGATGTCATCTCACCGACAATTGTCAAACTTTCGATATTGCGACGCATCATGATGGAGACACCAATAAGAAGCATGCTGGCAAAAAGCATCTGGGCCCAGGCGCTGACGGAAGATCAGCTGGCCCGGATCGAGTCGGAGATGTACAGCCGCAAGATTCCGGCGGGCGGCTTCGTCTGCCGCAAGGGCGATCCGGTCACGCACTGGATCGGCGTGCACGAGGGCTTGCTGAAGATGAGCAGCGTCTCGCCCGAGGGCAAGACGGTGTCGTTCGCCGGCATGGCCAACGGCGGCTGGCTGGGCGAAGGCTCGCTGCTCAAGGAGGAGCCGCGCAAGTACGACGTGGTGGCGCTGCGCGACAGCGAGCTGATGTACATGCCCAAGGCGACCTACGCCTGGCTGCTGGACAACAGCATCCCCTTCAACCGCTTCCTCATCACGCAGCTCAACGAGCGCCTGGGGCTGTTCATCTCGCTGGTGGAGTACGACCGCATGCTGGAGCCCGACGCGCGCGTGGCGCGCTGCCTGGCGGCGCTGTTCAATCCCTACCTGAACCCAGGCATCGGCCTGAACCTGCAGATTTCCCAGGAGGAAGTCGGCAACCTCTCGGGCACGTCGCGCCAGCGCGCCAACCAGGCCTTGCAGGTGCTGGAGAAGGCGGGACTGCTGAAGGTCGACTACGGCAGCATCACTATCAACGACCTGGCCGGCCTGCGCCAGTTTCACGGTTGATCGCACAACGCGCCATGCACTGCTGACACCCGCGCGGCGTATCTGGCGCAGGCGTAAAAAAAGCTGCCCGAGGGCAGCTTTTTTTATCGGCTCACTGGCCCGTCGGCAGGCGACCGGGCTGGCTGCCCTCGCCTCCCCGCGCCGGGCGGTTGCGGTTGAGCCAGTAGACGCCGGTGTCGGCCACCGTTCCCATGAATTCCTTGGGATCGGTGCACTTCACGACGTAACCGTTGGCGCCCAGCTCGTAGCTGTGGTCGATGTCGCGCTGGTCGTCCGAGGACGAGAACATCACGACCGGGATATGGGAAGTTGCAGCGTTGGACTTGATGATCTTCAGGAAGTCGTGGCCGCTCATCATCGGCAGGTTCAGGTCCAGCAGAATCAGGTACGGGTGCAAGTCCTTGCGATCCGCATATCCGCCCTGGAAGAAGAATTCTTCGGCCAGTTCCGCGTCGGCAAACCAGGTCATGCTGTCCGCAAGCTTGCGGGTGCCCAGCGCCAAGCGAGTCAACTCCGCCACTTCCGGGCTGTCGTCGACGAGGATGATGTCATATTGCTCGATATCCATATAAAGGATCGCTTTCTTCAGTAAGTTTCAAGCTGGAACTATTGTTGCCGGTTTGACCACATCGATGGTCATGCCCTCTGCATTTGCACCGTGACCGCATGTCGGCAGATCCCTCCACCGCGCACCTGCGTTCATGCCGCTTGCGCCTCTCAGCAATGTTGTCCAACATCGGCGGTCCGCTTGAAAACCAGTGCCGACGCCGATTTCAGCACTGTGAGGCGATTATTGCACAGGCACTTTCAAAAGAAATCAGAATTTTCCTGAAGTACATTAAAACCGGGGAGAAATGCTTCCTGCAGGAATTTTTCCGCCCCATTTTTCCGGCGCCGCCGTTGCTATTTCACCATGCCGCCGGGCTCACTTGTCGGGCGTCGCGATGCCGGTGCGGATGGCATAGCGCACCAGGCCTGGAACGTCGCGAATGTCCAGCCTTTCCATCAGCTGCGCACGGTGCGTCTCGATGGTCTTGGCGCTGACGTTGAGCTGGTAGGCGATCTCCTTGGTGTTGTTGCCTTCGGCGATGAGCTGCAGGATCTCGCGTTGCCGCGGCGTCAACACTTCCACCGGCGTGCCGTTCTGCGCCACCCGTTTCATGTAGTTGTCCAGCGCCTCGCGCGAGATGTGCGAATCCAGGTATTGGCGCCCGTGCTTGACCTCGTAGAGCGCCTTCTCCAGCTCGGTGGCCGCCGAGTCCTTGAACAGGTAACCGTTGGCGCCGGCGTTCAGTGCCTGCATCACGTACTCCTCGCTGCCGTACATCGACAGCATCAGAAAGCGCGTGGTCGGATAGTCGCCGCGCAGGCGTCGCAAGGCCTCCAGCCCGTTCATGCCCTTCATGGCGATGTCCATCACCACCAGGTCGGGCTTGAGCTGCGGAATCATCTCTATCACCTCGGCGCCGTCGGACGCCTCGCCCACCACTTCCACTCCCGGCATCGCGGCCAGCAACGCCTTGATGCCGCTGCGCACCAGCGCATGGTCGTCCGCAAGCATGATTCGTGTCAGCATGGTCATATCCCTCTCACGATAGGCGCGACCGGCAAGTGCATGACGATTTCCGTCCCCTCGCCGGGCGCAGATGAAATATCCATGGAACCGCCCACCAGCACCGCGCGCTCTTCCATGTTCAGAATGCCGAAGCTGGTGCCGGAAATGGCGTTGCTGCGCGCGCGCTCCAGGTCGAAGCCGCGGCCGTCGTCGCGTATGCTCAGGTAGACCTGATCCTGCTTGCGGTCGACCTTGACCCAGATGTTCTCGCACTTGGCGTGGCGCAGGATGTTGGTGACCGCCTCCTGCACGATGCGAAAGGCGGTGTTCTCGATGTCGTGATGCAGCTCCTCGTCGTGGCCGCTGCTCTCGAACCAGCCGTTGACGTTGGCCAGCTTGGACTTCTGTTCGACATAGGCGCGCAGCGCGGCGATCAGGCCCAGGTTGTCCAGCTGCGGCGGGCGCAGGTCCAGCGACAGGCTGCGCACCTGGGCCAGCACGGAGGTGACGATGTCGATGCCGTTCTGCAGCGACGGGCCTTCCAGCGAACCGGTCTTCTTGATGGTTTCCAGGTTGATCTTCAGGGCGGTCAGCGACTGGCCGACGTCGTCGTGCAGGCCGCGCGCCAGATGCTGGCGCTCACGCTCCTGCACCTCGATGACGCGTGAAGACAGCAGCTGCTGGCGCTGGATCGCCAGCTCCAGCTCGCGCCGCGACTGCACCCGCTCGGTGACGTCGATGGCCAGCCCGGCCACCATGTCGCCCTTGCCTTCGCCGTGGATGGGAAAGCGCACGATGTCCAGGATGCGGGCGTTGTGGTTGTGGTCGAACACGGTCTCCTGGGTGTGCAGCTCGCGCTTTTCCAGCAACACCTTGCGGTCGTTTTCCTGGGAAGCCTCGGCCGCGCCTGAGGACATCAGGTCGAAGTCGGTGAGCCCGTCCATGTCGCCCGGCGTCATGCCGAAGAAATTGGATTGCGCCGGATTGACGTAGCTGTAGCGCAGCTGCGAATCCTTGATCCAGGTCGGCATCGGCGCGGCGTTCATGAAGGCGTTGAAGCGCGCCTGCATCTCGCGCAATGCCTGGGCGCTGGCGCGCTGCTTGCGCCGCGCCTGGGCGTCGCGCAGCTCGCGGTCGACCGCGTGCGGCAGGCGGGTAATCGCGCTCTTGAGGAAGTAATCCTGGGCGCCGGCCTTCATCACCTCGACCGCGGTCTGTTCGCCGATGATGCCCGAGACGATGATGAACGGCGTCTGGTCGTTGTCCTTCTTGACGACCTTCAGCGCCTCGACGCCGCTGAAGGTGGGCATCGAATAATCGGAGATGACGATGTCCCAGCGCTGTTCGCGCAGCGCGTCCAGCAGCGCCTGCTCGTCGTCAACCCGTTGCCAGGTCGGCTCGAAGCCGCCGCGCTTGAGCTCGCGCACCATCAGCACGGCGTCTTCTTCCATGTCTTCGACAAACAGGACGCGAAGCGGAATACTCATGGCCTCTGACTCTCACAAATGCGTTGAATGACACAAGGACGGCGCGTCACGGCACGACCGCCCTGCTTCCCGTTTCTATTGCGGCTCGACCATCGTCGGCGCCAATCCCTTGCGCGGCAGCGAGAAGTAGAAACTCGCGCCTTCCTTGGGCTTGCTCTCGGCCCATACGCGGCCGGTATGGCGAATCACGATGCGTTGCACCAGCGCCAGCCCGATGCCGGTGCCGGCGTATTCTTCCTGGCGATGCAGGCGCTGGAAGGTGCCGAACAGCTTGTGCGCGTAGCGCATGTCAAAGCCCACGCCGTTGTCGTGCACGCCGTAGACGATCTCGTCTTCGCTCACCTGCATGGTCACCCGCACCAGCGGATGCTCGTTCTTGCTGCTGAACTTGACCGCGTTGCTGAGCAGGTTCTCCCAGACCTGGGTGATCAGCCCGCGGTTGGCGACCACGCCGTCCAGTTGCGCGAGCTCGAATTCCACGCTCGGGTTTTCCCGTTTCAGGCCGCTGATCACCTGCTCCACGATGTCTTCCATCGAGAAGCGTTCGAGGGTCAGTTCGCCGGTGGTCGACTTGGCCAGCTTGAGCAGGTCGTTGATCAGCTCGTCCATCTTGCGCACGTTGCGGCGGATCACCTGCAATTGCTCGCGGCCCTTCTCGTCGATCGCTTCGGCGTAGTCCTCTTCCAGAATCATTGCATAGCCTGAGATCGCGCGCAGCGGAGCGCGCAAGTCATGCGAAACCGAATAGGAGAAGCTCTCGAGCTCCTTGTTCACGCTGTGCAGGTGCAGGGCCTGGCGCTTGAGGTCGGCGTTCAGGGCCTCGATCTCTTCCTCGGAGCGCTTGCGGTCGGAAATGTCGTACATCACCGTGCGGCTGATCAGGCGCCCGCTCTCGCGGTTCACCACGGCGGTGGCGTTGACCAGGGCGGTGAATATGGTGCCGTCCGCGCGACGGTAGTTCAGGTCGACGCCGTTGATCTCGCGCTTGAGCAGGAACTGCGGCAGCAACTCCTTCAGGTAGCGCTCGGCGCTGTCGGGCGCCAGCAAATCGGCGTGGGTCATGCGCCCCACCACCTGCTCGCGCGTAAAGCCCAGCCACTTCAGTTCGGTGTCGTTGATCTTGATGATCTTCTTGTCGGTCTCGTCCACCGAGTGGTAGCCGCAGGGCGCATTGTTGTACAGGTCTTCGATTTCGTCCGAGTAGGCCTGCGCGCGCTGCTGGGCTTCCACGCGACGGAACATTTCCCGGCGCAGCTTGCGATAGACCACCACCAGCAGCACGATGCTGAGCAGGCTGCCGCCCAGCACGGTCAGGATAGTCACGTCGGCGCTGCTGGCGGTTTCATGCGATCGCGTGGCCAGCAAGGCATTCTCGGCTCCCTTCATCTCCAGGAAATTGGCGCGGATCTCATCGCTCAGCGCCTTGCCTTCCAGCAGCCGGGGCTGGGCCGCATCCGGGCTGATCTCCAGCAGCTTGCGCGCCATCAGCAGGCGCTGCGCGACCAGGTCTTCGGTCGCCACCAGGCGTTTCATCTGCTCCGGGTTGTCGCGCATCAGGCCGCGTAATTCGTGCATCAGCGAATTGAGCTGGCGCACGCCCGCCTCGAAATTGCCGCGATACTCGTCGTTGCCCGACAAGACAAAGCCGCGCGAACTGCTGACCGTGTCGCGCAGGGTCGAGTGCGCCTCTTCCAGTACGTTCAGCACGGTGTGCGTATGCTGCACCCAGACCGCGCGCTCCTCGAAATCGCGCACGCTGTAATAGGAAAAACCCGCCACGCCGATCGACAGCAGCAGCGCCAAAGAAAAGAATATGCCCGTGCTGGCCGTTGCCAGTCTGGTTTTATCGAAGATCGGCATCTTTTTCTATATGCAGCAAGACTTTCAACAGTTACACGTCGCTTGTGCCGCCCGGCGCGTTCTTCATTTTCATGCCGGTTGCTGACACCTGCGCGCATCCGCAAGTTTTACGATGCGCCGGCCATCAGCACCGGCTGGCGCAACACTGCCGCACTTCCGCCCTTCCATTGACTAGTCACATAGCGAACTTACTACTTTGTTACCCCCGGTGTCGACTGATATCGCAGCCCTGCATCAGGCGCGAGACATCCGACTCGTGAGAAACCCGCCGTCGCCGTTACGGCAATCTGATCACTTCGCGCTGCGACCGAAGGCGGATCGGTTCGTATCGCGACCGGCACTTGCAGGGCAAGAATCCGGCGCCTTCATTGCCAACATGGCAGCAAATCCAGCCAGATGACAGGAATGCAATTGCTTCTTGTCATCAAATGTTTTCATTCAGGAACCAAAATCCGGCATCTTCCTATAATTTTCCGTTTTGGCGCGTGTTGTGTCTCTGCACTTCTGTAGTTTTTATTCGAATTTATTCTATAATAGTCTCAACCCCAATGTGTTACTAGACGGCATCCCCTGACAATGAAAAAAATACATCATTTGATGCTCGCAGCCGCGCTAGTATTTTCCGTTGGCGCGGATGCCTTCGCAGCGTCCTCCACCGGCAATCTGGCCATCAGCGCAGTGGTGACCGCGCAATGCGTGGTCCAGAGCGCAGCCATTCCCTTTGGCACCTATTCCTCCAGCGCGATCCAGCAGAACGCCCAGATCGGGGTGACCTGCTCGAACGGCACGAGCTATACGATCAGCCTCGACGCCGGCACCGGCAGCGGCGCCAACACCACCGCGCGCAAGCTCGCCACCACCGATGGCAGCAGCACCCTGAACTACGCGCTGTACCAGGATTCGGCCCGCACCAAGACCTGGGGCAACGCCAACGGCACCGACACGCTCAGCGGCGTGGGCAACGGTGCGGCCCAGAGCATCCCGGTCTATGGCTACATCCCGGCCGGCCAGGCTACGCGCGCCGGCACCTACAGCGACGTGGTGGCCATCACCCTGTCGTACTGAACCGCAAAGCTCCATCCCCGACAATGGCGCGCTCCGCAAGGACCGCGCCATTTTGCATTGCTCGGCCCGCGCGAGCTGGACATTGATCGAGCACGTGAGCGCCGCCCCTCGCCCCGAATAAAAATCTTGAGTCACTGCAAATCAAGCGCATGATTAACTTTCAATCAAATTTTGTGGTGATCATGCAACCAAAACCATTACTAAAATCATATTTCGTTTTACTCTAGAAACATATCTAGATGCCTGATAACTAAAACGGAGTTTTCGCACAGTGACGAGAACCATTTTCCAGAGCTTGGCGCGGGTATGGCCGATGGTCTGCATCGCCGCAGCAGGGGTGTGCGGGACGGCGCAGGCATCCAATTTCGAGATCGCTCCGGTGGTGCTCGAACTTTCCTCATCACGCACCGCAGGCGTGGTGAAGATCGTCAACAACGACAATCACGACGTCTCCTTGCAGCTGCGCGCGTTCGAATGGAAGCAGAACGACAGCAAGGACGACCTCCAGCCGACCCAGAACCTGATCATCAGCCCGCCGGTGTTCAGCTTGGCGCCGGGCGCCTCGCAGGTAATCCGGATCGTCTCCAAGCAACCGTCCGGCCCCAACGAAATCGCCTTCCGCATGCTGATCGACGAGATCCCGTCGGCGGCCGAAGGCGCCACCATCAACTTCAAGTTCCGCATTTCGATGCCGGTCTTCATCGCCGCCAACGGCACCTCGAAGCTGCAGCTTGACTACACGCTGCGCGCCGGCAAGCCGGCCCGCCTGGAAGTGCAGAACACGGGCAATCGACGCGCGCGCCTGCTCGACGTCGCCTTCACCCTGCCCAACGGCAAGAAGATCAATGTCCCCGCCGGCGGCAATCCTTACACCCTTGCAGGAGTGACGCGGCAATACCTGATCGACACCGAGACCCCTCTGGCTGCCGGCAGCAAAGTGAAGATGACGGCCACAGGCGACTCGGGACCGATTGAAACCGAACTGACCGTGGCGCCTTGAAACGCCTTGCACACTGGATACTGCTCTTAACCCTGGTCATTCTCAGCGCGGCAGCACGCGCCGCCGAGCCCGGGGACGAAGCCCTGTTGCTGGAAGTATCGATCAACGGGCGCGGCACGGACCTGGTGGCGCAGTTCACGCGGCGCCAGCAAACGCTGTACTCCACGGCGGCTGAACTGCGCAGCCTGAAACTGAAAGTCGACGGAGCCGACAACGACCTGATTGCGATCAGCTCCATCGCTACCCGCATCCAGCTCGATGAAGCTGCCGCGAAGGTCAACCTCGATATCCCGGCGCGATTCATGAACACCACCGACATCGATGCCAACAGCGTCGCCAACAATGTCCCGCTGTCCGCCGGCGGGCGCGGCCTGGTGCTGAACTACGACCTGCTGGCCACCTCCAGTTCGGGACTGCATGCACTTGGCGGGCTGTTCGACGCGCGCTGGTTCTCCGGCAGCAGCGTGTTCAGCTCCACCGGCCTGGGTTACCTGGGCAACAGCGGCGGCACCTCGGCGCGCCTGGAAACCACCTATACCTATTCCGAACCGGCGACGCTGACGCGCTACCGGGTCGGCGACGTCATCAACGGCAGCCTGGCATGGAGCCGCTCGGTGCGCATGGGCGGTTTCCAGTATGCGTCGGACTTCAACCTGCGCCCCGACCTGGTTCGCTTCCCGACGCCGTCGCTGGGTGGCGAGACGGTGGTGCCCTCCACCGTCGACCTGTTCGTCAACGGCGTGCGCCAGCTGTCGCAACCGGTGCCGCCCGGACCGTTCGAGATCCGCCAGCCGCCTATTGCCAGCGGCGCCGGCCAGATCGCGGTCGCGGTGACCGACGAGCTGGGGCGCCAGACCTTCCGCACCGTCAATTTCTACGCTACCGACCGCCTGCTCAAGGAAGGCCTGTCGTCCTACTCGGCCGAAGGCGGCTGGGTGCGCCGCAACTACGGCCTGCGCAGCAACAACTACGGACAATTCGCCTTGTCGGGGACGGCCCGGCGCGGCATGAGCGACTGGCTGACCCTGGAAACGCACGGCGAGGCCATGCGCAGCCTCAAGCTGGCCGGCGCCGGCGCGGTGTTCAACCTGGGCAACCGGGCCGTGCTGGCGACCGCCTTGTCGGGCAGCAGCTCGGACAACGGCTCGGGACAGCAGGTCTCGGTGGCCATCGAACGCAACGCCGATCCGATCAGCCTGTCGCTCAGCCGCAGCCAGTCCACGCGCGGCTACCAGGATATCGGCGCCATCGAAGGCGCGCCGGTTTCGCGCTCCTCGACCATCGCCACGCTGGGCCTGAACCTGGGCAGCGCCGGCTCGCTCAGCATGGCCTATGCGATGACCAAGAGCCCCATCCTGCTGACCGATGGCGGCGCCACCAGCATTTCCGACAGCGAGACCGTCACCATCACCTATTTCAAGTCGGTCGGCTCGACGTCGAACATGTACATGACGGCCTATCGCGACTTCCGCAACAGCGGCTACGGCGCCACGGTGGGCCTGATCATCCCCTTCGGCGGCCGCGACGTCGGCGGCGCCAGCGTGAACAACAGCAACGGCCAGCGCACCACCACCTTCCAGGCCAGCCGCCCGACCATTTCCATCGGCGACATCGGCTGGCAGCTGCAGGACACCGAAGGCAGCTACCGCCAGCGCCTGGGCCAGGTGAACTACAAGAGCCGCTACGGCAGCTTCAGCGCGGCCGCATCGCAGTCGGTCAATGTCACCAGCGAGCGGCTGGGCGCACGCGGCTCGCTGACGATGATGGACGGCAGCGTGTTCGCCTCGGACTGGATCGAGGACAGCTTCGCCGTGGTCAACGCCAGCGGCGTGAAGAATGTGGGGATCTATACCGAGAACCGCTATGCCGGACGCACCGACGACAATGGCCAGCTGCTGCTGACCGACCTGCGCGCCTATGACGTCAACAAGGTGTCGGTGGACGTGCTGGACCTGCCGCTGACCCTGCAGCTCGACCAGTCCGACCAATACGTCAAGCCGCGCGATCGCTCGGGCGTGGTCATCAACTTCACCGCCAAACGCGCCTCCGACGTCACCATTACGCTCAAGGACGCCGCCGGCAATTTCATCCCGATGGGATCCTCGATCAGGGTGCGCGAAACCGGCCTGTCGGCGCCGGTCGGTTACGACGGCATCAGCTACCTGCAAGAGCTGGCGCCGGTCAATACGCTCGACGTGCTGCTGCCCTCGGGCGCGCAATGCCACGCGACACTCACGCCGCCCGGCCGGGCGGACGGCGGCATGACCAACGAAACCGTGGTCTGCCGCTGAATCAAACTGGAGCCGCCATGCACATGCTCTTCAAACTGATGATCGCGATCGCCCTGGCCCTGGCCGCGTCAGCGTCGCAGGCCCAGCAGATCTGCTCGGCATCCGCCACCACCTTGTCATTCGGCACCTATGACCCGCAATCGAGCGCCAACATCGATAACACCGCCACCATCACGGTCAGTTGCCAGGCGACGATATCGCTGCTCATCGCCTACACGGTGAAACTGAGCTCAGGCAACAGCGGCGCCTACAGCCAACGCAAGATGCTCAACGGCACGACACCCCTCAACTACCAGGTGTACCAGGACAACGCGCGCACCTCCATCTGGGGAGACGGCTCCTCCAGCACCACTTACATCACCGACGGCTACCTGCTGCAACTGCTGACGCCGGTGGTCAAGCAGTACACGGCCTACGGGCGCATCACCGGCAGCCAGAACGTCAAGGCCGGCGCCTACGCCGATACGCTGACGATTTTGATCTCGTACTAGCGAAAATCATGGCCGGGGAGAAAGTTTTCCCGCCATTGGGCAGCATTTAACCGACATTTCAGGTTTTCCCTGATCCCTGGAAAGGCTGCCTCAGGATTCGCCGGATGTCGTGTCGCACGCTGAAAAATTAAAGTGTCTCCATACCCGCTGCACACAGAAGTTCTCGCACAGGGCGAGGGCAGTCGCAGGGATCCACAGGAGAATGAACATGTTTTTTGCCAAGAAAAATCGCTTCGTCTGCGCTTCCATCGCCGCCGTCGTCCTGGCTTCCAGCGCTCCCGCATCCTTCGCCGCCACTGCCAGCGGCTCGCTCGCGATCACCGCGTCGGTGGTTGCATCGTGCACCGTGGTAGGCTCGGCCATCGCCTTCGGCGCCTACACGCAAACGGTGGTGAACCAGAGCGGCAGCATCACCGTGCTGTGCACCAACGGCACCACCTACAACGTCGGTCTTGACGCCGGCACCGGCAGCGGCTCCACCGTGACCACCCGCAAGATGAGCGCCACCGGCGGCGGCACGCTGAACTACGCGCTGTACCGCGATTCGGGCCGCACCAACAACTGGGGTTCGACCATCGGCACCGACACCCAGGCCGGCACCGGCACCGGTCTGCTGCAAACGCTGACCGTGTACGGCCAGATCCCGGCTTCGCAAACACCGCTGGCCGGCGCCTATTCGGACACCGTGACCGTCACGCTGACCTACTGATTTGTTCGTTGATTGAACGGCGGCCACGGCCGCCGGCAGCAAATCCCGGAGGGGTTCGGGATGCAAGACGCAGGCTTATATCGGGGCTTGACCCGGAGGGGGATGCGGCGCACTTCGCGAGAGGTGCGCCGCTTTTTTTGCCTGGAGAGTAATCCTTGTACCAGGCCCGGCATTCTTGCCCTGCACGCCAGGGACAAATGCTCCGTCTGGGCTCAACCGCGCCTTTATTCACGGCCCTCTTTGGCGCGCGAAAAAGAAAAAGCCCCGTTCTTGCGAACGGGGCTTTTATCTGGCGGAGTGGACGGGACTCGAACCCGCGACCCCCGGCGTGACAGGCCGGTATTCTAACCAACTGAACTACCACTCCTAAACTGGCTCGACTGCTTGGTGCTGGTGGGCGCTGAGAGGCTCGAACTCCCGACCTAAGCCTTGTAAGGGCTCCGCTCTACCAACTGAGCTAAGCGCCCGGCTACCTTAACAGCCCGTCACCGGTTCAGCGGCGACGAAAGACAATTATTTTATAGCATCTTTCAGCGCTTTACCAGCTTTAAATTTCGGAACCTTGGCGGCCTTGATCTTGATCGCGGCGCCGGTCTGCGGATTGCGGCCGGTGCGGGCTGCGCGCTTGCCGACGGCGAAGGTGCCGAAACCCACCAGGGTCACGGTGCCGTTCTTCTTCAGCGTGGTCTTTACTGCACCGACGAATGCGTCCACCGCGCGGCCGGCTGCGGCCTTGGAGATGTCTGCCGCGTCGGCAATGTGTTCAATCAGTTCGCCTTTATTCACTTACGCCCTCTTGTACATTAAGTTTGATTTGAATGACAGCGTTTGCGACTCAACGGCAGAGCCCCCTTCACCGTCGCTTGCCTTGCGGAAAAATTCCGCAGCGGCTATTAAACAAGCCGCAAAACCAGGTGTCAAGCGGCTTTCCGGCATTTGCGGTGATTTTCAGGGGCGGCAGTCATTTTCCTGAGGGAAATTTCCTCACAAACTCATCCGGCAAGAAAAAAGCGCCTCCGAAGAGGCGCTTTTCACGAGCGGATGCCTTGCGGCGAACTCAGTGCTTGACCACCGGATCGGTAGCGCCGTCCTTCGGCGCCACCGCCGATTCGACGATGGCTTCGTCTTCCGGCAACGGGGCCGGCTGGCGTTCCAGCGCGACTTCCAGCACCTTGTCGATCCAGCGCACCGGGATGATCTCGAGCTTGTTCTTGACGTTGTCCGGGATCTCGGCCAGGTCCTTCACGTTCTGCTCGGGGATCAGCACGGTCTTGATGCCGCCGCGATGGGCCGCCAGCAGCTTTTCCTTCAGGCCGCCGATAGGCAGCACTTCGCCGCGCAGCGTGATCTCGCCGGTCATGGCCACATCGGCGCGCACCGGAATGCCGCTGAAGATGGACACCAGCGCGGTGGTCATCGCGATACCCGCCGACGGACCGTCCTTGGGTGTCGCGCCTTCCGGCACGTGGATGTGGATGTCGCTCTTCTCGAACACTTCGTTCTTGATGCCCAGCTTGCGGGCACGGCTGCGCACCACGGTGCGGGCTGCCTCGATCGACTCCTTCATCACGTCGCCCAGCGTGCCGGTGCGGATGATCTGGCCCTTGCCGGGCATGTTCACCGCTTCGATGGTCAGCAGGTCGCCCCCGACTTCGGTCCACGCCAGACCCACCACCTGGCCGATCTGGTTTTCCTTCTCGGCGATGCCGAAGTCGTAGCGACGCACGCCCAGGAACTTGTCCAGGTTGCGCGAGGTGACGGTCACCTTCTTCTCCTGCTTCTTCAGCAGCAGCAGCTTGACCACCTTGCGGCAGATCTTCGACACTTCGCGTTCCAGCGAACGCACGCCCGCTTCACGGGTGTAGTAGCGGATGATGTCGCGGATCGCCGATTCGGCCACGCTGATCTCGCCTTCCTTCAGACCGTTGTTCTTGATCTGCTTGGGCAGCAGGTAGCGCTGGGCGATGCTGGTCTTCTCGTCTTCGGTGTAACCCGACAGGCGGATCACTTCCATCCGGTCCAGCAGCGCTGGCGGGATGTTGAAGGAGTTGGACGTCGCCACGAACATCACGTCCGACAGGTCGAAGTCCACCTCGATGTAGTGATCGGAGAAGGTATGGTTCTGCTCCGGATCCAGCACTTCCAGCAGCGCCGACGACGGATCGCCGCGGAAATCCATGCCCAGCTTGTCGATTTCATCGAGCAGGAACAGCGGATTGCGTACGCCGACCTTGGACAGGCTTTGCAGGATCTTGCCCGGCATGGAACCGATGTAGGTACGACGATGACCGCGGATCTCGGCCTCGTCACGCACGCCGCCCAGCGCCATGCGCACGAACTTGCGGTTCGTGGCGCGCGCGATCGACTGGCCCAGCGAGGTCTTACCCACGCCCGGGGGACCGACGAAGCACAGGATCGGCGCCTTCAGCTTGTCCACGCGCTGCTGCACGGCGAGATACTCGAGGATGCGTTCCTTGACCTTCTCCAGGCCATAGTGATCGCCTTCCAGCACCTTCTCGGCGTTGGGCAGGTCGTTGTTGACCTTGGACTTCTTCTTCCAGGGCAGGCCGACCAGCGTATCGATATAGTTGCGCACCACGGTCGCCTCGGCGGACATCGGCGACATCAGCTTGAGCTTCTTCAGCTCGCTCTGCGCCTTCTCCAGCGCTTCCTTGGGCATCTTGGCGGCCAGGATCTTCTTTTCCAGCTCTTCCAGGTCGGCGCCGTCTTCGCCCTCGCCCAGCTCCTTCTGGATCGCCTTGACCTGTTCGTTCAGGTAGTACTCGCGCTGCGACTTCTCCATCTGGCGCTTGACGCGGCCACGGATGCGCTTTTCCACCTGCAGGATGTCGAGCTCGCCCTCGAGCTGGCCGAGCAGGTGCTCGTAGCGCTTGGCGACGTTGAAGATCTCAAGGATCACCTGTTTCTGCTCGAGCTTCAGCGGCAGGTGCGCGGCGATGGTGTCGGCCAGGCGGCCGGCGTCGTCGATGCCGGCCAGCGAGGTCAGGATCTCGGGCGGGATCTTCTTGTTCAGTTTCACGTACTGGTCGAACTGCTGCACGATGGTGCGGCGCATGGCTTCGACTTCCGCTTCATCGCCCTGCTCGGACTCCACCGGGGTCAGGTCGGCGACGAAATGGGTTTCCAGTTCGCTGATGTGATGGATGCGCGCGCGCTGTGCGCCTTCGACCAGCACCTTGACGGTGCCGTCGGGCAGCTTGAGCATTTGCAGGATGTTGGCCACGCAGCCGATTTCATAGATGTCGTCGGGCGAAGGCTCGTCCTTGGCGGCGGCCTTCTGGGCCGCGAGCATGATGCTCTTGCCTTGCTCCATGGCCGCTTCCAGCGCCTTGATCGACTTCGGGCGGCCGACGAAAAGCGGAATCACCATGTGCGGGAAAACAACCACATCCCGTAACGGCAACAGCGGCAATTGGGACTGTTCTGTGAGTATTGGAGTCGTCATGGCGGGCCTTATCAATGAATACTGTGAATGATGTTGGCACGAGTGATCAAAACACAAGTCCGGCTGAGCTAAAAAATCACGGCCGGGAGACCAATGTCATGATCGCAATAAAAACTAAAAAAGCCACACACGAAGTCTCCTCCGGGTGGCTTTTCGATGGAAGCCAGAGTATGTTCCGCCGGTTTATTTTACCGCTTTTGCGGATACCGGACTTTGTGCGGCCATTTCTGCATGATGCGGCACATCTTCATGCGCCGCACCACTGCTCCTTCGGCAATCCCGCGCTTGCGCAACGTGCTTAAGCGCCGGACACCTTCGGCTGGTCGTGGTAGATCAGCAGCGGCTTGGCGCCGTTGGTGATGGTGTTTTCGTCGACCACGACCTTGGCCACGTTCTGCTGGCTGGGCAATTCATACATCACGTCGAGCAATGCGTGCTCCAGGATCGAGCGCAGGCCGCGCGCGCCGGTCTTGCGCGCCAGCGCCTTCTTGGCGATGGCATGCATGGCGGCCGGGCGGATTTCCAGTTCCGCGCCTTCCATCTGCAGCAGCTTGGCGTATTGCTTGATCAGGGCGTTCTTCGGCTCGACCAGGATCTGGATCAGCGCTTCCTCGTCCAGCTCATTGAGGGTCGCGATGACCGGCAGACGACCGACCAGTTCGGGAATCAGGCCGAACTTGACCAGGTCCTCAGGCTCGGCGTTGAGCAGCACCTCGGAATTGGTCTTCTGGGTCTGGCTCTTCACGCTGGCCGAGAAACCGATGCCGCTCTTTTCGGAGCGGTCGGAAATGATCTTGGCCAGGCCGTCGAATGCGCCGCCGCAGATGAACATGATGTTGGTCGTGTCGATCTGCACGAAATCCTGGTTCGGATGCTTGCGGCCGCCCTGCGGCGGCACCGACGCCATGGTGCCTTCGATCAGCTTCAGCAACGCCTGCTGCACACCCTCGCCGGAGACGTCGCGGGTGATCGAAGGATTGTCCGACTTGCGGGAAATCTTGTCGATTTCGTCGATATAGACGATGCCCTTCTGGGCCTTCTCGACTTCGTAATTGCAGTTCTGCAGCAGCTTCTGGATGATGTTCTCGACGTCCTCGCCGACATAGCCGGCTTCGGTCAGCGTGGTCGCGTCAGCGATCACGAACGGGACGTTGAGCATGCGCGCCAGCGTCTGCGCCAGCAAAGTCTTGCCGGAACCCGTCGGGCCGACCAGCAGGATGTTGCTCTTGGCCAGTTCGACGTCGTCCTTCTTGCCCATGTGCTTCAGGCGCTTGTAGTGGTTGTACACCGCTACCGACAGGATGCGCTTGGCGGTGGACTGGCCGATGACGTACTGGTCCAGCAGCTCGCTGATTTCCTGCGGCGTCGGCAGGTCCGACTTGGCGCCCGGGACCGATTCCACGCTGGCGGCTTCATCGCGGATGATGTCGTTGCACAGGTCAATGCACTCGTCGCAGATGAAGACCGAAGGGCCGGCGATCAGCTTCTTGACTTCGTGCTGGCTTTTGCCGCAGAAGGAGCAATAAAGCAACTTTTCGCCGCTGGATGATTTTTTCTCAGACATAGAGCTACAAGGATAGAAGTTACGACTTGATCATACCCGCGAAATACGGATTCGTCACGGCTTGGTCATTTTTCGACGCCCGTCCCCGATTCCGGTTCGCTTCCTGACAGTTATATGTCATCGCCGCACCGATTTATCAAGAAAACAGAGCCCGAAAAGCCGCTCTTTGCCAAATCCGTAAAAAAAATGCCCGGACGGCAATGCATCCGGGCATTTTTACGGCGTTTTACCGCACTGCAAGCTCAACCGCGCTCGGTCAGCACCTTGTCAATCAGGCCATACTCCACGGCGGCGTCGGCCGACATGAAGTTGTCGCGATCGGTATCGCGCGCGATCTTTTCGACGTCCTGGCCGGTACGTTCGGCCAGGATGCCGTTCAAGCGTTCGCGCAGGTACAGGATTTCACGCGCCTGGATCTCGATATCCGATGCCTGGCCCTGGGCGCCGCCCAGTGGCTGGTGAATCATGATGCGCGAGTTCGGCAGCGAGAAGCGCTTGCCCTTGGCGCCGGCGGCCAGCAGGAATGCGCCCATGGACGCGGCCAGGCCCGTGCACAGCGTCGACACTTGCGGTTTGATGAACTGCATGGTGTCGAAGATCGCCATGCCGGCCGAAACCGAACCGCCAGGCGAATTGATGTACAGCGAGATGTCCTTGTCCGGGTTTTCGCTTTCCAGGAACAGCAGCTGGGCGACGATCACGTTGGCGGTAGCATCATTGACCGGTCCGACCAGGAAAATGATGCGTTCCTTCAGCAGGCGCGAGTAGATGTCATACGCGCGCTCGCCGCGGCCGCTCTGTTCGATCACCATCGGCACCATGCCGAGCATTTGCGTGTCCAGTGCAGAACCTCTGATCAGACCTGTCATGTGTGCATCCTTAGCGTAAAAATGTTTTCCGATACTACGCGAGAAAACCCGATTACGCTTGCGCCTGATTGCCCATCAGTTCGTCGAACGAAACCGGCTTTTCCGAAACCTTGGCTTTGCCGAGAACGTAGTTGACGACGTTTTCTTCCAAAACAAGGGCTTCGACTTCAGCCAGGCGGCGACGGTCGGAGAAGTAGTACTTCAGGACTTGCTGCGGGTCTTCGTAGCTTTGGGCGAAATCTTCGATCTGGGCCTTGACCTGCTCTTCGGTGGCTTCCAGCTTGTTGGCCTTGACCACTTCAGCCAGGATCAGACCCAGGCGCACGCGGCGCTCGGCCTGCGCGGTGAACAGCTCGCGCGGCAGCTGCATGACCTTCGGGTCCATGCCGCGCTGGGCCATGTCCTGCTTGGCCATTTCAGCCAGGCGCTCGACGTCCTGCTCGACCAGCGCCTTCGGCACTTCCAGGTCGCTTGCCTTGATCAGGGCGTTCATCACGCTGTCCTTGGTCTGGGCCTTGGTGCGTGCGGAGACTTCGCGCTCCAGGTTCTTCTTGATGTCTTCGCGCATCTTGCCCAGATCGCCGTCTTCGATGCCCAGCGATTGAGCGAAGACTGCGTCGACTTCAGGCATGTGCGCCCATTCGACCTTCTTCAGGGTGATGGTGAATTCTGCGGTCTTGCCGGCCACGTCCTTGCCGTGGTAGTCCTCGGGGAATGCCAGCGGGAAGGTCTTGGCTTCGCCAACCTTCAGGCCGATGGTGGCAGCTTCGAATTCCGGCAGCATGCGGCCTTCGCCCAGCACGAACGGGAAGTTGTCGGCCTTGCCGCCCTGGAATTCCACGCCGTCGATCTTGCCGACGAAGTCCACGGTCACGCGGTCGCCGTTCTGAGCCGACTGGTCAGCGCCGCCGTCGCCGTGCGCGCCTTGCTCGCCCTTGACGTGGTAGTGCACGCGCTGCTTGCGCAGGATGTCGATGGTCTTGTCGATTTCAGCGTCGGACACCGAAGCGGTGGTCTTTTCGACTTCGGCGCCGGTCAGATCGCCAATGGCCACGTCCGGATAGACTTCGAAGGTGGCGTTGAAAGCCAGTTGGCCTTCGCCGGCTTCTTCGCTGGTCTTGGGTTCGATCGAGGGGAAGCCGGCGACGCGCAGGTTGTTTTCCACGGCAGCGTCGTTGAATGCACGGCCGACCTTGTCGTTCAGCACTTCGGTTTCGACCTGGTAGCCGAACTGGGCGGCAACCATCTTCATCGGCACTTTACCCGGACGGAAACCCGGCGCCTTGGCAGTGCGGGCACGCACCTTCAGGCGCTTTTCCACTTCAGCCTGAACATCGGCCAGCGGGAAAGTCAGGGTCATACGACGTTCGAGTTTGCTCAGGGTTTCGACTGCAGTTGCCATTTAAATCGTCCAAATAATTAAGAATTCCGTAAGCCGGAGCATTCGCTTCCCGTCCGCATCGAAATATTTTCCAGACGAAAAGCGGCCAGCCCGACCGCGCTAAAGCTCGCTATTTTATACGCAAAAACCACGGCAAGTCCAAAATTGGACTTGCCGCATCGCAAACAAACCCGAAAGCCCCGTCATTGCCCGCAATGCAAGGCTGGCGCGGGCTTCAGCCGACACCCCGAAGCCCCGCCGTTGCCCACGGGAAAACGCCTTGTCTGCCCGCGCCCGACGGCGCCTACTTCACCGGTATCGGCGTGGAGGCGGCCACCGGCACGGCCGTGACCGCGTTCATGGGGCTGCCGTCGATGAGCTTGTCCGAATAGGTCAGGTAGACCAGCGTATTGCGCTTGGCATCGACCACCCGCACCACGTGCAGGCGCTTGAACAGGATGGACATGCGCTCGGTGAACACATCCTCCTGCACCGGCAGCTTGCCGGTGAACTGCAGGGTCGGCGCCACCTGGCGGCAGGCGATGGAGGCCTCCGCCTTGTCTTCGGCCAGGCCGACCGAACCCTTCACGCCGCCGGTGCGGGCGCGCGAGACGTAACACGTGACGCCCAGCACCTTGGGGTCGTCATAGGCTTCGATGACCACCCGGTCGTTCTTTCCCAGCCAGCGAAAAGCCGTGCTGACGTCGGCCAGGTCCTCGGCGAGCGAAATGGGCGCGGCCGCGACGCCCGCCAGGAGCAGGACGCCGGCCAGCGCGCGTGATGTCTGTTTCATGGAATATCCGTAGGTTGGAGCGGACGATCAGTCCGCGATCTTCTCGAAGCGCGGCACCTGCTTGCCGTCGACTTCGACCAGTTCATGAAAAACCGCGCTGGGACGAATCCACAGGCGGCCATCGGCGGCCCGGTAGACCACCATGGGAGACAGGTCGGATTCGAGGATGGCATCGCCGACGAACTCGTAGATGCCGCCTTTGTAATGGCGATAGCGTGTCATGAAAAACCGTTATAAAGAGAGGAAAAGGACCGAAGGAACAGAGAACGGATCCGAGCGCGCATGATACTGCCCCGCCGGCCCTTTCCAGTGGGCTGACAAGCTTTCCGCAAAAAAACGGACATTGGCAACGGCTTGCAGTACAATAGCGCGCTTTGATAAAAAGCTACCCGCATCGGTAGCGGCAAATCTGCTGCACACTGCTTCCAGACTGCTATCGCGCCGATGACCGACACCTTCAGCGAGGATGGCGAAATTGGTAGACGCACCAGGTTTAGGTCCTGACGCCAGCAATGGTGTGGGGGTTCGAGTCCCCCTCCTCGCACCAGATGATTCCCTGAAACCGTATACCCTTCCGGCCTGAGCGAGGCTTCGTCGCCGCGCCGGAAGTCTTCAGGCCCTATTCCAGGAACCGCCATGCCCACCCAGGAAGAATTCGACGCGCTCAAGCAAAGCCACAACGCGCTGCTCAACAAGTTCATCGAAAACAATACCGCCGACCAGATCCTGTTCTCCACGCTGTTTACGGCAGCGGCGGTGCTGTCCAAGGACGGCAAGCAGTTCACCCAGGGCGCCATGGGCATCGCCCGCTCGCTCGCCGCCCAGCTCGCCGTCGGCGGCAATATGCCGACCGCCTTGCTGGAGACGGTGGAAACGCGAATCGCGACCATCGAAGCGCTGCTCAAGGACAAGTTCGACTGAGCCCGGGATTGCGCTGACATCTCTCCCGCCACGCCCCGGCCTTGCCCGGGGAATGCGTCGCCCGCCCGCTCGCCGCACACGAAACCTCACCGAAAAATAGCCCTCCGGAAATAAGCGGACCTGCCCGCAAATCCTTTCCAGACAAGCTTTGTGGGCAAACGGCACGCTTTGCGCTCTGCCTGTTTACCGCACCGGCCGCCTTGTTTATTATCACTTCAACCATGAGGGGGATCATGACCTGGCGCTTCGCTGCGAAGCCGCTCATCTCGGATCCTGGGATTACCAGAAAAAAACGAGTGATGCCGATTTCAAGGGCGGGGGTGACTGTTCATGTCGTACGAGATTGTGCATACCTTTGGCTTCAGCGTTTACCTTGTGTTTCTGCTGATGTTCCTCTGGACCTACCGCGTCCCGCGCACCAATCCCGGTTCGGGCTGGTGGGCCGCCTCGATTTCCTTCGCGCTCCTCGCGCGCCTCACGCTGGTCCTGCTGATCCCCAGCGGCGACATGAAGCTCATCGTCACCGCCTACGCCGTGCTCAACGTGCTCGAGAAGCCCTTGCTGCTGACCGGCCTGTGCCGATTCCTCGGTATCGACGCCAGGGAGCGCTGGTTCTGGATCGCCGCCGCCGCCGCCGAGCTGTGGTTGCTGGCGGCATGGACGCAGGACGCCTCGACGCTGGCGCGCAGCCTGGGTTACTCGGTGACGAACGCGGGCTTCATGTTCGCCATCGCCTGGTTCAGCTACCAGCGCCGCAATGACTCCAAGGGCTGGCTGCACATGACCGCGGCCGCCAGCGCGGCCATGGGCGTGCACTGGCTCGTGGGCCCGGTCGTGATCGATTTCCAGCCCGGCTGGTTCAAGACCGGCTTCGTGCTGGGCACGATCCTGGTGTCGCTGCAGTACCTGTCCCTGCTGGGCGCCATGCTGACGCTGTTCCAGCGGCGCCTGGTCGATGCCGAGGCCAAGGCGCTGGACATGGCCTTTCTCGACCCGCTGACCGGCCTGAACAACAAGCGCTACATGAATACCCTGTTCGACCATGCGCTGCTGCTGGCCACACGCCCGCATCACATGGTGGCGATCTTCTACATCGACCTCGACAACTTCAAGCCGATCAACGATACCGCCGGCCACCATGTGGGCGACGAGGTGCTCAAGGCCATCGCCGCGCGCATCAAGGGCATCGTGCGCAGCACCGACATCTGCGCGCGCGTGGGCGGCGATGAATTCATCGTCATCGGCACCCAGCTGGAGAGCGAGAACCAGGCCTTCGAAGTGGCCAAGAAACTGCTGGCCCAGATGATGCAGCACGTGCAGGTCGGCGACCGCCAGTACCTGCTTGGGGCGAGCATCGGCATCAGCCTCTACCCTTTGCACGCGCGCGACCTGCACAAGCTCATCCAGTGCGCCGACAGCGCCATGTACCAGGTCAAGCGCAACGGCAAGAGCGGCTACGAAATCTACAAGGCCCAGCCGGGCGGCGAGCCGCAGCTCCAGGCGGTCGGCTGACCCGCGCCTGTCCGGCCATGCGGGCCGGCCCGCGCTATCGACTGAGACCGCCGCGCGCAGTCGGCCGTCGGGCCGCGCCGTTTTTCCTTTACTATTCGGGCTGAAAATCCGCAGCATCTTCAGCAGACCCGAACCGGAAAAAGCGCCTTCATGGCTGTCGACCACTACGAAAACTTCCCCGTTGCCTCCCTGCTGCTCCCGGCCCGCCTGCGCCCGGCCGTGACCGCAATCTACGCCTTCGCCCGCAGCGCCGACGATCTCGCCGACGAAGGCGACGCCCTCGCCCCGCAGCGCCTGGCGGCACTACAGGCCTATGAAGAGCAACTGGACCTGATCGAATCCGGCCAGCCTTGCCGGCCGCCGATCTTTGAGCGCCTGCAACAGACGATTCGCGATTACCGGCTGCCGCTGCAGCCCTTTCGCGATTTGCTCTCAGCCTTCCGGCAGGATGTCGTGACCACCCGTTACCCCAGCTACGACGACCTGCTCGATTATTGCCGGCGCTCGGCCAACCCGGTCGGCACGCTGATGCTGCATCTCTACGACGCGGCCAGCGAAACCAACCTGCGCGACTCCGACGCCATCTGCAGCGCGCTGCAGCTGATCAATTTCTGGCAGGACGTCGCCGTCGACTGGGAAAAAGCGCGCATCTACCTGCCGCAGGAAGACCTGCAGCGCTACGGCGTGAGCGAAGCCGATATCGCCGCCGCGACCGACGGCGACAACTGGCGCCGGCTGATGCAGTTCGAGGTGGAACGCGCTCGCGCCCTGATGCTGTCGGGCGCGCCGCTGGCCCGGCGGCTGCCGGGGCGGATAGGCTGGGAGTTGCGGCTGGTGGTCCAGGGCGGCCTGCGCATCCTGGAACGCATCGAGGCCGTGCGAGGCGATGTCTTCCGCCAGCGGCCGAAACTGGGCAAGGCCGACTGGATGGTCGTGGGCTGGCGCGGCCTGACCATGTAGACGACAAACTAAACGAAAAACGCCTGCGCGGCCGATGATGGCCGAACGGGCGCAAGCAGGCCTGCAGTCGTTGTCAGACCAGCAAGGCCGAGGTCAGGGAGCGGATCTGCTCTTCCGAATCGTCGAGCAGGTTGCGCAGGGACTGGTCGCCGATGTAATCGTCCACCAGGTTCTCGCCGCCGATGCCGGCTTCGGCCACGGTGCGCTGCAGCGGCGAAGGCACCGGCGAGAGCTCCTTGGCCAGCAGCAGCACGTCGCCGATGGTTTGCGGCGGCAGCACCCGCACGCCGTGCCACAGCGACTCGATGGCGTCGACCACCGGCTGCGGCACGCCCAGCTTCTTCAGCACGGCGCGGCCGATCATCTTCTCCCCATATTCAGCCCAGTCCTCGATGCCGCCCGCCAGCAGGTCGGGATATTCATCGGTGCGCGAGAGCAGGTAGAAGCCGCCGACCTCATGCACGATGCCGGCGAACATGGCCGTCTCGGGATCGCCGTTGGTCAGCTTGGCGGTCAGCACATGCGCCGTCGCCGCGACGTGGGCGCAATGCTCCCACAGCTGCGCCGACTTGATGCGCATGGCCGGGTTGCTGATGGTGCGCCCCAGCTGGCGGACGATGACCGAGGTGGTGATGGTGTTGAGGGTGCGAAAGCCCAGCCGCATCACGGCCGTGCGTACGTTGTTGATTTCGCCGCCGGAGCGGTTGTAGGCGGCCGAATTGGCGATGGCCACGGTGCGCGCCGAGACCAGCGGCTCGGCCATCACCAGTTTGGCGGCCTGCTCCAGGTGGCAGTCGGGATCCGACAACGCCTGCTGCAGCTTCATCGATGCGCTGACGTTGGCCGGGAACACCAGCTCCCCGCGTCCGGCCTGCGATGCGATATTGCGAAAGATTTCCAGTCTGTCCATGACGTCTCCAGCCTCCTCGTATGTTCGCTAGCGCTGCTCCGGTCGGTCTGTGCTGCCTCGCCGGTTCCTGTATCCATATCGGCATGCGGCGCCCTGATTTTTATGCTCCTGCCATCATTTTTTGCGGGCGATCGATGCGCTGAGCTTAATGGACAACGCCGGCGGCCGCAATAAGAGACCGCTGCCGCATTTGCCCTGCCGTGCGCACTCGGCTAGCATAGCGCCTTTGCCGGATTTTGCCCGCCCCGGGTGCCTTGACGGGCATATTCCGGCCTCGCACCGAACACGCAGCCACCGCCATCCATGTCTCCAGACGAATACTGCCAGCAGAAGGCCGCCGCCAGCGGTTCCAGCTTTTACTACAGCTTCCTGTTCCTGCCGCCGGAACGCCGGCGCGCGATCACGGCGCTGTACGCCTTCTGCCGCGAAGTCGACGACACCGTCGACGAGATCGAGGATCCGATGGTGGCGCGCACCAAGCTGATGTGGTGGCGCAAGGAAATCGCCGCCATGCTGGAAGGCAATCCCAGCCATCCGGTGACCAAGGCCCTGTATCCCCACGTGGCCGTCTACAAGCTCAAGGGAGAACACCTGCAGGCCATCATCGACGGCATGGAGATGGACCTGGACCAGAGCCGCTACCTCGACTATCCCGGCCTGCAGCGCTATTGCTGGCACGTGGCCGGCGTGGTGGGCATCCTGTCGGCCAGCATCTTCGGCCACACCCAGGGCGGCACCCTGCTGTTCGCTGAAAAGCTGGGGCTGGCCTTCCAGCTCACCAACATCATCCGCGACGTCGGCGAAGACGGCCGCAAGGGCCGCATCTACCTGCCGGTCAACGAGCTGCAGCAATTCAACGTGACCGCGGCCGACATCCTCAACGCCCGCCACAGCGACCAGTTCGAGGCGCTGATGAAGTTCCAGGTGCAGCGCGCCCGCGGCGTCTACGACGAGGCCTTCGCCCTGCTGCCCAAGGAAGACCGGCGCGCCCAGCGTCCCGGCCTGATGATGGCGGCCATCTACCGCACCCTGCTCGACGAGATAGAGCGCGACGGCTACCACGTGCTGAACCAGCGCATCTCGCTCACGCCCATCCGCAAGCTGTGGCTGGCGTGGAAAACCTACGTCTTCGGCTGAGCGGCTGATGCCGGCCGCCCTTCCCCGATGAACGCCCCGCGCCACTACGCCGTCGTCGGCGGCGGCTGGGCCGGCTGCGCCGCCGCGGTGGCGCTGGCGGGCTCCGGCCATCGGGTCAGCCTCTTCGAAGCATCGCGCACGCTGGGCGGGCGCGCGCGCCGGGTGGAGGCCGACGGTCGCCTGCTGGACAACGGCCAGCACATCCTGCTGGGCGCCTATGCCGCCTGCCTGAAACTGATGAAGCAGGTCGGCATTTCCCCCTCGGAGGCCATGCTGCGCCTGCCGCTGCAGATGCGCTACCCGCTGGCCGCGGGCGCCGACGGCATGGACTTCGCCGCGCCGCGCCTGCCGGCGCCGCTGCATGTGGCGTTCGCGCTGCTGCGCGCCAAAGGCCTGGGGCGCGACGACAAGATGGCGCTGGCGCGCTTTTCCAGCACCGCGCGCTGGATGGGTTGGCAACTGCACCAGGACTGCAGCGTGGCCGAGCTGCTGGAGCGCTACGAGCAAACCCCGCGCCTGATCCGCCTGATGTGGAACCCGCTGTGCATCGCCGCCCTGAACACGCCGCCCGAACGAGCGTCAGCCCGGGTGTTCCTGAACGTGCTGCGCGACAGCCTTGGCGCACGCCGCGCGGCGTCGGACATGCTGATCCCGCGCATCGACCTGAGCGCCCTGCTGCCCAAAGCCGCCGCCGCCTGGCTGGCGCGCCACGCGGGCCAGGCGCACACCGGCACGGCCGTGAGCCGCCTGCTGCCCGGCAGCGAGCCCGGCGCCTGGCGCCTGGAAGACCGCCAGGGCGAGAGCCTGGGAGAATTCGCCGGCGCGGTCCTGGCCACCGGCCCCGAAGCGGCCGCGCAACTGCTCGATGGCCACGCCGATACCACCCTGCTGCGCGCCCTGGAACACGAACCGATCAGCACCTGCTACCTGCAGTACGACGACGGCCTGCGGCTGCCGCAGCCGTTCTACGCGCTGGCGGACGATCCCGCGCGCCGCGCGTGGGGCCAGTTCGTGTTCGACCGCGGCCAGCTGGGCGGCCCGGCGGGCCTGCTGGCGGTGGTGGTCAGCGCAGCCGGCACGGCCGTCGAAGACGGCCACGCCGCGCTGGAACAAGGCATCGTCCGGCAACTGGCGGACGATTTCGGCATGCCGGCGCTGGCCGCGCCCCGCTGGAGCAAGCTCATCACGGAAAAGCGCGCCACCTTCTCCTGCACGCCGGGACTGGTCCGGCCGGACAACGCGGGCCTGCCTGCCGGGCTGGCGCTGGCGGGCGACTACGTGGCCGGCGACTACCCGGCCACGCTCGAAGGCGCGGTGCGCAGCGGCACGGCGGCGGCCAAGCGGCTGGTCTCCCGCCGGCCTGAAGAAAACCCCTGAATCATTTGCCGCAATCCATAGCCATCCAAAGCTGGCGCCCATATCCGCCCGGGGTGACCTCATATAAAATTTTCATGGATAGCCGGAAATGGATTCACCCCACGCATCGCCGCTTTGCTCTAGGATGACGCATCCTGAGAGCAGCCCCGATTCCGGTTCGTGCCTGCAGTCCACACCGCCCGGCGGCAAACGCCGCGTTTCATTTATACGGAGATAACAATATGCCGGTCATGACCTGTGTCGAAGACTTCCGCCTGCTGGCGAAAAAGCGGGTTCCCAAAGCCTTCTACGACTATGCCGACAGCGGCTCGTACACCGAAGGCACCTACCGCGCCAACAGCGACGACCTGGCCGCCATCAAGCTGCGCCAGCGCGTGGCCATCAATGTCGACGAACGCAGCACCCGCACCACCATGATCGGCCACGACGTCACCATGCCGGTGGCGATCGCTCCGACCGGCCTGACCGGCATGCAATGGGCCAACGGCGAAATGCTGGGCGCCATGGCCGCCGAGAAGTTCGGCATCCCCTTCACGCTGTCGACCATGAGCATCTGCTCCATCGAAGACGTCGCCAGCGTCACCAAGAAGCCGTTCTGGTTCCAGCTCTACGTGATGCGCGACCGCGGCTTCGTGAAGTCCATGATCGACCGCGCCAAGGCCGCCAAGTGCTCGGCGCTGGTGCTGACGCTGGACCTGCAGATCCTCGGCCAGCGCCACAAGGACCTGAAGAACGGCATGTCGGTGCCGCCCAAGCTGACCCTGGACACGCTGCTGGACCTGGCCAGCAAACCCGGCTGGGCGCTGCGGGCGCTGGGCGGACGCAAGACCTTCGGCAACCTGGCCGGCCACATCAACGGCGGCAACAGCGGCAGCGGCGTGCAGACCCTCTCCAAGTGGACCGCCAGCCAGTTCGACCCGACCCTGAACTGGGACGACGTCGCCTGGATCAAGGAACAATGGGGCGGCAAGCTGATCCTCAAGGGCATCCTCGACGTGGAAGACGCCAAGATCGCCGCCCAGACCGGCGCCGACGCGCTGGTGGTGTCCAACCACGGCGGGCGCCAGCTGGACGGCGCGATGTCGTCGATCGAGGCGCTGCCGGCGATTGCCCAGGCGGTGGGCGACCAGATCGAGGTCTGGTTCGACGGCGGCATCCGCAGCGGCCAGGACATCCTCAAGGCCACCGCACTGGGCGCCAAGGGCACCATGATCGGCCGCGCTTTCCTCTACAGCCTGGGCGCCATGGGCGGCGAAGGCGTGTCGCAGATGCTGGAAATCCTGCGCAAGGAGCTGGACGTGAGCATGGCCCTGACCGGCACCAAGGACATCAAGGACGTCGGCCCGCAAATTCTCGTGCCCTGAGCACGCGCCCTGCGCGCCTGAGCGCACGCGAACAGCGCAAAAAAATCCCGGACGCCTTGCGGCGCTCCGGGATTTTTTTATCTGCCACAGACGTATGACGTGGGGCTCACTGCTTCGGCGGCTCCTTGAGCACGTCGATCACGCCGTCCTGGCCGTAGCGTTGCGCCAGGTCCAGCGCGGTCAGGCCGTCCTTGTTCTTCAGCGTCAGGTCGGCACCGCCGTCGCGCAGCACCGCCACCGCCGCCACACGGCCGCGCATGGCCGCCAGCATGACCGGCGTCATCTTGTCGTCCGGCGACTCGGCGTCGATGTAAGCGGACGCATCCAGCAGCAGCTTGACGATCTCGGAGCTGCCGTTGATGGCGGCGTAATGCAGCGCCGTCCAGCCCTGGCGATTGACCTCCACCTCGCGCGACAGCAGCAGCTTCACCACCGGCACGTTGCCATAGAAGGCGGCCAGCATCAGCGGCGTGTCGCCGTTGACGGCCTGGGCTTCCAGATTGACGTCCGGCGCGTTGACCAGCACCTCGAAAGCCTTCATCGAGTCTTCGCGGATGGCCAGCATCAGGCCGGTATAGCCGCGCTTGGGCTCGATCAGGTTGGGTCCCATGCCGCGCTGCATGAGCTGCTTGAGGAAGTAGACGTTGTCCATGCGGATCGCCTGGAAATAGTCCTCATAGGCGCCGGCGCGCGCCGCGCCCGGGAGCAGCAGCGAGGTGTAGAGCAGGACGCGGCCCAGGCCGCGGAAACGGGGAAAACGGGAACGGAGCTTTTCCAGCAAAGACGTCATTGTTTGATTCCGAACAGCTTGAAGAAATTGGCGGAAGTCTGGCGCGCGACCTCGTCGGCCGAAATGCCGCGCAGGTCGGCGATGAACTCTCCGACATGGCGCACGTAACCGGGTTCATTGGTCTTGCCGCGGAACGGCACCGGCGCCAGGTAGGGCGAGTCGGTCTCGATCAACATGCGTTCCAGCGGAATGGTGCGCGCCACCTGCTGCAGGTCCTTGGCGGACTTGAAGGTGACGATGCCGGAAAACGAGATATAGAACCCCAGCTCGATGGCCGCGTCGGCCACTTCCTGCGACTCGGTAAAGCAGTGCATCACCCCGGCCGCGCCGCCGGCATCGGGACTGGCGCCCTCTTCGCGCATGATGCGGATGGTGTCTTCCGAGGCGGAACGGGTATGGATGATCAGCGGCTTGCCGGTTTCGCGCGAGGCGCGGATATGGGTGCGGAAGCGCTCGCGCTGCCATTCCAGATCGCCCTGCAGGCGGTAATAGTCCAGCCCGGTCTCACCGATGGCGACGATGCGCGGATGTTCGGCCAGCTTGACCAGCTGCGCGACGTCGGGCTCGGGCGTGTCTTCGTAGTCGGGATGCACGCCGACCGAGGCGTAGATGTTGGGATACTGTTCGGCCAGGGCGAGCACTTGCGGGAAGTCAGGCAGGTCCACCGAGACGCACAGCGCATGGCTGACCTTGTTTTCGGCCATCTTGCCGAAAATCTCGGGCAGGCGCGCGGCGAGATCGGGAAAATTGATGTGGCAATGGGAATCGATATACATGGCCGCTATTGTAAAGCGACCGGCGACGGGTGTCGCCCCTGATTGCCTTTGCTTACAGCCTGGAGGCGCCCGGCCTGGCGCTTATTTGGCGACCGGTCGCTTGCCCAGCTTGCGCTGCAATGTGCGGCGATGCATGTTCAGCGCGCGCGCCGTGGACGAAATATTGCCCTGGTGCTCGGCCAGCACGCGCTGGATGTGCTCCCATTCGAGGCGGTCGAGCGACAGCGGCGTGGCCTCTTCCGCCGGCAGCGCGGCTTCCGGACCGGCATCGCCCTCGGCCGCATGCGTCAGCGCCGAGAGGATGGAGTCCACGTTGGCCGGCTTGGCCAGGTAATTGTCGGCCCCTGACTTGATCGCCTGCACCGTGGTGGCGATGCTGGCGTAACCGGTCAGCACCAGCAGGCGCGCGTCCGGCAGCGCCTCGCGCAGCGGCGAGATCCATTGCAGGCCGGAATCCTGCTCCAGCTGCAGGTCGATGGTGGCGTAGTCGTAGCTCTCCTTGCGCGCCGCCGCCAGCGCCTCCTCGCCGCTATGCGCCACGGTGGCGCGAAACCCGCGGCGCACCAGCGAGCGCGCCAGCGTGCCGGCGAAGACATCGTTGTCGTCAAGGATCAGGAAAGCGGCGCTCATCGGAATATCTTTCAACCCATCGAAAATTCAGGAAACCGGCAGCTGCAGCTCGGCCGCCGTACCTTCGCCCGGCGCGGAACGCAGGCGCAGCCTGCCGCCCATATGGGCCGCGGCGGCAAAAGCCAGCATCAGCCCGATGCCCCTGCCGCCCGAGCCGCTGGCAACCGGCATATGCCCCAGCCGGGCCAGCAGATCCGGCGCAATGCCGCAGCCATTGTCGGAAACACGAATGATAGCCGTCTTTTGCCCGGCCTTCGCGGACGCCCGTTCGTCCACGGCCAGCGACAACCGGACCTGGCCGTCATGGCCGCGCTCGCGCACCGCCTGCGCGGCGTTGTCGAGCAACGTCAGCAGGATCTGCGACAGGTCTTGCAACTGCCCGGCGGCGAGCCCCTCCTGCTTGAGGTCGGCCGCCAGCAGCACCGACGGATGGCGCAGCCGCCAGCCGTCGATCAGCGTGGCCAGCCAGGGGCCGAGCGCGGCGCTTCGCCCGTCTTCCGCGTCGGCGTCCAGGCGCATGCTTTCCAGCGCCGCCTTGCAGACGGCGATCTGCTCCTCGACCACCCGCAGGTCTTCTTCATAGAGCGCCAGCGCGGCATTGCCGGCCATGTCACGCCGCATTTCCCCGGCGATCACCGCCACCGTCGACAAGGGCGTGTTCAAGGCATGCGCGGCGCCCGCCGCCTGCGTTCCCAGGGCCACGATGCGCTGCCCCTGCAGCTGCCGCTCGCGCGCCTGCGCCAGCTGGCCGTCGCGCGAACGCACGGCGGCGGCGATGCGGGTGACGAACCAGGTGATCAGCAAGGCCGAGATCGAGAAGTTGATCCACATCCCGGCCAGGTGATAGGCCATCGCCTGCCCGTGGTCGTGGATGTGCAGGGGCTCGTAGAAATAGACCAGCCCCGAATACGCCGCCAGCGCGCACAACGCCAGCGCGAAGGCATACGGCCAGGCCAGCGTCGCCGCTCCCGCGGCCAGTGCGGGCAGGTAAAAGGAGACGAAGGGATTGGTCGCCCCGCCCGAGAAGAACAGCAAGGCCGACAGCACCGCCAGGTCCAGCAGCAGCTGCATGAACAGCTCGCCCTGCCCGGCCGGCCGCACCATGCGCATGCGCGCCCAGGTCGCGGCATTGATGAGCGCCTGCAATCCGATCAACCCCAACAGCGCCGCCAAGGGCAAAGCGATGTCCAGCCAGAAATGCGCACCGGCCAGCACCAGCAGCTCGCCGGCGATGGTGGCCCAGCGCAACCAGGACAATCGGGAGAGCAGCTGGTGCTGGGGCAAGGCGCCGTTCATCGGCACGGGGCGGATCGGGGAGAGGACGGAAGTGGACTGCATGCGGGGAATTATAAGGCTGTGCGGCATGTCGCCGACCGGCTGATTTGTCGAGCGGATCCGGGGATCAACTATATGAAATGAAAAGCAGATTTCGGGGGGCGTGCGGATGTAATCGTTTTTGCATTTTTGCGACACCGAATCAGCGGCCATGCGTAAATTCCGCGGCAAATGCAATCATTAATACAAATAATAACCATTCTCAAATATACTCAGCCCTGATTTTACGTTAAGCACCAACCCAACAGGGCGCCAGTCCCTGATCTCGACCAAGAAAGCATCCATGTCCCTTCGTCTGACACCTCTCGCCGCCGCATTGGCGCTGGCCTTCCTCGCTCCCATTTCGTCTTTCGCGCAAACTGCGACCACCGCCGCGTCCGCTGACAAGAAAGACGACCAGGCACTGCCTACCGTGACCGTCAATGCATCTGCCGATGCGTCGGCTGATGGCTTGCCCGCAGAATATGCGGGCGGACAAGTGGCGCGCGGCGGGCGCGTCGGGATTCTTGGCAACAAGGATTTCCTGGATACCCCGTTCAACAGCATTTCCTACTCCGCGCAATTGATCAAGGATCAACAGGCCAAGGGCGTCGGCGACGTGCTGCTCAACGATCCGACCATTCGCGTCACCCGCGGCTACGGCAACTACCAGGAGTCGTACATGATCCGCGGCTTCATCACCAACTCTGACGATCTTGCCTACAACGGATTGTATGGCTTGCTCCCGCGCCAGTATGTCGCGGCGGAGATGCTTGAGCGCGTCGAAGTCTTCCGCGGCGCTACCGCCTTCCTGAACGGCGCCACGCCCGGCGGCAATGCCATCGGCGGCACCATCAATCTGCTGCCCAAGCGCGCAGGCGCCGAGCCGGTCACGTCCTTCAGCACGGGCATCGAGTCGGGTGGCCAGACCTATGTGGCGGCCGATATCGGCCGCCGCTTCGGCCCTGAAGATCGCGTCGGCGTGCGCCTCAACGCGGTTCGCCGCGCTGGTGGAACTGCCATTGACAATGAGAACCGCGAGCTGACCATGGGCACCATCGGTCTGGACTACCGCGGCAATACCTTCCGCCTGTCTGCCGACATCGGCGTGCAGGAATACGACCTGACCTCCACTCGCCCCAGCGTGCGGATTGCCACTGCTCCGGCAGGCTATGTTCCGTCCGCTCCCAGCGCATCGTCGAATTACGGCCAAAAGTGGTTCTACTCCAATGAGCGCGACGTCTTCGGCACCGTCCGTGGCGAGTGGGACCTGAGCGACAACGTGACATCCTGGTTCGCCCTGGGCATGCGTCAAGGCACTGAAAACAATAGCCTGGCCACCCCCAACGTCAACAGCACCAACGGCAACTTCACCTCCAACCGCTTCGACAATGCGCGCGAAGACTCGGTATGGACCGGCGAAGTCGGCATCCGCGGAAAATTCAGCACCGGCGCCGTCAAGCACAATGTGACGGCCAGCGCGTCCAGCTACTGGCAGGATTCGCGCAACGCCTACGCAATGGCGCTGGGAACCGCCACCACCGGCAACCTGTATGCTCCGACGCAATCGGCGCAACCCGCGCTGAGCTTCTTCGGAGGCAACCTGGCCAGCCCGCAGACGACCGTCAAGACCAAGCTGTCGAGCGTAGCGCTGGCCGATACGTTGTCGGTGCTGGATGAACGCCTGCAGGTCACCATCGGTGCTCGCCTGCAACGCCTCAACACCATCAACTACGACTACAACACCCACCTGCAGAGTGACTATTACAACGACAGCACTGTCACTCCGGTCGCAGGCATCGTCTACAAGCTGACCAAGGAAGCGTCGGTCTACGCGAACTACATCGAGGCCCTGCAGCCGGGTACACGCGTCTCGGACACCTCCGCGGCCAACTTCGGCGCCGTTCTTGCACCGTACAAATCCAAGCAGAAAGAGATCGGCTTCAAGTATGACGCCGGCAAGATCGGCTTCACCGCTGCGTTGTTCAGCATCGAGAAGCCAAACGTCTATCGCGACGCGACCACGACGATCTACTCCACCAACGGCAAGCAGGAAAACCAGGGCGTGGAAATTGGCGCCTTCGGTGAGCCCGTACGCGGCCTGCGCCTGCTGGCAGGCCTCACCTTGCTGGATCCCAAGCAAAAGCGCACGGCAAATGGCACCTATGACGGCAAGGACGCCATCGGCACCGCCAAGACCATGGCCAACATCGGCGCGGACTGGGACGTCGCCGGCGTAAAGGGACTGAGCGTGAATAGCCGTGTGATCTACACCGCCAAGCAATATGCCGATTCGGCCAATACCCAGGCTATCCCGGCCTGGACCCGCCTTGATCTTGGCGCGCGCTATCTGGCGGACATCGGCGGCAAGCTGGTGACGCTGCGTGGCGGCATCCAGAACGTCACCAACCGCAGCTACTGGGAATCCGCCGGCGGCTCGTCCGCCTTGGGTTATCTGGTGCAGGGTGCGCCCCGTACCTTCGTGACTTCGGCGTCCATCGACTTCTAAGATCAGCCGGAACCAAAGAAAAAGGGAAGCCTGCGCTTCCCTTTTTTATTTGCCCGCACCATCCGGACGTTGTCGATCAGTCAAACAACCCGGCATAGTCAATCAGCATCTCTTCAATAAACAGCTTCGCCGACAGCGGATGATCCGCGATCGCCCGGCGATCGCCCATGCCCTTGAGGGCGCGGGCGATGGCGGTGGCGTCCGTGCGCTCGGCCAGCCGGCCCAGTTCCTTGGCGTAGCGCGGGTAGTAGCGCACCACGCCGGCCGACTTCAGCGAGAACAGGTCGTACAGCCAGCGCTGCACCCATCCCACCAGCTCGGCAACCGGCACCTTCTGCAATTTGTCGGCGGTGCGCAGGGCGCCGTCCACGCCGGGCTGCGACAGATGGCGCAGCAGTTCGTCGAGCACTTCGCGGCTGTCGCCCTGGGCGGCTTCCAGCGCCGCCAGCGGCGCCCCGCCCTGCTCCGCCAACCAGGCGTCCGCATCCTTGACCCCCTGGGCTTTCAGCCATGCCAGCCCGGCCTCATGCGACGGTCCGGACAGCGCGAACTTGCGGCAGCGGGAAAGAATGGTCGGCAACAAGCGGTCAAGGCGATTGGACAGCAGCAGGAACATGGTCCCCGGCGGCGGCTCTTCCAGCGTCTTGAGCAAGGCGTTGGCGGCGGCGGTGTTGAGCGCCTCGGCCGGATACAGCATCACCACGCGCAGGCCCGAACGGTGGGTCGACACGTTCATGAAGTCGGCCAGCGCGCGGATCTGGTCGATCTTGATTTCCTTGGAGGGCGTCTTGGAGGCCTTGGCGGTTTTCTTTTCCTCGCCGTCCTCGTCCACGATCTCGTCTTCCAGCGCCTCCGGACGCACGCGCCGGTAGTCGGGGTGGTTGTATTGCTCGAACCAGTTGCAGGAGGCGCAGGCGCCGCAGGCGTGCGCCTCCGATGTGGGCGATTCGCACAGCAGCGACTTGGCGAAGGCCTCGACGAAGGCGGTCTTGCCGGTGCCGGCGGCGCCGTAGAACAGCAAGGCGTGCGGCAGGCGCTCGCGCAACTGCTGCAGCTGGCTCCAGCTCTCGCCTTGCCATGGAAGCAGTGAAGAATTCGATGATGTCATTGATCTGGTGCTTACAGGGCGGCGATGATGCCGCGCAGATCTTCCCGGATTTCGGGAATCGGGCGGGTCGAGTCGACCACGCGAAAGCGCGCCGGGAACTCGGCGGCGCGGCGCAGGTATTCGTTGCGGGTGGAAGCGAAGAAATCGGCCTTCTCCTGCTCGAACTTGTCCGGGGTGCGCTCGGCGTCCAGGCGCGCGCGCGCCACTTCCAGCGGCACGTCGAACAGCAGCGTCAGGTCCGGCTGCAGGTGCGGATGCACCCAGGCTTCCAGCGCGTTGAGCTTGTCCAGCGACAGCTTGCGCCCGCCGCCCTGGTAGGCGAAGCTGGCGTCGGTGAAGCGGTCGGAGATCACCCAGTCGCCGCGCGCCAGCGCCGGCTCGATGACTTGCGCCAGATGCTCGCGGCGCGAGGCGAACATCAGCAGCGCCTCGGTTTCCAGGTGCATCTTCTGGTGCAGCAGCAGGTTGCGCAGGCTTTCGCCCAGTTCGGTGCCGCCCGGCTCGCGGGTGGTGACGACGCTCAGGCCGCGCTCGCGCAGCAGCTCGGCGACAAAGGAGATATGCGTCGACTTGCCGGCGCCGTCGATGCCTTCGAAGGTGATGAATTTGCCTGATGCCATGAAGGAATCGCTGAAAAATGTAGGTGGAAAATCACCGCTGGTAGCGGTTGACGGCCTGGTTGTGCTCGGTGAGGCTGCTCGAGAAGTGGCTGGTGCCGTCGCCGCGCGCCACGAAGTATAAGGCTTCGGTCTTGTCCGGGTTCATTGCCGCGGCCAGCGAGGCGGCCCCGGGCAAGGCGATCGGCGTGGGCGGCAGGCCGGCGCGGGTATAGGTGTTGTAGGGCGTGTCGGTCAGCAGGTCGACCTTGCGGATCTTGCCCTGGTAGCGCTCGCCCATGCCGTAGATCACGGTCGGGTCGGTCTGCAGCAGCATGCCGGTGCGCAGGCGATTGGTGAAGACGCCGGCGACCATGCCGCGCTCGGACTTCTGGCCGGTTTCCTTCTCGACGATGGAGGCCATCACCAGCGCCTCATAGGGCGTGCGGTACGGCAGCGAGAGGTCGCGCCGGCTCCAGGCCTCGTTCAACTTCTTGTTCATCAGGGCGAACGCCTGCTTGTAGACCTGCATGTCGCTGGCGCCCTTGGCGAACAGATAGGTATCCGGGAAGAACAGGCCTTCGGGATAGGTATATTCGGTGGTCAGCTTGGCCAGCACCTGCTGGTCGGTCCAGGTGATGGTGTCGTGCTTGAGCGAAGGCTGCTCGGCGATCGCCTTTCGCATCTGCTTGAACGTCCAGCCTTCGATGACCGTCAGGGCCTCCTGAGCGAACTCGCCGCGCACCAGTTGCAGCAACAGGCGCTGGGGCGTGTAGCCGGGCTTGAGTTCATAGCTGCCGGCCTTGATGCGCGCGCCCTCGCCCGAAAGCCGGGCATACAGGGCGAACAGGTCGGGGTTGACCGGCACGCCGGCCGCGGCGATCTCCTGCGCCGCGCCGTTTACGCCGGCCCCGGGCGTGACGGTAAAGGCGATGTTCTGGCCGCCGGCCTCCACGATGGGCTGCTTGGACCAATAAAAACCCGCGCCCGCCACCAGGGCGGCCAACACGAGCAGGGTCAACAATAACTTCTTCATACCGGATGCAAAATCCCTGTTCCCCGACGCGTTTTTTCGGAGATCACTATAATCGAGGCATCAATGATAATCGCTGGCACGACAGTTGCCTAATTTGCCTGACGGCCGGCGGTTCAGCGTGCAAATCCTGCAAGCATGACAACAGGCGGCGCGCCGGCAACCCACAACGCGAAATGCGATAAACAATTTATGACTGAACTGACCGCTTCGACCTCCGTCTGGCTCGACTTCCTGAAACAGCAAGGCGCCCAGTTCGACGCCGACGGCATCGAACTGCAGGGCTTCGGCCCCACCGCCCCGGCGCCGGAAAGCCTGGAAAGCTTCATGGCCCCGCTGACCGGGCTGGGCATCATCGGCGTGACCGGCGACGATGCCGCCAGCTTCCTGCACAGCCAGCTGACCAACGACGTCGAGCGCCTGGACACCTCGGTTGCCCGCCTGGCAGGCTATTGCTCGCCCAAGGGGCGCATGCTGGCCAGCTTCCTGATGTGGCGCAATCCCGAGACCATCTTCCTGCAACTGCCGCGCACGCTGCAGCCGGCCATCCAGAAACGCCTGCAGATGTTCGTCATGCGCGCCAAGGCCAAGCTGTCCGACCAGGGCGCCAGCACCGCCGTGATCGGCCTGGCAGGCCCGGCGGCAAAGAATTCGCTGGCTGAATGGTATCCGGTGCTGCCGGCCGAGCCCTACGCCAAGATCGACAATGCCAACGGCACGCTGATCCGCGTGGCCGACTCCTCCGGCAGCGCCCGCTATCAGTGGATCACCTCCCCGGAACTCGCCATCGCCGCCTGGCCCAAGCTGGCCCAGCACCTCACGCCGACCTCGCCGCAGGCCTGGCGCCTGGCCGAGATCCGCGCCGGCGTGCCCGGCATCACGGCGTCGACCCAGGAGCAGTTCGTGCCGCAGATGATCAATTTCGAGCTGATCGGCGGCGTCAACTTCAAGAAGGGCTGCTACCCCGGCCAGGAAATCGTGGCGCGCAGCCAGTATCTGGGCAAGCTCAAGCGCCGCGCCATGCTGGCCACGGTGGACAGCGATGCGGTGGCCGTGGGCGCCGAAGTGTTCGCCGCGGCCGATCCGGGCCAGCCGTGCGGCATGGTGGTCAATGCCGAACGGGCCGGCGAAGGCCGCTCGCTGGCGCTGGTGGAAATGAAGCTGGCCGCCGCCGACGGCGAAGTGCACCTGGGCGCGGCCGACGGCCCCGCCCTGCACTTCCACGACCTGCCCTACGAACTGGCCGATCCGCAATAAGCGGACGCGACCGAGCCACAGGGCCAGGCATCATGGATCTCTACATCTACTATCGCGTCCCCGCAGCCCAGACCCGGCAGCTGCACGGCAAGATCAAGGCGCTGCAAGCCGTGCTGCAGGGCCGCTTCGGCATCGCCGGCGGCCTCAAGCGCCGTCCTGGCGAACAGGACGGCCTGCAGACCTGGATGGAAGTCTACGAACACATCGCCCCCGGCCAGGAAGAGGATTTCAGCCGTGCGCTGGAGCGCGCCCTGGACGATGCGGGCGTCGCCGGCCTGATCGAAGGGCCGCGCCATGTCGAACGTTTCGAGGATGTCGCCACATGTGCCTGATCATCTTCGCCTGGAAAGTCATCCCCGGCATGCCGCTGATACTGGCGGCCAACCGCGACGAGTTCTACGCCCGCCCGGCCAAGGATGCGGGCTGGTGGAGCGATTATCCGCAGGTATTCGCCGGGCGCGACCTGCAGGGCGGCGGCACCTGGCTGGGCGTGACCCGGGAGGGACGCTTTGCCGCCCTGACCAATGTGCGCTCGCCCTCCGAACGCCGCCCCGATGCGCCTACGCGCGGGCAGCTGGTCTCGGACTACCTCAGCGGCAGCATGTCCCCCACCGAGTACCTGCGCTACATCGAACCGAAGGCGCAGGAATTCAACGGCTTCAACCTCATCATCGGCGACCGCGAGAGCATGCTCTGGTACTCCAACCGCGGAGGCGAGGATGCCCGCAACGGCAAGCCGCTGGAGTACGGTGTCTACGGCCTCTCCAACGCCCTGCTGGATACGCCCTGGCCCAAGGTCACCCGCGCCAAGGCGCAGTTCGCCAGCCTGCTGTGCCAGGGTGCGCCGGAAGAAACCTTCTTCGAGATGCTGACCGACGCTACCCACGCCAACGACTGCCGCCTGCCGGACACCGGCGTGGGCATCGAAAGGGAGCGGATGCTCTCGCCCATCTTCATCCGTTCGCCGGATTACGGCACCCGCTGCTCGACGGTGCTGCGCGTGCCCATCGTCGGCGAGCCGGTACTGACCGAACATGTGGCCGACCCTATGGCGGTGCAGTATTCGGCCGAGTCAAAAAGTGATTCGAAATGCAAGATTCCCTGCAAGCCCAAGGCGCAGGATGGCGAGGAAAGCGGCGCCGGCGCGGAAGATACGCCGGCGACAGGAGCGCAGCGCTGAGATCGGGACGAGGCCCGGTTGCCAAAGTGAAATAACCAAACCGTATATCTGATATTTGAAAGATAAATTGGCCTGGTTTGATGCGGAGCAGTAAAGTAGCACCTGTCTCCTCCAATTTCCTCCTTAAAGAATTGGATTGAAGCCCACACCGCAAGGTTGTGGGCTTTTTTTTCGCCGCTTGCCGCCCAGGCCGCCGGCTCCGCATCCAGCCGGGCTTTTAGCCCAGCTCCGGTCCTGAGCATCTCCCCACAATTACCCCGGCTCGCAAAGCACCGGCCGCGAATCGCCGCCGCGCCGCCGGATGGCGCGCCGCAAAAGAAAACGCAAAAACATAGCGCCCAAAGAAAAAGCGGACCGAAGTCCGCTTTTTCTTTGGGCAATCCCCGGCGCAGCCGTTTCCGGCCCTCCGGGAAAATCGCTCATCAATGATGCATCTTCGAATCCGCGCGATCCAGCACGGCTTCAGGCGCATTGGCATCTTCCGGCGTTTCGTTGTTGAGCACCGCGTTCAGGCGCTTGGAGTCCAGCTCGCCGCTCCACTTCGCCACGACCAGGGTCGCCACGCCGTTGCCGATGGTGTTGGTCAGCGCGCGCGCTTCCGACATGAAGCGGTCGATGCCCAGGATCAGCGCCAGGCCGGCCACCGGCAGGTGTCCCACCGCCGACAGCGTCGCCGCCAGCACGATGAAGCCCGAGCCCGTGATGCCCGCCGCGCCCTTGGAGGTCAGCAGCAGCACGCCCAGCAGCGTCAGTTCCTGCACGAAGGTCATCGGCGTATTGGTCGCCTGGGCGATGAATACGGCCGCCATGGTCAGGTAGATCGCGGTGCCGTCCAGGTTGAACGAGTAACCGGTGGGGATCACCAGGCCGACCACGGTCTTCTTGGCGCCGGCGTTTTCCATCTTGGCCAGCATGCGCGGCAGCACCGATTCAGACGACGAGGTGCCCAGCACGATCAGCAGTTCTTCCTTGATGTACTTCACGAACTTCCAGATCGAGAAGCCGTGCAGGCGGGTGATGATGCCCAGCACGATGAAGATGAACAGCAGGCAGGTCAGGTAGAAGGTGCCCATCAGCTTGGCCAGCGAGAACAGCGAACCGACGCCGTACTTGCCGATGGTGAAGGCCATCGCGCCGAAGGCGCCGATCGGGGCCACCTTCATGATGGTGCCCACCACCGAGAACAGCACGTGCGAGATCTTCTCGATGAAGTCGAAGATCAGGGTGCCGCGACCGCCGAACTTGTGCAGTGCGAAGCCGAACAGCACGGCCACCAGCAGCACCTGCAGCACGTCGCCCTTGGCGAAGGCGTCGAACATGCTGCTGGGGATGATGCTCAGCACGAAGTCAGTGACCGTGCCCAGCTTGCCGGGAGCGGTATAGGAGGCGATCGCCTTGGTGTCCAGCGAGGCCGGATCGATGTTCATGCCCACGCCGGGCTTCAACACGTTGACCAGCACCAGGCCGATGATCAGCGCCACGGTGCTGACGACCTCGAAGTACAGCAGCGCCAGGCCGCCGGTCTTGCCGACCTTCTTCATGTCTTCCATGCCGGCGATGCCGGTGACGACGGTACAGAAGATGACCGGCGCGATGATCATCTTGATCAGTTTGACGAAGCCGTCGCCGAGCGGCTTCATGGCCTCGCCGGTGGATGGGTAGAAGTGACCCAGCAGCACGCCGATCACGATGGCCACCAGGACCTGGAAGTAAAGCGATTTATAAATGGGCTGTTTCGCCGTCATTTTCATTCTCCATGAACATCAATCTCCAGCCTGCCCCCTGAGTGGATAGGCGCTCGCGCGCCGGGGCAAACCGCTGGCCTTTTGCGGCTCGCCGTCCGCTGGGGCTTTTCTCGTCCGGGAGGATCTCCCCCTCCCCGGTTCGGGCGCAAGTATGAACCAGAGCCTTTTTCATTTGTATTGTGGGAAACCACATCCTCGAGAAAGACGGGGTCCAAGCGCCCTTTATTCTGCGTTCTCGCCGGCAATAATGGCGCTATAGTGACGCCACCCGAGGGAAGGGATTACAAGGAAAATATTGTGCAATGGAAACTATCGGTCACCGCGCGCCTGGGGATACTGGTCGCGGTGCTGTGCGCCAGCGTGGTGCTCGTGGCCTGGTATGGCACGCTGGGAATGGCGTCCAGCAATGAAAAACTGCGCTTCGTCTATGAAGACCGCACGCTGGCCTTGATCGAGATCGCCAAGGTCCGCGACGCGCTCTACAGCAACCGCGACGTCATGGGCCGCGCCCTGATGCTGGCCAACGTCACCGACGGCCCGGTGCGCGACGGCCTCTCGCCCCAGCAGCAGATCCCGCAGCTGCTGTCGCGCCTGGCCGGGCTGGACGCCGCCTGCGAGGCCAGCTGGAAGGCCTATATGTCGACCCGCATGACCACCGAAGAAAGCGCCGCGGCGGCGCAGTTCGAACATGACTGGCGGCAGTACATCGAGCAGCGCACCCGCGTGTCGGCCCTGATCGGCTCGGGCGAAGTCAGCCAGGCCAACCAGATGTGGCCGCAGATCACGCCGGTGCTGGGCACTCTCGCCGGACAACTGTCCGCGCTGAGCCAGCTGCAGGAGCGCCTCACCCGCCTGTCCTACGACGACGCCACCAGCGAATACCGACGCCTGCGCCTGCACAACCTGCAGCTGGCCGGGGCCAGCCTGCTGCTGGGCATCGCGCTGGCGGTCTGGATCATCACCGGTCTGCGCCGCGAGCTGGGCGGCGAGCCCGGCTATGCCGCCCACATCGTGCGCCAGATCGCCGACGGCAACCTCAGCATCGACGTGCGGCTGCGCCGCAACGACAAGAGCAGCCTGCTGCACGCCATGCACTCCATGCGCGACCGCCTGACCGACATCATGCACCGGGTGACGCTGTCGACCCAGTCGCTGGGCAACTCCTCGCACCAGCTCAACGCCACCGCCCAGGCGCTGGCCCACGCTTCCAGCGAGCAGGCCGCGGCAGTGGAAGAAGTCCACGCGGCCATCTCCGGCATGAGCCAGGCCATCCAGGAAACCGGCGAACACGCGCGCCGCACCGACCTCATCGCCGAAGCCGCGGCCTCGGACGCCGACAAGAGCGGCGCGGCCGTGCAGTCGACAGTCTCGGCCATGCGCGGCATCGCGCGCCAGGTCGGCGTGATCGACGACATCGCCTACCAGACCAACCTGCTGGCGCTCAATGCAGCCATCGAAGCCTCGCGCGCCGGCGAGCATGGACGCGGCTTCTCGGTGGTGGCAGCCGAAATCCGCAAGCTGGCCGAACGCAGCCAGGACAGCGCGCGCGAGATCAGCGAGATCGCCGAGCAAAGCGTGGCCATGGCGGAAGAAACCAGCCAGCGCCTGGTGGAAGGCACATTGCACGGCATCCGCCAGGCCTCCCAGCAGATCAACCAGATCACCCTGTCCTCCACCATGCAGGAAGAAGGCGTCCACGAGATCGGCTCGGCCGTGTTGCAGCTCAACGAAACCACCCAGCGCAACGCGGCGGCTTCCGAAGAACTGGCTTCCACTGCGGAACTGGTCGCGGCGCACGCCCGCGAGCTGCGGGCGCAACTGTGCTATTTCCGCCTGGCGGACACGCCGGAAGCGGCCCTGCGGCTGAGCAGGAACATCTGAAGTAGAAAGAAGAACCCGGAAGCATCCGGGTCGCCGCCGTCCCGATGCCGGGAGCGGCGGCAGGACATGCTCACGCCAGGGCGGCGCGCATGGTGATGTGGGGGATGCCGGCTTCCATGAACTCCTCGCCCTCGCGCGCGAAACCATGGGCGGCGTAGAACTTCTCGGCATGGGTCTGGGCGTTCAGGATCACCTCGCTGTCGCCGCGCTCGCGCGCCGCGCCAATCAGCGCCTGCAGCACCGCCCCGCCCACGCCCTTGCCGCGCCCAGGCTTCAACACCGCCATACGGCCGACGTGGCCGTCCGGCAGCAGGCGGCCGGTGGCCAGCGGCGCGCCGTCGTCGGCATAGGCCACGGCATGCACGCAGACGGCGTCCATCTCGTCGAGCTCGATCTCGGCCGGCACTTTCTGTTCATCGACGAAGACTTCAAAACGAATCGGCTGCGCATGCGCGCGCAGCGCTTCCCAGCTGCCCACGATGATTTTCATTTGGCGTGTTCCTTGGTTGACTGCATTGGCTGCTCGTGGTCGAGCTTCTTGGAGATATCGAGACGGCGCACCAGCTTGAAGGTGCCCATGGCCTTGGCCACCAGCTTGTCGCCGTTCCACAGCTCGGCCTGGCAAAAGCACAGGGTGGTCGAGCGATGGTAGGTATGGCCGCGCGCGACGATGGTGTCGCCCGCATGGCCGGCCGGCTGCAGGAAGCTGCTGCTCATCTCCACCGTGGCCGACGACTTGGCGTCGGTGCCGGCGCGCGCGGCCAGGCCCATGGCCACGTCCATCAGCGTCATCGAGATGCCGCCCTGGGCCACCTGCCAGCTGTTCATGAATTCGGGCTTGAGCAGCAGCGCCATCACGGCGCGGTCGTCGCCGTAATCCAGCACTTGCACGCCCAGCTCTTGCAGATAGGGGTTCCCCTGCGGGAAAACGTCGGTCAGGGCCAGGCTCATCTCGGCTCCGCTCAGACTTCGTAGTCCATGCACTGGCGCGCTTCGCGCACGGCGCCGATGAAGGGTTTGATGGCGACGTGGTCGGGATGGTCCTGGTAGGCGTCCAGCGCGGCGCGCGACGCGAACTCGGAGTACAGCACCACGTCATAGGTCGCTTCCAGGCCGGGCTGTGCCACCACCGCCTCGAACTTGAGGATGCCGGGCACGACGTTGGCGCAGCTGTCCAGCAGTTCCTTCATCTTGCGGATGTTGGTGGCCTTGTCGCCGCCTTCGGCATGGTCCTTCAGCTTCCACATCACGATATGCTTGATCACGTTCAGTCTCCGATCGCTTGAAAATTTGGGCAAACCGTAATGATAAGGCAAAGGCCCCGTTCAGGCAGGATGCCCCCGGATCGTCAGCCGCGCGCGGCGATCTTCATGAACGATCCCACCAGCCGCCCTTCGCGACGCTCGGCCAGGCAGTACACATAAGTGTGGGTTGCCACCGGATCGCCCTCGATGCGCACCATCCGGAAGCGCGGATCCGGCACGAACTCCGCCTCCGACACCGCGCCCAGTCCCAGCCCGCGCGCCACCGCCTCGCGCAGCGCCTCGCGGCTGCCGATTTCCATGGCCACCTGCGGCTCCACGCCGGCGTCGGTCATCGCTTTTTCCAGCGCCAAGCGCGTGGTGGAGCCGCGCTCGCGCATCAGCAACGGCTGGTTGGCCAGCTCGGCCAGGGTCACCGATTCGCGCTTGTAGAACGGATGGCTGCGATGCGCGAACAGCACCACCGCGTGGTCGGCGTAAGGCACGGCGTGAAAACGCGCGTCGTCGTTGAAGCTGGCCAGCACGGCGACGTCGGTCACGTAGTTTTCAAGGTCGGCCAACGACTGCTTGGAGTTACCCAGCTTGATCGACAGCTCGACCTTCGGATAACGCGCGCGGTAGGCGTCCACCATCTCGATCACATGGAACGGCCCGACCGCGCCGATGCGCAGGTGGCCCACATGCAGCGCACCGGAATTGACCAGCAGGTTCAGCGCATCGAGCTCCAGCTCGGCGATGTTCTGCGCGATCGGCAGCAGCCGCTGGGCGGTCTCCGACAAATCCAGCCGCCGTCCGCGGCGAAAGAACAGTTCGACGTTGTGCTCGCGCTCCAGCGACTGCACCTGGGTGGTCAGGGTGGGCTGGCTCACGCCGAGCGCGCGCGCCGCGGCGGAAAAGCCGCGATGGCGGGCCACGGCCAGGAAGGCGCGCAGTTGGGATGGCGTCATCTATAGATCCAATCAATAGTAGACAGTGATTTTTAAGATTATATCGATAATAAAGGCGTCATAAAGCCTCTTTAATCTTCTTCCTGTCCGGACGAACACCTTGCCACACCAAGCCTCGTGGCTATTTTGCATGGTTTTCACTTTTCCGCATTTCCGAATGACAGCCGCGAACCCATCAAGGCCCAAATGCCTTGCGCGCCACCGAACAAGGACAGACAGAACATGAAACGACGCTCCCTCCTCGCCCTCTGCCTGGGCTCCCTCGCCGGCTCACTGCTGGGCCAGCCCGCCTTCGCCCAACAACAGACCCTGACCATCGGCCTGATTCCGTCCGAGGACGCCCAGGCCATGCTGGAAAACAGCAAGGAAGTCATCGCCAAGCTGGAGCAGCAGCTGGGCATGAAGGTCAAGCCCTTCATCTCGACCGACTACAACGGCATCATCGAGGCCTTGCGCGCCAAGAAACTCGACATCGCCTACCTTGGCCCGTTCTCCTACGCCCTGGCCACCACAGTCGCCAACGTCGAGGCCTTCGCCGTGCCCGAGACCAAAAAGTCCGGCAAGACTTCCTACAACAGCCTGCTGATCACTCGCAAGGACAGCGGCCTTGCCACCTTGGCACAACTCAAGGGCAAGACTCTGGCGTTCGTCGATCCGTCCTCGGCGTCTGGCCATCTGTTCCCCAATGCCGGCCTGACCAAAGCTGGCTACGAGCCGGCCAAGTATTTCTCCCGCGTGGTTTTCTCCGGCTCCCATGACGCCAGCATTTTGGCCGTGGCCAACAAGAAGGTCGACGCCGCCGCCGTGGCCTCGCCCATTCTGGCGCTGGCAGTCAGCAAAGGCGTCGTCAAGCAGGACGACCTGAATATCGTGTGGACTTCGCCCGACATCCCCGAGTCGCCGATGGTCTGGCGCAAGGATCTGCCGCCGGAGCTTCGCACCAGGATCGCCGCCGCCTTCGGCAGCCTTAAGGGCGTGACCTGGGGTGATCGCGGCGAACTGAACGGGTTCGTCGCGACCAACGACGCCGCCTACAACGTGGTGCGCGACACCGCCAAGATCCTCAACCTCGACCTGAAGGCGATGAAATAATGATCAGGATCCGATCGCTCACCAAGCACTACGGCAGCAATGCCGTGCTGCGCGGCATCGACCTCGATGTCGCCGCCGGCGAATTCCTGGTGGTGCTGGGCCCCTCGGGCGCCGGCAAGTCGACCCTGCTGCGCTGTATCAACGGCCTGGTCACGCCCGGTTCCGGCGAACTGGTGGCGGCCGGATTCGACGCCACCGACATGCGCAACGTGCGCAAGCTGCGCCGCAACGTGGCCATGATCTTCCAGCACCACAACGTGGTGCCGCGCCTGTCGGTCCTGAAGAACGTGCTGACCGGGCGGCTCGGCCAGGTGTCTGCTCTGGCCTCCATCCTGCAGCTGTTCTCGCGGCAGGACGTGGAGCTGGCCATGGACTGCCTGCGCCGCGTCGAGCTCGAGCACAAGGCGCATGAACGCACCGATTCGCTCTCCGGCGGCCAGCGCCAGCGGGTCGGCATCGCGCGCGCGCTGGCGCAACGCCCGCAGGTGATCCTGGCCGACGAGCCGGTAGCCAGCCTCGACCCCAAGACCTCGCGCCTGGTGCTGCAATACCTGCGCGCGGCCTGCCGCGAACTGGGCATCACGGTGGTGTGCAACCTGCACCAGGTGGACTACGCCCGTGAATTCGGCGACCGCATCGTCGGCCTCTCCGGCGGCAAGCTGGTGTTCGACGGCCGCGGCGACGAGCTGCGCGAGTCCCACCTCAACCTGATCTACAGCGGACTGGAACAAGTCCAGCCCGCGGAGCAGCCGCTTGCCCGGACGCCCGCGCCCGAGCTGGCCGCACAAGGAGTACTGTGATGAACGCCTCTTCCCCCGACGCCTCGGGCAGCTACCACGACTACGTCTGGACCGGCCCGCGCCCGCTGAACCTGCGCGCCTGGCTGCTGTGCGTGGCCGCCGTCGCCGGCGCCGCCTTCGTACTGGCGTGGAGCGCGCACGGCACGCAACTGTCATGGAGCGAACTGGCCGGCGGCCTGCCGCAGATCGGCGACTTCATCTCGCGCTCCGTCCCGCCCAACTGGAGCATCCTGGGCAACCTGCTGACGCCGGCCGTGGAGACCGTGCAGATCGCGCTATGGGGCACGCTGCTGGGCGTGATCGGCGCCATCCCGGTGTCCTTCCTCGCGGCGCGCAACCTGAACCGCAACCGCGTCGTCTACCAGGCGGTGCGCCAGGCCCTGAACGTCACGCGCAGCATCAACGAACTGATCCTGGCGCTGGTGTTCGTCTCGGCGGTCGGCCTGGGCCCCTTCCCCGGCGTGCTGGCGCTGGCGCTGCACGGCGTGGGCATGGTCGGCAAGTTCTTCGCCGAAAGCATCGAGGAAATCGACGACGGCCCGCTCGAAGCGCTGCGCGCCACCGGCGCCCGTCCGCTGCAGGTGATCGTGTTCGGCGTGCTGCCGCAGGTCGTCACCGCCTGGATCGCGACGGTGCTCTACCGCTTCGAGGTCAACCTGCGCCAGGCCACCGTGCTGGGCATGGTCGGCGCCGGCGGCCTCGGCTTCGAGCTGGTCAACAGCCTCAAATTGTTCAAGTACCAGGACACCGCCACCTGCATCGTCGTGGTGACGCTGATGGTGGTGGTCGCCGACGCCATCTCCAGCCGCCTGCGCCAGATGATCCAGGACGGCCGCTCGCACTGAACCAGATCACCATTTCAGAAAAATATCTTCATGTGGAATTTTCATAACCCTGTCTCGGTGCATGCCGGCGCCGGCAGCCTGGAACGACTGCCGGCCCTGCTGGCCGGCCGCCGCGCGCTGCTGGTCACGTTCCCCGAAGCCCAGGCGCTGGGCCTGGAACAATACCTCGCCAACCTGCTCGGCCCGCAACTGGCAGGCATCGAGAATACGGTGCTGCCCAATCCGGACGTGAGCTGGCTGTCGGCCATGTACGAGCGCGTGTGGTCGCGGCATCGCGAGGTCGAATGCGTGATCGCCTTCGGCGGCGGCAGCGTGATCGACTGCGCCAAGGCCATGCTGGCGCCGACACCTTCGGGCCGTTTCGACGAGCTGCTGGCGCATCTGCGCGACGGCGCGCCGCTGGCCGCCGCCGGCGCCAAGGCCCTGATCGCCGTGCCGACCACCGCCGGCACCGGCAGCGAAGTCACGCCCTGGGCCACCATCTGGGACGCCGCCGCCGGCAGCAAGTACTCGCTGCACCGCCCGTGGACCTGGCCCGAGGCCGCCGTCATCGACGCCAAGCTGATGCTCTCGCTGCCGCCCGGCGCCACGCTGGCCAGCGGGCTGGATGCGCTGTCGCACGCGCTGGAATCGATCTGGAACGTCAACCGCAATCCGGTCTCGGCCAGCCTGGCCGCGGCCGCCGCGCGCGACATCATGGCCACGCTGCCGCAACTCATGCGCAAGCCCAATGACCTCGCGCTGCGCGAACGCATGGCCGTGGCCGCGCTGCAGGCGGGCCTGGCGTTCTCCAACACCAAGACGGCGCTGGCGCATTCGCTGTCCTACGACATCACCCTGCACCACGGCGTGGCGCACGGCATCGCCTGCTCGTTCTCGCTGCCGCACATCATGCGCCTGGCCTTCGGCCGCGACGACGCGGTCGACGCCCTGCTGCTGCAGATCTTCAACGCCGCCGGCAAGGAAGGCGCGGTTGCGCGCCTGTCGGCCTTCCTGGAAGACCTGGGCGTGTCCACCGACCCCGCCCACTACGGCATCGCCGACGCCTGGGATGCGCTGGTGCAGCGCGCCCTGCAAGGCCCGCGCGGGCGCAACTTCATCGCCGCCGCGCACTGAACCCTGAAACCACCGAACAAGGAAACCTCATGACCACCGCCAAGCAACCCGCCATCGCCCTGCAAGCCGTCATCTTCGACTGGGCCGGCACTCTGGTCGACTTCGGCTCGCTGGCGCCGACCCAGATCTTCGTCGACGCCTTCAAGAGCTTCGACATCGAGATCACGCTGGAACAGGCGCGTGGCCCCATGGGCCTGTCCAAGTGGCAGCACATCCGCACGTTGCTGGACGACGCCGCCATCGCCGGCCAATGGCAGCGCTACACCGGCCGCGCCCCGACCGACAAGGACGTGGACGCCATCTACGCGCGCTTCATGCCCATGCAGATCGCCAAGGTCGGCGAATATTCGCAAGCCATCGACGGCGCCGCGACCATGCTGGCATGGCTGCGCGAGCGCGGCCTGAAGGTCGGCTCCTGCTCCGGCTATCCGCGTGAAGTGCTGGACGTGCTGCTGCCGCTGGCCGCCAGGGAAGGCATCGCCCCCGACCACGTCGTCGCCGGCGACGAGCTCGCGGCAGGCGGCCGCCCGGGCCCCTTCATGGCCCTGGCCAATGTGCTGGCGCTGAAGATCGGCGATGTGGCCGGCTGCATCAAGGTGGACGATACCGTGCCGGGCATCGAAGAAGGCATCCGCGCCGGCATGTGGAGCGTGGGCGTGTCCTTGTCAGGCAATGAAGTGGGCCATACGCAATCGCAACTGGCCGCGCTGCAGCCGGCCGAAGTCGCTGCGCTGAAGACGCGCGCGGAAGAACGCCTGTTCGCCGCCGGCGCGCACTATGTGATTGATTCGGTGGCCGACCTGCCGGAAGTGGTGGCGAAGATCGAGGCGCGGCTGGCGGCGGGCGAGCGTCCTCGTTGAGTTATCGAAGGTCGACGTTCAATTCGCCCCGAACGCCTGCATCATCGATTTCTTGCGCTCCGGTTCGGGCGGGCTGACCATCACGATGCTGGCCCGACCGCCCGGTCGCAGGTTGACGGTCGCGCTGGCAGCCCCATCCTCATAACCCGCCACGATCGCCAGTCCAACCTGGATCAGCGGTGAGCTGACGCCGGTCTTGCCGATGCGGTAGCCGATGTCATAGCCTTCCTTGAGCTCGCCGGGTCGCGGCGCGTCGTCGCCTGATTGCCCAAGCGCTTGGGTCAGTGCGATCACCCAATGTTTGTCGGTGGAAGTGTCGTAGAACACACGTCGAGGTTGACGCTGCCCTTCCAGCCCCTCGACTGCACGAGCCCAACCTTCCTTCAAGGCCTGCACCTGATATGGAGTACGCAGCGGCTTGCCATGGTCATCGTTCAGATTGATGTCCACCGGACGATGCAGGTAGCCCAGCAGGGGCATAGCGTCGAATTGCTTGACTTGCCAATCGGTCCAGCGAATCGGCAGGTAAGGCGAAGGATTGAATTGCCCCGGGCCTTTGTTGCTGATGGTTTTCCAAAGCTCGGGGAGTTGGCTGTGCCAATAGGCAGAAGTCATGACCCCAGGGGATGAGGGGTAAAGCACGCCTTTCGCGGCTTCCTTCTTTTTATACTGCGCGGCAAAACTATCTGGCCTGCGAGAATCGTCTTTTTCCCAATAAAAATTCCATTGTTTAATCAAATCGTATTCGGTATTGGTCTTATTCACGCCTCGCGGAATGTGTACCGCAAATGGCCGTACCAGTTGATCTACCCGATCTGACCGCGTCACCATCAGGGCGCCCATGCTGTCGGGCATGTCCACCTTGCCCGCGCCCAACTGGATCCGACCGCTGCCCGGTGCTTGTCTCAACAAGCGATCAAAAGTACCGTCCAGGGAGATCACCATTGCCGCAGGCACGTCCGGATTGCGATCAAAGAAGGAGAATAGTTTTTCCAACGACTCAGCTCCATCTTCGGTATTGGCATCGTCTTCCCATAGGAACAAAGCCACCCCGAGGCCTGCAGCGAATCTACCTGCAGCGATATCGGTACCGGCTCGACTATCGCTGGTGACATGTTTAGGGGGCGCATAAGCAATCGCCGGCATCGGCCATTGGTCGACAATGCCGCGAGCACCATATTCAAAGCTCAGCCCGATGCTCATCCCGTATATGTGCTCCCGTTTGAAGTCATCGTCTGGATAAGCATTGGGATCCGTCGGCAGGATCGTCATGTGCGTTTTGCCCATTTTCTCTATCCTCTTCCAGATCTCATCGTTGACTATCGCATCTACAGCGGCGCCAATTGCCCTCACCTCCAGCACGTAGTCACGCCCCTCTTGCCGCATCAGCGGCGATGGGTTGCTCCATTTGACCGTAGGGCTCGCCAGGCCAGCCGATGAACCATCGGCGGCGCCAGCATCGGTTGCGGCCACTGCGGCGCGGTTCAGCCACGCAGCATGGCCGCCGAAGATTGCCAACCCGATCGTCCCGAGGACCAGCATGCCCACCCACCATTGCTTGCTCATCAGTCTTCCCGTATCGCTCAAAGACAACTACGGCGCCCCGAACGCCTGCATCATCGATTTCTTGCGCTCCGGTTCGGGCGGGCTGACCATCACGATGCTGGCCCGACCGCCCGGTCGCAGGTTGACCGTCGCGCTGGCAGCCCCATCTTCATAACCCGCCACGATCGCCAGTCCAACCTGGATCAGCGGTGAGCTGACGCCGGTCTTGCCGATGCGGTGGCCGATGTCATAGCCTTCCTTGAGCTCACCCGGTCGCGGCGCGTCGTCGCCTGATTGCCCAAGCGCCTGGGTCAGTGCGATCACCCAGTGTTTGTCGGTGGAGGTGTCGTAGAACACGCGCCGGGGCTGGCGCTGCCCTTCCAGCCCCTCGACTGCGCGCGCCCAGCCCTCCTTTAAGGCCTGCACCTGATATGGAGTACGCAGCGGCTTGCCATGTTCATCGTTCAGGTTCACGTCCACCGGACGATGCAAGTAGCCCAGCAAGGGCATGGCGTCGAATTGCTTGACTTGCCAATCGGTCCAGCGAATCGGCAGGTAAGGCGAAGGATTGAATTGCCCCGGGCCTTTGTTGCTGATGGTTTTCCAGAGCTCGGGGAGTTGGCTGTGCCAGTAGGTCGAGCTCATGGTTCCGGGGAAAGTGGGGTAAAGCACGCCTTTTTCTGCTTCCGCTTTTTTGTATTGCGCCTCAAAGCTGTCTGGCCCGTTATCTACGTTCTTTTTCCAGTAAAAATTCCACTGTTTGATCAGGTCGTATGCGGTATTGGTCTTATTCACGCCTCGCGGAATGTGTACTGCAAACGGCCGCACCAACTGATCTACCCGATCCGACCGGGTCACCATCAAGGCGCCCATACTATCCGGCATATCCACCTTGCCTTCACCCAACTGGATGCGACCGCTGCCCGGTGCACGTCGCAACAGGCGATCATAGGTGCCATCGCGTGAGATCACCATTGCCGCCGGCACATCCGGATTGCGATCAAAGAAGGAGAATAATTTTTCCAACGACTCGGCGCCATCTTCGGTATTGGCATCGTCCTCCCATAAGAACAGGGCAACGCCGAGACCTGCCGCGGAGCGCCCGCTACTGATGCTCTTGCCAGCGCGGTTTCCACTGGAGTAGTGCTTGGGCGGTCCGTAGGCAATGGCTGGCATCGGCCATTGGTCGACGATGCCGCGAGCGCCATATTCGAAGCTCAGCCCGATGCTCATCCCGTATATGTGCTCCCGTTTGAAGTCATTGTCTGGATAGGAACTTGGATCGGTCGGTAAAAACGTCATATGCGTTTCGCCTTTCTTTTCGATGCCCTTCCAAATCTCATCGTTGACTATCGCATCTACAGCAGCTCCAATTGCTCTCACTTCGAGAACGAAGTTACGCCCCTCCTGCCGCATCAGCGGCGACGGATTGCTCCATCTGACCGCAGGACTGGTTGTTCCTGCTTGCAAGCCGTCGGCCGCTCCGGTATCGGTTGCGGCCACTGCGGCGCGGTTCAGCCATGCGGCATGGCCGCCGAAGATTGCCAACCCGATCATCCCCAAGACTAGCATACCTGCCCACCATTGCTTGCCCATCATGCCCAGCTCCTGTCCTGTCGTTACGTAATAGTGGTAATGCTGGTACCAGATCCAGCTCAGCCATGACAACCCTGCCAATAACAACACCAATACATAGGGCCACAGCTTCGGCGTCATGTATTACCTCCGGACTTCTCCTCGCTGGTCACCAGCGGTGGCATCTGTAATGAAATGTGCTCGTAAGGAAACTCTCCCAATTCGTAATACTTCCCGCATGCGGCGAGAAGACTTCGCGTCTGTGGATCAAGACGCCGATAATTTGGGTTACCCGACAACTTCTCAGTAGCCTCTGCATCCAATCTCCAATCCGCCATTCGCATCAACAACTCCCTCCAGTCCGGATCATCCATGGTCACCGCCTGGCCGATGGCCACGTCCATTGCCGTGACCCAGCGATGGTTGCCCGCGCTCCGTAGAATCGCCGAGTGATAATTGTTATCTTCAAGGCCCGCATCGGTACTGCCAAAGCGCGCCCGCATTTCGTTGGGCGTTTCTTCCCGGCTGATCGCCGCCCTATTGCTGCCATCCTTGGTCTCGCTCCAGCGCCAGTTGGCCGATTGGTCGTCTACCCGCTTGCCCTGGTTGAAGGCTGCCTTGCGCTCTTCGCACTCCGCCTGGCAGGCCGCCGACGACGCCGGCTGGGGAATGGTGTCGACCAGGATCCAGCGCAGGCGCGCGTTCTGGTTTCCCAGTGCGATGTTTTGCGAAACGTCGTCCATGCGCTGCTTGCCCACGGTATGCGGGTTTCCCTTGATTTCTTCGCCGCCGTACAGGTCCGGCAGGCATGGGGGATTAAGCGCCTCGCCGTTGATGAAGCGCATATTGTCCCTGGCGAAGCCGGCGTGCAGGGCGACATTGACCAGCCGATCGGCGCCCGTGTCGGGGCCTGCGGCCAGGCGTTCTCCGGGCAGGCGTACCGGCATGCTGGCCGGCGGCTGCCCCACCGCCACCCGCGTGGGCGCCGCTCCCGGTTGGGGCGGCCGTTCCATGCGCGTCCACATCCGCTGATAAAAGCGCATCTCGCTGAGCGCATTCATGGCCGGCAACGACGTTGCGCGCGCGATCGCTTCAAAGTCCGGATGGCGCGCGTGCAGTGATGCCGCCCCCGGCCTCTTCAAGGCATTGGCCACTGCCTCTTTGCGCCTGGCCACGGCTGCCGCACTGTCGTCGGCCACCTCATCGGGCACGCCGAATGTGCCGATGCCCTGCACATCCCTCATCGACACCACCACATCCTCCGGGCAAAAATAGAGATACACCTTGCCGCGATTGTCGCGCTCGACAAAGCGTATCCACTCGCGCCCATCCTGCGCCGGTCGTTGCCCGCCATCCACCCGCCAGCGTTTGCCGGCGCGTCCGCCATGGCGTTCGTGCGTCACCAGCAATTCGGCAAGTTCCGGAATCCGGTACGGGTGCTGCGTCACGGCGTTGACGATGTCCACCAGCGTCTTCAGGCGGGCCGTGCCGGTCTGTCTGCTGGCGCCGGTGGCATGTACGCTGTAGGGGGTGTCGACCATGATGAGGCAATCGGCGCAGCGTTGCCCCTGCTGCTTGAGCAATGCCATGGCCAGCAGCGCGATGATGGTGCCCTGGCTGTGGCCCATGATGGTGATGGTGTCGTGCTGCGGATCCAGGCCGGCGGCAGCCGCCGCCGGGCACGGCACGATGGTGCGGATGGTGCGGATCAAGTCGGCCAGCCGGGTGGCGGCCAGGATGAAGTAATGGCGATCCGGGCTATCGCTCATGTACACCGTGGGCCCGCCGGCCGCCACCGCCGTCACGCCCTTGGCTGCGCGACCGGCCCGGAACCCTGCGCCGTACATGTCCGGAATGTTGTTGGTGGCGTTGGCGAAGTAACCGCCGCCCTTGCCGAAATTCCGGTCGAGGCGGTTGCCCCGGATGTCCTGGTATTGCCCGCGCGTCATCAGGTTGCCTTCGGCATCGGCTTCACGGCTCTTGACGACGCCGGCATTGTCGACCCGAGCGATGTCGGCGCTGGCGGCCCGATAGCCCCAGTGGAACGGCAGGAAGAAACTGCGCGACCTGTTGTTCGGGTCGCGCTGGTAGAGGTAGGTGTCGGGGTCTTCTATGCATCGCCAGTCTTTGCGCTGCCGCTCTTCCGGGCGTGTGGACAGGGCCGCGCGATATTCCACACCATACCTGGCCGCCGTCAGATCCGAACGCGACAAGCGCTCGTTCAATCCCTGACACAAGCCTTCTTCGACGACCGGATAGGCCGCCCCGGTGTCATTGACGCCATGGATGAAGATGACTATCCCCGGCATGCGCGCCGGCACCTCGAAGCACTTGTTGCCGGCCCGATTGGCATAGGTCAGCGCATGGCCGAGATGCGTGACGTGCTCCTTGTCGCCAAGGACGGTCTGAACTTGATCGCTCATGTCGGACTCCCCGATAAGCATCGCAGCGGCCGGAGGCGGCTCGGAAGCCTGGGGATTGACGCCGATGCGTGTACAGGCCCGATCTATCTGTCTCGCCGGAGAATGAGGCCCGACGCCTACGCACTGCAGGATGCGAAACGAAGGAAATTACGCAGAGACTATCAACGAATCAACTGCCGGCTACCTTTGCAGCTTAAAAATCAGCGCAGTTCGAATGACAGATGAAACGCTTACCAGCTCTTCCTGCACATCACCCATGTGCACCGAATCCCCAGCAGTTCCATGGCGCCACACCGTATAATTTCGGATCCCCAAAAAAGTGAAATTTTCGTGGCAGCCTATCTCTTCGTCCTCGCCGTCGGCCTGCTCGCCGGCATGATCAGCGGTGTCATCGGCACCGGCTCCTCCATCATGCTGCTGCCGGTGCTGGTGTACAACTTCGGTCCCAAACAAGCAGTGCCCATCATGGCGGTGGCGGCGGTGATGGCGAACTTGTCGCGCGTGATGGCCTGGTGGCGCGTGGTCGACTGGCGCGCCTTCGCCGCCTATTCGGTGACCGGCGTGCCGGCCGCGATCCTCGGCGCACGCACGCTGCTGCGGCTGCCCTCGCACTGGATCGAGGTCGGCCTGGGCGCCTTCTTCATCGCCATGGTACCGGTGCGCCACTGGCTCAGGCAGCGCAACTTCAAGCTCAGGTTGTGGCAGCTCTCGCTATGCGGCGCGGGCATCGGCTACCTGACCGGCATCGTGCTCTCCACCGGTCCGCTGAGCGTGCCGGCGTTCACGTCCTATGGCCTGGCCAAGGGCGCCTTCCTCTCCACCGAAGCGGCCAGTTCGCTGGCGCTGTATGTGAGCAAGGTGCTGACCTTCCGCGAGATGGGCGCGATGCCGCTGGATGTCTTCCTGCAGGGCCTGCTGGTGGGCGCCTCGCTGATGGCGGGCACCTTCGTGGGCAAGGCCTTCGTGATGAAAATGAGCGAGCGCCATCACCAGTTGCTGCTCGACGTCCTGCTCATCGCCTCCGGCATCTCGCTGCTGTGGGCAGCGATCGGCTGAGGCGCTTTCCACCGCTTCTTCCCCCACGCCTGCGACCGCAGTGCAACATCGACTTGTGTTGACAGGCCCCGCGCGGCCCTCATAGAATCGCCGGGCAGATTCAGATAAGAGACCATCTGTAGGATGGTCTCGTCACGCGTGCAGCTTGCTGCGGCCTCTTACAGAACAACATAAGGAGACCGCTGTGCAAACTGCTGCCGTCAAGCTTCGTGGCATCGACGATGTCATCGCCTTCATAGATTCCTGTCCTGGTATTCGCGGCCGCGCCGGCCTTGTCTGGTGGCTCGCCCTGGGCGGACTGTTCCTCGACGCGTTTTCCAATTCGGCGCTCAGCGCGGGCCTGGCCCCGATGACGCGCAACCTGCAGCTCACGCCGGCCCAGGTCGCGCTGCTGACGTCGTTCGCCTCGTGGGTGGCGATCGCCTTCAATCCCATCGGTGGCTGGATGGCCGACCGCTGGGGCCGTGTGCGCCCGCTGATCCTGGCCAAGGTGCTGGCGGTGGCCGGCGCGTTGCTGGTGGTGTTCGCGCCGGACTTCCAGGTCATCCTGGCCGGCCGCTTCTTCGCCGGCGCCGCCTACGGCATCGACTTCGCCATCGCCATGGCGGTGCTGGCCGAGTTCACGCCGGTCAAGCTCAAGAGCCGCCTCAACACCTGGCAAGGCATGTGGTACACCGCCGTGTGCACCAACCTGCTGCTGGCGATGATGTTCTACTCATGGGACGTGGGCGACACCATCTGGCGCTATTCGGTGGGCGCCATCGCCGTGTTCGGCCTGGCCATCCTGGCGCTGCAGTTGATGTTCCTGATCGAGAGCCCGACCTGGCTGGCCCGCAAGGAAAGGCTGGAAGACGCGGCCGCCGCCATGACCCGCATCTACGGCCGCGACTTCGTCGCCGCGCCGCACGCCGAGCGCATCCCGGTCACCAACATGGCGCGCCGCGGCCTGGCCAACGTGCTGCTGATCTTCCGCGGCGTCTACCTGCCGCGCACCATCCTGGCCGCCACCGTGCAGATCGGGCAATCGATCCAGTACTTCGCCATCGGCTGGTACCTGCCGCTGATCAGCGCCGCGCTGTTCGGCAAGGACTTCATCTACTCCACCATCGGCGCGCTGGTGTTCAACGTCTTCGGCATCTTCGGCGGTTTCCTCTCGCCGCTGATCGGCCGCAAGCTGGGCTTGCGGCGCGCCTCGGCGTTCGGTTTCGCGGCGGTGTTCCTGATGCTGCTGGTGCTGGGCCTGTTCAACGGCAAGATGCCGTTGTGGGTCGCGGTGATCGTGCCGTCGCTGTTCATCCTGTTCCACTCCGGCGGCCCCGGCGCCAACGGCAAGAGCCTGTCTTCGCTGTCCTTCCGCAGCGAGCTGCGCGCCGGCGCCAACGGCATCATCGGCGCGCTCGGCTCCATCGGCGCGGCGCTTGGCCTGCTGGTGTTCCCGCTGTTCCGGGCGCAGTACGGCCTGGAAACCACTTTCCTGATCCTCTCCGTGGTCCCGCTGGTGGCCAGCATCATCTGCTTCTCCATCCGCTGGGATCCGACCCGCACCACCATCAACCCGGACAATGAAAGCGGCGCCCCGCAATTCAAGGACGACCGCGGCGACCAGCCCGCCTTCATGACCCCGGCCATCGACAAGAGCCAACCATGATGAAAAAGGAAGTCATCCTCGCCATCGACGAGGGCACCTCGGGCACGCGCGCGGCGGTCGTCGCCGCCGACGGACATGTGTCCTGCCTGCAGTACGAAGTGCTGCAGGCGGACTCGCCGCGCCCCGGCGTGGTCGAGCAGGACGCCAACGCCCTGCTGGAAAAAACCATCGCCGTCTGCCGCGCCACGCTGCGCCAGGCGCAGGAGGAACACCTCCACGTCGCGGCGCTGGCCATCGCCACCCAGCGCGCCACCGCCGTGCTGTGGGACACCTCGACCGGCCGCGCGCTGGTGCCGGCCATGGTGTGGCAGGACACCCGCTATGCCGCCGAACTGGACCAGCTGGCGCCGCAGTGGAATCCGCGCCTGCGCCACAGCGTGGGCCGCCCCTGCGGCGTACGCTCGCCCTACCTGTGGGCGGCGCGCCACCTGCGCGACACGCCCGCCGTGGGGCAAGCCTGGGAACAGGGCCGGCTGGCCTTCGGCACGGTCGACACCTGGCTGCTCTGGCACCTCTCCGACCGGCGCGCGGCCTTCACCACGCCCACCAACGCCACCTCCTGCAACGCCTATGAGCTGGCCCAGCACCGCTACCAGCTCGACTGGATCGACGCGCTGGGCTTCCCGCGCGCGCTGCTGCCGGAACTGCGCCAGGATGCCGACGACTTCGGCCGCACGCGCTCCGACCTGCTGGGCATCGATGTCCCCATCCTGGCCTGCGCCGGCGACCAGCTCTCCGGCGCCATCGGGCTGGGCTGCCTGGACGCCGGCCAGTCCATGTGCCTGCATGGCACCGGCAGCTTCGTCGACCTGCTGGTCGGGCCGCGCCTGCCCGCGCGCAGCGGCCAGTCCGACAGCACGCTGACCATGACGGCGCGGCGCCAGGGCGGCGTCTCGCACTTCTCGGTCGAGACCTTCGTCGCCACCACCGGCTCGCTGCTGAACTGGGTCTGCGACAAGCTGCGCTGGTTCGACAACGCCCGCCACATCAGCGCGCTGGCCGCCACCGTGCCATCCTCGCGCGGGGTCACCTTCATCCCGGCGCTGACCGGACTGCGCGTGCCGCAGATGCAACCGGACGCGCGCGCCGCGCTCAACGGCGTGTCCATGGCCACCACCCAGGCCGAGATCGCCTACGCCATCCTCGAAGGCATCGCCCATTCGGTCGCGTCCTGCATCGAAGCCAACCGCGAGCTGGCGGCGGTGCCGGTCTCCACGCTCACCGTGGGCGGCGGCCTCTCGGGCAGCGACGTGCTGCTGCAGATGCAGGCCGACCTGACCGGCATCCCCATCCAGCGCATGAAAGAGACCGACCGCGCCAGCCTGCGGGGCATCGCCTACCTGGCCGGCTCCTCCGGCCTGTTGTGGGATTCCATGCAGGAGGCGCGCGCCACCGCCAAGATCGACACCGTCTTCGAACCCCGCATCGGCGAAGACGAACGCGCGCAAAAGCGCGGACTGTGGCACGCCCGGATCGCCTCCGAGCTGCGCCACGCGCAGCAATTCGCAACGCACTGAGCCGGAGAAACACAAGACATGATTGCATTACCCGCATTTTCATTCGGCCGCGCCGCCCGCCAGCGCGCCGCCATGGCCAGCACCGATCCGTTGCGCTTGTCGCGCCGCGAGCAGCTGGACCGGCTGGAGGCCGACAGCTTCGACATCCTGGTCGTCGGCGGCGGCATCACCGGCGCCTATGCCGCGCTTGACGCCAGCCTGCGCGGCTACCGCGTGGCGCTGGTGGAGAAGAGCGACTTCGCCTCCGGCACCTCGTCCAAGTCTTCCAAGATGGTGCACGGCGGCCTGCGCTACATCGAGCAGGGCAACCTCGGGCTGGTGCGCCATTCGCTGCTGGAGCGCCAGCGCCTGCGCCGCAACGCGCGCCATCTGGTGCAGCGCCTGCCCTTCCTGTTCCCGGTCATGGAGCGCGACGGCGTGTTCGACAAGCGCCTGGCCAAGGCCTTCGACAGCCTGCTGTGGACCTACGACCTGGCCGGCGGCTGGCGCGAGGGCATCCTGCACCAGAAGCTGACCAAGGCCGAGGTGCTCTCGCACTGCCCCACCTTCAACGAAGAGCACCTGACCGGCGGCTTCATGTACTTCGACGCCCGCGTCGACGACGCCCGCCTCACGCTCACCGTGGCCCGCACCGCCGCCTTCCACGGCGCGGCCGTGACCAATCACGCGCGGGTGGAAGAGATCACCCGCGACGCCGGCGGCAAGGTCGACGGCGCCATCGTCCATGCCGACGGCCGCGAGATCCGCGTGCGCGCGGCGGCCGTGATCATGGCCACCGGCGTCTGGCTGCGCGACTGGAGCGGACGTCGCAAGGGCGAAGAAAAAGCCTTCCACGTGCGTCCCGCCAAGGGCGTGCACGTGGCCATCCCCTGGATCAAGATCCGCAACGACTGCACCGTCACCATCCCGGTGCCGGGCCGCAGCCGGCGCGCCACCATCACGCGCTGGGGCAACGTCTCCTACCTCGGCACCACCGACGAGGACTACGACGGCGACCTCGACGACGTCATGTGCACCCGGCGCGAACTCGACTTCCTGCTCGAAGGCGCGCGCTCGGCGCTCAGGACCGACCTGCAGCCCGAAGACGTGGTCGGCAGCATCGCCGGCTGCCGGCCGCTGGTGGCGCCGCCCGGCGGCAAGACGCTGGAGATCAGCCGCGACCACGAGATCCATACCGCGCCCGACGGCCTGGTCACCATCGTCGGCGGCAAGCTCACCACCTCGCGCCACATGGCCGAGCAGACGGTAGACGCCGTCCAGAAGGTACTGGGACGGCGCGCGCGCTGCAGCACCAAGTCGGCCTACCTGCTGGGCGCGGCCGGCTACGACCCGGAAGCCATCGTGGCCTCCGGCGGCATGTCGGCGCACCTGGGCGAGCGCTACGGCACCGAGGCGCGCTTCGTCAGCGACATCATGCAGGCCGACCCGGCGCTGTCGCGCCCGCTGATCGAAGGCCTGCCCTACACCGAAGCCGAGATCGTCTATGCGGTGCGCCACGAGCTGGCCGGCACCGTCGACGACGTGCTCTCGCGGCGCACCCGCGCGCGCCTGATGGCGCGCGACGCCTCGGCCCAGGCCGCCCCGCGCGTGGCGCAGATACTTCAGGCCGAGCTGGGAATTTCCCCGCACGACGCCGCCATCCAGGTCGACGCCTATCAGCGTTCGATCGCTCTTGAAAAATCCGTTCTTATGGGAGACACAGCATGATCAGCAAAGAAGCCATCAAACGCGGCTACAACCGCGGCAACTACATCGTCGGCGCGCACACCCCGCCCGCCTTCGCCGCCGCCATCAAGGAGACGCCCGACGCGCCGGGCCTGCAGCGCGACGCCGTGCTGCCGGCCGACGCCACCATCGCCGCGCTGCGCGCGGCCGCCGACGACGTCATGACCGCCACCTCCGACGTGGTGGCGTGGACGCGCGACTGGTGGGCCGGCTCCATGATGACCGAGACCGCCGGCAAGCCGGCCACCCCGCGCGCGGTGATCGTGCGCGTGTCCACGGTGGAGCAGGTGCAGGCCGTCATGCGCATCGCCCATGCCGGCGGCATCCCGCTGACCGTGTCGGCCGGCCGCAGCAACGTCACCGGCGCCGCGCTGCCGGTGCGCGGCGGCATCGTGCTGGACGTTTGCGGGCTGAACCGCATGCTCGGTTTCGACCGCGACAGCCAGATCGTGGAAGTGGAAGCCGGCATGTTCGGCGACATCTTCGAAGAAACCATCCAGAAGGAATACGGCATGACCATGGGCCACTGGCCCTCGTCCTACGCCATCAGCACCGTGGGCGGCTGGATCGCCTGCCGCGGCGCCGGCCAGCTCTCGACCCGCTACGGCAAGATCGAAGACATGGTGTTCGGCATGGACGTGGTGCTGGCCGACGGCCGCCTGGTGACCGTCGGCGGCTACTCGCGCGCCGCGCTGGGCCCCGACCTGCAACAGATGTTCATCGGCTCCGAAGGCATGCTGGGCGTGATCGTGCGCGCCCGCTTCAAGCTGCATCGCCTGCCCGACTACGGCCGCGCCATCGCCTACGGCTTCAAGAGCTTCGCCGTCGGCCTGGAAGCCTGCCGCCAGATCATGCAGAACGGCGCCAACCCGGCCGCGCTGCGCCTGTACGACGAGCTGGAAAGCGGCGTGCAGTTCAGCCTGCCGCAGAGCAACGTGCTGCTGATCGCCGACGAAGGCCCGCGCGAAATGGTCGACGCCGTCATGAGCATCAGCGAGCGCGTGTGCGCGCAGCTGGGCGAGAAGCTGGACGGCGAGGCCATCTTCGAGCGCTGGCTCGACACCCGCTACCTGACCGGCAAGAGCGCCGAAGGCTTCAAGCGCAGCCCCGGTTTCGTCGCCGACACGCTGGAAATGTCCGGCCCCTGGCGCGACCTGCCGGCGATCTACGACGATGTGGTCAAGGCCATCAACGCGGTGCCCGGCACGCTGGCGGGTTCGGCCCACCAGTCGCATGCTTATGTGGACGGCGCCTGCCTGTATTTCTCGCTGCGCGGGGAAGTCGCGGTGGAAGACCGCCAGAAGTGGTATCGCCAGGCCTGGGACGCCGCCAACGCGGTACTGATCCGCTACAATGCGGCGCTGAGCCACCACCACGGCATCGGCCTCTTGCGCGCGCCTTACATGGAAGCCTCGCTGAACACGGCCTTCCCCCTGCTGGCGACGGTGAAGCAGGCGCTGGACCCCAAAAACATACTCAACCCCGGGAAGCTCGGCCTCACCGACGCGCTCCCGCACGAGTCGACATAATCAACCCAGACGAGACGAAACAAGCAGATGGACAAGTCCCTCGGTGCGCGGCTGACGCGCCACCCGGTCATCGCGACCCTGTACGGCACCGACCAGCTGGAGGCCTTCATCGCCAGCGCGGCGGAGGTTTCCATCGTGGCCAACGTCGACCTGCGCAAGCTGCAGCCGGTGATCGCCACGCTGACCAGGGCGGGCAAGTACGCCATCGTCAACATTGATAGCTGCGAAGGCCTGTCGCAGGACAAGGGCGGCGTGGAGTACCTGGCCGACATCGGGGTGACCAGCCTGGTCTCGACCCGCGTGGCCACCATCCAGCGCGCCAACCGCGCCGGCATGGTGAGCATGCAGAAGGTATTCGTGACCGACCGCTCGACCTGGCCGCGCAGCGTCAAGGCGCTGGAACAGAGCGATCCCAACCTGGTGCAGCTGATGCCGGCCCCGATGCTGGCCCACCTGCACGAGGGCGACCGCCAGCTGCTGCCGCCCATCGTGGCCTCGGGTTTCGTCTGCAATGAGGAGAACGCGCGTACCGCCATCGCCCACGGGGCGGTGGCGATCTCCACCAGCGACCGGGCGATGTGGGACCTTGAAGCCAAGGTCCTGAAGAAACCCGCCAAGGCGTGACGTCCCCGGCCCCGGGACGAATACGGTTCAGTTAAACGTGACGATTTAACCCGTCATCCTGACGACAGTCAGGATCCAGTGGCTTTCGTGGCGTATGGATGGACGCTGAACGACGCCGGCCCCTGACCTTCGTCAGGATGACGGCGATAGTTCCAGCTCAGTGGAACGACATTACGGCCTTTGGCCGACATTTTTTTTACGGAGCAATCATGACCACACCCTATTTCCAGGTCATCGCCCATTACCATGCCAAGGCGGGCGAAGCCGGCAAGGTTCAGGCCTTGCTGAGCGAACTGGCGCAGGCTTCGCGCGGCGAACCCGCGAATCTTTACTACGACTTCTTCGTCTCCACCAGCGAGCCCGGCCACTTCGTGATCCTGGAACGCTATACCGATGCCGCCGGCTTCGAGGCGCACCGCAACTCGGAGCACTTCCAGCGCATCGGCTTCGGTCAGATCATCCCCTTGCTGGACAAGCGCGAGGTCAGCAGCTGCGTGGTGCCGGGCAACTGAGCTCTTCCGGCAACCTCAGGCGCCGCGCGCCTTCTTCGCGGGAGTGCGCGCCGGCGCCTTTGACGGTGCTTTCCTCGTTGCCGCTGTCTTGCCCGGCGCGTTTGGTGTTGCCTTCGTCTTTGCCGTTGCGGCCGTCGCGGTGACGGCCTTCTTCACCGGCGCTTTCTTCACCGGCACTTTCTTCGCCGGCGCCGGCTTCATCTCTGCCTTCTTCACCGGCGCCGACTTCGCCGTGGTCTTCCTCACCGGCTTCGCCGCCCGGCTCCCGCTGGCCGGCAAGCTGATCTCATCGGACTGCTCGCCGATGGCGGCGGTCAATCTGCGCGCCAGCGCGATCACCTTGTCCGGATCTACGCCCAGCGTGCCGATCAGGAACTCGATGATCTCCGAACGCGGATTGGCCAGCGTCGGCTCGATCATCATCACCGCCGCCGCCAGCGCCAGCGCGCGCTCGCGGGTGGCGGTGTCGGGCAGCATCTGTTCCAGCGCGTTGAGCGCCTCGACCGGCGCCACCGCGGTGATACGCGCCTGGTCCTTCAGCAGCTGCACCCAGTTGGTCTGCGGCGAAACGCTGGCGTGCATATTGGGCAACTGCGCCAACAGGCGCGCCAGGCGCAGGCTGCGACGCTCGAAGGCGCCGATGGAGACCATGCCGGCGATCACGATGCGGCACACGGCCTCGGCAAAGCCGCCCTCGTCGATCGACTCCAGCACCGCATCGCGATATTCGCCCAGCTCCTGCAATGCGCGCCGCTGCGCCACTTCGGCATCCGGCTCGCGCGGCGGCAGCCATGCTCCCAGGCCGTTGGCGCCGAAGAACTGGCGCGTCATCTTGACCGTGCGCGCATCGCGCTGGTCGCGGTAGGCGTTGAGCTCGTCGGTGATGCGCTGGGCCATGCGCTGCTCGAACTGTTTGAGCGGATGGTCCTGCGGTAGCTGCACGCGCTTGGCGCGCGCGTCGGCCGCCTGCTGGCGGATGAAAGCCGCGGCGGGATGGTTGTCCGAGAACAGCTTGCGCTGCATGCGCATCGCGTTGAATTGCATCAGCGCGCCCGCCGTCGCCGGCGTGGCGGCCATGCGCACCCAGGGGCGCAGCCAGGTCTTGTAGAGCCTGGAGTTGATCTCCGACCACTGGCTGATGGTGGAAAACACCGACTCTTCCTCGCGCCCCTCGGGATTGATCCTGCGGATGTCCTCCATCGTGCGGTGCTCGTAGTGCACGGTGTAGTCGCCCGGCTCCAGTTCATCCCAGCGCTGGGTTTCCTTGCCGTCCTTGCGCTCGAGTTTCATCTCGTAGAGGCCGGGCGGCAGGCTTTCGATCACGTCCAGCGAGCTCACCAGCTGGTCGTGCTCCTTCAGCGCCACCGAACCGCCCACGAAGATGCCCAGGTGGCCCACGCTCTCGTGCAGCACGTAGATGATGGTGCGGCCGGCGGCGGCGATGGCGCGCTCGTCGCCCCAGGCGTCGATGATCCAGTTCAGCGCCTGCGGCGGCGGCGTGATGTTGTCGCCCCAGGAGGCGAACACCACGATGGGCGAGGTGATGTCGCGCAGGTTGACCGGCGCGCCCTTGACCATCAGTTCGCCGCGCGCCAGCTTGTTGCCGACGAACAGGTTCTCGGTGATGGACTCGATCTCGGCCCCGGTCATGCGGAAGAAGCCGCCCCACCAGCGCTCGAACTCGAGGAAGCGCGGCGCCTCGGTGTCGACCGAGGACCAGAGGTTGTAGTACTTGTTCCAGAAGGTGTTGGCGGGATTGAGTTTCTCGAAGTTCTCCACCAGGTAGGCGCCGTCGAAACGGTCGGCGCCGAGGTCGGCCGCCAGCGAGGCCAGCCAGGTCCCGCCCAGCGTGGCGCCGCTGTAGCGCATCGGGTTCAGGGTCGAGCTGCCGGCCCAGTAGGAGGCCGGCGCGCCCACCATCATCAGCGGGCCGAAGAGCTCGGGGCGCACCGCGTCCAGCGTCATCATCGCCCAGCCGGCCTGGCAGTTGCCGATCACCACCGGCTTGGCCTTGCACTGCGGGTGGCGGCGGATCACTTCTTCCAGGAAGCTGGCCTCGGCATCCATCACCGAGGTCAGCGTCTGGCCGTCCTCCGGCTCGGGCCGGAAGGTGACGAAATACACGGTATGGCCGGCCTTCATCGCCATGCCCACCTCGGAGTCGAACTTGAAGCCGCCGATGCCCGGGCCATGGCCCGCGCGCGGATCGACCACCACCACCGGCCGCGCCTGCGGATCGACCGGCAGGCCCGGCGGCGGCTGCAGGCGCAGCAACGCGTAATTGCACGGCTGCGGCAGGTCGTGGCCGTCCACCACCAGCTCATGATCGAATTTCAACAGCGGCGGCGTGCCCTGCTCCAGGTGCTCGAGATAATCGTTGCCGCGATCCAACAGCGTATCCAGGAACAGGAAGGTGCGCTGCATGGAATCGGTCAGGTAGGCGTTGACGTCGCCCCATCCGGCGCCCGCCTGCTGCGCGGTTGCGGCTTCGGCGGCGTGCTCGGCGACGTGGTCGGCGGGTTTCTTGCGGCTTGCCATGTGCTCCCTCCCAGGGATGTTGGTCAGCTCCATGATACGGAGAAAGGCCACGGCAAATCGCACGATCTCTGCGACAATGGAACCGCATTTCCCGGTATTGACCATAAAACAATTGCACGGAGGAATCTTCATGGAGCTCAAGAGCCTGGTCGACCAACCCGGCAAGTTGCCGACCGTACCGAAGGTGGTCCAGCAACTGATTGCCAGCTTCAATTCCGAAGACGTCTCCTCCGCCGACATCGCGCGCCAGATCGCCGCCGACCCGGCGCTCTCGGCCAAGCTGCTGCGGCTGGCCAACTCCGCTTTCTTCCACGTCTCGCGCACCGTCGGCACGGTCGACGATGCGCTGCGCATGCTGGGTTTCGTGATGGTGCGCAACCTGGTGCTGGGCAACGGCATGGTGGCCGCCTTCAAGAACACCAAGGGCATGGACCTGCCGCAGTTCTGGCGCTACAACCTCTACACCGCGGTGGCCGCGCGCTGGCTGGCCATGCACGCCGGCGACCATGGCCAGGACAACGGCGACGCCGTCTTCACGGTCGGCATGATGCACGGCATCGGCCAGCTGCAGCTGCACGTGGTGGCGGCGGCCGAGGTGGCGCCGCTGGACAAGCAGGTCAATGTGCTCGACGCCGCCCGCGCCGACAAGGAAAAGGAACGCTGGGGCTTCCACTACGCCGACGTCTCGGCCGAGCTGGCGAAGATCTGGAATTTCCCCGACGCGCTGGCCTCGGCCCTGCGCGACATCCCCGATCCCATGGCCACCGGCAAGCTCGACCGCGCCGCCGCCTGGGTGCTCTTGGGCGCATGGATCGCCCGCGTGGAAGTCCTGAAGCTCGACGATGACGCCGCGCGCGCCTGCTATCCGGCGCAGGTGGCCAAGAAACTGGGCGTGGATCCGGCCTGGACGCCGTTGCTGGTCAAGCATGCGGCAGACAAGGCGGACCTGGCGATGCCGGCGCTGAAGGAATTGTCGGCCGGACTGGACGCCATGCTGGAATAAGGAGGCGGCCGATGGAGGCGCTCTTCGGATGCTTCGGCGCGCTGCTGCGCAGCCTGCTCTTCTACACCGTGTTCTATGCCATCGGCAACGTGGCGCTGAAGGTGCTCACGCTGGGCCGCTATCCGCGCCTGGACCACTTGCGCCGACACGCCCGGCAAGGCTTTCCCGAATTCGAGCTGGTGGCATTCGTCGGCCTGCTGTGCGTGATCGGGCTGGCCCTTCTGATCGCAAGGCTGGCCTGAGCACCGCGCCCGCTCAGGTCGCGCAGATGCTGCAGCTGTGTCCCTTGCAGTTGTGCAGCACGCTGCTGCGCGCCGCGCCCGCGTGCGCGCCCGGGCCGGCGGCGCCCTGCCCGGCCAGTTGCTCGGCGCCATTGCGCGGCCGCCAGCGTTCCCTCACCTGCAAGCCCACTCGCCCGCCCGTCAACAAGGGCGCGGCTGCAGTCTCCTGCTTGCAATAAGGACAAGCCACCTCGCCATGCAGCGCCTGCATGCTGAGGAACTTCTCAAAGATGCCTTCGCAGTGGCTGCAGCGGATATCGTACAGGGGCATTTGCCTCTCCTTATGTCGTTGCGGAAATGAACCACGGTCGCCGCGAATCCGGTTCGCCGGATCCGCGGGCGGCCATGTCGGCGCTAGCGCTTGCGCCCCCAGTAGGAGTCGTCGTTGAGCATGCCCTTGGGGGTGATGTCCTGGTCGAAGATCGAGGTCGGCAAGGCCACCGTGCAGGCGCAGTTGGGGATGTCGACGATGCCGCCGATGCGCCCTTCCACCGGAGCGGCGGTGAGCAGCATGTAGGCCTGGCTGCCGGTGTAGCCGAAGTGGGTCAGGTAGTCGATCGCCTTCAGGCAGGCCTGGCGGTAAGCCACCGTGGCGTCCAGGTAGTAGTTGGTGCCGTTCTCGACGCTGATGCCTTCGAACGTCAGCCACTGCTCATAATGCGGCTTGACGATGCTGGGCATGAAGATCGGCGAAGTGATGTTGTACTTCGCCATGCCACCCTTGATCAGGTCGAAGCCGACGTGGCTCACCCCATCCATCTCGATGGCGCCGCAGAAACCGATCTCGCCGTCGCCTTGCGAGAAATGCAGGTCGCCCATCGAGAAGCCGGCGCCCTTCACGTACACCGGGAAGAAGATACGCGTACCGGCCGACAGATCCTTGATGTCGGTGTTGCCGCCATGCTCGCGTGGAGGCACGGTACGCGCCGCGATCTTGGCCATCTCGTCGAACTTGGCGCCGGTCAGGCCGCGCAGCACCGCGGTGCCCGGATCGGGCGGCTTGGCAAGGCCCTTGGCCGCCAGCGGCGCCTCCCGGCGGTTCCATTCGGCCAGCAGGTCATGCGACGGCAGGCAACCCATCAGCCCCGGGTGAGTCAGGCCGGCGATACGCACGCCGGGAATGTGGCGCGAAGTGGCGTACAGACCTTTCAGGTCCCAGATCGCCTTGTCGGCCTCGGGGAAGTAGTCGGCCAGGAAACCGCCGCCGTTCTCCTTGGCGAACACGCCGGAGAAACCGACCGGCGTCACCGGCTTGATGTCCAGCAGGTCGATCACCAGCAGGTCGCCCGGTTCGGCGCCTTCGACGTGGAACGGGCCGGTCAACGGATGGGCGCGCGTCAGGTCGACATTTTTGACATCGGAGACGTCATCGGCGTCCTTGATCTGGGCGTCGAGGAAATCCAGCGATTCGATCAGTATCGATTCTCCCGGCTTGACCGACGCCAGGAACGGCAGGTCCGGGTGCCAGCGGTTGTGTCCGAGTTCAGGCTGCTCTGCCAGCGGTACGCCGGGCTTGATCTTGAAGTTTTGCATGCGATCTCCTTGGGGGTGTGGTTCGTGGTGTTGCTGCTTCTGGTGTGCTGTGCACCTGCCGGCAGGCTCATTGGGCTGGAATGCCCGGCACCGGGCACTCCGGCGTGCCGGCGCTCCGGCGCGTGATGGCCTCGGCCTGCTCGCGCGCGCCCTGTGGGTCGGTGACCCATGTCTTGTAGAAGTCGAACGGGCAGTCGGCCACGCCGGCCGGCGATTCGCCGGAATTGATCTTGCCGGTGTAGCCGCGGTGCAGCAGCTTGAAGAGATGGTTCTGCGACTGCCAGTTGCGGCGCGCGTCGCGGATTGCGCCCACCGACAGCTCGGCGTACTGGATGCCCATTTCCTCGGTGCCGCATTCGCCCAGCGTGCGACCGTCGAAGCCGACGATGGCCGAATGGCCGAAATAGGAATACACGCCGTCAAAGCCAGCCGCGTTGGCGACAGCGACGTAGACGTTGTTCATCCACGCCATCGCCTTGGCCACCAACACCTGCTGCTCTTTGGCCGGATACATGTAGCCCTGGCAGCGCACGATCAGTTCGGCGCCCTTCATGGCGCAGTCGCGCCAGATCTCTGGATAGTTACCGTCGTCGCAGATGATCAGGCTGATCTTCAAGCCCTTGGGGCCGTCGCAGACATAGGTGGCGTCGCCCGGATACCAGCCCTCGATCGGCGTCCACGGCATGATCTTGCGGTACTTCTGCACGATCTCGCCCTGGTCGTTGATCAGCACCAGCGTGTTGTATGGCGCCTTGCGTGGATGCTCTTCATGGCGCTCGCCGGTCAGCGAGAACACGCCCCACACGCCGGCGATGCGGCAAGCCTCGGAGAATATGCGGGTCTCATCTCCCGGCACGGCGGCGGCGGTCTCATACATCTCGGCCTCGTCGTACATGATCCCGTGGGTGGAATACTCGGGGAACACGACCAGGTCCAGCCCAGGCAGGCCCTGCTTCATGCCCACCAGCATGGCGGCGATCTTCCTGGCGTTGTCCAGCACTTCGCTGCGATTGTGCAGGCGCGGCATCTTGTAGTTGACCACCGCCACGCCGACGGCATCCTTGCTGCTCGATATGTCTCCATGCCTCATGGTTTCACTCCTTTGCAAAAGCTGCGGTAAAGAATTCGCTTATACGGACAGGTACTTGCTGATGGTCGGCGCATCGACGTGGTCGCGCGTGTCTTCGTAGACGAAGCGGCCCTTGTCGATCACCAGGAAGCGGTCGGCGATCTCCAGCGTGAAGCTGAGCACCTGCTCCGAGACGATGATGGTCAGCTCGCGGATCTTGCGGATCTCCTTCAGGCTGCGCGCAATGTCCTTGATGATGGAGGGCTGGATGCCTTCGGTCGGCTCGTCCAGCAGCAGCACGCGCGGATTGGTCGCCAGCGCGCGGGCGATGGCCAGCTGCTGCTGCTGCCCGCCGGAGAGGTTGCCGCCCTTGCGGGTGCGCATGTCGTAGAGCACCGGGAACAGCGCGTAGAGTTCGTCTGGCACCTTGCCGCGCGCGGCCGGCCCGAGGCCGGTCTGGATGTTTTCCAGCACCGTCATGCCGGGAAAGATCATGCGCCCCTGCGGCACATAGGCCACGCCGCGCGCCACGCGCTGGTGGCTTTCCATGCCGCCCAGCTCGACGCCGTCGATACTGATGCTGCCGCCGCGCAGCGGCAAAATGCCCATCAGGGTCTTGAACAGCGTGGTCTTGCCCATGCCGTTGCGGCCCATGACGGCGACGATTTCCTCCTTCGCCACCGACAGGTTGATGTCGTGGATGACCGCGCTCTGACCGTAGCCGGAGGCGAGTTGCGAGACTTTGAACATGAAGCTCTCCTCAAATATTCTCAGAGTGGCTGGCAAAACGTCGCTGGCAAGGCGCGCCGACGCAGACAGTGCATGAGCACGGCAAGGAGGCAGCAACGCAGTCCAGCGGCGTTTTTCCAGCCACTCCCGTTAGTGGCCGAGATAGACGTCGATGACCTTGGGGTCGGACTGCACCTTGTCCATGCTGCCCTCGGCCAGGATCTTTCCCTGGTGCAACACCGTGACCTTGTGCGCGATGCTCTTGACGAAATCCATGTCGTGCTCGATCACCACCACCGAGCGCCCCTGGCTGATGCGTCCCAGCAGTTGCGCGGTCTTCTCGCGTTCGGAGACGCTCATGCCGGCCACCGGCTCGTCGAGCATCAGCAGCTCCGGATCCTGCATCAGCAGCATGCCGATCTCCAGCCACTGCTTCTGACCGTGCGAGAGCAGGTCGGCCTGGGTATGCAGGAACTCGTCCAGGAAGATCTCGGCGGCTACCGACTCCACCCGCTCCACCACGTCCGGCGAGCGTTTGAAGGTCAGCGCGCCGAACACCTTGCGGCCGCGCGGAAACGACATCTCCAGGTTCTCGAACACCGAGAGGTTCTCGTAGATCGACGGCGTCTGGAACTTGCGCCCGACGCCGGCGCGCACGATGGCGTGCTCGCTCATCCTGGTCAATTCGTGGTCATTGAAGCGGATGCTGCCCGAAGTGGCGCGCGTCTTGCCGCAGATCAGGTCCAGCACCGTGGTCTTGCCGGCGCCGTTGGGCCCGATCACCACGCGCACCTCATTGCGCTGCACGTACAGGTTCAGCTTGTCGACCGCCTTGAAGCCGTCGAAGGAAACGGTGAGGTCTTCGATCGCCAGCACCGGGTGGGCGTCCGACTCGAATCCGATGGGTGCGTCGCTCATTTGCTGGCCTCCAGGGTGGCGCCGGGCTCGATGCCGTCGCGAGTGGTTTCGGTTACGGCCGGCCTGGACGAAGCCGCCTTGGGCCTGACCGGCTCCGGCTCGGCCGCCGGCTTGCTGCGCAAGCGCGCCATCAGCCGCTTGCCCTGGGCCTGGTACAACCCGGCCAGCCCGTTGGGGAAATACATGACGACCGCAATGAACAGGCCGCCCATCAGGAACAGCCACAGTTCAGGGAAGGTCTCGGAGAAGTAGGTCTTGCCGAAGTTCACCAGCAGCGTGCCGTAGACCGCCCCCAGCAGCGACATGCGCCCGCCCACCGCGGCGTAGATCACCATCTCGATGGAGGGCACGATGCCCACGAAGGACGGCGACATGAAGCCCACCTGCAGCGTGAACATGGCGCCGCCGATGGCCGAGAACATGGCTGCGACGCAGAACACGAACACCTTGAAGCTGGCCACGTCGTAGCCGGAGAAGCGCACCCGCTCCTCCTTGTCGCGCATTGCCACCAGCAGGCGGCCGAGCTTGGAGGACAGGATGTAGCGGCCCAGCAGGATGCAGCCGAACAGCAGGCCGGCATTGACGAAGTACAGGATCAGCTTGGCGCTGTCGGTGCGGATGTCCCAGCCCATCAAAGTCTTGAGGTCGGTGATGCCGTTGACGCCGCCGGTCAGGCCCTGCTGGCCGATGATCAGGATCGACAGGATCGCCGCGATGGCCTGCGTGACGATGGAAAAATAGACATCCCCCACGCGCCGCTTGAACATCGCCAGGCCGATCAGGAAGGCCAGCAGCGTAGGCACCGCCAGCACCGCCAGCACGGTGAAGCCGAAGCTGTGGAACGGCTGCCACATGGCCGGCAACTCGGTCAGCTGGTTCCAGTCCATGAAGTCGGGAATGCCTGGCGTGGACTGGATCTTGGTGCTGACCGGGTCGGACGCCTCCAGCTTCAGGAACATCGCCATGCAATAGCCGCCGACGCCGAAGAACACGCCCTGCCCCAGGCTCAGGATGCCGCCGTAGCCCCAGCACAGCACCAGGCCGACAGCGACGAAGGCGTAGGACAGATACTTGCCCACCAGGTTGAGGCGGAACATGTCCAGCGCCAGCGGGAACACTACCAGCAACAGGGCCGCCATCACCGCCAGTCCGATCAACCCGGACCTGCCGCCCAATAATTTTTCATACGCTGCATTCATTGTCGAACCTCGCGGAGGGAAAGTCGGGAAGAAACCGCCGGCGCCGGCATCACTTGCGCACCTTGCTGGAGAACAGCCCCTGCGGACGCAGCATCAGGATCAGGATCACCGCCGACAGCGTGAGCACCTTGGCCATCGAGCCGGTCAGGAAGAACTCGGCCGTGGATTGCGTCTGGGCGATCGAGAAGGCCGAGGCGATGGTGCCGATCAGGCTCTGCGCGCCGCCGAACACCACCACCAGGAAGGTGTCGACGATGTACAGCGAGCCGCTGGTGGGACCGGTCGAACCGATCGTGGTGAATGCCGCCCCGGCCACGCCCGCCACGCCGCAGCCGAGCGCGAAGGTGGTGCGGTCGACCTTGCGGGTATTGATGCCCACCGCCCCGCTCATGACCCGGTTCTGCATGGTGGCGCGCACCTGCAGCCCCCAGCGCGAGCGAAACAGCAGGACGAAGATAGCGCCGGTCAGCAGCACCGTCAGGCCCATCATGAACAGGCCGTTGATCGGGATGTCGATGGCATCGGTGGGCTTGAACGAGCCCAGCAGCCAGTCCGGCAAGGTGGCGCTGACTTCCTTGGCGCCGAAGATGGAACGGAAGGTCTGCTGCATCGCCAGCGACAGGCCCCAGGTCGCCAGCAGCGTGTCCAGCGGGCGCTTGTAGAGGCGGCTGATCAGCAGCAGCTCGGTGAGATAGCCCACACCATAGGCCACCGCGAAGGACAGCACTACCGCCGCGAAGAAGTAGAACGGCTGCAGCGCCGGCGCATAGGTCGTGGTCAGGTGCGACAGCAGGTAGGTGATGTAGGCGCCGATGGTGAGGAACTCGCCATGCGCCATGTTGATCACGCCCATCTGGCCGAAGATGATGGCCAGGCCCAGCGCCATCAGCAGCAGGACGCAGAACACCGAGAGGCCGTTGAAGCCCTGCATGGCGAAGATGGCGCCGAATTCGGATAGAGAAACCATGTTGACTCCCGCCGTGGGCGATGAAGGATGGAGCGAAAAAAGCCGGGCTCACGCACCGGCAAGCCGAGGGGCGGCAACGCCCGCATGTCACAACAGGCGCCGCCGCTTTGCTGCTCGGATCGATGGCCGCGGCCCCACCTCCGTCATCCCGGCGCAGGCCGGGATCCAGCGTCGTCCGTCGCCCGGCCACTAAGGCCGGGAACGCGAACGCCACCAACAAGACTGGGGGATGCCATGGCCGTACAGGCTTATTGATAGCCCTTGGGGAAAGGATTCGGCTCGATCAGGTCGGACTCGTAGATGACCTTGAACTGGCCATCCTTCTGCGCCTCGCCGATGCGGGTCTTGCTCCACAGGTGGTGGTTCTCGTGGACCTTGACGTAGCCTTCCGGCGCGGTCTTCAGCTCGATGCCGGGCGAAGCCGCCACCACCTTGTCGACGTCGAAGCTGCCGGCCTTCTCGACCGCTGCCTTCCACAGCCAGGGGCCGAGGTAGGCGGCCTGGGTGACGTCGCCGATGACCGAATTGGCGCCGAACTTGGCCTTGAATTCAGCCACGAATTTCTTGTTGTTGGCGTTGTCCAGGCTCTGGAAATATTTCATCGAGGCGAAGAAGCCCTCGACGTTCTCACCGCCGATGCCCAGCATTTCATCCTCGGTCACCGAGATGGTGAGCAGGTTCTGGGTCTTGGCGGTGACGCCGGCGGCCTTCAACTGCTTGTAGAAGGCCACGTTGCTGCCGCCGACCACGTCGGCGAAGATGACGTCGGGCTTCTTCAGCTTGATCTTGTTGATCAGCGAACCGAACTGGGTGTTGCCCAGCGGGTAGTACTCCTCACCCACCACCGAGCCCTTCAACACGTTCTCGATGTGCTTGCGCGCGATCTTGTTGGAAGTGCGCGGCCAGATGTAGTCGGAGCCGACCAGGAAGAAGGTCTTGGCCTTCTTTTCCTTGGCCACCCAGTTCAGCCCGGCCAGCACCTGCTGCGTCGCCTCCTGCCCGGTATAGAACACGTTCTTGGACTGCTCCAGGCCTTCATAGAAGGTCGGGTAGTACAGCAGGCCGTTGTCCTTCTCGAACACCGGCAGCACCGCCTTGCGCGAGGCCGAGGTCCAGCAGCCGAAGACGGCCGCGACGCGGTCGTTCTCCAGCAGCTTCTTGGCCTTTTCGGCGAAGGTCGGCCAGTCGCTGGCGCCGTCTTCCTGGATGATCTTGATCTTGCGGCCGAGGATGCCGCCCATCGAATTGATCTGGTCGATCGCCAGGCGCTCGGCCTGGATCGAGCCGGTTTCGCTGATGGCCATGGTGCCGGTGGCCGAATGCAACTGGCCGACGGTGACTTCCGTGTCGGTGATGGCCAGCTTGGTGGTGTTGACCTTGGCGGTCGGGAACTGCTGCGCCGAGGCCAGGCCCGGCAGCGCGGCGGCAACCGCACCGGCGGCCAGGCCCGCCAGCATCTTGCGGCGTTGGGACGAAGGCGGTCGGGAAGAGGAACGGTGCGACATGCGGTACTCCTTTCGAGGCTTTGTTGGACGTTGTAGGAAGCGATCGTGGCCTTGCCGGACCGGCCGCGCATGCACACAAAACGGGTCGGTCGAAACGAGTGCAGGCTGCGTGCAGGCATGCGAGCTGTTCTCCCTCTGCGCTCGCCGGCACCGCATTGCCTTTCGTTCTGGGACGAAGAATAGGTTTGGCGATGCGGCGCAACAATACGTTGTTTGACGTAACGGCCCGGCCGTTACGCGGCAGGCCGGACGCACACGTTTTGCACACGCGCGGCGTCCTGTTGGTGCAGCGCGCACCGGCGAGCGCACCGGACAAGGGGTTCGCAAGCCGCCTGCCCGCCGCGTTTTGGTGAAACCGCGGAAAAAGGGAGTGGCGGCATACGTCATTTGACGTATGCCGTCGCCCGCCGATTGGTTTGAAAATTGCTTGCAAGAGGCGCAGCAAGCGCGGCCTTGCGCAGATGCTGTCCCGCAGAATGGGAGCGGCGCTGCGGCAACCGCCGCAATTGCCGCGCCCGGCCAGATGGAAAACGACAACAACGCGAGCACTATGTGACCAACCCCGCCACACAACGCATCGTCAAAGTCCGGCGCGACTACAACACCTGGGTCGCCAACGAGACGCTGGAAGACTACGCGCTGCGCTATACCCCGCGCTCGTTCCGGCGCTGGTCGGAGTTCCGCCTGGCCAACACGGCGCTGGGCGCGACCTCCTTCCTCGCGCTGGAGGCCATCAGCGGCGCCATCACCCTGAGTTATGGTTTCACCAACACCTTCTGGGCGATCGCCTGCGTGGTGGTGCTGTTCTTCCTGACCGGCCTGCCGATCAGCTATTACGCCGCCCGCTACGGCGTGGACATGGACCTGCTCACGCGCGGCGCCGGCTTCGGCTACATCGGCTCGACCATCACGTCGCTGATCTACGCCACCTTCACCTTCATCTTCTTCGCGCTGGAAGCGGCGATCATGGCCCAGGCCATCGAGATCTACTTCGGCCTGCCGCTGGTCTACGGCTATGTGCTGTGCTCGCTGATCATCATCCCGATGGTGGCCTACGGCATCACGCTGATCAACCGCCTGCAGATGTGGACGCAGTCGCTGTGGATCGTGCTGCTGGCGCTGCCTTATATCTGCGTGCTGCACAAGGAGCCGGACGCCCTGGCCAACCTGATCACCTTCGCCGGCCGCGCCGAGGAAGGCAGCTCATTCAACCTGCTGCTGTTCGGCGCGGCCGCAACGGTGGCTTTCTCGCTGATTGCGCAGATCGGGGAACAGGTCGACTTCCTGCGCTTCCTGCCGGAGAAGACCGCCGCCAATCGCGGCCGCTGGTGGACCGCATTGCTGCTGGCCGGCCCCGGCTGGATCCTGCTGGGCGGCGCCAAGATGCTGGGCGGCGCGCTGCTGGCCTTTCTCGCGATCCAGCATGAAGTGCCGATGGCGAAGGCGGTGGAGCCGACCCAGATGTACCTGATCGGCTACCAGTACGTCTTCTCCAACCCGGCGCTGGCGCTGGGCGCGGTGGTGCTGTTCGTGGTGGTGTCGCAGATCAAGATCAACGTCACCAACGCCTATGCCGGCTCGCTGGCCTGGTCCAACTTCTTTGCGCGGGTGACGCACAGCCATCCGGGGCGCGTGGTATGGCTGGTGTTCAATGTGCTGATCGCGGTGCTGCTGATGGAGCTGGGCGTGTTCAACGCGCTCGAGCACGTGCTGGCGCTGTACAGCCTGGTGGCGATCTCATGGATAGGCGCGGTGGTGTCGGACCTGGTGATCAACAAGCCACTCAAGCTGAGCCCGCGCCACATCGAGTTCAAGCGCGCCCACCTGTACGACGTCAACCCGGTCGGCGTGGGCTCGATGGCGATCGCCTCCATTCTCTCGGCCGTGGCGATGTCGGGCGCACTGGGCAGGACGGCGGCGGCAATGGCGCCCTTCATCGCACTGGGTACGGCGCTGCTGTGCGCGCCGCTGATCGCCGTCGCGACCAAGAGTCGCTACTACATCGCCCGCCGCGACACGCTCTCAGGCCACAGCCACGTACATGGGCAACTGGAGTGCGTAATCTGCGGCAACCATTTCGAAACGCCCGACATGGCGCATTGCCCGGCCTACCAGGGCACCATCTGCTCGCTGTGCTGCTCGCTGGATGCGCGCTGCAACGACCGCTGCAAGACGCCGGCCGCGCGCCTGCCCAATCAGCTGTTCCAGACCCTGCGCAGCCTGCTTCCGGCGCGCTTCTCGCTCAAGCTCAATACCCGCATCGGGCACTACCTGATCGTGTTCGGCGTGCTGGCCGGCGGCCTGGCGATCGTGCTGTGGATGCTGTACTTCCAGCAGATGGCCGATATCTCCGGCGCCGCGCCGGGCGGACCGGACTCCATTCGTGGCATCTTCATCAAGCTGTTCTGCACGTTGCTGGTACTGCTGGGCGTGGCGTCGTGGTGGCTGGTGTTGACCAATGAGAGCCGGGCCGTGGCGCAGGAGGAGTCGGAACGCCAGACCAATCTGCTGCTGCAGGAGATCGAAGCGCACAAGCAGACCGACGCCGAACTGCAGCGCGCCAAGGAGGCGGCGGAATCGGCCAACCTCGCCAAGAGCCGTTTCGTGGCCGGCATGAGCCACGAACTGCGCACGCCGTTGAACAGCATCCTCGGCTACGCGCAGATCCTGCACGTTGACGCCACCATTCCGCCGGCACGCAAGGAAGCCATCGCCATCATCCGCCGCAGCGGCGAGCACCTGCTGAGCCTGATCGACGGTCTGCTCGACATCGCCAAGATCGAGGCCGGCAAGATGCGCCTGGCGTCCGACGAAGTGGCGCTGTCGGGATTGCTGGAGCAGATCGAGGGCATGTTCGCGCCACAGGCCGAGCAAAAGGGCCTGAGCTTTCGCTTCGAAAAGACCGGCCGTATCCCGCAGATCGTGCATGCCGACCAGAAGCGCCTGCGCCAGATCCTGATCAACCTGCTGGGCAACGCCGTCAAGTTCACCGACCGCGGTGGCGTCACGGTGCGCGTGCGCTACGCGCGCGAGATCGCCTGGTTCGACATCATCGACACCGGCATCGGCATCGCCGACGACGACCTGGAACGCATCTTCCTGCCCTTCGAACGCAGCAGCGCGGCCAACCTGCGCGAAGACATCGGCACCGGACTGGGCCTGGCCATCAGCCGCATGCTCACCCACATCATGGGCGGCGAATTGTCGGTGCAGAGCCAGGTCGGCAGCGGCAGCAGCTTCCATCTGAAGCTCTACCTGCCGGAAGTCAACGTGCCGCGCCCGCGCCTGAAGCTGGAAGACCAGATGTGCGGATACACCGGCCCGGCGCGACGCGTGCTGGTGGTCGACGACCAGGCCTCGCAGCGGCGCCTGCTGCGGGAGATGCTGTTGCCGCTGGGCTTCGCCGTGACCGAGGCCGACAGCGGCATCGCTTGCATGGAGGAGCTCGCGCGCGGCGTTCCCGACCTGGTGCTGCTCGACATCGCCATGCCGCTGATGGACGGCTGGTCGGTGGCCCGCGCCATCCGCGCACGCGGGCTGGCGCAGCTGCCGGTGATCTTCGTCTCGGCCGACGCCTTCGAGAACCTGCTGGAGCGCAGCGAAACGCCGCTCTACAACGACTTCGTCGTCAAGCCGGTCTCCTACAGCGAACTGCTGGCGAAGATCAAGCAACAGCTCAAACTGGACTGGGTCAACGCTGCCGCAGCCAGTGCGCCTGCCGCCCCCGCGCCGGCCGAACAGCCGCTGATGCTGGTGCCCGCGCAAAAGAAGCTGCGCGCCCTGCTGGAGCTGGGCGCAATCGGCTACGCCAAGGAAATCCTGCGCCAGCTCGACGACATGGAACGGCAAAATCCTGCCTACCTGCCTTTCACCACCGAGCTGCGCCAACTGGTCAGGCAATTCCGCCTCAACGAATATGTGACCCGCATCAAGGAGATGATCCGCCATGATCTCAACGACGTTCGATAGGCACGTGGTGCTCATCGTCGACGACATGCCCGACAACCTGGCCATGCTGTCGGACACGCTCGACGAGAGCGGCCACATCGTACTGGTCGCCACCGACGGCGTCAGCGCGCTGGAGCGCCTGGACTGCGTCACGCCCGACCTGATCCTGCTGGACGCCATGATGCCCGGCATCGACGGTTTCGAGACCTGTCGCCGCATCAAGCTGATCAAGAGCGTGAGCCATGTGCCGGTAGTGTTCATGACCGGCCTCTCGGAGACCGAGCATGTGGTGCGCGGCTTCGAGGTCGGCGGCATCGACTACGTCACCAAGCCGATCCGGCCGCAGGAAGTGGTGGCGCGCATCGGCGCGCACATCCGCACCGCGCGCATGATGTCGCAGGCGCGCGGCGCGCTCGAACATGCCTCCCATGCGGCCATCGTGATGGGCGGCAACGGCCTGCCGCTGTGGCAGACCAGCAAGGCATCGCTGTGGCTGGAGAAATATTTCCCGGCTGTGGCCGGCGCATCGTCCGGCCACAAGCTGCCGCTGGCCGTACAAAGCTGGCTCAACGAAGGCCTGGCGCGCCAGCGCCAGGGCGGCGGCAGCGTCGACGGCATCGCGCCGCTGGTGGCAAGACGCGGCGACGCCGAGCTCAGCATCGCCGTCTCCGCCGCCGGGCAAGGCCACGGCATCACCCTGCTGCTGGAAGAAAAACAGCACGCTGCCGCAGCGCCGGCGGGCGCCGACGACACCTCGCCTTCCTCGCTCGACGACTATCGCCTCACCCCGCGCGAGAACGACGTGCTGATGTGGCTGGGCAAAGGCAAGACCAACCGCGACATCGCCGACATCCTCGGCATGAGCCCGCGCACGGTGAACAAGCACCTGGAGCACATCTTCGTGAAACTGGGCGTGGAAACGCGCTCGGCAGCGGCGGTGCTGGCCAGCGGCCTGGCGCCACCCGGAAGCGGATTGTTGCAATGACAAGGCATTGATCGATGAAGCCGCGATAGTTTCGCGTACATTCCCGCTTTGGCTTATCCTTGACGGGTCCATCCGGACATTTGTACCCGAGAGCAAGGAATCATCATGCCAAAGAAAGAAAAGCTGGATCCCGAAACCGAAGCGCTGATCCAATGGTGCACCGAGGTCGAACAGTTCCTGGTCAAGGGCGGCGCGACGCTCGACCAGGCCCAGGAACATATCGAGGAGCAGGTAGAGTGGTTCACCGACCTCTTCTACGACGGCCTGACGCCTGAGGAAGCAGCCAAGGAAGCGCTGGCCTGAGCCCGCCCTCCCCACCAAAAACAATCCCGGCCGTGCGCCGGGATTTTTCTTTTGGAGAACGGTTTTTGAATCAGACCGTTCAGATGGAAACCGATGTGAATTGCGTGTCGCCGTTCAGCCTGGCTCAGCGCCGAGGCAGTCAAATCACGCAAGCAGAGACGAACCCTGAGACAGATCTTCCTGAACTTAAGGGGGCTGGGATATGAAGGGTCGCATGACTGCGTGGCAGCCTTCGGAAGGTGGGAAAAATGGAGAGCCTCAATTCTGCGAGCAAATCAACACGAAGAAATCAACTGGACCGGCCAGCCTTCTGTAGACATCTTCGAGTCATGATTTATGACAACCGAGGAGATGAAGGTGAATGGTCCCTAGTACCGATTGACATCTTCGCGGCACCATCGGCAGGCATGCGCCGGCCTCACGGATCGAGCTCGGTCTGGGTTTCCTCGTGCACTGGCTTGGGCAGCTCCAGCGGAACGAATAGCCGCGTCGTCCCGCGCTGCACCAGCAATGCCGAACTGCCGCCGGTCTGACGGATCACATCCAGCAAGCCCTCGATGGTGGAGACGCTTTGCCCATTGAGCGCCAGGACAACATCGCCCACCTTCACACCGGTGCGCGACGCCGTGAGGTTGACGCGCTCTACCAACAGCCCACCGTCCACCTTGAACAGCGTGCGTTCCTGGGGCTGCAGCGAACGCACCGTCATGCCCAGTGGAATCTCGGGCTGCGCCTGCTGCTGCGGTGCCGCCAGCGCCGCGGTCTCGGAGGCATCGACCGACATGTCCAGCGTCTGCAGCGCGCGGCTGCGCCAGATCTGGACCGTCACCCGCTCGCCGGGCGTGCGGTCGGCCACATAGCTGAGCGCATCGGCCGACTGCACCACGTCGCGGCGATCCACCTTCAAGATCACGTCGCCCGGCTGCAGCCCGCCCCGCGCAGCAGCGCCGTAGGGCGCGACATAGCTCACCAGCGCGCCGGCCGGCTTGGGCAGACCGAAGGATTGGGCCAGCGCCTGGCTCACCTCCTGCACCACCACGCCGATGCGCCCGCGCGTCACGTAGCCCTTGGCCTGCAACTGCTCCTTGATGCGCATGGCGACGTCAATGGGAATGGCAAACGACAGCCCCTGATAACCACCGCTGTTGCTATAGATCCGTGAATTGATGCCGATCACCTCGCCGCGCATGTTGAATAGCGGCCCGCCCGAATTGCCTGGATTGATCGGCACATCGGTCTGCAGGAAGGGCATGTAGTCCGCGCCCGGCAAGGTGCGCCCCTTGGCGCTGACGATGCCCGCGGTCACCGAATTGCTGAAACCGTAAGGTGCGCCGATAGCCAGCACCCACTCGCCAACCTCGATGCGAGCCGGATCGCCAATGCGGATCACCGGCAACCCGGTGGCGTCGATCTTCAGCAGAGCGACGTCGGAAATGGAATCGATGCCCAACAGGCGCGCCTTGAATTCGCGGCGATCGTTCAGCTTGACGCTGATGGCGCTGCCGCGCGCGACCACGTGGGCGTTGGTCAGGATATAACCGTCGGCACCGACGATGAAGCCTGAGCCCAGCGTGCTTTCATCGACGCGATCCTGCGGCAAGGCACCGTTCTGGCGGCGCTGCAATGCCTCACGCGCCACTCCGATGTTGACCACGGTATTGCCGCTGGCCTTGACCAGGCGAGTGAAGTCAGGCTCTGGACGCGCCACTGGCGGGCGCACCGCCTGCAATACGTCGGGCGCGGCCGTCTGGGCCTGGGCGGCAGGAGCCGCCAGGCAGACGGACAAACCGGCCGCCGTCAAGATACCGCGCACGGCGGCTTGCCCGGTCGCAAGAGAGGCAACAGAAGCAAGCATCGATCTCGTAATTATCTTCATCGTTACCCACTCGACCCAGGCCGGGACAGGCAAGTAGCATAGCCGTAATGGATGACCCCGAAATGACAGTTTTTCCGCGTATTGCGCGCCGCGAGCGCGTGGACGGCGCCTTTCCGTCCATGCCCCCACGTGCCCGGCCGGTCAACGGCCCAGGTTGCGCCGCTCGGTATCGGTCAGGCGATTGCGCTGCACCGCGTTCAGATTACCCTGGCCCAGCACCTGGATCGCGCTACCGCTGTCATGGCCGGCCCCGGACGTTGCCGGACGGCCCTCCGGTGCCGCCGTGCCGTCGGCCCCGAAGCCCAGCACCCGCACCGTGAACACCGACGGCAGGTTCTGCCTTGCCGCCGCCCGTTCGCGCGACACCGCATCCTGCGCCGCCATCGCCGCCGAACTGGCCGCCGCGCTGGCATTGGTCAGCGCGCCGATGTTCACCGCCGCGATCACCGGCAAGCCGGTGGACTTGCCCTGCACCTGGATGTTGGCCGCATTGACGATCTGCAGCGCAGCAACGTTGATGTTGCCCGACACCCGGATGCCCGCCTCGCCGGCATCGATGGTGCCCAAGGGCGCGATCAGATCGACGTCGCCCGGGGGCACCTCCGCGATCGGCGCCAGCGTGGCGATGCCCGCGCCGGCGGACGGCACCTGCGGCGACATCGTGACATCACCCACGTTGTCATACACGCGCCGCGGCGGCGTATAGACGACGGTGGTCTTGGCGCCCCGCCCCGCGTTGATGTCGCCTTGCGCCGACCATGCCATGATGCCGCCGCCGAAGGTGGTCATGATGCGGCTCTGTCCCAGCAGGATGCTACCTTGCGAATACAGCGAGATGTCGCCCCTGCCGCGCGTGATCAAGCCCGCCGTGGAAGGCGGAGCAATACCCTCCACGCCGAAGGTCTGCGCGCCGCCCGGGGTGAGGATCTGGATATCGCCGCCCACGTCGGTGTGGATGCCCGACGCGCCGTACATCAGCAGGTCGCCCTGATACTCCGTGGCCGGGAACATCGCCGCGATGGCGTTGCGGCCGCGCAGGTAGCTGCCATAACGTGGGCTGCTCGCGTCGTTGTACTCGCGCCCGCCCGCACGCAGTTCGGCAAAGTAGATCTGGCGCGCGAAGATACGCTGCTGTTCCGGCGCCAGGGCGTTGAAGTAGGCCAAGGCCTGCTCCGCCGTGCCGCTGAAACCGAAGCGCTCGCCCAGCCACGCCGATAGCTCGGCACCATAGGTCTTGGCCACCTTGCCTGGCTGGTCGGCCAGCGGCGTGCCGCCTTGCGCCAGGTTGGCCGGGTTCAGGTAGCGCGCCAGCAAGCCAGAATAGCCGCTGCTGATGCCGGCATCGCCCAGGCCGGCCTGCACCGCGATGCTGGCGCCCGGCCGGGAATCGCCACGCACCACCGGACCGATGCTGGTGATGGAGGAACGGTCGTACTGGACGATATTGCGTCCAGCCGACACTTCAAGCGTCCCCGGCCCGGCGACGGTGACGTTGGCGTACAGGATGTCGCGTCCGGCCTGGAGCACCGACACGTCGTTGGCATGACTATTGAGCAGCAAGTTGCCCGCCGCCATGGCGTTGTCGCTGGCATCGCCGCTGACCCAGCCGAAGCGGGTCAGTTCCTCATCCATGCGGGTGCCGGTATAGACGATGTCGCGCCCGGCGCGGATCGCCACCGGACCGGCGCCGATATAGTCGGTCTGGCCGCCACGACTACCGAAATAGCGCATCGTCGCACCACTTTGAAGACCGACGATATCGCCCCGCCCGGCATAGAAGCGCGACGGCGCAACAGCGTGACCGGCGATGCCGGCGGTGGCACCGATATTGCCGACGCCAAAAGCCAGCAAGGGATAGACGCCGACATCGGCATAGGGCGCGTCCACGCTGACGTTGCTTGCCAGCGGGAGACTGGTGTTATCGGTGCCGAAGAAGCCGGGATGCCAGATGGTGGCCATGACCGCGCCGTCCGCGCCGGACACGGCGATCGGATAACCCCCGCCGTACAGTGCATTGCCGGCCAGAAGCTCGACATTGCGTTTGCCTTGCGGCGCCAGCAGCAGCCCCCCGGTCTCCCATTGCGTGGCGTTGCCGGCGTGGCGATACGCCAGCGACTGGCCATAGTAGATGCTGCCCACGCCCGCCACCGCGCTGACCTCGCCCGGCAGCATGAACCAACCGCCGTTGCTGGTGTAATCCCAGTTGTACGTACCGATCTTGGCATTGGTCTCGGAGGGACGGGTGTCGAAGGCCATGTCGCCGCCGGCGCTGAAGGCGCGCAGCGCGGTATGGTCGCTCCACAGGCTGAACCAACTCATTCCGCGCTCGCCGTTGCCATTGGTCGCGCTGAAGGCCACGGTATTGGGCGTGTTCACCAGACCGGCATTGCCGGTCCCGCCCAGCACCAGGTCGCCCCGGCTGGCGACATCCATGCCGCTGTCGCCAGCCATCACCAATACGCCGCCGGTGCTCCTGGTGAGACTGGGAATATACGGATTGGAAGTGCGCAGGTCACGTGCATCCTGCCCCGGACCGTAGATCCGTTCGATGGTGCCGATCTGGCCGGCGCTCAGTGAAAGCGCGCCGCGCAGGCCGACCAGCGCACCGTACAGTTCATGTGACTGCGCCTGCGCCAGGCCGGTACGCGGCACCCGCGCCTCGATATGGCTGTTCCAGCCGCCGCCCAGGCGCACGTCGAGGTCGCCGCCACCGGTCAGCGCCAGACTGCCGTCGGCCAGCACGCGACCGCTGCTGCCGACCGCCAGCACCACGCCCTGGCTGCGCGCGGTGGTGGGATCGCCTATATCAGTCGTGGAACGCAGCGAAACCGTGCTGGCATCGCCGCCGACCCGGATGCTGGCATTGCCGCCGCCCAGCGTGCCCAGGCCGGTAAAGCCCACCACCGTCGGCCAGTACTGGGGCATGCCGACGGCCGCCTGGTTGTACATGTAGGTGCCGAAGTTGATCCACCATGCGGTCGGCACCTCGGCCACGCCCGGCGTGCCGCCGGTGCCCTGCCGCCACAGCCAGTTGCCGACGCTGCTGCTGGCCCAGAACACTTCCTTGCTGGCGGCCCAGGAATCGCCGGTGAGATTGCCGCCGACATCCAGGTTCAGGTTGCCGCCGCCGTCCGGATACCACGCCCGGTACTGTCGCGCGCCGCCACTGACCAACGCTTCATAGTCGGCGGCGCTGTCGCCGCCGGCTCCGCCCAGCACCTTGCTGCCGTCGATACGGCCGCGCGCCTGGTTGAAGCTGGCATCGAGCGCCGCATTGCCCAGGCTGCGCTGGGTGCCGGCGGTATACACGCCATAGGGCGAGAGCATCGAGAAGTTGCCGCCCGCCGCCAGGCTCAGATCGCCGGTGCCGGTGCGCAACACGCTATAGGCCACCGTCTTGGGGGCGACGCTTGGTACCCGGATGATCTGGCTGCCATTGCCGCTGGCCAGCTTCCAGAAGTCCGCCAACCCGAAATCGGCCCAACTGCTTGCACCCAGTGGCGTATAGAGCTCCACCAGCTCGGACTCGGTCTTGCCAACCAACTGGCTGACGTCGGTCATGCCATTGGGCAGGCTGCCTGCCGCGCTCAGTATCTCTCCCGCCCCTCGCAGCGTCAGGCCCAGCTGGATATTGCCCTGCGCCGGGTCCCAGAAATCGGCCGTGATCGGTCCGAAGATGAAATCGCTCCAGTCGGTGACGCCGTAGAGCGCGATGATCTGGGCCATAGTCTTGCCGATCAGATCGGATGGGCGGCTTACCCCCATGGGCAAGCCATGGGTTCCGGTAAGAAGGGCTACGCCGTCGGCGTTGAGCACGCTCAAGGTCCCGCCGGGAATCGTCTTGATGCCATAGTGGGTATCGGCCAGCACCAGATCGCCGCGGCCGATGGTATTGCGGGCGCGCGTATCGGCCGCGCCGGTGTCGGCGCCGGCCACCACGCCCAGGCTCCAGGATTGCGATCCTTCCGGCAGCATCTGCGCCACCGCCCAGTTCCTGGCCTGGCGGCCATTGGCATCGGCCGGCCTCAGGTTGATCGAATCGACGCCCGCGTTGAGCTTCACATTGGTGCCCGCCGCGATCAGCGCGCCCACTGGCAAGGTCAGCGATCCGCTCTGCGTCATGTCCACAGGCAAGGGCGCGCCTTTGGGCCAGGTCAGCGTGGCGCTAGTCAATGGCACCGGCAGGCGGACGCCGGCCAGCAGTTGCGCTCCGGCCGGCACCGTAAGTCCGGCCGCGCCGACCACGCTGCCGGCTGCCAGCAGCACGCTACCGTTGGCGGCGCGCACATCGGCGGCGAGCACGCTGCCAGCCGGCAAGGCCAGGTCGCGGTCCAGCGTGATCGCCGACGGCAGCACGGTACCCATCGGCAAGGTGACGTTACGCACCGTGATGGCGTAGTTCAGGGTCTTGCCGGTCGGATAGACGGTACCGTCCAGCAGGGTGATCCCGGCAATCGGCACCACCACGTCGCCGCCGAACTTCTGCACGCCCGGCGTGAGTGCCCAGCCGCCGTCATCGGGCGTATCAGGCGGCGGCGCGAAGCCGTCGTTGATGCTGCCGTAGATCGAAAGGTCGCCACCGGCGCGCAGCGTCAGCATACCCACTTCACCCGAACCATAAACGCCGGTCTTGGGCGTACCCGGGTTGAGACTGTTGTAACGCAGGCCGGACAGATCCAGATCGCCCTGCACCACCAGGTCGCCTTGCGGCGTGGCGCTGACGATCTCGATGGCCGGACGCAGATGCAGCGCCTGGCGGTAGGCCGCATTGTTCAGGCCCGCCAGCTTGTTATTGAGGAGATTGCCGTTGGCCAGCGCGTTATCGATGAAGGCGGTCGCCTGCGCATGCCTGGCGTCGAGATAGGCCTGGTCGATCACCTGGTACGGACGGCCGCTGGCGGCCGGATCGGTGCCATGGGCCGCATCGCTGTAGCGTTGGCGGCCATAAACAGCAATCGAACGCGCTCCCTGGATATCGATGGCGCCGCGTGCATCGATCGCAATGTCGCCGAAGGTGGCGGCGTTGGCATCGGTCACGCTGCCTGTATTGCCCACACGTGCGGCGAACAGATCCAGCGTACCGCGGTTGTTGCCGTCACCGCCGTTCAATGCCGTGCCATGGCGCAGGTCGATACGGGAACCGCCTTGTAACGTTAGCGTGCCGTTACCGGCGTCTAGCTGCACGGTGGCGCGGTTAGGGCTGTCGATGATCTTGCCGTAGCTGTCCACGCGCAACATGCTGCCATGCGCATCGAGCACCGCCCCGGCCGCCAGCGTCAGGCCATTGGCCGCCGCCAGCCGGATGCTGCCGACCTTTTCGCCCGAGGCATCGACCACGCCGTTGACCACCAGTTGGCCGCCATCGAGCGAAACGTTGATGCGATTGGCCTTCAGTTCGTTGCCGATGACCAGATCACCCTGCTTGAACTGGAAGCTGCGCTCGCCGCTGACGCCGCCCGCGTTGAGCCTGTCGTTCAAGCCAGCAAACCCCTCGCTCAGGCTGGCGCCGCCCAGCGCCAGCGCGCGCACGTCAATCGAACCGGCGCGATACGGCACCAGCGTGCCGCCGGCGTCGTAGCGACCGGACGCGTCGCCGCGCAGCGTGCCTTGCATATCGACCGTCCCGCCCATCGCAATGAGATTCAACTGGCCGGCGTTATTGTTGCGGGCCGACAGGTCGATCACCGCAGCCCCCGCCTGGCGGATGCCGCCGGCGCTGCTCTGCAAGCTCAGCTCGCCGCCCCAGGAATAGCGGCTGACGTCGAACAGCCTGATCTCGCGCCCGCCCAGATCGAGCCACGCGTTATCGCCCAGGCGGATGTCGCCATCGGCGCTGACCGTCAGCTTGCCGCTGGGCAGCGCGACGGTGGTATCGATGCTGACCGTGTTGCCGCTCAGTTTCAGTTCGGCGCCGGTGTCCACGCGCACGGCGGCGGGATCGGCGCGTCCGCTGGCCGGCGCGCTCAGTTGCAGCGCGCCGCCGGCGGTGATGGCGTTGACCGAACCGCCCGTGCCGGTGATCAAGGGCGCTTGCAGGCTGAGATTGCCGCCCTGGTATTGCGGACCGTTGGCGCCGGCCGTCTGCGACTGGTAGACCGACAGCGAACCCTTGAAACTGGCGGTGATGCGTTCGTTGGCGTTCAGCGCTACATCGGCAAAGCCGAGGATGGTGCGGCCGAAGTTATCCAGACCGGTCGGCAATGCGCTGGTATCGTAGCCAAGCTCGATCACGTCGGCGCTGAGCACCAGGCGACCGGCGCCGCTGCCGCGGCCGCCCGTGATCGGAGCGGGCGCGACCGTTCCCTGGCCGGCCCAGGTCAGCTTGCCGGTGCGGATCTCGGCCAGTTCTCCGGGCGCGCCGACGCCGTAGATGGCAGGCGTGGTCAACACCAGATTGGCCAGCGACGAACGGCCGGTCGCGGGATCGATGGTGGACAGGCTGACATTGCCGAACAGGTTGACCGAGTCGGCCGCCGTCAGGATCAGCCGTTCCAGCGCCGGCGCGCCGTAAGCGGTATCGCCGCGCAGCAGGCGGGAGAGCACCTGCTGGTCGATGGTCAGGCCCGGCGTCAATGCCCCGCGCGCCGCCGCAGCCGCCAGGTCGGCGGCGCTGCCGGCATTGAGCGAACCGGCCGCCAGCATCAGGTTGCGCGTGCCGTAACGCACCGCGTCGGTCAGCTGGAAGTCACGCCGGGTCGCCAGCAACAAGCTGCCTTCGGAATAAAGCTGGGTGGTGCCGTTGCAGGTGACGCCGCAAACGCCCAGCAGGATGGCCCCGCTGCCGCGCCCGGAGGAATCGGGCTGGGGGGCCAGCGTATTGATCACGCCATTTGAAAGGGCCAGTACGCTCATCGTTCCCGGGCGGTACACATAACCGTCCAGCGAATCGTAAGGACCGCGGCCCAACCCGATGGTATTGATGCCAGCACCGGCCTCGATGGTGATGCTTCCGGCGGGATTGTCGGTTATCAGAAACACGTCCGGCACGCGCAGCAAGGCACCCTGACGCAAGACGATGGAGTCCATGCTGCCGGTGATATCGATGTAGTTGCTGGCGTCCACACCGCCGCGTCTGCCGTAGGTGGAGCCCAGGCTGCCGCCCACGACCAGACGGCCCGCGTTCAACGCGTTCAGATCGCGGGCATACAGAGACAATCCGTCAAAGGCGGGTGTGCGCGCCGCGCCGTCAGCCAGGATCTCGATCTTGCCCGCGTTATAGCCGCGCATCTTGATGCTGGCCATACCGCCCTGGCCGCCGGGCGCGGGAGTGAAATCGACATTGCCCTGCAACGACAGGCTGCTGTCAGGGGACGACTCCAGGGCGATGAACAGGTTCCGGGCATCGGCCGGCAGCATCGGCCGCACCGTTCCGGCCAGCGCCGCCTGGCGCAGCGCGAACTCGCTGTAGCCGGTCTCGTTGTATTGCGCATAGCGGCGCAGCACATCACCCGGCGTGACGATCAGGGCGCGCGTCATATTCTCGGCCAAGGCGGTATTGGCAGTGCTGAGCGCGCCGGCGACGGTCCACGAACCGTTGCGCATGGCCAGCGCCTGTCCACCGGCCGGGCCGGTAAGCGCGCCATTGAACTCGACCCTGAACGCGCCCGGCAGCAGCGCATAGTTCGACGGGAGCAAGGTATATGTGCCCGCCGCCAAGCCGGGGATCTGGTGGCTGCCGATGGTGACCTGCTGTCCGATGCGCGGGTCGAGCGCGCTGGCAGCATCGGCCGGCGCATAGGCCGACGCATAGCCCGGCACGATGGCATAGACCGGATTGGTCGCCAGACCCGGCAGGCTGAAACCCTTGTCGGTTAGCTGCATCAGCGGCGCCAGGCGCGCATCGGTGGAACCACCGCGTCCAGAGACGAAGCCGGCGCCGCGCACCTCGCCGCCGCCCGACAGATCGAGGCGGGCGCCAGCCGCGACCGTGACCACCCGGCTGTCCAGGTACATCACGCCGAGGCCGCCCACTCCCTTGAACTCGACGTTATTGCCCCGGTAAAGGTAATTCACCCCGTCCGAGGTGCCGCCATAGGGCAGTGTGAGCCCCGCTGCGCTGACCGAGGTCAGGCTGCCCGGCTTGAAGGTGATGCTGGTCGTCGAGCCGCCCGTGCCGCCGGAGGTCTGGGAATTGGTGCCGATGTTCAAGGTACCGAGCGGAGCGCGCAGCACGCCCCCCTGTTCGATGGACGTGGCCCCCAGCTTCAGGCTGCCAAACATCGCGTAAGGCATGGCCGGATCCGGTGCGCCCGGATCGTAGCGTTCCAGCACCAGCTTGCTGTCCGGCCGGTAGTTATAGCGATCGATCACGCCGGCACTCACCTCGGCAAACGTGCCCGTGGCCGGATAGACCTGCGCCGCGCGCAGCAGGATGTCGCCGCGCGAAGTCAGCGTGCTCACGGGGTTGATCTGACTGGTGGTCGTACCGTAGGTGAAGCGGATATCTCCCTGGCTGACCAGGTTGAGCTGGCCGAAGCCAGGCCGCTCTACCGTATTGCCGCTCATGGTCGTGTTGGTGCCAAGCACGACCTTGTCCTTGATATCGATCAGCATGCCGCTGACATTGAGCACCGCCTGGGAGTCGAGCGAGGTCAGGCCGCCTTGATAGGAAGGCCGCAGGTAGTTATCGCTTGCCGCACCTTGATCGTTGCTGCCGCTGAGCAGTACATACGGTGCGTTGAGCGCGACATCGATGCGGCGATTGACGCCGGATGCCAGGGTCAGCGCACCGGCATAGACGCGCAGCTCCCTATCCAGCGACAGGTTCAGATTATCGTTAAAACTGAGCAGGCCGTTGCTGTGCAGTACCAGCGAGGAAAAACCACCGTCCCGCACCTGATTCACCCCGAGCAGGCCATGACCATATTGCAGGCCGCCGGCATCGGAAGCGCCCGCGCTCTTTTGCTGCACCAGCGTCAGCTCGCGCGGCGCCATCACGGTGCCGTTTGGTGCTGGGTTCTTAAGGTAATTGGGCGCATCCAGCGCCACCGTCAGGGTGCCGCCGGCCGCGCCTGATCCCGCCGCGCCCGCGCCGGCGCGCAGGCTCCCGTCCAGATAAATGCCGCGCGCCGACAACAGCTGGATACTGCCGCCATTGCTGGCGATGGTGCGCACGCCCGTACCATCGATATCGAACCGCGCCGCAGTACCCGACACATCCACCAGCGCACCCTCGCGCACCACCACGAAACTGTCCGCCGCCAGCGCGCGCGCCTTGCTCTCGACCAGGATGCCGCCGATAGCGACACTACCGCCATCGGCGACGATGCCGAACGGCCGTCCCCGGGCATCGGTGGCGACATAGCTGGCCGCCGACGCGTCCAGTACCGCATGCGCGCTCAGTTCGATGGCGCGGCTGCCGGGTCGGGAGTCGCCCACGTTGCCGCCGTCTTCGATCGACTTGTCGCCCGTTGTCTGCGGTCCTTGCACGCTGATGCTGCCGCTCTTGGCCTGCAACAGCCCATCCACGCTCAGGCCGCCGCGCGCCGCCAGCGTGATCGACTGCCCCGGATCGACGCGCAACGCCGCATCGCGGCCGATGGTCAAATCGCCGCTGCCACCGATATCGGCGATACCGGCCGCCAGCGTCAGGCTCGCACCCTGACGCTGCTTGATGCTGCGGTTAAGCATCTGCGGCTGGTACAGTTCGGGCTGCCAGACCGACAAGGCATTGCCATCCGTGCCGGCGGGCGCCTGCGCATCGGCCTGCAGCACCGGCATCCTCACATCCAGCGCCACGCCCGGCGCCACCATCAATCCCTGATAGCCGCGCACGCTATAGCTGGAAAAGCCGCTCGCAAACAGATCCACGTCGAGGTTGGTGGTCTTGGCCACCGCCACGGTACGCGTCAATTGCGCCCCGGCCGCCAGCGCCGTGCCAGCGGCGATCGTGAAATCGACAGTCGCGGGCTGGCCGGCAGGCGTCGTGAACGTCCTGGGCTCCTTGAGTTTCATCCCGTTGGGAAAGAGCCTGGCCGGTATCGTGAAACCGGCAAAATAGGCGCCATAGATACTAATCAGTTGGATGCGCGTGTTTTTTGGGATGACCACACTGCCCGGCCGTGTTCCAATATCTGCGTCCCACACCTGACCGGTAGACGACTGCACGGAATTTCTACCCCACTCTGTCGGCACCGGGAGCACCCAGTCGTCGGGCAGGTCATACCAGGGGCTATCCCTACCGGTGGCCACTTCAGCGCCCACCAGCGTATAACCTGGCGGCGCAATATCGCTGAGGTATTTGTAATCGACCGGCAGGATATCGCCGGCCCGCACCTGATAGTCTTCCTTCAGCACCAGCCCGACCAGCGCCGACTTGCCTGCTTCCAGCACGCCTTCGACCGGCACCGCCTTGCCGCCGATGACGACCGCGCTGGCCGATTCGATGTCCAGCTTGCCGCCCCCCTTGACGCCATAACCGCGGATCGTGCCGTCGAGGGTCAGCGTCCCCGCCGGGTTGGCGGTCACCACGGTACCCGCCAGGCCCGTTCCCAGTTGTACTGAACCGCCCTTGCCGCCGCGGACGGTGCCGTCGCCCTGCAGCGTCGCCCCTGAGGAAACATCGATGACCGAACCGGCGGCCAGCGTCACGCTGTCGGTAGAACGCAGGCTCACCGTGCCGCCATCGATATAGGCTTGCAAGCCGGGATCGCCTTCGCCGCGCAGGTCGACCATGCGGCCGGTGGCGTCCAGCCTGGCGCCGGCGTGCAAGATGACGCCCGCGCCGTTACCGCCGGCGGGGTCCAGGCCCTGATCGAGCGTGACCCCGTTATCGCGGATCTGGCGCAACACGTTGCCGCCCCGGATCGTGCCGCCATGGGCCACGATGTCGGCCGCCACATCCACCAGCGGCGCGAACAGCACCGCCTCGCCGCCATCGGCCAACCGCAGCGAGCTGCTCACCGTCACGCTCTTCTTGCCCGCCAGCCTCACCGCGCCCAGTTGTGCCGCATTGAGCAAGCCACCGTCGAGCAATAGCTGGCCCGCCCGATCCCCGGCCACCGCTTCGTCCAACCCGATGCCGCCGGCCACGCTCGCGCCAGCTCCCACCGTCACGCTGTCGAACAGCGGATTGAACGTGTAGCGCAGACCGCCTGCCTTGCTGTCGTACACCGGCAGGTATTGCCCCACAATCAGTTGCGCGCGCCGCGCCGCCGCGTATTGCAATTGCTGGTAGCCTTCCAGTCCCGCCTGCGCCGCCTTCGTCTGCCGCGGCCCCTGGTAGGTTTCCGACACCAGCGTCCCCTCCAGCGCCGCATTGCGTGTTGACACCACCAGCCGTCCGGCGTCGCGCCCCACCGTATAACCGTCTTCATAGCGTTGTTGCGGCGCGATCAGCGGGTTGTAGTAGTACTCCGTTGTCTTGTCGCCCCAGCGCGCATGCATCACTTCAAAGCCACGGTACACCCCTGCGTAGAGCAGATCGCCCGGCGCCGTGTTCACGTTGTACAAGCGGCCGTCGCTGCCCTTGATCCAGCTCTGGCGCAACATTCCTGACGCCACGTCCAGCGTCCCGCCCGAGAGATTGATGCTGGAACCGGCACGCGTCACGAGATCGCCTCCGCTCACCGTCACCGTGCCGCCTTGCGCCATCCATTCGCCGCCGCCGCGCGCGCTCGTGCCCAGGTAGCCGCTCACTTCCAGCAAGCCCCCTGCCGTGTACCAGCGATCCGCCGCGTAACCGTTCGTGCCGGCCGGCACCAGTACCAGATCGCGTCGGTCCACCCACACGTTCAGGTTGTTGAGCGTCTTGCTGTCACGGTTCACCGGCGCGTCGCGCTGTTCGTTGCCTTGCACGTTCACAGCCACCGTGTTGCTATTCATCGCCAGCTTCACACCTACCGCGCCCGAGACGTCCAGCGTCGCGCCCGCGTCCACCAGCGTGCGCCGGGTCGCCGTCACCACTATCTCGCCGCCGGTGGCCAGCGTGGTCGAGCCGCCCTGGAATTGCACGGTCTTACCGCTGACGATCTCGATGCGTGAAAGATCCTTGCGGTCGGCCAACGTGCTCAGGTTGTCATATACGCCGCTACTCTGGTTGTACAACCCGGCGCCATTGCGCACCAGCGCCTCGCGCTGGCTGTCCAGCGCCGTCACCTCGCTGCCGTCGGGCACGATTCCCGTCACCGAGTCTGGCGCCAGCGTCACGCTGCCTTCGACGTCGCTGGCGCGCGTGGACAGATGGATCGTGCCGCGCTTGGCGGTCGAGCTGGTCGACACGACCGCGCCAGCCTGGATCACCTGGTGTCCGGTCAATGTGATGTCGCCGGTGTTGGCCACGATCAGGCCGCTGTTGTTCACCACGCCGCTGGCGTTGCTGCGGCTGGTCGATACTTCATTGCCGGCGGTACTCGACCCCTGGTTACCGTCGCTACCGATGCCCTTGCGGATGGTAAAACTGTCGCCCGCGGCCAGCACCGTCTGCCCGCCGGGAGTGGCGATCCGTCCTGCGTTGCTGGTTTCGCTGCCCAGCAGCAGCACGTAGCCGCCGCCCTGCGTGACGGAGGTCGATTGCGCGGTGGTGATCCTGGCCCCCGCTTCCACGATCAGCTTGCCGTTGGCGTCGGTGAACGAGGGAGCGGTGCCGCTGGCATCCACATACAGGCCGCGATTGCGGAACTGGTCGTCCGTGATCCTGGCCGCGGCCGCGACCAGATTGCGCACATCGATCTGGCTGCTGCCGGCGAACACAATACCGTTGCGGTTGGCGATCATCACCGTGCCGGGCGCATTGATCTGCCCCTGGATCTGGCTGGGCCGCATTAACGGATCGTTGATGCGGTTGAGTACGGCCCAGTTGGCATCCTGCGCAAAATTCAGGATGGTATTCTTGCCGACATTGAAGGTCTCCCAGTTCAGGATGGCCTTGTCGGCGATCTGCTGCACGGTGACCGTGGTTCTGCCGTTGGCGGCGCTTTGCGCGGGCGTATTGGCGTTGATCCAGCCGCGCGTCAGGGAATTGGTATCGACCTTCAGTCCGCCCTCGGCCAGACCATCCGGCACGCTGCTTCCATTGGCCAAGGCCGCCTGTCGCGCCGCTTCCTGCGCCGCCTGCTGGGCCGCGATGCCGCGCGCCAACGTCGAGAGGTTATTGATGGAACGCTGCAGCTGCGCATTGGCTTGCTGCTGTTGCTGTGCCGGATTGGTCAGCAGCGCCGCCCGCGTGCCGTTGGGCAGGTAGCCGGTGGCCGCCGCGCTGTTCTGCATCGCGCCCTTGCTGGCGAACCAGGCAGGGCTGAAGGCCTGCTGCGCCTGCGCGCCTGGCATGGCCGCCCCCGTGGCGCCGGCCGCCAGCAGCATGGCGACGGCGCGGGCAACCGGCCGGTGCTGCCAGGTGGGGGCAGACGAGACAAGACAAAATGCATGGGCGGCGTGCTGGCGGGAGGAAGACGATGACGGGTAACGGGCTTCGTGAAGAGGCGGCATGAAGGTTCTCTTGATGTCTGTTCGGATCAACGTTGGTCGATGGCAACCGGCCTGGCCGGCTGTCCCTCCTCCTAGACGAACCTCGATGAGAAAACCTATACAGCTTTTTGCAGATCGCGCCGCGGCGCTTGTTCAATACCCGATATCCGGCAACCGATGCCCGTCATCAGGCCAGGATCACGATCCCGCCTGGCAAGGTCGTCGCGCTCAGACGGAACAGGCGCTGGATCTGGCCGATTGCCTTGTCCATCTCGTCGATGCGGAAGCGTCCGCTGACCGGCTTTTGCAGCAGCGCGTCGGCCATCAGCACCAGCCGTCCCGGACGATAGCGGTTGATCTCGCTGACCACCTCGACCAGCGCGGTCTGGCGGAAGTTGATCACGCCGCGCAGCCAGTCCGACCGCGCTTGCGCATCGATGCGGCCCAGCACCGGCGCGCCGGTCCCGCCGAACTCCAGCTGCTCATTGGCAACCAGCACCTGGCGGCGGCCGGCGACGCTGACGCCGACTTGCCCTTCCATACAGGTGACGCAGACTTCGCCGTTCAGGCGACGCACTTCAAAGCGGGAATATGCTGTGTCGATCAGGCCGCTGCCGACGCTGACCGAGAATGGCCGCGTCGTGTTCACCGCAACTTCGCCATCGATCAGGTCGATGCCGACGGTCGCGCCTTCGCGCGCGCGCACGGCGACGCTGCTGCGGGTGTTGAGTTGCAGATCCACGTCAGGCGCCAGCGCCACTTGCAGCTGCTGACCGATGCCGGTGCGGTAGTCGGCCTGCAGCGCGGCCAGCGAGGGCCACAATGCCAGCGGCGGATGTACTACCATGACGCCCGCGGCCGCGGCCGACGCGGCCACCGCGCCGCCGATAAAGGCGCGACGCGACAGGCGCGCGCGCGGCGGTGCCAGCCTGGCCTGGGCGGCGGCGCGACGGATGGCCGCCAGCTCCGCGTCGCCGGCACTGGTCCGCTCGGCCGCATGTCCCAGCTGGCGCCACAAGCCGGCTTCGCGCTTGAACGCCTGTGCGTGCTGGGGGCTGATGGCGCACCAGCGCTCCAGCCGGCGCGCGTCTTCCCGGCGCGCCTGGCCCGAGGCGAGCAGGCGTACCCATGCGCGGGCCTGGCCTTCAAGGCCGGACTCGACGGAGTACTGGGGTGCTGCTTGCGGGACGCTCGCCTCTTCCATGGATCAGGGTTTTCCTTCCTACACTTTACTTAGACGTTTCTCGACGCCCGTTCCCACACGGTCTTTACGTAATCTTGCAATCAGCGCATCTTTTCGACGATGAACTCATGGGCGCGCTTCAGCTCCCGGTCCACCAGGCTGACCGAAATGCCCAGATAATCCGCTACTTCCTGGCGTGACATCTCGTCGACCCGGATCAGCGTGAGCACCCGGCGCTGGCGGGCCGGCATCTGTTCCATCGCCAGCAGCAGGCGCTCGCTTTCGGAGCGCGCCTGGCTGACCTGCTCGGGACCGGGCGCGGGATCGGACATGCTCTCGAAGATCAGCTCCACCTCCTCGCCACGAAGGAAGCGCTTCTCGCTGCGGATCTTGTCCAGCGCCGAATTGGTGGCCATGCGCATCAGATAGCTCAGCGGATGCTGGACCGGCTCGGGCGTGTCCTTATGGGTTTCCAGGCGCACCCAGATGTCTTGCAGCGCATCGCTGGCGAGGTCGGCATTGCCCAACTGCAAGGTCAGGCGCCGCTTCAGGTCGGCATAGCTGCGGGTGAGCAAGTCGCGCAAGCCCTTGAATCCGGAGTCGCTCATGGTGAGGCCTCGCAATCGGCGACGGCGGCCTGCGCCCGCGGCAGGATCAGCAGGATGAAGGGCTGGCCGGCATCGGTCGGACCGCGCGCCAGCCGGAGTTCACGCAGGGTCTGGATGATGCCGGCATCGCGCGCAGGGCTACCGGTGGTGTCCAGCAGGCGCGCCTGCTCTACCCGCCCGGCGGCGGAAACGCGCAGGCTGAGCGCGACCCGATAGCTGCCGGGCGCGATCAGCGGATTGCGGCAGAACGCCGCGCGCACGGCGGCTTGCAACAGGTCCTGGAAATCATCCTCGGGCTGGCCGGCAGGTTCCGGCTGCGCCGCAGGCTGGGCGGCAGCCGCACGCTCCAGCACGTAGGCGTCGGCGGCGGTGAAATAACTACTCAGTTCGGTCGGCGCCAGCAAGCGCTGCAGCGCAGCCTGCGCCGTATAGTTGCCGCGCACCTCGCCCGATATGCGGCCGGCAATGGCGTCCGCTGTGTACAGGCCATACAGGCCGGTCGCTTCGTCGAAAGCATTCAAGGCTTCCGACAGAGGCTGGATCGGAATATCAAACCGCATGGTCGCTATGGCCTCGCGAGGTGACGGACGCGCTGGCTTCCCCGGCGCCGGCGGTGCTCCCTGGACGGGGCTTTGCAACGCCAGCAAGACCAGGCCGGTTGCGCCCCATGCGGCGACCCCGAACATGAGCTTTTTCGGCATTAACGGTGACGCATGGCTGGGGTTGGGGGAAGCGGTTACGCAACCCGCGTAACCGAAGGCCGCTAGCATAGCGAACAAATATGACGCTTCCGTGACGCTGACTGGACCAGCAGGAAACCGACGCGCAAGGGATGACGGTCAGGGATGACTGTCAGGTCCGGCGCGGACCGCCCGCGGCGTCACAGCCAGGGCTGAGTCAGTTGCTCGGTCTGAAAGGCGCGCTACACTGCCGGACGCGCTAGCGCCCGCAGCAGATAGGAGCCAATGGGCAATAACATCCCAAAGTAATCAATATATGCCGCTTGTCTGTTGATTTCTCGCAGAATTGACCTCTCCGTTTGCCCCGCCTTCCATTGCCTCTCTCAGGCTGCCACGCGGGCATACGCCCCTTCATATCCCAGCCCCCTCAGATCCAGGAACATCTGTTTCGGGATTCGTCTCTGCTTACGCGATTCGACTACCTCGGCGCTGAGCCGCGCTGAAAGTCGAGGCGCGAATTCATCCAGGGCACTGGATACATCTCTGACTGACGGCCATGGAAGCTATCTGAATGTCGATAAGTACCAATAAGGCAGCTGCCATCTGCGTACGCGCTAGCCTGCAAGCACCTCGGTTCCTGGTCAGAAGCAGACCCTGGCTCTCCCTATACACCCCGACCACGAGCAAGAACAGCAAACATCCCCTCTTCGCTGTCGTCAAATGCCGCATCATGCCTGAATCCAACCAGCGACTCCGCCAACGCCAGCGGAACATCGAAGACATGATCGACATTGCGTTGGCTTTCTTGCAGGCGCAATTTCGCCAGACGGATTTCCTCCAGGGCCGCGGGCGGGCTCCCCATGACCTCGAGGTTCGTCGGCCCATCCTCCGCATCGTGTACAACGAACCATTGCTCCTTCCCGTCCGACCAGCAGGCGGCGGTGCTTACCATGGCGTGCTCTTCGACCTGGCAAGCGACTACGGTCGCCTGCCGGGAGAGCAAGCGAAGGGATTCCGGTTTCAGGGCGGCAGGACTGGGATGGTCGAAGCAGACCACGTACCATCCGGTTGGCAGCGAGGCGCCGACCAATGAAGATTCCGGCAACCACTCCCGCTCGTTCGTCTCGACAAAGCCAAGAGTGGCGAGTGCGCTGTCTTTTGCAGTGACCGGAATCGCCAGCCACGAAACGGAAAAACCCATCTGTTGATCCTCCCTCGAAATCTGGATATCAGGCTGCTCAACGGTCATTTCATGACCGATGGCAGACGTCAGTGAACATTAACCGGGGCCACCCGACGATACGCCACCCCGACATCGGCACGCACCAGAGCCGAACCCAGGCGATCGCTCGAGCCACGCTTCACCGGCACAACACCTTCAGCGCGCAAACCGGGTCTCCAGCCCTTTCAATGCCTGATACAGCGGCGCCGTCGCATCGGCCAGCCGCTCCAGGCTGGCCTCGCGCAAGCTGTCCAGGTCCACCGCATCCACTGCGCCCAGCCCTGCCCAGGCCAGCAATGCCGAGAAGGCCTGGGGCGTGTCGAACATGCCGTGCAGATAGCTGCCGAGGATCTGGCCGTCCGCCGACTGCGCGCCCTCGTTGCGGCCGTCGATGACAAAGGCCGGCCGCGCCAGTGCCGCGCCGCGCGACACGCCCATATGGATCTCGTAGCCGCTCACGGCTGCGTCGCCGCTGCCGAAGGCGCAACGGCCGCTGACTTGCAGCAGTTGCTTGTCGCGCGTGAGTTCGGTGCGCATGGCCAGCAGGCCCAGCCCCTCGCTGGCGCCCGGCGCGCCTTCCACGCCGTGCGGGTCGTCCACGCCCTCGCCCAGCATCTGGAAGCCGCCGCAGATGCCGATCAGCTTGCCGCCGTAGCGGAGATGCCGGCGAATCGCCTCGGGCCAGCCCTGCTCCTTCAACCAGTTGAGGTCGCCGCGGGTGTTCTTGCTGCCGGGCAGGATGATCAGGTCGGCCGGCGGGATCGGCTGGCCGGGGCCGATGAATTGGAGGTCGACGTCCGGATGCGCGCGCAGCGCGTCGAAGTCGGTGTGGTTGCTGATGCGCGGCAACACCGGCACCACCACGCGAAAATGACCGCGCACGCTTTGCGTGGCGGCCACGGCATCCTCGGCATCCAGGTGCAGGCCGTGCAGGTAAGGCAGCACCGCCAGCACCGGCTTGCCGGTTTTTTGTTCCAGCCAGTCCAGGCCGGGTTGCAGCAGGCCGATGTCGCCGCGAAAACGGTTGATGACAAAGCCGACTACGCGGTCGCGCTCGCTTTGCGAGAGACAGTCCAGCGTGCCGGTCAGGTGGGCGAAGACGCCGCCGCGATCAATGTCGGCGACGATGATCACCGGGCAGTCGACCGCCTCGGCAAAACCCATGTTGGCGATGTCGCGCGCGCGCAGGTTGATCTCGGCCGGGCTGCCGGCGCCTTCGACGATGATGGCGCGGTATTGCGCGCGCAGGCGCCGGTAGGACTCCAGCACGGCCTGCATCGCCTCGGTCTTGTAGCGGTGGTAGTCGCGCGCGTTCATGTCGGCGCGCACCTTGCCGTGCACGATCACCTGGGCGCCGGTGTCGCTGGAGGGCTTCAGCAGCACCGGATTCATGTCGGTATGCGGAGCGATGCCGGCGGCCTGGGCCTGCAGCGCCTGGGCGCGGCCGATCTCGCCGCCATCGGCGGTCACTGCGCTGTTCAAGGCCATGTTCTGCGGCTTGAACGGCGCCACCGCGATGCCGTCGCGCCTGAGCAGGCGGCACAGCGCGGCCGCCAGCGTGCTCTTGCCGGCGTCCGAGGTGGTGCCCTGGATCATCAGGGTGTGGAAGGGAAACTCAGCCATGCGCGCTCCATGCCTGCAGCGCCTGCGCCAGCCTCTGCCATCCGGCCTCGTCGGCCGGCAGGCCGATGCGTATGCCTCCGGCCCCGCGCGTGAACAGGCGCACCCACACGCCTTGACGCGCCATCGCGTCGTGGAATTGCACGGCGCGCGGCTCCGGCCACCACTGGAACAAAGCGCTGCCGGACGAGGCAATGCCATGTCGCGCCAGCAAGGCCTGCAGGCGTTCACCGTCGGCCAGCAGGCGCTGCAACGTGGCGCGCTGCCAGGCGGCGTCGGCCAGTGCGGCGGCGCCGATCTGCTGGGCCGGGGCGCTGATGGTCCAGGGGCCGAGCCAGTCGGCCAGTGCGTCCAGCACCTGCTGCGCCGCCGCGACAAAGCCCAGGCGCAAACCGGCCAGGCCGAAGAACTTGCCGACCGAGCGCAGCACGATCAGGCCATCGCCCGCATGAGCGGCCACGCTGGCGGCCTGCACGGTGTCGCCGAAAGCCTCGTCGACCACCAGCCAGCCGCCGCGCGCATGCAGCAGCTGCGCCCAGCGCCACAGACGCCCGGGCTCCACCATCGCGCCGGTCGGGTTGTTGGGGTTGCACAGCACCAGCACCTGGCAGTCGCCGGCTGCCGCCGCGTCCAGCTGCTCGTAGGCCACTTCCTGCACGGCATGGCCGGCGCGCTGCCAGCAATGCGCATGCTCGGCATAGATGGGTGCGGCCACCACCACGCGCGCGGGACGACCGTCGCGCTGCAGGCGCAGCTGCGGCAGCGCCTGGATCGCCGCCTGCGTGCCGGCCACCGGCAGCAGGCGCGGCGCGCCGTAGTAGGCGCAGGCCGCGCGCACCAGGTCGGCGGACGGTTCCGGCAGGCGATGCCAGGCGTCGGCCGCCGGCGTCGGCGCGGGATACGGCACCGGATTGATGCCGGTCGACAGGTCCAGCCACGCGGAGCGCGCGCGGCCGTAATGCAGCGCGGCGTCGTTGAGGTTGCCGCCGTGTTCAAGCATGGAAGACTCCGAATGAAATCGCGGCCAGCGCCCAGGCGGCCGCCAGCCACAGCGCGGTGGACATGGCCACCAGCCGCCAGGCGCGCACGATGTCGGCGCCCTGCGCCGGCGCGCCGCGTCCCAGCGGCGGGCGATGCTCCACCTCGCCGTCGTAGATCGCCGCGCCGCCCAGGGCCAGGCCCAACGCGCCGGCGCCGGCAGCCATCACCGGCCCGGCGTTGGGGCTGCTCCAGGCCGGCGCCTGTTCTTTCCAGCAGGCCAGCGCGCGCCGGTGGTCGCCCAGCCAGGCATAGGAGAACGCCGTCAGTCGCGCCGGCGCCCAGTTGAGCGCGTCGTCGATGCGGGCCGCGGCCCAGCCGAAATAGAAGAAACGTTCATTGCGATAGCCCCACATCGCGTCCAGCGTGTTCGACAGGCGAAACAGCAAGGCCCCCGGGCCGCCGGCCACGGCGAACCAGAACAGCGTGCCGAACACGGCGTCGTTGCCGTTCTCCAGCAGCGACTCGACGCCGGCCTTGGCCAGGTCGGCCTCGCCGGCCTCGCGCGTGTCGCGGCTGACGATATAGGACGTAAGGATGCGCGCGCTGGCCAGGTCGCCCCTGGCCAGCGCCAGCGCGATCGGTATGGCATGCTCGCGCAGGCTGCGCAGGCCGATGCAGAAGTACAGCAGCCCCGCATGCAGCAGGCAGGCCAGCCACCACGGCGCCAGCTGGATCATCCACGTCGCCAGCGCCACGCCCGGCAGCACCGCGAGGGCCCATGCCAGCACGCCGCGCAGGCGCAACGCCGGCGCACGGTTGAGCGCGCCTTCGATGCGCTTGGCCAGGTTGCCGAAGCCGACCAGCGGATGCCAGCGCCGCGCCTCGCCCAGCAACAGGTCGAGCGCGATGCCGGCCGCCATCAGCAGCGCCAGCCAGGGCCAGGACAGACCGCTCAGCACGGCGTGTCCTTGAAGCTGAGCGGCAGCCCTGCGGCCACCCACTGCACCCGTTCGCAGAGCGCCGCCACCGACTGGTTCAGGCGTCCCGCCTCGTCGACGAACCAGCGCGACACCGCGCCGGTGGGCACGATGCCCATGCCGACTTCGTTCGACACCAGGATCACCGTGCCCTTCGCCTCCTGCAGCGCGCGCAGGAAATCCACGCGCTGCAGCGTGAAGGTGGCCGGCGCGTCGATCGGTCCCAGTTCGGGGAAATCGTAGCCCTCGGCGAACAGCAGGTTGGACAACCACACCGTCAGGCAATCCACCAGCACCACCTTGCCCGGGCCGCTGTTGGCGCGCAATGCCGCCCCCAGCGCCAGCGGTTCTTCCACCGTACGCCAGCTGCCGCCCAGCGCCTCGCGACGCTGGCGGTGATGGGCGATGCGCGCGCTCATCTCGGCGTCGCCGGCGCTGGCGCTGCGGCCGGCGGTGGCGATGTAGACGATCTCCCGGGCGCCGGACGACAAGGCCGCCAGCGCCTCCTTCTCGGCATAGGCGCTCTTGCCCGAACGGGCGCCGCCGAATACCAGCGTGCGTCGTGCGTTCATCGGTCTTCTCCCGGCCACTTGTCGTCGGCCACCAGTTCATGCAAGGGCCGGCGCGCGGCCCAGTTCTGCTGTTCCAGCATCGGTTTGTCGTAGAAGGCCGGCACATGGCCCAGGCAGACCACCGCCACCGGCGCGGCCCCTTCGGGCATGTGCAGCAGGCGCGCCAGCGCGTCCGGCTCGAACAGCGAGACCCAGCCCATGCCCAGCCCTTCGGCGCGCGCGGCCAGCCACATGTTCTGCAGCGCGCAGGCCAGCGAGGCCAGGTCCATCTGCGGCATGGTGCGGCGGCCGAACAGGTGCGGCTCGCGCTTGTCCATGAGCGCGGCCACCAGCAGCTCGCCGCAATCGAGGATGCCCTCGACCTTGAGCTTCATGAACTCGTCCTCGCGCTCGCCCAGCGCCTGCGCGGTGGCCACGCGTTCGCGCTCGACCGCGGCGTGGATGCGCGTGCGCAGCTGCGCGTCGCGGATGCGGATGAAGCGCCACGGCTGCATGAAACCCACGCTGGGCGCGTGGTGCGCCGCCTGCAGCAGGCGCTCCAGCAGCGCCGGATCGACCGCGTCCGGCAGGAAGTGGCGCATGTCGCGCCGTTCGCGGATGGCGCGGTAGACCGCGTCGACCTCGGCCTGGGCGTAGCGGTGCGGCGAGGCCGCGCTCATGCCGCCGCGCCTCCGAACAGCGCGGCCACGGTGCGCGGCGCCGAGCGGAAATAGGCGTGCAGGTAGCTGGCCACGACCCTGTCGCGGCGATACACAACCTCGCCCTCGGAAGAATCGAACAGCCGCTCGCCGCGCGCCATGAACTGCGCGCCGACCACCGCGCGCGAGTAGTGGAAGGTATGGCAGCGCAGGTGCTCGCCGAAAGCGCCCGGCAGGTTCAGCGACAGCGTCTGGTAGCCCAGGCCCTGCAGGCGCGGCTGCACCGTGGCCTGGCCCGGCAGGATGCCGCACATGCGGCCGCTCTTGCCGTCCTGGCCGACGATGGTTTCCAACAGGTAGAGCATGCCGCCGCACTCCGCGTACAGCGGCTTGCCGGCTTCGGCATGGGCGCGCAGCCCGGCCGCCGTGTTGACGCCGGCCTGCAGCCTCTCCAGGTAGAGCTCGGGGTAGCCGCCCGGCAGCCATACCGCGTCGCACTCCGGCAGCGCCTCGTCGGCCAGCGGCGAGAAGAAGGCCAGCGTCGCGCCCATGCGCTGCAGCAGTTCGAGGTTGGCGGTGTAGATGAAGGAGAACGCCAGGTCGCGCGCCACGGCGATGGTCTTGCCCTCCAGCAGGCGTGGGAAGTCGCGCTCCGGCGGCGGCGCGCCGAAGTCCACCGGCTCCGGCAGCCCGGCCAGCGAGGTGCTGGACATGCGATCGGCCACCGCATCCAGGCGGGTGTCGAGGTCGGCGATCTCGGGCGCGGCCACCAGGCCGAGATGACGCTCGGGCAGTGCGAACTGCATGTCGCGCTGCAGGCCGGTCAGCAGCGGCACCGTGGGCCTGGCGTTCTGCAGGCCCTGGCGCAGCATCTGCGCATGGCGCGGACTGGCCACGCCGTTGGCCAGCACGCCGGCGAACTTCAGTTCGGGACGGTAGGCCACCAGGCCCTGGGCCAGCGCGCCCACGGTCTGTCCCATGCCGCGCGCGTTGATCACGGCCACGATGGGAATACCCAGCAGCTGCGCCAGGTCGGCGCTGCTGGGTTCGCCGTCGTACAGGCCCATCACGCCTTCCACCAGCACCACGTCGGCCTCGCGCGCGGCCAGCGCGACCTGGCGGCGGCAATGGTCTTCGCCGCCCAGCCACAGGTCGAGGTTGACCACGGGATGTCCCGAGGCCTGCTCCAGCACCATCGGGTCGAGGAAGTCAGGGCCGGTCTTGAACACCCTCACCTTCTTGCCGTCGCGGCGGTACAGGCGCGCCAGCGCCGCGGTAATGGTGGTCTTGCCGTGGCCGGAGGCCGGCGCCGAGATGAACAGCGCCGGGCAGCGGTAGTCGCTCGCCTGCATCAGAATTCCACGCCTTTCTGCGCCTTCACGCCTTGCTCCTTGTAGGGATGCTTCAGCGGGCGCATCTCGCTGACCAGGTCGGCCTGCTCGATCAGCGCGTCCGGCGCGTGGCGCCCGGTGACCACGATGTGCAGCATCTCGCGCCGGCCGGCGAACACGCGCAGCACTTCGTCCAGATCCAGGTACTGGTACTTGAGGACGATGTTGAGTTCGTCCAGGATCACCATGTCATAGCTCGGGTCGTTGATCATGCGCACCGCCTCGGCCCAGCCGCGCTCGGCGGTGCGGGTGTCGGCCGCGCGGTCTTGCGTATCCCAGGTGTAGCCCTCGCCCACGACGTGGAAGTCGCAATTGGCGTGGCCGCCGAGAAAATCGCGCTCGGCGCTGTAGAGCGCGCCCTTGATGAACTGCACCACGCCCAGCTTCATGCCGTGGCCGAGGATGCGCATGCCCATGCCGAAGGCGGCGCTGGACTTGCCCTTGCCGGTGCCGGTGTTGACGATCAGCAGGCCCTTCTCTTTTTGCGCGGCGGCCTTCTTCTTCTCGAAGCCCTCCTTGTGGCGCTGGGTCATGCGCTTGTGCGATTCAGGATCGGTTTTCATCGTTCGTTTTCCTTCACTTCCACTCTGTTCCAGTCATCTCGCTCAACATCTGCGCCACCCTGGCCCTGCTCGGGTGGTAGCCGATGAACACCAGCTCGGAACGGGCCGGCGTCTCTTTTCCATCATCGTTGGCGCCGGCCTCGTCGTGCGCGATCGCCACCCGCGCGCGCACGCCCTGCACCAGCAGCGGCGGCATGCCCGGCCCGGCGTGGACGAAACCCTTGGCGCGCAGGATGGGCTCGGCCAGCGCCGCCGCCGCCACCGCGCCGCGCAGGCGCTCTTCGCTTTGCGCCTCGTCGCTGCGCAGCGTGAACGACAGCCAGCCCGGATCCTGCTCATGAAAATGCTTGTGCGTGGACAGGCCGTGACTATGCGCGCCCAGTCCCGAATGCGCATGGCCGTTGAAGCGGCGCTGGTCGGCCGCGACCGCCGCGCGCTCGCCGGGCATGCCCAGCGGCGTGTAATGGTGGTGCACGGCGGCGCCCGCCTGGTGCAGGCGCAGGCCCAGCGCCAGGCGGATATCCAGCTTCGCGCCGTAGGCCAGTTCGAGGAAGCGCACGTTGGAGGCCAGCGCGCGCACGCGCGCTTCGGCCTGCAGCAGCTGCGGCTCGTCCATGCCGTCGATCTTGTTCAACACCACCACGTCGGCGCACTCCAGCTGCTGGCGAAACAGCAGCGCCGTGGCGGCCTGGGCGTCGCCGCCGGCGTCGAAGGCATGCTCCAGCAGCAACGGCGTATCCACCACGGCCAGCGTCGCATCCAGCACGAAATGCGGCGCCAGCTGCTCGGACTGCAGCACCTCCATCACCGCGCTGGGCAGCGCCAGGCCGGAGGTTTCGATCAGCACATGGTCGACCTGCGCGCGGCGCGCGGCCAGGGCCAGCATGGCGGGAATGAAATGCGCGTCGTCGCCGTAGGCGATCAGGCCGTGCGCGAAGTCCTGCACCTGGACCTGCGCCGGGGCGTCGCTCTCGCCGCGCAGCAGGTCGCCGTCGATTGCCACCTCGCCGAACTCGTTGATCAGTAAGGCCAGCCGGCGCGACTGACGGCGCCGCACCAGGCCGCGCAGCAGCGTGGTCTTGCCGGCGCCGAGAAAACCGGTCACCACCGTGACCGGGATTGGAGGCAACTGCGGCGGCAACGGCGGCGGCAGGTCTGGCAACGACGCCATGCTCAGGCTCCCAGCCATTGCGCCAGCTGCGCGTGCACGGCGTCCAGGTCATTAGCCACCTGCGGGTAATCCAGCGCCGGACGGCGCACCGTGATCAGCGGGATGCCCAGCGCACGCGCCGCCTGCGCCTTGGCGCGGTAGCCGCCGGCTTCGCCCGAGTCCTTGGTGACGACGCAGTCGATGCCCCAGTCGCGCCACAGCGCCTCGTTGAAGCCCTGCGAGAACGGCCCCTGCATCGCGCACAGGTTGGCGCGCGGCACGCCCAGCTCCAGCGCGCGGCGCACGAAGTCGGGGTCGGCCGTGACGCGGGCGAACCATTGGCGCTCCTGCGCGCCGGGCGCCTGCAAGAAGCTGGCCAGGTCCTTGGAGCCGGTGGCCAGGAAGATGCGCTTGCCTGCGGCGATGGCGCGGGCGGCGGCTTCTTCCATGTCGGCGCAGGCGTACGGATCGGCGGCGTCCAGTGCGCTGGGGCGTTCGTAGCGCAGGTAGGGAATGTCGAGCTCGCGCGAGAGTTCGATCAGCTGCTGCGAGATCTGGGTGGCGAACGGATGGGTGGCGTCCACCAGCACACGCGCGCCGCTGGCGCGCAGCGCCTGGCGACGCGCCTCCACGCCCTGGCGGCCGGCCCAGACGAAGGCGCCCGGGCAGTCCTGCTGCGCCAGCTCGCCGCCGTAACCGGTGGCCGCCGAGATCACCACGCGCTGCCCGGACGCGGCCAGCCCGGCGGCCAGCGCGTTGCCGTCGCCGGTGCCGGAGAACACCCACGCCGCCTGCTGCGGCAATTGCGCCGCCGCCTCGGCCTCGGCGCTCTCGCTCCAGTCGTTGTAGCCGCGCGGGGTGAAGATCCAGTCGCGCTTCCTTTGCGTGAAGCGGTTGCCGATGACGATCGAGGTCAGCATGTCGAACTTCATGCCCGGCAGTTCATCGAGCCGGTGGATGCTGACCTGCTGGTCGGGGCGATAGGCGTTCCTGACCACGCCGCACAGCGTGTGCGGCGCCTTGTGCGCCAGCATCAGCTGCAGGATGCGGTAGACGCCCTCTTGCCGGCCGGCGCTCTGCACGTTGTAGAACACGCAGGCCAGGTCGGCCTGGGCGATGCGGGTGGCGCGCTGCTCGATCCACTCCCAGGGGCACAGCAGGTTCGACAGCGACAGCGTGGCGAAGTCGTGCGACAGCGGCGAGCCCAGCAGCGAGGCGCAGGCGTTGGCGGAGGTGACGCCGGGGATGACGTTGACATCAAAGGTATCGTCTTCGCGCATGTCGTCGAAGGCGAGCGCGGCCATGGCGTAGATGCCGATGTCGCCGCTGGAGATCAGCGAGACCTTGCGGCCTTCGCGGGCGTGCTTGATGGCCAGCAGGGCGCGTTCCCTTTCTTGCGTCAGGGGCGGCGTGTGGATTTCCTTGCCTTCGATGTGGGGGCCGATCCAGCGCAGGTAGAGTTCGTAGGCGACGATGACTTCGCTGTCCTGCAACGCCTTGATGGCGCGCGGGATGATCATTTCCTCGTAGCCGGGGCCTACTGATACCAGATTGAGTACACCTTTGTTCACTGCTTCATTCCTTATTTTTTTGCTGCTTCTGTGTTCGCTTGTTTGGGTAGTTTGGTCTTGCTGCGAGTTTGTGTACTGGCTCTATGCTTATCATTCTCCGGCCGAAGCGGAGCGCCGGGGGCGGCCCGGCAGCCGCTCACTTTTCTTGTCTCGCCAAGAAAAGTAAGCAAAAGAAGCGACCGCTACCGACCAGCCCCTTCGGGGTTCCCACCGGAGAGGGCGAAAAAATGGGCAAGGCAGAGTCGCTTCGCTCGACTGCCTTGCTGATCCATTTTTTCGCCCTCTCCGGCGGCTGGTCAGAAGCGGGCTTCGTGATCCGGCTCGCCTTCGGCATCGCGTGGCTTGCGACTAACTCCGTTCAAGCAGTAGAGCAAAAGCGCAGCTACCCTACCCATCCCGATGCCGCAGGCGAGGCGTTTATGCTTTTCTCCCCCTTGTGGGCCAGCCGTTGGAGTGCCGTGAAAAATGGATCAGCGAGGCAGTCGAGCGAAGCGACTCTGCCTTGCCCATTTTTCACGGCACTCCAACGGGTACCCCGAAGGGGCTGGCACTTAGGGGCCGTTTTCTTTGCTTACTTTCTTTGGCGGGCCAAAGAAAGTGAGCGGCTGCCGGGCCGCCCCCGGCGCTCCCCTTCGACCGGAGAAAAAAACATAGCGCCAGTACACAAAAACTCAGCAAGACCAGACTACTCGTAAAGCAATTCAATACAGCCCACTTCCGTCGGCTAAACCATCATCCACAACAGCCACGGTCACCCCATCCAACGCCATCTTGCCCAACACCAACCGACCACGCGGACTGGCAATCAAAGCCGCCGGCTCACACACGCCATCAACCCCAACATTCTGCTTAACCCACTCCGACGCCTTCCCCACCCACGCCCGATGCGCAATCTGCTCCGTCGCAATCACCCGCAACGGCAAGTCATGCGTGGCACAAAAGGCCAGCAGGCCAGGCTCCTCGGCCTTGATGTCGATGGTCGCCACTTCCCTCACCTGCGCCAGCGCCGCGCCTTCCAGCAATGCCAGCGCATGCGCCACCGCCGCCGAGATCTGTTCGGCCGTGGCGTGCTTGCGGCAGCCTATGCCCAGCACCAGCGGCTTGATCGCCTCGGTCGCCGTGGTCACCACCGGCTGCGCGCCGGTGATCTGCGCCACGCGGTAGGCCAGGCGATTGGCGCCGCCTTCGTGGCCGGCCAGCAGCGACACGGCGAAGCGCGCGGCTTCGTCCAGCACCACCACGGCCGGATCGCTGTGCTTGTCCTGCGGCTGGCCGTCCAGGAAGCGCACGGCGATGCCGGTGGCGCCGACCAGGATCCATTGCCGATGGCGGCGGTAAGCCAGCGCGAACTGCTGGCGCTGCGTCAGCACCGCCTCGCCGTCTGCGGTCTCCGTGTTCAGCCACGGACGGTACAGCGTGCCGCCCAGCGCCGCCTGCAGGCGAACGGCCAGCAGCTCGGCCTCGGCGCGTACCGGCCAGATGCCCAGTCCGGCCTCGGCCAGCGGCGCGTTCATGCCTGCGACTCCTCGGCTTGCTTGTTCTGCTTCTTCACCACCCGGAACAGGTGCGTGAAGTCCTTGGAGTAGAGGCTGGACTCGGCCACCTGCTCCTTGTCCAGCGCCGCGCCCACCAGCATCATCGTGGTCAGGTTCCATTCGCCGCGCTTGTTCTCGTCCAGCACCTTGTCCAGCGTGCCCTGGTAGACGCGCTGCTCCGGCCAGCTGGCGCGGTAGACCAGCGTCACGGGCGTGCTCGGCGGGTAATGCAACAGCAGGTCGGTGACGATCTTTTTCAGATGCGGGCCGGAGAGGAAGATGCACATCGTGGCGCGGTGCGCGGCCAGCGAGGCGATCGACTCCGACTCCGGCACGGCCGAGGCGCGGCCCGAGACGCGGGTCAGGATCACGCTTTGCGAGACTTCCGGCTTGGTCAGCTCGGCCGACACGGCGGCGGCGGCGGCCGTGAAGGACGATACTCCCGGCACCACCTCATAGGCGATGCCCAGCGCATCGAGCCGCCGCATCTGCTCGGCGGTGGCGCCGTAGATCGCCGGGTCGCCGGAGTGCAGGCGCACCACGTCGATGCCCATCTGATGCGCGCGCACATAGCAGGCCTGCTGCTGCTCCAGGTCCAGGGCGGCGGTGTCGATCAGCTCGGCGTCCTCGCGGCAATGTTCCAGCATCGCGGTAGGCACCAGCGAACCGGCGTACAGGACCATCTTCACCTCGCCAAGCAGCCGCGCGCCGCGCAGCGTGATCAGGTCGGCCGCGCCGGGACCGGCGCCGATGAAATATACCTTCATGTTTGTCCTTTCATGTCTTCGGGCACATGGCGCTTGTCCTGCGCCGTCTTGCGGATCAGCAGCACCGCCAGGTAGCCGCTGGCCTGCGCCGCGTCCAGCGTCGTCAGGTCCGACGCCAGCACTTCGCCCTCCAGCCCGATGCGGCGGGCGAAGGCGCAATGCCGGGCGATATCCATCTCGCGCAGCAGTTCCAGCACCCATGGCAGGCGCGCGCCGACCTTCATCAGCACCACGATGTCGTGGCTCTCGATCTCGGCGCGCAGCGTGGCTGCGTCTTCCGGGCACGGCAGGATCAGCGTGCGCTCCTTGCCCACGCCCAGCGGCCACTCCAGCGCCGACGCCGCGGCCGCATAGCTGGTGATGCCGGGATAGGTCACGCAGTCGCAGTCCGGATAGAGGTCGCGCACCGCCGCCAGCACGTAGCCATAGGTGGAATAGGTCAGCGAATCGCCGATGGTGAGGTAGGCCACATGCAGGCCGTCGCGCAGTTGCGCGGCCAGCTCGCGGCCCAGCTGCGCATAGTGCGCCTGCAGCACCTGGCGGTCCGGATCCATGTTGAACTCGATCTCGCGCAGGCGGCCGCGGTCGAACGCCACGCCGTCCAGGCACTGCAGCGCCACCGACATGTCTGCGCCGCGCGCGCGCGGCAGGTAGATCACATCGGCCGCGCGCAGCGCGTCCAGCGCCGCCAGCGGCAGGTAGCCGGCCGGGCCGGGGCCGACGCCGATGCCGGAGAGCCGGCCTTTGCACATCGCGTCTTCATGCCTCACCTCCCCGTTCATGCGCCCGCTCCCAGTTGCCGCCCGTCCAGGTCGAACAGGCGCACTTCCACACGATCGGCATGGGGCACGCGCGCCGCCGCCAGCGTCGCGATGCGCGCCTCGATCTCCGTCCACAGCGCGCGCGACAGCGACTCGTCCCGTCCGCGCACCAGCTCGATTACCGCTTCCACCGTATTGGCTTCCTTCATCTGCTGCACCAGCTCCGTGTCGAAGACATAGAGCGGCGCGTTCATGTTCTGCGCCACGCGGGCCACGCCCTGCATGGCCATGTTGCTCTTGCTGGAGTGCGTGTCCCACACGCCGTCCAGCACCTTGGCCAGTTTGCCCGGATGGCCTGCCAGCCACAGCACCGGCAGCCGCCGGCCCTGCTCGGCCAGCGCCTGCTGGGTGAAGTCCAGCGCGTCGCCCAGGAAATTGGCGATCTGCACGCTGCGCTTGTCCGGCAGGCCCAGCTCCTGCGCCACGAAACCGCGGCCGATCTTGCCCGGCAGGTAGGCCACCACGTCGCCCTCGCCGCAATCGGCCAGCGCCACCCGGATATACACCTCGATGGAGGCGATCCACGAGGCCATCGACATCGGCTCGACGATGCCCGATGTACCCAGGATGGAAATGCCGCCGACGATGCCCAGCCGGGGGTTGAAGGTCCTGGGCGCGATCGCCCGGCCTTCCCGGCAGCCGATGGTCAGGTCGAAGCCCTGCCCCAGCCAGCCGGCGTCGCCGGCGCGCCCGCTCGGGCAGAGCTCGCCCAGCACCTCCGCCACCGCCGCGCGCATCATGCCGCGCGGCACCGGGTTGATGGCGGGCTCGCCCACCGCCACCCGCAAGCCGGGCATGGTGGCCGTGCCCACGCCTTCGCCGGCGAAGAAGCGGATCTCGCCCGCGTCGTTGCGCCTGACCTGCGCGAAGATCGTCGCGCCGTGGGTGTTGTCCGGGTCGTCGCCGCCGTCCTTCAATACCTCGGCCTGCGCCAATCCTTCCTCCAGCAGTTCGGCCTGCTGCACCGGCACCGAGATGTAGTGCCGGCCGTCCGGCAGGCTGACCTCGGTGCGCTCCAGGCGGATCCCGGCCAGCAGGCGGTACAGCGCGGCACGCACCGCCGCCGTGGCGCAGCTGCCGGTGCTGCGGCCGCGCCGCAGTCCGTTGGGCGCGAGCACCGACAGGTCGTACTCGGCGCGCTGCAGCTCGCCCGGGGTTTCCATCAGGCGCGGTCCTTCTGCGGCTGTGCTTGGGCGCCTGCCCGGGCCTCTTGCTGCGCGTCTTGCTGAATGTCTTCCTGCGCGATCAGCCAGGCCACCGCGTCGATCATCAGCGCATTCACGACCGTGGCCGCCCAGGGCGAGCCGCCGCGCGTGCCGGCGTTGGTGATGCGCGGCACCTGCAGGCAGCGGCGCAGCTCGTCCTTGCTCTCGCGCGTGCCGACGAAGCCCACCGGCAGGCCGACCACCAGCTGCGGCCGCCAGCCGTGCTCGCGGATCAGGCGCGTGGCTTCGGTGATGGCGGTGGGCGCGTCGCCGATGGCCAGCACCATGTCGTTGCCGAACTTCTGCCAGGCGCGGCGGATGCCGGCAGCCGAGCGCGTCATGCCCTGGGTCTGCGCCATCAGGTGCGACTCGGGGTCGTGCACGCCGCACCAGGTCTCGATGCCCAGCTGCTCCAGCAGCTGGCGCTTGAGCCCGGTCTGCACCATCGTCACATCGGTCACCACGCGCTTGCAGCGCAGCAGCGCCAGCATGCCGGCCTGGGCGGCACCGGCGGAAAAATACAATTCATCAGCCGCCGCGAAATCGCCGCTGGTGTGCACCAGGCGCTGCAGCACCGTCAGGTGCTCGGGCGGGAACACGCTCCAGTCGCGGACCTCGCCGATGATGCGCATGCTCTCGGCCTCGATCGGATGCGGCACGTAGGGCGCGGTGCGGCGTGCTGTGGCCGGCGCCTGTTTCTCGCGCGCCGACAGGTCGCGCACCTGCAGGTGATGCGCGCGCTGCGGCTCGCCCACCTGCTGCTCGAAGCCGACGATCTGCACCCGGTACTTGCACAGCGTGCAGTTCATCGCGGCGCGACCCTCGACCGCTTCGGCCGCGCGTTCCAGCATGACGTCGGCGACGTGGGCATGCACGCCCAGGTAGCCCGCCTTCAATACCTCCATCTGCGGCTCGCGCTGCGCCACTTCGTCGGCGGCGGCGTAGATGCGCTTGACCAGCACCCCGTCGAACAGGAAGAACGGCAGCACCACCAGGCGCTGCCAGCCCTGTGCCGCCGCCTGCGCCAGGCCGTCGCGCACCAGCGGCGCGGCGGTGCCGGAAAAGCACAGCTGCACGCCGCCGAAGCCCATGCCCTCCTGCAGCATGCGGCCCAGCTTGGCGACTTCGCCGTTGGCGTCGGGGTCGGTGGTGCCGCGGCCGACCAGCACCAGGCAGCTGTCCTGGCGGTTGACGATCTCCGCCGACGCCGCCTCGGCCTCCACCACCCGTTGTTGCGCCAGCTGCAGCAGCAGCGGATGCAAATCCATCGGCGCGCCGAAATGGAAATCGACCTGCGGATATTGCTGCGCCAGCGCCAGCAGCTCGGCCGGCATGTCGTTCTTGGCATGGCGCGCGCCCAGCAGCACGCCGGGCACCACGCTGACCTCGGTCGCGCCCCCGGCCACGCAGGCGGCCGCCGCCTCGGCGATCGTCGGCGCGGCGAACTCCAGGTAGCCGTGGCGCACCATGCGTGCGCCGGCGCGCTCGCGCACCAGTTCCACCAGCGCCTCGAACTCGCGCAGCGAATCCGGGTCGCGGCTGCCGTGGCCGGCGATCACCACGGCGGACATTGGGCTGCCGCCGCTCACACGCCCTCCTTCACCGGCGGCGGCTCGATCTGGCTTGCCATCGGCGTCTTGGTGCGAATCAGCATGATGCTCATGTCGCTGAACTCCCGGTCGACGCAATCGGCCAGCTTGCCATGCCACTCGGCGTCGCCGCGGGTCAGGTTCTCCCAGACCTCGGTCGGATGTTCGGGATCGACGCCCTGCTGCAGCAGGTAAGCGGCGATATGGCGCGGCATGAAGGAGCGCGCGGCGTCCCACGGGCACGGGATGACGATGGCATTGCGGCCGTCGTTCAACACATGCACCAGGTGGCGCTTGAAGGGCTCCAGGTCGCCGCGGCGATGGAAGGTGATGAAGGTGGTCTCGTCGAAGCAGACGCGCGCGCGCGAGGCGAGGATCTGCGCCGAGGAAATGCCCGGCAGGGTTTCCACCCGATGGCCGCAGGCGCGCTCGACCCGCTCCAGGTACTGGAAGCCGCTGAAGTGGATGTCGCCCATGAAGACCACCACGCAGCGCTTGCCGGCGTGGTGCATGGCGGCCACCTGGTCGAGTTGCGCGACCTGGTCGCGGTAGCCCATCAGCACCACCTCGGCGGTGGGCGGGATCAGTTCCTTCACCACGTCCACCACGGCGTTGAAACCGGCCACCACATCGGCGTTGCGGATCAGGTCCGCGCCGCGCATGGTCAGGTAGGAATGGTCGCCGGGGCCGGCGCCGATGCAGATGATCATGTGTGTTTCCTTCTCGTTCTTCAGCGTGCGCCCAGTTGCGCGCGCACGGTCAACGCCAGGGCGTCGCCGGTCAGTTGTTCCAGGGTCAGGCACGGCGCGCCCAGCGCCTCGGCCAGCTGGGCCGCGCGGCCCAGGCGGATGTAGCCGGTCTCGGTGTCCAGCACCAGCGCGGGCGTGCCGCGCTGGGCCAGGTGTCGGGCCGCGGCCAGGGTCTGCCGCCAGGGGTCGTCGTCGTTGCCGGGCAGGCCGACGTTGGCGCGGCCGTCGGAGAGGATCACCAGCAGCGGCGGCGCTTCCTGCTGCGCCGATTTTTCCAGCAATTGCACCGCCAGCTGCAGCGCATGCGGCAGCGGCGTGCGCCCGCCGGTGGGCAGCTCGCGCAGGCCCTGCTCGGCCAAATCGACGCTGCGGGTCGGCTCCAGCAGGACCTGCGCCGATTCGCCGCGAAAAGCGATCACCGCCAGCTGGTCGCGCCGCTGGTAGGCGTCTGTCAGCAATGCCAGCACCGCGCCCTTGACCGCCTCCATGCGGCGCTGCGCGGCCATCGAGCCGGAGGCGTCGACCACGAACACGATCAGGTTGGCGCTCTTGCCGTTACGCACCTGGCGATGCAGGTCGGCCGGGGTGATGCGCAGACTGCCGTCGTGCGGCGCATCGTCGGCCAGCGCGCCGCGCACGGCGGCGCTGCGCAGCGTGGCGCCGACGGCCAGGCGGTCGGGATTGGCGTCCGGCACGGCGCGCGACGCGCTGCCGCGCCTGGCGTCGCTGACCGCGCTGCGGCGGCCTGCCGCGGCCTGCGACGCAGCAGCCGGCATGGCCTCGACGCTGATCGTGCGGGCGACGCCCGCCGCGGCGACGGTGAAAGTCTGCTCGCCGCCGTCACCTTCGCCCTCGCCGTCGTTCTCGCCTTGGCCTTGCCGGTCGTCGCCCGGTCCGGATTGCTCCGGCTGTTCGTCCTGGTCGCCGTCTTTGCCGCCTTCACCGGCATTCTGCTGCGGCGGCTGCGGCGCGCGCGCCTGATCGACCAGCTCGTCCAGCTTGTCCTGGTCCATGCCGGCCTGCTCGAAGGGTTTGCGGCGGCGGCGATGCGGCAGCACCAGCTGGGCGGCGGCGCGCACGTCGTCGGGGGTCACGCGCGAACGCGACTCCAGCGCGGCGATGGCGCGCGCGGTCTTGTGCATGACGATGTCGGCGCGCAGGCTGGCGACTTCGAACTCGCAGCACAAATGGCTGATCAGCTCCAGCATGGCGTCGTCCAGCGCAACCTGCGGCAACCGGCGCTGGGCCTGCGCCACCTGCGCGCGCAGGGCGTCCTGCTGCGCCTGCCATTGCGCGGCGAAAGCGACCGGGTCGGCTTCATAGGCGATGCGCCGGCGCACCACCTCGGCGCGCACGGCCTTGTCCTGCGGCGCGGCCACTTCCACCATCAGGCCGAAGCGGTCCAGCAGCTGCGGGCGCAGGTCGCCCTCTTCCAGGTTCATCGTGCCGACCAGCGTGAAGCGCGCCGGGTGCGACACCGACAGGCCCTCGCGCTGCACCGAGTTCACGCCCATCGCGGCCACGTCCAGCAGCACGTCCACCAGGTGGTCGGCCAGCAGGTTGACTTCGTCGATATAGAGGATGCCGCGGTGGGCGCTGGCCAACAGACCGGGCTGGAAGGCGCGCTGCGCGCCCTGCAAGGCCTTTTGCAGGTCCAGTGTGCCGAGCACGCGGTCTTCGGTGGCGCCCAGCGGCAGCGTCACGAACGGCACTTCGCCGTCTGCCGCCGCCGGGCCGGCGGCCGCGTTGCAGCGCTCGCAGGCGGCGGCAGGCAGCCCCGGCGCGCAGTTGAAGGCGCAGCCGGCGATGCGCTCAATGGCCGGCAACACCTGCGTCAGGCCGCGCGCGGCGGTGCTCTTCGCCGTTCCTTTGTCGCCGCGGATCAGCACGCCGCCGATGCCGGGGTCGACCGCGCACAGCAGCAGCGACTGCTTCAGCAGCGGCTGGCCGACGATGGCCGCGAAAGGATAGACGGCGTGGGCGGCAGGGTGAAAAGCGGCGCTCATTGCATGTCCCTGGTGTGTTCGCTGCCGCGCACGGTCTCGCCGCGCGCCTCCAGCAAGGTCTCGCTGTGCAGGTAAAGCTGGCGCAGGCGCTCCAGCGTCTGTTCGTCCGGCTTTTCCCACATGCCGCGGCTGGCCGCTTCCAGCAGGCGCTCGGCGATGGCGTTCTGGGCCCAGGGATTGGACTGCTCGAGGAACTCGCGCATCGCCGGGTCAAAGCCGTAGGTCTCGGCCAGTTGCTGGTACATCCAGTCGTCCAGCACCTGCGCGGTGGCGTCGTAGCCGAACAGGTAATCGACGGTGGCGGTGAGCTCCAACCCGCCCTTGTAGCCATGGCGGCGGATGCCGGCCAGCCACTTGGGGTTGACCACGCGCGAGCGGAACACGCGCAGCGTCTCTTCCTTCAGGTCGCGCACGGCGGCGCGCGACGGGTCGTGGCTGTCGCCGAAATAGTGGCGCGGCTGCTGGCCCGACAGCGCGCGGATGGTGGCGATCATGCCGCCGTGGTATTGCATGTAGTCGTCGCTGTCGAAGATGTCGTGCTCGCGGTTGTCCTGGTTGTGCAGCGCCACCTGCACGCCCGACAGCCGCTGGCGGAAGGCGTCGCGCTGGTCGGCGCCCTGCACCTTGCGGCCATAGGCGTAACCGCCCCAGTTGATGTAGGCCTCGGCGAAGTCGGCCTGGTCCTGCCAGTTCTTTTCCTGGATCAGCGGCAGGATGCCGGCGCCGTAGCTGCCCGGCTTGGCGCCGAAGACGCGGTAGCCCGCGCGCGAGGCCGCCTCGGCCTGGCCGAATCCCTGCTCCATCCACTGCTCCAGTTCGCGCAGGTAGTTGCGGCGCACGAAGTTCATGTCCGGCGGCTCGTCGGCGGCAATCGCCAGTTGCACGGCGTCGTCGATCAACTCGATCAGTTGCGGGAAGGCGTCGCGGAAGAAGCCGCTGATGCGCGTGGTGACGTCGATGCGCGGCCGCTGCAGTTCTTCCAGCGGCACCAGTTCGACGCCCGCCACCTGCCGGTTGCCGGCACGCCAGACCGGACGCGCGCCCATCAGCGCCAGGATCTGGGCGACGTCGTCGCCGTGGGTGCGCATGGCGCTGGTGCCCCAGATGCTGATGGCCACGCTTTCCGGATAGCCGCCGGCTTCGCGCACATGGCGCTCCAGCACCTCGCGCGCCAGCTGCTGGCCGACGCGCCAGGCCGACTGCGAAGGCACGCTGCGCGGGTCGACCGAATAGAAGTTGCGCCCGGTCGGCAGGATGTGGGCCATGCCGCGCGTGGGCGAGCCGCTGGGGCCGGCCGGGATGTAGCCGCCGCGCAGGCCCTGCATCAGGTTGCCGATTTCCTCGCCGGTCCTGCGCAGGCGCGGCACCAGCTGCGCGCAGGCGAAGGACAGCACCCGGCGCAGGCCGCTGTAGTCGGAGGCCGGCGTTGCCGCAACCGGCTTCGGCGCGGCCGCCGGCTTCAGCGCAGCCGGACGCGTCATCGCTCGCATGCCGCCCAGCACGCTGCCGGGGGCTTTGGCCAGCGCCGGCTGCAGGCGCGGCTGGTCGTCGGCCGGGGCTTTGTCGAGCTCGGCGAAGACGGTTTTCAACACGCCGTCGATGGCGCCCTCGTCGAAGGCGGCGTCCTGCAGCGACTGCATCAGCGTCACGCACAGGGCGTCGATGGCCTCAATGGCGTCGGCGCGGGTGACCACGGCGCGGCCGGCGCAGCGGGCCAGCGCGTCGCCGATGTTGAGGCGACGGCCCTTGTGCTCCAGCAGCATGTCCAGCGACAGGCCGAACAGCCGCGCGATTTCTTCCTGCAGGCCGGGCACGTCCTGGTTGGGCAGGCGCGTCAACGCCACCAGCATGTCGGGCATCTGCTGCTCATCGGGCATGCGCCCGAGGATGTGCAGGCCGTCGCGAATCTGCGCCGCGCCCAGCTCGCACAGGTAGCCGTCCAGGTCTTCGATCAGGTGGGCCACGCCGGCGCCGTCGAGCTCGCTCAGCGCATGCGGCAGCTCGCCGTCTTCGTGGTGATGGTGCGCATGATCATGCTCGTGGCCGTGGTCATGGTGGTGATGGCCATGCGCATGATGATGGTGGTCGTGATGGTGATGCCCGTGACCGTGGTCATGGCCGTGATCGTGGTCATGATCATGGTCGTGATGCAGCAGCTTGAACTGCAGGTCGGTGTCCAGGTTGGTCTGGCGCACCAGCTCCCAGATCTGCTGTTGCAGCAGCGGCAGCTTGGACGGATCCAGCACCTCGACCTGGTAATACTCGTCCACCAGTTGCGTCAGCTGGGCCAGCGCGCCGTAGCTGTCGGCGGTGGTCATCGGCGGCGTCAGGTGGTCGACCACCACGGCGTGGGCACGGCGCTTGGCCTGCGAGCCCTCGCCCGGGTCGTTGATGATGAAGGGATAGAACAGCGGCACGTCGCCCAGCAGCGCATCCGGGAAACATTCTTCGGACAGCCCCACGCCCTTGCCCGGCAGCCACTCCAGCGTGCCGTGCTTGCCCACGTGGACGATGGCGTCGGCGCCCCACTCCTCGTCCAGCCAGCGGTACAGCGCGTAGTAATGGTGCGTGGGCGGCAGGTCGGGCTGGTGGTAGATGGCGTCCGGATCCATGCCGTAGCCGCGTGGCGGCTGCAGCGCGACGAAGGCATTGCCCAGGTCAAGGCCGGCGATCACCAGATGATCCTCGTGCACATAGGCCACGCCGGGCGCCTCGCCCCACTGGCGCTGCATCTTCGCCTGCAACGCGGCCGGCAAGGCGGCGAACCACTGCGCGTAGCGCGCCGCCGGAATGCGCGCGGCGGCGCGGCGCAGCTGGTCTTCGGAGAGGATGATGTCGTCGTAGGAGCAGCGGTCCACCAGTTCGTGGATCAGCGCGGTGCCGGTGGCCGGCAGCTCGCCGACGCGATAGCCGTCGGCTTGCAGCGCGTGCAGCACCTTCATCAGCGAGGCCGGCGCATCCAGGCCGACGGCGTTGCCGATCTGCGAGGCCTTGCTGTTGGAGTTGGTGAAGATGAAGGCGATGCGCTTGTCGGCGTTGGGCTTGCTGCGCAGGCGCACCAGGCGCTGCGCCAGTCCGGCGATGCGGCGCACGCGGTCCGGCAGCGCCTGGTACTCGACCGCGCCGGACTCGTCGGCCAGCTTGAAGGACAACGGCACGCCGATGATGCGGCCGTCGAACTCGGGCAGCACCACGTTCATGGCCGCGTCCAGCGGGTTCATGCCGCGCGTGGACTGCTCCCACTGCGCCTGCGTCATGCCGCTGGTCATGGCCTGCAACACCGGCAGGCCCAACTGCTCCAGCACCGACACCGACCAGCCGGCCGGCGTGACGCCGCCGGCGGTGATCTCGCCCATGGCGAACGAGGTGGTGTTGATCAGCAGGTCGACATACGCCGGCCCGCCGTCGCCGCCGAAATAATGCAGCGCCGGCGGCAGCGCTTCGCGCCCGGCGTTGGAAGCGCGCAGCGAGGAGGTGAACACCGGCAGCACGTCCATGCCGCGCGCCTCCAGCGCCGCCACCAGGGCGTCGATGAAGCGGGTGTTGCCCGACAGCCAGTGCGCGCGGTAGAACACGATGCCCACCGCCGGCTTGCCGGCCGGAGCCTGCGCCCGCAGCGCCAGCCAGTCGGCGATGCCGGCGCCCTGCTCCAGGTCCGGATGATGGATGCCGTGCTCCGGCAAGGCCTGCGCCGGTTCGTAGCCGTAGCCGGTCAACAGCAGGCGGTCGGACAGGCAGCGCAGCAGCTGCGCCAGGTTGACGCTGCCGCCGCCGTTGAAATAGGCCAGCGCCTGCTGCTGCACGTCAGCCGGCGCGGTCGAGGCCGCAGCCAGTTCCGCGTCGGGTTCGCCGGCGCCGGAGAGCACGATCAGGTGCCGCCCTTCGCTGCGCGCCGCGCGCAGCAGCTCGGGAAAGCCCGCCACCGCGGACAGCTTGCCCAGCACCCGCAGCACGATCACGCCGGCGCCGGCGAGCTCGCCGCGCAGCAGGTCGGACAGCGTGCGCAGCGGCGCGCCCTCATCGTCGGTGTCACCCTGCAGGCGCTGCAGGTCGACGCCGGCCACCGCCGGAAAATCGTCCGGCAGCTGCGCGCGGGCGCTGGTCAGCATGGCAAGGTCGGTGGGCGCGTGCGTCAGCAGCGCAATGCGGATGACGGCATCAGGCATCGCGGGCCTCCGGTTCGGGATTGACGTCGCCGCTGCCCAGGCGATGGAAGATCAGGTCGGTGACTTCGCGCCCGCCTTCGAGGTGCTCGACCACCACGCGCTCGATGGCGCCGGCGTCCTCGCAGCGGTACCACACGCCTTCGGGATAGACCACTACCACCGGCGCCTGGGCCTTGCAGGCCACCATGCAATGGGTGCGGGTGCGCTTGACGCGCAGCTCGGGGCGGGCATCGATCTGCTCGCCCAGCACGGCGAACATGGATTCGGCCAGCACGCCGTTCTCGGTACAGCGCGGGCCCACGCACATCAGCACGTGTCGGGTATGGGTTCTCATTGCGTGGTCTTTTGCGTGCGCTTTCGCATCGTTTCTCGGGGCGCTTCAAATGCGTTGCGGCGACAGACGGCTATACGCCGTTTGTCGCCGCAACGCGGGGCCGGCGGCATGCCGGCCATGCCGTTCAAGCGAGCTTGCGATAGAAGAATCCGGTCAGCCCGCCCAGCGCGAGCCAGAAGACCGCATTGGCCATCGCGGTGGCATGGATGAAGGCGCGCGCCAGTTCTTCCGGCGCCACGCCGCCATGCACTTCAGGCTGCGGCGCGCCGATGACGTGCGGCACCGCCAGCAGCAGCACGCCCAGCAGCTTCCACGGCCAGGCGCGGGCATAGACGATGGCGCCCAGGCCGCCGGCGGTCAGGCCGGCCGTCATCACCCACCACAACTGGCGCGCATGCAAGGGCGCGGCCAGCGTGCCAGGCACTTCCGGCGGCAAGCCCAGCGAGGGCGCGACGAAGAACACCACGTAGCCGGCCAGCCCCCACAAGAGGCCGCTGCGCCAGCTCACCTGGCGGCCGCTGACGGCGATCGCCGCCACCAGCATCAGCGCGAAACCGATGGCCATGCTGACGTTGGCCAGCACCGTGTAGCCGGTGCGCTCGGCACCGTCGGCCGGCTCCCATTCGTCGCCGTCGTGGCCGTGTTCGTGTTCATGCTCCGCAGCGGCAACCGGCGCCGCGCCGGCCGCGGCCGCAGAGGCCGCAACCTCATGCTGGTGCGCATGCCCGGCGGCTTCGCCGGCCTTCTCGTATTGCTCGGCCTGGAGGATGATCTTTTCCACCTGCAGCTGCTGCACGCCCGACAGCAGCACGCCCGACAAGGCCCCGGCAATGACCACCGCCGACGCCATGCGCCGGAAAATCGTCCAGTTCATGAAGCCCCCGGGTCAGTGGCAGGGGAAGCCGGCCGAGTGGCGGCCGTCGTGGGCGGCGTTGTGCAGCTCGACCTTGGAGGCGAAGCCGGCGCCGTAGATCAGCGCCGCGCCCAGCGCGAAGGCCAGCAGCGACGGCGCGATGCGGTCGCGCCAGACGCTGCTGCCGCCTTGGATGCCGTCGATGGTGCTGCTCGGATTGATGCCGGAGGTGCTGGCCATGGTGTTCTTCCCTGTGCTGGTGGATGAAGCGGAAGGCTGGCGGCGAACGCGTCCGTGCCCGGTGGGCCGGCCCTGGCGGGCGGCGGCTGCAGTCTCAACCGGGATAAGGGAAGCTGTCCGTACGATCGCCCTCCGCGATGCAATTCAGAATTCGCCTCGGGCCGGTCTCCGGGCTCGCGGGATGAAGCCTGGGGCTTCGCGGACAGGCGCCTTCCCATGACAGGGCGAACCCTGGCGCACAGTGGCGTGATGCGTGTCCTTCCTCGCTTACCGTTGCGGGGGCAGCGCCGGGATGGGCCAGCCTTGTTCGGGCGGGCCGCACCGGCTTCCCGTTTGAATCCCTGGCGCGGCTGCGCGCGGGATACCAGAAGCAATGCTATGGCGCGCAGTATAAAGGCCGGGGCCGCTCAGGGCAACCGGACGCGGCCCGCAGCAAGCCGCATTGCGCGTGGAAGTTGGCACAAAGGAAACATCGTCAGGCGCCGCGGCTGCGGTCGACCGGGTCGCTGGCCGGAAAGCTGTCTTCCAGCGCGCCGTCGACGGCGTCCTGGACGCGCTGCGCCTGCCGCGCGCGTTCGTTCTTTTTCACCGAACGACTTTGCGCGGCCAGGCGGCGCGCGTCCTCGTCGACGATGTCGCGTCCGAGCTCGTTGTCAGAGGCGACCTCGCGCACCGCCGGCTCATGGGCGCTGTTGATGCGGCGGATTTCCTTGTCGATGGGCCCCGGCTCCGGCGCCTGGCCGGAAGCCACCGGCGTGGGCGACACCGAGCCGATGCCGGCGCCGAACACCTGGGCGAAATTGGGGATGGGAAGAATGGACTGGCGCATGACAAGCTCCTCTTTCCTCTGCAGGATGCTGTGCCTGCGGCCGCTTGCGCGGCCGCCTGTCGTTCATCGCCTATGGATCGCGGCGCACCTGGGCCGCACGGATCACATACGGATGGGCTTGTCCGAGGGACGGGGGTTGAGCGGCGGATCCTCCACCGGAATCGGATCGTCGTCCGGCAATTCCGGCGGCGGCAGGTGCGGATCCGGCATCGGCGGCGTCTCCTGCGGGGTGTGCAATGCGTTCTTCAATATGGGTCTCCTGGTGACGGCTTGCGTTGTTGCGATTGTTGTTCTCGACCGCTGCCTCCCGGCCCCTGCTCTTATCGTCCGCTGGGATGCTGGTGCGGAATCGGATCCTGCGGCGGCGTGGGATCCAGCGGCGGAACCTCGACCGGCGGCATGTCTTGCGGCTTGTGCATGGGGATCTCCCTCATCAACGAAATCGTCATTGGGCGCCAACGCCCGGCTTCGAACGCCAGCCGTCAGCACGCAAGCTCACTCAAGTTTTGTCGCCGCGCGGCTTGCGTGGCGTGCGCGGTTCGGCCTCTGCCTGGCGCTCCGGCACCAGGCCGTCGTCGGCGCTGGCCCAGGGGTCTTCGGTGCCGTCGGGCTCGACCACGCGGAATTCATCGGTTTCCAGCACCGGCAGCCGGCGCTGCTGGGCGGTGAGCAGCGGCTCGCTGCGACTGCGCTCCTGCCGTTGGCGACCGCCCTCTTCCTTGCCGGCCTGCGCCTTGTCGGCGTGCGGCTTGCGGGCTTGCGACTGCGCCTGCTGCGCATAGGTGGATCGCCGCAGCAGAGCGGCCTGGGCTTGCGTTGCTGGTAACGCGCGGTTGTCCATCTTCGGCCCTCCTGCCTTGATGTGATGTGGCTCGGCGCGGCCTCGGGCCCTGGCAGCCCGGCTGCGCCCCGGTGTTCCCGTCGCCACTGGACCCTGCGCCGGCTGATGCGGCTTGGCGAGGTGTTCGCGGGGTGTTCTCATCCTCGCGGATGAGCCCGGGCGGCATGGAAACAGCTTCATCTTACGAAGAAGGCAACAGGCCATCAGCAGGACATTGGCCGATTCGCTTGTAGGAGGGATGGAAGAAAAAACGCCGGTTGCCCGAAGGCAACCGGCGTCTTCAACCATCGATGCGGGAGCGGGCTGAAACCGACACGAGATCGGCACAAACCGCGCGCCTGCGTCGGCGATCAGTCGGCCTTCAGGGCCCGCGTGACGATCTCCTGGGCCTCGGCGAAGATCTTGTCCAGGTGGGCCTGGTCGCGGAAGCTTTCGCCGTAGATCTTGTAGATGCTCTCGGTACCGGAGGGACGCGCGGCGAACCAGCCGTTGTCGGTGACGATCTTCAGGCCGCCGAAGGCCTTGCCGTTGGCCGGTGCGGTGGTCATGACCTCGCGGATCGGCTCGCCGGCCAATTCGGTCGAGCTGACATCCTCGGGCGAAAGCTTGGACAGGCGCGCCTTCTGCTCCGGGCTGGCGGCGGCCTCGATGCGGCCGTTCAGCGGAGCGCCCAGCTGCTGGGTCAGCTCACGGTAAATGGTGCCCGGATCGTTGCCGGTGCGCGCGGTCATCTCCGCGGCCAGCAGCGCGGCGGTGATGCCGTCCTTGTCGGTGCTCCAGGGCTGGCCGTCGAAGCGCAGGAAGGACGCGCCGGCGCTCTCCTCGCAGCCGAAGCCCAGGCTGCCGTCATACAAGCCGTCGACGAACCACTTGAAGCCCACCGGCATTTCCAGCAGCTTGCGGCCGAGATGATCGGCCACGCGGTTGATCATCTGGCTCGACACCAGGGTCTTGCCGATGGCGGCATTGGCGCTCCACGCCGGACGATGGCGGAACAGGTAGTACACCGCGGTGGAGAGGTAGTTGTTGGCCGGCAGCAGGCCGGTGCTTTTGGCGATAATGCCGTGGCGGTCGTGATCGGTGTCGCACGCCAGCGCCACGTCGAAGCGCTCCTTGAGTGCGATCAGCTCGGTCATCGCATAGGGCGAGGACGGATCCATGCGGATCTGCGCGTCCCAGTCCATCGGCACGAAACGGAAGCTGGCGTCGACCTCGGTGTTGACCACTTCCAGGTTCAGCTTGTAGCGGTCGGCGATCGCCGACCAGTAGTGCACCCCGGCGCCGCCCAGCGGATCGACGCCGATCTTGACGTTGGCGCCGGCGATGGCGGCCAGGTCGATGATGTTGGGCAGGTCGCCGACGTAGTTGTCGAGGTAGTCGTAGCGCTGCGTGGTGCCGGCCTTGAGCGCCTTCTCGAAGTTCATCCGCTTCACGCCTTCGAGCTGCTTCTCGATGTAGGCGTTGGCGCGCTTCTCGATCCAGCCGGTGACGTTGGAGTCGGACGGGCCGCCGTTGGGCATGTTGTACTTGAAGCCGCCGTTGTCGGGCGGGTTGTGCGACGGCGTGACCACGATGCCGTCGGCCAGCGCGTCCTTGTGCACGCGGTTGTGCGTGAGGATGGCGTGCGACACCGCCGGCGTGGGCGCATACGGACTGCCTTCGGCCAGCATGGTCACCACGTCGTTGGCGGCCAGCACCTCCAGCGCGCTGTGCCAGGCCGGTTCGGACAAGGCGTGGGTATCGATGCCAAGGAACAGCGGGCCCTTGAAGCCCTGCTCCTTGCGGTAGTCGCAAATCGCCTGGGTGATGGCCAGCACATGCCATTCGTTGAAGCTGTGGGCATTGGCGTTGCCGCGATGGCCCGAGGTGCCGAAGGCCACGCGATGCGTAGGCTCGGCCATGTCCGGGCGCAGGCTGTAGTAATTGGAGATGAGCACCGGCAGGTTGACCAGTGCCGAGGGTGCCGCGCGTTTGCCGGCCTGTGGATTGACGCTACTCATGGATAGGATTTTTCTTGATAGTTGGAAACAGAGTCTGGCGTTTTGACAAGCCGGGCAAGCTCAACGTTCACCTGCCGGTCGAGTTTTCACGGCGCTGCGATGGCGGGCATTGTAACGGCAGCCGCGCCGCGCGGCACATCCGTCATGCAATCTTCATGCCGCCCATTGCGGCAGCCTTTGCTGCGCCTGGTCAACACGCAAAAATGCGCCCGGGCTGAACCGGGCGCATCAGGGGCGCTGCGCCTTGCGGCGTGACGCCAGTCAGGCATCAATCACGTCGGTCACGCGTGCCGCGTGAAGGCCCGCACGATCACCAGCAGCACGATCGCGCCCAGCGTGGCCGTGAGGATGGATGCCAGGATGCCGCCGCCGACCGCGATGCCCAGCAGGCCCGCCAGCCAGCCGCCGATCACGGCGCCGACGATACCGATCAGGATATCGGCCAGCAGGCCGAAGCCGCCGCCCTTCACCAGCACACCGGCCAGCCAGCCCGCGACCGCGCCGATGATGAGCCATGCAATGAGTCCGTGTTCCATGATGTTCCCTTTCTAGTGGATGTGGATGGAAGTCTTCTGTCCTGTCGGGCGCCGCATACGGGCCGGCGACAGATGAGGCCATGGTAGGAAGGCCGCGCATCGGCAGCTATCGGACAGCGGCCGATTGTCTTGTAGGACAAGCGCCGCAGCCGCGCCGGGCAAGGCTTTGCGCCGCTCCATCGGGGCCGGATAACGCACCGCCGGGCCCACCGGGATTGCGGGCCGGATTTTGCGGCGCGATATTTTCCTGTTTTCCTACATGGCAAATGGCGGCACTCCTATAGATGGAGAGCGCGCGGCTTCGTACGATGGCGTCAAATCGGATCAGCGGGGCGGCAGATGCTGCAGCGCAGCCCCGGATCCCTTCACCGCATAACGACAACCGCAGGTACACATAACAGAGCCACGAAAGCCACGACGCCATGCACACCACCGAGACTTGCCTGGAACAGACGCCTCCCTTCGCCAACAGCTTCGCCCTGTTTTCCTTCAGCGGCCGCCGCGACGGCGACGCCCCGAAGGCGGCCAACACCGCCTCCCTCCTGGTGGAAGAGGCGCGCCAGCATGCGCACGATTCGGCGCAGCTGCTGCGCGAGATCTCGGTCAAGGCGCCGCAACTGGCATCGGTGCTGGAGCAGCTCAACGAAGGCAGCGCGCCGGCGCGCATCGAGTTCGACGAAGCACCGGCCGGCAACGGCAATACATCAGCGCGACGCTTCGGCGCCGCTCGGGTGCTGGAGACCGTGACCGGTCTGCTGAGCCACGCTTTTCCGGCCAATGCGCCGCTGTTTCACGGCGGCCTGGCCTTCCTGCAGTTGAAGATGATCAAGAAAAAGAAGCAGGCCTGACGCTGCGGCGCCATGGATCCTGTGAAGACAAGGGTGAGGATGCCACGTCCTTCAATCAAACTCTACTTGGGCCTATCATGAAAAAAATCACCAAAGCAGTATTTCCCGTCGCGGGTCTGGGCAGCCGTTTCCTGCCCGCCACCAAGGCGCAACCCAAGGAAATGCTGCCCATCGTCGACAAGCCGCTGATCCAGTACGCCGTCGAGGAAGCCGTCGAAGCCGGCATCACCGAGATGATCTTCATCACCGGCCGCAACAAGCGCGCCATCGAAGACCATTTCGACAAGGCCTACGAGCTGGAAAGCGAACTGGAAGCCGCCGGCAAGACCAAACTCCTGGAGATGGTGCAGACCGTCATCCCCAAACACATCAATTGCGTCTATGTGCGCCAGGCCGAACCGCTGGGCCTGGGCCACGCCGTCCTGCTGGCCAAGCCGCTGGTGGGCGATGAGCCCTTCGCCGTGCTGCTGGCCGACGACTTCATGGATGTCGAGGCCGGCCAGAAGAACGTGATGGCGCAGATGACCGCCATGTTCGAACAGGAAGGCAAGAGCCTGCTGGCCGTGCAAGACGTGCCGCGCCTGGAAACCCGCCAGTACGGCATCGTCAGCGGCAGCGAATACCGCGACCGCCTGGAGCTGGTCAGCGGCATCGTCGAAAAGCCCGCGCCGGAAGTCGCCCCCTCCACCCTGGCCGTGGTCGGCCGCTATGTGCTCACGCCGGCGATCTTCGAGCGCCTGGAAAACATCGGCACCGGCGCCGGCGGCGAGATCCAGCTGACCGATGCGATCTCGGCCCTGCTCTCGGACGAACAGATCCTGGCCTACCGCTACGACGGCCAGCGTTTCGACTGCGGCTCCAAGCTGGGCTACCTGAAGGCGGCCGTGGCCATGGGCATCAAGCACAAGGAAATCGGCAGCAACTTCGCGCACTTCCTGCGCGACTTCAAGACCGACAACGACCTGCAGCAGTCGACCCAGCTGAAGGTGGCGGCCGCCATGGGCGCCGTCAAGACCGCAGAGATCAAGGAATTCGACGCTGCACAGCCGGTGGTTCGTCCATCGCTGGGCGCGTCCAACGAAAAGAAGCCAGCAGCAACCCGCAGTTTCATGTAAGTCCCCAGTAGAGACCGATGTTTTTGCAGTCCCGCCGCCCTGCGGCCGGACTGCTTTTTTTCGTCCTTCTCCCCCGTTTGCGCCCTGGCGCCCGCTTTTGCGGGTAAATTGTTTTCCGGCATTGTCACAGAGCTTTAACCTGGGCTTGCTAGGATCCCTCGCGATGGCTGCACGGGACCATCCCGCCTTTCGCATGCCATGGAGCGCGCCGCCGGCGACGCTGCCCCGGCCTGTAATCCGCTGGACCGCATGTCTTTTTTTGGCACACCGATGCAGCATGTAAACGTTTGCAACGCCGTCAATTTATTGTGAAATCGTTCACATTCTGTGCGGCAGATTGCGACCGCGAGTCAAACAATATATATTGTTTATATTAATTTTCAGAGGAGGGTTCATGGCAACCAGAGTTCAAACCGCAACGACCGCAAAGAAAACACCCGTCGCCAAGGCCGCACCCGCTGCCAAGGCCGTCGTGAAGAAGCCGGCTGTGAAGACCGCCGCGCGTCCGGCTGCAAAGACCGTGGCGCCCAAGGCTGCCGCTCCGAAAGCTGCAGCAGCCCCCAAAGCCGCTGCCCCCAAGGCGCCCGCCGCCAAGCCGGCCGCGCTGAAGAAGCCGGTCGCCCCCGCCGCCGCCAAGCCGGTCGACAAGGCGCCTGCGCTCACCAAGGCCGAAAAGAAGGCGGCCAAGCCCAAGAAGATCAAGCAGGTGCGCGACAGCTTCACCATGCCCGAGAACGAATACGCAGTGCTGGCGCAGGTCAAGAAGTCGTGCCTGAAGGCCGGCGTCGAGATCAAGAAGAGCGACCTGCTGCGCATCGGCGTTTCGCTGATCAAGAACCTGAAGATCGCGGAGCTGAAGGACATCCTCAACGGCCTGACCCCGCTGAAGGTCGGCCGTCCCAAGAAGTAATCATGGCCACGCCGCATGCTGCGCGGCAGGCATAAAAAAACGCACCGTTACGACGGTGCGTTTTTCATTATCAGCCCTTGTCGCCGATGGTCTTGATCACGCGCCAGCGCCCGCCCTTGACTTCATAGAGCGTAAATACCGGATCGAGCAGATTGCCGTCCTTGTCGAAGGCGATGTTGCCGCTGATGCCGCGATAGCGGATCTTGTGCAGTTCGGCCGTGACCTTGGCGTTGTCGGTCGAATTGGCGTCGCGCATGGCGGCGACGATGGTGCGCACGGCATCGTAGGCGAACGGCGCGTAGAGGTAGATCTCTTCCTTGTACCTGGCTTTCCAGGCGCTCTCGAAATGGGTCCATTGCGGCCCCTTGTACGAGGGCAGGCCCGGTTCCACCACGATGGTGCCCTCGCCCGCCGGCCCGGCCAGCTTGAGGAAAGTCGGGCCGACCAGGCCGCCTATGCCCACCAGCGGCGCCTGGATGTTGAGGCGGCGGATATCGTTGGCCAGCTGCGCGGCCTGGGCATCGATGCCGGCGAAGAACACCACGTCCGGATTCAGGCTGCGCGCCGAACGCAGGATGTTGTTGAAGTCCGAGGTCTTGCTGCTGACCGTGTAGTGGGCGGCGACCTTGCCCTTGAGCGCCGTGACCGACTTGGCGAACTCGGCCGCGTAGGCCGCGCCGAAGACGGTGCGGTCATCGATGATGACGATGCTCCTGGCCTTCATCTCGCCCAGCACGTATTCGGCGGTATGGCGCGCGCCGTCGCCGTCATGCGGCACGACGCGAAAGGCGGTCGCGAAACCTTGCTGGGTATAGGCCGGCGCGGTCACCGCCGGCGACACATGGGGAATGCCGGCGGCGGCATAGATCTTCGAGGCGGGAATGCCCACGCCGCTGTTCCAGTGCCCCACCACCGCCGCCACCTTGCTCTTGACGAAATACTCGGCGATCAGCTCGCCGGTGCGCGGGTCGGCGCGGTCGTCCTGCGGCAGCAGCTTGAAGACCACCGGTTCGCCGCCGATCACGGGCTTGCCCTCATTGACGTCGTCGATCGCCAGCTGCGCGGCGCGCTCCAGGCTTACGCCGGTGCTGCCGGACAACCCGCTCATCGGCGCCGCCAACCCGATCACCACGGTGCGCGGCGCGGCCTGCGCGACGCCGGCGCATGTGCCCAGGGCCGCAAGCAACGCGGCCGCGCCAAGCAGAAATCCCTTACGCATCAAACTGCCCATCCCTTCCCATATTCAATCCGGCGGCCGGCCTTTGCGGCTGCTTGCCCTTCCGGATCCTGTTGTCGTCCATGTTGCCGTTGGCCTTGCCGGGCCTGCGTCCAGTAAAGCAGGTTTCGCGCCAGTGCGGATGCCGACCACGCGGCAAGCTCAGAAATTCAGCTCCCAGCCGCACGCCTGGCCGACGCGGATCTGCCCGCCCTGCCCGCCGATGACGATGGCGTTCTGCCCGAAGGTCAGCCCGCCGTCCACGCGCGGATTGGCGCGGTAGGCGGCCAGGGTATCGAGCGGCTCGTTGGGCCATTGCGCGTCGGTGCGCCCGGTCGCCTGATCGATCCCCGGTACCGGGCAGCGGGCGCAGGGCTTGACCAGCTTCAGCAGCACTTCGCCGCCGGCGCCATCGTCCAGGCTGATGGTGTCGACGAAATCCTCTTCATAGGCCTCCAGCCCGTCGATCACCAGGTTCGGCCGGAACCGGTTCATCGGCAGCGCCGGCGCGCCCTTGGCTGCCAGCCTTGCATTGAGGTCGTCCAGCGAAGACTGGCCGATCACCAGCAGCGGATAGCCGTCCGAGAATTGCGTGGCCGCATGATGTTCGCCGGTCCAGCGCGGATTGCAGACGCGCTCCTCTGCGGGACTGAAACGCACCAGACGCGCCGGCGTCTTCAGGAAGCCAGTGAACCACGCGCCCGCCTCTTCGCCCTGGTCCAGCGCGGTGACGGTGTCCTTCCAGACCTGCACGCGCACCGCAGCGCCGTCCTGCCCGCCGGCCGCCAAGCGCAGCTCGGGCATGCCGGGCGCCGACAGCACCAGGGCATCGGCCTCGAAGCGCGGCGTGATGCAGGCCATTTCCGGGTAGGTGCGTTGCGTCAGGAACTGGCCATGGGCGTCGGCCAGCATCCAGTGGCGGTCGCGCGCCAGGCCTAGCGGGCCGATGTCGGCCTGCGCCAGGGCGATGCCGCCGCAGGATTTGATGGGATAGATGGTGATTGCGCTCAGTGTGGCCATGCCTGCCCTGCTTTCGCTCTGATTCATTTTTTGCCGCCGCATTGTTCCTCAATCTGGCGCGGGACGGCATTGCTCTTTCGGCATGACATTACCACATGCCCGGGCAATTCCCCGTAGGCGAAGGCAAGGCCGGCGGCGGCGTGCGACAATGCGGGCATCCGCCTTTGCCGGATTCTTACCTGACGGGAGTGAAATGCTGGTCGCCAAATTCTTCCACCTGCTCGGCCTGACCATCTGGGTCGGCGGCATGTTCTTCGCCCACATGGCCTTGCGCCCCGCGCTGGCGGTGCTCCATCCGGAGCAGCGGCTGGTGCTGATGGCATCGGTGCTGGGCAATTTCTTCATCTGGGTGTGGATTGCCATCGCCCTGGTGCTGGGCAGCGGCCTGCACCTGATGGCGCTGATGGGCGGCCATGCGCCGCCTTACGTGCACGCGATGGCCGGCATCGGCATCGTGATGATGCTGATCTTCGGCCACATCTTCTTCGCTCCCTTCCGCCGCCTCAAGCTGTATGCCTCGCAGCAGGACTGGGACCGCGCATCGCGCGCCCTGGGCCAGATCCGCCGGCTGGTCGGCATCAACCTGTGCCTGGGCCTGCTGACCATCGCGCTGGGCGCGCTCGGCCCCCTGATGGCGTGAGCGCGACGGCCTTGCCGTTTTTACATTCCTGACGTGCGCGCGGGCGCGAAATTTGTCTATGATGGCGCCATGCCCAAGCGCAACGCCGGCGCCTCGGCCAACAATCAAAAATAAGGGGAAACGCAAGTGCTGACCGAATCGCAACGCCAACAAGCGGCCGACCTGCTGTGGGATTGCTGGGCCCATGGACGCCGCATCCCGCAGCTGCCCGACGACCTGCGTCCGGCCGACCGCAAGGAAGCCTACGACATCCAGGCCCGCCTGGAAGTGCGCAGCTTCGCCCCGCTGGCCGGGTGGAAGATCGGCGCCACCGGACCCGGCGGCCAGAAGCTGCTCAACGTCGACGCGCCGCTGGCCGGCCGCCTGCTGGCCGAGCGCGTGCACCGCAACGGCTCCACGGTGTCGCTGGGCGACAGCCTCATGAGCGTGATCGAGGTCGAGGTGGCCTTCCGCATGCGCCGCTCGCTGCCGCCGCGCGCAACGCCCTACACGCAGGACGAGGTGCTGGACGCGGTCGGTTCGATCCATCCCGCCATCGAAATCCCCGACAGCCGCTACGACAGGTTCAAGGAAGTCGGCGCCGCCCAGCTGATCGCCGACAACACCTGCGCCGACCAGTTCGTGCTGGGCGCGCCGGCCGACGTCGACTGGCGCTCGCTGGACCTGGCCGCGCTGAAGACCTACGGCCGCATCAACGGCGGCGAGCAGCGCGACGGCGAAGGCGCGCAAGTGCTGGGCGACCCGCGCGTGGCGCTGACCTGGCTGGCCAACGAGCTGTCGGCGCACGGCCTGACCCTGGGCGAAGGACATATCGTGGCGACCGGCTCGACCATCGTGCCGCTGGCGGTGCGCGCCGGCCAGACCATCCTGGGCGACCTCGGGGTGCTGGGTTCGGTCACGGTGCACCTGGCCTGATATCGGTCATCTGTCCGCATGGCGGCAGGCGCAAAAAAAAGGATGGCGATGCCATCCCTTTTTCATTGGCCCGCAACGGCGGCCGCGCGCCCGGTTTGGTTCAGGACGGCTTGACTTCCTCGAAGCGGCGCTCCAGCTCCTTGCGCAGCGACTTGCGCAGGATGGCGGCCTCGAAGCGGCGCTTTTCCTCCTGCGAGAACGGCCGCAGCGGCGGCACCGCGATCGGCTTGCGCTGGTCGTCCACCGCCACCATGGTGAAGAAGCAGCTGTTGACGTGGCGCGTTTCCTGGGTGCGGATGTTCTCGGCCACCACCTTCACGCCGATTTCCATCGACGACGTGCCGGTGTGGTTGACGCTGGCCAGGAAGGTCACCAGCTCGCCCACGTGGATGGGCTGGCGGAACATCACCTGGTCGACCGACAGGGTCACGACGTACTGGCCGGCATAGCGGCTGCCGCACGCGTAGGCGACCTGGTCCAGCAGCTTGAGGATGGTGCCCCCGTGCACGTTGCCGGCGAAGTTGGCCATATCCGGCGTCATCAGCACGGTCATGTTGAGTTGGTGAGATGGCAGGTCCATGGTGCGTGGCTCTCTCTGGTGGCGTGAACGATAGATGGATGGCGGCGCCCGGCCGCAGCGCGCCCCCATGCGCGCCCGGCGACCGGTTGCGACGCCGTTTGCGGGCGCCGCGATGCCGCTGCGGCCGATATTATCTGCGAGACCGCTGCAATCTGGCAAAAAACTCGCGTTCAGGCCCGTACCACCGGCTCGGCCGCCGCGAAGTGCTCCTCGCAGTTGCGCAGGAACTGGCGTATCGAGGCGTCGATGGACTCCGGCGACCAGCCGGCGATATGCGGGGTAAGCACCACGTTGGACAGGCCGATCAGCTCCTGCGGCGGCTTCGGTTCGCTTTCGTACACGTCCAGCCCGGCGCCGGCCAGGCGGCCTTCGGCCAGCGCGCGGCCCAGCGCCGCGGTGTCGACGATGCTGCCGCGGCCGATGTTGACCAGGTAGCCGCGCGGGCCGAGTTCGTTGATCACGCGCTCGGAAATCAGGTGCCTGGTTTCGGCGCCGCCGGGCGCGGCGACGATGATGAAGTCGGCCCAGGCCGCCAGTTGCGCGACGTCGGGGAAGTAATGGAAATCGACGTCGTCGCGCTTCTTGCGGTTGCAGTAGGCGAGCTCGATGTCGAAGCCGGCGGCGCGGCGCGCGATCTTCTTGCCAATGCCGCCCAGGCCGACGATGCCCAGGCGCTTGCCGGCCAGCTGGGGCTGCAGCGGCAGGTTCTCGCGCCAGCCGCCGTCGCGGGTGACCTTGTCCAGCGCCGGGATGTGACGCACGGTGGCCAGCAACAGGCCCATCGCATGGTCGGCCACGCAATCCTCGTTGGTGCCGGCGCCGGTGGCGATCTCGATGCCGTGCGCCTCGGCATGGGCGACGTCGATGTTCTCGTAGCCGGCGCCCAGCGCGCACACCAGCTGCAGGTGCGGCAAGGCGCGCATCTCGTCGGCGGTCAGCCCGGTGGAGCCGTTGGTGAGCACCACCGCGACCTTTTTGGCGGGGCCGGCAATCATCTCGGCGCGACGTGCGCGGTCGGGCGCGTAGAGGATCTCGTATTGCGCGCCGATGGTGGCTTTGCTGGTGTCGGAGAGGTGGATCAGGACGAGGAGAGGCGGTTTCATGATTGTTCTGGCCGATGCGGTGAAGTGGACGATATCGCGGTGCCCGTCATTTTATTGCGAATCCGCAAGAAAGGCACATGCCCTGCGGGAGGCCACGCTGCCTGAGCGCATGCGAATTCCATGCCACCGCATCCGAAAAAAAAGCCTTGCCGTTCAACGGGCAAGGCTTTTTGCTTTCAGGTCGCCAAAGCGACGCGGGGCCCAGACGCGGGGTCCGGTGGCGCTAGTGATGCGTATGCCCCTTGCCGTCGCCTTTTTCCAGCAGCTCATGGGCCACCTGCAAGGCGCTGCTCTCGGCCGACTTCTCGTCGGCGAAGGTCTTGTCCACCAGCACCCGCTGTACCGGGAACACCGGATTGCGGTGCATGGGATTGCATGAATGCCCAAAGATCGCCACCTGGGCCACCCATTCGTCGCCGCCGATGACGCGTACGCCGGCGTATTCGATCTCGTAATCGCCCATCTGTTCGGTTGGCATGGTCGTCTCCTCCGCTTCTGGTCTGCCTGCAGGATGCCCGCAGGCTCAGGTGGCGCCGTCCCGGGCGCGTTCGTTGATATGGGTGATCGCGTAACCTTTTTCGCCGATCTGCTTGTATGCGTCTTCGGCCTGCAGCGTGAAATGCCGCTTGCCGTCGCGCTCGAAATTCACATCCTGCTCGTGCATCTGCCAGTCGGTGTTGGTGACTTCCTGCGGCAGCGGCTTTTCATGCGGGATGACAAGATAGGAAAACAATCCATCGCTATCCGGGCGCTTGTACACATCGACTTTCATCATCGGCCTCCAGGTCGGGTTGAAGAATGGCGTTGCAAACGGTGCCTACGATCCACATGATCATGGGCAACCTGTCTTGTCCGACTAGCCGGTAATGCATTGGTTCAAGGCGCAATTGCAACAATGCAAGCTGCGGCCGGACGCGTTGCCAGGCGCTGAAGGCCGAGCTGAGCAGGCGCGATAGCGGCCTGTTGTTTCAACATAGCACTTGCCGCGAAGCGATTCCAGCGCGATTTGCGCGGTGGATGCAAGGAAGGGAAACGATGAGCCGCAACGCCCGCTGCCGAGCTTAGCCTGCCTGGCGGCGCAGCCATGACACCGCGCCGCCCACGCTGCGGAAATCGGCCAGCGAACGGCACTCGATCTGCGGATGGCGCTCGCGCAGCATGCGCGAAAGCGCCGAGCCCGGGCCCAGCTCCAGCGCGACCTCGATGCCGCGTTCGGCGCAGGCGTCCATGCACGCCGACCACTGAATGGTATGGCTCAGCTGTTTGGCCAGCAAGGCGCGGACCTGGTCGACGCCATCCACGGTCTGCCCCGTGACGCCGGCCAGCAGCGGCGCGGCCGGATCCGAGCAAGGCAGTTGCGCCAGCAATGTTGCAAACGGAGCAACTGCTGCTGCCATCAGCGGCGTATGCGAGGCCAGCCCGACCGGCAGCTCGCCGGTGCGCGCGCCTTGCGCAGCCAGCTCATCGGCAGCCGCGCGCAATGCAGCCAGCGCGCCGCCGGCAATGAGCGTGTCTGCTCCGGTGTCGATGGCGGAAAATGCGCCGTGGCGCTGCAGGCAGGCACGCACCTGATCCACGGCCAGACCGCCCACCGACATCAATCCCTGCGCCTGGTTCTCAGGCGCAGCCTGCCGCTGCGCCTGATCCATCAGTTCGGCCCGGCGCGCCGCCAGCGCCACCGCATCGGTGGACTCGAAGACCCCGGCCACCGCGCAGGCCGACAGCTCGCCGACGCTATACCCCGCCACCATGGCCGGCGCACCGGCAATGGCCGCCACGTCTTCGCGCAGCGCATGCCAGGCGGCAAGCTGGGCGGCCACGATCAGCGGCTGGGCGTTGCGGTTGGCATAGAGTTGCGCGGCGTCGGCCAGCACCACCTCGGGCGCGGCGCACAGTTGCGCATCCAGGCCGCAGCGCTCGAGGAAAGCGGCGCCCCTGGCATCGGCGCGCGCGAGCTCGAACATGGCGGCATGCTGGCCGCCCTGGCCCGGGCAGAGAATGGCCAGGCGCATGCTCAAGCCGCGCGCCTCGCCGGCAGGCCGGCGCCCTCGCCCAGCGAACAGGCCTGGTGCACCAGGCAGGCGGCCGCCAGCAGGTCGGCCGCGCCGCCCGGCGACAGGCGGCGCTCGACGAACAGGCGATGGCAATCCAGCGCATCGTCGCGCCAGCCGGGACGGCCGGTGCCGCCTGCGGCGAGGAAGGCCGCGCTGCGGCTGCGCACCACGTCGGCGCCTTGCGCGCCGCCGCGATGGTAGACATTGGTATCGCTGATATGGGCCATCAGCGCGAACAGCGCGTCGACCTTGGCCTCGTGCCAGCTGCGTCCTTGCGCCGCGCTCTGATGCAGGCGCGGCAGCGCGACTTCAAAGACCGACGGAAACCCCAGCGCGCCCTCCTCGCGCGCGCCGCCGACCGCGTGCGCGGCGGCGACCCGCTGGCCGTGACTGACGGTGTCCGGGCTGTGCTCCGCGCGGGTATGCTGCGCCAGCGCGTCGCCCCACTGGATCAGCAGCGCGGCGCGGATGGCCGGCTCGCTCAATGGCATCCTGCGGCCACGGCACCAGGCGATGGATGCGCACAGCATGCCCAGCGCGAAGATGGCGCCGCGATGCGTGTTGACGCCGCCGGTGGCGCGCAGCATGCGCGCCTCGGCATCGATCGCCAGGCGCTGCAACTGGCGGAACGGCGCGCCCTGCATGCCGGCCTCGGCGATCCGGAAAAAGTAGTGGCGCAGCGAGAACAGGCTGCGCATGAAGGTCGCGGCATCCATGTCGGCATGGCTGCCGTTGTCCACCAGCGAGACCAGGCCCGGCTTGGGATGGAGCACCAGCTCCTGATGCAGGCTGCGCAGCGCCAGGCGCGCCAGCGTGCGGCAGAACATCAGATTCTCGCGCGCCTCGCGGCGCCTTTGGGTGTAATGCGGGGCCGCCGTCACGGCGTTGTGCCAGCCGCCCTGGATCGGCTCGGCACGCGAAGCGCCCAAGGCGCGGGTAGTCAGGCTGCGCATCGCCGCCCTCCCTGCGCCGGAAGACTTTGCGCGAGCGCGCCCACGCGCTCCAGCCGCACCGTGTCGGGCGTCTTGAGCAGCACCTTGTTGTCGGGATCCGCGCCCTTGACGGCGACCTCCCGCCATTCCTTCCACGACACCGCCGCATCGCCGGGAAAGACGATCTCGCCGTCCAGCGGCAGGAACATCGCGTGATAAGCCAGCAGGCGCACGCCCTGCTCCAGCTGCTCGCGGCTGCACGGCTCGAACAGGATGTCGATGTCCGATCCGGCGCGCAGATACGATTGCCCGGTAATGGCCTGCCAGGCCAGCGATCCGAACACGCCCAGCGCAATATCGGCGCGCGCCAGCTGCTCCTGCAGCCCGGCCATGGCGTCATGCCATGCGGGCGGCAAGGCCGGCAGGCGCGCCGCCGCGATATCGCGCAACAGGAACGGCGCGCGCGTGGCGGCGACTTCATCGGCATGCAGGCGCACGGCGATGCGCGGCTTGTTGCCCTGCGCATCGGGCGGCAGGGCGATGCCGGCGCAGATCTCCCCGGGCGCAGCATCGGCGTCGTTACGGCGCACCACCACCGGCCAGCGGTTGCGCTGCCAGTGGGCCATCGCCTCGCGCCGGCGCGCGTCGACGGCCTGATCCGATTGGCCGGACTGGGCCTGCAGTCGCAGCCAGCCGGCCTCGGTCGGCCAGATCAGGTGGTGGCGTCGGTGCATGCGGGTCTTTCGCTCACTTCAACGGGACATCGTCGGCCACCGCGTCGATCACGCGCTGGGCCAGGCGCCGGCCGCCGCGTTCCAGGCCGGCGACGGCGCGGCGGTCGGCCGCACGATCTTCGGCCAGCGCCTCGCGCATCGACTGCGCCAGGTCGCCATTCCAGATCTCGGCCACGCCGCCCATGCGCAGGTAGTTTTCCGGACCAGGAGCGAACACCGGGTTGCTCCGGGCCAGCTCGGTCAGGCGTTCTTCGGGCACCTTGGTGATGCGTGCCATCGCGGGCAGGCCCATCACCCGGATGGTGGCGTCGGGCAAGGCGTAGCAGGCGTCGGCGATCAGGCCGCTGGTGATGAAGCCGCCCGACAGCGCCTGGTCGTACACCAGGCCGACCACGCGGTGGCCGGCGCGGCGCGCCAGTTCCACGCATTTGCCCAGGTGCGCCATGTAGCTGTTGATGCCCAGCATCTCGTCGCGATGGCGCAGGCGCTGGCCTTGCGTGTCGACCAGGATGACGATGGCGCGGCCGGGATGTTCGCGCACCGTCTTCAGGATTTCGCCGGCCTGGGCCAGCGCGATCTCGATGCCGATGGGCGTGTGGCCGGTGGTGCCGACCACGGCAACCGTGGCGCCATCCACCCTGGCGGTGCCGGACAGGAAATTGTCCTGCTCGGCGATGTCATGCCCCTGCGGAAACAGCTGCTGCGCCAGCGCGCGCCAGTCGACCTGTTGTGCTGCTGTTGCCGGATGTGTGGTTGCGGTCTGCATGCGGTCTTCCTCTCAGGCTTTGCTCTGGATGCGATGGGCGTCGGCCATGGCGGTGAAGGCCGCCGCCTCCAGCATGGGAACGGCTTGCGGCCGCTCGACGCCCAGCTCGGCCCAGATGTCCATCGGGTCGGCGGCATGGCCGAAGGTGGCGATGCGCCGGCGCAGCATCTCCTGCTCGGCTTCCAGCGACTCCAGCGTCAGCGCGGTCGCGCCGATGGCGTCCAGCGCGGCGATGGCCGCTGCGCGGAAGGCCTCGACATCGTCATTGACCAGCGCCTGGCAGTCGCCGATCAGGTAGCGATGCTTGCCGCCGGTGGTGCGCCAGACCAGCGCGCGGTCGCGCGAGTCGAACTCCTCCACCCCGTTGGCGGTCTCGATCACCTCGGGGCCGGACATGGCCAGGCGCCCCTCCTCGGACATGATCACGGTATTGGCGCAACGCGCGACGATGCCCATGCCGCCGAAGCAGCCGTTGGCGCCGCCCACCAGCACGATCACCGGGATGCCGGCGGCGCGCGCGTCGAGCACGGCGCGCATGACCTCCGAGACGGCAATCAGGCCGGCGTTGGCCTCGTGCAGGCGCACGCCGCCGGTTTCCAGCAGCAGCACCACGCCGGCCGCCTTCTTGCGGATCGCGCGCTTCAACAGCCCGACCAGCTTGGCGCCATGCACCTCGCCCACCGCGCCGCCCATGAAACCGCCCTCTTGCGCCGCCGCCATGACCGGCTTGCCGCCCAGCGTTCCCTCGCCGACCACCACGCCGTCGTCGAAGGACACCGGCGCGTCGAGCTGCCCCAGGTGCGGGCTGACCACGCGCTGCGACGGCGGCAGCAGTTCGGTGAAACTGCCGGCGTCCAGCACCTGCAGGATGCGCTCGCGCGCGTTGGCTTCCAGGTAGCTCGCGCTCATTGGGCCTCCTCCAGCATGGCTTCCACCGCCTGGTCCAGGCGCAGGCTGACCACCGCCGGCGTGGCGCCCATGTCGTTGATGGAGATGCGCGTGTCGGCCAGTTGCCAGCGCTGCTGGAAGTCGTTCATCACGGCTTCCCAGATGGCGCCGAAGCCGCGCGCGGCGGTCTTGATCTCGATGGCGCAGCCGCCGTTCAGGGCCGCGGCCTCGATCAGCACCTCCAGGTTGCCGGAGCTGACCACGCCGACCAGTTCGGGCGCGGGCTTGATGCGGCGTTTGCCGCCGTCGAAACGATAAGTCAGTGTTTCCATGTCATTCCATTCATTGTGCCGTCAGGCGACGCGCTCACCAGTTGCGGAAGCGCTTGGGCGGGTTGTACAGCCCGCCGGAGGCGCGCACCAGGTCTTTCATGTTCTTGGCCGCCAGCAGGTCGCGCGTGGCCATGCGCTTGTCGATGCCCATGTCCTCGGCGCGGCGGATCACGCCGCGGTCGCGCAGGTTCTCGACCATGCGCTTGTCGCGCCCCAGGCCCACGGCGGTATAGCCGGCCACGCCGCGAATCGCCTGCTCGCGCTCTTCATCCGAGCGGCACAGCAAGAGGTTGGCGATGCCTTCTTCGGTCAGGATGTGGGTGACATCGTCGCCGTAGATCATCACCGGCGGAATCGGCATCCGGGCCTGCTCGCCCAGTTGCCAGGCGTCGAGCTTCTCGACGAAGGCCGGCTGCATGTGTTCGCGGAAGGTTTCCACCGTCTGCACCACCAGCTTCTGGCCGCGCGGGATGGTGTTCCTGCCGGCGCGCGCCTGCGCCCCGGCCTTCAGCCAGGCGTCGCTGGCGTGGCGCCGGCCGCGCGCGTCGGCGCCCATGTTGGGCGCGCCGCCGAAGCCGGCGATGCGGCCCAGCGTGGCGGTCGAGGAGTTGCCCTGCAGGTCGATCTGCAGCGTCGAACCGATGAACATGTCGCAGCCGTAGTGGCCGGCGGTCTGCGAGAACGCCCGGTTGCTGCGCATGGAGCCGTCGGGGCCGACGAAGAAGACGTCGGGCCGGGCGCGGATGTAATCCTCCATGCCCAGTTCCGAGCCGAAGGAATGGATGGATTCGACGAAGCCCGCTTCGATCGCCGGGATCAGCGCCGGGTGCGGATTCAAGGCCCAGTGCTTGCAGATCTTGCCGCGCAGGCCGAGCGACTCGGCATAGGTTGGCAGGATCAGCTCGATGGCCGCGGTGTCGAAGCCGATGCCGTGGTTCAGGCGCTGCACGCCGTATTCGGCGTAGATGCCCTTGATGGCCATCATCGCCATCAGCACCTGGATCTCGGAGATCTGCGCCGGGTCGCGCGTGAAGAGCGGCTCGATATAGTGCGGCGTGGGCGCCTTGATGGCGAAGCCGACCCAGTCGGCCGGGATGTCCACGCGCGGCAGCTCGTCGACGATCTCGTTGACCTGGGCGATCACGATGCCGCTGGAAAACGCGGTGGCTTCGGCAATGGCCGGCGTGTCTTCGGTGTTGGGCCCGGTGTAGAGGTTGCCGTGGCGGTCGGCGGCCTGCGCGGCCACCAGCGCCACGCGCGGCGTCAGGTCGACGAAGTAGCGGCCGAACAGCTCCAGGTAGGTATGGATGGCGCCGATGTTGAGCTTGCCCGCCGACGCCAGCTTCGCCAGCCGCCCGGCCTGCGGCCCCGAGAAGGAGAAGTCGAGGCGATCGGCGATGCCCTTCTCGAACACGTCCAGGTGCTCCGGCAGAGCCAGCACCGAGAACAGCATGTGCAGGCCGTTCACCCGCGCCGGGTCCAGCGAGGCCAGGCCCTTGGCCAGGAAATCGGCCTGTTTCTGGTTGTTGCCCTCGACGCAGACCCGGTCGCCCGGCTCCAGCACCGCGTACAGCAGATCGGCCAGTTGCGCCGCCGGCGCGATCTTGCCCTGCAGCTTGTCGCCCAGCGCCAGCGCGGCACGCGCCAGCCGCTGTTCACGGTTTTTCTGGCGCGCGTTCCAGACGCGTTCGCTACCACTCATATTTACTTCACTCCCATCAGCAGGTCAGGCAATACGGTCGCGATGCCCGGGAACATGCACAGCAGCACGACCGCGAGGAACATCAGCGCCAGGAAAGGAATCGTACCCTTGATCACATCGCCCAGCGGGATGTCGGGCGCGATGTTCTTGATCACGAACAGGTTCAGCCCCACCGGCGGGTGGATCAGGCCCATCTCCATCACCACCGTCATCACGATGCCGAACCAGATCAGGTCGAAACCGGCGGCCTTCAACGGCGGCAGGATGATGGGCGCGGTCATCAGGATGATCGACACCGGCGGCAGGAAGAAGCCCAGCACGATCACCATCAGCAGGATCACCGCCAGCAGCAGCCACTTGGACAGGTGCAGGTCGACCACCCACTGCGCCGCCGACTGGCTGATGTGCAGGTAGCTCATCACGTAGGAGTACAGCAGCGACATGCCGATGATCAACAGCAGCATGCCCGACTCCTTGATGGTGGAGGACAGGAACGGCGCGATCTCGCGCGGCTTGTAGATGCGGTAGACGATGGCGATGAGCACCAGCGCCAGCAGCGCGCCCAGGCCCGCGGTCTCCGACGGCGTGGCCAGCCCGCCGTACAGCGCCACCATCACCCCGATCAGCAGGATCAGGAACGGCAGCACGCGCGGCAGCATCTCCACCTTCTGCGCCAGCGTGAAGTGCTCGTCGTCGAGGTAGGCCGACTTGGCGCCGCCGGCGCTGTAGATGGCGTGCGCCAGCTTGTACTCCTTGCGGGCGCGGAACACGGCGTAGCCTGCGAACAGGATCACCAGCAGCACGCCGGGACCGATACCGGCCAGGAACAAGCGCCCCAGCGACTGCTCGGCGGCCACCGCGTACAGGATCATGGTGATCGACGGCGGCAGCAGGATGCCCAGCGTGCCGCCGGCGGCGATGATGCCGGCCGCGAATCCCGGCGAGTAGCCGCGCCGGCGCATCTCGGGGATGCCGGCCGAGCCGATCGCCGAGCAGGTTGCCGGCGACGAGCCCGCCATCGCCGCAAACAGCGCGCAGGCGAACACGTTGGCGATGCCCAGGCCGCCCGGCACCCGGTTCAGCCAGGCGTGGATGGCCGAGTACAGGTCCTTGCCGGCCGGCGACTTGCCGATGGCCGCGCCTTTGAGGATGAACAGCGGGATGGACAGCAGCGTGATCGAGGCGATCTCTTCGTAGACGTTCTGGGTAACGGTGTCCAGCGAGGACTCCGGCATGAAGAAGTACATGAAGCCGGTCGCCACCACGCCCAGCGCGAAGGCGATGGGCATGCCGGAACACATGACGACGATGGTGATGATGCCGTACAGGGCGCCAAGGGTGAGCGGGCTCATTGCTGCCCTCCCTTCGCTTCCACGGTGCCGGTGATGCGCACCAGCACCTGCACCAGCAGTTGCAGCGTGAGCACGCTCATGCCCAGCGCCATCATCGAATACGGGATCCACAACGGCGGCGCAAACGTCGACGAGGTGGTCTGGCCGTCCACCCAGGCTTCATGGAACAGCGCCCACGACTTCCACGCGAAGAAGGCGCAGAACGCGAAGGACACCAGGTCGACGATGAACATGCGCACCTTGTTGGCCATCGGCGAGAGCAAGCCCGCCAGCGCCTCGATGCCGATGTGGCCGCGCAGCGACTGCACGTAGGCCGAGCACAGGAAGATCACGCCCACCAGCATGAAGACCGAGGCCTCGTCCTGCCAGTCGGTCGGATGATGGAAGAAATAGCGCACCACCACCGAGTAGGTGAGGATGCACGAGGTCACCACCAGCGCGATCATGCCCAGGAACACGGCCACCTTGTGGTAGCCCTCCAGCACCGCGGCCAGCCACGCCAGCGGCGCGCTGGCGGGCACCGGCCGGGTTGCCGGGGCGGCGCCCGGCATCTCGAAACCGTGGCTCATAGGGTCTTCTCCGCCAGCGAGAGCAGCTTGGCGCAGTTGGCGTTACGCGCGGCGAAATCCTTCCAGGCGGTATTGCGGGCGATGTCCTGCCACTTCTTGACCACCTCGGCGTTCAGGTCGACCACCTTGGCGCCGGCCTTCTGATAGACCTGGGCCACGGCGACGTCGTCGGCCTGCGCGGCCTTCATCGCGAACTGCTCCATGTCGGCGCCCACGGCCATGATGACCGCCTGCTGGTCCTTGGGCAGCTTCTCGAACACCGCCTTGGACATCATCAGCGGCTCGAACATGTACCAGTAGGCCTTGTCGCGGCCGGTGGTGAGCGCCTTGGCGACCTCCTCCAGGCGGAACGACATGAAGGAGGTCGACGAGGTCATCGCCGCATCCATCGCGCCGGTCTGCATGGCGGCGTAGATTTCATTGGAGGGCAGCGTCACCACGGCCGCGCCCGCCTCCTTCAGGATCAGGTCCATCTCGCGCGAACCGCCGCGCACCTTCATGCCCTTGGCATCGGCCGGGTCGACGATGGGCTTGCCGCGCGAGGCCACGCCGCCGGCCTGCCAGATCCAGCTGACCACGACGATGCCCTTCTCGCCCAGGATGCGCGCCAGTTCCTTGCCCACTTCGGCGTTCTTCCACGATGCGCCCTGCTGGTACGAGGTCACCAGGCCGGGCATCAGGCCGATGTTGGTTTCAGGGACTTCGCCGCCGGCGTAGTTCAGCGGCACCAGCGACATGTCCAGCGCGCCCTTGCGCATGGCGGAGAACTGCGCGTTGGTCTTCATCAGCGAAGAGCCGGGATAGATCTCGAACTTCAGCGCGCCCTTGGTGCGCTCGCTGACCTGTTGGGCGAACACGCGCACCAGGCGGTCGCGGAAGTCGCCTTCGTTGATGGTGCCGCCGGGAAACTGATGGGAAATCTTGAGGTTGGTCGTCTGCGCCCATGCGGTTAGGGGCAGGCCTGCCATGCCGGTCATGAGGGGGGCGGCAGCCAGCGTGCCGAGGAAGTTCCGGCGGGTGAATCCAGTCATGTTGTGTCTCCTCCAGGGATTGATGGATGTTGCTTTTGAAACTACGTGTCTTTGGGCTACGTGTTTTTTTATGATCGCATCGTGTATACAATTTCTTCTGAAAAGCATACATTGTCAAGCACCAAACCAATTTAAAATATTGTCTTGTATGCAATCCTGAGCTTCCTGGAAGGATTTCAAGATGGAAACCGCCAAAAAACGTTCTGAAACCCTGCGCGAATCGATCGAGGAACTGATCGCCGTCGGCAAGCTGGTGCCGGGCCAGCACCTGGACGAGACTTCGCTGGCCGAAGAGTTCGGCGTCTCGCGCACGCCCATCCGCGAGGCGCTGATCCAGCTGGCCTCGATGGGCATCGTCGAGATGCGGCCGCGTCGCGGGGCCATCGTGGCCGAGATCGGCCCGCAAAAACTGATTGAAATGTTCGAGGTCATGGCCGAGTTCGAGGCCATGTGCGGCCGCCTGGCGGCGCGCCGCATGACGCCGGCCGAGCACGCCGAACTGCTGGCGGCGCACCAGGCCTGCCAGGCCGCGCGCGACGCCTCGGATCCGGACGCCTACTTCTACCTCAACGAGGTCTTCCACGACCACATCTACGCCGGCAGCCACAACACCTTCCTGGCCGAACAGGCGCGCGCCCTGCACCGCCGCCTGCGCCCTTACCGCCGCCTGCAGCTGCGCGTGCGCGACCGCCTGAAGATGTCCTTCGACGAGCACGGCGCGGCGGTGAACGCCATCATCGCCGGCGACGAAGAAAAGACCATGGAAACGCTGCGTCACCACATCATGATCCAGGGCCAGCGCTTCGCCGACCTGGTGGCGTCGCTGCACCAGCTGAAGTCCGCCGCCTGAGCCTCAAAAAAAACGGCGGCCCGTCATCGGGGCCGCCGCCTTTCCTGCCTTCCTTGCTACCTCACTTCACCTTGTCCTGCGCCACATCCATGATCAGGCGCGCGGAGAGGTACAGACGCGGCACGATGGTGTCCAGCAGCACGTACTCGGCATCGTTGGAGTGCGCGCCGAAGCCGCTCAGCCCCATGCCCTCGATCACCGCGCCACGGCTCTTCAGGGCCGCGAAGGCCGCGTCCGTGCCGCCGCCGGTGGCCACCTCGGCGACGTTGAGCGGCATGCCGATCTCTTCATAGATGCCGCGCGCATGCGCCGACACCTTGCGCGACGCCGGCGTGGCCTCCAGCGGCGGACGACGCATCTCGAACTTCACGCCGACCTTGGCTTCAGGGATCAGTTGCTTCTTGATGCCGTCGTTCAGGCGCTGCTGCAGCTGCTCGAAGTCGGCCACCTTCAGCGCGCGCGCATCGGCCTGCGCGCTGGCGGCGGCCGGAATGACGTTGCGGTTGGTGCCGGCCTGGGCCACGGTCCAGTTCAGTTTCAGGCCGCGCTCGGGCTGGGACAGCTTGTCCAGCTGCAGCAGCTGGTGCGACAGCTCGTAGAGCGCGTTGACGCCCTTCTCCGGCGCCGCGCCCGCATGCGAGGATTTGCCGGTCACGCTCAGGTAGGCCGCGCCGATACCGCTGGTGGCCAGGCGCAGCTGGCCGTCGGCACCGCCGCCCTCGAAGGACAGCACCACGTCCTGCTCGGCGCCGTATTTCGTATGCAGGCTGCGCCCGCCGGGCGAGCTGATTTCCTCGTCGCCGTTGATCAGCACGGTCAGCGTGTCGTAGTCCTTGAAGCCCGCCTTCTGCAGGATGGCGACGGTGTGCAGGATGGTGGCGATGCCCTGCTTGTCGTCGGCGATGCCCAGGCCGTAGGCCTTGTTGCCGTCCACGCGGAACGGCTGGTCTTTGAGCATGCCGCGCAGGTAGACCGTATCCATGTGGGCGATCAGCATGATCTTGCGCTTGCCGGTGCCCTTGAACTCGGCGTGCACCACCTGGCCGATCTTCTCGGGGGTGTCGTCCATGCGGTAGACCTCGGGCGCGTCGAGCAGCTCGGCGCGCCCGCCCAGCGCGGCCAGACGGTCGCGGATCAGCGCGGCGATCCTGGCCAGGCCTTCCAGGTCCTTGCTGCCGGACTCGATGCCGACCAGGTCGCGCATGGTGTCGATCAGGCCGGCCTTCTCCTGCTGGGCCAGGTCGTAATACGGAGCTTGCGGCGCGGCCAGCGCCGGTTGCATGGCCTGCGCGCCGAGCGCAAGCAGGGTTGCGGCGATAATTTTCAGAGGGGTTTTCTTATGCAATGCGAAAGCAGATGTCATTGAGGTCTCTCTCTTGGATGGATCATGGTCTTGCGGCTACCGATTGTAGCGGCATCGATTTTCAGAGCGTGCGTTCGCTCGCAAAATGACGCTCGCCGCCGTCCAGCGGATCGATGAAAAACAGCGACCGCGCCAGCAGCTTCAAGGGCTTGTCGAGCTCGTCGGCCACGCCCACCGGCACCGCGTCCGGATAGAACAGGTCGTTGACGATGGGCATGCCCAGCGATGCCATGTGCACGCGCAGCTGGTGACGCCGGCCGGTGACCGGTTCCAGCCGGTACAGGCCGAACGCCCCGCGCGCCTCGATCAGCGAGATATGGGTTTCGGAATTCGGCTCGCCCGGCGCCTCATGCATCTTGAAGAACTGCTCCGGGATCTCCTCCACGCGGCTGCGATGCACCAGCGGCAGCTGCAGGTCGGCGCGCAGCGGCGCGATCGCCTCGTAGACCTTGAACATCGTGCGCTGCTGGAACATCGACTGGTACTTCCCGCGGCTGGCGGGATTGTGCGAGAACACGATCACGCCGGCGGTCTCGCGGTCCAGCCGGTGGATGGGCACCAGGTCGGCGAAACCGGTGGCCTTCTTCAGCCGCACCAGCAGCGTCTCCTGCACGAAGCGCCCGGTCGGGATCACCGGCAGGAAGTGCGGCTTGTCGGCCACCAGCAGGTGCTGGTCGATATGCAGGATCTTTTCTTCCACCGGGATGCGCTCTTCCGCCTGCGGCAGCTCGCGGTAGTAGAAGATGCAATCGCCGCTGCGATAGGGCGACTCCGGCCGCAGCGCCTCGCCGTGCTGATTGCGCACTTCGCCGCGCAGCAGGCGCTCGCGCCAAGCCTCGGCCGGCACGGCGCTGAAACGTTCGGCGAGGAAAGACAGCATGTCGCGCCACGGCCCCGGCTGCAGCCAGAGGTAACTGGGCGACAGGCCGTCGCGCACGGGCAGTGTCGGCGTGGGCCTCATGCGCCCTCTCCGCGTCCGGCATCGCCTCCACCATCGCGCCCCGCCTCGCGGCGCGCCGCACGGCGACGCCAGGCGGCCACGCTGGCATTGGCGTCGATATGCGCCTGCAGCCTGGCGCGCTGGGCATCGGTGAACGGCAGCTCGCGGATCAGCGCCGGCCACTGCGTCATGGCGCGCTCCACGGTCTCCACCAGCACCGCCTGCAGCTTGGGTTCGGGAATGCTCCACAGGTTGGCCAGCTGGCGCAGGACGGCGGGCGTGAGCAACTGCTTGCCCTTCTGTCCGGGCACGAACGCCAGGGCATGGCCGTCGCCGCCGACGTAGGCCGCGTAGGCCACGATGTCATAGGCCGGCGACAGCACCGCCTCTTGCTGCCGGCCTGATGTGTCCGATACGCGCGACGGATCCGGAATGCCATACAGCAGGCTGAAGTTCTTCAGGTGGGCGTCGAAATTGCCCAGCAACTCATTGACCTTGATCCGCCGCAGCAGCTCGAACACGTCCTCGACGCCGCGCGCGCTGCGCTCCTTGAGCACCACGCCCAAGGCGGCATAGGTGCCGACATATTTGGCGCCGGGCGCGGTGCCGGTGACCTGGGCGAAATCTTCCATGTGGCGGCGGCCGGTGGGCGTGGGCGCGTCGCGGTCGAAACGATGCACCAGCAGGAAACGGCTGGCGTCGTTGCGCAGGCCGAACGGCAGGTGCTCGGCGATGACCGACAGCGGTTCCAGTTCGAACGTGCAGACGTTCACGCCGGCGGCCGCGGCCAGCGTCAGCGAAGAAAACTCGACCTGCGGCATGTTGGGGTAATCGGTGGCGGGCAGCTTGGCGATGAAATGGGCGCCGGCGCGATCCCTGGAGCGCATCACGTAGCGCCCGCCCGGCTCCTTCACCAGCGCCAGCTTGGGTTGCACGCCGGAGAGCGATTCGCCGCCCGGCACCGGCAACTGGCCCGAGCTCATCTCGTAGCTGTCATGCCCCTGCCCCAGCAGCCGTCCCAGGTCGCGCTCGTCGAGCTCCTCGGCCACGGCCGAGACATCGCCGGGCAGGTCCTTGCCGCAATAGGCCAGCAGGCCGAACTCGTCGTCCGGCGCCAGCCCCGCGCGCTGCACGAGATGCTTGCGCAGCTGTCCTTCGGGCAGCAGGTTCTGGAAGAACGGCGGCAATCCGCCTTTGCCGTCGCCGCGATTGGCGGCCAGGGTCGGATCGAGCAACTGGGCGCGCGTGCGCTCCTCGGTCGAGGCGCAATACAGCTGGGAGAGCACGGGGCGCGACGGCCCCTGCATCGCATAGCCGTCGTCGAAGCGGAAATAACAGCGCCCGTCGTCCAGCGCGAACAGCGAACCGGCGTCGGTCGTACCCAGGCGCACGCGCAGCGAACGCAGCATGCTCATGGCTGTCCACCTTGCCGCATCAGTTGCTGCAGGCGCTGCGCCAGTTCGGTCTGGCGGCCGGCGCTCTCGCCGACGGCGTCGGCGGCGCGCATGCCGGCGGCCTGCTGCGGCACCAGCAGCAGCTCCAGCCCGAGCTCGCTGCACAGCGACAGCAGCTTGCCCAGCTCGATGTTGCCCTTGCCGGTTTCCAGCGCCAGCAAGGTGTTGCGATGCATGCCGGCCAGTGCGGCCAGTTCAACGGCGGTCAGCCCCCTGGCCTTGCGGGCGGTGCGCACACGGCTGCCGATCTCGATCAGGCTTGACATATAAGTCCAATAAAATGGTTTTTTATCTATAGAACCATTATATTGGTCGAGAATGCTTTTTCAAGCATATTTAATTGTTCATTTAAACTTAAGTTGATTTAAATATGCTTTTTATGGCTTTTTCGGGCCATCGACGACGGCCGGCTCATCAATGACCAGGCAAAAAAAATCGCAGCCCGGAGGCTGCGATTTTCAAACCCGAAACAGAACGCTCAGGCGGTCGTATTGACGTTACGGCCGATGTTCGGATTGGCCGGCAACGGCGGCAGGGACTGCAATACGCCGATCGCTGCCGCAGCCTGCGTGTTCAGTGCCTTCTTCAGCATGAGCACGTTGACCTGGTCAGAGGTCTGCGCCGAGGCAAGACTGGTTGCCACCGATGCAATTTGAGAAACATCCATAGACGACTCCTTTGAGGGAAAGGTCACCACCCGGCCGGATTGCGCAAGGCAGTATCTGCTTTACGGCATTCAAACCTGTTTCTTTACATCAATCAAGAATTCAATCGAAATATATCGATTTTCTTTAATGACATATTTGATATTTCCATCAGGAAATATCAAGAAAAGACCGAACCCGTAAAGGTTTGACGCCAGCCCACGCATTTGTTCGAAGCTGAGCCTTGAGGATCTTTCTTGTCGACGTCACAATAAAAAAAATCGCATCCCGAGGGATGCGATCCGAAACATGCGCTCCGACTGCAACGCATTTCATTAGGCGATCGTGTTGATGATCCGACCTATGTTGATATTGGACGGCAGGCGACCAACCGCCGCGACGGCGCCGATGACGTCGTCTGCCGCTTCCTTGGCCACCTTGGTCAGGTCGATGCCGACGGACTCCGCCGCCTTGTTGGCCAGCCAGGCCGTTGCTACACCACTGGCGATAGTTGCCATCTCCATAGGGACTCCTTCGTTGAAGTGCAACCGAACCATCACGCGAATCGCGCAGGCGCACACCTGCCGGCAACAACACCGCCGCAGGTGGCTCAAACCCGGCCTGTGGCCGCCGGGCCGGCGCGATGGCATGCATGGAAAGGCAGGCGCAACGGCCGCCTGTCTTTCCACATGCCGCCGCACGTCCTGCCGGAGTCCCTGACCGGCATGCGTGCGAATGCGCTCTTTACGCAATGGGCACATGTGTTAGCGGCAAGGCCGTTCGAAGTCTTAACAGCGATTACATCGTCCTTACCTTACTTTTCATGTGTTAATTTTCAACGCGTCTTGACACGACAAACCCCGCCGCTAGACTTTCGCCCTTTTTCAGACAAAGATTCCTGATGCTCCCAGCCCTCGAACAGATCGCCTCCGCACCGCTGTCCACCGACCTCTCCGGCATCGCCGGCCTGGCCGCGGCGCTGCGCCCGCCGCGCAAGGGCGATCCCGAAGCGGCGACCGGCAACGTGCGCACCCTGACCCGGCTGCTGCGCGACAATCCGCACCACGCGGCCGCGCTGCGCAGCCACCTGATGCACCTGCTGTCGACCCGGCGCCAGGTCAGCCTCTATACCGATACCGGCATCCTCTCCAACGACGGCTTCTTTCATGAACTGCGCCGCCGCATCGCCTACCGGGTGCTGCCGCCGGCGCTGGACGAGCGCAACCTGCAGGATTGCCTGGAGCTGGTGTTCCCGCATGAGAGCGACCATCTCTGGCTGCAGGCCGTGCCGTTCGAGGCCTGGGACGCGCTGTGGCAGGCCATCGCCGGCGCCCCGCAGGAACAGGCGCTGAACCGGGCCGCCGCGCCCGACCAGGGCAAGACGCTGACCGAGCTGCTGCAGGCGATCCAGGTGCTGTCCTACCGCATCAGCGCCATCGGCATGGAGCCGGAGCTGATCCGCATATACAGCGACGTGAAGGCCTTCGAGTCGCCCTTCCTGATGCAGAACGTGGAACTGCACGGCTGGCTGGAAAGCTATCGCCGCCGCCTGCAGGACGACAGCGCGCCGGTGGAGGACGCGCGCCATGTGATGGTGCTGCTGGACCAGTGCCAGGAGGTCGTCGACAAGATCCGCAAGCACGCGCTGCGCATCGGCACCAGCGTCTCGCTAACCTACCGCCTGCTGCGCCTGGAACAAAACCTGACGCGGCTGCGCCAGTTGCTGGCGCTGGCCGAACCGGCGATCACGGACGCGCAGGAGCAGCGCCGCACCGGCCTGGCGCTGGCCATGGAGCTGGTCGAGGCGCACAACCGCAAGTACACGGTGCGCGGCCTGCTGGCCGGCAACATCAATCTGCTGGCGCGCAACATCACCGAGAACGCCAGCCGCACCGGCGAGCACTACATCGCCGAGAACCGCCGCGAGTTCGGCGCCATGTACCGCTCGGCGGCGGGCGCCGGCTTGATCATCGGTTTCATGGCGCTGATCAAGATCCTGTTCTCCTACCTGCACGCGGCGCCGCTGGTGGAGGCCTTCCTGTTCAGCATGAACTACTCGCTGGGCTTCATGCTGATCCACGTGCTGCACTTCACCGTGGCCACCAAGCAGCCGGCCATGACGGCCTCGCGCATCGCCGCCGACCTGCACCGCAGCGGCGACGGCCGCAACCTCGACATCGACAGCCTGGTGGACGTGATCGTCAAGGTGTTCCGCACCCAGTTCGTGGCGGTGCTGGGCAACCTCACCATCGCCTTCCCGATGGCTTACCTGCTGGTGACGCTGTGGTTCCACCTGAGCGGCAATCACTTCGTCGATGCCGACAAGGCCGCGCACCTGCTGCACGACCTCGATCCGGTCGGCAGTCTGGCGTTGTTCCACGCGGCCATCGCCGGGGTGTGCCTGTTCCTGGCCGGCCTGATCTCGGGTTACTACGACAACAAGGCGCTCTACACCCGCATGTCGCAGCGCGTGGTGCGGGCGCGCTGGCTGACCGCCGTGATCGGCAAGCGCGGCGCGCAAAAGCTGGGGGGCTACCTGGAAACCGGCCTGGGCGGACTGATGGGCAATTTCTACTTCGGCATCATGCTGGGCACGATAGGCACGGTCGGCTTCATGCTGGGCCTGCCCATCGACATCCGCCACATCACCTTCTCGGCGGCCAACCTGGCCATCGCGATGGAGGCGCTGCAATGGAACGTGGGCCTGCACACCTTCGTGCTGAGCGCGGTGGGCGTGCTGGCGGTGGGTGCGGTGAACCTGTGGGTGAGCTTTGCGCTGGCGCTGTTCGTGGCGCTGCGTTCGCGCCAGGTGCGCTTCCGCCAGGGCGGCAAGCTGCTCAAGGCGCTGCTGGCGCGGCTGGCGAAAAAACCTGGGGAATTCTTCTGGCCGCCCCGCGACCTGCCGGCGACGTCGCCCCAGGCCGAGGACTCATCCGGATCCGGCCGCGGCTGACGGCGCCCCGGCTCAGTTGGCCGGGCGCGGCACCGGCTCCAGCTGCTCGTAGACCGAGCTGGCGATGCGCGAGAGTTCGTTCCTCGGGATGCCGCCCGAGAGCGCATAGCCGAACTGCCCGTCGATCCAGTAGAACACGTTGACCTTGCCCTCCTGGGCGAAACGGAAACCCGTCCCCTGGCTTTGCACCTGGTCGCGCGACACGTACAGCGTCAGCCGCTGGCCGCCGGCGTCCTGGTACATGAACTGCGCCACCGGCCCGCTCTGCCCCGGCAGGAGACGTCCGCCGATCAGGTCGTAACCCAGCGGCGCCAGCTTGGGCGCGCGCACATTGGCGCCGATGCGGCGCGACAGCCAGGTGACCAGCGCCTGCTCCTGGTCGGCCCCGACTTCCACCGGACGGCGCAGGTCCGGACTGTAGACGTTATGCGCCACCGCCGCCTGGCGCGCCAGCGTGATCGGCGCCACCGCCACCATCTGCGAGCGCAACCCGGGCAGCCATTGCATGGCGCCTTCCTCGGCGGCGCCGTGCAGGACCCAGCCGCCGATACCGCCGGCCACCGCCAGCAGCAGCATGGCCGCATAACGCGACGCATTGCGCCACCAGCCGGCGTTGGCCGCCGGCTCTGTCGTCTCTATCGTCCGGATACGGCCGCGGCTGTCCGGCCGGCGACGTTCGGCCGAGACCGCGAAAGCGGCCAGGCGCGGCGGAACCGGCTCTTCCATCACATCATCGAACAGGGCATGCAGCCCCTGGTTCTGCGCGCGCCAGGCGCGCACGCGTTCCAGCGCTTCCACGTTGGCCGGCTCCCGCTCCAGCCAGGCGGCCACCTCCTGCGCGCGCGCGGGCGGCAGCCTGCCGTCGACGTAGGCGTGCAGATCGGTTTCGCTGATTGCCGGAGTATTCATTTCACCACCTTCAACGAGGCTGCCCCGCTGCCGGCGGGATCGGGCCTTGCGCCCTTGCCGCCTTCCATCAGCAGCCGCAACCGCTCACGGCCGCGCGACAGGCGCGACATGACGGTGCCCACCGGGATGCCCAGGGTCGCCGCCACTTCTTCGTAACGCATTTCTTCCAGCACCACCAGCAGCAGGATCTCGCGCTGCTCGGCGGGCAACAGCCGCAGCGCCGCCTCCAGGTCCAGCGCCACGCTGCGGTCGGCCGGCATCGCATGGGCCGCCATGGCCTCGGCCTCCTCCAGGTCGACGGTCGCCAGCACCGGCCGGCGGCGCTGGTCCACATGCAGGTTATGCATGATGGCAAACAACCACGGCCGCATGTCGCTGCCGCGCTGCCAGCTGTCGAGCTTCTGCCAGCCGCGCTCCAGCGTGTCCTGCACCAGGTCGTCGGCGGCATTGCGGTCGCCCACCAGGGCGCGGGCGTAGCGGCGCAGCCGCGGCAGGCAGGCGAGCATCAGCTGCTCGTCGGCCTGCCGCGCCTGTTCCTGCCTGGCCTTGCGTCCGAACATGGCGGGCGGTCCCAGTCGGCCTTATTGCTTGACCACGTGCCAGATGTCCTTGAAGTTGTCGCCGGCGCGGTCGCCCGGCTTCTTGTCCTGCTCATACAGGTACAGCGGCTTGCCCTGGTAGGCCAGCTGGGCGCTGCCGTCATCGCGGGTGACGGTGGAATACGGCGCGGCGGGCATGCCCATCGGCGCGACCGGCGGCCACAGCTTGGCGCAGGGGCCGTTGCAGGCGCTCTTGCCGCTGTTGGCGGTGTCCTTGTCGAAGGTGTAGACGGTCATGCCCTTGGCATCGACCAGCACGCCGTCCATGGCCTTGACGCCGGCGCTCTGGGCCGCTGCGGAGAACGATGCGCCGGCACAGGCCAGGGCAAAAAGGGAGGTTGCGAGCAGTCTCATGTCATTTCCTTTCTTGGCAGGGTTGCGCGGTTTGCCTTACCCATGCCGAGGTATACGCGCCCTGCTCCCGGATTATTCCCGTTGCCGGAAAATATTTCTTGCGGCTGCCCCGCGCCCTTCAGCGGGTGACCGTATCGCGCTGCATCGGCGCCAGCAACGCCAGCAGGCGGTTCTGGGTGCGCGACGGGATGCCGTTCTTGTCCATGGCGAGCTGCAGGTCTTCCACCAGCGCATTGAAATGCGCATTGGTCAGCTTCAGCCCCTGGTGGACTTCCTTCATCGCGTCGCCCGTATAGGCGCAGCCGCCGCCGCTGATCTGGCAGAACTGCTCGACCAGCATCTTGTCCAGGCGCTGCAGGTTGGTGCCGGCGAAGGTGTGTTTGATGCGCTCGTCGGCCAGCATGGCGGCGACGAAGTCGCTCACCACGCGTTCGATCACCGGCAAGCCGCCGAGGTCCTTGAACAGGCTGGGATCGGCCGTCCTGGCCGGCGCCACGGCGGCCGTGCCGGCGGCTTCCGGGCTGATCTGGGCGAACCCGGCGGCCGGCAGGATCAGGCCCAGCATCAGGCCCAGCGCCGCCAGCGCGCCGCGGCGGATCGGGAAATTGCGTGCGGTCATGGCGGCCTCCTCAGAATCCGGCCTGCAGCGACAGGTAGACGCCGTCCTGCCGCTTGGGGTTGTAGATGGTGATGTCGCCCAGCGACACGTAAGCCAGCGTGACCGACAGGTTCTTGCTGGGGAACCAGGCCACGAAGGCGTCGTAGTAGTCCTTCTCGTTGTCGGCCGTCAGGTTGCGCGGCTTCATGCGGTATTCCGCGCCGATGGCGAGCTTGCGGTTGATCAGGTAGGCCGCCGAGAACTCGCCCATGGGCTGGTAGCGGTCGTTCTTGTCGCCGCCGAAACCGAGGATGCCCATCTGGTTGGCCTTGGTCAGGCGCACCGTGCCGTTGAGCAGGATGCTCTGCTCCAGGAACAGCTTGGTGGCCGAGACGTAGTAATCGATGCCGGCGTCGCTGGCCGCGCCCAGCTGCTTGACGCTGGTCACCGCGCCCAGGCCGCCGATGCCGTTGTTGCGCTTGAACATGGCTCCCACCGAAATCTGCGGCAGCCACTGGTCCTGGTTGTAGACGGCGTCGCCGGCCACCTTGAGCTTCACGCCGAAGATGTCCTGGGTGATCCTGAGGTTGTTGAGCGGCGCCAGGCTGCCGTAGAACTCCTGCTTGGCGGCCGAGAGTTCGACGCGGTCCATGATGCCGACGGCCACGCCGTAGGACTTCAGCTTGTAGTCCTGGGTGGCGACGTAGGTGTAATGCGCGCTGGCGCCGTAGCTGTCGCGCGTGCCGTAGCCGGTGATCAGCGCCCACGGCGTCAGCCCGCCGCCGCCGGCGCCTTCGACCTGGATCACGCCGCCGGTGGCGGTGAGCTTGCCCATGTCCGGCGCCCAGCGGTCGCGCTGCGGCGGTTCGGCCGGATCGGTCCTGGCGCCCTGCAGCGCCTGCTCCGCCTTCTTTTCCTGTGACGCGGCCCACGCCTCCTGCTGCGTTGCCGTCATCTGCGCCATCGCCGGCGCCAGCGGCACGGCCAGGGCCATGCCGGCGAGCAGCGCCGTGCGGCTTGCCTGTTTCAAGCTTTTCATCCTCACCCCTTTGACTGGCCGCATCGCTGCGGCGCTCAGCGCCGGCGGCATGGCATCCCCCCCGGATGCGCCGCCCGCACTACCCCCACAAACCACTATGTCTTGTCGTCGCCGCCGAAGCTCAGACCGCCACGTTCTCCGACTGGTCCAGCATGGCCGGCGCGCGCCAGCTCTGCAGCCATTCCAGGAAACGGTCGACCGGCATCGGCTTGCCCATGAAATATCCCTGCCCCTGGTCGCAGCCCATCTGGCGCAACAGGAACCATACCGCCTCGCTCTCGACGCCTTCGGCCACCACGCGCAGGCCGAGGTTGTGGCCGAGGTCGACGGTGGAGCGCACGATCTTGGCGTCGTCCTGGTCCTGCTCCATCTTCATGACGAAGGACTTGTCGATCTTCAACTCGTCCACCGGCAGGCTCTTCAGATAGGCCAGCGAGGAATAGCCGGTGCCGAAATCGTCGATGCCCAGCGCAAACCCCATGCGCGAGAGGCGGTCGAGCGTGTTCTGCGCGCGCGCCGGATCGTCCATGATGGCGCTCTCGGTGATCTCGAGGCAGATGGCCGTCGGCGACAGCATGTAACGGTTGAGGATGGCGCCGAAGGTGGCCGGCAGCTCCTGGTCCATCAGATCGCGCGCGGAAAGATTGACCGAGAACTTGAGATAGGTCCCCCGGGTCTGCAGCTCGCTGCACAGGCGCGCCACCTTCTCCAGCATGCAGGTGGTCAGCATGCGCACGAAACCGGTGGTCTCGGCGAAGGGAATGAAGTTGTCCGGCCCGATGAAGCCTTTCTCCGGATGCACCCAGCGCACCAGCGCCTCGGCCCCGATCACCTCACCGGAGGCCAGGTCCAGCTTGGGCTGCAGGTACAGCATGAACTCGTCGCGCTCAAGCGCCCGGCGCAGCTCGGAGAGCAGCGACAGGCTTTCCTGGCTGGTCTTGTCGATGGCGGGATCGTAGACCACCACCCCGCTGCCCTTGCGCTTGGCGGTGTACATCGCCACCTCGGCGCGGCTCAGCAGCTCGTCGCTGCTCTGGCCGTGCAGCGGGAAGCCGGCGATGCCGATGCCCGCGCCCAGGTCCACGGTCTGCTCCTGCAGCGACAGCGGATGCTCCAGCGCGCGCAGGATGCGCATGGCCTGCGCCAGCGCCTCGTCGAGGTCGGCGCCGGGCAGCAGGATGGCGAATTCGTCGCCGCCCAGGCGCGCCACCTTGGCGTCCGGATGGCGCAGCTGGTCGGCCAGGCGCCGCGCCACCTGGCGCAGCAAGTCGTCGCCGAAGCTGTGGCCCAGCACGTCGTTGACCTGCTGGAAGCGATCCAGGTCCATCATCAGGATATGGCAGGTGCCGCGCGGCACGGCGCGCGCGGCGGCAATGGCGTCCTTGAGCAGATCGGCGAACTGCACCCGGTTGGGCAGGTCGGTCAGCTGGTCCTGGTACGCCAGGCGGCTGATCTTGAGCTCACGGGTGGCGATCTCCGAACGCATGGTTTCAAAGGCGCCGGCCAGCCGGCCAATCTCGTCCTGGCGGCGGATCTGCACCCCTTCGCTGTAGTCGCCGGCGCCCAGGCGCTTGGCCACGTCGGCCAGCTCGCGCAACGGACTGGTGATGCGGCGCGCCATGACGGCGCTGGCCAGCGCCGCGATCAACACGCCGACGATGCTGATGGTCAGCAGGATCACCTGCAAGCGGTGATACGGCGCCACCGCTTCGCTGATCGAGCGCTGCAGCACCGCCACCGCCTCCTGGCCGCTGGAGGAACGCGCCAGCGGCAGCATCCGCGCGCGGTATTCGTTGCCGTAGATCTGCAGGTCGGAGATGCTCTCGCTCTTCATCGACGGCGCATGGATTTCCTGCGACAGCATCGCCGAGGCGTCCGGCGACAGCGTCGAGACGTCCGCCGCCCAGCCGGCGCCGCCGCGGTTGCTGACCAGGATCGACACCTGCAACGAGGACAGCGCGCGCATGTCGGCAATGAGCTGGCGGTCGACCGGGAAGCCCATCACGACCCAGGCGATGGTGACCGGCGCCTTGATCGGCACCGCCACGATCTGGAACATGCTGTCGCCGACGATGACGTTGTCGGCGGCGCCGTTCTCGGCTTCCGGCTTGCGGATCAGTTCGAGGCTGCTGCGCTGCAGGTCGGTGTCGGGGTATTCGAGGGTGGAGGCGCGGATCTGACCGTCGGTGCCGATCAGCATCGCCATCGACGCGCCGATGCGGGCGCCGTGGTTGGCCAGCACCGAGTTGATGGTATCGCGGTCGTCGGTGCCGATGGCCTGGCGGAAACCGAAGTCGGAGGCCAGCAGGCGCGCGCCCTGCGTGAGTTTCTGGGCGTTCTGGTCGAGCAGGCGCACGAACACGCGCTGGCCGATCACCAGCTCGTCGGTGATGGAATTGCGGGCGTTGCTGTCGATGGCCTTGCGGATGGCGGCGAAGCCGGCCAGCTGCACCACCACGATCAGGATGATGAACAGCGCAACGATCTTGCTTTCCAGACGATATAACCGCACCGGAGCCCCGCTTCCCTAGGTTGATTCGATGTGTGGGTGGAAAGGCGCCGGCTTACAGCGGCACCGCCTTGACGTTCAGTTTCACCGATGCCTTGGCGTCGCCCGCCTGCACCTGCAGGGGCTGCTCTATGGCCGCCTGGTTCTGCGCCATCGTGAAATACCAGGCCTTGAGCGTGTACTTGCCGTTGCCCAGGCCTTCCAGCTTCACCGCGCCGTTGCGGTCGGTGACGCCGAAATACGGCGTGTTGACCACCTGCACGTAAGCCACCATCTGGTCATGGATGTTGCAACCCAGCACCACGGTGCCCGGCTTGTCGAACACCACCGGGCTGCCGGGCGTGCCCGAATACAGCTTCAGCTCGAAGGTCTTGGCCGGGGAAAACGAATAGACGTGGTGGCGCACCGTGTCGTGGTTGGGAAACAGGATAGGCGTGCCGGTCTGCACCACGGTCACCAGCGGGAAGAAGGTCTTGTTCTTTTGCTCGATCTCGGTCTGGCGCGGCGGCTTGGACGGCGCAACGGCGCCCACCGGCTCGGCGTAGACCACGGCGTTGGGCACCGGCTGGCCGGCGGCGTCCAGCACTTCCACCGCGACGGCCGCCCTGGCCTGCGCGCATGCCAGCGCTGCCCCCAGCAGCATTGCCGTTACTGCGGCCCTGGACAGGGCGTTGATTGTTTCCCGCATGATCGATGTAGGTGGATGACGGTTGGCCGGTGCGCTTTTTGTGCGTCCGACAAGAAATTCCGTCCACTATACGGCAGGCCGCAGGAAATGAAATAAGGAAGTTTCTGAGTTGCCAGTTGCCGCGGCATCGGTTTTTTCTCCCCGCGCCGGACGCATGGCGTGATTATGCCGCCGAATCCTTGCGCGGAGCTGTCAGGTAGCCGATCACCGCGGGCAGGATCTCCGGGCGCACGCTGCCGGGCGACAGGCCGCCGGGGCCGGTCAGCACCACCGCATTGATCAGCGCCTTGAGCATGCGCTGCAGCACGAAGGTCGCCACATCCAGGTCGGGCACGGTGACGCTGCCGCGATGCTTTTCCAGCACGCCGCGGATGGCGTCGAAGAAGCGCTGGCGGATCTCGGTCGAGACCGGCAGGTTATAGGCGGGGAATTCCTCTTCCAGGATGCGGTTCAGTTCCGGCTCGACCAGGTGGGCCGCCACCAGCGCATCGATGAGCGCCTCGAAGTCGGTCTGCAGCGAACCGGCGCCGTCGATATGGGCGGCGACGTCTTCGAACAGCGCCAGCATGCGCGTGACGTGGCGCTCGCGCAGGGCGAAGATCAGCGCATCCTTGTTGGGGAAGTACTGGTACAGCGAACCGACGCTGATGCCGGCCGATTCGGCCACCAGGTTGGTGTTGGTCTTGGCGTAGCCGCGCTCCACGAGCACGCGCGACATGGCGTCGAGAATGGTGTCGACCATCGCACGCGAACGTGCCTGGCGGGGTTCTTTACGGGGTTGCAGTTTCATTTTCAGCTTCAGTGATGAATTCGCCGGTCTCCGACGCGAATTCGCAACATGAGTTATTGTTCGTATCTCAGAGTATAATACAAAAATGAGTTTTTACTCGCCAGCATTCTGCAGCGGACTCGCGTAAATAGTTGTAGGCCCCCGGAGACCCCCTCCCCGCCTGCCATAGCGCCCGATCCTGCCACGCTCCGCCAGGCGAGACGAAACCGTCAGAAGAGATCGCAAAAGAACTCGCATCGCCAAAAATTTCACCGTGGAGAATTCTATGAAACGCATCACATCGCCCGCCCTACGGCCGCGGGCGATCGCCGCCGTCGCCGCCATGATCGGCCTCTTGGGGCTGTCGGGCTGCGCCAGCTTCAGCGGTATCGGCAGCGACAAGAAGCTGGCCCAGGCATCCGATTTTGCCACGCAACGCAGTTTGTCGAATCCGCAGCAGCAGAATGCCGGCCAATGGCCCGGCAGCGACTGGGTCCGCCAGTTCGGCGACGCCCAGCTCTCCGCCCTGATCGAGGAGGCGCTGGCCTCCAGCCCCAACCTGCAGCAGGCGCAGGCGCGCATCGCCGCGGCCGGCGCCATGGCCGAAGCCCGCGGCGCGCCGCTGCTGCCCAACGTGAGCGCCGAAGCCTCGGTGATCCGCAACCAGTTCTCCAACACCACCATCTATCCGGAGCCCTACGGCGGCAATTGGTTCAACGAGAAGAAGGCCGGCATCAACATCGGCTACGAACTGGACCTGTGGAACAAGAACCATGCGGCGCTGGCGCAGGCCATCTCCAACGAAAAAGCGGCCGAAGCCGGCGAGCAGGAAGCGCGCCTGGCGCTGACCACGTCCATCGTCTCGGCCTACAGCCAGCTGGCCGCGCAGTACGCGCTGCATGACATCCTCCAGCGCACCGTGGACCAGCGCGAGTCGCTGCAGAAGATCACCGCCGACCGCGTGCGCACCGGCCTGGATACCCAGATCGAACGCAACCAGTCGCGCAGCAGCAGCGCCGACGCGCGCGCCCAGCTGGAACAAAGCGAAGGCCAGATCCTGCTGACCCGCCAGCAGCTGGGCGCGCTGACCGGCAAGGGCCCTGACCGCGGCCTGCAGCTGGCCGCGCCGCAGATGCGCAAGCTGGCCACGCCGGACCTGCCGGCCGACCTGCCGCTGAACCTCCTGGGCCGCCGCCCCGACATCGTGGCCGCGCGCTGGCAGGTGGAAGCGGCCAGCCACGGCATCGACGTAGCCAAGGCGCGCTTCTATCCCGACATCAACCTGTCGGCGATGATCGGCTTCGACACGCTGCTCAACAACAACCCGTTCACCGCCGCCAGCAAGACCATCGCCTTCGGCCCGGCGATCTCGCTGCCGATCTTCGAGGGCGGCGCGCTGCGCGCCGGCCTGAAGGGCGAGTACGCCAACTACGACCTGGCCGTGGCGACCTACAACAAGACGCTCAACGACGCCTATGCCGACGTCGCGCGCCAGATCGCCTCGATCAACTCGACCGAGCGCCAGCTGCCGATCCGGCGCGAGGCGCTGGAAGCGGCCGAGCGCGCCTACAAGCTGGCCGGCGAGCGCTATCGCATCGGCCTGGTGTCGCAGCTGACGCTGCTTTCGGCCGAGACCGCGGTGCTGGCCCAGCGCCAGGCCATGGTCAGCCTGGAAGCTGCGCGACGCGACCAGCAGGTGGCGCTGTATAAGGCGCTGGGCGGCGGCTTCGATGACCGCCAGGCCGGCCTGGCGCTGAACGCTCCGGCCGGCGGCGACGCTCCCAGACAACCTTGACCCTATCAATGACCAGCCTGCCGCCGGACTCTCATCCCATCCGGCCGGCGGCAGGCGCGCCGCACCGCCGGCCAATGGCGGCGCGGCCCGGCAATCGCTTACGAAAAAATCAAACGGAGTAATCCATGAGTGACAGCACTACCCAGAACGCCCCGGGCGCTCCCACCCAAAACGCCAACGGCAAGACCAACGGAAACGGCAAGCGCAAGCGCCAGCTGTTCCTGCTGACGCTGATCCTGCTGGTCATCGCAGTCGGCTGCTTCCTGTACTGGTTCCTGCACGGCCGCTTCTTCGAAGAAACCGACGACGCCTACGTCGGCGGCAACATCGTGCAGATCTCGGCCCAGGTCGGCGGCACCGTGACCTCGATCAAGGCCGACGACACCCAGATCGTCAAGGCCGGCCAGCAGCTGGTGACACTGGATTCGGCCGATACCAAACTGGCGCTGTCGCAAGCCGAGGCCGCGCTGGCCCAGGCCGTGCGCCAGACCCGCCAGCTGTTCCTGAACAACGACACGCTGGCCGCCAACGTGGCCGCCGCCGAATCCAACCTGGCGCGCGCCAAGGACGACATGCAGCGCCGCCAGGCCGGCCTGTCGGTCGGCGCGGTGTCGCAGGAAGACGTCTCGCATGCGCGCGATGCACTCAAGAGCGCCACCGCCGCACTCGACCAGACCCGCGCCGCCGCCGCCGCCAACCGCGCGCTGACCGACCACACCAGCGTCACCGAGCACCCCAACGTGCTGCAGGCCGCCACCGCCGTGCGCAACGCCTACCTGAACTACGCCCGCGTCAACATCGTGGCGCCGGTGTCGGGCTTCGTTTCCAAGCGCTCGGTGCAGGTCGGCCAGCGCATCGCCGCCGGCAATCCGCTGATGGCCATCGTGCCGCTGGAGCAGATCTGGATCGACGCCAACTTCAAGGAAGGCCAGTTGAAGCACATCCGCATCGGCCAGCCGGTTGAAGTGGTGGCCGACGTCTACGGCTCGGACGTGAAGTACAAGGGCACCATCATCGGCTTCTCGGCCGGCACCGGCGGCGCCTTCTCGTTGCTGCCCGCGCAGAACGCCACCGGCAACTGGATCAAGGTGGTGCAGCGCGTGCCGGTGCGCATCGCGCTGGATCCGGAGCAGGTGCGCGCGCATCCGCTGCGCATCGGCCTGTCGACCACCGCCACCGTGGACATCCACGGCGACGGCAAGCAGCTCGAAGCGGTGCAGACCGACTACCAGACCAGCGTCTATGAAGACCTGGGCAAGCAGGCCGACGCCATCGTCGAGCGCATCATCAGCGACAACGCCAGCGGCCTGCCCCAGCAGAAGAAAAAGGCAGCCGCTCCGACAGCGGTGCCGCATACCTGATCGGGCCCGCGCCTGATCTGATACGACTGGTATTTTTATGGCCAACACTCCCGCAACTCCATATGCGCCGCCACCGCCGCTGACCGGCGCCAACCTGGTGCTGGGCACGCTGTCGGTGTCGCTGGCGGTGTTCATGAACGTGCTCGACTCGTCGATCGCGAACGTGGCCATCCCCACCATCTCGGGCAACCTCGGCGTCTCCGTCGACGAGGGCACCTGGGTCATCACCTCGTTTGCCGCCGCCAACGCCATCTCCATCCCGCTGACCGGCTGGCTCACCCAGCGCCTGGGCGCGGTGCGCCTGTTCGTCACCTCGGTGCTGCTGTTCGTGATCGCATCGTGGCTGTGCGGCCTGGCGCCCACCCTGCCCATCCTGCTGGCCGCGCGCGTGCTGCAAGGCCTGGTGGCCGGCCCCATGGTGCCGCTGTCGCAGTCTCTGCTGCTGGGCGCCTATCCCAAGTCCAAAGCCTCGTTCGCGCTCGCGCTATGGGGCATGACGGCGGTGGTGGCGCCGGTCGCAGGTCCCGCGCTGGGCGGCTGGATCACCGACAGCTACACCTGGCCGTGGATCTTCTACATCAACGTGCCGGTGGGCCTGATCGCCGCCGGCGTCACGCTGGCCATCTACCGCTCGCGCGAGACGCCCACGCACAAGCTGCCCATCGACAAGATCGGCCTGGCGCTGCTGGTGACCTGGGTGGCGGCCTTCCAGATCATGCTCGACAAGGGCAAGGACCTGGACTGGTTCTCCTCGCCCACCATCGTCACGCTGGGCATCATCGCGGCGGTCGCCTTCGCCTACTTCGTGGTGTGGGAACTCAACAACGACCACCCGGTGGTGGATCTGCGCCTGTTCGGCCGGCGCAACTTCGCCGGCGGCACCATCGCCATCTCGATCGGTTACGGCGTGTTCTTCGGCAACCTGGTGATCCTGCCGCAGTGGCTGCAGCAGTATCTGGGCTACCGCTCGATCGACTCGGGACTGTCGACCGCGCCCATCGGCATCTTCGCGGTGATCCTGATGCCGCTGATCGGGCGCTTCCTGCCGATGGTCGATGCGCGCAAGGTGGCCACGGCGTCGTTCATCGGCTTCGCCCTGGTGTTCTGGCTGCGCTCGCGCTACAACCTCGATGTCGACCAGTGGACGGTGATCGCACCGACCCTGCTGCAAGGCATCCCGACGGCGATGTTCTTCGTGCCGCTGACGGTGCTGCTGCTCTCGGGCCTGCCGCCCGAACGCATTCCGGCGGCGGCCGGCCTGTCGTCCTTCGTGCGCGTGTTCTGCGGCGCGGTGGGCACCTCGATCTCGACCACCGCGTGGAACAACCGCACCATCATGCACCACGCGCAGCTGACCGAACATGCCACGCCCTACAGCCCCTGGCTGCAGCAGACCTTCAGCAACATCAGCAGCCTGCTGGGCCTGAACCAGGAGCAGACGGCCGGCATGGTGGAGCGCACCATCACCTTCCAGGCGGCGATGCTGGGCATCAACGACATCTTCTATGTGTCGGCGGTGATCTTCCTGGTGATCATCCCGCTGATCTGGATCATCAAGCCCTCCAAGGGCGGCGCCGGCGCGGCGGAGGCTTCGGCCGCACACTGAAGCGCAGCATTCTCCGCGGCAATGAAAAAAGCGCCGGTCTTCGCAGACCGGCGCTTTTTCTTTGGTGCGGCGTATGCCTAGCCCACCAGCACCTGGTGATGGAAGCGCAGATGATCTTCCATGAAGGTGGAGATGAAGTAATAACCGTGGTCATATCCCTCGTGACGACGCAGGGTCAGCGGCTGCGAGGCGGCCTTGCAAGCGGCTTCGAATTCCTCCGGCAGCAGTTGCTCCGCCACGAATTTGTCGGCCAGCCCCTGGTCCACCAGGATGCCCTGCGGATAGGGCGAACGCAGGCCGCGCATCAGCTCGCTGGCGTCGTACTGCTTCCATGCCTGGCGATCTTCGCCCAGGTAGTTGCCGAAGGCCTTGTGGCCCCACGGGCATTTGCCGGGCGCGGCGATCGGCGCGAAGGCCGAGACCGAGCGGTAGATGTCGCGGTTGCGCAGCGCCAGCACCAGCGCGCCGTGGCCGCCCATCGAATGGCCGAAGATGCCGATGCGCTGCGGATCGGCCGGGAACTCGCGCAGGATGGTCTGGCGCAGGCCGTGCACCACATAGGAATACATGCGGTAGTTCTTCTCCCACGGCGCGGCGGTGGCGTCGACATAGAAGCCGGCGCCCACGCCGAAGTCCCAGCTGTCGCTCTCGCCTTCGATGCCGGCGCCGCGCGGGCTGGTGTCCGGCGCCACCAGGATGATGCCCAGTTCGGCCGCCACGCGCTGCGCGCCGCCCTTGATCATGAAGGTCTCTTCGGTGCAGGTCAGGCCGGCCAGGTAGAACAGTACCGGCAGCTTGGCGCCGGCTGCGGCCTGCGGCGGGACGAACACCGAAAAGCGCATCGGCAGGCCGATCTCGGCCGGTTCATGGCGATAGTAGCCCTGGACGCCGCCGAAGCAGCCGTGCTCGCTGAGGGTTTCCAGCATGAGATTGTCCTCCATCAGAACGCCACCGCCGGGCAAAGCGACTGCCCGCGCTTCTCAAGGCCGGGTACGGCGGAGAAAACGCCCGCGGCGTTGCGACTGTCCATTTCCATGTCCGCGATGGTCAAGGGCTTGCCTGCCGGCCATGCCACTGCTGCTCTTGTCTTCATAGGGATTGTCCTTTGCCAATGTGCTGGAATGAATGCGTGCGCGAACCGGCGAAACGCGGTGCCGCATGGCGTTTTACCCTCCGGCGTTGCGAGCGCCGCAGCGTTGCGCGGGCGGAACGCCGGAAAACGCTGGATGTTCGCGCGAAACCGGCCGTATTATCGCACTGCCAAGGCAAACATACCGACGCCCGCTCGGCATGCCGGCGGTGAAAATCTTTCCGGCCGACATGAAATCGCTTGAAACGGGACCTTTCCCGTGCGGCGATAATGACAAAGACCACGGCATGCGGTAAGGTTCAAAGAAACAAAAGTATCAGCCAGCACGTATCCGCGAAGCACGTGAAATTACGTTTTTTTGCTGCATGGGAGGCAATCGACGCTAAAGGTTTCCGGAATCGGGCCGTTACACGGGGGCGCGCTGCAACCGGCTCCGGATGCGGCAGTCGTCATGCATGCGCAGGATCTCCGCAGCATGCGAGGCGGCATCAATGCGGTGTGGAAACACCGTCCCGGCAACGGAACCGTTCGGACCGGTCCGGCAGCTCAGGCTGGCGGCAAAACCGGATGCGAACGCAGGACAGGCAGACGCAGAACTGTCCGTTAAATAAACACCAACAAAAACAATCGGATTGAACGGATGGTGGCATACTGCCAATTCACTTACTGCGAATTGGTAGCGCCAACGTAACTTGTGCGTAAGCAATTGCTGCCAGCATGTCGGCAGCGCTTGCCTGTGCCCGCCGGTCGCGCAAGCTCGCGCGGGCCTGGCGCAAGGCAACGGAAACGCCGCGGTTTGCCGCGGCAGGCGGCCGGCGCTGCGGGCCGCGAAAAAGGGGTTGCAGCCAACGCTGCGCAACGGGTGACCAGGTATCAGGACAGGTGTTAGCGATATTCGTCTAAATGGGAAAACAGAACAAAACGGCCGGACGTGCGGGCTATACCCTCAAGACTCTTCTGCTCTTCGTCGCGTTTGTCGGCTCGTTCATCGTCATCCAGACCTGGTGGGAAGTCCGCCAGGACCGGCTGCTGACCATCGAATCCGAAAAAACCAGTTCAATGGTGGCCGTGCGCAGCGTGCAGGAGCACGCCGAACGCGCCTTCCGCAACGTCGACTCGATGCTGGTCGGCGCATCCGACGCCATCCATAACACCGACCAGGCCGTGCTGGACGACGACCAGGCCCTGCACCAGCTGCTCAACCAGCAGAAGCAGCGCTATCAGTCGGTGCTGGCGCTGCGCTATGTCGACCGCAACGGCGTCTCGCGCGCCAGTTCGCTGCGACCGCTGGACCAGGACAGCATTCCCGAAGACCAGAACCTGAAGTATGTCGACCGCAACCCGGCGCGCCCGCGCCTGTTCGTCGGCCGCCTGATGCGCAGCCGCACCAACCAGGAGCTGGTGCTGCCGGTGGCGATGAACCTCTACGACCGCTCGGCCCGACCGGCCGGCATGCTGGTGGCGGAACTGCGGGCGTCCCACTTCTTCGACTTCTACAAACGCATCACCAACTACGAGGCGATCGTCTCGCTGCGCACCGAGGACGGTTCGATGATGATCCGTTCGCCGTTCGAGGAGCGCTGGCTCAACACCAGCATGGCCGACGCCCGGAGCATGGCGCGCATCCGCAGCGGCCCGGAGGAAGGCGGCTTCGAGGAGAACTCGCACCTCACCGGCGAACAGCTGCTGTTCACCTACAAGCGCCTGCAGGACTGGCCGATGGTGGTGGTCTATGCGCGCCGCATGGACGACGTGCTGGCGCCCTGGCGCAGCCGCACCGAGAACCGCATCCTGCTGACCACCGGCATCCTCGGCTTCATCCTGATCGCGCTGATCTCCTTCCTGGTCTACTACCGCTACCAGCGCCGCCTGGACAACGCGCTGACCGTCAGCGAATACCGCTACCGCAAGCTGTATGAAGAAGGCAACGATCCCATCGTGCTGATCTCGGCCGACCTGCGTTACCTGGACTGCAACGCGGCGGCGGTGCGCTTTTTCGGCGTGCCCGACAAGGACCGCATCATCGGTCGCAAGGTCGGCCTGTTCTCGCGCCAGAAGTCGATGCACATCGAGCAGCCCGACATCGACGACCTGGTCGCGCGCGCCCTGGCCGGCCAGCCGCAGCAGTTTGAATGGGTCACGGTCCGGCGCAACAAGATCATCTATACCGACGTCACCCTCAACCGCGCCGAGCTGGACCGCGGCTACGCCATCTTCGCCATCCTGCGCGACATCAGCGGGCGCAAGCGCGCCGAACTGCTGCAAAGCGAGCAGAACCGCGTGCTGCACATGGTCATGGCCGACGAAGACCTGGACACCATCCTCTCCGAGATCGTCGGCTTCGCGGACTCCCAGATCCCCTACAGCGCCTGCAGCGTCCTGCTGGTGAACGACCAGGCTTCGCACTTCACCTCCGTGCTGTCGAACCGCCATCCCGAGCGCGTGGTGCGCCTGCTGCAGGGCATGGCGATCCGCCACGGCAACGGCGTGGGCGCGGAAGCGGCGCTGCGGCGCGCGCCCTGCATCGTCACCGACATCGCCAACGACCCGGTGATGGAGCATCTGCGCGCGCTGATCGACGCCGAGATCTACCCCTCCTGCGGCGCCTGGCCCATCATCGGCAAGGAAGGCCAACTGCTGGGCGTGTTCTCGGCCCTGCTCAAGGAAAACCAGGCGCCCAGCGCGGAATACCTGCAGCTGGCCAACATCGCCGCCGACCTCGCCAGCGTGGCCATCGAGAGCCGCCGCGCCGACGAGCGCATCCGCCACCTGGCGCATTACGACGAGCTGACCGGGCTGCCCAACCGCTTCCTGTGCACCCAGCACGTGTCCAACGCCATCACCCACGCCGAGCACCGCGACGGCATGGTGGCGGTGTTCCTGATGGACCTGGACCGCTTCAAGAACATCAACGACACCTTCGGCCACGAGACCGGCGAGGCGGTGCTGCAGGAGATCGCCCAGCGCTTCCGCAACAGCCTGCGCGAGCTGGACATCCTGGCGCGCGTGGGCGGCGACGAGTTCATCGTGCTGGTGGACGACTTCGACGATCCGCTGCAGTTGGGCGAGATCGCGCAGAAGCTGCTGGCCGAGGCGCGCAAGCCCTTCATCATCGACGGCCAGGAGGCCACGCTGTCGGCCAGCATCGGCATCGCCACCTACCCCGGCGACGGCAACAACGCCCAGGCGCTGATCAAGAACGCGGACATCGCGATGTATCGCGCCAAGCACCACGGCAAGGACGACTACCGCTTCTTCTCCGACGAGATCAACACCAACACCGTGGAGCGCATCGCGCTGGAGTCCGAACTGCGGCGCGCCATCGAGCGCGGCGAGTTCGTGGTGCATTACCAGCCCAAGGTCAACCTGGCCAGCGGGCGCATCGTCGGCGCCGAGGCGCTGGTGCGCTGGCAGCACCCGGTGCGCGGCCTGCTGCCGCCGGGCGAATTCATCACGCTGGCCGAAGAGACCCGCCTGATCGACCAGATCGGCCTGGTGGTGCTGGATATCGCCTGCCGCGACGTCGGCCAGGTATTGGCGCGCGGCCTCGAACTGGGCCGGGTGTCGATCAACCTGACCGGCAGCCAGTTCGGCGACGAGAACCTGCTGGAAGACATCAAGCGCGTGGTCGAAGGCCACGGCACGCCGCCCACCTGCCTGGAGTTCGAGATCACCGAGAGCATGGTCATGCACAACCGCGACCAGGCCATCGCCATCATGGACGGCATCCGCGCCGAGGGCTTCACCATCTCCATCGACGACTTCGGCACCGGCTACTCGTCGCTGGCCTACCTCAAGCGCTTCCCGGTGAACACGCTGAAGATCGACAAGTCCTTCATCAACGACATCCCCGACGACCCCAACGGCAGCGCCATCGTGCAGGCCATCATCGCCATGGGCCACGCGCTGAACCTGAAGGTGGTGACCGAAGGCGTGGAGACGGAAAAGCAACTGAAGGCGCTGCGCGAGTTCGGCTCGGACGAGTACCAGGGCTATTACTTCAGCAAGCCGGTGCCCTATGCGCAGTTCCTGCAACTGCTGCTGCAGCAGCACGCGCCGCAGGCCAGGGAAGAAGAAGCCCCGCCGCTGCTGCAGGCCGGCGGCAAGCTGCTGTAAGGCGCCGGTCCGGGAAACATGGAATACTTGCGGCCACATCACGCGAGGACTTCCATCATGCCGCTTTCATCGCCCCATCCCCTGCTGCGCGCCATGCTGCTGTGCGCGGCAAGCCTGGCTGCCGCGCCCGCCGTCCACGCGCAGGAAAACACCGACACCGTGGAGCTGCCGCTGATCTCCGGCTGGTACGAAGGCAAGCCGGTGCGCTACGTGACCACCGATGTGTCGGACCGGCAGGCCGCCGCCGAGATGGGCGCCAACTACGTGCCGCGCCTGGCCAACGCGATTGCGCCGCAGCCGGCCGCGCCCGGCCAGAAAAGCGCGGTGGAACGCATCTACTCCTTCGCCAATTTCCGCCAGGGTGGCGTGCTGCCCTCGCTGCCCAATCCCACCGGCAGCGGCAATGCCGATCCCAACTACTCGCCGCTGTGGCAGGTGCACAAGGTGATCTGGCAGGCCGGCAAGACGCCGCGCCTGCTGAAGTCGGAAGAGGAAATCCTCGCCGCCGAGGATGGCGGCGAAGTGAAGATCGAGAAGACCGGCATCATCGTCAACTGCCCGGTGGTCATCTCCGGATACGGCAGCCTGCCGGGCATCCGCGTCAAGCTGGGCGCCGGCGCGCAGCGCTGACGCCGCCGGCCCGGGCCTGAGCCACGCCACTACCTGGCCGCCAGCCGGTCCACCTTGTAGAGCGCCGGGAACAGCCGGATCCACAGCAGCACGATCAGGATGGTGCCGATGCCGCCGATGAGCACCGCCGGCACCGCGCCGAACCAGGCCGCGGTGAGGCCCGACTCGAACTCGCCCAGCTGGTTGGAGGTGCCGATGAAGACCGAATTGACCGCCGACACGCGGCCGCGCATCTCGTCGGGCGTCTCCAGCTGCACGAAGGACGAGCGCACCACCACGCTGATCATGTCGGAGGCGCCCAGGGCCACCAGCGCCAGCAGCGACAAGGCGAACGAGCGGGACAGGCCGAACACGATGGTGGCCAGCCCGAACACCCCCACCGCGATGAACATGGTGCGCCCCACCCGGCCGCGCAGCGGACGGCGCGCCAGGAACAGCGCCACCGCCAGCGCCCCCAGCGCCGGCGCCGAACGCAACAGCCCGAGTCCGGCCGAACCGGTCTGCAGGATGTCGTGCGCATACACCGGCAGCAGCGCCGTGGCGCCGCCCAGCAGCACCGCGAACATGTCCAGCGAGATGGCGCCGAAGATGGCAGGCTTGCTGCGGATGAACGCCAGGCCCGCAAACACCGACGACAGGCTGGCGCCGGTGGGCTTGCCGCCCTGCGCGGCGCGCGCCTGCGGCGGGCGCTTGATCAGGCTCAGCAAGAGGCTGCAGACGGCGAACAGCACGCAGCTGCTGGCGTACACCACGGCCGGCCCGGCCACGTAGAGGAAGCCGCCCACGGCCGGCCCGATGATGATGGCGAACTGGGTCGCCGAGGCCGATCCCGCCACCGCGCGCGGCAGCAGCGCCGCGGGCATCAGGCTGGGCAGCATGGCCGACATGGTCGGCTTGGAGAAGGCCCGTCCGGCGCCGATCACGAACACGATGGCGAAGATGATCTCGCGGTTGAGCCAGCCGCCCATGCTGCCCAGGGCCAGCGTGGCGGCGGCCAGCGCCTCTACCAGCGCGCTGACGCGGGCGACGTTGCGGCGGTCGTGCTTGTCGGCGACGTGGCCGACCACGAACACCAGGATCAGCGAAGGAATGAACTGCACCAGGCCGACGATGCCCAGGTCGAAGGCGCTGTGGGTGAGCTGGTAGACCTGCCAGCCGACCGCCACGATCTGCATTTGCAGCGCGATGGTGGAGGCCACGCTGGCGCACCAGAAGAGTTTGAACGGGGTGTGGTGGCGCAGCAGCTGACTGTCGTCGGCGGCCGCCCCGGTACTGCCGGAAGAGGATGTGGATGACATGGAACGGTGAAGCGTAAAGACGGCGGTGGATGGCGTATTGCCGGGCCCGCGGCCTGATACGGCCTGCGGTTCCGGCGTATTCGGACACGGTCTTGCGCCGCGCCGGCCGCGCCCTGCAATGCAGGACAGGCGCGGATATACTACCCGATCCCGCCGCGGCCGGCTTGCCCTCTCATCCTGGCGCCGCCGCGCCGACAACAACAAGGAGAAACCATGCAGTATCGCCAACTCGGCCGCACCGACGCCAAGGTCAGCCTGATCACCCTGGGCACCATGACCTGGGGCCAACAAAACACCGAGGCCCAGGCCCACTCCCAGCTCGACTACGCCGTCGAGCGCGGCATCAACCTGATCGACGCCGCCGAGATGTATCCGGTGCCGCCCAAGGCCGAAACCCAGGGCCTGACCGAGCGCTACCTCGGCACCTGGCTGAAGAAGTCCGGCAAGCGCGACGGCCTGCTGATCGCCACCAAATGCACCGGTCCCGCGCGCAAGCCGCACAACCCGCGCCACATCCGCGGCGGCATCAACGACCTCGACCGCAAGGGCTTGACCGACGCGCTGCACGGCAGCCTGGAGCGCCTGCAGCTGGATCATGTCGACCTGTACCAACTGCACTGGCCGGACCGCAGCGTCAACAGCTTCGGCCAGCTGGGCTACCAGCATGTCGCCGACGAGACCACCGTGCCTGTCGAAGAAACGCTGAAGGTGCTCTCGGAGTTCGTGAAGGCCGGCAAGATCCGCTATATCGGCCTGTCCAATGAAACCTCCTGGGGCGTGGCGCAGTTCCTGCGCGCGGCCGAGCAGCATGGCCTGGAGCGCGTGGTCACGATCCAGAACCCGTACAGCCTGCTGAACCGCACGTTCGAGATCAACCTGGCCGAGTTCGCGCACCGCGAACAGGTCGGCCTGCTGGCCTACTCGCCGCTGGCCTTCGGCATGCTCAGCGGGAAATACCTGAACGGCGCGCGTCCGGCCGAGGGCCGCCTGACGCTGTTCGAGCGCTTCGTGCGCTACACCAATCCGCAAGCCGAGCGCGCCACCGCCGAGTACGTGGCGCTGGCCAGGCAGCACGGGCTGGACCCGGCGCAGATGGCGCTGGCGTACGTCAATACCCGCCCCTTCCTGAGCTCCAACATCATCGGCGCCACCACCATGGAGCAGCTGCGCAGCAACATCGACAGCCTGGAAGTGACGCTCTCGGAAGACGTCATCGCCGGCATCGAGGCGATCCACAAGAACCAGCCCAACCCGGCGCCCTGAGTCCCATACCGGGGCAGGAAACGGCGTAAAAAAACCGGCCTGCGGGCCGGTTTTCATTTGGGGCGGGCACTGGGCACGGCGTCAGTCGCCCGCGCTTTCGGTCGCCACCGCGGCCTGCGCCTCTTCCCTGCGCGCGCCGTAGCGCTGCGCCAGCACCGCGCACACCATCAGCTGCAGCTGGTGGAACAGCATCACCGGCAGCAGCACCATGCCGATGGCGCCGCCGGCGAACAGCACCTTGGCCATCGGCACGCCGGAGGCCAGGCTCTTCTTGGAGCCGCAGAAGACGATGGTGATCTCGTCTTCCTTGTTGAAGCCCATGCGGCGGCTGCCCCAGGTGGTGATGAACATGATCAGCGCCAGCAGCACCGCGTTGATCACCAGTACCGACACCAGCATGGTGGCCGGCACCTGGTGCCACAGGCCCTGCACCACCGCCTCGCTGAAGGCGACGTAGACCACCAGCAGGATGGAACTCTGGTCGACGAACTTGAGCCAGGACTTGTTGCGCTCGATCCAGCGGCCGATCCACGGACGCGCGATCTGGCCGGCGACGAACGGCAGCAGCAGCTGGTAGACGATCTTCAGGATGGAGTCCAGCGAGGAATGCCCGGCCCCGCCGTGCGCCACCACCAGCACGCCCACCAGAAGCGGCGTCAGGAAGATGCCCAGCAGGTTGGAGGCCGAGGCCGCGCAGATCGCCGCCGGCACGTTGCCGCGCGCCACCGAGGTGAAGGCGATCGAGGACTGCACGGTGGACGGCAGCACGCACAGGAACAGCAGGCCGAGGTAGAGCTCGGGCGTGATGAAGTAGCTCAGCACCGGCTTCAGGGCCAGGCCGATCAGGGGGAACACGGCGAAGGTGCACAGCAGCACCGTGACATGCAGCTTCCAGTGGGTGAAGCCCGCCACCACCGCCTCGCGCGAGAGCTTGGCGCCGTGCATGAAGAACAGCAGGCCGATCATGAAGGTGGTCAGCCAGTCGAAGGCTTCGGCGACGCCGCCGGTGCAGGGAAATACGGAGGCCGTCGCCACCACGGCGATCAGCAGCAAGGTCATGTTATCGGGAAGGAAGCGCGGGCGGGCCATGGCGATGTACGTTGTTTTCAAAAGGCGCCGGACGGCCTCATGCCGCCGGCAACCCGCTATTCTACGTGACTCGCGCAGCGGCTGCGGCCGTTCGCGGCTGCGTGCGCCCGCCGGGCGCGACCACCGGTCAGACTTTTTTGACGAACTCGGTCTTGAGCCCCATGGAGCCGAAGCCCTCGATCTTGCAGTCGATGTCGTGGTCGCCGTCAACCAGGCGGATGTTCTTGACCTTGGTGCCCATCTTGACCACACCGCCGCCGCCCTTGAGCTTGAGATCCTTGATCACGGTGACGGTGTCGCCATCCTGCAGGACATTGCCCGAGGCGTCGCGCCAGACCCTGGCGGCTTCCGCGGCGACGGCCTGCTGCGCGCTCCACTCGTGCGCGCACTCCGGGCAGACGAACATGCCCGCATCTTCATAGGTGAACTCGGACCGGCATTGGGGGCAGGAAGGCAAGGCGCTCATGGAAATCCTCAGGACTGAACTGGAAAACAAACAAAGGGGGCGGATTGTACCTGCGCCATACCGGCGCGCCATGATCTGCGACAGGTCGGACGAAAAAAAACGGCAGGCCTCGGATGAGAGCCTGCCGTTTCGTCGTTTCGTCGCTTCGTCGTTTCGCCAGCTTCAGCAGCTGCCGCAGATGCCGTCGGTCACCACAGCCAAAACATCAGCAGCCATGCATAGTTGACCAGCGCCAGGCCGCCGATGACCGGCAGCACCGCGGCCACGCGCAGCGTCCATGAGCCGGTATGGCGCGCGATCACCTTCCAGCCCAGCCACAGGCTCCACAGCGTCATCGCCGACAGCAGCGTGGCGCGCACGTCGTTGGCCCAGTACACGGGCCAGTGCTCGGCGCGCAAGAGGCTGATGGTGGTGGCCGACAGGCCGACGAACACGCCGCAGCCGGCCAGCGGGATCAGCGCCTGCACCAGGTGGTTGAAGCGGCTCCACTCCCATTTGCCCAGCAGGCGCGTGGCCAGCGCAAACATCAGCGCCACGCCGGTGCCCAGCACCAGCCCGGTGGTCATGATGTAACCGACCACCATGGCGCCGTCCAGCCAGGTGAAGACGTCGCTCTGTTGCGGATAGTTGGTCAGCAGCCACCACGGCGCCTGGGTGCCGAAGGGCCACATGATGTCGCGGTCGATCAGCCAGGTGGCGATCTCCTGCTTGACGGTGATGAACCAGGGGCTGGCAGTCCAGTGGAAGGCGCCGATGGCGATGCCCAGCAGGCCGTACAGCACCAGCACGCTTTCCCACAGGTTGTTCTGGGTCTTGCCGAACTTGACCACTTCCACCGCCGGCGGGCGGAAGGTCAGCGCGATGGCGTCGCGGTGACCGGCGCAGCGGCCGCACATGTGGCAGTCGGAAGCGCCCTTCATGTTGCGCAACGGCACCAGCGGCGCGCAATTGATGGGGATGATCTTGTGTTCGGGATGATAGGAGGCGCGCCAGGCGTCCTCATTGACCTTGTAGTGCAGCGGCGCCAGCTTGGCCAGCAGGCCGAAGACGCCGTTGACCGGGCACAGGTACTTGCACCAGACGCGCTTGTCGCGCCCGTACAGGTAGCCGACGATCATGGCGCCCACGGTGGAGCCGCCCAGCACCAGCAGCACCGCCTTCGGGTATTGGTAGACGCTGACCATCTGGCCGTAGACCGTGGTCAGGGCGAAGGCCACGAACGGCCAGCCGCCCCAGCGTATCCATTTGGGAATGGCGCGGCCCCGGCCATGCTTGCTGGCGAATTCGGTCAGCGCGCCCTCGGGGCACAGTACGCCGCACCAGACGCGCCCCAGCAGCACCATGCTCACCAGCACGAAGGGCCACCAGATGCCCCAGAAGGCAAACTGCGCGATCAGCGTGATGTTGGACCAGAGATGGGCGGTTTCGTCAGGCAGCGGCAGGAACACCGGCACCAGGATCAGAAAGGCATATACCGCTACCACGACCCATTGCAGGGTGCGGATGAATGCGCCGTTGCGGCGCATCCATTCGCCCGTACGCGAGAGCAAGGTCGGCGATTGCGTACAGGTATTCATGGCGTGTTCAGACTGCTTCTTGCCCCTTGGGCTGGGGCTTCTGCTTCGGTTTGCGGTAAAGCGCCGAGCATACCACAACCCAATAGGCGACATAGACGATCACCGACAGCAGCGCCGGGCGGGCGCGGTAGCCGGTCAGCGTGGAAATCAGGCTGCCCAGGGTGGTCGAGTCGTCCAGCAAGCCGGAGGTGTCCCACAGCGGCGCGGTCAGCGTCATGGTCCAGTCGGCCGAAGCCAGCGCATCCGAGCTTTCCAGCAGCACGTCGAAGAGCTTCTCGACGCCCGTCACCAGCAGGCCGGCCGCCAGCAGCAGCAGGATCACTTCCGTGACCTGGAAGAACCGGCGCCAGGAGAAGATCTTGCCGCCCAGCTGCAGGATGTAGAAGGTCAGGAAGGCCAGGCCGAAACCGATCACGCCGGCCAGGATCAGCGAGCCGGTGCTGGCGTCCTGCTGGCCCAGGCCGATGCCGTACAGGAACACCGCGGTCTCGCTGCCCTCGCGCGCAATCGCCAGCGCCACCAGGAAGAACACGCCCCACCAGCTGCCCCGCTCCACGCTGGCCTGCATGCTGTTTTCCATGTCTTTCTTGAGCGTGCGGCCGTGCTTGCGCATCCAGAACACCATCTGCACGATCAGCACCGCCGCGATCAGCACGATGGCGATCTGGAAGTAGGTCTGGGCGTCGCCCGACAGCAGCTCGGAGAAGCCCAGCAGCGCAGCGCCCAGGGCGGCGGCCAGCAGCACGCCGGCCACCACGCCGCTCCACAGGTAAGGCAGGCCGCGCCGCGCGCTGACGTCGCCGTTCTTCAGCCAGGCATACAGGATGCCGACCACCAGAAGCGCCTCGACGCTCTCGCGCCAGACGATGAACATGACTTGTCCCATTGAAATCCTTCCCTTGCAAAGCTTGATTCGTTCGATACGTTCCGGCCTGGAGCAGGCCCGGACGACGCAGTCCCTCCTCGCGTCCCGCGCTTGGGGCCCGGCGCTGCCGCCCCCTTTTCTTCCTTTGCCACCGCATCCGGGCGCAGTCCGGTGCGGCTTGGGCGGCACGGCGCCTGGCCTGTGCCGCCGGTCAAATCACCCGCTTATTTGGCGACGATCACGCCTTGCGGCATGTTCAGGTGAAAGTCGTCGAAGAACTTGTACTCGCCCGGACGCAGCGGCGCGATCACCACGAAGGACTGGGCGCCGGGCGCCAGCACCTTCTCCTTGCGCAGCTCGATGCTCTCGAACTCGGCGGCGGACTTGCCGATGTTGTGGATCTCGATCTTGATGCGCTGGCCCGACGGCACTTCGATGCGCGGCGGGATCAGCTTGCCGTCCTGCATCTCCAGCTTGAAGGTCGGCAGGTCGGCGGCCGAGGCCAGTGCAGCGGTCGCCAGCAGCACGGCGGCAACCAGGCCCAGACTTGCTTTGCGTAGGAACATGGACTCTCCGGAACTCTGAAAAAGGAAACCGGCTGCACCGAAGTTGAGGCTCCAGGCAGCCGGCGTTCATGTTGCGGCTCGATGCTGCGCCGGCCGGGGCCGCAAGGCCCTCATGCCGGCGCATCGGATCAGTAGCCGCCCTTCTTGCCGATGCCGGCGAAGGTGAAGTCGTAGCTCAGTTCGAAAGTCTTGAACCAGGGGCCGACGCCGGTTTCCTTGTCGACGTGGCGGCCGAAGTGCGCATGCTCGTTGGCTTGCGGCGAGGAGATGGTCAGCTTCAGCTTGTACTTGCCCGGGCCTTCCAGCTTGACGTTGTCGCCGTAGTGCGGGCCGTCGTTGGCGACCATGGGCATCATGTCGCCCTTGATGCTCTTGGTGGAACCGACCTTGGTCAGTTCATACTTGATGACCAGGTAAGGCATCCAGTCGCCTTCGGCGAAACCGTTGGGGTTCTTGGCCACGGCGCGGATGTCGGCTTCCAGGTGGATGTCGGACTTCGCAGCGTCGAGCATCATGCCTTCCGGCTCCATCTTGACCGGTTGCAGGTAGACGGCGTTGACTTCAAAGCCGTTCTGGATCTGCGGCTTGCCGATGGGGTACTCGGCGGCCATGGCCGTGCCGGCGGTACATGCCATCAGCACTGCTGCGGCGGCGAGTTTCTTGATACCGATCATCTTGGTTTTCTCCTGGTCATCAAATGATAATGATTAGCATTAAGTGTAACATCTTTTGATGCTTCGCGGCACGCCCCGCTTCCCCCGTCTTTTCACGAATGAACACCGCCGCCGCGCGACCATGAAAAAAGCTCCCCGCGGGGAGCTTTTTTCGCTACCGCGATGCCGACGGGATCGGCATCGGCGCGGGATCAGAACTCTTCCATCTCCATCGCGATCTTCTTCACGCCGGCGTTGTCGGTGTTGATGCGCGTGGCCGACGGCGTGATGTCGATGGCGCCGCGGGCGATCGGCGCGGAGGCGGCCGGCGCCGACAGGCGGTTGCCGTCCAGCTTGAACACGCTGACCACGCGCTCCAGCGTCTCGGCCTGCTGCTGCAGGGCTGCTGCCGCGGCGGCGGCCTCTTCCACCAGCGCGGCGTTCTGCTGGGTGGTCTGGTCCATCTGCGAGATGGCATGGTTGACCTGCGAGATGCCGGCACTCTGCTCCTGGCTTGCGTCCGAAATATCGCCCACGATCTGGGTCACGCGCGCCACGCTGTCGACGATCTCGGCCATGGTGGAGCCGGCCTGCTCGACCAGCTTGCTGCCGGTGCCGACCTTGTCCACCGAATCATCGATGAGCGACTTGATCTCCTTGGCAGCGGCGGCCGAACGCTGAGCCAGCGAGCGCACTTCGGAGGCCACCACGGCGAAACCACGCCCCTGCTCGCCGGCGCGGGCCGCTTCCACGGCAGCATTGAGCGCCAGGATATTGGTCTGGAAGGCAATGCCGTCGATGACGGCGATGATGTCGACGATCTTGCGCGAAGAGTCGTTGATCGAATTCATCGTATCGACCACCTGGCGCACCACATCGCCGCCCTGCGAGGCGATCGACGAGGCGGATTGCGCCAGCTTGTTGGCCTCGCGGGCATTCTCGCTGTTTTGCTGCACCACCGAGGTCAGCTGCTCCAGGCTGGAAGCGCTCTCTTCCAGCGCCGCGGCCTGCTGTTCGGTGCGCGCGGACAAATCGGCGTTGCCGGCGGCGATCTGGCGTGCCGCCACGGTGACCGAATCGGTGGAACTGCGGGTGGTGGTGACCACCTCGACGATGCGCGCCTGCAGCTTGTTGAAGGCGTCGGCGGTGCGACCCACTTCATCCATGCGCTCCACCGGCACCGGGCGCGACAGGTCCAGGGTCTGGCTGACGCGCTCGAAGTTCTCCTGCATCTTGCCCAGGCTGCGGCTGACATTGCGCAGCACCTGGATGCCCAGCATCGCCGTCAGCAGCACCGCCACCACGATCACGGCGATCATGGTGCGGAAGGCGAAGACATAGGCGTCGTCGCTCTCGGCCTTGATCGTGTCGATCATCTTGCGGCCGATCAGGATGTGCTCGTCGAAGCCCTTCTTGGCGGCGGCGGCCGAGATCGCCAGCGGCGTGCCGGCTTCCAGCGTGGCGCGCACGCCGTCCATGTCGTTGGCGTAGGCGGCCGCGAAGAACGGCACCAGGGCCTTGCGATAGGCCTCGATGTTGGCCTTGTCGGCCTGGATCAGCGCGCGGTCCTTGTCGTCGAAGATCAGGTCGCGCTCATAGTGGGCGAACTCCTCGTCCAGCGACTTGTTGGCGGCGTCGACCGCCTTTTGCAGGCCGGTCTTGTCCGGCAGGTTGGCGAAGACCGACAGGCGGTAGCCCGCCAGGCGTGAGTCGGCAAGATAGCCCTTGAGCAGGTTCAGGCTGTCCATGCCCGGGATGATGCGGTTCTGGATCAGCTCCAGGCGTTGCTGCGAGCGCTGCAGTTGCCAGAGTCCGTCGGCGCCGACGAACAGCAGCGCAACGAGTGCCGTCGACAAGGTGATGATCAGGCGCTTGGTGATCGTCATGATGTTAAAAGTCCATGGAATGATGTTGATTGAATCCCGGGTTCCCCCGGAGCCGTTTTTGTCCCTCTACCGCGATGCCTACCGCCCCTCGCTGGCTTTTTTTGTTGCCTTGCACGGCTTCTTGTTGGAATGGACTTCTTGCCGCCGCGCGCGGCCGCTTACGCGGCCAGCGGCGCTTTCTCCGGCACGCCCAGGTGCTCCCCGTGCGTGCGGCAGAACTCGAGGCCGGCGCGATAGCCGACATCGAACAGCAATTGCATGTTGGAGGACGACCAGTCCAGCACCTGCGGCCAGTGCTGCTCGGGCACGTCCTTCATCAGGTCGACCTTGAGCATCTTGCGGCGCTGCTTGCCGGTGGCCGGATTGGTGTTGTGTTCGAGCTCGAACAAACGCTGCTCGGTCTTGGAAATCTTGACCAGCGGCGTGATGATGGAGCGCACCCAGGCGTCGTAGAGGTTGCGCGGCTTCCTGATCAGGCGGTCTTCGCCCAGGATGTCGAGCACCACCAGCGTGTCGACCTCGGGTTCCAATGCGGGGCCGCCGTCGTCGGGGGCGATGAACGGGTCGAAGTTGAGCGTATCCAGCGCCGCGCCCTCGATGTAGTTTTCACCGTCGATCTCGGTGGGCGCATACAGGAACGGGAAGGACAGCGAAGCGCGCACGTGGGCCGCGGTGATCTGGTCCTTGTTCCAGATCTGCATCCGGTGACGGTCGATGTTGTAGGCGTTGATGTAGAACTGCGGCCGCATCCTGGCGACGGCGTCGAAATCGATGGACTGCTCCAGGAAAGGCAGGTGCGCGCACAGGCCCAGGCTGCCCGAGTTCAAGTCCGACGGCGACATGGCCGACATCAGCAGGTGCATCCAGTCGTTCCATTTGGCCGAGGCTTCGGCGAAATGCTGGGTAAACATGTTGGCGAACGGATTGGTGCCCATTCCGGGCAAGGCCTGCAGTTGCGCCATCATGGAGTCGCGGTAGCTCTCGGCCTGCGCGCCCGGCTTCTTGAAGACCTTGTAGTTGACCGGAAACAGCTTGTAGATGCTGTCGGCCACGCCCACCTCGGCCCAGCGCATCAGCGCCTCGCGCGGCGAAACGTCGCGCGGAGCGGCGTACAAGAGCCCCATCAGGACGCCGGCGCCGGAGGCCGAAATGACGTCGAACTCTATCCCCTCGGCCAGGAACGCGGCCAGTGCGCCGGCGATCAGCGTCGAATTCGGCGCGCCGCCCCCGATCACCAGAGCCGTTTTCCCTCGTCCTTGCGGATTTCCCATGTAATACCCCCTTGCATGCGCGTTTTTTTCAAAGTGCTTCCCGGGCACTGTGCTGCATGATGGCGTCGCCAAAGCGAGCTATCCGTAACGTAACTATCGCGTACGCTGGGAATATAGCCGCAAAGCAATTCAGGAATATGACGGCAGGCGATTTAATTCCCGCATAACAGGCATTCAGAAATTTAATGAGGGTTTCCCCGCTTGGCCCATAGGAGAAAGTGAACGATCGTTCAGCGGTAAGACCAATTATTTGTAATCGTGCCGTAAGGAAAGTGGGATAAACGAAAGGAAATATTCCCTCAGGGAAAATATTCCGGATCAAGGATAGCCCTTGAAAATGACGTGAACAACTAGCAATAGATTTCTGTAATTCTCTGTGTCACACTTGCCCGGATACCTTGAGACATTGTCAAAAATCAATCGCAGACGCCAGAACATCAGCAATGACTCGCCCCAGTATATTGATGATCGACCCCAGCCCCGAGTCGGTTGAGCTGGCGCGTTTCGCCGTCTGGCGCAGCAAGCTCGATTGCTCTTTCGGCTGGTTCGAAGACGCAGAACAGGCCGCCGAATCGCTGTTCACCGACGCGGCCGCCGCCAGCCCCGACGCGCTTCCCTTCCTGATCCTGCTGGAGTCGCACCTGCCGCGCATGGATGCGATCGAGTTCCTGCGCATGGTCCGCAGCCATCCGCATACCGCCGCGCTGCCGGTGGTGATGTTTTCCTCCACCAATGAAGAGCCCGATGTGGCCAAGGCCCTCGAAGCCGGCGCCAACAGTTACCTGCTCAAACCGGTGGACGCCCGCGAATTCATGACGACCGTGGTCGATACCATCTCGCATTGGCTGGGCGCCGGCCGCCAAAGCCACTGACCTCCCCCCGCCTCGTCCGCGCGAGGCATCCGCGGCGCCTGTGGCGCCGTACCCACCGGGAAAATCCTGATTTCCCGCCTCCCTTGCCTTCCTTACAATTCCTGCAACATTGTCAACAAGCGCAATCCAAGTGTGCGGCCTACGCCACTTCCGTCGTCGCCAGCTCGTTATTTCTTGAACTGGATTAATTTTTTTGCAATATTCAATGAAGTGGCCGAGACCCCGAATAAACGGGGGATCAACAAGGGAGATGGAAAATGAAATGGTTCTATGATCTGAAGATTTCCAAGAAGCTGATCGCGACCTTCCTGGTTGTTGTCGCCATGGTGGCGGCCCTCGGCGCCTTCTCGATACGCGAGCTGGACAAGGTCAACAGCGCCTCGACCGAAATCGCCACCAACTGGCTGCCCAGCATCCGCACCCTGTCCACCATCCAGCTCACGCTGGCGCGCGTGCGCAGTTTCGAGATGCAGCACATCCTGGCCAAGGACGCCAAGGAATACGATGAAATCGAGCAAGCCTCGAAGAAGCAGATCGACGTCCTGAAAAAACAGCAGGCGCTCTACGTCGCGCAGATCTCCGAACCTGAAGAAAAGGCCCTGTATCCGGAAGTGGAGAAACTGGTCGCCACCTTCCTGGCCGAACACGACAAGATCATCGCCATCTCCCACCAGGGCAAGGATGAAGAAGCGCGCAGCCTGCAGCGCGGCGATGCCACCAAGGCGTACCGCGCGCTGCTGCAGAACCTGGACAAACTGATCGAGGTCAACGACCACGGCGCCGACGGTTCCAACAAACTGGCCGACGATATCTACTCCCAGGCCCGCATGTGGATCCTCGGCACCGTGATCGTCTGTATCGCGCTGGCCATGATGCTGGCGATCTGGGTCTCGCGCCTGATCTCGCGTCCGCTGGAGCAAGCCGTCTCGGTGGCCCAGCGCGTGGCCGGCGGCGACCTGACCGCCGATATCCAGCCCTCCGGCAAGGATGAAGCCGGCCAGCTGCTGACGGCGCTCAAGAGCATGAACGACAACCTGCTCAACATCGTCAGCGAAGTGCGCCAGGGCACCGGCACCATCACCACCGCCTCGACCGAAATCGCCAGCGGCAACCTCGACCTGTCCTCGCGCACCGAGCAGCAGGCCAGCTCGCTGGAAGAAACCGCCTCGGCCATGGAAGAACTGACCTCCACCGTCAAGCAGAATGCCGACAATGCGCGCCAGGCCAACCAGCTGGCGGTGTCGGCCTCGGAAGTCGCGGTGCAAGGCGGCGACGTCGTCAACAAGGTGGTCAACACCATGGGCTCGATCAACGAATCCTCGCGCAAGATTTCCGACATCATCGGCGTCATCGACGGCATCGCCTTCCAGACCAACATCCTGGCGCTGAACGCAGCCGTGGAAGCAGCACGCGCCGGCGAACAGGGCCGCGGCTTTGCGGTGGTGGCGTCGGAGGTGCGTTCGCTGGCCCAGCGCTCGGCGGCCGCCGCCAAGGAAATCAAGGAACTCATCGAAGGCTCGGTGGCCCAGGTCGACATGGGCAGCAAGCTGGTGGAAGAAGCCGGCAACACCATGACCGAAGTGGTCAACAGCGTGCGCCGCGTGACCGACATCGTGGCCGAGATCAGTTCGGCCAGCCAGGAACAGAGCGAAGGCATCGAACAGGTCAACATCGCCATCTCGCAGATGGATGAAGTGACCCAGCAGAACGCGGCGCTGGTCGAAGAAGCCGCGGCCGCGGCCCAATCGCTGCAGGAGCAGGCCGAGAAGCTGACCGATACCGTGAGCGTCTTCAAGCTGGATCGCAACGCGGTCGCCGCCGCGCCGCGCGCCGCCCGCCCCGCTCCGTCGACCAAGTCCTTCGCGGCCCGCGCACCGGCCGCGCCGCGCAAGCGCCCCGTCGACGTGACGCCGAAAGCCGCAGAACTGCCGACCAAGGCCGCATCCGCCTCGAAGCTGCCCGGCGGCACCGACGACGGCGGTTCGTGGGAACAGTTCTGATGGCGCGCGCGGCCTGATCGCCGCGTCCCCGCCGATACGACAACGGGCCGATTCCTTCGGCCCGTTTTCTTTTGCCCATCCGATAAAAAAGCCGGCGGACGAATCCGCCGGCGAAATCTCCAGAGCTCAGAGATAGGTCACATCACAGTCACAGAGTACACAGGGAAATCATCGGCGCACCGCCGCCCGCCTCAATAGTTGGCCAGCGGTTCCGGGCGGCCGTTCTTGAACTGGAAGATGGTCACCGGCGAACTCTTCAGGTCGTGGTTGGCGTCGAACTCGTAAGTCCCGGCCACGCCCTTGAACGATGCCTGCGCCAGCACCGGGCCGTACTTTGCCGGCTCCACCGAACCGGCCCTGGACATGGCCTCGGCCACCAACTTCATGGCGTCGTAGAAGGAGACGGCATAGAACATGGGCTTGGCGTTGTTGCGCTTCTCGTAGTTGGCCACGAAGGTCTCGGCGCTGTTGGTCTTGAGCAGGCCGCCGCCCTGGGTGCAATAGACGCTGCCATTGACGGCGTCGCCGCCCAGCTTGCCCATCTCGGTATCGCAGATGGCGTCGCCGCCCATCAGCGGCACGTCCAGTCCCAGGGTCTTCATCTGGCGCTTCATCGGCGCCGCCTGCGAGAAGTAGCCGCCGTAGAACACCGCGTCGGGCTTCTTGCCCTTGATCGAGGTGAGGATGGCGTTGAAGTCGGACGCCTTGTCGTTGGTGAAGTCGCGCGACACGATCTCGATGCCGTTGGCCTTGGCCACCTTGGCGAACTCCTCGGCCACGCCCACGCCGTAGGCGGTGCGGTCATCCACCAGCGACACCCGCTTGAACTTCAGTTCGCGGGCAGCGTACAGCGCCATCTTGCCGCCCAGCTGGCTGTCGCTGGCCGAGACGCGATAGACATTGGCAAAACCCTGCAACGTGATCTTGGGGTTGGAGCCCACCGTCGCCATCACGATGCCGGCGTCGTTGTACAGCTTGGAGGCGGGAATCGCCACGCCCGAGTTGTAGGGCCCGAACACCGCCTTCACCTGCGCGTCGACCAGCTTCTGGGCGACCGCCACGCCGGTCTTGGGGTCGGCCTGGTCGTCCTCGACCATCGCTTCGAATTTCACGGTGTCGGCACCGACCTTCACGCCCTTCTGGTTGAGCTCGTCGACGGCCATGCGCAGGCCGCGTTCGTTGTCCTTGCCGGCGGCAGCCTGAGCACCGGTCAGCGGGCTGCTGAAACCGATCTTGACGATCTTGTCCGCAGCCTGCGGCAGGCTGCAGACGCTGGCGATCACCGCGCCCGCGGCGGCTTTGTGGATGAAACCCGGCATGAATCGACTCCCTTATCGATGTGGTGGAAATGGCGTTGTGAAATGCTGCCGTGAAACGGCCCAGCAAGATTTTATGGGATCCAAATTTAAACAATTGGATCCAATTAATCAAGCGATTTTACATTGCGCGCATCACCGCCAAAAACAAAAAGGCCCATCTTTCGATGGGCCTTGCTGATGCATTCCGGGGTTCGACTCAGGCAGTCTGCGGTCGCGCCTGCGGCATCGGATGCCGGCGCCGGCGATAGGCCAGCACCGCAGCCAGCCCCAGCAGCCCGCCCAGCATCAGCATCCAGGTACCGGGTTCGGGCACCTGGGCCTGCACGGTGGGCGTGGGCAGCGTACCGGCGAAACCGAAGTCATGCAGCTCGCCATTGCCGGTGAAGCTCTTGGCGTACAGGAAGCCTTCCATCGCCGAGCTGTTGGTCACCGACGCGTTGCCGGCCAGGACCGTGCCGTGCCAGTTCTGGAAGCTCAGGCTGGTGGCGTCCTCGAAATTCCAGATGATGTGGGTGTTCAGGAAGGTGTCGGCGTTGAAATTGGTGGTATCGACGTAGCTGCTGCCGGTGACGTTGATGATGATGGTCTGGGCCGAACCGGAGAACAGCAGGTTGCGCGACTGCGACAGCTGCGCGGTGGTCAGGTTGAACACCGCCGTGCCGGTGGCGTCCGGGGTCAGCTTGAAGGTGAAGCGGTTGGGATCGCTGGCGTCGATGGCGCTGTTGGAGGCCAGTTGCGCCAGCTGCACGCTCAATGCATTGAGCGGCGTGGTGAAGTCGCTCAACGCGAAGGGCGTGCTCTGGTAGGCCGCGTGCCCGCCGCCGTTGAAGTTGAAGTGCGCGGCGTCGCTGACCTGGTAGTTGACGCTGCCGCCGTTGTTGATGTTGGCGTTGAACTGGTCGATCTTGTTGGCGTTGATCGCCGCGTAGGACGAGGCCGCGCCGCGCGGGTTGTTGTAGAACGTGGCACCGCCGGTGATCTCGTCGGCCACCACGCGGCCCTCGATGTCGTGGCCGGAGGTCAGCGTGGTGGAGACCACCACGTTGAATTGCGACAGGATCTGTCCCGCGCTCAGCGCAGTCGCTCCGGACATGCCGGAAGCCAGGGTGGCGGCGAGGAACGCCAGGGTCTTCAATATGCGCATAGTTGGTCCACGGTCTCGGTAAGAACGAACAACGACTCCACAAAATCGGTGATGCTATCGGCGGGCGGCGGCCACATCGGCCACTTCAGCCGCGCTGGCCGCATCAGCGGGCTTCACGCCATATTCCGCCGGCCATTCGCCGGGCAGGTAAAAAGTGCCGAACACGCGATCCAGCACCGGCAGCGTGGACGCATAGTTGCGGTTGATGTGTTCCACCCGGCTATGGTGCCAGTGGTGAAACAGCGGAGTGGCCACCACCCACTCCAGCAAACCCAGGCGAATCCGCACGTTGGAATGGATGAAGAATCCCCACAGCGTGCCCAGCAAGATCACCGCCACCGGCGTCGCGCTGCCGGCCACGCCCGGCCCGGCCAGCCCCAGCAAATACAGCGGCGCCAGCCCGAACAGGCGCGTCACCACCAGATCCACCGGATGCGCCCGCGTGTTGACCAGGAAATACACATGCTCCGGCCGGTGATGAACCGCATGGAAGCGCCACAGCCACGGTATTTCATGGCTCAGGCGATGCCCCCAGTAAAAACCGATCTCGCCGATCACGAACGCCAGCAGAAGACGCGCCGCCGGCGGCAATCCCGCAACTGCCTGCGCCACCGACTGCGGCAACAGGTGCCGTCCCAGTTCGGCCACCAGCGCCAGGGGCAGGCTCAACAACAACGCCGGCGCCAGGCTGCTGAGGAAATAGAACCCCAGGTCCGCCAGCATCGCGCGCCCGCGCGGCCGCTCGCGGCGCAAGGAGAACCAGCGCTCCAGCGGGACGAACAGCACCGTGAGCAGCACCAGCCAGGCACAGAGGCGCAACACCTCCGTCATCAGCTCTGGCAAACGCGCCAGCAGTGTCTGCAGCAAACTCATCAGCGAACGGATCCTCGATGCGACGCGCCTGACGGCCGTCCGGCCATCAGCCGCGCGCTTGGCGGCGACGACGCGAGGTCATCGCGGCCAGCGCCAGCGCGCCGATCGCCATCACCCACAAGGTGCCCGGCTCAGGCACGGCCACCAGCGACACGTTGTCGAGCAGGGACATCGGCGGAGCGCCGCTGGGCGGCGTGCCCTTGGCCAGGAACGACAGCACTTCGGTCGCAGCCGTGGCAGTGAACGTGAAGGTCTGCGTGCGCCAGCCGGTGAAACCGTGGCTGACGTTGCTGATCATGGCAGTGGTGAACGTCTGCGCACCCAGGCTGACCTGCCAGCCTTCGGTGGTGGCGCCGTTGAAGTTGTACTGCTGGATGCCCGCCCAATCGAAGCTCAGCAGGTAGGACTGGCCGATCACCAGGCCATTGATGATCTGCTGGATCGGACCGGCCTGGTACACGCCGTTGGACGCCAGGAAATTGCCGCCGGTCGGGCTCAGGGTGAAGCCGTTGTTGGAGCCGTCATTGGGGCCCCACAGTTTCAGGTGCGACGCGCCCGCGCCGGTGGTATCGGCGGTGCCCGGGGTGTACAGGAAGTTGTAGCCGGTGGAGGTCCAGCCGGTGGCGACCGTGGTGCCCTTGAGGCTGCCGGTGGTGGTGTTGAACTTGCCGGCGCCGTTGGTCAGCGACTCGAAGCCGCCGTTGGTGACCAGGTTGGTCGGGGTGGCGAATGCTGCCGCGCCGGGCAGGCCGATCAGGGCGGCCGCGAGAATTCCGAGTAGTTTCTTCATGGCGTATATAGGATATTTGTGGTCTTTTTAACAATGTTCACAACACATTCAGCAAAAGCCATGCCAACTGAAGCAAAACGGTTTGCCAAAACAAAATTCCATGCGAATCAGGTACTTGGAACAATCTTCCCGTTGTGCAATGCGCTCTCCGTTGCGCATTGTTAAAAGCATGTAAAGACTTCCGACACTGGAAATTCCCGTGCCATGAGCCTGGCCGGAACTGGTGCATGCCTGCGCGACCGGCAACGCTCCCACGCCGCTGTTGCGCATGCGGCGCCGGCCGGCTGCCCTTGCCCGGCGATCGGCCGCACTGTAAAAAATTCCGACACCGCGCCGGCGACTACTTCTTCTCAACCAGCTCGCGGATGAAATTGGCCGGGATCGCGTAGGTGATTCCGCTGGGCGCGGTAATGGCCGACTCCTTGGTGGCATTGAGCACCTTGTTGATCACGCCCAGCACCACGCCGGTCTCGGGGTCGTAGAGCGGGCTGCCGCTGCCCCCGGGATAGGCCGTGCCGTCAAGCTGGAACACCTCATAGGCATTGCGCTGGAGCTGCACGATCGCCTTGGCGTCGAGCGAGCGGGACGACGGCGCGGGCGTGGCCACGACGGTGATGGCCGAGACCATGCCGCGGTGCGTGACCGGATGGAAGCCCAGGATGCCCGTCAGCGGAAAACCGGTGAAGGCCAGCATCTGCCCTTCCCTGACGGTGGTCGAATCGCCCACCTTCATCGCCGGCACGGGCGGCCCGGCCATTTTCAGCAAGGCCAGGTCGTGCAGGCGATCGATGCTCACCAGCACCGCTTCCCGATAGTCGACGCTGGCGCCCCTGGCCACGATCACGCGCAGGGTCTCCTTGCGCTCGTCGTCGATCACCGCCGGCACCACGTGCGCGTTGGTGACCACGCTCAGGCCGTCGCCGATCACAAAGCCGGTGCCGACGAAGCTGACCGCGGGACTGCGCAAGGCCATGTAGGTGCCGATGCCGACGATGGAGGGCTTGATGGCGGCGATGGTCTGCACCAGGTCGGCCGCGCCGGCGCGGCCGGCGACCAGGGAGGCGAACGCGGCGAGCGCCAGCAGGAGGGCGCGGCCTGAGCGCAGGAATGGTGCCGGCGTGGAAGTGAGGTTCATGGGCGAGTCAATGAGTCCGGTCGGAACGGTGGATCGGTGGATGGGCGGCTCAGGAACGTGGCCGGGCGGCGCGCGCCACCAGCAGGCTGGCGTCGGTGAAGACCGATGGCGCTGCCGCGGCGCACACCGCGCGTTCGCGCGCGATGCGCTGGCGATTGTCTTCCAGCGAAGCCGGCGTCAGGCGCTCGCCGAATGCGGGCGCCGTGCTGCCGGCGTCGTCCTGCAGGCGCGCCAGGATCAGGTCGCCCAGCGCCTTCTTGAAATGCCCGGCCTCCCAATACCAGCGCGTGCCGGTGCGGCGATCGCCCTTGGCCGGGATGGGCTCGCACTGGTAGGGCGCGAAGCCGCTGAAATCCCAGAGCTCGATGGCCACGCCCGGATAATCGCGCTGCGCCTGGGCCACCTCTTCGGCCAGCATGCGCTTCCAGGACTCGAACAGCGGCCACAGGCCGGCCTGCTCGAACAGCGCCAGCATCTGGGCGTGATAGGGATAGATCACCAGCTGCAGCGCCACCCTTTCCTTGCCGGCCAGCGCGATCATGGCGCGCAGGTCCTCGCGCGCCGGCGAGCTGCCGCTGTCGGCATAGGCCAGCTGGCGCGGCTTGCGCACGAAGCTGGCGGCGTAGTCCTCGGCGCGCTGGCGGAAGATGGCGTAATACCCTTCATCGCGCGCGTATTTGGCGTACTCCAGCATGGGATTGAAGCCGTTGGCGGTCACCAGCGGCGCCTCCAGCCCGCGCTGCACGCGCAGCGTGGTCACGCTGTCGCTCAGGGCGGTGAGCGAGAACAGCGAATCGAAGCGCCATTTGAAGCGTTCGATCGGATAGCCCGCCGGCTTGCCCACGGCCGCAGCCGGGGCCGCCGCCGCGCCGTCCACCGGGAAGTCGAGGAACTCCACCCCCATCACGATGCGGCGCGGCGTCGCGCCGCGGCTGTGCAGGTAGGCGAACTCGCTGCGCGAGGTGGCGATGCCGCTGCCGGAGATGGCCAGGTTGTACGGCACCGCGCCCGGTGCCCTGGCCAGCGCGGCCGGGTCGAAACCCCATTCGGCGCGCGAATTGCCCATGACGTAGACATTGGCGCCGGCCTTGCGCGCCAGCGTCAGCTTGATCTCTTCCTGGTTGTGCTCGGGCGCGGGGCGCAGATCGCTGAAACCGGGAATGCGCACCAGCTGGTACAGGCGATAGGGATCCACCACCACCACGCAGGCGGCGGCCAACAGGCAGCCCAGCGCCACCGACCCCGTCATCCAGGCCAGGAAACGTGAAAATCCGCGGCTCTCATCCATGCCGGTCCCTGTCCTCAAAACTGGAAATAAAGAAATTCCGCCGGCCGGTTCAGCGACAGCAGGCTCAGCACCATCAGCACCCCGATCCAGACCGCCCAGCGCCGCTTAGGCTCCCAGCCGGCGAAGCGCGCCGCCGATGCGCGCTCCAGCGCGTCACCGGCTTCCAGCAGCGCCGGTTCGAAGCGGCGCATGATCTGTACCGTGTTCGGGCAGAAGAACACCAGCAGCGCGGCAGCGCCCACCCACAGATAGGTCTGCACGAAGCGCGCCCCGCCGCCGAGGTAGAACCCCACCCCGTGCTGCTCCAGCCAGCCGCGCGCGCCGTCGCCCAGGCGCGCGCCGATGGCGTCGGGCAGGCTGACGCCGGACATGAACAGCATGCCGCGCAACACCTCCAGCGCGCGCGGCAGGTCCGGCGCTCGGAAGAACACCCAGGCGATGCACACCGCCACGAAGGTCAGCAGCACGCCGGCGACCCGGCCCGCGCGCGACGGCGGCGCAGCCGGCCGGCCGCGCCACAGCGCCTGCCAGCCGTGGTTGATCATCAGGAAGCCGCCATGCAGCGCGCCCCAGATCACATAGTTCCAGCCGGCGCCATGCCACAAGCCGCCCAGCACCATGGTCAGCATCAGGTTCAAGTAGCGCCGCAGCGTTCCGTGGCGGCCGCCGCCCAGCGGGATGTAGAGGTAGTCGCGCAAAAAGCGCGACAGCGTCATGTGCCAGTGGCGCCAGAACACGATGATGTTGGGCGCCTTGTAGGGCGAGTAGAAATTGATCGGCAGCTTGACCCCGAACAGGCGCGACAAGCCGATCGCCATGTCCGAGTAACCGGAAAAATCAAAATACAGCTGGAAGGCGTAGGCCAGCACGCCGCCCCACGCCACCAGCAGGCCCGGCGCGCCGCCCTGGTCGAACACGGCGTTGGCGTACTCGGCCAGGTTGTCGGCCACCAGCACCTTCTTGGCCAGGCCGAGCGTGAAGATGGACAGCCCGATGGCCCAGTTGCCGGCCGAAAAACGATAACTTCGCGCATCGGCGAACTGCGGCATCATTTCCTTGTGATGCAGCACGGGCCCTGCGATCAGATGGGGGAAGTAAGTGACGAACAGCAGGTAGTGGACGAAATTGTATTCCTTCACCTCGCCGCGGAAGGTATCCACCAGGAACGCGATCTGGGTGAAGGTGAAGAAGGAAATGCCGATCGGCAGCACGACGCTCATCACCGGCAGTTCGCTGCCCAATGCCGCATTGACGCTGGCCACCGCGAACGCCGCGTATTTGTAGTAGGCCAGCAGCAGCAGGTCGGCCGCCACCGCCAGGGTCAGGCCGCGCAGCCGCGCCTTGCCCTGGGCCGCGCCTATGTACCGGCCGGCCCAGTAGTTGAAGCATATCGAGCCCAGCAGCAAGGGAAGATAACGTACGTCCCACCAGCCATAAAAGAACAGCGAGGCCAGCGCCAGCCAGGCCGCCGCCCACTCGCGCCGGATCCGCGCCAGGGCGAAGAAGCCCAGCACCACCACCGGCATGAACAGGAACAGGAAGCCAAAGGAGTTGAACAGCATCTTATTTTTCCTGCAAAGTCCGCAGGCCGCCGCCCGCGCCGGCCAGCCACGCGCACAGCCGGCGTCCACCGACTTCCATGGCGGCGCGCAAGGGATCCGCGAGCGAGCCGGCCAGCCAGGTCGCCAGCAGCACCGCCAGGCAGACCGATACCGGCTCGGCGCCGCCGGCCGCCGCCGGCCGCAAGGCCAGCCAGCAGGAGATCACCAGCCCGTGCACGAGATAGAGGGGGAAGGTGTAATACGCCAGCACGCGCGCCGCGCGCGAGGCCCACTGCGGCATCGCCATGCGGGCATGCAGGGCGCAATGGAAATTGAGCAGCACCAGCAGCCCGACCAGGTAATCGCCCGGATAACGCTCGGCGCTGCCCAAAGGGAGCGAGGCGAACGGCCACCAGGCGTGACCCAGCGTTCTCAGCCAGACGTCGCCATGCCAGAACTTGTAGGCGCACAGCAGGACCACGCTGAGCAGCATCCCGGTGCGCGCCGCGGCAGGGGCCAGGCGCAGCCGCTCGCGCCCGCGCCATAACAGCACGCCCGCGTACCACACCGGCAGCAGCAGCCAGAGCTTGTAGCCCATCACCAGCAGCACGGCGGCCGCGCACAGCATCCTGCGCCGGCCGCGCATGAAGAACAGCACGCCGAACAGCAGGTAGTACCAGACCTCGTAGCCCAGCGACCAGTAGGGAATGAGCCAGAGAGGCGTCTCCGAATGCGTCCACAGTTCGCCCAGGAACAGGCTGTGATAGGGAATGTAGAGATAGAACTTCTGCAGCTGGTAGCCCTCTTTGAGCGGCTCGGCCAGCACGCCCTGCAGCGCATACGCGCCAAGAAAGGCCAGCAGCAGCAAGGGCAGCGCCACCGAATAGATGCGCGCGGCGCGGCTGACCGCGTATTGCCCGAAGCTCTGCTGGCGCGACTCGGTCGCGTAGGCGATCACGAACCCGGACAGCACGAAGAACATGACCACCGCCTCCCTGCCCCACTCCGGAAAGAACGCCGCCTGTGCCGGCGTGACGATACGGAAGGCCACGAGATGGTCCAGCACCACCAGCATGGCGGCGATGAAACGGACCAGGTCGAGGTAGGCGGAGAAGGCGCGGTTCATCGCACTGGCATCCTCATACCAGCACCTCGGCCGGAGCCGGGTGCCCGAGGAAGGCGACCGGGCTGGCGCTGAGGCCGTAGGCGCCCGACTGGAACACCACCACGAAATCGCCCGGCTCGGCGCGCGGCAGGCGCATCTGCGCGGCCAGCACGTCCAGCGGCGTACACAGCGGCCCGACCACCGTCACCACCTCGTGTTCGATCTCGCCTGCGCGCGGCTGCTGCGGCACCACCGTCACCGGATAGTTCTTGCGCAGCACCTGGCCGAAATTGCCGGAGGCGGCGAGATGATGATGCAGGCCGCCGTCGACCACCAGGAAAACCTGCCCGCGCGACACCTTGCGCTCCACCACGCGGGCCACGTAGATGCCGGCCTCGCCCACCAGGTAGCGCCCCAGTTCCATCACCACCCGCGCCGCCGGCAGCGCCTCGCGCAGCCGCGCCAGCCATTGCCGCAAGTGTTCGCCGATCGGCGCGATGTCGAGCGCGCGATCGCCGGGGAAATAAGGAATGCCGAACGCGCCGCCGATGTTGAGGCAATGCAGGTCCAGCGAAGCTTCTCGCGCCAGCGTCATCCCCAGCTCGAAGCTGCGCGACTGCGCATCCATGATCGCCGCCCCGTCCAGGCTTTGCGAACCGCAGAATACCTGCAGGCCCTGCACCTGGACGCCCTTGGCGGCCAGCGCCTCGAGCAAGGCCGGCGCGCTCTCCGCATCCACGCCGAAGGGCTTGGCGCCGCCGCCCATCCGCATGCCGGACGACTTCAGTTCAAACGCGGGATTGAGGCGCAGCGATACCCGCGGCGCGATGTCCAGCTCGGCGCCGATGGCTGCGACGGCGTCGGCCTCGCGCGCCGACTCGACATGCACCAGGATCCCGGCCGCCACCGCGCGCCGCAGTTCGGCCGCCGACTTTCCGGGTCCGGCGAACGTGATGTGCCGCGCCGGCATCGGCGTATCCAGCGCGGTCGTCAGCTCGCCGCCGGAGGCGACGTCGAAGCCGTCGACCAATTGCGCCATCCACTGCACCAGGGCCGGCATCGGATTGGCCTTGATCGAGTAATGCAGCTCGATCTCGCGCGGCAGCAGCGCGCGCAGGTGCGCCACCCGCGCCGACAGCAAAGCCCGGTCGTAGGCGTAGAACGGCGTGCTGCCGACGCGCTGGGCCAGCCGCGTCAACGGCACGTCGCCGATCCGGAGCACGCCCTCCTCGACCGGAAAACCGCTGCGCGCGGCATGCGCCGGCTTCGCCGTGGCGTCGGGAATTGTCGGTGCGGCTGGGTTCATGTGTTTCCGTCGAAAAAATGTCCGGCCAGCGACTGCTGCATCAGCTTGCGGTCGAGCTTGCCGTTGGGCGTGCGCGGCAGCCCTCCCGGCCATTGATGCACGGCGGCCGGCACCATGTAGGACGGCAGGTGCTGCCTGCAGGCCTGGACCAGGCCGTCGGCCGGGAAGGCCTCTGCGGCCGGCACCACCACCACGATGGCCTGGCCCGATTGCGGATGCCCGACGCCAATGGCCGCTGCCTCCTCGACCAGGCCGCTGGCATAGACCACCTCTTCCACCTCATGCGGGCTGACGCGATATCCGGATACCTTGATCATGTCGTCGCCGCGGCCGACGAAGTAGAGGAAGCCCTCTTCGTCCATGCGTACCGAGTCGCCCGACCACACGGCCAGCTCGGCGCTCTGCAATTGCGGATCGCGCCCCGGCGCCGGCCGGAAGCGCCGGGCGGTTTTCTCCGGGTCGTTCCAGTATCCCTGCGCCACCAGCACGCCGCGATGCACCAGCTCGCCGACCTCGCCGGGCGCGCAGGGGCTGCCGTCGGGATGCACCACCAGCACCTCCGCATTGGGAATGGCGCGGCCGATCGAGTCGGGGCGCCGGTCCAGTTCGGACGGCGGCAGATAGGTGGAACGGAAGGCCTCGGTCAACCCGTACATCAGGAACACCTGCGTCGCCGGCAAGGCGCGGCGCAGCTGGTCCAGCACCGGACGCGGCATGGCCCCGCCGGAGTTGGTGAGGTAGCGCAGCGTGCAGTCCTGCGGCCACGGCAGCTGCGCCAGCTGCGACCACAACGGCGGCACCCCGGCCAGCCCGGTCACGCCTTCTTCCGCCACGGCCTTGACGACGTCGCGCGGGAACAGGTAATTCATCAGCACCACCGATGCGCCGCACAGGAATGCCGTGGTCAGCTGGCTCAGCCCGTAGTCGAAACTCAGGGGCAGCGCCGACAGCAGGCGATCCTCCGGACGATTGTCCAGGTAGCTCGCCACGCTCTGCGCTCCCGCCACCAAGTTGCGATGCGACAGCACCACGCCCTTGGGGCGGCCGGTGCTGCCTGAGGTGTAGAGAATGGCCGCCATGTCGGCGTCGATGCGCCGGTGCGGCAAGGCCGTCCCTGCCTGCCGCATGAACTGCTCCCAGGGCAGCACCTCTGCGCCTGCAGAACCGGCGGCAGACGCATCGGCAGGCGCGTCGACCAGCACCACGGTGCGCAACTGCGGACATTGCGCCAGCACCTCCGCCAGCGCCGCGTGGCGCTGCGCCGACGTCACCAGCACACGCACGCCGCAATCGTTGAGGATGTGCGCCACCTGGGCCGGCTTGAGCAAGGGATTGACCGGCACGAAGACGGCGCCCGCGGCGGCCGCGCCGAACAGCGCCAGCACCGTCTCGATACGTTTTTCCAGATAGACGGCCACGCGCTCGCCGGCGCCGATGCCGCACCGGAGCATGGCCGATGCCGCCGTCTCCACGCCCTGCGCGAGCGCGGCATAGTCCAGCGCCGCGCCGCGGTAGCGCACCGCGGTGGCGTCCGGCCGCGCCAGCGCCGCCGCGGTGATGGCGTCGTGCACCAGGGTGACCGTCATCCCCGTCTCCGCGCGCGCGGCATCGGCATGTGCTGGAGCGCCATCGTCACTTGATCTCGTGCCGGCTCATCAGGTCGTACAGCGTCGGCCGGCTCACGCCCAGCAGCTCGGCGGCCTTGAGGATGTTGCCGTCCATCCGGGTGATCGCCTTGACCACCGCCTTGCGCTCGGCCTCGTCGCGCACCTGGCGCAGGTTCAGCGGCTCGATCTCGCGGCCGTCGACGGACAGGCCCAGGTCTTCCGCGGTGATCTGCGAGCCGTCGGCCATGATGACCGCGCGCATCACGCAATTCTCCATCTCGCGCACGTTGCCGGGCCAGTCGTAGGTCTCGATCGCGTGCAGCGCCTCCTGGCTGAAATGCAGGCTCGGGCGCCCTTCCTTGGCGCAGAACTTCTGCACGAAGTGGCGCGCCAGCAGCACGGCGTCGCCGGCGCGGTCCTTCAGCGCCGGGATCTTGATGACGATCTCGCACAGGCGGTAGTACAAGTCCTCGCGGAAGCCGCCGCTGGCGGTCAGCTCCTTGAGGTTCTGGTGCGTGGCGCAGATCACGCGCACATCCACCGGTATCTCGGTATGCCCGCCCACGCGCTCGATCACGCGCTCCTGCAGGAAACGCAGCAGCTTGGCCTGCAACGGCATCGGCAAGTCGCCCACCTCGTCGAGGAAGAAGGTGCCGCCATTGGCCAGTTCGACCTTGCCGATGGTCTGCTTGACGGCGCCGGTGAAGGCGCCCTTTTCATATCCGAACAGCTCGCTCTCGAGCAGGTTCTCCGGGATCGCCGCGCAGTTGATCGCCATGAAGCGGCGCTCGCTGCGCGAGCTGAGCTGGTGCAGCGCGCGCGCCAGCACTTCCTTGCCGGTGCCGCTGTTGCCCAGCAACATGACCGAGGCCGACGACGGCGCCACCTTCTCGATGCTGCGGCACACGCCCAGCATGCCGGCGTCGCGGCTGATCAGCCCGTTGAGCGGCGAATTGCCGGCGCCCTGCTGCATGCGCCGGTTCTCGCGCTGCAGGGCGTGCAGGTAAAAGGCGCGCTCCACCACCAGCCGCAGGGTTTCGTCATTGCATGGCTTCTGGTGGAAATCGTAGGCGCCCATGCTGATCGCCTTGACCGCGTGCGCATGGTCCTGGTTGCCGGTCAGCATGATGACCTTGGTATCGGGCGCCAGCGCCAGCACCTGCTGCAGCGTGGCGAAGCCCTCGCTGGCGCCGTCCGGATCCGGCGGCAGGCCCAGATCCATGGTGACCACGGCCGGCTCATGCCGGCGCACCATCGCCAGCGCGCTTTCGCGGTCGCCGGCGATGAGCACCTCGTAGGCATCCAGGCTCCAGCGCAATTGCTTCTGAAGTCCAGGATCGTCCTCGACAATCAAGAGCTTCGGCTTATTTTGACTCACTGGTTTCCTCTTGCAGTTGTGTGGTCGCCGCTTTCACGGGCGCGAGCAAAGGCAACCTGATGAAGAAGCGGGTTCCCACCGCTTCGACGCTTTCCACGTGCAGCGTTCCGCCAAGCGCCTGCACGTACTCGCGGCTTTCAAAGACGCCGATGCCCATGCCCGCCGACTTGGTGGTCTCGAAGGGCTTGAACAGCCGGCGGCGGATGAACTCCTCGCTCATGCCATGTCCGTTGTCGCCGATCTCGACCAGCGCCTCTGCGCCGTCGCGGGCAAGCCGCACCTCGACGCGGCCGTTCTTGGGCGAGACCGCCTCGATGGCGTTCTGCACGATATGACCCAGCACGCGCTCCAGCCGCTCCCAATCGGCCTGGACCTGCATGCCGCCGGCCTCGATCGTCAGCACCGGCTTGGGCTCGGCCGCCGACTTGCCGCGGATGGCCCGTTCCAGCAAAGCGTCCAGGTCGATCGGCTGGCTGGTCTCCGCCGAATCCTTGCGGCTCAGCTTGTGCAGCAGCAGGCGCATCTTCTGGACCGAGAAGTCGACCGTGTCGATCATGTCGCGCTGGAACTCGGGGTTGTCCTTGTGCCGTTCGGCGTTGGCCATCAACAGCGAGAGTTGCGACACCAGGTTCTTGAGGTCGTGCACCACGAAGGTCGACATGCGGTTGAACGACTCGAACTGGCGCGCCACCATCAGCTCGGTGGCGAACTGCTGCTGCGCCAGGTAGCTGCCGGCCTGGCGCCCGGCCAGCTTGAGCAGGTCGGTCACTTCCCAATTGAGTTTGACCGGGCTGCGCGGCTGCGCCAGCATGACGATCCCCAGCAGCCTGCCGTGCACTTCCATCGGCACCACCAGCCAGGCGCGCGGATAGTCGCTCAGCCAGGCCGGGATCGCCACATGGCCGTAATGGCCGGGATTGATCTTGTGCTGGGTCAGGTCGATCACCCACTGCTTTTCTTCCAGGAACCTGATCAGGCCGGCGTTGGCCGGATCGGCCTGGGCGCCGGCGGCGCAGTTCCAGCGCGCCGCGGTGTCGAAACTGCCGTCGTCGCGCACCATGAACACGGCGCCGCCCGGGCTTTCCACCAGTTTGGCGAGCGCCTCGACCACGCGCGTCTCCAGGTCCGGCCCCTTGGACGACAGCGAACGCGTGAAGCTCAGCCACACCTCGCGATAGTCGTAGTTGTAGCTGTAGAAGTGCTTGCTGATGAAGACCCGCAGGCGCGAACGGAACACGCCCGAGAAAAGGATGCCCAGCAGCAGCGCCACCGCCCCGCACAGGAAGGCCAGCTGGATCACCGAACCCCAGGTCCCGCCGAAGATGCGCAGGTAGTAGCCGGCCAGCGCCATCGCCAGCAGATAGCCTGCCGCGCCGAACAGGGCCGCCGAATGGAACAGGACATGCCGCGACACCGTGATCCCCAGCGACCAGCGCGGATTGCGCAGCGTCGAGATGGCGATCAGCGGCACCGCCAGCGCGTTGATGAAACCGCGCGCCACCCAGGCGTCCGGATTGAAATGGCGGAACAGCAGCGCGTCGCTGTACATGTAGAAGTCGTACGCGAACATGACGCCCATGCCGATGCACGCGAACTTGATCCCCCAGCGCTGCACCTCCAGCGTATTGCGATAGAGCTGCTCCACCAGGAACAGCCCGAGGATGGCCGCGCCCGTGCGCAGCACCGTCACCGCGATGAAATCGCCGGCCAGCACCGGATAGCCGTTCTGCCAGGACACGCTGAGCGTGCAGGCCAGCATCACCGCGTAGAACACCGCCACCGCCAGCACCCAGCGGTTCGCGTTGAAAATCGTGGTGCGCCGGTCCTTGCCGAAGACGCCGATCAGCAGCAGCAGGAACACGTCCCAGGAAGCGTTGCGCAGCGATTCGAAGACGGCCACCAGCACCGGCCAGCGCGCGGGCAGGAACAGCTGCACCACCAGCAGGATGGCCCAGCCGGCATTGATGCAGCAGGCCACGCCGAGGGCGAGACGCCGAAGCTGCCCTCCGTTGCGCGCAAAGAGGAACAGGCCGAACAACAGGAAGGTGGAAGCCGCCGCCAGATAGCTGGCCAGCGCCACTTCCTTCAGCATGCCGAGCATCGCGTCATCCTAGGTCCCGGCTCCGAAGATCACGACATTGAGCGTATCGATCAGGATCAGCATGTCGAGGAACAGGCTGTTGTTCTTCACGTAGTAAAGGTCGTACTGCAGTTTCTGCACGGCGTCATCCTTGGACGAGCCGTACTTGTAGCGCACCTGCGCCCAGCCGGTGATGCCCGGCTTGACGCTGTGGCGCACGTTGTAGAAGGCGATCTCGTCGGCGAACTGCTGCACGAAGAACGGCCGCTCCGGACGCGGACCGACGAAGCTCATGTCGCCGCGCAGGACGTTGAAGAGCTGCGGCAATTCGTCGACGCGGAACTTGCGCATGACATTGCCGACGGCGGTGATGCGCGGATCGTTGGAAGAGGCCCACTGCGGCATCCCCGCCTGCTCGGCATCGACGCGCATGCTGCGGAACTTCAGCACCAGGAAGGTTTCGCCGTTCTTGCCCACGCGCTCCTGCCGATACAGGATGGGGCCGCGGTCCTCGAGCCAGATGCTGACCACGGCGGCCAGCATGACCGGCGACAGCAGCGGCAACATGAGCGCGCTGATGATGACGTCGAATGCGCGCTTCATGAAGGTCCGGATCAGGCTTTGGTCAAAGCCGCTGCCGAACACCAGCCAGCTGGGATGCAGGGAATCGAGACGGATCTGGCAAGCCTCGCGCTCGAAGAAGCCGGCGGCGTCGGTGACGCGCACGCCCTTCATCTTGCACTCGAGCAGCTCCTGGATGCGCAGTGCGCCGCCGCGGCGATTCTGCACCGCCACGACGATTTCCTCCGCCTTGTATTTGCGGGCGGTTTCGAGCAGCGTTCCCGCCGGCTCGACCAGCACGGTCAATGCATGGCTGCTGTCCTCGCCCGCCACCGGAATCGACCCGACGATGTTGTACTTGTGATTGCGCACGTTGTTGCGCGAGGTCTCGATGCAATCCTTGACCAGTTCGCTGCTGCCCAGGAACAGGATGGGAGAGACCAGCATGCGCGAATTCACCAGCTTGAAGAAAATCGTGCGCACGCCGAACACGCCGATGGCCGACAGCAGCAGCACGATCGCCAGCACGCCGCGGCCCAGGGAGATGTCGGGCGCGGCATAGAAGATCACCAGCATCATCAGCAAGGCGATCCCGAACGAAGGCATCAGACGCAGGAAGGTCAGGCGCGGGCTTTCGATGATGTTGCGCTGGTACATACCCACCGCGCTCATGCCGATGGCGATCGACATCGCCACCACCGTCATGGGCATCAGGAATTTATGGAAGTCGATGACCTGTGCGTACTCGCCCATGAAGCGCAGGTTCACGCCGATGTAACCCGCCAAGAACATCACGCCAAATTCGAGCACAAGCAGTACCGTCACCACCTTTGACACGTAGTGGTTTGAAATTCTCAGCATTGATCCCCCACCATCCCAAAACTTTTCATTGCTACTTGTCTCCTCCACCGGGCGGTGGAGCGATCAGGCCAATCCCCTTGGCCGCGCATGTGGTTTCGCATTTTTTTCAAAAGAACGCGAATGCGCTTGTGAAGTTTTTTGAGTTTTCAGAAAACTGCCGTCAACTTTCACAGCGACGAAGAATGAACTTTTTTAGAGCCATTTGCAATATTAAATTCGAAGAAAATTCAAAGGTTTCCGAGCAGCATCGAAACGGCGCATCGCCTTTGATCATGCGCTCTCCACGCGAATTAGCTTATGAATTTTCGTGCGCATTTTCCGTACGGAAAAGTTGGTCGCGTAACCGATATTCAGCAAAAAAGTGACCAGCATTGATTTCTAAAAACTGTCGGAAAAATTTACAGTTTTGTGAAAAAAATTTTCGAGTCGAACGCAAGCTCATGAAATTACAGTGCTTTTAATTTGGGCACATAAATTGCTATATCGACATCGAACACCCCCGCACCGGGACAACTTTCCGAAAGCAAACACCATGAAAAAGTATCTGCTCGCAGTTTTGTTTCTGATGGCCAATATCGGTTCGACCCCGGCGAATGCGACCACGATCTCGTCCACGCTCAACGCCGACAACATCTTTCAGCTTTATGTCAGCACCAGCAACAACACGCTGGGCACCCTGGTCGGCAGCGGCGACACCTGGGGCAACACTTACAACTTCACCTCGCAGCTGACTGCGGGCGTAACCAACTTCCTGCATATCGTGGTGAACAACGTCGGCGGCCCCGGCGGCCTGCTGGGCGCGTTCACGCTGTCAGACACCAGCTTCGTGTTCGCCAACGGCACGCAAACGCTGCTGACCGGCGACGCCGGCATCACCCAGAACCTGAGCGGCTTCGGCTCCGCCGGCAACGCCACCGTCTCCGAAGGCGCCAACGGCGTGGGCCCGTGGGGCACGCGCAGCGGCTACGACCAGCTGGTGCCGCAATGGATCTGGAACTACTACAGCAACAACGGCGACGATCGCAACACGGTCTATTTCTCGGCCTCCATCCTGGTGCCGAGCGCCGTGCCGGAACCGGGCTCGATCGCCCTGCTGGGACTGGGCCTGCTGGCGCTGCTCGCATGGCGCAAGCGCAAGGAGCAGATGTCTGCCTGAACCTGATTCGCCAGGCTCCGCCCCGGTCGGCCGCCTCCCTGCAAACAGGGAGGATGTGCCGACCGGGGTGTTTTGATTTTCATCGACACACAATGACCGTCCGCCAAAGACAAAGCATGACCGACCATGAGTACCGCATCGAAACCGTCCGGGCCGGCTGAAACCCCGCGACACTTGCCGTCATCCACGCTGCGCTGATCACGTTTCATGAGCGCACCGGCCTGGCTCTCCGCAGTAGCAAGATCCTTGCTGTTGCCACCACTCAACCTGCTGCTGTTTACAGCCGCAGGTTTTGTGCTTTCCCGGTGGTGCGCAAGGACCGGGCGGGCGATGGCGGGCATCGGGGTCGCCTTGCTGGCGCTGCTGTCCATGCCGGCCGTGGCCGACCTGATGGTGCGCCCGCTGGAAGACATGACCGCCCCGCTGACGGCGGCCGCGCGCGCGCAGGGACAAGCCATCGTGGTGCTGGCCGCCGGCAGGCTTGAGCGCGCGCCCGAGTACGGCGGCGCCGATATCCCCGACTATGTGGCGCTGGCGCGACTGCGCTATGCGGCCAGACTGCAACACGAGACCGGCCTGCCGGTACTGGTGTCGGGCGGCAACGTGCCGGCGGGCGAGCCGGACAACTCCAAGGCGCGCGCCATGGCCGCGGCGCTGCGCGACGATTTTCGCACTCCGGTGCGCTGGATCGAGGGCCGCTCCGAGAACACCGAGCAGAATGCGCTGTTCTCCGCCGAGATGCTGCGCGGCGAGCGCATCGACCGCGTGCTGGTGGTGACCGACGCCATGCACATGCCGCGCGCGATGCTGGCCTTCGCCCAGACCGGCCTGCAGGCCATCGCCGCGCCCACCATGTTCTTCCGCAGCACCGGCTTCGATGCGCAATCGCTGCTGCCCAGCGCGGAGGGCCTTCGCCGTTCCTATTACGCCAGCTACGAATGGATCGGACTGCTGTGGTACGCCTTGCGGCTGAACCCTGCGTCCCGCACCTGACCACGCCAGCAGACCGAGCATCCATGACCACATCTTCCAAGCGACTCAAGCGTTTCTTCTGGCTCCTGCTGGCGGCCGGCTTCGTTTCCGTCGGCGCCGCAGCCTTCATGCTGGACCGGCTGAACATCCCGCCGCGCCAGCTGGCGCCCTATCTGGAGCGACGCGCCGAAGGACACCAGCCGGCGGTGGTGGAACTGGCCGTGCGCCTGACCGACGGCTTGCAGCAGCTTGATCGCGGCACGCGCGAAGTGCATACGCCGCAACGCTGGAACATCGGCGCGGGCGCCGTCGCGACCAAGACCAGCGGCGCCGGCGCCGAAGTCGTCATGGTGTCCACCGCGGTCGAACTGAAGCAGGCGCTGGCGCAGGCCCGCCCGGGCCAGGCCATCACGCTGATGCCGGGCCACTATCGCATCGACGGCGACGGCTCGCTCGACATCCGCCAGGCCGGCACCGCCGAAGCCCCGATCGTGGTGCGCGCCGAGCGGCCCGCCACGGTGTTCATCGAACTCAATGCCGGCGAAGGTTTCAAGGTCGATGCGCCCTACTGGCGCTTTGAAAACCTCAACATCGAGGGCGTGTGCCAGACCCAGGAGTTCTGCCAGCACGCCTTCCACGTTGCCGGCCGCGGCGCGCACTTTACGGCGCGCAACAACCTGATCGTCAACTTCAACGCGCACTTCAAGATCAACGGCGAAGACGGCAACTTCCCCGACTACGGCGTCATCGAGGGCAATACGCTGACCAACACCGCGCCGCGCCGCACGATCAGCCCGGTCACCCCGATCGACCTGGTGGCGGCCAGCCACTGGCGCATCGCGCGCAACCAGATCAGCGACTTCATCAAGGCCGACGGCGACCGCATCAGCTACGGCGCCTTCGTCAAGGGCGGCGGCAGCGACAACCGCATCGAGCAAAACATCGTCCTGTGCGAATACCTGCTGCAGGGCAACCGCGGCGCGCAGGTCGGCCTGTCGCTGGGCGGCGGCGGCACCGGTCCGCAGTACTGCCGCGACCGCCGCTGCATCACCGAGCAGGATGGCGGCGTGGTGCAATCCAACCTGATCGCCTCGTGCTCCGACGACGGCATCTATCTCAACCGCGCCGCAGCCAGCAAGATTCTTCACAACACCCTGGTCGACACCGGCGGCATCACCGTGCGCTTCCCCGAGAGCAGCGCGGATGTCGAAGGCAACCTGGTCGACAGCGTGGTGCGTTCGCGCGACGAGGGCCTGCTGCGCACCGCCGAAAACCAAGTGACCGGGCCGATCAGCCTGTACCTGGGCCGGCATCCGGTGCGCGCCCTGTTCAAGGCGCCCGGCGCGCTCGATTTCAGCTGGAAAGACAAGCCCGCCGTCAGGGAAAACATGAGCGAACAGATACCGGACCTGTGCCAGGGGATGCGCACGGGAACGGTGTCGTACGGGGCCTTCGAGGACTTCGCGGCCTGTACGCGGCCGCAGGCCAGATAGGCCTGAACGTCCAATCGGGACAAGGAAGGACGCAGCACCGCATCACGCGGCGCTGCGATGAAGCAACGGGCGATCAATGGGGATAGCCCGGTCATTACTTATATTTGGGGGATGTCAGCTATGAGCATCGTTGCAGTCGTTGGATTGGGATATGTCGGCCTTCCTCTGGCGGTCGAATTCGGCAAGAAGCGGCCGACCGTGGGCTTCGACCTGTCGAAGACGAAAATCGAGAACTACAAGAAGTTCATCGATCCGACCGGGGAGCTGACCAGCGAGGAGCTGCGCGCCTCCGATCAACTGAGCGTGAGCGTGGATCCGGCGATCCTGGCCGATGCCGACTACATCGTGGTGGCCGTGCCCACCCCGGTCGACGAGGCGCATAACCCGGACTTCGGCCCGCTGGCCGGCGCCAGCGAGACCGTCGGCAAGGTCATGAAGCGCGGCGCGATCGTGATCTTCGAATCGACCGTCTATCCCGGCGCCACCGAAGAAGTCTGCGTCCCCATCCTTGAAAAGCACTCCGGTCTGAAGTGGAAGCAGGACTTCCACGTCGGCTTTTCGCCGGAGCGCATCAACCCGGGCGACAAGCAGCACACGCTGACCAACATCCTGAAGATCGTCTCCGGCGATGACGCCGACACGCTGGAAAAGATCGCGGCGCTGTACGAGTCGATCATCACCGCGGGCGTGCATCGCGCCTCCAGCATCAAGGTGGCCGAAGCCGCCAAGGTCATCGAGAACACCCAGCGCGACCTCAACATCGCACTGATGAACGAGCTGTCCATCATCTTCGACAAGATCGGCATCGATACGCTGGAAGTGCTGCAGGCGGCGGGCACGAAGTGGAACTTCCTGCCCTTCCGCCCGGGCCTGGTGGGCGGCCACTGCATCGGCGTCGACCCCTACTACCTGACGCACAAGGCCGAGATGGTCGGCTATCACCCGCAGGTGATCCTGGCAGGCCGCCGCATCAACGACGGCATGGCCAAGTTCGTGGCCGAGAAGACGGTCAAGTCGATGATCGCCGCCGGCTTCCCGATCAAGGGCTCCAAGGTCAACGTCCTGGGCCTGACCTTCAAGGAAAACTGCCCCGACCTGCGCAACTCCAAGGTGGTCGATATCGTCACCGAGCTGCAGTCCTACGGCGTCGAAGTGCACGTGCACGACCCGGTGGCCGCCGCGGCGGACGCCGAGCACGAGTACGGCATCGCGCTGGAGAACTGGTCCGACCTGCCGCGCGCCGATGCCGTGGTGGCCGCGGTCTCGCACAAGGAGCTGCTGGCGCGCCCGCTGCAGGACATCCAGTCCAAGCTGAAAGACAACGGCTGCTTCGTCGACGTCAAGTCGCTGTTCGACCAGAATGCGCTGCGCGAGGCCGGTTACAGCGTCTGGCGCCTGTAAGGCCGGCCCCACCGGCAACGCGATATCGACGCCCTGAAGACACATCAACGCAAGCAGACAATGAGCAGATACGACGACTTATCCGAGCAACTCAAGCTGCGCCCGCAGCGCTGGCTGATCACCGGCGTGGCCGGTTTCATCGGCTCCAACCTGCTGGCCCGCCTGCTTTCGCTGGGCCAGCAGGTGACCGGGCTGGACAGCTTCATCACCGGCCACCAGGCCAACCTGGACGAAGTGCGCGCCGAGGTCGGGGAAGACGCCTGGCGCAATTTCACCTTCATCGAGGGCGACATCCGCAGCGCCGAGGATTGCGCGCGCGCCTGCGCCGGCGCCGACTTCGTGCTGCACCAGGCGGCGCTGGGTTCGGTCTCGCGCTCCATCGAGGATCCGGTACGCACCAACGACAGCAACGTCAACGGCTTCCTGAACATGCTGGTCGCCGCGCGCGACGCCAAGGTCAAACGCTTTGTCTACGCCGCCTCCAGCTCCACCTACGGCGACCATCCCGGCCTGCCCAAGGTCGAGGATGTGATCGGCAAGCCGCTCTCGCCCTATGCCGTGACCAAGTACGTCAACGAGCTGTACGCCGACGTGTTCGGCCGCTGCTACGGCCTGGAAACGGCGGGCCTGCGTTACTTCAACGTGTTCGGCCGCCGCCAGGATCCGCACGGCGCCTATGCGGCGGTGATCCCGCAATGGGTGACGGCGATGATCCGCAACAGCGAGCTGCGCATCAACGGCGATGGCGAGACCAGCCGCGACTTCTGCTACATCGACAACGTGGTCCAGGCCAACCTGCTGGCCGCCACGGCCGATGCACAGGCCGCCGGCAAGGTGTACAACATCGCGCTCAACGACCGCACCAGCCTGAACCAGCTGTACCAGATGATGCGCGAACTGCTGCAGGAGCGCTTCCCTCACCTGCGCCAGCACCAGCCGCAGTATGTGGGTTTTCGCGCCGGCGACATCCGCGATTCGCAGGCCGATATCGGCCGCGCGCGCGAGATGCTGGGCTACGCGCCCACGCACCGCATCCGCGAAGGCCTGAAGGAAGCCATGGCCTGGTACATCGAGCACCTGGCCGGCGACCACTGATCGGCGACCCGCGGCAGGCATGAACGGCATCCATCTCTACCACCGCTTCGAGGACATTCCGGCGCCCCTGCTGGAACGCCTGGAAGCGGCCGGCAACGCCAGCGACTTTTCGCTGACGCCGGACTGGCTGCGCCATCTTGCCGACACCGCCCGCGACGCCAACCAGCAATTGCGGATCTACTGCCTGCAACGCGCGGACGGCGCCGCGCTGCTGCCGATGTACGAGACGGCGCGCGGCGCATGGCCCTTCTCGCGCCGCCTGAGCTCGCAGGCCAATTACTACTCGGCGCTGGCCGGTCCGCTGGGCGCGCAAGGCGAAGCCGGCGCGACCGCCGTGCGCGAGATCGTGGCGGCCATTGCCGCCGAGCGTCCGCGCTGGTCCAGCGTGGACCTGCGGCCGCTGCCGCTGGACGGCGCCGTCTTCGGCACGCTGGAGCAGGCCCTGCGCGACGCCGGGATGAAGGTGCAGCGCTACTTCTGCTTCGGCAACTGGTACCTGCAGGTAGGAGGACGCAGCTATGACCAGTACTACGCGTCCTTGCCGTCCAGGCTGCGCAACACGCTGGCGCGCAAATCTCGACAGCTGCAAGCGGAGGGCGAGACGCGACTAGACATCATCGAAGGCGGCGCGGCGCTGGAGCGCGGCATCGAGGACTACCTGCGGATCTACCGCGCCAGCTGGAAGAAGCCCGAGCCCTTCCCCGACTTCATCCCCGGCCTGATCCGGCTGTGCGCGCGCCAGGGCAGCCTGCGCCTGGGCGTGCTGCGCATCGGCGGCGAGCCGGCCGCGGCGCAGATCTGGATCGTCCACAACGGCGTGGCCGCCATCTACAAGCTGGCCTACGACGCGCGCTTCGCGGCGCTGTCGGCGGGGTCGGCGCTGACCGCGGCGATGATGCGCCACGTGATCGACATCGACCGCGTGAGCGAGGTGGATTACCTGATGGGAGACGATGCCTACAAGCAAGACTGGATGTCTCACCGGCGCGAGCGATGGGGCCTGATGGCGTTCAACCTGCGCACCGTCGGCGGGGTTTTCGGCGCCCTGCGCCACTGCGCGCCGCGGGTGCTGCGCCAGTTGCCGAAAAGCATGTCGACACTCTTGCAGCATGGAAAGAAAAACCCAGCACCGGCGCGGCTTTCCGGCGCACCCGCTGTGGTCACCGGCGATGCAAATTGCAGCGTAATTGTCGCGTTCGACGCGTCGAAAAAATGAGTCCTGATGTTATGATCCAGCGATTGCCAAATAACCATTATTACGCGCGGAAGACGCCGAGTCTCTCGCTGAGACACCAAGAAAAAATTGCGGGAGGCCGCCGGGGGGCGGGTAAGAAAATCGTTCGGGACGATCACACCACATCAGGGGAATTCACGCTGTTGCCCAGGACAAACATGACCGGCCGGTTTGGGTCGGCCGTGCGCGGATGATTTGCATCCGCAGCTGGCACAGGCGCGTTTCAACACATATTCACTGAAGTTCGGAAAGCACGGGGAAACTGCTCACATGGCGGATTTAATATCGCAACTCTTGTCGCTCCTGAAGGGCGTTTGGAAGCATCGCTGGATTGCCATCTCGATTGCCTGGGCTTTGCTGCTGATAGGCAGCATCGTGATCTTCCGCCTGCCCAACGATTTCCAGGCGTCGGCGCGCGTCTACGTCGACACCCAGAGCATCCTCAAGCCGCTGCTGTCGGGCATGACCACCGTGCCCAACATCGAGCAGCAGGTCTCGATCATGAGCCGCACGCTGCTCAGCCGCCCCAACCTCGAGCGCGTCACCCGCATGGCCGATCTCGACATCAAGGCGCAAACCGTCAGCGACAAGGAAAAGCAGGTCGATGAACTGGCCTCGCGCATCAAGATCACGCAAACCGGCCGCGACGACATCTACACCATCACCTACAACAACGAGAACCCCAAGCTGGGCAAGGACGTGGTGCAGTCGCTGCTGACCATCTTCGTTGAAGGCAGCGTGGGCGACAAGAAGGAAGACTCGGACAAGGCCGTGCGCTTCATCGGCGACCAGATCAAGAGCTATGAAGAGAAGCTCTCCAACGCCGAAAACGCCCTGAAGGAGTTCAAGCAGAAGAACGCCGAACTGTTGCCGCGCCAGGGCAGCGACTACGGCAGCAAGCTGCAGGAGTCGGCAGACGCGCTGAGCCAGGCGCGACTGGAGCTGGCCGAGGCCGAACAGGCCCGCAGCGCGATCCAGAAGCAGCTGACCGGCGGCGCGCCCAGCAGCGGCGACGACATGCCGCTGATGCCCACGCCGGAAATCGATTCGCGCCTGCAGGCCGCCAACAAGCACCTGGACGACCTGCGCACCAAATACACCGAGCAGCACCCGGACGTGGTCGGCACCCGCCGCCTGATCGCCGAACTGGAAAAGCGCAAGAGCGACGAAGCCAAGAACCGCAAGCCGGGCGCCGACCCGGGCGCCAACTACAGCCCGATGATGCAGCAGCTCAGCGTGTCCCTGTCGGATGCCCGCGCCAAGGCGGCGAGCATGCGCGCGCGGGTGGACGAATACGCCGCCCGCTATGCGCGCCTGAAGGCCCAGAGCATCGCCGCGCCGGACGTCGAGGCGCAGTTCACCCAGCTCAACCGCGACTACCAGATCAACAAGGACAACTACGAGAAGCTGGTGGCCCGGCGCGATGCCGCGAAACTCTCGGGCGACCTCAGCTCGGCCACCGACCTCATGACCTTCCGCGTGATCGACCCGCCCATCGTGCCGCGCCTGCCGGCCGGCCCGAACCGCCCGCGCCTGCTGGCGCTGCTGTTCGTCGCGGCGCTGGCGGCGGGCATCGGCGTGACCTTCGTCATGAGCCAGGTTCGCCCGTCCTTCATCACCCAGCACCAGCTGCAACAGGTCACCGGCCTGCCTGTGCTGGGCGCGGTCGCGATGAACTGGACCGATGCCGAGATCGCCAGGCGCAAGCGCGGCCTGCGCAAGTTCATCGCGGTGGTGGCCGCCTTCTTCATCGTCTTCATCGTGACGATGGCCTTCCTTCTGCTGAGGGCATGATGAGACGCCCCCGCCCCCGCCCTATTCATTGCAGCCAGCACCACGCCGCCGACGCAACACCTGGAGAGCACGCATGAGCATCATCGAACGAGCCGCCGGTCGCCTCAAAAGCAATGCCGACAGCAAACCGGCCGGATCATCCGAGATCCTGTCGCCGGCTGAACTGGCCAAGGTGCAGGCGGCTGACGTCGCTGCCGCACCTTTGACGCCTGTGGCACCTGTCGCACCAGTGGCACCTGCAGCACCTGTGGCCCCTGCCGCCCCCGTTGTGGTCGCAGCCGCCGCTCCGGCGCCGGCAGGCGCCGCCTTGCGCTCCAGCCTGCCCGCCACGCCCGCCACGCCGGTCAAGAGCGCCACGGCGCCGGCCACCGCTGCCCGCGCTTCCGAGCCGCAGGAAGCGCGCGCGCGCCAGTCCAAACAGATCGACATCAACCTGGAGCGCCTGGCCGGCATGGGCTTCCTGACGCCGGGTGGCCGCTCGCTGATTTCGGAACAGTTCCGCATGATCAAGCGCCCGCTGCTCAAGCAGGCTTTCGCGCCGCGCGACGCCGATGCCAATCCCGGCAACCTGATCATGGTGACCAGCTCGCTGCCCAACGAGGGCAAGACCTTCTGCTCCATCAACCTGGCCCTGAGCATCGCCATGGAACTGGATCACACGGTGCTGCTGGTAGATGCCGACGTGGCCCGGCCGTCGGTGCTGCGCACCTTCGACATCGACACCGAAAATGAAGCCGGCCTGCTCGACGTGCTGCTGGACGGCAAGATCGACATGGGCGACGTGATGCTCAAGACCAACGTCGATACCCTGAGCGTACTGCCGGTGGGCAGCAAGCACAGCCACTCGTCCGAACTGCTGGCCAGCCAGGCCATGCACGTGCTGCTGGAAGAAATCGCCACGCGCTACCCGGACCGCATCGTGATCTTCGATTCGCCGCCGCTGCTGGTGACCAGCGAAGCCAACGTGCTGGCCAGCAAGATGGGCCAGATCGTGATGGTGGTGGCGGCCGAAGACACCTCGCAGCAGGCCGTCAGGTCCTCGCTGGACCAGCTCAAGGGCTGCCGCAACGTCAATCTCATCTACAACAAGAGCATGGCCTTCTCAGGCACGCAAGGTTATGGATACGGATATGGCTATGGCTATTGACCTCGTCGCCGCCGGCCATGGCCCGGCCGGTTTGCGCCGCCACGCGCTGGCGGCCGCCGCCGCGCTGCTGCTGTCATCGGGCACGCAGGCCGCGGAGTGGACCTTCACGCCGTCTCTCAATGTCAGCGAGACCTACACCGACAACGTCAACCTGCAGCCGCAGGCCAAAAGCGACTTCGTCACCATGGTCACGCCGTCGCTGGGCATCAAGGCCAAGGGCCCCAACCTGGTCGTCAACGCCGACTACGGGCTGCAGGAGATCTATTACGGCAACCACAACGCCGGCTCCTCGCTGACCAACCAGCTGCATGCCGACGCCAAAGCCAAGCTGATCGACAACCTGTTGTTCCTCGACAGCGCGGCCTCGATCACGCAGCAGAACATCTCGGCCTTCGGCGCGCAGGCGGTCGACAACACCAATGGCAACGGCAACCGCACCAGCGTGCGCACCACCCACGTCAGCCCCTACCTGAGCCGCAAGTTCGGCTCGGACGCCAGCGGCGAGCTGCGCTACACGCGCGACTCGGTATCGGCCAGCAGCGGCGGGCTCTCCAACAGCCACACCGACACCCTCTCGCTGAGGGCCGACAGCGGCCCGGCATTCCAGACCCTGGGCTGGGGCCTGCAATACAGCGACCAGACCACCAGCTATACCAGCCAGAACAACGTCGAGCTGCAGAACATCCTGGGCCGCCTCACCTATCTGCTGGCGCCGCGCTTTCGTTTGGTGGGCACGCTGGGCTACGACCGCAACGATTACTCGGTGGCCAGCAACTCCACCTCGGGCTACTCCTGGAGCGGCGGCTTCGAGTGGAAAGTCAGCCAGCGCACCAGCCTGAACGCCGCCGTCGGCCACAAGTACTACGGCAGCACCTTCTCGCTGTCGGCCGCCACGCGCAGCCGGGTGGCCAACTGGATGCTGGGCTACGCCGAAGATGTGACCACCACGCCGGCGCAGTTCGCGCAGCCGACCACGGTCAACACCGCCACCTTCCTGAGCCAGCTGCTGTCGTCGTCGATCACCGACCCGACCGCGCGCGCGGCGGCGGTGGCGCAGCTGATCCAGGACGGCAACCTGCCCAGCACCCTGACCAGTTCGGTGAACTCCTTCACCAACACGGTGTTCCTGCAAAAGCAGCTGCAGGCATCGGTCATGCTGAGCAGCCCCAAGACCACGCTGCTGCTGTCGGTGTTCGACACCCGCCGCGAGCCGCTGTCGGACAACAGCCTGGGTTCGCTGCTGGGTCCGGCCAACGACAAGACCGAGCAGATCGGCGCCAGCGCCGTGCTCTCGCGCCGCCTGACCTCGCTCACGCGTGCCAACGCCTCCCTGGTCGCAACCCGGGTCAAGTCGCTCACCAGCGGCCGCGTGGACAACACCCAGACGCTGCGCGTAGGCGTGAGCAAGCAATTGTCGTCCAAGGTACGCGGCACGGTGGAACTGCGCAGAAACCAGGGCCAGTCGACCCAGGCCGGCGTGGACTATCGCGAGAACGCGATCGGCGCCTATCTCAACATGCAGCTATAACCGGAGTCGACCGTCGCATGTACGAATCTTTCTACGGCCTGCGGGACAAGCCGTTCCGACTGAGGCCGGATCCCAATTTCTTCTTCGGCAGCAAGGGCCACAAGCGGGCCATGAGCTATCTGGAGTACGGCCTGTCGCAAGGCGAGGGCTTCATCATCATCACCGGCGAAGTGGGCGCAGGCAAGACCACGCTGGTGCGCAAGCTGCTGGGCAAGATCAATCCCATGCAGATCATCTCGGCGCACCTGGTCAATACGCACCTCGACCCGGACAACACCTTGCGCATGGTGGCCAGCGCCTTTGGCCTGCAGGCCGAAGGCGCCAGCAAGGCCTCGCTGCTCACCAGCCTGGAGCAGTTCTTCCTGCACTGCGAGCAAAAGGGCATCCGCGCCCTGCTGGTGGTCGACGAAGCGCAGAACCTGACGCCGCATACGCTGGAAGAGCTGCGCATGCTGTCCAACTTCCAGAGCGGCGACCGCTCGCTGCTGCAAACCTTCCTGCTGGGCCAGCCGGAGTTCCGCGTCACGCTGCACAGCGACAGCATGCTGCAGCTGCGCCAGCGCGTCATCGCCACCTATCACCTGGGCCCGATGGACGAGGAAGAGACCGTCACCTACATCCAGCATCGCCTGCGCACCGTCGGCTGGGAGAACGATCCGTCGTTCAACGCCGCCGCCTACGCGGCGATCTATGCCCACACCGGCGGCATACCGCGCAAGATCAACTCGCTGTGCGACCGCCTGCTGCTGATGGGTTACCTGGAGGAATTGCGCGCCTTCGGCGCCGAAGAAGTGGAAGAAGTGGTCAAGGACATCCAGGAAGAGTTCGAGCTGCCCCTGCCCGACGGCAACCAGCAGGCCATGGCCGAACTGAGTTCGGTGGAGCGCCAGTTCTCGGCCGACGCGCTGGAAGATATGCAGGAGCGCCTGACCAAGCTGGAAAAAACCACCACCTCGATCCTGAAGATCCTGCGCGACATCACGTCGTCGTCATCCAAATACAACAGCCCGGATACCAAACCATGAGCCCAGCCGCGTCCCCAGCGCCCCACCGCATCCTCTGCATCGTCGGCGCCCGCCCCAACTTCATGAAGATCGCGCCGATCATGGCCGCGTTCGCCGCGCTGGGAGACAAGGTGCAGGCGACCCTGCTGCACACCGGCCAGCACTATGACGTGGCGATGAACCACCAGTACTTCGAAGCACTGGGCATCCCTTCGCCGGACATCAACCTGGAGATCGGCTCCGGCAGCCACGCCGTGCAGACGGCGGCGGTGATGCATCACTTCGAGCCGGCGCTGGACGCCGCCGACGCCTCGGCCGTGCTGGTGGTGGGAGACGTCAACTCGACCCTGGCCTGCGCCCTGGTGGCGACCAAGAAAGGCGTTCCGGTGATCCACGTCGAGGCCGGCCTGCGCAGCTATGACCGCGCCATGCCGGAGGAGATCAACCGCATCCTGACCGACCAGATCTCCGACATCCTGTTCACCACCGAAGCCGGCGCGCTGGACAACCTGACCCGCGAAGGCATCGATGCCTCGCGCGTGCGCTTCGTCGGCAACGTGATGATCGACACGCTGCGCCTGAACCTGCCGCGCGCCATCAAGCTGCCGCAGATCCTGGAGGCCAACGACCGCAGCGGCTTCGACCATGCCGGCGGCTATGCGGTGTTGACGCTGCACCGCCCGTCCAACGTCGACGATCCGGAAGTGCTGCAAAAGCTGCTGCAGACCGTGCGCGCCATCAGCGACACCCTGCCCGTGGTCTTCCCGCTGCATCCGCGCACCCGCGGCATGATCGAGAAGTTCGGACTGTCCGGCCTGATCGACATCCCGCAAATTCTCCAGCTGCCGCCCATGGGCTATCTGGAAATGCTGGGCCTGATGCAGGACGCGCGCGTGGTGCTGACCGACTCCGGCGGCATCCAGGAAGAGACCACCGCGCTTGGCGTGCCCTGCATCACCCTGCGCAACAACACCGAGCGCCCGATCACGGTCGACCAGGGCACCAACACCATCGCCGGCCAGGATCCGGAAAAGATTCTCGAGATCTTCCGCGACGTCATGGCCCATGGCGGCAAGGCCGGCCGCGTGCCGGAATTCTGGGACGGCCACGCCGCCGACCGCATCGCGCAGGAACTGTGCGTGTGGCTGGACCAGCGCCGCAACGCCACCTGACAAGGAGCAAGACATGACGCAAGGCAGACAGGCCGGCATTCGCAACGCCATGACGGTGGACGTGGAAGACTACTTCCAGGTCTCCGCCTTCGCCGGCACCATCTCGCGCGACAGCTGGGATCGCCAGCCCTGCCGTGTCGAACGCAACATGGAAAAGATCCTTGCCATCTTTTCGGAGCACGGCATCAAGGCCACCTTCTTCACCCTGGGCTGGATCGCCGAGCGCTATCCGGCGTTGGTCCGCAGCATCGTCGACCAGGGCCACGAGCTGGCCAGCCACGGCTACGGCCACCTGCGCGCCAGCGATCAGACGCGCGCCCAGTTCAGCGACGACATCGTGCGCAGCAAGGCCCTGCTGGAAGACATCGGCGGCCAGCCGGTGCTGGGCTACCGCGCGCCCAGCTTTTCCATCGGCAAACAGAACATGTGGGCGCTGGACGCGCTGTACGAAGCGGGCTATCGCTACAGCTCCAGCATCTACCCGGTCAAGCACGACCACTACGGCGTACCCGATGCGCCGCGCTTCGCCTACCGTCCCAACGGCCCGCAAGGCCTGCTGGAGGTGCCGGTGAGCACGGTGCGCTTCGGCGACAAGAACTACCCCGCCGGCGGCGGCGGCTTCTTCCGCTTCTTCCCCTACGAGCTCTCGCGCTGGCTGCTGCGGCGCGTGAACCAGCGCGATGGCCAGCCCGCGATCTTCTACTTCCATCCCTGGGAGCTGGATCCGGAACAGCCGCGCCAGGCCGGCATCAGCGCCAAGACGCGCTTTCGCCACTACGTCAACCTGCACCGGACCGAAGCCCGCATCCAGGCGCTGGCCGCAGACTTCAAGTGGGACCGCATGGACCGCATCTACCTGGGCGCCCAATGAACGCGACGATACAACTTCATGAATTGCAGCCCGCGGCCACGCAGGACGCCCCCGTCACCGTGCACCTGCTGCAGGCGGGCGACGAGCGTCGCTGGGATGAATTCGTCATGCAATGCCCGCAGGCCACCTTCTTCCACCGCGCCGGCTGGAAGGAAGTCATCGAGCGCGCGTTCGGCCATCGCGCCTACTTCATGTATGCCGAAGCGGCGGGTCGCATCTGCGCCGTGCTGCCGCTGGCCCACATCAGGAGCCGCCTGTTCGGCAACTCGCTGTCGTCGCTGCCCTTCTGCGTCTACGGCGGCGTGGCCGGCGATCATGCGCCGGCCAGGGCCGCGCTGGACCAGGCCGCGATCCGGCTGGCGCGCGAGCTGGGCGTGGATCATCTCGAATATCGCAACCTGGAGCCGCAGCACGCCGACTGGCCGTCCAAGGCGCTGTATGTGACCTTCCGCAAGGAGATCGAAGCCGACGACGAAGCCAATATGCAAGCCATCCCCCGCAAGCAGCGGGCCATGGTGCGCAAGGGCATCAAGTTCGGCCTGCAAAGCGAGATCGACAACGACACCGAGCGCTTCTTCGCGGCCTACTCGGCCAGCGTGCACCGCCTGGGCACCCCGGTGTTCTCGCGCAAGTATTTCCGCGTGCTGGCCGAAGTGTTCGGCCAGGACTGCGAAGTGCTGACCATCACCAAGGACGGCCAGACCGTGAGCAGCGTGATGAGCTTCTACTTCCGCGACGAGGTGCTGCCCTACTACGGCGGCGGCAACGCCAGCGCGCGCGATCTGGCCGCCAACGACTTCATGTACTGGGAGCTGATGCGGCGCGCCGCCGCCCGCGGCATCCGCATCTTCGACTTCGGGCGCAGCAAGCAGGGCACCGGCTCCTTCGACTTCAAGAAGAACTGGGGCTTCACGCCGCAGCCGCTGCACTATGAATACCAGCTGCTGCGCGCCCAGTCGGTGCCGGACACCAATCCGCTGAACCCGAAATACCAGCTGATGATCAAGACCTGGAAGCGCATGCCCCTGTGGGCGGCCAACATGATCGGTCCGCATATCGTGAAGAACCTGGGTTAAGACGTGGAACACCTGCTTTTCCTGGCGCACCGCATTCCGTATCCGCCCAACAAGGGCGACAAGATACGCTCGTTCCATTTGCTGAAGCACCTGGCGCAGCGCTATCACGTGCACCTGGCCACGTTCATCGACGATGCCGCCGACTGGCAATACGCCGACACGGTCAAGGGCTACTGCCATGCCGCGCATTTCGCCCGTCTCGACGGCATGCGCGCGCGCCTGCGCAGCCTGCCTGCGCTGGCATCGACACGGGCGCTGAGCCTGGACTACTACCGCAACCGCGGCCTGCGCGACTGGGTCAGCGGCCAGCTCGATGCCGCGCCGATCTCGCGGGTGCTGGTGTTCTCGTCGGTGATGGCGCAATACGCGCAGGATGCGCGGCTCAAGCGCAGCGTGGTCGACTTCGTCGACGTCGACTCCGACAAGTGGACGCAATATGCCGCCAAGAAGGCCTGGCCGATGAACTGGGTGTATCGCCGCGAAGGCCGGCGCCTGCTGCAGTACGAGCAGCGCGTGGCCGCCGGCGCCGACGTGTCGCTGTTCGTGTCGCAGGCCGAGGCCGAGCTGTTCCGCGGGATGGCGCCGGCCAGCGCGCACAAGATCGGATTCCTCAACAACGGCGTCGACACCGGCTATTTTTCGCCGCAGCATCGCCTCGACAATCCCTATGAAGACGCCGGCCCCGTGATGGTGTTTACCGGGGCGATGGACTACTGGCCCAACATCGACGCCGTGCAATGGTTCGCCGGCGAGATCCTGCCGCTGATCCGCGCGCGCCATCCGCAGGCGCTGTTCTACATCGTCGGCTCGCGTCCGTCCGCGCAAGTCCAGGCGCTGGCTAATCTGCCCGGCGTGCGCGTGACGGGCACCGTCCCGGACGTGCGCCCTTACCTCGCCCACGCCTGCTTCGCGGTGGCGCCGCTGCGCGTGGCGCGCGGCATCCAGAACAAGGTGCTCGAAGCCATGGCCATGGGCATGCCGGTGCTGGCGTCTCCGCAGGCCTTTGAAGGCATCTCCGCAGCGGCGGGACGGGATCTGCTGGTGGCCGACGGCGCCGCCGCCTTCGCCGAGGCTGCCGTGCGGCTGCTGCAGGACGCACTGCCGGACGGCCCGCGCGCCAGCCTTGCGGCCAGCGCCCGCGCCACCATCGAAGAGAAGTACGGCTGGGATCGCCAGCTGGCGGTGCTGGATACCTTGCTCGAACACCGGCCCGACGTTCAACTCCACGCTTCGTAAGGCTATCCATGCGCCCCGCCGACCTCCCGCTCGCCCAACGCCTCTCGACCTCCGCCATGCTGCTGCTGGCGCTGGCCCTGGCCGCGCCGCTGCTGGCCTACCGCGACACGCTGATGTCGATGGTGGCGATCTGGAACCGCTCGGAAACCTTCACCCATCAATACCTGATCCTGCCCATCAGCCTGTGGCTGATGTGGCGCCAGCGCAGCGAGCTGCGGGGCCTGGCGCCGGCGCCTTTCCTACCGGCCCTGGCGCTGGTGGCGGTATGCGGATTCGGCTGGCTGCTGGGCGAACTGGCCGATGTGCAGGTGGTCAAGCACTTCGCCCTGGTCTGCATCATGATCAGCTCGGTGATCACCCTCCTGGGCCTGCGCATCGCCCGGGTGATCGCCTTCCCGCTGGCGTTCCTGCTGTTCGCCGTCCCCGCCGGCGAGATCCTGATCGAGCCGCTGATCGAGTTCACCGCCGATTTCACCATCGGGGCCCTGCAGATGACCGGGATCCCGGTCTGGCGCGAGGGCACCACCTTCGTCATTCCTTCCGGCCGCTGGTCGGTGGTGGAGGCCTGCAGCGGCGTGCGCTACCTGATCGCGTCGATCACGCTGGGCGTGCTGTATGCCCATCTCAGCTATCGTTCGCGCTGGCGCCAGGCGGCGTTCATCCTGCTGTCGGTCGTGGTGCCGGTGATCGCCAACGGGCTGCGCGCCTACCTGATCGTGATGATCGGCCACCTGAGCAGCATGCAGCTGGCCGTCGGCGTCGACCACCTGATCTACGGCTGGCTGTTCTTCGGCCTGGTGATGTTCCTGATGTTCTGGATCGGCGGCTTCTGGATCGACCCGAAAAAGGCGGCGCCGCCGACGCCACCGGAGCAGGCGCACCATCCCGTGCCGACGCCGGCGCTGGGCTTCGCCGGCCCCGGGAACGCCCGCCTGCTGCTGTGCGCCGTGCTCACCGTCGCCGGCATCGGCATCGGCCCGGTCTACGCCGGCTACATGAACCGGCTGGACTCCGCCGGCGCGCCGGTCAGGCTCGAGCTGCATTCGCCCAGCTGGAACGACGGCATCGCCTTCACCTACTGGACTCCCGCCTTCCATCCCGGCGTGGCCGACCTGAACCGCTTCTATCGCAGCGACGGCATGCAGGTCGGCGTGTACCTGCGCTACTACCGCGAACAACGCCCCGGCGCCACCCTGGTCAGCTCGGTCAACCGCGTGCTGCCGGAAAAGGGCAGCCCGTGGACGCGCACCGGCAACACCGTGCGCAGCGAAGCGATTGCCGGGCCTGCCGGACAGGCGCTGAGCGTGCGCGAGGAAATCATCCAGGGCCCGACCGGCTCGACGCTGATCTGGCGCTGGTACTGGATCGACCGGCGCTTCGTCGAGAACGACTACCTGGCCAAGCTGCTGCAGACCAAGAGCCAGCTGGAGATGCGCGGCGACGACGGCGCGGCGGTATTTGTCTTCACCCCGATCAGCGACGGACCGGAGCAGGCGCGCCAGACGCTGCGCAGCTACCTGAACGACAACCTGGCCGCCATCGCGACGGCCCTGAACAACAACGGCAAGCCTTAGGAACAGCGTGGACCACTCTCCCCCATTGGTAGTACACCTGATCTACCGGCTCGATTTCGGCGGACTGGAAACGCTGCTCATCGACTGCATCAACGGCATGCCGGACGACCGGTACCGGCACGCCGTGGTCTGCCTGACCGACTACACGGAATTCGCCGGCAAGATCCGCAAGCCCGGCGTGTCGCTGCACGCGCTGCACAAGCCGCCCGGCCTGGCGCCGGCCACGCACCTGCATCTCTGGCGCCTGCTGCGGCGCCTGCGTCCGGCGATCCTGCACACCTACAACCTTCCTGCCATCGAATATGCGCCGGCGGCGGCGCTGGCGCGCGTGCCGGTGCGGGTGCACGGCGAGCACGGACGCGATGCGCGCGACCCGCAAGGCACCAATCGCCGGCACAACCTGCTGCGCCGCCTGGTGCTGCCGTTCTATGACTGCTACTACGCGGTCTCGGCCGATCTGCGCGACTGGCTGCGCAACACCATCGGCGTGCCCGACCGCAAGAACCTGCTGCTCGAGAACGGCGTCGACACCGGCAAGTTCCGCCCGGTCGAGGGCGGCGTGCGGCAGGCCATGGCGCAGCTTCCCGCGGGATGTTTCGTCTTTGGCACCGTGGGCCGCATCCAGGACGTCAAGGACCATGCCGGCCTGGTCGATGCCTTCATCGCGCTGCTGGCCCTGCTGCCGCAACAGCGCTCGCGGCTGCGCCTGGCCATCGTCGGCGAAGGCCCCCTGCTGCCGGCGCTGAAGCAAAAGATCGCCGCCGCCGGCATCGAGGACCTGGTGTGGCTGCCCGGCGGCCGCATGGACGTCGATGCGCTCATGCGCAGCTTCTCGGTGTTCACCCTGTCCTCGATTGCCGAGGGCACGCCGGTCACCATCCTCGAGGCCATGGCCAGCGCACTGCCGGTCATTTCGACCAGGGTCGGCGGCGTTCCCGAGGTGGTGGTCGACGGCGTCACCGGCACGCTGGTGCCGCCGTCGGACCCGCAGGCCATGGCGCGCGCGATGGCCGCCTACGTCGAGCAGCCGCACCTGGCCGCGCGCCACGGCGCCGCCGGCCACGAGCGCAGCCAGCGCCAGTACAGCATGAACGCCATGCTGCAAGCCTACGCCGGCATGTACGACCGCATGCTGGCCGCCAAACAACGCCGCGATACCGTATAAGGACCCGTTCAACCATGTGTGGAATCACCGGCATCTTTGCCCTGCGCGGAAACCCCGACATCGATCGGGCGCTGCTCGACCGGATGAACGAGACCCAGCATCATCGCGGACCGGACGAAGGCGGCATGCACCTGGAGCCGGGCGTCGGCCTGGGGCATCGCCGCCTTTCCATCGTCGACCTGTCGAGCGGCCAGCAGCCGCTGTTCAACGAAGACGGCAGCGTCGTGGTGGTGTTCAACGGCATGATCTACAACTACCGCGAGCTGATGACGGAGCTGACGGCGCTGGGCCACGTCTTCCGCTCGCGCTGCGACACGGAAGTCATCGTGCACGCCTGGGAGCAATGGGGCGAGGCCTGCGTCACGCGCCTGCGCGGCATGTTTGCGTTCGCCCTGTGGGACCGCGCGCAGCAGACGCTGCTGCTGGCGCGCGACAGGCTGGGCATCAAGCCGCTGTTCTATGCCGCCCTGCCTGACGGTCGCCTGCTGTTCGGCTCCGAACTCAAGTCGCTGCTGGCCGATCCGGCCCTGCCGCGCCAGCTCGACCCCTGCGCGGTCGAAGACTATTTCGCCTACGGCTACGTGCCGGAGCCGCGCACCATCTTCGCCGGCGTGCACAAGCTCAGCCCGGGCCACACCATCCTGCTGCGCCGCGACCAGGGCGGCGAACCTCAGCAGCGCAAATACTGGGACGTCCCCTTCAAGCCCGGCAGCGCGCGGCCGGTCGACGAGGTCGCGGCCGAACTGCTGGAGCGGCTGCGCGAGACCGTGGGCACCCACCTGGTGACCGATGTGGCGCTGGGAGGATTCCTCTCCGGCGGCGTCGACTCCAGCGCGGTGGTGGCCATGATGTCGCAGCTGACCGGCGAATCGGTCAATACCTGCTCCATCGCCTTCAACGATCCGGCCTACGACGAGTCGCAGTACGCGGCGCAGGTGGCGCAGCAGTTCCACACCCGCCACCATGTCGAAACCGTCGACAAGGACGACTACGGCCTGATCGACATCCTCGCCAACCTGTACGACGAACCGTACGCCGACAGCTCGGCCATCCCCACCTACCGCGTCTGCCAGCTGGCCAAGCAGCGCGTGACGGTCGCCTTGTCGGGCGACGGCGGCGACGAGAACTTTGCCGGCTACCGCCGCTACCGCTACGCCATGGCCGAGGAAAGGGTGCGCTCCTCGCTGCCCGACAGCCTGCGCAAGCCGGTATTCGGCTTCCTCGGCCGCCACTACCCCAAGGCCGACTGGGCGCCGCGCGTGCTGCGGGCCAAGACCACCTTCGAGGCGCTGGCGCGCGACACGGTGGAGGGTTATTTCCACGGCGTGTCGATCATGCCGGACCGCGTGCGCAGCAGGCTCTTCAGCGCGGGCTTTCGCCGGCAGCTGCAGGGCTACCACGCCATCGAAGTCATGCGCGGCCACGCGGCGCAATCGCCGACCGACGACCCGCTCTCGCTCTTGCAATACCTGGACCTGAAGACCTACCTGCCCGGCGACATCCTGACCAAGGTCGACCGCGCCAGCATGGCGCATGCGCTGGAAGTGCGGGTGCCGCTGCTGGACCACCAGTTCGTCGAATGGGTGTCGTCGCTGCCGCCGGCCATGAAATTGCGCGAGGGCGAAGGCAAGTACATCTTCAAGAAATCGCTGGAAGGCACCCTCGGCGACGACATCCTCTACCGCAAGAAGATGGGGTTCTCGATCCCGCTGGGCAGCTGGTTCCGCGGCCCGCTGCGCCAGACCCTCGGCGACAGCCTGCTGGGACCGCTGCTGCGCGAGACCGGGATCTTCGACATGGCCTTCATCGAAGAGATGGTGAGCCAGCACCAGTCCGGCCGGCGCGACTACGCGGCGCCGCTGTGGGCGCTGCTGATGTTCGCCTCCTTCCTGCGCAACGTGCTGCACGCCAGCCCCGCGGCGGAGCTGCCGGCGGCCCGCGTCGCCTGACCGCTCACCACACGGATACCCGATCATGCATATCCTGCACATCCTCGACCACTCGATTCCGCTGCACAGCGGCTACACCTTCCGCACGCTGTCGATCCTGCAGCAGCAACGCGCGCTGGGCTGGACCACGTCGCACATCACCAGCACCAAGCATGGCGCCATCGCCGCGCTGGAAGAGGACGTCGACGGCTGGCGCTTCTTCCGCACGCCGCTCTCGTCGGGGCCGCTGGCGCGACTGCCGGTGCTGAACCAGCTGGCGGTGATCGAAAGCCTGGCCAAGCGGCTGGAGGAAGTGGCCCGCCGCATTCGCCCCGACGTGCTGCACGCCCACTCGCCCGCGCTCAACGCCATCGCCGCCCTGCGCGTGGGCCGGCGCCTGGGCATCCCGGTGGTGTATGAAGTGCGCGCGTTCTGGGAGGATGCAGCGGTCGATCACGGCACCAGCACCGAAGGCGGGCTGCGCTACCGGATCACGCGCGCCCTGGAAACCTATGCGCTCAAGCGCGCCGACGCGGTCACCACCATCTGCGAAGGCCTGCGCGCCGACATTGCCGCGCGCGGCGTGCCGCTGGCCAAGATGACGGTGATCCCCAACGCCGTCAACATCGAGGATTTCACGCTGGGCCAGGCGGCCGATCCGGCGCTGGCGCGCGAGCTGGGCCTGGAGGGCAAGACCCTGCTCGGCTTCATCGGCTCCTTCTATGCCTACGAGGGATTGCCGGTGCTGCTCAAGGCGCTGCCGGCGATGCTCGCGGGCAATCCCGATGTGCGCCTGCTGCTGGTCGGCGGCGGCCCGCAGGACAAGGAACTGCGCGCGCTGGCCGCGCAGCTGGGCATCGAAGACAAGGTCGTGTTCACCGGGCGCGTGGCGCACGACCAGGTCCAGCGCTACTACAACCTGATCGACGTGCTGGTCTATCCGCGCCTGAAGATGCGGCTGACCGACCTGGTGACGCCGCTCAAGCCGCTCGAGGCGATGGCGCAGGGACGCCTGGTGGCGGCATCCGACGTCGGCGGCCATCGCGAGCTGATCGTCGACGGCAAGACCGGCGTGCTGTTCGCCGCCGGCGCCCCCGAGGCGCTGGCCGAGAAGGTGCTGGCGCTGCTCGCCGCGCCCCAGCAATGGCCGCAGCTGCGCGCGGCCGGACGCCACTTCGTCGAAACCGAACGCAACTGGGCCGCAAGCGTGGCGCGCTACCAGAACATCTATCCACGCCTTGTTTCTCCCGCCGCGCCATGAAGCTGCTGACGTTTTCCACGCTGTTTCCCAATCACGAACGCCCCGGCCACGGGATCTTCGTCGAGACCCGCCTGCGCCAGCTGGTGGCCAGCGGCGAAGTGGAGTCGCGCGTGGTGGCGCCGGTGCCCTGGTTTCCGCTGCGGCATGCGCGTTTCGGCAGCTATGGCCGCTTTGCGCGCGTTCCGGCGGCCGAGGTGCGCTCCGGCATCCAGGTCCTGCATCCGCGCTACCTGCTGCTGCCCAAAGTCGGCATGACGCCGGCGCCGCTGCTCATGGCCCGCGCCATGAAACCGGTGCTGCGCAAGCTGATCGACGAGGGCTTCGACTTCGACGCCATCGACGCCCACTATTTCTATCCGGACGGCGTGGCTGCCATGATGCTGGGCAAGTATTTCCGCAAGCCGGTGGTGATCACCGCCCGCGGCTCGGACATCACACTGCTGCCCGGCTACAAATGGCCGGGCAGGATGATCCGCTGGGCCGCCGACAACGCCGCCGGCGTCATCACCGTATGCGCGGCGCTGCGCGAGGAGCTGCTCGCGCTGGGCGCGGATCCGGCCAAGGTGGTGTCGCTGCGCAACGGCGTGGACCTGGAACTGTTCCGTCCTCCGCTTGACCGCGCCGCGCTGCGCAAGCAGCTGCAGATGGACGGCCTGACGCTGCTGTCGGTGGGCAACCTGGTGCCGGTCAAAGGCCACGAGCTGACCATCGCCGCCCTGACCGAACTGAAGGAGGCCACGCTGCTGATCGCCGGCAGCGGCCCGGAACTCGCGCGCCTGCAGGCGCTGGCGGACCAGCTCCAGGTTGCCGGGCGAGTGCGCTTCCTCGGTCCGCTGCCGCAGGCGACGCTGCGCGACTACTACGGCGCGGCCGACGTCATGGTGCTCTCGTCCAGCCGCGAAGGATGGGCCAACGTGCTGCTGGAATCCATGGCCTGCGGCACGCCGGTGGCCGCCAGCAAGGTCTGGGGCACGCCCGAGGTGGTGGCGCACGCCGACGCCGGTGTGCTGATGCAGGAGCGCAGCGCCGCCGGCATCGCCGCGGCCGTGCGCGCGCTCCTGGCTGCCGGTCCCGAGCGCGCCGCCACCCGCCGCTATGCCGAGGGCTTCAGCTGGGACGACACCACCGCCGGCCAGTTGCGCCTGTTCCGCGACGTCATCGGAAAGGCCGGCTGAGTTCATGCGTGATTACCTGGTCTTCGCCATGGTCATGGCGACCCTGCCCTACATCCTGAAGCGCCCGGCCGCCGGCGTGATGGCTTACGTCTGGCTCAGCCTGATGAACCCGCACCGGCTCACCTACGGCTTCGCCTACGACTTCCCGTTCGCGGCCCTGGTGGCCGGTACCACGCTGGTCAGCCTGATGCTGTCGAAGCAGCCCAAGCGTTTCCCGCTGCAAAGCACGACGGTGGTGCTGATGATGTTCATCTTCTGGATCACCTTCACCTGCTTCTTTGGGCTGCAGCCCAAGCTGGTCTGGGGCGAATGGAACACCGTCATCAAGACCATGTTCATGGTGCTGGTGAGCATGGCCGCGCTCAACACCGAGCGCGACGCGCGCGACTTCGCCTGGGTGATCGGCCTGTCGCTGGGGTTCTGGGGCGTCAAGGGCGGCGTCTTCACGCTGCTCTCGGGCGGCGGCGACCACGTGTACGGCCCGCCCGACAGCTTCATCGCCGACAACAACGACCTCGCCCTGGCGCTGCTCACGGTGCTGCCCCTGCTCTGGGGCCTGCACATGCAGGCTACCCGGCGCTGGGTCAGGCTGGCCATGCTGGCGGTGTGCATCCTGACGGTGGTGTCGGTGGTCGGCTCCTATTCGCGCGGCGCCCTGCTGGGCGGCGGCGTGATGCTGACCATGCTGTGGCTCAAGAGCCGCAAGAAGCTCACCACCGGCCTGATCGTGCTGCTGCTGATCCCGCTGGTCTATACGGTGATGCCGGACCAGTGGTTCGCGCGCATGAGCACCATCGACTCCTACAACAAGGACGCCTCGGCGCTGGGCCGCATCAATGCCTGGCACTTCGCCGTCAACGTGGCCACGCATCATGTGCTGGGCGGCGGCTTCAAGGTGTTCTCGCCGGAGATCTTCTACCTGTATGCGCCCAATCCGCTGGACTTCCACGTGGCCCACAGCATCTACTTCCAGGCGCTGGGCGAACAGGGCCCGGTCGGCCTGCTGCTGTTCCTGGTGCTGATGTGGTGCACCTGGCGCTGCGGCGGGCGCATCATCCGATACTGCAAAGGCAGGCCCGAACTCAAGTGGGCGGGCGACCTCGCCGCCATGGCGCAGGTCAGCGTGGTCGGCTACGCGGTGGGCGGCGCCTTCCTTTCGCTGACCTACTTCGACCTGTACTACTACATCATCGTGCTGCTGGTGGTGCTGGAGAAATGCGTGGTCAAGGCCGGTCCGTCCCCGTACGCGGCCATGGCGCCGCGCACCTACGAGGCCCATGACCCCCACCAGGCGCCGGCGGCCGATGCCGCGCCGGAGAGGCGGCCATGACCCGGCGCGCACGCGGCCACGGCCCGCTGGCATTGCTCCTGCGCCTGGGCGGCAACCTCATCGCGCTGGCCGGAAGACGCCGGCGGCGCCTGTGCATCCTGACCTACCACCGCATCCTGGAGCGCCCGGATCCGCTGCTGGAATCGGAGGTCGACCTCGCCAGCTTCCGCTGGCAGATGCGGCTGCTGGCCGACGGCTTCAACGTGCTGCCGCTGCCGGAAGCGCTGCAGCGCATGCGCCAGGGCACGCTGCCGCCGCGCGCGGTGTGCATCAGCTTCGACGACGGCTATCGCTCGGTGTGCGAGCTGGCGCTGCCGGTGCTGCAGGAGTTCGGCCTGACGGCGACCATTTTCGCCACCACCGCCCATCTCGACGACGGCAGCATGTGGAACGACCGCATCCTCGAGGCGGTGCGGCGCCTGCCCGAAGGCGCCTTCGACTGGGAGGCGCTGGGCCTGCCGCCGGCGCTTGCGGCCGGCCGCAAGGGCGGCGTGGTGAGCGATGCCGAAAGCCGGCTGCACATCGCCACCGTGATCAACGAATATGCGAAGTACATGCCCCCGCCTGAGCGCCTGCGGGTGATCGCCGCGCTCGAACAATGCGCGGGTAACCCGGACACTGCCGACCTGATGCTGGACCGCGCCATGATCGTGGCGCTGACCCGCGCGGGCAACGAGATCGGCGGCCATACCGTGACCCATCCCATCCTCAGCAAGGTGGAAGACGAACATGCCCTGCGCGAGATCGTCGACAACAAGCATGCGCTGGAACAGATCGTCCGGCAGCCGCTGCGCCTGTTCGCCTATCCCAACGGCAAGGCCGGAGTCGACTACGACATGCGCCATGTGCGCATGATCGGCGCGGCCGGCTATGACGCCGCGTTCACCACCGCCGGCGGGTCCGCCGGTCCCGACAGCGCCCGCTACGAGATCCCGCGCGGGCGTCCCTGGGATCGCACCCCCATCATGTTCGGCCTGCGCCTGCTGCGCTGGCTGGCCCAGCGAGGAGCCTGAAGCCATGTCGAACCAACCTCATTCATCTCACCCTGTGGCCAACATGCAAAACCGCGCATTGCTGATCGCGTTCCATTTTCCGCCGCAGTCGGAAAGCAGCGGGATCCAGCGAACCCTGAGCTTCGCCCGGAACCTGGGCAGCTTCGGCTGGAAGCCGATGGTGGTCTCGGCCGCGCCGATGGCCTATGAGCGCAAGAATGCGTCGCAGCTGGCCAGCGTGCCGGCCGACATCGAGGTGCGCCGGCCGCTGGCGCTGGACGCCAAGCGCCACCTGGGCATACGTGGCCGGTATCCGCAACTGCTGGCCCTGCCCGATCGCTGGATCAGCTGGTGGCTGTTCGCCGTGCCCGTCGCATTGGCGATGGTGCGCAAGCACAAGCCGGCGGTGATCTGGTCGACCTTCCCGATCGCCACCGCGCACCTGATCGGCCTGACCCTGCAGCGCCTGACCGGCTTGCCCTGGATCGCCGATTTCCGCGACCCCATGCTGCAGGTGGACTTCCCCAGCAATCCCCTGCAACGCAGGATGTTCGCCTGGATCGAACGACGCGCCATCGAGCGCTGCACCTGCGCCACCTTCACCACCCGGGGAGCGCTGGAGTCGTACAAGGCACGCTTTCCGGCGCATCTGCATGCCAAGTTCCAGGTGATCGAGAACGGCTACGACGAGCAGTCCTTCGCGCTCGACGGCGCCGAACCGGCACCGCCGGCCCGCCGTCCCGGGCAGCGGCCGGTGACGCTGGTGCACAGCGGCGTGCTCTATACCGAAGGCCGCGACCCGAGCGCCTTCCTCAACGCCATCGCCGATTTGCGCCGGCAAGGCCGCATCGACGCCGGGCGCCTGCGGGTAGTGCTGCGCGCGCCCAGCGAGATTGCGTATTTCCAGGCGCTGGTGGAGTCCTGCGGCGTGGCCGACATGGTGGCGGTGGAGCCGCCCGTTCCCTACCGCGAGGCGCTGCGCGAAATGCTGGACGCCGACGGCCTGCTGGTGTTCCAGGGCACGCCCTTCAACAAGCAGATCCCGGCCAAGATCTATGAATACTTCCGTGCCCGCAAACCCATCCTGGGCCTGCTCGACCCGGCCGGGGAAACCGCCGGCACGCTCATCGCGGCGGGCTTCCACGACATCGCCGCGATGACCTCGCGCGAGGCCATCGCGCCGGTGCTGGAGCGTTTCGTCAACGCCATCGAAGACGGCAGCGCGCATGTGGCCGACGATGAACTCGTGGCGAGTTCGTCCCGCACCCATCGTGCGCGCCAGCTGGCGCAGCTGTTCGACCAGAGCACCACCAGCCCCGCTGTCCCGGCGGGCAGCAGACCTGTCCGATAAGCGGCCCTCCATGCAAAACGATCTTCGTTCAAAAACGGTCAAGGCGATCAGCCACCTGGGCATAGGCAGCGCCGTGGGCAAGCTCATCTCGCTGGGCACCACCCTCTTGCTGGCGCGCCTGCTGAGCCCCGCGGACTATGGGCTCATGGAGATCGCCATGATGTTCATCAGCTTCGTGGGCTTCTTCAACGAGATCGGCATGGGCGCGGCGATCGTGCAAAAGCGCGACCTGAAGCAGGCCGAGGTCAACGGCTGCTTCGCCATCGCGGTGCTGCTGAGCCTGGTGCTGCTGCTGGGCACGCTGCTGCTGAGCGGCCTGATCGCCGACTTCTTCCAGCATGCGGAGCTGGCGGCGATGATTTCCACGCTGGCGGTCGGCTTCGTCATCGGGTCCTTCGGCGCGATACCGGAAGCCTTCCTGCGCAAGGAGATGCAGTTCAAGGCCATCGCCGGGGTCAACATCCTCTCCATCCTGCTGCAAAGCGTGATCAGCGTGGCGCTGGCCCTGGCCGGCCTGGGCGTGTGGTCGCTGGTGTGGGGCTCGCTGGTGGCGGCGGCGGTTTGCAGCATCGGGTTCTTCCTGCTGTCGCCCTGGCGCCCGCGCGGACGCTACGGGATCCGGGAGGCGGTCGACCTGGCCCTGTTCGGCATGCACGTCACCACCAGCCGGGTGTTCTGGTTCCTCTACAGCAATGCCGACCGCGCGGTGGTCGGCAAGCTGCTGGGCGCGGCTTCGCTGGGCGTCTACGGCATGGCGTTCTCGCTGGCCACGCTGCCCAGCAGCCAGATCACCTCGCTGGTGACCAATGTGGCCTCGCCGTTGTTCTCCAAGTTGCAGCGCGAGTTCGACCGCCTCAACGCGGTGGTCATCCACATGACGCGCGGCATCGCCTACGTCACGTATCCGGCGCTGCTCGGCATGCTGGCCTGCTCGCAGGAGCTGATCCTGGTGGTGCTGGGCCCCAAGTGGATCGAGTGCCAGGTGCCTTTCGGCGCGCTGTGCCTGATGGGGCTGATCAAGTCGGTCGACCCGCTGCTCTCCCAGGTGCTCACCAGCATCGGCAACGTCAAGAAACTGGCCGCCTACACCGCGCTGTGCGCGCTGGTGATGTCGCTCGCCTTCGCCGCCGGCGCCTTGCTGGACGGCCTGCGCGGCGTGTCGGCGGCCTGGGTGCTGGTGTATCCGCTGCTGTCGGTCAAGCTGCTGCGCGACGTCTGCCGCCTGACCGGCATGTCGATGCGCGCCTACTATCGCTGCCTGCTGCCCATCCTGTGCGGGGCGCTGGCGATGGTGGCGGCAGTGCTGCTGGTGCGCCAGCTGCTGTACGCGCTGGGCCTGCCGGTTGCGGCGATCCTGTTGCTTGAAATCGCGGCCGGCGTGCTGGCCTACCTGGCCTGGATCATCTTCGTGGACCGCAATGCGGTGCAGGAGATCCGGCAAATCCTCATCGACCTCGGAGCGCCGGCCTCGCGCTTCGAGCGCTGGCCCTTCATCCGTGCGAGCCGATCATGACCCATACCCATTTCGTTCCGCGCGCGCAGCGCACTCATGCCGTGGTGGTCGGCGGCGGTCTCAACGCCCTGGGCATCGTGCGCAGCCTGGGCGCGGCCGGCGTTGCGCTGACCGTGGTGGATGAAGATCCGAAGTCGCCCGCCATGCGCTCGCGCTATGGAGGCAAATCGCTGGCCGCGTCGCTCGAAGGCGATGCGCTGACGGAACATCTGCTGGCGCTTGCGACGCGGTTCCATCGTCCGGCGATGCTGTTCGTGACCGAGGAAAAAGGCGTCAACACCATCTCGGCCCAGCGCGAGCGCCTGGCCGGCCCTTACCTGCTGCGCCTGCCCGGCCACGAGCGGCTGATGCAGCTGATGCACAAGCAGGGCTTTGCCGAACTGGCCGAGGCATGCGCCTCGGCGGTGCCGCGCACCGTGCAGATCGGCAGCCGCGCGGACCTGCCGTCGCTGGGGCAACTGCGCTTTCCCTGCGTGTTCAAGCCGGCGCACAAGGATTATGGCTACGGCGCGCGCTTCAAGAAGGCCTACAAGGTGAGCGATGCCGGCGAGGTCGCCGCGCTCTATGCCGAGATCGAACCGGTGCTGGCCGACATGGTGGCGCAGGAATGGATCGAGGGCGAAGACGACGAGATCTACTTCTGCCTGCAATACATCGGCCGCGACGGCCAGCTGGTCACTTCCTTCGTCGGCCGCAAGATCCGTTCGTGGCCGCTGCACATCGGAGGCACCGCCAGCTGCACCGCGGCCTGGGAATTCCATGCCGAGCTGACCGCCACCACCCTCGACTTCTTCACCCGCACCGGCTTCGTCGGCATGGGCAGCATGGAATACAAGCGCGACCGCCGCGACGGCCGCTTCTACATGGTCGAACCGACCGTGGGACGCACCGACTACCAGCAGGAAGTGGCGACCCTGAACGGCGTCAACATCCCGCTGGCGGCCTATCGCCACGAAGCCGGGCTGCCGGCGCTGCCGATGCCGGAGGCGCCCGCCGCGCCGCCGGCGCATATCTGGCGCGACCCGCAGGCCGACAAATGGGCCTTCGAAGAAGGCGGCGGCAAACCCGACATGCGCTCCGCCGGCCACAAGGTCATGGACGCCTACCTGCGCTGGAACGACCCCTTGCCGTGGATCGACTACATGGCCGGGCGCCTGACGGCGCTGATGCACGTTCGGATGCGACGCACCGCATGAGCTCGCCAGGTCTTCACGCCCACCCCGTTACCCGCAGAAAAACGCATTACTGAAAGCCATACCGTGCAACACATCAAACAACTGATCAAAGACAAACTGGGCGCGAGCAGCCAGCCGGCGCAAGCGATCGAACAGCACCTGAAGGCGGCCGCCGACTGGCTGCTGCAGGCGCAGCGCGGCACCCCCGACGACGGCGTGGCGCACAGCTACGATATCCGCGCCGGCAAATGGAACGCCTCCTACCCCGAGACCACCGGCTACATCATCCCGACGCTGTACGACTACGCCCGCCATTACCAGGCGCCGCAATACGCCCAGGCCGCCTACCGCATGACGCGCTGGGAGTGCGACATCCAGATGGCCGACGGCGGCGTGCGCGCCGGCACCATGGACGCAGAGATCGTCGCGCCCACCATCTTCAACACCGGCCAGGCCCTGTTCGGCTGGGCCAGCGCCTATACCGAAACCGGCGAGGAAGGCTTCCGCGTGGCGCTCACGCGCGCGGCCGACTGGCTGCTGGCGGCGCAGGACGAGGATGGCGCATGGCGCCGCTTCGCGTCGCCGTTCACCACCTCCAAGCTCAACAGCTACAACACCCGTTCGGCGTTCGGCCTGGTGCGCACGTCCCAGGCGCTGGGCGACGAGCGTTATCTGCAGGGCGCCGTCGCCAACGTCGACTGGACGCTGGGCCGGGCCCAGGAGAACGACTGGCTGCCCGACAACTGCCTGGCGCAAAATCCCGACCAGTCGGCGTTGACGCATACGCTGGCCTATTCGATCCGCGGCATCCTCGAGGTGGGCCTGGCGGCCGGCCGCGACGACCATATCGAGCGCGCCCTGCGGATGGCCAGGCGGGTGGCCGCAGGCCAGCGCCGGGACGGCGCCCTGCCCGCCTACTACACGCCCGACTGGCGCACCCGCGGCAACTGGTCCTGCGTGACCGGCAATTCGCAGATGGCGATCAACTGGCTGCGCCTGGCGCGCATCACCGGCGAGACCGGGCTGATCGAGCACGCGCGCCGCGCCAACCGCTTCAACATGAGCATCCAGGACCTGCGCACCGACGACCTCAATGTACGCGGCGCGCTCAAGGGTTCGCATCCGGTCAACGGCGGCTACATGACCTACCGCTATCCCAACTGGGCCACCAAGTTCTTCATGGACGGCCTGATGCTGGAACAGCTCTACGACAAGATCGACAACATCGGCTGACCATCATGCTCAATGTCTTTTTCACCGTGGACGTCGAAATCTGGTGCAACGGATGGCACGATATCGATGCGCGCTTTCCGGCGGCTTTTCGCAACTACGTCCACGGCGAAGGCGCGCTGCGCTACAAGCTGCAGCGCTTGCAGGAGCATGGCCTGCACGGCGTATTTTTCGTCGAGCCCCTGTTCGCCACGCGCTTCGGCCAGGGTCCGCTCGACGAGATCGTCGGCCTCATCCGCGAGCACGGCCAGGAGGTCCAGCAGCACCTGCACACCGAATGGGTGTGCGAGTCGCATGTGCCGCTGATCGCGCAGGCCAAGCCGCGCCGCCAGTTCCTGCGCCAGTTTTCGCTGGAGGAACAGACCACCATCATCGGTGCCGGCAAGGCCTTGCTGGAGCGCGCCGGCGGCGGCGAGATCAACGCCTTCCGCGCCGGCAGCTTCGGCTTCAACCGCGATTCGCTGACGGCGCTGGCGGCCAACGGCATCGCTTTCGACAGCAGCTACAACTGCACCATGTTCGGCCCCGACAGCGGGGTGAGCCCCGGCGAGCAACTGTTCGACGTGGTGCAATGCGACGGCGTGTTCGAGTATCCGATGAGCGTGTTCAACGACGGCACCGGCAAGCTGCGCCACGTGCAGCTGGGCGCGTGCTCCAACCACGAGCTGGAAGGCCTGATGCGCCAGGCGCTGCGCCAGGGCCGGCAGTCCTTCATGATGCTCTCCCACAACTTCGAGCTGCTCAATGCCGCGCGCAACCGGCCCGATCCGATCATGATCCGCCGCTTCGCGCGCTTCTGCCGCTTCATGGCGGACCATCGCGGGCAGTTCCGCATGCGCGGCTTCCACGACCTCGCGCCTGCCGCCGTGACGGCGCAACCGCCGGTGCTGACTTCGCCGCTGTGGAAGACCGGCCACCGGATCGCGCAGCAAGCGCTGCGCCGACGCTATGGATAAGACCGACGCCGGCGGACTCGCCCATCTCGACTACCTCGACGGCTGGCGCGGACTGGCCATCGGATTGCTGCTGCTCGGGCATTTCTTCCCGGTGCCGGGCTTCAACCTGGGGCGTATCGGCGTCAACCTGTTCTTTGTGCTCTCGGGCCTGCTGATGGCGCGGCTGCTGTTCATCAAGGCGACTCCGCTGCCGCTGTTCTACAAGCGCCGCATCTCGCGCATTTTTCCCGCCCTGTTCGCGCTGATCGGGCTGACGCTGGCCACGCGCTGGTGGGTATCGGGGCCGATCGACTGGATGGAGACGGTCACCGCCGCGCTGTTCCTGAACAACTACGTGTTCACCCATGTCGGCCACGCGGTCATGCCCTTCGGCCACATCTGGTCGCTGTCGGTGGAGGAGCAATCCTATGTGCTGCTGTCGCTGGTCGCCCTCGGCGTGCGCCGCGGCTGGTGCCGCGCGCTGCCGGTGATGTCGCTGGCGAGCATCGGTTGTATCGCCGCGGCGTTCTGGTACTGGCATGCCTACGACAGCGCCACGCTCGAGTTCCAGCTCTGGTACCACACCGAGATCGCGGGCTACGGGATCTTCGCCTCGGCCTTTTTCCTGCTGCTGTTCCAGCGCGTGCGCATGCCGCGCCTGCCCGCCTGGTGCTACCCGGCGCTGGCGTTGCTGGCGCTGGTGCCGAACTGGTGGTCGGTGCCGCTGCCGGTGGGCATGACGCTCAGCGTAGGCGCCATGGCCCTGCTGCTCAACCTGCTGCCGGCAGCGCCGGCGGCGATCCGTCAGCTGCTTTGCCTGGCGCCGTTGCGCCAGCTCGGGTTGTGGTCGTTCTCGATCTACCTGTGGCAGCAGCCGCTCTACCTCGAGCACTACTGGCACGGCATGTCGTCGTGGCTGGCCGCGCCGCTGAGCGTGGCCGCCGGCATCGGCTCCTATTACCTGCTGGAAAAACCGGTGCGGCGCTACCTGAACCAGCACTGGGCGACGGCCGATGAAACGACAAAGGCGACGCCGCCGATGTCGGAAAAATTGACACTCGACAGGCCCGAAAGATAGGCCTGGAGAAACGTAATTCCGACTCACGCCATATCGCTGCAGGCCAATTGGCAAAAGGCTTGCAGGCGCGAGACCGGGGCAGCAAAAAAGTTGATAAATAAGCTATAGTGGCGCACGCCGGATCTTATCCGGAATGCAAGATTGCAACAGGGACGATATTGATCCGGGGATGATGAAATGGGACGCAAGATGGTAGATAAAAAACGCACATGGAAATTCACGGCTACGGCCTGCGCAGTCATTCTGGCGTGCTCTGGCATCACGGCCTGCGGCCGTTTCCAGTCGGCCGACTCCCTGCTTTCCGAAGCCAAGCAATATCAGCAGAAAGGCGACAACGCCGCGGCTGAAATCCAGCTGAAGAACGCGCTGCAAAAAGATCCGGACAACGCCGAAGCGCGCCTGATGCTGGGCAAGATCTATCTCGACAGCGGCAACGCGCTTTCGGCCGACAAGGAATTGCGGCGCGCGCTTGGCCTGGGCACCAAGCCCGAGCTGGTGCTGCCGTCGCTGGCGCGCGCCCTGCTCATCGAAGGCCAGTTCGACAAGCTGCTGGAAGAAACCCGTTCCTTGCCGCTGCAGGGCGACATCGCCGCCCTGCGCGGCAACGCCTATCTCGGCCTGGGCAAATCGGCCGACGCCAAGAACGCCTTCAACGCCGCGCTGCAGAGCGATCCCAAGCTGCCGCTGGCGCTCATCGGCATGGCGCGCAGCGCCCTGCTGGACAAGGATCTGGACAGCGCCAATCGCTACACCGAAGACGCCATCGCAAAAAATCCGGGTAACACCGAAGTGCTGATGTTCAAGGCCAACCTGCTGCGCGGCCAGGGCAAGCTCGATGAAGCCGTGGCGACGCTGAACCAGGTGCTGGCCCTCAAACCGGAGTTGGTCGAAGCGCGCCTGGGCCGCGCCGACATCGAGATCCGGCAACGCAAGTTCGACGTCGCCCGCGACGACATCCAGGCCGCGCAGAAAGCCGCGCCCAAGAACCTGCTGCCGACCTACATGATGGCGGTGCTGGAGTTCACCCAGGGCAAGAACGCCGACGCCCTGACCGATGTGCAGAAAGTGCTGGCGGCGGCGCCGGACTACATGCCTGGCGTGCTGCTGGCCGGCGCGATCCAGTACGCGCTGGGCTCGATGCCGCAGGCCGACCTGCATCTGCTGAAGTACCTGGAGAAGAATCCCGACGATCAGTACGCGCGCAAGCTGCTGGCCTCGGTGCAGTTGAAGAACGGCCAGAAGTCCAAGGCCATGGGCACGCTGTCGCCAGCGCTCCAGGCCAACCAGCAGGATCCCGAGATGCTGGCGCTGGCGGGCGAGATCAGCATGGAGAACAAGGACTTCGGCAAGGCCTCCGAATACTATGAAAAGGCCAGCGTGCTGGCGCCGCAAAGCGCCCGTTATCACATGGGCCTGGGCCTGAGCAACCTGGGCCGCGGCCAGAGCACCACGGCGGTCTCGCAGTTCGAGACGGCCGCCAGTCTGGACACCAAGTCGCCGCAGGCCGGCATCCTGCTGATCATGACGCACATGCGGCTCAAGGAATTCGACAAGGCGCTGGCCGCCGCCGAAGCGCTGGAGAAGGAACAGCCCAATAACCCGCTGGTGCAGAACCTCAAGGGCGGGCTGTACATGAACAAGAACGATCCGGCCAGGGCGCGCGCCAGCTTCGAGAAGGCCAACGCGCTCGACCCGGCCTACTTCGCCGCGGTGGCCAACCTGGCCCAGATGGACATCAAGGAGAACAAGCCCGAGGCCGCGCGCAAGCGCTTCGAGGCGATCCTGGCCAAGGACAAGAAGAATATCCCGGCCATGTCCGCACTGGCCGCGATGGCCGATCGCGACAAGCATCCGCAGGAAGCCACCCAATGGCTGGAGCGCGCGGTCAACGAAAATCCCGACTCGATCCTGGCCAACACCCAGCTGATCTCTCGCTATCTGCAGATCGGCGAAAAACAGAAGGCACTGACCAAGGCGCGCAATCTGCAGTCGGTCAACCCGACCGATGCCGGCGCGCTGGAGATACTGGCCCAGGCCCAGTTCGCCAACGACGACAAGCAAGGCGCGCTGAGCAGCTACCAGCGCCTGGTGGTGCTGGTGCCCGACTCGGCTCCGGCGCAACTGCGCCTGGCCTCGCTCTACATGGCGACCAACAACCTCAACGCGGCGGCCGACGCCGCCCGCAAGGCGCTGGAACTGCAGCCCGACTTTGCCGACGCGGAAGTGTTCCGCGCGACGCTGTACACGCAGAGCGGCGACAACCAGAAGGCGCTGACGGTCGCGCGGCAGATGCAGAAGCAGCCGTCGCAGGCGCTGATCGGCTACGAGCTGGAAGGCAATATCCAGGCCTTCCAGAAGCAGCCGGACCTGGCTGCCAAGGCCTTCGAGAAGGCCTACGAAGGCGACAGGCAGAACGTGCGCCTGCTGATGAAGCTGCACGGCTCGCTGATGCTGTCCGGGAAGAACCGGGAAGCCGAGGCGCTGGCGGCGCAGTGGTTCAAGGCCCACCCCAACGACGTCGCCCTGCACCTGTATCTGGGTGAAAGCTATCTGGCGCAAAAGCAGAACAAGGCTGCCATCGAGCATTACCAGCAAGCCCTGCGCCAGCAACCCAACAACGCCGGCGCCCTCAACAACCTGGCCTGGGCCTACCAGCAGGAGCATGACCCGCGCGCGCTGGAAACCGCCGAGAAGGCCTATGCCGCCGCCGGCGACAGTGCGCCGGTGATCGACACGCTGGGCTGGATGCTGGTGGAGAAAGGCAATGTCGAGCGCGGCCTGCCGCTGTTGCAGAAGGCGGTCGCCGCCGCGCCGGAGGCGCTGGATATCCACTATCACCTGGTGCTGGCGCTGCTGCAGTCGGGGGACAAGGCGCGTGCGCGCAGCGAGCTGGAAAAGCTCCTGGCCAGCAACAAGCCCTTCCCGCAGAGCGACGAGGCCAAGGCCCTCCTGAAGAAACTGTAACCATCCCCGGTCGCACCATGCATACCATCGAAGACATCAAGACGCTGCTGGGTGAAACCCTGGGCCTGGGGTCCAGGGCCGCCGAACTCCAGGCCGGCTCGCCGCTCCTAGGTAGCGTCGCCGAACTCGACTCGGCGGCGGTGATCCACATCCTCACGGCGCTGGAAGAACGCTACGGCATCAGCATCGACGATGAGGAGATCGACGCCGCCCTGTTCGAGACGGTGGGCAGCCTGGCCTCCTTCGTCGACCGCAAGCTGGGACGATGAGCGGGCAAGCCGGACGCCTGCCGCGATCGTCGATGCTGCCGATGTTCCTGCCGGCGACGCCGGGAGCGCGCTTCTGCCTGTATCACGCGCCGGCGCCCGGGCGCGCTTGCCGCGGCGGTTTCGTCTATGTGCAGCCGTTTGCCGAGGAAATGAACCGCAGCCGCCGCATGGCATCCTTGCAGGCTGCGGCGCTGGCCGAGGCCGGGTTCGGCGTGCTGGTGATCGATCTTCTCGGCTGCGGCGACAGCAGCGGCGACAGCGGCGATGCCACCTGGCCCCAATGGCAGGCGGACGTCTTGCTGGCGCTGCGCTGGCTGCGCTCGCAGCTGCAGGCCCCGGTCGGGCTCTGGGGCCTGCGCCTGGGCGCCCTGCTGGCGCTGGACGTGGCGCGCATGCAGCCGCATGAAGTCGATGCGCTGCTGCTGTGGAACCCGGTGCTCGACGGAAAATCCTTCATGACCCAGTTCCTGCGCCTGCGCCTGGCCGCCGGACTGACCGGCGCGCATGGCCAGGGCGCTCCCGCCGGCGGCGTGAAGGACCTGCGCGCGCAGCTGGAGGCCGGACAGATGCTGGAAATCGCCGGCTACGACCTCAATCCGGCGCTGGCGCATGCCATCGACGCGCTGCAGGCATCGGCGCTGACGCCGCCGCCCATTCCCTGCCACTGGCTGGAGGTGGTGCGCGATGCCGACGCCCCGCCCGCTCCCGCCCAGAGCGCGGTACTCGAGCAATGGCACGCGCGGCAGGCGCCGGCGCGCCTGCACCAGGTAGCCGGACCGGCATTCTGGTCCACGCCCGAGATCACAAGCTGCCAGCCCCTGATCGAGTTGAGTTGCGCGCTGGCGCTGGAGGGTCTTCGCGATGCCTGATGCGATAGCTTCCATGGAGGCGGTCGACTACGAAGAGCGCGCCTGCCACTTCGATTGCCACGGCGAGCGGCTGGTCGGCGTGCTGAGCCTGCCCGCCGCGGCGCCGACGCAAGGCATCCTGATGCTGGTGGGCGGCGCCCAGTACCGTGCCGGCAGCCATCGCCAATTCACATTGCTGGCGCGCGCCTTCGCCGCGGCCGGCATCGCGGTGCTGCGCTTCGACTTTCGCGGCATGGGCGACAGCGAGGGCGAGCAGCGCGATTTCGAGTCCGTCGGCGCCGACATCGACTGCGCCCTGACGCACTTCATGCAGGAGGTACCCAGCCTGGCCGGGGTGACGCTGTGGGGCCTGTGCGACGGCGCTTCCGCGGCATTGCTGCATGCCGCGCACGACCGCCGCGTCGACGGCATGGCGCTGGTCAATCCCTGGGCCAGGACGGAGTCGGGACAGGCCCAGGCCTATCTGCGCCACTACTATCGCTCGCACCTGTTCAGCAAGGCGCTGTGGGGCAAGATCCTGCGCGGCCGCTTCAACGCCGCCGGCGCGCTGCGCTCCTTCATCGCCCAGTTGCGGCGCGCGGCCGACAGCGCCCCCGGCCAGGATGCCCCGCCATCGCTGCCAGACCGGCTGCGGCAAGCCTATGAGCGTTTTCGCGGTCCGGTGCTGCTGGTCCTCTGCGGCAACGACCTGACCGCGCGCGAGTTCGCCGACCTGGCCGTTCCCGGCAGCCGCTGGCATGCCTTGCAGCATCCTCCGCGCAGCGAGCGCCTGGAGCTGGCCGACGCCAATCACACCTTCTCGACCCGCGACTGGCGCGACCAGGTCGCCGCCGCGGTCATCACCTGGATGCGCGCCCGGCGGCGCTAGCGCGGCATTTCGTCCAATCATCGCAGGACCGTTGCCGCACCTCGCGGACATGAAAAAAGGCATCCGAAGATGCCTTTTTTGTTGTGCCCTGCGCGCCGCTTACTGCTGGCGACGACGCCACATCGCCACGCTCAACAGCAGCAGGCCCATTGCGAACACGGCGATCGCGGCCGGTTCCGGGATGGCATAGATGTACTGCAGGTAGACGATGCCGCTGGCAGTTCCCAGGTAGCCGGTCATCACGTCCGGCGACAGCGAGCCGTTTTGCGTACCGGCACCGGTCATGGCAATGGTGACGCTGTTGGTGCCGCCGATGTAGTTGGCCAGGGAAACCGGGTTGCCGTTGAGCTGCACCGGGCCAACCAGGAAGTTGGTCAGGCTGGCGCTGCCGATGGTGGTCAGGCCGCTTGCGACCGTGCCGGTATAACCGGGAGTGGTCAGCTGGTTGACGCTGGTCAGGCCCAGCGGACCGCTGGCGGTAATGGTGGAGGTTGCGCTCACCGGGTTCGGGGCGCCGACCTGGGCTGGGCTGTCGGAGAAGTTGAACGCGCGATCGTTCAGGACTTCATTGAGCGTGAACTTGATCACGACGCCGATCAGGCTGCCCAGGCTGGAGTTGAAGCCGTCGAATGCGAGATTGGCGCTGGCATTGACCGAGCTGAAATTGAACGAAGCGGATTGCCAGTCGGTGGTCAGCACCGTGGCGGATGCGGGAGCAGGCCCCAGCAGCGCGAAGGTGGCGGCGAAGGCGGACAGCAGCGAGACGATTTTCTTTTTCATGAACATTCCTCGATTCACTTGAAGTAGGCAGCCAAATTGGCTTTCCTACCCTTATTAGCAAATACCGGGCCAGAAAAAATTCTATTAAAAATCATTGACTTACGAAGTGGCCATGAAAAATCGTCAAGACTTTGTAAGGAATCCCGACAGCCTGGCCACCCGCCCCTCTCGCATTGAGCCGCCAATGAAAAGGGCGCCCTCGTTGCCGAAGGCGCCCAATTTCCGGGAGAGGCAAAGCCGCTTGCGCATCCTCTCCAGCTCATGCGAACCGCTGTCGCAACAAGCTGGCGGCTGTCCGATCAGGCGGCCGTATCGGACTTGCCGCGCTTGCGCGTCAGCGCCAGCAGGCCGACGCCGAGCAAGGCGATCGATGCCGGCTCCGGCACATCGACCGGCGCGGCGGGGCTGGCGTCGACCACGATGTCGTCGAACTGGCTGAATGCCTTGGTGGCAGCGCTGCCCTGGGCCCAGCTGACCGACACCACATCAGTGAAGCCGGAGAAATCGACCGTCTGGAAGCTCGTGTTGTTGAGCAGCAGCACGCTTTGCGACACGGTGCCTCCGCTGGCCAGCAGGCCCGTGAAGACCACGTATTCCTGGCCGGGGTAGAAGCTCCAGGTGTTGGTCATCGCCGCGATCTTCATCGAGATCAGGGAGAAGCTGCCGCCGCCTTGCTTGCTCAGCACGGTCACGCCGCCATTGGTGTCGTCATTGAACAGGCTGGTCGAGCCGAAGTAGTAGTCGGTCTGCCCGGTGTGCGCCGAGCCGAAACCCGACTGGCCCGGCGTATTGCCGGTGGTCGACAGCACGAAGCCGCTTTCGGTGTAGGACGTCTCGGTCGCCGAGACGTTGTGCACGATGCTGGTCCAGCCGGTGCCGGCAACCGTCAGCGGGTCGAAACCGATGGTCACCGGAGTGGCTGCTGCCGTGGCGGAAAGGAACACGGCAAACAGGGAGAAGATGCCAAGAGAAAGTCGTTTCATTTTATTGTCTATTCATTAATAAAAGGCTTGGCTGTAAAAAATGGCAAATGCAGTGAACACTGTATTTGCCATCAGGTTTTACCGCTCTTTCCGATAAAGCGACGCCATCAGCACTGCACGGCGCCCGGATGCCGGCGCGCACCGGCATCCCTCTGAATCCGGGGAATCAGAAGTTCTTGCGACGACGCAGTTGGGTCAGCGCCAGCAGGCCCAGCGCGAACAGGGCGATGGAGGCAGGTTCGGGGATGTCGTAGATGTATTGCAGGTAGACCACGCCGCGGGAAGAGCCGTCATAGCCGGTCAGTACGCCCGGTTGCAGCGAACCGCTCTGGCTGCCGACGCTGGACACGGCGATGGTCACGCTGTTGGTGCCGCCGATGTATGCCGCCAGGCTCGAGGGATTGCCGCTGATGCTGGACGGCCCCGAATTCACGTCGTTCAGGGTAGCGGTCACCGGATTGTTGGCGCCGGCTGCGATGGTGCCCGTGTAAGGGGTGGTGGTCAGCTGGTTGACGGTTTGCAGTCCCAGCGGGCCGCTGGCGGTGACGGTCGAGGTCGCCGATACGCCGTTGGGGACGCCGACGGTAACCAAGTGGCTGGTGAAGTTGTAGATGGTATCGACCAGCGTTTCGCTCATGGTGAACTTGATCACCACGCCGATCAGGGTGCCCAGCGTGGAGTCAAAGCCGGTGAAGCTCAGGTTCTGGCTGGCATCGATGCTATCCAGGCTGAATTCCGCCGATTGCCACGGGGTGGTCAGTACGGTCGCCGATGCGGGCGCCGCGGCCATGAAACTCAGGGCTGCCGCGCAGGATGTAAGCAAGGACAATATTTTTTTCATTTGGAGGCCTCGGTCAGGGGGAGGGATTACACTTTCGGAAACTTGCTGCTGCCACCTTCTAAGCAACAGCCGTGCCACAAAGCAAAGTACTTAAAAATCAAACACTTAAATGTAAAGAATGTGATTTTTATGAGTTTCTGTCAAAAAATCCGGCAGCGGGGGATCCTGTCTTTGGCCTTTCTCGTCGCCGCTTTCCAGTCGCATGCGCCGGCCGCGGCGCAAACGACCGATGTCGTCGCGCTGACCGACGTCGGGCTGGAAAACCCTTTGCCGGCGGCGCAAAACGCGGTGCCGGTCAGCTTCGGGCAGGTGTTCGCGCCGGGCGACCTGCGCCCCGGGGCGAGCCTGTTGGGCGTCACGGCCGATGGCCGCAGGCTGCCCTTGCAGGTCGATATCAAGGCCAGCCACGCCGATGGCTCGGTGCGCCACGCGATAGTGTCGGTAATTTTTCCAGTACTCCCCGGCAACAAGACGCAGACCCTCGCGCTGGCGCGAGCGCAGTCCACGTCGTCGGCGCCGGCCGGCGCGAACCTCACGCCGGCCCGGCTGCTGGCAACCGACTTTGACGCGACGGTGAGGATCATGCTGGAAGGCCAGGTCTATACCGCAGCCGCCCGGCCCGCGCTGGCGGCAGGTCGCTACCGCAGCTGGCTGGCCGGACCGGTGGCAGCCGAATGGCTGGTGACGGCGCCGCTGCTCGACGAGCGCGGCGCCGCCCACCCTCACCTGCACGTGCGCTACGCCATCCGGGACTACGCCGACGGCCGCGGCACGCGCGTGGACGCGACGGTGGAAAACGACTGGGCCTTCCAGGCCGCGCCGCAGAATTTCACCTACGATGTGCTGATCGATATTGCCGGCCACAATGTCTACGCCCGGTCCGGCCTCACCCACTACCACCACGCGCGCTGGCGCAAGGTCTTCTGGTGGGGCGAGGCGCCGCAGGTCAACGTGCGCAGCAATGTCGCCTACCTGATCGACTCCAAGGCGGTGCCGAACTACGACCGCAAGACCTTCATTTCGGAGCTGACGCTGCGGGCCATCGGCGCCGGCTGGAACGGCGCCAAGACCGAGCCGATGGCGTCGGGCGCCGCCAACCCGGGCATGCCGACCACCGGCGGGCGCCCCGACATCGGCCTGATCCCCGGCTGGGGCGTGACCTGGCTGCTGAGCATGGACCGGCGCGCGCGCGACGCCGCGCTGGGCACCGCCAGCCTGGCCGGCAGCTGGTCGATCCACTATCGCGACCAGAAGACCGACCGGCCGGTGACGCTGGAGAGCTACCCCTACATGACCTTGCTGGGCCATGCGAGCGACGCGATCAATCCGAAGACCGGGAAGTCCGAGGCGTTTCCGCCCTGCCAGGATTGCAGCAATCCCAATGTCGCCGACTCGGCCCACATGCCGGCCTTCAATTTCCTGCCCTACCTGCTCAGCGGCGACTACTACCAGCTCGAGGAACTGCAGTTCTGGACCTTGTGGGCGGTCTTCAAGACCAACCCCGGCTACCGCGGCAACGTACAGGGCCTGGTGCACCGGGCCCAGGTCCGCGACCAGGCATGGAGCCTGCGCAATATCGCCGACGCCGCCTACATCACCCCCGACCAGGACCCGCTCAAGCCGCAGCTGTTGCGCCTGATGGCGAACAACCTCGCTTGGTACAACGCCAACTACAGCAACAACGCGAACGCCAACAGCCTGGGCATCAACGTCGACAACGCCATCGAGTACAACAACAAGCTGGGCATCGCGCCGTGGATGGACGACTTCTTCACCTCCGCCGTCGGCCGCGCCGCCGAGCTGGGATTTGCCAACGCCGCCCCGCTGCTGCGCTACAAGGCGAAGTTTCCGGTCGCGCGCATGACGCAACCGGGCTTCTGCTGGATCTTCGGCGCGATGTACAGCATCAACGTACGGCCCACGCCGACCGCCCCGCTCTACACCGGCATCGACCAGGCCTACGCCTCGTCGCTGCAGGCGACCTATCCGAGCCAGGCGGCGACGCTGGCCTCGCTGCCCTGCGCAGGCGCCGCCATGGCCGACGCGCTCAAGTTGCGCACGGGTGAAATGAGCGGCTATTCGGCCGAGGCCACCGGCTTCCCGTCCAACCTGCAACCGGCGCTGGCCTATGGCGTCGACGGCGAGGCGGCCGGGGCCGCTGCTGCCTGGGAGCTGTTCATGAAGCGCTCGGTCAAGCCCGATTACGGACTCGGGCCGCAGTTCGCCATCGTTCCGCGCGCGCCGAAAAAGGCCGATTGACTGCGCTTCTTCCCTGCGCGGCAGACGAAAAAAAACGCCACATTGCTGTGGCGTTTTTCATGTCCGAAAACCGGTCGGGATCAGAAGATGCTTTCGGGGATCACCAGGATGTCGCCCGGGCGCATGGTCATGTTGGCCGAGATGTCGCCGTCTTTCATCAGGTCGTCCAGGCGAACGGCGATGCGCTTTTGCTGGCCGTCGACATTGCGGATCACGTTGGCCTTGTTGCCGGCCGCGAATTCGGTGGTGCCGCCGACTGCGATGATCACGTCCAGCAGCGACATCTCCTTGCGGTAAGGCAGCGCCTGCGGCTTGGCCGCCTGGCCGATCACGCGGATCTGCTCGGAGTAGGTGCCGACGAAGTTGGTGACGACCACCGTCACCACCGGATCCTGGATGAACTTGGCGAGGGACGTCTCGATTTCACGCGCCAGCGCGGTCGCGGTCTTGCCGCTGGCCGCGATGTCTTCCACCAGCGGGGTCGAGAACTTGCCGTCCGGACGAACCGGGACCACCAGCGACACTTCGGGATTGCGCCAGACGATGATGTTGAGCGTGTCGCCGGGGCCGATGCGGTAGTCACGGGCCTCAGGCTGGACCGAGGCATCGGGGTTCACAGCCGGAGCACGGCTGGCGCAGCCGCTGAGAATCAATGCCGACGCCAGCAAAAGGGTTGCGAATCGCGCAAGCTGAGGCCACATGGGATGTCCTTTTTTATTGAATGAAGGAGAAAATTGAAGAGAAGCTGAAACTAAACGGCGAGAAAACAATCGCTGCTGCCGATCGAGACGGAGCATAAGCAAGCGTTTATTTTTCGTCAATAAGCAGCCGCGCGAGTGTGGCTTTGGGGCGATAACGACAATTAGTTGAAATTATCTGCTGATACGAAGAACTAGCCGGCAGTTAATAAGCCGGACCAATTTATCCGTGCCTGCGCAAGGCCTCGCCTCTTGCAGCTTTTTCTTTACAGCTGTCGAAAAAACATCAATCCGGCGCAAGAAAGGCCGGCCCGCCCCGACATGAACGTCACGAGGGCAGCACGGAAATGCAGGGAGGGGAAGGAAAAACGGAAGGCAGAAAAGACAAAAGGGCCCATCTTGCGATGGACCCTTTATATCTGGTGCGGCTGGCAGGAATCGAACCCACGACCCCTTGGTTCGTAGCCAAGTACTCTATCCAGCTGAGCTACAGCCGCGAAAAATGAAATTATAGCACCAAGATTCTGATGAAGGGAAGCCCTCTGCGTAAAATTTCTATTCCGCAATCGATTGTCCCGCGCAATTCCGCTGCCTGCGCCGCCGGCCCGCCCTTTGCGCTCTTTGCACCTGCCTGATGACCGGGCCCGGCTTGCCGGATATCATTGGCCCTTTCCATTGCCTGCCACGCCCGACATGCCTCATGACATCATCTCCGGCGACCGTCATCCGGAAGCCCTGCCCCTGGCCGAAAAAGTCCGCGAAGAAGAACGCGCGCGCATCGCCCGCGACCTGCATGACGAACTCGGCGCCCACCTGACCGGCATCAAGATGGCGCTGGGCCTGCTGCGCGAAAGCCTGGCGCGCGCGCAAGGACCGGAGCAGCCGCTGGAGCAGGCGCGCTATGCCGAGCAGTTGATCGACGAGGCCGGCGACGCCATGCATGGGATCATCGACGACCTGTGCCCGCCCATCGTGGAATTCGGCCTGGCTGAAGCGCTGCAATGGCAAAGCCGCATGTTCACCCGCCAGACCGGCATCGTCTGCCGCCAGCGCTGCGGCGACGGCCTGGACGAGCTGGGCGAATTCGAAGTGATCACGCTCTTTCGCATCGTGCGGGAGGCCTTGAGCAACGTCGCCAAGTACGCGCATGCCGAGAATGCGCTCATCACCGTAGAACGCCAGGGCGACGTGCTCACGCTGCGCATCGAGGACGACGGGCGCGGCTTCGACCTCGCCTCGGCGGCCCGCAACGGCAGCGGCCTGGGCAACATGCGGCGGCGCGCGCAGGCGCTGCAGGGAACCCTGCAGCTCGACACCGTACAGGGAAAAGGCACGACGATCACGGTCGTCGCGCCTGTCGCTCGCTGAGCGAACGCTATAGAATACCGGCTCGCAACACAGAGAGGATCGACGCATCCCGTCCATGAGCAAAAAAGCCACCGCAGCCATCAAAGTCCTGATCGCCGACGACCATGCCATCGTGCGTGAAGGCCTGCGCCAGATCTGCGCCGGCACCAAGGACATCGTCGTGGCCGGCAATGCCGCCAACGCGCTGGAAGCGATCAAGCTGGCCCGCGTGGGCAACGGCGACGTGATGCTGCTGGACATCATCCTGCCCGACCGCAACGGCATCGACATCCTCAAGCAGATCCGCAAGGAACAGCCCAAGCTGCCGGTGCTGGTGCTGTCCATCCACCGCGAAGACCAGTACGCGATCCGCGCGCTCAAGGCCGGCGCGGCCGGCTTCCTGAACAAGCAGGTGGCGCCGTCGGAAATGCTCGCCGCGATCCGCCAGGCGGCCGCCGGCCGCAAGTACATCAGCCCTTCTCTGGCGCAGGAACTGGCCAACCAGATCGGCTTCGACCACGACACGCCGCTGCACGAAACCCTGTCCGACCGCGAGTACCAGACCATGGTCATGATCGCCTCCGGCAAGACCGTCAGCGACATCGCCGCCGAACTGCTGCTGTCGGTCAAGACCATCAGCATGTACCGCTCGCGCGTGCTGGCCAAGATGAAGATGCGCCACAACGCCGAACTCACCCACTACGCGCTCAAGAACGACCTGGTGGAATAAAAGAGACACTCTCTCCCAAGCCCCTGTTTGCGGGCTTTTCCCTCTCTGTTCCCGCTTTAAAAAGCACTCACGGCGAAAACGCTTGACGTAAAATGATTCGACATTTTTCGAGTCGCCCGAGAGCGGCCCGAACAGGCCGCGCCGTACCCGGGGAGGAGATGGAAAGCGGCATGACTCAAGCGGCGCGCATTGCGGCCGTTACAAGAAACAGAACTCCCCGTGTCGCTTTGATACGAAGAAGCAAACAACATTGTCAGCCGGCATGTCCAAGAAATCGTCCACGCTCACGCCCGTCGAAATCGCTCGCGAGGCCTTTCAACGCCTCGGCACCCGCCGCATCGCCCCGACCCCGGAGGCCTATCGCATCGCCTACGAAGAAATCCAGGGCGACGAGCTGCCCGCATTGAGCACGGAAGCGGTGCTGGCGGGGTTCGCCGCCAAGCTGGCCAAGCAGCCGGGCGAGAACGGCCTGCTGGGCACGCGCCTGGTGCGCGCGCAGGAAAACGGCGACTGGATGGAATACGACCGCCAGCTCACCGAGTTCGCCGAGCTGAACTGGCAGAGCCGTCCCATCGTGCCGCACGGAGAACTGGTGCCGGTCGACCTGGAGCGCCAGTTCATCCGCGACAGCAAGAAGGAAAAGATGCTGCGCGAGGTGCTGGCGCGGGTGCTGGTGTTCAACCTGCCCTCGCTGCTGGAGAACGCGCCGGAGCTGGCCAACGAATCCCGCTCGAACGGCCAGGACATCAAGATGGCCTTCTCCGAGCAGGCCATGAACGAGGTCATCGCCCGCATCAAGCAGCTCAGCTTCCAGATCGAACTCAAGACCGACGACATGGCGCAGCAGCAGGAACTGCTGATGCGCCTGTTCCAGCTGCTGCTGGAAAACATCAACGGCCTGCTGGAACAGGGGTCGTGGCTGTCGAGCCAGATCGAGACGGTGCAGACCCTGATCACCGGCCCGATCAGCCAGACCTCGCTGGCCGATGCCACCAAGAACCTGAAGGAAGTGATCTACAAGCAGGGCCTGCTGAAGAACACCCTGTCCGAAGAGAAGGTGGTGGTCAAGAACATGATGCTGACCTTCGTCGACCGCCTGTCGGCGATGGTCTCCACCACCGACAACTACCAGAAGACCATCAGCGGCTTCTCGCAGCAGATCAGCCAGGCCGGCAACATCGCCGACCTGAACTCGGTCTTGAACGAGATCATGCGCGAAACCCAGACCGCGCAGGAAGAAGCGACCCGCTCGCGCGACGCCATGGAAGGCGCGCGCCAGGAAGTGGAAAAGGCCGAAGCCCGCATCCATGCGCTGGAAAACCAGCTGGTGCAGATGGGCGAGCTGGTGCGCGAGGACCAGCTCACCGGCAGCCTGAACCGGCGCGGCATGGACGAGTCGCTGGACCGCGAGATCACCAATGCCGAGCGCCGCGAGACGCCGCTGTGCATCGCCCTGCTCGACCTGGACGACTTCAAGCGCATCAACGACACCCATGGCCACGCCACCGGCGACGAAGTGCTGATCCACATGGTCAAGGTCATCAAGGAAACGCTGCGCAAGCTGGATGTGATCGCGCGCTTTGGCGGCGAAGAGTTCCTGGTGCTGATGCCGGAAACCAATCCGGAAGACGCCGTGCAGATCATCACCCGCGTGCAGCGCGAGCTGACCAAGCGCATCTTCATGCATGAGAGCCAGCGCCTGCTGATCACCTTCAGCGCCGGCGTGGCCGTGCATTACAAGGGCGAGAGCCAGGCCGAGCTGCTCAAGCGCGCCGACGTGGCGTTGTACCGGGCCAAGAACGCCGGCAAGAACCGCATCGTGTTCGCCGACCCGCCGGCGCCGGACGCCCTGCCGGCAGCCTGAGGGGCATCTTCGCCCTCTCCCGCTGCCATCCCTGTTCCGCCTTTCGCCCTGTCCGCTGCAGGCGAGCCGGATCAGCCCTGGGTCAGGCCGGAACCGCGTCCCGGCCCTGGCTTTGCGAGCGCCGCCAGCTGCGCCAGCCGGCCGCGGCCATCACCACGAAGAGCGCGTACAGCATGGCGGTCAGCGTCAGGTGCTTGTACAGGTACAGGCCGACGTAGAGCACATCCACCGCGATCCACACCAGCCAGTTTTCGATCTTCTTGCGCGAGAGCAGGAACTGCCCCACCAGGCTGCCCGCGGTAAGGAAGCCATCCATATGCGGCACGTCGGTGTCGGTATAGCGATGCAGGAACCACGACAGCACGAAGAAACCCGCCGCCCAGGCCACGGCCATCACCAGCCAGCCGGAGCGCGCCAGGCGCGACACCTGCAGCGGGCGATGCTGGTCGCCGCCGCGCAGCCACTGGTACCAGCCCCATACCGACACCGCCACGAACACGAACTGCAGGCCGGCGTCGCCATACAGGCGCGCATCGGCGAACACGGCGGCATACAGCAGCGAGGCGAGGATGGAAAACAGCCAGGCCCAATGGTTCTGGCGGATGTTCAGCCAGACCGTCAGCACCGACAGCAGGAAGGACAGCAGCTCCAGCGGCGTGGTGGAGAGGCCGAACAGCGACAGCGGCGTATCGATGGACATTCGGCTCGGAAACTGGAAAGGAATTGAAAAAAGGACAGGACAGCATATCCGGCGCATGCCGGCCATGCCGTCGCAGTATCGCCTAGCGGCCGGTTTTGGGCGCCTCGCCGGCAGCAGCCGAAGGCGGCGCCACAGCAGGCACCGAGACGCTGTTGGGCTGGCCGGAACCAGGCATGTAGGGATTCGGATTGGGCGAAGCGAACGGCTTGCCCGAGGCGCCGTCGAGCACCTGGATGAAGACTTCGTTCTGCTTGATCATGCCCAGCTCGAAACGCGCACGCTCCTCGACCGCGCCCTTGGACTGCTTCAGGTCGTCGACTTCGGAGGCCAGCTTGTCGTTGCGCTCCTTGAGCTCATCGTTCTTCTTGCGCGCCTGCTGGACCTGGCGATCAAGCTCCCAGACCTTGAACCAGCCACCTTTGCCCAGCCAAAGCGGATACTGGATCAGCACCAGCAACAGGGACAGGCAAAGAATGATCAGGCGCATAGCCGGGAGCTCTCAGCGCGGCGCATCGCCCGGGATCCGGGCAAGGCGCCGCCATGCTTTTACTTCAGGTTATAGAACGCAGCGCGGCCCGGGTAGGTGGCGATGTCGCCCAGGTCTTCTTCGATACGCAGCAGCTGGTTGTACTTGGCCATGCGGTCCGAACGCGACATGGAACCGGTCTTGATCTGCAGCGCGTTCATGCCCACGGCGATGTCGGCGATGGTCGAGTCTTCGGTTTCGCCCGAGCGATGCGAGATCACGGCGGTGTAGCCGGCGCGCTTGGCCATTTCGATGGCGGCGAAGGTCTCGGTCAGGGTGCCGATCTGGTTGATCTTGATCAGGATCGAGTTGCCGATGCCCTTGTCGATGCCTTCCTTCAGGATCTTGGTGTTGGTGACGAACAGGTCGTCGCCCACCAGCTGCACCTTCTTGCCCAGGGTTTCGGTCAGCAGCTTCCAGCCGGCCCAGTCGTTCTCGGCCATGCCGTCTTCGATGCTGATGATCGGGTACTTGTCGCACCACGATGCCAGCAGGCCGGTCTTCTGCGCCGGGGTCAGCACCATGTTTTCGCCGGCCAGGTGGTAGTTGCCGTCCTTGTAGTACTCGGAAGCGGCGCAGTCCAGGCCCAGGGCGATCTGGGTGCCCGGCTCGTAGCCGGCCTTTTCAATCGCTTCGATGATCAGCTTGATGGCTTCTTCGTGGCTGGAGACGTTGGGCGCAAAGCCGCCTTCGTCGCCCACCGACGTGGCCAGGCCGCGGTCGTGCAGGATCTTCTTCAGGGTGTGGAACACCTCGGCGCCGTAGCGCAGGGCTTCACGGAAGCTCGGTGCGCCCACCGGGATGATCATGAATTCCTGGATGTCCAGGTTGTTGTCGGCGTGTGCGCCGCCGTTGATGACGTTCATCATCGGCACCGGCATCTGCATCGAGCCGCTGCCGCCGAAATAGCGGTACAGGGGCAGGCCCGATTCTTCGGCGGCGGCCTTGGCCACGGCCATCGACACCGCCAGCATGGCGTTGGCGCCCAGGCGGCTCTTGTTTTCGGTGCCGTCCAGGTCGATCAGGGTGCGGTCCAGGAAGGCTTGCTCATTGGCGTCCAGGCCCATGATGGCTTCCGAGATCTCGGTATTGATGTTCTCGCAGGCTTGCAGCACGCCCTTGCCGAAGTAACGGCTCTTGTCGCCGTCGCGCAGCTCGATCGCCTCGCGCGAACCGGTGGATGCGCCCGACGGCACGGCGGCGCGGCCCAGCACGCCCGACTCCAGCAGCACGTCGCATTCCACGGTGGGATTGCCGCGCGAGTCGATCACTTCGCGGCCGATAATATCAACGATTGCACTCATTCCACATCTCCATCGAGGTTTTAAAAATTGTCGGCGTCATGGGCCTTGGGGGACCGGCAACCCAGGTCCGGCGGCGGACGGGCTTTTGGCCCTTCCCATGACGAAACGGCCGCCGGGCGGCAGCCGTTTCAGGTGCGATCAGGAAAAGTTGTTTTCCAGGAAGCCCGCTTTTTTCACGATCCGATCGAGGTCGATCATCGTGCCCAGCAAATCCTTCATGCGCGCCAGCGGCACGGCATTGGGACCGTCCGACTTGGCTTCTGCGGGGTTCGGGTGGGTTTCCATGAACACGCCCGACACGCCGGTGGCAATCGCCGCGCGCGCCAGCACGGGCACGAACTCGCGCTGACCGCCCGAAGACGTGCCCTGCCCGCCCGGCAGCTGCACCGAGTGGGTGGCGTCGAACACCACGGGGGCGCCGGTCTCACGCATGATGGCAAGGCTGCGCATGTCCGACACCAGGTTGTTGTAACCGAAGGACACGCCGCGCTCGCAGGCCATGAACTGGTCGGTCGGCAGGCCGGCTTCCTTGGCGGCAGCGCGGGCCTTGTCGATCACGTTGACCATGTCGTGCGGCGCCAGGAACTGGCCCTTCTTGATGTTGACCGGCTTGCCCGACTGCGCGCAGGCACGGATGAAGTCGGTCTGGCGGCACAGGAAGGCCGGGGTCTGCAGCACGTCGACCACGGCGGCGACGGGCTTGATCTCGTCGATCTCGTGGATGTCGGTCAGCACCGGCACGCCAATTTCCTTCTTCACCTTGGCCAGGATCTCCAGGCCCTTCTCCATGCCCAGTCCGCGGAACGAGCTGCCCGAGGAACGGTTGGCCTTGTCGAAGGAGGACTTGTAGATGAACGGGATGCCCAGTTCGCCGGTGATTTCCTTCAGGGTGCCGGCGGTGTCGAGCGCCATCTGCTCGGACTCGATCACGCAGGTGCCGGCGATCAGGAAGAACGGCTGGTCGAGGCCGACCTCAAAACCGCAGAGTTTCATGCTTTGCCCTTTGCGGCTGCGTCGTGGTGAGCCAGCGCGGCACGGATGTACGAAATGAACAGCGGATGGCCGTCACGCGGGGTCGACTTGAACTCCGGGTGATACTGCACGCCGATGTAGAACGGGTGGGCGTTCTCGCCGGTGCGCGGCAGTTCCATGATTTCGCACAGGTCTTCGGACGGCGTACGCGCCGACACGACCATGCCGGCCTCTTCCACGCGGCCGAGATAAAAATTGTTCGCTTCGTAACGATGGCGGTGACGCTCGGTCACGCTATCCCCATAAATTTCAGCTGCCAGCGTACCCGGCTTCACCGAGCAGGTCTGCGCCCCCAGGCGCATGGTGCCGCCGAGATCCGAGTTGGCGTCGCGGCGCTCGACACGACCGTCGTGGTTCTGCCACTCGTCGATCAGCGCGACGACCGGCTGTTCGGTTTCCGGATCGAACTCGGTCGAGTTGGCCTTGGCCAGGCCCGCCTTGTTGCGCGCGTATTCCAGCAGCGCCACCTGCATGCCCAGGCAGATGCCCAGGTAAGGCACCTGATTTTCACGGGCGTAGCGGGCGGCGGCGATCTTGCCTTCCACGCCGCGCTTGCCGAAGCCGCCCGGCACCAGGATGGCGTCGTACTTGGCCAGGGTGTCGGTGCCGTTGGCCTCGATCTCTTCGGAGTCCAAGTATTCGATGTTCACGCGGCTGCCGGTATGGATGCCGGCGTGGCGCAGCGCTTCGGTCAGCGACTTGTACGACTCGGTCAGGTCGACATACTTGCCGACCATGCCGATGGTCACTTCGTGCGAAGGATTGTTCTGCGCGTCGATCAGCTTGTCCCACATCGACAGGTCGGCCGCCTTCGGCGACAGGCCCAGTTTTTCGCAGATGATGGTATCCAAACCCTGGTCGTGCAGCATCTGCGGAATCTTATAGATGGTATCCGCGTCCCAGACCGAAATGACGGCATCGGCGGCGACGTTGGAGAACAGCGAGATCTTGTCGCGTTCGTCGTCGGGGATGCGGCGGTCGGCGCGGCACAGCAGCGCGTCGGGCAGGATGCCGATCTCGCGCAGCTTTTGCACGCTGTGCTGGGTCGGCTTGGTCTTGAGTTCGCCGGCCGAGGCCAGGTACGGCACCAGGGTCAGGTGCACGAAGGCGGCGGCGTTGCGGCCCGAGCGCAGGCTCAGCTGGCGCGCGGCTTCCAGGAACGGCAGCGACTCGATGTCGCCGACGGTGCCGCCGATTTCCACCAGCGCCACATCATAGCCTTCGGCGCCGCGATGGATGAATTCCTGGATCTCGTTGGTGATGTGCGGAATCACCTGCACGGTCTTGCCCAGGTACTCGCCGCGGCGTTCCTTGCGGATCACGGATTCATACACCTGGCCGGTGGTGAAGTTGTTCACCTTCTTCATCTTGGCGGAGATGAAACGCTCGTAGTGGCCCAGGTCGAGGTCGGTCTCGGCGCCGTCGTCGGTGACGAACACTTCGCCGTGCTGCAGCGGGCTCATCGTGCCGGGGTCGACGTTGATGTAGGGGTCGAGCTTGAGGAGGGTGACTTTGAGGCCGCGCGATTCGAGGATCGCAGCCAGAGACGCGGCGGCAATCCCTTTACCGAGGGAAGACACGACGCCGCCAGTGACAAATACAAACTTGGTCATTACAGATGAGTGCCGGACGGCACATGCGGGAAATTCAAATTATACCCCAAAAGCGCTCGTATTTTTAATCCCCGCATCGGATAAGTGTCTCGCCGCGACGAAACTTGCACAAGGAAAACACCGCGCGCCCGGGGCTGCTTGGGGCTCCCCGTCTTGACCGGGCGCGGCGGGCTTAGTTCTGCCGCGCGTCCCTTTTGAGCAACTCCGCGATCATCTGGTGGGCGGCCTCGGCGGCCGCCGCCGGCGACTCCATCGGGAACAGATGGCCGCCCGGAATCTGGCGAAAATGCGTGCCCACCAGGCGCCGGGTGGCGTCCAGCCCGGCCAGGCGGCATTCCACCGAATCGGTCCCGCCGACGAAGCCGATGGGCACCGGGTAAGGCCGCCGGGTAAGACACCCGAGATGGTGCGGGATGGTGCGGTAGACCGCGGTTTCGGCTTCACGGGTGAAGCGCAGGCGCACGCCGCCCTCTTCGTGCGGCTCGATGCCGTGTTCGACATAGTCGCGCAGCACCCGCTGCGGCCAGGCGGCGAACATCGCCTTGGCGGCGTAATGCTGATAGGCCGCCTCCATGTCGGGCCAGGCGTTGCGCCGCTTGACCGAGGCCATGGCCGGCGAGCGCTTGCTCTCATAGCGAAGGAATTTGGCCGCCCGCAACAACTGGGCGCGCCAGCCGGCCACCACCGGCGAATCCAGCAGCACCACGCAGCGCGCCAGGTCCGGGCGCTTGCGCGCGGCCATCAGCGACAGGATGCCGCCCATGGAGTGGCCGACCAGGATCACCGGCTCGCGATAGCTCTTTTCCAGCTCCTCGACCAGTTCGCGGGTCAGCTTGCGCCAGCCGTCGTCGACCGGATAGCGCGGGTTGTGCGCATGCATGGCCAGCGCCCGCACGTCGTAGTGGCGGCGCAGTTGTTCAAAGAACATGCCGTAGGTACCCGCCGGGTAGCTGTTGGCATGGGCGAAATGGAGGATGGGCAAACTCATGGAAAACACGCTGGGAAAGGCTGTGGCGGCAGGATAGCAAAATGCCGCGCGCCCCGAGCGTGCTATTTTCCCGGATCGCGAAATGCGGGCGAAAAAGGCGAGGACGGCCGGGATGCCCCCGCCGCCCTCAGCCTCCGCATCCTCAGTGCCCGTACCAGTAGCGCGGATGCGCGTGGCGGTATTGCGCCACTTCCAGCTGGTCGCCCAGGTTCATGATGATCGCCCCGGATTCGTCGGTGCGCAGGCGGCGGATTCCCAGCCGCTGATAGCGCTCGTAGACCTCCGCCTTGGGATGGTTGAAACGGTTGCGGTAGCCGACCTGGAACACCCCCAGCTCCGGATGCACCGCCCGCAGGAAGGGCTCGGTCGAGGAAGTGCCGCTGCCGTGATGCGGCGCCAGCAGCACGGTCGAGGGCAGTTGCTCGGCCATCGCGCCGTGCAGCAGCTCGTCCTCCTGCACCGCCTCGATGTCGCCGGCCAGCAGGATGGACTGGCGGCCGATCTGCACCTTCAGCACGCAGCTGCGTGCATTGGGTTTCCATTTGTCGCTGTTGTAGCTGTCCGGCGTCGGGTGCAGCATGGTGAAGCCGATGCCGTCCCAGTTCCACGACTGGCCCGCCGCGCAACGCCGGTGCGCCGGCGCGGCCTTCAGGATCGGGCTGCCGTCGGCCAGCGAGGAATACAGGCTGTCGACCTGTATCCCCTTGAAGATCGACAACGCGCCGCCGGAATGGTCGTTGTCGCTGTGCGAGATCACCACCCGGTCCAGCCGGTCGATGCCGCGCGAGCGCAGGTAAGGCAGGATCACGCGGGTGGCGCCGTCGGACTCCGGCGTGTAATACGGGCCGGTGTCGTACAGCAGCCGATGGGTCGGCGTTTCCACCAGCACGGCCATGCCTTGGCCAATGTCGAACGCGGTCACCCGCATGCTGCCGTCCACCGGCGCCGTCGGCGCGTTGAGGATCAGCGGCAGCCAGCCGAAGAGGCCCAGCCAGCGCGCCGGCCAGCCGCGCGGCGCCAGCATCAGCAAGGTGCCGCCCAGGGCCAGCATGAACATCCACCAGCTCGGCAGCGGCGTTTCCCATACGGCGAACGGCATGGCATTGAGCCATTGCAGGAAATCCGCCAGCCAGGCCAGCAGCTGGTGCGGCAACTGCAGGAAGTACTGCGCCACCAGGGCCGGCATCAGGCTGCCCAGCAGCGCCAGCGGCGTGATCACCAGGCCTACCAGCGGAATGGCGATTGCGTTGGCGATCGGGCTGACCAGCGAATACTGGCCGAACAGCAGCATCGTCAGCGGCACCAGGCCCAGCGTGACGATGTACTGCGCCCGCGCGCCCTCCTTGATCGCCACCCACAGCTTCTGCCACCACTGCCGGCTGGCGGCGGCCGCCATCGAATGGCGCGGCTGCATGCGCCCGACCGTGCCGTACAGCAGCAGCGCCACCGCGCCGAAGGACAGCCAGAACCCCGGCCACAGCAGCGACCACGGGTCCAGCAGCAGCACCAGCCCCAGCGCCAGGCACAGCACAACCGACACGCGCAGGATGCGGCCGCGCCAGAAGGCGATGCCGACCACGACCAGCATGTACAGGGTACGCTGCGCCGGCACGCCGAATCCCGCCAGCAGCACGTACAGGACCGCCGTCAGCATGCCGGCCAGCACCGCCACCTTTTGCGCCGGCAGCAACAGCGGCAGCTGCGCGCCGGTGAAGAAGGAACGCCGCCACAGCCAGCTGGCCAGCCCGCCGAACAGCGCGGCCAGCATGGTGATGTGCAGGCCGGAGATCGCCACCAGGTGGCCCACGCCGGTGCGGTTGAAAATGCTCCAGTCGGCCTGGGTGATGCCGCGCTGGTCGCCCATGACCAGGGCCGCAATCACCGCCGCATAGGGTTCTCCCGGCAACGCCGCGAAGATGCGGTCGCGCAGCCAGCCGCGACCGTACTCGACGGCGTTGGAGGGTGTCCAGACGAATTCCTCCAGGCGCCGGTTGGTCGCGCTTTCCGGCGCCCGCACCGGGGCGGCAGCACCGACCACGTAACCGGTGGCGCGCACGTCATCCTGCAGCAGCCAGACCTCGTAGTCGAAACCGTCGGGATTGGCGTTGCCGTGCGGACGCTTCAGCCGCACCGTGAGCTTCCAGCGCGAACCGGGACTGACGTCGGGCACCAGGATGCGCGCCGGCGCGGCCTGCTCGCCATCCTCGACCGGCGCCTGGAAGCGGCGGTTGCCGTACCAGGCCAGCGCCAGGCGGGGCGGCACCGGCGGCTTGACCGCGCCCTGCAGCTCCACGTGGTCGACGTCGAAGCGGAAGCGCACGCCGTTCTCGTTGCGGTCCGGCAGGTCGGCGACCGTGCCGATCACCGTGATGTCCCTGCCCTCCCATGCGGCCGGCAGTTCCTGGTCCAGGTAGTACAAGGCGAAAGCGCCCGCCCACAGAAAGCCCAGCCAGGCGCCGCAGGTCAGCAGCAAGGGCACGCGCAGGAAGGGTTGCCAGAATTTCCAGGCGGTGAAGCCCAGCAGCGCCGCCAGCGTCAGCCCGGCCGCATACCATTCGATGCCGGGCAACTGCGGCTGCATCTGCAGCAATCCCACGCCGATGGCAAAACCGATGATCAGACTGCGCATCAGAGGCTCAATCCGGAAGTGGCCAGCCGCGGCAAGGCGGCCAGGGCATTGGCGGAAGTGACAGCTGCGACCTCATGGAGCGGCATGCCGCGCAGCTCGGCCAGCACCTCGCCGATGCGCGGGATCTGGTCGGGCGTGTTGGCCTCGGGATGGCGCCAGGCCGGCGAGATGTCGGGCGCGTCGGTCTCCAGCACGATGGACGACAGCGGCAGCTCGGCCGCCAGGCGGCGGATCTGCAGCGAACGCGCAAACGTCATGGCGCCGCCGAAGCCCAGGTGCAGGCCCAGTTCGACGAAGGTCTGCGCCTGCTGGAAACTGCCGTTGAAGGCGTGGGCGATGCCGCCCGGCACGCGGATGCGGCGCAGGTGCTTGAGGATGATGTCCTGGGAGCGGCGCACGTGCAGCAGCACCGGCAGATTGAAGTCGCGCGCCAGCTTCAGCTGCTCGGCGAAGAAGAACTCCTGCTTCTCGCGCAGCGGCGCCTCCTTGAGCGCCGGCACGAAGAAATCGAGCCCGATCTCGCCGATGCCGACGAACAGCGGATCGTCCAGCGCCGCCTCGATGGCGCTGCGCAGCGCCTGAAGATCGGACTCCCTGGCCGTCGGCACGTACAGCGGATGGATGCCCAGGGCATAGACGCCGTTGCCGACCTCGCGCGCCAGCTGCGCCACGGCGCCGAAGTTCACCCGGGCAATGGCCGGGATCACGATCGCGCGCACGCCTGCCCGCGCCGCGTCATCGGCGACGCAGGCGGAGTTGCCGCCGAATTCCCCGGCGTCGAGATGACAGTGCGTATCGACCCACATGTGCTTGCTGGTATGGCGTGAACCTGGAAGATCCGATCAATTCGCCGGTTTGAAGCGCCGGCGCACGCACCAAGGGCGCCTATGCCATTGTCGATTTGGCATGCTTCCCCCGAAGCGTATTGTTTTTGTGCAGCATACCCGGTTTCGGACCGGGGCCAGAAGCGGGAGTTTACCGTTTAACAGCGGCTTGCAACTCTTAACATGAGTAAAGAATCGCGCAAACCGAATTTAACCCGAGACAGCACAAACCCGCATGATGCAAACAAAAAGGACGCAATCCCTTGCGTCCTTTTTTCCTGAGCCTTGTAAGCGCCGGGCCTTGCGGCCCGGGCCGATCAGACCGCTTCGAGCGACTTGCCCAGCTTGCGCAGGAACTGCTCGCAGCGCTCCATCTGCACCAAGGTCACGAACTCGTTGGGCTTGTGGGCGTTGCCGATGTCGCCGGGGCCGCAGACGATGGTCGGGATGCCGATCTTCTGGAACAGGCCGGCCTCGGTGCCGTAGGCCACCTTGCGGGTCTCGCGGTCGCCCGTCAGCGCGCGCACCAGCTCGGTGATCGCCGCCTGCTCGACCGCTTCGAGCGCCGGGCTGCCGGCGAAGTTGTCGATCTCGATACGGGCGTCGGCGAACTCGGCGCGCATCTTGGGCAACAGCACGTCCTTGACGTACGCGTCGATACGGGCCTGGATGTCGGCCACGGTCATGCCCGGCAGGTTGCGGAACTCATAGGTGAATTCGCACAGCTCGGGGATGGTATTGACCGCGATGCCGCCACGGATCTGGTTGGTCGTCATGGTGGTGAACGGCACGTCGAAGAACTGGTCGTACGGGCCGTTCGCCTTGTAGCCGTCGGCGAAGTCGCGAATCGCGCAGATCAGGCGCGCCGCGTGCTCGATGGCGTTGCAGCCCTGCGGGGTCAGCGAGGAGTGGGCCGACTTGCCGTGCACCTTGCAGGCGAACACGTTGATGCCCTTGTGCGCCACCACCACGTTCATGCTGGTCGGCTCGCCCACCACGCAGCCGTCGACCTTGATGCCGCGCTTGACGATTTCCTCCAGCATCACCGGAGCGCCGATGCAGCCGATCTCTTCATCGTACGAAAACGCCAGGTGCAGCGGCTTGGCGCGCGGCATGGCGATGTATTCCGGCACCATCGCCATTGCGGTGGCGATGAAGCCCTTCATGTCGCAGCTGCCGCGGGCGAACAGGGCGCCGTCTTTCTCGACCAGCTTGAACGGATCCGTATCCCACTTCTGGCCGTCCACCGGCACCACGTCGGTGTGACCTGACAGCACGATGCCGCCTTCGGTGGTCCCGGCATTGGCGCCGGCCGTGGCCGGCAGCGTGGCAAACAGGTTGGCCTTGGTCTTTTCCTTGTTGTGGGCCAGCCAGGACTTGATGCCCTGCTGCTCCAGGCTGTCGCGCAGGGTGGCGATCAGCTCGAGGTTGGAATTGCGGCTGGTGGTGTCAAAGCCGACCAGCGTTTCTAGCCATTGGCGGGTATTCATCATGATCTTGTGCTACTCAACTAATAAAAGGGATTGTCCTGCGTGAGGCATGGGCGCAAGCCGACATTATGGCGCTGATTGCGCATTGCCGCCCGCGACCGGTGTTTCGGCCACGGCGGGGACGGTTTCAGGCCTGGGCGCAGGCGCGGCTGCAGTGCCTGGCGGCAGCGCCCCCTCCATCACGCCCAGCCAGGCGGTGAACTGCTTGCCCAGCGACTCGGCCACGATTTCGAGAATCGCGCAGGTGCCGCGCATCCCGCCCAGCATGCCGCCGCGCGAATGGTCGCGCTGCACCGAAGTGCGCACGACCTGCCCGTCCTGCATCAGGTCGCCGCGCACCAGGATGGCCTTGGATCCGCTCCAGCCGCCGCCGCCCACGCCTTGCACGGACAGGATGGTCAGCTTGAGCACGCGACCTTTATCCAGCTCGGCCGGGTCCGATACCTGCAAGGCATCCGGATACTTCCTGGAGACATGGCGAAAGACGTAATTGCCCACCATGTCTTCGACCGCGCATTGATCGCGCACGCTCTCCACCACCGGCGCGTTGTCGGCGTATTGCGCCGGCACCTGCACGCGAAAAACCTCAGCCCCGGCGTCCAGGCTGCAAACCAGCATGGCGGCCAGCGCCGCCCGCCTGATCGTTGTTGTATGCATCGCTCCCCCCGTCGCGATTGAAGTTACCCGGCTTGCCGGGATGTCAGTCCTGCTGCAGCCCCTTGTCCGACAGGCGCAGCACCCGCCCGCAACGCGCGGCCAGGTCGTTGTCGTGGGTCACGATCACGAAAGCCGTGCCCAGCGTCTGCGACAGTTCGATCATCAGCTCGAAGGTCTTGTCGGCGGTGCCGCGGTCGAGGTTGCCGGTGGGCTCGTCGGCCAGCACGCAGGCCGGTCGCGTGACCAGCGCGCGCGCCAGCGCCACGCGCTGGCGTTCGCCGCCGGAGAGCTCGCCCGGCACGTGCGTCACGCGCGACTCCAGGCCGACCCGGGTCAGCATCTCGCGCGCCTGGGCCTGGGCTTCGTCGCGCTTCATGCGGCGGATCATCAGCGGCATGGCGACGTTGTCCAGCGCCGAAAACTCGGGCAGCAGGTGGTGGAACTGGTAGACGAAACCCAGGGTCTTGTTGCGCAGCTCGCCGCGCGCCGACTCGCCCAGGCTGGCGAAATCCTTGCCCAGCAGCGTGACCGAGCCGCTGCTGGGCGTATCCAGCCCGCCCAGCAGGTGCAGCAAGGTCGACTTGCCGGAACCGGAGGCGCCGACGATGGCCGCCTGCTCGCCGCGGCGCACGTCGATGTCGATGCCGCCCAGCACCTTCACCGAGTACTTGCCCTGGGTGAAGGTCTTGCCCAGGCCGCGCGCGGCCAGCACTACTTCATTGTTGGTATTCATCGCATCACTCATAGCGCAGCGCCTCCGCCGGTTTGACGCGCGCGGCCGACCAGCTCGGGTACAGCGTCGCCAGGAAGGCCAGCACCACCGCCACGCCGCCGATGGTGTAGACGTCTGACCAGATCAGGTCGGACGGCAGTTCGGAAATCACATAGATGCTCTTGGGCAGGAACTGCACATGGAAGGCGCGCTCGATGGCCGGCACCACCACGTCGATGTTCAGTGCCACCGCCACGCCCAGGCCGACGCCGATGGCAGTGCCGATCAGGCCCACCAGCGCGCCCTGGATCACGAAGATCTTCATGATCGAGGCCGGTGATGCGCCCAGCGTGCGCAGGATGGCGATGTCGGCCTGCTTGTCGGTCACCGTCATCACCAGCGTGGACACCAGGTTGAAGGCGGCCACGGCGATGATCAGCGTCAGGATGATGAACATCATGCGCTTCTCGGTCTTGACCGCGGCGAACCAGTTGCTGTTCTGCTGCGACCAGTCGCGCAGGTAGAGGTCGCCGGTCAGCGTATTGGCCAGCTGCTGGGTCACCTGCGGCGCCTGCAGCATGTCGCGGATGCGCAGGCGCACGCCGGTGGGGGCGTCGAGGCGGAACAGGGTCTCGGCGTCCTGGATCTGGATGAAGGCCAGCGACGAATCGAACTCGTAGTGCCCGGCCTCGAAGATGCCGCCCACGGTGAACTGCTTCAGGCGCGGCAGCACGCCGGCCGGCGTCACCTGGCCTTGCGGCGCGATCAGCGTGACCTTGTCGCCGATGCCCACGCGCAGGCCGCGCGCCAGCTCGCCGCCCAGCACGATGTTGAATTCACCAGGCTTCAGGGAGCTGAAACTGCCCTGCTTGATCTGCTTGGCCACATCCGAGACCTTGGGCTCTTCTTCAGGCAGCACGCCGCGCACCAGCACGCCGCGCACGTTGTCCTCGCGGGTCATCATGGCCTGCGCCGCCACGTAGGGCGCCGCGCCCAGCACTTCCTTGTTCTGGAAGGTCTGCTTGGCCACGGCCTGCCAGTCGCGCATGGAGCCGGAGGCGTCGAACACCTCGATATGCGCCAGCACCGAGAGCATGCGGTCGCGCACTTCCTTCTGGAAGCCGTTCATGACCGACAGCACCACGATCAGGGCGGCTACGCCCAGCGCGATGCCGGCCATGGAAATCAGGGAAATGAAAGAAATGAAACTGTTGCGGCCGCTGCGCTTGCCGGCGCGCGTGTAGCGGATGCCGACCAGCCATTCGAACGGCAGGTTTTTTATCAGACTCAAAATTGCTCCGAGAGAGGGGCCAATGAAATGCGGCGCGGCGTTGCCATTGCGGCAAGAACAAGCCGACGCGTTTCGACGGGCGAAGCGCGAAGTTTGCCACAGAATGCAGAGGCGGCCCATCCCTGGCCGCGCCCTCCCGCCTGCCGTGCCGGATAGAGCGTGCTTTGCTGCAGAGGTTCGCCGGCGACATGAACTCTTACACTTGCACCGGAAGCGGCGGCCAGGCGGATTGTCTGCACAGCAACTTTCCTGCGGCGTTTTTTGCGGCGATTTGGTAACAAGCGCGCCGGGCATATTGCGGGCAGAACTGGTTATATATACAGTATCCGACTTTCCGCCCTGCCCGCTTCACGCCTCCTGCGCCACACGACCATGCCACCCGATCTCGCCCCTGCCGAACCTGAAGTCTCCCCGCCCGGCGAGGTGCCCGAGGCCGATCCCTTCGCCAGGCTCAACGCCGAGCAGCGCTCGGCCGTCGAACACGACAGCAAGCTGCCTGCCGCGCAGCAGAGCCCGCTGCTGATCGTGGCCGGCGCCGGCTCGGGCAAGACCAACACTTTGGCGCACCGGGTGGCCAAACTGATCCTGGACGGCGCCGATCCGCACCGCATCCTGCTGCTGACCTTCTCGCGCCGCGCCGCCTCCGACATGGACCGCCGCGTCGGCCAGGTGATCCGGCAGGTGATGGGACTGTCGCCGTCGGCGGCACCGCCGGAGCTGCCGTGGTCGGGCACCTTCCACGCCATCGGCGCGCGCCTGCTGCGCGACTATGCGGCGCAGATCGGGCTGGAAGAGGACTTCACCATCCAGGACCGCGGCGACTCCGAAGACCTGATGGGGCTGCTGCGCCACGAGATGGGCCTGTCGGCCACCGACAAGCGCTTCCCGCTCAAGGCCACCTGCCTGAACATCTACTCGCGCGCGGTCAATACCCGTGAAGACCTGGGCCAGGTGCTGCAGACGCATTTCCCCTGGTGCCGGGAATGGGAGGCGCAGTTGGCCGAGCTGTTCTCGCGCTACGTCGACGCCAAGGAAGAACAGCACGTGCTGGACTACGACGACCTGCTGCTGTTCTGGGCCGACATGCTGTCCGACGAGGAAATCGCGCGCCTGGCCGGCGAACGTTTCGACCATGTGCTGGTGGATGAATACCAGGACACCAACCGCCTTCAGGCCGAGATCCTCCAGCGCATGAAGCCCGACGGCGCCGGCGTCACCGCCGTGGGCGACGACGCGCAGTCGATCTATTCCTTCCGCGGCGCCACGGTGCGCAACATCCTCGACTTCCCCGCGCTGTTTTCCAGGCCGGCGCGGGTGGTCACGCTGGAGCAGAACTACCGCTCCACCCAGCCCATCCTGGCAGCCTCCAACGCCGTCATCGCCGAGGCGCCCGAGCGCCACCACAAGAACCTCTGGAGCGACAAGGCGTCCTCGCAGAAGCCGCAACTGGTGCTGATCCCCGATGAGGTCGAGCAGGCCCGCTGGGTCGCCAACCGCGTGCTGGCGCATCGCGAACAGGGCATGACGCTCAAGAGCCAGGCGGTGCTGTTTCGCACCGCCACCCACAGCGCGGCGCTGGAACTGGAGCTGGTCCGGCGCAACATTCCCTTCGTGAAGTTCGGCGGCCTGAAATTCCTGGAAAGCACCCACATCAAGGACCTGCTCTCGCTGCTGCGCCTGGCGCACAACCCGAGCGGGCGCATGGCGGGCTTTCGCGCGCTGCAGCTGATTCCCGGCGTGGGGCCGGCCACCGCCAAGAAGGTGCTGGACCTGATGGCAGCCGCCCCCGACCCGGCCGACACCCTGCTCAACTTCGCGGCGCCGGCCAACGTGGCGCTGGAGTGGCAGGCCTTCGCCGACACCTATGCCCTGATGCGGCGCGCGGCCGAACCCTGGCCGACCGACATCAACGCCGCGCGCGACTGGTACCTGCCGCAGCTGGAACGCAAATACGAGGACGCCACCGCGCGCGCCGCCGACATCGAGCAACTGGCCGCGCTGGCCGGCGGCTATGCCTCGCGCGAGAAATTCCTGACCGAGCTCACGCTCGATCCGCCCGAGTCCAGCAGCGACTATTCGGCCCCGCCCTACCGCGACGAGGACTACCTGACGCTGTCCACCATCCACTCCGCCAAGGGCCAGGAATGGCGCTCGGTACACGTGCTCAACGTGGTGGACGGCTGCATCCCGTCGGACCTGGCCACCGGCAACGAAGCAGAGATCGCCGAGGAGCGCCGCCTGCTCTACGTGGCCATGACGCGCGCCAGGGAACATCTGCACCTGGTGGTGCCGCAGCGCTTCTACATCACCCAGCAGACGCCGCAGGGCGACCGCCACGTCAACGCCATCCGCAGCCGGTTCGTCACGCCGCGCATGCTGCCGCATTTCGAGGACAGCCTGTGGCTGTCGGCCGAAACCAACGGCGCGCGCACGCCGGTGCCTGAGAGCGTGAAGATGCTGGTGCGGCAACGGGCGAAGAACGCCTGGAAGAAGAGCTGAAACGCCCTGAGCCGCCACGTCCCGGCCGGCGACGGGACGACAGGATGACGAAAGGCAGGTCGGCGGCGCCCTCGGTTGTGCAGGACGGCGACCGGCGACGTCTGCCGCGCTTCGCGCCGGTTTCAGCACACCCGCCGCCCCCGCCCCGGCCTTGACGCCGCGTCAACAAGCCCGCCACCGGATAAAATAGCGCCCCATGAATCAACTCGACATCCTCATCCCCTTCGCCCTGCCCCCGGCCGAGCTGGCGCGCGACCTGCTGCGCCAGTGCCGGGCGCCGGCGCTGGCGATGCTGCTGGGACGCGGCAAGGCTGCCGCGGCGCCCCAAGCGCACGATCCGTTTTCCCGCGCGCTGCCGCACGAGCACTGGCTGGCGCGGCGTTTCGGCCTGCCGCAGCCTGAACAGGACAGCAGCCCGGCGGCCGCCGCCGCGCTGATGCGCGGCCTGGGCCACGCGCCGCAGGCCGGCCTGTGGTTCGTGCTGCATCCGGCCCACATCCACGTCGCGCGCGACCATCTGGTGCTCACCGACGTGGCCCAGCTGGAGCTGGACGAGGCGCAGTCGCGCAAGCTGTTCGACTCCGCCCTGCCGCTGTTTACCGAGATAGGCCATGAGCTGGTCTATGGCGACGCGCGCACCTGGTTCATCCGTGCCGACGCCTGGAGCGGCCTGCGCACCTCCACGCCGTCGGCCGCCAGCGGTCGCAACGTTGACATCTGGATGCCGGAAGGCCCGGGCGAACTAGCCTGGCGCAAGCTGCAAAACGAGGTGCAGATGCAGTGGTTCTCGGAATCCCTCAACGAAGAGCGGGAAATGCGCGGCCAGAAAGCCGTCAACTCGATCTGGATCTGGGGCGGCGCCGATGCCGCCACGGCGGGCATGATCCAGCCCGGCTACAGCGCCTGCTACGGCCTGCGCGGCTGGATGCAGGCCTTCGGCGAAACCGCCGTCTCCGGTGCGGCCGAGATCGCCCAAGGCTCCGGCCATCGCCTGCTGGTGCTCGATACCCTGATCGAAGTCGCGCTGGCCGAAGAATGGGGCCTGTGGCTGCAACGCATGGAAGAACTCGACCGCGACTGGCTGGCGCCGCTGCTGGACGCGCTCAAGGCCGGCTCCTTCGACGCCGTCAACCTGGTGCTGACCGGCGCCGACCGGTTGGCGCACACCGCCGTCACGCGCGGCGCGCTGCGCAGGTTCTGGCACAAACCTTCCCTCGCCAGGCTGTCCGCATGATCCGCATCGCCACCCGTTCCTATTCCGTCGCCCAGGCCGAACAGCTGATCGCCGAGGGCGTGCACCCGGTGCTGGCGCGCGTCTATGCGGCGCGCGGCCTGTCCAGCGCGCGTGAACTCGCGAGCGAACTCAACGCCCTGATCGCGCCGTCCGGCCTGAAACACATCGACGCCGCCGCGGCCTACCTGGCCGACGCCATCGCCGCCAACAAGAAGCTGGTGATCGTGGCCGACTACGACTGCGACGGCGCCACCGCCTGCGCCGTCGGCCTGCGCGGGCTGCGCATGCTGGGCGCCCGGGTCGACTACATCGTGCCCAACCGCTTCGAATACGGCTATGGCCTCACGCCCGAGATCGTCGAACTGACCGTGCGCGAGAAGACGCCGGACGTGATCGTCACGGTCGACAACGGCATCGCCAGCATCGACGGCGTGGCCGAGGCCAACCGGCGCGGCATCGACGTGGTGGTGACCGACCACCATTTGCCGGGCGACTCCCTGCCCGAAGCGCGCGTGATCGTGAACCCGAACCAGCCCGAATGCGGCTTCCCCAGCAAGAACCTGGCCGGCGTGGGCGTGATGTTCTACGTGCTCCTGGCGCTGCGCGCGGAAATGCGCAAGCGCGGCCTCTTCGACGCCGCCAGCCAGCCCAACCTGGCGTCGCTCTTGGACCTGGTGGCGCTGGGCACGGTGGCCGACGTGGTCAAGCTGGACGCCAACAACCGCATCCTGGTGGCGCAGGGCTTGAAGCGCATGCGCAGCGGCAAGATGCACGCCGGCATCGCCGCGTTGTTCCGTGCCGCCGGCCGCGAGGCGCGCCGCGCCACGCCGTTCGACCTCGGCTTCGCCGTCGGCCCGCGCCTGAACGCGGCCGGCCGCCTGGCCGACATGGCGCTGGGCATCGAATGCCTGACCACCGACGATGAGGGCCGCGCCTGGGCCATCGCCCAGCAGCTCGACGCCATCAACCGCGAGCGGCGCGACATCGAGGCCGGTATGCAGGACACCGCCCTGAACCTGCTGGACGACTTCAACCCGGCGGATCGCCGCACCATCGCCGTGTTCGATCCGTCCTGGCACCAGGGCGTGATCGGCATCGTGGCCTCGCGCCTGAAGGACAGGTTCTATCGCCCCACCATCACCTTCGCGCCCGGCGACGAAGGCTTCATCAAGGGTTCGGGCCGCTCGATCGCCGGCTTCCACCTGCGCGACGCGCTGGACCTGGTGTCCAAGCACGCGCCGTCGGTGATGACCAAGTTCGGCGGCCATGCGATGGCCGCCGGCCTGACCATCCATGCCCACGCCTTCGACGCCTTCAGCGCCGCCTTCGAGGCGGTCGGCCAGGAATGGCTCACGCAGAACCAGCTGGAACGCGTGATCGAGACCGACGGCGTGCTGGAGGATGCCTACTATTCCGTGCAGTTCATCGGCGTGATGGACGAACAGGTCTGGGGCCAGGGCTTCGCGCCGCCGGTGTTCTGCGACACCTTCAGGGTGGTGAACCAGCGCATCCTCAAGGAAAAGCACCTGAAGCTGCAGCTGGAGAAGGACGGCCGCAAGTACGACGCCATCTGGTTCGGCCACGCCGACGCCCTGCCCGACTACGCCAACGTGGCGTTCCGGCTGGACGCCAACGAGTACAACGGCAAGACCACGGTGCAGCTGATGGTGGAGCACGCCGAACCGGCTTGAGGCGCGCCGGCGGGGAAGATGTAAAGAAATCGTTGTGGCAATGCCCTCACATCGCGCCGACAAATTTCCCGCCTGATGGCACAATGACGGCAATGCACCGCTTTTCAACGGGGAGAGCGGTACGGGCGCAAACAGGGAACGCGCCCGTCCCGGCAGACAACAAGACCAAACCGCCGATGAAGATCCATCGCTTTGCCAGCAGCCTCATCACACGCCTTGTGCTGTTCGGCATCTTTGTCGTCGTCGCCAGCGCCATCCTGCGCTACAACATCCTGATCAACTTCCTCGAGAACGACCAGGCCAAGGTGGCCGCCGAGCAGCAAAGCACCATCGCCAGCTACCTGGCCCAGGACATCGGCTACCGCATCGCTGAACGCAAAACCTATCTGGAACGCCTGTCCGCGCACATCCCGCCCGGCCTGTCGGCCGATCCGGCGGCGATGCGCGAATGGCTGCGCGAGCACCAAGAGCTGCAGCCGCTGTTCGCGCAGGGCCTGTTCCTGGCCGACAGCGCCGGCACCATCGTGGTCGACTATCCGACCATGAACGGCCGCCGGGCCATCTCGCTGACCGCCTATCCCGACTACCAGCGCGTGCTGGCCGGCGCCACGGTGCTCGGCGAGCCGCTGCTGAGCCCGGCCAGCGGCCATCCCACCCTGCCCATGCTGACCCCGGTGCGCGACGCCTCCGGCCAGGTCAGCGGCGTGCTCGGCGGCACCATCGAACTGGATGCGCCGGGCTTCCTCGAACATCTGCAACAGGCCCGCCTGGGTCCTTCCGGCGGCTTCATGCTGGTGTCGCCGGCGCAGCGCGTGGTGGTGGCCGCCAACGATCCGGTGCTGGTGTTCACCCCCGTGCCCACGGCCATCGCCGATCCGATGCTGGACCGCGCGCTCAAAGGCTGGCGCGGCAACGGCATCGGCCGCAGCGCCAACGGCGTGGACGAGATCAAGGCCTACGCCTCGGTCCCCGGCACCGACTGGCTGGTGGTGACCAACCTGCCGCTGGCGTCGGCGCTGCCGACGGTGGATCGCATGCGCGCGCTGATCGCGCGCGGCGGGCTGGTCCAGGCCGGGGTGATCTTCATGCTGGTGGTGCTGGCTTATTTCTGGTTCTTCCGCCCCCTGCGCCGCGCCGCGGCCCTGGCCGACCGCATGACGCGCGGCGAGATCCCGCTGTCGCCGCTGCCGGTGATCCGGCGCGACGAGGTCGGCCACCTGACCATGGCCTTCAACGGCCTGCTGGCACGGCTCAAGCAGCACCAGTCCGAACTGCAGCACCAGGCCCACCATGACGTGTTGACCGGCCTGCCCAACCGCATGATGCTGGCCGATCGCATGGAAGAGGCGCTGGCGCGCGCGCGGCGCCTGGAAAGCGGGATCGCGCTGCTGTTCCTCGACCTGGACGGCTTCAAGCCCATCAACGATCGCCTGGGCCACAAGGCCGGCGACCAGGTCTTGCAGGAAATCACCCAGCGCCTGCGCCAGGTGGCGCGCCGCAGCGATACCCTGGCGCGGGTCGGCGGCGACGAGTTCGTGCTGCTGGCGACCGACCTGGAGCTGCCGCTGGAGCGCGGCGCCCGCGTCCTGGCCGAAAAATGCATCAAGGCGGTGTCGGAGCCGCTGGTGCTGGGCGCGGCCGAATGCCGGCTGGGGGTCTCCATCGGCATCGCCGTATGCGACGGCCGCTGTGATCCCGACAGCCTGCTGCAGGCGGCCGACAAGGCGATGTACGACGCCAAGGCCGGCGGCCGCGGCTGCTACGTGTTCGCGCCGGACGGCATCGGCTGCGGCCACGTGACCATCAGCGCACGGGAAGGAACTGAAGGAACGAACCACCCAGCAGGTTCTGAACGTAGCTGATCCCGGCGCGGCGGTATTTCTCGGTAAGGAATTCGGCCATCAGGTCGAGCCGCCCGACGATCTTGCCGAACTCGCGCTCGAAACTGAGGTTGCGCACGTCGCCGCCGATCTCGTCGGACAGCAGCAGCGGCGCGCCCGCCGCGTTGCGCCGGCTGGCCAGGATCCAGGCGCCGATCTCGACGTTGCGGGCGGCGTTGTAGAGGCGCTGCGCATCCAGCCCGTCGACCAGGAAGAACTCGATCTTGTTGCCGTGGGCGACCACGATCATGTCAGCCGTGGCATGGATGAAGGCGGCCACGCGGTCGCCCTTGAAGTCCGGCGACAAGGCCAGCGCCATCGCCTGGATGTCGCGCTTGCCCTGGAGCTCCGGCCAGGGCTGGCGCGTCTCCACCGCTTCCCTCACCTTCTTCTCCGCCTCTTCGCGGCCGATGGCGGTCTTCTTCCATTCGCCGGGGTTGCGGCGATAGAGCTTGTCCATCAGCAGGTAAAGGCCATCGAGGTTGGCGCGCATGGCCAGGGTGGCGATGCGGTTGGTGTCGGACTGCCCCATCTCGCGCGAACTGGCCGACGCCCCCTTGACCTCGCCGTGCGGCGACGGGGAGCTGGCGCAGCCGGCCAGGGCGGCGGCGCATAACAGCAAGGCAATCAGCGGTCTCGTTGTGGTTATTGTCATCGGCAGGCGGGGCAAGCAAGCTGATAGGACTGATCCTAGCAGATTGCGTTCACTGCCAGCGCGCCGATTGCGCGCCGTCGCCGGGCCGAAAATGAAACGGCGGGCCGCGCGGCCCGCCGTCGTTCATGCCCGCGGCGACATCAGGCGCCGGAGTATGGCAGCCCGGTCAGATAGCCGACCGTCGCGCCGAAGCGGTCCTTGTAGTTGGCGCGCACCAGCGGGTCGAGGGTGTCCTTGACCTTGTCGTGCAGGCCTTTCTCCCAGTCGCCGGCGTGCTGGAAATTGCTCATCACGTAGGTCCAGCCGTTGATCTCGTCGACCGCGTGCAGGCCGGTCGATTCGGCCCCGGCCGGGCAGGACAGCACGCGCGTCAGGGCCTTGGTGTCGACGTTGTAGGCCCACAGGAAGTTGTTGACGTGCATGCCGCTGTCCTCGCCGATGAAGAGCGTGCGCAGCTTCTCGGAGAACTTGATGTTGTCCGGGTTGGCGATGCGGTCCTGCTCGGCCAGGTTGCCCAGCGCGTCCGGCGTCTTCAGGTCCACGCCCACCAGTTCGGCCGGGGGCGCCATGTCCACCGGCACCCATTCGCTGTCCATCGCCGCGCCCGCAGCGTCGCGCTGGCCGCCGCGCAGGTTCAGCGCGTACACGGCGCCGGCCTTGGGGCCCTGTACCTTGATGTGGCCGGAGCCGTCCAGCATCGAGGTCTGCACATAGGACATGGCCGAATAGGCGACCTTGTCGCGCGCATTGACGGTGGTGCCTTCCATCTTGGTGAAGCCCAGGCTGCCGCCGGCCAGGGCCGCGTAGCGGTGGGTTTCGAGGAAGGCCGCGGCCTTCTGCATGCCCGGCTTGACGCGCACCCAGTTGAATTTGCCGTTGAACGGGATCTTGGAGAACGAGCCGTCGGCGGGATCGCTGGTGCGGATGTCCATGATGTCGGCCGCCTTGTAGCGGTCCGCCATGGCGCGGATCTCTTCGCTGGTGGCGCTGCCCAGCTTCACCCACGACAGCTTGCCGGCGCCCGGGCCGACGCCCGACACCTGCTCCCAGCGCGCCACGTACAGCGCGCCGGCGGACAGGTCGGCGGCGCGCTCGGCGATGAACATGAACAGGCCGCCGTTGGTGGCGTCGTCGCCCATGAGCACGGTGCGCCGGTCGGGCATGACCTGCACCAGCTCGTGCGAGATGCGGCCCAGGCAGAAATGCTTCTTGATGGAGCCGGTGCCGTCGGCGTTGACGGTGACTTCCGGCAGGTGGCCGTAGTGGTAGGGATTGGCCTTCGCCTCATCGCCGTACAGGTTGCGGCTGAAACCCTTGAACTGCGGGTTGGATGCGATGGCCGAGGCGTCCGGCTCGTACTCTTCCGACGACAGGTGGGTGTTCCACGGCGACAGGCTGGCGCCGCAGGTGATCCACAGGCCGTGCACCTGCGAAGTATCGACGTTGTGGTACTTCACCAGCGAGAGCTTGCCCGAGGACGGATCCTGGTCCAGCGTCAGCACGGCGATCGGCGACGGCAACTGGCCGTACATGGCGGCCTGCTTCTGGTCGCGTGTGGTGTACTCGAACTGCACCACGGCGAACACCGTGTTGCCCTTCACGCCGGGCACGCTCGCGCCCTTCATGGTCAGCAGCGACGAGCCGTCCGGGCAGTCCGAGAAGAACTGGCGTTCGCGGCCCGGCACCGAGCGGTCGATGATCGGACGGTTGTTGATGTCGACGTAGCCGCCGGCCAGGATGGTGGCGCCGCGACCGTCCGGCACCATGTCGCCGGTCATGAAGAACGGCTGGTAAGCCAGCTTGTAGGTCTGTTTGCTGCCGTCGGCGAACGCCACTTCCAGCGCCGAACCCACCGTGGTGGAGGCCATCGCGGCCGGATCGGCCAGCGTCGGCGCCGGCATGCCGGTGAAGCGGGCCGAGGCGAAAGGCTTGCCCGCGCCCGGCGTGGCGCAGGCCGACAACAGGGCCGCAGCGCCGCCGGTCAGCGGCAGCAGCGGCGCGGCGGCCAGGGCCTTGAGCAGGCTGCGGCGGCCGCTCTGCGGCTGGGCGTCAGGAAGGGAAGATTGGATGGCGTCGGGGGCGGGCTGTCTCATCGATATTTCTCCGTATCAACATGGATGACCCGCGGCATGGCTGCCCGGCGGCGTCAGCGTTTTGTCAGTCATGCAAAGCGCTGCGATGGTAGCGGCCGAAAATGACGGCTTCGTGACGGACAGCCGGCAAGTAGGCAATCCGGCCCCGCCCTCTTGTATAATGTGAGGTTTGATCGAAAAAGAAATCATCATGGAAGCAGAACGCCTCAATTCCCTCCAATCCCTGCTCGACGACCTGGCCACCCGCGCCACCGAGCTTCGGAGGTATCTTTGACTTCGATGTGAAGTCGGAGAAACTCGAGCAAGTCAACGCCGAACTGGAAGACCCGAACGTCTGGAACGACCAGAAACGGGCCCAGGACCTCGGCAAGGAAAAGAAATCGCTGGAAGCGATCGTCCATACCCTCATCAAGATCGACGGCGAGCTCAATGACGCCCGCGACCTGTTCGCCATGGCGCGTGAGGAAAAGGACGAGGACACCATCGTCGCCATCGAAGCCGATACCGAAGAGCTGAAGAAGCTGGTGGAAGGCATGGAGTTCCGCCGCATGTTCAGCGGGCAGATGGATGCCAACAACTGCTTCATCGACATCCAGGCCGGCGCCGGCGGCACCGAGGCGCAAGACTGGGCCTCGATGCTGTTGCGCCAGTACCTGCGCTATTGCGAGCGCAAGGGCTTCAAGGCCGAGATCCTGGAACAGTCCGACGGCGAAGTGGCCGGCATCAAGACCGCCACCATCAAGGTCGAGGGCGAGTACGCCTACGGCTTCCTGCGCACCGAAACCGGCGTGCACCGTCTGGTGCGCAAGTCGCCGTTCGACTCCAGCAACGGCCGCCACACCTCGTTCTCCAGCCTGTTCGTCTACCCGGAAGTCGATGAATCCTTCGAGATCGACATCAACCCGGCCGACGTGCGCGTGGACACCTATCGCGCCTCCGGCGCCGGCGGCCAGCACATCAACAAGACCGATTCCGCGGTGCGCCTGACGCACGCGCCTTCGGGCATCGTCGTGCAATGCCAGAACGACCGCAGCCAGCACCGCAACCGCGCCGAGGCGTGGGACATGCTGCGCGCCAAGCTGTTCGAACTGGAACTGCGCAAGCGCATGAGCGAGCAGCAGAAGCTGGAAGACTCCAAGACCGACGTCGGCTGGGGCCACCAGATCCGCTCCTACGTGCTGGACCAGTCCCGCATCAAGGACCTGCGCACCAACTTTGAAACCGGCAACACCAAGGCGGTGCTCGATGGCGACATCGACGACTTCATCGCCGCTTCGCTGAAACAGGGCGTCTGACGTCAAGCGCCGCGGGGCCCTGCCCTGCGGCGCGACTCCTCCGACCGACCGTTCAACATTCAAGAATTCCAACCATGACCACGCAAAACAACAACGCCGCCCAGCCGGCACCGGCAGCTGACGAGAACAGCATCATCGCCGAACGCCGCGCCAAGCTGGCCGCCATCCGCGAACAGGGCGTCGCCTTCCCCAACGATTTCCGTCCGGCCGACAAGGCCTCCGACCTGCACGCCAAGTACGACGAGCTCGACAACGAAGCGCTGGAAGCCAATCCGGTGAACGTCTCGGTGGCCGGCCGCATGATGTTGAAGCGCGTCATGGGCAAGGCGGCCTTCGCCACCCTGCAGGACGCCTCGGGCGCGCGCGCCGACGGCCGCATCCAGCTTTATGTGACCAAGGACGTGACCGGCGACGAAGCCATGGCTGCCTTCAAGCACTACGACCTGGGCGACATCCTGGGCGCCGAAGGCACGCTGTTCAAGACCAAGACCGGCGAACTGTCGATCAAGGTGACCACGCTCAAGCTGATCACCAAGTCGCTGCGTCCGCTGCCCGACAAGTTCCACGGCCTGGCCGACCAGGAAATGAAGTACCGCCAGCGCTACGTCGACCTGATCATGAGCGAGGAAACCCGCCGCACCTTCAAGGCGCGCACCGCCGCGATGTCGTCGATCCGCCGCTTCATGGAGACCAACGGCTTCATGGAAGTCGAAACCCCGATGCTGCACCCGATCCCGGGCGGCGCCGCGGCCAAGCCCTTCATCACCCACCACAATGCGCTGGACATGCAGATGTTCATGCGCATCGCCCCCGAGCTGTACCTGAAGCGCCTGGTGGTGGGCGGCTTCGAGCGCGTGTTCGAAGTCAACCGCAATTTCCGCAATGAGGGCGTGTCGCCGCGCCACAATCCGGAATTCACCATGATGGAGTTCTACGCCGCCTACGTGGATTACCAGTGGCTGATGGGCTTCACCGAGCAGGTGATCCGCCAGGCCGCCATCGACGCGCACGGCACCGCCACCCTGACCTACCAGGGCCGCGAGCTGGACCTGTCCAAGCCGTTTGATCGCCTGACCATCAACGGCGCGATCATGAAATACGCACCGCAATACGCCGAAGCGCAACTGAACGACATCGAGTTCCTGCGCACCGAGCTCAAGAAGTTCGGCGTCAAGACCGACCAGGCGCCGCTGGCCAAGGCCGGCATCGGCGCACTGCAACTGGCGCTGTTCGAAGAAACCGCCGAGTCGCAGCTGTGGGACCCGACCTACATCATCGATTACCCGGTCGAAGTCTCGCCGCTGGCGCGCGCCTCCGACACCGTGGCAGGCATCACCGAACGCTTTGAGCTGTTCATCACCGGCCGCGAGATCGCCAACGGCTTCTCCGAGCTGAACGACGCCGAAGACCAGGCCGCGCGCTTCCAGGCGCAGGTCGCCGCCAAGGACGCCGGCGACGAAGAGGCGATGTACTACGACGCCGACTACATCCGCGCGCTGGAATACGGCATGCCGCCGGCCGGCGGCTGCGGCATCGGCATCGACCGCCTGATGATGCTGATCACCGATTCGCCCAACATCCGCGACGTGATCCTGTTCCCACACCTGCGTCGCGAGGACTGACGATACGGAGCGATCCGAACAACAATCAGCTTCGCACAAGGCAAAGGCCACCCGGGATCATCGGGTGGCCTTTGTTGCTTTTGGCCAGCATTTTTGCCGGCTTGCGGCAAGACAGATCGAAATTAATTTGATACCCGGACAAATTTTTTCGCATCTACAGCAAAGCGTAAGCATTCCTCCCGGACAAGCAACAAATGTTGCCAAAATAATCATTTCGACAACCGAGCGCGATCGCAGGCCTTGCACCCGAGACGATGCCCACGCCCGCTCCCAAACCCACTTTGAAAGGATCGGATGATGAATGCGCCCGGAGTGACGATTGAAGAAGTCGGCTTGACCGCGGCATCCGTGCGGAGCAGCGCGACGGTGCCTGTTTTCATTGGCTACTTCTACAATAAAAAAACCGGCAATGTCTTACCCATCTCCACCGGATGCATCAGATTCAACAATGCCCTGGAGTTGCGCCAGTACTTCGCCAACACGGTTCCCGCGCCTGTAAAAATCAGCGGCGCTGATGTAAGCCTCAGCGGATCTTCAATACAACCTGGCGCAATTGCCATCAACCACTACTTCGAGAACGGAGGCGGTCCTTGCTACATTCTCCCCTATTCCGCGAACGTGACCGGAATGGCAGATTACATACGCGAGCATGAGGACATAACCCTTATTACAACGACATTTGCTAACGATAATATTGGGCTGCCCGCTCTGATGACAGAACTGAAACCCCTGCTGGAAGACGGCAAGGGAAGATTCTTCGTCGCCACTGCCTCAGCGCGGGGCTTTAGCCCTTTTATCCCGGATGGCCCCGTCCAGGACATCGGCAGCTACCATCCGTACCTGACGCTCACCAGCCGCCTGTGGCGCGACGACGCCGAGACCACGGTCAGCGGTTACTCCGACAGCAGCATCGATACGCTGGCCAAACTGAAGACTGCGTCACCGGCGCTCTATGCCAAGGCGGATGCGCTGATCAAGGAACGACTGGCCGCATTGAAGACCATTGCAGTCAGCCCCGGCCCCGCCGTCGCAGCCGCTTATTGCAGGACCGATCGCGAACGCGGCGTGTGGAAGGCCCCGGCCAATATCGTCATCAACGATGCCGAGCCGTACAGCATCATTCCCGAGAAGGATCATGGAAAATGGAATGAAAAAGGCGTCAACATCATCCGCAAGATGAACGGCAAGACGGTCATCTTCGGCGCACGCACGCTGGCGGTCGACTCCGAGCAATGGCGCTACGTCTCGGTGCGCCGGCTGTTCAACAAGATCCAGCGCGACATCGGCGAACTGATGCGCCACTTCGCCGATGCGCCCAACACCCAGGACACGTGGACGCGGGCGAAGTCGATCGTCGACGCATATCTTCACGACATCTGGAGCCAGGGCGGCCTCAAGGGAAGCCGCCCGGAACAAGGATATCAAGTCGCGCTCGGCAAGGACGAAACAATGGACGACGACGACATAGCCGCCGGCCGGATGATTGCGCAAATCAAACTGGCCGCAAGCAGGCCCGCCGAATTCATCATATTGAGATTTTCACAAGAATTGCTCTGACTCCCAATGCCACGGCGGCGCAAGACGACATGTCCGCGCCGCCTGCGGCAACGATGTCCGCAAGCGCAAAAGAGCATGCGATCGTCATTACAAGAACTTACAACTGACACATTATCGGGATTTTTTTTCGCGTTTCGCCACTCCATAATCACTCCAACATCAACACCAATAACGGAGAGGCCATCATGGAAAACACCGTCGCTAAATCGTCATCCACTCGTATTCATCCCCTGGTCGCCGGCGCCGCCATCGCGGTCATGCTGGTCAGCCTGATCGGCGTGGCGGCCATGACCGGTTTGCTGCCCAGTTCGAACAGCTCCAATTCGCCGCAACAGCAAATGGCGGCCATGGATGCCAATGCGGCCCAACAGCAGCAGGCTGCCGCACAGCAAGTCCCGACCCGGCAACCGGCGCAAGCCTATCCGGCACAATCGGCGGCCCCGGCCCAGCACGCCCCCGCCATCTGCAGCAGCTGCGGTGAAGTGGTCGCCGTGCGCGCCGTGCAGCACACGCCCAACACCAGCGGCGTAGGCATCGCCGGCGGCGCCGTGGTCGGCGGCCTGCTGGGCAACCAGGTGGGCGGCGGCACCGGCCGCACCCTGGCCACCATCGCCGGCGCCGTCGGCGGCGGCTATGCCGGCAACGAAGTCGAGAAGCGCGCCCGCACCACCACCAGCTACGTGGTCGATGTGCGCATGGAAAACGGCAAGTCGCGCAGCTTCCCGCAAACGTCCGAACAATGGCGTGTCGGCGATCAGGTGCGCGTGGTCAACGGTCGCCTGGAGGGCCGCGGTTAAATCCGGCCCCACCTTCCCCTGGAAAGCCCTTCGAGTCGCCTCGAAGGGCTTTTTTGCTTGGTGCCGCGAGTCTGGCGAAGGATTAACCAGAAGAAATATTTCCAATACGTACACCAAAGCTTGTTGTACCGCGTTATTGACACAACGACGCCGGAATTCCCGGCCAATGAAACTCCGGAGTATGAAATCACTCCCATCTGGTAAATGGAAACGGTTAGCGCTGGCAACATTTCTGCCGCGCAGTTAGACTTTACAAAAAAGCACGCACGCGATCAGCGGCGCGTTTGGATGCATCCGGGAAACAGAGTGCGCGCGAAGGACGCCGCCGGCCTGCCATGCAACGGGGGGCGAACGGTTCGCCAAGATGAGCTTGCCGGCTCGAATGCAGTTTTATCGATTTATGGACTCACTGTCATCCACTGACACCATCGACCTCATTACTGGCGCTTCCGCAGAGGCGCGCCAGGGAGGTCCCCACAAGGACCATGCGGTCATCCTGCTGCACGGCCTGTGCGGCTCCCAGCTCGAAATGGGCTCCATTCCCAAGCAATTGAAAAAGGCCGGTTGCACCGTCATCCCGATGACGATCGACAACTACTCGGCTTCGCTGACCAACCCGCGCGTCTCGCCGGACTGGGAGCAATGGTGCTCGGTGGTCGAGAGCAAGATCGCCCGCCTGAAGGAAGAGTTCAAGACCGTCTCGATCTGCGGCCTGTCGATGGGCGCCACGCTGGCGCTGGCGGTGGCCGCGCGCAGCAGCGAACTGCTGTCGGTGGTGCTGCTGTCACCGGTGCTGCAGTACGACGGCTGGTCGGTCCCTTGGTACCAGAAGCTGCTGACCGTGGTCTACGACCTGGGCATCCGCAACTGGTCCTACAAGGAGAGCGAACCCTACGGCATCAAGAACTTCGACATGCGCCGCCGCGTGGCCAGCGCGCTCGAAAAGGACGGCGTGGCCGCCGTCGGCGCGGCGTCGATCCCCGCCCGCCACCTGCGCGCCGCGCTGCGCATGATCTCCTATGTGCGGGACGCGCTGCCGCTGGTGCGGGCCGATACCCTGATCATCCATTCCATCGACGACGAGACCGCTTCGCCGCGCAATGCCGAGGTGATCCTGCAACGCATCGGCTCGGAAGTGCGCAAGGTGATCTGGCTGGGCGACTGCTACCACATCATCACCGTCGACAACGAGCGCGAAATCGTTACCAACGAGACCGTGATGTTCATCAAGCGCAGCATCGAGATCCACGGCAACGAACTGTCGCGCAAGTACCTGGCGCATTCGTCGCCGCTGAAGGACCGCCGCCAGTAAGCCGCGCGGCATGGAAATACAACACTGCGGACGATTGAAGCTCTTCCGTAAGTGTTTTGACAGACTGCATTCTTAACATGAGGGAATTGCGCTTTTGCGCAATGCAAGCAAAGATGGATTCGACACGATCCCCTTCCAGAGCCATCATGAGCCTGATCAAACTTAAAAATGCGAAGAGCTGGCGACCTCAGGGCTTCCGCCCGATCTACATCAGCGCGCTGGGCTTCATCGCCGCCTTCGGCCTGCGCTATGCGCTGGCGCCCTTCGTCGACGAATCGCTGTCGATGCTGTTCTTCGCCGTCAACTGCATCATCATCAGCTACCTGTTCGGCTACGTGTATTCGCTGACCCTGCTGGCCATCAGCATCCCCACCGCGATGTTCTTCTTCCGCAAACCCTTTTATACGATGGACGGCCTGAACGACAAGGACATCTTCATGATCCTGGTCTACACCATCATCATCACCACCGCCTCGCTGATCATCGAATGGCTGCAGCGCGAACGCTATGCCGCGGTGCTGCAGCAACGGGTTTCCGAGACCCGCTACCGGCTGCTGATCGAATCCGACCAGGCGCGCCGGGCCGAGTATGCCAGCCAGTTCGAGAACCCGTCTCCCGGCGAGACCGCATGACCCCAAGGGCGCCTTCCACGGCGCCCTTTTCATTTCCGCCTCCCGCAAAATCCAGGACACGGACGCCACATCAGGAAGCTCCTGATAGCCCGCCTGTGGTCCGTCTGCCAAGATGGATTCAACACAGCAAGGAGGCCGTCATGCCCTACATCACACCGAAAGTCCTGGTCATCGATTCCAACCTGGATGCCATCGAACTGGCCCGTTTCGCCCTCTGGCGCAGCGACCTGGCCTGCCGTTTCGAATGGTTCGACGATGCCGAGCTGGCCAACGCCTCGCTGCTCACCCACGCGCTGTGCCGCTCCAAGGACCTGCCGGCGCTGATCCTGCTGGATCCGCGCAACTTCCCCGGCGCCGAAGGCTACGAGCTGCTGCGCACGCTGTGCATCTATGAAGCCGTTTCCCATATCCCGCTGGTGCTGTTCACTTCGTCGCCGCTGAGCAGCGACTTCAGCATCGACCAGGACAGCCGCATCTGGTACGCCGCCAAGTCCGCAGACCCGGCCGACTACATGCGCGAAATCACCCGCTGCGTGCGCTCGCGCCTCTACGAGCCGGTGCACTGAGGCCGGCTCAGCCGAGCCCGCGCACGATCTTCGCCAGGCGGCGCACGAGCCCCGCGAACTGTTCTTCCTGCGTATTGCCGTAGCCGATCACCAGCCCGTTGCTGGCGGCCTGCCGGCGCGCCGACGAAAACGAAGACAGCGCCCCCACGTTCATCCCTGCCGCGCGCGCCGCGGCGCTGATCACCGTATCCTCGTAGCGCAGCGGCAGACGCGCCGTCAGGTGCAGGCCGCCATCGCCGCCCAGCACTTCATGCGGCACGTCCAGGTTCTGCGCCAGCGCCTCGCGCAAGGCCTGCTGGCGATCGCGATACAGGCGCCGCATGCGGCCCAGGTGACGCGAGAACTGCCCGCACGCGATGAACTCCGCCAGCGCCAGCTGCTCCAGCCGATGGCCGCCTCGCAGCATCTCGGCCAGCGCCGGCCATGCGCCCTCACCCGCCGATTCGGGCAACACCAGGAATCCGATGCGCAGGGCCGGGAACATGGTCTTGCTGAAGGTCCCCACATACAGCACCGGCGCGTCCGGCAGCAAGCCCTGCATGGCCGGCACCGGATGGCCGCGATGGCGGAACTCGCTGTCGTAGTCGTCCTCGATGATCCAGCTGCCCGCCTCGCGCGCCCGCGCGATCAGCTCCAGCCGCCGCGCCAGCGACAGCACCGCCCCGGTCGGATACTGGTGCGACGGCGTCACGTGCACCAGCCGCGCCGGACGCGTACGCCACAGCCGCTCGGGAATGACGATGCCGTCGCCGTCGACCGGCATCGACACCATCTTGAGGTCGCCCGAATGAAAGGCCGCGCGCACGCCGCCATAACCCGGATCTTCCATCCAGGCCGTTTCTCCCGGATTGGAAAACAGCCGCACGCATAGCGACAAGGCGCCCTGCGCGCCCTCGGTCACCACCACCTGCGAAGCCTCGCAGCGCACGCCGCGCGCCACGCGCAAGTACTGGGCGATGGCCTCGCGCAGCGCCGGCTCGCCCAGCGGGTCGCCATAGCCCAGCACATGCGAAGGCGCCTGCTTGAGCGCGCGCTCCTGTGCACGCAGCCAGGCGTTGACGGGAAAGCGGTTCAGGGCCGGCATGCCCGGCGTGAGCGGCAGCGAACGGTCGCCGGCGTCGCGCGTGGGCGTCATCGTCGACACGCGGCGCGACTGGCGGCCGGATGCGCCGGTAGCGCCGACACGCTGCTTCGCAGCGCCGGGCGCAACCTGCGCCGCAGGCGCTGGGTGCAATGTCTTCAGCGCGTGCGACGCCGGCGCCGCGCCCGAGGCATGGGCCAGGGGCGCCACCCGTGTGCCCTGGCGGTCGGCCAGGGCATAGCCCTCGGCCACCAGTTGCTCATAGACCGCCAGCACGGTATTGCGCGATACCTGCAGCTCCTCGCACAGCGCGCGCGAGGACGGCAGCCTGCCGCCGGCGGCCAGCTGGCCGCCGAGTATCGCCTGCTTGAAGCGCGCCAGCAGCTGCTGCTGGCGCGACGGCGCGCCGGGGCCGGTGGCCAGTGGAGAGAAGATCAGGGAATGGGTCATGGCACCATGAGGGGAAAATCGTGGCCCCATGAGAATGTCATCATGTGGCGCTTTTTATGATGCCACGAAAACGCTATCGTCTGGCTATTCCAACCTGAACAAAAGCCCGGACGCCATGACAGAACCGCACAAGCCCACCGCCAACGAATGGAAACAGCCGGTCGGATTTCCCCTGCCGGACTGGCAGGAACGACCGCGCCCGCAGCGCATCGCCCTGGAAGGACGCTACTGCCGGCTGGAGCCGGTGGACGCCGCGCGCCACAGCGCCGACCTCTACGAAGCCTACGCCGCCGCGCCCGACGGCAGCGACTGGACCTACATGATGAGCGGCCCCTTTCCCGACCTCGCGTCCTACCGGGCTTACGCCGAGGCGCTGCAGAAAAGCGAGGATCCGCTGCACTACGCCGTCATCGAGCGCGCCAGCGGCCGCGCCGTGGGCACCATGTCGCTGATGCGCATCGAACCCAGACATGGCGTCATCGAAGTCGGCCACATCGCGCTCTCGCGCCGGCTCAAGCGCACCCGCGTGGCCACCGAGGCGCAATTCCTGCTGATGCGCTATGCCGTCGAGACGCTGGGCTACCGCCGCTACGAGTGGAAATGCGACAGCCTCAACGCCCCCTCGCGCAACGCCGCGCTGCGCCTGGGCTTCAGTTTCGAAGGCATCTTCCGCCAGGCCATCGTCTACCGCGGCCGCAATCGCGACACCGCGTGGTTCTCCATCATCGACGGCGAATGGCCGGTGCTGCGCGGCGCCTTCGAGCGCTGGCTGGAGCCCGGCAACTTCGACGCCGAAGGCCGGCAACGCCAGTCGCTGCAGGCGTTCAGGACGGCTTTAGCTGCTTGAGCGCCCACAGGGCGTCCAGCACATACTGCGTGGCCGGCTCCGGCTGGCCGGCGCGATGCGCGATGCCCAGCGGACGCCACAACCGGGGCCGCAACGGCCGCATGACGATGCGCGGATCGGCAGGCGGCACGCCCGATTGTTCGCCCGCCTCGTGCGGCAACAGCGTGGCGCCGTAACCGGCCGCCACCAGGCTCTTCACCGCATCGTTGAAGTTGAGCTGGATGCGCGCCGCCGGATGTTCGCCGGCGGCGCCGAACCACTCCGCGGTCAGGCGCGAAAGCCGCGTGTTGGGCGCGTTCAGGATCAGCGGTTGCGCCGCCAGCCATTGCGGCGTGACCACGCGCGGCGCGGCCCAGCCCGCAGGCAGAAAAGCCATGACAGGATCGCGCCGCCACGGCTTGACCGACAGGCCGTCCACCGAGGCCTGCGGCAACGCCACCAGGCCGATGTCCAGCGCACCGCCGGACAGGCGCGACAAGGTCTCCTCCGAGGTCAGCACCATCACCTGCACATCGATGCCGGGATGGCTCTGGCCCACCTTCTCCAGCGCCTGCGGCAGCAGATAGGCGATGGCGCCGGTCGACGCGCCCAGCCGCACCCGCCCCTCCAGCCCCAGCACCTGCCGCTTCACTTCATCGAGCGCCTGCTCGGCATCGGCCAGCAGCTGGCGCGAACGCGCGATCAGCGTCTCGCCCACGCCCGACGGCCGGACCTGGCCGCGCTGGCGCAGCAGCAAGGTGGCGCCGACCCGGCTCTCCAGTTCGCTGATGTGCAGGCTCACCGTGGGCGGCGCCAGGTTCAGCGCCCGCGCGGCGGCGGCGAAGGATCCCAGGTCGGCGATGACGACCAGGGTGCGCAGGCGGTCGAGGCTGAGTTCGCGCATGGGCTTGGCTCCGGGGAAATATTGACTGGCGGATATTGAAATCTGCCTGATTCAGAAAAACTGAATCAGGCCTTTGCGATATTCAACTTTTACGATTATACGATTTGTCGCAACATTGCTTCCGAGCCGGCAAGATCGCGCCGCTGCGGCTCACTTCTTCACCGGCGCAGCGACAGGAGAACTACCGTGAGCAATCTTCCGCTGATTTTCATCGATGGCGACCAGGGCACCACCGGCCTGCAGATCCATGAACGCCTGCGCGGCCGCAAGGACCTGCGCCTGCTGACGTTGCCGGCGGCCGAGCGCAAGGACGCGCTGCGCCGCGCCGAAGCCATCAACTCCGCCGACATCGCCCTGCTGTGCCTGCCCGACGCGGCCGCGCGCGAAGCGGTGTCGCTGATCGAGAACCCCAAAGTACGCGTGATCGACGCCAGTTCGGCGCACCGCACCGACGCCGAATGGATCTATGGTTTCCCGGAAATGTCGCCCAGCCAGTCCGAGCGCATCGCCAACGCGCTGCGCGTGACCAATCCCGGCTGCTACCCCACCGGCGCCATCGCGCTGCTGCGCCCGCTGGTGAAAGCCGGCCTGGTGCCGGCCGACTATCCGCTGACGATCAACGCGGTGTCCGGCTATTCGGGCGGCGGCCGCGCCCAGGTCGAACAATACGAAGGCCCCGATGCCGCCCAGGCCGCGCCGTTCACCGTCTACGGCCTGGCGCTCAAGCACAAGCATCCGCCGGAGATGCAATTGCACGCCGGCCTGTCGCAACGCCCCGTGTTCGTGCCGTCCTACGGCGCCTTCCGCCAGGGCATCGTGGTCTCCATCGCGCTGCAGGCCCGCCTGCTGCCCGCCGGCGCGAACAAGGAAGCCCTGCGCGCGGCGCTGCAACGCCACTACGAAGGCGCGCGCCACGTCAGCGTGTTGTCGGCCGAACAGGCCGCCGCCACCGACAGGCTCGATCCCACCATCCACAACAACAGCAACGACATGACGCTGGGCGTGTTCGGCAACGACGACGACGGCCATCTGCTGCTGTGCGCGGTGTTCGACAACCTGGGCAAGGGCGCTTCCGGCGCGGCGGTGCAAAACCTGGACCTCATGCTGCGGGGCGCGTGATGTCCGCGCGCGGGCATCGGCAATAAAAAATGCCGCCGGCGTCCTGCCGGCGGCATTGTCGTTTCGGGCGATCGCCGATGCGCTCAGGCGTGCTCGGGGATCTGGTCGAGGAAGCCCGTCACGTCCTTGATGCGCCCGTCCTCCAGCACCACGAAATCGGTGCCCTTGACCGGGCCGTCCGCGCCCGCCGGCCCCAGCGACCACGAGAAGCGCAGATAGGATCCGTGCAGGTCGGGCGTGCCCAGCAGGCTGAACTTCCATTCCGGGAAGCGATTTTGCACGGCCGAGATCAAACCGTCGATCTGCTCGCGGCCGGCGCCGCTCATCATCGGGTCGACGTAGCGGGGCTCCTCGCTCCAGGCGGACTCCAGCAAGGCGCGACGCTGTTGCGGATCGGCGGCGTTCCAGGTGTCCAGGTAGCTGTGGGCGATGATGGCGGCGTTGGTGGAAGTGGTGGCGGCGTTGCTCATGTCATGCTCCTTGGCTTGGGATGGATAGGCTCGTTTCAAACTGCTGCCGTTGGTCACGGTGAGTGAACTATCGCCGCATTCGCGAGGCCGGTCGATTACCTGCGAGGTAATGAAAGCCGCCGCATCCTGCTTTCCAATTTCCAATTTCCAATTTCCAATTTCCAATTTCCGATTGCCAAATGCCGACTCCCCGGGCCGCCTGCCCGGAAAAAGTCCCGCCATTCCCGCCAGCCCTCAGTGCAAGGATCTCTGCTCGGTGAAGAGCAGGTATTCGGCGTGCATTTCAGCCGACTCCAGCACGTTCCTGCATCCGGCCCGCTCGGCGCCGGGCGCAGCCAGCTCCGCCTCCAGGAGGCCGCAGATGATCTCCACCGCTTCGGTGGCGTCCGTGCCCGCCGTTCGCATCGCCGTGAAGCAGTTCCTGATGGTCGCCCGCACGAGCTGGTCCACCTGCTCGCCGTTTTCAGCCATTTCCCCCAGCCGCCGGACGATCTGCACATGCCGGCCGGCAATGCTTTGCGCATTTGTACACATGATGTTCTCCCCCCTACTGTAGAGCAGCATAGTCCGCCCGGCCCGGCGCCTCCATCAGGGGAATCCTGAGGCGCTGACCCGCCTTACCTCGCAGGTAATGGACTGCCTTCCCGGCGCTGCGCTATCCTGCGCGGCATGGACACCTCTCCCTCCACCATCGGCGACCACCTGCGCCACTGGCGCCGGCAGCGCCGCCTGAGCCAGCTGGACCTGGCCTGCGACGCCGGCATTTCCACCCGCCATCTCAGCTTCATCGAAACCGGGCGCGCGCAGCCCAGCGCCGATCTGCTGCTGCGCCTGGCCGAGCAACTGGAGATCCCGCTGCGCAACCGCAACAGCCTGCTGCTGGCGGCCGGCTATGCGCCGCGCTATCGCGAAAGGGCCCTGGACGACCAGGCCCTGCAACAGACGCGCAACGCGATCGAAGCCATCCTGCATGCGCACGAGCCGTATCCCGCGCTGGCGGTCGACGGTCATTGGCACATGCTGATGGCCAACCGCGCGCTGGCGCCGCTACTGCAGGGCGTCGATCCCGGATTGCTGCAAGGCCCGGTCAATGTCCTGCGCCTGTCGCTGCATCCGCGCGGCGTGGCGCCGGCCATCGTCAACCTGAAGCAATGGCGCGCACACCTGCTGCACCGGCTGGCGCACCAGGCGCAACAGACCGCCGACCCTTTCCTGTCGGCGCTGCTGGATGAACTTTCCGCCTACCCGGATGAAAACGGCTTCAGCGCCGGCCAGCCCGCGCATGGCGAGATCGACGCCATCGCCGTGCCGCTGCAGCTGCACGCGCCCGGCGCGCCCGGCGAGCAGCTGTCGCTGATCAGCACCACCATGGTGTTCGGAACACCCCAGGACATCACGCTCTCCGAGCTGGCCGTGGAGACCTTCCTGCCGGCCGACGGTGGCACCGCCGAAGCGCTGCGCGCCATGTCGGCCAACCATGCGCAGCTGTCCTCCTGAACACGCGCTGCGGATGGTCTAGAATCTCCGCATCGCGGCGCGCCTCATCACAACAGGCTTTCCAATCCCATGCGCGCCGCTTCCCCGCCACGAGGAAGGAGACGCATGAAAAAGCTCATCAACGAAGTCGCGCACGTCGTGCCCGACATGCTGGCCGGCCTGGCCGCGCTGCATCCGCAACTGGCCCTGCTGCAGGGCCAGAACATCGTGCTGCGCGCCGACGCCCGCGAAGCCGCCGCGCGCGGCGAGGTGGCGCTCATCTCCGGCGGCGGCGCAGGCCATGAACCGGCGCACGGCGGCTATGTCGGCGCGGGCATGCTCAGCGCCGCCGTGGCCGGCGAAGTCTTCACCTCGCCCTCCACCGACGCCGTGCTGGAAGCCATCCGCGCCGTCGCAGGCCGGGCCGGCGTGCTGCTGATCGTCAAGAACTACACCGGCGACCGCCTCAACTTCGGCCTCGCAGCCGAGATCGCGCGCGCCGAAGGCATCGCCGTGGAGATGGTGGTGGTGGCCGACGACGTCGCGCTGTCGGCCAACGGCGACCATGCCGGACGCCGCGGCCTGGCCGGCACCGTGCTGGTCCACAAGATCGCGGGCGCGGCAGCATCCGGCGGCGCCCCGCTGGCCGAAGTCGCACAGGCCGCGCGCGATGCTGCGGCCGCGCTGGGCACCATGGGTGTCGCCCTCACGCCCTGCACCGTGCCGGCGGCCGGCAAGCCGGGCTTCACGCTGGACGAGGCCGAAATCGAATGGGGCCTAGGCATCCACGGCGAAGCCGGCGTGGAACGCGGCACGCTGGTGCCGGCGGCCGATGTCGCGGCCCGCCTGCTCAAGCAGATCGCCGGCGACCTGGCGCTGCAAGCGGGCGAGCACGTCGCGCTGCTGGTCAACAACCTGGGCGGCACGCCGGCCAGCGAACTGGACATCGTCGCCGGATCGGCGCTGGCGCAGCTGGCGAAACAGAACATCAAGGTCGAGCGCGCCTGGGCCGGCACTTTCCTGTCGGCGCTGGAAATGGCCGGCATCTCGCTCACGCTGCTGCGCGTGGACGAGCGTCGCCTGGCCCTGCTGGACGCGGCCACGCAGGCGCCGGCCTGGCCGGCCGGGGACGGCCGCATCGCCGCCGGGACGCAATCGGTGCATGCAGCGGCGGCCGCGCCGGTCACGCCCACCGCGCAGGATGGCGCGCGCATGTCGGCCGATGCGCCGCTGCGCCGCGTGATCGAAGCGGTATGCGCGCGCCTGCAGCAGGCCGAAGCGCTGCTCACCGACATGGACCAGAAGGTCGGCGACGGCGACCTCGGCATCAGCATGGCGCGCGCCGCGCAAGGCATACGGGAAGACCTTGCCGGCTGGCCTTCGGAGCAGCAGCCGGCGGCGGTGCTGCGCGCGATGTCGGCCACCGTGCGCCGCGTGGTCGGCGGCACCTCCGGTCCGCTCTACGCCATCCTGCTCATGCGCGCGGCGGCCAGCCTCGAAGAACAGTGGCACGCCAACGCCCCGGCCTGGGCCGCGGCGTTTTCCGAAGCGGTCAAGGGCGTCATGGAGCTGGGCGGCGCCAAGGGCGGCGACCGCACCATGGTCGATGCGCTGCTGCCGGCGGCGCAGGCGCTGCAGGCGTCGCTTGACGCCGGCGAGACCACCGCCGTTGCGCTCGACGCCGCGGTGTCGGCAGCCGAACAGGGCGCGGCCGCCACCTCCGCCATGACGCCGCGCCGCGGGCGCTCCAGCTACATCGGCCAGCGCGCGCTGGGCCATCCGGATCCGGGCGCGCATGCCGTCGGACTGTGGCTCGCGTCGGTGCGCGACGCGCTCAAGGCCTGACATCCCGCGCAAAAAAGACCAGGGCGCCGCTCAGCGCGGCGCCCTTTCTTGATCACTCGCAAATCGGGGCTCATCCATGGAAACGAGAACCTGCAAGAACTTGCGGGCTGTGGCATCATCGCCGTTCGCATGCTTCGCATGACCGCGCGTTGACTCAAGCATGAGCTTGAATTCCAGTTACATTCTCCCAGCAACATTCCATCAGGCAACATGAACGGACCGTTAGGCAAAGTCGCCCAAAGCTACATGGGCGCCACCATCAACCTCACTCCCGTACTGCGCACCGACGGCAAATGGTCGGCCTTCGTGCACATCGATTTTCCCGACCGCACCACGCACGACTTCGGCGATTTCCAGCCCGGCAAGACCAAGGTCGAGGCGCTGCAGAATGCGGTCAGTGCCGCCGAGCAATACGTCGCCGCGCGCAAGAAATAATCCTGTCCGGCCCGCCCGGCCCCTGCGTCTTATCGCCCCGGTTTTCGTCCCAGCTGCTCCAGGCTGCGCACCACGTCGGCCAGTCCGGCGTGCAGCCGCTTGTCGCGCCGTATCACCACCGCCAGCCGGCGCTGCAGGCGCGGCGACAAGGGGTGCACCGTCATCCCGCCCTTCGGCTTTGCCTGCGGCACCGCCATCGCAGGCAAGATCGCGCATCCCAGCCCGGCCGACACCAGCTCCTTGATCGCCTCCACGCTGCCCAGCGACATCACCGGCGCCAGCCGTACGCCGGCGCGCGCGAACCATTCGTCGGTGATACGGCGGGTGTTGCCGCCGGGCTCGAACAGCAGCACCGGCTGGTCCGCCAGCGCCGCCGCCGTGACCCGCGCCGGCAGCGCCATGCCCGGCGGCGCCAGCAGCACGAACTCGTCGTCCAGCACCGGCGTGATCTCGAACATGCGCCCCGACACCGGCATGGTGACCAGGCCCACATCGAGCAGGTTGTCTTCCACCGCCTTGGCGATGTCGGCGGTGTTGCCGGTCGATACCGTGATCTCCAGCGCCGGGAAGCGCCGGCGCAAATCCTTCAGCACCGCCGGCAGCAGGAAGATGCAGGCCGTCGCCCCGGTGCCCAGGCGCACGCGCCCGGCGGCGCTGCCGGCGCGGCGCGACACCGCCTCCACCGCGGCATCGACGGCAGCCTCGATCTGCGCCGCATGGCCCAGCAACTCCTGCCCCGCCGCAGTGGCCCGCGCGCGGCGGCCGACGCGCTCCACCAGCGGCGTTCCCAGCGTGCGCTCCAGCTGGCGGACCTGCTGGCTCACCGCCGGTTGTGAAATGTCCATGCTGTCGGCCGCGGCGGAAAAACTGCCGTGGCGGATGACCGCAACGAAGGTCTGCAGGTGATCGAGATTGAAGTTCTTCATCTGCGCTATTCCCAACTCAAATAATTGCTTATGCATCGCATAAGCAGGCAAGGCTTCTTTTATACCATCCGGCGCAGCATCATGGTCGTCCCCCACCACGGAAAACACCATGCAAGCTGCCGACGCCCCCGTCATCGTCCGCGACGCCACCGACGCCGACCTGCCCGCCATCCAGGCCATCTACGCCCATTACGTGCTGCACGAGCTGGCCACCTTCGAACTGGAGCCTCCCTCGGCCGCCGACATGGCCGCGCGCCGCAGCGCGGTGCTGCAGGCGGGCCTGCCATGGCTGGTGGCCGAGCATGCCGGCGCGCTCGCCGGCTACTGCTACGCCACGCCCTACCGCCCGCGCCCGGCCTATCGCCACACCATTGAGGAATCGGTCTACCTGGCGCGCGGCTCGGGCGGACTGGGCATCGGCAGCCTGCTGATGCAGGCCCTGCTCGAGCGCTGCGAACGCGGGCCGTGGCGGCAGATGCTGGCAGTCATCGCCATGCCGAACGAGACCGGCAACGCGGCGTCGATGGCGCTGCACAGCAAGTTCGGCTTTGAACGGGCGGGCCTGCTGAAGCACGTCGGCTACAAGCACGGCCGCTGGATCGACACCGTGCTGATGCAACGCCCGCTGGGACCGGGTGCGGCCATGGCGCCCGGCGCCGCATGAGAAAGATCGTCCTCTGCCTGGGCCTGGGGCAGATGATCAGCTGGGGCATCACCTATTACCTGGTCGGTGCGCTGGGCCGGGCCATGAGTGCAGGCCTGGGCTGGAGCAGCGCGGCGATTCAGGGCGGCTTCGCGCTCGCCCTGCTGGCGACGGGACTGTGTTCGCCTTGGATCGGCGCCATGAGCGACCGCCACGGCGGACGCGCGGTGATGTGCGCGGGATCGCTGCTCAACGCGGCCGGCTGCTCTCTGCTGGCCATGAGCCAAGGGGCGCCGCTGTACTACGCCGGCTGGCTGCTGCTGGGACTGGGCATGCGCTGCACGCTGTACGACGCCGCCTTTGCCGCGCTGGCCGGCGCCGCCGGCGCCGGGGCGCGCCGCGCGATGTCGCAGATCACGCTGCCGGGCGGTCTCTCGGCCACGCTGTTCTGGCCGCTGGGACAGGCCTTGAGCGACGCTGCCGGCTGGCGCGGCGCATTGTGGACCTATGCCGCGCTGGCCTTGTGCACGCTGCCGCTGCACGGGACGCTCCCGGCCGGCGCGGGCCGTGCGCCTGTACCGCGGCAGGCGGAAGCGGTGCTGTCACCGCAGCCGCCCGTGCCGTCAATTCCCGCGCAAGGGCGCAGGCAACTGATGCTGTCCGGCCTGCTCTTCGCGCTGCTGACCACGCTGGCCAATTTCGTCAATGCCGGCATGTCGGCGCACATGATCCCCATCCTCGCCGCGCTGGGCATCGGCGGCGTAGCGGCCGTCTGGATCGCGGCCATGCGCGGCGTCGGCCAGTCGGCGGCGCGCATGGCGGAAGTCCTGTTAGGCGCCAGGCTGGACCCGGTCGCGCTCAATCTGGCGGCCTGCCTGCTGCTGCCGCCGGCCTTCGCCATCGCGCTGGCAGCCGGGGACTCGCCGGCGGCGGGACTGGCCTTTTCCCTGCTCTACGGCGCCGGCAACGGCCTGCTTTCGATCACCCGCGGCACCCTGCCGCTGCTGCTGTTCGACCATCGCAGCTACGGCCGGCTGGTCGGGCGGCTGGTGGCGCCGGGATTCCTTCTGTCGGCCGCGGCGCCAGTCCTGTACGCGTGGCTGATGGATGCGGCGGGCGAGCGCGCCGGCCTGTGGCTGTCGGCGGCATGCGCGCTGGCCATCGCGTTGGCGGCGGCGCTGCTGTGGCGGATGATGCGCCGGCCTGCCGCTGCCAGCGCTGGCACAGACAGGGGCAGCAGCCCGGCGCAATGAGAAACGAAAACGGCCCGCATCGCTGCGGGCCGTTGCGGGTGCGGCGTCATGCCGGCATCAGTTCATCTTCACGCCTGCGGCCTCGCTTTCCTTGTAGATCGCGTCGATCAGGTCCTTGCCCACGCGCGGCGCCATGCTCTTGTGCACCGTCATGAGCGCCTTGCGCCATTCGGTCTTTTCCTCGTCGCTCAGGTAATAGACCTTGGTCTTGCCCGAGGCCTTGATGGCCGCCAGCGCGTCGTCGTTCTCCTTCTGCGCGATGGTGTTGGCGTAGACCGTGGCTTCCTTCATCGCGCCTTCGAGCTGGGTGCGCACGTCGGCCGGCAGCGAGTCCCAGAACTTCTTGTTCACGATCACCGCGTAGCCGATGTAGCCGTGGTCGGACACGGTCAGGTTGGACTGCACCTCATGCATCTTCTGCGTGTAGACATTGGAAGGCGTGTTCTCGCTGCCGTCCACCACGCCGGTCTGCATGGCCGTATAGACCTCGGAGAAGGCCAGCACCTGCGGGTTGGCCTTCAAGGCGCGGAACTGCTCGTCCAGCACCTTGGAAGACTGGATGCGCATCTTCAGCGCGCGAAAGTCCGAGACCTTGTGCAGCGGCTTGTTGGCGGTCATCACCTTCATGCCGTTGTCCCAGTAGGCCAGGCCCTTGATGCCCTTGGATTCCAGCTTCTGGAACAGGCTCTGGCCGACCGGCCCCTCGGTGACGCGCTTGAGCACCGTGGTGTTGGGGAAGATATACGGCAAGTCGAAGACCTCGTACTCCTTCACGCCCAGCGGGCCGAACTTGGCCAGCGACGGCGCCAGCATCTGCACCGAGCCCAGCTGCAGCGCCTCCAGTTCTTCCTTGTCCTTGTACAGCGTGCTGTTGGGATAGACCTCCACCTTCACGCGGCCCTTGGTGGCCTTCTCGGCCAGCTCCTTGAAGCGCTCCGCGCCCTTGCCCTTGGGCGTGTCGTTGGCCACCACGTGGCTGAACTTGATGACGATCTGCTGCTGCGCGTAGCTCAATGGCGAGTGCAGCGCCAGGGTGCCCAGGCCGGCCATGGCGATGGCGGCCTGGATGGCCCTTCTCGTGCTGCTGAATGTTTTTATGGTCATGCTTGGGTCTCCTCCTTGTGATGCCTCCTTGCGAAGGCGTTAAAACACGATCAGGTCCCGTAGTCCCTCGCCGCTGTGCAGGCGGTCGAAGCCACGGTTGATATCGGCCAGCGCCATGCGCTCGCCCATCAGTTTGTCGATCGGCAGGCGCCCGGCCTGGTACAACCCGATGTAGCGCGGGATGTCGCGCAGCGGCACGCAGGAGCCGATGTAGCTGCCCTTGACGGTACGTTCCTCGGCCACCAGGCTGACCTGCTGCAGCGGCCAGCGCGCGTCCGGCGGCGGCAGGCCGGCGGTCACCGTCATGCCGCCGCGGCGCGTCATGCGGTAGGCCATCTCCATCGCCTGCACCGAACCTGCCATCTCGAACGCGTAGTCGACGCCGCCGCGGGTCAAGGCCTTGACCTTCTCTACCGCATCCGGGTCGCGCGCGTTCACGGTGGCGGTGGCGCCCAGCGACTTCGCCACTTCCAGCTTGCTGTCGTGCAGGTCGACCGCGATCACCTCGCGCGCGCCGGAGGCCAGCGCCCCCAGCATGGTGCACAGGCCGACGCCGCCCAGGCCCAGCACCACGGCGCTGGTGCCCGCCTTGACTTCGGCCGTGTTGACCGCCGCGCCCACGCCGGTCAGCACCGCGCAGCCGAACAGGGCCGCTTCCACCGGATCGATGTCGGCTTCCACCTTGACGCAGGAGCGGCGCGACACCACCGCATGGTCGGCGAAGGCCGAGACGCCCATGTGATGGTTCACATGCCCGCCCTGCTTGTGCAGGCGGCGCTGGCCCGAGAGCAGCTCGCCCAGCGTGTTGGTGGCGGCGCCCGGTTCGCACAGCGCCGGCCGGCCCTCCATGCAGGGCATGCAGTGGCCGCAGCTGGGCACGAACACCAGCACCACCAGGTCGCCGGCGCGCAGGTCGGTCACGCCGCTGCCCACCTGCACCACTTCGGCCGAGGCCTCGTGGCCCAGCGCCATCGGCACCGGGCGCGGTCGCACGCCGGTGATCACCGACAGGTCCGAATGGCACAGGCCGGCGGCCTTCATCTTCACCAGCACTTCGCCCGGGCCGGGCGGGTCCAGTTCCAGTTCTTCTATCTTCAGCGGCTGGCTCTGCGCAAACGGGTGGACGTCGGTCATCTCGCGCAATACGGCGGCCTGGATTTTCATGTCTCGCTCCTTGGTGTGTGGGTCAAATGTCAGGAACGCCTAGATTACACGACCGCCATCCACCGGCACTTCCATCCCGGTCAGGAAATGCGAGGCGTCGGTGGCCAGGAACAGCGCCACGTTGGCCACGTCGGTGCCCTCGCACATGCGCCCCAGCGGAATGGTGGAAATGAAGCGGGCGCGGTTCTCCGGCGTGTCGGGCATGCCCATGAACTGCTCCAGCAAACCGGTGGCGCCCATCACCGGACAGATCGCGTTGACGCGAATGCGGTCCGGCGCCAGCTCCACGGCCATCGACTTGGACAGCATGTTGACCGCGCCCTTGGAGCTGTTGTACCAGGTCAGCCCGGGCCGGGGACGAATGCCGGCCACCGAGCCGACGTTGAGGATCACGCCGCCGCGTCCTGGCTCGGCCTGGTTGCGCTCGCGCATCAGCGGCACCACCGCGTGCGTCATGTGGAAGATCGACTTGACGTTGATGGCGAAGACGCGGTCGAAGGTCTTCTCGTCGACCTGCAGCATGGGCTGGTTCTTGTGGGTGGCGCCGGCGTTGTTGACCACGATGTCGGGAATGCCGAAGCGCTCCACGCACAGGCGCACGGCGGCATTGACCTGATCGGCGCTGGTGACGTCGCAGGCGGCGGCCGCGGCCTGCGGCCCGAGCTCGCCAGCCAGCGCCTGCGCGCCTGCGGCGTTGATGTCGGCGATCAGCACGCGGGCGCCTTCGCGCACATAAGCGCGGGCGATCTCGGCCCCGAATCCGCCGGCCGCGCCGGTGACGATGGCGACCTTGCCTTCCAGTTGCGGCATCGCGTTCTCCTTATTTGTAGTGGTGGACGATGGTCTTGGTGGTGCTCATTTCCTCCAGCGCCAGCAAGCCCTTCTCGCGGCCGTGGCCGCTCTTCTTGACGCCGCCGAACGGCAGCTCCACGCCACCGCCGGCGCCGTAGCAGTTGATGAACACCTGGCCCGACAGCACGCGCTGCGCCAGCCGCGCCTGACGGCCGCCGTTCTCGGTCCAGATGCCGGCGGCCAGGCCGTACTCGGTGGCATTGGCCAATGCGATGGCGTCTTCCTCGTCCTTGAAGGACATCGCCGACAGCACCGGGCCGAACACCTCGCGGCAAGCCAGCTTGTGGTCGCGCGGCACGCGGCCGAACAGCGTCGGCCGGACGAAGTAGCCCTCGGCCGACACGCCCGCGCCCAGCGATCCCTGCGCCAGCACCGGGATCCCCGATGCCGCCGCCTCGTCGATGAAGCCCTGCACGCGATCGCGCTGCTTGCGGTTGACGATGGGGCCGCAATCCAGGTCCATCTCCGGCGTGCCCACGCGCACCTGGGCAAAGCGCTCCGCCACCTTGGCCACGAAGCTGTCGTAGATGCTCTCCTGCACCAGCAGGCGGCTGCCGGCCGAGCAGGTCTGGCCGGCGTTCTGGGTGATGGCTTTGACGATCACCGGCAGCGCCTTCTCGACATCGACGTCGTCGAACACGATCTGCGGCGACTTGCCGCCCAGCTCCAGCACGCAGGGAATATGGTTCTTGGCGGTGGCCTCCTGCACCATCACGCCCACCTCCGGCGAGCCGGTGAAGGTAGCGAAATCGATGCCGGGATGCGCCGTCAACGCCGCCCCGGCCTCATGGCCATAGCCGGTCACGACATTGAGCGCACCCGGCGGGAACCCCGCCTCCAGCGCCAGCTCGCCCAGCTTGATGCCGGACAGGCAGGCGTCTTCGGACGGCTTCATCACCGTGGCGTTGCCCATGGCCAGCGCCGGCGCCAGCGAGCGGCCGAACATCTGCGCCGGGTAGTTCCACGGAATGATGTGCGCGGTCACGCCGTGCGGCACCCGCACCAGGCTGACGTTGTAGCCGTCGAGATAGGGAATGGTCTCGCCGTGGATCTTGTCGGCGGCGCTGCCGTAGAACTCGAAGTAGCGCGCCACCACCTTGACGTCGTTGCGCGCCACGGTGATGGGCTTGCCGGTGTCGCGCGCTTCCAGCTGGGCGATCTCTTCGGCGTTGGCGAGGATCAGGTCGCCCAGCTTGACCAGCAGGCGGCCGCGCTCGGTGGCGGTCAGCCGCCCCCACTCGCCGGACAGCGCCCGGCGTGCCGCCGCCACGGCGAGGTCGATGTCGGCCTTGCCGCCGCGCGAGATCTGGGTGAATACCTTGGCGTTGCTGGGATCGATCACGTCGATCGCCTGGCCGTCCTGGGCCGCTTGCCAGCGGCCGTCGATCAGCAGGGTCTTGGGGGATGTCATGTGCTTGTCCTGTGGGGGAAAAGGAAATCGGAAAAATGCATTGCGCTTCAGTGGGCCGCGGCCGGCTCGCCCACCGCCAGCTCGCCGCGCTCCAGCGTGAGGGTGGCGTCGGGCAGGTCGCGCAGCAGGCTGCGGTTGGATTCGGTCACCACCACGCATACCTCGCTGTCCATCTCGCGCAGGCGGCGCAGCGATTCGCCGTATTGCGACGCCAGCACCGGCGCCAGTCCCTGGAAAGGCTCGTCCAGCAGCACCAGCCGCGTGCCGGCCATCAGCGCCCGTCCGAGCGCGGCGATCTTGCCCTGGCCGCCGGACAGCGCCGCGCCGGAACGCGGCAGCATGTCCTTGAGTTGCGGCACCACGGCCACCGCCTTTTCCAGGCGACGGTCGATCTCCGCACGCGGCAGCTTGAGCACGTCGCACGGCAGGCGCAGGTTTTCTTCCACGGTGAAGGTCGGGAACATCACCCGGTCTTCCGGGGCGTAACCGATGCCCAGCGCCGCCCTGCCGTGCGCCGGCACCGACGCCAGGTCGCGGCCGTCGAAGCTGATGCTGCCCTCCTGCAGCGGCATCAGCCCCATCACGGCGCGCAGCAAGGTGGTCTTGCCGGCGCCGTTGCGCCCCACCACGGCCAGCAGGCTGCCGGCCGGGAACTCGGTGTCGATCTTGCGCAGCACCGTGATGCCGGCGATGCGCGCGCTGATCCTGTTGATCTTCAGCATCTCACTCCCCTATCACGTTGCGGCGGATGTCCGGATTGCCGAGCACGTCCTGCGGCTTGCCGTCGGCGGCGATGCGGCCCGAGATCCACGCCGCCACGCGGGTGGCGTAGCGGGTGACGATGTCGACGTCGTGCTCGACGAAGATCGAGGTGATCTTCTGCTCGTCCAGCACGCGCATGATGATCGCCATCAGCCCGTGCTTCTCCTCGGTGGAAACGCCGCTGGTGGGCTCGTCCATGATCAGCAGCTTGGGTTGCAGCACCAGCGCCATGGCGATGTCGAGCAGCTTGCGCTGGCCTTCGGGCAGCAGCGAGCAGGGATCGTCGGCGCGCTGGCGCAGGCCCACCAGCTCCAGGATCCGCTCGATCTCGGACTCCGGCAGCACGCGCGACAGCGGCGTCCACATGCGCAGCACGCCGGTGCGCCCGGCCGCCGCCAGGCGGATGCAGTCGCGCACCGTGTGCTCCAGGAACAGCTGCGGCAGCTGGAAGGAGCGTCCGATGCCGCGCTGGACGATGGCGCGCGGCGCCATCCTGGTGATCTCCTTGCCGTCGAAATGCACGCTGCCGCCGGTGGGCCGGATGAAGCCGGTGCAGATGTTGATGAAGGTGGTCTTGCCGGCGCCGTTCTGGCCGATCACCGCCAGCCGCTCGCCCTGCTCCAGCGCGAAGTCGATGCTGTCGGCCACCACCACGCCGCCGAAGGCAAGTTGCAGGCCGCGGGTCTGTAACAGGGCGCTCATGAACGCACCTCCTCGATGGCGGACGCAATGGCCGCGCCCTTGTCGTTCTTGTCCGCTGCCGGCGTCTCGGCCACCGGCTTGCTCTTGCGAAACAGCAATCCCGACAGGCCGCTGGGCACGAAGAACACCAGGCCGATCAGCACGAAGCCCAGCACCATCTGCCAGGCGCCGGTAAACAGCGCTGCCGAATACAGCTTGACGAACTCGAACACCACCGCCCCCAGGAACGCCCCGACCGGATGGCCGACGCCGCCCAGGATGGAGATGAAGACGATCTCGCCCGAGCGCACCCAATACCCCATCTCCGGCGTCACCAGCCCCTGCATCAGCGCGAACATCGCGCCCGACAGGCCGCACAGGGAAGCCGAGATCACATAGCCGATCCACAGCGCCTTGTTGGCCGACAGGCCGATGTATTCCAGCCGCGTCTCGTTGGTCTTGACCGCGGCCAGCGCCTGTCCGGCGATGGATTGCTGGTAGCGTTGCACCACCAGCGCCAGCACGATGGAGCACAGCACCGCCACCACCAGCAACGCCGTCTCGAAACCGTCGCGGTCGAGCTGCATGCCGAAGAAGGTCGAGCGCGCCAGGCGGATGCCGTCGGTGCCGCCGGTCCAGCTGTAGAACTTGCCGAGGATGGAGAACAGCACCATCGACAGCGCCAGGTTGAGCATGCCGAAGAAGATCGCCCGGTAGCGCACCACGAACAGGCCGATCACCATGCCCATCACCGCTCCGCACGCCATGCCCACCAGCAGCAGCAAGGCGCTGTCGAGCTGCGGCATGGCGCGCGCCAGGAAGGCCGCGGCATAACCGGCCGCGCAGGAGAACATCGCATGGCCGAACGACAGCTGGCCGGCGCGGATCAAAATGGATACGCCCAGCGCGGCGACGCCGAAGCTGGCCGCGATCACCACCGGCGTCTTCAGCCATGGCCAGGCCAGGGGCGCCGCCAGCGCGATCAGGGCCAGCGCCAGGCCGGCAAGATTGGCTCGCGTCATCACACCCTCCTCGCTTGCGCCACGGAAAACAGTCCCTGCGGACGGAACAGCAGCACCGCCACCATGATCAGGTAAGGCACCAGCACCTCCATCTCGGGTTGCAGGTAGACCGCGAACGAGCGCGCCAGGCCGATCAGCAACGCCGTCACCAGCGTGCCCTCGATCTGCCCCAGCCCGGCGGTCGCCACCACGGCGAACGACAGCACGATCATCTCGGCGCCGATGCCCGGCACCAGCGAGGTCGTGGGCGACGCCAGGGCCCCGCCCAGCGCGCCCAGCATGGAGCCGGCCACGAAGGTCAGCAGGCAGATGCGCTTGGCGTCGATGCCCATGGCGGTCGCCACCTCGCGGTTGTGCGCCACGGCCACGATCTGGCGTCCGGTGCGGCTGGACTTGAGGAACCAGCGCAGCCCGAAGAACACCACCAGCGCCACGCCCGGCAGCACCATCAGCTGGTAGCGGGTATAGGTGATGCCCAGCACCTCGGCCACGCCGAGATAGTTGACGATGTCGGAGACGAAATAAGGCTGGGCGCCCCAGATCATGCGTTGCAGGTCTTCGAAGATCATGAAGGCCGCAAACGTCACCAGCAGTTGCAGGATCTGCTCCTTGTGATAGATGCGACGCAGCAGCAGCACTTCCATGACGGTGCCTAGCACCGCGCCGATCACCAGCGCGGCCAGCACCAGCCACAGGAAGGACCACGCCGGCGACAGCCCTTTGGCCACCGCCCACAGCCCCAGCGTGGCGGCGAAATAGCCGCCGAACGCATAGAGGCTGCCGTGCGCCATGTTGAGGATGCGCATGACGCCGAACACCAGCGTCATACCCAGCGCCACCAGAAACAGCAGCGCCGCGTAGGAGATGCCGTCAAGCACCGCCAGCAGGAATAGTTCCTGATTCATGGCCGTCGTCCGCTCACTTCACCGGAGGGAACGTCTTGATGCGCGGGTCTTTCAGGATCTCGGGCTTGATCGTCTTCACCCAGTCCACCGACTTCTGGCCGACCGGGGCGATGGCCATTTCAGCCGGGTAGATCTCGATCTTGTCCAGGATGGGGAAAGGATAGCCGGCGGTCTTCCTGGTCGTGCCCAGCAGCTGGTCTTCCAGGCCCTGGCCGTCGTCGCGGATGGTCACCTCGTCGGTCAGGCCGCGGAACTTCAGGCCGTGCATGGCCGAGGCCAATTGCTCGGTGCTCGGCCACTGGCCCTTGTTGGCCTTGATCGCCTTGTCATACCCCGCCACCAGGCCGTCCAGCGCCTGGATCATGTGGTAGACCGAGTAGATCGGATAGGCGCCGGTCTTGGCCTTGAACTTGTCGACGAAGCCCTTGAGCTTGGGATCGTCCTTGAGCACCGGGTGCAGGAAGTAGTGGTCGCCGCGCGCGCCGATGATGACGCCGTCAGGCAGGGTCGTGCCCAGGCGCTCCAGCGAGCTTTCCGCCAGCGGCAGCACGAACTGCGAGTTCTTGATCAGGCCGCGCTGGGCCGACTGGCGCACGAAGGTGTCCAGGTCGCCGCCCCACGAAGTCGACAGGATCACGTCCGGGCGCAGCGCCTGCAGGCGGCTGATCTCGGTCGAGAAGTCAGAGGCGCCGAACTTGGGGAACAGCTCGGCCACCACCTTGACGTCCGGCTTGAGGATCTTCAGGGTCTGCGAGAACAGCTCCCAGGAGTCGCGACCCCAGGCGTAGTCCTGATTCACCACGGCGATGGTCTTGAAGTTGGGCTTCTGGCGCAGCAGGTAGAGCACGCTGGCCACCATCTCGGTGGTGGCGTTGGCCTGGGTGCGCACGACGTACTTGTAGCGGCGCTCCTCCAGCACCTTCTCGGTGCCGCAGTCCCACAGGATGTTCAGGACCTTCAGGTCTTCGGCCACCGGCGCCAGCGTGTTGCAGCTGCCGCTGGAGATCGAGCCCAGCATCACGTGCACGTTCTGCTCCTGCACCACGCGGCGATATTCGGAGAGCAGCTTGTCGCCGCCCACGCCTTCGTCGATGAAGGTGGGGACGACCTTCACGCCGTTGATGCCGCCCTTGGCGTTGAGGTCTTCGAGGTAGAGTTCCGCCGCCTGCTTGGCCGGCACGCCGAACACCGAGGCCGGGCCGGAAGTGAAGGTGGTGATGCCGATCTTCAGTTCGGCGGGCTTGGATTGCGCCAGCGCGCCTTGCGAGAAAGCGAACGCGGATACCGCGGCCAGCATCGTGCCGATAAGTTTTTTCTTGAACATGTCTCCTCCAGATGGTTGGATGCATCCGCCCCGGGCCCATCCCCGACGGCATCCGCTGCTTGCGCTCTTGTTTTTGCTGGTTGAACCGGCGCCCGGTGTCTCTCCCGGATCGCCGCACTGCCCTGCTGCGACTGCAAATCCGCGCCCCGGCCGGCTGACCGGCCCGGGGCGCTACTGCTTTGTTGTTCTGCTTCTGTTCAGCTTTACCGCATGGCATTTCGTGTCGGCACGCGCGTTCATACCCGCAAGCGGCGCCCCGATCTGGCGTATCGGCCGGCATGGCGCCGGCGCTCTGTTCTCGACCTGCTGTTTTCTTCGTCTTCTTTCTTCGTCTTCTTTCTGCGTCTTCTTCCCTCGGATCAGTCCTGCAATTCGCCGGCCTGGTGCAGGAACTTCTCGGCCTGCATGATCACTGGCCTGTCGACCATCTTTCCGTTCAGCGAGATGGCGCCGCCGTCGCTGGCGCGCACCGCGGTCATCACTTCGCGCGCCCAGGCCAGTTCGGCCGGCGTGGGCATGAATCCCTGCTTCACGCCCGCCACCTGCTTCGGGTGGATGCACAGCTTGGCGCCGAACCCCAGCCTGCGCGCGCGCAGCACCATCTTCGCCAGGAAGGCCTCGTCATCGAAGGCGGTGGTCACACCGTCCACCGGCGGCGCGATGCCCGCCAGGCGCGACGCCAGCACCATTTCCACGCGCAGGTGCAGCAGCTCTTCTTCTTCCGGCCCGCACTGCATGCCCAGGTCGACCTGGGCATCGATGGAGCCGAACGCCAGCCGCGCGACGCCGGGCACGCGCGCGATCTGGCGCATGTCGGCCAGGCCGGTGGCGGTCTCGATCAGCGCGATCACGCCCGAGCCTTCCGGCAGCCTTGCGGCGATGGCGCCGACCGCCTTCGGATCTTCGGCCTTGGGCAGCACGATGCCGGCCAGCGGCAGCGCGGCGAAAGCGGCCACGTCGTCGGCATGCCAGACCGTGTCGGCCGCGTTGACCCGCACCCACAGCCGCGGCTGCGGGCCGTTGTCGCGTATCCACTGCGCCAGGGTGGCGCGCGCCTGTTCCTTCAGCGGCAGCGCCACCGCATCTTCAAGATCGACGATGACGGCGTCGGCGCCGCTGTCGAGCGCCTTGGCGTAGCGGTCCGGCCGGTTCGCCGGCACGAACAGGTAGGCGCTGGCGGCGGCCACGCGCGAGGCCATCACACCGCGCCCCGTTCGCGCATCGCCGCGATCTGCTCGGCGCCGTAGCCCAGCGAGGCCAGGATGCCGTCGGTGTGCTGGCCCAGCGCCGGCACCGCATCCATGCGGTAGTCGTAGCTGTCGTTGACGCCCGGCGGCAGCAATGCCGGCAGCGCGCCGGCCGGCGAGCCGACCTCGGTCCAGCGGCCGCGCGCGGCCAGCTGCGGATGGTCCCAGATGTCCTGCATGGTGGAGACATGGGCGTTGGCGATCTGCGCCTCGTCCAGCCGCGCCACCACCTGCTCGGCCGTCATGTCGGCGAACATCTTCAGGATCAGTGCGCGCAGCGCGTCGCGGTTCTCATGGCGGCGCGAGTTGTTGGAGAAACGCTCGTCGGCCGCCAGCGCCGGGTCCTGCAGCACCACCTCGCAGAACACCTTCCACTCGCGCTCGTTCTGCAGGCCCAGCATCACCACCTTGCCGTCGCCGGCGGTGAACGGGCCGTAGGGATAGATGGTGGCGTGCTCGGCGCCGGAACGCACCGGCTGCGACGCGCCCTGGTAGGCGTAGTACATCGGGAAGCTCATCCACTCGGTCAGCGCCTCCAGCATGGAGAGGTCGATATGGCTGCCTTTGCCGTCGCGCCCGCGCTTGATCAGCGCAGCCAGGATGTTGGAGTAGGCATACATGCCGGCGGCGATGTCGGCGATCGAGCAGCCGGCCTTGGCCATGTCGTCACGGGTGCCGGTCACCGACAGGAAACCGCCCTCGCTCTGGATCAGCAGGTCGTAGGCTTTCTTGTCGCGATAGGGGCCGTCTTCGCCATATCCGGAGATGTCGCACACGATCAGGCGCGGGTGCTTCTTGTGCAGCACCGCGGCCGACAGGCCCAGGCCGGCGGCCGCGCCCGGCGCCAGGTTCTGCACCAGCACGTCGGCTTCTTCCAGCAGCTTGGCGATGATCTTCTTGCCGTCTTCGTCCTTCAGGTTCAGCGTCAGGCTTTCCTTGGAGCGGTTGGTCCAGACGAAGTGCGAGGAGAGTCCCGAGACGCGGGTGTCGTAGCCGCGCGCGAAATCGCCCACGCCGGGGCGCTCGATCTTGATCACGCGCGCGCCGAGGTCGGCCAGCTGGCGGGTGCAGAACGGCGCGGCGATGGCGTGCTCGAGGCTGATGACGGTAATGCCCTCCAGGGGCCGGGTGGATTGCAGCATGTCGGTTCCTATATGGCTTGCTATTGCTATTGCTATTGCTATTGCGTCAGAACAGTTCGCTCAGCTCGCGCTCTTCATGCAGGCGCCAGGCACGGGCGATGATGTTGCTGATTTCGGCATCGCTGGCGGCGCTGGAGAAAGCGATCAGCTTGGCCGCCTTGTGCTCCAGCTCGGGGCGCGAGAGCGTGTTGTCGGGGTCGCCCTTGGGCACGTCCACGGCGGCGGAGAACTTGCGGCCGTCGGTGGTCTCGACCTCGACCCGGCCCAGCCAGCGCGCCGGATAGGCGCCGTCGACTTCGCGGTCCAGCGTCATCTTCACCTTCTCGCGGAACTGCGCCACGCGCGGATCCTGCAATGCCTGTTGCTCGAACTCGGTCAGGCCGGCCTGCTGGTGCACCGCGATCAGGCCCAGCACCGTGCCCATGGAGAACTTGGCCTGGTGCACCGTCTGCGGATTGACCACCGGACCCAGCACGTCGATGGCGCCCTGGTGCACGCGCGTGTTGACGGCGGCGATCTGGTCGTGGCGCAGGCCCTCGCGCTGCATCAGCACCTGCAGCGCGTCGGCCGCCGGATGGGTGTGGCGGCAAGAGGCGTGGAATTTGAATGAAGTCTCGGCGGTCGCCCAGCGCGAACCCAGGCCGTCGGTCAGCTTGGCCGGATCGGCGTCGGACGACATACCGGCGGCCATGCCCTGCGCCCCTTCCAGGATGCGCTGCGCGCCGGTGAAGCCGTCGCGCGTCAAATACGCGGCCAGCAAACCGTCGGCGGCGGCCTTGCCGGTGTGCAGCTGTTTGGAGTCGGCGGCGTCGCGCAGGAACTCCCACAGGCCGGCCGCCTGCGTGCCGGCCGAACCCAGCGCGTGCAGGAATTGCCCGGTGTCGAAGTCCATCAGCTTGCCCACCGCGACGGCAGCGGCCAGCGTGCCGACGGTGCCGGTGGTATGGAACACGCGGTAGTGCGAACGGCCCATGAATTCGCCGATGCGGATGCCCGCCTCGTAGCCCGCCACCGCCGCCACCAGCAGGTCGGCGCCGGACTTGCCGAGATCCTGCGCAGCCGCCAGCGCCGCCGGGAACACCACCGCCGCCGGGTGGAACACCGAGCCGTTGTGCACGTCGTCCTGCTCCACCAGGTGCGAAGAGGCGCCGTTGACCAGCGCCGCGAAATACGGCGAGCTGGACTTGCGGCTGGTGAGGATGGTGGCGCTGCCCTCCTTCGGCCCCATCGTCGCGGCGTAGCGCTCGATGATCTCGATCTGGCGCGCGCCCTTGCCGGCCAGCGCCGAGGCGAACCAGTCGAGGAACAGGTCTTCGGTGCGGGCGATCACCGCCGGCGGGATGTCCTGATAGCGCAGGCCGGCCAGGAAGGCGGCCAGGGTGCGGGATGGCGAATCGGTGGTCGGGCTCACGGGCGTCTCCTTGTTGTTGTGCGCCGGTTCAGAAGGAACGCGGCAGGCCGAGGATGTGTTCGGCCACGTAGGAATAGATCAGGTTGGTCGAGATCGGCGCGACCTGGTACAGGCGCGTCTCGCGGAACTTGCGCTCGACGTCGTATTCGCAGGCGAAACCGAAGCCGCCGTGCGTCTGCAGGCAAACGTTGGCCGCCTCCCACGAGGCCTTGGCCGCCAGGAACTTGGCCATGTTGGCCTGGGCGCCGCAGGGCTGGTGCGCGTCGAACAGTTCGCAGGCCTTGTAGCGCATCAGGTTGGCGGCTTCCAGCTCGATGAAGCTGTCGGCGATGGGGAACTGCACGCCCTGGTTCATGCCGATCGGACGGTCGAACACCACGCGCTCCTTGGCGTACTGCGCGGCCTTGTCGATGAACCAGTAGCCGTCGCCGATGCACTCGGCGGCGATCAGGGTGCGCTCGGCGTTCAGGCCGTCGAGGATGTACTTGAAACCCTTGCCCTCTTCGCCGATCAGGTTCTCGGCCGGGATCTCGAGGTTGTCGAAGAACAGTTCATTGGTCTCGTGGTTGACCATGTTCAGGATGGGGCGCACTTCCATGCCGCGACCGATCGCCTCCTTCAGGTCGACGATGAAGATCGACATGCCCTCGGACTTCTTCTTCACCTGGTCCAGCGGCGTGGTGCGCGCCAGCAGGATCATCAGGTCCGAGTGCTGGATGCGCGAGATCCACACCTTCTGGCCGTTCACCACATAGCGGTCGCCCTTCTTCACCGCCACGGTCTTGATCTTGGTGGTGTCGGTGCCGGTGGTCGGCTCGGTCACGCCCATGGACTGCAGGCGCAGCTCGCCGCTGGCGATCTTGGGCAGGTAGAGCTGCTTCTGCTGCTCGGAGCCGTGGCGCAGCAGCGTGCCCATGTTGTACATCTGGCCGTGGCAGGCGCCGGAGTTGCCGCCGGTGCGGTTGATCTCTTCCATGATCACCGAGGCCTCGGTCAGGCCCAGGCCGGAGCCGCCGTAGTCTTGCGGGATCAGCGCGGCCAGCCAGCCGGCCTTGGTCAGCGCGTCGACGAACTCCTCGGGATAGCCGCGGGCTTCGTCGACCTTGCGCCAGTACTCCGGCGGGAAGGTATTGCACAGATCGCGCACTGCATCGCGCAGATCGCCATAAGCGTCATTGGGCGCCTGATACGACATATTGAATCTCCGAAACGTAATGGATGAATGATGAAAATCGGGTCAGCCCAGGATGGCCTCGGCCTGCATCGCCAGCTCGCCGCGCAGGTTCTGGGCCCACAGCTGGACCGACTTGCCGTCGGCGGCCGGCTTGCCGCACAGCTCGAAGCCTTCGATGTCGAACAGGCTGCCGACGGCGCGGAAGTTGAATTCGCGCAGCACCGCGCGCGGCATCTCGCGCGCCAGCAGGTCGGCCAGCAAGGTGGCGATCAGCGGGCCGTGCACGATCAGGCCGGGATAGCCCTCCACGCCGGTGACGTAGCTGCGGTCGTAATGGATGCGATGGCCGTTGAAGGTCAGCGCCGAGTAACGGAACAGCAGCACCGGATCGGGATCGACGCGGCGCTTCCACTGCGCGTCGGCCGGCGCGGCCTTGGGCGCAACGGGCGCGGCGCCCGGCTGCGGCATCTCGCGATAGACGATGTCGTGTTCTTCGTGGATGCAGACCTGGCCGCCATGGCCGATCTCATGCTTGACGGTGACGAAAGCCAGCGCGCCGGTGCGCCCGTGCTTCACGTCCACGCTGGCGATGCGGGAAGTCTTCTGCGCCGCGCTGCCAACCGGCAGGGGCGCGTCGAAACGCAGGCGACCGCCGGCCCACATGCGACGCGGCAGCGGCACCGGCGGCAGGAACCCGCCGCGCTTGGGATGGCCGTCGTCGCCGACTTCGGACTGCTTGCAGACGGTCCAGAAATAGATCCAGTGCCACAGCGGCGGCAGCGCATCGCCCGCCAGCGGCTGCTGCGGGCCGTCGATGGTGGCGGCCAGCGCGGCGGCGAAGGCGGGGTTGATGTGGTCGTCGCGGCTCTCGGTCTTGTCGACCCATTGCCGCAACATGGACAGGTCGAGGTCGGGATTGGACATGCGCTCCTCTTGGTTCTTGTCGTTTTGATCGGAGGCAAGTCTGTTCCCGCATTGGCTGCAGAACAATCTGTATTTTTTGAAGGGGGGCTTTCGCGAGAGTGAAGTCAGCGCACGAATGTTCCGCCTCGCGGAACGCATGCGGATGCGGCGGCGCAGCAAGCAAAGCGCGGGTAAGGACCAAAGAATCGGCGTAACATGAAGACCCATCAGGGAGACGCCCACGACAAGAATTTCCGCGCAGCGCATCAAGCCGCGCGACGCAAACGCCCTCCCCGCCTCGCCGACATCGGCATCATCGGCAACCCTGCAACCTCAGCCGGACCACGACATGCTCTTCGACCTCACCGACCTGCGGCTTTTCATCCTGATCGCCGAACTCAACAGCCTGACGCGCAGCGCCGAGCGCATGAACCTGTCGCTGGCCGCCACCAGCAACCGCATCAAGGAACTGGAGACGCGCTTCGGCACGCGGCTGCTCTATCGCGAGAGCAAGGGCGTGCAGCTGACGCCGGCCGGCCAGACGCTGCTGCATCATGCGCAGCTGTTCATGCAGCAGGTCGAGCACCTCAAGAGCGACATGCAGCAGTACAACAACGGCATCAAGGGCTACATCCGCATCTTCGCCAACACCACGGCGGTGACCGAATTCATGCCGGAGATCCTGGGCAAGTTCCTGGCGCAGCATCCGCAGGTCAACGTCGCGCTGGAGGAGCGCCTGAACCACGACATCATGCGCGGCATCCAGGAAGGCACGGCCGACATCGGCATCGTCGCAGGCCCGGTGCAGGGCGACGGGCTGGAGATCCTCAATTTCTCGACCGACCGCCTGGTGCTGGCGACCGCGCTGGAACATCCGCTGGCCGGCGCCGGCAGCCTGCCCTTCGTCGACACGCTGGAGTACGAGCACGTCGGCCTGCACGAGGGCAGCACGCTGCACCACTTCCTCAACCGCATCGTCTCCGAAGGCGGCCAGCGCCTGAAGCTGCGCATCCAGGTACGCAGCTTCGAAGCGATGTGCCGCATGATCGAGACCAACGTGGGCATCGGCATCGTGCCGCTCTCGGCGGCGCAGCGCCACCAGCAGACGATGCAGCTGGCGATCGTGGAATTGAGCGATCCGTGGAGCGTGCGCGAGCGCAGCATGGTGTTCCAGGATATCGACACCCTGTCGCCGCATGCGCGCGGCCTGGTGGACTTCATCCGCGAGCAGATGGCGCAGCCGGCGGCGGACGACGGCAAGGTCAGCGCCATTGCCGATGCGGTGAAGAAGAAAGGCGTGCGGGAAAAGAAAAGCGCCTGAACATGTCAGGCGCCTGATAAGGGACCTGCGCGGCGGGTCAACCCTCGATCATCATCCACAACGACAGCACCAGCAGCGCCCCGCAGAACAGGATGCGCAAGCGTCGCTCCGGCAGATGGTGCGCCAGCGCCACGCCCCACGAGATGCTGAGCACCCCGCCCAGCGCCATCGGAATCCCCACCGCCCAGTTCACGTGGCCGGCCTGCGCATAGGTCCACAGCGCCACCAGCGTGCCGGGCGTCACCATCGCCAGGCCCAGCCCCTGCGCCGCCGTCTGCGTGGCGCCGAAGAAGGCGGTCAGCATCGGCACGGCGACGATGGCGCCGCCGACGCTGAAGAATCCCGCCGACGCTCCCGCCGACATGCCCACCGCGAAGATGTACTTGCGCGGCAGCACGATCGTGGTCTGCGCGCTGCGCTTGTTGCGCAGCAGGGTCCAGAGGTAGTACAGCGCCAGCAGGCCCATGAAGGCGGCGAAGCAGAAATGCAGGCTGCGCGCGTCGATGCTGGTGGCCACGCGCGCCGAGAAGTAGCTCGTGATCACCGCCGGCACGCACATCATCGCGGCCGAACTCCATTCGATCCTGTTGCGCTGCTTGTAGCGCCAGAAGGCGATCACCACGTTGGGCACGATCATCACCAGCGAGGTGCCCTGCGCCAGCTGCTGGTCCATCCCGTAGAGATAGCCCAGCACCGGAATGGCGATCAGCCCGCCGCCGATGCCGAACAAGCCGCCCATCGCGCCCAGCAACCCTCCCAGCAAAAAGTTGAGCAGGCTCGACAAAAACAAGGAATCCATCATCGGTGTAAAGTTATGCGTCTGCCGCATGGCTCATTTGCTGAGCCGTGCGGCGATCAAATCAGAAAAGGAGACTGTCATGAGCGGCGCCATCGTATTCGCGTTGGAAATGGGCGTGGTCGCCATCATCGCGATCGCTGTCTACATGGTGGTCAAGAAGTAGGCCGGCCGGGATATCCCATCGTCCCGCAGGCTCCGCCAAGCCCGCCAGTGTAGCGCAGCCCGCCCCCTGCTGTCACAAGCCGGGGCAATGCCCGCGCCGCCTCGCGACAGATCTCCTCAGTGCAATGGCATGCATGACGTAGCAAAAACGACAGCACAAGCACAACAAGCGGCATCGCAAAACCGCCAACCACCTCATGCAAAGGAAAGACAACAATGGATCTGGGACTCAAAGGTAAAACCGCGCTGGTATGCGCATCGAGCAAGGGCCTGGGCCGCGCCTGCGCGCTCTCGCTGGCGCGCGAAGGCGTGGCCGTGACCATGCTGGCGCGCGGCGCCGAGGCGCTGGAAGCGGCCGCAGCGGAAATCCGCGCCGAGACCGGCGCAACGATCACCACCGTGGCCTGCGACATCACCACTCCCGAAGGCCGCGCGCTGGCGCTGGCCGCCTGCCCCAGCCCGGACATCCTGGTGACCAACGCCGGCGGCCCCAAGCCGGGCGACTTCCGCGACTGGTCGCGCGACGACTGGATCGCCGCCGTCGACGCCAACATGCTGACCCCGATCGAGCTCATCAAGGCCACGGTCGACGGCATGATCGCCCGCGGCTTCGGCCGCATCGTCAACATCACCTCCAGCGCGGTGCGCGCGCCGATCGACATCCTCGGCCTGTCCAACGGCGCCCGCTCGGGCCTGACCGGCTTCGTCGCCGGCCTCTCGCGCAAGACCGTGGCCCACAACGTCACCATCAACAACCTGCTGCCCGGCCCTTTCGAAACCGACCGCCTGCGCGCCACCGCCGTGGGCGCGGCCAACGACAGCGGCAGGAGCGTGGACGACGTGCTGGCCGAGCGCCGCAAGCAAAACCCGTCCGGCCGCTTCGGCCAGCCGGCCGAGTTCGGCGACGCCTGCGCCTACCTGTGCAGCGCCCAGGCCGGCTTCATCACCGGCCAGAACCTGCTGATGGACGGCGGCGCCTACCCGGGCACCTTCTAAGCGCGCACCGCATGGCCGTCGCACCGGGAAACTTTCAACCCGGCAAGAGTTGGGCGTAGAGCAAGTCGCGAAGTGATGTATAATGCGCCCCTCGCGATGCCTGCGACTGCAGGCATCGCCGACCAAGGAGGTTTGGGTGAGCGGTTTAAACCAGCAGTCTTGAAAACTGCCGACGGAGTGATCCGTCCGTGAGTTCGAATCTCACAGCCTCCGCCAGAACACCATATGAACGGGCCCCGACGAGGGCCCGTTTTTCATGCTAGCGACGCATGTCTTCCCGCGACAAACGAGCCGGCGTGGCAGTGTCCGGCACACTCGCCCTCCGCGGCAAGATTTGCTAATCTGCGCATGCTGACAACAAGCCTCAGGACGCCCCCGCACAAGACAAGGCGGAGCCGCGCTCCCTGAGCGCCATCCATAAAAAAATCCGGGGACGTATCGTGCGCCATCTCGCCGCTTTCAAGCCGTTGCAACTCACCTGCCTGTCGCTTGCGCTTGCCTGGCCGGCGTCGGCATCGATGGCCCAGGGCGCCGGCGAACAACTCGGCTGGCTCAGGAACTTCGTGCGCGTCCATAACGGGCGGGACTTCTGCGTGCCCGCCGGTGCGCAGTTCGAGGACTACGCCAATGTGATCGCACGGTACAAGCAGGCCCATCCCGAACTGGAAGGCGTCATCGGCGGCCAGAGCGCGCTCGCGGCCTTCGGCGAAAGCTATCCTTGCCCGGCGAACGTCCCGGAAGCGGCGCCCCCCGTGAGCCCTGCAACTGCAACTGCAACTGCAACTGCAACTGCACCTGCTCCTGCTCCTGCTCCTGCTCCTGCTCCTGCTCCAGTCTCCGGGCAGGACGAGTTTTCAGCGATCGACACGGCACGCACCGCGCGGGTTCTCGAAAAGCTGGCTTCGACCACCGGTCACGAAAATGACGCGCTGATCGCCGAGATCCAGAAGAACGCCGGCGATTACCAGCCGCCCGCCCTGGTCGCGCTGACGCTGGTGCTGTATCAGCAGGGTAAGACCGATGAGGCGATCTTTTGGCTGAGCGCCGCGCGGCTGCGCGCGAACTACGATGCGCTGCGCTGCGCCGATGCGAGCGCAAGGCCTGCGGCGCGGGCGATCATGAGCGTCGTTCCGCGCGAGCTGCTGCGAACGCAGTTCGACGATCTGCAGAAGCTGCGCAGGATCGTCGACGAGGTCGTGCGTTGGGACGAGGCAACGCCGCACAACTACGATCAGCGCTGGATCAACCTCCACGGCGACGAGACCGATGCCGGTGCCGCCGGCAATGCCCCGCAAAGCCTGCCGCACGGCGAATGGCCGGCGCTGGCCGCCAAGGCCAGGGCCGACTATGTCGCCAGCCTGGAGGCGGCGATCCGGGAGATCAACACACGCAAGTGAAGGCGCGCCCCGGTGCGCGATGCCGCGCGCCTTGTGCCCAGCGCCTGCGCCGAGATTGTTTCAATTGAAACCTGCGGCGCCGATTCTGCAATATCCCGCTAACGCAGCCAGCCCAAACTTCATCCCAAGCCCAGACACCGATGGGCGAACGGCAAAGCCGGCCACGATCCCCAAGCCTTGCCCTCATGTCGATACCTGATGATTCGGAGCTGCCATGCGTTCATTCTTCCTGACCTGTTTCGTCCTCGCCTTCGCCTGGATTTCCACTTCCACCGCCCACGCCGCTTCCTCGCAAAGCGAGCTGGACCGCGCCATGTCGCCCTACTCTTCGGCAGTGAAGATGGCGCTGGCGGATGCGCCCGGCACGGCCGCCCCGGCGGCGGTGAAGGTGATGGACCTGAACCGCGAGTCGTCGGCCTGCCGCTCGCTGCGCATCCAGATGGATCGCGCCCGCACCGCGGAGCCGACGCAGAACAATTTCGCGCCGCGCCTCTCCCGCGAAGGCGGCTACACCTCCGGCATTCCGCGCAACTCGCCCTATGGCGAAGCCGGCCGACTGGAGTCGCAGTACCTCAACGAATGCCGCTGATCCACGCTGATGCGGCCGTGGTGAAAAGCAAAACGGGCCTCCTTGCGGGGCCCGTTTGCATGGCGCATGGGGATTCAGGAATACGCCTGCCCCAGCGTCTTCTCGTTGACCGAGTCTTCGATCGTCTCCAGCGTCTGTTGCAGGTGCTGGCGCACGATCTTCTCAACCAGCTTGCCGTTCTTCTTGCGGTAGCCGTCGAGGATCATGGCGTGTTCTTCGTTGTCGGTCTGCTGGATCTGGGGATGCATGTAGATGGACAGCGAAACATAGGGCGCGGCCACGACCAGCAGGTTCTTCACCATCTCGTAGAGCCGCGACTGCTCCTCGCTTCTCATCAGCTTGATGTGGAAGTCGCAGTTCAGCCCGGCCCATTCGTGCGGGTCGCTGGCGGCGCACATCTGCTCGTGGATGCCGGCTGCGGCGTGCAGCGACTCGTCGGTGATGGAGGCCACCGATTTCTTGGCCAGCAGGGGTTCGAGCAGGATGCGCAGTTCGTAGATCTCGGCCACGTCTTCCACCGACAGGCCCTTGACCACCACGCCCTTGTTGGCGTCGATGGTGACCAGGCCTTCCGAGCGCAGCCCGCGGAAGGCTTCGCGCACCGGGGTGGTGCTGACCTCGAAGCGGCGCGCCACTTCGTCCTGCCGCAACTTGTCGCCGGGGCGGTACTTGCCCGAGAGGATGTCGTTGCGCAACAGGCTCAGGACCTGCTGCTCTATCGTTTTGAAGGCTTTTGGCATGCGCGGCTATCGGGAGTTGTCTCGGTCGGCGGGCTAGGGCGGCAGCTTCACGCTATCCGCCCCGCCCGCTCTGGCGCCCGGCTGGCCGGGCCTGTGCCGATATTGTGGCGTGCATGGGGTTGCCGTGCAAGCCTGCCGTCGGGCTCAGCCCAGCGGCGCCGGACGCGACCGGGGCAGGATGGTGCTGACCCATTGCGCGGTCTGCAGCAGGGCCTGGTCCTGGTCGCCGCGCCCGATCATCTGCAGGCCGAACGGCAGGAAGTCGGCCGAGAAACCGGACGGCACCGTCACCGCCGGCAGGCCCAGCAGGGTGGCCGGCGAGCAGAAGATGGCGTCGCCGGTCTTCTCGAAACCGGGCAATGCAGTGGTCGGCGAGGTGATGGTGAGGATCGCGTCGAGTTCGCCGAACGCCGTGTCGCGCGCCACGCGCAGTGCCGCCAGCCGGGCCAGCATGGCGGCATGCTGCTGCTGGCTGATGCCCGCGCCCAGGGCGATCAGGTCGCGGATATTGGGTCCGGCCAGGGCCTCCTTGCCGGCGATGTCGGCGGCGATCGCCGCGCGCGCCTCGTAGGCGAGGATGCCGTTGGTCAGCTCGTGCAGTTCGGCGATGTCAGCGCCCAGTTCGACCGGCACGCATTGCACGCCCTGCGCCTCCAGGCGACGCAAAACACCATCGAAGTTCTGCTGTACCTCGGGCTGCACGCCGGACCATTTCGACGAACGATAGACGCCCAGCTTGCGCGGCTTGACGCCCGCAGCGAAGGCCTGGGGCGAGGCCGGCGGCGCGAGCTTGCCGTCGCGCGCGATCACGGCATGGGCCACGGCGGCCCAGTAGACGCTGGAAGTGATGAAGCCCAGATGGTCCAGCGAGCCGGCCAGCTCGTGCGCGCCCTCGGTGGGGATCAGGCCGTAGGTGGGCTTGTAGCCGCAGGCGCCGCAATACGAGGCCGGGCGGATGATGGAGCCGACCGTCTGCGTGCCCAGCGCGATGTCGACGATGCCGGCGCCGACCGCCGCCGCCGATCCGCTGGAGGAACCGCCAGGCGTATGCGCCGGGTTCCAGGGATTGACCGTGGCGCCGGGGTCGCGCCAGGCGAATTCGGTGGTCACCGTCTTGCCGAAGATGACGGCGCCGGCGGCGCGCAGCCTGGCGACGATCCAGGCATCCTGTTGCGGGCGATGGCCTTCGAACACCCTGGAGCCGTAGCAGGTCGGCATGTCGGCGGTGTCGATCAGGTCCTTGACTGCGACCGGGATGCCGGCCAGCGGGCCGTCGCCGCCGGCCGGCGCCGCATAGGAAGACGGGCGATGGATGAAGGCCTTGAGGCTGCCGTCGATCCTGTCGGCGGCGGCGATGGCGGCGGCCAGCGGCGAGACCGCTGGCGTATCTGTCTGGGATGAGCTCATGTTGTTTCCTGTTCCCGAATGTCTCGGATGAATGCATGGCGAACCGCTCGCCTGAGCAGGTCCGCCATGGCATGCGTCGCGCTTGCTTGCTTACTTGCCGGCCTTCTCGGCAAAGCTGTTGTCGACCGCGCTGTCGTAGCTTACCTGGCCCTGCTTGATATTGCCGATGGAAATCTGCAGGTCGAGACCGGCCTGGAAGGCTTCCTTGGAAATCGACGGCGTGGCCGGGTAGATCTTCTGGTCCAGCATGCGCTTCACCGCCGCGCGCACCACGCTTTGCTCGAGCTGCGGGAATTCGGCGATGGCCACCTTGTAGGCGACCTCGGGCGTGGTCTGCATCAGCTTCTCGGCGTCGGCGATGGCCGAGACGAAGCTTTGCACCATCTGCGGCTTTTTCTCGATGGTCGACTTCAGGGTGTCGATGGTGGAGAAGGCGTACACGCCGTCATACTGCTTGGCGAAGTCGTGCACGATCTTGTAGCCGCTGGCCAGCGCCTGCTCGACCTGCGGCTGGTACAGCGTCGCCGCCGCCGCGCGGCCGGCCGTCACCGGCGCAATCTCGGTGCCGATGGCGACCGTGTTGAGCTTGACCGCGCCATCGATGCCCTTCTGCTTGAGCAGCGCCTGCAGCAGGTAGGTGCTGGTGGTGGGCGGGATCGCGGTGGAGATGGTCTGGTCCTTGAGGTCGGTGATCGACTTCACCGTCGAATTGCCCGGTGCCACCGTCCACACCGGCACGCCCGACACCACCATGGCGACGTTGATCAGCGAGGCGCCCTTGAGGTTGGCCAGCACCGCGGTCATGGGATCCTGCAGCGAGAAATCGGCATGGCCGCCGATGACCGCCGCCACGCCCTGCGCGCCGCCGCCGGCGGTGACCTTCTGCACCTCCAGGCCGCGCTTGGCGAACAGGCCCTCATTCATCGCCACGTACAGCGGCAGGTACTGGATCGACTGGAACGCCTGGTAGATCACCGCCTTCTCGGCCGCCATCGACGGCAGCGACGCGGCGCAGCCGAGAACCAGCAGCGCGCCGGCGGCGGCATTGCGGATGGACTTCATTGTTCGCCTTTCCATGAAATAACCCTTTCTTCTGTCAGTTGTACAACCCAGGTGAGCAAGGCCGCCATCAGCGTGAGGATGATCACCCCGAGCCAGACGGTATTGAGGTCAAACAGCGAGCCGGCGACGAACACTGCGTGTCCGAGGCCGTTCTCGGAGGCGATGAATTCGCCCACGACCGCGCCGATGAGCGCGAAACCGATGTTGATGCGGAAGATGGAGAAGATCCACGGCACCGAGGCCGGCAGGATCAGTTTCTTGAAGACCTTGGCGCGCTGCGCCTTGAACGACTTGAAGAGATTGAGCAGGTCGCGGTCGACCTCCTGCGCCGCCGCGCACGAGGAGATGATCGCCACCGCGAAGGTGGAGATGCCGGCCAGCCAGATCTTGGAAATCATGCCGGAGCCGAACCAGATGATGATCAGCGGACCCAGCGCGATCTTGGGGATGCTGTTCAACAGGATGGAGAACTGCTCGACGATGGCCGAGGTGCGCGGATAGAACCACAGCACCAGTCCCAGCACGATCCCCAGGCCGCTGCCCACAAGCAGGCCGAGCAGGGTTTCCCACAGCGTGACCCAGGTGTCGTAGAGCAGCTGGCCCTGGGTGAAGCCGATCACCGCCGACTTGTAGATGCCCAGCGGCGAGCCCAGCAGCTGGCCGTTGATCAGGTTGGCCTGCGCGGCCATCTGCCACAGTACGACCGCCACCACCAGGATGGTGGAGACGATGGCGGTGGCGCCGGTGTTTTTGCTTTTCATGCTTCCCCCGCTCAGGCGTTCACGGCCGGTTGGACCGCCGCGTTGGCGACGTCGCTGGCGCGCAGCGCGTTCCAGATTTCCTTGTGATAGCGCGGAAACTCCGGCGCCCCGCGCGCGGTGACGGCATCGCGCGCGCCGTTGCTGCCCTCCACCGTCAGCACGATGTGCTCCTCGCGCATGATTTTGGCCGGACGGCCGCCCAGCACCACGATGCGGTTGCTCATGGCGATGGCCTCGTCGATGTCGTGCGTCACCAGGATGACGCTGGTGCCCTCGCTGCGCGTCAGGCTGATGACGTCGTTCTCCAGCATCAGGCGGGTCTCGTAGTCGAGCGCGGAAAACGGTTCGTCGAGCAGCACCACGGTCGGATCGGCCAGCAGCGTGCGGCATAGCGCCACGCGCTGCTTCATGCCGCCCGAGAGCGAATGGGGATAGGCGCCGGCCACCGATTCCAGCCCGTAGCGCGCCAGCATGGCGCGGGCGCGGCTGCGGTCGGCGTCGGTCACGTCGCGCTGCAGCTCGATGCCCAGCACGGCGTTGTCGAGGATGGTGCGCCAGGGCAGCAGCAGGTCCTTCTGCAGCATGTAGGCGATGGCGCCGGGACGGCCGTCCTCGCGCGCGCCCAGGGATATCTTGCCGGCGGTGGGCTTGAGCAGGCCCGAGATCAGGTTGAACAGCGTGCTCTTGCCGGCGCCGCTGCGGCCGACGATGGCCACGATCTCGGCCTTGCCGACGCTGAAATTGAGGTTCTGGAATATGCGGATCTCTTCATCGTTGCTCTTGATGAAGGCATGGCTGAGGTTGCTGACTTCAAGACGGTTCTCCAACATGTGCTCCCGAAGATGCCGGCCCGGCCTGGCGGCGAGTCGAAGTGATGGCCCGATCAGATTATGCATAATGCATAATGCATTCATAAGCACGAGCCATGCCAGCCATCTGCAGCGACTACCCCCACCCTCGCCCGCTGGCCGGCAATCCGCGCCGGCTGCGGCTATCGGGCAACCAGGCACGGTCCGGGGCAGGCGCCGCGCCGCCGTTTCGCCTGCCCGCAATCCGGGCAAGCGCATCCATGAACGCGCACGATCCGCACGATCCGCGCCCTCAACGCGCGCGCACTGCACGTTCACCGCACATCGCCGGCCAAGAACAGCGGGCAATGATGAGCCCCCACGGATGAGCCGCCCACGCGACGCACGCGCGCAGGCTCAGCAGCAAGCGCCGTCATCCAGGTACGAAAGCGCCGACACCGCTTTCGATGTGCGTCCGACTGCCACGCGGGGCCACGAGGTCTAGCATGGTCTCAACGGCTCGCACAACGCGGGACGCCTGCAACCAGACAAGGAGAGACCCATATGTCATCGCAAGCGACTTTGAAATTCCTCGGCGCGGCCATCGTGGCGGCCGCCTTCAGCACCGGCGCCATGGCCCAGGCCTCCAGCGCACCGGGCGCGGCCCCTGACAACGGCGCGCCGACTTCCGGCGCTGCCGCCAACAGCGACAGCGGCAGCAAGTCCACCCACAAGGGCATGCGCAAGCACAAGGCGGAAAAGGACAACAGCTCCAAGGCCAATCCGAATGCCAAGGACATGAAGGACGGCCCGCTGGGCACCGCGCCGGGCGGCAACAGCGGCACCTCGGGCGCGTCCGGTTCGGGCAGCCAGTAAGGCCGCCGGCAACCAATGAACTGCGAGGGCATCGTGAACCCGGCGCCCGCGCGACATTTGCTTGAGCGAGGCATGGCGTAGCCTCCACCTAGTCCCGCCATGCCTGATTGCCCCGCCCTGACTGGCGGGGCTTTTTTGCGTCGGCCTGCACGGCGCGCAAGGTTACAATCTGGCCTCACCACGGCGAGCGCGCCGGGATCTCTTCGCCAAGGCCATGACCGACCACCTGGAAATCTTTTACCGCCTCCTCATCGCCATGCTGATCGGCTGCGCCATCGGCATCGACCGCAACCTGCGCGGCAAGCCCACCGGCATGAAAACCCTGGGCCTGGTGGCGCTGGGCTCGGCGCTGGTCACCATGGCGGCGATGAATTTCGCGCTCGACGCCGACGGCTACCATGACGCGGTCAGCCGCGCGATCCAGGGCGTGATCACCGGCATCGGTTTCCTGGGTGCGGGCGTGATCATCCATGAGCAGTCTTCCGAAAAGGTGCGCGGCCTGACCACGGCGGCCTCGATCTGGGTCACCGCGGCGGTGGGCATCGTCTGCGGCGTGGGCTGGTGGCGCGTGGCGCTGATGGCCACGGCACTGATCCTGCTGCTGTTTACCGTGGGCCGCCGGGTCGAGCATTTCCTGCACCGGCAATGGATGCGCAAGAGCGACGTCGAACGCGCCGACATCAGTTCGCGCGAAGAAGACTGAGCCGCCCCGCCGATGAAAACGCTGCTGCTCTATCTTTGCACCGCCCTGGCCGAGATCGTCGGCTGCTATCTTCCCTGGCTGTGGCTCAGGCAGGACCGCTCGGTCTGGCTGCTGCTGCCGGGCGCCGCCAGCCTGGCGCTGTTCGCCTGGCTGCTGAGCTTGCATGAGGCCGCGTCCGGGCGGGTCTATGCGGCCTATGGCGGGGTCTATATCGCCGTGGCCATCGTCTGGCTGTGGCTGGTGGACGGCGTGCGCCCTTCGGCATGGGATGTGGCCGGCATGGCGGTGGCGCTGGCGGGCATGGGCATCATCGCCTTCCAGCCGCGCTGAAGTACGCCGCCCTCCCATACACTCCCCTGCATTGCCTTTCCGGCAAGAAACGGGAGCAAGAAAGCGGCGCATCATTTCCGCCCATGCTGCTGCCTGCGCTGGTGCAATGCAGTGCACCATCTGCGCGCACCCCGCACCGCAATACATCATGAAATGATATATATCCGGCGCATCGCTCTTCCCTGCGCGGCATCTTCCTGATCCCCGCTCTCCTCTGAAAACCCTTTCCGGACGGCGCTTTGCGGCATATCCGCGTCGCTGGCACGGGCTTTGCTCATACGACATCAGGATCAAAGGCGATCCCACCAATTACTGATGCTGGTCTAACGATGGATCCGCAACGCACAAGGACAATGGCGTCCGCTTGACCCGAGGCAATGCCCGGAATCAGGCGGGCGCCTTTTTGCTTTCAAGGGACGGGAAATGACCAAAGCCAACCGCATCGCGTTGTTTTCGCTGGGCACGCCCCAGATGCGCGCCTTCCACCTGACGTGGATGGCCTTCTTCATCTGCTTTTTCGCGTGGTTCGCCTGCGCGCCGCTGATGCCTGTCATCAAGGGCGAGTTCAACCTCAGCGCCGGACAGATCGCCAACATTAATATCGCCGCCGTGGCCGTGACCATCCTGGTGCGCCTGGTCATCGGCCCGATGTGCGACCGCTTCGGCCCGCGCAAGGCCTATACCGGCCTGCTGCTGGCGGGCGCCGTGCCGGTCATCGGCGTGGCCTTCGCGCAGAGCTATGAAAGCTTCCTGTTCTTCCGCCTGCTGATCGGCGCGGTCGGCGCCAGCTTCGTGATCACGCAGTACCACACCTCGGTGATGTTCGCCCCCAACGTGGTGGGCACCGCCAACGCGGCCACCGCCGGCTGGGGCAATGCCGGCGGCGGCGTGGCGCAGGGCCTGATGCCGCTGCTGATGGCGGCGCTGATCATGCTGGGCGTGTCGCACGGCTGGGGCTGGCGCGTCGCGTTGCTGGTGCCGGGCGTGCTGATGATCGTCATGGCCGCGCTCTACTGGCGCTACACCCAGGACTGCCCGGAAGGCAATTTCGATGAACTGCGCGCCGCCGGCGTGAGCATCGAAAGCGGCAAGAAAGGCGGCTGGGCCAGCTTCAGGATGGCCGCCGGCAACTACCGCGTGTGGATGCTGTTCGTCACCTACGGCGCCTGCTTCGGCGTGGAGATCTTCATCCACAACATCGCCGCCATCTATTACGTGGAGCACTTCAAGCTGTCGCTGGAAGCGGCCGGCATCGCCGCCGCCAGCTTCGGTCTCCTGGCCCTGTTCGCGCGCGCGCTGGGCGGCTTCATCTCCGACAAGGTGGCGCTCTCCGGCGGCCTGAACCGCCGCGCCACATTGTTGTTCGTGATGATGCTGGGCGAAGGCCTGGGCCTGCTGTGGTTCGCCCATGCCGGCAGCGTCGCCGGCGCGGTGATCGCGATGCTGTGCTTCGGCCTGTTCACCCACATGGCCTGCGGCGCGACCTACGCGCTGGTGCCCTTCATCGACCGTCGCGCCCTGGGCGGCGTGGCCGGCATCATCGGCGCCGGCGGCAACGTCGGCGCGGTGGCGGCGGGCTTCCTGATGAAAGGCCTCGGCAACACGCAACAGACGCTGTCGATGCTGGGCGTGCTGGTCACCATCTCGGCGCTGTGCGCGGTGGCGGTGCGCTTCACGGCATCGGACAAGAACGACGAGCCGGCGCTGGTCGACAACAAAGTGGCAGCCTGAGGACTGAGGAGCAACCCAAATGAGCGCAATGAACATCATCGTCATCGGCCACGGCATGGTCGGCCACAAGTTCCTGGAATGCATGGCCGAGAGCGGCACGCCGGGCCTTCATCTCAAGGTCACCATCCTGTGCGAGGAGCCGCGCCCGGCCTACGACCGCGTGCACCTCTCCGAATTCTTCTCCGGCAAGAGCGCCCAAGACCTGTCGCTGGTGGCGCCGGGCTTCTTCGACGCCGGCCGCAGCCCGGTCGAGTTCGACCTTAAGCTCAACGCCAAGGCCCAGCGCATCGACTGCGTGGCCAAGAGCGTAGTGGTCAACGTCGGCGGTGTGGAAGAAACGCTGTCCTACGACAAGCTGATCCTGGCCACCGGTTCCTACCCTTTTGTGCCGACGGTGGCAGGCAACCAGCGTCGTGACTGCTTCGTCTACCGCACCATCGAAGATCTGGAGGCGATGCTGGAATGCGGCAGCCGCGCCAGGAGCGGCGTGGTCATCGGCGGCGGCCTCCTGGGGCTGGAATGCGCCAAGGCCCTGCGCGACATGAAGCTCGACACCCACGTGGTGGAGTTCGCCCCGCGCCTGATGGCGGTGCAGATCGACGAGAGCGGCGGCCGCATCCTGCGCCAGAAAATGGCCGACCTCGGCGTGACCGCCCACACGCAAAAGAACACGCTCGAGATCGTCGACGGCAAGACCCATACTCACCGCATGAACTTCGAGGACGGCTCCCATCTCGAGACCGACATGATCGTGTTCTCCGCCGGCATCCGCCCGCGCGACGAACTGGCGCGCGAGGCCGGCCTGAAGGTGGGCGACCGCGGCGGCATCGTGATCGACAACGCCTGCCTGACCTCGGACCCCAGCATCTACGCCGTCGGCGAATGCGCGCTGTGGAACGGCAAGATCTTCGGCCTGGTGGCGCCCGGCTACGACATGGCGCGCATCGCCGCCAGGCACTTGCTGTCGCACCTGGACGATGCCGCCGAGGTGCCGCAGTTCAACGGCGCCGACATGAGCACCAAGTTGAAGCTCATGGGCGTGGACGTGGCCAGCATCGGCGACGCCCACGGCAAGGAAGCCGGCAGCCGCTCCTTCCAGTTCACCGACGAGCGTCGCCAGATCTACAAGAAGATCGTGGTCTCCGAATCCGGCAAGCACCTGCTGGGCGCGGTGATGGTGGGCGACGCCGCCGAGTACGGCACGCTGCTGCAGATGATGTTGAACAAGATCGAGCTGCCGGAGTCGCCCGAGTTCCTGATCCTGCCGCAATCCGACGGCAAGGCGAAACCCGGCCTGGGCGTGGACGCCCTGCCCGACTCGGCGCAGATCTGCTCCTGCAACAACGTCTCCAAGGGCCAGCTGTGCGCGGCCGTGGCCTCGGGCGTGACCACCATCGGCGAACTGAAGTCCTGCACCAAGGCCGGCACCGCCTGCGGCGGCTGCGTGCCGCTGGTCACGCAGGTGATGAAGGCCGAGATGAAGAAGCAGGGCCTGGCCGTGAACAACCACGTGTGCGAGCACTTCCCCTATTCGCGCCAGGAAGTCCACCACCTGGTGCGCGTGGGCAAGATCAAGAGCTTCGAGGAGCTGCTGCAAAAACACGGCCGCGGCCTGGGCTGCGACATCTGCAAACCGATGGCGGCCAACATCCTGGCCTCGGTGTGGAACGACTTCGTGCTGAAGAAGGAACACGCCGGCCTGCAGGACTCCAACGACTACTTCCTCGGCAACATCCAGAAGGACGGCACCTATTCGGTGGTGCCGCGCATGGCCGGCGGCGAGGTGACGCCGGACGGACTGATCGCCGTCGGCGGCATCGCCAAGAAGTACGGCCTGTACACCAAGATCACCGGCGGCCAGCGGGTGGACCTGTTCGGCGCGCGCGTAGACCAGTTGCCCGACATCTGGGAAGAGCTGATCGCCGCCGGCTTCGAGACCGGCCACGCCTACGGCAAGTCGCTGCGCACGGTGAAGTCCTGCGTGGGCTCGACCTGGTGCCGCTACGGCGTGGGCGACAGCGTGGGCTTCGCGGTGCGCCTGGAGAACCGTTACAAGGGCCTGCGCTCGCCGCACAAGATCAAGTTCGGCGTCTCCGGCTGCACCCGCGAATGCGCCGAAGCGCAAGGCAAGGACGTGGGCATCATCGCCACCGAGAAAGGCTGGAACCTCTACGTATGCGGCAACGGCGGCATGAAGCCGCGCCACGCCGAGCTGATCGCCTCCGACCTCGATGAAGCAACGCTGACCCGCTATGTCGACCGCTTCCTGATGTTCTACGTGCGCACGGCCGACCGCCTGCAGCGCACCAGCACCTGGCGCGAAAACCTGGAAGGCGGCATCGAGTACCTCAAGAGCGTGGTCATCGACGACCGCCTCGGCATCGCCGCCGAACTGGAAGCCGACATGCAGCACGTGGTCGACACCTACGAGTGCGAATGGAAGAAGGCCGTGACCGATCCTGAAACGCGCAAGCGCTTCCGCCACTTCGTCAACAGCCGCGCCGCCGACGGCAACATCAGGTTCGTGGAAGAACGCGGCCAGATCCGCCCGGCGACGACGGCGGAGAAGAAGCTGCTGGAAATCCCGGTGGTGGCCGAACCGGCCTAAGCAAACAGCAACAGGAGTCAGCATGCACAGCGACCAACAAATCCAGCACTGGACCCCCATCTGCGACCTGGCCGACATCGTGCCCAACACCGGCGTCTGCGCGCTGGTGAACGGCGAGCAGGTGGCGGTGTTCCACGTCATCGACAGCACCGGCGGCGCGCACGAAACGCGCGTGTTCGCCATCGGCAACTACGATCCGAACTCGGAAGCGGCCGTGCTGTCGCGCGGCCTGGTGGGCAACCTGGGCGAGCGCATCGTGGTTGCCTCGCCGATCTACAAGCAGCACTTCGACCTGCAGACCGGCGAGTGCCTGGAAGAACCGGCCAACTCGGTCCCGGCCTGGCCGGCGCGCATCGAGGCGGGCCAGGTCTGGATCGGCGCCTGACATGAGCGCCCCGGCCAACAAGGCAGGCAAGCCGTCGCTGGTAGTCATCGGCAACGGCATGGCCGGCATGCGCACGGTCGAGGAATTGCTCAAGCTCGCTCCGGAGCTGTACGACATCACGGTGTTCGGCGCCGAGCCCCACGGCAACTACAACCGCATCATGCTCTCGCCGGTGCTGGCCGGCGACAAGAGCATCGCCGACATCATGCTCAACACCCGCGAGTGGTATGCCGAGAACGGCATCACCCTGCACGCCGGCGATCCGGTCGAGCAGATCGACCGCCGCCGCCGCACGGTGCGCGCAAGAAGCGGCGTCGAGGTGCGATACGACCGCCTGCTGCTGGCCACCGGCTCCACGCCCTTCATCATTCCGGTGCCCGGCCATGAGCTGCCGGGCGTGATCGCGTTTCGCGACATCCAGGACGTCGACGCCATGCTGGAGGCGGCGCGCACGCATCGCCACGCGGTGGTGATCGGCGGCGGCCTGCTCGGCCTGGAGGCGGCCAACGGCCTGATGCGCCAGGGCATGGATGTGACCGTGGTGCATGTCTCGGACACGCTGATGAACCAGCAGCTGGACAAACCCGCCGCCGCCCTGCTGAAAAAGGCGCTGGAAGCCAAGGGACTGCGCTTTCTGCTCAACGCCAATACCGCCGAGATCGTCGGACCGGAGCGCGTGACGGTGGTGCGTTTCAAGGACGGCACCGAGATCCCCGCCGACCTGGTGGTGATGACCGCCGGCGTGCGGCCCAACATCGGCCTGGCCAAGGCGGCCGGCCTGCACTGCGAGCGCGCCATCATCGTCGACGACACGCTGCAGACCTACGACCCGCGCGTCTATGCCGTGGGCGAATGCGTGCAGCACCGCAAGGCCACCTTCGGCCTGGTGGCGCCGATCTGGGACCAGGCGCGCGTGTGCGGCGCCCACCTGGCCGGCGCCGGCCATCGCCGCTATGTACAACAGGCCACGGCGACCAAGCTGAAGGTCACCGGCGTCGACCTGTACTCGGCGGGCGACTTCATCGGCGGCGAAGATACCGAAGACCTGGTGGTACGCGACCCGCGGCGCGGCGTCTACAAGCGCCTGGTGCTGCGCGGCAGCCGGCTGGTAGGCGCGGTGCTGTACGGCGACGTCAAGGACGGCCCCTGGTACTTCGACCTGATCCAGACCGGGCGCGACGTCTCCGCCTTCCGCCGCGAGCTGCCCTTCGGCGAAGCGATGTGCAAGCAAGCAGCATAAGCCGCATTAAAGGATAGCCCACGTGAATTTGTCCCAGACCCCGATCGCGATCGCCGTCGCCACCACCCAGACCACCTGCCCCTACTGCGGCGTGGGCTGCGGCGTGTCGGCCTCGATGAAGGACGACGGCAACATCGCCGTCAAGGGCGACGAGCTGCATCCCGCCAACAAGGGACGCCTGTGCGTGAAAGGTTCGGCGCTGGGCGAGACGGTCGACCTCGACGGCCGCCTGCTGCATCCGAAGATGCGCGGCGCCGACGGCCAGATGCGCCGCGTGGCGTGGAACGATGCGCTCGACGCGGTGGCGTCGAAGTTCTCGTCCATCATCGCCGAGCACGGCCCCGACGCGGTCGCGCTGTACGTCTCCGGCCAACTGCTGACCGAGGACTACTACATCGCCAACAAGCTGATGAAGGGTTACGTCGGCAGCGCCAACATCGACACCAATTCGCGACTGTGCATGTCCTCGGCGGTGGCCGGCCACAAGCGCGCCTTCGGCGAAGACCTGGTGCCGGTCTGTTATGAGGACCTGGAACTGGCCGACATGGTGGTGCTGGTCGGGTCGAACGCGGCCTGGTGCCATCCCATCCTGTTCCAGCGCATCGCGAAGATCAAGGAGACGCGCCCCCACGCCAGGCTGGTGGTGATCGACCCGCGCCGCACCGCCACCTGCGAGCTGGCCGACCTGCACCTGCCGGTCAAGGCCGGCACCGACGTCTGGCTGTTCAACGGCTTGATGAGCTACCTGGCGCATCGCGGCGCGCGCGACAACGCCTTCATCGACGCCCACACCAACGGCTTGAACGAGGCGCTGGCGGTGGCCGACGCCGATTGCGCCGATCCTGCCACGGTGGCGCGCATCTGCAAGGTCGACCTTGAGGACCTGCTGGCCTTCTACCAGGCCTTCGCCGAAACGGAGAAAGTCGTCACCGGCTTCTCGATGGGCGTGAACCAGTCCTCGGCCGGCACCGACAAGGTCAACAGCATCATCAACTGCCACCTGCTCACGGGCCGCATCGGCAAGCCCGGCATGGGGCCCTTCTCCATCACCGGACAACCCAATGCGATGGGCGGGCGCGAAGTGGGCGGCCTGGCCAACATGCTGGCCGCGCACATGGACCTGGACAACGCCCTGCACCGCGACATCGTGCAAGGCTTCTGGGCATCGCCGCGCATGGCCGACAAGGTCGGCCTGAAGGCGGTCGACCTGTTCCACGAGATCGAGGCCGGCCGCGTCAAGGCGGTGTGGGTGATGGCCACCAACCCCATGGTCAGCCTGCCGGACGCCGACCTGGTGCAGCGCGCGCTGCAACGATGCGAACTGGTGGTGTCGTCGGACGTGATCGAGCAGACCGACACCAACGCCTTCGCCCATGTGCTGCTGCCGGCGCTGGCCTGGGGCGAGAAGGACGGCACCGTGACCAATTCCGAGCGCCGCATCTCGCGCCAGCGCGCCTTCCTCACGGCGCCGGGCGAGGCGCGCGCGGACTGGCGCATCATCTGCGACGTGGCGCAGCGCATGGGCTTTAACGGCTTCGACTTCGACGGACCGCACCAGATCTTCGACGAGCATGCCCGCCTGAGCGCCCATCGCAACGGCGATGCGGACCCCACCAAGGCGCGCCGCGTGCTGAACCTGTCGGGACTGACCCGCATGGACAAGAAGGGCTACGACGCCATGCAGCCGATCCAGTGGCCGGTGCAGCGCCTGTCCGACGGCAGCGCGGCCGGCACCGCGCGCGTGCTGGAAGACCTGCGCTTCACCCACGCCGACGGCCGCGCCCGCTTCGTGCCGACCGCGCCGCGCGGCCCGGCCAACCTGGCCTGCGAAGAATTCCCGCTGGTGCTCAACACCGGCCGTGTGCGCGACCACTGGCACACCATGACGCGCACCGGCAAGTCGGCCACGCTGGCCAGCCACATCCCGGAAGCCTTCATCGACATCCATCCGCAGGACGCCCTGTTGTATGGCGTGCGCGAAGGCGGGCTGGCGCGTGTATCCAGCCGCTGGGGCGCCATGGTGGCGCGGGTGCAGCACGGCGGCGGCATCCCGCGCGGCAGCGTGTTCGTGCCTATCCACTGGAACAACCAGTCGGCTTCCGACGCGCGGGTGGGCGCGCTGGTCAATCCGGTGGTGGATCCGGTGTCGGGCGAGCCCGAGTTCAAGCACACGCCGGTGGCGATCGAAGAATTCCGCGTGTCCTGGCACGGCTTCATCCTGACCCGGCACGCGCTGGCGCTGGACGACATCACGCACTGGACGCGCGTGCAGGGCCGCGACTTCACCCGCTATGAGCTGGCCGGCCGCAGCCACATCGCCGATCACTCTGGATGGGCGCGCAAGCTGCTGGGCGTCAGCGACCTGGACGCCGACTGGCTGGAATATGAAGACCTGACCGACGGCAGCTATCGCGCCGTGCATGTGGTGGACGACCGCATCGACATGTGCCTGTTCATGTCGGCCCGCCCCGACCTGCCCTCGCGCTCGTGGCTGTCGGGCCTGTTCGCCAAGGACCGGCTGGAAGAAGCCGACCGCGTCGGCCTGCTGGTCGGCCAGCCGATCGAAAAAGGCGCCGACACCGGCCCGACGGTGTGCTCGTGCTTCGGCGTGGGCCGCAACACCATCTGCAACGCGATCCGCGAAAAAGGCCTGAAGGAAGTCGGCGAGGTCACCGCCTGCCTGAAGGCCGGCGGCAACTGCGGCTCCTGCGTGCCGGAGATCAAGAAGCTGCTGGTAGAAGTCCGGGTGACGACCTCCGTTTGATTATTGGACTTATCTAGAATTTATTCGATTTTTCAATCTTTATTTGGAACCTACCAAACAAACCCTCGCCGTCCGCACCTAAGCCTCCACATCACTCGGAGCACGGCATGCCAACTTCCTTTTACCCCATCGTCCTCTTCCTGCTCGGCAGCCTCGCGAACCTCGCGCTCGCCGAAGCGCCGTCGCAGGTCCGCGCCGAAACGAGCCTCGGCAGCGACACAGCAAGATGGACCAATGGCGTCCCGCTGCGCGATTTTGCCGAGCAAAGCAAGGACCTGCCGGCAGCGCCCTTCCCGCGCCTGATGCCATCCGTCTCGCGGGGCGAAGCGTTCGGAGAAATGGCCGCATGCAATGCCGCGGCTTTCCTGGGGAGCAAGATTGACGGAGGGTGTTTCGATTCGGCATTCATCCGGCGGCAGAAGCAAGACGCGGCGCGCGAATATCGGCCAAAGGATGCAAGCCAGTAGCCGGTGGAGGCACGAACGGCCAGGCCGTCTTGAGCCCGGAAACCGGCGCAAAGCAATAGAATCAACAAGAAAGTTGACCTGAGCGCCGCATCGGGCTATTATCTCGCCTCTCGGAGTGTAGCGCAGCCCGGTAGCGCACCTGGTTTGGGACCAGGGGGTCCAAGGTTCGAATCCTTGTACTCCGACCACACATTAAACGGGCTGTCGATGACAGCCCGTTTTCTTTTCCGGAATCGTTTTTCGTTCCCGCGGTTCAAAAACGCTTCCGTCTCTGCCCTTAGCTCAACCGGATAGAGCAACGGCCTTCTAAGCCGTAGGTTAGGGGTTCGATTCCCTTAGGGCAGGCCAATTCTTCTGACAGTTTCCCCTTGCAGATCAGGCACTTAGGACATTATCCGGCGGGACGCTTTCGCCAAGATGAAAGCGGAATTTTACAGGATCACTGCACCAAACCTACCACGTCCATTTCGGTGTGATATTGGGGTATTAACGAGAATTAGGGCAGAATGTAAACTGCGCTGACCTGCGTCGGCAATTTGCATCCAGTTAGGCAGTGAGTCGGTTGTCGATCATATTCGATTCCAGCCAGGCTCGACGGACCGTAGCTGGAGGTTGGTACTGATGTGCACTATGCGGCCTGCGTTCGTTGTAGAACTGACGCCATCTTTCGATCAGCACTTTCGCCTCGGCCCGGCTGCGAAACCACTCCCTGTTAAGCAGTTCGTCACGTAACTTGCCATTGAAGCTTTCCACGAATCCGTTCTGCCATGGACTGCCTGGTGCGATGAAGGCAGGTCCAACGGAGGCATCCCGTAGCCATCGCATGACCTTGGCCGCTGTGAATTCGGCTCCGTTGTCCGACCTTACATAGGCTGGCTTTCCATGTAACCGCACCAACCGCGATAGCGTTAGGATGACATCCTGGGAGCGCAAACTGCGCGGCAACTTCGATGGCCAGGCATTCCCGGGTGTATTCATTGATCACGCACAGCATCTTCAACGGGCGCCCGTCTACCATCTGGTCATGAACAAAGTCGTAGCTCCAGACCGAATTAGGCTTGGTTGCTCCAGGTAGCCGAATATCATTGCCGCATCGACGCCTCCAAGGCCGCTTTCGTGGAATGCCCAGTTTGAGCTCGCTCCAGAGCCATCGCACTCGGGACTCGCCCAAGGCCAGCTAAGCAGACATACGTAGATAGCCGAAGCGAGGGACCTCTTGCGATGCCGCGATGAGCTGCTGCGTCAGACTCCGGTCCTTTTCAGGTTGTAGCAACTGATAACCCGCTACCCGCCGGCTCAGTTCCAGATAACGACATGCCTTGCGTTGCGACAGCCCCCGACGAGTAAGGACTTCCAGCGCTTCGCGCCGGCCCGCGGAGGTCATCATTTTTTTCGGCTTAGCTCCTTCAAGCCATCAATCACCAGCAACTGTTCCGCCATCATGCGTTTGAGCTTGTCGTTCTCGGATTCAAGCTCTCTGAGCCGCCGGGCATCCGATACATCCATACCGCCAAACTTATTTCTCCAGCGGAAAAGGTTTGCTCCGTAATGTTGTGGCGCTTGCACGGATCTACCGTCGCAATCTCTTTGCTCTCTGTTTTCCGCAAGATGCTGATGATCTGTTCCTCCGCAAATCGCTTCTTCATTGAGTTCTCCTTGACGTTAGCATAAAGAACTCACTTACCCGGTGGCTACAAAATTCGTCTCAGGTCACTAATCGGCCCGCAACGCCACGATGGTCACAGACGCGTGATGACGCCGACGGTGCTGGTCATATGCGGCGTCATCGTCGGTCGTGCCGTCGGAAGGGCTTTCCTTATTGGCTGCGATTGCCACAGCGAGCGCGGCGATCATCAGCTTGTCGTCCCCGCCCGGGGCTACAACGGCGGACGGCCGGCAAGCTCGACTTCATAGGGGGTGCCGTCAGGGACCCAGTTTGTCTTGCCAAACAGATCCGTACTGCCGATGATCTCCTTTCCACTGTGCAAGCGAATTACATAATTGGCGTTCACGATCAGCTGTCCTCCGTCATAGATCAGCGTCAGTCTCCGGTCCGCCTTACCCTGCTGCGCGCCCAGATCGATCAATGCTTTTCGTGCATCGCCTTCAAGCTTGTTGGCGCTGCGCAGGTAATTCAAGATCGTGGCCCCATACCTGTTGCGCGCATTCAATGGCAAGCCTGCCTTGACCAGGATGGCGGCCATCTCAGAGAAATTCTCCTTCATGTACAAGTAAGCCAACAGGGTATTACCCTCCTGGTCGCGCCAGCGCGGATTGGCCCCATGATCAAGCAACAATTGCAGGACTTTCGCATCCTCGGCCATCACCAGCTCTTCGGACGACGCCGATAGAGAAGCGCCCGCATCCAGGAGTGCCGCGATGGTGTCGGGATTGGCATAGAGCATGGCGACATACATGGTGGAGCCCCCATCGTAACCAGACACGTTCACGCGCACGCTTGGCGCGGCCAGAAAGGCCTTGGTAAAGGCGGATCCCAAGCTAATGGCTTTATGCAATAGCGGTGTCTTTCCTACCACTTCATTGGGGTCTGCGCCATGTGCCAGCAGCATCGCGACAATTTTCGCTTTCCTGTCCTGCGTGGCTCTTGAGAGCAGCGAACGTCCATTTGGCTTGGAATCAGCACGCAATCCACGCTTGAACATCAGTTCGAACACCGGCAAGACGCGTGATTCATTGTCGACATTGGCTGTATCCCCGTTCATCGAAGTAATGTGTTTCGTAGATTCTTGCAGTGCCTCAGCCAGTCGAGGTAAATCAGCCACGTCAACCCGCTCGACCAGCCAGGTTGCAGCCGGATAGTTGTTATACCTCATCGCATTTTCCGCCGCATCGGCTAAAGAGCAAGAAGGCGGCGGTGTGGTCCACACCTCCTTGGTAAGGAACTCCAGGCCCTGCGGGTCGATATATAGCGCCAATTTGCAGAACATATTGCCATTTTCTTGTAACTGTCGGCGCAGCGATGTGCTGGACTTGTATAGCCTGCGCGCTACTGCAACGTCACTGGGTTGATGCAGTGGCGACACGCTCCAATCGGGCGTACCCAGGGCTTGCATGAACCGCGACGAGGGATCACTCCAGCGATGGGATGTGTCGGTAGCATAGTCAACGAAGGTTGTTGCAGGACCGAAGATCGCCAGGCCCGCCTTGTCTGCCATGACCGCCATTCCCCCTAGGGAAAGCAATTGCAATACGAACAGAATCGATATTGGCTTCCTTTTCCAAGGTTTCTGGATAAAAACGTAGGCCACTAGCAGTAGCGCACTGACAAAAGCGCAGTGCCAAATAATGGCGGATAGCCCCTGTAACAAGTAGACAGCACCTAGGCCGGCCATGCCGCTGGCACTGAAGCTGGCCGACGACACAGCCAGGAACGCCAGTGGAAATGGCGCCCATAGCAGCAGGCCCGACACGAAAAGCACAACCGAGCCGCTGCGAATGCGCTCTGGGATGGTCTTGGACTGAGGTACTTCAGAGGAATCCATGGAAAACACCGTCAGGAGTGAATGTGAGGACAGCCAGATAAAAAGCGGATTGGCGCTTTTTGTAATTTTCCTTGCATATTTCGGATGCTTCTGAACATCGGGTTCGGTCTGAGCTGGACACTCAGATCGAAACTAGATGGACAGTGTTTCGGAAGCCTGGACAAGTAGTCCGGCAATCGCTGCGCGCGATGAATTCCGTCTTTCTGGAGCGACGGCTCTATGCCGGCGGCCTGTAACGGCAGTCTGAGTAGTTACGGTGACGCGCACCACGCGATACGGCGTGACAGATCTTACGGGGATCTTTCGGATGCCATCATCGGTGACCAGATATTACGCGAGGTCGGTCGGGGAAACGTTTGAGCCTGGCACGTCGCCGCCAAGCAGTGGCCCATATCAGAATAAGTTTGAGCCTCGCTGAATGTTGGATCTGCCGGGCGCTCCATCTTCACCGTTCCTCGGTTCGTTATGCTGACCATCTGCTTCAAAATCAATGATTTCACAAGCCGTGTGGTGCTGAAAATTGCGCATTATTGTTACTTCCCTCAATGATTCCCAGGGGAGCTTTATTGTGGTGAGCGTCCCCATTTTTTAGTCGGCGAAAAGGGCGGCAGGAATTAGTTCACGAGAAATCCATTCCCAACTCACATTGCGACCTTAACTGGATGGCATTCCCCCCTGTTTGGCCTCTATCCGGTAATCCACGGAATTGGCTACCAACCAAAAACCATCTAGCGGGCAGATATCTCCAGTTCTAGCTCGGATCCTGGCTGCAAGCTGATTTTCGTTCGGCTCGCTTGAGAATTTCTCGCTTATTTTCTCGACAGCCTCTTTGAGCGCAACAAAGAAATCCCATGTTCCAAGATCTCTATCCGTAAAAGGTGTGATATCCATCATGTAGAGCTGCAGATATCGTTGCGAAAAATAGGAAACTTCGTGCAACAACGCCCCGGTTTTATCGTGCATCCGCATCGTTCAATATCCGTGGGGGTACTGCCGTCTCTTTTCTCGGCTGAAACAATCACGAATCGCAGCCCATCTCGCAGATATTCAAAACGTGCATCTGAAAGGTGACGGAACAAGGCATATTCGGTCCCATCTGGAAGTTTAAAGACTAAGATCCGTTCCGCTGTCCAATAAAGGTAATAACGTGTAGTAGTCGCGCTCTGATCTGACAGCCCCCAGTTTCCGGGGCATAGCCGATCTCCTTTACAATCACCGGTTTCGTCACGCCCTGTGCGCTTCGCGCCGCGGCCCTTCTTTTCCGACACGAACCATGACGCCCCAGATTCAATCGCTGCTGCCTCAAGCCGTCCAGTATTTCGATCAGGGCAATCTTGATGCGGCCGAACAGCTCCTCAACAAGGTGCTGCAGATGCACGCCAAGAATTTCGACGCGCTGCTGATCCTGGGCGTGATCAAGGGCATCAAGGGCGAGCAGCAGGAAGCCATCCGCTTGTTCCGCAAAGCGGTCGTCGCCGAGCCCAACAACAACTGGGCGCAATTCAACCTGGCCAAGGCCCTGTCTGAAACCGGCAAGGACGAAGAGGCCATTCCCCACCACAAGAAAGCGGTGCAGCTGGCGCCCCAGCATGCCGATGCATGGCTGAACTACGGGGTGTCGCTCAGCGCGCTTGACCGGCCGGCCGATGCGGCGGCTTGCTACGAAAGGCTGATCGGCTTCCACCCCGATTACTTCCAGGCCTGGTCCAATCTCGGCCTGGTGCTGCACAAGCTGGAGCGCTACGAGGAGGCGCTGCAGGCGCTGGACAAGGCCTTGTCGCTCAACCCGCAACTGATCGAAGCCTGGGTCAACAAGGGCGCCGTGCTGCGCAAGCAGGACCGTTTCCAGGAAGCGCTGCAAGCCTACAACCAGGCCTTCGGAATCGATCCGTCGAATGCCGACGTCTGGCTGCAGACCTGCCTCACCTTCCGCGAATTGCGCTGGAACGCGCCGGCGCTCGATGCCGTCCAGCGCGCGATCGACCTGCGCCCCGACGATGCGCAAGTGTGGAGCATCAAGGGCGAGATCCTGGCGGACCTGCAGCGTCATGCGGAAGCGCTGGAGGCATTTGATCGGGCCCTTGCGCTGCGTCCGGATTTCACGCTGGCCTTGCTGTGCAAGGGCATGTGCCTGTTCAGCCAGAAGCGCTTTGCCGAGGCCGCTTCCGTCTATGAGGCAACCATGGCGCAGGGCGAGGAGCCGGGCGCGCTCTATGCCCTCGGCCATTGGCTGCTGAGCAAGTTGAGCGCGTGGGACTGGTCGGGGCTGGAGGATGCGCTGGCCAGGGTGCAAGCCACCATCGAACAGGGCCGTCCCGGCACCGATCCGTTCCCTGTAGTCGCCGCCTTCGACGATCCCCGACTGGAGCTGCTGGGCGCCGGACTGTATGCCGCCGCCCTCTTCCCGGATCGGCGCGACGGCGCAGCCTGGCCGCTGCCGGCCGCAGGCGAACGCATCAAGATCGGTTATTTTTCCGCCGACTTCCACAACCACGCGACCATGCACCTCATGGCGGAGTTGTTCGAGAAGCACGACAAGTCGCGCTTCGAGATCGTCGGCTTTTCGTACGGTCCGCCGGTCGAGGATGCGATGCGCAAGCGCGCGGTGGCGGCAATGGACAGCTTCATCGACGTGCGCGAAAAGAATGACCAGGAGATCGCCGCGATGGCGCGCGCCGCGGGCATCGATATCGCCGTTGACCTGAAGGGTTATACGGGCGAGCACCGCATCGGCATCTTCGCGCGCGGCGCGGCGCCGGTGCAGGTCAGCTACCTGGGCTACCCCGGCACGCTCGGCGTGCCCTATATGGACTACATCATCGGCGACGGCGTTGTCATCCCGGCGGGCTCGGAGGCGCACTACGCGGAACAGGTGGTGCGACTGCCGCATTCCTACCAGGTCAACGACCGCGCGCGCACGATCAGCGACAAACGCTTCTCGAGAACCGAACTGGGCCTGCCGGAAGACGGCTTCGTCTTCGCCAGCTTCAACAACGGCTACAAGCTGGCGCCGGAGAGCTTCGACATCTGGATGCGCCTTTTGCATGAAGTGCCCGGCAGCGTGCTGTGGCTGCTGCATACGGATTCCGACGCCTGCGACAGGCTGCGCGAAGAGGCGCGGCGCCGGGGCGTGGCTGCCGAGCGGCTGGTGTTCGCCCCCTTCATCGAACCGTCGCAACACCTGGCGCGCTACCGGATGGCTGACCTGTTCCTCGACACCTTCAGCTACAACGCCCACACCAATGCCAGCGATGCGCTCTGGATGGGATTGCCGGTCGTTACCCGGGCCGGCCATTCATTCGCCGGCCGGGTGGCGGCCAGCCTGTTGAGCGCTGCGGGCGTACCGGAACTCATCACCCACAGCAACGAGGAGTATCAGGCGCTGGCGCTGGAACTGGCGCGCGACCGTGAAAAGCTGGCGGCATTCAGGCACCGGCTGGACCAGCAGCGCCTGTCGTCGCCGCTGTTCGACAGCAGCCTGTTCACCCGCCACCTGGAGCACGCGTATGTCCACATGCACCAGCGGCGCGCGGCCGGGCTGCCGGCTGAAGCCTTCGACGTGGCGGCCTGAGCAGGCCGCTTTCAGGAGGGAATCACTGGCCCTGCGAGGTATAGATATCCGGCCGCGAAATGTGCCAGACGAAATCGCCGCGGTTGATCGCCTCGAAACCACAGCGCGCATACAGCCACGGCGCGGTCGAGGTGGTCAGCATCACGCGACGCAACTTGAGCAGCGTCGGATGCTGGTTGCAGGATTCGATCAGCCAGCGGCCCAGGCCGTGACCGCGCAGGTCTTCGATCATGAAGACGTCGCACAGGTAGCCGAAGGTGGCGTGGTCGGTCACGACGCGGGCGAAGCCGATCTGCTGGCTGCCGCGATAGACGCCGAAGCACAGGCTGTTGGCGATGGCCGTGCGTACGGTATTGAGGTCGATGCCGGGCGACCAGCTGGAAGCGGTCAGCACGCTATGGATCAATGGGATGTCCAGCCGGTCGGGATCGGTATCGATGAGGAAATCATCCCGCCGCCAGATCAGGTGTTGGCTCATGCTCTTCCCTTGCTTCAATGAATGATTGGAATGTTGTAGTAGAAACAGTTTAGCTTTTGCGCCAATGCTGCGCCAGCACAAAGCCGGTCGGCCGGCGACATCACTTGCCAAGCCGGCAACATCGCGCGCGGCGTCCAAGGCTTGAAACACCGCTTGCAATTCCGTTACACCTCCTTCAGCGCTACTGGCCGAACATAGGATCACCGTTCATGCGCCGGGGTTCGCTTGTGTATCCCTCCCCGGCGCGGCACAACAATTCAGGAGGGCAACGTGAACAAGAAAACTCTGGCCTGGGCCGCCTGCCTCGTATTCTCGCTGGTATCGGGCATGCCCGCAGCGCAGGCGCAATCCGCCTATCCGCCGCCGCCGGCGTCTTACTCCCAGGAGCAGCTGGACCAGATGCTGGCGCCGGTGGCGCTCTACCCCGACTCCCTGCTGGCGCAGGTGCTGATGGCGGCCACCTATCCGCTGGAAGTGGTGCAGGCGCAGCGCTTCGTCGAGGCGCGCCCCGGCCTGCAGGGCGACGGCCTGGCGCGCGCGGTGGCGCCGATGCCCTGGGATCCCAGCGTGAAGTCGCTGGTGCAGTTCCCCTCGGTGCTGGCGATGATGAATGACCGGCTGGACTGGATGCAGCAGCTGGGCCAGGCCTTCCTCGCGCAGCAGGGCCCGGTGATGGATACGGTGCAGAACCTGCGCGAACGCGCACAGGTTGCCGGCAGCCTGCAGTCCAGCCCGCAGCAGCGCGTGCTGGCCGATGACGGGCTGATCATGATCGAGCCGGTCGATCCGCAGGTGGTCTATGTGCCCTACTACAATCCGGTGGTGGTCTACGGCAGCTGGTGGTGGCCTTCGGCGCCGCCGGTGGTGTGGACGCCGCCGCCGCGCTATCGCCCGCCGCACTACAGCCCGGGCGTGACGGCCAGCATCAGTTTCAGCAGCGGCATCGGTGTGATGCGCGCGGCCTTCGGCGATGCGCGTCCCGACTGGCGCCAGCGCCAGGTGATGGTGACGCAGACGCGCATCACCAACGTCACCAACAACAACGTAACCAACAATGTCACGGTCAACCGCAACGTCACCGTGAACCAGCGCCCGGTGGCATGGCACCACGACGCGCGCTATGGCGGCCAGCGTTACCAGCAGCACCCGAACCCGCCGCAGGCCAACAATGGCCGGGCCGAGCCGCCGCGCTCGCCGGCCCCGCAACAGGCGCAGGCACAAGTGCCGTCGGCTCCGCAGGCGCGCCCGGCCGCTGCCCTGCCGCCACCGCCGGCTGCAGCGCCCGGCCCGCAGCAGCGCGTGATCCAGCAGGATCAGGAGCGCCAGCGCCAGGCCAGGGAGCAACAGGCTGCCCAGACGCGCGAAGCCCAGGCCCAGCAGCATCAACGTGAGCAGCAGGCGCATGATCAGCAACGCCAGCGCGAGCAGATAGCCAACGACCAGCAGCGCCAGCGGGAACAGATGGTGCGCGAACAGCGCCAACAGCAGCAGGCCCAGGAGCGCCAGGTGCAGCAGCGCCAGCAGCAGATGCACGATACGCAGGCGCGCCAGGCCGAGCAGGCGCGGGACCAGCAACGCCAGGCGCAGCAGCAGCAGCAGCAGCAGCAGCAGCGCCAGCAACAGGAGCAGGCACGCCAGCAGCAGGAACAGGGCCGGCACCAGCAAGAGCAAGCCAGGCGCGAGCAACAGTCGCGCAACGACCGTCGCGACGATGGCAAGTGAGCGGCCAGGCGAGCGGCTTCCTGGCGTTTCCGGCGGGACCTGTTGCCCGCCGGAAAACCGGGCTTGGCGCGATCCGGATCGGGTATAATCCTGCACTTTCCAGAGTTTTCCGAACATGCCGCGCGCGCCCGCAAGGTCGCGCATGCGAGGCCATCAAGGGTTGGATTTTCCAGCCCTTTTTTCATTGGCCTTCCCCGGGCCATGTGACGGCGCTTTGCCCCGAACCGACAGATCCGACATGCAAGAACCCAGCAACGACATCAATGGCGCCGACATCGACGCTACTGCAGGCGCCGCCGATTCCGGCGAGCGTAAAGTCTCGACCGACCTGATCGCGCGCGAAGTAAAGCGCCGCCGCACCTTCGGCATCATTTCCCACCCCGACGCCGGCAAGACCACGCTGACCGAAAAGCTGCTGCTGTTCTCCGGCGCGATCCAGATGGCGGGTACCGTGAAGGCGCGCAAGAGCGCGCGCCATGCGACCTCGGACTGGATGGAGATCGAAAAGCAGCGCGGCATCTCGGTGGCCAGCTCGGTGATGCAGTTCGAATACCGCGACCACGTGGTGAACCTGCTCGACACCCCGGGCCACCAGGACTTCTCGGAAGACACCTACCGCGTGCTGACCGCGGTCGACTCCGCGCTGATGGTGATCGACGCGGCCAAGGGCGTGGAAGAGCAGACCATCAAGCTGCTCAACGTCTGCCGCATGCGCAACACCCCGATCATCACCTTCATGAACAAGCTGGACCGCGAAACCCGCGATCCGCTGGAACTGCTGGACGAGCTGGAATCGGTGCTGAAGATCCAGTGCGCGCCGGTGACCTGGCCCATCGGCATGGGCAAGAACTTCCGCGGCGTGTATCACCTGCTGCGCGACGAGATCATGCTGTTCAAGGCCGGCGAAGAGCGCGCCAACGGCAACGTGGAAATCATCAAGGGCATCGACAATCCCAAGCTGGCCGAGATGTTCCCGATGGAAATCGAGCAACTGAAGATGGAAGTGGAGCTGGTGCATGGCGCCTCGCATCCCTTCAGCCTGGAGGACTTCCTGGCCGGCGTGCAGACCCCGGTGTTCTTCGGCTCGGCGGTCAACAACTTCGGCGTGCGCGAGATTCTCGACGCGCTGCTGGACTGGGCCCCGGGCCCGGGCGGCCGCGATGCGACGGTGCGCGAAGTCAAGCCGGTGGAAGAACCGTTCTCCGGTTTCGTGTTCAAGATCCAGGCCAACATGGACCCGGCGCACCGCGACCGCATCGCCTTCCTGCGCGTGTGCTCGGGCCGCTTCGAGCGCGGCATGAAATTGAAGCACCTGCGCCTGAACCGCGACATCAAGGTGTCTTCGGTGGTGACCTTCATGGCCTCGAGCCGCGAACAGGTGGAAGAAGCCTACGCCGGCGACATCATCGGCCTGCCCAACCACGGCAACATGCAGATCGGCGACAGCTTCTCCGAAGGCGAGATGCTGCAGTTCACCGGCATCCCCTACTTCGCGCCGGACTTCTTCCGCGTGGCGCGCATCCGCAATCCGCTGAAGATCAAGCAATTGCACAAGGGCCTGCAGCAGCTGGGTGAAGAAGGCGCAGTGCAGGTGTTCAAGCCGGTCACCGGCAGCGACCTGATCCTGGGCGCGGTGGGCGTGCTGCAGTTCGAAGTGGTGGCCAGCCGCCTGCTCAACGAGTACGGCGTGGACGCAGTCTTCGAAGGCACCAGCATCAGCAGCGCGCGCTGGATCACCTGCGAGGACAAGAAGAAACTGGCCGACTTCGAGAAATCCTCGGCCGGCGCCAACCTGGCGGTCGACGCCGCCGGCAACCTGGCCTACCTTGCCAGCTCGGGCGTGAACCTGCGCCTGACGCAGGAGCGCTGGCCGGAGGTGGTGTTCCATGCGACGCGGGAGCATGCAGCGAAGCTGGATTGAATTTCGTCGCCATGTACTGAAAAACGCCCTGTCAGGCCGCCTGACAGGGCGTCTTTGTTTTTGCCGCACATGCCGGGATATCGGCGCTGCCACATCTCCTCCGCCATCCCGATGCAGGCCGGGATCCAGTGGCGTTGGCTGCGCAGTCAATGCCGACCTTCGCGCGCGACGAACGACACTGGGTCCTGACTTTCGTCAGGACGACACCGGGGAGGCGATTCCGACCACTTAGGGCCGGAGCTTCATCGTCGAAAGCAACTTGAAGCGCCTCGCGTGTGAATGACCGCCTACGTGTGATCACGGCGCAGGCCGGGATCCAGCGACGTTTTCCTGTACCGGCATCGGCATCCACCAAAACAACACATCAAAAAAGCAAAAAGCCGGCGCAGGGCCGGCTTTTTGCCTTCGCAAAGCAACTGCAGCTTACTTGGCAGCCTTCTTGTAGGCTTCCACGCCTGCCAGGATTTCTTCGCGGGCCGCGTCCGGGCCTTCCCAGCCTTCGACCTTGACCCACTTGCCCTTTTCCAGGTCCTTGTAGTGCTCGAAGAAGTGCTTGATCTGGCTCAGGCGCAGTTCGTTCAGGTCTTCCGGCTTTTGCCAGTGGGTGTAGATCGGCAGGATCTTGTCGACCGGCACGGCCAGCAGCTTGGCGTCGATGCCCGACTCATCGGACATCTTCAGCACGCCGATCGGACGGCAGCGCACCACCACGCCCGGGATCAGCGGGAACGGGGTGATCACCAGCACGTCGACCGGGTCGCCGTCTTGCGACAGGGTCTGGGGGATGTAGCCGTAGTTGCACGGATAGTGCATGGCGGTGCCCATGAAACGGTCGACGAAGATCGCGCCGGTATCCTTGTCCACTTCGTACTTGATCGGATCGGCGTTCATCGGGATCTCGATGATCACGTTGAAATCATTCGGCAGGTCGCGGCCGGAGGGAACGTTGTTCAGGCTCATGGGATTCTCACTAAGGGGGAAAGAAAACGAAAAAGCGGAATTCTGGATCGGCGCCAATCCGCGCATAAAGCGCGGAAATCGCAGAAAGCCGCAATTATAGCGGCATTCTGCCAAGCTTCCGACCTCGTACGCCCGGAAAAGCTCTGCCGGACCGTTTCCGCGCGCCAACCTGCATGCGCGCGGCCAACGGGCTCAGGCCTGGCGCCACCTTAGCGGCGGCAACTTACGCCAGCATGACAGCGCCGGCAGGCATGAAAAAAGGCGGAAGGGCCGCAGCCGCTTCCGCCTTTGTTCCGATACCGGCGAATTGGTTCAGCGGATCGCCGTAGCCAGCGCGCATTGCTTGTAGTGCGCGCTGGCTTGTTCGGGCTGGTCCAGTGCTTCGTGCAATTGCGCCAGCGCCAGGTGCGACTCGCGCACGGTGCGCGGCTCGATGGCGTCCGACAGGGCCTGCTCCAGATGACGCTGGGCCTTGCCCCACAGCTTCTGGCGCAGGCAGAACATGCCCAGGGTCAGGGCCAGCTCGGCGTCGGTCGGGTTCTTGGCCAGCCAGGCCTCGCAATGCTCGATCTGCGCCAGCAACGCGGCCGAACCGGCTTCCGCGGTCGACTCGCGGTAGGCGCGCAGCAGGCGGATGTCCCAGTCGGCGGCCAGCGCGCGTTCCAGCAAGGTGCGCGCCTCGTCGTGCAGGCCGCGGGTCGAGAAGGCATGCGCCGCGCGGGCCGCGATGAAGGGCTTGAGCTTGTCCGCGCTGGGCACGCCCGACCAAAGCAGGCGGATCGACTCGGCGTCGTGCGCGCGGTCCGACATCAGCGCATCGTAAGACATCTCGCGCAGGCGGTTCGACAGCGCCGGATGCAGCGCATTGCGCTTGTCCAGCGTCTGCACCAGGCGCAGCACCTCGGGCCAGTTCTTGGCTTGCTGGTTGGCCTTCAGGGCCCATTGCAGCGCCTGGATGTGGCGGGTGCCGTTGGCGTTGAGCTCTTCGACCGTTTCCAACGCCTGCTTGAAGTGATGCTCGTCGACCTGCAGCTCCAGCGCCGTCATCAGGCGCGCCGCCTTCAGGGTCGGATCGACTTCGGTGCTGGCCAGCCAGATATCGCGGCGGTCGCCCTGGCGCATGCGGTGCGCGGCGCGCGCGCCGATCAGCGCGGCGATGCCGGCGTTGTCCGGCAGGTCGGAGGCGCGCGTGGCAGACTTCTCGGCCTGGCCGAAACGGCCTTCGAAATAGGCCTTGAGGGAGTCGCGCAGGGCCTTGTTGCTCTCATTCTCGCGCTTGGCGCGGCGATAGGCGATCACGCGGCCGGGCAGCTTCTGCGTCAGGCGCACGGCGCGGATGACCACGTAGATGGCGAGGAAGATCGCCAGGATCGCGAAGATGAAGAAATTCAGCGAAAGATCGATCCGGTACGGCGGGTAGAACAGCACCACGTTGCCCGGATTGAAGCGCGCCAGCACGGCCAGGCCGATGGCGGACGCGAACAGGGTGAGAAGCCAGAGCAGGATTTTCATATCGATTGTCCTGTCCCGCTCAGTGGCGCGCTTTGTAGTTGCGCACCGCGTTCAGGCTCTCGGCCAGCGTCGGCATCTGGATCGCCAGGTTGCTGCCCTGCACCTGCTTCAACAGCGCCTGGGTGGTCTGCACCTGCTTGGCGCGCGTGTCGAAATACTTGGCGATGCTGTCTTGCGCTGCCGACAGGTCGTTGCGGAAGGCGAACTCATTGCGCGACAGCAGCGCCAGGCGGGCGTTGAGCAGGCGCAGCTTCAGGTTCTCGCGCACGAAGTAGGCCTGGCCCGGCGACAGCAGGATCGCCTCGGGCGTCTGCACTTCGCGGATGCGCACCAGCTGGCGCAGCTCGGCCCACATCTCGGTGCTCATGCTCTGCCATTTGTCCTGGGCGCCGGCCAGCCATTGCGACCAGGCCGACGGTTCGGCCGGGGCGTCGGCCGCCTGCGCCTTGCCGTTCTTGGCCGCGGCCTTTGCCGCCGGCTTGGCGGCCGGTTGCGGCGCCATGCGCGGCTTGGGTTCGTTGGCCGATTCGACCGGCTTCTCGTCCACCAGCAGCGGCATGTTGTCGATCTGGCCGATGGCGCTGTCCAGGCGCACGGCGATGCCGGCGATATCCACGGTGGGCAGCGCCTTCAAGCGGTCGATGTCGCGCGCGATCGCGCGGCGGATGGCGATGAACTGCGGCTTGTCCGAACGCGACAGGCTCTTGTCGGCGTTCTGCAGGGCGATCAGCGCGCCCTGCACGTTGCCGGCCAGCTCCAGCTGCTGGTCGGCGGTGGACAGCACTTCCTCGATCTCGGAGAGCGCCCAGTCGTCGCGGTTCTTGTTGAGGTCCTGGTACATCTGCTCCAGCGCCAGCTGCTGGCTCTGGGACTCGGCCTGCTTGCTGTCGAGCACGCTGACCTTGGATTGCAGTTCCTTGGTGTTTTCCTGAACCGACTTGAGCACGCCCTTGAGCTCGTTGTTGCTGTTGTCGCCGGTCTGCAGGCGCTGCGCGACTTCGCTGCGCAGGTCGCGCAGCTCGGTGCGCGACAGCCACCACTGGGCGCCCAGGGCGATGATGACCAGCAGCAGCAGGATGGTCAGCACGCGCTGGCGCCGGCGCAGCGGCGCGGTGCCGTCGGGAGCCGAGGAATAATAGGAGGATGCGGAAGACGCGGATGCGTTGTTGTAGCTCGCCTCCGGCTTGGTCTCCGGCAGATTGGACTCTGGGGTGGATTGCTGTTCGTTCATGGGCTGGATTGTAACGCGGCAAGTAGTCGTTCGTCGCCCGAACCGGCCAGGATCACTGCGCAAAAGCCCAGCGACTGGGCGGTCTGCGCGATCCTGTGGTGCGAGACGATGATCCGTTGTCGTTGCAGTTTTACCACACGATCATCGCCTCCGGCTAGTCTTGTCATCTCGATCAAATTGCGTAATGCCTCGGAACTGGTCACCACCCAGTCCGCGCCGTGGTCGGCCAAAGCCAGCAAGCGCGCGCGATTGCGCTCGTCCAGCGCGGGCGCCAGGCGGCGGTAGGCGGTCACGTGCTCGACCGTCACGCCCTGCTCTTGCAAGGCCTCGGTGAGGAAGTCGCGGCCGCTCTGGCCGCGCACCACCAGCACCCGCCCGCCGCGCAGGCGCGCAAGCGGCAGCGCCTTGAGCAGCTCCTCGGAATCCATCTTGCCGTCGCCCTGCGGCGCGAAGATGACGGCATTGCGCTCGTCGACGCCATGCGCGCGCAAGGCTGCGCGGCTGCCTTCGCCGACGATGCCGATCGGCACGCCGGCAGGCCAAGTGCCGAGGCAGCGAAAAGCCGCATCGATGGCGTTGGGACTGACGAACACGGCCAGCGCGAAGTCTTCCAGCCGGCCGAGCACGGCCTGCAGTTCGGAGGGGTCGTCGACCGGCTCGATGGCCAGCAAGGGAAATATCTCGGCCTGCCGCCCCAGCGCCTCGACGCGGGATGCGAAAGCCTGCGCCTGCTGCAGCGGCCGCGTCACCACGACCGGCGCAGCCCGGCCGCTATCAGGACGATTCGGCATCGGCCTGCGCCTTGCAGGCGGCAAGGATGGCGTCGGCGTCCTTGGCCTTGAGCAGGGCCGCGACCTGTTCGCCCAGCGCTTCCGGCGCGTCGGCGGAACCTTCGGCCTCGGCGGCGGCGCTGCGGCTGCCGTCGGGCGTGGCGATCATCGCGCGCAGGCGCACGCGCGCGCCGTCCACGGTGGCGTAGGCCGCCAGCGGGATCTGGCAGCTGGCGCCGAAGATGCGCGACACCGAGCGCTCGGCGGCCGAGGCCACGGCGGCGGCCTCGTCATGCAGCGGCGCCAGGAAGCGGCGCAGCTCTTCGCGACCGGCCGGGATCTCGATGGCCAGCGTGCCCTGGCCGGGCGACGGCAGGCTCTGCTCCGGCTCGAGGTAGAAGCGGATACGCTGCTTCAGGCCCAGGCGGTTCAGCCCGGCCACGGCCAGGATGATGGCCGCGTAGTCGCCGCGGTCGAGCTTGGAGAGGCGGGTGTCGAGGTTGCCGCGCAGCGGCTTGACCACCAGATGCGGGTAGCGCGCGGCAATCATCGCCTGGCGGCGCAGGCTGCTGGTGCCGACGACGGCGCCGGCCGGCAGCGCGTCCAGCGAGGCGTAGTCGTTGGAGACGAAGGCGTCGCGCGGATCCTCGCGCTCCATGATGACGGCCAGCTCGAATCCTTCCGGCAGCTCCATCGGCATGTCCTTCAGGCAATGCACCGCGAGATCGGCGCGCCCTTCGGCCATGGCCACCTCCAGCTCCTTGACGAACAGGCCCTTGCCGCCCACCTTGGACAGCGTGCGATCGAGGATCTGGTCGCCGCGGGTGGTGGTTCCGAGGATACTTATGCTGCACTGCGGATATAATGCCTGGATCCGGTCCCGCACGTGCTCGGCCTGCCACATGGCAAGGCGGCTCTCACGCGAGACGATGACGATTTTGGAAGGAGGGAATTCTTTCAAGACGGGCTTTCCGATTCAGTCGTGGCACCCGCGGCAGAGGAGACAGGGAAAGCAGGCGGCCGGTGATTTCAGACTGAAAATAATTAGACAGAGACAAAAATATCGACGCAAATTCTAGCATGCAGCACCGATCCACAAGCACGACTTTCTCCCTCGAAAACCGCAGCAAACGTTGATCATGGCAACTACAAATCCAACTAAACGCAGTGCCCGCTCCGCTTCCTCCAACTCCCGTTCCGGCGACGCAAAATCCACACCCGCCGCCAGCAAGACCGTTCGCGGCGTCGACAAGGACGCGCCGCTCAAAGAAGACATCCGCCTGCTCGGCCGCCTGCTGGGCGAGGTCGTGCGCGAACAGGAAGGCGACGAAGTCTTCGAGGTCGTCGAGACCATCCGCCAGACCGCCGTGCGCTTTCGCCGCGAGTCGGACGCCAAGGCCGGCGCCGAGCTCGACAAGCTGCTGAAGAAATTGACCCGCGACCAGACCAATTCGGTGGTGCGCGCCTTCTCGTATTTCTCGCACCTGGCCAACATCGCCGAGGACCAGCACCACAACCGCCGCCGCCGCGCGCACCTGCTGGCGGGTTCCGCGCCGCAGCCCAGCAGCGTGGCGTATGCGCTGTCGCGCCTGGATGACGCCGGCGTGTCCGGCGCCCAGGTGCGCAACTTCCTCAAGGATGCGCTGGTCTCGCCGGTGCTGACCGCCCACCCGACCGAAGTGCAGCGCAAGAGCATCCTGGACGCCGAGCGCGAGATCGCCCGCCTGGTGGCCGAGCGCGACAATCCGCTCACGCCCAAGGAGCTGCGCCACAACACCGAGCTGCTGCGCGCGCGCATCGCCACGCTGTGGCAGACGCGCATGCTGCGCTATACCAAGCTGACGGTGGCCGACGAGATCGAAAACGCCCTCTCCTACTACCGCATCACCTTCCTGCGCGAATTGCCGGCGCTGTACGACGACGTCGAAGCCGAGATCGACAGCCAGTTCCCCTCGCGCGGCAAATCCCGCGCGGCGGCCGAACTGCCGCCCTACCTGCAGATGGGCAGCTGGATCGGCGGCGACCGCGACGGCAATCCCAACGTCAACGCCGGCACCATGCAGCATGCGCTGAAGCGCCAGTCGGCCACCATCTTCGACTACTACCTGGAAGAGGTGCACACGCTGGGCGCCGAGCTCTCGATCTCGACCCTGATGGTGGACGCCAGCGCCGAGCTGCAAAAGCTGGCCGACGCCTCGCCCGACCATTCCGACCACCGCGCCGACGAGCCCTACCGCCGCGCCCTGATCGGCGTGTACGCGCGCCTGGCCGCCACCGCCCGCGCGCTGGGCGTGGTCAACATCCTGCGCCAGGAAGTGGGCGCCGCAGCGCCCTATGCCGCGCCGGCCGACTGCGTGGCCGAGCTGGAGGTGCTGGTGGCCTCGCTGCAGGCCAACCACGGCGCCGCGCTGGTCAAGCCGCGCCTGGCGGGCTTGAAGCGCGCTGTCGAGATCTTCGGCTTCCACCTGGCCACGCTGGACATGCGCCAGAGCTCCGACATCCACGAGCGCGTGCTGGCCGAGCTGTTCGCCAAGGCGCAGGTGGAAAACGACTACGCGGCGCTGAGCGAGGAACGCAAGGTCGCGCTGCTGCTGGGCGAACTGTCCAGGCCGCGCCTGCTGTATTCGCCCTACCTGGACTACGCCGACGAAACCAATTCCGAGCTCGCCATCCTGCGCACCGCGCGCGAGATCCGCCGCCGTTACGGCGAGCGCGCCATCCGCAACTACATCATCTCGCACACCGAGACCCTGTCCGACCTGCTGGAAGTGCTGCTGCTGCAGAAGGAGACGGGCCTGCTGCACATCGAAGGCAACCAGCTGAAGGAACTGGAGCTGATGGTCATCCCGCTGTTCGAGACCATCCCCGACCTGCGCTGCGCCGCCGAGATCATGCGCGGCTGGCTGACGCTGCCGCAGGTCAAGCCGCTGATCACCAAGCAGGGCAAGCTGCAGGAAGTGATGCTGGGCTATTCGGATTCCAACAAGGACGGCGGCTTCCTGACCTCCAACTGGGAGCTCTACAAGGCCGAGAACCAGCTGGTCGAGCTGTTCAACGAGGCAGGCGTCAAGCTGCGCCTGTTCCACGGCCGCGGCGGCACCGTCGGCCGCGGCGGCGGCCCGAGCTACCAGGCCATCCTGGCGCAGCCGCCGGGCACCGTGAACGGCCAGATCCGCCTGACCGAACAGGGCGAGATCATCGCCTCCAAGTTCTCCAATCCGGAAATCGGCCGCCGCAATCTGGAACTGCTGGTCGCCGCGACCCTGGAAGCCAGCCTGATGCCGCATGCGGCCGACGGCAAGGAGGCCAGGAAGCTGGCCGAGTTCGAGCGCGTGATGGAAGAGTTGTCCGAACGCGCCTACCGCGCCTACCGCAACCTGGTCTACGAGACCCCGGGCTTCACCGACTACTTCTTCGCCGCCACGCCGATCGCCGAAATCGCGCAGCTCAACATCGGCTCGCGCCCGGCCTCGCGCAAGGCGACCCAGCGCATCGAAGACCTGCGCGCGATTCCCTGGGGCTTCTCCTGGGGCCAGTGTCGCCTGCTGTTCCCGGGCTGGTACGGCTTCGGCAGCGCGGTCTCGGGCTGGCTGGAAGACGCCGGCAACGCCAAGGAAAACGCCAGGCGCCTGGCCACGCTGCGCGCCATGTGCAAGGAATGGCCGTTCTTCGCGGCGCTGCTGTCCAACATGGACATGGTGCTGTCCAAGACCGACCTCGCCGTGGCCTCGCGCTACGCGGGACTGGTGGCCGACCGCAAGCTGCGCAACACGATCTTCGGCCGCATCACCGACGAGCACGAGCGCACCAGCGCCCTGCTGTCCTCGATCACCGGCAGCAAGGAACGCCTGTCGGCCAACCCGCTACTGGCGCGCTCGATCAAGAACCGCTTCGCCTACCTCGACCCGCTGAACCACCTGCAGGTCGAACTGATCAAGCGCCACCGCGCCACCGTGGCCGCCAAACGCACGCCGGAAGAACGCGTGCAGCGCGGCATCCACCTCACCATCAACGGCGTCGCCGCCGGCCTGCGCAACACCGGCTGACGCCGACAGCACGCCGCCACGGCCGATGGCCGAGCCGTCCGGCAAGCCCCGTCGAGGACCACTCGGCGGGGCTTTTTTCATTGCCCGCGGACAATTCAGGAAATGGATGAAACGCTGCGTCTCAAGAACCGCGTTAGCATGCCGATAACCTATGATCAGGATGGCATTTGACGCCCCGGCAACTGTGTTGCGCGGGCCGGACAGGCGACGCCGCTTCCTGAGCTGGATCAGTTTTTTTGCGTTGCAAAAACACGGTTGGCCCGACACGAACGGGCTTCATTTTGTAAAATAGAACCTCAACAAGGATCAAACCGCAGCCGCCGCAGCCGGACGTGGATTCTTTATCGAAGAATCAACCTCACGGCGCATGGGGACGCATCGAGAACGGCGGCGCGGGTATCGACACGGGGAATCACACAAACATGCGTATCCGGGGAAAATCTCTCGTCTCGCTTTGCTTCGGCGCTCTCTTTTTCGCAGCCGCCTCCACGCTCGTCCACGCCGCGCCCAATTCGGCGCCGCCTCCGCCGCTGGTGGCCCAGCGCGTCTCGCTGACCAGCGTCGACGGCAAGGGCGGCCGCGCCACCTCGCTGTACGGCGTATGGATCAAGGCCCGCACCTCGCTTGCCACCGACAAGAACGGCAAGTTCCCGACCGTCATCGCCATGCACGGCTGCGGCGGCCTCTACAGCATGGTGCGCGACGGCAAGGGCGAATTCACGCCGCGCCACCTGGCGATGGCGCGCGTGCTCACGGACGCCGGTTACAACGTCCTGTTCCCGGACAGCTTCACGCCGCGCGGCCGCCGTTCGACCTGCCAGGACAGCCTGTCCCAGCGCGAAGCCAGCGCCCAGAACCGCCGCTACGACGTGCAAGCCGCCCTGCACTGGGTGTCGCAGCAAAAGGATGTGGACACCACCCGCCTGGCCCTGCTGGGCTGGTCGCATGGCGCCTCCACCATCCTCGCGTCGCTGAACCTGGCCGACACCGATGTGGCCGTGCGCAAGATCCAGCCGCGTGCGGCCGTGGCCTTCTATCCGGACTGCCGCCCCTACGCCAAGCCCAGCGAACCGTTCAAACCGGCCTCGCCGCTGCTGATCCTGATGGGCGAGAACGACGACTGGACGCCGCCGCAGGCCTGCGAGGCGATGCAGAAGAAGATGCAGGGCGCCGACACCGAGATCGCGCTGCGCCTCTATCCGGACACCTACCATGACTTCGACGCGCCCGGCATGCCGGTGCACGTGCGCATGGACATCGCCGGCGTGGGCAAGCCCGGCGAAGGCGTGACCAGCGGCGCCAACCCGGATGCCCGGGCCCTGGCTTATCGTTCGATGCTGAACTTCCTGGACGCCAAGCTGAACTACTGACCGCCGGTCACTGATCGGACGCGCCAATAAAAAATGCCGGCCACTTGCGTGCGCCGGCATTTTTGCTTGCAAGGCCCGCCGCAACGGCGAGCCCGCATCACTCGCTTCAGTTGATCAGTTCCTGCATGCCCTCGCTCAGCTCGGCCAGCGGCGGCATTTCTTCGGTGAAGACGTCGAACTTCAGGCCCAGCTTCTCGGCCACGTCGGCCGGGAAGGTCGACTCCAGTTCATCGGCGGAATACTTGTTCTCCTCGGCGCGGGCGCGCCAGGCAGCCAGGTGGACGATCGCGGCGAACTGGTCGAACTTGCCTTCCAGCGGCTGCGGGAAAGACTTGATGACCTGCGAGAACTCGTCCGGGAAGCGCCAGCGCTTGGCCAGCTCGGCGCCGACGTCGGAGAAGTCGTAACCGAAGGACTTGCGCTCCACATCCAGGCGGCGCGCATCCAGTGGGCCTGCGACCTTGTCCACCTGCAGCGCCTGCTCGGGCATGCCGGCGTGCATCACCAGCTGGCCGATGGCGTGCATCAGGCCGACGGTGAAGGCGAAATCGGAATTGACCTTGATGCGCTTGGCCAGCCATTTGGCCACGACGGCCGTATCCAGGCTGTAGCGCCAGAACAGCTTCAGGTCCACGCCCGGCAGCTTCTTGAAGCTGCCCGCCATGCCGGTGGACACCACCAGCGTGCGCACGGTCATGAAACCGAGCATCAGCACGGCGTCTTCGACGGTGCCGATGGTGCGCGAGACGTGGTAATACGAGGAATTGGCCAGGCGCAGGATCTTCGCGCTCAGCACCTGATCTGCCGCCAGTTTCTTGCCGATCTCCTCGATGGAGACCGATTCGTTGTTGAAGCTCTCGATGACTTCCTGCACCACCTTGGGAATGCTGGGCAATGCGGTTTGCTGCTGAAACAGTGCTTCCAAATTCATGACCTTCTCTCCTGTAAGACCTGTAAGACGACCCCCAAACATCTTGCTTTCTTCAGCGCTTCTTAACTTCCTCGCTTAACTGCCAAGTTAGTCATCGCGATTCGAGTATAGCGGCCAAATTTGCCACTCGGGCAAGCTTTTTGTGCTTTACGGGAGAGACTGCGCCGAAACAACAAGCACAAACAATGCCATGCGGAAACATCACAAATTCTCAGCTCATCACTGATGGAAAAACGGCTTCCCGGGACATGGAAAAAGCGTGCGCAAGACAGCGCGGCGGATGCGAAAAAACCGCATTGATCAGCATTTCCCACTGCGGCGGCGTGGCTTGGCGCGGCAGCGCTTGCTATAATCGCCCATTCTCCGGAATTCCCAATATGACAGACCAATTTTCGAAAAAGAGCGAAGCCTGGTCGGCTCGCTTTTCTGAACCCGTTTCCGACCTCGTCAAGCGCTACACCGCATCGGTCTTCTTCGACAACCGCCTGGCCCAGGTCGACATCCAGGGCTCGCTGGCCCACGCCGAGATGCTCGCGCACCAGGGCATCATCAGCGCCGCCGATTACGCCGAGATCCAGCGCGGCATGGCGCAGATCAAGGGCGAAATCGACGCCGGCAAGTTCGAGTGGCTGCTGGACCTGGAAGACGTCCACCTCAACGTCGAGAAGCGCCTGACCGAACTGGTCGGCGACGCCGGCAAGCGCCTGCACACCGGCCGCTCGCGCAACGACCAGGTCGCCACCGACATCCGCCTCTACATGCGCGGCGCGGTCGACGACATCATCGGCCTGCTGCGCGAACTGCGCAGCGCCCTGCTGGACCTGGCCGAGCAGCACGCCGACACCATCCTGCCGGGCTTCACCCACATGCAGGTGGCGCAGCCGATCACCTTCGGCCACCACGTGCTGGCCTATGTCGAGATGTTCGGCCGCGACGCCGAACGCATGGCCGACGCCAGGAAGCGCATCAACCGCCTGCCGCTGGGCGCCGCCGCGCTGGCCGGCACCACCTTCCCGATCGACCGCCTGCGCGTGGCCAAGACCCTGGGCTTCGACGACGTCTGCCGCAACTCGCTGGACGCCGTCTCTGACCGCGACTTCGCCATCGAATTCTGCGCTAGCGCCGCGCTGGTGATGACCCACATCTCGCGCATGTCCGAGGAGCTGGTGATCTGGATGAGCCCGCGCGTGGGCTTCATCGACATCGCCGACCGCTTCTGCACCGGCTCGTCGATCATGCCGCAGAAAAAGAACCCGGACGTGCCCGAACTTGCCCGCGGCAAGACCGGCCGCGTCAACGGCCACCTGATCTCGCTGCTGACCCTGATGAAAGGCCAGCCGCTGGCCTACAACAAGGACAACCAGGAAGACAAGGAACCGCTGTTCGACACCGTCGACACCCTGACCGACACGCTGCGCATCTTCGCCGACATGGCGCGCGGCATCAGCGTCAAGCCTGAAGCCATGCGCGCCGCCGCGCTGCAGGGCTACGCCACCGCCACCGACCTGGCCGACTACCTGGTCAAGAAGGGCCTGCCCTTCCGCGACGCCCACGAAGCCGTCGCGCACGCGGTGCGTACCTGCGTGGACCGCGGCTGCGACCTGGCCGACCTGTCGCTGGATGAACTGCGCGCGTTCTCGTCGCTGGTCGGCGAAGACGTGTTCGAGGTATTGACGCTGGAAGGCTCGGTCGCCGCGCGCGACCACATCGGCGGCACCGCGCCCAACCAGGTGCGTGCGGCCATCGCGCATATCCGCAACGAACTGAAATAAGCACCACCCGCCGTTCCCTCGGGAACGGTCATTCGCATGCCGCGGCATGGTTCCCTACCCGGGAGCCCTGCCGCGGGTTGTAGAAGCCGGTCCGGCGCCTCTTTTTGAGGTATGCTGTGCCGGCTGTATCGAAAGGGGCCGCAAAACGGCCTTCAGAGGATGGAGCACAAGTCCCGTTATCCCGGGCGCCTTTTGCATCATCCTCGATGAAGGAATCGCCGTAGACACTCGCGCCGGGCTGCGCGGGCGTGGACGTCCGGTTCCAAAATATCTAACTGAGGAGAGAACTCGATGCAAATCAATACCATGCTCAAGACCATTCCCGCGCTGCTGCTGGGCGCAACCCTGGCGCACGGCGCCGTCGCCGCCGACATCAAGCTGGGCGTCGCCGAAGCGCTGACCGGCCCGGCCGCCAAGTACGGCGTGGCCATCAAGAACGGCTTCACGCTGGCCGCCGAAGAGATCAACGCCAAGGGCGGCGTCAACGGCAACAAGCTGGCCCTGGTCGTCGAAGACGAACAAGGCAAAAAAGAAGAAGCCATCAACGTCTTCAAGAAACTGATCTTCCAGGACAAGGTGCTGGCAGTGTTCGGCCCCACCCTGTCGAACTCGGCCTTCGCCGCCGACCCGATCGCCAACGCCGCCAAGGTCGTGGCCTTCGGCACCAGCAACACCGCTGACGGCATCACCGCGATGGGCCCCTTCACCTTCCGCAACTCCGTGATGGAAGCCGACGTGCTGCCCGTCACCGTCAAGGCCGCCGTGAAGCACTTCGGCATCAAGAAGGTCGCCGTGATCTACGGTAACGACGACGCCTTCACCAAGTCCGGCTACGACGTCTTCAAGGCCACCCTGGAACAGCAGAAGATCCCGACCACCACCACCGAGGCCTATGCCAAGGGCGACGTCGACTTCAAGGCCCAGCTGACCAAGATCAAGGCCGGCAACCCGGACGCCATCGTCTGCTCCTGCCTGGCCGAGGAAGCCGCCAACATCATCCTGCAGACCCGCGCGCTGGGCATGAAGCAGCCGTTCATCGGCGGCAACGGCCTGAACTCGCCGAAGCTGTTCGAGATCGCCAAGGACGCCGGCGACAACACCCTGATGGGCAGCCCCTGGTCGTCGGAAAACCTGACCCCGGCCAACAAGGCGTTCATCGCGGCCTTCAAGACCAAGTTCGGTTCCGATCCCGACCAGTTCGCCGCGCAAGCGTATGACGCCCTGTACATCGTGGCCGAAGCGCTGAAGAACGTGAAGCTGTCCGGCAACCTGGCCAAGGACCGCGACGCCCTGCGTGAAGCGCTGCCGGCCGTGAAGATCGACGGCGCCACCGGCAAGTTCGCCTTCCGCGCTGCGCCCCCGGTTGCGGGCAAGCAGGTCGGTTTCGACGCCGACCAGGAAGCGATCGTCAACATCGCCAAGGGCGGCAAGTTCGTCCTGCTGAAGTAATCGCCGAAGCGATTCGGCTACGCAGCGAAGCTCTCCTCCGCAAGTACGGCGCGGCCGCCCTCCGGGCGGTCGTGCCGCACCCGAAGGCGCGCAAGCATCACCGGCTGCCAATCCGGTTCCTAAAAGTACGGAATACAGAACAGGCCTGAAGACTCACCAAGAGTGGCCGACAAAACGCCGCACGCGGGAAGCGCCGCGACGTTTTGCCGGCGGCTCTTCAAAGGCCGCAGTTCCGACGATGTAACGAGGGATACATCGCCCGCCTGCCGAGGGATACGTCATGCGCGGGAGCGAACCCACCACCTAATGCAGGCCCTATGTTAGAACAACAGCTCATCAATGCCCTTTCGCTGGGCAGCGTGTACGCGCTCTTCGCGCTCGGTTTCACGCTGGTCTTCGGCGTGTTGGGCGTGATCAATCTTTCGCACGGCGCGATCTTCATGCTGGGCAGCTACGCCGCCCTCTTGCTGGTCGAGCAAATGGCGCTGCCGCTCTGGCTGGCGCTGATCCTGGCCATGATCGCCACCGGCCTGATCGGCCTGATCGTCGACGTGCTGGTGTTGAAGCCTTTGCGCAAACGCAATGCGCCCCACCTGATTCCCATGATCGCCACCATCGGCGTGGCCATCATGATCACCAACATTTCGCAGGGCATCTTCGGTGCCGAGAACAAGCGCTTCCCGGTGGGCACCATCCCCGAGGAGAGCGTGAGCCTGGGCAACCTGCACATCACCGCGGTGCAGGTGGCGATCGTGGTGATCGCCTTCGTGCTGATGGTGGTGCTCTTGGGCGTGATGCGCAAGACGCAGCTCGGCCGCGCGCTGCGCGCCATCGCCGAGTCGCCCAAGGCGGCCTACCTGCTGGGCATCAACGTCGAGGGCCTGTTCCTTCTGACCTCGTTTGCCGCAGCGGCGCTCGGGGGAGCTGCCGGCGTGCTGGTGGGCGTGTCCTTCAACGCGATCTCGCCCTTCATGGGCCAGCCGATGCTGCACAAGGGCATCGCCGTGATCATCCTGGGCGGCATGGGCGACATCCGCGGCGCGATGATCGGCGGGCTGTTCCTCGGTTTCGCCGAGGTGCTGACCGTGGCTTACATCTCGAGCGACTTCCGCGACGCGGTGGCCTTTGGCCTCCTGTTCCTGATCCTGCTGGTCAAGCCGTCCGGCATGTTTGGCAAAGTGCTGGAAAGAAAGGCATAAGACCATGAGCTTTATGGAATGGTGGGATGGCTTCTGGGCCACCTACAACACCGTCATTTTCAGCATCGGCGTCAACGCCATGCTGGCCCTCTCCATCTACGTGACGCTCTCGTGCGGCCTGCTGTCGCTGGCCAACGCGGCGTTCATGGGCATCGGCGCCTACACCGCGTCGCTGTTGACGATGCAATACGACCTGCCGCTGCCCATCGCGCTGGCCGCCGGCGGCGTGCTGCCCTCGCTGGTGGCGCTGGTGATCGGCATCCCGACGCTGCGCCTGTCCGGAGTCTACCTGGCCATGGCCACGCTGGGCTTCGGCGAAGTGGTGCGCGTGATCGTGCTCAACCTCGACATCACCGGCGGCCCCATGGGCCTGAACGGCGTGCCGCCGCTGACCGAGTGGTGGCATATCGTGCTGCTCTTGGGCGTGACCATCTACGCGCTGGCGCGCCTGCGCCGCTCCAAGACCGGCCGCGCCTTCGAGGCGATCAAGGAAGACGAAGTGGCGGCGCGCCTGATGGGCGTGAACGTGGCCGGCTATAAGCTGCTGGCCTTCGTCATCGGGGCGGCCATTGCCGGCGTGGCCGGCGGCCTGAACGCGCACTTCACGTTCACCATCGGCCCCAACAACTACGGCTTCGAGAACGCGGTCGACATCCTGACCATGGCGGTCTTCGGCGGCACCAGCAACCTGATCGGCCCGATGATCGGCTCGACCATCCTGTCGCTGTTGCCGGAAGTGCTGCGTCACTTCAAGGACTTCCGCCTGGCCATCAACGGCCTGATCCTGATCCTGGTGGTGCTCTACCTGCCCAAGGGCATCTGGGACCCGCGCCGCATCCGCGCGTTCCTGGGCCGCAACGCTGCTGACCAAGCAGGAAAGAAGGTGAAGTGATGCTGTTAGAACTCAAGCAAATCAGCAAGAACTTCGGCGGCCTGCAGGTGCTGCAGGGCGTGAACTTCAACGTCAACGAAGGCGAGATCTTCGGCCTGATCGGCCCCAACGGCGCCGGCAAGACCACGGTCTTCAACCTCATCACGGGCCTTTTGCGCGCCTCTTCGGGCAGCATCAGCTTCAACGGCGAAGACATCGGCGAAGTCGCCCCGCACAAGATCACTGAACGCGGCATCGCGCGCACCTTCCAGAACATCCGCGTGTTCAAGGAAATGACGCTGCTGGAAAACGTCGTGGTCGGCATGCACGACCACCTGAACTACGGCGTGGCCAGCATGCTGTTCAACCTGGGCGGCTTCCGCAAGGTAGAGAAAGAAGCGCGCGAGCGCGCGCTGGAGCTGCTGTCGTGGGTGCGCCTGGATCACAAGGCGCACATGCTGGCCGACAGCCTCTCCTACGGCGAGCAGCGCAAGCTGGAGTTCGCCCGCGCGCTGGCCACCAAGCCCAAGCTGCTGTTGCTGGACGAACCGGTGGCCGGCATGAATCCGTCGGAGAAGACCGAACTGATGGCCGAGATCGTCAACATCAAGCAGCGCGGTTTCTCGATCTTCATGATCGAGCACGACATGCGCTTCGTGATGGGCCTGTGCGAGCGCATCGCCGTGCTCAACTTCGGCAAGATCATCGCCGAAGGCACGCCGGACCAGATCAAGAACAACCAGGAAGTGATCGAGGCCTACCTCGGCAAGGAAGAAGCATGACAGGCGCCACCAAACCCATCCTGCAGGTCGAGGACCTGGCCGTCGCCTACGGCCACATCGAAGCGGTCAAGGGCATCAGCCTGACATTGAACGAAGGCGAGATCACCGCGCTGGTCGGCGCCAACGGCGCCGGCAAGAGCACCTCGCTGCTGGCCATTTCCGGACTGGTGAAGGCGGCCCGCGGCAAGGTGCTGTTCAACGGCGAAGACCTGACCAGGTTGTCGCCGCACCGCATCGTCGAATCCGGCGTGGTGCAGGTGGCCGAAGGCCGCGCCACACTGACCACGCTCACCGTCGAGGAAAACCTCGCGCTGGGCGCCTACACCCGTCGCGACAAGGACGGCGTGGCGCGCGACCTGGAGTGGGTGTATTCCCTCTTCCCGGTGCTGAAGAACCGCGCCGCGGGTCTCGCCGGCAACCTCTCCGGCGGCGAGCAGCAGATGCTGGCGATCGGCCGCGCGCTGATGGCCAAGCCCAAGGTCCTGCTGCTGGACGAACCGTCGATGGGGCTGGCCCCGCTGATCATCCAGGAGATCTTCCGCATCGTGCAGGAGATCAACAAGACCGGCATGACGGTGCTGCTGGTGGAACAGAACGTGCGCCAGGCGCTGCGCATCGCGCAACGCGGCTACGTGCTGGAGACCGGCAAGATCGTGCTGGAAGACAGCGGCGCCAACCTGCTGGGCAATCCCAAGGTGGTCGAGGCTTATCTGGGCGGTTGATCTGCACGCCTGCCAGGTGCAATGGACAACGGCGACCCTGGCGGTCGCCGTTTTTCTTTGTGCCGGTTGTCTGGATCGCTCTGCGGCTCTTTACGCGCAACAAACGTCACTGGGTCCCCGCCTTCGCGGGGACGACGGGTGCTGAGGCGAGCAACGCGTGCAGAGGTGGCGGCTATCGCGTCTTGCCGTCTTTGCGATAGCCAGGATCCGGCGTCGCTGCGCTGATATCGACACGCCACCAGCACCACCGAATCTCGCGCTTCCCGGCGGTGGCGCAGCGGCAAAAACCAGAGTGAAAACAGCTGATCTGAACCACTCGAAAAAAAATCCGTAAAAAATTCAAATTAGCTGTTGACCACCTGCAGAATTACCCTTAATATGCAGCCTCTTTCAAGCACGGCAACAAAGCAGCAACGCAGTGCAGAAGGCCCACGTGGCGGAATTGGTAGACGCGCATGGTTCAGGTCCATGTGCCGCGAGGTGTGGGGGTTCGAGTCCCTCCGTGGGCACCAAAACATAAAAGGTCGATTAACGAAAGTTAATCGGCCTTTTGCGTTTTGGGGTACACGAGCAAAGCGCCTGCGCGCTTTGCGGGTGGGACTCGAAAGCCCGGCCTTGCAAGGCCGGGCGGGGTCGAGGTACGTGACCGAGTCCCTCCGTGGGCACCAAAACATAAAAGGTCGATTAACGAAAGTTAATCGGCCTTTTGCGTTTTTGGCGACCTTTTACGTTTCCGGATCCCGATCCGGAACCACAAAAAATGAAAGCCGGCAGCGCAAGATGCACTGCCGGCTTTTTTCTTTTTGCAGATCCGGTTTTGGGGATTCGGCTTCGCGCAAGCAATGCGCTCACGACCTCATTTCTTCTTCGCATCCGCGCGCGGCCGTTCCACCGCGCCGCGCACTTCGAACCGCACGCGGTCCAGCTCCTGCCCCGCCGCATCCTGCAACACCAGCACATGCCTGCCCGGCCACGGCATCCAGTCGTAGGCCAGGTCGTCGCTGGCGTTCGCGGCGATGCGCTGCATCCGGGGCTGGCCCCCTTTCAGAATGGCGTCCGGCATCGCTTTTCCGTCCAGTACCCAGCGGCTTCCGGCTGACACGCCCTGCGCGCGAAAACGGATGCGCTGGCGCGCCGGAGGAATGTCCGGGTCGAGCGCGGTCAGCATGCCTGCCGTCGGATAGGAAATCGACGGACGAATCTCGCGTGCGCGCACGATGCGGATCTCCGGTTGCGCGGTGCCGGGCAGGAAGTATTCTGTGCGCGCCGCTTCGACCTCGTCTTCGTAGCGGATCGCGCGCGCCTCGACGGCGGCCGGCTTTTGCGGCGCGGCGTCCGGCCGTCGCGCATGCAGGTACTGCATCAGCTCCTGCCACACGGGCGCGGCGCCGGTGACGCCGGAGACGTCCCACATCGGCGCGCCCGACGCATTGCCGACCCACACGCCGACCGTGTAGCGCGCCGAATAGCCGACGCACCAGTTGTCGCGCATGTCCTTGGAAGTGCCCGTCTTCACCGCCGTCCACATGCGGGTGGACAAGGCGTTCTCGAGGCCGAAGGTGCGCGCGCGTGCGCTGCGGTCGGAGAGAATGTCGCCGATGATGAAGGACGCATCCGGATCCATCGCCCGGCTGAAGCGGGGCGGCGCGCCGGCCTCATCGAAGCGCGTGCGCAGCGGCGAATAACGTCCCTGGTTGGCCAGCGCGCGGTAGGCGTTGGCCAGATTGGCCAGCGTGACGTCGGCGCTGCCCAGGGCCAGGCTGTAGCCGTAATAGTCGCCGCTCTCGCGCAGGTTCATTCCCAGCGCCTGCAGGCGCTGGAAAAAGCGCTCCGGCGACACCATCACCAGCGTGCGTACCGCCGGGATGTTGAGCGAGGAACCCAGCGCGGTGCGCAGGCTCACCAGGCCCTTGAACTGCTTGTCGTAGTTCTGCGGAATGTAGAGTCCGGCCGAGGTGGCCAGGTTGACCGGCGAGTCGTCCAGCAGTGACGCGGCGGTCAGCCATTTCTTCTCGATCGCCAGTTCGTAGAGAAAGGGCTTGAGCGTGGAGCCGGCCTGGCGCTGCGCCACCACGCCGTCGACATTGGCGGCGGCCGACAGGCTGCCGCTGGAGCCGACCCAGGCCAGCACGTCGCCGCTGGCGTTGTCGATCACGATCACCGCGCCGTCCTCGATATTGCGCTCCGCCAGGCCGGCCAGCTGGTGGCGCAGCGTCTGCGCCGCGAAGCGCTGCAGCGGGGCGTCCAGGGTGGAGCGCAATTGCTGGCCGGGGCGGCTGAGCAGCTTGCGCGCCAGGTGCGGCGCCAGCTGCGGCGCATCGCTGGCGCCCGGCAGGTCGCGGCGGGCGGCCGCGCGCGCCAGCGCCAGTTCCGTCGCGCCGTCCATTCCGTTGCACTGCTGCGGCACGCCCTCTTCCTTCAGGATCGCGCAGGCGCGCTCGGCCACGCGGCGCGGCGCGGCGTTGGGCGCGCGGATCAGCGCCACGGCGATCGCCGCTTCGCCCTGGTTCAGGCCGCTGGGATGCTTGCCGAACATCACGCGCGACAACGCGTGCACACCGACCAGTTCGCCGCGGAAAGCCACCATGTTGAGATAGGCCTCGAGGATCTGGTCCTTGCGCCAGGAGCGCTCCAGCGCCTGGGCGATGAAGGCCTGCGACACTTTCTGCGTGAAGGAGCGTGCGCCGGACTTGCGACGCAGGTCGTCATAGATCAGGCCGGCCAGCTGCATGGTGATGGTGGACGCGCCGCGCGTGCGCGTATGCCACAGGTTGCCCCAGGCGGAAGCCGCCACCGCGTTCCAGTCCACGCCGCTGTGCTGGTAGAAACGCCGGTCCTCGGACGCCACCAGCGCGCTGCGCAACGCCGGCGACACGTCCTCCAGCTTGACCCAGGACAGCTTGCGCTCGTCCATGTTCAGGCGCATGCGCTGCAGCAGCTCGCCGTAACGGTCATAGAGGCTGGCCTCCGACGGCAGGAAATCGCGCTGCACCTCGGCGAACGAGGGCACCGCGCCGGCCGCCGCGGGCAACAGCAGCGCGGCGCCCAGGGCCAGCGCCCGCAACGCGGCGGCCAGCCTGCCCGGGGACTTCATGCCTGCGTTCATCGATCGCTCCGCATCACTTACTGCGCCGCCTTGACGACGAGCCTGGCGTTGGGGATCTCGCCGAACATCTCCGGCGCATACATCGCCTCCACCCGCGTCGGCGGCAGGTTGAACTCGCCGACGTTGTTCAGGCGCACCGTGTAGCTGATGCTGGTGCGGCCCTTGGGCATGGACTCGTAGTAGGCGCGATAGGCCTCGAAGCTGCGCTCCTCGTAGGCCAGCCAGCCCAGGCCGCGGTCTCGGTCGCGCGACCTGTCCTGGTTGCCCTGGGCGATCACGGAATCGCGGCCCAGGCCGGAACCCAGCAAGGTGGCGCCGCCCGGCACCGGATCGCTGACCACCACCCAGGTCATGTCGGTCTGGGCGTCGATGTCCAGCGTGATGCGCAACACATCGCCGCGCGTGTAGACGCCGGCCTGCTTCTGCTCGACCGCCTCGATCTTGCGCGTGATGCGATAACCGCTGGAGAACGCTTGCTTCAGCGGCACCGCAGCCAGGCTTTGCAGCGTCACCCAGGGCTTGCCGCTGCCCTCTTGCGCAAAGCGCATCGTGGCGGCGGCGCCGTCAGCCTTGGGCCACGGCAGCTGCAGCTTGCCGCCGCCGGCCGCGCCGCTCCACGCCAGGCTCTGGCTGCCGACGGTGGCGCCGCCCTGCTCCACCGTTGCGCGCGTGCTGCCGGTCACCGGCTCGGACTCGAACTTGCGCGCGAATTTCTCCAGCGCCAGGCTGCCCCAGACGTTGGCCGTGGTGGTGCCCCAATGGCCGCGCTGCTGGCGGCTGATGGCGCCGGCCACCAGGTGCGGCATGTCGTCGCGCCAGGCCGGGTTGTTCAGCTGCAGCAGGATCAGGCGATTGGCGTTGGCGTCGCCGCTGCTCATCAGCCACCACCAGTAGTCGCCCTCCTCGTTGGAGAAGCCCATGCGCGTGCCCTGGAAGTTCAGGCGGGCGCGCAGGATCTGGTCGGCCTCGTCCAGCTTCTTCTGGCGCTCCGGAATGGCCGTCACGCGCTGCAGGACGGCGATCCAGTCCAGCAGGCCCGAGGTCGGCCACTGGTTGGGATTGACCTGCAGCGACCCGAGCATGGACGGCTGCACGCGGCCGTAGCGCGACAGCGCTTCCAGCGCGGCCAGCTTGCGCACGTCGAGATCCCTCTGCGGCGACCAGAAGTCGCGGGTGATGCGGCCTTCGACGAAACCGGCCAGGCCGTCCAGCATCTTGTCGCGGCTGGCCTGGGGAATCGCATAGCCGGCTTCGCTGGTGGCCGCCAGCAGGTAGGCCGTCAGCGTGTCGCTGCCGCGCCGCGCGCCGCTGTCGGCCGGCGGGAAGTAATACGCCAGGCCGTCGCCGTCGAGATAGGTCGGCAACTCCGCCGCGACCTTCTGCCACGCCGCTTCATCGCGCAGGCCGATGGACTTCGAGGTTTTCTGCTCCAGGCAGGAGAAGGGATAGTCGGCGAAGTAGCGCGTCAGCGCCTCGCTGCCGCCGGCCAGGCTGGGCTTCAAGGCCACGGCCAGGCCGCCGCGTCCCGGCAGGTTGCCCGGCGGCTGGGAGACCGGCAGCGAGGCGCTCTTGTCCAGCTGGAACAGCGTGGCCTGCTGCACCGTCACCGGTACGGCGGGCGCCACCCGCTGGCTGAATTTCATCGCGTCCTTCGCGCCCTGGGCGCCCTGCTCCTGGGCGCTGATGTCCCAGGCCAGCTGCGTCACGCCTTCCGGCGCCTGCACCGGCCAGACGACTTCGGCCGACTGTCCCGCGGCGACAGTGACGTCGCGCTCCGGCAGACTCAGCGGTGCGGCCGGCGTGCCGCCCTGCGCGCGCGCCGCCACGCGGATCTTCATGTCGTGCGTGGTGGTGTTGCGCACCGTGACCGCGGCATTGAAGCTGTCGCCTTCGCGCACCAGCGGCGGCAGGCCGGAGATCAGCTGCACGTCCTGCGTCGAGCGGATGCTCACGCTGCCGGTGCCGAAGTAGTTGGCGCCGCTCTCGGCCACGGCGACGATGCGGAACGACGTCAACGCGTCGTTCAACGGCACCTCCAGCGTGGCGCGGCCGTCGGCGTCGAGCACCACGCTGGGCTTCCACAGCAGCAGCGTGTCGAACAGCTCGCGCGTGGGCGCGCGACCGCCGCCGCCGCCGGCCGGCGTGGCCTTCTTGCCGTAGTGGCGCTTGCCGACCACCTGCATCTGCGCCGTCGACGTCTCGACGCCGTAGCTGCGCCGCTGCAGCATGGCGCGCAACACGTCCCAGCTGCCGTTGGGCTGCAGCTCCAGCAGCGCCTCGTCCACCGCCGCCAGCGCGAACTCGCCGCCGGCGGCGGGCTTGCCGTCAGGCAGCCTGACCTGCACCTGCACCTTGGCGGTGGCGCGGATCGGGTACGCGGACTTGTCGGCCGTCACGGCCACCTGCAGCTTGTGGCCGGCGTCGCCGACATTGATCTCGGCGATGCCGTATTTCCAGGCCGGCTTGGAGAGATCGACGATCGGGCCCGGCGCCTGGTATTCGCGGAACTCGTGCCACCAGTTGACCGGCTCCTTCCAGCCCCAGACGAAGAAGGAATACCACGGCACCTCGCGCATGCGACCGCGCACGGCCAGCACCGACACATAGACGTTCGGTCCGTACTCCGCCTTCACCGGCACGCTGATGGTGGGATCGCGTCCCGACAGCTGCATCACCTGCGTATCGATCACGCCTTCGCGCTCCACCGCCACCAGCGCGGTGGCGTAGCGGAACGGCATGCGCACCTGGAACTTGGCCGTCTCGCCGGGCTGGTAGTTCTTCTTTTCGGCCAGGATGTCGATGCGGTCCTGGTTCTCGCCGTCGAACCACAGTTCGTCGCGCCCCGTCACCCACACCGAGGAATAGGCCGAGGACGCATTGCCGCGCGCGTCCTTGGCGCTGGCGGTGAGCTCCACGTTGCCCGCCTCGGACAGCTCGGTGTCGCACATGAACATGCCGTGCTCGTCGCTCTTGCCCGAGCACAGCTTGCCGAGGTCCTGGGTGCTCTGGTCGTTTTCATAGGCGTAGAAGCCGCCGACCATGCGCTTGCGGTGCGAATTGGTCTTGCGCGCGGTGGCGCGGATCTCGACCGGCACGCCAGCCTGCGGCTTGCCCGCGGTATCGAGCGTGACGGCGGTGAGCGTGAGCTTTTTCTTCACCGAGATCCAGTTGCCGGCGCGCAGGCCGACCACCACGCCCGACGGCCACAAGGGCGTGACGGTGGAGACCGTCTGCACTTCGCCGTTGGGGTCGCTGTAGGTCATCTCGGTCAGCAGCTCCTGCGCGCGCTGCGCCGGCGGCAGCTTGGCGATGACGGTCTTGCCGGCACCGTTCTTGTCCAGCGTGACGGCCAGCTTGTCGGCGACGATCTTCTGATCCTCGGCATTGCTGTCGTCATCGCTGCGCGGCGTGCTGAACGAGAAGCCGTCATAGCCGGGCACGTTGACCGGGCGCGAACGCAGCAGGCTGGACACGCGCACCTGCTGGTTGGCCGCGCCGCCGCCGTTGATGTAGTTCAGCTGCAGGTCCAGCGGCAGTTCCTTGATCGCCACCTGCGCCCCCTTGGGCGGCGTGATGCGGCCCTGCATCAGCGGCAGGCGGAATTCCTCGACCCGGAAGCTGCCGGTGTAATACGTGCCGCGGCCATACCAGCCGCGCTCTTCGTCGTTGCCATTGTTGTCGGCAGCCTGGCTGTTGGCGTTCACCCGGCCCTGGTCGAGCACCACTTCATAGCTGCCGAGCTTGGCTTCCCTGGGCAGGTTGAACGTGGTCTCGGCGCTCTTGCCGCCGCGCCAGTTCAGCGGAAACTGATACTCCTGGCCGCTGCCCTGGTGCGTGATGCGCACGCGCGTGGGCAGGTCTTCCTTCTTCATCAGGCCGAAGCCCTGCATGGTCTCGGTGCGCATCACATGCTTCATCGAGACGGTCTCGCCGGCGCGCAACAGCGTGCGGTCGAACACGGTCGTGGCGCGCATGGTGGCGGCGCGGTCGGTATCGGTCGGCACGTTGAAGCGCCAGGATTCGATGCCGTCGTTCCACGAGGTCAGCGCGAAGGCCATGTCGGCGCGCCCCTTCTCGTCGGCCTTGCGGGCGCTGACGAAGAGGCCGTTGATCTTGTCGGCGTTGTCCTGGCTGTAAGGACGATTGGCGCAGGCGTCTTCCAGCGCCGGCAGCACCGCCACGCCGCGGGCGTCGGTCTTGCCCTGCCAGATCTGCGTGCCGTCGCAATTGGAAACCCGCACCTCGGCCTCGGCCACCGGTTTGGCGTTGTCCAGCCGGGTGACCCACACGGCGCCGTTGGCGCGGCCCAGCTTCACGTGCACCGCCAGGTTGGTCACCAGCGCGCTGGTGCGCACGTACATCGGCTGCGGCTTGCCCAGCAGCGACGCGCCCAGCTTCTGCGACTCCAGCTCGACCACGTAGAAGCCCGGGTCTTTCAACGGAATGCCGATCACTTCGAACGGCCATTCGCCCTCCTTCGCATCCTTCAGCGCCGGCAGATCGAGCTTCTTGGCGCCCGGTTCTTTAGCCAGCAGGCTGACGCTGCGCGAGTCGACCTTCTTCGGGTCGCCCCATTTCTCGTGATACTTGTTCAGGCGCGTGAGCCAGGCGATGACGCCCTGGTCGCCCCGGCCGGCGTCGACCTTGAGGTCGGCCACCTTGCCCGGCATGGCGCGGCCGTCCGTGCCGCGCACCTGCAGGCCGGCCTCGACCCGGCGCAGCGTGACCGGCAGGGTCGGGTCGGCGTTCAGCTCGATGATGCCGAACGGCGCGGCCGGGAATTTGGCCAGCGGCGGGAAATCGGCCAGCGCGGATTTCAGCGGGAACGACGAGGCGTTGCCCAGCGTGCGGCCGTCCTCATCCTTGAAGCCGGAGGGCAGCGTGATGGTGAACTCGGATTTCTCGGGGAAAGGCGGCTTGAACGTGATGTCGCTGACCGACTCGCTCTGGTTGCTGTCCAGCGTCGGCTTGATCTTGCCGGTGGTGGCGTTGAGCATCACCTGCTCGGCCAGCTTGCGCGGCACCGGCGAGGAGAACGACAGGGTCACCGGCAGGATCGGCGAGCAGGCGGCATTGGCGTTCTCGCGCTGACAGGAGAAGCCGGCGACGAATTCGCTGCGCACCTGGAACTTGAACACCTGCGGCTGTGAACTGAGCACGGCCGGCGCGTTGGCGGCGGCGATGCCGCGGTCCCACACCAGCTTCACATGCGCGTCGTTGGGCAGGCGTTGCTGGCATTGCACGATGGTCACGGCGGCCGGATCCACGCCCTTGGCGAATTCCTGCAGCAAGGCCTTGCGGTCGCTGTCGCCGACGGCCTTGGCGGGAATGCGCTCGTTGATGCCTTCGGCCTCGCAATACAGATGCTCGCGCACCGAGGCTTCGGTCGCGGCGCCGTTCTGGAACAGGATGAAAGCCTGGTCCTCGGCGATGCGCGAATCGGCATAGGGCTGCACCCGCGTCACCGCCGGGCCGCCGGTGCTGAACTGGAAGCGGCCCTTGCCGCCCATGGCGTTGCCGGCGACGGACTTCACGCCGGTGCGCACGCTGAAGCTGCAGCTGGTGCCGGGTGGCAGGTCGCGTTCGAAGTCAAAGATCCAGTTCTTGTCGTCGGCCCAGCGCGAGACGCCGGCCACCGGGCAATCGACATCGAACGGCGAAGCCGCCTTGGGATCGCCGAACTTGATCATGGATTCGGAAAAGCGCGCCCGCACCTGCCGGATCTTCGCCACCTCGCCCTGCGGCGAGAAGCCGGTGACGGTGACATTGGCCGCCTGCGCCGTAGACATCGGCAGCGCCATGACGGCCGCCAGCCACAGCCCGGCGACGCGCCATGCCTTGGCGGCAATGCCGGATTCAAGCCGGGGGGATTGATATTGTTGGCGCGTCGCGCTCCAGCCTGCGGCCATGCCGGCCTCCGTTTGATTCATCTTGTTCTCCGGAAGATATCCTGCTGATCTTGTTGTATGGGCGGCCACAGGTTTTCCCCCTTGCGGCATCGCTGGCGCTCAGACCTGATTTACGGCAAAACGTTGCGCGACTACAGCTTGCATTGCAAGAAATCGAGGAAACAGCTGATGCGCCTCGACAGCTGGGTGTTGCGATAGTAGACCGCCGAGATCTTTTGCTGGTAGCCGCTGTAGGCCGGCTCGAGCAGCTTGACCAGGCGCCCGGTGGCGATGTCGGCGTCCGACATGAAGTTGGACAGGCAGGCGATGCCCTGCCCGTGCAGCGCCAGCTGGCGGATGGTCTCGCCGCTGGAGGCGCGGATGGCGGGCCTGGTCGGATAACGGTCGCCGCCGGCATGCAGCAAGGGCCAGTGGTTCAGCGACTCGGGCTGGGAAAAACCGATCAGGCGATGATGCTCCAGGTCTTCCACCGATGTCGGCTCGCCATGGCGGGCGACGTAGCCGGGACTGGCGATGATGTTCAAGCGCGCCGAACTGAGCGGCTTGGCGTGCAGCGTCGAATCCTGCAGCTCGCCGATGCGGATGGCGATGTCGGTACGCTGCTCCACCAGGTCGATGAAGCGGTCGTTGGTGGTCAGCTCCAGCTCGATGTCCGGATAGGCCTCGCGGAAGGCGCCCACGTGCGGCACCACGCAATGGATCATGAACGGCACGGCGGCGTCCACCCGCAGCTTGCCGACCGGCTTTTGCGTGCGCATGCGCACGGTTTCCTCGGCCGCCTCCATGGCCGCCAGGATGCTGCGCGCCTGCTCGAGAAAGGCCTGGCCTTCTTCGGTCAGGTCCATGCGCCGCGTGGTGCGGGTCAGCAGGCTGGCGCCCAGCTTCTCCTCTAGCCGCGACAGCGCGCGGCTCACGCCCGAGGTAGTCTGCTCCAGCACTTCGGCGGCGGCCGACAGCGTGCCGGCCTCCACCACCGCGACGAAGGTGCGCAGTTCTTCCGATTGAATCGTCATCTTTGACTCCAGATCAAATATTCTTTGATTCTAACGGTATTTTTCTCAACAAAAGCCCGAGGCACAATCCTTCCCATCGCTGGCAGAGCGATTTTTTCGAACGCTTGCCGGTTCATCAACTTTTTATGACGCATGCCCGCCTCGGGCATCGGGGAAGGATAGAAATGCCAATTGCACTCTGGGCGCTGACCATCAGCGCATTCGCGATCGGAACCACCGAGTTCGTGATCATGGGGCTGCTGCCTGAAGTGGCGGCCAACCTGGGCGTGAGCCTCTCTTCGGCCGGCCTGCTGGTGACCGGCTATGCGCTGGGCGTGTTCGTCGGCGCGCCGCTGGTCACCGCCACCACCGGCCGCCTGCCGCGCAAGACTTTGCTGATGGCGCTGATGGTGGTGTTCGTGATCGGCAACCTCGCCTGTGCGGTGGCGCCGGGCTATGCCACGCTGATGATCGGCCGGGTGGTCGCGTCCTTCGCCCACGGCGCGTTCTTCGGCGTCGGCTCGGTGGTCGCCACCAGCCTGGTGCCCAAGGACAAGCAGGCCTCCGCCATCGCCCTGATGTTTACCGGCCTGACGGTGGCCAACGTGCTGGGCGTGCCTTTCGGCACCTGGCTGGGCCAGATGTACGGCTGGCGCGCCACGTTCTGGGCGGTGACCGCCATCGGCGTGGTCGCGCTGGCGGCAACCGGCCTGCTGGTGCCGCGCTCGCAGGGCGGCGAAGAAGCCGACTTCGGCCGCGAGCTGCGCGTGCTGGCCCGCCCGCAGGTGATGCTGGGCCTGGCGATGACGGTGCTGGGCTTTGGCGGCGTATTCGCGGCCTTCACCTATATCGCCCCCATCCTGACCGACATCAGCGGCTTCCCGCCGGCCGCGGTCTCGCCCATCCTGCTGCTGTTCGGCCTGGGCCTGGTGATCGGCAATCTGCTGGGCGGCAAGCTGGCCGACAAGAAGCTCATGGCCACGCTGATCGGCAGCATGGTGGCGCTGGCCGCGGTGCTGGTGCTGTTCGGCCTGACCAACGAACACAAGATCGCCTCCATCATCGGCGTCGGCCTGATGGGCATGGCCGCCTTCGCCACCGTGCCGCCGCTGCAGATGCGCGTGCTGGAAAAGGCCACCGGCGCGCCCAACCTGGCGTCCTCGGCCAATATCGCCGCCTTCAACCTGGGCAACGCCGCCGGCGCCTGGCTGGGCGGCCTGACCATCGACCATGGCCCCGGCCTGCACGCGGTGCCCTATGTGGCCGCCCTGCTGCCGATCGCCGGCATCGCGGTGGCGCTGGTGAGCTGGAAGATGGATGGCAAGAGCGCCGGCGCGCGTGCCGCGCAAGGCGTCGAAGCCTGCTGAACCGGGCTTTTGCAGCAAGCGATGGTCCCGGCTCCGCGCCGGGACCGCACATCCTGGACCTAACCGGAGACAAGCATGTCCACTTCAAGCCTCACCCCACAGACCGCCCTGGTCGTCGGCGCCAACGGCGTCATCGGCAGCCAGCTGATCGCCCACCTTGCCACCCGGCCCGAATGGAAGGTCATCGGCCTCTCGCGCCGCGGCGGACAGGACAGCCGGGACGGCCGGCTGCGCCATGTCGCGGTCGACCTGCTGGACGCCGCCGATACCCGCAAGAAGCTGGCGCCGCTGGAGCATGTTACCCACCTCTTCTACGCGGCCTACCAGCATCGCCCCAGCTGGAGCGAACTGGTCGCGCCCAACCTGGCGATGCTGCGCAATACGGTGGAAGCCGTCGACGCCATCGCCCCCGGGCTGCGACACGTCAGCCTGATGCAGGGCTACAAGGTCTACGGCGGCCATCTCGGCCCGTTCAAGACGCCGGCGCGCGAAACCGATGCCCAGTTCATGCCGCCGGAGTTCATGTTCGACCAGCAGCGCTGGCTGGAACAGCGCCAGGCCGAATCCGGCGAGCGCTGGAGCTGGTCGGCGATCCGCCCGGCGGTGGTCGGCGGGGCGGCGTTGGGCAATCCGATGAACCTGGCGCTGGCTATCGCCGTGTACGCGACGATTTCCAAGACGCTGGGCCTGCCGCTGCGCTTTCCGGGCAAGCCGGGCGCCTACGACAAGCTGGTGGAGATGACCGACGCCGGCCTGCTGGCCCGCGCCACGGTCTGGGCCGCCACCAGCGAAAACGGCGCCGGCCAGGCGTTCAACATCGGCAACGGCGACATCTTCCGCTGGAGCGAGATGTGGCCCAGGATCGCGCAGTACTTCGGCATGGAGGTCGGCCCGCCGTTGCCGCTGGCGCTGGCCGACGTGATGAGCGACAAGGCGCCGCTGTGGCAACGCATCGCCGAGGCGCACGGGCTGGAAGCGCATTCCTATGAATCGCTGTCGTCCTGGGGCTTCGCCGACTTCGTGTTCTCCTGGGACTACGACATGTTCGGCGACGGCTCCAAGGCGCGGCGCTACGGCTTTCATGAGTACGTGGAGACGGAACAGATGTTCTATCGCCTGTTCGACGAGTTCAGGGAACGCAAGGTGATTCCCTGGTCCTGAGTCCTGCGCCTTGGGCCGGCGCGCCGACACAAAAAAAAGAGCTTGCCGCAGCAAGCTCTTTTTCATTGGAACGCAGGAAAGCGAAAACGCCGGAAACCGCTCAGGCGCCGCCGCCCTTCTTGATCCATGCCGCCAACTGGTGCGGGCCCAGGCCGTCGTAGTCTTCGAACGGCTGGTGGATCCACGGGTTGGTCGCCAGGTAGTCGACGTGATAATCCGGCTCCACGATCGAGCAAGCCTTCCACCACACGACGGCGCTCTTGATCTCGGTGACGGCCGGGTAATGCTCCTTCAAGTGCACCATCACCTTCTGCAGCGTCACGCCGGAATCGACCAGGTCGTCCACCAGCAGGATGCGGCCACCCAGGGTGCCCTTGGTGATGGTGATGTACTTGGCGATGTCCAGCGAGCTGCGGATGGTGCCGGCGGCTTCGCGATAGGAGCTGGTCGACAGGATCGCCAGCGGGACGTCGAAAATGCGCGACATCACGTCGCCCGGACGCAGGCCGCCGCGCGCCAGGCACAGCACCTGGTCGAACTGGTAGCCGGATTCATAGACCTTCAGCGCCAGACGTTCGATCAGGCGGTTGTAGTCTTCCCAGGAGACCCACAGGTCTTTGTCATCGGAGATCTTCATGTTGTGTTTCTTGCTTCGTGTTGCTCGTGTTGCTTGGTACGTGGATTACTTGAACGGGTGGCGCAGGACGATGGTCTCTTCGCGGTCAGGACCGGTGGAGATCATGTCGATGGGCACGCCCACCAGCTCTTCGATGCGCTTGATGTAGGCGCGTGCATTGGCCGGCAGCGCGTCCAGCGACTTGGCGCCGACGGTGGTCTCGGACCAGCCCGGCATTTCTTCGTAGATCGGCTCGCAGGCGGCGGCTTCTTCGGCGCCGACCGGGAAGATGTCGACGGTCTTGCCGTTGAGCTTGTAGCCGGTGCACAGCTTGAGCGACTCGATGCCGTCCAGCACGTCCAGCTTGGTCAGGCACATGCCGGAGACGCCATTGATCTGCACCGAGCGCTTCAGCAGCGCGGCGTCGAACCAGCCGCAGCGGCGCGCACGGCCGGTGACGGTGCCGAATTCGTGACCGACGGAGGCCAGGTGCTTGCCCACGCCTGCATCTGTCGGCAGTTCGGCCGGGAACGGGCCGGAACCGACGCGGGTGGTGTAGGCCTTGGTGATGCCCATGATGTAGTGCAGCATGCCCGGGCCCACGCCGGCGCCTGCGGCGGCGTTACCGGCCACGCAGTTGCTCGAGGTGACGAACGGATAGGTGCCGTGGTCGACGTCCAGCAGGCTGCCCTGCGCGCCTTCGAACAGGATCTTGCCGCCGGCATTGTGCACGGCGTACAGGTCGCTGGAGACGTCGGTGACCATGGGCTTGATGCGCGGCACGTTGGCCAGCGCTTCGTCCAGGGTCTTCTGGTAGTCGACCGGTTGGGTCTTCAGATAGTTGGTCAGGACGAAGTTGTGGTAGTCCAGGTTGGCCAGCAGCTTCTCGGCGAAGCGCTTTTCATTCAGCAGGTCGGCCACGCGGATGGCGCGGCGCGCCACCTTGTCTTCGTAGGCCGGACCGATGCCCTTGCCTGTGGTGCCGATCTTGGCGTCGCCGCGGGCGGCTTCACGGGCCACGTCCAGTGCGACGTGGTAAGGCAGGATCAGCGGGCAGGCGTCGGAGATCTTCAGGCGCGAGCACACTTCCACGCCGGCCGCTTCCAGCTTGTCGATCTCGCGCAGCAGGTCGGGCACCGACAGCACCACGCCGTTGCCGATGTAGCAGGCCACGCCTTCGCGCATGATGCCCGAGGGGATCAGCTGCAGCGCAGTCTTCTTGCCGCCGATGACCAGCGTGTGGCCGGCGTTGTGGCCGCCCTGGAAGCGCACCACGCCTTGCGCGTGATCGGTCAGCCAGTCGACGATCTTGCCCTTGCCTTCATCGCCCCACTGGGTACCGATAACGACGACGTTCTTTGCATTGCTGTTTTGTAACATGACTCAACCCAAGTTTTTGATAATCCAGTTTCCGTTGCTGAATTCGACGGCGCGGTCGCAATCGAACTCATCCTGATCGTTTTCGTGGCCCGGCAGGCTTTGGATCACGATTTCTCCCGCCTGCCGCAATTGCGCTATTTTCTCACGCAGACCGGCTTCGGTGCCCCATGGCGCGCGGATTGCGCGCTTTCTTTCGGCGCCCGGCATCAGGCGGGCCAGCTCGCGCAGGTCCATCGAGAAGCCGGTGGCCGGACGGGCGCGGCCAAAGGCCTCGCCCACGTGGTCGTAGCGTCCGCCGCGCACCACCGCATTGGGCAGGCCGGGAACATAGGCGGAGAACATCACGCCGCTGTGGTAATGATAACCGCGCAGGTCGGCCAGATCGATGGTCACGGCCGCGCCTTCGTGGCCGGCGGCCAGTTCGACCAGGGCCTGCAGCTCGTCTAACGCCTGGGCGATGCCCGGCAAGGCCGGCAGCGTGATGCGCGCGCGTGCGATGACGGCAATGTCGCCGTACAGGTTGGGCAGCGCCAGCAGCGCCTTGCGGGTGTTTTCCTGGTAGCCGGCGGTGATCTCCTGCAGGCCAGGCACGTCCTTGGCTTCCAGGAGGCCGAACAGCTGGGCTTCCTGGCGCTTGGCGGCCGGATCGTTGGCGATGATGGCGCGCAGCACGCCGACGTGGCACAGGTCCAGGCGGATGGTGCTCATGCCGGCCAGGGCCAGCGAATTCAACGCCAGTTCCTGGATCTCGGCGTCGGCTTCGATGCCGGCATGGCCGTAGATCTCGGCGCCGATCTGGATCGGCTCGCGGGTCGCATGCAGGCCGGTGGGACGGGTATGCAGCACGCTGCCGGCATAGCACAGGCGGGTCACCGAGGCGCGATTCAGCAGGTGGGCGTCGATGCGCGCCACCTGGGTGGTCATGTCGGCGCGTACGCCCAGCGTGCGGCCGGACAGCTGGTCCACCAGCTTGAAGGTGCGCAGGTCGGTATCCTGGCCGGCGCCGGTGAGCAGCGACTCCAGGTATTCCAACAGCGGCGGCATGACCATTTCGTAGCCGTAGAGGCGGAAATTATCGAGCAGCCGGCGGCGCAGTTCCTCGATCTTGCGCGCTTCGGACGGCAAGACGTCGGCAATGTTTTCAGGAAGAAGCCAGTTAGGCATAGACAAAAAGATAAGCAGGGAAAAATCAGGACGTTCGGTCCGGCAATCGGCGCATCCTACAACATCACACAGGGTCCGGACGAAAAACCGGGGCAGCCGGAAAATTATCGCCGCCCCAATCTCATGCTCCGGGAAACTTGCCGATCCGGAACAATGCGCCGGACAAAAAGGAAAGATGCCCTTTACCAGCGGCATCCCTCCTTGCGCCCGCTTCGCCTTGTTGCTTCAGCGGCGCGGGCCTGTCCTCGTTGTCGGTTTACTTCTTGGAAGAGCTGTTGCTGTTGCCGACACCTTTGAAATATTTAAAGAACTCCGAGCTCGGATCGACCACCATCACATCGTGGCGATTCTTGAAGCTGGCACGGTAGGCCTCGAGACTGCGGTAGAACTTGTAGAAATCCGGGTTCTGGCCGAAAGCCTGGGCATAGATCTGCGAAGCCTTGGCGTCGCCCGCGCCGCGCACCTTCTCGGACTCGCGGTAGGCTTCGGCCAGGATCACCACACGCTGGCGATCGGCATCGGCACGGATCTTCTCGGATTCGGCGCCGCCGGTGGAACGCAGCTCGTTGGCCACGCGCACCCGCTCGGACTTCATGCGCTCGAAGACGGAGTTGTTGATCTGGTCGACGTAATCCACGCGACGCAGGCGCACGTCGATCACCTCGACGCCGATCTGCTTGGCCTCGGCCGCGGTACGCGCCTGGATCGCATCCATGACGGCGTTGCGCTGGCTGGAAATCACTTCACGCACGGTGCGCTTGGTGATCTCGTCGTTCAGCGCGGCCTTGACGATCTGCGACAGGCGGTCCTGGGTGCGACGCTCGTCGGCGCCGAAGCTGACGAAGTACAGGCGCGGGTCGACGATGCGCCACTTGACGTAGGCATCGACCAGCACGTTCATCTTCTCGGCGGTGATGAAGCGGTCGGCGTCAGGCGTATCCAGGGTCTGGATGCGCTTGTCGAGGTACATCACGTTCTGGAACGGCGGCGGCAGCTTGAAGTGCAGCCCCGGTTCGCTGATGACCTGCTTGACTTCGCCCAGTGCGAACACGATGGCGGAGGAGCGCTGGTCGACCACGAAGATGGTCGAGGAAGCCAGCCAGATCGCCACGACGGCGACGATGACGGATGTGACGAGGCGGCCCATCAGCGCACCTCCCTTTCACGCGACTCGCGCGGATCCCGGGTTCTCATATCGCGCATCACGTCAGAGGAATACACAGTGTCAGTTCCAGAGGTCGAGTTGTTCGATGCCGCCGCGCCGGAGGCCGGCGCCCCCGAAGACTGGGCCGGCTGCTTGGCGGCCGGAGCCGCGCCGTCGGTCTGCTGGATCAGCTTGTCCAGCGGCAGGTACAGCAGGTTGCTGCCGGTCTTGGCGTCCACCATCACCTTGGTGGTGTTGGCGAAGATCTGCTGCATGGTTTCGATGTACATGCGGTCGCGCGTCACGGCCGGGGCCTTCTGGTATTCGTCCAGCACCTGGCGGAAGCGCGCGGCGTCGCCTTCGGCGTTGGCCACCACACGCGAGCGGTAGGCCTCGGCTTCTTCCAGCAGGCGCGATGCGGCGCCGGATGCGCGCGGGATGACGTCGTTGGCGTAAGCCTGGCCTTCGTTCTTCAGGCGCTCGCGATCCTGGCCGGCCTTGACTGCGTCGTCAAAGGCTGCCTGCACCTGCTCCGGCGGCTGCACGCCCTGCATGGTGACGTTGGTGATCTGCACGCCGGACTTGTAGCGATCCAGGATCTGCTGCATGCGCTGGCTCACGTCCAGGGCGACCTTCTCGCGGCCCTCGTAGAGCACGAAGTCCATCTTGCTGCGGCCGACGATCTCGCGGATGGCGGTCTCGGCGACCTGGCGCACGGAGTCGTCCTGGTCGCGGTTGTTGAACAGCCATTCGGCGGCGTTCTTGAGCTTGTACTGGACGGCGAACTGGATGTCGATGATGTTCTCGTCGTCGGTCAGCATCAGCGACTCTTTGAGCTGCTTGTTGCGCACGTTGCCGCGGTAGCCGATCTCGGCGGTACGCACCTGCGACATGTTGACGATCTCATGGCCCTGGATCGGGTACGGCCAGCGCCAGTTGAAACCCGGCAGCGTGGTGTGGCTGTAGCGGCCGAAGGTGGTGACCACGGCGGTCTGGCCTTCCTGCACGATGAAGAAGCCGCTGGCCAGCCAGAGGAAAGCGACGATGATGGCGATCACGCCCACGCCGATGCCGGCGCCCTTGACGTCGCCGCGATTGAAACCGCCACCGCCGCCGTCGGAAGAGCCGCCGCCCTTGCGCCCGAACATGCCGGACAGGCGCTGGTTGAAGTCGCGCCAGAGCTGGTCGAGATCCGGCGGACCGTCGTTGCCGCCGGACGGCTTTTCAGGTCGCTTGTCGGGTCGGTTGTCGCCGTTACTTCCGTTATTCTGATTCTCGCGGTTGTCGTCTTGCGAACCACGCCCCCATTGGGGATCGTTCAACGAAAACTTCACACCGATTTTCTTGAATAAAGACACAAGCATGCGTTTGCGATCCGGCTGTAGTTATTGATTAAGAGAATCAAGGAGGAATGCGCGCCAGGAACGTACGGAGCCGTTCCCTCGAAACAGCTCAGGCGTGCATGTCTTCGGAATCGACAGGCTCGGAACGGCTGCGACCCCGGGCCTCCAAGGCGGCCTTCAGCGAAGCGGCGATCGCCTCGCGCAGCAGATCCAAGCCAGCACCAGACTTCGCACTGACGAAAACCCGCTGGATTTTACCATACTCGTCATGCTCGACCGCCGGTTCCAGCCCGGCCGAATCGATCTTGTTCCAGACCAGGATCTGCGGCACGTGGTCGGCGCCGATCTCGCGCAAGACCTCGTTGACCTGCTCGATCTGCTCCATGCGCACCGGGCTGGCGGCGTCGACCACATGCAACAGCAGGTCTGCATGGATGGTCTCTTCCAGCGTGGCCCGGAATGCGTCCACCAGCTGGTGGGGCAGTTCGCGGATGAAGCCGACGGTGTCCGAGATGACGACATGCCCGACCTCGCCCAGGTAGACCCGGCGCGAGGTGGTGTCCAAGGTCGCGAAGAGCTGGTTGGCGGCGTACACGCCGGCTTTCGTCAGCGTGTTGAAAATGGTCGATTTGCCGGCGTTGGTATAGCCGACCAGCGAGACCGAGAAAGTCTCGCTGCGCCCTCTCGCGCGTCGCTGCGTGGCATGCTGGCGTCGCAGCTTGGCCAGCACCGCCCGCAATGCCTTGACCCGCTCCCCGAGCAGGCGTCGGTCGGTTTCCAGCTGTGTTTCGCCGGGACCGCGCAGGCCGATACCGCCCTTCTGCCGCTCAAGGTGAGTCCAGCCGCGAATCAGACGGGTGGACAGGTGCTGCAACTGCGCCAGTTCGACCTGAACCTTGCCCTCGTGGCTTTTGGCACGCTGGGCGAAGATATCGAGGATCAGGCTGGTACGGTCGAGCACACGCGCTTTCAGCACGCGCTCAAGGTTGCGCTGCTGGGCGGGCGACAAGGCGTGATTGAAGATGACGAGTTCGAGCTGAAGATCGGCAACGGCGTCGGCGACTTCTTGTGCCTTGCCGGAGCCGACAAAAAGAGCTGCATCAGGACTGGCGCGACGCCCGGTGATGGTGATCACCGGTTCCGCGCCGGCCGATTTTGCCAACAGGAATAATTCATCCAGACTTGCGGCGAAGTCGTTCTTGCCGAAGTCCAGGCCGACTAGCGCGGCACGCATATCAAGATGCACACGGCGTAGAGCCGGCTTGGTAGACCATTATTCGTTGTCGGACGAGGATTCGAGACTCAGGTTGACCGCACGTGCAGGCACGACGGTGGAAATGGCGTGTTTGTAAACCATTTGCGTAACGGTGTTACGCAGCAGGACCACGTATTGATCGAAAGACTCCACATGGCCTTGCAGCTTGATGCCGTTGACCAGATAGATAGAGACGGGAACGTGCTCTTTTCTCAATGCGTTCAGAAATGGGTCTTGTAACAATTGCCCTTTGTTGCTCATGGCAGCTCCACGGTGTTGTTGTGATTAGGACTTGGAGGCACTTTAATGAATATCAAGTGCTTTACCAATTATGCTTTATCAATTTAAACGATTTTCCCTATAACGCAAAAAATCATTAACTAAATTACAGCATTATTTCGACTTATTTCTCTTGTCGGGCAAACGGATTCTTGCCAGAACGGAACTCGATACGCAGTGGAGTGCCAACCAGGGAGAAAGTTTCCCGGAAGTGCTTTTCCAGATAGCGTTTGTAGTTGTCATCGATGGCATCCAGCGCATTGCCGTGGATAACCACCACCGGCGGATTCTGCCCGCCCTGGTGCGCGTAGCGCATCTTGGGGCGGATCGAGCCCTTGCGGCGCGGCTGCTGGTGCTCCAGCGCCTCTTCCAGCGCACGGGTCAGGCGTGGCGTGCTGAGCTTGGCCATGGCCGCCGCGTAGGCGGAATCGATCGACTTCATCAGCGGGCCGATGCCGGTCGACTTGAGCGCCGAGATGAAATGGAATTTGGCGAACGACAGGAAGTTGAGCTTGCGCTCCAGATCCATCTTGATCTGGTCGCGCTGGTCGCTCTGCATGCCGTCCCACTTGTTCACGCCCACCACCAGCGCGCGGCCGGATTCCAGCACGAAGCCGGCGATGTGGGCGTCCTGCTCCGAAATATCCTGCTGGGCATCCAGCAGCAGCAGCACGACATTGGCGTCCGAGATCGATTTGAGCGTCTTGACCACCGAGAATTTCTCGATGGCTTCGAACACCTTGCCGCGGCGGCGGATGCCGGCGGTGTCGATCAGGGTGTAATGACGGCCTTCGCGCTCGAAGGGAATCTCGATCGAGTCGCGCGTGGTGCCCGGCATGTCGAAGGCGATCACGCGCTCTTCGCCCAGCAGCGTATTGACCAGCGTCGACTTGCCCACGTTGGGGCGGCCGACGATGGCGATCTTGGTGCCGCGCACGGCGGGGTCTTCCGGCTCCGGCTCGGGCGCACGCTGCGCCTCGGCCACATCCAGCGCTTCCTGCACCAGATCGGCCACGCCGTCGCCGTGGGCCGCGGAGATCACGTAGGGATCGCCCATGCCCAGCTCATAGAAGTCGGCCGTCACCGAGGTGTACTTCATGCCCTCGGACTTGTTGACCACCAGCAGCACCGGACGACCGCATTTGCGCAGGAAGTCGGTGATGGTCTTGTCGTGCGGCGTCAGGCCCTGGCGACCGTCGACGATGAACACCACGACATCGGCCTCGACCACCGCCTGCTTGGTCTGCTTGGCCATCTCGTACATGATGCCGTCCTTGGCGACGGGCTCGAAACCACCGGTATCGATCACCAGGAACGGGCGTTCGCCGACCCGGCCTTCGCCGTAGTGACGATCGCGCGTCAGGCCGGGCAGGTCCGCCACCAGCGCATCACGGCTGCGGGTGAGCCTGTTGAACAACGTCGATTTGCCGACGTTGGGACGGCCTACAAGTGCAATTACCGGTTTCATTTCGATTGATTCTTCGGGTCACTCTGTCACGACAGAGACCACGGTTCCTGATTTGGTTTGGAAAACGACAGACTGGCCGGCAGAAACCGGCGGAGCCTGGATGGGACTGCCGTCGCTGGACAGACGCGCCACGAAGGAGCCATCTTCACGCGACAGGAAATGAATATACCCCTGGTAGTCGCCCACCGCCACCGCGCGACCGGCGCTGATCGGGCTCGAGAGCATGCGGTTCTTCAGCTTGTCGTTGCGCCACACGGCCGCGCCGGTGTCGCGCGCGAACTCGGTGACGACGCCGCCGACGTCGGCGGCATAGACGTAGCTGTCATCCAGCGTCACGCCCACGTCGCTGGAAAACTCCTTGATCCAGCGCACATTGCCGTTGAGCAAATCGAAGCAGCCGATGCGGCCCTGATAAGCCACCGCGCAGATGTCGCGCGAACCCAGGGCGGGAACGCCCGACACATCGGAGATGCGTTCCAGCTCGGTGGTGCCGCGCGGATCGCCGACCGGCACCTCCCAGCGCGGACCGCCGTTGTTGAGCGCCAGCGCCGACAGGCGGCCGCCCGGCAGCGCCACGAACGCGGTCTGCGAACCGACCACGATGCCCGGCGCATTGCGCAGGGTCAGGGACGGCACATTGCGCTGGACCATCCAGCGCTGGCTGCCGTTGTCGGCGTCATAGGCCGTCACGCGGTTGTCGATGCTGCGGATCACGACCAGGCCTTCGCCCACGGCCGGGGAAGACAGCACTTCGCTGGGCGCCTGCGCGTTCCAGGTCGGCTTGCCGGAGGCGTCGAAGGCCTGGATCTTGCCCTTCTCGCCCACCACGACCACGGTGCTGCCGTCGGTGCCCACGCCCGCGGTCAGCGGCGTATCGGTGCGTATGCGCCAGACGGTCTGGCCGTTCTGGGCGTTGATGCGCATGACGGTGCCGTCATTGGCTGCGGCGAACACGCTGCCGGCCGCATAAGCCGGGGTGAAGGTGAAGTTGCCGGCCTTGCCGACCGACACCGACCATGCGGTCTGCACGCGCAGCTTCTGTGCGAACTCGACCAGCGGCGCCGGCGGGTTCGGATCTTTCTTGCTGGAAAACCACGAGCAGCCCGACAGGGTCACGATCGCCGCTGCGGCGGCCAGCTTCAGCGCCAGCTTGCCGGCGGACTGGGATCGAGCAAAGGATGTTGCCTTGGCAGCAGTCGCTGTCACACTACGCATATTGTTGTTCCTCTAAGCGATGGATAGGTTCGCGGTGGGATTGCGGTTGAATTCCTGGCCGCACAAACGGCCGTTGCATCGCTGTGCGATGCGCATCCGCGCCTGCCTGCGGATGGAACGCATCCGGACCGGCCGGATGCGCATGCATTATTCTTTTCAGGCCTTGGGCGCTTCGCCGCCGATGGCGTCCAGCTTGATCTGGATCAGCTGGCGGCCCGGGTCCTTGGCTTCGGTCTTTTCCAGCGCCAGCTTGTAGGCTGCGCGGGCGTCGTCACGCTTGCCCTGGGCCAGCAAGACATCGCCCTTGCGATCGGCGATGGCACCGGCAAACTGGGCCGGGTAGTCGCCCGACAGTACCTTCAGGGCTTCGTCGTAAGCCTTGGCGTCCAGCAGCACGCCGGCCAGGCGCACGGCGGCGATCGCCTTGTACTCCTTGCCGCGACCGTTGTCGATCACCCATTGCAGCTGCTTCTTCGCGGTCTCGCCGTCATTGGCGTCGAAGGCCGACTTGGCGGCCACCAGCGCGCTCATCTCGGCATAGGCGGTGCCGCCGAACTTGTCCTGGATGTCGCCGGCGGCGCGCTGCACCTTGGCGTTGTCCTTGCCGGCCAGCGCCTTCTGCTGTTCTTCGTACAACACCGAGGCCTGGCCGGCCTGGCGGCCCTGCCAGGTGTTCCAGCCGGTCCAGCCGGCGTAGGCCGCCAGCGCGATGATCACCAGCCAGGTAACCAGATTGCCGTATTTCGCCCACCATGCCTTGATGGAGTCGAGCTGTTCTTGTTCTTCGAGATCGTATGCCATGTAACTCAGAAAAAACGTAACTATTAAGGATGGTAGTGCACGTGATCGTGGTCATGATCGTGATCGCCCACGATCTGGTCCACGATGTAGTCGACCACCGCATCGAACGCCATGTTGCTCTGGTTGGCCTTGCCCTCTTCGGCATCGCCCTCGCGCATGTGCTTGACGGTGGCGGTGCCGGCCTTGACTTCGTCTTCGCCGATGATCACCGCGAAGGCGGCGCCGCTGCCGTCGGCGCGCTTCATCTGCGCCTTGAAGCTGCCGCCGCCGTTCGACGATGCGCAATGTAGCACAACATCGAGCCCGGCAGACCGCAAACGCTCCGCCAATACGAAAGATTGCATCTGCGCATCTTCGCCTTGATGCACCAGGTAGACGTCGCACTGGTTCGGGGCATATTGCTCGCCGCTGGCCTTCATCAGCTCCAGCAGGCGCTCAACGCCCATGGCGAAACCGCAGGCCGGGGTCGGCTTGCCGCCGAACATCTCGACCAGCGGATCGTAGCGACCACCGCCGCAGACCGTGCCCTGGGAGCCGAGCTGGTCGGTCACCCATTCGAACACGGTGCGGTTGTAGTAATCCATGCCGCGCACCAGGCGCGGGTTGATCGTGAACGGCACGTTGTTGTGGCGCAGGATCTTCTGCACGCCCTCGAAGTGCGCGCGCGACTCCTCGCCCAGGTAGTCCAGCAGCTGCGGCGCGGCATTGACCATTGCCTGCATCGCCGGATTCTTGGTATCCAGGATGCGCAGCGGGTTCGAGTGCAGGCGGCGCTGGGCGTCGGTGTCCAGGATCTCCTTGTGCTGCTCGAAGTAGGCGATCAGGTCGGCGCGGTGCTTGTTGCGCTCTTCGGCATTGCCGATGGAGTTCAGTTCCAGGCGGATGTCCGACAGGCCGAGGTCATCCCACAGGCGCTGGCACATCATGATCAGCTCGGCGTCGATGTCCGGACCGGTGAAGCCCACGGCTTCGGCGCCGACCTGGTGGAACTGGCGATAGCGACCGCGCTGCGGACGCTCGTGGCGGAACATCGGGCCGACGTACCAGAGGCGCTTCGGACCGTCATAGGTGAGGTTGTGCTCCAGCGCGGCGCGCACCACGCCGGCGGTGTTTTCCGGACGCAGCGTCAGGTTGTCGCCGTTCATGGAATCGGTGAAGGAGTACATCTCCTTCTCGACGATGTCCGTCACCTCGCCCAGGCCACGCGCGAACAGCGCGGTCGGCTCGACGATGGGCGTGCGGATCTGCTGGAAACCGTAGCTCTTGAGCACCGAATGCACGGTGTTCTCGAACAGCTCCCACAGCGGCGCATCGGCGGGCAGGATGTCGTTCATCCCTTTCACGCCAACGATCTTTTCGACTTTCTTTTGCTCTGACATACCGATACCGGATAGTGTTGTACTCAATTCAAAATGGCAGGCCTGCCCCGCGTTGAACACGCGCGGCAGGCGCAAGTGTACTGCATCGCATCCGGCGCTCCGCCGGAAGGAAATTCGAGACTCAGGCCTGGCTGCCCTGGCCGTAGCGCGTCTGCACGTAGTCCAGCACCACGCTCTGGAATTCTTCGGCGATACGCTCGCCGCGCAGGGTCATCTTCTTTTCGCCGTCGATGAACACCGGAGCGGCCGGCGATTCGCCGGTGCCAGGCAGGCTGATGCCGATGTTGGCATGCTTGGATTCGCCGGGACCGTTGACGATGCACCCCATGACGGCGACGTTCATGCCTTCCACGCCGGGGTACTTGCCCTTCCATACCGGCATCTGGTCGCGCAGGTAGGTCTGGATCTTGTCGGCCAGGTCCTGGAACACGGTCGAGGTGGTGCGGCCGCAACCCGGGCAGGCGATCACCATCGGGGTGAACTTGCGCAGGCCCATGGTCTGCAGGATTTCCTGGCCGACCACGACTTCCTTGGTACGGTCGCCGCCCGGTTCCGGAGTGAGCGAAATACGGATGGTGTCGCCGATGCCTTCCTGCAGCAGCACGGACAGCGCCGCCGTCGAGGCGACGATGCCCTTGCTGCCCATGCCGGCCTCGGTCAGGCCCAGGTGCAACGGGTAGTCGCAGCGGCGGGCCAGTTCGCGATATACCGCGATCAGGTCCTGCACGCCCGAGACCTTGCACGAGAGGATGATCTTGTCGCCCGCCATGCCCAGTTCTTCGGCGCGCTGGGCGTTCTCGATGGCCGAGGTCACCAATGCCTCGTACATCACGGCCTGCGCCGACCACGGTTCGGCACGGCCGGCGTTCTCATCCATGATGCGCGCCAGCAGCGCCTGGTCCAGGCTGCCCCAGTTGACGCCGATGCGTACCGGCTTGTCGTACTTGCAGGCGACCTCGATCATCTGCGCGAACTGCGTGTCGCGCTTGGCGCCCTTGCCGACGTTGCCCGGGTTGATGCGGTACTTGGCCAGCGCCATGGCGCAGTCCGGATATTCGGTCAGCAGCGTATGGCCGTTGTAGTGGAAGTCGCCCACCAGCGGCACATCCACGCCCATGCGGTCGAGCTGTTCGCGAATGGCCGGCACGGCCGCTGCGGCTTCAGGCGTATTGACCGTCAGGCGCACCACTTCGGAACCGGCGCGGGCGAGATCCTTGATCTGGATCGCGGTGCCGATGGCGTCGGCGGTGTCGGTGTTGGTCATCGACTGCACCATCACCGGCGCGCCGCCGCCCACCACGATCTCGCGCGCGCCCTGGCTGATCACCACGCGGCGGCTGTTGCGGCGGACCAGCGGCCCGGAAGCGATCGGAGAGGAAGACATGGCGTTCGTTCGGTTCAGTTAACTGCTCAGTTCAGGTTCAGGCGGGCGACATTGCTGCCACCGGGGGCTTTCAGGTCCAGCGGCTGGCCGCGCAGCGTGGCGTCCACGCCGGCCGCATTGCCGATCACCAGGACCGAGGCGTCCGATACGTCAAAGGCCTCGGTGGTTCCCGCCTTCAGCAGGCGCGAAATGATGGTGGTCTTGTCGGCGCGGCGAATCTCCACCCACGAATCTTCGCGGAAGGTCAGGCGCAGCAGGTCCTTGCTGTTGACGATGTTCAGGCCGCTGGGCGCTGATGCCGCGGAAGGCTGCGCAGCAGGCGCTGCAGCAGCGGGGGCAGGCGCAGGCACGGCGGCGGCCGGCGGCGCGGCCTTGACGACCGCAGGCGCTTCAGTCACCGGCGTGGGCGCGGCGGGCGCGGGTTCCGACGCAGCCGGGCCGGCCAGCTTGGCGGCATCGTCGGCCGCGTTCGGCGTGATCGTTTCAACGCGGGCATTCACCGGCGTATCGGTCGAGGCAGCCCCGTCGGCAGACGCGGCAGCGCCGTCGGCGGCAGTGTCGGGAGCGGCCGCAGCGTCGCCCTTGTGCGCCTTCAGCCAGGCCAGCTGCGGCACGTTGTCGCCCAGCTCGGTCCAGCGCACGGCGGCGGCGCCCGCCACCAGCGCAATGACCACCACGCCGGCGATCACCGCCATCGGCGAGGTATTGCCGCGGGTGCTCATCATCATGGCCGGCAACGGGCCTTCGGAGAACGGCGTCGACAGCGAATGATGCGGCACGATGTGGTCGCGCTGCGCCACCGGCGACTCCTGCGGCATGGCCGCAGTCAACGCATTGGCGTCCAGGCCCAGGGCCTTGGCGTAGCTGCGCACGAAACCACGCGCCACCGCCAGGCCCGGCAAGGCCGAATAATTGTCCGCTTCAATCGCCTGAATCTGGCGCGGCGACAACTTCACCAGACTGGCCACCTGCTCCACCGACCAGCCCTTCTTCTGCCGCTGAGCGGCCAACGCAGCGCCCGGCAGCGCCGCAGCGGGCGGCTGGGCAGGCTGCCCGCCCTCTTGCGGTTGCTGCGAAGACACTTCGTTCATTTGTTGATCACTCATCAAATGCTCCACATGGAAAAGCTTTTTTTAAACCGGACCAGGCCGGATTCTTCTGGAGCGTCCCGGCGCGACGCCTGCCGCGCCCCTCCCGGGAAATTCGACAACTTCAGCTGCCGCACCACAACCGCGACAGCGAGGAAACATTCAACAAAAACACAAAGAGGACGCATGGCAACGGCGGAAAAGCGCGTCGCCGGCATCCTCGCGGGTACTTCTGAAATCTGGACTGCGGTTCTTGCCGGGCAGGCCCGGGTGCCTCTGGCGAGGACCTGGGCGACGACACCGGCAGGAGTATTCAGCAAACTTGCCGTCACCCGGAGATCTCCACGATGCGGCCGAAATCCTTGCCGAACTTGTTCTGGTACTCCGCCATCTTCTGCATGCGCTCCTGCACGCGGGTACGATCCTTCACCTCGCCGGCCAGCTGGCCGCAGGCGGCGTCGATATCGTCGCCGCGCGTCTTGCGCACGGTGGTGACGATGCCGGCATCCATCAGGATCTGCGCGAACGCCTTGATGCGCGGATTGTGCGAGCGCTTCAAACCCGATTCGGGGAAGGGATTGAACGGAATCAGGTTGAATTTGCAGGGAATGGCGGTATCGCCCCGGGTCACCAGTTCGATGAGTTCGCGGGCGTTGTCGTCGCTGTCGTTGACGCCATCCAGCATGCAATATTCGAAGGTGATGAAGTCGCGCGGCGCGAACTCGAGATAGCGCTTGCAGGCCGCCATCAGCTCGCGCAGCGGATGCTTGCGGTTCAGCGGAATGAGCGCGTCGCGCAGCGCGTCGTTGGACGCGTGCAGCGACACGGCCAGCGCCACCGGGCATTCCTGCGACAGCTTGTCGATCATCGGCACCACGCCGCTGGTGGACAGCGTGACGCGGCGGCGCGACAGGCCGTAGGCATTGTCGTCGAGCATCAGGCGCAGCGCGGTGACGGTCGGCTCGAAATTGAGCAGCGGCTCGCCCATGCCCATCATCACCACGTTGGTGATCTGGCGCTCGCCCTTGGGGCCGCCTTCGATGCCCTTGGTCTTGCGCAACTCGAATTCCGCCATCCACAGCTGGCCGATGATTTCGGCCACGCTGAGGTTGCGGTTGAAGCCCTGCTTGCCGGTCGAGCAGAAACGGCAATTGACGGCGCAGCCCGCTTGCGTGGAAATGCACAGCGTGCCGCGGTTTTCTTCGGGGATGAACACGGTTTCCACCGCGTTGCCCTGCCCCACGTCGACCAGCCACTTGCGCGTGCCGTCGGTGGAGGTATGGTCGCTGATGATGGCCGGCGCGCGAACTTCGGCGCGGGTCTTCAGCTTTTCGCGCAGCGATTTGGCCAGGTCGGTCATCTGATCGAAATCAGCGACGCCGAACTGGTGTATCCAACGCTGCAACTGCTTGGCGCGAAACGGCTTCTCACCCAACTCGCCACAGTAAGCGACGAGTTGCGCGGGATCCAGATCCAGCAGATTGGTGAGAGCTGTAGTCATGATGCTGTCGGTGTGGTCAGGGCAGGAAGGTATGGCATGAACGCCGCGCCGGTTCCTGCTCTGGCCATGGCAACCGATAAAAACAGGTACAGATTAACGCGAATAGACGTTCAGTGCCGGGAAGAAGTAGGAGATCTCGACCTTGGCAGTCTCTTCGGCGTCCGAGCCGTGCACGGCGTTGGCGTCGATGGAGTCGGCGAAGTCGGCGCGGATGGTGCCCTTCTCAGCCTTCTTCGGGTCGGTAGCGCCCATCAGGTCGCGGTTCTTCAGGATCGCGCCTTCGCCTTCCAGCACCTGGATCACGACCGGGCCGGAAACCATGAAGTCCACCAGGTCCTTGAAGAAAGGACGCTCGCGGTGCACGGCGTAGAAGCCTTCGGCTTCAGCGCGGGACAGTTGGGTCATGCGCGAAGCGATGATCTTCAGGCCGGCGTTTTCGAAACGGGTGTAGATTTGGCCGATCACGTTCTTGGCCACTGCGTCCGGCTTGATAATCGACAGGGTGCGTTCAATTGCCATGAGAAAAACTCCAATAAAAATAATGGCTTAAAGCCAAGAATTGATAATCCAATGAACCTTGTATTTTAGCATGAAACCATCAAATAACATGGCAATTCGAGACACAAGGACGGCCTTTACGCTTGATATCGCTCATATTACCGTTCCCGCTCGAACTTGACCGCCCGGCAACTTGTCTTAGCCGTGGCTTGCCGTGCTATGCTCTCACTCGCATTTCAACGCAATCGGAGGACAAATGAATCAACATCTGGACACGACTTTCGGCCACTCGAACGTGAACACGGCCGCTCGCAACCGCGTGCTGCGCAACACCTACTGGCTGCTGGCGCTGTCGATGATCCCGACCGTGCTGGGCGCCTGGCTGGGCGTGCAGCTGCATTTCAGCCTGTTCTCGGGCAGCCCGATGATCGGCTTCGTGCTGTTCCTGGCGATCGCCTTCGGCTTCTTCTATGCCATCGAGAAGACCAAGAACTCCGGCCTCGGCGTCGCCGTGCTGCTGGGCTTCACCTTCTTCATGGGCCTGATGCTGTCGCGCCTGATCGAGTTCACGCTGGGCTTTTCCAACGGCGCCGGGCTGATCATGACAGCCTTCGGCGGCACCGCCATCATCTTCAGCGGCATGGCGACCATCGCCACCGTCTCCAAGCGCGACTTCTCGGGCCTGGGCAAATGGCTGTTCGCCGGCGTGCTGGTGATCCTGGTGGCCTCGCTGGCCAACATCTTCCTGCACCTGCCCGCCCTGCAGCTGACCATCTCGGTGGTCGCCATCGCGATTTTCTCGGCCTACATCCTGTTCGACGTGCAGCAGGTGGTCAACGGCGGCGAGACCAACTACATCTCGGCCACCCTGGCAATCTACCTGGACGTCTACAACGTGTTCGTCAACCTGCTGTCGATCCTGGGCATCGTCGGCGGCAATCGCGACTGACGTTTATATTGATACAACAAAAAAGCCGGCGCAAGCCGGCTTTTTTGCTTTCCAGGCAACAACTTCACTCAGGCAGATCGAACACGGCGATCGACTCGACGTGGGCGGTGTGCGGGAACATGTTGACCACGCCCGCGTACTTCAGCGCGTAGCCGCCAAGATGCACCAGCACGCCGGCGTCGCGCGCCAGGGTCGCCGGGTTGCACGAAACATAGACGATGCGTTTGGGCTTCAGATGTTGCTGCTCGGGTGGCAGCTCGACCAGCGCCTTGCAGACTTCCATCGCGCCTTCGCGCGGCGGGTCGATCAGCATGCGATCGAACTTGCCCAGCGCGACAAAATCCTCGGGCTTGGCTTCGAACAGGTTGCGGCAGTAGAACGTGGTCTTGGCATCCACGCCGTTGACCTTGGCATTCTCCAGCGCGCGCTCGGTCAGCGCGGTGCTGCCCTCGATGCCCACCACTTCGCGCGCCTGCGTGGCCAGCGGCAGCGTGAAGTTGCCCAGGCCGCAGAACAGGTCGGCCACGCGGTCTTGCGGCTGCACATCCAGCAGGCGCAGCGCGCGCGCGACCAGCACGCGGTTGATCTGGTGGTTCACCTGGGTGAAGTCGGTCGGCTTGAACGGCATGCGGATGCCGAACTCCGGCAGCGTGTACTGCAGCTTCGACTGCGCCGGATAGTAGGGAGCGGCGGTGTCAGGCCCCTTGGTCTGCAGCCACCACTCGACCTTCCATTGATCGGCGAAGGCCTTCACCAATTCCTCGTCGGCCGGGCTCAGCGGATCCATGATGCGCAGGACCAGCACCGTGATCTTGGCGCCGTCGTCGCCCTCGCCCACGGCCAGCTCGATCTGCGGCATGCGGTCGCGGATCGACAGGCCTGCCACCAGCTCACGCAGCGGCACCAGCATGGCCGACACATTGGGCGGCAGGATTTCACAGGTCTTCATGTCGGCGATGAAGGACGAGCGTTTTTCATGGAAGCCGACCAGCACGCCACCCTTCTTGGCCACATGGCGCACCGAGATCCGCGCACGGTAGCGGTAACCCCAGGTCGGACCGTAGATCGGGCGCAGCATCACCTCGGCCTTGGTCTTGCCGAGATGCCACAGATTGTCTTCCAGCACACGCTGCTTCATCGCCACCTGCGCCGACGGCTCCAGGTGCTGCATGGCGCAGCCGCCGCAGGTGCCGAAGTAGTCGCAACGCGGCTTCACGCGCAGCGAGGACTCGCTGTGCAGCGCGGTCATGACGCCGGCTTCCCACTTGGGCTTCTTGCGATAGGACTGGAAGCTGACGCGCTCGCCGGGCAGCGCGCCCTCGACGAAGATGACCTTGCCTTGCGTGCCGTCCTCGTTTTCGAGGTGGCCGACGCCGCGCCCGTCCATGTCGAGCGACTTGATTTCGATAGTGATGTCTTGTTGCATGAGGGAAACCGCAGGGTGGGACCAGGACGCTTGTGCGTCATTTGTCCGCTGCCGAAGAACAAAAGAAGCGGTATTGTCCGCGATCCGGCAGCCGGAGGGAAGCGCGTTGCGCACTCGGCGCAACGCGGGCAGGCAAAACAGGCGGGAAATGCGCCGCCGCAGCCGCGGCGGCGCCGGTTCAGAACAGGGCGTCGCGTCCCACGCCGCGCGAAGTCAGCAGGCGCTTCAGCTTGACCAGCGCCTCCTGCTGCACCTGGCGCACGCGCTCGCGGGTGATGCCCATCTCGCCGGCCAGTTGCTCCAGCGTGGACGGGTCGTCATTGTCCAGGCCGAAACGGCGCGCCACCACCACGCGCTGCTTTTCGGACAGGCTCTTGAGCCATTCGCGGATCAGGATCGCCATCTCGTGGCTCTCGGCGCGGGTATCGGGATGCTCTTCGACCGCGCTGGGCAACAGGTCCATCAGGCTGGCCTGCGGATCGTTGTCCAGCGGCGTGTCCAGCGAGGCGGCGTGCTCGGAGAGGGCCAGCACATCCTGCACCTCTTCCACCGGGCGCTCGACCAGGTGGGCGATGTCTTCGGCGCTGGCGTCGCGGCCGTCGCGCTGCTGCGCCTCGATGTGGTACTTGGCGCGCAGGATCTGGTTCAGTTCGCGCACCATGTGCACCGGCAGGCGCACCGTACGCGCCTGGTTCATGATGGCGCGCTCGATGCTCTGGCGTATCCACCAGGTGGCATACGTGGAAAACCGGAAACCGCGCTCAGGCTCGAACTTGTCGATGGCGCGCATCAGGCCCAAGTTGCCCTCTTCGATCAGGTCCAGCAAGGCGACGCCACGGTTGATGTAATGCTTGGCGATCGACACCACCAGCCGCAGGTTGTGCTCGATCATCTTCTGGCGCGCATTGAACTCGCCCTGCTTGGCCAGCGTGGCGAAATGCAGCTCTTCGGCCGCAGTCAGCAGCGGCTTGGCGCCGATCTTGTTGAGGTAATGCTGGGTGGTGTCGGTGGAGAGCTCGGCGGCGAGCACCTTCTTGAGCTCGTCCACGCCTTCCGTCGCTGCCGGCTCCTGCTGCTGCTCGGCGGCGGAATCACCGTCGATCACTTCCGGTTCTTCGATCTCATCAATGGGATCGTCAACATCCTCGTTGCGAGGGTCCTGGTCTGGCAAGTGATCACGGTGATTGCTTGTCATAAGAGCGCGTTATGAGTGATTTCATCCCCCGCGCAGCCCCGGGATGGGGCCGGATGCAAGGCACGACGACGTGCCGTAGCGGCGCTACGGCAAGGAGGAGCAATACGACAGACGGCACCTTCCCGCAACGGCCCCGAAGGCCCGGACGAGAACGGCGCATTGCGACGCTGCTGCGCTTGCATGGCTTCCCTTCTCATTCGAACCCGGTGGCTGGAACAACTCATGACACGCTTAGCGTGGCGGCAAGTATTTGGACGGATCGACAGGCTTGCCCTGCTGGCGAATCTCGAAGTGAAGCTTGACGCTGTCGCTGTCCGAATTGCCCATTTCAGCGATCTTCTGTCCCTTGGTAACGCTCTGGCCTTCCTTCACCAGTATGGTCTTGTTGTGCGCATAGGCCGACAGCAGGTTGTTGGTGTGCTTGATAATCACCAGGTTGCCGTAGCCGCGGATGCCGCTGCCCGCATACATCACCTTGCCGGCGCCGGCCGCCATCACCGGCTGTCCGGACTTACCGGAGATGTCCAGGCCCTTCTTGCCGCCGTCGAAGGTGCCGACCACCTTGCCTTCGGCCGGCCACATCCACGAAACGCCCTCGTCGTCCGACGGCGTTGCCGCAGCAGCGACAGGCTTGTCGGCCGGATGCGCGGGCTCGGCCTTGGCCGGCGCGGCAGGCGCTGCGGCCACGGCCGCCGGCGCCGAATTGCTGGCCGAGTCAGGCTTTTCCAGTTCGGCCAGCGCGCCTTCCGAATAGGCGCGCTTGTCGCCACGCGGACCGGTCTTGTTCGTTGCGCCCGCAGCAGCGGACGGCGCCGCAGCCGCGCCCGGGGCGCCCAGCTGCTTGACCTCGATGCCGGTGGCGGGCGTGGCCGCCACGGTCGCGGTCTGCGCCGTGCCCGGCGCACCCGGCGGCGCCACGCGCAGCACCTGGTCGACCTTGATGTCGTTCGGATTGGTCAGGTTGTTCCATGCGACGATGTCGCGGTAGCTCTGCCCCACTTCCAGCGCGATCCGGTAAAGGGTGTCGCCCTTCTTGACCGTGTAGTAGCCGCGTCCCGACGGCGCGGGAGCGGCCGGCGCCGCCGACGCCACCTCAGCCGGCTTGACGGTGCTGGTCGTGCGCTCCACGACGGGCGCCTGCTGATTTGGTGTCGAGCTGCAAGCAGCCAGCATACCTACTACGCTCCCCAACACGGCCAAACGAATTTTCTTCATGCTCTTACGTTAAATTTTGTACAACGCTAGTTGACCCGCAGCCAGCGTGAGAGTTCATCAGGGAAACCCGGCGCCCTTGTGTGTCCGCCATTGCCATTGCGGCATCTTCTTTCAGTCGCAGCGGTCGCAATGACGCGTTCTCGATGACCGCCTGCTTCCCTGTTTCGACAATTCGCAACAGATCTTGATACCTGAGCGATTCCGACCTATAACGAGCCAGTAGGCGGCACGCGCCGCCCGATCAGACCGTTCCGGGCCGCAACGGCACGAAATGGCATTGCTCCATGGTCGTGCTGCGCCAGTCACGCTGGCCGACGCGCTCGATCAGTTCCAGCATCTGCTGGCGCCCGCCAACCGGCGCCACCAGCCTTCCGCCGACGGCAAGCTGCTCCAGCAGCGCCTGCGGCACTTCAAGGCCCGCAGCGGCCAGAATGATGCCGTCGAACGGCGCCACCTGCGGCAAACCAAGCATACCATCTCCGTAATGCAAGCGGATATTTGCGATGCGCAGCGGACGCAGGTTGGTCTTGGCCAGTTCGTGCAAGGGCTTGATGCGTTCGATCGAATACACCTCGCCCGCCACGCGCGACAGCACCGCCGCCTGGTAACCGCATCCGGTGCCGATCTCCAGCACCCGCTCCAGTTTTCCGCCCTTGTTGTTCTGGCGCATGATTTCTATCATCCGCGCCACGATATACGGCTGTGAAATGGTCTGGTGATGACCGATCGGCAGCGAGGCGTCGATATAGGCCTGGCTGGCCAGCCCCGGCTCCACGAACATATGGCGCGGCACCGCCTCCAGCGCCGCCAGCACCTTGGCGTCCGCCACGCCCTGCTTGGCCACGCGCGCCACCATGGCGCGGCGCACCGCTTCCGAGGCCAGCGGCGAGGCGTGGCTGGAATTGTTGGTCTGGGTGACCGTCATCACGTTCTTGATTGCAGTCCTGGGCGCCGGCGCCGCGCTCAGCAGCGGCTGGCTCAGCGCCACGGGGCGATTGGCCGCCGGCAGCGGCGCCGGCTGGGCGCGCAAGGCCTGCGACAAACCCTGCTGCACCGGCTTGAGCGGCGCGCGCGGCACATTCTGCGACGACTGCGCCGCGTTCTTGGCCGCCGTCTGCGTGGTGGCCTGCGCCCGTCCGCCGGCGCTGCCTTGGCCGGCGCCGGCTTTCTTCTTGTCCACCACCGAAGACAGGCTCAACGGAAAGCGGCTCGGCTTGTCGCTCATGCAAGCGCTTTCTTCAGGTTGTCCAGCTGGGCGTTGTGGGTCAGGTCGATCTGCAACGGCGTGATCGATACGTAGCCGTTCGAGGTGGCATGGAAATCGGTGCCCTCGCCCGCGTCCTTGGCCGCGCCGGCGGGGCCGATCCAATACAGGTCGCGGCCGTGCGGATCGGTCAGCTTGTGGACCGGCTCCGACATGTGGCGCTTGCCCAGGCGGGTCGCCACGCCCCCCTTGAGCTCGTCATAGGGCAAGTTGGGAATATTGACGTTGAGCAGGTAAGGCTTGGGCAGCGCATCGAACTGGCGCTCCACCACTTCACGCGCGATGCGCGCGGCCGACTTCAGCTCGGCCCAGCCCTTGTGCAGTTGCGAGAAGGCGATCGACGGGATCCCGAACAGGAAACCCTCGGTCGCGGCGGCGACGGTGCCCGAATACAGCGTGTCGTCGCCCATGTTCTGTCCCTGGTTGATCCCGGAGACGATCAGGTCGGGGCGCTCCTTCAGCAAGCCGGTCAATGCCACGTGGACACAATCCGACGGCGTGCCGTTGAGATAGTAGAAACCGTTGGCCGCCTGCTCCACCCACAACGGGCGATCCAGCGTCAGGGAATTGGAGCTGCCCGAACGGTTGCTGTCCGGGGCGACGACGGTAATGTCTGCGATGGGCGCAAGCGCCTCGGCCAGGGCCATGATGCCGGGAGCGAGGTAGCCGTCGTCGTTGCTGATCAGGATTTTCATGGCCTGCATTTTAACCGAAGCCAAGGTCCAAAAATCCGCCGCCCGCAAGACAAAATGAAGCCCGCGGAAAGCGCCGTCATGACGGTGCGCGCGATTACTCCTGCACGCTCAGTTCCTGGTAGACGTAGGCCGACAGCACCAGCCGGTCGCGCGCCGGCAGCCCGGCGAACTCGACGCCGTACTTGAGGTAGTTGGGGTCGCCGATGGCTTCCACCGTGCGCAGCACCAGCGGCAGATCCAGGCTCAGTTGCTGGTCGGCCACCGACGCCACGAAACGCAGCTGGCCGGTCGCGCCCTTCTGCGCTGCCACCTTGCCCGGCAACGGCGGCGCCACCAGCGAGGCGCCGCCCATGCTGAGGTCGATCACGCTGGCCGGCAGCGGACTGGCGCCGCCCAGCGCCAGAAAACCCTCGGCGCCGACCGGCACCCGCGCATCCTGGCGGATCACCGTGCTGCGCACTTCGCGCGGAATGGAGAGATGCATGTAGACGAAAGGCGTCTGCTGGTACTTGATGAGCTGGGCGCCGAAAGCGTAGGCGCGCTTGCCGGCCAGCGCGCGCACCACGAAGCTCTGGCCGTCGCGCACGAACAGCTGCTTGCCCTCCTTGACCGGCGCCGTCACCAGGATGCTGCGGTTGGGCAGGCTGCCGACCAGGTTCACCGCATAGCGCTGGCTGGCGTCGTCGGCGAACTGCAGCCACAAGGTGTCGCCGATCTGCCAGCGCACCTCGTCGATCGTGATCACGCTCTCCGTGCCGCGCACCGAGGCCGGCGGACGCAGCGGCTTCTTGTCGCCCAGTTTCTTGCGCAGCACGTCGCGCGCCTTGGGCAGCGGCACCGACTCGGTATCCGGCTCGCTGACCCAATTGGCGTTGCGGTAGAGGCCGTTTTCAACCAGGCCTTCCAGCTGGTCCTGGGTTTCGATGACGGTGCCGCGGGCCAGCAGCAGCTTGCCCGCTTCGTTGTAGATGGGCCAGGGGGCGGCCTTTCCCAGCATCAGTTCGGAAGCCCGTACCGGCACCAGTGAAGTCGAACTGGACATGTCGTTTCCCTCGCGGCCATGCGGCGGGCCGGCGAATGCATTGTTGTTGGAATAGCCACTACATTAACCAAAAATCCAGTTTCATGCAGCATTTGCATGAACTGGCCGCTGCGCGCGCTCAGGCCAGATCCGGCTCCGGCTGGACTGCTGCGGGAGCGCTCGCCTGAGCGGCCTGGGCGCGGCGCTCATCCTGCTCGCGGAAGAAATCCTGCACCATGGAGAGCTCGCGCGTGCGCTTGAACGGCGGCAGGCTCTGCCAGATGCGGCGGCCGTAGTTCTTGGTGATGATGCGCGGGTCGCAGATCATCAGCACGCCGCGGTCGCCCTCGTCGCGGATCAGGCGGCCCGCGCCCTGCTTGAGGTTGATGATGGCCGACGGCAGCTGGTGATGCACGAAGCCGTTCAGGCCCTGCTTTTCCATCTCCGCAATGCGCGCGGCCAGCACCGGGTCATCCGGCGGCGAGAACGGCAGCTTGTCGATGATCACCAGCGACAGCGCATCGCCGCGCACGTCCACGCCTTCCCAGAAGCTCTGGCTGCCGATCAGCACGCCGTTGCCGGCGGCGCGGAAGCGATCCAGCAATTCGGTGCGCCCCGCCTCGCCCTGCACGAACAGCGGGAAAGCCAGGCCGCGCGCCTCGAACTCCGCGCGCAGGCGTTCGGCGGCGCGGTTGACGGCGCGCAGCGTGGTGCACAGGAAGAAGCAACGGCCGCCGGCGGCCTCGATGGTCGGCAGCGCGGCATCGATGACGGCGTCGGTGTACTCGAAAGAGTTGGGCTGGGGCAGGTTCTGCGGCACGTAGAGCAGGCCCTGCTCGCCGTAGTTGAACGGGCTCGGCCAGGATTGCGCGGGCGCGTTCCACAAACCCATCTGGGCGGCATAGTGGTTGAAGTCCCGCTTCACTGCCAGCGTGGCGGAGGTGAAGATCCACGAGCGCGGCGTGCCTTCGCGCTGTTTGTTGAAGATCGGCGCGATCGACAGCGGCGTGCGGTGCAATTGCAGCGAGGAGGAGAACGCCTCCACCCACAGCACGTAGAACGGTTTTTCTTCGGGCGCCGGCGCCTGCCCTTCGGCGTCGGCCGCAGGAGCCGGCGCCGGTGTCTTGGCGGGCGGTTTGGAAGGCTGCTTGGCGGCGGGCGCTTCGGGCGCGTTCCAGGTCTCCAGCTGGCGCAGGATTTCGTTGGCGCGATCGCGGCACTGCTGGATCGTCTCGGCGCGTTCGGCCTGCTTCTCCAGCACGGTGATCATGTCGTCCATGCAGTCCTTGAGCGTGTCCAGCGCCGGGAAGAAGGCGGCGGACGGGGCAATCTGGTTCAGCGCCAGCCGCACCGAATCCTCGGGAAACGCCAGCCGCAGGTCGCGCGCGGCGCGCTCCACCGGCGCCACCACGCGCGCCCAGTCGGCGCCGTCGCGGGCGTGCGACAGGCCTTCGGCCAGCACATCGCGGCACAGCTCAAGCACCTGCGAGGTGGAGACGGTCTCGCCGAAGAACAGCGTGGCGGTTTCCGGCAGCTGGTGCGCCTCATCGAAGATCACGGTATTGGCCGACGGCAGCAGCTCGGCGATGCCGGTGTCCTTCAAGGCCACATCGGCGAAGAACAGGTGATGGTTCACCACCACCACATCGGCCTGCTGCGCCTCCTTGCGCGCCTTCATCACGAAGCAGTCCTGGTAGTACTGGCATTCGGAACCGAAGCAGGTATCGCGCGTGGACGTCACGAGATTCCACACCGACGCCGTCTCGGGCACCTTGGTCAGCTCGGCCTTGTCGCCCGACGACGTGGTCTTCACGAAGCGCGAGATCTCGCGCAGGTAACCGACATCCTCGCGCGACGTCAGCCGGCCGTTCTGCAGCGTGCGCTCGAGATGGAAATGGCAGACATAGTTGCTGCGCCCCTTGAGCAGCGCCACCGATACCGGCGCGTGCAGCGCGCGGCGCACGGTGGGGATGTCGCGGTTGTAGAGCTGGTCCTGCAGGGTCTTGGTGCCGGTCGAGACGATCACCTTGCCGCCCCACAACAGCGCCGGCACCAGATAAGCGAAGGTCTTGCCGGTGCCGGTGCCGGCTTCGGCGATCAGGGTGCCCTGGCTGTCGATGGCCGAGGCGATCGCCTTGGCCATGGCGGTCTGCGAATGGCGCGGCTTGTAGCTGCCCACGGCGCCGCCCAGCGGTCCGCCGGGGCCGAACAGCTCGTCGATCTCGGCATCATGGATACCTGGTGTTTCGGGAACGGCGGTATCTTCGGGAACGCTCACTGCGGCAAACCTGTAGGAAGGGAAAATGGACGGCGGAACCGGCGCCTTGCGGCTGGTTCCGGACGGTCGAACATGTCGGGAAAAACGCTATTTTACGCGCAGTCTGCCCGGGGCTCGCAGATGCCCGCCGGTTCGGGGTCCGGCGCGCCGCGCAGGCGCATGAAACGGGCGCGATGAATGCTTGTGATCCGGCGCAATTCAGCGTGATTCAGTGCGATTCGGCGCGACTCAAGCGGGAATATCAGGCACCAGCTGCATCTTCAGCAGCGCGATGTGGTCCTTGAGCTGCAGCTTGCGCTTCTTCAGGCGGCGGATCTGCAGGTCTTCCGAGCGCTCATCCCGCAGGAGCAGATCGATCACGTTGTCGAGGTCGCGGTGCTCGACTTCGAGTTCGATGATGCGGCGCTGGATGTCTTCGCGATGCGTGCTGGTCATGGTGGATGGCTGGTTGCGTGTCTGGCTTCGGGTCCGAATCGATGGGCCCGGCTGCCGCCGGAACTTGCCTCTCGGGAATGGTGCTAGTGTAATCCAGCGGCGGCGGCGCGCCAACCGGCGCCGTACTCCGGCGCACGCCGCCGGTGGCGGCAACCCGACACTCCGGGGCCGGGTCGCCCCACCGCGAACGGATTACTTGACGACAGGCGCGGCGCCGGACTGCTCCTGGTTCTTCTTGCGCTCGGCGCGCTCGCGCTCGTTCTCGGCCTTCTTGCGCTCGACGTCCAGGCGATGGGCTTCGGCGTCCTTGATGCGCTGCTCGCGGGCGGCGGCATTGGCGGCGCGCTCGGGCGCCTTGGCGGCCTCCTCGGCCTGCTGCTGGCGCACCTTCGCCTCATGTTCGCGGATGCGCAAGTCGGGCGGCACATCCTTGTTCTGGTCGATGCGCTGCTGGACTTGGCGGTTCTTGGCGTTGCTTTCCTTCACCTTGCGCGCGGCATCGGCTTCTTTCTGCTTCTGCTCTTCCAGGCGGCGCGCGGCGTCCTGGTCGTCCTTCACCTTTTGCTCGGCCAGCGAGCGGTCGCGCTCGTCCACCGTGGCCTGGCGCTGGTAGACGTTGGCCTCGTTCTCGACCTGCTTGATGCCCTTCTCGGCGACGCGCTTGCGCTCCTTGGCCTGTTCCAGGCAGCTGGCCACCAGGAATTTCTTGTAGCAGGCGCGCTGGTCGATGACATAACGCACTTCCGCAGCATGGCGGTCTTCCTTCGCCTCGTCCAGCGCCTTCTGCGCGGCCTCGTCCGACTTGATGGAGCCGGTCGGATAGCGCTGGCTCAACGGCGCGCGCTCCTCGAGCTCATCCAGGCGCGCCTTGGTCATGGGCGCCGGGCCCTGGACGGCGGGCGCCGCCTGGGTGGCGGAAGCCGCCGGCTGCGCGGCCGGCACGCCGGCCGGCTGGCTGCTCTGGGCCGAGGCCGCGCCTGCGGCCCATGCCAGCATCAGCGCACAGGAAAGTCGGGAAACGGCATTGGCGTCAGCGAAAAAACCTTGCATGTAGTTCTTGTCCATCTGGTTGTTGTTCATGACAGCCGGTCGGCGATGGTGCGGCGGTCCGCATCCAGATATTCCTTCGACTGCATTTCAATGATACGTGAAACGGTGCGGTGGAATTCGTTCGACAGGGTGCCGACAGTGTAAAGCTCGTCCGGCTCGACCTCGGCCGACATGATCAGCTTGACCTTGTGGTCGTAGAAAACGTCGATCAACCAGGTGAAACGGCGCGCCTCCGAGGACATCGCGGCCGACATGCGCGGGATGCCCGACAGAATTACCGTCTGGAAACGGCTGGCCAGCTCCAGATAGTCGTTCTGCGAGCGCGGGCCGCCGCACAGCGTGGCGAAGTCGAACCAGATGGCGCTGCCGGCGCGGCGCAGGGAACGGATCTCGCGCGCTTCGATGTGCACGCGGGGGTCTTCATCGGCGGCCTCGGCGACGGCGCTGAAAGCGGCGCGCAACTCTTCATCGGTCTTGGCGTTGAGCGGCGTGTGGTAGACCTTGACCTGCTCCAGCACCCGCTTGCGGTAGTCGATGCCGGCGTCGATGTTCATGACGTCGAGCTTTTCCTTCAGCAGCGCGATGGTGGGCAGCATGCGGTCGCGGTGCAGGCCCTCCGGATACAGCGTGCCGGGCTCGTAGTTGGACGTCATGACGAAGGACACGCCGTTGTCGAACAGGCCCTTCAACAGGTTGTAGAGGATCATCGCGTCGGCGATGTCGGAGACGTGGAATTCGTCGAAGCAGATCAGGCGGTACTTCTTGGCGATGCGCTTGGCGACCTCGTCCAGCGGATCGGCGATGCCCTTCAACTCATCGAGCTGGCGGTGCACGTCGCGCATGAATTCATGGAAGTGCAGGCGCGTCTTGCGCACCACCGGCACTACCGAATAGAAGCTGTCCATCAGGAAGGACTTGCCGCGGCCCACGCCGCCCCACATGTAGACGCCGCGCGGCACGGCCGGTCGGCTGATCAGGCGCTTGAAGGTGGAAGCGCGCTGCGCCTTGTAGGCGACCCATTCCTCGTACGCGCGCTGCAGGCGGTCGATGGCGCGCAGTTGCGCCTCGTCGGATTGGTAGCCGCGCTCGCTCAGCGAGTGCTCGTAGAATTGGCGGACATCCATGGTGTGGTCTTTATTCTGTGTGCGGACAGCGGGTTCTCCCCTCGCCTTGCGGCCGCTGCCTCTGTTCCCGACGCGACGGGAACCGGTGTTCAAATCTGCAAATCGTCAAAACAAAAATGGGCGAGCCAGGCTCGCCCATCGGTAAAGCTTCATCAATGCTCAATACGCGTATTGCATGACTGGCATGGGCGACGCGTATTGTCGCATTGATCGCGCATCAGAAGTTCAGGGAGCGCTTGTCGACCGCCAGGGCCGCTTCCTTGGTCGCTTCGGACAGCGACGGGTGAGCGTGGCAGATGCGGGCGATGTCTTCCGACGATGCGCGGAACTCCATGGCGACCACGGCTTCCGAGATCAGCTCGGAGGCCATCGGGCCGACGATGTGCACGCCCAGGATCTCATCGGTCTTGGCATCGGCCAGGAACTTGACCATGCCCGAGGTATCGCCCAGCGCGCGTGCGCGGCCGTTGGCCAGGAACGGGAAGGTGCCGGCCTTGTACTGCACGCCGTCGGCCTTCAGTTGCTGTTCGGTCTTGCCCACCCATGCGATTTCCGGCGAGGTGTAGATGACCCAGGGGATGGTGTTGAAGTTGACGTGGCCGTGCTGGCCGGCGATGCGCTCGGCAACCGCGACGCCTTCTTCTTCCGCCTTGTGCGCCAGCATCGGGCCGCGCACGACGTCGCCCACCGCCCACACGTTGGGCAGGTTGGTCTTGCAGTCGCCGTCGACGGCGATGAAGCCGCGCTCGTCCAGCTTCAGGCCCACGCCTTCGGCGTTCAGGCCGATGGTGTTGGGGGTGCGGCCGATGGAGACGATCAGCTTGTCGAACTCGCCCTTTTGCGCATCGCCCTTGGCATCGGTGTACTCGACGGTCACGCTCTTCTTGCCGGTCTTGATCTCGCCGATCTTCACGCCCAGGCTCACGTTCAGGCCCTGCTTGGTCAGCAGCTTCTGCGCTTCCTTGGCGATCTGTTCGTCAACCGCGCCCAGGAAGGCGGGCAGCGCTTCCAGCACGGTCACTTCCGCGCCCAGACGACGCCACACCGAGCCCATTTCCAGGCCGATCACGCCGGCGCCGATCACGCCCAGCTTCTTCGGCACTTCGGTGATGGCCAGCGCGCCGGTGTTGGACAGGATCAGTTGTTCGTCGAACGGCACGCCCGGCAGTGCGCGGGCATTGGAGCCGGTGGCGATGATCACGTGCTTGGCGGTGATGCTTTCTTCAGCGGCGCCGGCGACCTTGATCTCGTAGCCGTTGGCGTCACCCTTGGTGAAGGAGCCGCGGCCGTGGAAGAAGGTGACCTTGTTCTTCTTGAACAGGTACAGGATGCCGTCGTTGTTCTGCTTGACCACGGTGTTCTTGCGACCCAGCATCTTTTCCAGGTTCAGGCCCAGACCCTTGACTTCGATGCCGTGCTCGGCGAAGCCGTGGCTGGCGTGCTCATAGTGCTCGGACGATTGCAGCAGCGCCTTGGACGGGATGCAACCGACGTTGGTGCAGGTGCCGCCCGGTGCGGGGCCGCCCTTTTCGTTCTTCCACTCGTCGATGCAGGCGGTGTTGAAACCCAGCTGGGCTGCGCGGATGGCGGCGATGTAGCCGCCGGGGCCGCCACCGATGACGACTACGTCAAAATTCTTGCTCATGTTATTTCCAATTCTGTTTGTCGCGGACAAGCTATCCGCGGATACAAAAAAGCGCTGAACGCTTTGAGCTTTTCAGCGCCTAGTTGACTCTGTGGGCCGTCGGAGGGGCGTAGCGAGCAGCCCGAGGTCGCTGCGAGAAGCGCAGCCGTACTGTCGTACGGCGAGCATCGCAGCAGCGAGATCGGGTTGCGCAGTAGCCCCTCCGGCGGTCATTACAGGTCCAGCAGCAGGCGGGCCGGATCTTCCAGCGCTTCCTTGATGGCCACCAGGCTCAGGACGGCTTCGCGGCCGTCGATGATGCGGTGGTCATAGGACAGCGCGAAGTAGTTCATCGGACGCACCACGACCTGGCCGTTTTCGACCACGGCGCGATCCTTGGTGGCGTGAATGCCCAGGATCGCCGATTGCGGCGGGTTGATGATCGGGGTCGACAGCATGGAACCGAAGGTGCCGCCGTTGGACACGGTGAAGGTGCCGCCCGACAGTTCTTCGATCGACAGCTTGCCGTCCTTGGCCTTCTGGCCGAATTCACCGATCTTCTTCTCGATGTCGGCGATGGACATCTGGTCCGCATCACGCAGGATGGGCACCACCAGGCCGCGCGGCGAACCGACTGCCACGCCGATGTCGAAGTAGCCGTGGTAGACGATGTCGTTGCCGTCGACCGAGGCGTTGACGATCGGGTACTTCTTCAGGGCGTGAACCACCGCCTTGACGAAGAAGGACATGAAGCCCAGCTTCACGCCGTGTTCCTTCTCGAACTTGTCCTTGTACTTGTTGCGCAGGTCGATGACCGGCTGCATGTTGATTTCGTTGAAGGTGGTCAGGATGGCGTTGGTCGACTGCGACTGCACCAGACGCTCGGCCACGCGGGCGCGCAGGCGGCTCATCGGCACGCGCTGTTCCGGACGGCTTTCCAGGCCGGCCTTGACCGGTGCGGCAACGGCGGCCAGCGCCGGCTTGGCAGCTGCGGCAGGAGCGGCGGCGGGAGCCGACAGCGCGCCCAGCACATCGCCCTTGGTCACGCGGCCATCTTTGCCGGTGCCGGTGACTTGCGAGGTCGACAGGTTGTTGTCGGCCAGCAGCTTGGCAGCGGCCGGCATGGCGACGTCGCCCTTGTTGGCCAGTTCGGGAGCGGCGACCGGAGTCGGCTCGTTGCCCGGTTGCGGGGCCGGCGCGGCCTTGACTTCACCCGGCTCGACCTGGGCCGATGCGTCGGTGTCGAGGATGGCGATCACTTGACCGGCAACCACGGTGGCGCCATCGGCGGAGATGATTTGGGTGATCACGCCGTCGGCCGGAGCCGGCAGTTCCAGCACGACCTTGTCGGTCTCGATATCGATCAGGTTTTCGTCACGGACGACCTTTTCGCCCACTTTCTTGTGCCATTGCAGCAGGGTCGCTTCAGCGACGGATTCCGATAATTGTGGGACTACAACTTCGATTTGAGCCATTTATGATTCTCCGATTTCGGGTAATTCGTTCAATCAAACACGGACGCGCCGCCCTCGCGGCGCGTCCGGTTCTCAACAGTGATTATTTGGTCAGCACAAAGCCCTTGAGCTTCGAGAAGGCGGTTTCGATCAGCGCCTTCTGTTGCGCGTAGTGCTTGTCGTAGTAGCCGACGGCCGGGGAGGCGCTGGCCGGACGACCTGCATAGGCCAGCTTCTGACCTTCGGACAGGTTCTCGAAGATGTTGTGCTGGATCTGCAGCCATGCGCCCTGGTTCTGCGGCTCGTCCTGCGCCCACACCAGTTCGTTGAAGTTCGGGAACTGCTTGAGGGCAGCGGCGAACGTCTTGTGCGGGAACGGATACAGCTGCTCGACACGGATGATGGCGGTGTCGGTCTGGCCGCGTTCCTTGCGGGCGTTGACCAGGTCGTAGTACACCTTGCCCGAGCAGGCGATGATGCGCTTGACCTTCTTGGCGTCGATGGTTTCGTCGACTTCCGGGATCACGGTCTGGAACGAACCCTTGGCCAGGTCGGCCAGCGGCGAACCGGCGTCCTTGTTGCGCAGCAGCGACTTCGGCGTCAGGATGATCAGCGGCTTGCGGAACAGGCGGATCATCTGGCGACGCAGCACGTGGAAGATCTGCGCGGCGGTGGTCGGTTGCACCACTTGCATGTTGTTGTCCGCGCACAGCTGCAGGTAACGCTCCAGGCGAGCCGAGGAGTGCTCCGGACCCTGGCCTTCGTAGCCGTGCGGCAGCATCTGCACCAGACCCGAGGCGCGGCCCCACTTCACTTCGCCGGAGCTGATGAACTGGTCCATCACGACCTGGGCGCCGTTGGCGAAGTCGCCGAACTGGGCTTCCCAGATGGTCAGGGTGTTCGGCTCGGCGGTCGAGTAGCCGTATTCGAAGCCCAGCACCGCTTCTTCCGACAGCACGGAGTCGATGACGGTGAAGGTCGACTGGTTCTCGGCGACGTTTTGCAGCGGCACGTAGGTGCCGGCGTCCCAACGCTCACGGTTCTGGTCGTGCAGCACGGCGTGACGGTGCACGAAGGTGCCGCGACCGGCATCCTGGCCGGTCAGGCGCACTGCGTAGCCCGACGACACCAGCGAGGCGTAGGCCAGGTGTTCGCCCATGCCCCAGTCCAGGTTCATTTCGCCGCGCGCCATGGCGGCGCGGTCGTTGATGACCTTCTCCACCAGCGAGTGGGCCTTGAAGCCTTCCGGGATGGTGGTGATCTTGGAACCCAGGCGCTTCAGTTCAGCCAGCGGCACGGCGGTTTCGGCCGCGTCGGTCCACTTGCGGTTCAGGAACGGCAGCCAGTCGACGGCGTACTTGCTCTTGAAGTTGGTCAGCACCGGATCGATGGTGTGCTTGCCGGCGTCCATGGCGGTACGGAAGGCCTTGACCAGCTCTTCGCCGCCGTCGGCGGCGATGGTCTTCTGCGCAGCCAGCTTGTCGGCGTACAGCTTGCGGGTGCCCGGGTGCTGGGCGATCTTCTTGTACATCAGCGGCTGGGTCAGCGCCGGGGTGTCCTGCTCGTTGTGGCCCAGCTTGCGGAAGCAGATGATGTCGACGACGATGTCCTTCTTGAACTTCATGCGGTAGTCGACGGCGATCTGGGTCGCGAACACGACGGCTTCCGGATCATCGCCGTTGACGTGCAGCACCGGCGCTTCGATCATCTTGACCACGTCCGAGCAGTACAGCGTCGAACGGGAGTCGCGCGGGTCGGAGGTGGTGAAGCCGATCTGGTTGTTGATGACGATGTGAACCGTGCCGCCGGTACCGTAGCCACGGGTCTGCGCCAGGTTCAGGGTTTCCATCACGACGCCCTGGCCTGCGAAGGCGGCGTCGCCGTGGACCAGGATCGGCAGCACTTGCGAGCCGTCCTTGTCGCCGCGGCGGTCCATACGCGCCTTGACCGAACCTTCAACCACGGGATTGACGATTTCCAGGTGCGACGGGTTGAACGCCAGCGACAGGTGGACCGGGCCGCCAGGGGTGGAGACGTCGGACGAGAAGCCCTGGTGGTACTTGACGTCGCCGGCCGGCAGGTCGTCGGCGTGACGGCCTTCGAACTCGGAGAACAGCTCTTGCGGGGTCTTGCCCAGGATGTTGACCAGCACGTTCAGGCGGCCGCGGTGGGCCATGCCGATGACGATTTCCTGCACGCCGTTTTCGCCGGCGCGCTGGATGGTTTCATCCAGGGAGGCGATGAAGGACTCGCCGCCTTCCAGCGAGAAGCGCTTCTGGCCGACGTACTTGGTGTGGAGGTAGCGTTCCAGGCCTTCGGCCGCGGTCAGGCGCTCCAGGATGTGCTTCTTCTTCTCGGCGGAGAAGCTGGGTGCGGCACGGGTCGGCTCCAGGCGCTCTTCCAGCCAGCGCACTTCGGTCATGTCCGACACGTAGGTGAATTCGGCGCCGATGGTGCGCGTGTAGGTGTCGCGCAGCATCTGCAGCAGGTCGCGCAGCGATGCGGTTTCCGGGCCGAAGTAGGTGTTGTTGATGTTGAACACGATGTCCAGGTCGGCATCGGTGAAGCCGTAGAAGGCCGGATCGAGTTCAGGGATGCTGGGGCGTTCCTGGCGTTGCAGCGGGTCCAGGTTGGCGAAGCGGGAGCCGAGGTCACGGTAGCCGGCGATCAGCTGGGTAACAGCGACGCGCTTGCGGCCCATGTCGGAGTCGGCGGAAGCGATGACGGTGCGGATCGGGCCTTGCTTGGCGCGCTCGGCGAAGGAGGCAACCACGGGAGCGTGGGCGACGTCGGGACGGTTCGAGCCATCGGTGGCGGGAACGTGCTGGACGGCGTCGAAGTAGGCGCGCCAGTTGTCGGGGACGGATCCGGGATTGTTCAGATAGGCTTCGTACAATTCCTCGATGTACGGAGCATTCCCACCGAAGAGGTAGGAGTTGATGTTGTATTGCTCGTAGAGCTTTGTCATTTGCTCACCTTTCTTCGCGTTTCGCGAGATTAGCGGGTTTCTACACCTTCCGCGACACGGCCTGACCGGTTAGCGGATTGCATCAAGTTGTGGGGAAGGACTTTTGTCTACCTGAACTTCTGTATTCTGTACGTCATCCAGTCAGCGCTCCGGAATTATATATCCTTATTTCCAATAAAAAAGCGAATCCCGAGGGATTCGCTTTTTTATTTGCTGCCGTTCGCAACGGACGTTTCAAACCACCAACATCCGCCCGCAAAGCCGCGCCGCACGGGGCTCCAGCCCCTCCCCTCAGATCCTCGCGGATGAGAAAGAGCAAGCGCACGAACGTGCTTTGTTGCCCGCCGGTCAACATCGACCTGCGGGCATCGGGAAGTGCTTAGCGCTTGTCGATGGCAGGCACGTCGCGACGTGCGGAACCGACGAACAGCTGGCGGGGACGACCGATCTTTTGTTCCGGATCGGAGATCATTTCGTTCCACTGGGCGATCCAGCCGACGGTACGGGCCATGGCGAAGATGCAGGTGAACATCGAGGTCGGGATGCCCAGCGCGCGCTGGACGATGCCCGAGTAGAAGTCGACGTTCGGGTACAGCTTGCGGGAGACGAAGTATTCGTCTTCCAGCGCGACCTTTTCCAGTTCCATGGCCAGCTTGAACAGCGGGTCGTCGTGCAGGCCCAGTTCGTTCAGCACTTCGTGGCAGGTTTCGCGCATCAGCTTGGCGCGCGGGTCGTGGTTCTTGTAGACGCGGTGACCGAAGCCCATCAGCTTCACGCCCGAGTTCTTGTCCTTGACCTGCTTGATGAACTCGGGGATCTTGTCGGCCGAGCCGATTTCTTCCAGCATGTTCAGTGCAGCTTCGTTGGCGCCGCCGTGAGCGGGGCCCCACAGGCAGGCGATGCCGGCGGCGATACATGCGAACGGGTTGGCGCCCGAGGAACCGGCCAGGCGGACGGTCGAGGTCGAGGCGTTCTGCTCGTGGTCGGCGTGCAGGATCAGGATGCGGTCCAGGGCGCGCACCAGCACTTCATTGACTTGATACTCTTCGCACGGATTGGCGAACATCATGCGCATGAAGTTGGCGGTGTACGACAAGTCGTTGCGCGGATACACGAACGGCTGGCCGATGCTGTACTTGTAGGCCATGGCCACCAGGGTCGGCAGCTTGGCGATCATGCGGATGGCCGACACTTCGCGGTGATTGGCGTTGGAGATGTCCAGCGAGTCGTGGTAGAACGCCGACAGCGCGCCCACCGAGCCGGTCAGCACCGCCATCGGGTGCGCGTCGCGACGGAAACCGCGGAAGAAGAAGTTCATCTGCTCGTGCACCATGGTGTGCTTGGTCACGGTGTCGGTGAACTCTTCCTTCTGGGCTGCGGTCGGCAGTTCGCCGTGCAGCAGCAGGTAGCAGGACTCCAGGAAGTCGCAGTTCACGGCCAGCTGTTCGATCGGATAGCCGCGGTACAGCAGCTCGCCCTTGTCGCCGTCGATGTAGGTGATCGACGAGTTGCAGGCTGCGGTGGACATGAAGCCCGGGTCATAGGTGAACTTGCCGGTGCCGGCGTACAGCTTGCGGATGTCGATCACGTCAGGGCCGATGGTGCCCTTGTAGACAGGAAAATCTACGGACGGAGACCCGTCGGAGAACGACAGGGTAGCTTTGATATCGGTATTGGACATAGCTTTTCCTTTTGCTGGGATGGTGAAACCGTTAATCAAAACCGCGGCAGCACTGCCTGACGACATCCTGGTTGCGATGCGCTGGGTGGCATAAAAACAGGCCGCGTTCGAGCAAAATCCGTCTGGCTTGTGGCCAGGCGCAAAAATCAGGCCGTACGCAGCTTCTTCAGCAGCGCATGGACCTGCGGCAGGTCGACCGCCGCCTCAGGCTCCTTGCGGGCCAACAGCAAGTCCATCAGGTCGATATCGGACAGGTCCATCAGCCGCGAAAACGCATCGACCTCTTCGTCGCTCATCTGCGCCTCATTGGCGTCGAGATAGCGCGTCAGGATCAGGTCGTTCTCCAGCAGGCCGCGGCGCGCGCGCCAGCGCAGACGCGCCCGTTTCGCCGGATCTTCCTGGTGACGTTCAGTCATGAACTCGCTCACTTTTTTACTTATTCATCTTCGATACTACCGGATCCCGGGCTTTCGCTCCGGGACCGGCGGCGGGAGGCCCCACTGCCCTGCCTCCCGCTTCGGACCACACCCGCGGCCGTTGGCCTCGTACGGGCGGATCCGCAGCCTTGCTTGCGCTTACACCGCGCGGCGAACCATCAGTTCCTTGATCTTGCCGATGGCTGCGTTCGGGTTCAATCCCTTCGGGCAGACGTCGACGCAGTTCATGATCGAACGGCAACGGAACAGGCGGTACGGGTCTTCCAGGTTGTCCAGGCGCGCGCCGGTGGCTTCGTCGCGGCTGTCGGCGATGAAGCGGTAGGCTTGCAGCAGGCCGGCCGGGCCGACGAACTTGTCCGGGTTCCACCAGAACGACGGGCAGGAAGTCGAGCAGCAGGCGCACAGGATGCACTCGTACACGCCGTCCAGCTCTTCACGCTGCTCGGGCGACTGCAGGCGCTCCTTTTCAGGAGGGATGCTGTCGTTGATCAGGTAAGGCTTGATCGAATCGTACTGCTTGAAGAAGTTGGTCATGTCGACGATCAGGTCGCGGATGACCGGCAGGCCCGGCAGCGGCTTCAGAACGATGGGTTCGGTCAGCTCGTTCAGGTTGGTGATGCAGGCCAGGCCGTTCTTGCCGTTGATGTTCATCGCGTCGGAGCCGCACACGCCTTCGCGGCAGGAGCGGCGCAGCGACAGCGAGTCATCCACGTCGGACTTGATGCGTTGCAGAGCGTCGAGCAACATTTTGTCGGTCGGCTTCAGTTCGACCGTCAGATCCTGCATGTACGGCTTCTCGTCCTTGTCCGGATCGTAACGGTAGATTTTGAATTTCAAAGTGCGAGTCATGTTGCGACCTCTTAGAAAGTACGTGCTTTAGGTTTAAATGTCTCGACGGTCAGCGGCTGCATGTTGACCGGCTTGTAGTCGAGACGATTCCCCTCGGAGAACCACAGCGTGTGCTTGAGCCAGTTCACGTCATCGCGCTGCTCGTAGTCGCTGTGCGCGTGGGCGCCGCGCGATTCCTTGCGGGCGGCGGCCGACGTGATGGTGGCCTTGGCGGTTTCGATCAGGTTGTCCAGCTCCAGGGCTTCCTGGCGCGCGGTGTTGAACACCTTGGACTTGTCCTTGAACGAGACATGCTTGCGGCGCTCGTCCAGCTCCATGATCTGCTTGTAGCCTTCTTGCAGCAGCGCATCGGTACGGAACACGCCGCAGTACTTCTGCATGGTGGCGCGGATGGTGTTGGCGACATCTTGCACGCGCTCGGAACCGGTGCTGCTTTCCAGGCGGGCGATGCGCTCCAGCGAGCGGTCCAGGGCGCCGGCCGGAATCGGCTTGTGGCTCTGGTCCTGCAGCTTGCTGCCGACGATGTGGTTGCCGGCCGCGCGGCCGAACACCACCAGGTCCAGCAGCGAGTTGGTGCCCAGGCGGTTGGCGCCGTGCACCGACACGCAGGCGCATTCGCCGATGGCGTACATGCCCTGCACCACTTCCTTTTGCGAACCGCCCTTGGGTGCGACCACCTGGCCGTACACGTTGGTCGGGATACCGCCCATCTGGTAGTGGATGGTCGGCACGACGGGGATCGGTTCCTTGGTGGCGTCGACGTTGGCGAACTTGTGGGCGATTTCCAGGATCGACGGCAGGCGCTTCTTGATGGTGTCGGCGCCGATGTGGCGCAGGTCCAGCAGCACGTGGTCCTGGTGCTGGCCGACGCCGCGGCCTTCCTTGATTTCCTGGTCCATCGAGCGCGACACGAAGTCGCGCGGCGCCAGATCCTTCAGGGTCGGCGCATAGCGCTCCATGAAGCGTTCGCCGTTGCTGTTGATCAGGATGCCGCCTTCGCCGCGCACGCCTTCGGTGATCAGCACGCCCGCGCCGGCCACGCCGGTCGGGTGGAACTGCCAGAACTCCATGTCCTGCAGCGGCAGGCCGGCGCGTGCCGCCATGCCCATGCCGTCGCCGGTGTTGATGAAGGCATTGGTCGATGCGGCCCAGATACGACCCGCGCCGCCGGTGGCGAACAGGGTGGTCTTGGCGTGCAGCATCATGATTTCGCCGGTTTCCATTTCCAGCGCGGTCACGCCGAGGACGTCGCCCTCTTCGTTGCGGATGATGTCCAGCGCCATCCATTCGACGAAGAAGTGGGTCTTGGCGCGCACATTGCGCTGGTACAGCGTGTGCAGCAGCGCGTGACCGGTACGGTCAGCGGCGGCACAGGCGCGCTGCACCGGCTTCTCGCCCAGGTTGGCGGTGTGGCCGCCGAACGGACGCTGGTAGATGGTGCCGTCGGGATTGCGGTCGAACGGCATGCCGAAGTGTTCCAGCTCGTAGACGGCCTTCGGTGCTTCGCGGCACATGAATTCGATGGCGTCCTGGTCGCCCAGGTAGTCCGAGCCCTTGACGGTGTCGAACATGTGCCAGTACCAGTTGTCTTCCGACATGTTGCCCAGCGAAGCGCCGATGCCGCCCTGGGCAGCCACGGTGTGCGAGCGGGTCGGGAAGACCTTGGACAGGACGGCGACGTTCAGGCCGGCTTCGGCCAGTTGCAGCGACGCGCGCATGCCGGAACCGCCGGCGCCGACGATGACCGCGTCAAAGCGACGGGTAGTGATTGCGGATTTGATGGCAGCCACGATTTAATTTCTCCACAGAATCTGCGCGGCATAACCAGCGCAACCAACCAGCCACAGAATCGTGGCAACTTGCAGTACCAGGCGCAGGGCGACCGGCTTGACGTAATCCATCCAGATGTCGCGCACGCCGATCCAGGCGTGGAAGAACAGCGCCGCGAACACCGCGAAGGTCGCGACCTTGAACCACTGGTGCGAGAACAGCGCAGCCCAACCCTGGTAGCTGAAGCCGACCGAGGTGAAGAACACTGCCAGCAGGATGATGGTGTAGACCGCCATGACGACGGCGGTGGCGCGTTGCGCGAGCCAGTCGCGCAGACCGTAGTGGGCGCCGACGACGAGGCGCTTGGATCCGATATTGTTATCAGCCATTTTTAGAATGCTCCGAACAGTTTCAATGCGACCACCACCATCAGCGCGATGCTGACGACCAGGACCGTAGCCGACGACTTGCGCGCGCTGTCCTTGTCCAGGCCAACGTGGTTGTCCATGATCAGGTGGCGGATGCCGGCGCAGAAGTGGTGGAGATAGGCCCAGGACAGGGCGAGGATGACCAGTTTGACGAACCAGTTGGAGGCGAAGCCTTTGAGGTATTCGAAGGTGCCTTCGGAGAGCAGGCTGCTGTCCAGCAGGAACAGGATGAAGGGCAGCATCAGGAACAGGAATAGCCCGCTGATGCGGTGCATGATCGACACCAGTGCTGCCAGGGGCATGCGGTAACCAGCAATTTGGGTAAGGTGTATGTTACGAAATTGCGGCCGTTGTGGTTTAGCGGCTTCAGACATACAAGGTTCTCCTCAGATTAAAACAATCCTGCAATTTTCGCCGATTTTGCAAATTGCCATCAACAATTATTGCGCTTCGCAACATGCCAAAAAGGCTTGACACCGCCCTTCCCCGCCTGCCGGCCACACTGCGCCGCGCCTGCGATTCCCCGGAAGGGCGTCAGCTCAACTCGCTCTGATAATGGTGATTCGTCGTCAAGTACAGGCCGCGACGCATTTCCACCGGCTTGTCGCCGTAGGTAAATGACGCGCGCTCCACACTCAGCAACGGCGTTTGGGGCAACACCCCCAGAAACTCCGCGGACTCCGGATCCGCTCCCACGGCACGAATGCGCTCCTCGGCGCGGATCATGCGCGTTCCGAATTCCGACTCGAACAGGCCGTACAGCGGGCCTTTGTATTCCACCAGGCGCTCAGCCGTCAGCCCCTTGAAGATGGCGCCGGGCAGCCAGATGTCTTCGAGGATGATGGGAGTGCCATTGAATGATTTCACGCGCCGGATGAAGATGACCGAGTCGCCGGACTTCATGTCCAGCTGCCGCGCCACTTCGGCGGACGCGCGCACGCGCTTGACTTCGACGATCTTGTTCTCGGGACGCTGCGGCTCGTCGCTATCGGCCATCAGGCGCAGGAAGCGGAATTGCGCCTGGGTCTCGTGATGGGTGGCGACGAAGGTGCCCTTGCCCTGGCGGCGCACCACCAGGTTTTCGGCCGCCAGCTCGTCGATGGCCTTGCGCACCGTACCCTGACTGACCTTGAACCGGCCGCCCAGCTCGACTTCGCTGGGGATGAGTTCGCCCGGCTTCCACTCGCCGGCCTCAAGGCGCTGCATGATGAGCGCCTTGATCTGCTGGTACAGCGGACTGAAGGTGGGCGCCGGACTGGCGACACCCGTCCCCGCGCCTTGCGCGTCGACGCTGTTTGAATTGGGCAGGATCGAGCTCATAACCCCGAATTTCACCACAAAACCCCTTCCGGCGTCCAGCAAAAACTATGCAATAATATGTCTTATATAAGACATAAGATATTGATTGACAGCCGCCGTTCGCAGGCCTACACTCGCGAGCAACCTGAAAAGCCGCAACGCAGGCGTGACGCGAACTTCCGGCCGGTCAACGATAACGAGAATCGATTGCATTTAGACCGTTTGCACGTCGCGTTTTTATGTCGGCTGAACATGAGTGTGACAGGTTTTCGGGCCGCCGGCACGACACTCCGCGAAAGCAACTGACTCACTGCGTTTTCGACGGTATCATGGCGGTCTAACAAGAATTCGAGGAAGTCGCGCAATTCAATTTGCGCAAACCAGAAGCAACCGCAGACGGCCCTGCCGCGCCTTGCGCGACGTGACCGCAACGTGCGCTTCCGATGCAGTCTGGAATGCTTTTTTTCATCACCTCTTTTGGAGATTCAACATGGCTAAAGCCCCCAAGCGTGTTGCCGTCACCGGCGCCGCCGGTCAGATCGGTTACTCCCTGCTGTTCCGCATCGCCAACGGCGACCTGCTCGGCAAAGACCAGCCGGTCATCCTGCAACTGCTGGAAATCCCCGATGAGAAGGCCCAGAAGGCGCTGAAGGGCGTGATCATGGAGATCGACGACTGTGCCTTCCCGCTGCTGGCCGGCGTGACTGCCCACAGCGATCCGATGACCGCGTTCAAGGACGCCGACGTCGCCCTGCTGGTCGGCGCCCGTCCCCGCGGCCCCGGCATGGAGCGCAAGGACCTGCTGGAAGCCAACGCCCAGATCTTCACCGTGCAAGGCCGTGCGCTGGACGCCGTGGCCTCGCGTGACGTGAAGGTGCTGGTGGTCGGCAACCCGGCCAACACCAACGCCTACATCGCCATGAAGTCGGCCCCGAACCTGCCGGCCAAGAACTTCACCGCCATGCTGCGCCTGGACCACAACCGCGCCCTGTCGCAAGTGGCCGCCAAGATCGGCAAGCCGGTCTCGGCCATCGAGAAGCTGTGCGTGTGGGGCAACCACTCGCCGACCATGTATGCCGACTACCGCTTCGCCACCGCTGACGGCGCATCGGTCAAGGACACCATCAACGACCAGGAATGGAACGCCAACGTGTTCCTGCCGACCGTGGGCAAGCGCGGCGCTGCGATCATCGAAGCGCGCGGCCTGTCCTCTGCAGCGTCGGCCGCCAACGCCGCGATCGACCACGTGCGTGACTGGGTGCTGGGCACCAACGGCAAGTGGACCACCATGGGCATCCCGTCCGACGGTTCCTACGGCATCCCCGAAGGCACCATGTTCGGCTTCCCGGTGACCACCGAAAACGGCGAGTACAAGATCGTCCAGGGTCTGGAGATCGACGCGTTTTCGCAAGAGCGCATCAACATCACGCTCAAAGAGCTGATGGAAGAGCGCGAAGGCGTCAAACACCTGGTCGGCTAATTGACCAGTGCGCGGCGGCGGGCGACCGCCGCCGCGCGGTTCCGAATTTTCGACTGAATCGACAATCACTCATTCAGCAGCAATGCATCCCTCCCAGGTCTTGTTCCCAGGTGCACAGCAGCCGGCTTCGCTTCCGGTCTGCGATCACTACGCCGGCTCGGAAAAGCTGATGCGCAAGTCGATCGCCCTGCAGCAGGAGCTCGGACCGGTATTCGACATCACGCTCGATTGCGAGGATGGCGCCGCGGCCGGCAATGAAGCCGAACACGCGCAGCTGGCCGCCTCCCTGGTCAACGGCCCCGACAACCGCCACCGCCGCATCGGCGCGCGCGTGCATGACGTCGGCAGCCCCCACTTCGAGCAGGACGTCTCCATTATCTGTTCCTCCGCGGCGCGCGAGCTGGCCTTCGTCATGCTGCCCAAGCCGGAGGGCGTCAACGATGTGGTGCGCGCGCTGGAATCGATCAATCGCGTTTGCCTTGCGGCCGGGCGTCATGCGCTGCCGCTGCACGTGCTGATCGAGACCCACGGCGCGCTGGCCGACGTCTGGAAGATCGCGGCCTTGCCGCAGGTCGAATCGCTTTCCTTCGGGGTGATGGACTTCGTATCGGCGCACTATGGCGCCATCCCGAGCGCCGCGATGCGCTCCCCCGGACAGTTCGACCATCCGCTGGTGCGCCGCGCCAAGCTGGAAATTTCCGCCGCTTGCCATGCGCACGGCAAGGTGCCGTCGCACAACGTGACCACCGACATCAAGAATCCCGCAGCGGTGGCCGACGATGCCCGCCGCGCGGCACAGGAATTCGGCTATACCCGGATGTGGAGCATACATCCGGACCAGATCCGGCCGATTGTGCGGTCCATGTCGCCTTCCACCGAGGAGGCAGACCAAGCGGCACAGATTTTGCTCAAGGCTCAGGCAGTGCAATGGGGACCGATCCAGCACCAGGGGAATCTGCACGACCGGGCCAGCTATCGCTATTTCTGGAGCATCCTGCAGCGCGCCCACGCCACCGGCGTGGCGTTGCCGCCGGAGGCGGCCAGCTGGTTCGCCGGCAGCGATTCCCCTTCAACCTCACCGTAACGATTTACCGTTCATGAAAAAGCAACTGACCGCCATTGCCCTGCTGGGCGCCCTGTTCGCCGCAGCCGGCATCTCGTCCGCGCAGGCCGAAACCACCACTCCCGCCAAGCCGGCGGCAAAGAAGGCTGCGCCCAAGAAAAAGGCTCCGGCAAAGAAGGCAGCCGCTGCCGCCGCTGCAGCGCCGGCCGCCAAGATGCCCTTCTCCTCCGACGCCGAAGACGACGACAGCGAGCCCGAACTGGGCGGCACCCTGTCCGCGGACTTCAACTGCGAACTGGGCCAGAAGCTGACCATCTGGAAGAACGAAGCCGATGACAAGCACATCGCCATCCGCTGGAACAAGAAGATCAACCGCCTGACCCGCGTGGAAACCACCACCGGCGCCAACCGCTTCGAGAACCGCAAGGTTGGCCTGGTTTGGATCGGCATCCCGGCCAAGGGCCTGCTGCTGGATTCGAAGAAGGGCCAGCAGTTGGCCAACGAATGCAAGAACGCGGAACAGCAGCACGCCGCGGCCGCTGCCCAGGCGCCTGCCGTGGCAGCAGCACCCAAGAATTAACACCAAGCATCAGGATTTACCCGTTCCTGCCGTAACAGTGGCAGGAAGACGGACAGAGCAGAATCAGGCAGCACCCAGCAGTTTGACCATTGCAACGCAAACCGGATTCGACTAGCTAACATCACTAATTGCCATACCTAAGGAGAAGAGGCCATGTCTCGCAACACATTGAACACCCTAAAGGAATTCAAGATTTCCGGTTCCAAGAAAGGCAAGTTCTACTCCCTGCCCGCGCTGCAAAAATCGCTGGGTGTGAACGTCTCGCGCCTGCCGGTTTCCATCCGCATCGTGCTGGAATCGGTCCTGCGTAACTGCGACGGCCAGAAGGTCACCGAAGAGCACGTCAAGCAGCTGGCCAACTGGGGCGCCAAGGCTGCCCGCGTCGACGAGATCCCGTTCGTGGTCGCCCGCGTGGTGCTGCAGGACTTCACCGGCGTGCCGCTGCTGGCCGACCTGGCCGCCATGCGCAACGTCGCCAGCAAGCTGGGCAAGAACCCCAAGAACATCGAACCGCTGGTCCCCGTGGACCTGGTGGTCGACCACTCGGTGCAGATCGACCACTTCCGCGAGAAGAAGGCGCTGGACCTGAACATGAAGCTGGAATTCCAGCGCAACAACGAGCGCTACCAGTTCATGAAGTGGGGCATGCAGGCATTCGACACCTTCGGCGTCGTGCCCCCGGGCTTCGGCATCGTCCACCAGGTGAACCTGGAATACCTGGCGCGCGGCGTGCACAACAAGACCGGCGTGTACTACCCTGACACCCTGGTGGGCACCGACTCCCACACCACCATGATCAACGGCATCGGCGTGGTCGGCTGGGGCGTGGGCGGCATCGAGGCGGAAGCCGGCATGCTGGGCCAGCCGGTCTACTTCCTGACCCCGGACGTGGTCGGCGTGAACCTGACCGGCGCGCTGCGCGAAGGCGTCACCGCCACCGACCTGGTGCTGACCATCACCGAACTGCTGCGCAAGACCAAGGTCGTGGGCAAGTTCGTCGAATTCTTCGGCGAAGGCACCGAATCGCTGTCGCTGACCGACCGCGCCACCATTGCCAACATGGCGCCGGAATACGGCGCCACCATGGGCTTCTTCCCGGTTGACGACGCCACCATCGAGTACTTCAAGGGCACCGGCCGCACCAAGGCCGAGATCGACGCCTTCGAAGCCTACTTCAAGGCACAGGAACTGTACGGCGTGCCCAAGGCAGGCCAGATCGACTACACCCAGGAAGTCTCGCTGGACCTGGGCTCGGTCGCCCCGTCGCTGGCCGGTCCGAAGCGTCCGCAAGACCGTATCGAAATCGGCAACGTCAAGTCGACCTTCTCCGACCTGTTCACCAAGCCGACCGCAGAAAACGGCTTCAACAAGAAGGCCGAAGACCTGCCTGCGGCCTACAAGAACGCCGACGGCGTGGACGTGCACAACGGCGACGTGCTGATCGCCGCCATCACCTCGTGCACCAACACCTCCAACCCGAGCGTGCTGCTGGCCGCCGGCCTGCTGGCCAAGAAGGCGGTGGAAGCCGGCCTGAAGGTCGCACCGCACATCAAGACGTCGCTGGCCCCCGGCTCGCGCGTGGTGACCAAGTACCTGGAAGCCGCCGGCCTGCTGCCGTACCTGGAAAAGCTGGGCTTCGGCGTGACCGCTTACGGTTGCACCACCTGCATCGGCAACGCTGGCGACCTGACCCCGGCCATGAACGAAGCCATCGTCAAGAACGACGTGGTGGCCGCGGCCGTCCTCTCGGGCAACCGTAACTTCGAAGCGCGTATCCACCCGAACATCCGCGCCAACTTCCTGGCATCGCCCCCGCTGGTGGTGGCATACGCCATCGCCGGCAACGTCACCCGCGACCTGATGACCGAACCGGTCGGCAAGGGCAAGGGTGGCAAGGACATCTTCCTGGGCGACATCTGGCCGACCTCGCAAGAGATCGAAAAGCTGCTTAAGTTCGCGATGAACGCCAAGACCTTCAAGGACAACTACGCTGACGTGAAGGGTGCCCCGGGCAAGCTGTGGGAAGCCATCAAGGGCGTGGCCAAGGGCGAGGTCTACAACTGGCCGGGTTCCACCTACATCGCCGAGCCGCCGTTCTTCGAGAACTTCACCGAAGAGCCGAAGATCACCTCGGCCGGCATCACCGGCGCCCGCGCGCTGGGCGTGTTCGGCGACTCGATCACCACCGACCACATCTCCCCGGCCGGTTCGATCAAGGAATCCAGCCCGGCCGGCAAGTGGCTGCAAGCCAACGGCGTGCTGAAGGCGGACTTCAACTCCTACGGCTCGCGCCGCGGCAACCACGAGATCATGATGCGCGGCACCTTCGCCAACGTGCGCATCAAGAACCTGATGATCCCGGCCAAGCCGGACGGTTCGCGCGTGGAAGGCGGCATCACCCTGCACCAGCCGACCGGTGAAGAAATGTCGATCTACGACGCAGCGATGAAGTACGTCGCCGCAGAAACCCCGACCATGGTGTTCGGCGGCGAAGAGTACGGCACCGGCTCCTCGCGCGACTGGGCGGCCAAGGGCACCCAGCTGCTGGGTGTGAAGGCCGTGATCGCCCGTTCGTTCGAGCGCATCCACCGCTCCAACCTGGTCGGCATGGGCGTGCTGCCCCTGCAGTTCAAGGGCAGCGACAGCGTGCAGTCGCTGGGCATCACCGGCGACGAAACCTTCGACCTGAAGGGCCTGGACGGCGAAATCAAGCCGCAACAGGACGCCACCCTGGTGATCCACCGCAAGAACGGCGAGACCAAGGAAGTCAAGGTCCTGCTGCGTATCGACACCCCGATCGAGGTGGACTACTACAAGCATGGCGGCATCCTGCCGTTCGTGCTGCGTCAACTGCTGGCAGCCTAAGCAGCGACGTCACGGCGATGCCTGCGGGCGTCGCCGGCAATGAAAAACGCCGGATTCGTCCGGCGTTTTTTTATTGCTCTTTCACCCGGCGCTTGCGGCCCGATCGCCGTGTCCGGGCAGCTTCGCCTTATCGGGCCGGATTTGCTGCCAAATCATCTACAATACAAAGTTTCGTTCCTACAGAATCCCATCCATGCGTCGTCCCGCCAAACGTTCTTCTTCCAAGCTCTCTTCCGACAGCCAGCATCTGGTCACCTTCGCGCAAGCCATCGCGCAGGCCTCCAGCCGGCTCGAGGAACGGGCCTGGCTCAAGCCGCTGGACGCCCTGCTCAACAAGCTGCTGCGCACCGGCCACCAGCCCCTGATCGACGCCGCCCTGGACCATCTCTTCAAGGCCGACCTGGACGCCTACGACATCCTGATCGAGGCGGTCGAAGCCGGCAGCGAATCGACCACGCTGGAGATCGACGGCGGTGAATACGACGTCCAGCTGCTGGTGCTGCCGGTGATGGCCTGGACCCGCTTTGCCATCGGCTCCGGCGCCATCGCCGGCGACATGCAAGCGGCCATCGCCGCCCACCTGCACGCCCACGTGCTGGCCAAGGACACCAAACTGGCGCTGGCGCCTTCGCTGTTCGCCATCGAGCAGCTGCCGCGCTACCACACCGACGTCTTCGCGCTGACCCGCCAGATGGGCCAGGCGGCGCTGAAGAACACGCCGGTGCAGCTGCGCGGCGACCAGCAGCCCACCGCAGCCTTCCTGGCCGACACCCGCTATGTGATCGCCGCCGTGGTAGTGCCCGCCGGCAGCGCCCTGTTCCACTGGCAGGAAAGCGAGCAGCAGAGCCATTTCTCCACCAACAAGACGGCCGCCTTCGACGCCTGGAAGCAGCAGGTCACCCCGCTCTTCACGCGCATCCTGCCGGGCTGCAACGTCGAACTGCTGCTGCCCCAGGCGTATTACTTCGGCTGCCGCGAAGCCGACAAGCGCATTCGCCCCGCCTCCATCCGCGCGGCGGACTATTTCCTGACCCAGACGCTGGACATCTCCTCCTCGGAGCTGCACGCCAGCATCGGCGGCTTCTCGGAAGACATCAACGGCCAGGTCGACGAGTACCGCATCGGTTTTTCCATCGGCGGCGACCCGACCGTGGTCTACGGCACGGTCTGGCCGCTGTACGAGCAGGAAAGCGGCGAGGACATCACGTTGATGCCCACCGTCCCCGGCGTGCCCGCCAATCCGCTGCAGGAGATCCTGGGCGTGCTGCGGGAGTCCGGCATCGTGCACATCAAGCACCATGAGGAGCGCTTCACGATGGAGTTCTGCGACGACTGCGGCGCCCCGCTGTTCCCGGACCGGGAGGGCGAACTGGTGCATGCCGAGATGCCGGAAGACACGCCGCCTGCGGCCGGACACTTCCACTGATGCCCGCCGCCCGGCGCGCAGCTCACCTGCCGCCGGCGCAATAAAAAAGGCATCTGCCGTATGACGGCAGATGCCTTTTCCTTTTCTGTATCGGGCGCATGTCGTGACACGCCCTTTTTCCCGAATAAGGCTGGCGCCTCATCCGGCCTTCGTCTCCTCCGAATCCGGAAGTGCCGGGGCCGGTCGCCTCTTAGGCTGCCAGCTTTTCGATCAGGCCCATCTCGGCGCTCGACATCAGCTTGTCGATGTCGACCAGGATCAGCATGCGCTGTTCCAGGGTACCCAGGCCGATCAGGTAGTCGGAGTCGAAGGTGGTGCCCATTTCCGGGGCCGGCTTGATCTGTTCCTGGGTCAGGGTGATCACGTCGGACACGCTGTCGACCACCATGCCGACCACGCGGCCGCCGATGTTCAGGATGATCACGACCGTGAACTGGTCATAGGTCGGCTCGCCCAGCTGGAACTTGATGCGCATGTCCACGATCGGCACGATGATGCCGCGCAGGTTCACCACGCCCTTGATGAAGTCGGGCGAGTTGGCGATGCGGGTCACGGCTTCGTAGCCGCGGATTTCCTGAACCTTCAGAATATCGATGCCGTATTCTTCCTTGCCCAGGGTGAAGGCGAGAAATTCATTCCCGTTGCTGTCGGTCTTTTCGCCGAAGCCGGAAAGATTCTTGGATGCAGTGTCAGACATGTTGAGGCCCTTTAAAAATCAGGAAAATACAGATTCGTCATTCAGTTGGCGGCTGGAACGCAGCAAGGCTGCCACATCGACAATCAGGGCAACGCCGCCGTCACCCAGAATGGTAGCACCTGAAATGCCGGCTACCTTGCGATAATTCGATTCAAGATTCTTGACGACAATTTGTTGTTGTCCGATCAAGTCGTCCACAAACAGCGCCGCCTTCTTGCCGTCCGATTCGAGAATCACCACCAGTCCCTGGGACGGGTCGGTGAACGAAGGGACGATGTTGAAAATCTGATAAAGCGGTATCAACGGCAGGTATTCCCCGCGAACGCGCAGCACTTGGCCCTGCCCGCTGATTTCCTTGATATCTTGCGCCAACGGCTGCAAAGATTCAACTACATATCCCAGCGGCAATATATAAACTTCCTCGCCGATGCGGATGGACATGCCGTCCAGGATCGCCAGCGTCAGCGGCAGCGAGATCGAAATCGTGGTGCCGAAGCCCTTGCTGGAGCGGATATCCACCGCGCCGCCCATGGCCAGAATGTTGCGTTTGACCACATCCATGCCCACGCCGCGGCCGGACACGTCGGTCACCTGTTCGGCCGTCGAGAAACCGGGCTCAAAGATGAGCTGCCAGACGTCGGCGTCGGTAATGTTGTCGGATACCGGCATGCCCTGCGACTTGGCCTTGGCCAGGATCTTGTCGCGGTTCAAGCCGCCGCCGTCGTCGGTGACCTCGATGATGATGTTGCCGCCCTGGTGCTCGGCCGACAACGACAGCGTGCCCGCCTCGCTCTTGCCGGCTTCGCGGCGGGCGTCGGGCAGTTCGATGCCGTGGTCGATGCTGTTGCGCACCAGGTGCGTCAGCGGGTCGACGATGCGTTCGATCAGGCCCTTGTCCAGTTCGGTGGCGGCGCCGTGGGTGACGAACTCCACCTGCTTGCCCAGCTTGTGCGCCAGGTCGCGCACCATGCGCGGAAAGCGGGAGAACACGTAGTCCATCGGCATCATGCGGATCGACATGACCGATTCCTGCAGGTCGCGCGTGTTGCGGCTCAACTGGCTCACGCTGTTGAGCAGGTGCTCATGCTGCATCGGGTCGAGCTTGCCGACGCGCTGCTCGATCATGGCCTGGGTGATCACCAGCTCGCCGACCAGGTTGATCAGCTGGTCGACCTTTTCCACGCTGACGCGGATGGAAGAGGACTCGTGACCCGCGGCAGCCGCGCCGCCCGCCTTGGCGGCCTTTTTCTCGGTGGTGGCCTGCTCGGTGACCGGCAGCGGCGCCTCGTCCGGATGCTGGTGCTCGCTCTCGGCCTCCGCCTTCCTGGCGGTGATGTCCAGCGGCACGAAGGGGGCGAAGAAGCCGTAGCCCTGCTCGCGCTCCTTGTCTTCGATGGCGGTGTGGCTGTCGAAGAAGCCGTAGCCCTGCGCCTTCTCGCGCTCTTCCTGGGTCGTGAAATTGTCGAAGAAGCCGTAACCCTGTTCCTCTTCCTTGGAACGGACGGGGTCGACGGCCTGCGAAATCTTGAGGTCGGCCACGTTGACGATGAAGGCGCAGATGGCGACCACGTCATCGATCGGTTCGGCCGTGTCGAGAATGAACACCCAGCGCCCTTCCGGCGACTTGGACTTCTCGATCTTGCCCAGCATGGCCAGCTCGTCGGCCAGCGCTTCAGCATCCTTGTCGGTGATGACCGGCATCTCGATGCGGTAGCGGCGCACGCCGCCCGGGCCGACCATCGCACCGGCCGGCTGCGCGCCGGCGGGCGCCGCGGCCTTGGCGGGCGCGGAGCTCTTGCCTTCGGACAGCGACTGCAGCAGCATGCGCACGTCGCCGACCGCATCCTGGTCCACTTCAGCGCCGTGCTTGTGGCCGTCGAGCATGGACTTGAGCACGTCCTTGGCGGCCAGGAAGGCATCCACATGTTCGCCCGTCAGGGCCATCTGACCCTGGCGGATACGGTCCAGCAGCGACTCCAGCACGTGCGTGACGCCGGCGATGTCGCTCAAACCGAAGGTCGAAGAACCGCCCTTGATCGAATGGGCGGCGCGGAAAATCGCGTTCAGATCCTCAGGATCCGGCGACGCCACATTGACGGCCAACAGCAGCTTTTCCATCTCGGCGAGCCCTTCCTCGGCCTCGTCGAAAAAGACCTGGAAAAACTGGCTCATATCAATGCTCATGCCTGGGCTCCGTCATGAATGCGGTACGTGTCGTTATTATTCTTGCTGGAGTCAGCCAATCACTTTCTTGACGACTTCGGTCAGGCGCTGCGGGTCGAAGGGCTTGACCAGCCAACCGTTGGCGCCCGCGGCCTTGCCCTTGGCCTTCATTTCGTCGCTGAACTCGGTGGTCAGCATCAGGATGGGCACGCGCGCATAGCTGGTCAGTTCGCGCAGCGAACGGATCAGCGTCAGGCCATCCATGCGCGGCATGTTCTGGTCGGTCAGCACCAGGTCGAAAGTCTGCACCTTGGCTTTTTCAAGCGCATCCACCCCGTCCACCGCTTCGGTGACGCTGTAACCCGCAGCCTTCAGACTGAATACCACCATCTGACGCAGAGATCCGGAATCATCTACTGCGAGAATCGTTTTGGACATTGTTACTCCCTGTTTCTTCAAAAGGCATCTATCGAGATACCGAATTATGCCGCAGCATTGCCGTCAACCGCAGAGCTTCGGGCAGGCGGGATGACCTAGTTCAACCTTGCCCCACTCCGTCGGCCTGCAACTGCATGCCGTCCCCTCCATCAGAACAACTCGATATCGCCGCTTTCCATCCGGGTCTGGCGCACCGCTTTCCACAGGCCGTTGTCCAACACGGTCAGGCGTTCTTCGATGGATTTCACCGTACTGGCCAGGAGTGCTTCGAGTTCGACATCGCTCTGGTCCTGTTCAGGCACAATCTCGAAACTGTTGGCGCTCAGCACGCCCAGCGCCTCGCGCAGACCGATCACGCGGCGCACGATACGCTCCAGCAGCTGGCTGGTCATGTCTTGGAATTGCAGGCCGGTCACCGCCGCATTGACATACTGGCTGACCTGGTTCTGGGTTTCCTTGAGCTTGGCGATGCTGTCGGCATTGAGTTCTTCATGCCCGTTCATCAGCGCTTCGAGGATGTCCTGCTGGGTCTGCACCGAGCGGTGCAGGTCCATGAAACTGGTGCCCAGCTTGCCGATGGCTTCGCCCAGCAGGATGTTGGTCTGGACCAGGTCCGACTCCACTTCCGTCAACTGGCGACTGCCGCCGCTTGCCGTGTCGAGCAGCAAACGCTTCAACTCATGCAGCATTGTCTTGGTCGGCATATCCGGCTCTCTTCCCCTGGTCAGTTAAAACACTTCGGCATCAATTCTTGGCCGGAGCGCTCAGGCCCTGCTGCACATCGTCATCGCTGGCGTCGGTGGGCACATTGAGCGAACCGCTGTCCTTCTCCACCAGCTCCTCGGCCTTCTTGTTCATCACGATGATGCTGATACGGCGGTTGATGGGGTTGAACGGGTCTTCCTTGTCCAGCAGCACGGCGGACGACAGGCCCACCACGCGCAGCACCTTGGATTCATCCATGCCGCCCAGGATCAGCTCGCGGCGCGAGGCGTTGGCGCGGTCGGCGGACAGTTCCCAGTTGCTGTAGCCCTTCTCGCCGCTCGAATACGGCGTGGCGTCGGTGTGGCCGGACAGGCTGATCTTGTTGGGCACGTCGTTCAAGGTCTTGCCGATCTCGTGCAGGATGTCCTTGGTATAGGGCTGCAGCTGCGCGCTGGCCAGCGAGAACATCGGACGGTTCTTCTCGTCCACGATCTGGATGCGCAGGCCTTCGGAGGTGATGTCGATGAGCAGCTGGTTCTTGAACTGCTTGAGCGTCGGATTGGAGTCGATCGCCTTTTCGATGCGCGACTTGAGGTCTTCCAGGCGGGCGCGTTCGGCGCGCTCCAGCTCCTGCTGGGCCTGCTTGAGCGTCTGCTTGCGGGTGACCACTTCGTTCTCGCCCTTGCGCAGCTGGCCGTCCTGACGGGTCAGGTCCTTGCCGCCGCCGGGGATCACGGTGTTGGCGTCGCCGCTGCCGGAACCGCCGGCCATGGCGACTTTCAGGGGGGTCTTGAAGTATTCGGCGATGCCGTTGAGGTCGCCCTTGGCGGTCGAGCCCAGCAGCCACATCAGCAGGAAGAACGCCATCATCGCGGTCACGAAGTCGGCGTATGCGATCTTCCAGGCGCCGCCGTGGTGACCGCCGCCGCCCTTCTTGATCCGTTTTACGATAATGGGACGTAGCCCTTCGTCGGCCATGTCTCTACTCCTGCTTCAATACTGGTGGTTGCGGTTCGAATCGGTATGCGTCACCGGCTCGGCTTACTTGCTCTTGGCCTGCTTGACGTGCTCTTCCAGTTCCAGGAAGGTCGGACGTTCGGTCGAGAACAGGACCTTGCGGCCGAATTCGATCGAGAGCGCCGGAGCGTAGCCGTTCAAGCTCGCCAGCAAGGTGACCTTGACGCATTGGTAAATCTTGGTCGATTCGTGCAACTTCTGTTCCAGCAGGCTGGACAGCGGGCCCACGAAACCGTAGGCCAGCAGAATACCCAGGAAGGTACCCACCAGCGCGTGCGCAATCAGCATACCCAGTTCGGAAGGAGGAATGCCCACCGATTCCATGGTGTGCACCACGCCCATCACCGCGGCCACGATACCGAACGCCGGCATGCCGTCGCCCAGCTTGGCGATGCAATGCACCGGGATCTCGCCTTCGTGGTGGTGGGTCTCGATTTCGTTGTCCATCAGGTTTTCGATCTGGAACGCATCCATGTTGCCCGACACCATCAGGCGCAGGTAGTCGGTCATGAATTCGATCAGGTGATGGTCGGCCAGCACGCCGGGGTACTTGCTGAAGATCGGGCTGTTCTCGGGCTCTTCGATGTCGCCTTCGATCGACATCAGGCCTTCCTTACGGGACTTGGTAAGGATTTCGAACAGCAGCGACATCAGCTCCATGTAGAGCGCCTTGGTGTAGGTCGATCCCTTGAGCACCGTAGGCAGCGCCTTCATGGTCGCCTTGATGGCCTTGTTATTGTTGCCGACCAGGAAAGCGCCAAGCGCGGCGCCACCGATCATCAGCAGTTCGAGCGGCTGCATCAGCGCCGCCAGGTGGCCCCCAGACATCACGAACCCGCCGAAGACGGATCCGCAGACCACTAAATATCCAATAATGACTAACAAGTGCCTACTCCCGTCCCAGTGGCGTTGAGTGTATTTTCACGTTCGTCAGATTACATGTATTCCAATCAAGCAAATGAGGGAATACATATCCGAAAAACGTCCTTCCTTTTCGATTTACGGCTGAATTTGCGCAAACTTAATACGTTGCGTATCGCCGGCGTATCGCGGCCCCCATTTGCCGCCCTGGCTCACATGCGCCAGCCGTGCAGCACCGGGCCGCCCCCCTCGGGCTGGACCACCACGTCCGGCGGCGCGCCGGGGATGTGAAATTCATAACTGAGCAACAGCGAACCCGGGCGCATCTCCGCCCTGGCCTTCTGCCACAGCGCCACCATCGCCGCCGGCGACAGATAGGCGAACACCACGTCGTAGTCGGCAAAATCGAGCAGCAGGTAGTCCCCGCGCACGAAGCGGCAGTGGTTGCCGGCCAGGGCCGCGCGCGCGCGGCTGACCAGCCAAGGCAGCGGCGCGATCTCGATGCCGGTGAATTCGCTCTCCGGACGGCGCCTGGAGAGGTTCAGCACCGCGCCGCCCAGGCCGCTGCCGATATCCATGAAGCGCACCGGCCGCCCTTGCGGCAGCAGCTCCGCCACCGCGTTCCAGGCCGGCAGGCCGGACGGGTAGAACGGCACCTGGCTGCGGAAGGTGGACCAGAACAAGACCAGCATGAACAGGAATACGGCCAGGAACAGCCAGGGAGGCAGCTGCAGCCGGCCCACGCCCAGCGCCGCAGCCGGGAACACCAGCAGGATGAACCACCACCACGCGGCCATGCGGCGCAGGCGGGCCAGCAGCGCGGCGATCACGCCGTGCAGCAGGGACGTCTGGAGCGGGGAGAAAGGAGAAAGGCCGGCGCGCTGGGCGAGCACGTCCACCACATTGGCGGCCACGAGGCCGATGAAGAAAAGGAACAGCGCCTGGATCGCCGGAGCCTGCAGCAGTGGCCTGCGGCGGGCTCCGGTGTCGTTCTGGTCTTCAGACATCTATGCAACCGGCCTCATGCGGGTCCATGCTCGGCGCCTGCTGCAAAAGCGTACAAGACGATCCTCAGGCCACAGCGGCCAGCGGCGCCGAGGCGGCCACCGGCAGCATCGCAGGCTCGTGCATCGGCACCACCACGGCATCCTTGGCCTTCTTGGTCTTGCCGGCGCGCGAGGGCATGTGGCACAGGCCGCACAGGTAATCCTGATGCAGGTCCAGGCGGTGCACGACGAAGTGGCCGCTGCACTTGCAGCAGGGCGTGGTCATCAGCATCTTGCTTTCGAAGAAGCGCACCAGGGTCCAGGCGCGGGTCAGCGACAGCACCGGCTCGCCCGAATCGGTCTGGCCGACCTGCTCCAGATAGAGCTTGTAGGCCTTCATGACCGCTTCGATGCCGCTGATGCGGGCATGCTCGATCAGGTACTTGTGGATGTTGATGAACAGCGAAGAATGAATGTTCGGCTGCCAGGTGATGAACCAGTCCGTCGAGAACGGCAGCATGCCCTTCGGCGGCGAAACGCCCTTCAACTCCTTGTACAGCTTCAGCAGCCGCTCGCGCGACAGCGAAGTTTCGGACTCCAGCAACTGGAGGCGTGCCCCCAGATTGATCAGCTCTATGGCCAACTGAATTTCCTGCGCCTCTGTCACAACGCTTTTCTTAGCCATGTTACTACCCCCGATGATTTCGTAATGACTCTTGCCTGACCCCATCCCGCCATCCACCTGTAGGCGGGAATCAGGCTTCAAACTTCCAAGACCAACTTATGTAGTGCTCAACGTCTTCCCCTCCGGCGCGTTGACTGCGTACTGCAACGCCGGTCCTGCTCGTCTTGTTGTTTTACGAAATTTGTTCGCTGGGCTGACAAGCCATCAGTATGGCCGCATGCGACTGGGCCAGGCTTTTGTCCTTGTTGTAGTTCGTCAGCATGCCGAGAATGGCGCCGTCGTCGAAACGAAAGCGCGTCAGCATCATATTGGTGGCGGCCAGCTTCATGATCTGCGCGTTGGAGAGACCTTCGATCAGGTCGGCGATTTCCGCGCTGATGCCGAGACGGAAAATCGCGGTCGGCTTGTCGGATCGGATCATCTGCTGCGCCAGCATGAGATAGCTCAGGTTGGCATCGCGGATTTCCGCCATCATGTCGTTGGTATTCATTTGCACCCCGCCTCAATAGGAAACTACTTACAGTCAGTTACATTTACTTGACTGCAAGCCAATTCTGAGGGGGGGGCGAAAGGCGGGAAATTAGACTTGATCGGTATTTTTCGTCAGAGACGACACCGAGTCATTTGTAGGTTTTTGTCTTACAAAATCTCAATTTTATTTCAAAAAAATTAAGAAATAAAAAAACAAAGGCAGGCGGGGAAAGACTTTCGAGGTCGAAATCAAATTTTCGCTAAAAAAAATTTCCGCTGCGAAACCCCTCGGAAAAATTATCTTTTCCTCAATAAACGCAGATGTAAATTATCCGCATAACTTGCCCCGATGTTGCTGCCGGACGACTAGCTCATCCGCAAACCGCATCAAGGCCCGCAGCCAGCAATGTAGTTCTTTGCTGAAAACGGGGACGGAAACTTGCATCTTTTTACAAACGCTTACACCGTTTGCGCAACAGGATCATGACAACTGCAATTGTAGAGCAGGCAAGCCTGGGCCAAAGCGGCAAAGAAGAGGCAACATTTCCTTCAATTCAATTGCAGACAAGAAAATTGCGGAATTTCTCGCGCCTCCTTCGCCACCACACCCTTCCATCACATGCGGGCAAGCGCCTGCTCGATATCGCGTATCAGGTCCTCAGGTGACTCCAGGCCGACGTTGAAGCGCACCAGCTGCCCTTCCCTCATCCACTGCCTGCGCATGCCGCGCATGCGGTAAGGCACGCACAGGCTGTGCGCGCCGCCCCAGCTGTAGCCGATCTTGAACAGCTGCAGGCTGTCGACGAATCGGTCGGTCTGTTCTTCGCTGAAGCGAGCATCGAAGATCACCGAGAACAAACCGCCGGCTCCGGTGAAATCGCGCTTCCAGAATTCATGTCCGGGACAGTCCTCGAACGCCGGATGCAGCACCGCCGCGATCTCCGGGCGCCCCTTGAGCCAGGCCGCGAGCTTGCGCGCCCCCGCATCGTGCGCATCGAAGCGCAGCCGCATCGACGACAGGCTGCGCAGCACCAGGTAGACGTCATCCATGCCGACGCCGAATCCCAGGCGCATGTGCGCCAGTTCCAGCTGTTCGTTGAGCGCCTGCTCGCGCACGATCACCGCGCCCATCAGCACGTCCGAACCGCCGGACTGGTACTTGGTGACCGCCTGCATGACGATGTCCACGCCATGCTCGAACGCCTTGAACGCCAAGCCCGCGGCCCAGGTATTGTCGATCGCCACCAGCACGTTCTTGTCGTGCGCCGCGCGGCAGATGGCCGGGATGTCCGGCACTTCCATCGACACCGACCCCGGCGCCTCGGTCCAGATCAGGCGGGTATTGGGCTCGATCAGGTCGGCGATGCCGGCGCCGATCATCGGGTCATAGAAGCGCGCCGTGATATTGAAGTCGCGCTGCAGCCACTGCCCCAGGTCCTTGCTGGGACCGTAGACGTTGTCGGGCAACAGCACATCGTCGCCGGTCTTGAGGAAGGCGAAGTTGACCATGGCGATCGCCGCCAGTCCGCTGGGCGTGACGCGGCAATAAGTGCCGCCCTCGATCTCGGCCAGGCGCGCTTCCAGCACGAAGCTGGTCGGCGTGCCGTGCAGGCCGTAGGTATAGCCCAGCTTCTCGCGCCAGTCGCGCGAGCGCATCGCTTCGACATTGGGAAACAGCACGGTGGAAGCATGATGGATCCCGACCGGAAAAGCCTCGAAACCATCGGGGGCGCGATAGGCGCTGTGGACCAGGGAAGTCTGCGGGGTATTCTTTTGTTCTGACACGAATCTGCCTCTGAAGACGTAGGACCGGCAAGGGCACCGCGCGCGATATGCGCCGATGCCGCCGCCGCGAAAAAACATCACTATACGCGCACAGCAATGCCCGCGCAGCGTTCAGTTGAGAGGGGAAAATGAAAAACGGCGACCGGGAGGTCGCCGCTTCTGCAGCCGTTTCTGCAGCCGCGTCTGGCATCGATGCGCGCCGGGCGCAGGAAGTCGCTCAGGGGATCTGCAGAGAAAACGGCTTGGTCACCGAACCGTCGGCGCTGGACCAGGTTCCGGTAATGGCATTGCCCTGGCGATGTCCTTCCCACTGGCCCGACACATCCCGGCCGTTGACCGATTCTTCCATCACCAGGTCGTCGCCTTCGACCTCGCCCGCCACCAGGATGTCGGGCGAACCACCGAAGAAGAAATAACGGCCTTCCAGCCCGTCTTCATTCTTTTTCGGCTGCAGCGTCAGCTGGATCGTGCGACCGTCAATGTCCCCGCGCAGCACCATGGCGCGCGTCATCAGCTCCTGCTGCAGGGTGGCGGCCGATGCGGCATGCAGGGCCAGCAACAGCGGCGCGGCTGCCAGCGCGCGCCGGATCAGCACGGACGACATCACTCGGCGGCGCCCCACAGGTCGTGGGCGTCGGCGGCGGTGATGCGCACGTCGACGAACTGGCCGACCGCCAGTTTGCGGTGCGGCTCGAACGGCGGCTTGACGTAGACCACGCCGTCGATTTCGGGCGCGTCCGAGTAGGTGCGGCCGACGCCGCCGTTACGGTCGACGTCATCGATCAGCACGCGCAGCGTCTTTCCGACCTTGGCCTGCAGGCGCTTCTTGGAAATCTCTTCCTGCAGCTGCATCACGCGCGCGCGGCGCTCTTCGCGCACTTCTTCCGGCACCGGGTTGTCGATGCTGTTGGCGGTGGCGCCCTCGACCGGCGAATAGGCGAAGCAACCCAGGCGGTCGATCTCGGCTTCCTTCAGGAAGTCCAGCAGGTATTCGAACTCCGCTTCGGTCTCGCCCGGGAAACCGGCGATGAAGGTGGAGCGGATGGTCAGGTCCGGGCACATCGCGCGCCAGGCCTGGATGCGCTCGATGTTCTTCTCGCCGCTGGCCGGGCGCTTCATGCGCTTCAGCACATCGGGATGGGCGTGCTGCAGCGGCACGTCCAGGTACGGCAGCACCAGGCCTTCGGCCATCATCGGGATGATCTGGTCGACGTGCGGGTACGGATAGACGTAATGCAGGCGCACCCATGCGCCGTACTGCTTGGCCAGTTCGCCCAGCGCGCCCACCAGTTGGGTCATGTGGGTCTTGACCGGCTTGCCGTTCCAGAAGCCGGTGCGGAACTTGACGTCCACGCCGTAGGCGCTGGTGTCCTGCGAGATCACCAGCAGCTCCTTGACGCCGGCCTTGAACAGGTTTTCGGCTTCCAGCATGACGTCGGCGATCGGGCGCGACACCAGGTCGCCGCGCATGGACGGGATGATGCAGAAGCTGCAGCGATGGTTGCAGCCTTCGGAGATCTTCAGATAGGCGAAATGCTTGGGCGTGAGCTTCACGCCCTGGGGCGGCACCAGGTCGATGAACGGCTCGTGCGGCTTGGGCAAGTGCTTGTGCACGGCCTGCATCACCTCGCCCACCGCGTGCGGGCCGGTCACTTCCAGCACCTTGGGATGGATCTTCTGGATGATGTCGTCGCCGTCGGCGTCCTTCTTGGCGCCCAGGCAGCCGGTCACGATGACCTTGCCGTTCTCGTTCAAGGCTTCGCCGATGGCGTCCAGCGACTCCTGAACCGCGGCGTCGATGAAGCCGCAGGTATTGACGATCACCAGGTCGGCGCCGTCATAGGACTTGGCGGTGTCGTAACCTTCGGCGCGCAGCTGGGTCAGGATCTGCTCGGAATCGACCAGCGCCTTGGGGCAGCCGAGGGAAACGAAACCGACCTTGGGCAGGGCCGGGGTATTGGGAGAGGAGGCGTTGGACATGGCGGACTGGCTGAAGAAACTGGCTGGAATCGAAAAAAGCTTTAAAAATCAGGGCGCTATTGTACATCGTACCGGCCAGCAGCCGCCAATTGATGCCATCTTCCGCCCTCATTGTGCTGCCGCGCGACAAGCGCATCCGGTCGGTGGCCGGTTTTTCGCGAATGGGTCCCGATCAGGCTGCGGCCTGCGCGCCGGCGGGAGATGCCGGAAGCGCGTCAAAAATCGCGTCAAAAAAAATGCCATCCGGCAAATACCGGATGGCATTTTTCATCCACCGTATCGGAAGATTACTTCTTCTGGTCGGGCGGATTGCCGAACGGGAAGGTGCCGAACATGTTCTTGGTCTGGCTTTGCATCTGCTCCTGCATCTGGATGAACAGGTTCTTGCTCTGCTCGATGTAGTTGCTCATCATGCCCTGCATCATCGGGCCCTGGACGTTCATGAACTGGGTCCACATCTCCGGGCTGAAGGGCTTGCCTTCGTAGAAGCCCTTGGAGTTTTCGGCCAGCTTGTTCTGGATGTCGATGAAGGTCTGGATGTTCTTCTCGAGGTAGTTGCCCATCATGCCCTGCATCGCATGGCCGTAGTAGCGGATGATCTGCGACAGCGCGCCGCTGGAGAACATCGGCACGCCGTGCGACTCTTCTTCCAGGATGATCTGCAGCAGGATGCTGCGGGTCAGGTCGTCGCCGCTCTTGGCGTCGACCACGGTGAATTCCTCGTTATCCAGCACCAGCTGCTTGACGTCGGTCAAGGTGATGTAGGAACTGGTCTGGGTATCGTAAAGACGGCGATTGGGGTATTTCTTGATCAGGCGATCGGCCGAATTTTTTGCATTGGTCATCTGAAGTCCAGTCTCTCTTTTTCAGCCGTTGTGCCGGCTATTGTTTGCAGCGATTGCGGGCCGCTTCAGTTACCGCTCCCAGCCCGCAGGCGTCCGGGACATTGGATTGTCCTCTTCCTCACTTCTTTTGCTCATGCTTTTTGCTGCTTGCACGCCCGTCGTTCCGGCGCGATGCCGCTCCGCTTTTGCAGGGCAGCATGCCGGACATTATAGGGGGGAAAGAGTGGTAGCGGGCAAGCCATTATTGCAATGCGGGGAATGAACCCTCGCAAAAAATGCTGCAGCACGAACCCTGGTTTCCCGCTGCAGCATTTTTTGCTGCGGCCCGGCCATCCGGCCCGGCCGCAGCGACTTCATCAGCCCATGTACAGGCCGCCGTTGAGCGAGAAGTCGGAGCCGGTCGCGTAACCGCCTTCGCTGGAGGCGATCCAGGCGACGATGGAGGCGATTTCCTCCGGCTCGCCCAGGCGCTTGACGGGGATCCCGGAGACGATCTTCTCCAGCACTTCCGGACGAATCGAGCGCACCATGTCGGTACCGACGTAGCCCGGCGAGACGGTGTTGACGGTGACGCCCTTGGTCGCCACTTCCTGCGCCAGCGCCATCGTAAAGCCGTGGATGCCGGCCTTGGCGGTGGAGTAGTTGGTCTGGCCGAACTGGCCCTTCTGGCCGTTCACCGACGAGATGTTGATGACGCGCCCGAAACCGCGCTCGACCATGCCGTCGATGACCTGCTTGGTCACGTTGAACAGCGAGTTCAGGTTGGTGTCGATCACCGCATCCCAGTCGGCCTTGCTCATCTTGCGGAACTGGCCGTCGCGGGTGATGCCGGCGTTGTTGACTAGGATGTCGACTTCACCGATTTCCGCGCGCACCTTCTCGAAAGCAGCCTTGGTGGACTCCCAGTCGGAGACGTTGCCTTCGGACGCGTGGATGTCGAAACCCTGCTCGCGCATGGTCGCCAGCCATTTGTCCTTGCGCGCCGAATTCGGGCCGCACCCGGCCACCACGGTGTAGCCGTCCTTGCACAGACGCGTGCAGATGGCGGTTCCGATACCACCCATGCCGCCTGTCACATATGCGATACGCTTGCTCATTGTCATGCCTCCTAGTGTGGATGGTAGTTGAGCGTTTGACGCTCTATAGGGTACTTGGGGTACTGCACTGTCTCCCCTCTCTCGCGTCTGGTCTGCGCCCGCATTTGCCGGATTCCCGGCAGGCCGGTCGCGGCCTTTGAGCCCTGCGCCAGGCCCGCGACCTTTCGCCGCCGCAGCCGTGCCGCATTGCCATACTGCTTCTTCAACGCCGGCTTCTGCGTCCGGCTGCACTATTTCAGTTCGCGCCGCCGGCCTCAGGCGACCTGGTCGGCCTTCACCTTGACGTAGCGTCCCGGCGCGGGCTCGATCGCCTTGTATTTGGCCGCTCCGGCCTGCTTGGGCGCGGCCACCTTGCGCCCGCCATGCTTGGCCAGGAAAGCCGCCCACTCGGTCCACCAGCTGCCCGGATGCTCCTTGGCCCTGGCGAACCATGCATCGGGATCGGCTTCCAGCTTGTCGTTGATCCAGTAATTGCGCTTGTTCTTGGAAGCCGGGTTGATGACGCCGGCGATGTGGCCCGAGGCGCCCAGCACGAAACGGTTGTTGGAACGCTTGGACGCGTTGATCAGCGCCACCGAGGCATAGGCCGACTTCCACGGCACGATGTGGTCTTCGCGCGAGGCATAGATGAAGGCCGGCGCGGTGATCTTGCGCAAGTCGATCTTCTCCCCGGCGACGGTCAGGCGGCCCGGATCCTTGAGCGCGTTCTCCAGGTACATGTGGCGCAGGTAGTAGCAGAACATCGGGCCCGGCAGATTGGTGCTGTCCGCATTCCAGTACAGCAGGTCGAACGCGGTCGGCGCCTCGCCCTTGAGGTAGTTGGATTCGACGTAGTTCCACAGCAGGTCGTTGGGACGCAGGCTGGAGAAGGCGCTGGAGAAATCGCGCCCCGCCATCAGGCCGCGCTTGCCGATCATCTGTTCGCGCATGGCCAGTTGCACTTCATCGATATAGACGTCGATGGCGCCCGTGTCGACGAAATCCAGGAAGGTGGTCAGCAGCGTCAGGCTGGACACCGGATCCTCGCCGCGCGCGGCCAAGAGGGCCAGGGCGCACGACAGGATGGTGCCGCCGACGCAGAAGCCCAGCGCATTGATCTGCGGCTGCTTGCTGACTTCCTGGGCGATGTGGATGGCCTTGACCACGGCGTCGTCCACGTACTGGTCCCAGGTCGCGCCCTCCAGGGAGGCGTCGGCGTTGCGCCAGGAAATCAGGAATACGGTATGTCCCTGCTCCACCGTGTAGCGCACCAGGGAGTTCTGCGGCTGCAGGTCGAGGATGTAGAACTTGTTGATGCACGGCGGCACGATCAGCAGCGGCACCGCGTGCACGGTCTTGGTCAGCGGCTTGTACTGGATCAGCTGGAACAGCTCGTTCTCGTAGATCACCGCGCCTTCGCTGGCGCCGACATCGCGGCCGACTTCGAAGGCGGTTTCATCGGTCTGCGAGACATGGCCCTTCTGCAGGTCGGCCAGCAACTGGGCGATGCCCTTGGTCAGGCTCTCGCCGCGGGTTTCGATGATCTTCTGCTGGGCGACCGGGTTGGTCGCCAGGAAGTTGGCGGGCGACATCGCGTCGATCATTTGCTGCACCGCAAAACGCAATTTGTGGCGCACCTTGTCGGTGCCCTTCACCGCATCGGCCAGGGACAACAGGAAACGGGAGTTCAGCTGGTAGGCCGCAGCCTGAAACGCGAAGTAGGGATTCTCCTGCCAGGCCGGCGCCGACAGGCGGCGATCGGTAATGGCGGGCGTCTTCGAGGAGATCGTCGATTGCCAGAGCTCGGAGAACTGCTGCGCATAGTCCTGCTGCAGCCGGACCATATCGGCCGGATCCAGGGTTGCGCCCAGATCGCCCAACTGCTTGACCAGCGAGCCCGGATCGAACTGCCCGGCAGCCGGCGGCATGGCCATGGCGGAAAACGATTTCAGCTGCGGCTGAATCTGCTCGAACTGGGATTGGAATTGTGACTGCAATGAGGTCCAGAACTTCGGGTCGGACATCTGCGCCAGCCATGCGGATACATCGGGGGAGGTGTGCTGCGGATTCTGCTTGTTCATGCTCGGATCTGCAATTTTCGCGTATCTTTACGGTTTGTCTCGACGCCGCGCACCACCATGTACATCATCGCTATCGCATGGCTTTACGTCGTCTTCATGATGTCGATCACCGAACAGTCTGCGGTCGCCGGAGTGACCACCTTCCTGCTGTACGGCGTATTTCCCTTGACCATCGTTTTATACCTGATGGGTACGCCGCAACGCAAGCGGAATCGACAAAAAATGGAGAAAACGAAAGCCTCCCGCAAGGAAGAGTCGGCAATTGACGAGCAGGAGAAATGCGAGCACAAGCAAAGCGATCCGGCCGCCGACAAGCCCGCCGGCTAAGGGCTGCGCATGCGCGCCGGGACATCGCGCAGTCGCCATCAGGGGGGATCCTGCGCACCATGCCGGTGATCGCGCCGGGCCTGTCGCGGCGCGGCTTGCGCAATGCATCATGAGGCCGCCGACGGCGACTCAGCGCCTGCCCGCGCGCACCACCGCGATCTCGCTGTAGCGCCCTTTCAGCGCCGCCAGCATGTCGCGCAAGACCTTGGTCCCGCGCCACGGCGGCGACACATAGGCCATACGTAACTGCACGCCGCCGCTACGTAACTCGCAGTCAAGCATGCCTATCATCTGGCCGTTCACGTAAGCGTAGACATGCACCTCGTCCTGCTGCAGCAGGCGCGGCCCTTCGATGTTCCATCCGCGGGGAACGCCATAGACACCCATCATCGCCTACTCCACGATGTGCGAAGCCAGGTGCAGCCCCAACAGCAGCAGTCCGACGAAGAAGCAGCGACGGAACGTCTGCGCCTTGACCTTGCCGCGCACCCAGGTGCCGATGAACATGCCCAGCAAGGCCGGCAGCAGCACCACCGCGGAGGCGCCCGCAACGCCGCCGCCGAAGGCGCCGCCCTGCCCCAGGTTGACGGCCAGCGCGGCGGTCGACACGGTGAAGGACAAACCCAACGCCTGGATCAGTTCATCCCGGTCCAGGTCGAGGGCCTGCAGGTAAGGCACGGCCGGAATCACGAACACGCCGGTGGCGGCGGTGACCAGTCCGGTCGCCACGCCGACGACGGGCGACCACCATTTCTGGCGTTGCGCCGGCACCGAAAACTTGAACGACGCCAGGCCCGCGGCCGCATACAACACCAGCGCCACGCCCAGCGCGATGATCGCGCGGCGGCCGCCGTCGGCGCCCATGAAACCACTGCCGGCCAGGGTGCCCACCACGATGCCGGCCAGCATGGCCCACAGCCGGCGCGCCAGCGCCAGGAAGGCGCCGCCGGCCAGCAACTGCCATACATTCGTCACCATCGAAGGCACAATCAGCAACGCGGCCGCCTGCACCGGCGGCATCACCAGGCTCAGGAGCCCCACCGCCACCGTCGGCAGGCCCAGGCCGATGACGCCCTTGACGAAGCCGGCGAGCAGGAAGACGCCGAGGCACGCCGCCAGCACGGCGGCATTCATGTTCATGAAAGTAAGGACGGATTGCATGGCGAAACCGGAAAAGGCAGCGTGCTGCCGAATTGGAATGCGCACAGTCTGCCAGTCCTCGCGCGGCCTGAAAATGTGGAATACACTTAGCCAGCCTTCGGCATGAACGAAGGCTGACCACTCTGACCGCCATGAGCAACCGATTCGACCTTTCCGACCTGCGGCTCTTCCTGCACATCGTGGAGACCGGCAGCATCACCGCCGGCGCCGCGCGCGCCCACATGGCGCTGGCCTCGGCCAGCGCCCGCATCCGCAATATGGAAGACGCGCTGGGAGCGGCGCTCCTGGAACGCGGCCGGCGCGGCGTGCAGACTACCGACGCCGGCCGCGCCCTGGCGCACCACGCGCGCATGATGGGCCAGCAGATGGAGCAGCTGCGCGACGAGCTGGGCCAGTACGCGCAAGGCCTGAAAGGCCACATCCGCCTGCTGTGCAATACCTCGGCCATGACCGAGTTCCTGCCCGAAGTGCTGGCGGCCTTCCTGGCGCGCCATCCGCACACCGACATCGAACTGGAAGAAAAGCTCAGTTACGAAGTGGTCCAGGCGGTCGTCGACGGCATCGCCGACGTCGGCATCATCGCCGACTCCACCGACGCCGGCCCGTTGCAGACCTTCCCTTTCCGCCAGGATCATCTGGTGGCGGTGCTGGCGAAGAAACATCCGCTGGCCAAGCGCAAGAGCGTGGGTTTCAGCGAGCTGCTGGACGAAGACTTCGTCGGCCTGTCCGGCGACAGCGCCCTGCAGCAGCATTTGTCCGGCCATGCCACGCGCGTGGGTCGCCGGCTGCAATACCGCGTGCGCCTGCGCAGCTTCGACGGCATCTGCCGCATGGTCGAGCAGCAGGTCGGCGTGGCCATCATTCCCGAGACCGCGGCCCACGCCTGCGCGCCGCACATGGAGATCCGCGCCATCCCGCTGTCGGACGCCTGGAGCCGGCGCCAGCTGCTGATCTGCGTGCGCGGCCTGGACGGCTTGCCCGGCCACACGCGCGAACTGATCCAGGCCTTGCAGGCGCACCCGCAACGACGCGCGTAAGCGCGGGGCGACGAGACAAAAAAAACGGCGGCCCGTGCAAGGGCCGCCATTTCCATCGTGCATCCGCAGCGCGGATCTGCAATCAGCAATCAGCGTTCAGACCGCGTCATGACTTGAGCCACACCAGGGACGCCATGCGCCCGGTCGTCTTGTCGCGCCGATACGAATAGAAGCGCGTATCGCCGACGGTGCACAAGCCGCCGCCGGTCACCTCGTTCACATCGACCGCCGCCAGGCGCATGCGGGCCAGCAGGTAGATGTCGGCGAGGAATTTGCCCGGCCTGCCCTCATAAGGACGAAAAGCCCCGGCGGCAGCGGCGTCGTGCCGCAGGAACTCGTCGCGCACCTCGGCGCCGACTTCAAAACGGTCAGGGCCGATCGCCGGCCCCAGCCAGGCCATGATGTCCTGGGCGCCGCGCGCGCGCATCGCCGCCACGGTGTTCTCCAGCACGCCCGCGGCCAACCCGCGCCAGCCGGCATGCGCCGCGCCCACCACCTTGCCGGCGCGGTCGCAGAACAGGACCGGCAGGCAGTCCGCCGTCATCATCACGCACACCGCGCCCGGGGTGTCGCTCACGCAACCGTCGGCCTGTGCGCCCGGCGGCAGCGCGGCCGCATCCAGCACGGTCACGCCATGCACCTGCGACAGCCACGCGGGCTCCTGCGGCAGCAGGCGACGCAGGAGCGCCCGGTTCTGCGCCACCAGCGCCGGATCGTCGTCCACATGCACGCCCAGGTTCAGGCCCGGCCCGCCCTGCCCGTCATCATAGGGATGCGGGCTGTGGCCGCCGGCGCGCAGCGTGGTCAGGGCGCCGACGTTGTCGGGCGCGTTCCATTGCGGAATCAGCAGCTCCATGGGCTCGCTTTCAATATTCGTCGTCCTCGTCGTCCGCCTCTCCGGTCACGGGATCCGGCTCTTCGGACATTTCCGGCACCACCGCCAGCGCCGGATCGATGCCGGCGCGCCGGAGCAGCTCGACGATGTCTTCCGGCAGCGGCGCCGCCCATTGGCGGAACTTGCCCGAGGTCGGATGCACCAGTCCCAGGCGCGCGGCCAGCAGGGCCTGGCGCGGGAACACCGGCATCAGGTGCGGCTTGCCGTACAGCGCGTCGCCCACCAGCGAGAAGCCCAGCGACTGCAGGTGCACGCGGATCTGGTGGGTACGCCCGGTCTCCAGGCGGCAATGCACCAGGCTGACCGGCTTGCGGTCGATCTCGCCGGTCGCCAGGCGGCGATAGTGCGTCACCGCCGGCTTGGCGATCATGCTCTGGGATACCGCCATCTTGATGCGGTCGCGCGGATGGCGCGCCATCGGCGCGTTGACGGTGCCCGACAGCTGCGGCAGGCCCCACACCAGCGCCAGGTACTGGCGCTTCATGCTGCGCTTTTGCAACTGGCGCACCAGGTCGGTCTGGGCGGCCAGGGTCTTGCCCACCACCATCAGGCCGCTGGTCTCCTTGTCCAGGCGGTGCACGATGCCCGCGCGCGGCACATTGGCCAACTGCGGGCAATGATGCAGCAGCCCGTTGAGCAGCGTGCCGCTCCAGTTGCCGGCGGCGGGGTGCACCACCAGGCCGGCCGGCTTGTTGAGGACGATGATGGATTTGTCGTCATGCAGGATGTCCAGCGCCATCGGCTCGGGGCCGTAGGCGTGGTCCTGCGGGGACGACTGCGGCGCCACTTCCACCCGCTCGTCGCCCAGCATGGTCATCTTGGCTTTGGCGGGCGCGCCGTCGACGGTCACGTGGCCTTCTTCGATCCATTGCTGGATGCGGCTGCGGGAAAATTCGGGGATCAGGCCGGAGAGCACCTTGTCCAGGCGCTGGCCGATGACTTCATCGCCCAGGCGCAGGGAAATGGGCTCCAGGCCGGTGCCTGATTCTTCGGACGCGTCCTCGCCTTCGGCGAATTCTTCGGACTCCGGCAGGTCTGTCTTTACAGCCTGCTCGGCATTTGTAATCTGAGGGGGTTTCTTACGTGACATCAGCTATAATCGCCGGATCGGGCGGATTGAAATTCGGATAACCGTGCAGCCAGCCCGGAAAGGCGCGCGCGCCTGACAAGCAAAAACGGTAAGCATTCAGACAAGTACATTAGAGTCATGCACAAAATCTTATTGAAGTTCATCACCGTCGGCTTTGCCCTGTCGCTCACGGCTTGCGGTCTGTTGCCGGAACAAAAGGACGAGACGGTTGGCTGGTCTGCCTCGAAATTATACTCGGAAGCCAAGGACGAACTGAACGCCGGCGGCTACGACAAGGCAATCAAGTATTTCGAAAAGCTGGAATCGCGCTATCCGTTCGGCACTTATGCCCAGCAGGCGCAGATGGACGTCGCCTACGCCTACTACCGCCAGAATGACCAGGCGCAAGGCCTGGCCGCGGTGGACCGCTTCATCAAGCTGCACCCGAACCACCCCAACGTCGACTACATGTACTACCTGCGCGGGCTGATCAACTTCAACGACCGCACCAGCATCTTCGACACCTTTACCGACCAGGACAACACCGAGCGCGACCCCAAGGCGATGCGCGACGCGTTCGACTCCTTCAAGCTGCTGGCCGAACGTTTTCCTGAGAGCAAGTACACGCCCGACGCCGTCGCGCGCATGAAGTACCTGGTCAACGCGATGTCGCAGTACGACGTGCACGTGGCCAACTACTACTACCGCCGCGGCGCCTACGTCTCGGCCGCCAACCGCGCCCAGGCCGCCATCAAGCAATACCCGGACGCGCCGGCCAACGAAGAGGCGCTGTTCATCCTGATGCGTTCCTACGACGCGCTGGGCCAGACCAAGCTGCGTGACGACACCGAGCGCGTCATCAAGGCCAACTACCCGAACAGCCCCTGGTACGCAGGCGGCCCGAAGCAGAAGGAAAAACCCTGGTGGAAGATCTGGTAATCCGAGGATCTTGCCGCAAGACATGAAAAAGCCCCGCGATGCGGGGCTTTTTCATTGCCGCTGCAACATCGCGCGCGGCCTTGCCTGAGCCGGCCTCAGGCGGCCAGCTTGCGGCGGAACACCCAGCTGCTCTCGGTGGACGCCTCTTCGGCGAACGCATAGCCCTCCAGGTCGAAGCCCTTGAGCTTTTCCGGCTGGCTGATGTTCTTCAGCGCCGCGTAGCGCGCCATCAGGCCGCGTGCGCGCTTGGCGTAGAACGAGATGATCTTGTACTTGCCGCCCTTCCAGTCTTCGAACACCGGCGAGATCACCTTGGCCTTCAGAAGCTTGGGCTTGACCACCTTGAAATACTCTTCCGAGGCCAGGTTCACCAGCACCGGCGCCTTTTGCGCGGCCAGCTCGCCGTTGATCGCCTCGGTCACCTCGCCGCCCCAGAAGGCATACAGGTCCTTGCCGTGCGGATTGGCCAGCTTGGTGCCCATTTCCAGGCGGTAGGGCTGCATCAGGTCCAGCGGGCGCAGCATGCCGTACAGGCCGGAGAGAATGCGCACGTGAGCCTGCACGTAGTCCAGCTGCTTGGCGCTCAAGGAAGACGCGTCCAGCCCTTCGTAGACGTCGCCGTTGAAGGCCAGCACGGCCTGCTTGGAATTCTTTGCCGTGAACTTGCGCGACCAGCTGGCATAGCGGTTCACGTTCAGCACCGACAACTGGTCGGAAATGCCCATCAGGCTGCCGATATCGGCCGGCGACAATGTCTTGAGCACCTCGATCAGCTCGGCCGAACGGGGGATGAAGGCGGGCGTGGTGTGGACATCGGTGGTGGGCGGCGTATCGTAGTCGAGCGACTTGGCGGGAGACAAAACAATCAGCATGGGATTTCATCCAATCAACAGGTTCGCGCAATGATACCGAAAGCTCGTCCATTGCGCGCGGCCGGGCGGCGCGAGTGGCCGCGATACGCCAATTTGCCGCGCAAAGACCGCGCTATTGCGCCCTTTGCCGTGCGCCGCAGACTTCTACACTGAGCCGGCAATCCATGCAGGCCGTCCCCTGCCCGCATGAACGAGGTGCCCCAACTCCATCGACCGAAGGGAAATAACCATGAACTGGTTCTACGACCTGCGCATCGCCCGCAAACTGCTCATTACCTTCACCGCCATCCTGCTGCTGACCGCCGTCCAGGGCGTGTTCTCCATCGTGCAGCTGGCCAAGGTCAACCAGGCGTCGACCGACATCGCCACCGACTCCCTGCCCAGCGTGCGCTACCCGCTGGAAGCCAAGGTGGCGCTGGCGCGCATACGCACGGTCCAGCTCCAGCATTTGCTGCCGGGCAACGAAGGCAACGTCGACAACAACGAGAAGATCATCTCCGATCAACTGGGCGTGCTCAATGCCGCGCTGGACAAATACGCCCCACTCACCGACACCGAAGTGGAAAAGGGCTACTTCAACGCGATCAAGGCCGACCTGGCGACCTTCGTCAAGATGCACCAGACGGTCGCCGCGCGCGTGCGCGAGCAAAAGATTGATGAGGCGCGCGAAGTGCTGATCAAGGAAGTGACGCCGGTCTACCTGCGCCTGTTCGACACCATGGACAAGGTGGTCAAGCTCAACGTCGACGCCGCCGACGCCACCGACAAGGAGGCCCAGGTCCGCTACGAGAATTCGCGCACCATGATCATCATCATCCTGGCCTGCTGCATCGGCCTGGGCCTGCTGCTGGCGACCTGGGTCGCGCGCATCGTCTCGCGCCCGCTGCAGGACGCCATGCACGTTGCCCAGCGCGTGGCCGACGGCGACCTGACGGTCGACATCAAACCCGCCGGACGCGATGAAACCGGCCGCCTGATGCAGTCGCTCAAGGCCATGAACGACAGCCTGCTGCGCATCGTCAGCCAGGTGCGCCAGGGCACCGACACCATCAGCACCGCCTCGCGCGAAATCGCCAGCGGCAACCTCGACCTCTCCTCACGCACCGAGCAGCAGGCCAGCTCGCTGGAAGAAACCGCCTCGGCCATGGAAGAACTGACCTCCACCGTCAAGCAGAACGCCGACAACGCGCGCCAGGCCAACCAGTTGGCCAATTCCGCGTCCGACGTCGCGGTGCAGGGCGGCAGCGTGGTCGGCCAGGTGGTCGACACCATGGGCGCCATCAATGAATCCTCGCGCAAGATCGTCGACATCATCGCGGTGATCGACGGCATTGCGTTCCAGACCAACATCCTGGCCTTGAACGCGGCGGTGGAAGCCGCGCGCGCCGGCGAACAGGGCCGCGGCTTTGCCGTGGTGGCGTCGGAGGTGCGCTCGCTGGCCCAGCGTTCGGCCGCCGCCGCCAAGGAAATCAAGGCCCTGATCGACGACTCGGTCGCCAAGGTCGACACCGGCAGCAAGCTGGTCGAGCAAGCCGGCACCACCATGACCGAAGTGGTCGCCAGCGTGCGCCGGGTGACCGACATCGTCGGCGAGATCACCGCTGCCAGCTCGGAGCAGAGCGACGGCATCGAGCAGGTCAATATCGCCATCACGCAGATGGACGAAGTGACACAGCAGAACGCCGCGCTGGTGGAGCAAGCCGCCGCCGCGGCAGGTTCGCTGCAGGACCAGGCCGAAAAGCTGGCCGAGCTGGTCAGCGTATTCAAGCTGGACCGCAGCCACGCCGCCGGCGCGACGCAAGCGCCCCGCCCGTCGGCCGCAGCCAGGCCGGCGCCGAAACCGGCCCCCAAAGCTGCTGCCGCAACTGCTGCGCCGGCCGCCCCTGCCATCAGGCAGGCGCCCGCCAAGGCGCCGGCGCTGCCGCCGAAGAAGTCCGAACCCAAGTCCATGCCCGACGACGACGGCGGCTCCTGGGAACAGTTCTGAGCAGCCGGCAAACCGCATCGCCAGCCCCGCCCGCGGGGCTGTTTTTTCGGCCGGGCGCGAAAACGCTCAAGTGGGCGGCGGCGCTTGCCGTTAATCAATACAAAGACGCGGCCAACGCCACAGGCACTTGCGGCGCGCTTTGCGGTCAACGCCTTGAAGGACTACATTGATATTGTCGGGATTGCCAAAACCACAATATCCCGATTGCAGCAGCCATGCCGCCCCGGCAAGGAGAAGACCATGAAACGAGACAAGGCCCTGATGGGCGAAATCCTGAAACAGCTGGCGTCGTTCGGCACCATCTACGGCGACGTGGAAAAGATCCAGTCCGCCCTGCCCGGCCAGATGGCGCCGGAGCTGATCCTGCATCACCTGCGCCTGCTGCACGACCGCGGCCTGGCGGCGGTGGACATGCATAATTTCTGGCGCGTCACCGACCAGGGGTATGATGCGCTGGAAAGCGGCAATATCTTCGCGCCGCAAGGCATGCCGCCGGCCGACAACCGCGGCATCGACAACTAGATTTTCCTGATTCCGATTCAATGAGCATTTCGGCAACACCCTTCACCGACGCCTCCCTGACCTCTTCGACCCAGCCCGCGCCCGCCGACGGCGAGCGCCAGCGGCTGGTGCTCGACACCAATGTCTGCCTCGACCTGTTCGTGTTCCGCGATCCGCGCTGGAACGCGCTGATGCAGGCGCTGCAGGACCGCAGCGTGGACGCCTACACCCGCGAAGACTGCCGGGCCGAATGGATGGCCGTGCTGGACTACCCGCACCTGTCGCCGCGCGTGCCGGACAAGGCCGCCCTGTGCGGCGAATTCGACCGCCTGCTGCAATGCCTGCCGCTGGCCGAGGTCAACACCTTCGGCCTGCCGCTGTGCACCGACCGCGACGACCAGAAGTTCCTGGAACTCGCCCTGCAATGCCGCGCCCACGTGCTGGTGAGCAAGGACAAGGCGGTGCTGAAGCTGGGCAAGCGCACCCTGCGCCAGGGCATGTTTTCCATCGTCGCCCCGCAGCACTGGCGCGCCGATGCCTTCATGGCGAAAGCCTGAAGCGCGGTTCCTGACGCAGCGCAAAAATCGCCGGCGGCGAATCCGGCTAAAATATCGGCCTTGCGAAACACCATCAGGATCAGGCCGCAGCAATGAGCACCGCTAACATCGTCACCAAACTGCCCAACGTCGGCACCACCATCTTCACCGTCATGTCCGCGCTCGCCAGCGAAAAGGGCGCGGTCAACCTCGGCCAGGGCTTCCCCGATTTCAACTGCGACCCGTCGCTGGTCCAGGCCGTCACCAACGCCATGCAGGACGGCCTGAACCAGTATCCGCCGATGGCCGGCGTGCAGGTCCTGCGCGAGGCCATCGCCGACAAGGTCGAGAAACTCTACGGCCACCGCTACGATCCCCTCACCGAGATCACCGTCACCGCCGGCGCCACCCAGGGCATCCTGACCTCGGTGCTGTGCGCGGTGCATGCGGGCGACGAGGTGATCGTCATCGAACCGGTGTACGACTGCTACGTGCCGGCCATCGAACTGGCCGGCGGCATTCCCGTGTTCGTGCAGATGACCGTCGACCAGCGCGGCTACAGCATCCCCTGGGACAAGGTCAAAGCGGCCGTCACGCCCAAGACCCGCATGATCATGGTCAACACCCCGCACAATCCGACCGGCACCGTGATGAAGGCCGCCGACGTGGCCGCGCTGGCCGACATCGTGCGCGGCACCGACATCCTGATCCTGTCCGACGAGGTCTACGAGCACATGGTCTACGACGGCGCCCCGCATGAATCGCTGGCGCGTCACCCGGAACTGGCGCAGCGCACCTTCATCAACTCCAGCTTCGGCAAGACCTACCACGTCACCGGCTGGAAGGTCGGCTTCGTGGCGGCCCCGGCGGCGATGACGGCGGAATTCCGCAAGGTGCACCAGTTCAACGTGTTCACCGTCAACACCCCGGTGCAATACGGCCTGGCCGCCTACATGAAGGATCCGGCCCCCTATCTGGACCTGCCGGCCTTCTACCAGAAGAAGCGCGACCTGTTCCGCGACGGCCTCAAGAACACCCGCTTCGAGCTGCTGCCCTCGGAAGGCACCTACTTCCAGTGCGTGAAGTACGGCGCGATCTCGGAGCTGTCCGAAGCCGAGTTCTGCAAATGGCTGACCACCGAAATCGGCGTGGCGGCGATCCCGGTCTCGGCCTTCTACAACACGCCCAAGGAATCCGGCATCGTGCGCTTCTGCTACGCCAAGAAGGACGAGACGCTGCGCCTGGCGCTGGATCGCCTGGCCAAGCTCTGATCTGGCGGCATGCGTAAAAAAGGCGTCCGAGGACGCCTTTTTTATTGCGGGCGGGGCAAGGCGGACGACGCCGGAACCACGCTTTGCTATCATCACCCGGCCCGAAGAACCCGGGGCGCAACAAGAACAGAACACCCGACCATGACCGCAGAACTCAAGGCCGCGCGCCACGACGCCATCCTGAGCATCACCCTGTCCAACCCCGGTCGCGGCAACGCGCTGGATCCCTCCATGCTGACGGCCGCCATCGAAACGCTGTCGGCCGTCGACCGCGACGACTCGGTGCGCGCGGTGGTGCTGGCCGGCGAAGGCAGCCAGTTCAGCCAGGGCATGGAACTGCCGCAGGATGCGCCCGGCCGCCTGCAGGCGCTGGAAAGCCTGCACAGCCTGGTCGACATGCTGCGCAGTTATCGCAAGCCGGTGATCGCCGCGGTGGACGGCCTGGCCGCAGACGCCGGCCTGGCGCTGGCATTGGCCTGCGACCTGGTGGTCGCCACCCGCCAGGCGCAGTTTGCCCTGACGCCTGCCCAGCAGGGCACATGGGCCACCGGCGGCGCCACCTGGCTGCTGGCGCAGGCCTTGCCGCCGGCGCTGCTGGCCGAACTGCACCTGGATCCCGCGCCGCTGGGCGCGCAGCGGCTGCACGCGGCCGGCATCGTCAATCGCCTCGCCGCCGACGGCCGGGCCCTGCAGGAAGCGCTGGCCTGGGCCGAGCACCTCGCGGCGCAAGGCAGCGCTTCGCCCCAGGCCACCGAGCTGTTGAAGGAGATGCTGCGCGATGCGCGCGGCCAAAGCCTGGAACAGCACTTCAACGGCGAAAAGCGCCGCCTGGCCGCCCGCCGCGCCTGATCCCGGCTCCGCTCAACCGCTCCACGGCGGCGCCAATCTGCTGCGCCCGCGCCGCCGCCGCGCCTGCAGCCCGCGCGCCCTTCCGCTACACTAGCCGGGCGAAAAAATTGCACCGCTCCCCTGACGGCAGCCCTCGCAGGTGCCCCATACCACCGGATCAACGCAAACAAGGACACACATGATCGACGTCTACAGCTGGGCCACGCCCAACGGCCACAAGGTTCACATCATGCTGGAAGAATGCGGCCTGCCCTACACCGCGCACGCCATCGATATCGGCGCGGGCGACCAGTTCACGCCGGAATTCCTGAAGATCTCCCCGAACAACAAGATCCCCGCCATCGTCGATCCCGACGGTCCGGACGGCCAGCCGATCTCGCTGTTCGAGTCGGGCGCCATCCTGATCTACCTGGCGGGCAAGACCGGCCGCCTGCTCGGCAATACCGACCGCGAAAAATATGAAGTGCTGCAATGGGTGATGTTCCAGATGGGCGGCCTGGGGCCGATGCTGGGCCAGGCGCACCATTTCCGCCTGTACGCGCCGGAGCAGATCGAGTATGCGGTGAACCGCTACAGCAACGAAGCCAAGCGCCTCTACCAGGTGATGGACAAGCAGCTGGCCAAGCACGCCTACCTGGCCGGCGACGAATACACCATCGCCGACATCGCCAGCTTCCCCTGGACCCGCTCGCACAAGAACCAGGGCATCGACCTGGCCGATTACCCGAACGTGCAGCGCTGGTTCGACGCCATCAGCGCGCGTCCGGCAGTGCAGCGCGGCGTGACCGTGCTGGCCGACAAGCGCAAGCCGCTCACCGACGACAAGGCCAAGGACCTGCTGTTCGGCAAGAGCCAGTACCAGAAACGCTGAGCGGCATGAAACAGTGAAGGACGGCCGCGCGGCGGTCAGGTGAAGCCGGGCAAAACCGGACAATCCGGACAATGCCGGACAACGTCAGACAGCAGCGGGCGCAATCTCGAAACGGTTGCGCCCGTTCGCCTTGGCGCGATAGAGCGCGTCGTCGCTCTCGCGCAGCACCGTCTCCTGGCACGCCGAGCCGGCGTGCATGATGGCGATGCCGATCGACAGCGTGACCGCGACGGCCTTGCCCTCCAGCTGCAAAGGCTGGGCCGCGAAGCCGCGCTGCAGCCGCTCGGCGAACCCTGACGCCACCACGGCATCGGCGTCGGCCAGGATCACGGCGAACTCCTCTCCCCCGTAACGCCCCACGGTATCGCTCTTGCGCAGCTGCGCCTTGAGCACTGCGGCGAAGTTCTTCAGCACCAGGTCGCCCACGGCGTGGCCGTAGGTATCGTTGACCACCTTGAAATGATCGAGGTCGCACATCAGGATGGCCGCGCGCCCCTCCGGGCTGCGCTGCAGGCGGCCGTGCTCTTCTTCCAGCCGCCGCATGAAATAGCGGCGGTTGGGCAGCTGCGTGAGGAAGTCGGTCAGCGCGAACTCCTGCAACTCCAGCTCGATCGCCTTGCTCTCGCTCACGTCGCTGATGAAGCCATGCCACAGCACGCTGCCGTCATCCAGGCGGCGCGGACGCGCATGGCCGCGCAGCCAGCGCATGCCAAGGCCGGGCGGCATGACGCGATATTCCAGGCGCCAGTGCGCGGCGCCGCCGGCGATCGCCTCCAGCGAGGCCTTGTAGAGCGGCAGATCATCGGGATGCATGATGCTCTCGATCGCCGCCGCCTCTTCCAGCAACTGCTCGGGCGCCAGCCCGTAAGTCTCGCGCGAGCCTTCGCTGACGTAGGTGAAATAACCGTCCGCCCCGGGCGGCACGCGGTACTGGAACGCCATGCCGGGAATCTCGCTGGTCAGGTCGGCCAACAGCTGGCTGCTCTTGCGCAGCTTGCCGGTCAGCAGCTTGACCTCGGTGATGTCGGTGGTGGTGCCGATCATGCGCAGCGCATTGCCCTGGTCGTCGCGCGCCACCACCTTGCCGCGGCTGCAGATCCACTTGTAGCTGCCGTCGCGGCACAGGATGCGGTGCTCGACCATGTAGGTGTCGGACTTCGCCTCGAAGTGCTTGCGGATGGTTTCCTGCACGTAGGGCAGGTCGTCCGGATGCACGCGCTTGTAGGCATCCTCGATGTGATTGGACAGCTCCCAGTCCTCGTAGCCGAGAATGGCCTTCCAGCCGCGCGAATAGTAGATCTCGCCGGTCACGGCGTTGCGGTCCCAGATGCCGGTGCCGCTGCCCTCGATGGCCAGCGCCATGCGCTCGTCCGACGGACTGGCCGCTTCGATGGGCGGCCGCACATGGCTGGGCGCCAGCGAGCGCTCGATCGACAGCATGGCCATCGACACCGCCGCGCCCACCGTCTGCCGGTAGGCGGCGTCTTCATATGCGGTCTCGGCGAGCGCGCCGGCGGCGCCGCATACCACCAGGATGCCCGCCACATCGCCGGCGAAGGAGCGCAGCGGCAGCATCTCGATCACTTCGGCGCCATGGGCGGCGGCGGTCTGCTGGAACAGCGCCCAGAATTGCGGCGTATCGGGCTCGGCGACTTCGAGCGCCTCGACCTGCTGCACATGCGGCGGCGCCATGCAACGGGCGGAGCCGACGCGCATGCGTCGCTGCTGCGCATCGAACAGGAAAATGGCCAGGGAACGGGCCGGATAGGCCTCTGAAAATCCGCCTGCGATGCGGTCGAGCAAATGGTCGAGCGGCGCTCCGCGGGCGATGTAGGAAAGGGTCACATTATTGAATGCGAGCGCCTTCTGGTGAAAAGCGGTTTCTGCTTGGCTTGCTGGTCGTTCAAACGTCATGGGCAATCATCGGCAAACGCGCGGCGGCGGTTGCTGCCTGCCGCGCCATCGTCCGCCATCGTGGCGCCACCCCATGGCCGCCGCGGGCGAACGTCCCTGCACGCGGCGCCGGACAATGCCCGCCGCATGCCGGCACTGTCTTGGTGCAGTACCGAATTCGCCCACCTTAGCATCTTCTCAACAGCCGACGAAGGCAAATTTCGCCGGCCGTTGAATGCGATGTTGTATGACAACAAATATCGTGATGTTTCGCGAGGATCTGCGCGCGGAAGTCCTGTTCAGTAGCGGCGCACCAGGAATTCGGCCACGCACACCGGCTTTTCCGAGCCTTCGCATTCCACCGTGATTTCCCAGGCCAGCTGCGCGCCGCCGGGAATATCCTCCACCGACTGCAGCACGATGACGCCGCGCACGCTGCGCCCCACCGGCAGCGGCGCCGGGAAGCGCACGCGGTTCAGGCCGTAGTTCAGCAACATCTTGACGTCCGCGCCCAGGCTGATCGCGCTGCCCAGGAGGCGCGGCAGCAGCGCCAGCGTCAGGAAACCGTGGGCCACGGTGCCGCCGAAGGGCAGCTCGCGCGCGGCGCGCTCGACGTCGACGTGTATCCATTGATGGTCGCCGGTGGCGTCGGCGAAGCGGTTGACCTGTTCCTGCGAGACTTCGATCCAGTCGCTGACGGCCACTTCCTGGCCGGCCAGCGATTTCAGTTCTTCCAGCGTGGCGATTTCGCGCATCCTGCGTGTTCCTTGTCGTTGCGTTCGGTCCGGATGGCTCAGGCGTCTTGCCAGACCACCCGGTTGCGGCCCTGCTGCTTGGCCATGTAGAGGCGGCGGTCGGCCATCTCGATCAGCTCGCTGATGGGCTGCTCCTCGCCCGGCACCACGCAACCCGCGCCGATGCTGACCGTGAGCCACTGGCTGGCGGCCGAGCGCTCGTGCGGCACCTGCTGCGCCTCGACCAGCTTGCAGATCTTCTCGCCGATGGCGTGGGCGCCGTCCAGCGCGGTGCGCGGCAGGATCATGGCGAACTCCTCGCCGCCGAAACGCGCCGAGAGGTCGGCCGGGCGCATGATGCTGCCCTCCAGCGCCTGCGCCACCTGGCGCAGCACGGCGTCGCCGGCGACGTGGCCGTAGTTGTCGTTGTAGAGCTTGAAGTAATCGACATCGATCAAGAGCAGCGCCAGCTCCAGCTTTTCGCGCCGCGCGCGCTTCCACTCGGCGGCCAGGTAGTCGTCGAAATAGCGGCGGTTGGCGATGCCGGTCAGGCCGTCGGTATTGGTCAGGCGCTGCAGTTCGAAGTTGGACTGCTGCAGCTGCTGCTGGCTCTCGCGCAGCGCGCGGTAAGCGGCGTCGCGCTGCAGCAGGTTGATGTAGGAGCGCGAGTGATAGCGGATGCGCGCCACCAGCTCGATCACATCGGGCAGCTTGACCATGTAGTCGTTGGCGCCGCCGGCGAAGGCGTCGCGCTTGACGGTGGCGTCTTCCTTGGACGACAGCACGATGATGGGCACGTCGGCCAGCGTCGGCGTGGCGCGGTACTGCCGCACCAGCGTCATGCCGTCCACGCCCGGCATCACCAGGTCTTGCAGGATCACGGTCGGCCGCGTCTTCTCGGCCACCATCAGCGCCTCTTCGGCGCGCGTGCAGAAGTGGAAGTCGATGTTGGGCTCGTTCATCAGGGCGCGGCGGATAGCCTCGCCCACCATGGCCTGGTCGTCGACCAGCAGCACCATGATCTTATATTCGTCCGCCGACAGCGCGGGGCCGCCGTTGGGGATGTCGGTGTGCACCGAAATCATTGTTCTTATCCTTCAGATTGTTCAGATCAAAATTCCCTGCAGCCGGGCTGCAATCCCTGTCACGGGCAACACCTCGACGGCGGCGTTGAGGGCCACCGCGGCCTTGGGCATGCCATAGACCGCGCAGCTCTTCTGGTCCTGGGCGATGGTGTGATACCCGTTGTCGCGCAGCGCCTTCAGGCCGGCGGCGCCGTCGCGCCCCATGCCGGTCAACAGTACGCCCGTGGCTTCGCCTTGCCAGTGCTTGACGATGCTGTGAAAAAACATGTCCACCGAGGGGCGGTAGACGTCACCCGGAGAGCCGCTGGTGTAGCCAAGCATGCCCTCGCCCTTGAACACCAGGTGCTTGTTGCTGCCGGCCAGCAGCACCTCGCCGCGGCGCGGCCGGTCGCCCTCCTCGGCCAGGCGCACCTGCAGCGCGCACTGCTGCTGCAGCCATTCGGCCATGCCGGGCGCGAACGCGGCGTCGATATGCTGGACGATCACCATCGCCGCGGGGAAACCGCGCGGGATGGATTTCAGGATCACCGAGAGCGCCGCCGGACCGCCGGCCGAGGCGCCCACGGCCACCAGCGGCACATCGCCGCCGTCGTGCGACACCGGCGTGACAAGCGGCGGCAGCCTGGGCTTGGCCGGCGGCGCCACCGCCTCGGGCGGAAGCAGGCCGAGATTGTCGATCTTCTCGATCAGGGCGGCGGCGTCGCGCTTGCCGGCCGCGCCGATCAGCGCCGGCGTCTGCGTGGCGTCGAGCGCGCCATGGCCCATGGCCTCGTAGATCTTGCCGGCGCTGGTGCCCATGTCGGAGGTCACCACCAGGATCGGACACGGGGTGTCCTGCATGATGCGGCGGGTCGCTTCCACGCCGTCCATCTTGGGCATCAGCAGGTCCATCAGCACCACGTCGGGCAACTGCCAGGCGCACATCTGCACCGCTTCCTGGCCGTCGCGCGCGATCCAGATCAGCTCGTGCCGGCCGGTTTCGGCGATGACCCGCCGCAATACTTCCACCATCATCGGGGTGTCGTTGACGATGCCAATTTTCACGATGAAGCGTCTCCGATCAAATCCGCGACGGCCTGCAGCAGGCTCTCGTCGTGGAAACTGCTCTTGGTGAAATAGTGGTCGGCGCCGGCCTCCAGGCCGCGCTGCCGGTCTTCTTCCCTGTCCTTGTAAGACACGATCATCACCGGCAGCGACTGCAGGCTGGGCGCGCCGCGAATGAGCGTGACCAGTTCGATGCCGTCCATGCGCGGCATGTCGATGTCGGTGATGACCAGGTCGAAGCGCTCGGTGCGCACGGCGTTCCAGCCGTCCATGCCGTCCACCGCCACGGTGACCTGATAACCTCGGTTGGTCAGCAGCTTGCGCTCCAGTTCGCGCACGGTGAGCGAGTCGTCCACCACCAGCACTTTCTTGCGCACCTCGCTGGCGGCCTGTGCGCCGCCGCCGTGATGCACCGTCTCCAGGCGGCCCGAGGAGGTCAGCTTCTCCACCGAGCGCACCATGTCGGCCACATCCAGGATCAAGAGCGGCTCGCCGTCTTCCATCAGCGCGCCGGCCAGCACGTCGGGGATCTTGCCCAGGCGCGCGTCCAGCGGCTGGACCACCAGCATGCGCTCGCCGAGGAAAGCGTCCACCGCCAGCCCGTAGGTATGTTCATGGTCGCCGATCACCACCACGCACACGCCGCCGTCGCGCGAGCGCCATTCGCCCTTCTGCAGGATCTGGTGCGCGCTAACCAGGCCGACCTGGCGGCCGTCGTGCGTGAAGTGCTGGTAACCCTCGAGCGTCTGCAGCTCTTCGGCCTGCAGGCGCAGCGTACGGTTCACATAGGCCAGCGGGAAGGCGTAAGGTTCCCCGTCGATATCCACCAGCAGGCTGCGGATCACCGACAGCGTCAGCGGCAGCTGCATCAGGAAACGCGTGCCCTGCCCGGGCCTGGTCGTGATGCGGATGGTGCCGCGCACCTGCTTCAACATGTCGGCCACCACGTCCAGGCCGACGCCGCGTCCGGAGATCTCGGTCACCGTGTCGCGCAGGCTGAAACTGGGCAGCAGCAGGAATTCCAGCAACTCGGCCTCGGACAGGCGGGCCGCCGTTTCTTCGTTGGACAGCTTGCGCTGCACCACCGCCTCGCGCACCCGCTCGAGATCGATGCCGCCGCCGTCGTCGGACACCTCGATCAGCAGCATGCCGGCGCTGTGGCGCGCTTCCAGCCGCACCAGCCCCAGCTCGGGCTTGCCGGCGGCCGCGCGCGCAGCCGGACTTTCGATACCGTGGTCGACGGCGTTGCGCAGCAGGTGGCCGATGGGCGCGTCGAGCTTTTCAAGGATGTCGCGGTCGATCTGGGTGGCGTTGCCGGTGATCTCCAGGCGCACCGGCTTGCCCAGCGCATTGCCGACGTCGCGCACCATGCGCGCGAAGCCGCCGGTGCCGTCGGCGAAGGGGCGCATGCGGCAGGCCAGCGCTTCGTCGTACAGGCGTTGCGAGAGATTGACCGAACGGCGGTCGAACGCTTCCAGTTCATTGAGCTGGTCGCCCAGCAGATGCTGGTTCTGCTGCATCAGCGTGCGCAGCTCGGCCAGCGCCGCCTGCGCCAGTTCGTCGGCGCCGCCGGCGGAGAGCTTTTGTTGCAGCAGGTCCAGCGCCTGCATGGATTCGCGCTGTACCCGCTTCATGCGCAGCATGCCGGCGGTGAACGGTTTCAGGCGCCGCGACTCGACCAGCGATTCGCCGGACAGGCTGAGCAGGCGGTCCAGGTTTTCGGCGCTCACGCGCACCGCGCGCGAGGACGACTGCGGATGGCCTGGCGCTGCCGGCGCCGCCGCCGGGGCCGGTTCCGGCTCGGCCTGCGACGCTGCAGCGGCCGGCTCGGGCGGCGCAGCGGGGGCCGCCGGCACAACGGCAGGAGCGACCGGCGCCGCAGAAGTTGCCGAGGGCGGCCAGGGCGGCGCTTCGCCGCCGCTCATCACGGCCGCCAGGCCCGACATGAAGGCCGCCACTTCCTCGCGGCCAGCATGCTCGGCCCAGGCTTCATCGCCGTCGGGCGGGCTGGCGATGCGGCCCAGCAGGTCGGCGCCGCGCAGCAGCACGTCGATGTGTTTTTTCTCCAGCGCCAGCTTGCCCTGCTGGGCCAGCACGAAGCAGTCCTCCAGCACGTGGGCGATCTTGACCGCGCTGTCCAGGCCGACGATGCGCGCCGCGCCCTTGAGCGAGTGGCCGGCGCGCATGCAGGCTTCCAGGTGCTCGGCCTGCGTCGGGTTGTTCTCCAGTTCCAGCAGGCTGGTGTTGAGCAGCTGGATCTGGCTCTCCGCCTCGAAGCGGAACAGGTCCAGCATGGACATCTGGCTCAGGTCGGGCGTACTCATGTCATGCTCCGATTGAGCGCGTAGAACAGCAGGCCGTGATCCAGCAGGCCGACCTTGCGGCCGCGCCAGTCCAGCAGCCCCAGCGTGTACTGGGTGGCGGCATGCGCCAGCGTGGTGGGTGCTGCGCCCACGGTGGACGGGTCGTAGCGGTGCACGCCCGCCACCTCGTCGACCGGAAACACCAGCGTCTGCCCCTCGTGCATGGCCACCAGCAAGTGATGGCCGGTGGGCTTGGCGTTCTCCGCGCCGAGCTGGAACAGCCGCGCCAGCGACACGCAGATGCGCAGCGCGCCGCGGATATTGAGCACGCCGAGCACGGCGCGGTTGCGCTGGTGCGGCAGGCTGTGCGCCGGCCGCGCATCGGCCACCTCATTGATGACCCCGGTGCCCAGCGCCAGCCATTCCTCGCCGATGCGAAACACCAGCGCCGACTCGCTGTCGCCGGCATCCCTGGCCTGGGTCTCGTGCACCGCCGTCGACGGCGACTGCGACCACTGGCGCGCCAGATCTTCCGATGCGCTGACCTTGTCCAGCACGTAGGCACCCGCCTCGGGGCCGGCGCTTTTGATCTCAGCCATGCGCACTCTCCCCCGGATTAGCCGATTTCTCGATGCGTTCGGCGCGCTGGCGCATGGTCTGGGCGCCGGCCGCATCGCCCTGCGCCTGCAGCAGCGCCGCCAGATGCAGCAAGGCCTCGTGATGGGCCGGCTGCAGGTAGACCGCCTTGCGGTAGCAGCGCTGCGCCGCGCCGGTGTCGCCGCCGGCGTCGTGAATCAGCCCCATCAGATAGAACGCATCGGCGCTCGGCCCCTGTTCGCGCACGGCCTGCTCGCACAACTCGGCGGCGCGCGAAAACTCACCCTGGTCGGCCAGCTGGCGCGCGCGCTCCAGCAGCAACTGCGGCACATGCACGCCCGGCGCCGGATGATTGACGGCGGGCGCGATCGCCGGGCGCGCGGCGCCGGCCGACACCGCGCGCGGCATCGGCGCCAGCTTCGCTGCGGGCAGCGGCGTGAGCTTGAGCGGAGGCAGCGGCGCCGTCGCGGCCGCCTGCCGCTCCTCCGGCAAGCGCTTGCGAAAACCGAAGGCCAGCGCGATGCCGGCCGAGACCATGCGCGGGCTGAGCATGATGCCGCCTTCTGCCGGGCCGACGAAGATGAAGGCGTCATCCTTCATCAGCCGCTCCAGCAGCGCGACTACCTGCAACTGCACCTCGCGCTCGAAGTAGATCAGCACGTTGCGGCACAGGATGAAATCGTAAGGCTCGCTATGGCGCATGAAGTCCGGCGTGAGAATGTTGCCGGCCGAGAACCGCACGCGCTCCTTGACCCGTTCGTCGATGCGCCAGTCGCCGTCCTGCGGCGTGAAATAGGCATCGCGGAAATCCAGTTCGCGGCCGCGGAAGGAGTTGCGTCCATACACGCCGTCGGCGGCGATCTCCAGCGAGCGCGTGCGTATGTCGACGGCGTCGATCTGGAACATCGAGGCCGGCACGCCGGCGTCGAACAGCGCCATGGCCAGCGAATACGGCTCTTCGCCGGTGGAGCAAGGCAGGCTCAAGATGCGGATGCGCCCGGCCGGCATCGCCGCCAGCTTCTCGCGCGCCAGCCGCGCCACCGCAAGCATCGCTTCGCGGTCGCGGAAGAACCAGGTCTCCGGCACCACGGCCAGCTCGATCAGGCACTGCAATTCGGCCGCCGAATTGATCAGTTCGGCGAGGTAAAGCTCGTCGTCCTCGATCTGCAGCGCCGCCATGCGTTCGCGCACCACGCGCTCGATCAGGCTCTGGCCGACGGTGGCCATGTCCAGCCCCATCGCGCCCTTGAGGGTGTCGGCAATCCGTTCCAGCGCCTTCATGCGCCCGCCTCTTGCGCCGCAGTTCCGGCGACATCGGACTCGGGATAGAGCAGCGCGCGGGTGGCTTCGTCCAGCAGTTCATCCACCTTGACCCATTGCAGCAGGGCGCCCTGGTGACGCATCACCGGGCCGAGGTAGCGCGCTTCTTCGTTGGCGATGCCCGAGGCGAGGAAATCGTCGGGATTGCAGCGCAAGGTGTCGGTGGCCTGCTCCAGCAGCAGGCCCAGCAGCTCCGGCGCGCGGCCGGCCGGCGCGTAATGCGCCAGCACCAGGCGCGTGCTCACGCGAATGGCGGCAGGTTGGCCGCTGGCCAGCATCGGCAGGTCGATCACCGGCACATTGCGCGCCCCGTAGCTGAACAGCCCGCGCACCCAGGGCGGCGTGCCCGGCACCTGCTTGCACAGCGCCATGGGCAGCACCACGGACACATCCGACGCCTGCAGGGCGTAACGGTCGCGACCGATGCTAAACAGCAGGAACAGTTTCTGGCTCATGGCGAAAACGCAGACTGGCGCGACGGCTTCAGCGAAAGCGCGGCGGCAATCAGCCCGCCACCTTGAAGCGCGACACGCCGTTGCGCAGCTCGTTGGACACCACGTTCAATTCCTCGATGGCCTGGCTGGACTGCTGCAGCGACTCCACGGTCTGCTGCGCGGCTTCCGAGAGCTGCACCAGCGCCTGATTGATCTGTTCGGCGCTGTTGGCCTGCGCCTGCATGCCTTCGTTGACCATCTGGAAGCGCGGCGACAGCGCCTGCACCTGGGCGATGATCTGCGACAGCTGGCTGCCGGCGTTCTGCACTTCCTGCATGCCGCGCCGCACCTGGTCGGAGAACTTGTCCATGCCCATCACGCCGGCCGCCACGGCCGACTGGATTTCCTTGACCATCACTTCGATGTCGTAGGTGGCCACGGCGGTCTGGTCGGCCAGGCGGCGGATCTCGGTGGCGACCACGGAGAAACCGCGGCCGTGCTCGCCGGCCTTCTCGGCTTCGATCGCGGCGTTCAGCGACAGCAGGTTGGTCTGGTCGGCCACCTTGGTGATGGTGGTGACGACCTGGTTGATGTTGCCGGCCTTCTCGTTGAGGATGGCCAGCTTGGCGCTGACCGAGCCGGCCGCGTCCATCACGCTTTGCATGGTGTCTTCCATGCGCGTCAGCCCGGCCTGGCCGCTGCCGGCCAGGGTCGAGGTCTGGTCGGAGACCACCGACACTTCATTCATGGTGCGCACCAGGTCGCGCGAGGTGGCGAAGATCTCGCGCGAGGTCGCGCCGATCTCGGTGGTGGTGGCGGCGGTTTCCGCCGCGGTGGCTTGCTGCTGCTTGGAGGTGGCCGCGATTTCCGTCATCGAGGTGGCGACCTGGGCCGAGGACTTTTGCGCCTGCCCCACCAGCGAGGTGAGGTCGTCGGTCATGCGGTTGAAGCCGGTGGCCAGGTGGCCGAACTCATCCTGGCTGTCCAGCTGCAGGCGGCGCGAAAAGTCGCCGGAGCGCATGATGTCGAGGATGCCCATGAGCTTTTGCAGCGGCTCGTTGATGGCGCGCATCAGCAGGAAGCCGCACACCAGCGCGGCCAGCAGCGCGGCCATCAGCGACACCAGCATGGCGAACTGCGCCGAAGTGACCGACTCGCTGATGTTGGAGGCGGCATCATCGGCGATCGCCTTGTTCTTCTCCACCATGCGTTGGGTCAACTGATAGGCCAGGCGCCATTGCGGGCGGATCTGTTCGTTGAAGATCTTGTCGACGGCGCCCTCCTGGCTGAAGTCCATCTTCAGCACTTCGGTCACCATGGCGCGGTATTTTTGCCGCGCCTCCTTGAAGTCGCTGAACAGCTTGCGGTCATCTTCGCTGAAGACGGTCTTGTCGTAGTCTTCCTGCAGACGGTCCAGACGCTCGCCGTTGCGACGCAGCAGCGCGATGTTGCCCTGGCGCTCGGCATCGGTCTTGTCGATCTGGGCGATCTGCTGGCCCATCAGCAGGTTCTCGTACCATGCCGCGTTGATCATGGTGCTGTAGTAGAGACCGGGAGTCGAATCCTTGCGCAGGCTGGTAGCGCTGGTCTCGATCCGGGAAAGATTGTAGGCGGAGATGCCGGCCATCAGCGCCATCAGGACGAGGATGAGCCCAAAGCTTCCGAGTATGCGTTGCTTGATCGTCCAGTTCTTCATGCGCAGGCTTTCTTGGTATTGGTATGCATCGGATCGAGGATGTCGGACATGCGGATCGCGATTCCGCACATCGCCGGATATCGGATCCGGCCAGACAATCTTTGAGATTATGCTCGAAAGGTTGCGATATGACCATCTTCCCCGCTTCCAGACTGGAGTTTGCTTTTCGACAACTGGCGACCGCGACCCCGCCAGGGACGGCCGCCACAAACGAAAACGGCGTCCCTTTTGGGACGCCGCCTGATGAGTCTGCCGGCCGGCCTGCCGACAAGGCTTGCCGTGATGCCGCCGGTGGCCGGTGCGCGGGCCTCAGAGCGGCATCGGCTGGTTGTCGTTGAGATCGAGGAAGCCCTTGATGAGCCGGTAGGCCTTCCAGATCCAGGCCAGCGTCCAGATCAGGATCGCCAGCGGAATGCCGACCACGGTGGCCGAGACCACGCCGCCGGCGAACATCCAGAACAGATACCACCAGAACGAACGGATCTGCCAGCGGTGATGGCTGTAGACGAAGGTATCGGCCGCGTCGGCGCGCTTGAGGTAATTGACGATCAGCGGCAGCCAGGACAGCATGCCCAGCGAAAACGCGAGGCTGATGCCGTGGAAGATGTACAGCCACCGCGCCAGCTCCTTGGCCGATTGGGTATTGCCGTCGAACACCAGTTCCTGCTCCATCGCGTCTCCTGTCGTCAATGGGCGTTCAGCCCAACAGGTTCAAGATGCCGTCCAACCCCACAAAATTCAAGCCCACGGATGCCTGGGCGCGCACCACCGGCTTGGCGCGGAAGGCCACCGACAGGCCGGAGATGCCCATCATCTTCAGGTCGTTGGCGCCGTCGCCCATGACGATGGCCTGCGACGGCCGGGCGCCGATCTCCTGGCAGACGCGCTCCACCGTCAGGCGCTTCTCGTCGGCGTTGACGATGCCGCCGACCACGCGGCCGGTCAGCTTGCCGTCGACGATTTCCAGCGTGTTGGAGTGCGTGTAGTCCAGGCCCAGGCGCTCCTTCATGCGGTCGGTGAAGAAGGTGAAACCGCCCGACACCAGCAGCGTCTTCAGGCCGGCCGCCTGGATGGTCCTGAGCATGTTCTCGGCGCCCGGCGACAGCTTCAGGCGCTCGTCGTAGACGCGCTGCAGCGCCGACGCGTCCAGCCCCTTCAACAGCGCGACGCGGCGCAGGAGACTCTCGTTGAACTCGATCTCGCCGCGCATGGCGGCTTCGGTGATCTCCGCCACTTGCGGCTTCAGGCCTTGCATGTCGGCGATCTCGTCGATGCATTCGATGGTGATCAGGGTCGAGTCCATGTCCATCGCCACCAGCCTGAAGTCGGCCAGCTTGCGCGCCGGGTCGACGAAGGCGTAGTCCAGCTGCGCGGCCAGGCAGGCGGCGTCGATGCGGGTCTTGAGGTCGTCGCTGAAGGTCACGCCGGCCACGCGCCAGGCGTCGGCGTCGGGCACGCGGGCGTCGGCCAGCTGCTCGGCGCGGCCGCCGGCCAGCGCGGCGACGGCATCGATGTCGGACGACGAAACGTTGGCGCTTTTCTGCGCTTGCAGGATCAGGTTCATGTGCTTTTCTTGTCTCTACGTATTGATGGATTCGGTAATGGATGCGGACCCGCTCAGGCCCCCAGCGCCTTCATGATCGCCTTGACCTGCTGCACGCGGGCGTTGAGGTCGGGCATGTTGGCGGTGATGCGCAGCTTGTCCTGGCCGTTGAGCTTGACCTGGCGGTTCTTCTGCACCAGCTCGATGATGCGCATGGCGTCGATCGGCGGATTGGGCACGAACTGCATCAGCGCGGCCTCGGAGTGGGCGTCGATCTTGCTGATGCCCAGGGGCTTGGCGGAGATGCGCAGGCGATGCGTCTCGATCAGCGAGCGCGCCGGCTCGGGCAGCTTGCCGAAGCGGTCGATCAGCTCCTCCTGCAGGTCGTCGATGGCCTCCTGCTTCTCGCAGTTGGCGAAACGCTTGTACAGCGAGAGGCGCTCGTGGACGTCGCCGCAGAAGTCGTTGGGCAACAGCGCCGGCACGTGCAGGTTGATTTCGGTAGTCGACGCCAGCGGCGCGGCCAGGTCCGGCTCCTTGCCGTTCTTCAGCGCGCGGACCGCTTCGTTCAACATGTCGGAATACATCTGGAAACCGATCTCATGGATCTCGCCCGACTGGTGGTCGCCCAGCACCTCGCCGGCGCCGCGGATCTCCAGGTCGTGCATGGCGAGGTAGAAGCCGCTGCCCAGTTCCTCCATCTGCTGGATCGCCTCCAGCCGGCGCTGCGCCTGCTTGGACAGGCCCTGCACGTCCTGCACCAGCAGATAGGCGTAGGCCTGGTGGTGCGAGCGGCCGACGCGGCCGCGCAGCTGGTGCAGCTGCGCCAGGCCGAACTTGTCGGCGCGGTGCATGATGATGGTGTTGGCGGTCGGCACGTCGATGCCGGTCTCGATGATGGTGGTGCACAGCAAAATGTTGAAGCGTTGCGCGACGAAATCGCGCATCACCTTCTCCAGGTCGCGCTCGTGCATCTGGCCGTGCGCGACGGCGATGCGCGCCTCCGGCAGCAGCGCTTCCAGCGCGGCCTTGCGGTTGGCGATGGTTTCCACCTCGTTATGCAGGAAGTAGACCTGGCCGCCGCGCTTGAGCTCGCGCAGGCAGGCCTCGCGGATGGTGGACTCGCCCTCGGCGCGCACGAAGGTCTTGATCGCCAGACGCTTTTGCGGCGCGGTGGCGATGACCGAGAAATCGCGCAGGCCTTCCAGCGCCATGCCCAGCGTGCGCGGGATCGGCGTGGCGGTCAGCGTGAGCACGTCGACCTCGGCGCGCAGCGACTTCAGGGCCTCCTTCTGGCGCACGCCGAAGCGGTGTTCCTCGTCGATGATGACCAGGCCCAGGCGCGAGAACTTGACCTCGTCGGAGAGCAGCTTGTGGGTGCCGATGACGATGTCGATGGTGCCGTCGCCCAGGCCCTTGATGGCTTGCGTGACTTCCTTGCCGGTACGAAAGCGCGACAGCTCGGCGATCTTCACCGGCCAGTTGGCGAAGCGGTCGGCGAAGGTCTGCGCGTGCTGCTCGGCCAGCAGCGTGGTGGGCGCCAGGATCGCTACCTGCTTGCCGCCCATGACGGCGACGAAGGCCGCGCGCAGCGCCACCTCGGTCTTGCCGAAGCCGACGTCGCCGCAGATCAGGCGGTCCATCGGCTTGCCGCCGGTCATGTCCTTGATGACGGCGTTGATGGCGGCGGCCTGGTCGGCGGTTTCTTCAAAGCCGAAGCTGTCGGCGAAGGCTTCGTAATCGTGCGCCGAATACTGGAAGGCATGGCCCTGGCGCAGCGCCCGGCGCGCGTACAGGTTCAGCAGTTCGGCGGCGGTGTCGCGTACCTGCTGGGCAGCTTTGCGCTTGGCCTTTTCCCACTGGCCGGAACCGAGCGCGTGCAACGGCGCGTCTTCCGGCGAGGCGCCGGAGTAGCGCGAGATCACATGCAGCTGCGAGACCGGCACGTAGAGCTTGGTCTCCTTGGCGTATTCCAGGTGCAGGAACTCGGTCTCGCCCTCGCCCAGGTCCATGCTGATCAAACCCATGTAACGGCCGATGCCGTGGCTGGAGTGCACCACCGGATCGCCGATCTTCAGCTCCGACAGGTCGCGCACCATGAACTCGACGTCGGTGGCGGCCTGCTGCTTGCGGCTGCCGACGCGGCGGCCGGTGCCGGCATAGAGCTCGGTCTCGGTGATGAAGGCCAGCCCCGCGGCCCCACCCTGCTGCAGCGCGAAGCCGGCCTGCAGCGGCGCCACGCCCAGCATCAGCGCTTCGCCGCTGGCGAGGAACCCCTGCCAGTCGTCGCACAGCACCGGATGCAGGTCGTACTCGGCGAAGTACTGCTGCAGCGTCTCGCGGCGGCCGTTGCTCTCGGCGCAGATCAGTACGCGCCGGTCTGTCTGCAGCAGGAAGGAGCGCAGGTTGGCCAGCGGGTCTTCGATACGGCGGTTGACGGCGATGTTGGGCAGCGGCGCCGAGAATTCGGAAGGCGCGTCGTCGGTCTTCAGCACCCAGCGCGCGTGCGGCTTCAACAGCGTGAAGAAATCCTCGTCGTCGAGATAGATCGCATGCGGCTCCAGCACCGGCCGTTCGCGGTCGGCGTTGAGGAACTGCCAGCGCGAGCGGGTATCGCTCCAGAAGCGCTTGATGGCATGTTCAATGTCGCCCACGGTCGCAAACATCGCGCTCTCGGGAAGGTACTGGAACAGCGTCGCGGTCTGCTCGAAGAACAGCGGCAGGTAGTACTCGATGCCGGCCGAGGCGATGCCGTTGCCGATGTCCTTGTAGATCGCCGAGCGCGACGGATCGCCCTCGAACACCTCGCGCCAGCGGTTGCGGAAGGCCAGGCGCGCGGCCTCGTCCATCGGGAACTCACGCCCCGGCAGCAGGCGCACTTCCGGCACCGGATAGAGCGAACGCTGGGTGTCGGCGTCAAAGGTGCGGATGGTCTCGATGGTGTCGCCGAACAGGTCGAGGCGATACGGCACCACCGACCCCATCGGGAAGATATCGATCAGGCCGCCGCGCACCGAGTATTCGCCCGGCGACATCACCTGGCCGACATGGCTGTAGCCGGCCAGAGTCAGCTGCGATTTCAGGCGCCCCTCGTCCAGCTTCTCGCCCTTCTTGAAGAAGAAGGTATAGGCCGCCAGGAACTCCGGCGGCGCCATGCGCAGCAAGGCGGTGGTGGCCGGCACGATCAGCAGGTCGCACTGGCCGTTCTGCACTTCATAGAGCGTGGCCAGGCGCTCCGACACCAGGTCCTGGTGCGGCGAGAAGGCGTCGTAAGGCAGGGTTTCCCAGTCGGGCAGCAGGTGGCAGCGCAACCGCAGCTGCTCGTCATCCCTGGCGCCGTCGGGCTGGAACCACGGGATTTCGGACAGCAGGCGCTGGGCTTCGGTGGCGCCGGCCACCACCACCGCCAGCATGCGCCCCTCCGCTTTGAGCGCCAGCGCGGCTTGCGCCAGCAGGCAGGCGTCGGCCGAACCGTGCACTGCGGGAGGCACGAAACGCACGCCGGGCTTGGGAAGGGATTTTTTCAGGTCGAAGGACATCGGGTATCGGGACGCGGCCCAGTGCAGGCTCAAGGCTGCAAAATGACGGCCGCTTGCGCAGGATTGGCATTAAAATTCAGCCTCTCATTATAAACGATGGCCCCGCTGCAGGCCGCCGCCCTGCGGGGCGCCGGCCTCGCCAAACCGCACTGCATGAACCAAACGGCCTCCCCTTCTTCCGCTGGCGCCGAGCCGCGGCGTTTCGCGCTGATCCCGGCGGCCGGCGTCGGCGCCCGCATGGGCGCCAGGATCCCCAAGCAATACATGGCCGTGGCCGGCAAGCCGATGCTGCACCATGCGCTGGAGACCTTCGCCGCCCACCCCCGCATCGCGCACACCTTCGTCGTGGTCAGCGCCGGCGACGGCTGGATCGATGAACTGCTCACGCCCGAACTGGCGCAACGCGCGACCGTGCTGCGCGTAGGCGGCGCCACCCGCCAGGAAAGCGTCTTCAACGGACTGGTGGAAATGCGCGCCGCCGCCGGCGACGCCGACTGGGTGCTGGTGCACGACGCCGCCCGCCCCGGCCTGGACGCGGAACTGATCGACCGGTTGCTCGATGCGCTGGCCGACGACGAGGTCGGCGGACTGCTGGCGCTGCCGGTGGTGGACACGCTCAAGCGCGCCAGCGCCGAAGGCCGCTCGGAGCAGACCGTTCCCCGCGCCGGGCTGTGGGCCGCGCAAACGCCGCAGATGTTCCGCTACGCGCTGCTGCGCCGGGCCTTGCACGAGGCGGCCGAACAGGGCCGCATCGGCGCCATCACCGACGACGCCAGCGCCGTCGAAATGCTGGGCCTGCTGCCCAAGCTGGTCGAAGGCAGCCCCCGCAACCTCAAGGTCACGCTGGCGCAGGACGCCGCGCTGGCCGAATTCTTCCTGAAAGGCTGATCTACATGAGCACCGCATTCCCCTTCCGTATCGGCCAGGGTTACGACTGCCACGCGCTGGTCGAAGGCCGCCCGCTGATCCTGGGCGGCGTGGACATCCCGCACAAGAAAGGCCTGCTCGGCCACTCCGACGCCGACGCCCTGCTGCACGCCATTACCGATGCGCTGTTCGGCGCTGCCGCGCTGGGCGACATCGGCCGCCACTTCCCCGACACCGACCCGCAGTTCAAGGGCGCCGACTCGCGCGCGCTGCTGCGCGAAGCCGGCAAGCGGCTGGCCGCCGCCGGCTACACGGTGGGCAACGTCGACGCCACCATCATCGCGCAAGCGCCCAAGATGGCGCCCCACATCCCGACCATGGTGGCCAACGTCGCGGCCGACCTGGGGATTTCCGACCAGCAAGTAAACATCAAGGCCAAAACCAACGAAAAGCTGGGTTATCTGGGCCGTGAAGAAGGGATCGCGGCGGAAGCCGTTGTGCTGATCCATCACAAAAATTGACGATGCGCTGATGTAGGAGACTTTCCGATAGGGCCTCGTAGGACAATGCCCTACATTGAAAAGCCGCACCAGACAAGGGATTCAAGGCAGATTGATGCACCACTTTTCGACATAAATCGAAATCTAAAGGGCACGCAAAAATAATTAAATATTTAAATTGAAGTTTGCATCTGAAAATAGCTTGCATTCTCAATTTAATGAGTATAATCAGCGCGTCGTTAGGATTCGAGCTGGTAGTGCGGTCATCGCTGTCATTCCTCCCGAGTAACGATAAAGAGCCGGGCAGACAAGCCCCAATCAATTAAATTTAGGAGTCCGTAATGGCAACTGGTACCGTCAAGTGGTTCAATGATGCAAAAGGTTTTGGTTTTATCACCCCCGATGAAGGCGGCGAAGATCTGTTCGCTCACTTCTCGGCTATTCAGTCGAACGGCTTCAAGTCGCTGAAGGAAAACCAACGCGTTTCCTTCGAAGTGACCACTGGCCCGAAGGGCAAGCAAGCTTCGAACATCCAGCCTGTTGCCTAAGCATCAGCTGATATAAAAAAATCCCCGATTCGTCGGGGATTTTTTTTTGCCTGCCGCCGACAGTTTCCGCCTATGCATAGGCGAAATTTGTCGGGCAAACCCAAACCGCAGGCAGGTCATCACACCAGTGCGATTTCACTCGCCTGCGTCTTCTACTCCCCTCCCCTTCAATACTTCAGGTTCAAGGCCAGCACCGCCGAACGCGGCGCTCCCGGAATGTAGCGCGCACCGCTGTTGTTGAGCGAAGCGACGTACTTGCGGTCGGCCAGGTTGTACAGGTTCAGCTGCAGGGCTGCCTTCAGCGCCAGCACATAGGGGCCATGGCATCGGACACCCGGTACGACGACACCGACGTCATATGGACCGCAGTGGCCCTGCATTGCCTGGCATTGCTGAGGATGCGCACCATAGACGTATTGCATCGCTATCCCTGCGGGATGCGCGCTGAAAGCAAAACCGCCCTTCCTCCGGCAGACTGACGTGCGGCACTTTTCGCCGCCCAAGAAAAATCCCCGCCCTCTTGCGAGAGGCGGGGATTGTCCCGGTATGTCTTGCAGCCGGCCGCAGCCGGCGCAATCGCATCAACCGATCAGATCTCTTCGTACAGCGGCAGCGTCAGGAATTCAGCGAACTGCTCGGACGTCGACATCTCTTCGAAGATCTTGGCGGCGCGGTCGTAGGTGGCGCCGTTGCCGGCCACTTCCTTCACCTTGGCCAGCTCTTCCGGGATCATCGCGCGCACCATGTCGGCGGTGACCTTGCGGCCGTCTTCCAGGTTGCCCTTGGCGCTGCGGATCCATTGCCACACCTGCGCACGGCTGATTTCGGCGGTGGCCGCATCTTCCATCAGGTTGTGGATGGGCACGCAGCCGTTGCCGGCCAGCCAGGCGCCCAGGTAGTGGATGCCGACGTTGATGTTGTAGCGCAGGCCGGCTTCGGTGATCGGGGTTTCCGGCTGGAAGTTCAGCAGGTCGACCGCCTTCACGTCCACGTCCGGACGCTGCTTCTCGAACTGGTTGGGCTTGTCGCCCAGCACGTCGACGAATTCCTTCATCGATGCCTCGACCAGGCCCGGGTGCGCAACCCAGCCGCCGTCGTAGCCGTCGGTGGCGTCGCGGCGCTTGTCGTTGATGATGCCCTGCATGGCGACGGCGTTCTTTTCCGGATCGTTCTTGATCGGGATCAGCGCGCTCATGCCGCCGATGGCCGGCGCGCCGCGCTTGTGACAGGTCTTCAGCAGCAGCAGCGCGTAGGCGCGCATGAACGGCGAGGTCATGGTGACCTTGGCGCGGTCGGCCAGGCAGAAGTCCTTGTCGTTCTTGAACTTCTTGATACAGGAGAAGATGTAGTCCCAGCGGCCGGCGTTCAGGCCCGAGCTGTGCTCGCGCAGCTCGTACAGGATTTCTTCCATCTCGAAGGCGGCGGTGATGGTTTCGATCAGCACGGTGGCCTTGATGGTGCCCTGCGGCAGGCCGATCTCGTTTTGCGCCATCACGAAGATGTCGTTCCACAGGCGCGCTTCCAGGTGCGACTCCATCTTCGGCAGGTAGAAGTACGGACCGGCGCCGCGCGCCAGCTGTTCCTTGGCGTTATGGAACAGGAACAGCGCGAAGTCGAAGACGCCGCCGGAGATGCGCTTGCCGTCGATGGTGACGTGCTTCTCGTCCAGGTGCCAGCCGCGCGGACGCACCACCAGGGTGGCGATCTTGTCGTTGAGCTTGTAGCTCTTGCCGTTGGATTCCAGCGAGATGGTGCGACGGATCGCGTCGAACAGGTTGATCTGGCCGCTGATCTGGTTGTCCCACACCGGCGAGTTCGAATCTTCGAAGTCGGTCATGTAGCTGTCGGCGCCCGAGTTGAAGGCGTTGATGACCATCTTGCGCTCGACCGGGCCGGTGATTTCCACGCGGCGGCACTTCAGCGCCTCGGGGATCGGGGCGATCTTCCAGTCGCCGGTGCGCACCGATTCGGTTTCCTTCAGGAAGTCCGGGCGTTCGCCGGCGTCCAGGCGCTTGACGCGCTCCACGCGGGCGGCCAGCAGTTCCTGGCGACGGCCTTCGAAGGCGCGCGACAGCTTGGCGACCAGCGACAGGGCGTCGAAGGTCAGGATGTTCTCGTAACCCGGCTTGATTTCACCGGAAATTTCCATGCCGGCGGGCAGCTTCAATTGCGTCATGCTGGACTCCTCAAAAAGAAATGAAATGGCTCGTGGATTGTGCCTGATGCGCGGCCATTTACCGCATTGCACCAGCAATTTTATATACGCAGTATATTTAAACTAAATCAATATGAGTGGAACGTTTTATCAATTTATCTTTGCGTTTTAGTCACAAGTAAAGAGATAATCAAAACACGCCATTTCCGGGACGTTCCACCTCTTCATCATGGACCAGTTCAAGCAGATTTCCACCTTCGCCGAAGTTGTCGCCCGCGGCAGCCTGTCGGCCGCGGCGCGCGCCGAAGGCATCGCCCCGGCCATGATCGGCCGCCGGCTCGATGCGCTGGAGGAAAGACTGGGCGTGAAGTTGCTCCAGCGCACCACGCGCAAGATCGTGCTGACCAACGAAGGCGCGGCCTTCCTGGAAGACTGCCAGCGCATCCTGGCCGACCTGGAAGACGCCGAGTCCGCCGTCTCCGAGCGCAGCGCGCGCGCCAGCGGCAACCTGCTGATCTCGGCCCCGGCCGGCTTCGGCCGCCAGCACGTGGCGCCGCTGGTGCCCTCCTTCCTGGCCGAGCACCGCGACGTCACGCTGACACTGAACCTGAACGACCGTATCGCCGACGTCATCGGCGAGGGCATCGACGTGGCCATCCGCATCGCCACGCTGACCGACTCCAACCTGGTCAGCGTGAAGCTGGCCGACAACGACCGCGTGATCGTCGCCGCCCCGTCCTACCTGCGCCGCCACGGCACGCCGCAGGCGCCGGACGACCTGGTGCGCCACAACTGCCTGGCCATGAGCAGCGAAGGCAGCCAGCGCGGCTGGACGCTGAAGCAATCCGGCAAGGTCAGCGTCTTCAAGGTCGGCGGCAACATGGTCTGCAACGACGGCGAGGTGCTGCACAACTGGGCGCTGGCCGGGCGCGGCCTGGCGTGGCGCTCGATGTGGGAAGTCGGCGCCGCCATCGAGGCCGGCGAGCTGGTCACCGTGCTCGACAAGTTCGCCGCCCCCGCGCCCTCCATCTACGCGGTGTTCGCCCAGCGCCGCCACCTGCCGCTGCGCATCCGCGCCTTCGTCGACTTCCTGCGGCATGCCTATGCGCAGCCGGAGTACTGGAAGCAGCACGGCTGATCTGGCCCGCTCACGCTTAACGCTCCCCGACCTTGCGAGCCTCGGCTCGCACTCCCCCGCCCTCCTTTTTTCCAACGCCATCGGGCCGAGCGGAAAACGCTTGCAGATTGGTTTCCAAAGAAACTAAAATACGCACATAAAGTTTCCCAAGAAACCAAATCGAAGAAACACCCGCCATGAGCCCAGCCCGCCGCGCCAACACCGAAGCCAGCCGCCTCGACAGCCATCTCGGCTTCTGGCTGCGCTTCGTCTCCAACCATGTCTCGGCCGGTTTCGCCGCGGCGCTGGAACGCGAGGGCGTGGCCGTATCGGAATGGGTGGCGCTGCGCTATCTGTTCGACGGCGACGGCGCCAGCGCCGGCGAACTGATCGATGCGCTGGGCATGACCAAGGGCGCGGTATCCAAACTGGTGACGCGGCTCGAAGAGCGGCAGCTGGTGGCGCGCCGGCCCGACGACGACGACCGGCGCGGCCAAGTGCTGACGCTGACCCGCCAGGGACGCGCGCTGGTGCCGCGACTGGCCAGGCTGGCCGACGACAACGACGCCTACTTCTTCGGCCACCTCCCCGCCGCGCAACGCGAGGAACTGATCGCCACCCTGCGCGACATCGCGCGCCGCCACCTGCTGCGCACCGTTCCGGTCGACTGACACCCCATCGAGGAGCCACATGAACCCGCACACCGCCGACATCATCGACGACTGCCTGCAAGCCTCCCTGTCCGGCGCCAGGCATTTCGGCCAGATCGTGGCCGAGCTGGCCGCGGCCGGTGTCGAATCCTACTTCGCCGACTACCGCGCCCGCCGCACCACCTACTACGCCGGACCGGCGCAGCGCACGCTGACGTTGCCGGCCCCCGCCGTGGATATCCCGGCCCGCTTCGACGCCGGCGCGCTGGTGGATGCCATTCGCGGCGCCCAGCGCGGCGAGGTGCTGTACCCGGAATTCATGGCCCGCTCGATGGCCGCCGGCTGCGTCGGCTACATGGTCTGGATCGGCGGCCGGCACGTGGTCTATATGGGCCGCGACGGCCAGACGCATATCGAGCGCTTCCCGTCCTGATGGCCCGCGCGGCGCCATGCTGCGGCGCGGTAAGTATCCGGTAAGACTCCCCGGGGGATGATCCGCTGTCTTCCCCTCCCCCCTAGATACGGAGTCTCCATGCGCAACACGCTTTTCCGCCTTTCCCCGCTGGCCTGCGCGGCCCTGATGCTGGCCTCCCAGGCCGCCCACGCCCAACAAACGGACGCCGCCGAAGCCGGCGCGCAGGAGAGCCGCTGGGGCCTGGGCGCCGCCGTCGGCACCGAGCGCAGCCCCTATGCCGGCTACGGCAACAAGACCCGGGCGCTGCCGCTGCTTATGTACAATGGCCAGTATTTCCGCTTCGTGGGCACCACCGCCGACTTCAAGCTGGGCGCGGCCGGGCCGGTCGCATTCACGCTGCGCGCCAAGTATGCCGACGACGGCTATGACGGCAGCGACGCCCCCATCCTGAACGGCATGGAAAAGCGCAAGGGCGGCTTCTGGCTCGGCGCCAGCGCGCTGTGGCGCAATCCGCTGGCCGACCTGTCGCTGGAATGGCTGGCCGACGCCTCCGGCAACAGCCATGGACAAACCCTGAAGCTGCAGGCCGAGCATCGTTTCAAGGCCGGCAACTTCACGCTGGCGCCCTACCTGGGAGTGAACTGGATGAGCAGTGACTACGTGGACTACTACTTCGGCGTGCGCCAGAACGAGGTCACCGCGCAACGCGCCTTCTACCAGGGCAGCTCCACCGCCAACCTGGTCGGCGGCCTGCGCACCGACTACCGCATGACGCCGTCGCAATCGATCTTCCTCGACCTGCGCATGACGCGCTACGGCTCCGGCATCACCGACAGCCCGCTGGTGGACCGCTCCACCTCGCCGTCGGTGCGCGCCGGCTATCTCTACCGCTTCTGATCCCGCCGCCGACCGCATGATGAACCGCATCGCCCTGCTGGAAGACCACGAACGCATGGCCGCGCTGGTCAGCCGCGCGCTCGCGGCCGCCGGCATCGAGACCGACGTCTACCACTCGATCTCGCAGGCCACCGTGGGGCTCGAGCAGATCCGCTACCCGGCTCTGGTGGTGGACCGCAACCTGCCCGACGGCGACGGCCTGGAGCTGGTGCGCAAGCTGCGTGCGCGGCGCATCGACACGCCCTGCCTGATGCTGACCGCGCGCGACGCCCTGCACGACCGCATCAGCGGCCTCGAAGCGGGCGCCGACGACTACCTGCCCAAACCCTTCTCGATGGAGGAACTGGTGGCGCGCGTGCGCGCCCTGATGCGCCGCGCGCCGCAGCAGCAAAGCCTGGCGCCGCAGCACGGCGACCTGCGCATCGACCCGGTCGAGGGCCGCATGATCAGTGGCGCGGAGTCGATCTCGCTGTCTCCCGCCGAACTGCAGCTGATGCTGGTGCTGGTGCGCGCGGCCGGCGCCACGGTGCGGCGCACCGCGCTGGAGGCCGCCGCCTGGGGCATCGCCGAACCGGTCACGCCCAATGCGCTGGACGTCGCCCTGCACCGGCTGCGGCGCAAGCTCGGCGGCATCGACTCGCGCCTGCAGATCGCCAACCAGCGCGGCCTCGGCTACGCCCTGAAAGAACACGATGCAGCCGCCTGAAGCAAGCGCCCGCGCCAGCTGCATGCCGCGTTCGCGCAGCCTGTCGCTGCACTTGCTGGGCGTCACCGCCATCGTGCTGGCGCTGGCCGGCGCGGCGGTGGTCGGCACGGTGGCCGCGGTGCTGCGCTGGGGACCGGAGCTGGTCTGGGAGCACATGCTGGAGAACAACGCCGAGCGCGTCGTCGACGGCCTGCGCTTCAACGCCGCCGGCCGCCCCTACGAAGTGCAGCTCAAACGCAAGATGCTGGCCGCCTACGAGGTGCTGACCAGGGATTGCGTCTACCGCGTGCTCGATACCGACGGCACGGTGCTGATGTCCTCCGACCGCGCCCGATCCGCCTACGCGCTTCCCGGCGCGGACTTCGATCCGGCGCTGCGGCGCTTCGCGCTGACCCAGGACGGCGAAAAGCTGCAGGTGATCACCGAGGGCTTCGAACATGAGGGGCGCCGCATGTACGTGCAGGTCATGCGCAGCGAGCGGCTGCAGCGCATCGCGCTGGACGACGACAGCCAGCGCGTGCGCTCGATCATCGTCGGCGCCTCGATCGCCGCCATGCTGCTGTTCTCGGTGGTGGTGGTGCTGACCCTGCACCGCCTGCTCAAACCGCTGCGCCGTGCAGCGGCCGCCGCCGCCGCGATCGACACCGACAACCTCTCCACCCGGCTGTCGCTGCAGGAAGTGCCGCGCGAGCTGGCGCCGCTGTTCCATTCGGTCAACCTGGCGCTGGACCGGCTCGAACAAGGTTATCGCCAGCAGCGCGAATTCCTCGCCACCGCCGCCCATGAGCTGAAGACGCCGCTGGCGCTGATGCGCGGCCAGGTCGAGCTCGGCCGCATCAGCGAATCGGGCGACCACGCCATGCTGCTGCAGGACATCGACCAGATGGCGCGCCAGGTCCACCAGCTGCTGCACCTGGCCGAGGCCAGCGAGCGCCAGAACTATGCGATGCAGGACATCGATCCCTACGACATCCTGGCCCAGGCCGGCGCCCAGCTCGAACGGCTGGCGCAGCGGCGCCGGGTGCGCCTGGTCTTCATCGCCGCCGACATGCACGGCGGCGGCCACGGTCGCGCGCGCATCCACGCCGATCCGGGCGCGCTGTCGGTGTTGTCGAAGAACCTGCTGGAAAACGCCATCCACCACAGCCCCGAGGGCGGCGCCGTGACGGTGCATGCGGATGAGTCGGGATTGTCGGTGCGCGACGAAGGCCCGGGCATTCCTCCCGAGGCCATGCCGCACCTGTATGAGCGCTTCTGGCGCGGCCCGCACCGGCGCGACGAGGGCGCGGGGCTGGGGCTGTCGATCTGCGCCGAAATCGCCAAGGCGCACGGCTGGCAGCTGCGCGCCGCCAACGTGCCGGGCGGCGCCTTGTTCGAGGTGCTCTTCAGGCCGGCGCCGGCCGCTCAGGGCGCGCCGCAGGCCGCATCGGAACACGGCGCGGCATTGCCGCCGGCCGCGCGCCCGGCGGCCGCCTCCTGAGCCCGCGCGCTCACCACTTGCCGTAGGTCGCCACCACGCCGCGCCACAGCGCGTCGCGCTCCTGGCCGAAGTGATTGCCGCTGGCGTCGCCGGCGGCATCGCGGCCGACACCGGTGTGCACCATCACCAGTTTCTGTTCAGGATCGACGAAGATCGCCTGGCCGTAGATGCCCAGCAAGGCGAAGCGGCGCTTATCGCCCGGCATGATCCAGGTCTGCAGGCCGTAGCCGAAATAGGTGCTGCCATGGCTGTCCACCATCGTGCCGGGGCGGAAGGCCGGCGGCTGGCGCGCGGGGTCGCTCATGTCCAGCAGGTGCTCGCGGCTCACCACCTGCTGCCCGCCGGCGACGCCGTCGTTGGCCAGCATCATGCCCAGCCGGGCGTAGTCGTACACCGTGGCGTTGAAGCCACCCTGGGCGATCGGCTCCTTGTCGGCCGGGCTGAGCAGCCAGGAAGCAGCCGCCGCCGCGCCGATCGGCTGCCAGATCTTCTCGCCTATCCAGCCGCACAGGTTCTGCCCGGTCGCCGCTTCCAGCACCAGGCCCAGCACGGTAGTCTGGGCGCCCGAGTAATTGAAGCGCTCGCCCTCGGGATAGGCCCGCTCGGTAATGCTCCTGGCCGCCTGCAAGGCGCCTTGCTTGCGCATGATGCCGCCGAAGCGGGCGCGGTCGTCGTTGGGCGTGTAGTCCTCGACATAGCGCGCGCCGGACGCCATGCGCATCAGGTTGATGATGCGGGTGCCGCCGTAGAGCGAGCCTTCCAGCGCCGGCAGGTAGTCCTGCGCGCGGTCGTCGAGCGAGCGTATCTTGCCCTCCTCCAGCGCCTTCATGATGCCCAGCGCGACGATGGTCTTGGCCATCGAGTTGGAGAGCATGCGCATCTCGGCCGTGCGGCCATAGTTGTAGCGCTCGGCGACGATGCGGCCGTCCTTGATCACCACCACCGCGGTGGCGCGCTGGTGCTGCATGTAGTCGTCCAGCGTGTAGAAGCCGGTGCGAAAGCGATAGCGGATGGTGGTTTCCGAAGCTGCTTTCTCCAGCGGCAAGGGATGCCCGGACGGCGCCTGCGTGCATGCGGGCGCGATGCTGTCCATCGCGCTGAACGAGCCCACCAGGTAATGCTGCTGGTAGGCCTGCGCCAGGTTGCTCCCGACCGGATAGCCGGCGTCGCGCCCCAGCATCTCCTCGTCGGGCGCGGCCATGGCGCCTGACGCAAATCCTGCGGCCAGCAGCAAGGCCGGCCAACCCTTCATCCGTTTCTTCATGTTCTCTCCCCGATGTCCGGCTTCATGAATGTGCGTTCAAGATCTTGCCTGCCCGCTCTGACAAAGCACTGACGCCGCCCACAAGAAAATGGCGCCCGGAAGGCGCCATTCGTCATGCGTTGCCGGCCGCGCTTCAGCTTGCGCGCAGCTGGGTGGAACTCACCGGCGTGATGTCGATCTCGCGCCGCGCCGGGGCATCGCCCGCGTGCAGCGTGAACACGCTCACCAGGCGCGCCAGCGTGTCGGCCTGGTTCTGCATCGACGCGGCCGCGGCGGCGGCCTCTTCCACCAGCGCGGCGTTCTGTTGCGTCACCTGGTCCATCTGCGTGATGGCGTGGTTGACCTGTTCGATGCCGGTCGTCTGCTCGGCGCTGGCGGCGCTGATCTCGGAGACGATGTCGGTCACGCGGCGCACGCTGTTGACCACCTCGCTCATGGTCGCCCCGGCCTGCTCGACCAGGCGGCTGCCGTTGCCGACCTTCTCCACCGAGTCGTTGATCAGTTCCTTGATCTCCTTGGCGGCCGAGGCCGAGCGCTGCGCCAGCGAGCGCACCTCGGAGGCCACCACCGCGAAGCCGCGACCCTGCTCGCCGGCGCGCGCTGCCTCCACCGCCGCGTTGAGCGCAAGGATGTTGGTCTGGAAAGCGATGCCGTCGATGACGCTGATGATGTCCACGATCTTCCGGGAGGACTCGTTGATCGCGCCCATGGTGTCGACCACCTGGCTCACCACGCCGCCGCCCTGCTCCGCCACTTCCGAGGCGGACACCGCCAACTGGCTGGCCTGGCGCGCGTTGTCGGCGTTCTGGCGCACGGTGGAGATCAGTTCTTCCATCGCCGAGGCGGTCTCTTCCAGCGAGCTGGCCTGCTCCTCGGTGCGCGAGGACAGGTCGAGGTTGCCGGCGGCGATCTCGGCCGAGGCGGTGGTGATGGTGTCGGTGCCGTTGCGCACGTTGCTGACGATGCCGCGCAGGCTGACGTTCATGTCTTTGAGCGACTGCAGCAGCTGGCCGGTTTCGTCCCTGGACTTGACCTGCACGTCGCTGGAGAGGTCGCCCTCGGCCACGCGGCGCGAGATGTCGACGGCGGTGCCCAGCGGACGGGTGATGCCCAGCGTCAGGTAACGGGCACAGACCACGCCCAGCAGCAGGATCAGCGCCTCCAGCACCATGATCAACGTGCGGCTCTTGGCGGCGATCTCATCGATCTCCTTGGCGGTGGCGTCGATTTCCTTGCGCTGCAGCTCGACCAGCTGGCGCATCGCTTCCTGGTAGGCGTTGGAGGCCGGCACGAAGACCTTGTCGAGGATGCGCGTGGCTTCCTCGGCGTTGCCGGCGGCCTTGGCCTTGTTGATCTCGTCACGCGAGGAGAGATAGACCTTGCGCTGGTCGCTGATCTTCTGGAACAGCGCCTTCTCTTCAGGCGAACTCAGCAGCGCCTCCACCTTCTTCTGGTATTCGCCGGAGCTCTTGGAGGAGGCCGCCGCTTCTTCGGCGAAGTACGGGCCCAGCGCCGGGTCGTTGCTTTTGGCAATGGCGATGGTGCGGCGAATGCCGGCAGCCAGGTTGGAATACCAGTCGGCCATCAGCCGCTCGGTCTTGAGCGGCTCGTCCATCATCTCGCGCGTGGCGGCCGAGACGCTCTCGAGGCGCCACAGGCCGATGCCGGCGATGACGATGGAAAAGGTGAGGATGAGGGCAAAGCCAAGGGTCAGGCGTTTGCCGATTTTCATGTTGCCGATGATGTTCATTTCGTGTGTCCCGGATAGCGCGAGCCGGTGGCCTCGCGTTTATTTTTTACGTCTTGTCGTTGTTCTTTTTTCCACGGTCGCAAGCAGCGCTCCGCAGCATTGCACTATGGCATGCCGCCCTGGCACGGACAAGAAAGCTAAGCGAGGAACAAACGGCGATTGCGGCCCTACTTCGCAATCGCGTCAAACGCGCTGCAACAATGCGCTCACGCGGCGGGACTTGTTGAAATTTTGCCTAGCAATTCTGACATCGCATGGCGAAAGCGCGGGTCGGCCAGCAGGCCGACGTTGAAGCGTGACCAGGGCACCGTCTCCTCGGTGTCGAGCCGGAAGATGCTGCCCGGCGCCAGCACGATGTTGCGCGCCATCAGGCCCTGCGCCAGCTCCTTGGCGTCGTCGAACTGCGGGAAGCGCGCCCACAGGTACATCGACTGCTGCGGCGTGCTGAACAGCTCGCCGCCCAACTGCTCCAGCAGATGGCGCGCATGGTCGGTGGCCTGCGTCAGGCGGTCGCGCAGGCGCGCCGTGTGGCGGCTGAAGTGGCCGTCGGAGAGGATCACGTCCAGCGTGCGTTCGCAGTACTCGGAGCTGGAGACGTGCACCAGCATCTTGATGTCGGCCAGGTCGCTGGCGAGGTCGCGATGGCAGGCGATGAAGCCCACGCGCAGCGCCGCCGACACCGACTTGGAAAAGCTGCCGATGTAGATGGTGCGGCGCAGCTGGTCCAGCGTGGCGATGCGCGCGGCGGTGGCCGGCTTGAAGTCGGCGAAGGCGTCGTTCTCGACGATGACGGCGTTGTAGCGGTCGGCCAGCTGCAGGATCTTGTGCGCCTTGTGCGGCGAAGTGTCGGAGGCGGTCGGGTTGTGCGCCAGCGATTGCGTGAAGAACAGCGGCGGCTTGCCCGGCTGCCTGAGCTCGCGCTCCAGCGCCTCGACGTCCGGGCCGTCCGGCAGGCGCGGGATGCCGACGATGCGCGCGCCCGAAAGCTTCAGCTTCCCGTACAGCATGTAGTAGCCGGGCTCGTCGACCAGCACGCGCTCGCCGGGGCGCACGAAGTTGCGGATCACGATGTCCAGCGCCTGGTTGGCGCCATGGGTCAGCACGATCTGCCCGGTGGCCGCCTCGATGCCATGCTGGGCCAGTTTGTGCGCCAGGTGCTGGCGCAGCGGCTGGTAGCCGAAGCGGCTGCCGTAGCCGAACAGCGCGCCGATGCCGGTGCGCACCACCTTCTGGTGGAATTTGTCCAGGCGCACGTCGTTCAACCACTCCAGCGGCGGAAAGCCGTCACCCAGGCGCAGGTGGCCGGGGTCGCTCTTCAACTGCTCGCGCATGAGCCACACCACGTCCATCGCGCGGCTCAGCGTGCCTTCATCGTCGTCCTTGATCTGCGGCGGCGCGGCGCAGACGAAAAAGCCCGACCCGCGGCGCGGCTCCAGCACGCCCAGCGCGGTCAGTTCGTCGAAGACATTGACGATGGTGTTCTTGGCGCAGTCGTGCTGGGCCGCCATGTCGCGGATCGACGGCAGGCGGCTGCCGGGCGCGTAGACGCCCTCTTCGATCTGGCGGCGGATCAACTGCACCAGCTTGCCGGTCAGCGTGCGCTGGCTGCGGGGTTCGGTTGCCATGGTCTCTTCCTGTGTTTTTCTTGTTGCATCGCAAAGCGATTGTCCTGGGTACAGTTGCAGCACTGTTGGCGAAAACTGTACCCAATTGAATTGGTACACGCTTGGTATTCTGCTCTCATTCCGGCCTCGCTGGCCATCCCCAAAACGATAAAGAGAGACAAGCCACCATGAGCAATGCCCCCGACTCCCGCCTGCCCGGATTCCGTTCCTTCACGCCCGAACAGCGCCTGGCCGAAGTGGCCCGCCTGGCCGGACTCGACGCCGCCGAACAAGCCCTGATCGGCCAGCCCGGCGCGCTGCCGCTGGCCACCGCCAACGGCATGATCGAGAACGTGGTCGGCACCTTCGAGCTGCCGCTGGGCGTGGCCGGCTACTTCCAGCTGAACGGGCGCGACGTGCTGGTGCCGATGGCGGTGGAAGAACCCTCGGTGGTGGCCGCCGCCTCCTTCATGGCCAAGCTGATCCGCGAATGCGGCGGCTTCCAGACCTCCAGCAGCGCGCCGCTGATGCGCGCGCAGATCCAGCTGATCGGCATCACCGACCCGCACGGCGCGCGCCTGGCGATCCTGAAGGAGAAGCAGGCCATCCTCGACATCGCCAACAGCCGCGACCAGTTGCTCAACAAGCTGGGCGGCGGCTGCCGCGACATCGAAGTACACGTCTTCCCCAACACCCGCCGCGGCGCGATGGTGGTGACGCACCTGATCGTCGACGTGCGCGACGCCATGGGCGCCAACACCGTCAACACCATGGCCGAGGCGGTGGCGCCGCATATCGAGAAAGTCACCGGCGGCAAGGTTCGCCTGCGCATCCTCTCCAACCTGGCCGACCTGCGCCTGGCGCGGGCGCGCGTGAAGGTCTCGGCCAAGGTGCTGGGCACCGAGCAGTACAGCGGCGAGGAAGTCATCAACGGCATCGTCGACGCTTATGAATTCGCCGCCGTCGACCCCTACCGCGCCGCCACCCACAACAAGGGCATCATGAACGGCATCGACCCGGTGATCGTCGCCACCGGCAACGACTGGCGCGCGGTGGAAGCCGGCGCCCACGCCTACGCCAGCCGCGGCGGCCACTACACTTCGCTGACGCACTGGGAGATCGCCGCCGACGGCGACCTGGTGGGCACGCTGGAGATCCCGATGCCGGTCGGCCTGGTCGGCGGCGCCACCAAGACCCATCCGGCGGCGCGCGCGGCGCTGAAGATCCTCAAGGTGCAAAGCGCCCAGGAGCTGGCCGAGATCGCCGTGGCCGTGGGCCTGGCGCAGAACATGGCGGCGCTGCGCGCGCTGGCCACCGAAGGCATACAGCGCGGCCACATGGCCCTGCACGCGCGCAACATTGCGCTGGCCGCCGGCGCGAAACCGGAAGAGATGGACTGGCTGGTGCAGCAGATGGTGGCCAAGCATGACGTGCGCGTGGACTACGCCGAGCAACTGCTGGCGCAAAAGCGCGCACAATAAGCCGGCCAAGGCAGAGACGGAATCACCCGCGAGCCGCCGCAAAGCGGCCGATAAAAACCAAAAGGAGACAGCACCATGAACAAGCCCCATCGCAGCGGCGCGCCGCTGCGCCTCGCCATGACCGCGCTGGCCGCGGCCTGTACGCTGGCCGCCGGCGGCGCACAGGCCCAGGTATCGAACGATGTCGTGCGCATCGGCTTCATCACCGACATGTCCGGCCCCTACGCCGACACCGACGGCGCCGGCGGCCTGGAGGCGATCCGCATGGCGGTGGCCGACTACGGCGGCAAGGTGCTGGGCAAGCCGATCGAAGTGATGTCGGCCGACCACCAGAACAAGGCCGACATCGCCGCCACCCGCGCCCGCGAGTGGGCCGACGAGCGCGGCCTGGACATGCTGGTGGGCGGCGTCAACTCCGCCACCGCGCTGGCGATGAACAAGGTGATGGCCGAGAAGAAGCGCGTCTACATCAACATCGGCGCCGGCAGCGCGCGCCTGACCAACGAGGAATGCACGCCCTACACCGTGCACTATGAATACGACACCGTAGCCCTGGCCAAGGGCACCGGCCAGGCCGTGATCAAACAGGGCGGCAAGTCGTGGTTCTTCCTGGAAGCCGACTACGCCTTCGGCCGCGCGCTGGCCACCGACACCGCCGCCGTGGTCAAGGCCAACGGCGGCACCGTGGTGGGCTCGGTGAAGCATCCGCTGTTCGCCTCCGACATGTCGTCCTTCCTGCTGCAGGCGCAGGCGTCCAAGGCGCAGATCCTGGGCCTGGCCAATGCCGGCGACGACACCGTCAACGCCATCAAGGCGGCCAAGGAGTTCGGCATCACCAAGACCATGAAGCTGGTGGGCCTGCTGATGGTGATCAACGACATCCACGCGCTGGGCCTGGCCAACGCCGAAGGCCTGATGATGACCGACAGCTGGTACTGGGACAAGGACGAGGCCTCGCGCAAGTTCGCCAACCGCTTCTTCCTGAAGATGAAGAAGATGCCCAGCACCCACCAGGCCGCCGCCTGGTCGGCCACCACCACCTACCTGAAGGCGGTGGAAGCGGCCGGCACCGACGATTCGACCAAGGTCATGGCGCAGCTGAAGAAGATGAAGATCGACGACTTCTACAACAAGGGCTACATCCGCGCCGACGGCCGCAACATCCACGACATGTACCTGTACCAGGTCAAGTCGCCGGCGGAATCGAAGAAGCCCTGGGACTACCTGAAGCTGCTGGAGACCATCCCGGGTGAACAGGCGTTCACGACGGTGGCCGAATCCAAGTGCAGCCTGCTGAAGCAGTAAGCTTAGATTCCACCCCATAAAAAAGCGGCCGCATTGCGGCCGCTTTTTTTAAAGGAAGCGCTCCGCTCATCTCCAGCTAGCGCACTTCCCGTTCGACTTGCGATAGCCCGGACCACCACGCGAACCACATCCGCCTGAACCACCCGCCGCGTGCGACTTGGCTGGCGATTTTGCGTAAGACTTCGAATAGGATTTATGTGATCCACCGCTCTTGCGGCCACCTCTTGATCCGCCCTTGGCCATGGCGTCGCATGTAAAGATGAACATGACCAGCAATACCAGCACCCGAAGACTTGTCTTCATTCCCCTCCTCCATTTTTATTCATTCTGTTTGTACCAGCAGCCCCATCACTGCAAGCAGGCACCAGACATCATGCCGGTTGCGAGGCTAGCATGTTGGGCAGGCGCAAGCCATCTCCGCAGAGGCTGTAGCTGATCTGCCGCAAATCTCCTCCAGTCAGGCAAGCGTCAGCATTCGATGCTTGCACAAGCCGCCGCGCAGGCATATTCTTGCAGTCCGCCGCACTGGCGCCGATCCGTTTTCCATACAAACGGTCTCCGGCACAATATTCCCGGCTCTCAACCGTCATTACCGCAGCCATCCCGGCTCGCGGATGCGCGACCTTCCACTGCCCGCCGCTTCCACGCCGGCGCGCACGCGCAGACTCGATATAAAAATGCCAAGGAGCTCATTTGAACCAGAAAGAAAACCCGACCGCCGTTGCGCCCGCCGCAACCAAGTTCTCGCCCTATCAAAAAACCGTCGTCGGCCTGCTGGCCTTTTTGCAGTTCGCCGTCATCCTCGACTTCATGCTGATGTCGCCGCTGGGCGCGATGATCATGCCCGACATGAAGATCAGCACCCAGCAGTTCGGCCTGGTGGTGTCGGCCTACGCCTTCAGCGCCGGCATCTCCGGCCTGTTGACGGCCGGCTTTGCCGACCGCTTCGACCGCAAGCGCCTGCTGCTGTTCTTCTACACCGGCTTCGTGCTGGGCACGCTGTGGTGCGGTCTGGCGCAGAGCTTTGAAAGCCTGCTGATCGCCCGCATCGTCACGGGCCTGTTCGGCGGCGTGATCGGCTCCATCGTGCTGGCGATCGCCACCGACCTGTTCCCGCTGCAACTGCGCGGCCGGGTGATGGGCATCATCCAGACCGCGTTTGCGGCCAGCCAGGTGCTGGGCATCCCGATCGGCCTGTATCTCTCCAACAGCTGGAACTGGCATGTGCCCTTCATCGCCATGGCGGCGCTGGGCCTGCTGGGCGGCATCGCCGTGCTGTGGAAGATGCAGCCGGTGGCCGAGCACCTGAAACTGAAGCAGGAGCACAGCGCCTTCGCCCACCTGCTGCACACCGTGACCGAGCCGCGCTACCTGGTCGCCTTCGCGACCACGGCGCTGCTGATGACCGGCGGCTTCATGCTGATGCCCTTCTCCAGCGCCTACCTGGTGGGCAACCTGGGCATCGACCTGCACCACCTGCCGACGGTCTACATGGTCACCGGCATCTGCACCATCGGCTTCGGCCCGATGATCGGCCGCGCGGCCGACAAGGTCGGCAAGTTCCGCGTGTTCATGTTCGGCGCCATCCTGTCCATCATCATGGTGCTGATCTACACCCACCTGGGCCCGGTGACGGTGCCGATGATCATCCTGGTCAACGCGGTGCTGTTCCTGGGGATCTTCTCGCGCATGATCCCCTTCCAGGCGCTGATGTCGACGGTGCCCGCGCAGACCCAGCGCGGCTCCTTCAACGCCATCAGCGCGTCGATCCAGCAGCTCTCCGGCGGCATCGCCTCGGTGATCGCCGGCCACATCGTCACGCTGGGCCCGGACGGCCGCCTGGCCAACTTCGACGTGGTGGGCTTCGTGATCGTCGGCACCACGCTGGCGGCCTCGCTGCTGGTGTGGCGACTCAATCGCGACGTGCAGGCGCGCGCGGCGCAAGCTGCTGCCGCTAAGGCAGCATAAGCATCCGGTAGCAAATAAAAAAGGCGGGCATGATGCCCGCCTTTTTTATCGCCTGCGATTGTCGGATCAGCGCTTCGGAAAGTGCTTGTCAAGAAACCTGGCCACCGTCTCCAGCACCAGCTCCGGTTTCTCGCGATGCGGCACATGCCCGCAGCCCTCGAACATCACGTACTCCCCTTGCCCTTCAAAAGCTGACGGCAAGCCGGCGATCATCTTCGGATGCAGTTCGGAACCGAACTCGTCCTGATCGCCATGCATTGCCAGTACCGGGCATTGCAGCTTGCGCAGATCCTCCTTCAGCGACCAGTCCGCAAACTCCGGCGACAACCAGGTCTCGGTCCAGGCATCGAGCACCCACTGCGCTTTCTTCAGGTTGTTGCCGTGATACTTGGCGAGTCGCGCCAGCTGCACCGGATCTTCAAAGTTCTTCTTGGCGGCGCGGATGCCTTCCAGCGTGCGGTCTTCGACGAAGGCTTGCGCGGATTCTGTGATCACTGCGGCGATGCGGTCGGGGAATTGCGCGGCGGCGGAGATGGCCATGCCGCCGCCGACGCTGTGGCCAAAGAGGATGACCTTCTCTACATTGATACAATCAAGCAAAGATAGCAAAGAAGTGTGTGCCTCGTCGCGAATAAAGTTGCGTCCCAACCGGACTGCATTTAGATCGGACCGACCAAAGCCGATCCGATCATAGGCCATCACTGCCAGCTTGAATCGCTCACACAGCTGTGCAGGAAAGTCGCGCCAAAGTTCTACAGTACCAAGCGAATCATGCAGCAGGACAATAGATACTTCCGCATCTTCCTGAACAGCTGTCCTCCAAATACATACGTGTATTTGCCCCGCCTGCGCATCAATGCTACTTCGTGAAATCGAATCCATCACACTCCTACAAGAATCGAGGGCCATCAATTTCATTTCTTATTTATGTAAGCCCTCTTCATCATAAGAGCTTTCACTTCATCCCTAAATTCACGCGTCTTTACCAACTCCCCATTTCGCTTCCGGCCATTTTCTTTTATGTACGAATCCTTCGCGGCTTCATAAATATGGCAAGCCTTTTCAAAGAGTTTTTTAAGATAGTCCTCATTGGAAACTTCCTGAATGATCCGCTCGCACTCCTGATCAAGTCGCTTCGAATTGAGAGGCCCAATATCAATCCGATTGAAAGCAAGCATCCGAGCTATCCAACAAATCCAATATCGCGATATCTCATATCTGCCATCCAAATCGCCCTTCTCCTCTAATCTGAAGAATAAGAACAATAAAAGCGACGATAGATAGTAGGTTGAATAGTGATGCCCGTCTTGGAACATAGACTCCTTTTGATTGCGAAGAATAGTGACGGGATTTCGTGTTTGAATCAAATGCGGCTCACCCAAAATTACGGAAGCAAATGACCGAATTTGTTGATGAAGGTTAATGATCCTTGTTCGCTCAACTCTGCTTTCGGTATTAGCAAATTCTTTCGACCGACGCTCATAAAATAGAGCCTCAGATGCCGTCGATGAGAAGGTCTTGTAGTAATCCTGAAGTCGCTTGTGGAACTTTTCAAGCGAGGCAAATGCTTCATCCGGAACGGGTGTTTGCCGATTGGTAGAGCGAACAATCTTTGAAATCAGATCATTGCTATTCGTGTGAATAATCTTCACTGGCACTCTGATACTTATTTCCTGATCAAAATTAGCCTTATGTTTGAAGATCATATTGCTTGTTTGACAGCCATTCACAATATGGTAGTCACTAATCTGGTATTCATTGGCGCGCAAATTCAAAAATTTCTTGGCAACTATCGTCACACCATTGTTCAGCAAAATGAATTTATCCAGCATTTCCGGAACACTCAGTGTCTCTGAAATTTCCGTATTGACAGAGTTTTCCTCCCCTTGGAAATCACGCACATTTTCATAAAAGATATTACGTCGGAGTTCGCCATCCTTACTCGTAATAAGCTTCAGGAATTCACCAGCGGTTAGATAGCCAATGAACGCCTGCTCAACCCCTTCGATCCGTTCACACGGGACGTTTTTATCAAAAACAATATCGACATCGTATCGATTTTCAATTTCAGAATAAGTGTCGATAAGGTAATCTGCCCCGATCAAGGTGACACTAGTATCTCCAATTTCATCAACAGAATCTGACAAAGACTTCTCTTGTTCTCTTAAGAGACTTGGTAAGAAAGCGTCCTCAGATTTTGATGCGGTTGTCACAAAATACAATTCACACCGCGGTTTTACTCCACCGAACAGACGAGAATTCTCTGGCAAGAATACCTCTCTGATTAGCTCTCTTACGCGCGCCAAATCGTCTGACTCTGGCAGCTGCAATTCTTCGTTGAAAACGTCTTTAACAGCCGTACTAAATTTAAGAACGTCCCCGCTATCTATCGAAGATGATCGTTTTGTTTGAATAAAAACAAATCGGACATTCAGTCTCTTAGACTTCCGCTGATATTCCAAATCGTCAGAATTTGTTATCAATGTGTCGTTCACGAAGAGACCGAACGCATCTATGCCAAAAGTCCCTCCGGAATCTACATCCACTGATTGAAATACAGAAACATCGGAAAATGCTTCCGGGTCAATCTTGGACAAAAATCATGTAATTCGCAAAATTTTCAAAACGTTTTGATTCGTCCTGATTCTTCATCGCGAAGTTCTCTACAAACTCATCTAACAGGCCAAGAACAATTCTGTTTTTTATAATCTTCTCAGTCATGGTATTGCAGTTTCCCCTATTAACTTTGTGCAGCAACAGCCCTACTGCTTCAATTAGAAATTAATCATTTATTACTTTTATACGTTACTTATTTTAACTAGAAACACCGTCTACTAGATTTGATGTTTGAGGCCTCCACCCAAAAGAAAAGGCGCGCCCAAAGGCGCGCCTTAATTGCATTCAAGAGGTATGTCTCCCCCTTAATATACCCGACACGCTGTCAGCGTGAGCGACGTGCGAGCCGCAGTATCTTGAAGAGCGCATACGCTGATGCAGACTGCTTCGCCATCAGTGATGCGCGCCGCCACCGAGGTAGGCGGCTTGCACCGCCGGGTCGTTTTGCAACTTGTCGGCGGGGCCATGTACGGAGATCTTGCCATTCTCCAATACATAGCCGTAATCTGCAACATTCAGTGCAGCGGCGGCGAATTGCTCAACAAGCAACATCGTCACGCCCTGCTCCTTCAGGCGCGAGATGATGCGGAAGACTTCTTCCACCAGGATGGGCGCAAGTCCCATCGACGGTTCGTCGAGCAGGATCACTTCAGGGTTCAACATCACGGCGCGGGCCATGGCGAGCATCTGCTGTTCACCGCCGGAGAGCGTGCCGGCCAGTTGCGTCTGGCGTTCCTTCAAGCGCGGGAACAGTTCCAGCGCGCGCTCCAGGTCATGGGCGATGTCGCCCTTGGGACGCGCGCGGGTGAAGCGCGGGAAGGCGCCCAGCAGCAGGTTGTCGGTCACGCTCATGGTGGCGAAGACGCGGCGGCCTTCGGGCGAGTGCGCAAGACCAAAGCGGGCGATCCTGTGCGAGTCCAGGCCGGTGATGTTCTTGCCGTCGAGCGTGACTTCGCCGCCCTTCGGCTTGATCATGCCGGAGATGGCGCGCATGGTGGTGGTCTTGCCGGCGCCGTTGGAGCCGATCAGGGTCACGACCTTGCCCTTGGGGACGTCCATCGAAATGCCGTGCAGCACTTCGACCTTGCCGTAGGCGGCGTGCAGGTTGGAGATGGTCAGCATGTTCAGGCTCCCGCGGCAGTTGGTTTGTTGTCATGGGCATCGCCCGCTCCGCCTCCCAGGTAGGCCTCGATGACCTTGGGGTCGGCCTGCACCTGGGCCGGCTTGCCTTCGGCGATCTTCTGGCCGAAATCGAGCACGGTGACGGTGTCGCAGATCGACATGACCACGTCCATGTGGTGTTCGATCAGGATGATGGTGATGCCCGCTTCGCGGATCTTGCGGATGATGGCGACGAGCTCCTTGATGTCCGGCGCGGTCAGGCCTGCGGCCGGTTCGTCCAGCAGCAGCAGGCTGGGGTTCAGGCCCAGCGCGCGGCCGATTTCCAGCAGGCGCTGCTTGCCGTACGGCAGGTTGCGCGCTTCCTCGTTGGCGAGGTTGGCCAGGCCCACGAACTCGAGGATGGCGGCGGCGCGTTCGCGCGCCTCGCGCTCCTCGCGCGCATAGCGCGGCGTGTTGACCATGACGTCGACCACGTTGCTGGCGAAGGTGTGGTGCAGGCCGACCAGCACGTTCTCGGTGGCGCTCATTTCGCCGAACAGCTGCACGTTCTGGAAGGTGCGCGCCACGCCGCCCAGGGCGATGGTCGAGGGCGTGCTGCCGGAGATGCCGCGACCGTCGTACTCGACGCTGCCGTCGGTGGGACGATAGATGCCGGTCAGCACGTTCATCATGGTGCTCTTGCCGGAGCCGTTGGGGCCGATCAGGCCGTGCACGGTGCCTTTCTTCACGTCCAGGTCGACGCGGTTGAGCGCCTTCAGGCCGCCGAACTGCATCAGGATCTGATTGACCTTCAGGAGCGTCGCGCCTTCGTCCTTGACGGAGTCGGTGGTGATGACGGCGCGGTTCTTGTCGCCTTCGATCTGCTGGGCCATCGGCACATGCTTGGTCAGCAGGCGACCGAACAGCTGGCGGCAGAAGCCGACGATGCCGTCCTGCAGGTAGTAGACGACGAACAGCGTCATCAGGCCGAAGATGGTCAGGCGCCAGTCGGTGATGTTCTCCAGCTGGTAGGAGAACGCCGCCATGGCGACGGTGGCCACCACCGGCACGGCGATGCTGCGCGCGGTCTTGGTCTTCTTGACGACCATCGACACCGAGCCCACCACCACGATCACGGCCAGCACGGTGGCGATCTGGCGGAACAGTTCGATGTCCGACAGCAGGCTGGGCAGCATGACCACGATCAGCGCGCCGATCAGCGAGCCGATGCGCGACTTGCGCCCGCCCATGATCACCGCCAGCAGGAACAGGATGGTCAGTTCGAAGTTGTAGGTGTTGGGCGAGATGTACTCTTCCGAATACGCATACAGGGCGCCGGAGAGGCCGGCCAGCGCGGCGCTGATGATGAAGGCGTAGACCTTGTAGCGATACACCGACACGCCCATGCAGTCGGACGCGATCGGGCTGTCGCGCAGCGCCTGGAAGGCGCGGCCGAGGTTGGACTTCAGGATGCGGTGGACCACGCCCATGGCGATCACGGTGAGGATGGCGACCAGGTAGAAGAACTGGACCTCGCTCATCTTCTCGCCGCCGATCATCGGCTTGGCGACCTTGATGCCGAGCGGGCCTTCGGTGAGGAAGGTCATCTCGTTGATCAGGATCTGGATGATGGTGCCGAAGGCCAGCGTGACCATCGCGAGATACGGGCCGGTCACGCGCAGCGCGGGCAGCGCGAGGATGGCACCGAACACGGCGGTCACCGCGATGGCCGCCGGAATGGTCACCGCAATGGGCATGCCGAGCTTGAAGAACAGCACGCCGGCCGCGTACGAGCCGATGCCGAACAGGCCGGCGTGGCCCAGCGAGACCTGGCCGGTGTAGCCGACCACGATGTCCAGCCCGAACAGCAGGATGGCGTAGATGAGGATGGTTTCGACCAGGTGCAGGTAATACGGGTTATGCACCACCAGGGGAATGCCGGCGAGCGCGGCGATGCCCAGCAACGAGAGCAGCAGGATTTTCTTGTTCATCGCATCAGACCTTCTTGATCGCAGTTTTGCCGAACAGGCCTGCAGGTTTGACAGCCAGCACAAGCAGCAGGAGCAGCAGCCCCGGGACTTCCTTGTAGCCGGTGGAGATATAGAAGCCGGTGACGGTCTCGGCGATGCCCAGGATCAGGCCGCCGACGATGGCGCCCATGCCCGAGGTCAGGCCGCCGATGATGGCCACGGCGAAGGCCTTCAGGCCCAGCGCCGCGCCCATGGTGGCGCCGGTCAGCGTCAGCGGCGCCACCAGTACGCCGGCGAACGCGGCGGTGGCCGACGAGAGCGCGTACGAGAAGGTGATCACCATGCTGGTGTTGATGCCCATCAGGCCGGCGGCGTCGCGGTCGTTGGAGGTGGCGACCACGGCCTTGCCGTAGATGGACTTGCGGTTGAACAGTTCGACCGCGGCCATGATCAGCAAGGCGCCGATGACCACCAGCACCTGCATCGGCTGCACGTTGGCGCCGAAGATCTGGAACGGCGTGCCGGAGATCGGCATCGGGAACGGCAGGTCGTCCTTGCCCCAGATGTTCTCGGCGACGTTCTTGAAGATGATGGCCAGCGCGATGGTGGACATGATCCAGCCGAACTCGGACTTGATCTTGATGGCCGGACGCACGCCGATCCATTCGACGAACATGCCTTGCAGCGCGCCGAAGACGAGGACGATGGGGATCATCAGCCAGTAGTTGAGGTAGGGCCCGCCGTGGATGTTGCCGACCACGGAGAGGCCGACCAGCGCGCCCAGCATCAGGGCTTCGCCCTGGCCGAAGTTAAGCGTGCCGGAAGTGGCGAAGGTAAGTTGGTAACCGAAGGCGATCACGGCATAGATCATGCCGAGCGCAATGCCGGAGAAGACCAGCTGTAGCAGGATATCCATTGTGTTTCCCAAGAAGCGGCTGCCGCCGGGTGGCGGAGTTGACCTGCGCCGATCGGCAACGACGCGGCGCACGGCCGGGCATTACCAATTCGTCAACAGGTCGTGTGAAAAAGGCCAGTCCCCGGATCGCAAGGACTGGCCTATTCGACTATCGACTACTGTTCGTGCAGAAGCAGTTGCGGTTTATTTGCCGAGGACGACGCGGCCGTTCTTGACCTCGCCCATCACGACGGTGGTCGGCTTGATGGCTTCGTGGTCGTCCTTGGTGAACGGCTTGTCGTAGGTGGTGACGACGCCTTCGACCTTGGTGTTCAGGCCTTCCAGCGCAGCGCGGACCTTGTCGCCGTCGGTGCTGCCGGCTTGCTTGATGGCGGCGGCCAGCAGCAGGATGGAGTCATAGCCCTGGGCGGCGGAAACGGCCGACGGCATACGATCGATCTTGTAGGCTTTTTGATAGGCTTCGATGAAGGCCTTGCGCTTGGGTGTGTTGCCGTCCTGGATGAAGGTTTGCGGCATGCGGGCGCCGTTGCCGTTCTTGCCGGAGTTGTCGATGAAGTTGCCCATCGACAGCGGCCAGCTGCCGATGATGGGCACGTGCCAGTTCAGCTTTTCCATGCCGTTGGCGATCTGCGCCAGCTCAGGACCGATGCCGTAGGTCAGCACCACCTGCGCGCCGCCCTGCTTGGACTTGAGCAGCTGGGCCGTCATGTCGACGTCCTTCAGGTTGTACTTTTCGACGGCCACCGGAGTGATCTTCTTGGCAGCCAGGGCCTTTTCCAGGTCTTCGCGGCCGAGCTGGCCGTAGTTGGTGGAGTCGGCCAGGATCGCGACCTTGGTGTACTTCTGCTTGTCGATCGCTTCGTCAGCCAGCATCTTGGCCTGGATCGCGTCGCTGGCCGAGGTGCGGAAGATGTAGTTGTCCTTGTCCTTCTCGAACTGCTTGGTGATCACGGTGCCGGTGGCGACGTTGGTGATGACGGGGATCTTGGCTTCCTGGTAGAAGCGCTGCGACGCCAGTGCCACGCCGGTGTTGGCGTAGCCGACGGTGGCCACCACTTTTTCCTTGTTGATCAGTTCCTGGGCGATCTGCACGCCGCGTTCGTTCTTGGCTTCGTCGTCGCGCTCGACGATCTGCACCTGGCGACCCAGCAGGCCGCCGGAGGCGTTGATCTCGGCCACGGCCAGCTTCACGCCGTCGCGCATGGACACGCCCATGGGGGCGGAACCGCCGGTGTAGGGACCGGACACGCCGATCTTGATGGGGTCGGCTGCCTGCGACGACATTGCAAAAGTCATCAATGCGGCAGCTACCAAGGCTTGGGTCTTGTAAGTCATGTCTTCCTCCAGGATTTAATTGTCGGCTAGCACATCTATTGGCGGGCTAAGCTCTTTTTGGAACCCTCCCGCCATCGGGCGGGCTCCTGCTCCCTCCGCTCTTGTGGCGGTTGTCTCGGGAGTGTCGGGCCGATTCTGTCGCAGTTTCCTTTCGCTAAGCTTACAACCCTGTCAGGAGCTGTCGCAGCGAGTCGGGCAATGCCGTTGATTTTTCTTTCTTGAAATCGACCCAGACGATTTTTGCACCGCCATCAGCATAAATGATCTGTTCGTCATCGGCGTCGCGGATGACATACGTAGTTTCCACACTCGTGCGTCCCATCTGGCCGGCGAACATCTCGACCGAGATGCTGGCCGGGTACTTCATCTGGCGCCGGAAGTTGCAGTGCGCATTGACGATGACCGGCCCCTCGTCCGCGGCCACGGTGGGGCCGAAGGCGACTTCCAGCCATTCGATGCGGCACTGCTCCATGAAGCGGAAGTAGACGGTGTTGTTGACGTGGCCCAGGGCGTCCATGTCGCCCCAGCGGATCACTTGCCTGGAAGCATGCAGCAATTTCTGTTCGGGCTGGCCTGCGTCGGTGGCGTTGGCGTGGCTGCTCATCGTTGGTCCCTTCTCTCTTTCTGTATTTGATTCATCGGTGGATGCAATTTTTTTCATGCGGGCGCGCGGGCCGTTGACGCTATTGCATCGCCGGTGTTTCCATGCGGCAGCAAATAATGGCGCGTTGCGGCTCATCCTGCGGATCGCTCGCGCCCGCGGCATTCCTCGCGCGCCCGGTTTTGCATAACATTCTGTTATCTACTCAAGCCAAGACGGTATGAGTGATGCGGACAAAATCCAATAAAATACGCGGCATTGCCGGAAAACACATCCGGCGCAGCTTCTGGAGCTGCCGTCGATGCTAAAAATTTCATTCGCGAACGCATAAAAACCCTACTGCCTACTAGCGTTTCGTCGAAAAATACTGAACAATAGCACGATCGTTCGAAAATATGCGATTCATATAACTACGGGACACCCATGACCTCATCTCAAGACCTGCTTGAACAATACGGCCCACGCGAATCCATGGAATACGACGTGGTGATCGTCGGCGGCGGTCCGGCCGGCCTGTCGGCGGCGATCCGCCTGAAACAGCTGGCCGCGCAGTCGGGCAAGGAAATCGGCGTGTGCGTCCTGGAAAAAGGCAGCGAGGTCGGCGCCCACATCCTCTCCGGCGCGGTGATGGATCCGCGCGCGCTGACCGAACTGATCCCCGACTGGAAGGAACAAGGCGCACCGCTGAACGTGCCGGTGACCGAAGACCGCTTCCTTTTCCTCTCCGCCAGCAAAGCCTACAAGACTCCGTCTTGGCTGCTGCCAGCCTGTTTCCAGAATCACGGCAACTATGTGATCTCGCTGTCCAACGTCACCCGCTGGCTGGGCCAGCAGGCCGAGGCGCTGGGCGTGGAGATCTTCCCGGGCTTCCCCGCCGCCGAGATCCTCTACAACGAGGACGGCTCGGTCAAGGGCGTGGCCACCGGCAACATGGGCATCACCAAGGAAGGCGAACCCGGCCCTGAGTTCCAGCTGGGCATGGAGCTGCACGCGAAGTACACCTTCTTCGCCGAAGGCGCGCGCGGCCACCTGGGCAAGCAGCTGATCGCCAAGTACAAGCTGGACGCCGGCCGCGATCCGCAGACCTACGCCATCGGCATCAAGGAACTGTGGGAAGTGAAGCCGGAAGTGCATCAACCCGGCCTGGTGGTGCACACCGCCGGCTGGCCGCTGGCCAACGACACTTACGGCGGCTCCTTCCTGTATCACCTGGAGAACAACCAGGTCGCGGTCGGTTACGTGGTGGGTCTCGCTTACGAGAATCCCTACCTCTCCCCGTTCGAGGAATTCCAGCGCTACAAGACCCACCCGGAGATCCGCAAGTTCTTCGAAGGCGGCAAGCGCATCTCCTACGGCGCGCGCGCGATCACCGCGGGCGGCGTGCAGTCGCTGCCCAAGCTGGTGTTCCCGGGCGGCGCGCTCCTGGGTTGCGACGCCGGCTTCCTGAACGCCTCGCGCATCAAGGGCAGCCACGCGGCGATCAAGAGCGGCATGATGGCGGCCGAGTCGGCCTTCCACGCGCTGGGCGAGGAGCGCAAGAACGACGAGCTGGTGGAATACATCGCCGCCTTCGAGGCGTCGTGGCTGAAGGACGAATTGCACAAGGCGCGCAACTTCAAGCCGTCGATGAGCAAGGGACTGGTCACCGGCACGCTGCTGGTGGGCATCGACCAGGTGATCTTCGGCGGCAAAGCGCCGTGGACCCTGCGTCACACGCACGCCGACCACGAGTGCCTGAAGCCGGCGGCCAACTATGCGCCGATCGCCTATCCGAAGCCGGACGGCAAGCTGACCTTCGACCGCCTGTCGTCGGTGTTCATCTCCAACACCAACCACGGCGAAGACCAACCGGCGCACCTGACGCTGAAGGACAAGTCGGTGCCGGTGAACGTGAACCTGGCCAAATATGCGGGCCCGGAGTCGCGCTACTGCCCGGCCGGCGTGTACGAGTTCGTGAAGAACGAGGACAACTCCGAACGCCTGCAGATCAACGCGCAGAACTGCGTGCACTGCAAGACCTGCGACATCAAGGACCCGACGCAGAATATCGTGTGGGTGACGCCCGAGGGCGGCGGCGGGCCGAACTACTCCGGCATGTGACCGGACGCACCAACGAAAAAAGCCGCATCCCAGGATGCGGCTTTTTCTTTGGTCGCGCCAATTGGCGATTCAGGGTTGCGGCGGCGGCGTCCAGTCGCCGTTGACGATCTTCTCCAGCCAGAACACGCCGATCACCGTCTTGACGTCGGTGATCTGGCCGTTGCGCACCTGCTCCAGCAGTTCCGCCAGCGGCGCCTTGTAGATGTCGAGGAACTCGCCGTCGTCCAGCTTGCGCTCGCCTTCCTTCAGGCCGCGCGCCACGTACAGCAGCAGGCGTTCGTCCGAGTAGGCGATGGCGTTGTGGATGGTGCAGACGTATTGCCAGTCGGTGGCGGTGTAGCCGGTTTCTTCTCGCAGCTCGCGCTTGGCGCATGCCAGCGTGTCTTCGCCCGGGTCGATCTTGCCGGCGGGGAACTCGATGAAGACGCGGTCCAGCGGATAGCGGAACTGGCGCTCCATCAGCACGCTGCCGTCGTCGAACAACGGCAGCACGGCGACGGCGCCGGGGTGCCTGATGTATTCGCGGATGGCTTCCTTGCCGTCGGGCAGGACGATGGTGTCCTGCTGCACTTTGAGGAAGTGGCCGTCGTAGACCTGGCGGCTGTCTTTCTGAGTCTCTTTCAGGTGTGCGTCCATGATGGGCTCGGGCTCTGGAAAGGTTGGAGGAGATCAGGCGCGACTTCCGCCCGCGTGGACGGGACGAGAAATCGGGTGGGGTGAAACCGGCGGCCGCAGGAAATCACTGGCCGCCGCTTGCGTGCTTCTGGCGTGCTTCTGGCGTGCTTCTGCCGTGCTCTACGCGTGCTTCTTGCGCAGGTAGCGCAGCACATAGCCGGGATAGGCAAGCACCAGGAACAGACAGCCGGTGATTGCATAAAATTCCCAGGTCTGGGAAAAGACGTTGCCGATGCCGGCTTCGAGGAAATGGGCCACGATGCCGACGGCGAAGTACAGCACCAGCAGCTCGATCAGGCGTACCCAGATCGGCTTGATCCAGGCCGCTTGCTTGTTGAGCGGCACCAGCGCGAACAGCTGCTGGTTGAAGAAAGGCAAATTGGCCGCGAAGGCGGCCAAGATGATTACTACCCAGCTGAAGAGGGAAACGTTCAAGTCCCCCTCCCCTTACGCCACGACCTTGCTGAGGAACGTGGCCAGCGTGGTGACGATGGCGTTGGTGCAGGCGTCCATCAGGTGGCCGGGCCACAGGCCGACGGCCAGGGCGGCGATACCGTTGAGGCTCAGCACGACGCGCATGTCGGGCGTGGCGACGATCTTGGTGTTGTCGACCGGATCGTCGAAGTACATGACCTTGACCACGCGGATGTAGTAGAACGCGCCGATCAGCGAGAAGATCACGGCCAGCACGGCCAGCCAGATCTGGCCGGTGCCCAGCACGGCCTGCAGCACCGACAGCTTGGCGTAGAAGCCGACCAGCGGCGGAATGCCTGCCAGCGAGAACATCAGGATCATCATCACGGCGGCGAACCAAGGGCTGCGCTGGTTCAGGCCCTTGAAGTCGTCGATGGTGTCGGCTTCGAAGCCGGCGCGCGACAGCAGGATGATCACGCCGAAGGAACCCAGCGTGGTGATCACGTAGGTCACCGCGTAGAACAGCGAGGAGCTGTAGGCGTTGACGGCCGAGAACAGGTTGCCGTCGACCACGCCCGACATCATGCCCAGCAGCATGAAGCCCATGTGCGAGATGGTCGAGTAGGCCAGCATGCGCTTGATGTTGCTCTGCGCGATGGCGGTGACGTTGCCCAGGATGATCGACAGCACGGCCAGCACCATCAGCATCTGCTGCCAGTCCACGGCCAGCGGCAGCATGCCTTCCACCAGCAGGCGGAACGTGATGGCGAAGGTGGCCAGCTTGGGTGCGGCACCCAGCAGCAGCGTGACCGGAGTCGGCGAGCCCTGGTAGACGTCGGGCACCCACATGTGGAAGGGCACGGTGCCCAGCTTGAAGGCCAGGCCGGCCACCACGAAGACGATGCCGAACACCAGCACGGTGCGGTCGACGGTGCCCGAGACGATGGCGCGGAACACTTCGTTGAGTTCCAGCGCGCCGCCGGTGGCGCCGTAGAGCATCGAGATGCCGTACAGCAGGAAACCGGAAGCCAGCGCGCCGAGGATGAAGTACTTCATGCCGGCTTCGGTGGCGGCTGCGTTGTCGCGGCGCAGGGCGACCAGCGCATACAGCGACAGCGACATCAGTTCCAGGCCCAGGTAGATGGACAGGAAGCTGTTACCGGAGATCATCACCATCTGGCCCAGCAGCGCGAACAGCGCCAGGGCGTAGTATTCGCCGCCCAGCTGACCGCCGGTGATGCCGCGCACGGTGTTGTACTGGCGCGAGTAGACCAGCGTCACGCCCACGCCCAGGTAGGTGAAGAGCTTCAGCAGGGCCGACAGCGGATCCGACACGAACATGTTGTTGAAGGTGTAGACCGTGGCGCCGCTGTTGAGGTCGCCGAAGGTCAGCACCGCACACACCACCAGTGCCAGCAGCGACAGCAGATAGGTGACGACGCGCTTGCTTTCCGGCAGGAACATATCGATCAGCAGGATCGCGGAAGTCGCGATCAGCAGAAATATTTCCGGATAGACAGGGATCAGATTCATGTTGTTCATTTAGTTACTACCGCTTGTGTTCGCCCGCTTGTGTCGCGACTTCCCGTCGCGCCGCTTGACCGGCCATGCCACGCCGGCTCGTCTCGTTACTTGCTTACCGGCGGGGCCTTCGGTTGTCCTTCAGGCCCCGCCCTTTCAATCTTTACCGCTTCAAGATCAGTTGATCTTGGATACCGCAACGTGCTGCAGCAGATCGGTCACCGAGGTCTGGATGCTGTCGGTGATGATGCCCGGATACACGCCCATGACCAGGGTGGCGATCGCCAGCAGGCCAAGGATGAAGAACTCGCGTCCGTTCAGGTCGACCAGCTCGGCGACGTGATGGTTGGTCACCGCGCCGAAGATCACGCGCTTGGCCAGCCACAGCGAGTAGGCCGCGCCCAGGATCAGGGCGGTGGCCGCCAGCAGGCCGATCCAGAAGTTGAACTTGACTGCGCCCAGGATCACCATGAATTCGCCGACGAAACCGGAGGTGGCCGGCAGGCCGCAGTTGGCCAGCGAGAACAGGATGAAGAAGAAGGCGAAACGCGGCATCTTGTTCACCACGCCGCCGTACTGGGCGATGTCGCGGGTATGCATCTGGTCGTACAGCACGCCGATACACATGAACATCGCGCCGGACACGAAGCCGTGCGAGATCATCTGCACGATGCCGCCCTGCACCGCCATGTCGTTGAACATGAAGAAGCCCAGGGTGACGAAGCCCATGTGGGCGATCGACGAGTACGCGACCAGCTTCTTCATGTCCTGCTGCACCAGGGCCACCAGGCCGATGTAGATCACGGCGACCAGCGACAGGAAGATCATGAAGCCGGACAGCGCATGGCTGGCGTCAGGCAGGATCGGCAGCGAGAAGCGCAGGAAACCGTAGGCGCCCAGCTTCAGCATGATCGCGGCCAGCACGATGGAGCCGCCGGTCGGCGCCTGCACGTGGGCGTCGGGCAGCCAGGTGTGCACCGGCCACATCGGCACCTTCACCGCGAAGGCGGCCAGGAAGGCGAAGAACAGGATCTTCTGTTCCATCATCGACAGCGGCAGCTGGTGCCAGGTCGGGATGTCGAAGCTGCCGCCGGAGACGAAGTACAGGTAGATCAGCGCGATGAGCATCAGCAGCGAACCGAGCAGCGTGTACAGGAACAGCTTGAAGGCTGCGTACACGCGGTTGTCGCCGCCCCACACGCCCACGATGATGAACATCGGGATCAGGGTCGCTTCGAAGAAGGCGTAGAACAGCATCGCATCCAGCGAGGAGAACACGCCGATCATGATGCCCGACAGGATCAGGAAGGCGCCCATGTACTGGGCCACGCGCTTCTGGATCACTACCCAGCCGGCCAGCACCACGATCACCGTGATGAAGGCGGTCAGCGGCACGAACCACAGCGAGATGCCGTCCAGGCCCAGGAAGTAGGCGATGTTGAAGCGATCGATCCAGGGCGTCTTCTCGACGAACTGGTAGCCATGCGCCAGCGGATCGAAATGCTGGACCAGCGGGAAGGTTGCGACCAGGCCGACCAGCGAGCCGAACAGCGCCAGCCAGCGGGCCAGGCCCGGATTGCTGTCTCGGCCGAGTGCCAGCACGAGGATACCGAAGACGATCGGTACCCAGATCGCGACGCTCAGGATGGGAAATGTTGACTGCATCATGGTTGTTCTTTACTTAACTCTGACAACTTACTTGGCGAAGGGGAACGGCAGGAACCACACCAGGAAACCGAGCACCCCGATGATCATCACGAACGCATAGTGATAGATGTAACCGGACTGCCAGAGACGCGTGAATTTCGAGAACCAGCCGACCACCTTGGCGCTGCCGTTGACGAACAGGCCGTCGATGATGCCGCGGTCGCCCACGGTCGACAGGCCGCTGCCCAAGAGGCGCGCACCACCGGCGAAGACGACTTCGTTGAACTTGTCCATGTAGTACTTGTTGTCCAGGATCGTGTAGATCAGGCTGAACCTTTCCTTGAACCAGGCCGGCACGCGCGGGTTGATCATGTAGCAGTAGTAAGCCACGACCACGCCGGCGATCGCCAGCCACAGCGGCGCGCTGGTGAAGGCATGGGCCACCATGGCGACCGGGCCGTGGTATTCGTGCGCCAGTTCTTCCATGACCTTGTGGTTTTCCCCGAAGAAGATCACGCCCTTGAAGAAGTCGCCATACAGCATCGGCGAGATCGCGAAGAAGCCGACGATGACCGAAGGAATGGCCAGCAGGATCAGCGGCAGGGTCACCACCAGCGGCGACTCGTGCGGCTTCTGGCCCGGGGCCAGGCCGTGATGGTGCTCGTCATGGCCGTGGTCGTCGTGACCGTGATCGTCATGTGCGTGGGCATCGTGGCCATGGTCGTCGTGCGCATGCGCGGCGGCCGGGGCGTGGTGATCGTCATGGCCGTGGGCCTGGCCGAAACGCTCCTTGCCATGGAAGACCATGAAGTACATGCGGAACGAGTAGAAGGCCGTCACGAACACCGACGCCAGCACCGCGAAGTAGGCGAAGCCCGAACCCGCCAGGTGCGACTCGGCCGCGGCTTCGATGATCGAATCCTTGGAGTAGAAGCCCGAGAAGAACGGCGTGCCGATCAGCGCCAGCGAACCCAGCAGCGAAGTGATCCAGGTGATGGGCATGTACTTGCGCAGGCCGCCCATGTTGCGCATGTCCTGGTCGTGGTGCATGCCGATGATGACCGAACCGGCGCCCAGGAACAGCAGCGCCTTGAAGAAGGCGTGGGTCATCAGGTGGAACACGGCGACCGAGTAGGCCGATGCGCCCAGCGCGACGGTCATGTAGCCCAGCTGCGACAGCGTGGAGTACGCGACCACGCGCTTGATGTCGTTCTGCATGGTGCCCAGGAAGCCCATGAACAGCGCGGTGATGGCGCCGATCACCAGGATGAAGGACAGCGCGGTGTCGGACAGCTCGAACAGCGGCGACATGCGGGTCACCATGAAGATGCCGGCGGTCACCATGGTGGCGGCGTGGATCAGCGCGGAAATCGGGGTCGGGCCTTCCATCGAGTCAGGCAGCCAGACGTGCAGCGGGAACTGGGCCGACTTGCCCATGGCGCCGACGAACAGGCAGATACAAGCGACGGTCAGCAGCATCCAGTCGGTGCCCGGCAGGGTCAGCTGGGCCAGCTCGCCGCGCTTGGCGAAGACTTCGGTGTAGTTCATCGAACCGGCGTAGGCCAGCAGCAGGCCGATACCCAGGATGAAGCCGAAGTCGCCGACGCGGTTGACCAGGAAGGCCTTCATGTTGGCCTTGATCGCGGTCGGGCGGGTGTACCAGAAACCGATCAGCAAGTAAGACACCAGGCCCACCGCTTCCCAGCCGAAGAACAGCTGCAGGAAGTTGTTGCTCATGACCAGCATGAGCATCGAGAAGGTGAACAGGGAGATGTACGAGAAGAAGCGGTTGTAGCCTTCGTCCTCAGCCATGTAGCCGATGGTGTAGATGTGGACCATCAGCGACACGAAGGTCACCACGCACATCATCATGGCCGTCAGGCTGTCGACCATGAAGCCGATTTCCAGCTTCAGGCCGGCCACCGTCATCCAGTTGTACAGCGTACCGTTGTAGGTGGCGCCGTCGAGTACCTGCAGCAGCGTCATCAGCGAGATGATCGCGGCGACCAGCACGCCCAGGATGGTCGCGGTATGCGACACCTTGCGGCCGACCACGTTGCCGAAGAATTTGGTACCCAGGAGACCGGCAATAGCCGATCCCGCCAGCGGCGCCAGGGGTACAGCAAGAAGCAGATGTGGGTTAAGTTGCCCAGCCATGATGAACCTTATCGCTTATTGGCTGCCCCGCTTCGATCGCCGCGGGGCCTCCCATCTTTAAATGAAATTCAAACCAGAACGCACAGACGGCGGATCAGCCCTTGAGGCTGTCGAGATCTTCGACGTTGATGGTATCCAGGTTACGGAACAGCACCACCAGAATCGCCAGACCGATCGCGGATTCAGCCGCGGCCACAGTCAGGATGAAGAACACGAAAATTTGTCCGCCGGCGTCGCCGAGGTAATGCGAGAAAGCAATGAAGTTCATGTTGACCGCAAGCAGCATCAGTTCGATGGCCATCAGCAGCACGATGATGTTCTTGCGGTTCAGGAAAATACCGACGATCGAGATCGCGAACAGGATCGCGCCGATGATCAGGTAGTGAGAGAGCGTAATTGCCATGTTGTCTTCTCGCCCTTCTTAAGATTGTTGACCGGAGGCCGGGGTACCGTCACCCGTGCCGCCTTCGGTGCCGTTGTTGCGTGTCGACTCCGCCTTCATGCTGACCAGACGCACGCGGTCCGAAGCCTTGACCTTGACCGCCTGGGCCGGGTCGAAGTACTTGCTGTCCTTGCGCTTGCGCAGGGTCAGTGCGACGGCGGCGACGATGGCCACCAGCAGGATCACGGCGGCGATTTCAAAGGCGTACACGTATTCGGTGTAGATCAGCTTGCCCAGCGGCTTGGTCTGGCCGATGGTGTCGGCCGCGGCCGGCACCTGCGACTCCGGCGTCCAGAAGCTGCGCAGCAGGACGGCGGCCATTTCCAGCACGATGATCACGCCGATCGTGGCGGCCAGCGGGAAGTAGCCCCAGAAGCCCTCGCGCATCTTGTCCATGTTGATATCGAGCATCATCACCACGAACAGGAACAGCACCATGACCGCCCCGACGTAGACCAGCACCAGCACGATGGCCAGGAACTCGGCCTTGAGCAGCATCCAGATGCCGGCCGCCGAGAAGAAGGACAGCACCAGGAACAGGGCCGCATGCACGGGGTTGCGGGCCGTGATGACGCGTACGGCGGCGATCACCAGGATCACCGCGAACACGTAGAACAAGACAGTTTTAAATTCCATAATCAACCAGAAGTTGGTTCAGTCAGCACCGGAAACGCAGCGGTGTCGCCGCGGATCCATCGCAATACATCTATTCCAGGTACTTCAATGCCTGCCCCGCCCTGCCGGCCGATACCGCCGGCCGGCCGCGGAAACACATCAGCGGTAGGCTGCGTCGGCGGCACGGGCCGCGGCGATTTCGTTTTCGTAGCGGTCGCCCACTGCCAGCAGCATTTCCTTGGTGTAGTACAGGTCGCCCCGCTTTTCACCGTGGTATTCCAGGATGTGCGTTTCGACGATCGAGTCCACCGGGCAGGATTCTTCGCAGAAGCCGCAGAAGATGCACTTGGTCAGGTCGATGTCGTAGCGCGTGGTGCGGCGCGAACCGTCGTCACGCTGTTCGGACTCGATGGTGATGGCCATCGCCGGGCACACCGCTTCGCACAGCTTGCAGGCGATGCAGCGCTCTTCACCATTCGGATAGCGACGCAGGGCGTGCAGGCCGCGGAAACGCGGCGACATCGGCGTCTTTTCCTCGGGGAACTGCACCGTGATCTTGCGCTTGAACAGGTAGCGACCGGTCAGGGCCAGGCCCTTGAACAGCTCGCGGAGCATCAGGCTGCCGAAAAAATCCTTAATAGCTTCCATTTTTAGCCTCAGCCTTAAAACTTATTTCCAGATATTCCAGGGCGACTGGATCCAGATCGCCACGACCACCAGCCACACCAGGGTCAGCGGGATGAACACTTTCCAGCCCAGGCGCATGATCTGGTCATAGCGGTAGCGCGGGAACGAAGCGCGGATCCAGACATACAGCGACAGGAAGAAGAATGTCTTCAACAGCAGCCAGACGAACCCGGGGATGAAATCGAGCGCTGCGATCGGGGACGACCAACCACCGAAGAACATCAGCGACGTCAGTGCCGAAATCAGGATCATCGCGGCGTATTCGGCCAGGAAGAACATCGCAAACGACATGCCCGAGTATTCGATCATGTGGCCGGCCACGATTTCCGATTCGCCTTCGACCACGTCGAACGGGTGACGGTTGGTTTCGGCCACGCCGGAGACGAAGTAGATCACGCAGACCGGCAGCAGCGGCAGCCAGTTCCAGGACAGGAAGTTCAGGCCCAGTTCATGGAAATGGCCCTTTTGCTGCGCCATCACGATGTCGCCGATATTCAGGCTGCCGGTGACCATCAGGACCACCACGAAGCAGAAGCCCATGGCGATTTCGTAGGACACCATCTGCGCCGAGGCGCGCATGGCGCCCAGGAACGCATACTTCGAGTTGGACGCCCAGCCGGCGATGATCACGCCGTACACTTCCAGCGAGGTGATCGCCATCAGGAACAGCAGGCCGGCGTTGACGTTGGCCAGCACGGCTTCGGGACCGAAAGGCACCACCGACCAGGCTGCCAGCACCGGCATGATGGTCATCACGGGGGCCAGATAGAACAAGTTCTTGTTGGCCTTCGACGGCGTGCTGATTTCCTTGAAGATCAGCTTGACGGCGTCGGCGATCGGCTGCAGCAGACCGGCAGGACCCACGCGGTTCGGGCCCAGACGCACGTGCATCCAGCCGATCAGCTTGCGTTCCCAGTAGGTCATGTAAGCGACGCTGATCAGGATGGGCACCATCACCACCAGGATCTTGACGATGGTCCACACCAGCGTGAACAGGCTGGGACCCAGCAGAGCCGGGCCTGCAGTATTGATTTGGGCGATCAGCTGATCCATTACGCTTTCTCCACGACGATTGCGCCAAACATGCCGCCCAGGGCAGAGGTCGAGGCGTGCGCCGCTGCGACGCGGACGACGTTTTCCGGCAGTTTCTTATCGATGGCCGCGGTCAGCGCGGCGCTGCCCTGGCCTTGCTTGACGTTCACGCGGTCGCCGGCGGCGATGCCCAGCTTGGCGGCCAGTGCAGCCGACAGCCATGCCTTCGGCGCCTGGCCGTCGGTGGTTTCCAGCAGCGGCTGCGAACGGCGCGCGACGGCGTCGGCGAAGTAGATGGGCACATCGGCCACACGCTCGATGGCGCCGTTGGCGGCGGCCGCGGCTTGCGGCTGCAGCGAGGCGACGTTGTTCAGGCGCGCCGACAGGTCGGTTTCCTTGCCCAGCAGTTCGTCGCGGATGGCTTCCGAGGTTTCGTACTCGAAGTTTTCCAGTTCCAGCAGGTTGCCCAGCACGCGCAGGACCTTCCAGCCCGGACGCGCGTCGCCGGCCGGCTTGACGGTACCGTTGAAGCTTTGCGCGCGGCCTTCGGCGTTGACGAAGGTGCCCGAGGTTTCGGTGAACGGCGCGATCGGCAGCAGCACGTCGGCGTAATCGGCGCCGTGCTTGTAGGCCGACATCACGACAACCATCTCGGCGGCGTTCAGTGCGGCGCGCGCGGCTTGCGGGTCGTAGCTGTCCAGCTCCGGCTCGGCGTTCCACAGCAGGTAGGCCTTGCGCGGCTGTGCGAACACGGACAGCGCGTTGGCGCCCTTGCCCGGGGTCGGCACGGCATTGGCCAGGTAGCCGCCGACGGCGTTGCCGCCTTCGGTCAGGTAGCCCAGCTTGGCGCCGGTCTGTTCGGCGATCCACTGCGCGGCGGCGTGCAGCTGCGACGCTTGCGGATGCTGCACGGCGGCGTTGCCCAGGAACACGGCCTTGGACTCGCCCGACAGCAGGCTGGCGGCGGTGGCACGGGCGGCGTCGGAGGCGCTCACGCCGGCGTAAGCGGCGGGAGCGGCGACACCCTTGGCCTCGGCCACGGCGACGGCCACTTCGGCCAATGCGCCCAGCCATGCGGACGGTGCGGCCACGATCTTGTTGGCGACCGGCATCAGCAGGTCGTCGTCGGTGGCGTGCAGCACGCTGATCTTGGCGCCGCTCTTGGCCGACAGGCGCAGGCGCGCCGACAGCAGCGGATGATCCTTGCGCAGGAAGGAGCCGATCACGAAGACGCGGTTCAATTCCGAGAATTCGACGATGGACATGCCCAGCCAGGGCTTGGTCTGGCCGTCCAGCGCGAAGTCGGACTGGCGCAGGCGGAAATCGATGTTGTCGGAACCGACGCCGCGCACGATCTTCTGCAGCAGGCTCAGTTCTTCCAGCGTGGAATACGGGGTGCCCAGCGCGGCGATGGATTCGGCGCCGTGTTCGTGGCGGATGTTGCGCAGGCCGTGCGCGACGTATTCCAGCGCGGTCTGCCAGTCCACTTCCTGCCACTTGCCGTCTTGCTTCAACATCGGCTTGGTCAGGCGCTCTTCGCTGTCCAGCGCTTCATACGAGAAGCGGTCCTTGTCGGAGATCCAGCATTCGTTGACTTCTTCGTTCTCGAACGGCAGCACGCGCATCACCTTGCCGCCCTTGACCTGGACGACCAGGTTGGCGCCAACGCTGTCGTGCGGGCTCACCGACTTGCGGCGCGACAGTTCCCAGGTGCGGGCGCTGTAGCGGAACGGCTTGGAGGTCAGCGCGCCCACCGGGCACAGGTCGATCATGTTGCCCGACAGCTCGGAGTCCACGGTCTTGCCGACGAAGGTGGTGATCTCGGAGTGTTCGCCGCGACCCAGCATGCCCAGCTCCATCACGCCGGCCACTTCCTGGCCGAAGCGCACGCAGCGGGTGCAGTGGATGCAGCGGTTCATTTCCTTCATCGAGATCAGCGGACCGACGCTTTTCGGTTCCACCACGCGCTTTTCTTCCTTGTAGCGCGAGGTCGAGCCGCCGTAGCCCACGGCCAGATCCTGCAGCTGGCATTCGCCGCCCTGGTCGCAGATGGGGCAATCCAGCGGGTGGTTGATCAGGAGGAATTCCATCACGCCCTTCTGGGCCTTGACGGCTTTGTCGCTGGCGGTGCGCACGATCATCCCGGCGGTCACCGGAGTGGCGCACGCAGGCAGAGGCTTCGGCGCCTTTTCGACGTCGACCAGGCACATGCGGCAGTTGGCCGCGATGGACAGTTTCTTGTGATAGCAGAAGTGAGGGATGTAAGTGCCGACTTTGTTGGCAGCATCCATGACCATGCTGCCTTCCTGCACTTCAACCTTCTTGCCGTCTATTTCGATTTCAACCATGGCTGTTTGCCCAAGCTAAATATTCTTTGCTAATGACGTCCGGCTGCGATGATTTGGCCTCACGCAACCGGGCATCCCCTGCCCTGTTCAGATGTAAGCCGGAACCAGGCAGTGCTTGTGTTCGATGTGGTACTCGAACTCTTCGCGGAAATTCTTGATGAATGCACGCACCGGCATCGCCGCCGCATCACCCAGCGCACAGATGGTGCGGCCCTGGATGTTGTCGGCGACCGAGTTCAGCACGTCCAGGTCTTCCAGCTTGCCGTGACCGTTTTCGATACGCTCCACCATGCGGTACATCCAGCCGGTGCCTTCACGGCACGGCGTGCACTGGCCGCAGGATTCTTCGTAGTAGAAATACGCCAGGCGCAGCAGCGACTTGACCATGCAGCGCGTCTCGTCCATCACGATGACGGCGCCCGAACCCAGCATCGAGCCGGCCTTGGCGATGGCGTCGTAGTCCATCGTGGTTTCCATCATCACGTCGCCGCGGATCACCGGGGCGGACGAACCGCCGGGAATGACCGCCTTGATCTTCTTGCCGCCGCGCATGCCGCCCGCCAGTTCCAGCAGCGTGGAGAACGGGGTGCCCAGCGGAATCTCGTAGTTGCCCGGACGCTCGACGTCACCCGAGATCGAGAAGATCTTGGTGCCGCCGTTGTTCGGCTTGCCCATCTCGGCGTAGGCCTGCGGGCCCACCTTGAAGATGAACGGCACCGCCGCGAAGGTCTCGGTGTTGTTGATCGTGGTCGGCTTGCCGTACAGGCCGAAGCTGGCCGGGAACGGCGGCTTGAAGCGCGGCTGGCCCTTCTTGCCTTCCAGCGACTCCAGCAGCGCGGTTTCCTCGCCGCAGATGTAGGCGCCGTAACCGTGGTGCGCATGCAGCTGGAAGCTGAAGTCGGTGCCCAGGATCTTGTCGCCCAGGAAGCCGGCGGCGCGCGCCTCTTCCAGCGCTTCTTCAAACACTTCGTAGGCGGAGAAAATCTCGCCGTGGATGTAGTTGTAGCCGACGGTGATGCCCATCGCGTAGCCGCCGATGATCATGCCTTCGATCAGCGCGTGCGGATTGTAACGAATGATGTCGCGGTCCTTGAAAGTGCCCGGCTCGCCTTCATCTGTATTGCAGACGAGGTACTTCTGGCCCGGGAACTGGCGCGGCATGAAGCTCCACTTCAGGCCGGTCGGGAAACCCGCGCCGCCGCGGCCGCGCAGGCCGGAGGCCTTGAGGTCGGCGATGACTTGCTCGGGCGTGATCTTCTCGGCCAGGATGCGCTTGAGCGACTCGTAGCCGCCGCGCTTGACGTAGTCTTCGAGGTGCCAGTTCTCGCCGTTCAGGTCGGCAAGGATCAGCGGCTTGATGTGGCGGTCGTGCAGGCAGGTCATTTCTTCAGTTCCTCCAGCAGCGCGTCGATCTTGTCGTTGGACATCCAGCTGCACATGCGGTGGTTGTTCACCAGCATGACCGGAGCATCGCCGCAAGCGCCCATGCATTCACCTTCCATCACGGTGAACTGGCCGTCAGCGGTGGTTTCCTTGTAGTCGACACCCAGCTTGTGCTTCAGGTGATGGGCGGCGCGCTCGCCGCCGGACAGCAGGCACGGCAGGTTGGTGCACACGGTGATCTTGTGCTTGCCCACCGGGCTGGTGTTGAACATGTTGTAGAAGGTGGCGACTTCCTGCACCGCGACCGCAGGCATGCCGATGTAATCGGCGATTTCCTGTTGCAGCTCGGCGGGCAGCCAGCCGTGATCCACCTGGGCGATGCGCAGCGCGGACATGACCGCGGACTGGCGCTGATCCGCCGGATACTTCGCGAGTTCGCGATCGATTTTCTTAAGGGCTTCTTGACTTAACAGCATATCGTTGGCCATCCATGCGCAGACTGACGCGCGGTTTTATTGGATATTCCCCAAACCTGGCGAGCCTCTTCTGGAAGCCCGCCTTTTACTTTCACACCGACCTTAACGGTCGATCTCACCGAACACGATGTCTTGCGTACCGATGATGGTGACCGCATCGGCAATCATGTGGCCCTTGGCCATTTCGTTCAGCGCCTGCAAGTGGGCAAAGCCCGGGGCGCGGATCTTCAGGCGGTAAGGCTTGTTGGCGCCGTCCGACACCAGGTAGATGCCGAACTCGCCCTTCGGGTGTTCGACGGCGGCGTACGCTTCGCCCGGGGGCACGCGGAAGCCTTCGGTGAACAGCTTGAAGTGGTGGATCAGGTCTTCCATGTTGGACTTCATTTCAGTCCGCTTCGGAGGAGCAATCTTGTGGTTGTCGGTGATGACCGGGCCCGGGTTGTTGCGCAGCCATTCCACGCACTGCTTGATGATGCGGTTGGACTGGCGCATTTCGGCCACGCGCACCAGATAGCGGTCGTAGCAGTCGCCGTTCTTGCCGACCGGGATATCGAAGTCCATCAGGTCGTACACTTCATACGGCTGCTTCTTGCGCAAGTCCCAGGCGATGCCCGAGCCTCGCAGCATCGGACCGGAGAAGCCCATCTGCAGGGCACGTTCCGGCGACACCACGCCCACGCCGACCAGACGCTGCTTCCAGATGCGGTTGTCGGTCAGCAGGGTTTCGTATTCGTCGACGTAGGTCGGGAAACGGTTGGTGAAGTCTTCGATGAAGTCCAGCAGCGAGCCCTGGCGGTTTTCGTTGAGCTGGCGGATGGCCTTGTCGTTGCGCACGATCGAGGCCTTGTACTGCGGCATGCTGTCCGGCAGGTCACGATAGACGCCGCCCGGACGATAGTAGGCCGCGTGCATGCGGGCGCCGGAGACGGCTTCGTAGCAGTCGAACAGGTCTTCGCGCTCACGGAAGGCATACAGCAGCACGCCCATCGCGCCCACGTCCAGCGCGTGCGCGCCGATCCACATCAGGTGGTTCAGCAGGCGGGTGATTTCGTCGAACATCACGCGGATGTACTGCGCGCGCAGCGGCACTTCCAGCCCCAGCAGACGCTCGATGGCCAGCACGTAACCGTGCTCGTTGCTCATCATCGACACGTAGTCCAGGCGGTCCATGTAAGGCACGGACTGCAGGAAGGTCTTCTGTTCGGCCAGCTTTTCGGTGCCGCGATGCAGCAGGCCGATGTGCGGGTCGGCACGCTGAATGACTTCGCCATCCAGCTCCAGCACCAGACGCAGCACGCCGTGCGCGGCCGGGTGCTGAGGACCGAAGTTCAGCGTGTAGTTTTTGATCTCTGCCATTATTTGATCCCGTAGTTTTCTTCACGAATGATGCGCGGCGTGATTTCGCGCGGCTCAATCGTTACGGGTTGATAGATGACGCGCTTCTGCTCGGCGTCGTAACGCATTTCCACATAGCCCGACACCGGGAAGTCCTTGCGGAACGGGTGGCCGATGAAGCCGTAGTCGGTCAGGATGCGGCGCAGGTCCGGGTGACCGTCGAACAGGATGCCGTAGAAGTCGAAGGCCTCGCGCTCGTACCAGCCGGCCGAGTTCCAGATGCCGTCCACCGACGCCACCAGCGGCAGGTCGTCGTCCGGCGCGAACACGCGCACGCGCACGCGCCAGTTGTGGGCCAGCGACATCAGGTGCGACACCACGGCGAAGCGCGGGCCTTCCCAGGCGCCGTCGCCGTACGTCGAATAGTCGACGCCGCACAGATCCAGCAATTGTTCGAACTTGGTATCCGCGTGGTCGCGCAGGACGCGCATGGCGGAGAGATAGTCGGCGGCCTTGACCACGACGGTAACTTCACCGAGGGCCACGGTCAGATTCTGAAGATACCCTCCAAGCGAATTACGCAGGGCTGCTTCGAGAGTTTCCAATTTTGTTGTCATACTGCCCTCTTAGCGCGCGATGGTATTGGTGCGCTTGATCTTGTTCTGCAGCTGGATCACGCCGTACAGCAGCGCTTCAGCAGTCGGCGGGCATCCCGGGACGTAGACGTCGACCGGAACGATGCGGTCGCAGCCGCGCACCACCGAGTACGAATAGTGGTAGTAGCCGCCGCCGTTGGCGCACGAACCCATGGAAATGACCCAGCGGGGTTCCGGCATCTGGTCGTAGACCTTGCGCAGCGCCGGCGCCATCTTGTTGCACAGCGTGCCGGCCACGATCATCAGGTCGGACTGGCGCGGCGACGGACGGAACACCGCGCCGAAACGGTCCAGGTCGTAGCGCGAAGCGCCCACGTGCATCATCTCAACCGCGCAGCAGGCCAGACCGAAGGTCATGGGCCACAGGGATCCGGTACGGGTCCAGTTGATTACCTTATCCAGCGAGGTGGTAACAAACCCCTCATTCAATACGCCTTCAATAGACATGGCTTACTCCCAATCCAGGGCACCCTTTTTCCAGATGTACCAAAACCCGACAACAAATTCAGCGATGAACACCATCATCGTGATGAAACCCTGCCAGCCCAGCTCGCGCATCGAAACGCCCCACGGGAAGAAGAACGCGGTTTCCAGATCGAACAGGATGAACAGAATCGCGATCAGGTAGTAGCGGACGTCGAACTTCATGCGCGCGTCTTCGAAGGCTTCGAAACCGCACTCATAAGGGGATGTTTTTTGCGCGTCCGGCTTATGGGGACCAAGCAGACGCCCCAGGAGCTGGGGAGCGACACCGACACCGATGCCAATGAGGATAAACAGAAGAACTGGGAAGTAATTTTCGAGGTTCACGATTGGCCGTTATTCGTTGGTTTTAATCGATGGGAATGATTCTCAATATCAATCAGAAACTTCCTCGACAAAAAGCCAGCTCAGGCACAGAGACCTTTGCTGGCTTTTCATTTCATTTCTATGGTGCCGACGACGAGACTCGAACTCGTACAGCTTTCGCCACTACCCCCTCAAGATAGCGTGTCTACCAATTTCACCACGTCGGCTTGAGACTGCAATTGTACCTTCTTTTGTTACTCTTGTTCAATGCACAATCAGTCGAAAACAGAGATTCTTCTATGCTTATTCGTGCATTGTTTCAGATTCCGCAAAAGCTTATTTCGGAATCTGATTGGATTGGTCGGCCGGCTTGGCGGCATCGGCAGGAGCTGCCGGTGCTGCAGGCGCCGCCTGCTGGGCCGGAGCGGGTGCTGCGGCGGGCAGGCTGTCCATCACGCCGCCGCTTTGCGAGACGTGGTGATTGCCGATGAAGGTCAGGCCCAGGGTGGCGACAAAAAAGATGCCAGCGGCGACCGCGGTCGACTTCGACAGGAAGTTCGACGAACCGGTGGCGCCGAACAGGCTGCCCGATGCGCCCGAACCGAAGGCCGCGCCCATGTCGGCGCCTTTACCGTGCTGCAACAGCACCAGGCCGATGATCGCCAGCGCAGCCAGCACCTGAACCACTACCACTACCAAAAACAAAGTATTCATTTAAACGAGTCCACTCTTGATGTTTCAACTGCCCGTCGCCGAAGTATCCATCCCTCGGCTGACAAACCCTTTACAGCTCAGGCCGCGGCCTGGATGATCGCCAGGAAATCGGCCGCCTTGAGCGCCGCGCCGCCGATCAGGCCGCCGTCGATGTCGGCCATGACCAGCAATTGCACGGCATTGTCCGGCTTCATGCTGCCGCCGTACAGGATGCGGACCTTGGCGGCCGCTTCCGCACTCTTGGCCGCCAGGCGTGCGCGCAGCATCGCGTGCACTTCCTGCGCCATTTCCGGCGTGGCGGTCTTGCCGGTGCCGATGGCCCAGACCGGCTCGTAGGCCACGACGATGCGCGCAGCCTCGTCCGCAGCCAGCGCTTCCAGCACCACATCCAGCTGGCCGCCCACCACTTCATTGGTCTTGCCCGCCTCGCGCTGCTCCAGCGTCTCGCCCACGCACACCACCGGAACCAGGCCGGTCTTGAGCGCGGCCACGGTCTTGGCGGCGACCGCCGCATCGGATTCGCCGTGATAGGCGCGACGCTCCGAGTGGCCGATGATCACGTATTGCACGCCGAATTCCTGCAGCATGGCGGCCGACACCTCGCCGGTGTAGGCGCCCGAGGCGTGCGCCGAGATATCCTGCGCGCCCAGCGCCACGGCCGAACCGGCCACCGCGCCCTGCACTTGCGCCAGGTACGGCGCCGGAACGCATACCGCGACGTCGCAAGCCTGCGCGGGCAGGCCATCCTTGATGCCGGCAACCAGGGCCGTGTTGGCAGCCAGGCTGCCGTTCATTTTCCAGTTACCCGCTACAAGTTTGCGACGCATAGGCTTTGTTCAGACGAGGTTGGTACAAAATTTGATTAACCTCGCATTGTAGCCGGTTGCCGTAAAGACGGCAAACCGGACAAGCACGGCATTGCGACGCACCAACGGCGCCGCGGGCTTACAGCTCGAGCATGATCTTGCCGATATGGGCGCTGCTCTCCATCATCGCGTGCGCCTGGGCGGCCTGCGCCAGCGGGAAGGTATGGTGGATGACCGGGCGGATCTTGCCGACCTCGAGCAGCGGCCAGACGCGCTCGCGCAGGCTGGCGGCGATCGCCGCCTTGAACGCGACCGGGCGCGGGCGCAGGGTCGAACCGGTAATGGTCAGGCGGCGGCGCATCACCTGCCCCATGTCCAGTTGCCCCTTGCTGCCGCCCAGCTGGGCGATGAAGACCAGCCGGCCGTCGTCGGCCAGGGTCTTGATCTCTCGCGGGAGGTAGTCGCCGCCGACCATGTCCAGAATCACATCAACGCCGCGGCCGCCAGTGAGCTCCTTGACCACAGCCTCGAAATCCTCGGTCTTGTAGTTGATCGCGCGCTCGGCGCCCAGCTCTTCGCAGGCGCGGCACTTGTCGGCGCTGCCGGCCGTGGCGAACACGCGATGGCCCAGCGCCCGGGCGATCTGGATCGCCGTCACGCCGATGCCGGAGGAACCGCCCTGCACCAGCAGCGTCTCGCCCTCGGACAGGGCGCCGCGGTCGAACACGTTGCTCCAGACGGTGAAGTAGTTTTCCGGCAAGGCTGCCGCCTGCAGCGCGCTCAGCCCCTTGGGCACCGGCAGGCACTGCGCCAGGGGCGCCGCACAGTATTCGGCGTAACCGCCGCCCTGCACCAGCGCGCACACCAGGTCGCCCTTGCGTAATCCGCTGCCGGCCAGGTCGCCGTCGACGATCTCGCCGGCCACTTCCAGCCCGGGCAGATCGGAAGCGCCCGGCGGCACCGGATAGTTGCCGGTGCGCTGGAACACGTCGGGGCGGTTGACCCCGGCCGCATGCACCTTGATCAGCACCTCGCCCTGCTTGAGCTCCGGCAGCGGCCGCTGGCACAGCTGCAATACCTCGGGGCCGCCATATTCCTTAATTTCTATCGCTTGCATGTCCTATCCTTTTAAAACCGCTTACAGCGACGCCGCCGCGCGCGCGGCGGTGTCATACAAACCGGAGGCGTTGCGCAGCAGTTGCGCCGCCTCGCCGATCGCCTGGTTGGGGATGCCGCTCTCGACCTGCACCTCGATCAGGCAGCGCTCGCGCACTTCGCGATACTTCATGCACAACTCCTGGCCCGAGGCGGTGGTCGAGAACAGCAGCTCCTTGCCGGCCTTCTCGCTCTTGACGTAACCGGCCTTCACCAGCTTTTTCAATGCATAGGTGACCACATGGGTGTCTTCGACGTTCAGCACGAAACAGATATCGGCGAGCTTCTTCTTGCGCTCGCGATGGTTGACGTGATGCAGCAAGGACACCTCGATGGCGGTCATGTCCTTGGCGCCGGCGGCCGCCATGCAGCGCACCATCCAGCGGTTGAAGGCATTGCTGGCCATGATCAGGGCGTATTCGAGTTCGGAGAGTTCGGCGCTGCGCTCGGAGACCAGGTGCTGGGAAGACACGATCTTGGTGGCTTTGTTTTGCCCGGCGGCAAGCTGGACGGGCGTTTGCGTCTCGTTGTTCATGGAATGTCCCGGCGTATAGCGTCGAAATGACAACACTATATCGCAAAGGCAAATAAATAATTTATCGACATATTGTTTATATTTTATTTGGACTGTAATATCCGCAAAAAATGTAGGGCATCACAAAGACGCACCTTGACCCTGTCCGGACCATCCGCAGACAGGCTCTTAAACAAGCACAGGCGAGGCGAGACACATGCAGGGACCTCAGATCCACCCGCTGGGCGACAGCGCGCTGCTATGCAGCCTGCCCGCACCGGCCACGCTGCCGCAACAGCAACGCATCTGGGCCCTGGCCGAACTGGCCGGCGGCTGGGATGAAGTCGGCGAAGTCGTGCCGGGCATGAACAACCTGACGCTGATCACCCGGCGTCCCGTAGTCGACCTCGACGCGCTGGCCAGGCGCATCGACCAGGTCTGGCCCAAGCTCAGCGGCGCCGCATCGGAAGGCCGCACGGTCGAGATCCCGGTGGTCTACGGCGGCGCCGGCGGCCCCGACCTCGACGCCGTCGCGCGCCACACCAAACTCTCCACCGACGAAGTCATCCGCCGCCACAGCGCCGGCGAATATGTGGTCTATTTCATCGGCTTCATGCCCGGCTTCGCCTACATGGGCGGCCTGGCCCCGGAGCTGGCCACGCCGCGCCACACCACGCCGCGCATGGCGATCCCTGCCGGTTCGGTGGGCATCGGCGGCGAGCAGACCGGCATCTATCCGATGGCCTCCCCCGGCGGCTGGCAATTGCTGGGAAGGACCGCCCTTCCCCTGTTCGATCCTGCGCAGGAACCGCCGACGCTGCTGCGCCCCGGCGACCGTGTGCGCTTCGTCGTAGAACGCGTGGAGCGAGTGGAACAATGATAGAAATCATCCAACCCGGCATGCTGGCCTCGGTGCAAGACCTCGGCCGCCACGGCCACCGCAGCCTGGGCATCCACCCCGGCGGCGCGCTCAACACGCTGGCGCTGTCGATGGCCAACCTGCTGGTGGGCAACCCGGTCGGCGCGGCCGGCATCGAAATCACCATGGGCGTCTGCGAGATCCGCTTCAAGTCCGCCACCCGCATCGCGCTGGGCGGCGACGACATCGGCGCCACGCTGGACGGCAAACCGGTCGCGGCCTGCTGGAGCATCCCGGTGCGCGCCGGCAGCACATTGAAACTCGCGCCGGCCACGCCCGACCATCCGGGCCAGCCGCTGCGCCACAGCATGCGCACCTATCTGGCCGTGGCCGGCGGCATCGACGTGCCGCCGGTGCTGGGCTCGCGCAGCACCGATCTCAAGGCCGGCTTCGGCGGCCACCAGGGGCGCGCGCTCAAGCGCGGCGACAAGCTGCCGATCGGCGACGCGGCACACGCCGCCGCGGTCGCGCACGGCCCCGCCTTCGGCGTGCGTTCGCCGCGCTGGAGCGCACTGGCCATGCGCGAGGACGAGAACAGCGGGCATGTCACCCTGCGCGTGCTTCCCGGCCCCGAGTTCGACCAGTTCACCAATGCCTCGAAGGATGTGCTGTGGTCGCATGCTTGGCGCGTCACGCCCAACAGCAACCGCATGGGCTACCGCCTGGAGGGCGGCGAGCTCAAGCGCAAGCATGGCCGCGACATGCTCTCGCACGGCGTGGTGCCGGGCGTGATCCAGGTGCCGCCGTCGGGCCAGCCCATCATCCTGATGGGCGACGCCCAGACCACCGGCGGCTACCCCAAGATCGGCGTGGTGATCGGCGCCGATCTCTGGAAGCTGGCGCAGGCGCCGCTCAACGCCACCCTGCGGCTTGAGCCCTGCGACATGCAGGCCGCGCTGGACGCCGCCGAAGAACAGCAACGCTATCTGGACTCCATCCGCGACACGGTTGCCGCACTGGACTGGTCGCGCGCGACGCTTTACCGAAAATAAGGACACGCCATGCATATCGACCTCAATGCCGACCTCGGCGAAGGCTGCGACACCGACGAGCAATTGCTGACCCTGGTCAGCTCCGCCAACATCGCCTGCGGCTGGCATGCCGGCGACGCCGCCACGATGCGCCGCAGCGTGCGCTGGGCAATCCAGAACCACGTCGCCATCGGCGCCCATCCGAGCTTTCCCGACCGCGAGAATTTCGGCCGCAGCGCCATGCAGCTGCCGCCCGAAGACATCTTCAGCGGCATGCTGTACCAGCTGGGCGCGCTGGACGCCATCGTGCGCGCCGAAGGCGGCCGCATGACGCACGTCAAGCCGCATGGCGCGCTGTACAACCAGGCCGCCAAGGATGCCGTGCTGGCCAACGCCATCTGCGCCGCCATCCGCACCTTCAATCCCGAACTCAGCCTGTACGGCCTGGCCGGCAGTGAGCTCATTGCCGCCGCGCGCCACGCCGACCTCAACGCGGTGGAAGAAGTGTTCGCCGACCGCGCCTATGAAGCCGACGGCAGCCTGGTCTCGCGCACCAAACCCGGCGCCATGATCGAGAACGACGAGGACGCGATCGCCCAGACCCTGTCGCTGGTGAAGGACAAGCAGGTCAAGGCCATCGACGGCAGCATCGTCAGCGTCAATGCGCAAACCGTCTGCCTGCACGGCGATGGCGCGCACGCGCTGGATTTCGCGCGCCAGATCCGTGCGCGCCTGCACGAAGAACGCATCGCGGTGCGCGCCGTCGCCTAAGCGAAGGCGCGCACCGGAAGAATTACGTTTTTGTTGACTACGTTTTTTTGATTACGTTTTTGTTGTCCCGTTTCGAGCAGTCGGCAACGTCGCAGGCCTGACCTCGGCATCATCCGGTCAGTCGCAGCACAGCAGTTCCCAAGCAGTCCCAGCAATAGCAGCAGCAAAGAATGAGGCCCGGAAGATGCCGCAGGCGTCGTCGCGCGCCCACGCGTTTCATCGCGCGGGAACGTGGCCGTCGCACACGCGTCATTGGCACGGGCCTTGCAATCGCCATCACGTATTTCGTCTTTCAACACTAGGGAGTTTTTCATGGAGAGCACGACTCTGCTGCCGCTGATCGGGATACCGATCGTCGTGGCCGGCTTTGCGTTACGTTTCAACCCCCTGCTGGTCGTGACCGTCGCCGGTCTGTCCACCGGGCTGGCCGTGGGCATGGACTTCGGCACCTTGCTGGAAACCTTCGGCGAGAAGTTCGTCAACAGCCGCACGCTGGCGACCTTCCTGCTGATCCTGCCGATCATCGGCCTGCTCGAACACTACGGCCTGAAAGAGCGTGCCCAAGCATGGATCTCCAGTATCGCCAGCGCCACCTCGGCGCGCATCCTGATGCTGTACTTCATCGTGCGCGAAGCCACCGCCGCCCTGGGCCTGATCTACCTCGGCGGCCAGGCGCAGACAGTGCGCCCGCTGCTGGCGCCGATGGCTGAAGGCGCCGCCGTCAACCTGTACGGCGAAGACCTGCCGCAGCACATCCGCGACAAGATCAAGGCGCACTCGGCGGCCTGCGACAACATCGCGGTGTTCTTCGGCGAAGACATCTTCATCGCCTTCGGCGCGGTGCTGCTGATGGATGCCTTCCTGAAGGAAAACGGCATCACCAACATCGAGCCGCTGCACATCGGCCTGTGGGCCATCCCCACCGCGATCTCCGCGCTGGTCATCCACATGTTCCGCCTGACCCGCCTCGACGCCTCCATCCGCCGCGACGTCGAAGCCTGGAAAGCCACCCAATCCGACTCCTCGAAGGTGCACGCATGAGCACACTGATCACCATCAACCGCATCTACTACCTGATCGGCATCATCGTCATGGTGCTGGTCGCGATGACCCTGCGCGACAAAGGCAATCCCAAGCGCCTGACCACGGCGCTGTTCTGGTTCCTGTTCGGCGCCGTGTTCCTGTTCGGCGACCTGCTGGTCGACAGCCTGGGCAAGTCCATGGCGTATCGCATCATCGGCGCCACCGTGATCATCATCTCGCTGATCGCCGGCACCGGCCTGCTGTCCATGGGCACCTATGCCACCTCCTCGCATGAGGAACGGGTGGCGTCGTCCAAGCGGCTGGGCAACTGGCTGTTCTTCCCGGCCGTGCTGATCCCGGTGGTGACCGTGGCCTGTACCGTGCTGTTGAAGGGCGTCTCGGTGGGCGGCATGTTCCTGCTCGACCAGAAGCAGCTGACGCTGGCGGCGCTGTGCGTGGCCTGCGTGTGCGCGCTGATCGCCGGCTGGGTGCTGACCCGCGGCACGCCGCTGCAAGCGGTGCGCCAGTCGCGCCGCCTGGTCGACTCGATCGGCTGGGCCGCGATCCTGCCGCTGATGCTGGCCATGCTGGGCGGCGTGTTCGTCGCCGCCAAGACCGGCAACTCGGTGCAGCAGGTGGTGAGCCTGTTCGTCAACCCGGACAACCGCTTCCTGGTGGTGGTGATCTACTGCGTCGGCATGGCGCTGTTCACCATGGTGATGGGCAATGCCTTCGCCGCCTTCCCGGTGATGAGCGCCGGCATCGCCCTGCCCTTCCTGATCCTGGGCCATCATGCCGACCCGGCGCCGCTGGTGGCCATCGGCATGTACTCCGGCTACTGCGGCACGCTGATGACGCCGATGGCGGCGAACTACAACATCGTGCCGGCGGCACTGCTGGAACTGAAGAACAAGTACCAGGTCATCAAGGTGCAGATCCCGACGGCGCTGACGCTGCTGACGGTCAACGTGTTCCTGATGTACTTCCTGGCTTTCCGCTGATCCCGGCCGCCGCGACCGCGCACCGCGGTCGCGGCACCGCAGCCGCATCACACCGCATCAACCTGCTTCAAGGAGTCCCCCATGCAACTGAGCATCCAACAGGCCGAGGCTTTCGCCCGCATGCCGCTGACCTACCTGCGTCAGGAATATCCCAACCACATCATGCACGTACTGCACGGCGACCAGGACGCGCTGTCGCCGCGCGCGCTGCACCCGGTGTTCTACGGCTGCTACGACTGGCACTCGGCGGTGCACGGCTTCTGGCTGCTGCTGCGCTGCGTCCACCTCTATCCCGAACTGCCGGCCAAAGCCGACATCAACGCCATCTTCGACGAGCACTTCACGCCCGAGCTGATGCGGCGCGAAACGGACTACTTCCAAGTGGACGGCCGTGCGCCTTTCGAGCGTCCTTACGGCTTCGGCTGGATCCTGGCGCTGGACCAGGAACTGGCGCAGTCGGCCCTGCCGAACGCCGCAGCCTGGCGCCAGGCCATGCAGCCGCTGACCGCCGAAATCCGCAGCCGCCTGCTGGCTTACCTGTCCAAGCTGAGCTATCCGATCCGGGTCGGCACCCACTACAACACCGCGTTCGCGCTGGCGCTGTCGCTGGACTATGCGCGCCATGTGCAGGACGGCGAACTGGAAAGCGTGATCGTCAACGCCGCGCGCAACTACTACGGCCACGACGTCGACTATCCGGCGCACTACGAACCGGGCGGCGACGAATACATCTCCGGCGGCCTGACCGAGGCGCTGCTGATGACCAAGGCGCTGCCGGCCGGCGCTTTCCAGCCGTGGTTCGACAAGTACCTGCCGCGCATCACGGAAGTCACGCAGATCATGCAGCCGGCGCATGTGTCCGACCCCACCGATCCCAAGATCGCCCACCTCGACGGCCTGAACCTGTCGCGCGCCTGGTGCATGAAGAACATCCTGCGCCACCTGCACGCCGACCATCCGGCGCGCAAGGCCATCGACGATTCGGTGGAACGCCACATCAAGGCCTCGATCGACCAGGTAGTCGGCAGCCATTACAGCGGCGGCCACTGGCTGGCCAGTTTCGCGCTGCTGGCGCTGGAGGGCTGAGGCGCAGCTTCCGGGCTCTGCAAAAACCGGCGTCGCCAATGAAAAAGGCCTCCATGCATTCACGCATGGAGGCCTTTTCCGTTCTTCAGGGCGACATCATTCCAGCGGCAGCTTGTGCCCTTCTTCTGCCCGCTCGCGCATGGTGGAGGAAATCACCCGCGCGCTGCGCTTGAAGGTCAGATACGCCCAGGCCCAGTCGCTCATCACCATGATGCGGTTGCGGAACCCGATCAGGAAGTAGACGTGCACGAACAGCCAGAACAGCCAGGCCGGATAGCCCGAGAACTTCAGCTTGCCCACCATCGCGATGGCGGCCTTGCGACCGATGGTGGCCAGCGAACCGTAGTCCTGGTAGGCAAAGGCTTCGGTCGGCTTGCCCGCGATGCGGTGCTTGATGTTGCGCGCGGCCACGCGTCCCATCTGCTTGGCTGCCGGCGACACGCCGGGCACCGGCTTGCCGTCCGACTGCGCGGCGGCGAGGTCGCCGATCACGTAGACGTCGTCGCGGCCGGCGATGTTGAGCTCGGCCGACACCGGCACCCGCCCGGCACGATCCAGCTCCACGCCCAGCGACTTGCCCAGCGGCGACGCCGCCACCCCGGCCGACCAGATCACGGTGCGCGAAGCCAGCGTCTGCTCGCCGTCGAAATTGGCGTAGCGCACGCACTTCTCGTCGATGTGCACCACGCGGCTGCCGGTGCGCACATCCACGCCCAGCTTTTGCAGCTGGTCGCGCGCCTTCTCCGACAGGTCGGGCGGATAGGCGCCGAGGATGCGGTCCGAACCCTCGATCAGCACCACGCGCGCCGAATGCGGGTCGATGTTGCGGAATTCGCCGGAGAGCGTGTGGCGGGCGATCTCGACCAGCGTACCGGCCATTTCCACACCGGTGGCGCCGCCGCCGATGACGGTGAAGGTCAGCCATTCCTGGCGACGGCGCGCATCGGTCTCGCGCTCGGCGTACTCGAAGGCCATCAGGATGCGCTTGCGGATCTCGAAGGCGTCTTCCAAGGTCTTCAGGCCCGGCGCGAGCTGCGCCCATTCGTCGCGGCCGAAATAGCTGTGGGTGGAGCCGGCGGCCACGATCAGGTGGTCGTAGGCGATCGATGCGCCGTCTTCCAGCGTGACGGTCCTGGCGACGACATCGATGGCGGTGACGGCGGCCATCAGGGTCGTCAGGTTGCGCTGCTCGGAGAGGATGGCGCGGATCGGCGCGCTGATGGCCGGCGCCGACAGGCCTGCGGTGGCGACCTGGTACAGCAGCGGCTGGAACAGGTGGTGGTTGCTGCGATCGATCATGGTGATGCGCACATCGGCGCCGGCCAGTTCCCTGGCGGCGGCCAGGCCGCCAAAACCACAACCGATGATGACTACGTGGGGCATTGCCTTCCTTTCAAAAGTAAGAGCCGCCAGCAAAACGCCGCTGGTCAAACTGCGCTGATGCCACCGGCGCTTTGTTGACGGCCCTGAATAGTTTTTATGCCCGCCCCGCTGATGCCGGCGGCGGCGCTGTCCCCTACTCTCTATTCGGATGAGCCTGCATCGCCTGATCGCGGTTCCCCTGAGACCGCGATCGGGAGCAAAGATTGATCTCCCTCAATGCAGGCATACAGAATCGCATAAATTCGCGGCAAAAGCACTTGGCCACTTTGTCATACCCTGCCCGCGGCCTGTCGCGGCGCCAAAGAAAAATCCCCCGGACCTTGCGGTCGCGGGGGATTTTCCGGTCAGCGGACATCCGGTCGCAGGGACCGGATACCAGACTGATTAGTGCGCTTCCTGCGGAGCGGCGTCAGCCGACTCTTCAGCCTGCGCGGCCTTCATCGACAGCTTCAGGCGGCCGCGGTCGTCGGTCTCCAGGACCTTGACGCGAACCTGCTGGCCTTCCTTCAGGTAGTCGGCAACGGCGTTGACGCGCTCGTTGGCGATCTGGCTGATGTGCAGCAGGCCGTCCTTGCCCGGCAGGACCTGGACGATGGCGCCGAAGTCCAGCAGCTTCAGGACGGTGCCTTCGTAGACCTTGCCCACCTCCACGGAAGCGGTCAGTTCTTCGATGCGGCGCTTGGCTTCCTGGCCGGCAGCAGCGTCCACGGAGGCGATGGTGACCACGCCTTCGTCGCTGATGTCGATCTGGGTGCCGGTTTCTTCGGTCAGCGCGCGGATCACGGCGCCGCCCTTGCCGATCACGTCACGGATCTTCTCGGGGTTGATCTTGATGGTGATCAGGCGCGGTGCGAAGTCGGACAGCTCGCCACGGCCGGCGGGCACGGCTTCCTGCATCTTGCCCAGGATGTGCTGGCGGCCTTCCTTGGCTTGCTCCAGCGCGACCTGCATGATTTCCTTGGTGATGCCCTGGATCTTGATGTCCATCTGCAGCGCGGTGATGCCATCGGCAGTACCGGCCACCTTGAAGTCCATGTCGCCCAGGTGATCTTCGTCGCCCAGGATGTCGGTCAGGACGGCGAACTTGTTGCCGTCCTTGATCAGGCCCATGGCGATGCCGGCCACGTGCGCCTTCATCGGCACGCCGGCGTCCATCAGCGCCAGGCAGCCGCCGCACACCGACGCCATCGACGAGGAGCCGTTGGATTCGGTGATTTCGGAGACCAGGCGCACCGAGTAGCTGAACTCGTCAGCGGCGGGCAGCGCGGCCAGCAGCGCGCGCTTGGCCAGGCGGCCGTGACCGATTTCACGACGCTTCGGGGTACCGACGCGGCCGGTTTCGCCGGTGGCGAACGGAGGCATGTTGTAGTGGAGCATGAAGCGGTCGGTGTACTCGCCCAGCAGGCCGTCGATCTTCTGCTCGTCGCGCGCGGTGCCCAGCGTGGCCACGACCAGCGCCTGGGTTTCGCCGCGGGTGAACAGGGCCGAGCCGTGGGTACGCGGCAGCACGCCGGTACGGATCGAGATCGGGCGCACGGTGCGGGTGTCGCGGCCGTCGATACGCGGTTCGCCTTCCAGGATCTGCGAGCGCACGATCTTGGCTTCCAGGTCGAACAGGATCGAGCCGACTTCGGCTGCATCGGCGGCGATGGTGCCGTTGGATGCGGCTTCGGCGACCAGCGCTTCGTTGACTTGCGCCGACACGGTCTTCAGCTTTTCGGTACGGGCTTGCTTGTCCTTGGTCTGGTAGGCTTCGCGCAGCGGGCCTTCGGCCAGTTGCGAGACGCGCGAGATCAGGGCTTCGTTCTTGGCCGGGGCGGTCCACTGGACTTCCGGCTTGCCGCCTTCGCGCACCAGTTCATGGATGGCGTCGATCACGGCCTTCGATTGCTCGTGGCCGAACACGACCGCGCCCAGCATCACTTCTTCGGACAGCTGCTCGGCTTCGGATTCGACCATCAGCACGGCGCTTTCGGTGCCGGCCACGACCAGGTCCAGTTGCGAGGACTTCAGTTGGGTCTGGGTCGGGTTCAGGACGTACTGGCCATCGATGTAGGCCACGCGCGCGGCGCCCACAGGGCCGGCGAACGGGATGCCGGCGATCGACAGTGCGGCCGAGGCGCCGATCATCGCGGGGATGTCAGGATCGATTTCAGGGTTGACCGACAGCACGTGCACGATCACCTGCACTTCGTTGAGGTAGCCTTCCGGGAACAGCGGGCGGATCGGACGATCGATCAGGCGCGAGGTCAGGGTTTCCTTTTCGGAGGGCTTGCCTTCGCGCTTGAAGAAGCCGCCGGGGATGCGGCCGGCCGCGTAGGTCTTTTCAATGTAGTCGACGGTCAGCGGGAAGAAGTCCTGGCCGGGCTTGGCTTCCTTGCGGGCCACCACGGTTGCCAGGATCACGGTGTCTTCAACCGACACCACCACGGCGCCGGAGGCCTGGCGAGCGATTTCGCCGGTTTCCAGGGTCACCTGGTGCTGGCCGTACTGGAAGGTCTTGGTCACTTTATTGAACACGGTATTTCCTTTCTTTATTGAGGCCCGCCCGACTGTGTCACGGTACGGAACCTCTTTTTGCCGACAGATTTTCAGGCGCTGTCGTTCACCTCACCACAGCCGCGCCTGGGCGACGCGGCTTACGACGAACGTGGCCGGACTGCGCCACGATGAGACAAAAACGATGAAACCGGGCTTTCCTGCTGCAAAAGCCCCCACCGGTGCTGTTGGTGGAAACGATTCCGCCTGCAATCACGGAATCGCAAAAAACAAAATGCCCGCGTCAGCAAGTGACGCAGGCATTTTTGCTATGACCCGGAAACCGGATGGAGACGCGGAGTCAAATTACTTACGCAGACCGAGTTTTTCGATCAGCGAACGGTAACGGTCCAGATCCTTGCCCTTCAGGTAGGACAGCAGGCTCTTGCGACGGTTAACCATCTTGATCAGGCCACGACGGGAGTGGTGATCCTTGCTGTGTTCTTTGAAGTGACCGTTCAGGTCGTTGATACGCGCGGTCAGCAGCGCGACTTGCACTTCCGGAGAACCGGTGTCGTTCGTGCCGCGGGCGTTATCGGAGATAATGGCAGCCTTGGCTGCTTTTTCGATGGACATGCTATTTACCTTTCACAAGCGGTGTACGGAGCGTTTTGACTTGCCCTGCATACCGTGAACTAAAATTGAAATCCGGCCAAAATGGCCAGACGCGGAAGTATATAGCAAAAACCAGATTATTCAAATACTTAGAGACTGCAGCGCCGCCTTCCCGCCTGCTGAGCCGGCGATATCCGCCCCGTGCCGGGAAGCGCCCGATGCCAGGATGCCAACATACAAGGACGCCCATACATGACCTTCCGCTTTTCCCTTCCGCCCCGCTCGCGCATGACGCTGGCGGCCGCCCTGCTCGCCACGACCTTCCTCGGCGGCTGCGCCTCGCTGTTCCAGCCGCCGGTGGCGGCGGGCGAGCCGGAAGAACAGGTGCTGGCGCGACTCGGCCCGCCGACCAATGTTTATCAGGATGGCAACACGCGCCTGTTCGAATATGCCGCGGGCGCCTTCGGCCAATACCAGTACATGGCCCGCGTCGGCCCCGACCGTCGCCTGATTTCCTACCAGCAAGTCTGGACCATCGAAAACTTCCACGCCATCAAGGTCAAGCAGGACACCAAGGAGGACGTGCTGCGTCGCGTCGGCCGCCCCACCGAGATCACCCGCTACGCGCGGATCCCGTTCGACGCCTGGAACTATGGCTTCAAGGAAAGCGGCGTATGGAACTCGCAGATGACGGTCTACTTCGACGACAGCGGCATCGTGCAGAAAGTCGAGAACGGGCCCGATCCGCGCTTCGACGATTCGCGCTTCCCGTTCTGAGCGCGCCGCGCCGGAAAAAGAAAAAGGCCGCTGATGCGGCCTTTTTCAATGCGGAAATACCAACAAGATGCAGGCAGGTCAGACCACCGTCGCCAGCGCCAGCGTGAACAGCAACGCCACCACCGACACCAGGGTTTCCATCACGGTCCAGGTCTTGAAGGTTTGCGGCACGGTCATGTTGAAGTATTCCTTGACCAGCCAGAAACCGCCGTCGTTGACGTGCGACAGGATCAGCGAACCGGCGCCGGTGGCCAGCACCATCAGCTCGGGGCGGGTGCCGCCGACCGAGGACACGATGGGCGCCACGATGCCGCAGGCGGTGGTCATGGCGACCGTCGCCGAACCGGTGGCCACACGGATCAGCGCGGCCACGAACCAGCCCAGCAGCAGCGGCGACAGGTGCGCATCGGTGGCGATGCCGACGATGGCCTTGGACACGCCGCCGTCCATCAGGATACGACCGAAGCCGGCGCCCGCGCCCACCACCAGGGTGATGCTGGCGATCGGCGCCAGGCATTCGTTGGTGAACTTCAGGATCTGGTCGGCGCCGAAACCGCGCGCTTTGCCGAAGGTCCAGAAGCTGACCAGGGTGGCGATCAGCAGCGCGATCACCGAGTTGCCGATCAGGCGCAGGAAGTCGTTGGCGAAGGTCTTGGGTGCGAAGAACAGGTCGGCCCAGCTGCCGATGAGCATCAGCGCCACCGGCAACAGGATGGTGAACAGCGTGATGCCGAAGCCCGGCAGTTCACGGCCCTTCTTGCTGTCGTCGACGAACTGGGAGATCAGCGGATTGTCCGGATTGGGAATCACCACCTTGGAGATCAGCTTGCCGAAGATCGGGCCGGCGATGATGGCCGTCGGGATACCCACGATCAGCGCGTACAGGATGGTGCGGCCGATGTCGGCGCTATAGGCGGTCACCGCCAGCAGCGCCGCCGGGTGCGGAGGAATCAGGCCGTGCACGACCGACAGGCCGGCCACCATCGGGATGCCCACCAGCACCATGTTGGTACCGGTGCGCTTGGCCACGTTGAAGGCGATCGGCACCAGCAGCACGAAGCCGACTTCGAAGAACACCGGCAGGCCGACGATGAAGGCCACGACCATCATCGCCCAGTGCACGTTCTTTTCGCCGAAGGCCTTGATCATCGTATTGGCGATGCGCTCGGCGCCGCCCGACTCGGCCATCATCTTGCCCAGCATGGTGCCCAGGCCGACCACCAGCGCGATGTGTCCCAGCGCGCCGCCCACGCCCGTCTCGAACGCCTTGACGATATTGCCCATCGGCATGCCGACGGCCAGGCCCAGCACCAGCGACACCACGATCAGCACGATGAACGGGTTCATCTTGAATTTGGCGATCAGCACGATCAGTGCGATCACCGCCACCAGCGCATACACCAGCAGCGCACTTCCCTGTACAGCTTCCATCTGAATCTCCTCTTCGGAAGGTAAAACACCGGCCGACGTACTGCTCCCCTGTCGGCGCCTAAAAATTCAATTTCATTTGCGCGGAAGGCGCCGCAGCGCCTTCCATCGATACATTGCCGATCAGCGTTTGAACGCCACGCAGTCGACTTCGACCTTGCAATCCACGACCATGCTCGACACCACGCAGGCACGCGCCGGCGGATTGGCGCCGAAGTATTCCTTGAAGACCTTGTTGAAGGACTGGAAGTCGCGCGCGTCGTCCAGCCAGACGCCGCAGCGGACCACGTGTTCCGGACCGTAGCCGGCTTCCTTCAGGATCGCCAGCACGTTCTGGATGGCCTGGTGCGACTGGGCGACGATGCCGCCGTCGATCACCTCGCCGTTGACCATGGCCACCTGGCCCGACACGTACAGCCAGCCGTCGGCCGCCACTGCGCGCGCGAACGGCAGGTGCTGGCCGCCGGTGCCGCTGCCGCCTTCCACTCCGAATCGTTGAATGCTCATTACTGCTCCTTTGCTAAAAATGAATGCACCCGCGCCGGGCGCATTCCGTTTTCGATTGATGGGGTTGTCGTTGTTCGCATGCCGTGCGCCGGCTCAGGCCTCGGCGAAGGCCCGCACCGCTTCGGCCTCGCGCGCCTGGCGCGCCAGGAAGCGGCCGGCGCGCTGGCCGGTGGCTTTCTTGTCGCGACCGTTGTAGGCCAGCTTGCCGTTGACCCAGACCGCGTCGATGCCGTGCGCCGGCTGCATCGGATCGGTGAAGCTGGCGGCGTCGCGAATGGTGTCGGCGTCGAACAGCACCAGGTCGGCCCAGTAGCCTTCGCGCACGAAGCCGCGCTCATGCAGCCCGAAGCGCAACGCCGACAGGCCGGTCATCTTGCGCACCGCCACCGCCAGCGAGAACAGCTTCTGCTCGCGGCTGTAATAGCCCAGCACGCGCGGGAACGCGCCCCACAGGCGCGGGTGCGGCAGCGGGTCGTTGGGCAGGCCGTCGGAGCCGACCACGGTGGCCGGGTGCGACAGGATGCGGTTGACGTCGTCGTCGGACATGCAGTGGTAGACCGCGCCGGCCGGCATCAGGCGCCCGGCCGCGGTATGCAGGTCGACCTGCCACTCGGCGGCGATCTGCTTGAGCATCTTGCCGCCCTGCTCCGGATGCGGTTCGGACCAGGTGACCTGGATGTCGTAGTCGGAAGTGACCTGCTTGAGATCGAGCGTCGACGAACTGGCGGTGTAGGGATAGCAGTCGCAGCCCACGTGCTGGTGCTTGCCGGCCATCTCCAGGGCCTTGAGCACCTCGCTGCTGCGGCCCCAGTTCTCGACGCCGGCGCACTTCAGGTGCGAGATCACCACCGGCACGCGCGAATGCTTGCCGATGCGGAAGGCCTCGTCCATGGCATTGAGGATGTCGGCGAACTCGCTGCGCAGGTGGGTCGCGTACATCGCGCCGAATTCGGCCAGCGGCTCGGCCAACGCCAGCACTTCTTCGGTCGGCGCGTTGATCGCGTTGCCATAGGCCAGGCCGGTGGACAGGCCCAGTGCGCCGTGCTCCAGCGCCTCGCGCAGCTGGCCGCGCATGGCGGCGATCTCGTCGGCGCTGGCGGCGCGGTCGAGGCGGTCCATCTGGTTGCTGCGCAAGGCGGTATGGCCCACCAGCGCCGCCACGTTGATCGACGGCTGCGCGGCGTTGACTGCGGCGACATAGCTGGCGAAGGTCGGATAGTGGAAGGCCTCGGACTTGCCCAGCAGGTTCATCGGATCCGGCGGCTCGCCCTTGAGCGACACCGGCGCGGCGCTGATGCCGCAGTTGCCGACCACCACGGTGGTCACGCCCTGCGACAGCTTGGGGAACATCTCGGGGGTGCGGATGACGTTGGTGTCGTCGTGCGTGTGGACGTCGATGAAACCGGGCGCCAGCACGCGGCCGGTGGCGTCGATCACCTCGCCGGCCTGCCAGCCCGAAAGCTGGCCGGGCGCCGCCACGGCAACGATGCGGCCGTCGCGCACGGCGACGTCGGCGGCCACCGGATCAGTGCCGGAACCGTCGATGACCAGCGCGTTGCAGATCAGGATGTCGCAGCGGGCGCCGCTGGCGGATGCGGAATTGGATTGGCTCATGTCAGTCTCCCAGCGGCTGGTGGCGATCGCCTCCGCCGCGATGCGTGTCGAGCACGTATTTCAGCCGGCGCAGGCGTTCCTGGCTGCTTTCCTTCTGCAGCAAGGCCAGCTCCAGCACCAGCATGTCGAGCGTCACCATCATCGCGTAGCGGGATGATGACGGTTTGAAAATCAGGTCGGTCTCCAGCGTCTTGATCGGCAGCAGCACGTCGGCCATCTTCGCCAGCGGCGAGCCGAGCGCGGTGATGGCGATCACCTTGACGCCGTATTCGCGCGCCACCTCGCAGTTGGCCAGCAGCTCGGGCACGCTGCCGGTGGCGGAGAACACCAGCAGCACGTCGTTCTTGTCCAGCGTGGCGGCCACCATCTTCTGCAGGATGGCATCGTGGTAGGTCGCCACCGGGCGGCCCAGCCGCACCAGCCGGTAGCGCGCCTCGTCCGACATCATGGTCGAGCCGCCGCCCATGCCGAAGCAGTAGATCATGCGCGCGTCGCGCAGCAAGGCGGCCGCGTTCATCAGCATGTCGGGGTTCAACATGGCGCGGTTGAGCTCGAGCACTGCATGGATGTCGTTGTAGACCAGGTCGGCCAGCACGGGCGGCTGCTCCGAGGGCACGGTCTTGGCGCCGTCGAAGAAACGCTGCCCCACCGCCACCGCCTGCGCCAGCAGGAACTTGAATTCGCGCACGTCGCGGCAGCCCATGGCCTTGGCAAAGCGCGTCACGCTGGCCACCGACACGCCGGCCTTGGCGGCCAGCTCGCCGATGCTGGCGCTGGCGGCCGTCGACAGGTCGCCCAGGATGGCCTCGGCGACCTTCTGTTCCGCCAGCCGCAGCGTGCTGCTGCGCTCGGTGATGCGGGAAACGATGTCCAGGGTCTGCGCCATGAGGTCGGATCGTGACTTAGCGTAAAAATACGAATTGATCGGACTGCGGCGCATGCGCCGGAGCTTTCGCGGGGCCGGGCGATCAAAGCTGCTCGCGCTCACCCGGCCCGCCGTTTTACTGCTGCCGGGGACGCCCCGCGAGGCTCGCCGGGGTTTCCCCTAAATAATTTATGTTATTTACTAACACAGCGCAAACATAGTAAATTCAAGGGTATTATTACGTCAATCCAATTTTTACAGGAATAATTGCGATGAATGATACAAACTACCAAATTGCTTATCAGACCGGCATCATCGACCCTGTAAACAAGGGCCTGGGCCCGCTGGAGCAGCCCCTGGCGCCGCAACAGGCGGGCGCGGTGAAGTGGAATCTGCTCAACGAAGACATCAGCCTCCCGGCCGCGGTTCTCTACGAAGAGAAACTCGCTCACAATCTCGAATGGATGCAGAGCTTCGTCGGCCAGTACAAGGTCAAGCTGGCCCCGCATGGCAAGACCACCATGGCGCCCAAGCTGTTCAAGCGCCAGCTCGACACCGGCGCCTGGGGCATCACCCTGGCCACCGCGCACCAGACCCTGGCCGGCTACCAGCATGGCGTGCGCCGCGTGATCATGGCCAACCAGCTGGTGGGCAAGCGCAACATGGCCATCATCTCGGAGCTGCTGGCCGACCCTTCGTTCGAATTCTTCTGCTTGGTCGACTCGGCGGACCTGGTCGACCAGCTCGGCCGTTTCTTCTCGGAGCGCAAGCAAACCCTGAACGTGCTGCTGGAACTGGGTCCGGCGGGCGGTCGCACCGGCGTGCGCGACGACGCGCAGCAGGCGGCCGTGCTGGATGCCGTCAAACGCTGGGACAGCATCGCCCTGGCCGGCGTGGAAGTGTATGAAGGCGTGCTCAAGGAAGAGGTCGACATCCGCAGGTTCCTGCAGCGCGCGGTCGCCTGCGTCAAGGGACTGGCGCAGCAGGGCCTGCTGGCAAAACGCCTGGCACGCGGCCCGGCGGTGCTGACCGGCGCCGGCTCGGCCTGGTACGACGTGGTGGCCGAGGAGTTCGCCCAGGCCGACATCGGCCAGCCGCTGGACGTGGTGCTGCGCCCAGGCTGCTACCTGACCCACGACGTCGGCATCTACCGCGCCGCGCAAGCGCAGATCCAGGTGCGCAACCCGGTGGCGCACAGCATGCGCAGCCAGCTGCAGCCGGCCTTGCAGCTGTGGGCCTACGTGCAATCGATCCCGGAAACCGACAAGGCCATCATCGCGCTGGGCAAGCGCGACGCCGCCTTCGACGCCGGCCTGCCGTTGCCGGTCTCGCGCTTCCGCCCGGGCAGCGACGACGCGCCGCAGGCCGTGCCCGCGCATTGGGAAGTGACCGGCATGATGGACCAGCACGCCTACCTGAAGATCGCCGCCGGCGACGATATCAAGGTCGGCGACATGATCGCCTTCGATATCTCGCATCCCTGCCTGACCTTCGACAAATGGCGCCATCTGGTGGTGGTGGACGGCAAGTTCGACGTGACCGACGTGGTCCAGACCTTCTTCTGACATTCCTGTTAAGCTTTCGCGCCGCGCCGCCGCCCTGCTCCTTCATGCGGCCAGGCGGCCGCGCGCGGCAATCCTCCTGAACGCACAGCAACGAACATGAGCAACAAGATCCTCGCCTACGGCGAAGCGATGGTGGAATTCAACCAGAGCATCCCGGCGCCGCGCAATTACCTCGAAGGTTTCGGCGGCGACACCTCCAACTTCGCCATCGCCGCCGCCCGCCAGGGCGCCGATTGCGCCTATATCAGCGCCGTGGGCGACGACCATTTCGGCAAGAGCCTGCTGGACCTGTGGCAAGCCGAGAAGGTTGGCACCGAACACATCGGCGTGGCCGCGGGCGCACCGACCGGCATCTATTTCGTCACCCACGACGACGCCGGCCATCATTTCCACTATCTGCGCGCCGGCTCCGCGGCCAGCCGCTATACGCCGCAGCAGCTGCCGCTGGCCGCCATCGAACAGGCCCGCGTGCTGCACCTGTCGGGCATCAGCCTGGCCATCAGCGAAAGCGCATGCGATGCCGGCCTGGCGGCCATGGCGCATGCCCGCAAGCATGGCGTGCTGACCTCGCTGGACACCAACCTGCGGCTGCGCCTGTGGCCGCTGGAGCGGGCCCGCGAGAAGATGACCGAGGCTTTCAAGCTGTGCGACATCTGCCTGCCCAGCTGGGAAGACGTGTCGATGCTGACCGGCCTGGAAGACCGCGACGCCATCGTCGACCTGCTGCTGTCCTACGGCGTCAAGCTGGTGGCCTTCAAGCTGGGCCGCGAAGGCTGCTACGTCGCCACGCCTGAAGAGCGCCGCATGGTGGCGCCCTACCCGGTCGAGGCGCTGGACGCCACCGGCGCCGGCGACTGCTTCGGCGGCGCCTTCGTGGCCGAACTGGTGGCGGGACGCGATCCCTTTGCCGCCGCGCGCTACGCCAATGTGGCGGCGGCGCTGTCGACCACCGGCTACGGCGCGGTCGAACCTATTCCCACCCGCCAGAAAGTCGAAGCCGCCCTGAAGGCGGCCTGATTCACTGCAATTTCACTGCACTGACAACGGACAGGCCCGCGCCGCACTAGGCGGCGGCCTGCTCCGTCCGCCTGGCCACGAACAGCATCCCCGCCACCGACTGGCGGATCTCCTCGCGCAGCACCTGCTCGCTGTCGTGCACCACTTCCATTCCATTGTTCTTCAGGTGCAGATGCACATAGTCGCGGCTGTGCCGGTAGCGGCCGCTGGCGTGCAGGCAAAAGCCTGAAGGCGCAGCATCCTGCGGCGTCACCGCCTCTACCGTGAAGATGAAATAGCCGTCCCGGCGCAAGGCGCCGGCGACGTTGCGAAACACGCCGGCCAGGTCGCCGAAATAGATCATCGTGTCGGCCGCCGTGACCAGGTCGCAGGACGAGGGATTGCGCGACAGATAGTCGCCGATCTCGGCTTTTTCCAGCTGTCCGTAGTGACCGGTGGCGGCCGCCTTGGCCAGCATCTTGGCGGCCAGGTCGACGCCGGTGATTCGGTGCGAGAACGGCGCCATGTAATGGCCGCACAGGCCGGTGCCGCAGCCGATGTCGATCGCCTCGAACTGGCGCGCCGGCTGCGCCACCAGGCCCAGCCCTTCGCCGATCAGGCGCGGGCCGCGGTAGCCCAGGCTCTCCAGCAGGTTGGATTCGAAGGTGTCGGCGTAGCGGTCGAAGTGGAATTCGATATAGCGGTCGGACGCGCGCTCAGGCACGTCGGCCTGCGAGCAGGCGGCCAGCATGTGGGCCGCGACCGGATTGTCGGGCTCCTCGGCCAGCCAGGCGCGGTAAGCCTCGGCCGCCTCCGGCAGGCGCCCCAGGAAGTAGAAGGAGATGCCCAGCATCTCCTTGGATTTGCCCTCCAGCGGCGGCAGCACGTAGGCGCGGCACTGGTAATGGGATGCCTGCATCTTGTCGCCGGCGGCGTCGAAGATGCTGCCCAGGTGCAGCAGGGCCGGGACGAAGTCGGCGTCGATGTCCAGCGCGCGCCTGAAGGCGTCGGTGGCCTCGGCCGTCTTCTGCAATTGCAGTTGCGTCGCGCCGAGGTTGTTCCAGATCGTGTGGTCTTGCGGCGTGATGGCCAGCGCGTCGGCGTAAGCCTGTTCGGCGTCTTCCATCCGGCCCAGCGCGAACAGCACGTTGCCCAGGTCGTTCTGCCAGCCGGCATTGTCGGACTCCAGGGCGCAGGAGAGCATCAGCTTCTCCACCGCCTCGTCGTGGTGCCCGGCCTGGTGCAGCCAGATGCCGTAGTAATGAAGCGCGACCGGCTGGATCGGGTCGTCTTCCAGCACCGCCTCATAGATGGCGGCGGCTTCATCCAGCCGGCCTGCCATGTGGGCGTCGATGGCCTGCTGCAATTGCGCAAGCTGCGTCGTGTTGTCGTCCGTGGGCGATTGAAGGGGTTGAGGCGATTGCATAGCGTAGTCCCGATCCGAAGAAGCGTGTCCGATGCCGCATGCCTTGCCGGCGCATGGGCCCGCAACAGCGCTGCTAGTGTACAGCTTCTTTACATTGTCTTTACCAGTGTTAGCGAGATTTGGCATCGGGACAATGCCTGATTCTTTCGAATCCATGCCCAAAGTTGCGTCAAACGGGCGTCATCGCAGGTAAGCCAAGGCAATCCCGCATCAAGGCGTGTTGCCCCCGGGCGCCGCACATGAAAAAGGCCGCCCGCGGGCGGCCTGGACGGCAGGGAGACGGCGGCAGCTCAGCCCGCCGCCAGCATATGGCCGATGCGCCCCAGCTGGCGCAGCGCCTGGTCCAGCTCGCGCGTGAACGGGTGGCCGCAGCAGATGCGCAGGAAATGGCCGTAACGGTTGGAGTTGGAGAAGATGGCGCCGGGCGACACCCCCACGCCCTCGGCCAGCGCCAGCTCGAACAGTTGCTGGGAGCAGATCTGCGCCGGCAGTTCCACCCACATGCCGACGCCGCCGTTGGGCACGTTCAGGCGCGTGCCCTCGGGGAAGTAGGCGGCGATCGATTCGGCCATCCGCTCGCGCTGCTCCTTGAGCAACTGGCGCAGGCGGCGCAGGTGGCGGTCGTAGCCGGGACTGGCGATGAAATCGGCGGCGGTGACCTGGGTCCACTCCTCGTTGGCGCGGGTATGGGTGAACTTGAGCATCTTCACGCGCTCGTGCCAGCGGCCGCCGTTCATCCAGCCCAGGCGCATGCCGGGCGCCAGCACCTTGTTGAGCGACGCGCAATAGATCACGTTGCCGCTGCGGTCGCGGCTCTTGAGCGAGGATGGCGGCGCGTTGCCGTCGGCCAGCTCGGTATAGGCATCATCCTCGATCAGCGGCAGGCGCAGTTCCTCGCACAGGCGCACCAGCTTGTCCTTGCTGGCGTCGGGCATGATGCAGCCCAGCGGATTCTGCAGGTTGGGCACCACCACCACGGCCTTGATGTTGCCGTAGGTGCGCACCGCCAGCTCCAGCGCCTCCGACGAGATGCCGGTGTGCGGGCTGGTGGGGATCTCCAGCGCCTTCATGCCCAGGTTTTCCAGCGCCTGCAGCAGGCCGAAATAGGTCGGCGACTCCACCGCGATGGTGTCGCCGGGGCCTGCCACCGCGCGCAGCGCCAGGTTCAGCGCCTCGATGCAGCCGTGCGTGACGACCACCTCGTCGGCGTCGATGCGCATGCCGGCATTGAGCGCGCGGCGTGCGACCGCCTGCCGGAAGGTGTGGTTGCCGTTGTGCGGCATGGCGCTGGTGAGCAGCTCGGGCCGGTCGCGCAGGGCGCGCATGGCGGCCTGCTTGAGCGTATCGACCGCGTACAACTCGGGCGCGCAGGTCATGCCCGACAGGTCGATGGCCGGCGCGCTGGCCTGGCGCTGGGCGATGTACTTGGAGACCTTTTCATGGATGCCGACATATTGCGCGGGGTCGATCGCGATCAGGCTCTTGGGCTCCTGCACCGGCCGGATCGCCGAGCGGCGCGGCTGGCGCACGAAATAGCCGGACCGCGGCCGCGCCTCCAGCCAGCCGCCCTCCTCCATATGGCGCAGCGTCTGCAAGGCGGTCGAGAGGCTGACCTGGTGCTGGCGCATCAGGTCGCGCACCGACGGCATGCGGTCGCCGGCCACCAGGGTGCCGGCCTGGATCGCGCCCTGGTAGTGCTCGGCCAGGCGGCGATACAAGGGCATGCGCTCCTGTTCGGGCGCGACGGGAGGAACGGCCGTCGGCGCAGGACGGGCTCGGGTGACATCGGGGGCGTCGGAAATGAGCAGGCTGGTATCCATAACAGCATCATGTTCTGGGGGCAAAAACCAGAACAGATACAGAGTATTCGAAAAGAAACGATAACAGATTCAAAAACTGCCGGCTGTTACGATGCAGCCCGATTTTTCCTGTGCCTGTTGCACTTTTGCCGCCATCCCTAGACTGCAAGCGTACCCAACAGACGGAGAAACCTCATGCAAAGCCCATGGCAAGCGCCCCTTCCCGAACTCCAGCCCGCCGCGCAGACGATCCGCCTGGCGCGCGGCCAGACCATGCAGGTCTGGCTGGCCGGCGGCAGCCAACTGGTCTGCAACGGCGCCGCGGTGCGCGTCACGGAAGCCCCACAATGGCTGCTGTCGCAACTGGTCAGCCGCCGCAACGAGCTCGGCGACGGGCAGGCGATCGCGCTGGAACACGGCGGCTGGGTGGAAATCCATGCCCCGCAGGGCGGCGAAGTCCTGTGCATGAAGCCGGTGCCGCCGGGCTGGCAGCGCTCGCTCGGCTCGCTGGCGCGGCTGCTGATGCGGGGATGGCGGGGATGGCGGGGATGGCGGGTGTCGGCGGCGCGCCACTGAGTCACCGGAAACGGGGGGCAGATGAAAAACCGAACCGGCGGCCCGGGCTTTGCGGTCGTCAAGTTCGGTAAATTCCTGCTTCCCGTCAACAAAACCGCACAAATTCTTCGAAACAATATTGGAAGATGTGCAGATGTTTCCGTAAAACCATTACACTTCCTCATCCCTCCACGATGAAGTGTTATGCAGAACGACCATCCCTCCGGCAGCATGCCCGCCTCGCCCGCCAAGATCCTCGCCTTGTCGGAAAAGGAAACCTTCGACCTCACGCCGGTCTCCCTCTGGAAAGAAGACTACAGCGGCCTCAAGCAACTGTTCAGCCAATGGCGCGCCCAGGGCGTCAGCGACCTGCGCGGCTGGCTATTGGAAGATCATGCCCGCGCGCATGCCTGCGCGCGCCAGATCCGGGTGGTGGACGTCAACCGGCGCACGCTGGAATGGTATGAGGCGCGCGACCTGGAGCACCTGGTCGCCAATCTCGACAAGGTCTTCCGCGACGACATGATCGAGACCTTCATCGATGAGATGGTGCAGCTGTGGGAAGGCCGCCTGAACTTCTCCAGCTACACGGTCAACTACACGCTGGGCGGCAAGCGCCTGGACATCCAGCTCTCCGGCCGCATCATGCCCGGCAGCGAAGAAAGCTGGGACTACATCCTGCTGGCCATCGAGAACGTCACCGAACGCGAGACCGCGCGCAAGAAGCTCTCGCGCAGCGAAAACTACGCGCGCGGCCTGTTCGAATATTCGCCGATCTCGCTGTGGGTGGAAGACTTCAGCCAGGTCAAGCGCCTGTTCGACGACCTGCACCGCATCGGCATCACCGACTTCCGCACCTTCACCGACGTGCATCCCGAGTTCGTCGAGCGCTGCATGCAGGAGATCCGCGTGATCGACGTCAACCTGCAGACGCTGTCGATGTTCGGCGCGCCGGACAAGGCGACGCTGCTGTCGCGCCTGTCGGACGTGTTCCGCGACGACATGCGCCATCACTTCAACGAACAGCTGATCGAGCTGTGGAACGGCAACCTGTTCCACCAGCGCGAGGTGGTGAACTACTCGCTCAACGGCGAGCAGTTGCACGTACACCTGCAGTTCTCGGTCTTCCCCGGCTACGAAGACAGCTGGGGCCTGGTGCTGGTGGCGCTGACCGACATCACCGCGCGCAAGAAGGCCGAGGCCTACCTCGAGTTCCTCGGCAAGCACGACGAGCTGACCAAGCTGCACAACCGCGCTTACATGGTGGACGAACTCAACCGCCTGGAGCGCAAGGGTCCGTTCCCGATCAGCGTGATCGTGGCCGACCTGAACGGCCTGAAGGAAGTCAACGACGAGCTCGGCCATGCCGCCGGCGACGCCCTGCTGCGCCGCGTCGGCGAAGTGCTGGCCAAGGCGGTCGAGCGGCCGTGCAGCGTGGCGCGCACCGGCGGCGACGAATTCGCCATCCTGCTGCCGGCCACCGACGAGCGCGGCTGCCTGCTGCTGATCGAGCAGATCCAGAAACTCATCGACGTCAACAACCAGTACTACTCGGGCGTCACGCTGAGCCTGTCGATGGGCGCGGCCACCGCCGAACCGGGCGAGCGCCTGGAACACGTGGTGCAGCGCGCCGATGCGCTGATGTACGAAGCCAAGCGCCAGTACTACGCCAACACGCCCGGGCTGGAACGCCGCCAGCCGATCGACTGACGCGCATGCCCGCCCCGACGCGCACTGACTCGGCGCTGCAGGCCGGCGCGGAAACGCTGGCCTGCGACCTCATCACCGCGCCCGGTTGCGGCGCCGTCTCCACGCTGTTCCTGCACGGCGCCGGCCAGAGCACGCGCCAGCGCCAGTGGCCGCTGCGCGAGACGCTGGCGCAGCACGGCCATGCCAGCGCCGCGATCGACTTCTCCGGCCATGGCGACAGCAGCGCGCTGTTGCCCAACTCCCTCGCCAAACGCCTGGACGAAGCGCAGGCGGCACTCGATCGTCTCTGCGACGATGGCGCCGCGCGCACCGTGGTGGGCGTGAGCATGAGCGGGGAAATCGCGATGCGGCTGGCCTGCCGCCCAGGCAACCGGATCGGACATGTGGTGACCATCGTCGGTGCCGTCTACGACGGCGCGGCCTTCGCACTGCCCTTCGGCCCGGACTTCAGCGCGGCGCTGCGCAGGCCTGGCAGCTGGCGCGACGCCGAATCGTTGCGGATGATCCGGCAATATCCCGGCCGCATCACGCTCGTGCGCGCGCTGGAAGACAAGGTGATTCCGGCGGAAGTCGCCGACCTGATCAGGGAAAACGCGCATGCGGCATCGGCATGCCGCATCGTCGACCTGCCCGGGATCGACCATCGGGTCAGCGAACGCAGCGCGCAGGATGAACACCTGCGGCGCAGCCTGGCGGAATTGATCGCGGGCTGAAGTCCTCCGCCACGCGGCCGCACGGAGCTCTTCCGCGCGGCGCTCCTCTTTGGCTTCAGCGACTCTTGTCCCAGGCAAGCCGGAATCTCGCTGCCTTCATCATGCGGTGGTGTACCACCAAAAGCGCAGAACGCGCTCCCGCGAACTCACCCAATCCATATCACGCTATCGATCAGGCCGTCACCGACAGCAACGCCCCCGTCACGCCCTGGGCAGAGATGTCGCGGCTGATGGTATCGGCCAGGTCGGGGTTGGCCTGCAGCACCTGCGCCAGTTGCAAGGCGTAAGTGGTATCGATGCCGGCATAGCCGCCGCTGACGTCATACAGGCTGGCCGTGGACGATGGCGCCGCCGCCAGGCCCGACAGCACGCCGGCGTAGAACACGCCGGAAGCCTCATTGGCGTTCAGGCCCGCGTTGGCGGCCGTGGTAGCGGTGGTGTTGCCGGACTGCGCCGCCTCGGTGGCAGCCTGAGCATCGGCGGCGTCCTGTGCTGCCTGGGCGTCGGCCGTATCCTGGGCGGCTTGCGCATCTGCGGCGTCCTGGGCGGCTTGCGCATCTGCGGCGTCCTGGGCGGCTTGTGCATCCGCGGCTTCCTGTGCGGCCTGCGCATCGGAGGCCTCTTGCGCCGCCTGGTCTTCGGCCGCCTGCTGAGCCGCCGCCTGTGCGGCCTGCGCCTGGCTGGTGGCGATGGTCTGGGCCACGGTGTTGGCGGTATTGAGCGCCACGGCCGTATTGAGCAGGCCGGCCGGATTCAACAGTCCTGATGCGTTGTAGGTCAGCGGTTGCTGCGCCAGCAGGTTGGCGTTGGACAGCGACACCACGACCGAGGCGTCGGCGGCCAAATTGACGGCGTTCTGCAGCGCGGCCTGGTTGACTGAGGTGGAAGAAGGATTGTTCGCCGTGCTGGTAGCCGCGACGGCAGAGTTCACTGCGGTCGCGGTGAGATAGGCGGACGTCAGCGCGTTCAGGTTGTTGCTTGTATCGATAGCCATGATCAGGACCTCAACAGTTCGTGGATGTCGGCGGCGCTGCGGGCGGCGGCATGAAGCTCATCGCCGGCCTTTCGCACACTCTTGATCAAAGCCTAGAAAAGATCGCGCACCGCAACAAGCTGAGCCGGACGCGGTTTGCGTAAGCAAATGCTACAAACGTGCAAAAAGAGAGATTGTCTGACAGGCCGCCGGCCCGTATGACTACGGCAGACTCAGGCGGTGGTGGAGAACAGCGCGCCGACGATGCCTTGCGTGGCGACGTCGCCGACGATGGTGTCGGTCAGGCCGGGATCGGACTTGAGCAGGGAAGAAAGCTGTGCGCTAAGGCCGCTGTCGAGCCCGGTGAATTCGCCGGCGCCGTTGTAGATGCCGGCCGTGGTCGGGTCGGAAGTGATGCTGACCAGGATGCCCTGGTAGAGCGACTGCGTAGCCTGGTCCTGGGTGATGTCGGTGGAGGTAGTGCTGGCCGTGCCGGCGTCGACGATGGAATCGAAAACGCCCACGGCGTTGTAGGTCAGGCCGCCGGCCGTGCCGATGGTGTTGCCGAGACTGACGATGACCGACTCGTTCGACGCCAGCTGCACCGCCTCTTCGACGGCCACGGGATTGTCGGCCGAGGCCACCACGCCGCCCGAACCGCTGACCTGCTGCGAGGCCGCGGGTTGGGCTGCAAGACCCGACGAGGCATCGTAGCCGCTGCCGTAGGCCGCCGTATTGCCGAGCGAATTGGACGAGTTGAGCGAGGTGTCGATAGCCATGTGAATCGCCGGAGGGTCGGCCCGGAAAATGAAGAGCTTCCAGTCGAAAGTCTAGGAAAAAATTCCCGGCTCAACAAGGCGTTTTGCGCTTGTTTTCCCCTTTGCCGGCCTACGCCGTTGCCTGCAAACAAAAACGCCCGCAAGGCGGGCGTATTGTCAGCGTAGGGTCAGGATTTTGTCAGTTCTTTGAGCCCCGTCCGGTCTCGGATCAATGGCCGTCGCCGTGCTCATCCTCGGTCTGCACAATGCTCACCGGCTTGCCCTTGACGCGGCGCCAGGCATACACCGCGTAACCCGACAGTCCATACAGCACGAACAGGCCGAACAGCACCTTGGACGGATCGCTGGAGATCACCACCAGCAGGACCACCACCAGCAGCGCCGCGATGAACGGCACCGGCTTGCGGAAATTGACGTCCTTGAAACTGTAGAACGGCACATTGGTCACCATGGTCACGCCCGCGTACAGCGTAATCACCCAGGCGGCCCAGCTGAGGTCGGTGCCGGCGAAGCGCAGGTCGTCCATCAGCCAGACGAAGCCCGCCACCAGCGCCGCCGCCGCCGGGCTGGGCAGGCCCTGGAAGTAGCGCTTGTCGACCACGGCGATATTGGTGTTGAAGCGCGCCAGGCGCAGCGCGCCGCCGACGCAGTAGACGAAGGCCGCCAGCCAGCCCAGCTTGCCCATGCCGCGCAGCGACCACTCGTACACCACCAGCGCCGGCGCGGCGCCGAAGGACACCATGTCGGACAGGCTGTCGTACTGCGCCCCGAACTCGCTCTGGGTATTGGTCATGCGCGCCACGCGGCCGTCCAGGCTGTCCAGCACCATGGCCACGAAGATGGCGATGGAGGCGTAGTCGAACTTCAGGTTCATCGCCATCACGATGGCGTAGAAACCGCAGAACAGCGCGGCGGTGGTGAACGCGTTGGGCAACAGGTAGATGCCGCGCGACCGGCGGCGCGCCACGCCCTGCCCGGACTCATCCAGCTGCGCAGAATAGGCCTTGGGCCCGCGCAGGGATTTCGGGAAGGGAATGCCGCCTTTGGCTTTGCGTCGTCGGAAAGTTGCCATCGATGTTTATTGTTTGATATTGCGGTAGATCCGATGGGCGTCGCGCCGCGACGCCCGCTTCCGGTGTGATCAGAGTTCGGCCAGAATGGTTTCCGTCGCCGAGACCTTTTCGCCCACGGTGACCTTGGGGGTCGCCGTCAGCGGCAGGTACACGTCCACACGCGAACCGAAACGGATGAAACCGTAGCGCTGACCGCGCGCCAGCGTATCGCCGGCCTTGACGTAGCACAGGATGCGGCGGGCGATCAGGCCGGCCACCTGCACGCAGGTGACGCTCTGGCCGGAAGTGGTGGTGATGGCCAGCGCGTTGCGCTCGTTTTCCAGCGAAGCCTTGTCCAGGTCGGCGTTGACGAACTTGCCGGGGAAGTACTGCACGGTTTCGATCTTGCCATCCACCGGCGCGCGGTTGGAGTGCACGTTGAACACGTTCATGAACACGCTGATCTTCAGCGCCTCGCGATCGGTATAGGGATCATGCGCGCGCGCCACCACCACGATGCGGCCATCCGCCGGCGACAGCACTGCGTTGGCCTGCTGCGGGATCACGCGCGGCGGATCGCGGAAGAACTGCAGCACGAACAGCGCGATGATCCAGAAGGGAATGGACCAGCTGCCAAACAGCATGGTGACCAGCAGCGCGACGACCACGGCGATCGTCAGGAACGGCCAGCCTTCACGGGCGATAATGGGATGGGGATAGTGGTTATTGTTCAATGTTGCTCCAATGATCGCGGAATATTCGAAAGTAAAAGCGTGCCTATTCTAGTCCAGCGCCCGCCAAATGCAATGAAATGCGGCGCTGTACTGCGCTGCGAAGGGCTTTTGCAGGGGAATTTACGATTGTGCGGGCCGAATCGCCCCGATAAGCATGCGGCAAGCCGTCATTGCGACGCCTTTGCCACCTTTTCCGGGGTATTTCAGGCGGTTTGCGGCGCGCCCGGCCGCCTGGCGAAAGCCGCCGCCGATGGCAGCGCCGGCCCCGCTCAGTTGCGGCCGAACGACTTGATGAACGAGAACTTCAGCTCATTGCGCGAGAGCCCGGCCTTGGCGCCGGTCAGCTGCATGCTGCCGATCATCACCAGCGCCTGCGCATCGGCGTAGTCGAACCCGGTCACCTCGAGTTCGCGGCGCAGGTTGCCCTGGCTCTTGTCCTCGGGCTTGTCGTTGACGATGCCGGGGGCTTCCTTCTCCAGCGGGGCGCAAGCCTTGATCTCGCCGACCATCTTCTGATAGGCGCGGCCGAGGTCGGCCGGCGTGGCGAACTTCCAGACGCAAGCGTAGCCGTCGGAGTTGCCGCTGATCGTGCAGCTTTCGGCGCCGTCCAGCATGAAGTTGGAACCGTAGACCTTGTCGTTGCGGTCCTTCTTCCAGCCGTCGAAATGGGTCTGCGCCTGCGTGTTGATGGCGCGCATGTCGGCGCAGATGTCGGCGTGCGCCAGGTTGATCGACAGCAGGCCGGCGGCCAGGGATACGATGATGTTCTTCATTGCCCGCATGACGGCCCCGAAAACGAAAAAGGAGGCCGATTATAGCCTCCCTTCCCTCTCGCCCTCAGGGCGCTTTCATTTCCTGACAGTTGTCAGGGTCGCCAAGACCTACTTGAAGCGAACCTTGCCGACCAGGCGCATGCTCACGGTCGACTCGCCCGGCTCGAAGCTCGGCTCGGCCACCGAAGCGGCTTCCTGCGCCATGTCCGAGCGCATCATTGCCATCTTGGCCATGGGCGCCGCGGCGGGGGCGGCATAGTTGCCGGAGCCTTCGAAATCGACGGTCTCAAGCACGGCGTCCGCCGGCGAGCGATGCATCGAGGCAGAGATGAAGCCCACGCGCTCCTCAAGATTCTTGTAGGTGGCGTCGAACAGGGCGGCGTCGAGCTTCTTGGTGGCGGCCGGGCTCAAGCCGAATTGCAGGCCGTTCAGGCTCAGCAGGCTCTGCGCCGACGACACCGTCTTGGGCAACTGCGCCAGGTTCTGGGTGGTCATGTCGAGGTATTGGCCGACGCGCCAGCCCACGATCGGGCGCGCCTTGGCCGGTTGGCGCGGCTGCTGCGCCGTCACCGGCTGGGGCTCGGCGTAGATGGCATAGGTGTAATAGCCATAGCTTTTCAGCGTGGCCTGCGGATCCTGGCGCTTCAGGGCATCGATACCCTGCTTCATCTTCAGGTTCACGCGCGAGGCGGCGGCGGTCTTGTCCTTGTCCTGCTCCTCGACCTGCAGCGTCACGCGCGCCTGGTCATTGGGCACGCTCAGCTCGCCGGTGGCGGGCACCACCACGGTGGTGCCGGTGGTTTGCACGGACTGGGCCTGGGCGGCAATACAGGCGGCAGCGAGGGCTGCGCCGAGCATCAGTTTGCGGGAAGGTGTCATGTTGTCCTCTTTTTCTGGTGTCGTAGAGAGGCGCCGGTGAGGCGCTGCGGAATCTCGGATCCCGGCACTTCGACGGGAAGCCGGGGCGTTTGGTTCTTCCCCAAGTGCAACAAGCGGTTACGGTGGATACAAATCCCGGGTCTGTTCGCGACGGATGCTGCCACGTGCTATGCGCGGCAGATCAGGCAGCTTCTCATTGTCCGGCATCCCGAGGGAAACGTGGCATCGTGACGATTGATCCGCGGCCTGGGAGATGCGGAGAAAGCCGCTGAATCCCGGCCTGCGCCATGGTGACGCACAGGAGAGAACTTGCATCCCCGGCTGCTCGAGATCACCCATCGAGTGTCGTTGCAGTGCAGGTCGGAATCCGGTGTTTTTCCCCACGCCTTTCAGCCGTTCCGGTGCAAAAGAAAAAGGACGCCGAAGCGTCCTTTTCCGTACCAGCGATGCAACAAGAACAATCTTAGTTCTTGGTCTGGTCAACCAGCTTGTTTGCCTTGATCCACGGCATCATGGCGCGCAGCTTCTCGCCCACGACTTCGATCTGGTGCTCGGCGTTGATGCGACGACGCGACAGC
>NZ_NJGU01000003.1 GCF_002213415.1 Herbaspirillum robiniae | reverse complement strand
CATCACCGCCTTGCTCTCTTCGTTGATGATGCGCGGGCCGGTCACGTACTCGCCGTATTCGGCGTTGTTCGAGATCGAGTAGTTCATGTTGGCGATGCCGCCTTCGTAGATCAGGTCGACGATCAGCTTCAGTTCGTGCAGGCACTCGAAGTAGGCCATTTCCGGCGCGTAGCCGGCTTCCACCAGGGTTTCGAAACCGGCCTTGATCAGTTCGACGGTACCGCCGCACAGCACGGCCTGTTCGCCGAACAGGTCGGTTTCGGTTTCTTCACGGAAGTTGGTTTCGATGATGCCGGCGCGACCGCCGCCGTTGGCGGTGGCGTACGACAGGGCCACGTCACGGGCGCTGCCGGACTTGTCCTGGTACACGGCGATCAGGTGCGGCACGCCGCCACCCTGGCTGTAGGTCGAACGCACGGTGTGGCCCGGCGCCTTCGGCGCGATCATGATCACGTCCAGGTCGGCGCGCGGCACCACCTGGCCATAGTGAATGTTGAAGCCGTGCGCAAACGCCACGGTGGCGCCCTGCTTGGCGTACGGCGCCACGTTCTCGGCATACACCTGGCCGATGTTTTCATCCGGCAGCAGGATCATGATGACGTCGGCTTCCTTGACCGCGTCGTTGACTTCGGCAACCTTCAGGCCGGCCTTCTCGGCCTTGCTCCACGATGCGCCGCCCTTACGCAGGCCAACGGTCACCTTGCAGCCCGAATCCTTCAGGTTCAGCGCGTGCGCGTGACCTTGCGAACCGTAACCGACGATGGTCACGTTCTTGTTCTTGATCAGGGACAGGTCTGCGTCTTTGTCGTAAAAAACTTTCATGATTTTTCCTATGTTCCGAATAACTTGATTTGAATGTGTGTGATTGCGTTGCTTGCTGCGGCCGTTCAGATCTTCAGGATCCGTTCGCCGCGGCCGATGCCGGAGCCGCCGGTACGTACCGTTTCCAGGATCGCCGTGCGATCCATGGCGTCGATGAATGCGTCCAGCTTGCTCTTGTTGCCGGTCAGTTCGATCGTGTAGGTCTTCTCGGTGACGTCGATGATGCGGCCGCGGAAAATGTCCGCGGTACGCTTCATCTCTTCACGCTCCTTGCCCACTGCGCGCACCTTGATCAGCATCAGTTCGCGCTCGATATGCGCGCCTTCCGTCAGATCGACGACCTTCACCACCTCGATCAAGCGGTTCAGGTGTTTGGTGATCTGTTCGATCACATCGTCCGAGCCGGAAGTCACGATGGTCATGCGCGACAGGGTCGGGTCTTCGGTGGGTGCAACGGTGAGCGTTTCGATGTTGTAGCCGCGTGCGGAGAACAGGCCCACGACGCGGGACAATGCGCCGGCTTCGTTTTCCAGCAGCACAGAAATGATATGGCGCATGATTACAGATCCTCCGAACCCAACAGCATCTCAGTCAACCCCTTGCCCGCCTTGACCATCGGCCAGACGTTCTCGGTTTGATCGGTGATGAAGTTCATGAAGACCAGCCTGTCTTTCATTGCAAAGGCTTCGCGCAGGGCGCCATCGACGTCGCCCGGCTTCTCGATTTTCATGCCGACGTGGCCATAGGACTCCGCCAGCTTGTTGAAGTCGGGCAGCGAATCCATGTAGGACTCGGAATAACGGGAGCCGTAGTCGATCTGCTGCCACTGGCGCACCATGCCCAGGAAGCGGTTGTTGAGCAGAATGATCTTGGGCGTCAGGTGATACTGCTTGCAGGTCGCCAGCTCCTGGATGCACATCTGGATCGAGGCTTCACCCGTAATGCAGGCCACGGTGGCGTCGGGATTGGCCTTCTGCACGCCCATGGCGTACGGCAGGCCCACACCCATGGTGCCCAGGCCGCCGGAGTTGATCCAGCGGCGCGGCTTGTCGAAACCGTAGTATTGCGCGGCCCACATCTGGTGCTGGCCGACGTCGGAGGTGATGAAGGCGTCGCCCTTGGTGACTTCCCAGACCTTCTGAACCACCGCCTGCGGCTTGATGAATTCATCGGACGTAGCGAACTTCAGGCAGTCGCGCTTGCGCCATTCGTTGATCTGCTTCCACCAGTTGTCCAGCGCGGCGCCGTTCTGTTTGGTTTCCGCGGAATCCAGCTGGGCCAGCAGCTCTTGCAGCACGTCCTTGACGTTGCCCACGATGGGGATGTCGACCTTCACGCGCTTCGAGATCGACGAGGGGTCGATGTCGATGTGGATGATCTTGCGGGCGGTGGAGGCGAAGTGCTTGGGGTTACCGATCACGCGGTCGTCGAAGCGCGCGCCGATGGCGATGAGCACGTCGCAGTGCTGCATGGCCATGTTGGCTTCGTAAGTGCCGTGCATGCCGGGCATGCCGACGAACTTGTCGCTCGAGGCGCGATAGGCGCCCAGGCCCATCAGCGTATTGGTACAGGGATAACCCAGGCGGTCGACCAGCTTGTTGAGCTCAGGCGCCGCATTGGCCAGGATGATGCCGCCGCCGGTGTAGATCATCGGGCGCTCGGCCGCCAGCAACAGCTGCAGCGCCTTGCGGATCTGGCCCGAGTGGCCCTTGTCGACCGGCTTGTACGAACGCATCTCGACGCTCTTCGGATACTCGAAGGCGCAGGTATGCATCGTGATGTCTTTGGGGATGTCCACCAGCACCGGACCCGGACGACCTGTCGTGGCGATGTAGAACGCCTTCTTGATCGTTTCCGCCAGGTCCTTCACATCCTTCACCAGGAAGTTGTGCTTGACGCAGGGACGGGTGATGCCGACGGTGTCGCACTCCTGGAACGCATCCTGGCCGATGGCGGTCGACGGCACCTGGCCGGAGATCACCACCATCGGGATGGAATCCATATAGGCTGTCGCCAGGCCGGTCACCGCATTGGTGACGCCGGGGCCGGAGGTGACGATGCACACGCCGACCTTTTCCGAGCTGCGCGAATATGCGTCCGCAGCATGCACGGCAGCCTGTTCGTGACGAACCAGGATGTGCTGGAATTTGTCTTGTTTGAAGATTGCGTCGTAGATATAGAGGACGGCGCCACCAGGATAGCCGAAGACGTGTTCAACACCTTCTTCAGCCAGGCAACGGACGAGTATATCCGCGCCGGTGATTTGCTCAGCACTCATGCTGCTTCCTTTCAAGGTCCATTGGAAATTGATCGGATGTTCTCTCCTGACGGAATCGTATTGGTCGTCTTGCCGGCGGCGTCCCTTTTTTGTGCGGTCACGTCATTTCTGCGCCTCAACCGTAGTGAGGTTCGAAATGCCGCTCAACGCGACTCGTTCAGCCTTGGTACAAGATGGACTACTACTGATTCCTCGCGCTTGTGGCACGGGTTAGAACAAACAAGCTTTAAATCTTAAAGCGGCGTCTCCGGACCGGCACGACCTTATGTGAAGCACCGGCGAAGAACATAAACGCCCCAAGTGTGGGAGGCGGGAGATAGGACAGTAATGCGTTGCATCATTTTGGTCAAGCGAAATCCTTCGAAGGTCGCCCCGCCACTCGCGTTTTATGCGGCGTTTCGGGATAAACACCACGACAAGCATGGCCATTTTTGCTAGGATTCGGTCTGCTTTTTGAAGAATTTTTGCATTTTTCTGCACTTCCCAGCCGGATCGCGGCTCTCACGAGCCCACCGATGTCCGACTGCCCCATCCGGCAACCTCAATGCATGGCAACTGACAAAGAACTCTCCGATTTTCTTGAAAGTGTCGAACGCCGCGCCTTCAAACAGGCGGTGTATGCCGTACGCAAGGACGAGGCCGCGCTGGACATTGTTCAAGATGCCATGATCAAGCTCGCCGAGAAATACGGCGACAAACCGGTGGACGAACTGCCGATGCTGTTCCAGCGCATCCTGCAGAACACCATCCACGATTTCTTCCGGCGCGAAAAGGTGCGCAACACCTGGGTCAGCCTGTTCTCCAGCTTCGGCGACGGCGAGGGCCAGGAGGATTTCGACGTGCTGGAAAGCCTCGAGTCCGAGGACGGCTCCCAGGCCGCCGAGTCCAGCGCCGACAAGGTCGAGCGCGAGCAGACGCTGATGCTGATCGACGCTGAAATACAAAAGCTTCCGACGCGTCAACGGGAAGCCTTCCTGATGCGTTACTGGCAGGACATGGACGTGGCGGAAACGGCCGCCGCCATGGGTTGCTCCGAAGGAAGCGTCAAGACCCATTGCTCCCGTGCAACTCATGCGCTGGCTCAAGCCCTCAGAGCCAAAGGAATCACATTATGAACAACAAGGAACTGCAATTCGCCTATAAGGTGAAGCTGGCGCTCGACGCCAACCTGGACAACCTGTCCGACGACACCCTGCAAAACCTGGCGGCTGCCCGCCGGGTGGCGTTGGCTCGCAAAAAACACGTGCCGATGACGGTGCGCGTCGAGCAGCCGGTCTTCGCGGGCGCCTTCGGCGGCACGATGTCGTCCGACAAGAGCTCCTGGCTCGGACGCCTGGGCGTGATGCTGCCGCTGCTGGCGGGCATCATCCTCTTCGCCGGCATCTACCAGCACGAAAACGCCAAGCGCGTGGACGACCTCGCCGAGATCGACGCGGCCGTGCTGTCCGACGAACTCCCGCTGTCCGCTTACCTGGACCACGGCTTCAACGCTTTCCTTGCTGAAAAGGGCGAATAACACGATGCGCAACACCACCGGCTCCAAGACTCAGGTTTCCGTCCGCCTTTCGCGTATTGCGTTGGCGATGGCAATGCTGGCCGGTGGCTTGACCTGCGCATGGTCGCTGGCGCAGAACGCGCCCGCCGCCGCCCCTGCTCCCGCCGCGGCACAGCCGGCTGCGGCAGCGCCGGCCGCTGCACAGACGCCGGCCAAGGCCGGCGCCAGCGCCAAGGCCATCGCAAAGAAACCGGACAACAAGCTGGCTTGGCCCAGCCTGTCGGCGCCACAACAACAGGCGCTGGAGCCGCTGTCGGGCGAATGGGCCAAGATGAGCGACCTGCAGAAGGAAAAATGGCTGGTCATCAGCAAGAAGTACGCGCACATGAAGCCCGAGGAACAGCAGCGCCTGCATGACCGCATGCGCGACTGGGTCAAGCTGACGCCGGCACAGCGCAGCGCGGCGCGCACCAACTACGCGCGCGCCAAGAAGCTCGATACCGAAGAAAAGAACGAGCAGTGGAACAAGTACCAGCAGCTGTCCGCCGAGCAGAAGAAGAAACTGGCCCAGGCCAAGCTGCCCAAGCGCGTGGCCAAGCTGCCGTCCACGCCGGGCAATGCCGCGCCCACCATCCAGTTACCGGCTGAAGCACTGGATCGCCCGCTGCCTCCCGCCCCCGCTCCGGCGCCGGTGATCGCTCCTGCCGTCGCCCCCGGCTCCCAGGCCGCTCCGCAGCCCGCAGTTGCGACGCCGGCTCCGGCTACCGCGGTCGCGCTGGGCGGCGTCATTCCGGCATCGGCCGCGGTCGCCGACAGCAAGTAAGCGAGTCGCCAGCTTCTCGCCTCGCCGGCCGGCGCATCTGCCGCCGCCCGCCCCTCTCCCCCGATCAAACCGTACAACCGCACAACCGCGCGATCGCATGCCGCATCCGCGGATAGCATGCTTTGCCATCCCTCCTCGCCTTGCGCTCGGTCAATCCATGCCATAGGCAAGTCCCGCCGATTGCTTTACCATCTGCAAGCCCGATGGGGAGCCACATCGCCTGCCGGGAACCACCACCACACCACCGCGAGACTCCATGCAGGACATGACCACGCCTTCGCTGCGCCGCCGCCTCAGCAGCATGCTCTACGAATCCATGCTGCTGTTCGGCGTCCTGTTCATGTCCGGCTGGCTGTTTTCCACGCTGCTGCAGCAACGCCATGCGCTCTACCTGCGCCACGCGATGGAGGCCTGGCTGTTCCTGGTGCTGGCGGCGTATTTCATCTGGTTCTGGACCCATGGCGGGCAGACGCTGGCGATGAAGACCTGGCGCTTCAGGCTGGTCGATACGGCCGGCAACCCGGTCGGGTTGTGGCGCGCGACCTTCCGCTTCCTGCTGGCCTGGCTGTGGGTGCTGCCCGGACTGGCACTGGCCTCGGCCGTGCACGGCAGGCAATGGGCGCTGGTGCTGATTCCGGCCGCCAATGTGCTGCTGTGGGCGCTGGCCATCCGGCTCGACCCGCAACGCCAGTTCCTGCACGACCGCATCGCCGGCACCCGCCTGGTCAACGCGGCGCTGCCGGCCAAGCCGCAAAAGCCGGAATCCGCGCCGGCCGGCACGCCCGGGAAGGGCGAAATCCCGCCGGAAATGTCTTCATAAAAATGTCTTCATAAGACGGTCACAGGGCTCTGCTATGCTCCCCGGCAACCGCATGCTTCGGCATGTCCGCCCACCTGATCGCATCGGACCCGGCCACGCATGATTTCGCGCATCTCCAGAACCCTGCTCCTGATCCAGCTCGGTATTGCGGTCCTGTTCTACTTCCTGCTGCGGCATTTCGACTGGCCCATCGTCGTGGCGGCGCTGGGCGGCATCTGCATCGTGCTGCTGCTGCGCGCGCAGATCACCGCCAACAGCTTTTTCCTCACCTGGCCCTATCGCGGCCGCACCGCCAACCCGGTCGAGATCACCTGGCTGCAGATCAGCCGGCTGTTCCTGCGCGAATTCCGCGCGACCATGTTGTGCTCGTCCTGGGCCATGCCCTTCCTGCGCTTCGACCAGTTCACCTACCCCGACACCACCTCGCTGCCGGTGCTGCTGATCCACGGCTACGGCTGCAACAGCGGCTACTGGCGCTGGATGAGCCTGGAGCTGCGTGAAGCGCACATCACGCACTATGCGCTGGACATGGAACCCGTGTTCGGCAGCATCGACGGCTATGCCCCGCTGGTCGACGCGGCAGTGCGGCGCGTGCTGGAAGAAACCGGGCAGAAGAAGATCGTCATCCTCGCCCACAGCATGGGCGGCCTGGCCGCACGCGCCTATCTGCGCGACCACGGCGGCGACCGGGTGGCCAAGGTGATCACCCTGGGCTCACCGCACCACGGCACGGCGATCGCCAACTTCGGCATCGGCATCAACTGCGGTGAAATGAACTGGCTGGGCCGCTACGAGGAAGGCCAGAGCAGCCCGTGGCTGCAGAACCTGGCGGCCACGGAAGACGCCGATGGGCTGGCCTCCATCGTTTCCATCTACTCCCAGCACGACAACATCATCTCGCCGCAGAGCTCGGCCCACCTGGAAGGCGCCTGGAACATCCCGGTCATCGGCATCGGCCATGTGGCGCTGGCGCTGGAGCCGTCAATCCAGAAGATGGTCATCGAAATCATCCACAACACGCGCGACTGAATGCCGAATGCCGGCCCGATACGGCGCCCCAAAAGAAAAAGCCTCCTGACGGAGGCTTTTTTTCATCGCCGGCGCGCAGCGCAATCGGCACAATCGGCACAATCGGCGCAGCTTACTTCTTGGACGCGTCCTGGATCTTCTGGCCCGCTTCTTCCATCTTCTCGCCGGCCTTCTGGGTCAGCTCCTTGGCGCCTTCCTTGGTTTTCTCATAGGCGCTCTGGGCGTCGGCCTTGGCCTTGTCCATCGCCTCGCCCAGCTTGCTGCCGGTATCCGAGGACTGTTCCCTGGCCTTGCCGGTCGCCTCTTCGATCTGCTTGCCGGCTTCCTGCACGGCGCCGTCGATCTTCTTGCCCAGCGCCTCGGCCGGGCCGGGTTCTTCCTTCTTCTGGCAGGCGGCCAGCAAGGTGGCCGCGGCGCCGACCATGGCGATGCCGATCAGCAGCTTGGATATTTTCTTCATCTTGTCATCCTTTCCTGGAAAAACGGCCCTTGTGGACCGCAAACCCGGCGACGATAGCACAGCCTTGCAAGCTGCTTGGCCCCAAAAATGAAACACCGGTGTAAAAACAGCAGCTTTCCATTTCACACCTGAAACCCTTTGAATAAAGCCGGAGAGCGGCGGCCCGATCAGCCCGTCACATCCTTGAACATCAGCAGCTCCTCCTCCGAAAACCCGGCCGCCTTGCGCGCCTCCAGGTTGAACGGACCGCGCAATGGCGGCGCCTTGTACTTCACGCACATGGCGGCGAAGGTCGCGATAGGATCGAGCCCGCGCTGCTCGCACAGCCAGTTGAACCAGCGGTTGCCGATCAGCACATGGCCGATCTCGTCGCGCATGATGATGTCCAGGATGTCGGCAGCCGCCACGTCGCCCGCCTGCGCCAGCTTGGCGCGCACCGGGGGCGCCGCGTCCAGCCCGCGCGCTTCCAGCGTGCGCGGCACCAGGGCGATGCGGGCCAGCACGTCGGCGCCGGTCTTCTCGGCCATTTCCCACAGACTGTTGTGGGCGCTGAAGTCGCCATAGGCGTAGCCCAGCGCCTGCAAGTGGCCGGCCAGCAATGAATAGTGATAGGCCTCTTCGGCCGCCACCTGCAGCCAGTCGGCGTAAAAATCGCGCGGCATGCCGGGGAAGCGCCAGACCGCATCCAAGGCAAGGTTGATGGCGTTGAACTCGATGTGGGCCAATGCGTGGATCAGCGCCGCGCGGCCTTCGGGCGTGGCCATGGAACGCAGCTTCACCTGCAGCGGCGGCACCAGCTCGGGTTTTTCAGGCCGGCCGGGAATGCCCTTGCCCGATTCGGCCGCCGCCAGATCCGCCTCTTCCAGCGCCAGGGCGCCGCCGTGCCAGGCCGCATGCAAGGCCTGCACGGCGGCGCATTTCACGGCCGGCGTAATTTCCTTCAGGCAATACAAGGCGCCGGCGCGCAGGCCGGTGAATGAAAAGTCTTCAACTGGGGATGAGGCGTGATCCAAGGATGCTTCTTTCAAGGGACGGTAAAATATGCGGTTGATGACGCCGGCATTGCCACCATATGAGGTGGCAAGCGACAGAGGCGGGTTCGCAACAGGCTGCACAAAGGAGACAATTTTATTATGGCCATCTATCAGTTGGAGCAGGACATCCCCGAAATCCACGAAACCGCTTTCGTGGCCGAATCGTCGACCGTGGTCGGCAAGGTCAAGATGGAACCGCACTCCAGCGTCTGGTTCAACGTCGCCATCCGCGGCGACAATGAACTGATCACCATCGGTGAAAACAGCAACGTGCAGGAAGGCGCGGTGCTGCACACCGATATCGGTTATCCGATGGTCATCGGCAAGAATGTGACAGTCGGCCACCAGGCCATGCTGCACGGCTGCACCGTCGGCGACGGCGCGCTGATCGGCATCCAGGCCGTGGTGTTGAACGGCGCAAAGATCGGCAAGAACTGCCTGGTCGGCGCCGGCGCGCTGGTGACCGAAGGCAAGGAGTTTCCGGACAACTCGCTGATCATCGGCGCCCCGGCCAAGGCCGTGCGCCAACTGTCCGAAGAAGATATCGCGCGCATGCATGCCGGCACCGACAGCTACGTGCTGCGCGCGCAACAGTTCAAGGCCAAGCTCAAGCGCATTGCTTGAATGGCAACCCAGAAGGAAACGATGAAAGACACGCTGCAAAAATTCCTGGTCGACAACGCCCCCATCCGCGGCGAACTGGTCGAGATCTCCGACACCTGGCGCCAGGTGCAGGCCCGCCGCGAGTATCCGCCGGCGGTGAAGACCCTGCTGGGCGAGATGCTGGCGGCGGCCGCCCTGCTCTCGGCCAACCTGAAGTTCAACGGCATGATCGTCATGCAGATCCATGGCGACGGCCCGGTCAAGCTGCTGGTGGTGGAGTGCGACTCCGAGCTGCACCTGCGCGCCACCGCCAAGCTGGCCGACGGCGCGCAGATCGCCGATGACGCCTCGCTGGGCGACCTGATCAACGCCGGCGGCAACGGCCGCTTCGTGATCACGCTCGATCCCAAGGACAAGCTGCCCGGCCAGCAGCCCTACCAGGGCATCGTGCCGCTGGACGGCGAGAGCGTGGCCACCGTGATCGAAAACTACATGCTGCGCTCCGAGCAGCTCGACACCAAGCTGTGGCTGGCCGCCGACAGCCAGGTCTCGCGCGGCCTGCTGCTGCAAAAACTGCCCAGCGAAGGCGGCGTCAACGCCCCGACCGCCAAGGCCGAAGGCAGCGAGCACGACGCCTGGGAGCACTTCGTCATGCTGGGCAATACGCTGCGCCGCGAAGAGCTGCTCTCCACCGACATCGCCACGCTGATGCATCGCCTGTTCTGGGAAGAGACCATCCGCGTGTTCGACCCCGCGCATCCCGGCTTCCATTGTTCCTGCTCGCGCGAGAAGGTCGGCAACATGCTCAAGATGCTGGGCCGCGAAGAGGTGGAAGACGCGCTCACGCAGATGGACAAGCTGGGCATCGACTGCGATTTCTGCGGCCAGCACTATGAGTTCGACGCCGTGGACTGCGCCCTGCTGTTCGCCAGCGATGTCGCCGGCAGCACCGAGGCGGGCCAGGCGCGTCACTGATTCGCCGCTCCCGGAAAACAAAAACGCCATCGTGAACACGATGGCGTTTTTTATGGCCGGCGAACCGTCGACGAACGACGCTGAACCCGGATCAGTCCGGCACCAGCAAGGCCATCTGCGCCTCATCCAGGAAGATCCACTCGCCCTCTTCCAGCTCCAGCGCCTCCAGCTTCAGCCCACCGATGGCGGTGCGGCACAGCGCGCTGCAATGGTTGCCGGCGGCGGCCAGCATGCGTTTGACCTGGTGGTACTTGCCCTGCTCCAGCACGATCTCCAGCAGGTTCTCGCCCAGCTTGCGGCAGCGCGTGGCGGCCAGCGGCGCGGGCTCGTCGTGCAGTTGCACGCCGCCGAGCAGCTGGGCGACCAGGGCGTCGGTCACCGGTTCGGCGGTGGTGGCCGCGTAGACCTTGGGCACGTGGCGCTTGGGCGAGGACTGCGCATGGATGAAGGCGCCGTCGTCGGACATCAGCAACAACCCGGTGGTGTCGTGGTCAAGCCGGCCCACCGGCTGCACGTCGCGCCAGGTGAACTGCTCCGGCAATATCGTCAGCACGCCGGGATGGTGGCTGGGCTTGCGCGAGCATTCGATGTTTGGCGGCTTGTTGATGGCGATGTAGACGTGTTCGCGGTACGCCCACTCCTCCTCGAAGATGGTCAGCACCAGGCCCTTGGTGTCGGGCGTGGCGCGGTAGTCGTCCACCACCTCGCCGTTGACGGCGACTTCGCCGTCGTCGATCAGCTCGCGGCAGTACTTGCGGGAACCGAAGCCCTGCGATTGCAGGATGCGGTCCAGGGTCAGCTTAGCCATGTTCAGGCCCTCCTTCTTCGTTCTTGCGGGCCTTCGCTTGCTTGGGCTCCAGGATCTGGCGGGCGATGCCGCGCAGGATGTTGACTTCCTCGGTTTCCAGCTGGGCGCGCGCGAACATGCGCTTCAAGCGCGGCATCAGCTTCTTCGGGTTGTCGGGGTTGAGGAAATCGATCGCCACCAGCGCTTCTTCCAGGTGCGCGAACATGCCTTCGATCTCGGCGACGCCGGCGCTGCTGCCCTGGAAACCGACCTCGCCCGGCGCGCGCGCGTCGCCGCTGGTGCGCATCGGACCGCCGCGCAGTTCCAGCTCGGTCATGCGGCACTCATAGGCCAGCACCTGCACCGCCTGCGACAGGTTCAGCGAGGAGTAATCGGGATTGGCCGGGATGTTGATGAGCGCCTGGCATTTCTGCACCACCTCGTTGGGCAGGCCGAAACGTTCGTTGCCGAACAGCAGCGCCGCGTTCAGGCCGGTGTCCTGCGACAGCTGGCCGGCCAGCTCGCGCGGGGTGACCACCGGCGGCGAAAATTCGCGCAGGCGGGCGCTGACGGCGGCGGCGAAGTTGCAACCTTGCAACGCTTCTTCCACGCTGCCCACCACGCGCGCATTCTGCAACACGTCCAGTGCGCCGCTGGCGAAAGCCACGGCCTCGTCCTCCCGGACCGCGTCCGGAAAGCGCGGATTGACCAGCACCAGCTCGGAAAAGCCCATGGTCTTGATGGCCCGCGCGGCCGAGCCGATGTTGCCCGGACTGCTGGTATTGACCAACACAAAGCGCAGGCGAGTGAAAAGAGAGTGTTCGGATTCTTGCTTGTTCATTTAAAATAGCGGGATTCGCGCCCGGAAAGCCGAAGTTGGCAAAGCGCCAACCAAGCCATTTTCCGGCAAGCCCGCAAGCATACAGCCTGCGGATGGCGCATCGCTCATTAATTTCATTGTCGCAAGGTCGCAAAGTCGTTTGCAACTGCTGTGCTTTCTTTCGCACGCATGCCGGCGCCGTGGTTTCACGGCAACGCATTCGCGAAAGGGAGACGGGGTCGACGGTCAGCAACGCAGTCACCGGGGACGGTGACGCAATTTTAACGGAACCATCGGAATGATCATCCCACCCATGCTCAATACGGCGATCAAGGCAGCTCGCCGCGCCGCAACCATCATCAACCGGGCGTCCTTCGACGTTTCCCTGTTGAAAGTCTCCAAGAAATCGCACAACGACTTCGTCACCGAAGTCGACAAGGCTGCAGAAGACGCGATCATCGAAGTGCTGAAGAACGCCTACCCTGACCACGCCATCCTGGCCGAAGAGTCCGGCGCGTCCGACAACCTTCACGACGAGAATGAAAACGTCTGGATCATCGATCCGCTGGACGGCACCACCAACTTCATCCACGGCTTCCCGCAATACTGCGTCTCGATCGCGCTGCAGCAGCGCGGCATCATCACGCAGGCCGTAGTCTACGACCCCACCCGCAACGACCTGTTCACCGCCTCCAAGGGCGCCGGCGCCTACCTGAACGAAAAGCGCATCCGCGTGGGCAAGCGCGACAAGATCGCCGACGCCCTGATCGGCACCGGTTTCCCCTTCCGTGACCTGGACGGCCTGAACGAATACGTCAAGATGTTCAAGGTCATGACCGAGCACAGCGCCGGCCTGCGCCGCCCGGGCGCCGCCGCGCTGGACCTGGCTTACGTCGCCGCCGGCCGCCTGGACGGCTTCTTCGAGAAGGGCCTGAAGCCCTGGGACATCGCCGCAGGCTCGCTGCTGGTGACCGAAGCCGGCGGCATCGTCGGCACCTTCGAAGGTGAATCGGACTACCTCTACAAGGGCGACGTCATCGCCGGCAGCCCGAAGATTTTCGCTCAGCAAGTGAATCTGCTGTCCGAATTCGCCTAATTTGCATACACTGCTCTCCTGATCATTCGCCGGCAGGCCCCTGCGACAAGATGGGCCACCGGCGATGACCGAGGAGACGACATGCCCATCCAGCCTATCCAGCCTGTTGCGCCCGCCGGCGCCAGCCAGACCTCCCCGCCCTCCCCCGACGCTTCCTGCGTCCTGCCGCCCGGCTACCATAGCGTCACCCCTTATCTGATCGTCAACGGCACCGCTGCGGCCATGGACTTCTACCGTCGCGCCTTCGGCGCCGAGGAAATCATGCGCCTGGACGGTCCGCACGGAAAGATCTGGCATGCCGAAATCCAGATCGGCAATGCGCGCGTGATGCTGGCCGACGAATATCCGGAAATGGGCTTTGTCAGTCCGCAGACGCTGGGCGGCGCGGGCGTGAGCCTGCTGGTCTATGTGGCCGACGTCGACGCCGTGTTCGCCCAGGCCGTCGAGGCCGGCGCGGTGCAGCTGCGCGCCGTGCAGAACCAGTTCTACGGCGACCGCTCCGGCATGCTGCGCGATCCCTACGGCCACGTCTGGTCGATCGCCACCCACGTGGAAGACCTGAGCACCGAAGAAATCTGCGCGCGCTCGCGCGAACTGCTGGCGCGGCGCTGCAAGAAGAGCGCCGAAAGCGCCTGACCGGCAGAAGGACGACGATGCCATTTGCGCTGAGCGACGGACGCAGGATTCACTATCAGGTCGAAGGCGAAGGTCCGCCGCTGCTGCTGCACCACGGCTTCACCAGCAGCCTGGAGGCGTGGCGCTTCTTCGGCTTCGCCTCTGCCCTGCGCGAGCGTTACCAGGTCATCATGTTCGACGCGCTGGGCCACGGACTAAGCGACAAACCCCACGACACCGCCGCCTACAGCCAGCCGCAGCGCTGCCGCGACGCGCTGGCGGTGCTCGATGCGCTGGGCATCGCGCGCGCCCATTTCTTCGGTTATTCGCTGGGCGGCTGGGTCGGCTACGGCCTGGTGCGGCACGCACCCGAGCGCCTGGCCAGCCTCATCCTGGGCGCCGCCCATCCCTATGAAGACCGCAGCTGGGGCGGCTTCGCCGGCATCGACGGACGCGATCCGGAGCAGTTCATCTCCACCTTCGAAACCCTGCTCAATGAAGCCATCTCGCCGCAGGTGAAGATGCTCATCCGCGGCAACGACCTGGTGGCGCTGGCCGCCGCCGCCCAGCAGCCGCGCCCTTCGCAGGAAGACCTGCTGGCGCGCATGGCGCTGCCCTGCCTGCTGTTCTGCGGCGACGCCGACGCCCGCCATGGCGCCGTGCAGCGCACCGCGGCCTTGCTGGCGCAGGGAGAGTTCGTCAGCCTGCCGGGCGTGACGCACTTCGGCGGCCTGATGCAAAGCGAGCTGGTCCTGCCGCCGGTGATGGATTTCCTGGCGCGCCGGCGCTGATTCAGCGCAGCCGGTGCACGAGGCGCCCGGCAGTCTCCTGCGCCGGCGACTGCGCGTCGAAGCGCTCGCGCGCCGCCTGCAGGTCGCCGTGATGGCGTTCGGCCCAGTTGTCGAGGGCGATGAGGGTTTCCGACAGGGACTGGCCCAGCGGCGTCAGTTCGTACTCCACATGCAGGGGAGACCGGCCCGTCCCCTTCAGCTCGCAACGCAGCACCAAGCCGTTGCGCTCCAGCTCCTTGAGCGTGTGCGTCAGCACCTTTTGCGAAATGCCTTCTATCCTGCGCAACAGCTCGCCGTTGCGCGCGGGTCCCGCGGCCAGGGCCGGAAAGATCAGCAGCTGCCACTTGCCCGCCACCAGCTCCAGCGCGCGACGCGAGGGGCAGGCCTCGGCGAAGACGCTGGCCGGCGCGCCGGTGGCGGCTTCAGGGGTGGCGTCGGGGACGGCGATCGGCTCGTTGGAATTCATGGTCGCTCATGGTTACCAAAAGGTGCGTCATTGCGGGGCTGGCGGCCGTCGCCTAAGCTGGCCGCCTGTTCAATCATGCATCGGAGGAATCGATGGCCTGGATCTACCTGGCACTGGCAAGTGTAGTGGAAATCATCATGGCGATCTCGCTGAAGTACGCGCTGGGCTGGACGCGCCTCGTGCCCAGCATGGTCGGCGTGGCGGCCGCGGCCGGCAGCGTACTGTTCCTGACGCTGGCCATGCGCAGCCTGCCGGCCGGCACCGCCTACGCGATCTGGACCGGCACCGGCTCGGTGGGCGTGGCGGTGCTGGGCATCTGGCTCTTCAACGACGCGCTGTCGCCGCTGCGCATCCTGTGCATCGGCCTGATCGTGGCCGGCACCATCGGGCTGAGGATGCTGGACGCCTGAGTGGCCGGACGCGTGCGGGCTCGTGCGGAACCAGGCGCCAGGGTCGCAGACGGCCGGACGGTTGAGCTGGAGAAAATAATTCCCTGCCGATGCGGTGACGGCTGTTATACTGCGGCCTGCGCGGCACACCACCAGTCAAGTCCGCCGTCCTCTCCAAGTTTCAACCCCGTCTGCCTGCGACTGGCGCCCATTGCGGCGACAGGCCGAACCCATTTTCAGAGTCTCATGTCATTTTCCGCGCTCGGCTTGTCCGACGAAATCGTTCGTGCCGTTTCCGAACAAGGCTATACCTCCCCCACCCCGATTCAAGCCCAGGCCGTCCCTGCCGTGCTCACCGGCGGCGACCTGCTGGCCGGCGCCCAGACCGGCACCGGCAAGACCGCGGGCTTCACCCTGCCGTTGCTGCAGCGCCTGTCGTCCATGCCGCGCAACAAGGTCAACGGCCAGATTCCCATCCGCGCGCTGATCCTGGCGCCCACCCGCGAACTGGCGGCCCAGGTTGAAGAAAGCGTGCGCCAGTACGGCAAGTACCTGCCGCTGACCTCGGCCTGCATCTTCGGCGGCGTCGGCATCAACCCGCAGATCGCGCTGCTGAAGCGCGGCGTCGACATCCTGGTCGCCACGCCGGGCCGCCTGCTGGACCACATGCAGCAAGGCACCGTGAACCTGCAGCACATCCAGATCCTGGTGCTGGACGAAGCCGACCGCATGCTGGACATGGGCTTCATCCGCGACATCCGCAAGGTGCTGGCCGCGCTGCCGCCCAAGCGCCAGAACCTGCTGTTCTCGGCCACCTTCGCCGACGAAATCAAGAAACTGGCCGACAGCCTGCTGTCGAACCCGGCCCTGATCGAAGTGGCGCGCCGCAACTCCACCGTCGAAGTCATCGCGCAGAAGCTGCACCCGGTCGACCGCGACAAGAAGCACCCGATGCTGGCGCACCTGATCAAGACCCACCAATGGAAGCAGGTGCTGGTCTTCACCCGCACCAAGCACGGCGCCAACAAGCTGGTCGAGCAACTGGGCCGCGACGGCATCACCGCCATGGCGATCCACGGCAACAAGAGCCAGTCGGCGCGCACCAAGGCGCTGGCCGAGTTCAAGGACGGCAAGCTGACCGCCCTGATCGCCACCGACATCGCCGCCCGCGGCATCGACATCGACCAGTTGCCGCACGTGGTCAACTATGACCTGCCCAACGTGCCGGAAGACTACGTCCACCGCATCGGCCGTACCGGCCGCGCCGGCGCAACCGGCGAAGCCGTGTCGCTGGTGTGCATCGACGAACGCGACATGCTCTACGACATCGAGCGCTTCATCAAGCGCGAGATCCCGGTGGAAGTGATCCCCGGTTTCGAACCCGACCCGACCGCCAAGCCGCAGCCCATCCAGCTGCGCAGCGGCGGTGGTCGCCACCAGAACGGCGGCGGTCGCGGCGGCCAGCGCAATGCGCCGCGCGCCGGCGGCCAGCCGGCCAAGCCGGCCCAGGGCCAGGCGCCGCGCAATGCCGGCGGCAACGGTAACGGCAATGGCAATGGCGGCGGCAATCGCAACGGCAGCGGCCAGCAGGCCAAGCCGCGCGCTCCCGGCAACGGCGGCCCGAACGCTGGCAACCAGCAACGCAAGCCGGCGCGTGCGCCGGGTGCGCACTCGGCCTCCGGCAATGGTGGCGGCAGCGGCGGCGGCAATCATGGCGGCGGTCAACAGCGCAGCCACGGCCAGCAGCAACGCCAGGGCGGCGCCAAGCCGTCGGCATTGACGCACGGCGGTCCGCGCAAGTAACCTGCTTCGTCTTAAGCAAATACGAAGAAGGGAAGACATGGGTATCGACATCGTGAAGGCAGATCTGGGCAATCCGGCGCACGCCGAGGCCCTGTTCGAAACGCTCAACGCCTACGCGTCCGACGCCATGGGCGGCGGCAAGCAACTGACTGATTTCGTGCGGGCCAACCTCGCCGCGGAACTGAAGAAGCGCCCCACCGCCCACGTCTTCCTGGCCTTCGACGGTGCGACGCCGGCCGGCCTTGCGACCTGCATCGAGGGTTTCTCGACCTTTGCCTGCAAGCCCCTGCTCAACATCCACGACCTCGCCGTCATGCCGCAGTACCGCGGCCAGGGCATCGCCCGCCGCCTGCTGGCCCGCGTCGAGGACGAGGCCCGCGCGCTGGGCTGCTGCAAGGTCACGCTGGAAGTCCTGGAAGGCAATGCCGTGGCGCGTTCGCTGTATCGCTCCTGCGGCTTCGACGGTTACGAGCTCAAGCCCGAAACCGGCAAGGCGATGTTCATGCACAAGCCGCTGGCCTGACCGATCCCCGCGCAAGAAAAAACGCCCGCATCAGCCGATGCGGGCGTTTGTTTTTGCGCGACCGGCATTCAGCAGCGATACGTCGCGCCCTCGGTCTCGATCAACCGCAGCGCAGCCTGCCACGCCAGGTCGATGATGCCGCTGGCGTTGTCGTTGCCGAACTGCCCCGCCGTGCGCAGGCGCACCGCCTCCGGCGGCAGGTTCAGCTCCTGCCCGCCCGCCAGCGCCGCCACCTGCGCCTGGCAGGCGCGTTCCAGGAAATAGATCTCATGGAAGGCCTCGGCCACCGTCGCGCCCGCGGCCAGCAGGCCGTGGTTGCGCAGGATCATCGCCTTGTGCGCGCCCAGCGCCGCCACCAGCCGTTCGCGCTCCTCCAGGTCGAGCGCGATCCCTTCGTAGTCGTGATAGCCCAGCTTGCCGTAGAACTTCAGCGCGTGCTGGCTGATCGGCAATAGCCCCTGCCGTTGCGCCGCGACCGCGATGCCGGCCGTGGTGTGGGTGTGGATCACGCAATGCAGGTCGGGACGCGCCTTGTGCACCGCCGAGTGGATCGTGAAGCCGGCCTTGTTGACGCGCTGCGCGGGTGTCGCCCCGGGACCGGTCTGCAACGCGCGGCCGTCCTCGTCGACCTTGACCAGGTCGGACGCGCGCATCTCATGAAACAGCACGCCGTAGCGGTTGATCAGGAACTGCCCGCCCTGGCCCGGCACGCGCGCCGAGACATGGGTGTCGATCAGGTCGGTCATGCGGAAATGCGCCAGCAGCCGGTACAGCGCGGCCAGCTCGCAACGCGCCAACCATTCCGCGTCGCCCGCGCCTCCCAGGCCCAGCGCGCGGGCAGCCGCGTCTTCTGCGCGCAATGCGTCCATGGGCTTATTTCCCCTGGTTCAGCGCGGCCGGCATGGCGCTGCTCTGCAGCTTGTACTTGGCCAGCAGCTTGTCGTAGGTGCCATTGGCCTGCAGGCGCTTCAAGGCCGCCAGCACCGCGTCGCGCAGCGCCGGTTCGTTCTTGGAAACGGGGATGCCGGTTTCCTGGGCGAACAGCGGCTGGCCCAGCACCACGTAGGTGTTGGCTTCCATGGTCTGGAAGTACGGCAGGGTCTCGCTGCCCTGGACGGCGACGTCGATGCGACCGGTCTTCAACTGGGTGCGAGCATCCACCGAGCCTTCGGTGCCGATCACGGTGATGGCCGGCTTGCCCTTGGCTTCGCAGTTGTCCTTGCTCCAGCCGGCGATCTGGCCCGGCCAGTTGGTGTTGCGGCTGGCGCCGACCTTGGTGCCGCAGACGTCGGCGACGCCCTTGATCTTGCCGGCGTTGGCCTGCAGCGTGAAGAACTGCGGGCCGGTCTTCATGTAGTCGATGAAATCGGCGACCTTCTGGCGTTCGGCGGTGTCGCTGATGGCGACCATGGCGATGTCGACGCGGCCGGTGGCCAGCGAGCTGAACACCTGGGCGAACGCGGTTTCCTGGTATTCCACCTTCAGGCCCAGCTCCTTGGCGATGGCCGCGCCCAGTTCGATGTCCAGGCCCATCAGCTCGCCGGTGGCCGGGTCCTTGTAGGCGATGGGCGGGTAGTTGGCCTGCGATGCGATGACCAGCTTGCCCGCTTTCTTGATGCGATCCGGCAGGTCGGCGGCGTGGGCGGCGACGGATGCGGCAGCCATGGCGAAAGCGGCGAGGCCGAACAAGGTCTTGTTCTTCAGATTCACGGGATTCCCCTTCAGGTTAATAAGGACGGCAACAGACGGTTCAAGACAATACGATCAACAGGCTCACGCCAGGATGGCCGCGATGAATTCCTGCGTGCGGCGATGCTGCGGCCGCGCCAGCACTTCGGAGGGCGTGCCCGATTCCAGCACCTGGCCGCCGTCCATGAACACCACCCGGTTCGAGACCTCGCGGGCAAACCCCAGCTCGTGCGTCACCACGATCATGGTCATGCCGCTCTTTGCGAGGTCCTTCATCACCGCCAGCACTTCGCCGACCAGCTCCGGGTCGAGCGCCGAGGTCGGCTCGTCGAACAGCATCAGCTTGGGCTTCATGGCCAGCGCGCGGGCGATCGCCACGCGCTGCTGCTGGCCGCCCGAGAGCTCCGAGGGATAGGCGTCGGCCTTGCCGGCCAACCCCACCCGCGCCAGCAGCGCCAGCGCCTCTTCCTTCACATCTGCGCGGCGGCGCTTCTGGACCACCACCGGGCCTTCCATGATGTTCTGCAACGCGGTCATGTGGGCGAACAGGTTGAAGCGCTGGAACACCATGCCGCTGGCCAGGCGCTGGCGGGCGATCTCGGTGTCGGACAGCTCGACCAGCTGCTCGCCGCGGCGGCGATAGCCCAGCAGCTCGCCGCCGACCCAGATGGCGCCGCCGTCGGTTTTCTCCAGCTGGTTGATGCAGCGCAGGAAGGTGCTCTTGCCCGAGCCCGAGGGCCCGACGATACAGGTCACCGCGCCGGCCTCCACCTGCAGGTTCACACCCTTGAGCGCGTGGAAGGCGCCGTAATACTTTTGCACTTCGTGTGCGACGATCATCGGTTCGCTCATGCCTGTTCTCCCTTGGCGGCATCGGCTTTCCTGAGCGCGGAGCGGGGCCGCACCACGCGGCGCTGTTCGCGCGAGAAGGCCTTTTCCAGGAAATGCTGGCCGATCGAGAAGATGGTCACCACCGCCAGGTACCAGACGGTGGCCACGATCAGCAGCTCGATCACGCGCGCGTTGGCGAAGTAGATGGTCTGGGCGTTGTGCAGGATCTCCGAAAACTGGATCACGCTGGCCACCGAGGTCAGCTTGATCATGCTGATGACTTCGTTGCCCACCGGCGGAATGATCACGCGCATGGCCTGCGGCAGCACGATGCGGCGCAGCGCGGTCAGGCGCGTCATGCCGATGGCCTTGGCCGCTTCGGTCTGGCCGTTGTCCACCGCCAGGATGCCGCCGCGCACCACTTCCGCGGTATAGGCGCCCTGCCCGATTCCCAGGCCCAGCAGGCTGGCGATGAAGGGTGTGATGACGTCCACCGTGCGCGCCTCGAACAGGCCGGGGATGCCCATGGTCGGGAACACCAGCGCCAGGTTGAACCACAACAGCATCTGCAGCAGCAGCGGCGTGCCGCGGAAGAACCAGATGTAGAACGCCGCCACCGCGCGCAGCAAGCGGTTGGGCGACATCACCATCACCGCGAACACCACGCCCAGCACGATGCCCACCACCATGGCATAGATCGTCATCAGGATGGTGTTGAGCAGGCCGTGCATGATCACCTTGGCGGTCATGAACTGCGCCACCACCTTCCACTCGATCTGGCCGTGCACGAAGGCGTTGGCGATGAAGCCCAGGCACAGCAGGATCACCAGCGCCGAGAACCAGCGGCCGTAGAAGCGCCGCGGCACCACCTTCAGGTGGTCGATCGCGTACGGCGACGGGGAAGATGTGGTGCTCATGCTGCCTCTCCTGCGGGTGGCATTGGGGATTTCTCGGTCCAGGCGCGCTGCAGGATGACGGTCGCGGCCAGCCGTTCGAGCTGGGCCTGCACCTGCTGCGGCGCGGTGCCGCCGTAGCCGCTGCGGGCGTTGACCGCCGCTTCTGGCGTCAGGACCTCGCGCACGGCGGGCTTGAGATGTTCGCTGATGGCGCTCATGTCGGCGTCCGACAGCTGGTGCAATTCGACGCCCAGGTCTTCGCAGCGGCGCACCATCTCGCCGGTGATCTCGTGCGCCTGGGCGAACGGCACGCCGCGGCGCGACAGCCAGTCCGCCACTTCGGTGGCCAGCGTGAAGCCCTGGGTGGCGTCGGCGCGCATGCGCTCTTCGTTCACGCGCAGGGTGCGCATCATCCCGGCCATGGCCGGCAGCACCATGTGCAGCACGTCGATGGCTTCGAAGGCGGAATACTTGTCTTCCGACAGGTCGCGGTTGTAGGAGAACGGCAGCCCCTTCAGCGCCACCAGCATGTCCATCATCAGCGCGATCAGGCGCGCCGAGCGGCCGCGCGTGAGTTCGGCGATGTCCGGGTTCTTCTTCTGCGGCATGATGGAGCTGCCGGTGGAGAACGCATCGTCCAGTTCCACCCAGCGGAACTGGCGCGAGGTCCACAGCGTGACTTCTTCCGCCAGGCGCGACATGTGTGTGCCCAGCATGGCGCAGACGAACAGGAATTCGGCCACGTGGTCGCGGCTGCCGACGGCGTCGATGGAGTTTTCACAGGGCGCGTCGTAGCCCAGTTCGGCCGCCGATATCTCCGGATGCAGCGCGATCGCCGAACCGGCCATGGCGGCCGCGCCCAGCGGCGAGCGCGCGCTGCGGCGGTCCCAGTCGGCCAGGCGCGAAAAGTCGCGGCTGAAGGTCTGCGCATGCGCCAGCAACTGGTGGGCGAACACGATGGGCTGCGCCGCCTGCAGATGGGTGAAGCCCGGCGCCAGCGTCTGCGTATGGCGCCCGGCCTGCTCCATCAGCGCATCCTGCAGGTCCAGCAGCATGGCGCCGATCACGCGGCTTTGCTCGCGTAGGTAGAGCTTGAGGTTGTTGGCGGCCTGGTCGTTGCGCGAGCGGCCGGCGCGCAGCTTGGCGCCGGTGGCGCCCAGCGCCTCCACCAGCACGCGCTCCATGAAGGTATGCACGTCCTCGTCGGAGGGCTTGGGCTGGACCTCGCCGCTGGCGATGGCGGCGTCCAGTTCGGCCAGCTTGGCCACGATGGCGGCGCACTCGGCGTCGTCGAGCACGCCGGCGCGCAGCAGCTCGCGCGCGTGGGATTGCGAGGAAACGATATCAAAACGGGTCAGGCGGAAATGATCCAGCCCGCCGCGCGACAGCCTCATCAGGGCTTCAGCGGGCGGCGAACGGAAACGCGCTCCCCACAGCCGGGTCTCACTCATTCTGTATTCCTTGTCATCTGGTCGTGGCGGATGTTGCGAAACGATCTATCCGGCGTGCGTTCTGTGGACGCATCCTGCGGCAGTGACGGTGCCGTTCTGCGGCGGCATTCACGCACGGTACTTCACTCCGGGGAAAATGCACAGCATTTCGTATGCCAGGTTGGCCGCCACCAGCGCGGTGGTGCCGGCCTGGTCGTACGGAGGCGACACTTCGACCACATCGGCCGACACGATGTCCAGCCCCTTGCAGCCACGGATGATCTCCATGCCCTGCTGCACCGTCAGGCCGCCGATCTCGGGCGTGCCGGTTCCGGGCGCGAAGGCCGGGTCGAGGCCATCGATGTCGAAGGTCAGGTAGACCGGGCCGTCGCCCATCTGCGCGCGCACTTCTTCCATCAGCGGCGCCAGCGAGCGGTTCCAGCACTCCTCGGCCTGCACCACGCGAAAGCCCTGGGCGCGGCACCAGTCGAAATCGTCGGCGTGGTAGCCGGTGCCGCGCAGGCCGATCTGCACCACGCGCCCGGCGTCGAGCAGGCCTTCTTCGAAGGCGCGGCGAAACGGCGTGCCGTGGGCGATCTTCTCGCCGTTCATGGTGTCGTTGACGTCGGCGTGGGCGTCGACGTGGATCAGGCCGACCCGGCCGTACTTCTTGTGGATGGCGCGCAGGATGGGCAGCGTCATGGTGTGGTCGCCGCCCAGGCTGATGGTCTTGCAGCCGCCGGCGTAGATGCGGTCGTAGCCTTCCTCGATCATGCGCACCGAATCCAGCAGGCTGTACGGGTTCAGCGCCACGTCGCCGAGGTCGGCCACCTTCAGCGAATCGAAGGGCGCGGCGCGGGTGGCCATGTTGTAGGGGCGCAGCAGCACCGATTCGGTGCGAATCTGGCGCGGGCCGAAACGCGTGCCGGACCGGTTGGAGGTGCCGATATCCAGCGGCACGCCGACGAATCCGACGTCCAGGCCGGCCGGTTCTTCCACGTAGGGAAGGCGCATCATGGTGGCAATCCCCCCAAAACGGGGCATCACATTGCCGCCGAGTGGCTGATACAGTGCATGTTCCATCGATCTCCATCCTTGTATGGCTGCTAGGGTTGAATGCATTCTAGCGAGCCGGGATTGACGAAAATATATCGATGTCGCGACGTTTACATCGATTTCCGTCAATGTAAAAATCAGGCTGGAAATCCATCCTGCCCCCTCGCCAGCCGCCGCCATGCTCAACAACGTCTTCGATCTCGACCTGCGCCTGATCCGCGTCTTTCTCGCCGTGGCCGACTCGCACGGCGTTTCCGCCGCGCAAGCCAAGCTCAACGTCGGCCAGTCCACCATCAGCGCGCAGTTGAACACGCTGGAGACGCGCCTGGGCTTTCGCCTGTGCGAACGCGGGCGCGCCGGCTTCCGGCTGACCGCCAAGGGCGAGAAGTTCGCCGACTCGGCGCGGCGCATGATGGATGCCTTGTCGGAGTTCGGCATGGAAGCCCGCAACCTCGACAAGCGGCTGGTCGGCACGCTCTCCATCGGCCTGATCGGCCACACGCCGGCGCATCACAACACGCGCCTGTCGGAGGTGATCCGGCGCTTCCGACAGCGCGACGAAGCGGTGCGCATCGAGCTCCTGGTGCGCACGCCCAGCGAACTGGAGGAGATGCTGTTGAACGGCAGCATCCAGGTCGCCATCGGCTATTTCTGGCGCCGCGTGACCGCACTGCAATACACGCAGCTGATGCTGGAACGGCAGGTCGCCTACTGCGCCCCGCCCCATCCGCTGTTCGACAAGCCAGGCGACATCGAGCCGGAAGAAGCCGCCGGCCACGCCTGGGCCTGGCGCGACTACCCGGTGCCACCCGGCCACGTGCCCATCCACCGCCGCAACATCATGGCCGTGACCGGCAACATGGAAGCCATGTCCATCCTCATCCTCTCGGGCCAGCACCTGGGCTACCTGCCCGACGAGATGGGCCGCGAGTACGTGGCGCGCGGCCAGATGCGCGCGCTGAACCGGGCCAAGCTGTCCTATGAGGTGGGCATCAGCGTGGTGACCAACCGCCAGCATGCCGACGAGCCCATCGTCGCGGCGTTCCTCGAGGACTTGAAGTCGATGCAGCTGTAGCTGCCGACCGCGGCGCGCCAGGCGCAAAAAGAAAGAGGGACGATGCAATGCATCGTCCCTCTTTCCTCTTGCCGTTCTCGCGCTTCACGCGCTGTGCCGCGCTGCGGCATCAGACATCAAATATCTTCTGTCTTATATCGGTGTGTCGCGCATCACGCCGCCAGCGCCATGCCGCGCGACTTGCCCGAACTCAGGTAGCTGGCGATGGAGTCCTGCGTGACCTCGCCGACATAGCTGCCGTCGTTGTCGATCACCGGCATCCAGCTGGTGCTGTGCTTGTACATCTTGGAGAGCACCACGCGCAGGTTTTCGTCGGGGGCGGCGTTCATGGTGAACGGGCGCACCTTCTCCTCGGCCACGCCGGCGCTGCCGCGCACGTCGCGGCGGGTCAGGTAGCCGAGCGCGCGGTTGTCGGCGTCGGTGATGGTCAGGTAGCGCGAATCCTGGTCGTCCATCAGCGCCAGCGCCTGGTCGCAGGAGACGTCCGGACGCGCGGTGGCCGGGGTGGTCGCGGCTTCGCCGGCGCGCACCAGCAGCAGGCGCTTGAGGGTGTGATCCTGGCCGACGAAGGCGCCCACGAAATCATCCTTGGGGCGCGCCAGCAAGGTGTCCGGATTGTCGAACTGCACCAGCTTGCCGGCGCGGAACACGGCGACCTTGTCGCCCAGCTTGATGGCCTCGTCGATGTCGTGGCTGACCATGATCACGGTCTTGTTCAACTGGCGCTGCATCTGGAAGAACTCGTTCTGGATCGACTCGCGGTTGATCGGGTCGACCGCGCCAAAGGGCTCGTCCATCAGCAGCACCGGCGCATCCGCCGCCAGTGCGCGGATCACGCCGATGCGCTGCTGCTGGCCGCCGGACAATTCGCGCGGATAGCGCTTGAGGAATTTCTTCGGATCCAGCGCGACCATCGCCATGAGCTCTGTGGCGCGCTCCTGGCAGCGTTTCTTTTCCCAGCCCAACAGGCGCGGGACGATGGTGATGTTTTCCTCGATGGTCATGTTGGGGAACAGGCCGATCTGCTGGATCACGTAGCCGATGTGGCGGCGCAGTTCGACCTCGTCGATGCCGGAGGTGTCTTCACCGTTCAACAGCACGCGACCGGAGGTCGGGCGGATCAGGCGATTGATCATCTTCAGGGTGGTGGTCTTGCCGCAGCCCGAAGGGCCGAGGAAGACGCAGATCTCGCCTTCGGCCACCTTCAGGCTGACCGAGTCCACCGCCTTGACCGGCGTGCCGTCCTTCTGGTTGTAGGTTTTGCTGAGTTGGTCGAGTTCGATCATTTTTGCACTCCTTTAGGTGTCAGGATTTTCTGCAGTCGTTGCAGCAGGGTGTCGGCGATGATCGCGAGTACGCTGATCATCACGGCGCCGACCACGAGTTTTTGCATGTTGCTCTGGCTGATGGCGTGCAGGATCAGCACGCCCAGGCCGCCGGCGCCGATCACGGCGGCAATGGCCATGACGCCGATGTTCATCACCACGGCGGTACGCACGCCGCCCAGGATCACCGGCACCGCCAGCGGCAGGTCCACCATGCGCAGGCGCTGCCAGAAGGTCATGCCGATGCCGATGCCGGCCTCCTTGATGCCGGCTTCGATGTTGTCCAGCGCGAGATAGGTGTTGCGCATGATGGGCAGCAGCGAATAGAGGAACACCGCGGTGATCGCCGGCAAGGGGCCGATGCCGGCGCCGAACTTGGAAAACACCGGGATCATCAGCCCGAACAGCGCGATCGACGGCACCGTCAGCACCACCGTGGCCAGGCCCATCAGCGGGCCGGCCAGCCAGCGCAGGCGCACGATCAGGATGCCCAGCGGCACGCCGATGACGATCGCCAGGCTCACCGCGATGCCCACCAGCTTCAGATGCTGCAGCGTCAGTTCAAGGATGTTGTGCCAGTCGGACTGGAGGTATTGGAAGATGTCCATGTGCGCCTCCTCAGATCAGGCCGGATTCTTTGAGGAAGTCGGCGGCGACCTTGCCCACCGGTTCCTGGTCGATATCCACGCGCTTGTTCAACTCGGTCATCTTGGCGGTGTCGATCTTGGCCGCCAGCTCGTTGAGCTGCCCGGCCAGCTTGGGGTTCTTGTCCAGGATGTCCTGGCGCACCACCGGCGTGGCCTTGTAGGCGGCGAAGTAGCCCTTGTCATCATCCAGCAGCTTCAGGTCGAAACCCTTGATGCGGCCGTCCGACGCATAGGTCAGGCCGACGAACAGCTGCTCGTTCTTCAGCGCCGTGTAGACCAGGCCCGGGTCCATCTGCTTGACCTCGCCGCGTTCCAGCTTGAAGCCGTACAGCTCCTGCATCGGACCCAGGCCGTCGGGGCGCGAGGCGAACTCGTAGTCCACCCCCATCAGGTGCGGCTTGCCGCCTTCCTTGTCGTCGGCGTTGATGCGGTTGGCCAGGTCCTGCAGCGAATTGATGCCGTATTGGTCGGCCAGCTTCTTGGGCATGGCGAAGGCATAGGTGTTGTTCAGCTCCGACTCGTTCAGCCACGCCAGGCCGCGCGGGGCGTCGAGCTCCTTGACCTTGTCGTAAATCTGCTCGGGGTCGAGCTTGTCTTCGATGTGGTTGTAGACGATCAGCGCAGTGCCGGTGTAGTCCCAGACGATGTCGAGCTGGCCGCTTTCCAGCGCCGAGCGCATCAGCGTGGTGCCCAGGCCGTTCTTGAGCTCGGTGTCGTAGCCCTTGGCGCGCAAGTACTGCGCGGTCATGTCCGACAGGATCAACTGTTCGGTGAAGTTCTTGCCGCCGATGACCAGGTTCTGGGCACGGGCGTTGGCCGCGCCGAACATGGCCAGCGCCATGGCCAGCGCACAGGCGGCGTATTTCGCGATGCTTGGGTTGTTCATGCTTGTCCTCTCTGCCGCTTCGCCTCGTGGGCGGCGGCCATTCTTGTGATGGAAGAAGCTGCGGCCGCGCTTATGCGCGCAGGCCGCGGCGGGCGAGGTAAATGCCGGAGAGCGTCGTCACCAGCGCATCCAGCACCAGCGCCAACAGCGCCGTGGCGGCCGCGCCCAGCAGCAGCTGGCCGTGGTTGTTCAGGTAGATGCCGGGGAAGATCAGGCCGCCCAGGCTCTCGCCGCCGATCAGCATCGACAGCGGCGCGGTGCCGACGTTGATCGCCAGCGCCGTGCGCACGCCGCCGACGATGATGGGCAACGCGTTGGGCAGCTCCACCCTGAACAGGATCTGGTGCGGCTTCATGCCGATGCCGCGCGCGGCTTCCTTGAGCGAGGCCGGCACGTTCTTCAGGCCCTCGTAGGTGTTGCGCACGATGGGCAGCAGCGAGGCCAGCCACAGCGCCAGGATCGTCGGCCAGTTGCCGATGCCGAAGAAGGCCAGCGCCAATGCCAGCACTGCAATCGAGGGGATGGTGTTGCCGATGTTGAAGACCTGGATGAAGGACTCCGCGGTGCGCTGGGCCGAAGGCCTGGAGAGCGCGATGCCGGCCGGAATGCCGGTGGCAAGCGCCAGCGCCATCGAACAGAACACCAGCTCGAGATGCTTGCCGGTGTAGTAGGCCAGGTCGCCCCGGTACTTGTGGATGACGTCGGGACCGATCCACCAGACCAGGCCCGCGATGACCAGCGCGAATGCAGCTGCGCCGGCGAAGACGTGACGAACACGTGTCATGTTACCCCCTGTTGTTGGTATAGCCGGCACGACATGACGCCGCGACGACGGGTTCTGAGATTAAGTTTTAAAAGGTTCGCTTGCCCTCGAGTGGGCCAATCGTTTGGATGCGAACCGAAAGCTGCAGGGCAGCGATGAAACCGAAAAAAGCTTCGGCGATGATGCATACCGGACAGGGATGGGTTCGTCGTGATGACGATCGCGCTGCCAGCCGGAAATTTTGGACAACCCGCTAACGGGTCTGGAACTGCTGAGAGTCGTTGTTGAACAAATAATGTCGCTAGGACAAACGATAGTTTAACGCAATCGCTTAATGAAGTCCAGCAATGTAGGAATTTGAATCCATAACCAACTGATCTTAAGGCACGAAATTAGTTCCCAGAAACAATGAAAACGATATAAATCAATCAAGCCTCCGGGCCCGCCGGCGCCTGCGCAATCCCTTGCGCCAGGCGGCCAGCGTCGGGCTTGGCAAGCATCGGCGAGGGCAAAAAAAATCGCCGGCGCGTTGACGCAGCCGGCGATACGTATCGTGTCGAATGGGCCGGATGTTCGCGCATCCGGCCGGCGCGTCATTTGATCGCGCCGAACACCTTGCCGATGATGGCGCTGCCGCTGCCGACCGGATCCTTGCGGATCGCCTTTTCTTCTTCGCCGATCATCAGGAACAGCCCGTCCAGCGCGCGCTGGGTGACGTAGCCTTCGACCGTGCTCTGGTCGCCCGATACCAGGCCGGTCTTGGCGACCTGGCCCATGGTGGCGTTGTAGCGTGCCGAGAGACCGTTCTTGTCGGTGATCTTCTTGACGATGGGCAGGAACTTGGCGGCCAGGTCGCCCGAGGTCTTCTGTCGGAAGAAATCGGTCACCGAGGTATCGCCGCCGGAGAGGATGTTCTTGGCGTCGGACACCGACATCGATTTGACGGCATTGACCAGCAAGGGCTTGGCCATCGGCACCGCGGCCTCGGCGGCGTGGTTCATGTCGACCACCAGGTCGTCCACCTTCTGCCCCTGGCCGGTCATGCGGATGATGGGCATGGCCTGCTCCAGCGCGCCGGGCAGCTTGATCTTGACCTTGTCGTTGTTCAGGAAACCGTTCTGCTGGCCCAGCTTCTCGACGGCCACGTTGGCGCCCTTCTCCAGCGCCGCCTTCAGGCCGCTGGTGGCGTCCTGGTTGCTGAGGTCGGACAGGGAAAAGGCGAAGGCGGAACAGCTCGCCAGCATGAGCGCGCCCAGGGCGATGCGGCGCATCGGGGAAGAAATCGTTGGCATGTGAACTCCGGTCGATGAAGAAACGGCGCCGTCAATCTTGCGGCACCGCTGCGATGATACCGGGCTTGACGCCGCCCATGCGCGATTTCATCGCCCCTGCGACAGCTCCAGGCCGGCATTGCGCGGCAGCTTGCCGCTGACCGGCACCGAGGCGATCGAGAACAGCCCGATCACCAGGAAGGCCGGCCAGAAGTCCGCCTCGACGATGGTGGCGTGGCCCTGCAGGTGACTCGACAGTTGCAGCACGATGCCGGCGATGGTCACGCCCATGCCCAGCGAGAGCTGCTGGATCACGCTGGCCAGGCTGGTGACGCGGCCGGCGTCGCGGTTGTCGATGTCGGCGTAGGCGATCGAGTTCAGGCAGGTGAACTGCAGCGCCGGGAACACGCCGCCCATCAGCACGATCAGCGCGATCAGCAGGTACGGCGTATGGATGCTGAACACGCCGTAGGCCGCCAGCGCGATGCCGGCGAACACGGCGTTGACCATCAGCACCGTGCGAAAGCCGTAACGGCGCAGCACCTTGGTGGCGATCAGGCGCATGAACAGCGAGCCGAAGGCCGATGCGCAGGTGATCGTGCCGGCCTGGAACGCGCTCATGCCCAGGCCTTCCTGCAGCGCCAGCGGCAGCAGGAAAGGCACCGCGCCCAGCCCGATGCGAAACAGCGAGCCGCCCACCACGCTGGCGTGCAGCGTCGGAATGCGCAGCAGCCGGAAGTCCAGCAGCGGGAATGCGATCTGGGTCGAGTGGCGGTAGTACATCGCCAGCGCGATGGCGCCGATGGCGCACATGGCGATCGGCGTGGCGCCGTCGACCAGGTGATTGCCGAACAGCGACAGGCCCAGCATGATCATCGCCGCGCCCACCGAGGTCAGCACGAAGCCCTTCACGTCCAGCGGCGCCGGATCGTCTTCGGTGAAATTCTGGATATAGCGACCGGCCAGGTACAGGCCCAGGAAGCAGATCGGGATGTTGATCAGGAACACCCAGCGCCAGTGGAAGTAGGTGGTGATGAAGCCGCCCAGCAAGGGACCGACCACCGGCCCCAGCAAGGCCGGCATCGTCAGGTAGCTGACCGCCTTGACCAGCTCGGACTTGTCGACCGAACGCGCGATGATCACCCGCCCCACCGGCACCATCATGGCGCCGCCGATGCCCTGCAGGAAGCGCGCCGCCACGAAGGTCACCAGCGAGCCCGAGACCGCGCACAGGATGGAGCCGGTCATGAACACGATCATGGCCGCGCGAAACACCTTGCGCGCGCCCAGCTTGTCAGCCATCCAGCCCGAGATCGGGATGAACACGCCCAGCGCCGCGACGTAGGCGGTAATGGCCAGCTTCAGCGTGACGGGGTCTTGGTTGAGGTCGCGCGCGAGCGCGGGAAGCGCGGTTGCCAGCACCGTGGCGTCCATGTTCTCCATGAACAGGGAACAGCCCACGATCAGCGGAATGAGCAGCGAAGGTCGCACGATTGCAACGTAGTGGAAGTGGATGAAGCGGAGGTTCTGCGCCTCCGACAAGCCGACAGTTTACACCAGCTGGCGTTTCCTTGCGGGAAGCCCGGCCGTTTGGCGCACACAGCGTGGCGTGCGCGCATCGCCCGCTCTCAGTGGCCGGGAAGGCTGCCGTTGCTGAAGAAGCGGCTGGGCACGCTGCCGAAATGCTTGCGAAACATCGCCGCGAAGGCGCTCTGGCTGGTGTAGCCGTGGGCCAGCGCGACGTCGATCACCTTGTCGCCGCGCGCCAGCTGCTCCAGCGCCAGCAGCAGCCGCGCCTGCTGGCGCCAGTGGCCGAAGCGCATGCCGGTGCCGGACAGGAAACGCCGGTGGAAGGTGCGGGTGGCGATGTCCAGCCGGGCCGCCAGTTGCTCCACCGTGACCAGTTGGTCGGGCTCGCGCATCAGGTCTTCGCAGATCGCCCGCAGGCCGGCATCGGCCGGCAGCGGCAGGTACAGCGGCAGCACCGGCACCGTGCGCAGCTCCAGCACCAGCAGCCGCAGCAGGTGCCAGGCGCGCGAATCGGGCGCCAGCTGCGCGCCCAGCCCCAGGCCGACGGCCGAGACGATCAGCTCGCGCAGCAGCGGCGGAATATCCAGCACGCAGCTCTGTTGCGGCAGGTTGGGCAGCTCCGGCGTGTTGATGAAGACGGTGCGCATCTTGACGTCGCCGCGCATGCGCACCTGGTGCTCCACCTCCGGCTGCAGCCACACGCCGCGGGTCGGTGGCACCACCCAGCGCCCGTCGGCGGTCTCCACGCACAGCACGCCTTCGATCGCATACAGCAGCTGGGCATGCGGATGGCGGTGCGGCGCGATCACATGGCCGTGCGGATAGTCGATCGCCAGCGCGCCGCAGGGGGCGTTGGCGGCGATCAGGTCCTGGTAATGGTCGTCGTTGTCCACGCGATGTTGGCGTTTGCGCCGGGATATGTCACTTTTGAGACAAGAACCGGCATCTTAGCACGCGAACGACTCATCAAAGCCGGGCAGGATGACACTGGTCGGGCGGCATCCTGCCGCATCCGGCACTTCATCCATCGTTCTTTTTCATTGACCGCCATGCCATTGACCTCCTATCTCTATCCCTTCCTCGCCATCGTGCTGTGGGCCGGCAACGTGATCGTCTCCAAACTGGCCGCCTCGGCCATCTCGCCGGTGGCGATCACCTTTTACCGCCTGATCCTGCTGCTGGTGCTGATGAGCCCCTTCGTGCTCAAGCCGCTGTGGAACAACCGCGCCCTGATCCGCCGCCACTGGTGGAAGCTCGCCCTGTCGGGCCTGCTGGCGATGGCCTTCTTCCAGAGCCTGTCCTACCGCGCCGCGGAGAGCACCACGGCCACCAACATGGCCATCGTCACCGCGCTGATCCCGCTGCTGACCGCCCTGCTGTCGGTGCTGGTCCTGGGCGAGGCGGTGACGCTGGGCATGGCCGGCGGCGGCGTGCTGTCCTTTCTCGGCCTGCTCTATCTGGTCGGCCAGGGCGACATCTCGCAGGCGCTGCGCGGCGGCGTGCATATCGGCGACGCGCTGATGCTGCTGGCCGCGCTGTCGTACTCCCTCTACGGCGTGCTGCTCAGGCACTGGAAGCTGACGGTGCCGGCCTGGCAGGCGATCTACGTGCAGGCCATCGCCGGCCTGGTGTTCATGCTGCCGCAGTTCCTGCTGCTGGCGCCGGGCACGGCGGCGCTGGATGCGCGCACGCTGCCGCTGATCGGCTACTCCGGCATCGGCTCGTCTATCCTGCTGTCCTACCTGTGGATCGAGGGCGTCAAGCGCCTCGGCCCCAGCCGCTGCAGCATCTTCATCAACCTGCTGCCGGTGATGACGGCGGGCCTGGCCATCCTCTGGCTGCATGAGGAGATGCACGCCTACCACCTGATCGGCGGCGGCGTGAGCCTGGTGGGCGTGCTGCTCACGCAGATGGTGCAAAAGCCGCTGCTGGGCGCGCGCCGCCTGCCGGCCAACCGCGCCTGACAGGAACCAAGCGCGCAATCCCGGCTCTAGAACGTGTCACGGCATCGCGCGATGCCGGCGCTTCCGGGCAGGCACTACAATGCAAGGCCTGCCCGCCAAAACACACACATCACATATGGAGCCTGGATGACCAACGATACCCACAGCAAAACCCTGGGCTACCTGCTCTGGATCTTCGGATTCACAGGTGCGCACCGCTTCTACTACGGCCGTCCGGTGACGGGCACGATCTGGTTCTTCACCTTCGGCCTGCTGGGCATAGGCTGGATCGTCGACCTGTTCCTGATCCCCTCGATGGACCGCGACGCCGACCGGCGCTTCGTCGGCGGCGACAGCAATTACTCGGTGGCCTGGCTGCTGCTGACCTTCCTCGGCCTCTTCGGCGCGCATCGCATGTACATCGGCAAATGGCTCACCGGCATCCTGTACCTGCTCACCGGCGGCGTGTTCCTGCTGGGCGTGCTGTACGACTTCTGGACGCTGAACTCGCAGATCTCGGAACGCAATTTCGGCGACCGGAAACCGGCCTGAGGCCGCGCCGCAAACGGGCGCAAAGAACAAACGCAAAAACCGGACGCGAAAACAAGCGAAAAAAAAAGCCCGCATCCTTGCGGATGCGGGCTCCCCACTCCATTAACAACGTACTTCAGTCGCCGGCTTCCCCCACGAGTGTTTCCAGCTCAAAAGCAGGCGACCGATGCAAGTATGCTTGCCGCCCCCTCGTTTGGACATAAGAAAAGTCTCAAAATAATTCCGTTTTTAACGAGTATTTGATCTGCCCCTCTATTCGTTCCGCTGCCGCAGCAAGGCGGCAAAGCGCGGCTTGCCGCTGCCATGCAGGCCACGGTAGCGATAAGTGACGATACTGCCGACCGGCGGCGGATCGCGGCGCTGGGCGTCGGACAGGCCGCTGCCGATGCTGAAGCGCAGGCCCTGCGGCGTCTCCACCACCAGCGCGCCGACCATGCCCTGGTACTTGCCCTTGCCGGCCAGGTAGTCGACCACCCGGGCCTCGGCGTCTTCCATGGACTTGAACTTGAGCAGGTCGTCGTTGCGTTCAGGCTTGTAGAGCGATGCGCCCCGATGCAGCACCAGTCCTTCGCCGCCCTGATGCTCCACGTCTTCCAGGAGCTGCTGCAGGGCCTGATGGCTGGCCACCTTGCGCTGGCGCACCGCCTCGACCCACGGCTGGCGCAGCGACGCCACCAGCGGCCCCAGCGCCGCCAGGCGCCGGTCGAAGCTGCCCGGTTCGCGCGGCAGGTCGAACACCATGAAGCTGATCGCGCGCCATGCCGCCTCATCGGGCGTCTGCTGGCGCACGGTGGACACCGTCTCTTCGAAACGGCCGCGGCCGCCCCACAGCTCACCGTCCATGGCCTGCGCCGGCCAGCCGCGCACGAACCATGACGGCGCCTGGATCACCTCGCCGCCGCGCGTGAGCAGCCGGGCGCCGTCCCAGAAGGCGCGGATGCCGTCGTATTTTTCGCTGACCCAGTAGTCCTGCAGCAGCACGCCTTCGCGGTAGGAATTGGCCAGCATCAGCGGCGGCTTGCCGGCGACAGCCAGCGCGCCGGGAAACAATGCGGCCACCGGCAGCAGGCGCAGCCAGGCGCGCCTGCCGGCGTCATGGCCGCGGCGTCGCGAGGGAAAATCGAAGAAGGGAAAATTGCGGGAGATATCCATGCGGGGCTCCGTGAAGCATCGGGGTTCCCGCCCTGAAGCCGCGCCGCACCGGGCTGCGCGCTCCCGCCTTGTGTTGTCTTGTTCTGTGTGGCTTTGTCTTGTCGCCGGCCGGTCGGTGATTGCCGGCCTTTTCCGCGATGCTACTTGACGACCGCCGATTCGCCCTTGTCCTGCTTGAAGCGGGTCACCAGCAGCTGGTTGATTCTATTGCCCTCGATGTCGACCACCTCGAACTTGAAATCGGAAAAGAGCACAAAGTCGGTTTTCTTCGGGATCTTGCGCAGCATGTACATGATGAAGCCGGCCAGGGTCTCGTAACCCACGGGGTTCGGATACTCCTCGATGTCGAGCTCGTTCATCACGTCGTTCAAGGGCGTCAGGCCATCCATCAGCCACGAGTTCTCGTCGCGCCGGACGATCTGCTGCTCCTCCTCGGCCATCGCCAGCAGGTTGCCCATCAGCACGCTGGTGACGTCGGTGATGCTGATGATGCCCACCACCAGCGCATATTCGTTGACCACGATGGCCAGGTCCTCGTCCATCGCCTTCATGCGCTCCAGCACTTCCCACAGGTTCAGGCTGTCGGGAATCGACAGCGGGCTGTGCACCAGGCCCTTGTCGGCCAGCGAGAACTGCTCGCCCTTGAGCAGGCGCTTCAACACGTCCTTGCTGTCGATGTAGCCCAGCACGGCGTCGATGTGGCCGTCGCACACCAGAAAGCGCGAATGCGGATGGTCGATGATCTTCTGGCGGATGGTCTCTTCGCCGTCGTTGAGCAGGAAATAGACGATGCTGTCGCGCGGCGTCATGGCCGACGGCACGTAGCGGCTTTCCAGCTCGAACACGTTTTCGATCAGGTGATGCTCCTGCGTCAGCAGCACGCCGGCCTGGGCGCCGGCGTCGACGATGGCGTGGATCTCGTTGGGCGTCATCACCTCCTGGCGCACCTGCGGCAGGCCGAACAGCGTGAAGATCCACTTCGACAGATTGTTGAAGAACCACACCAGCGGCCTGAACAGCGTTTCCAGCAGCAGCATGGGCTTGACCAGCACCACCGCCGCGCGCTCGGGCGCGACCATGGCCAGCCGCTTGGGCATCAGGTCGGCGAACAGGATGAAGAAGGACGTCACCACCATGAAGGACATGGCGAAGCTGATGTTCTCCAGCCACGGCCCCTGGTAGAACGGCGAAATAAGCTCGCGCATGTGCGGCGTCAGGGCCGGCTCGCCCACCACGCCGCCGAGAATGGCGACCGCGTTCAGGCCGATCTGCACCACCGTGAAGAAGTTGCCGGGCTGGGCTTGCAGCGACAGCACGCGGTCGGCGTTGCCGTCGCCCTCCTTGGACATCATCTCGAGGCGGATCTTGCGCGAGGCGGCAATGGAAATCTCGGCGCAGGAAAGGAAAGCGCTGACCACGACCAGCAACAGGATCAGCAACAGGCTGGTAAATATGCTCATTTTGTTCTTATCTCTTTGATTTGATGCCCTATTTTCTCGCGCAACGGGGAGAAAACGCAAATCAGCGACAAGAACGGCCTGCAAATCCGCGCAATCGTCGATCAGTAGACATCGCGGCGGTAGCGTCCCTGCTCGGCCAGCGCGATCAGCATGTCTTCGCCCAGCACCTCGCGCAGCGCATCGGCCACGCCTGCCGCCATGCCCTGCAGGCTGCCGCAGACGTAGAGGGCGGCGCCCTGCCCGACCCACGCGCGCAGGTCATCGGCGGCCTCGCGCAGCTTGTCCTGCACGTAGACGCGCTGCGCCTGGTCGCGCGAGAACGCCAGGTCCAGCCGCTCCAGCACGCCCTGGGCCTGCCAGGCCTGGATCTCGTCGCGGTGGAAGAAATCATGCGCGCGCGAACGCTCGCCGAACACCAGCCAGTTGCGACGATGCCCGGCCGCCGCCCGCGCGCGCAGGTGGGCGCGCAGGCCGGCCAGGCCGGTGCCGTTGCCGATCAGGATCATGGGGCGCGGATCATGCGGCGCATGGAAGCCGCTGTTGCTGCGCACGCGCAGCGCGAGCTCGCCGCCTTCCGGCGCGTGCAGCGTCAGCCAGCCCGAGCCGATGCCGGGGCGGCCGTCGGCCTGCGTCATGCGCCGTACCAGCAGGTCGAGCGAACCGTCCTGCGGCAGCGAGGCAATGGAGTATTCGCGGTGCGGCAAGGGTTTCAGGCGCGCCAGCAATTCGTCCGTCGGTAGTGCGCGCAGGGCCGCGATATCGGATGGCGCCGACGGCAGCAGGCGCGCTTGCAATGTCGCCGCCAGCGCCTCGTCCTCCAGCGACAGCGCCTGCATGAAGCGCCTGACTTCCCCGGCATCGTTGCGCGGTCCGATCTCGGCGATGTCGCCGGCCTGCCATGTCGGCGCGGGCAGGTCCAGCGGCGTGAGCGCCAGGTGGAACGCCGGATCGCCGGCGCTGCCGGCATTGAGCAGCACGCGTCGCGCCAGCCGCCAGCGGCCATAGCTGGGGGCGCTCCAGTCGGCGTCATCGGTGTGGCCGCTGAGCACGCCCAACTGGTGTTGCCAATGACGCAAGGCGCCCTCGTCGCCGTTGTCCACCTCGATCAGGTCGAACAGCGGCTGCGCGTGGCGACGCTGCAACCAGCCGTCCAGCGCATGGCCGAAGGCGCAGTATTGCGCATAGCTGCGGTCGCCCAGCGCCAGCATGCCGTAGCGCAGCCCGGACAACGAAGCCGCCGCATCGGCCGCCATGCGTCGCGCGAACGCAGCCGCGCCATCCGGCGCATCGCCTTCGCCGCTGGTGCTGGCGATGAACAAGGCCTGGCGCGCGTCGGCCAGGTCAGCCTCGGTCACGCGCGCCAGCGGCAGGATGCGCACCGCCATCCCGCCCCGGCGCAGGCTCTGCGCCGACTGCAGCGCAAGCTGTTCGGCAAAGCCGGTCTGGCTGGCAAACACCACCAGCACCGCGGGCCGGCCGGCCTCGACGGTCGCCGCGCCGGTGTCCGCCGCCCAGCGCTGCTCCTGCTCGCGCTGCAGCCGCCGGTGCTTCAGCGCAGTGGTCACGCAAAACACCAGGTAGGCCAGCGCGACCAGCGCCGCCAGCAGCCAGCGCCCGTGTTCGCTGTCGGTCAGGTGCGCGCGCGCGGCGGCCCAGGTCGCCAGGATCGCGGCCGCCGGCATGGCCGCCGCGCGCAGCTTGTTCGCAAAGATCAGCTTGCCCATGTCGACCTCAGTCCAACATGGCGGCAAACGCCGGCGTCATGCTCTCGACGAACCGGCGGCGCCCGGCTTGCAGGGCGCCGCGGACGAACAGCGCGGCGATGTTGCGCTCGCGCGCGAAGGCCATGCCCTCCTGCTCGCCCAGCACCGTCAGCACCGTGGCCAGCGCATCGGCCACCATGCATTGCGGGTGCAGCACCGTCACCTGCGCCAGGTCGTGGCGCACCGGCCGGCCGCTGCGCGGATCGATGGTGTGGGCGTAGCGGCGGCCGTCGCGTTCGAAGTAGCGGCGATAGTCGCCCGAGGTGGCGATCGCCAGTCCGTGCAGCGCCACCAGCGTAGCGTGCGCGCCGTCGTCGCCGGGCGGCCGTTCCAGCGCCACCCACCAGGGCTGGCCATCGGGCTTGGCGCCGTAACCGGACAACTCGCCGCCGACCTCGGCCAGCCACGATACGCAACCCAGCTCGCGCAAGGCCTGCGCCACCTGGTCGACCGCATAGCCTTTGGCGATGCCGGAAAAATCGAGATACGCCCCGCCCGGCTGGCGTACCCGGCGCGCCGCACGGTCGACCTCGATGCGCTGCCAGCCGCAACGGCTGCGCGCCTGGTCCAGCGCCTGCTGCGGCGGCATCTCGCCGGCGCGCCCACCGTGCGGGCCGAAACCCCACAGGTTGACCAGCGGACCGACGCTGGGATCGAAGGCGCCGTCGCTGTCGGCCGCCATGGTCAGCGCGGCGTCCAGCACCGCCATGAAGCCTGGCGCGCACGCATGCCAGCTGCCGGCCGGCGCGTCGTTGTAGCGTGACAGGTCGGAGTCGGCCTGCCAGGTGCTCATCTCGCGGATCACGCCGTCCAGCCGCGCCTGCACCGCCGCCTCGATGGCCGTCGGCGGCAACGTCGCCGGCGCGATCGCCAGCACACTCCAGGACGTGCCCATGGTGGGGCCGCCGAGACGATGCGACACCGCCCCGGGCGGCGCAGACGGCGGCTGCGCCATGTGCAGGGGGATCAGGACGCGGGTTGGCGGCGAATCGGGCATCGGCATTGGTGCGGCATCAGAAACAAAAACGGCACCCGGTTGCGCGGGTGCCTGTGAGACTCTTTGCGCTGCGCTTATGGCAGCACTTCCACGGTGGCCACGTAGGAGGCCCGGCGTTGCGAGGCTTGCGGCAGCGTGGTCTTCTTGTCCTCGGTGGAGGCGCCCAGCCAGTAAATGCCCGGGCCCGGCCACTTCACGCTGAACTTGCCGTCGGCATCGGTCTTCGCCTTGAACTCGCCGGTGGTGTCGCGATAGCGCGAGCCGTCCGGCGCCATGGTCACCTCGACGTCGCCGGCCGGCTTGCCGTCGAGCAGCAGCTGGAAGGTCGCGGGTTCATCGGCCACCAGGTCGTTGGGATGGGTCACCGGCACCATTTCCAGGCCGGCGCCGCTGGCGGCCAGCGCGGTCTTGTTCGGCTTGCCGGAGGTCACGAAGGTTTCCACGCGGCCGCTCATCTCGCTGACCTTGAGGTCGGCGGCATTGGCCGGCACATCCTTGGCGAACGCCTCGGCGCTGCCGCGCCAGCGTTTCTGCTGGCCGTCCACCTTGTAGCTGGCGACGACCGCGCTGGTCAGCACCGAGAGCTTGTAGGTGCCGGCTTCAGGCAGCTGCAGGTCGAAGCTGCTGCGGTGTTTGCCGGTGTTGGCGTTCTCCACCTTGACGGGCTTGCCGTCCGGGCCGGTCACGGCCAGGCCGTCCAGGCGCAGCGGAAAATCGTCGAAATAGAACACCTTGGTCGACACCGCGGCATCGACGGTCACCCAGGAATTGGCGCCCGAAAAGACGGTGGCCGACGGCAGCAGCCATTGGCGGTGGGCATGGGCCGACAGCGGCAGGCTGATTGCCAGGGCCAGGGCGGCGACCTTCATGGAGGCGCGCATGCCGCGCGAGAGGGGAAAATTCATATTGGCTCCAACGGATGATGGGAATGAAAGCGGGGACAACGCTGGTCGGTCAGGGCTTCAGTTCCAGCGCCACCGCGCCCAGCTCGTTGCTGCCTTGCGCCTTGGCGGTCTGGGCCGACTTCGGCGGCCACTGGAACGGCACCTTCACCAGCTCGCGGCCGCCCGATTCGCGCGCGGCTTCCACCATCAGCACGTAGTCGCCCGCCGCCAGGCCCGTCAGCGACGACTTGCCGGCGCCGAGGTTGATCTTCTGCTCGCCTGCCGCGCGGGTCGCGCCGGAGACGCCGTCGACCGGCATCTGCAGTTCGCGGCCGCCGCGGCGCCACCATTGGCGCAGGTCCTTGAGCCACTTCTCGCCTTCCTTGTCGCGCTTCTTCTGGTCGTACCAGACCAGCAGGTTGGCCGCCACGCTCTGGTCGGCGCGCTCGATCCAGGCCGCCACGTAGGGGCGGTGATACTCGGCCACGTTGAGCGTGGGCAGCTCGATCTTCAGGCTGGCGTCGGCCGCGCCGGCGGGAGCGGCGGCGGCAAACAGCGCCGCCGCGGCCAGGGCCAGGACGGTCGGTTGCAATGCGGATGTTGTTCTCGTCGGGACGTGCTTGTGCGCCATGGGACTGACCTCGCTAAAGAAGATGCAAAACAAAAGAGGAAATTCGAACTGCCGAAACGAATGCTTGTTGATTCCGTATGCTGCCGGCCGTCGCCTCGCCGCCGGGCACGCCGGCGCTGTCAATGAATGAACAGGATCGCCAGCAGCAGCGGCGCCACCAGTCCCAGCGCCACCAGCGGCCAAGTCGCCGGACGCTTGCCCGCATGCATCTGCAGCAGGAACAGGCCGGTGATGGCGAACACCAGGCAGGCCAGCGCGAACACGTCGATGAACCAGCTCCATGCGGCGCCGGCGTTGCGTCCCTTGTGCAGGTCGTTGAAGTAGGAGATCCAGCCGCGGTCGGTCTTCTCGTACTCGACCTTGCCGCCTTCCAGTTCCACCCGCAGCCAGGCGTCGCCGCCCGGGCGCGGCAGCGAGACATAGACCTCGTCGGCCGACCATTCCGCCGCCTGCGCGCCCACCGTCACCGACATGCGCCGCGCGATCCAGTCGCGCAGCGGCGCCGGCAACGGGTCCTTCACCCCGCTCTTGCCGTCGGCCGCTTCGGCCTGCTTTTGCAGCGGGCCGAGCAGTTCCTGCGGCAGCTGCGCGTCGAGCCGGCTGACCTGCGGCCGGGCCTCGATCTGGGCGGCGTGGTTGAGCGTGAAGCCGGTCACGGCGAAAGCCATCATCGCCACCAGGCAGATGCCCGAGCTGATCCAGTGCCACTGGTGCAGGTGCTTGAGCCAGAACGCGCGGCGTTTCTGGTCGGGAAGTTGGCTGGCGGTGTTGACGTCCTTCATGGCGTGGCGATGGCGCCCGGCCACCCGCTACAAATAATAATAATTCTCAATTATAGCTCTGCCGCGACTGAAAAGCACAGCCGCTCCGGCTCTTTTACTTTGCGATACATAAGGATACAAAGCCGCTCCACAGGCGGCTTTGCGAGCACCTCGCCCATCAGGGATACGGCGCCAGGCCGGCCGCGATGCGCAGCGCCGGCTCCAGCGAAGCCGGCAGCATCGGGCCGTGCGCCATGCCGGCGAACATGCGCAGCGAGGCGTCCAGCCCCTGCCCTTTCAGGCGCTCGACCAGGTCGGGCAGCGCCTGCGGCGGCATCGCCGCGCGCGAGGCCAGCATGGCTTGCGCGCGCGGGTCGGGCGCGGCGTCGCCCGACGGCCTGCGCTCGCGCCGCTCGGCGTCGCCGGCCATCACGCGCACCCGCACGCCGGCAGCCCTGGCCTGTACGGCGTCGAAGCGCTTCTCCTCATCCAGGATCACGCCCTGTTGCCACCACAGCGACGGGCTGGCGGCGAGGTAAGTGGAAAACAGGCGCGTGCGGGTGAACAAGGTATGCAGCGTGAACAGGCCGCCGTAGGAATGCCCCCACAGCGAGAAGCGGGCGGCGTCCAGCGGCGCCAGCGTACGCACGCGCGGCATGATCCGCTGTTCGATCAGGTCCAGGAACACATCCGCCCCGCCGCCCTGGCGGCCGCGCGCGGCCTCTTCGTCGGGCCTGTCGGCCGGGAACGGCGGCGTGTAGTCGTAGGCGCGCGCCTTGACGTCGAAGCGCAGCTCGGTGTCGTAGCCGATGGCCACGATCACCGGCGGCTGCGCCCCGTCCAGCGCCTGCAGCTGTCGCTCGTCGGTGGCGGCCAGCGCGGCGTTGCCGTCGAGCAGGAAGATCGCGGGATAGCCGGCGGCGGGCGCCGGCCTGCGCGGGATACCCACGCTCACCCGGTAGCCGCGTTCGCCGTCGGCCGAGCGCAGCGAAAAACGTTCGAAGCGATAAAAGGCCGAACCGGTGTCGGCGATGGTCGGCCCGAGCTTCTGGGATAAATCGGGCTGGGCGTGCGCCGGCGCGGCAAGCACGGCGCACAGCACGGCCGCCGCCATCAGGCGACGGCGCGGAAGGGAAAAGTCGGTCACAGGCATTCCGTCGGCAAAGGGAAGACAAGGCTCGGCGCCACTGCTGCGGCGCCGGGCCGGCTCAGGCGAGCCGGATCAGCGATGCGCCATCAGAAGCGCTGGGTCAGGCTCACCCACAGGCGGCGGCCGTCGCCGACGGTGTTGAAGCTCTGCTCGTCCAGGCGCTTGTCGGTGATGTTGTAGATCGCCGCGCTGACCGAGGTCAGCTTGTTGATGTTGTAGCTGGTGCCGATATCGGCCAGCGCATAGCCCTTGTACTCCTTCACGCCCGACGACGAGATGGTGGTGCCGGCGGTACCCACGCGGGCGGCGGCGTTGACTTCCTTGCCGTGGTAGTTCATCGCCGCCCACAGGGTCCAGGCGTCCGACTGCTGCCAGTCGGCGCGCAGGTTGAACATGTGCTTGGGCGTGCGCGCCAGCGCATAGCCGTCATAGTTGCCGCCCTTCTGGCGCGAGTCGGTATAGGTGTAGTTCGACTTCAGCGCCAGGCGGCCGGTGGCCTGCCAGCGGCCGGTCAGCTCGATGCCCTTGATGGTGGCGCGGTCGACGTTGTAGCTGTACCAGAGGCGGTAGTTGCTGTTCTCCGCCCAGCGCGCGATCGAGCCGTCGGCGTTGTAGACCAGGGCGTTGCTGACCTTGTCCTTCAGGTCGGTGTAGAACACCGTGGCGCCGCCGGACAGGCCGGCCTTGTTGTCCCACAGCGCGCCCAGTTCCCAGCTGGTGCTGGTTTCAGGCTTGAGGTTGGGATCGCCGATGATCACGCCGCAGGTGCCGGTGGGACCCACGGTACAACCGGCGCCGCCGGTGGTGTAGGCATAGCCCGGCGCGATGGTGCGGATCTCGGGCGCGCGGAAGCCGCGCGAGACGCCGCCCTTGATCGTCAGGTTGTCGGTGCCGTGCCACACCGCGTACAGGCGAGGGCTCCAGTGGTTGCCGTAGATCTCGTGGTTGTCCAGGCGCAGGCCGCCGGTCAGCGCCAGCGCGTCGGTCAGCTTCCACTCGTCTTCCACGAACAGCGCCTTCTGGTCGATCTTGAACTGGCGCACGATGGTCGAGCTCACGCCCGGGTTGACGTCGGTCAGCTTGGCCTCGTTCCATTGCCCGCCCATCACCAGCCAGTGCGAGCCCAGCGGCATGGAGAGCTTGCCGTCCAGCACCATGTTCTCGATCTTGGGCGAGCGCGCGGCCTGGGTATAGCGGTCGCTGCCCACCGGGCTTTCGGTGTAGCTCTTGCGCTGCGCCTTTTCATAAGAGAACGACACGTCCGAGGTCGCCCAGCCGTAGCGGCCGGTGTGCGACAGCGACATGTGGTCGCGCGGGTTCTCGGTGTAGGTGTCGGCGGTGGTCGCGGCGGCGGCCAGCGTATGGTAGTTGGAGCCGTCGCGGCGCACCTGGGTGGTGCCGATCTCGGCCAGGATGTCGTGGTCCTTGTTCGGCGTGAGCGACAGGCGCGCGGTGAAGTCGGTATCCAGCGCCTTGGTATTGCCGTTGAGGATGCGGTCTTCCTGGCGCTTGTAGACCTTGCCCCACATCTGCAGGCCCAGCACGTCGGTGGCGATCGGGCCGTTGACGTAGAACTGGCCCTGGTAGGAGTCGCCGGAGTTGTCGTGCTGCTGCAGCGTGGTGTCGAAGGTGACGGCGCCGCCCCATTTGGCCGCGACCTTCTTGGTGATGATGTTGATCACGCCGCCCATGGCATCGGAACCGTAGAGCGAAGACATCGGGCCGCGCACGACTTCGATGCGCTCGATCGCCTCCAGCGGCGGAATGTAGCTCTGCTCGAAACCGGCGTTGCCGTTGGTGCGGGCGTCGCGCGTGCTCTGGCGCTTGCCGTCCACCAGGATCAGCGTGTAGGCGCCGGGCATGCCGCGGATGAAGATGTCCTTCTCGCTGGAGGTGCCGGTCACGGTCACGCCTTCCACTTCGGACAAGGCGTCGGTCAGGTCGCGGAATTGCTTCTTCTTCAACTGCTCCGGCGTGATCACGGTGATGCTGGCCGGCGCGTCGGCCACCGCCTGTTCGAAGCCGGTGGCGGTCACTACCACTTCCTTCAAGCCTTGTGTCGATTGCGCGCATACGCCGCCGGCCAGCATGGCCATTGCGGCGGCGACCGCGATCGCCGCGCGGGTCGGCATGAGTTGATGTTTCGATTGCATGATGCTGTTCCCCATCGTGTTGGTGTGATCATCCCCGCTGCCGGCCAGCCCGTTTTTTCGGCGCAAGCGCACCCCCACGGGACGAGAACGTCGTCCGCAAAGCCGCGCCGGTATTGGGTTGGAAGCAGGAAAGAATTTTCCTGAAATTTGCAAATGAGAATTATATTCATTTAAAATTGGCAAAAGTTTGTCAAAGTGTGGCAGCCGGCCCAACGCCTTCGCCAGCCACCGACGCGATCCGACGCGACCGCGAAGGACCCAGGGAAGGAACAACAACATGCACCCGCAACGCCACATCCTCGTGGTCGACGACCACCTCGACATCTGTGAACCGCTGTCGGCCTATCTGCGCCGCCAGGGCATGCAGGTCAGCATGGCGTTCAACGCCGCCCAGGCGCGCCGCCTGCTCAACAAGCAGGCGTTCGACCTGGCCGTGCTGGACGTGATGATGCCGGGCGAGGACGGCCTCTCGCTGTGTCGCCATATCGGCGAGCAATACGGCACGCCGGTGATCCTGCTCACCGCGATGTCGTCCTGCGCCGACCGCGTCAACGGACTGGAAACCGGCGCCGACGACTACGTCGTCAAACCCTTCGACCCGCAGGAGCTGGTGGCGCGCATACGGACCGTGCTGCGCCGCTTCACGCGCGCCGCGCCGCCCGTGCCGGCAACAAGCTCGGCGCAGGAAGACGGCGGCGACGGCGGCATCCGCCGCTATGTGTTCGATGAATGGACGCTGGATGTGGAGCGCCGCGAACTGCGCGACCGCGAAGGCGTGGCCGTGACGCTCTCCAGCGTCGAATACCGGCTGCTGCGCGCGCTGGTGGAGCATCCCAACACCGTGCTCTCGCGCGACAAGCTGATGGACCTCACCGCCGGCGCCGACGCGCAAGCCTTCGACCGCAGCATCGACAGCCAGGTCAGCCGCCTGCGCAAGAAGCTCGAGCCCGATCCGCGCCACCCCAACCTGCTCAAGACCGTGTGGGGCAACGGCTACCTGTTCGCCGCCCAGGTCAGCGCCGAACCGTCCGCATCATGAGGCTGTGGCCGCGCACCATGGCCGGCCAGCTGATCGGCCTGCTGCTGCTGGGTCTGGTGGCCGCGCACGCCATCGGCCTGTCGGTGGTGCTGACCAACGGCGAGACCATCCACTCGATCTCGCGCGACCAGATGGTCGAGCATGCCGCCGTCGCCTGGCGCCTGGGCAGCCTGCCCGAAGCGCAAGCGCGCCGCGCGCTGGAAGCCGCGCGCGACGGCAATGCCGCCTACGCGCTCGGCCCCGGCGCCGAGATCACCGAAGGATCCGAACAGGGCTACGACCAGGACGCCATCTCGGCCAAACTGCAGAAATTGCTGGCGCTGCCGCCGGACGCCATCCGCATCAGCCTGCTGCGCCACGACGCCCGCAACGCCGACCTGCGCATCGCGCTGCGCACGCCGGCGGGCTTGTGGATCAACACACTGCAGCAGCCGGTGATGTCGCAGGCGTGGATGCGGCCGCTGCGCTTTTCGGTGCCGGTCAGCACGCTGCCGGTGCTGGTGATCGTGTTCCTGTTCGTGCGTCGCATCCTGCGCCCCATCAAGGCATTGGCGCATGCGGCCGAGCGCGTCAGCCGCGGCGAGCAGGTGGAGCCGCTGCCGGTGACCGGCCCCGCCGAGGCGCGCGAGGTGACCACCGCCTTCAACCTGATGCAGGAGCGCCTGCGCCGCTTCGTCGAAGACCGCACGCGCATGCTGGGCGCGATCAGCCACGACCTGCGCACGCCGATCACCTCCTTGCGCCTGCGCGCCGAACTGGTCGACGATCCCCGGCTGAAGGCGGCCATGATCCGCACGCTGGAAGAAATGCGCGTGATGGTGGAGGAGACGCTGCGCTTCGCGCGCGACGATGCCCGCAGCGAAGACACCCGCGAGATTGACCTGCGGGCGCTGCTGCGCGAAGTGGTGGAAGAACAATTGGCCCAGGGCCGCGACGTGCAGCTGCGCAGCGACGCCGCCGGCGCCCTGCCCTATCGCTGCCGGCCGGTGAACCTCAAACGCGCGCTGTCCAACCTGGTCGACAATGCGGTGCGCTACGGCCAGCGCGCCCGGCTGGCGTTGTCAACCGGCGCCGGCGGCGCGCTGCAGATCCTGGTGGACGACGACGGCCCCGGCATCGCCGCCGACAAGCTGCAGGAGGTGTTCAAGCCCTTCGTGCGCCTGGATCCTTCGCGCAGCCGCAGCCGCAGCCGCGGCCAGGATCAGGGCAACGGCAACGTCGGCCTGGGCCTGGCCATCGCGCGCTCCTGCGTCGAGGCCCACGGCGGCCGCCTGGCGCTGGAAAACCGCGACGGCCAGGAGCGTCCGGCCGGGCTGCGCGCCGTCATCTGCCTGCCGGCCTGAGAGCCCCTCAGCGCAGCAGCTCGTAGGGGCCGCCGCGCTCCAGCGCGCGCCCATAGGCCGGGCGCGCGTGGATCGCCTCCAGGTACTTCAGCAGGTTGGGATAACGGCCGTCCAGTCCGCCGCGCGAGCGCAACCCCTCGACCGGGAAACTCATCTGGATGTCGGCGGCGGTGAAGGTGCCGCCCGCGAACCAGCCGTCACGGCCCAGTTCCTGTTCCATGTAGCGCAGGTGGCGCTCCAGCTGCGGCGCGATGAAGCGGCTCCGGAAGCCGCCCGCGATCAGCTTGGCCACCGGCCGGATCAGCGCCGGCACCGCCTTGGGCAGGCGGCCGAAGATCAGTTGCAGCAACAGCAGCGGCATGGCCGAGCCTTCGGCGTAGTGCAGCCAGTAGCGGTAGCGCAGGCGCTGCGGCGTGCCCGCCGCCGGCAGCAGGCCGCTGGCGGCGCCGTAGCGCTCCAGCAGGTATTCGACGATGGCGCCGGACTCGGCGACGGTGGTCTCACCATCGGTGATCACCGGCGACTTGCCCAGCGGATGCACCGCCATCAGCTCCTTCGGCGCCAGCATCGTCTTGGGGTCGCGCTGGTAGAACCTGATCTCGTATTCCAGGCCCAACTCCTCCAGCAACCAGAGCACGCGCTGGGAGCGCGAATTGTTCAGGTGATGCACGGTGATCATGGCCGGCGTCCTTTTTTGTAGAATGTGGGGCTACAACTCTAACACCCGATGGCTGCGCCCCAGCCCCGCACATTCCCATGGCCGTCACGCCCCTGTACAAACTCTTCGCCGACCAGCTGGCCGCCTCGATCCGGGACGGCGTGCTGCGCCCGGGCGAGCGCATCGCCTCGGTGCGCATCGCCAGCCAGCAGCACAAGGTCAGCGTGACCACCGTGGTGCGCGCCTACGAGCTGCTGGAAAGCCGCGGCATCATCGAGAGCCATCCGCAGTCGGGCTACTTCGTGCGGGAACAGGCGCAGCCGGCCGAGAAGCCCGCCCCGCGCACCGCGCGGCAGGACAACCCGGCCTGGCAGCAATCCACCGAGGTCGACGTCAGCCGCCTGGTGCTGGCCACCCTGAAGACCATCCAGCAGGACGGCACGGTGCCGCTGGGCTCGCCCTACCCCAATCCGGCGCTGTTTCCCTCGCAGCGGGTGGCGCAGTACGCCGGCAAGATCACCCGCAACGCCAGCCAGTCCAGCGTGTTCGACGACCTGCCGCCGGGCCACCCCGACCTGCTGCGCCAGATCGCGCGGCGCTATCTGGAGAACGGCCTGAAGGTCGACCCGGAGGAAATCGTCATCACCGTGGGCGCCACCGAAGCCATCAACCTGTGCCTGCAGGCGGTGGCCAAGCCGGGCGACACCATCGCCGTCGAGACCCCGACCTTCTACGCCATGCTGCACGCGATCGAACGCCTGGGCATGCGGGCGCTGGAGATTCCCACCGATCCGGAACGCGGCATCGACGTCGGCGCGCTTGAAGAGATGATGAAGACGCAGCCGGTGGCGGCCTGCATGGTGATGCCGAACTTCCAGAACCCGCTGGGGTTCCAGATGCCCGACGCCGAGAAGGAAAGGCTGGTGCGCCTGGCCGAGCGGCATGAGATGCCGGTGATCGAAAACGCCGTCTACGGCGAGCTGTACTACGGCAACGCCCATCCGTCGTCGCTGAAGAACTATGACCGCGAAGGCCTGGTGCTGCATTGCTCCTCGTTCTCCAAGAGTCTGACCTCGGCCTATCGCATCGGCTGGGCCATGCCAGGCCGCTACCGCGCGCAGGTGGAAAAGCTCAAGTTCCTCAATACCCTGGCCACGCCCACCGTCCCGCAGCGGGCCATCGCCGAGTACCTCACGCAGGGCGGCTTCGAACGCCACCTGCGCCGCGTGCGCCGGGCCTTCGCCCAGCAGCGCGACCTGATGCGCCATTTCGTGCTGCGCTTCTTCCCCGAAGGCACGCGCGTGTCCGAGCCGCAAGGCGGTTATGTGCTGTGGGTGGAGTTGCCGTCGGCAGTGGACGCGATGGAGCTGTATCGCCGCTGCCTGGCGCTGGGCATCACGGTGGCGCCGGGGCGCATCTTCGCGGCGACCAACCGGTATGGACATTTCATCCGGCTGAACTACAGCTATCCATGGTCGCGCGAGATCGAGCAGGCCTTGAAGCTGGTGGGGAAACTGGTGGAGGAATTGGCGAGCTGAACATCGGGCGCGGCGGGATGGTGCCCTGGTATCGACCTGCAGCGGCGCGCCCCGCGCAGGCCGGTTCGAATCGGCTGCGCCTGACGCCGTTCATGGTCGCTCCGTATCCTCCGGAGCACCCATCCTGAGCACCGTCAGGATGACAGCAGATGCCCGACCGGCGCCCTGCGTATCAAGTATCAAGCCGCCGGCGGCAACAGCAATTGCACGCTGCCCGTGCCGTCCTCGTTCAACTCAACCTTCACCACGCCCGCCTCTTCCAGCGCGGACAGAAAGCGCCGCAGCGTGCTCATGCGCAACTGCGTGCGCTTGGATAGCCGCGCCAGCGACAGCGGTGCGCCGCCGCTGCGGTCAAAGTCGGCCTGCAGTTCATTGATGATGGCCATGACCTCGGGCGGCAGGCCCAGCCCCGCCGGCTCCTCGCCGCCGTCGGCGGGAGGATGCAGCGGATGGACGTCGCCCGGCTCCATCATCGCAGGCCCCTCAGGCCGCAGCCTGCTGGACCGCCGAGCGCGACAGCAGCACCGGAATCGACTTCGAGGTCGGGGTGCGCGCGCCGTCGGCGAAGCTCTCCAACGGCACCAGCGGATTGGTTTCCGGATAGTAGCTGCCGATGCAGCCGCGCGGGATGTCGTACTCGACCAGCAGGAAGCCGTCGGCGCGGCGCTCGATGCCGTCGTCCCAGACGCTGACCATGTCGACCCATTCGCCGGTCTTCAGGCCCAGCAGCTTCAGGTCTTCGGGATGGATGAAGACCACGCGGCGCTGGCCGAACACGCCGCGGTAGCGGTCGTCCATGCCGTAGATGGTGGTGTTGTACTGGTCGTGCGAACGCGTGGTCATCAGCGTCATCAGCTTCTCGCCGTGGATGGCGCGGGCGCGATGGATGGGCGTGTCCTTGGGAATGGCGTGGGCGATGAAGTTGGCCTTGCCCGAGGCCGTCTTCCACACGCGGTCGCGCGAGGCGACGCCCAGGTGGAAGCCGCCCGGCTTGGCGATGCGTTCGTTGTAGCCCTTGAAGGCGTCATACACCTTCTCGATGGCGTCGCGGATGCGCGAGTAGTCTTCGGCGTACCACAGCCAGTCGATCTTCTTGCCGTTGTTGCGCGACTTCATGGTGGCTTCGGCCATGTGGGCGACGATGGCGGTTTCCGACATCAGTTGCTCCGAGGCCGGCTTGTTGATGCCGTAGGAGACGTGCACCATGCTCATCGAATCTTCCACCGTCACGCCCTGCGGACCGGACTTCTGCACGTCGATCTCGGTGCGGCCCATGGTCGGCAGGATCAGCGCATCTTTGCCGTGCACCAGGTGGCTGCGGTTCAACTTGGTGGTGATGTGCACGGTGAGGTTGCAGGAACGCATGGCCTCGAAGGTGCGATAGGTGTCGGGCGTGGCCATGGCGAAGTTGCCGCCCAGGCCGATGAAGACCTTGGTCTTGCCTTCCAGCATGGCCATCACCGAACCGACGGTGTCGTTGCCGTGGTGGCGCGGCGCCTTGAATTCGAAGACCTGCTCCAGGCGGTCGAGGAAGGCCGGGGTCGGCTTCTCATCGATGCCGACCGTGCGGTCGCCCTGCACGTTGGAGTGGCCGCGCACCGGGCACAGGCCGGCGCCGGGACGGCCGATGTTCCCGCGCAGCATCATCATGTTCGACAGCAGCTGGATGGTGGCCACCGCATGCTTGTGCTGGGTCAGGCCCATGCCCCAGGTGGCGATGACCGCCTTACCCTTGACGTAGACCTGGGCCAGCTTCTCGATGTCCTCGCGCGAGACGCCGGACTCGCCGATGATGTCGTCCCAGCTCTCGGCGCGCACTTCGGCGGCGAACTCGGGGAAGCCCGAGGTGTGTTCGTCGATGAACTTCACGTCCAGCACGCGCTCGGCGCCGGTGAAGACGGCCATGTCGTCCATCTCGATGGTGCGCTTGATGACGCCCTTGATCAGCGCCAGGTCGCCGCCCAGTTTCGGGTGGATGAACATGGAGCTGATCTGGGTGCTGCCCAGGGTCAGCATCTCGACCTTGCTTTGCGGGTCGGCGAAGCGCTGCAGGCCGCGCTCCTTCAGCGGATTGATGGCGACAATGGTGGCGCCGCGCTTGGAGGCGTGGCGCAGCTCGCCCATCATGCGCGGGTGGTTGGTGGCCGGGTTCTGGCCGAACAGCAGCAGCGTGTCGCACAGGTCGAAGTCGTCCAGCAGCACGGTGCCCTTGCCGATGCCGACAGTGCCGGGCAGGCCGACGCTGGTCGGCTCGTGGCACATGTTGGAGCAGTCGGGGAAGTTGTTGGTGCCGTACTGGCGCACGAACAGCTGGAACAGGAAGGCGGCTTCGTTGCTGGCGCGGCCGGAGACGTAGAAGTCGGCCATGTCCGGATCGGGCAAGGCGTTCAGGTGCTTGGCGATCAGGTCGAAGGCGCCTTGCCAGTCGATGGTCCTGTACTTGTCGGTGGCGGCGTCGTAGACCATCGGATGGGTCAGGCGGCCGTGCTCTTCGAGCTCGTAGTCCGACTGTTCCATCAGTTCGGCGACGGTGTGCCGCTCGAAGAATTCGGGGGTGACGCGCTTCTTGGTCGCTTCGGCGGCGACGGCCTTGACGCCGTTCTCGCAGAATTCAAAGGTGGAGGTGTGCTCGCGGTCCGGCCATGCGCAACCGGGGCAGTCGAACCCGTCCGGCTGGTTCTGCGACAACAGGGTGCGGATGCCCTTGCCGTCGGCAACGTGTTCCTTGACCAGGTTCAGCGCCACGTATTTCAGCGCGCCCCAGCCGCCTGCGGGTTGGTTGTACTGCTCGATTCTCGGTTTAGAAGACATGATCTCGGTACGGATTGATTCCAGACTGCAAGTCTAGGGCAGGCCGCGATGCCGGGGCATGTACAGGAAGCCGGAGGCAAACAGAGTACAGTCCAGCGCAAGCGCCCTGCTCAACTGTACTTTCACTTTAGTTCATTTTCCCGCCGGGCGAGGAATCCCCTCGCCAGCCTCCCGCCGCCTCACTCGTCCAGCGGCAGGGCCAGCGTTTCCTTGATCTCTTCCATCACCACATAGCTCTTGGACTGCGCCGCCCCGGGCAACTGCAGCAGGATGTCGCCCAGCAGCTTGCGGTACTCCGCCATGCCGCGGATGCGCGCCTTGATCAGGTAGTCGAAGTCGCCCGACACCAGGTGGCACTCCTGCACCTCGGGGATGCGCAGCACCTCGCGCCGGAACTGTTCGAACATGTTGCCGGACTTGTGGTTCAGTGTGATTTCGACGAACACCAGCAGCGTCGCCCCCAGCGACTCCGGATTGACGCGCGCGTAGTAGCCGGTGATCACGCCGTCGCGCTCCATGCGGCGCACCCGCTCGATGCAGGGCGTGACCGACAGGCCGACCTGCTCGCCCAGCTCCTTCATGGAGATGCGGCCATCCTTTTGCAAGGCGGCGAGGATGCGGTGATCTAGCTTGTCCAGGGTGCGGACGGACTGTTGCTGGGTTCTCATGTCTTTTTCTCGTTTAAAGCGATTTAACCTGAACAACACCTGAAACACAGGATAAATACGCGAACAAACACTATTTATTCCCCAATATCATAGCTGAATCTTCTATTCAACCAATAGCCATCCCACAGCGGTTCGGCGCATCAACAATCAACGGGGGTCAGCCATGCGTGTCGTCATTCTTGGAAGCGGTGTGATCGGCGTCACCAGCGCCTGGTATCTGGCCCGCGCCGGCCATGAAGTCACGGTGCTGGACCGCCAGGACGGCCCCGCGCTGGAAACCTCCTTCGGCAACGCCGGCCAGATCTCGCCGGGTTATGCCTCGCCCTGGGCCGCGCCCGGCATTCCGCTGAAGGCCATCAAGTGGATGTTCCAGGAACACGCCCCGCTGGCGATCCGCCCCGACGGCACGCTGCGTCAGCTGCGCTGGATGTGGCAGATGCTGCGCAACTGCAATGCCGCCAGCTACGCCGTGAACAAGGAGCGCATGGTGCGCCTGGCCGAGTACAGCCGCGACTGCTTCCGCGACCTGCGCGCCGACACCGGCATCCCCTATGAAGGCCGCCAGCAAGGCACGCTGCAGCTGTTCCGCACCCAGGAGCAACTGGATGGCGCCGCCAAGGACATCGCCGTGCTGGAAGAAGCCGGCGTACCGTATGAACTGCTGACCTCGGCGCAACTGGGCCGCGCCGAACCCGCGCTGGCCAAGGCCGGCGACAAGCTGGCCGGCGGCCTGCGCCTGCCCAACGACGAAACCGGCGACTGCCAGCTCTTCACCACCCGCCTGGCGCAGATGGCCGAGGCGCTGGGCGTGAAGTTCCGCTACGGCGTTTCCATCGACGCGCTGGCCATGGCCGGCGGCAAGGTGGCCGGCGTGGTGTGCGGCAGCGAGCTGGTGCAGGCCGACAGCTACGTGGTGGCGCTGGGTTCCTACTCGCCGCAGCTGCTGCGCGATGTGCCCGCCCTGCCGGAGATCCCGGTCTACCCGCTGAAGGGCTATTCGATCACCGTGCCCATCACCGATGCCGCCGCCGCGCCCGTCTCCACCATCCTGGACGAGACCTACAAGATCGCCGTCACCCGCTTCGACGGCCGCATCCGCGTGGGCGGCATGGCCGAGATCGTGGGCTACGACAAGACCTTGAAGGCCAAGCGCCGCGCCACCCTGGAGCTGGTGGTCAACGACCTGTTCCCGGGCGCCGGCGACACCGCCCAGGCCAGCTTCTGGACCGGCCTGCGTCCGATGACGCCGGACGGCACGCCGGTGGTCGGCGCCACCCCGGTGTCGAACCTGTACGTCAACACCGGCCATGGCACGCTGGGCTGGACCATGTCCTGCGGCTCCGGCAAGCTGCTGTCCGACTTGATCTCGGGCCGCCGCCCGGCGATCGCCCATGAGGACCTCTCGGTGGCGCGCTACATGGACGGCTTCAGCCACGGCCATTCGCCGCGCCTGGCCGGAGCCTGACCGGCTTTACCGCTCATCTCTTCTGCTTCCCTCGCAGAATGGTTGGCCGGAGTGCAATGCACTCCGGCCTTTTTTCGTTGAAGCGCCCGCCGCATCCAGCCGTCCCACCCACTTTCAGTTCAGATCCGCCCCGATGTGGAAAGAGAGGAAATCAGGCGCGCCCCGCAGGAGGTCTTGTGTCCATCGAAAGCCACCGCGCGACCGTTGACCGTCACGCCGCTGTCCCCCTCGACGATGACGCAGTCATCGTGCCCGCGCTGCGGACAGCTGCAAGCGTCGCCGACGCATGCCACGGCCAAACCCATGATCTCGGACGCAGGAGACGTCGCAATCACCTGACCACCATGGGAGGTCCTGTCGCCATATCGAATCACACCTCGTATCATGTTCAGTTCCTTTTCCCGCTTTCCAATATGCGCCACCCAACGCGCCGACCGCTGGCGAATCGGCCCCTGATCTGTGCATGGCCCCGCATCGGCTCGGGACTTTCAATTCGCCCCGAACGCCTGCATCATCGATTTCTTGCGCTCCGGTTCGGGCGGGCTGACCATCACGATGCTGGCCCGACCGCCCGGTCGCAGGTTGACCGTCGCGCTGGCAGCCCCATCCTCATAACCCGCCACGATCGCCAGTCCGACTTGGATCAGCGGTGAGCTGACGCCGGTTTTGCCGATGCGGTAGCCGATGTCATAGCCTTCCTTGAGTTCACCTGGTCGCGGCGCGTCGTCGCCGGATTGCGCCAGTGCTTGCGTCAGTGGAATCACCCAATGTTTGTCGGCGGAAGTGTCGTAGAACACACGTCGAGGTTGACGCTGCCCTTCCAGCCCCTCGACTGCGCGCGCCCAACCTTCCTTCAGTGCCTGCACCTGATACGGGACGCGCAATGGCTTGCCATGCTCGTCGCTCAGATTAACGTCCACCGGGCGATGCAGGTAGCCCAGCAGGGGCATGGCGTCGAATTGCCTGACTTGCCAATCGGTCCAGCGAATCGGCAGGTAAGGCGAAGGATTGAATTGCCCCGGGCCTTTGTTGCTGATGGTTTTCCAGAGCTCGGGGAGTTGGCTGTGCCAGTAGGTGGACGATACGATTCCCGAGAACATGGGGAAGAGAACGCCTCGCGCTTTTTCCTCGCGTTCATATTGCGCCTCAAAGCTGTCTGGGCCACGATCCTCGCTCTTCTTCCAATAGAAGTTCCACTGCTTGATCAGATCGTATTCGGTATCGGTCTTATTCACGCCTCGCGGAATATGTACCGCAAACGGCCGTACCAGCTGATCCACACGGTCTGACCGCGTCACCATCAGGGCGCCCATGCTGTCCGGCATCTCCACCTTGCCCGCGCCCAACTGGATCCGACCGCTGCCCGGTGCTTGTCGCAACAAGCGATCATAAGTGCCGTCCCGTGAGATCACCATCGCAGCCGGCACATCCGGATTGCGATCAAAGAAGGAGAATAGTTTTTCCAACGACTCGGCTCCGTCTTCGGTATTGGCATCGTCCTCCCATAAGAACAGGGCGACGCCGAGGCCTGCCGCGGAGCGCCCGCTACTAATGCTCTTGCCAGCGCGGTTTCCATTGGATTGGTGCTTGGGTGGTCCGTAGGCAATGGCTGGCATCGGCCATTGGTCGACGATGCCGCGAGCACCATGTTCGAAGCTCAGCCCGATGCTCATCCCGTATATGTGCTCCCGTTTGAAGTCATTGTCTGGATAGGCACTTGGATCGGTCGGTAAAAACGTCATATGCGTTTCGCCCTTCTTTTCGATGCCCTTCCAAATCTCATCGTTGACTATCGCATCTACAGCCGCGCCAATTGCTCTCACTTCGAGAACGAAGTCACGCCCCGCCTGCCGCATCAGCGGCGATGGGTTGCTCCATTTGACCGTAGGGCTCGCCAGGCCAGCCGATGAACCATCGGCGGCGCCGGCATCAGTTGCGGCCACTGCGGCACGGTTCAGCCATGCGGCATGGCCGCCGAAGACAGCCAACCCGATTACACCCAAAGCCAGCATACCTGCCGCCCATTGCTTGCCCATCATGCCCAGCTCCTGTCCTGTCGCTACGTAATAGTGGTAATGCTGGTACCAGATCCAGCCCAGCCAACACAGCCCTGCCAACAACAACCCCACCACATAGGGCCACAACTTCGGCGTCATGTATTACCTCCGGACCTCTCCTCGCTGGTCACCAACGGTGGGATCTGCAATGAAATGTGCTCGTAAGGGAATTCTCCCTTTTGGTAATAATCAGCGCATGCATCAATCAGATCCTTTGTCTTCCGATCCAGACGATCGTAGTTATCGTTTCTTTTCAATCGCCTTAGAGCACTTTTATGCAACCTCCAATCCGCCATCCACATCAACAACTCCCGCCAATCCGGATCATCCATCGTCACCGCCTGGCCGATGGCCACGTCCATGGCCGTCACCCAGCGATGGTTGCCCGCGCTCCGTAGAATCGCCGAGTGATAATTGTTGTCCTCCAGACCGGCATCGGTACTGCCAAAGCGCGTCCGCATTTCGTTGGGCGTTTCTTCCCGGCTGATCGCCGCCCTATTGCTGCCATCCTTGATCTCGCTCCAGCGCCAGTTGGCCGATTGGTCGTCTACCCGCTTACCCTGGTTGAAGGCCGCCTTGCGCTCTTCGCACTCCGCCTGGCAGGCCGCCGACGATGCCGGCTGGGGAATGGTGTCGACCAGGATCCAGCGCAGGCGCGCGTTCTGGTTTCCCAGTGCGATGTTTTGCGAAACATCGTCCATGCGCTGCTTGCCCGCGGTATGCGGGTTTCCCTTGATTTCTTCGCCGCCGTACAGGTCCGGCAGGCATGGGGGATTGAGCGCCTCGCCGTTGATGAAGCGCATATTGTCCCTGGCGAAGCCGGCGTGCAGGGCGACATTGACCAGCCGATCGGCGCCCGTGTCGGGGCCTGCGGCCAGGCGTTCTCCGGGCAGGCGTACCGGCATGCTGGCCGGCGGCTGCCCCACCGCCACCCGCGTGGGCGCCGCTCCCGGTTGGGACGGCCGTTCCATGCGCGTCCACATCCGCTGATAAAAGCGCATCTCGCTGAGCGCATTCATGGCCGGCAACGACGTTGCGCGCGCGATCGCTTCAAAGTCCGGATGGCGCGCGTGCAGTGATGCCGCCCCCGGCCTCTTCAAGGCATTGGCCACTGCCTCCTTGCGCCTGGCCACGGCTGCCGCACTGTCGTCGGCCACCTCATCGGGCACGCCGAATGTGCCGATGCCCCGCACATCCCTCATCGACACCACCACATCCTCCGGACAAAAGTAGAGATACACCTTGCCGCGATTGTCGCGCTCGGTAAAGCGTATCCACTCGCGCCCATCCTGCGCCGGTCGTTGCCCACCATCCGCCCGCCAGCGTTTGCCGGTGCGTCCGCCATGGCGTTCGTGCGTCACCAGCAATTCGGCAAGTTCCGGAATCCGGTACGGGTGCTGCGTCACGGCGTTGACGATGTCCACCAGCGTCTTCAGGCGGGCCGTGCCGGTCTGTCTGCTGGCGCCGGTGGCATGCACGCTGTAGGGGGTGTCGACCATGATGAGGCAATCGGCGCAGCGTTGCCCCTGCTGTTTGAGCAATGCCATGGCCAGCAGCGCGATGATGGTGCCCTGGCTGTGGCCCATGATGGTGATGGTGTCGTGCTGCGGATCCAGGCCGGCGGCAGCCGCCGCCGGGCACGGCACGATGGTGCGGATGGTGCGAATCAGGTCGGCCAGCCGGGTGGCGGCCAGGATGAAGTAATGGCGATCCGGGCTGTCGCTCATGTACACCGTGGGCCCGCCGGCCGCCACCGCCGTCACGCCCTTGGCTGCGCGACCGGCCCGGAACCCTGCGCCGTACATGTCCGGAATGTTGTTGGTGGCGTTGGCGAAGTAACCGCCACCCTTGCCGAAATTCCGGTCGAGGCGGTTGCCCCGGATGTCCTGGTATTGCCCGCGCGTCATCAGGTTGCCTTCGGCATCGGCTTCACGGCTCTTGACGACGCCGGCATTGTCGACCCGGGCGATGTCGGCGCTGGCGGCCCGATAGCCCCAGTAGAACGGCAGGAAGAAACTGCGCGACCTGTTGTTCGGGTCGCGCTGGTAGAGGTAGGTGTCGGGGTCTTCTATGCATCGCCAGTCTTTGCGCTGCCTTTCTTCCGGGTGCATGGACTGGGCCGCGCGATATTCCACACCATACCTGGCCGCCGTCAGATCCGAACGCGACAAGCGCTCGTTCAATCCCTGACACAAGCCTTCTTCGACGACCGGATAGGCCGCCCCGGTGTCATTGACGCCATGGATGAAGATCACTATCCCCGGCATGCATGCCGGCACCTCGAAGCACTTGTTGCCGGCCCGATTGGCATAGGTCAGCGCATGGCCGAGATGCGTGACGTGCTCCTTGTCGCCAAGGACGGTCTGAACTTGATCGCTCATGTCAGACTCCCGAACCAAGCAGGTCGATGCTGAGAATGCGCATTGCCGGGTCCTTGACGATATCGCTCATTCCATCGGCATCGCTGGTTCCTTCAAGAACCCGGCCATCGTCCAGGGTCACCCGATACTTCTGGTTCGCGGCTACTTGCGTCTCGCCTTCGCGGGAAGGGAAGTGAAGCTGTATCCGCTGATCGGTAGGCAGCTTGTCGAACGCAGGCCTGACGACGCCGTCCCTGGCGGGCCCTCCCCACTGGTGCGATGCCGAAAGCAGGCGGATGTCACCCTGCGTGCCAAGAGTGATGCCGCCGCCGATCTTGATGTAGCTGCCGTCATCGGCCACGAGCCTGATGCTGGGAGCGCTGACCAGCACTTCGTTCTCGTTGCTGGCCAGGTGCATACCCTGTTGCGCCACGGCATTCAGGGTTCCCGCCTGCGCCTGCAGCAGCAACGGGCCTTCGCCGGCGATGGCCTGAACGCCGTTACCCCGGGCAAACAAATACAGTCCCTTGCCTGCCGTCGCGCTGAAGCGTTGCCCGCTCATCAGCTGCAGGTGTTGTCCGGCGACTTGATCGATGTTCATTCCGGCGTAGGTCACCTGCGTCTGCGGGGTCAGGTGCATGGCGCCGGCCTGCGCGCCGAAAGCCATGATCGCCTCCCTCCCTGGCGAAAATGCCCGGTCGGATTCCTTCGTGTTGTGCCGCCAGCCCTCCATCAGCGCCTTCAAACGACGCAGCGGTCCGGTGTCCGTCACATGCCCGCCGTGTCCAGCGGCATAGTCCCCCAACGCCGTGAACAGGTCGGCGCAATCGGCCATCAACTCCACCAGCTCCTGGCGATCCAGCTGCTCGCCGCCGGCCTGCTCGCGAGCATAGGTTGTCAGCAGCAGGCCCTGCGCGGCGCGCAAGGCGGCCGAGGCGTCGGTGCGCAATTCTGCCCCGGCGCCGCGATCGGCCCCTTCGCCCTCCACGCGCGGCTGGGTCAGGTAACCGAGGTTCAATTGCGTGTGCGCGTGCTCGCTTGCCAGCTGCACGCTGATCTGCCCGGGCGTGTCGTCGAACCGCAGCTGGTTGCAGCGCGTCCCGTTGATCTCCCTGGTCTTGGTTCCCGACAGATACCGGTTGCCGGGCAGCGCGCCGGCATGGCTGAAGGTCGCCGGGGTGTTACGACCGTTGGCGAGCACGCCGACTACCACCAGACGATCGGGGTCTCCCGCGATACAGCTGAGCAAGACCTCCATGCCGGCGCGCGGCAGGTCGTGGTTTCCGTAGCCCGGTCCGGCCAGGCCCCACAGCACCCGAACCGGCGCGCTGTCGCATGGCCGGCCGTTGGTGCCGGCGCCTTGCGCATGCGCATGATGCCTGGCGTCCAGGCCCTGCAGCTGGACATGAATACGCCCCAGCTCATCGCAGAAGACTTCTTCCCCCTCGGGGCAAACCACCAGGCCGGTGACGGTATGCGCCGCAGGCAGATCGATCAGCGGATCATAGGAGGGCGTCAGTGCAACGCCCCGTTGCACGCAGGTGAATTGATTTTCGTAACGCATGTCGTCGGAGGACGTGCCCGCCAGGGAAAGTGCCTGCGCTGCGCCGGCGAAGGAGGGAGCGCTGGCCGCCAGCAGCCGCAGGATGTGCGCTTCGATGTCGGCGGGAAGATTGTTCCAGGCGCAGTGATGCAACGAAGTGACGACGAACTCGCGCTGCTGCCGAGCGGCCGCGGCATACAGGGGATGGTCGCTGAGCTCGAACCAGTGTCCCACCCTCATGTCGCGCACCGCGCCCGCACCGTCCACCTGGCTGGACCGCAGTTCGTGGGCAAGCACCCGGTCGCGTACGATGCGGTCGTGATCCGAGATGCTGTCTCCCAGATGGGGGATATCGATGACGCTGTCGACCAGCAATTGCGATGACAGGTCGTTACCCGCCTCGCCCTGCTGCAGCAAGGCGGCGTGTTCGGCCTGATCCACCTGGGCCGTCTTGTAATCCCATGACGCGCGCATCGCGGCGCCTGAGACCAGCCGCTGGCGCGAAGCGAACAGCGTGATGCTGTCGCGCTCGAACGCACCGCCGTTGGACTGGTGATAACGCAGCACCCCGGCAGGCATCATCTCGATCGCGGCGGGAGTGTCGTTGAAGACGAGCGTGTGAACAGGATGTTCGTCGTCGCCGTCGACATGCGGTTTCCGCTCGGCGCTTCGGGCACCGCCGTCGCGCACGAAGACCGTCACACCTTCCTTGCGCAGCAGGCGGCGAATGAAATGGGCATCCGACTCATTGACCTGCCTGGTGAACTCGCGGACCGGATAACGCCGTGCGTCCAGCCCGCCGAGGTCGAAGTCAAACGCATGCGCCATGGCCGGGCTGCATTGTTGCCATTCGCGCATCACTACATCGAGGATCTCGGGCAGGCTTTTTCCGATGAACACGCGCGAGTTTCGCCGGCGTTCACACAAGCTCAGCGCGTCGCATACCTGCAGCTGGTAACAGCTCAGCGCGCCGTCCGACTGGCCGGCCACGAATCCGCAGACGATCGCATTGATCCGATGCTGCTGACCGCGATCGCTCGTCATCCGAATCGATACCGGCCTGCCGAGAAAGAGCGCGCCTGTTAAGCCTGGATCAGGGGAAACGCAAGTCAGCGTTCCCGCGATCCCTTCCAGCAAGCCCTCGCGCACATCCAGATGCTGTAACGCCAGGACATCGCGCAACCTGTCGTTGGCGCGTCCCCAGTGCAGATCCATGGCGCGGTTGCCCTGAAAATTCCATGGCGCGACTACCCGCATGTGTTCAACAACTTTCACCCGGCACCTCGATCAGTCAGTCATCAAAGCGCATCAATGGCTGACGCGGCAAGATTCATGTCGCAGGCGGCAGACCCACATGCCCGCCCTGACGCGACGCAAGATGTCGAAGCTAATGAGCCCTCATACTGCAGTCAACGAAGCGACCGCACACATCGCAAAAGACCAAAATGGTTCAGCACAGGAGCAGAACAATTTCACATCGGCTCAAAAGCTCGCTCCCGATAGGCATGACAGGGCGTAGGAAAAATCCTACAAAAACTTCCCTGCACGGCTGACTCCCTGCGTGGCCTGATTTGTCAATAATCGGCTTAATCAATAATCAAAATACAAACGTAACCTCATGCATGAGCGCGATGGCCGGCATGCATGCAGCCGCATCGCTCCAAGACCCAGACTCAGCACCATTGTTCGCTCTGCCTGTCCGACGCATCAAAAAATTCACAACACGACGCCGACGGGATTTACAAGGAGAACGACCAGCATGGAACACCCCGCCAGCGAGCGCGACAGTTATTTCGACGAAGCCGCGGACGTCGCACGCCAGAACGGCTTGCGCTACATGAGCGACGACATGCCGGGCATCAGCCGGCGCCGCCACGGCAAAGGCTTTGCCTACCATGATGCAAAGGGTCGCCTGATCGACGACAAAGAGGAGATCGCGCGGCTGCACGCGCTGGCCATTCCGCCGGCCTGGGAAGAAGTCTGGATCAGTCCCAGCGCCAACGGCCACATCCTGGCCACCGGGCGCGATGCCCGCGGGCGCAAGCAGTATCGCTACCATCCGCACTGGCGCCTGGTGCGCGACGACGCCAAGTACGAACGCATCATCAGCTTCGCGCAGGCGCTGCCGGCGATCCGCCGCGCGGTGCATGAAGACCTGCACCGCCCCGGCCTGCACCGGCAGAAGGTGGTGGCGTCCATCGTGCACCTGCTGCAGGCCACGCTGATGCGGGTGGGCAACGACGAATACGCGCGCGAGAACAAGTCCTTCGGCCTGACGACCTTGCGCAACCGCCATGTGCGCATCGACGGCAGCGACGTGATGTTCCGCTTTCGCGGCAAGAGCGGGGTGCAGCACGAGATCAAGCTGCACGACCCCTATGTGGTGCGCCTGATCCGCAAGATGCGCGACCTGCCCGGCCAGGAGCTGTTCCAGTACGTCGACGACGACGGCCAGGCGCACAGCATCGACTCGGGCGACGTCAACGCCTATCTGCGCGAGGTGAGCGGGGAAGATTTCAGCGCCAAGGATTTCCGCACCTGGGCCGGCACGGTGCTGGCGACGCTGGCGCTGCAGGCCTTCGAGAGCGTGGACTCGCAGGCGCAGGCCAAGAAGAACGTGGTGCGCGCCATCGAGAACGTGGCCAAGAAGCTGGGCAACACGCCATCGATCTGCCGCAAGTGCTATGTGCACCCGGCCATCGTGGAAAGCTATCTCGAAGGCAGCTTCGCCGAGCTGCTGGAAGAACGCGTGCAGACCGAGCTGGTGGAAGAGCTGCATGCGCTGACGCCGGAAGAGGCGGCGGTGCTGGCCTTGCTGCAGCAGCGCCTGCGCGAGGCCGATGAAGACGCCGGTCGCGCCGGCCAGCGCAAGCCTGCCGCACGCAAGAACAGCACGACCGGCGAAAGAAAGCACCACGCCCCTGCCCGCCCGGCGGTGCACCGCACCCACGCCTGATCAGGGGCGCCGTATCGTCGCTCAACGGTAAACGACACCGGGCCCCGGCCAGCGCCGGGACGACAGATCGGGAGCAGCAACCAGCCCGGGTGCGGACTGTCTCCTTCGTGTCGTCCCGGCGCAGTGCGGGACCCGGCAATGTCCGCCGCGCCTCGACGGCCGGCGAACGGCAAGCTCAGGCGCCGGCCGGCGCCGCCTCCACCTTTTGCATCTTCGGCAAGAACGCCGCCAGCAGGCCGATCAGCGGCAGGAAGGCGCATACCTGGTAGACGAAATAGATATCGGTCAGGTCGGCCAGCTTGCCCAAGAGCGCCGCGCCGATGCCGCCCATGCCGAAGGCGAAGCCGAAGAACAGCCCCGACACCGTGCCGATCTTGCCCGGCATCAGTTCCTGCGCGAACACCAGGATCGCCGAGAAGGCCGAGGCCAGGATCAGGCCGATGATCACCGACAGCACGCCGGTCCAGAACAGGTTGGCGTAAGGCAGCATCAGCGTGAACGGCGCCACGCCCAGGATCGAGGTCCAGATCACCGCCTTGCGGCCGATGCGGTCGCCAATCGGGCCGCCGGCCACCGTGCCCACGGCCACGGCAAAGAGGAAGGCGAACAGGTGCAGCTGCGCATCCTGCACCGAGAGCTGGAACTTGCTGATCAGGTAGAAGGTGAAGTAGCTCGACAGGCTGGCCATGTAGAAGTACTTGGAGAAGATCAGCAGCAGCAGGATGCACACCGCCTGCGTCACCTTGGACTTGGGCAGTTGCACGTAGCCCGGCCCCTTCTTCTTTCCCTTGCCCTTGGCCGCGCTTTGCTGGCGCGCGTACCAGTGGCCGATCTGGCGCAGCACGAACATCGCGACCAGCGCCGCGATGGCGAACCAGGCCACGCTGCGCTGGCCGCCGGGGATGATGATCCATGCCGCCAGCAGCGGCCCCATGGCGCTGCCGGCATTGCCGCCAACCTGGAACAGCGATTGCGCCAGTCCATGGCGCCCGCCGGAGGCCATGCGCGCCACGCGCGAGGCCTCGGGGTGGAACACCGAGGAGCCGGTGCCGACCAGGGCCGCGGCCACCAGCAGCACGCCGAAGTTGGGCGCCACCGACAGCAGCAGCAGGCCGCACAGCGTCGAGCCCATGCCCACGGCCAGCGAATACGGCTTGGGATGCTTGTCGGTGTACAGGCCCACCAGCGGCTGCAGCAGCGAAGCGGTGACCTGGAAGGTCAGCGTGATCAGGCCGACCTGGGCGAAGCTCAGGTGGAAGTTGCCCTTCAACAGCGGATAGATGGCCAGCAGCAGCGACTGGATCATGTCGTTGAGGAAGTGCGAAAAGCTGATCGCGCCGAGCACGCGAAAGCCGGTCTTCTCGGCGGGCTGCGAAGAAAGCGGCGATTGCGGTGGTTGCGGCGGCGTGGACGGGCTGTCCGGCACGTTGTCGAGTGCTGTCTCCATGGTCTTTATTGGTCGTGTGGCAGGTGGGATGAATTCCGTCGCGGGCTGCATGGGCCGTGGATCGGAGAGAAGCCGCCATTTTAAGCCGCCGGACGCGGCTTGTCTTTGGACGGCCCTTTTCGGCGCCCGGGCTCAGCGCGCGCGGCGCAAGGTCAGGTTGTAGCGGCAGCGCCCGGTGAGCGGATGGTCGCCGTCCGGCAAGGTGTCGACGCCATGGAACAGCAGCCGCGCCGGGCCGCCCCACACCACCACGTCGCCGCTTTCCAGGCGCATGCGCAGGGGCTTGTCGGCGCGCTCCATGCCGCCGAAGAGAAAGGTCGCCGGCAGGCCCAGCGAGACCGAGACGATGGGCTGGGCCATGTCCTGCTCGTTCTTGTCCTGGTGCAGCGACATGCGGGCGCCGGGTTCGTAGCGATTGACCAGGCAGGCGTCGGGATCGAAACCGTCGAAGCCGGCCTCGCGCGCGGCGCGCACGGCCAGCTCGCGAAACGCCTGCGGCATCTCCGGCCACGGCCGGCCCGACAGCGGGTCCTCAGGCTGGTAGCGGTAGCCGCGCCGGTCGGTCACCCAGCCGTAGCGTCCGCAATTGCTCATGGCCACCGACATGCGAAAACCGCCCGGCGTGTGCATGTGGCGCAGCGGCGACTGCGCAGTCACCTGCTCCACCGCGCGCACCAACTGCGCCGCCTGGCCGGCGGCGAAGGCGCGCAGCAGCACCGCGCCCTGCGTGATGGGCTCGCGCGAAGGCTGCGGTTCCAGTGCGGCGAAGAGGTCGAGGGTCATGGCGTGGCGTCAGGCCTTGCGGCGCTCCTTGTCCAGCAAGGCCTGCTTGCGCTCCACGCCCCAGCGGTAGCCGGAGGGCGAGCCGTCCAGCCGGACGATGCGATGGCAGGGAATCAGCAGTGCGATGTTGTTGTTGGCGCAAGCGCTGGCCACCGCCCGCACTGCCGCCGGACTGCCGACGCGCTCGGCCAGTTCGGAATAACTCAGCGTGACGCCCGGCGGCACCCCGCGCAACGCCTGCCACACGCGCTGCTGGAACGCGGTGCCGCGCACGTCCAGCGGCAGCTCGGCGCCGCGCCCTGGATCGTCGATGGCGCCCAGCACCTGCGCCACGGTCTGCTCGAATCCGGCATCCCCGCCCACCAGCTCGGCCTTGGGAAAGCGATCCTGCAGCTCCTTGACCAGGGCCTCGGCATCGTCGCCCAGCGCGACCGCGCAGATGCCCTTGTCGGTGGCCGCCACCAGCAGCTCGCCCAGCCAGCACTGCGCCACCGCGAAGCGGATGCGCTCGCCGCCGCCGCCGCTGCGGTAGGCGCCGGGCTTCATGCCCAGTTGCCCGGCGCTCTGCTCGTAGAAGCGGCCGCTGGAGCTGAAGCCGGCGTCGTACATGGCCTCGGTCACGCTGGCGCTGCCGGGCAGCCGGCTGCGCATGCGCTCGGCGCGGCGGCCGTCGGCGTAGGCCTTGGGCGTGAGGCCGGTGTGCTGCTTGAAGATGCGGTGGAAGTGATAGCGGCTGATGCCCACGGCCTCGGCCAGCGTCGCCAGGTCGGGAGCGCCGTCGCCGCGCTCGTCGGCCTCGGCGATCAGGCGGCAGGCCTGCTCCACCGCCAGCGCCTGGCGTTCTTCCAGCGGCGGCTGGTCGGGCTTGCAACGCTTGCAGGCACGGAAACCGGCGGCCTCGGCGGCGGCGCAGCTGTCGTGGAAGGCCACGTTCTTGCGCAGCGCCGGACGCGCCGCGCACGAGGGACGGCAATACACGCCGGTGCTGCTGACCGAATAGTAGAAACTGCCGTCGGCGGCCTTGTCGCGCTGCTGCACGGCGGCCCAGCGCGCGTCGTCGCCGACATAGGCGACGGCGGGCGGCACGGGCAGACGGGCGGGACGGCGTGAAATCGGGGTAGTCATGGTTTGCATGATGCGCTCCTTTTGATTGACGTAGCCAGTCTACGAATCGCAGGGAGGCGCCGCACTCCGGCGCTTGCTTTCAAATCCGGACGAACCGGCTTATTGGGAGAAACGGATGCGCTGGCGCGATTTGACCGGCTGCATCACGTGCTCCAGCGGCAGCTCGTGCGACTGCTTGACCTTCTTGAGGGTGATGTTGGATTTCACGTTGGTCACGCCCGGCAGGCGCAGCAGCTGGGTCATCATGAACTCGGAGAAGGTGGCCAGGTCGGGCGCCACGATGCGCAGGATATAATCAGCCTCCCCGGTGATCGAGAAGCACTCGGTCACCTCCGGCATGGCCTCCACCGCCTTCTCGAACAGCTCGCCGCGGGTCTCGCCCTGGCGGTCCAGCGTCACGGTGGTGAAAGCGGTCACGCCCAGGCCTACCACCGCCGGGTCCAGCACGGCGGTGTAGCGCTCGATCACGTGGGCCTCTTCCAGGCGCTGCACGCGGCGGCTGATCTGCGAGGTCGACAGGTGCACCTTCTGCCCGAGGGCGCTGTTGGTGATGTGGCCGTCGCGCTGCAGCTCGGTCAGCAGGGCCAGGTCGAAGCGGTCGACATTGATGATGCTCATTTATCTCTCCAATTTCCCTATTTAAGAATTATTTGTGCATATTATCGATGATATCGCGCAAAAAACAATCACATATTGCACGTTCGGCACAATAAACTCTTCCCATGAGCCGGCAATTGCACGGTTCCCCTTTAAAAGAAGCAGGGATCAGCTCGCAGCGCACGCCAGTCCATGCCCAAAAGGCAAGTTCTGCGCCCGCTGCGCGGCGGCGATCCTTCCCATCGACGCGACGAGGAGACACTCATGGGCCACGCAGAAACCAATTTCACCCCCGCCAACGGCCGGGACCTGTTCGACAACCCCATGGGAACCGACGGCTTCGAGTTCGTCGAATACGCCGCCAAGGATCCGACCGCCATCGCCGCCGTGCTGGAACTGATGGGCTTTGTCGCGGTGGCGCGCCATCGTTCCAAGAACGTGACGCTGTATCGCCAGGGGCAGATCAATTTCATCCTCAACGCCGAACCCGACAGCAATGCCTCGGCCTTCGCCCAGGTGCACGGTGCCTCGGTCAACGCCATGGCCTTCCGCGTCAAGGACGCGGCCTTCGTCTACAAGCGCGCGCTGGAGCTGGGCGCCGAGGGCGTGGCCGCCAAGCTGGGCCCGATGGAACTGAACATCCCGGCCATCCGCGGCATCGGCGGCTCGCTGTTGTATCTGGTGGACCGCTACGGCGACAACGGTTCGATCTATGACGTCGACTTCCAGTTCTTGCCGGACGTCGAGCGCAATCCCAAGGGCGTGGGGCTGACCTATATCGACCACCTGACCCACAACGTGGTGCGCGGTGCAATGGACACCTGGTCTTCGTTCTACACCCGCCTCTTCAACTTCCGCGAGATCAAGTATTTCGACATCGAAGGCAAGGTCACCGGCCTGAAGTCGCGCGCCATGACCAGCCCCTGCGGCAAGATCCGCATCCCGATCAACGAGAGCGCGGACGACAAGTCGCAGATCGAGGAATTCATCAAGCAGTACAACGGCGAAGGCATCCAGCACATCGCGCTGGGCACCGACGACATCTACGCCACCGTGCGTGCCCTGTATGCGCGCGGCGTGCCGTTGCAGGACACCATCGCCACCTACTACGACCTGGTCGATCGCCGCATCCCCGGCCACGGCGAAGACCTGGCCGCGCTGCGCGAGCTGAAGATCCTGATCGACGGCGCCCCCACCGACGGCCAGGGCCTGCTGCTGCAGATCTTCACCCAGAACGTGATCGGTCCGGTGTTCTACGAGATCATCCAGCGCAAGGGCAACGACGGCTTCGGCGAAGGCAACTTCAAGGCGCTGTTCGAATCGATCGAGCTGGACCAGATGCGCCGCGGCGTGATCTGAGGACCTCAGCGGCGCACGATGCGCCGCCCACTCATCGGGGCGAAACGGCGCAAACGTTTCGCCCTTTTCATTTGCCGCGCCGCACGCGGGGACGGCGCGAAATTGCAACGTATCTGGAAATTTTTCTAGACCGATCTGGCTGCGCGCGCAAAAACCTGCGCCATCTTCGCCGGCCGGCGCAAGAAAGGCTTCGTCGCCGCCGCGCTGGGAGAGGACCCGTATCGCTGGCTGTCGGTCAGCTTCACTGCGGATCCGGCCTGGATCCCGGCGTTCAGGGACAGCACGGCCTCTGCACCGGCGGCCCGCCAGAAGGATTGCCTTAATTGAAACTTTCGATGAAATTCAAGAATTCCCCGCCCCCGCCGTAAAAGAACCCAGGACTTCAAGACAACCTGCGCCTCCCCGGGGGCTGGAGCTTTTATGGCAGTCATTTCCGAATTCGCGGAAAACGAAACGGCAGTGGAACATCCGGTCACCGACACGCTGGACACCGATCCTTCCGAACTGATCGCGCAACTGAGCAACCGCATCGTCATCCTGCAGCAGCAGGCCCAGTCTCTGTCCCGCTTCCCGGCCAACAAGGATGGCCGGCAGCAGCGCACCCTGCTGCAGCAGCAGATCCGCACGCTGTACCAGCAGATCTTCCTGCTCGAGCAGCAGCACGCGCGCAGCCGCCAGCACGGCGACAACTACCTGAGCATGGCGTTGTCGGTCGCGGCGCACGCGGCCCACGCCTATAGCCGCGACGTATTCCCGGCCGGCTGACGCAGCCCTGCTGTCGAAAAAAAAACGATCCGTCTGGATCGCTTTTTTTATTCGGGCGCCGCGCCGCCCGTTACTGCTCGCGGTGGAAACGCAGCCGCGACAGGCTGACCAGGCAAGCCGCTCCCGCCAGCGCCGCCGCGCACCACAACACCTGGGCATAGGGCGCGGCGTACAGCGTGAGCATCATCGCCACCACCGAGGCGCCCAGGGTCTGCCCGGTCAGGCGGGCGGTGCCCAGCATGCCGCTGGCGCCGCCGGTGCGCGAACGCGGCGCCGAACTGATCAGCGTGCGGTTGTTGGGCGACTGGAACAGGCCGAAACCGAAACCGCAGATCGCGAACATCAGCACGATCACGCCATCCGGCGTGCCCTGCCCCACCAGCAGCAGCGACAGCAGGCCCACGCACATGATGGCCAGCCCGATCCCGCCCAGGAGCCCGGCCGACATGCGGTCCGACAGCTTGCCCGCGATCACGCCGGTCAGCGCCACCGCAATCGGCCAGGCCGTCAGCAGCAGGCCGGCGCGCGCGGCGCTCATGCCGAGATGGTTCTGCAGCATGAAGGGCAGCATCACGAAGGTCGCCATCTGCGCCGCGAAGGAGCAAAACGACGTGCCAATCGACAGCGCGAACAGGCGGATGCGCAGCAGGTCCAGCGGCAACATGGGCGCGGTGGCCGACTGCACCTTCAGCAATACGACCAGGCTCACTGCCGTCAGCAGCGCGCACACCAGCACCACGTCCCAGCCCTGCAGGTGGCCGATGGCGTCCACCGTGTAGAGCAGCAGGCCGATGAAGAGCATGCATACCACCGCGCTCTTGAGGTCGTACTTGCGGTCCGACAGCGGGTTGTAGGGCAGCGCCTTCCAGCCGATCAGCAGCGACAGCAGGCCCAGCGGGATATTGATCAGGAACAGCCAGTGCCAGGACGCGAAGTGCAGGATGAAGCCCGCCACCGTCGGCCCCAGCGCCGTCGAGGTGCCCGCCACCAGTGCGTTGTAGCCGATGGCCCGGCCCAGCAGCCGGCTGGGATAGATGAAGCGGATCAGCGCGGTATTGACCGACAGGATCCCGGCCGCGCCCAGTCCCTGCAACACGCGCGCCAGGCTCAGCTGCAGCATGTCGGCACTGAGCGCGCAAGCCAGCGAGGAAATCGTGAACAGCACCAGGCCGGTCAGGTAGACGCGGCGGTAGCCGACCACCTCGCCCAGCGAAGCCAGCGGCAGCAGGCACACCGCCATGGCGATCTGGTAGCTGTTGATGATCCAGATGGCGTCGGCGTCGGTGGCCTTGAGGTCGGCCGCGATGGACGGCAGCGCCAGGTTGGCGATGGAGCCGTCCATCACGGCGATGGCCACGGCCAGCACCACGGTGGCGATGGCCAGTATGCGTTGGTCCTTGGGCAGGCCGTCGGCGTCTTCGTGGGCGCCGTTTGTCGTCTGAACTTGCACTGTCAGCTTTCCGGAACGTGTAACTGAAAATGGGCGCATCGCGCGCCCAGTAAGACCGTTATGCTACCACTGGCCGCCTTCCCGCAGGCGGTAGACCTCGCGCGCCGTGCCGCTGAAAAGCGAGCCGCGCTCGTCGGGCGACATGCCCGCCGTCAGGCGCTTGAAGGCGTTCCACAGGCTGCCGTAGCCGAACATGCCCTTGTCCACCGGGAAATTGCTCTCGAACATGCAGCGCGCAGGACCGAAGAGCTCGATGCAGGTCTCGATGTAAGGCTGCCACGCGGCGGCCAACTGCGCCGACGCCGGCGGCGCTTCCTGTAGGTGGAAGTCCCAGCCGCCCACCGGCATGCCCAGCCCGCCCAGCTTGAGGCTGACATTGGGCATGGCGGCGATGTCGCGCATGGCGGTCCGCCACTGGCGCATCACTTCGTCGCGCCTGCCGGCATACGGCCCGGCCCCCAGCGGCCCGCCGCAATGGTCCAGCACTAGGCGCGTATCGGGACAGGCCCGCGCCAGCGCCAGCACTTCGTCGAGCTGGGTGTGATAGGCCCAGATATCCAGCGCAAGATCATGCTTGGCCAGCAGCCGTGCGCCGGCGCGAAAGCGCGCGTCGAGCAGCAGGCCGGGCGGCGGCGGCAGCGGATTGCTGCGGATGGCCGGATCGGCATGCCAGGCGGTGGTGTTGCGGATGCCGCGCAGGCGTCCGTTGCCGGCCTGCTGCAGCGCCTCGATCACCGGCGCCGCGTCTTCGCCCAGCATCAGGTCGGCAAAGCCGACGATGGCCGCGCAGGCGCGCGCCGGGCCGTACTGGCCCGAGGCCGATTGCGCCGCCAGGCCGTTGATGAACTCCACCTCGCCGACCGGCTTCATGGCTTCCTGCCCCTGCTCCCGGTACATCGAGCGGCATTGCACGAACACCGTCGCCACTATGTTATGACCGGTGCCGATGTCGTCCATCAGCTCATCGAACAGGTAACGGCCGGTGGCGCGGTCCCAGACGTGGTGATGGGCGTCGACGATGGGCAGCCCGGGCTCGAGCACGTCCTCGCGCGTCAACGCCAGCCAGTCCGGGCGCACCTGCAGGTGCGGCGACGCCGAAGCGGCGGGCTGGTCAGCCATGGCCCCGGCCGGCGCCAGCCAGTTCGCAATTGAGTTTCCTGAGCGCGGCGTCGACCCAGCCGCGGTCGTTGCGGCCGGCGGCGATCGCCGCCATCTGCCCGGCCTCGGCATCGTTCTTGGCCTTGGCCGCGGCGTAGACCTCCGCCAGGTCTTCGAAGGGCACGCACAGCAGGCCGTCGCTGTCGCCCACCATCAGGTCGCCGGGGCGGATCACCATGCCGTCGATGGCGATGGGCACGTTGATCTCGCCCGGGCCATCCTTGTACGGTCCGCGGTGCGTGACGCCGGCGGCGAACACCGGGAAGCTGCCGGCGGCGATGGCGTCGAGGTCGCGCACCGCGCCGTTGATCACGATGCCGCCCAGCTGGCGCTGAATGGCGTGGGCCACCATCAGTTCGCCAATGATGGCGTTGGACAGGTCCCCGCCCGCGTCCACCACCACGATGTCACCCGGCTCGGCCATGTCCAGCGCCTTGTGCACCATCAGGTTGTCGCCCGGGCGCGATTTCACGGTGATGGCCGCGCCGGCCAGCTTGCCGCCGCGATGCAGCGGACGCAGCCGGGTGCCGGCCGCGGTCATGCGCGACATCGAGTCGCTGATATTGGCCACCGGAATGGCGGCGAAGTCGGTGACTTCCTGCGCGCTCACCTTGCGGCGGCGCTCGAAGATGCGAAATCCTGCAGTCATGTTGTTCTCCTCTTTCCTGATCAGCGCAGCGTGGCGCAGAAAGCTTGCACGCGGCTGCACGCCTCGCGCAGGCGCTCGGTCGAATCCGCATACGACAGGCGGAAGTTCGGGCCCTGCCCGAAGGCGCTGCCATGCACCAGCGCCACGCCCTCGGCCTGCAGCAGCGCGGCGACGAAGTCTTCGTCGGTGGCGATGACCTGGCCGTCTTCGGTGCGCTTGCCGATGATGCGTTCGCACGAGGGGAAGACATAGAAGGCGCCTTCCGGCACCGGGCACTCCACGCCTTCGGCGTCGTTGAGCATCGACACCACCAGGTCGCGCCGCTCCTGGAACACCTTGCGGCTGGTGTGGATGTAGTCCTGCGGGCCGGTCAGCGCTTCCAGCGCCGCCCATTGCGAGACCGAGCTGGCGCCCGAGGTCATCTGGCCCTGGATCTTCTCCATCGCCTTGATCAGCGGCTGCGGGCCGCCGGCGTAACCGATGCGCCAGCCGGTCATGGCATAGGCCTTGGAGACGCCGTTCATGGTCAGTGTGCGCTCGTACAGCTCGGGCGCGATCTGCGCCGGCGTGGTGAACGCGAAGTCGCCGTAGGTCAGGTGCTCGTAGATGTCGTCCGACAGGATCCACACATGCGGGTGGCGCTTGAGCACCTCGGCCAGCGCCTCCAGCTCGGCGCGCGTGTACGCCGCGCCGCTGGGGTTGCAGGGCGAATTGAACATCAGCCACTTGGTGCGCGGCGTGATGGCCGCCTCCAGCTCCTCGGCGCGCAGCTTGTAGCCGGCCGCGCGCGTGGTGCGTGCATACACCACCACGCCGCCGCACAGCGCCACCAGCTCGGGATAGGAAACCCAGTACGGCGCCGGCACGATCACCTCGTCGCCGGGATTGACGGTGGCCATCAGCGCGTTGGCGATGACCTGCTTGCCGCCGTTGCTGACGATGGTCTGCGCCACGCTGTAGTCGAGGCCGTTCTCGCGCTTGAACTTGGCCACCACGGCCTCGCGCAGCTCGGTGATGCCGGCCACCGGCGTGTAGCGCGTCTCGCCGCGGGCGATGGCGGCGTAGGCGGCCTGCTTGATGTTGTCGGGGGTGTCGAAGTCGGGCTGGCCCGAGCTCAGCGCGATGACGTTGCGGCCCTGCGCCGCCAGGTCGCGCGCCTTCTGGCTGATGGCGATGGTGGCCGAAGCCTTGATGCGTGAAAGTGAATCGGAAATGAATGCCATGTCGGTCTCGCTGTGGATGTGCGGGCGCTGGCGCGCCCTGTCATTGGTCAGATTGGTCAGGCGTGGCGGATGTCGGCCACGAATTTCTGCGCCCGCGGATGCTGCGCATGTTCAAAGAAATCTTGCGGACTGGCGCGCTCGAGCACCTCGCCGTCGGCCATGAAGATGATGCGGTCGGCTACTTCGCGCGCGAACCCCATCTCGTGCGTGACGCACACCATGGTCATGCCCTCGGCCGCCAGCTGCTTCATCACCTGCAGCACCTCGCCCACCATCTCGGGATCCAGCGCCGAGGTCGGCTCGTCGAACAGCATCACCGGCGGCTTCATCGCCAGCGCGCGGGCGATCGCCACGCGCTGCTGCTGGCCGCCCGACAGCTGGCCCGGGTAGGACTCGGCCTTGCCGGCCAGGCCGACCTTGTCCAAGAGGCCCATGGCGGTTGCGCGGGCCTCCTTCTCGGACAGCTTGAGCACGCGCATGGTAGCCAGCATCACGTTACGCGCCACGCTCATGTGCGGAAACAGGTTGAAGGACTGGAACACGAAGCCGATGCGGCTGCGCAGCTTGTTGATGTCCACCCCGTTGCCGTGGATGTCCTGGCCGTCGACGTAGATCTGGCCGTCGTTGACCGGCTCGAGCCGGTTGATGGTGCGGATCAGCGTCGACTTGCCCGAGCCCGAGGGTCCGCACACGATGACGACCTCGCCGCGCTTGATCTCTTCGTTGACGTTGCGCAGGGCGTGATAGTCGCCATACCACTTGTTCACATTGTTGAAACGGATCATCAGACGCTCCTGAATTGACGTTTGTGCTTGATGCGGCGCTCGACCAGCCCCACCAGCGAGCTCAGCGCATAGCAGATGGCGAAGTAGGTCATGGCCAGCAGGAAGTAGACCTGGAAGGGCTTGGTCAGCAACTGCGCATTGACCTGGTAGGCCGCGTAGGTAAGTTCGTTGACGCTGATGATGTAGGCCAGCGAGGTGTTCTTGATCAGCGAGATCAGCTGGTTGAGGATGCTCGGGATCATGTTGAACAGCGCCTGCGGCAGCACCACCTCGCGCAGCGTGCGGAAGTAGCCCATGCCCAGCGAGCGCGAAGCCTCGACCTGCCCCTGCGGAATGGACTGGATGCCGGCCTTGATCACCTCGCCCAGGAAGGCGGTCTCGTAGGCCACCAGCGCGCTGATCACGGTGGTGGTACCGGAGATCGACTTGCCGGTCAGCAGCGGCACGATGAAGTAGGCCCAGAAGATCAGCATCAGCACCGGCAGGCCGCGCAGCGTATGCACCACGGCGCCGGCCGGCAAGGCGATCCAGCCGATGGTGCTGGTGCGGGCGATGCCGAACATGACCGCCAGCGGGAAGGCGCACACCAGGCCCGAGACCGCCAGGATCAGGGTCAGCGCGAGCCCGCCCAGCGGCCCGTGCGGGAACTCGCCGATCAGCAGCTGCACGCCGTAGGTTTGGATGATGTCGAGCATGTCAGCGCCCCTTCACTTTCAGGTGCCTGCCGTTGTACCAGCCGCCCACGGCCATGATGGTCCACGACATGACGAGGTAGAACGCGGACGCCAGCGCGAAGGTCTCGAAGGTGCGGTAGGTCTCGTTCTCGATCTGGCGGCTGGCGTAGGTCATTTCCGCCACGCCGATGGCCATGGCCAGGCTGGTGGACTTGAACAGCGACAGCGCCTGGTTCACCAGCGGCGGCACCGAGACGCGGATGGCCTGCGGCAGCAACACGTCGCGCATGGCCTGCACGTAGTTCAGGCCGAGCGCGCGCGCCGCCTCCATCTGGGTGGCCGCCACCGAGCGCAGGCCGCTGCGCAGGTCCTCGGACATGTAGGCGGCCGAGTTCAGCGACAGCGCGATGAGCGCGAAGATGAATTCGCCGTTGTGGTCGTTGATGAAACCGGTGATGGACGCCGGCAGCAGCTCGGGGATACCGAAGTACCACACGAAGATCTGCACCAGGCCGGGCACGTTGCGGTGGTAGTTGACGTAGGCGGCGATGAGCCACTCCAGCGGCGGCAGCGCCAGCGCCCGCAGGGCCACCAGCAGGACGGCCAGCACGAAGGCGCAGACCCAGGCCGCGGCGAACAGCCACAGCGTGGTGAATGCGCCGCCGATCAGCCAGTCGAGGTACTGGCCTTGCAGCACCGCGCCGAAATCGAGATTGAGCATGTGGTCGCTTTCTTGCTAGTACTGACCGTGGGACGCGACCGCGCCGGAAATCGGCGCAGCCGGTCCCGCACAGGCCCCGCGAGGGAGCCTGCGTGGTCATTCACGCAATACGGTGGTGCTTACTGGAAGGCGGAGATCGGCGTGAGCTTCTTCTCGCGCGGGATGTTGAACTTGGTGCTGGGACCGAACCACTTGGTCCACAGGGCATCGGTCTCGCCGGACTTTTCCAGCTTGTCGAGCGCGTCGTTGACGGCCGCCAGCAGCGCCGGCTCGCCCTTCTTCACGCCCATCGCGGTCGGCTCCCAGGCCAGCGCGCCTTCGAGGAATTTGTACTTGCCCTCGGACTCATTGACGAAGCGGATGCCGGAAGGCTGCGACAGCGCCAGGCCCTGCACCTTGTTCTGCGCCAGCGCCAGGAAGGCCGCCGGCGTGTCCTGGAAGGTCAGGATGGTGGCCTTGGGGAACATGCGGCGGGCGTACAGCTCGGGCGTGGATCCCTTGTTGGCGCTGATGCGCTTTTCGGCGAGGTCGTCGATCTTGTTGAAAGCGCCGCCGCTGTGGGCGATCAGCTTGATCGGGGTCTGGTAGTGCGCCGAGGTGAAGTCGATCTGCTGCGCGCGCTCCTTGGTGTAGCCCAGCGCGGCCACCACCAGGTCGACGCGGCCCAGGGTCAGCTCGGGAATGCGCGCCTCGACCGAGACGCCCTTGTGCTCCAGCTTCACGCCCAGTTGCTTGGCCACGGCGCCGCACATGTCGACGTCGAAGCCGACCACCTGACGGGTGGCGGGATCGGGATAGCCCAGCGGCTCGCTGCTGGTCAGCGTGGCGCAGATGAGCGAACCGCGCGCCTTGATGTCGGCCAGGCGGTCAGCATGCGCGGCGGTGGAAAAAACCAGCGAAACGGCCGCAGCCGACATTGCCAGACAGGTCTTCTTGATGCGCCCCAAAGTCATTTTCTATCCTTTCCCAGGTTGGACAACGAACATAGCGTGAATAAATCATAATTGCATTATGATTTTTAAACAAGCACAATTTCCCTATATTTTTCAGTCACTTACAACACGCATCGCGGCGGTGCAAAAACCGTTGCAACGCACGGGAGAATCCCATCGGGGGTGCAGAAAAGCACGGGAACGGTTATTTTTTGGTGCGCCGCGCCAACCCCTGAAAAGGTGATACGCTCGCCGAATTCCGAAATTCGAAATCGATTTATGAAAAAAGAGAAAGAGACGTCAAAAAGGGAGAAAGACGCCGCGCCGGACCGCACCGTGCTCGGCGCCGAACGCAGCCTGGCGATCCTGAGCGCCTTCATCGACGCCCCCGAGCCCTTCGGCCTGACCGAGCTCGAAGAACGCACCGGCCTGTTCAAGAGCGTGATCCATCGCTACATGATGTCCTTCATCAAGGAAGGCTATGTGGTGCAGCGCGCCGACAGCTCGTACCAGCTCGGTCCGCGCGCCTTCCAGCTGGGCAAGGCGTTCGAGGCGAAGTTCGACTACGCCGATTTCATCCTGCCCGCGCTGGAGCAGCTGGTGCGCGAGACCGGCGAGAGCACCGCCTTCTATATCCGCCAGCAGGACCAGCGCTTGTGCCTGTATGCCGCCGAGTCACCGGAGTCGGTCAAGGCCACGGTCAAGGCGGGTTCGCTGTTCGCCATCGACCAGACCTCCAGCGCGCAGGTGCTGCGCTTCTTCTCGGTTCCCGGCAATGCGGCGCGTTCGGGCGGGCGCTATGTCTGCATCTCGGTGGGCATCAACAATCCGCTCTCGTCCTCGATGTCGGTGCCGGTGTTCGGGCCGGGCAACGCGCTGGTGGGAGCGATGACGATCTTCGGGCTGTCGCTGCGCTTCGACCCGGCCGCCAGCGAGGTGCTGCGCGGCAAGCTGCTGGGACTGGCGCAGGACCTGTCGCTGCGGCTGGGCGCAACATCCCAGGCCTACCGCAATCCGTCGGCCGAGGTGTTCGACGAGACCGCGCTGCAGGAGACGTCGTCGCCGGAATAAGGCCGCCGGAGATTCGCGCGCCCAACAAAAAAGCGATCCGCCGGGATCGCTTTTTTCATTTCCGGCCCGCCGCCGTTTCAGCGGAAACTGGCGATGGGCGTGAGCTTCTTGTCGCGCGGAATGTTGAACTTGGTCTTGGGGCCGAACCACTTCTGCCAGAGCTCGTCGATCTCGCCGGCCTTCTCCATCGACGCCAGCGCCCGGTTCACTTCGGCCAGCAAGGCGCGCTCGCCCTTCTGCACGCCCATCGCGGTCGGTTCCCAGGCCAGTGCGCCTTCGACGAACTTGAAGCGGCCGGCCGACTCGTTGACGAAGCGGATGCCAGAAGGCATCGACAGCGCCAGTCCGTCCGCCTTGCCCTGGGCCAGCGCCAGGAAGGCCGCCGGCGTATCCGGGAAGGTCAGCAAGGTGGCCTTGGGCAATACCCGCCGCACCGATTGCTCGGGCGTGGAATTGCGGTTGGCGCTGATGCGCTTGTCGGCCAGGTCGGTCATCAGGTTGTAGCCCGAGTCCGACTGCACGATCAGCTTGATCGGGTTCTGGTAGTGCGAAGCGGTGAAGTCGATCTGCTGGGCGCGCTCCCGGGTGTATCCCAATGCCGCCGACACCAGGTCGACCTTGCCGTCGACGAGTTCGGGAATGCGCGCCTCCACCGTCACGCTGCGGTGCTCCATCTTCACGCCCAGCTCGCGCGCCACGGCGGCGCACATGTCGACGTCGAAACCGACGATCTGGCGCGTCTGCGGGTCCGAGAATCCCAGCGGTTCGTTGCTGGCCAGGGTGGCGCAGATCAATGCACCGCGCGCCTTGATATCGGCCAGGCGATCGGCATGCGCGGCGGGAGAAAGGAGCAGCAAGGCGCTGGCGAAGGCAGCTCCCGCGTAAATCCTCGTGATGCGGCGCAAAATCATTTTCATCCTTTTACTCGTTTAATTGCGAGCATATCTTGAAACAAAGCGGAATGTCATTTTTTCGGCAACGCCCCGAACTTCGGCCATACCTGCCACGACGCCCCCATTCTGGACAGCACCGACTGCATACCCCGTATTGATTCGATATACCCCCAATACATTCCCCAAATTCCTTCATTGCACTCCACGATTGCGGATACTCGACGGCCCATCCGGACGAGGAGAATGCCATGTATATGAATCTGCCCACGCGCGCGCCCTCCGGCTCGGCCCCACGCAGGGGGCCCAAGGCCGTCAAGAACCCGGCCCAACAAGAGGCGCGCACACCCGTATTCCAGGCCGACAAGATTCCCAAGGGCAGCAGTGAGTTCAAGCTGCATCTGCAGCGCATCGACACCTTCGAGCGCATCCGCGTCCAGGGCACCCAGCCGGCCAGGTCGCAATTCTCTTCGCTTCTGCAATGGGTCGCGGCCATCAGGCAAAAGCCGGCCGTCACTCCCACGACGCCCACGACCCCGACCACGCCCACGCTCCCGGCGACATCCGCCGCCGGCGCAGGTGCGGCGCGTCCGGCGCGCGACGACCTGGCCGAGACCCGCTACACGCCCTCCCCCGCGGCCGCAGCGCCGGGACTCTACGACGGCACCGGCAAAAGCCCTCCAAGCAGCTAAGCGGCCAAACAGTCCTGGCCGCCATACGCCCGCGCATGTCGCCAACGCCCAAAAAAAAGCGCATCGAAGATGCGCTTTTTTCCTTGCCGGCAGGATTTCCCTGCCTGTTCCCTGCCCTGCAACTCAGCCGTGCCCGAGGTAAGCCTTGCGCACGTCGCTGTTGGCCAGCAGGTTGGCGCCGGTGTCGGACAGCACCACATGGCCGTTCTCCAGCACATAGCCGCGGTCGGCCACGCCCAGCGCCTTGTTGGCGTTCTGCTCTACCAGGAACACCGTCACGCCGCTCTCGCGGATGGTGCGGATGATCTCGAAGATCTGCGCGATCACCAGCGGCGCCAGACCCAGGGTCGGCTCGTCCAGCAGCAACAGGCGCGGACGGCTCATCAGCGCGCGGCCGATGGCCAGCATCTGCTGCTCGCCGCCGGACATGGTGCCGGCGCGCTGGGCGGCCCGCTCCTTCAGCCGCGGGAACAGGCCGAAGACGTACTCGACGCCCTCTTCGATCTCCTTGTCCTTGGCGAAGAAGGCGCCCATCTTCAGGTTCTCCAGCACCGTCAGGCTGGGGAAGACGCGGCGGCCTTCCGGCGAGATCGCCAGGCCCTTGCGCATGATTTCATGCGTGGGCAGCTGGGTGATGTCCTGGCCTTCGAACACGATGCGTCCGCTGGTGGCGCGCGGGCGGCCGCACAGGGTCATCAGCAGCGTGGTCTTGCCGGCGCCGTTGGCGCCGATCAGCGTAACGATCTCGCCCTTCTCCACATTCAGGGACACGCCGTGCAGCGCCTCGATGGCGCCGTAGTGGGTATGCACCTTGTCAAACTGCAGCATCATTCTTCTCCCAGGTAAGCCTTGATCACGCGCTCGTCGCTGCGCACCTGCTCCGGCGTGCCGGTGACGATGGGCTTGCCGTGCTCCATCACCAGGATGCGGTCGGAGATGCCCATGATCAGGCTCATGTCGTGTTCGATCAGCAGCACCGACACGCCGTGCTCGCGGCGCAGGCGGTCGATCAGCTGCGACAGTTCCTGCTTTTCCTGCGGGTTCAGGCCGGCGGCCGGCTCGTCCAGCAGCAGCAGGCGCGGCTTGGTGATCATGCAGCGCGCGATCTCCACGCGCCGCTGCAGGCCATAAGACAGCGTGCCCGCCTCGCGGTTGGCCAGCGCGGTCAGGCCCAGCTGGTCCAGCCAGAAGGCGGCGCGCTGCAGCGCTTCCTTCTCGGAGCGGCGATACGCCGGCGTCTTCAGCAGGCCCGACAGCAGGTTGGTGTTGACCTGGCGGTGTTGCGCCACCAGCAGGTTCTCCACCACCGTCATCGACTTGAACAGGCGGATGTTCTGGAAGGTGCGCACCAGCCCGTACTGGGCCACTTCATGGCTGGGGCGGCGCGCGATGGAGGCGCCGTCCAGGCTGATGTCGCCGGTGGTGGGCTGGTAGAAGCCGCTGATGCAGTTGAAGACCGTGGTCTTGCCGGCGCCGTTGGGGCCGATGATGGCGAACACTTCGCCCTCCTGCACCGACAGCGACACGCCGTCCACCGCCAGCAGGCCGCCGAAACGCATCGACAGGCCGGACACTTCCAGCAGGGTTTTCATGGGTTGGCTCATTGCCTGATTCATGGCCTGATTCATTGCGGTAACTCCACGTGCGGACGAGTGGCCGGCAGCAGTCCTTGCGGACGCCACATCATCATCAGCACCATCACCAGGCCGAAGACCAGCATGCGGTACTCGGCGAAGCTGCGCGCCACCTCGGGCAGCACGGTCAGCAGGATGGCGGCCAGGATCACGCCCAGCTGCGAACCCATGCCGCCCAGCACCACGATGGCCAGGATCAGCGCCGACTCGATGAAGGTGAACGACTCCGGCGTCACCAGGCCCTGGCGGGCGGCGAAGAAGGAACCGGCCAGGCCGGCGAAGGCCGCGCCCAACGTGAAGGCGGACAGCTTGACCTTGGTCGGGTTGATGCCCAGCGAGCGGCAGGCGATCTCGTCCTCGCGCAGCGCTTCCCAGGCGCGGCCCATGGGCATGCGCAGCAGGCGGCTGGTGACGAAGTAGGTAAACAGCACCATCAGCAGGGCCAGGAAGTACAGGAAGATCACCATGTGCCCGCCCTGATATTCCAGGCCCAGCAGCTGGTGGAAGGTGGTGCCGCCCTCGGTCAGCGGATTGCGCGCCATCACCACGCCGAACACGGTCGGCTTGGGGATGCCGGAGACGCCGTCGGGGCCGCCGGTCAAGCTGGTCATGTTGTTCAGCAGCAGGCGGATGATTTCGCCGAAGCCCAGCGTCACGATGGCCAGATAGTCGCCGCGCAAGCGCAGCACCGGGAAGCCCAGCAGGAAGCCGAACAGCGCCGAGGCGGCGGCCGCCAGCGGCACGCATTCCCAGAAGCTCAGGCCGAAGTACTGGTTCAGCAGCGCATAGGTATAGGCGCCCACCGCGTAGAAGCCGACATAGCCCAGGTCAAGCAGGCCGGCGAAACCGACCACGATGTTCAGGCCCAGGCCCAGCACCACGTAGATCAGCGCCAGCGTCATCACGTCGACGTAGCCGCGCGAGCCGAAGAACGGCCACACCAGCGCCACCACCAGCAACAGCAGCACGGCCACGCGCTGCTGGCCCGGCTGCATGCGCGGCATGGCCGGCAGCTTGATGCCCACCGCCGTGCGCGACAGCGCCGGCTTGGCCAGCTGGAACAGGAACACGGCGGCCATCGCCACCAGCACCGGCGTCCAGTGCGTATTGAGAACCACCCGGTAGCCTTCGAGCTGCAGCTGCATGCCCAACAGCGGGATGGTCAGTATGGCGGTCACCAATGCCGCCGCCACGGCGTTTTTGAAAGTCACAGGCATCACGCCTCCTTGAATATATCGTTGTCCCGTCGGCCCGTCGCGCGAGGTCAGACCTTCTCGACGTCAGGCTTGCCCAGGAGGCCGGTCGGACGGAACAGCAGGATCAGCACCAGCAGGCCGAACGACACCACGTCCTTGTACTCCGACGGCAGGTAGCCCGAGGCGAAGGTCTCGGCCAGGCCCAGCAGCACGCCGCCCAGCATCGCGCCGGGGATGCTGCCGATGCCGCCCAGCACCGCCGCCGTGAAGGCCTTGATGCCGGCGATGAAGCCGATGTAGGGATTCAACTTGCCGATGGTCAGCGCGATCAACACACCGCCCACCGCCGCCAGCATCGCGCCCAGCACGAAGGTGAAGGAGATCACGCGGTTGGTGTCGATGCCCAGCAGGTTGGCCATGCCCATGTCCTCGGCGCAGGCGCGGCAGGCGCGGCCCATGCGCGAGCGGGCGATGAACAGCGTCAGCGCCACCATCAGCACCAGCGTGACGCCCACGATCACCATGCGCGAGTACGGCACGGTCACGGTGAAGTCGCTGCCCATGGTGAACTCGAAGGCGCCCGAGATCAGCACCGGCACCGACATGTCGCGCGCGCCCTGGCCGATCTGCACGTAGTTCTGCAGGAAGATGGACATGCCGATGGCCGAGATCAGCGGCACCAGGCGCGGCCCGCCGCGCAGCGGCCGGTAGGCCACCCGCTCGACGGTCCAGCCGTACAGGCCCGTGACCAGCACCGAGACGACCAGCGCGCCGCCCAGCAGCAGCGGCAGCGGATAACCGGACTGCACGCCGATGGCCGTCAGCGTGACCAGGCCCACGTAGGAGGCGATCATGTAGATCTCGCCGTGGGCGAAGTTGATCATGCCGATGATGCCGTAGACCATCGTGTAACCGATGGCGATCAGCGCATAGATCGCGCCCAATGAGAGCCCGTTGACGAGCTGCTGGGTCAGTTGTGGGAGTAATTCATTCATAGGAAGGGACTGAATGTGGAAATGCCCCATTCATACTGCAATGGGGCATTTCGCGGGTTGACGTCAGGTCAGGACAATCACGCCAGCGAGACTGGCACGACTTACTTGGCCTCGGTCTTGGTAGCGTCCTTGTGCCAGGTGTAGACGACGAAGTTGAACGACTTCAGGTCGCCCTTCTTGTCGTACTCGACGTTGCCGATCGGCGTCTTGAAGCTGTTGGCATGGATATAGGCAGCCACCTTGGTCGGGTCGGTCGACTTGGAACCGGCGATGGCGTCGGCGATGATCTTCACGCCCGAGTAGGCCGGCATCTGGAACGGACCGTTCGGGTCGCGCTTCTGTGCCTGGAAGGCCTTCACCAGCGCGGCGTTGGCCGGATCGGCGGCGAAGTCGGCCGGCAGGGTCACCAGCATGCCTTCCGAAGCCGGACCGGCGATGGCGGTGATGTCCTTGTTGCCCACGCCTTCAGGGCCCATGAACACGGCCTTGACGCCCTGTTCGCGCGCCTGGCGCATGATCAGACCCATTTCCGGGTGGTAGCCGCCGAAGTAGACGAAGTCCACGCCCTGCGACTTCAGCTTGGTGATGATGGCGGAGTAGTCGCTGTCGCCGGCGTTGATGCCTTCAAACAGCACGACCGGCACCTTGGCCGCGTCCAGCGCCGACTTCACCGAGGAAGCCACGCCCTGGCCGTAGGACTGCTTGTCGTGCAGCACGGCGACCTTCTTGGGCTTGAGCTTCTCGATCACGTAACGGGCGGCGGCAGGACCTTGCTGGTCGTCGCGGCCGATGGTGCGGAAGATGTACTTGTGCGGCTTGGCTTCGGTCAGCTGGGGAGCGGTGGCCGACGGGGTGATCATCACCACGCCTTCGTTCTCATAGATGTCCGAGGCCGGGATGGTGGAACCCGAGCACACGTGACCGATCACGTACTTGATGCCCTGGCTGACGATCTTGTTGGCCACGGCCACGGCTTGCTTCGGTTCGCAGGCGTCGTCCATCAGGACCACTTCGAACTTGTTGCCATTGGCGCCGCCGGCGGCGTTGATCTGTTCCACGGCGGTCAGTGCACCGGCCTTGACCATGTCGCCATACTGGGCGACGGCGCCGGTCATCGGGCCGGCGATCGCGATCTTGACGGTTTCGGCGTGTGCGGCGCCCGCGAAGGCGGCAACTGCGGCGGTGGCCAGAGCGATCTTGGTCAGACGGTTTGCGGATTTCATTGACGTTTCCTCCATGATGTATTCGTTTCAAGGAGCGCCGGGAAAGCGGGAAAACGACCCGGCGCACATTGGGCGCCGGTTCTCTGACCCCGTTTAATTTCGGGCCCGGCCGACGCATGGGGGCAGAGTGTAACACCACCGTCATATACGACAACTTTTTTTTGAGAATTCGGCATACCCCGTCATTTCCGCGCCGTTAAATTCGATTTCCCACACATTTTGTGCCGTTTTTCTTTGGTTTTGAAAATTTGATGCCGCTTCGCAGTGCACAAACGACGATTTTTCCACATCGCCCGCAAACGCCCGCTGCATGCCGCTTTGCGCCAATCAGGCGGTTTTCGGTGGCAAGCCGCCCCCGCCCCCATTTACAATGAATGACCGCCGACGGACGCTACCCTCGCCCATCCGGCACGCTCCCGCAGAACAAGAAATCCTTTCGATGCCCTTTTCGTCTTTCCTTCCCCGCCGCCTCTTCCCAGCTTTCCGCGCGCCCGATGGCATGCGCCGCGTCCTGTGCGCGGCCCTGGCGCTGGCCGCCGCCGAGCCATGGCAATCCGGACAGGCGGCCGAACTGAAGCAATACCAATACCGCCAGGTATCGATCAGCGCCTGCCGCGCCGATCCGCGCACCGACACCATCCGCACTTACTGGAAGGACGCCGCCGGCCAGCCGCTGGCGACCTTCGCGCGGCTGGATGCGATGCTGCGCGCCCAGGGCCAGGAGATGCTGTGCGCCACCAACGCCGGCATCTACGACAAGCAGTTGCAACCGCTGGGGCTCTATGTGGAACGCGGCAGCGTGCTGCGCAAGCTCAACACGCGCAAGAACGCCTACGGCAACTTCTATATGCAGCCCAACGGCGTGTTCGTGCTGGGCGAGCGCCAGGCCTATATCGTGGAGACGTCCGACTACGCCGCGCAAAGCACGCTGTGGGACGCCACCGCGCGCTACGCCACCCAGTCCGGGCCGCTGATGATCGTCGCCGGCAAGATCAATGCGCGCTTCGATCCGGATTCGATGAACGCCGTGGTGCGCAACGCCGTCTGCCTGGATAGCGCCGGCATGGTCACGCTGGCCATCGCGCGCAACCCGATCAGCTTCCACGACTTCGCCAGCTTCCTGCGCGACGAACTCAAATGCACGGATGCCCTGTATCTCGACGGCAGCATCTCGCGCATCTATCCGTCGCTGGAGGCCAACATGGGTCCGGCGTTCGGAGCGATGATCGCGGTGGTGAAGAACGCGGGCGGAAAATAAGGCAGCAGGAAATGAGAACCGCGCCGCTCGCGCCGCCGCCGAGACGATCTGGCGCGACTTCAGGGAAACGGGCGTGGATCTGTAGTTCGCATAAAAAAAAAGCCCGCAGCCAATAAACCGCGGGCAAGTTCCCTATCACAAGGGAGGTTGAAGGAACAGTTCAACCACCTGTAGGAGTCGGGCCTCCAAAAAAAAGTTCGGAAAGATTTTCCGGGCGCGTCAGCCTGACGTTTCGCCTTGCTGCAGCCTCGCTGCATCTGGCCGATACGGTCACATCTCTCTGCCCTTCGTTCAGACGAACCATGAAAAACGCCGCGGCGGTTTCCCGTCGCGGCGCATGCAGTGCTGTTCCCACTGCGGTGTTGCTGTGCGGCTTTCGCCGTTCTTTTGAAAAGCTGTGCGGTAACGCTTGCTGGTGCTGATGACCGCTTAAGGCTTCTTCTCGCCACCGGCGGTGTCACCGGATGCCGGCGGAGTAGCCGGGGTCGACGAATCGGCCGGCGGCGCTGCCGAAGGTGCAGCCGGCGCGGCCGTGGAGCCCGAATCGGCCGGGGCCGGAGTCGGCGGCGTTGCAGCCGGAGCGGCAGGCGATGCTGCCGGCGGAGTGGCGGCCGGTGCGGCCGGGGCTTCGTCGCGCTTGTTGCAGCCTGCGAGGACGGCGGTGAATACGGCGGCAGCCAAGAGGGTGTGGCGAATCTGCATGTTTTGCCTCCAAAAGTTGTTGATGGGATTTGCCGAAGTTCATGGGGTTGCCGAAGTTCGACTACTTCTGTAGCCAGATTATTCCCGTTTCGCTTGGCCGGGACTGTCAGAAAACGACGCATATTCATGTCAGCGATTCGCGGCAACATTGCTTCGCTGGCAACTCTTTTGCACGGGAAAAGCCGTATCATCGCGGGCTATGACCTCTTTCACCGCCCGCTGCGCCGGCAAAGCCGCCGGTCCCTTCCTGGCCATGCTGGCCGCTCTCGCCTGGTGCCTGCCGGCCCATGCCGACATCGTCCCGGTCTCGGCCGCCCAATGCGCCGACATGAAGGAGCGCCATGTGATCACGCCCGCCAATCCCGTGCCCTGCGCGCGCCTGGCCAGCGTCAGCTTCGACTACACCGATTTCGACGGCGTCACCCGCAACGGCTCGGTGGTGGTGCTCGACGCCGTGGCGCCGCAGGTGGAGTCGCTGTTCGGCGAACTGCTGCTGCGCTCGGTACCGATCGCCGGCGCCAGGCCGCTGGAACATTTCGACGGCGACGACGCAGCGTCGATGGCAGCCAACAATACCTCCGCCTTCAACGGCCGGCCGATGACCGGCGGCGGCTCCTGGTCCAAGCACGCCTACGGCGCGGCGATCGACATCAATCCCCTGCAAAACCCGTATGTCACCCAGGCCGGCACCGCCCGCCAGGAAGTGCTGCCGCCGGCGGCGACGGCCGACTATCTGCAGCGCGCGCCGGTGAAGGCGGGCATGGCCGAGGATGTAGTCAGCGTGTTCTACGACCACGGCTTCCTGATCTGGGGCGGCAACTGGAAGCAACCGATCGATTACCAGCATTTCGAAATCGGCAGTCGCGACTTCATCCGCAAACTGGCCACGCTGCCCAAGCCGCAGGCGCGCGCCGAGTTCGAGCGCTATGTGGCGCGCTACCGCAGCTGCGCCCACAAGGCCGAACCGGCGACGCCCGCCGCCGACGACGATGCGCCCGAAGATACGGCGCTGCGCGACAGCTGCGCGGCGCGCCTGCGCAGGTAGGTCATCTGCGCGTCATCGATCACCAGTCGGCGTAAAGACCTGTAAGTTTCGGTTAAAAAGCACGGTGAGGGTGTAACGCCCCCCTATACTGGCCCGGCAACACAAGTCTGGGCCCCAGCTGCCCGGTGGCACACGCTTTCTTGAGGATGAACACCATGGCGATCAACAACGTCTCTTCCAGCCACAACGCAGCCGCGCATGCGCACAACGCGCCGCCGGCGAAGAAATCGAACGTGAATTTCAGCGACCTGATGAATGCCGGCATGGCTGCGCAGCCGCAGGCCACCACGCCCGCCGCCGCGACCACCAGCGCCGCGACCGGCACCAGCACCCAGACCACCACCAAGGCCTGAGCGCAAGAGAAGACAGAGAATTCCGTCCGGCTTGCGCCGGACAATGAACAAGCCCGGCAGCGTCGATGACGCTCCGGGCTTTTTTATCGCCGGCGGCAGCCTGTATATACTGTGCGCTCCACAGGAGGAACGCATGAACGCGCATGGCAACGAGGTCGTCGTCAGAACGGCGAAGCGGGAAGACTTCCCACAATGGAAGGTGCTTTGGGACGATTACAACGCCTTCTACGGGCGCGCCGGCGCCACCGCCCTGCCGCTGGAGATCACCAATGCCACCTGGTCGCGCATCCACGACGCCGATGAACCTGTGCATGCGCTGGTGGCCGAGAGCGAAGGCCGGCTGCTGGGCATCGCGCACTACCTCTATCACCGCAACACCATCCTGATCGGTCCGGCCTGCTACCTGCAGGACCTGTACACCGTCCAAGCCGCGCGCGGCAAGGGCGTGGGGCGCGCCCTGATCGAGGAACTGTACCGTCGCGCCGCCGCCGACGGCGCCGAGCGGGTCTACTGGCATACCCACCATACCAACGCCACCGCGCGCCGCCTTTACGACAGCGTGGCGATGGACTCGGGCTTCATCGTCTACCGCAAACCGCTCTGAGCCGCTTTACTGCGGCTGCGCGTTGGCTTCGTTCAGGGCGTTGACGATGTCGGCGCGCTTGAGGTCCGGTGCGAACTGCAGGATGAAGTCGTAGGCGTAGCCGCGCAGGTAGGCGCCGCGGCGCACCGCCAGCCGGGCGATGTTGGGCTTGAAGAGATGGGCCGCGCTGATCGCCACCAGGTCCTGGTGCTGCCCCTGCTCCACCGCCATCGACGCCACCAGCCCCACGCCCATGCCCAGCGCCACGTACTGCTGGATCACGTCGGAGTCCATCGCGGTGAGCACGATGTCGGGTTCGATGCCGGCCAGGCGGAAGGCTTCGTCGATGTGGCCGCGGCCGGTGAAGCCGACGTCATAGGTGATCAGCGGCCAGGTCGCGAGGTCTTCCAGGCTGACCTGCTCCAGGCCCAGCAGCGGATGGCCTTGCGGCACCACCAGCACGTGGCTCCAGGTATAACAGGGGAAGGACACCAGCTCCTTGAACTGCGACAGGCCTTCGGTGGCGATGCCTATGTCGGCCTTGCCCGAAATCACCCATTCGGCGATGTGTTCCGGCGCGCTCTGCTGCAGGGCGATGCGCACCTGCGGGAAGGCGTCGCGGAACGCCTGCACCACGCGCGGCAGCACATAGCGCGCCTGGGTGTGGGTGGTGGCAATCGACAGCGTGCCGCTTTGCTCGCCGGAATATTCCTTGCTGGCGCGGCGCAGGTTCTCGGCCTCCAGCAGCAGGCGTTCGACGATGCCGAGGATGCCCTTGCCGGGCTCGGTCAGGCCGGTCAGCCGCTTGCCGTTGCGCTCGAATATCTCCACGCCCAGCTCCTCCTCCAGCTCGCGGATCTGGCGCGACACGCCGGGCTGGGAGGTGAACAGCACATTGGCCACTTCGGTCAGGTTGAAGCCGCAGCGCGCGGCTTCGCGGATGGATCGCAGTTGCTGGAAGTTCATCGCGCGGCTCCTCCCTCGCGACCGGCATGGCCCGCCTGGTCGGCGAACACCTGCAGGCGGCGCGGCTTGACCACCAGGGTTTCGCCGGTCTTCAGGTTCAGTTGCGAGAAGCGCTCGTTGGAGATCACCGCCTCGATCAGTTGTTCGTTGTCGTCGCGCTCCAGCTCCAGCTGGGCCAGCGGCCCGATGGCGTGCGAGCGGCGCAGCTGCACCACGATGCCCTCCGCTCCCGGCGAATAGCGCTCCACGTCGAGGTCGTGCGGACGCACGAAACCGATGCCGGCCGCGTCCTGCGCGTCGTCGTGGCCGGGCGCGGCGAACTGCGCGCCGCCGGCGTCGAGCACGCCTTCATGCAGGCGACCGTGGAACAGGTTGACGTTGCCGAGGAAGCCGTAGACGAAAGGCGAAGCGGGATGGTTGTAGACCTCCTGCGGCGCGCCGATCTGCTCGACATGACCTTTGTTCATCAGCACCACCTGGTCGGCCACTTCCAGCGCCTCTTCCTGGTCGTGCGTGACGAAGATGCTGGTGACGTGCAGCTCGTCATGCAGGCGGCGCAACCAGCGGCGCAGTTCCTTGCGCACCTTGGCGTCGAGCGCGCCGAACGGCTCGTCCAGCAGCAGCACGCGCGGCTCCACCGCCAGCGCGCGCGCCAGGGCGATACGCTGGCGCTGGCCGCCGGAGAGTTGCGGCGGATAGCGGTCGGCCAGCCAGTCCAGCTGCACCAGCTCCAGCAGGCTCTTGACCTTCTCGCGGATCACCGCTTCCGACGGCCGCTGGCTGCGCGGCTTCACGCGCAGGCCGAAGGCGATGTTGTCGAACACCGTCATATGCTTGAACAGTGCGTAATGCTGGAACACGAACCCCACCTGACGCTCGCGCACGTGGCGCGCCGACGCGTCTTCGCCGTCCAGCAGCACCTGGCCGGAGTCGGGCGACTCCAGTCCGGCGATGATGCGCAACAGCGTGGTCTTGCCGCAGCCCGAGGGCCCCAGGAGCGCGGTCAGCTCGCCGGCCGGGAACTCCAGCGAGACGTTGTCCAGCGCGGTGAAGCTGCCGAAGCGCTTGTTGATCTGTTTGACTTCGATGCTCATGGTGCTGCTCCCTTTATTCGTTCTCGGCGATGGCGTGCTGCTTGTGCAGGCGCCACTCGATGATGCTCTTGACCGCCAGCGTGACCAGGGCCAGGAAGGCCAGCAGGGACGCCACGGCGAAAGCGCCGGTGATGTTGAATTCGTTGTAGAGGATCTCGACCTGCAGCGGGATGGTGTTGGTCTCGCCGCGGATGTGGCCGGACACCACCGACACCGCGCCGAACTCGCCCATGGCGCGGGCGTTGCACAGGATCACGCCGTACAGCAGGCCCCACTTGATGTTGGGCAGGGTCACGTGCCAGAAGGTGCGCCAGCCGGAAGCGCCCAGCACCAGCGCGGCCTCTTCTTCCTCGCTGCCTTGCGACTGCATCAGCGGGATCAGCTCGCGCGCCACGAACGGGAAGGTCACGAACACGGTGGCCAGCACGATGCCCGGCACGGCGAACAGGATCTTGATGTCGTGCTCGCGCAGCCAGGGGCCGAAGTAGCCCTGCATGCCGAACAGCAGCACGTAGATCAGGCCGGAGATCACCGGCGAGACCGAGAACGGCAGGTCGATCAGGGTCAGCAGCAGGTTCTTGCCGCGGAACTCGAACTTGGCGATGGCCCAGGCCGCCGCCACGCCGAACACCAGGTTCAGCGGCACGGCGATGGCCGCGGTCAGAAGCGTGAGCTTGATGGCGGACCAGGCGTCGGGTTCGACGATGGACGCCACATACACGTCCCAGCCCTTCTTCAGCGCTTCGTAGAACACCGCCACCAGCGGCACGAACAGGAACAGCGTCAGGAAGGCCAGCGCGATGCCCACCAGCGCCACGCGCACCCAGATGGGTTCAAGCGTGGCCGACGGGGTCAGCGCAGGTTCGCCGCGGGCGGCGAGGGAAGTTGTCGGTGCGCCGCTCATGTCAGACCCTTTCCGCCCGGCCGCGCTTGCGGGTCCAGGCTTGCAGCAGATTGATCGCCAGCAGCAGGATGAAGGATACGATCAGCATCACCATCGCGATGGCGGTAGCGCCGGCGTAGTCGTACTGCTCCAGCTTGGTCACGATGAACAGCGGCGTGATCTCGGAAACCATCGGCATGTTGCCGGCGATGAAGACCACCGAGCCGTATTCGCCGGCGGCGCGCGCGAACGACAGCGCGAAACCGGTCAGCAGCGCCGGCAGCACCGTGGGAAAAATCACATAGGAGAAGGTTTGCCAGCGGTTGGCGCCCAGGCTGGCCGCGGCCTCTTCCAGCTCGCGCTCGGCGTCTTCCAGCACCGGCTGCACCGTGCGCACGACGAACGGCAGGCCGATGAAGGTCAGCGCCACCAGCACGCCCAGCGGCGTGAAGGCGACCTTGATGTCGATCTTGGCCAGGAGACTGCCGATCCAGCCGTTCTGCGAATACAGCGTGGTCAGCGCGATGCCGGCGACCGCCGTGGGCAGCGCGAACGGCAGGTCGACCAGGGCGTCGACGATGCGCTTGCCGGGGAAGCGGTAGCGCACCAGCACCCAGGCCACGATGCCGCCGAAGAACACATTGAGCAAGGCCGCGATCAGCGACGCGCCGAAGGTCAGCCGGTAAGAGGCCATCACGCGCGGCGAGGTCACGGCCTCGACGAAGCCTTCCCAGGTCAGGGTGAAGGTCTTCAGGAAGATCGCCGACAGCGGGATCAACACGATCAGCGCCAGGTAGAAGATGGTGAAGCCCAGCGACAGGTGAAACCCGGGCAGCACCCGCTTGCCGCGGCCGGCCGCCGGGGCCGGGCTGGCGGCCTGCGGGGCCGCGATCGATACGGCGGATGAAGATGAAACGGACATGGAAGCGTTCTCTTTTTATTACAAATGCGACTATAGGTGACCGATATTCGCACCCGATAGTTATAAAGAGAACGAAATTTTTCGCATTCCTTTAGACGAAAACCGCATAACGACGATGGACGTAAGCCGTATTTCCGTTCGGAATCTACGCCCGGAAAATTGCCTTCAGGACAACGCCGACGGTTGGCCGGCCCGCTCCAGCAGGCCCAGCAGCAAGCCCTGCCCCGCCGTCCAGTCGCCCAGGCCGGATTCGGCATTGATATGTCCCAAGGCCCCGGCGCTGATGAAGTCCGCGCCCCAGGCGTCGGCCCACAGGCGCGCGCGCGGGGCGCTCATCCATGGGTCGTCCTCGCTGCCCACCACCAGCGCCGGGAACGGCAGGCGATGGCCGACCTCGGCCGCGACCCCAAACTTGTCGGGATCGGCCGGCGCCACCAGCAAGGCGGCTACAATCGGAAAGGCCGACCCGGTGTCGGCCGCCAGTGCGGCCGCGCGATGCACGGTGGTGAGGCAGCCGAAGCTGTGCGCCACGATCACCGTCGGGCGCGAAGACCCGGCCAGCATCTCGCCCAGGCGGGCCGACCAGCACGGAAGTTCGGCGCGGCTCCAGTCGGTTTGCTCGACGCGCTCGAAGGCGGGATAGAGGCGCTGCCAGCGCGACTGCCAATGCTCCGGACCGCTGCCGTGCAAACCCGGCGCGACCAGCACGCGATAGTCGGCCAGGCGCGCCTGCTGGGCAGGTGCGCCTGACAGGCTGGAGATGGCGGGTCGGACGGATGTGGCATTCATGGCTTCCTCGCGCGCAAAGACGGACATGGGAGACAACGCAGGCGCATCGTCCCTCCCTTCACTATAAGCCGCTGTCGACCTGCACAGGCGAAGCGGCGTCAGGCTGCCGCCTGCGAACCCGATGCGGCCGCGCCCGGCAGGGCCGCCGCCGGGGTGTCCCACAGGTAGCCCTGGGCGTAGATGGGTTGCGCCAGCGCGCTGCCGTATTGCTCCAGCTTGTCGAACACCTCGCGGCTCTCGACGCGCTTGAAGAAGACGCGCACGCCCTGCTCGCCTGCGCGCAGGAGCAGCAAGGCCACGCTGTCCGGATCGGCCAGCTCGCGCGCGTCGACCTTGATCAGGTCGGGACGCACCTTGTCCAGCAGGCCCAGCGCCTCCAGCGGGCTGTTGGCCGACACGCCCAGGCGGAAACCGTTGCGCCGGTAGTTGTCCAGCACGTAGTTCAACAGCCAGCGCTGGTTGGGCGTGACCACCGGCAGTTGCAGCACGATGCGCTCGTGCGGCAGCTCCAGCGCCGAGAGGATGCGGCGATAAGCCACGCCGTGGTTGTTGTTGACCGCGGCCAACAGGCGCGCATGCACCGACAGGTGCAGCTCGGGCGCCTGTCCGGGCGCGAACGCGCCGGCCTGGCGGTAGTAATTGATCGCATGCAGCATGCGGCACAGCCGGTCCAGCTCGACCGACTCGTCGTCGCTGGCCGCCTGGTCCAGCAGCTTCCAGAGATGCAGTCCGTCGTCGATCTCGGAATAGCTGCGGGCGAAGGCTTCGTTGGCAATCACGCTGCCGTCGCCGAAACTGCGCACCGGCTGGAAGGCCGACGTCAGCGAAGTATTGAAGAAGCGCCCGATGGCGCGGCCCTGCTCGTCGAGCCAGACCTTCGAGGATGAGTGGGCCGCGCCGGCGTTGCCGATGCTGCCGTTGAGGCGCTCCAGATAAGCGTCCAGTGCCTGATAAGCCATCCGGCCTGCTCCATGAAAAAAAGCGCCGCTCCGGTGCGGGAGCGGCATGCGGCGGCAGCGTCGCCCGCCGCCCGTTGCACGCTTACAGCTTGGCGATCGACACTTCGGTCGCCTTCACCAGCGCCACCACTTCGCTGCCGATGGTCAGGCCCAGGTCCTTCACCGAACGGGTGGTGATGACCGAGGTGACGATGCCGGCCGGCGTCTCGACGTCGACTTCGGATACCACCGAGCCTTCGATGATGGCCTTGACCTTGCCCTTGAACTGGTTACGTACGTTGATTGCCTGGATAGTCATGCTCTCTGCTCCTTGATGATGCGACGCCGGCCCCTGCCGCGCCGCGATGGTTGAAATACGAAACTGCCGATACTGCTCAAATGGCCCACTGCACCTGCTGCACGCCGCGCGGCGTGAACAGGCGCGGATCTTCTTCGACCGCCGCTTGCTCGCTGCCGGGATGGCGCAGCACGCGCGCCAGGATCGCCTCTTCCAGCGCCGCGAACTGCGCCTGGCCGCGCGAACGCGGTCGCGGCAAGGCGATGCGCTGGTCCAGCGCGACGTGACCGTCTTCGATCAGCAGCACGCGGTCGGCCAGGGCGATGGCTTCCTGGACGTCGTGCGTGACCAGCAAGGCGGTGAAGCCGCGCTCCTGCCACAAGGACTCGATCAGCGCCTGCATCTCGATGCGGGTCAGCGCGTCGAGCGCGCCCAGCGGCTCGTCCAGCAACAGCAGCTGCGGGTCGTGCACCAGTGCGCGCGCCAATGCCACGCGCTGGCGCTGGCCGCCCGAGAGCACCGCCGGCCATTCGCCGGCACGCTGCTCCAGCCCGACATGGCGCAGCGCCTGCAGGGCTTGCGGCGCGGCCTGCTTCGGCAAGCCGAGCGCGACGTTGGCCAGCACCCGCTTCCACGGCAACAGGCGCGAGTCCTGGAACATGATGCGGATCTCCGGTTCGCCGGCGGCCGCCCCGCCCTGCTCGAAAATGACCTTGCCTTCGGTGGCGCCGTCCAGCTGCGCCACCAGGCGCAGCAGCGTGCTCTTGCCGCAACCGCTGCGGCCGACGATGGCGACGAACTCGCCCGGCTCCACTTCCAGGTCGATGCCGTGCAGGACCTCGCGTCCGGCGAAGGACTTGGACAAGGCCTGCAGGCGGATGCCGACCCCGCGGCCGGCGGCGCGGCCCAGTTGGCGGTTCTCTTGTGCGTCGATGCGCATTGCGTTCTCCGATGTGCTGTGCGGATTCATTGATAGCCGGGATGCCAGCGCAGCCAGAAGCGTTCCAGCGCGCGCGCCGCGGTGTCGGCCAGCTTGCCCAGCAGCGCGTAGAGCAGGATGCCTACCAGCACCACGTCGGTCTGCAGGAACTCGCGGGCGTTCATGGTCATGTAGCCGATGCCGGCCTGCGCCGAGATGGTCTCGGCCACGATCAGCAGCACCCACACCAGGCCCAGCGCGAAGCGCAGGCCGACCAGGATGGACGGCAAGGCGCCCGGCAGGATCACGTCGCGGTACAGGGCCCAGCCGGACAGGCCGTAGCTCCTGGCCATCTCGATCAGGCCCTTGTCGACCGAACGGATGCCGTGGAAGGTGTTGAGGTAGACCGGGAAGAACACGCCCACCGACACCAGGAACAGCTTGGCCGTCTCGTCGATGCCGAACCACAGGATCACCAGCGGAATCAGCGCCAGCGCCGGAATGTTGCGCACCATCTGCAGCGTGGTGTCGAGCAGCAGCTCGGCCGAGCGCAGGCTGCCCGAGAGCAGGCCGAGGATCAGGCCCAGCCCGGCGCCGACGGCGAAACCGGAAGCCGCGCGGCCGCTGGACACCGCCAGGTGGCGCCACAGCTCGCCCGAGGCCGACAGGTTCCACACGGCTTTGAGCACAGCCCATGGTTCGGGCAGGATGCGGCTGGACAACCAGCCGGCCTGCGCGGCGATCTCCCACCAGGCCAGCAGCGCCAGCGGCAAGAGCCAGCCTATCCAGGCGCCGCGCCCTGGAGACTTCACGCGGGCGGCGGACTTCGCCTTGGCTGCCGTGGCCGGCACGCCGGCGGCGTCCACCGGGGGATTGGTCGTTGCGGTCGTCATGGTCGCCTCAGCTTGCCGATGCCGTCGACACCCGCACCGGCGCGGATTTGGGCACCTCGGTGTTGCCGACGATCTCGCCGAACGGGCCGGTCAGGTTGTGCCCGCTCAGGCCTTCGCGCTGCGCGCGCGGCAGCAGCGGGAACACGTGTTCGGCAAAGCGATAGGACTCCTCCAGGTGCGGATAGCCGGACAGGATGAAGGTGTCGATGCCCAGTTCGGCATATTCCTTGATGCGCGCGGCCACCGTCGGGCCGTCGCCCACCAGCGCGGTACCGGCGCCGCCGCGCACCAGGCCGACGCCGGCCCACAGGTTGGGGCTGACTTCCAGCTTGTCGCGACGGCCGCCGTGCAGCGCCGCCATGCGGCGCTGCCCTTCGGAATCCATGCGGGCGAAATTGGCCTGGGCCTTGGCAATGGTCTCGTCGTCGAGACGGCTGATCAGTTCATCGGCGGCGCGCCAGGCGGCCTCGTTGGTCTCGCGCACGATCACGTGCAGGCGGATGCCGAAACGCAGCGTGCGGCCGGCCCTGGCGGCGCGCTCGCGCACGCGGGCGATCTTCTCGGCCACCGCCGCAGGCGGCTCGCCCCAGGTCAGGTAGACGTCGACCTGCTCGGCGGCGAGGTCGATGGCCTCGTCGGAAGAGCCGCCGAAGTACAGCGGCGGATACGGCTTTTGCACCGGCGGATACAGCGCCTTGGCGCCCTTGACCTTGAGGTGCTTGCCGTCGAAATCGGTGTCGCCGCCGGTATGGGTCTTGGCCAGCACCTCGCGCCAGATCTTCAGGAATTCGTCGGATATCTCGTAGCGCTCGGCATGGGTGCCGAACACGCCGTCGCTCTCCTGCTCCACCGGATCGCCGCCGGTGACGACGTTGATCAGCAGGCGGCCGTTGGAGAGGCGGTCGAAGGTCGCCGCCATGCGCGCCGACAGCGTGGGCGCGGTCAGGCCGGGGCGCACCGCCACCAGGAATTTGAGCCGGCGGGTGGCGTCGATCAGGCTGGCCGCGGCGACCCACGCGTCCTCGCAGGACCGGCCGGTGGGCAGCAGCACGCCGTCATAGCCCAGCGTATCGGCCGCCACGGCGACCTGCTTCATGTAGTCGTGGCTGACCGGGCGCGCACCTTCGGAGGTGCCGAGATAGCGGCTGTCGCCGTGGGTGGGGATAAACCAGAAAACGTTCATGCGTGACTCCTGTTATGCGTGTGCCGCCGTCGATGCCGTCACTTCAGGACGGCGTCGCTGACCTTGAGCTGCCTGGGGATCAGCTTGAGCTCGAAGAAGGCGTCGGCGATCTTCTGCTGCTCGGCCAGCACGCCGGCGTCGACCGGCTTGTAGACATGCGCGTAACGCTTCAAGCCGGTTTCGATGATGTCGGCGTCCAGCCCCTGGATCGGCGCCAGCTGGGCCGCCGCTTGCGCGGTATTGGCGCGCACCCACTGGCCTTCACGGGTGATTTCTTCCAGCAGGATCTTTTCGACCTGCGGGTTCTTGGCGGCGAAGGGACGCGCGCTCAGGAAGAACTGGTGGTGGTTCACCGCACCCACGCCGCTTGCCAGGCGACGCGCGCCGATCTGTTTTTCAGCCGCCGCCTGGAACGGATCCCAGATCGCCCAGGCGTCGACGGCGCCCTTTTCGAACGCCGCGCGGGCGTCGGCCGGCGCCAGGTAGACCGGCTGGATGTCGCTGTAGGACAGGCCGGCCTTCTTCAGCAGGGCGACCACCAGCCAGTGCACGTCGGAGCCCTTGTTGAAGGCGACCTTCTTGCCCTTGAGCTCGGCCACGCTGTTGAGCGGCGAGTTCTTCGGCACCAGCAGGCCTTCGGCGTCCGGGGTCGGGATTTCATAGGCGGTGTAGACGAAGTCGGCGCCCGCAGCCTGCGCGAACACCGGCGGCGCTTCACCGACATAGCCGAAGTCGACCGAGCCGACGTTCAAGGCCTCCAGCAATTGCGGGCCGGCGGAGAATTCCGCCCATTTCACTTCCACGCCCAGCGGCTGCAGGCGTTTTTCCAGCGCGCCGTGCGCCTTGAGCAGCACCAGCGTGTTGGCGGCTTTCTGGTAACCGATGCGCAGCACCCTGGCTTCCTGCGCCTGGGCGGTGGGGACGACGCCAATCGTCAACGCAGCCAGCGCGCCCAGCGCAATGGCGGACAGGCCGGCGACGGCGCGGCGGCGGGTGTTGTTCTTGTTTGGCTTGGGCGAATTCACGTTGCTTCTCCGTTTCGTTGGCGTGCAGCGGGCCTTCCGCTGCACCAGCCGGTTGTCTTGTCGGTCTTTGCTTGCCGGCGCGCGGCCGGCGATCAGGCATCAGCTAATGGTCGTACGCTCAGACGCTACAGCGCACCTGCGAGAACGGCACTTCGCGGAACTCTTCCGGCGCCGCCTTGTGCAGCGCCAGCAGGCTGGCGGAGAGCTGCGCCACGCCTTCTTCCACGCGGGCGGCGATGGGAGCATCGAGCTGCAGGCCGGCCTCTTCGCTCCAGGTCACCTGGGCCTCGGTGGCGTAGATGCTGGGCAGCACGTGCTTGGGGTTGAGCGAAGACAGCACCGGGCGCAGCGCGTAATCCAGCGCCAGCATGTGCGACTGGCTGCCGCCGGTGGCCAGCGGCAGCACCAGCTTGTCGGTCAGGCCGAACTGCGGCAGCAGGTCGAGGAAGGCTTTCAGGATGCCGCTGTAGGCCGCCTTGTAGACGGGCGTGGCGATCACCACGGCCGAGGCCTCTTCCACGGTGGAAAGCGCGGCCTTGATCTGGGCATCGTTCCAGTCGGCGCGCAGGATCGCCTGGCCCGGCAGGTCGCGCACTTCGAGGCGCGCATAACGGTGGCCGAGCTGAACCAGCTTGTCGCCGACGTGGTTCAACAGGCGGGTGGAACGGGAGGGCGCCGAGGGGCTGCCGGCCAGCAACAGGATGGTCATGTCAGTCTGCTTCGTTTGCTTCTGGGAACAGGCGCGCATCGCCTGCCTGGGTTGGCTGCGGACCGGAACTCGTTGATTCCGGTCCGAGCGGCTTGGAACCGATTACTTCTTGTTAGGCACGTACAGCTGGTCGAAGCTGCCGCCGTCGGAGAAGTGGGCCTTCTGGGCCTTTTGCCAGCCGCCGAAGTCCTTGTCGATGGTCACCAGGTTCACCTTGGGGAACTGCGAGGCGTACTTGGCGGCGATCTTCGGATCGATCGGGCGGTAGTAGTTCTTGGCGATGATTTCCTGCCCCTCATCCGAGTACAGGTGCTTCAGGTATTCCTCGGCCACCTTGCGGGTGCCGCGGCGGTCCGCCACCTTGTCGACCAGCGCCACCGGCGGTTCGGCCAGGATGGAGATGGACGGCACGACGATGTCGAACTTGTCCGGGCCCCATTCCTTCAGGGAGATCAGAGCTTCGTTTTCCCAGGCCAGCAGGACGTCGCCGATGCCGCGCTCGACGAAGGTGATGGTCGCGCCGCGCGCGCCGGAATCCAGCACCGGCACGTTCTTGAACAGCTTGGAGATGTAGTCGCGGGCGTCGGCTTCATTGCCGCCCTTCTTCTGGCCGTAGGCCCAGGCCGCCAGGTAGTTCCAACGTGCGCCGCCGGAGGTCTTGGGGTTGGGGGTGATCACGGACACGCCCGGCTTGATCAGATCGTCCCAGTCCTTGATCTGCTTGGGATTGCCCTTGCGCACCAGGAACACGATGGTCGAGGTGTAGGGCGAGCTGTTGTGCGGCAGGCGCTTTTGCCAGTCGGCCGGCAGCAGCTTGGCCTTCTCGGAGATCTCGTCGATGTCGTAGGCCAGCGCCAGGGTGACCACGTCGGCATCGATGCCGTCGATCACCGAGCGGCCCTGCTTGCCGGAACCGCCGTGCGAAGCCTTGATGGTGAGGTTGTCGCCGGACTTTTCCTTCCAGTACTTGGAGAAGGCCTTGTTGTAGTCGGCGTAGAGTTCGCGCGTCGGGTCGTAGGAGACATTGAGCAGCGAAATATCGGCCGCGTGGGCCACGTGGGCGGCTTGCGCCAGCACCAGCGCGGCGGCGACCGATTTGATGATCTTCTTCAGCATATCCGTTCTTCCCAGGAGTGTTCTGTTGTTTTGGAGAACACAGGTTAATGAGCATGCTTGCGAAAAAGAACGAATACTTTCTTCTCTGGTTATGCGAAAAACAGATATGCAAGATCAGGCGCATGGAATAAGGCGCCGCGTCTTTATAACCAATCAGCTAGATTGCCGTCGTCCGCAGTCATATTGACCGGACGGCAACGATCGCCGCGATTTCGCTTACGGCCGTGCTGAAATCGGGATGACGATACGCGCATGGCGGCGCTGGTCGGACCGAAGGCCCTCGGGAGGAACTCGCCAGAACAAAAAGCACGGTCGAACTTTTTCTTCTTTTCACAATGTGGTATAACACCGCTATTGCAATGCACCAGGCCGCGCCATGAAAAAAGAAGCTGCAGGCGAGACAGAAAACATATCCATCCAGGTCATCGAGCGCATGGTGTCGCTGCTCGACGCCCTGGCCGCCTACCCGGACCCGGTCAGCCTGAAAGAGCTGTCCGCGGCGACCGACCTGCATCCCTCCACCGCCCACCGCATCCTCAACGACCTGGTGGTCAAGCGTTTTGTCGACCGCGTGGAGCCCGGCACCTATCGCCTGGGCATGCGCCTGCTGGAGCTGGGCAACATCGTCAAGAGCCGCCTGTCGGTGCGCGAGGCCGCGCTGGACTTCATGCGCGCCCTGCATCGCAAGACCCACCAGACCATCAACCTGTCGGTGCGCCAGGCCGACGAGATCGTCTATATCGACCGCTCCTTCTCCGAACGTTCGGGCATGCAGGTGGTGCGCGCCATCGGCGGCCGCGCGCCGCTGCACCTGACCTCCACCGGCAAGCTGTTCCTCTCCGTGGACGACCCCAAGGCGGTGCGCGCCTATGCCACCCGCACCGGACTGGCGGGCCACAACAAGAACTCCATCACCGACCTGACCAAGCTGGAGCGCGAACTTTCCATGGTGCGCGCCCTGGGCTACGCGCGCGACAACGAAGAGCTGGAACTGGGCGTGCGCTGCATGGCCGCCGGCATCTGCGACGACAGCGGCAAGCTGGTGGCCGGCCTGTCGATCTCGGCGCCGGCCGATCGCCTGCAGGAAGAATGGGTGGAAGACCTGGTCAGCACCGCCAACCAGATTTCCTCTGCATTGGGATTCGACCGCGGCCGGGCCTGAGCGACGGTCCGCGCACGCGCCGCGCAGCGGCGTCGCACGTCAGGCGTCCCGCGCGGACATAAAAAAAGCGAACCCGAAGGTTCGCTTTTTTCATTGTGGCGGATGCCTGCGCGATCAGCCCTGATCGGCGCGCACCATCTTCACGCGGGTCAGGTTCTTGGGCTGGTCTTCGACCAGCCACTTGCGCATGCGGGTGGCATCGCCCACGTGCGACAGGCGGCCCTTGGAATCCAGGAACACCATCACCACCGGACGGCCTTCGATGCGGGTGTACATCACCAGGCAGTGGCCCGCTTCGTTGATGAAGCCGGTCTTCTGCAGGCCGATGTCCCACTCCTTGTTGGAGGTCAGACGGTTGGAGCTGTTGTACTGCAAGGCGTGGCCGCTGGGTTCGACCATGTACTTCGGATCGGTCGAGTACTGGCGGATGATCGGGTAGTTGTAGGCCGCCACCACCAGCTTGGCCAGGTCGCGCGCGCTGGCGACGTTCTGGCTGGACAGGCCGGTCGAATCGACGTAGTGGGTTTCCATCATGCCCAGCGAGCGCGCCTTGGCGTTCATCGCGGCGACGAAGGCCGGCAGGCCGCCCGGATAGTTGCGGCCCAGCGCGGAGGCGGCGCGGTTTTCCGAGCTCATCAGCGCGATGTGCAGCATGTCGTCGCGCGACAGCGTGGCGCCTACGCGCAGGCGCGAGCTGCTGTGCTTCTCGCGGTCGACGTCGTCGTCGGTGACGGTCAGCGTCTCTTCCATGTTCATGCGCGCTTCCACCACCACCAGCGCGGTCATCAGCTTGGTGACGGAGGCGATGGGCAAGGCCACGGCGGAATTCTTTTCAAACAGGACCTGGGAGTTGGCCGGGTCGACCACCAGCGCGACATTGGAGCGCAGCGCCAACGGATCCGGGGTCATGTTCAGGCCGGCGATATCGCCCGCGGTCATGACCGGCGGCACCGGCGACACGGACGGCGCGGCGGAGACGCGCTGGTAGCTCACATGACGCTTGCCCTTGACCACGGAGACCTTGCGCACCAGCTTCTCGCGATTGTTCAGCGATCCGCGGGCAACGGTCTTGGTGGTGGTGACGGTACGCTTGGCGACGACTTTCTTGGCAACCGGCTTCTTGACGATGGTCTTTTTGGCGGTCGTGGTCGTCTGGGCGTTGGCGGGCGCCAAACCAGCGTGGATGAATAGTAGCGTTGTAAAGATGGCCAGCGCTGATTTGATCATAGGTGGATCTCCCCCATTTAACCCGGATAGTACATAAGAGAAACGTTGGCAGTGTAGCAAAAAGCAGAAATTTCGCAAGAGAATTAAGTAGTTAGCGCGCTTAATTAAACGACTTTCTACTTGGCGCCCTGCCCCGCTCCCCCGAGCGGCTTCGTATTTTTATTATGTAAACGGCGATTTATTGCTTGATTCACATCTATTTGCCGCCGGCCCTCCCGGCCGGCTCCAACACAAAAACCCAACGCATGATACCAGCGAGTCTAAACACGCGCCCGGCATCGCCATTGATATAACAGAGGCGAATATCCGGGCCAGATGCATGCTTTTGGGAAATCCCCTGCGCGGTGCGGCAATGCGTGGGAATTGGAGAGGATAACGGCGCGAGGGCGCGCGCCGTTGACGGGAAAATCCTGAGGAGGGAAATCCTGATGCGACCGCGGCGGGCGCTCAGGCCTTGCGGGCGTCGAGCATGGCCACGTCGATGGAGAAGGAGTACTTGTCGTCCAGCGCAAAGTACTCCTTCACCTCCTGCGGCGCGCTGTTCCACAGCGCCTTGATCGCCGTGATGTTGTCGCCCGGCGTGCGCATGCGCGCAACCCAGGAGTCGAACTCCAGGCGCAGCTTCCAGGTCTTGTCGGCGGCGATGGAAAAGCCGGCCTGCGCCAGCAGCTTGCGCCAGGAGTTCAGGCTGATGTTGCGCACGTGCGAGGTGTCGCGCAGGAGCTCGATGGCCTGCACATAGGTGTCAGCCAGCACGTCGGCCGGCGCCGCCGTGTCGATGGCGATGAAGCGGCCGCCCGGCTTGAGCACGCGCAGCACCTCGCGCAAGGCCTGCGGCACGTTGCGCCAATGATGCACGCTGAAGCGGGTGCACACCAGGTCGAAACTGGCGTCGGGGAAGTCCAGCTTGTCCGCGCTGCCCTGGCGCACGACCAGGTTGTCGAAGCCGCGCTCCCTGGCCGCGGTGGCGACCACATCGAGCATCTGCGCCGACAGGTCGTAGGCGATCACTTTCTGCACCACCGGCGCCACCGCGAAACTGGCATGGCCGCCGCCGCACCCCAGGTCCAGTACGCGCGCCTCGGGAATGGACGCGGCGATTTGCGCCAGCTCCTGCAAGTCCTCGCCCTGCGCATGGACGGCGCTGGTGAGGTAGGCGGCGGCGGTGGTTCCGAATTGTTCTGTCACGACCTGTTGGTGGCTGCGCATTTTGCTTTGGCTCCTGTTGTTGTGAGGTGAAACGAAGGGATGAGGAAGCCCAGTCTAGCGTTTTTTTATCCTGTTACAAGTTAGCCATTTATACTATTACCCAAAGCAACAGCCAACGACCTCAACTCCCCTTCCCCATGGACACCGATCTCGCCCGCCGCCGCGCCCTCGGCGAATTCATCAAGACCCAGCGCGAGCAGACGCCGCCATCCCAGGCCGGCCTGCCGCACCTCGCGCTGGGCGGCCGGCGCCGCACGCCCGGGCTGCGGCGCGAAGAAGTCGCGCAGTTGTGCGGCATCAGCGTGACCTGGTACACCTGGATAGAACAGGGCCGCACCGACTCGGTCTCGCCGCAGGCGCTCTCGCGCATCGCCGAGGCGCTGCACCTGCCGCGCGCCAAGCGCGCCTACCTGTTCGAACTGGCGGGCAAGAAGGATCCGGTGCTGCCGGAGCACGACGAGGAGTCGGCGATCGCGCCCGAGATACTGGAGGTGGTGCGCAACTTCCGCGCCCCTGCCTACCTGATGGATCGCTACTGGAATGCGGTGGCCTGGAACACGGCCGCGCGCAAGCTCTTCGGCGGCTGGCTGGATGCGCGCGCGGCCAGCCGCAACCTGCTCGACTTCATGTTCTGCACGGAAGAGGCGCAAGCGCTGACGGTGGATTGGGAGCAGCGCGCGCGGCGCGTGGTGGCCGAGTTTCGCGCCGATTGCGCGCAGCTGCTGGACGATCCGCAGGTGGCGTCGATGGTGGAAGAACTGTCGGCGCGCAATGCGCTCTTCAAGCGCGCGTGGCGACTGCAGGATGTGGTCGAACGCGAAGGCGGCGAGCGCCGCTTCCGTCATCCGCAGCTGGGCGAGCTGCGCTATCGCCAGGTGAATTTCCGCGTCGCCAACCGGCCCGACCTGAAGCTGGTCACGCTGATGCCGGATACGAACGGCGACGAGGATTGAAGGACTGGCTGGTGAAGGACAAGCCTACTTGCGCACCACGAAAGCCACGCCGATCACGCCGATCAGCATGCCCAACGCGCCGATCAGACTGAAGGCCTCGCCGAACATCAGCCACGCCATCACCGCGGTGGTCGGCGGCGTCAGGTACAACAGGCTGGTGACGCTGGTGGCGGCGCTCCTGCGAATGAGCGCGAACAGCAGGAAGATGGCGCCGATCGACAGCGCCAGCACCGACCACAGCAAGGCGCCGACGAACTGCGGCGTCCACGACACATGGCTGAGCTTCCAGTCCAGCCCCTCGATGGCGACCGCGAACGGCAGCACCACGATCGCCGAGGCCAGGAACTGGATCACGGTGCCGGTGCGCAAATCGAAATGGGCGCAATAGCGTTTCTGGTAAAGCGTGCCGGCGGTGATGCACAACAGCGCGAACACGCACAGCGCGATGCTGGCCGTCGACAGACCGATCAGCGAAATCTTGTTGGCCACCACCAGCCCCACGCCGCACAGGCCCAGCAGCAAACCCAGCCATTGCCTGCCGCGCACCGATTCGCCCAGGAGCGGCGCGGCGAAGGCGGTGAGGATGGGCTGCAGGCCGACGATCAGCGCCGACAGGCCGGCCGGCATGCCGATCTTGATGGCGCACCACACGCCGGCCAGGTATCCCGCCTGCAGCAACACGCCGGCCACCGCCACATGGCGGATCCGGCCGTGCGGCCACGGCGCGCGAAACAGCAGCACCAGCGGCAGCAGCACCACCAGCACGCCGGCGAAACGCAGCAGCAGGAAGGTCAGCGGCGGCGCGTACGGCAGACCGAACTTGGCGACGATGAAGCCGGTGCTCCAGATCAGCACAAACACGAAGGGAACCAGGCTCACCATGAGCTGGCGTTGCCGGCTGCTGCCGGCGGCGGATTGCATCATTTCTTCTTCCAGGGGTCGGCCGCGCGCGGCGGCCAGGTCATCTAATTGTTGTTCCAGCCTGCGGCGTGGAGGCTGGCCAGTCTTATCGTTTGTATGTGGACGGCGACGGTCTGTTCGATGTCCCGTCCGTAGCCGCCCGCCATCGTAACCGCAACCGGGATTTTGTGCAGGCGGGCGAAGGAGAAAACCGCCTGGTCGCGCGCGGCCAGGCCTTGCATACTCAGCTTCATCTTGCCCAGCCGGTCGCCTTCGTGCGGGTCGGCGCCGGCCAGAAAGATCAGCAGCTGCGGCGCGAAGCGCGCCTGCAGCGTGGCCAGCGCATCCTGCAACGCCGCCAGGTATGCCTCATCTCCCACGCCGTCGGGCAACGCCACGTCGAGGTCGCTGCGTTCCTTTTCGAAGGGATAGTTGTTCTCGCCGTGCAGCGACAGCGTGAAGACCGAATCGTCCCGCGCCAGGATCGAGGCCGTGCCGTTGCCCTGGTGCACGTCGAGGTCGACGATGGCCACGCGCGATGCGCGGCGCTCGGCCTGCATCAGCCGGGCGGCGATCGCCGAGTCGTTGAAGACGCAAAAACCCGCGCCCCGGTCGGCATAGGCATGATGGGTGCCGCCGGCCAGGTTGACCGCCACGCCCTCACTGAAGGCGGCGCGACAGGCGGCGATGGTGGCGCCCGAAGAACGGCGCGAGCGCTCTATCATCTGCGGCGTCCAGGGAAAGCCGATCTCGCGCTGCTCGGCGGCGCTCAGTTCGCCGGCGGCGGCGCGCGCGATGTAGCCGGGATGATGCGCCAGCGCCAGCTCGCCGTCCGAAGCCGGCATCGCCTCATGAAAATCCAGGCCGGCTACGGCCGCAGCCGCGCCCTCGCGGATCATGCGGTATTTGATCATCGGAAAACGGTGGCCGGGCGGCAGCGGCAGCACGAAATGGTCGCTGTAAAAGGCTTTCAATCTGGACTTTCAATAAGGCAATGTTCGGACGACGCGCCGGGGAACGATGCCCGCGGCGATGATGCGACGCAGGATATCAGCATCGTGAAAACGGAACGTTTGCTTGCCCGGCGAGCAGAAACTCAAGATCAGTTACGTAACTTTTCAAGCCTGAGCACAAGCTGGTTTCAAACTAATTCGACTTTGATCACCAGTGGTAACACCACTTAAGCAACATGAGTCAGCTTGCATTAAAAATTACGCTTCTCATGGCATGGAAACCATTGACTTTATGTCTTTTTAAACTAGAATCGTTTTGTGCAACGCATCATATTCCAATAAGAAATTACATCGGAGATCCCCTCATCAGTTCAGATCGGCCCGTAAGCAATCACCCGTAGTCACAGTCCTTGTTCATCAACCTATCAAAGCAAAGGATGTTTCAACATGACGACCTACACCGAGCAATTTTCCGCCGCAGCCAAGGCCAACGCTGAAGCCCAGATCGCGCTGTTCAGCCAGCTGGCCAGCAAGACCTTTGAAGGCGTGGAAAAACTGGTCGACCTGAACCTGAAGGCTGCCAAGTCTTCGCTGGAAGAAAGCCATGCCGCTGCGCAGAAGCTGTTTTCCGCCAAGGACCCGCAGGAATTCTTCTCGCTGACCTCGGCCCAGGCCCAGCCGGCGCTGGAAAAGTCCGTGGCCTACGGCCGCCACCTCAGCGGCATCTTCTCCAGCACCCAGGCCGAACTGACCAAGACCGCCGAAGCCCAGATCGCCGAAGTCAACCGCAAGGTGATCTCGATGATCGACGAAGCCTCCAAGAACGCTCCCGCCGGCTCCGAGCAGGCCATTTCGCTGCTGAAGTCGACCTTCGGCAACCTCAACGCCGGCTACGAGCAATTCACCAAGAGCGCCAAGCAGGCCGCCGAAGTGCTGGAAGCCAATGTGACCAATGCCGTCGACCAGCTTTCGCAGGCCTCGACCAAGGTCACCAAGGCCGCCCGGAAATAACCGGCGGCAACGCACGGTGGTGCTAAAACACCGTGTTTGTGCTGTTGCATCAAAAATGCGAGCCGGGTCCGAAATTTTTGTCTATGATGAAGTTTCACCCGGTTCGCTTTTTCTGCTTCGTCGCCAGCGATCCCGTTTGAGTTTTCATGATTTTTGCAGCGGCGCCGCGATGAACCTCATCGCTTGTGCAGCCGCCGCACGCCGCGGCCAGGGGATGGCCTGAACGGCAAACCAATCGATTCCGCATGCATTGCCGCGCATCCGGCAATGGCAGTGTCAGCCATTGCCCGTGACTGCGGGCCTGCGTGAAAAGATTGTCTCCTCGGTATCCGACTCCTCCTACGATACCGTTAAATGCCTCGGCAACGCCGAGGCATTTTTTTATCCGGCATCAAGCCGGCGCAGCGCCGGCGGCGGCCGGCTCAGCCGTTGATCTGGAATTCCGCCTTCAGCTGGCGCAGGCCTTCCTGCATCTTCTCGAAGGCCGGGCCGACCTGGTCCGGATCACCCTTCACGCCCAGGTCGATGTGGCGGCGCGTCTTCTCGTCGCCCACATGCGGCAGGCTGAACACCTTCACCAGCGGGAATTCGGCCTCGATCAGCTCCATCAGCGGCGTCAGCGTCGATTCCGCCGCCTCGAACACCAGCATCGACCTTTCCGCCCAGGCGCGACGATGGAAGAGTTCGCTGTAATTGGTCTCCAGCACCCACTCGAACATCGGCCAGGCCATCACCGGGAAACCCGGCGCAAAATAATGCGCGCCCTCGCCGCTGGTGTTGCGCACGGAGAAACCGGGAATCTTGTTATAGGGATTGGGGATGATGGAGGCGCCCTGGGGGAATTCGCCCATCTTCAGGCGATGCAGGTTTTCCGGCGCATCGTAGTTGGGTTCGATGCCGGCTTCGCGCGAGGTATCGGCGATGCGCTCGCGGATCTTTTCCTTCGCTTCCGGGTGCAGGGCCAGCGGCACGCCCAGCGCGGCCGCCGCGCACTGGCGCGTATGGTCGTCCGGCGTGGCGCCGATGCCGCCGGTGCAGAAGACGATGTCGCCGCCCGACAGCGTACGCTTCAAGGTGGCCGTGATCTGCTCGGGTTCGTCGCCCAGGTAGTGCGCCCACGAAAGCTGCAGGCCGCGTTGCGACAGGAGTTCGAGCACCTTGGGAAAATGCTTGTCGATGCGGCGACCGGAGAGGATCTCGTCGCCGATGATGATGAGTCCGAATGCCATGAGTCTGCTCTGCCAAAAGGGTTGGTCAAACTCTGGGGATTATGCCCGATTCCCCCCTGCCCCGCCGACGATTGCGGGATGAATGCAAATGCCGGGCTCAGCGCGGTCCGGCGTCGATCACATCCGTTGCCGGCTTCAGGGACGCATCGCCCGGCATCGGCGCATCGGGCGGCTGCCCGCTGCGGTGGCGCAGCAGCGCTTCGAGGCAGTAGTACTGGAACCACAGCCCGGTGAACACAAACACCAGCACGTAGAGCCAGATCGCGCCGGCGGCCAGCACCGGGAAGAAGATCACCGACAAGGCCCCGCCCAGCCACAGCAGCGTCGGCGCCGCGCCCATGGCGCCGGCGATGGTGCCGATCGCCAGCAACGGCCAGCGGTGCAGGCGCAGCACGATGCGCCGTTCCTCCGGGCTGGCGTAGTCGGCCAGGGTGTCATACGCCATCACGCGATAGGTCAGCCAGCCCCACAGCAGCGGGTGGACGATGAAGCTCAGCGGTGGAATCAGCGACACCGGCAGCGTGGCGAGCCACAGCACGGTAAAGACGCCGAAGCACCACAGCGAGGTCCACAGGCTGCCCCAGACGCTGCCGCCGTGGCGCTTGGCCAGCATCGGATAGTGGCGCGCGCCGATATGGCGGGCGACGGCGGGAATGGTGAACAGGCCGACGAACACCAGCGCCGTCAGGATCATCAGCGGCAGCAGCGCCCACATCGCCAGCATCGGCACGATCACGGTCTTGAGCGCGCCCATGCCGAACCAGCCGAGCACCGTGCCGGCAATGCCGAACACGCTGTGGACGATGAAATAGTCCTGCAGCCAGTCGATCATCGGCTGCAGTCCCAGCCACAGGCAGATCGCCCAGATGCCGACCGAGAACACGAACGGCAGCAACGTCAGCAACAGCATGCGCACATGCAGCTGCGACAGCAGCGCACGTCCGAAGGAGGCCAGGAACAGGCGCATCAGCGCGGCTTCCTGCGGGTGAACTCGACCAGGCGCTTGAGGCCCAGCCACTGCTGCATCCAGAACCCGCGGCCGTAGTCGCGGCCCTTTCCGGCCGGCGGCGGCAGCTGGTCGCGCACGCCGGTCATGGCGAAGCCCTGGCTGAAGTGGGCGGTGCGAAACAGCACGTCCCAGACCGGGAACAGCACCGCGAAGTTGTGCCCGCCCAGCGAGTTGCGGCCGCGGCTCTCATGGCCGATGCCGATGGCGTGGTGGGTGCGGTGGAAGCGCGGCGACACCAGCAGGTATTCGCCGATGCGGCCGAAGTGGATGCGCACGTTGGCGTGCTGCAGGCTTTGCAGCATGCGCGACAGCGAGACCAAGAGGATGTATTGCGAGGGCTCGACGCCGATCAGGATCGCCACCAGGCCCAGGAACATGTCGTGCACCAGGTCGTCCAGCACGTGGTTGCGGTCGTCGCTCCACAGGTTCATGTTTTCCTGGCTGTGGTGCAGGCTGTGCAGCGCCCACATCCAGCGCACGTTGTGCTGGGCCCAGTGGTACCAGTATTCGCACAGGTCCAGCACCACCAGGTAGAGGAAGAAGCTGACCAGCGCCAGATCGGTCACGCCCGGCCAGACCTGGTCGAGGTTCCAGGTGCCCCAGCCTTCGAGGTGCAGCGCCTCCAGCACGTAAGACAGCGCCGGGTCGAGCAGCAGGAAGGCCAGGATGGGAATCACGCCCAGCCGCTGCAGCACGGTGTAGATGAAATCGTTCCAGCGCGCGCGCGGGTCGGTAAAACGGTGGACCGGGATCATCGCCTCCAGCGGACGCAGGATGATGAACAGGATCACCAGCTCGCACAGGCCCACCAGCACCCATTCGGTACCGGTGAAGGCTTCTTCGATGAACTCCCCCATGCCGATGAAAAACACCAGCGGCTGCACGATGGTTTCGAACAGCCAGCCCTGGACGGCGGCAAAGAGGTCGGAAATGGTCTGGATCATGGGTCAAATCTTGTTCTGGTCTTGCTCACGGCCCCGCCCCTCCGGCGACGGCCGCCCCGCTTCGACTGGTGTCGCTCTTCAGCGTTCCTTGGCGCCGGCAAACAAATGCCGGTAAGCCGGATGCTCGCGCAAGGTGGCGAAGCAGAAGCCCTTCTGCTCCAGTCCGCTGATCAACGGCTCCAGCACCGCCGGCGCCCATGGGTCCTTGCGCGACCAGATGCCCATGTGCGCGAGGAAAATGTCGCCGTCCTTCAGGCCGTTCAGCGCCTTCTTCAGCAATGCGTCATTGGGGAATTTATCACTGGGCAGCTCGTCGCCCGAAAAACCCGCCGGCGCCCAGGCCACGTGGGCATAACCGCAGGCCTCGCCGGCCTTGAGCAGGTTGGGCGTCAGCTTGCCGCCGGGAGCGCGCCACAGCGGGTCGAGCTTGCGCCCGGTCAGCTCCTGGAAACGCTTGTCCACGCGCGTCATTTCCTCGCAGTATTGCGCCGGCGTCCACTGCTGCTTGCTGCCGGCCTGCGCGCCGAACTGCGGACGCACCTCGATCTTGCCATCGGGCAAATCGCGCACGACGTAGACGTGGTCGAAGGTGTGGGTGCCGAAGGCGTGCCCTTCTTCAGCCAGGCGTTTCCACAGCGGCTGCCAGCCGGGATCGAGCGAATAGTCGCCGTGGATGGTCTTCTCGTTGGCCAGGAAGAAGGTGGCCTTGATATGGTGGCGCAGCAGCGTCTGCTCGATCAGCTCGGCCTGGGACTGGCTGCCGGTGTCGAAACTCAGGTAGATCGTGCCCTTGCACTGCGCCTGTGATGACGGCGCTGACGCCGGTTGCGCCGCGGCCTGACCGGCCGCCAGAATGGCGCACAGGGTCAGGCCGCGAAGTTGCTTGCTTGAAAGCCGGTAGCTCATCGCCTCTCAGACGTCGGGAGCGCGGTTGTAGAGATAGATGCCGTGAGGCGAACGGCCCACCGGAATCACCTTGCTGACCGAGCGGCTGGCCAGGTCGATCACGGCCACCTTCTTGATCCAGCGCAGCGTCACCCACATGGTCTTGCCGTCCTCGGTCACTTCCATGCAGTCCGGACCGCCCGGCACCTTGATGGTTCCGACGTTCTCCAGCGTCTGCATGTCGACCACGCTGATGGTGTTGGCCACGCGGTTGGAAACATAGACGAAGCGCTTGTCGCCCTGGGCGCGGAAGTTGTGGGCGCCGTTGCCGGTCTTGATCTGCTTGACCAGCTTCTGGGTGCGCCAGTCGATGACCTGCACATAGTCGCTGCCCATGATGCCCACCAGCAGGTACTTGTTGTCGGGCGTCATCATGATGCCGGCCGGCAGCTTGCCCACCGGCAGGGTCCACTTCACCTGCTGGGTGGCCAGGTCGATGGCGCTGACCTGGTCGCTGCCCTGCTGGGTGATGAAGGCGGTGGTGCTGCCGTTGTCGAAGGCGATGTGGCTGGGCGTCCTGGCCAGCGGGATGCGCTTGGACAACTTGAGGTCGGTGCCGTCGTAGCTGTAGACGTCGACGCGGTCCAGGCGCAGGCCGGTGGCGACGAACCACTTCTGGTTGGGGGTGAAGCCGATCTGGTAGGGATCGATGATGTCGCGCAGGCGGCGCTGGACTTCACCGGTCTTGGGATCGAGGAACAGCAACTGGTTGCCGGTGGCGCTGGCCACGATCAGGGACTTGTTGTCCGGCGTGGCCATCAGGTGGTGCGGCTCCTTGCCGACCGAGAACGTGGAAATTTCCTTGTGGTTGGACTGGTCCAGCAGCGACACCGAGGCATCGCCGGAATTGAGCACCACCACCACGTTGGCCTGGGCCGATGCTGCCAGGACGGCCGATACGCATGCTGCGCGGAGAGAAACGGAAAAAAGTTGACTGAATCGACGCAACATGACGAACTTTACACAAAAGGGCCTGCTCTCACCGTGCGGAAGGCACGTCTTGGCACCTTAACGCATGTCAATGCGATCCCGCTGACAAGGCGCTGACGCATTCTGCAAAAATTCCGCCGTTTTGGTTTACACTGCCAGCCGTCCCGGTCGCATCCCGCAGCCGGGGCGGCCTGCAGCCCCACCAGACCAAGGAAAAAGGGCTGCATCGTCCACCGAAAAAGTTTCCCGAAAGCATGTGCGTCGGTCCTCCCGAAAAGCACAGGCCAGAATCCTTTTCGCCGGGACGGCCGCCGGCTGCGACGACCGCACATTATCCCCATCTGAAAGGAACACGATGTCCACGATCACCACAGCTTCCGGGCTGCAATATGAAGAAGTCAACGTCGGCTCGGGCGACGAAGCCAAGGCCGGCAGCCATGTCACGGTGCATTACACCGGCTGGCTGCAGAATGCGGACGGCAGCGCCGGCAGCAAGTTCGACTCCAGCAAGGACCGCAACGACCCGTTCGCCTTCCCGCTGGGCGCCGGCCACGTGATCAAGGGCTGGGACGAAGGCGTGCAAGGCATGAAGGTGGGCGGCGTGCGCAAGCTCATCATTCCGGCCGGCCTGGGCTACGGAGCGCGCGGCGCGGGCGGCGTGATTCCGCCGAACGCCACGCTGATCTTCGAAGTCGAACTGCTGGCCGTCTGAGCGGCCGGAGGAGACGAGCATGAGCACCCTGCAAGAGCAATTCGAAGCCGCCGTGGCGGAGTCCAAGACCCTGCCCGAGCGTCCCGACAACATGACGCTGCTGAAGATGTACGGCCTGTACAAGCAAGGCAGCAGCGGCGACGTGCAGGGCGAGCGCCCCGGCATGACCGACTTCGTGGCGCGCGCCAAGTACGATGCCTGGGCCGCCAACAAGGGCACCGCGCAAGCCGATGCGCAGCAGCAGTACATCGACCTGTTCAACGACCTGAAGGGTTGACCGCGCCCTTGCGCCCTCGCGGCGCAGGCGTGAAAGACAAACGGGCGCGCTTGCCTCAAGCGCGCCCGTTTTTCATTGCGATGGCCGGATGTCAGGCCTTGACGACGTCCGGATTGAGCAGGTTGGGCGGCGTCTGTCCCGACAGGGCGGCGATCAGGTTGTCGGCCGCGCAGTTGGCCATGGCCAGGCGCGTCGGGGTGGACGCGCTGGCGATGTGGGGCGTCAACACCACATTGGTCAGCGACAGGAATTCCGGCTTGAAGGCCGGCTCGTTCTCGAACACGTCCACGCCGGCGGCGGCGATGCGGCCGGCGCGCAGGTGCTCGATCAGCGCCGCATCGTCGACGATGCCGCCGCGCGCGATGTTGGTCAGCGTCGCGGTCGGCTTCATCAGCGCCAGCTCGGCGGCGCCGATGGTATGGTGGGTTTCCTTCGAATACGGCAGCACCAGCACCACGTGGTCGGCGCGCTTCAGCAGTTCTTCCTTGCTGACATATTGCGCATTGTTGGCGCGCGCTTCCTGTTCGGGCTTCAGGCGCGAGCGGTTGTGGTACAGCACCTGCATGTCGAAGCCCAGCGAGCGGCGGGCGATGGCCTGGCCGATGCGGCCCATGCCGATGATGCCCAGCGTGGCGCCGTGCACGTCGGGTCCCACGAAGCTGTCGTAGCTCCACTTCTTCCATTTGCCGGCGCGCAGGAAATGCTCGGACTCGGTGATGCGGCGCGCGGTGGCCATCATCAGCGCCCAGCCGAAGTCGGCGGTGGTTTCGTTCAACACGTCGGGCGTGTTGGTGGCCATCACGCCGGCGGCGGTGGCGGCCGCGACGTCGATGTTGTTGTAGCCCACCGCCATGTTGCACACCGCCTTCAACTGCGGGTTGGCGGCGAACAGCGCGGCCGTCACCGGCTCGCTGGGCGTGGTGAACAGGCCGTCCCGGCCCTTGGCCGCGGCCAGCAGCTCGTCGGCCGAATAGATGCGGTCTTCCTGGTTGGACTGGACCTCGAAATGCTGCTCCAGGCGCGCCAGCACCTCGGGGAAGATGGCGCGGGATACGAAGATCTTTTGTTTCATGGCTGTCTCTTTGCGTTGTTTTCGAATGGACGGATAGGACGATTCTGCCCTACTTGAAGAAGATGAAGGTCATGACGATGAACAGCGGCACCAGCACGGCGCCGGACCATGCCATGTAGCCGAAGAACGAAGGCATGCGGATGCCGCGCTCCTCGGCGATGGCCTTGACCATCATGTTGGGCGCGTTGCCGATGTAGCTGTTGGCGCCCATGAATACGGCGCCGGCGGAAATCGCCGCCAGCGTCGACGCCAGCGGCCCCATCAGCTCGGCCGCATCGCCGGAAGCGGTGTTGAAGAACACCAGGTAGGTCGGCGCATTGTCGAGGAAGGACGACAGCAGGCCCGTCATCCAGAAATACATGGCGTCGTCCGGCCGGCCGTCGGGTCCGGTCACCGCGCGCACCACGGCGGCGAAGGCGCCCTCCTCGCCGGCGCGCAGCATGGCGATCACCGGCACGATGGTCAGGAAGATGGCGGCGAACAGCTTGGCCACCTCCAGCATCGGCCCCCAGCCAAAATCGTTGCCCTCGCGCGCCGCCGCCGGCGTCAGCTGCAACGACAACAGGATGATCGCGACCAGCCCCAGGTCCCGCGCCAGGCTCTGCCACTCCAGCGGGATGCCCATGATCTCGCCGGCGATGCCCGGTTTCCATACCCCGCTCATCAGCACCAGCGCGACCACCGCCGCCAGCAGCAGGAAGTTGATGCCGCCGTCGAAGTGCAGCGGCGCATCCGGCGTCGGGTCGAGCGGCTTGATTTCTTCGCGGTTCAGGTAGTAATGGCGGTCCAGCAGGTAGAAGATCGCCAGCAGCGAAGCGCACAGGAACAGCATCGGCAGCAGCACATGGCGCGCGGTCCAGAAGAAGTCCACGCCCTTGAGGAAGCCGAGGAAGAGCGGCGGATCGCCCAGCGGCGTGAGCGAGCCGCCGGCATTGGCCACCAGGAAGATGAAGAACACCACCACATGCGCCACATGCCGGCGGTCGTCATTGGCCCGGATCAGCGGGCGGATCAGCAGCATGGCCGCGCCGGTGGTGCCCATGACGCTGGCCAGCAGCGTGCCCAGCGCCAGCAGCCCGGTATTGAGCGCCGGGGTGCCGCGCAGGTTGCCGCGCACGCAGATGCCGCCGGCCACGGTGAACAAGGCGGTCAGCAGGATGATGAAGGGAAGGTATTCGGCCAGCAGCGCATGCAGGGTCACCGCCAGCGCCGCGTGTGCCCCCTGCGCGACGCCGAACGGCAGCAGGAAAGCCAGCGCCCACGCCGCGGCGATCTTGCCGAAATGGTGGTGCCACAGCGAAGGCGCCAGCAACGGCAGCAAGGCAATCGAAAGCAATACGCCGGCGAACGGCACCGCCCATGCCACGGACAGACCCGCTCCGTCGAGTTCGGCAGCCAGTCCCGGCAAGGGAAAGGCGAAGCCCAGGGAGGCAATGGCGGTAGTAAAGGCGGCTCTGGTCTGCAATGTCGTCCCGGCTAGAAGGCAAAGAGTGGCGAAGAGGTGCCACACTATAGCAGCCGGGCCGCGCGCCACGGACGCAAACGGGCCGGCGGCAAAAACTTTCAACTGTGCGCCGGGCATCTCTGCCCGGCGCCCGCCTCAGCCCTTGATCTGGAACACCTGGCGCAGGTAATTCACGTAGGCCAGGTCGTCGCACATGTTCTTGGACGGGGTGTCCGAGAGCTTGGCCACCGGCTGGCCGTTGCAGCGGATCATCTTCATGACCACCTGCAGCGGCGTGTAGCCGAGGTCGTTGGTGAGGTTGGTGCCGACGCCGAAGGCGACCTTGGCGCGGTCCTTGAAGCGCAGGTACAGCGCGCGCACCTTGTCGAAGTCCAGGCTGTCGGAAAACACCAGCACCTTGGAGGACGGGTCGACGCGGTTGTCGCGGTAGTGCTGGATCAGGCGCTCGCCCCATTCGAACGGGTCGCCGGAATCGTGGCGGGCGCCGTCGAAGAGCTTGCAGAAATACATGTCGTAGTCGCGCAGGAAGGCGTCCATGCCGTAGACGTCGGACAGCGTGATGCCGAGGTCGCCGCGGTATTCGCGCGCCCACATCTCGAAGGCGAAGGTCTGCGAGTCGCGCAGGCGCGGGCCCAGCGCCTGGCAGGCCTGCAGGTATTCGTGCGCCATCGTGCCCAGCGGCGTCAGGCCGTGCTGCATGGCGTACATGACGTTGGAGGTGCCGGCGAAATGCGTGCCCATGCGCTGCTTCATCTCGTCGATGACTTCGGCATGCCAGCTGCGCGAGAAGCGGCGGCGCGTGCCGTAGTCGGCGATGTTGCAGCCGGCCAGCTCGGCATCGTCGGTGATCACCGAGATCTTTTCGCGCAGGCGCTTGCGTCCTTCTTCCAGGTCGGGCGAACGCTGGGTGTCGCGGAAGTAGACTTCGTTGACGATGGCCAGCACCGGCACTTCGAACATGATGGTGTGCAGCCAGGGGCCCTTGACGCTGATCTCGATCTCGCCGTTGCCCGCGGGCGCGGGCTGCACCGTGATGTACTTCTCGTTCAGGTGGAACAGGTCGAGGAAATCGACGAAATCGCTCTTGATGAAGCGCAGGCTGCTCAGGTAGCGCAGTTCGTCTTCCTTGAAGCGCAGGCGGCACATGGCCGCGATCTCGGCGCGGATCTCGTCCACGTAGGGAGTGAGGTCGACGCCTTCGTTGCGGCACTTGAACTTGTATTCGACCTGGGCGCCGGGGAAATGATGCAGCACCACCTGCATCATCGTGAATTTGTACAGATCGGTGTCGAGTAAGGATGTGATGATCATGAAATCCGGATGCGGCCGGGCCGCATGCTGCCATGTTGATAGGCCGGCCGATGAAGGCCGCCCGAACGGCGCCGGTGCGCCGCGCCCGCTATCTTAACCCGGATCGAAAAAAGCAAAGCCCCCTGCTTCGAGGGGGCTTTGTCCGCCATGGCCTGCCTGGCGCCACAGCCGGCGGCCGCGCTCACTTCATCGCCGAGGCCGGACGACGCCCGCGCACGTAGGTGACGTTGGGCAGGTAGGCCGCGCCGTCCAGGTAGCGCCAGTTGCTCATGCTGCTGCGGCCGTCCTTTTGCGACACCTGGCCGACGAAGGCGCCCATCGAGGCCTGCTGGTCCAGCGCGCGGAACGCGATCGGGCCCAGCGGGGAATCCAGCTGCAGGCCGCGCAGCGCATCCACCAGGGCCTCGCCGTCGGCGCCGTCGGCCTTCTTCAGTCCGGCGGCGATGGCCATCATGGTGGTGTAGCCGAATACCGCCGAGAGCTGCGGACGCTGGCTGAATTTCTTCAGATAGGCCTCGAGGAAGCGCTGGTGCTCGGGCGTGGCGATCTGGTCCCAGGGGTAGCCGATGGCGATCCAGTCGCGGATCGCCTCGCTCTGGGCCGGATCCAGGCTCTGCGCGCCGGCCGAGGCCATGGACACCACCCGCACGCCGGAAAACAGCTGCTGGCGGTTGCCGGCCTGCACGAACTTCTGCAGGTCGTCGCCGAAGGTGGCGTTGAAGATGCCGTCCGGGCGCGCCTGGCGCATCGTGCGCACCACATCGTCGGCCTTGATCTTGCCCAGCGCCGGCCATTGGTCGGAGACGAATTCCACGTCCGGGCGCGCTTGCTTGAGCAACAGCTTGAAGCTGGCCACGGCGCTCTGGCCGTATTCATAGTTGGGCGCCACCACCGCCCAGCGGCGGCCGGGCATGCGCGCCGCCTGCTCGGCCAGCATGGCGGCCTGCATGTAGGTCGAAGGCCGTACCCGGAAGGTATAGCGATTGCCCTTGTCCAGCGTGATCGCATCCGACAACGCGTCACCCACGACAAAGACGGTCTTGCCCCTGGCGGCCTCGCGCGCAACCGCCAGCGCCACGTTGGAGAGCATGGTGCCGGTCAGCACCTCGACATGCTCCTTGCCGACCAGCTCGCGGGCGTTGCGGGCGGCCTGCTCGGCGTCGCCGTCGTCGTCGCGCGCGACCAGCTCCAGCGGGCGGCCGCGCACGCCGCCGGCGGCGTTGATCTCTTCCAGCGCCAGCGCCAGGCCGTTGCGGTAGGCCTGGCCCACCGGCGAGAGGCTGTTGTGGCTGTTGATCTCCCCGATGCGGATGGCCTCGGCGGCGCCGGCGGCAGGCGCCAGGCCGATTGCCGTGACCAAGCCGAAGCCGGCCAGCAGGGAGCGAAGGGGGAAACGATATGCTTGTTTGGGCTGTTCAGCGTTCACGCCGGGACATCCTTTTCTTGATTCGGGCGGTTCCTCAGCGGGTGGCTGCGCCCCGCCCCGTGCGCGTTTGCGGCATTCCGGAAGGCATCGGCGGCGGCGCGTCCTATCGCTGAGTTATTTATTTACTTATACGTAATCTGTATAAGCCTCATTTGTGGGAAAAATCGAATTACCTTAAAATACAAGGCTTTGCAGCGGGTTGCGCAGCGTGTTTCCGGGGTCGCCGAAAGGCGGGGAAAGACGGCCGGAAATGGCTTGAACAGTGACGCAAACCGGCTGTGAAATGATTTTAACCGTGCCATATTGCCATCAATTGCGGCGCAGTTAGCCATCGGTTTTAAGAAAATTTACAGATAGGACAGTTATGACCCACGTTGTCACCGATTCCTGCGTCCGTTGCCGCTATACGGATTGCGTGGATGTTTGCCCGGTGGATTGTTTCCGCGAAGGCCCGAATTTCCTGGCGATCGATCCGGACGAATGCATCGACTGCGCGGTGTGCGTCGCGGAATGCCCGGTCAACGCCATCTACGCGGAAGAAGACGTGCCGGCTGACCAGCAGCAATACATTGACCTGAACGCGCAACTGGCCCGCAACTGGCCTTCGATCACCAAGACCAAGGCCCCGCTGGCCGAGGCCGAAGAGTGGAAGGACAAGACCGACAAGCTGCAGTACCTGCAGCGCTGATCGCTGCGGCACATCAAGCGTCGTCACAGGCAATACCCTCAGAATTACGGTTGCGCATCACGCCAGGCAGCAGCACCGTCCAGCCAGATGCGCAGCCGTTTGCGTTTTACCGTCAGGTAAGACCATGCGGAAGACGAGGTCTTCCCGACTTTTCACCGTCGCGGCACGCCTGCCTTCACGGCCCGGGCAGCCCGCAGACTGATCTCACAGCAAACCGGCGTCCGCCTCTAGCCAATTGAGTGTGAAAAAGCCTCTCAACTGAACTGAAACAGGAATATCAAGAAAATCATGGAAAACAACGTCAAGAGCGCTGCCGTCGACGGCATCATCGAAGCCGATGCCGTCATCATCGGCGCCGGCCCGGTCGGTCTCTTTCAGGTGTTCGAACTCGGTTTGCTGGAGATCAAGGCGCACGTGATCGACTCGCTGCCGGTGGTCGGCGGCCAGTGCGTCGAGCTGTACCCGGACAAGCCCATCTATGACATCCCCGCCGTGCCGGTGTGCACCGGCCAGGAACTGACCGACAACCTGCTGAAGCAGATCGAGCCCTTCTCGCCGACCTTCCACCTGGGCCAGGAAGTGACCGTGGTGCAAAAGCGCGAAGACGGCCGTTTTGACGTCGAGACCTCCACCGGCACCAGGTTCATCACCAAGACCATCTTCATCGCCGCCGGCGTGGGCTCGTTCCAGCCGCGCACGCTGAAGGTCGACGGCATCGAGCAATTCGAGAACTCGCAGGTGTTCTACCGCGTCAAGGATCCGGCCAAGTTCGAAGGCAAGAACATCGTCATCTGCGGCGGCGGCGACTCCGCGCTGGACTGGGCGCTGAACTTCGTCGGCAAGGCCGAATCGGTGATCCTGCTGCACCGTCGCGAAGAATTCCGCGCCGCGCCGGCATCGGTGGCCAAGATGAAGGAACTGTGCGAACAGTATGAAATGCAATTCCTGGTCGGCCAGGTCACCGGCACCGAAATCGCCGACGGCAAGCTCAAGGAAGTCAAGGTCACCGGCGCCGACGGCGTCACCCGCCGCCTGCCGCTGGACATGCTGCTGGTGTTCTTCGGCCTGTCGCCGAAGCTGGGCCCGATCGCCGAATGGGGCCTGGACATCGAGCGCAAGCAGCTGAAGGTGATGGACACCGAGAAGTTCGAGACCAACGTCCCGGGCATCTTCGCCGTGGGCGACATCAACACCTATCCGGGCAAGAAGAAGCTGATCCTGTCGGGCTTCCACGAAGCCGCGCTGGCCGCCTTCGGCGCCGCGCCCTATATCTTCCCGGAAAAGAAGATCCACATGCAGTACACCACCACCTCGCCCAAGCTGCACAAGATCCTGGGCGTCGAGACCCCGGTGTTCGACTGATCCATGGCGCGATGCCGGGCGGTTTTCCGCACGGCATCATCCCACCGGACGGTAAAAAGCCCCTGTACGCAGGGGCTTTTTTATTGCCTTGCGATAAACATGTCGCAATGCCGCAAACTTTCCTCGGGATTTTCTGTCTTTGGTCTTACCAACGCCGGGAAGTCCCGGACAAGCGTGCTATCCTACTGCGTCGCAACACGGACAATATTGACACAGTCGCAACTTAATGATTGACGCGGCCGTGTCAGCGCAAAATCACCGCCAAACGTTTGTTGCACAAGCTTGCTCGCCGCCGACCTGAAGCCGGGGCCATGAACCCCGCCGGACGATACGGCCGCCAGCCAGCGCTTGTATAAAGGTCAGCTATGCTTTATCAACTGCATGAACTCAACCGCGCGTTTCTGAACCCGATGATGCAATGGGCGGAAACCTCTGCCAAGCTGTTTTCCGATCCGGTTTCCCCGCTTGCCCACACTCCCTTCTCCCAGCGTATCGCCGCCGGCTACGAGCTGCTGTACCGCCTGTCCAAGGAATACGAAAAGCCGCAGTTCAACATCCACGAAGTGGAAGTCGACGGCAAGCCCACCGGCATCGTGGAAGAAGTCGTCGAGACCAAGCCGTTCTGTCGCCTGATCCATTTCAAGAAGGACCTGTCGGCGCGCCAGATCTCCGCCCTCGGGCAGCCCACCGTGCTGGTGGTCGCGCCGCTGTCGGGCCACCACTCGACGCTGCTGCGCGAGACCGTGCGCGCGCTGCTGCAGGAGCATGACGTCTTCATCACCGACTGGACCGACGCCCGCATGGTGCCGGTCGAGCAAGGCGACTTCCACCTGCACGACTACGTCTACTACGTGCAGGACTTCATCCGCACGCTGGGCCCGGACGTGCACGTGATCTCGGTGTGCCAGCCGACCGTGCCGGTGCTGGCCGCCATCGCGCTCATGGCCAGCGCCAACGATCCCAAGCTGCCCAAGACCATGACCATGATGGGCGGCCCGATCGACGCCCGCAAGTCGCCCACGTCGGTCAACGACCTGGCCACCGAAAAGCCCTACTCCTGGTTCGAGAACACCGTGATCTACAGCGTGCCGGCCAACTACCCCGGCTTCGGCCGCAAGGTGTATCCGGGCTTCCTGCAGCACGCCGGCTTCGTGGCGATGAACCCGCGCCGCCACGCGCAGAGCCACTGGGACTTCTACATGCACCTGCGCGACGGCGACGATGCCTCGGCCGAAGACCACCGCAAGTTCTACGACGAGTACAACGCCGTGCTGGACATGCCGGCCGAGTTCTACCTCGAGACCATCAAGATCGTGTTCCAGGACTTTGACCTGGCGCGCGGCACCTGGAAGATCGAGGGCAAGCCGGTGCGCCCGCAGGACATCAAGTCGGTGGCGCTGTTTACCATCGAGGGCGAGTTGGACGACATCTCCGGCTCCGGCCAGACCGAAGCGGCGCAGAACCTGTGCAGCGGCATCCCCAAGACCCGCAAGCAGCACTTCACGGTGCCCAAGGCCGGCCACTACGGGATCTTCTCGGGCCGCCGCTGGCGCGAGATCGTCTGTCCCAAGATCGGCGCCTTCATCCGCGAAAACGCCTGACGCGATCGCGGCGAGGCAAACAGAAATCCGGCGCCCCACCGATGTGCGGCGCCGGATTTTTTTGTCCGCGCACGATCAATGCGCATGCGCGGCGTGCGCGCGCTCCCGCTTGCTGCGCTTGCGATAGTCCTTCCAGGCCTGCGCGGCCACGCCGATGGCCAGCATCGACGCGATGGCGGACATGTCGGCCACCAGGCCCTGCCAGTTGCGCGGGCTGCCGTCGGTGGCAAGGTAGAGCAGGATGTCGGCCAGCAGCGAAATCATCGTCCCCGAGACGAAGCACACCAGCCCGTTGCGCCCCACCGTCACCACCAGCGGCAACCTGTCGGCCAGTTCGCGGATCCAGCCCTGGCGCACCATCATCGCCACCAGCCACAGCACGGCCATGAAGCTGCCCACGCGCAGCGAGGACAGGTTCTGCTTGAACACCGGGCCGGGATCGAATTCGACGAACATGCGCATGCAGAGAAAACCGATCGCCACCGCCGCCGCCGCGCGGGTGAGCTTGCGACGGCGCAGGACGGCGTCCGCGTCCTCGCGCTGATAGCTCTTGAGCGGATGCAGGCGGCACACCACGCCGATGACGAACAGCAGCTGCCAGGCAAAGGGGTTGAAGGTCCAGCCGTTGGGCGTCACCGCCGGCAGGAACCGGGCCAGCAGCGGCGCCACGCCCCACATGGCCAGGCTGCAGGCCACCGTTACCCAAGGGCGGCGGCGCACCGACGGCACGATCACCGGCGAAGCCAGGGCAAACAGCATGTACATCGGCAGGATGCTCGACAGGTAGGGCTGGCGCGCCAGCCGCAGCATCTCGCTGCCGATCTGCAGCGGCTCGTCGATGAAGGTGCCGATGTCGGTGTAGTCCAGCGTCGGCGTATGCAGGCGCAGGGCCGTAAACAGCAGGCCCAACGCCAGCATCAGCGCCACCGTCAGCAAAAAGGAACGGTAGAGCTGCCAGCCGCGCCGCAGGAAACGCCAGCGCGCCGCCTCGTTGCCGCTGCGCTCGGCAATCGAGGTGTAGGCGGCGGCCGTGGCATAGCCGGCGAGGAAGACGAACACCTCGGTGGCGTCGAAGATGGCGAAGCGCTGCAAGGTGAACTGCCCCAGCATGCTGCCCGAGATGTGGTCCACCACGATCATCAGCAGCACCACGCCGCGGAAGAAGTCGACTTCGAGGGAGCGCCCGCCGCCGGCGGTGCCTGGGAACTTGATCATGATGCGCCTTCGCCGATGCCGGTTCGGATCCGGATGCGAGACATCCGGTGCTCTGGAAATGGATGTCCGGAAAAGTGCGAAGTTCAGCCAGATTGCCCTTCATAACGAGTCGTTCTAAGGACGATGCCTTGCGCCGGCGCATCCGGCCGCTGTCGGACGGCATGACTTCGGGCCGATTTCCCCGGATAATGTCGCCTTTGCGTTGTTGAACCGCCCTACCGACGTGTCGCCATCCGCCACCACATCGTCCATGCCGTCGCCGTCCTCCGCCCCGTCCCTGGCGGACCGGATCGAAGACCTGCTGCCGCAGACCCAGTGCACCAAATGCGGCTACCCGGCCTGCCGCCCCTATGCGCAGGCCATCGCCGACGGCAGCGCCCCTCATAACCAGTGCCCGCCCGGCGGCGCCGAGGGCATCGCGCGCCTGTCCCAACTGCTGGGCCGGCCGGTGATCCCGCTGAACCCGGCCAACGGCGTGGAACAGCCGCGCCTGCTGGCGGTGATCGACGAACAGGCTTGCATCGGCTGCACGCTGTGCATCCAGGCCTGCCCGGTGGATGCCATCGCCGGCGCGGCCAAGCAGATGCATACCGTCATCGATGAGCTGTGCACCGGCTGCGAGCTGTGCGTGGCGCCCTGCCCGGTGGACTGCATCGCCATGGAAACCGCCACGCCCGGCCGCACCGGCTGGCAGGCCTGGTCGCAAGAGGCGGCCGACGCCGCGCGCGCCCGCCACGACTGGCGCAGCGTGCGGCTCAAGCGCGACAAGCAGGAGAACGACGCGCGCCTGGCCGCCAAGGCTGCCGCCAAGCTCAAGGAAGTGGAAGCCGCCGAAGCCGGTACGCCCGAGCAGCAAGCCGAACAGGCCCGCAAGAAAGCCATCATCCAGGCCGCGATGGAACGCGCGCGCCTGAAGAAGCTGCAAGCTGAACAGGACAGCGCGCCCAAGGCGTCCTGACCGACCACGACACAAGAAAAAGCCGTCCATGAACCCGACCAAACGCCGCGAAATCTTCGAACGCCTGCGCAAGTCCAATCCCACGCCCACCACCGAGCTGGAATACACCACGCCGTTCGAACTGCTGATCGCGGTGCTGCTGTCGGCGCAGGCCACCGACGTCTCGGTCAACAAGGCCACGCGCAAGCTCTACCCGGTGGCCAATACGCCCGAAAAGATCTTCAAACTGGGCGTGGACGGCCTGATCCCTTACATCCAGACCATCGGCCTGTTCCGCACCAAGGCCAAGAACACCATCGAGACCTGCCGCATCCTGATCGAGCGTCACGACGGCCAGGTGCCGGAGTCGCGTGAAGAGTTGGAAGCCCTGCCGGGCGTGGGCCGCAAGACCGCCAACGTGGTCCTGAACACCGCCTTCGGCCATCCCACGATCGCGGTGGACACGCACATCTTCCGCGTCTCCAACCGCACCGGCATCGCGCCGGGAAAGGACGTGGATGAGGTGGAGCGCAAGCTGATGAAGTTCGTCGCGCCCGAATTCCGCCAGGACGCCCATCACTGGCTGATCCTGCACGGCCGCTACACCTGCATCGCGCGCAAGCCCCAGTGCTGGAACTGCGTGATCGCCGACCTGTGCGAATTCAGGCAGAAGACCCCGCTGCCGCAAAAGGGCGTGTAAGCCCTTCCCGCCCTTCTTTTCCCTTGCGCCGCGATCTCAGCGCGGCGTGCCGCCGCCGACCTGGAACAGCGGCACCCAGCGCTGGTCCTGTACCTCATACATGGTGAAGGTCGGATGCAGCAGATCGCCTTCGTCGTTGAAGGCGATGGTGCCGCTCACGCCGGCAAAGCGCAGCTTGTGCATCTCCAGCGCGATGGCCGCGCCGTCCGTGCCGCCGGCCTGGCGCATGGCATTGATGAGCGCTTGCGCGGCGTCGTAGGCGAAGGTGGCGTAGAGGTCGATATTGGTGTCGAAGCTCTGCCCGTAGCGCTGCCGGAAGGATTTCCAGCCCGGCATCTTTTCCGGCGCAGGGCCCGGCTCCAGCACCAGCGCGCCATTGCCGTCGGCCCCCGCCTGCATCAGGAAGGGCAGGCCCACGGTGCCGGCCGAGCCCATCAGGCGCGAGTCGATCTTCAGCCGCTTGATGGCCTTGGCCAGCAGGCCCGCCTGCCAGTCCAGGCCGCCGAAGAAGATCATGTCGGGCGCGCGCTTGCGGATGGCCAGCAGCGGCCCGTTGAAGTCCGAGGTCTTGTCGCTGACCGAATAGCTGCCGATCACTTCCACGCCGAGCTCGCGCGCGGTGCGCGCCACCTGCTCGGCCAGGCCCTGGCCGAACGGAGTCCGGTCGTCGATGGTGGCCAGCGTCTTCACGCCCAGCTTGCGTACCGCGTACTCGGCCGCGAACTGGCCCACGCTGTCGTTGTTGGGGATGGTGCGAAATACCGCCGGATAGGCCTGCGCCGTGAATTTGCGGCTCATGGTTGCGGGCGACACCTGGATCACGCCCGCGGCATGGTAGATCGGCGCGGCAGCCAGGCTGGCGCCGCTGTTCCAGTGGCCGACCACGCCGACCACGCGCTGGCTGACCAGGTAGCGCGCCACGTATTCCGCGGTGGCGGGGTCGGCGCGGTCGTCCTGCGCCGTCATCTTGAGCCGGTAGCTCTTGCCCGCGATGCGCAGGCCCTTGCGGTTGGCCTCGTCCACCGCCAGTTGCACCGCGTTCTGCATGCTCTTGCCCACCCCCGCGGAGGGTCCGGTGAGCGGACCGGCAAAGCCGATCAGCAAGGTGGCGTCGTCATCGGCTTGCGCTGCCGCCGCGGCCGGAACGGCATCGGCGGCCGGGCGACCGACCAGCGGGCGCGCCTGTGCGCCGACCGCGCAGCTGGCCGCCAACAACAGGCCGACGGCGGCCAGGCGCCGGCGCAAACGGCAGGACATCAGGTGTGGCAACCAGCCTCCTGCAAGACGCATGCGATCTCCCCTCTTGGTGCCCGGCCTTCATCGGCGGCGGATCGAGCTGATCCGGACCGGCCGGGTTTTGCGACGTCGATTTCTGCGAATCTTGACTTCCGGCAAGAATATTACTGCAAGACAAACCGGCCGGGGCCGGCCGTGAAGACTTTTTGCGAGTTTCGACGCCGGCCCTGAAGCGAGGGCCGATGCGGCGTAAAATAGAGGCTTCGCGCATTTCCGAATCACCGTCCCGCAGCATCATGATCTTCAATCCGTCCCAGCACGATGTCCGCCGCTTCTTCTGCGAAGCTTACCGCAAGCACCGGCACCATGAAGTCCTGACCCCGATCGAGGCCATCGCGCGCGACTGGATCATGCAGCATCCCGAATACCAGGACGACCTGGGCGACGTCGAACAGGCGCTGGCCGCCGACTACTCCGTCGAGCGCGGCCAGACCAATCCTTTCCTGCACCTCTCGATGCACCTGTCGATCACCGAGCAGATCTCGATCGACCAGCCGCCCGGCATCCGCGCGGCCTTCCAGATGCTGGCCCAGCGCCGCGGCTCGGAGCACGACGCCCACCACGAAATCATGGAATGCCTGGGCCAGATGATCTGGAACGCGCAGCGCAGCGGCGTGCCGCCCGACGGCGCGGCCTACATTGAAAGCATCAGGCGGCGCGCCCAGGGCTGAGCGCCGGCGCGGCGCGCCGTGCCTCCCGCTCTTGGGATGGGATCGCCAGAAAAAAAGCCACGCGACTGCGTGGCTTTTTTCATTGGCGCGGAAGACGGCCGCAATGCGCTTACTTCTCCAGCACCAGGGAACCCGGCAGGCTGTGCAGGTAGGCAGCGATGTTGTTGATGTCCTTGTCGGTCAGCGGCTTGGCCTGGGCCGACATGATGGCGTTGGTGCGGCCGTTCATGGCGGTATCGCCGCGGCGATAAGCCGTCAGCGCGTGCTTGAGGTAGTCGGCATGCTGGCCGGCCAGCTTGGGATAGGACGGGTCGATCGGCGAGTTGTAGTCCTTGCCGTGGCAGGACGCGCAATTGTATTTCTCGACCAGCGCGCGGCCGGCGGCGATGTCGGCGGCATGCGCCTGCAGCGCCAGGGCCGACAGGACGGCCAGCAGCGCCGACGAACGGTTCAGAATCTTTTTCATCTTGTGCGTCCCCTCACTTCTGCTGCGAATAGTAGGCGGCCAGGTCGGCGATATCCTGGTCCGACAGGCTGGCGGCGATCCCCATCATCGACGGATGCTTGCGCTCGCCCTTCTGGTAGGCGCGCAAGGCGTTTTCGATGTACTTGGGAGACTGGCCGCCCAGCATGGGAACCTGGTAGACCTCGGGGAAGGTGGCCTTGTAGCCGGGGATGCCATGGCAGCCGATGCACATGGAGACTTTGTTTTCGGCGGCCTTGGCATTGCCGACGATGTCCGCCGCGGACGCGCAGCCGATGACGCCAGCCAATGCAAGAAACACAAGGTGTTTTTTCATGTTAGCAGGGTAGGTAAATTGGACTTAAACGAAACGAATCTTGTTGCTACCGGAGCAAACTGCAGTCGCGCTCGTTGGCTTGCTTCTGGTTCGGCAGGTTTGGCTGTTCTGCTATGGCTCAACCGTTGTTTCGGCTTAAGCTTGTCTCTCCACTCCCCCTGCTTACGCAAAAAACCGTTTGATTCTAACCCAATAAACCCGGCATGGTCATCCCCGCCGGAAAGCCCTGCGAATCGGCCGCAACAGCCCGCCGGAAGCGGGCTACAGGGTGTTTTGACAAATATATGCGCTGCAATATTACAGGTATTGCATTGGCATTAATTCAACAGTCATGCATGGCGACGCAAGGCCTCGGGAAGCGCCTCCCGCTCGCGCCCCGCGCGCACGCCGGCGGCGTACGCGCCGGGCTCGCCGGGATGTTCTGCGGAGTCGCCGCGGCGCTCGTCGTCGTCGTCATCGTCCTCCCCATCCTCGTCATCGGCATCATCCTGCGCTGCCGCATCGGCGCGTTCGGGCAGGATGAAAAACGCCGGCGCGACGACGAAACGGCGCAACACCGCACGCATGGCGAAGCGCCGCATGCGGCGCGGAAGGTCGCGCGAACGCAGGGCCAACCCCAGCGCGCAGGCAAACGCCACGGCCACCGACAGCAGCGCGGTGATCGCTACCCCGCCCGCGGCCAGCCAGAACTCCGGCGTGGCCAGCGTTTGCCAGCCCAGGCTGAATACGGCCGCCGCCAGCGTGCCGGCCGCCAGCGTCACCTGGCGGATGTCCAGCGGCAGGCTGAAGAAGGCCGCCAGCACCGGCGCCATGCCCAGCAGCAGCGCCAGCGTCAGGCTGCCGGCGATGGTGGCGACATTGCGCTCCAGCCAGGCCGCGCAGCGCTCGGCGCGCTTGGCGCCCAGGCCATGCACCAGGCGGCGATGGTTGGACACCACCTCGCGCACGCGGCGCAGCGCGAACCAGTTGTCGGCGAAGCCCGAGGCCAGGCTAGCCAGCCATAGCAGCAAGCCGGTCAGCGCCGCGTACAGCGGCGTGGGGCCGACCAGCGACAGCGAGGCGATCGCGCCGCGCGCCTGCTCGGCCGTCATCGGCATCGCGCCGAAACCGAACCAGCCCAGCGCGCACAAGGCCGCCGTCACCGGAATCACCGTCAGCAGGTTGCCGAAGATGCCGGCCGACTGCGAACGCAGCAGCCGGCACGATTCGGCCTGCAGGTCGCGCATGCCTTCGGCGTCGAGCTCTCCCATCCGGGAGGCCAGCGCCGGCGCGGTTACGGCCGGCTGGCGCGTGGCCAGCACGCCGCCCACGGCGGCGATCAGCAAGAAGCTCACCGCGTAGTTCAGCGAAGCGGCGGCGCCTTCGAAGAAATGCACCATGCCCAGCTTGGCCAGCGTGATCTTCAGCAATGCCGTGCCGGCGATGACCACGCCGCCCAGCAAGCCGCCCTTGAGCACCTTGGCGTAACCGGCGCGGTCGCGCGCGATGGTGTGCTCGCCGTGATCGGCGTTGCGCTCCACCATCTTGCGCGCCAGCAGCGCGAAGCTGCGTCGCATCAGGCCGCGCACCGATCCGCGGTTGTGGTGCGCCGAGATCAGATCGGCCAGCAGCAACTGCACCCGCCCTGCCCCCGTCTCGCCGGGCGCGGTGGCGCGCACGTCGATCAGGCGGCCGATGCGCTGCAGGTGCGCGCGCATGCGCTCGACCCGGTACACCAGGCTGACCGAGACGCCGTATTCGTCGAGGTGGGCATAGATGCGGTCGGTCTGCGCATGGCACACCGCCACCAGCATGCGCACGCTGCGCAGCGCGCCCTGGTCGTAGGGATTGGCGCGCAGCCAGGACTCCATCTCGCGCCGCAGCGCCAGGAAAGGCGTGGCGCGCATCGGCGTCTTGGGTTCCAGGCGTTGGCGGAAAGCCGGGCTGATGCCGTCGGCGATCACGGTGGTGGTGAGGTAGGTGATGGCCTCCTCGATCTGCTGCCAGTACATGTGCGAAATGCCGTCGTCGGCCATCAGCTTCCACAGCCGCGCCAGCAGTTCATTGTCCAGCTCCAGCAGCCAGGCGGCATCGTCCGGATCGGGGAACATCGCCGTAAACAGCGAGGACAGGTCGGTCGGGGAAAGATGGCGCGGCAGCACCATGCGCGCAAGCCGCTCGGCCAGTTCACCGAAAAAGCCGGGCTCGTGCGGCAGGCCGGTGGTGGAAAAGAGTTCGGGGCCGGTGGCTTCGCGCAGCGTCTTTTGCAGCGCGTTCTGCACGGTGCGACGCACATCGCGGTGCTGGTCCAGCCAGTCGAGCAGGATCTCCAGCCGCTGGCGCCGCACCTGGTGCCAGGCCTGGCGGTCCAGCAGCGACACCGCGGGGCGGTGGCGCAGCCATTCGGCGACGTCGATCATCCAGTTGGCGCGCTCATGCCAGCTCGCGCCCGGATCGATCCGGCCCATCAGGACCTCGAGTTGCCGGCCGACATCATGGCGGTCGATGTAACGCGCCTGCATGCCGTGCCGCATTCGTCTCCACACCACCAGCATCTTGAAGAACAGATATTTCATGTCTCTTGTAAGCGTTATGCATGCGGAATCCCATATATACGGGCGACTCCGCAAATTTCAACCACCGTCTCGAAAACCCTTCGGACCTGCCCTGAGGCAAGACGGGTTTTCCCTTATACTCGATGAAATTGACAAGCCTGTGTCTTGCGCTGCAACACCGGCCTGTCGCGCAAAAAACAAGATCCGCCGCAGCCGTTCCGCACTGCGGAACATGCAGGCCTCCCGCATCGAGACATCACCAAGGACCGCGCCCATGCCCGATCATTCCGCACGCCCCGAACGTTTCAACGGTTCCGAGAACTACGTCGCCACCGACGACCTCAAGCTGGCCGTCAACGCCGCGCTCACGCTGCAGCGTCCGCTGCTGATCAAGGGCGAGCCCGGCACCGGCAAGACCATGCTGGCCGAGGAAGTGGCCAGCGCGCTCGGCCGGCCGCTGCTGCAATGGCACATCAAGTCGACCACCAAGGCGCAGCAGGGCCTCTACGAATACGACGCCGTCTCGCGCCTGCGCGACTCGCAGCTGGGCGACGAGCGCGTCAAGGACATCCACAACTACATCGTCAAGGGCGTGCTGTGGCAGGCCTTCACCGCGGACGAACCGGTGGTGCTGCTGATCGACGAGATCGACAAGGCCGACATCGAGTTCCCCAACGACCTGCTGCGCGAGATCGATCGCATGGAGTTCTACGTCTACGAGACGCGCGAAATGGTCAAGGCCAGGCATCGCCCGCTGGTGGTGATTACCTCCAACAACGAGAAGGAATTGCCGGACGCCTTCCTGCGCCGCTGCTTCTTCCACTACATCCGCTTCCCGGACAAGGACACCATGCAGCAGATCGTCGACGTGCACTTCCCGCACATCAAGCGCGACCTGCTGGCCCAGGCGCTCCAGACCTTCTACGAGGTGCGCGACGTCGCCGGCCTCAAGAAGAAGCCCTCGACCTCGGAGCTGATCGACTGGCTCAAGCTGCTCATGGCCGAAGACATCCCGCCCGAGGCGCTGCACAGCAAGGACAACAAGGCCGTGGTGCCGCCGCTGCACGGCGCGCTGCTCAAGAACGAGCAGGACGTGCACCTGTTCGAGCGCCTGGTATTCATGTCGCGCAACAATCGCTGATCCGCTGACCACACAACCGCCGCGCCCCGGGGAGACCGCCATGCAATTCCTGTCACCGATCACGCTCAAAGGCCAGTTCGCCAATGTCGAGCCGCTGCATCCCGAGCATCACGATGCGCTGATCGCCGCGGTCTCCGACGGCAAGCTGTGGAAGCTCTGGTACACCGCCATCCCCAAGCCGGAAAACATGCGCGCCGAGATCGAGCGACGCCTGAGTCTCCAGCAGCAGGGCAGCATGCTGCCCTTCGTGATAAGGCGCCTCGACACCGGCGCGCTGTGCGGCATGACCACCTACATGAACGCCGACCCGGCCAACCGCCGCGTGGAGATCGGCTCCACCTGGTATGCCGCCAGCGCCCAGCGCACCGGCATCAACACCGAATGCAAGCTGATGATGCTCACGCATGCCTTCGAAGACATGCACTGCATCGCCGTCGAGTTCCGCACCCACTGGATGAATCAGCAGTCGCGCGCGGCCATCGCCCGGCTGGGCGCCAAGCAGGACGGCATATTGCGCTCCCACCAGCGCATGCCCGACGGCTCGCTGCGCGACACCGTGGTGTTTTCCATCATCGAATCCGAATGGCCGTCGGTGCGCCGGCATCTCCAGTTCAAGCTGGGACGCTGACGACCGGCCGCAGACGCTTATGCTGATCGACTTCTTCTTCACCGTGAAAGACGCCGGCGTGCCGGCGTCGATCAAGGAATTCCTGACCTTGCTGGAGGCGATGGACCGGCAGGTCATCGCCCCTTCGGTCGACGAGTTCTACTTCCTCTCGCGCCTGACGCTGGTCAAGGACGAGGCCAACTTCGACAAGTTCGACCGTGCCTTCGGCGCCTACTTCAAGGGCATCGAAGCCATCTTCGAAAAGAAGCCCGAGATCCCGCTGGAATGGCTGCTCAAGAAGCTGGAGCGCGAACTCACGCCGGAGCAGAAGGCGGCCATCGAAAAGTTCGGCTACGACAAGCTGATGGACCGCCTCAAAGAATTGCTGGAAGAGCAGAAGGAGCGCCACGAGGGCGGCAGCAAATGGATCGGCACCGGCGGCGTCTCGCCTTTCGGCCATGGCGGCTACAACCCCGAGGGCATCCGCATCGGCGGCAAAGGCGGCAACCGCAGCGCAGTCAAGGTGTGGGATGCGCGCGAATATAAAGACTACGACAGCGAACGCGAACTGGGCACGCGCAACATCAAGGTCGCGTTGCGCCGCCTGCGCCGCTTCGCGCGCGAAGGCCTGGAAGAAGAACTGGCGCTGGACGACACCATCCGCGCCACCGCCAGCAATGCCGGCTACCTCGACATCCGCATGCAGCCCGAGCGCAAGAACAACATCAAGGTGCTGATGCTGTTCGACGTCGGCGGCTCGATGGACGACCACATCGCGCGCACCGAAGAATTGTTTTCAGCCTCGCGCACCGAGTTCAAGAACATGGAGTTCTTCTACTTCCACAACTGCGTCTACGACTACCTGTGGAAGAACAACCGCCGTCGCCACGCCGAGCGCTTCCCGACCTGGGACGTGCTGCGCAAGTACACGCCGGACACCAAGCTGATCTTCGTCGGCGACGCCACCATGAGCCCCTACGAGATCGTGCAGCCCGGCGGCTCGGTGGAATACAACAACGCCGAGGCCGGCGCGGCATGGCTGCAGCGTTTCACCTCGGCCTTTCCGCATTTCGCATGGCTCAATCCCGAGCCGGAAGGCCTGTGGCAATACCGGCAGTCGATCGCCCTGATCCGGCAGTTGATGAACGACCGGATGTTCCCGCTCACCATCGACGGGCTGGAACGGGCGATGCGCTTGTTGAGCAAGTGAGCTGACCGCGGCGCGGCAAAAGTCGCCGGATCCCGGCCTTCGCCGGGATGACGGAGGTGGTGGCAAGCGTTGGCGGTGGGAGGAATATCGATGGTCTTGCTAAGTTCATCGATCGCAGATGAAGCCTGTGAGACCCGACAGCCAATCTTCCTTCTCCGTCATCCTGACGAAAGTCAGGATCCAGCGTCGTTCAACGGCCGTCGAAGCACAACGAAAGCCACGCGATCCCCTCTCGTCGGGACGACAGTGTTTCTCAGGCGGCCACCGGCGTATAACCCGCTTCCGCAATCGCCTCCGCAAACTCCTGCGCCGCTACCGGGCTGTCGATCACCACGCGCTTGTCGGCCACGGCAATGTCGACCTTGGCGTTGGCATCCACATCCTTGACGGCCTTGGTGATGACGCCCGCGCAATGGTTGCAGGTCATGTCGCTGACGGTGAAGGTGGTGCTCATGACGGTTCCTTTCAGGAATGGATTGAGATGACGCAAGCTTAAACCTTCCCATTGTGGCAAGGTCAAGCGCCCCGTTGTCGCATCCGTGCGAAAATGTGCCTTGACCTTACCATCATGGGAAGGATGATGATGGCCTCATGACCTTCATCCTTCCGGAGCGTTTTCCATGACTTCCGCATCCACACCGACTCCCCGCGAGTTCAGCCTCGACATCGAAGGCATGAGCTGCGCCTCCTGCGTGAACCGCGTCGAAAAAGCGCTGCGCGCCGTACCGGGCGTGGCCGACGCCAGCGTCAACCTGGCGACCGAACGCGCCACCGCGCATGCCGCCGCCACCGTCGAGGCGGCTCAGTTGGCGGCCGCCATTGAGAAGGCCGGCTATCGCGTCAAGGCCGGCCATGTCGAGCTCGATATCGCCGGCATGAGCTGCGCCTCCTGCGTCACGCGGGTCGAGAAGGCGCTCAGGAAAGTGCCCGGGGTGTCGGAGGTCAGCGTCAATCTCGCCACCGAGCGCGCCAGCATCGCCACGCTGGGCGAGATCGCCGCGCCGCAATTGATCGCCGCCGTCGAAAAGGCCGGTTACCAGGCCACACCGCATGTGGCGGCCGGCGTCGCTGCCCAAGCCAGGGGCGCGAGTGCCCTGCCCTCCTGGTGGCCGGTCGCGCTGGCGGGCGCCTTGTCGCTGCCGCTGGTGTTGCCGATGCTGCTCATGCCCCTGGGCCTCAGGCTGGAGCTGCCGCCGCTGTGGCAATGGCTGCTGGCCACGCCGGTGCAGTTCTGGCTGGGCTGGCGCTTCTATCGCGCCGGCTGGGGCGCGGCGCGCGCGCTGTCGGGCAACATGGACCTGCTGGTGGCGCTGGGCACCAGCGCCGCCTACGGGCTGTCGCTATACCAATGGCTGGGCGCGCCCGCGATGAACGGCCATGAGATGGCCGCGCCCCACCTCTACTTCGAAAGCTCGGCCGTGGTGATCACGCTGGTGCTGCTGGGGAAATGGCTGGAGACGCGCGCCAAGCGCCAGACCGCCGACGCCATCGCGGCCCTCAATGCGCTGCGCCCCGATCGCGCCCGCGTGCGCCGCGAAGGCCGGGACATCGACGTGGCGCTGGCCGAAGTACGCGTGGGCGACCTGGTGGTGCTGCGCGCCGGCGAGCGCGTGCCGGTCGACGGCGTGGTGCGCGAGGGCCGCAGCCACCTGGACGAGGCCATGCTGACCGGCGAAAGCCGCGCGCAGGCCAGGGAGCCCGGCGACAAGGTGGCCGCCGGCGCCATCAATGCCGAAGGCGTGCTGCTGATCGAAACCACCGCCATCGGCGCCGAGACCGTACTGGCGCAGATCGTGCGCATGGTGGAACAGGCCCAGGCCGCCAAGGCGCCGATCCAGCGCCTGGTCGACCGCGTCAGCGCCGTGTTCGTGCCGGCCGTGCTGGCGCTGGCGCTGCTCACCCTGCTGGGCTGGGGCCTGTATGTCGGCAACTGGGAACAGGCGCTGCTCAACGCGGTGGCGGTGATGGTGATTGCCTGCCCCTGCGCGCTGGGCCTGGCCACGCCGACGGCCATCATGGCCGGCACCGGCGTGGCGGCGCGCCACGGCATCCTGATCAAGGATGCGCAGGCGCTGGAGATCGCCCATCGCATCGAGGTGATCGCCTTCGACAAGACCGGCACCCTGACCGTGGGCCGTCCGCGCCTGGCCGAACTGCTGGCCGTCGACGGGGAGCCTGGGCGCCTGCTGGCGCTGGCCGCCGCGCTGCAGGCCAGCAGCGAACATCCGCTGGGGCGTGCGGTGACCGATGCCGCCGCGCAGCGCGAGGATGTGCAGGCGCTGCAGGCGAGCGAGGTGCGCAGCGTCGCCGGACGCGGCATCGAAGGCGTGGTCGACGACCGCCGGCTGCTGCTGGGCAGCGGACGCTGGATGCGCGAACTGCAGGCCGACATGCAGCAACTGCAGGCGCGCGCCGCCGAACTGGAGGCGCAGGGCCACACCCTGTCATGGCTGGCGCAACAGGACGGCGCACGCACCGACATCCTCGGCCTGCTGGCCTTCGGCGACGAAGTGAAGCCGGGCGCGAAACAGGCCATGGCCGCGCTGCGCAGGCTGGGCATCGCCACCGTCATGCTGACCGGCGACAATCGCGGCGCGGCGCAGCAGGTGGCGCAGGCGCTGGGCATCTCCGACTTTCGCGCGGAAGTGCTGCCGGCCGACAAGGCCAAGGCCGTCGAAGCGCTGCGCAACGGTGACGGCGATGGCAACGGCAAGGACGGCAAGCGCGCCGTGGTGGCGATGGTCGGCGACGGCATCAACGACGCCCCGGCGCTGGCCGCGGCCGACGTGGGCATCGCCATGTCCACCGGCACCGATGTGGCCATGCAGGCAGCCGGCATCACGCTGATGCACGGCGACCCGGGCCTGGCGGCGGACGCGGTGGACATCTCGCGCCGCACCTATGGCAAGATCCGCCAGAACCTGTTCTGGGCCTTCATCTACAACCTGGTCGGCATCCCGCTGGCGGCCTTCGGCCTGCTCAATCCGATGCTGGCCGGCGCGGCGATGGCCTTCTCCAGCGTCAGCGTGGTCGGCAACGCCCTGCTGCTGCGCCGCTGGCAAGCGCACACCCCTGCGAAGGAGCAAGCATGAACATCGGAGAAGCGGCCGCCGCCTCGGGCGTCTCGGCCAAGATGATCCGCCATTACGAAGAGACCGGACTGATCCCCCGGGCCGGTCGCACCGACGCCGGCTACCGCGTCTACAGCGAACGCGACGTGCACCTGCTGCGCTTCATCCGCCAGGCGCGCCAGCTGGGCTTTTCAATGAAGCAGATCGCCGACCTGATCGGTCTGTGGCTGGACCAGTCGCGCTCCAGCCGCAAGGTCAAGCAGCTGGCCGAGAGCCACATCGGCGAACTCGACCAGCGCATCCGCGAGCTGCAGGCCATGAAAACGACGCTGGAAAAGCTGGCCCACGACTGCCACGGCGACAACCGCCCCGACTGCCCCATCCTCGACGCGCTGGGCAGCGCACACGACTGCTGCGGCATCGCCGGGGAACACGCATGAGCGCGCTGCGCTGGGGCATCATCGGCTGCGGCGCCGTCACCGAGCGCAAGAGCGGCCCGGCCTACCAGCAGACGCCCGGCTTCGAACTGGCCGCGGTGATGCGGCGCGACGCCGCGCTGGCGGCCGACTACGCGCAGCGCCATGGCGTGCCGCGCTGGTTCGACGACGCCGAGGCGCTCATCCGTGACCCCGGCATCGACGCCGTCTACATCGCCACTCCGCCCGACAGCCACCTGCATTACGCGCTCAAGGTCGCCGCCGCCGGCAAACCCTGCTGCGTGGAAAAGCCGATGGCGCCCAGCCACGCCGAATGCCTGGCAATGCTCGACGCCTTCGACAAGGCCGGCCTGCCGCTGTTCGTGGCCTACTATCGCCGCTCGCTGCCGCGCTTCGAGCAGGTGCGCGCCTGGCTGGCCGAGGGCCGCATCGGCGCGCCGCGCCACATCCACTGGCAACTGGCGCGCACGCCCGGCCCCGACGACCTGGCCGGGCATTACCGCTGGCGCACCGACGCGCGCATCGCGCCGGGCGGCTACTTCGACGACCTCGCCAGCCACGGCCTGAACCTGTTCTCGCACTTCTTCGGCGAGGTGGCGCAGGCCGACGGCAGCAGCGCCAACCAGCAAGGCCTCTATACCGCATGCGACGCGGTGAGCGCGGCCTGGCGCTATCGCAGCGGCGTCACCGGCAGCGGCAGCTGGCACTTCGGCAGCTTCGAGCGCGCCGATCGCGTCGAGATCACCGGCAGCGCCGGCAAGATCACGTTTTCGGTCTTCGACGAGCATGCGCTGCAGCTGAGCACCGCCGACGGCGGCGAACGCCTGGAGATTCCCCATCCGCAGCACATCCAGCAGCACCACGTGGCCAACATGCGCACGCATCTGCAAGGCGGCGCGCGCCATCCCTCCTGCGGCGACAGCGCCGCGCATACCGCGTGGATGATGGATCGCATCCTCGGCAAGACCGGCGCCTGAAGCGCTCCCGGCAAGGATGCGCGGAAGGCGCTATGCTGCGGTGGACATGAGTAAATTTCATCGCAGCCTGTTCTTTTGCCATTGCGGGCCAGTGGCGCTGCTGCCATGATGGTTACCAGGAAAAGGTAATTTTCCCGCAAGCCACACCGCATCCACCGGAGACCGCCTGCCATGCCCCAGACCAATCATCTGAGTTTCATCGACACCGACAAGCTGCGCATCGGCTATGAGGAAAGCGGGCCGGCCGACGCCCCGCCGGTGGTGCTGGCACATGGCTGGCCGGATGACGTGCGCACCTGGGATTACTTCCTCAAGCCGCTGCGCGCGGCCGGCTATCGCGTCATCCGCCCCTACCTGCGCGGCTACGGGCCGACCCGGTTCCTGTCCGACACCACCCCGCGCAGCGGCCAGCTGGCCGCGCTGGGGGCCGACCTGATGTCCTTCGTCGACGCCCTCGGCCTGCAGCGCTACTCGCTGATCGGCCACGACTGGGGCGCGCGCGCCGCCTACATCGCGGCCTCGCAGACGCCGGAGCGCATCGCGCACTGCATCACGCTCTCGGTCGGCTGGGGCACCAATACGCCGGACCAGCAACTCTCGTTGCAGCAGTCGCGCAATTACTGGTACCACTGGTTCTTCGCCACCGGGCGCGGCGAGGACGAGCTGGTGCGCGACCGCCGCGCCTTCGCCCGCTTCATGTGGAATACCTGGTCGCCGTCCTGGAGTTTCGCCGAGAGCGAGTTCACCAATACCGCCGCCTCCTTCGACAATCCCGACTGGGTCGATATCTGCCTGCACTCCTATCGCCACCGCTGGGGCTTCGCCGAGGGCGACCCGGCCTATGCGGCGCTGGACGCGAAACTGGCGCAGACGCCGCGCATCATGGTGCCGACGCTGATGCTGCACGGCGCCGAAGACGGCGCCAATCATCCGGTGACCTCGGAGGGCAAGGAAAAACTGTTCGGCGACGCCTACAGGCGCGTGCTGATCCCGGGGGCGGGACATTTCCCGCAACGGGAAAAACCGGACGAAGTGATCGGCGAAGTGATGGCCTGGCTGGCGCGCTGACGTCGCCTGCGCGGGCGCCGCGTCTGAGCGCGGGGCGCCGGCGGTGTTGCGCCCTGCCTCAACGGGAGCGCGGCTGCGTATCGACGAATCGGCTCAGCGCGGGCTCAGCGCATCGTCATTGTTCAATGACAGCCGCCGCCATGGCTGCCGAGGTTGGCGGGCTTGACGTCATCGGGCAGGTTGGCCAGCCCCTGCAGGATCCCGCAATCGCGCGCCGGCTGGTCGGCGTCGCACTGTGCGCGCAAGGCGTGCAGTTGCTGTTGCAAGCCCTTCAACTGTTCGATGCGCTGGGCCACGTGGCCGATATGCTTGTCCAGCAGCGCGTTGACTTCGCCGCAGTTCTGCTCGGGCGCGTCGCGCAGGCGCAGCAGCTCGCGCACCTCGTCCAGCGTCATGTCCAGCGAGCGGCAATGGCGGATGAACTGCAGGCGCTCCACATGGCGCTCGCCATACAGCCGGTAATTGGCCTGGGAACGCGTGGGCTCGGGCAGCAGCGCTTCTTTCTCGTAATACCGTATGGTTTCCACCGGGCAATCGGCCCGGCCGGCCAGTTCACCGATCTTCAGTGTGTCCATCTCGAACTCCTTCGCTTGACCTTGTAGCTACTCCAGGGTTTTTAATATACCCCGGATACAGATCTGATGCATCGAAGGAGAAAAACGATGGCCGAACACAAGCATGGACATTCGCACAGCCACGACCATGATCACCACGATCATGGCCACAGCCATGCCCACGACCACCCGCATTCCGATCACGCCGGCCATGCGCACAGCCACGCGCCGGCGCCGGTCGACAGTTGCTGCAGCCACGGCTGCGGCAGCGCCAGCCTGCCGGAAGCAACCATGCCGGCGGCGCGCCGCCTGGCCGGCGACAGCGAGCAGGCGGTGTTCTTCATCCAGAAGATGGATTGCCCCACCGAGGAAAAGCTGATCCGCGAACGCCTGGCGCAGATGGACGGCGTCGGCGCGCTGGAATTCAACCTGATCCAGCGCGAGCTGACGGTGCAGCACCAGCTGCCGTCCATCGCCCCCATCGTCGCCACCCTGAAGGCGCTGGACATGCTCCCGGCCGTCAAGTCCGACTCGCTCGACGCCGCCGCCGGCGCCGATGCGCCCGACCAGGCCGCGGCTTACCGCATTCCGACCAGGCGCTGGGTGCTGCTGGGACTGGCCGGCCTGGCCGCGCTGGGCTCCGAGATCGTGGCCTGGACCAGCGGCGACGAGCGTTCGCTGCCGGTGATCGCGCTGGCGCTGCTGGGCATCGCGCTGGGCGGACTGGGCACGCTCAAGAAAGGCTGGATCGCGCTGCGCAATTTCTCGCTGAACATGAACTTCCTGATGTCGCTGGCCGTCATCGGCGCGGCCATCATCGGCCAGTGGCCGGAGGCGGCGGTGGTGATCGTGCTGTTTACGCTGGCCGAGATGATCGAGGCGCTGTCGCTGGACCGCGCGCGCAACGCCATCGCCGGGCTGATGGCGATGTCGCCCGATGTGGCCACGGTGCGCAACGCCGACGGCGCCTGGAGCAGCGTCCCCGCGCGCGAGGTGACGGTGGACGCGGTCGTGCGCGTGGCGCCGGGCGAACGCGTGCCGCTGGACGGCGTGGTCACCGCCGGCAGCACCAGCATCAACCAGGCGCCGATCACCGGCGAGAGCATCCCGGTGGCCAAGCAGGCCGGCGACGCCGTGTTCGCCGGCACCATCAACGAACATGGCGCCATCGAAGTGCGCGTCACCGCGGCCCAGGGCGACTCGACGCTCTCGCGCATCGTCAAGAGCGTGCAGCAGGCCCAGGGCCAGCGCGCGCCGACCCAGCGTTTCGTCGACGGCTTCGCGCGCTGGTACATCCCGGCCGTGGTGATCATGGCGGTGCTGGTGGCGGCATTGCCGCCGCTGCTGCTGGGCGCGCCGTTCTATCCATGGCTCTACAAGGCGCTGGTGCTGCTGGTGATCGCCTGCCCCTGCGCGCTGGTGATTTCCACGCCGGTGACCATCGTCAGCGGCCTGGCCTCGGCTGCGCGCCACGGCATCCTGGTCAAGGGCGGCGTCTATCTGGAACAGGGCCGCAAGCTGCGCGCGCTGGCGCTGGACAAGACCGGCACCATCACCTTCGGCAAGCCGGTGGTGACCGATGTGGTCTCGCTGGACGCCGCCGCCGACCAGGACGTCCTGCTGCGGCTGGCGGTGTCGCTGGCGGCGCGCTCCGACCACCCTGTCTCGCGCGCCATCGCCGCCCAGGAAGGCGCCGCGCCGCAGGAGGTGGAAGACTTCGAAGCGCTGGCCGGACGCGGCGTGAAAGGCCGCATCGGCGGCCAGCGCTATCACCTCGGCAACCATCGCCTGGTGCACGAGCTGGGCAGGTGCAGCCCCGAGCTGGAGGCGCGCCTGCAGGGCTTTGAAAAGCAAGGCAAGACCACCACCCTGCTGTGCCGCGACGCGCAACCCCAGCTGCTGGTGGCGGTGGCCGACACGGTGCGCCCGACCAGCCGCGAGGCGGTGGCCGAGCTGAAGGGACTGGGCGTGAACGTGGTCATGCTGACCGGCGACAACGCCCACACCGCGCAGGCCATCGCCGCCCAGACCGGCATCGCCGACGCCCGCGGCGACCAGCTGCCGGAAGACAAACTCAAGGCGGTCGAGGAGCTCGGCGAGCGCCACGGCGAGGTCGGCATGGTCGGCGACGGCATCAACGACGCCCCGGCGCTGGCGCGCGCGCAGATCGGTTTCGCCATGGGCGCGGCCGGCACCGACACGGCGCTGGAAACCGCCGACGTCGCGCTGATGGACGACGACCTGCGCAAGATTCCCGACTTCATCCGCCTGAGCCGCAAGACGCATGCGGTGCTGGTGCAGAACATCAGCATCGCGCTGGGCATCAAGGCGGTGTTCCTGGTGCTCGCGCTGGCCGGCATGAGCTCGCTGTGGATGGCGGTGTTCGCCGACATGGGCGCAAGCCTGATCGTGGTCTTCAACGGCCTGCGGCTGGTGCGCGGCGTGCCGTCGCGAGGCTGAGCGGCCGCCGATGCTATACTTGCCGGCATGATCCTGCGCGCGAAAATCTTCCTGCTGTGGCTGCTGGCGCTGGCGATTCCCGTGCAGGGTTTCGCCGCGGCGCTGCAGGCCTGCGCGCCGGCCATGACGCAGGTCGCGACACAGGCCATGACTCAAGCCACAACTCAAGCCATCACGCAGACCACCGCGCCGGCGCAGCAGGACGTCCACGCCATGCATGGCGCGCAACATGGCCAGCACATGCAGGCCGCGATGCATGCGCATGAGCACCAGGCCGCCCACGACATGCAGGCCGCCGACACGGCGAACGCATCCCCCGCACACGACCTGTCGCACCACGCCCAGCACAAGTCCGCTTCCTGCAGCTACTGCGCCGCCTGCACCACCGGCGCGGTGCTGCCGCTGGCGCTGAACGCGCCGCCCGCACCTGACTTCCCCTCGCGCGAATTCATCGCGCTGCCGGCCTCCGGCTTCGTCGGCTACCTGCCGGAAAATCCCGACCGCCCGCCTGCCTTCGTCTGATCGTCAACGCGCACCTTCGCGTGCGCCTGCCCCGTCGCGCCATCGCCTGATGCGCGGCGGATGACCATCATCATCAGACGAGGATTTCATGATCCCCATTGTTTCACGCCCATTGCGGGCGAGCGCGCTGGCCGCCTGCGCGCTGCTGGCCGGCTGCGCGCAGCTGTCGGAGGACGGCGGTTTCGGCGGCGTCCAGGATATCTCCGCAGCCAGGCTCGGCGCCGCTCCCGCCTGGAACCGCACGCCCGAAGAAACCCGCCGCAGCCAGGCGCGCGTGGCGCAACTGCTGCCGGACAGACGACTGGGCAGCGCCGATGACGCGGTCCGGATCGCGCTCATCAACAATCCCGAACTGCAGGCCGCGTTCGCCGAGCTCGGCGTGGCCGAGGCCGACCTGGTGCAGGCCGGACGCTTGCCGAACCCCGGCTTTTCCTTCGCCCGCACCCATTCCGGCGACGACATTAAGATCGAACGCAGCCTCTCGCTGGGGCTGATGAGACTAGTCACGATGCCGGCCGCCGCGCGCATCGAGGCGCGCCGCTTCGAGCAGGTCAAGCTGCAGCTGGCCGCGCGCGTGCTGGCCACGGCGGCGCAGACGCGCCAGGCCTGGTACCGGGCGGTCGCCTCGCAGCAGGGGCTGGCCTATCAGGAGCAGGTCGGGCAAGCCGCCGAGGCGGCGCACGAGCTGGCCGCGAAGATGGCCGAGCGCGGCAACACCAGCCGCCTGGACGCCGCGCGCGAACACTTGTTCTACGCCGAGACGCAGGCCCGCCTGCAGCGCGTGCGCCGGGAGGCGTCGCAAGACCAGGAGGCGCTGGCGCGACTGCTGGGCGTGGCGCCCACGCTCAGGCTGCCGGAACGACTGCCCGAGCTGCCCGCGCAGATCGAGCCGGCCGCCGACGTCGAACGCCTCGCCATGCAGCAGCGGCTCGACGTGCAGGCCGCGCGCACCGAGCTCGACGGCCTGCGCGACTCGCTGGGCCTGGTGCGCGCCACCCGCTTCGTCAACGTGCTGGACCTGGGCGCGCTGCGCACCTCGGAGAGCGGCAAGGCGCCCGAGATCGGCTACCAGGTCGACATCGAGATCCCGCTGTTCGACTGGGGCCAGGCGCGCGTGGCCAAGGCCGAGGCGATCTACCTGCAAAGCGCCAACCGGCTCGCCGCCGCCGCGCTGGACGCGCGTTCGCAAGCGCGCCTGGCCTGGCGCGAGCGGCAGGATGCCTGGCAGGTCGCGCGCAGCTACCGCGACGACATCGTGCCGCTGCGCCGCCGCATGTCCGAAGAAAACCTGCTGCGCTACAACGGCATGCTCATCAGCGTGTTCGAACTGCTTACCGATGCCCGCGAACAAGCGGCCGCCGTCAACGCCGCCATCGAGGCCGAGCGCAACTTCTGGATCGCCGACGCCGGCCTGCAGCTGGCGCTGGGCGGCCCGGTGAGCGCTGCCACCCCACAAGGAACCCGACCATGAGCGACACCAACATCAGCCGCCGCGCCTTCCTGCAAGGCTCGGCGCTGGCCGTGACGGCCGGCGCCGTCTCCCGCGCCGGCGCCGCCGGCCTGCCCGAGGCGCCGCTGCAGCAAAGCCCGCTGACCCAGCCGCCGCTGTCCCCGGCCAATGGCCGCCCCTACCAGCCGGTGGTCACGCTCAACGGCTGGACGCTGCCCTGGCGCATGAAGAACGGCGTCAAGGAGTTCCACCTGGTGGCCGAGCCGGTGGTGCGCGAGATCGCGCCCGGCATGAAGGCCAACCTCTGGGGCTACAACGGCCAGAGCCCCGGGCCCACCATCGAGGTGGTCGAGGGCGACCGCGTGCGCATCTTTGTCACCAACAAGCTGCCCGAGGCGACCTCGGTGCACTGGCACGGCCAGCGCCTGCCCAACGGCATGGACGGCGTGGCCGGCCTGACCCAGCCGGGCATCCCGCCGGGCAAGACCTTCGTCTATGAGTTCACCGCGCGCCGCGCCGGCACCTTCATGTACCACCCGCATGCCGACGAGATGGTGCAGATGGCCATGGGCATGATGGGCTTCTGGGTGACGCATCCGAAAGACCCGAGCTTCATGCGGGTGGACCGCGACTTCGTGTTCCTGCTCAACGCCTACGACATCGAACCCGGCGCGGCCGTGCCCAAGGTCAACACCATGCTGGACTTCAACCTGTGGACCTGGAACAGCCGCGCCTTCCCCGGCATCGATCCGCTGGTGGTGCGGCAGAACGACCGGGTGCGCATCCGCATCGGCAACCTGACCATGACCAACCACCCGATCCACCTGCACGGGCATGAATTCACCGTGACCGGCACCGACGGCGGCTGGACGCCGCCGGCCTCGCGCTGGCCCGAGGTCTCGGCCGACATCGCGGTGGGCCAGATGCGCGCCATCGAGTTCGACGCCACCGAGGAGGGCGACTGGGCCCTGCACTGCCACAAGGCGCACCACACGATGAACGCCATGGGCCACGGCGTGCCGACCATGATAGGCGTGGACCAGTCGGCGGTGGCCGGCAAGATCGCGCGGCTGATCCCCGACTACATGGTCATGGGCGACAAGGGCGGCTCCATGGATGGCATGGAGATGCCGCTGCCCGAGAACACGCTGCCGATGATGACCGGCGACGGCCCCTACGGCGCCATCGAGATGGGCGGCATGTTCAGCACCGTGAAGGTGCGCAGGAACCTGGCGCGCAACGACTACCGCGATCCCGGCTGGTACCGCGCACCGGCCGGCAGCGTGGCGCATGAATGGAAAGGCGGCGATGCGCCGGCCCCGCAGGCGGCGCCCGCGATGCGTCCGGGCCACCCGGGCCATGGACATGACCAGCACTGATATTGAATCGACACCACTGAAAGGACACACCATGACACTGATGAAAACCACCCTCGGCCTGCTGGCCGCCACGCTGCTGGCAAGCGCCGCGCTCCCCGCCTGCGCCGCCGGCATGGTGGGCATGGAGCACGGCGCCCATTCGCATGGCGCCGACGCCGGCGACGCCAGCGCCATCGGGCGGCCCGGCAAGGCCGGGCAGGCCGCGCGCACCGTCCGGGTCGACATGAGCGACGGCATGCGCTTTTCGCCCGCCAGCGTACAGGTCAGGCAAGGCGAGACCATCCGCTTTGTCGTCACCAACAGCGGCAAGCTGCGTCACGAGCTGGTGCTGGGCAGCGCCGACGAGCTCAAGGCCCACTATGCGGCGATGCTGAAGAACCCCGACATGGAACACGCCGACGCCAACCAGATCACGCTGGACGGCGGCAAGCGCGGCGAACTGCTGTGGCAGTTCGACCAGGCCGGCACGGTGCAATTCGGCTGCCTGCAGCCCGGCCACTACGACGCCGGCATGAAGGGCAGCGTGACCGTCGCCTCGGCCAATTCGCGCCAATCGCACTGATCGCACTGATCGCCCTCAAGGAGAAAGACATGCAACGACGACGCTTCACCCTCGCCGCGCTGGCGGCCTTCGCCCTGCCCGCGCTGGCGCGCGCGCAAAACGCGCGACCGCGCATCGCCGTCTACAAGGACGCCAATTGCGGCTGTTGCAGCCAGTGGGTGGCCCATCTGCAGGCAAGCGGCTTCGAGGTCGCGGCCACCGACGTCGACGACACCGGCGCCTGGCGCCGCCGCTTCGGCATGCCCGAGCGGTTCGCCTCCTGCCACAGCGCGCAGGTCGGCGGCTATGCCGTCGAGGGCCACGTGCCGGCGACCGACATCCTGCGCCTGCTCAAGGACAAGCCCGCCGCCGTCGGCCTGGCGGTGGCGGGCATGCCGGCAGGCTCGCCCGGCATGGAGGATCCGCGCCATCCACACGCGCGCGCCGCCTATGACGTGCAGCTCATCGGCAAGGACGGCAAGGCCTCCGTCTATCGCCATTACCAGGCCGTCGCCGCCTGAGCGGGCGGCCCTCACTGACATGATCGAAAGGACAACATGAATACCCGCACCGCAATCAACCGCTGCCTCTCCTGCGCCCTGCTGGCGCTGTCGGCGCTGGGCGCAGCAAACGCTGTGGCGGAAGACGCGCTTCCCAAGGTCGACGGCGAAATCCGCAAGGTCGACGCCGCCGCCGGCAAGCTGACCATCCGCCACGGCGAAATCCCCAACCTGCAGATGCCCGGCATGACCATGGTGTTTCGCGCCGCGCCGGCGCTGCTGGAGCGCGCCAGGGAAGGCGAAAAGATCAGCTTCACCGTCGACCGCGTCGACGGCGCGCTGACGGTGCTGTCGCTGGAAGAACGCCAGTAGCCGTCCCGGGGGCGACAAATTGCCGCAGTTGCCGTATGTAAATTTCGTCGCCTCCAAGACAATTTGGAGCTACCGTTAGCGTTATCATCTGACGCTTATTCCTATAACAGGCGTCACACGATGGCGTCGCCACAGAGGAGAGAAAACGGTATGCCCCAGCTCATCAACACCACCCCTTCGGCCTATGGCTATCCCCTGCTGATCAAGCAGCTGCTGCACAGCGCGCTGGCCACCGCCCCCGACCAGGAAATCGTCTACGGCGACCGCCGCCACAGCTACACCGAGTTCTACCGCCGCGTACAGCGCCTGGCCAACGCGCTGCGCGAAATGGGCCTGCAACCCGGCAACACCGTCGCGGTGATGGACTGGGACAGCCACCGTTATCTCGAATGCTTCTTCGCCGTGCCGATGATGGGCTGCGTGCTGCAGACGGTGAACGTGCGCCTTTCTCCCGAACAGATCGCCTACACGCTGAACCACGCGCAGGCCGACGTGCTGCTGGTGAACTCCGACTTCATGCCGGTGTTGAAACAGATCCGCGGCGAGCTCAACACCCTCACGCGCTGCGTGCTGCTGACCGACGACGCCACGCCCTGCCCCAAGGGCCCGGGCTTCGCCGGCGAGTACGAGGAACTGCTGGCGCAGGCCGACGCCGTCTACGACTTCCCCGACTTCGACGAGAACGCGCGCGCCACCACCTTCTACACCACCGGCACCACCGGCCTGCCCAAGGGCGTCTACTTCAGCCACCGCCAGCTGGTGCTGCACACGCTGGGCGCCACCGCCGGCCTGGCGCTGGCGCCGCAGCAGGGCCGCCTGCATCGCGACGACGTCTACATGCCGCTCACGCCCATGTTCCACGTGCACGCCTGGGGCCTGCCCTACGTGGCCACCATGGCCGGGCTCAAGCAGGTCTACCCGGGCCGCTACGTGCCCGACACCATCTGCAAGCTCATCGTGCGCGAGAAGGTCACCTTCTCCCACTGCGTACCGACCATCCTGCAAATGGTGCTGGGCTGCGAAGCGGCCAGGGAGGCCGACCTGTCGGGCTGGAAGATGATCATCGGCGGCTCGGCCATGACCGGCAGCCTGGCCAAGGCGGCGCGCGAGCGCGGCATCGACGTCTTCACCGGCTACGGCATGTCCGAGACCTGCCCGATCCTGACGCTGGCGCACGTGCCCACCGAAGAGCTGGGCGGCGACCAGGAGGCCGCCATCCGCGTCAAGACCGGACGCCCGCTGCCGCTGGTGGCCATCCGCACGGTCGACGAAGAAATGAACGACTGCCCGCGCGACGGCAAGAGCACCGGCGAAGTCGTGGTGCGCGCGCCCTGGCTCACGCAGGGCTACCTGCATCAGGCCCAGGCCTCGGAAGAATTGTGGCGCGGCGGCTGGCTGCACACCCAGGACATCGGCAACATCGACGAACGCGGCTACCTGCAGGTCACCGACCGCATCAAGGACGTGATCAAGACCGGCGGCGAATGGGTTTCCTCGCTGCAGATCGAAGACATCATCGCGCGCCACCCGGCCGTCGCCGAAACGGCCGTGATCGGCATCGCCGACGGAAAATGGGGCGAACGTCCGCTTGCGCTGGTGGTGCTGAAGAAAGATGCCGCTGGCGTTGCCGAAGAAGACATCCGCCAGCACGTGCTGGCGGCGGCGGAAAACGGCCAGATCTCGCGCTACGGCGTGCCCGACCGGGTGCAGTTCGTGGCCGAACTGGCGCGCACCAGCGTGGGCAAGCTCAACAAGCGGGTGATGCGGGAGCAGTATCCCAAGCCGTGAATGTGGTTGGAGGACGGTCTTTTCAGCGATGCCGGCAGGACTCGGAACGCCTCCAATCGCACTGCCCGGTCTGTACGAAGTTCATTGATGCACGACGAACGACACTGGATCCCGGCCTTCGCCGGGATGACGGATTTCATCGGATAGCGGGCCGGTACATCGAAGCCGACAATCGCACTGCCCGGCCTGTACGAAGTTCATTGATGTGCGACGAACGACACTGGATCCCGGCCTTCGCCGGGATGACGGATTACATGGAATAGCGAGCCGATACATCGAGGCCGACAATCGTACTGCCCCGCCTGTACCAAGTTCATTGATGCGCGACGAACGACGCTGGATCCCGGCCTTCGCCGGGATGACGGATTACATGGGATAGCGAGCCGGTACATCGAGGCCGGCAATCGCACTGCCCGGCCTGTACGAAATTCATTGATGCGCGACGAACGACACTGGATCCCGGCCTTCGCCGGGATGACGGATTACATGGGATAGCGAGCCGGTACATCGAGGCCGACAATCGCACTGCCGGGCCTGTACGAAGTTCATTGATGCGCGACGAACGACGCTGGATCCCGGCCTTCGCCGGGATGACGGATTACATGGAGGATAGCGAGTCGGTACATCGAGGCCGACAATCGCACTGCCCCGCCTGTACGAAGTTCATTGATGCGCGACGAACGACACTGGATCCCGGCCTTCGCCGGGATGACGGATTACATGAGACAGCGAGCCGGTACATCGAAGCCGCAGACGAGGTGCAAACAGCGCGAGGCCGAAGGCGAGCAAGAAGCAAGGCAAAGCCGCAGGCGAGCCGGCAACGCTGTCCCCTTGGGGGCCAGCCGCCGGAGCGCGGGGGAAAATGGATCAGAAAGGAGGCCGGAGCGCAGCGACTTGCCTCCTTTCCCATTTTTCCCCGCGCTCCGGCGGGAACCCCGAAGGGGCTGGCACTTAGGGGCCGCCTTCTTTTGCTTACTTTTCTTGGCGGAGCAAGAAAAGTAAGCGGCTGCCGGGCCGCCCCCGGCGCTCCCTTCCGACCGGAGAAAGATCAGCATCAAGCCAGCGCGCAGGAAAGCAGCAAGACCAGACTACCCAGCCCCGCCATCCAGATATCCCACTTAGTCACCACCAAAAGAAAAACGCCACCAAACCCAACAAGGCCCAGCGGCGTTCTCCGTAACAACAAAAAAACAGGATCAGTTGAAGATCACCGTCTTGTGTCCATTCAACAGGATGCGATGCTCGGTGAACCACTTCACCGCGCGCGCCAGCACCACGCACTCGATGTCGCGACCGATCGCGGTCAAGGTATCCGGCCCCATGGAATGATCGACGCGCTCGACGCCCTGCTCGATGATCGGACCTTCATCCAGATCGCCGGTCACGAAGTGCGCGGTGGCGCCGATCAGCTTCACGCCGCGGTCATGCGCCTGGTAATAAGGCTTGGCGCCCTTGAAGCTGGGCAGGAAGGAATGGTGGATGTTGATCGCCCGGCCGCGCAACGCCTCGCACATCTCCGGCGAGAGAATCTGCATGTAGCGCGCCAGCACCACCAGGTCGATCTGGTTGGCGTCGACGATTTCCATGATGCGCTGCTCCTGCACGCGCTTGACTTCGGCAGGCGCGCCGGTGGCCAGCGGCAGGTGATGGAACGGAATGTTGTAGCTCGCGGCCAGCTGGTAGAAATCGGTGTGGTTGGACACGATGGCCGGAATCTCCACCGGCAGCAGGCCGCTCTTGTAGCGGAACAGCAGGTCGTTGAGGCAGTGGCCGATCTTGGACACCATCAGCATCACGCGCGGCTTCTTGATGGCGTCATGCAGCTGCCAGTTCATCTGCAGCGAATCGCCCAGCACGCCGAAGTCGGCGCGCAGCTGCGCATCGGAGACGCCCGCGTCCTCGGACGAGAAATGCACGCGCATGAAGAACAGCTTGGACTGGCCGTCGCCGAACTGTGCCGAGTCGATGATGTTGCAGCCGTGGTCGGCCAGGAAGCCCGAGACGCGATGCACGATGCCGCGCTGATCCAGGCAGGACAGAGTAAGAATGTATTCCGGGTGAGTCATGAAATGAACCGAGTAACGCCAGCGTCTGCGGCGCGGAGGGATCCGGCTGGCCGCCGCCGGCGCGACCCGGCCGGCGAAAGACGAAAGGCGCTATTGTCGCACGGCAGAGCCATGCGGACAAACCCGGCCCGCTTTTTCAGGGCGATTGGGCGCCGTTGGCACGCCTTTGCATGCCAATCCGGCCACACATTTCATTCAAGCAATATTGCAGGCAATGGCAACCCGCGCGGCCCTAGGCCGCACACACTTGCCGTCGTCCTGCCGGGCGAGCCCGGCCGCACAGTCCGGTGCGGCCGCGCCCTGCCCCTTGCCTCAGGCGGTCTTGTGCAGCAGTTCCTTCTGTTCGTGGCCGCCGCCGACCTGCAGGTCGCCCGAGAGCTGGCCGCCCTCTTCGATCACCAGCTTGCCGTAGCGGATCTTGCCGGTCACCTTGCCGCTGGAATAGATCACCAGCTTCTGGCGCACGGTGAGGTCGCCGTCGAACTCGCCGCGGATCTCGGCCAGGTCGATCTCGGCCGATCCCTTGAAGGCGCCGCGTTCGGCGATCTGCACCACGCGGCAGTTGATGGTGGCCTGGACCTTGCCTTCGACCACCAGGGTGTCGCAGTCTTCGATCTCGCCCTTGACCTTGATGTTGGGGCCGACGGTGAGCTTGCTGCCGGTCTCTTCGCCGGCCGCCGGCGCCGTGGTCGGCACCGAGGAAGGATACTGGGTGGGTTTTTGCACGCTGGTCACGCTGCCTCCGCCGGTGGATTGAGAAACGCCATTGTTTGCGCTGAAGGGGGAATTGGTCGAACTGGTTTCACGTTTGCCGAAGAGGGATTCTGAGCGAAGCATGTGATCTCCTGAAATTGATAGGGGGCGTGCAAAACGGGAAGCACGAAAAAACAAGGCGGTGCGCATATGAATCAAACAGGCAGCGGACAAGGTGCCGTGCAAATTCGAAGGACCTTCTGGGCGGGTCCGACTATTCAGATGCGCGTCGCGCGTCGACAGGTTTTCAGGGTCTGCTCACATTGGATCTGCGATGCGCGGGCAAAAAAATCCTGCATATCCAATGTGAACAGACCCTGATCTTCCCGGCGCCGGCAATGCGCCGGAAAAGCTTGCCAGGCAAGAAACCTGTGCGATTCGGCAGGACACCTATTCGAAAGTTCACGAGAATTTTGTAACAGCGAAAATGCAATTTCACGCGCTTCGCATCGTCTTCGCGCGCAGTCTCCTCGCTGATGTTTCGCGATGAACGAACGGGATGAAATGGAGTGAAGGACGATGCTTCACGAAGGTGTCCGCAACCAGGATCGCACGATGAATTCGTGCATGAACCGCAGCACAAATTATTTATATTTCCGCAGGCCTTGTAACTAAAAAAGATGTAACAGTTGACGTAGCGAACGCGTCGCCTGCAGGCGACATGCGCTGGCCGGAGAAGCGCACGGGCTGTGCTTCGCAGACGCACAGCCGATTTTCGTCAGACGATTGCGATGCATTCTTTTGGATGCATTTCCACTCTGCGTTTTCTGCGGGCCGCATGCGATCGAGAACATGCGTCGGGCCCGCGATCGGCGATGGCGATGATCGCGACGATGTGCGCCGGATGACCTTGCGCGGGCGAGGTCGTGCGCGTGAAGACGAGCGCCCGCTCATGCGCCGGTAGATGCGTCGGTGCATGCCTCAATTCATGCGTCATTTCATCCCCCCGGTTCACGCCCCGACTTGTGACGCGATGTAAGCGGTGAAAATGAATGTCATCGCGGCAGCGCCTGCGCGCGAACCGATTTATCATGCAGTCAGGCCGCAACGGCGCCCTGCCGTGACGCGCTGCCCGCCGAAGAACTGTCGGCCGGGCCGCCACCTACTCCTGAATACGCCATGAGCAACGACCAGATCCCTTCGCCGGAATCGCTGGATTCCTTCGGCTCCAACATCTTTCCCGCGCAGCGCGGCTCCAACGCCTCGCGCGTACTGGCCGCGCTGATCGCAATGATCAGCTGGTTCGCCTTCGTCGCCCAGACCGACATCACCGTCAATCGCCTGCTGGCGCGCGGCGGCGGGGTACTGGCCGGGCTTGACCGGCTCTCCATGTACCTCACCAACCTGACCATCCTGATGGGGGCGCTGTGCTTCACTTCGCTGGCGCTGTCGCTGAAGACGCCCATCAGCCGCTTCTTCCGCCAGCCCTCGGTCATCTCGGCCGTGGTGGCCTACCTGGCCTTCGTGGGCATCGCCTACAACCTGCTGCTGCGCCAGCTATGGGCGCCCACGGGCTTTCGTTCGCTGGTCAATGAGAGCCTGCACACGGTGGTGCCGCTGCTGGCCATGGTGTACTGGATATTTTTCGTGCCGGTGTTCCTGCACTCGGTGAGGAAGTCGCTGCTATGGCTGGCGTACCCGTTGGGCTACCTGTTCATCACGCTGTGGCGCGGGGCGCTGTCGGGCTTCTATCCCTATCCGTTCATCGATGTGAACTCGCTGGGATACCCGCGCGTGATCCTCAACTCCAGCCTGCTGTTCGCAGGTTTCCTGGCGTTGATGGCCTTGTTCGTGGTGGTCAATCATTCCGGCAAACCGGCCTTCCTGCGCAGATGACGAGGAAGACGCGCCCGATCCCCCGGTATCAGGCGAGCGGTTCGGTCACGGCCAGCAGCAGCATGAACAACATGCAGATGCCGAAACCGGCGGCGATGATCGTATATTGAAAAGTCTTGAGCAGCATGGATTTCCTGACAATCGATGCTTGCCATCGGTAGCGGGCCTCTTCGGCAAGCGCCGCGGGCCCCTCAGCCGCACGGTCTCACCTGTTTCGGCGGCCTTCGATGCCTATGCAAGTCGCGGGATTTTACCCGGCGCCGGCGTCAAAATTGTGTCAAACGCGAATGCTTTACATTCTTTTTCGCCGCCGGCGCGCGCTTTTCGCGCCCCCGCCTTCGTGATAAAAGACACATTCTTGTCATACGGCGGCGCTATCCTCCAGCAGTTCCGCGCCTTTCACCCACAACAATATCCGACAGGAAACATCCATGAGCATCCACGACGAATCCGCCGGTGGCGGCAAGCCCGCACCTGCGTCAAATGAACAGGACGCCAGCCCGGCCACGGCGCCGCAAAGCAACAGCCGCCGCCGCTTCCTCGGCAGCATGGGCGGCGTCGCCGCGCTGGGCGCCGGCGGCACGCTGACCGCCTGCGCCACCGACGGCCAGGGCAGCGTGCAGTATCCGCTCGGCGACCCGGCCGACGCGGCGGCGCTGGACCGCGCGCTGCGCGACAACGTCAAGACCATCGTGGTCATCTATGCGGAAAACCGCAGCTTCAACAACCTGTTCGCCGATTTCCCGGGACTCGAGAAGCCCCTGGCCAAGCTCGCGCCCGAGCAGTACCAGCAGCGCGACCGCGACGGCAGCCTGCTCAAGCAGTTGCCGCCGACCTGGAGCGGCGTGGTCGGCCAGGAGCAGATCATCGAAGGCGTCACCTACGAGGCCGGCAAGCAATACCAGACCAACCTGCCCAACGCGCCGTTCGCGCTCAAGGGCCCGCAAGGCGAAGCCCTGCCGCTGGGCCTGGTCACCCGCGACCTGTGGCACGTGTTCTACCAGAACCAGATGCAGATCAACGGCGGCAAGAACGACAAGTTCGTCGCCTGGGCCGACTCCGGCGGCCTGGTGATGGGCTACTACTCGGACACGAAGTACAACCTGCGCCTGTGGGACCTGGCCCACGAGTACGTCCTGTGCGACAACTTCTTCCAGGGTGCCTTCGGCGGTTCGTTCATGAACCACCATTATCTGATCGCCGCCACGCCGGGCTATTACCCCAACGTGATGAGCTCGGTCTCGCGCACCCAGGTGGCCAAGACCGTGAACAACGACCCGCTGTCGCCGGAACTGGTGCCGGCCGAAAACAGCCCGGCCAGCGCCATGCAGGGCGCGCCCAAGTTCGGCCCCAGCGCGCTCACGCCGGACGGCTATGCGGTCAATACCATGGCCCCGCCGTACTGGCCGACCTGGGCCCGCGACAAGAACAACCCGGCCTACTCCGAACCCAACCAGCCCAGCGTGCTGGTGCCGCAGACCCACGAACACATCGGCGACAAGCTCAACAAGAAGGGCGTCGAATGGGCCTGGTACGCCGGCGCCTGGCAAGCCACGCTGGACGAGTTCAAGGACTCCAAGGGCATCCCCAAGATCCCCAACTTCCAGTACCACCACCAGCCGTTCAACTACTTCAAGAGCCTGGGTCCGGAAAATCCGTCCGAGCGCAACAAGCGCCTGCGCGACGGCGGCCTGGGCGACGAAGCGCGCACCAACCGCTTCCTGGCCGACGCCGAGGCCGGCCGCCTGCCGGCGGTGACCTTCTACAAGCCGCAGGGCAACCTCAACATGCACGCCGGCTACGCCGACGTCACCTCGGGCGACCGCCACATCGGCCACATCGTCAAGAGCCTGCAATCCAGCCCGCAGTGGAAGAACATGGTCGTCATCATCACCGTCGATGAAAACGGCGGCTGGTGGGACCACGTGGCGCCGCCCAAGGGCGACCGCTGGGGTCCGGGCACGCGCATTCCCGCCGTCGTGGTCTCGCCGTTCGCGCGCAAGGGCACGGTGGACCACACGGTGTACGACACCGCCTCCATCCTGCGCCTGATCACCCGCACCTTCGGGCTGGAGAAGCTGGACGGCATCAAGTCGCGTGACGACGCCATGGTCGCCCGCGGGCAAAAGCCGATGGGCGACCTGACCAACGCGCTGCAGTTCAAGGCCTGAGGCCTCTGCGTTACAGGAGCCTGAATGAAAACGCCGCCGCGAGTTGATCGCGGCGGCGTTTTTGTTTTGGCGTCAATGCTGTGCGTGTTGCCGCGCGCAGGAGAACAGAGTTTGCTCTCCCTGTCGTCCTGACGAAAGTCAGGACCCGGCGTCGTTGCGCTGACATCGAAACATCCTGAAAGCCGCGACAAGCCCCGCCGCGCTTATGCCAGCCAGGGCGGCGCCGTCTCCTTCAGGCTGATCTTCTTCGGCAACAGCTTCAGTTCGAGGAAGGCGTCGGCAATCTGCTGCTGCTCGTCGAGGATGGCGTGCGTGATCGGCACGGTACCGAAGTTGTAGCGGCCCACGGCGACCTCCAGCACGCTTTTCGGCAGGCCCAGTATCGTGGCCAGCTCGCCGGCGTAGTCCGACGGCCTGGCCTTGGCCCACTCGTCGATCTTGCCGAGCTCTTCCAGCGCGATCCTGATCAGGTCGGCATTGTTTCGGGCGAAGTCGCGCGACGAAAAATAATAGGCGCGATTCTTCACCACGCCGTCGGCGTCGGCCAGGATGCGCGCCTGCAAGCTCTGCTGGGCCGCCGCCAGATAGGGCTCCCAGATCGCCCACGCATCCACCGCGCCACGCTCGAAGGCGGCGCGCGCGTCGGCCGGCGCCAGCCAGACCGGGGTGACGTCGCCGTACTTCAAGCCGTGTTTTTCCAGCAGCCGGACCAGGAAGTAATGCACGTTCGATCCCTTGTTAAGGGCGATGCGCTTGCCCTTCAGGTCGGCCGGCTTGTTCAGCGCCGAATCCTTCGGCACCAGCACCGCCTCCACATAAGGCCGCGGCACCGTGGCCGCCACGTAGACCAGCGGCGTGCCCGCGGCCTGCGAAAAGATGGGCGGCGCCTCGCCCACATCGCCGAAGTCGATCGATCCCGCGCCCAGCGCCTCCAGCTGCACCGGGCCGGCGGTGAATTCGACCCACTTCACCGATGCGCCCAGGGGCGCCAGCCGCTGCTCCAGCACGCCGCGCGCGCGGATGATGCTCAGCGCGCCCTTCTGGTACCCCACGCGCAGCTCGCGCGTGGCGGCGCGCGCCAGCCTGGGGGCAAACGCGCCGGCCAAGCCGGCAATGCCCAGGCCGATGCCGCCGGCCACCAGGCGGCGGCGCCTGCTGCTCTTTTCAACGTGGTGGATGGCTTGGTTTCTCTTGTTGTCGGCCTGTGGCATGCCCGCTCCGTGAATGACGATGGAAAAAATCCGAGCGTATCCAGCACGACGGCAAATGCGAACGAATACTTCCACCGCTGCTTAGACGGAAAGCGGATAAGCCCCGGGCGGCAAACCGCAACAGTCGATTCCGGGCAATCTCAATTTATATCACGTTATGATATATTTACCCTCTTTCCCTTTACGCAGGCCAATCTCTCCTTCATTCAAGCAAGCAGAGCCGCCGATCCCGAGCCAAGATGAAACACAAACGCGACTATACGGCCGACGGCCGATTGCCCTTTCTCGCCGCCATGGCGCTGCTTATCGGGGCGCTCGCCACCGGCGCGGCGTGGGTGCTGCTCAAACTGATCGCGCTGTTCACCAACCTGTTCTACTTCCAGCGCCTGTCGGTCGAAGCGGTCTCGCCCGCGACCCACACGCTGGGCTGGATCGCCGCGCTGCTGCCGGTCGCCGGCGGCCTCGTGGTCGGCCTGATGGCACGCTATGGCAGCGACAAGATCCGCGGCCACGGCATTCCCGAAGCGATCGAAGCCATCCTGTTCGGCAAGAGCCGCATGTCGCCCAGGGTGGCGGTGCTCAAGCCGCTGTCGTCGGGCATCGTGATCGGCAGCGGCGGGCCGTTCGGCGCCGAGGGGCCGATCATCATGACCGGCGGCTCGGTCGGTTCGCTGATCGCGCAGTGCCTGCACCTGACCGCCGCCGAGCGCAAGACGCTGCTGGTGGCCGGCGCATGCGCCGGCATGACGGCGGTGTTCGGCACGCCGGTGGCGGCGGTGCTGCTGGCGGTGGAGCTGCTGTTGTTCGAACTCAAGCCGCGCAGCCTGCTGCCGGTGGCGCTGGCCTGCGCGGTGGCCGGGTTCCTGCGGCCGCTGGCCATCGACGCCGGTCCGCTGTTTGCGCTGCAGGTCGCCGCGCCCGGCACGACCGCCCTGCTCTCCTGCCTGGCGGCGGGACTGGCCAGCGGCGCGCTGGCCGCGGTGCTGACGCTGGCGCTGTATCGCGTGGAAGACTGGTTCCACCGGCTGCCGCTGCATTGGATGTGGTGGCCCGCCATCGGCGGCGTGGTGGTCGGCCTCGGCGGCTTGCTGCAACCGCGCGCGCTGGGCGTCGGCTATGACGTCATCGGCGACCTGCTGCACCATCACTTCGCGCTGTCGGCGGCGCTGGCGCTGCTGGCGGTGAAAGCGGTGATCTGGCTGGCGGCGCTGGGCTCGGGCACCTCCGGCGGCGTACTGGCGCCGCTGCTGATGATGGGGGCGGGGTTGGGGCTGGTCCTGTCGCCGCTGCTGCCGGGCGCCTCGCCCGAACTGTGGGCGCTGGTGTGCATGGCCGGCGTACTGGGCAGCGTGCTGGGCGCGCCGCTGACGGCGATCGTGTTCGCCTTCGGCCTGACCCATGCGGGCGAGGCGCTGCTGCCGCTGACGGCGACCGTCGCCATCGCGCACGGGGTCAACGTGCTGCTGATGAAGCGCTCCATCATGACCGAGAAGATCGCGCGCCGCGGCCTGCACGTGCATCGCGAGTACGGCGTCGACCCGCTCGAGCGCCTGCATGTGGAAGACCTGATGACGCCCGCGCCGCACGCCCTCGATGCCGCGCTCGGCGCCGGCGAGGCGCTGGCGGCCTGCCGCGCGGCCGGCCATGTCCATCGCTATTACCCGGTGCTCGCGCATGGCCGGCTGGCCGGCATGCTGTCATTGCGCAAGCTGGAGCAGGCCGATCCCGCGCAAGCTTGCGGCGCGCTGCTGGCCGATGCCGGCGAGGCCGCGCCGGCCATCGCGCTGCCGCAGATGAACGCGCGCGCCGCGGCCGGGCTGATGGCGCAGCTGCGCAGCGCACGCCTGCCGGTGGTGGCGGACCGTCATCACATGAAGCTGGTCGGCATGCTTTCGCTGTCGGACCTGGCCCGCGCCAGCGCCGCGCATGCGGAAGAAGAGTCGGTGCGCGAACGGCTCCTGGGATGGTAGGCGCCGTTCACCCGCGCGCGCCGCGCATGCTCAATGCATGCTGCCGTCGATGAAGTCCTTGGACCAGAGCAGGCCTGCGGTGCGTACGCAATTGAAGTCGGGATAGAGATTGTCGCGGTCGCGCCACAGCGCCATCGGCGGGCGGCCCCATTTGTTGATCTGCACGGACAAGCGCCAGCCGTCGGCCATCTGTAGGCCCACGATGCTGATATCGAAGTTTCGATACTGCGCTGCGTAGGTAAGCGAATGTATTTTCTTGTTTTCCATGGGCAACTTTCGCGACCAGGCATTATACGGCGCGAAAAACCCGCGGAAGCGGCAAAAGGCGGTGCCGCGCAAGATAAATCGGCGGGACTTGCCAGGCCGACATCAAAACCGCCCAAAAGCTTGTCAGGACGTCAGCGGCCCGGGTTCAGGTTCCGCCCGTCAGGCGGCATACCAGGTTGTCCTTGGACACCAGCACCACGTTTACGCCGGCGGTGCCGTTGTCCATCCTGAACTCGGTATTGCCGTTGCTCAGCGAAATGATGCGCACCGCGCGCGCCGCCTGCTCGGTCAGGATCGATTGTCCCTGCTGGTTCATGCAGGCGAGCACGCAGCCGCCGGCGGCGGTACAGGTCCGCGTGAGGTCGCTGGCCACCGGCGTAGGCGGCGGATTGGCGGGAGTCTGGGCCATGGCCGGCAAGAGCGGCACGAGGCTGGCGAACAGGATGGGCAGGACGATTCGGGTAATCACGCTTCCTCCGGTGTTGGAATAATTCTCGGATGGCAAGTAGCCGCGGATGAGAGGCAAATCCTCCGTTCAGACCGCGAGCGCCGCGAATCATTCCCGTGCGTAGCCACGAAAAAAAGCGGCGCACCTCTTAACGAAATGCGCCGCATCCCCCCTCCGGGAAAAAACCCCCAACTACAGTCTTGCATCCCGAACCCCTTCGGGATTTACTGCCGGCGGCCGTGGCCGCCGTTCACTCATTCAATCAGTAGGTCAGCGTGACGGTCACGGTGTCCGAGTAGGCGCCGGCCAGCGGAGTTTGCGAAGCCGGGATCTGGCCGTACACGGTCAGCGTTTGCAGCAGACCGGTGCCGGTGCCGGCCTGGGTGTCGGTGCCGATGGTCGAACCCCAGTTGTTGGTGCGGCCCGAATCGCGGTACAGCGCGTAGTTCAGGGTGCCGCCGCCGGTGGCGCTCATCTTGCGGGTGGTCACGCTGGAGCCGCTGCCGGTGCCGGCGTCAAGACCGACGTTGTAGGTGGTGCCGTTGGTGCACAGCACGGTGATGCTGCCACTCTGGTTCACCACTGTTTGCGTGTAGGCGCCGAAGGCGATGGCCGAGCCGACCACCGTGCAGGCTGCAACCACCGATGCGCTGATGGTCAGCGAGCTGGTGGCGGTCGCGGCGAAGGATGCGGGAGCGCTGGAAGCCAGGACGACGGCGGCGATGGAAGCGCAGACGAAGCGATTTTTCTTGGCAAAAAACATGTTCTTTCTCCTGTGGATCCCTGCCACTGCCCTCGCCCTGTGCGAGAACTTCTGTGTGCAGCGGGTATGGGTGTACTTTAGTTTTTTGCCGTTGCGCCAAGTATCGGGAGCTTCCTGAGACATCGTCCATAAGTCGTCAGGAAATTCCCTAGTTACGCTTAAATGCAACAACAAGCGTAAGTATCAAATTCCGTCCAATTTCGGCTCAAGCCCATATGCAGCAAGGCTTTCCGGCTATTTTTCGCTTTCTCATATCGATATTTCCAAAGAGCATTGGCGTAACTTTCCATCCACGGTTACAGTCCTCGCCAGAGCTGATTCACTGCGCGGCGCCACTTTTCAGATAGAACTGGGCGCCGCGAATCGCTCTGTCCCGCCCGTTGCCCCCCGCCCGCATACGCCCAAAGAAAAGCGGTGCCGGAACAAGGTCCCGGCACCGCCGACTTCAGACTCCCCCCAGAGACGACTTGCGCCGTCCCGTGACGCGCGCTTACGCCAGCTCCGCCATCGCATCCTGCCGCGCCCTGACCTCGCGCACCATCGCTTGCGGCGGACGGCCGAAGGCGCGCAGGAAGGCGCGCCGCATGCGCTCCTCGTCGCCGAACCCGGTCTCGCCGGCGATCGAGGCGATGCCGCTGTGACCGCCCTCGATCAGCGCCTTGGCCGCCTCAAGGCGCAGCTTCTCCACCGCCTTGGCGGGCGAATAGCCGGTCTGCAGCAGGAAGGCGCGGCTGAAGTGGCGCGGGCTCCAGTGCACGTGCGCGGCCAGTTGCTCGATGGTGAGCGGCTCGCGCAGGTTTTCCTTGGCGAAGGCCAGCGCGTCGCGGATGCGGTCCGAAGCCGGTTCCAGCTCCGAGAGCGTGGAAAACTGCGACTGCCCGCCGGTGCGCCGGTGGTAGACCACCATCTTGCGCGATACCGCCTTGGCCACCTCGGCGCCGAGATCGGCGTCCACCAGCGCCAGCGCCAGGTCGATGCAGGCCGTCATGCCGGCCGAGGTCCAGACGCCGCCGTCGCTGACGTAGATCTTGTCCTCGTCCACCTGCACCAGGGGATGACGATTCTGCAACTCCAGCGCGTGCGCCCAGTGCGTGGTCGCACGCCGCCCGTCCAGCAGCCCGGCCTCGGCCAGCAGGAAGGCGCCGGTGCAGATGCTGGCGGTACGCCGCGCCTGTCCGGCTGCCCGGCGCAATTGCTCGGTCAACTCCGGCATGCCGCCGGGAATGTTCAGGGCCCCGCCCACCATCAGCGTATCGAACTGGCGCCGCGCCATCGGCTGCGCCTCCACCCGCACGCCTGAGGAAGACGCCACCATGCCGCCCTCCAGCGCAACCAGCTCGGTCTGGTAGTACGCCCGGGCGCTCTCCAGGTTGGCCATCTCGAACACCGTCATGGCGGCCAGGTCGAGGATCTGGAAACCGGGAAAAACCACGAATCCGATGTGCTTGGCCATGTCAGGCTCCTGTCTTTTTCAGAGGGTTGTTGGCTAATTGAGACACTGTGCACGCCTGACTTGCAGGATGCAAGCGGCTTTCGGACATGATGGCACAAAACGAGGGAAATTGGTCATTTCAGATATCAGGCGGCATCCCCAGAATGAGTTTCAAGGCCACACCGCAACACCTTTCGCGGAGCCGGAACGCCATTGGCGCCACCGCTGCAGCGCTTCGTCGCATGCCGCTGGCGCGCAGGGACACGACAGCCAACACTGAGCAAAGGAACAGACCATGAACATGACCGACAACACCATCTTCATCACCGGCGGCACCTCCGGCATCGGCCGCGGCCTGGCGCAAGCCTTCCACCGGCTGGGCAACCGCGTGATCATCGCCGGCCGCCGCAAGGCGCTGCTCGATGAGATCACCGCCGCCCATCCCGGCATGCGCAGCGTGGAACTGGACATCAACGATCCGGAAGACATCCGCGCCGTGGGCGAATGGCTGGCCAAGGAATTCCCGACGCTCAACGTGCTGGTGAACAACGCCGGCATCATGCCCTTCGACAACGCCGCCGGCGCCATCGACGACGCGGTGATGCAGTCCATCATCACCACCAACCTCTACGGCCCGATCCGCATGACCGCGGCGCTGGTCGAGCACCTGAAGAAGCAGCCGCGCGCACTGATCCTGAACAACACCTCGGTGCTGGCCTTCACACCGCTGGCGATGTCGGCGGTGTACTCGGCCAGCAAGGCGGCGCTGCACTCCTACTCGCTGTCGCAGCGCTTCATGCTGCGCGACACCTCGGTGAAGGTGCAGGAAATCGCCCCGCCCTGGGTCAACACCGACCTGGTCGGCAAGACCGACGACCCGCGCGCCATGCCGCTGGACGCCTTCATCGAACAGACCATCGCCGCGCTGGCTTCCGACGCGCCCGAGGTCGTGGTCGAAGCCGCGCGCCAGTTCCGCGACAACGCCGGCCCCAATGAGCACGGTTTCGTGCACGGCTTCAACCAGATGCTGGTCGACGATCCGCTGCCGCTTTGATCTTTGATTCCGCGCCGGGGCCCGCGGGCGCCGGCGCATTTTCGCCACGCCCGACAAGGAGCACATCATGAACGCCATCAACACCCGTCATATCGCCGCCGCTGCCGTCGCCATCGCCTTGAGCCTGGCCGCGCTGGCCGCCCATGCCACCGACGCCACGCAGCCGGCCGGCAAGACCCGCGCCGAGGTCATCGCCGAGATGCAGGCCGCGCGCGCCGCCGGCCAGTTGAACAAGCCGGATTACTACCCGGTCTTCGAGCGCAGCTGGAACGAAGGCCGACAAGTGCCCGCCAAGGACGCCGCGAAGTAAGCAGGAGAAGCAGGAAGGAATGTCGCCGGAAAGTTGCCTAAATGCACTTTGGCGCCGGCCGACGCCGCCCGCGCATTTTTGATAGCATGCCGGCATGGATACCTCGAACACCCCCGAACTGAGCGCCCTGGCCGACACGGCAGGGCTGGGCCTGTCCGCCGTCGTGGCCGGCCTGCGCACCTCGCGTGAAGTCACCAACAAGATCCGCTATCGCGGCGAGATCCGCGAACTGCCTTCGCGCGAGGCGATGCAAAAGCTGCTGCAGAACCTGCAGGCGGCGTTGTTCCCGACGCATTACGGCCACACCGACCTGTCCGACGAGACCATCGACTACTTCGTCGGCAGCCAGCTGAACGCCGCGCTGTGCGTGCTCAAGGAGCAGGTGCGGCGCGGGCTGTACTTCGCCTCCGACGAGCCGCAGGACGAGGAAGAGCTGCGCATGCGCGCCGCCGTCATCACGCGCGACTTCGCGCACCAGCTGCCGGCCGTGCGCGATGTGCTGGTCAGCGATATCCAGGCCGCCTACCACGGCGACCCGGCGGCCTCCAGCATCTCGGAGATCCTGCTGTGCTATCCCGGCACCACGGCCATCATCTATCACCGCCTGGCGCATGCGCTGCACAAGCTGGGCGCGTCGCTGCTGGCGCGGCTGGTGGCCGACATCGCGCACTCGGCCACCGGCATCGACATCCACCCGGCGGCGCAGATCGGCCCCAGCTTCTTCATCGACCACGGCACCGGCGTGGTGATCGGCGAGACCACCATCATCGGTCGCAACGTGCGCCTGTACCAGGCCGTGACGCTGGGCGCCAAGCGCTTCCCGACCGATCCGGACGGCTCGCTGGTCAAGGGGATTCCGCGCCATCCCATCGTCGAGGACGATGTGGTGGTCTACGCCGGCGCGACGGTCCTGGGCCGCATCACCATCGGCCAGGGTTCGGTCATCGGCGGCAACGTGTGGCTCACGCACAGCGTGCCGCCGGGCAGCAATGTCTCGCAAGCCGAAATGCTCAGCGAGTGCAAGAAGCTGTAAGAGGAAAGAAAGACAGAAGGCCGGCGCTCAGCCGGCCAGTTTCACCAGCGGGATGTAGCGCTGCAGGAAGAACAGCGCGCCCAGCAGCGCCAGGCCGATGAAGAAGACGGCGCCGATCAGCTTCTTCTCGGTGGGCTGCATCGGCTCCAGCGCCGGCGTGCCGAGTTCCTGGAAGAGATGGGGATCGTTCATGCGGGCTCCACGGATGATGTGCAATGCCCCATCCTAGCCAACTCCCGCCGCGCCGTGAACGAAGCGATATGCGCATGCATATCCGCCCCGCGCATATGCCCCCTACACCTCCCTCCACTACTGCTTGACCGCCGCCTGCGCCGCCGCAGGATGGACGGGCTCGCGCCCGCATGCCGCCGCGGCGACGGCCAGCGCGGCGGCGGCCACGCTGTAGAGCCACAAGGAAGACATCACCGGCAGCAGCAGGCCGGCCAGCATCGGCCCCATGCCGGCGCCGATGTCGCGCCAGATCGCGCGTCCGGCCAGCGCATGCACGCGCTCGGCCGGCGGCGTGCGGGCCGCGACGATGGGCGGCAGCAGCGGCAGCTGCAAGGCGCGCAGGATCACGATCAGCCCGGCGAACAGCCACAACGCGCCGCCGCCGAAACCCACCAGCGCCACGCAGGTCGCCAGCGACAGCGTCACCAGCACCTTCACCGCGCCGAAACGCTCGGCCAGCCAGCCGCCCAGCGGACTCAACACGATCTCGCCGAAATAGCGCAGCGCCATCAGCACGCCGGCGATCAGCTCCGCATGCTCGGAAAAGCTCTGCTTGCTCATGTACGACAGGCCGACGATGAATAGCCCGTCCAGCGTCAGGCCCTCGAGGAAGGACCACCAGTCCAGCGCATTGGGCATCTTCCAGCGGCGCGCCGGTTGCGGCGGATAGGCGTGCTGCGGCAGGCGGCGCGCGGCCAGCAGGCCCAGCACGGCGGTCAGCGCCACCAGCGCGAACACCGGACGCGGGCCGTAGTGCGCGGCCAGCAGCGCCGCCAGCGGCAGCCACAGCATCGGCCCGACGGCGATCACGCCGCGCGAGCGGCCGGAGCGGCGAGCGGCGCCCACCGGGTTGGCAGTCGACATCGCCTGGGTGGAGAGATTGAGGCCGGCGAAAGCCATGCCCCACAACAGGCGCAGCGGCAGCAGCGCCCAGAAGCCGCTGGCCACCGTATAGCCCAGCGCGCAGACGATGGCTGCGCACACCGCGTAGAAGCAGGTCGGCCGGTCGCCGCGTGCGGAGTAGAAACGCGCCACCCAGCGATAGCCGGCGATGCGCACCAGCCGGTTGGCAGCCAGCAGGATGCCGGCCTGCGCCAGCGTCACGTTGAACTGCTCCGCGTACATCGGCAGCAGCAGGTAGAGCACGATATCGCAGGGCAAGGCGGCCGACAGCGACATCGCGGCGTGGCGCGAATCGAGGTCCGCGCGGCGTAGGTCTGGGGTGGTCATGTGCGCCATCATGCGGGGCCAGCGACGGCCGTGACAAACGATATTAATTCCGCCCATGCGTGATAAAATCTGACGCATGGCCGACCACACCCTTCCGCTCAACGCCATCCGCGCCTTCCTCGCGGCCGCGCGCCACCAGAGTTTCACGCTGGCCGCGCAGGAGCTCAACGTCACCCACGGCGCCGTCAGCCGCCAGATCAAGAATCTCGAAGACTATCTCGGCATGCCGCTGTTCGAGCGCCGCATCCGCCAGGTGCTGCTGACCGAACGCGGCCGCCAGTTCTTCGAGGAAGCCGGTCCGGCGCTGGACATGCTGGCCGGCGCCGCGCGCCGCGTGATGAAAGATGCGCCCACGCGGCAGGTGACGATCAACGTGCGCCCCTCGTTCGCGGTGCGCTGGCTGATTCCGCACCTGTCGGGATTTGTCGAGCGCTATCCCGGCATCGAGCCGCATGTGGTGACCAGCACCGCCACCGTGGGCCGCGCGCCGGGACCGTTCGACATCGCGATCCGGCGCGGCGAGACCAACTGGCCCGAGACCCTGAAGGTGCAGCGCTTCCTGGAAGACGAACTGCTGCTGGTGGCTTCGCCGGCGCTGTTGAAGAACACGCCGCTGCCGGACGTGAAGGCCATCGCGCAACACACCCTGCTGCTCTCGCGCAGCCGTCGCAGCGACTGGGACGACTGGAAGAAGGCGGCCGGGCTGAAGCGCTCGCGCGTGCAGCCCACGCTGCATTTCGACCACCTGCATTTCGTGCTGCAGGCGGCGGTGGACGGCCTGGGCCTGGCGCTGTCGCCGCTCTCGCTGGCCGACAACGACCTGCGCTCGGGACGCCTGGTGGACGCCCTGCCCGAGCTGCGCCAGCCGCTGGCGCCCTACTACCTCGGCATCTCCCCGCAGGCCGGCGCCGAGGCGCAGCTGTTCGCCAAGTGGCTGGGCGAGAACCGCATGCTCTGAGCGGTGCGCCGGGCCGCGCTCAGCGGTGCGCGCGCCACGGCGTCAGCGCATCGGCCAACCGCCGCATCGCGAGGTCGAACAGGTAAGCGATCAGGCCGATCAGCACGATCCCCATCACCACCACGTCGGTGCGCAGGAAGTTCGACGCATTGAGCACCAGCTGCCCCAACCCGGCCGTGGCCGCGACCATCTCGGCCGCCACCAGCGTGGTCCAGCCGAAGCCGATGGCGATGCGCAGGCCGGTCAGGATGTCCGGCAGCGCCGACGGCAATATCACGTGCCGCAGCAGCTGCCAGCGCGTGGCGCCCATCGACTGCGCCGCGTGCAATTGCTCGGCCTGCACGCCGGCCACGCCGGCGCGGGTGGAGACCGCGATCGGCGCGAAGCAGGCCAGCCAGATCAGCAGCAGCTTGGCGGTCTCGTCGATGCCGAACCAGATCACGATCAGCGGCAGGTAAGCCAGCGGCGGCAGCGGCCGATAGAACTCCAGCAAGGGATCGGCGATGCCGCGCGCGATGCGGCTGGTGCCCATCAGCAGGCCCACCGGCACCGCCGTCGCCGCCGCCAGCAGAAAAGCGCCGAACACGCGCAGCAGGCTCCATCCGATGTGCTGCAGCAACGGCAGGCCGCCCTGCACATTGCCGTCCCAGGCCTGCACCGCGGCCTGCCACACCGCCTTGGGCGGCGGCAGGAACAACGGCGCGATCCAGCCGGCGGCGGTCGCGCCCCACCACAGCAGCAGCAGGAGCGCGACGGTGACGGCGGCGATGCCGGTCGACGACCCGCTGCCGGGCCGCGGATGCACGCGCGCCGGCGGCAGCTGCGACGACGCGTGGGGCGGCGCCGGATGCCCGGCGGCGGTTGCCGGCGGCGCCGAGGCAACAGCCGAAGCGGATGACATGGAAGGGGTGTTGCTCATGCCGCTCCTCCATGTCCATGGACCAGTTGCAGCAGCCGCTCGCGCCAGGCGATGAAATCCGGCGCGGACTTCACCGCGCGCGCGTCGCCCGACTCCACATAGCGGCGCAGGAAAGGCAGTGCGAAATCATGCTCGATGCGCCCCGGTCGCGGCGACATCACGATCACGCGACTGCCCAGGAACAGCGCCTCCTCGACGCTGTGGGTGATGAAGAAGATGGTCTTGCCGGTGCGCGCCCAGACCTGTGCCAGCAGCTCCTGCACGCTCTCGCGCGTCAGCGCGTCGAGCGCGCCCATGGGCTCGTCCATCAGCAGCACGCGCGGATCGTTGGCCAGCGCGCGGGCGATCCCCACGCGCTGCTGCATGCCGCCGGAGAGCTGGTACACCGGCGACTTCGCCTGCCGCTCCAGCCCCACCAGCTTCAGTTTCGCGTGCGCCAGCGCCAGCCGTTCGGCGCGCGCCAACCCACGAAAGCGCAGGCCCAGCGCGACGTTGTCTTCCACGTTCAGCCACGGCATCAGCGCGTGCTTCTGGAACACCACGCCCAGCGCCGGACCGGGCCCGGATACCGGCTCGCCGTCCAGCAGCACCTCGCCCTGCGAAGGCCCGATGAAGCCGGCCAGGCAATTCAACAAGGTGGTCTTGCCGCAACCCGACGGCCCCAGCGCCACCACGAATTCGCCGGGCGCAATGGACAGGTCCACGCCGGCCAGCGCCAGCGCCAGCGGCTCGTCGGCGCGCGAAGACGCAAAACGCACCGACAGGCGGTGCGCTTGGATGCGTCCGCCGGCTGGCTGGCCGGCGTGCGATGGAAGGGCTTGGCTCACTGCCCCGCCTTCGCCTTGTTCACCCACGTCGCATTCACGCCGGCCGCATAATCCGGCAGTACGTTCTGGATGGTGCCCTGGCTCTTCAGGAAAGCCGCAGTCGCCGCCAGCGACTTGGCCGCGCCGCCGCCGAGCCACTCGGCCGAGGCTTGTTGCTGCAGCGTGGGGAACTCATACAACGCCAGGCTGGCCGGCACCTCCGCCGCTTCCGCGCCGGACCACTTGGCCACGGCCTTCACCTGCGCCGAGTCGGCGTTCCAGGCGGCCTTGTTCTTGCGATAGCTGTCGTCGGTCTCGGCCAGCACCTTGACCAGGTCGGTCAGGAAGGCGTCATTGTCCCTGGCGAAGGCCTTGGTGACGACGATGCCGTCGAAGGTGGCCTTGCCGGTTTCGCGGGCGATCCTGCCGGAAGTCGTCAGCACCGTGCCGCTCTTCTTGGCCTTGGCCAGCACCGGATCCCAGATGAAGGTGGCGTCGATGTCGCCGCGCTCCCAGGCCGCCGCGATCTCCGGCGGACGCAGGTTGACGATCTTCACGCCGCGCGGGTCGACCTTGGCGTTTTCCAGCGCCAGCAGGGTGTGGAAGTGCGACGTCGAGACGAACGGCACGGCCAGGCGCTTGCCCTTGAGGTCGGCCAGCGAGGCGACGCCGCTGCCGTTGCGGGCGACCAGGGCTTCGGCGTCATTGATGTTGTCGAGGATCCAGAACAGCTGGATGTCCAGCCCTTGCGACAGGCCGGAGGCGATCGGGGCCGAGCCGGCCTCGCCGATCTGCACCGAGCCGGAGGCCAGCGCGCGGATGACGTCGGCGCCGCTGGCCAGCTTGCGGAAGCTGACCTTGTAGCCGGTCTTCTTCTCCAGCGCCTGGGCGTCCTGGGCGTAACGCCAGGGAACCACCATGTCCTGGTAGGCGATCACGACTTCCTTCGCTTGCGCCATGGCGTTGCCCGCGGCCAGCAGGATGGTGGACAGGGCCAGGGTCTTCAGGAGTTTTTTCATCGGTTTTCTTGTTCTGGAATAGGGGCGTTCCAGTATAGGAACGCGCGTTTTTCCAGGACACGAATATTTCCGCGTTTGCTTATGCGATTGCGTTTGCAGGCGCAAGGCAGAACGCTCACCGCAGCGCCGGCATCCGGATCGGGATCGGGGTGGCTTACGGCGTATCGAAACCGGCAGATGTCTGCGGGTGCGAGTGCGCTTCGCTGGCGCCGGCGACGCTGTCGTCGTCATGCAATATCCTCAGCGCCGGCCCTTCGAGGTCGTCGAACTGCCCGCCGTCGCTGGCGCGGAAGAACACCCAGATGGCCACGAACACCAGCAAGGTGCTCAGGGGAATCAGCAGGTAGAGCGCTTCCATCAGGCTTCTCCCGCCAACACCGGTTTCAGCGGCGCCGGGGCGGCCTTTGCCGCTGCCGGCCGGCTCAGGCGCAAGGCATTGCCCACCACCAGCAATGAGCTCAGGGACATGCCCACCGCCGACATCCAGGGCGTGAGCAGGCCAAACGCCGCCGCCGGAATCGCCAGGAAGTTGTAGGCCGCCGCCCACGCCAGGTTCTGCCGCACCACGCGCATCGCGCGTCCCGCCATGCGCGCGCAGTCGGCGATGGATGACAACCGGTCGCCCATCACGACCGCATCCGCGCTGACCTGCGCCAGCGCCGCGCCGCGACCCATGGCAAACGATACATCTCCGGCGCGCAGCATGGCGGCATCGTTGATGCCGTCGCCGACGATGGCCACCACCGCGCCCTGGCGCTGCAGCGCGCGCACATGGTCCAGCTTCTGCTGCGGCGAGCACTCGGCGATCACCTCGGCGATGCCCACGGCGGCCGCCGCCTGCTCACAGACGTCGCGCTGGTCGCCGCTCAGCAGCACCGTGCGCAGACCCAGTGCGCGGAAGGCTGCGACGGTGGCGGCGGCGTCGTCGCGCAAGGCGTCGGCCAGGTCGAAACGCGCCAGCCAGCCGTGCTCGTCGCCCAGATACACCGAGCCGGCCCCGGCTACCGCACGGCCCGGCCATTCGCCCGGCAAGGCGTCGCCGCACAGCGCGGCGACGAAGGCGCGCGAGCCGATGCGATGCCGCCTGCCGCCGATCTTGCACTGCATGCCGGCGCCGGTGACCGACTGCAGGCAATCGACCTGGGCCGCGGCGATGCCGCGCGCCTGCGCCTCTTGCAGCAGCGCGCGCGCCAGCGGATGCAGGCTGCCGCGCTCCATCGCCGCGGCGATCGCCAGCGCCTGTTGTCCGTCACCCGGGCCGGCGCTCCAGAGCCCGGCTAGGCGCGGCCGGCCCTGGGTCAGGGTGCCGGTCTTGTCGAACACGATGGTATCGGCGCGGCGCAGGGTTTCCAGCACGTTGCCGCGCACCACCAGCGTGCCCTCGCGCAGCAGGCGATCGGTGGCGGCGGCCAGCGCCGACGGTGTGGCCAGCGACAGCGCGCACGGGCAGGACACCACCAGCACCGCGATCGCCGTCGGCCAGGCCTGCCCCGGATCAATGAAGTGCCAGGCCAGGAACGTGGCCGCCGCCAACATCAGCAGCGCCACCACGAAGCGCGATGCCACGATGTCGGCCCATTGCGCCAGCGCCGGCTTGCCGGAGCCGGCCTGCTCAGCCAGCCGCGTGAGCGCGGCCAGCGTACTGTCGCCGGTGGCGCGCGTCACCCGCAGCAGCACCGGCTGGCTCAGGTTCACGGCGCCGCCCGGCACCTCCTGTCCCGGCCGGAATTGCTGCGCCCTGCTCTCGCCGGACAGCAGCGACAGGTCGAGCTCGGCGCTGCCTTCGATCAGCTGCGCGTCGGCCGCGATGGTGTCGCCCGGGCGCGCCAGGATGACGTCGCCGGCCTTGAGCTGCGCGGCGCCGACCAGGGTGGCGTCACGGTTTTCCGGATAGGCCGCCAGCAGCAGCACGCCGGCGGGAAAAGCCTGTTGCATGCGCTCCAGCGCCGCCGCCGATTTGCGCCGCGCGGCCGCCTCGAGGTAACGGCTGGCCAGCAGCAGGAAGATGAACATGCTGACGCTGTCGAACCAGATCTCGCCCTCGCCGCGCCAGGTGGCGACCGCGCTGGCGGCGAACGCGGCGCCGATGCCGATGGCCACCGGCACGTCCATGCCCGGCGCGCGGGCGCGCAGGCCGGCCCAGGCGCCGGAGAAGAACGGCAAGGCCGAATAGAACACCGCCGGCACGGTCAGCAACAGGCTGGCCCAGCGCATCAGCGACATCATGTCGGGCTCGATGCCGTCCGGGCTCATGTACGCGGGCACGGCGTACATCATCACCTGCATCATCGACAGGCCGGCGATGAAAAGCTGGCGAAACAGGCGGCGCGAGGCGCGCCGCGCCTGCTCGCCCTGGCGCAGCGGATCGAAGGGATAGGCGGTATATCCGAGGCCGCGCAACCCGCGCAGGATGGACGAGGCCGCGCACAGCGCCGGATCGCGCTTCACATGCAGGCGACCGGTGGCCACGTTCATTTCCGCCGAGCGCACGCCGCGCTGGCGCGCCAGGTATTTCTCGATCAGCCAGACGCAGGCCGAGCAGCGCAGGCCGTCCACCGACAGCACCAGGTCCTCGCTGCCATGGCTGCCGTCGTTGCCCTCGCCACCGGCCGGCAAATCGGCCAGCGCCAGCTCCGGCGGCAGCAGCTGTTCGGCATCGACGCGCGCCGAGGGCGCGCTGCGGCGCAAATAGAAATCCTCGCAGCCGCTGTCGACGATCAGTTGCGCCACGCTGGCGCAGCCGACGCAGCACATCTCGCGCTCGGCGCCGCCGATGGCAAGCCTCAGCCGCTCGCCGGCCGGCACCGGCTGGCCGCAGTGAAAGCACAAGCGGTCGTCATGTATCGCATCCGCGCTCATCTCATCCTCCATGCGCCGGGGTTACGCACAATACGTCGATCCAGCCGTGCGCGATGCCCATCCCGCCGAACCCGGCGGCGCGCAGCACACCCAGGATCCCGAACCCCAGCACCACGATGCCGGCAGCGCGGCGCCAAGCCGGACGCGCCGCCAGCTCGCGCAGGCGCGCGCCCGACAGGCCGGCCGCCAGCAGCACCGGCAACGTGCCCGCGCCGAAGGCCAGCATGGTCAGCGCGCCGTCGGCGGCGCTGCCGGCCATCAGGGCATTGAGCAAGGCGCCGTACACCATGCCGCACGGCAGCCAGCCCCACAGTGCGCCCAACGCCAGCGCCTTGCCGGGCGTATCGACCGGAACGAAGCGCGCGGCCAGCGGCCGCAGGACCTGCCAGAGACGATGGCCGGCGCGCTCGACGCGCGCCAGTGCGCTCCACCATTGCGTCAGGTAGAGCCCCAGCATCACCAGCACCAGATTGGCCAACACATAGGCGATGCGCTGGGCCGGCGCCAGCCAGCCCAGCACGTCGGCCCCGCGCAGCAGGCCGGCCGCGATGCCGCCGGCCAGCGCGCCGGCGGCGGCATAGCTGGACAAGCGGCCAAGGTTGTAGCACAGCACACGGATGAGATCGCCGGCGATGGCGCGCGCCGGCATCGATGATGCGGCGCGGATGACGATGACGCGGCCCGCGGCGGCCAGCCCGGCGGCGGGCGCATGACGCAGGAGGGAAGAAGCGCCGGTGCGCGCGGGCGCGGCCGAGCTCAGCGCGCCGACGATGCCGCCGCACATGCCGATACAGTGGACGCTCCCCATGAGCCCCACCAGGAAGACAGGCAGCAGGTTCATGCCGCCTCCGTCAGACCGTCTGCGAGTAGCGCTGCGGCGCGTCCTTGTTGTCGCGCGCAGCCTTGTCGCGGTCTGCGGCCAGATAGCGGTCGAACACCATGCAGATGTTGCGGATCAGCAGACGTCCCTTGGGCTCGACGGTGATCCATTCGGGCTCGATCTTGATCAGGCCGTCCTCTTCCAGCGCCTTGAGTTTCTCCATCTCGGCGGCGAAGTATTCGCGAAAGACGATGGGATAGGCGATTTCCAGCGAGTTGATCGACAGTTCGAAGTTGCACATCAGGCGCTGGATGATCAGGCGCCGCAGCACGTCGTCCATGCCCAGCTGAATGCCGCGGGCGATCGGCAGGGTCGAGTTTTCCAGCCGCGCGTAGTAGCCGTCCAGGGTCTTCTCGTTCTGGCTGTAGCTGCCGCCGACGGCGCTGATGGCCGACACGCCGCAGGCCACCAGGTCGGTCTCCGAATGCGTGGAGTAGCCCTGGAAATTGCGGTGCAGGCGCCCCTGCTGCTGGGCGATGGCCAGGTCGTCGGTGGGCTTGGCGAAATGGTCCATGCCGATGTAGACGTAGCCGGCCGCGGTCAGCTGGCGGATGCACAGCGACAGCATGTCGAGCTTGCTGTCGGCGCTGGGCAGGTCTTCTTCATTGATCTGGCGCTGCGTCTTGAACAGCTGCGGCATGTGCGCATAGTTGTAGACCGCGATGCGGTCGGGGCTGGCGGCGATCACCTTGGCCAGCGTGCGCGACATCGACATCACGTTCTGCCTGGGCAGGCCGTAGATCAGGTCGATGCTGACCGAGCGGAAACCCGTCTCGCGCGCGGCGCGGATGATCTCCAGCGTCTGCTCCTCGGACTGCACGCGATTGACGGCGCGCTGCACGTCAGGATCGAAGTCCTGCACCCCTAGGCTGATGCGGTTGAAGCCCTGCGCGCGCAGCGACTGCACGCGCTCCACCGACACCGTGCGCGGATCGATCTCGATGGAGTATTCGCCGACATGGTCGGGCGCCAGCGTGAAGCTCTTGCGGATGTGGGCCATCAGGTCGCCCATCTGCTCGTCGGACAGGTAGGTCGGCGTGCCGCCGCCGAAGTGCAGCTGCTCGACCTGGTTCATGCCGGAGAACAGCGAGCCCTGCATGCTGATCTCGCGCTTGAGGTAGCTCAGGTAGAGCGATGCCTTGGCGCGGTTCTTGGTGACGATCTTGTTGCAAGCGCAGTAGTAGCAGATGGTGTCGCAGAACGGGATGTGCAGGTACAGCGACAGCGCGCGCCAGGCGCTCATGCTGCGGCGGTCGGACACCGCGTGCAGGTAGTCGGTGACGGCGAAGTCGCTCGAGAAGCGGTCGGCGGTCGGATAGGAGGTATAGCGCGGGCCGCGCTGGTCCATCTTGCGCAGTACGGCCTTGTTCATGCCGGCCAGGCTGGCGGCGTTGTGCAGGGTGGACGGATGGGCGACTTGCATGTGTGCTCCTGGCCGGCCGCGCGGCGCGCGACATGATGCCGGCGCCGGGCGAACGGGGATTGGGTGGAGATTGCAGGATAGGCCCGGCGCGACCGGCTTGCCTTGATGTGCATCAAGCGGCCGGCGCGTGCTACCAGCCGGCGACGGCGCGGGCCGCGCGCAGGCCGTCGCAAGGGCGCTGCGGGATGCGACTGCGGGCGATGCCGGCGCCGGTTGGCGAGGCGCGGCCAGTAGCTCGACCGGGGCCGTGCTTGGGCCAGGGGCAGCCACAGGTGCCGGTTCGAAATGATGCGAGCAGGCACTCGACCTTCTGATCGAAAGTTGCAGAATTTGAATTCAAGTTACGCAACTTGGCGCGCAAGCTCATCCATAACCCATTGATGAGCCTGACTTTTCTTTACAAATACAGAATGTGGTCTTACCAGTTGACATCTTTTTTTGCCGTCCCTATGATAAAAAATGTCATACAACTTGACCGGCTGCCGCCACAAGTCGCCGCCGGGCCAAGAGTCCACAAGAAATCGAACAAGAAGAAGAATGCGGGATGGTCAGACCTCCCGCATTGATCAACAACAACGGAGACAATATGAACGCATCTGTACGGCGCCGCGGCGCCGCGCTGGCCATCGCCGCCACTTCCGCAACCCTGCTCTTCTCCTCCGGCGCCGCCGTCGCCCAGGTCGCCACCGGCGACACCTCGTCGGCCAAGATCGCCCTGTCCAACAACTACGCCGCCAACGCCTGGCGCCAGTCCATGCTCAAGACCTGGGCCTCGACCGCCGACGACGCGGTCAAGCGCAAGCTGGTGGCCGCCGCACCGGCCTTCACCACCTCCGAGAACCAGCCCACCGAACAGGCGCAGCAGATCCAGAACATGATCCTGCAGGGTTACAAGGCCATCGTGGTCGACGCGGCCTCCCCCACCGCGCTGAACGGCACCATCAAGAAGGCCTGCGCGGCCGGCGTGGTGGTGGTGTCCTATGACGGGGTGGTGACCGAGCCCTGCGCCTACCGCGTCACCTTCGACTTCCGCAAGATGGGCGAGAAACAGATCGACTACCTGGCCGAGCGCCTGAACGGCAAGGGCAACATCCTCGAGATCCGCGGCCTGGCCGGGGTGTCGGTGGATGGCGAGATCCACGCCGGCATCATGGACGGCATCAAGAAGCATCCGGGCCTGAAGATCGTCGGTTCGGTCAACGGCGACTGGGCGCAGACCGTGGCGCAGAAGGCGGTCTCGGGCATCCTGCCGACGCTGCCCAAGGTCGACGGCGTGGTGACCCAGGGCGGCGACGGCTTCGGCGTGGCGCAGGCCTTCAAGGCGGCCAATCGTGAACTGCCCATCATCATCCTCGGCAACCGCGAGGACGAACTGCAATGGTGGAAGACCCAGGTCCAGAGCGGCTACAAGACCTACTCGGCCTCCAACCCGCCGGGCGCGGTGACGGTGGCCTTCTGGGTCGCCCAGCAGGTGCTGGCCGGCAAGAAGGTGCCCAAGGAAATCGACATCGTGGCGCCGCTGCTGTACCTCAACGAACAGCAGCTGCCCGACGCGCTGGCCAAGACCCCGCAAGGCGGCGTGGCCGATATCGCCTTCTCCCAGCAGGATACGGTCAAGCTGCTCGACGCCACACCGGCCAAGGGCAAGTGACGCCGACCGGTCCCGCGCATGCGCGGGACCGGCGGACGCCATCCGCCGCTTGCGTCCATTGCCGCGGGCTGCGCGGGCGTCGTCATCCATGCCGCGGCGCGCCCCCGCCGGCGCGCGCCTCCACCATGAAACGGATCATCCACCGTGAACGCAGCCACCACTCCCCCGCCCGCGCCGGCAGCATCGCCCGGCGCCCCGCTGTGCAGCCTCGCGCACATCCATAAATCCTTCGGTCCGGTCAGGGCGCTGCAGGACGCCAGCCTCGATATCGAACCCGGCCAGTGCTGGGGCCTGGTCGGCCACAACGGCGCCGGCAAGTCGACGCTGATGAACGTGCTGGCCGGCGTGCTGCCGGGCGACCAGGGCAGCATCGCCGTCGACGGCCGCGTGCTGCCGGCCTACTCGACCCAGACCGCCTACCGCCACGGCATACGCTGCGTGTTCCAGGAACTGTCGCTGTGCTTGAACCTGTCGGTGGCCGAGAACCTGTGCGTGTTCCACCCGGCGCTCAAGAGCTTCGGCTGGCGCCGCAAGGCGCGCCGGCTGGTGCTGGAAAAACTCGACGAAATCTTTCCCGGGCACGGCGTCGCGCCCGACCGCATCGTCGGCGAACTCTCCATCACGCAGCGCCAGATGGTGGAGATCGCCTGCGCCTTCACCGTGGTGGATGCGCCGGTGCGCCTGCTGATCCTGGACGAGCCCACTTCCAGCCTGGACGCCCAGACCGCCGCGCGCCTGACCACCTACATCCGGCGCCGGCTGCAGGACGGGCTGAGCCTGGTCTTCATCTCGCACATGCTGGGCGAGATCTTCGACTGCTGCAATCGCATCGCGGTGATGCGCGACGGCAGGCTGGTGCTGCAGGATGAGGCTGCCCGGCTGAACCGCGAGTCGCTGGTGCAGGCCATGGGACACGCCGACCAGAAACAGATCGAACGTCAGGCCGAGGCCGACGGGCAACAGGTCGACTTCGACGCCGCCCCCGCGCTGCTGGAAACCGAACTGGCGCCGGCCTCGCCGGTACGCCGCCTGCGCGTGGCGCGCGGCCAGGTGGTGGGCCTGTCCGGCCTGGCCGGCCAGGGCCAGACCGAGATGCTGGTGCGCCTCTTTGAACAGTACCGCGGCAAGCTGCGCATCGCCTTCGTCGCCGGCGACCGCGCGCGCGACGGCAACTTCCCGCTCTGGAGCATCCTGCACAACCTCAGCATCCGCTCGTTGCCGCAGCTGTCGCGGCGCGGCGTGGTGGATCGTGCGCGCGAGGCCGAACTGGGCGCGCAATGGCACGAGCGCATCGCCATCCGCACGCCGGACCTGGGCAACGACATCCTCTCGCTGTCCGGCGGCAACCAGCAGAAGGTGCTGTTTGCCCGCGCGCTGTCGTCCGACGCCGAACTGATCCTGATGGACGACCCGATGCGCGGCGTCGACTTCGGCACCAAGGTCGACATGTACCGGCTGATCCGCGCCGAAGCCGCACGCGGCCGCAGCTTCCTCTGGTACACCACCGAGAACGACGAACTCGAGTACTGCGACAACAGCTATGTCTTCTACCAGCACCAGGTCACGCTGGCGCTGGCTCGCCATGAACTGTCGGAGGAGCGCATCATCGCGGCCTCCTTCGGCAGCACCAAGGCCGCGCCCGAGGCCGGCCGCCGCCCCTTGAAAGGAGCCCGCGCATGAACGCCCTGCCGCGCCATGAAATCCAGACGCTGCTGCTGCCGGTGATCACGCTGGCGGCGGTGCTGGCGCCGATCTTCTGGATCAACCCCAACACCATGAGCTACTTCGGCCTTGGCCTGCTGCTCAACCTGGCCGTGCCGATGATCCTGGCCAGCATGGCCCAGCTGTGCATCATCGCGGTCAACGACCTCGACCTGTCGATCGGCGCCTTCGTCAGCCTGGTCTCGTGCATCGCCGTCACCTGGCTGCCGCAACAGCCGGCGCTGGCGATCGCCGCGATGCTGGGCTGCGTGCTGCTGTACGCGGCCGTCGGCGCACTGGTGGAAATCTTCAACCTGCCGTCCATCGTGGTCACGCTCGGCCTGTCCTTCGTGTGGGGCGGCTGGGCGCTGATCCTGCTGCCCATGCCAGGCGGCGCCACGCCGCAGTGGCTGCAGGACATCATGAACCTGGCCATCCCGGTGGTGCCCACGCCCATCGTCTATGCGCTGGCGATCGCGGCCGCCGGCCACTGGTTCCTGATGCGCTCGGCGCCCGGCGTGCGCCTGCGCGGCGCCGGCGGCAATCCCAAGGCCATCGTCAGGAGCGGCGGTTCGGTGGTGCGCGCCAAGGCCGTGATGTACGGCCTGGCCGGCCTGCTGGGCATCCTCTCGGCGCTGGCGCTGGTGGGCATCACCACCTCGGCCGACGCCAACATCGCGCAGCGCTACACGCTGGTGTCGATCGCCGCGGTGATCCTGGGCGGCGGCAGCTTCATCGGCGGCAAGGTGTCGCCCATCGGCGCCATGCTGGGCGCGGTCACGCTGGGCATCGCCGCATCCTTCCTGTCCTTCCTCGACATCGCGCCGAAATGGCAGATCGGCCTGCAAGGCGCGATCCTGATCGTGGTGCTGTCGTTGCGCACGCTGCTGGCCCGCCGTGGAGAACGCCAATGACCAGCGCAAGCCATCACTCCCCTGCCCCGGTTGCGCTCAAGGAACGGCTGGCGCGTCGCCCCTGGAGCTGGTCGTTCATCGGCGCGGTGCTGCTGTGGCTGGCCACGCTGGCGGTGGCCGGCGCGGACGCGGCCTTCAACATCGGCCTGGCGGCGCTGTCCTTCGGCGCGCTGATGGTGCTGGTGGGCCTGGGCCAGATGCTGGTGGTCACTACCGGCCCCGGCAACATCGACCTCTCGATTCCCTCCACCATCGCGCTGACCGGCGCCATGGCCATGCGCACCATGGGCGGCGCGGACAGCGGCATCCTGGCCGGCGTGGCGGTGGCGATCGCGGTGGGCGTGGCCATCGGCCTGTGCAACTACCTGCTGATCCGCCTGCTGCAGATCCCGCCCATCATCGCCACCATGTCGTCCTCCTTCATCCTGCAGTCGCTGGCCATTCATACCAGCCAGGGCATGAAGATCGCGCCGCCGCAGCTGCTGTCTTCATTTGCCACCGGCTGGCTGCTGCATCTGCCGGTGCTGGCCTGGGTGGTGCTGGCGTTCGCCCTGGCGCTGGCCTGGATCCTGGCGCGCACGCTGTTCGGCCGCTTCCTGTCGGCGGCCGGGCAGAACGCGCGCGCGGCCTGGCTGGCCGGCATCGGGGTGGAGCGCATCCGCTGCCTGTGCTACGTGATGTGCGCCGTGTTCGCGGCGCTGTGCGCGTTGCTGATCGCCGGCTTCTCCGGCGGCGCCTCGCTGGACATGGGCAACGAATACCTGCTCATGTCGGTGGCGGTGGTCGTCATCGGCGGCACCAGCGTCACCGGCGGGCGCGCCACCGTGGCCGGCATCTGGGGCGCGGCGCTGTTCCTGTATTTCACCAACACCTTGCTCAACGTCATCGGCCTGTCGGCCGGCGGCCGCTCGGTGCTGTCTGGGCTGATCATCATTGCGGTGATCGTGCTTTCCGGCCGGCGCCGCGCCTATCGATAAATCCAACAGGAGACCTGCATGTCCTTGCCCGAATCCCCTTTCCAGCATTTCGACGCGCGCTTTCGCCGCATGGTGGTCGATACCGCCCACCTCGACCGCCTGTACGGCGACTGTCGCTGGGCCGAAGGTCCCGTGTGGCTGCCGGCGACGCAGGAACTGATCTGGAGCGACATCCCCAACAACCGCCTGCTGCGCTGGTCGGAGGGTGCGGGCGCGGGCGTGTTGCGCCAGCCGTCCGACTTCAACAACGGCAACACGCTGGACCGCGAGGGCCGCATCGTCGGTTGCCTGCACGGCGGCCGCGCGGTGGTGCGCACCGAGCACGACGGCAGCATCACCACGCTGGCCTCGCACTGGCAGGGCAAGCGCCTGAATTCGCCCAATGACGTGGTGGTGAAGTCGGACGGTTCGATCTGGTTCACCGACCCCGACTACGGCATCAACAGCGACTACGAGGGCTACCAGGCCGAGAGCGAGATCGGCGCCTGCAATGTCTATCGCATCGACGGCGCCAGCGGCGAGCTCTCCATCGTCACCGGCGACATGGAGCGGCCCAACGGCCTGGCCTTCTCGCCCGACGAAAGCCGGCTCTATATCGCCGACACCGGCCTGACCCATCGCGAAGGCGGGCCGCACCACATCCGCGTGTTCGACGTGGTCGACGGCTGCCGGCTGCGCGGCGGCGAGGTGTTCGCCACCATCTCGCCGGGCCTGGCCGACGGCTTCCGCCTGGATGACCGCGGCAACATCTGGACCTCGGCCGCCGACGGCGTGCATTGCTATGCGCCCGACGGCGTGCTGCTGGGCAAGGTGCTGGTGCCGGAAGTGGTGTCCAATGTGGTGTTCGGCGGGCCGCGCGGCAACCGCCTGTTCATCACCGCCACGACCTCGCTGTACGCGGTCTACGTGGCGGTGAACGGCGCGCGCCGTCCGGCGCGCTGAAAAGAAACCGGCTCAGCGCGCCATGCGCGCGTAGGACACCAGCATGGCGGCCAGCTCGCGCGCGGCCGGCCCCAGCGGCGCGGCGGCGCGCTGGATCAGGCTGATGCGCGCCGCGGGGATAGGCTCGGCCACGGCGATCGAGGTGAGGCGCTGGCCGAAGCCATCCGGCGCCAACGCCGCGCGCGGGCCGAGGAAAAGATAGTCCGATTGCGCCACCAGCTGCAGCGTGTCGAACAGCGATTCGACGGTGGCCACGATGTGCGGCGGCGCCAGGTCGCTGGCGGCGAACCAGTCGGCGATGCGGTTGCCGGGCGTGCCCGCTACGCCAATGGGGCGGGTGTTGATCCAGGCCGCGCCGGCCAGCTGGCGTATCGAGGTGGCGTCCTGCAGCGGATGGCCGCGACGGCCGATGATGCAGGGGTCGGCCGGCAACAGCTCGGTCTCGGCCAGGTCCAGCATGTCGGTGCCGGGCGAGACCAGGGACAGCGCGAAGTCGATGCGTCCCTCGCGTATGCCCGAGAGCATCAGCGAGGACGGCCCGCTGGCCAGGTGCACCGTCACGCGCGGATGGCGTTCGCGCAACTGGCGCAGCACCGGCGGCACCAGCTTGGCGAAGGCCTCCGACGATACCCCCACGTTCACCGCGCCGGCCAGCTCGCCGTCGGCGGCGCTGCACTCCTGCAGCGCGCGTTCATATTCCCCCAGGATCACCCGCGCCCGCGCCAGCAGCGCGCTGCCGTGCGCGGTCAGGCCGATGCCGCTGTGCGCGCGCACGAAGAGGGTACAGGCCAGGCTGGCTTCCAGCCGCTGGATCTGCTGGGTCAGGCCGCTCTGGCCCATGTCGAGGGCGCGCGCGGCGGCGCGGATACTGCCGTGTTCCACCACGGCGACGAAGGCGCGCAATTGGTCCAGGGTCATGGGCGAGAGATGGGATCGATGGTGGGCGGCCGGGGTGATTGCACGGCGCGATCATGATCACGATAGTAGCATCTTGGGCGCACCGGCCCGGCTGGCTAGACTTTTCCTGCGATTTGACTTCAACCACGTCACAAGGAAAAACATGCAAGACGACCTCTACCAGCTCGGCGAAAAAATCCGCGGCGAAGTGCTCGGCCCGGCCTATGTCAACGCCTCGCAGGCGGCCACCGACGAATTCTCCGAGCCGATGCGCGCCTTCGCCATCCGCAACCTGTGGGGCGACATCTGGGCACGTCCCGGCCTGGACCGCCGCAGCCGCAGCATCGTCAACCTGGCGCTGCTGTCGGCCGCCAACCGCCCCAACGAACTGAAGATCCACATCCGCGCCGCGCTCAACAACGGCGTCACCCGCGCCGAGATCGGCGAGGTATTCCTGCAGGTGGCGCTGTATGCCGGCGTGCCCACCGGCAGCGACGCCACCCGCGTGGCCAAGCTCTTGTTCGCCGAGCTCGACGCCGAAGCCCGCGCGGGAGCCTGAGCATGGATGCGCGCCAGGCCCTGTTCGAACAATTGCGCCAGGCCGCCGTCGGCGTGGCCGCGAGCGTCGGCTCGTGGATAGGCGGCCGCCCCGTGGCCGGCGACGGCCAGGCGCTGCCGCTGGTGGATCCCTTTACCGAACGCGAACTGATGCGTTTCGACCATGCGTCGGACGCCATCGTCGACGCCGCTCTGACCGACGCGCAGGCAGGCTTCGAGCGCTGGTCGGCGCTGCCGGCGCAGCAGCGCGCCATTCGCATGGCGCGCCTGGGCGAGCTGGTGACACGCGAGGCCGACACCCTGGCCAAGCTGGAAAGCATCACCAGCGGCAAGTCGCTCAAGGGCAGCCGCGCGCAGCTGGCGGCGGTGGCCGAGATCTTCCGCTACTACGCCGGCTGGTGCGACAAGTTCGGCGGCAACGTGGTGCCGGTGCCGGGCGGCCAGTTCACCTATACGCTGCGCGAACCGCTGGGCGTGGTGCTGGCCATCACGCCGTGGAACTCGCCGATCTACCTGGCAGCATGGAACATCGCGCCGGCGCTGGCGATGGGCAACGCGGTGCTGCTCAAGCCCTCCGAGCTGACGCCGCTGACCTCGCTGGCGCTGGCGCGCCTGGCGATCGAGGCCGGTTTTCCGCCGGGCACGCTCAACGTGGTCAACGGCCTGGGCCAGCACATCGGCAACGCCGCCATCGCCAACGAGGCCGTCAAGAAGGTGGTGTTCGTCGGCTCCATCGGCGTGGGCCGCCGGGTCAACGCGGCGGCGGCGGCGCGGCCGATCTCCTGCCTGCTGGAGCTGGGCGGCAAGTCGGCCAACATCGTGTTCGAGGATGCCGATGTCGACGCCGCCGTGAAGGCCGCGGTGGTGGCCGGTTTCGCCAACACCGGCCAGAACTGCGCGGCCGGTTCGCGCCTGCTGGTGCAGCGCTCCTTGTACCCGCGCTTCGCGGCGGCGGTGGCGCACGCCAGCCGGCAATACCGCTACGGCGATCCGCTGGATGAGGACGTCGACTGCGGCCCGATCAACAACGGCCCGCAATACCAGCGCATCCGCGACATGATCGCCATGGGCCTGGACGGCGGCGCCGAGCTGCTGGCCGGCGGCATGCCGCCGGCCGATACCGGCGGGCGCGGCTGGTTCGTCGCGCCCACCGTGCTGGGCGAGGTCGACAACGGCATGCGCATCGCGCGCGAGGAAGTGTTCGGGCCGGTGCTGTCGATCATCCCCTTCGACGACGAAGAGCAGGCCGTGGCCATCGCCAACGACAGCGAATTCGGCCTGGCCGGCGCCGTGTGGACGCGCGACGTGGCGCGCGCGCACCGCATGGCCGCGCGGGTGCGGGCCGGCATCTTCTGGATCAACATGTTTCGCGACATGCATGTGGCCAGCCCTTTCGGCGGCTACGGCAGCAGCGGCTACGGGCGCTCAAGCGGCGTCGAGTCGCTGTACGAATACACGCAGACCAAGAGCGTCTGGCTGCCGACCGCGGCCGGTTTCTGAGCTTCACCAACCAAGGAAATAAACGATGGAAAAGATCCAACGCATAGGTGTGATCGGCCTGGGCAACATGGGGCGCGGCATGGCGCTGTCGCTGGCGCGCGCCGGCTTTGGCGTGGCAGGCTTCGACAACGGCGAGAGCGCGACGCTCGCCGCGCGCGCGGCCGGCATTGCCGTGGCCGACGGCCTGCCGGCGCTGGCCGCGACCTGCGACGCCTTCGTGCTGTCGCTGCCGACCTCGGCCATCGTCAAGGCGGTGCTGTTCGGCGCCGACGGCAAGGATGGCCTGGCCGCGCTGCTCAAACCCGGCACCCTGATCGTCGACACCACCACCGCCGACCCGCAGGCCACGCGCGCCATGCTGCCGGCGCTGGGCGAGCGCGGGCTGCGCTTCGTCGATGCGCCGGTCAGCGGCGGCGCGGCGGGCGCGCAGAAAGGCCAGCTCACCATGTTCATCGGCGGCGCCCCGGCCGACCTCGAGCTGGCCGAACCCGTGCTGGCCGCCATGGGCAGCAAGCGCTTCACCATTGGTGCCGCGGGCGCGGGCCATACCGCCAAGCTGATCAACAACCTGCTGGTGGCCTCGCACCTGCTGACCGCGGCCGATGCCTTCCGGCTCTCGGAGGCGGCGGGCGTGCCGATCGGGCAAATCATCGAAGCGGTCAACGCCGGCTCCGGCCGCAGCGGCGTCACGCAGTACAACTACCCCAGCCGCATCATGAACGGCGCCTTCGACTCCGGTTTCACGATGCAACTCATGCGCAAGGACGTGGGCCTGGCGATGGCGCTGGCCGAGCAGCTGGCGCTCGAGCTGCCGCTGGCGCGCGAAGTGGGCCGTCGCTGGAAGGAGAGCGCGGCGCTGCTGGCCGACGGCGAAGACTTCAACCGCATTACCCAGCTGCAGTAAAGCGGCCGCCGGGTACGGACGCGATGGCGGTCCGTGCCCATCGCCAGAGGCAAGCCCGCCCTGCGCGCTTGCCTCTTTTGCATCGGTGAGGCGCCGATGCAACTCATCCGTGGAAAATCCCTGCGGCCGCGCTTTTCTTGCACGGCATGCGCCCCTAGACTCGATCCTGCGCCGGCACATCGATCCGCCCTCACGCCCACACAATTCCAACAGGCCAGGGCAATGCGGACAAAGGGAACAGCATTTCGCACCGTCGGCGCGATTGCCATGTCCGCCGTCATCGCAACGGCATCCTGTTCCAGAACTTCACCTCGGGGAAAACCATGTTCCAACTTCAAGCACGCGCGCAAAGCGCCATCGTCTCCGGCTTCGTGCTGGCGATTGTCACCTCGGCGAGCGCGCAGGCCGCCGACCTTGGCCTCAGCGGCGATGCCGGCACCACCGGCGTGGGCGTCCACCTCAGCGTGCCGGTGGCGCAGCAGCTCAACGCGCGTTTCGGCGTCAACTACTTCGACTACAGTTTCCATACCAGCACCAACGACATCAACTACGATGCCAAGGCCAAGCTGCGCACCTTCGACGCGCTGCTCGACTGGTTCCCGTTCGCCAATGAATTCCGCCTTTCCGGCGGGGTGATCTACAACGGCAACAAGGTCGACGCCACCGGCACGCCCAAGGCCAACGGCACCTACACCATCAACGGCAATACCTACACCGCCTCACAGGCGGGCCAGGTCGACGGCCGCATCGACTTCAAGAAGTTCGCGCCCTACCTCGGCCTGGGCTACGGCAATGCGCTGGCGCCCAACAAGGGCTGGGGCTTCACGGCCGACGTCGGCGTGATGTTCCAGGGCAACGGCTCGACCTCGGTCAGCAACTCGGGCTGTACCGCCTCGGCGCTGATCTGTACCCAGCTGGCGCGCGACGTGGCGGCGGAGAACGCCGAGCTCAACGACAAGGTGCACGGCTACAACCTGTATCCGGTGGTGCGGCTGGGCGTCAGTTACAAGTTCTAGCCTAGTCTGCCACGCTCAATGGATGAGCCTCTGCATACCGCCCTGGCTACGCGCCTCATTTACGTCAACACGGTTCCGATGGCCGCATCCCAGGGAACAAATCAGAATCGTCGGCAACCCCGATGGTGATGTTTTTCGGATCCCTGCCATTGGCCATCACGACTGCGCGCAATGCGGCTATCGCAGCCTCACCATTCTCGAGCTTGCAATAGCGGGTGGTAATGCCGCTTGCGTCGCCTTTCTGCAAGAGGGTACCGACGATGAAACAGCCTTCAGACCACGAAACATCCATTCCGTAGTGAAACTGAATCGCTGACCGCGGGGCGGTTCCGCCCAACTCAAGTCGCCATTTCTGATCCAGCGACTTCATCCATGGCTTGCTGGCGTCAGTTCGAACAGATGCAGTGTAGATGCCCTTGGGAATTGAACTGACATTGGCTTGATTGCCTTTCCAAGGGCGTTCGATCACGTCACAAATAGGAACCAGCGTCTTGAGCAACGGAAGCACAGTCTGATCCAGCGGCGCCGCTTGGGTGGAAAGGTCATAAATTGAGCCTCTGATGCAAGGAGCGACACATTGGTTCGTCGGCGCCAATCCCAGCCGGCGAACCACCATCAGACGGACCGGCACAAGTTTCTGGGCAAAAAGCTCTGGGGCAAGTATTGCCGCCACGCTCCCTGCCAACATTGCTCGTCGCTTTTTCATTGCTGCCTCCAAACGAATATCATTAGAGCCATGGCGCTTCTTCAACCTTTGCTGGAGCCCTCTGGCGCCGAAACCGGAATCGCTTCAAATTGCATTTCTTCGCACCATAGTGCAGTTCGCAAGGGCGGGAGCATTGACAGCGCTGCGCCAGCTCTCGAAATTATTCCCTTGCCCATTCTCGGCATGCATCTGGAAACAAATGGCCGCGACCAAGCGATCTTCCGCAGATTTAAGTTCTGCCGCAGTACGCAAAAGATTCAACATACGCGCGGCATCAACATTGATATCGGCCATCACGCTGCTCACTCCAGGATACTGAGTGAAGTCCCACAGCACGTCTGAGGCCTGATCAAGCAGCGCAATGGACACCCGGATATCCGTCGATGAATTGCGCGCCCGCTTTTCACGCCAAGCCGCTGCGTTCGCCTTCAATGCGCGTGCATACAGAAGGGCATTTTTTGCATCCGGGGCACTTTTGAACGCCGCGCTTGCATCGCCCATCATCTTCGGCGCTTCCTGCGTCGCCCCTGTAAAATCTCCTCGATCCAGCATCGACTCCGTGATGACCAGACGTAATGCAGCGGAATCCTGATCTGACTTGCTGGCCAACTTCACTGCATAACTGGCCAGGTCAATGATCTTCAGATGCAAGGACGCGGACGATCCGCCTGCCTTGTTGGCAATCGTCCCCCTGAGCCGCTCGCAAGCCTCCCTGAGGATGCTGGCCAAACGCAAAATGCTTGCCTGGGATGCTACGACCGGATCGTACAAAAGCGGATCAATACTGTTGCCGTCGGTGATTGCAGGGACGTCCAGCGACTCAATTTTCATGTTGGCCAGCCGCGCCTGTAGTGCATCAAGCCGCGGCGCCACGTTGATGCTTGCAAAGGAGATCGTCAGGTCTCCGCCGCTGCATCGTCGCGGCCTTCCCGTGCACGGCCCTCTGCTGGCAGGCGAGCCGCCGCCTTTTAGCAGCAGCATGCCGCTGAGATCCACTCCGTTGGTAAAGTTAGCATTCCCCGCAGACAGGGGAACGCTCACCCGATAACTACCGCCGCTTTGCGTCACCGTAGCGTCTTCTGCGGACAACCGAACATCGAAACCACCAGATGAAATCCAGTGAGGTCGATCCCATGGCTCGTTCCAGCAGGACAGGCCAAAGTATTTACATCTCCGCCTTTCGCCGTACTCGTGATCGACGTCGACCCTCCCACTGGCAGACACATCTACACTCTCTCCTGGGTAGAGCTTTACGTGCGGAACCAGTTGAATTGACTGAGGCTTGTCCCAAAGTATGTTCACACGGCCACTGACGGGCTCGGCATTCGACGCCACCGCAGCAACTGCTGCGCCCACTGCAAAGAAGAATTTATAGGTAGCGTTCATTGAGCCAGCTCCTTGCACTGTAGCTTGGCAGCATCGCCGTCACGGTCCATCGCTTCGATATCCGCCTTGGCGGTCATCCAGCTGCATTGCGTCGTCGCGCGTTGCCAATCCATCGCCCGCTTTGCGGGCGGCACTTTCGCATTTGCCTTGCACAAGGTCATTGGAGAAGACTTGGCGTCGTCTTGCGATACGCGCAGGAACTCCAATCCTGCATCGGCTGCCAGCCAGCGATTCGACGAGGATGGAGGAATACCCTGGCATCCATTGGACGACCAGAAGTAGATGCTCCGGCAAGCTGCTTCAGCGCCTCCCCGTGTTTCCGGGGTGTTGCACGCGTCGATTGCCGTGGCCATGCTCCGGGAGACAAAGGTGCGCTCGGAATCAATGTTCTCCGGATCGGTATAGATATAGGCCAGCTCAATCTCGAAATCCTCGACATCCTTGACCGCAGGGCTGGCCTGGATGGTCAACTCATAGGCGCCGTATAGCCCCCACCCTTCAAGGTTGCTTAGAATCGTCGTGTCCTTAAATCGCACCGCCAGTTGCGCGGCATCGAAGGTGTCCGCCCTGTTGCTTGGCATGAAGCTGTTGGGAATCATGGATTCCTCCCGCAATGCGATCTGGCCGCGCGCTCCGTTTTCATCAATATAGGGAATACGCGAATGCCCCAAATGCCGTACCGACAACAACGACCCGGCGACTCTTCCATTGCGCGTTACAGGAACGGCATTCCAGTCAAGATTGCGCACGTTTAAACGGTGCTCCGAAATTTCCCTCAATGAGGTCGGATCAAGCGTCACCCGGAACACGAATGGCTGCTTCGAACCGGAATTCTTCCATTGATTGAATCGTTGGAGTGTTCCAGGCGGAGCCAGGTTTTCCATCGCACGAACTCTGCTGGTCGTTCCGATCTGTCCCAGACGATTATCCCCCGGTGAACAGCCGTGGCTCTCGCAATAATCCTCGGCCAGCTGAACCAGCTGCTGCCAGTGCATGAACAGCAGGAATGGATCCGTCTTGGTCGCTTCCCGATCCCGATTGAGCCAATCGAAAAGGTGGATTTCAGTGTCCAATGCCAGGCGCGCCAATGTGGGATCCGTGGCAATCTTGGAAGCAAAGAAACCTCGTGAGTCGGTCGCTCCGGACCACATGGCAAGAGAACGATCAAATATATCGAAGCGCTGTCGCAGCATTTCTGCCAAATAGAAAAAATAGGGCCGATACAGCCGCAGGCGCGCGTCAATATCCTGGGTGGTGTCCAAAATCGTGTCCATCGCACCGTTATATTGCTCCAGCTGCGCTTTCGCCGCATCGGCCAAAGCTGTCGCCCGCGCATATTCCTTTCGGCTGATCGCCTCGCTGAAATCCGCGTCTTGCGACGACCTCACCAACTCCTGATAGCTACTCATCAGCTTCTGACTCTGGTCTGAGAGCTGTTCATTGAGCTGCCTGTTCGCATCCATGGCGCCGAAGGTCTGTGCCAGCTGAAGCGCTGTTCCCGCGCCAGGAAAGGCTGCATTGAGCGCCATCGCGGCCATCTGGTTCTGCATCTGATCCTGCGCGCTGTTCGATGGAATCAGCGGATCGTCCGGAACTGACGGTACCTCTGGACGTGGCACTGCAGGAGCTGCCATCGACGCTGCTGCAACATATCGCACGCCTTTGTCCACCTCGTTTCTGAAGTCGGGAGGTAAGGACTTCAGCTTGCTCCATATCTTCGCCGAGTCATTTCTGTTGACGAACCGCGACAGGAAATTTCCTGCACCTTCTTCAGATGCGGAGGCGGCAACAAGACTCATCAAGCGATCGGGACTTGCCTTCACGCTGACGGAGGAGAGCAAGGACTCTATTTGAGCTTGCGCATCAAGGCGAATGAGCGAAGGATTTATTGGCTTGGCCAATTGGATGATCTGTGTATTGACATCGAAGGTCTTCAGGCTTCCAGACACGTTGATCACAAACGTTCCATCTGCGACCAGGCCCATTCCCGTTTTCTTCAGATACGCCTCGCGCTGAACCTGGGACAAGCTCAGCGTGTCGTTGGCGGCGTTCAGGAAATAAGAAAGCAGTTGGCCATCATTGATACCGGGATGCCGTGCTTTGAGCGAATACCACAAGTTAGTATTGACCGAAGAGATGTAGTTGGGATAGGCCTTGAGCGCTGTCACCAACGCTTCCTCGGCCTGACGTCCGGTAATTTGCAGGTCCTTGACTCCGTCTATCGTCCTCGCCATGAGAGCTTGCATTGCGGTGTCGCCTTCTGCCTTCGCCCTTTTGAATTCCTGCGCAAAGAAGGTACTGGCTTCCGCGTTAACCGCTTTGGGTAGGTCTCCCATTTCCCTGGCAACGGTCCTCAGACTGTTGCGGTAATTTTCAAGCTGCTTTTTGTTCGCAGAGAATTGTTGGTAAGCCGTTTGAATCCAAGCTTGTACCGGCTTTTGAGAGTCGATGATCTTATCGATTTTCTGCGCCTGTTCAGGACTCAGCCTGGAATAGGTCAACTCCCCAACCTTCATAAAGCGTTCCATGCTGGGCTCTCGGATGGACACTGCCACCAGTTCCGCATCGCGCTTGAGAGCGCCGATTTCCTTGTACGTATTCTTCAGGTTAGCAAAGGTCTTATTTGCCTCCGCCATGACGTCGTCGAACTGCTTCAACTCGACGCTCAAGGCGCTGCCGGGATTGGCAAGCTCCGAAGTCACATAGGCCGCCACGGCTTTCTTCAGATCGCCATCCGCCACCCCGGCGATAACCTCGACAGGCATGCCGGTCGCGGAAGCTGCCGCATTCATCGCCAATGAAGTGGCTTGCTTGCCCAGCGCATCTTGTTGACTGGCCAGTGCATCCATACGTTGACCGACCCGGGTCATCTCCTTGGTGACAAAATCCCTCGCCGTTGCATTGTTGGCCTTCAACTGGGTCCACCGATTGGTATCGATGGTCTTGACATCAGCAGTCAACTCCTCAGCCTTGAATTGGCCAAGCACATAGGATTTCTTACCGTCGAGCTCTTTGAGCCTCGCAGCTGCGTCGCTCGTCTTGAATTGCAGTTGCTCCATTTCACTGTTGGCTTTCTCAAGGCGACTACGCAGGCTTTTGATCCTCTCCAGTTCCAGTTGCGGCGTGGTGGGACGCAGTGTGCGAAAGCCACCCCAAAACGTCAATCGGCGCTCCAACAAGAATTTCCGGTAATCGATATCAGCTCGCACCAGCGATAACGTGGCTTTTTGCGCTTTGCTCATGCCATCACATGAATCGCCTCCGCCGCAATTCGGCAAAGATGCCAGTGCTGCGTCATAGAGCGTTCTCAGGGCGCCCGCCTCTTCTGACTGCAAGTAGCCGTCCTCCCCTGCCTTTGTTCGCATGAATCGCTCATCGGCGGCCAGTTTGCGTGCGCTGGCAAGCTCGATTTTCAATGATTGCAACGTCGGACTGTCGGAGTAGCGGGCTTCCGGAAGCAATGCCAACTTGACGCTTGCGGTCTGACCGTATTCGTTTTTGAGCTGTATTTGCAGAGTTGCATCCTTGGGCAATGCATCAACGGAAATACTCATGCCAAGCTTTTCCAGCTTTTTTAGCTTGGTGGGCGACAGGGGCGGCTCTACCTCTCCGATTTCGACGGCGCCATAGTTGACGACAATAAGATCCTGAAGCTGAACTAGGACTTCCTGGGCATTCTGGGAATAGAAGCGAGAAGTCGCATTTTCCGATTTCGGTTTGAGGCCAGGCACTCCCGCGCCAATAGCCTTGACCGCAATCGACTTGGCGCCGGTGTTCACCGTCCATACGGAACTGACGGAATTCTTGGGCAAGCGCAACAGCGGCAAGCGCTCATCCCCCGCTACCGTTTCCATGCTCATACATCCCTGATCGCCGCCGGCGCCGGGTGTAACCATGGTCAAGCTCGCGCCAATCGGAGCAATCTCCTCAAGAACGACGCGGCAGTAGGCCCCTCCGTCACTGAGCGTCAGCAACAAAGGAGAATTCGATGATGATGAACGTATGACTTCGCATTGCGGCAATGACTTCAGGTCAACGATCGTCTCCGCAGGGATGCAGGTCTGCGCCCTCAATTCGGCGCTATTTGTCTGCAGTGCAAAAGCCAATAGTATTAACAAGCCCCCCCGTGCATTCATCACTACCTCCGGTGTGAGTAACGAATCAATTAGCCAATACCAACAAGAGCACCGTCCGATTGAATTATCAATTTCTTGATTGCCCCGGACGAACTCCTTCTCGACTTCGAAACAAGACACAGGGCACAGGGCACAGGGCACAGAGCATCCCTCGCATTTCTGAAATACGAGTAACTTGCGATTGCATAAAACGAAAAGCGATATTAAACGTTCAATGGCGCTGAACCATCGATCGCATGAATTACACTCCGTGGTGATAAAGTGCTTTCGAACAACGTTGAAGATGCCCCATCTTCAGATGTACCCGATACATCACGTCTGATCCGCGGTGCTGACGCAAACTTCAAGTTACTTTTTATTGATACGCCGCACCGGCGAAATTCCCCTGCAGAAATGCCTTTTATTTTCTTTGATACTTAACTCATAAGCGATAAAAATATATCACGTCATTTGCGAGTTAGTTAAAAATTTTTTACTTCTCACAACAGGATATGCAGACCCTTTTATCGCCCGATATTCGCGAAAAGGAACTATCCGCCGCCATTGGTTTCCCGTCTGACTTTGCAGCGTCCGAGCCGCGAGTCCACTTCAAAAGAAGGAACCGGCGCACACTACCCGAATCGCTATCCGGCAAAACCCATATATCTGCTATTGGGCTACGCAGATATATCGTTTTCGGCGCTGTGTTAGAGTTGCTTTTCTTTCGCCTTGTCCCGCCTGTCGGGCAAGGCGTTTTTCATGGGTTCCCTAACCCCATCCATCAAAAAGGTCCATATGACTGACTTCGACTTGCGCCGGCACACGGCTGTGCTGGCGTGGCTTTCGCTGTTCCACCTGCTGGTGATCACCTCCAGCAATTACCTGGTGCAGCTGCCGGTTTCCATCTTCGGCTTCCACACGACCTGGGGCGCGTTCAGCTTCCCCTTCATCTTCCTGGCCACCGACCTCACCGTGCGCTTCTTCGGCGCACCGCTGGCGCGCCGCATCATCTTCGCGGTGATGCTGCCGGCGCTGTTCATTTCCTATGGCGTGTCGGCGCTGTTCTACATGGGGCAGTGGCAAGGCGTCGAGGCGCTGGCGCACTTCAACCTGTTCGTGGCGCGCATCGCGGCGGCCAGCTTCACCGCCTATGCCCTGGGCCAGGTGCTGGACGTGCAGGTGTTCAACCGCCTGCGCGCCAGCCGCAACTGGTGGCTGGCGCCGTCGGTGTCGATGGTGTTCGGCAACGCCAGCGACACGCTGGCCTTCTTCACCATCGCGTTCTGGCGCAGCAGCGATCCCTTCATGGCCGAGCACTGGGTCGAGATCGCGCTGGTGGATTACGGCTTCAAGATCGTCATCAGCCTGCTGTTCTTCCTGCCGGCCTATGGCGCGCTGATGTCGCTGTTCAAGAACTGGTTCGGCCGCACGCCGGCCGCCGGTCCGGCCTGAACGCAGCGGCGTTGCAACACCGGGCGCCGGCGCGGTTTTTTCTTCCTGCAACATTTCCCGCCAGACGGTAAACTTGCGGTTGCGCGCGGCGATCCCCGCCGCGCCCCTCCCTCCCCTGGATACCGCATGAACTGGCCCCTGTTTGCCCTTGCCGTCGCCGCCTTCGGCATCGGCACCACCGAATTCGTCATCATGGGCCTGCTGCCCGACGTCGCCCGCGACCTGGGCGTGTCGGCGCCGGCGGCCGGCATGCTGGTGTCCGGCTACGCGCTGGGCGTGGCCGCCGGCGCGCCGATCCTGGCCATCGTCACCGCCAAGTGGCCGCGCAAGCAGGCGCTGGTGGGCCTGATGAGCCTGTTCATCCTCGGCAATATCCTGTGCGCGGTGGCGCCGACCTATGGCTTCCTGATGGTGGCGCGCGTGGTGACGGCCTTCTGCCACGCGGCCTTCTTCGGCATCGGCTCGGTGGTGGCCGCTGAACTGGTGGCGCCGGACAAGCGCGCCCAGGCCGTGGCGCTGATGTTTACCGGGCTGACGGTGGCCAATATCCTGGGCGTGCCGCTGGGCACCGCCTTCGGCCACGCCGCCGGCTGGCGCTCGACCTTCGGCGTGGTGACCGGCATCGGCGTGGTGGCCGCGATCATGCTGTGGTCCATGCTGCCCAGGAAGATCCCCATGCAGGGCGGCAACATCTTCCAGGAATTCCGCTCCATCATCGATACCCGGGTGCAGCTCTCGCTGCTGACCTCGACGCTGGCGTCGATCAGCATGTTCACCGTCATCACCTACATCGCCTACATCCTGCTGGACGTGACCGGTTTCAGCGCCAAGGAAGAAAGCTGGGTGCTGCTGCTGTTCGGCGCCGGCATCACCGTGGGCGGCCTGGTCGGCGGCAAGCTGGCGGACTGGAAGCTGATGCCGGTGCTGTGCACTGTGTTCATCTGCATCGCCATCGTGCTGGGCCTGTTCTCGTTCACCAGCCATTACAAGTGGCCGACGCTGGCGACCATGTTCGCCTGGGGCGCCTTCGCCTTCGCGGTGGTGCCGGGCGCGCAGATCCGCGTGCTGGACACCGCGCGCGGCGCCCCCAACCTGGCCTCGACGCTGAACCAGGGCGCCTTCAACCTGGGCAACGCCACCGGCGCCTGGCTGGGCGGTGTGGCGATTTCGGCAGGCCTGCCATTGACCGACCTGCCGCTGATCGGCGCCGCGGTCGCGCTGCTGGGCCTGGCGACGGTGGCGCTGTCGGCGTCTCTCGACAGGCGCGCGCAAGTGGCCGCCTGACGCAAAACGCTGGACGGCACAAACAGAAACGGCGCTTGCCTTTATCGGGCAAGCGCCGTTTCTGTTTGCAGCGGGGATATTCAGGCCGCGTTCATGTTGGCCGACGCCACGAAGTTGTCGAAGAAGCTCTCGCAGCGCGCCAGCTGCTCCAGCGTCACGAACTCGTTGGGCTTGTGCGCCTGCACGATGTCGCCGGGGCCGCAGATCACGGCCGGCATGCCGGCCTCGCCGAACAGGCCGCCTTCGGTACCGAAGCCGACCTTGCGCGCGCGCTCGCTGCCGAGGATGCGCAGCGCCGAAGCCACGATGGGGTCATCAACCGGCGTGCTCATGCCCGGATAAGCCGTCAGCGTCTCGAACTCGATGCGTCCCTGCGCGCCGTCGGCGGTCATCTGCGGCACCACTTCCCTTTCGGCATAGGCCTTCACTTCGTCGAACACCTCGCGCGGATCGATGCCCGGCAGGAAGCGGTGCTCGAACACGAACTCGGCCTTGTCGGGAATGATGTTGGGCGCGCTGCCGCCGTTGGAGAGCGTGGTGACGATGGACGAATACGGCACGTCGAAATCGTAGTCGTTGGTCTCGGTCTCGCGCACGCGCCTGGCGATGTCGCGGATCTTCAGCTGCATCATCGCGGCGAAGTCGATGCTGTTGATGCCCAGGTGCGGGCACGACGAGTGCGCGGCATGGCCGTGCACCGAGCAGCGGTAGGAGCGCTTGCCCTTGTGCGCGATCACGGCCTGCATCGAGGTCGGCTCGCCGATGATCACGCCGGTGGGGCGGATCTCGTTTGCCTTCAGATCGGCCAGCAGTTCGCGCACGCCCAGGCAGCCGACTTCCTCATCATACGAGAACGAGAAATGCAGCGGTGTATGCAGGCGGCTCTGGTCGATCGACGGCAGGCGCGACAGGCACACGGCGATGAAGCCCTTCATGTCGCAGGCGCCGCGGCCAAACAGCTTGCCGTCGGCGACATGGGCGACGAAGGGATCGGTGTCCCAGTTCTGCCCCTTCACCGGAACCACGTCGGTGTGGCCGGAGAAGACGGTGCCGAACTTCGCATTGCCGGCCGCGCCGCCGATGGTGGCGAAGAGGTTGGCCTTGCGCTTCTCGGCGTCGTAGGTGAGGCGGGTGACGGCGCCGTGGCGCTCGAGGTAGTCGCGGACCCATTCGATCAATCCGAGGTTGGATTCGCGGCTGATGGTGTTGAAACCGATGAGTGTCTTGATGATGTCCAGCGTCTGCTTCGTCGGTTCCGAAGCGGCTGTCTTGAGAGGTGCGTTCATGATGATGTTTGCCTGTTCAATTTCCGGAGCGCACACCCGCGATGCGGGCGATTCGTTCCGGCAACTTCAGCAGCAAGCCCCGTGCCACGGCTGAGCCGTCGCGGCGGCTGGGCCTGCCAAGCCCGATTTTCCCTGGCTGCTTGTTGAACGGCGGTCTGTTGCCGCCTGATATCGGAAGCGCAGCGTGCAGAGGAAAAACTGCGCGCTTTACGCAACACAGTCGACATTACACCTCATTTCCGCAAGCCGCGCTCACCCCTTCCGAAAAATCCGTTCTTCATAGACAAAAAGCTCATCTTTGGCGGCGCAAGCATGTCGCCCAAGGCCGGTCTTATCAGGAATTTCATGATATGGCCGCCCCCTCCTTTTTGTAAGACTGCAAATGAAGCAACCAGCCCGGGCGGCCCGCCACGAGCAGTCGCCGACGTCTTCCCGCCCGTTGGGAAGAGGCTGCCGGAATCGCTGTAATAGGAAAGACCGAAATCATGAAACCGCCGATCATCCTGATGATTGAATCGAACGGCGAAGCAGTCGAACTGGCGCGCTTCGCCCTGTGGCGAAGCAACTTCCATTGCGTGCTGCAGTGGTACGACGAAGCCGACGCGGCCATCAACCGCCTGCTGTACGCCCGGCGCGACGGCGGCAGCGGCGAGTTGCCGGCCATGATCTTCCTCGACCCGGGCATGATGGAGAACAACGGCCTCGACTTCATCCTGGCGATGAAGGCCGGACGCGCCACGCGCGCGGTGCCCATCGTGGTCTTTCCCGATCCCGATTACCCGCCGGCGCTGCCCGAGCTGATCGAGGCCGGCGCCAGCGAGTACCTGCTCAAGCCGGCTTCCGCGGACGCCTATATCAAGGTATTCCTGGAATGCGCCCAGCATTGGGGCAAGCGCCGGCGCTCGCGCGCTGCGCGCGAGACGCCCTCCTCTTCGCCATGAAAAAAGCCCGCAGATGCGGGCTTTTTCTTTTGCTGGCTGCGGCGCCGTCCGGGACGGTGCAGGGCCGGTGCGTTACTTCGTCACGCGCGAGCTGATGTGTTCATCAAATGCGCGGTGCGCGGCTTCCAGGTTCTTCAGGGCGCTCTGCCACGGCTCGTAGTCGGCCGCCGTCAGGAACGGCGCTCCGGGAGTCTGCTTCCACTCCTCCAGCTTGGCCGTCATCAGTTCATACTCTTCCAGCTGGACTTGCAGCAAGGTCTCCATCTGGAGACGCAGTTCTTCTGCGCGTTCAATCCAGGGATCGGGTGTCGTCTGTTCGGTCGTTTCCATTCGTCCTCCACTAAAGGAGCCAGCATGCTAGCACGAGGCAGCCTTGTTGCAGCGGAATTGACGACTGTAAATGACCTCAGGCGATGCCCAGCGAGGCCGCCAGCCAGTCGGCCTGCGCGCCCTTGAGCGAGGCCAGCTCGATCGACAGCACGGCAAGCGCCGCCGCGCCCTGCAGCATGAAAGACAGCTTCTTGCGCAGATAGGCGGCATACCAGCGCAGCGCCTGCGGATACTTGCCGTGCCCGCGATGATAGGTCGCGCATTGATGCATCTGCTTGTAGGTGCGGGGCCGGTCCAGCGGCACATCGGCCCAGCCCGAGCCGCGCTGGTAGGACAGGAACATCGACTGCGCACAGGCGTGCGACCAGTTGTGCCAGGGCTTGAGCGGGCCGCCGAAATGCAGCATCACGGCGTCCTCGGCGATGCTCAGCTTTTGCCTGCCGGAGCGCAAATTGCTCAGCAGCGAGAACATGATGTTCCATTTGGGATGCAGTTTCATCACGTGGCCGTGCGCCACCTTGTTCAACGCGTCCTGGTCGGGATAGTCGAGTTTGTAGCGGCCGCTGCCGATCAGTTCGATGGCGCGCTCGGTGATGCCCGCGCGGTTCCAGTTGTCGATGTCGATCAGCAGCAGGCCCGAGTTGAAGTAGAAATCGCCGTCCAGCTCCATGGCGACCAGGCGCCGCTGAGCGATGGTATGCACATCGGCCGCGGCGGCGGCGACATGCTCGCCCAGGTCCATGCGGGCAAGTTCTGCGAGCTTGCCCCGGCAAAGGATGTCGGAGTCCACATAGAGCATGCGGTCAGTGACGCCGGCCAGCACGCCGGGCATCAGGATGCGGGTGAAGATGGCATTGGAGTAATTGCCGCGCGGGTTGTGACGATAACGCGAGAACACGCCTTCATCCAGCACGTGGACATGCATGGGAACGCCGCGTTCGGCCGACATGCGCGACAGCCGGGCCCGGCTGTCTTCGGTGCAGCCGAAGGTGAAGACGTGGAAAACGAAGTCGAGGTCCGGATTGTTGTCCAGGATGGAGGCGATGCAGACGCCCGCTCCCCGGAAAAAATTCTCGTCCACGCCGAATGCGACATGCAATGCCGAACGTTCACCGTTCATGAAGACCTCTTCCAAGATGAGTAGCTGCCCGCAGGATGCGCGATCTTAACATCTGCTGCATGGCCTATCCATGACAGCAGAACAAAATCACTCGCTTAATTCAAGCGCGACAGCAGCCTTGTTACACGTGGAAACCCCAACTGCCGGAACGATTACTTGTATTTGTGAGTATTGCGGATGAGCGCAACGACGGACGCCATGCTGCCCGCGCGCCGAGGATGGGCGAGACGGCGGCAAATCGATGAAGAATGCGGGAGAATCCGAGCGCGGAGAGCCCGGAAAGGGCCGGAATGCGGAAAGAACCGGAACGCAGACGGCAAAACCAGGAGCAGAAATGCAAAAGCCGTTGAACGCTATGCATTCAACGGCTTTGCAATTTGGTTGCGGGGGCAGGATTTGAACCTACGACCTTCGGGTTATGAGCCCGACGAGCTGCCAGACTGCTCCACCCCGCGTCTGTACGGTACGTCTGATACTAAAAAACAAAAGCCGCCGAACACACTGATTCAGCGGCCTTTTTTATCTGGTTGCGGGGGCAGGATTTGAACCTACGACCTTCGGGTTATGAGCCCGACGAGCTGCCAGACTGCTCCACCCCGCGTCTGAAGAAAAAGATTATATGACATATAAATCAGGAGCGCAACCTCTCTCTGCACTCTTTCTAGAGTGATACACTTCACTGCGCATCTGCCGATGCCGGCGCGGCGGTTCAGCCGCCGCGACATCCGCAATGGAGCGAGACGCGCATGCATGCCGATAACAACCATATCAAGCCACGACGATCCACACTTATGAAATTCTGTTCCGAATGCGGCCAGCCGGTCTCGCTGCAGGTTCCCCAGGACGACACGCGCCAGCGCTTCGTCTGCGGCAGCTGCGGCACGATCCATTACCAGAATCCCAAGATGGTGGTCGGCTCGGTGCCCGTGTGGGAACGCGACGGCGAGGTCAAGGTGCTGCTGTGCAAGCGCGCCATCGAGCCGCGCCTGGGCTACTGGACGCTGCCGGCCGGTTTCATGGAAAACGATGAGACCACCGAAGACGCCGCCGTGCGCGAGACCGAGGAAGAAGCCGGCGCGCGCATCAAGCTACATGAGCTCTATACACTGGTGAACGTGCCGCACGTGCACCAGGTGCATCTGTTCTACCGGGCCACCCTGCTGGACCTGGAATACCAGGCCGGCATCGAGAGCCTGGAAGTCGCCCTCTATACAGAGGAGCAGATTCCCTGGAAGGACATCGCCTTCCCCACGGTGGAGTTCACGCTGCGCGCCTTCTTCGCGGACCTGAAGAAAGTGCGCGCCGGTGACGGCGGCTTCGCGCTGCACACCGAAGACATACGGCGCCGCATGATCTGATCCGCGAAAGGTTAGCGGATGATCGCCTGGCTCAACATCGACACGCCCTTCCCCGACGTCTCGCGCGCATTGAAAGATCCCGCGGGATTGCTGGCGGCCGGGGCCGACCTGTCGCCGCCGCGCCTGCTGGAAGCCTATCGCCAGGGCATCTTCCCCTGGTTTTCGGAAGGCCAGCCGATTCTCTGGTGGAGCACCGACCCGCGCATGGTGCTGCGCACCGACCGCTTCACCGTATCCGACAGCCTGAAAAAGACCCTGCGCCGCATCGAGCGCAGCCGCCATGGCGACCGCCTGTGGCAGGTCACCTTCGACACCGTCTTCGAGCAGGTCATGCGCGGTTGCGCCGGGCCGCGCCGGCATGAGCAGGGCACCTGGATCTCGCCGGAGATCATCGAGGGCTACACCGGCCTGCACCAGGCCGGATATGCGCACTCCTCGGAAGTCTGGCTCAACGGCGAACTGGTGGGCGGCGCCTACGGCGTGGCCATCGGCAGGATGTTCTACGGCGAGTCGATGTTCGCCCGCGTCAGCGATGCCTCCAAGGTCGCGCTGGCGCACCTGGTGTTCTTCCTGCGCAGCCACGGCGTGGAGATGATCGACTGCCAGCAGGAAACCTCGCACCTGGCCTCGCTGGGCGCGCGCCCCATCCCCCGCGACGACTTCCTGCGCCACCTGCGCGGCGCCATCCGCGAACCGCAGATCCACGGCTGGCAGCCGCTGAACCTGCTGGAGACCGGCATCCCGCCGGCGGCGCCCGCGGCCCGCGTGGCGCGCGCATGAGCCGCCGCGCCCCTGCCGCAGCCGTGGTCTTTGCCACCAATCCTGACAAAGTAGTGTAAATTAGAAGTTCGGCTCATCGCCCCGCGGCCGTCGCTCTCCCGCCGCCGGGCTCCCGCAAGACAGGACAGGACGCACATGACGCATCTCAAAGACTTGCCGTTCTCCACGTTGCAATTCTATGCAACCGCGCCCTATCCTTGCAGCTATCTCGACAACCAGCAGGCCCGCTCGCAGGTCGCCACTCCCTCGCACCTGATCAACGCCGACGTCTATTCGGAGCTGGTCAAGACCGGCTTTCGCCGCAGCGGCATCTTCACCTATCGTCCCTATTGCGACGGCTGCAACGCCTGCACGCCGGTGCGCATCCGGGTGGCCGATTTCGTGCGCAACCGCAGCCAGCGCCGCGCCTGGGAACGCAACCGCCACCTGGTGGCGCTGGTCACGAACCTGACCTACGCCCACGAGCACTACGAGCTGTACCTGCGCTACCAGTCGGTGCGCCACGCCGGCGGCGGCATGGACCAGGACAGCCGCGACCAGTACGCGCAGTTCCTCCTGCAGAGCAAGGTCAACACCCGCCTGGTGGAATTCCGCGAGCCCGACGGCACGCTGCGCATGGTCAGCATCATCGACGTGCTCAATGACGGCCTGTCCTCGGTCTACACCTTCTTCGACCCCGACATGCCGGCCTCCAGCTTCGGCACCTACAACATCCTGTGGCAGATCGAACAGGCGCGCCAGCTCGACATGCCCTACGTCTATCTCGGCTACTGGATCAAGGAAAGCCAGAAGATGGCCTACAAGACCAACTTCCAGCCGCTGGAAGCCCTGAGCAGGGGCGACTGGACGCCGCTGGAAGAGTGAGCTCGCGCGGCCGCCGCGCCGCAAATGCCACAGGATGACGGCAAATCGCCGGAGATGCGCGCCCATGCCGTAAAAACTGCGGGGGCGCGGCGCGGACACGTTAGAATAGCGGCACTTTTCACCGCCATCCGCCCATCCAGCACCTTCCATCGTGTCCGACAAATTCCTCTACGCGCTCGCGCGTCCGCTGCTGTTCTCCCTCGAACCCGAGACCGCGCACCACCTCACCCTGCCGGCGCTGCGCTGCGCCGCCCGCTACAGCCTGACCGACTTCATCGCCAAGGTTCCGGCGCGCGATCCGCGCACGGTGATGGGCATCGAATTCCCCAATCCGGTCGGCATGGCCGCCGGGCTGGACAAGGACGGCGCCTACATCGACGGCCTGGCGGCGCTGGGCTTCGGCTTCATCGAGGTCGGCACGGTCACGCCACGCGCGCAGCCGGGCAACCCGCTGCCGCGCATGTTCCGCCTGCCGGACGCAAACGCGGTGATCAACCGCATGGGCTTTAACAACGGCGGCGTCGACGCCTTCGTGGCCAATGTCCAGGCCTCGCGCTTCTACCAGGAAAAGCGGGGCGTGCTGGGCCTGAACATCGGCAAGAACGCCGACACCCCGATCGAGCGCGCCGCCGAAGACTATGTACACTGCCTGGAAAAGGTCTATCCCTACGCCAGCTACGTGACGGTCAACATTTCCTCGCCCAACACCAAGAACCTGCGCCAGCTGCAGGGCGCCTCCGAGCTGGACGCGCTGCTGTCGCAGCTGAAGTCGGCCCAGCGCCGCCTGGCCGACCGCCACGGCCGCTACGTGCCGGTGGCGCTGAAGATCGCGCCGGACATGGATGACGAGCAGGTCAAGAACGTCGCCGATGCGCTGCTGCGCCACCAGATCGACGGCGTCATCGGCACCAACACCACCATCACGCGCGATGCGGTCAAGGGCATGCAGCACGGCGAGGAAGCCGGCGGCCTGTCCGGCCGTCCGGTGTTCGAACTGTCCAACCGCGTCATCCGCGGCCTGAAGGCCGAACTGGGCGACGCCCTGCCCATCATCGGCGTGGGCGGCATCTTCAACGGCGAAGATGCCAAGGCCAAGATCGACGCCGGCGCCTCGCTGGTGCAGCTCTACACCGGCCTGATCTACCGCGGCCCGGCGCTGGTGCGCGAATGCGCCGAGGCGCTGCGCGCGCCGGCTACCGCGACGACGGCTCATCACTAAACGCGGGCGCAATAGCGCAGGCGAAAAAAAACAGCAGGCGCAGGCCTGCTGTTTTTGTTTCCCGAGCGCTCGCCCAGGACCGGCGCGCGAAGCGCTCAGTCCTTGGACGCTTCGCGCTTGAGATTGAAAATCTGCCGCGCCTTGGCGTCGGATTCAGCTTTCTTTTCGAAGTCGGTCTTTTCGCAACCGACCAGAACCGCCCCGACGACCAGCGTCAGCAACATGACGACGACACGCATGATATTCCCCTGAAAATTCGGATGAAGCATCCCCGGATGAACGCCGGCGCAGGCGCAAGATCTGCGCACCGGATGCCGGCAGGCGCCATTTTATGCCCAAACCCGGCGGCGCGACGCAGACAGTAAAGAAAGATTTTCGGCGCGGCCGCCCGATGCACGTTTGTCATCGCGACCGCGCCGCAGCGTTCATCCCTGCAGCTTCGGACTGGGCGTTTCCATCTCGATGGTGCGGCCGTCGTCGCCGGCGGCGCCATGCGACAGCCCCTCCTTGAGGCGGAACACGCTCACCAGCGACGCCAGTCCCGACGCCTGCTCCTGCATGGCGCGCGCGGCGGCTGCGGCCTGTTCCACCAGCGCGGCGTTCTGCTGCGTGCTCTCGTCCATCAGCGCGATGGCGCGGTTGACCTCCTCGATGCCGGCGCTCTGCTCCTGGCTGGCGGCGCTGATCTCGGCCACCACGTCGGTCACGCGGCGCACGCTTTCCACCACCTCGCTCATGGTCTGCCCGGCCTGCTCGACCAGCTTGCTGCCGGCGCCGACCTTGTTGACCGAATCGTCGATCAGGGTCTTGATCTCCTTGGCGGCGGCCGCCGAGCGCTGCGCCAGCGAACGCACTTCGGAGGCCACCACCGCGAAGCCGCGCCCCTGCTCGCCCGCCCGCGCCGCCTCCACGGCAGCGTTCAGCGCCAGGATATTGGTCTGGAACGCGATGCCGTCGATCACGCTGATGATGTCGACGATCTTGCGCGAAGAATCGTTGATCGAGCTCATGGTCTGCACCACCTGCCCCACCACGCTGCCGCCCTGCATCGCCACCTGCGACGCCGAGCCGGCCAGCTGGTTGGCCTGGCGCGCGTTGTCGGCGTTCTGCTTGACGGTGGAGGTCAGTTCTTCCATGGCCGAGGCGGTCTCTTCCAGCGAACCGGCCTGCTGCTCGGTGCGGCTGGACAGATCCAGGTTACCGCTGGCGATCTCCTGGGAGGCGTTGGCGATGCTGTCGGTACCGCTGCGCACCTGGCTGACGATGGTGCGCAGGCTGCGGTTCATGTCCTGCAGCGCCGCCAGCAGCTGGCCGGTCTCGTCGCGGCTGGCGGCCTTGAATTCGGCGGTCAGGTCGCCCTGCGCCACCCGGCGCGAGACGTCCACGGCGGTGCGCAGGGGCCTGATGATGCTGGCGGTCAGCCACCAGGCGCACAGCACGCCGAAGGCCAGGATCAGGATCTCCAGCGCCAGCATCAGCATCTTGCTGCGCGCGGCGATGGCGTCGATCTCCTGCGCCATGCGGTCGATGTCGTCGCGCTGGATCTGCAGCAGCGTCTGCATGGCACCGAGATAACGGTTGGCCGCCGGCACGAACACTTGGTCCAGCACGCGGTTGCCTTCGGCCAGGTCGCCGGTGGCCTTGACCTTGTTGATGTCGTCGCGCCCGGCCAGGTAGGCCTTGCGCTCCACCGCGATCTGCGCGAAGGCGGCTTTCTCGGCCTCGCTCTGGATCAGCGGCTCGATCTTCGACTGGGTCTGGGCCGAACTCTTGGACGAGGCCGCCGCATCGTCGGCGAAGTATTCCGCCAGCGACGGATCGGCGCTCTTGGCGATGGCCAGCGTACGGCGGATACCGCCGTACAGGTTGGCGTACCAGTCGGAGATCAGGCGCTCCTTGGCCAGCGGTTGCTGCATCATTTCATGGGTGGCGTCCGACACCGCCTGCAGGCGCCAGAAACCGATGGCGGTGATCACGATGGACAACGCCAGGATCAGGCCGAAGCCCAGCGACAGGCGCTTGCCTATCGACATGTTGCTGATGATTTTCATGTTCCCTTCCCTCAATTCTGGTTGTTGTTCTGCGGTCTCGCGTCGCCCATGCCGGCGCCGGGCGCTTCTCTTTTTTATTTCCACACGGAAAATTATCCGCGGACGATATTAAACGGCAAAAGGATAGGACTGACCAGTGAGAAAATTGCATGTGGGAAAATCAAAACACCAGCCCTGGCACCGCCGGGGTTCGCCACTGCTGCCGCGCCGTCCCCGGCATTGCCGAAGCGACAATGCCGGTCCCGCTGCCGCACGTCGACAGTGGCCGGTTTTATAATGGAAGGCTCCCGACGGCCGGGCCGTCAACGCGTATTCATGCCATGTCCGCCAATACCATCTCGATCAACAGCCAGATGAGCCATTTCGACAGCCACGACAGCGTCTGGCTGTTCGGCTACGGCTCCATCATCTTCAAGGCCGATTTCCCCTTCCTGGAGCGCCGTCCTGCGCACATCAACGGCTGGGCCCGGCGCTTCTGGCAGGGCTCGCACGACCATCGCGGCACCGTCGAGGCGCCCGGGCGCGTGGTGACGCTGGTGCCGCAGGAGGGCGCGGTCTGCGCCGGCATGGCCTACCTGATCACGCCCGAGGTGTTCGCCCACCTCGACCACCGCGAAAAAAACGGCTACCTGCGCCTGGTGACCGAGATCCACTTTGGGGAAGCTGAAAAAGCTGAGGGCCTGATCTATATCGCCTCGGAAGAAAACACCGCCTTCGCCGGCCCGGCCAGCGAGCTGGACATCGCCCGCCAGATCGCCCGCGCGGCCGGGCCCAGCGGACGCAACAGCGAATACCTGCTGCTGCTGGCGCAGGCCCTGCGCGAACTGGGTTCGGACGACGCCCACGTGTTCGAGATCGAAAAGCACCTGCTGCAACTGGAACGCGAAGCCGCCGCCCGCTGAGCGGCGTGGTATCTTTGCCCGGCTCCAGGCATCAATCACCATCCAAAAACACAAGGAAGAGGAACATGATCAAAGCTCTCGCCGCATGCGCAACCGCTCTCGCCCTGGCCGCCTGTGCCGCTCCGGTGGAGAGGACGTCCAGCGGAGAAATCCCCCAGTCGCGCATCTACATCAAGAGCATGACGCAGCAGGATGCCGGCCTGAGCCAGGTCGAGTTCAGCCGCGCCGCCGGCATGCTCAACAACGAGATGCTGGAACTGGCGATCAATGACGTGGTGCTGGCCCAGATGGCCAGCGGCGAACACCTGGCCATCTGGCTCAAGCCGGGCCGCTACGATTTCAGCGCCAGGCCGGTCCTGACCCTCAATACCCCGGCCTCCGCCAAGCAGGACCGCGTGAGCGTCGAGGTGAAGGCCGGCGGCGCCTACAAGATCCACATCGCCACCGAGGTGCGCGGACTCAAGATGAGCCTGGCCGGACAATAAGACGCGGGCGCCTTCGGGCGCATTGCCGCCGTCCTCATGTCGCACGAATGAAACATCGTGCGATTTTTTTTGCCTGCCGATGCCGCACCCCACCGCAAGCACGCCTGTCATCCAATAAGCAAACTGTTGATTTAAAAGGATATTTTCAAGTTACGGGTACAAAAACCGGCACAGGCATCAAGTTATTCAAGAATTCGATAACTGATATTGGGATTCAAAATTGGCTCCGTCGCGAGGAAGCACATATATTGCAATGCAACAGATCAATTTTTTCTCGCGGAGCTCACCATGAACATCGTCGTCGACATCCTGCCCTACACCCTGCTGATCGGCGCCATGGTCGCGCGCTACCTGGTTTCGGCCAAGTAAGCAGCAACCCTGGCCGGGTCTTTTCCGCACCTCGTGGTGCGGATCTGATTCAGGCAGCAGTACTTCGAAAAGCGGTTATTGTCGCATTGCAATGCTGACAAGCCGCTTTTTGTTTTGCCCGTTGAAACGGCAAATTTGGCGCAGGATTTGCCAACTTATCATCATTGCTGATAACAGCAGGAATCCGTCGCCAGCGGGGATTTTTGCCCGCGGATTTGAAAAGACGGTCCGCTTTCCCGGCGTGCGCCTTCCGGCCGGGCATCTTGCAAATGGCTGACTTGCCATTACACTCGCTAAGTTTGCCAACCGGAACGAAAGAAACCGCATGAAGCGTCTCGCCTCCATCGTCGCTGCAACCGCGCTGCTGCTGGCGCTGCAAGGCTGTGCCTGCGCCCCCGGCTTCGTCGGTTTTGACAGCCGATGCGCATTTACCAACGTTCCCAGCGGGCAACCCTGAGCGGGTTTCCGCTTCTTCGGGTGCTTGAAAACACCCTCCGGACGGCTTTACACGGGTAATTTATTGTTAATTTTCGAACCCGTAGCCGCAGCGCCGATCCGCATCCCCTCCCGTCACCTCTCCTCAGCCCGCGTCGGCCAATTGCGCCAGCCACTGGCGCAGGTCGTCCATGGCCTGTTCGCGCAGGGCCGGCGTCTCGTTGAATATCTCGTGGTAAGCGTCCGGATACCAATGCATGGACTTGCGCCCGGCCGGCAAGGCGTCGAAGAAGGCGCGGCTGCCGTGCGGCGCGACGAACGCGTCGTCCCCGGCCACCTGCAGCAGCACCGGCTGCATGAACTGCCCGGCGTCGCGCGCCACCTGGTGCATGGCGTCGAGCATGAAGTTGAGCATGCGCGGCGCGATCTTGCCGTGGTTCAGCGGGTCGCCGCGGTAGGCCTTGATCTGCTGCGCATCGTGCGAAATGCGGCTGGCCGGCAAGGCCGTGGGCAGCGCAAAGCCCGGCGCGATGCCGCTTGAAACGGCCAGCAGCAGCTTCTGCCACGCCGTCATGTCCAGCGCCAGCGCCGGCGAAGACAACGCCAGCGCGCGCACCGGGCTGAAAGCGCCGGTGGCGAAGCGCGCCGCCACCAGGCCGCCCATGCTGTGTCCGAACAGGATGGGCGTGCACTGCGTGCGGCGGCTGAAATCGTCGAAACTGAGCTTGAGGTCCTGCAGCAGGTCGTCCGCCCTTGCCAGGCTGCCCTGGCGCCCGCCGGAGTTGCCGTGGCCGCGATGGTCGCAGATGCGCACCGACAGGCCGGCCTGGTTGAACAGCCGGGCCAGCGCGACATAGCGGCCGCCATGCTCGCCCAGCCCGTGCACCATCTGCACCGCGGCGCGCGCGCCCGGCAACAGCCAGTCGCGGCAAAAGAGCCGGGTGCCGTCGGCGGCGTCGAACCAATGTTCCTGCGGTGCCTGCTGGCTGCTCATGCCGTCTCCAAGGTTGTTGCCGGCGCGGGCCTGGCCCGGCAGGACGTAAGACTCAGGGTTCGTGGTGTTCCGCGTAACGCCGGCGCGCGCGCCAGACTTCCTTCAATCGCCGGCTCTGGCGCAAGGCCAGCTGCAGCGAAGCGGCCCACGACAGTGGCCGCGGATGCACCACCGCGCGCAGGGCGCGCGAATAATCGAGCACCAGGCCGGGCGTCCAGGCCATCGTCAGCGCCCGCTTGCGGATCTGGCTGGCGACCCAGATCTCCGGCGTAAACATCATGCGCACGGCATTGGACCAGTGGCGGTCGCGCGTGCCGATCACGCCTTCCAGCGCCGCCTCGAGCGCGTTGGCGACGGTGCTGGAGCAGTTGCGGTAGGTCAGGTTGTAGATCTCGGTCTGGCGGTAGTCGCCCCAGAAACGCTCCAGCCCGCAGCGGCTGTAGTCGCGAAAGACGATCTTCTCGGTCGACTCGCACCAGGCCGCAGCCTCGCCCGGATAGTCGCTCAGGTAGCGGCCCCGCACATTGTTGTCGGCGGTGGCGCGCAAGAGCCGGGCGAACTGGTCGGGCGAGCGGTCGATCTCTTCGGCCGGGTAAAGGCTGATGTACAGGCCGGGCGGCACCTCCAGCGCGGCGTGGCCGGTGGAGATCACGCCATTGGTGTCGACCGCCGCGATGTAGCGGTCGATCACCGGCTGGCGCCGCGCCGGCCCCTTGGCGCTGCCGGCCGGGGTCCAGACGTGCACCGTCATCGGCGCCGCACCGCCCTCCTCGTTGCCGGCGGTAGCGTCGTCGTCCGGCGCGGCCGCAGCCTGTTCCTGGGCGGCGGCGCCGGCTTCGTGCGACTGCGGCGCGGGCGACTTCCAGCCCCGCCCCAGCGCGCTGCCGTCGGCGCGCAGCATGGGCTTCATGCGCTCGTCGCCGCGGTACAGGCCGGCGTCGAACGGCTTGTCGTCGCCGCCGTTGGCGCGCGCCAGCATGTCCACCGACACCTGCTGCGGCAGCATGCGCGTACGCAGCGCCAGCCAGATCATGTTCCAGCCGCCGAAGATCAGGCCCAGCGCCAGGCAGAACGGCACCGTGCCCTTGTAGTGCGTGGGATAGGGCTGGAAGAACAGGATCGCCAGCAGGATCTGGACGCTGCCGCCGGCCACCGCCGCGCGCCAGCGCGGGAAGCGCACCACCACGGCCGAGGTGATCTGCAGCGAGCCGCCGATGGTGAAGGCGATGCCGAACAGCATGGCCAGCGCCATGTTGCTAGCCTGGTGCTGGGTGATGACCAGCACCGCGATGAGCAGGAAGATCGCGCCCTTGGCGTAGCGCAGCGTCTTCTGCGCGCCGATGCCGCTGTTGGCCACCCACAGGGTGACCAGGCTCTCCACCAGCAGCAGGTAGCCGAACAGGGTCAGCGGGAAGTTGAGCACGCCGTCCAGCGCGTCGATCATCAGCGACACGCCGATGGTTCCCCAGGCCAGCCCGGCCACGGCCAGCACATGCCAATTGCGGCGGATGAAATCCGCCCCCAGCAATAACAAGACAAGACGTATCACGGCATTCCCCGGGGCGCATGGCCCTTCCCTATATGATGGCGTGATTTTCCGGGTTTCCGTGCAGGCAGGCAACTCGCGCCCGCAATGCTGGATCAAAGCGCCGCAATCGCGGAGAATCTGGCTGCGCACCTTCCTCCCATTGAACCGCTTGCCGATGAACGCTTCCGTCCTGTTTTCCACCCTGGCCGGCGCCATGCTGCTGCCGCCGCTGAACTGCCTGCTGCTGTGCGCCATAGGCCTGCTGCTGCGGCCGCGGCTGCGCCGCACCGGCACGCTGCTGATCGTGCTGGGCGTCGCCCTGCTGCTGCTGCTGAGCACGCGCGCCGGGGCGCTGCTGCTGGTGCGCCCGCTGGAAAACCGCTACGCGCCGCTGACCGAGGTGAAGGATGCCCAGGCCATCGTGATCCTCGGCGCCGGTCGCCAGGCCAACGCGCCGGAATACGGCGGGGCGGACGCCGCCAGCCTGAACGGGCTCAAGCGCCTCGAATACGGCACCTACCTGCACAAGCGGACCGGCCTGCCGCTGCTGGTCACCGGCGGCAGCCCCGACGGCTCGCCCGAGAGCGAAGCCTCGCTGATGGCGCGCGTGCTGAGCGCGGACTTCGGCGTCCAGGCGCGCTGGCAGGAAGGCGCCTCCAACAACACGCAGGACAACGCGGTCATGTCCGCAGCCATGCTCAAGACCGCCGGCGTCGAACGCGTGCTGCTGGTCACCGACGCCATGCACATGCCGCGCGCCATGAACGCCTTCGCCGCCGCCGGCCTGCAGGCGACCGCGGCCCCCACCCTCTTCAGCGGCAGCGGCCGCCCGTTGCCTACGGATTATTTCCCCCATGCATCCAATCTCGCCATGGCCAGCTACGCCATGCACGAATGGATAGGCCAACTCTGGTACCGGTTGCGCTACCACGGCGCGGGCTCGCGTTCGGATTGAACGAAGTACCCTGCCTTTACCCCCTTGTTTCCCCCGTTTCGCGCCGGCCGCCCCCGGTAAAGTGAGAGCATCGCCGCAGGTCTGTGCACTGCGGCGGTAATTCGCGTCAACGCTGCTCGAACAAGTAAAGAGGGATAGTCCATATCCGGAATTTCCAGGGTGCAAAGACATCCAGACAGCAATATTCAATTCTAGGGAGACTCCATAATGGGCCAGCTGTCATTCAGCAAAAAACTTTGGCTGCCACTCGTCTTAAGCCTCATCGCGCTGCTGGCGATCTCGCTCTTCAGCGCCGTCATGGTCCGCAACATACGGCTGGAAGAACGCAGGGCAGACCTCACCAACATCGGCCAAACCGCGCTGTCGCTGGTCAAGAGCTACGGCGCCGCCGCCGAAAGCGGCGCGCTGCCCAAGGAAGACGCGCAGAAACGCGCCATCGCCGCCATCAAGAGCATCCGCTACGGCACCGACGGCTACTTCTCGATTTCCACCTCGCAACAGATCATCGTGATGCATCCGATCAAGCCCGAGCTTGACGGCAAGGACCTCACCAGCATGAAGGATCCGGCCGGCACCCAGCTGTTCGTGGAAATCTCCAAGGCCGGCGCCCAGCCCGAGGGCGGTTTCGTGAACTACCTCTGGCCCAAGGTCGGCGCCGCCCAGCCGGTGCCCAAGTCGTCCTTCGTCATCGCCTACAAGCCCTGGGACTGGAACCTGACCACCGGCGCCTACATGGACGACATCAACGCCGCCTTCATGCGCACGCTGTGGCAGATGATCATCCTGTTCGCGGTGGTGTCGGCCGCGTTGGTGGCGCTGGTGATCGCCATCAACCGCGGCATCATGCGCACCATCGGCGGCGATCCGGCCAAGGCCGCCGACGTGGCCAACCGCATCGCCCAGGGCGACCTCACGCCGCAGATCGAGACCCGGCCCGGCGACACCGCCAGCCTGCTGTACGCCGTGCGCAGCATGCGCGACTCGCTGCTGTCGACCATCTCCAACATCAAGCTCTCGGCCGACACCATCGCCACCGCCTCCAGTGAAATCGCCAGCGGCAACCTCGACCTCTCGGGCCGCACCGAGCAGCAGGCCGGCTCGCTGGAAGAAACCGCCTCGGCCATGGAAGAACTGACCTCCACCGTCAAGCAGAACGCCGACAACGCGCGCCAGGCCAACCAGCTGGCGGAGTCGGCCTCGGAAGTCGCGATCCAGGGCGGCAGCGTGGTCGGCCAGGTGGTGCAGACCATGGAAGGCATCACCGAAAGCTCGCGCAAGATCGCCGACATCATCGGCGTGATCGACGGCATCGCGTTCCAGACCAACATCCTGGCGCTGAATGCCGCGGTGGAAGCCGCGCGCGCCGGCGAACAGGGCCGCGGCTTCGCCGTGGTGGCCTCCGAAGTACGCTCGCTGGCCCAGCGCTCGGCGGCCGCCGCCAAGGAGATCAAGACCCTCATCGACGACTCGGTCAACAAGGTCGACACCGGCAGCAAGCTGGTGGAACAGGCCGGCGCGACCATGACCGAGGTGGTCGCCAGCGTCAAACGGGTGACCGACATCGTCGGCGAGATCAGCTCGGCCAGCCAGGAGCAGAGCGCCGGCATCGCCGAAGTGGGACGGGCCATCACCCAGATGGACGAAGGCACCCAGCAGAACGCCGCGCTGGTGGAGCAGGCCGCCGCCGCCGCGCAGTCGCTGCAGGACCAGGCAGCCACGCTGGCCGGCCTGGTCAGCCGCTTCCACGTCGACGCCTCCCAGACGCGCGCGGTGCAGCCCGCTGCCGCCGCAACCGGCGCGGCTCGGCCGGTTACCGCCGCCCCCGTCAAGAAGCCCGCGCCTGCGCCCCGCCCGGCCGCGACCAAACCCGCCGTCGCCAGGGCCGATGCGCCTGCGGCGCCCAAGCCGGCCGCCAAGTCGCCGTCACGCCTGCCGGCCGGCGACAACGAGGGAGACTGGGAGACATTCTGACCCCACGGTCTTGCCGGCCTGACAAGCCGGCCCGCAACACCCGAGCCCGCCCAGTGCGGGCTTTTTCATGGGCGCCCGCCTGCCGGCGACATCGCCGCCAAGAACGTTTTTGAGACTATTCCCATATAAACGCGAGGCTCGAATCGCGAGAATCACTACATCGCGCAACACATTGCGCCCCTCTCCGAGCCGAGCCGAACATGAACCGCCTCCTGAACATGCTGATCCTGGTTGCTGCCGCAAGCGCGGCGACCGTCTCGCATGCGGCGCCGTCGGTGGAGCTCAAGGTCACCGGCGTGATCCGCCCGGTCGCCTGCACCCCGACCCTGGGCGCCGGCGGCCTGGTCGACTACGGCAACATATCGGCGGCCACCTTGCGCAACGGCCAGGGCACCGCGCTGCCGGCGCGCCAGGTGAGCCTGACGGTAAGCTGCAACGCCACCGCCAAGATCGCGCTGACCGTGATCGACAACCGCGCCTCCTCGCGCGTGGCCGGCCTGACCGACGGCATCCAGGCCGGCGCCGACTACAACTTCGGCCTGGGCACCGTCAGCGGCAAGAAGGTGGGCGGCTATGTGATGTCCTTCGACAACGGCGCCACCGCCGACGGCCGCAGCGTCTCCGCCATCGTGTCCGGCGATCGCGGCAACAGCTGGAACAGCGCCGCCGGCTACATCCAGCACGAAGGCAACTACTACGCCTTCAGCGACAACGGCGCCCAGCCGGCCGCACAAAAGGTGCTGTCGACCCGGATCACGGTGCAGCCGGTGCTCAACAAGGCCGAAGAGCTACCGCTGGCCACCGACGTGCCGCTGGACGGCTCGGCCACCATCGAAGTGAAGTACCTGTAATCCCCTTCCCATCGCGCAACGGCAATCCGGATCCGGGAACGTTGCCGGCCGCGCAAACCAACGCCGGGCATCGTTGCCCATCGTTGCCCATCGTTGCCATAACGCAAAGCATTCGCCCCTCTATCTCCTTCTTCTCACATTTTTTTGCCGCACTTTCGATGCACCCAACAGTCGAAGGGATATTCGGCTTAGAATAGTCAGGAAGCGTTCTACGTAATCGGTTTGTACGTACTTTCCTGAAGCGATGGTGAATTGAAAAAGCCTCTGGCGGAACGGTGCGAACTCTGAAAGGAAAGCGGACATGGCGCAGTCACCCAAAAACATCTCGGCACTGATGTGCGAACTCAGCGTGGCGCTGGCCGAGCTGTCGGAAAAGATGAGCAATCTCGCCATCACGCTGGAAAACCATTACCTCGACTCCAACGCCCCGGAGTCGACGGCGACCATGGAAGCCGCCCGCGAGACCATCGAAAAGGCCCGCAGCAGCTAAGGCAAGGCCCATGCCGCCAGCGCGCCGGCCAGCCTCTGCCTGCTGATCTCCCCCGCTTCACCCATTCGCGCGCCCCCGCGCATCCATCCAGAAATCCTCCCCCAGCGCCGCCAGCCGGCTCACGATGAAATCAGCCACGACCTGCACCCGCAGCAGGTCGCGCGCGTCGGCATGCGTGAGCAGCCAGTAGGCGCGCGTCATGCGGATCTCGTCGGGCAGGAGACGGATCAGGCCCGGCTCCCGTCGTGCGAGGAAACACGGGAGCACGCCCACGCCGACGCCCGCGGCCACCGCCTGCACCTGGCTGATCACGTTGGAAATGCGGATCTGCGGCGTCAGCGAAGAGGATATTTCGCCGAGGTAATCGAGCTCGGGCGACCATCGCAGGTCTTCGATATAGCCGACCAGGCGATGCCGCTCCAGGTCGCGCCGGCCGACGACCGGGCCGTGCTCGTCGAGATAGGCGCGCGCGGCGTACAGGCCGAGTTCGTAGTCGTTCAGGCGGCGGGCGATCAGGCGGCCCTGTTCCGGACGCGTCATGCTCACCGCGATATCGGCCTCGCGCTTGGACAGGCTGAACATGCGCGGATTGGCGACCAGCTCCACCTCCAGCTCGGGATGCAGGCGCACCAGTTCGCGCAGCTCGCGCGCCATGAAATACGTCCCCCATGCCTCCGGCGTGCCGATGCGCACCGAGCCGGCCAGGCCTTGCGCCGCGTCGTCCTGGCGCGAGCGGATGCGGATGGCGAGGCTTTCCATGGCCTCGGCGTCCGGCACCAGCCGCTCGCCCTCGGCGGTCAGCGCGTAGCCGGCAGAGCGGCGGTCGAACAGCGTGGCGCCGATCGCCTGCTCCAGGCCCGCGATGCGGCGACTCAAGGTGGAATGATCCACCCCGAGCTTGCGCGCGGCCACCGTCAGGCGCCCGGCGCGCACCACGGCCAGGAAGGCTTGCAGGTCGTCCCAGTCGAATTTCCTCATGTTGGCAGCCTCTCCAGATATGCGATTTTTCACACGAAGCATGTGCAAAATTCGACATTTACGCGGAAAAATCCCAATGCTACTCTTTTTTCACACAAGGGCATCCGGCCTCCGGCCGGCCCGACACAGACAAAAAAAGGAGACGGCATGGCAACGATGTTCAATCAATTGAAGGCGCTGGCCGAACAAGGCAAACCGGTGCGCGTGGGCCTGATCGGGGCCGGCAAGTTCGGCTCGATGTTTCTGTCGCAGGTGCCGCGCACGCCCGGCGTGCACCTGCTGGGCATCGCCGACCTGTCCCCGCAGCGGGCGCAGCAATCCTTGCAGCGCGTGGGCTGGAAGCCGGAGCAGTATGCGGCGCGCTCCTGGGATGAGGCGTTGCGCCACGGCAGCACCTTCGTGCAGGACGATGCCGAGGCGCTGATCTCGCAGCCGCAGCTGGACATCGTCATCGACGCCACCGGCAGCCCCGCCGCCGGCATTCGCCACACGTTGCTGTGCTGCGAACACAAGAAGCACATCATCATGGTCAACGTCGAGGCCGACGCGCTGGCCGGGCCGCTGCTGGCGCGCCGCGCCGCCGAGGCCGGCATCATCTACTCGATGGCCTACGGCGACCAGCCGGCGCTGATCGCCGAGATGGTGGACTGGGCCCGCACCTCCGGCTTCGAGGTAGTCTGCGCCGGCAAGGGCACCAAGTACCTGCCGGTCTATCACCAGTCCACGCCCGACACCGTGTGGGGCCACTACGGCTTTTCGGAGGAACAGGTGGCCGGCGGCGACTTCAACGCCCAGATGTTCAACTCCTTCCTCGACGGCACCAAGTCGGCGCTGGAAATGTCGGCCGTGGCCAACGCCTGCGGCCTGCGTCCGGCCGATGCCGGGCTGGCGTTCCCGCCCTGCGGCGTGGACGACCTGCCGGGCCTGCTGCGCCCGCAAAGCGCCGGCGGCATCCTGCCGCATTCGGGCACGGTGGAAGTGGTGTCCTCGCTGGAGCGCGACGGCCGCCCGGTGTTTCGCGACCTGCGCTGGGGCGTCTACGTCACCTTCGAGGCGCCGACCGACTACGTGCGCGACTGCTTCGCGCAGTACGGCTTAAAGACCGACGCCAGCGGCCGCTACGCCTCGATGTACAAGCCCTATCACCTGATCGGCCTGGAACTGGGCTATTCGGTGGCCAACATCGCCGTGCGCGGCCAGCCCACCGGCAACACGCTGGGCTTTGCCGGCGACACCGTGGCGGTGGCCAAGCGCGACCTCAAACCGGGCGAGAAACTGGATGGCGAAGGCGGCTACATGGTCTACGGCAAGCTGATGCCGGCCGCCGCGTCGCTGAACCACGAGGCGCTGCCGATCGGCCTTGCGCACGGCATCGTGCTGCAGCGGCCGGTGACGGCGGGACAAACGGTGAGCTGGGCCGATGTGGCGATTGACGCGTCGCGCGAGGCGATCCGCGTGCGACGGGAGATGGAGGCCCTGTTCCGCAGGGAGATGGGACTGGGCGAACCGCTGCGCAGCAAGGCGGCCTGACAATCATTGCGCTGCTTGCGCCGGATTCACTGCGCGACGAAAGACGCTGGGTCCTGAGCTTGGTCAGGACGACGCCGGGGGAGGAAACCCGGGCCGCCGCAGGCTCAAGTCACCGCCTTCACGTCGTCCTGACGAAAGCCAGGACTTAGCGTCGTTGAAGGGCGCTCAAAAGTCGTACTTCAACTCCGCGAACACCGTGCGCTGCGGGAACGGGTGGAACAGGAAGTAATCCCGATTGGTCAGGTTGTCCACGCCCAGCGCCGCGCTCCAATGCCTGTCGAAGCGATAGCGCACGCGCGCATCGAACACGGTGTAACCGTCAAACCCCTGGTAGGTATGGCTGTTGACGTCGGTGTTGTCCACCGTCGCATACACGCGCGCGCTGTAGCGGCCGGCCAGGGTGTAAGTCCAGCGGTCGTCGGGCTTGTAGGTGGCCACCAGTGTGGCGCGCCATTCGGGCACGTAGGGCGTGCGCTTGCCCACCGAGCTGGCGCCGGCCACCGTCGGCACGTAGCCGCCGTTTTCCAGGATGCGGGCGTCCACCCAGGTCACGCTGCCGTTCAACGACAACCCGCGCAGCATCACATCGCTGCGCTCGAAGGCGGCTTCGATGCCGCGCTGGCGGGTCTTGTCGACGTTCTGCGTGAAGGAGGCCACGCCGCTGCCCAGCGCGGCCGATTGCGAGATCAGCGCATCCGACACGCGCTCCTCGAACAGCGACACGCGCCACTTGCCCTGCCCCTCGGCCAGCGTGCGCTCGATGGCCAGCTCGGTCGACCAGACCTTCTCCGGTTTCAAATTGGGATTGGCCTGCAGGTAGACGCCGCCCACCAGCACGTTCTGGTACAGCTCGCCCACGGTCGGGAAGCGCAGCGCCCGTCCGGTGGACAGCGTGGCCAGCCATTCGTCGCTGAGCGCCCAGGCCAGCGAGGCCTTGGGCGACAGACCGCTCTGGCTGACCTGCGGCTGGTTCACCGGGAAACCGACGCCGCCGGTGGTGGAATAGTTGTAGCCGTCGAAGGCGCGCCACCATTCGTAGCGCGCGCCCAGCGTCGCCTTCAGCGCGGAACTCAGGCGCCACACGTCCTGCGCCCACAGCGCCGAGGTCTCGGTCTTGCCGCGCGAATCCGACGCCAGCGCGCCATTGCCGCCGGACACCCAATCCGTGGTGTTCCAGGTCGGCGTGGCCAGCGTGTAGCGGTCGTAGTGCGCGCCGAAGCTGAGCACATGGTCGCCGCGCTTGCCGTCCGCTCCCGCGGGACGCCAGATCCCCTTGGCGTCGAGCGTGCTCCAGCCGGTGCCGCCGGCGTCGGCGATGGTGCCGGCGCCGCCCGCGGCGCCGGCCGGGAAGGCGGCGCTCGACGTGCGTGTCAGGTCGCGCGAGGCCGACATGGTCGACGCCGCGACCTGCCAGTCCCACACGCCACCGGTCTTGCTGCGCAACTCCAGCCCCTGCATCCACTGCTGCTGGTCGACGTTGCTGGCGGAGAAGCCGCTGCCATAGGCTGGCGCGCCGGTGGCGGCATTCTTCAGGTAGGTCTGCGGGTTAGCGTTGGCCTGGTTCTGCCACAGGCCTAGCGTGTAGGTGGCCGTCAGCGTCGGCGTGAAGTCGTAGGACAGTTTCAGGCGCGCGCTGTCCTGCACGGTGTGCGTCAGGTTGCCCGCCCCCAGCACATAGATGGTCTTTCCGGTGCGGTCCTGGGTCGCCACCGCGCCGGTGGCGCCGGCCGGAACGCTGGCGGCGGTGATGTAGGTCACCGGCTGCGAGAAGCTGTCCAGATGGTTGGCCGAGAAGCGCCACGCCAGCGCGCCGTCGCGGTTGCCCAGCGAGACGTTGTACTCCTGGGCGCGATAGGTGCCGGAGGCGCCGTACTGGCTGAAGTCCTGCTGCGAATACAGCGCCTTGGCGCTGGCCTCGAACTGCTGCGGCATGCGCGTGGTGATCTCGGTGACGGCGCCGTAGGAGTTGCCGGGATACTCGGCGGCGAAGGGGCCGTACATGACGTCGACGCGCTCGATCTCCTCGGGCGCCACCATGAACCAGCGCGGCGAGCCGTTGCCGTTGTTGTTGTTCACCAGCGCCGAGAGCAGGATGCCGTCCGCATACACCAGGCTGCGCGCGCTAGCGTTCACGCCGGTGGTGCGCGTGGCCAGCGGCGACTGCGTGTCGCCGATGTAGCGCTTGCGCACCGACAGGCTGGGCAGGTACTTGAGCACGTCGGAACTGTCGGTGACGTTGATGCCGTCGGCGGCAGCCGCGGCGGTGACGCTGGCGCTGGTCTGCGGCAGCTGCTTGCGCTCGGCGACGGACGCGGTCTCGCGCACTTCGATGGCCGGCAGCGCATCCGCGGCAGGATCGGTGGCGGCGGCGGATTGTGCTGACGCGGCGCCGCCCCAGGCGGACAGCAGCGCCAGCATCAGCGGATGCGGCTTGAAGCGAAGCGAAGGAAAGGAAACCTGAAGCGGGAACATGGCGGAAGGTGAAAACAGGATGGGCGCGAATCTAGCACGCGCCCCGCCCGGCGCGGCATGGCGCGCCGTCACGCGAGCCTGTCGGGAATCGCGCGGGACTTCACAGCTGTGAAGAAAAGCCCTTGCGCCACAAGCACTTAGCGCAAATTTTCGAGGACAAAAAAAGGGCTGCGACATATTGCCGCAGCCTTCAAATACAACAGAGAGGAGAGGAGATTTGAAACGAAATCCTGGTCGCCGCCCTTGATCCTGCTCAAGCCGCCGTGTCGGCGATCCAGAGCAGCGCCAGCACCGGCGCCGCGTACATCAGCCAGCGCGACCACACCGGCACGCGCGCCGGCACATAGCTCAGCGACAGTACCTGCAGCACCCCGGCCATGGTCAGGAAACCGAGGCAGCCGACCGGACCGATGGTCCAGCCCTGCATCTTCACCGCCACCGCAAACGTCAGCACGATGCCCAGCGCGCCCAGCCGGCGCATGCGGCGGCGCACAGCCTCGGAAGGCTCGGCGCCGCGGCCGTTGATGTCGGCGTAGTGGCGATCCATGGCGATGGCCAGCGCGCTCCAGGCGCAGTAGGCCAGCACCATCGCCAGCGCGAAACCGTAGGGATTCATGCGGCCTCCTTCAGCTTGCCGGCGTCGGCGCGGGCGCCGGCGGGAGCGGACTTGGCCTGCTTCTTTGCGCGCCGGTGGAGTACCCGCACCACCAGCGCCAGCGCCACGCCCTGCAGCAGCACGGTGATGTCGAACCCGGCCACCGACCATGGGCCGCGCGCCATGAACAGCGTCACGCCCAGGTGCGAATGGGTGGTGAAGACGTTGAGCACCGGAATGCCGATCAGCATGGCCGCGCCCACCGACAGCTGGAAGCGCCACATGCCCATGCTCGGGCGCACCTGCGCCAGCGCGGCGGCAATGCCCCAGGCGGCGAAGAAGCAGGTGATTTCCATCTGCGAGCGCTGCGGCGCCTCCAGCGGCAACAGGCGGTTTGCCCAGAAGTAGGCGGCAAAAGCGATCGGCAGGCCGGCGATGGCGCCGATGTTGAGCGCATCCACCAGGCGCAGGCCGAAGCTGGGACGCGCCCCCGCGGCCAGCGCCTTGGCCTGCTTCTGGCGCGTCTTGACCGCCCACAGCAAGGCGCCGCTGGCGACCATGACGCAGCCCGACAGGCCACACAGGAAGAACAGCACGCGCAACCAGGGGTCGGCGAAGTGGCCCATGTGCAAGCCGTACAGCGCGCCGCGCGTAACCGCCGTGCCGCTGGGCTCGTCGCCCACGGCCGAGGTCATCGCGCCGGTGGTGCCGTTGAACACCATGCCCGGCTGCAGGTAGGACAGCGTGCGCGTCTTCTGGCGCGTGATGACGATGGTCGCGTTGGCGTCGCCCGGGTTGTTGACCACGATGGTGGCCAGCGGCGCGCCGTTCCAGTGCTGCTGCGCCTGTTCGGCGATCGGGCCCAGCGGCGCCAGCGGCGCGGCCACGCCGGCAGGCTTGACGCGGCCCGCGCCGACCGGGAACACCTCCTCGAAGAAGGCCGACTCGCCGCCCTTGTCCTGGTAGTTGGCCTGCACGCCCCAGGGCATGAGCATGAACATCAGCGTGATCAGCCCGGTGTAGGTGATCATCAGGTGATACGGCAGGGCCAGCACGGCGGCGGCGTTGTGCGCGTCCAGCCAGGAACGCTGCCCCTTGCCGGGACGGAAGGTGAAGAAATCCTTGAAGATGCGCTTGTGCGTGATCACGCCGCTGACGATGGCCACCAGCATGAACATGGCGCAGATGCTGACGATCCAGCGCGCCCAGATCGCCGGCATGTAGTGCAGGTCGAAGTGCAGGCGGTAGAGGAACTCGCCGCCGCGGGTCTCGCGCACGGCGGCCAGCTTCTCGCCGGTGGCCGGATCGATGGACTCGCTCTTGAAGCGGGAGCGCGTATTGCCCTTGGGGCCATCCTTGGGCGGCGGGCTGACCCAGCCCACGCGCATCGCGCTGCCGCGCTCGGAAGGCATGGTGATGAACCAGCGCTCGGCCTGCGGCGCCTGCTGCTGCAGGCGTTCCACCGCATGCTGCAGGGCGACTGCCGGCGCCACGTCGGGACGCGCGGCGGCATGCAGCTCCGGCGTCATCCAGAACGTGATCTCATCCTTGAAATAGCTGGCCGTACCGGCCGAGAACACCAGCAGCAGCACCCAGCACACCAGCAGTCCGCTCCAGGTGTGCAGCCACGCCATCGACTGACGAAATCCCTCCCTCATGCCGCGCTCCTGCCGAACCAGTAGGCCAGCGCCAGCACCAGCGTGGGCAAGCCCAGCCCGAGCCAGGCGCGCCAGGCGTCGCGCGCGGCGAACACCCAGATCACCGCGCAGGTGTAGATGGCGAAGGACAGCATGGTGGCCGTCATCACGGCGTCGGCGCGGCCCATCGGCAGCCATTTGGCCAGCAGCGAGGTGCACAGCGCCGCCAGCGCATAGCCGCCGGCGACGGCGGCCACGGTGCGCGAGAGAACGCCCAGGCGATACATCGCCGTAGGGCCGGATTGCGTAGTCGATTTCATGGCGTGGTTACTGCCTTGCTGCTTACTTGTTGGGCTTGGCGGCCGGACCGGCAGGCACCGCCTTGATGCCCTTGCCCTGCACCAGCGACAGCGTGGTCACGAAGCTGGCCGTATCGAAGGGCTTGCCGCCGCGCTCGCCGGCGGTCTTGTCGGTGTGGTGGACTTCAGCCACGTAGGTGCCCTGCCAGGGCATGTCGAAATGCACCAGGCCCTGCTCGTCGGAGAAGGCTTCCTTGGCCCAGCCCGATTGCACCACCAGGCCGACCTTGGCCTTGGGCAGCGGCTGGTTCTTGTAGGTCACCTTGAATTCGCCGGCACGGCCGGTGGGCAGCAGGTCCAGCGTCAGGCGCGGTTCCTGCGCCGCGTCCGAGGTCACCAGGCGCGCGGCCGGCGTCCATGCGGTGCGGGTCGGGGTGCCACCGCCGTGCTTGTTTTCGAAGACCGGATAGTGAGCTTCCTCGGCGACGATGGATTCGCCCTTGGCGGCCTTGGCCGACAGGTTGAAGGCGTTGGACTTCTTGGACAGGTCCAGGGTGCGGTCGCCATTGGGGCTGATCAGCACGGCGCTCGGGGAGACGAACTTGTCGAGCAGGCCGGGCGAGGCCTCACGCAGGTTTTCGCCGAACTCGCCGAAGTACAGCTGGGCGCCCTTGGCATCCTGCTGCAGCCAGATCTGGTGGGCCGAAACCGGCGCCGCCAGCACGAGGGAGGTGAGCAAACCCGATACGATCGCCAAACGCTTCATGAACTTATTCCTTTCGATGTATGTTTTCTGATGACACTCTGGATGGCATTCAAACGGCACTCGTCCATGCGCATGCATGCGAATGCCGTTTCGTTTGGCGCGAACGGGTCTGCCACTGGATATCGGACGGTGCTGGGGAGATGCGTTGCGCGCGGCGACCGGATCGATGATCCCGGCGGCGGCTGGCGTGATGCGTGGGCTCCGATGCGCAACGGCGCGTTGCGCCTTCCCTTTTCCAGCCCGGCGCCTGACCGTTTCACAACGGCTGCCCGACTGCCCGACTGCCCAATTACCGATGGCTGGCGCTCCTGCCCAGCCTGCGGCCGGCGAAACGCTCTGTTTTTCAACTCTCTATCTTGAGAATGATTATCAATTATATTGCTTGTACCCTCCGCGGACAAGGAAAACGGCAAGGCCGCGCCCGCCCGGCGCGAGCCCCGGCAAGACCACCGCCGACGGCTTGACACGCAAGGTATGATGCCTCTCGAGTTTGCCCCGCCGCGCCGAACGCGAGCCGCGGCCCCGGCGGCAGCCTTCCCGTTTCCACCTCAGGAGTTCCTCCATGCTTCGCCGCAACCCATCCGGCCACCGGCCCCAGGTCCACGAATCCGCCTATGTCGACCACACCGCCATCCTGTGCGGCAAGGTCATCGTCCATGAGAACGTCTTCATCGGCCCCTACGCCGTGATCCGCGCCGACGAAGTCGACGAGCATGGCGAGATGGAGCCCATCGTCATCGGCGCCCACTCCAACATCCAGGACGGCGTGGTGATCCACTCCAAGTCCGGCGCCGCCGTCAACATCGGCGAGCGCACCTCGATCGCCCACCGCGCCATCGTGCACGGCCCCTGCACGGTCGGCGACGGCGCCTTCATCGGCTTCAACAGCGTGCTGTTCAACTGCAGCATCGGCGCCGGCTGCGTGGTGCGCCACAACGCCGTGGTCGACGGCTGCGACCTGCCGCCCGGCTTCTACGTCCCCTCCACCGAACGCATCGGCCCCAAGACCGACCTCGCCACCATCGCCCGCGTATCGGTGGCGGCGTCGGAATTCTCGGAAGACGTGGCGCGCACCAACAATGAACTGGTGCTGGGCTACAAGAAACTGCAGAACGAGTTCTGAGACGTACAAAGCAAAACGGCCGCCCCATCAAGGAGCGGCCGTTTTGCCTGGAGCAGCGAAAAGATCAGCTGCCGCGATAGGTCGAATAAGCCCAGGGCGACACCACCAGCGGCACGTGGTAGTTCTGCGCCGGATCGGCGATGCCGAAGGCGATCACCACTTCGTCCACGAAGCGCGGCGACGGCACGTCCACGCCCTGCGCGGCGAAATAGTCGCCAGCGGCGAACACCAGCTCGTACTTGCCGGCGCGGACTTCGTCGCCGGCCAGCAGCGGTTCGTCGCAGCGGCCGTCGCCGTTGGTGACGGCGTTCTTGAGCAGCGTCTTCCGGTCGTTCTCGACGGCGTACAGCGCCAGCTTGACGCCGACGCCCGGCTTGCCCTTGGTGATGTCCAGCACGTGGGTGCTCAGTTTGCCCATGACGATGTCCTTTCCTTTTCTGGTGTGCCTGGCGGCGTTTGATGTTCGATCGATGACGCCAGATGATATACCGCAGCCTCCAAGTCCATATACGGGCGACCTTATACCAGCCATCAATTCTGCGGACATAATTCGATACCGCAGGGCCTGCGCCAAACCGGTGCAGCGCAGAACCAGAACAAGGCAGGAGACATGAAAGACCCCAACTACCCACGCGACCTGGCGGGCTACGGCCGCAATGCGCCGCATGCGCGCTGGCCCGACGGCTCGCGCATCGCCGTGCAGTTCGTGCTGAACTACGAAGAAGGCGCGGAGAACTGCGTGCTCGACGGCGACGCCGGTTCCGAGACCTTCCTCTCCGAGATCATCGGCGCGCAAAGCTTCGCGGCGCGCCACATGAGCATGGAGTCGATCTACGAATACGGTTCGCGCGCCGGCCTCTGGCGCCTGCTGCGCATGTTCGAGGAGCGCCGCCTGCCGCTGACCATCTTCGGCGTGGCGCGCGCCCTGCAGCGCAACCGCGAGGCGACCTCCGCCTTCATCGAACTGGGCCACGAGATCGCCTGCCACGGCCTGCGCTGGATCAGCTACCAGAACATGGATGAAGCCACCGAACGCCGCCACATCGCCGAGGCCGTGCAGATCATCCGCGAACTGACCGGCGCACCGCCGCTGGGCTGGTACACCGGTCGCGACTCGCCCAATACCCGCCGCCTGGTGGCAGAGCACGGCGGCTTCAGCTACGACGCCGACAGCTACGCCGACGACCTGCCCTACTGGGAAGAGGTGAAGACCGGCGACGCCGTCACGCCGCAGCTGATCGTGCCCTATACGCTGGACACCAACGACATGCGCTTCGCCGCGCCGCAGGGCTTCAACTCGGGCACGCAGTTCTTCGACTATCTGAAGGATGCCTTCGACACGCTTTACGCCGAAGGCGACCCGAACGGCCTGGACCGCCCCAAGATGCTCTCGGTCGGCCTGCACTGCCGCCTGGTCGGCCGCCCGGCGCGCGCCGCCGCGCTGGCGCGCTTCCTCGACTACATCGGCAGCCACGACAAGGTCTGGGTCACGCGCCGCATCGACATCGCCGAACACTGGCGCAAGACGCACCCGTATTCTTGACCGTATTTGCCGCCGGCTTCCAACAGAAGCCGGCGGCCCGCGGCAGGCCGGCGCCACCCTCCCGCCGGCCATCCTACGCATCCCGTCCGACCGGCCTGCCGCCCGCGCAGGCTCCGGATGCGTGCGCCCTGAAGCCCCGCTCCCCGTCCCGCCCGCGCCCTGCCGCCGGCGGCCCGGGAAAGCTGCGCCCGATTTCTGAAAGACCGCCGTGGCGGAACCACGGAACCGCGCATACCAATAACCACGCGCGGCCACATCAAACTATGGAGGAGACACCATGCACCACACATCCCTGCGCATCCAGGGCGCCATCGCCGCCGGCCTGCTGGTCGCGTCCGGCGCGGCAGCCGCCGCCGACTGGGCCGACAATTCCATCGGCTACCGCTACGGCACCCGCTTCGCCGAGCCCTACAACTCGCAGGACATCACCAAGAACATCATCAACTTCACCCACAGCAGCGGCTACAAGTACGGCACCAACTTCCTCAACGTCGACCTGCTGATGTCCGACAACAAGGACGACAACGCCCAGGAAGCCTACATCACCTATCGCCACACGCTGGACATCGGCAAGATCGCCGGCCGCGACCTCTCCTTCGGCCCGGCACGCGGCGTCGGCTTCACGCTGGGCTTCGACTGGAACACCAAGAACGACAACAGCTACGCCTCCAAGAAACGCATGTGGGTGGTCGGTCCGACCCTGATGATGGATGTGCCGGGCTTCCTCAACATCAGCCTGCTGGCGCTGTTCGAGAGCAACCAGCCCAAGGGCGTCTCCAGCCGCTACAGCTACGACACGCACCCGATGCTGAACCTGGCCTGGGGCATTCCCTTCGGCGGTTCGGGCTTCGCCTTCGAGGGCTACCTGAACTACATCGCCTCCAAGGGCAAGAATGAATTCGGCGGCCCGACCGCGCCCGAGCTGAACTTCGACGGCCAGATCATGTACGACCTCGGCAACACCATGGGCATGGGCAAGAACACGCTGCGCCTGGGCCTGGAGTACCAGTACTGGCGCAACAAGTTCGGCAACCCCAGCAACGTGCCGGGCTCGCTAGCCAAGACGCCGATGGTGCGCCTGGAATACCACTTCTGATCTTCTCCCCGCCTTGCCTGCGGCAAGGCTTGGAAGCCGGACGGACAATCGCGTAAGCTGCGCTTGTCCGTCCGCGCATTTCTGCTCCTTCAATCTTCTATGCAAACCGATCACAGCAAGCCCGACCTGGCCAGCCAGTCCATCAGCGCCGAAGAATGGCAGGTCCGCCGCGACCTCGCCGCCTGCTATCGCCTGTGCGCGATGAAGGGCTGGGACGACCTGGTCTATACCCACATCTCGGCCACCGTGCCCGGCGAGCCGGGGCATTTCCTGATCAACGAGTTCGGCCTGGCCTTCGACGAGATCACGGCCTCGAGCCTGGTCAAGATTTCGCTGGCGGGAGAAGTCGTGGACGGCACGCGACGCCGCGTCAACGCCGGCGGCTTCGCCATCCACGCCGCGGTGCACGCGGCGCGCGCCGACGCCCATTGCGTCCTGCACCTGCACAACGAGAACACGATCGCCGTCGGCATCCAGCCGCAAGGCCTGCTGCCCTTGTCGCAGCATGCGCTGCGCTTTTATGAGCTGATCGGCTACCACGACTACGAAGGCCTGGCGCTCACGCCGCAGGAGCAGGGACGGCTGGTGAAGGCGCTGGCCGATTACCCCGCCATGCTGCTGCGCAATCACGGCAGCCTGGTGTGCGGGCGCACCGTGGCCGAGGCCTACGTGCTGCTCGACACGCTGGACAAGGCCTGCGCCATCCAGCTCAAGGCCCTGGCCGGCGCCCCCTATGCGCACCAGCCGCAGGCGGCGGTATGCCGCAAGACGCGCGACCAGCTGCTGGGCGACGGCAGCCCGGAAGGCGCGCTCGAATGGCCGGCGCTGCTGCGCAAGCTGGCGCGCCTGGATCCCGGTTACCAGGATTGAACACCCACCGATGCCTATCTGAAAAAGGAGAACCCCATGCCCACATTCAATATCCAGCTGTTCGAAGGACGCAGCGTGGAACAGAAGCGCGAACTGGTGAAAGCCATCACCGAGGTCACCTGCAAGACGCTGCAATGCCCGCCGGAATCGGTGGACATCATCATCCAGGACGTGAAGAAGGAAAACTGGGCCACGGCGGGGAAACTCTGGTCTGACTGAGCCGGAAAACCGCCCGATGGCCCCTCTGACGGGGCCATTTTTTTGGCCGCTTCTTTACTTGCGGAGTACACCCGCAACGCACGCCGTTACATGCTGCAACATTTTCGCAACATTTCCCGCCCGCCCCGGAATTCCGGAAAACCGCCGCCGGACTGGCTTTGCCAGCAAGAGCCCTGGTGAAGCATCAAAAAACATTCATAAATTTTGAGAATAGGAATTACTTCTATTCAGCTCATCTTTATAATTGTAAAAATTCTGTGACAGCACCGACAAAGATCGAGCGGCCAGAATAAAAAAACTAATACATACGCCAGCCACCACCGCAGGACCCTCGCCTCAGCATCGCTGACGCGCACGTCGTCGCCTGTGCATAGCCAGCCTGTCCCCCTAACGTTCCGTTCTCAGGCCCAGAGCTATGACCTACATAAAAAGCCGCAAGCACGCCCACGCGCGCCTCAACACCAAGCTGTCCGCCGCCGTCGCCGGCGCCCTGCTGCTGCCCGCCGTCGGCGTGCATGCGCAGCAGGCGCAAAGCACGCTGCCCAACGTGGAAGTGAGCGCCACCCAGGAGTCGGCCTACAAGGCCGACAAGGCCTCCTCCGCCAAATACACCCAGCCGCTGGTCGATACCCCGCAGACCCTGCAGGTCATCAAGAAGCAGCTGATCGACCAGCAAGGCGCCACCACGCTGACCGAGGCGCTGCGCAACAGCCCCGGCGTGGGCACTTTCTATCTCGGCGAGAACGGTTCGACCAACACCGGCGACGCCATCTACATGCGCGGCTTCGACGCCTCCAGCGCCATCTTCGTGGACAACGTGCGCGACCTGGGTTCGGTCTCGCGCGACATGTTCAACATCCAGCAGGTCGAAGTCCTGAAGGGACCGGCCGGCACCGACAACGGCCGCGGCTCGCCGACCGGCTCGGTCAACCTGGTCACCAAGCAAGCCGAGCTCACCGACGCCTTCAGCGCCAGCGCCATGTACGGCGGCTGGGGCCAGAAGCGCGCCACCGCCGACTGGAACAAGGTCATCAACAACGAAAACGGCACCGCCCTGCGCCTGAACCTGATGAAACAGGACAGCGGCGTGCCGGGCCGCCACGAGGTCAACAACGACCACACCGGCGTCGCCGCCTCGCTGGCCAACGGCCTGGGCACCAGCACCCGCATCTTCCTGGACTACCTGCACATGGAGCAGAACGACGTCCCCGACGGCGGCGTGCCCACCATCGGCCTGCCCGGCTACAAGAGCCCGCAGACCGCCACCGCGCCCATCATCGCGCCGCGCGCCTACGTGACCAGCGCGCCGCGGGTGAATTCCGCCAACTTCTACGGCCTCACCAGCGACTACAACGACGTCACCACCGACCGCGTGACCCTGCGCGTGGAACATGACATCTCGCCGGACGTGAAGCTGCAGAACACCACCCGCTACGGCAAGACGCACCAGAACTACCTGCTGACCTCCTTCATGGGCAGCGCCGCCAACCTGGTGACGCCGAGCGCGACCGACCTGTCGACCTGGACCATCGCCCGCTCCAACCCGACCATCAAGGACCAGACCAACACCATCCTGACCAACCAGACCTACATCACCGCCAACCTCGACACCGGCGGCCTCAAGCACACCCTGATGGGCGGCGTGGAACTGACGCAGGAAAAGCAGGACAGCAACGGCTACGCCACCAGCGGCACGCTGCCAGCGGCCAACCTGTACAACCCCAACCCGAACGCCGGCCAGGGCACCTGGAAGATGACGGCCGACCCGGGCCTGAACAGCTCGGGCAAGACCAATACCATCTCCGCCTACCTGTTCGACACCCTCAAGTTCAATGAGCGCTGGTCGATCAACGGCGGCGTGCGCGTGGACCACTACGACACCGACGTCGCCAGCGGCTACCGCTGCGTGGCCTCGGGACGCGGCACCATCTGCCCGACCGGGGTGGCGGCCAACACCCTGTTCCGCCAGAACTTCAGCACCAGCGGCAACCTGTTCAACTGGAAGCTGGCCGGCATCTACAAGCCGACCGACTACAGCAGCGTCTATGCGCTGTACGCGACCTCGCAGCAGCCGCCGGGCGGCAGCAGCTTCTCGCTCAACGCCACCGCCAGCAGCGCCGACAACGCCAGTTTCGCCCCGCAGAAGACCAAGACCGCCGAGATCGGCACCAAGTGGGACCTGCTGAACAAGAAGCTGGCCGTCACCGCCGCCCTGTACCGCACCGAAGTCCAGAATGAAGTCGAGCAGGATGCGACCTCCGGCCTGTACTTCCAGACCGGCAAGAAGACCGTCCAGGGCATCGAGCTGGGCGTGACCGGCGAAGTGACTCCGAACCTGTCGGTCACTGCCGGCTACACCTACATGGACACCAAGGTCGACAGCGGCAAGATCGTCACCGCCAACGGCGAAAACAACCTGGCCTACACGCCCAAGCAAGCCTTCACCTCGTGGGCGACTTACAAGCTGCCCAAGGGCTTTACCGTCGGCGGCGGCGCACGCTACGTCAGCTCGCTGCTGCGCGGCAGCGACGACGTGCTCAGCGGCACGCCGCAGTACGCCGACTCCTATTGGGTGTTCGACGGCATGGCCGGCTACGTGGTCAACAAGAACCTGGACCTGCAGTTGAATGTGTACAATATTTTCAACAAGGACTACGTGGCCGCGATCAACAAGAGCGGCTATCGCTATACTCCCGGCACGCCGCGCACCGTGACGCTGACCGCCAACATCAAGTTCTGACCGAACCGATGCCAGCGGTTTGATCTGCCTCAGCCCGCGCATCGCCGGCAGCGTTTAAAGTCGTCGATGTCGGGCCGGGTTCCATGCAGAGAACGTCCGGTCATCCGGGCCCGATGGCCCCTCCCCGCGGAGGGGCTTTTCTTTGGAGAATTCCGCCATGATGCTGCACATCCCCGAAGTCCTCAGCGCCGACCAGGTGCGCCACATCCGCACCGAACTGGATCGCGCCGACTGGGTCGACGGCCGCGCCACCGTCGGCGACCAGGGCGCCAAGGTCAAGCGCAACCGCCAGCTGCCCGAGCATTCGCCGGTGGGACTGAAGCTGGGGGAAATCATCCTCGATGCGCTGCGCAAGAACCCGCTGTTCTTCGCCGCCGCCCTGCCCAAGAAGACCATGCCGCCCTTGTTCAACAGCTACGAAGGCGGCGAGCACTACGGCCTGCACGTCGACGGCTCGGTGCGCAACCTGCCTGACGCGCCCGGCGTCTCCATCCGCACCGACGTCTCGACCACGCTGTTCCTGTCCGCGCCCGAAGAGTACGAAGGCGGCGAGCTGGTCGTGGTCGACACCTACGGCACCCATGAAGTCAAGCTGCCGGCCGGCGACCTGATCCTCTATCCGTCCACCAGCCTGCACCGCGTCGAACCGGTGACGGCCGGCGCGCGCGTATGCTCCTTCTTCTGGAGCCAGAGCATGATCCGCGACGACTGGAAGCGCAGCATGCTGTTCGAACTGGACCAGAACATCTCCAGCCTGCGCGCCAGGATCGGCGACACCGAGGAAGTGCTGGGACTGACCGGCCACTACCACAACCTGCTGCGGCAATGGGCCGAGATATAGGCGCCCTGCCGTCTGCGGACCGATTCCGCGCAAAAAAAAGAGCAGCCCGAAGGCTGCTCTTTTCATTTGGCCACGCAGACCGGCCGGTCTGCGGACTTGCGTTCAGAACTGGTAACCCAGCTTGATCGCGGCCTCGGTCAACTCCGGCTTGCCGCTGCTTTCGTTGCCCTGCTCGCGGCTGAAATTCACGCGCTGCAGCTCCACGCCCACGCGCAGCCTGGCGCTGGCGGCATAGTTCAGGCCGACGCCGTAGCCGACGCCGTCATGCGAAGTCGTCCCCGACGGGAACAGCGAATCGCGGTATTCGCCCTGAATGCGATGGTAGGCCAGCTTGCCGTACACCTGCCAGTCTTTGGCGAAGGCATAGCCGGGAGCAAGATACAGCGACCAGTGGTTCTTCAGCTTGACGCTGACGTTGCCGGTGCGGCTGCCGTCGCGATAGCTGACCGAACCGCCGTCGGTCTTGTTCAGGTCATAGGTGCCGCCCAGGGCCAGCGACCATTGCGGCGACAGCGCGAACGCATACGAGGCATCCAGCGCAGCCACGCCGTCATTGGCCGAGGGAGAAGAGTTGAGGAAGCCCTTCATGTCCACGTTGGTATGACGATACGCCAACGCGCCGCCCACGCTGAAGCCGGCGAACTGATTGGCCTGCTGCGCCATGGCCGGAGTAACCGCCAGGATGGACAAACCCAGGGACAGCGCGAATGCGCCTCTCACAATCTTCTGCATGCGTCGATTCCTTCTTTCTTTGGTGAACTGCTTGGTTGATGGCTTGATGTCTTGATCCGGTCGAGGACGCCTTCTCGGTGCGCCCCGTCTTTACAAAGATCAAGGGCGTGTTTATACACGGAAATAATCCCATGTCGCAAGAATCAAGCAAAAATCAAGTCGTCACTTGCGAGAAGATCAACAAAAAAGCCCGCTAACAAGCGGGCTTTGCGCGAGGGAAGAATAGGGCATGCGATCATCCGGAGCGCCGCTCCCTCTGCGGCCAATGACGAAAAGTTATGTAAATAACCACGATCCAGTCAGCTCATTGTCAGTTCACACTGTAAGCTCCGGTCAAGATTGTAAAGAACCGTTTTAGCCCCAGCGAACCGGCTGCCATGCCCTCACCCACCCAAATCGATCCCGGCCTGATAGAAATCCACCGGCTGTTCGCCACGCCCATCGCCAGCATCGAGGTGCCGATCACCGCCGCCCTCAACCGGAGCCTGGCCGACTACATCCTCACGCGGTGCGACGGCGAAGCCTCCACGCAGCACAGCAACATCGGCGGCTGGCAATCGGCCCCGGACCTGTGCAACTGGGATCATCCGGCCATCGGGACCCTGCTCGATTTCAGCCGCTCCTTCGTCGACCGGCTGACCGCCGTCAATTCCGCGCACGGCCTGGTCGAGCCCAGCCACGCATGGAAGATGGAAGGCTGGGCCAACGTCAACGCCAAAGGCTGCTCGAACGCCCTGCACGCCCACCCGGGCGCCTTCTGGTCGCTGGTCTACTGGGTCGACGATGGCCGCGACCTGGAGGAGACCGATAACGGCGGCCAGCTGGAATTCCACGATCCGCGCGGCATCCTGCCCGCGATGTATGCCCCGGCCCTGCGTTTCAGGATAGAAGGCTGCCTCAATGCCGGCTACACGCAGGCAGTGACGGCAACCAGCGGCCGGCTGATCGCGTTTCCCTCCTGGCTGCAGCATTGCGTCACCACCTATACGGGCATGCGCCCGCGTATTTCGATTGCGCTGAATTTCTCGTTGTGACAGGAAGATGCGGGTTCGGCGAGGATAGGGCCGGCTCGCCCGGACGCCGGTCCGAATCCAACCGGGGGCCGAATCCAGGCTCAACTCCGACCTGGATCCAGCCCCAGAACCAAACCGAATCCCCAAAAAAACACCGCCGTCATCCTGACGAAAGTCAGGATCCAGCGTCGTTCGTCGTGCATCGCTGCGCAACAAAAGACACTGGATCCCGGCCTGCGCCGGGATGACGGCGGTGGAGTGATGCTCCGCTGCCTTGGCGGGATGGCGCTACGCTCGAAGCGCGCCTAGGGCATCCAGACGACGATACGTCCGCCCATCAAACAAACTGCCCAATACTGGCCACCACCGCATTGCGCACCGACCCGCTCACCACGAAGTCATGCGCGGCCTGGATGTCGTTGTGGAACCAGCGG
>NZ_NJGU01000031.1 GCF_002213415.1 Herbaspirillum robiniae | reverse complement strand
TTACGACTTCGGCGCCAGCCAGGAGTCTTCGGCCTCGATGCCGTCCGGGTCGAAGGTCCAGGTGATCTTCTCGTACGTGAACGCGATGTCTTCCATGTGACCCATCTGCTGGTTCGACGGCGTCAGGCAGTTCGGCGTCCACGCGCGGATGTTGGTCAGGATCGCGTTCGACAGCTTCACCGTGTAGTACTTCTCTTCGGTCCCCTTGGGCGAGATCCGGTAGTACTCCAGCGTCACGTCCTTCATCTGCTCGCCCGAGGTCAGCGCCTGGAACAGCTTGGGCGAGGACTTGTCGATTTCCTTGGTCAAGGTCATCGGCAGGTGCACGCGCTTGCCGGTGGGCAGGCCGGTCTGCGGGCTCTTCGGGATTTCGATGGTGTGTTCCACGGCTTGCACGAGAATCTTCCCCTCGTGGCCTTTGACTTTGGTCGAGCCTTCGATCTTGCCTTGGTTTTGGCCTTCGAGGATCAGGTAGCAGGGCATTGGCATGATGGTTTCCTT
>NZ_NJGU01000030.1 GCF_002213415.1 Herbaspirillum robiniae | reverse complement strand
CGCTGCACGTCTTCACGCTTGGTGCCGCGCAGCAGCACGCCGACGTTGTCGCCAGCCTGACCTTGGTCCAGCAGCTTGCGGAACATTTCCACGCCGGTGCAGGTGGTCTTCTGGGTGTCGGCGATACCGACGATTTCGATTTCTTCGCCGACCTTGATGATGCCGCGCTCAACGCGACCGGTCACCACGGTGCCGCGACCCGAGATCGAGAACACGTCTTCCACGGGCATCAGGAAGGTACCGTCGATGGCGCGTTCCGGAGTCGGGATGTAGGTGTCCAGAGCTTCGGCCAGGGCCATGATGGCTTGCTCGCCCAGGGGACCGGTGTCGCCTTCCAGCGCCAGCTTGGCCGAACCCTTGATGATGGGCAGGTCGTCGCCGGGGAACTCGTACTTCGACAGCAGTTCACGCACTTCCATTTCCACCAGTTCCAGCAGCTCAGCGTCGTCCACCATGTCGGCCTTGTTCAGGAACACGATGATGTAAGGAACGCCGACCTGACGCGACAGCAGGATGTGTTCGCGGGTCTGGGGCATCGGGCCGTCAGCGGCCGAGCA
>NZ_NJGU01000029.1 GCF_002213415.1 Herbaspirillum robiniae | reverse complement strand
TGGCCGCGTTCGATCGTGATGCCCACGCCGTTCAGGGCTTGCAGCCCGCCGAAGCGCTTGCTGACGTCGCGGATCTTGAGCAGTGTCTGTGTCATGTCTTTTTCTCCTGCTGCTTACGCTTTGACTTCGCCGGTCGAACCGACGGATGCATGGTCCGCTTCCGGGCGGTCTTCATGGCGCGGCGACGGCCACAAACCGGCCGGGCGCGTCAGCATGATCACCACCATGGCCAGGCCGTAGAGCAGCTGGCGCAGCACCTCGGCATCGATCCACACTTTGCCGAACAGGCTCATCTGCAGCGGCTCCACCACGTGGCGCAGCACTTCCGGCAGCGCCGCCAGGATCACCCCGCCCAGCACCACGCCGGGGATGTGGCCGATGCCGCCCAGGACCACCATGGCCAGCACGGCGATGGACTCGGTCAGCGAGAAGGACTCCGGCGAGACGAAGCCCTGGAAGGCGCCGAACATCGCGCCCGAGACGCCGCCGAAGGACGCGCCCATGGCAAACGCCAGCAGCTTCACGTTGCGGGTGTTGATGCCCATCGCCTTGGCCGCGATCTCGTCTTCGCG
>NZ_NJGU01000028.1 GCF_002213415.1 Herbaspirillum robiniae | reverse complement strand
CAGGACATCTTCGCCTTCATCGTGCTGATCATCGTCCTCACGTTGCGCCCGTCCGGCATCATGGGTGAACGAGTAGCCGACCGCGCTTAAGCCTCAATCAACATTACACAGAAGAGAAGACAAATGGCTCTCCTATCCTTCGACATGAAGCGCAATCCGGCGCAGGCCAAGACCAGCTTGCTGGTGCTGCTGGCGCTGATGATCGTGTTTCCCTTCATCGCGCAGCAGTTCGGCAATTCGTGGGTGCGCATCATGGACATCGCCCTGCTGTACATCATGCTGGCGCTGGGCTTGAACGTGGTGGTGGGCTTCGCCGGCCTGCTGGACCTGGGCTATATCGCGTTCTATGCGATCGGCGCGTACACGGCGGGCCTGCTGGCCTCGCCGCAGTTTGCGGCCGTCATCGAGTCCTTCGTCAACACCTATCCGGTGGTGGGCAATTTCCTGGTCATGGTGTGCGGGCCGGAGATCGTGCAGAACGGCATTCACCTGTCGCTGTGGCTGATCGTGCCGATCTCGGCGCTGTTCGCGGCCTTCTTCGGCGCCTTGCTGGGCGCGCCGACGCTGAAGCTGCGCGGCGACTACCTGGCCATCGTGACGCTGGGCTTCGGTGAAATCATCCGCATCTTCATGAACAACCTGAACGCGCCGGTGAACATCACCAACGGCCCGCAGGGCATCAACCTGATCGACCCGATCAGGGTCTTCGGGGTGTCGCTGGCGGGCGAGCCGGGCTCGGGCTCGATGGTCAAGATCTTCGGCATGTCCACGCCCTCGGTGAACGCGTACTACTTCCTGTTCCTGTTGCTGTGCATCGGCGTGATCTTCTTCTCGGTGCGCCTGCAGGATTCTCGCCTGGGCCGCGCCTGGGTGGCGAT
>NZ_NJGU01000027.1 GCF_002213415.1 Herbaspirillum robiniae | reverse complement strand
CAGACGACGATACGTCCGCCCATCAAACAAACTGCCCAATACTGGCCACCACCGCATTGCGCACCGACCCGCTCACCACGAAGTCATGCGCGGCCTGGATGTCGTTGTGGAACCAGCGGTCGCCGTCCAGGCAGGCCGGGATCTGGCGACGGATCTCGTCGTAGGCCGCCTGCGTGCCCTGCCCCAGCTTGAAGTCCTTCAGCAGCTCCTCGGTCATCGTCAAGGCCTGCGCCGCCAGCAGCATTTCCACGCCGACGATGTATTGCGTGTTCTGCACCACCGTCATCGCCTTGCGCGCGCACCAGGTCGAGTTCGAGATGTGATCCTCGCTGTTGCCCTTGGACGGGATGCTGTCCACGCTGCCCGGCGTGCACAGCGTGCGGTTTTCCATCACCAGCGAACTGAGCGAACATTGCACCACCGGATAGCCCGTGTTCACGCCGCGGATGCCGCTCATCAGGTTGCGCGGCAAACCCCACGACAGCGTCGGGTCGATCAGGCGCGCCACCCGGCGCTCGCAGATGCTGCCCAGGTCGGTGATCGCCATGGCCAGCAGGTCCATCGCCTGCGCCAGGTACTGGCCGTGGAAGTTGCCGCCGGAGATGATCTCGAAGCCTTCGCCGTCGTCCTTGCTGAAGATCAGCGGGTTATCGGTGGCGGAGTTGGTTTCCTTCTCGATGATGGTGTCGATGTAGTCCAGCGCGTCGAACACCGGGCCATACACTTGCGGCGAGCAGCGCAGCGAGTACACGTCCTGGATGCGCGAGGTATAAGGGATGTCGGTGCGGCGCAGCTCGTCCGGCAGCTGCACGGCGCGCGCTTCATGGGTGGTGCGGGTCGAGCCTTTCAACAAGGTACGCACTACCTGCGCGGTCTTGATCTGGCCGGCGTGCGGACGCGCCTGCTGGATGCGCGGATCGAAGGCCGCCATCTCGGCGCGCATCGCTTCCAGCGTCAGGCCCAGCGACAGGCAGGCGTCGCTCAGCAGGTGACGGGCGTCGTGCGCGGCCAGGATCGCCACCGCCAGCGAGGCGGTGCAGCCGTTGATCAGGGCTGAGGCGTCCTTGGCCTTGAGGTCGAACTTGACCGGGCCGATGTCGGCCTGGGTGATGGCTTGCGGCGCGCTCATGCGCTGGCCCTTGTACATCACTTCGGCCTCGTCGAAGCCGGCGATCGCCGCCGCCAGATACGACAGCGGCGCCAGGTCGCCGGAGGCGCCGACCGAGCCCTTCTGCGGCATGATCGGGTGGATGCCGGCGTT
>NZ_NJGU01000026.1 GCF_002213415.1 Herbaspirillum robiniae | reverse complement strand
GTTGGTGAGGTAAAAGCTCACCAAGGCGACGATCAGTAGCTGGTCTGAGAGGACGACCAGCCACACTGGGACTGAGACACGGCCCAGACTCCTACGGGAGGCAGCAGTGGGGAATTTTGGACAATGGGGGCAACCCTGATCCAGCAATGCCGCGTGAGTGAAGAAGGCCTTCGGGTTGTAAAGCTCTTTTGTCAGGGAAGAAACGGTTGAGGCTAATATCCTCGACTAATGACGGTACCTGAAGAATAAGCACCGGCTAACTACGTGCCAGCAGCCGCGGTAATACGTAGGGTGCAAGCGTTAATCGGAATTACTGGGCGTAAAGCGTGCGCAGGCGGTTGTGTAAGTCAGATGTGAAATCCCCGGGCTCAACCTGGGAATTGCATTTGAGACTGCACGGCTAGAGTGTGTCAGAGGGGGGTAGAATTCCACGTGTAGCAGTGAAATGCGTAGATATGTGGAGGAATACCGATGGCGAAGGCAGCCCCCTGGGATAACACTGACGCTCATGCACGAAAGCGTGGGGAGCAAACAGGATTAGATACCCTGGTAGTCCACGCCCTAAACGATGTCTACTAGTTGTCGGGTCTTAATTGACTTGGTAACGCAGCTAACGCGTGAAGTAGACCGCCTGGGGAGTACGGTCGCAAGATTAAAACTCAAAGGAATTGACGGGGACCCGCACAAGCGGTGGATGATGTGGATTAATTCGATGCAACGCGAAAAACCTTACCTACCCTTGACATGGAAGGAATCCCGAAGAGATTTGGGAGTGCTCGAAAGAGAACCTTCACACAGGTGCTGCATGGCTGTCGTCAGCTCGTGTCGTGAGATGTTGGGTTAAGTCCCGCAACGAGCGCAACCCTTGTCATTAGTTGCTACGAAAGGGCACTCTAATGAGACTGCCGGTGACAAACCGGAGGAAGGTGGGGATGACGTCAAGTCCTCATGGCCCTTATGGGTAGGGCTTCACACGTCATACAATGGTACATACAGAGGGCCGCCAACCCGCGAGGGGGAGCTAATCCCAGAAAGTGTATCGTAGTCCGGATTGGAGTCTGCAACTCGACTCCATGAAGTTGGAATCGCTAGTAATCGCGGATCAGCATGTCGCGGTGAATACGTTCCCGGGTCTTGTACACACCGCCCGTCACACCATGGGAGCGGGTTCTGCCAGAAGTAGTTAGCCTAACCGTAAGGAGGGCGATTACCACGGCAGGGTTCGTGACTGGGGTGAAGTCGTAACAAGGTAGCCGTATCGGAAGGTGCGGCTGGATCACCTCCTTTCTAGAGTGCGCACGAAATTAAGCGTCCACACTTATCGGCTGTAATTCAAAGAACAGTTATTTGGTGAAGCACATCACTGTGCTACTGATACTGATCCAAGCGGGTCTGTAGCTCAGCTGGTTAGAGCACCGTGTTGATAACGCGGGGGTCGTTGGTTCGAGCCCAACCAGACCCACCAAGGTTTCGGGGGTTTAGCTCAGCTGGGAGAGCACCTGCTTTGCAAGCAGGGGGTCGTCGGTTCGATCCCGTCAACCTCCACCAAGAAATATCAAACCTAAGTCGGCGCCGAAGGGCGTTGTGATTTAGGTTTGGTCTTTTAAGACTAATGGCTGTTTTTGTTCTTTAACAATCTGGAAGAAGTAAAGATTCATTTAAACGATCGCCAGGACTTCGGTTCTTGCGAAAGTAAAAATGGGTGTGATTGTATCAATCAAAGTATTACGAAGTGATCTTAGCAATTAGAAGACTTACTTTGGCAATACGGCAAACGCTAAATACTCAACTTTATTTCTATAGCGCTCTGGCAACAGAGGCTAACGTTATAGGAACAAGTGAATAAGTGCACATGGTGGATGCCTTGGCGATTACAGGCGATGAAGGACGTAGTAGCTTGCGATAAGCTGCGGGGAGCTGGCAAACAAGCTTTGATCCGCAGATTTCCGAATGGGGAAACCCGGCCTTTTAGGTCATCGTTATCTGAATACATAGGGTAACGAAGCGAACGTGGCGAACTGAAACATCTAAGTAGCTACAGGAAAAGAAATCAACCGAGATTCCCAAAGTAGTGGCGAGCGAAATGGGATCAGCCTGCAAGATTTAGCATCATTGATAGTGGAACGGAATGGAAAGTCCGGCCATAGAGGGTGATAGCCCCTTACACGAAATCATTGGTGTGGAACTAGGCTTGCGACAAGTAGGGCGGGACACGTGAAATCCTGTCTGAACATGGGGGGACCATCCTCCAAGGCTAAATACTCGTAATCGACCGATAGTGAACCAGTACCGTGAGGGAAAGGCGAAAAGAACCCCGGAAGGGGAGTGAAATAGATCCTGAAACCGTGTGCATACAAACAGTAGGAGCCTCGAAAGGGGTGACTGCGTACCTTTTGTATAATGGGTCAGCGACTTACATTCAGTGGCAAGCTTAACCGCATAGGGAAGGCGTAGAGAAATCGAGTCCGAATAGGGCGTTCAGTCGCTGGGTGTAGACCCGAAACCAAGTGATCTATCCATGGCCAGGTTGAAGGTGCGGTAACACGCACTGGAGGACCGAACCCACTAATGTTGAAAAATTAGGGGATGAGCTGTGGATAGGGGTGAAAGGCTAAACAAACTTGGAAATAGCTGGTTCTCTCCGAAAACTATTTAGGTAGTGCCTCAAGTATCACCATCGGGGGTAGAGCACTGTTATGGCTAGGGGGTCATCGCGACTTACCAAACCATTGCAAACTCCGAATACCGATGAGTGCGAGCTTGGGAGACAGACGTCGGGTGCTAACGTCCGGCGTCAAGAGGGAAACAACCCAGACCGCCAGCTAAGGTCCCAAAGATTGGCTAAGTGGAAAACGAAGTGGGAAGGCTAAAACAGTCAGGAGGTTGGCTTAGAAGCAGCCATCCTTTAAAGAAAGCGTAATAGCTCACTGATCGAGTCGTCCTGCGCGGAAGATGTAACGGGGCTAAGCCAGTCACCGAAGCTGCGGATATCCGTAAGGATATGGTAGGAGAGCGTTCTGTAAGCCTGTGAAGGTGTCTTGTAAAGGATGCTGGAGGTATCAGAAGTGCGAATGCTGACATGAGTAGCGATAATGCGGGTGAAAGGCCCGCACGCCGTAAGCCCAAGGTTTCCTGTTCAACGTTCATCGGAGCAGGGTGAGTCGGCCCCTAAGGCGAGGCAGAGATGCGTAGCTGATGGGAAGCAGGTTAATATTCCTGCACCGTCGTTAGATGCGATGGGGGGACGGATCGCGGAAGGTTGTCCGGGTGTTGGATGTCCCGGTTTTTGCATCGAAGAAGGCTGTTAGGCAAATCCGGCAGCGTAATTCAAGGGTGTGAGACGAGCGAACTTGTTCGCGAAGCAATCGGAAGTGGTTCCAAGAAAAGCCTCTAAGCTTCAGTCTAACGAGACCGTACCGCAAACCGACACAGGTGGGCGAGATGAGTATTCTAAGGCGCTTGAGAGAACTCGGGAGAAGGAACTCGGCAAATTGGTACCGTAACTTCGGGATAAGGTACGCCCAAGTAGTTTGACTGGCCTGCGCCAGAAGGACAAAAGGGTTGCAATAAAATGGTGGCTGCGACTGTTTAATAAAAACACAGCACTCTGCAAACACGAAAGTGGACGTATAGGGTGTGACGCCTGCCCGGTGCTGGAAGATTAAATGATGGGGTGCAAGCTCTTGATTGAAGTCCCAGTAAACGGCGGCCGTAACTATAACGGTCCTAAGGTAGCGAAATTCCTTGTCGGGTAAGTTCCGACCTGCACGAATGGCGTAACGATGGCCACACTGTCTCCTCCCGAGACTCAGCGAAGTTGAAATGTTTGTGATGATGCAATCTACCCGCGGCTAGACGGAAAGACCCCATGAACCTTTACTGTAGCTTTGCATTGGACTTTGAACCAATCTGTGTAGGATAGGTGGGAGGCTTTGAAGCGTGGACGCTAGTCTGCGTGGAGCCAACCTTGAAATACCACCCTGGTTTGTTTGAGGTTCTAACCTTGGTCCGTTATCCGGATCGGGGACAGTGCATGGTAGGCAGTTTGACTGGGGCGGTCTCCTCCCAAAGTGTAACGGAGGAGTTCGAAGGTACGCTAGGTACGGTCGGACATCGTGCTAATAGTGCAATGGCATAAGCGTGCTTAACTGCGAGACTGACAAGTCGAGCAGGTACGAAAGTAGGACATAGTGATCCGGTGGTTCTGTATGGAAGGGCCATCGCTCAACGGATAAAAGGTACTCTGGGGATAACAGGCTGATTCCTCCCAAGAGTTCATATCGACGGGGGAGTTTGGCACCTCGATGTCGGCTCATCACATCCTGGGGCTGTAGCCGGTCCCAAGGGTATGGCTGTTCGCCATTTAAAGTGGTACGTGAGCTGGGTTTAAAACGTCGTGAGACAGTTTGGTCCCTATCTGCCGTGGGCGTTGGAAGTTTGAAGGGGGCTGCTCCTAGTACGAGAGGACCGGAGTGGACGAACCTCTGGTGTATCGGTTGTCACGCCAGTGGCATTGCCGAGTAGCTAAGTTCGGAAGAGATAACCGCTGAAAGCATCTAAGCGGGAAACTCGCCTTGAGATGAGACTTCCCGGGAACTTGATTCCCCTAAAGGGTCGTTCGAGACCAGGACGTTGATAGGTCAGGTGTGGAAGCGCAGTAATGCGTTAAGCTAACTGATACTAATTGCCCGTGCGGCTTGTTCCTATAACATTAGCTCGGTTATAGACCAAGTTGAGCATATTGTGTGTTTGCCCTCGACGCATCACACCCAGTAGTCAACCCTGACTACACTAAATGAATTAATACTTCTTCCCAGATTGCGTTGTTTGATCTTCCTGGCTTCAACTGGAAATCAAATAACACTACAAGTTATGCCTGATGACTATAGCAAGTTGGTACCACCCCTTCCCATCCCGAACAGGACCGTGAAACGACTTCGCGCCGATGATAGTGCTGCAACCAGTGTGAAAGTAGGTCATCGTCAGGCTTGTTATACGCAATAGCCCTCGTTACTCAGTAACGAGGGCTTTTTGCTTTGCGCGATCACTTCCAACAAACCTGCCCATACGCCTCGCTGCGCGGTTGGGGGGCCTCGCCGGATTCTCGGC
>NZ_NJGU01000025.1 GCF_002213415.1 Herbaspirillum robiniae | reverse complement strand
GACGGGGTGATCAGGGTGAGGTCGGAGATGCGTGGCCTACGCGAACAGCCATGCCAGCTACACGCCCGGCTCCGGCACGCGCATGAAGGCTCCACCAACGAGGAAGGCATGCGTGTTGGCATCGCGCATGCAAAAAGACCGTCGTCCCCGTGAAGGCGGGGACCCAGCGACGTTGGCGGAGGTAGCGAGAACGCTGAACGACACTGGGTCCCCGCTTTCGCGGGGACGACGGATTATTTTTTACGACGGGGTGATCAGGGTGAGGTCGGAGATGCGTGGCCTACGCGAACAGCCATGCCAGCTCCACATCCGGTTCAGGCACGCGCATGAAGACTCCACCAACGAGGAAGGCATGCGTGTTGGCATCGCGCATGCAAAAAGACTCGTCGTCCCCGCGAAAGCGGGGACCCAGCGACGTTGGCGGAGGCAGCAAGAACGCTGAACGACACTGGGTCCCCGCCTTCGCGGGGACGACGGATTATTTTTTACGAGGTTAGATATCCGGGGAGGAGAAGGAAATTGCGTGGCCTACGCGAACAGCCGTGCCAGCTCGACGCCCGGCTCCGGCGCGCGCATGAAGGCTTCGCCAACGAGGAAGGCATGCGTGTCGGTATCGCGCATGCAAAAAGACCGTCGTCCCCGCGAACGCGGGGACCCAGCGACGTTGGCGGAGGTAGCGAGAACGCTGAACGACACTGGGTCCTCGCTTTCGCGGGGACGACGGATTATTTTTTACGAGGTTAGATATCCGGGGAGGAGAAGGAAATTGCGTGGCCTACGCGAACAGCCGTGCCAGCTCCACACCCGGTTCCGGCGCGCGCATGAAGGCTTCGCCGACGAGGAAGGCATGCACGTCGGCGTCGCGCATGCGCTTGACGTCGTCCGGCGTGGCAATCGCTGATTCGGTCACCACCAGCTTCTCCGGCGGGATGCGAGGCAGCAGACCCAGCGTGGTGTCGAGCGTGGTTTCGAAGGTGCGCAGGTTGCGGTTGTTGATGCCCAAGAGGCGCGTCTTCAGCTTCAGCGCGGCGTCGAGCTCGGCGCTGTCGTGTACTTCCACCAGCACGCTCATGCCCAGCTCATGGGCGCAGGCTTCCAGTTCGGCCATCAGGCCGTGGTCCAGCGCGGCGACGATCAGCAGGATGGCGTCGGCGCCCCAGGAGCGCGCCTGGTAGACCTGGTAGATGTCGACCATGAAATCCTTGCGGATCACCGGCAGCGAGCAGGCGGCGCGCGCCTGCTTCAGGTAGTCCGGCGCACCCTGGAAGAACTGTTCGTCGGTCAGCACCGACAGGCAGGCCGCGCCATGCTGGGCATAGCTGACGGCGATATCGGCCGGACGGAAATCGGGGCGGATCACGCCCTTGGAGGGCGAGGCCTTCTTCACCTCGGCGATCACGCCGGCATGGCCGGCGGCGATCTTGTCGCGCAGGCTGCCTTCGAAGCTGCGCAGCTCGGAGCGCAGTTCGCTGTCGGTTTCGACGTCGCGGCGCAGGCTGGCGAAGTCGCGCTGCTTTTTCGCCGCGCGGATTTCCTCGGCCTTGACGTCGAGGATCTTGTTGAGGATGTCGGACATGATGTTTCCTGAGAGAGTCGCTAATAAGACGTCGGTGGCAAGGCGCGCCGACGCGGACAGTACGAAAGTACGGCAAGGAGGCGCAACGCCGCCGGCGGCGTCTTATTGGCGACTCTCATTTGCGTTCGTCCAGCGCCAGTCGGACGGCGAGCGCACCCAGCATGGAACCCATGATGTAGCGCTGCGCGCGCAGCCAGCCCTGGTTGCGGGCGAAGAAGCCGGCGATGCCGGCGGCCGAGAACACGATCATCGAGTTGACCGAGAAGCTGATGGCGATCTGCGTCACGCCCAGCACCACGCTTTGCAGCAGCACGCTGCCGTGCTCGGGGTGGATGAACTGCGGGAACAGCGACATGTAGAACACCGCCACCTTGGGGTTCAGCACGTTGGTCAGAAAGCCCATGCGGAACAAGGTCGCCGGCGAATCCGGCGGCAGCTCGCGCGTCTGGAAGGGCGAACTGCCGCCCGGCTTGACCGCATTCCATGCCAGCCACAGCAGGTAGGCGGCGCCGGCGAACTTGACGATGTCATAGGCCATCGGGATGGCCAGGAACAGCGCGGTCAGGCCGAAGGCGGCCGCTGCCATGTGCACCAGGAAACCCACCGCCACGCCGCACAGCGAGATGATGCCGGCCATGCGGCCCTGGCAGATCGAGCGCGAGACGCAATAGACCATGTTCGGTCCGGGCGTGAGCACCATCACCAGCGAAGCCAGGCCAAACAGCAACAGGTCGTGAGGGGCGATCATGGTCGGTCTCCTGAAAGAGGGCGAATGGATTACAGTTTGCCGCCCAGCGTGCGCGTCACCTGCACGAACTGGTCGAGCTTGGCGCGGGCCGCGCCGGAAGCGATGGTCGCGCGCGCCAGGTCCAGGCCTTCGGCGATCGACGCTGACTTGCCGGCCGCATACAGCGCGGTGGCGGCGTTGAGCAGCACGATGTCGTGCACCGGACCGGGCTTGCCGGCCAGCGCTTCGAAGATCTTTTCCTTCGACTCGGCGGCGTTGGCCACCTGCAGGTTGCGGCTGGCGAACATGGACAGGCCGAAGTCTTCCGGATGGATCTCGTATTCGCGGATCTCGCCGTTGACCAGTTCACCCACCATGGTGGCGCCGCCCAGCGTGACTTCGTCGAGGTTGTCGCGGCCCCAGACCACGATCGCATGCTGCGCGCCCAGGCGCTGCAGCACGCGCACCTGGATGCCGACCAGGTCGGCGTGAAACACGCCCATCAGGATGTTGGGGGCGCCGGCCGGGTTGGTCAGCGGGCCCAGGATGTTGAAGATGGTGCGCACACCCAGCTCCTTGCGCACCGGCGCCGCGTGCTTCATGGCGGCGTGGTGGTTGGGGGCGAACATGAAACCGATGTTGGTCTGGGCGATTGATTGCGCGACCTGTTCGGGTTGCAGGTTGATGTCGGCGCCCAGCGCCTCGAGCACGTCGGCGCTGCCGGACGAGGACGACACGCTGCGTCCGCCGTGCTTGGCCACGCGCGCGCCGGCGGCCGCCGCCACGAACATCGAGGCGGTGGAAATGTTGAAGGTATGCGCGCCGTCGCCGCCGGTGCCGACGATGTCGAGCAGGCCGGTGGTGTCGGCCATCGGCACCTTGGTGGCGAATTCGCGCATGACCTGGGCGGCAGCGGCGATCTCGCCGATGCTTTCCTTCTTCACGCGCAGGCCCATGGTGAGCGCGGCGATCATGACCGGCGACATCTCGCCGCTCATGATCTGGCGGAACAGCGTCAGCATTTCGTCGTGGAAGATCTCGCGGTGTTCGATACAGCGCAGCAGCGCTTCTTGCGGGGTGATTGCCATTTGTCTTTATCCGTTCATTCGATGGGACCGTGCGCCGTCGACGCTTACGCGTGCGCGCTGCCGGTCAGGAAATTCTTCAGCAGTGCGTGTCCGTGTTCGGACAGGATGGACTCGGGGTGGAACTGCACACCCTGCAGGTCGAACTCCTTGTGACGCACGCCCATGATTTCGCCATCGTCGGTCCAGGCGGTCACTTCCAGGCAATCCGGCAGCGTGGCGCGCTCGATGGCCAGCGAGTGGTAGCGGATCACCGTGTAGGGCGTGGGCAAATCCTTGAACACGCCCACGCCGGTGTGCGCGATCTTGGAGGTCTTGCCGTGCATGACCTGCTTGGCGCGGATGATGTTGCCGCCGAAGGCTTCGCCGATGGCCTGGTGGCCCAGGCACACGCCGAGGATGGGCAGTTTGCCGGAGAATTCCTTCAGCAGGTCGACGCAGATGCCGGCTTCCTTGGGGCTGCAGGGGCCGGGGGAGAGGCAGATGCGCGCCGGGTTCAGCTTCCGGATGTCATCCAGCGTGATCTCGTCGTTGCGGATGGTCAGCACTTCCTCGCCCAGCTCGCCGAAATATTGCACCAGGTTGTAGGTGAAGGAGTCGTAGTTGTCGATCATCAGCAGCATTTAGATTTCTCCGTCCAGGCCGTCTTGCACTTGTTCGGCTGCGCGCAGCACGGCGCGCGCCTTGTTTTCGGTTTCTTCCCATTCCATTTCGGGCACCGAGTCGGCCACGATGCCGGCTGCGGCCTGCACGTACAGCGTGCCGTCCTTGATGACGCCGGTGCGGATCGCAATGGCCACGTCCATCTCGCCGCCGAAGGAGAGATAGCCGCAGGCGCCGCCGTAGATGCCGCGCTTGGTCGGCTCCAGTTCGTCGATGATTTCCATCGCGCGCACCTTCGGCGCGCCGGACAGGGTGCCGGCCGGGAAGGTGGCTTTGAGCACATCGAGGTTGGACATGCCGGGCTTCAAAATGCCTTCGACGTTGGAGACGATGTGCTGCACGTGGGAATATTTTTCGATCACCATCTGGTCGGTGACCTTGACGCTGCCGGTGGTGGCGATGCGGCCGATGTCGTTGCGCGCCAGGTCGATCAGCATCACATGCTCGGCGATTTCCTTGGGGTCGGCCAGCAGTTCGCGCGCCAGCTGCTCGTCGCGCTCGATGGTCGAGCCGCGCGGACGGGTGCCGGCCAGCGGGCGGATGGTGATCTTCTTCTGGCCTTCGCCGATGGATTCGTTGCGCACCAGGATCTCGGGCGAGGCGCCGACGATCTGCATGTCGCCGAAGTTGTAGAAGTACATGTAGGGCGAGGGGTTCAGCGAACGCAGCGCGCGATACAGCATCAGCGGCGAATCCACATAAGACTTCTTCAGGCGCTGGCCGATCTGCACTTGCATCAGGTCGCCGGCCATCACGTATTCCTTGGCGCGGGCCACGGCCTTCAGGTATTCGTCTTTGGGGAATTCGCGGATGGTCTCGGTGCGCACCGAGCCGGTGGTGACCGGGGCGTCGGCCGGGCGGCGCAGCATGGCGCGCAGGTCGCGCAGGCGCTGGCGGCCGCGGGAGAAGGCTTCCGGCTGGGTCGGGTCGGCATAGACGATCAGGTAGAGCTTGCCGGAGAGGTTGTCGATGACGGCCAGTTCTTCGGTCAGCAGCAGCTGGATGTCGGGCAGGTTGAGGGTGTCCTTGGGGGCAGTGCCTTCCAGGCGCTTCTCGATGTAGCGCACCGCGTCATAGCCGAAGTAGCCTGCCAGGCCGCCGCAGAAGCGCGGCATGCCGGGGCGGATCGCCACCTTGAAACGCGCCTGGTATTGCGCGATGAATTCCAGCGCATTGCCTTGTGCGGTCTCGATCACGGCTTCGTTCTTCAGCACCTCGATCTTGTCGCCGCTGCAGCGGATCTTGGTCGAGGCCGGCAGGCCGATGAAGGAGTAGCGGCCGAAGCGCTCGCCGCCGACCACCGACTCCAGCAGGAAGGTGTTCTTGCCGGTGTTGTGGCTCTGGGCCAGCTTCAGGTAGAGCGTGAGCGGGGTCTCCAGGTCGGCGAAGGCTTCGGCGATCAGGGGGATGCGGTTATAGCCTTCGGCGGCCAGCGATTTGAATTCGAGTTCGGTCATGTTTCACTCCAGACCGCTATTGTAGAACACGCAGCTAGGGCCACATGCGGCTGCGCGCGCGCAATGCGCACGAACGGCCGTGGCTAGGGCGGACTCTCGTCAGCGGTTTCGTTAATTGGATGGCAGGGGAATGCGTGGTACAACAAAACGTCCCGGTCGCAGGTGCGGCCAGGGGCAGGCTCAGTCAATGAGCCTTGAATTGCCAGCGTCGCCACAGCCAGGCCTCAGGGGCGGCTGTATGTTGGGCGGTACGTTTGTTGTTGCGAAACATTGATGTGTTGGTCGCGGTTTGGTGTGTTGGCCGGAGGTCGACAGGCTGTCAATCCACCGAAATTTGCTGCGCTGCTTCGAGAAGCGTTTGAACTATACCATCCGAATCGACATCGTGTATAGATTCGCCGTGGTTGTAGCCGTAAGGCACGTTGAGCACGCGGCAGCCCGCGGCGCGGGCGGCCTGGGCGTCGTTGGAGGAGTCGCCGATGGCGACCACCTGCGCCGGTTGCAGCGCGAAATCCTGGCAGACCTGCAGCAGCGGCATCGGGTCGGGCTTTTTCCGGGGGAAGGAGTCGCCGCCGTAGACCACGTCGAAGTAGCCGCGCAGGCCCTTCTTGTCCAGCAGCGGCATGGTGAACGACACCGGCTTGTTGGTCACGCAGGCCAGGCGCAAGCCCTTGTCCTTCATGGCCTGCAGGCCTTCCTTCACGCCCGGGTAGAGCGCCGAGAAGTCGCCGTTGATGGCCAGGTAGTGCTCGGTGTAGGCGTCCAGCGCCGGCTGGAAGTGCTGCTCGGCCTCGTCCTCGGCGAAATCCACCGCCAGCACGCGGCGGATCAGGTTTTCAGTGCCCTTGCCGACGAAGTTGACGATGGTCTCCTGCGCCAGCGGCTCCAGGCCCAGCTCGGCGCGCATGCGGTTGACGGCGACATGGAAGTCGCCGGCGGTGTCGAGCATGGTGCCGTCGAGGTCGATGATGGCGGCCTTGATGTTGTTGAGCTGGGTCATGTCGCGGGCTGTGCAGGGGTTGCTGGTGCGTGAGGGATCAGACCTTGGCCAGTTCGGCGCGCATGGCGTCGATCACGGCCTTGTAGTCGGGCTTGCCGAAGATGGCCGAGCCGGCCACGAAGGTGTCGGCGCCGGCGGCGGCGGCGGCGGCGATGTTCTCGACCTTGATGCCGCCGTCCACTTCCAGCAGGATGTCGCGGCCGGATTCGTCGATGCGGCGGCGCACTTCGGCGATCTTCTTGAGCGCCTCAGGAATGAAGGACTGGCCGCCGAAACCGGGGTTGACCGACATGATCAGCACCATGTCGACCTTGTCCATCACGTGATCCAGGTAATGCAGCGGGGTGCCCGGGTTGAACACCAGGCCGGACTTGCAGCCGTTGTCGCGGATCAGTTGCAGCGAGCGGTCGATGTGCTCGGAGGCTTCCGGGTGGAAGGTGATCAGGTTGGCGCCGGCACGGGCGAAGTCGGGGATGATGCGGTCCACCGGCTTGACCATCAGGTGCACGTCGATGGGCACCTGCACGTGCGGGCGGATCGCTTCGCATACCAGCGGGCCGATGGTCAGGTTGGGCACGTAGTGGTTGTCCATCACGTCGAAGTGGATGAAGTCGGCGCCGGCGGCGACGACATTGCGCACTTCCTCGCCCAGGCGGGCGAAATCGGCGGACAGGATGCTGGGGGCGATACGGTAGGTCGGCATGGCTGAAATGAAAGGATGGCTTGATCGACGGCGCGGGCCGGCGCGTTTGCCGATCCGCAAAAGGCGTTATTCTACTCCTTTGGCCCACCCTGGATGAGCTGGTGGCACGCTGCGGCTTGCGTTGCGTGCTGAATTCGTGTGCAATCCGGGGTGTCCGCGCCGATGGCCACGCGTGTGGCGCCAAGATCAACAAGACAGGAAATTCCCATGGCAGCGTACGAGTTCACGGTGACGGTCAAGACGCAGTATCTCGAAGAACAGTCCGATCCCTCCCGTTCGCACTACGTGTTCGCCTATGCGATCACCATCGCCAATACCGGCACCGTGCCGGCGCAGCTGATCTCGCGGCACTGGGTGATCACCGACGCCAACAACCACGTGGAAGAAGTGCGCGGCCTGGGCGTGGTGGGACACCAGCCGTTCCTGCAGCCCGGCGAACAGTTCGAATACACCAGCGGCACCGCGATGAAGACACCGCAGGGCACCATGCACGGCGAGTATTTCTGCGTGGCCGAGGATGGCGAGCAGTTCGACGTGCGCATTCCCGAATTCGTCCTCTCGCTGCCGCGCACGCTGCATTGATGCCCGGCGCGCATGCCGCTTTGCGCCGGTTCTGCGCGCGCTGCGCGGATGAAAGCCGGTGCGATCTGCGGATTTTTTATTCCCTGCCGCTGTCTTTCGTCTCGCGCGCCTCTTTGCGCGCCGCCGGCGGGCCGGATTTTTCCTTGCGGCCCGAGAACATGGTCCACCAGACTATGAAAACCAGGATAGAGAAGGCGGCGCAGGCCTCCAGAATCAACCACAACATATGAATCCGTCTCCGATGTTATTGAATCGTCTTGCAAGTGTTCCCGTATTGAAGCGCCTCAGTGTACCCGCAATGGCGGTCTCGGTCGCCGTGCTGCTGGCGGCCTGCCAGACCACGCCGCTGACCACCGCGCCCCAGCAGCCGTCCTCCAGGCCCGCCGCCCAGCCCGGCCCGGCCATGCGCGCCACCAGCTTCGCCCAGCTGCCGGGCTGGAACAACGACGACCTGCGCGAGGCCTGGCCGGCGCTGCAGTCCTCGTGCTCGGCGATGATTCGCAAGCCCGAATGGCGCGCCGCCTGCAGCGCGGCGCAGCAGGTCAATGCTTCGGATCTGGGCTTCCTGCGCTCCTACTTCGAGACCTATTTCACGCCTTACCAGCTGTTCAATCCTGATGGCACCGATACCGGTCTGGTGACCGGTTACTACGAGCCGCTGCTCAAGGGCTCGCGCCGTCGCGCGGGGCCTTACCAGACGCCGCTGTACCAGGCGCCGGACGACCTGCTGACCATCGACATGGCCGCCGTCTATCCCGAGCTGAAGAACCTGCGCCTGCGCGGCAAGGTGGTCGGGCGCAAGGTGGTGCCGTATCCCAGCCGCGCCGAGCTGATGCAGTCCAATAGCCTGGCCGGCAAGGAGATCGTCTGGGTCGACGATCCGGTCGAGGCCTTCTTCCTGCAGGTGCAGGGCTCCGGCCGCGTCTACCTGCCGGAATCGAAGGAAACCATCCGCGTGGCCTATGCCGACCAGAACGGCCGTCCCTACAAGTCGATCGGCCGTTACCTGGTGGACAAGGGCGAGATGGAGCTGTCGCAGGCGTCGGCGCAGAACATCAAGGCCTGGGTGCAGGCCAATCCGGCGCGCAAGGAGGAACTGCTCAACGCCAATCCGAGCTATGTGTTCTTCCGCGAAGAGAAATTGCCCGATCCTTCCAAGGGACCCAAGGGCGCGCAGGGCATCCCCCTGACGCCGCAACGCTCGATCGCCATCGACCCGCAGCACGTGCCGCTGGGCGCGCCGGTGTTCCTGTCGACCACGCTGCCCAACAGCGACAGGCCGCTGCAGCGCCTGGTGGTGGCGCAGGATACCGGCGGCGCCATTCGCGGCGTGGTGCGGGCCGACTATTTCTGGGGCTTCGGCGACGAAGCGGAGGATCGCGCCGGTTCGATGAAGCAGCGCGGCATGATGTGGGTCTTGCTGCCCAAGGGCATGAACCCGCCGTCGGGCAACTGAGTTTCCTGATTGCAATAAAAAGGCCTGATCCCGCGAGGGACCAGGCCTTTTGTCTGTGGGCGTCGCCGCGCGGGCGGGATCAGCGCAGCACCAGCACCGGGATGGTCGAGTGCGCCAGCACCTTCTGGGTCTTGCTGCCGAGGAACATGCGCGACAGGCCGCTGCGGCCGTGCGAGGCCATGAAGATGACGTCGCAACCGTAGGTCTTGGCGGCGTTGACGATTTCCTCGTCCGGCGCGAAGGACATCATGGTCGCCGTCTGACAGGGCACGCCGGCGGCCTGGGCGGCGTCGGCGATCTTCCTGACATGCTGCTCGGCCAGGGTGCGCACGTTCTCCTCGTACAGCGCGGGGTCGATGGCCATCGAGCTTTCCGCCAGCGGCGAGAAGGGGTAGGGCTCGGCCACCGAGATGCCGACGATCTTCGAGCCGCAATGCTTCGCGTAGTCGATCGCATTGTTGATAGCCTTGTCCGAGCGCTCGGAACCGTCGGTCGGAACCAGTATGGTCTTGAACATGAGTGCCTCCTTATAGGTGTGTGTTGAAGAGGTACTTCCACTATAGGCTGTGACCGGCTTGCCCGCATGAAATTCCGGACGGACATTGCGCTAAGTCGGATTTGTTGATTATTCTGGCGTACCGCCGCACCGGTTCGCGCCACGTCCGGGCGGCTTACCGTCCATAACAAGGAGACTTGCATGAGCTATGAAAATATCCTGGTCGAGACCCAGGACAAGGTCGGCGTGATCCGCCTGAACCGCCCCAAGGCGCTCAACGCGCTGAGCGACGCGCTCATGAGCGAGCTGGGCGAGGCGCTGCTGGCGTTCGACGCCGACGACGGGATCGGCTGTATCGTCATCACCGGCAGCGAAAAGGCCTTTGCCGCCGGCGCCGACATCACCGGCATGGCCGGCTACAGTTACATGGACGTCTTCAAGGGCGAGTTCATCACCCGCAACTGGGAAACCATACGCCGCGTGCGCAAGCCGGTGATCGCCGCGGTTGCCGGCTACGCCCTGGGCGGCGGCTGCGAGCTGGCGATGATGTGCGATTTCATCATCGCCGCCGATACCGCCAGGTTCGGCCAGCCCGAAATCAAGCTGGGCATCATTCCCGGCGCCGGCGGCACCCAGCGCCTGCCGCGCGCGGTATCCAAGGCCAAGGCCATGGATCTCGCCCTGACCGGGCGCATGATGGACGCCGAGGAGGCGGAACGCGCCGGACTGGTGTCGCGCATTGTTGCCGCGGACAAACTCATGGAAGAAGCCCTGGCTGCGGCCAAGACCATCGCCGACATGTCGCAGCCGATCGCGATGATGGTCAAGGACTCGGTCAACCGCGCCTACGAGTCGACCCTGGCCGACGGCATGAAGTATGAGAGGGCATTGTTCTACAGCTGCTTCGCCACCGACGACCAGAAGGAGGGCATGAAGGCCTTCATCGAAAAGCGTCCGCCGGTGTTCAAGAATTCCTGAGCGATTTAATTTCTTTTTGGAAATAAATTTGCCTGAAAGGGAATGAAAATGGCCGCCCCGGGAGGGGCGGCCATTTTTTTTGAATTATTTTTCAATTACCTTCTTTCGCCGGAAATCCTTTTCCTGAAAGGGATTGCGGCCGATATCGAGGTCTGGACGAAGGCGATTCTGCAAAATATTTTTAATTATTTTTCAAAAAGGGCTTGCGCACCCGAAAACCGGTTGCTATAGTTCGCCCCCTGCTGACGACGAACACAACGCTTCGACGGCAACGCGAAGGGCCAGAGGCCCGAGAGCGACAGCAAAGATCTTTAAAAATTAACAGCCGATAAGCGTGGGCGTTTGATGGAAGTGCGACGGACCTTAGGGTTCGGAAACTTTAAACATTAAATGCTCACAAGAAATATAGGTAAGATCGCAAGA
>NZ_NJGU01000002.1 GCF_002213415.1 Herbaspirillum robiniae | reverse complement strand
GCAGCTTGAACCCGCAATGGTCAAGGCTTGCAAGCAACCTGTCGTCCTGACGAAAGTCAGAACCCAGTGTCGTTTGTCGCGCTTCGACGGTGGTCGATCAAAGCGAAAAGAATGGGATCGAGCAGGGAAGCGCCAATGCCTGGAAAAAACCGCGCCTCCCGGCCCCTTATATATAAGACAGAAGAACGCCGCCCTACAACTCGCCCCAGATCGCATTGAGCGCCGCCATGGCCGCCATGCCTGCCGTCTCGGTGCGCAGCACCCGCGGTCCCATGGTCAGCATCAGGGCGCCCTGGGCGCAGGCGAGCTGTTCTTCTTCCTCGTTGAAGCCGCCTTCGGGGCCGACCATCAGGGTCACGGCCTGCGGCGGATGGTGGCGCGCCCAGCCCGACAGCGGCTGCTCGCCGCGCGGCGAGAGCAGGATGCGGCGGTGCAGGTCGCTCTGGCCGATCCAGCGGCGGAAGTCCGAAACCTCGCCCAGGTGCGGCAGGCGGTTGCGGCCGCATTGTTCGGCGGCGGCGTGGACGATGCCCTGCCAGTGCGCCTGCTTCTTTTCGGCGCGCTCGCCCGACAGCCGCACCACGCAGCGCTGCGCGGCCAGCGGGACGATGGCGGTGGCGCCCAGTTCGACCGCCTTTTCCACGATCCAGTCCATCTTGGATCCCTCCGGCAGCGCCTGGGCCAGCGTGAGCGCATAGGGCAGCTCGGCCTCGCGCGGGGAAAAGGTCTTCACTTCGGCGTGGGCGCGCTTCTTTTCCACGGCGCTCAGCGTGGCGGTGTACTCGCCGCCTTCGCCGTTGAACAGCGTCAGATGCTCGCCCGGCTGCATGCGCAGCACCTGGATGTGGTGCGCGATATGCTCGGGCAGGGCCAAGGCCGATCCTACGCTCAAGGCTTGCGGGCAGAAGAAACGGGGCATGGTCAGGTCCTGGGTCTGGAGAATACGTTTTCATGCCGCCAACGGCGGCGGCCCTGAATTTTAATCCCGGCGGCGCTCTCTGGTAAAATATGGCCCCGCACAACCTCGGCAGTCCGGGGTCTGTGCCTGATCCGATTTGTTTCGATCTGCAGCACCGGAGCCGGCTGCACAAGTGCTTTGGCTCCCGAACCAGGTTTATGCGCCCACCGGCGCCTCCAGCAACTCTCTGACACCAGACATGATTTCCACTCTCCCCACCGACAAGATGGCCAACGCGATCCGCGCGCTGGCGATGGACGCCGTTCAAAAAGCCAATTCCGGACACCCGGGCATGCCGATGGGGATGGCTGAAATCGCTGTCGCCCTGTGGGCCAAGCACTACCGCCACAACCCGGCCAACCCGCAATGGGCCAACCGCGACCGCTTCGTGCTGTCCAACGGCCACGGCTCGATGCTGCAGTACGCGCTGCTGCACCTGACCGGCTACGACCTGTCGATGGAAGACATCAAGGCCTTCCGCCAGCTGCACTCCAAGACCGCCGGCCACCCCGAAGTGCACATCACCCCGGGCGTGGAAACCACCACCGGCCCGCTGGGCCAGGGCATCACCAACGCGGTGGGCATGGCGCTGGCCGAGAAGCTGCTGGCCGCTGAGTTCAACAAGCCCGACCTGGCCGTGGTCGACCACTACACCTACGCTTTCGTCGGCGACGGTTGCCTGATGGAAGGCATCTCGCACGAAGCCTGCTCGCTGGCCGGCGTGCTGAACCTGTCCAAGCTGATCGTGCTGTACGACGACAACGGCATCTCCATCGACGGCCACGTCGAAGGCTGGTTCAAGGACGACACCCCGAAGCGTTTCGAAGCCTACGGCTGGAACGTGATCCCTGGCGTGGACGGCCACAGCGTGGAAGCGGTTTCGGCCGCCATCCACCAGGCCAAGCTGGCCGACAAGCCGACCCTGATCTGCTGCCGCACCGTGATCGGCAAGGGTTCGCCGAACCTGGCCGGCACCGACAAGGTGCACGGCGCCGCCCTGGGCGACAAGGAAATCGCCGCCGTGCGCGAAGCGCTGGGCTGGACCTCGGCCCCGTTCGAGATCCCGGCCGACGTCTATTCCGCCTGGGATGCCAAGGCCACCGGCGCCGACTTCGAAGCCAACTGGCAGCAACTGTTCGACGCCTACGCCGCCAAGTACCCGAGCGAAGCCGCCGAGCTGCTGCGCCGCCTGAAGGGCGAGCTGCCGGCCGCGTTCGACGCGACCGTGGCCGCCTACATCAACTCGACCATCGAGAAGAAAGAAACCATCGCCACCCGCAAGGCCAGCCAGAACGCCATCCAGGCCTATGCGCAGGCGCTGCCGGAGTTCCTGGGCGGCTCGGCCGACCTGACCGGCTCGAACCTGACCAACTGGAAGGAATCGGTGGCCGTGCGCGCCGACCAGGCCGGCAACCACATCAACTACGGCGTGCGCGAGTTCGGCATGAGCGCGATCATGAACGGCATCGCCCTGCACGGCGGCTACCTGCCGTTCGGCGCGACCTTCCTGACCTTCTCCGACTACAGCCGCAACGCGCTGCGCATGGCCGCGCTGATGAAGGCGCGCTCGCTGTTCGTGTTCACCCACGACTCGATCGGCCTGGGCGAAGACGGCCCGACCCACCAGTCGGTGGAGCACGTCTCCAGCCTGCGCCTGATCCCCAACCTGGACAACTGGCGTCCGTGCGACACCACCGAAACCGCGGTGGCATGGGCCCACGCCATCAAGCGTAACGACGGTCCCAGCACCCTGATCTTCTCGCGCCAGAACCTGCCGTTCCAGGAACGCACCGACGCCCAGGTCAAGGACATCGCCCGCGGCGGCTACGTGCTGCGCGACGCTCCGAACGCCAAGGTCGTGCTGATTGCCACCGGCTCCGAAATCGAGCTGGCCACCAAGGCCGCCGATGCGCTGACCGCCGAAGGCATCGCCGTGCGCGTGGTGTCGATGCCGTCGACCGACGTGTTCGACCGCCAGGACGCCGCCTACAAGGCATCGGTGCTGACCCGCGGCGTGCCGCGCGTGGCCATCGAGGCCGGCGTGACCGATTTCTGGTACAAGTACGTGGGCCTGGAAGGCGCCGTGGTCGGGATCGACACCTTCGGTGAATCCGCCCCGGCCGGCGTGCTGTTCAAGCACTTCGGCTTCACCGTCGAGAACGTCGTGGCCAAGGCCAAGGCCGTTCTGGCCTGAACCGGACCGCGCACAGATGACTGAAGCAGGCAAAGGCCAGCCGGCGGCCGACGAAGTGGTGTTCCGCCGCGCCCGCCCGGGCGATGCGGCCTCGATCGCCGGCGTGCGCATCGACGCATGGCGCGCCAGCTACCGCGGCCTGGTGCCGGACAGCTACCTGGACCACCTGAAGCCCGAACAGAGCGTCAAGATGTGGGAGCAGGTGCTGGGCGCGTCTTCGGACGCGGCCTGCACTTTCGTGGCCGAAGCCGGCGGCGAGATCATCGGTTTTGCCTCCGGCATGACGGTGGCCGACAGCCGTTTCGGCTGCGATGCCGAACTGACCGCGATCTGCGTGCTGCCCGACGAGCAGCGCCGCGGCCTGGGCAAGCGCCTGCTGGCCAACGTCGCGGCCACCCTGATCAGCGCCGGCGCCACCGGCCTGATGGCGTGGGTGCTGGCCAAGAACGAAGGGGCGCGGGAATTTTTCTCGGCGCTGGGAGCCGAACAGCTGTTCGAGCAGACCTTCACCTGGGACGACGGCAGCGAGATCGACGAAGTGGGCTTCGTCTGGCGCAAGCTCAGGGCCTGAGCGCGGCCAGGCGGGCAGATGCAGCAACGGCAAGAATAAAGAAGTGAAGAAGGCCGGAAAAGACGGACAAATGGCCGGGCCGAAGACGGTGCGTCGTGTAGCCTGCAGGGCAGGCCGGCTTTCCGGCAAGACCGATTTGCATTGATTTTTTTGATACCTTAAGGAGAAGAGCATGGCAATTCGCGTTGCAATCAACGGTTATGGCCGCATCGGCCGCAATATCCTGCGCGCCCACTACGAAGGCGGCAAGAAGCACGACATCGAGATCGTCGCCATCAACGACCTCGGCGACCCGAAGACCAACGCCCACCTGACCCAGTACGACACCGCCCACGGCAAGTTCCCGGGCACCGTGTCGGTGGACGGCGACTCCATCGTGGTCAACGGCGACCGCATCAAGGTGCTGGCGCAGCGCAACCCGGCCGAGCTGCCCTGGGGCGAGCTGGGCGTGGACGTGGTGCTGGAATGCACCGGCTTCTTCACCACCAAGGAAAAGGCCAGCGCCCACATCAAGGGCGGCGCCAAGAAGGTGATCATCTCCGCTCCGGGCGGCAAGGATGTGGACGCCACCGTCGTGTTCGGCGTGAACCACCAGGTGCTGAAGGCTTCGGACACCGTCATCTCCAACGCATCGTGCACCACCAACTGCCTGGCGCCGCTGGTGCAGCCGCTGCATGAAAAGATCGGCCTGGAAACCGGCCTGATGACCACCATCCACGCCTACACCAACGACCAGGTGCTGACCGACGTTTACCACGAAGACCTGCGTCGCGCCCGTTCGGCCACCCAGTCGATGATCCCGACCAAGACCGGCGCTGCCGCCGCCGTCGGCCTGGTGCTGCCGGAACTGAACGGCAAGCTGGACGGTTTCGCCATCCGCGTGCCGACCATCAACGTCTCGCTGGTCGACCTGTCCTTCGTGGCATCGCGCGACACCACCGTGGATGAAGTCAACGCCATCCTGAAGGCCGCTTCGGAAGCCGGTCCGCTGAAGGGCATCCTGACCTACAACACCGACCCGCTGGTTTCGGTGGACTTCAACCACAACCCGGCATCGTCCAACTTCGACGCCACCCTGACCAAGGTCTCCGGCCGTCTGGTGAAGGTTTCGTCCTGGTACGACAACGAGTGGGGCTTCTCCAACCGCATGCTGGACACCACGGTCGCGCTGGCAACCGCAAAGTAAGACCCGCCGATACCGGTTTCCGGGTGCTCCGGAAGCCGGTATCGACAATTTCGGGGCTGATTCGGCTTCTTTTCCTCGGATGCAAGCTTGCTTGCGCCGGTGAAAATATGTCATCAGCCTGCAAAAGATCGAAAGGCTGTTGCGATCCCCTGGATTGCAATGGCCTTTTGTCCATCTGCGGCATTGCATTTGATGCAACATCGCGCAGCACATAAGAGCAACCGCATCCACACGAGGGACGTAATGTCAGCAACGTCATTCCAGGCGCGCCGCCTGATCGCCAACCTGGCCCTGATGGCCGCCGTCACGCTGTCGCTGTCGGCCTGCGATTACATCAGCAGCTTCACCAAGCCCAAGCAGACCCCGGAAGAGGCCAAGGCCGAAGGCATCGCGCTGGGCGCCGGCTGCCGCCAGGCCGGCCAGACGCTGGAAGATTGCTACCAGCGCAATCCCGAGGCCCTGAAGGCGGGCATCTTCGCCGGCTGGAAGGACATGCACGAATACATGGCCGCCAAGGGCATCCAGACCGTGACGCCGCCTCCGCCGCCGGCCGAACCGGCCAAGGACGACAAGGACGCCAAGGGCAAGGACAGCAAGGACGCCAAGGACAGCGACCGCAGCAGCCGCTCGCGCGATCGTGACCGCGATCGCGACAGCAGCCGTTCGCGCGATCGCGACAGCTCCTCGGCCAAGGACAGTGCTTCCAAGGACAGCGCCGGCGACCGCCGCGCCAGCCGCGAAGAGAAGCAGCCGCCGAAGTATTGACGCCAGCGGCGAGCCGATCAGGCTTGCGGCTGGGCTTCCCAGCCGGTAACATCTGTAAATGCCCCGCATGCGGGGCGTTTTTACATCAGCCGGCAGGGGGAACGCCGGCAGCCGGTTCGTGGCGCGCCGCAGGCGCCAGCGCCATGCCGGCCCAGAATAATCAAACATATGACTACACAGTTGACGCAACTGCCTCCGGCCATGCCGGAGCACGTGCCTGAGACCGCCTTCGGCATCTGGTTCCTGCGCACGCCGACCTGGACCCTGCACGTGCTGGAACGCGCGATCAAGGATCTGGAGCGCCTGATCCCGGCGCGCCGCGCTTCTTATCCGGTGGTGGCCGACGTCGGTTGCGGCTGGGGCCGCTCGCTCAAGAAGCTGCACGAGCGCTTCGCTCCGCAGCGCCTGATCGGCATGGATATCGACCCCGACATGATCCGGGCCGCGCAGGCCGAGGTCGACGGCGAAGGCGTCAGGGCCGAATTCATCCAGTGCTCCAGTTCGCAGATGACGCTGGAAGACAATAGCGTGGACCTGCTGTTCTGCCACCAGACCTTCCATCACCTGATCGAGCAGGAAGAAGCGATCCGCGAGTTCTACCGGGTGCTCAAGCCGGGCGGCATCCTGCTGTTCGCGGAGTCCACCAAGCGCTACATCCATTCGTGGATCATCCGCCTGCTGTTCCGCCATCCGATGGAGGTGCAGAAGACCGCGGAAGAGTACCTGGCCCTGGTGCGCAGCGCCGGTTTCCAGGTCGCGCCGGAATCGGTGTCCTACCCCTACCTGTGGTGGAGCCGCGAAGACCTGGGCATCATGGAGCGCGTGTTCGGCATCAAGCCGCCGGCGGTGCGTGAAGAAACGCTGATCAACCTGGTGGCGGTGAAACCGGCCGCCTGAGATCGCCCGGGCAACTGCGGCGGCACAATGAAAAACGGGATGCGCCTGTCCGGGCGCATCCCGTTTTTCATGAGACGTGGTGGCGAGCTCAGCCGAACACCAGCTCCCACAGCCGGATCACGCAGGCGCGCTCGTGCTCGACGCGCTCGGCGTCGATATGGGCACGCTCCGAACCCTGCAGGCGGATCTGGTGCTGCAGCTTGCGGAAGATGCGATAGGCGTTGGCGGCCTCGTCTGCCAGCGGCGCGTCGATCAGGCCCAGCCGCGCGGCCAGCTTCAGCAGCGCGATGTTGCCGATGTCGCCGGTCAGTTCCGGATGCTCGGGGGCGTAGCGCAGCACCAGGTACTGGACCATGAACTCGACGTCGATCATGCCGCCTTCGTCGTGCTTCAGATCGAACATCGTGGTGCGGTTGGGATGGGCGTCGCGCATGCGGCGGCGCATCGACAGCACTTCTTCCTCCAGCTTGCCGTAGTCGCGCGGCAGGCGCAGCACGCGCTCGCGCAGCGCCTCGAAGCGCTCGCCGATGGAGGCGTCGCCGGCGCAGAAGCGCGCGCGCGTGAGCGCCTGGTGCTCCCAGATCCAGGCCGAGTTGAGCTGGTACTTCTCGAACGCCGACAGCGGCGACACCAGCAGGCCGCTGGCGCCGTCCGGGCGCAGCGCGATGTCGATGTCGAACAGCGTACCGGCCGGCGTGTGGCTGGTCATCCAGGTGATGAAGCGCTGCGCCAGCTTGGCGTACAGCGCCGGCGCTTCCTGGTCGTCATCGTCGTACAGGAACACCACGTCGAGGTCAGAGACGTAGCCCAGCTCCTTGCCGCCCAGCTTGCCGTAGGCGATCACCGCGAATTGCGGCACCTCGCGGTGACGCTGGGTGATGGTCTGCCAGACCGCGTTGATGGTGGCCTCGACCAGGATATCGGCCAGCGCGGAGAGCTCGTCGGCCAGCTTCTCCACCGACAGGTCGCCTTCCAGGTCCTGCGCCAGCAGGCGGAACAGCTCGGCGTGGTGCAGTTCGCGCAGGATGTCCATCTGGCGCTCGGTGTCGCCGGGGGCGGTGTCGAGCTGGCGCCGGCAGTTCTCGGCGAAAGCCTTCCAGTCGGAGTCGGCCTTGAGGTTGCGGTCGTCCAGCAGCTCGTCCAGCAGGATGGGGTGCTGGGTCAGGTAGGTGGCGGCCCAGCCGCTGGCGCCGATCATGCGGATCAGGCGCCGCATGGCGTGCGGATATTCGGTCAGCAGCGCCAGGTAGGCTGCGCGGCGGGCGATGGCTTCGAGGAAGTCGAGCAGGCGGCCCAGCGCCGGCAGCTGGTCGTAGTTGAGCGCGGCGATCAGCGGCAGGGCGGCGTTGATGACGGTGTTCAAGCGATTGCGGCTGGCCTCGGGCAGGCTTTGCATGCGCGGCGATTGCCAGGTCAGGTGCAGTCGCTTGGCGCCTTCGGCGATGTCGGCCTCGGGGAAACCGACCAGCCTGAGCGCGTCGGTCAGGCCTTCCAGGCCGTCGCTGTCGGACACGCCCGGCGTTTCGGCTTCGGCCTCGCCGGATTGCTTGTCGTTGAAGATCTCGTCGAACTGCGCGGCCACGATGCGGCGGTGCGCCTCCAGCGCATGCAGCAGGGCGTCGCTGTCGGCCAGGCCCATCATGTTGGCCACCGTCAGCAGGTCCTCGGCGCTCACCGGCAGGGTATGGGTCTGGGCGTCTTCGAGGTACTGCAGGCGATGCTCGAGGTCGCGCAGGAAGGTGTAGGCGGCCAGCAGCTGGTCCACCACCTCCGGCGCCAGCAGGTTCTTGGCGGCCAGCGTGCGCAGCGTGGTGCGGGTGGAACGGTCGCGCAGCTCGGGGTCGCGTCCGCCGCGGATCAGCTGGAACACCTGGCTGGTGAATTCGATCTCGCGGATGCCGCCGCGGCCCAGCTTGACGTTGTTGCTGCGGTCCGGGTGCAGCGCCTCCTGGCGCTTGACCTCGGCGCGGATCTGGCCGTGCATGGAGCGCAGCGCGTCGATCGAGCCGTAATCGAGGTAGCGGCGGAAGATGAAGGGGCGGCTGATGTTTTCCAGCGCGGCGATGTCCTGCGCGTCGCCGGTCAGCGCGCGTGCCTTGGTCCAGGCGTAGCGCTCCCATTCGCGGCCCTGGCGCACCAGGTATTCCTCGACCATGTTGAAGCTGGCCACCAGCGGGCCGGAGTTGCCGTTGGGGCGCAGCGCCATGTCGACGCGGAAGGTGAAGCCGTCCTCGGTGATCTCGGAGAGCGCGCCGATCAGCTTCTTGCCGAGGCGCACGAAGAACTCGTGGTTGGAGAGCTGCTTCTGGCCGTCGCCGACGCGGGTGTCGCCGTCTTCCGGATAGACGAAGATCAGGTCGATGTCGGAGGACACGTTGAGCTCGCCGCCGCCCAGCTTGCCCATGCCCAGCACGATCATCTGCTGCGGGCGGCCGGATTCTTCGCCGATGGGCACGCCGTACAGCGCGCCTTGTTCTTCCATCAGCGCCGCCAGGTGCGCCTGCACCGCGAAGTCGGCGAACTCGGTCATGGTCGCCACCACCTCGGCCAGGTCGGCGCGGCTGGACAGGTCGCGCTCGATGAGGGTGCACACCACCAGGTTGCGCAGGCGACGCATGGCGGCATTAAGCGCCAGGCCGGCGTCGAGGTCGGCCTGCAGGCGGCGCTCGAAGAAGGCGCGATCCATCGGCCGCGCGGCGGCCTCGGCCACCAGCGCCGGGCGAGCGGCGTCGGCCTGGGTCCAGCGGGTGAAATAGCGCGAGGCGCCGGCGTCGACGAGGGAATGGGTCGGATCGGGCATAGGGATCAGGATGGAAAAGATGTCCGGTGCAGGTGTAAAAGAAGGAAAACGGGGCACAAAACAGGTTCAGCGCCGGCATGTTGCGGCCGACAATAAGCTGCGCCTGACGCCGCGCTGACGAATTGACCGCCGATGGGCGATTCTATCGCCTGTTTTTAAACTTATCGCAGGTTTTGTCCCTCATAGCAGCTTGCGGCGGATGGTAAGCCCCAGTTTTCCATGCGATCATGTCATCCGCGCGAATTATTTCATACTGAGCAGCCAATTCACCCTGATGTCCCAAGAACAACATAACGCCGCACCCAAGCCTGGCCGTTGGGCGCTGTGCTGGCGGATAGTGCGGGGCACCTACTTTCGCCTGAACCGGGCCAGCCACCACGTACTTGGCTTCACCTTCAAGCTGCTGCTGGCGGCCTATTTCGTCTTTTGCGCGCTGTTCCTGGGCCTGCGCTACCTGGTGCTGCCCGAAATCGGCCATTACAAGCCGCAGATCGAAAAAGCCGCCTCCAAGGCCATCGGCCGCGCGGTATCCATCGACGCCATCGACGCATCGTGGAACGGCCTGCGGCCCCAGCTTTCGCTGGACAACATCACGGTGCACGACGAGGCCGGCGCGCCGGCGCTGACGCTGCCGCGGGTATCGACCACGCTGTCCTGGAGCAGCGTGCTGGTGGCCGGGCTGCGGCTGGAGAACCTGACCATCGAGCAGGCCGACCTGGCGATCCGGCGCGATCCCGCCGGCAAGCTCTTCGTGGCCGGCATCCCGGTGCCGGCCGGCGGCGACGGCAGCACGCTGGAGTGGCTGCTGCAGCAGCGCGAGATCGTGATCCGCGGCAGCAAGCTGCGCTGGAACGACGAGTTGCGGCAGGCGCCCGAGCTGGAGCTGGACGACGTCAACCTGGTCCTGCACAACCGCTGGCTGCGCCATCGCCTGGCGCTGCACGCCATTCCGCCCGAAGCCTATGCCGCGCCGCTGGATGTGCGCGCCGACTTCAGCCACCCGGCCTTCGCCGGCCGCGTGTCCGACCTTACGCGCTGGAAGGGCACGCTGTACGCCGACCTGCAGCGCACCGACCTGTCGGTCTGGCGCGCCTATTTCGACTATCCCATCGACATCACCAGCGGCAGCGGCTCGGTGCGGGCCTGGCTGGCGCTGGACCATGCCAAGGTGGCCAACTTCACGGCCGACCTCGGTTTGTCGGACTTCAGCGCGCAGCTGTCCAGGCAGCTGGAGCCGCTGAACCTGAAGCGCGTCAGCGGCCGCGTGTCGGCCAGCGAGAGCCTGGGCGCCACGCCCGAGGACGGCGTGCCGACCTTCGGCGCCAACGGCCACAAGGTTACGCTGACCGATTTTTCCATCGAGATGCCGGACGGTTTCGTGCTGCCGCCGACTTCGGTTTCCGAGAGCTATGAGCCGGCTACGCCGCTCAAGGCCGAGCGCACCAGCGTCAAGGCCACCCGCCTGAACCTGGAGACCCTGTCGCAGCTGGCCGCCCGCCTGCCGCTGGCGCCCTCGCAGCGCAAGCTGCTGGACGACCTGGCGCCGCGCGGCGAATTGCAGGACTTCACCGTGCAATGGCAGGGCACCTATCCGGAACTGACCTCGTACCGCATCCAGGGCCGCTTCAACGGCCTGGGCATGAAGGCGCAGGCCCGCCATGTCGAGACCCGCAAGCCCACCCTGCAGCAGAGCGCGCCGGCGCAGTGGGCCGGCACGCCGGGCGTGGAGAACCTGTCGGGCGAGATCGACGCCAACGAGAAAGGCGGTTCGGTGCGCCTGGATTCGCAGAAGATGGCCGTGGCGCTGCCGGCAGGCATGTTCGCCGAGCCCAGCCTGCCGTTCGACAGCCTCAAGGCGCAGGCGCGCTGGCAATACCAGAAGGACCAGACCCTGCTGTTCGAACTGGACGACATGCAGTTCACCCAGCCCGGCGTGGCCGGCCGCCTGCACGGCAAGCACCTGATGCCCCTGCAGGGCAAGTCGACCGGCACGGTCGACTTCAGCGGCGAGCTGTCCACCTTCGACATCAAGGCGATCCGCCGCTACTTGCCGCAGCACCTGAGCGAGCCGCTGCGGCGCTGGCTCACCGAGGGCCTGGTGGACGGCACCATGCGCGACGTGCAGGTGAGCATCAAGGGCGCGCTGGCCGATTTCCCGTTCCACACCGCCAGGCCCGGCGACAAGCCCAAGGGGCAGTTCCTGGTCAGCGGCGACTTCGACGGGCTCAAGCTCAACTACACGCCGGGCCACCTGAACAAGGAGGGCAAGGAGCCGGAGTGGCCGCTGCTGGAAGAAGGGCGCGGCAAGTTCAGCTTCGACCGCGCGCGGCTGGAGATCAAGGCCGACAGCGCCAGGAGTCTGGGCGCGAAGCTGGGCCCGGTGACGGCGCGCATCGCCGACCTCGAGTCGCATGATGCGGTGCTGGAGATCGACGGCGTGGCCACCGGTCCGATGCCGGCCTTCCTGCAGTATGTGAACCAGAGCCCGGTGGCGCGCTGGACCGGCAACTTCATGGAGCAGGCCAGCGCCACCGGCGACGGCCGGCTGGAGCTGAAGTTCCAGATGCCGTTGCACCATGCGATCGAGACCAAGGCGCAGGGCGCGTTCCAGTTCGCCAACAATGACGTCGACCTGCTGCCCACGCTGCCGGTGCTGTACCGCGCCAACGGCAAGGTCGAGTTCAATGAGCGCGGCTTCACCCTCAACGGCGTGCGCGGCGTGTTCCTTGGCGACGCCGTAGCGATGACCGGCGGCACCCAGGCCGACGGCAGCAGCCAGGTGCGCCTGAACGGCGCCATCAATATCGAGGCGCTGCGCAAGCTCTATACCGAACCGTCGCTGCAACGCCTGCTGGCGCGGCTGTCCGGCGGCGCGCGCTATACCGCGTCGGTGCTGGTGCGCCAGCACCAGCCGGAAGTGATCGTCGAGTCGAGCCTGGCGGGCCTGGGTTCGGAGCTGCCGGCGCCGCTGAAGAAGGCGGCGCAGGACAGCCTGCCGATGCGCTTCGAACTGATGCCCGCGCCTTCTTCCGACCCGCTGATCGAGCGCGAAGATATCCGCGTCGCGCTGGGGCCGAACATCGCCTCGCGCTACCTGCGCGAGAAAGTCACCGGCAAGGCCGAGGACTGGCGCGTGATCAGTGGCGGCATCGCGTTCAACCAGCCGGTGCCGTCGCCGTCCTCGGGGCTGAAGCTGGCGCTGGCGGCGGACAGTTTCGATCTCGACGCCTGGCAGGCTTTCAAGGCGGAGATCGTCGGCAAGGAGGCCGCGGGCGGCGCGCCGCAAAGCAAGCTGGGCAGCGGCGAGATCACCCAGTACCTGGAGCCGGATGCGGTGTCGGCGCGCGTGGGCGAGCTCACGCTCAACGGCAAGAAGCTCAACCTGCTCACGCTGGACGCCACGCACAGCAAGAACAGCTGGCAGATGAAGCTCGACTCGCGCCAGGCGTCCGGCAACATCACCTGGGACGAGCCGGGCGGCAGCCGCGGCCCCGGCAAGGTGACGGCGCGCCTGTCGTCGCTGGTGGTGCCCAAGGGCAGCAGCGGCAATGCCGGCAATGCTGACAATGCGCAGGCAGGCCAGGCCGCGGGCGGCGATGCGCAGATGCCCGCGCTGGACATCCGCGCCGAGCAGTTCGAACTGGGCGGCAAGCAGTTGGGCCGGCTGGAGCTGGACGCCAACAACATGCTGACCGCGGTGGGCCGCGAGTGGCGCATCAACCGCCTGGTGCTGGCCAACGACGACGCGCAGTTCCGCGCCGCCGGCAACTGGCTGGCCTTCGGCAACAACAACACCTCCAACATCACCTACGCGCTGGACATCAACGACGCCGGCAAATTGCTGGAGCGCTTCGGCTATCCGGGCACGATCCGTGGTGGCCGCGGCAAGCTGGACGGCGACCTGAGCTGGAAGGGCCTGCCGTATGCGATGGACATGGCCAGCCTGTCGGGCCAGGTGCATGTGGACGTGCATTCCGGCCAGTTCCTGAAGGTCGACCCGGGCGCGGCCAAGCTGTTGGGCGTGCTCAACCTGCAAGCCTTGCCGCGCCGCCTGACGCTGGATTTCCGCGACGTCTTCTCGGAGGGCTTCGCCTTCGACAACGTGGTCGGCACCGCCGCCATCAACCGCGGCATCGCCACCACCGACAACCTGAAGATGACCGGCGTGACCGCCTCGGTGCTGATGAACGGCTCGGCCGATATCGCCAGGGAGACGCAGGACCTGCATGTGGTGGTGATCCCCGAGATCAACCTCGGCACCGCTTCGGTGGTGGCGATGGCGGTCAACCCGGTGGTCGGCGTGGGGACCTTGCTGGCGCAGCTGTTCCTGCGCAACCCGGTGATGAAGTCGCTGACCTTCGAGTACAAGGTCACCGGCCCCTGGAGCGACCCGATCGTGGTCAAGCAGGGCCAGGTGTCGGCGGTGGGCTCCGACCGCGCCCGCGAGCTGCTCGACAAGGACAAGCTCCTGCCCGGCCTGCCGACCCTGCCGGCGTTGCCGGCTGCCCCGGTCGCGCCTGCTGCGGCGCCGGGACGCCGGCAGGATGTCGGGCCGGCGATCAACAGCGGCGCCTGAGCTTTCGCAGATGCGGCGCAGCGCCGGCCGATCTGCGCGATACTTGGATTATCCGCACTCTCTTTCACGAGGCTCAACATGACGCAGCAGGCATTCAAGGTGGCGGCGATCCAGATGGTGTCGACGCCCGAAGTGGAGCAGAACTTCGCCAGCGCCGCGCGGCTGGTGGCGCAGGCCGCGCAGCAGGGCGCGCAGCTGGTGCTGCTGCCCGAGTACTGGCCCATCATGGGCATGCATGAGCGCGACAAGCTCGGCCATGCCGAACGCGACGAGGCCGGCCGCATCCAGGGCTTCATGGCGCAGCTGGCGCGCGAACACAAGCTCTGGCTGATCGGCGGCACCTTGCCCATGGCGGCCGCCAGCGACAATAAGGTGCTCAACACTTCGCTGGTCTACGACCCCGAAGGCCGGCGGGTGGCCCGTTACGACAAGATCCACCTGTTCAACTTCGTCAAGGGAGAAGAGAACTACGACGAGGCGCGCACCATCGAGTACGGCACCGAGGTGAAAACCTTCGAGGCGCCGTTCGGTCGCGTCGGGCTGTCGGTCTGCTACGACCTGCGCTTCCCCGAGCTGTACCGCGCCATGGGCGACTGCGCGCTGATCGTGATGCCGGCCGCCTTCACCCATACCACCGGCAATGCGCACTGGGAAACCCTGCTGCGCGCCCGCGCCATCGAGAACCAGTGCTATGTGCTGGCCTCGGCCCAGGGCGGCAAGCATGTCAACGGTCGCCGCACCTGGGGCCACAGCATGCTGGTCGATCCGTGGGGGGAAATCGTTTCCGTGCTGCCGGAGGGCGAAGGCCTTGTGATCGGCGATATCGACCCCCATCGTCTACAATACGTTCGAGAAAGCTTGCCGGCGTTGCGCCACCGCAAGCTTTGAGGCCGGTTCGGCCATTTTTGCTTTCCGACAAGATCCTATGAAATTATTTGAACCGAATATGGGCGCGCTGCAAGTCGCGCGCGACGTGCTCCTGACTCCTTTCGGCCTGGACGAGTCCAAGCTGATCAAAGCGCTGGGCAGCATGTTCACCCATAAGGTCGACTACGCCGACCTGTATTTCCAGTTCACCAAGAGCGAGGGCTGGAGCCTGGAAGAGGGCATCGTCAAGACCGGCAGCTTCTCCATCGACCAGGGCGTCGGCGTGCGCGCGGTGTCGGGCGACAAGACCGCGTTTTCCTATTCCGACGAGATTTCCGAGAGCGCGCTGCTGGACGCCGCCGCCGCCACGCGCACCATCGCGCGCCAGGGCGCCGGCAAGATCAAGGTCGCGGGCTCGATGGTGCCGGCCGGCGGTCGCGCGCTGTACCTGCCGCACGATCCGCTGACGTCGCTGGACGCCACCGCCAAGGTGCACCTGCTGGAGCGCGTCGAGCGCATCGCGCGCGCCAAGGATCCGCGCGTGGTGCAGGTCATGGCCAGCCTCTCGGGCGAATACGATGTGGTGCTGGTGGCGCGCGCCGACGGCGTGCTGGCCGCCGACATCCGTCCGCTGGTGCGGGTGTCGGTAACCGTGATCGCCGAGCAGAACGGACGCCGCGAGATGGGCAGCAGCGGCGGCGGCGGTCGCTACAGCTATGCCTACTTCACCGATTCGCTGCTGGAGAAATACGCTTCCGAAGCGGTCGCCACCGCGCTGGTCAACCTCGAGTCGCGCCCGGCCCCGGCCGGCCCGATGACCGTGGTGCTCGGCCCCGGCTGGCCCGGCGTGCTGCTGCACGAGGCGATCGGCCACGGCCTGGAAGGCGACTTCAACCGCAAGGGATCGAGCGCCTTCTCCGGCCGCATCGGCGAGCGCGTGGCCGCCAAGGGCGTGACCGTGGTCGACGACGGCACCCTGGCCGACCGCCGCGGTTCGCTCAACATCGACGACGAAGGCAACCCGACCCAGTGCACCACGCTGATCGAGGACGGCATTCTGAAGGGCTACATCCAGGACACCATGAACGCGCGCCTGATGAAGATGCCGGTGACCGGCAACGCCCGTCGCGAATCCTTCGCCCACCTGCCGATGCCGCGCATGACCAACACCTACATGCTGGCCGGCGACAAGGATCCGGCCGAGATCCTGGCTTCGGTCAAGAACGGCCTGTATGCGGTCAATTTCGGCGGCGGCCAGGTCGACATCACCAACGGCAAGTTCGTGTTCTCGGCCAGCGAGGCCTACATGATCGAGAACGGCCGCGTGACCTATCCGGTCAAGGGCGCGACCCTGATCGGCAACGGTCCGGACGTGCTCAACCGCGTCTCCCTGATCGGCAACGACATGCGCCTGGACTCGGGCGTGGGCGTGTGCGGCAAGGAAGGCCAGAGCGTCCCGGTGGGCGTGGGCCAGCCGACGCTGCGCCTGGACGGCGTGACGGTGGGCGGCACGGCCTGATCGATCAGCCGACGCTTCGCAGTACCGAAAGCCGCTGGAGAGATCCGGCGGCTTTTGTTTTTTTGTGGTTTTTGCAGCGTGAGCATGTCGATGCCGGAGACGAATTTCGTGCTTTTTTGCATGGGCGCCACACATCATGTTCCGGCCCAGGGGCAAAAATGCTTGCGCGGGGCATGGTTTTTTATTGTTTATCAGGCCTGAATTTTCATTGATTTGATATTTTTTGTTCTTTTTGTGGCGATTATTTGGATGTTTTGTGTGCGCGAGGAGATGTTTGTCATTTTCGCGGCCTCGCTTGCCAAAGCCTGGAATTTGTAGCACTATGAGTGCTGCTTCAATTTATCCATGCAGCCAAAGATGTCTTTCTTCCGCGCTTACTTTTATTTTTACTTTAGCTATTCCAGCCCCACGGCGGTGAAAAGCGGTAAGCGTTCGTAAAAAGACAAAACCGAATTTCCTAAAAAACCGCCAGTGATGGCGGTTTTTTTTTGGTCGATTTCATACCGATACAGCCCAAAAGCAATCTGGAGAAAAACATGCCGCGCACTGACGATCTTCGCATCCGAGAAATGAAAGAACTGGTTCCTCCCTCGCATCTGATCCGCGAATTCGCCTGCACCGAAAAAGTCGAGCGCACCACGGCAGAAGCGCGCACCGCGCTGCACCGCATCCTGCACGGCCAGGACGACCGCCTGATGGTGGTCATCGGCCCTTGCTCCATCCACGACACCAAGGCGGCGATGGAGTACGCCCGCCGCCTCGTGGGCGAGCGCGAGAAGCACAAGAACGAACTCGAGATCGTCATGCGCGTGTATTTCGAAAAGCCGCGTACGACCGTGGGCTGGAAGGGCCTGATCAACGACCCGTACATGGACAACAGCTTCCGCATCAACGACGGCCTGCGCGCCGCGCGCGAGCTGCTGCTGAACATCAATGACCTGGGCCTGCCCGCCGGCACCGAATTCCTGGACGTGATCAGCCCGCAATACATCGCCGACCTGATCAGCTGGGGCGCCATCGGCGCCCGTACCACCGAGTCGCAGGTGCACCGCGAGCTGGCTTCCGGCCTGTCGTGCCCGGTCGGTTTCAAGAACGGCACCGACGGCAACGTCAAGATCGCCGTGGACGCCATCAAGGCCGCATCGCAGCCGCACCACTTCCTGTCGGTGACCAAGGGCGGCCACTCGGCCATCGTGTCGACCGCCGGCAACGAGGATTGCCACATCATCCTGCGCGGCGGCAAGGCGCCCAACTATGACGCCGCAAGCGTGGATGCGGCCTGCCAGGACATCGGCAAGAGCGGCCTGGCGGCGCGCCTGATGATCGACGCCTCGCACGCCAACAGCTCCAAGAAGCCGGAAAACCAGATTCCCGTGTGCGCCGACATCGGCGGCCAGATCGCCGCCGGCGACACCCGCATCGTCGGCGTGATGGTGGAGTCGCACCTGGTGGCGGGCCGCCAGGACCTGGTGCCTGGCAAGGAGCTGACCTACGGCCAGTCCGTCACCGACGGCTGCATCAACTGGGAAGAGAGCGTGCAGGTGCTGCAAGGCCTGGCGGATTCGGTCAAGCAACGTCGCCTGGTGGGTGAGCGCGACGCCGCCTGATTGGCTTGGCCAGAAGGCTTGCTCCCAGCCAAAAAAGCCCCGCGAATGCGGGGCTTTTTTATTGTGCAGGATGAGCTTTGCAGCCTGCCCCGGAAGGTGCAGAATGGCTGCGCCGCGAAGCCTCAGCAAACGGCGTGCCGCGGCCCATACCAACATCAAGGAGATCACCGAATGTCCACCCCTTCCAAGGTCGCAGCGATTCCGCCCGGCATGCATTCGATCACGCCGCATCTGGTATGCGCCGGCGCCGCCGAGGCCATCGAGTTCTACAAGAAAGCCTTCGGCGCGCGCGAAGGCGGCCGGCTGGCCGGTCCCGACGGGCGCCTGATGCACGCCCATATCAACATCGGCGACTCCAGCCTGATGCTGGTCGACGAGATGCCGGAATGGAAATGCCTGGGCCCGAAGGCGCTGGGCGGCTCCCCGGTCACCATTCACTTGTACGTGGAAGACGTGGACGCCGTGTTCGCCCAGGCCGTGGCGGCCGGCGCGCAGGTGAAGATGCCGGTGGCCGACATGTTCTGGGGCGACCGCTACGGGCAGCTGGTCGATCCTTTCGGCCATAGCTGGTCGGTCGCCACGCATGTGCGTGACCTGACGCCGGAAGAAATCCGGAAGGGCGCCGATTGCCCGGGCACCGGGCAGTAAGCGCTTGCACCCATAAAAAACGCCGGCTATGTGCCGGCGTTTTTCATCTGGGCTCGCGCGCCTGGCGATCAGTCGCGGAAGTTGTTGAATTCCAGCGGGATGTCTTTCACATCCTTGCGCAGCAGCGCCATGGCCGCCTGCAAATCGTCGCGCTTGGCGCCGGTGATGCGCACCGCATCGCCCTGGATGCTGGCCTGCACCTTCATCTTGCTGTCCTTGATGATGCGCACGATCTTCTTGGCGTCGTCGCTTTCGATGCCGTTCTTGACCTTGATCACCTGCTTGACCTTGTCGCCGCCGATCTTCTCGATCTTGCCTTCGTCCAGGAAGCGCACGTCGACGTTGCGCTTGGTCATCTTGTTGGTCAGCACGTCGCGCACCTGGCTGAGCTGGAAGTCGGAGTCGGCGAAAGCGGTCAGTTCGCGTTCCTTCTGCTCGACGCGGGCGTCGGTGCCCTTGAAGTCGAAACGGGTGGAGATTTCCTTGTTGGCCTGCTCGACGGCATTCTTCACTTCGACCAGGTTGGCTTCGCAGACGGTATCAAAAGAGGGCATGGCTTTATCCTTGTATTCTTGCGGCCGGCGAGGGCGCCGGCGTTCGTCCGTGATTTTAGCCGACCGGGCGCTCCCCGGCTATTGCCGGTGCGCTGACGGCGCTTTTCCGGCAAGCCCGGCAGACTGGGGGGCGGGAAGGCTATAATCCATGCCCTATGTCTTCGCCAGCCCCACAACACGACTTTTCCCTGCGCGCGCTCAATACTTTCGGCATCGAGGCGCGTGCACAGGCCTACCTGCCGGTGGACGGCGCCGATACGCTGCGCGCGGTGCGCGCCGACGCCACGCTGGCCGCCTTGCCGCGCCTGGTGCTGGGCGGCGGCAGCAATCTGCTGCTGACCCAGGATTTCGCCGGGCTGGTGCTGCACATGCGCGGGGCCGGCATCGAGGTGGTCGGCGAGGATGAGGACTTCACCTACGTGCGCGCCGCCGCCGGCGAGAACTGGCACGGTTTCGTGCAATGGACGCTGGCGCAGGGCCTGAGCGGGCTGGAGAACCTGTCGCTGATTCCCGGCAGCGTGGGCGCCGCGCCCATCCAGAACATCGGCGCCTACGGCATCGAGCTCAAGGACCGGTTCCATGAACTGCGCGCCTTCGATTTCGCCGCCGGCGAAGTGCTGACGCTGGATCGCGCGGCCTGTCGCTTCGGTTACCGCGACAGCGTCTTCAAGCACGAACTGCGCGACCGCGCCGTGGTGCTGGACGTGACCTTCGCCTTGCCCAAGCGCTGGCAGCCCAACGCCAACTACGCCGACGTGGCGCAGGCGCTGCAGGAAAAAGGCTTCAGCGACGCCGCGCAGGCAAGCGCACGCGACATCGCCGACGCCGTCATCGCCATCCGCACACGCAAGCTGCCCGACCCCGCCAAGATCGGCAACGCCGGCAGCTTCTTCAAGAATCCCATCGTCAGCGCGCAGCAGCGCGACGCCTTGCTGGCGCAGCATATCGGCCTGGTCAGCTACCGCCAGGACGACGGCAGCTACAAGCTGGCGGCCGGCTGGCTGATCGACCGCTGCGGCTGGAAGGGCAAGACCATGGGCGCGGCCGGCGTGTACGAGAAGCAGGCGCTGGTGCTGGTCAACCACGGCGGCGCCAGCGGGGCCGATATCGCGCAGCTGGCCAAGGCGATCCAGGATGACGTGATGCTGAAGTTCGGCGTGGCGCTTGAGCCTGAGCCGGTGTTTATCTGATCTTCTTTTTCGGCGCGCGGTCGTTGTTCGGAGACCGTTGATGTGCAGCTAACGCCGCTGGGTTCCGGCCTTCGCCGGAACGACAAAGAAGAAGCAACCTGAACCCTTGGCTGGTCGAGTCCATCACTGTCCTGTCGTTCCGGCGAAGGCCGGAACCCAGCGGCGTTGAATCTCCCTCAAGGCGCAGCAAAGCCACTTGATCCTCCGAGCGCAACGAGATCTCGGGCGAGGAACCAGCGCGCAAACCAGCGCCAAGCCTGCACGACGCACAATAAAAAACGCCGGTCGAAACCGGCGTTTTTCATTTCATCGCAACCGCGCGGAATCAGCCGTAATGGCAGACGTAGTCCACGGCCTCGGTCACTTCGATGTCGAAGGACGAGTTGCCCGGCACGCTGAACTGGGTACCGGCGCCGTAGGTGTTCCAGGCTTCCTCGCCCTTCAGGCGGATACGGCAGCTGCCGCTGACGATTTCCATGATTTCCGGCGAAGCGGTGCCGAAGTTGAGCGTGGAGGGCAGGATCACGCCCAGGGTCTTCTTGGTGCCGTCGGCGAACAGCACGGTGTGCGAGACGCACTTGCCGTCGAAGTAGACGTTGCCCTTTTTCAGGACGGTGACGTTGTCGAATTGGATGCTCATCAAAATTCTTTCAGGCAGATCTTTGGTTGAGGTTGCTTACTTCGAATCCTTGTCCAGCAGCGGCAGCGACACTGCGCTGCTGTTGTCCAGCAGGCCGGTGCTCTGGTAGATCGCCAGCTTCTGGCGGGTGTCGACGATGTCCAGGTTGCGCATGGTCAGCTGGCCGATGCGGTCGGCCGGGGTGAAGGCGCCTTCGCCCTTTTCCATGGTCAGGCGTTCCGGCTGGTAGGTCAGGTTGGGCGACTCGGTGTTCAGGATCGAGTAGTCGTTGCCGCGGCGCAGTTCGATGGTCACTTCGCCGGTGATGGCGCGCGCCACCCAGCGTTGCGCGGTTTCGCGCAGCATGATGGCCTGCGAGTCGAACCAGCGGCCCTGGTACAGCAGGCGGCCCAGCTTGCGGCCGTTGTCGCGGTACTGCTCGATGGTGTCTTCGTTGTGGATGCCGGTGATCAGGCGCTCGTAGGCGATGAACAGCAGCGCCAGGCCCGGGGCTTCGTAGATGCCGCGGCTCTTGGCTTCGATGATGCGGTTCTCGATCTGGTCGCTCATGCCCAGGCCATGACGGCCGCCGATCTTGTTGGCTTCCAGGATCAGGTCGGTCATGCTGGCGAAGGTCTTGCCGTTGAGCGCGACCGGGCGGCCTTCTTCGAAGCGCACGGTGACGGTCTCGGCCTTGACTTCGACGTCGTCGCGCCAGAAGGCCACGCCCATGATCGGCTGCACGATCTTGATGCCGCTGTTGAGGAACTCCAGGTCCTTTGCTTCGTGGGTCGCGCCCAGCATGTTGGAGTCGGTCGAGTAGGCCTTTTCCACCGACATCTTGTAGTCGAAGCCGGACTTGATCATGAACTCGGACATTTCCTTGCGGCCGCCCAGTTCGTCGATGAAGGTGTTGTCCAGCCAGGGCTTGTAGATCTTCAGGTTGGGGTTCACCAGCAGGCCGTAGCGGTAGAAGCGCTCGATGTCGTTGCCCTTGAAGGTGCTGCCGTCGCCCCAGATGTCGACGTTGTCTTCACGCATGGCGGCCACCAGCATGGTGCCAGTCACGGCGCGGCCCAGCGGGGTGGTGTTGAAGTAGGTCACGCCGGCGGTGGAGATGTGGAAGGCGCCGCTTTGCAGCGCGGCGATGCCTTCGTTGGCCAGCTGCTCGCGGCAGTCGATCAGGCGCGCCAGTTCGGCGCCGTACTGCATCGCCTTCTTCGGGATGGCGTCGTAATCCGGCTCGTCCGGCTGGCCCAGGTTGGCGGTGTAGGCGTAGGGGATGGCGCCCTTCTGGCGCATCCAGGTCAGCGCGGCGCTGGTGTCTAGGCCGCCGGAGAAGGCGATGCCGACTTTTTGTTTGACCGGAACGGATTGCAGGATGTTGGACATGATCTTGACTGTTGCGAGTGTGTTGATATGACTTGAAGGTGCGGCGGTTCAGTCGAACTTGCCGTGCACCAGGTATTCGAGCAGGGCCTTCTGGACATGCAGGCGGTTCTCTGCCTCGTCCCAGACCACCGACTGCGGGCCGTCGATGACTTCGGCGGCGACTTCCTCGCCGCGGTGCGCCGGCAGGCAGTGCATGAAGAGGGCGTCCTTCTTGGCGCGCGCCATCTTGGGGCCGTCCACGATCCAGCCGTCGAAGGCCTTCAGGCGGGCGGCGTTCTCGTCTTCGTAGCCCATGCTGGTCCACACGTCGGTGGTGACCAGGTCGGCGTCCTGGCAGGCGTCGGCCGGGTTGGCGAAGAAGGTGTAGTTCTTGTTGCCGGGCGTCACCTGCGCCGGATCGATGTCGTAGCCCTTGGGCGTGGAGACGTTGACGTGGAAGCCGAACACCTCGGCCGCCTGCAGCCACGAGTAGAGCATGTTGTTGGCGTCGCCGATCCAGGCCACGATCTTGCCCTGGATGGAGCCGCGGTGCTCGATGAAGGTGAACACGTCGGCCAGCACCTGGCAGGGATGCTGCTCGTTGGTCAGGCCGTTGATCACCGGCACGCGCGAATATGCGGCGAAGCGCTCGATGATTTCCTGGCCGTAGGTGCGGATCATGATGACGTCGCACATGCGCGACATCACCTGCGCCGCATCTTCCACCGGCTCGCCGCGGCCCAGCTGGCTGTCGCGCGTGTTCAGGTAGATCGCGGCGCCGCCCATCTGGTGCATGCCAGCCTCGAAGGACAGGCGGGTACGGGTCGAATTCTTCTCGAACACCATCACCAGCGTACGGTCGGCCAGCGTATGGTGGGGTTCGTAATTCTTGAACTTACGTTTGATCACACGAGAACGTTCGATCACGTATTCGTATTCATCAAGCGTAAAGTCGGAAAACTGAAGGTAGTGTTTGATTGCCATAAATGAAAACGGCGGCCAGCGTGGCGCCTGCCGCCGATCGTTATAACTGCTTAGATTATAAGGGATTCGGGGCAAAAAGATACCCACAGGGGTTGCCCGGAAGAAAGCCTGCGGCAAGCCGCAGCCCAGCCGCAGTCGCGGCGGCGATGTCAAAAGAAAAACTATTAGACATCGTGCCGGGTCAGTCTACGCTGCTTTACGACGTGGCTCCGCATGAATTGCGATTAATCGCCGATATCCGCATTCGCGGGCGATACCGATGCGAATCGCTCTCATTTGCCAACCTAGAATTGCGCTCCGTTTTCGTTACAGGTTGGTTTGACATGTCTTCTTCCCGCTTCGTTTTCCGGCGTACGCGCATGCGCACGCTGCCACTGGCGCTGTGTGCCGCCTTCACTTCAATGCCGCTGTATGCCGCCGAGGACGGCGACGACAAGGAAAAGGACAAGCTGCCCGCCGTCGAGGTGCGTGGTGAGCGCAGTCATTACGATCCGCGGACTTCGGTCGTCAGCACCGCAACCAAGAGCAGCCTGAGTGATCGCGAGATTCCCCAAAGCATCAACAGCATCAAGGTGGAGGAGGCGGTTTCTTATGGCGCGCGCGACCTGGCAGGAGTGCTTGTCGGCGTCCCCGGCGTGTCGAATGCATCGGACACGCGCTTTGACGTTTACAAGATCCGCGGTTTTTCAGCCTTGAGCGACATGATGCTGGATGGCATCCGGGACGACATGCAATACATCCGGGGACTCGGCAATATCGAGCGCGTCGAGATCCTGAAAGGACCGGCTGCGGTGCTCTACGGACGCGGCAGCGGTGGTGGCGTGATCAATCGCATCAGCAAGCAGCCCGGTCAGGATGTCGTCAGCAGCGCCAGCCTGTTCGCCGGCAGCTATGGTCGCACGGGGGGCTCCGTCGATATCAATCGTGTCATCAGCGACGAGTGGGCGGTACGGATCAACGCCGGTCGCGAATACGCAGGAAGCTTCCGCAACGGCGTCAACAGCACACGGCAATATCTTGCACCCTCGGTGAAGTGGGATAACAAAACCAGCAGCTGGCTGCTGCAGGCTGAATATGGAGAGTTTGAACGCGTACCCGATCGCGGCATGCCGGCTGTCGCCAGGACCGGAGGCGGGTTCATTCTTCCGCCAGCTTCCATGGACAAGACTTACGGGCAATTCGGACGCGACAACATCAAAGACATCAATGCCCGACTGCGTTCCACTTTTACGCACAATCTCGACGCCGATTGGCAGCTGCGTCATGTGATCAACCTGCTCAATGTCGACAGCTCTTTTGACAACACCTATGTAAGCGGTGCCGGAACCGGGACGTTTCCCAACTATACGGCCGGACGCTCCCGGTTCAAGCAGGATCTGCTTCAACGCAATCTTCAGACGAATCTCGAACTGGAGGGGAAGTTCAATACCGGCGCGATGGGGCATCAAGTGCTGGTCGGCCTGGAGTACGGCAAGCAGAACCGGGATTCGAGGTTGCGCTCCTATCTCGCGAGCCCTATTTCGGTGATGACCCCGAATAACAGATCCGATGCCAACGGGACGCTTCAGTTCGACTCGCGCGGTACCTATGAGGCGAGTTCATATTCCGCCTATGCTCAGGATCTGATCAAACTGACGCAGGAACTGAGCTTGCTGGCGGGAGTTCGTTGGGATAGTTATGAGGTCGACTATCGTTCGCTTCGCATCGACTCGAGGATTACCCGAGGCGAAGTCCGCCGCTCTACGCCGTCCGTGTTGAGTCCGCGTGCGGGACTGGTATGGTCGCCTGTCAGCGATCACAGTTTCTACCTCTCTTACAGCAAGAACTTTTCGCCTTTCGGCGGCGAGTTGATGGGAATGTCGTCAGCCGCTTCACGCCAGGACAGCGATTTCGGGCCGCAATACAGTCGCCAGTATGAGGTAGGTGTGAAGAGCGATTGGCTAGGCAAGAAAATCAGCTCGACGTTGTCGATATTCCAGCTCGATCTCTACAACCGACGGGTTCAAGTCTCCAGCAGCCCAGACATGTATGTGCTGAACGGGCTTGAGCGCAATCGCGGCGTGGAGTTGAGCATCAATGGCGAACTGGCGCGAGACTGGTTCTTGCGCAGCGGGTTCTCGCTGCAAAATGCCAAGGTCGTCGAGACACATCGTTCGGAGAGCAGATACAAGGGCAAGCAATCCATCGGGGTGGCGAAACAGAACGGCAACGTTTTTGTGAGCTACGCGCCGGCGCAGGGCTTCTTTGCCGAGACGGGGTTGGTCTATGAAGGCAGTCGTTATGTCGATCGCGACAATTTGCTCGCGCTGCCCGGCTACACCCGTTGGGATGGCAAGCTAGGCTATCGTTTCCCGAAGGTGGAGGTGATTCTCGCCGTCACCAATCTTTTTGACAAGAAATACTATGCAAGCGGTACAGGCCTGGGGCAAATCATGCCGGGCACACCTCGAAGCGCCTTCTTGTCGGCATCGTACAAGTTCTGATGCACGGGTCCTGAAGTGAAAAAGCCATCCGCGTTCCGGATGGCTTTTTTGCTTGGATTGAAGGGCGTCAGCCGGGCGCCCCAGGATGGATGGGGAGGCGTTCGCTCAATACAAGGTCTGCGACGACTCATGCACCAGCTGCGCATACAACTGGTGCCGCAGCCCGGCGATTTCGCCCGACTGCACCGCCTCCAGCACCGCGCAGCCCGGTTCGCTCAGGTGGTGGCAGTTGTAGAAGCGGCATTTGCCGAGGTAGGGCGTGAAGTCGCGGAAGGCCCGTTCCAGCATGCCTTCGGAGAGCTGGTACAGGCCGAACTCCTGGAAGCCCGGCGAATCGATGATGCTGGTCGCTTCATCCATCTGGTACAGGCGGGTGAAGGTGGTGGTGTGCTTGCCGGTGTCGAGCGCGGCCGAAATCTCGCGCACGGCGATGTCGGCGTCCGGGATGATGAGGTTGATCAGCGAAGACTTGCCCATGCCCGACTGGCCGATCAGGATGGTGCTCTTGCCCGCCAGCAGCGGCAGGAAGGCCGCGCGGGTTTCGTCAGGACGTGCGGTGGCCGACACCTCGTGCACCGGATAACCCAGGCGCGCATAGACCTGCAGGCGCTCGCGCGTCTTGGGCAGCGCTTCTTCGATGTCGGTCTTGTTCAGGATCAGGTGCGCCGACACGCCGGCCGACTCGGCCGCCACCAGCGAGCGCGACACCAGGTCGTCCGAGAAGCTGGGTTCGGTCGCCACCACGATGAAGAGCTGGTCGACGTTGGCCGCCAGCAGCTTGGACTTGTACTGGTCGGAGCGGTACAGCAGGGTCTTGCGCTCGTCGATGGACTCCACCACGCCCTGGTTGGGGGAGGTGCGGGCGAAGCGGATGCGGTCGCCGACGGAGACGTCGCTCTTCTTGCCGCGCGTGACGCATTGCAGTTTCTGCTCGCCGGCCTGGACAAGATAATGCCGCCCGTGGGCGGCAATCACCAGGCCGGATTCGAGTGCGCCGGCCGCCTGGCGCGGCGCGGCGTGGGGTTTCTTCGATGCCATCAGGATGCGCGCTGGGCGAAGATCGCGTCGACCTTGGCCGCGCAGATGAAGTCGTTGACGGACAAGCCGCCCTTGCCGTTGTTCACGCTGTGGGTGTCGAACTTCACGCCGCAGCGGTTGTAGCTCACTGCCAGGTCGGGGTGGTGGTCTTCGGCGTGGATCACCCAGGCGATGGCGTTGACGAAGGCCAGGGTCTGGTAATAGTCCTTGAAGTCGAAGGCGCGGGACAGCTTGCCGCCGTCGATCTTCCAGTCGGGCAGGGCGGCCAGGTTTTCCTTGATGCCGGCTTCGTCAAGCGCGGTGGTCTGGTGGTTGCAGCGGCCTGCGGCGAGGGTGTTAGCGGTGATGCTCATGGGGTTCTCCTTGGTCCGGTTGCGGTCTGTGTTGCACCTGTATCGAGGTGGACAGCCGCAGCCGGCGCTTGTTCATGGTTGGGCCGTTCAGTGGCCCGAGGCGCCTTGCGCCAGGTTGAGCCTGCCGATGCGCAGGGCGGCGGGCGGATGCGAATCGTAGAAGGCCGAGTGCAGCGGATCGGGCGTCAGGGTCGAGGCATTGTCTTCGTAGAGCTTGACCAGCGCCGAGACCAGGTCCTGCGCATTGGTGTATTGGGCGGCGAAGGCGTCGGCCTCGAACTCGTGCTTGCGCGAAGTCAGCGAGGACAGCGGCGAGAGCAGGAAGGTGAAGATCGGCAGCGCCAGCATGAACAGGATCAGCGCCATGGCGTCGTTGCTGCCGAACAGCAGCGGGTTCACGCCCAGGCCGGTGTAGAACCAGACCTGGCCTTTCAGGTAGCCCAGCAGCGCCAGGAATCCCAGCGAGATGGCAAACATCACGACCACGCGCTTGACGATGTGCTTGAGCTTGAAGTGGCCTAGCTCGTGCGCCAGCACTGCCTCGATCTCATGCGGTGCCAGGCGCGCCAGCAGGGTGTCGAAGAACACGATGCGCTTGCCCGAGCCGAAGCCGGAGAAATACGCGTTGCCGTGCGCGCTGCGCTTGGAGCCGTCCATCACGAACAGGCCCTTGGAGGCGAAGCCCACGCGGGTCATCAGGCCTTCGATGCGGCTGCGCAGGCCGTCGTCGTCCAGCGCGGTGAACTTGTTGAACAGCGGCGCGATGAAGCTGGGGTAGATCACCAGCATCAGCAGCTGGAAGGCGCACAGCACGATCCAGGCGTACAGCCACCACAGCGCGCCGGCCTTGTCCATCAGCGCCAGCACCACCCACAGCAGCGGCAGGCCGATCACCGCGCCCACCAGCGATTGCTTGATCATGTCGCTGAAGAACAGCGCGCGCGTCATCTTGTTGAAGCCGAAGCGGGTTTCCAGTTTGAACTGGCGGTAATAGTCGAAGGGCAGGTCGACCAGGCCGGAGATGATGCCGAAGGCCGCCACCAAGCCGATCTGGTACACCATGCCGGGGCCGCCGGTCCAGCCCAGGACCAGTCCCGACAACCATTGCAGGCCGCCCAGCAGGGTGAAGGCGATCAGCACGGCGGCATTGACCAGCAGCGTCACCAGGCCGAACTTGGTGCGCGCGACGGTGTAGTCGGCCGCCTTCTGGTGGGCCGACAGCGGGATCTTTTCGGCGAATTCGGCCGGCACCGCGGCGCGGTGCGCCAGCACATGGCGAATGTGGCGCGATGCCAGCCAGAAGCGAACCAGCAGGCTGGCGGCCAAAAAGCCGACGAACAAAACCGAAAACGTGAGTGAAGACATTCTTTCCCTGTGCGAAAATGGCGGAGGTTCCATGCCCGGCCCGCTGTCCCGAGGACTTCCGGCGGCGGCGCTGCGCAGCAGGACGATCCATCAAACAGCAGGATCCCGGATAGCAAGCGCAAGCAAGCGAACGAACAAACTGAAGAAGGGCGCATCGCTCTCTGCATCAATAAGGAAGAATTATGTCACAAGCAGCCGACGCCAACGCCGGGCAAGCCCCAGCCGTACCGCTTCGTCCCAATGAAATGAACCTGGTCTGGGTTGATATGGAAATGACCGGCCTGGATCCCGACAACGACCGCATCATCGAAGTCGCCGTGGTGGTCACCGACTCCCAGCTCAACGTGCTGGGCGAAGGCCCGGTCATGGCGATCCACCAGTCCGACGAAATCCTGGACGGCATGGACGCCTGGAACAAGGGCACCCACGGCCGCTCCGGCCTGATCGACCGCGTCAAGGCGTCGACCATCACCGAGGCCGAGGCCGAGAAAGTGCTGATCGAATTCCTGAAGAAATACGTGCCGGCCGGCAAGTCGCCGATGTGCGGCAACTCGATCTGCCAGGACCGCCGCTTCATGGTGCGCGGCATGCCCAAGCTGGAAGAATTCTTCCACTACCGCAACCTCGACGTTTCCACGCTGAAAGAACTGTGCAAGCGCTGGAAGCCGGAAATCTCCACCGGCTTCAAGAAGCGCCAGATGCACACGGCGCTGGCCGACATCGTCGAGTCGATCGAAGAGCTGAAGTATTACCGCGAGCACTTCATCAAGGAGTGAGGCGGGGAGGGCGAGGCCAAGGGCTTCGCTGCCGATGAGAAACGGCGCGACGGTGTGAACCGGCGCGCCGTTTTCTTTTTTTGAGCCTTACCGTTTTCTCGTCATTCCGGCGCAGCGCAGGTTCGGGAATTGCTCGTTGCGCTCAACAGGCGTTGGAGAGGTGCGCCGAACGCCGCTGGGTCCTGACTTTCGTCAGGACGACGGGGCGGTGGTGGGGAGGCGTGCAGGTTGTTGAATCAATCTCCGTCATCCCGGCGCAGAGCGGGAGCGGGTATCGGCCGTTTCGCTCAACATGCATTGGAGAGGCGCGCCGAACGCCGCTGAGTCCTGACTTTCGTCAGGACGACGGGGCGGTGCTGGGGAGGCGTGCAGGCTGTTGAATCAATCTCCGTCGTCCCGGCACAGGGCGGGGGCGGGCATCGGTCGTTTCGCTCAACAGGCGTTGGAGAGGTGCGCCGAACGCCGCTGGGTCCTGACTTTCGTCAGGACGACGGGTAGGTGGTGGGGAGGCGTGCAGGTTGTTGAATCAATCTCCGTCATCCCGGCGCAGGGCGGGAGCGGACATCGGTCGTTTCGCTCAACAGGCGCTGGAGAGGTGCGCCGAACGCCGCTGGGTCCTGACTTTCGTCAGGACGACGGGTAGGCGGTGGGGAGGCGTGCAGGTTGTTGAATCAATCTCCGTCATCCGGCACAGGGCGGGAGCAGACATCGGTCGTTTCGCTCAACAGGCGCTGGAGAGGTGCGCCGAACGTCGCCGGGTCCTGACTTTCGTCAGGACGACGGGTAGGCGGTGAGGAGAACGGTGAGAAGACGTGCATGCGCTTGAATTTTTCACCGTCATCCCGGCGCAGGCCGGGATCCAGTGTCGTTCGTCGCACCGCGCATGCGTTCAGGCAAGCGCGAGGATCTGCTTACTCCTCGCCGTCAGCCCCGCAGCATTTCTTGTACTTCTTGCCGCTGCCGCAAGGGCAGGGATCGTTGCGGCCGACCTTGGGTGCGTCGCGCTGCACCTGTTCCACCGCCGACTTACGCTTGGGCGCCCAGTAGCGGTGGATGTGCGGAATGGCCGATTCGATTTCGATGGCCAGCTTGTGGGTCTTGACCGGATCGTCGATCAGCTTGGTTTCTTCTTCCTCCAGCTCGTCGGCGCCGAGCAGGTAGATCGGGCGCAGCAGCGGCGCCAGGTCGGAGTGGAAGATCTCGTCCCATTGCTGGGCGCGCAGCTGGATGCCTTCCCAGAAGCCCCAGGCCCAGGCCTCGGCGTCCAGCAGCGGCTTGCCTTCGTGCTCGCGTTCGCAGAACAGCGGCTCGTACTCCTTGGGCGCCACCTCGAAGGTGATGGCGATCTCGTTCATGGTGCGCGCGATCAGGCTGCTGATGCGCTCGGCTTCCTTGCCGTTCTTGAACTTGGGCGTGTCTTCCGGGCGGCTGCCCCAGACGCGCGGCAGCCATTCGGCCATCAGCACTTCCTGCGGGCCGATGGCCAGCGCGGTCAGGTAGCCATGCAGCGTGTCCATGGTCATGACGTCGTCGGCGCAGCGGTCGGACAGGAGGAAATCGTCGAGTTCGTCGAACTCTTGATCGGAAAGGGGCTGGTCGAGGTGCATGATGTCCAATTGGTGACGCTAAAAGCAGAAGTTTAAAGGGATTCGGCCAGTGGCGCGAGCATTGTCAGCGTTGCCATGCCATAAGCTCATCGCCGGCGTGCTGGCCCGGGCCCGCCGACAGTACAATACCGGGATGACACAACCAGCCCACCCCGCCGCCGACGTCGAGTCCTTCGCCACGCTTTCGCCCGACACCGTGCTCGACGCCCTGGACGCGGTCGGCCTGCGAGGCGACGGCCGCCTGCTGGCGCTGAACAGCTATGAAAACCGCGTCTACCAGGTCGGCATGGAAGAGGGGCCGCCGGTGGTCGCCAAGTTCTACCGGCCGCTGCGCTGGAGCGACGCCCAGATCCTCGAGGAGCACGCCTTTTCGCAGCAGCTGGCCGACGAGGAGGTGCCGGTGGTGCCGGCCATGGCGCTGGAGGGCGGCGCCACGCTGCATCGCCACGCGGGCTTTCGTTTCGCGGTGTTTCATCGCCACGGCGGGCGCGCGCCCGAGCTGGACAATCCCGATACGCTGGAATGGATGGGCCGCTTCATCGGCCGCATCCACGCGGTCGGCATGCAGCGCCCCTTCGCCGAGCGGCCCGCGCTGGACATCGCCACCTTCGGCGAAGAGCCGCGCGACTGGCTGCTGGCCAACGATTTCATCCCGATGGATGTGCTGGGCGCATACAAGAGCACGGTAGAGCACGCGCTGGACGGCGTGCGCCGCTGCTTCGAGCGCGCCGGCGACGTGAAGGCGCTGCGCCTGCACGGCGATTGTCATGTCGGCAACGTGCTGTGGACCGACGCCGGCCCGCACTTTGTCGATTTCGACGACAGCCGCAGCGGCCCGGCGGTGCAGGACCTGTGGATGCTGTTGTCCGGCGAGCGCGGCGAGATGGTGCGCCAGCTGTCGGACCTGCTGGCCGGCTACGAGAGCTTCTGCGAGTTCGAGCCGCGCGAGCTGTACCTGATCGAGGCGCTGCGCACGCTGCGCCTGATCCATTATTCGGCGTGGCTGGCGCGGCGCTGGGACGATCCGGCGTTCCCGGTCGCTTTCCCGTGGTTCAACACGCAGCGCTACTGGCAGGACCGCATCCTGGAGCTGCGCGAGCAGATCGCGCTGATGGACGAGCCGCCGCTGTGGCCGGTCTGAACCGATTAAGAAGAGAACACATGAAGAATCAGAAGACGCGCTGCGCCTGGGTCAACCTCAACAATCCGCTCTACGTGGCGTATCACGACGAGGAGTGGGGCGTGCCCTGCCACGACGAGACCACGCTGTTCGAGATGCTCAACCTGGAGGGCGCGCAGGCCGGGCTGTCGTGGGAGACCGTGCTCAACAAGCGCGAGAGCTACCGCGCCGCCTTCGACCACTGGGACGCGCGCAAGATCGCCAACTATGACGAGCGCAAGGTGGCCGAGCTGCTGGCCAATCCGGGCATCGTGCGCAACCGCCTGAAGGTGGCCGCGACCATCACCAACGCGCGCAGCTATCTTAGGCTGTGCGAAGAGGTCGGCGGCTTGGACCCCTATCTCTGGGGATTCGTCGACGGCAAGCCGATCCGCAACGCATGGAAGGAGCTGGGCCAGGCGCCGGCCAAGACGCCGCTGTCGGATACGATCTCCAAGGATCTCGCCAAACGCGGCTTCAAGTTCGTCGGTTCCACGATCATCTATGCCTATCTGCAAGGCATCGGCCTGATCGACGACCACGTGGCGGATTGCCACTGCCATGGCCGCAAGTACTGAGCGCGGCCGGGATGGTTTAAACTCGCGGGCGCGCCGGATCGCGTCGGCCGCAATAGTTTGGGAGTAGCATGATTTTCGTCAAATGGTTTGGCTGGTCGGTCCTGTGGTTGCTGCCGCTGCTGCTGCGCGTGGTCATTTCCGCACTGGCCCGCAAGTCGCCGCTGGGTGGACGCGGCGCCATCCGTGTCTGGATAGGCAGCCTGTTGCTGCTGTGCGCCAGCAGCGCCATCGAGTCCCTGCTGCGCGCGCAGATCGATACCGGCGATGACGGCCAGCGCGGCGCACGCCTTGGCTTCGCGCTGATGGAGGCGCTGTCGGGCAAGATCAGTAAGCCGGTCGCGGTGCTGGTGATGTTCGCGCTGGCGCTGCTGAGTCTGAAGCTGCTGTTCGGCGCCGTTTTCAGCCGCGCCGGCAAGGGCGCCGACGACGAACACCCGGAGCTCGACCTGGGGCCGCGCCGCGGCAGCATCGAGAGCGAACGCGTGCGCCTGGCTGGCAACGGCAAGCGCTTCGGCGGCAACGAGCGGCTCTCCGCCACGCCGCGCGCACCGCGCACGCCAACCGCGTCGCGCGCCGCTGCCGCTTCGCCGCAGGCGAATTCGCCGTTTGAGCCGCGCACGCCGAACCGCTTCAACAGCCCCAGCGAGCGCATCTCCGATGGGCATGCGCGCGAGGACTGGCAAGTGCCATTGTCGTCGCTGAACCGCAGCGCCGCCGCGCGCGGCGGCAAATGGCCGGCGTTGAAACCCGGCGCGACGGATGCCCGCGCACGTCCCGAATCCGAATGGGCTGCTTTCGAAACCCTGCGTCCGACCGATGCCATGCTGGCGCGCGCCGCGGCCAGCACCGCGATCTCGGCCGCCAGCGCGGCGGCCAACGCCAGCCTGTCGCGCGCAGCCGTTCCCGACGCGCCGGCCCAGCACATCCCGCCCTCGATCGCCCGCGCCGGGCAGGGGCAAGCAAGCCCGCCCGCGCCGGCCATGCCCACGCGCAGCATTCGCATCAGCAGCGTCGGTCGCGCCGCCCGCCAGGCGAGCGAACCGGCGACGCCGGGCGAACGCGCCGACGCCGTTCCCACACGGCTGATGCGCGCACTGCAGGAAGCCCAGGCGCAGAAGGGCGCGGCCGAGGCGCCTGCGGTTTCGGCTGTGCCGGCATCTGTTCCTGCGACGCCGGTCCCCGCCGCACCGGAGATTTCCGCCGCGCCGGCCGCCCCGTCCTTGGACGCCGCCGCGGACGAGTTCGTCCAAGCGCAACCGCAACAGCAACCGTATTTCGAAGCGCCGCAGCAGACGCCCGCCGATGCCAATACCGGTGCTCCCGCGGCATCGGAGTTTCTCTTCGACGAGCAGCCGGAGCAAACTGCAGGCCCCGAGCCGGCACCGCTTTCGCCGGTCGCCTTCGAGCCGCCCAGACAAAGCTATACCGCGCCATGGTTCGACATGCTGCCGGACCCCGAGCCTGAGCCCGAATCCAGCGCCGAGCCGCTCCGCCAGGATGCCGCTCCCGCAATGTCGCCGTTCGAGGCCGAGGCGCCGCAGGCGGCTTTCCCGGTGCGCGCGGCGCAGCCTGTGGTGCCGCCTTACTCCGCACAAGTGGTGCAGCCGCAGGCCTACGGGGACGAAGAGTTCGAGCCGCACATCGACATCCCGCTGCCGTCGCTGGACCTGCTCGACGATGTGCCCGAGACCACCATCGAAGTCGACGCCGAACAACTGCAGGAGACCGGCCGCCTGATCGAGCAGCGCCTCAAGGAGTTCAAGGTGCCGGTCACGGTGCTGGGCGCCGAGGCCGGCCCGGTGATCACCCGCTTTGAAGTGGAGCCGGCGCAGGGCGTGCGCGGCGCGCAGGTGGTGAACCTGATGAAGGACTTGTCGCGCGCCCTGGGCCTGACGTCGATCCGCGTGGTCGAGACCATTCCCGGCAAGACCTGCATGGGCCTGGAGTTGCCCAATGCGCGGCGGCAGATGATCAAGCTCTCCGAGATCGTGCGCTCCGACGCCTACCGCAGGTCGGCCTCGCTGCTGACCATCGCCATGGGCAAGGACATCACCGGCACGCCGGTGGTGACCGACCTGGCGCGTGCGCCGCACATGCTGGTGGCCGGCACCACGGGTTCGGGCAAGTCGGTGGCGATCAACGCGATGATCCTGTCGCTGCTCTACAAGGCCACGCCGGACGAGGTGCGCCTGATCATGATCGACCCCAAGATGCTGGAGCTGTCGATCTACGAAGGCATTCCGCACCTGTTGGCGCCGGTGGTGACCGACATGCGCGAAGCCGCGCATGCGCTGAACTGGGCGGTCGACGAGATGGAGCGCCGCTACAAGAAGATGTCGAAACTCGGCGTGCGCAACCTGGCAGGCTACAACCAGAAGATCGACGACGCCCATGCCCGCGGCGAGAAGATCCCCAACCCGTTCAGCCTGACCCCGGACGCGCCGGAGCCGCTGGACAAGCTGCCGACCATCGTGATCGTCATCGACGAACTGGCCGACCTGATGATGGTGGTCGGCAAGAAGGTGGAAGAACTGATCGCGCGCCTGGCGCAAAAGGCGCGCGCGGCCGGCATCCATCTGATCCTGGCCACGCAGCGCCCGTCGGTGGACGTGATCACCGGCCTGATCAAGGCCAACATCCCGACCCGCGTGGCCTTCCAGGTCTCCTCCAAGATCGACTCGCGCACCGTGCTCGACCAGATGGGCGCCGAGTCGCTGCTGGGTCACGGCGACATGCTGTTCCTGCCGCCGGGTTCGGGTTATCCCCAGCGCGTGCACGGCGCCTTCGTCTCCGACGACGAGGTGCATCGCGTGGTGGAATACCTGAAGTCCTTCGGCGAGCCGCGCTACATCGAAGAGATCCTGGCGCCGCCGATGGTGGAGGATGCCGCGCAGGGCGACATGTTCGGCAGCGACATGCCGGATCCGGAATCCGACCCGCTCTACGACGAGGCGGTGGCCTTCGTGCTCAAGTCGCGCCGCGCATCGATCTCCTCGGTGCAGCGCCAGTTCCGCATCGGCTACAACCGCGCCGCGCGCCTGGTGGAGCAGATGGAGACGGCCGGCGTGCTGTCGGCCATGTCGAGGAACGGCAGCCGCGACATCCTGGTGCCGCCTTCGGGCGCGGAAGAATAGGCGGGTGTACGCCGGGTGTTCCTGCGAGGGCGGGAGTCCGGCGATGTTTGCTGAGAATCGTCGGAGCCCGGGACGGCGCGGTGCGACGAACGCCGCTGGGTCCTGACTTTCGTCAGGACGACAGGTTGGAGGCAACTTTAACTTTCGTGCGTTCCAGTACATCTGTGCCTTGGTACCCGTCGCACGTTATTCCTTCACTGTGTCACCGTGTCACCGTGTCACCCCGTCACCCCGTCACTCCGTCGCCCCGTCACCCCGTCACCCCGTCACCCCGTCACCCCGTCACCCCGTCACCCCCCATCATTCCGTCATCCCCATCACTGCGTCACTCCAGCCATTCCGGTCATTCCACCCTCTCCGTCATCCCGGCGAAGGCCGGGATCCAGTGTCGTTCGTTGCGCGCCAGGCGGCGGTTGCAAGGGTCGCAATGATCGAAGCCAAGCCCTGACGTCAGCAGGCGCGACAACGTCGACAACATACGCCCCAATGAGCCTGCAAAAAAAAGCGGCGAACCGGACCCCGGTTCGCCGCTTTCATTCCAGCGTCAGAAAATCAGACGTCCAGCTGCGTCACCAGCTTGGTGTTGACGTAGGCTTCGATCGCCTCGGTACCGCCTTCCGAACCGTAGCCGCTGTCCTTGATGCCGCCGAACGGCAGTTCGGGAATGGCCAGGCCCAGGTGGTTGATGGTCAGCATGCCGCTTTCCACGCGCGCGGCCAGCGCGTGCTTGGTGTGCGCCGATTTGGCGAAGGCATAGGCTGCCAGGCCGAAGGGCAGGCGGTTGGCTTCGTCGATCACTTCGTCCAGGGTGTCGAACGGGTTGATCAGCGCCAGTGGGCCGAAGGGCTCGTCGTTCATCACGCGCGCCGACAGCGGCACGTTGGTCAGCACGGTGGGCTGGAAGAAGTAGCCCTTGTCGCCGATGCGCTTGCCGCCGGTGCGCAGCTGTGCGCCTTGCGAGACGGCGTCGTCGATCAGGGACTCCAGCGCCGGGATGCGGCGCTTGTTGGCCACCGGACCCATGGTGGTGCCGGCGTCGATGCCGTTGCCCACCTTCAGCTGTTCGGCGTAGGTGACGAACTTGTCGACGAAGGCGTTGAACACGCCCTTCTGCACCAGGAAGCGGGTCGGCGAGACGCACACCTGGCCGGCGTTGCGGAACTTGGCAGCGGCCAGCTGCTTGGCGGCGGCGTCGATGTCGGCATCGTCGAACACCATCGCCGGGGCGTGGCCGCCCAGTTCCATGGTGGCGCGCTTCATGTGCTGGCCGGCCAGCGCGGCCAGCTGCTTGCCCACCGGGGTCGAGCCGGTGAAGGAGATCTTCTTGATCACCGGGTGCGGGATCAGGTATTCGGAGATCTCGGCCGGCACGCCGTAGACCAGGTTGATCACGCCGGCCGGCACGCCGGCGTCGGCGTAGGCGCGGATCAGCTCGGCCGGGGAGGCGGGGGTCTCTTCAGGGGCCTTGACGATGATGGAGCAGCCCGCAGCCAGCGCGGCCGACATCTTGCGCACCACCTGGTTGATCGGGAAGTTCCAGGGCGTGAAGGCGGCGACCGGGCCGACCGGCTCCTTGATCACCATCTGGTAGGCGCCCGGCACGCGCGCCGGCACTAGGCGGCCGTAAGTGCGACGGGCTTCTTCGGCGAACCAGTCGATGGTGTCGGCCGCGCCCAGGGTTTCCATCTTGGCTTCCGGCAGCGGCTTGCCCTGTTCCAGGGTCATCAGGCGGGCCACGTCATCGGCGCGCTCGCGCAGGAGGTTGGCGGCGCGGCGCATGATCTTCGAGCGTTCGAAGGCGGAGATGTTGCGCCAGGTTTCGAAGCCTTTCTTCGCGGCTTCGAGGGCGCGGTCCAGGTCTTCGCGGCCGGCATGGGCGATCTTACCGATGACTTCCTCGGTAGCCGGGTTGACCACGTCGATGGTGCGGCCGGAGACGCTGGCGGTCCATTCGCCGTTGATGAAAAGCTGTACGTCCTTATACATGTGCGGTCCTCGTTGGTCTGGTTTCGGAATGCCGCCGGCGGCGATTGCGGCTGCGGCGGATGGGGAATGTGGTTATGGCAACAACTCTGCGGATGTCTTGTTCGTAGGCGCAGGCGGTCGTGCTGCATGTGGAGCGGCCGCCGGAGCGAGGACGATATTTATACCATGCATCGCAACATCGCGTCTTGCCGCGCCGGCAGTTCCGGCGCCTCCGACAGCGGGTTCCGACAGCGGGCAGAATCAACGGGCGACTCCGCAGGCGGCCGTGCCGCGGCGCAGGAACAATCGATTTGGCCAGGGGTCACACCGGCAGACCTTTGTTAGCGCGAGGCGCCCATGACCACCCATTCCGACGACCTCCAGCCCGGCCTGCAGCCACGCCAACGCGAGCGGGCCATGCACGGTAGCGGGCCGGGCGAAGCCCTCTCCGCCGGCGGCGTGGTGGCCGGCTCGGTGCTCAGCGCGCTGGTGGGCGTATGGCTGGGCCGCAAGCGCCGGCAAAAGCTGCAGGCTGGTTCGCGGCCTGACGTGTCGCCCGTCCGCGCGAAGAAAGAGGCTGCGGCGCCAGGCAAAACCAAATTCACGGCGAAATCGAAATCCAGCGACCCGATCCCGCGCGGGCTGGAAAGCGCGGTGCGCGTCGCGACCCTGGTGCTGCCGCTGGTGGCGGCGTGGCGCAAGGGATCGGTGAAGGCGAAGAAGAGCGCCGTCACCACGGCGCCGTCCCCGCCCAAGACGGCGCCGCGCATCAGCAATATCAGGGCCGACCTTGAGCCGGCGCCTTCCGAATACCTCGACCCCGCCGCCGAGGTGAAGATGATCAAGGGCGGCACGCGCCTGCAGCAGGCCTGGCAGCTGGTCATGGCGGCGGTCAACGCCTGGCTTGACGACTTCGCGCCCAGCATGGGGGCGGCGATCGCCTACTACACCATCTTCTCCATCGCGCCGATGCTGGTGATCGCCATCGCCGTGGCCGGCATGCTGTTCGGCCACGACGCCGCGCAGGGCGAGATTGTCAACCAGATCCGCGACATCGTCGGCACTGAAGGCGCCATCGCCATCCAGGGCCTGCTGAAGTCGGTCAACCAACCGCGCGAAGGCATGATCGCCGCGGCGATCTCGGTGGCCACGCTGGCCGTGGGCGCCACCGCCGTGTTCTCCGAACTGCAGAGCGCGCTGGACCGCATCTGGCGCATCCCCGCGGTCAAGCGCAAGAGCGGTATCTGGGCGCTGGCGCGCACGCGCATCCTGTCTTTCGGGTTGATCATCGGGCTGGGTTTCCTGCTGATCATCTCGCTGGTGGTCAGCGCCGCGCTGGCGGCATTGGGGCGCTGGTGGGGCGGCTGGTTCGAGGGATGGCAGCTGGTGCTGCAACTGCTCAACTTCGCGCTTTCCTTCGTGGTGTTCTCCACGCTGTTCTCGATGATCTACAAGTTCATGCCGCGGGTAACGCTCTCCTGGCGCGACGTCTGGATAGGCGCGGTATCCACCACGGTGCTGTTCATCATCGGCAAGTACCTGATCGGGCTGTATCTCGGCCGCACCGGCATGACGTCCGGTTTCGGGGCGGCCGGTTCCTTTGCGCTGCTGCTGGTGTGGATCTACTACTCGGCGCAGATCTTCCTGCTGGGCGCGGAATTCACCTGGATCTACGCCAACAACTTCGGCTCGCGCGCCTTGCGCCAGAAGCTGGCGCACGCGCCGGAGATCGTCAAGGGCAGCGTCGGTCATGGCGAGGAGGCGGTCAAGGCGGTGCGCCCGCCCGAGGGGCCGCCGCTGCATCCCGGCAACTGATTCGTTTTCAACAAGGAGAAGAGTGCAATGAAACTGACACCTGTACAGATGCTGGTCCTGACCCTCGGCGCGCTGGCCGTCTGGTCGCTGCGCAAATCGGCGCGCGCGGGCAGCGGCGCGACACCTGCAAGCACCCTCAACCAATCTCCCGTGGCCGAGGCGATCGAGGCCGTGGCCGGCAAATAGAAAAGGGCTGGGGAGGAAAGTCGAAAACCGGCAGGGCGGGATGGCCCGTCACCGCGCCGGCGCAGGCTGCTCCGGCATCAGTGCACGTGCTGGGGGATTTCCATTTCGGCGAGGATCATTTCCACCTGCAGGCACTGGATCTTCAATTCCTTGATCGCCTTGCGGTACTGGCGCATCGCCTTCAACGGCGGCGCGTCGTCCTCGCTGCGGGCGGCGCGGATGGCGTTGAGCATGATGCGCGAAAGCATGGCCGCCGCTTCATCGTGGGAGCTCTTGAGTTCGGCGATGCTTGTCAGCAATGCAAGCCGTTTGTCCATGATGATCTCCTCTTGTCCAAGAGTGGTGAGACTTCGACCGGAGGAGGAATGTTCCGGTTTGCGCGGCTTGCCCGCACGCAAGCGCGATGTCCGGCGGCAATAAAAAAGCCCCGCCGAAGCGGGGCCAAAGAGGGAACTGAGGAGTCCTCAGTCTTTGCAACAACGCAAAGCGGTTCCGGCCGGGGCCGGTCGGCGCTGCAGATCAGTACTTCCACATGATCTTCTGCAGTTCCTTGGTGTCGTTGGTCTTGGTCAGCGCCAGCTCGGCCAGGATGCGCGCCTTCTGCGCGTTCTGGTCGTCGGTCACGACCCAGTCGTACTTGTCGTCGGGCTGCTCGCCGTTGCGGATCACCACGCCGCTGCCGGTGCGCGTGGCGCGGATGACCTGCACGCCCTTGCTGCGCACTTCCTGCAGCACCGGCACGATCTGCTCGGCCACGCTGCCGTTGCCGGTGCCGTCGTGGATGATGGCCTTTGCGCCGGCGTTGACGAACGCGTCATAGGCGGCGCGGCTGACGTTGCCGTAGTTGTAGGCGATGTCCACGCGCGGCAGGCTGTTGATCTTGTCGATGTCGAACTCGGTCTGGGTGGTGTGCGGACGCGCCGGCAAGCGGTAGAACATCAGCTTGTTCTCGACCACGTAACCCAGCGGGCCGTAGGGCGAGCGGAAGGTCTCGACCTTGAAGGAGTTGCTCTTGGTGACGTCGCGGCCGGAATGGATCTCGTCGTTCATCACCACCAGCGTGCCTTTGCCGGCGGCGTCCTTGCTGCCGGCGACCAGCACCGCGTCATACAGGTTCAGCGCGCCGTCGGCGCCCAGCGCCGTGCCCGGGCGCATCGAGCCGACCACCACCACCGGCTTCTCGCTCTTGAGCACCAGGTTCAGGAAATACGCGGTCTCTTCGATGGTGTCGGTGCCGTGGGTGATCACGATGCCGTCGACGTCGCTCTGCTTGAGCAGTTCGGAGACGCGCTTGCCCAGCTTGAGCAGGCGTTCGTCGTTGAAGCTCTCGCTGCCGATCTGGAAGATCTGCTCGCCGCGCACGTTGGCGATCTTGGAAATCTCCGGCACGGCCGCGATGATCTTGTCGACCGGCACCACGGCCGACTGGTAGGCGGCGGTGTTGACGCTGGATGCGCCCGCGCCGGCGATGGTGCCGCCGGTGCCGATGACGACCACGTTGGGTTTCTTGTCCTGCGCATGCGCGCCGAAGGCGGCAAAGGCGGCGGACAGGATCATGACAGCGCCGATTTTTTTGAATTGTGCCTGCTGCATTTCTTGAGTCTCCTGGTGACGGTGTGTGGTTCCGCTTCGAGGCTTGCTCTGGTTGTCTTGTTGGTCCGTCGAAGCGGCGCATTCGCGCCGATGGCGTCGAATGAGGGCGATCATACGAAAGCGCTGTGGCGATGTCTCATGCTTTTAAAACATGGAGAAATGCATCCCATGCATGAGCCGCAAGATGCGAGCCGGCACGCGAAAAATGTCGTGCAGGGAAGAGGGGCGGGTGAGATGCCGCGATGAAAATGGCGAGCGAAAAAAAGAAAAAGCCGCACGCGGCGGCTCGGTTGCACAGGCCATGCGGCCGGTGCGATCAGAAGAATTCGACGGTGTCGTTGGTGGTGATGCCCGAGCGCAGCACGCCCGAATCGACCAGCTCTTCGTAGAAGCAGATGCGGTTGCGGCCGCTTTTCTTGGCGTGGTACAGGGCCTGGTCGGCGTGGCCGAGGATGACCACCGGCGTCTCGCGCGAGATGCCGACGAAGCCCAAGCTGACGGTGACCTTGCCGACCTGCGGGAAGTCGTACTCCTGCACGTTCTGGCGGAAGCGGTCGAAGATCTTGCGGGCGTCCGAGAGCGTGGTCGAGCGCAGCAGGATCACGAACTCCTCGCCGCCGAAACGGAAGATGCGGTCGTGGCTGCGGAAGGAGGCGCGCAGGATGTTGGCCACCAGGATCAGCACTTCGTCGCCATACAGGTGGCCATAGCGGTCGTTGACCTGCTTGAAGTGGTCGATGTCCACCACGGCCAGCCAGTGGCCCTTGGCCTCGACGGCGGCGTCGTCGTGGCGACGGTCGTTCTTCTCCAGCGAATGCGCCTCATGCGGCGCGATGGCGAAGGCGTACTTGGTGAACTGTTCGTCGAAGGTCTTGCGGTTGAACAGGCCAGTGAGCGCGTCGCGCTCGCTGTAGTCGAGCAGGCTCTGGTAATTGCAGTAGACGTGGAAGATGCCGTGGATCACGTCCATCATCTGCGGCTCGAAGGGTTTGTCGCTGCGGATCTCGACGCAGGAGTTCATCTTGCCGTGCAGCCACACCGGCAGCCACAGGATGTGGGCGCCGTCGTCGGTGGTCTCGAGGTATTCGTTGAGGTGATTGCGGATGCACGCCATCATCGCCGGATAGCTCGCGAGCGGTTCCTTGGGATCGTCGCTGGTATGTTCGTCGATGGTGTGGATGTCGCCGTCCCGGATCAGCATTTTTTCCTGGACGTAATGCTCGTCGCGCATGGTGAATATCTCCAGCATGCGGATTTCCTGGACATTGGTCAGCTGGTACAAGGCCGAGATGACGGAGAGCGCAAGGCGGGAGTGTTCCCGGTGCGCGGTAATCTCCACCAGATGCTTGAGCAGCGGTTTCTTCATCTCGTTATCGATGTCCTGCATGAGCCCATTGTTCTATGTATGGTCGGTACTCGGTTAGTGCTTCGCCATTCACGCAATGTATCAGCACTATGCAAGAATCACGCCATGAATCAAGCAAGGAAGCGAGATGATTTTACACGCACGCACATGTTAGGACGAAGCAGTTTCTGCAAATTAAATTCGAAAAAGTTCAATCCATTTCCAGTCGGAAATTTTGCCCCACATTGATTTTCACTTACGTGCGCATTTGATAGTTTTTTGACTTCCCTTCATTCCTGAAACGCATAAGGACAGCCTGCAAAGCCGCGCCTGTTCTGGATTTTGGGGGTGAGTATTTGTGAGAATACGTTCTTTTGCAGCGCAGCGAAGTGAGCGAAAAAACGAACGCGCCCCCGTCATTGCAGATGAAAAAAATCGCCGGACATGCCGGCGATTTTTTTATTTATATCGTTTGCAGAACGATGCGTATCACGCGTAGATGATCAGCAGCGCGACCGCGATGATGAGGCCGAATTTGGTGGCCTTGTAGACGGTCTTGTTCCAGTTCTTGAAACGGCGGCGATACTGCCCGGCCAGCCAGACGAAGCGGAACAGCTTGTTGACGCGGCCGGTCTGGTCGCCGGTTTCGTTGGGCGAGGCGGCGGCGGTCATCATGGTGCGGCCCAGGAAGCCGTTGATGGCTTCGGCCCAGCGATAGCGCAGCGGGCGCTCGACGTCGCAGAACAGGATGATACGGTTCGTCTCGGAGCCGTTCTGCGCCCAGTGGATGAAGGTCTCGTCGAACACCACGCTCTGGCCATCGCGCCAGCTGTAGCGCTGGCCGTCGACTTCGATGAAGCAGCGGTCGTCGTTGGGCGTGACCAGGCCCAGGTGGTAGCGCAGCGAACCGGCGAAGGGATCGCGGTGCGGGTTGAGCGTGCCGCCCGGCGCCAGCTCGGCGAACATGGCTGCCTTCACGCTGGGAATGCGCTGCAGGATCTCGACGGTCTTGGGGCAGAACTTCTCGGCCGAGGGATGGCTGGCGTTGTACCACTTCAGGTAGAAGCGCTTCCAGCCGGCCTTGAAGAAGGAGTTGAAGCCGGCGTCGTCATTCTTTTCGGCGGCCTTGATCTTGGCCATCTCGCGCAGCGCCACGGCTTCGTCGCGGATGGTTTCCCAGTTTTCGTCGATCAGGGCCAGTTCCTTGAATTCCTTCACGGCCGGGTAGGGCACCGCCGGCACGCGCGAGAAGGCGTACATGAACAGGTTGATCGGCGACATGATCGACGAATGGTCGAAGAACTGGCGCAAAAAGGGCAGGCGCACGCGTCCGCGGAAATGGATGAACAGGATGGAAAACAGATAGATAAAGACGATAGCCCACTTCATTGCATGGTCCTCTTGATGTTGCTGGGCGCCTGCCCGACAGGGCGGCGGCGCGGCGGATAACCGCCATATTGGGTCGAATCGGTGAAAATCAATGACAATCGCGGCAGGAAGGCTGCAGTTGCATGCGGATGAGCTGTGCTTGTCCGCGCACTTGTCGCGTTGGCATCCCCGAGGCTGCGCAGCTGGGCGGCGCAGGGCAAGCGAAGGATTCTACACCATGCCATTGTCAGCAAACGTAAGGGCGTCGGCTGCGGCATGGGCCGTCTGCGCGAGATCAAGCGGACATAAAAAAACGGACCGGGAAAACCCGGTCCGCGAGGGACAACAACAACGGTGAAGGATGAAACAAAAAAGGGGGAGGGCCGCCTCAGGCCGCCTGTTGCACCACGGAACGCGCGCGGTTCCAGCGCGGCAGGCCGGTGAAGGCGAAGTCGATCTCGGGCACGCGGCCGGCGACGATCTCGGCAATCGCGCGGCCCGAGCCGCAGCCCATGGTCCAGCCCAGGGTGCCGTGGCCGGTGTTCAGGAACAGGTTGGACACCTTGGTCTTGCCGACATAGGGCACGTTGGACGGCGTCAGCGGGCGCAGGCCGGTCCAGTAGATCGGGTTGTCGTAGTCGCAGCCGTCCGGGAACAGTTCGCGGGTGCGGCGGGTGATGGCTTCGCAGCGGGTGGTGTTGAGCTCGCGGGTGTAGCCGTTGAGCTCGCAGGTGCCGGCCACGCGCAGGCGGTCGCCCAGGCGCGAGACCACCAGCTTGTAGCCGTCGTCGGTCAGCGAAACGGTGGGCGCGGCGTCCGGGTTGATGACCTTGTAGGTGGCCGAGTAGCCCTTGCCTGGATAGAGCAGCAGGTCGATGCCCAGCGGCTTGACCAGTTGCTGCGAGAAGCTGCCCATGGCGACCACGAAGCTGTCTGCGGTGAGCACCTCGTGGCGGCCGTCCGGGTTGATGATTTCCACGCCGGTCACGCGCGCCGAGCTGCCGGCGCCTTCGGTGATCAGGCGGGTGATGGTGGTGGAGTAGCGGAATTCGACGCCGGCTTCCTCGCTCTTCCTGGCCAGGCCCGTGGTGAGCTTGTAGACGTCGCCGGATTCGTCGGTGGCGGTGAAGTCGCCGCCGACGATCTTGTCGCGGATCGACGCCAGCGCCGGTTCGATGCGCACGACTTCATCCGCGCCGATCGATTCGCGCGGGCAGCCCAGGTCGCGCATCAGCTTGGCGGCCGGCAGGGATTCCTGGAATTCCTTTTCTTCGGTGTAGAAGTGCAGGATGCCGCGGGTCAGGTGGTCGTAGTCGATGCCGGTCTCGGCGCGCACCGCCTGCAGGGTCTGGCGGCTGTATTCGCACAGGGCGACGATGTTGCGGATGTTCTCGTCGGTGCGGGCGGCGGTGCATTCGCGCAGGAAGCTGACGGCCCACTTCCACTGCAGCCACTCGGGACGGAAGCGGTACAGCAGCGGCGCATCTTCCTTGCCCAGCCACTTCAGCACCTTCATCGGGGCGGAGGGATTGGCCCAGGGTTCGGCGTGCGACACCGAGATCTGGCAGCCGTTGGCGAAGCTGGTTTCCTGCGCCGCGCCGGGCTGGCGCTCGATGACGGTGACGTCGTAGCCCTGCTTTTTCAGGAACCAGGCGGAAGCGGTTCCGATAATGCCTGCGCCCAATACGATCACTTTCATCTCACTCTCCCGGTTTGTGCTGAACTTGCCCACTGGCATGCTGCGATTGGAATTGGATCCGCTTGCAGCGGACGAATGCATGCATTGTAAGAAAACCCGGATTGCCGATGTGTTCAATACTGGCCGGGATTTTTCTAGAAGATGAAGCGATGAGCCATTTTTTATTCAAAAAGAAAAGAAAAATGGCTTCATGTTTAGTTTTTTGAAGACGAGAAGCGTGCCATCTCCTCGGCGACCGCGCGCGTGACGGTTTCCGCGAGCGCCGTGCGCAGGCTTTCCTTGACGCGCTGCGTCAGGATATCGGAGAGATTGTCCAGGGCCACCGCCATCTGGTCCTGCAGGTGCTGCTGCAGGACGGTATCGGCTTGCGCGAGCAGGTTTTGCAGCACGTTCTCGCGGATTTCCTGTTCCCACTGGCGATATTGCTCGGCGGCCGGCGTGACGGGTGGCACGGCCGCGAACTGGGCCGGGGCGGACGGCGCCGGCGCCTGGTAGCTGGCGGCCGAGGGCTGGGTATGAAAGGCGCCGGGCTGGGCGGCCGCGCCGTAGTCCGGGCCGTTGCCGCCCGGCTGCGGCAGGTGGGCCGGCGGCACGGGGACGGCCTGGGGCGGCAGCACCTGCGGCGGCGCCGACGGGATGACCTCGGTCAGGAGGGGAATGCTGTTGTCGTCCTGGATCATGGCGGTCTGCGCGCTGGCGGTTTCAGGCGGCCACGTGGTGGCTGAGCGGGTAACCGCGCTCCTTGTAGAAGCGGTAGCGATCGCGGCCGGCGGCGCGGTCGGCGTCGTCGGCGGAAATGATTTCCAGCATGCGCTCGAAGCGGGCGAAGTTGGCCGGGGTTTCGCCGGACAGGTTGATCAGCACCTGGTGGTGCGGCAGTTCGACGTCGTCGCTGGCGGTCAGGATGATCGGCGTCTGCGCGGCCAGCGGATCGCCGGCGGTGACGTGCGGCAGGAAGTCCTGCTCGGAAAAGCTCCAGAGCGCCTGGTCCAGCTGCTGCAGTTCGGCGCGGTCGCGCGCGCGCAGCACGATCTGGGTGCCGGCCGCGCGCGCCTTGCGCACCAGGCGGCAGACGTAGGTGATCTTTTGCGGGACGTTGCTGTGGAAGTCGATTCGGGTCATGGCGGAAGTATAGTGGCAAGCGATGGACGCTGCCATGTTCAATACGTAGTGGACGATGCAGGCCGTCGTTCGTTGCGCCGGATTGGCGCCGGCGGGACGCAGCGAACGACGCTGGGTCCTGACGTTCGTCAGGACGACGGCGGGGGAGTGGATTTTTCCCCTCTTGACCGGTATGGCGGATCGTCCAGCCGGCCGTTCAACCGGCCAAGCGGCCGCAACATACCACCGTCATCCCGGCGAACGCCGGGATCCAGCGTCGTTCGTCGCACCTCGGGCGAATCGCGCCAGCCTGAAAAATGAGACAAACAAGAGCCCTGAAAGCAAAACTGCCGCCCGGACTTTCATCCGGACGGCAGCCAAACTCAGCAGCTCAGGTTCAGGCAGCCATGCCGCTATGCCGCAGCAGCGCGTCGATGCTCGGTTCGCGGCCGCGGAAGGCCTTGAACGACTCGATCGCCGGGCGCGAGCCGCCCACGGCCAGGATTTCCTGCTGGAAGCGGCGGCCGGTTTCGATCGACACCACGTTGCCGCCGGCCGCGGCGGCTTCCTCGAATGCGCCGTAGGCGTCGGCCGACAGCACCTCGGCCCACTTGTAGCTGTAGTAGCCCGCCGCGTAGCCGCCGGCGAAGATGTGGCTGAAGGAGTGCTGGAAGCGGTTGAACTCCGGCGGACGGATCACCGCGATGCGGTCGCGCAGGCCGTTCAGCAGTTGCTGCACGCTCTGTTGGCCGCCGGCCTGGTAGTCGTCGTGAATCAGCATGTCGAACAGCGAGAACTCCACCTGGCGCAGCATCTGCAGGCCGGACTGGAAGTTCTTGGCGGCGATCATCTTGTCGTACAGCGCGCGCGGCAGCGGCGCGCCGGTCTCGGCGTGCGCGCTCAGGTGCTGCAGCACGTCCCATTCCCAGCAGAAGTTTTCCATGAACTGCGAGGGCAGTTCGACCGCATCCCATTCCACGCCCGAGATGCCGGACACGCCGACCTCGTCCACCTGCGTCAGCATGTGGTGCAGGCCGTGGCCGAACTCGTGGAACAGCGTGATCACTTCGTCGTGGGTGAACAGCGCCGGCTTGGCCGCGCCGTCCACCACCGCCGGCTCGGTGAAGTTGCACACCAGGTAGGCGATCGGGGTCTGCACGCCGGAGGCGGTCAGGCGGCGCGCGCGGGCGTCGTCCATCCAGGCGCCGCCGCGCTTGCCGCTGCGGGCGTAGAGGTCGAAATAAAACTGGCCGACCAGCTGGCCGTCGCGTTCGATGCGGAAGAACTTCACGTCCTTGTGCCACACCGGCGCGGTATCAGGCTTGATGGACACGCCGAACAGTTGTTGCGCGACCTGGAACAGGCCGTTCACCACCCGGGGTTCGGGGAAGTACTGCTTCACTTCCTGTTCCGAGAAGGCGTAGCGCTGTTCGCGCAGCTTTTCAGAGGCGTAGGTGCTGTCCCAGGCTTCCAGCTTGTCCAGGCCCAGCTTTTCGCGGGCGAATGCCTTGAGCTCGTCGTAGTCCTTTTCGCCGAAGGGGCGGGCGCGGCGGCCCAGGTCTTCCAGGAAGGCGATCACTTCGGCCGGCGACTGCGCCATCTTCGGCACCAGCGAGACCTCGGCGAAATTGGCGTAGCCCAGCAGCTGCGCCTCTTCCTTGCGCAGCGTCAGGATGTCGTCGATGTTGGCGCTGTTGTCCCATTCCGGCTTGGCGCCCAGTTCCGAGGCCTTGGTGGCGTTGGCGCGATAGATCTTTTCGCGCAGCGCGCGGTTGTCGGCGTATTGCAGCACCGGGAAATAGGAGGGGAAGTGCAGCGTAAACTTGAAGCCCGGCTTGCCGTCCTTCTCGGCGGCGGCACGCGCGGCCTGCTTGACGTCGTCCGGCAGGCCGGCCAGTTCGGCCTCATCCTCGACGAACAGGCCGAAGTCGTTGGTGGCGTCCAGCACGTTCTCGGAGAAACGGGTGGTCAGCGCCGCCTGCTTTTCCTGGATCTCGGCGAAGCGTTCCTTCTTGTCTTCCGGCAGTTCGGCGCCGGACAGGCGGAAGTCGCGCACCGCATTGTCCACCACCTTGCGGCGCGCGGCCGAGAGCTGCGCGAAGGCCGGGCTGGCCTGCAGCGCCTTGTACTTCTCGAACAGCGCCAGGTTCTGGCCCAGGCCAGTCCAGAATTCCACCAGGCGCGGCTGGTTCTCGTTGTAGGTGGCGCGCAGTTCGGGCGTGTCCATCACCGAATTCAGGTGGCCGACCACGCTCCAGGCGCGGCCCAGCTTCTCGGTGGCCGACTCCAGTGGTTCGACGAAGTTGTCCCAGCTGACCTCGGCCATCGGCGCCTCCAGCTCGGTGACCAGGCGGCCGGCGTCGGCCAGCAGCTTGTCCAGCGCCGGGGTGACGTGTTCCGGCTTGATGGCGTCGAACTGGGCATAGCCCGAAAAGTCGAGCAGGGGATTGGCGGCGATGTCGGTGGTCATGGGCTCTCGATTCATTCAATGCGCCCCCGCCTTGGCGTGGGGCGCGATTACATTAGGTGCGTTCGGCGGCTTCGATGGTGTTCACCAGCAGCATGGTGATGGTCATCGGGCCGACGCCGCCCGGCACCGGGGTGATGTAGCCGGCGACTTCCTTCACGTTGGCGAAGTCGACGTCGCCGCACAGCTTGCCGTTGTCGTCGCGGTTCATGCCGACGTCCAGTACCACGGCGCCGGGTTTGACCATGTCGGCAGTCACGATGTTGCGTTTGCCGGTGGCCACGACCAGGATGTCGGCGTTGCGGGTGTGCGCGCCGAGATCGCGGGTCTTGGAATTACAGATGGTGACGGTTGCGCCCGCTTGCAAGAGCAGCATCGCCTGCGGCTTGCCGACGATGTTGGAGGCGCCCACCACCACGGCATTGGCGCCGCGCACCGGGTAGTTGATCGACTCCAGCATCTTCATCACGCCGTAGGGCGTGCAGGGGCGGAACAGCGGCTGGCCGGTCATCAGCAGGCCGGCGTTGCTGACGTGGAAACCGTCCACGTCCTTTTCGGCGGCGATGGCTTCGATCACCTTGTGGGCGTCGATGTGGGCCGGCAGCGGCAACTGCACCAGGATGCCGTTGATCTTCGGGTCGTGGTTCAGGGCGTCGATGCGGGCCAGCAGTTCGGCCTCGGTCATCGAGGCGTCGTACTTTTCCAGCACCGAGTGCAGGCCGTTGTCTTCGCAGGCCTTGACCTTGTTGCGCACATACACCTGGGAGGCCGGGCTGTCGCCGACCAGGATCACTGCCAGGCCGGGCTGTTTGCCCTGGGCGGTCAGGGCGGCGGCGCGTTTGGCGACATCGGCGCGCAGTTGTTGGGAGAGCAGGTTTCCGTCGATCAGTTGAGCTGGCATGGCAGGTATATATAAGGGCAGGGCGGTGGCAAAAGCACCCGGCGGGGCCGGGCCGAATGGAAAACATCAACAATCAGGGGCGCAACAGGTCATGTTGTGCCGCAACCCGTGATTATAAAGCGAGCGAGGCGCATGGACGATGGCCGCCCGCCGGCGGAAGAACTGTTTCCTTTTAGGCAATTTTCTCGCCAAACATCCACAATGCGGGCATTTTGATGTGCGCACGACGGGAAATTTCAATTTCGGTTATGCTCCCGCAACCAAAGCGCCACCGACCTGATTTGACGAGGATTCCCGCATGACCGATCTGCTGACCCGACGCCTGCAACAGCTTGCCAGCCCGCAACACATCGCGCTGCTCGGCCAGGGGCTGCGCGGCGTGGAACGCGAGACGCTGCGTGTCGACCGCCAGGGCGTGCTGTCGCACAAGCCGCATCCGCCGGCGCTCGGTTCAGCGCTGACCAACGACCTGATCACCACCGATTATTCGGAGTCGCTGCTGGAGTTCATCACTCCGGCCTCGCACGACATCGCCGACGCCCTCAAGCGCCTGGACGACATCCACCGCTTCGCCTATGCCAAGCTGGACGGCGAGATCCTGTGGAATTCCTCGATGCCCTGCGTGCTGCCGCCCGAAGACGAGATCCCCATCGGCTGGTACGGCAGCTCGCACATCGGCATGCTCAAGCACGTCTACCGCCGCGGCCTGGCGCTGCGCTACGGTCGCACCATGCAATGCATCGCCGGTATCCACTACAACTTCTCGCTCAACGAAGGCCTGTGGGATGTGCTGCGCGAATCCGACGACCGCGTCGACGCCTCGGTCTCGCGCCGCGACTACCAGTCCGAGCGCTATATTGCGCTGATCCGCAATTTCCGCCGCTACAGCTGGCTCCTGATGTACCTGTTCGGCGCCTCGCCGGCGGTGGCGACCAATTTCCTGCGAGGCCGCGCGCACCAGCTGGAGACGCTGTCCGACGACACGCTCTACCTGCCCTACGGCACCAGCCTGCGCATGAGCGACCTGGGCTACCAGAACAACGCCCAGGCCAGCATCACGCCTATCTATAACAACCTGCCGGCCTATATCCGCAGTCTGTCGCATGCGGTCAGCCAGCCGTATCCGCCCTACGAGGCGATCGGCACCAAGCGCGACGGCGAATGGGTGCAGATCAATACCAATATCCTGCAGATCGAAAACGAGTTCTACTCTTCGATCCGTCCCAAGCGCGTCATCAATAGCGGCGAGCGCCCGGTGCAGGCGCTGTCGGCGCGCGGCGTGCAGTACGTGGAAGTGCGCTGCATGGACATCGACCCGTTCGACCCGCTGGGCATCAACCTGCAGGCGGCGCGCTTCCTCGACGTGTTCCTGCATTTCCTGGCGCTGGAAGAAAGCTGCCTGACCTCGGACGAAGAGAATGTCGAGAACCGCGCCAACTTCATGGCCACCGTCAAGGAAGGCCGCCGCCCCGGGCTGCAGCTGCAGTTCAAGGGCCAGGCGATCGGCCTGAAGGAGTGGGGCGAGCAGCTGCTGGACCGCATGGCGCCGGTGGCCGAGTTGCTGGACCGCCAGGCGGGGTCCAGCCAGCATCGCGACAGCATGGCCGCCCAGCGCGCCAAGCTGGCCGACGCCGACGCCACGCCTTCGGCGCGCGTGCTGCGCGAAATCCGCGCGGCCGGCAATTCCTTCCCGGGCTGGACCCTGGCCAGCAGCGCGCGCCAGGCCGACGAGCTGATCGCGCATCCGCTGCCGGCGGCCAAGGCGGCCGACTTCGTCGCCATCGCCCAGGCGTCGCTGGACGCCCAGCGCGACATCGAACGCACCCAGGAAGGCGACTTCGACACCTTCGTCGCTGCCTACCGCGCCAGCACGCTGGGCAATATCAGCGTCTGAGGCCGGCCTCGGCCGGATTTCCCCGGGGCCGCGTTCGCGGCCCTGTTTCATTGCTCTTCTATAACGTTCCGCATATAGGCTTTATGAGGCCGGGCGGGCGCGTCGCCTGGCCTGTCTGGCCTCAAAATATTGCTGTTTTATTATGTTTTCTTGCCGTCCGGATGCCTTCGGCGACCCGTTCGCGGCCGCGTCAAAGCGCCTTCGGAAGGCCGATTTGCGGCATTGCAAACAAGGCAAAAACAGCGATTCCTGCGCAGAGACAGTAAAAATACGGTCGCCGGAGAGCCCCTATTCATGCCGCTTTGCAGCAAATTTTCACAATACGAAATCATTTATCGTAATTTGAAAATCAAAAATTCCCTGATAAAATGCGTCGTCCACACGGCAGGAAGACCGTACATTAGTGCTGTTCGTACGGTTTTTTCGCGCATCACGCCGGCGGCTGTTCGTACCGAATGTAATGAATGACCCCGATCGACCCGGGCGCTCCAACAGAGCAGCCGGATCTCTCAACAACCAGGAGACATGACATGTCAGCCCAAATCGACCAAGTCCTGGCGCAGGCCGCCAACGATCCCGATGTGATGGAAACCCAAGAGTGGCTCGACGCCCTCGAAGCCGTGATCGAAAAGGAAGGTCCGGACCGCGCCCACTACCTGATGGAGCGCATGGTCGACCTGGCCCGCCGTCGCGGCGCCCACATCCCGTTCTCGAGCAACACCGCCTACGTCAACACGATCCCCGCCGACCAAGGCGAACACTGCCCGGGCAACCTGGAATATGAAGAGCGCCTGCGCTCCTGGATGCGCTGGAACGCCATGGCCATGGTGGTCAAGGCCAACCGCGTCGACGGCGACCTCGGTGGCCACCTGTCCTCGTTCGCCTCGCTGGCCAACATGCTGGGCATCGGCTTCAACCACTTCTGGCACGCCCCGACCGAAGACCACGGCGGCGACCTGCTGTACATCCAGGGCCACTCCTCGCCAGGCATTTACGCGCGCGCCTTCCTGGAAGGCCGTCTGACCGAAGACCAGCTGATCCATTTCCGTCGCGAAGCCGACGGCAAGGGCCTGTCTTCGTATCCGCACCCGAAGCTGATGCCGGAATTCTGGCAGTTCCCGACCGTCTCGATGGGCCTGGGCCCCTTGATGGCGATCTACCAGGCGCGCTTCCTGAAGTACCTGCACGCCCGCGGCATCGCCAAGACCGAGAACCGCAAGGTCTGGGCCTTCTGCGGCGACGGCGAGATGGACGAGCCGGAATCGATGGGCGCCATCGGCATGGCCGGCCGTGAAAAGCTGAACAACCTGGTCATCGTGGTGAACTGCAACCTGCAGCGCCTGGACGGCCCGGTGCGCGGCAACGGCAAGATCATCCAGGAACTGGAATCCGACTTCCGCGGCGCCGGCTGGAACGTGGTCAAGGTCATCTGGGGCAGCGGCTGGGACGAGCTGCTGGCCAAGGACAAGGACGGCATCCTGCAGAAGGTCATGATGGAAACCGTCGACGGCGAGTACCAGAACTACAAGGCCAAGGACGGCGCCTACGTGCGCAAGCACTTCTTCGGCAAGCATCCGGCGCTGCTGGAGATGGTCAGCAAGATGTCCGACGACGACATCTGGCGCCTGACCCGCGGCGGCCACGACCCGCACAAGATCTACGCCGCCTTCAAGATGGCGCAGGAATCCAAGGACCAGCCGACCGTGATCCTGGCCAAGTCCATCAAGGGCTACGGCTTCGGCAAGGCCGGCGAAGCGCGCAACACCGCGCACAACACCAAGAAGCTGGACGACGAGGCCATCAAGGCCATGCGCGACCGCTTCCAGCTGCCGATCTCGGACGCCGACCTGCCGAACATCCCGTTCTTCAAGCCGTCCGAAGACAGCCCGGAAATGCAATACCTGCACGAGCGCCGCAAGGCCCTGGGCGGCTACCTGCCGCAGCGCCGTCCGCAAGCCGACGAGAAGCTGGCCGTGCCCGAGCTGTCCGCCTTCCAGGCCATGCTGGAGCCGACCGCCGAAGGTCGTGAAATCTCCACCACCGCCGCCTACTCCCGCGTGCTGACCGCGCTGCTGCGCGACCAGAGCCTGGGCCCGCGCGTGGTGCCCATCATGGTCGACGAGTCCCGTACCTTCGGTATGGAAGGCCTGTTCCGCCAGATCGGCATCTTCAGCCAGGTCGGCCAGCTGTACGAACCGGTCGACAAGGACCAGGTGATGTACTACCGCGAAGACAAGGCCGGCCAGATCCTGCAGGAAGGCATCAACGAAGCGGGCGGCATGAGCTCGTGGATCGCTGCGGCGACCTCGTACTCGACCAACAACCGTGTGATGATCCCGTTCTACACCTACTACTCGATGTTCGGTCTGCAGCGTATCGGCGACCTGGCATGGGCGGCAGGCGACATGCGCGCGCGCGGCTTCCTGATCGGCGGCACCGCCGGCCGCACCACGTTGAACGGTGAAGGCCTGCAGCACGAAGACGGTCACAGCCACGTGTTCGCCTCGGCGATCCCGAACTGCATCCCTTACGACCCGACCTTCGCCCACGAAGTCGCCGTGATCATCCATGACGGCCTGCGCCGCATGGTGGCCAACCAGGAAGACGTGTTCTACTACATCACCGTGATGAACGAGAACTACGCGCACCCGGGCATCAAGGCCGGCCAGGAAGAGGGCATCCTGAAGGGCCTGTACCTGCTGAACCCGGCCGGCAAGGAAAACAAGCTGCGCGTGCAGCTGCTGGGTTCGGGCACCATCCTGCGCGAAGTCATCGCCGCCGCAGACCTGCTGCGCGACGACTGGAAGGTCGACGCCGACGTCTGGTCCGCTCCGTCGTTCACCCTGCTGGCCCGCGACGGCCAGGACGTGGAACGCTGGAACATGCTGCACCCGGCCGACACCGCCAAGAAGAGCTACTTCGAGCAATCGCTGGAAGGCACCGACGGTCCGATCGTGGTCTCCACCGACTACATGCGCACCTACGCCGAGCAGGTCCGCGCCTTCGTGCCGAAGGGCCGTTCGTACAAGGTGCTGGGCACCGACGGCTACGGCCGTTCGGATACCCGCGCCAAGCTGCGCGAGTTCTTCGAGGTGAACCGCTACTTCGTGACCGTGGCCGCGCTGAAGTCGCTGGCCGACGAGGGCAAGATCTCGCCTGACGTCGTGGCCAACGCCATCGCCAAGTACGGCATCGATCCGAACAAGCCGAACCCGGTGACCCTGTAAGTCACGCCGACCCGACCATCCCCGCCTCAGCTTCCTGATCGCGGGGATGTGTCGTGTAGAGCGTCAGCCAAATTCAGGGAAGGGCGGCCGCAGCGTCAGTACATGGCTTAATATGCAATGGCCACGCGGCAGTACCTTCCCCTCTGCGAATACCCCTCCCAGCCCCAGGCCAGGGAACAGAACAACGGAGCGCAACAGATGAGTCAAGTCGAAGTAAAAGTCCCCGACATCGGCGATTTCAAGGAAGTCGAAGTCATTGAGGTGATGGTCAAGGTCGGCGACACGATCAAGGTCGACCAGTCGCTGATCACCGTCGAATCCGACAAGGCCAGCATGGAAATCCCGTCGTCGTCGGCGGGTGTGGTCAAGGAAATCAAGGTCAAGGTCGGCGACAAGATCGCCGAAGGTTCGCTGCTGGTGATCGTCGAAGCGGACGGCGCTGCCGCCGCACCTGCACCGGCACAAGCCGCCGCTGCGGCACCCGCGGCACCTGCTGCAGCTCCGGCTGCCGCCGGCGGCACCGTCGAGATCGAAGTGCCCGACATCGGCGACTTCAAGGAAGTCGAAGTCATCGAAGTCATGGTCAAGGTCGGCGACACCGTCAAGGCCGAGCAATCGCTGTTGACCGTCGAGTCCGACAAGGCCAGCATGGAGATTCCGTCCAGCCACGCCGGCGTGATCAAGGAACTCAAGGTCAAGCTGGGCGACAAGGTGGCCAAGGGCAGCATCATCGCCACCATCGAATCGACCGGCGGCGCACCTGCCGCCGCCGCTCCGGCCGCCGCACCTGCGCCTGCCGCTGCAGCGCCTGCACCTGCTGCAGCGCCCGCCGCTGCCCCGGCTGCCGAAGCTGCTCCGGCCATCGCCACCGCCTCGGCCACCAGCACCGGCGGCAAGGCCCACGCTTCGCCGTCCGTGCGCAAGTTCGCGCGCGAACTGGGCGTGGACCTGTCGCGCGTGCCGGCCACCGGCCCCAAGGGCCGCATCCTGCAGATCGACGTGCAGAACTTCGTCAAGGGCGTGATGGCCGGTTCGACCTCGGTCGCCGCCGCCCCGGGCAAGAACGGCTCGGGCGCCGGCATGGACCTGCTGCCGTGGCCGTCGCTGGACTTCTCCAAGTTCGGTACGACCGAGCTGCAGCCGCTGTCGCGCATCAAGAAGATCAGCGGTCCCAACCTGCACCGCAACTGGGTGATGATCCCGCACGTCACGCAATTCGACGAAGCCGACGTCACCGAGCTGGAAGAATTCCGCGTCGCTTCCAACGCCGCTTATGCCAAGGCCAAGTCGCCGGTCAAGCTGACCATGCTGGCGTTCGTGATCAAGGCCAGCGTCTCGGCGCTGAAGAAATTCCCGGCCTTCAATTCCTCGCTGGACGCCAAGGGCGAGAACCTGATCCTCAAGCAGTTCTACAACATCGGCTTCGCCGCCGATACGCCCAACGGCCTGGTGGTTCCGGTCATCAAGAACGCCGACCAGAAGACCATCAGCCAGATCGCCACCGAAATGGGCGAGCTGTCGGCGCAGGCCCGTGACGGCAAGCTGAAGCCGGCCGACATGCAAGGTGCGACCTTCACCATCTCGTCGCTGGGCGGCATCGGCGGCACCGCCTTCACGCCCATCATCAACGCGCCGGAAGTGGCGATCTTGGGCCTGTCCAAGTCGATCACCAAGCCGGTGTGGGACGGCAAGCAATTCGTGCCGCGCCTGATGCTGCCGACTTCGCTGTCCTACGACCACCGCGTGGTCGACGGCGCCATGGGCGCGCGCTTCTCGGCGTATCTCGCCGAGGTGCTGGGCGACCTGCGCAAGTCGCTGCTGTAAGCAGTCACGCAACGGCGATGCGCCGCTTCGGCTGATGCCGGGCGGCGCGGCGAACTACAGAACATAACGGAGTCAAGACAATGAGTCTTAGCGAAGTCAAAGTCCCCGATATCGGCGACTTCAAGGAAGTGGAAGTGATCGAAGTGATGGTCAAGGTCGGCGACACGATCAAGGTCGACCAGTCGCTGATCACCGTCGAATCCGACAAGGCCAGCATGGAAATTCCGTCGTCGTCGGCGGGCGTGGTCAAGGAAATCAAGGTCAAGGTCGGCGACAAGGTCGCCGAGGGTTCGGTACTGCTGATGGTGGAAGCAGCGGGTGAAGCTGCCGCCGCCGAACCTGCGGCTGCGCCCGCGCCGGCAGCAGCGTCGGCTCCCGCCGCTCCCGCCGCTGCTGCACCTGCAGCCCCCGCCAGCGCCCCGGCCGCCGCCAGCTTCGGCGGCAGCGCAGACGTGCAGTGCGACGTCATGGTGCTGGGCGGTGGCCCCGGCGGCTACTCGGCTGCGTTCCGCGCCGCCGACCTCGGCCTGAACACCGTCATCGTCGAGCAGGAAGCCACCCTGGGCGGCGTCTGCCTGAACGTGGGCTGCATCCCGTCCAAGGCGCTGCTGCACGTGGCTGCCGTGATCGACGAGACCGCCGCGATGGCCTCGCACGGCGTCACCTTCGGCAAGCCGGAGATCGACATCGACAAGCTGCGCGGCTACAAGGACAAGGTCATCGGCACCATGACCGGCGGCCTGGCCGGCATGGCCAAGGCGCGCAAGGTGCAGGTGGTGAACGGCAACGGCCAGTTCGCCGGCCCCAACCATATCGAAGTGACCGCCGGCGACGGCAGCAAGAAGGTCGTGCAGTTCAAGCACGCGATCATCGCCGCCGGTTCGTCGGTGGTGAACCTGCCGTTCGTGCCGCAGGATCCGCGCATCGTCGACTCCACCGGCGCGCTGGAACTGCGCCAGGTGCCCAAGCGCATGCTGGTCATCGGCGGCGGCATCATCGGCCTGGAAATGGCCACCGTCTACTCCACGCTGGGCGCGCGCATCGACGTGGTCGAGATGATGGACGGCCTGATGCAGGGCGCCGACCGCGACATGGTCAAGGTCTGGCAGAAGTTCAATGAAAAGCGCTTCGACAACGTCATGGTCAAGACCAAGACCGTTGCCGTGGAAGCGCTGGCCGAAGGCATCAAGGTCACCTTCGAGGCCGCCGAAGCCGGCGCCACCGCACCCGAGCCGCAACTGTACGACCTGGTGCTGGTGGCCGTGGGCCGCAGCCCGAACGGCAAGAAGGTCTCGGCCGACAAGGCCGGCGTGATCGTGGGCGACCGCGGTTTCATCCCGGTCGACAAGCAGATGCGCACCAACGTGCCGCACATCTTCGCCATCGGCGACCTGGTGGGCCAGCCGATGCTGGCGCACAAGGCCGTGCATGAAGGCCACGTCGCCGCCGAGGCGATCGCCGGCGAGAAGAGCTTCTTCGACGCCAGCGTGATTCCGTCGGTGGCCTACACCGATCCGGAAGTGGCATGGGTCGGCATCACCGAAGACGAAGCCAAGGCAAAGGGCATCAAGATCGAGAAGGGCCACTTCCCGTGGGCCGCGTCCGGTCGCGCCGTGGCCAACGGTCGTTCGGAAGGCTTCACCAAGCTGCTGTTCGACGCCGAAACCCACCGCATCATCGGCGGCGGCATCGTCGGCACCCATGCCGGCGACATGATCGGCGAAGTGGCGCTGGCCATCGAGATGGGCGCCGACGCGGTCGACATCGGCAAGACCATCCACCCGCACCCGACGCTGGGCGAATCGCTCGGCATGGCGGCGGAAGTGGCCGAAGGCCATTGCACCGACCTGCCGCCGCAGCGCAAGAAGTAAGCGTTGCGCTGGACGTGAAAAAGCCCGGACTTGTCCGGGCTTTTTTTGCGCCTGCATCTTTGCGCGGTGCGGGCGCCCAGGATGCGCAGCAAACGCCGATCAGCCGTTGAGCATCTTCATGCTGGCCTCGGTATAACGCTCACCCACCGCCGCGCCCACCGGGAACAGCGCATTCAGCTCCTGCAAATGCTGCGGGCTCAGCTTCACGCCGAAGGCGCCGGCGTTTTCTTCCAGGTACTTGCGGCGCTTGGTGCCGGGAATCGGCACGATGTGCGGATCCTGCGCCATCACCCAGGCCAGCGCGAGCTGGCTGGGCGTGCAGCCGTAGCCTTGCGCCAGCTGCCTGACCTTGTCCACCAGCTGCAGGTTCTTGGCGAAATTCTCGCCCTGGAAGCGCGGGTTGGTGCGGCGGAAGTCGTCTTCGGCCAGATCCTCGAACCGGGTGATGGCGCCGGTCAGGAAGCCCCGGCCCAGCGGACTGTAGGCGACGAAGCCGATGCCCAGCTTGCGGCAGGTGGCCAGCGCGTCGCCTTCCGGATCGCGCGTCCACAGCGAGTATTCGCTTTGCAGCGCGGTGACCGGATGCACGCGATGGGCGCGTTCGATGGTGGCCGAGGATGCTTCGGACAGCCCGATGTAGCGGATCTTGCCTTCCTTCACCAGATCGGCCAGCACGCCCATGCTGGCCTCGATGGGCGTGTTGGGATCGATGCGGTGCTGGTAGTAGAGGTCGATCGTTTCCACGCCCAGGCGTTTCAGGCTGCCTTCGATGGCCTGGCGGATATAGGCCGGGCTGCCGTCCACGCCGCGGATAGCCGGATCGTTGGGATCGCGCTTGAAGCCGAACTTGGTGGCAATGAAGAACCTGTCGCGGCGGCCCTTGATGGCGCGGCCGACCAGCTCTTCATTGGTGAACGGGCCGTACATGTCGGCCGTATCCAGCAGGTTGATGCCCAGCTCCAGGGCACGATCGATGGTCGCCAGCGATTCGGCGTCGTCGCGGTTGGCGTAGAAGTCGCTCATGCCCATGCAGCCCAGGCCGATGGCGGAAACCAGCGGGCCGTTGGCGCCCAGGCGGCGGGTGCTGACGGCGGAATCGGGTTGCAGGTGGGCGGTGATCTTTTCAGTCATTTGGCGTCCTTTTTCAGTTGGCGCCGGCGGGCTGCGCGGTTGCTGCTGCATCGGTTCGCGGATCGGACAACGCCGTCTTGCGGCCGCGCTTGCGCGGCGCGGGCGCGGATTGCGCCATGGCTTGCTTCTCCATCTCGCCGTAGAGGGCGATCTTGTGATGCAGCGCGGCCAGGTTGCTTTGCAGCTCTGCCAGCGTTTGTTGTACGGAAAGCGTGTGATCCAGCAGGATCGCCTTCCGTTCCGTGACGCTCTCCATGCTGTTGCCCAGGCGGCGCAGCTCGGCGTAGCGCAGCATGGCCCGCACCGGCAGGCCGGTGGACTTCAGCTTCAGCAGGAAGCCGATCCAGTTCAGGTCTTCCAGCGTGTAGCGCCGGTGGCTGTTGTCGCGCCGTTCGACCGGATCGAGCAGGCCGATCCGTTCGTAGTAGCGCAGCGTATGCACCGACAGGCCGGTGGCCGCGGCAGCCTGGGCAATGGTCATGGAGGTCGTCATGGCAGGCAGTCTAGAAGTTGGAGCGCGCTCGAAGTCAAGCGCCGTGCGTCCATTATCGGCAAGTCGGCGCATGCGTGCTGGCGGCGCGTCGATGTTGTCAAGCTGGCATGCTGCCTTGCGCCTGCCGTACGCGTACGATGCGCGCTGACTGTCTACGCCATGACATCCGCGTTGTCGCCGTGGAGAGTCAGCACGGCAGGGGAATGATGCTGCACACACTGCACCAGGGGACGCAAACCACGCCCCTTCATGAGTGCCCAGACGCTTTTTCGTGGTCAGGGGCTGCCGGCAGGCGGGCGCTGCGGATATACCGAGGTGCCGAAGGTATTGCCCATGCGATTGGCCATGGCCGCACGGTTGAACAGGCCCAGTTGGTTCGAAGGCTGGTTGACGATCTGTTCCGAGTTCAGGCCGCCGGTGCGGGCTGCCTGCAGCGCCGCCTTCGGCTTCAGTTTCTCGGTCAGGCAATCGTAGGAGCGGGAGCGCACGCCGTTGACCTCGACGTCCACACAGGCAGATGCAAGGGCGGATTCCGGGGAGGCCTGGCTGGCGCCTCCGTCTGCGGGGTCGGCGCCGCCTTGCGCGCACGCCGGGTTGATCAGCACGAGCGGCAGCACGATGCCAAGTCCGCTGAACAGGCAAGCAGGCAGGCGGCCGAGCGTATTTGGGATAGCCATAAATGATTTAATCAATATGTACGTTGTTTAGTTATAGTCTGACATCACGATATATCAACTCGATGACATGTATTTCTTGCCAAAGACTTACAAGAATTTGCATATGTCACGAGACAGTCATTTTCCCCGACTAAGATTCCGGCTTCTCAATCGAACAATCCGGGACCAACCCGGAGTCAACAAGGTCGGCTATCCGCAGCTGACTTCAATCCAACGATGAGCCTTGCCCTGCGACCTCCTTTGGCCGGTGGCGCGTTCGCGCTGTCGCTGTACGTCCTGGCATGCCTGCTGGCGGCGGGCAGGGTCGCAGCTGCTGAAAACACAGGGGATGCTCAACTGATGCAGTTCGAAATTCTGCCGCAGAATCTGGAGTCCGCGCTGGCCTTGTTCAGCGAGACCACCGGGTATTCCGTGCTGATCGGCGGAGAGTTGCTCGTCGGGCGTCGCAGCGCCGGCGTCACGGGCAATCTGGCGCCGCGCCAGGCGTTGCAGAATTTGCTTCAGGGCACGGGATTGAGCGCCCGTTTCATCGGCGAAAAGGCCTTCACGCTTTCGGTCGGCGCTGCTTCCGAAGATCCGTCGCCGATGGCCGGCGCCACCGGCGACGAGGCGCGTTCCCGCACGCCTTCCGCCATCAGTCAGGATTTTTCTTTCAAACTGCAGCGCGCCATTACCCGCGCACTGTGCCTCGCACAGCCGGAAGCTTTCGGACGATACCGACTGGGGCTGCAGCTCTGGCTGGAAAGCGCCGGCCGTATCAGCGATGTCCGTCTGTTGCAGTCCAGTGGCGTTCCCGCGCGTGACCGGCAGGTCCTGGCCAGCCTGCGCGGCCTTGAGGTCGGCGCGCCTCCCGCTGGTCAGGCGCAGCCCTTGACCATACTGCTGACGCCGCGTCCAGCGCCGGACGCAGACTGTCTCTATTTCACCGGCGAGGTACGGTGATATGACCGAGACGTTGAAAAATGTCCTGCAGTCCCTGTTCGTCACGCGTTATGAGCAATTCAGGAAGCACTTGCGCTTGCGCCTGGGATCCGACGACCTGGCGGGCGACGCCTTGCATGAAACCTACCTGCGCGTAGAGAAGATGAACCCCGAGGGCGCCATCAAATATCCCTCGGCCTACCTGTTTCGCATCGCCCTCAATGTTGCGGAAGATCAGCGTCGCGGCAATGCGCGCATCCTCGGCGCCGCCGAAATCGACGAGCTCTATGATCTCGCCGACGAGCTGGCCGATCCCGCCCGCACGGTTGACGGCCGCAGCCAGATCAATGCGCTGGAAAATGCGCTGGCCGAGTTGCCGTGGCGCCGTCGTTCCATCGTCATCGCCGCGCGGGTAGAGGAGATGCCGCACGCCGAGATCGCGCGGCGTTTCAACGTTTCGCCGCGCACCGTCGAGAAAGAGCTGCGCGCCGGCCTCGAACATTGCTGTCATCGTCTGGGGCGCGAATTCGTGCAGCGTTATGGCCCGGGCGCCGGCCGATCAGATGCAGGCAAAGCACATGAGCAGGAGCAAGACCATGAGTAACGCCGCCGAACTCTTGCAGCGCGAAGCGCAAGCCTGGGTGGTGCGCCTGGATTCGGGCGGGGCCACGGCCGACGATGCGCGCGCTTTCAGGGCGTGGTGCGCGCAAAGCCGTGAACATGCCAACGCTTTCACGCAGGCACGCGGCGTCTGGCAGCAGATGAGTCCCGCGGCACGCCAACTGATGCAGGGCGACGCGCGCCGTCGTGCAAGCCGCAGGCCGTTGGCGTCGACCGGTCGGCGTGCATTCCTCGGCGGCGCGGTCGCGGCGTCGGTGGCGTACCTGGCGTGGCGCCCGCCACTGGGCTGGTGGCCCTCGGTGGGCGAATTGGCCGCCGACTATCACACCGCCACCGGCGAGCAGCGCACGCTTGCCTTGGCCGACGGCGTCCAATTGCAGCTCAATACCCAGACCCGGGTAAATGTTCCGGCGCCGGGCGCCGGCCGGGAGGCAGCCGTCGAGTTGCTGCAAGGCGAAGCCCAGATTGCCGCCGCCGCGTCGCAGCGCGTCATCGTCCGCGCGGGCGGAGGAGAGGTGGCCGGGCAGGGCGCCTCGTTCAACGTACGCCACACCGACGGCACGGTCTGCGTCACCTGCCTGCGTGGACGAATCACAGTCGCGCGCGCCGGTCGCGATGCCACGCTGGAAAGCGGGCAGCAACTGGTCTACGGTGAGCGCGGCATCAGCGCCGCGCAACCGGTCGACGCCACGGCCGTCATGGCCTGGCGCCGGCGTTTGCTGGTATTTCACCAGGTGCCGCTGGGTGAAGTCGTCGCCGAGGTGAATCGCTATCGGACCGGCAGACTCATCCTGGGCAACGAAGCCCTGGCGCAAACGCGCGTGCAAGCCAGTATTTCCCTCGACCGCCTCGACGACGTGGTGGCCCTGATCCGCGATGTCTACGGCGCCAGCGTGACGCGCCTGCCGGGCGGCATCGTGCTGTTCGGCATGGCTTGAGCGGGACTCGGGCGATGCGTCGTTTATGACATTTTGATGACGAAGTGCAGTCGACATTTCCTTCCCGCGTCATAGCCACCGGTAAGTCGTGTCCCTCGCCGGGCGCGGCATCGGTCAAGCAAACTAAAGGGAATGTCGCCATGCAGTCAAACCAGGCAGGCCAGTACAACAAACACAAGGCATCCGATTGGGCGCCGGGCAGGGGACGCCGGAAACCGCTGGCGCAGGCGCTTGCGCTGCTGCTGGCGGCAGGCGCCTCGCAGCAAGTGCACGCCCAGCAGCCTTTCAGCGCCTCCTGGTTCGCCAGCAAGGGCGCCGCGCAAAGCAGCGCGGCCGCCACCGGCTACCTGCCCAACGGCGTACGCGCCGCCACCCTGATCAATCCGAGCCAGCAACAGCAGCAAGCCAATGCGCAGCTGCAACGCTCGATCAATAATCTTTCCCTGCTGGCGCGCGGCATCGCCGCCCAGCAAGCCGCGCAAGAGGCGGCGCGCCAGGCGGCGTTGGCCAACGGCGGCAGCGTACCCGACGGCCTGACCGAAGGCGGGCTGCAGGTCGATACCAACTCGCTCACCCGCGGTTGGATCAATGCCAATGCCGCTACGCAAAGCAGCGCCAACGGCAAAACAACCGTCGCTATCCAGCAGACGGCCGACAAGGCCATCCTGAACTGGGAAACCTTCAACGTCGGCAAAAACACCATCCTCAATTTCGCCCAGCAAGCCGGCTGGGCGGTACTGAACCGGGTCAACGACCCGCTGGCGCGCCCCAGCCAGATTCAGGGCCAGATCAATGCGCCGGGCACGGTGATGATCGCCAACCGCAATGGGGTGATCTTCACCGGCTCCAGCCAGGTCGACGTGCGCAACCTGGTGGTGGCGGCCGCCAACATCAGCGACAGTCAATTCACGCGCTATGGGATCTACGGCAGCGACGCGTCGACACCGAGCTTTACCGATGCCAATGGCAAGCTGATCGTGGAAGCCGGCGCTCAACTGTCGGCGGCGCAATCGACTTCAGTCACCAGCGGCGGCGGCTACGTGTTGTTGCTGGGTTCGGAGGTCAACAACGCCGGCAGCATCATCACGCCCAGGGGCCAGGCGCAACTGGCCGCCGGCGACAGCTTCATCATTCGCAAGGGCCTGGCTTCCGACGCCAACACATTTTCGACTACGCGCGGAAATGAGGTTGCGCCGCGGATCAACCCGGGCAGTACGGCGGGTACGGTGGTCAACGATGGTTTGATCAGCGCCGCCCAGGGCGACATTACGCTGGCCGGTCGTGACGTCAGGCAGAACGGCGTGGCCGTGAGCAGTACCACCGCCGCCGCGCGCGGCACCATTCACCTTCTCAACGCGATCAGCGATGCCGCAGGCAAGGTCACACTGGGCGCCAACGCCGTGACGGGCATTGTCATCGACGACGACGGCAAATCCACCGCGCTCAACAGCCAGCGAGATGCATTGATCGCCGAATCGGCGGCGCAGGATATCCTGCGTCAGCAGGTGGCCAGCGGATCGTTCGACAACCTGGCAAAGCTCTCTGATCGCCGCGACCAGTCACGCATCGAAATCGTCAGCGGCGGTCAGGTCGAATTCCAGAATGGATCGATGACGCTCTCCACCGGCGGGCAGATCGCGGTCGCCGCAAGCGGACGCAGTCTGGTCGGCAGCGGGGCCAGCCTTGATGTGGCGGGAGCCGTTGGGGTACGGCTGGCAATGGATTCCAATAACCTCAAGGTCAACGTGCAGGGCAATGAACTGCGCGACGCACCGCTGGTACGTGATGCCGGAAAGCTGATCAACAGCGATGTATGGATTGACAGCCGCAAACTGATTTACGTTGCTGCCGGCACCGGCGGCTATGAGTCCGATCGTTGGTATAGCGGCGGCGGGTTGCTGGAGCTCAGCGGATACCTGGCCAACCAGGCGCACGGCATCGGAGAATGGGCGGCGCAGGGCGGCACCGTCATACTCGGCGGCCGCGAAGTCATTACGCAGTCCGGCTCGTCCATCAATATCGCGGGCGGATCGCTGAACGTGCAGACCGGCATGCTCAACATGACCTGGCTCAAGGGGAGCGACGGACGCTTGTATAGCGCCGATCAGGCCACGCCGAACATGTCTTATGGTGGCGTCTACAGAGGTTTTGAAGTAGCCCACACGCGCTGGGGCGACAAGACGACCGAGTACTACTACAACCCGTTGATCGCGCCGCAGCGCATGCTGCAGGATGGCTATACCATCGGACGCGACGCCGGCGCGCTTGTGCTCAACACCGGTACCGCCGTCATCGAGGGGGCCATCGACGCCAGCGTCTACAATGGCCCGGCTCAAAGCAAGGCGCGCGCCGCTGCACTCAACGACGGCTACAAGCAGTCGCAACTGGCTGCCGCTCGCGCCGGCACGCTTGCCCTGGGCCAATACAATGCGTTCGGTCGCGCGAACCTGTTCAACACCAATGTGCGCATTGGCGAGTTCGACACGATCGCTTCCAGCCTTGCGCTTGGGGATGCGCTCGATGCCGTTCGCAACGGCACCGTATGGCTGGACGCGAACTGGCTCAACGCGCAGCAGCTGGGCGGACTGGACCTGGGCACGCGCGGATCGATCTCCGTGGAGAGTGCAATACGGCTGGCCGACGGCGGCAGCGTGACCATGACCGCGCCAGGCGTCACGCTCGGCGCCGATATTCGGATCCGCAGCGGCAGCCTGTTCATCAGCGACGTATTCAGCCCGTCCGACCCGCTCCAGAGGCCTGCGGTTCTGCCGGGCATGGCCTCCTCAGGCATTGTCATACGCGAAGGCGTCGCCATCGATTTGCGCGGTCAGCAACCGGGCGACGCTGCAGGAGCCAATACCACTGCCTTCGTCGGCGGCGGCAGCGCGAAGCTTGAGAGTACACGCGATGTCACGCTGCAGTCCGGCAGCAGCATCGACGTCTCCGGCGGCGCAACGGTCAACGCGCAGGGCAAGGCGGTGGCCGGCAAGGGCGGCAGCATCAGCCTGGCGGCGGATGCAATGACCGTGGCAGGCAGCGGCGGCAAGCTTCATCTGGCCGGGGCCCTGCGCGGATTCGGTGTGGGTGGCGGCGGTACGCTCAAGCTGGAAACCGGCGGGCGCATCGTGATCAGCAACACCGGCGATGGCGCACAGGCCAGCGATCTGCTGAACCTGGACGTGGGGCGTTTCCAGAGTGGATTCTCGCTCTATGACATCAATGCCCACGGAGGCTTGGCTGTCGCAGACGGCACCCGCCTGGAGGTCGCCATGCCGGTGCTGCGCGTTGAGGGCATCACGCAGGGCTCGCCTATCCTGGGCATGTGGACGCCGTCTCTGTACATCAATGATGAAGCCAGGCAGACCTTCACCCAGCGCGGTGGCGCCGACCTGATCCTGCGTTCGCAGCGCCTGCTGCAAGGCGAGGATATCCGCATCGGCAACAATGCCGTGGTGACGGTTGACCCGGGACGTTCGATCAGCCTTGTGGGCGGTGCTTCGGGCAACATCGAGGTCCAGGGACGACTGAACGCCTGGGGCGGCAACATCTCGATCGACCTGGCCGATGATCTTACGCAGCCCAACCGCGACGCTACCGGCGTGGACCGCAGGCACGCCATCTGGATCGGCGAAAGCGCCGTGCTGGATGCGGCCGCGCGCGCAGTCAGCTTCACCGCCGCCGATGGCCGTCGCTATGGCGCAGTCGGCAACGGGGGCAGTATCGCCATCGGGGGCGTCAACGACTGGGACAAAACCGGCACCACGCGCGCACCTTATATCGCCATCGTGGTTCGCCCCGGCGCGCTGCTCGATGCCTCCGGCGCCGCGGCCAGCTTCGATTACCGGACCGGCTTGGGTACGCAGACCGTAGACGTCGCCTCCAATGGCGGCAACATCGCGCTCAAGTCGATGCACAGCCTTTACCTCGACGGCGCCATGACCGCCCGTTCGGGTGGCATCGGTGCGGCCGGCGGCACGCTCAGCATAGCCCTGGAATCGCCGGTGCTGTCGGTGGGACCATTCGCGCCGGGCGCGTTCAATCAGCGCGAATTCTTCCTCACCCAAAACAACACAGGCAGCGGGCTGGCCGCCGGGGCGCAACTGGCGCAGACGGTGCCGTCGCTGCAGGCCGGCGTGGCTCGCCTTGGCGTCAACCAGATAGAGGCGGGCGGCTTCGACAATGTATCCCTGCTGGCTAACGGCTTGCTCAGCTTCGAGGGCAATGTCGACCTGCACACCAGCCAAAGCCTGCGCGTGACGGCGGCCACTTTCAACCTGGCTGAATCGGCGGCCGCCAACAGCCAGGTAAAGCTGGCCTCGTCCTATGTCGCCCTGTCGGGCAGCACGACGGCGCCGCGCGGGCTGACGAACGACTTCATGGCCTCGGTCAACTGGCGCAGCGGCGCTTCTCAGCGCAACAGCACGGCCAGCCTGGAGGTGACAGGAGACATCGTGGACGTGCGCGACCGGGTCGGATTTGGCGGCGCGCACGGCGATTTGCGGCAGGAGAGCGGCCCGGCCGTCGTGGTGGACCGCCGCGGCTTTGCCGATGTCACGGTGACCAGCAAGGGCGACCTGCGGCTGCTGGGCGGCAGGTCGGCGATGGGCCTGCCCGGTTTGACCACCACGGAACTGGCGTCCACCGGGAACCTGACAATAACTGCGGCACAGGTTTATCCGGTCAGCGGAGCCGCCGCGCAGATCGTGGCCGGCTACGATGCCGGCGACGTGCTCGCCATCCGGCGCTACGCGGACATCGAGCCAGCCACCCCGGCATCGGTTTTCGGCGCACTGGGCCTGGGCGGCAACCGCGTGCTGCAAGGCGGCATCGTTCGCGCTCCGCTGGGACAGCTGATGCTGGGCATAAACAAGCAGGATTTCAACTCGACGCTCACCGGCCAGGTACAACTGCTGCCTGGCAGCATCTCCTCCGTCAGCGCTGCCGGACTGCTTTTGCCTTACGGCGGCACCACCGACGGCCTGACCTACAAGCTCAATGGGGAGGCGGTGCAGTTCAAGTCGCTGGGCACCAGCAAGGTCATCTTTTCCGCCAACAGCGTCATCGGCGAGGCGGGCGCCCTGATCGACCTGTCCGGCGGCGGCACGCTGACCGGCGCCGGGTTCGTCACCGGGCGCGGCGGTTCAGTCGACATCCTGCGCACGCCCCTGGTCAGCGGCAATCCCACCAATAGCATCAGCGCCAGCGGCAATGCCGTCTATGCCATCGTGCCGTCGAGCACCATGCAATATGCGCCCGTAAGCGCCGACCCAGGCGCCGGCGCTCCCTTGGCAGGGCAGCAGATCACTTTGCAGCAAGATGTGGGTGAGCTCAAGGCCGGCACCTACACGTTGCTGCCCTCGACTTTCGCCATGCTGCCCGGCGCCTACCGTGTCGAAATCGGCAAGCAGGCCCAGCCCGGCACGACGTCGATTGCCACCGGTACCGGTTCGTATGTCGGCGCGGGTTACCTCGGCGTGGTCAATACCTCCGTGCGCGCATCGCTGCCCAACCAGATCGTGGTGACGCCGGGCGCGACGGTGCGCCAGCTTTCCAGCTACAACGAAACCGGCTACGACGCCTTCGTCCGCGCCGATGCCGCGCGTCGTGGCGGCGTGCGCGGCCAGCTTGCCGCCGACGCGCATGACCTGGTGCTGGACGTGGGGCGCGCTGCTCCGCAGGCAGGCCAACCGCTGTTCCGGTTCGAGGGCAGCACACGATTCGAACGCGGCGGCAGCGACGCCTTCGGCGGCTCCCTGTTTGTCACCGGCGGCAATCTCCAGATTCTGGGACCTGCGGGCATGGCCTCAGGCGCGCCCAATAACGCCGTGTATGCGGACGACCTCAATGCCATCGGCGCTTCGCGTATGGTGATCGGCGGCCAGTTGTCGTTGTCGCACGGCGATAACTTCGCGTCATTCACGCCCCTGGCGGGACATGTGGCCCTGCGTGACGGCGCCGTTTTGCGCGCGCCGGAGGTGTTCTTGCTGGCCACCGGCGATATCGTGGTCGAACAAGGCGCATCGATCGATACCATCGGGCGCGGAGCGGTCGCCTATGACTCCAGTTCCGGCGTCATCTTCCGTTCGGTTTCCGGGGGCGTGCTGGGCGTGTCCAACGGCTGGGTCAATCTGTTACCCAGCGGCGGCAACAGCGCCAATATCGACATTGGGACGTGCACGCTGGCGCCCTGCGTCGGCGCGACCCGCCTGGCCGGCGAAGGCACGATCGCGCTGGCCACCAGCGGCGGCGTCGCGGTGCAAGACAATGCCCGTCTCGGCGCACGCAATGTGGTGCTGGCCGTATCCTCGCTGAACATGGGCGATGCCGCCGCGCTGGACAGCGCCCGCGCCAGCAATGCCTTGCCCGCCGGACTGTCGATGAACCAGGCGGTGCTGAACCGCTTGCTGGGTGGCGAACGCAGCGCCGCCGTGCCGGCGGTTGAAAACCTGTTCTTCAATGTGCGCGATTCCGTCAACCTCTACGGGAACTTCAGCTTCGACACCGGCAGCGACAGCACCGGCGCGGCATCGCTGCAGCGCCTGGCTTTCAGCGCGCCGGCCATCTATGGCTACGGGGCCACGGGCGAACGGGCAAGTATCAACGCGAAAGAGATCGTCTGGACCGGCACGGTGCCGACCACCAGCAGCGTAGGACCGACTTCCAACGCCTCCCAACCCGCGGCAGGCGCGGCCATGGCTGACAGGCTGGGCGACGGCGCGCTGGCATTGAACGCGGACCGCATTGTGCTGGGTTACGCGACCAACACGCAGCCTTTGTCCAACGTTGCCTCCAATCGCCAGATCCTCGGCTTCTCCAACGTTGCTTTCAATGCAGCCGACCGGGTGGTGGCCAACAACAGCGGTTCGCTCTCGGTGTACCAGTATCAGGGGGCCTACGACGCCGCGACCGGTTATGCCTACAGCGGCGGCAATCTTGCCTTCAACACGCCGCTGATTACCGCCGACGCCGGCGCCGTCATGCGCGTGAAAGCGGGCGGCGATATCCTCGCGCAAGGGCCAGCCACCAGCGCCACCAGCAATGCATTGGGCGCAGAGTGGCAACTTGCCGGTCGCAATGTCACGATCGACACCAAGGTGGCTTTGCCCACGGGCCGCTTCACCGTCAGCGCTGAGAACAACATCACGCTGGGCGACGCCGCCAGGATCGACCTGGCCGGCCGCGCCATCGGCTTCTTCGAGCAGACACGCTACAGCCAGGGCGGCGACCTCGCCTTGCGCAGCACCGCCGGCAATATTGTGCAGGCCGGCGGCTCAATCATTGACGTCTCGGCCGTCAACAACGCCGGCGGCACGATCGAGGCCGTAGCACTGGGCGCCGGAGCCGGCGCGATCCAGCTGCTTGGCGCATTGAAAGGCTCGTCCTCCGGGCAATATGACGCCGGCGGTACGCTGGTTCCGTTCGATGCGGCGGAGTTCACCGCGCGGGCGCAAACAGTGGTGGACTTCGCGGGGCTGAACGCCAGGCTGTCCGATGGCGGCGTGTTCGGCGCGCGTCGTTTCCAGATCAAGCAGGGCGATCTCACCATCGGCGACGAACTCAAGGCGCGTACCGTGGAAGTGGCGGTCGACGGCGGTAGCCTCAACGTCAACGGCCGCATCGATGCCAGCGGGTTCCAGGTCGGCAGCATTCGCCTGGCCGCGCGCGACAACCTGAATCTCAACGGTATTCTCGACGCTCACGGCAGCGGCCTGCGCGTGGACAGTTATGGCGCGGTCATCGACGCGGCCAACCGCGCCGTGATTGACCTGACGTCGGTCAGCGGCAGCCTGAATGTGGCCGCCGGCGCGGGCATCGACTTGCGCAACGGCGCCGCCGCCGCCAACTATGACGGTATTGCGCGCGGCAGCCTGAGCCTGAACGCTGCCCGGGTCGGCGCCGACGATGTCGCGGTCAATGTGGCCGGAACACCTGCCATCAGCGGCGCCCGGTTCATCGCGGTCAATGCGTTCCGCACCTATGATGACGCCGCAGCTGCACCGGCAGATGCCAATGGCCGCACCTCCCAACTCGTAACCCAGGCCTATCTGGACACGATCGATGGCCACAGCCGCACTTACATCAACGCCGCGCTGGCCAATGCCGGCCTGCGCACGCGCCTCGCGGGCCTGGGCAACTATCACCTGCGTCCGGGTGTGGAGATCGTCAGCAACGCGGCGCTCAATCCGTCGGGTGACCTGACAGTACTGGGCGACATCGATCTCTCCAACTATCGCTATGGACCACAGTCTGATCCGAGCGTGAACGCCATGCGCGGTTTCGGCGAATCCGGGGTGCTGGTGTTGCGCGCCAAGGGCAACCTGAACATCTATGGCAGCATCAACGACGGCTTTGCGCCGCCGCCGACGACGCCCGACGAACACGGCTGGTATCTCACTGAAATCAATTCCGGCAATACCGCACGCAGCAGCACCTTCGGCGGTGACATCATCGTGCCACGGGATGGCCTGGTCACGCTTGATGTCGGCACCGTGTTCCCCAGCGGCGCGACCCTCAACTACGCCATCGACGTCAATGCGATGACCTTGCCGTCAGGCACCGTATTGCCGGCGCGTGTCGTGTTGGCCGGCAACTATGAACTGGCGGCCGGCGTGGTGGTGTCGGCCAATGTCTACAACGCCGACAACAGCCTGGCGGTGGCCAAGGGCACCATTCCCGCGACCGCGATTTCGCTGACGCCGGGGATGAAACTCGATGCCGGAACGCGCCTGCGCAACAATATCGACGTCGCGGCCATGACCTGGCCCAAGGGCGTGGCGCTGCCCACCGAAATGGTGATGGCCGCGACCGCAGCGCTCCAGCGCGGCGCTGTCATTCCGGGGTTGACGAAAATCCAGTTGATCAACGACGCACCGGTCGACCTGCGCCCGGACGACAACGGCATCCAGGGTCGCAACTGGGCCGTGGCGCCGATGCTGCCGCGCGGCAGCACCAGTTGGAGCATGCAGTTCACCGCCGGCGCCGACCTGGGGGCGAGCGATCGCCGCGCCACGACGCCGGGCGCCGAGGGCTCGGTGGTGCTGGCCGACGCGCACTTCGTGAAGCGTACCGACGTATTGCCTGGCGGCAGCGGATATGTCTGGTCCGCGGGAAATACCTACGGCATGGTTCCGGGTACGCTGATCGACGACACCTGGTCCAACAGACTCGACTGCGCCCGCAACACCATCAATTGCGCCATCGATCCGAAGCGTATCAGCGCCACGTGGACCCTGGATGGGGCCAACGATCTCTTTGCCGATTCTTCCTATGCGGGCAAACCGGTCGAGCCGTTCATGTGGGAAGCCGGCTACTGCGACTGGGCGCCGAACTACTGCATCGTCGTCATCAGTCCGGTACGGGACGTCATCACCACCGGCATCTACTCGCCGCTGTTCTCGGTGTTGCGGACTGGTACCGGGGACATCGGCATCAACGCCGCGCGCGACATCAACATGCGTACGCCGTTCGGGGTTTACACCGCAGGCACGCAGTCCGCGCCGGTACTCAACGGCGCCGGCGCCGACGCCTTCCAGCTGGCGCGCGGCACCAGCGGTGGCAGCGTTCCCGGTTTGTCTGACCCGGGGCTGAGCGCCGCACTGGCAACTTACCAGGCCTGGTATCCGGAGCTGGGCGGCAACCTGAGCGTGAGCGCCGGGCGCGATATCACCGGCGACGTCTGGGGCGAAGCCATGGCAAGCCAGCGCAAGCAGTGGGCCAGCGCCGGCGTGGGCAACTGGCTCTGGCGCCAGGGCAGCGGTTCCATCGGCGGCGCCGATGCCGTCCCCAGCGCGTGGTGGATCAACTTCGGCAACTACGTGTGGACGGCTGACCCCGCCGATCCAAACGGCAAGCCCTATGTCGCCGGTTTCACCGGCCTGGGCACCCTGGGCGGGGGCAATCTGAACCTGAGCGCGGGCGGCGATGCCGGCGTCATCAATGGACGCGGCAATGACACCGTGGCGCGCAGCGATGCGCTGGTGACCGCCGTGGGCGCTACCGGACGCGTCACCAGCGCGGGCACCATGATCTTGACCGGGGGCGGCGATTTGCATATGCGCGTGGCCGGCAACGTCAATCCCAACGCAGCGGCCCTGCAAAACGGGGTGGGCGGCAACAGTATCCAGAACCCGGACCTGGCAGGCGCGGTCATCAACTTGCGCGGCGCCAGCCTGGTGGAGGCGGGCAGCATCGGAGATGTCCGTGAAGTCTACCGTACGTTGGCGGCCTTCTTGCCTGGCATCAATATGGATGCGGGCGAAGTCAGGGCCGTCAATCCATTCGTCAGTACCCTTGCCTATGCGGCAAACGGCATCACCCTGATGCCGGGAGACTCCGCCGTGAACGTGAACACGCGACGCGACCTGGTGATCGCCGACGCCGGTGATGCTGGACGCGCCTTCATCCAGAACTCGACGCCGTTCTCCCTCGACGGCGTCCAGTACGAAGGCGGCGGCAAGAGCGGTTTTTCCTTGTGGACGCAGGCGACGGCCATCAACCTGTTGACGGCCGGCGGCAACCTGGTGCCGGGGATGCAGGCCGTCAATGGCCGCGCCAGCTCGTTGGCCGGCAACTCCAACCATGCAGACCTGGTGGCGGTCTATCCGTCGATCCTGAGGGCGACCGCCGCCAGCGGCAGCATCTACTACGGCTACAGCGTTGCCGGCAGCGCTCGCAGCAACGACACCATCGGCCAGTTGTTGCTGGCCCCCTCCGAGCAGGGCAGGCTGGAAATGCTGGCGGGAACCGGGATCTATGGCGGCAATTACGCCATCAGCATGTCCAATGCCGACGTCGCTCTGCCCAGCCCCCGCCGACCTGCCTTCGTCGGCGCCAGCGTCGGCGTGACCAACATGAGCGCGGAGGGGACGGCCTCGAGTAATTCTTCCGATCCGGTCAATACGATGCAGACGGATCCATTCCCGCTGTTCGCGTTCGGCCCGGATACTGCTACCGGTAGCCCGAGGCACGCCGGTGATCATGCCGCGGCGCTGTTCTACGCCAGTTCAGGCGATATTGTGGGCCTGACGACCGGCGTGGTGCAGACCTTCAACCCCACCCAGAGCGGACGCAGGGTGCTGACCTGGTATCGCGCGGCGCTGCCGGCGCGGATCCTGGCCGGCGGCGACATCGTCAATGCCCAGGGCCTGTTCGTGCACAACAACGTTGATGACATCTCGCTGGTGCAAGCCGGCGGCGACATCATCTACGCCGACCTCAAGGTGGCCGGTCCCGGCACGCTGGAAGTCAATGCCGGACGCGACGTGCGCCAGGAAAACAAGGCCAGCCTGGTAAGCCTGGGCGGCATTGTGCCGGGCGATACGCGGCCGGGCGCCGATATCGCCGTCATGGCCGGCATGGCCAACGGCGTGAACTTTGGCGCCATCACCGACTTGTACCTGAACCCGGCCAACCAGGCCGACAAGTCCTTGGCGCTGGCCAGCCAGCCGGGCAAGGTAGTCAAGACCTACAACGCCGAGCTGGAAGCATGGTTGTTGGCGCGCCTGGGCTATACGGGCAAGGGGGCGGATGCCGTGGCTTACTTCAAGAGCCTCGCACCCGAACAGCAGCGCGCTTTCCTGCGCGGCGTCTATTACAGCGAATTGCGCGAAGGCGGCCGCGAATATACCAATCCTGACAGCCAACGCTTCGCGTCCTACCTGCGGGGGCGCAACATGATTGCCACGCTGTTCCCGGACAACGCCGCCGACGGCGCGGTCATCAGCCGGCGCGGCGACATCACCCTCTTCGGTGATGCCGGGGTGCATACCAACTTCGGCGGCGACATCCAGATGCTGGCGCCCGGCGGCCAGATCGTGGTGGGCGTACAAGGGCCGGTTCCGGCATCGACAGCCGGCCTGATCACCCAGGGGCAGGGCGACATCCAGCTGTTCAGCGAGCGCAGCCTGTTGCTTGGCCTGTCCCGCATCATGACCACCTTCGGCGGCGATATCTTCGCCTGGACCGAGCAGGGCGATATCAACGCCGGTCGCGGTTCCAAGACCACGCAAATCTATACCCCGCCCAAGCGCGTATACGACCAGTGGGGCAATGTGACGCTGGCGCCGGCGACACCCAGTTCGGGAGCGGGCATCGCAACGTTGGCGCCGATTCCCGAGGCCGCGCCCGGCGACGTTGACCTGATCGCGCCATTGGGCACCATCGACGCCGGCGAAGCGGGCATCCGTGTCTCCGGCAACGTCAACGTGTCGGCGTTGCAAGTGATGAACGCGGCCAACATCCAGGTGCAAGGCAAGTCTTCCGGACTACCAGCAGTGGCGGCGGTGAACGTGGGCGCATTGACCAATGCCAGCGCTGCCTCCAGCTCGGCGGCGGTGGCCGCGCAGGATGCCATGGCGCGCGATCGCGCTGCGGCAAGGCAGAACTTGCCGTCGGTGTTTACGGTGCGGGTGCTGGGCTTTGGCGACCAGGGCGCGCAGGCGCCGGCCAATATCACCACGTCCGGCTACAAGCCTGACGGCGTTGTGCAGGTGCTTGGCGCGGGGGAGCTTGGCGCGTCGCAGATGCAGGCGCTGTCGCCCGCCGAGCGCCGGGCGCTGACGCGCTGAGGCCTTGATGCATTGATGCTGCCGGCCGATCGCGGGCCGGCAGCAGGGGCGTGCGGGTGCCCCGTTTTCCCTGCGAAGAGGAGGCATAGCCTCCTTTTCGCAGGGATTGTTGTTTCAGGAGTGGCTTTTTATGAAAGTTTGATGACAAACCGCAGTCCCGACAAGCGTGCGCCGTCTAGGTATTCATAGCTCGTCCGGACGGACGGCAGGCTCTTGCGAGAGAACGGGAAACCAGGGGAGGGCAGGGCCTCGGTCTCCCGATAAAAGAATTATGAAAGTTTGATGACATTTGGCGGATCGTGCGGCCGCCAATCGTCTTGCTTCTAAATGCCGGATTTGAGACGGCGATCAGCGATGCGACCGGGCCACGCCGGCGCACCGCACAGAATGCCAAAAAAGGGGTGGGATTTTCAGATATGCGCAATGCCAACGAAATCGCAAAAGAAACCGCACGCAGTGTAAGAAACAGAAGTAGCAAAGGGGACACCGGACGACTGAGCCGGATGTGCCTGGCCCTGCTGGGCGCGGCCGGCATCGGCTGGCACGGCGGCGTGCTGGCGCAGCAAGCTCCGGAGTCCGTGCCGGCTGCGGCGCAGGCTGATACGCGCCAGGTCGATATCAGCGAATACATCGTGCGCGGCAATACGGTGCTCGATGCGCGCACTATTGAGAAGGCCGTGACGCCGTTTCTCGGTCCCAAGCGCACGCTCAAGGACATCGAGAATGCCCGCGATGCGCTGCTGGCGGCATATAACGCCAAAGGCTATCAGTCGGTCTATGTCGACCTGCCCGAGCAGCAGGTCAACGAAGGCATCGTTTTTCTGCAAGTGAGCGAGACCAAGGTCGGCCGCGTGCGCGTGGTCGGCGCTCAGTACAATTCGCCAGCCGAAATCCGCAATCAGGTGCCCGCGCTCAAGGAAGGCGATGTGCCCGATTTCACCCAGGCCCAGGCCGAGCTGACGGCACTTAATCGCGGCGGGAAGCGCCAGGTGATGCCGCTGGTCAAGCAGGGCGCGGTGCCCGGCACCATGGACGTCGACCTGAAGGTGGACGACAGCAGCCCGTGGCGCGGCAGCGTTGGGCTCAACAACGACTACAGTGCAGATACCCATCATCTGCGCGCCTCCGCCAGTATCGGCTACGACAACCTGTGGCAACTGGGGCATAGCCTGTCGCTGAGCTTCTTCGGGACGCCGCAGGATTTCAACGAAACCCGTGTGTGGTCGGCCTCCTACTCGGCGCCGCTGCGCGGCACCAACTGGAGCATCGAAGCCTCCGGCTACGTTTCCAACAGCAACGTCTCTACCGTCGGCGGCACCAGCGTGCTGGGCAAGGGGCATTCGGTCGGCGTCAAGGCGGTATATACGGTGCCGACCACGGGCGAGTGGTACCACTCGTTTTCGGGCGGGATCGACTTCAAGGACAACAAGGAAGGCCTGCGCCTGGGCGCCACCGGCGATGACGTGCCGCTGCGCTACGCGCCGATCACGCTGGCCTATAGCGGCTTTCGCCAGGGAGAGAAGAGCCAGTACGGCCTAAACCTGTCGATGGTGTCGGGCACCAGCAGGTTCTTCGGCTATGGCAGCAACGACACCCAGTTCGACTACAAGCGTTACAAGTCTTCGCCCAGCTTCACGCTGTTCAAGGGGGACCTCAACGGCTCCTACACCTTGCCCGGCAATGAGCAACTCGGCGTGCGCCTGTCCGCGCAGATGACGGACTCGGCGCTGATTTCCACCGAGCAGATGGCCGCCGGCGGCGCCAGCTCGGTGCGCGGTTATCTGTCGGCGGAGGCCACCGGCGACTACGGTCTGGTCGGTTCGCTGGAATTGCGCTCGCGTCCCCTGGCCCTGCTCAATCCATGGGTCGAAAACTGGCGCGTCTATGCCTTCACGGATGGCGGCTACCTGCGCCTGCGCGATCCGCTGCCGGAACAGAACGACAGCTTCAACCTGGCCTCGGTGGGCATCGGCACCAATTTCACGTTGATGCAACGCGTCAGCGGCAAGCTCGACCTGGCTTATCCGCTCAAGAAAGTGGCACGCACCGAGGCGCATGACTGGCGCCTGAACTTCAGCGTGAACGCCAACTACTGAGCCTTCTTTCCAATTCAATCAATTCAGAACTAGCTTGTGGAGAACCTTGCTATGAGACGCATCCTGTTTGTGCTGCTGGCCCTGGCCGGCGCAATCCTTCCCAACCTTGCCCACGCCTGGTGGCAGCCCGATTGGGCATATCGCAAGCCGCTCACGCTCGATGCCGGACCGCAAGGCGCGGCGCTCGGCGCCGACGCCGGCCGCGTGACGGTGCTGCTGCGCCTGCATACCGGCAACTTCAGCTTTGAAGGCGTCAACGAAAGCGGCAACGACCTGCGCTTCATCGCCAGCGATGACAAGACGGTATTGAACTACCAGATCGAACAGTTCGATCCCTTGCTGGGCATCGCCCTGATCTGGGTCGACATGCCGGCCTTGCCGGCCGGCGCCCCGCAGCAGGTATGGATGTACTACGGCAATCCCAAGGCGCCTCCGGCCTCCAATGGCCAGCGCACTTTCGATCCGGACTACACGCTGGTCTATCACTTCAATGAGGCCAACGTCGCGCCGCGCGACAGCACGGCGTTCGGCAACAACGGCCAAAGCGCCGTGGTCAGCGTGGACGGCACCGTGATCGGCAAGGGCGCGCGCTTCTCGGGCGAAGCGCTGATGTTGCCGGCCTCGCCGTCGCTGGCGCTGGCCGCCGGTGGCAGCTTCACGTTCTCGGCGTGGGTGCGTCCGGACCAACTCGGCGCCAACCAGGTCGTTTATGCCCGTCGCAATGGCGCCAGCGCATTGGTCATCGGCATCGACAACGGCGTGCCCTTCGTCGAGGTCAATGGCGCTCGCAGCAATCCGGGGCAGCCGATCCAAGTCGGCCAGTGGTCGCATATCACGGTGAAGGCCGATGCCCAGAACCTGGCGTTGTACGTCAATGGCCGGCCGTCGGTCTCGCTGGCGGCGGCTTTGCCGGCGTTCAACGTGGCAGCCGGCATCGGCGCCGATGTCAGCGGTGGCAAGCTGGCGCCATTCGCCGGCGCGATGGATGAAGTTCGCCTGTCCAAGGTAGCGCGCAGCGATGCGTCGATCCTGGCCGACGCCGTGTCGCAAGGCGGCCAGTCCCGCCTGGTGAGCTACGGCGCCGATGAAAAGCAGGCCGGCAAGAGCCACTTCGGTTTCATTCTTGCCGCCATGCCGGTGGATGCATGGGTGGTGGTGTGCCTGCTGGGCCTGATGATGGCCGGCTCGTGGGCAATCATGATCGGCAAGGGACGCAGCTTTGGCATGACTTCCCGCGCCAACGAAGCCTTCATGGATTATTTCCGCGAAACCGCCGGCGCCTCGCTGGACGTGCTGGCTCGCAACAACCGCGTGCCGGAAGAGGTGCGGGCGCAGTCCTCGCTGTGGCGTCTGTATTCGGTAGCGGTGGATGAAATGCGCCGCCGCCACGAGCGTGGCTACGATCTCAACGCCGTCTCCGACTCCACCATCGGTGCCATCCGCGCCGCCATGGACGGCGTGATGGTGCGCGAGAACGAAAGCATGGCCAAACGCATGGTGTGGCTGTCGACCACCATCGAAGGGGCGCCTTACGTCGGCCTGTTCGGCACCGTGATCGGCATCATGCTGGTGTTCGTGGTGGCGGCCATGGCCGGCGCGGTGGACATCAACTCGGTGGCGCCGGGCATGGCGGCTGCGCTGCTGTGTACGGCAGCTGGCCTGGGCGTCGCGATTCCTGCGCTGTTTGGTTATAACTGGCTGGCCTCCCGTTCCGACGCCATCGCCGCCGACATGGCCGTGTTTGTCGACGAGTTCGCCACGCGCCTGGCCGAAGAGCAAGGCGAAGGCCGCCAGGTGCACGCCGCGCTGCAACGCGCCTGATCGGGGGAGAGCAATCATGGCGAACCACTCACGCTTCGGCGTCAAGAAGCGCAGCAGCGGCATCAATATCACGCCCTTCGTGGACGTGTTGCTGGTGGTGCTGGTGATCTTCATCCTCACCAGCAACGCCAGCATTCCAGGCCTGAAGGTCGACCTGCCCAAGGCCAGCGCCGCAGTGGCGCTGGAAAAGCCCAAGACCAAGGCGATCACCATCGATAACGGCGGCCAGGTGTTTCTTGACGCCTACCCGGTGAGCCTGAGCGAACTCGAAGAGCGCCTGCGCACCGAGAAGGCGCTGACACCGGATTTCCCGGTGATCGTGCGCGGCGATGCGTCGGTGCAGTACGCCAAGGTGATCGAAGTGCTTGATCTGTTGCGCAAGATCGAGCTCAACCAGATCGGCCTGGTCACCGGCAAGCCGAACGCAGGGGGCTAGTTTGAAAATGAGCGATCTCCCCCCAGTGCAGGGCAGGCCGCGCGCGGACATCCGCGGACGTCGCTGGATCGCGCCGGTGATCGGTCTGGCCGTACTGGCGGTGCTGGTGGCCACGGTATGGCACCTGCTGAGCGGCACGGCGGCGACCAGGCGCGAAGTCGCCGGGCCGCCGATGCTGATGGTCCCGCCGCCACCGCCACCACCGCCGCCGGAACCGGAAAAGTTGCCGGAGCCGACGCCCGACAAGGTCAAGCCGGAAGTGCATGAGCCGGAGCCCACTCCGGCCGAAGCGCCCAAGGACGACAGCACGCCCAGCCCGAACAAGGACATGGGCGACCCGGTCACCATGGACAGCGCGGCGCAGGCCGGCACGGATGCCTTCGGTATCGGCGCCGGACGCGGCGGCGGCATGACCGGTGGCGGTGGCGGCCTGGGTTCGGGTTCTTACGCGCGTTACTTCTCGAATGCCTTGCAGCAGGCCTTCGCCCGCGACGAGCGTACCCGTCGCCTGGTGTTTGAGGATATTCGCCTGGACATCTGGCTCGACAACAGCGGCAAGGTGACGCGCGTGCAGCTGGTGCAGGGCACAGGCAACACCCAGACCGATGAAGCGGTACTGGCCATGGCGCGCGATTACCGTTCAGACGAAGCGCCGCCGCCATCCTGGCATTCGCCCGCCCGCATTTCCATCAAGGGACGCCGGCCATGATGCCCCAGCAGGCCATTGTAGGCACACCACGATTCAACTCACTTCACTATTTGAAAGAAGCGATGAAATTCCCCACCCATCATCTTGCCGTGCGCGGCAATGATCTCAACGCGGCGCCAGGCCGCCCGTGCGGCGCTGCGCGCCTTCCGATGCTGGCGCTGGCCGCTGCGATGCTGTGCGCAACCGGGGCCGTGCATGCGCAGAGCGCGGCGACTGGCGATTCTGCGATGGTCAAGCTGATTCGCGGCCTGATCGAAACCGGCGCCCTGAAGAAGGACGTGGGCGAGGCGCTGCTGGCGCAGGCCCAGACCGAAGCCATGGCGGCAGCGCAGCAGGCGCGCCAGGTGGCGGCCGCCGCACCGGCCGCCGGCCCCAAGCTCGAACCTGGCGACGTGCGCGTGCCGTATATTTCGGCCAGCGTTCGCGACCAGATTCGCGATGAGGTGAAGGGAGAGATCATGGCCCAGGCCAAGTCCGAAGGCTGGGCTGCGCCCAACGAAACGCCGGAGTGGACCAAACGTATCCGCATCGAAGGCGATATGCGCGTGCGCGGAGAGTCGCGCTTCTATTCCGGCCGCAATACGGATTCCCTGATCGACTGGCGCAGCCTGAACGCCGGCAGCGCATATGACATCAACAAGAACAGCAATCCCATACAGTTGCCGCCGCTGCTCAACGCCCAGCAGGATCGCGCCAACCAGATGCGCGTGCGCGCCCGCCTGGGGGTGATCGCCGATGTGTCCGAGTCCGTGCAGGCCGGCGTCCGCCTGGCCACCGGCAGCGACGACAGCCCGGTTTCCACGACCCAGACCCTGGGCGGCGGCATGAGCAAGAAAAACATCTGGCTCGACCAGGCCTGGATCACCTATCGCTTCAATGACATGGTGAGCGTCACCGGCGGGCGCATGGGCAATCCGTTCTACAGCACCGACATGCTGTTCTCCAGCGATCTGAATCTGGACGGCGTGGCAGCGAAATTCTCCAAGCCGCTGGCCAATACCGATATCTCGCTGTTCGGCACGCTGGGCATTATTCCGCTGGAGTATTCCTCGGACAACAACCCCAGCCGCAGCCAGAGCAAAATGTCCAGCCAGACCAAGTGGCTGTTGGGCGCACAGGTCGGCGCCGACTGGAAGCTCAATCCGGAGAACAAGCTGCGCGGCGCGCTGGCCTACTACGACTTCAAGAACATCGAAGGCCGTGTCTCCAGCTCCTGCCAACTCTACGCCGGCGCGGATGGCTGCGATACCGACTGGAGCCGTCCGGCCTTCATGCAGAAGGGCAATACCCTGATGCTCTTGCGCAACATCGCGCTTGACCCATCGGGACCGGCCAGCACCCCGATGCCGCAGTACGTCGGCCTGGCTTCCAAGTTCCAGCTGCTTGATATCAACGCGCGTTGGGACACCCGCGTTGCAGGCGGTTATGGTCTGCGCCTGGACGGCAACTACATCCGCAACCTGGCCTACGACCAGGCGGAAATGTTCCGTCGCGCCAACGGCAATATCGTCAACAACTTCAACGGCAGCGGCGGCACCACCGTCACCGAATTCCAGAGCGGCGCCAACGCCTACATGCTGCAGGCTACCTTCGGTCGTCCGGACATGAGCGTGCGCGGCGACTGGAACGTGCTGGCCGGCTACAAGCGCATCGAACCGGACGCCTTGCCGGACGGCTACAACGACTCGACCTTCCATCAGGGCGGGACCAACGCGCGCGGCTACTACCTGGGCGCCAACTACATGGTCGACAAGAACACTTATGTGGGCGGCCGCTGGTTCGCGACCCGTTCCGTGTATGGTCCGCCGGTGTCGATCGACACGCTGCAGCTTGAACTCAACACCCGTTTCTGAGGATGCATGATGAAACGTGATCCGATCATCAACAAAGGCGTATGCCTGCTGGCCGCTCTGCTGTTGATTGCGGCCGGCCAGGCACACGCACAGCAGGGGCAAAGCATGGAGGAGCGGCTGCGCGCGCAGCTGCGCGCCACCACCACGCAACTGCAAGAGGCGCAAAACGAACTGGCCGCATTGAAGGCCAGCGGGCAGGGCGTTCGGCCGGCTGGCGCAAAGGCGGAGGCGCCGGCCGCGGAAGCCGACGAACTGCGCAAGGAGTTGGCCGCGCTCAAATCACAACTAGCTTCCGAGCGCAGCACGCGTCAGCAGGGAGTGGTCGCGCAGCAGCAGGCGCTGGCCAAGGCCAATGAGCAAGCGGGGCAGTATCGCAGCGCCTATGACGGCCTGTTGAAGATCGCCCGTGCATCCGAGAACGAGCGTCAGCGACTGGCCGGCGAGGAGAAGCAGCACCAGCAGGCGGTCGCAATGTGCACGGAGAAAAACGTCAAGCTGTACTCCGTGGGCCAGGAAATCCTGCAGGCCTACGAAAACATGGACATGGGCACCATCATGTCCGCGCGCCAGCCGTTCGCCGCGCAGAGTCGCGTCAAGTATGAGCAGATCGCCCAGGAGTACGGCGACAAACTGTATGAGGGCAAGTTCGACCTGCGCGCAGTGGCACAGCCGGCTCCTCCTGCGGCTGCCTCCGGCGCCCAGCAATCCCAGCCTGCTGTGCAAAAACAATAGGGGCAGCATGCCGGGCCGGATTCAAGCGTTACCGCCGCGCATCTACGGATGCGCGGATTTTTCTTTTTTCTGTTGACGGGATCACACCATGAAACGAGCATATTCTTCCGCAAAAATTTCCTCCATTCGTACGCGCGGCGTTGCCGGCGGCCTGCTGCTGGCAACGCTGATGGGCGCCTTCGCAGCCCCGGCGCTGGCGGCTGACAAGGTGGTGGCGAGTCTGGGTTCTGTCAGCGTTCCGGATTCCGATGTGCAGAAGATGCTGGACCTGATGCCGCCGGCCGATCGTGCCGCCACCAAGAGCAACCGCCAGGGCGTGGAAAACTGGCTGCGCCAACGCGTGACCAGCGAAGCAGTCCTGCAGGAAGCGCGCAGCAAGGGTTGGGCAGATCGTCCTGAAATCAAGGCGCGAGTGGAAGCTGCCGTCAAGGATGTCACCGCCCGCATCGTCACCACCGCCTACCTGGAGTCGGTGACGCAGGTGCCGGCAGACTATCCGGCCGCTGCTGACGTGGCAGCCGCCTACGAGCAAGCCAAGGCCGGCTTCAATCTGCCAGCCACCTATCGCATGGCGCAGATTTACCTGCCGGTGAAACCGAATGACGCGGCTGACGCTAAGAAGGTCGCCGAAAAAGCGAAAAAGCTGGCGCTGCAGGCGCGCGCCGGCGACTTTGCCGCCATTGCCAAGGCTGAATCGCAGGACAAGGCCAGTGCCGAACAAGGCGGCGAAGTCGGTACCTTGCCGCTGGCAGGCATGCTGCCGGAAGTGCGCGACACCGTCAGCAAACTGAAGGTCGGCCAGGTCAGCGAACCGGTGCAAGCGGCTGCCGGTTTCCATGTCATCAAGCTGCTCGATCAGCAACCGGCGCGCACCGCCACCCTCGAAGAGATGACCCCGCGCCTGAAGCTGGCGCTGCGCCAACAGCGCCAGCAACAGCTGCTGCAAGACTATCTCTCCAAGCTGGCGCCGGCCGAACGCGTCAACATCGACACCGCAGCACTGGACGCGGCCCTGCAAAAAGCCAACTGAACCGCATGATCCGACTGCATCTCAGTTGAGATACCGAATCATCATTTACAAGGAAACGACATGAGCAAGACTACCGAAAAAGCCGCCGACAGCAACGCCGTTGCCGCCCCTGAATTGATCTTCACCGTCACGCCGGATCAGATCGCCGATGCCATCAAGGCGGTGGGCTGTGCCGTCACCATGCTGGAACAGAACGGTTTGCCGATGGTGCACAGCGCCAGCCACGGCGTGGGCTTCCAGGTGCTGTGGGGCAACGCCTCCAGCGAAGCCGGCAAGTACATCGACTTCACGCTCAGCTGCCCGCTGCGCGTGCAGGAAGGCGCCTTGCCCGAGGGCCTGATCGCCGAATGGCACCGTGCCAAGCGCTTCGCTCGCCTGGTGCAGCATGGCGATATGATTTCGCTGGAAATGGACGTGATCGTGGCCGGCGGCGTCACCCCGAACCATCTGGCCATGACCATGCAATTGTGGACGCAGATGATGGGCCAGCTGTTCTTGTACTTGCGTAATTTCGACGCTGCCAAGAATGCCGTCGACCAGGGCTCCGTCCCGGCTGGCGAACAGGAGCGGCAACAGCAGCAAGGCCTCGCGCAGGAAGCGCCCGTGGCCTGAACCCTGGGTCGGCCCGTCGCCTCGCCGGCGCGTTATAGTTCCGGTGGGGCCGCGCGCCGTGGGGCGCGGGCGCAACGGAGGGGGGCGAAGCATGCGGAACCGGCTGGGGAGCTGTTTACGCGCGGCGATAGCGACGTCGCATTTGCTGGCGACAATGTGGCCGCTGGCGCCAGCCGCGGTAGCGGCGTCGCCGATGGTCATGGCGCCGGTGGTGCAAGCCAGCGGCGTGTTCATCAACATGCACGGCGATGTGTTGACCGCCCGCCATGCGGTCAGCGAATGCAAGCAGATTTTCGTTGTGAAGCACGGCAAAGTGGCCACAGCCGAGATCGCAGCCGTCAGCAACGAGGATGACGTCGCCGTGCTGCGCACGACGCTCAAGCCTTTGCTGGCCGCTACGTTCAGCGAATTGCCGGCGCCGGCCGAACACAGCATTGCCGTGTTCAGCGAGGCCTACGCCGAATTGCAGCATCTGCCCGACCGGGCGCGCCTCTTGGGCAACGCACTTACGGTTCCCGGCCAGCCTGGCTCGCTGCAGATGGTGTCGGGCGCCAAACCGGGCACCAGCGGCAGCGCCGTGCTTGATGGCGGTGGCCTGTTGCTGGGCATCGTCGTGGAACGCGTTGCCGCGGGCAGCGGCGGCGTCGGCGGTGAACTGAGCGTGTCGCATGCGCAAAGCCGCGCCGGCATGGCCACGCTGGTTCGCGCCGTGCCCGGCAGCGAGATCGCCCGGTTCTTGTCGCAGGCCGGAATCCCGTTCGCGCAGAGCCGGCAGGCGCAACTCAGCAGCTTGCAGTCACCGGCTTCGCGCGCCTCGACCCTTGCCGTGGGCATCGTCTGCGGCTGAAGAGTCTGTCCGCCGGCGCTGCAGACTGCACACAATCTGTATTGTGGTATGGAGAATAAATTCGTGAAGAATCGCGTGGTGAAATGGGTGCTGGGTCTGCTGGCCGGTGTCGGCCTTGCTACGGGATTGCCCTCCGAGGCTGCCCCGCCGGCCGCGCCGGTGCCGCAGCACTGGATCAGCTATGCCGAGATGGTCGGCAACCAATTCGCCGAATGGCTCAGCGACCCGCAGGACGAGAACGTGGTGCAGCTGCATACCTGGCTGCAGGATCGCGTTCTCAAGGATGGCCAACCACCGCTGCAACCCATGGTGGCGCGCGTATGGGTCGGCCCGCGCGGCCTGGTCGAACGGCTGGATGTTCCCACGGTGGGCGACGCCGGCGCCGACGCCAAAGTCCGCAAGCTGCTGATGTCGCGGCCGCTGCCGGAGCCGCCGCCACCCGACATGCGCCAGCCGATCATGCTGCAGCTGTCGCTGGACTTTCCGGACTCGACGGCTGCCAGGTAAGCACAGCAATTGCGCGTGACGATGCCGCATGGGAGTTCGCCAATAACCATGACGGTGCCGGACCAGGGTCGCGCAACAGGGCCTGCAGGCTGGAGCGTGGCCGGAAGCGATGCGTTCGATGAGCTGGCGCCGCCGACGGGCGCCGGCGGCACAGATGACGACGACGGAGAACGAGAAGATGAGCCGACAAGCGCTCGCCAATGTGCTCAAGGCGCATGAGGATACTTCCGCAACACTGAAGGAACTGACGGCCTCCGCGCAGGCGCTGGCCGCCGCCCGGGAAGCGCTGGCGCATACCCACACGCGGATGAAGGCAGGAGACGCCCGCTTCGGAGAACTGCTGCAATCCCAATCCGGCGTGATCTCGGCCCAGCATCGTCGCGCCCGTGCGGTGGCGCAATGGCGCGCGGCGCGTTCCAGGTTGCAGGCCAGCACCGGCCAGTTGGCGCTGCCGGAGATCCTGGAGCTGATCGCGAGCGTTGCCGAACCGTCTCTTGCGGACGATGAAGGCTCGCCGTGACATGCCTTGTCGCGTCGACATACCGCAGGCACGGGTCACATTGCCGACGTTAACGTCGCGCATTGATGGAGTAACGCAGCCGACCGCATTGAATGAGGAAACCATGGACCGGGCGACGATGCACGAGGGAGGAGGCGGGCATGCGCTCCAGGCGCGTCAGCCCGCAGTCAAGCTGACACGGACCCGTCTCACCGGGAACGGAGGTTTGCGGCGCTTGCCAGCGTCAACCAGGGCAGTACCAGTGAAGTCAGCGCATGGGAAGCCAATGCAAACAGCAGCGCCACGACAAGTACGAGGGCGGTTGCCGATGCCGGCGTTGCGGCAATCGGCGGCGCGATATCGCTCAGTATCCCGGAGCGCCAGGCCAGCAGCAGGGCCAGCAGCATATTGACCGGCACCGCCATGCCGAGATACGCGCGGCCGGCGGCACGGCGGGTAAAGCAGTCGCCGGCCGCATGGCGCGCCTTGAGATGCGCTACGGCGCCGGCGTTGGCCAGGCCTACCGCCAGCGGCAGAGACCACCAGAAGAACGGCCGGTCGCAGCGCGCATCGGCATAGAGCATCAGGCCCAGGCACCACAAGGTCGGCGCGCTGAGATTGGCCGCGCACCAGACAAAGGGCGACCACGTCCACCACGACTTGCGCCACGTCAGCAGCGGGCGACCCGAATCGGGCCTGGCGGCTGGAGGGCGAGATGGGGTCAATGTCTTCATGGGATTGCTTCTGCGTTTGCGGAAATGCGCGGCAGCGATTCTCACTGCTCTTATGACTTAGACGTTTGCGGGCGTCAAAGACCGCAACAAAATTCCACTCGCGGTGCAGATAGATGCAGGCTGCGGGTGCTGGGATTTGGCAACGACGGCGCTTCGGCCAAGCCCGTCAATGGGGCAGCGGCGCCCATAACAACAGCCCGGTCCAGGTGCTGGGGCAGGAATCCATCTCGGATCTGCAACAAGCCCGGTTGACCGACGAGGAGAAGCGACTGCTGAGGCGTTGAGGACGGCAAGGCAGGCAGTCCTGGAGGCGGAGCACGTTCGCGTTGTCAGTTTGATACGCTGCCTTGCGCCTGCCGTACGCGTACAATGCGCGCTGCCTATCGATGTCGCCGGAGAAGACCAACATGAACATCCACGCTGCCACCCAACTTCTGCTGGACGCCCGCAACAGCGGCGTCGTGCTCGACTGGCGCCGCCTGGCGGTGGGCGACGCGGCCACCGCCTATGCGGTGCAGGACGCGCAGCTCCTCCGGCTGGGGCCGGTGGGCGGCTGGAAGGTGGGCAGCCGGGGCGACGGTTCCGAGCCGGCCTGTTCGCCGCTGCCGGCATCCTGCGTGTTCCAGTCCGGCGTGAAGCTGGCCGGGCGGCAATGGCGCCTGCGCGGGCTGGAGGTGGAACTGGCGCTGCGGGTGGGGCGCGACTTCGACCCGGGCAAGGCCTTGCCCGCGCGGGAAGAATTGATCCAGGTATTCGACGCCATGATGCCGGCCATCGAAGTGGTGGAAACCCGCCTGGGCAAGCTGCCCTGCGAAAACCCCTGGGCCTCCATGGCCGACCTGCAAAGCCACGGCGCATTGGTGGTCGGGCCCGCCGTCGCCATGCCGGCCACGACGCCCGAGCTGGGCGCGGTCGTCGCCACGCTGACCATCGACGGCGTGCAGGCGGCGCGCACCACCGGCGGCAATCCGGCCGACCTGTGGAGCACGCTGGCCTGGCTGGCGCGGCATTGCGCCGTGCGCGGCATGCCGTTGAAGAAGGGGCAGATCGTCACTACCGGTTCGTGTACCGGGCTGCACAACGCGCGCGCCGGTACGCTGGTGGAGGCGACGCTGGAAGGCGTGGGGGCGGTGTCGCTGAATTTCGCGGGCTGAGGCCGGCGAAGCTAAGCCTGTGACGCGAAGACCGCGGCGCTCAGTTGCCGCGGCGATACAGCGCCAGCGAGCCGGCCAGCGCCAGCAGGATGGCGCCGCAGGTGCGGTCCATCCACAGCAGGGCACGCCGGCGCAGCAGGCTCACGGCGCGCGCGCCGATGAGCGCATAGGCGAACATGATGGCGAAATCGATGGCGCAGAAAACCGCGCCCAGCGCGAGGTACTGCGGCGCCTGCGGCATCGCGCTGTCGATGAACTGCGGCAGCAGCGCCGAGCAGAACAGATACCCCTTCGGGTTGGTCACCGCCACCAGGAAGGACTTCATGAACACGCGCCGCGATCCGCTTCTGGGTTCGCCGGCATCGACCGACAAATCCATCCCGCCCGAGCGCAGCATGCGCAGGCCGATCCAGGCCAGGTAAGCGGCGCCGGCCCATTTCACCACCGAGAACCAGAATTCGGACGCTGCCAGCAGCGCGCCCAGGCCGACCGCGACCGAGGCCACCAGCACGCAGTCCGACGCCACCGCGCCGAACATGCCGGGCAGGGCGCGCTTCACGCCCAGGCGCGCGCCGTTGGAAAACGCCAGCAGCACGGTCGGGCCGGGCGTGGCGATGGTCGCCAGCGCCACCATCGAAAACAGGGCCAGCGTGGCCAGGCTGATGCTGTGGATGCTCATGACGTCTCCTCATGCTGCACGGATGGATGCAGCGACTCCGGTGCGAATGTACGGGAAGTGCGGCAGGAAGGCCGCAGCTTTGCCGCGCATTATGTCACGGAGCGTCAGGCGATCTCCTGGGCGATCAGCTTGCCCACTGCCGCGTGCACGCCGTTGCGCACGGTGTCGGAGGCCCGGGTTTCGGTGAGGTAGACCGCGAACAGCAGCGGCGCGCCCGTGGGCGGCCAGATCACGCCGACCGTGTTGGTGCTGCCCTGGTCGCCGGTGCCGGTTTTGTCGCCGACCTTCCAGGACGCCGGCAGGCCGGCGCGCACGCGCTTGTCGCCGGTCTTGTTGCGCACCAGCCAGTCGGTGATCAGCATGCGCGAGGCCGGGTTGAGCGCATCGCCCAGCACGATGCGGCGCAGGTCGGCCGTCATCGCGGCCGGGGTCGTGGTGTCGCGCGGGTCGCCCGGGATGGATTCGTTCAGGGTCGGCTCGTTGCGGTCCAGCCGGGTTTCGCCGTCGCCCAGCGTGCGGATGAAGGCGGTCAGGCCGGCCGGGCCGCCCATGGTGTCCAGCATCAGGTTGGCGGCGGTGTTGTCGGACAGCGTCATGGCCGCCTCGCACAGCTGCGAGATCGACATGCCGTCGCCGCCGACGTGTTTGGCGGTCGTGGGCGAGTATTCCTGGAGGATTTCCTTGCCGTAGACGATGCGGCGCTCCAGCCGCTCCTCGCCGCGGTCGACGCGTTTGAGCACGGCGGCGGCCGCCAGGAACTTGAAGGTGCTGCACATGGGGAAGCGCTCGTCGGCGCGGTAGCCCCAGGCCTGGCCGCTGCCGGTGTTGACGATGGACACGCCCAGGCGCGCGCCGGCGTCGGCCTCCAGCCTGGCCATCTTGTTGACAAAAGCCTTGGATCCAAAAGATTTACTAGTGGTTTTGCCGCCCGCCGCCCAGGCGCCGGTCATCGTCGCGCCCGCCGCCAGGCCCGCCAGCGCCAGGAAATTTCGTCTGCCAAGCATGGTTTCTCCTCTGAGGTCTCGGTGTGAAAGCCCAGATGATAGGCAGTGGCGCATCGGCTCGCAATTCACGATAATTGGCGCAAGACCCAAGAAAATCTGATGACAGGAGCTCCTCATGTATCTGCCCCTGAACGCCCTGCGCGCCTTTGAAGTCTCGGCCCGGCATCTCTCCTTCACCCGCGCCGCCGATGAACTGAACGTGACCCAGACCGCGGTCAGCATGCAGGTCAAGAACCTGGAAGAGCGGCTGGGCGCGGCACTGTTCCGGCGCCTGCCGCGCGGACTGGCGCTGACCGACGAGGGGCTGGCGCTGCTGCCGGTGGTGGCGGAGTCCTTTGGCCGCATCGGCACCGTGCTGGCGCAGTTCGAGAACGGCCGCAAGCGCGAGGTGCTGACCCTGGGCGTGGTCGGCACCTTCGCGGTGGGCTGGCTGATGCCGCGCCTGCGCGAATTCCAGCAGACCTATCCCTTCGTCGACCTGCGCCTGTTGACCAACAATAATCGCGTGGATCTTGCCGGCGAGGGGCTGGATTACGCGATCCGCTTTGGCGACGGTGCATGGCACGGCACGGATGCTGAACGTCTGTTCAGCGCGCCGCTGTCGCCGATGTGCGCGCCGGAGATCGCCGCGCGCCTGCGACGCCCGGCCGACCTGGCCTCGGAGACGCTGCTGCGCTCCTACCGCAGCGACGAATGGAACGAGTGGTTCGCCGCCGCCGGCGCGCCTTGTCCGCCGATTCGCGGCTTCGTCTTCGACTCCTCGCTGACCATGGCCGAAGCCGCGGCGCAGCAGGCCGGCGTGGCGCTGCTGCCGGTGCTGATGTTCGAGCGGGAACTGCGGCAGGGACGCCTGGTCTGTCCTTTCGAAGCGCATATCGAAGCCGGCGCCTACTGGCTGACACGGCTGAAATCGAGGCAGGAGACCACCGCCATGCAGGTCTTCCGGCAATGGCTGTTGCTGCATGCCGGCGCCTGACGCGTCGGGCGCGCCTGATGTGCATGAGGCGCAAGGGCAACAGCCCGGCGCGTTTAGGAATTTTCCTGATAGACGGCCGCCCGGGCCGGGCATAGAATAAATGTTATAAACAATTTCAAAGGAGCATCGCCATCGCGCGGCTCCGGAGAATGCCAGGCGGTACCTGTACCAACCCAATGCAAAGAAACGGGGGTGTGTCATGAAATACATCGCAAAGCTCTATCGCAAGCTGCTCGATTACCTGAACGATTCGGGAGACCTGACCACGGGTTCGCATCGCGGCCAGCCGCAATGCTGCAGCCTGTATTCCGGCCTCACGATGGATGCCGACAACCGCCGACAGTGATATTCCGCGCCCGGCGGCAGGCCCCGCGCCTGCCGCTGCCGCGATGCAGCAGATTCATCCCTTCCGCGAAACCCGCGTTTCGCCTTCCTGAAAACTCCCTTCAAGCGCTCGTGGATCCGGCATGCCCGGAGCGTCGGCATGCGCGTGCACATTGCACTGCACATCGCGCATTGTTCCCTGCACCTTGATAACGGCGCCGAGCCGCCCGCACCGGGCATAAAAAAAGGCCGCATCGGAGATGCGGCCCAAAGTACTGCTACTTACCAGAGAAGTTACGGCGACTCAGCCGGACGATGCGGGCTCAGTCGGGAATGACCGCGGTGGCGTCGACTTCGACCAGGTATTCGGGGCGGGCGAAGGCCGTGACCACGATGCCGGTGGAGACCGGGAACACGCCCTTGAGCCACTTGCCCACCACCAGGTAGACGTCTTCGCGGAAGCGCGGGTCGGAGATGTAGATGGTGACCTTGCAGATGTGCTCCAGCTTGCTGCCGGCTTCCTTGAGCAGCATGTCGATGTTCTTCATCGCCTGCTCGGTCTGGCCGCGCACGTCGCCGATGCAGACGCTTTCGGAGGTGTCCAGGTCCTGGCCGATCTGGCCGCGCAGGAACACCATGGTGCCGCGCGCGACAACGGCCTGGCAGAGGTCGTTGTCGATCTTCTGCTCCGGATAGGTTGCCTTGGTATTGAACTTGCGGATGCGTGTGTGTGCCATGTCTAGTCCCGATGGGTGAGTGAAGGAGGTCTTACTTCTTGTCGAAATAGCCGGCGCGAATCGTCGCGCCGATGAGGTTCACGATCAGGCGGCCGGCGGTCACGCAGCTGATCTTGCTGGCGTTGTCCTTGGCCGGCTGGATTTCCACGATGTCCATGCCCACCACGCGGCCCTTCTTGACCAGGCCGTGGATCAGCTTGCGCGCCTGCAGGAAGGTCACGCCGCCGGGCGCCGGGCCGTCGACGGCCGGCATGATGGCGCAGTCCAGGCCGTCGGCGTCGATGGTCAGGTAGTAGTTGCCGCCGTCGGGGATGCGCGCCAGCACGGCGTCCATGCCGATGTCGTGCAGCTCGTAGGCGCTGATCAGGTCGGCGCCCCATTCCTTGGCCGCGCGGTAGTCGGCGGGACGGCCGCTGCCCTGGGCGCGCAGGCCGATCTGCACGATGTTCTTGATGAAGGGCAATTCGGAGGCGCGGCGGATCACGCTGGAGAGGCCGTCGCGCACGCCGTTGACTTCATCGCGCCAGTCGAGGTGGGCGTCGATGTGCACCAGCGTCACCGGGCCGACTTCGTCGAAGCCGCGCAGCACCGGGTTGGTGATGCCGTGGTCGCCGCCCAGCACGACGGGCATGCCGCCGCCGCGCAGGATCTGGCGGACCGCAGTTTCGGCGCGGCGCTTGTGCGCCTCGGGATCGTTCAGGTCGGGCATGACGTCGCCGCAGTCGATGAAGCGGATGTCGTCGCGCTCCTGCAGCAGCGGGCCGTCGATGTCGAAGTCGTAGTGCGTGGGATGACGCACCATGCGGTCGGTCAGGTCGCGCAGCGCCTGCGGCGCGTTGGTCTGGTCATTGCTGTACTGGCGCGGCGTGTAGGCGGCGCCGAAGGGCATGCCGAGCACGGCGATGTCGCACTTCAGGTCGGTGAAGTCGGTGACCAGTTCGGAGTAGAGCAGGGTGGGGTGGCCGGTACGGGGCGCGACGGTGAGTTTTTCCATGGCTGGGCATCCTTGTGGAGAGATCCGGGCGGCGGCGCCGTCGCTGAGCGATCGGTGCGCCGTGTTGGATGCACTGTAGCCAGCGGTGCAGGGAATAAAAAATGATTCTTTTGGGGGTATAGTTTCATTTTCCAAGACTTTACGGCCGGCAAAGGAAACCCCTCAATGATCAGGCTGGACTTCGATGAACGCGACCTGCGCTCGCTGCGGGTGTTCTGCAATGTCGCCGAGGCGGGCGGTTTTGCGGCCGCCGAGAAGCTGCTGCACATGTCCAAGGCTTCCATCAGCCGCCACGTGCGCGAGGTCGAGGAACGCCTCGGCGTGCGCCTGTGCGAGCGCGGCCCCGCGGGTTTTCGGCTCACGCCCGAAGGCGAGGTGGCGCTCAAGCTGGCCACCGGCGCGCTGCGTTCGCTGGAGCGCATCCGGCCCGAGATCGACGCCGTGCACGGCGTGCTGTCCGGCCCGCTGGCGCTGGGCGTGGTCGAGCATGCGCTGGGCCATCCCGACTGCAAGCTGCCGCAGGCCATCGCCATGCTGAAGCGGCGCGCGCCCAACGTGCAGCCGCGCATCGAGGTGATGACCTTTCCCGAGCTCAACCAGGCGCTGCGCGAGCAGCGCGTGGACATCGCCATCCGCGGCCGTTATCCGGGCGACGACGAGTTCGACTTCCTGCCGCTGTTTTCGGAAAGCCACCGCATCTACGGCGCCATCCGTAAAGAGGGCAAGGAGGGCCGAGAAGGTCGTGGGCGCGAACTGCCGCTGGTCTATCGACCGCACCCGTATGTGGACGCGGTGCTGGCCGAAGGCGGCAAGGCCGGCTACATGCGCGGCCCCGAGGCCGGCGGGCTGGAGGCGATCGCGTTGCTGGTGGCCAGCGGCGACTACGTCGGCCTGTTGCCCACCCACTATGCGCAACTGATCGGCAAGCGTTACGCCCTGCGCGCGCGGCGCGGCAGCCCGACCTTCCAGCACACCATCTGCGCGGTGACCGATCCCGACCGTCCATCCACGCATCGCTCCGATCTCTTTCTTTCCATCCTGCGGGAACTCCATGCGCGCTCGTCGGGCGTGCTTGCCGCCGCGTAATTGCTTGCTTTCGCCGCACGCCAAAATGGGGCGCGGACGGCCCGCGCCCTAACCATGCTGGGGCAGCGGGGCGGCCGCGAGCCGTCGCGTGCCGCCGCCGCCCGCGTGCGGATGAAACACGCACGCCGCCATCTTTGTACCGTTTGCACCGAAATCAATTCACCCCATGCGCATGCCAAGCACTGCGCATGCGGGTTTGCGGCGGTCCCGCGGCATTGCCTGGAATGGTTCGTTTGAACCGTTTGTGATCGCGATTGGCACATATGTTGCTCAACCGGAGAGGTCATCCCGCCAGTGAGCACTTATCGTGAACCAGCCAACGCTGACCGCCCTGATCAAGGAACGCTTCGACAGCCTGCCGCGCCAGGCGCGCCAGGTGGCGGCCTTCGTGCTGGACAACCCGCACGAGGTGGCGGTGTTGTCGATGCGCGAGCAGGCGCGGCTGGCCGAGGTGCCGGCGTCGACCATGACGCGCTTTGCCAAGGCGCTGGGCTTTGACGGCTACGACGCCATCCGCGACGTCTTCAAGGCCAGCCTGCGTTCGCGCGGCAACGAATTCGGCACGCGCGCCCAGGGCCTGGTGGAACTCAACCAGCGCATCGGCGAAGCCGCGCTGGCGATGGACCTTGCGCACAACGCCACCGCCCAGATCCAGTCGCTGTGCACCGGCGAGACCATGGCCACCATCGTGCGCGCGGCCAAGCTGCTGTCGTCGGCGCGCGAGGTCTTTTGCCTGGGTTTGCGCGGTTCGTTCCCGGTGGCGTTCCAGTTCGCCCACGTATCCGAATACTTCGCGCGCAACGTCACGCTGGTCGACGGCGCCGGCGAGAGCGGGATCATGAAGATCATGCACCAGCCGTCGTCGCGCGACGCCGCGCTGATCTGCAGCATGACGCCGCACTCGCGCCGCGCCATGTCGATCGCCACCCACCTGGAGCAGGCGGGCGTGAAGCTGGTGGTGATCACCGACAGCGCCAGTTCGCCCATGGCGCGCATCGCCACCGAGAGCATCGTGGTGCCCAACAAGGGCCCCTCGTTCTTCGACACTATGCTGCCGGCCTTCCTGGTGGCGGAGATCCTGGTGGCGCTGACGGCGGCCACCTCGAAGATCAGCATCAAGTCGCAGATCGCCGACACCGAGAAAAAGCTGTGGGGCGCCGGCGAGTGGTGGGGCATGCAGGCCGACGATGCGCCCGCGCTGGAGCCGCGCGCCGGAGCGCAGGCGCTGCGCGGCAAGAGAAACAAGCGCGGCGCCTGAGGGCGGCGCGCAGCACAGCAAACAGATTTACCGGAGCGGCGCATGCCCGAGACATGCGACTGACAACAACGATGCCGCAACAGGCAGCGGGGGTGCAAGACCAGGTTCTGGGCCCCGGCATTCTCGAATGAACCTTCTCAACCGATTCAACTGCGCTTTACGCCAGAAAGGATATTCCATGAAACGCCGCTCGCTACTCGGACTGATCAGCCTCACTGCGGCAGTCGCCTGTCTCTCCTCGGCCAATGCCTTCGCCGACGACCTGTACAACACCATCATGGCGCGCAAGTCCATCCGCGTGGCCGTGCCCACCGACTATCCGCCGTACGGCTCGGTCGGCACCGACATGACGCCGCGCGGCTACGACATCGACATGGCCAACCTGATCGGCAAGAAGCTGGGCGTGAAGGTCGAGCTGATTCCGGTGACCGCGCCCAACCGCATCGCCTACCTGCAGACCAACAAGGCCGATATCACCATCTCCTCGCTGGGCAAGACCGCCGAGCGCGCCAAGGTGGTCGACTTCAGCATCGCCTATGCGCCGTTCTTCGACGCCGTGTTCGGCACCAAGAAGGTCAAGGCCACCACCTTCGAAGAGCTCAAGGGCAAGACCATCTCGGTGACCCGCGGCTCGATGCAGGACCAGGAGCTGGAACAGATGGCGCCGGGCGCGCAGGTCAAGCGTTTCGAGGACAATAACTCGACGCTGTCGGCCTTCCTGGCCGGGCAGACCCAGATGTTCGCCACCGGCACCACGGTTGCGGCCGCGCTGCAGAAGATGAACCCGAACTTGGACATGGAGCTGAAGGTGATCCTGGCCAACGCGCCGTGCTACGTCGCCATGCCCAAGGGCGAGTCGACGCTGCTGGCCAAGATCAACATGGTTATCCGCGAAGCGCGCACCGACGGCACCATCGACAAGTTCTCGCAGACCTGGCTGGGCGCACCGGCCGGCCAGCTGCCGGACTGAGCGCAAGCTTGCGCGTGACGGCGGCCGGTTCCCGACGGGGCCGGCCGTTTTTCTTTGAGCACTTTGATCCCTTTTAGCATTCTGCAGGACATGGAAACAGGAGCATCCGTGACACAGGCAACCCACCAACAGGACGGCGCCGTCGGGAAGATGGCGCGCTGGATCGTCGCGCTCGCCGCCGGCGACATTCCCGCCCCCATCCGCGCGATCGCGCAGAACTGCCTGATCGATACCATCGGCGTCATCGCGGCGGGGTCGGCCACCGCGGTCGCCGCGCATGCGCGCGCGCTGGTGTCGCTGTCCGCAGCGGCTGGGCCGTGCGGCATCGTCGGCACCGACGCAAGCTGCGATCCGCGCCACGCCGCCTTCGCCAACGGCGTCGCCGCGCATGCGCTGGATTTCGACGACAACTGCTATGCCGGCTTCGTGCACGGTTCGGCCGTGATCGCGCCGGCGGCGCTGGCCGCCGCGCAATATGCCGACGCCGACGGCGCGCAGCTGATCACCGCCTTCGTCGCCGGCGCCGAGTGCGAATACGCGCTGGGAGCGGCCACCGCCAATGTCCTCTACGACCAGGGCTGGTGGACCACCGGCGTGCTGGGGCCGGTAGGCGCGTGCGCCGCCACGGCAAAATTGCTGGGGCTGGACGTGAAGCAGACGGCGGCAGCACTGGGACTGGCCGCCGCGGGCGCCGCCGGCATCAAGGCCTGCTTCGGCACGGATGCGAAAGCCTTCCTCGCCGGCCGTGCCGCCGAGGCCGGGATGACGGCCGCGTTGATGGCGCAGGGCGGAGCCAGCGGCCCGGCCGACGCCTTCGAGCATCGCAACGGTTTTGCCCGGCTCTTCAACGGCGGGCGCTTTGACGGCCAGGCCTTCGATACGCTGGGCTGCGACTGGCGACTGCAATCGCCGGGCGTGGACGTCAAGCGCATACCGGTCTGCCTGTCATCGCATGCGGCGGTGGATGCGGCGATGGCGCTGGTGCAGGAGCATGCGATCCGGCTCTACGACATCGTCGCCATCACCTGCAACGTGCCGCCCATCGTGATCGCCAACCTGGTGCATGACGACCCGGGCACCGCGCAGCAGGCGCAGTTCAGCATGCCGTTCGCGATTGCCGCGTCGCTGTTGTACGGCACGCTGCGGCTGGAGCACCTGTCGGCGCAGACGCTGGCCGATGAGCGCCTGCGCCGCCTGATGGAAAGGGTCAGCATGGTCCACGGCGCGGTCTGGGACGATCCTGCGTACCGGGCCGCAGCGCCCGAAGGCGCGGAGGTCAGCATTGCCCTGGCCGATGGCCGGATGCTGCAGGGTTTCAGGGATTTCGCGCGCGGCGCGGCGCGTTATCCGCTGGATGCCGGTGAGCTGGACGCCAAGTTCAAGGACTGCCTGGGCTTCGCCGGCCTGAGCGGCGATGCCGCATCTGCGCCGGCGCGGCATTGGCTGGCGCGCTTGCGTGCGCTGGAGACTTTCGGTTCGGTGCGAGGGCTGTTGGCCGCCTGAGGACGGCTTTAATACACCAGCGTCGTCACCGGGGTTGGCAAGGACGAGTTGCTGCTGCCATTGCTGCCGCCGTTGCCGCTGACCGCGCGCAGGCGCGGCGCGTTGTTCGCCGGCGCGGCATCGGCGTCGTTGCCGGAAGAGGTTTGCACCAGGGGATGTTGCGCGCCGCCGCTGCATTGGACGCGGTATCCGTTCCTGCCCTCCGGGGCCAGGATGCGGCAATTGCCGGTGACGACGGCAGAGATGCTGAGGTTGGCGGTCTTGGCCGCCAGCACCTGCTGCACCCAGGCCCATTGGCTCAGCAGCAGGGCCGAGGCGACGGCCAGTCTGATCGGTTTGTTCATGCGTGGACTCCTTTGATCCCGCCACTCTAACGATCAATGCGCGCCCGCAAAATCGGGGAAATTCCTAGCCGCAGTCTGCCCAGCTCGTCCGTAGGCGACGCGCGTTTCAGGGCGCGGAAAGGATATGCCGGATGCGCTCCTCGCCGGCCGGATGGCTGGACAGATACGGAGGCATGCCGCCGCCTTCATGTCCCTTCCTGTCGAGCTTCTCGAACACGTAGGCCAGCTTCTGGCGCGGCATGCCGTTGGCCTTGAACATGGCGATGGCGTAGTCGTCGGCTTCGGTTTCGATGTCGCGCGAATACTTCAGGTCCAGCAGCAGCGTCGGGATGTTGGCCAGCACCGCCGAGACATCGCCGAACAGCACGGTGGCCACCGCGCCCATCGCGGTGCTCTGGATCAGGCGGCGCATCAGGTGGCGGCGATGCACGTGGCCCAGCTCGTGCGCCAGCACGCCCATCAGCGCATCGTCGTCGTCGAGCAGCTGCACGATCTCGTCGGTGACCACGATCTGGCCGGAGGGCAGGGCGAAGGCGTTGGGGCCTATCCTGCTTTTGCGGAACAGGATCTCGTAGTCAGGCGCGTCCGGCAGCGGCGCGGCCATGCTGCCAAAGCGCGCGGTAATGGCGTCGCGCCGCGCGGCCGGCAGTGTCGTCGGCGCCATCACATGACTGTCGAGGAAATCCAGCGTGCCCATGCCCACCTTGCGGTCGACCTCCACCGGCAGCGCGTCGGCGATCACGCCGGCGACCGCCGGCAGCACATACAGATAACCCAGCACCACCACCAGCACCAGCGCCGCCGCGGCGGCCAGCGTGGCGCGCCAGTTCTGCTGGATGCGCACCACCAGAGAATCCCGGTGGCGCGTCGCGGCCAGCAGTTCGGCAAAGCCTGCGCGGTCGACGATCTCCAGATAGGCGCCGTCGGGGAAGGTCACCTTGCGCGCGGCGCGGTTGAAACGTTCGGACACGCGCAGCTGCGAGATCGGCGCGCTGCGCTCGACCTCGCCGCGCACGTGCGCCACGCCCTCGGCCACTTCCAGCGTCACCGCGTAGCGCCGCGAGGTCCTGCCGTCGAAATAGAATGCCGCTACCTGCATCGGATCACAGCGACAGGTCGAAGTCGAGCAGGTCGGTCATGCCTTCGCCGGCGGCCGATCCCGCCGCTTCGGCGGAGGCGAGAAAATCGTCCAGGCTGCCGGCCGGGTGCAGGCTCATGGCCTCGATCCGGTAGCGCATCGCGCGCACCTGGGCGAAGGGTGTATACAGGCCCAGCGTGCAGATGATGCCGATCACGTTGGTGAACATGATGAACATCATCCGGCTCCAGCGCATGTCGCTGGAGAAGCGGTGTTCGCCCAGCCGGGTGTTGTTCCAGATCAGGTTCTGCATCAGGGTCAGGAACAGCGGCAGCGCCAGGAAGGACCAGGCGTAGACCGACAGCAGCACCAGGAACATCGGCAAGCCGCCGCCGTCGTCGGTGCCGCCGCTGCCCAGCGAAACCATCGCGGCGACTGTGCTGCCGAAGGCCAGCAGGATGGCGATGAAGCCGGCCAGCCAGATACCGATGCCGATCAGGTAGGCCTTGTAGAACCCGCCCGGCGATGCGTGAAAAGAGAAGTGCGTGGTGCCGAAGCGCGACTCATTGTGCTGGAAGCGCTTGATGCGCTGGTGCACGAAGGGCCACAGCAGCTGCAGCGTGAAGGCCGACAGCACCGGGCCGACCAGGTAGGCGAGATAGGCGCCGCCGGCGCTGCCGCGAAAACCGAAGCGGATGCCGCGATAGCTGGAGTTGTACAGCTTGAACTGCAGGCTGCGCCAGATCAGCCAGGGCACCGCCAGGCCCATGACCACCAGCGCCAGCAGGCCCAGGGTGGGACCGATGCTGAAGGCGGTGTGGTAGATGAACAGCAGCACCACGGCGGCGACGCGGCCCTTGAGGATGGCCACCGGGTTGCCGTGGTAGTCGAAGCTGTTGCCGGCTACGGTAGTGTTGTCGTAGAAATAACGCAGCCGGCGCACCTTGGCCCAGGCCGAATAAATGCCTACAGTGATGATGGACAGCAGCAGGTTCACGATCCAGATGCGGAAGTATTCGGAGCCGCGCCCGCTGAAGGTGAAACGTTCGGGCGGCGCGGCGGGGATGGATGCAGCAGCGACAGGCGCGCCGTCGTGGCCGCCGAAGCCGGGAGATGCCGTGGATGCATGGTCTGGCGTGGCGTCTGGCTGGCCGTTCAGGTCGTGGATGTCGCTCATGGAACCCCTGTTGAATTTGTTGTGAAAGCAAGGCTGCCGTGCGGGTGAGCGCAAGAATCTATTGCTCGCAGTAAAAAGTCAAGCATGCGCCATGCGGGCTGTGGCTTGTAGGGAGGATGCATGGACGGCCCTCGCATTTTCCTTGCGCCAACTGGTATGACCTCCTGCAGAGCTGCAAGGTTTGTGCGAACATAGCGGGCTAAGCACAGTCGGATTGCATTGATTGTGCGCTTTCGCGCCAACAAAAAAGTTTCCTGCGCACCGGTATGTCCGGAGCCCGCCAACCAAAGGAGCCAACATGTCCCACACCTGGAATGCAGCGGCAATCGCCGACAAACTCGGTATTGCAGCGGCTGACCTCGCCATCGAGACGATCGTCCACACGATCGATGGCGTCGAGTACGAGAACGTCCTGCTGTTCAACAAGGCCAAGCCTCCCGTCTCGGGCGTGCTGGCTGTCCCCAACTACTTCGGCATCCGCCAGCAGGCGCTGGAAATCGCCGCCGCCACGGTGGGACCGGATCACGCCATCTTCGTGGCCGACGTCTACGGCAAGACCGTGCGTCCGACCAACGCCGACGATGCGCTGGCCGTGATCATCGCGCTGAAGAAGGATCGCCCGGAACTGCGCCGCCGCATGAACGCGGCGCTGGACGCCTTCCGCCAGCAGCCGAAGATTGCGATTGCGGCCGGCAAGTTCGGCGCCTGCGGCTTCTGCTTCGGCGGCACCGCCGCGCTGGAGTTGGCGCGTTCCGGCGCCGACGTGCGCGGCACGGTGTCGCTGCACGGCGCGCTCGATACGCCCAACCCCGGCGCCAGCCAGTTCAAGGGCGCGGTGCTGGTGCTGCACGGGGTGCAGGATCCGTCGGTGCCGCGCGAGATGGTCAATGCCTTCATCGACGAGGCCAGCGCGGCCAACATCGACTGGCAGCTGCTCAACTACGGCCAGGCCGGGCACTCCTTCACCGATCCGGACGCCAACAATCCGGGCTTCTTCTACCATCGCCAGACCGCGCAGCGCGCGTCGGTGGCCCTGAAGAACTTCTTCGGCGAACTGTTCGCTTAAAGCTTCAAGCCGCCGGCCTTCCCCACGGGAATGCCGGCGGCGTGTTTCCCAGCCAGTTGTTTTCGATGATGAAACCAGCAAGCCAACGTGCACAGCTTTTTGCAAGTCGTCTTCACCAGAGTCAAAGCATTTTCTTCCGTTCGGCGCCAGGAGCCGGACGGCGGGAATTACAAGAGGCAACCGTCATCGGCGGCAGCCGGGATGAACTCATCCCTGCGGCCGGCGCTGTCCTATCGCCCGTCAGTTCTCTCCTCAATCCACCACAGTCCAAAGGATAGTCATGTCCCAAGATAAAGAGCCGAGGCGGCGTTTCCTGCGTCAGGTATTGGCCATCGTCCCAGCAGCCAGCACGCTAGGCGGAGCCACCGCAGTCGCAGTCAGCCAGCCGGCGATCGCCGACAATTCCGAACCGGGCAAGCCGCGCGCTTACACCCCGACCTACTTCAACGCGGCCGAATGGGCGTTCATCAACGCCGCCGTCGACCATCTCATTCCCTCCGATCAGTACGGCGCCGGCGCCCTGGAAACCGGCGTGCCCGAATTCATCGACCGCCAGATGGAAACCCCATACGGCGCGGGCAAGCTGTGGTACATGCAAGGCCCCTTCCACCCGGACAGCGCCCCCGAACTGGGCTACCAGCTCTCGCTGGTGCCGCGCGACATCTATCGCCAGGGCATCGCCGCCTGCAACGACTGGTGCACCAAGAACATGGGCAAGGTGTTCGCCGAGCTGGACAAGGCCAAGCAGCTGGAAGTGCTGCACATGATGGAAGGCGGCAAGGTGCAGTTCGAGACCGTGCCGGCCAAGACCTTCTTCAACTTCATGCTGGGCAATACCAAGGAAGGCTACTTCGCCGATCCGATGTACGGCGGCAACCAGAAGATGGGCGGCTGGAAGATGGTCGGCTTCCCCGGCGCGCGCGCCGACTACCTGGACTGGGTTGACCAGTACAACGTGAAATATCCATACGGCCCTGTGTCGATTCTGGGAGAGAAGGGCTGATCATGGCTATCAAAAAAGACAAAGTAGATGTGGTGATGGTGGGCCTGGGCTGGACCGGCGCCATCATGGGGATGGAACTGACCGAAGCCGGTCTGAACGTGCTGGCGCTGGAACGCGGCGACATGCGCGACACCAATACCGATACGCCGTACCCGAAGGCGGTCGACGAGCTGAAGTATTCGGTGCGCGGCGCGCTGTTCCAGGATCTCTCGCGTGAAACCGTGACCATCCGTCACACCATGAGCGACACGGCGGTGCCTTACCGCCAGCACGGCTCCTTCCTGCTGGGCGACGGCGTCGGCGGCGCCGGCTTCCACTGGAACGGCATGATGTACCGCAACCTGCCCGAAGAACTGAACATGCGTACCCACCATGAGCAGAAGTACGGCAAGAAGTTCATCCCCGAAGGCATGACCATCCAGGATCACGGCGTCACCTACGAGGAACTGGAACCGTTCTACGACTTCTCCGAAAAGGTGATGGCGGTGTCCGGCAAGGCCGGTAACCTGAAGGGCAAGATCGTCCCCGGCGGCAACCCGCTGGAAGGCGCGCGCAGCGACGAATTCCCGACCAAGCCGCTGACCTACCAATACAGCGCCTCGCTGGTCGAGAAGGCCATGCGCGACGTCGGCTACCACCCGTATCCGGCGCCGGCGGCCAACGCTTCCGAACCGTTCACCAACCCCTACGGCGTGCGCATCGGCCCCTGCAACTACTGCGGCTTCTGCGAAAACTACGGCTGCTACATGTACTCCAAGGCGTCGCCGCAGACCACCATCCTGCCGGTGCTGCTCAAGCGCAAGAACTTCGAAGTGCGCACCAAGGCGCAAGTCATCAAGGTCAACCTGGATGCATCGGGCAAGCGCGCCACCGGCGTCACCTACATCGACGCGCAAGGCCGCGAAGTCGAGCAACCGGCCGACCTGGTGCTGCTGACCGCATTCCAGACGCACAACGTGCGCCTGCTGCTGCTGTCGGGCATCGGCAAGCCGTACGACCCGGTCACCGGCGAAGGCGTGGTGGGCATGAACTTCGCCTACCAGTACAACGGCGGCATCAACGTGGTCATGCCCAAGGGCACCCAGTTCAACCCGTTCATCGGCACCGGCGCCGGCGGCGTGGGCATGGATGACCTGAACGCCGACCAGTTCGACCACGGTCCGCTGGGCTTCATCGGCGGTGCTTCCGTGCGCCACGTGCGTTACGGCGGCCGTCCCATCAAGCAAGCCGGCACCCTGCCGGGCGAGAAGGTGCCCAACTGGGGCTCGGAGTGGAAGGGCAGTGTGCAGGACGCTTACCAGCGCACCCTGACCATCGGCATGTCCGGTTCCGTGATGTCCTACCGCGATTGCTATCTCTCGCTCGATCCGACCTACAAGGACGCCAACGGCCAGCCGCTGCTGCGCATGACGCTGAACTGGAAGGAAAACGAAGAGAAGATGCTGAGCTACGTCGGCAGCCAGATGGAAAAGGTCGGCCAGGCGATGAACCCGGAGAAGGTGGTCAAGGCGGTGCGCAAGGCCGGCTCCTCGTGGGATACCCGCGTGTACCAGTCGACCCACCTGACCGGCGGCGCGATCATGGGCACTACGCCCAAGAACAGCGTGGTCAACAAGTACCTGCAAAGCTGGGACGTGCCCAACGTGTTCGTCTACGGCGCTTCGGCGTTCCCGCAGAACATGGGCTACAACCCGACCGGCCTGGTCACGGCGCTGGCGTATCACTCCGCCAAGGCGATCCGCGAGCAGTATCTGAAAAACCCCGGCCCGCTGGTTCAGGCATAAGAGGATAACGACCATGATCAAGAAACATTTCATCGCCGCTGTCGCGGCAGTCATGTCGCTGTCCGCTTTCGCGACGTCCACGGCCTGGGCCCAGAACGCGCCGGCCGACCAGCAGCTGGTCAAGCGCGGCGAATACCTGGCCAAGGCCGGCGACTGCGTGGCTTGCCACACGGCCAAGGGCGGCAAGGATTTCGCCGGCGGCCTGCCCATCGCCACGCCGATCGGCATGGTGTACTCGTCCAACATCACGCCGGACAAGGACAACGGCATCGGCAACTACAGCGAAGACGACTTCGACAAGGCCCTGCGTCATGGCATCCGCAAGGATGGCGCGTCGCTGTACCCGGCCATGCCGTATCCGTCCTATGCCAAGGTCAAGCCGGCCGACGTCAAGGCGCTGTACGCCTACTTCATGAACGGCGTGAAGGCCGAGCCGACGCCCAACAAGGGTGTCGACATCGTCTGGCCGCTGTCCATGCGCTGGCCGCTGTCGATCTGGCGCAAGGTGTTCGCGCCCAACGTCGCGGTCGACGGTGCTGACGACAACAGCCCGCTGATCCGCGGCCAGTACCTGGTCGAAGGCCTGGGTCACTGCGGCGCCTGCCACACCCCGCGCGGCGTGGGCATGCAGGAGAAGGCGCTGACCGACGACAGCACGCAGTTCCTCTCGGGCGGCGTGATCGACGGCTTCCTCGCCAACAACCTGCGCGGCGACGCGCGTGACGGTCTGGGCAGCTGGAGCGAAGGCGACATCGTGGCCTTCCTCAAGACCGGCCGCAACAGCCACTCCGCGGCGTTCGGCGGCATGGCTGATGTGGTGGCCAACAGCACCCAGCACATGACCGACGAGGATCTGTCGGCCATCGCCAAGTACCTCAAGTCGCTCAAGCCGGTGAAGGATGGCGTGGCACCGCTGGCCTACGACGACAAGACGCACCAGGCGCTGCGCAAGGGTTCCGACCAGAGCCCGGGTGCGATGGGCTTCCTGAACAACTGCGCCGCCTGCCACCGCAGCAGCGGCAAGGGTTGGACGGAAACCTTCCCGCAGCTGTCCCAGAGCGCGACGGTGAACGCCGACAATCCGGTGTCGCTGATCAAGATCGTGCTGGAAGGCGCGGAAATGCCGTGGACCCAGAAGGGCCCGACGCAGTTCGCGATGCCGGCCTTCCACGATCGCCTGACGGACCAGGAAGTGGCTGAAATCGTCACCTTCATCCGCAGCAGCTGGGGCAACAACGCCGGCGCCGTCTCGGCCAGCGATGTGGCCAAGGTGCGCAAGGAGTTGCCCAAGAAGACCGTAGGCGCCGACAGCGGTACGGTGGCCAAGAAGTAAGACGGCAGCTTGAGCCGGCGCTTGGGCGCCGGCCACGCAGGCCGATGATGCGGCCATCCCTTCGCGGGGATGGCCGCATTTTTTATGGCCGTACCGCGTCGAGCCAGGCTTTAGGCGAACACCTGGCGATGCTGCCGCACATAGTCCTCCACCGTCTGCGCGGGCTGGCCGGTGACCTGGCCGATGAGGTCATTGGCGCCGGAGAAGATGCCGTTCTGGTAGTCGACGGCGATTTCGCAGAAGTGCTGCACCAGGAATTCCGGCAGGTCGAATTGCGCCAGGTGCTCGCGGTACTGGGCGATGGTGGAGGGCGCATAGGTGATCTTGCGACCCAGCACCTCGCTCATCTTCAATGCGATGTCGTAGTGGTTCATTTCAACCGGGCCGGTCAGGGTATAGGTCTTGCCGACATGTCCTGCGGGCGCGGCCATCACGGCGGCGATGAAGCGCGCCTGGTCCTGCGCGGAGATCGCGGCATGGCGTCCCTCGCCGTAGGGCAGGGTGATTCTGCCGTCCTGCACCACGGTGTTGCGCACCCAGGGGAAGATCAGCCATTCGGCGAAGAAGGTCGGGCGCAGGTGCACGGTCGGCACGCCGGACCAGTCCAATACGCGCTCGGCGATCCAGTGGTCGCGCGCGGCGTGGCTTTTGGAATCTTCGCGCGCCGAGATCTGCGACATGTTCACCACGGCTTCTAGGCCGGCGCGCCTGGCGGCGTCGGCGAAGTAGGCGGTGGCCTGGATGAAGCCGGGGCGCACCGGATAGCACAGGTAGGCGGCGCTGGTGCCTGCGGCGGCGCGGATGGCGTCGTCGTGGCTGAGCAGGTCGCCCACCACCACTTCCGCGCCGGCCTCCTGCAGGGCCTTGCTGCGCTGGTCTTCGCGATGCACCAGGGCGCGTACCGCATGGCCGGCGGCCAGCAGGTTCTTGACGGTATGCACGCCCGTCTTGCCGGCGGCGGCGGTGACCAGATATTTGCGTTGCTGCATGATGCGACTCCTTCAGGGTTGGATGAGGATGGATCAATTGCGCCTCGGGCGCGAAAAAAAGGACAACACTTCTCCTGCGCCGCCCGGCGGGGCCGGGCGGCGTCGGTGTGGAGCAAGGCAAAGGAAAAAGGGGCGGGGCTACATGGCGTCGAGGTGCCGCTTCACATCGTCGAGCACGGCGGTGGACGCCTGCTCATCCTCGATGATGCGCGACACCGTCACCGCGCCGATCATCGCCGCCAGCGCGAAGACGGCGCGCGAGCGCGCCTGGGCGTCGGACTCCGCGCGGATGTGGGCGGTCATGACGTTGACCAGTTCATTGAAGCCGCGTGAGGCGGCCGCGCGCGTATCGGAATCGGCGCGCGCCAGCTCGCTGCCCAGCCCGGCCAGCGGGCAGCCGCCGGAGGCGTTGTCGCGGTGGGCGGTGGAGACGTAGCGTTCGACCATGGCCTGGTAGCCGCCTTCGTCGGAACAGCGCCTGGCGGTGTTCTCGAACACGTCGACAATGTGCGTCATGCCGGCCGCGCAGGCCTCGGCCACCAGCTGCTCCTTGGATTCGAAGTGCCGGTAGAAGCCGCCGTGCGTCAGGCCGGCCTTGGACATCAGCGCCGCCAGGCCGGTCGCCTGGATGCCGTTGAGGCGGAACTCTTTGGCCGCCGTGTCGATGATGTGGCGGCGCGTTTCGGCCGTTTCTTCCTTGGACTTTCTCATGGCTGTGCCACCCTTGTTGTGCGAGTTATTTAGATTATAGTCATCATCTAAATAAAATCAAGGATGAAAAGCGGCGTCGCCCACCAGCAACGGCGGGGCATTTGACCGATCTGAGGGAGAGGGGAGTGAAGGCGGATAAGGCAACGCAACGCCGGAAACGACAAGGCCCGCTTGCGCGGGCCTTGTTTGATGCGGGGATGACAACTGTTGCCAGGGACTACTCCTTCACCGCCCCCGTCATGCCCGACACGTAATACTCCACAAAGAACGAATACACCACCGCCACCGGCAGCGAGCCCAGCAGGGCGCCCGCCATGAGCGCGCCCCAGTGGTAGACGTCGCCGTCGACCAGCTCGGTGACGATGCCCACCGGCACCGTCTTCACTTCCGAGGAGGAGATGAAGGTCAGCGCGTAGATGAACTCGTTCCACGACAGCGTGAAGGCGAAGATGCCGGCCGAGATCAGGCCCGGCACCGCCAGCGGCAGGATGATCTTGACCAGGATCTCCCAGCGCGTGGCGCCGTCGATCAGCGCGCACTCTTCCAGCTCATACGGGATCGAGCGGAAGTAACCCATCAAGAGCCAGGTGCAGAACGGGATCAGGAAGGTCGGGTAGGTCAGGATCAGCGCCCAGCGCGTGTCGAACAGGCCCAGCTTGAACACGATCGCCGCCAGCGGGATGAACAGGATCGAGGGCGGGATCAGGTAGGCCAGGAAGATGCCCAGGCCGACCTGCTTGGAGCCCTGGAAGCGCAGGCGTTCGATCGCATAGGCGGCGAACACGCTGGCCGCCAGCGAGGCGAAGGTGGAGACCACCGACACGATCACGGTGTTGAGCAGCCAGGCCGGGTACTGGGTTTCAAAGAGCAGCTTCTTGAAGTGAGCCAGTGTCGGCGCGATCACCCAGAACGGATTGCCGGTCTGTGAGAGCAGCTCGCCGTCGGGTTTGAACGCGGTGATCACCATCCAGTAGAACGGGAACAGCAGCACGAACAGAAAGATCAGCAGCGGGATATAGATCGTGACCCAGCGGCGCGGGGTGGACTGCAAGAAATCCATGCCCTGGGTTTCCTGCTGGTCGTCTTGTTTCTTGGCCATTATTTGTCACCTCCTTGTTGCCAGCCGCGACGTTGCAGGCCGAAGTACGAGAACATGATCGCTGCCAGCAGGAAGGGAATCATGTAGGTTGCCAGCGCCGCGCCTTCGCCGAGTGCGCCGCCGGGAATGGCGCGCTGGAACGACAGTGTGGCCATCAGGTGGGTGGCGTTCAACGGTCCGCCGCGGGTCAGCACGTAGATCAGCTGGAAGTCGGTGAAGGTGAACAGCACCGAGAAGGTCATCACCACCGCGATGATCGGGGTCAGGAGCGGCAGCGTGACGTGGCGGAACTGCTGCCACGGTGTGGCGCCGTCGATGGCCGCCGCTTCATACAGCGAAGGCGAGATGGTCTGCAGGCCGGCCAGCAGCGAGATCGCCACGAACGGGATGCCGCGCCAGACGTTGGCGAAGACGGTGGACCAGCGCGCGTTCCACGGGTCGCCGAGGAAGTCGATGTAATGGTCGATCAGGCCCATCTTGGTCAGCGCCCAGCTGATGACCGAGAACTGCGCGTCATACAGCCACCAGAACGCCAGCGCCGACAGTGCGGTGGGAACGATCCAGGGCAGCAGCACGATGGCGCGGAAGAAGGTCTTCATCGGCACGTTCTTGTTCAGCAGAATGGCGAGCCACAAGCCGAGGCCAAACTTCAGGATGCTGGCGCTGACGGTGTAGAAGATGGTGTTGAACAACGACAGCTGCGCGAGCGAGTCGCCGAACAGGTAGGTGTAGTTGTCCAGGCCGATGAAGCTGCCTTCGCCGCCGATCTTGGTGTCGGTGAAGCCCAGCCACACGCCCAGTCCCAGCGGGTAGGTCAGGAACACCACCAGCAGGATCACGGCCGGCGCCATGAACAGCATGCCCAGTACGTTACGGTTATTCATGAAACGGGATAGCATAATTCGCCTCGGTTGAGTCGCCGCCCGGCAAGCCGCGCGGCGGATGCTGTTGTCTCTCGATGTGCGATGAACCGGGTGAGGCCGGCAGGCCCTGACAACCTGCCCATTCGCCCGGAGGGAACCCGGCGGCTCATCGCCGGCGCGAACTGCAGTGCAGCCCGCGCCGGAATCACGGCATCAGTCGTGCATCAAGCCTTGTAGAAGCGCTTGGCGCGGTCGGATGCGCGGTCGATCGCCTGCTGGATGGTCTTGGAGCCGCTGGCCGCTTCGGCCACCATGTCCACCACCACATAGTCGGCCATGCAAGCCGCAGACGCCTGGCCGAGCGGGCCTTCGTGGCCGTGGTCCAGCATGATCGAGGCCGAGTCGCGGTACACGGTGGCCTTGGGATCTTCGGTCCAGATCGGGTTTTTCTCGTAGGCCTTCAGCGGCTGGCTGACGTAGCCGATGGACGCCTTCATCCATGGGTTGTACTGGTCCGGCTCGAACATGAACTGCACGAAGGCCTTGGCCGCGTTGGGGAACTTGGTGTGCTTGAACACCATCATCTGGGTGATCTGCATCAGCTCGGTCGGCTTGCCGGCGGGGCCGATCGGGAAGTGCGCGTGCTGGGTATCCTTGCCGATTTCCTGCATCTTGGCTTCGGTCGAGTTCTTGGCCGCGTAGTACACCGAGATGCCGTTGGCGGTCATGCTGATCTGGCCGTCCAGGTAGGCCTTGTTGTTGGACGGATCCTGCCACGACAGGGTGCCGGGCACGAAGGTGGCGTACAGCTGCTTGGCGTATTCCAGCGCGGCCTTGGTCTCGGGCGAGTTGATGGCCACTTTACCGCTCTTGTCGACCAGCTTGCCGCCGTGCGACCACAGCAGCCAGTGCGCCCAGTTGTTGGCGTCGCCCACCGCCTTGCCCAGCGCGAAGCCGACCGGGGTGTTCTTGGCCTTCAGGGCCTGGCACAGCTTCAGGAAGCCGGCGGTGTCCTTGGGGATGGCGTCGAAGCCGGCGGCCTTGATCTGGCTTTCGCGATAGACCAGGGCGTTGCCGATCACGCCCAGCGGCAGCGCGATCCATTTGCCGTCCTTGGTGCCGTACTTGCGGCAGACGTCGTACCAGCCGCCGTAGCGCTTGCCCAGCGAGTCGGCCAGGTCGGTCATGTCGACCAGCTTGGTCGGATACTGCTGCGGATCGTCGAACCAGCCCAGCACGATGTCCGGACCGCTGCCCACGTTGGCGGCCACGGCCGACTTCGGACGCACGTCTTCCCAGCCTTCGCTGTCGGTACGCACGGCCACGCCCGTCAGTTCGGTGAATTTCTTGACGTTGGCGTTCCACAGGTCTTCGTCGCCCTGGACGAAGCGCTTCCAGCGCAGCACGCGCAGCGTGGCGCCGGATTCGATCGGGTACTTGATGCTGTCGGCGCCGGCGGCTCCGGGACCGGCAGCGAAGGCATTCATGCCCACGCTCGATGCGGCCGCTGCGGCGGCGCTGCTTACCAGGAAATCGCGTCTTGTCAGCTTGCTCATGTCTCCTACTCCTTCGGTTGAAAGTGGAATGGACCGCTGAGAGTCGCCAGCAAAGCACCGCCGGCCGCGTTGCGCCGCCTGGTCGTACTTTCGTACTGCCTTGGTTGCCGCGCCTCGCCACCGGTGCTTTGCTGGCGACTCTTTTACGGATTTTTCTTGTTGCTGCTGCTGATGCTGATGGTGCTTCTGCTTCTCGACTACGATGCCGGGCGCGAGGTCCGGCGAACGAAACTGATGATCAGCCGCGCGCCAGCGTCTTGCCCGATTCGGCGTCGAACAGGTGCGTGCGGGTGTGGTCCGGGACCAGGTGGATGGTGTCGCCGGCGCCGAAGTTGTGGCGCTCGCGGAAGATCGAGGTCAGGCTGGCGTCGCCGAAGCGGCTGAACACTTCGGTGTCGGCGCCGGTCGGCTCGACCACGATGACCTTGGTCGCGATGCCCTGGCCGGCGCCGCCGATGGAGAGGTGTTCCGGACGCACGCCGTAGGTGACCTTCTGGCCGTCGTTGCCCTCCAGGTTGCTGCCGTAGGGGGCGGGCAGGCGGGTGCCGTCGGCGAACTCGACCTCGGCGCCGTTGCCGCCCTTGCGCAGCGTCGCCGGAATGAAGTTCATCGCCGGCGAGCCGATGAAGCCGGCCACGAACAGGTTGGCCGGATGGTCATACAGGTCCAGCGGACGGCCGCGCTGCTCCACCAGGCCGTCGCGCATGACCACGATCTGGTCGGCCATGGTCATCGCCTCGATCTGGTCGTGGGTGACGTAGACCGAAGTGGTCTTGAGGCGCTGGTGCAGTTCCTTGATCTCGGTGCGCATCTGCACGCGCAGCTTGGCGTCGAGGTTGGACAGCGGCTCGTCGAACAGGAACACCTGCGGATCGCGCACGATGGCGCGGCCCATCGCCACGCGCTGGCGCTGGCCGCCGGAGAGCTGGCGCGGGAAACGATCCAGCAGCTGGTTCAGGCCGAGGATGTCGGCGGCCTTCTTGACGCGCTCCTCGACGAAGGATTTCTCCTTCTTGGCCAGCGTCAGCGAGAAGGCCATGTTGTCGCGCACCGTCATGTGCGGATACAGCGCGTAGTTCTGGAACACCATGGCGATGTCGCGATCCTTGGGCTGCACGTTGTTGACCACGGTGCCGCCGATCAGGATTTCGCCGCCGCTGATCTCTTCCAGTCCTGCGAGCATGCGCAGGAGGGTCGACTTGCCGCAGCCGGACGGGCCCACCAGCACGGTGAATTCACCGTCGGCGATGTCGATGTCGACGCCGCGGATGATCTGGGTGCTGCCGAACTGTTTCTTGACTGCGCGAATCTGTACTGATGCCATGCAATTGCTCCTCGTGTGTATCCTCGTTGATGCTGGCGGAACCGGTTCCATGCAGACGCACGGGAGCGGACGTTCCGAAAGCTCTTTCTTTTAATTCATGGATGCCGGCCTGTGGTACCGGGGTGGGGCGGCGGCATGCGGGGATCGGGCGTCCCCTCTACACTTGCACCGCAGGCGGCAGGCGCCGGCGATGTTGCTGCGTCGGCCGGCGTGCGCTTGCCTGTGCGCGCCGGCCCGTTGGCGATCCCTGTTGCCAGGGAATTATTTTCTGTTGTCTTTTTTGCCTTCGACGACCACGTAGGATGGCCGTCCGGTGCGGTCCCAGTCGATCAGGTTCTGGGCCGCCTTGCGACGCAGTTCGCGCGCCGCGACGTCGGAGTAGAACGCCGCGTGCGGCGACAATAGCACACGCTTGTGCTGGACGATAGCCGATGCCGTTTCGGGCGGTTCGACCGGCAACACATCCAGCGCCGCGCCCTTGAGCTGCCCGCCGTCGAGCGCCGCCAGCAGGTCGTCGATCTTGACCAGGCCGCCGCGCGCCGAGTTGACCAGGTAGCTTTGCGGCTTCAGGAGTTTCAACAGCGAGCTGTCGACCATGTTGCGGGTCTCGTCGTTGAGCGGCGTATGCAGCGAGACTACGTCGGCCTGCCGGTACAGTTCTTCGCGGCCGACACGCTCGACGTAGGCGGGGAAATCGCCGTCGATGATGTGCGGGTCGTAGGCGATGACGCGTTTGAACACGTTGCGGCTGATATGCGCCATGCGCTTGCCGATGCGGCCCAGGCCGATGATGCCGATGGTCATCTCGGAGGCGCGCGGGATGATGCCGGCGGTGGTGTAGTGCCACTCGCCGGCCTTCACGGCGCGGTCGTAGACGGTGATGTTGCGGATCAGGTCCAGCGCCATGGCCAGCGCATGCGTGGCCACTTCGCCCACGCCGTAGTCGGGCGAGTTGCCGACCCACACGCCATGCTTGGCGGCGTCCTCGGTATTGATGGTGTCGAAGCCGGCGCCGTAGCGGCTGGCGATGCGGATTTCGGGGCGTGCCGCGAATACCTTGGCGTTGACCGGCGCATATTGCACCAGCAAGCCCTGGCATCCTTCGGATGCGGCGATGACTTCCTCTTCGGTGCGGCATTGCGCCGTCACCACTTCGACGCCGGCAGCCTTGTAGAGCTCCAGCTCGAGGTTGACGTCGGGGAAATCGTAATCGGTGATCAGTACTTTCATTGCTTCGTCTCCATGATGGTTGTCTCGGTCCACCTGATGCCGGAAGTCCTGAAAACATGTCGCTGGTCGCGTTGCGCCGGGGGGGGCTTGCCATCGGCATGTTTTCAGAACTTCCGGGAAGCGCCTGCATCGCCGTGCCGCATGGCGCGCACGCGCTTCCTTTTCGACTAATGCTTCCGCACCGCTGCGCCGGCCTGTGGCTCTGTTCGCAAGGGCGTGGATGTACTCTGATGCTATTTCTGTTTCTGGTGTGTCCGATCCAACCGTTTATCCAAAGGGGTGTTGATAGACCGGGCGCCGGGTGGCGATCTTGCGTCGGCTGCCGTGACGCCCGGTTTGCTGCGACTGCTGATGCTTAGTGATTGTCCTTGGGCACGTAGGCGCCGCTCTTGCCGACCAGGAAGTCGAGGTCGGCGCCGAGGTTGGCCTGCTGCACGTGATCCACGTAGAGCTTGACCCAGCCGCGGTTCGAATGCGGCTCCGGCTTCTTCCACTCGGCGCGGCGGCGTTCCAGTTCCTCGTCGCTGATGTCCAGGTGCAGCTTGCGCGCTTCCACGTCCAGCTCGATGAAGTCGCCGTTCTGCACCAGCGCCAGCGGACCGCCGGCGGCCGCTTCCGGCGACACGTGCAGCACCACGGTGCCGTAGGCGGTGCCGCTCATGCGGGCGTCGGAGACGCGCACCATGTCGGTGATGCCCTTGCGCAGGATTTTCGGCGGCAGCGGCATGTTGCCCGCTTCGGCCATGCCCGGGTAACCCTTGGGGCCGCAGTTCTTCAGCACCAGCACGCAGGTTTCATCGACGTCCAGGTTCTCGTCGTCGATGCGCTTGTGCAGATCGTTGCTGTCCTCGAACACGACCGCGCGGCCGCGGTGCTTCAGCAGCGCCGGGGTGGCGGCCGAGGGCTTGATCACGGCGCCGTCCGGGGCCAGGTTGCCCTTCAGGATGGCGATGCCGGCGGCTTCCTTGAACGGCTTGTCGAAGGAGCGGATCACTTCCTCGTTCCAGTTCGGCGCGTCCTTGCAGTTGTCCCACAGGGTGCTGCCGTTGGCGGTGAGGGCGGACTTGTCGATCACGCTTTCCAGCTGGCGGATCACGGCCGGCAGGCCGCCGGCGTAGTAGAAGTCTTCCATCAGGAATTTGCCCGATGGCTGCAGGTCCAGCAGGCAGGGCAGCTTCTGGCCGATGTCGTCCCAGTCCTTCAGGTCGAGCTTGATGCCGATGCGCCCGGCGATGGCCAGCAGGTGGATCACCGCGTTGGTGGAGCCGCCGATGGCGGCGTTGACGCGGATGGCGTTCTCGAAGGCGGCGCGGGTCAGGATCTTGGACAGCACCAGGTCTTCCTTGACCATGTCCACGATGCGGCGGCCGGCGCTGCGCGCCAGCACGTTGCGGCGCGCGTCCACCGCGGGAATCGCGGCGTTGTGCGGCAGGCCCACGCCCAGCGCTTCGACCATGCTGGCCATGGTGGAGGCCGTGCCCATGGTCATGCAGTGGCCGTGCGAGCGGTGCATGCAGCTTTCAGCTTCGAAGAATTCTTCCTGCGTCATCTTGCCGCCGCGCACGTCTTCCGACATCTGCCACACGCCGGTGCCCGAGCCGATTTCCTTGCCGCGGTATTTGCCCGACAGCATCGGGCCGCCGGACACGCCGATGGTCGGCACGTCGACCGAGGCCGCGCCCATCAGCAGGGCGGGGGTGGTCTTGTCGCAACCCATCAGCAGCACCACGCCGTCCAGCGGGTTGGCGCGGATCGACTCTTCCACGTCCATCGAGGCCAGGTTGCGGTAGAGCATGGCGGTCGGGCGCAGCAGGGTCTCGCCCAGCGACATCACCGGGAATTCCAGCGGGAAGCCGCCGGCTTCCCAGATGCCGATCTTGACCTGTTCGGCCAGGGCGCGGAAGTGCGAGTTGCAGGGGGTGAGTTCGGAATAGGTATTGCAGATGCCGATCACCGGACGGCCGTCGAACTGGTCGTGCGGGATGCCGCGGTTCTTGACCCAGGAGCGGTAGATGAAGCCGTCGCGGTCCTGGCGGCCGAACCAGGCTTGGCTGCGGCGGGTGAGTTTCTTGGTATCGTCAGTCATGTGGGATTCCCTCGATGGCGGGCGCGCCGCTTTCGGCGTCGCCCGCGCAAATCAAAATGCCGGACGCGGCTTGGCGCGTACGGTGCTGTTCTGTGCTGCCTGGCGCGCATCGCGGCAAGTCCGGGTGCGCGCATTGCCCTGCGGGCAGGATGACGCGTTTAACTGTCGCCCTGGTCAAAGAAATAGCGGGAAAAGTCGATCAGCAGGAAGGCCAGCAGGGACCCGAAGGAGGAGGCCCGGTGCAGCGCGCGGCGCGCGCGCGTGGTGGACGGCAATGCGGCCACGGCGGCATGGGTCCAGCTGCCGTGTGACTTGCCGTTCGCGCTCGGTGCTGCGTATGCCAAGGTGTTGTCTCCGTTGCCTGATGCCGGGCTAAGCCGCGGCTGGGTCCTGGTGCCGTCCGTTCTGCGGCCGCTTGTCGCTCGTCTCCCCGACGGCGTTTGAAGCGGCTGTATGCGACGTGACTTGTTCGATTGGCAGCGAGTCTATTTCAGCATTCCGAGTTTGGTCAAGTGGTAATACCAAATTGGAATTGCCGTTCTCGAAGGGATACGTTGCTCGCGTTCAAGGCTGTGCCGGTGCAGCATCGACAACTATGTGGGCGAGCCGTAGAAGGCAGGCCGGGCAAGGCTTTGCGGGCAACGGCGGCAGCCTGGAAATTGCTGCGCCGCGTGATGCATGAATTGTTTTGATGCGAAGGATTCATCCTTGACACTGGCAGGCGGATATGAAATTCTTGGCCCGCTGGTCTGACCACATTACCTCTGTGGCGCGATTCATCGTACAGCAAAGCGCCCCGGCGTGGAATGTCCAAAAGACAAGTCTCGGCGACAGTAACGAGACAACATAAAAACAGCAAGGCACCGGAACCTGCACACAACAGAGACAGCATCCAGAAATTCCCTGCAGGTTAAGCATGCGGAAACGGAAGTCCTACGCCAAATCGTTTCTGCCCCCTGACACCGGAGGAGACATGAATTTCACCCGCAGAACCCTGTTCAAGACGATGGCCGCCGCATCGGCCGCGTGTGCCCTGCTGGCGGCATCGCCGGCTTTCGCCGCCTGGCCCGAGCGGCCGGTGACGCTGGTGGTGCCCTGGGGCGCCGGCGGCGGCACCGACGCCACCGCGCGCATCATCGGCGCCTTGCTGGAAAAGGATCTCGGCCAGCCGGTCAATGTCGTCAACCGCACCGGCGGCAACGGCGCGGTGGGCCACCAGTCCATCGCCAGCGCCGCGCCTGACGGCTACACCATCGGCATCGCCACGGTGGAAATCGCGATGATGCATCACCAGGGCCTGACCAAGCTGACCCCGCGCGACTTCACGCCGTTGGCGCTGATGAACTTCGATCCGGCGGCGCTGACCGTGAGCCACGACTCCCCGCACAAATCCTTCGACGACCTGTTGAAGGCGATCAAGGCCAATCCCGGCAAGCTCAAGGCCTCAGGCACCGGCCAGGGCGGCATCTGGCACCTGGGCCTGGCCGGCATGCTCAACGACCTGAAGCTGGCGCCCAATGCGGTGCGCTTCGTGCCGTCCAACGGCGCGGCCCCGGCCATGGTCGACCTGGCAGCCGGCGGAGTGGATATCGTGGCCGCTTCGCTGCCGGAGGCGCGTTCGCTGATCGATGCCGGCAAGGCCACGCCGCTGGTGGTGATGTCCAACGAGCCGGCCGCGCTGTATCCCAAGGTGCCGACCTTGAAGAGCCTGACCGGCAGCGGCTGGACCAACGGCGCATGGCGCGGCATCGTGGCGCCCAAGGGGCTGCCGGCCGACATCCAGGGCAAGCTGTCGGCCAGCCTGAAGAAGATCTATGAGAGCCGCGAGTACAAGGACTTCATGAGCGGGCGCGGCTTCGGCGTGATGTATGCCGATTCGGCCGAGTTCGGCAAGTTCATGGACAAGAGCGACGCCGACATGGGAGCGATCCTGAAGACATTGGGCATGGCCCGGTAACGCATGGCGCCGGCCGGTTCGTTCCGGCCGGCGCGCCGCGTTTCGCCATCACAAGAACTTCGCCAAACTTCTTACGGACGATCCCACGATGAAAATCAATGACGCTCTCTCCGGCTTGCTGGTCGCGCTGTTTGCGATCGCGATCTGGAGCTATTCGGCCACGCTGCCTTCGATGGGGCAGGACATCGGCCCCCACGTATTCCCGCAGGCGCTGGCCGGCGGCTTCATGCTCTGCGCGGTGCTGCTGGTGGTGCGCGGCCTGCGTGGCCTGCGCAAGACGCGCGCGGCGCACGTCTCCACCATCGCCACCGTCGGCGACGAGGACCAGGACGCGCACTGGTTCACCGTGCCCGAATGGTTCGGCAGCCGCCACGCCGTGTTCGCCTTCCTGCTGGTGCCGGCATCACTGGTGTTCTACATCTGGGTGTCGGAGCCGCTGGGCTTCCTGCCGACCGCCTTCATCCTGCTGATGGTGCTGTTCCTCACCTTCCGCACGCGCGTGGCGATGGCCGTTCCGGTGGCGGTGGCGAGCGCGCTGGGCATCCACTACGTGTTCTACAAGCTGCTCAAGGTGCCCCTGCCCTGGGGCGTCCTCAACCCCATCGCCTGGTGAGGAGACGCACATGCTTGCCAATATCTATGCTGCGTTCGGGATGGTGTTCGATCCCTATGTGCTGGCGGTGATCCTCGGGTCTTCCATGTTCGGCCTGTTCATGGGCGCGGTGCCGGGCCTGTCGGCGACGATGGCCGTCGCGCTGCTGGTGCCGGTGACCTTCTTCATGCCGCCGGTGCCGGCGATCGCCGCGATGGTGTCGGCCACCGCCATGGCGATCTTCTCGGGCGACATTCCCGGCTGCCTGTTGCGCATTCCCGGCACGCCGTCCTCGGCCGCCTATACCGACGAAGCCTACGCCATGACCATGAAGGGGCAGGGCGAGATCGCGCTGGGCGCCAGCCTGGTGTTCTCGGTCATCGGCGGGCTGTTCGGCACGGCGGTGCTGATCCTGGCCGCGCCAATGCTGGCCGAGCTGGCGCTGAAGTTCTCTTCCTTCGAGTACTTCTGGCTGGTGCTGCTGGGGCTGACCTGCGCCATCTTCATTGCCTCCGACAATCCCCTGAAGGGCTTCGTCTCGCTGTTCCTGGGCATGTTCATCGCCTCGGTCGGCATGGGCAACCCGGCCGGCGTGCCGCGCTTCACCTTCGACCAGCCCGACCTGCTGGGCGGGGTGTCGCTGGTGCCGCTGATGGTGGGCATGTTCGCCATGTCGGAAGTGCTGCGCTTCGCGGTCTCGAAGGACTTCACGATGAAGATCGCCGACGGCCGCGTGGGCAACGTGTTCAAGGGCATGTGGGCGCTGACGGTGAAGTACCCGAAGTCGGTCTGGCGCGGCAGCGTGCTGGGCACGCTGGTGGGCGCGCTGCCGGGCGCCGGCGCGGACATCGCGGCCTGGATGTCGTACGCGATGAGCAAGAAGCTCTCCAAGGAGCCGGAGAAGTTCGGCACCGGCCATCCGGAAGGCATCGTCGAGTCGGGTGCGGCCAACAATTCGGCGCTGGCCGGCGCATGGATCCCGGCGCTGGTGTTCGGCATCCCGGGCGACTCCATCACCGCCATCGTGATCGGCGTGCTGTACATGAAGAACCTCAACCCGGGGCCGATGATCTTCGTGGAGAACCCGGTGTCGATGTACGCCATCTTCATCGTCTTCATCCTGGCCAACCTGCTGATGCTGCCGCTGGGCTTCTGGTGCATCAAGATGGCCAAGCGCATCCTGATGATCCCGCGCGGGATCCTGATGCCGCTGATCCTGCTGTTTTGCATCGTCGGCTCCTACGCCACCAACAACAGCGTGACCGACGTGGGCATCATGCTGGTGTTCGGCATGCTGGCCTACTTCATGGAAGAGAACGGTTTCCCGGTGGCGCCGGCGGTGCTGGGCGTGGTGCTGGGCGGGATGCTGGAAGAGCATTTCGTGACCTCGATGATCAAGGCCGACGGCGCGTTCCTGGCCTTCTTCGAGCGGCCCATCGCCGGCACCCTGGGCGTGGTCACCATCATCGTCTGGCTGCTGCCGCTGGCGCTGAAGATGCTGCGCCGCCGGCAGGCGATGTCGCCGGCATAGTTTTTTGTCTTACTCCATCAAGCAACGAAAGGAAGGTTGTTCCACATGGCTTCACCCGAACGTTTTTCCGCCGATGAATTGCGGCGCTTCGCCACCGAACTGCTGCAAAAGGCCGGCCTGGAGGCCGACAAGGCCGCCAGCGTGGCCGGCACCCTGGTCGACGGCGACCTGCTGGGCCACGACACCCACGGCCTGGCGCTGCTGGCGCCGTATGTGAAGGAGCTGGAGAAGGGCGCGATGACCAAGGCCGGCCAGCCCGAGGTCCTGTCCGAGCGCGCCGCCGCGCTGGCCTGGGATGGCCGCCGCCTGCCCGGCCCGTGGCTGGTGCACCAGGGCATCGACGCGCTGATCCCCAAGGCGCGCGACTACGGCAGCGCCTCGCTGACGATCCACCACAGCCACCACATCGCCTGCCTGGCCGCCTACCTGCTGCGCGCCACGCAGGAGGGCTTCATGATGATCCTGGCCAGCTCCGACCCGGCGGTGCAGAGCGTGGCGCCGTTCGGCGGCACGCGCGCGGTGTTTACGCCCAACCCGATCGCGGCCGGCATTCCGACGTCCGGCACGCCCTTCCTGGTCGACATCTCGGCCTCGATCACCACCAACGGCATGAGCAATCGTCTGCACAAGGCCGGCCGCCAGTTCGAGGAGGAATGGCTGATCGACGGTCACGGCAACCCCAGCCGCGATCCGGCGGTGCTGGCGCAGGATCCGCCGGGCACCATCCTGCCGCTGGGCGGCCTGTCGGCCGGCCACAAGGGCTTCGGGCTGGCGGTGCTGATCGAGGCGCTGACCGGCGGCCTGTCCGGTTTCGGCCGCGCCGATCCGCCGTCGGGCTGGGGCGCCACCGTGTTCATGACGCTGTACGATCCGTCGGCCTTCGGCGGGAAGGACGATTTCCTGCGCCAGATGGACCACATCGCCGCATCCTGCCGCGACAATCCGCCGCGCCCCGGCGTCGAGCAGGTGCGCATGCCGGGCGACCGCGGCATGCAGCGCCGCGCCCAGCAGTTGAAGGAGGGCGTGGCATTGCACCCGACCATCGCGCCCATGCTGCGCGAGGCGGCCGCATCCTACGGCCTGGCGTTCCCGGCCGCAGTGGGCTGAGGCGACCGGCAGTTCCCTGCATTCGGCATGCAGGCGCCCGGCGGACGGAGACCCGCCGGGTGAAGCAAGCCCTGAGATACAATCCGGCGCTATAAAAACGAAGCGCGCCGGCGCCCTCCCCATCGGGCGGCGCCGGCGCGGAGACTTGATCGGATCATCCATGCCAATAGAAGCGATTGAGCCGCAGCGGCTCTACCGGCAGATCAGCGACCAGCTGCGCAAGCTGATCGTGGACGGCGAATTCCCGACGGGATCGCGCCTGCCGTCCGAGCGCGACCTCTCGGTGCAGCTGGGCGTGTCCCGCCCGTCGCTGCGCGAGGCGCTGATCGCGCTGGAAGTGGAGGGCTACATCGAGGTGCGCATGGGGTCGGGCATCTACGTCTGCCCGCCTGCGCCGCGTGAAGGGCAGATCGACCTTTCCAGTGAAGAGGGCCCGCTGGAGCTGATCCGCGCGCGCGAGATGATCGAGGGCGAGGTCGCCTATGCGGCCGCGAAGAACGCCAGCGCCACCCAGCTCGACGCCATCGACCAGGCCTTCCAATTGATGATTGCCCACACCGATGCCGGCATCAACCCGCTGGAGGCCGATCGCCTGTTCCACATCCGCGTGGCCGAAGCCACCGGCAACAGCGTGCTGGTGGGGCTGGTGACCCAGCTCTTCGACGCCCGCCTGGGGCCGCTGTTCAAGCGCCTGCACAGCCACTTCGACAGCAAGGTGGTGTGGTACGAAGCGATCGACGAGCATGCGCTGGTGATCCAGGCGCTGCGCGAGCGCAACGCGGAGAAGGCGCGCGCGGCCATGCGCCGGCACATGGACATTTCCTTCACGCGCTACAGCGCCAACCTGATCCTGCAATACGGCAGCAAGCAAAAGCGCGAGGCGGCCGAGGCCGGCGACGCCAGGGCCGCAGGCGCGGCGCCCCGGCGCAAGCGCGCCGCAACCGATGGAGCCGTCGGGGCCGCCGGGAGCACCGGCAAGCGCGCAGCCAAGCCGCGCGCGCGCAAGCCGACGGCCTGACCCGTCTTCATTTCCATTCTTGCCCGAGGAGGCCGCCATGAGCCAAGTCCTTCCCACCTACCACGGCAGCTGCCATTGCGGCGAGGTGACGTTCGAGGCGCGCGTGGCGATCGAGCGCGTGACCGTCTGCAACTGCAGCATCTGCAGCAAGAAGGGTTTCCTGCATCAACGGGTGCAGCCCGGCGATTTCCGGTTGCTGTCGGGGGAGGGGAGCCTGGGCACCTACCAGTTCGGCAGCATGGTGGCCAGGCATCATTTCTGTACGCGCTGCGGCATCCACGTCTTCACGCGCCCGCGCGCGGCGCCCGAGCTCTACACCATCAACGTGCGCTGCCTGGATGACTTCGACCTGGCCACGGCTGCCATCGACTACGTCGATTTCGACGGTCGCAACTGGGAAGCCAACGCGCAGAAGCTGGGTTAGTTGAAGTAGCTGCGCGCCATTTCAAAGCGCCTGGCGAAGTAGGGATTGTCCATGCGCGTGATGTGCACCTTGCCGTTGGTGGAAGGCGCATGCACGAAGCGTCCGTCGCCGAGGTAGATGCCCACGTGCGAGAACGGTTTGTTCATGGTGTTGAAGAACACCAGGTCGCCCGCGCGCAACTGGCTGGGATCGATCTGGCGGCCCTGGCGGGCGATGTCGGCGGCGCTGCCGCTGACGCGGTAATTGGCGGCGCGGCCGAAGATGTAGGAGACCATGCCGCTGCAGTCCAGTCCGGCCGACGGGTTCTTGCCGCCGAAGCGGTAGCCGGTGTCGATCAGCGAAAGGGCGTAGATGGCCACCTCGTTGCCGGCATCGGTGGCCGGCAGCGCCGGCGCCTGCGATTGCGCAGCGCCGGGCAGGCGTTCGATGGGCGGGGCGGTCGGCGCGGTGCTGCACGCGGCCAGCGCCATGGCCGCAGCGAGCGCGGCCAGTGCGCCGGCGCGACGCGCCGCGACGGAGAAGGCGAGGGAGGGCGGCAACGCCGCCCGGCTGTTTTCTTCCGTAAGACGACGCGCCGCCATCGATTACTTCTCGACCTTGGCCAGCACTTCTTCGAGCATGGCGAACATCTGGTCGATTTCTTCCTTGGTCACGTTCAGCGACGGCATGAAGCGCAGCAGGTTCGGACGCGGCGAGTTCAGCAGCAGGCCCACCGGCTCCATGTTGCGCGCGGCTTCGACGATCTGCGGACCGATGTCGCGGCCCAGCTGCAGCGCGCGCAGCAGGCCTTCGCCGCGTTCGCCTTCGAAGCCGTATTTCTCGGAGATTTCCAGCGAGCGCTGGCGCAGGTAGGCGCCGCGTTCGCGCACGGTTTCCATGAAGCCGGGCTTGAGCAGTTCCTTGATCACGGCCACGCCCACGGCGGTCATCAGCGGGTTGCCGTTGTAGGTGCCGCCCTGTTCGCCGGCTTCGAAGCAGGCGATTTCCTCGCGCGCCAGCAGCGCGGCCAGCGGCACGCCGCCGCCGATGCCCTTGCCCAGGGTCATGATGTCCGGCTCGATGCCCGAGAGCTGGTAGCCGAACAGTTCGCCGGTACGGCCCATGCCGCTTTGCACTTCATCGACGATGAGCAGGATGTTGGCCTGCTTGGTCAGGCGGCGCAGGCCTTGCATGAACTCCTTGGTGGCCGGGATCACGCCGCCTTCGCCCTGCACCGGCTCCAGCATCACCGCCACGGTGTGCTTGGTGATCAGCGCCTCGACGCTGGCCAGGTCGTTGAGCGTGGCCTTGGGGAAGCCCGGCACCTGCGGCGCGAACATGGTGTCCCAGCCGTCCTTGCCGGATGCCGACATGGTGGCGATGGTGCGGCCGTGGAAGCTGTGCTTGAAGGTGATGATCTCGAAACGGGCGTCGCCGTTGGTGGCCGGGTTCTTCTTGCCCCACTTGCGCGCCAGCTTGATGGCGCCTTCGTTGGCTTCGGCGCCGCTGTTGGCGAAGAACACGCGGTCGAAGGCCGAATTCTCGGTCAGCAGGTTGGCCAGCTCGATCGAGGGCGCGTTGAAGAACGCCGGCGACGGGTTGATCAGTTTCTTGCCTTGCTCGGTCAGGGCGTCGGCGATGCATTGCGGCGCATGGCCCAGCGCGTTGACCGCCCAGCCCTGCAGGTAGTCGAGATAGCGCTTGCCGTTATGGTCGGTCAGCCACATGCCGTCGCCTTCGGTGAAGACCAGGTCGGGGCGGTTGGTGACGTACATCAGCTTGTTGCTGTCGAACTCTTTGAATTCCATCGATAGGCTCCTGCAAGGAATGGTTGATTGGGATGGTGCGGGCAGACCGGTCACGAAAGAACGGAAGAAGACGCACGACAAGCCCAAATGGCGGATAAAAAAAAGCCACAGGGTTTGCCTGTGGCTTCGCGGTTCGTTTCACTTCACGCGCACAGCAGCAAACCTTCCGGAGGTTGGCTGCGACGTCGTAAAAATGTGGCGTTGGCGATCATGCGGTCAATATTAGGACGTTTTGCGCACAGCGTCAAAAAGAATTGTCCGCCATTTTGCCCGAATTTCGCGATCGTTGCATTTTGCGCGCCGCCTTGCCCGGCAAGGGTTTGCCGCCATCATCGCAAAGCTGGATGACGGCGGCGTGACACGCGCGCGCAGCCAGGGGCCGCGACAGGCCTCAGCTGGCGGCCGGCGTCGCGCCGGCGAGGTCGGCTTCCGAGGTGAACGAGTCGGCGTAGAACTCGTCTTCCGGCAGCTTGCACTGGGCGCTGAACTCGCGCTGGGCCGACTCCACCACGATCGGCGCGCCGCAGGCGTAGACCTGGTGGCCGGAGAGGTCGGGGAAGTCTTCCATCACGGCGCGGTGGACGAAGCCGGTGCGCCCGCTCCAGTTGTCTTCCGGCGCGGCGTTGGACACCACCGGCACGTAGGTGAAGGCGGGCAGGGTGCGCGCCCACTCTTCGCACAGCGCGTTCATGTACAGGTCCTGCGGACGGCGGCCGCCCCAGTACAGCGTGACCGCGCGCTTGGAGCCGGCGTGCTCCAGCTGTTCGACGATGGCCTTGATCGGCGCGAAGCCGGTGCCCGACGCCAGCAGCACGATGGGTTTTTCGGAATCCTCGCGCAGGAAGAAGGTGCCCAGCGGGCCTTCGACGCGCAGGATGTTGCGCTCCTTGAGCGTGGTGAAGACCTGGTCGGTGAACAGGCCGCCCGGCAGATGGCGGATGTGCAGGCTCATCGGCTCATCCTTGTGCGGGGCGATGGCCATGCTGTAGGCGCGGCGCTTGCCGTCGCGCAGCATGAACTCGAGATACTGGCCGGCCTTGTATTGCAGGCGCTCGTTGGCGGGCAGTTGCAGCGACAGGATCATGACGTCGTCGGCCGCCTTTTGCAGGCCGGCCACGCGCACCGGCATCTTGCGCACCGGGAATTCGCCCACGCCGGCCACTTCACGCGCTTCGATGGTGACGTCGGATTGCGGCTTGGCGCAGCAAAACAGCGAGAAGCCCAGCTGCTCGTCGTGCGCCGACAGCGCGCGCTCCTGGTGCGGGCCGTGTTCAACCTGGCCGGCGACCAGCTTGCCCTTGCAGGAGCTGCATGCGCCGTTCTTGCAGCCGTAGGGCAGGCCGACGCCCGCGCGGATGGCGGCGGTGAGGATGGTTTCGCCTTCATCGCAGGTGAACTGGCGACCGCTAGGCTGGACTGTGACTTGGAAACTCATACAATTCTGCTTCTGTTCTGGACTGATAAGGATTGAACACCGTGAAAAAACTGGGCCTGCCGCGAGTACTGATCCTGGGTTGCGGCGATGTCGGGCTGCGCATATTGCCGCTGCTGCTGCCGCGCTACCGCGTGCTGGCCGTCACCAGCAACCCGCAACGCTGCGCCGAACTGCGCGCCGCCGGCGCCGTTCCCGTCGTCGCCGACCTCGACCGCCCGCATACCCTGGGCCGCCTGGCGCGCCTGGCGCCGACCATCGTGCACCTGGCGCCGCCGCAGGCTGACGGCGTCAAAGACCGCCGTACCCGCAATTTGGCCGCCATTTTACCCGAGGGCGCGCGCCTGGTTTATATCAGCACCACCGGCGTCTACGGCGACTGCGGCGGCGCGCGCTTCGACGAGACGCGCAAGGTGCATCCCCAGAACGCCCGCGCGGTGCGCCGGGTGGACGCCGAAAGCGTGCTGCGGGGCTGGGCCCGGCGCAGCGGCTCGCGCCTGTCCATCCTGCGCGTGCCGGGCATCTACGCCGCCGGGCGCCTGCCGGCCGAACGCCTGAAGAAGGGCACGCCGGCCCTGGCCGCGGCCGACGACGTCTACACCAACCACATCCACGCCGACGACTTGGCGCGCGCGGCGGCAGCGGCCTTGCGGCTGGGCGCGCCGAACCGGATCTACCACGCGGTGGACGACACCGAGCTGAAGATGGCCGACTACTTCGACGCCGCCGCCGACGCACTCGGGCTGTCCCGGCCGCCGCGCCTGCCGCGCGCCGAGCTGGAACGGGTCGTCTCGCCGGCGCTGCTGTCCTTCATGTCGGAGTCGCGCCGGCTCGACAACCGGCGCCTGAAGCAGGAGCTGGGGCTGAGACTGCGCTATCCGGACGTGCATGCCTTGCTGGCGGAGATGAACGGAAAATTGCTTTGATGCATCTTTGGTCTTTATGCAATTTCCATCGCTTCCTTATTCGGATTTCGAATAAGCATAAGAATTTAAAGTAGTTGTCTTGCCTTGCGGGCAACAGTACAGTGCCACACTGAAATTAATGGGGGATTTCAGCCCGCGATGCAGACCAGACGGCGCCACGCCGCGACCGCATCCACTCCGGCCCAGGCCACCGCCAGCCTTCCCCTTTTCCACCACCCGATTCCACAACGAGCGGCCGCTCCAACAGCGGCTGCCGACGACATGAAGCTATCTTTCAACAACGTCGCCAAGCACTTCGGCGACCTGCATGTGATCGAGGAATTCACCCGCGAGATCGACTCGGGCGAGCTGGTCGCGCTGGTCGGCCCCTCCGGCTGCGGCAAGTCGACCCTGCTGCACATGGCGGCCGGCCTGGAAAAGGCCAGCGCCGGCGCGGTCACCGGCGACGGCCAGCCGATCCGCGGCCCGCATCCGGAACGTACCCTGATGTTCCAGGAAAACGCCCTCTACCCGTGGCTGACGCTGGAGCAGAACGTGGCGCTGGCGCTGGAATTCCAGAAGATCGACAAGAAGACGGCGACCGAACAGGCGCGCGTCTGGCTGGAAAACGTCAAGCTCAAGGGCTTCGAAAACTACTATCCGCACCAGGTCTCGGGCGGTATGCGCCAGCGCGCCGCGCTGGCCCGCGCCTTCATCTCGCAGCCAAAGGCGCTGCTGCTGGACGAGCCCTTCGGCGCGCTCGACGCGCTGACCCGCATGACGCTGCAGGACGCGCTGCGCGACCTGATCCGCCAGCAGGGGCCGACGGTGCTGCTGGTGACGCACGATGTCGACGAGGCGCTGTTCCTGGCCGACCGCATCTTCGTGTTCAGCCCGCGCCCGGCCAAGGTATTGAAGGAATTCAATCTGGTGCATCACGAAAAGACGCACGACCTGTCCGAATTCGCCGCCATTCGCCGCGAAATCCTTTGCCTGCTCGGCATCCACGCCGAGCAGGACGAATTTTCAAAGACATTAGAAGGGGTTGGAGTATGAAGCTCGCACGCATCCTGGTTCCCGCATTGGCCGCGCTGGCCTTCGCCAACAACGCCATGGCGCTGGAAAAATTCAAGATCGGCTACCTGCGCGTGATGGACGACGCGCAAGCCATGGCCGCCTACGAAGCCGGCCTGTACAAGAAGTACGGCCTGGATGTGGAACTCATCGAGTTCAAGTCCGGCACCGACCTGGTCAAGGCCATCGTCGGCGGCCAGCTCGACAGCGGCGTGTTCGGCTTCTCCAACGCCGTGGCCTGGGCATCCAAGGGCGCCGACCTGAAGGTGGTGGGCGGCGCGCAGCTGGGCTACCACGCGCTGGTGGCGCGTGAAGACTCCGGCATCAACAAGGTCGCCGACCTCAAGGGCAAGACCCTGGCCTCGCAGGCCGAAGGCAGCACCGCCGACACGGTCCTGAAGGGCGTGGTCCTGAAGGACGCCGGCGTCAAGCCGGACGACGTCAACGTGATGGGCGTGTCGCCGCAGGTGGCGGTGCAGTCGCTGGTGGGCAAGCGCGTCGACGCCGCCTTCCTGTTCGAGCCGCAGGCGCGCATTGCGCAGCTGATCGCGCCGGTCAAGCAGATCTATGAAATCGGCGAAGTCTGGCCCTTCCCCTGCATGGTGGTGATCACCTCCGGCGACACGCTGAAGAAGAAGCGCGACGCCGTCTGGAAGTCGCTGGACGCCCAGCGCGACGCCATCACCCTGCTGCAGAAGAAGCCCGCCGAGGCCTCCAAGCTGATCGCCGGCTACTTCATCGCCGAGCCGACGCTGAAGACCCTGAAGCACGGCGAAGTGCTGCGCGAGGACGTGATCCGCGACGCCATCAAGAGCCAGACCTTCACCCCGAAGATCAGCAAGAAGGACCAGGACCGCATGCAGGAAATCTCCAACATCCTGCAAGACCAGGGCGCATTGAAGACGCGCGACGGCAAGCCGTTTGACGTCAATTCGATCACCGATCTCTCCTGGCAAACCGCTCGAAAACTGTAAGCGGGAAGCTACTGCGCAACCCGATCTCGCTTCTGTGATGCTCGCCGTACCGCCGTACGGCTGCGCTTCTCGAAACGACCTCGGGCTGCTCGCTACGCTTCCCACTTACAGCACAGAGTAAGTTAAGCACTTTTCGTAGCATCGCTTTGCTCGCTGCGTATCTTTCAGTTTTTATCGGCCGGGGTGTTCCGGCCATCGTCATTTTTAAGCGTCACACGTTATGAGCTCCCAGCGTCGCGTTACCGGTTACCGTAAGAAGCTCGCCATGGCACTGGCGATCGCGTTCATTCTCCTGATGTGGCAGATCGCGGCGTGGTCGCTGCCGTCCTTCCTGATGCCGGGCGTGCCTTCGGTGGTGGCGCGCCTGTTCGAGGAGGTGCAGTCCAACAACTTCCGCCTGGCGTTGTTCGGCAGCCTGTATCGCCTGGGCCTGGGTTACGGTTCGGCGCTGTTGTTCGGCATCGGCTTCGGGCTGATCGGGGCGGTGCTGTTCTTCTTCCGCGAAGTGCTGAAGTCGGCCATCGTGATCCTGCAGTCGATTCCGTCGATCGCCTGGGTGCCGCTGTTCCTGATCCTGATGGGCTTCGGCAACCTGCCGATGATCGTGGTGGTGGCGATCGCCGCCTTCTTCCCGGCGGCGCTGTCGGTGATGAACGCCACCGAGAGCGTGCAGCAGGTGCATGTGTCGGCCGCGCGCGTGATGGGCGCATCGCGCCTGGGCATGCTGCGTCGCGTGTACCTGCCGGCAGTGATGCCGGAGCTGATCACCGGCGCCCAGCTGGCCTTCGGCAATGCCTGGCGCGCGCTGATCTCGGCCGAGATGCTGGTCGGCTTCGGCAAGGGCCTGGGCCGCACGCTGGCCTACTCGGGCGAGACCGCCGACATGGTGGGCGTGATGGCCAACATCCTGACCATCGCCATCCTGGCCGCGCTGATCGACCAGGTGATCCTGGAAAACCTGAAGCACCGCCTGCTGCGCTACCAATACGTCTGATCCCGCCATGACCGCGCGCCTGTTCCTGCTGCCGTTGATCTGCCTGCTCGCCGCGGGTGCGCAGGCGGGCGTGCTCGATGCGGCCAGGCAAGGCGGCAGCCTGCGCGTGGGGGTGGACTACGTGCCGCCGCCATACAAGGGCGGCATGAAATTCCGCACCCCCGAAAGCCCCGACACCGTGCTGGCCGACGACCTGGCCGCGCAGCTCAAGCTCAAGTCCGACTACCAGAAGAACGCCCCCGGCGGCGCGCTGCAGGCACTGAAGAATGCGCGGCCCGACCTTGCGCTGACGCTGGCGCCGGAAGGCGACGCGCCCGCCGCCGACACCGCCGTCATCGCCACCGGCTACAGCGCCGGCGGCATGGCCATCATGCGCAGCGACACCGCCATCAGGAAATGGGACGACCTGAAAGGGCGCACCGTTTGCGTCTCGCAAGGCTCGCCCTATGTCGGCACGCTGGCCGCGCGCTACGGCGCCGTCGAAAAGGTGATGCGCGCGCCGGCCGACTCGCTGCTGGCCGTGCGCATCGGCGAATGCGACGCCGCCGTGCATGACGACACCATGATGAAGGAATTGCTGAAGCTGCCCGAGTGGAAAAAGTTTTCCGCGCAGCTGCCGCCCACCGAGCGGCGCAACCTGGTGCTGAGAGTGCGCGGCGCAGACGCCGCCGACCTCGCCGCGATCAGGCAGGCGGCCTCTCGCTGGAACGAATCGTACTGGGCCGGCGTGAAAAAGAAGTGGGTCAACAACGTCGCCTTCGAGGTCTACCTCGACCAGAACGTGCCGGATTGCCATTGATCTTCTGATCCGCTGCGTCTCGCCTGGGGCCACTTTCCGCCTGCTTTGTTGCCGTGCCGACATCGTTTGCCGGGCCCGGTCTTGCCAGCCGTATAACAGGCGCTGCGCGCGCTGAGGTTTTTTTGCCTCCTAATGAATTTCCCGAGTGGCATAGCGCGGCAATAGGCGTAACATTGCGTCCTGCAGCATTGCAAAGTACCTGGACACAAACCGAATATCCGCAGGAGCACATCATGCCCATCGATCTCGCCGCCGCCGTCAGTGCCGTCATCCCCAACCCGAACGGCAACACCAATTCCTCGGGTCTGGCCACCGATCCGGATGCGGTCCGCAAGGCAGACGAGGCGCGCATGGCGCAGCAGGCCGAACAGCGTCGCCTGGAAGAAATCCAGGCCGATGAAAAGCGCGCCGAAACCGCGCGCGAGGATCGCAACCGCCGCGAGCAGGTTTCGCGCAACGCCAACGGCGAAATCATCGGCACCACGGTCAATTCGCTGGCCTGATCCGCTGAACTGACATTTCCCGCCGCAGAATCAAGAAAGCCCGCACGGCATTGCCGTGCGGGCTTTTGTTTTTCACCGCGCCTCTTGCGCTCAGTCGGAGGCGTTGAGCGAACCCAGCAGCCAGGTCTCGGCCATGTCGATCTGGTTGATCAGCATCAGGAAGGTCTCGTCGTTGATGCGCTGCTCGGCGCGCAAGTAGTGCACCTCCAGCCGTTCGGCGCGGATCGCCTCCAGCCGCAGCTCGCGCTCGAACTGCTTGAAGCGGTTGGCGGCGCGCTGGGTCTCCTCGGAGTCGCTCTCGGCATTCATCCGCATGCGGTAGGTCGCCAGCAGGCTGCCGCTGACTTCGGTCAGCAGCGCCAGGTCGGCCTCGTCGAGACCGGCGCCCATGCGTTCCTGGACGGTTTCGATACTGCGCACGGCGGCCTCCGACAGGCGCATGCGCGCATTCATTTCTTCGGCGCGGCGGCGCTTCACTTCGGCGTCCAGCTGCAGGTTCTTCAGCATCCACGGCAACAGGAAACTGCCGAACAGCAGCGAGCAGACGATCACCCCGGTGGCCAGGAAGATCAGCAGGTCGCGCGCCGGGAAGGGCGTGTGCTCCCGCAGCACCAGCGGGATCGACATGACGCCGGCCAGCGTGATGGCGCCGCGCACGCCCGAGAGCGCCGTGATGCTGATCAGGCGCAGGTCGAACTTGCGGTTGCGCCCGCTCTGGCCGCGCAGCGCCGAGGCGAAGCGGCGCATGCGCAGGTTGATCCAGACCCAGACGAAGCGCAGCACGATCAGCGCCACCGTGATGGCGAGGATGTAGACGAACAGGTGCCAGACCGGCACGTTGCCGGCCATCTTCGCATCCACATGCGCCAGGCTCACGATGCCGGGTAACTGCAGTCCCAGCAGCAGGAAGGACATGCCGTTGAAGATGAACTCCATCATGGTCATGATGCTGCGGCCCTGCATGCGGGTGGCGGCCGATTCGCCGCCGGCGGTTTCGATGTAGGGCATCAGCATGCCCGCGGCGACCGCGGCCAGGATGCCGGACAGGCCGAAATGTTCGGCGAAGATGTAGGCCGTGAAGGGGATCAGGATCAGCAGCACCACCTGGATGCCGGGCTCGTCGCCGGCCCATTCGATGATCTTGCGGCGGACCAGTCCGAAGCCCCAGGCCACGATCAGGCCCACCGCGATGCCGCCCAATGCGATCAGCACGAAGGACAGGCTGGCGTCCACCAGCGAGAAGGTGCCGGTCACCACGGCGGCGATGGCGAACTTGAACGCCACCAGGCCGGAGGCGTCGTTCATCAGCGCCTCGCCCTCCAGCACGTGCTGCATCGAGGCCGGCAGGCGGCCCTTGCCGATGATGGACGACACCGCCACCGCGTCGGTGGGCGAGAGCACCGCGGCCAGCGCGAAGGCGGATGGCAGCGAGATCACCGGGATCATCCAGTGGATGAAGTAGCCCACGCCGACCACCGTAAACAGCACCAGGCCGAGCGCCAGCGCCAGGATAGGCCGCGCCAGCCGGAAGAACTCGCGCTTGGGCATGCGCCAGCCGTCGGTAAACAGCAGCGGCGGGATGAACAGCAGCAGGAACAGCTCGGGATCGAAACTGATCTTCAGTCCGAACAGGGGCAGCGCCAGCACCGCGCCCAGCGCGATCTGGAACAGCGGCAGGGGCAGCTTGAAGGGCATCAGTCGCGCCACCACGCCGGAGACGGCAACGGCGAGCAGCAGGATCAGGACGGTAAAAACGATTTCCATTGTTGCGGGATGAGGTCTTTCTTGGTGTTCTTGTTGATGTGCGACCGGTTGTGACCGGCGGCGGCGAGCCAAGTTGCAAGTATAGAAGACGCGGGGCGCCAGCAGATATTGCAGTCGAGGAATAAAATGGGCGATCCGCTTTCCGCCCATCGCCCGCGTCCGGGGCATCGCCGTTTCATCCTCCCTCGTTTTCTCCCGGCGCGGGCCAATAACAAGGAGCATTCCATGCAGCAACGCAAGCTTGGCAAATCCGACATCGCCGTGGCCCCGCTGGCCTTCGGTGGCAACGTCTTCGGCTGGAGCATCGACGAGAAGACCTCCTTTTCCATCCTCGACAAGTTCGTCGAGTCCGGCCTGAACCTGATCGACACCGCCGACGTTTACTCGCGCTGGGTGCCCGGCAACCAGGGCGGCGAGTCCGAGACCATCATCGGCAAGTGGCTGGCCCAGGGCGGCCGGCGCGACAAGGTGGTGATCGCCACCAAAGTCGGCAAGGACATGGGCGAGGGCCGCGTCGGCCTGAAGAAGGACTACATCCTGCGCGCGGTGGAGGATTCGCTGCGCCGCCTGCAGACCGATTACATCGATCTCTACCAGTCGCACGACGACGACAAGTCCACGCCCTTCGAAGAGACGCTGGACGCCTACGGCACGCTGGTCAAGCAAGGCAAGGTGCGCATCATCGGCGCCTCCAACTACGACGCAAAGCGCCTGGCCGAAGCGCGCGAAGCCGGCGAGAAGCTGGGCCTGCCGCTGTACCAGACGCTGCAGCCGGAATACAGCCTGATCGAGCGCGCTTCGTTCGAGAAGGAACTGGAGCCGTATTGCCTCAAGCACGGCGTCGGCGTGATCGGCTTCTATTCGCTGGCCAGCGGTTTTTTGAGCGGCAAGTACCGCACAGACGCCGACCTCGGCAAGAGCGCCGCGCGCGGCGGTCGCGTGAAGGGCTACCTGAACGAGCGCGGGCTGAAGATTCTCGCCGCGCTGGACGCGGTCGCGCAGCGCGTGGACAGCACGCAGGCCTCGGTAGCGCTGGCATGGCTGATCGCGCGACCCAGCGTGACGGCGCCGATCGCCAGCGCGACCTCGCTGCAGCAGCTCGACGCGCTGGTGAAGGCGACGCAGCTGACCTTGTCGGCCGAGGATATCGCCTTGCTGGACCAGGCCAGCGCGTACTGATGCCGCTTGTCTCGTCCTGACGAAGGTCGGGAGCCGGCATCGTTCAGCGCTCGCTGATGCGCCGCGAACGCCACTGGATCCCGGCCTGCGCCGGGATGACGGCGGTGGGGCGGGCGTTGTCGGTCGCAGGTTTTTCCCTTGATCGCTGACGACGTTTGCAAGCCCGCCTGGCTCTTCCCGCTTCTCCGTCATCCTGACGAAAGTCAGGATCCAGCGTCGTTCAGCGGCCATCGATATACGACCAAAGACGCTGGATCCCTGCCCGCGCGGGATGATGGGACACGGATTGACCGATGGAGATGAAATGAAAAATGCCGGCACATGCCGGCATTTTTCGTTGCAGCGTCGACGCGCTTACTTGGCCACGCGCGCCAGGTAGCGCGAGCGCCAGGGCTTCAGCACCATCAGCGCCAGGCACGCCGCCAGGATGTCCAGCGTGATGGCGGTGCCGAACACCGGATGCCAGCTGCCGGTCTTCTCGTGCATCATCGCCGCCAGCGGGCCGCCGAAGATCGAGCCGATGCCTTGCGAGATGTACAGCCAGCCGTAGTTGGCGGTGGCGTTGCGGGTGCCGAAGGTGTCGGTCAGGGTGGAGGGGAACAGCGAGAAGATCTCGCCCCAGCCGAAGAACACCACGCCCGAGAGCAGCACGAACAGCACCGCGTTGTCGCGTGTGGCCAGCCACAGCGCCATGGCCACGCCTTCCAGCGCGAAGGCGACGAACATGGTGTTCTCGCGGCCCCAGCGGTCCGAGACCCAGCCGAAGAAGGGGCGGGTCAGGCCGTTGGTCAGGCGGTCGATGGTCAGCGCCAGCGGCAGCGCCGCCAGGCCGAACACCATCACGTTGGCCACGCCGAAGTCGCGCGCGAAGGTGGCCATCTGCGAGGTCACCATCAGGCCCGAGGTCGACATCATGGTCATCATCACGAACATCAGCCAGAACAGCGGCGTGCGCAGCATCTGGCGCGGCGCTAGGTCATGCGTGCCGGCGGCGATGGCGGACGCGGGCATGGCCGCGGTCTGCGCGGCGTCGGGCGAGCGCAGCGCCTGCGAGGCGATCACGCCGATCACCGCGAACACCAGGCCGAACTGCCACAGCGTGGTTTCCAGCCCGGCCGAGGCCAGCGAGCTGGAGATCGGGAAGGTGGTCAAGATCGCACCCATGCCGTAGCCGGCCGCCACCATGCCCACCGCAAAGCCGCGGCGGTCGGGGAACCAGCGCACCATCTGGCCCACCACGCCGACATACACGATGCCGGTGCCCAGGCCGCCCACCAGGCCGTAGGCCAGGTAGAACATGCCGATGCTGGAGACCTGCGCGGCCAGGATCCACGACAGGCCGGACATGAAGGTGCCGATGGCGATCAGCCGGCGCGCGCCGAAGCGCTCGATCAGGCTGCCCTGGAAGGGCGAGAAGAAGGTCTGCAGCACGATCAGCATCGAGAAGGTGATCTGCAGTTCCGACAGCGGCACGCCGAGCTTGGCGGTCAACGGTTTGGTAAACAGCGTCCAGACGTACTGCGGACTGGAAATGGCCATCATGCAGACGAGGCCGATGAAGAGCTGGAACCAGCGGTTGCGCAAGAGGCCTTGCGCGCTGGCAGGGGCGGTTTGGGTGAGGGTGGTCATGATGCGTTTCTCCTGGTTTGGATGCTGGACATCGCTTGGGGATTCGGATTGCAACGCCTGGGACGACGGCGCCGGGCCGGTCGTCAAAATTTATGCATACATAAATTTACCCAAAGCAAAGCAGGTTCCGTGCCATTGGCCGGCGGCGGGAGAAAGCGCGATCAGGCAGGGGCGTGGCGGCGCAGCGCCAGCGGGGAAAAGCGGGATGACGGTGCAGGCTGCACCAGAGCCGGGAACTCAGCCGAAGCGTTTGCGCCGCGCCTGTGCCGGCGGCTGCACCATGTCGGCCTGCACCGCGGCGGCGCGCACCTGCTCCAGGCGCTCGATGGTGATGCGCTCGACCACGGTGTGGCTGTCTTCGATGTGGCGGGCGATCAGCGCGCCGGCCGCGCGGGCGTCGCATTGCCCGACCGCATCGAGGATGGCGGCGTGTTCGATGTAGGTGTCGGCGATGCAGTCGCCGTAGGCGAAGTCGAGCCGGCGCATGATGCGCAGCTGGTCGGTGACCTGGCGATAGACGGCGTCGGTTTCGGCGTTGCCGGCCGCGCCTACCAGCGCGCTGTGGAAGCGCTCGTCCAGCGCCGCCACTTCCAGCCCGTCGGCCAGGCGCTTGCCGGGCCTGACCTGCCAGATCCGGCCCTGCTCCTTCACCAGCGACTTGCGCGCGGCGTCGGCCACGCGCGGCGAGCACAGCTTGGCGATCGCGTGCATCTCGATCATCTCGCGCAGTTCATAGAGCGAGGCGAAGCGCGCCAGGTCGATCGGCACCACTTCCCAGCCGTTGCGGAAATAGCCGCGCACCAGGCCTTCGCTCTGCAGCCGCATCAGCGCCTCGCGTACCGGCGTGCGCGAGACCTGCAGGCGCTCGGCCACGTCGTTCTCGGCGAAGCGGTCGCCCGGCAGGAGGCGAAAAGCGTAGATGTCCTCGCGCAGGCTGCTGTAGACCGTGTCGGTCAGCTTGCCGGCGGGGCGCAGGTCGATGGCGGGGGATTTCGCGCTTGGCTTCATGGATGGCGTCCATGTTAGCGCAAGCGCCGGGGCAATGGAGAAACCCGCGCCAGGCGGGTTTGCATGGCGCGTGCGCAAAGTCGCTCAGGGAGCGTCGTCCAGCGCCTTGATGATGTCGTAGGCGGCGCTGACCCGCGCATCGTTGGGGAAATTGCGGTTGGCCAGCATCACCACGCCGATTTTCCGCGACGGGATGTAGGCGATGTAGGCGCCGAAACCGTTGGTCGAGCCGGTCTTGTTGATCCAGACGTCGGCGCGCGGCGCGGTCGGCGGCACGATGGCGGTGGCCGGGACGGCCTGCGCGATCACGCGCGGGGAGTTGCCCTCCAGCAGCGCCTGCAGCGGCGTCGGGTAGGGGTACTGTTCCCAGATCAGGTCCTGCGTGAAGGTGGCCGCCTGGAAGTAGCCGGTGTGGGTGGCGGCGACGGCGCGGCCGATCTTGCCCGGCAGCGTCTCCGGCGCGAGATTGGCGCGCATGAACGCCAGCATGTCGCCCACGGTCGAGCGCACGCCGTAGGCTTCCGGCGCCAGCAGGCCGCCTTTCAAACGGATCGGATTGCCGTTCTTGTCGTAGCCCATGGCGTAGTCGGGCATGTTCTGCTGCGGCACGCGCAGGTAGGTGTGGTGCAGGCCCAGCGCCGGCAGCAGCCGCTCCTGCATCAGCTGCGTGAAGTCGCCGCCCATGCTCCTGGCCGTGATCAGGCCGAGCGTGCCGATGCCGGGGTTGGCATAGGTGCGGCAGGCGCCGGTGGCGCAGGACGGTTTCCAGTGCTGCAGGTAGCGCATCAGCTGCGCCTCGTCATGGATGTCGTCGGGCAGCTGCAGCGGCAGGCCGCCGGGCGTGTGGGTGCCGAGATGAAGCAGCGGGACCTCGCCGAAGGCGCTGCCCTTCAACGCCGGCAGGTGTTGCGACACCTTGTCCTGCAGCGAGAGATGGCCTTCGAGCTCGGCGTAGGCGGTCAGCGTGGCGGTGAAGGTCTTGCTGATCGACCCCAGTTCGAAGAGCGTGTCCGCGGTCACCGGCTTGCGCGGTTCCAGCGAAGCGGCGCCGTACTGGAACGCGTAGCTCCGGCCGCCGCTGACAATGCCCAGCGCCATGCCGGGGATCTGGTACTTGTCCATCAGTTGCGCGGCGGCGCGGTCGGCGGCCTGCCTGACCTGTACCGGCGCCGGTGACAGATCGGCTGCGCGGGCCGCGCCGGCGCCCTGGAGGCTGAACAGGGCAGTGGCGAGAGCGGCGGCGAGGAGTTTCATCGATGGCTTCCTTGGAGTGGGGGAGCGGCGATTATTGTGATCTGGCAATGTTTTCGCAATAGCAAAAAACTGCACCCAGCCCTCAGAAATTCTTGCCCCGGCCAGGCTGCGCAAGCCCGGTCTGGCGCCGGGAAGTCTTCAAGCGTCGGGGGAGATGTCGGCCAGCTCCCGCGCAATGAAGTCGACAAAGCTGCGGATGCGGTTGGACATCTGGTGCCGCTGCGAATACACCGCGAAGATGTCGGCGTTGGGCGTCTGCCATCCCGCCAGCACCTGCACCAGGCGGCCGTCTTCGAGGTAGGGGCGCACGTCCCATTCGGCGCGCATCAGGATGCCGTGCCCATCCAGCGCCCACTTCACGGCGATCTCGCCGTCGTTGGTGGTGAGGTTGCCGCGGATCTTCACGGTCTCGGTCTTGCGCGCCGCGCCCGAGCCGGAGGACAGCCGCCAGACGCCGTAGGCCTCGTCGCCCTGGCGGATGCCCACGCAGTTGTGTTTGGCCAAGTCGTGCGGGGTGACGGGCGTGCCGCGTTTTTTCAGGTAGCCGGGCGTGGCGCACAGCAGGCGCGAATTGGCGGCCAGGCGGCGCGCCACCACCCGCGTGTCGGGCGGTTCGCCGAAGCGGATGCAGACGTCGAAGCTGTCGTCGGTCAGCGGCGGCGGCATCACCGACAACTGCAGCTGCACCGAGACCTGCGGATGCTCGCGCACGAACTTCGAGATCACCGGCGCCACATGGCTGCGCCCGAATCCCAGCGTGGCGTTGACCCGCAGCAAGCCTTCCGGACGCCGCTTGGAGCTGCCCAGGAGCTCCGACAGTTCATCGATCTCGTCCAGGATGCGGCGCGCATGCTCGAGGTAGAGCTCGCCCTCGGGCGTCAAGGTCATGCGCCGCGTGGTGCGGTTCACCAGCGGCACGCCGGCGCGGCTTTCCATCTGCGCCAGGTGCTTGCTGACGGCCGCCGTGGTCAGGCCCATCTCGCGCGCCGCCGCCGACAGGCTGCCGGCCATGGCCAGCACCGAGAAGAAGCGCAGGTCGGCGGGAAGGACGGTGTCCTGCATGGCTTTATCTTTAATTTAAAGTTAATGATGCTTTGAGTTTAGCACCGGTTATTGCAAAAGAACGCCGGTAAAGTGCCAGCACCAAAACATCTTTTGAAAGGCCGGAGACATGAAGACATACCGCATCGCAACCATCCCGGGCGACGGCATCGGCAAGGAAGTGGTTCCAGCCGGCCGCAAGCTGCTTGAGGCGCTGGCCGCCACCACCAGCAAGTTCGCCTTCGAGTTCGAAGACTTCGACTGGGGCGGCGACTACTACCGCAAGACCGGCGCCATGATGCCGGCCGACGGCCTGGACGCGCTGCGCGGCAAGGACGCCATCCTGTTCGGCTCGGCCGGCGATCCGCACATTCCCGACCACATCACGCTGTGGGGCCTGCGCCTGAAGATCTGCCAGGGCTTCGACCAGTACGCCAACGTGCGTCCGACGCGCATCCTGCCCGGCATCGACGCGCCGCTCAAGCGCTGCAAGCAGGAAGACCTGAACTGGGTCATCGTGCGCGAGAACTCCGAGGGCGAATACGCCGGCGTCGGCGGCCGTGTGCACCAGGGCCATCCGATCGAGGCGGCGACCGACGTCTCGATGATGACCCGCGCCGGCGTCGAGCGCATCATGCGCTTCGCTTTCAAGCTGGCGCAGTCGCGTCCGCGCAAGCTGTTGACCGTGATCACCAAGAGCAACGCCCAGCGCCACGCGATGGTGATGTGGGACGAGATCGCGCTGCAGGTCGCCAAGGAGTTCCCGGACGTGAAATGGGACAAGGAGCTGGTCGACGCCGCCACCGCGCGCATGGTCAACCGTCCCGCCACGCTGGACACCATCGTCGCCACCAACCTGCACGCCGACATCCTGTCCGACCTGGCCGCCGCGCTGGCCGGCAGCCTGGGCATCGCGCCCACCGGCAATATCGATCCCGAGCGTCGTTATCCGTCGATGTTCGAACCCATCCACGGCTCGGCCTTCGACATCATGGGCAAAGGCCTGGCCAACCCGGTCGGCACCTTCTGGTCGGTGGTGATGATGCTGGAGCACCTGGGCGAACATGAAGCCGCCGCGCAGGTCATGCGCGCGGTCGAAGCCGTCACCGCCGATCCTGCTCTGCACACCGGCGACCTCGGCGGCAAGGCGACCACCGCGCAGGTGACCGAGGCCGTCTGCGCCTTCGTCACCAAGGCCGCGCAGGTGCAGAAAGCCGCCTGAGCCTGACCCGGCGGCCGCCTTCCACCGGCCGCCGCAGTTCCCGCCCTGCGGCGGGAATCCATTCGCCTGTTCCAACAAGAAACCGGGACGCCGCCTTGCGCGGCGTGACCCGTCGGAGACCTCATGCCTGTTCACCGCGCGCAGCCTGCCGCCGTGAGCGAGCGCGAGCGCATCGATCGCCTGCTCACAGGCATGTTCGACGCCGCCATCGCGATCGCCCAGCCGGCCTTGCGCATTCCCCAATTCCTGCCTGCGCCGCCGCGCGGCCGGCTGATCGTGATCGGCGCCGGCAAGGCCTCGGCCGCGATGGCGCGCACCTTCGAGGAGCACTGGCCGGGTCCGCTGGAGGGCCTGGTGGTCACGCGCTACGGCTATGCCGTGCCTTGCCGCCGCATCGAGATCGTCGAGGCCGCGCATCCGGTGCCTGACCAGAACGGACTCCTGGCCGCCACACGCATGCTGCAACTGGTCGGCGGCCTCACGCCGGACGACCTGGTGGTGTGCCTGATCTCAGGCGGCGGCTCGGCGCTGCTGCCGTTGCCGATGGCCGGGCTCACGCTGGCCGACAAGCAGCGCATCAACCAGGCGCTGCTCGACAGCGGCGCGTCCATTTCCGAAATGAACTGCGTGCGCCGCCATCTTTCCGCCATCAAGGGCGGGCGGCTGGCCGCGGCCTGCCATCCGGCGCGCGTGCTGAACCTGCTGATTTCGGATGTGCCGGCCGACGGCCTGCACGACATCGCCTCCGGCCCCACGGTCGCCGATCCCACCACCTGCGCCGACGCGCTGGCCATCGTCGCGCGCTATGGCATCGCGCTGCCGCCGCAGGCGCGCGCCATGCTGGCCGACGGCAGCGCCGAGTCGCCCAAGGCGGACGATGCGCGGCTGGCGGGCGTGCAGACGCATCTCATCGCCACGCCGCAGATGGCGCTGGAGGCCGCCGCCGCCTTTGCCGCGCAGCATGGCGTGGCGGCTCACATCCTGTCGGACGCCATCGAAGGCGAGGCGCGCGAAGTCGGTAAGGTGATGGCCGCGCTGGCACGCCAGGTGGCGCGCGGCGGCCAGCCCTTCGCCGCGCCCTGCGTGCTGCTGTCGGGCGGCGAGACCACCGTCACCGTGCGCGGCAGCGGACGCGGCGGGCGCAATGTCGAGTTCCTGCTCTCGATGGGCATCGCCCTCAACGGCCAAGCGCGCGTGCACGCGCTGGCCGGCGACACCGACGGCGTCGACGGCCGGGAAGAGATCGCCGGCGCGCTGCTGCGGCCCGACACGCTCGAGCGCGCCCGCCACGCCGGCCGGCCGCCGCAGACCTGCCTGGAGAACAACGACGCCCATGGCTTCTTCCAGGTGCTGGGCGACTCGGTGGTGACCGGGCCGACGCTGACCAACGTCAATGATTTTCGCGCCGTCTACGTCGGCGCGCCCTTGCACCCATCACAACAACAGGGAGCGTCGCATGCGCCGACACCGTAACGCCAAGATCGTCGCCACGCTGGGTCCCGCCAGCAGCGAACGCGCCACCATCGCCGCGCTGTTCGCCGCCGGCGTGGATGTGTTTCGCCTCAACTTCAGCCACGGCAGCCATGAGGACCATCGCCGCCGCCTGCAGTTGATCCGCGAGATCGAGGCCGAGACCCGGCGTCCCATCGGCGTGCTGCTCGACCTGCAAGGTCCCAAGCTGCGCATCGCCACCTTCGTCGCCGGACCGGTGCGGCTGGAGGAGGGCGCGCCTTTTCGCCTCGACCTGGACGCGGCAACGCCCGGCACCTCCGCCCGCGTGGCGCTGCCGCATCCGGAAATCTTCGCCGCGCTGCAGCCCGGCGCCTGCCTGCTGCTGGACGATGGCCGCATCCGCCTGAAGGTGCTGCGCTGCGGACCGGACTTCGCCGACACCGTGGTCGAGGTCGGCGGCTTGCTGTCCGAGCGCAAGGGCGTGAATGTGCCCGACGTGGTGCTGCCGGTCTCGGCCATGACCGCCAAGGACAGGCGCGACCTGGCCTTCGGGCTGGAGCTGGGCGTGGATTGGGTGGCGCTGTCCTTCGTGCAGCGCCCGGAAGATATCCGCGAGGTGCGCGCCATCGCCGGCAGCCGCGCGGCCATCGTGGCCAAGCTGGAGAAGCCGGCCGCGATCCACCTGCTGGCCGAGATCGTGGCCGAGGCCGACGCCGTCATGGTGGCGCGCGGCGACTTGGGCGTGGAGCTGCCGGCCGAACAGGTGCCGGCCTTGCAGAAGCGCATCGTGCGCGCCTGCCGCCGCGCCGGCAAGCCGGTCATCGTGGCCACCCAGATGCTGGAGTCCATGGTGACCTCGCCCGTGCCCACGCGCGCCGAGGCCTCCGACGTTGCCACCGCCATCTACGACGGCGCCGACGCCGTGATGCTGTCGGCCGAGTCGGCCAGCGGCGCCTGGCCGGTGGAGGCGGTGCGCACCATGGACCTGATCATCGGCCGCACCGAGCACGATCCCTATTACCGCGATGCGATTGCCGCCTCGCACTCGGCGCCGCGCGCGGAGTTTTCCGACGCCATCGGCTACGCCATGCGGCACGTCGCCGGCCTGCTGGACGCCGCCGCGACCGTGGCCTACACCACCTCCGGCCACTCCGCGCTGCGCATGGCGCGCGAGCGGCCCGGCCTGCCCATCCTGGGCATGACGCCCAGCCGCGCCATTGCGCGCCGGCTGGCGCTGGCCTGGGGCGTGCACCCGGTGCTGTGCCATGAGGTTCTGGATGCGGGCGAGGTCGGCGCGCTGGCCTGCCGCACCGTCAGCGAAGAAGGCTTTGGCAGCAGCGGCCAGACCATCGTGATTTCCGCCGGCATGCCCTTCGGCACGCCGGGCACCACCAACCTGCTGCAACTGGCGCAGATCGCCTGAGGAGGCTGGACGACCCTTATTCCCGCAGTACCGGAAGAACAAAAAAAGAACCGCCGCCGGCAAGCAGCCATGCCGCCGGCAGGCAAGACGCCTCTCCGCATTTTTGCAACCGGACCCAACCTCTCCAAGGAGGAGACAATGAACACCGATATCGAAGCACGCGTATCCCGCAAACTCATGTGGCGCATCATTCCGTTCGTGATGCTGCTGTACTTCATCAGCTTCCTCGACCGCGTCAACGTGGGCTTTGCCGCCATCACGATGAACAAGGACCTGGGCCTGTCGCCGACCGCCTTCGGCCTGGGCGGCGGGCTGTTCTTCATCGGCTACTTCCTGTTTGAGGTGCCGTCCAACCTCATCCTGCACAAGGTCGGCGCGCGCATCTGGATCGCCCGCGTGATGGTGACCTGGGGCCTGATCTCGGCAATCTCTGCCTTCGCCACCGGGCCCAACAGCTTCTATGTGCTGCGCTTCCTGCTGGGCGTGGCCGAGGCCGGCTTCTTCCCCGGCATCATCCTGTATCTCTCGCTGTGGTTCCCGGCCAAGCAGCGCGCGGTGGCCGCGGCCTGGTTCATGGCCGCGGCGCCCATCTCGGTGGCGCTGGGTTCGCCGCTGTCGGGCGCGATCATGCAGCTGCCGCCGATGTTCGGCCTGGCCGACTGGCAGATGCTCTACATCATCGAGGCCGCGCCGGCGGTGGTGCTCGGTTTCGTGGTGCTGAAGTTCCTGACCGACAAGCCCGAGCAGGCGCACTGGCTGGCCGACGACGAGCGCGCATGGCTGGTGGCGCGGCTGAAGTCGGAGGCCGATGCCAAGAAGGGCGGCCACGGCCACACCGCCAGCGCATGGAGCGCGCTGAAGGACCTGCGCGTGCTGGCGCTGGCGCTGATCTATTTCGGCACCTCGGCCGGCCTCTACACGCTGGGCCTGTGGGCGCCGCTGATGATCCGCGAGTTCGGCTTCACGCCGTTCCAGACCGGCCTGCTGACCGGCGTGCCCAGCGTGGTGGCGGTGGTGGCCATGGTGCTGTGGGCGCGTCATTCCGACCGCAGCGGCGAGCGCACCTGGCACGTGGTGATTCCCTGCGTGCTGGCCTGCGTGGGCTTCCTGCTGGCGGGCAATGCGACGACCGCGCTGTTCGTGGTCTTGTCGCTGGTGGTGGTGAACGTGGGCATCAGCTCGGCCAAGGCGCCGCTGTGGGCCATGCCCAGCACCTTCCTCTCCGGCGCGGGGGCCGCAGCCGGCATCGCGATGATCAACTCGCTGGGCAACCTGGGCGGCTTCGTCGGCCCGTTCGCCATCGGCTGGTTGAAGAACAGCACCGGCAGCTATACCGCCGGACTGTATGTGGTGGCGGCCACGCTGGCGCTGTCGGCGGTGGTGACGCTGATGCTGAGCCGCCAGACACGCCAGCATGCGGGCGTCGCCAAGCCCAGCCATGGCGCGTGAGCGGGCCCCGGTGCGGCTTGGCATGCTGCTGCTGCGCCTGCGCGCCTATGCCGCTCGCGTGGCGCGGGCGCATCGCCGCCTGCTGTTCTGACATCGGGCATCGGCATCGCCATGGATGAGCCTGGCAAACGGACCTGCGGGTCCGTTTGTCTTTTGGGCGCTATCCCGCATCGCAGCAGCGCCGGCGGCCATTCCCGCAGCTTGACACTTGCGCCCCGGGTACCTATCCTCCACAGCCATTGGTCTTACCTTTCCCGGCGCAGCCGGCGGCCAGCAAGACGTTGCCTGCATGGCAATGATTCATCCGACCCTTAGGCACTCATCCCGACAGCATGTCTTTTGATCCCATCGTCCAGAAGTCCATTTCCGAGCAAGTCGCCCAGCGCTTGCTGACCATGATCCGCAGCGGCCTGCTGAAACCGGACCAGCAGCTGCCGCCCGAGCGCGAGCTCGCGGCCATGCTGGGCGTGGGCCGTCCGGCCGTGCGCGAGGCCATCCGCGGCCTGGCGCTGCTGGGCCTGCTGCGCATCCGCCAGGGCGAGGGCACCTTCGTCAGTTCGCTGGAAACGCGCGAGCTGCTGGAGCCGCTGGAGATGATCATCGACCTCAACGCCGGCACGCTGGAGGCGCTGTTCGACGCGCGCCTGATCATCGAGACCGGCGTGGCCGCGCTGGCCGCCACGCACATCGACGACGCCGAGCTGAACCGGCTGGTCGCCAACGTCGAGGACGAGGCGCGCCTGCTGTCGGACCCGGCCGCCTTCGCCGCCGCCGACGTCGAATTCCACGAGGCCATCATCGAGGCCTGCAACAACCCCTTCCTGCAAAGCATCGCCGGCAGCCTCTACATGCTGGGCAAGAAGAGCCGCACCATCACCTCGCGCATTCCGGCCACGCTGGAGCGCAGCCTGCAGGACCACCGCGAGATCCTCGACGCCCTCAAAGCGCGCGATCCGCAGAAGGCCTCCGACGCCATGCGCAACCACCTGATCCACGTGCGCGACGCCTACCGCGGCGCCGCACCCAGGAAGGACGAGTCGGTGCACGACTGATTTGCAATCGAAGCGCCGTCGTTGCCGCCCCGCGCGGCTCTCCACAACGGCGGCGCGGCAGCACCTTCGCGGCGGATGCCGCGATGCCCGCAACACCCGAATCAGAACAAGCGATACCGGCAGGGCGCAGGGCCGCCTACCAGCAAGCCGGAGCATGAACGACCGATAAGCGTTTCATCTTCACAGGAGAACACCATGCTGGATCTGGCAGGAAAAGTCGTCTTCATCAGCGGCGCGAGCACCGGTATCGGCGCCGCCGCAGCCCGCGCCTTCGGCGCCCGCGGCGCCCACGTCGTGGTCCACTACAACAGCTCGGCCAAAGAAGCCGAACTGGTCGCCGCCGACGTGCGCGAAACCGGCAGCAAGGCCATCACCATCGGCGCCGACGTGCGCGACAGCAACGCCATCAACAAGGCGGTCGCCTCCGCGGTCGAGCAGCTCGGTCGCATCGACGTGCTGATCAACAACGCCGGCAGCCTGGTCAAGCGCGAACCGCTGGAAAAGGTCACCGACGAGCTGTTCGACGACATCGTCAACATCAACGCCCGCTCGGTGGTCGCCTTCACGCGCGCGGTGATCCCCGTCATGCGCGGCCAGGGCGGCGGCAACATCATCAACGTCACCTCGGTCGCGGCGCGCCACGGCGGCGGCCCCGGCGCGCTGATCTATGCGGCCTCCAAGGGCTTCGTCAGTACCATCACACGCGGCATGGCCAAGGAGCTGCTGGCCGACAAGATCCGCGTCAACGCCGTCGCCCCGGGCGTGATCATGACCCCGTTCCAGGAACGCTTCACCACCCCCGAACAGCTGGAAGCCTTCCGCAAGACCATCCCCATGGGCCGCATCGGCGACCCGGACGAATGCAGCGGGGCCTTCCTCTACCTGGCGTCGGAGCAGATGTCGGGGTATGTGACGGGGCAGATCATTGAGGTCAATGGCGGACAGTACATGCCTTGAATTCTGGCCTCGCCGGGAAAAGCCGCCATCTGGCGCAATGCCGTTCAGTGAAGCCAACATTGTCTGCGTCACCCTGACGAAAGTCAGGGCCCGGCGTCGTTCAGCGGCCATCTATGCGCGACGAAAGCCGCTGGATCCTGACTTTCGTCAGGATGACGGGTCAAGTTGTCATGCTTGACTGAACGGAATTGGCCATCTGGCGGCTTTTTTCTTGTTCGCACAATGTGGCGCCGGATGGCACGCCCCTTGCTGCAAAACGGCGCATGATGCCGCTCATTTCAGATGTCCACAGCACAGGCAGCGATTCCGACTTGCTGAGGGACAAGCTCACCCTTCTTCTCGACTCCACCGGCGAAGGCATCTACGGCATCGACCTCGACGGCCGCTGCACCTTCATCAATCGCGCCGGGGCCGACATGCTGGGCTATCGGGTGGAGCAGGTGCTGGGCAAGAACATGCACGACCTGGCGCACCACAGCCACGAGCACGGCGGGCACTATCCGGAGGAGGCGTGTCCGATCCTGATGGCCTTTCGCAAGGGCGAGTCGTGCCGGGTCGACCAGGAGGTGTTCTGGCGCGCCGACGGCACTTCCTTTCCGGTGGAATATTCCTCTTACCAGATCGTCGACGGCGGCCAGGTGCGCGGCGCGGTGATCACGTTCAGCGACATTTCCAAGCGGCGGCTGGCCGAGGAACAGTTGCAGCGCGCCAAGGCGGAGCTGGAGCTGCGCGTGGCCGAGCGCACGCGCGAGCTGTCGGCGGCGCTCAGGCAAGTGCGGCAGTTGTCGGCGCACGCGCATTCGGTGCGCGAGGATGAGCGCACCCGCATCGCGCGCGAGATCCACGACGAGCTGGGCAGCCTGCTGGTGGCGCTGAAGCTCGATGTGAACTGGATGGCCAAGCGCGTGGACGACCGCGAGCCGGTGGCGCGCAAGTGCGAGGCGATGAACCGCCTGATCGAGACGGCGGTGGACAACGTCGGGCGCATCATCACCGACCTGCGCCCGAGCATCCTCGACCACCAGGGCCTGATCGCGGCGCTGGAGTGGCAGGTGCAGGAGTTCTCCGAGGCCACCGAGTTGCCCTGCGAAGTGGAGTTCGACATCGCGCCGGAGGCCTTCGTGCCGGACGGCGCCAAGGCCACGGCGGCCTTTCGCATCTTCCAGGAAATGCTGTCCAACGTGGCGCGCCACGCACAGGCCACGCAGGTGCGCATCGCCGTGCGCCTGACGCCGGCGGAGCTGGCCATGGAGGTGGAAGACAACGGCGTGGGCGCCGCGCGCGATGCGCTGGAGGCGTCGACGTCCTATGGCGTGATGGGCATGCGCGAGCGCGCGCTGCACTTCGGTGGCGCGCTGGTCATCGCTGGTGCGCGTTTTGCACCAGATGATGGCGCGCGGGGCGGGCCGGGCACGCTGGTGTGCCTGCGCCTGCCCTTGTCCAGCCGCAACTGATGCCGGATACACAATAGAGAACAGCCAGACGAGACGACCACGATGAACGCCACCACCGATTCCATCCGCATCCTGCTGTGCGACGACCACCGCATCGTGCGCGAAGGACTGAAGCAGATCCTGGCCGACACGCCCGACATCGAGGTCGCCGCCGAATGCGCCAGCGGGCCGGAGGTGATGCACAAGGCGCGGGTGGAGGCGATCGACCTGGTGCTGCTGGACATCGCCATCCCGCAGCAGGACGGCCTGGACGTGCTGCGCCAGATCAAGCAGGAGATGCCGCGCCTGCCGGTGCTGATGCTGTCCACCTATCCCGAGAAGCAGTACGCGGCGCGCTGCTACAAGCTGGGCGCGGCCGGCTACCTGAACAAGAGCGCCGACACCGAGCAACTGGTGGCGGCGATCCGCAAGGCCGCCGGCGGCGGCGTCTACGTCAGCCCGCAGATGGCCGAGACGCTGGCCTCCGAGCTGAGCGCGCGCTCGTCCTCGCATGAGCGCTCGCCGCACGAGAGCCTGTCGCATCGCGAATACCAGGTGTTCCAGCTGATCGCGGCCGGGCGCAGCGTCAAGGAGATCGCCGACCAGCTGGAGCTGAGCCCCAATACGGTGAGCACCTACCGCGGCCGCATCCTGGAAAAGACCGGGGCCTCCAACGACGTGGGCATTGCGATGTATGCGGTGCGGCATCAGCTGATGCCGGTTTAAGCGCTGGCGGTGGGGGGGCGGAGGATGACGCCGCTGGATCCTGACGTTCGTCAGGATGACAGCCTCTGTGTGGCAGGTTCCACGCCGCGCGGCATGATGCGCCGGACAGCGGCAACACCCCCTCCGTCATCCCGGCGCAGGCCGGGATCCAGCGGCGTTGGCGGTGGTTCAGGCGGCGGATGACGCCGCTGGATCCTGACGTTCGTCAGGATGACAGCCTCTATGTGGCAGGTTCCACGCCGCGCGGCATGATGCGCCGGACAGCGGCAACATCCTCTCCGTCATCCCGGCGCAGGCCGGGATCCAGTGGCGTTGGTGGTGGTTCAGGCGACAGATAACGCCACTGGATCCTGACGTTCGTCAGGACGACAGCCTCTCTGCGGCAAGCGTGACCCCGGTTCTGCTTTCCTTTGTAGTTGAACCACTACAAAGCGTCGTCACACGATGACGCCATTTCCCTCGCTGGCAAATCCCTTGCACACGTTTGACGGCATCGCAGCAAGCCACCTCAAACTCACCAAACGGGGGAATCATGCCGAAAGCACCAGAACAGAACATCTTTCACACCTACGACGCCGAGCGCGCCGGGAGCGGCTGCTCCTGCGGCCGCCACGGCAGCCAGCGGCAGCACGATGACGAGCAGGAGGCGGCGCGCGCAAGGCGGGCGCAGGATGTCGAAGCGCTGACCGAAGATGTGGTGGAAGAGTCGCTGATGCGCGCGCTGTTCCCGCGCATGGCAGAGCGCCGCGACTTCCTGCGCGCGGTCGGCAAGAACACCGCGCGCGCGGCGATTGCCAGCGTGCTGCCGCTGGGCGCGCTGCAGGCGATGGCGCAGGAGAAGAATGGCGCGCTGGAGAAGAAGGACCTGAAGATCGGCTTCATCGCCATCACCTGCGCGGCGCCGCTGATCATGGCCGATCCGCTGGGCTTCTATCGCAAGCAGGGGCTGAACGTGTCGTTGAACAAGACCGCCGGCTGGGCGCTGATCCGCGACAAGATGATCAACAAGGAGCACGACGCCTCGCACTTCCTTTCGCCGATGCCCATTGCCATGTCCATGGGCGTGGGCAGCAACGCGGTGCAGATGCGCGTGGCCACGATCCAGAACATCAACGGCCAGGCCATCACGCTGCACACCAAGCACAAGGACAAGCGCGACCCCAAACAATGGAAGGGCTTCAAGTTCGCCGTGCCGTTCGAGTATTCGATGCACAACTTCCTGCTGCGTTACTACCTGGCAGAGAACGGCCTCGATCCCGACCGCGACGTGCAGATCCGCGTCACGCCGCCGCCGGAGATGGTGGCCAACCTGCGCGCCGGCAACATCGACGGCTTCCTCGGCCCCGATCCGTTCAACCAGCGCGCGGTGTATGACGAGGTCGGCTTCATCCACATCCTCTCCAAGGAAATCTGGGACGGCCATCCATGCTGCGCCTTCGGCACCTCGGAAGAGTTCGTCAAGCAGAACCCCAATACCTTCGCCGCGCTGTTCCGCTCGGTGCTGACCGCCGCCGCGATGGCGCGCGATCCGGCCAACCGCTCGCTGGTGGCCAAGGTGATCTCGCCGGCGGCCTACCTGAACCAGCCGGAGACGGTGGTGGAGCAGGTGCTGACCGGCCGCTTCGCCGACGGCCTGGGCAACGTGAAGAACGTGCCGGGCCGCGCCGACTTCGATCCGGTGCCCTGGGATTCGATGGGCGTGTGGATCCTGACGCAGATGAAGCGCTGGGGTTACATCAAGGGTGACGTCGACTACAAGGCCATCGCCGAGAAGGTGCTGCTGCTGACCGACGCCAAGAAATACATGAAGGAACTGGGCCAGCCGGTGCCGGAAGGCGCCTACCGCAAGCACACCATCATGGGCCGCGAATTCGACCCGGCCAAGGCCGAGGCCTACGTCAACAGCTTCGCCATCAAGAGGACGGCATGACGGCGGCCAAGCAGACCGGCTGGCGCGCGGCGCTGATCTCGCTGCTGCTGCTGGGGTGCCTGCTGATGGTGTGGCACCTGGCCACGCTGCCCAAGGAGAGCGCGGCCAATGCGGCGCAGGACGAGTACGCCAGGCTGATGGGCAAGAGCGGCGGGGCCGCCAGGAACGACGGCTTCCCGGGGCTGGCGCAGATGGGCGAGACCATCCGCAAGGAGTTGTCCAATCCTTTCTACGACAACGGTCCCAACGACAAGGGCATCGGCATCCAGCTCGGCTATTCGCTGGGCCGGGTCGGGCTGGGGTTCGCGATCGCGGCGCTGGTGGCGATCCCTTTGGGGTTTTTGCTGGGGATGTCGCCGCTGATGCAGCGCGCCCTGAATCCCTTCATCCAGATTCTGAAGCCGATCTCGCCGCTGGCGTGGATGCCGCTGGCCTTGTACACGATCAAGGATTCCTCGGTGTCGGGCGTGTTCGTGATCTTCATCTGCTCGGTGTGGCCGATGCTGATGAACACCGCCTTCGGCGTGGCCTCGGTGCGGCGCGACTGGCTCAACGTGGCCAAGACGCTGGAGGTCAGGCCCTTGCGCCGCGCCTTCATGGTGATCCTGCCGGCGGCCGCGCCCACCATCCTGACCGGCATGCGCATCTCCATGGGCATCGCCTGGCTGGTGATCGTGGCGGCCGAGATGCTGGTGGGCGGCACCGGTATCGGCTACTTCGTCTGGAACGAATGGAACAACCTGTCGCTGACCAGCGTGATCTTCGCGATCCTGGTCATCGGCGCCACCGGCATGGTGCTCGACCTGGTCTTCGCGCGCCTGCAAAAGATGGTCACTTACGTGGAATGAAAGGCGCAGATACATGGACAAGAATTTCCTGAGCGTCGAAGGCCTTTCCAAACGCTATGCGGCCGGCGGCCCGCCGGTGTTCGAGCAGGTCTCCTTCGGCATCGAACGCGGCGAGTTCGTCTGCGTGATCGGCCACTCCGGCTGCGGCAAGACCACCATCCTCAATGTATTGGCGGGGCTGGAGGCGGCCAGCGGCGGCGTGGTGATCATGGACCAGCGCGAGATCAGGGGCCCCAGCCTGGACCGCGGGGTGGTGTTCCAGAGCCATGCGCTGATGCCGTGGTTCTCGGTGCTGGGCAACGTGGTGTTCGCGGTGCGCTCGCGCTGGCCGGAGTGGCCGCGCGCCAAGGCCGAGGAACATGCGCGCCGCTTCATCGAGATGGTGGGACTGAAGGGCGCGGAGCACAAGAAACCCTCCGAGCTCTCGGGCGGCATGAAGCAGCGCGTGGGCATCGCACGGGCGTTTTCGATCGAACCCAAGATGCTGCTGATGGACGAGCCCTTCGGCGCGCTCGACGCCCTGACGCGCGGCGTGGTGCAGGACGAGCTGCTGAAGATCTGCGCCGCCACGCGCCAGACCGTGTTCATGATCACGCACGACGTCGACGAGGCGATCCTGCTGGCCGACAAGATCTTCCTGATGTCCAACGGCCCGCACGCCAGCATCGCCGAAGTGGTGGTCAACACCATGCCCAAGACGCGCACGCGCGAATCGATGCACCACGACCCACAGTTCTACCGCATCCGCAACCACCTGGTCGACTTCCTGGTGCACCGCTCCAGGCAGATCCAGGCGGCGCAGGCGGCCGGCGGCGCGGCGCCCGTCACGCGCGTGGTCAGGCCGGGCCTCGACAACGAGGCGCAGCAGGCCAGTGCGCCGGATTCCGGTTTTTCACAGGCGGCAGCCTGAATTTCATCCACATCACATCCCATTGAAGGAGATCGCAACATGGACCGCAACCAAGTCACCCAGAAGATCGTCACCGCCAAGGTCAGGAACAAACTGAGCTGGGCCCAGATCGCCGAGCGCATCGGCCAGAGCAAGGAGTGGACGACCGCCGCCATGCTCGGCCAGATGACGCTGACCGCCAAGCAGGCCGCGGCGGCCCAGGAGCTGTTCGCGCTGACCGACGAGGAGACGCTGTGGCTGCAGATCGTGCCCTACAAGGGTTCGCTGCCCACGCCGGTGCCCACCGACCCGCTGATCTACCGCTGGTACGAGATCGTCAGCGTCTACGGCAGCACCATCAAGGAACTGATCCACGAAGAGTTCGGCGACGGCATCATGAGCGCGATCGACTTCAAGATGGACATCCAGCGCCAGGCCGATCCGAACGGCGACCGCGTCAATGTGATGCTGTCGGGCAAGTTCCTGCCTTACAAGACCTATTGAGGGCGGGTGGCCGCTCATTGCGGCGTGTTCCGGTTTGTTTCGTCAGGACCTTGCGGCTGCGCGGGGGATGAAATAGGTCGGAACACGCTCTAGAATAGGGCGCATGCTCAAAGACAAAAAACTTTCCGCCTACAAGCCCTCGGCCACGCGCATCCGCGCACGCTTCGTCGCCATTTCCTGGCGCGACCTGGCCGTCAGTTTCGGTCCTTTCATCCTGCTGATCCTGATCGGCGCCTGGCTGGTGATCTGGCTGATCCGGCCGGCGCCGCCGTCGGACATCACGATTGCCGCCGGCCCCAAGGACAGCAACTTCTGGCGCGTGGCCGAGCGCTACCGCGACATCCTGGCGCGCGACGGCATCAAGCTCAAACTGGTGGAAACCGGCGGCTCGCTGGACAACCTGAAGCGCCTGGCCGATTCCTCGCAGGAGGTCGACGTGGGCTTCGTGCAGGGGGGACTGGCCGGCGCGGTGAATGCGGACGCGCTGTCGTCGCTGGTGTCGCTGGGCAGCATCTCGTATGTGCCGGTGTCGGTCTACTACCGCAGCCCGCCGCCGCGCGAGGACGGCCGACCGGCGCCGGCGCTGCGCCAGCTGTCCGAGCTGGCGGGCAAGCGCATCGCCATCGGCGGCGACGGCAGCGGCTCCAGCGTGCTGGCGGCTACGCTGCTGAAGGCCAACGGCGTGGAGCAGGGCGGCGGCACCGAGCTGCTCAACATCGGCGGCGACGAGGCCGCGCAGGCGCTGACGTCGGGCAAGATCGACGCCGCCTTCCTGATGGGCGATTCGGTCTCGCTGGCGACCATGGGCAAGCTCTTGCGCGCGCCTGGCATCCGGCTGCTGGACTTCTCGCAGGCCGACGCCTATGTGCGGCGCTACCGTTACCTGAACATCCTGAAGATGCCCATGGGCGTGTTCGACCTGGCGCGCAACCTGCCGGCGCGCGACACGCAACTGATCGCGCCGACGGCCGAACTGGTGGCGCGCGAAGACCTGCATCCGGCCTTGTCCGACCTGCTGATCGAGGCGGCGCACGAGGTCCACGGCAAGGCCAACGTGATGCAGAAGGCGGGTGAATTCCCCGCGCCGCTGGAGCACGAGTACCGCGTCAGCGACGACGCCCAGCGCTACTACAAGTCGGGCAAGACCTTCTTCTACCGCACCTTGCCGTTCTGGCTGGCCAGCCTGGTGGACCGGGCGGTGGTGATCCTGCTGCCGGTGATCCTGCTGCTCATTCCCGGCATCCGGCTGGTGCCGATGCTGTATGGCTGGCGCATCCGCTCGCGCATCTACCGCATGTACGGCGAACTGATCGCGCTGGAACGCGGCATCTCGCGCGAGACGCCGGAAGACCAGGCCGAGATCCTCAAGCGGCTGGACGAGATCGAGGCGGCGGTCAACCGCATGAAGATGCCGCTGGCCTTTGCCGACCAGTTTTATGTGTTGCGCGAGCACATCGGCTTCGTGCGGGCCCGCCTGGAGCACCACGCCGTGGCCTGAGCGCCACGGCCGGCGCGGCTTTCTCTGCTCGCAAGGCGCGCGGCGGCGGGTTTGTTGTATAGTGGGCCGTCGCGTCGAAACTACTGTATGAAAAATACTGTGTATTTGTACAGTATTCATGCTACAGTGAAGCCTCTTACTGACAAGAAGAGGAATCACTGCCATGACACACTTTGATCTTGCGTCCGACGCCCGCTTCGCCGTTGCTTCTTCCAGCCCGTCTTCCCTGAGCATCCGCATGGGGCGCCGCGAAATCTTCATCTGCCGCGACTCCTACGTGCGCCGCTACCGCGTCAATCCCCTGATCGAATGCAGCGCCGGCATCGAGCCGGGCCACGTTGAAATCCTGCTGTTCCGCCGTTGGCTGCTGGTCTTGTCGAAGGCCCGCGCCTGATGCGTCGCGCACTCGACTGGCTGGTGGTGGACGAGGGCGGCCGCGCGGCCGGCGTCGTGCCCTTCACCGGTTCAAGAATGTCGCACAACGACGGCCGGAGCATTCCCGAGGTATGCGCCAAGGTGCTGGATGCCCTGCGCGGGCGTGCGGTTTCCGAGTCGCGTGGCGAGTCCTGCGCTGTTGAACAGATGCCCGCCGGCTCAGTCGCCGGCCGCGGCGGCGATTGATGCACCTGTCGGCCAGGCGGTCTTGCTCAGCTACCGGTCGTGACAGGCGAGGCGGGGAAGGTGACCAGATGCGTCACATCCAGCCGTATGCCTATCAGCTCGCCGATGGCGTGATCGTGATGTGACGGCACCAGCGACAGAAGCTGCTGGCCGTTTTCCAGCTCCAGCGTGTAGAGGAACTCCGCGCCGCGAAAGGATTTGCGCAAGACCTTGGCCTTGAATGGCGAGGCGTCGTCGTGCACCACGTCGTCGGCGCGCAGCAGCACATCCACGGCGGTATCCGGCTGAGTGTT
>NZ_NJGU01000001.1 GCF_002213415.1 Herbaspirillum robiniae | reverse complement strand
TGTTGTTGTTGTTGTTGTTGTTGTTGTTGTTGTTGTTGTTGTTGTTGTTGTTGTTGTTCAGGGCCGCCGGGCTGATGCCGGCGGCTTTTGTTTTTTCTGCGGCCACTTCAAGCCGTGAATCTTCAGGGCCTGCATCTTCGGCGCGGGCATCTTCACCGGCGGTATTGACCGCTCCTGCTTCCGCTCTCGTTCCCGCTCTCGTTTCTGCTGTTGAGCCCGCATCCGGGGCGTCACTTGCTGTGGCACCTGCCCAAGCGCCGCCCGCCGCATGCCGGCTCGCCGCGCGCAGCCGTCCGGCGGCGGTGTCCACTTCCATTGCCGCACTGTCTTCTTCGCCGGCCGGCGCTTGCAGCAGGTTGCCGCGCAGCAGGACGCCATGCCCGATAAAGTCGGCCGCGAAGCGCGTGGCCGGGCGGTGGTAGAGGGCGTAAGGCGTATCCCATTGCTCCAGCCGGCCTTGCCGCATCACGCCGACCACGTCGCCGACGGCGAAGGCTTCCATCTGGTCGTGGGTCACCATCAGCGCGGTGGTGTGGGTCCGTTTCAGGATGTCGCGCACGTCGTGCGCCAGCCGTTCGCGCAATTCCACATCGAGGCTGGAGAAGGGTTCGTCCAGCAGCAGCAGGCGCGGCTGCGGGGCCAGCGCGCGCGCCAGCGCGATGCGCTGCTGCTGGCCGCCGGAGAGCTGGTGCGGGAACTTGCCTTGCACCTCAGGCAGGCCGACCAGCGCCAGCATCTCGCCGACGATGCGCGCGCGTTCGCCGCGCGCCATGCCGCGCAGGCCGAAACCGACGTTGGCGGCCACGTCCAGGTGCGGGAACAGCGCGAAGTCCTGGAACACCATGCCGATGCGCCGCTCCTCGGCGGGTACGCGCGTGCCTTCGCCTTCCAGCAGGCGGCCGTCGAGCAGGATGCGTCCGGATTGCGCCGGCTCCAGCCCGGCCACCGCGCGCAGCAGGCTGGTCTTGCCGCTGCCGGAAGGACCGAGCAGCACGCCCAGTTCGCCCGGCCGCAGCTGCAGCGAGACGGCCTCTACCGCCGGCGCGGCGGTGCGTGGATAACGGATGCTGACCTGCCGGACTTCCAGAAACATGGGCTGCTCGCTCAAATGGTTACAATTCGCATTCGCCCGAGTGTAGCGCATGCGGTTACCAGGCCCTGTTTTCACTCGCGTAGCTTGTTCTCATTCTTCCCGTTCATTCATGCACATCATCGGTTTGCTCGCAGTCCTCATCGCCTTGCCCATCCTCGGCATCCTCGGCGCCTGGTTCGGTCTGGATGCGGCCGGCATCGACGGCCTGCGGCACCAGATGCAGACCGTTCTGCCGGGTTACCTCGCCACTTCCGGCTGGCTGGCCCTGATGGTGACGTTGGGCGTGGTGCTGGTGGGCGGCGCCTCGGCAGTGGCGATCAGCCTGTTCGAGTTTCGCGGCAAGCGCTTCCTGTCGTGGGCGCTGCTGTTGCCGATGGCGATGCCGGCCTACGTTTCGGCGTATGCCTATACCGATTTCCTGCAGTACGCGGGCCTGGTGCAAACCGCCTTGCGCGGCTGGTTCCCGGGGTTCCGGTTCGACGTGCGGGGGCTGGCCGGCGCCATCTTCATGTTCGTCTTCACGCTGTATCCCTATGCCTACCTGCTGGCGCGCAATGCGCTGTCCGAGCGCGGCACGCACCTGATGGAGGCGGCGCGCATGCTGGGCACGCCGCTGCCCGAGCGCATCCTGCGCGTGGCGCTGCCGCTGGCGCGGCCGGCGTTGATGGCGGGCGCGGCGCTGGCGCTGATGGAGACCCTGGCCGACTACGGCGTCTCGGCCTACTTCGGCCTCACCACTTTCACCACCGGCATCTACAAGGCCTGGGTGGTGCTGGACGACCGCATCGCCGCCGCCCAGTATGCCTCGGCGCTACTGCTGTTCGTGGCCATATTGTTGTGGCTGGAACGGCGCGAACAGCAGCGCATGCGCTTTGCGGCCACGCGCGGCGGGCGCGGCAACGACGGCGCCGAGGCGCGCCTGCCGGTGCTGTCGGGCGCCAGGGCCGCGCTTGCGTGGCTGGTGTGCGGGCTGCCGGTGTTGCTCGGCTTCGCGCTGCCGGTGCTGATCCTGCTGCAATTGTGGTGGGGCGAGCTGGGGCGGCCGGCGCAGGCCGGGTTCGACGGCGGGCAGGCGGCCCTGTTCGACGCCGCGCGTTACGCCGGCTGGGTGTGGAACAGTTTCCGCTTCGGCGGCATGGCGGCGGCCGCGGCGATCGTGCTGGCCTTGTCGCTGTGCTTCGCCCAGCGCGCCGGCGGCCTGTCGCGCGTGTGGGGCTGGCTGCTGCGCTTCACCGCGCGGCTGGCCGGCATGGGTTACGCCATCCCCGGCTCGGTGATCGCCATCGGCATCCTGCTGCCGGTGGCGTGGCTGCAGGCGCTGTGGCCGGCGGCCGGGCTGGGCGTGCTGCTCACGGCCAGCTCGCTGGGCGTGGTCTACGCGTATCTGGTACGCTTCACGGCGGTTGCGGTGCAGTCGGTGGAGTCCGGCTATACGCGTATTCCCGCCAGCCTGGACGAGGCCGCGCGCACCCTGGGCAGTTCGCGCGCGGCGATTGCCTGGCGCGTGCATGCGCCGCTGTTGTGGCGCTCGCTGGCGGTGGCCGGGCTGATGGTGTTCGTTGACGTGGTGAAAGAATTGCCGGCGACGCTGCTGTTGCGTCCCTTCGACACCGACACCCTGGCCGTGATCGCCCACAACCTGGCGCGCGACGAGCGGCTGGGCGAGGCGGCGCTGCCGGCGTTGTCCATCGTGGCGGTGGGCCTGCTGCCGGTGCTGCTGGTGATGCGCGCGCTGGACGGCCCGGGACGCGCGCGGCCCTTGCAATCGGGCGCTCCGCCCGCATAACGGCAAGACGATGCGACAGCCGATGGCGCGCAAGAACATGCAACATGCGGCAACAACAAAGCGAATGGAGAAGAAATGAGCCAATACGACTATGACCTCTTTACCATCGGCGGCGGCTCCGGCGGCGTGCGCGCCGCGCGCTTCGCCGGCCAGGCCGGCGCCCGCGTGGGACTGGCCGAGAAGGGCGATCTGGGCGGCACCTGCGTCAACGTCGGCTGCATTCCCAAGAAGCTGATGTCCTACAGCGCCCACTATCACGGCGACTTCGCCGACGCCGCCGGCTACGGCTGGACGCTGGGCGCGCAGCCGACGTTCGACTGGTCCACGCTGATCGCCAACAAGGACCGCGAGATCGCGCACCTGAACGACATCTACAAGCGCCTGCTGGACGGCGCCAACGTGGCCCTGCACCGGGGCTTTGCCACCGTGGAGGACGCGCACACCGTCAACGTCGACGGCCAGCGCTTCACCGCCAAACACATCCTAGTGGCCACCGGCGGCCATCCCGACAAGCCCGAGATCCCCGGCAAGGAGCTGGGCATCACCTCCGACGATTTCTTCCACCTGAAGGCCCTGCCCAAACGCGCGGTGGTGCTGGGCGGCGGCTACATCGCCGTGGAGCTGGCCTCTATCCTCAACGGCCTGGGCACGCAGGTCACGCTGGTGTATCGCCGCGACCGCCTGCTGCGCAGCATGGACGCCGACCTCGGCGTGCACCTGGCCGACGAGATGTCCAAGAAGGGCATCAAGCTGGTGTTCAACGCCAACATCGAATCGCTGGCGGCGCCGCAGGCCGGCGAGCAGGTCGCCAAGACCGTGCGCCTGACCAACGGCGAGAGTCTCGAGGCCGAGTGCGTGCTGTTTGCCACCGGCCGCACGCCCAATACCGCAAGGCTGGGCCTGGAGCGGGCCGGCGTGACGCTGGAGAAGAACGGCGCCATCAAGGTCAACGACAACTTCGAGAGCAACGTGCCGTCCATCCTCGCCGTGGGCGACGTGATCGACCGCGTGGCGCTGACGCCGGTGGCGCTGGCCGAGGCGATGGTGGTGGTGGCGCGCCTGTACGGCCGCGGCGAGCGCGTCATGTCCTACCGCAATATTCCGACCGCGGTGTTCAGCCATCCCAACATCGGCACCGTGGGCCTGACCGAGGAGGAGGCGCGCAAGGAAGTCGGCGAGGTGAAGATCTTCAAGACCGATTTCAAGCCGCTCAAGAACACGCTCTCGCGCAACACCGAACGCACCTTCATGAAGCTGGTGGTGGACGCGAAGACCGACCGCGTGCTCGGCGTGCACATGGTCGGCAGCGACGCCGGCGAGGTGATCCAGGGCTTCGCCGTGGCGCTGCAATGCGGCGCCACCAAGGCGCAGTTCGACATGACCATCGGCATCCACCCGACCTCGGCGGAAGAGTTCGTGACGATGCGTACGCCGGTGGCCTGAAGCCTGGTCGAGCTGCACAACCAGAAACGGGGATGACATCGTCATCCCCGTTTTTTTACGTCGCCGGCCCGGCCACGGGGCTCATCGCCACAGCGCGTAGCCGATGCGGAACTGCGGATGTTCCTTCTGGTTGTAGGTCAGCAGGCTCTCGCCGTAGCCGTAGAAATAGCTCGCCACCAGGTAGCCGGCGGTACCGGGAATGAGCTTGGATATCGGGTAGGAGACCTGGGTGTCGGTGCTGCCGTTATGGTTGCCGTTGCCCCGGCGCAGCGTGGTGGCCAGCTCCCAGCCGTCGGGTTTGCCGTAGGCCAGCTTCAGGTCCATGTGGCCGCGGTAGGCGCCGATGTCGGGGTTGTCGCGGGTGGGGCCGAGGTAGGCGTAGACCTTGGGCGACACCGTCAGGTGGTAGTCGTTGAGGTTGCCGACGTTGAGCGTGGGCTGGATGAAGTAGGTGTTGATGCTGCGCGATTCGGCGCCGTCTTTGCCGTTGGATTCGTGCTCCAGGCCGGTGGCGATGCCGATGCGGCTGAACACGCGATTCTGGATGCCGACGTCGGGCAGGTAATAGAACACGCTCGGGCGATAGCTGGTGTCGCGGAACGGGGCCGACGGCGCCGACAGGTCCCACAGGGAGAATTGCGTGTAACCGAAGTAGAGGTTGTCCAGCAGGCTCTTCGAGCGCGGGTCGTCCGGCACGAACAGGCGGAACTTGAAGCTGAGCTGGAACTTGGCATTGGTGTTGTCGCCGCTGTTGCCGATCTGGAAATACATCGGCTCGTTGAACGAGAGCCGACTGCTGTTGGACAGGATGTCTTCCGCCGCCGGCGCGCTGGCGACCGGCGACGCATTGGCGCCGGGCGTGGCGACCGAGGCCGACGGCGCGACCGGGGCCACCTTGCTGGAGGAGTCCGCCAGCGGTACGTTGAGCAGGTCAGGCGAGGGGGCCAGCGGCGGCAGGCTGGGGTCCGGGCGCACGACCGCGACCAGCACCGGGGAGGCGTCGATGCCGATGGGTTCGATGCGCACCATGCCGCGCAGCCGGTTGGGCAGCATGCCGTGGTAGCGCACCTTGCGGAATTCCCCTTTCTTCAGCGTCACCTGGCCGTCCTGGTCCGTGCCGTCGCGTTGCAGGGCGATCTGCACCGGCGGGATCATGTCGGCCGAGGCGGCCACCATGATGGTCGGCGGCAAGCGGTAGGTGCGTTCGGACTGCTCATCCTCGCTGACCAGCAGCGTCAGTTCCAGCGGCTTGGTGGCGTCCACCCGCTTGGGCGGCTGCAGCATCGAGACGCCCGCCTGCGCCGCATCGGGGACGGCGAGCAGGAGCGAGGCGGCGCACAGCGCACAGGCGAGCGAAACGGGGGACGGGCGGAAATGGGGAAGGGCGTGGGCGCGGCGCATTATTGTCCTGAATAAAGTTGGTATTGGTTTTGGCCGTTAACTAAATTGAATGAAGCAGCGTCTGAAATGTGAAGCCGGGCATCGGGCCGGCGCGGTGCGCCAGGCCAATGCCCGTCGGCGTATCTCCGGTGAAGATGCGGCTACGCCGCTGCAGGCAGATTGGTGCGATTCTTGATTCTTGTAAAGCGCCTGCCTGCTGACAGATCAATTGCCGTCAATAAAGTTGCCGTACTCGCATCCGGCGATGGCCGGGAGGAAAGGAGGGAGGAAAAAATTGTCATAGTGACAATCGACCACGGGTATTTCCTGATTGTGGCAGAATGGCGCGCCTAATAAGCTTCCAGCAACCGTGATTGGGACTTGTTTTTGATATGGGGTGGTTTTCCTTCCGGGAAGGGAAAACCTGGGGTAAAGAGCGGTTGTTGCCATTTCCGCAAACCTGGAATTTCCCGCCGAACCAACGTTCTGTTACGCATCACCGATTGCCATGCTAAGCGCAACTTACGACAGCCTGCTGGTTGTCGTCTCCCTGCTGGTCGCCATCCTCGCCTCCTATACGGCGCTGGACATGGCCGAGCGCATCAACACCACCAGCAACCTGCATTCGATGGCGGCCCGCTTCTGGCTGGCCGGTGGCGCCGTGGCCATGGGCATCGGCATCTGGTCGATGCATTTCATCGGCATGCTGGCCTTCCGCCTGCCCATCATGCTGGGCTACGACGCCTGGATCACCGCGCTGTCGCTGGCCATCGCCATCGCCGTCTCCGGTTATGCGCTGTGGACCGTGAGCCGTCCCGAACTGCCGCTGCGGCGCCTGCTCAAGAGCGCGCTGTTCATGGGCATCGGCATCGCCGGCATGCACTACACCGGCATGGCCGCCATGCGCATGAACCCGGGCATCGACTACGATCCGCTGCTGTTCCTGGCCTCGGTGGCCATCGCCATCGTGGCCTCTGCCGCGGCGCTGTGGATCGCCTTCCGCCTGCGCAAGAACACCCCGCATGTGAAAGCCGCGCGCGCCGGCGCGTCGGTGGTGATGGGCGTGGCCATCGTCGGTATGCACTACACTGGCATGGCCGCCGCCAATTTCCGCACGGGCGCGATCTGCATGGCCGCCCGCGAAGGCGTGAGCCCGGGCTGGCTGGCGATCCTGATCGTGGTGGTGACCCTGGCGGTGCTGACCATCGCGCTGCTGACCTCGGTGCTGGACGCGCGACTGGAGTCGCGCACGGCCAAGCTGGCGCGTTCGCTGGCCGAGGCCAACGAGGAACTGACCCAGATGGTGCTGCACGACCACCTGACCAAGCTGCCCAACCGCACGTTGCTGGAAGACCGCCTGACCCAGTCCATCAACAAGGCTTCGCGCAGCAACAGCCACTTCGCGCTGATGTTCATGGACCTGGACGGGTTCAAGGCCATCAACGATTCGCTGGGCCACCATATCGGCGACCGCCTGCTGGTGGAAGTGGCGGAGCGCCTGACCGGCTCGATGCGCGCGCATGACACCGTGGCGCGCCTGGGCGGCGACGAATTCGTGATCCTGGTGGACCTGGTCAAGCCGGACGACGCCATGCCGGTGGCCGAAAAACTGGTCGAGGTGGTGAACCAGCCGTTCATGGTGGACAAGCACGAGCTGCGCGTGTCGGCCAGCGTGGGCATCGCCATCTATCCGGAAGACGGCAGCACGCGCCACGACCTGGTGATCAACGCCGACGCCGCGATGTATCACACCAAGCGCAGCGGCCGCAACGGCTACAACTTCTTCGAACCGTCGATGAACGCCAACGCGCACAACCAGTTGCAGTGGCTGCAGGACCTGCGCGTGGCGCTGGAGCGCAAGCAGTTCAGGCTGGTCTACCAGCCCAAGTTCCGCTCCCCCGACGGCCCGGTGATGGGCGCCGAAGCCTTGTTGCGCTGGCAGCATCCGGTGCACGGCATCGTCGGCCCGGACGAATTCATCGCGCTGGCCGAGCGCTCCGGCCTGATCATCCCGATCGGCGCCTGGGTGCTGGACGAAGCCTGCCGCCAGATGCAGGAGTGGATCAAGCTCGGTTACTCGGACTGGAAAATCGCGGTCAACCTGTCGGCGCTGCAGTTCGCCGATCCGCACCTGCTCGACGTGGTGACGGCGGCGCTGGAAAAGCACCAGCTGCCGGCCGGCTGCCTGACGCTGGAAGTGACCGAGTCGACCGCGATGCACGACACCGCGGCCAGCATGCAGACGCTGCAGAAGATCGCCGATCTGGGCGTGGACATTTCCATCGACGACTTCGGCACCGGCTACTCCAGCCTGCTCTACCTGAAGCGCCTGCCGGCCAACGAGCTCAAGATCGATCGCGGCTTCGTGCGTGACCTGTCGGACGGCACCGAGGACGCCGCCATCGTTTCGGCCATCGTCGCGCTGGGCCGCACGCTGAACCTGCGCATCGTCGCCGAAGGCGTCGAGACCGAGATGCAGCAGGACTTCCTGACCTCGGTGGGCTGCGATGCGCTGCAAGGCTACCTGATGGGACGGCCGATGCCGCCCGAGCAGTTCCTGCAGGCAATTCGCCCGCTGCAGGAAGCCGCGCGCCAGGCCTGAACCCGCTGACAAATCCCTGATTTTTTGTGATATTCCCGGCGCACGGGAGCATTTTCGCGCGCCCTTGCTTCCCGGGCGGAAAACCGCGAGGGAGCGGCCTTCCCGTCGACTTTTCCATCCTCCAAATTGGCCCATGCCGGGCCGGTTATTCCAACGATCGTTTTATCCGGCTTGATGCAAGATGAGCCCAGGGGAGCCACCAGCCGCAAGAGCCGGGGCCGTCTGCCGCCACGGCGGACAAGATCAGGACATGGCGCGCCGGCGACGACCGGCGCAAGACGGGAGAGGACATGAGCATCATCGGCAATATGAAAATCGGCAAGCGCCTGGCATTGGGCTTCGCCATCATCCTCGGCCTGTCGGTCGTCATCACCGGCATCGGCGTATGGCGGCTGCAGACGCTGGCCCAGGGCACGCAGCAGATGATGGACAAGCCCATCGCCAAAGAACGCTACATCTCCGACTGGTACCGCAACACCTACGCCGGCATCCGCCGCGCCACCGCGGTGGCCAAGAGCAGCGACACGTCGCTGTCGGCTTTCTTCAAGCCCGAGACCGATGAGGCCACGCGCGTCTCCACCGAGCTGCAGAAAAAGGTCGAGGCGCTGCTGGTGAGCGAAGAGGAAAAGCAGCTCTTCGCCAAGATCACCGGCACGCTGCGCAAGCAGTATCTCTCCACGCGGGACGTGATCTACAAGGAAAAGGCCAAGGACAATCCCGACCAGGAGATGATCAAGGTCGCGCTGGAAAAGGACTACCTGCCGGCCGCCAAGGCATACCAGGAAGGCGTGGAGGCGCTGATGAACCTGCAGCGCAAGACGCTGGACGAACTGGCCGTAACCAATGAGCAGATCGCCGCCCAGAGCGCGGTGATGCTGAGTGTGCTGGAGGCGCTGGTGCTGGCCTTCGGCATCGCCTGTGCGTGGTTCCTGACAGTGGGCATCACCCGCCCGCTCAACACCGCCGTGCAGGTGTCGCGGCAGGTGGCGCAGGGCGACCTGACCGCGGAGATCGCGGTCAAGGGCAAGGATGAAACCGGCCAGCTGCTGCAGGCCCTGCAGGACATGAATTCCAGCCTGCGCAACATCGTCAGCAACGTGCGCGTGGGCACCGAGACCATCAATACCGCATCGTCGGAAATCGCCAACGGCAACCTCGACCTGTCGGGCCGCACCGAGCAGCAGGCCGGCGCGCTGGAAGAAACCGCCTCGGCCATGGAGCAGCTGACCTCCACCGTCAAGCAGAACGCCGACAACGCGCGCCAGGCCAACCAGCTGGCGGCATCGGCCTCCGAAGTGGCGGAGCAGGGCGGCGCGGTGGTCAGCCAGGTGGTGCAGACCATGGCGTCCATCAATGACTCTTCGCGCAAGATCGTCGACATCATCAGCGTGATCGACGGTATCGCCTTCCAGACCAATATCCTGGCGCTGAACGCGGCGGTGGAAGCCGCGCGGGCCGGCGAACAGGGGCGCGGCTTTGCGGTGGTGGCGTCGGAAGTGCGTTCGCTGGCGCAGCGTTCCGCGGCCGCGGCGAAGGAAATCAAATCGCTCATCGACGACTCGGTCGAGAAGGTCGGCGCCGGCAGCCAGCTGGTGGCGCAGGCCGGCGAGACCATGGATGAAGTGGTCGCCAGCGTGCGCCGCGTCACCGACGTGATGGCGGAGATCACCGCGGCCAGTCAGGAGCAGAGCACCGGCATCGAGGAAGTCAACCGCGCCATCACGCAGATGGATGAAAACACCCAGCAAAACGCCGCCCTGGTCGAGCAGGCGGCTGCCGCCGCGCAATCCCTGCAGGAGCAGGCCGGCAAGCTGACTCAGCTGGTGAGCGTGTTCAACCTGCGCGGCGAAGCGATGCTGGGCGCGCCGCGCGCATCGCAGGTGATCGACGTCACGCCGGAGCGGGCGCGCCTGCCGTGAGGCGTTGAAGAATGAAGGTCCGCCTCGCCAGCAGGCGGATCGCAAGGAACTCCTGAGGGGGAGGTTTGGAGCGGATGGCCCGTACGGCATCCGCTCTTTTTATTGTCGCGCGGGTTGGCGGCCGCGCCGGGTCAGGCCGGCGCAGGGCATTCCAGCCGGTATTGTTCGTCGGCGCGGCGCGCCTTGCGGCGGGCGTTTTCAAGCTGCTTGTCCTGTGCGCGCAGCGGCTGTGAGCGCGTCTCCTGCAGGTCTTGCTCGGCCCAGCGGCGGCGCAGGGCGAGCTTGTCGCATTTCTTCTTTGCGGCGGCTTCCGCCCTGGACGGCCCGGTGTCGCGGCGCGTGGCCGGCGCCGCTTCAGCCTTGGCGCGTGGCGGCGCGGGAGGTGTCTTCAGCGCCGGCACCACGGGCAGCGGGGCTGGCGTGATCGCCGGCGCCTGCGCAGCAGAGCAGGGCTGGTCGGCGTAGACGGTGGCGCCGCCTTCGGTGCATTTGTAGAGCGCGGCGCGGCAGGGCAGGGCGACGGCGCACAGGGCAAGGGGGATCAGCAGGAAACGCAGGCATGCAATCATGAAAACTCGCGGCAGGAGAAAAAGGATGCGCGCGCCGTGACGGCGCCCGTTCTCCCTGCCGCGATCGATGATTTCGCCTGCCGGTCTGGCGCCGGCGTGGCGGGTTCGGTCAGATGACCTTGCCCGGATTCATCAGGTTGTGCGGATCCAGCGCCTGTTTGATGGTGCGCATGAGCGCGAGTTCTACCGGCGACTTGTAGCGCGTGATTTCTTCGCGCTTCAATGCGCCCAGCCCGTGTTCGGCCGAGATCGATCCGCCGAAACGGTCCACGCTGTCATGCACCACCAGGTTGATGGCGTGCTGCTGCCTGATGAATTCGGTATCGGCCACGCCTTCCGGCGGCGAGACGTTGTAGTGCAGGTTGCCGTCGCCCAGGTGGCCGAAGGTGACCATGCGGCAGGCCGGCGACGCTTGCTGCACCAGCTGGTCGGTGACCTCGATGAACTCGGCGATGCGCGAGATCGGCACCGAGATGTCGTGCTTGATGTTCTTGCCTTCGTGGGCCTGGGCCATCGAAATGTTTTCACGCAGTTGCCACAGCGATTTCGACTGCGCAATCGACGAGGCGATGACGGCGTCATCGATGATGCCTTGTTCCAGCGCGTTGCCGATGACGTCTTCGAAGATGCCGCGGGCATGCTCCTCCGACTCGCTGTCGGACAGCTCCAGCAGCACGTATTGCGCGTGTCGCTGCGCGAAAGGCAGGCGCTGGTCCGTGAAGTGTTTGGCCACCAGCTGCAGGCAGAAATCCGACATCAGCTCGAAGCCCGTCAGCGCCGGGCCGCAGCGCGACTGCGCCAGGTTCAGCAGCCGCAGCGCCTGCGCCGGCGTTTTCAGCGCGGCCAGCGCGGTGACTTGCGCGCGCGGCTGCGGGAACAGTTTCAGCACCGCGGCGGTGATCACGCCCAGCGTGCCCTCGGCGCCGATGAAGAGGTCGCGCAGGTCGTAGCCGGTGTTGTCCTTGCGCAGGCCCTTGAGGCTGCTCATGACCTCGCCCTGGGCGGTGACCACTTCCAGCCCCAGGCACAGCTCGCGCGTGTTGCCGTAGCGCAGAACCCCGGTGCCGCCGGCGTTGGTGGAGAGGTTGCCGCCGATGGTGCAGCTGCCTTCCGCGGCAAGCGAGAGCGGGAACAGGCGCGCGGCGGCGGCAGCCTCCTGCTGCACGGTCTGCAGCACGCAGCCGGCTTCCACCGTCATGGTGTTGTTGACCGGATCGACCGCGCGGATGCGGTTCAGGCGCCGCAGCGACAGCACCGCGGCAGTGCCGCCCTGGTCGGGCACGCTGCCCAGCACCAGTCCGGTGTTGCCGCCCTGCGGTACCAGCGGTACGCGGTATTGCGCGCACAGCCTGACGATGGCGGCGGTCTCGGCGGTGTCCGCCGGACGCAGCACGGCCACCGCGCGGCCGGTGTAGCGCCCGCGCTGGTCGGTCAGGTAGCCGGCGGTGTCGGCGGGTTCGGTGAGGACGTGCGCGGCGCCGATGGCGGCGCGGCAGGCTTGCAGGAATTCGTTCATGGATGCAGGACGGGCGGGATGGGGTTCGCCGCGCGCCGGCCGGCGGCGCGCGTGGGAGATCGGCGCAGGGCGTTTACTGCGACGCCTTCTGGATCGCTTGGCGGGCGATTTCCTTGGCGGCCTTCTTGAACGGATGCAGGTAGAGCAGGGCGCACAGGAAGTAGACGCAGGACAGCGCGACTTCGCCCCAGGCCAGCATGGCCGACAGGTGGGCGGTGTCGCTGGTGGCGCGCACCAGGCCTTCGGCCAGGTAGACCAGGATCAGCATGGACGACCACTGCATGGTGTAGACGTCGCGTTTGAGCACGCCGCGCAGCGGCAGCAGCAGCGGGACCACCTTCAGCACCATCCACGAGCCGCCCGGACGCAGCGGCGCCAGCGCCAGTTCCCACGCCACGCACAGCAAAATCAGCAAGATCAGGCTGGCGATGGCTCCTGCATGAAAGTAACGTGCGCGGCTGCTGCTCATGATGGTCTCCGTAATTGTTTGGCGGTCTCTGCCAGCCGTTTTCCCAGCGCTATGGCCAGTGTACGCGAGTCGTCCGACAGCGGCTGGTTGCCGTTGACGCCCGCCCAGTGGCTGGCGCCGTAGGGGGTGCCGCCGCTGCTGGTGTTCATCAGTTCGGGATGGGTGTAGGGCAGGCCGACGATGAGCATGCCGTGATGCAGCAAGGGAATCATCATCGACAGCAGCGTGGATTCCTGCCCGCCGTGCATGCTGCCGGTCGAGGTGAAGACGCCGGCCGGCTTGCCCTCCAGCGCTCCCGACAGCCACTGCGGGGCGGTGCCGTCCCAGAAGTATTTCATGGCCGCGGCCATGTTGCCGAAACGCGTCGGTGAGCCCAGCGCCAGGCCGTGGCATTGCTCGAGATCAGCGGCTTCCACATAGGGCGCGCCGCTGGCGGGCACGTCCGGCTCCACCGCTTCGGCTACCGTCGACACTGCCGGGACCGTGCGCAGGCGGGCGTCGCATCCTGTCACGCTTTCCACGCCCTGGGCGATCAGTTCGGCCAGCTTGCGGGTGGCGCCGTGGCGCGAGTAGTACAGCACCAAGATGGTGGTGTTGGCGGAGGCGGGGGACGAATATGCGGAGTTCATGCGGCTTATTATATTTCCCTTTTTTTCACTTGCCATGCCTGCGCATGCGACTGCGCTCGCAGAGGCGAACCGGGTCCCGGCGCGGCCGCTATTTGCCGTCGATGACCTGCAGCAATTGCCATTGCTGGTCACGCAGCTCGTAGATGCTGAACACCGGCGCCGCCAGGTCGCCCTCGCCGTTGAACGCGATCGCGCCGGTCAGGCCGTTGAAACGGATGCTGTGCAGGGCCTCGGTGATCTTCTCGGGCGCCAGCGAATTGGCTTGCCTGACAGCGGCGATGAGCACCTGGGCCGCGTCGTAGGCCAGCGGCGCGTACGGGTCGATGTAGCTGCCGAATTCTTCTTCGTAGCTGCGCTGGAAACTCTTCCAGCCCTTGAGCCTTTCTATCGGCTGGCTCGCCTCGAGCGAGATGATGCGGTTGGCGAGCGCGCCCACGTCTTTGGGGAAGCGCGGGCTGATGATGCTGTTGGCGCCGGTGATCAGGGGGATGTTGATGTTGAGTCGCTGCATGGCTTGCGCCAGGATGACCGCCTGGTCGTACAGGCCGCCCCAGAAGATGGCGTCGGGATTGCCGTTCCTGGCCGCGTTGAGGATGTTGCTGAAGTCCGAGGTCTTGTAGCTGACCGAGTCGTGGCTGAGGATGTTGCCGCCCTGCGCACGCACCGCCTGGGCGAAGGTTTCGGCGAAGGCGTGGCCGGAGGCGATGCCGTTGTCGATCACGGCGATGCGCCTGAGGCCGGCGGTCTTGACGGCGTATTGCGCCAGGTACCTGCCGGCCCGCTCGGTATGGCCGACCATGCGGAAGGTGGTCTGGAAGCCTTGCTGGGTGTAGGCGCGGCTGCTTGCCGAGGGCGCCAGCTGGGGGATGCCGGCGCGGCTGTAGACGGCCGAGGCGGCCATGCTGGTGCCGGAGTTGCCGTGGCCGATGACGCCGATCACGCCGCGCCTGACGAAGTATTCGGCGACGATGGGCGCGGTGCGCAGGTCGGAATTGTCGCTCTGCGTGATCAGCTCGAAGGTGACTTGCTTGCCGTTGATCCGGATCTTCTGGCGGTTGGCGGCATTGACGGCGAGTTGCGCCGCGTTGGCCATGCTCCTGCCGATGCGCACAGAGGCTTCGACCGGGCTTGTCAGCGCGCAGGCGAAGCCGATGTAGGCCACGCTGGTTTCGCCGGCCGGGGCTGGGGCTGTGGCGGAGTGGCCGGCAAGCGGCGCCAGCAGGAGGACGGCGAGCAGGGCGCTGACGTTGCGACGCATGTGGATCCCCCGAAAAGTTTGTCGTTGCGCCCAAGGTGGCGCGCGGCGTCCGCACAGGCCGGAGCGCCGCTGCGGCCGCCCGTTACCTGTTGCTCCACGGTACTGCCGCCAGGGCCGGCTGCGTTGGCCGGTCCCTATGTTGTCGTCTTCTTCACAAAAAAAGTTTAGTCGACATTAAGTCGGATGATGAGTATTTTGCTGAAAACATTTCATCAAAAATTCGGTGAATGAAGAGATATTGGGGATAATTTGATTTTCAGGCTCGCATGGACCGGGTTGCAGCGCCGCTGGCGCCCGGCTTGCGGCATGTCCGGCGGCCATTCTGCCGTATGGAACCAGTGGGTGGCGGGGAGGTCTCCTTGCGCTCCTTGCATTTGAAGTGAACCGATTTGATGTCCTTTTTCCGTTTTTCCTTTTCGCATATGCGTGGCTTGACCCGTCAGCAGTTACGCGATCTGTTCCGTTTCGCCGTGCGCCGGCTGGGCGAGGATCGCCTGCCGCAAGTGGCCGGCAGCCTGACCTTCACCACCATCCTCTCGCTGGTGCCGATGATCACGCTGGCGCTGGCGGTGTTTGCGGCCTTCCCGCTGTTCTCCACCTTCCGCGCGTCGCTCGAGGCCTATTTCGTCGAGAACCTGATGCCCAGGGGCGTGGCCAACACCATCCTCGGCTACCTCAACCAGTTCTCCTCCAAGTCGGCGCGCCTGTCGGCGGTCGGCGCGGTGGCGCTGATCCTGACTTCGGTGCTGACGCTGGCCGGTGTGGAGAGCGTGTTCAACCAGATCTGGCGCGTCAAGAAGGCGCGGCCGCTGGTGCAGCGGGTGCTGGTCTACTGGGCCATCATCACGCTGGGGCCGCTGCTGATGGGGGTGTCGATCAGCGTCACGTCCTATCTGTCGACGGCCACCGGCGGCGCGGTCAAGAGCCTGCCTTTCCTCGGCGCCAGCTTCTACACGCTGGTCTCGGTGGCGGTGTCGACCGTGGCCTATACGCTGCTCTACAGCACCGTGCCCAACCAGACCGTGGACTGGCGCGACGCGCTGGCCGGCGGCCTGGTGGCGGGCGTGTGCGTGGAAATCGCCAAGCGCCTGTTCGCGGTCTACCTGCTTAAGTTCCCGACCTACACCATGGTCTATGGCGCGCTGGCGGTGCTGCCGATCTTCCTGGTGTGGATCTACATGATGTGGATGATCACCCTGATGGGGGCGCTCCTGACGGCGGCGCTGCCGGTGGTGCGCTACGAGCGCTGGTGGCACGTCGGCGCCAAGGGGGCGGAGTTCATCGATGCGGTCAAGCTGCTCAAGTTCCTGCATGCGGCGCGCGCCGGCGTGGAGTCGGCCGTGGTCGGCATGGATGAGGTGCGGCGCGCCACCCACCTGGGCTTGGGCGAGCTGCAGGAGCTGCTGGGCAAGATGGCCGAGGCCGGATGGGTCGCCTCGGTCAAGCCGCAGGTCACGCGCAAGGCGGCCTGGAACCGCCGCATCACCGATGAGATGGACCGCTGGACGCTGGTGGTCAATCCGTCGTCGCTCAAGCTGTCCCAGGTCTACCGCATGTTCGTCTTCGATCCCGCCGTGCTGGCGCAGGCGGGAGAGGAGGGCGAGCTGGCTACGCGCGTGGAGACGGCGATCGACGCCGTGCTGGAGCAATCGCTGGACGACTATTGCAATGCGCAGGAAGCGGCGCAGCAAAAGCTGGCCGCGGCCGTGGCGGCGATGCCTTACGCGACGGTGCCGCTGGACGAGCGGCGCCGCATGTGGGAGCGCTGAGCCCGGCGCAGGGTTCAGAAGGAAATCTGGCCGGTCAGCATCTGCCAGTACATGACCCAGTCGCCCATCAGGGAATAGAGCGGGTGGCGGAAGGTGGCGGGCTGGTTCTTCTCCACCATGAAGTGCCCGATCCAGGCGAAGCCGTAGCCGCACAGCACGGCCACCGGCAGCCACCACCACTGATGGGTGATCAGCAACAGCATCAGGCACAGCAGGGCCAGCGTCGAGCCCAGGAAGTGCAGCTGGCGATTGACTCGATGCGAGTGTTCGCTCAGGTATGTCGGGTAGAACTCGTTGAAGCTGGCATATTCCCGGTCGGGCAGCGCGGTAGACACACTCATCTCCCAGAGTACTGACCAATTCAGCTTAGTCACTGGCGCCGCCTTATTCAATGCAAGCTCGTGCTTGACCGGTTCGCTGCATGGCAGCGTGATTGGCGGTTGCCGAAACGGCATCCTTGCCCGTACCATGTGGCATGCGCCGCGAGGCGTGCAGCGTCCCGCATGTTGCCTGCGTGAATTGGATTTTTCAGGCACCATCGGCTAAAGTCAAAACAGCACAATACAAACTTAGGACGACATCATGAAAGTCTCTGAAATCCTCAAGGTCAAAGGCAACATCCTGTTTACCGTCACGCCGGAAACCCCGATTCAGGAGGCCGTCACCGCCATGGCCGAGAAAGACATCGGCTCGCTGGTGGTCATGGAATATGGCGACCTGGTCGGCATGCTGACCTTCCGCGAAGTGCTGCTGACGCTGCACAAGAACGGCGGCGCGCTGGGCGGCTCGACCGTGCGCAAGCACATGAACGATGCGCCCATCACCGTCACCCCCGACACCGACCTGAACGAAGTGCGCCGCATCATGCTGGAAAAGCACGCGCGCTACGTGCCGGTGATGGAGGCGCGCACCGTGCTGGGCGTGATGTCCTTCTACGACGTCGCCAAGGCCGTGCTGGATGCGCAGGGCTTCGAGAACAAGATGCTCAAGGCCTACATCCGCGACTGGCCGGCCGAGCACGAAGAAAACAATACCTGATCCGCGCGCCGCTTCCGGGTGCGGGGCTGCCTCGGCTATACTGGCGGGCGCCCGGCGCCGGCGCGGCGTGAGCAGGCTGCAGCGTGCTGCTGCGGCCGCATCGAAACCGTTCCCGCCGGGAGCGGTTTTTTATTGGCCGCGCAGTTCCGGTCCGTTGAGAGCCGGCGCTTCATCCGATCCACGCCACCGACCCGTCCATGCAAAAAAGCAACCAGTTCGCCCTGTTCGCCCAACGGCGCTTCTCTCCTTTCTTCTGGACCCAGTTCCTGGGCGCGCTCAACGACAACGTTTTCAAGACCGCGCTGCTGACCATCCTGACCTACGACGCATTGTCGTGGACCACGATGGATACCGGCCTGCTCAACAACCTGATCCCGGGCCTGTTCATCCTGCCGTTCTTCCTGTTCTCGGCCACCGCCGGCCAGCTCGCTGACAAGCTGGAGAAGGGGCGCGTGGCGCGCTTCGTCAAGCTGCTGGAAATCGCCATCATGGGCATCGCGGCCTACGGCTGGATGACGCACCACCTGTGGCTGCTGGTGGCCGCCGTGGTGGGCATGGGCATCCACTCGACCATCTTCGGGCCGGTCAAATACGCCTACCTGCCGCAGCAGCTCAAGCGCGAAGAACTGATCGGCGGCAACGGCCTGATCGAGATGGGCACGTTCGTCGGCATCCTGCTGGGCGAGATCCTGGGCGCGGTACTGGTGGTGCACAAGCCCTGGGGGCTGCAGCTGGTGGCCGGCGCCACGCTGGGCTTCGCCGTGCTGGGCTGGCTGGCCAGCCTGGGCATTCCCAACTCGCCGGCGCCGGCGCCTGAGCTCAAGGTCAACTGGAACCCCTTCACCGAGACCGTGCGCAACCTCGGCTTCTCGCGCCGCAACCGGCCGGTGTTCCTGTCGCTGCTGGGCAATTCCTGGTTCTGGTTCTACGGCGCCATCATGCTGGCGCAGTTCCCGATGTACGCGAAGAACTACCTGCATGGCGACCACGGCGTGTTCGTGCTGCTGCTGGCGATCTTCTCGGTGGGCATCGGCGCCGGGTCGCTGCTGTGCGAGCGTCTTTCCGGCCACAAGGTGGAAATCGGCCTGGTGCCGTTCGGCTCCATCGGCCTGTCGGTGTTCGGCGTGGAGCTTTATCTCGCCAGCCGGGGCTATGCGACGCCGGGCGGCGTGGTCGACGTCGCCGGCTTCCTGGCGCAGGGCGGCAGCTGGCGCATCCTGCTGGACTGCCTGGGCATCGGCGTGTTCGGCGGCCTCTACATCGTGCCGCTGTTCGCGCTGATCCAGACCCGCTGCGACCCGGCCCACGTCTCGCGCACCATCGCCGGCATGAACATCATGAACGCGCTGTTCATGGTGGTGGCCGCGCTGGTGGCGATGGTGCTGCTCAAGGCGGGGTTGAGCATTCCCGAGATCTTCCTGGCCACGGCGGTCATGAACGCCCTGGTGGCGTTCTACATCTTCTCGCTGGTGCCGGAATTCCTGATCCGCTTCCTGGCCTGGCTGCTGATCCATACCTTTTACCGCGTGCGCATTACCAACGGCGAGGCCATTCCCGCGCACGGCGCAGGAGTGATCGTGTGCAATCACGTGAGCTATGTCGACGCCATCGCCATCATGGCGGCCAGCCCGCGGCCGGTGCGCTTCGTGATGGATCACCAGATTTTCAGGTTCCCGGTGCTGTCCTGGGTGTTTCGCAATGCGCGCGCCATTCCGATTGCGCCGGTCAAGGAAAACCCGTGGCTGACCGAAAAGGCCTTCGTCGACATCGCCCAGGCGCTGCACGAGGGGGAGCTGGTGTGTATCTTCCCCGAGGGCAAGCTGACGCGCGACGGCGAGCTCAACCCGTTCCGCGGCGGCGTGCTGAAGATCATCGAGCGCACCCCGGTGCCGGTGCTGCCCATGGCCTTGCGCGGCCTGTGGGGCAGCCTGCTCTCGCGCGACCCCAGCAACCCGTTCGCGCGCACCTTCAAGCGCGGGCTGTTCTCGCGCCTGGAGCTGGTGGTGGGCGAACCGATCCCGCCCGGCGAGGTGACGCCGGAGCTGCTGCAGGAAAAGGTGAAGGCGCTGCGCGGCCAATGGAAGTAAACCCTTGGCGGCCCGCCCGCTCGTCGGCGGGCCGCCGGGCTGGTAAAATCGCTGTTTTCCCCGTCTTTGCGCGAATCCCATCATGTCCGGCAATACCTTCGGCACGCTCTTCACTGTCACCACTTTCGGCGAATCCCACGGTCCGGCCATCGGCTGCGTGATCGACGGCTGTCCGCCGGGGATGGCGCTGTCGGAGGCCGACATCCAGCCAGAACTGGACCGCCGCCGTCCCGGCACTTCGCGCCACGTGACGCAGCGCCAGGAGCCCGACACCGTCGAGATCCTCTCCGGCGTCTACGAAGGCAAGACCACCGGCACCCCGATCGCGCTGCTGATCCGCAACCAGGACCAGCGCAGCAAGGACTACGGCAACATCCTCGACACTTTCCGCCCCGGCCACGCCGACTATACCTACTGGCACAAGTACGGCATCCGCGACCCGCGCGGCGGCGGCCGCTCGTCGGCGCGCCTGACCGCGCCGGTGGTGGGCGCGGCGGCCATCGCCAAGAAGTGGCTGTTCGAAAAGTACGGCACCACCTTCAAGGGCTGCATGAGCCAGCTGGGCGAGATCGCCATTCCGTTCGAGTCGTGGGAGCACGTGCCCAACAACCCGTTCTTCGCCGCCAACGCCGCGATCATTCCGCAGCTCGAGCAATACATGGATGCGCTGCGCAAGGACGGCGACTCCATCGGCGCGCGCATCGACGTGGTGGCGCAGAACGTGCCGGTCGGCCTGGGCGAGCCGATCTACGACAAGCTGGACGCCGAGATCGCCTTCGCGCTGATGGGCATCAACGCCGTCAAGGGCGTGGAGATCGGCGCCGGTTTCCGTTCGGTGGCGCAGAAGGGTTCCGAGCACGGCGACGCGCTCACGCCCGAAGGTTTCGTCGGCAACAATGCCGGCGGCATCCTGGGCGGCATCTCGACCGGGCAGGACATCACGGCATCCATCGCCATCAAGCCGACCTCCAGCATCCGCACGCCGCGCCCGTCGATCGACAAGGACGGCAACCCGATCGCGGTCGAGACCTTCGGCCGCCACGATCCCTGCGTGGGCATCCGCGCCACGCCGATCGCCGAAGCCATGCTGGCGCTGGTGCTGATGGACCACGCCTTGCGCCACCGCGCGCAGTGCGGCGATGTCAAGGTCGATACGCCGCAGCTGCGCTGATCGACATTTTTCGACCTGCAAGCCGGCCGTCGCCAATGCGATCGCCGGCTTCTTTTTTGCGAACCATTGGGCGCCGGCGCCGGTCGAATCGCTCTCAGAAAATGCCTGGCCGATACCTGTTCGGGAAATCGCGCGCGGTTTATCATCGCTGCCAGGCATACCTTCCCGACATCAGATCAATTACTCAAGGAGGCGGGCATGGCGCTCAAACCTATCATCAAGAACAGCCTGTTGGCGCTGGCCGTGACCGGCCTGGTCGCATGCGAAACCGTGCAGACCACCCAGGGCGGCGCCGTGGGCGTGGACCGCAAGCAGAGCATGCTGATCTCCTCGCAGGAAATGGAGGCGCAGTCCAGCAAGGAGTACGCCCAGGTGCTGGCCGAAGCCAAGGGCAAGGGGCTGCTGAACCGCAACGCGGCGCAGACCCAGCGCGTGAAGGCCATCGCCAACCGGCTGATTCCGCAGACCGGCGTGTTCCGTCCCGACGCGCTGAAATGGAACTGGGAAGTCAACGTGCTGAGCTCCGACGACACCAACGCCTGGTGCATGCCGGGCGGGAAGATCGCGGTCTATACCGGCCTGATCGAGAAGCTGAAGATCACCGACGACGAACTGGCCGCGGTGATGGGCCACGAGATCGCCCACGCGCTGCGGGAGCACGCGCGTGAGCGCGCCTCGCAGCAGGCGGGCGCCAATTTCGCCATCTCGGTCGGCGCGGCGCTGCTGGGCCTGGGCGACGTCGGCCAGCAGGGCGCGCAGTACGCCTACATGGGTTTGATGGGCCTGCCCAATTCGCGCGCCAATGAAACCGAGGCCGACCGCATCGGCGTCGAGCTGGCCGCGCGCGGCGGCTACGATCCCAAGGCGGCGGTGACGCTGTGGCAGAAGATGGCCAAGCTGGGCGGCGAGGAGCCGATGAAGTTCATGTCCACCCACCCCTCCAGCGCCGACCGCATCGCCGACCTGACCGTGTATGCGCAGCGGGTCGATCCGCTGTACCAGCAGACCCGCAAGACGCGCTGAGCGGCGGCTTTCCCGGATGAAACCCGGCATGGCAAATGCCGGGTTTTTTGTTTGCGCCGCTACTTCTGCGCTTTTTCTGCTGCTTCGCAGCATTATTGTCTGTTGTTGCCATGCGGCGGAAAACGCGGCCGGAAGGGTAGGACCTGTCGCTTTATGGCATAATCAAATGCTATTTTCAACGACCAGTGCCCCTTCAGCACCTTTGCAGGACCGCAACATGCTCAAGACGCTTTACGACAAACTCTGGGAGTCGCACGTCGTTCATACGGAAGATGACGGTACCGCCATCCTGTATATCGACAGACATCTGCTCCACGAGGTGACCAGCCCGCAAGCCTTCGAAGGCTTAAAGCTAGCCGGACGTCAACCATGGCGTAATTCGGCCAACCTGATGGTGGCGGACCACAACGTGCCCACCACCGATCGTGCCCACGGCATCGCCGACCCGATCTCGCGCCTGCAGGTCGAGACGCTGGACGCCAATGCCAAGGAATACGACCTGACCTATTTCGGCATGAACGACAAGCGTCAGGGCATCGTGCACGTGATCGGCCCCGAACAGGGCGCCACGCTGCCGGGCATGACGGTCGTCTGCGGCGACTCGCACACCTCCACCCACGGCGCCTTCGCCGCGCTGGCGCACGGCATCGGCACCTCCGAAGTCGAGCACGTGCTGGCCACGCAGACCCTGCTGGCGCGCAAGTCCAAGGCCATGCTGGTGCAGGTCGACGGCGCGCTGCCGTCGGGCGTCACCGCCAAGGACATCGTGCTGGCCGTGATCGGCAAGATCGGCACCGCCGGCGGCACCGGTTACGCCATCGAATTCGCCGGCTCGACCATCCGTTCGCTGTCGATGGAAGGCCGCATGACGGTGTGCAACATGGCCATCGAGGCGGGCGCGCGCGCCGGCATGGTGGCCTTCGACGACACCACGATGAACTACCTGAAGGGCCGCCCGTATTCGCCGGCAGGCCCGCACTGGGAGCGCGCCGTCAGCTACTGGCGTTCGCTGCATTCCGACCCGGGCGCCAAGTTCGACATGGTGGTGCTGCTCAACGCCGCCGACATCAAGCCGCAAGTCACCTGGGGCACGTCGCCCGAGATGGTGGTGGCGGTTGATGCCCGCGTGCCCGATCCCGACAAGGAAAAGGATCCGACCAAGCGCGACGGCATGGAAAAGGCCCTGGCCTACATGGCCTTGAAGCCCAACACCCCGATCGAAGACATCCGCATCGACAAGGTGTTCATCGGCTCCTGCACCAACTCGCGCATCGAAGACCTGCGCGAAGCGGCGGCGGTGGTGCGCGGCAAGTTCCGCGCCTCCAACGTCAAGGTGGCGATGGTGGTGCCGGGTTCCGGCCTGGTCAAGGAACAGGCGGAGCGCGAAGGCCTGGACAAGATCTTCCGCGACGCCGGCTTCGAGTGGCGCGAACCGGGCTGCTCGATGTGCCTGGCCATGAACGCCGACCGACTGGAACCGGGCGAACGCTGCGCCTCGACCTCGAACCGCAACTTCGAAGGTCGCCAGGGCGCCGGCGGCCGCACCCACCTGGTGAGCCCGGCGATGGCCGCGGCCGCAGGCATTGCGGGGCATTTCGTCGATGTCCGTTCCCTGTAACTTGTCACCGAGAGAAAAAACCATGAAAAAAATCTCCGCTTTGTTCCTGCTGGTCGCCGCGCTGGGCTCCCTGGCCGGCTGCAATACCGTGGACGGCTTCGGCAAGGACGTGCAGCACGTCGGCGAAAAGATGCAGGACGCCAGCAAGAAGTAATCAGGAAACCGGTGGGCCCGCCACGGCCGACCGGCGGTTTTTGAACAGGAAATAGGAAGGGCGCGGCGGCAGGCCATATTTGCCGCGATGCCGCGCCGACTCAACGCCATGAATAAATTTATCGTCCACGAAGGTTTGGTTGCGCCGCTGGACCGTGCCAACGTCGACACCGATGCGATCATTCCGAAGCAGTTCCTGAAGTCGATCAAGCGCAGCGGCTTCGGCCCCAACCTGTTCGACGAATGGCGCTACCTCGACCACGGCGAGCCGGGCATGGACAATTCCAAGCGCCCGCTGAACCCGGACTTCGTCCTGAACCAGGAGCGTTACCAGGGCGCATCGATCCTGATGGCGCGCAAGAACTTCGGCTGCGGCTCCTCGCGCGAGCACGCGCCGTGGGCGCTGGACCAGTACGGCTTCCGCGCCGTGATCGCTCCCAGCTTTGCCGACATCTTCTTCAACAACTGTTACAAGAACGGCCTGCTGCCGATCGCGCTGACCGAGGCGCAGGTCGATCATCTGTTCAACGAAGTGAAGGCCTTCCCCGGCTATCGCCTGGTCATCGACCTGGAAAAGCAGGTGGTCACCACCACCAACGGCAGCCAGGCTTTCCCGTTCGACATCAGCGAGTTCCGCAAGTACTGCCTGCTGAACGGCTTCGATGACATTGGCCTGACCCTACGCAAATCGGACACCATTCGTGCCTACGAAGAAAAACGCCTGCACGAACAGCCCTGGTTGAGCAACACGATCTGAGGATCGTAGGAAGTAAAGCAAAACAGAGGGCGGTCAGATGACCGCCCTTGTCGTTCATAACCATTCATCACCTTTGAACCATCCTGAGAAAAGAGAGTGCCATGAAGATTGCTATCCTGCCGGGTGACGGCATCGGTCCTGAAATCGTCGACCAGGCGGTCCGCGTCCTGAATTCGCTGGGCGAAACCTTCGAAATGGAAACCGCCCCGGTCGGCGGCGCCGGCTATGAGGCGCACGGCCATCCGCTGCCGGACGGCACCCTGAAGCTGGCCAAGGAAGCCGACGCCATCCTGTTCGGCGCGGTGGGCGACTGGAAGTACGACAAGCTCGAGCGCGCGCTGCGCCCGGAGCAGGCCATCCTGGGTTTGCGCAAGCACCTGCAGCTGTTCGCCAACTTCCGTCCGGCGATCTGCTATCCGGAACTGACCGGCGCTTCGTCGCTGAAGCCCGAGCTGGTGGCCAACCTGGACATCCTGATCGTGCGCGAGCTCAACGGCGACATCTATTTCGGCCAGCCGCGCGGCATGCGCGAAGCGCCGGACGGTCCTTTCAAGGGAGCCCGCGAAGGATTTGATACCATGCGCTATTCGGAACCGGAAATCCGCCGCATCGCGCACGTGGCATTCCAGGCCGCGGCCAAGCGCGGCGGTCGCCTGTGCAGCGTGGACAAGGCCAACGTGCTGGAAACCTTCCAGTTCTGGAAGGACATCGTGAGCGAAGTCGGCAAGGAATATCCGAACGTCGAGCTGTCGCACATGTACGTGGACAACGCGGCCATGCAGCTGGTCAAGGCGCCGAAGAACTTCGACGTGATCGTCACCGGCAACATGTTCGGCGACATCCTCTCGGACGCCGCCGCGATGCTGACCGGTTCCATCGGCATGCTGCCGTCGGCTTCGCTGGACGCCAACAACAAGGGCCTGTACGAGCCTTCGCACGGTTCGGCGCCGGACATCGCCGGCCGTGGCATCGCCAATCCGCTGGCGACCATCCTGTCGGCGGCGATGATGCTGCGCTTCTCGCTGAACAAGGCGGAGCAGGCCGACCGTATCGAAAACGCCGTGAAGAAAGTGCTTGCGCAAGGCCTGCGCACCGCCGATATTTACGAAGAGGGTACCACCAAGGTCAACACCCAGCAGATGGGCGAGGCGGTGGTCAAGGCCCTCGGTTAAGGACAATTCCGCCTGCGGGCGGATTGCTCGCCGGATGGTCCGGCAAATGTGTTCAATCGACGTTGATAACCATGGAAGTACTCAATAGGGAAAGATGATGAAACTGGTAGGTTTGGTAGGCTGGCGTGGAATGGTGGGTTCGGTCCTGATGCAACGCATGCAGGACGAGGGTGATTTCGATCACATCGAACCGGTGTTTTTCTCGACTTCGAATGCAGGCGGCAAAGCGCCGTCGTTTGCCAAAACGGCAACGACGCTGAAAGATGCCAACAGCATTGAAGAGCTGAAAAAATGCGACATCATCATTACCGCGCAGGGCGGCGACTACACCACCGAGATCTTCCCGAAGCTGCGTGCTTCCGGCTGGGACGGTTACTGGATCGACGCCGCCTCGACCCTGCGCATGAAGGATGACGCCGTGATCGTGCTGGACCCGGTCAACAACAATGTCATCAAGGACGCGCTGGCCCGTGGCGTGAAGAACTACATCGGCGGCAACTGCACCAACTCCATCCTGCTGATGGGCGTGGGCGGCCTGTTCAAGGAAGGCCTGGTCGAGTGGGTCAGCTCCATGACCTACCAGGCCGCTTCCGGCGGCGGCGCCAACCACATGCGCGAGCTGTTGAAGGGCATGGGCGTCATCAACGCGGCCGTGGCCGATGAACTGGCGACGCCCTCGTCGGCCATCCTGGACATCGACCGCAAAGTGGCCAAGACCATCCGCGAAGACGTGCCGACCGAGTTCTTCGGCGCGCCGCTGGCGGGCGGCCTGATCCCCTGGATCGACGCGCAGCTGGAAAACGGCCAGTCCAAGGAAGAGTGGAAGGGCCAGGCCGAAGTCAACAAGATCCTCGGCAACGAGAAGATCATTCCGGTCGACGGCCTGTGCGTGCGTATCGGCGCGATGCGTTGCCACAGCCTGGCGCTGACCATCAAGTTGAAGCGCGACCTGCCGCTGTCGGAGATCGAATCGATCATCCGCTCCGGCAACCAGTGGGTGAAGTGGGTTCCCAACGAGCGTGCAGTCACCGTCAAGGAACTGACGCCGGCGGCGGTCACCGGCGGCCTGGAAATCGGCGTGGGCCGCGTGCGCAAGCTGAACCAGGGACCGGAATACATCTCCGCGTTCGTGATCGGCGACCAGCTGCTGTGGGGCGCCGCCGAGCCGCTGCGCCGCATGCTGCGCATCATCCTGGGCAACCTGGCGTAATGCGAGCGCCCGGAAAGTTTTCCGGGCGGCATCGCTCTGCGCGGGCTGAATGCGAATAAGGCTTGCCTACATCGTTGTCAGTCTGCAACAATAGCCCGCCACCGGCCACTCATGTGGCTGCTGGCGGGTTTTGTTCGTCTTGAGAACTTGGTTACACTTGCGGGTGTAAGTTCTTGATGATAAAAGTTGAAAATCCAATTCATTTCATGAAAGCCAACAAAATACGGCTTGCATGTCTGCCAGGCGGCGACTACCAGCATCCGGTCGCGCCATCGGCGGCGTAGCGGACCAAGGGCGGGATTTGCTGGATTTGATGAAATGGGTCTGCAGTCTGGCTCTTCGGACCCTGCGAGAGGCGCGTTCCCGGCGGAACGGCCGATGGGCAGAGAGCAGCGCCGGATCCGGCGGTTTCCGGATCCGAGCGGCATATGCCCCCACTCACGGCTTCAATTAAACAATAAGCGTGACGGGTTCTTAGCGGAACGTTTCTCTACGCCATATAAAACATGCCTCTGAATACCAACAAGAAGCTTCCTCTGTCCCAGATCAAGAAACTCAGCGCCGCGCTGGCGCTCGCACTGGCCGTCCCCCTGGGCGCCCATGCCGCCAGCCTGGGCAAGCTGACCGTGCTGTCTTCGCTGGGCCAGCCGCTGCGCGCCGAGATCGAGGTGACCGCGGTGAGCGCGGAAGAGGCGGGCAAGCTCTCTGCCAAGCTGGCCTCGGCCGAGGCCTTCAGCCGCGCCAACGTCGACTACAACCCGGTGCTGTCTTCGCTGGCCTTCGCCGTCGAGCAGCGCCAGGGACGCCATTTCATCCGTATCAGTTCCTCGCAGCCGGTGAGCGATCCCTTCGTCGATCTGCTGCTTGAGCTGTCCGCGGGCGACTCCAAGCTGGTGCGCGAGTACACCTTCCTGCTGGATCCGGCCGACAGCAAGTCGCCGCGCAACGCCCAGGTGGCGCCGCTGACGCCGAATGCGCCGGTCGCCAAGGGCGGCGAGGCAGCTCCTGCCAACAACGCGCCGCCGGCCGCATCGGCTGCTCCGGCTCCGGCTGCCCCGGCAGCAACGCCTGCGCCAGCGCCTGCACCTGCACCGCAAGAGGCGGCTCCCGCTCCGGCGCCGGTCGCTCCTGCAGCGCCTGCTCCCGCACCTGCTCCGGCTCCGGCTCCGGCTCCGGCCGCCGCAGCACCTGCGCCTGCCGCTCCTGCACCTACGCCTGCTGCACCTGCCGCTGCACCCGCGGCCAGCGCCCCGATTCCGGTCAGCGGCGAAGAACCCGCGACCACCATCGTCCAGCGTCCGGCGCCGTCGGCCTTGGCCGAGGAACTCATCCGCCGCCAGCAGGCCGCGCCGGACAGCACGCCCGCGTCGGCCAGCCCGACCGCGGCGCCGCCGGCAGCCGGGCAGAGCGCTTCCGGCGAAGTCAGCCGTCCCGCCGCGCCGGCCGCTATGGCGCCTGCCGCAGGCGGCAAGGTGGCCGATTACCGCGTCAAGCAGGGCGACACCCTGGCCGGCATCGCCACGCGCAACAAGCAGGCCAATGTCTCGCTGGACCAGATGCTGATTGCGCTGTATCGCGCCAATCCCGATGCCTTCATGGGCAAGAACATCAACCGCCTGCGTTCGGGCAGCACGCTGGCCATTCCCGACCAGCCGACCGCGGCCGCCGTCGACCAGGGCGAAGCCCACGGCATGGTGGTGGCGCAGGCGCAGGACTTCAACGCCTATCGCAACAAGCTGGCCTCGCAGGTCGCCAACGCGCCGGCGCGCAAGCCCGGCGCCGAAGGCCAGAGCGGCGGCGGCAAGATCACCACGCGAGTGGAAGAGCGTTCGGGATCGGCATCGGCCCGCGATCGCCTTGAGCTGTCGCGCGCCAACCGCAACAAGGGCAGCGCGGGCAACGCCGGCGCCGCCGAAGACAAGGCCGCGACCGAGCGCGCGATGGCCGAGGCCAACGACCGCGTGAAGGAGCTGGAAAAGAACGTCGGCGACCTGCAGAAATTGCTTGAGCTGAAGAACAAGACCATCGCCGACCTGACCGCGCAGCAGAAGGACGCCGACGCCGCCAAGGCGGCCCAGGCACCTGCGGCCGAAGAGAAACCGGCTGCCGCCGCCGAGGCCAAGCCGGAAGACAAGCCGGCCGAACCCGCCGCCGCTGCGCCGGCCCCTGCACCGGCAGCTCCCGCGCCTGCAGCGCCGACGCCGGCCCCGATGACGCCGCCTGCGGCCGCCAAGCCTGCCGAAAAACCGGCGGCGCCGCAGAGCTTCTTTGAGAGCCTGACCCAGAATCCCTACGTGCTGGCCGGCGTGGGCGCGGTTGCGGCCCTGCTGGTGGCCGGCGCCGGGGTGGTTGCCGTGCGCCGCCGCAAGAAGAAGGCGGAAGAACCCGCCGGCGAAAAAGCCGCGGAGCCTGAGCCTGCGCCCGCGGCTCCAGCCGCAGCAGCTGCCGCAGTCGCCGTAGCGGAAGAGCCGGCCACCGAAGAGCCGCCGGCAGAGCAAGCGCCGGCTGACGCTGCGCCTGCCGTTGCCGCCGTCGTCGAAGAGCCGGCCGAGGAAACCCAGGTCGACCCGATCGCCGAGGCCGACATGTATATCGCCTATGGCCGCGACGAGCAGGCCGAGGACATCCTGAAGCTGGCGCTGCAGACGCAGCCCGAACGCCAGGCCCTGCATTCCAAGTTGCTGGAGATCTACGCCAAGCGCGGCGACGTTTCCAACTTCAACAAGGTGGCGGCGGATCTGCACCAGTTGTCCGGCGGCCTCAACGAGGCCTGGGCCAAGGCGGCCGACCTCGGTTTCGAGCTCGACCCGACCAATCCGCTGTACGGCGGCAAGCCGCCCGAACCGCCGGCGCCCGAACCGGAACCGGAAGAGCCGGCCATGGAGTTCGACCTCAGCGACTTCAAGGGCGCCGAGATCCAGCCGGGAGAGGCTCCCGCCGCTCCGGCCGTGGACCTGGGCAAGGACATCGATTTCGACCTCGACCTGGAAAACGGCGCCAAGCCGGCCGACGACGAGCCTATCCTGCCTGCGGCGTCTGCTGCGGCTTCGGCTTCAGCCCTGCTTGACGATGGCGACGACGAACCGGCGATGAGCCTGTCCGACCTCGACCTGAGCCTGCCGGACGAAGCGCCGGCCCAGCCGTCGGCGGCCAACATCCTGGAAGAGGACGAGGAATCGGCCTTCGAAGCCGAGATGACCACCAAGCTCGATCTGGCGGCCGCCTATCAGGAAATCGGCGACAAGGAAGGCGCGCGCGAATTGCTGGAAGAGGTCATGCGCGGCGGCAACGATGGCCAGGTGGCACGGGCCAAGGACATGCTGGCCACGCTCTCCTGAGCGCAGCGATTACAATAGCAGTCTCTCGCGGGCGCCTCGCATGAGGCGCCCGCTTTGCTTTTCGGCATCGGAAAACCGGCGCCGCAAGGACCGACAGCAACGCACAACCGGCAATGACAGATACATCAGGACAAGCAGCTTCCCAGAGCGCCGCAGGCGACGCCCCCACCTTGCGCCGCGTGGCGCTGGGCGTGCAATACGACGGCTCGCAGTGGCAGGGCTGGCAGACCCAGCCGCACCGGCAGACCGTGCAGGACCAGCTGGAGGCGGCGCTGCAGCGCTTCACCCAAGGCCCCGTCGCCACCACCTGCGCCGGCCGCACCGACTCCGGCGTGCATGCGCTGGAGCAGGTGGTGCATTTCGATACCCCGATCGCGCGCGACCTGTTCTCCTGGGTGCGCGGCACCAATGCTTTCCTGCCGCCGACCATCGCGGTGCGCTGGGCCTGTGAGCTGCCGTATGTGGACGATGCGGCCATCGCGTCGTCGATGACGGCCTCGGCCCAGGTGCCCGAAGTCCACGGCGCCGATCGCGCGCAGGCGTCGATGCTGGCGCAGTTCGGTTTCCACGCGCGCTTTTCGGCGGTGGCGCGCACCTACCATTACGTGCTGTACAACCATCCGGTGCGCTCGCCGCTGTTGGCCGGCAAGGCCGGCTGGACCTTCCGGCCGCTGGATGCCGACCGCATGCATCGCGCCGCGCAGCACCTGATCGGCGAGCACGATTTCACCAGTTTTCGCGCCGTGGAGTGCCAGGCCAAGTCGCCGGTGCGCAAGATGGAAAGCATCACCGTGCGCCGCCATGGCGACATGATCGTCTTCACGCTCAAGGCCAATGCCTTCCTGCATCACATGGTGCGCAACATCGTCGGCTCGCTGATCGTGGTGGGCAACGGCAACCAGGGGCCGGAATGGGTGGCCGAGGTGCTGGCCGCGCGCGATCGCAGCCGTGCGGCGCCGACCTTCATGCCCGATGGCCTGTACCTGGCGCGGGTCGACTATCCTGACGTCTGGGCGCTGCCGCAGGAGAACCGGTCGTGGCCGTGGCTGTAAGCCGGCGCGCATTCGGCTGAAGATGGAATCGATGGAATAAATGACAACTACCGCAGGTGCCAGCGACATGACCCGACGTACCCGAATCAAGATCTGTGGCCTGACCCGCGAAGAGGATGTGGCCGCCGCCGTGCAGGCCGGGGCCGATGCGATCGGCTTCGTGTTCTATCCCAAGAGCCCGCGCTACGTCACGGCGCAGCGCGCGGCCGAGCTGGCGGCGACGGTGCCGCCGTTCGTGAGCACGGTGGGCTTGTTCGTCAATCCGACGGTCGACGAGGTGAGGGCGGTGCTGGCGGCGGCGCCGCTGACCCTGCTGCAATTCCACGGCGACGAGACGCCGCAGCAGTGCGCGGAGATTGCCGCCGCCGTGGTGCGCCCCTTCATGCGCGCCGCGCGCATCGGCAGCGCTACACGGCCCGACGATTTGCTAGAATACGAGCTTCAATATCGCTCTGCCAGCCCGTTCTTCAACGGGCTGCTGCTCGACACCCTGGTCGAGCAGTACGGCGGCAGCGGAAAGGCTTTCGATTGGTCAGTCATTCCAAAAGAACTCGCGCCTCGGGCCGTTTTGAGTGGTGGCTTGAGCGTACACAACGCCACTGAGGCGGTGGCTGGCGTTCGCCCCTACGCGGTCGACATCAGCAGTGGTGTCGAGGCGTCCAAGGGCATCAAGGATGCCGCCAAGATCAGCGCCTTCATCGGCGCGGTTCGCCTGGCGGATGCTACGCAAGCGTAGCGCGCAACCTGTACAGAGGATTTCCATGAAAGAACTGAATCCGCTCGGCAACTTCGCCGAGCGTCAAGCCATTGCACCCGCCGCCCTGCACCAGTCGGCGCCTTACAACCTGCCGGACTCGCGCGGCCACTTCGGCCCCTACGGCGGCAGCTTCGCCGCCGAGACGCTGACGCTGGCGCTGACCGAGCTGCGCGAAGCCTATGCGCACTACCAGAACGACGAGCAGTTCCTGGCCGAGTTCCATACCGAACTGAAGCACTTCGTCGGCCGTCCGAGCCCGGTGTACCACGCCAAGCGCTGGTCGGAGCTGGCCGGCGGCGCGCAGATCTACTTCAAGCGCGAAGACCTGAACCACACCGGCGCCCACAAGATCAACAACGTGATCGGCCAGGCGTTGCTGGCCAAGCGCATGGGCAAGAAGCGCATCATCGCCGAGACCGGCGCCGGCCAGCACGGCGTGGCCACCGCCACCATCTGCGCGCGCTTCGGCATGGAGTGCATCGTCTACATGGGCAGCGAAGACGTGAAGCGCCAGCTGCAGAACGTGTACCGCATGAACCTCCTGGGCGCCAAGGTGGTGCCGGTGGAGTCGGGCTCCAAGACGCTCAAGGATGCCTTGAACGAAGCCATGCGCGACTGGGTCACCAACGTCGAGTCGACCTTCTACATCATCGGCACCGTGGCCGGCCCGCATCCTTACCCGATGATGGTGCGCGACTTCCAGTCCGTGATCGGCAACGAGTGCATCGTCCAGATGCCCGAGATCGCCTCGCGCCAGCCCGACTACGTGGTGGCGGCGGTGGGCGGCGGCTCCAACGCCATGGGCATCTTCTATCCCTACATCGATTACAAGGACGTCAAGCTGGTCGGCGTGGAAGCCGCCGGCGACGGCCTGGACTCCGGCCGCCACTCGGCCTCGCTGACGCTGGGCTCGCCGGGCGTGCTGCACGGCAACCGCACCTACCTGCTGCAGGACGAGAACGGCCAGATCATCGAGACCCACTCGGTCTCGGCCGGCCTCGACTATCCGGGCGTGGGCCCGGAGCACGCGTGGCTGAAGGACAGCGGCCGCGCCAGCTATGAGTGCATCACCGACGACGAGGCGCTGAAGGCGTTCAACACCTGCTGCCGCATCGAAGGGATCATTCCGGCGCTGGAGTCCAGCCATGCGCTGGCCTACGCCGCCAAGCTGGCGGCTTCGCTGCCCAAGGATAAGATCGTACTGGCCAACCTGTCCGGCCGCGGGGACAAGGACATGCATACCGTGCAGCAGCGCCAGGGCTGAGTCCCCGGCCGATGCGATACGGGAGCCCGCCGGCGTGTCCGGCGGGCTTGCAGCCTGAACAACACCAGAACACGCAAAGATCATGTCCAGAATCCAACCGACTTTCTCCAAGCTGGCCGAGCAGAAACGCAAGGCCCTGATCACCTTCATCACCGCCGGCGACCCGGCGCCGGAACTGACCGTGCCGCTGCTGCACGCGCTGGTGGCCGGCGGCGTCGACATCCTCGAGCTCGGCGTGCCGTTCTCCGACCCGATGGCCGAAGGCCCGGTGATCCAGCGCGCCTGCGAGCGCGCGCTCAAGTTCAACATCAGCACCCGCGACGTGCTCGGCTACGTGCGCGAGTTCCGCAAGACCAACACCACCACGCCGGTGGTGCTGATGGGCTACGCCAACCCGATCGAACGCTTCGGCGTCGATGCCTTCATCGCCGCGGCGAAGGAGGCGGGCGTGGACGGCACCATCGTGGTCGACTATCCGCCTGAAGAGTGCGAGGAGTTCGCGCAGAAGATGCAGGCCAACGGCATGGATCCGATCTTCCTGCTGGCGCCGACCTCGAGCGAAGAGCGCATTCGCCAGGTGGCCGCGGTCAGCAGCGGCTTCTCCTATTACGTGTCGTTGAAGGGCGTGACCGGCGCCGGCAATATCGATACCGCCGAAGTGGCCGAGCGCATCGCCGCCATCCGCAAGCACGTCAAGCTGCCCATCGGCGTGGGCTTCGGCATCCGCGACGGCGCGACCGCCAAGGCGGTGGGCGCGGCGGCGGACGCCGTGGTGATCGGCAGCCGCATCATCTCGGAGCTGGAAAACACCCCGCCGGCCAAGGCTTGCGACGCGGTGCAGGCGTTTGTGGCGGAGATCCGCCAGGCGCTCGACTCCTGATCTGGCGCCGCGCCATGAGGCCTCCGGCGTGCGCCGGAGGCTTTCTTTTTTGATAATCTTTGTACTCCGGATCCGGCCGACAGGACGGTAAATTGCCGTCGGGCAAGCTTGAGCCCGCTTTACTTCCGCCGCTGGCGGGCTCTGGTACAATGCGCCACCGGAAAAAATGATGAGGACTCTATGAGCTGGCTTGAGAAGTTATTGCCACCCCAGATTCAACGCGGATCCACCAGCCGCAAGGCTATCCCGGAAGGCTTGTGGGTCAAGTGCCCCTCCTGCGAAGCAGTGCTTTACCGTACCGACCTGGAATCCAATCTCCACGTCTGCCCCAAGTGCAGCCACCACATGCGCATCCGCGCCCGTGCTCGTCTCGACGCTTTGCTCGACGAGGGCGGCCGCTATGAGATCGGCCAGGAAGCCCTGCCGGTCGATACCCTGAAGTTCAAGGACAGCAAGAAGTACCCCGACCGCCTGAAGGACGCCATGGAATCCACCGGCGAAACCGACGCCATGGTGGTCATGGGCGGCGCGATCATGACCCTGCCGGTCGTGGTGGCCTGCTTCGAATTCGAATTCATGGGCGGCTCCATGGGCTCCGTGGTCGGCGAGCGTTTCGCCCGCGGCGCGCAGGCGGCGCTGGAACAGAAGGTTCCCTTCATCTGCATCACCGCCACCGGCGGCGCCCGCATGCAGGAAGGCCTGCTGTCGCTGATGCAGATGGCCAAGACCACCTCCATGCTGACCAAGCTGTCGGAAAAGAAACTGCCCTTCATCAGCGTGCTGACCGACCCCACCATGGGCGGCGTGTCGGCTTCGTTCGCCTTCATGGGCGACGTGGTGATGGCTGAACCGAAGGCGCTGATCGGCTTCGCCGGCCCGCGCGTGATCGAGAACACGGTGCGCGAGAAACTGCCGGAAGGCTTCCAGCGCGCCGAGTTCCTGGTGACCAAGGGCGCCATCGACATGATCGTCGACCGCCGCAAGATGCGCGAGGAAATCGCCCGTCTGCTGGCCCTGCTGCAAAACCAGGCGGCCGAAACCGTTTCCTGATACGCGGTATACTTCAGGCCCGGATTTGCTGGACGGCAAATCCGGGCTTTGTTTTTTCTGTTTTTCCGTGCAGTTGCCTTAAGACCGAGACGTGCCATGACCTCGCAAGCATCCCAGACTCCCTCCACCCTGAATGAATGGCTGGCCCTGCTGGAACAGCGCCATTTCAAGCAGATCGACATGGGCCTGGACCGCGTCATGCAGGTCAAGGAAAAGCTCGACATCAAGTTCGACTGCCCGGTCATCATGGTGGCCGGCACCAACGGCAAGGGCTCGACCTGCGCCATGCTGGAGTCGATCCTGATGCGCGCCGGCTATCGCGTCGGCCTCTACATCAAGCCGCATTTCCTGCATTTCAACGAGCGCGCCCGCATCAGCGGCGACATGGCCAGCGACGCCCAGCTGATCGCCGCCTTCAACGAGGTGGAAGCACGGCGCATCGAATGCGGCGAGGTCTCGCTGACCTATTTCGAATTCACCACCCTGGCCATCATGAAGCTGCTGGCCGATGCGAAGCAGGACGTGGTGATCCTGGAAGTCGGCCTGGGCGGCCGCCTGGACGCGGTCAACGTGGTCGACGCCGATGTCGCCATCGTCACCAGCATCGACATCGACCATACCGAATACCTGGGCGACACGCGCGAGAAGATCGGTTTCGAGAAGGCCGGCATCTTCCGTCCCGGCCGTGTCGCCGTGTGCGGCGACCCCGTGCCGCCCCAGTCGCTGATCGACCATGCCGAGAAGATCGGCGCCGATCTGTGGCTGATGGGACGCGACTACAACTACCAGGGCGACAAGCAGCAGTGGGCCTACGGCGGGCGCGGCATGCGCCGCAATTCGCTAGCCTATCCCAGCTTGCGCGGCGCCAACCAGATCCTGAATGCATCGGCCGCGCTGGCCGCGCTCGAAGCGCTGCGCGAAGTGCTGCCGGTGGGCGCGCAGGAAGTGCGCACGGGCCTGGCGACGGTGGAGCTGCCGGGACGCTTCCAGGTGCTGCCGGGCCAGCCGCTGGTGATCCTGGACGTGGCGCACAATCCGCATGCGGCCGCCACGCTGGCGCAGAATCTCGACAACATGGGCTTCCATCCCTACACCTACGCGGTGTTCGGCTCCATGCTGGACAAGGACATCGAAGGCGTCATCGGCCACCTGAAGGACAAGATCGACCACTGGTGCGTGACCGACCTGCCGCTGCCGCGCGCGGCCACCGCGCAACAGCTCAAGGAGACGCTCCTGGGCGCCGGCGTCGAGCCGGAGTTCAGGCGTGACGCAGCGCGCAGCATCGAAACCTTCGATACGCCCGCGGCCGCCTACGCAAATGCCCTGAGCAGAGCAGGGGAGAATGATAGAATTGTGGTTTTCGGATCCTTCCTTACCGTGGCCGGCGTCATGCAGGCGCGCCGCCCGGGTTTGCACTGATCCACAGCCGAATTTCGGAGCCGGCATCCGCGCCCGGCGGCGCCAGGACCTGATTTGCCAGGCAGTTTTTCAAGACATTCAGATCAATTCAATTCGACTCCGCATGGGCTTGTTCTCGCTTTTCCGTAAAAACAAGCAGGAATCTGCTTCAGACCAAGGCGAATTCCGTTCGCGTTCCGACGAGCAATCTTCCGCGTTGCGCACCCGCAGCAGCCGCGCCGCCAATACGTCCGGCCGCGCCGCGGGCGGCCGCGGCAAGGCCGGCAAGGATGCCGGCGCCGATCCGCTGTTGCCGGAAAAGAAACGCGCGCGTCGCCGCCTGATCGGCGCGGTCGCTCTGGCGCTGGCGGTGGTCATCGTGTTGCCGATGATCCTGGATTCCGAGCCCAAGCCGTTGAACGAGGATATCGCGATCCAGATCCCGTCCAAGGACCAGCCGGCCACCAGCGCCGCCGCTACCGGCGCGCAACCGGCGGCCGACACCGCCAAGCTGGCCTCGGCGTCCTCGGCGCTGGACCAGAAGGAAGAAATCGTCGAGCCGGCCAGCGTCAATCCGGCGCCCGCCGTGGCGGCCCCGGCGCCTGTGCCTGCAGTGACTGCGCCCGCGGCGCCGCCGGCCCAGCCCAAGCCGGCTGAAAAGCCCGCCGCCAAGCCGGAAGAGAAAAAGCCTGCGGTCACCGAACACAAGGAAGAACCGAAGAAGGAAGCGCCCAAGAAGGAAACGCCCAAGCCCAAGGCCGCCGAGCAGCACGGCGAGGATTCGGCGCGCGCGCTGGCGATTCTGGAAGGCAAGTCGAACGCGGGATCGGCGGCGCCGGCCGCGGCCGACAAGAAACCGGCGGCCGCCGGCGGCAAGTTCGTGATCCAGGTGGCCGCGCTGGCGACCCAGGACAAGGTGAACGAACTGCGCAACAAGCTCAGCGGCGCCGGCATCCATTCCTTTACGCAGAAGATCGCGACCCAGGGCGGCGACCGCACGCGCATCCGCGTCGGCCCCTTCGGCAGCCGCGACGAAGCGGAGAAGATGGGCGCCCGTATCAAGAAACTGGGCCTGAATGCCACCATTGTTCCGGCTTGAATTTGATCTCCGATAGCTCCATATTGTCATCGTGACGATCTTTGACTACCTGGTGCTGCTGGTGATGGCCTGTTCGGTGATCATCGGCACCCTGCGCGGCTTTGTGCGGGAAGTGCTCTCGCTGGCCAGCTGGGTGGTGGCGCTGGTGGTGGCTAACGCCTATGGCGAGGCGCTGGCGACGATGTTGCCGGAAATGATTCCGGGCGAATCGACACGACTGATTGTGGCGTTCATCGCCTTGTTCATCGGTACGCGGCTGTTGATGGCGCTGGTATCGAGGACATTGAGCGAATTGATCAAGGCCAGCGGACTGACGCTGGTCGACAGAGGATTGGGCAGCGTATTCGGCGTGGCGCGCGGCGTGCTGATCGTCGTGGCGGCGGCCTTGCTGTGCGGCACGACTTCGATCCCGCAGCAGCCGTTCTGGAAAGATGCGACGCTGAGTCCGCTGGTGGAGCAGGGAGCGATGGCCGTGATGCCTTTCCTTCCTGGCAAGTTTGCGGAGCATGTGAGTTTTTCCGCGCCGCCGGCCATGCCGTCTGAAGTTTGAGCCCCGTCGGGCTCTGCCCCACAAGGGCAGGGCACATCGGTCGATGTTTGCAGTAGCGGTTCGTTTTCGTTTTTCGTTTTCGTTAGGAGTCCACCATGTGTGGCATCGTCGGTATCGTCTCTCATAGCCCCGTCAACCAAATGCTGTACGACGCGCTGCTGCTGCTGCAGCACCGCGGCCAGGATGCGGCGGGCATTGCAACCAACCACCACGCCGGTTTCTCGATGCACAAGGCCAACGGCCTGGTGCGCGACGTGTTCCGCACCCGCAACATGCGCTCGCTGCCCGGCAACACCGGCATCGGCCAGGTGCGCTACCCGACCGCGGGCAGCTCTTCCTCCGAGGAAGAAGCACAGCCGTTCTACGTCAACGCACCGTTCGGCATCATCCTGGCGCACAACGGCAACCTGACCAACACGGAACAGCTCAAGATCGAGATGTTCAAGAACGATCGCCGCCACCTCAACACCGACTCCGACACCGAAGTGCTGTTGAACGTGCTGGCGCACGAACTGCAGCAGGCCACCACCGGCTACTCGCTGGATCCGGCCACGCTGTTCAAGGCCGTGTCGATGGTACACAAGCGCGTGCGCGGCTCCTACGCCGTGGTGGCGCAGATCGCCGGCTACGGCCTGCTGGGCTTCCGCGATCCGTACGGCATCCGTCCGATGTGCCTGGGCTTCAACGAGAGCGACAAGGGCATCGAGTACATGCTGGCCAGCGAATCGGTGGCCCTGGAAGGCATGGGCTTCCGCTTCCTGCGCGACGTCAATCCGGGCGAGGCGATCTTCATCGACACCGACGGCAAGCTGTACAACCAGCAATGCGCGGAGAATCCGACGCTGAACCCCTGCGCCTTCGAATACGTCTACCTGGCCCGTCCGGATTCGGTGATCGACGGCGCCTCGGTCTACGGTACCCGCCTGAAGATGGGCGAATTCCTGGCCGACAAGATCCGCCGCGAATTCAAGCACGGCGAGATCGACGTGGTCATGCCGATCCCCGATTCCTCGCGTCCGGCCGCCATGGAACTGGCGCTGAAACTGGGCATCGAGTACCGCGAAGGCTTCATCAAGAACCGCTACATCGGCCGCACCTTCATCATGCCGGGCCAGGCGCTGCGCCGTAAGTCGGTGCGCCAGAAGCTCAATGCCATCGGCAGCGAATTCAAGGGCAAGAACGTGCTGCTGGTGGACGACTCCATCGTGCGCGGCACCACCAGCCGCGAGATCGTGCAGATGGCGCGCGAGTCCGGCGCCAAGAACGTGATCTTCGCCTCGGCCGCGCCGCCGGTGAAGTACCCCAACGTCTACGGCATCGACATGCCGACCCGCGACGAGCTGATCGCCTACGGTCGCAGCTACGAAGAGATCTGCCGCGAAATCACCGCCGACGCCCTGGTCTACCAGGACGTGGACGCGATGAAGCGCGCCATCTCCGAGATGAACCCGGCGCTGAGGAACTTCGAGGCATCCTGCTTCGACGGCAACTACATCACCGGCGACATCACCCAGGAATACCTGGACCGCATCGAGTTCGCCCGCAAGAACCCGAAGCCGGCGCTGGAAGACGTGGTGCGTTCGCAGCTGAACCTGAACCTGGCGCGCGTGGACTGATCCGGTCCTGCGCATCGCCGGAAAAGAACGCCGGTCGCCGCTCATGCGGCGCCGGCGTTTTTCATTGGCGCAGCCATGGCCAAACTGGCTTATCATTTTGTTTTTCCGCCATCGGCCATGGTTGCGCACGCGCCTGGCCCAACTTCAGCATTTCCCGATCCCGCGATGAACGATAAAAAGACCTACGGCTTCACCACCACCATCCTGCACAGCGACCGCCAGAAGGACATCGAGCACGGCTCGCTGCACAAGCCCGTCCACACCTCGGTCACCTTCGGCTACAAGGACGCGCGCCAGCTGGCCGAAGTGTTCCAGGGCAAACAGCCCGGCTACCGCTACGGCCGCCAGGGCAACCCGACGGTGTCGGCGCTGGAAGACAAGATCACCAAGATGGAAGGCGGCAAGTCCACCATCTGCTTCGCCACCGGCATGGCCGCCATCGGCGCCATCGTCCAGGGCCTGCTGCGCGAGGGCGATCATGTGGTGTCCTCGGCTTTCCTGTTCGGCAACACCAACAGCCTGTGGATGACGGTGGGCGCGCAGGGCGCCAAGGTGTCGATGGTGGACGCCACCGACGTGAAGAACGTCGAGGCCGCGATCACCCCGGCCACGCGCATGGTGTTCGTCGAGACCATCGCCAACCCGCGCACCCAGGTGGCGGACCTGAAGCGCATCGGCGAGCTGTGCCGCGCGCGCGGCATCCTCTACGTGGTGGACAACACCATGACCTCGCCTTACCTGTTCCAGCCGAAGTCGGTGGGCGCGGGCCTGGTGGTCAATTCGCTGACCAAGTCCATCGGCGGCCACGGCATCGCGCTGGGCGGGGCGCTGACCGATACCGGCGAATTCGACTGGAGCACCTATCCGCACATCGCCGACAACTACAAGAAGAACCCGGCGCCGCAGTGGGGCATGGCGCAGGTGCGCGCCAAGGCGCTGCGCGACTTCGGCGCGTCGCTGGCGCCGGAGGCGGCGCATCACATCGCGGTGGGCGCCGAGACCCTGGCGCTGCGCCAGGAGCGCGAATGCAAGAATGCGCTGGCGGTGGCGCAGATGCTGGAAGCCGACGAGCGCGTGGCGGCGGTGTACTACCCCGGGCTGGAGTCGCATCCGCAGCATGCGTTGTCCAAAGAGCTGTTCCGCTCCTTCGGCAGCCTGATGTCGTTCGAGCTGAAGGACGGCATCGACTGCTTCGACTATCTGAACCGCATGAAGCTGGCGATCCCCACCAGCAACCTGGGCGACACGCGCACGCTGGTGATCCCGGTGGCGCACACCATCTTCTACGAGATGGGCGCCGAGCGCCGCGCCAGCATGGGCATCGCCGAGTCGCTGATCCGCGTGTCGGTGGGGCTGGAAGATACCGACGACCTGGTGGAGGATTTCCGCCAGGCGCTGGACGCCTGATGGCCTGAGCGGCTCCACCGATGAAAAAAGCCTGTGGCGTGACGCGCCACAGGCTTTTTTGTTTTCTGCATCTCCGGCCGGCAAGGAGCCGGGAGGGGCGCGCCTCAGGGCACCAGGTTGGAAATCGCCTCGCGATCGGCCCACTTGGTCTTGTAGGTCGGCTGGAAGGTCTTGAAGCGCTCGATCAGCACGGCGGGATCGGCTTCGTGCATCATCAGCCCGGACTGGTCGCTGCTGACGAAGCGCTGCGACACCAGGTGGTCGACGAAGGCGATCAGGTTGTTGTAGAAGCCTTCCACGTTGTACAGCGAGATCGGCTTGTAGTGGAATCCCAGTTGGGCCCAGGTCAGCACCTCGAACAGTTCTTCCAGCGTGCCCATGCCGCCGGGCATGGCCACGAAGCCGTCGGCCAGCTCGGCCATCATGGCCTTGCGCTCGTGCATGTCCTTGACGATGTGCAGGCGGGTCAGGCCGTTGTGGCCCAGTTCCTTGTCCAGCAGCGCCTTGGGGATGACGCCGGTGGCTTCGCCGCCCAACCGCATCACTTCGCTGGCGATGATGCCCATCAGGCCGACGTTGCCGCCGCCGTACACCAGCGCGATGTTGTTCTTGACCATCTCCTGGGCCAGCTTGCGCGCCGCTTCGGCGTAGGCCGGGGTGGCGCCGGGGGAGGAGCCGCAATAAACGCAAATCGATTTCATGTTTCCTCTGCAATATCCGTCGTTACAATGGCATGGCTGAGCTGATGTTTTTATCTTGGCATAAAAACCTTCTCAGGCCCTTGGTGTGTTATACCATGATAGTGCAGTGCAGCATAAACTTGCGCAGTGACATGCGGATGACCGGCGCCGTCGAAAGGACATCATGCCAAACAAGATCGTCAGTCTGGCCCTGCAGGGCGGCGGCTCGCACGGCGCTTTCACCTGGGGTGTGCTGGACCGCCTGCTGGAGGACGGCCGCCTGAGTTTCGAAGGCATCAGCGGCGCCTCCGCCGGCGCCATGAACGCCGCGGTGATGGCGCAGGGCTACGTGCAGGACGGCCGCGAAGGCGCGCGTGCCTCGCTGGAGCGCTTCTGGAGCAGCCTGTCCACGCGCGAGCCGTTCGACTTCATCCAGCCCGACGCCGCACCCGCCATGCCCAACCCCACGCCCATGCCGGGCATGCAGGCGTTGCTGGCGATGACGCGCTTCTTTTCGCCGGCGCAGTTGAATCCGCTGGACATCAATCCGCTGCGCGACATCCTGGTCGAGCAGGTCGACTTCGAACGCCTGCGCGAGCAGCGCGAGATCAAGCTCTTCATCGCCGCCACCCAGGTCAGCACCGGCACCCTGAAGATCTTCCGCAACCGCGAGCTGTCGGTGGAGGCGCTTCTGGCCTCGGCCTGCCTGCCCTCGCTGCACCGGCCCATCGAGATCGACGGCGAAGCCTACTGGGACGGCGGCCTCACCGCCAATCCGCCGATCTTCCCGCTGCTGCATTCCTGCGCCGCGCGCGACGTCATGGTGGTGCTGCTGCATCCCAGCCGGCGCGCCGGCACGCCGTCCACCAGCCATGACATCGGCCAGCGCCTGTCGGAGATCAGCTTCAGTTCGGCCTTCTTCACCGAGCTGTCGGGCCTGGCGCTGGCCAAGCGCGAGGCGGAGAACTCCACGCTGGCCTTCGGTTCGCTGGAGCGCCGCCTGCGCCAGCTCAACATGCACATGATCGACGCCAGCGAACTGATGGAGCAGCTGACCAATCTCTCCAAGCTCAATACCCAGGCCAGCTTCATCCGCAGCCTGCACCAGCAGGGCAGGGAGCGCGCCGGCGAATGGCTGGAGCAGAATTTCGCGCTGGTGGGGCAGACCTCGACCTTCGACCTCGGGCGGTTCCTGCAATAGCCAATGTGTTCGCGCACGGTCGTTCGAATTTGTCTATACTTTGCGGCTTCATCCATCGCAGTTCACAAGAGGCAGCAATGAGCCAGAGCGGCACCCCCGTCAAGCCATCCCGATCCGAATTCCTGCAGGTGCGCGGCCTGCGCTACCACGTACGCCACTGGGGCAATCCCGATGCGCCGCTGCTGTTCATGCTGCACGGCTGGATGGACGTATCGGCCTCGTTCCAGTTCATGGTCGACGCGATGCAGGGCGACTGGCACGTGGTCGCGCCCGACTGGCGCGGCTTCGGGCTGACCGAGCGCACGCATTCGGACTCCTACTGGTTCCCGGATTACCTGGCCGACCTTGAGGCCGTCATCGAGCATTACGCCGGCGACGCCGCCATCGACCTGGTCGGCCACAGCATGGGCGGCAACGTCGCCACGCTGTACGCCGGCGTGCGCCCGCAGCGCATCCGGCGCCTGGTCAACCTGGAAGGGCTGGGCCTGCCTTCGGCCAAGCCGGAGCAGGCGCCCGGGCGTTTCGCGCAGTGGATGGACGAGGTGAAGAATCGGCCGCTCATGCGCGGCTACGACACGCTGGACGAGGTCGCCGCGCGGCTGCAGAAGAACAACGCCCGCCTGTCCGACGAGCGCGCCGCCTTCCTGTCGCAGCACTGGGCGGCAAAGGATGAGGCCGGCCTGTGGCAGATCCTGGGCGACCCGGCGCACAAGCAGGTCAGCCCCATCCTCTATCGCGTCGACGAGATGACCGCCTGCTGGAGCCGCATCACAGCGCCCGTGCTGTGGATCGAGGCGAAGGACAGCGACATCTGGCGTTTCTTCGGCCAGCACGCGCTGATGCGCGAGGAAATCGACCGCCGCATCGCCTTCATCCCCAAGGCGCAGGTGGAGTTCATCGGCGACGCCGGTCACATGCTGCATCACGACCAGCCGGAGCGGCTGGCGCAGATGATCGAATCCTTCCTGGCGCAGCCGGCCTGAGTTCGCCGGCCGCGTGTTGCAAGGGCGCCCGCGCGGCAACGGCGGGCCCCGATGCGCGGTAGAATGGGAACGTTTGCAACCGTCATGCAGCCCGAGATCGGCGGCAGCCACAAGCGACCGGCCCGAGTCACCGCGCACTACCTCTATGTCCCAGCTCAAGTTCGACCTGCACTGCCATTCCAACGTCTCCGACGGCCTGCTGCCGCCGGAACAGGTGGCCGCGCGCGCACACGCCAACGGCGTGAACGTGTGGGCGCTGACCGATCACGACGAGGTGGGCGGAGTGGCGCGCGCGCGCAAGGCGGCCCAGGCGCTGGGCATGAAGCATGTCGGCGGCGTCGAGATCTCGGTGACCTGGTGCAACCAGACCGTGCACATCGTCGGCCTGCGCGTGGATGAAACCGACCGCAACCTGGTCGACGGCCTGGCCGCCACCCGCAACGGCCGCGAACGCCGCGCGCGCGAGATTTCCGGCGAGCTGGAGAAGGTCGGCATCTGCGGCGCCTACGAGGGCGCGTTGAAGCACGTGGGCAATCCCGACCTGATCTCGCGCACCCACTTCGCGCGCCACATGGTCGAGTGCGGCCACTGCGGCGACACCAAGGAAGTCTTCGCCAACTACCTCACCGAAGGCAAGCCGGGCTACGTGCCGCATCGCTGGGCCACGCTGGCCGAGTCGGTGCAATGGATACGCGGCGCCGGCGGCGTGGCGGTAATCGCCCACCCGGGGCGCTACAAGTACACCCAGACCCAGTTCGGCGCCTTGTTCGACGAGTTCAAGCAACTGGGCGGCGCCGCCATCGAGGTCAACACCGGCAGCCATACGCCCGAGCAGTACGAGGAGTACGCGCAGGTGGCGCGCAGCTACGGTTTCCTGGCCTCGATGGGGTCGGATTTTCACGGTCCCGGCGAGTCGCGCGTGGACCTGGGCGCCTTGCCGCCGCTGCCGGCGGGCGTCAAGCCGGTGTGGCACGACTGGGATCTCTGACGCGGCGTCGTCGATGCGCGGCGCGGCCGCCCAAGCAAGCTCACCCTTGATTTTTCTCCCGGCATTCCTATCTAATAACCACTTTCCCGATAGGAGTTTTCCCAATGAAACGCATCTTGCTGTTTATCGCCACCAACATTGCCGTGCTGGTCGTGATGAGCGTCATCTTGTCGCTGTTGGGCGTCGACCGCTTCCTCACCCGCTCCGGCCTGAATCTGCCGATGCTGCTGGTGTTTTCGCTGGTGGTCGGCTTCACCGGATCGATCATCTCCTTGCTGATGAGCAAGACCATGGCCAAATGGTCGACCGGCGCGCGCGTGATCGAAACGCCGGTCAACGGCACCGAAGCCTGGCTGGTGCAGACCGTCGGCAAGCTGGCCCAGCGCGCCGGCATCGGCATGCCTGAAGTGGCGGTCTACGAGGGCGAGCCGAACGCCTTCGCCACCGGCGCATTCAAGGACTCCGCGCTGGTGGCGGTGTCCACCGGGCTGCTGCAGGGCATGACGCAGGACGAAGTCGAGGCCGTGCTGGGCCACGAGGTGGCGCACATCGCCAACGGCGACATGGTCACCATGACGCTGATCCAGGGCGTGGTGAACACCTTCGTCGTGTTCCTCTCGCGCGTGGTCGGCTTCTTCGTCGACTCGGCGCTGCGCCGTAACAACGACCAGGGCCCGGGCATCGGCTATACCGTGACCGTGCTGGTGTGCCAGATCGTGTTCGGCATCGGCGCCTCCATCATCGTGGCCTGGTTCTCGCGCCAGCGCGAGTTCCGCGCCGACGCCGGCGCCGCGCGCCTGCTCGGCACGCCGCAGCCGATGATCAATGCGCTGGCGCGCCTGGGCGGCTTCTCGCCGGAAGGCCTGCCGCAGAACATGGCGGCCCTGGGAATCAGCGACAAGCCGGGCATCATGGAGCTGTTCTCCACCCACCCGCCGCTGGAGCAGCGCATCGCCGCGCTGCGCGGCCAAAGGTAAAATAGCGGTACAGACAGGAAACGGCGGTGGCGACACCGCCGTTTTGCATTTTCGAACCTGAGTTGAAAACGATGTCATGAGCCAGTTTTTTGAAATCCATCCCGACAATCCGCAGCTGCGCCTGATCAAGCAGGCTGCGCAGATCATCCACAAGGGCGGCCTGGTGGCCTTGCCGACCGACTCCTGCTACGCGCTGGTCTGCCAGCTGGACAACAAGGACGCGGTCGAGCGCGTGCGCCGCATCCGCGGCGTGGACGACAAGCACCACCTGACGCTGCTGTGCCGCGACCTGTCCGAGATCGCCCAGTACGCCCGCGTCGACAACCGCCAGTACCGGTTGCTCAAGGCTGCCACGCCGGGGGCCTATACCTTCATCCTGGAAGCCACCAAGGAAGTGCCGCGCCGCCTGTCGCACCCGTCGCGCAAGACCATCGGCCTGCGCGTGCCGGAGAACCGCATCGCCCATATGCTGCTGGAGGAGCTGGGCCAGCCGCTTCTGGGCACCACGCTGATGCTGCCCGACGACGAGCTGCCGCTGACCAACGCCGACGACATCCGCGCCCAGCTGGAAAAGCAGATCGAGCTGGTGATCGACAGCGGCGCCTGCAGCCTGGAGCCGACCACCGTGATCGACCTGACCGACGACGACCAGCCGGTGCTGGTGCGCCAGGGCCGGGGAGACGCCGGCCTGTTCGGGCTGCAGGCGGCATGAGCGGGGAGCGGCGCCGGTCATGCCGGCGCCGGCATGTTTTACCGAAGTTTTTTGAATTCACCGGGGCTAAAGTTGCCCCTCTGATAAAATCCCGCCCATGAACGATCTCATCCAGACTGTCGCGGTGTATGCGCTTCCCGTCCTGTTCGCCATCACACTGCACGAGGCAGCGCACGCCTATGCGGCGAAATTCTTCGGGGACAATACCGCTTATTCGATGGGGCGCATGAGCCTGAATCCGATCAAGCACATCGACCCCTTCGGCACCATCCTGATCCCCATCCTGCTGTACTTCGCCACCAGCGGCGCCTTCCTGTTCGGCTACGCCAAGCCGGTGCCGATCAACTACGGACACCTGCGCAAGCCCAAGCGCGACATGGCCTGGGTGGCCCTGGCCGGGCCCGGCGCCAACTTCTTCATGGCGCTGCTGTGGACGCTGGTGATTTACGCCCTGGTCATCGGCGGCGTGCAGGAAGAGTTCTTCATGCTCATGGCCAAGGCCGGCGTGCTGACCAACCTGGTGATGTTCGCCTTCAACCTGTTCCCGATTCCCCCGCTGGACGGCGGGCGCATCCTCACCAGCTTGTTGCCGCACAAATATGCGTATAAATTTGCGCAGATCGAACCGTATGGCTTTTTCATCGTGATGGCGCTGGTGCTGCTCAAGGTGATCTATACCTGGTGGATGGCGCCGGTGATGTATGCCGCCAGCCTGCTGCTGCAGCTGATTCTTTCCCCGATCACGTTCCTGCTCCGCTGAACCGCCAGAATAATTACAGCCAACCGCCATGTATCCTGACCGCGTCGTCTCCGGCATGCGCCCCACGGGCGCATTGCACCTGGGCCATTACCACGGGGCCCTGAAGAACTGGGTGAAACTGCAGTCCGAATTGCCCTGCCTGTTCTTCGTGGCCGACTGGCACGCGCTGACCACGCATTATGACGATCCTTCCGTCATCGAGACCAGCACCTGGGAAATGGTGATCGACTGGCTCGCCGCCGGCGTCGATCCGTCCCAGTCCACCCTGTTCATCCAGTCGCGCGTGCCCGAGCACGCCGAGCTGCACCTGCTGCTGTCCATGGCCACGCCGCTGGGCTGGCTGGAGCGGGTGCCGACCTACAAGGACCAGCAGGAAAAGCTGTCCGACCGCGACCTGGCGACCTACGGCTTTCTCGGCTATCCGCTGCTGCAGGCGGCCGACGTGCTGATCTACCGCGCCAGCCAGGTGCCGGTGGGCGAGGACCAGGTGCCGCACATCGAGATCATGCGCGAGATCGCGCGCCGCTTTAACCACCTGTACGGCAAGGAAAAGGGCTTCGAGGAAAAGGCCCTGGCCGCCGCCAAGAAGCTGGGCAGCAAGCGCGCCAAGCTGTATCTGGAGCTGCGCAACCAGTTCCAGGAGAAGGGCGACGAAGAGGCGCTGGAGCAGGCCAAGGCCATGCTGGACGATGCCCAGAACCTGTCGATGATCGACCGTGAACGCCTGTTCGGCTACCTGGAAGGCAGCCGCAAGCTGATCCTGACCGAGCCGCAGGCCATGCTGACGGAGGCGTCGCGCCTGCCCGGGCTGGACGGCGCCAAGATGTCCAAGAGCTACGGCAACGCCATCGCGCTGCGCGAAGACAAGGACGCGGTCACCAAGAAGGTCAAGACCATGCCGACCGACCCGCAGCGCGTTCGCCGCAGCGACGCCGGCGACCCGGACAAATGCCCGGTCTGGCAATTCCACCAGGTGTATTCGCCGCCCGAGGTCAGGGAATGGGCCGCCAAGGGCTGCCGCTCGGCCGGCATCGGTTGCCTGGAGTGCAAGCAGCCGGTGATCGATGCCATCTTGCAAGAACAGCAACCGATGCTGGAGCGCGCCCAGCCCTATCTGGACGACCCTTCGCTGGTGCGCGCGATCGTCGCCGACGGCTGCGACAAGGCGCGCAAGCTGGCGCAGGACACCATGCGCGACGTGCGCGAGGCGATGGGACTGGGCTATTGAGTTTTATTGAAAAAGGGCAACGTGGGCGACGATGTCCACATGCCGGAATGTCCGGTCCGGGCCCAGTTTTTTTACTTCCGCTTTCATCTGTATGAGCGGCAAATTGACCGATTGGGGCGTCTATCCGCTACAATCGGTTTTTTTATTTTCACCTACTCCCAAAGTACGCACATCATGATCAAGGGTAGCATTGTTGCAATCGTCACTCCCATGCATCCGGACGGCAGCCTCGACTTCGACGGCCTGCGCAAACTGATCGACTGGCACATCGCCGAGGGAACGGACAGCATCGTCATCGTCGGCACCACCGGCGAGTCGCCCACCGTCTCGATGGAAGAACACTGCGAACTGATCAAGGTCGCGGTGGAGCATACGGCCAAACGCATCCCGATCATCGCCGGCACCGGCGGCAACTCGACCTCGGAAGCCATCGAGCTGACCGAGTTCGCCAAGAAGATCGGCGCCGACGCGTCGCTGCAGGTCGTGCCCTACTACAACCGTCCTACCCAGGAAGGCATGTACCTGCACTTCAAGAAGATCGCCGAGTCGGTCGACCTGCCGGTGATCCTGTACAACGTGCCGGGCCGTACCGTTGCCGACATGAGCAACGAGACCATCCTGCGCCTGGCGCAGGTCAAGGGCATCGTCGGCGTCAAGGACGCCACCGGCAACATCGGCCGCGGCACCGACCTGATCCGCCTGGCGCCGAAGGACTTCGCCGTCTATTCCGGCGACGACGCCACCGCCATCGCGCTGATGCTGTACGGCGGCGCCGGCAACATCTCGGTCACCGCCAACGTTGCCCCGCGCGACATGCACGAGCTGTGCGTGGCCGCCATGGCCGGCAATATCGCGCGCGCCGTCGAACTGAACAACAAGCTGCTGCCGTTGCATAACAAGCTGTTCGTCGAACCCAATCCGGTGCCCCTGAAGTGGGCCATGCAGGAGATGGGTCTGATCGCGACGGGCATGCGCCTGCCGCTGGCGCCGCTGGGGGCGGCGTTCCACGATACCGTGCGCGCGGCTTTGCGCGAGTCGGGTGTATTAAAATAATGGACTTGGCCGTTTCCGGACCCCTGTCTCCTGAAATTCGATCCCGCTTTCAATAGTAACGATATGACTAATAGCAAGAACGTTCGTCCTGCAGTTCGCTCCGCGTACACCATCACCCAACGCAGCATCGTCGTCGCACTGGCTCTCGCGGGACTCGCAGGATGCTCGTCCATCGGCAGCATGCTCGAAGGCGACCGTATCGATTACAAGAGCGCAGAGAAGGCCCGCGGCCCGCGTCTGGAAGTGCCGCCCGATCTGACCCAACTGCAGCGCGACAACCGCTACGCCATCCCTGAAGCCAACAAGGGCGTGGCGACCGCGTCCGGCTACAACCTGGAGCAGCAGACCAAGCCGACCACCGACGTCGCTTCGGTTGCGCCCACCGCCAACGGCAAGGACATCCGCGTCGAACGCGACGGCACCCAGCGCTGGCTGGTGGTCAACCAGACGCCGGAAGCCCTGTGGTCGCAGATCAAGGACTTCTGGCAGGACAGCGGCTTCCTGATCAACGTCGAGTCGCCCGACACCGGCGTGATGGAAACCGACTGGGCCGAGAACCGCGCCAAGATTCCGCAGGACTTCATCCGCAACACGCTGGGCAAGGTGTTCGATTCGCTGTACTCCACCGGCGAGCGCGACAAGTTCCGCACCCGCCTGGAGCGCGGCCCCAACGGCACCACCGAGATCTTCATCAGCCATCGCGGCGCCGAAGAAGTGCTGACCGGCTCGGCCAAGGAAACCTCGGTGTGGACCGCGCGTCCGACCGACCCGGGCCTGGAAGCCGAATTCCTGGCGCGCCTGATGGTGCGCCTGGGCGCCGAAGAGACCAAGGCCAAGGCCGCAGTGGCCAATGCGCCGAGCCTGCAGGCCCGCTCCAAGCTGTTGAAGAGCGCCGCCGGCTCCAGCGTGCAGGTTGACGAAAGCTTCGACCGCGCATGGCGCCGTGTGGGCCTGGCGCTGGACCGCGTCGGCTTCACCGTGGAAGACCGCGACCGCAGCCAGGGCGTCTACTTCGTGCGCTACGTCGACCAGAACCAGGACGCCAAGGACAAGACCGACAAGCCGGGCTTCTTCTCCCGCATCTTCTCCAGCTCCAAGGACAAGGAAAAGTCGGCCGCCAAGTACCGCATCGTGGTCAAGGGCACCGGCAGCGACGGCAGCAACATCGTGGTCCAGAACGGCGAAGGCAAGCCTGAGGTTTCCGATGTCGCCGACAAGATCCTCGGCCTGCTGAACGAACAGCTGAAGTAATGCAAGACCGGGGCCGCAAATGAAGTTCGCGAGCCTCGGTAGCGGCAGCGAAGGCAACGCGCTGCTGATCTCGGCCGCAGCCGGCTCGCATCGTCCCAATTCGGGAACGACCGTGATGCTGGACTGCGGCTTTGCTTTGCGCGAGACGGAAAAACGCCTGCTGCGCCTGGGCGTGGATCCCTCCGACGTCTCCGCCATCGTCGTCACCCACGAACATTCCGACCACGTCAGCGGCGTCTTCAAGTTCGCCCGGCGCTACCGCATTCCCGTCTGGCTCAGCTACGGCACATGGGAAGCGGTATCGGCGCATGCCGCCGACACCGATGTGCGTTACTGCGCCGACGGCCAGAAGATCGCCATCGGCGACCTCGAACTCACGCCCTACACCGTGCCGCACGACGCGCGCGAACCGGTGCAATACGTCGCCGGTGACGGCGACCGCCGCCTGGGCGTGCTGACCGACGCCGGCCAGTCGACCTCCCATCTGGTGCAGGCGCTGGGCGCCTGCGACGCGCTCCTGCTGGAGTGCAACCACGATCGCGCCATGCTGGAAAACTCTGCCTATCCCGCGTTTCTCAAGCGGCGCATCGGCGGCGCCTATGGCCACCTGGCCAACGAAACCAGCGCCGAGATCCTGCAGCTGCTCGACAAGAGCAAACTGAAGCAGGTGGTCGGCGCCCACCTGAGCCGGCAGAACAATACCCCGGAACTCGCGCGCGCCGCGCTGGAGAGCGTGCTCGGCACGAGCTTCGGTGGGATCGGCATCGCGTGCCAGGACGAGGGCTTCGGCTGGCTGGACGTGTAAAGAAAAGGCGAGCAGGTCAGCGCTTTGTCAGCATGCGCTTCATCTCTTGCGCCGCGGGCAGAAACAATTTGTTGCCATTCCCTGCGGCTTGACTGCGCTTGATCACTGACTGTGCCGGGATCTGCGCTCTCGTAGCGGACGATTCCGATTCACCGGCTTTGCCCGGTTTCCCTCGTTTTCATTTTTGCATCCGTTGCCACGCAATGCCGCGTAACGGGCTCGCGCGCGCCAAAACGCTTCTGAGGCCTTGTCAGCGCTTTGTCAGTGCCTGGATGTCCTGCGGTCGCTATCAACGCGCTATGGCGTGATCTGACGCGTTTTGGAGCGTGGGGCAGGGGAGCGCATCGCGGATTGCGTTGGCCGCTGATGCAAGAAAGGAAAAAGGAAGGGAAAAGGAAAGGAAAAATACAGGCGAAAAAAAACCGACCCAGAGGGCCGGTTTTTCTGAAAATAATCTGAAGATTATTTTGCCGGAGCAGCGTCAGCCGGCTTTGCATCAGCAGCAGGAGCGGCCGGAGCAGCGTCAGCCGGCTTTGCGTCAGCAGCAGGAGCGGCCGGAGCAGCGTCAGCAGGCTTTGCGTCAGCAGCAGGAGCAGCAGCCGGTGCAGCGGCAGGAGCTTCAGCGGCAGGAGCCGGTGCAGGTGCCGGAGCTTCTTCCTTCTTGCCGCAAGCAGCCAGGGCAACAGCCAGCAGGGAGGCGATCAACAGAGTCTTTTTCATGAATATTCCTTCAATATTTAAAATTGTGCGATGAATAATTACCGGTAATTATCGCTCTACAGGAGGCTTTCGATGCCCTGGCAAACCTTGCGGTTTCGCTTCGGCTTTTGCTTCTTTTTGCTGCCGAAACAGACCAAACACAACGAAAACTTTCCAGCCCGTTATTATAGCTATTTTTTGCCGAAATCACACCGGAATCGTTCTTTTTCGTAAGAATTTGTAAGTTCTTACATTTATACCCATGTCCCCGGAAGGCCTTTATCCACGCCGTTTTCCGGCGATTGTCGAACGATCAACTTAAGCGGATTTGGAAGATTTCGAATCAATTCAAGAAAATTCTAGCCAGCCGCTTTCATGCCATTGATGCAGCGCTTCGAGCAGGTCTTCCGAGGCGTTTTCGAACTCCGATTTTTCCAGCTTGCGGCGATCTGCGAGTGCGGCGAGGATGGCCTTGTCTGCGCGTCGCACTTCGAACGACTCGCCGTTGATGAAGACGTGGGAGCCGCGATAGAGCATCTGCGTCTTGCGATGCAGGGACAGGCCGCGCTTCTTGGCGCCCTGGAAAAAGCGAGCAAAGGACAGCTCCTCGGCCGGCGGCTCGAAGAATACGCTGGCCTTGGGTTCGGACAGGTGCTGGCCGAGGAAGATGGTGATGTCGTCGTCGGTGAAGCGGATCTTGTTGAGCTCGTCGCGGATGCGCGCGACCATGTCGGCCGGCAGCTCCGCGGGCTTGGCGCTGGGCTTCAGGTCGGGATCGGCATAGCGGCCGGGCAGGTCGATGCTGTCCATCATGAAGTCGAGGAAGGACTCGCCGAGTTCCTGGAAGGCCGGCGCGCGAAAACCGATCGAGTAAGTCATGCATTCGCCCACGGCCACGCCGTCATGCGCATAGTGCGGCGGCAGGTACAGCATGTCGCCCGGCTCCAGCACGAACTCTTGCTCGGACTGGAAGTTGCTCAGGATCTTCAGCGGTACGCCTTCTTCCAGCGACAGGTCTTCCTGCGCGCTGATGCGCCAGCGGCGCTGCCCGTGCGCCTGCAGCAGGAACACGTCGTAAGAGTCGAAATGCGGACCGACGCCGCCGCCGTCGCTGGCGTAGCTGATCATCAGGTCGTCCAGGCGCGCATCGGGAATGAAGCGGAACTGGCGCAGCAGGGCGTCGGCTTCGGGGTGATGCAGGTTCACGCCCTGCACCAGCAGCGTCCATGCCTTCTGCTTCAGGGCCGGCAATTTCGCGACCGGGCCGTGCTGCATGTCCCAGCCGCCTGCGCGATGGGTGATCAGGCGCGATTCGACATCGTCGCGGCGCGCCAGGTCGAACAGTTCTTGGCGCGGCAGCGGCGCCTGGAAGCCGGGAATGGCCTGGCGGATCAGCAGCGGTTTCTTGTGCCAGTAGTCACGCAGGAATTGGGCGGGCGTGAGGCCGCCGAGGAGAGCGAGTTTTTTCATGCCCGCCATTATAGGCGCGCCGCTGCGCTTGAAGCTGCGCAAAGGCGGCGAAGTTTGATGCAGGTATAATCGCGCTTTCAGTTTGCTGAAGAAAAAGAGTCCTTGCCGCGCGGGAATGGCAAGGGGGAATGCTCTTGAGCCCCACACCCGGCTGCCTCGGCAGCATATACCGATAGCAAAGGACCCCATACGATGAAGATCGCAAAAAACACCGTAGTCTCCGTGAACTACAAATTGTCGGATGCGCAGAACAACCTGATCGAGCAAAGCAGCGAGCCGATGGTTTATCTGCACGGCGGCTACCAGAACACCCTGCCCAAGATCGAAGAAGCGCTGGACGGCAAGGAAGCCGGCTACCAGACCACCATCCAGGTCGAGCCGGAAGACGCCTTCGGCGAATACGACTCCGAGCTGGTCAAGATCGAGCCGGTCTCGCGCCTGCCGCAGCCCATCGAAGTGGGCATGCAGTTCGAAGGCTCGCCTGACGACGAAAGCCACGACACCGTCATCTTCACCGTCACCGAAGTCGCCGACGGCAAGGCTGTCCTCGACGGCAACCATCCGCTGGCCGGCATCGCGCTGCGCTTCGAGCTGTCGGTGGCCGAAGTGCGCGAAGCCTCGGAAGAAGAGATCTCGCACGGCCACGTGCACGGCCCGCACGGCCACCATCATCATCACCACGATGAAGATGAGGGCGAGGACGGCGACCACTTCCGCAGCCAGCCGCTGAACTGATCCTGCCGCATCCGCCGCAAAAGAAAACGCCCGCAATCGCGGGCGTTTTTGTTTCTGCTGCCAGGATCAGGCGCGGGTTTCAGCGCCGCTCGCCGTCGGCATCGGCCACCGCGAACAGCTGCGGCAGGTGATCGTCCACCACCACCTTCAGCCAGCGTTCGCCCGCGCCCACGCTGCCGAGGTTGCCGGTCCACAGGATGCGCGGCGGCGCCTTGCTCTTCGCGGTCTCGCCGTGCACCACCAGCACCCGGCCCTGGAACCTGGCGGCCAGGTCGGAGAACGCGCGGCGCGTCTCGGAGAAGCCGTCGCGCTGGGTGCGGAAGAAGGAGCGCTTGGGCGGCGGGCCGAAGGGATTGCCGTCGCTGAAGAAGACGATGGCCGAGACCTTCTTCAGCGCGCCGTAGGCGAACAGGTGCTGCAGCCAGTTGCGGTTGGCGATCAGGCGGTCTTCGAACTCGCTGTTGCGCCCGCCGTCGAGCAGGAAGTGGTTGTTGCCGGCCGGCAGGTTGACGGTGGCGAACAGCACGTTGCCGACTTCCCAGCGGGTGTTCTCGGCATAGCTGCGGAACTTGGGCGTGAGCGACTGGCGCAGCAGCGGCAGGCGGCTCGCGCCCATGGAGAATTCGCCGGAATGGAACAGCTCGCGCATGCGCGCCAGCCGCTCGATGGCGTCGGAGCGCTGCTCGCGGTCGCGGCAGGTGATCCAGTCGGCCGCCGCCATGGACATGAAGACGCCGTTCTGCGCCTGCGAGAGGATCTCGTGACGCTGGCTGTAAAGCGCGTCGTCGCACGGCTCGGAGGCTGACTTCACGCCGTTGACCACGACGAAGGCCAGGTTGTCGGCATCGGTTTCGGCGATGGCCTTGCGCAGCACCTCCTCGCCGTTGCCGCCGGCGAAGGCGTGGCTGATCATGCCGAACGCGAAATCCTGCGGCGCCGCCGACGCCGGCAGCGCCGTCAGGCAGGCGGCGCAGGCTAGCAGGGCGGTCAGCAGGATACGTCTCATCGTGTGGCTGCCTCGTCGGGAATGGTCATGGCGGCGCGCGGTTGCCGGGGTGCCCGGTTTTCAGCCGCGGCCCAGCTGCTTCAGCTGGTACAGCGCCTCCAGCGCCTGGCGCGGGGTCAGCGCGTCCGGGTCGAGCTGGTCCAGGGATTGCAGCAGAGCTTGCGCGCGCGGATCCGGTTCGACCACGATCTGCGGCGCTTGTTCAGGCGCGGCGTCGATTTCTTCGCGCGCCGCCGAAGCCTGCGGCGCATCCTCGGGCTCGACGTACTGCACCGAGCTGAACAGGTCGAACTGCGGCGTCGGCTGCATCGACTGGCTCTCCAGCGACGACAGGTGCTTGCGCGCGGCGCGGATCACCGGCGCCGGCACGCCGGCCAGCTGCGCCACCTGCAGGCCGTAACTCTGCGAGGCCGGGCCGCTTTGCACGGCATGCAGGAAGACGATGCTGTCCTTGTGCTCGACCGCCGACAGGTGCACGTTGGCCGCGCTCGGGTGGACTTCCGGCAACTGGGTCAGCTCGAAATAGTGCGTGGCGAACAGCGTGAAGCTGCGGGTGACGTCGATCAGGTGCTTGGCGATCGCCCACGCCAACGCCAGGCCGTCGAAGGTCGAGGTGCCGCGGCCGACCTCGTCCATCAGCACCAGCGACTGTTCGCTGGCGTTGTTCAGGATGGCGGCGGATTCGGTCATCTCCACCATGAAGGTGGAGCGGCCGCCGGCCAGGTCGTCGGCCGCGCCGATGCGCGTGAAGATGCGGTCGATCGGGCCGATGGCGGCGCTTGCGGCCGGCACGAAGCTGCCCACGTAGGCCAAGAGCGTGATCAGCGCCACCTGGCGCATGAAGGTCGATTTACCGCCCATGTTGGGGCCGGTGATCAGCAGCAGCTTGCGTTCGGCGGCCAGCTGGCAGTCGTTGGCGATGAAGCGCTCGATCTGGTTCTCCACCACCGGGTGGCGGCCCTGTTCGATCTGGATGCTGGGCTCGGCCACCAGCTGCGGCGCGCACCAGTTGTTGCGCGCGGCGTGGTCGGCCAGCGCCACCAGCGTGTCGAGCTGGGCCAGCGCATGGGCGATGGCCTGCAGCGTGACGATGTGCGACGCCAGCGCGTTGAGCAGCTGCTCGTACAGGAATTTCTCGCGCGACAGCGAGCGCTCCTGCGCCGACAGCGCCTTATCCTCGAAGGCCTTGAGCTCGGGGATGATGTAGCGCTCGGCGTTCTTCAGCGTCTGGCGGCGGCGGTAGTCTTCCGGCACCTTGTCGCTCTGGCCGTTGGTGACTTCGATGTAGAAGCCGTGCACCTTGTTGTATTCGACGCGCAGGTTGGCGATGCCGGTGCGCGCGCGCTCGCGCGCCTCCAGGTCGAGCAGATACTGGCCGGCGTTCTCCGACAGGCCGCGCAGCTCGTCCAGCTCGGCGTCGTAGCCGCGCGCGATCACGCCGCCGTCGCGCACCATCGCGGCCGGCTCCAGCATGATGGCGCGTTCCAGCAGGTCCACGCATTCCACCGGCGTGGCCAGCGCTTCGTGCAGCTCGCCCAGCAGCGGCGCATCGGCGTCGCGGCCGCACATGGCGACGTAGGCGCGCAGCGAGCTCAGCTGCTGCAGGCCGGCGCGCAGGCCCGCCAGGTCGCGCGGGCGCGCCGACAGCAGCGCGATGCGGGTGGTGATGCGCTCGATGTCGGGCACTGCCGCCAGCGTGGCCGAAAGGCCCGAGCAGGCGTCGGTGCGCATCAGCGCGTTGATCGCGGCATGGCGCGCGCGCGCCACCTTCTGGTCGCGCAGCGCGTGATGCAGCCAGTGGCGCAAGAGGCGCGAACCCATCGCCGTGCGGCAATGGTCAAGCGTGGAGAACAGCGTCGGCGCCAGCGCGTTGGCGTCCTGGGCGCGGATGGTCTCGGTCAGCTCCAGGTTGCGGCGGGTGGAGGCGTCCAGGCCGATGAATTCGTTTTCCGATTCGACCGTCAGCGCGCGCACGTGCTGCAGGCCGCGGCCCTGGGTCGACTGCGCATAGCGCAGCAGCGCGCCGGCCGCGCCGATGGCCGCCGTCAGGCCTTGCGCGCCGAAGCCGTCCAGCGTGGCCACGGCCAGCTGTTCGAGCAGCGCCTTCTCGCTGCTGGGCTGGTCGAAGTGCCAGTCCGGCACGGTCACGGCGCGGCTGGGCAGCAGCGGATCACACTGCTCCAGCTGGCTGTCGGCGATCAGGATTTCGGCCGGCGAGATGCGTTCCAGCTCCTGCTTGAGGCGGGTTTCCAGCAGGTGGGCGTCGACCGTGAATTCCATCAGTTTCAGTGCGCCGCTGGCCATCGACAGCCACGACAGGCCCACCTGCACCTGCTTGCGCGCCCGGCCCGCGGCGATCTGCAGCGCCAGCAGGCAGCGTTCGGATTTTTCCGGCAGCAGGTCGGAGTCGGTCAGCGTGCCCGGGGTGACCACGCGCACCACCTTGCGCTCGACCGGACCCTTGCTGGTGGCCGGGTCGCCGATCTGCTCGCAGATCGCCACCGATTCGCCCAGCTTGATCAGGCGTCCCAGGTATTGCTCCACCGAATGGAAGGGGATGCCCGCCATCTTGATCGGGTTGCCGTTGGAGGAGCCGCGCTGGGTCAGCGTCACGCCCATCAGACGCGAGGCTTTCTCGGCATCGTCGAAGAACAGTTCGTAGAAGTCGCCCATGCGGTAGAACACCAGCGTGTGCGGGTAGTCTGCCTTGATGCGCAGGTATTGCTGCATCATGGGCGTGTGGGCTGCGAGATCTTTGGTCATCAGGCTGTCGTTGTCGTGATCCTGGCCTTGGGCCGGTGGTGCTTGTTCGGGATTGCTTTGCCGCGCGCGCTGTGGCGCCGAGATGCGCACGGGCCATGGCTGGCGGCAGGGTAGACCGGCTGCGCGCGGGGCGCGCCATAAATCAAAAATGCGGACCGGGGTCCGCATGCTTGAGGTGGGATTGTACGCGCAATGATTACGCCAAACCAGTGGGCTCACTGAGGGTGATCTTCCTTCCTTACCAAAGTTGTCGCTCTCCGACTTCTTTGCGCTCTAGCTCCAAAGTCTTAATCAACTGCTCCAGAGACTTTGTTAGGTTTGAATGATCTTTCGTGTACGCATATTCAAGAATGTTAATTTTGAGAGATTCACTTAAGACTTTCTTAATTTCTTTGTTGTAATTATTGCTCGCCGTGATGAAGTAGTGATTTTGTGCTGATGGATGACGATAGCAATAGTTTTCTAGCAGAGAGCGAATATCTGGATCATCCATTCCACAGCCGACAAATATGAAAGTATGTGTACGCAAGAGCGCATCTATTAGCTCATAAAATTGCCCATGTTGATTTCGAGCCTTGGCGTAGTCACTTCGAGTAAAAATGAGCTTGTTGGCAGAAGATACGGAGCCGTGGCTCTTGATTAAAACTGTTTCATTTCGGCGAAGCGCTTCAGCAATGTCATCTTCATAGTAATTTTTTACGGTAATCGCCCCGGCCCCTCGTTGCCCAGCAGCGGCTTCGTAGATGCCATCGAAATTCGGAGTGATCGCTATGCGCAAATCTAATTTGTACAGATGGCTATGTATTGTTGCAGGCTGAAAATCAGGCGAGTGAAACGCTTCCTTTACTAGCGCTTTGAAGCCATCTGGCTTCAATTCGGTTCTGATCACTTCGGCGGCAGTGAGATAGTCAGTTCGATCGATAAGGCTTTTGATATCCTTCCGTAACTTGCGCGAAATGTTTGGAATTTGATCAATCGCGTGCAAGAGAAATTCCCCCCACCCTGGAGGGCGAGTCTTTCCGTCTTTTCCGACAGAATTCATCGAAATTCCTGCGCCAAAAAATAGTACACATCGTCTGCGTGCAATTTCGCGGACAAGTTCGCGAGGCCAGATAATCATTTAATGTTATTTGCTAGGTTGTCCGCGATCTCTTTAATTACGGCCTCAAATTGCTTTACCTTATCGAAGTGTGCACCGACCACACCATCGCTGGATTTCAATCCGAAAATGGGCTTACTTGCTGCTTGGGCAAGAGGAACTAAACTATGAAAGTACGCAATTTCCCCGAGCTTGTATGCCTTAATTGGTTTTGCCCCTTTATTTAACGAGTCGATTAAGTGCTTTTTTATCGCAGGGCCGATTCTGCGAATAATCTTCTCGTAAGCATCAACAGGCTGCTTCTTTCCGCCAACGGTTTTTGCAGTGTATTGTTGCGTAACATAGCCAACGAACTTGATGCCATCGCGATTCGGTTTGCTTTGGTCGTCAAACACAAAATCTTCATGATTGTCTTCGAAGTAGGTCGTCAGGCCTCGATCTAGCCCTTTCTTCCAGGTAGAGATGGATACTTCAATATTCTGAAGACCTCTTAAACTAAAGATATCTGAAGACATCGGAAGAACGAAGTAATCGCATGACAAAAGGATTGTTCGATTGATTGCGCCAAGAGATGGACCCATATCAAAGAAAACATAGTCATATTTTTTTTCTTTCGCCCACTTGAGAAGAGCTTGAAACAGATATGTGGTCTTCAAGCCTCTTTCATCACCGGCGGTGGCATCTAACCAGTCTTTGGCTAAAAAATCTTCCGCAAGTGAAAACCTTGGATCGCCAGGAACAACATCGACTCCAAAGGTTGCGCTTTTTTTTACCGGGATATCCGAGTAACCCTTTGATTTTTTTAAAGACGTTATCAACTGATTGATCGTTTTACCGTCTCTGGTCGGGCTATATAGTTCTTCTAGTTCTTTTTCTTTGAACATATAGGCCGTCGCATTGCACTGGGGATCGGCGTCTACTACGAGCACTTTTTTTTGTTCTCGCATTGCATAGTACGCAGCAAGATTGCAAAGTAAGGTCGTTTTTCCGACCCCCCCTTTATTGTTAAATACGCAGAACGCGATCATTCGGATGAATTCCCTTTAGAGATCTTGCTTTGGACTAGAGTTTTATTGGCGTAACTATACCTGATCACAAAGTAATCACGATCTTGCCCGAATGGGCGCCTTGCTCCATGCGCGAGAAGCCTTCGGCGGCGCGTTCGAGCGGGAAGGTGGAGTCGATCAGCGGCTTGATCTGGTGCATGGCCATCATGCGCATCATCGCCTCGAGCGAGGCGCGCGAGCCGACCACCACGCCCTGCATGCGGATCATGGGGCCGATCAGCTGGCGGATGTTCAGCGGCGCCTCCATGCCGCCGACAAAGCCGATCACGCCGACGAAACCGTTGAAGCGCACCGCCGACAGCGACTGCGACAGGCTGCTGCCGGTGGTCTCCACCACGATGTCGACGCCGCGCCCGCCGGTGGCCTCGCGCACCGCGCCGGCCCATTCGGGCGTCTGCCTGTAGTTGATCACGGTGTCCACGCCCAGGTCGCGCATCAGCGCCGCCTTGGCGTCGCCGGAGGTCAGGCCGATCACGCGTGCGCCGGCGGCGCGGGCGAACTGCGCCGCGAACAGCGCGACGCCGCCGGTGCCTTGCACCAGCACACTCTGGCCCGGCTGCAGGCCGCCTTGCTGCAGGCAGGTCCAGGCGGTCAGCGCGGCGATCGGCAGGGTACTGGCCTGGGCGTCGGTGAGATAGGCCGGCGCGGCCACGGCGTCTTCGGCCGGCACCACCACGTAGTCCTGCAGCACGCCGGTCAGCGGCGCGCCCAGCGAACCGCCGGCGCGCTGCTCGGGCGTCAGCGCGCCGTCGCGCCAGCCCTGGATGTAGACCGGCACCACGCGGTCGCCGACCTTGAAGCGGGTGACGTCTTCGCCCACCGCCTCGACCACGCCGCAGGCGTCCGACGAGGGCACATAGGGCAGCTGCAGGTTGGGCATGTAGCTGCCGGAGAGGATGGCCAGGTCGCGGTAGTTCAGGCTGGCAGCCTTCACCCGCACCAGGATGTCGCCGCGTTTCGGTTGCGGCTTGGGGACATCGGCGATCTTCAGCGAGGCGATGGAAAAGGCGTCGGCTTGCAAGGCTCTCATGGTGCGGTCTCCGTGGCTGTCATAGGGTGCGGGCAGTCTAGCAAAATCGCCCGCGATCCGTCGGAGCATGAAAAAACAGGCGGCCACCGGAGTGGCCGCCTGCCCAGTCCGCAGGGGAACGGACTGTCGGGGGAAGGTGGGCGCTTAGTGCGCCGAAGACGTGTCGGCCACGCGCTTGGGCTTGGGCGCCAGCCACACCGCCATGGCCGCCAGCGAGAACGAGATCGCGGCCATCATGAAGATGTGGTTGGTGGCCAGCATCACGGCCTGGTTCTGCACCGTCTGCACCAGCGAGCCGGTAGCCTGGTCGACCGTCATGCCGGTGGCCGCCATGGCATTCACGGCGTCGCCGGAGCGGTCCACCAGCCCGGCCAGTTCGGCGCGGAAGTAGGTGGTGTCGTTTTCCCAGCTGGTGTTGACGATGGAGGTGGCGATGGCGCCCGACATGGTGCGGCAGAAGCTCATCAGGCCGGCGGCCGAGGCGGTCTCTTCCTCGTTCACGCTGGCCAGCGCCAGGCCGGTCAGCGGCACGAAGAACAGCGGCATGCCGATGCCCTGCAGGAACAGCGGCCAGCCGATCTGGAAGATCGTCATGTCGGTGGTGTTGAAGGCGCGCACGAAGGTCATCAGCCCCAGCCACACCACGCCGATGCAGACCAGCTTGCGGCCGTCGACCTTGGTCGACATCTTGGCCACGAAGGGCGCCGTCATCACCGCCAGGATCCCGGTCAGCGCCGACACGCAGCCCGACCAGGTGGCGGTGTAGCCCATGTAGCCCTGCAACCACAGGGGAGTGAGCACCACGGAGCCGAAGAAGGCGCCGAAGGCCAGCGAGATCGTGGTGACGCTGGCCGAGAAGCCGCGATGGCGGAACACCCGCAGGTCGACCACCGGATTGCGCTCGGTCAGTTCCCAGATCAGGAATGCGATGAAGAACACCACGGCGATCACGGCCAGCACCACGATTTCGGTGGAGGCGAACCAGTCCTTCTCCTTGCCTTCGTCGAGCATGTACTGCAGCGCGGCGACCCACACGATCATCAGCAACAGGCCGACGCGGTCGATGGACAGCTTGGTGGTCTTGCTCTCGAAAGGCTTGAGCATGCGCCAGCCGAGCCAGCCGCATACCAGCGCCACCGGCACGTTGATCCAGAAGATGTAGGGCCAGCTGTACTGGTCGCACAGCACGCCGCCCAGCACCGGGCCTGCGATCGGCGCCACCAGCGTGGTCATGGCCCACAGGCCGATGGCGGCGGGCGCCTTCTCCTTGGGGAAGATGCGCAGCAGCAGGGTTTGCGAGAGCGGCATCAGCGGGCCGCCGGCCAGGCCTTGCAGGATGCGGAACAGCACCAGCATGCCCAGCGAATTGGCCAGGCCGCACAGCGCCGAGAACAGGCCGAACAGCACCATGGACGAGATGAACACGCGCACCGTGCCGAAGCGGTTGGCCAGCCAGCCGGTCAGCGGCACCGTGATGGCCTCGGCCACCGCGTAGGAGGTGATGACGTAAGTGCCCTGGCTGGTGGAGGCGCCCAGCGCCCCGGCGATGTGCGAGACCGAGACGTTGGCGATCGTCGTGTCCAGCACCGCGATGAAATTGGCGGCCGCCAGCAGGATGCCGGCGCCGAGCAACTGGCTGCCTTGCAGCTTGCCCGGCTCGGCCTGGGGCAGAGGGGCCGGCAGCGGGCCGGCGTCTGCGCTAACTGTGGATGACATGGGAAACCTCTTCTTGTGTCAGGTCCGGATTACAGCGCTGCGGCCTTGGCGTCGCCGTTCTGCGCGGTCTTCTGCTGCTGTTGCGTATTGCCGGCCTGGATCTGGCCGCGGGTGTCGATCTCCACCAGCATCGACAGGCCCACCGACAGCGGACGCTGCGCCAGTTCCTTGGGATCGATGGAGATGCGCACCGGCAGGCGCTGCACCACCTTGATCCAGTTGCCGGTGGCGTTCTGCGCCGGGATCACGGCGAACGCCGAGCCGGTGCCGCCGGACAGGCCGGTCACCACGCCGTGGTATTCCACCGAGCCGCCGTAGATGTCGGCCTTCATGGTCACCGGCTGGCCGATCTGGACCTTGGTCAGCTGGCCTTCCTTGAAGTTGGCGTCCACGTGCATCTGCTGCAGCGGCACCACGGAGAGCAGGTTGGCGCCAGTCTGCACGCGCTGGCCGACCTGCACCTGGCGGCGCGCCACCACGCCGTCCACCGGCGCACGCAGCACGGTGCGCTCCAGGTCCAGCTTGGCCTGGTCGCGCTTGGCGCGGGCCAGCACGACTTCAGGGTTGTTGTCGACGGTGGTGTCGGCGGTCAGCACGGTGCTGGCCTTCTGGGCGCCGAGGGTGGCCTTGGTATTGGCGCGCGACTGCACTTCGCTGGCCTCGGCCGCCTTCAGGTTGGCCTGGGCGTTGAGCATGGCGGTGCGCGCGTTGGAGAGTTCCTCGCCCGACACCGAGCCCGATTTGGACAGCGCCTCGCGGCGCTGCAGATCGATCTCGGCGCGCTTCACATCGGCCTGGGCCGACAGCAGCTGGGCCGCTGCGCGCTTTTGCTCGGCTTCGCGCGCCAGCACCTGCGCGGCCAGGCCGGCGTCGTTGGCGAAGAAGCCCTTGACGCGGCGTTCGGTGCGGTCCAGGTCGGCTTCGGCCTGGGCCAGCGCCAGCTTGGCGTCGGCGTCGTCGATGGCCACCAGCACGTCGCCCTTCTTGACGCTCTGGGTGTCGACCACCTTGACGTCGGCCACGATGCCGTTGATGGCCGGCGTGACGACCGAGATCTCGGTGGCGGTGTAGGCGTTGTCGGTCTCGACGTAGCGCGAGCCGATCAGGTACCAGTAGGCGCCGTAGCCGATGCCGACGATGGCGACCACGCCGCCGAAGATGGAGAACAGTTTCTTGCGCTTGGCCGTGGCCGCTGCCTTGGCGGCGGCTTCTTCGCGCAGCTTGGCGTCGTCAGCCATGGTGTGGGTTGCCTGGGAGTCGCTGTGGGACATGATGATTAACCTTTCGCTTGCGTATCAGTTTGATCTGCTTGATGTGTCGATTCGAGGTAGCCGCCGCCCAGCGCGCGCACCAGCGCGACGTCGAGCGAGAACATGCGCGAGCGCAGGTCCGACAGCTGGCGCAGGTTGGTGATCAGCGTGTCCTGCGCGTTGAGTACGTCGAGGTAGTTGGCCAGGCCGCCGTTGTAGCGGTTGCTGACGATGCGGTAAGCCTCCTCGGCGGCGTCGGCCGCGGCCTGGACTTTCTCCAGTCGGCCCGACAGCGCTTTTTCGGAGACGCCGACGTCGGCCACGTCCTGCAGGGCTTGCGTCACGGCCTGGTCGTAGTTGGCCACGGCTTCGTCATAGCTGGCGCTGGCCGAGCGGAACTGGCCGCGCAGGCGGCCGCCGTTGAAGATCGGCAGCGAGATGGCCGGGCCGATGCTGCCGATGTCGGAGCCGCGGCTGGTCAGCATGTCGATGCCCAGCGACTGGAAGCCGAAGTAGGCCTTCAGGTTGACGTTCGGATAGAAGGCGGCGCGCGCCACCTTGATCTGCTTGCTGGCGGCTTCGGCGCGCAGGCGCGCGGCCACGATGTCGGGCCGGCGGCCCAGCAGGTTCACCGGCACCTGGTCGGGCAGGGCGAAGGGGCGGCTCATGTCGATCTTCGGGCGCACCAGCAGCAGGCCGCGGTCGGGACCGGCGCCGGCCAGCGCGGCCAGCTTGTTGCGCTGCAGGCCGATCGATTCGTCGGTGGCCCTGAGGTCGGCTTCGGCCATGGCGCGGCGCGCTTCCATCTGCTTGACCGAACCGCGCGTTTCCAGGCCGTTGGCGAAGCGCTGGTTGAACAGGTCCAGCGAATCCACGCGCACCTTCAGCGCGGCTTCGTTGGTGTCGCGCTGGGCGTACAGGTGTTCGAGCTCGGCATAGGCCGACGCGATCGAGGTCGACAGCGTGATGCGCGCCTGGGCGGCATCGGCGCGCGCGGCTTCAAGCTCCGACGTGGCGGCGGCCAGCGCCGCGCGGTTCTTGCCCCAGAAGTCGATCTCGTAGCTGAAGTCCAGCGTGGCGCGGGTTTCGTTGTTGTAGTCCTTGGGCACGAAGTCGGCCGGGATGCCGTTGTTGTAGGACTGCTTCATGTGATCCAGCGAGGCGTTGGCGCTGATCTCGGGATAGAGCGCCGCGCCTTGCTGCTGGGCCGAGCCTTCGGCCCTGAGCAGGCGCGCCTTGGCCACCGCCATCGAGGGCGCGCCCTTGAGCGCGTCGTCGATCAGGGCGTTCAACTGGTCGTCGCCATAGACATGCCACCAGGCGTCGGCCGGCCAGGCCGCCTGCGGTGCGGTCGTGGCCAGCATCTGGCTGCTCTGGTAGCTGTCGATGGATTTGGGTTCGGCGCGCGGGCCGAGGTCGGTAAACGAGGCGCAGCCGGCCAGCAAGGCAGCGGCCGCGGCGATCGCCGACAGCGTCAGCGCGCGCCTGGCGGGCCGGGCAGCGGCGGGCTTGCCGCCTGCCGAGCCGCCATGGGCGGGGGTTGAATGATTGTTCATGGTCGTGGATGAGGGAGAAAAATCACGTTTCAAAACTGTACAGTTCAGTATAGTATTGGGCTTTTGGAATAGTCAAGAAGGATTGCGAGAAATTACTCGTCTTTATGCGGCATTGCCGCAACAAGGATTTTCATGCGGGAAACTGGCTTGAAATGACGGCTTTGGAATGCATCTCCGCCTATAATCCCCAGCTGATCGGGAATTGAATCGCATCAATTGACAAAAGGCATCGTTCGAGCGATACCGGGCGCCCAGGCAGGCGTTGCAACACGCACCCAGGAAACAGGCATGCGCAAGAAGAGTGAGGAACGGCGGCAGTCGATGATCGACATCGCCGGCGAGGTATTCAACGAAATCGGCTTCGAGGGCGCCTCGATGGCCGCCATTGCGGCGCGCATCGGCGGGTCCAAGGCGACCCTGTACAACTATTTCAGCTCCAAGGAAGAGATCTTCGTGGAGGTGATGATGAAGCAGGTGGGCTGCCAGTTCGAGCAGGCCTTCACCGCGCTGCATGACGAGGACGACGTGCGCCAGGGCCTGATGCGGCTGGCGCGCCATTATCTGGACATCGTCCTGAAACCCGAGGTGGTGGCGGTCAAGCGCCTGGCGATGTACTACGCCGGCAAGTCCGAGCTCGGCCCCATGCTCTACGAGCGCGGCCCCAAGCGCGGCTGGATGCGCATCGCCGAGTTCCTCCGCCTGAAGATGGAAGAGGGCAGGCTGCACACCGGCGACGCCTGGATCGCGGCGCTGCAGTTCCGTTCGCTGGTGGAGGCGGAGTGGATGGATGTGCGCATGCTCAACGTGGTGACCGAGTTCCCGGCCGGGCAGCTGGAGGCCTCGGCCGAGCGCGCGGTGGACGCCTTCATGTATCTCTACCAGCCGCGCTGAACGGCGAATTTGGCGGTACAAATCGCCGCGGCAAATCTTCGGCACAAGTCTTCGGCGCAAGTCTTCGGCGCAAGTCTTCGGCACAAATGAAAAAGCCCGGCATCACATCGATGCCGGGCTTTCTTTTTGCCTTGCGGTTGCGAGGCTTAACGCTGGTGCGCCAGCCTGCCGGCCGAGTAGGTGGCGGCAATGGCCCGGTCGTCGCCCAGGATGGCGAGGGCGAACAGCTGTTCTTCCAGGCTGTCGGTGGTGGCGCTGCGGCGCGCCAGGATCGGCGTGGCCTTGGGATCGAGCACCACGAAGTCGGCGTCGCAGCCGGGCGCGAAGTTGCCGATGGTGCCTTCCAGCTGCAGCGCGCGGGCGCCGCCCAGCGTGGCCAGGTAGAACATGCGCGCCGCCGGCAGGTAGGTGCCGCCCATGCGGCCGACCTTGTACAGCTCGTTCATGGTCTGCAGCATCGAGAAACTGGTGCCGCCGCCCACGTCGGTGGCCAGCGACAGCGGCACGCGCGCCTTGTCGGCATTGGGGAAGTCGAACAGGCCGCTGCCCAGGAACAGGTTGGAGGTCGGGCAGATGGTGGCGGCCGAATGCGTGGCCGCCATGCGCGCGCGGTCCTCGTCGTCCAGCCAGATGCAGTGGGCATACAGCGCGCGCTTGCGCATCAGGCCGTACTGGTCGTAGACGTCCAGGTAGCTGCGGGCGTCGGGGTAGAGCTCCTTGACCCATTTCACCTCATCGGTGTTCTCGGCCACGTGGGTCTGGATGTAGGCGTCCGGATACTGTGCCGCCAGTTCGCCGGCCAGCTTCATCTGCTCGTGCGTCGAGGTCGGCGCGAAGCGCACCGTGATGGCGTAGTGCTGGCGGCCCTTGTTGTGCCAGCGCTTGATCAGCTCCTCGCTCTCGCGCACGCCGCTTTCGGCGGTGTCGCGCAGGAAGTCGGGCGCATTGCGGTCCATCAGGCACTTGCCGGCCACCATGCGCAGGTTGCGCTTGTGGCTGGCGTCGAAGAAGGCGTCCACCGACTGCGGGTGCACGGTGCAATAGACCGCCGCGCTGGTGGTGCCGTTGCGCAGCAGCTCGGCCAGGAAGAAATCGGCCACTTCGGCCGCGTGCTCCGGGTTCTCGAAGCGGCGCTCGGCCGGGAAGGTGTAGTTGTCCAGCCAGGGCAACAGGCCCGGCGCCGGCGAGCCGATGATGTCGGTCTGCGGGTAGTGGATGTGGGTGTCGACAAAGCCCGGGCAGATGATCTTGCCGCGGTAGTCCTGCACCTCGACCCCGGCGGGGACGGAGGCGATCAGCTGCGAATAGTCGCCGGCGGCCTTCACCTTGCCGTCTTCCACCAGCAGAAGGCCGTCGCCGTGCCATTGCGTGGCGTGTTCGTCGAAGGCGGGGTCGCCGGTGAAGTGCAGCAGGCTGGCGCGGTAGGCTTGCATGGATGTGCTCATGGTGTTTCCTCAATGCTGGCCGCGCCGCGCGAGGGCAGATCCAACTGCGCAGGGGCGCGCGGGCGGCGTCGATTCAATGGTCATCATACTGGAAGGCGCGCGCGTGACAACGCCTTCCTGATGCGGTTAAAGCGGAATCGGGAGAGGATCCGGCAGGGCCGGTTGCGTGTTCGTCCGGATGGATCCTCGGGGTGACGGCAGGGTTTTCCTCAGCCTCTGCCGTCCAGCAAGTGTGTCGCCAGCGCAGGGGGGAACTTGTTGCGGGCGGGCTGGGTGAAGCGCAGTTCCCACAGCTGCATCAGCTGCGCCACCACGGCGATGGCGATGCTGGCCGGCTCCTTGCCGTAGATGCCCGGGATGCCGATGGGGCAGGTCATGCGGTTGAGCTGCTCCTGGGTGTAGCCGCGGTCCGTCAGGCGATGCTCGAACTGCTTGCGCTTGGTATAGGAGCCGATCAGGCCGAACCAGCCGACGTCGCCATGCGCCGCGTCCCGCTTCAGGATGCGTTCGGTCAGTTGCTGGTCGAGGGCGTGGCTGTGGGTCATGACGAGATAATACGCGCCCGGTTCAGCCATGTCGACCGCGGCATTGGGCACGTCGGTGGCTTCCACCGTGATCTGCGGCGGCAGTTGCTCGGGGAACATGTCTTCCCGCTCATCCACCCACAGCACGCGGCAGGGCAGGTTGGAGAGCACCTTCACGATCGCCGCGCCGACGTGGCCGGCGCCGAACAGCACCACCTGCGGCTGGTGCGCCCGGCACAGGTCGAGCAGCCAGCGGCGGCCATAGGCGTCGCGCGTCACGTAGGTCTTGCGCACGTCGCGAAACAGCGTGGCATGCAGGCCGTTGTCGGGGCCGTTCAGGTCGCAGGCCTCGCCGTCGGTTTCATACAGCTGCACCGGCTCGGCGTTGTCCAGCGGCAAGGCGCGCCAGATGTCGGTGCCGCTGCGCCAGTGCGACTCCAGCTCCTTCCAGGTCTGGACGGCGGCCTGGTCGATCCGCTCGAACGTCAGAAACACCACGCCGCCGCAGCACTGGCCCAGACTGGGGCCGAGCGCGATGCGTTCCAGCCGGCGCTGCGCCGGCAACTGGCCCTGTTGCTGCCCGGGCTCCTTGCCGGCGGCCTCCAGCATGCCGCGCGCGATCTGCGCGGCGCGCCATTCCAGGTGGCCGCCGCCGATGGTGTCGTACTGCTTGTCGGCGGTATAGACCATGCGCGCGCCCGCCTCGCGCGGCGTCGATCCCTGGATCTCCGCCACCGTCACCAGCACGGCCGGAACGGCGGCGTTCTGCAACTCCCTCAAAGCGGCAAGCCATGTCGTCATGAATGCTCCTTGTCAGGTTGGCGTTGCGCTTACTGCGTCACGACGGCGGCGCGCACGGCGTCCACCGCATCGAGGATGGCCTCGCTGGTGGCGGGCGAGCGCAGCGGCGGGTTGACGCGATGTTCGCCCACGGCCGAGACCGCGTCGCGGATCGCCAGCAGCACCGAGAACGGCAGCAACAGGGGCGGCTCGCCCACCGCCTTGGAGCGGTGGATGGTGTCGGAGACGTTGCTGTTCTTGTAGAGCTCGGTGCGGAACCTGGCCGGGCAGTCCGAGATGGCCGGGATCTTGTAGGTCGACGGCGCGTGCGTCATCAGCTTGCCGTCCTTGTTCCACCACAGCTCTTCGGTGGTCAGCCAGCCCATGCCCTGGATGAAGCCGCCTTCGACCTGGCCCACGTCCAGCGCGGGGTTCAGGCTCTCGCCGGCGTCGTACAGCAGGTCGGCCTGCAGCAGGCGCCATTCGCCGGTCAGCGTGTCGATCACCACCTCGGCCACTGCCGCCGCATAGGCGTAGTAGAAGAAGGGGTGGCCGGTCATGCTCTTGGAGTCCCAGTGCACCCGCGGCGTCGAATAGAAACCGTCCGACCACAGCTGCACGCGCTGCAGGTAGGCCTGCATCACCAGGTCGGGGAAGGCCACCGACTGCTCGCCGGCGATCACCAGGCCGTCGGCGAAGCGCACCTCAGAGGCATCCACCTCGAAGCGCTTGGCCGCGACCTGCGCCAGTCGCGCACGGATCTGCAATGCCGCATCCTGCGCCGCCTTGCCGTTGAGGTCGCTGCCGGTGGAAGCGGCGGTGGCCGAGGTGTTGGCCACCTTGCTGGTGTCGGTGGCGGTGCAGCGCACGCGCTCCAGCGGCAGGCCCAGCGCGTTGGCCACCACCTGCGCCACCTTGGTGTTGAGACCCTGGCCCATTTCGGTGCCGCCGTGGTTCACCAGCACCGAGCCGTCGGTGTAGACGTGCACCAGCGAGCCGGCCTGGTTCAGGTGCGGCACGTTGAAGGAGATGCCGAACTTCACCGGGGTCAGCGCCATGCCTTTCTTGAGCACGGTGTTGGCGGCGTTGAACTCATTGATGGCGCGGCGGCGCGCCTGGTAGTCGCTGGTGCGCTCCAGCTGGTCGACCAGGCCGTGGATCACGTTGTCTTCCACCTTCTGGCCGTAGTGGGTGACGTTGCGCGCGTCCGGGCCTTCGGCGTCGCTCATGCCGTAGAAGTTGGCGCGGCGCACTTCCAGGGAATCACGGCCCAGGTTGCGCGCGATCTCGTCGACGATGTACTCGATGGCGATGGCGCCCTGCGGGCCGCCGAAACCGCGGAAGGCGGTGTTGGACTGCGTGTTGGTCTTGCCGCACATGGCGTGGATCTCCACGTCCGACAGGTAGTAGGCATTGTCGAAGTGGCACACCGCGCGGGTGGCGACCGGGCCGGACAGGTCGGCCGAGAAGCCGGCGCGCGAGACCATGTCGATCTTCGCGGCCATGATGCGGCCGTTGTCGTCGTAGCCGATCTCGTAGTCGTAGGCGAAGCAGTGGCGCTTGCCGGTGACGATCATGTCGTCGTCGCGGTCGGCGCGCAGCTTGATCGGTCGGCGCAGGCGCACCGCCGCCACCGCGGCCGCGCAGGCCCACAGCGCCGACTGCGATTCCTTGCCGCCGAAGCCGCCGCCCATGCGGCGGCACTCCACCAGCACGTCATGCGAGGACACGTGCAGCACGTGGGCGATGTGGTGTTGCATCTCGCTGGGGTGCTGGGTCGAGCAATAGACGTGCATGCCGCGGCCTTCCTTGGGGATGGCGTAGGAGATCTGGCCTTCCAGGTAGAACTGCTCCTGGCCGCCGACGTCGAACTTGCCCTGCAGCTTGTGCGGCGCTTTCGCAAACGCCTCGGCCGGCGTGCCGCGCGTGAGGTGCATCGGCGGCAGCACGTAGGATTTGGCCGCATGCGCTGCGCGCGGGGTCAGGATGGGGTCCAGTTCCTCGTAGTCGATGACAGCCTGGCGCGCGCCGCGGCGGGCGTTGTCATGGCTGTCGGCGATCACGATGAAGATCGGCTGGCCCACGTATTGCACCAGGCCGTCGGCCAGCACCGGGTCGTCGTGGATGATGGCGCCGCATTCGTTCTCGCCGGGGATGTCGTCGGCGGTAAAGACCGCCACCACGCCGGGCGAAGCCTTGACCTTGGCCAGGTCGATGGAACGGATCTTCGCATGGGCCTTTTGCGACAGGCCCAGCGCCGCGTGCAGCGTGCCTTGCAGCTCGACGATGTCGTCGGTGTAGGTGGCCTCGCCGGTCACGTGCAGCACCGCGGACTCGTGCGGATGGGGTTTGCCGACCTCGGCCCAGCCGGTGGGCGGCAACGTCAGCTTGGACATGAATTCTTCGGTTTGCTTGTTCATCGCTATCTCCTGCTCATTCTTCCTGTGTCACTCACGCGGCCATGAAGGCGCGCACCGATTCGGTCGCCAGCGGGGCATCCGGGCGGGTTTCCAGCCAGTAGCGGTACAGCAGGTTCTGCGCGGTGCGCAGGCGGTAGCCGGAGGTGGCGCGCATGTCCGACAGCGGCGCGTAATCCTGGGTCATGGCGGCCATGGCGGCGCGCACGTTTTCCTCGTTCCACTCCTGGCCGTTGAGCACGGCCTCGGCGTTGGAGGCGCGCTTGGGCGTGGCGGCCATGCCGCCGTAGCACATGCGCGCTTCCTTGACGCGACCGTTTTCCAGCGAGAAGCCGAAGGCGGCGCAGACCGCCGAGATGTCCTGGTCGAAGCGCTTGGAGAGCTTGTAGATGCGGAACTTCACCTCCTCGCGCGGCAGCGGCACGCGCACCGCCTGCACGAACTCGTTGGGCAGGATGGCCGACTTCTGGTAGGCGATGTAGAACTCTTCCAGCGGCATCACGCGCCGGCCGTCCACGCCGTACAGCACGATCTGCGAACCCAGCGCGATCAGCCAGGGCATGGAGTCGCCGATGGGCGAACCGTTGGCGACGTTGCCGCCCAGGGTGCCGGCGTTGCGCACCGGCATCGAGGCGAAGCGCTGCCACAGCTCGGACAGTTCCTGCGGGTAATGCTTGTTCAGTTCGCCGTAGGCCTGCTCCAGCGAGATGCCGGCGCCGATTTCCAGGAACCCGTCCTTGACCTGCATCGCGCGCAGCTCTTCCACCTGGCCGATGTAGAGGATGTCGCCGAGGTCGCGCATGTGCTTGGTGACCCACAGGCCGACGTCGGTGGAGCCGGCCAGGATGCGCACACGGGGCAGATCGTTGCGCAGCTTTGCCAGTTGGTCCAGCGTGCGCGGGGCGTGGAAGGTCTGGCCCTTGTAGGTGACCGCCAGCGGTTCTTCGCGGCGAATGCCGCGCAGCGCCTGCGCCACCTGTTCGCGGTCGAAGTCCACGGTCGGCAGCTGGCCCATGCGGCGCGCGGCGTCGACGATGGGGCGGTAACCGGTGCAGCGGCACAGGTTGCCGGAGAGGGCGTCGTCGATCTCGCGCTTGCTGGGCTCGACGCCGTCCTTGTCGTGCTTCAGGTACAGGCCCCACAGCGACATCACGAAGCCCGGCGTGCAGAAGCCGCACTGCGAGCCGTGGCACTCGACCATGGCCTGCTGCACCGGGTGCAGGCAGCCGTCGGATTGCTTCAGGTCTTCCACGGTGAACAGCGCGCGGCCGTCCAGCGTCGGCAGGAACTGGATGCAGGAATTGACCGTTTTCAGTTCCAGCCGGTCCTCGCGCAGCTCGCCGACGACCACGGTGCAGGCGCCGCAGTCGCCTTCGGCGCAGCCTTCCTTGGTGCCGGTGCAGTGCAGGTCTTCGCGCAGGTGCTGCAAGACGGTGCGGGTATTGGGCAAGCCTTCCGCCTGACGGATCTCGCCACGATAATAGAACTGGATGGGGCGCTGGGACGCGCAATTCGATTCTGACATGTCTCTGCTCTGGTAAATGTGGTCAAACAAAGGGTGCTTAGAGCTTGTTCCGCTCTATGGCACGCTCCAGGGCTGATCGTGGGGCGCACTCTTATTATTCGATCCGGCAGGAAGCGCTGGTTCCTCCTGTTACATCTGCTGGCGGGTGCTGGCGGATCTTTTTTCTGCTTCCTGCATGGTCGTTCCTCTCATGAAAAAACATTCAAGAAACGTGCCGGGGTCCTCAAAGGATGGAACTGATTGTACGTATCGTTTTGTTGCCAACGATTGTCCAATTCCATCTTTTGACAATCCCGGGATGCACCGCCTCGCACGGCGCATCCCTTCGTCATTGCTTCCTTACTCGCCGAGATAGATCAGCTTGAACAGGAAGATCGCGGCGATGATCCAGATGATCGCCGACACATCCTTCGCGCGGCCGGTCAGCAGCTTCAGGCCGGCGTAGCTGATGAAGCCCAGCGCCAGGCCGTTGGCGATCGAGTAGGTGAAGGGCATCACCAGCGCCGTGATCACTGCCGGCACGCATTCGGTGGTGTCTTCCCAGTCGATGTGCACCAGCTCGCGCACCATCAGGCAGGCCACGAAGAACAGCGCGGGGGCGGTCGCATACAGCGGCACCACGCCGGCCAGCGGGGCGATGAACAGGCACAGCAGGAACAGCACGGCAATGGCCACGGCGGTCAGGCCGGTGCGTCCGCCGGCCTGCACCCCGGCCGCACTTTCAATATACGCAGTCGTGCTGGAGGTGCCAAGCAGGGAGCCGGCGACGATGGCCGTGCTGTCAGCCATCAGGGCCTTGTTGAGGCGCTCCATCTTGCCTTCCTTCATCAGGCCGGCGCGGGTGGCAACCCCCATCAGCGTGCCGGTGGCGTCAAACAGCTCCACCAGGAAGAACACCAGCACCACGTTGAGCAGGCCCATCGACAGCGCGCCCTTGACGTCCAGCTGCAGGAAGGTCGGGGCCACCGAAGGCGGCGTGGAGAACACGCCGGTGAAGTGGTTGCCGCCGAACAGGAAGGACATCACGGTCACCAGCAGGATGCCGATCAGCAGCGCGCCGCGCACCTTCAGCTTGTCCAGCGCCACGATCACCAGGAAACCGATGATGGCCATCACCGGCGCCGGCTGGTGCAGGTCGCCCATGGTGACGAAGGTGGCGGGGTTGGCGGCGACGATGCCGGCGCTCTTGAGCGAGATGATCGCCAGGAACAGCCCGATGCCGGCCGGAATGGCCGTGCGCAGCGACTGCGGGATGCTCTTGATGATCATTTCGCGGATGCGCAGCACGCTCACGATCAGGAACAGGCAGCCCGAGATCAGCACCGCGCCCAGCGCGGCCTGCCACGGGAAGCCCATGCCCTTGACCACGGCGTAGGCGAAGTAGGCGTTCAAGCCCATGCCCGGCGCCAGGCCGATCGGGTAGTTGGCGTACAGCCCCATGATCAGGGTGCCGACGGCGGCCGCCACGCAGGTGGCCACGAATACCGAATCCTTGGGCATGCCGGCGTCGCCCAGGATGGATGGGTTGACGAAGATGATGTAGGCCATCGTCAGGAAGGTGGTCAGCCCTGCCAACAGTTCGGTGCGGACGGTGGTGCCGTTCTCGCTGAGTTTGAAAAACTTGTCTAGCGCGTTCATTCTTGGTTGTCTCCGTTTGGTCCTTTTTTATACGCCGGAAAACTTGCCTGGTTGCGAGGCAGGCAAAAAATGGGCGTTGCTCTGTGCGTATTGATTGCAGCGTACGTAATGTCGTCCAATTTCATGTGTCGGAGTAAGTGGGGGAAATATAGCCACTATAAACATATGGTTATATGCGTATAAAGCCTCTAAAAACGGCGTGTGGCAAGGGTTTTGCGGTTGGGAAACTTGGGTGTTGCAACAGGGAATGCTGTTGTCGGTGGCGCGCATGTTGTCATTGTTGCTCGAATGTTGCCTTGCTGCTCACGGTCTTGCGTTTTTCAGGGGACGGGAAGGGCGCAACGGCGGTCGCCGCCGTCCCGCGGCAAAACCCTCAATGTTAGGGATCCTCTTGTCATAAATCAATTTCCGGCCGTGGCCGGCAGGGGAAAACGGACCCGCTGCGACGGCGACGGGCGAAAAAAAACGGCGGATCGCTCCGCCGTTCTCTTTCCTGCCTTCCGGACGCCTTACTGGAAGGTCGTCGCCATCTTCTGCGGCAGCGGCACGTTCAGCCACTTCTTGACGATGGTGTTGATCTCGCCGCTTTTCTTGGCGGCGGTGATCACGTCGTTGACCTTGGCCAGCAGGGCCGCTTCGCCCTTGTTCAGGCCGACGCTGCAGCTCGACTCGTTGATGATGTACTTCAGCACCGGCTTGTTGTCCGGGGCCTTTTCGCCCAGCGCGTAGGCCACGAAGTCGCCGGTGCCCACCAGCTGCACCTGGCCGGAGACATAGGCCGAGATCATGGCGTTGTTGTCTTCGTAGCGCTTGATGGTGGTGCTCTTGGGCGCGGTGTCGGTCAGCTGGATGTCCTGGAAGGTGCCGCGGGCCACGCCCACGGTCTTGTTGGCCAGGTCGGCGGCGCTGGAGACCTTGATGCTGGCCACGCCGAACACGCTGTTGTTGTACGGCGCATAGGCTTGCGAGAAGTCGATCACCTTTTCACGCTCGGCGTTCTTGCCCAGGGTCGAGATGACCAGGTCGGCTTTGTGCGTCTGCAGGTAGGCGATGCGGTTGGCGCTGGCCACGGGGACCAGTTGCACCTTCACGCCCATCTTCTGCACGATCAGCTTGGCCACGTCGATGTCCAGGCCTTGCAGTTGCAGGTCGGCGTTGACCGAGCCGAACGGCGCGAAATCCTGCGGCACGGCGATCTTCACCACGCCTGCCTTCTGGATGTCGGCCAGCGCATCGGCATGGGCGTTGACGGCGAAGATGGACAGCAGGCCGAAGGAAGCGGCCAGCACCGGTTTTGCAAACTTCATAATTACCCCTTGAAAGTGAGTTCCTCGATTTTGCGGCGCCGGCCCCAGGTTCCGGGCGCCGCCCATTCGTGCGGATGACGGCAGGGATGCGGCCTGCCCATCTGCGCCGCGGCCTGGCTTGCATGCCGCCGCGGGTGGTGCGGCGTCTGGTGCGCCGCGTGCGAGAGATGCGTCTCTTCTGCTATCGCGCGATATCGCGTCCCAGCCTGACGACGGTGACGCCCGGTCCGATATGCCGCAAGGAGGGCATCACCAGCGTGCAGTCGTCATAGGGGGTGGCGATCTCGCGCTCGTTCTCTTTTGCAATGACCGTGCCAGCCTTGGCGATGACTTCCATGCCGCGGTAGTCGGCGGAAAATTCCAGCTCCATGCCCTGCGCCACCACCGGCTCGGTGACGCCGATGAAACGCTGCGCCGGCAATGGGTCGTCCTGCAGCAGCTGCGCCACGTCGGCGCGTTCCACGACGCCCGTGGCCAGCAGGAAGCGCGCGGCCACGTCCTGCGCCACCCGTTCGCTGGCGGCGGCGAAGTGCTGGCCGCACTCCACCAGCAGCGCGTTCTTCGGGCTGGCCGGGTCGCCGAAGCCGGCGTAGTCGCGCATGCGCACGCCGTTGGGATGCCCCTTGTCGACGATCACGTGCTGCGGCGAGCCCAGCTGCGCGGCGAAGTCCATGCCCTTGTCCAGCGGTCCGCTGACGATCAGCGGCGGCGCCGCCTCGTGCATGGAATGCAGGTCCAGCATGAAGTCCACCGTATCGATCACCGGGCGCAGCTCGCGCGCGCGGCGCAGCTCGGAGGAGTCCTCGTCGCCGTCCAGGCGCCCGGCGGTCCAGACGCGGTTCATGTCTTCGTCGATATAGCGCGAGGCGTCGGCGTCCTGCGGGTTGAAGCGGGCATACGCGGCGACGTTGCCGAAGCCCAGCGTGATGCGGCCCCTGGCCGGGTGCAGGCCCTGCCGCAGCAGGCGGTCCACGGCGATGGCGCCGCTGACTTCGTTGCCGTGCATGAGCGCCAGGATCATCACGTGCGGGCCGTCGATGTGGCTGTCGAAGGTGTGGACGTAGTCGACGCCGGTGTTGCCGTGGCGCCAGCGGTCGATGTCGGGAAATTCAACTTCCACGGGGTACTGCGGCAGGGCTGCGCGGATCTGCTCCAGGGTCTTCATGCATGCTTTCGTTGTTGCGTTCGCAGCCGAGTATAGGCAGGCGCGCATGCGATCCCGTGCCGATTCGGCACAGGCCTGTGCCGTTTGGATCGGCGCCGCGCGCGATGGTTGATGGTGGGGCACGAGAGCGGTCCGGCGCGCGAACTTGGGGCGCGTTCTCACCATTGGCGTGCTTGCTCGCAATGCAGTCCCGCACGGCGGGAATGCCGTCGCCGCCGCGCCGGATCAGCGCGGGCCGGCGCCGGTGGCGGCGTAGTTCCAGATCGCGTTGACCAGTTCGTTTGTACTGCCGCGCACGCGGTACAGCGATACATCGAAACGGATGCGCAGGTTCTGCTCGCCCACCACCAAGAGGCGCCCCTCGGCGATGTCCTTGTGCACCAGGCGCTGCGGCAGCCACGCCACGCCGGTGCCGCGCACGGCCATCTCCTGGATCGACTCGTAGGAGTCGGCCTGGTAGACCATCTTCAGCGCCGGCTTCTGCTCCAGCTCGGCCAGGTGCTTGGCCAGCACGCCGCGCAACGTCAGCGTCTGCGAGAAGGCCAGCCAGGGCATGGCGCCGGCCTTGGCATCGAGCCGGTACAGCGGCTTGCCGCGCTTGTCGGGCGCGGACACCGGCAGCAGCAGTTCGTGCGCGATGGTCTGGGATTCGTAGCGCTGGTGGTCGATCAGCATGCGCGTGGCGGGACTGGAGTAGATCAGCAGGATGTCGGCCTCGCCGGCGGCCAGCTTCATGATCACATCCTGCGCGCCGCCGGTGGTGATCGAGACCGGGAACACGCCGCAATGCTGCTTGATGCCTTCGTACCAGTCGGGGAAGAAGGTCTGCGACAGCGTGCGCCCGGTGGCCAGGCGCAGCACCTTCTCGGTCTCGGCGGAGGACTCCTGCAGTTGGGCGCGCGCGGCGTAGAGCACGTCCACCGAATTGTGCGCCGCGTCCAGGAACAGCTTGCCGGCGCGGGTCAGGGTCACCGGCTGGGTGCGCGTGACCAGCTCGGCGCCCACCCATTGCTCCAGCGCCTTGATGCGGCGCCCGAACGCGGGATGGGTCACGAAGCGGTTTTCGGCCGCGCGCGAAAAGCTGCGCGTGCGCGCCAGTTCGATGAAGTCTTCCAGCCAGACGAGATGCACTTGCGGTTCCTTTGCCTTGGGCGCGCGGAGTGCGCGCGCGTTGTCGATCGGTGCGGAAAGAGCAAGACCTGTTCCAAACGAGGGCTGCCTGTATTGGAGCGCGATTGTAGCGCCAAACTTGCGGCGCCAAACGGCGAGGATTGCGCAAGAGGCGCGGCAAGGATGGCGCGGCAAGAAAAAAGGCCACGGATTGCTCCGTGGCCCGCAGTGAAATGCAGCGGCGAGGCGTTTTTCGCGCTTCTGCGGCCGTTGTTCAGGCGGCCGGCCGATGCTACAGGGAGGCGGTTCAGAAGGCCGGGACGACGGCGCCCTGGTACTTTTCCTCGATGAACTTCTTGACGTCAGGCGAGTTCAGCGCGGCGGCCAGCTTCTTGATGGCGGGGCTGTCCTTGTTGTCTTCGCGTGCCACCAGCAGGTTGGCGTAAGGCGAGTTGGCGTCTTCGATGAACAGCGAATCCTTCACCGGGTTCAGCTTGGCTTCAAGCGCATAGTTGGTGTTGATCAGGGCGACGTCGACCTGGTTGAGCACGCGCGGCAGGGTGGCCGCTTCCAGGGCGCGGAACTTCAGCTTCTTCGGGTTCTCGACGATGTCCTTCTGGGTCGACGAGATGTTGGAGGTGTCCTTGAGCTTGATCAGGCCGTTGCGGGCCAGCAGCAGCAGGGCGCGGCCGGAGTTGGACGGATCGTTGGGGATGGCGATGGTGGCGCCATTGGGGATGTCGGCCAGCTTCTTGTACTTTTGCGAGTAGGCGGCGAAGGGCTCGACGTGGACCTTGGCGACCGACACTTCAACGTCGTTCTTGTGGGCCTTCTTGAACTGGTCGATGTAGGGCTGGTGCGCGAAGAAGTTGCCGTCGACCTGCTTCTCGTTGGTCTGCGCGGCCGGCTGCACGTAGTCGGTGAACACCTTCACCTGCAGGTCGATGCCTTCCTTGGCCAGCGCCGGCTTGATGTGTTCCAGGATCTCGGCGTGCGGCACCGGGGTGGCGGCGATCACCAGCTTGTCGGCGGCGTGCGCGCCGATGGACAGCGCCAGTGCGGCGCCGGCGAGCAGGGGGGAAATCAGTTTGCGGGACATGTCTATGCTCCAGTCTTGTTGTGAGGGGTAAAAATCATTTACGGGTAAAGCGCAGCACCAGGCGGTCGCCGAAGAACTGCAGCAGCTGCACCAGTACCACCAGGATGGCCACGGTCACCACCATCACTTCGGTCTGGAAGCGCTGGTAGCCGTAGCGGATCGCCAGGTCGCCCAGTCCGCCGCCGCCGATCACGCCCGACATCGCGGCATACGACATCAGCGTGATGGCGGTGATGGTCACGGCCGCCAGCAGCCCAGGCAGCGCCTCGGGCAGCAGCGCGCCGAAGATGATCTGGCGGCGCCGCGCGCCCATGGCGGTACAGGCCTCGATCACGCCGCGGTCGATCTCGCGCAGCACGCTTTCGGTCAGTCGCGCGAAGAACGGCGCGGTGCCGATCACCAGCGGCGGGATCGCGCCGGTCACGCCCAGCGAGGTGCCGACCAGCCACAGCGTGAACGGGATCAGCACGATCAGCAGGATCAGGAAGGGCACCGAGCGCAGCACATTCACCAGCAGCGACAGCACCAGGTAGATGCCGCGCTGCTCCAGCAGCTGGCGGCGGTTGGTCAGGAACAGCAGGATGCCCAGCGGCAGGCCCAGCAGCACCGTGAAGAACAGCGAGCCGCCGGTCATGGCCAGGGTTTCGAGCGTGGCGTCCCAGACTTCGCTCCAGTCGATTTGCGACAGGGCGCCTTGCAATACCTCGATCAGGACGCTCATGCCAGCACCTCGTGGTCGATGCCGGAGTGGCGCAGGCGCTCCAGCACTTGCGCCACCGCATGTTCGCCGCCGGAGAACTCCACCAGCAATTGTCCGTAGGGCGTGTCCTTGATGCGCGAGACCGTGCCGCGCACGATGGTGGCCAGCGCCGCGGTCGCCGCCGTCAGCTGCGACAGGATGGGCTGCGCGGCCAGCTCGCCGGCGTAGGTCAGGCGCACCAGCTTGCCGCCTTCGCGGCGCTGGTAGTAGAGGTCGTTCTCGTCCCAGGCATGGCTCTCGGCCAGCAGCGCGCGCGTGACCGCATGCTGCGGACGCAGGAAGATGTCGACCACCTTGCCATGTTCGGCGACGGCGCCGGCATCGAGCACCGCGACACGGTCGCAGATGCTGCGGATGACTTCCATCTCGTGCGTGATGAGCACGATCGTCAGGCCCAGCTTGCGGTTGATTTCCAGCAGCAGGCGCAGGATGGAGGCGGTGGTTTCCGGATCCAGCGAGGAGGTGGCCTCGTCGCACAGCAGCAGGCGCGGCGTATTGGCCAGTGCGCGCGCGATGCCCACGCGCTGCTTCTGGCCGCCCGAGAGTTGCGAGGGATACTGGTCGCGATGTGCTTCCAGTCCGACCAGCTGCAGCAGCTCGTCGACGCGCGCGGCGCGTTCTTCGCGGCTGTAGCGGCCGGTGATCTTGAGCGGCCAGTCGATGTTCTGGGCGACGGTCTTGGCGTTGAGCAGGTTGAAGTGCTGGAACACCATGCCGACGCGCTGGCGCAGCTCGAGCAGGGCCTCATGGCCGAGCGCGGTGATGTCTTCGCCGTCGATCAGCACGCGGCCGTCATCGGGGCGCTCAAGCAGGTTGAGGGTGCGGATCAGCGTGCTTTTGCCGGCGCCGGAGCGGCCGATGATGCCGAAGATTTCGCCTTGGGCGATGTCCAGGTTGATGTCCTGCAGGGCGATGATGTCGCGCTTGTTGGCCTGGTATTTTTTATGTAGGTGTTCGATGCGAATCACGGTGGGTCAATCTTTGTAAGATGACCGAGTCTAACTTTTGGTTATTTGGGCGGGAAGTTCTTAATAGTTTTTTGCTTATGAGGAAAAGCGATTAAGGAAATGATGGATTTGTTGTTTTGGCATTTTTGGGTTGATTGGGGGAGTGATTACTTAATTTAAGTATGTTGTATCCCTTCCTTCCTTCCTTCCTTCCTTCCTTCCTTCATCTCCGTCATCTCCGTCATCTCCGCCATCCCGGCGCAGGCCGGGATCCAGTGTCGTTCGTTGTGCTTCTGTGAACTCCGTTCGGACTGAGTAGCCGCTCATGCGGCGTATCGAAGTCAGCGTGCATGCGGTTGTTCTTATTTGGGTAGTCTGGTCTTGCTGCATGCGGATGTACTGGCTCTGGTCCTATCTTTCTCCGGTCGGGACGGAGCGCCGGGGGCGGCCCGGCAGCCGCTCACTTTTCTTGCTCCGCCAAGAAAAGTAAGCAAAAGAAGGCGGCCCCTAAGGTCCAGCCCCTCCTGCGGAGGGGTACCCGGCGGAGCGCGGGGAAAAATGGGAAAGGAGGCAAGTCGCTACGCTCCGGCCTCCTTTCTGATCCATTTTTCCCCGCCCTCCGCCGGCTGGCCCCCAAGGGGAAAGCGTAACTGCCTCGCCTTCGGCATCGGGATGGGTAGGGAGGTGCGCGACCATGGGTTGTGGATGGGATCGGAGGGAGATGGATGACGGATGTAAACGGCAGGCTGGGAGTACCTGCTTGAACAACGACGCAAGAGATCGCGCTTCGAGAACCCGAAGCCGAAGGCGAGCAGCAAGCGACGCGATGCCGCAGGCGAGCCGGACAGGCTTTCCCCTTGGGATCCAGCCGCCGGAGCGCGCTGAAAAATGGATCAGCAAGACAGTCGAGCGAAGCGACTCTGTCTTGCCCATTTTTCAGCGCGCTCCGGCGGGCACCCCGAAGGGGCTGGATCTTAGGGGCCGCCTTCTTTTGCTTACTTTTCTTGGCGGAGCAAGAAAAGTGAGCGGCTGCCGGGCCGCCCCCGGCGCTCCGTCTCGACCGGAGAAAGATAGGCATAGAGCCAGTACATCGGCATGCAGCAAGACCAGACTACCCAAATAAGAACAACCGCATGCATGCTGACTTCGATACGCCGCACAAGCGGCTACTCAGCCAGAACGAGGTTCAGAGAAGCGCAACGAACGACACTGGATCCCGGCCTTCGCCGGGATGACGGAGATGGGAGCGGCTGCATCTTCACGCATCAAGCTTCAGAGATGCAAAGGCGCAGAGACGCAGGACGCCGAGATGCGGAGATGCGGAGATGCGGAGATGCGGAGATGCGGAGATGCGGAGATGCGAAGAGGCGGAGAGGCGGAGGCACCAGACACAACATCCCGCCCGCAAAGCAGCACGACGAAAAAAACGAGGGTAGCGAAGAACGAAAAAAGACAAAACACAAAAACGACAAAGGGAGCACCCGGCTCCCCCTGCATCAGCAATCAGCGATCAGTAGTCAGCAATCAAAAGCACCAACTACTCACCTCAATCCACCACCTCCAGCGCCAGCACCTGCCTCACCGTCGCCGCCACATAATCAATCTCCGCCTCGGTGGTTCCGCGACCCAGCGAGAAGCGCACCGCATTGCGGGCCACCTCCGGCGCGCGGCCGATGGCCAGCAGCACGAAGGACGGGGCCGAGGCCGCGCTGTTGCAGGCCGAGCCGGCCGATACCGCGATGCCCAACAGCTGGCTGCCCAGCGTGCCATAGCGCGTCGGCGGGAAGCTGACGTTGAGGTTGTGCGGCACGCGGTTGACGGCGCAGCCGTTGAGCCGCACGCCGGGCAGGCCGGAGATGCCGGCCCACAGGCGGTCGCGCAGGGCGGTGATGCGGGCGGCTTCCTCGGCCAGCAGCTTGCCGGCCAAATCGAACGCCTCGCCCATGCCCACGATCTGGTGCGTGGCCAGGGTGCCGGAGCGCATGCCGTTCTCATGGCCGCCGCCGTCGATCTGGGCTTCCAGCTTCAGCTGCGGGTTGTGGCGCACATACAGCGCGCCGATGCCCTTGGGGCCGTAGACCTTGTGGGCGGAGAAGGACATCAGGTCCACCTTCAGCCGCTGCAGGTCGATGCCGATCTTGCCGGCCGCCTGCACCGCGTCGACGTGGAACACGATGCCGCGCGCGGCGCAGATCTCGCCCAGCGCGGCGATCGGCTGGATCACGCCGATCTCGTTGTTCACATACATGACCGAGGCCAGAATGGTGTCGTCGCGCAAGGCGGCGGTGAACTGTTCGACGGTGACCAGGCCGTCCTCGCCCGGCTTCAGGTAGGTGACGTCGAAGCCCGCACGCTCCAGCGTGTCCATGGTGTCCAGCACCGCCTTGTGCTCGGTGGCCACCGTGATCAGGTGCTTGCCGCGGCCCTGGGCGCGCAGCGCGTGGGCGGTGCCTTTCAGGGCCAGGTTGTTGGATTCGGTCGCGCCCGAGGTCCAGACGATCTCCGAGGCCTGCGCGCCCACCAGTGCGGCCACCTGCGCCCGGGCCTTCTCGACCGCGCGCCGGGCTTCCCAGCCGAAGGGGTGCGAGCTGCTGGCGGCGTTGCCGAACTTGTCGGTGAGGAAGTCGCACATGACCCGGGCGACCTGCGGGTCGACCGGCGTGGTGGCGCCATAGTCCAGATAGATGGGGAAGGTGACACCGGCGGGCGGGCGACAGGGAGCGGGGGCGTTCATGACGGGCGGATCCAGGGAAATCGAGCGAAAACGGTTCTACATTACGCCTCGTTCCTTATTCGGAAAACGAACATAAATTCATTTCAATATGCAATTTATGATGGTTAAGTCCGGCGAAGGGGCGGCGGGCGCGCTTGCCTCAATGCATAACGTCCCATGCAGCCTGGCGGACGACGGGGCGGCAAGCCAAAGGCCGGAAGTATGGCCAATTCCCGGTAGGCCTGAACTTCCTGCATTAGCTTATACAAAATTATTATACTGAAATAGAATAAATACAAACCTATAATCCGAAAATCATATGCAAGGATCCTGATCAAGGACTTGCCAGGATTCCTGAGGATTTCCATGGATTTGAACCAGCTCGAGGCTTTCGCCGCGGTGATGACGATAGGCAGCGTGACCGGCGCCGGGCGCAGCCTGGGTCGTTCGCAGCCGGCCATCAGCAAGGCCATCGGCGACCTCGAGGGCGAGCTGGGCTATGCGTTGTTCGACCGCAACGGGCCGCGCGTGACGCCCACCGGCAAGGCTTTCCTGCTGTACGAGGAAGTCGAGCGCTCGCTGGTCGGCCTGCGCAGCATCCGCGAGCGCGCCGTCGAGATCGGGCGCGAAGAGGCGCAGCCGGTGCACCTGGTGGCCACGCCTGCGCTGGCCTCGACCATCGCCCCGGCGGCGCTGCAGATGGTGGCGCAGGGCGGCGGCGAGTTTCCCGAACACATCCACCTGCGCAGCGCCTCGGCCGAGCAGGTGGTGCATGCGGTGCTGCACCGTACCGTCAGCCTGGGCCTGACCAGCCTGCCGGTGGCGCACCGCGGGCTGGAGCTGCACTGGATCGGCGAGGCGCCCTGCGTGGCGGTGCTGCGGGCGGATCATCCGCTGGCGGGCAAGGACAAGATCACCCGCGCCGCGCTGCGCGGCGAGCGCGTGATCACCATGTCCAACCGTTACCGGCTGCGCCAGCGTATCGAGACCGCGTTGGGGGACGACAAAGGTGACAAGCCGCTGGACGTGGCGATCGATACCAACACTTCCTTCAACGCCATCATGGCCGCGCATGCCGGCCTCGGGGTGGCGCTGGTGGAGCCGATCACGGCGCTGGGCATGCCCATCGAAGGGCTGGTGGTGAAGAAGCTGGCGGTCGACATACCGTTCTATTTCGGCGTGGTGACGCCCTTCGGACGGCCGGTGGAAGGCATCACCCGCGCGCTGATCGACGCGGTGGAAACCTCGGCGCGCAACATCCTGCACGGCTTCGTCAAGCGCGACGCGGCCGAGCACGACGAGTTGCTGTGACGGACAAGCCTTGGCCAGCGCACCGGGATGGCGCCGCCGGGCGGCAGTAGCAGGCAGGAACAACGAATAACCAACAAGAGACGGCGGCGGTTCGCGGCGACGCGGATTGCGGCGTCTCTTTCATGCATTGAAGGGGCGACATGCTCAATACCGAAACCACGGGGGCGATCGGACTGGCCGCGCTGGAAGCGCGCCTGCGCCAGGACATCGAATGGCTGGCCTTGCCCGGCAAATCGTGGACGCCCAAGGTGGAGCGCGACGGCGCGCCGGTCATCGACGTGGCCATCATCGGCGGCGGACAGGCCGGCATGGCGGCCTCGGTCGCGCTGACCCACCTGGGCATTCCCAATGTCATCTACGACCAGTCGCCGAAGGACTTCGAAGGCCCCTGGGCCACCACCGCGCGCATGGAAACCCTGCGCTCGCCCAAGACCCTGACCGGCCCTGCGCTGGGCTTTTCCACGCTGACCTTCCGCGCCTGGTTCGAGGCGCAGTTCGGCCTGGCGGCGTGGGACGCGCTGGACAAGATCCCGCGCCTGCAATGGATGGATTACCTGCGCTGGTTCCGCCGCGTGATGGACCTGGACGTGCGCAACGAGCATCGCGTGCTGGCCGTGCTGCCGCGCGCCGACGGCGTGGTCGAGCTGAAGCTGCAGTCGCCGCAGGGCGAAAGCGCCGTGCTGGCGCGCCGCGTGGTGCTGGCCACCGGCCGCGACGGCCTGGGCGGCGCCTACCTGCCGCCGCTGGTGGAGCAACTGCCGCGCGATCGCTGGGCGCACTCCTCCGACGTCTATGACTACGCGCAGCTGAAGGGCAAGCGCGTGGGCGTGGTCGGCGGCGGCTCGTCGGCCATGGACAGCGCGGCCACCGCGCTGGAGCAGGGCGCCGCGCGCGTGGACCTGCTGATCCGCCGCAAGGAACTGCCGCGCATCAACAAGGGCAAGGGCTCGGGCAGCCCGGGCCTGGTCAACGGCCACCAGCACCTGCCGGACGCCTGGAAGTGGCGCATCCGCCATTACGTCAACCTGCAGCAGGTGCCGCCGCCGTCGGGCAGCACGCGCCGCGTGTCGCGCTTTTCCAATGCGCGATTCCTGCTGGGCACCGCCATCGACAGCGTGGCCGTCAAGGACGACGGCGCGCTGCTGCTGCAGACCAACCGCGGTTCGCTGGAACTGGATTTCCTGTTCTTCTCCACCGGCTTCCAGGTCAACTGGGGCGCGCGTCCCGAGTTCGCCGCCATCGCGCCGCACATCCTCGCCTGGGGCGACCGCTACACGCCGCCGGCCGGCGAAGAAGACGCCGAGCTGCGCGACATGCCCTACCTCGGTCCGGTGTTCGAGTTCCAGCAGAAGACGCCAGGCGCTCTGCCGGGCCTGGAGCGCGTACACTGCTTCTGCTATCCCGCCACCGCCAGCCACGGCACCGTCTCCGGCGACATTCCCGCCATCAGCGACGGCGCCTACCGCCTGGCGCAAGGCATCGCCTCGCTGATGTACGGCGAGGACGTGGAATACCACTACCGCAATATCGAAGCCTATGAAGAGCCCGAACTGGCCGGCGACGAGTGGACGCCTTCGCCATGGGAATTGCCGGAGCTGCCCCGATGAGCATGGCGATCGCAAAGAGCGTGCTGCAGGCGCTGATGGTGGTGCTGCTGATGACGGTGATCGTCTTCTTCGGCCTGCACATGATCGGCAACCCGGTCGACATCCTGATCGGCCAGGACGTCGACCAGGTCGACCGCCTGCGCATCATCAAGGAGCTCGGCCTGGACCAGCCGGTGTGGCGCCAGTACCTGTCCTTCCTCAACGGCGCGCTGCACGGCAACCTGGGCAACAGTTTCGTCTATAACGCGCCGGCCATCCTGCTGATCTTCCAGCGCCTGCCGGCCACGCTGGAGCTGGCCTTCGCCGCGCTGATCCTGGCGCTGGCCGTCGGCATCCCGCTGGGCCTGTTGGCCGGCCTGAAACCCGACCATCCGTTCTCGCGCCTGGTGATGACCAGCAGCATCCTCGGCTTTTCGCTGCCGACCTTCTGGATCGGGCTGATGCTGATCATGGCCTTCTCGGTCTCGCTGGGCTGGCTGCCTTCGGGCGGGCGCGGGCAGACCGGCGAGCTGTTCGGCGTGCAATGGTCGTGGCTGACCGCCGACGGCTGGCGCCACATGATCCTGCCGGCGATCAACCTGTCGCTGTTCAAGATTTCGCTGGTGATCCGGCTCACGCGCGCCAACGTGCGCGAGGTGCTGCCGCTGGACTTCGTCAAGTTCGCGCGCGCCAAGGGCCTGTCGCGCTCGCGCGTGGTGCTGATGTACGTGCTGCGCAATACGCTGATCCCGCTGGTGACGGTGGTGGGCCTGGAGTTCGGCTCCACCATCGCCTTCGCGGTGGTGACCGAGAGCATCTTCGCCTGGCCCGGCGCCGGCAAGCTGATCCTGGACAGCATCAACGCGCTGGACCGCCCGGTGATCGTGGCTTACCTGATGGTGATCGTCTGCATGTTCGTCTTTATCAACCTGGTGGTGGATGTGCTCTACAAGATCCTGGATCCGCGCGTGCGGGTGGAGGCCAAGGCATGAGCGCGCAGGAACCGATCATGACGCAAGAGCAGGTGCGGGCCAGGGTGGCCGAGCTGTCGGCCTTCCAGGCGCCGCGCCGCGAGTCGCCCTGGCGCCGCGTGATGCGCCATTTCATCGCCTCCAGGTCGGCCATGCTGGGCCTGGCCGTCGTGCTGCTGCTGATCGTGGCGGCGGTCGTCGCGCCCTGGATCACGCCGCAGAACCCGTACGACCTGATGCAGCTGGACGTGCTCGACTCGCGCCTGCACCCCGGTTCGCCCAACGGCGCCGGCACCTTCACCTATTGGCTGGGCACCGACGGCCAGGGCCGCGACCTGGTCTCGGCCATCCTCTACGGCCTGCGCATCAGCGTGGGCATCGGCGTGGGCTCGGCGCTCATCGCCGGCGTCATCGGCACGCTGGTGGGCCTGCTGGCGGCTTATGCCGGCGGCAAGGTCGATACCGTGCTGATGCGCCTGGCCGACCTGGTGCTGTCCTTCCCCTCGATCCTGGTGGCCATGCTGATCCTGGCCTATGTCGGCAAGGGCATCTTCAACGTGATGGCCACGCTGGTGGTGCTGGAGTGGGCCTACTACGCGCGCACCGCGCGCGGCCAGGCGCTGGTGGAGCGCCGCAAGGAATACGTGGAGGCCGCGCGCGGCCTGAACCTGTCGTCCTGGCGCATCATGGTGCGCCACATCCTGCCCAACTGCCTGCCGCCGCTGATCGTGATCGGCACGCTGCAGGTGGCGCGCGCCATCACGCTGGAGGCGACGCTGTCCTTCCTCGGGCTGGGCGTGCCCATTACCGAACCGTCGCTGGGCCTGCTGATTTCCAACGGCTACCAGTACATGCTTTCCGGCGAATACTGGATCAGTTTCTATCCCGGTATTGCGCTCCTGGTGGTGATCGTCGCCATCAACCTGGTGGGCGACCGCCTGCGCGACATCCTGAACCCGAGGTGGCAGAAGTGAGCGCGCCGAACAATATCCCGACCCTCGAGGTGCGCAACCTGCGCACCCATTTCTTCACGCCCGACGGCGTGCTGCCGGCGGTGGACGACGTCTCGCTGACGATTGCCCGCGGCCGCATCCTGGGCCTGGTCGGCGAGTCCGGCTCGGGCAAGAGCGTCACCGGCTTTTCCATCCTCGGCATGGTCGACGCGCCGGGCAGGGTGGTCGGCGGCGAGATCCTGTTCCAGGGCCGCGACCTGGTGAAGATGGACCGCGCCTCGCTGCGCGAACTGCAGGGCAACCGCATCGCCATGATCTTCCAGGATCCGATGATGACGCTGAACCCGGTGCTGAAGGTCGAGGCGCAGATGGTCGACGCCGTGCTCGCGCACAGCAAGATGAGCCGCCAGCAGGCGCGCGAACTGGCGCGCGACACGCTGGGCATGATGGGCATCGCCAGTCCGGAAGAGCGCCTGCAGGCCTATCCGCACCAGCTCTCAGGCGGCATGCGCCAGCGCGTGGCGATCGCCATTGCCATGCTGCACAAGCCCGACCTGATCATCGCCGACGAGCCGACCACGGCGCTGGACGTCACCATCCAGGCGCAGATCCTGTCGGAAGTGCAGAAGATGGCGCGCCAGCACGGCACCTCGCTGGTCTGGATCACCCACGACCTGTCGGTGGTGGCGGGCCTGGCCGACGAGGTGGCGGTGATGTACGCCGGGCGCATCGTCGAGCAGGGCAGCGTGGGCGAGGTGCTCGACGCGCCGCTGCATCCCTACACCCAGGGCCTGATCGGCAGCTTGCCCAGCAACAACCGGCGCGGCGCGCGCCTGCGCCAGATTCCGGGCATGACGCCCAACCTGCTGCACCTGCCGCCGACCTGCGCGTTTGCCGCGCGTTGCGAGCGCGTCAGCCAGCAATGCCTGACGGCGCCGGCCATCAGCGAGCCGCTGCCCGGCCACCTGGTGCGTTGCTTCCATCCGGCGCAGCAGGCCAGCAATACCGAAGTGAAGGCGAACCATGGATAAGGCAGTCACCCCCATCATCGAAACCCGCGCCGTCAGCCGCCGCTTCGGCGAGCGTCGCCAGGGCTGGCTGGAGCGCCAGCTGCAGCAGCGCGGCTGGTCGCGTCCGCCCGCGGTCACGCGCGCCCTCGACCAGGTCGACCTGAAAGTGATGCCTGGCGAAGTGGTCGGGCTGGTCGGCGAATCCGGCTGCGGCAAGTCCACGCTGGGCCGCATCGCCTGCGGCCTGCTGGACCCGTCCGACGGCCAGGCGCTGGTCAACGGCCGCGACCGCGCCGTGCTCACCCGCGCCGAGCAGGATGCCGCGCGCCTGCAGGTGCAGATGATCTTCCAGAACCCCTACGCCAGCCTCAACCCGCGCCTGCGCATCGACCAGATCGTGGGCGAGGCGGCGCAGGTCAACGGCAAGGTCGAGGGCGACCTGGACGACTACGTCTGCCGCCAGCTGATGCGCGCCGGCCTCGACCCGGCGCTGCGCGACCGCTATCCGCACCAGTTCTCCGGCGGCCAGCGCCAGCGCATCGGCATCGCCCGCGCGCTGGCGGTGCAGCCGGAGATGCTGGTCTGCGACGAGGCGGTGGCGGCGCTGGATGTGTCGATCCAGGCGCAGATCCTCAACCTCTTCATGGACCTGCGCGAAGAGCTGGGCCTGACCTATCTGTTCATCAGCCATGACCTGGGCGTGGTGGAGCATGTCTCCGACCGCGTGGTGATCATGTACCTGGGCCGGGTGGTGGAGAGCGCGCCGGTGGGCGAGCTGTTCGGCCGCCCCAACCATCCCTATACGCAGGCGCTGCTGGCCGAAGTGCCGCGCATGTCGGCGCGCAAGAAGGAGTTCACCGCCATCAAGGGCGAGATCCCCAGCCCGCTCAATCCGCCGGCCGGCTGCCATTTCAACCCGCGCTGCCCGTATGCCACGCAGCGCTGCCGCGAAGAGCAGCCGGCGCTGAGAGAGATCGCGCCGGGGCACATGAGCGCCTGCCATCTCAACGACGGCTGAACCGGCGGCCCGACCGAACGCAACACCGCAGTAAAACAACCGCAGAAACCGAAACGAAGAATCCCTGCTTGCTTACAACCTGACCAACACAGAGGAAACAGCACATGAAAAAGACCCTTCTGACCCGCCTGCTGGCCGTCGCCCTGACCGGCGTGGCCCTGGCCTCGGCCGCGGACGCCGCCCGCGCGCAGAACCTCAACATCGCCTTTGCCGATCCGCTGTCCTCGCTCGATCCGCAACTGAACAACCACGCCGGCGACCGCTCGGTGGACCTGCATTTCTGGGACCTGCTGGTCCAGAACGACTACAACAAGCTGGTGCCGGGCCTGGCGCTGAGCTGGAAGAACATCGATCCCAAGACCTGGGAGTTCAAGCTGCGCCCCAACGTCAAGTGGCAGGACGGCAAGCCCTTCACCGCCGATGACGTGATCTTCTCCTACCAGCGCGCGCGCGCCGTGCCGGGCAGCGTGGCGACCTTCGCCGGCTACCTGCGCACGGTGGAGTCGGTCACCGCCAAGGATCCGCTGACCCTGGTCATCAAGACCAACATCCCCAACCCGGACCTGCCGCTGAACCTGGCCTCGGTGCACATCGTCAGCAAGCACGTGGGCGAGAAGTCGCAGACCGAGAACTACAACAGCGGCGCGGCCGTGGTCGGCACCGGTCCCTACAAGTTCGTCTCCTACACCCCGGGCGACCGCGTGGTGATGCAACGCAACGACGACTACTGGAACGGCCGTGCGATCTGGGACAAGGTCAACTACCGCTACATCAACAACGGCGCGGCGCGCACCGCGGCGCTGCTGTCGGGCGACGTGGACGTGATCGACAAGGTGTCGGTATCCGACCTGGCCAAGCTGAAGCAGTCGCCCAACGTCAAGGTCTACCCGTACAACGGCCTGCGCGTGCTGCTGATCCAGCCGACCTTCCACGAAGGCCCGAGCCCCTTCATCACCGACAACGCCGGCAAGCAGCTCGAGAAGAATCCGCTGCTGGACGTGCGCGTGCGCCGCGCCATGTCGCTGGCGATCAACCGCAAGGCCATCATCGACCGCATCCTGCAGGGCGCGGCCACCGAGGCCAACCAGTGGATGCCGTCGGACACCTTCGGCTACAACCCGGAGATCAAGAACATCCCCTTCGACGCCGCCCAGGCCAAGAAGCTGCTGGCCGAAGCCGGTTTCCCCGAGGGCTTCAAGCTGACCATCCACGTACCCAACGACCGCTATCCGCAAGCGCCTGAAACCATGCAGGCGGTGGCGCAGTTCTGGACCCGCATCGGCATCAAGACCCAGGTCGAGGTGCTGCCGTGGGCGTCGTACTCCTCGCGCGCCAACAAGAGCGAGTTCGCGGTCTCGGTCCTGGCATGGGGCAACGGCACCGGCGAAGCCAGCTACGCGCTGGTCAACGTGCTGGGCACGGTCGACGCCAAGAAGGGCATCGGCGCCTCCAACTGGAACCACTACAGCAACCCGGCCGTGGACCGTGCGCTGGCCGATTCCACCGCGGAGTTCGACGCCGCCAAGCGTGAAGCCATCCTGCGCGGTTCGGCCAAGGTGGTGTCCGACGACGTCGGCATCATCCCGCTGTACCACTACCAGAACATCTGGGCTGCCAAGAAGGGCCTGAAGGTCACGCCCATCAGCAGCGACCGCACCACCGCCATGATGGTCACCCAGGACAAGAAGTAAGGCCATGCCCAACTTCTCGATCGAGGCCAGCCCGGCCGACGACCTGATCGACGTGCCGCGCCGCATCGTGGTGCGCGGCGCGCATCCGGGCGAGCCGGTGCGGGTGTCGTCGTCGACCGTGCGCAACGGCGTGGAGTGGCAGAGCAGCGCCTGCTTCATCGCCGACGCGCACGGCGACGTCGACCTGTCACGCAACCGCGCCGTCGACGGCGACTACACCGGCATCGACGCCATGGGCCTGTTCTGGTCGCAACGGCCGCTGCAGGAGGGAAAGCGCGACAACTTCCATGCCGACGTGGCCGAGCCGCTGGTCACCACGCTGACGGTGTCGTCGCTGAGCGCGCCGGGGCTGGCGCCGTGCACCCCGGCCAGCACGCAGCTGGTGCAGCGGCTGGCGGCCGAGGGCGTCACGCGGCGCGAGGTGAGGGAAGAGGGACTGGTCGGCACGCTGTTCCTGCCGGCCACACCCGGCCCGCACCCGGCAGTGATGATCGTCAACGGTTCCGGCGGCGGCATCAACGAGCCGCGCGCGGCGCTGTATGCCTCGCGCGGTTACGCAGCCTTCGCGCTGGCCTACTTCAAGGCGCCGGGCCTGTCCGACTACATCTCCAACACGCCGCTGGAATACTTCGCGCGCGGCCTCGACTGGCTGCGCGCGCAAGTGCAACCCAAGGACGATTTCGTCGCCATCAGCGGCCAGTCGCGCGGCGGCGAGCTGGTGCTGCTGCTGGGCTCGGTGTTCCCCGGCAAGGTCTCGGCGGTATTGGCCTATGTGCCCAGCGCGCTGGTGCACAGCGGCCAGAACGCGGCCGATCCGGCGGTCGGCCGGGAAGGGCCGACCTGGCTCCTGCGCGGCCAGCCCTTGCCGCATCAGTGGCAGGACAACCGCACCGCCAGCTGGAAGCCCTTCGACGAAGGCCCGTCGCCGCACCGCCATGAACTGGCGATGCTGACCGCGCTGGCCGATCCGGAGGCGGTGGCGCGGGCGCGTATTCCCGTAGAGCGCATTACCGCGCCGGTGCTGCTGCTGTCGGCCACCGACGACGGCTCCTGGCCCTCGGCGTTGTATTGCAAGATCGTCAGCGACAAGCTGGTCGAGGTCGCGCACCCGTGGCCGGTGGTGTGGCGCAACTACGTCGACGCCGGCCATTCCATCCTGTTCCCGTTCGTGCCGACCACCCAGACCACCTACGCGCATCCGGTCTCGGGCCGCATCAGCACCGGCGGCGGCGAGCCCCGGGCCAACGCCCGCGCCGATTTCGACTCGTGGCAGCAGGCGCAGGCGTTCCTGCGCGAGGCTGTCGACAAGCATTCATCTCAAAAGGATTCCCCATGAGCACTCCCGTCTACGACATCAACAGCGATGTCATCGACCAGCTGGCCGGCGTTGAGGCCGGCAGCCCGCTGCACGCCCTGCGCCACCAGCGCGACAAAGTCGCTGTGGCGTCGCAAGGCAGCTACGACACCCTGTTCGACCCGGCGCTGGAAGGCATCGGCCTGGACGAACGCCTGCTGGTGGCGCTGTACGCCAGCCGCCTGGCCGGCGCCGCCGACCTGGCCGCGCATTATCGCCAGCGCGCGCTGGCGGCCTCGGCCGATGCCGCGCAACTGGCGGCCGCCGAGAGCGGCGAGCCGGAACAGCTGGACGGCGCGCAGCACACCCGCGTGCGCGCCATGCTGGTCTTCACCCGCGCGCTGACCAAGCGCCCGGTCGAGGGCGACAAGGCCGCCATCGAGAAGCTGCCGGCCGCCGGCATCAGCACGCCGGCCGTGGTGGCGCTGTCGCAGCTGATCGCCTTCGTCTCCTACCAGCTGCGCGTGATCGCCGGCCTGAAGGCAATGAAACTGGCCGGCGTGTCGACGCCCGCTGCCAACTGAGCAAAGGAACGGACATGACTGAGATCGTCAAATCGAACGGCTTCACCAACGAATCGCTGGACTGGGACGCCTGGCTGGACGTCGTCGAGCTGGAGCGCGCCACCGAAGACCAGGTCAAGGTGCTGGAAGAGAGCAACGTCAAGGCCAAGAGCTCGGACTACTACCTCTTCCTGGTGCACCAGCCGGACATCCTGCGCCAGCGCTCGAACGCCTTCAACGCCATCATGTACGCCCCCGGCGGCATGTCGCGCGCCGAGCGCGAGCTGGGCTCGCTGGTGGTGTCGCGCGTGAACGGCTGCGTGTACTGTGCCTCGGTGCACGCCCAGCGCTTCGAGCAATACGCCAAGCGCAACGACACGGTGCAGCAGGTGTTCGACAATCCCCACGGCTCCGGCATCGACGCGCGCGAGAAGGCCATCGTGCAGTTCTCGATCGACCTCACCGAGCGTCCGGACGACGTGCGTCCCGAGCAGATCCAGGCGCTCAAGGATGTCGGCCTGAGCGACATCGAAGTGCTGGACCTGATCCACTCGGTGGCCATCTTCGCCTGGGCCAACCGCCTGATGCTCAACCTGGGCGAGCCGGTGTTCCCCGACGGCAGCAAGGCCGAAGGCTGATTTTTTGACCAAGAAAGCAAAGGAGACCCCATGCTGATTCCCGATCATCTCGTCTATGCGGAAACCCACGAATGGGTGAAGGTGGAGGACGACGGCACGCTGACCGTCGGCATCACCGACTTCGGCCAGGAGCAGCTGGGGACGCTGGTCTATGTGGACATGCCGGCCGTGGGCAAGCAGTTCAAGCGCGGCGGCGAATGCGGCATCGTCGAGTCCAACAAGACGGCATCGGACCTGCATGCGCCGGTCGATGGCGAAGTGGTGGCCATCAACGAGTCGCTGGCGCAGACGCCGGACGCCATCAACGGCGCGCCTTACGAGCAGTGGATTTTCAGGCTGAAGCCCGCCGTGCCGTTTTCGGCGGAGGGTTTCCTGGACGCTGCGGGTTATATCAAGCTGGTGTCCTGACGGCTGTCTCCGTCAGACCTGGCAGGGCGGGTCTGACGGTAGCGTGAACGACGCCGGGTCCCGGCGTCTTTGTTTTTTTGTCTTTCGCCGCGCATCGCGCCACCACGAGCGCAGCGCGGCAACTCAGGACGCAGAGCGCGCCGCGCGGATATCGAAGGCCCCGCCGGTCTGCGCGCGGTCGCGCAAGGTAACCGCCTTCTTCCCCAATAGCGGGAACACCAGTTCGGCGAAACGTATCGATTCCTCCAGGTGCGGATAGCCGGACAGCACGAAGGTGTCCACGCCCAGCTCCACATACTCCTGCAAGCGTTCGGCCACCGTGGCGGCGTCGCCCACCAGCGAGGTGCCGGCGCCGCCGCGCACCAGGCCTACGCCGGCCCACAGGTTGGGCGCGATCTCCAGTTTGTCGCGCCGGCCGCCGTGCAGCGCCGCCATGCGCCGTTGTCCCACCGAATCCATGCGCGCGTAGTTCTTTTGCGCATTGGCGATGTCGTCGTCGGTCAGTTTGCTGATCAGGCGATCCGCATCGGCCCAGGCTTCTTCACCGGTCTCGCGCACGATCACATGCAGGCGCACGCCGAAGCGCACGGTGCGTCCCCGCCTGGCCGCGCGTGCGCGCACGTCGGCGATCTTCTGCGCCACCGCCGCCGGCGGTTCGCCCCAGGTGAGATAGGCGTCCACATGCGTGGCCGCCAGCTCGTGCGCGGCGTCCGACGAGCCGCCGAAGTACAGCGGCGGGTAGGGCTGCTGCACGGCCGGGTGGAATACCTGCCCCTTGTTGATGCGGAAATGCTTGCCCTCGTAGTCCACCGTCTCGCCCTGCAGCAGGCGGCGCCAGATGGTGAGGTATTCGTCGGCGGCTTCATAGCGCTCGTCGTGCTTGAGGAACACGCCGTCGGCCTCCAGTTCGGTGGCGTCGCCGCCGGGCACCACGTTGAGCAGCAGGCGACCGTTGAGGGCCTGGTCCAGCGTCGCGGCCTGGCGCGCCGACGGGCCGGGGCCGCCCAGCGAGGTGCGCAGCGCCACCAGCAGCTTGATCCGGTGCGTCACCGGCACCAGGCTCGAGGCCACCACCCACGGGTCCAGGCAGGATGCGCCGGTGGGGATGAGCAGGCCGTCGTAGCCGAGGTTCTCGCTGGTGACGGCGATCTGGCGCATGTAATCGATGGTCGGCGCGCGACCGAAGTCGGAGGTGCCGAGATAGCGGGTGTCGCCGGAGGTGGGGAGAAACCAGAAGATGTCGGGGGCCATGCGGGCGTTTCCTTGCCTGATGCGTTGTTGGATCGGTCTGCTATTAGAGCGCCCCCGGTTGCGGATGCCTAAGAATGTTTTTGCATGTTCTTAGGCGGAAAAAATGATTGGCTCCCTCCGCTTCAATCCCGATAACTGTTGCCGGTTTGAAATCACCTCCGCCGCCACGACCGGCCCGTCGCCCCGCGCCGTGGCGGATCGGCCGCATGGCGCCGCATCGCGTGCCCGGTTCCTGGCTGCCTCTCCCCATTTTGATACACGTCAATACCGCCCGGAGCCCCTCCCCGTAAGCTCGCACTGGACAGTACTCAACACAGTGGGGAGAGTTTCGTGAGCAAAGAAAATAGCTACAACTACAAGGTGGTTCGCCAATTTTCAGTGGCGACCATCCTGTGGGGCGTAGTCGGGATGCTGGTCGGCGTGTTCATCGCCGCCCAGCTGGCATGGCCAGAACTGAACATGGGGATCCCCTGGCTGAGCTTCGGCCGGCTGCGGCCCCTGCATACCAATGCGGTGATCTTCGCCTTCGGCGGCAGCGCGCTGATGGCGACTTCCTACTACGTCGTCCAGCGCACCTGCCAGGTACGGCTGTTCTCCGATTTCCTGGCGGCCTTCACCTTCTGGGGCTGGCAGCTGGTGATCGTGGGCGCGGCGATCTCGCTGCCGCTGGGGCTGACCCGCGGCAAGGAATACGCCGAGCTGGAGTGGCCGCTGACCATCCTGATCGCGGTGGTGTGGGTGGCCTACGCGGTGGTGTTCTTCGGCACCATCGTCAAGCGCCGCGTGCAGCACATCTACGTGGCCAACTGGTTCTACGGCGCCTTCATCATCGCGGTCGCCATCCTGCACATCGTCAACGGCATGACCATGCCGGCCACGCTGACCAAGTCGTACTCGATGTACAGCGGCGCGCAGGACGCGATGATCCAGTGGTGGTACGGCCATAACGCGGTGGGCTTCTTCCTGACCGCGGGCTTCCTGGGGATGATGTATTACTTCATCCCCAAGCAGGTCAATAAGCCGGTGTACTCCTACCGCCTGTCGATCGTGCACTTCTGGGCGCTGATCTTCACCTACATGTGGGCCGGCCCGCACCACCTGCATTACACCGCGCTGCCGGACTGGACGCAGTCGCTGGGCATGGTGTTCTCGCTGATCCTGCTGGCGCCGTCCTGGGGCGGCATGATCAACGGCATGATGACGCTCTCGGGCGCCTGGCACCTGCTGCGCACCGATCCCATCCTGAAGTTCCTGGTGGTGTCGCTGTCCTTCTACGGCATGGCCACCTTCGAGGGCCCGATGATGGCCATCAAGACCGTCAACGCCTTGTCCCACTACACCGACTGGACCATCGGCCACGTGCATTCCGGCGCGCTGGGCTGGGTCGGCTTCATCACCATGGGCTCGATGTACTACCTGATCCCGCGCCTGTCGGGCAAGACCCAGATGTATAGCCGCGACCTGATCGAGATCCACTTCTGGGTGGCCACCATCGGCATCGTGCTCTATATCGCCGCGATGTGGATCGCCGGCGTGATGCAGGGCCTGATGTGGCGCGCCGTCAACAGCGACGGCACGCTGACCTACACCTTCGTGGAAAGCGTCAAGGCGACCTATCCGTACTACGTCATCCGCCTGATGGGCGGCCTGATGTACCTGGCCGGCATGCTGGTCATGGCCTACAACACCTGGCGCACGATGCGCGGCACCACGCTGGCGGTCGCGCCGATTCCTGCCGTCGCCGGCGCTGCGCACTGATTGGGGAAGAGAATGAAGTTTTCGCATGAATGGATCGAAAAGAACCCCTGGCTGCTGATCGGCCTGGTGCTGCTGGTGGTGAGCATCGGCGGCCTGGCCGAGATCGTGCCGCTGTTTTTCCAGAAGTCGACCACGGAGCCGATCGCCGGGCTCAAGCCTTACTCGGCGCTGCGCCTGGCCGGCCGTGACGTGTACATCCGCGAGGGCTGCTACAACTGCCACTCGCAGATGATCCGCCCGCTGCGCGCCGAGACCGAGCGCTACGGCCACTACTCGGTGGCCGGCGAGTCGGTCTACGACCACCCGTTCCAGTGGGGCTCCAAGCGCACCGGTCCTGACCTGGCGCGCGTAGGCGGCCGCTACAGCGACGAATGGCATCGCGCCCACCTGCACAACCCGCGCGACGTGGTGCCGGAGTCCAACATGCCGGCCTATCCGTGGCTGGAGCAGACGAAGCTGGATCGCTACGACATCGTCTCGCGCATGCGCGCGCTGAAGCGCATCGGCGATCCCTATACCGAAGAAGAGATCAAGAATGCGCCGGCCGAGCTGGCCGGCAAGACCGAGCAGGATGCGCTGATCGCCTACCTGCAAGGACTGGGCGTGCTGATCAAGGCGGAGAGATAAGACCATGACTGAATTTTTCACTGATGCGCGCAGCCTGATCACGCTGGCCAGCTTCATCACCTTCGCCGGCATCCTCTGGTGGACCTACGTCAGCCACAAGCCAGCCGACTTCAAGCAGGCCGAGATGCTGCCTTTCCTCGACGGCGACGTCGGCCAGCCGGCCGCGGCCGCGCAAGCAGACGAGGAGGCGCGCCATGGCTGATTTCACCAGCGGTTTCTGGAACATTTGGATCATCGTGCTCACCGTGCTGGGCATTCTCGGCTGCGGCCTGCTGCTGTGGCAGCAGTCGACCTGGAAGGTGAAGAAGGGCGACCAGCCGGTCGCCGGCTCCACCACCGGTCACGTCTGGGACGAGGACCTGACCGAGCTGAACAACCCGCTGCCGCGCTGGTGGATGTGGATGTTCTATATCACCATCTTCTTCTCGGTCGGTTACCTGGTGGCCTATCCGGGCCTTGGCAACTTCGCCGGCACGCTGGGCTGGCAGTCGACCTCCGAGCACGACGACGACGTCAAGGCTGCCAACGCCAAGTACGGCCCGCTGTTCGACGGCTTCATGAAGCAGGATCTCAAGGCCGTGGCGGCGGACCCGCAGGCGCATGCCATCGGCGAGCGGCTGTTCCTGACCTATTGCGCCCAGTGTCACGGCTCGGATGCGCGCGGCAACAAGGGCTTCCCCAACCTGACCGACGATGACTGGCTGCATGGCGGCGCCCCCGAGACCATCAAGGAAACCATCATGAAGGGCCGCCACGGCGTGATGCCGCCGATGGCCGCGGCGGTGGGCAGCGACAAGGATGTCGACAACGTCGCCAACTACGTGCTGAGCCTGTCGGAATCCACGCATGACCCGATCAAGGCCGAGCTGGGCAAGTCCAAGTTCGGCGCCTGCATGGCCTGCCACGGCGCCGGCGGCCGCGGCAACCAGGCCATCGGCGCGCCCAACCTGTCGGACAAGATCTGGCTCTACGGCGGCAGCATCGACACCATCAAGGAAACCATCAACAAGGGCCGCGACAACACCATGCCCGCGTTCGGCGAGTTCCTGGGCGAGCCCAAGGTGCATGTGCTGGCGGCGTATGTGTGGAGCCTGTCGAACAGGCCGAGCAACGCAGCAGCAAAGTAATACCTTCCTGTCGTCCCGCGCAAGCGGGAACCCGGCGGTGGTGCTCCGCTCACGAGGCGCGACACGCGCCGCCGGGACGACGGGTTTCTTCGAAGGCATCAGATGAATTCCAAGCAAGCCAAGGGGGCCAAGCCTCCTCCCAGCCAGGGCAGGGAAGAATACGCGGTCATCCGCATGTACGAGGCGCGCGAGCAGATCTATCCGCGCGAGATCAAGGGACGCTACGCCAGCCTGCGCTGGCTGTGCGTGTTTCTGACGCAGCTGGTGTTCTACGGCCTGCCGTGGATCAACTGGAACGGCCGCCAGGCGGTGCTGTTCGACCTCGGCGCGCGCAAGTTCTACCTGTTCGGCCTGGTGCTGTGGCCGCAGGATTTCATCTGGCTGGCGGCGCTGCTGATCATCTGCGCCTTCGGCCTGTTCCTGTTCACCGCGGTGGCGGGGCGGGTGTGGTGCGGCTACGCCTGTCCGCAGACGGTCTACACCGAAATCTTCATGTGGATAGAGCGTCGCATCGAAGGCACGCGCAGCGCGCGCATGCGGCTGGACCGCCAGCCCTGGTCGTTCGACAAACTGTGGCGCAAGTCGGCCAAGCACCTGGCCTGGGGCGCGGTGGCGCTGTGGACCGGCATGAGCTTCGTCGGCTATTTCTCGCCGATGCGCGAGCTGCTGCCGGAGCTGGCGGCATTCGCCTTCGGCCCCTGGGAGATGTTCTGGATCCTGTTCTACGGCTTTGCCACCTACGGCAACGCCGGCTGGATGCGCGAGCAGGTGTGCAAGTACATGTGCCCCTACGCGCGCTTCCAGAGCGCCATGTTCGACCGCGATTCGCTCATCGTCACCTATGACGGCGGCCGCGGCGAGCCGCGCATGCCGCAGGCCAAGGCTGCCAAGGCTGAAGGCCGTGCCGGCGACTGCATCGACTGCACGTTGTGCGTGCAGGTCTGCCCGACCGGCATCGACATCCGCCAGGGCCTGCAATACATGTGCATAGGCTGCGCCGCCTGCGTCGACGCCTGCGACAGCGTGATGGACAAGATCGGGCGCGCCCGCGGGCTGATCCGCTACTCCACCGAGAACGCGGTGGAGCAGCGTCTGCCGGCGTCCGCGATCCGGCGCCGCCTGCTGCGTCCGCGCATCCTGATCTACACCGCCATCCTGGGCGCCGTGGTCGCGCTGTTCGCTGGTTCGCTGTGGATCCGCACGCCGGTCAAGCTGGACGTGATCCGCGATCGCGGCTCGATGGGGCGCGAGGTGGAGGACGGCATCATCGAGAACGTCTACCGCCTGCAGATCATCAACACCGACGAGCGCGGCCATCGCTACCGCATCAGCGCCACCGGCATCAATGGCCTGGCGGTGGCGCCGGCCGACGCGATCGAAGTGGCCGCGACCCAGACCCTGTCGGTGCCGGTGCGCGTGCGCGCGCCGCACGGCGCCGGCGAGAGCGGCTCCAACAAGATCCGTTTCGAATTGCAGGCCGAGGACGAGCCGGCGCTCCACGTGAGCGAGAAGGCCGTGTTCATCGTCCCGCGCCGCTGACCCCAACCCTGTGAGGAAACCATGCAAAGCGCATCTCCAAGTTTGTCTCCCGGCGCCACCGGCGCGCCCTGGTATCGCCATCGCTGGCCCTGGCTGCTGATGGCCGGCCCGGCCATCGTGGTGGTGGCCGGCCTGTCTACCGTCTGGCTGGCCGTGGTGCGCGGCGACGCGCTGGTGGCCGACGACTACTACAAGCAGGGCAAGGCCATCAACAAGGACCTGCGGCGCGACCGCGAGGCCTGGCGCCTGGGCGCGCAGATCGCGCTGTCCTACGACCCGGCCGCGCGCCTGCTGCGCGGCCGCGTGCAGATGAAGCAGATGCCCGCCGCCGGCGAACAAGGGCGCACGCTCTTCCTCAGCCTGGTGCATCCGACCCAGCCCGCCAAGGACCGCGCGCTGATCGCGCAGGCCGCGGCCGACGGCAGTTTCGCGGTGCCGGTGGACGAGCTCGAACAGGCGCGCTGGCGCCTGGTGGCCGAGGACGGCAGCCGCGCCTGGCGCCTGCACGGGAGCTGGAGCTGGCCGCAACAGCGGCAGGTGGAAATGAGCGCCGAGGCCTATGCGCCGGCCGAATAGCGCGCTAAGCTGAAGGCACTGCATCCATGAAGCCGGCCACAAGACCGGCACAGGTCCGGCGGCATCCCGCCGCGGACATCACCTGGAGGAGACGGCAATGCGCAAGACGCTACGCAACACCGCCATCGTCGGCTGGATGGCGTTCCTCATGGCCATCGCGGCCGAAGGTCTTTTCTTTTCCGTATTCGATCCGAACGAGCTGGCGCTGGCCGCCGGCCGCGAGTGGGACGCGCTGGGCGCCTACAGCATCGGGTTCTTCTGCTTCTGGGGAAGTTTCGCGGCGTGCGGCCTGCTGGCCTTGCGCCTGACGCGGGCCGTCCCGGAAGGGCGGCCGCGCCGGTTCGCGTAGGAGGGGACGGGCGTCAGAGCGCCGCGCGCGCGGGAGCGGGGGCGCAGGTTTCCGCGCCGGCGGCCAGGCGCTTGAGCGCGGCCAGGTCCACCACTTCCACGTCGCGCTGCTCGACGGCGAGCAGGCCCTGCTTGCGGAACTTGGAGATCAGGCGGCTGATGCTTTCGATGGTCAGGCCCAGGTAGTTGCCCACGTCCTGGCGCGTCATGCGCAGCTGGAAGCGGGTCGACGAATAGCCGCGCGCGGCATAGCGCGAGGACAGATTGACCAGGAAAGCGGCGAAGCGCTGCTCGGCGCGCATGTTCCCCAACAGCATGATGACGTTCTGCTCGCTGGTGATCTCGTGGCTCATGATGCGGTGGAAGTGCCGCAGCAGGTGCGGGATCTGACCGAACAATTGCTCCAGGCGCGCAAACGGGATTTCGCACACCTCGCTGTCCTGCAGCGCCACGGCGTCGCACTGGTGCTGCTCGGTGCTGATGGCGTCCATGCCCAGCAGCTCGCCGGGCATCTGGAAGCCGGTGATCTGGCGGTCGCCGTCGAGGTTTTCCTGGTAGGTCTTGAAGTGGCCCACGCGCACCGCGTAGAGCGCCGTGAAGCGGTCGCCGATGCGGTACAGGAAGTCGTCGCGCGCGACCTTGCGGCGGCCGATGATCTTGTCCAGGCGCTTCATGTCGGATTCATCCAGGCCCATGGGCAGGCACAGCTGGTGCATGCCGCAGGCGGTGCAGCTGCGCAGGGCGGAGCTGCTGGCGGCCTCGCGCGCGGCGATCAGCGGCGAGACCTGCGTGACGGTGGAAATGGCAGGCGCGGCAGGCGCCGCATTGGAGGCGGAGTGGCAAGACTGAGTCATACGATGTTCCCGGCAGACATGTTGCGATCTTTGATGGCTTCAATTTTAAGTCTGCGGGACAGGTGTGAAACAGCGCTATTCCTGAATCAGACGGCATTTCTTGTCCCAGATCAAACATGGTCCAAGTAATCGTCCGCACTGCCGGCGACACCGGTGTTGCCCGGAAATAAACGCGTGAGGAAGAACGAGGAAGCAGGGGAGAGGTGCGGCCTTGATGGGGGAAAGTGGGCGGCATCGCGGGGTTTACCGGGGACCCGCGACTGCCCTTCCATGCGGCCGTCTTGTTATTGAAAGTGAAAGCGTGATGCCGGTGTTGCCGGGGCGTTGGCCGCCCGCGTTCAGGCCTCGCCGGCGGCAGCCGATGCTTCCGGCATCGGCAGCGGCGTGCTGGTGGGACGTCCGCGGAAATCGGTCCAGCACAGGCGCTTGAAGTCATACAGCTTGCAGCGGCGGGCGGTGTCGAAGTACCACTTCCACGAGAACTTCTGGATCACGATGCGGCCGGGCAGCATGGTTTCCAGTTTCTTCTGCGCCTGCTTCAGGCGGTACAGCGGCACGCTCATGTCGACGTGGTGGGCGGTGTGCTCCATGATGTGATGCAGCAGCGATCCCCAGTAACGGCCGAAGGTCAGGTGCACGGTGGTGGAGACGAAGGGCTGGGCGGCCGCCCAGGTCACCTTGTCTTCGTACCAGGCCACCTCGGTGTGGGTGTGGTGCACGTAGACCACGAAGCCCATCATCGCCTTCCAGAACAGCACGGGAATGGCGAAACCGGCGATGAACAGTCCCCAGAACGATTGATCGGTGGCCTGCGCGGCCCAGGCCAGGCCGGCGATCCAGACCGCCGCCACGGCCGTCACCAGCACGCCGTCCCACATGAACTCGGCGCGGCGGGTCGGCATCTGCTTCCTGGACGGGAAGTACATGCGCTTCCACCACATGTCGATCATGTAGTAGAGACCGGGGCCGAAGCCGCTGCGGTAGATCCGTTCCAGCTGGCGGCGCCAGCGCGGCAGGGCGCGGAACTCCTCGATCGTGCGCGGCTGCCAGACGAAGTCGAAGCCCTTCAGGTTGGTGTAGCCGTGGTGCACCACGTTGTGGCCCACCGCCCACAGGCTGTAGGGCGTGAGCGAGGGCATGAACAGCAGGCGTCCCAGCCAGGTGTTGAGCTTGCGGTTGGGCGTGAAGCTCTGGTGGCAGGCATCGTGGCCGAGGATGAACAGGCGGCCGATGATAAAGCCCGTGACCACGCCCAGCGCGATCTTGGCCAGGATCCAGGGCGTCCAGATGATGGCGGCCAGGCCCAGGCCGAACAGGCTGAAGTCGATGGCCGACAGCAGCAGCGCGATGGCGGTGCTGCGACGGCTGATCGGGATCACCCAGGAGCGGATGATCTTGCGGTGGGGCATCGGTGCGCCGGGGGCGACCGGTGTGGTTTGCGAAGTCGTGGACATCGTATTACCTCTTCTTGCGGTGGACTGTGGTGCGGAGAAGCTTGCTGGGTGAACGTCTCTTGCTGCCGTGGCGGCTGCCTCTGCGGATCGGGGACCCCAAAAAACAACGCGACCGGTCATCTGTGATGACGGATCGCGCCGTTTGGGTCCGGCAAGAATACCTCAGAACCTCAGAAACGATAACCCACACCGACGCCAATCAGCCACGGATCGATCTTGACCGTGCTGATCTTGGTGCCGCCGACCATCACGTCGCTGCGGATCTGGACCTTCTTGATGTCGAAGTTGACCAGCCAGTGCTTGTCGATCTTGACGTCGAAGCCGGCCTGCAGCGCGCCGCCGAAGCTGTGGTTGTCCAGCTGGGCCGAGCCGCCCAGCACATCGACGTTGGAGATGCGGGTGTAGTTGATGCCGGCGCCGATATAGGGCGAGAAGCGCGACTCCGGCGTGAAGTGGTACTGCAGCAGCAGCGTCGGCGGCAGGTGCTTGAAGGTGCCGATGTTCTGGCCGTCCAGGCGCACGTCGTGCTTTTGCGGATAGGTCAGGATCAGCTCGGTGGCGATGTTGGGCGTGAAGAAGTAGCTGATGTCGATTTCCGGAATGGTCTTGGAGCTGACGGTGAGGCGATCCGACGCGCCGGTGCCGCCCACCGGGTCGGACTTGTTGTCCGGGCTGATGTTGACGGCGCGCACGCGCACCAGCCAAGGGCTTTGCGCTTCCTGCGCGAAGGCGGGAGCAGCGAAGGCGGAAGTGAGTGCCGCAGCGGCGGCAGCGATGGTCACGATTTTTTTCACGGCTTTTCTACCTGATGAGTGATGACGAACGAAAGGTACGCGTGAAGCCGGGGAGGGGCTTTGATGCTGATCAAGCGGGGTGGAATCGAAGTCGGTGGAAATGTCGGCGCAATGAACAAAGATGTGGCGGTTTTGCAGCGAGAACACGCTAAGTTCCGTGTCTTGCAATTCTTCCTGAAACCTGAGTGGTACACTGAGTGTACTGATTGCGCATGCCAAGACTGTCGCCCCCGCGTGTCGAAAACGAAGGGATTTGTCGTGTTTTCAAATCCCGCTGGTTCGCCCGTGAGGCGCGCCGCAGCCAGATTCCCGATGGCGAGCTGCGCGCGGCCGTCGGGCAATTGCTCAAGGGGCAGGGCGAGGACCTGGGCGGCGGCGTATGGAAGAAACGCCTCAGCCGTAACGCCGACCGGGCCATCGTGCTGGCGCGCAGCGGCGGGCATTTTTTTTTGTATTCCTGTTCGCCAAGAGTGACCGGTCAAACATACGGCGCGACGAATTGCAGGCGTTTCGCAGGCTGTCGGACGCGTATGCGAAGCTGGACCGGCATCGCCTGGATCTGCTGGTGGAGCAGGGAGTTTTGCTGGAGATAAGCGATGGCTGAGAAAAAAATCAAACCGCGTGCCGCAACCGTGCAGGCCAGGCAGATGCCGGCCGCCTATGCAACCGGACGCGGGCAGCCGCGCCCGCGCAGCGCAGCCATGGATGCCGTGCACAGTGCTGCGCGCGACCTGCACGCGGCAGGCGGGATCGATGTCCTGACGATGCGCAATTTCGACCGGATGTGCCTTTCCGAGTTTGCGCTCACTGCCGAGGACGTGCGCACGATACGCAATGAAAACCACCTCAGCCAGAGCGTCTTCGCGCGCTACCTCGGTACCAGCGAATCGACCATCAAACAGTGGGAGTCGGGCGCCAAGCAGCCCAGCGGCATGGCGCGCACCTTGCTCAACGCGGTGAGGAAACACGGTATCGCTGTCTTGTCCTGAGTTGCCTGTCTTCCGAAGGAGAACGTCCCGCGTTATTGCGGGCCGTTTTCATGGGGAACGCATGTCGTCCGAGCGTCTTTCAGAAAAAACGCTCCCGGAGGCGTTCATCACGCGCCGGGAGCGGACAAAGGAGGGACAAACAAATGCCGCGCGGGTCGCGCGCGGCGGTACTGCCACGGTCTACGCCGGCGGGTGGTGTGCCGCGGCGCATGCCGTCAAGCGCGTTGGCGCTTATTCCTTGAAGCGGGCTTCGCGCGCCAGCTTGGTCAGGTTTTCCGGATCTTCGAAGGCCTTGTAGTAGGCGTTCAGCGCCGGCGCGCCGCCGAGGTGGACGTACAGCACGCGCTCGCCCTTGAAGTGGCCCTTCTTGGCCATGTCGATCAGGCCGTCGATGGATTTGCCTTCGTACACCGGGTCGGTCAGCATGGCTTCCATCTCGGCGGCGGTGCGGATGGCGGCGATGGTCTGCTCGCTGGGCAGGCCGTAGGCCGGGCCGCTGTAGTCGGGGATGATCTCGATGTCGGCGTCCTTGAGCGCCACCTTCTTGCCGCCCTTGGAGGCGATCAGTTCCGAGGTGTCGTTGGCGATCTTGGTGACGGCGCGGCGGGTCATGGCCTCGTCGTCGGCGGTGTCGATGCCGATCACGCGGCGGCGCTTGTCCTGCGCGGCGAAGCCCACCACCATGCCGGCCTGGGTGGAACCGGTACAGGTCGCCACCACGATGTTGTCGAAGAAGATGCCCAGCTGCTGTTCCTGCATCGCCACCTCGTCGGCGAAGTTGGCGTAGCCCAGGCCGCCCAGCGGGTGGTCGGAGGCGCCGGCCGGAATCGGATACGGCTTGCCGCCCTTGGCGCGCACTTCTTCCAGCGCCTTCGCCCAGGTGTCCTTCTCGGTGGTCGAGTAGCCGTAGCCGGCCATGATCGGGTTGCCGCCCATGATGCGGGTCAGCAGGATGTTGCCGACCTTGTCGTAGACCGGGTCATCCCATTCCAGCCAGGTTTCCTGCACGGTGTAGGACTTCATGCCCACCGCGGCGGCGGCGGCGCACACCTGGCGCGTATGGTTGGACTGGATGTTGCCGATCGAAACCAGGGTGTCGCAGCCCTTGGCCAGGGCGTCGGCCACCAGCCATTCCAGCTTGCGGATCTTGTTGCCGCCGAAGGCCAGGCCGGACGAGACGTCGTCGCGCTTGGCCCAGATCTCGGTGCCGAGCATTTCGGACAGGCGTTCCAGTTTGTGGATGGGGGAGGGGAAGAAGCCCAGCGTCTTGCGCGGGAAGAGTTTGTCGAGTGCCAGCATGGGGTGCTCCGGGTCAGGTTCAGTTCAGGAAATTGGTCCGATCCGCATCGAATCGCCGGGATCAACTTTACGCCTGGCGGTTTAAATGGTGTTTCCGAATTTGTGCCATTATTCGGTTGGATAAATCGATGATTTTTTATTGTGAAGAATAAAAATTCATTAAATTTAACAATAGAGGAAGAATCATCATGTCACTGGACCGCATGGACAAGCGCATCCTCAAGGCGCTGCAGAAGGACGGCCGCATCGGCAATGCCGAGCTGGCCAAGAAGCTGGGCATGAGCGCCACGGCCTGCTGGAACCACACCAAGCGCCTGATGGACGAGGGTTACGTGAAGGACGTGCGCGCCATCCTCGACCCCGAGAAACTGGGCCTGCCGGTGCTGGTGACGGTGGGGGTGGTGCTGGATCGTTCCACGCCGGAGAGCTTCGCCGAGTTCGAGAAGGCGGTGCGCGAGATCGCCGCGGTGCAGGAGTGCCTGCTGCTGGCCGGCGAATTCGACTACTGGATCAAGCTGCGCGTGAAGGACCTGCAGGCCTTCAACCGGCTGCACGCCAATACGCTGCTGCGCCTGCCGGGCGTGCGGCAGCTGCGGTCCTTCTTCGTGCTCAACGAAGTGAAGAACAATACAGAACTCGTGGTCGAATGAAGGATCTGCTGACAGGATTTATACTGGTTACCGTCCTGTCCATGAGCAACCCATGAGGAATCATCAATGACATCTGCAGCCATTTCCCCCGCGTCCGACGAATCGCAACTGCGCAGCTTCTACCCGCCCATCGAACCCTACGACAAGGGCCTGCTGGATGTGGGCGACGGCCATCGCGTGTACTGGGAAGTGTGCGGCAACCCGCGCGGCAAGCCGGTGGTGTTCCTGCACGGCGGCCCCGGCGGCGGCAGCGGGCCCTCGCACCGCCGCCTGTTCGATCCGGAAAAATACCGCATCGTATTGTTCGACCAGCGCGGCTGCGGCCGTTCGCTGCCGCACGCCAATCTCGAGGCCAACACCACCTGGGACCTGGTGGCCGACATCGAGCGCCTGCGCGAGATGCTGAAGATCGAGAAGTGGCAGGTCTTCGGCGGCTCCTGGGGCAGCACGCTGGCGCTGGCCTACGCCGAGACGCATCCCGAGCGCGTCTCCGAGCTGGTGCTGCGCGGCATCTTCCTGCTGCGCCAGAAGGAGCTGGACTGGTACTACCAGGAAGGCGCGTCGTGGATGGCGCCGGACCGCTGGGATGAGTTCCTCGCGCCGATTCCCGAGGGTGAGCGCGGCGACCTGGTCACCGCCTATCGCAAGCGCCTCACCGGCAACGACGAGGCCGCCAAGCTGCAGGCCGCGCGCGCCTGGAGCCGCTGGGAGGCCAGCACCATCACGCTGGTGGCCGACGAGCGGCTGATCGACTCGTTCAACGACGCGCTGTTCGCGCTGGCTTTCGCCCGCATCGAGAACCACTACTTCTTCAACAAGGGGTTCATGGAAGAAGGCCAACTGCTGGCCAATGCGTCGCGCCTGAAGGATATTCCCGGCGTGATCGTGCAGGGCCGCTACGACCTGGCCACGCCGGCCAAGTCGGCCTGGGACCTGCACAAGGCCTGGCCGGGATCCGAGCTGCACCTGATCGACGCCGCCGGCCACGCCTACAACGAGGCGGGGATCCTGGACAAGCTCATCAGGGCGACCGACCAGTTCGCCGGTCGTTGATTGAAGTCTTTCTGAACCTGACGCAGCATGGCCGTCCCGGCGCAGGCCGGGATCCTGCGGCGTTCGTCATGTCCCGGCGTTTGCCAAACGACGCCGGATCCTGACTCTCGTCGGGACCACGGGGCGGTGGATGCCGGAACCTTCCGGCGTTCGAGATCCGCCTTGCTTGTCACTGCGGCGCTCCCAAACTCATCGCCTGTCTACCGTCACTTGCGCGCGCGCTTGCCTGCGCCGGCCTCCGCGGCCGCCTGCGCTTGCGCCGAAAATTCCACTTCCAGTTCCGCCAGCCTGCCGTTGAGCTTGTTCAGCAGCAGCGCCAGCTTGTGCGTCTCCTGCTGGTCGAGCGCGTCGAACAGGCGCTCGCCGAAACGCTTCCTGACCGGCTCGGATGAGCACAGCACTTCTTTGCCCAATTCGGTCAAAGAAATGTGCTTGACCCGGCGGTCGCCCGCATCGGCCACTCTTTCCACCAGGCCGTCGCGCTCCATGCCGTCGACCGCCTCGGTGATCGTGCGCGGCGCGAAACCAAATGCCTCGGCCAAGTCGGTCGAGCGCACCGGGCCGTTGCGGCCGATGTGAACCAGCATCTTGGTGCGCGCCAGCGACGCCCCCTGGGCCGCCAGGAGCTTGTCGAGCGCGCGGTGCGAGCGCAGGTAGAAGTCGCGCAGGGCGTCGGCGGCTTCGGTGTAGTCGTTTGTAAAGCTGGTGGACATGATTTTCTCGGATACCATATCATATGGTACCTCATTAATTCGGGCGCCGGCCGTTTCAGCGAGCCGTTGCCCAGGATTTACAAGTCGCTCCGCCAGGGCGGGGCAGAACCGATATTAGGACAAAAAAGATGACAGACGCCACAACAAGCAATACCGGGGCCGGGCAGAACCCGGCGCAGAACAACGGCAACGGTGACGGCAACGGCAAGCAGAAGAAGCGCATGAGCCCGCGCGCCAGGTTCGTGCTGCGCTCGCTGATGGTGATCGTGCTGGTGGTGGTGGCGGCCTGGATCCTTTACTACCAGTTCCGCGGCAAGTACCTGGAAAGCACCAACGACGCCTTCGTCTACGCCGACAGCGTGACGGTGTCGCCCAAGGTCAACGGCTATGTGGAGCAGGTGTTCGTGGCCGACAACCAGGAGGTCAAGGCCGGCCAGCCGCTGCTGAAGATTGACCCGCGCGACTACTCGGCGCAGGCCGCGCAGTCCAGGGCCCAGATCGACGCCGCCGCCGCCAGCGAAGACGCCGCCAAGGCCCAGCTGGCCGAGCAGAAGGCCGCGATCGACCAGGCCCGCGCGCAACTGGCGTCGGCCGAAGAGGATGCCCGCTTCGCCGCCGCGGAAGTGGAGCGCTACACGCCGCTGGCCGCTTCCGGCGCCGAGACGCGCGAGCGCCTGACCACGCTGCGCAACCAGTCGGCCCAGGCGAAATCGACCGTCGCCGCCCGTCGCGCCGCGCTGGATGCGGCCCAGCTGCGCGTGCATTCGATCCAGGCCCAGGTGCGCCAGGCGCAGGCCCAGGGCGAAACCGCCAAGGCGCAGTACGATGCCGCCGCCGTCAACCTCGGTTCCACCGAAGTGCGCGCCAGCGTCGACGGCCGCATCGGCGACAAGCAGGTGCGCATCGGCCAGTTCGTCTCGGCCGGCACGCGCATGATGACGGTGGTGCCCAGCAACTTCTACATCACCGCCAACTTCAAGGAAACCCAGATCGGCATGATGCGCATCGGCCAGCCCGCCGTGATCAAGGTGGACGCCTTGCCGGGCCTGGAATTCCAGGGCCATGTGGAAAGCATCTCGCCCGGCACCGGCGCGCAGTTCTCGCTGCTGCCGCCGCAGAACGCCACCGGCAACTTCACCAAGATCGTCCAGCGCGTGCCGGTGCGCATCGCGGTGGACGCGTCGGCGCAGGACCGCAAGTTGTTCGTGGCCGGCCTGTCGGTGACGGTGGAAGTCAACACCATCGCCGCCAAGGATGAGCTGCGCGCGCAGCGCGAGCGCAACAGCGAAGCCAATGCCGGCGTCGCGCCCGCCGGAGCGCAGAAGTGAGCAGCGCGGGCCAAGCCGTGAAGCCGCTGCCGGCGCCCGGCGACAAGGCCGACGCCGCCGCCTGGCTGGCGGTCGCGGCCGGCACGCTGGGCGCGCTGATGGCGACGCTGGACATCTCCATCGTCAACTCCTCGCTGCCGACCATCCAGGGCGAGATCGGCGCCTCCGGCACCGAAGGCACCTGGATCGCCACCGCCTACCTGGTGGCCGAGATCGTGATCATCCCCATGTCGGCCTGGCTGGAGCGGCTGCTGGGCTTGCGCGTGCTGCTGCTGGCCGCGGCCAGCCTGTTCACCATGTTCTCGGTGCTGTGCGGCCTGTCGACCACGCTGACCATGATGATCGTCGGTCGCGTCGGCCAGGGCTTCACCGGCGGCGCGCTGATCCCCACCGCCATGACCATCATCGCCACCCGGCTGCCGCGCGCGCAGCAGCCGGTGGGCAACGCCATGTTCGGCGCCACCGCCATCCTCGGCCCGGTGCTGGGGCCGGTGCTGGGCGGCTGGCTGACCGAGAACGTCAGCTGGCACTACGCCTTCTTCATCAACCTGCCGGTGGGCGCGGCACTGATCACGCTGCTGCTGGTGGCCATTCCCTATGAACGTCCCAAGTTCGAGCAGCTGGCCGAGGCCGACTGGTTCGGCATCGCCGGGCTGGCGCTGGGGCTGGGCGGGCTGACCGTGGTGCTGGAGGAGGGCGAGCGCGAGCAGTGGTTCTCCTCGCCCGACATCCGCTGGCTGGCCGCCATGTCGGTGCTGGGCTTCATCCTGCTGGCCATCGGCCAGGTGCGCGCCCGGCATCCGGTGATCCAGCTGCGCCTCTTGCGCGACCGCCAGTTCGGTTCGGTGGTGATGATGGCGATGATCGTGGGCGTGGCGCTGTACGGCACCGCCTATGTGATTCCGCAGTTCCTCTCCGGCATCGCCGGCTACAACTCGCTGCAATCGGGCTGGGTGGTGCTGCTCTCGGGCGTGCCGATGATCCTGATGATGCCCTTTACGCCGATGCTGATGCGGCTGGTGGATATCCGGATTGCGGTGGGCACGGGCTTTCTGCTGCTGGCGCTGTCGGCCTTCATCGAGACCGACCTCAGCCCGCTGTCGTACGGCGGCTCCTTCATCGCCTCGCAGCTGATGCGCGGCGTGGGCACGGTGCTGGCCATGCTGTTCCTGAACCAGGCGGCGATCCGCTCGGTGCCGGCTTCGCAGGCCGGCGATGCGTCGGGCCTGTACAGCGCAGCCCGCAACCTGGGCGGTTCGCTGGCGCTGGCCAGCATCGCCGTGATCCAGGACCAGCGGCTGTGGCTGCACAGCCGTCGCCTGGAAGAAAGCCTGTCGGCCAACTCCGAGCTGGTGCAATCGAGCATCGCCGCCCAGGGCCACCTGCTGGGCAGCCAGGATGCCGCCATCCGCCTGCTGGGCAGCACCATCCAGGCGCAGGCGCTGACCATGACCTATGCCGACCTGTTCTGGCTGCTGGGCGTGGCCATTCTCTGCGTCACACCGCTGGTGCTGTTCCTGCGCCCCTTGCCGACCAACGCCGCACCGGTGGCGTCTCACTGATCATGACTATGCGTAAAGATATTTACTCTCTCCCCGCCGCGCGCCTGGTCGCGCTGGCCGCCGCCGCGCTGCTGGCAGGTTGCGCGCTCGGCCCCGACTACGCCGGCCCGCCGGACGCCGCACCCAATGCCGCCAGGGGCGGCCAGTTCGTGCGCGCCGGCGCCGACGCCAATGCCGCCATGCCGTCCAACCGCTGGTGGGAAGGGCTCAACGATCCCCTGTTGAACAGCCTGGTGCAGCGTGCGCTGGAAGCCAATCCCAACCTCGGCGTGGCGCGTGCGCGCCTGTTGCAATCGCGTGCGGCGCTGGGCCTGGAGCAGGCCAATGCGGCGCCCACCGTCGGCGCCTCGGCGCTGGCGGCGCATGCGCGCCTGCCGCCGCTGAACCTGTCGGGTTCGTCCTCGTCGTCGTCTTCACCCACCAGCGTCAATCTCTACAACCTCGGCTTCGACGCCACCTGGGAGATCGACCTGTTCGGCGCCCACCGGCGCGCGGTGCAGGCCGCCGGCGCCAGCGCCCAGGCCGCCGAAGCCTCGCTGGCCGACGTCCAGGTCAGCCTGGCCGCCGAAGTGGCCAACGCCTACATCAACCTGCGCGACCGCCAGCAGCGCCTGGCGCTGGGCGAGCAGTCGGTCAAGGCGCAGGAAGACATGCTGAAGCTGACCGGCCAGCGCGTCGAGCGCGGCACGGCATCTTCGCTGGACCAGATCCGCATCCAGAACCAGTTGGACGGCACCCGCGCCGACCTGGTGCCGCTGCAGGCCGAGCGTGACGCTTACCTGAACCAGCTGGCCACCTTGCTGGGGCAGGAGCCGGGCGCGCTGGATGGCGAGCTGGCCGCCGCCGCGCCGGTGCCGCTGCCGCCTTCGCAAGTGGCGGTGGGCGATCCGACCTCGCTGCTGCGCCGTCGTCCCGATGTGCGCTCGGCCGAGCGCACTCTGGCCGCCGACACCGCCAAGATCGGCCAGGCCGAGGCGGCGCGCTATCCCAGCCTGAAGCTGTTCGGCGTCATCGGCCTGGGCGGCACGCATCCGTCGGACCTGACCAGGCTGGACGATTTCGCCGCCATCGGCGCGCCCATGCTGAGTTGGAATTTCCTCGACTTCGGCCGCGCCAAGGCGCGCGTCACGCAAGCCGAGCGGGTGCGCGACGAAGCCGAGATGAAGTATCGCCAGGCGGTGCTGGAAGCGCTGCGCGATGCCGAGGATTCGCTCTCGCGCTTTCGCTACGGCCGCGTGACGGTAGCCACCGTGGCGCGCACCAAGGCTTCGGCCGACCGCGCGCTGGAACTGGCGCGGCAACGCTATGCGGCCGGCACCGGCACGCTGATCGAGGTGCTCGACACCACGCGCCAGCAACTCAGCGCGCAGCAGAACCTGCTGCAGGCCGAGGCCAACCTGACGCGCAGCTTTGTCGGCATCCAGAAGGCGCTGGGCCTGGGCTGGTCGCCGGAACCGACGTGAAGCCCGGCGGTCTGACGGGTTCCTCCAACCACGCAACGTTGCCCGCATTGCCATGACCGCCACCTTTGCCTTCCCGTCCCATCGCCGGCGCCTGTCATCGGCGCTCCTGTTGATGCCCCTGGCGTTGGCCCTGGTCGCCTGTTCGCCGCCGCGCACCGACGATGCCAGCGTGGCGCCGTCGTCCGCGCTGGCGGAAGCGGCGCCGGTGGCGGACCAGGGAAACGGGGAGGTCATCGTCATCGCCCGCTTTGAAGAAGCTGATGTCAAGAAGCTGCATGTCGGCCAGCGTGCGCTCGTACGCCTGACCGAGATGACGCAGGCGACCGACAGGCAAGGCCGTATCTATCCGAGCGAACGTCCGACCGAGTCCTTCGAGGGCAGGCTCAAGGCGTTCGGGGATCTGCCTTCGCCCGATACCGCCCCGGCCTCCGCGCAGGCCAATTCCTTCGTCAAGGTCAAACGGCGTGAGCCGGTGCAGATTGCCGTCGCGGCTTCTGCCCAGACGCGCGCGATGTTCCATCCCATGCGCGGCGCCATCGTCGAGATGCAGCGCGACTGAGGCCGCACCTCCTTACAAATCCTTGCTCAGTTCCGCCACCAGGTAGTCGAGGAAAATCTCCACGCTGCGCGGCAGCGTGCGTCCCGCCAGGGTCTGCACCTCGACGAACCGTCCGTCGTCCGGGCAGTCGCGTATCGGCCGCATGGTCAGCTCGCCGCTGGCGATGCGGTAGCGCACGGTGACCTCGCCGGTGATGGAGAGGGCGTCGTTGTCCAGCACATAGTTGTGCAGCGCCTGGATGTAGTTGCTGGTCATGACCGGCTCGATCACTACCTGCTGGCGGCTGCAGGCGATGTCGAACAGCTGGCGCAGCGTGGTGGTCGGGTCGGGCAGCGCCATCGGATAGGGGCGCATCTGCGACAGCGAGATATGGCGAAAGCGCGCCAGCGGATGGTCGTTGCGCATCACCAGCGCGATCGGGCCGGGCTGGCGGTGGACCACCTTGATTTCCGGTTCGGGCAGGCGCGAGAAGGTCAGGCCGATGTCGGCGTTGCCTTCGCGCACCTGGCGCGACACCGCCGCCGGCGCACCGACGAAGAGCTGGAACACGAAGCCCGGATACTTCTTCTGGAAGGCATTGATCAGCCGCGGCAGGAAGTCGATCGAGAAACCCTCCGACGCCGACAGCCGCACGCGCCCGCTGCGCAAGCCCTTCAGGGCCTGCAGGTCGGCCACCACGCGGTCGGCCTCCAGCGCCATCTTGCGCGCATGGGCGGCCAGCATCTCGCCGCCGGCCGACAACACCATGCCGCGCGGCCGGCGCTCGAACAGCACCGTGTCCAGCGTTTCTTCCAGGCTGCTGATCTGGCGGCTGATGGCGGAGCTCGCCACGTTCAGACGCTGCGACGCCTCGCTGATGGAACCGCAGCGGACCACCTCCAGAAAATAGCGCAGGGCGGTATCTTGCAGATGCTGGGACTTCATCGCGTGCCTCTTTCTTGCCTGGTTGAAAAATATTTTTAACGGTTTATTTGGTGCGGGCTTCACGCCTTTGGTGCAGCCGGCGTCGCCATCCTGCCGGGAAAATTGCTGCACCTGCTCGTTCGCCTATGACCCAGCTGCGATGCGGGTTTTGCGCGCCCCATCACATTGTGGTGCACAAACCGAGCCATCTGATTTTGGCAACGGAGGCATAGGAATTTGCTTATTGTGGCATCGATAAAACGTGACCTAGTATGCCCTCGACGTCGCTGTTTTTTCAAATTTCTCTTATCGAACGAAGGGGTTGGAATGAACGCACTAAAGAAATCTTTACTTGGCTGGTCGCGATGTGCACTGCTGGTGGCGGGAGCGACCGCGTCGCTGTCGGCGATGGCCAATAAAGCCAACGACACACTGGTGTACGCGTCGGACAGCGAAGTCGAAAACATCAGCCAGTACCACAACAACCTGCGCGAGGGCGTGATCCTGGCCCACCTGATCTGGGACACCCTGGTCTATCGCGATCCCAAGACCAACGAATACAAGCCGCAGCTGGCCACCGCCTGGAAGTGGGAGTCGCCCACCGCGCTGGTGCTGGACCTGCGCGAAGGCGTGACGTTCCAGAACGGCGACAAGTTCAGCGCCGACGACGTGGTGTTCACCTTCAACTATGTGGTGACGCCGGAATCCAAGGCCGTCACGCGCCAGAACACCGAGTGGATCAAGAGCGTCGACAAGCTCGGCGACTACAAGGTGCGCATCAACCTGAAGCGCCCGTTCCCGGCCGCGCTTGAATACCTGGCCGGCCCGCTGCCGATCTATCCCGGCGCCTATTTCAAGAAGGTCGGGCTGGAAGGCTTCGCCAAGGCGCCCATCGGCACCGGTCCCTACAAGGTCACCAGCGTGACCCCGGGGCAGGGCGTGACCTTGGTCAAGAACGCCGCCTACTTCAAGGACAGCCCGCAGGGCCAACCCAAGATCGGCAACATCAAGTTCATGGTGATCCCCGATCCCGAGACCCGCACCGCGCAGCTGATGACCGGCGCGGTCGACTGGATCTGGCGCGTGCCGGCCGACCAGGCCGAGTCGTTCAAGGGCAATCCCAAGGTCACCGTGCAAAGCGGCGAGACCATGCGCGCCGGCTTCGTGACCATCGACGCCACCGGCGCCTCCTCGCCCAATTCGCCGTTCAAGGACCTGCGCGTGCGGCAGGCGGTGAATTACGCGATCAACCGCAAGGGCATCGCCGACAACCTGGTGCGCGGCGGCAGCCAGCCGCTGTACACGGCCTGTTTCCGCACGCAGTTCGGTTGCGACGCCAAGGCCGCGCTGACCTATGAATACAACCCGACCAAGGCCAAGGAACTGCTGGCCGCGGCCGGCTATGCCAACGGCTTCGACACCGATATCTACGCCTACCGCGAGCGCGAGTTCGCCGAGGCCATCATCGGCGACCTGCACAAGGTCGGCATCCGTGCCCGCCTGCACTACATGAAGTACGCGGCGCTGCAGGGCGAATACCGCAACGGCAAGACGCCGCTGACCTTCCAGGCCTGGGGCTCGTACTCGATGAACGACGCCTCGGCCTTCGTCAGCGTGTTCTTCAAGGGCGGCAGCGACGACATCACCAAGGATCCGCAGACCCGCCAGTGGCTGGAAGTGGCCGACACCTCGACCGATCCGGCGGTGCGCAAGGAGAACTACTCCAAGGCGCTGGCGCTGATCTCGAAGAACGCCTACATGGCGCCGCTGTTCTCCTACTCGACCTTCTACGCGTTCAATTCGCAGCTGAAGTTCCAGGGGTATCCGGACGAACTGCCGCGTTTCTACGAAGCCAGCTGGAAATAAGCCGTCAGCAGCACCTGAGCGCCGGGCAGGCGCGCAACTTGCAAGCACCGTCTGTCCGGCGCGCGACCCCTGTCGCGCAGCCACGATCTTCCTGATGAAGGGAACGCCGCCATGTTGATATTCATCCTGCGCCGCCTGGCCATCGCCCTGTGCGTGGCCCTGACGGTGTCCATCGTCAGTTTTTCGCTGCTGCACATGTCGGGCGACCTGGCCACCGCGATCGCGGGGCCGGAGTCGACCGCCGCCCAGGTCGAGCAGATCCGCGTCCAGTTCGGACTGGACAAGCCGATGACCACGCAGTACGTGGACTGGCTTTCCAAGGCGGTGCACCTGGACTTCGGCAACTCCTTCTACTTCAACGGCCCGGTGATGGAAATGGTCGCCGAGCGCCTGCCGATCACCTTCAAGCTGGGCGGCAGCGCCTTGTTGTTGGCGATCCTGGTGGCCATTCCGCTGGGCGTGCTGGCGGCCATCTACCGCGACAGCTGGCTGGACCGGGTGGCGCTGATGATCGCGGTGGTGGGGCAGGCCATGCCCAGCTTCTGGTTCGGCCTGACGCTGATCCTGATCTTCGCCGTGAGCCTGCACTGGCTGCCGGTGGCCGGCAACGAGAGCTGGGAAAACTTCATCCTGCCGGCGGTCGCCCTGGGTTACTACGCGATGCCCGCCATGATGCGCCTGACCCGCTCCGGCATGCTGGAGGTGCTGGGCTCGGACTACATCCGCACCGCGCGCGCCAAGGGCCTGTCGAAGTCGCGCGTGGTGTTCAAGCATGCGCTGCGCAACGCGGTCATCCCGGTGGTGGCGCTGGCGGCGGTGGAGCTGGGCTTCATGCTGGGCGGCTCGGTGGTGATCGAGTCGGTGTACTCGATGCAGGGCCTGGGCCAGCTGGCCTGGGACGCCATCTCCCGCAACGACTATCCGGTGGTACAGGCGGTGGTGCTGATCATCGCCATGTTCTACATCGGCCTGACTTTCCTGGCCGACATCATCAACGCGCTGCTCGACCCGCGCATCCGCACCCGCTGATCTTTTCCGGATGATTGCCAGATTCGCCGCCAACCACGACGCGAAGGAACCGACATGACCACCACTACCACCACCATGCAGCCGGGCGCGCTGCTGCAGGGCGCGATCAGGCCGGCGCCGGCCTGGCGCCGCAAGCTCAACCGCCTGATCGGCCACCGCGGCCTGACGCTGGGCGCGACCGTGCTGCTGCTGATCGTGCTGGCGGCGATCTTCGCGCCGCTGCTGGCGCCGCATGACCCGTTCAACCAGGACGTCTCGGCGCGCCTGATTCCTCCAGTGTGGAACGCGCAGGGCAGCTGGGAGCACATCCTCGGCACCGACAAGCTGGGCCGCGACTATCTCTCGCGGCTGATCTACGGCGCCCGCGTGTCGCTGATGATCGGCATTGCGGCGGCGCTGATCTCGGGCCTGATCGGCACCACGCTGGGCGTGCTGGCCGGCTACTTCGGCGGGCGCACCGACGCCGTCATCAGCTACCTGATCACCACCCGCCTGGCCATGCCGGTGGTGCTGGTGGCGCTGGCGATGGCGTCGCTGGTGGGCGGCTCGCTGAAGGTGGTGATCATCCTGCTGGGCCTGTTGCTGTGGGACCGCTTCGCAGTGGTCACACGCTCGGCCACGCAGCAGATCCGCGACGCCGAATTCATCGCCGCGGCCAAATCCATCGGCGCCTCCACGCCCTACATTCTGGTGCGCGAGATCCTGCCCAACATCATGGGCGCGCTGATCGTGGTGGCCACGCTGGAGATGGCGCACGCGATCCTGCTGGAGGCGACGCTGTCCTTCCTCGGCCTGGGCGTGCAGCCGCCGACGCCGTCGTGGGGACTGATGGTGTCCGAGGGCAAGTCCTACATGTTCTTCAAGCCGTGGGTAATCGTCATTCCGGGCCTGGCGCTGGCGGTGCTGGTGCTGGCCATCAACCTGGTGGGCGACGGCATCCGCGACGTCAATGCGCCCGATGGTCGCAACTGATCCGATTTTGAGCGCCGCTAAGGAGAGTGCCATGAGCGTATTGCTTGACGTGAAAAACCTGAAGGTCGACCTGCCCACCGAGAACGGCATGCTGCACGCGGTGCGCGGCATCGACTTCCAGGTCCGGCGCGGCGAGATGCTGTGCCTGGTGGGCGAGTCCGGCTGCGGCAAGTCGATGACTTCGCTGGCGCTGATGGGCCTGTTGCCGCGCCGCGCGCAGTGCAGCGCCGACCATATCCTGTTCGACGGAACCGACCTCAACGGCATGGCCGAGAAGCAGCTGATGCAGCTGCGCGGCAAGCGCATGTCGATGATCTTCCAGGAGCCGATGACCTCGCTCAATCCGGCCTATACGCTGGGCAACCAGCTGTGCGAGGCGATGCTGCAGCAGCCGCGCGTGACGCGCGTCGAGGCGCGCGAGCGCGCCATCTACCTGTTGCACCGCACCGGCATCGCCAACGCCGAGGACCGCCTGCGCCAGTATCCGCACCAGCTCTCCGGCGGCCTGCGCCAGCGGGTGATGATCGCCATGTCGCTCATGTGCAGCCCCGACCTGATCATCGCCGACGAGCCGACCACGGCGCTGGACGTGACCATCCAGGCGCAGATCCTGCGCATGATCCGCGAGCTGCAGCAGGAGTTCGGCACCGCGGTCATCTTCATCACCCATGACCTGGGCGTGGTTTCGCGCATCGCCGACCGCGTGGCGGTGATGTACGCCGGCCAGGTGGTGGAGACCACCGACGTCGGCCAGCTGTTCGAACAACCGCGCCATCCTTACACGCGCGGCCTGCTCAACTGTATCCCGGTGCGCGGCAAGACGCTGCCGGGCAGCCGGTTGCAGGCCATTCCCGGCGTGGTGCCCAGCCTGGTCGGCAATGTCGGCGGCTGCGCCTTCCGCAACCGCTGCACGCTGGCCGACGCGGTCTGCGAGACCGATCCGCCGATGCCAGACAAGGGCGGCCCGGCCGCGCCGCACTACGCGCGCTGCCACAAGTTGGACGCGATGGCGCAAACCGAAAAGATGGAGGTGCTGGCATGAACATGGGCGACCTGGGAAAAATGCTGCCGGCCGAGCCGCCGGAGGGCGACATCGCGCTGGAGCTGTGCGCGCTGTCCAAGGTGTATCAATTGAAGCGCGGCATGTTCAAGGCGCCGGTGCCGCTGAAGGCGGTCAACGACGTGTCGCTGCGCCTGTACCGGGGCGAGACACTGGGCCTGGTGGGCGAGTCCGGTTGCGGCAAGAGCACCCTGGCCAAGATGCTGCTGGGCCTGCTGGAGCCGAGCTCGGGCAACGTGCTGATCAACGGCCAGGAGGTTGACCCGACCCGGCGCCGCGAGAACGCGCGCCATATCCAGCCGATCTTCCAGGATCCGTATTCGTCTCTGAACCCGCGCAAGACCGTGGCCCAGATCGTCGGCCTGCCGTTGAAGCTGCACGGCATCGGCAACGCCGCCGAGCAGGAGCGGAAGGTGCGCGAGATCCTCGACCTGGTCGGCATGCCCGAGCGCACCTACGGCCAGTATCCGAACCAGCTCTCCGGCGGCCAGCGCCAGCGCGTGGCGATCGCGCGTGCGCTGATCCTGCGCCCCGACATCCTGATCTGCGACGAACCGACCTCGGCGCTGGACGTGTCGGTGCAGGCGCAGATCCTGAACCTGCTGCTGGACCTGAAGGCCGAGTTCGGCCTGACCTACCTCTTCATCAGCCATGACCTCGGCGTGGTGGAGCACCTGGTGGACCGGGTGGCGGTGATGAACAAGGGCAGCATCGTCGAGCTGCAGTCGCGCGAGAAGATCTTCAGCGACGCCCAGCATCCCTATACGCGCATGCTGCTGGCTTCGGCGCTGACGCCCGACCCGGGGCGCGGCATTCCCGAACTCGCCGCGGCCGCCTGAACGACGCCATTGCAGCAGGACGCAGACACGAAGAGGCGACGCCCAGGCGGGCAGGCAGGCCTGCGCCGTCGCCGACGGACACATTGAACCAGACCCAGAGGAGAAGCAGCATGAGCAGAGCACAAGCGATCGCCGGCGTGGAGGCGTATTTCGACGAAGGCCGTTTCATGGAGGTGCTGAAAAAGCGCGTGGCGATCCGCACCGAGAGCCAGGAGGCGGCCAGCCGTCCCATCCTGTACGACTACCTGACGCAGGAGATCATCCCTTACCTGCAGGGTTTGGGATTCGCCTGCGAGGTGGTCGAGAACCCGCTGCCCGGCGGCAGCCCGTTCCTGATCGGCGAGCGCATCGAGGCGGGCGCGGCCTTCACGCTGCTGACCTACGGCCACGGCGACGTGGTGCGCGGCTATGACAAGCAATGGCGCGAAGGCCTCTCGCCGTGGCAGATCGTGGTCGACGGCGACCGCTGGTACGGTCGCGGCACCGCCGACAACAAGGCCCAGCACACCATCAACTTCGCCGCGCTGGAAGAGGTGATGAAGGCGCGCGCCGGCAAGCTCGGCTACAACGTCAAGGTGATCCTGGAGATGGGCGAGGAGACCGGCTCGCCCGGCCTGAACGCGGTCTGCCGGCAATATGCGCAGCGGCTCAAGTCGGACGTGTTCATCGCCTCCGACGGTCCGCGCGTGAACGCGCCCACGCCGACCATGTTCCTGGGCTCGCGCGGCGGCTGCAATTTCGACCTCAAGGTCAACCTGCGCGACGGCGGCCACCATTCCGGCAACTGGGGCGGCCTGCTGCGCAACCCCGGGGTACGCCTGGCCAATGCCATCTCCTGCCTGGTCGACGGTCGCGGCCGCATCCGCGTGCCCAGCCTGCTGCCCGATTCGCTGCCGCAAAGCGTGCGCGAGGCGCTGGCGGGCGTGCAGGTCGGCGGCGGCGCCACCGATCCGGAAGTGGACGCCGAATGGGGCGAGCCCGGCATGACGCCGGCCGAGCGCGTGTTCGGCTGGAACACGCTGGAAGTGCTGGCCTTCAAGACCGGCAATCCGGAAGCGCCGGTCAACGCCATTCCCGGCCACGCCAGCGCGCATTGCCAGATCCGCTTCGTGGTCGGCAGCGACGACGCCAATTTCATCGCCAACATCCGCGCCCATCTGGACGCCCACGGCTACAGCGATGTCGAGGTCACGCTGTCGGGCGTGCAGTTCGCCGCCACCCGTCTCGATCCGGACGACGAATGGGTGCGCTGGGGCCTGGCCTCGATGCAGGAGACCAGCGGCAAGAAGCCCACGCTGCTGCCCAACCTGGGCGGCTCCCTGCCCAACGACGTGTTCTCGCAGACGCTGGGCCTGCCCACGCTGTGGGTGCCGCACTCCTATCCGGCCTGTTCGCAGCACGCGCCCAACGAGCATATACTGGCCAGCGTTTCGCGCGAGTCGCTGCAGGTAATGGCGGGACTGTTCTGGGATCTGGCGGAGCAGGGCACGCAGGTCATGGCACGCCGCGCGGCGATGGCCTGAACGGCCGCCGTTCGACGGCCATGCACGGCCCTGCACCGAGCTATACGGATACCCACGGAGAACAACAATGAGCCACGCCAATACGCTGTGCCAGGTCGCCGACCTGGACGACATCAAGGATGAGATCGTCGGCATCCGCCGTCACATCCACCAGCATCCCGAGCTGTCCTTCGAGGAGGCCGACACCGCCGCGCTGGTGGCGGCGCGACTGGAAGAATGGGGCTATGCGGTGACCCGCAACATCGGCGGCAACGGCCTGGTCGGCACCTTGCGCGCCGGCGGCGGCGCACGCAGCATCGGCCTGCGCGCCGACATGGACGCCTTGCCCATCCACGAAGAAACCGGCCTCGACTGGGCCAGCCGCAAGCACGGCACCATGCACGCCTGCGGTCACGACGGCCATACCGCCATGCTGCTGGGCGCGGCCAAACACCTGGCGCGCACGCGCAACTTCGACGGCACGCTGAACCTGATCTTCCAGCCGGCCGAGGAGGCGGGCTTCAACAGCGGGGCGCAGAAGATGCTGGAGGACGGGCTGTTCGACCGCTTCCCCTGCGACGCCGTGTTCGGCATCCACAACCATCCGGGCGTGGCCACCGGCACCTTCATGTTCCGCAGCGGGCCGTTCATGGCCGCCTGCGATACGGTGAAGATCAGGATCGTCGGCCGCGGCAGCCACGCGGCGCGTCCGCATCTCTCGGTCGATCCGGTGGTGACCGCGGCCAGCCTGGTGATGGCGCTGCAGACCGTGGTCTCGCGCAACGTCGACCCGATGGAGACGGCGGTGATCACCGTGGGGGCGCTGCACGCCGGCCATGCCGCCAACGTCATTCCTGAGTACGCGACGATGGAGCTCAGCGTGCGCTCCTTCAAGCAGGACGTACGTGAGTTGCTGGAGCAGCGCATCCGCGCGCTGGTGGCCACCCACGCCGACAGCTACGGCGCGCGCGCCGAGGTGGAATACCTGCGCGGCTATCCGGTGCTGGTCAACAGCGACGCCGAGACCGAGTTCGCTCGCGGCGTGGCGGCCGAGCTGGTGGGCGAGGAAAACGTGATTCCGTCGTTCGGCCCGATCGCCGGCAGCGAAGACTTCGCCTACTTCCTGCAGCAGCGTCCGGGTTGCTTCCTGCGGGTGGGCAACGGCCAGGGCAAGCCCATGCTGCACAACGCGGGCTACGACTTCAACGACGAGAATATTCCGGTGGGTGCGGCCTACTGGACTCGCCTGGTGGAGCGCTGGATGCCGGTCAAGCCGGGCTGAAGCGCATGCAAAGTCGCGCCGGCGCTGCTTATGCCGCCGGCGAATAAGCGAATGACGATTGTTTCGTTCACGTCCGGGAGCTGCTTCGATATAGTGAACCCGTCTCCTCAAACCTCCTGGACTTGGACATTTGAGTTTGAACCCGCCTCGCGCAAGCCAAGCGGGTTTTCTTTTTTCCGCTCTTCTTTGCGCTCGCCGCCAAGCTCATCCATGGCGCCGGCCCGGCCCTGGCTGTCGCGTGGCCGGCGCTGTCTTTTCGCGATCCGTTTTCGGGGTCGTTTTCTCGGGTTTTTCCCTATGTGGCGCAGACGCCATAGCGGCCTTCCAGAATCAGGAATTCCCCGATAGTTGTCGGGTCGCCAAATGCCTACCATGAGCATCAATGAAACGCGGTCTGTATCACCGGATTCGGAGCAGCAGGACGAATTGCCGATTTGAACTATGGACCCTTGTTGATGAATCGTTGATAGGAGGTCGCCATGCATTTCGTCGCCGAATCCGTACCGGGTGAGATCACGCTGATGTTCATCAGCTACCTGATGTTCTGCACCGTGTTGATGTACCTGTTCGTGAAGACCGACCGCGAGTGGGGTCGCATGGAAGTGTCGCTGGACGACGCAGGCCGTCGTGATCCCGAAGCGATGAACGCGTCGGCGCTGCTGTTCTCGAGCGCCGAGATCGGTCCGGAACCGATGTTCGCCGACGTCGAGGTGCGCCAGTCGCTGCGCCACTGCGCCGAGCATCACGACCTGAACTGCACCTGCTTCCTGCATGGTCAGCGCAAGGACGATGTCTGAACGAAACGAATGAATGCGGCGCCGGGCGTTCCGTGGGGAACGGAAGGCCGTGGCGCGAAACGGGGCCGTGAGCAGTCACCACGACGGTTTCGGGAAGGGGAGTGGGAGCAGCAAGGGGATGCAGCAGGGCCGCGGAGGATCGCGGCCGGGGAGTGGCAGTCGCAGTGGCAGTATGGTTTGAAGTGAAGCAGTAGCAGCAAGGAATCCGCAAGAGTAGTGGTGCTCAAGCCGGAGTTCGCAGCAAGCAGTAGAAGCAATGCAGTAGTGCAGCAGAGCAGCATGTAATTCGCAGTTCGCAGTTCGTAATTCGCAGCAGGGAGTTTGCAGTATGCAGTTCGCAGTCGTGGTATCGCAGTATCGCTTGTACCTGTAGTGGCAGTACCGCAGCAGATGTATCCGCAGCAAAGTGCATGCAGTAGAAGTACCGAAGCAATAGAGCCGCAGTAGCAGTATCGCAATGGCAGTACCGCAGTAGCAGTGCCGCAGTAGAAGTATCGCAGCAGAGGCAATGCAGTACCCGTAGTTGCAGTTGCAGTCGCAGTACCCGTAGTGGGGTAGTGGCAGTACCGGCAGTCCGTAGTCGCTGTAGCAGCATCTGTAGCAGCAGTACCTGTAGTGGCAGTGCCCGTAGCAAAGCAGTAGCTGTAAAGCAGTCCTTGAGGGTGGAACGGCAAGTCGTGAATCCGCGAATGTTCCCATGCGCGTCACGCAGCGGGAGTGTGCAGCTGCACTCCCTGAAGCGGCCTAGCGGCTTGCCCGTTCTTTTCCATGAGAAAATGGCGGCATGCAAAACTCATCACCATCCTCCCAGAACCTGCGCCCGCTGATTCCGCTGGCCGACTATCAGCGCATTTTCCGCGTCGTGCATTCCGTGCTCCAGAGCGTCGAAGCCGACATCCCGGCCGCAAGCTTTTTCTTCAGCGTCACCGCGGCACAGATCCTGAAGAAGTTTTATAAACGCAATGCGTTTCCCGTTGCAGGCGCGGCGTTCTACCTGATCAACCAGGAGGGCGGCGGCGCGCTGTCCTTCGGCACGCTGGGCGAAGACGCCCGCAGCGTATCGAGCAACCATGACGCATTCCATACCTGGGTTCAATGCGATGGTTATGCAATCGACTTCATGGCGCCGGTATTTCAGGAGTTGCTCGCCGCGGCGGGCCACGCGCTCCCGGTGCCTCGCCGCATGTTCCAGAAGAGCCTCGGCCGCATGAGCGCCGACGTCCCCGCGCTGTCAGCGCCGGGTGACTTCCACCTTGCCCCCAATCTCGAACTCACGCGCGAGCTGTTGCAGCAGTTCATGGCCAAGAAGGCGCTGACCAACCTGTCCCAGGTCTGCATCGACTGGTACCGCAAGCCGCCCAAGTCCATGCCCGACGACCTGGCGCTGCAGGGTGGCGAGGGCGAAGTCTCGCGCATCAAATTGATTGCGACCGCCATCGACGGCGTCTGGTAATCCGCAAGGCGTTCGCAGTCGCTCTGGCGCTGTTCAATCAGGTGTCTTGGAGAATTGAGGCGGACGCCTCCGAAGGAGGGTGTGCTGGACGAGCGTCCAACACACCATGCGATCATGCATATCGGTTGCATGTACCGCACTAGAGCCGTAACGATAACCGGGCTATGTGACGCCATCGTGACATGGCCGTATTTCCCTCCTGAATTTCTTTCGCGCGATCGGATCGCGCGATGTCATTCCCGTGTAACACGGGGTCATTAATATCCCACCTGTCTCCTCTGTACCTGTTGCAGATGTTTCGCCTGCGATGCGAGCGCATCGCAGGCTATTTTTTCTCCGCGGGCCAGGCCCGTTCCGAATTCGATCTCTCTCGAGAGCTTCACGCCCACGCCGGACAGTGGCGTTGTAACCCGGCAGTACGCACACGTGTTGGAAGCCGCGATCCTCCCTTCCCGGCAGGCGAAAGCCGACCCGGTCACGCGGCGCGGGGTGCGTCCACACCCGTCCATGGTTTGTCGTGAGCCGTGGACGGGTGACGCCTCTGGCGCTCTGGCTTTCCCTTTCTTCTTTTCTTTCCTTCCCCCCGATGCCGCTTTCTTGCCCGATGCCGGTCAGGAAGTGAATGTCCTTTTGTTTCAATGACTTGAGTCGCTTGTTAACGCCTTTTCCACAGGCTTGCCACCAGAATGTGTGGATATCCGCCGGGACGGCCAGGCGGGCTGCGCCGTTCCGGCGGCGGCGGTTTTTTGCCGGGTCGGACGCCTGCTCCTGCTGCGCAGATGAAAAGTGCTTTCCTATCAATGACTTGAGGCGCTTGTTAACGGTTTTTCCACAGGCTTGCCACCAAAAAATGTGGATATCCCGGTGCGACGCCGGCGCATCTGGAGACCCAAGAACGGCCTGGCCTAGCTGCCGTCCGGCTGCCTGCTATTTGACGCGCTTTGCTGCGCGCGCGGAAAGTCGTTTCAGATCAAGGGCTTGTCTTGCTTGTTCAGTGCTTTTCCACAAGCTTGCCACCAATAAATGTGGATATGTCATGGCAGGTCGCGACCAGGCCATGCAGCTCCGAAGCCCCGTTTTTTCGCCGTTTGACTGTTTTTTGCCCGGCTTTGCGACGCCGGCACAAAGCGCTTTCCAATCAAGGGCTTAAGTGACTTCTTAAGGTGATGTCCACAGGCTTGCCACCAAAATATGTGGATAGTTGTGCGGGCGCCGGGGAGGAACGTTGGCGTGGCGCGAGAGTGCTCTCCTTCACCGGGGCCTGCCTGTTTTTTGCCGCGTCCTGCCGCGCGAGGGAAAAGTGCTTTGCGATCAATGACTTGGAGCGCTTGTTAACGGCTTTTCCACAGGCTTGCCACCAAAAAGTGTGGATATGTGCGGGATCGGAGGGCGGGCGTTCGAGAGGAATGGCGGGCGATTTCGCCTCGCCGGGACGAGTTGCCTGTTTTTCGCCGCATCTTGTCGCGACATTGAAAAGGCCTTTGCGATCAAGGACTTGCCTGGCTTGTTAAGGCCTTGTCCACAGGCTTGCCACCAAAATCTGTGAATAAGCGTGGGGCGGGGAAGGGGAGGCGCCGGCCCGCTGCCCGGGGCCGGCGCATGGAGAGGGGAGGCTTCAGCCGTTGTTGTCCGGCGCGGTGTAGGGCTCGACCTTGACCGCCGTCATGCTGTAGCCGGAGGCGCCCATCGACGAATCCGAGCGCTCGACCTTGATCACGCCGCTGATCCATACCGCGTCCATGGTGCGCACGTCCTTGACGGCCTTGGCGCTCTTGACGTGGATGATCTGGTTGGCCGGCGGCGGCGGCACGTGGATGCAGGCGCCGAAGTAGGGCACCAGCAGGAATTCCTTGAGCGCCTCGCCTTCGCGGTCCAGCGAGACCACGAAGCCCGGCAGGCGCACCGCGCGGCCTTCCATCGCGGTATCGACCGGCGCCTGCTTCCAGTATTTTTTGGCCTTCCACAGCGCGGCGTCGGCGCGCGGGTCGTCGTCCTGCATCTGGTCCAGCTTCAGGCCCTTGAACGGCGCCATGGCGTCCCAGTCCTTGGGGATCAGGCTTTCCCAGGCGATTTCCTGGTAGCCGTTGACGGTCTTGCCGGAGGCCTTGTACGGCTGGTCGGTGTCGGTCACGCTTTGCCTGAGGTGGTCGCCCACCTGGTAGGGGCCGCCGGTGGCGGCGGCCACGCCGTCGACCGTGCTGCCGCCGTCGGCGCGGGCGGTGACCGCGGGTACGCTGCTGGCCAGCGGCTGGCCGGCGGCCGTGGCGGCGTTGGCGGGGTTGGTGACGGGGGCGGCATCCTTGTCGTCGCCGGAATGCGCGGCCAGGCGCACGCCGGTGCCGACGAGCAGGCCGGCGGCGACGATGCCGCCTATCCAATAGAGGGTTTTCATAGCAGGACTCGGTGTTCAGATTCTCGGGGTAAGGCCGTCGGACAGGCTCAGCCTGTAGGCGCGCAGTCCCGGCAGCAGGCTGGCGGCGAAACCGGCGACGACGGTCCAGAGCAGCAATTGTAATTCTCCGGCGGCAGGCCACGCAGGCTGCAGCGCGATGCCGAACTGCGAGGCCAGCGTGGGACCCAGCGCCAGCAGCAGCACGGTCAGCAACAGCACGCCCAGCGCCACGCCGGCCAGCATCACGCCCAGGCCTTCGACCGACAGCAGCAGGAACACATCCCACGGCCGCGCGCCGACCGAGCGCAGGATGGCGAGCTCGCGCCGGCGCTCGCCCAGGCTGGCGAGGATGGCCGCCACCAGCCCGGCCAGGCCGACCACCACCACCATGCCGGACACCACCAGCAAGGCGTTCTCGCCGATGCCCACGACGTCCCACAGCTGGTCCAGCGCCACGCCGGGCAGCACCGCCATCAGCGGTTCGCGCAAGCCCTCGCCGTCGGCGATGTCGCGCTGCAGGGCGAACACGCGGGCGCGGCTCTTCAGGCCCACCAGCACGGCGGTGATGCTCTTGGGGGTGAGGTCGAACTTTTTCACCAGGTTGGCGGCGATGTGCAGGCCGGGCAGCGGCGCGCCGCCTTCCCAGTCGAGGTGGATGGCTTCCATGCCGTCCAGCCCGATGTGCACGGTGCGGTCCACCGGCGTGCCGGTGCGCGCCAGGATGCCGGTGACGACGAAGGGCTTGTCGGCGTGCTGGGCCAGTTGGGCGCCGCCCATGCCGTGCGCCAGCACGATGTGGTCGCCCAGTTTGTAGTGCAGCTTGTCGGCCACCTCGGCGCCGAGCACTGCCTCGAATACCTCGGCGAAAGGCCGGCCCTGCGCCAGTTGCAGCGCATGGCCGTCGCCGTAGTGGAAGTGGCGGAAATAATCGCCGTTGGTGGCCAGCACCGGGAAGCCGCGGTGCGAGTCGCCCAGCGAGATCGGGATGGTCCAGGCCACGGCAGGGTTGCGCGCCAGCGCCTGCGCGCTGTCCCAGCCCATGTTGTTGGTGGCGCCGCCGATGCGGAAGATGGCGTACAGCATCAGCTGGATCGGGCTGGTGCGCGCGCCCACCACCAGGTCGGTGCCGGACACCGACTGCGAGAAGCCGGCGCGCACTTCATGGCGCACCCGTTCTATGCCCAGCAGCATGGTGGTGGACAGGGCAATCGCCAGCAGCATCAGGCCCAGCGTGAAACGGCGGTTCCAGGCGCTCTTGGCGGCCAGGCGCAGCAGCAGCTTCATGCAGACTCCTCGGGCGCGGCCGCGCGGTTGATCTGTTCCAGTGCGATGCGCCGGTGGAAGCGCTCGGCCAGGCGCAGGTCGTGGCTGACGAACACCAGCGCGGCGCCGCCGTGGTCGCACTCGCGCTGCAGCAGGTCGAGGAAGGCTTGCTGGCGGTTGCTGTCCAGTGCCGAGGTGGGCTCGTCGGCGACGATGATCTCGGGCCGGCCGATCAGCGCGCGCGCCGCCGCCACCCGTTGCTGCTGGCCGATCGACAGCTGCGTGACCGGCCGCGTCCATAGCGAAGGCGCCAGGTCGAGCGCGGCCAGCAGCGATTGCGCAGCTTGCTGCAGGCTGCCGCCCTGCTGCAGGGCGCGCTCGCGGCGCAAGGCGGAAAACTGGCAGGGCAGCAGCACGTTGTCGGTAATGGAGAGATAGGGCAGCAGGTTGAACTGCTGGAAGATGAAGCCGATGTGGTCGACCCGGAAGCGGTCGCGTCGCGCGGCAGGCAGGTCCTGCAGGGCCTGCCCGAGCACCGCGACACTGCCCGACTGCGGCGCGACGATACCGCCGATGGTGGCCAGCAGCGTGCTCTTGCCGCTGCCGCTGGGGCCGCTGACGAACACGTGCTCGCGCGGCGCCACCCGCAATTCGTCCAGCGCCAGCGCGGGATGCGGCTGGCCGGGCCAGGTGAAGCTGAGGTCGCGCAGGCTGATCGCGCTGCTGTCTTGCTGAGGCTGGTTCATGTCGGGACTTGCTGCGGAAAATCTGGTGATGCGCGCATCTGATGCCGATGCTGATACCGGGCGGGACGGCGACGGCCAGGGACATGCTCGGGAGCAGGGGCGATGATACCCCGGCATGCTGTCAACGGCCTGACTCCCCAGCCAGGACGCCGCAGCGCGGCCCGATCAGTTGATCGGAATGGCGCTGTTGCCCGGCGCCAGCTGGAAAGCGGCCTGCTTCTTGGGCGTGGCCAGTTGCACATCGATGCGCTGGAAGCCGGGGAAGGCGCGGAACAGGCCGGCCACGTCCACCGTATTGAGCGCGCCGGGGCTGGCGCAGACCAGGGTGAAGTCGCCGTCGAGGTCGGCGTGGCCGTCATTGGGCGCGGCTTCGGGCGTGGTGACCGCCTTCTCGCCCAGGAGCGCGGGCGGCAGCACGGCCGATTCCAGCTGCACTTCGGCCGGCTTGCACTGGGCGGCGGCGTCGGTCACGAAGATGCGGGTGACGTCGCGCAGCATCTTGGCGGCGGCTTCCACGGTGTCCTTGTCGCGGGTGGAGGTGGCGGCATGCTCGAAGCCGACCAGGTTGATCAGCGGCGAGTCCAGGTGCAGCGTCAGCGTATTGCCTTCCAGCGCCACGTCCAGCTTGCCCACGCCGTGCACGTGGGCCGGATGGTTGCCGTGGTGATCATGGCCGTCGGCCGCCAGCGCGGGCAGGCAGAGCAGCGGGGACAGCAGGAGGGGCAGGGCTTTGGTCAGGCGGGACATAAGCGTTTTTCCGTATTGTTGTCGCGGGACAAGGTGCGTGGATGCTGCATGGATGGAACGGCTCAAACTCGGCATTGTGAACCCGGGCCGCAGAAAAATTCAGTCTTGTTACATTCTGCAACAGGGTTGCATTATAATTCGGTCTTTCCCAATTTTTGCAACAGGGTTGCGAATGCTGGCGCAACGGCCGGGCTACATATTGCCGCTGCCGCCGCGTTCGGGCCCTGTTGCTTCTACTTACTTAGTCAGGTTCTCGCCGTGTCGGTTCTTTCCCGTTTGTTGATGAAGCAGGGCGTGCTCGCCAGCCCCTGGTGGCAGCGCGTGCTCGCGGTGCTGCCGATATGCCTGCTGCTGTGGCTGGGCGTGATGTGGGCGCTTGGGGAGGGCTGAACATGGATGCCGTCATGAGCGATGTGATTTCGCTGGAAAACCTGACCGTCAGCTACCGCCGCCATCCGGCGCTGCACCACGTCAACGGCGCCTTCGCGCGCGGCTCGCTGACGGCCGTGGTCGGCCCCAACGGCGCCGGCAAGAGCACGCTGCTCAAGACCATGCTGGGGCTGGTGCGCTGCAATGGCGGGCGCGTCGTCACCCACGTCGATGCGCACCGCATCGCCTACCTGCCGCAGCAGGCCGAGATCGACCGCAGCTTCCCGATCAAGGTGCTGGATTGCGTGCTGCTGGGCTATTGGCAGGCCAAGGGCAACTGGGGCGGGATCGACGCCAAGATGGCCGAGCGCGCGCGTCGCGCCCTGGCCGCGGTCGGCCTGGACGGCTTTGCCGGGCGGCCGGTGTCCAGCCTGTCGGTGGGGCAGTTCCAGCGCGTGCTGTTCGCCCGCATCCTGCTGCAGGACGCCGAGGTGATCCTGCTGGACGAACCCTTCAACGCCATCGACTCCCGCACCACCGGCGACCTGCTGCGCATCATCTCGGCCTGGCATGCGGAGCGCCGCACCGTGATCGCGGTGCTGCACGATCACGACCAGGTGCGCCGCGCCTTTCCGCAGACGCTGCTGCTGGCGCGCAACGTGGTGGCCTGGGGCGATACCGCGGACGTCATGTGCGAAGACAACCTGCTGCGCGCGCGCGCCATGGCCGAGGCGGTGGACGAACACGCGGACATCTGCGAAGTCAGCGAAAGCGAAGTGCTGGCGCTGTCGCGCCTGCATGACGATCACGCCGGCCATGCGCACGCCCACCCGCATCAAGGCCATCATCATGGCGCCGGCGAGAAGGGCGGCCTGCAATGACGCTGTGGTCCGCTTTCCACCAGTTCGCTATCGAGCCTTTTCAGGAATTCTCCTTCATGCGCCGCGCCCTGGTGGCCGCCTTCGCGCTGGCGCTGGGCAGCGCGCCGCTGGGCGTGCTGCTCACGCTGCGCCGCATGAGCCTGTTCGGCGAAGCGCTGAGCCATGCGGTGCTGCCGGGCGTGGCGGTGGGCTTCATCTTCTTCGGGTTGTCATTGCCGGCGCTGTCGATCGGCGGTTTCGCCGCCGGCGTGCTGGTGGTGGCGGTGGCCGGCTGGATCAGCCGCCATACCGAGCTGAAGGAAGACGCCAGCATGGCCGCCATCTACGTGGTGGCGCTGGCGCTGGGCGTGATCCTGATCTCGCGCCACGGCACCCAGCTCGACCTGTTGCACATACTCTTCGGCAACGTGCTGGGCGTGGACGGCGAGGGCCTGCTGCTGATCGCCGGCGTGGCCAGCGCCAGCGTGCTGGCCATCGCGGCGCTGTACCGCGGCCTGCTGCTGGAGAGTTTCGACCCCGGCTACATGGCCGTGGGCGGCGGGCGCAGCGGCGGGGCCATCTACCAGCAGATCTTCCTGATGCTGGTGGTGCTGAACCTGGTGGCTTCGTTCCAGACCCTGGGGACCCTGATGGCGGTCGGCCTGATGATGCTGCCGGCGGTCTCGGCCCGGCTGTGGCACGACACCCTGCCGGCCCAGCTGTGCAACAGCGTGCTGCAGGCGGCCATCGCCGGTTATGCCGGGCTGCTGATTTCCTACTACGCCTCGGTGCCGTCGGGCCCGGTGATCATCGTCTGCGCCGGCGTGCTGTATGCCGCCTCGCTGCTGCTGGCGCCGCGCGGCTGGCTGCCGCGCCTGCTGCGCCGGCCGCACCTGCAGGGCTGAACCCCTTTTCGTTTTTCGCTTCCGGAGTCCGCATGAACCTGCTTCGCCCGTTTTCCCTCCTGCTGGCCGGCCTGTCGCTGGCGGCAAGCGTTTCCGCCAGCGCCGCCGAGCGCATCCCGGTGGTCGCCAGTTTCAGCATCCTGGGCGACATCGTCGCCAATGTCGGCGGCGAACGCATCGCCGTCACCACCCTGGTCGGGCCGGACGAGGACGCCCACGTGTTCCAGCCGGCGCCGGACGACATCAAGGCGGTGTCGCGCGCCAAACTGGTGGTGGTCAACGGCCTGGGCTTTGAAGGCTGGATGGAGCGCCTGGCGCAGTCGGCCAACTACCGCGGCGCCATCGTCACGGCTTCGGCCGGCATCAAGGCGCGCGAGCGCGCCGACGACGACCATGATGAGCACGGCCATGAAGGGCATGACCATCACCATGGCAAGGATGACCCGCACGCCTGGCAGGATCCGCAGAACGTGATCGTCTACGCGCGCAACGTCGCTGCCGCCCTGGCCAGGCTGGATCCGGCGGGCGCCGACGCCTATCGCAAGAACGGCGAAGCCTATGTCGCCAAGGTGCAGGCGCTGGACAGCTGGGCCGCGCAGCAGTTCGCGCAGATCCCCGAAGCCAAGCGTCGCGTGATCACCTCGCATGACGCCTTCGAATACTTCGGCGCGCGCTACAAGGTGCGCTTTCTGGCCGCGCAGGGCGTGTCCACCGACAGCGAGCCCAGCGCCAGGGAAATGGCGGGCCTGATCCGCCAGATCAAGGCCGAGAAGATCAAGGCGCTGTTCTTCGAGAACATGGCCAATCCCAAGCTGCTGCAGCAGATCGCGCGCGAAGCCGGCGTCACGGCCGGCGGAAAGCTCTATGCCGACGCCTTGTCCAAGGCCGGCGGCCCGGCGCCGGACTATCTCTCGCTGATGCGCTACAACGTCGGCCAGCTGCTGGAAAAGATCCGCCTCAACTGAGGACCGACAAGCCCCGGTCAAATCGCGTATGCTTGTGGCCTGCGCGCCGGGCCCACGCCCGGCGCGTTTCAACGCACCCCATAAGGAGAAGACAAGCATGAGCACCATCACCGTCGTGGCCATCATCACCGCCAAGCCCGGCAAGCGCGAAGAACTGCTCAACATCGCCCGCGCCAACCTCGCCGCCGTGCGCGCCGAGGAAGGCTGCATCGAATACGGACTGGTCATCGACGTCGACGGCTTCGGTCCCAACCAGGCGCCGATGGGCCCGGACACCTTCGCCTTCGTCGAGAAGTGGACCAGCGAAGACGCGCTGAAGCTGCACTTCACGCTGCCGCACATGGCCGACTACCGTGAAAAGTCCAAGGACCTCATCGCCGACCGCGCGGTGCATGTGCTGAAGTCGGCGGACTGATCCGCCGGCAATCTTCCCCGGCCTCAGGCGCTCAGCCTCAGTGTTCGCCGGGGAAGTCCGCCGGATGCGTATGCTCCGGATCAAAGGCGGAAGCTTGTCCCATCTGCTTTAACCACGTGATGAAGGTCTTCAGCGCCGGGTTCGAATCGGCCGAGCTGCGGTACATCATGTGAAACCCCTCCCCATGCAGCACCACCTCCGGAAACAGCTGGATCAGCCGGCCGTGCGAGAGGTCGTCGTCCACCAGCGCCAGCGTTCCCATGGCCACGCCCAGGTCGGTGGCGGCCGCCTGCAGGCTCAGGAAGAAGTGTTCGTAGACCGTGCCCGGCATCTTCCTGCGCACCGCCACGCCGGCCTTGCCCAGCCATTGCGACCAGGCCGCCGAGCGGCTTGAGAGGTGGATCAGCGGCACCTCGACCAGGTCGCGCGGCACCTTGATCGGATGCGATTCCAGGAAGTGCGGCGAGACCAGCGGCACCGAGACGTCGTCCAGGAAGCGCACGCATTCGTAGCCGCCGCGCTCCAGCGGGCTGCGCCAGATGATGACGTCGAAGGGATCCTTCACGTCCTCGAAGTACTCCGACATGGTGGTCGTCACCCGCACTTCGATGCGCGGGTTGTCGATCTGGAACTGCGACAGCCTCGGGATCAGCCAGCGCATGGCCACCGATGGCGCCGCGATCAGGCGGACCACGCGGCTCTTGCCGGCCAGCGACAGTTGCTCAGCTGCAAGGGCGATCCGGTCCAGGCTGGCTTTGACCTCGGCGTAGAAGGCCAGCGCCGCTTCTGTTGGCTCCACGCCACGCGACTGGCGCAAAAACAACGGCTGCTCGAAGAATTCCTCCAGCGATTTGATCTGCTGGCTGACCGCGCTGTGGGTGATGAAAAGCTCGCTGGCCGCCAGCGTCAGACTCCGCGTCCGGACTGCCGCTTCGAACACCCGGAGGGCCTTGAGCGGGGGTAGGGAGGAGGACATGATGTTAGAAAAACTTATAGTGGTGTCGGAAAATGTTGCTTTGCAAAAGCCAGGGGCGACCTTATTCTTCAATCACCGAAACGTTTATAAGTGAGTAAAGATCATGTCTACCGTTAGTATATTTGTAAAAGATGCCGGTTTTTCTAACAATTTGCGCGCCCTGGTCGAGCTGGCCAAGTTCGCCGTCCAGCAAATCATCGCGGCCCACGCCCTGAAGCCGGTGCGCAACAATGCCGACGAACTGCACGACGCAGCCTACTTCGAAGGCGTCGCCGACCACGTCGAACTGGAAACCCGTCTGCGCCAGCTGGAAAACAGCCACCTGCACGCCGTCTGGAAGCTGCAATCGCAGATCTGAAGCGCCCGCGCGGGCATGGAAGTACCCTCGGGCGAGAAGTTGATCGCGCCATGAGGTCGGTAAGCCAGGCATGAAGCCGCAACGCCATTGAAGCAAGATGTCGGACTCGGAGAGTTCCGGCACCATAGAAAGAGACCGGCTCCGCCAGACCGGAGCCGCGGACGGACCAGATCGATGTCCAGTCCAGACCTGCAGATGCCAGGCGCAGGCAGCCGTTCAGGCTGAACTGCCACTCCCCGCCAAGACCCCGCTGATGCGGGGTTTGTTGTTTTCCGGGCGCGCTTTCATGCGCGCCGCCGCCGCCCCCCGCTTGCGCAGCACATCCTCTTTTCGAAATGACAATGAAATAAGTCGCTGCTATATTGAGCCGCAGAGAAGGGGATTGCCGCCCGCGGCCAACGATGCCGGGGGAATTGCGCAGCGCCGCCGCCGCATCCGTTCATGGATGCGCCGAGCCGGACGCGCGCAGGCGTCGACAACTACAACATGTTCCGTCGTTTTGCTTCATACAGAAGGGGAAAACCATGCTGTCGTCGTTACGCGCGCGTTTGATCGTGATTTGTGTCCTGATCGTGGCGCTCGCCATGATCATTCTCAGTGTCGCCAATATCTTCACCGTCAGGCGCGATACCCTCGCGGCGCTGCAAGCGCAGACCGCCCAACTCACCGACAGCCACGCGGCCAATATCGCCGATTGGGTGCGCAGCAAGCGCACCATCACTGGCGCCATGAAACAGGGGCTCAAGCAGAGCGACCCGCTGCCCATCATCGCCGGCGCCATGGAGGCGGGCGCCTTCGATGACGCTTATATCGGCTATCCCGACAAGCGCATGCTGGCCCTGCACCCGATGCCGCCGGGCTACGACCCGACCGGCCGGCCCTGGTACCTGCAGGCGGTCAACGCCGGCAAGCCGGTGCTGACGTCGCCCTACGTGGACGCCACCACCGGCAAGCTGGTGGTGACCTTCGCCGAGGCCGTCGGCGGCAAGGACAACTTGCAGGCCGTGGTCGGCTCCGACGTGCAGCTCGACAACGTCGTGCGCAATGTGGCCGGCATCAAGCCGACGCCGTCCAGCTTCGCCTTCATCGTCAGCAAGGACGGCGTGATCGTCACCCATCCCAACAAGGAGCTGGCCCTGAAGCCGGTCTCGGCGCTCGACCAGAACCTGAGCGCGCAGTCGCTGGCGAGCATGCGCCAGGGCGGCGAGGCGGTCATCGGCGGCGCCCGGTACCTGCTCTTTGTGCAGCCCATCGAGGGCACCGACTGGTCGCTGGCGGTGGCGCTCGACTATGCCGAAGGCACGCATTCCATCCGGACCCTGATGGGCCTGTCGGCGGTGCTGGCGGTATTGGCCATCGTGGTGGCGGCGGTCCTGCTGACCTTCACCATCACCCGCCTGCTGCATCGTCTGGGCGTGGTGCGCAGCGCGCTGGAAGACATCGCCTCCGGCGAGGGCGACCTGACGCGCCGCCTCGATGCCTCCGGCCGGGACGAACTGGCGCAGATTTCCACCGCCTTCAATCACTTCACCGACAAGATCGCGCGCACGCTGCTGGAAATCCGCCGCGCCAGCGAATCGGTGAAGGTGTCCTCCAGCGAGATCGCCAGCGGCAACATGGACCTCTCGGCGCGCACCGAGCAGCAGGCCGGCTCGCTGGAAGAGACCGCCTCGGCCATGGAAGAACTGACCTCCACCGTCAAGCAGAACGCCGACAACGCGCGCCAGGCCAACCAGCTGGCGGTCTCGGCATCCGACGTCGCGGTGCATGGCGGACAAGTGGTGGGGCAGGTGGTGGAGACGATGAGCTCGATCAATGCGTCTTCGCGCAAGATCGTCGACATCATCAGCGTGATCGACGGCATCGCCTTCCAGACCAATATCCTGGCGCTGAACGCGGCGGTGGAAGCCGCGCGGGCCGGCGAGCAGGGGCGCGGCTTCGCGGTGGTGGCGTCCGAGGTGCGCTCGCTGGCCCAGCGCAGCGCCACGGCGGCCAAGGAGATCAAGCTGCTGATCGACGACTCGGTGCACAAGGTCGAGGCCGGCAGCCAACTGGTGGAACAGGCCGGCTCCACCATGAATGAAGTGGTCGCCAGCGTGCGGCGCGTGACCGACATCGTCGGCGAGATCAGCGCCGCCAGCCAGGAGCAAAGCGCCGGCATCGCCGAAGTCGGCAACGCGGTCACGCAGATGGACGAGGCCACCCAGCAGAACGCCGCACTGGTGGAGCAGGCGGCGGCGGCCGCCAAGTCGCTGCAGGAACAGGCGGCGCACCTGGCCGGCGTGGTGGCGGGATTCAAGCTGGAGGACGAGGGCGGCGCGCACAGGCGCGCGGCGCCGGCTGAAGCGCCCCGCAAGGGACCTGCCGTCGCGGCCCGCAAGCCCGCCGCGACCATCAGCAAGCTGCCGGCCAGGGGGGCGGCGGCAGCAGATGCGCCCCGGCCGGCCGCCGCGCCTGCCCCCGCTGCCGCCGCCAAGGCTGCGCCCGCCAAGGCCAGCGGCGGTGAGGACTGGGAAGAGTTTTGATCCCCGTTGACACGGCACCCGATGTCCGGCCCAGGCCGGACATTTTCATTTCCTCTGCCGTTTTTTTCGTTGCGTGGACGCCATATCTGCTTTCCAGGCGGGTTTTCCCGCCGTTGCTTTCTCTTTTGGCAACGGCGTTGTGCAAGACAATGATGGCTTGACCGGAAAGCGCGGCTGGAACAAGTCTTGCTGCGCCGGTGTTGCGATGCCTTGCCGACCGTAGTTCGCCTGCGGTCGCTTCTCTGGTGCAAAGGAGGTGCGGCAAGTGTTCAAGTTTCGCCTACACATGCAATTGCTGGTGCTGACGGCGGTGCCGCTGCTCGGCTTCCTGGCCTTGTCCGGCTATCTGGTGCGCGACGCCATGTCGACCATGGCGCATATGCGCGAGGCCGCTGCCGGCGTGCGGCACATGCGCGCCAATGACCGCCTGATCAGCGTGCTGCAGGTCGAGCGCGGCCGCAGCAACGGCGTGCCGGGCGGCAGGCGCGGGGCGGATGAAAACGCGTCCGATCGGCGGCAGGAGATGATGCAGGCGCGCCAGCGCACCGATCTCGCGCTGGATTCGGCCGACCTGCCCGCAGCGGCGCAGCCGCGTGAGTTAGTGCGCCGCCTGCGCGCGCAGATCGACAACGCCGGGCTGCCCCCGGAGGCGGCATTCAGGCAATACAGCGGACTGATCGGCGAAGTGATGGCCGACAGCAGCCATCTGCTGCGCCAGATGCAGATGCCGGCGCTGACCGATATGGCCTTCGCTTCCTTCACCCTGACCAGCCTGATCGAGGGCGCCGCACGGGAGCGCGGCCTGCTCAACGGCGTGATCGGCAACGGCGCTTTCGCCAAGGGGGAGCGGGATGGCGTGGCCATCGTCATCGGCACCCAGAGCGGGGATGAACGGCAGTTCCTGCTGTTCGCCACACAGGCCATGCGCGATCGCTACCGCGCCTTGCAGGGCAGCCCGGCATGGAGCCAGGTAGTGGAGACGCGCGCGTCGGCCCTGGCCGGGGCGTTCGCGGAGCTGGACGCGGGCGCCTGGTTCGACATCGCCAGCAAGCGCATCGCGTCGCTGCAGATCTTGCAGGCCGAGCAGTTCGACCTCATCGGCGGCGCGGCCGAGGAGCTGCAGGGCGCGGCGTCGCGGCGCATGTGGCAGACCGTCGCCGCCGCTGGCGTGGCGGCGCTGTTGACGCTCCTGCTGCTGCCGGCGGTCAGCTTGCGCATCCTGCGCAGCGTCGGCGGCGAGCCGCGCGAGGTAGCGGAGATCGCCCGCCGCATAGCGCGCGGCGAGTTCTCGCACGATGTTCCCCTGCGGCCCGGCGACCGCACCAGCATCCTGGCCGCCATGCATCACATGGCCGACACGCTCTCGCGCGTCATGGCCGAACTGCACCGGCGCGCGGGCGCCCTCAGTTCGGCGGCCGGGCAACTCAACAGCGCCTCGATGGCAATCGCCAACAGCACCCAGCAGCAGGCCTCCAGCATCGAGGAAACCTCGGCCGCCATGCGCACCGTCAGCGAGGCCATCTACGAGAACAACGAGCACGCGATGCAGACCGCGAAGATCGCCGAGAAGTCCGACGCCGAGGCCCGCGAAGGCTGCATGGCGATGTCATTCACGGTCGCGGCGATGCGCAATGTCGCGGCGTCCGTGCGCGACGTCGACGAGATCGCCTATCGCACCAACCTGCTGGCGCTCAACGCCGGCATCGAAGCCGGGCGCGCCGGCATGGAGGGGAAGGGGTTTGCGGTGATCGCCGGCGAGGTGCGCAAGCTGGCCGAGCACGCGCAGCAGGCCGCCAGGGACGTGTCGGAAATAACCGGCCAGAGCCTGGACACGGCGGAAAAAGCCGGAGAGATGCTGCACGGCTTGCTGCCCTCGATCACCAGCACCGCGGAGCTGGTCGGGCGCATCAGCGCCACCTCGCAGCGCCAGGCGCGCGACCTGGCGCAGATCAACGCCGCGGTGGAGCAGTTCTCGGGCGCGCTGCAATACAGCGCGGATATCTCGGAACGTCTGTCCGGCACCGCCAAGGAGGTTCACCGGCAGGCGCAGGCCTTGCACGACATGGTGCAGCTGCTTCACCCGGCCGGGGCCGACGACGGGCATGCGGCGCCGGAACAGGGCGGCCCCGCGGGATCACGGGGAGCTGCGGAATCAGGCCTGGCGCAGCGCTAACAGTTGCATGGCGCCGAACAGCTGCTGCATGCCCGCATGTTCGATGAAGCTGAGGTTGTAGGGATGTTCGGCCACGGCGCGCGGGAAGTCTTCCACCAGCGGCAGGCTGTGCAGCTGTTCTGCGATCTTGCCCCACAGGACCAGCGTCGGCAGCGGCGCGGCGGCGGCCCTGGCATGTTCGGCGAGGGCGCGCAGCACCGTCTCGAAGAAAGGTTTCCAGGCTTTGGCGTCCTTGACCGGCGCCACATGTTCGCGGAACACCAGACTGGCGTTGAGCAGCAGGAAGCCATGGCCCTCGAGGTTGGCCTGCAGGTCGGCCAGGGTCTGGATGGTGCCCTGGGTATCGGCCCGGGCCGCGGCCGAGATGCCGGCCAGCGCGTCGCCGCTGGTGTTGCCGGCCTGCAGGGCGCCGTCCGCCACCAGCAGCATCTTCATGAAGTTGCGCAGCGACGTGGCGCGGTTGACCTGCTTGGACAAGCCCTTGTCCGACCACAGCGAACCTACCGCGCCGTCCATGAAGCACACGCCGGTGGCGCTGGCCGCGCGCGGGTAAGGGCCTTCGCCCACCAGTACATAACGCACCGCGCCGATGGGCTGCCTGAAGGCGGCGAACAGGCGCCCTTCGGTGGGCAGGTAGTGGTCCTGCGCCAGCACGCCGAGATAGGCCGGATCGGCCTTGGCGATCGCCTCCAGGCCGGCGCGCAACGCGGCGTGCCAAGAGGGATGGGCGGTCTGGATCAGGCCCAGCAGGTCGGCGGGCAGGGAAGTGGAGGGCGTGGTCATGGGGAGATTGCGGGTGGCCGTCGTCGGAAAGGCGGGATTGTATAACGGCAAGTGCGGCGCGCCTTCGATACGCGCCTGCGGCGCCACTCAGGACGAACGGCACCCGCGTGGCGGAGCTGCATGAACATCTGCTGGCCGTCGGCCCCGAGTCGTCCGCAGGGCGTATGCAGGCGCGCCTGCCGGCAAAGTGCGCGGCAAGCGGCGCCGTGCAATCCTAGGCCGCCGCCGTATCGCTGCCCGGCGCTCCGAACAGCTGCTGCTTGAGCACATGCAGCTGGTCGCGCGCCGCCGCCGCCTTTTCGAACTCGAGGTTCTTGGCGTGCTCCTGCATCTGCTTCTCGAGGCGCTTGATCTCCTTGCTGATCTGCTTCTCGCTCATGGCCTCGTAGTTCTTCTGCTCCTGCGCCACCATCAGCTCGGCGCGCGCTTCCGACGGGTTGAACACGCCGTCGATCAGTTCGCGGATCTCCTTCTTGATGCCGGTCGGCACGATGCCGTTGGCTTCGTTGAAGGCCATCTGCTTGGCGCGGCGGCGTTCGGTTTCGCCGATCGCCTTGTGCATGGAGTCGGTCACCACGTCGCCGTAGAGGATGGCCATGCCGTTCAGGTTGCGCGCGGCGCGGCCGATGGTCTGGATCAGCGAGCGCTCGGAGCGCAGGAAACCCTCCTTGTCGGCGTCCAGGATCGCCACCAGCGAGACTTCGGGGATGTCCAGGCCTTCGCGCAGCAGGTTGATGCCGACCAGCACGTCGAAGGTGCCCAGGCGCAGGTCGCGGATGATTTCCACCCGTTCCACGGTGTCGATGTCGCTGTGCAGGTAGCGCACCTTGATGCCGTTGTCCGACAGGAACTCGGTCAGCTGTTCGGCCATGCGCTTGGTCAGCGTGGTCACCAGCACGCGCTCATCCTTGGCGATGCGGTCGGTGATCTCCTGCATCAGGTCGTCCACCTGAGTGGTGGCCGGGCGCACCGCGATGATGGGGTCGACCAGGCCGGTCGGGCGCACCACCTGCTCGACCACCTGGTCGGCGTGGGTCTTTTCGTAGTCGGCCGGCGTGGCCGAGACGAACACGGTCTGGCGCATCTTCTTCTCGAACTCGTCGAACTTCAGCGGCCGGTTGTCCAGCGCCGAGGGCAGGCGGAAACCGTAATCCACCAGGTTGACCTTGCGCGCGCGGTCGCCGTTGTACATGCCGTTCAACTGGCCGATCAGCACGTGCGACTCGTCCAGGAACATCACCGCGTCGGGCGGCAGGTAGTCCACCAGCGTGGGCGGCGGATCGCCGGGCTTGCCGCCGGAGAGGTGGCGCGAGTAGTTCTCGATGCCCTTGGTGAAGCCGATCTCGGTCATCATCTCGATGTCGAAGCGGGTGCGCTGCTCCAGGCGCTGCTCTTCGATCAGCTTGTTTTCCTTGCGGAAGAATTCGAGACGCTCGCGCAGCTCGTCCTTGATGGTCTCGATGGCGCGCAGCACCGTCGAGCGCGGCGTCACGTAGTGCGAGCCGGGGTAGATGGTGAAGCGCGGGATCTTCTGGCGCACGCGCCCGGTCAGCGGGTCGAACAGCTGCAGGCTGTCGATCTCGTCGTCGAACATCTCGATGCGCACGGCCAGCTCGGCGTGTTCGGCGGGGAACACGTCGATGGTGTCGCCGCGCACCCGGAAGGTGCCGCGGCCGAAGTCGACCTCGTTGCGCGTGTACTGCATCTGGATCAGGCGTGCGATCAGGTCGCGCTGGCTGACCTTGTCCTTGGCGCGCAGCGTCAGGATCATCTGGTGGTATTCGTTCGGATTGCCGATACCGTAGATGGCCGAGACGGTGGCCACGATCACCACGTCGCGCCGCTCCATCAGCGACTTGGTGCAGGACAGGCGCATCTGCTCGATGTGTTCGTTGATCGAGGAGTCCTTCTCGATGAACAGGTCGCGCTGCGGCACGTAGGCTTCCGGCTGGTAGTAGTCGTAGTAGCTGACGAAGTACTCGACCGCGTTGTGCGGGAAGAACTCGCGGAACTCGCTGTAGAGCTGCGCGGCGAGCGTCTTGTTGGGGGCGAACACGATGGCCGGCCGGCCCAGGCGGGCGATGGTGTTGGCCATGGTGTAGGTCTTGCCCGAGCCGGTCACGCCCAGCAGGGTCTGGAAGAACAGGCCGTCGTTGACGCCTTCGACCAGCTTCTCGATGGCGGCGGGCTGGTCGCCGGCCGGCGGGAAGACCTGGTAGAGCCTGTAGGGCGAGTCGGGGAAGGTGATGAACTTGCTGTCGTCCAGCTCGGGATTGATCGTTGTCAGTTCTGCCATGGTGGTCGGTAGCCTGTCCGGTTGATGGTTGCCTGCTGGCGGTGCGGCCGCCGCCTGAAAAGAGGGCGTTGCAGGCCGGAAATTCCGTCAGCGCGAATAGGTGTCAAATGCAGCCGAAACGCCCGGGTTCAAGGCCGCGCGCGGGGCCGGATATGTCATTTCTGCATGGTCTCATGCAGATTCAGCCTGCTTTTACACCTGCCTGTATCTGTGATTGGGCATCGACATTTGTTAGAATGCGATGTTGCAAAACGGTGCATGGCCGGCAATCTCTGCCGTGCACCCATCCCTTCCTGCAGCGCTTTGTTGCAGCTAACTTTTCATGTTATCACGATGAACGCACCTGTCTCCGCCTCCCTGTTCTCCGCCATCGAAATGGCGCCGCGCGACCCTATCCTGGGCGTTACCGAAGCCTACAACGCCGACAAGAATCCGGCCAAAACCAACCTGGGCGTGGGCGTTTATTACGACGACAACGGCAAGGTGCCGCTGCTGGAGTGCGTGAAGAAGGCGGAAGCGGAACTGATCGCCAAGCTGGCCCCGCGTACCTACCTGCCTATCGACGGCCTGGCCACCTATGACCGCGCCGTGCAGGAGCTGGTGTTCGGCGCCGGCAGCGCCGTGGTGACCGAAAAGCGCGCGATCACCGTGCAGGCCGTGGGCGGCACCGGCGCGCTGAAGCTGGGCGCCGACTTCCTGAAGCACTTCTCCGCCGCCGGCACTGAAGTCTGGATCAGCGACCCGAGCTGGGAAAACCACCGCGCGCTGTTCGAGATGGCCGGTTTCAAGGTCAACGCCTATCCCTACTACGACGCGGCCACCCGCGGCGTGAACTTCGCCGGCATGCTGGACGCCCTGAAGACCATGAAGTCCGGCTCCGTGGTGCTGCTGCACGCCTGCTGCCACAACCCGACCGGCGCCGACCTGACCGACGACCAGTGGACGCAAGTCATCGAGGTGGTGACCTCGCGCGGCCTGGTCCCGTTCCTGGACATGGCCTACCAGGGCTTCGGCGACGGCATCGAAGAAGACGGCCAGGTGGTGCGCCGCTTCGCCGAAGCCGGCGGTCCGCTGTTCGTGTCGAACTCCTTCTCCAAGTCGTTCTCGCTGTACGGCGAACGCGTGGGCGCGCTGTCGATCGCCGCTGCCAGCGCCGAAGAAGCCGCCCGCGTGCTGTCGCAACTGAAGCGCGTGGTCCGCACCAACTACTCCAACCCGCCGATCCACGGCGGCCAGGTGGTCGCTACCGCGCTGGCCTCGCCGGAGCTGCGCAAGCTGTGGGAAGACGAACTGGCCGAGATGCGCGTGCGCATCCGTGAAATGCGCCAGCTGCTGGTGGCCAAGCTGAAGGAAAAGGCGCCGGCCCACGACTTCGATTTCGTGATCAAGCAACGCGGCATGTTCTCCTACTCCGGCCTGACCAAGGCCCAGGTGGACCGCCTGCGCAACGAGTTCTCGATCTACGCCGTGGACACCGGCCGCATCTGCGTGGCCGCGTTGAACAGCAAGAACATCGACGTCGTCGTCGACGCGATCGCCAAGGTCCTGTAATAGCGGAACGGGCCATTTTCTTTGCCCCGGGAAAATGGCCTGAGAGAAAAAAGTTTTGACAGAACGCAAAATCCAAGTCATAATCTTTTTCTCAGCTGTTCCCTGATAGCTCAGTCGGTAGAGCGACGGACTGTTAATCCGCAGGTCCCTGGTTCGAGTCCAGGTCGGGGAGCCAAAGAATACGGGAAAGCCCCGCAAGAAATTGCGGGGCTTTTTCAATTGAACCCGGTTGGCAATCGTCGGCAGTGCATCTCCGGATGCAGACGCGACGATGATCGACGGGTTGAATCAGAGCTCAAGTTTGCGCACGGGATGAGAAGCGCAACGGCGATGATGAATGATGTAAAAAATTTCCTTCGGCCCTATGGCAACGAAAGAAAAATTCGTTCATAATCGCGCCCTCAGCTGTTCCCTGATAGCTCAGTCGGTAGAGCGACGGACTGTTAATCCGCAGGTCCCTGGTTCGAGTCCAGGTCGGGGAGCCAAAGAACATGAAAGGCCTCGCAAGCAATTGCGAGGCCTTTTTTTTGGCGCGGCGGATGGCCGCGGCCGCGCGTTCAATCCTCGAGCGGAATGAAGCTCAGTCTCGGGATCCACAGCAGGAAGCCGATCGACGCCACCGCGATCACGGCGGCGATCCAGACCGCCAGCGGATTCTCGCCGAACTGCACCGGATAGATCTTCACCGCCGCGACCAGCCCGACCCCATTGCCGGCCAACGCCAGCAGCGCCGCCGCGTAGTCCTGCATCTGGCGCGCGCGGTTGGCGTTGATGGCCCATGCGGGATGGGCGTTGTAGCTGGGCAGGGCGCCGTTCTCGTTGCCCAGGCGCTCCAGCGCGCACAGGAAGCGGCGCAGGTTGGCGATGGCCATCTCGGCCTTGTAGCTCATCAACGCCAGGAACACCGAGGCCACCGGAAAGCCCAGCACCAGCCACTGGATCGGCAACGCGCCGTCGGCGGTGCCGGGTTTGAGCGCCACCAGCGCGGCCAGCAGGCTCAGGATCATCGAGACGTAAATAGTCAGCGCCTGTTGCCGTTGCGCGATGCGTGTATTGACCTCCTGGTAAGCGCCGACGAACCGATAGTTTGCATTGACCTGTGCTTCCGCCATGTCATTCCCCTTTGTGACCGATGAATGGATTGCCCCTGGTCGGGCAATCTAACATGGCCGCGCCGGAAAGCGACGGCGCAGAAGCGACGGTGCAGGGCGGCGGCCGACGTGCCGTTACTGCCGACCTGGCGTATTTGTGTCAATCTGCGCCTGTTCCAACTGCAGATTGAACTTGATCATGGCGACCCTTCACGAGGCCAATTTTTCCGCGCTCGACCGCATCCATTTCGACCTGACCACGCTGCGCCTGTTCGAAGCCACCGCCGAGCTGGGCGCGGTGACCAAGGCCGCCGAGCGCATCTTCCTGGCACCGGCGGCGGCGTCGCGGCGCATCCAGGAGTTCGAGGCGCAGTTCGGCATTGCGCTGTTCGAGCGCCTGCCGCACGGCATGGCGCTGACCGACGCCGGCCGCGCGTTGCTGGCGCACGTGCGCAGCATGATGCATTCGGTGGCGCGCATGCAGGACGACGCCACCGCCTTCCGGCAAGGCCACATGGGCGTGGTGCGGCTGGCGGCCTGCACGTCGGCCGTGCTGCAGTTCCTGGCGCAGGACATCCGGCGCTGCCAGGATGAATACCCCGGCATCAAGATCGACCTGCTGGAAGCCAACAGCCAGGGCGTGGTCGAGGCCGTGACGCGCGGCGTGGCCGATATCGGCATCTACGAGAGCACGCTGGGCGGCACCGAGCTGCCGACCCAGCCCTATCGCGAAGACCGCCTGGTGCTGGCTGTGCCGCACGGCCATCCGCTGGCAAAGAAGAAGCGCGTGAGGCTGGAAGACATCCTGCCGCACGAGGTGATCGGCTTGTCGGAGGGCGCGGCGCTGTCGCTGGCGCTGGGCCGGCTGGCCGCGCAGAGCGGGCAGGTGCTGCACATGCGCGTGATGGTGCGCAGCTTCCACAGCATGGCGGCGATGATCGCGCAGGGCATCGGCATCGGCCTGATGCCGGCCAAGGTGGCCGAGCTGCTGGTGGGCGGAGACCGCTTCGGCACCGTCGCCGTGGAGGGGGAATGGGCCACGCGCCGCTTCGTGCTGTGCCACCAGCCGGCGCATGCGATGTCCGGATCCGGCATGGCGGTGGCGGCCATGCTGGCGACCGCGCCGAGGAAATCCTCCAGGTCCGGCAAGGCTTTGCGCCCGGTTTCGCAAATTGCGAAACCAGCCTCAGCGAAATAGCGATGGAGTCGCACCGCCTGCCGCTCGTATAGTTCGGCCATCAGTCCGCCGCCGCCTGCACTGTTTGCGTGGGCCTGCGGATTGCCCGACAGAACACGAGACACAGGAGCAGCAATGTCCAGCGCAGCATCCCTTTCCCGCAAGCCCCGCATCGCACTGACCATCGGCGACCCCGCCGGCATCGGTCCCGAACTGGTGCTGCGCCTGCTGGCCGATCCGGCCACCGGCGCGCGCGCCGACATCACCCTGATCGGCAACACCCCGGCGTTGGAGCGCGCGGCCCAGGCCACCGGCCTGTCGTTGCCGCAGGCCGGCGACTGGCTGCAGATCGCCGACTGGGCGCTGCAGGGCGCGCAGTACGAGCCTTCCGTCGCGGCCGAAGCCAACGGCAAGTTCATCCTCGAATCGCTGACGCTGGGTGCGCGCATGGTGGCCGACGGCCGCGCCGACGCCTTGTGCTTCGCGCCGCTCAACAAGGGCGCCATGCGCCTGGGCGGCATGCACGAGGAAGACGAGATGCGCTGGTTCGCCAAGCTGCTGGACTACAACGGCCTGTGCGGCGAACTCAATATCCTGGACGACCTGTGGACCGGCCGCGTGACATCGCACATGCCCCTGAAGGACGTCTCCTCGCACCTGACGCCGCAAGGCGTGGCCGCGGCGATCCGCATGCTGACCGAGTCCTTCCGCGCCGCCGGCAATGCGCACCCGCGCATCGGCGTGTGCGGCTTCAACCCGCACAACGGCGACAACGGCAACTACGGCCGCGAAGAGATCGACGTCATCGAGCCCGGCATCCAGCTGGCGGCCGGGGCCGGCTGCCCGTCCGAGGGCCCGTATCCGGCTGACACCATCTTCCTGCGCGCCAAGGCCGGCAAGCTGGACGGCATCGTCACCATGTACCACGACCAGGGCCAGATCGCGACCAAGCTGCTGGGCTTCGACGTCGGCGTGACGGTGGAGGGCGGCCTGCCGATTCCCATCACCACGCCGGCGCACGGCACCGCCTACGACATCGTGGGGCAGGGCGTGGCCAAGCCCACCGCCATGGCCAACGCCTTCGAGCTGGCCTGCCGGATGGGCGTCACGCGCGCCGGCCGTTCCTGATTCATCCGCGCCGGCGCGCCGCAAGGGCGCCGGCATATTCCTATAAACCGTCCACAGAGGCGAGGAGACCATGCAAGTCAATATCAACCAAGGGCAGCAGACCCACGTCCAGAAATACATGCTGGCGATCTTCTGCGCCATGTCCTTCATCCTGTATCTCGACCGCGTCAACCTGGCCGCTGCGGCCGGGCCGATCAAGGACGAGCTGGGCCTGTCCAACACCACGCTGGGGCTGGCCTTCTCGGCCTTCGGCTATACCTATGCCATCTTCCAGATCATCGGCGGCTGGTTCGCCGACAAGCTGGGCGCCAAGAAGACGCTCATCGTGTGCGGCTCGATCTGGGTGGTGGCGACGATTGCCACCGGTTTCGTCAGCGGCCTGGCGTCGCTGGTGATCGCCCGGCTGCTGCTGGGCATCGGCGAGGGCGCGGCGCTGCCGGCGCAGGCGCGCGCCATCGCCAACTGGTTCACCCGCAAGGACCGCGGCTTCGTGCAGGGCATCACGCACTCGTTCTCGCGCCTGGGCAATGCGGTGGCGCCGCCGATCGTGGCCGTGCTCATCGCGCTGCATTCCTGGCGCGCCGCCTTCGTCATCGTCGGCGTGCTGACCGCGGTGTGGATCGTGATCTGGGCCGCCTATTACAAGGACAACCCGCGCGAGCACCGCAGCATCAACGAGGCTGAACTGGCCCGCCTGCCCGAGCATGCCAAGGCGGCCGCCGGCGGCGCCGACGCCACGCCCTGGAAGAAGATCTTGCGCCGCATGTCGCCGACCATCTTCGTCTACTTCTGCCAGGTGTGGACCAACACGCTGTTCTTCAGCTGGGTGCCGATCTTCTTCATGAACGCCTATCACCTGGACCTGAAGAAGTCCGCCATCTTCGCCTCCGGCGTGTTCTTTGCCGGCGTGGTGGGCGACGTCACCGGCGGCCTGATCAGCGATCGCGTGTTGAAGCGCACCGGCAACCTGCGCCTGGCGCGCCAGGGCGTGATCGCAGCCAGCCTGCTGGGCACCTTCTGCTTCCTGATCCCGGTGATGACCAGCAATGACGTCAACGTCGTGGTGTGGTGCCTGTCGGGCGCGTTCTTCATGCTGGAGCTGACCATCGGCCCGATCTGGGCGGTGCCCATGGACGTGGCGCCCAAGTTCGCCGGCACCGCCAGCGGCATGTTGAATACCGGCGCGGCGCTGGCCACCATCATCTCGCCGCTGGTGTTCGGCGCGGTCGTCGACCTGTGGGGCAACTGGAGCCTGCCGTTCGTGGGATCGGGCGTGTTCCTGCTGATCGGCGCGCTGTCCACGCTGGCCATGCGCCCGGACCGCGACATCGAGCATGCGGATGCGGCGCCGCTGGAGAAGAAGGAGTACGCGCACGGCTGAGCACGCGCGCAGCGCAATTGCATACTGGGTCGCGACACTTGTGGTCGCGACGCTTGGTTGGGGAAGGGCGGATGCCTTTCCCCTTTTTTATTGGGCGTGCGGAATGGCCGGCCCGATTGTCCGCCCCTTGGACGCGGGCAGCTCATGATCACAGGTCATGTCATACAACTCGGGTGACTTGCGAGTCCGAGGCGCCGTGTTTCATCGCCGTCGCAACAGCCCGGGGCAGGGCTGGGGCGGCCTCCCCGGGATCGCCGGAGGCTTGCCGTCAGGCAGGCTATAAGCCGCGACAGGAAAGGGCGGCAGGCGATTTTCGGGCTTTCTTTCGCGGCGGTCCGATTCGCCTATTGCCAAAGCTTTTACTCCTGTTATACTTCCCCTCATCGTTGTACGATGTCTTATAACAATTAATATTCAATCACTAAAAACAATACGCTAAGAGACACCCACTCCATTCCCGGTCAGTTCCCTGCGTTACCCTTGCCGCGCTGTCGGCATCCGGCGGGCGCATCCGGTCTGGTGTACAGGTTGCCCGACGGCGAGTCGAGATCTGGAGAAAGAATTGACACAAAGCAATATCACGTCGGCTGCCGCAGGCGCGGTGAAACCCAGCCACGTCCGTTACCTGATTCTGTTCATGCTGTTCATCGTGACGACGGTGAACTATGCCGACCGCGCCACGCTCTCCATCGCCGGCTCGGCGATGAAGACCGAGCTGAGCCTGGACCCGGTCACCATGGGCTACATCTTCTCGGCCTTCAGCTGGGCCTACGTGCTGGCGCAATTGCCGGGCGGCTGGCTGCTTGACCGCTTCGGCTCCAAGAAGATCTACATGTGGAGCATCGGCCTGTGGTCCTTCTTCACCATCCTGCAGGCCGGCGTGACCTGGATGAGCACGGCTGCCGCCGTGGTCTGCCTGTTCCTGCTGCGCTTCATGGTAGGCCTGGCCGAAGCGCCGTCCTTCCCGGCCAACGGCCGCATCGTCGCGGCCTGGTTCCCGACCAAGGAACGCGGCACCGCCTCGGCCATCTTCAACTCGGCGCAATACTTCGCGGCTGTGCTGTTCACGCCGCTGATGGCCTGGATCGTGCACACCTACAGCTGGCACCATGTGTTTACCGTGATGGGCGCGGTGGGTATCGTGCTGGCGCTGATCTGGGGCAGGATCATTTACAGCCCCAAGGATCACCCGATGATCAACAAGGCCGAGCTGGCGCATATCGAGGAGGGCGGCGGCCTGGTCGACATGGACAACCGCAAGGCGGCGGCGCCGGCCTCGACCAAAGGCAAGGGTTACATCAAGCAGCTGCTGTCCAACCGCATGCTGCTGGGCGTGTACATCGGCCAGTACTGCATCAACGTGATCACCTATTTCTTCCTGACCTGGTTCCCGGTGTACCTGGTGCAGGAGCGCGGCATGTCGATCCTGAAGGCGGGCTTCGTGGCCTCGATTCCGGCGGTGTGCGGCTTCATCGGCGGCGTGGTCGGCGGCATCATCTCGGACCGCCTGATCAAGCGCGGCGTGTCGGTGACCTGGGCGCGCAAGATCCCCATCGTCGGCGGCATGCTGCTGTCGATGACCATGATCCTGTGCAACTACGTCGACGCGCAGTGGATGGTGGTGGCGATCATGGCGCTGGCCTTCTTCGGCAAGGGCGTGGGCGCGCTGGGCTGGGCCGTGGTGGCCGACACCGCGCCCAAGCAGATCGTCGGCCTCTCGGGCGGCCTGTTCAACATGTTCGGCAACGTCGCCGGCATCACCACCCCGATCGTGATCGGCTACATCGTCAAGGAGACCGGTTCCTTCGCCGGCGCCCTGGTGTTCGTCGGCGTCAATGCGCTGATCACCGTGATCAGCTATCTTGTCATCGTCAAGGAAATCAAGCGCGTCGAACTGAAGGACGCCTGATCCGGAGTACCGGCGGTCCGCAGCGAAGGCGGGCCGCCAATTTCGTTTTGTGAAGCATACAGCCGTAATGGGAAACAGCATGAGCACCGACACCATCGCCAGCGCCGCCGCCAGCCAGGCATCCACCCCGCGCTACATCATGATGAACGACACGGACAACGTGGCCATCGTCGTCAACGACGGCGGCCTGCCGGCCGGCACCGTGTTCCCCGACGGCCTGACCCTGGTCGACCGCGTGCCGCAAGGCCACAAGATCGCGCTGCGCGACCTGAAGCAGGGCGAGCCCATCGTGCGCTACGACGTCGCCATCGGCTACGCCGTGCGCGACATTCCCAAGGGCAGCTGGATCGAGGAGTCGCTGGTGCAGATGCCGCCGGCGCGCGAGCTGGACAACCTGCCCATCGCCACCAAGAAGCCGGCGCCGCAGCCGCCGCTGGAAGGCTATACCTTCGAAGGTTATCGCAATGCCGACGGTTCGGTCGGCACGCGCAACCTGCTGGCCATCACCACCACCGTGCAGTGCGTGGCCGGTGTGGTCGAGCATGCGGTCAAGCGCATCCGCGCCGAGCTGCTGCCGAAATATCCCAACGTGGAAGACGTGGTGGCGCTGGAACACACCTACGGCTGCGGCGTGGCGATCGACGCGCCCAATGCCGGCATCCCGATCCGCACGCTGCGCAACATCAGCCTCAATCCGAATTTTGGCGGCCAGGCCATGGTGGTCAGCCTGGGCTGCGAAAAGCTGCAGCCCAACCGCCTGCTGCCGGAAAACATGATCCCCATCCACAAGGCCGGCGAGCCTTATGTGGTGTGCCTGCAGGATGCCGAGCACGTCGGCTTCAACTCCATGATCGACTCCATCCTGCAGATGGCCGAGGCGCGCCTGACCGAACTGAACAAGCGCCGCCGCGAAACCTGCCCGGCCTCGGACCTGGTGGTCGGCGTGCAGTGCGGCGGCAGCGATGCCTTCTCCGGCGTGACCGCCAACCCGGCCGTCGGTTTCGCCACCGACCTGCTGGTGCGCGCCGGTGCCTCGGTGATGTTCTCGGAAGTGACCGAAGTGCGCGACGGCATCGACCAGCTGACTTCGCGCGCGGTCAACGAGGAAGTGGCGCAGGCCATGATCCGCGAGATGGACTGGTACGACAATTACCTGAAGCAGGGCGGCGTCGACCGCAGCGCCAACACCACCCCCGGCAACAAGAAGGGCGGCCTGGCCAACATCGTCGAGAAGGCCATGGGCTCCATCGTCAAGTCGGGCAGCAGCCCGATCTCCGGCGTGCTGGCGCCGGGCGACAAGCTGCAGCAGAAGGGCCTGATCTACGCCGCCACGCCGGCCTCGGACTTCATCTGCGGCACGCTGCAGCTGGCCGCCGGCATGAACCTGCACATCTTCACTACCGGCCGCGGCACGCCTTATGGGCTGGCGGCGGTGCCGGTGATCAAGGTCGCCACCCGCAACGACCTGGCGCGGCGCTGGCATGACCTGATGGACGTGAACGCCGGCCGCATCGCCAGCGGCGAAGCCACCATCGAAGACGTCGGCTGGGAGCTGTTCCAGCTGATGCTGGACGTGGCCAGCGGCCGCAAGAAGACCTGGGCCGAACAATGGAAGCTGCACAACGCGCTGACCTTGTTCAACCCGGCGCCGGTGACCTGATTCACTCCCCCAGGGATTCGCTCGCGGATCCCTTTTTTCTTTCCGCAGCAAGGCAGCACAACGGGCCTCGTGCCTGCCCATCGGGGATGGGCGGGAGGGCTCGCACCAACAACAATCATCCGCAAGGAGACGCCAATGACCGACCACAAGACATCCGCAGTATCCCGCATCGCCACCCTGGCCGCCGCATCCGCGCTGACGCTGGCGGCCGCCCAGGCCGGCGCGGCCACCATCGCCTACGTCTCCAACGCCGACAGCCAGGACATCTACGTGCTGCAGCTCAACGCCGACGGCAGCGTCAACCTGGTCGACAAGGTCGATACCGGCAGCACCGTGATGCCGCTGGCGCTGAGCCCCGACCACAAGTTCCTGTACGCCTCGCTGCGCGGCCAGCCGTACTCGGTGGTGAGTTACGCGATCGACCAGAGCAGCGGCAAGCTCAAGGAGCTGTCCAAGGCGCCGCTGGCCGACAACATGGCCAACATCGCCACCGACAAGAGCGGCCGCTTCCTGTTCGGTGCCTCGTACACCGGCCACCGCATCTCGGTCAACGCCATCGGCGCCGACGGCACCGTGCAGGCGCCCGCGCTGGCGGTGATCCCGACCGGCAAGAACGCGCATTCGGCCCAGGTCTCGCCGGACAACCGCTTCCTGTTCGCCTCCAACCTGGGCAGCGACGTGATCCTGCAGTTCCGCTTCGATGCCGCCGGCGGCAAGGTCGAGCCCAACGAGCCGCCCTCGGTGGCCACCAGGGCCGGCGCCGGTCCGCGCCATTTCGTGTTTTCCAATGACCGCCGCTTCGTCTATTCCACCAACGAGCTCGACGGCACCGTCAACACCTACGCCTATGACGCCGGCGCCGGCACGCTGAAGCTGCAGGCCACCGACTCGGCGCTGCCGGACGGTTTCAAGAGCAGCGAGCAGCTGGCCACCGCCGACCTGCACCTGACGCCGGACGGCCGCTTCCTGTACGCCAGCGAACGCACCTCCAACACGCTGTCCGGCTATCGCGTCGATGCCGGCGGCGGCAAGCTCACGCGCGTGCTCAACATTCCCACCGAAACCCAGCCACGCGGTTTCAACATCGACCCGCAGGGCCGTTTCCTGCTGGCAGTCGGCCAAAAAGCCGGCCTGACCAGCTATGCCATCGACCGCGACAGCGGGGCGCTCAAGCCCCTGTTCCGCTACACGCTGGGCCGCAATCCCAACTGGGTCGAGATCATCGACCTGCCTTGATGGCCTTGAAGGGCGGGCAGCGGGCGGCGCGCGCCGCCCGATGATGTCATGCGGGAAACTCTTGCGCCCGGGGCTGCGGCTATCTGCTCGCCGCTTGATCCAGAACAGGCCGGGCGGCGCGTTCCCATTGCAAAATCGACACGGGGAAAGTTCGTCCCCAGCGGCCTAACGGGGAAATAAGGCCGTTTTCGCCGATTTGCTGGCACCTTGGGCGGGGAGCTTCTTGCTGTATCTTCTGCGGCAACGTTTTTTCCATTGTCATTTTTGTTGTAAGAAATTTAAGCGGAGAGAGGGAATGCGAAATCTGACGGTTCGCTTCAGCCTGATGAGCGCGCTTGCGCTGTTTTCATGCATGATCGTGGTCGGCGCCGGCGTCGGCATCTTTGCCCTGGGCCGGGCCAACCAGGCTACCGAGTACGTCCATCAGCTGGCCCAGCGCACGCTGGTGATCAACGACGCCTACAAGGACACCACGCGCACCCGCGCGGCGCAGACCCGCGTCTATGCGACGGCGATGGAGAAGGGCGACCAGGCGGTGGCCGAGGCGGCTTACAAGAGCGCCCAGGCAAGCTATGAGCGCGGCCTGAAGTTCGTCGACGACTTCGCCAGGCTGCCCGACCTGGAGGGACAGGATCCGGCGATCAAGACCGAGCTGATCGAGTCGGCCAAGATCCTCAACGACAACCTGAAGCAGGCCGACGTGTTGCTCAGGGCCGGCGACATGGTCGCCTATTCGGTCCTCAACACCAAGCAGATCAGCCCCAGCGGCACGCGCTTTTCGGTCGCGCTGGAAAAGTACCAGAAACGCGCCATGGAGCTCAGCGACAAGGTCGCCGACGAACGCGCCCGCGAATACAGCATGGTGGTCTGGCTGGTGGTGGCCGGCCTGATCGGCGCGCTGATCCTGGTGCTGGCGGTGCATTTCCTGCTGCGCAATATCGTGCTGACCCCGCTCAACCGCGCGGTGGCGCTGCTTGACCAGGTGGCCAACGGCGACCTGACCGCCAAGGTGGAAGTCGAGAGCACCAACGAGATCGGCCGTTTGTTCGGCGCCATTCGCAGCATGCAGCAAAGCCTGCTCAATACGGTGTCGCGCGTGCGCGGCAGTTCGGAGAGCATCGATACCAGCGCCAAGGAAATCGCCGCCGGCAACCTGGACCTGTCCTCGCGCACCGAGCAGCAGGCCAGCTCGCTGGAAGAGACCGCGGCTTCGATGGAAGAGCTGACCGGCACCGTGCGCCAGAACGCCGAGAATGCGATGCAGGCCAACCAGCTGGCGCATTCGGCCTCGTCCACCGCCAGCCGCGGCGGCGAGGTGGTGGCCCAGGTGGTCGACACCATGCAGGCCATCAATGAGTCCTCGCGCAAGATCGTCGACATCATCAGCGTGATCGACGGCATCGCCTTCCAGACCAACATCCTTGCGCTCAATGCCGCCGTCGAAGCGGCGCGCGCCGGCGAGCAGGGCCGCGGCTTTGCCGTGGTCGCCTCCGAGGTGCGTTCGCTGGCCCAGCGCTCGGCCGCCGCCGCCAAGGAGATCAAGACCCTGATCGACAATTCCGTCTCCAAGGTGGAAGCCGGCAGCCAGCTGGTGGAGCAGGCCGGCATGACCATGAGCGACGTGGTCGACAGCGTGCAGCGCGTGACCGACATCGTCGGCGAGATCGCCGAAGCCAGTCGCGAACAGAGCACCGGCATCGAGCAGGTCAACCAGGCCATCACGCAGATGGACGAGGTGACCCAGCAGAACGCCGCGCTGGTCGAGCAGGCCGCCGCCGCCGCGCAGTCGTTGCAGTCGCAGGCGGCCAACCTGGTGGGCGCGGTCAGCATCTTCAAGATCGACGCGCACGCGGCGCCCGCCGCCGCTGCGCGCCCGGCGCCTGCGGCCAGGCGCGCGCCGTCGGCGGCAGCGCCAGCCGCCGCACCGGTCGCACCGAAACCGGCGCCGGCAGCGGCTTCCGCCGCGCCCAAGCTGCCCACCCCGGCCGCTGCCAAGCCGGCTGCCGGCAGCAGCCGCGCCAAGGACGACAGCCAGGATTGGGAAGAATTCTGATCCCCTTGCCGCGCGCGCTTCCATAAAAAAACCTCCGTCGCTGACGGAGGTTTTTTTTCGGGCATCGCGCCCGCGCTGGCTGCGGCTCCCGTTCGCCCGGTCGCGGGCGAACGGAATCCATCAGGCCTGCGTGTACGAGGTCTTCACCGTGGTGTAGAACTCGGCCGCGTAAGTACCTTGCTCGCGCGCGCCGTAGCTGGAGCCCTTGCGACCGCCGAAGGGCACGTGGTAGTCGACGCCGGCGGTGGCCGTGTTGACCATCACCATGCCGGCCTGCGCATGGCGCTTGAAGTGCGTGGCGTACTTCAGCGAGGTGGTGCAGATGCCGGAGGACAGGCCGAACTCGGTGTCGTTGGCCAGCTGCAGCGCATGCTCGTAGTTGTCGGCGGGGATCACCGCGGCCACCGGGCCGAAGATTTCCTCGCGCGAGATGCGCATGTCGTTGTGGGCGTCGGCAAACAGCGCCGGGGCCATGAAGAAGCCGTCGGTCTCGCGCGAGATGCGTTCGCCGCCGGACACCAGCTTGGCGCCTTCGTCGCGGCCGATGGCCACATAGGACATGTCCTGGTCCAGCTGCGACTGGTCGACCACGGGGCCGATGTGGGTTTCCTTCTGCAGGGCGTGGCCGACGCGCACCTTGGCCAGCTGCTCGCGCGCCGCTTCGATGAAGCGCGGGTAGATGCCTTTCTCGACGATCAGGCGGCTCGACGCCGTGCAGCGCTGGCCGGTGGAGAAGAAGGCGCCTTGCACCGCTGCGGTCACGGCCACATCGAGGTCGGCGTCGTTCAGCACCACCATCGGGTTCTTGCCGCCCATCTCCAGCTGGAACTTGGCCATGCGCGCGATCGCGCCCTGCGCCACGCGGTTGCCGGTGGCGACCGAGCCGGTGAAGGAGATGCCGGCCACGCGGCGGTCGTCGATGAAGCGCTGGCCGACCACCGAGCCGCGGCCCATCACCAGGTTGAACACGCCGGCCGGGATACCCGAGCGGCTGATGATTTCGGCGATGGCCCAGCCCGAGCCCGGCACCAGTTCCGCCGGCTTGAACACCACGGTGTTGCCGTAGGCCAGCGCCGGCGCGATCTTCCAGGCGGGGATGGCGAGCGGGAAATTCCACGGCGCGATGATGCCGATCACGCCCAGCGGTTCGCGGGTGATTTCCACGTCCATGCCGGGGCGCACCGAGGCCAGCTTGTCGCCGCGGATGCGCAGCGCCTCGGCGGCGAAGAACTTGAAGATGTTGCCGGCGCGGGTGGCTTCGCCGATGCCTTCGGGCAGGGTCTTGCCTTCTTCGCGCGAGAGCAGGGCGCCCAGCTCTTCGCGGCGCGCCAGGATCTCGGTGCCGATCTTGTCCAGCGCGTCGGCGCGCGCCTGGATGCTGCCGGTGCTCCAGGCCGGGAAGGCGGCATGGGCGGCGGCGATGGCGATCTCGGTCTGGGCGGCGTCGGCCTGGGCGTATTCGCCGATGACATCCGACAGGTCGGAGGGGTTGAGGTTCTTGTTGACGCTGGCGCCTTGCAGCCATTCGCCGTTGATCAGGTTTGCAAACTGGGACATGAAGTTCTCCGTGGATTGTTATGGAATGCGCGTCGGCGACGTCGCAGAAACAAAAAGGGGCCGCAGTTTCCTGTGGCCCCTTGAGGGATGCGCGAGGCTTATTGCGGGCCCAGCTTCTTGATCAGCGCGGCCAGCTCTTCATGCTCTTGCGGCGTGCAGTCGGTCAGCGGGGTGCGCACCGGACCGGCGTCGTGGCCCACGATCTTGGCGCCGGCCTTGACGATGGACACGGCATAGCCGGCCTTGCGGTTGCGGATGGCCAGGTAGGGCAGGAAGAATTCGTCGATGATCTTGCCGACGGTGGCGTGGTCGTCCTTGGCGATCGCCTGGTAGAACTCGACGGCGGTCTTGGGGATGAAGTTGAACACGGCCGAGGAGTACACCGGCACGCCCAGCGCCTTGTAGGCCGCGGCGTAGACTTCCGCGGTCGGCAGGCCGCCCAGGTAGGTGAAGCGGTCGCCCAGCTTGCGGCGGATGTGGACCATCGGTTCGATTTCGCCGACGCCGTCCTTGAAGCCGATCAGGTTGGGGCAGCGGTCAGCCAGCTTTTGCAGGGTTTCGGCGTTGAGCTTGCACACCGCGCGGTTGTAGATGATGACGCCGAAGTTCACCGATTTGCAGACCGCTTCGACGTGGGCGGCGATGCCGTCCTGGCTGGCTTCGGTCAGGTAGTGCGGCATCAGCAGGATGCCGTGCGCGCCCAGGCGCTCGGCTTCCTGTGCATAGGCGATGGCGGCGCGGGTCGAACCGCCGGCGCCGGCGATGATGGGCACCTTGCCGCGGCAGGTTTCGACGGCGGTGCGGATGATGTCGGAATACTCGCCCGGGACCAGGGAGAAGAACTCGCCGGTGCCGCCGGCGGCGAACAGTGCGCTGGCGCCGTACGGAGCCAGCCATTCCAGGCGCTCGATGTAGGTCTTCGGGCGGAAGTCGCCCTGCTCGTCGAAGTCGGTCAGCGGGAACGACAGCAGGCCGGAAGAGAGGATCGTTTTGAGGTCTTGGGGTGTGTATTGGGACATGGTTTCGCTCAACGCCATTAAGAATTGGATGGATGAATCTGTGTTTTTGTTTTTGTACTTCTATCCTAATAGGATATCAGTCATCGTACAACATGAAATCACAGAACGCCAGCATTTTTTATGGGGCTTTTCAGCGGGTCGGGGCGGGTGTGGGATTTTTGCCGCCGGGCGGACCGGCATGCGTCTGCATGCGGTCCGTGGCGTGGCGGGGGCCGTGTGAAGCGGTGGATCAGGCGGCCGAGGCGCTGCCCGATTCGGCTTCCTGCTGCGCGCGGCGCAGGCGCTCGCGGCTGTTGGTGAGGTGGTTGCGCATGGCCGCGCGCGCGGCCTCGGTATCGCTGCGGGCGATGGCTTCGTAGATGTCTTCGTGCTCGCGCTGCACGCGGTCCAGGTAGCTGGCCTGCTGGTCGTGCGCCAGTTCGGCCGTATTGAGGCGCTTGCGCGGGATCACGCCCATGCCGAGATGGCTGATGATCTCGATGAAGTAGCGGTTGCCGGTGGCGTTGGCGATGGCGAAGTGGAAGCGGAAGTCCGGGCCCACGGTGTCGCCGCCGGAGAGCTGGTTCTCGCGGAAGGCGTCGAGCGCCTCGCGGATCTCGCGCAGCTGCTCGTCGGTGCGGCGCGAGGCGGCCAGGCCCGCGGTTTCGGTCTCCAGGCTGATGCGCAGCTCCAGCAGCGCCAGCAGGTCGCGCATGGTGGTGATGGTGGCCGGATCGATATTGATGTTGGAGCCCTTCTTGGCCTCCAGCACGAAGGTGCCGATGCCATGGCGGGTTTCCACCAGGCCGGCGGCCTGCAGGCGGGAGATCGCTTCGCGCACCACGGTGCGCGAGACGCCCTGGCTTTGCATGATCTCGGATTCCGTGGGCAGCTTGTCTCCCGGCTTGATGCTGCCGTTGCCGATCATCGCCGACAGCGCGGCCACCACTTCCTGCGACAGGCTTTGGGTCTTGCGGCGCGGGCGCAGCAGAGGATTGGGGGTATCGCTTACATCCATTGTCGTTTTAGTTGAAATGCGGGCGCGGAGTGGGCTTGTCGTTTTTCGGTATGGTCCGCGGGCCGCCAGATGAAAAAAGTGTTGAGACATCTTACCAGATCGATAAGGGGCAATCGACCGGAAATGCCTGCCGGAAGCAGCGATTTGGCGCGATTTCGATTCTGTCGTCCCGGTTGGCGGGGGAGGGGCTCCTTGAATTCCCAGATCCGCCCCAATTTGGTACCTGACAGAATTACTCGGGTTTGATATACTTGACTCAAATATTCGGGAATTCAGGGAATCAAGATCAACTTGTTTCTAGAGCAGGGAATTTCATGCGTCTAACCACCAAAGGCCGTTTTGCCGTGACTGCGATGATCGACCTGGCTTTGCGCCAGGGCAACGGTCCCGTCACGCTGTCCGCGATCAGCGAGCGCCAGGAAATTTCTTTATCATATCTGGAGCAGTTGTTCGGCAAGCTGCGTCGCCACCAGATCGTCGAGTCCGTGAGGGGCCCCGGCGGCGGTTACAACCTCGCCCGCAAGGCGGCGGATGTGTCGGTGGCCGACATCATCATCGCAGTGGATGAACCTCTCGATGCGACCCAGTGCGGCGGCAAGGAAAATTGCCACAGCGCGTCCCACCCCGGCGGCACGCGCTGTATGACGCACGACCTGTGGTCGACCCTGAACGAAAAAATGGTCGAGTACCTGGATTCGGTTTCGCTGCAGGATCTGGTCGACCAGCAGAAGGAACACAAGCCGGCGGAGCATCGCGCCGCCGACAAGCAGAGCGTGGTGGTGATGCACCGCCCGCAAGCCGCAGCCTGATTTGGAGCAAGAACTGACATGAACGCACCTCTCGAAAAAAGCCTGCTGGAGACCATCAAGGCTCCGCACTTCCCGATCTACATGGACTACTCGGCGACCACCCCGGTCGATCCGCGCGTGGCCGACAAGATGATTCCCTACCTGCGCGAGCAGTTCGGCAATCCGGCCTCGCGCAGCCACATGTATGGCTGGTCCGCGGAAAAGGCGGTCGAAGAGGCGCGCGAGGAAGTCGCCAAGCTGGTCAACGCCGATTCGCGCGAGATCATCTGGACCTCCGGCGCCACCGAGAGCAACAACCTCGCCATCAAGGGCGCGGCGCAGTTCTACAAGACCCGTGGCAAGCACATCATCACGGTCAAGACCGAGCACAAGGCCGTGCTGGACACCTTCCGCGAGCTGGAGCGCGTGGGCTTCGAAGCCACCTACCTGCAGCCGCAGGACAACGGCCTGGTGACCGTCGAGCAGATCGCCGCCGCCGTGCGTCCGGACACCATCCTGGTGTCGGTGATGCTGGTCAACAACGAGATCGGCGTGATCCAGCCGGTGCCGGAAATCGGCGAATTCTGCCGCTCCAAGGGCATCATCTTCCACAGCGACGCCGCCCAGGCAACCGGCAAGGTCAAGATCGACCTGGAAAACTGGAAGGTCGACCTGATGAGCTTCTCGGCCCACAAGTCCTACGGCCCCAAGGGCATCGGCGCGCTGTATGTGCGCCGCAAGCCGCGCGTGCGTATCGAAGCGCAGATGCACGGCGGCGGCCATGAGCGCGGCCTGCGCTCGGGCACCCTGGCCACGCACCAGATCGTCGGCATGGGCGAGGCCTTCCGCCTGGCCCGCGAAGAAATGGACAGCGAGCTGAGCCACATCCGCGCCATGCGCGATCGTCTGGCCAAGGGCTTGCAAGAGATCGAAGAAACCTACGTCAACGGCGACATGGAGCACCGTGTGCCGCACAACCTGAACGTGAGCTTCAACTACGTCGAAGGCGAGTCGCTGATCATGGCCATCAAGGACATCGCGGTGTCCTCCGGTTCGGCCTGCACCTCGGCCAGCCTGGAGCCGTCCTACGTGCTGCGCGCACTGGGCCGCAGCGACGAGCTGGCGCACAGCTCCATCCGTTTCACCATCGGCCGCTTCACGACCGAGGAAGATATTGATTTCACCGTCAACCTGATCAAGAGCAAGGTCGGCAAGCTGCGTGAACTGTCCCCGCTGTGGGACATGTACAAGGACGGCGTCGACCTTTCCACGATCCAGTGGGCGGCACACTAACCAGAACTCTGCCAGCCGCCGCCAGCACGCATCAGGAACCAAGCTGGTTGCGGTGAAAATCATCAAGGAGCAAGAACATGTCTTATTCGGAAAAAGTACTCGACCACTACGAGAACCCGCGCAACGTCGGCGCCTTTGAAAAGGGCGACGAGACCGTCGGCACCGGCATGGTCGGCGCGCCTGCCTGCGGCGACGTGATGAAGCTGCAGATCAAGGTCGGCGCCGACGGCGTGATCCAGGACGCCAAGTTCAAGACCTACGGCTGCGGTTCGGCGATCGCTTCCTCGTCGCTGGTGACCGAGTGGGTCAAGGGCAAGACGCTGGACGAAGCGCTGTCCATCAAGAACACCCAGATCGCCGAAGAACTGGCGCTGCCGCCGGTGAAGATCCACTGCTCGATCCTGGCGGAAGACGCCATCAAGGCCGCGGTGCAAGACTACAAGGCCAAGCACGGCGCCGAGCAGAAGGCGGCCGCCTGATTCGTTCAGGCGCATGGCAGTCGGCGCAAGCCGTTTTTGACAGCAGCAAGGCAGGCATCATGGCAATCACATTGACAGAGAAGGCAGCAAAACACATCAGCCGTTACATGGAGCGCCGCGGCAAGGGCATCGGCCTGCGCCTGGGCGTGCGCACCACCGGCTGTTCCGGCCTGGCGTACAAGCTGGAGTATGTGGATGAGCAGGTCGACGAAGACACCGTCTTCGAGTCGCACGGCGTGCGCGTCTTTGTCGATCCCAAGAGCCTGCCTTACATCGACGGCACCGAGCTGGACTTCGCCCGCGAAGGCTTGAACGAGGGTTTCAAGTTCCAGAACCCCAACGTCAAGGACGAATGCGGCTGCGGCGAAAGCTTCCGCATCTGAGAGTGAAATTCCCGCCGCGCGGCATGACATCGCCCGCGGCCAGTGCTTAGCCGAATCCTGTGAGAGCCCTGTGATCGCACCGTTCGATGTGCCGCCAGCGATGCGCGGCAGATGGTGAAAAGAGTCTCCAGCATTCCTCGCAGTCGTTGATGTGCCAAGCCTGTTGAAGTCCGACAGGCTTTTTATTTTTCAGCCATGCAAAACCATTTCGACCTGTTCCAGCTGCCGCAACGCTTCGCCATCGACACCAAGGCGCTGGAGCAGGCCTACCATCGCGTGCAAGGCCAGGCGCACCCGGACAAGTTCGCCCACGCCAGCGACGCCGAGAAGCGCGTCGCGATGCAATGGGCCACGCGCGCCAACGAGGCCTACCAGACGCTGAAAAGCCCGTTGCGTCGCGCGCGCTACCTGTGCGAGCTCAACGGCGTGGACCTGCAGACCGAGTCGAACACCGCCATGGCGCCGGGCTTCCTGATGCAGCAGATGGAGTGGCGCGAGACGCTCGACGATGCCAAGGCCGGCCGCGACCTGGATGCGCTGGAGCGGCTCAACGGCGAATTGCTGGCCGAAAAGAAGGCCGAGATCGCCCGCATCGAGGCGCAGCTCGACGCCGGCGATTACGCCCAGGCGGGGCAGCTGGTGCGCCAGCTGATGTTCCTCGACAAGTTCGGCGCCGAGATCGGCGACGCCTTTGCCCTGATCGAAGGCTGAACGAAGACACGACCAAGGCGACGACATGCCCGACATCTTCCTGTTCCTGCTGGCCGCCATGACCCTGACGCTTGCGCCCGGGCCTGACAACATCTACGTGCTCACGCGCGGCATTTCCCAGGGCCGCAAGGCCGGGCTGGTGGCCGCAGCCGGTTTCTCTTCCGGATTGATCTTCCACACGCTGCTGGCGGTGCTGGGCTTCGCCGCGCTGATCAAGGCCTATCCGCCGGCCTATCACGCGCTGCAGTACGCCGGCGCGGCCTATCTGGCCTACCTCGGCTACCGCACCCTGCGCTCGGCCTCGGCCGGCATCGCCCTGGCCGCCGGCGAAGACAATCCCGGCGTGCCCTTGAAGCGCATCTACTGGCAAAGCGTGCTGGCCAACATGCTCAACCCCAAGGTGACGCTGTTCTTCATCGCCTTCCTGCCGCAGTTCGTGCATCCCGAAGCCGGCCACGTGCCGGTGCAGATGCTGATCCTGGCGCTGGTGTTCATCCTCCAGGCCTTCGCCATCTTCAGCGCCATCGCGCTGTTTTCCGGCGCGGTCGGGGCGTACTTCCGCCGCCGCGCTTCCGCTTCCGTCCATCTGAACCGCCTGGCAGGCTGCGCCTTCATCGGCCTCGGCGTGCGGATGGCTTTACCCGAATAACGACCAGCAAAAGACCTATGGCCTTACTCCAGATTTCCGAACCGGGCATGTCGACCGCGCCGCACCAGCGGCGCCTCGCCGTGGGCATCGACCTCGGCACCACCAACTCGCTGGTGGCCACCGTGCGCAACAGCATTCCCGAAGTGCTGGCCGACGACGATGGCCGCGTGCTGTTGCCGTCGGTGGTGCGCTACCTGCCCAACGGCCACGCCAACATCGGCTACAAGGCCCAGGCCGCGCAGACCACCGATCCGCGCAACACCATCATCTCGGTCAAGCGCTTCATGGGCCGCGGGCTGAAGGACATCGCCCACGCCGAGAACATGCCCTACGACTTCCAGGATGCGCCGGGCATGGTGCAGATCAAGACCGTGGCCGGCGTGAAGAGCCCGGTGGAGGTGTCGGCCCAGATCCTGGCCACGCTGCGCCAGACCGCAGAGGATGCGCTGGGCGACGACCTGGTCGGCGCCGTGATCACCGTGCCCGCCTATTTCGACGATGCCCAGCGCCAGGCCACCAAGGACGCCGCGCAACTGGCCGGCATCAACGTGCTGCGCCTGCTCAACGAACCCACCGCCGCGGCCATCGCCTACGGCCTGGACAACAATTCGGAAGGTGTCTTCGCGGTCTACGACCTGGGCGGCGGCACCTTCGACATTTCCATCCTCAAGCTCACGCGCGGCGTGTTCGAGGTGCTCTCCACCGGCGGCGACTCGGCCCTGGGCGGCGACGACTTCGACCATCGCCTGTTCTGCTGGATCAGCCAGGAAGCCCAGCTGCAGCCGCTGTCGGACGAAGACACGCGCTTGCTGATGGTCAAGGCGCGCGAAGTCAAGGAACTGCTGTCGACCAAGGATGAAGTGCGCATCGACGCGCAGCTGAAGTCGGGCGAAGAAGTGCATCTGGTCATCAGCTCCGCCGAGTTCGGCGAGATCACCAAGCACCTGGTGGCCAAGACCATGACGCCGGTGCGCAAGGCGCTGCGCGACGCCGCCCTGACCGTGGAAGACATCGACGGCGTGGTGCTGGTCGGCGGCGCCACCCGCATGCCGCATATCCGCCGCGCGGTGGGCGAGTTCTTCAAGACCAACCCGCTGTCCAACATCGACCCCGACAAGGTGGTCGCGCTGGGGGCCGCCGTGCAGGCCAACCTGCTGGCCGGCAACCGCGCGCCGGGCGACGACTGGCTGCTGCTGGACGTGATCCCGCTGTCGCTGGGCATCGAGACCATGGGCGGCCTGGCCGAGAAGGTCATCCCGCGCAACACCACCATCCCCAGCGCGCGCGCGCAGGAGTTCACCACCTTCAAGGACGGCCAGACCGCGATGGCGATCCACGTGGTGCAGGGCGAGCGCGAGCTGGTGGCCGATTGCCGTTCGCTGGCGCGCTTCGAGCTGCGCGGCATCCCGCCGATGGCGGCGGGCGCGGCGCGCATCCGCGTGACCTACCAGGTCGACGCCGACGGCCTGCTGGCGGTGTCGGCGCGCGAGATGACCTCCGGCGTGGAAGCCTCGATCAGCGTCAAGCCGTCCTACGGCCTGGGCGACGACGAGATCGCGCGCATGCTGCAGGAGTCTTTCTCCTCGGCCGATGAAGACATGCAACGCCGCGCCCTGCGCGAAGAGCAGGTCGAGGCCGAGCGCATCGTGCTGGCCACGCGCTCGGCGCTGCAGGCCGATGCCGCGCTGCTGTCGGCGGACGAACGCGCCGCCATCGAGCAGCAACTGGGGGCAGTGGAAGCCGCGGCCAAGGGCGACGACCACCTGGTCATCAAGGCCGCAGTCGATGCGCTGGCGCACGGCACCGAAGAATTCGCCGCGCGCCGCATGGACCGCAGCGTGCATGCGGCGCTGGCGGGCAAGAAGCTCGACGAAGTCGCCTGACCGCATCTACCGAATCGAATCACCGGAATTACCGAAAGCAACCTATGCCTCAGATCGTCATCCTCCCCCATCCGGTCCTGTGCCCCGAAGGCGCCGTGATCGACGCGCCGTCCGGCAAGACCCTGTGCGACGCCATGCTCGACAGCGACGTCGACATCGAGCACGCCTGCGAGAAGTCCTGCGCCTGTACCACCTGCCACGTGGTGATCCGCGAAGGCTTCAACACGCTCAACGAACCGACCGACAAGGAAGAAGACCTGCTGGACATGGCCTGGGGCCTGGAAGCGACCTCGCGCCTGTCGTGCCAGGTAGTGCTGGGCGAAGACGACCTGACCGTCGAGATCCCGAAGTACACGATCAACCACGCTTCCGAAAACCACTGATCCTCCCTGCCGGGGAGGGACGTGCCAGCACCGAAAGGAGCCGCCATGAAATGGACCGATACCCAGCTGATCGCCGAGGAACTGTACGACCGGTTTCCCAACATCGACCCCAAGACCATCCGCTTCACCGACCTGCATCGCTGGGTGATGGAGCTGGACGGATTCGACGATGACCCCAACCGCTCCGGCGAGCGCATCCTGGAAGCCATCCAGGCGGCGTGGATCGTCGAGGCCGAATAAGGCCGGCGCCTCCCGGTGACAAGCCGCTGCCTGCAGCGGCTTTTTTGTGTGCGTCGCAAGCTCGTGCGCCCACCTGTGCCGGATGCGGCAAGCCGTTGCGGGCTGCGACGCGGAGGCGTTTTTCAACTCGCGATTGCCGCGGTGTTGCGCCGTGGAAAGCTTTGTTCACCATGTAAACATCCGGGTTTTAGCCCGTCTTTTTCGGCTCTTTGCCGCAGCTCATCGTTACTACTATCTGCAGGAACGGCTTTTCCTGCCGTTCGGTGCGCCCCTCCCATGACGGCGCGGGAGACCTTGCGGGTCGCACCGGACATTCCATTCGCTTCATTTGTGTTTCTGCATGCTTCCGGGGGGATGTATGGGAGTCAAAATGAGTTTGCGTACCAGGATGCTGATGATCGTCGTCGGCGTCGTCCTGCTGGGCTTTGCGATCACCATCTCCGTGCTGACCCATCGGGCCGGCGCGTTCCAGCGCGATGTCGCGCAGAAATACGCCGAACAGCTGGCCCGCCACGAGGCCGATACCGTCTCGCGGCAGATGAACGACGCCCTGGGCGCCGCGCGCACCATGGCGCAGTCGCTGCAGGGGATGAAGGCCGCGGGTCTTGCCAGCCGCGCGACGGCCGACGAAATGATGAAGGGCATCATGGACGGCAGCCCGGACTTCCTCGGCATCTGGACCGGTTGGGAGCCCAACGCCTTCGATGGTCGCGACGCGGAATTCGTCGGCAAGCCCGGCCACGACGACACCGGCCGCTACATTCCGTACTGGAACCGCGGCGCCGGCAAGATCCAGGTGCAGCCTCTGGGCAAGTACGAGACCGAAGGCGTCGGCGACTACTATCTGCTGCCCAAGCGCAGCGGCAAGGAAACGGTCATGGAGCCGCAGTCGTACAAGGTGGGCGGCAAGGACACCTTGCTCACCAGCCTGGTGGTGCCGATGAAGATACACGGCAAGTTCGCCGGCGTGGTCGGGGTCGATATCGCGACCGACAAGTTCCAGCAGCACGTCAGCCAGATCCATCCGTATGACGACGGCTATGCCAGCCTGTTCTCCGCCAAGGGCGTGTACATCGCCGACGCCGATCCCAAGCTGGTCGGGCAGGACGGCGCCAAGCGCCTGAGCACGGACGCGATGGCGGCGATCAAGGCCGGCAAGGAATGGCGCGAGACCAGCTACAGCCAGCGCCTGAAAGAGAACGTCATGCGCATCTACATTCCGCTGAAGGTCGGCGATACCGCCGCGCCCTGGATGTTCAGCGTGGTGGTGCCGGAAAGCCGCGTGCTGGCCGAAGTGACGATGCTGCGCAATATCGCCATCGGCCTGGGGCTGGCGAGCGCGTTGCTGATTTCCCTGGTGCTGGCGGCGGTGCTGGACAAGCTGGTCATCCGGCCCATCGGCGGCGAGCCCGAGGCGATGGCGTCGATCACGCGCGAAGTCGCGGCCGGCAACCTGACCGAGCCCATCCTGCTGCGCCGTCGCGACAACAGCAGCATGATGCACGGCATGAAGCACATGCAGGGACAACTTGCCGCGATCGTCAGCGGCATCCGCAACGGCAGCGGGTTCGTCGCCGAGGCCTCATCGGAGATCGCGCGCGGCAACGCCGACCTGTCGCAGCGCACCGAGAGCCAGGCGTCTTCGCTGCAGCAGACCGCCACCAGCCTTGACCGGCTCACCGAGGCCGTGCGCCAGAACAGCGACAACGCGCGCCATGCCGCCAAGCTGGCCTCGGAGGCTTCCGACACCGCCACCCGCGGCAACCAGGCGGTAGGCGACGTGGTGCAGACCATGCATGGCATCAGCGACGAGTCCAAGAAGATGTTCGACATCATCTCCACCATCGAAGGCATCGCCTTCCAGACCAACATCCTCGCCCTCAATGCCGCCGTGGAAGCGGCGCGCGCGGGCGAGCAGGGGCGCGGCTTTGCGGTGGTGGCCAGCGAGGTGCGCAACCTGGCGCAGCGCAGCGCCGCCGCGTCCAAGGAGATCAAGGAACTCATCGAGAACTCGATGGCGCGGGTGGAGGACGGCGTCAAGCTGGTCTCGCGCGCCGGCACCACGATGACCGACGTGATGGAGTCGATCCACCGGGTCACTTCCATCGTCGGCGAAATCTCAAGCGCCTCCGACGAGCAAAATACCGGCATCGGCGAGATCAACCAGGCGGTGTCGCAGATGGACGAGATGACCCAGCGCAACGCGGCGCTGGTGGAGGAGGCCGCGGCCTCGGCGCGGGCGCTGGAGGAACAGGCGCGCAAGCTGATGGAGGCGGTGTCGGTGTTTCGCGTCGATGAGCAGGCCGAGGCTGGCGCGATGGCCATGCATATGTCTGAAGCGCGCGCCGTGGCGGTGACGGGCGGCGCTGCGCCGGCGCCATATCAGGCCGCCTGATCAAGCATCTTGGGGCAGCAAGAGGGAAGATTGGCGCCGCTTCATGCGGCGCTTTTTTATGCCGGCTCAGACGAACAGATCGGGCACGCCGCGCATGCCGCCCGCGAACTGCGGGAAGATCTTCTCCAGCTCCTGGTCGCGGATGCGCATATGCCGCTCCGCGACGCAAGACATCACGGCACGGAAATCGGTGGTGATGGCCAGGTCGCGTCCTTCGTTGAGCGCGCCCTGATTCAGCCCCGGCCACTGGCCGTAGATCTTGCCGCCGCGCAGGTTGCCGCCCATCAGCCACATGGCGTTGCCATGGCCGTGGTCGGTGCCGCCGTTGCCGTTCTCGCGGAAGGTGCGGCCGAACTCCGAGACCGCCACGATCACGGTGTCGTTGAAGGCCGGGCCCAGTTCGCGCGCCAGCGTCGCCAGGCCGTTGGCCAGCGGCGCGAGGCGGCCCGCCAGCTGGCCGGCGCCGTTGCCCTGGTTGATGTGGGTGTCCCAGCCGCCTACCGCGAGGAAGGACAAGCGGATGCGCGGGTCGTTGCGCATCAGTCGCCCCAGGCGCGCGGTGTCGATCGACAGGCCGTTGGGCAGCGGTGCGCCGTTGTTGGCCATCTGCTGCTCCTGGCTGTTGATCTCGGCCATCAGCTCGCGGCGCGCGGCGATGCCGTCGCGATAGGCCCGGGCCACCGGATCGTCGCCGCTGTACAGCGGCGCATAGGCCTGCATCACGCGCGGCTGGTCGATCATGCTGGGACGGGCGGCGGCGCGCCCGGTCTGCAGGTTGGCCACCACGTTCTTGCCGCTCATGATGCGCGGCGTGGAGTCGCCCACGGTCAGTGCCTGTAGCGGCGACTCCGACGGCGGCAGGTAAGCTATCAGGCGGTTCATCCAGCCGTCGCGCGTGTTGTGTTGGCCGGGCGTGCCGGTCTCCATGTAGTCCTGCGCCTCGAAGTGCGAGCGCGAGGCGTCGGGCGAACCCGAGGCGTGCACGAAGGCGAGCTGGCCGGCCTCCCAGTACGGCATCAGCGCTTGCAGCGCCGGATGCAGGCCGAAGTAGCCGGTCAGGTCGATGGCGCCGTTGGCCTGGCCGGGGCGCGCCACGGCGATGGTCGGGCGCGCGCGGTAGTACTCGGGATCGCCGTGCGGCACCACCACGTTCAGGCCGTCGACCGCGCCGCGCAGGAACACCACCACCATGCGCGGGGCGCCGTCGCCGTCGGCATGCGGGCGCGCCCTGGGGGAGCCGTAGGCCACCTTGGCCGGCCCGGCGGACGACGCGGCGCGGCTGATGCTCTTGTCGCCGGTGGGCACGACCGCGCAGCCGGACAGGCCGACCGGCACCAGGATGGCACCGCTGCCTGCGGCGCCGAGATAGCGGATGAAGTCGCGGCGGTTCATGGAGTCCTCAGCGTTTCATGAAGTCGGGGCTGCCCAGGATCAGGCCGGCCTGGAGATTGGCGGGCGCAGCCTGGATCTTGGCGATGGCCTGCGGCGTGATGGCCGGCCCCAGCGTGGCCAGCAACTGTTGCGGATCGGCCGGCCGCGCATCGGCATTGGCGGGCGGCGGATCGCCTTCGGCGCGCGCGATGGGCGACTTGCCGTTGACCAGGCCGCCGGCGAAATTGATCCTGCGCAGCAAGGCGTCGGGATTGAGCCAGGCCTCTTCCGAATACTTGTAGCCTTCCGGCGTCAGCCAGCCGTACAGCGGCATGCCGAACTGCGCCAGCGCGCCGTTGACCGGCCTGGGATTGTTCACCGGCGTGGCCGTCGCGCGCAGCGACGAGACGACGAACTGGTAGGGCGTCTTGAACTGCGCCTGGTAGTTGGCGCGCGCCCAGAACTGCGGGCTGTCGAACAGCGCCTGCAACACCGCGCGGATGTCGCCGCGCGTGCTCATGAAGGTCTGCGCCAGCTTTTGCACCAGCGCCGGATCGGGTTTGTCGGCGACGAAGTATTGCGCCAGCTGGGTGGAGATAAAGCGCGCCGTCGAGGGATGGGCGGCGAGGATGTCGAGCGCGGCTTCGCCTTCCTGATAACCGCTTGCCGCCAGCGGCTTGCCGAGGAACAGCTTGGGCGCCGCATCATGGCGCCGCGCGTTGAAGGAGAAGGGCGCGGCGCCGGCCTTCATGGCGTTCACGTCGATGGTCCAGCCGGAGAGGATGCGCGCCAGCACGATCACGTCGGCCTGCTGGTAGCCGCCGTCCACACCCAGCGTATGCAGCTCCATCAGCTCGCGCGCGTAGTTCTCGTTGAGCCCCTTGAAGCGGCCGCGCGCGCCCGGCGTGCCGGCGCCGCTGGAGAGCCAGTTGTCGAGGTAATAAAGCATCGCCGGATGGTGGGCCACGGCGCCCAGCAGATCACGGAAATTGCCGAGCGCGTAGGGACGTATGGCGTTCTTTTCATAGTCGCCAACCCAGTAGCGCACCCACTCCTTGCCTTCGAAGACGTTGAAATGGTTGGCCCAGAATTCGGTCATCACCTCTTCCAGCTGGCGCGGACTCTCGGTGGCCTGCAGCAGCCGCGCCTGGTGGAACTGGGGCGTCAGCTCGCGCGGCGCGCGCTGGCGCGCTGCCTGCTTTTCTTCCTTGCTGGCGTCCTTGTCGAAGGAGGGCGGGCCGTAGTCCACGAACAGTTGCGACGGCGTCATCTGCAGCGCCGGCAGGGCCGCCAGGCGCGCCTGCAGATCGGGCGGCAGGGGGATGCGTTCGGGATGCAGCTGCTGGTCGATGTAGCGCTTGACGCCCATGTTCTCGACCTGCTCAAGATCGCCCGGGCGGGGGCCGTAGGCGAGCCGGTTCAGTACGTGCAGCGCACGCTCCTGCGGCGACAGTCCGGCTTCGGGGGCGGGGCCGGCGGCGTGCGCGCTGGCGATGCCGCAAACGAGCAGCGCCACGGCGAACAAGCGGTTGGTCTGGCGAAACGGGCGCATGGATGAGCCTCGGCTGTTGTTCGGAATCTCGACATCGGAATCGATCGGGCCAGTATGAAGAAAGGCCAGGGCGCGGGCTGTAAGAAAATGTAATGCGATGCGGCAGCCGGCGCTGTCGGTATAACGCCGGCGGCCGGCTTCCGGTTGGCACAACGCGGAGGAAAAATGCGGCGGAAAAAAACGGCTGTGGCAGTCAGTGAAATGTCAGTTTTCGAGCAGCTCGAAATTGCCCGCGCCGCGGAAAACCGTACGGTCGGCGATCCGGCTGCCGGTGGTCGAGATGGCGGCATCTATCTCCACCTGCAACTGCAGGGTACTGCCTTTCACCGGCACGTCGTCGACGATCGGCACTGCGCCGATGTTGGGTGGCAAGGACAGCGCATCGGCCTTGGTTTCCGGCGCCTGGCCCGCGACGCGGACGCTGCCCAGCCCGACCGCACGGCCGTCCAGCCGCGCATTGAGCACGCGCAGCGTGAAGCTGCCGCCGCTGCCCAGCTTGTAGGCGTCGCCGTCGGCGGTGGCGCCGCGGAAGAACAGCGTCATCAGCGTGGGTATCCTGCAGGTGGCGCTGAGCGTCACGGTCTGCTTGCCCAGGCTCATCATCAACGGCGACACCTGCTTGCGCAGCAACTCGGCGCGGGTGGTGGCGCCATAGTCGACGGCGGCATTGCTGATCTGCATCTGGCAGTTGTCGGCGGCATGGGCCGTGGAGGCGAGCAGCAGTGTGGCCGCCGCAAGGAGCACAGGGAGCACAGGGAGCACAAGGAGATCAGGTCGGCGCATGGGGGCTTCCTTTCGCGTGCGCTTGCATTTCGGGACGGCAGACCGCGTCGGCCGCCTCGTAGAACATCGCGGGGTCGGGCTTGGCCGGCAGGGCGTATTGCAGCGTGCAGCTGCGTTCGTCCGGCAGTATCACGCGCAGCGGACCTGTCGGCGTGCCGTTGAGCAGGAACACCTGGCCGTCGTCCACCACGGTGGTGACGAACTGGTTGCCGGCGTCGAGCACGATTCCGCCCTTGGGCAGCGGCATGCCGTCCGGGAATTTTGCGCCGAGCATGATGCGGCGTACGCGCAGCACTTCGAAGTCGACCCGGTTGACCGAACCGCGGCCGGCGTCGAGCAGCTTCAGCCCGTTCTTGATGTCGACGTTGCGCGGCAGGCTCTTGGTGGCGATCTCGAGCCGGCTGCTGGCGTAGGGCGGCAGCTGCGCGATCACCGCCTGGCCCTTCCAGTCGGTCCAGACCGGGCCGTAAGGGGTGCCGACCTTGACGCCGGAAACGTCGCCGACCCGGACGATGCCGAAGGTGTCCTGCACCGCATAGGGCGACAAGGTCAGGCCGCCCTCGTGCAGCACCATGCCGCCGCGCAGGCCGCCGTTGTAGGACGTGCTGCCCGAGCCGTAGCGCGCATAGCCGAGGTTGAGCTGCGCATAGCGCGGCAGCATCGAGACCTGGGTCGACAGGTCGGTGTCCTTGGTCTGCTGGCTGCGTTCGGCGGCGACGGTGTAGTTGACGTAGTCGTTGAACTGTTCGTTGTAGGACGCGCCCACCCGCTGGTATCCGCTGCTGTTGTTGACGTAGCTGCGCACGCTGCGTTTGCCCAGCGGGATGCTGACGGTCAGGTAGAAGGCATTGGCGGCGCCGGTGGAGCCGCCGCCCTGGTTGCTGGTGCCGCCCAACTGGTGTTCGACGTTGAAGTTGACGGTGCCGAAATCGAAGCTGCGTCCCCATGCCAGCATCAGGCGTTGCGTCGACGGACCGTAGAACTGGGTGGAGCGGGAGTAGGAGGCGTTGAAGCCGCCCAGCAGCGCGTTGTTCCAGCTCAGCGACGCCGAATACTGCGCGCGGTAGCGCGCGTATTGCTGGGTGGGCGCCTGGGTGGGATCGAGCAGCAGCTGTTCATTGAGCTGCTTCTGTTGGCTGATGGTGGTGTCGCTCAGGTCGCGGTAGCCCAGCGTCTGCTGGGTGGTGGACACCCCCAGCGACAGGCTCTCGGCGAGGATGCTGCTGGCGGCCAGCGAGAGTTGCGTGCCGCGCTCGGCGTCCGCAGCGGCGCGCGAGAGGCGCTGCTGCAAGCTCAGGTTGGTGTCGGCCACGCGGGTGTCCACGCCCCAGCTGGCGGCCTGGTAGCCGGTGGCGGCCATCAGGCCGGCCGACAGCGTGCTGTTCCTGCCCAACGGCCAGCCGCCTGCGGCGGTGGCCAGCCATGGCTGGCGGCCGGTGGAGTTGCCCAGCGAGCGCAGCTTGCCGATGGCCAGCGAGTAACCGCGCTGCATGCCGAGATTGCCGCCATGCAGCGAGGCCGCCGGCACCGTGAAGCGGCGCTGCGCGCCGTTGGCCTCGGTCACCGTGACCTCGAGGTCGCTGGTGGCGTTGAGCAGGGGCAGGTCGCTCAGCGAGAACGGCCCGCCGGGCACCACGGTGGAATAGATCAGCGCATTGTTCTGCCGCACCTCCACCCGCGCCTGGGTCTGGGCGATGCCTTCCACCATTACGTTATTGAGTTTGTTGGCCGACAGCGAGGTTTCCGGCACCAGCTGCATGCCGGTGATCGGGCCGGCGGCGAAGGCCGTGTTGAGGATGTTGATCTGCCCGCCCTGGAAGATGGAGCGGTAGTCCACCAGCGTGTGCTGCGCGTAGGCGTAGAGGTGCTGGCGCTGCGAGGCGTTGTCCTGGCGCGAGTACATCTCGCGGCCGCGCACGATCCAGTCGCCGGTGTTGAAACCGTATTCGACGTTGGCGCTGAGGAAGTTGCTTGAGCTGTTGCCGAACTGGCTGCGCGACGTGACGATGTCGTAGTTGGCCAGCGCCGCGGTGCCGCCGGTGCTGTAGCCGGAGAATTCGCTTTCGTTGGGCCGCAGCGAGTCGGTGGGCACCACCAGCGCCACTTCCTCCTTGCCCGGGCGCAGCTCGATGGCGGTCTGCGGATAGCTGGCCTTGAAGTCGTAGCACTGTCCCGCGGCGGCAGCGGCGGCGGAGGTGGGCGCGACGGCGGCGACGGCGCTGATCTTGTCGGGCGTCTTCAGGCCGCCCTTGTCGAGCAGGTTCTGGTCGAAGCAGAGTTCGCCCTTGTCGTCGAAGCGGGCTTCGACGCGGCCGCGCGGCTGGTCGTTGACGAACAGGGTGATCACGTTCACGCCGGGGCGGAAGCGGGCCGCGTCCTTGAAGTATTCGGCGATCGACGGATCAATGCCGCGTTCGCGCAGTACGTCGAGGTCGAAGCCCGCCGGCGCCTGGGCGCGGGACGGCGAAGCGATGGACAGGCATCCCCCGAGTGCCAGCAGCAACAGCCGCGCGCCGGCGCTCAGGCGCGCAGGCACCGCCGAGGTTGTCGAGACTGCCGGAGCCGCGCGCAAGGACCGACGCGCATGCGCGCCAGCGGGCTTGCGTTGCACGCCGCGCAAGGCGGATCGATGGCGCAGCCTGGCCACCCGTCAGGGCTTGCCGAGCGGAGCGTCGAAGTTGTCCACGGAGAAACCGTAGACCGTGGCCGGCGACATGCGGACCGTGGTCGCGCCGGCGGCATTGCCCTTGATCGGCGAGATCAGTTTCTCGCCGGGGAGGATGTAGGTGCGGCCCATGTCGACTTCGGCGTTGACCGGCAGCAGCGCGACCGCCTGGGCGAAGCGCACCACGTAGGCGCTGTCGTTCCTGAGCACCAGCTTGTCGCCGTCGATGGCCCAGCTCAGCAGCTTCCAGGGTTCACGGTTCACCGCCAGGTTCTTGGGATGGATGATCAGCGGCAGGTTCTGGCGCACGTTCATGGTCACCTTGACCCCGCCTTCCGGCCCCTTTTGCGGGATGCCTTCGAAGATCACGCGCTTGAGGCGCTGCGTCTTCAGCGGCTCCTTCAGTTGCAGGATGAAGCGCACCAGCTGCGTCTGGTCCGGCTCCACGCGCGCCACCGGCGGCGAGACGACCAGCAGCGGCTCCTTGTCTTCGGGCAGGTTCTGGATCGAGGTGTACAGCAGCGTGGCGGCGGGGTCGGTGTTCTTGACGTTCATGCTGGCCTCGCCGTCGGCCTCGTTGACGATGACCACCGAGGTCTCGGGCAGCATGCCGCTGGCATGCGCGGCCAGCGACAGGGAACCGAGCGCGGCCGCCGTCAGGCAGGCGCGTAGAACGCTTGGCAGGTGGTGTGGCGGTATGGCGCGAACAGACATGTCTCTTTCCCCCGAAATCAGTCCAGGCGGTACGACCTGGTGCTGCTGGACTGCTACATGCCGGACATGAACGGCTACGAGGTTGCCCGCCTGGTGCGCGAACGGGAAGGCGAGGGGACCGACGACGGCTACACGCCGCTCATCGGCATCTCGGCCGAAGCGGACGCCGCGCATGTGCAGCTATGCCTGGACAGCGGGATGGACGGCATTCTCGGCAAGCCCTTGCCGATCGAGGAATTCAAGAAGATGCTCGCGCTGTGGTGCGACTATGACGCCGACAGCGGCGCGGCGACCGCCGTCGCCGCGCCCGACGCCGGAGCGGTGGACCTGGAGGCGCTGTTCAAGACCACGTCGCGCCAGGACCTGCAGGCCATGCTGGCCGCGCACGCGAAGTCCGATGCCCAGGCCGTGGCGAGGCTGGCGCACCGCATGAAAGGGGCGGCGCTGACGATGAACCGCGCGCCCATGGTCGCCGCGCTGGAGCGCATCGAGGACGCGGTGCGCAACGGCGCCGCGGGCGCGGCTGCGGTCGGCGAGCTGATCGCGGCGCTGGAGGCCGCATTGGCGGACTGATCCCGACGCCGGCAATGTCGCCGGGCCGACAAGAACGGTATAAAAAATAAAGCCCGGAAGCGATTCCGGGCTTTCGTCATTGCGGCGGCGACAGCTTTGCGTCTTCAGGCGCCTACCCACGGCAAGCCGGCCTTGCACCAGCCTTCCACGGTCTTGCGGTGGCCGGCGGCATCCTTGTTGCCTTCAAAGCCTTCGACGATGTCGAAGCAGTTGCCGTAGCCGTTTTCGGTCGCCAGCTTGGCGGCGTTCTTGGAGCGCACGCCGGAGCGGCACAGGAACAGCAGCACTTCATCCGGGCCGGCCGCTTCCTTGAGCTGGTCGAGGAACTGGGCATTGGGCTTGCCCTCCGGATACAGGTTCCATTGCACGAACAGGTGCTGGCCGGACGGGATCTGCACCGATCCCACCCAGTCGCGTTCGGCCTTGGTCCGCACATCGACCAGTTTGACGGACGGATTGCCCTGGATCAGGTCATAGGCTTCCTGGGGCGTGACTGCACCGCGATAGGGAAGCTGGCCATCCTGGCCGCGCGCGGTTGCCGTCGAGAGGATCTGTTCTGGGGTCATGAAGTGCTCGCTGAATTGTCGGTGGCCGTCAGGCCGTTTCTTGGAAATGGCTAAACAATATAAATGTGAAACGGGTTGGCCGAAATGGGAAGCTCATTTTGGCGCATCCGGGAAGCAAAAAGCCTGTTTTGCACCAATAAAGTGCTCAATATCCGGTCTTGCACTTAAAAAGATCAATATTGGTGCAAATGCATAAAAATGCACTAAAATAATGCATCTATTTCGTGCCCATGCACTGAAGGGAACGGCCGTCCAGCCCTGCGCTCCCTAAAATATTCCATTATTGCCGCCCCTGAAAGGTTGGTGGCATGGAATCTGCTATCATCCGCGACTGAGTTCGGCGCAAGACCGTTGTATCAAATGCAAAGATCCAGTCGCAGAAAACGGCTCAACATCCAAATTTATACTACTTCCTCGTTTTAGGAGATTCGCATGGCAAGGACGGCCGCAGAGGTTTTGAAGATGGTGAAGGACAACGAAGTCAAGTTTGTTGACTTCCGTTTCGCTGACACCCGTGGCAAGGAACAGCACGTTTCCGTGCCTGTTTCGCATTTCGACATCGACAAGTTCGAATCCGGTCACGCCTTCGACGGTTCGTCGATCGCAGGCTGGAAGGGTATCGAAGCCTCCGACATGCTGCTGATCCCGGACCCGAACACCGCCAACATCGACCCGTTCATGGAAGAAACCACACTGTTCATGCAGTGTGACGTGATCGAACCGGCCGACGGCAAGGGCTACGACCGCGACCCGCGTTCCATCGCCAAGCGCGCTGAAGCCTACCTGAAGTCCTCCGGCCTGGGCGACACCGCCTACTTCGGCCCGGAACCCGAATTCTTCATCTTCGACGGCGTGCGCTGGGGCGCTGACATGTCCGGCTGCTTCGTCAAGATCGACTCCGAAGAAGCTTCCTGGAGCACCGGCGCCAAGATCGAAGGCGGCAACTCCGGCCACCGTCCGACCGTCAAGGGCGGCTACTTCCCGGTTCCCCCGGTCGACAGCTTCCAGGACATGCGTTCGGAAATGTCCCTGATCCTGGAATCGATGGGCATCCCCGTTGAAGTGCACCACCACGAAGTGGCCGGCGCCGGCCAGAACGAACTGGGCACCAAGTTCTCGACCCTGGTCGAGCGCGCCGACTGGACCCAGACCCTGAAGTACGTGATCTGGAACGTCGCCCACACCTACGGCAAGACCGCTACCTTCATGCCGAAGCCGCTGGTCGGCGACAACGGTTCGGGCATGCACGTGCACCAATCCGTGTGGAAGGACGGCAAGAACCTGTTCGCAGGCGACGGCTACGCCGGCCTGTCGGAATTCGCGCTGTACTACATCGGCGGCATCATCAAGCACGCCAAGGCGCTGAACGCGATCACCAACCCCGGCACCAACTCGTACAAGCGTCTGGTTCCCGGCTTCGAAGCTCCGGTCAAGCTGGCCTACTCGGCCCGTAACCGTTCGGCATCGATCCGTATTCCGCACGTGGCGAACCCGAAGGGCCGTCGTATCGAGACCCGCTTCCCGGATCCCCTGGCCAACCCGTACCTGTGCTTCTCGGCTCTGCTGATGGCCGGTCTGGACGGCGTGCAGAACAAGATCCACCCGGGCGAAGCCGCCACCAAGGACCTGTACCACCTGCCGCCGGAAGAAGACAAGCTGATCCCGACCGTGTGCTCCTCGCTGGATGAAGCGCTGGAACACCTGGACAAGGACCGCGAGTTCCTGACCCGCGGCGGCGTGTTCAGCGACAGCATGATCGATGCCTACCTGGATCTGAAGATGCAGGAAGTCACGCGTTTCCGCATGACCACGCACCCGATCGAGTTCGACATGTACTACTCGCTGTAATCGAACACGGGTCTGAAAAAAAGGGGAAGCTTGCTTCCCCTTTTTCTTTATGCGCCGCCGGAGTGCTTGCCGTCCTGTCTGATGAGGGCAAACAGTCCGGAGGATGCGATGAAGCCGAGTTGGAAGAGGGTATGGATGCCGGCGCTGCTGTTGCCGGCGATGGCCACAGTAGTGACAACGGCGGCCGCGGCCGCCGAGATGTACGTATGCGGCGACCGCGGCGACGTCGAGTACCGCGACGATGCGCGCGGCCGTGACTGCCGGCGCGGCGCGCAGGCGCAGGTCGGCACGGTCAGCGGCAACAGCGGCGACAGGGGCCGCGCGGCGACGCCGGGCGTATCGATGCGTCCGGGCGACGACGACGCGCAAGCGGCCTTGCGCGCGCGCCTGGCCACCGAGCGCGGCAAGCTGGAGGCGCTGCGGCGCGAGTACAACGGCGGCCAGCCCGAGCGTCGCGGCGACGAGCGCAACTATGCGAAATACCAGGCGCGCACTGATGCGCTGAAGGCGGCGCTGGAAGAAAGTCGGTTGCGGGTCGAGACGCTGCAGCGGCAGTTGCAACCCTGATCGCCTGCTGACAAGGCGCTGACGATGAACCGGCCGCGAACACCGGCCGCATGCGGGCTCGCCCGAAACTTGCTAGTGAAATGGCAAGGATTTGCAAGTGAAGGGCCCGAAGAATTCCGGCGCGCGGCATGCGCGCGGAGGTTCGCGAAAGACGCCGGCAAGGGGCGCCTTTGCGATGCGATCAACAAGAAACGCGGCGACGGCGGCGATGCCGTGCGCCACAACGATTTCAGGGTCAACGATATCCGGATGAAGACAAATTTCCCCTCGCTGGACGGCCTCGACCTGCTGGCCTCGGCGGTGATCATTCTCGATGCCCAGGGCGGCATCGTGTACGCCAACGCGGCCGCAGAGAACCTGCTGGAGAGTTCGTTCAAGGTGCTCTCGCAGCAGAAGCTGTCCGAGCTTTTCCTCAACGGCAAGGAGCTCTCCGCGCTGTTCTACCAGGCCATCGAGCACCAGTTCGCCGACAAGCGCCTGGACCTCGTGCTGGAGCGCGCCAACCGCGAGCCGCTGCAGGTCCACACCATCGTCACGCCGCTCGACAATCCCGACATGCCGGTGCTGCTGGAGCTGCGCGAGAACGTGCAGCAGCTCAAGCTGGACCGCGAAGAGCGCATGTTCGACCAGAGCCAGGCCAACAAGGAGCTCATCCGCAACCTGGCGCACGAGATCAAGAATCCGCTGGGCGGCATCCGCGGCGCGGCGCAGCTGCTGGAGCTGGAGCTGCCTGAGCGCCACCTGAAGGAGCTGCGCGAATACACCCAGGTCATCATCAAGGAGGCCGACCGCCTGCAGACCCTGGTGGACCGCCTGCTGGCGCCGCACCGCCATCCGCACATCGTGGGCGACGTCAACATCCACGAGGTGTGCGAGCGCGTGCGCAGCCTGGTCATGGCGGAGTTCCCGCAGGGGCTGGCCATCAAGCGCGACTACGACCTGTCGATTCCGGAGTTCCGCGGCGACAAGGAGCAGCTGATCCAGGCCGTGCTCAACATCGTCCACAACGCCGCGCAAGCCCTGGCCGAGCGCATCCGCGCCGGCGACGGCGAGCTGATCCTGCGCACGCGCGTGTCGCGCCAGGTGACGCTGTCCAAGGTGCGGTACCGGCTGGCACTAGACTTGCATATCATCGACAACGGTCCGGGCATCCCGCCGGAAATCCAGGAGCGCATCTTCTATCCCCTGGTTTCCGGACGTGAAGGAGGCAGCGGACTGGGGCTGACGCTGGCGCAGACTTTCGTCCACCAGCACATGGGCGTGATCGAGTGCGACAGCCGGCCGGGATGTACCGATTTCAGAATACTTATACCGCTGCCGTGAGCCCATGGCCGCAGGCGGCGCGCCAAAGCCGGCATGACGGAAAGCAGCCCGTCATCGGGGGCTGCGGGCGGGCGCCAGAAGCGCCGTGTCCGCAGGAGCATTAACAGCATGACCAACGCAGGAAGAAGTTATTTATGAAGCCAATCTGGATTGTTGACGACGACGAATCGATACGCTGGGTCCTCGAGAAGGCCCTGGCCCGGGAGAATCTCGCCACACAGAGTTTTTCCAGCGCACGCGACGCCATGGCCGCCCTGCAGACGGGCACGCCGCAAGTCCTGGTCTCCGACATCCGCATGCCGGGCGCATCCGGCCTGGAGCTGCTGCAGACCGTCAAGGCCAAGCACCCCGGCATTCCGGTCATCATCATCACCGCATTCTCGGATCTCGATTCGGCGGTGTCGGCCTTCCAGGGCGGCGCCTTCGAATATCTGGCCAAGCCTTTCGACGTCGACAAGGCGGTCGAACTGATCCGCCGCGCGCTCGACGAGAGCCTGCGCGAAACCGACATCGAGCAGTCGGCGGCGCAGACGCCCGAAATCCTCGGCCAGGCGCCGGCGATGCAGGACGTGTTCCGCGCCATCGGCCGCCTGTCGCAATCCAACGTGACCGTGCTGATCACCGGCGAGTCCGGCTCCGGCAAGGAACTGGTGGCGCGCGCCCTGCACAAGCACAGCCCGCGCGCTTCGCAGCCCTTCGTGGCCTTGAACACGGCGGCGATCCCCAAGGACCTGCTGGAGTCCGAACTGTTCGGCCACGAGCGCGGCGCCTTCACCGGCGCGCAGGCGATGCGCCGCGGCCGCTTCGAGCAGGCTGAGGGCGGCACCCTGTTCCTCGACGAAATCGGCGACATGCCGCTGGACCTGCAGACGCGCCTGCTGCGCGTGCTGTCGGACGGCCACTTCTACCGCGTCGGCGGCCATCAGTCGTTGAAGGCCAACGTGCGCGTGATCGCCGCGACCCACCAGAACCTCGAGCAGCGCGTGCGCGAAGGCCTGTTCCGCGAAGACTTGTACCACCGCCTGAACGTGATCCGCCTGCGCCTGCCCAGCCTGCGCGAGCGCAACGAAGACATTCCCATCCTGGCGCGCTACTTCCTCACGCAGAGCGCGCGCCAGCTGGGCGTGGAAGCCAAGCGCCTGTCGCCGCAGGCGATGCAGTTCCTGTCGCAGCTGGAGTTCCCGGGCAACGTGCGCCAGCTGGAAAACCTGTGCAACTGGATCACCGTGATGGCGCCGGGCCAGACGGTCGAGATCAAGGACCTGCCGCAAGACTTGGTGGAGGCGCGCGCGCATGCGCCGCAACCGGCGCAGACGCTGTCGGCGCCGGCATCGATCGCGGCGGCGCCCGTCGCGGTCGACCCGGCGCAAGCCGCGGCCTACGCCGAAGCCGCGGGCGCCAGCTGGATCTCGCTGCTGGAAACCGAAGCTGCCCAGATGCTGGCGCAGGAGCAGCCCGAGGTGATGGACATCCTCGGTCGCCAGTTCGAGGCCGCGCTGATCAAGATTGCCCTGAAGCACACCCACGGCCGCAAGAACGATGCCGCCGTGCGCCTGGGCATCGGCCGCAACACCATCACGCGCAAGATCCAGGAACTGGGCATCGGCGGCGCGGAGGACGATTGAGTTTGTGATGAACTAGTGGGGAGGGCTGTTCCCGGGCCGCTGCGGGAACAGGCGAAAGCAAGGGGAATCAGCGGATAGAAAAAGAGAAATGGCCCGGGTCGCATTGCGATCCGGGCCATTTTTATTTGCCGGGCGCCGCACAGGCGGCGCCGGATGCAACGCTCAGCGCAGGCGCAGCACGGTGCGCGCCGCCAGGCTGGCGATCAGGCTCAATGCCGCGCCGAAGATCACGAAGTAGCTCACCGACAGCTTGTCGCCGGTGAAGTCGATCAGCCAGGTGATGATCAGGCCGGCGAAGCCGCCGAAGATGGTCACCGCGATGTTATACGCCAGCGACATGCCGGTGCCGCGGGTGGCGACCGGGAAGATGTCGGCCAGCAGCGCCGGCATCGCCGCGAAGTACATGGTCATCAGCACGCCGATCACGGTCTGCAGCAGCAACAGCTGCAGGAAGCCCGGCGAGTTGGTCAGGAACACGAACATCGGATAGGTCAGCACGATGTAGAGCGCGCTGCTGGTGATCATGAAGGGGGTGCGACCGATCTTGTCCGACCAGGCGCCCACCAGCGGCGAACCCACCGCCATGATCAGGCCGGCCACCGACATCGCGGCGAACGACGACCAGGCCGGCAGGCCCAGCTGCTTGACCGCGTAGGTCGGGATGTACAGCGACAGGTAGACCGAGACGGTGGCCATGATCACGCTGCCGGCGCCGATCAGCAGGCGCAGCTTCTGGCTGGAGAAGGTGTCGCGCAGCGGGGCATCGGTGCGTTCGGTGGAGTCCTTGAACTCGGGCGCTTCGTCCAGGTGGCGGCGGATATAGATGCCGGCCGGCGCGATCAGCAGGCCGAAGAAGAACGGCACGCGCCAGCCCCAGGAGGCCAGTTGTTCAGGCGTGAGCATGTTGTTGAGCACGGCGCCGAAGACCGCCGCCAGCAGCAGGCTGATGCCCTGGCTGGCGACCTGCCAGCTGGAGAAGAAACCACGGCGGTGCGGCGCATGTTCGACCAGGAAGGCGGTCGAGCTGCCGAATTCGCCGCCGGCCGAGAAGCCCTGGATCATCTTGCCCAGCGCGATGCCGGCCGGGGCCAGCAGGCCGATGGTTTCATAGTTGGGCATGAAGGCGATCATGGCCGTGCCGATGGTCATCAGCATGATGGACAGCATCAGCGCCGCCTTGCGGCCCACGCGGTCGGAGTAGGCGCCCAGCACCACCGCGCCCAGCGGACGCATGAAGAAGGACACGCCGAAGGTGCCGAAGGTCAGCAGCAGCGAGACGGTGTCGTTCCCGGTCGGGAAGAACTGCTTGGCGATCACGACCGCGAAGGCGCCGTAGATCAGGATGTCGAACCATTCGAGCGCGTTGCCGATGGACGATGAGACGATGGCGCGCCGGGCCTGCGGATGCGTGTGTTCTGCCGCTGGCGAAACGGTGGTGCTGGACATGGATTCTCCCTGTTTGAGTGGTGCCTGTGGATGTGTAGGAGCGGGCTCGATGGCCTCACCGGAAGGGGCGGATCCCGTCCGCCCGAGTTTGTTGTCGATTCTCGCCCCGGGAACGGCATGCGCCGTTACAGCGGCCGAGCATAGGCGGGGGCTTGAGTTGCTGTCAAGAAGCGACGCCGCAGGATTATCAGGTGACGGGAAAGAATGAAGAATTTCATTCGGCGTAAACAATTTACGACCGCATGAACGGCAGGTATTCGAGGGTGATGACCACGATTCGCCGGGACAGCAGCCGCGCGCTGCTTGCGCCGCCGACGATGACGATGACGATGACGATGACGATGACGATGATGACGACGGTCAGGCGCCATCGCCACCGTCTTCTTTCAGCTTGCGCCACAACGTGGTCCGGCTGATGCCCAGCTGGCGCGCCGCCGCCGCGCGGTTGCCGCGATGACGCTGCAGTGCAGCGCGGATGTCGTCGGCGCCGGCTGTGGGCGCAGCGGGTGTGTCCAGGGCCGGCGGCATGCCGTGCGCCGATGTGATTTCAGGCGCCACCGCCAGGATCAGCGCGGGCGTGAGCGCCTGCAGCGGCTCGGCCGCCAGGAACAGCGCCAGCCTCTCCATCATGTTGCGCAGCTCACGCACATTCCCCGGCCAGGCGTATGAGGCCAGCAGCGGTCCGCAGCGCGCGATCTCGGCGCTCAGGTTGGCGTGCGGGCGCACATCGAGCGCCGCCAGCGCGTGCTTGAGATGCCATTCGGCCAGCGCCGGGATGTCTTCGCGGCGTTCGCGCAGCGGCGGCAGCCGCAGGCGCAGCACGCCCAGGCGGTAGTACAGGTCGGCGCGAAAGCGTCCCTCGCGCACGCGCGCATCGAGGTCGCAATGGGTGGCGCTGATGATGCGCACGTTCACGGGAATGGGCCGGGTGCCGCCCACGCGCACCACCTCGCGTTCTTCCAGCACGCGCAGCAGGCGCGTTTGCAGCGGCAGCGGCATTTCCCCGATCTCGTCGAGCAGCAGGGTGCCGCGATTGGCCGCCTCGAACAGCCCGGCGCGCCCGCCGCGGCGCGAACCGGTGAAGGCGCCTTCCTCGTAGCCGAACAGTTCGGACTCCAGCAGCGACTCCGCCAGCGCACCGCAATTGACCGCCACGAAGGGATGCGCCGCCTGCGCCTTGCCCTGCATCAGCGGGTGGGCGCGGTGGATGGCTTGCGCGGCCAGTTCCTTGCCGCTGCCGGTCTCGCCCTGGATCAGCACCGTGGCGGGCGAGCGCGCGAACAGCGTGATCGACTGGCGCACCGCTTCCATCGCCGGCGAGTCGCCGCGCAGGTCGCGGATGTGGTGGCGCGCGCGCAGCGTGTCGGCCACCGGCAGGTGGCGGCCGCGGGTGGATTCCAGCTGGGTCAGGCGCGCCAGTTCCAGCGCGTCGTCGAAAGCCTGGCGCACCGAGGCGGAGGAGTAGATGAACACGCCGTGCAGCCCGGCCTCTTCGGCCAGGTCGGTGATCAGCCCGGCGCCGACGATGGCCTCGATGCCGGACGCCTTCAGGTCGTTGACCACGGCGCGCGCATCCTCTTCGGTGGCATAGGTGCGCTGCACGATGTCCAGGCCGAAGGTGCGCTGGAACTCCGCCAGCGCCGGCATCGCTTCCTGGTAGGTGACCAGGGCGATGCGCGGCGTGATCTTGCGCGCCCGCGCCAGCGCCTGCATCGCGTCGAAGCCGCTGGCGCGCGCCACGATCACCGGCACCGGCAGCCGGCTCTTGAGATAGGCGCCGTTGGAGCCGGCCGAGATCACGGCGTCGCAGCGTTCGCCGGCCAGTCGTTCGCGGATGTGGCGCACCGCGTCGTCAAAGCCCAGCTGGATCGGCTCGATGTCGGCCAGGTCGTCGAACTCCAGCGTGATGTCGCGGAACAGTTCGGACAGGCGCGACACCGACACCGTCCAGATGACGGGTTTGTCGGCGGCGCGGTCGGCGGGGGCGGGGCGTTTCATTGGCGTTCTCGGTGTTTCGCATTCGTTCAATGAAACGTTAATGTAACACTTTTGAAACGCTTTGATCCCGGCATGGCCGCGTTTGCCTGCGCGCCGTCTTCGCGTTGGGATGCCGTCGCGTATCCGGCTAAGCCTTTGATTCTTCTCTGTTTGTCATCACAGGCGGAGGCGCCCGGCAACGCCGGTTCGCTTTCGCCGCCGCCCTGTGGCACGGCCGTTGCAATACAGGCTGCCAATTCGTCCGACCGCCGGCTCATGCATCGGCGCCAGGATGGCAAAAAGACAACGCGGCCCAGTCCGGCCGCATCCCGCAACCTCCACCAAAGGTGTCACCATGGCTCTCCACTCCGCAGGCGCAGCGTTTCGCAAGGCCGTCCAGGAAGAATCCCCGTTGCAGGTCATCGGCGCGATCAACGCCAACCACGCGCTGCTGGCCAAGCGCGCCGGTTTCCGCGCGATCTATCTGTCCGGCGGCGGTGTCGCGGCCGGCTCCCTGGGCCTGCCTGACCTCGGCATCTCCAACCTCGACGACGTGCTGACCGACGTGCGCCGCATCACCGACGTGTGCGACCTGCCGCTGCTGGTGGACGTGGATACCGGCTTCGGCGCGTCGGCCTTCAACGTGGCGCGCACCGTGAAATCGATGATCAAGTTCGGCGCCGCCGCCGTGCACATCGAAGACCAGGTCGGCGCCAAGCGCTGCGGCCACCGTCCCGGCAAGGAGATCGTCACCAAGCAGGAGATGGTCGACCGCATCAAGGCCGCGGTGGACGCCCGCACCGACGAGAACTTCGTGATCATGGCCCGTACCGACGCGCTGGCCGTGGAAGGGCTGGAGGCCGCCATCGAGCGCGCCGTGGCCTGCGTCGAGGCCGGCGCCGACATGATCTTCCCGGAAGCCATCACCGACCTGGAGATGTACAAGAAATTCGCCAACGCGGTGAAGGTGCCGATCCTGGCCAACATCACCGAGTTCGGCTCGACCCCGCTGTTTACCGTGGATGAGTTGAAAGGCGCCGACGTCGGCATCGTGCTCTATCCGCTGTCGGCCTTCCGCGCCATGAACAAGGCGGCCGAGAACGTCTACAACGCGATCCGCCGCGACGGTACCCAGAAGAACGTGGTCGACACCATGCAGACCCGCATGGAGCTCTACGACCGCATCGACTACCACAGCTACGAACAGAAGCTGGACGCGCTGTTCGCGCAGCAGAAGAACAAGTAACGCATCGCAATCGGCAAGACCACGACAAACGATACCTTGAGGAGAACACGATGAGCGAACAACAGGCAGCACCGGGCTTCAAGCCCAAGAAATCCGTGGCCCTGTCCGGCGTCACCGCCGGCAACACCGCGCTGTGTACCGTCGGCAAGACCGGCAACGACCTGCACTATCGCGGCTATGACATCCTGGACGTGGCCGACAGCTGCGAGTTCGAGGAAATCGCCCACCTGCTGGTGCACGGCAAGCTGCCCACCGCGGCCGAACTGAAGGCCTACAAGGCCAAGCTGAAGGCGCTGCGCGGCCTGCCGGCCAACGTCAAGGCGGCGCTGGAGTGGCTGCCCGCCGCTTCGCACCCGATGGACGTGATGCGCACGGGCGTGTCGGCGCTGGGCTGCGTGCTGCCGGAAAAGGATGACCACAACACGCCCGGCGCGCGCGACATCGCCGACCGCCTGATGGCGTCGCTGGGCTCCATGCTGCTGTACTGGTACCACTACAGCCACAACGGCAACCGCATCGAAGTCGAGACCGACGACGACTCCATCGGCGCGCATTTCCTGCACCTGCTGCACGGCCAGAAGCCGTCCGAGCAATGGGAAAAGGCGATGCACACCTCGCTGATCCTGTACGCCGAGCACGAGTTCAACGCCTCCACCTTCACCGGCCGCGTGATCGCCGGTACCGGCTCCGACATGCATTCGGCCATCACCGGCGCCATCGGCGCGCTGCGCGGCCCCAAGCACGGCGGCGCCAACGAGGTGGCCTTCGAGATCCAGAAGCGCTACGACAACCCGGACGAGGCCGAGGCCGACATCCGTCGCCGCGTCGAGAACAAGGAGGTCGTGATCGGTTTCGGCCATCCGGTCTACACCATCTCCGACCCGCGCAACAAAGTGATCAAGGAAGTGGCGCGCAAGCTCTCCAAGGACGCCGGCTCGACCAAGATGTTCGACATCGCCGAGCGCCTGGAGTCGGTGATGTGGGACATCAAGAAGATGTTCCCCAACCTCGACTGGTTCTCGGCCGTGTCCTACCACATGATGGGCGTGCCGACCGCGATGTTTACGCCGTTGTTCGTGATCGCTCGCACCTCCGGCTGGGCCGCGCACATCATCGAGCAGCGCATCGACAACAAGATCATCCGCCCCTCGGCCAACTATGTCGGGCCGGAAGACCTGAAGTTCGTTCCCATCGCCAAGCGCAAGTAAGGCGGGCGGGAGCGGCGGCCGGCGGCGGATTTGTAACAAGATCCGCCGAGGGGCGAGACAATTGCAATAAATTGCTAAGATGCGGTCGGATTGCTTCAAGCCCCTTTGGGATCCGGCCGCGTTGGATGCATTGCAGCGCAATATCCGGATCCGCCACCGACCTGGATATTCCGATGACCGTATTGAACGCCACGCGCTTTTCCTCCTTCTTCAAACTTTGCCTGATCGCCGGCGCCGCCGCATTGCTGGCTTCCTGCGCCTCGCAGGAACCGGTGCCCGTGACCGAGACCAAGCCGGTGCTGCCGCAGATCCTGAAGTCGCCCGCGGCCAGCCAGCCGACCTGGGCCACGCAGCTGGTGACCGGCAACTTCAGCTGCGAGCTGGGCAACAAGGTGGAACTGCGCATGGATGGCCGCGTCACCGACGGCGTGACGCTGGAGTGGAAGGGACGTTCGTACACCATGAACCCGGTCAGCACGTCGACCGGCGCGGTGCGCCTGGAGAACAAGGGCGAAGGGCTGGTGTGGATCCAGATTCCGTCGAAGTCGATGCTGCTCAATTCCAAGATCGGCCAGCAACTCGCCAACGACTGCAAGGTCCGCTGACGACGACGCCCGCGCCGCGCGCGGGCTTCGCATCTCATCTCTTCCCCGGGCGGCGTTCGCGGCCCGCGCATGTCCTCTCCATCGGTCCTCTCCATCGCCTTGGCCGGCGCCGGTTTCGGCGCGCGGCCATCGGCGCGGATGCCGCCGCGATTCAGCAGCAAGTAAGCTTGGCCTGACACACTGAATCACCCCTTCGGCACGCACGCGCAATCCATAAGAAGCGGCGGCCGGAAGCCAACAAGAACAAGCAGAAAATTCCAGTTCGAAAGACATGAGGAGACATCATGCAATACGAGCAATTCTATCGCCGCTCCATCGAGCAGCCTGAGTCGTTCTGGGCGGAGGAGGCCGCGCGCATCCATTGGGAAGAGCCGTTTTCCCGCACGCTGGATTACTCGCGTGCGCCGTTCGCGCGCTGGTTCATCGGCGGCAAGACCAATCTCTGCTACAACGCCGTCGACCGCCACTTGCCGCAACGCGCACAGCAGCCCGCGCTGATCGCGGTGTCCACCGAGACCGGCAGCGAGCGCACCTATACCTATGCCGAACTGCAGCAGGAGGTGATGGCCATGGCCGCCGTCATGCAATCGCTGGGCGTGGAGCGCGGCGACCGCGTGCTGATCTACATGCCGATGATCGCCGAGGCAGTGTTCGCCATGCTGGCCTGTGCGCGCATCGGCGCCGTGCATTCGGTGGTGTTCGGCGGCTTCGCTTCCAACAGCCTGGCTTCGCGCATCGACGACGCGCAACCCTGCCTGATCGTCTCGGCCGACGCCGGTTCGCGCGGCGGCAAGGTGATCCCGTACAAGGGTTTGCTGGACGAGGCGATCCGCCAGGCCGGCCACAAGCCGGCGCGGGTACTGCTGGTCGATCGCGGCCTGGCCGACCTGCCGCGCACGCCCGAACGCGACGCCGACTACGCGCCGCTGCGCCGGCAATACCTGGACGCGCAGGTGCCGGTCACCTGGCTGGAGTCCAACGAGACCAGCTACATCCTCTACACCTCAGGCACCACCGGCAAGCCCAAGGGCGTGCAGCGCGACGTCGGCGGCTACGCGGTGGCGCTGGCCTCGTCGATGCAGCACATCTTTTGCGGCCAGCCCGGCGAGACCTATTTCTGCACCTCCGACATCGGCTGGGTGGTGGGGCACTCCTACATCGTCTACGGCCCGCTGATCCACGGCATGGCGACCGTGCTCTACGAAGGTTTGCCGATCCGGCCCGACGCCGGCGTGTGGTGGAGCATCGTCGAGAAGTACAAGGTCACGCGCATGTTCTCGGCGCCCACCGCGATCCGCGTGCTTAAAAAACAGCCGCCGGAGTTCATGCACAAGCACGATACCTCCTCGCTCAAGGCCCTGTACCTGGCCGGCGAGCCGCTGGACGAAACCACCTCCAGCTGGATTTCCGATGCGCTCAAGGTGCCGGTGATCGACAACTACTGGCAGACCGAATCCGGTTGGCCCATCATCTCCATCGCCCGCGGCGTGGACGACAAACCGACCCGCCTGGGCAGCCCGGGCGTGCCGATGGCCGGTTACAGGATGGCCATCCTCAACGAAGCCACCGGCGCAGAATGCGGCGCGAACGAGAAGGGCGTGGTGGCCATCGAAGGCCCGCTGCCGCCCGGCTGCATGCAGACCGTGTACGGCGACGACGAGCGCTTCGTCAACACCTACTGGCGCAGCCTGCCGCGCGAGGTCTACTCCACCTTCGACTGGGGCATCCGCGACGCGGACGGCTACTATTTCATCCTCGGCCGCACCGACGACGTCATCAACGTCGCCGGCCATCGCCTGGGCACGCGCGAGATCGAGGAGAGCATCTCCAGCCATCCCAACGTCTCCGAGGTGGCCGTGGTGGGCGTGGAAGACAAGCTCAAGGGCCAGGCCGCCTACGCCTTCGTCATCCTGAAGAATGCCGACGCCGCCGCCACGCCGCAGCAGAAGTCGGCGCTGGAGGCCGAGATCATGGGTGTGGTCGACCGGCAGATCGGCGCGGTCGGGCGTCCCTCGCGGGTGCTGTTCGTCGGCCTGCTGCCCAAGACCCGCTCCGGCAAGCTGCTGCGCCGCGCGATCCAGGCCATCTGCGAAGGCCGCGACCCGGGCGAGCTGCCCACCATCGAGGACCCGGCGGCGCTGGAGCAGGTGAAGGCGGCGTTGCGGCCTTGATTCGGGCGGATGGACAGGGGACGGGGGAGGCCGCGGGGCGGTGAAGTCGATGAGCATCGCCGCCCCGATTTGGTTACACTGGCGACTTCGCCCCGCGACCGCCATCCGACCAGACATGCACGACCCTATCCGGGCGGCTACCGCCGCCGACGCCGACGCCATCTGCGGCATCTACAACCACTACGTCGAACATACCGCCGTCAGCTTCGAGACCGAGGCGATCCCGGTTGCCGCCATGGCCGCGCGCATTGCCGAGGTGCAGGCGCAGTTCCCATGGCTGGTGTACGAGGAAGGCGGCCAGGTGCTGGGCTATGCCTACGCCAGCAAGTGGAAGCCGCGCGCCGCCTACGCGCAGTCGGTGGAAAGTTCGGTTTACCTGCACCGCGACGCCGCCGGGCGCGGCATCGGCAAGCAACTGTACGCGCGCTTGTTCGCCCAGCTGAGGCCGCTGGGCGTGCACTTGGTCATCGGCGGCATCGCCCAGCCCAATGACGCCAGCGTGGCGCTGCATGAGCGCATGGGATTCGTGAAGGTGGGCCAGTTCAATGAAGTCGGCCGCAAGTTCGGCCGCTGGGTGGATGTCGGCTACTGGCAGCTCAAGCTTGAGGAGGAACAACCATGAGATCGACCCGCGCCGCCAGCGCCATCGAGCGCCTGAACAACCGCGCCGAGACCAGGCAGTATTCGATGCTGCGCACTTCCGACGAGCGTTTCATCCTGACCCGGCGCGAGGCCGGCCATCCGATGGAAAAACTCAACGAGGCGCTGGAGCTGGACGAGTTCGTCGCCTTCGTCAACGCCTACGGCCCGCAGAAACCCAGGCGCGTGAGCAAGCTCGACGTGCAGTTCGAGAAGAACATGCGCAATAAAAAAACGGAAGAGGGCGGCGGCCAGGAGTAGGCCGCCGCAACGGCATCAGTCGCCCAGCGTCGCGATCACCGGCGCGTGGTCGGACGGCTGTTCCCACTTGCGCGGCACCTTGTCGACCACGCAGGCCGTGCAACGCGGCGTCAATTCTTCCGACAGCAGGATGTGGTCGATGCGCAGGCCACGGTTCAGGCGAAAGCCCATCTGGCGATAATCCCACCAGCTGTAGATCTTCTCGGGCTGCTCGAACAGCCGGAACGAATCCGTGAAGCCCATCGCCTGCAGCTTGCGGAAGGCATCGCGCTCCGGTTCCGACACCAGCACCTGGCCTTCCCAGGCCTTGGGGTCATGCACGTCGCGGTCTTCCGGCGCGATGTTGTAGTCGCCCAGGAGGGCAATGCGCGGATGCTTCGCCTTCTCCTGTTCCAGCCACTGGTGCAGCGCCGCCAGCCACGACAGCTTGTAGGGATACTTTTCCGAATCCAGCGCCTGCCCGTTGGGGATATAGGCGCACACATAGCGCACGCCTTCGATGGTGGCGGCGATGATGCGCTGCTGCTCGTCGGGGAACAGCGGATTGTTCTTCACCACGTCGCTCATCTGATGACGCGACAGGATGGCCACGCCGTTATAGGTCTTCTGCCCGCTGAACTCGACCAGGTAGCCGGCCGCGGCGATCTCGGCGGCGGGAAACTTGTCGTCGGTCAGCTTGGTTTCCTGCAGGCACAGCACGTCGACCGGGTTTTCCTCCAGCCATTTCAGCACTTGCGGCAGGCGGACCTTGAGGGAGTTGACGTTCCAGGTGGCGATTTTCATGGGTGTAGGACAGTGGTGAATCGGTGGTGGCGTCGCCCGTGGGCGAAGGGCGCCATCTTACCGCATTCACGCCTGCAGCACGGTCGTGAATCTTTCGCGCGGCGGCGAGCCTAACCCTCAGGGCCGCGTTCGCGGCGCCATCGCAAGCCGGACGGGAGAATCGCCATGAAACACGCACTGGACCTGATCTCGCAGTACACCGAGGAAATGCGCGGCTTAGCGCTCAAGGCCGAGGACGGAACCAACATCGACGACGCCACGCGCGAGCTGATGCGCCATGCCACCGAGCAATTGCGCAATGCGCGCGACGGCAGCGACCCGATCGAGTCGACCAGGGGATTGCGCGCGCGACTGAAGACGATTTCCGAGACGGCCGCAGACACGCAGATCCGCTTTCGCGTGGCGATCGATCATGCGGTGGCGCTGCTGGATGAAGCCTGAGGAGGCGTGGGCGAAGGACGTCGCGGCAGGGAGGGGACGGCGGATATGTTTTCAGGGGGAACGCCTGCGTGGGCAGGCATTCCCCTGATGCGGGCGGCTTAGGCCGGCATCAGCTGGTTCACCTGCACTTGCGACTCCGACTTGCTGCCAGGACGGCGACGGCGATAAGCCGCGAAGCCGACCAGGGCCAGGCCGCCCAGCATCATCGCGGTGGTCGAGGCTTCCGGCACCGGTGCGACGCTGATGTTGCCGGCGAAGCTGCCGCCGCCGCTACCCAGGATGGTGCCCGCCACAGTCAGCGTATACAGGCCGGCGGTCAGGCCGTTGGTACGCAGGCTGAAGGTCTGGGTATCGCCGTTGAGCAGCGAAGTGCCGGTGTAGCTCTGGCCATTGCCGCTCAGGGTGAAGCTGTCGATACCCAGGCGCGACAGACCGTCCAGGGCGATCGACACCACCGCGGACGAAACGGAGGAGGAGCCGTCGACGCTGAAGTTGAAGTTTTCCAGGAAGGTCAGGCCGGTGGTGCCGTCGCCGTAGCGGGCGTTGAAGGTCGACGTCGAGTCGGTCCACACCAGCGTGCGCGTACGCTCGAGATCTGCAGCGCTGGCCGTGGAACCAGCAGCGACGAGCGCGGACGCAAGCAGCAAACTGCTAATCAGTTTTTTCATTACACACCTCTTTCTTGATTCGATTAATTGAGAATGCACAACAGGGGAGGGACGTTCCAGCTGATTGAGTTGTTGTGGCCGGAACGAGGTTGTCTCTGGTTGGATTTATTGTTCGATGGAGACCGGTTGAGATTAGCTGCTGCGTCATTAAATCTCAACTGATTTTTACTTTGCCAGCGTAATTTTTGTTGCGGTGTAGGAGTCTTGGAAGTCTTTCTGGTTAAGGCTTTCCGATGGTTGTGCTTAATTTTTTCCGCGTCGCAATGTTCTGGAATATTTAAGTGTGGAAATGATGACGGGCGTCATCATCTGGTTGCGAAAAAAAATCTCATGGGAAATATTTCGCAACGGTTTTCGGCGCCATTTCCTTGCCCGGATCATGGCGCGGCGAGGGCGAAAAAACGGGCCAGCCGCAATGGCTGGCCCAGTCTTGTCGGTGGAGCCGGCGGCTCCGGCCTCCTGGTCGGAGGCAAACGGGTGTCGAACGGGTATGCAACCAGGATCGAACCGGTATGGCTTTTGGCGAGGCCTGTCGTTCAGGCCGGCTGCAGGTTGGCGCCTCCCGGATCTTGTCGCAGTTGGTTGCGCCGGCGGCTGCGCATTGCCGCCAGCCCGACCACCGCCAGGCCGCCCAGCATCATGGCGGTCGTCGAGGCTTCCGGCACGGCCGCGACGCTGATGTTGCCGCCGAAGCTGCCGCCTGCGGTGCCGTTCACGGTTCCCGTCACGGCCAGCGTGTAGTCGCCGGCGGCGATGTTGGAAGCCTGCAGCGTGAAGTACTGGGTGGCGCCGATCACCGACTTGGTGCCGCTCCAGCTGCTGCCGTTGCCGCTCAGCGTGAAGCCGGTGATGTTGAGGGCGGAGGCGTCGTTCAACGCGATCGAGATCACCGCCGAGGTCGCCGTGGAGGCGCCGGCGGTGCTGAACGTGAAGTTTTCCTGGAAGGTCTGGCCGGATTGCGCGGTGTCGAAGGCGGAGCCGAAGGTCGATGTCTTTCCTTCGAACTCCAGCGGCGTGGTGCTGTTGATCTGCGCCGCGTGGGCTGCGGTGCCTGCCGCCGCAAGCGATACCGCGAGCAGCAGGCTGCTCAAGTGCTTTTGCATGACTCACCTCTTTGTTTGAGTGAAAAATCCCAAGTGGGGGAGGAAAGCCCGGCGATTGATTTGTTCTACCGGATCGTGGCGCGTACCGGATTCTGTTTGTCCTGTTCCGACTTTTTTGGGGGAGGCGACATGGGCAGCGTAGCGGCTGCGCAGGCAAAGCTCAATGAAAACACTACATGAGCTGGCGCATTTCGTTGTGCTGTCAGACGCGGGAGGGGCAAGGTCATCAAGCGCCGCCGACAGGCGCGACGCATAGCGAAGAGCTCAAGCTCTGCTCTGCGTGCGCGCCGGGCGCAGTGCCGGGGAAAGGGCGTTGCAGCCGCTTATTTGAAGTGGTAGCTCAACGCAACCAGGCCCATGTCTTCGACCTTGCGGTGGACCAGCGGGCTGTCGGCCACCGAGTTGCCCAGCCACTTGCGGCGCCAGGTCAGGTTCAGGCGCCAGTCGCCGAAGACCGGCATGTCGGCCGACAGGCCCAGCAGCGGGCTGGTCGACGAACCGGCGCTGTACTGGCGCAGTCCGCTGGCGGCCGATTCGGTGGAATCGACGCCGAAGAAATAGTTGTTGTAGTTGCCGCTGCGGTATTCCACGCCGATCTGCGGATAGATGCTCACGCGGCTCACGTCCACCTGGGCCGCATAGATCGCCTCGGCCAGCGTGCCGTGCGACTTGTTGAAGTCGTAGAAGGCGTTCAGGAAGAAGGCGCCGTAGGGCGTCTCCTGGTAGGTGCCGATGCCCAGCGGGATCGGGTCGGAGCGGCGGTGCAGACCGCGGTCGGCGTCGAAGCCCTCAAAGTTGATCCGTCCCGCCAGTTCCAGGTAGCCGTAGCCCAGTTTGGCGGTCTTCACGCCGAAGGTGTCCAGGCGCGCGAAGAAGCGGCCATAGTCGAAGTAGGCGTAAGGCAGCACCGTATTGTGACTGTGCTTGGACAGGCCGTTGCGTTCGAGGTGGAAGACCCCGGCGCCGAGGTCGCCCACGATGCGGTCGGGAAGCTCGCTGCCGGCGGCGTCGGGCGAGGCTTGCTGGGCCATGGCGGGAGCGGCGCACAGCAGTGCTGCGAAGATGGCGATGGTCGTTTTCATTATGTGTCGTCGTGCTTGGGTGGGGCATCGGATGAGACTGCTGCACGCATTGTAGCCGTTGGCGGCGCTTGTTTCAGGCATTGCTGCGCGCCGCACCGGCGGCGCCAAGAAAAACGGCCCGCCTGGGGCGAGCCGTTGATCTTGCCGCGCGGGCGATATCAGGCCAGGTTCAGCGCCGGATAGTCGGTATAGCCGGCCGCGCCGCCGCCGTACAGCGTGTCCGGGTTGAAGGACGCCAGTTCGGCGCCGTGCTTGAAGCGCTCGACCAGGTCGGGGTTGCCGATCCACGGACGGCCGAAGGCCACGATGTCGGCCAGGTTGCCTTCGCGGGCCTTGGTCGCCATGGCCAGGTCATAGCCGTTGTTGGCGATGTAGACGCCCTTGAACAGGCCGCGCAGCAGCTGCAGGTCGAAGCCGTTCTCCACGTCGCGCGAACCGCCGGTGGCGCCTTCCACCACGTGCAGGTAGACCAGCTTGTACTTGTTCAACTGTTCCACCACGTAGCTGAACAGGGCCTTCGGGTCGCTGTCGGCGATGTCGTTGAAGGGGCTCAGCGGCGACAGGCGGATGCCCACGCGTTCGCTGGGCACCACCGAGGTGACGGCTTCCACCACTTCCAGGAGCAGGCGCGCGCGGTTCTCGATGCTGCCGCCGTAGGCGTCGGTGCGGCGGTTGGTCTTGTCGCGCAGGAACTGGTCCAGCAGGTAGCCGTTGGCGGCGTGGATTTCCACACCGTCGAAACCGGCCTGGATGGCCAGCTGGGCCGCGGTCTTGTACTGCTCGATCAGGCCCGGCAGTTCGGCCAGCTCCAGTGCGTGCGGGGCGACGAAGGGCTTGAAGCCGGTTTCGGTGAAGGCGTTGCCTTCGGGTGCGATGGCCGAGGGCGCCACCGGCAGCGCGTTGCCCGGCTGCAGGTCGGGGTGGGAGATGCGGCCGACGTGCCACAGCTGCAGGAAGATGTGGCCGCCCTTGGCGTGCACGGCGTCGGTCACTTTCTTCCAGCCGGCGACCTGGGCTTGGTCGTAGATGCCGGGCGTCCAGGCATAGCCTTTTCCTTGCTGCGAGATCTGGGTGGCCTCGGCGATGATCAGGCCGGCGCCGGCGCGCTGGGCGTAGTAGTCGGCGGCGAATTCGCTGGGCACGTCGCCGGCTTGTGCGCGGCTGCGCGTCAGCGGCGCCATGGCGATACGGTTTTGCAGCTGGATCGGACCCAGTTGCACAGGCTTGAACAGGTCGCTGGTTTGGCTGGCGAGAGTCATGTAAATCCTTTCTTGGCGTTGGCTGGGGATAAGGGCCGTGCTCCGGTGACATTCCCGTGGCGCCGTGCCGGCCGTTGTTGTATGGGGGCGGGAAGCGCGTTCCGAACGCGTTTTCGTTGAACAGGAGGCGCTTTTCCGCAAAACCCGACCAGTTTAGTCGAGAATTATTTTTGCTGCAGGGCGTCACCCGTTTTTCCGGGAGGCAATCCTGTATGGAGCGTCAGGGCAGGGAGCGCACCTGGTCCAGCCAGGGCCCGAGGCGCATGCGGGCGTCGCCGAGCGCGGTGCGGTTGGCTTCGATCGCCTGGCGACGGGCGCCGGGATCGTCGAAATCGTGGGTCGCGCCGGCATAGGTGGTCACCACCGGCGGTTCGGCGCCGACGGCCAGCTGGACCTGCCGCATCACGCGCTTGCAACCCTCGGCCGAGACTTCCTCATCGGCGCTGCCCAGCAGCAGTTGCAGCGGCCGGTCGATGCGCGGCGACTGCGAGAGCAGGGCGCGCGGACCGCAGCCGGGATAGAAGGCGATCGCCGCCGCAAAGGCCGGGGCGCCAGCGGCCGGCGGATGCATGGCTTGCCGGATCATCACGTTGAGCGCGGTGCTGGCGCCGTTGGACCAGCCCTGCAGCATGATGCGTTCGCGCGCCACGTCGCTGCGCGCGGCCAGCCAGGCCAGCGCGCCTTCGGCGTCCAGCGGGCGCACATCGAGCTCGTTGGTGGCGGCGCGTTCGGGCGCGCCGTGCGTATGACGGCCGAAACCATGCGCCACGCCGCGCGGGCCGAAACTATCCACATGCGGCGCCAGGTAGCCGCGTTCGCTCCAGTAGCGCGCCCATGCGCGATGGCGCTGGGTGAGCGCGGCGGCGTCGCAAGCCGAGGCGACGCCGGGGCCGACCTGGGTGCATCGGGCGTTGACGTTGATCGAATAGGGACCGGCGCGACCGTGCAGCATCACGATGGCCGGATGTGGCCCGGCGCCGGCGGGTGCAAAGAGATAGCCGGTCAGCTGCGTCTTGCCGTCGGCCGAGGGGAAATGGACGGTCTGCGGAAGCACCGCAGCGGCATCGACCGCGCCGGCCTTGCGCAGGGGGCCGGCGAGTGCGATCGCCAGCAGCGTCAACAGGAACGGGGCGCAAAAAAGCCGCCGGCGATGCGGCGGCTTTTCTGCGCTTGCAGCTTGCGGCGCGCGATGGCGTGAAGAAAGGCAGGTTTCACGCATCGCCGCGCCCGTACGCTTACGAACGGGCCGACTTGCCGCGCGCCTGGTTCAGCAGCCAGGCGGTCAGCAGGGGCACCGGACGTCCGGTGGCGCCCTTGGCCGCGCCGCTCTTCCACGCGGTGCCGGCGATGTCCAGGTGGGCCCAGGTGTATTTGCGGGTGAAGCGTTCCAGGAAGCAGGCCGCGGTCACGCTGCCGGCCGGCTGGCCGCCGATGTTGGCGATGTCGGCGAAGTTGGACTTCAGCTGTTCCTGGTAGATGTCCTGGATCGGCATGCGCCAGGCGGTGTCGCCGGTTTCGCGGCCGGCCGCCAGCAGTTCGCCGGCCAGCTTGTCGTGGGCGTCGTCTTCGCGCGTGAACAGGCCCGAGTTGTGATGGCCCAGGGCCACGATGCAGGCGCCGGTCAGGGTGGCGATGTCGACCACGGCGGCCGGCTTGAAGCGCTCCACGTAGGTCAGCGCGTCGCACAGGATCAGGCGGCCTTCGGCGTCGGTGTTGAGCACTTCGATGGTCTGGCCCGACATCGAGGTGACGATGTCGCCCGGCTTGGTGGCGCGGCCGGAGGGCATGTTTTCGCAGGTCGGGATGACGCCGATGACGTTGAGCTTGATGCCCAGTTCGGCGATGGTGCGGAAGGTGCCCAGCACCGAGGCGGCGCCGCACATGTCGTACTTCATCTCGTCCATGTTCAGGCCCGGCTTGAGCGAGATGCCGCCGGTGTCGAAGGTGATGCCCTTGCCCACCAGCACCACCGGCGCATCCTTGGACTTGCCGCCCATGTGCTTCAGGACGATGAACTTGGGCGGCTGGTCGCTGCCGTTGGTGACCGACAGGAAGCTGCCCATCTTCAGCGCTTCGAGCTGCTTGCGGTCCAGCACTTCCACGCCCAGCTTGAATTGCTTGGCCAGCTTCTTGGCGGTGTTGGCCAGGTAGGTCGGGGTGCAGACGTTGCCCGGCAGGTTGCCCAGGTCCTTGGTCAGCGCCATGCCGTTGGCCAGCGCCACGGCTTCGGCCAGGGCGGCCTTGGCGGCGGGGCCGTTGGCGGCCGATGTCAGGAAGGCAATCTTCTTCACGCCGGTGGGGACCGGGTCCTTCTTGCTCTTGAGGATGTCGGAGCGATAGATGGCGTCGCGGCCGGCCAGCACCACGCTGCGCACGGCCCAGGCCAGGTCGCGGCCCTTGACGCCGTCGAAGGGCAGGGCCAGCGCTGCGTCGTCGCAACCCAGGGTGGCCAGGGTGCGCACCAGCGACTGCGCGGCGGCGTTGAAGCTCTTGTCGGAAATCTCTTCTTCGGCGCCCAGGCCCAGCAGCACGATGCGTTCGGCGGCGATGCCGGTCACGCCGCGCAGCAGCAGGGTCGAGCCCGCCTTGCCGGAAATGTCGCCGGACTTCAGCGCGGCGCTGATCGCGCCCAGCTTGTCGAGCGCGCCCGCAGCCTTGGAAAGCTTGCGGTTTTCATAGATGCCGACAACCAGTGCGCCAGTCTTGACGGCGGTTACGGCGGTTTTTGCGTCCAATGTTTTTGTGCTAAAGTCCATCGTTCGTCCTTTGTATGATTTACCCGGCGATTATAGAACTCATTTCAACGCGACGCGCGTGAGAGTTCCGCCTAACGGGCAACCCGGACAGGACGCTCCGGCTTCAGTGCCCAACGATTAGACAAATTCCAGCCTTCGCATGATTTTCCAGCGCGCACTACGACGCGAATTGACGAGCACCGCAGGCGCCGTCTTCACCACGCTGTTCACCATCACCCTGACCGTGATGCTGATCAAGATCCTCGGCCAGGCCGCAGGCGGCCAGGTCGCGTCGCAGGACGTGATCGCCCTGATCGGCTTCCAGTCGCTGAACTACATGCCGGTGATCCTGATCCTGACCGGTTTCATTTCCGTGCTGCTGGTGATGACCCGCAGCTACCAGGAGTCCGAGATCGTGGTCTGGTTCACCTCGGGCCTGTCGCTGTCGCGCTGGATCAAGCCGGTGCTGTCCTTCGGCTGGCCCATCGTGGTGCTGATCGCGGCGCTGTCCTTCGTGGTCACCCCGTGGGCCAACCAGCAGAGCAGCGAGTACCGCGAGCGCTTCGAAAAGCGCGAGGACATCGCGCGCGTGTCGCCCGGCAAGTTCCAGGAGTCGGCCAGCGCCAACCGCATCTTCTTCGTCGAGGGCATTTCCGGCGACGCTTCCAAGGTGCGCAACATCTTCGTCTCCACCATCAACACCGACGGCAAGAACAGCGTGGTGGTGGCCAAGGAAGGCGAGACCGTGGTCGACCCCGACGGCGAGAAGTTCGTGGTCATGAACAAGGGCCGTCGCTATGACGGCGCGCCCAGCCTGCCGGATTTCCAGATGGTCGATTTCGAACGCTACGGGCTGCTGATCGGCAACCAGTCACAAACTGCCGCCGGCGACCGCTCGGCGCGCGCGCTGCAGATGGGCGAACTGATCGCCAAGAACGACGGCTTCGCCCGCGGCGAACTGCTGTGGCGCATTGCGCTGCCGCTGATGGGGCTGGGACTGATGTTGCTGGCCATCCCGCTGTCCTTCGTCAACCCGCGCGCCGGCCGTTCGCTGGGCCTGCTGGTGGCGCTACTGCTGTTCGTGGTCTACAGCAACACGGTGTCGGTGTTCCAGGCATCGGTGGCGCAGGGACGCACGTCCTTCATGCTGGCCTGGTGGCCGGTGCACGTGGTGGTGGGGCTGCTGATCGTCGGCATGTTCGCGCTGCGGCTCAACATCAACAGCCGCTATCATCCTTCCCGATTGTGGTCGGCCGTGCGCCGCGCCCTGACGTTCAAGCGCGAGGCCTGAAATGAAAGTCATACAACGCTATTTCACCGCCGAGATCACCCGCTCGGTGCTGTTTGCGCTGGCCGCCTTCCTGGCGCTGTTCGCCTTCTTCGAGATGATGGGCCAGCTGGAGCAGGTCGGGCGCAACGGCTACAAGCTGCAGCAGGCGGTGCTGTACGTGGTGATGGGTTTGCCCGGCAACGTCTATGAGCTCATGCCCACGGCGGTGCTGATCGGCACCATCTATACGCTGTCGCAGCTGGCGGCGCGTTCCGAATTCACCATCATGCGCGTGTCCAGCATGTCCACCGGCATGGCGGCCAAGGTGCTGGCGCGCATCGGCATCGGCTTTGCGGTGCTGACCATCCTGTTCGGCGAGCTGATCGCTCCCAAGGCCACCGAATGGGCCGAGAAGCTCAAGCTGCAGGCGCAGGGCGCTTCGCTGTCGTCGCAGTTCCGCTCGGGCATGTGGGCCAAGGACGTGATCAAGGACAACGGCCTGGAAGGCAACGTCACCGGCAGCCGCTTCATCAACATCCAGGCGGTGCAGCCGGACGGCCGCATCGAGGGCGTGAGGCTGTACGAACTGGACAACGATTTCCACATGGCGCGCATGGTGACGGCCAAGTCCGGCGTGTACCAGGGCAACCATCAATGGACGCTGTCGGAGGTGACGCAGTCCGATTTCACCGGCGGCAAGGAGCGCAAGATCACCGAGCCGGTCAAGACCGTCAGGCTGGGCGAGGTCAAGCTGACCTCGGAGGTGACGCCGGAAATCCTGTCGGTGCTGTTCGCCGATCCGGATCGCATGTCGGCCTATGACCTGCGCGCCTACACCAAGCACCTGGAAGCCAACAACCAGCGCACCGACCGCTACGAGATCGCGTTCTGGAAGAAGATCGTCTACCCGCTGTCCATCTTCGTGATGATGGCGCTGGCGCTGCCGTTCGCCTACCTGCATTTCCGCGCTGGCGGGGTGAGCCTGAAGATCTTCACCGGCATCATGATCGGCGTGTGCTTCCAGCTCATCAACAGTCTCTTCTCGCACCTGGGCCTGCTCAACACCTGGCCGGCCTTCATCACCGCGGCGCTGCCCAGCCTGCTGTTCATGGTGCTGGCGGTGGGCGCGCTGTGGTGGGTCGAGCGCAACTGACGTCCGGCGTCGATATCCATGTCTTCCACTTCTGTCCACAGCCTGATCCTGTTCGCCCACGGCGCGCGCGATCCGGCCTGGGCCGCGCCGTTCGAGCGGCTGCGCGCGCTGGCGCAGGCCGCCATGCCCGGCGCCGGCGTGCGGCTGGCTTTCCTTGAACTGATGCAGCCCGGCCTGCCCGAGGCCGCCGCGCTGGAAATCGCCGCGGGCGCGCAGCGCATCACCGTCGTCCCGGTCTTCCTGGGCCAGGGCGGCCATGTGCGGCGCGACCTGCCGCAACTGCTGGAGCAGCTGCGCCAGGCTCATCCGCAGGTGCGCATCGACGCGGTGCCGGCCGCCGGCGAAGACGAGGCCGTGCTGCAGGCCATCGCCGCCTATTGCGTTGCCGCTGTGCGCACCTGAACCGCTCCCCGTATCGCCTGTCAGACCTGTATCGCCGCGTGGCATGGTGCCGCGCGCGGGCTTGCGGAAGTGACAAATGCGGCGCTACCGGCGCATCTTCTATCTCGTGCTGTTCCTGGGTTTGGTGCTGGCGCTCTTCGAATGGAGCGGGCTGCGTCGCAACCTGAGCGCGGACTACCTGCACGACGCGCTGGAGGCCAACCTCTACAGCGGGCTGGCGCTCTACATCGCGCTGTTCTGCCTGGGCAACCTGCTGCACATCCCGGGCTGGATCTTCCTGGCCGGGGCGGTGTTTTCACTGGGGAAAGTGTGGGGCGGGGTGGCGACCTATGCGGCCGCGGTATTGTCATGCTGCCTGACTTACTTCTTCATCCGCGCCATCGGCGGCGACGCCTTGCGCGTCATCCACAACCGTTGGGTGGTGAAGATACTGCACCGGCTGGACACGCATCCGGTCTCCAGCATCTCCACGCTGCGCGTGCTGTGCCAGACCATGCCGACGGTGAACTATGTGCTGGCGCTGTCAGGCGTGCGCTTTCGCGATTACCTGCTGGGCACGCTGATCGGCCTGCCGCTGCCGATCGCGCTGTATTGCCTGTTCTTCGACTACCTGGCGCGTATCCTGCACTGGCATTGACACTGACGCGCGCGAGCGCGGATGCGTCAGAACAGGCGTGCGCCGTTGGGCACGGCCTGGTCGGGTTTGAACAGCACCACCTCGCCGGTCGCGTCCGGGAAGCCCAGCGTCAATACTTCCGACATGAACTTGCCGATCTGGCGCGGCGGGAAATTCACCACGGCCGCCACCTGGCGTCCCACCAATGCTTCCAGCGCGTAATGCGCGGTGATCTGCGCGCTGCTCTGGCGCACGCCGATGCCCTGGCCGAAATCGATCTTCAGCTTGAAGGCCGGCTTGCGCGCCTCGGGAAAGGCTTCGGCCGCGACGATGGTGCCGATGCGGATGTCGACCTTGAGGAAGGCGTCGAAGTCGATGGGATCGGCGGCGGGGGCGTTGGAGTCGTGCAGCAGGTGCATGGGAGAGTGTTCCTGTTGGTTCTTTTGATGGCGTATCGAAGAACACGCCGGCGGCTCAGTCCCGATCCGCCAGCGCCGGCCCGATCATCACCAGCACGGGGCCGCTGCAGGCTTCCAGCCCCGGCTCCAGGCCGGCAAGCTGCAGGTGATACACGCGCTCGTCGGGGCGGCTGCAATTTTCCACCACCACCACCGGCGTGTCCGGCGCATAGCCCAGCTCCAGCAGGCGGCGCGCGGTCGCGGTCGCCTCGCGGCCGCCCATGTACTGCACCAGCGTATCGCCGTTGGGCATGATCACTTCATTGGGCTGGTCCGGCGCGGTGCTGGAGGTAAACAGCGACACGCTGCGCGCGATGCCGCGGCGGGTCAGCGGCTTTTTGGCCGAGGCCGCGGCGGCCAGCGCGGCGGTGATGCCGGGCACCACTTCGTAGGGGATATTGTGTTCTTCCAGCGCGCGCATTTCTTCGTCGGCGCGGCCGAACAGCATCGGGTCGCCGCCTTTGAGGCGCACCACGCGGCGGTATTGCTGCGCGGCCTGCACCAGCTTCTCGTTGATCACCGGCTGGGCGGTGGAGCGCTGGCCGCTGCGTTTTCCGACCGGAATCTTCACCGCCTGCGGGCACAGATCGAGGATGTCTTGCGTCACTAGCGCGTCGTGCAGCACGGCGTCGGCTTCGGCCAGGATGCGCGCGCCGCGCACGGTGAGAAGGTCGGCGGCGCCAGGACCGGCGCCGACCAGCCACACCCGGCCCGGATGTTCCGGGCTCGGTGCGGGGGAGTGGTCAGGAGAAGAGGGAGCTGCCGGATCGGTGGCCATGGCCTTGGTATGTGTTCGGATCGGGGAAAATTCAGTCGATCCGAATCATACCAGCGGCCACCGTCTGGTGCGTCACTTCGTCGATCAGGATGAAGGCGCCGGTGGCGCGGATGTCCTGGTAGGCGTCGGCGGCGATCGGGGCCTGCACGTTGATGCTCACGCGGGCGATGTCGTTGAGCTTCAACGTATCGGCCGCACGACGCTCCTGGGTGTTGATGTCCAGCAAGGTGTCGACCTTGGCCACGCGCGCGGCCACCTGCTTGGTGGTGTGCTTGAGCCAGTACTTGCGGCGCGGATCCAGCGCGTCTTCGGACAGCCAGCAGACGTCGGCGGTGACCGACTTCAGCGCCGTGGGCGCCTTGTCGGCGGCGGCCAGCAGGTCGCCGCGCGAGATGTCGATGTATTCGTCCAGCAGGATGGTGACCGACTGGCCGGCCGAGGCCGATTCCAGCGAGCCGTCCAGGGTCTGGATATCCTTGACGGTGGCGCTGTGGCCGCCCGGCAGCACCACCAGCTTGTCGCCGCGGCTGACGCGGCCGGCCTCGATGCGGCCCATGTAGCCGCGGAAGTCGTTGGCTTCGTGGCCGTTGTGGCGCGCCACCAGCTGCACCGGGAAGCGGAACGGCTCTTCGTGCGCGTCCTCGTAGACCGACAGCGACTCCAGCAGCTCGATCAGCGTCGGGCCCTTGTACCAGGGCATCTTCGGGCTTTCGGTCACCACGTTGTCGCCGGCCAGCGCCGACAGCGGGATCGCGTGCACGTCCTTCAGGCCCAGCTGCTGCGCGAACTGCTGGTAGGCGGCGACGATGCGGGTGTAGACCTTCTCGTCATAGTCCACCAGGTCCATCTTGTTGACGGCCACGATCACGTGCTCGATCTGCAGCAGGTGGGCGATGGTCGAGTGGCGCTTGGTCTGGGTCAGCAGCTCCACGCTGCCGTCGTCGCCGAACTTCACCTTGGACACGTCCACCAGGATGATCACGGCGTCGGCGGTCGAGGCGCCGGTCACCATGTTGCGGGTGTACTGCTCGTGGCCCGGGGTGTCGGCGATGATGAACTTGCGCTTGGGCGTGGCGAAGTAGCGGTAGGCCACGTCGATGGTGATGCCTTGCTCGCGCTCGGCTTCCAGGCCGTCGGTGAGCAGGGACAGGTCGACCGTGTCGCCCACGGTGCGCTTGTGCTTGGCGCGCGAGATGGCGTCCAGCTGGTCGGCGAAGATGCCCTTGCTGTCGAACAGCAGGCGGCCGATCAGCGTGCTCTTGCCGTCGTCCACCGAGCCGGCGGTGATGAAGCGCAGCAGGCCGCGTTCATGCGGTTGCGAGGAGGAAGCGTTGGCCAATTGTTCTTGTGTCACGGCGGCGTTCATCAGAAATATCCTTCCTTCTTGCGTTTTTCCATCGAGGCTTCGGACGTCTGGTCGTCCATGCGGGTGGCGCCGCGCTCGGTAATCTGGGTCACTGCGGTCTCGGCGATGATGGCTTCCACCGAGGACGCATCGGAAGCCACCGGGCAGGTGCAGGAGATGTCGCCGACGGTGCGAAAGCGCACGATCTGCTTTTCCACGGTCTCGCCTTCGCGCGCCGGGGTCAGGTCGGTCAGCGGCACCAGCAGGCCGTTGCGCGGGATCACTTCGCGCTCGTGGGCGAAGTAGATCGAGGGCAGGGCCAGGTTCTCGCGGGCGATGTATTGCCACACGTCGAGCTCGGTCCAGTTGGAGATCGGGAACACGCGCATGTTCTCGCCCGGGTGCACGCGGGTGTTATAGAGGTCCCACAGCTCGGGACGCTGGGCCTTGGGGTTCCACTGGCCGAACTCGTCGCGGAAGGAGAAGATGCGTTCCTTGGCGCGCGCCTTCTCTTCGTCGCGTCGCGCGCCGCCGATACAGGCGTCGAACTTGAATTCCTCGATGGTCTCCAGCAGCGTCACCGCCTGGGCGGCGTTGCGCGAATCGGTCAGCGGGTTGCGCAGGCGCACGGTGCCGCGCGCAATCGAGTCTTCCACCGAGCGCACCACCAGGCGTTCGCCCAGCTCGCTCGCGCGGCGGTCGCGGAACTCGATCACTTCGGCAAAGTTGTGGCCGGTGTCGATGTGCACCAGCGGGAACGGGAACTTGCCGGGACGGAAGGCCTTCTCGGCGATGCGCAGCAGCACCACCGAGTCCTTGCCGCCGGAGAACAGCAGGGCGGGGTTGCTGCACTCGGCCGCGACCTCGCGCATGATGTGGATCGCTTCCGATTCCAGCCAGTCCAGGTGACGGTTGCTGGCGTTGTCCAAAAAGAGTTTGTCTACCGCAGTGTTCATGCCGGGCCTTCCGATCTTCCGATGCTTGCTTGTTGTTGCGTTGTTTGATTGTCTCTTGCGCCGCTGCGGGCGCGGGGCTCAGGCCGGGGCGTGCGACTTGATGCGCACCAGCTTGCCGTCCACCACGTGCAGGCCGCATTCCTTGGAATCCGGGTTCTCCCACCACCAGCGGCCGGCGCGGATGTCCTCGCCGGGCTGGATGGCGCGGGTACAGGGCTCGCAGCCGATGGACGGATAGCCCTGGTCGTGCAGCGGGTTGTAGGGCACGTCGTTGGCGCGGATGTAGTCCCACACGTCCTGCTCCGACCAGTCGGCCAGCGGGTTGAACTTCTCCATGCCGTGCGCCGCATCGTGCTCCTGCACATGCAACTCGGCGCGGGTGACCGACTGCGCGCGGCGCTGGCCGGTGACCCAGGAGGCCTTGCCCTGCAGCGCGCGGTTCAGCGGCTCCATCTTGCGGATGCCGCAGCATTGCTTGCGCAGCTCGACGCTGTCGTAGAAGGCGTTCAGGCCGTGGTTCTTCACGTAGGCCTCGACCGCTTCAGGTTGCGGACGATAGGGCGTGACCTCGTAGTCGTAGGTCTCGCGGATACGGTCCAGCATGCCCACGGTCTCCTTGTGCAGGCGGCCGGTTTCCAGCGTGAAGATGCCGATCCTGTCCTGCAGCTTGCCGCGCAGGATCAGGTCGGTCAGCACCATGTCTTCGGCCGCCAGGCTCGAGGCCAGTGCGGCGGGGGCGTATTCGGCCGCGATGCGTTCCAGCGTCGCCTGGGTTTTTGCGATGAGATCCTGCAAAGCCTGATTCGACATGATGTTGCCTTTTCTTCGATGCGGCCGGCGGCGCGAGCCGCCGGCGATTGCTTCAGTCCGCCGTTTGCACCGCTTCGCGCTTGACGCGGCGGAACAGCGGGTTCTTCTCGTCCCACGAGGTCTGGTACTTCTCGGAGAAGTCGGTCAGGCCCTTCACTGCGTCGTGGATGTTCTTGTCGGCGCGCACCGCGAAGGCGTCGAAGCCCACGCGCTGCATGTAGAACAGCTGGTCGCGCAGCACATCGCCCACCGCCCGCAGCTCGCCGGTATAGCCCAGGCGCGCGCGCAGGTTGTAGGCGATGGAGTAGCCGCGGCCGTCGGCGAACTTGGGGAAGTCCACGGCGATGACCTTGAAGCTGTCCAGCTCACCCTTGAGCTCTTCCGGACGCTCGTCGCTGGCGAACCACACGCCCAGCTCGGCGCGCGACTTCAACGCCTCGCGCTGGGCCTTCCACACCTTCAGCGGCACGATGGTCTTGCCTTCGGGGACGACGGCGGTCTCGGCGGTCTCGCCTTCAGCCAGGCGCAGCACGGTCCAGTCGTCGGCGACGACGGACTTGTTCTTGATGATTTCAGGCATTGGCGTCTTCTCCTGCGACATAGTCGGCCGACGATGCGATCGGCGTTGCGTAAACGAATTCCTTGAACGGGGTGACGCCGATGCGGCGCACGGTGTCGATGAAGAGCTCGTCCTCGGTGCGCTGCTTCACGTACACCTGCAGCAGGCGGTCGATCACGGTGGGCATCTGCTGCGCCGAGAACGACGGGCCGATGATCTTGCCGATCGACGAGGTATTGCCCTGGGCGCCGCCCAGAGAGACCTGGTACCACTCCGAACCGTCCTTGTCCACGCCCAGCACGCCGATGTTGCCGACGTGGTGGTGGCCGCAGGCGTTGATGCAGCCGGAGATGTTGAGTTCGATGTCGCCGATGTCGTGCTGGTAGTCGATGTCTTCGAACTTCTCGGCAATGGCCTGGGCGATCGGGATCGACTTGGCGTTGGCCAGCGAGCAGAAGTCGCCGCCGGGGCAGCAGATGATGTCGGTCAGCAGGCCGATGTTGGGCGTGGCCAGGCCGTGCGACTTGGCCAGCTTCCACAGCGTGTGCAGCTCGGACTGCTTGACGTCGGCCAGCACCAGGTTCTGCTCGTGCGTCACGCGCAGTTCGCCGAAGCTGTACTTGTCGGCCAGGTCGGCGACGAACAGCATCTGGTCGGCGGTGATGTCGCCCGGCGGCACGCCCGGTTTCTTCAGCGACAGGATCACGGCGGCGTAGCCCGGCACCTTGTGCGCCTTGACGTTGCGCTGCAGCCAGTTGGCAAAGCCGCGGTCTTCCGCCTTCAGGCGTTCGAACTCGGCGTCCACGGCCGGCAGGGTTTCATAGGCCGGCGGCACGAAGTACTGCGCCACGCGCTGCAGTTCTTCTTCGGTCAGGGTGGAGGGACCGTCCTTGATCTCCAGCCATTCGGCTTCGACCTGGCGCGCGAACTCCTCGGGGCCGATGGCCTTGACAAGGATCTTGATGCGGGCCTTGTAGATGTTGTCGCGGCGGCCGTACTGGTTGTACACGCGCAGGATCGCTTCCAGGTAGGACATGGCGTCCTTCCACGGCAGGAACTCGCGGATCACGCTGCCCAGGATAGGCGTGCGGCCCATGCCGCCGCCCACCAGCACGCGGAAGCCCACTTCGCCGGCCTCGTTCTTCACCACGTGCAGGCCGATGTCGTGCACGGCGGTGGCGGCGCGGTCTTCCTTGGCGCCGCTGATGGCGATCTTGAACTTGCGCGGCAGGTAGGCGAACTCGGGGTGGAAGGTGCTCCACTCGCGGATCAGTTCGGCGTACGGGCGCGGGTCGACGATCTCGTCGGCGGCCACGCCGGCCAGCTCGTCGGAGGTGGTGTTGCGGATGCAGTTGCCCGAGGTCTGGATGGCGTGCATCTCGACGCTGGCCAGTTCGGCCAGGATGTCGGGGGATTCTTCCAGCTTGATCCAGTTGAACTGGATGTTCTGGCGGGTGGTGAAGTGGCCGTAGCCGCGGTCGTTCTTGACGGCGATCTCGGCGAACTTGCGCAACTGGTTGGAGGCCAGCATGCCGTAAGGGATGGCGATGCGCAGCATGTACGCATGGCGCTGCAGGTACAGGCCGTTCTGCAGGCGCAGGATGCGGAATTCATCCTCGTGCAGCTCGTCCGACAGGCGCCGGCGCACCTGGTCTCGGTATTGTGCGACTCGCTCTTTGACGATCAGATGATCGTATTGGTCATAGCGGTACATCTTGTGGTCCCTGTTAACGTCTTATGGGCGCTCCCGCAGGCGACGCCCTGTTTTAAAAATCAGCCTACCAAATCAGCTTTACGGCAACGCTCGTCAGCGTAATGGCCAGCAGGCCGCGCAAGAATTTCTCCGGCACCGCCCGTGCGGCCAGCGAGCCGATGGTGATGCCGGGCAAGGAACCCAACAGCAGGGTTGCCAGCAGTTCCCAGTTTATCGAACCCAGCCACCAGTGTCCGAAGGCCGCGATGGCGGTCAGCGGCACCGCGTAGGCGATGTCGGTGCCGGCGATCTCGGCCGGGGTCAGACGCGGGTAGAGCAGCACCAGCAGGGTGGCGCCCACGGCGCCCGCGCCGATCGAAGAAATCGTGACCAGCGTGCCCAGCACGGCGCCGGCGGCGATGGTGGCGTTGCGCAGGGTCGCGCCCTGCAGCTGGCGGTCGGGGTGGGCATTGAGCCAGTTCTGCATGCGCTTGCGAAACAGCAGCGCAACCACGGTCAGCAGCACCGAGACGGCGATGGAATAACGGATCACCAGGCTGATGCCTTCGCTGACGGCGCCGAAATGCTTCAGCAGCAGCGTGGTCACCAGGGCGGCCGGCAAGGCGCCGTAGGAGAGGCGGCTGACCACGTCCCAGCGCACGGTGCCCTTGAAACGGTGGGCGAAGGTGCCGGCGGTCTTGGTGGCCGAGGCGAAGGCCAGGTCGGTGCCCACCGCCACGCTGGGGTGGATGCCGAACAGCAAGGTGAGCAGGGGCGTCATGAGCGAGCCGCCGCCGACGCCGGTCAGCCCGACCAGCAGTCCTACGGCAAATCCGCTTACTACATAAGAAACAGTCATAACACCTCGCCCATTAGTCAGCGAATCGTAATAAACTTATGTTTCAAACCAAACTACATAGTATTTATTTGCTTATATACGCCTTTGGCATATGCAAATGAGGCCGCCGATTGACCCAGCGTCGTCGCGCCGGCCTGCTCTACGGAATGTAGAACCGAGGGATTTCCATGAATCTTCATCAATTCCGTTTCGTGCGCGAGGCGGTACGCCAGAATTTCAACCTGACCGAAGCCGCCAAGGCGCTGTACACCTCGCAGCCGGGCGTGTCCAAGGCCATCATCGAGCTGGAGGAAGAGCTCGGCGTCGATATCTTCACCCGCCATGGCAAGCGCATCCGCGGCCTGACCGAACCGGGCCGCGCGGTGCTGCGCTCGGTCGAGCTGATCATGCAGGAGGTCGATGGCTTGAAGCGCATCGGCAAGGAATTCGCCGCCCACGACAGCGGCAGCTTCACCATCGCCACCACCCACACCCAGGCGCGCTACGCCTTGCCCAAGGTAGTGCAGGCTTTCACCCAGAAGTTTCCGAAAGTGCACCTGTCCTTGCTGCAAGGCAATCCCAAGCAGATCACCGAGATGGTGCGCAACGACCAGGCCGACATCGCCATCGCCACCGAGGCGCTGGCCTCCGGCGAAGGGCTGGTTTCGCTGCCGTGCTACCAGTGGGAGCATGTGGTGGTGGTGCCGCCCGATCATCCGCTGCTGCAATCCAAGAGCCTGACGCTGGAAGAGATCGCGGCCTATCCGCTGATCACCTACGACTCCGCCTTCAGCGGCCGCAGCAAGATCGACCATGCCTTCCAGCTGCGCCACCTGAAGCCCGACGTGGTGCTGGAGGCGATCGACGCCGACGTCATCAAGACCTATGTGGAGCTGGGCATGGGCGTGGGCATCATCGCCGGCATCGCCTTCGACGCCGAGCGCGACCGCGGCCTGCGCTCGATCCCGGCAGGGCACCTGTTCGGCACCAACGTCTCGCGCGTGGCCCTGAAGCAGGGCGCCTACCTGCGCGGCTACGTCTATACCTTCATCGAGCTGCTGACGCCGACGCTGAACCGCAAGCTGATCGCCCAGGTGATGGAAGGCGAAAAAGACATGTATGAGCTGTAATCAGCCGTAATCGGCTGTCAACACCGGGAAACAAGACGGGGAAATGTATGTGCTGTAAAGAACTCGGCCCGGCCGGGCGTCGGGGAGGATACCGATGAGAAAGATGCTGGCCGGCCTGCATGGCCACACCCGGCGCCAGGTGCGCCGCCTGTGGCTGCAATACGGGATCCTCTGGAGCGGCGCGGTGATCACCGGCCTGGTGGCGGTGCTGTATGCGCGCCTGATCGACTACGGCTTCGAGCTGTTTCGTGACATGCAGGGCGACTACCGGCTGTTCCCGCTGGTGCTCATGCCGGCGGTGGGCGCGCTGTGCGTCTGGGCCACGCGACGTTATTTTCCCGGCTCGGAGGGCAGCGGCATCCCGCAGGTGATCGCCTCGCTGGGCGAGCAGGGCGAGCGCACCACCCGGCTGGCCGCCGCGCTGCTGACGCTGCGCATCGTCGCCGGCAAGATCGCCTTGTCCTTCCTGGCCATCCTGGGCGGCTTCACCATCGGGCGCGAAGGTCCGACGGTGCAGGTCGGCGCGGCGCTGATGTACAACATGCGGCGCTTTTATCCGCGTCCCAGCGCCATCCTTGAAAAACGCCTGATCCTGGCCGGCGCCGCGGCAGGTCTTGCCGCCGCCTTCAATACGCCGCTGGCCGGCATCGTGTTCGCCATCGAGGAGCTGTCGCGCAGCTTCGAGCAGCGCGCCAGCGGGGTGGTGATCACCACCATCATCTTCGCCGGCGTGGTGGCCCTGGGGCTGACCGGCAACTACACCTATTTCGGCACGCTCACCGCCAGCGTCGACAGCGCGCGCAACGTGATCGTCTCGGTCATCCTGTGCGGCCTGCTGATGGGCGGCGCCGGCGGCTTCTTCTGCTGGCTGCTGCTGAACATGCCCAAATGGATTCCGTCGCCGCTGCTGGAGCTGCGCGCCCGCCGTCCGGTAGCGTTCGGCGCGCTGTGCGGGTTGGCCGTGGCGGTGATCGGCATCGCCGCCGGCGGCGCCACCTACGGCAGCGGTTACGCCGAGGCCCGAGGCCTGTTGACCGGACAGCAGGAGCTCTCGGGCATGTACCCGCTGGCCAAGATGGCGTCGATGGTGGGCTCCTACCTGCCGGGCATGCCGGGCGGCATCTTCGCGCCTTCGCTGTCCATCGGCGCCGGCTTCGGCAACCTGCTGCACATGCTGTTCGGCGACATCTCGCCGCAGATCCTGATCGCGCTGGCCATGGTCGGCTACCTGGCGGCGGTGACGCAGTCGCCGATCACGTCATTCGTGATCGTGATGGAGATGGTCAACGGCCACGCGCTGGTGATTTCGCTGATGGCGACCGCCTTGCTGGCCAGCCGGGTGTCGCGCTTCTTCGCGCCGCCGCTGTATGAGGCCTTGTCCGAGCGTTACGCCCATGCGCACCATGCTTCCCAGGCCCCGCCGCAGCAGGCGCAGGCAGCCCATGCAGCCCATGCGGCCGCACCGGTTGCGGAGCTGGAGCCTGTGCATGCGCACGTGACCGAGGCGGCGGTTGTTCCACAGTCGGCGCTGCAGACGACTGCAGTCGTGCCGCAAGTCGAACCGCAGGCGGCGACTACAGCTGCTGCGCCGGCCGAAGAGGCGCCGAAGGAAGCATGGACGTCGACTCCGCCGATGCAGGAGCCACAGGATGCGCCGGCTCAGGAGGCCGTTGCGGCGCCGGTCGAGACCCTGCCTGCGCAGGCGCTCAATGCCTTGCCCGAAGAGGCCCAGCCTGTCGCGGCTGAAGCGCAAGTCGCCACTCCTGCAGCCGCTCCCAGACCACGCCAACGGCGCAAGCATGGCGTGCAGGCGCCGCTGGACAAGGCACAGCATGCCGCTCCCGACAGCCGGCCAGCAACTATGGAGGAGCAATCGGCGCCGCTACAGGCGTTGGAGCCGCAGCCGCAGGTGGTCGAATCGCCTTTGCCGGCCGCGCCGGAGCAGGGTGAGTCCGATACGCCGGCACAGCCCAGGCGCGCCAAGCGCGTCTATCGCCAGGGCGACCTGTTCGACTGAACGGCGGCGCTCATCAGGAAGAGGCAATAAGAGGCAATAAGAGGTAATGAAAAACGGCCGGGTCTGCGAAGACCCGGCCGTTTTTTTCTGGCCCTGAAGCTCGGTTGCGGCTCAGACTTGCGCCACCGCCGAACGCTCGGTGTCGCGGCAGCCGTCCAGCAGGAAGGACAGGCCAACCACCAGCACCAGTTCGCCTTCGGCCGAACGCGCCGTACCGGTGATGCCGTTGGTATGGATCGCGGTCAGCGGCTTGATCACCAGGTCGGCCGTGCCTTCGACCGATTCCACGCCCAGGATGTAGGGGTGGGGCACGGCCATGACGATGCCCACGCGCTCGTTGCCGGGTTCATAGCCCAGTACGCCGGCCAGCGAGTTGACCGGCAGCGGACGACCCTGGTCGCGCAGCACCGGAGCGCCGCCGACTTCGTCGAAGGTTTCCGGCAGCTCGACCACGCGCTCGACCACCGCCATCGGCAGGGCCAGCGGCGCGCCGGCACAGCGCACCAGCATGGTCGGGATGATCGACAGTTCGATGGGCAGGCGGATCGAGAACTTGGTGCCCTTGCCGATGGTGGAGTCGATGCGGATGGTGCCGCGGTGCTTTTCCACGGCGGTCTTCACCACGTCCATGCCGACGCCGCGGCCGGACACGCTGGAGGCCACTTCCTTGGTCGAGAAGCCCGGCAGGAACACCAGCTGCAGCGCCTCGTCGGTGGTCAGCGCCTGGTGCTCGTTGATCAGGCCCTTGGCCAGCGCCTTGTTGCGCAGCATGTCGGGATCCATGCCCTTGCCGTCGTCGAACACTTCGATCATGACGCTGCTGCCGGCTTGCCAGGCGTGCAGGGAGATGGTCGATTTGTTCGGCTTGCCGGCGGCGGCGCGGTCCACTTCGATGCCGTGGTCCAGCGAGTTGCGCAGCATGTGGACCAGCGGGTCGTAGAGGCTGTCCACCACCACGCGGTCGACTTCGGTTTCGGCGCCGGTGATGACCAGGTCGACATCCTTGCCGAGGTCCTTGGCCAGTTCGCGCACCAGTCGCGGGAATTTCTGGAACAGGCGGCCCACCGGCTGCATGCGGGTCGACAGCGTCGCGCGCTGCAGTTCGCTGGAGTAGCGCGAGGCGCGGCCCAGGGTTTCGGCCAGCGTCGACATCAGCGCGGCGGCGGTGCCTTCGAACTTGAACTGCTGCAGCTTCTCCAGCAGCACGGCGGCCTGGTTGGCGGCCTGCACCGACTCGCCGGCCACTTCCAGCAGCGCGTCGAGCTTGCCGGCGTCGATACGGATGCTTTCTTCCTTGGCGGCGTCCGAGGCGCGGCGATTATGCTGCGAGGCGGGCGCGCCGCTGGCCGGGGCGCGGGCCTCGGCAGCCGCTTCCGGCGCGGCTGCGGCCGCTGCGGGAGCGGCTTCTGCTGCGGCCGGGCTGGCCGTGGCGGCTGCGGCAGGCGCGGATGCGCCGATGCCTGTCACCGCCTGGTACATCGATTCCCAATCCAGCTGGCCGTCCTTCATCACGCTGGCGCCGTTGGGCGCTGCGCCGGCGCCCGAGGCCACGGCCGGGGCGGCCACCGGTGCGGCTGCCGGCGCTGCTGCGGCAGCTGGCGCGGCGGCTGCCTCGGTCTTGCCTTCGATGGCCTGGGTCAGGATATTTTCCAGTTCGGGCGGCATGGACGCCAGGCTGTCGGGCGCGGCGCCATTGGAAAGCTCATTCAACTGGTCGGCCACGAAGCCGCTGGCCTGCAGCGCGGCTTCGATCGCCAGCGGCGTGACCGGCGCCTTGCCGGTGCGCAGCGCGTCGAACAGGTTTTCCGTGAGGTGGCATGCCGACACCATGGCGGGCAGGTTGACGAAACCGGCGCCGCCCTTGATGGTGTGGAATGCGCGGAAAACCGCGTTCAGGATCTCCAGGTCGTCAGGATGTCGTTCGAGCGTCAGCAGATGCTCTTCCACGTTGGTAGCAAGCTCCAACGCTTCAACGACAAAATCCTTGAGCATTTCGTCATCCATTAGAACCCCAGGCTATCGAGTAAGTCGTCCACGTCATTCTGACCCATGGCCGTACCGGGCGAGGCAGGGCCGTTCATCAGGGAAACCGGTTTCTCCGCTTCGATCTGCGCCCGCACTTCCGCCGGCGCATTGTCGCGCAGCAACTGCGCCAGTTCGCGCTCGGCGGTGGCGGTGATGCCGACGATCTTCTTGATCAGCTGGCCGGTGATGTCCTGGAAGTCCTGGGCCATCATGATTTCCAGCATGCGGGCCTTTTCCGCCTCGGTCGACTCGACCACGGAGGCGGAAAACTTTTGCGAGTCGCCGGCCAGCTGCTTGAATTCGTCGATGTTCATCTGGCCGGCATACAGCCTGGCCCAGCGGTCATTGATGTTCTTTGCCTGCTCTTGCAACCGGTCCTGCGCGGGCATGCCCGAGTCCAGTGCGTTGAGTACCTTGTTGGCTGCCTGTTCGGTCAGGGTGGCGACATGCTCCAGGCGGTTCTGGGCGTCGCCGATCTGCGTGGCGACGTCGGTCAGCGAACGGTCATACCCCAGTTCGCGCATCGAGTCGTGCAACAGGCGCACGATGCCGCCCAGGCGTTCGTACATCGGTTTTTCCGACTGGTCCTCAGCCTCGGCCGATGCCGCTTCGGCAGCGGCAGGCGCATCCGCCCCGGCAGTTACTGCCGGCAGCGTCTGCGAGGAAATCTCGTCAAACAATGCTTCCAGATCAACGTCGTCGCTCATGATTACTGATTCTCCCTACAATTTTGGTGCATTGCTCTGCGCTAAGTTGCCCGTTCCGGCGGATCCAATGAGTCGTTCCGCAGGGCGCGGCGACTTGCCCCCTGAGAGGCAATATCGGCGCGTCCGGCCGGAGTCTGAAGGCCATGGGCCACGACATCGATTCGCGGCAAGGCCGGCCCGCGCGGGTGAAGCCCGTGATGGCCTACCATGCCGTTGGGCTGAGTATAGGGGCCGCTTTGGCCTTCCTATCGGCCAAACAGCGAGTGAAATCCCCCATTTGTTCCCATTTTCCGGCGAGCCACCCCTTGGCCCCGGATCACGGTTTCCCGTTTATTTTTGCGACGTGGTTCGAATTCTAACGAGCTTTTGCTCAAAAGCAATCATCTTGCATTGCTTGTCTTGATTTTCATCATCGATTCCGCCGCAAGCTTGTGAGGCGGCCTTGTCACGCATACAATTGCGCCGTTTTGGTGCCCGCCGGCGTGTCCTCGCCGGCAGTTAAACGGGAAACACGCCCCATTAGCAGTTTGCATGCCCGCCGCATGCCGATGCCGGGCCAACGTGTGCTGCCCCCGCAACGGTAATCAGGCGCCGGCGTCGATACGTTTCGTTCCGTCTTGCCGGCCATCCATCCCCCAGCCACTGTGCCCGCGGCGCGCGCCGCGCATGGGAAGGCCGATGGAGACGCCTGAAGCCCGGATACCGGCCAGGACGGGGGGAAGCCCGCAGGGCTTCCGTGCAATCCGGCCCGCGGGGAGGCTGGCCGGAAAACCTCATTGTCAGCCATCTCATGAAGCCAAACACTTTGCGCGCCCGCCGCGTCGCCGGCCAGCCCTCGCCCATGCGCGCGGCCATCTTCACCTTGTCCGCGCTGGCCGCGGGCAGCCATATCACGGCGCAAGCCCAGGCCAGCCAAACCACGGACGCCGCCGGCGGCCAGCTGGCGCCGGTGGTGGTCTCCGCCTCGCGTTTTCCCAATGATCCGGCGTTCCCGCCGGTGGCGGCCACCGTCATCAGCGCCGAGCAGATCCGCGACGCCGGCATCGCCGACGCCAACGAGGCCATCCGCAAGCTGGGCGGCGTGTACGGGCGTCAAAGCTCGGCCGGCCCCAACGATTTTCCGCTGGACCTGCGCGGCTTCGGCACCAACGGCGACCTGAACATGGTGGTGCTGGTGGACGGCGTGCGCATTTCTGAAAACGAGCTGACCACGCCGTTGCTGTCGTCGATCCCGATCGAGACCATCGAGCGCATCGAGATCGTGCGCGGCGGCAGCAGCGTGTTGTATGGCGCCGGCGCCACCGGCGGCACTATCCAGATCATCACCAGGCGCCCGCAGGCCAATGCCGGCCATGGCTCGCTCGTCGGTGAAGTCGGCAGTGACGGCCAGCGCGCCGGACGCGCCTTCGTCGCGCGCGGCTGGGACAACATGTCGATCGACGCCAGCTATGCCAAATCGCATGCCGACGGTTATCGCGACAACGGCAAGTCCAACCAGGAGAATTTCAGCACCACGGTGCAGTGGTTCGCCAGCGACTGGCGTTTCGGCCTGCGCGCCAATATCGCGCGCGCCGACTACGGCCTGCCGGGCAGCCTGACCCAGGCGCAGTACCAGGCCAATGCGCGCCAGAGCACCAAGCCGCTGGACAACGGCTCCTACGACAACGATACCGTGACCGCCTTCCTGGAGCGCCGCTTCGGCGCCGTCGACGTGGCCGCCGAACTGTCGCATCGCGAGAAGATCCTGCGCGGCAATTACCTCAGCACCGCGTCGCGCTCCGTGGCCAACATCCGCAGCACGCAGTTCTCGCCGCGCGTGCGCCACGTGCTGCAGGCCGGCGCGGTGAAGAACGAGCTGATCGCCGGCATCGACCTGGGCGAATGGAGCAGCGCCACCAACGCCAGCTACGGCAACAGCGACGCCGCCCAGCGCTCCAAGGCCTTGTACCTGCGGGACGAAATCGAGTTCGACAGGAACGCCCGCGTCGCCGCCGGCGTGCGCCGCGAAATCTTCAACCAGAGCAGCGCGTCGGGCGCCTACGGTCGCCAGAGCGCGGTCAACGCCTGGGACCTGCAGGCCAGCTACGCGCCGCTGCGCATGCTGCGCGCCTTCGCCAAGGCCGGGCAGAGCTACCGCCTGGCCACGCCGGACGAGAACGGTGGTACCGCCTTGCCCCGCGGCCAGTTGCTCAAGCCCCAGGTATCGCATGACCTGGAGTTCGGCGCCACGCTGGGGCAGGCCGAGCGCCAGTTGACCCTGCGCTGGTTCCGCCACAATGTGCGCGACGAGCTCTACTACGACCCGACCGCCAACTTCGGCTTCGGCGCCAACGGCAACCTCGATCCCACCCGCCACCGGGGCGTGGAGCTGGAGGGCAGCCTGCGCGTGTCCGAGAGCGTGCTGCTGAACGCGACATGGCAGCACATCGACGCCCAATTCAGTGACGGCGCCAACAGCGGCAAGCAGCTGGCGCTGGTGCCGAAGAACACGCTGTCCACGCGGATCAACTGGAAGTCCGGCAAGCACAGCGCCGACGCCGGCCTGCGCTGGGTGGATCGCCAGCGCATGGGCAACGACTTCAGCAACAGCTGCGCGAAGATGCCGTCCTATACCGCCATCGACGCGCGCTACGCGGTGCGCGTCTCCGCTTGGGAGTTTGCCGTGGCCGGCACCAACCTGGCCGACCGCAAGTACTACTCGCAGGCCTACGATTGCGCCGGCGGCGCGGTGTCGGGCATCTATCCGGAAAACGGCCGGGAGGTAAAATTCACCGCCCGCTACGATTTCTGATCACGCCCTCTTGAACCGATCCGTTTGCCGATCTTGCCGATACCAACGATACCGCCGATGCGCCGCTACTTCTGGCTGCTGTCCGCCTTGCTGCTGCTGTCCGTGCTCGCACTGGCGGCGGCCTCGCTGTGCGGCAGCACCGGATGCCTGCGGCCGTCGGCGCCGGCCGATACCGTTTCCCTGATGCTGTCGCTGCGCGTGCCGCGCGCGCTGACCGCCTTTGTCGTGGGCGCCTTGCTGGCGCTGGCCGGCGCGCTGATGCAGGTGCTGCTGCGCAATCCGCTGGCCGATCCTTACGTGCTGGGCCTGTCGGGCGGCTCGGCCGCCGGCGCCTTGCTGTCGATGCTGGCGGCGCTGCAGTTCGGTATCTCCGTGCGCGTGGTCACGGCGCCGGGGGCCTTGCTGGGCGCGGCGATCGCGGTGCTGCTGCTGTTCGGGCTGGTGCGCCGGCCGTTGCGTGAACTGTCCATTTCTCCTTTGCTCTCCAGCCAGCGCCTGCTGCTGACCGGCGTGATGCTGGCCGCCGGATTCGGCGCGCTGATCTCGCTGGCTTTGTCGGTGGCGCCCGATTCGCAGCTGCGCGGCATGGTGTTCTGGCTGATCGGCGACCTCGACGATGCGCGTCTGCTGCCGCTGGCCGGCGTGGTATTGCTGCTGGCGCTGCCGTGGGCCCTGCGTTACGCGCCGTCGCTGAACCTGCTGGCGCGCGGCGAGGGCTTTGCGCAATTGCTGGGCGTGCCGGTGTTGCGCCTGCGCGTGATGACCTTGTGCGTGGCCTCGCTGGCCACCGCCACTGCGGTTGCCATGGCCGGCACGATAGGTTTCGTCGGCCTGGTGGTGCCGCACGCCTTGCGCCTGCTGGTGGGCAACGACCAGCGCCTGCTGCTGCCGGCCAGCATGTTCGCCGGCGGCGCCGGGCTGGCGCTGGCCGACCTGGCCGCGCGCACCCTGGTGGCGCCGGTGCAGCTGCCGGTCGGCGTGATCACCGCGCTGGTCGGCGTGCCGGTGTTCCTGTGGCTGCTCTCAAGGAGCCGGGTATGAGCGCCGGCGGCACCTTGCTGCAAGCGCAGGCGCTGGAGTTGCGCGTCTCCGGGCGCACCTTGCTGCAAGGCCTGGATTGGCAGGTGGGCGCCGGCGAGTTCTGGTGCGTGCTGGGGCGCAATGGCGTGGGCAAGAGCAGCCTGCTGCATGCGGCGGCGGGTCTGCTTGCGGCCTCGGATGGCGCTTTCCGGCTGGGCGGCGCGCCCTTGTCGTCGCTCTCGCCGGTACGGCTGGCGCTGCTGCGCGGGCTCTTGCTGCAGCACCAGCACGACGCCTTCTCCATGCCGGTGGCGGATGCCGTGATGGCCGGGCGTTTCGCCCGCGGCGGCGGCTGGGCGCAAGAGGGCGAGGACCGCCGGCTCGCACTGGCGGCGCTGCAACGCGTCGGACTGGCGCAGCTTGCCGCGGCTGATCTCCTCAAGCTGTCAGGCGGCGAGCGCCAGCGCGTCGCGCTGGCCACCTTGCTGGCCCAGGATCCCGAGCTGTACCTGCTGGACGAACCGACCTCGCATCAGGACATCGCCGCGCAACTGCAGATCATGCAATTGCTGCGCGACCTGGCGGCGGGTGGCAAGGCCGTGGTCGCCAGCTGCCACGACATCAATCTCGCGCGCCGTTTCGCCACGCACGTCCTCTTGCTGGGCGAGGCCGGCCATCGCGCCGGGACGACGGCGCAGACGATGTTGCCGGAACCGCTGGGCGAGGCCTTCGGCTGCCGTTTCCGGCTGGTCGGGGAGGGCGCGTTGCCGCTCTTCGTGGCCGACGCGCTCTGACATCCCGCTATCGCCATTGCCGGTTTGCGGCGTTGGCGAATTTGCCGATCATCGATCCCCGTTGTTGCTTTTTTGCATGCAATGAAGCGGAAAGTTACGCAAATGACTTTACGCATATTTACGTTTTCTCATCCGCCGATATAATCACGGCCGGGGAAAACCCCTGACAAAAAACTGACAATCTCTAGGGATCATAAGAATGAAGAAAAATGCAGTGTTCATCGCGGCCATGATGGCTGCAGGTTCGGCTTTTGCACAAACGGCTGACAGCGGCGTGTATGTCGGCCTGGAAGGCGCTTACGTCAGCGTCAATTCGATCACGCCACCAGGCGGTACCCGCAAGACCTCCGAAACCACCGACGTTGCCGCACTGCGCACGATGATCGGTTACCAGTTCACCAAGAACCTGGCGTTGGAACTCGGCTACTTTGCTACCGACGACTTCAAGCAAGCCGGCACCGTCAATGGCAGCACCGCGACCTATGACGCCAAGATCGATGCCAAGGGCGCAGATCTGTCGGTGATCTACAAATTTACGGAGTTCGTCCCCGGTCTGTATCTGAAAGCGGGCGCCACCCACTCCAAGGTGTCGGGCAGCGCCACCGCGCGCCAGAACGGCACACCCGTGGCTACCGTCGGCAGCTCCGTCTCCGGCACCGGCTACCTGTTCGGCCTGGGCTACGAGTTCGCCTTCTCGCAGAACCTGGGCGCGCGCCTGGGCTACACCCGCTACGAAAAGCTGGGCGGCGAGAGCGACAACAAGGCCAACATGTTCTCGGCCGGCATCAAGTACAAGTTCTGATTTCAGTACGCGATCGAAACGAAAAATCCCTCTGTTCGCAGAGGGATTTTTTTTTTCGCCATGTCCCCGGGGCATCCTATCCACGCCGGTCTCTGTTGATCGCTGTGTGGCGCGACGTTGCTCGCGTCGCGTGGCACGGCGGGCAGTGGTTTCTGGCGAAATTTGCTCCAACCACCCGGCAGAAAATTCTCTGAATGAGTGTTTCTCCCCCAACTGAATTGAATTCCTTGCGGCGTTCTATTGTGAACTTTTCGCCACCTTATTGAAGTCCGTGGAAAGTTGATGGAATCAGATTGCGGCGCCTCCCGGCAAGGCCTGTCGCCCCCTATGATCCGCTCCGGCTTCCTGGACCCTCTAGCCTTTCGCCAGCATGCGACAGGAAGTCCTGATCTTGCGAAGGCGCCAGCCGACGGCGGATCTGTTCGCATCATTTCATCAATCTTTTCCACGACACTATGAAAAACTTTGCATTTCTGGTTGCAGGCCTGTTGTTGGCCGGTTCCGCGTCCGCGCAGATGACCAAGCAGCAATCCGGCGTTTATGTTGGCATTGACGGCGGCTTAGCCAATACGGCAAAGGACAACTCCTTGTCCAGCTCGACCTCCCAACGCACCAACACCGGTTTCCTGCGCGGTTCGGTCGGCTATCAGTTCACCCCCAACTGGGCGCTGGAGGCAGGTTACTTCAGCACCGGCGACTTCAAGATCGAAGGCCGCAGCATGGGCCAGACGCATAGCAGCACCGTCAGCGCCAAGGGCTTCGACTTGTCGGGACTCTACAAATTCGACAACGGCATTTTCCTGAAGGCCGGTTGGCATCATTCGACTCGCTCGGCCAGCGGCTCTTCGCGCGCCGGCAACACCGTGGTGCGCCGCTGGACGTTTTCGGACTCGGGCAGCGGCTATCTGCTGGGCGCGGGTTATGAGTTCGACCTGTCGCCCAACGCCAGCGTCAATGTCGCGTACACCCGCATGCAAAAGGTGGCAGCGTCGGATGGCGGCCTGAACCTGATCGGCGTGGGCATGAAGTATCGCTTCTGAGCATCTTCCATGGCGTTACGAACAAAAAATCCCTCCGTTGCGAGGGATTTTTTCTTTGGTAGTCCGTCCGCGATTGGCGATCGCGGACGGCCGCCTGTAAAGAGCGCGCCTCCCGCATGAACAGCGTGTCGAAGCGATGGGTTGTAGTCGACGGTGAGCGCCAGGAGGTGGGTGTTATTTCACGGAGCGGGCCTGATCCAGCAGGCCGCACACTTCTCCGGCCGCATCCAGGACCCGCGGTCCGGCGCGATTGAGCCAGTCGGCGTTCACGGTATGGAGCTGGTTCTGGCGCACCGCGCGCAGCGCCGGATAGTCGCGCCAGCGTTCCAGCGGGCGATCGCGGGCGTCGCCCGGGGCCAGGATCACCTGCGGGTCGGCCGCCAGCACGGCTTCGATATTGACGGTGGGCGCCAGCTGCGGCAGGCCGGCGAAAATATTGCGTCCACCGCATAGCCGCAGCACGGCCGATACCATGTGCTGGCCGTTCAGGGTCATCAGCGGCTGGCTCCAGATCTGGTAGAACACGCTGACTTCCGCGCGACCCTGGTAGCGCGCTTGCAGTGCCTGCCAGCGGACGCGGAAGTCGCCAGCGGCGGCCTTGCCCGCGGCGTCGGTGCCGGCCAGGCGGGACAGCTTTTCCAGCGCATCGGCGATCATGCCGAAATCGGCCGGCTGGCTTTCATAGACGGGGATGCCGAACTCGCGCAGGCGCGCCAGTTGCGAGGGCTTGTTGCCGCTGTGCCAGCCGACGATGAGGTCGGGTTTGAGGCTCAGCACGCGTTCCAGGTCGAGCGCGGCGAAGCTGCCGACGGAGGGCAGTTTGGCGGCGGCCGCGGGATAGTCGCTGAAGTTGCTGGCGCCGACCAGCCGGTCGCCCGCGCCGGCCGCGTACAGCAGTTCGGTGACGTGCGGCGCCAGGCTGACGATGCGGCGCGCAGGTTGCTGCAATGTGATCTCGTTGCCGAGATCGTCTTTGACCGTGACGGCGGCATGAGCCGCCGTGGAAAACGCGGCGAAGCAGAGCAGGGCGCTCGCGGCCGCGCGCACGTTCAGATTTCCAGGTTGTCGATCAGGCGGGTGGCGCCCAGCTTGGCGGCGGCCAGCGTCACCAGCGGCGCGCCTTGCGCGATGTCGGCGGCCGACGGCGGCTGCAGGTCGATGCGCTTGCGCACGGCCACGTAGTCGGGCTGCCAGCCGCGATCGGCCAGCACGGCCATGGCCTTGCGCTCGACGTCGGCAGGATTGGCCTGGCCGCTGCGCATTTCGTTGGCGACGTCGTTGAGCACCTTGTAGAGCAGCGGCGCCTCGGCGCGCTCCTGCGCCGACAGGTAGCCGTTGCGCGAGGACAGCGCCAGGCCGTCTTCGGCGCGATAGGTCTCGGCGCCGACGATCTCGGTGGGCAGGGCGAACTGGCGCGCCATGTTGCGCACGATCATCAGCTGCTGGTAGTCCTTCTTGCCGAACACCGCCACGCGCGGCTGCACACAGGAGAACAGCTTCATCACCACGGTGGAGACGCCGGTGAAGAAGCCGGGGCGGAACTCGCCTTCCAGGATGTTGCCCAGGTCGTCGGGCGGCTGCACGCGGTATTCCTGCGGCTCCGGGTACATGTCCTTCTCGGTCGGCGCGAAGAGCACGTAGACGCCTTCCTTCTCCAGCTTTTCAACGTCGGCCTGGAAGGTGCGCGGGTATTTGTCGAAGTCCTCGTTGGGGCCGAACTGCAGGCGGTTGACGAAGATCGAGGCCACCACCGGGTCGCCGTGGGTGCGCGCCAGGCGCATCAGCGAGAGGTGGCCCTCATGCAGGTTGCCCATGGTGGCCACGAAGGCGGTGCGCAGCTGGCCGCGCAGGTGGTCGCGGAGTTCTTCGATCGAGGAAATGATTTTCATGCGGTATCTCTGGTTGGAGGGCGGCGCGGCGGCCGCCCGGAATCAGTGTTCGGCGCGCATGCGCGCGCTCCACTTCGCCTTACTTCGCCGACTCAGCTCGGCGAGTACGACAGTCTGACATAGATGGGCGCGAAGGCTTCGGCCTGGGTGATTTCGATCAGCGTTTCCTTGGCCAGCTCGAGCAGGGCGATGAAGTTCACCACCATCACCGGCACCCCGCGCGAAGGATCGAACAGGTCCGAGAACTCGACGAAGCGCGCCGACTGCAGCCGGCGCAGGATGCCGGTCATGTGCTCGCGCACGGAGAGTTCTTCGCGGCTGATGTGGTGGTGCGCGGTCAGCTTGGCGCGCTTGAGGATGTCGGCCCAGACCGCCCTCAGGTCGTCCATGTCGACCTCGGGCCAGCGCGTGACCACGGTCTGCTCGATATGGACCTGGGTGCGGACGTAGTCGCGGCCGACCTGCGGCAGCTGGTCCAGCTCCTGCGCGGCCAGCTTGATCTGTTCGTACTCCAGCAGGCGGCGCACCAGCTCGGCGCGCGGGTCTTCCGGCTCCTCGCCGGTGTCGGCCTTCTTGGCCGGCAGCAGCATGCGCGACTTGATCTCGATGAGCATGGCCGCCATCAGCAGGTATTCGGCGGCCAGTTCCAGGTTCTGCTTGCGGATCTGCTCCACGTACTCCAGGTACTGGGCGGTGACCTGCGCCAGCGGGATGTCGAGGATGTTGAAGTTCTGCTTGCGGATCAGGTAGAGCAGCAAGTCCAGCGGACCCTGGAAGGCTTCGAGGAAGACTTCCAGCGCGTCCGGCGGGATGTAGAGGTCGTTGGGCAGCTGGAACAGCGGCTCGCCGTACAGGCGCGCCAATGCCACGCCGTCGATCACGTCGGGCGTGGTGTCCTGCTGTCCGGCGGGGGTGATGTCGATGGCGTCGACGTTACGCTGCGGCCCGGTGCTGCCGGAGGTATCGCCTTCGCCTGCCTGGGACGTCATGCGGCGAGCTTAGTGGCTCTGGTAGACGTAGGGCTGCTGCGCCACGCGCGAAGCCTTGTCGCGGGCGCTCTTGTCCAGGTCGATGGGTTCCTTGTCCCACAGCAGGGCGCGGCCGGCGCGCTGCGATTCTTCCAGTTTCGGATTCTTCTGCTTCAGCTCGTCGATGAACTGGGTGATTTCCGATACGTAGGTGGTCTTTTTGGAGAACATGGTGACTTTCGGCCAGAATTGATGCGAAGGACGGTATTTTACCCTGTCTTTATCAGGGATAATCAATTCCATGAGTGCACGATTGATTCCCTTTATCCGCCGTTGCGCCGCCACCGCAGGCGCATTGGTTGCCGCCGTGGCAATGCTGGGCTGCGACCGCAATGGCAATCCCATCGAGGAGTTCGGCTTGGACAAGCTGCAAAAAGGCGTTTCCAGCGAGGCCGACGTGCGCGGCGTCATGGGCCAGCCCGACACCGTCTGGGACGACGGCAACGGCGCGCACACGCTGGAATACCCCAAGGGCCCGGAAGGCATCCGCACCTGGATGTTCGCCATCGGCGCCTCCGGCACCCTGATTGACTACCGGCAAGTACTGACCCAGGAGCATTTCGACACCATCCGTCCCGGCATGAGCGCCGACGAGGTCCGCCGCCAGTTCGGGCGGCCGCGCAGCGTGGTGCAGTTCGCCCGCAAGAACGAGGAGGTGTGGGACTGGAAATACCGTTACGTGCATGAAGACCGGCTGTTCAACGTGCATTTCGACATGGCCACGAAACAGGTGGTACGCATGACGATTTCCGAGATGTCCGGGCATTGAGGCCGGGACTCCCGGGTGCATGAAGAAAAAGCCGGCGCGAAGCCGGCTTTTTTACGGGCGGAACGTTGCTCAGGGCGGCGAGTAGTCGCCGGCGCGCGCGGCCATGGCGCGCCGCTCTTCGTCCTGCTCGCGACCGGTATCCATGCGGCTGCGGCGCAGCAGGCCGGCCTCGTCCAGCACCGAATACGCGGTCGAGCAGAACAGCGAGTGCATGCGCTTCATGTCGCTGATCAGGTCCAGGTGCAGCGAGCTGGTCTCGATGCTCTGGCGCGTCTCGCCGGCCAGGCGCACCAGGTGGGTCTTGGCATAGGCGCGTTCGAGGTCGCGGAAGGCCTCCTTCTCGGCCAGCAGCTTCTGGGCGCTGCGCACGTCGCTTTCCAGGAACACCGACAGGCCCAGCTGCAGGCTGGCGCGCAGGCGGGCATGCATCTCGCAGACTTCCTGCATGCCGGCGTCGGAGAAGGTGCGCTGCGGTGCGATCTTCTTGTTTTCCAGGCCCTTGACGATGCGCACGATGATGTCGCCGGCCTGCTCCAGGTTGATGGTCAGCGTGATGACGTCGGTCCAGCGCCGCACCTCCTTGGCGTTGAGCTCCTCGCGCGACACGCGCGCCAGGTACATCTTCACTTCGGTATAGAGGCGGTCGACGTCATCGTCGAGGCGGCGGATCTGCTGGGCGCGGATGGTATCGTTTTCACGAATGACCGGCAAAAGGCAGCTGAGCATTTTTTCGATCAGGTCCCCGATGCGCAACACCTCGCGCGAGGCGTTGGCCAGCGCCAGCGAGGGCGTGTCGATGGCGGCCGGGTCGAGGTGCTGCGAGCGCACCGCGTCGTCGTCCAGCGGGCGCTCCGGCAGCAGCCGCTCGCACAGGCGCGCCATCGGTTCCACCAGCGGCAGCAGCAGGCCGCAGCGCACGCTGTTGTACAGCACGTGGAAAGCCACGACACTGAAACGCAGGTCGTGCCCCAGGCCGGCGATGAGCAGCTCCAGGTGGTTGATGAACGGCAGCACCAGGATCGCGCCCGACAGGCGGAACAGCATGCTGCCCAGCGCCACGCGGCGCCCGGCCACGTTCTGGCTGGCCGCCGAGAGCAGGGCGGTGACGCCGCTGCCCAGGTTGGCGCCGATCACCAGGCACAACGCCACCTTCAGCGAGATGATGCCGGAGGTGGTCAGGGTCGCCGCCAGCAGCACCGCGGCCAGGCTGGAATAGGTCAGCATGGCGAACAGCGCGCCGATCAGGGTGTCGAGCAGCACGTCGCCGGTCAGCGAGGAGAACAGCACCTTGATGCCGGCCGCATGCATCATCGGCTGGGTCGCCGCGGCGATCAGCTCCAGCGCCAGGAGGATCAGGCCCAGCCCGATCACGGCCCGGCCCAGGCGGCCGATCGAGGTATGGCGGCGCGACAGGTAGACCACCACGCCGCCGAAGATCAGCAGCGGCGACAGCCACGACAGGTCGAAGCTCAATACGCCCGTCATCAGCGCCGTGCCCACGTCCGCGCCCAGCATGATGGCCAGCGCCGGCGTCAGCCCTACCAGACCCTGGGCCACGAAGGAGCAGACGATGACGGCGGTGGCGTTGCTGCTCTGGACCAGGCTGGTCACGCCCACGCCGGCCGAGAAGGCCAGCCAGCGCTTGCTGATGCTGGTGGAGAGGATGCGGCGCAGCTGGGCGCCGTAGACCCGCAGCACGTCGGTGCGCACGATGTGCGTGCCCCACACGAGCAGGGCCAGCGCCGACATCAGGTGCAGCAGCGTAATCATGCCGGGGAGAGCAGGTGGCGGGTGAGTTCGGCGAAACCGGCGCCGCAGGCCTGCTGTGTGATGAAGTGGGGCGCGTGCGCCAGCCGGTCGGAGAATTCGAGCACGTTGGCCACGCCCACCGACAACGGGAAGTAGGCGAACATCGGCGCATCGTTGGGCGAGTCGCCGGCGAACACGCAGCGGCCGCGTTCGGCCGGGTCGGCCAGGTCGACGCCATAGCGTTCGCGCATCATCAGGCGCGCCATCGACAACTTGTCGTAGTCGCCGAACCAGCCGTTGACGTGGATGGAACTGATTTTTGCGGTCATTCCCTCTTCTTCCATGATCTGCACGATGCGGTCGACCGCATCGCGTCCAAGCGGCGGCACGTCCTCACAGAAGTCGATCGCCAGGTCGTACTGGCGGCAGAACTGGTCGGACGCCACCGCGCAGCCCGGCACTTCGTCCAGGATGCGCCCGCGCACCGTCGCCAGTCTGGCGGCGTTGCCGGCGCGGCTTTCTTCGTCCAGCAGGTGGCGCGTGCGCAGCTTGTTGGCTGCGTGGTCGTGCCACATGTACAGGGCCCCGTTTTCGCCGATGATACCCTCAACCGGCCACAGCCGGGCAATCTGGTCGCACCAGCCGGCCGGGCGTCCGGTCACCGGGATTACCCGCAGGCCGGCGCGCTGCAACTCTTCCAGCGCGTCGTAGGCCAGGGCGCTCAGCTTGCCTTCGGTAGTGAGCGTGTCGTCGATGTCGGTGAACACCGTCGACACCCGCGCATGCGGCATCTGGACCAGCGGCTTCATTGCAGCTCCAGCAACTGCGGCTGGTGGTCGGAGGATTGCGTATGGCCGTCCACCGAGAAACCGGTCACATGCGGCAGCAGGTCTTCGCTGGCGAAGATGAAGTCGCAGGTGAATGCCTCGGGCCACTGCTGGCGGTCATACAGACCGACATTGATCGGATGCGCTTGGTTCCCACGGAGATGGCGCCAGGCGTCGACCAGGCGCGGCACGTGCGGCGAGTCCCGGCCGTCGCGCCCCGGGAAGGGCTCTTGCAGGCGCGCGTGCAGCGGGTCTTCCGGGCGGAAGTTGAAGTCGCCGGTGAGGATGGTTTTGGTCGCGTGCGGGAAGGCGTGATAGGGCGAGCCGCGGCGGTCGGCCGCCATCTCGCCGGCGGCGCGGCCGCAGGTTTCCTCGTGGCAGCGGCGGATGGCTTCCACCTGCGCGCGTCGCTGCAGCGCGGAATAATATTCGAGGTGCGTATTCATCACGCGCAGCGGCCCCAGCGGCGACTCCAGCGTCACCTCCAGCAGCGTGCGCGGCATGCTGATCACGTTGGGATCCACCGGCCACGGCAGCTGGTGGCGCAGCACGCGCAGCACCGGAAGGCGCGACAGCACCATGTTGCCGAAGCAGCGGCGCGAGCCGTCCGCGCCGATGACGTCGACGCCGGCGATGGGCACCGGGGTGAAGCCTGGCAGCAGCTGCGCGAACTGCTCGAACTGGTTCTCGCCGGCGCTGCCGGCCAGCCCGGGGGCGGGATAATTGGCGCCCACTTCCTGCAGGCACAGGACGTCGAAGTCGCCCATGGCGCGCGCGTCGCGCACGATGCGGGCAGGATCCACGCGGCCGTCCATGCCGCGGGCCCACTGGATGTTCCAGCTGATGAGTTTCATTGGTCTTCCTTGCTCTGTTGCGGTCTTGCGGTGTCTGCCCGATGTGGCGCTGCTTTTTCTTGTGGCGCTTTTTTGTGTGCTGCAGCGGACCTCTGCGGGTCCTGTTTTTTTATATTGTTTATAAGATTTTGGCGTGTTCCTGGCGTGTTTCTGACGTATTTTCAGCGGATCCCGGCCCGCATGAACGATTGCACGAACTGGCGCTGGAACAGCAGGAAAGCCAGCAGCAGCGGCGCCGAGGTCATCAGCGTGGCGGCGGTGATGATGGACCAGTCCACCCCCTGGTCGGTGGAGGAGAACACCTGCAGGCCGACGGTCAGCGGGCGCGACTCCACCGAGTTGGTCACGATCAGCGGCCACAGGAAGTTGTTCCAGTGGGTGCTGATCGACACCAGCCCGAAGGCGATGTAGATGGGCTTGGCCAGCGGCACGTAGACCTGCATCAGCACCTGCAGCGCGGAGGCGCCTTCCACGGTGGCGGCCTCGTCCAGTTCGCGCGGCACGGTCTTGAAGGTCTGGCGCAACAGGAAGATGCCGAAGGCCGAGGCGAAGTAGGGCAGGCCGATCGAGAGGATGGTGTCGCGCAGGCCCAGCAGGTTCATGGTGTTGTAGTTCTCCACGATCAGGATGTCGGGCATCACCATCAGCTGCAGCAGCACCAGCATGAACATCACATTGCTGCCGCGGAACTCGAAGCGCGCGAAGGCGTAGGCCGCCAGCGTGGCCAGCGTCATCTGCGCGGCCAGGATCATGGTCACCAGCAGGAAGGTGTTGAGGAAGTAGCGCGGGAAGGGCGCGGCGTCCCAGGCGTTGGCGAAGTTCTTCAGCGTCAGCGGCGCCGAGAGCGAAAAGCGCGTGGCGAACTCGGCCGGGTGGAAGGCCGTCCACACCGCATACAGCAGCGGCAGCAGCCACAGCAGGCCCAGCACCCAGGCCGAAATCGTTTCCAGCGTGCGGTTGTGCTCGCCGAAGGGGTTGGAAGTCTGCGAGATCATTGGTAGTGGGTCCTGCGGTCGAGGATGCGGAACTTGACGAAGGCGATGACGCCCAGCATGGCCAGCAGCACCACCGTCAGCGCGGCGGCGTAGGACGAGTCCCAGAAGGCGAAGCCGACTTCATAGATGTAGTAGAGCAGCAGCGAGCTGGCGTTGTCCGGCCCGCCCTTGGTCATCACCACGATATGGTCGACCAGGCGGAAGGAGTTGATCAGCGCGTTGATCAGCACGAACAGCGTGGTCGGCATCAGCAGCGGGAACTGCACCATCCGGAAATACTGCCAGCGCGAGGCGCCTTCCAGCCCGGCGGCCTCGGCCAGCACCGGCGAGATCTGCTGCAGCGCGGCCAGGTAGAAGATCATGAAGAAACCGGCTTCCTTCCAGATCGCCACCACCATCATGGCGCCCAGCACCGTGTCCGGATTGCCCAGCCAGTTGTGCGAGGGCAGGCCGAGCGCGCCGGTGATCTGCTCCAGCAGGCCGTATTGCGGGGTGTAGAAGAACAGCCAGATGTTGGCCACCGCGATCATCGGCAGCACGGTCGGCGTGAAGTAGGCCAGGCGCAGCAGGCCGCGGCCCAGCAGGCGGTCGTTGACCCACAGCGCCATCGTGATGGCCAGCGCGATCGAGACCGGGATGGTGCCCAGCGCGAACCAGAGATTGTTGGTGAAGGCGCGCCAGAACACCGGGTCGTCGATCATCAGCGCGTAGTTCTCCATGCCGACGAAAACCGACGGATTGGCGCCCTTGGGCGTGGAGAAGAAGCTGTGCCAGATGGTCGCCATCGCCGGATAGTGGGTGAAGGCCACCAGCAGCGTCATCGCCGGCAACAGCAGCAGCCAGGGCGTGACGGAGGAATGGGTACGGTTCATTGTCGACCTTTGCGCCGGACATCGTGCGATGCGCCGGTACGGAAAACCTGGATCAATTGCCGGCCCGCCGCGATGGCGGGCCGGTTGCAGCGTTACGGCAGGTACTGCTTAGCGGCCATACGAACGCAGGATGCGGTCCGACTCGCGCTGGGCTTCCTTCAACGCCGCCTCGGGCGTCTTGGTGCCGGAGAGCGCGGCCTGCAGGTTGTCGTTCAGGGCCTTGGTCACGCGCTGGTTGTCGTGCGTGGAGAGTTCAGCCACGCCGTACTTCATCTGTTCGCGCGCCACGTCGGCGGCCGGCACTTCCTGCAGGTACTTCTTCATCTCCGGGGTATCCCAGGCGTCCTGGCGCGGGGCCACGTAGCCGGTGGCGATCGACCACTGGGCTGCGCGCGCCGGCTCGGCGGCGAAGCGGATGAACTTCAGCGCCGCGGCCTGCTGCTCGGGCGAAGTCTTGTTGAAGACGTAGAAGTTGCCGCCGCCGGTCGGGCTGCCCGGGTGCTTGATGCCCGGCAGCATCGCCACGCCGAACGGGAAGGTCGCATTGGTGCGGATATTGGTCAGGTTGCCGGTGGTGGTCCAGACCATGGCGGCCTTCTGCTCCAGGAAGTCCTTGGGCGTGGTGCCCCATTCGATGGAGCCGGCCGGCATCACCTTGTCCTTGGTGGTCAGGTCGACCCAGTGCTGCAGGGCCTGCACCGAACCCGGCTTGTCGAAGTAGGTCTTGGTGCCGGCGCTGTTCATCAGGATGGTGTCGTTGGACGCGGCCATGGCCTGGAACATCCAGTAGCCGAAGCCGGTCGAGGGGATCTTCACGCCCCACTGGCTGACGTTGCCGGAGGCATCGCGCTTGGTCAGCTTCTTGGCCGCATCGACCATCTCGGCCCAGCTGGCCGGCGCCTTGTCCGGGTTCAGGCCGGCTTCCTTGAACAGGTTCTTGTTGTAGTACATGACGATGGTCGAGCGCTGGAACGGGATGCCCCAGGTCTTGCCGCCGGTCTGGCTGTTCTCCATGAAGCCCTTGTAGAAGCCGTCGATCCACTTCTTGTCGTCGGCCGAGGAGGCCAGGCTGTCGATGGAGACGATGGCGTTCTCGTCGATCAGGGTGAACAGGTCGGTCGACAGCAGCACCGCCAGCGTCGGCGGCGTGCCGCTCTTGAACGCGGTCAGCGCCTTGACGATGCTTTCCTGGTAGGTGCCGGCGTAGACCGCCTTGACCTTGATATCCGGGTTGGCCTTCTCGAAGTCGGCGACCATGCCGTCGATGGTCTTGGTCACGGCGCCGCCGACGGCGACGGGGTAGTAGAAGCTGATTTCGACCGGATTGGCGGCAAAGGCATTGGCGCCGAAGGCGGCGCTCAGGGCCAGTGCGGCCGCGGATTTCAGAATTGCTCTACGCATGATTGCGTCTCTCCCATAAGGTTGAAAAGTTGGCTGCAACTTGGCGGTTGCTATTGTTCGGGGTCTCGCTCTGCCAAAACGCTAACGCTGTTACTCGGTACTAGCCGGGATGGCGGCGCATCCCGGTCTGCCTGTCGAAGAAGTATTGATGGCCGGCGTCCCACGCCAGGCGCACCTGGTCGCCCGCGCGCAGCGTCAGCTGCCCCGGGGCGCGCACCAGCACGGTGGCCGCGCCGGCCCTGGCGCCGACGATGGTGTCGGCGCCGAAGTACTCCACCGTCTCGACCACCGCGGCCACGCCGGCGTCGGCCAGGCGGATGTGTTCGGGGCGCAGGCCCAGCTGCCATTGCTCGTTGCCGCTGCCGGCGGCGACGACCGGGCCGCCGCTGCCCGCGATCACCAGTCCGGCCGCCTCCTGCGCCAGCGGCAGCAGGTTCATCGGCGGCGTGCCGATGAAGCGCGCGGCGAACTCGGTGGCGGGCTGGGCATACAGTTCGGCCGGCGGCGCGTTCTGCTCTATCTTGCCGTCGCGCAGCAGGATCACCTGGTCGGCCATGCTCATGGCCTCGGTCTGGTCGTGGGTGACGTAGATCATGGTCATCTCCAGCTGCTGCTGCAGCGCGCGGATCTCGCGCCGCATTTCCTGGCGCAGCTGGGCGTCGAGATTGGACAGCGGCTCGTCCATCAGGCACACCGGGGCGTCGGCGATGATCGCCCGGCCCAGCGCCACGCGCTGCTGCTGGCCGCCGGAGAGCTGGCCCGGACGGCGGTCCAGCAGGTGCGACAGACCGAGGATGTCGGCCACGCGTTTCAGGCGCGGCTCGAAGTTCTGTTTCGGCTCCTTGCGCACGCGCACGCCGAACAGGATGTTGTCGCGCACGTTCAGGTGCGGGAACAGCGCATACGACTGGAACACCATGGCGATCTTGCGCTGCGCCGGCGGCAGCAGGGTGACGTCGCGCTCGCCGATGCGGATCGTTCCGGTGGTGGGAATGTCGAGCCCCGCGATCAGGCGCAGCGTGGTCGACTTGCCGCAGCCCGAGGGCCCCAGCAGCACGGTGAAGTCGCCCGACTTCACCTCGAAATCGATGCCTTTGACGGCCTGGGCTTCGCCCCAGCTCTTGGTGATCCCCTGCAAGGAAATTGCTGCCATTCCTGGTCCCTTATCCCTTATCAAGTCGTGGGCAGATGCGCCGCGCGCGATGGCGTGGGCGTCCTGCCTTTGTTCATCTGTGCTTCGCCGCCCATCCGGGACGAACGGCTGAAATCGTTTTCACGCGCGGCGCGCTCAGGCGTCCTGGGTTTGCTGCATGCGGCTGGGGCAGAAGCGGCTGGCGCCGAACTGCGCGAACCAGTCCTGGAAGGCGGCGCGCTGTTCTTCGCTCATGTGCAGGCCGCATTTGGTCCGGCGCCACAGCACGTCGTCCGCTTCAGCGGCCCATTCGTGCAGGGCCAGGTATTCCACTTCACGCTGCGTCAGTCCGCCGCCGAAATCTCGCCCCAGCTCCGCCGGCGATTGCGCCTCGCGCAGGATGGCGTGACTGTTGAGGCCATGGCGGGAGAACAGCCGGGCCAGGAAATGCGGATCGAAGCGCGCGTATTTCTTTTGCAGCGCGCCCAGTTCGCGGGCGCGGTCGGCGCGCTTGAAACCGGCGCCCGGCAAGGCCTCGCTGGCGGTCCAGCCGGCCCGGCGCGCGCGGCTTTGGGTCCAGGGCGCCAGCTTGTCCATGACCGACTCGGCCAGGCGGCGATAGGTGGTGATCTTGCCGCCGTAGACCGAGACGCAGGGCAGGCCGCGCTGGTCTTGCAGCACCAGCGTGTAGTCGCGGGTGACGGCGGAGGGATTGTCGGACTCGTCGTCGAACAGCGGGCGCACGCCGGCATAGCGCCAGACGATGTCGGCCGCGGCGATCGGGCGTTCCAGGTAGCGGTTGGCCGCGCGCAGCAGATAGGCCTCTTCCTCGGCGCTGATCCGGGCGCCATGCTCCATGTTCTCCTGCGGCACGTCGGTGGTGCCGATCAGGGTGAACCGGTCCTCGTAGGGGATCATGAAGACGATGCGCTTGTCGTCGTTCTGCAGGATGTAGGCATGTTCGCCGGAGAACAGGCGCGGCACCACGATATGGCTGCCGCGCACCAGCTTGACGGCCGCATGCCGGCCGCCGTCGGCGTCCGGATTGAGCCGGCGGTCCATCTGCGCGACCCAGGGGCCGGCGGTGTTGACCAGGGTTCGCGCCTTCAGCTCGCGCCGCTGGCCGGTGCCGGTGTTTTCCAGCGTGCACAGCCAGTGATTGTCGCCGCCGTCCTGGCTCTCCACGCGGCGGGCGTCGGCCAGCCGCGTGCGGGGCATGATCTCGGCGCCGTGCTCCTGCGCCGACAGCAGGTTGAGGATCACCAGCCGGGCGTCGTCGACCCAGGCGTCGGAGTAGGCGAAGCCGCGCGTGATGTCCTGCTTCAGGCCGCTGGGACGCACCATGCGGTCCAGCCGCAGCGCCTTCGATTTGGGCAGGGTGATGCGTCCGCCGATATGGTCGTACAGCCACAGGCCCAGGCGGATCATCCAGCGCGGGCGCAGGCCGGCTACGTGCGGCATGACGAAGCGCAGCGGCCAGGCGATGTGGGGCGCGATGTCGAGCAGGTGCTCGCGCTCGGACAGGGCTTCGGCCACCAGCCGGAATTCGTAGTACTCGAGATAGCGCAGGCCGCCGTGGATCAGCTTGGTGCTGGCCGAGGACGTGGCGCCGGCGAAATCGTTCTGCTCGCACAGCGCCACCGACAGGCCGCGGCCGGCGGCGTCGCGCGCCACGCCGGCGCCGTTGATGCCGCCGCCGATCACCAGGATGTCATAGAGGCCGTCGCCGTTCATGGGTTGTGCTCCTTGCCTTCGGCGGCGCGGATCTGCTCGACCAGCAGGCGCGCGCTCGGTTCGTCGATCACCAGTTCGTTGATGAAGCCGCCCTGCAGCGCCGCGCGCAAGCCCGGGATCTTGCCCTTGCCCGAGACCACGCAGATCGAGTGCGCGGCGCGCTGGAAGCAATCCATGTCGGGGCCGCTGCTGCGCGCGTTCAATGCGACGTCGCGCCAGGTGCCGTCCTCGCGGAAGAAGACGGTGGCGATGTCGCCCACCAGTCCTTCGTCGCGGATGATCTTGCGTTCCTCGTCGCCCAGGTAGCCGCCGGTATGCACGTGGCTGCCGGTGGCTTCGGCGCCGATCGAGAACAGCAGGATCGAGGCGCTGTCCTGCAGCGCGCGGATCGACTTGATGCTCTTTTCGCGCCACAGCGCGGTGCGGGTGTCGGCATAGTCGAAGAAGGCCGGCACCGGGAAGTGGTGGGCGCGCGCGCCATAGTTCTGGGCGAAGCGCGAGACGATCGATTCGCCGAAGGTGTTGACGAAGTTCAGGCCGGTGCCCGAGCCGTTCAACTGCACCACGTCGACGTCATGCACGTGCTTGGGCAGCAGCTTGTCGGCGATCTCGGCCACCGTGGTGCCCCAGGCCAGGCCGATCACGGTCGACGGCGCCACCAGCGAGCTGACGTAGGCGGCGGCGTGGCCGGCCACGCGCTGCAGGGTTTCCTTCTCGGTGGCGGCGGCCGAGACCGGCACCACCTGGATCGAGCGCAGCTTGTAGCGCTCGGCGATGGCGCTTTCCAGGTTGCCGGAAACCTCCTGCGGATCGTGCACGCGGATCTCCACCAGGCCGCGGTCCAGCGCGAAGGACAGCAGGCGCGAGACGGTGGCGCGCGAGGTGCCGATCTCTTCCGCGATCGCGGCGGTGGTCATGTTCTGGAAGTAGTACAGGCGCGCTACGCGCACGGCCATGTAGGCTGTTTCCTGGCGGTCCCCGTTAGCCATTTCTTTGCTTGAACGTATGATCAGTATAGTTGAACGTTTGTAAAAATAGTCCGCTCGCCCAGGCAAGTAAAGGACTATCGATACGGCTATGCAGCATGGATGAGCATGATATTGAGCTTTTGTTACAGCTTGATGAACGGATGTTCTTTGCCGGTGAGAAGGGCATCGCTGGCTTCCGTGCGCCCGATGCCCGGCGGCGACGGCGACCCGGTCGCCGGGCCGGGCGCGCCGCTGCCGGGGCCGCGCGGCGCGGCGGCGCATAAGGACATATGAATTCCTTCGTTGGTGGGGCGCGGGCGGCTCTCTACACTTGGCCATCCCAAGCGCCGGTGCGGCGCACCACAACAAACCACATCACACACGGAGGAACTTCATGACCCAACGACTGCGCGTACGCGCCCTGTTCGCCGCCGCCTTGCTTTCATTGGCCGGCCTGGCGCATGCGGCCGACCCCAAGGTGCTGAAGGTGGGCGTGCGCGGCGGCATCGACGAGCAGGTCTGGGAGGTGGTCACCCAGGTGGCCAAGCGCAACGGCCTGAACGTGCAGCCGGTGGTGATCTCCGGCGCCGCCAGCCCGAACGAGGCGCTCAACAACGGCGACCTCGACGCCAACTCCTTCCAGCACATTCCCTTCCTGCGCGACCAGATCAAGCAGCGCGGCTACAAGCTGGCGATCGTCGGCAATACCTATATCTCGCCGATCGCTTTCTATTCGAAGAAGTACAAGTCCTTCAAGGAGCTGCCCGACGGCGCCAAGGTCGCCATCCCGAACGACCCCAGCAACCAGACCCGGGCCCTGGTGGTGCTGCGCGACGCCGGCCTGATCACGCTGCGCGAGGGTTTCGACCCCTACACCGGCACCGCCTCGCTGGCCGACGTCACCGGCTACAAGAAGAAGATCACGCTGGTTGAAAGCGCCTCGGTGGTGCTGGCGCGCTCGCTGGAAGACGTCGACGCCGCCGCCATCATCAATACCTTCGCCTACCAGGCCGGCCTGATCGCCACGCGCGACGGTATCGCGGTGGAAAAGCGCGAGCACAATCCCTACGTCAACGTCATCGTGGTGCGCGAGCAGGACAAGGCGGCCCCCTGGGTGGCGCCGCTGGTGAAGTCCTTCCAGTCCGAGGAAGTGCGCCAGTTCATCCAGAAACAGTTCGGCGGCTCGGTGGTGCCGGTATTTTGAGTCTCTCGGCATTGATCCGCGCGGGCGTGGGCCTGTCGCCGCGTGCGCGTGAGGACGCGGCAGCCGTCAACGGACAGACCGCGCTTGCAACCGGCGCGCATGTCAGCTTCAGCCGCGTGTCCAAGCGCTACGCGGGCGCGGCGCACGGCGTGCTGGCGCTGGAAGAGGTTTCCTTCGAGGTGCGGCGCGGCGAGGTTTTCGGCATCATCGGCCGCAGCGGCGCGGGCAAGTCGACCCTGCTGCGCACCATCAACGCATTGGAGCTGCCCAGTTCCGGCGCGGTGAAGGTCAACGGCACCGACGTCGGCGCGCTGGGTGAGGACGCGTTGGTGGCGCTGCGCCGGCGCATCGGCATGATCTTCCAGCATTTCAACCTGCTCTCGGCCAAGACCGTGCGCGAAAACGTCGCCTTGCCGCTGCGCGTGGCGGGCGTGCCGCCGCAGCGCATCGGCGAACGGGTGGACGCCTTGCTGGCGCTGGTGGGCCTGGCCGACAAGGCCGACGTCTATCCGGCCAAGTTGTCGGGCGGACAGAAGCAGCGGGTGGGCATCGCCCGCGCGCTGGTGCATGAGCCTGAAATCCTCTTGTGCGACGAAGCCACCTCCGCGCTCGATCCCGAGACCACCCAATCCATCCTGGCGCTGCTGCGCGAGGTCAGCGCCGCCATGGGGCTGACGGTGGTGCTGATCACGCACGACATGGCGGTGATCCGCGAGATCTGCGACCGCGTGCTGGTGCTGGACCAGGGGCGGGCGGTCGAGCTGGGCGAAGTCTGGCGCGTATTCGGCAAGCCGCAGGCCGAAGCCACGCGCGCGCTGCTGCGGCCGCTGTTGCACGGGTTGCCGGCGGATCTTTGCGCGCAGCTGGTGGACGAGCTGGGCGCGGCGCCCGGCAGGGCGGTGCTGAGCCTGCAATTTGCCGGGGCCGAGCGCGCGCAGGGTGTGAGTCTGCAGGAGCTGGCCCTGCTCGGGCCGGAGGCGACGCTGATCCATGGCGGCCTGGACCGCATCCGCGGGCATGCCCAGGGCGAGCTGCTGGTGTCGCTGCCGGCGCACGAAGTGCCGCGCGTGCGCGGCCTGTTCAAGGACGGCGACGGCGCCGACCTCATCAAGGTGATCGGATATGTCCCTGCCAGCGCTTGATAAATACTTCCAGGCTTTCTTCGAGACCCTGCTGATGGTGGGCGCTTCAGCGGTGCTGGCCATTTCCGGCGGGCTGGTGCTGGCGGTGGTGCTCACCGTCACCGCGCGCCACAACCTGTATCCGCGTCCGCGCCTGCACCGTGCGCTGTCGGTCACGGTCAACGTGTTTCGCGCCGTGCCTTTCATCATCATGCTGGTGGCGCTGCTGCCGGTGACGCGCTTCCTGGTCGGCACCACGCTGGGGACCTGGGCGGCGGTGGTGCCGTTGACGGTGAACCTGATTCCTTTCTACGCGCGCATCGCCCAGGTCTCGCTCAACGAGGTCGACGGCGGCCTGGTGGAGGCGGCGCGCGCCATGGGCTGCCGGCGCTGGCACATCGTGCGCCACGTGCTGCTGCCGGAGGCCTTGCCGGGCATCGTCGGCGGCATGACGGTGAGCGTGATCGCGATGATCAACGCCTCGGCCATGGCCGGCGCGGTGGGCGCGGGCGGTCTGGGCGACCTCGCCATCCGTTACGGCTACGAGCGCTACGAGACGCGGGTGATGTTCGAGGTGATCGTGATCCTGATCGCGCTGGTGTCGGTGATCCAGCTGCTGGGCGAGGGCCTTGCCCGGCGTTTCGATCACAAGCGATGACGGGGCTTTGGTCGCGCTTGGCAGTCGATGGCCGGGCGCGACGAACGACACCGGCTGCTGATTTGATCAGGCCGGCGACGAGATGTAGAAGGTAACGCGGAAGGTTCGGGGGAGAGCGGCTCAGTGCCGCATCACGCGCCGCATGACGATGGGCGGCGCATCGTCCGGATTGGCGCGGGTGTATTCCAGTTCGGGCGCGATCTCGAAACCGAAGGCCGCGTACAGGTCCACCAGCTGGGCCTGGTCCACGCGCACCGCCAGGCGCAGCTCGCGCACGTCGGCGGCCTGGGCGCGGTGGATCAATGCCTCCATCAGGTGCTGTGACAGGCGCTCGCCGCGGAAATCCGGGCAGATGCCCATGCGGCGAATCTCCCAGACGTCGAAATCCGAATCCAGCGGCAGCCAGCGCACCGAGCCGGCCGGCGTGTCGCCGCGCAGCAGGATGAAGGCGCCGCCGTGCTGCAGGTCTTCGATGACGTGGTCGGCCGCCTCGCGGTGGCCCGAGGAGTTGGACGCCACCTTGTTGGCCCAGCTGTGGCGGGTCAGCTCGGCGATCAGTGCGGCGTCCTCGGAGGTGGCTTCGCGTATCAGCATTTCCATGGATCCTCTCCTTCGCGGCGTCCGGTTATCCCCGGCTCAACGCACCCGCATGCCCGGCTCGGCGCCCGGCCACGGGTTGAGCACGTAGATGCCCGGATTGGCTTTCTCATCCTTGCTGGATGCGGCCAGCACCATTCCTTCGGACACGCCGAACTTCATCTTGCGCGGCGCCAGGTTGGCCACCATCACGGTCAGCTTGCCGACCAGCTCTTCCGGCTTGTAGGCCGAGGCGATGCCGGAGAACACGTTGCGCATGCGGCCTTCGCCGGCGTCCAGCGTCAGGCGCAGCAGTTTGGTCGAGCCTTCCACGGCTTCGCAGTTGACGATCTTGGCGATGCGCAGGTCGATCTTGGCGAAGTCGTCGATGGAGATCTCCGGGGCCAGCTCCTCGATGGCGCTTTCGGCCGCAGCGGCAGGCGCCGCGGCGGCTTCGGGCGCTTCGAACAGCGCATCCAGCATCTTCGGGTCGACGCGCTGCATCAGGTGCGCGTAGGCGTTGATAACGTGGCCGTCGGCCAGCGGCGCGCCGACGTCGCTCCACTGGAAGGGCTGCACGTTGAGGAAGGCTTCCACCTGGGCGGCCAGTTGCGGCAGCACCGGCTTCAGGTACACGGTCAGGATGCGGAAGGCTTCCAGCAGGCGGCTGCAGACTTCGTGCAGCAGAGCATCCTTGGCGGCGTCCTTGGCCAGTTCCCAGGGCTTGTTGGCGTCGACGTAGGCGTTGATGACGTCGGCCTGTTCCATCACCTGGCGCAGGGCCTTGCCGTATTCGCGCTGTTCATACAGGGTGCGGATCTCGTCGGCCACGCCGCGCAGTTTGGCGAGGAAGGCGTCGTCGGCCGTGGCCCAGCCGGTGGCGACACGGCCTTCAAAGCGCTTGGCGATGAAGCCGGCCGCGCGGCTGGCGATGTTGACGTACTTGCCGATCAGGTCGGCATTGACGCGGGCCACGAAGTCGTCCGGATTGAAGTCGACGTCTTCCACCTTGGCGTTGAGCTTGGCGGCGATGTAGTAGCGCAGCCATTCCGGGTTCATGCCGATGTCGAGGTAGCGCAGCGGCGAGATGCCGGTGCCGCGCGATTTGGACATCTTTTCGCCGGAGACGGTGATGAAGCCGTGGGCGAAGACGTTATTGGGCGTCTTGCGGCCGGCGAACTTCAGCATGGCGGGCCAGAACAGCGTGTGGAAGTAGGTGATGTCCTTGCCGATGAAGTGGTACTGCTCGGTCTTTTCGTCGGCCATGAAGGCGTCGAAGTCGCGGCCGGTCTTGTTGAAATAGTCTTTCAGCGAGGCCAGGTAGCCGATCGGCGCGTCCAGCCAGACGTAGAAGTACTTGCCCGGCGCGTCCGGGATCTCGATGCCGAAGTAGGGCGCGTCGCGCGAGATGTCCCAGTCGCCCAGGCCGCCTTCGCCGTCCAGCCATTCACGGCACTTGTTGGCCACTTCCGGTTGCAGGCGGTTGTTGTCGAGCGCCCATTCGCGCAGGAACTCCACGCACTTCGGGTCGGACAGCTTGAAGAAGAAGTGCTCGGACGACTTCATCACCGGCGTCGCGCCCGACAAGGTCGAGTACGGGTTCTTCAGGTCGGTCGGCGAGTAGACTGCACTGCAGTTCTCGCAGGAGTCGCCGTACTGGTCCTTGGTGCCGCACTTGGGGCATTCGCCCTTGATGTAGCGGTCCGGCAGGAACATGCTCTTGACCGGGTCGAAGAACTGGTCGATGGTCTTGGTCGAGATCAGCTTGGCTTCGTCGCGCAGGGCGCGGTAGATGTCCTGCGACAGCGCGTGGTTCTCCGGGCTGTCGGTGGAGCTCCAGTTGTCGAAGGCGATGTGGAAGCCGTCCAGGTATTGCTTGCGGCCGGCGGCGATGTTGGCCACGAACTGCTGCGGCGTGATGCCGGCCTTTTCGGCCGCGATCATGATCGGCGCGCCGTGCGCGTCGTCGGCGCCGACGAAGTGGACCTCATTGCCCTGCATTCGCTGGAACCGGACCCAGATGTCGGCCTGGATGTACTCCATGATGTGGCCGATGTGGAACGCGCCGTTGGCGTAGGGGAGTGCGGTGGTGACGAAGAGTTGGCGGGATGCTGAGGTGCTCATTGGCAATACTGACGAGGCGTGGGTGGTGGAAAAAGAGAGCCATTCTAGCAGCCGTGGCCCTCTCGGCGCAGCAGTTGATGTTTTGCCAAGCAAAACGGCGCTGCGGCCGGGCTCGTCCGTTGTTGTCAAGGCAAGGCGGCGCGGGGCCGATTGGGATAGACTTGCGGGTTCTGAGCAAGGAGAAACAATGAGCATCACCGTGGAAGAAATCAAGGCTGCCCTGTTGCAGGTGATCGATCCCAATACCGGGCGCGACCTGGTCAGCGGCAAGGAAGCCAAGAACATCCGCGTCGACGGCGGCCGCGTGCTGCTGGACGTGGAGCTGGGCTATCCGGGCAAAAGCCAGGTCGAGCCGATCCGCCAGCTGGTGACGGACGCCCTGGGCAAGCTGCCCGGCGTGACCGGCGTGGAGGCCAATGTCTATTTCAAGATCGTCGCGCATGCGGTGCAGCGCGGCATCAAGCTGAAGAGCAACGTCAAGAACATCATCGCGGTGGCCTCCGGCAAGGGCGGCGTGGGCAAGTCGACCACCGCGGTCAACCTGGCGCTGGCGCTGGCCGCCGAGGGCGCGCAGGTGGGCATCCTGGACGCCGACATCTACGGCCCCTCGCAGCCGATGATGATGGGCATCTCCGGCCAGCCGGAAACCCGTGACGGCAAGACCATGGAGCCGATGGAGAACCACGGCCTGCAGGTGTCGTCGATCGGCTTCATGATCGATCCCGACGAGCCGATGGTGTGGCGCGGCCCGATCGTGACCCAGGCGCTGCAGCAGCTGCTGGACCAGACCAACTGGCGCGACCTTGACTATCTGATCGTCGACATGCCCCCGGGTACCGGCGACGTGCAGCTGACGCTGTCGCAGAAGGTGCCGGTGACCGGCGCCGTGATCGTGACCACGCCGCAGGACATCGCGCTGCTGGACGCGCGCAAGGGCTTGCGCATGTTCGAGAAGGTGGGCATCCCCATCCTCGGCATCGTCGAGAACATGAGCATGCACGTCTGCTCCAACTGCGGCCATGCCGAGCCGATCTTCGGCGTGGGCGGCGGCGAGCGCATGTGCGCGGACTTTGGCGTGGATTTCCTGGGCGCGCTGCCGCTGACCATGGAGATCCGCCAGCAGACCGATTCCGGCACGCCCACCGTGGTGGCCGACCCCAACGGCAAGGTCGCCGACATTTACAAGAACATTGCGCGCCGGGTGGCGGTCAAAGTGGCCGAGAAAGCCCGCGACATGACCAGCAAGTTCCCCAGCATCGTGGTGCAGAACGACTGACGATGCGGCGGTGACGCGTGTGAGAGGGCGGCGCCGGCGGTTTTGCGGCGCCGTTTTTCCAGGGGAGCGGGTTTTCGGAGTTGTTCGTTTTTTGTGTAGGCAGTCCAACCACCATAAGAAGGAATAGACCATGATCGCTCAAGCTCATCCGCGCCTGCTTCGCGCCGTGTTCGCCGCATCGCTGCTGGCCGCGGGCCTCGCCGCCGCAAGCGCCCAGGCCGCCGACAAATCGGTATCCATCCTCGAGCCGAAGAACGGCGCCACCGTCACCAGTCCGTTCAAGGTGAAGTTCGGCGTCAAGGGCATGACCGTGCATCCGGCCAATGAAATCGTCGAAGGCACCGGCCACCATCACCTGCTGATCAACCAGGGGCCGATCAAGGCGGGCGAGCCCATCCCCATGGACGACACCCACTTGCACTATGGCAAGGGCCAGACCGAGGCCGAGGTGACGCTGCCGCCCGGCAAGTACAAGCTGACCGCGCAGTTCGCCAACGGCGCCCACCAGTCCTACGGCCCGGCCATGGCCAAGACCATCAACATCACGGTGAAGTAAGCATGGCCGCTGGCGGCGACGCTGCGGCCGGCATGGCGTGGCGGCCGCCAATGGCGGTAAAATAGCGGCTTTCCGAATGACGACCTGACCGCTGGACGGCTTTGGCATGCCAAGGCCGTTTTGGTTTTTACCTGTTCCGATCATGACCGCAACTACCGTACGTACCCGTTTCGCTCCCAGCCCCACCGGCTACCTGCACCTGGGCGGCGCCCGCACCGCGCTGTTCTCGTGGGCCTATGCCCGCCGCTTCGGCGGCACCTTCGTGCTGCGCATCGAAGATACCGACCTGGAGCGTTCGACGCCGGAAGCCGTGCAGGCCATCATCGAGGGCATGCAGTGGCTGGGCCTGGAACATGACGAAGGCCCGTTCTACCAGATGAAGCGCATGGACCGCTACCGCGAAGTGGTGGCGCAGATGCTGGAGCAGGGCACCGCCTACCACTGCTATTGCTCGCCCGAGGAAGTCGAAGCCATGCGCGAGCGCCAGCGCGCCGCCGGCGACAAGCCGCGCTACGACGGCACCTGGCGTCCGGAGCCGGGCAAGACCCTGCCGGCCATCCCTGAAGGCCGCACGCCGGTGGTCCGTTTCAAGAACCCGATCGACGGCGACGTCACCTGGAACGACGTGGTCAAGGGCCAGATCACCATCTCCAACCGCGAGCTGGACGACCTGGTCATCGCGCGCCCGGACGGCACCCCGACCTACAACTTCTGCGTGGTGGTGGACGACTGGGACATGAAGATCACCCACGTCATCCGCGGCGACGACCACGTCAACAACACCCCGCGCCAGATCAACATCCTCAAGGCCCTGGGCGGCAAGCTGCCGGAATACGGCCATGTGCCGATGATCCTGGGCGCCGACGGCGAGAAGCTGTCCAAGCGCCACGGCGCGGTGTCGGTGATGGATTACCCGGCCCAGGGCTACCTGCCCGAAGCCATGCTGAACTACCTGGCGCGCCTGGGCTGGAGCCACGGCGACGACGAGATCTTCTCGATGCAGCAGTTCTGCGAATGGTTCGACCTCGATCACCTGACCAGCTCGGCGGCGCAGTTCAATCCCGAGAAGCTGAACTGGCTCAACAACCACTACATCAAGCTGGCCGACAATGCGCGCCTGGCGACGCTGGTGCGCCCGCTGCTGGAGAAGGAGGGCGCCTCCTTCGACGGCGCGCCGGACCTGGCGGCCGTGATCGGCCTGCTGAAGGACCGTGCCAACACCGTCAACGAGATCGCCGCCGCGGCCCTGATGTTCTACCGCCAGCCGGCGCCGGAAGCGGCGCTGGTCGAGCAGCACATCACCGACGCCATCAAGCCGGCGCTGGCCGAGTTCGCGCAGCGTTGCGCCACGGTCGAATGGACCAAGGAAGCGATCGCGCCGATGATCAAGGAAGTGCTGGCCGCCCACAAGCTGAAAATGCCCCAGCTGGCCATGCCCTTGCGCCTGATCGTGGCGGGCCAGTTGCAGACCCCGGCCATCGACGCCGTGCTGCAGTTGTTCGGTCGCGACGTGGTGTCGGCGCGCCTGAAGGCTTTTGTATAAAAAATAAGGTGGATTTTCAAAAAACATGTTGTCTTTTGAAAATAGGTATTGCATAATCTCGCTTCTTCGCAAGGGGGTATAGCTCAGCTGGGAGAGCGCTTGCATGGCATGCAAGAGGTCAGCGGTTCGATCCCGCTTACCTCCACCAGCGACCCGCAGCAGTTTTGCGGTGATATTCCAAGCGAATCTTGGATGTAGAAATTAGCAGTACCGGAATGTCCCTATCGTCTAGAGGCCTAGGACATCACCCTTTCACGGTGAGTACCGGGGTTCGAATCCCCGTGGGGACGCCAGATTTCATATCGGCGTTGCAGCAGTAAAAGCAGTGCCGGTAGCAGCAGTGTATGTCCCTATCGTCTAGAGGCCTAGGACATCACCCTTTCACGGTGAGTACCGGGGTTCGAATCCCCGTGGGGACGCCAGCTTAAATGATCCGATCATTCGGGTTGTTTATAGGGCCCGCATAAGCGGGCTTTTTACTTCGCAGGGGGTATAGCTCAGCTGGGAGAGCGCTTGCATGGCATGCAAGAGGTCAGCGGTTCGATCCCGCTTACCTCCACCAGCGACCCGCAGATGTTGTGCGGTGTGATGGACCAGGCGGTTGCCTAGCCGGTCATCAGGTAAATCAGATGGAAGCAGTATCGGTACCAGATTTGTCCCTATCGTCTAGAGGCCTAGGACATCACCCTTTCACGGTGAGTACCGGGGTTCGAATCCCCGTGGGGACGCCAGGACAAGAAAAGCCCGCATTCGCGGGCTTTTTTATTTTCCGCGCCTGGCGATGTGCCGGGGCATATCGCAGGGGACTGGATAGTCTGCGCAGGCAAATGACGCCGGGCTTGCCGATGCGGTGAATCCCTCCGCCGGCGCAGCGGATATCGGGCGACCTCGGCCCGTGCGTCGCCGACAATTCACGCCAGGAACGAAGCCCGAGGCCCGCCATGCGGGCTTTTTTGTTGCCCGGCGAGGCGCGCCGTTGAACTGGCATCGAGACCACATAAAAGTCCCGGCACAGCGCTTCTCAAAAAAACGGGCATGTTCTGCTTCAAACAAGCAATCCGGACCACGTCGCTTCCCATCCAGCGAAGGCCGGGAACAGCGCCACCCAAACCAAGCTCCGTAGCACCCCAAGCAAGCAATCCACCTCACTGTCTCCAAACCAACAATCTCCACAAACTTTTTGAGCTATCCTCGACAGCAAACCAGAAATCACCCAGGAGAAACAATGTCAGCAGAAGCAGCAGCCTACCTCGACATCGACAGCCGCGGCGTGGCCACCATCACCCTGAACCGCCCCGACGTCCACAACGCCTTTGACGACAAGCTGATCGCCCACCTGATCGACCTGATCACGCAAGCCCGCGACGACCAGCGCACCCGCGTGCTGCTGCTGGCGTCCACCGGCAAGTCCTTTTCTGCCGGCGCCGACCTCGGCTGGATGCGGCGCATGGCCGACGCCACCCGCGAGGACAACCTGCGCGACGCGCGCAATCTCGCGCTGCTGATGGAGACCCTGAACAGCTTCCCAGCGCCGACCATCGCCAAGGTGCAGGGCGCGGTCATGGGCGGGGGCGTGGGACTGGTGTCGTGCTGCGACATCGCGATCGCCTCGGAGGCGGCTTTCTTCGCGCTCTCGGAAGTCAAGCTGGGCCTGGCGCCGGCCGCCATCAGCCCGTATGTCGTGGCCAAGATGGGGGTGTCGCAGGCGCGCCGCTATTTCGTTTCCGGCGAACGTTTCTCGGCCATCCGCGCCGCCGCCGTCGGCCTGGTGCATGAAGTGGTGCTGGCCACCGAACTGGACGACAAGGTCGAGCACATGCTGGCCACCTTGCTGGCCAACGGCCCGCAGGCCATGCGCGCGGCCAAGCAGTTGGCGCAGGTAGCCAATCCGTTGAAGGTCACGCCGGAGCTGGCGGAATACACCGCCGGCGTGATCGCCGACCTGCGGGCCTCGGACGAGGGCAAGGAGGGCTTGCGCGCCTTCCTGGAAAAGACTGCGCCGGCCTGGACCAGGGCCGGCAAATGATGGTGATGACACCGTATCCGCAACGACAAGAAAGGCTGCTGTGTTCCTCCCGCGCTCGTCTGTTCTCCTTCGCCTGAATCGCCGTTGCGCCCGGGTGTCCGCATGAAGCGATTGCATGTGGCCATTGCCGGCGCCGGACCCGCGGGGCTGGCGACGGCCTTGTACCTCAAACGCGCCGGCCATCGGGTGACGCTGTTTGAGCGCTTCTTGCAGCCGTCCCCGTTGGGGTCCGGCCTGATCCTGCAACCCACCGGCCTGACGGTGCTGGCCGATCTCGGTCTGTTCGAACGCATCGCCGCGCTCGGTCATCGCATCGACCGTCTTTACGGCGCCGATGCCGCCACCGGCAACACCGTGCTGGATGTGCGTTATGACGCGATCCGCGGCGGCCGCTACGGGATTGCCGTGCATCGTGCGGCGCTGTTCGGCGTGTTGTTCGAGGCGGTATTGCAAGAGGGGATAGCTATCGATACCGGTCACGACATTGCCGGCATGGACCAGCAGGGCGGGCAGGCATGGCTGCTGACTGCCGGCGGCGGCCGGCTGGGCGGCTTCGACCTGGTCATCGACGCCAGCGGCGCCCGTTCCCGATTGCGCCGCCATGCATTGCGCAGCTGCGAGCCCAGGCCCTTGCCCTACGGCGCGTTCTGGGTGTCATTGCGGGCGCAGCCGGGAGCGGCGTTCGGCGTCAATTCACTGGTGCAGCGCTATCGCCGCGCCAGCACCATGATCGGGGTGCTGCCGATCGGTCGTCCGTCCGCGCAGGACGGGCCGATGACGGCCTTCTTCTGGAGCACCAAGCCGGACGAGGTGGAACTCCTGAAGCAGGCCGGCATAGAACGGTGGAAAGACGAGATACATCGTTTGTGGCCGGAGTGCGAACCTTATCTGGCGCAGATCGCATCGTTCGAGCAGATGACGCTCGCGCGCTACGGGCATCACACCTTGCCGCTGCCCTACGGCGAAAGGCTGGCGGTGATCGGCGATGCGGCGCATTCCACCAGTCCGCAGCTGGGGCAGGGCGCCAATATGGCCCTCTTGGATGCGCGCGCGCTGGCGCATGCCTTGCAGGCATCGTCGTCGCCGGAGCAGGCATTGCCGCGTTATGCGGCGTCAAGGCGCCGCCATGTCAGGACGTTCCAGATGATGTCGGCCGCGTTCACGCCGTTCTACCAGTCCGATTCTTCCTGGCTGCCCTGGGTGCGCGACAAACTTGCCGCGCGCCTGTCGCTGGTGCCGCCGGCGCCGCAGATATTGGCTGCGATGGTGGCGGGCACGCTGGTCGATCCGTTTGCGGCTATCGGTTTGACGGAGCGTGACTGGCGCGACGGGGTGTTGCCGTTGCCGCAGACCTGAGCGGATTCAGGTTTCCATCGCATCCAGTGGCCAGGCCAGCGACAGCGGCGTCAGGCGCAGTCCGAACTCGGCCGCGGTGGCGGCGGCCGCGGCGGCATCGCGCGGGGCCGCGATGCGCGCCAGCAGGTCGCGTACCGAGCGCTGCAGCGTGGGGCAGGCCAGCGTCTGCAGCGGCGCCGTGCGCACCGTCACTTCCCCGCCGTTGGCCAGCTTCACCAGCTGCGCCAGGCTGTGTTCTTCCGGGCCGCCCAGTTCGTGGATTCCCGCCGTGCCCATGCCCAGCGCCGCCGATTCGGCAATCGTCGCCACGTCGCCCAGGTTGATGGGACGGCTGGTGCGCGTCTCGGCGCGGTCGCCGTACAAGACCACCGGCGCATCGGGCGACTGCTGCAGCAGCGCCTGTTCGAAAGGCAGCGGCTGCGGGCTGCCGCGCACCACCGGGCCGAGGCGGAAGATCACGCTGCCCGGCAATTGCCGCAGCACCTGCTCGGCCATGCCCTTGGCGCGCAGGTACCAGTTCTCGGAGCCGGCATCGGCCAGCAGCGAGGAGAAATACACCACCCGCGTGCCGCGCGCGCCCACCGCCTGCGCCACGCGGCGCGCGGTGCCGACCATGCCTTGCTCGTAGGCGCTCCAGTGATCGGCGCCGATGACGCCGGTCAGCAGCACCACCGCATCGGCGGCGGCGATGGCGTCGGCGCTTTGCGGATTGCCGGTCCAGTGGGCGATGACTTCGTCGGCGACCAGTTGCTCCGGCCGGCGCACCAGGGCGGTAGCGTGGATGCCGGAGTCGCGCAGCAGCAGGAGCAGCAGGCGGCCGGTCGGACTGTTGGCGCCGGCGACGACGACGCGGCGAACCGGTGCGGGGTGAGGCTGGTGCATGTTGGCTCCTGTCTTCGTGAGGGGAGGAGTGCGCCGGCGGCCGATCGGGCCGCGGCGCGGGCATCGTGTTGCGCCGGATCAGCGGCGCCTGAGCGTGATGGCGTGCTCCGGGCAGGCCTTGACGCACAGGCCGCAGGCGCGGCAGGCGTCGGCATTGGGCGTATAGGCGACCTGCATGCCGTGCACCCGCAGCTTCATGCGGTTGAGGAAACCCAGCGCGGCGAAATCGGCGTCGTCGATGCGGCGCACTTCGAACACGTTTTCCGGGCACACCGGCACGCAGTCGGCCTTGCCTTCGCAGCGCCCGAGGTTGACCACCGGCACGATCATGCCCGGCGGCTGCTTGCAGTTGGCCGCCTGCATCGGGAATGCGGAGCCCATGCTCATTCGTCCCGGCGTTCGGCGCGGCGGCGGCCGAACATGCACATGCGCGACTCGAAGCGCTCGCGCTCCTCCGGCGTCATCGCCTGCCAGCGCTCGCGCATGCGGCGCTTCTTCTCGTGCCAGCCGCCGTGGCGGCCGCGGAAGCCGCCGAACAGGATGCGGCACAGCACCAGCAATCCCAGCGCGCGCCAGAAACCGATGGCCGCCGCGCCCGGGAAGATGGGCGGCACCACCCAGTTCCACAGCAGCATCACCGCGCCGCCCAGCACGCCCACGCACAGCACGGCGCACACGGCCTTGAGCAGGAACCCCATGCGCAAGCGGCGCGGCCGCCTGGCCGGCATCCATTGCGGCGGCTGTTGCTTGTCCTGATCCAGATCTTGATCCATCACATCTCCAATTCGTCATAAACCGCCTGCAGCCGCTCGCGCAGGTGCAGGACCGCATAGCGCTTGCGCGCCAGCAGGGTATTGAGGCTGGTGCCGGAAGCGGCCGCCATTTCCTTGAAGCTGATGCCGTCGAGCTCATGCGCGACGAACACCTCGCGTTGGTTTTCAGGCAGCTCGTCGAGCGCCTGCTGCAGCGTTTCCAGCATCACCGAGCGGACATAGGCCGCCTCCGGGCCGTCGTCGCCGGCCGGCAGGACCAGGTCCAGCCGCCATGCGCCGTCGGCCGCCTCGAAGTCTTCGGCGTCGCCGGGTTCGGCCAGCGGCTCCTCTTTCTTCTTGCGGAAGCGGTCGATGATGCGGTTGCGGGCCACGCGGAACAGCCAGGCGCTGACCTGCTCGATCGGTTCGGGCAGGCGATACGCGCGGACGAACTCGTGGAACACATCCTGGAGGATGTCCTCGGCTTCGCCGGCGTCGGCCACGCGGCGGCGGATGAAGCCGCCCAGCCGCGCGCGTTCGCGCAGCACGGTGGCGGTAATCTCGCTGTCCTTGTCGCTCATTGCCTGATGGTTGGGAATCGACTGCATGCCCTGAAGACGGATCATCTCCGGGCATATTGTGCGGCCGCGAAAAAATCGTCGATGGAAAGCGCCGATTCTAGCGGCTGCAGCAATTACTGTGGCAGAACAGCAAACCAGAGAGGGGGAGCATGTTGGTAACATTTGTATGAGCAAGAGCGATTTGGCATGAGCTGAGCAGTTCGCCATATTCGATTAATATCGACGGCGATATGTTTCTGTTAATCAAGGGGGAGTCGAATGGAATTATTGCTTCATACGCCAAGCGGTACCGGGCGCTTGGCAGATATTTATAGGGATGCTTTTTCCAGTGCCGTCGAGTTGTTCGTGGTAACGGCATATCTGACCGAATGGGACAAAAGTCTCGCCCTGAACCCTGAATGCAAGAGGTTTCGGATGATCATCGGGAAGGATTTTGGAATTACAAGAAAAGCTGCTTGTGAAGATGTGATGACTTGGTTGCCCGCGCGCAGGAAAAGCCAATTTCTCGTTGCGGATTCATTGATGGGGTTTCATCCCAAGGCTGTTTTTTGGCGAGATCAGGCAGGAAGGCATTTTGCCATTGTGGGTTCGTCAAACCTGACCAAGGCTGCATTCGACTCGAATTACGAAGTGAACATATTTTCAACTATTTCTGCAAAGGATTTTGAGAGTGCCAAAAACTGGATTTCTGAAATAGAAGAAGCCTCCGTGCCGGTGTCGGAGGATTGGTTGGATGAGTACAAAGAAGCTCCAAGAAATGCGAGTCATACGGCCAGAAGGGGAACTGCCTCTTCCGAGGGCGCTCTTGTTTCGTTCAAGTTGCCCAAGCCCAAAGGAATGCGCGAGTACATTGAGAGGCGCAGGGGGCAGATAGCTGCATATCAACGCAGCCGGTCTCGCTTGCTCGCGATATTCAGGAAGTGCGCAAATGGATCTATATCGTCTGAAGACTTCTATGAAAAACTCCAGGAGCGCTGGAACTCCGAAATCGGCAATCGCCTGCAAGGTGCAGGTTGGGAGCGGAGGGGGAAATCGAGTAATTTCCAAGAGCTTGCGCGCAGTTATCTGAAGATCTTTCAGGCAACGAAGCAAGAAAGGGATGATGTGGTTTCGCAAGAGATAGATCGCTTATGCGAACTTGGAAATTCCTCTCGCGCCTCATTCTTGTCGGAAATGCTCTGCCTGGAGTTTCCCTTTTTGTATCCAGTGTTGGACAAACCGGTCCGGACTTACCTGAAAGTGATCCGATTCAGGGCTCCGCGTGGAGCCAGCGAAGGTGCGCGATATATTGATTTGGCAAAGAAGCTCCGTGCTGCCATCACGCAAAACCCACACCACATGGCCAAGAGTCTCGCAGAACTTGATACCGTAATATGGCTAGAGTACGGGGACAAATAGTCTGGATGTGCGCCGGTTCATGTTGAGCACGGAGCAGATTCGACTGGTCGACGAACGCCAGCGCTGCTTCGCAGAGCGCACGGGAAAAATAAAAACGCACCACGATGGGTGCGTTTTCCTTGTTGGTGGCCCGGAAATCAGAGCTCGATCTTCGTCCCCAGCACCGTCAGGAACTGCGCCAGCCAGGCCGGATGCGCGGGCCATGCCGGCGCGGTCACCAGCTTGCCGTCGGTGATGGCGGCGTCCACCGCGATGTCGGCGAACTGGCCGCCGGCCAGCTTCACTTCCGGCGCGCAGGCCGGATAGGCCGAGACCTTCTTGCCTTCCAGCACGCCGGCCGCAGCCAGCACCTGCGGGCCGTGGCAGACCGCGGCGATCGGCTTGTCGGCCTTGGCGAAACCTTGCACCAGCTCTATCACCTTGGGGTTCAGGCGCAGGTATTCGGGGGCGCGGCCGCCGGCCACCACCAGCGCGTCGTAGCCGGCGGCGCTGACCTCGTCGAAGCTGGCGTTGAGGGCAAAGTTGTGGCCCGGCTTTTCGGTATAGGTCTGGTCACCCTCGAAGTCGTGGATGGCGGTCTTGACCTTGTCGCCGGCCTTCTTGCCGGGGCACACGGCGTGCACCGTATGGCCGACCATCTGCAGCGCCTGGAAGGGCACCATGGTCTCGTAGTCTTCGGCGAAATCACCGGTCAACAACAGGATTTTCTTCGCTGCCATCTTCATCTCCTTGGAGGGTAGGCCGGGTCCGGCCGGCTTTGCAGCCGGCTTTCCGGCGGGGTTAAACCGATTTGACGCTGGCGCTGACCGATCGGGGATCAGGCCTGCCAGCGCATCTGACGCGAATCGCCCATCAAAAAATCCCGGTTCATCTCCACGCATTCGCGCAGGTAGCTCCACAGCGCGGAGACGCGCGCGACATGGCGCTGCTCGGCGGAAGCCACCAGCCAGAAGGTGCGGGTGATGGCCACCTCGTCCTCCAGCACCGGCGCCAGCTGGTCCGACTGCTGGGCCAGGAAGCAGGGCAGGATGGCCAGCGCGCGGCCGGCGCAGGCGGCCGTGTATTGCGCCACCACGCTGGTGCTGCGAAAGGCCCGGAAGGAATCGGGAGCGACCGTGTCCTTGTAGCGCAATTCCTCGCTGAACACCAGATCGTCGATGTAGCCGATGAAGTTGTGCCGCTCCAGGTCGGCCAGCCTGCGGATGGGCGGGTGCTTGTCCAGGTACTCGCGCGTGGCGTAGAGCTTCAGCACATAGTCGGACAGTTTTGTGACCACGTAATTACCGGACAGCGGGCGCTCGATGGAGACGCTGATGTCGGCCTCGTGCTTGGAGAGATTCACGAAGCGCGGCATCGGCAGCATGTCCACCGTGATGTGCGGGTTGCGCGCGCAGAAGTGGGCGATGTGCGGCGCCAGCACGAAGGTGCCGAAGCCTTCGGTGGCGCCCAGACGCACCTGGCCGGAGAGCTTGCTGTTGTGTCCGCCCAGCTCTTCGGCGGCGGCGTAGACGGTGCTTTCGATCTTTTCGGCGTACTCCACCAGCCGGTAGCCGTCGGCGGTCAGCTTGTAACCGTGGTTGTTGCGGTCGAACAGCTGGCTGCCGACCTGTTCCTCGAAGCGCTTCATGCGGCGCGACACCGTGGAGTGGTCGATGCCCAGCTTCTTGGCGGCGTCCACCAGCCCCTGGCTGCGCGTGAGTTCGAGAAAGATCCTGAGGTTGTCCCAGTCCAGCATGCGGTCTCCTGCGGGCGGTTTTATCGTGTTTTGCATTGGTGCAAAAGCATTTTGGATTTATGTTTATTGTACCGATATTAACGCACATGCAAAATGCACCTGCTGCAGAGGAAACAGGCTTTCCGGCAGCAGGAGGAATGCGGCATGACCCGGCGTCGACGTAACGCCGGGCGTGACCGACAAAAATGACAATATCAAGGAGACAAAATGCGTAAGAACGTACTCGGCCGTTCCGTCATGGCCGCTGCTGTTGCCTGTGCGATTTCCCTGTTTGGCGCCCCGGTCATGGCGCAGGACGCCAACACGGTCAAGGTCGGCATCCTGACCGACATGTCCGGCCCGTACTCCGCCATGGGCGGCCAGGGTTCGGTGGTGGCCGCCAAGATGGCGGTGGAAGACTGCCTCAAGGCCGAATGTAAAGGCATGAAGATCGAGATCCTCTCGGCCGACAACCAGAACAAGCCCGATGTGGGCGTGACCCGCGCGCGCGAGTGGCTGGACCGCGACAAGGTCGAGGCCATCGCCGACCTGACCAACTCCTCGGTGGCGCTGGCGGTGCAAAAGCTGATCAAGGAAAAGGGCGGCATCGCCATGTACAGCGGCCCGGCGACCGGCGCGCTGACGACCGCCGAATGCGCCACCAACGGCTTCCACTGGATGTTCGACACCTACTCGCAGGCCGCCGGCGCGGCTGCCGCGCTGACCAAGCTGGGCAACAAGTCGTGGTACTTCGTCACCGTCGACTACGCCTTCGGCCACTCGCTGGAGAAGGACGCGGCCGATGTCGTCAAGGCCAACGGCGGCACCGTGGTGGGCTCGGTGCGCCATCCGCTGAACGCCTCGGACTTCTCGTCCTTCCTGCTGCAGGCGCAGGCTTCCAAGGCGCAAGTGATCGGCCTGGCCAACGGTGGCACCGACGTGGTCAACGCCATCAAGCAGGCGCGCTCGTTCGCGGTGGGCGGCAAGGACCAGCGCCTGGTGGCGCTGCTGGTGTTCCTGTCCGATGTCCACGCGCTGGGCCTGGATGCGGCCCAGGGCCTGGTCTACACCGACGGCTTCTACTGGGACTACGATGAGCAGACCCGCGCCTTCTCCAAGCGCTTCGAGGCGCAGTTCAAGAACAACAAGCCGACCATGGTGCAGGCCGGCGTGTATTCCAGCGTGTTGCATTTCCTGAAGGCGCGCGCCGCCGCCAAGACCGCCGACTGGAAGGTGGTCTCGCAGAAGATGCGCGAGATCCCGATCTCCGACGTGGTCATGCGCAACGCCTCGATCCGTCCGGACGGCCGCGTGATCCACGACATGTACCTGTACCAGGTCAAGACCCCGGCCGAATCCAAGGCGCCGTGGGACTACCTCAAGCTGCTGTCGGTGATTCCGGCCCAGCAGGCTTTCCGTCCGATGGACGCGGCCTGCCCGCTGGTCAAGCAGTAACCGTTCTCGCCGGGGCGGCGCACCCTTCATCTCCGCGTCGCCCCGGTCTTTCTTTCTTATCTATGGAAACCGCATCATGAGCCAAGCCAACATTCCCAACGTTCCCCTTTATCTCAACGGCGAGAAGGTGCAGTCGACCTCCAAGGAGTGGCGCGACGTGAAGAACCCGGCGACCCAGGAAGTGGTCGCCCGCGTGCCGTTCGCCACGAAGGAGGAAGTCGACCGCGCCGTGGCCAACGCCAAGGAAACTTTCAAGACCTGGCGCAACACCTCGTTGGCGCAGCGCATGCGCATCATGCTGAAGTTCCAGCAGCTGCTGCGCGAGAACATCGGCCCGTTGGCCGAACTGATCACCCGCGAGCACGGCAAGACCCTGCCCGACGCCGAAGGCGAAGTCATGCGCGGCCTGGAAGTGGTGGAGCACGCCTGCTCGATCACCTCGCTGCAGCTGGGCGAGCTGGCCGAGAACGTGGCCGGCGGCGTCGACGTCTACACCATCTACCAGCCGCTGGGCGTGGGCGCGGGCATCACCGCCTTCAACTTCCCGGTGATGCTGCCTTGCTTCATGTTCCCCATCGCCGTGGCGTGCGGCAACACCTTCGTGCTCAAGCCCTCTGAGCAGGACCCGACGTCGTCGCTGTTCCTGGTCGAACTGGCCAACCAGGCCGGCCTGCCGCCGGGCGTGCTGAACGTGGTGCACGGCGGCCCGGATGTGGCCAACATGATCTGCGACCATCCCGACATCAAGGCGGTCTCCTTCATCGGCTCGACCCATGTCGGCACCCACGTCTATCGCCGCGCCAGCGAAGCCGGCAAGCGCGCGCAGTGCATGATGGGCGCCAAGAACCACTGCATCGTGCTGCCGGATGCGCCCAAGGACCAGGCCATCAACAACCTGCTGGGCGCGGCCTTCGGCGCCGCCGGCCAGCGCTGCATGGCCAACTCGGTGGTGGTGCTGGTCGGCAAGACGAAGGAGTGGATCCCGGAAATCGTCGAGCGCTCCAAGGCCATGAAGGTCGGCCCCGGCAGCGATCGCAAGGCCGACGTCGGCCCGCTGGTGTCGGCCGCCGCCAAGGAGCGTGTTGAACGCCTGATCGGCAAGGGGGTCGAGCAGGGCGCCAAGCTGCTGCTGGACGGCCGCAACTTCAAGGTGGCCGGCAGCGAGAACGGCAACTTCGTCGGCCCGACCGTATTTACCGGCGTGAAGGCCGAGATGGACATCTACACCCAGGAAATCTTCGGCCCGGCCATGTGCATCGTCGAAGTGGAGACGCTGGATGAGGCGATCGCCTTCATCAACGCCAACCCCAACGGCAACGGCACCTCGATCTTCACCAGCTCGGGCTATGCCGCGCGCAAGTTCCAGAACGAGATCGACGTCGGCCAGGTCGGCATCAACGTGCCCATTCCCGTGCCCGTCGCTTACTTCAGCTTCACCGGCTCGCGCGCCTCGAAGCTGGGCGACCTGGGGCCCAACGGCAAGCAGGCCGTGACCTTCTGGACCCAGACCAAGACCGTCACCTCGCGCTGGTACGCGCCCGACGAGGAAGCCGGCCAGGTCAACACCACCATCACCCTGAAGTAAGGAGACCGCCATGAGCGCCAACATCGCCAACGTTGTATTTATCGGCCTGGGCAACATGGGCCTGCCGATGGCGCAGAACCTGGTCAAGGCAGGGTTCTCGGTCAGCGGCCACGACCTGGTCAAGGCCAGCGTCGACAAACTGGTGGAAATCGGCGGCAAGACCGAGGCCGACTCGATGGCGGCGGCGGCCAAGGCCGACGTCATCATCACCATGCTGCCGGCCAGCAAGCATGTCGAGTCGCTCTACCTGGGCGACAAGGGCTTGTTGGCCTGCGCCAAGCCGGGCGCCTTGCTGATCGACTGCTCCACCATCGCGCCGGAAGCGTCGCGCAAGGTGGCGGCGGCGGCCGGCGCGAAGGGTTTCGAGATGCTCGACGCCCCGGTCTCCGGCGGCACCAACGGCGCCGCCGCCGGCACGCTGACCTTCATGGTCGGCGGCAGCAAGTCCGCCTTCGACGCCGCCCAGCCTTACCTGCAGAAGATGGGTAAAGCCATCTACCACGCCGGCGACAGCGGCAGCGGCCAGACCGTCAAGGTGTGCAACAACATGCTGCTGGGGATCCTGATGATCGGCACCTCCGAGGCGATCCGCCTGGGCGTGGCCAACGGCATGGATCCCAAGGTGCTGTCCGAGATCATGTCCAAGAGCTCGGGCCGCAACTGGACGCTGGAGGTGTACAACCCCTGTCCCGGCGTGATGGACACCTCGCCGGCGTCGAAGGGCTACGCGGGCGGTTTCGGCGTGGATCTGATGCTCAAGGACCTGGGCCTGGCCGTGGAAAACGCGCTGGCCACCGGCAGCGCCATCCCGCTGGGCGCGGCGGCGCGCAACCTGTACGACATCCACAGCAAGAACGGATCCGGGAAGCTGGATTTTTCGAGCATCTTCAACCTGCTGGGGAAGGCGCAGTAAGGGCTGGAAATCCGGTCCGTTTGATCTCCGAGGAAGTAATTCTTACGCGGCTTCGGCCGCGTTTTTTTTCGGGTGGATCGGCGCTGATTCGCACCCGCGGTGGTTCGTCAGTCTGATTGGCGTGGTCCTGATGAAAGTCGGGCTCGCGTGTCGTTCAACGGCTGTCGGATCGCGACGAAAGCCGCTGGATCCCGGCTTGCGCCGGGATGACGGAGGAGATGAGGAGGCGTGAGTCTGCTGAAGGAGGAGTTGTCCCTGCGAAGGGAGGGCGATCCCTCGAAGGCCGAGCTGGATCCACGAAGGGGTGAATTGATTGCGCTAAGGGGTGATGCACCTATTGAGCGTCGTCCTGACGAAAGTCAGGACCCAGTGTCGTTTGGCGGCCGTCGGCTCACGACGAAAGTCGCTGGAAAGGAGAAAATCCGAAGACGACGGCAAGTCCCTCGCAGCATCAGGCCGGCTTTCGCGCCACCAGCCTGTGGATCACCTTCCCCGAGGACTCGCTCACCACCTCCTCGTCCAGCAGCAGCGCGCAGCCCTGCAGCGCGTCGCGCACCACGCCGGCGTCGAAGGCGGCATACAGGCGGTCGTGCTTGTCGCGCTGGTCCGCATCCCTGGTCACGCGCCAGCTCAGGTAGAGCACGCCGCCGGGTTTGAGGATGGCCAGCATGCGCTGCACCGACGGCAGGATGTCGGCAGCCGGCAAATGCATGATGACGGTTTCGCACAGCAGGTTGTCGTAGCCGGCGTCGGCGATGCCTTCGAGTTCCGGCAGCGGTGCGCAGGTGAAGCGCGATGCCGGATAGCGTCGGCGCGCTTCCTGCAGCAAGCCTTCGGACGCATCGTAGCCGTGCGCCGGATAGCCGTTGGCGTCCAGCCAGCCGACTTCGCGGCCGCTGCCGCAACCGATGTCGGCGCAGCTGCCGGGCGTGAAGAAGCGGCGCACGATGGCGTGCAGATCGGCCGGCGCGGGCTGGTCGTGCCAGTCCTGGGCGAAGGCGGCGGCGTTGCCGTCATAGGCGGCGAGGGTGGCTTTGTCCATGTCTATCCCGTTGGCGTTTGTCGTTGTTCTGCGCGGTTTCGCGGCTGTGCTCCATTCCCCGATTATGCCCGCCAAAAGAAAACGGCGCCCCGAGGGGCGCCGCTTCAGGCTGGGCGAATGGCGCCCGTGCTTACTTCTTCACTTCATCGGCGATGTGCGCGCGGATGATGTCGGCGAAGTTGGCGTCGGCGGTGAAGCCCAGCGCCTTGGCGCGCTTGGCTTCGAACTTGCCGGGCCAGGAGTTGACGATGCGCTTGATGGCTTCGTCTTCCTTCCATTCGATCAGCTTGACCACGTCGGCGCCGGCGACTTCTTCCAGCGCGGCGACCATGTCCTTGACGGTCACGCACAGGCCGTCGATGGAGAGGAAGCGGGCCAGGCCGAGGTCGGCGCCGTTGATTTCATGGCCGTGGATCAGGTTGGCGATGGCCTGGCGCGGCGACATCAGCCACATGCGGGTGTCCGGGCCGACCGGGCATACCGAGGGCTGGCCGTTGAGCGGTTCGCGGATGATGCCGGAGGCGAAGCTGGAGGCCGCCTTGTTGGGCGCGCCCGGGCGCACCGAGATGGTCGGCATGCGCAGCGCGCGGCCGTCGATGAAGCCCTTGCGGCTGTAGTCCTGCACCATCAGCTCGCCCATCACCTTTTGCGCGCCGTAGGAGCTTTGCGGCATCAGCAGGGTGTTGTCGGGCACTTCGGCCGGCAGCTCGCCGCCGAACACCGCCACCGAGCTGGTGAACACCACGCGCGGCTTGGTACCCAGCGCGCGGGCGCGTTCCAGGATCACGCGGGTGGCGTCGAAGTTGATCTTCATGCCGAGGTCGAAGTCGGCTTCGGCGTGGCCGCTGACGATGGCGGCCAGGTGGAAGATGGATTGCGTGTCGGCAGTGATCACGCGCTCGATCACGGCGGCGTCGGCGATGTCGCCGGTCACGGCCTCGATGCGCGGGTCGTCGAAGCCTTGCGCGGGCACCACGTCGAGCAGGGTGATGCGCTTGATTTCCTGCTGCTTGCCGTCGCGGCCGGTCAGTGCGCCGCGCTGCAGCAGCTGGCGCGCCAGCCGGCTGCCCAGGAAGCCGGCGCCGCCGGTGATGACGATATGCATGTGTTCTCCTCGTTGGTCTGGTAGGGGAAAGTCTCTGTCTGAAAACCTGTGCAACGCCGCCGCGCGGGCAACCCGGCCCGACCGGCCGGCAAGCGTACTCAGCGATTATAGCAGAAAGTTGTCATACAACTTTTGCGAAAACGCGGAAAAGATTTGCGGCTTTCCACAGCGGGGAGGGCGCGCCAAAAGCGGTATCATTGCGCGCCATGAAGACTACCGACGCCAAGATTGCCGCCCCGATCGCTCCCCCGGCCCGCCCGACCGGCCGGGGCAAGGCCACCCTGGCCGACCATGTGACCAGCGTGCTGGCGCAGCAGATCCGCGACGGCGAGTTCGCGCCCGACGCGCGCCTGCCGTCGGAGATGGAGCTGACCGAGCGTTTTGCGGTGAGTCGCACGGTGATCCGCGAGGCCATCTCGCGCCTGAAATCCGAAGGGCTGGTCGGTTCGCGCCGCGGCAGCGGCACGGTGGTGCTGGGGGCCAATACGGCCACGCCGTTCCGCCTGGACATGCAGGTGGACGATGTGCGCGACTCCATCCAGGCGGTGCTGCGGGTGATCGAGCTGCGCCGCGGCGTGGAAGGGGAGATGGCGGCGCTGGCGGCGCAGCGGCGCACCAGGGCGCAAAGCCAGGCGATCCAGCAGGCGCTCAAGGCGATCGACAAGGCCACCGCGGAGGGCCGGGACGGCGTGCAGGAAGACTTCGCCTTCCACGCAGCGATCTCCAACGCCGCCCACAATCCGCTCTATACCTCGCTGGTGCAGTTCCTGAGCCAGTTCCTGCATGCCGCCATCCGGGTGGCGCGGGTCAACGAGGCGCGTCGCAGCGATTTCAGCCAGCAGGTGCGCAGCGAGCATGCCGCCATCGCAAAGGCGATCGCCGACGGCGACCCGGCGGCGGCGCGCGCGGCGGCGTTGCAGCATATGGAGAATTCGGCGCAGCGCATCCAGGCGGCCGACTGCGAGTTCTGGGACAGCGCGGACGGCCAGGAGGCGGTGCGGGACCTGGCGCAGGTCAAGGGCGCGGAGCAATGAGCTGAGTGTTGCCCGGTCCGGTCCGGTCCGGCCCGGCGCCGGGCGTCGTTGCGTGCGCCGGCATGGATGTGTCGATGGGGCGGCGTACCGGTTCCGTCAATCGCCGACAAATCGCCGACAATCCGGACGGGCATAAAAAAACGCTGCACAAGGCAGCGTTTTTTCATTGCATCGACGCAGAATCAACCGCGGACGACCTTCTTGTACTCGTTGGTACGGGTGTCGATTTCGATGTCGTCGTCCTGGCTGACGAACAGCGGGACCATCACGACGATCTGGTTGGCTTCGATGGCGTTTTCGATCTTGGCTTCCTTCAGGACGTTGCCCGAAGTGTTGCCCTTGACTGCCGGCTCCGAGTAGGCAACCTTGCGCACGATGGTGGTCGGCATTTCAACCGAGATCGCCTTGCCGTCGTAGAACACGGCTTCGCACTGCATGCCGTCCTTCAGGTAACCGATGGCGTCGCCCATGTTCTCGCCTTCGATTTCGTACTGGTTGTACTCTTCGTCCATGAAGACGAACAGCGGGTCGGCGAAGTACGAATAGGTGACCGGCTTCTTGTCCAGCACCACCACGTCGAACTTGTCGTCGCCGCGGAAGACGCTTTCCATCGGGGTGTTGGTCAGCAGGTTCTTCATCTTCCACTTGTAGGTGAAACCGGTGCGGGAGGAACCGTTGACGTCCGAACGCAGGACGATCATGGGCTTGCTGTCGACCATGATGATGTTGCCGACGCGGACTTCTTTTGCAAATTTCATAGCGGTATATGTCGTGATAAGTAGGTTGCTTCAACTTTCAGTAGCCCACTGGCAAAACTTCACCGCAAGCCCACGTATGATTGAATTCCAAAACTGCATTAAAGCTTAGCCCGATATTCTAACCTATTTTCCCTCTTGTTCCACCACCAGCCGGGCGGCGAAGCGCAGCAAATTGGCAATGAAGTCGCCATTTGCCAACATCTTGTGCAGCCACTGCTGGGCCGCGCCGGTCAGTCCGGGCAACTCGTCGCGCAGCGCCTGCCAGCTTGCCATCCAGTCAACCTCGTCATGGTTGGCGCCGTTCCAGGCGCGATTGGCGTCGATCAGCGCCGGCGTGGCGGCGTCATAGATCTTGAGGAAAGCGTTGAGCTTGGTGTGGTGCAGGTTCTTGTCCTGCTTGTAGATGTTCCAGATGAAGGGCTTACCGGCCCATTGCGCGCGGGAAAAGGAATCTTCGCCGCGCACGAAGTTGAGGTCGCAGCTCCACAGCAGGCGGTCGTAATCGGTCTGCGGCACGAAAGGCAGCACCCGCAGCGACAGCGCATCACGGGTCGCCGCCGCGCCCGGCACCGCAGGCGCGCCGAGAAAGGCTTCGACGGCATCGCGCGCCACGCCCTCGGGCACCAGGCAGGTGACCGGCGCCGACGAGGCGCGCCACGCCCCGAGCAGCTCGGGCACCGGCGCGTAGTCGTAGCAGAACAGCGAGACTTTCAGGCCTTGCTGTTCTTGCGGCGTCACGCCGAGGCGCTGCAGGAATTGTCCGGCCAGGCCTTCCTGCTGGAACGCCTGGCGCTGCGCCTCGAGATCCCGCTCGAAGCTGAGGCCGCCGGTGCGCTCGTTGAAGCCGGGGAAGAAGAAATACTTGGTCAGCTTCAGGCTGCGGTGCGGCGAGGGCAGGGTGTGGCAGCCCTCCACCCATGGCTCCGCCGACAGGCCTTCCAGGTTGAACCATATCGGCTTGACGGCGCGTTGCGCCATCGCTTCCACATAGCCGGGCGGGATCTCGCAGCCGAAGAACTCGATCACGATGTCGGCCACGTCGCCGGCCGCATAGGCGCCATCCTGGCCGGCCCAGTGCCTGACGGTCACGCCGGCCACCTGCTGCAGTTGCGCGGCCGCATCCACCTCCGGCCAGATCCGCTTGAAGCTGGCCAGGTCGTCCACCCACAGCCGCACGGCGATGCCGTGCTCGTGCGCGAACTGCCGCGCCAGGCGCCAGCAGATGCCGATGTCGCCATAGTTGTCGACCACCCGGCAGAACAGGTCCAGGGTCTTGAGCGGATTGAGGGGGAGGGCGTCTTGCATGGGCAGCTGCGGCGCAAAGCCGGAAGGGGCGAAAAGACCGAAAAGGCCGGAAAAGTCGGGGAACGCGCGAATGATACCCAAACTCGGTGGACGGCGGGCGAGGGGCGTGAAATGGATTTGAACGACAAATTCAAAAATATTCGATTTAAATAGCTTGCAATTTAATTTTGAGCGTTTTAATATGCATGCCATGGACAACGCACACACACCGAAGCTGCCGGACGCGCTGATCGATGAAGCCCTGCTTCTCGACAACCAGCTGTGTTTCGCCATGTATTCGGCGTCCCTGGCGATGACCAAGGCGTACAAAAAGATCCTCGGCGCGCTCGATATCACCTATCCTCAATACCTGGTGATGATGGTGCTGTGGGAGAAGGACCAGATCACCGTATCCGAGCTGGGCAGCCGCCTGTTTCTCGATTCCGGCACGCTGACCCCGCTGTTGAAGCGCATGGAAACCATGGGCCTGCTGCACCGGGCGCGCGACGCCGGCGACGAACGCCGCGTGGTGGTGACCCTGAGCGATGGCGGCCGCGCCCTGCGCGAACGCGCCAGGGCAGTGCCGGTGAAGATGAGCTGCATGCTGCCGCCGCTGGAGCAGGTGCAAAAACTGGTGACCGACCTGAAGGATGTACGCAAGAATCTGCTGGACGGCGAGCAATGACGGCGCCGGCAAGCGCGACAGCGTTTTTTGTTGTTCAAATTAGGTTGCTCACAATTTTATTGTAAATAATATATTTATTTGTTGAAGCCGGCCCTGGCAAGCAGGGCCATGCAAGACTAAGCAAGCCTAAGCAAGACTAAGCAAGACTAAGCAAGAAGCAGCACCTGTAGATCCGTAGCAGCAAATGGCGAATCTTTCGCCGCACACACTCTCAAAGTTGCCCTTAACCTGAAAACCAGAAAGGAAATACCATGCCCTCCGACAAGATCCAGAAAGCCCTGTACACCGCCACCGCCACCGCCACCGGCGGCCGTGAAGGCGCAGCCAAGTCCTCCGACGGCGTGCTCGACGTCAAGCTGTCCACCCCCAAGGAACTGGGCGGCGCCGGCGGCCCGGGCACCAACCCCGAGCAACTGTTCGCAGCCGGCTACTCGGCTTGCTTCCTGGGCGCGCTGAAGTTCGTCGCCGGCCAGGCCAAGGTCGCCCTGCCTGCCGACGCCAGCATCACCGGCAAGGTCGGCATCGGCCAGATCCCGGCCGGTTTCGGCATCGAAGCCGAACTCAACATCTCGCTGCCGGGCGTGGACCGCGCCGTGGCGCAAGATCTGGTGAACAAGGCGCACCAAGTGTGCCCGTACTCCAACGCCACCCGTGACAACATCAACGTCACCCTGAACCTGGTGTAATCGAACACCAGGCTGCGGCCGAAAAAAAGCCCCGCGAAGCGATTCGCGGGGCTTTTTGCTTTTGCATTTTGCTTTTTTGCCGGGACTGCTGCTGTCATGCCGCGCCGCGCGTCTCCACGTACAGCGAATACAGCGAATGGCTGCTGGCCATGAACAGGCGGTTTTTCTTGGCGCCGCCGAAGACCAGGTTGGGGCAGCGCTCGGGCAGGTGGATGTGGGCGATGGCCCGGCCTTGTGGATTGAACACGCGCACGCCGTCGAGCTCCTCGGCCTTGGCCTCCAGTGCGCCGTTGCTGCCCCAGCCGCACCACAGGTTGCCGTCGACGTCGATCTTGAAGCCGTCGATGCCGCCCGGGCCGTTGGCGTCCACCGCCAGGCGGCGCTTGCCGATGCGGGTGCCGTCGTCGCTCATGTCGTAGGCCCAGATCACGCGATTGGGCGTGGCGCGCGACTCGTTGATGTAGAGGATCTTTTCATCCGGCGAAAACGCCAGGCCGTTCGGGCCGGCCAGGGAATCCGTGATCAGCGAGAGCTTGCCGCTGCGGCCGTCGATGCGGTAGACCGAGTGCGGCAGTTCGGAGGCCTGCTTGTCGCCCTCCCATTCGCCGGCGATGCCGAACGGCGGGTCGGTGAACCAGATCGAGCCGTCGGACTTGCAGATGATGTCGTTGGGCGAATTGAAGCGCTTGCCGTTGTAGTTGTCGGCCAGGACCGTGATGCTGCCGTCGTACTCGGTGCGGGTCACGCGGCGGGTCAGGTGTTCGCAGGCCAGCAGGCGGCCCTGGCGGTCGCGCCCCAGGCCGTTGCTGAAGTTGGACGGCTGGCGGAACACCGAGGTGGCGCCGGTGGTTTCATCCCAGCGCATGATGCGGTTGTTGGGAATGTCGGAGAACAGCAGGAAACGGCCATCGCCGAACCACACCGGGCCTTCCACCCAGCGAAAGCCCGTGGCCAGCTGCTCGACGCTGGAGCTGAACAGGCGGTACTTGAGGAAGCTCTTGTCCAGCACCTCGACGCTAGGATCTGGGTAGCGCTGGCTGGGCTTGAAGTCGAAGCTTTGGGCGCGGGCGGTGAGGGCGGTGCCGGCCAGGGCCAGGCCGCCGAGCAGCGTTGTACGACGAGTTGCATTGAAATCGGCGGATTTATTCTTGCTTTCTTGCGACATCACGAGTCTCCAAATGAGGGCGGAAAGGATGTTCCCGGTGCTTCCGGGAATCTTGGAAATCCATACGGACAAGGGAAATGAGAAGGGGAACCGCGGTGGCGCGGCGGTGGTGGAACGGTCTCCCTGGCGGCGATCCTGGCTCGTGGCTGGACTGCTCATATCAGTATGTTATAAGACATCGTATAACATTCATTGCAGCTTGGCAAACGCAGGCTCCTCATCGCCGGGGAGTCTCCCGGCGATGAGCGGCGGCAACGGGATGCCGCAGGGCGCGGGCAAGCGCCGGGCTCAGCCGGGCAATCTCTCCAGCAGCGTGCGCACGATGCGGCGGTGGAAGGGCATGATGGCAGCGAGATAGAGCCTGCCCAGCAGTCGCTTGGTGCGCACGACGGTGGTGACGGTCAGCCACTGCGCGCCGTCGGCGCCGGCCGCCGACTTTTCCACGCACAGGCGGAAATCGAGGTGGCTGTCGTCGATGCCCATGATGGCCTGCCCGTCGCCGTCGGCAAGCACCGGAAAGCCCGGGCGGCCGCCGTCGGCTTGCGCCGCACCCACCATCAGCCGCGCGCCCTTGAGACCCAGCGGCGCCACCAGCCGGTTGCGCAGGTCCAGCAGCGCCGTCACCCAGGCCGGGCTGCCGGCCATCATGCGCGCGGCGATCTCGCCGGCGGCCAGCGTCGCCAGGTGCGGCGGCAGCGCCGCGCGGTAGCTGTCGGCGAAGCCGGCGCCCGGCAGCAGTTGCCAATGGCGGGCTTCGGGTTCGATCTCGTCGGGTTTGCCTGCCGTCGTGCGGTTCATGCCATGCCTCCGTGAAGATGTGAGGACGCCGTCATACGGACGTAAAAAAAGCCGGCGGGGGATCCCGGCCGGCTGCGTCGTTTGCCTACTTCCTGCCGCGGCGCTTCTTGTCGGCCGCGCTGGCGCTGGCGAAGCGCTCGTGCGTCTCCTCGGCCTTGCGGCGGCCGAAGGCATAGTTCGCCTCCAGCCACATCACGTTGATGATGCCGAAGGCCAGCGCCAGGCCGATGCCGAGTATCCAGGCGAAATACCACATGGTGTGCTCCTTGCGTGAAAGTCAGGTTGCGGCGATCAGTACGCCGTGTGTTCGTTGTCGTGGATGTCTTTGAGCGTGACCTTGCCCCGGACCACGCGGTACACCCAGCTGGTGTAGACGATGATCAGCGGCAGGAAGATCAGCACCATCCAGAACATCAGGCCCAGGCTCTTGTGGCTGGCCACCGCGTCCCACATGGTCAGGCTGCTCTTCGGGTCCAGCGAGGAGGGCAGCACGAACGGGAACAGCGACATGCCGGCGGTCAGGATGATGCCGGTCACCGACAGGCCGCTGGCGATGAAGGCCAGCCGCGCCTGACGCGCCAGCGCCAGCAGCGCCGCCAGCACTGCGCCGGCGATGCCCAGCGCGGGGATCAGCTTGGTCACGGGCCAGCGTGCATAGTTGTCGAACCAGGCGCCGGCGGCGATCTCCACGGTCTTGGCCAGCGGCGTGAAGGCGCTGTTGGCGTCGGGCATGGCCGCGATGCGGTAGCCCGGCAGCTGCGCCACCCAGAAACCGCCGGCGACGAACAGCAGCACGGTGGCGGCGGCCGCGGCCACCACGGTCTTGCGCGAGCGCTCGCCGACGGCGGCGTCGGTCTTCACGAAGGCGAAGGCGGCGCCGTGCATCAGCAGCATGGACACCGACAGCAGGCCGGCCAGCAAGCCGAACGGATTCAGCAGCGCGAAGAAGCTGCCGGTGTACTCCACCCGCATGGTGTCGTCGTAGTGGAAGGGCACGCCCAGCAGCAGGTTGCCGAAGGCCACGCCGCAGATCAGCGGGGGCACGAAGCCGCCGATGAACAGGCCCCAGTCCCAGGCGTTGCGCCAGCGCGGATCGGCTACCTTGCTGCGGTAGTCGAAGCCGACCGGGCGGAAGAACAGCGAGAACAGCAGGATCATCAGGGCGATGTAAAAGCCCGAGAAGGCGGTCGCGTAGACCAGCGGCCAGGCCGCGAAGGTGGCGCCGCCGGCGGTGATGAACCAGGTCTGGTTGCCTTCCCAGGTGGGGCCGATGGCATTGATCAGCACGCGCCGCTCGGTGTCGGTCTTGCCGGCGAAGGGCAGCATCATGCCCACGCCGAAGTCGAAACCGTCGGTGAGCGCGAAGCCGATCAGCAGCACGCCGACGAAGGCCCACCAGATCAGTTTGAGTGTTTCGTAATCGAAGATCATCTTGCTTTCCTCATTTCGTCAGCAGGCTCAGGCAGCGCCGGAATTGGCGGCCGGGTTGATCGGCGGCGGCAGCACGTTGCCCGGGTCGGCATCCTTGCCCCGGGTTTCCCAGTGGTACTTGCCGGTATGCAGGCTGCTCGGGCCGCGGCGCGCGTACTTGACCATCAGGATCATCTCCACCACCAGCAGGAAGGTGTAGAACAGGATGAAGCCCGCCAGGCTGAAGTACAGGCTGCCCGGCTGCAGCGAGGACGCCGACAGGTGGGTGGGCAGGATGCCGGCGATGGTCCAGGGCTGGCGGCCGTACTCGGCCACGATCCAGCCCAGTTCGGCAGCGATCCACGGCAGCGGGATGGCGCAGACGGCCAACCTGAGCAGCCAGCGCTGCGGCGCCAGTTGCTTCTTGCCGAGGAACCAGACCGAGGCGGCGAAGATGAACAGCATCAGGAAGCCGATCGCCACCATGCCGCGGAAGGACCAGAACAGCGGCGCCACTTTCGGGATGGTGTCGTTGACGGCCAGCGCGATCTGCTCGGGCGTGGCGTCGATGACGTTGGCGGTGTACTTCTTGAGCAGCAGGCCGTAGCCCAGGTCCTTCTTGTGCGCCTCGAAAGCGGCGTGCGCCTCGGGCGACTTGTCGCCGGACTTCAGGCGGGTCAGCGCGGCGTAGGCTTGCATGCCGTTGCGGATGCGGCCCTCATGTTCCTTCTTCAGGTCCTTGATGCCCATGACCTGGGTGTCGGTCGAGCGGGTGGCGATCAGGCCCAGCACATAGGGGATCTTCACCGCGTAGTCGGTACGTTGTTCGCGATCGTTGGGCAGGCCGAACAGCGTCAGCCCGGCCGGCGCGGGATGGGTGTCCCATTCGGCCTCGATGGCGGCCAGCTTGACCTTGTTGACTTCGCCGGCGGTGTAGCCGGACTCGTCGCCCAGCACGATCACCGAAAGCGTGGCCGCCAGGCCGAAGCCTGCCGCCACCGCGAAGGAGCGCAGCGCAAACGCCGTGTCGCGCGCCTTCAGCAGGTACCAGGCCGACACGCCCAGCACGAACATCGACGCGGTCACGTAGCCGGCGGCGACGGTGTGCACGAACTTGACCTGGGCCACCGGGTTGAAGATCACCTCGGTCATGCTGGCCAGTTCCATGCGCATGGTTTCGTAGTTGAACTCGGCGCCGACCGGGTTGTTCATCCAGCCGTTGGCGATCAGGATCCACAGCGCCGACAGGCTCGATCCCAGCGCCACCAGGAAGGTCACCATCAGGTGCTGCTTGCGCGAGAGCTTGTCCCAGCCGAAGAAGAACAGGCCGACGAAGGTCGACTCCAGGAAGAACGCCGCCAGGCCTTCGATCGCCAGCGGCGTGCCGAAGATATCGCCGACGTAGTGCGAGTAGTAGGACCAGTTGGTGCCGAACTGGAACTCCAGCGTGATGCCGGTAGCCACGCCCATGGCGAAATTGATGCCGAACAGCTTGCCCCAGAAGCGGGTCATGTCTTTGTAGATGGGGCTGCCGGTCATCACATAGACCGACTCCATGATTACCAGGATCCAGGACAGGCCCAGCGTCAAGGGGACGAACAGAAAGTGATACAGCGCCGTCACGGCGAACTGCAGCCGCGATAGCGAAACGACTTCATCGATCGGAACCATTTGTTACTCCGGTGTGTTGGCGAGTTCAGGTGTTGCGGGAATCGGGTGGGGCGGCGCCGGGGCCAGCATGCGCTGCTCGACGCTGGCGGTGGGCATGCGCATGTGCTTGGCCTCGGGATGGGCGAAGAAGGTCCTTGCCAGCACCGTGATGAGCGCCAGCTTGATGATCAGCAACAGGGTGATTTCGACTCCCAGCGGCAGCTGGGTCAGTCGGGGCAGCTTGCCGGGCAGTCGCATGTCTTACTCCTTGTCGGGCGCGGCGGGCGCCTTGTCGGATGCGGCGCCGGACTTGTCCTCGCGCGGCGCGCCGAAGCGGAACTTCTCGCGCACGTCGAGCAGCTTCTTGACCTTGGAGCCCATCTTCATCAGCGACACCAGCGTCTCCGGCGAGAGGCGCTGGACGTCGTCGAACCAGGAGCTGGAGAGCTCGATCAGCTCGTACATTTCGCGCATGCGCTTTTGCGTCTCCTTGTCGCCGGGACCGGCGGGCGGCTCCAGCAGGGCGTCGCGCAGCATGGAGAGCGTGGGCTCGATCTCGCGGCGACGGCGCTCCTCCAGCAGGGCCTTGAAGATGTCCCAGATGTCGCCGGGCGGCTCGAAGTATTCGCGGCGGTCGTTGGGGCGATGCAGCAGCTTGACCAGCCGCCAGGACTGCAATTCCTTGAGGCCCATGCTGACGTTGGAGCGCGAGAAGCTCAGGTATTCCGCGATCTCGTCGGCGTTGAGCGGACGGCCGCAGATGTAGAGCAGGGCGTAGATCTGGCCGACGGTGCGGTTGATGCCCCAGCGGCTGCCCATTTCACCGAAATGGCTGATGAAGCGCTGCATCAAGGGGCTGAGAACATTGGTTTCCATAGTTTTGATCATTTTGAATTTTCAGTAATTACTGAAATTTAAAACAATTGCTTGTCCCACCGCAATGACACCAGCACATCAATTTCCTGATAACAGTCATCACTGATGAGAATAAGCCAGCGCCGGCGCGGGGCGCAGGCTGCCAGTCGATGCGAGGCGCAGACCCGGATGTGTCGCATCCGCATCATCCGGCTAAAAGTTGTCATATTGAAACTTCATGGCGAGCCGGATGGGCGGACGGCACGGCGCCGCTGCGGATTTCCCGGTTTCCGCAAGGCGCAGCCCAGTCGCGCTGCATGGCAACATTTTCCCGCTTTCCTACACGTACTGAAGAGCCTGGCCTATACGGGATTTGATGCCGATCAAATACGCTCGACAAAGTCCCCCGCGCGCGCCTGGCGTCAGTCGTGGCATTGCGTTGCGTTGCACGCGTCACGGGGACAAACGGGCAGGCCGGCGCCGGGGGAAGGCGCGGCAACGTCCCTCATCCGCCTTCGTTCGAGAAAGAGTCTTTATGCTGGGGTTCGATTTCCGTGTGGCCAGGATCGCCTGGACCGTGTTCCTGGTGGCCTTGCTGCTCTACGTCACCTATACCGTTTCATCCACGCTGCTGGTGCTGGTGTTCGCCGTGTTCTTCAGTTACCTGGTCTATCCGCTGGTGGAGCAGATCGAGCGCGTGCGCCCGCGCAGGGTGCCGCGCACGGTGTCCATCGCGGTGGTGTTCGTGCTGGTGATCGCCATCGTGGCGGCGGTGTCGGCGGTATTCGGCGCGCGCATCCAGGACGAGGCGCTGCACCTGTCCGAGCAGTTGCCGGCGCTGCTGCGCTCCAACGACGTGGTCTCGCGCATTCCTCTTCCCGGTTTCGCCGAGCCGCTGCGCGAGCGCATCCTGGGCTTCGTGCGCGACCAGCTGGCCAACGGCACCGACCAGGCCATGCCGCTGGCCAAGCAGTTCGGCGTCGGCGTGATGCACGCCGCCAGCAACCTGATCTACCTGGTGCTGGTGCCGGTGATCAGCTTCCTGCTGATCAAGGAGGCGCCCGCCATGCGCGACGAGATGCTGTCATGGATGAACAGCGCCAACCGCCGCCTGTGGGACAACATCATCAAGGACCTCGACGTGCTGCTGTCGCGTTACGTGCGGGCCTTGCTGTTTCTCTCCATCGCCACGCTGGTGGCCTACAGCATCGCGTTTTCGCTGATGGGCGTGCCGTACTCCATGCTGCTGGCCGGACTGGCCGCGGTGCTGGAGTTCATCCCCTTCGCCGGGCCGCTGGCGGCCAGCGCGGCGGCGCTGGTGGTGGCCGGCTTCAGCGGCTACGACCACCTGCTGTGGCTGATCGGCTTCATCGTCGCCTACCGGATCTTCCAGGATTACGTGCTCAATCCCTACCTGATGAGCGAGGGCGTGGAGGTCAGCCCGCTGATGGTGATCCTGGGCTTGCTGGCCGGCGACCAGCTGGGCGGCGTGGCCGGCATCTTCCTGTCGGTGCCGGCGATGGCGGCACTGAAGATCATCTTCACCCGCGCGTCGGCGGCGCAGAAGGCGCGTCGCGCAGCGGAGGCGCGCGAGGCCGAGCTGGCGGCCGAGGCGCTGCAGCGGGAGAATGCGCCGCCGGTGCAGCAGACGGTGGTGCAGGTCAATATCGGCGAGCAGAAGTAGCAGGATGCGGGGCAGATGGCGCTTTTTGGCGGGAATTCCGGTTGATCTCTTCCAGGCATCGTCGTCCCCGCGTCGTGCAACGGACGGCGATGCGCAACCAACGTCGCTGGGTCCCCGCTTTCGCGAGGACGACGGGTAAGGGATAACGCGAACGGGGAAGGGGGGCGCTGCCATTTCAGCGTCATCCCCGTAATGGCGGCGACGGCGGCGGCGACAGGCAAGGGGCAACCCGGGCAAGGCAGGATGTTCGCCCCCACCTCAGTGGCATCCTCGCGATAGCAGAAACCCGGCGGCGTTCAGCGATCGGTCTGCGGCGGAAACGACAGCGTGAAGCGTATCCACCCCGGCTGCGGGCATTCCACCGTGGCCGTGCCCCGGTGCAATCCCATGATGGCCTTGACGATGGCCAGTCCCAGGCCGTTGGATTCGGTAAATGCGCTGCGCGAGCGGTCGCCGCGGTAGAAGCGGTCGAACATGCGGACCATCGTGTGCGGGGTGGCGTCGTCGCTGCGGTTTTCAACGATGATGCTGCTGCCGCGCTCCAAGTCGCCGCGCGCGCTGATGCGCACCGAAGTGTCGGCCTCGCCGTAGCGCACCGCGTTGATCACCAGGTTGTTCACGGCGCGGCGCCACATGACCAGGTTGGCGCAGCCGGCGCCCTGCACGTCGAGTTCGAAGCGCATGCCGCGCTCGTCGGCGATGCCTTCGAAGTAGTCGGCGATGCGGCCAAGTTCTTCCGACAGGTCCAGCGGCGCGCAGTCCACCGCCAGCGTGGCATGGTCGGCCTGGGCCAGGAACATGATGTTTTCCACGATGCGCGAGATGCGCTGCAACTCCTCCACGTTCGACTCCAGCAGCTGCTCGTACTCTTCGGGCGAGCGCCGCTGGCCCAGCGCCACCTGGCTCTGGCCCATCAACACGTTGATCGGCGTGCGGATCTCGTGGGCCAGGTCGCCGGAAAATTGCGCCAGATGCTCGTAGCCGGCTTCCAGCCGGTCCAGCATGGCATTGAGCGAGACCGCGGCGCGCCGCAGTTCTTCGGGCATGCCGTCCTGCTCCAGCCGGGTCGAGAGGTGGTCCGGCGTGATGCGCTCGGCGCGCCGGCTCATCTCTTCCAGCGGGCGCAGGCCGCGCCGCAGCAGCAGGAAGCCGAGCAGGGCGGTGATCAGCACCGCCCCGGCGGCGGCGCCGGCGATGCGCCAGCGGTAGGAGTTCATCATGCGCGCTTCCTGCACCATGACGTAGGCGGCCACGATTTCCACCGTGTCGCCGCCGTCGTGGCCGCGCCCGGGCCTGCCGACCTCGGCCAGCGCCGAGACCCAGCGCACCCGCACGCCGTCGGCGCGCGTGCTGGTGAAGATGTCTGCCGACGACACCGGCGTGCCGACCGGGATGGGCTCCATCTCCGGCGGCACCAGATGGTCGGGATTGCTCTGGATGAAGGGCGCCTCGCCGCGCCGGCGGAAGATGCGCACGTCCTGCTCGTTGCCCATCATGCTTTCGAACAGCGCCGGGCGCTGCTCCATCTGCTCGACGTTGTAGAGGTCGTGCATCAGGTTGCGGAAGTGCTCCACGCGGCCGATCAGCGCCTGGTCCGCGCGCAGCTCCAGCGCCTGCGCGGCCGATCCGTTCAGGTACAGGCCCAGCCCGGTCACCACCAGGCAGGCCAGCAGCGAGAACAGGGCGGTGACGCGCGCCGTGAGCGTCCAGGCGCGGGCGGTCGGGACAGGCGCGTTCATGGGGTTTCGGAGAACATGTAGCCCACGCTGCGCACGGTGTGGATCAGTTTCTTGTCGAACGGCGCGTCGATCTTGGCGCGCAGCCGCTTGATGGCGACGTCGACCACGTTGGTGTCGCTGTCGAAGTTCATGTCCCAGATCTGCGAGGCGATCACGCTGCGCGACAAGGCCTCGCCCTGGCGCTTGATCAGGAGGTGCAGCAGCATGAACTCCTTGTTAGTCAGCGCGATGTTGACGCCCTGGCGCGTGACCTTGTGGCGCACGTGATCCAGTTGCAGGTCGGCGATTTCGTAGACCTCGGCCTCGCGCACCACGCCGCGCCGCAGCAGCGTGCGGATGCGCAGCACCAGTTCGGTGAAGGAAAAGGGCTTGACCAGGTAATCGTCGGCGCCCAGCTGCAGGCCGCGGATGCGGTCGTCGACATGGTCCTTGGCGGTCAGGAACAGCACCGGCAGGTCGCGCTTGCTGCGCAGCGCGCTCATCACCTGCCAGCCGTCGATGCCGGGCAGCATCACGTCCAGCACCACCAGGTCGTAGTCCTGCTCCAGCGCCATGTGCAGGCCGTCGGCGCCGTTGCGGGCCAGGTCGACCACGTAGCCGGACTCGCGCAGTCCCTTCTTGAGGTAGTCGCCGGTCTTGGGATCGTCTTCGATTACGAGGATAGCCATGCTGGGAGATGAAAGCCGCTGCGGGGGCTTGTCGGATGCGGGAAAATGCAGCAGATTCTAGCAACGGCGCGGGATTTCTTCATGACAAAATTGTCATCAAATTGCCACCCGCATGTCACGCCGCCGCACCTAACATGGCCACACGTCGCAAAAGCAGCCTTCCATGCTTTTGCGCAACTTCATTTTTTTGCCGGAGCGCACCATGCTGATCAAGATCCGTCCCGACCAGATCGAGATTCCGACTTCCTCGGAAATCACGCCCAAGGACGTCTACCTGTCCCGCCGCCGCTTCATGGCCCGGGTGGCCGCGGGCGCAGCCATGGCCGGCGGTTTCGGCGCGTTCCCGCAAGCCTTTGCGCAGCAGGGCCGGAAGCTTCCCGCCAGGCTCAACAACGCCTACGCGGTGATGGACAAGCAGACCGCCTACAAGGACGCCACCACCTACAACAACTTCTACGAGTTCGGCACCGACAAGGCCGATCCGGCCAAGAACGCCGGCACCCTGAAGACCAGCCCGTGGACGGTGGACATCGAGGGCGAAGTCAAGAAGCCCTTCACGCTGGATCTGGACGCGCTGACCAAGCTGGCGCCGCTGGAGGAGCGCGTCTACCGCCTGCGCTGCGTGGAAGGCTGGTCGATGGTGATCCCGTGGATCGGCTATTCGCTGTCGGCGCTGATCAGGAAGGCCGAGCCCACCGGCAACGCCAGGTATGTCGAATTCGTCACCCTGGCCGACAAGAAGCAGATGCCTGGCATCTACGACCCGGTGCTGAACTGGCCCTATCGCGAAGGCCTGCGCCTGGACGAGGCCAACCATCCGCTCACGCTGCTCACGCTAGGCATGTACGGCGAGGTGCTGCCCAACCAGAACGGCGCGCCGGTGCGCATCATCGTGCCGTGGAAGTACGGTTTCAAGTCGGCCAAGTCGATCGTCAAGATCCGCTTCGTCAAGGACGAGCCCAAGACCGCCTGGAACATGTACGCCGCGCAGGAGTACGGCTTCTACTCCAACGTCAACCCGAACGTCGACCACCCGCGCTGGTCGCAGGCCACCGAGCGCCGCATCGGCGAGGACGGGTTCTTCTCGCCCAAGCGCAAGACGCTGATGTTCAACGGCTACAACGACGTGGCCGGCCTGTATTCGGGCATGGACCTGCGCAAGTATTTCTGACGAGGCCGCGCCATGCAGTTAGCTCCCGCATCGCTGCGCAACCTGTCGCCGCGCACGGCCAACGTGCTGTGGTGGATTTTCCTGGCGCTGGCCTTCGTGCCGCTGGGGCGGCTGGTCGCGCTCGGTTTCACCGGCGGCCTGGGCGCCAATCCGCTGGAATTCATCACCCACAGCACCGGCGACTGGACGCTGTATTTCTTCTGCATCACGCTGGCGGTGACGCCGCTGCGCAAGATCACCGGCATGAACTGGCTGGTGAAGATGCGCCGCATGCTGGGGCTGATGGCCTTTCTCTACCTGAGCCTGCATTTCACCACCTTCGTCTGGTTCGACCATTTCTTCGACGTCAGCGAGATCTGGAAGGACATCGTCAAGCGGCCCTTCATCACCGTCGGCGTACTGGCGCTGCTGCTGTCGATCCCGCTGGCCGTCACCAGCACCAACGGCATGGTGCGCCGCCTGGGCGGCAAGCGCTGGCAGGCGCTGCACCGGCTGATCTACCTGATCGTGCCGCTGGGCGTGCTGCACTACTGGTGGGACAAGGCGGGCAAGAACCTGATCGCCCAGCCGCTGCTGTTCGCCGTGCTGGTGGGCGTGCTGCTGGCGCTGCGCGTGCTGTGGCGCCAGGCGAAAAGGGACAAGGCCGCCGCGCCGTCCAAGCCGGCGCCGGCCGCGCGTTCCTGATGGGGCCGCGCGCCGCGCTCATGCGCCGCTGAGCGGCCAACCGATTTCATCGTCACTTCCGTACCGGAGAAAACCATGTCCATCATCAAACCTGCCGTCATCGTGTCGGCGGCCGCCGCGCTGTGCCTGGCGCTGGCATCCATGGCGCGCGTGAACGCCGCCGAACCCGCCGTGGCCGTGCCCGCAGCGACCGGCAAGGCCCAGCTGGCTTCGACTGCGCAAAGCGAGACGGTGGTGCTGGCCGGCGGCTGCTTCTGGGGCGTACAGGGCGTGTTCCAGCATACCCAGGGCGTGCTGCGCGCGGTGTCGGGCTATGCCGGCGGCAAGCAGGGCACCGCCACCTACGAGATGGTCAGCTCGGGCTCCACCGGCCATGCCGAGTCGGTGCAGGTGACCTACGACCCGCGCAAGATCTCCTTCGACCGGATCCTGCAGATCTATTTCTCGGTGGCGCACGACCCGACCCAGCTCAACCGCCAGGGGCCGGACCGCGGCACGCAATACCGCTCGGCCATCTTCACCGGCAGCGACCAGCAGAAGCAGGCCGCCGAGGCCTACATCGCCCAGATCAACGCGGCCAAGGTATTCTCCTCGCCCATCGTGACCCAGGTCGCGCCGCTGCAGGGCTTCTATGCGGCGGAGGATTATCACCAGGACTACGCCACGCTGCATCCCAACCAGCCTTACATCGCCTACAACGACCTGCCCAAGATATCCAACCTGCAGAAGATGTACCCGGCCATCTATCGCGCCGATCCGGTGCTGGTGTTCAAGCGCTGAGCCGCCGCTGCCGGGCTTCCGGGGAGAGCCGCATCGCCTTGTGCGATGCGGCTTTTTTGTTTGGCGCGCATGACAGAATTGTCATTCGTTTGTCATCCGATGGTCGTCGCCGGCTGCCTACACTCGCTGCATTCACCACACCGAGGAGAGGGCATGAACGCGGCACCCGGCAATTCCCATTCCCCCACGCGCAAGCACCTGCGCAAGCTGCTGCTGGCGGCTTGCGTCATCGCCCCGCTGTCGGCGGCGGTGCTGGCGCATGACATGAACAACATGGCCGGCGCGCCGGCGGGGCATGACGGCCATGGCGGCCATGGCGGGCACACCATGCCGGCCAAACCGCCGGCCTTCGTCGCCAGCACCGCCAAGCCCTTCGGCGGCCTGATGGACGACGCCATGAACGTCATGGACTACGGCATGCAGCAGGCGCCGATGAACGGCAACGCCGAGCACGACTTCGTCAGCATGATGCTGCCGCACCACCAGGGCGCGGTGGACATGGCGCGCGCCGTGCTGCTGTACAGCCAGGATCCCGAGATCCGCAACCTGGCGCTGGGCATCATCGCCGAGCAGCAGAACGAGATCCAGGTCATGCAGGCCTGGCTCAAGCGCCATGGCTATCCGTCGACCGCGCCCTGAGCCGTCATTCCGATTCCGGATTCCGGATTCATTTCCCCACCAAGAAGAGAGACAACGATGAACAAACTCGCCGCCGCATTCTCATCCGCCGCGCTGGGCCTGGCCGCCACCTCGGCCATGGCGCTGCCCACCGCGCATGACCGCGTCTACACCGCCGACCAGAACAGCAACACGGTGTCGGTCTTCAACCCGGCCGACAACACCCTGGTCGGCCAGATCCGCCTGGGCAATCCGCGCCCGGACGTGCTCTCGCCGCTCTACAAGGGCCAGATCAACGTGCACGGCATGGGCTTCTCGCCGGACCACAAGACGCTGGTGGCGATCTCCAACGGCTCCAACTCGGTCACCTTCATCGACACCGCCACCAATGCGGTCAAGGGCATTGCCTATGTCGGCCGTTCGCCGCACGAGGGCTTCTTCACCGCCGACGGGAAGGAAGTCTGGGTGGTGGTGCGCGGCGAGGACTACATCTCGGTCATCGACCCCAGGACCTTCAAGGAAACGCGCCGCATCAAGACCGCGGTCGGCCCGGGCATGGTGCAGTTCATGCCCGACGGCAAGCTGGCCTTTTCGGTGGCCAGCTTCACGCCGCAGGTGGATGTGATCGACGTCAGATCGCACAAGGTGATCAGGAAGATCGACGTGGTCAGCCCGTTCTCGCCCTTCCTGCAGTTCACGCCCGACCATAAGGAGCTGTGGATGACGCACAAGGACGTGGGCAAGGTCACGCGCATCGACACGCATACGCTGAAGGTCACCGGCGTGATCGACACCGGCTTCATCACCAACCATTTGTCGTTCGCCACGGTGGACGGCAAGGTGCAGGCCTATGTGACGGTGGGTGGCGAGAACGTGGTCAAGGTGTACACCACCGATGCCGAGGCCAGGCTGGTGGCGACCATTCCGACCGGCGCGCTGCCGCACGGCATCTGGACCTCGGACGACAGCAGCCGCATCTATGTCGGCCTGGAGAACGGCGACGGCGTCGAGGTGATCGACCCGGCGCAGAACAAGGTGGTGGCGCACATCGCCGGCGGCCAGGCGCCGCAGGCGCTGGTGTTCCTGTCCAACGTGGTGAAGGACGGCGACGGCAGGCAGAACCTGGCGCCGCTGGCCAATGCCGAACCGATGAACATCCGCCTGAAGCCGGTGACGGCGGGCGACGCGCGCGGCTTCGTGGTCTCGCGCAACCTGGGCGTGGTGGATGCGCTGGAGGTGTCGCTGTTCAAGCTCAAGCCGCAGACCAACTACAACGTCTACCTGAGCGGGCAGGCCGCGCCCGTGGCCAGCTTCGTGACCGACGCCAAGGGCATGTCCAACGGTACCGCGATCGGCCCCATCCGCAACCTGGCCGCGCCCGGCGCTGCCGCCGCACCGTCCAGGCTGATCGTGATGGAGGGCGCCGCGCCGGCCGACGAGGCCAAGGCCGCGCTGGTCAGCGACATGTAAAAGGACGCATCGCCGCCATGGCAGGGATGAGACAATACGGCCGTTTGCCAAGTCCATCCCGCCATGAACGCCACCGAAACCCTGAGACAAGCCTTCCAGCTCTTCGAGCAGGAGCACTACGCCGCCGCCGAGCAAGCGCTGTTCGGCCTGCTGGACGCCGAGCCGGGCAATGCCCAGGCGCTGCACCTGCTGGGCAGCGTGGCGGCGGCGCAGGGGCGTCACGAGGAGGCCGCCGTGGCGCTGCAGCGCGCGCTGCAGGTGTTGCCGCAGGATGCGCGCGATACGCTGGCCGTGCGCTACAAGCTGGGCCGCGCCTTCTACGAACTGGGCCGCTTCGAGGATGCCTTCCTGCTGTATCGCGACCTGATCGAGTCCGGCCATCGCCTGCCCGAACTATTCATCGCCGCGGCCGCCGCCCTGCAGGCCTTGTCGCCCTCGGGCAAGAACGACGAGCACGCCATCGCGCTGCTGGACGAGGCCCTGCAGCTGCAGCCCGACGCCGCCGACACCTGGCATCGCAAGGCCTTGCTGCTGGAGCGCGGCAAGCGCTGGGAAGCCGCGCGCGCCAGCATGCACCGCGCCTTGCAATTGGACGGCCAGCGCGCGGTCTACTGGCTGGATGCGGGCCTGGCCGAACACGCGCTGGGCGAGTTCGAGGAGGCGCTCAAGTTCTACGACCAGGCGCTGATCTTCGATCCCGACTACGTCGACGCCCATGTCAGCCGCGGCACCAGCCTGGCGCGGCTGCGCCAGTACGAAGAAGCGATCGACAGCTACCGCCGCGCGCTCTACCTCGCGCCCGACGAGGCCGACGCCAAGGTCAACCTGGCGCTGTCGCTGCTGGTGCTGGGCCGTTTCCAGGAAGCCTTGCCGCTCTACGAATGGCGCTGGGAAGGCCGCGGCGCCGATCCCTACCGCCATGAATCCATCCCCGCCTGGAACGGCGCCAGCCCGCTGCGCGGCAAGCGCATCCTGCTGTGGGCCGAGCAGGGGCATGGCGACACCATCCAGTTCAGCCGCTATGTGGAACAGATCGTCGGCGCAGGCGCACAGGTGGTCTTTGAAGTCCCGGCCAGCCTGCTGCCGCTGATGGCGAGCCTGCCGTCTTCGGCCGCGTTCGAACTGATCGCCATGGGCGAGGCTGTTCCCGCAGTCGACTACCAGCTGCCGCTGATGAGCCTGCCGCTGGTCTGCAATACGCACTACGACGACATCCCCGCGCCGGTTCACTACCTGGGCGCCGACGACGCGCGCCGGCAGGCGTGGGCGGCGCGCATCGATGGCCTGGCGCCGCGCGGGGCGGGACGCCTGCGCGTGGGCGTCGTCTGCTCCGGCAACCCGGGCAACGTCAACGACCGCCGCCGCTCGATCGCGCTGTCGCAGTTCGCGCCGCTGGCGCAGGCGCGCGGCGATCTCGACTTCTTCGTGCTCCAGCCCGACTTGCGCCAGGAGGATGCGGCATGGCTGAAGGCGCACGAGGCCTGGCACGACCTGGGAGAGGGGATACGGGATTTTGCCGATACGGCCGCCGCGCTGTCATGCATGGACTTGCTGGTGACGGTCGACACCGCCGCCGCCCACCTGGCCGGCGCGCTGGGCATGCCGGTGTGGATCGCGCTGTCGTTCGCGCCCGACTGGCGCTGGTTCCTCGGCCGCCACGACTCGCCGTGGTATCCGGCGGCAAGGCTGTTCCGCCAGCAGCGGGCGGGGGAGTGGGGCGATGTGATGCTGACGATCAAGGCGGCGTTGGCCGTGAGCGCGCCGCAGCGGCGCTAGGCATCGCAAGGTATCGTCGGATATCGCCGGACGGTGGCCGGGCTACAGTTGGTTGTCCGGTGCTTCTTCGAAATAGCGCTTGGTGTTGATGTGGACCTGCGGGCTTTGCATCAGCTCATCGAGCGGCCACCAGCGCAGCTCGGCGTGTTGCGCGTCCGGCGCGATGGCGCTGCCTTCCGGCAGGCTGCAGCGGCAGCCCAGTGCGACGTAGTGGGTGTTGATGCCATCACGGCCCAGGGCGTTGTCTTCGTAGATGTGGTCGTAGGCGCCTTGCAGAGCCCAGCTCGCGGGCTCCACGCCGAGTTCGGTGCGCGTGATGCGGGCGATGGCGTCTTTCAGCGCTTCGTTCTTGCGGATGCGCCCGCCCGGCACGAACCAGAAGTCCTGCGCGGGCCGGTTGCGGCGATAGCCCAGCAACACTTCGCCTTTGGCGTTGAGGATCAGCAGGTCGATCGACACCAGCGGGGTCGAGTGGACTACCAGTGCAAAATCGTCAGGACTCAGGTTCATGGCGGCAAGGATGGGTGATCGGCAGGCCAAAAGCAGAAAAGCCTTCCAAAGAAATCTTTGGAAGGCTTTGAATTCTGGTGGGGCGTCACAGATTCGAACTGTGGACCTACGGATTAAGAGTCCGCTGCTCTACCAACTGAGCTAACGCCCCGTTGCTTCACTTCGCTGTTTGCTCAGTGCTGCAAGAGAGGACGCATTATAGGAGAGCCTTTTTAACTCTGCAAGCCCTTTTTCGAAAAATCTTAAAAATATTTGCGATTCTCTGTGGCGCGCGAGCGAAAGCGGGCCGCAAAGGCCCGCCAATGCTCAGATGGCGCTCTTGATGCCGTTGACCCAGGACTTGGCCGGCAATTTGGTCTGCGCCTCCAGCAAGGCCGCCTGCGCATACAGTTCGGGGAAGTCGAACTGCTGCTTGCCCTTGAAGGCGATCGCCACCACGTTGCCGTCGTGGACCTCTGGCAGCGAGACCACGGTGTCGAAGGCGAACTCCATCGCGCGCAGGTTCTTGGCGTAGCTGGGGTGGTCGCCGAACAGGTTGACCGTCATCACGCCGCCCGGCGCCAGGCTGTCGTAGCAGGCCTGGTAGAACTCGGGTGTGTCCAGCACCGGGCCGCGCGCGGTGGCGTCGTAGAGGTCGACCTGCAGGGCGTCGATGATGCCGTGGGTGGCGGCGTGGACGATGAAGTCCATGGCGTCGCTTTCGATCAGCATCAGGCGCTCGTCCGGCTGCGGCAGCTTGAACATGCTGTGGCAGATGGCGACCACGGCCGGGTTGAGCTCCACCGCGGTGACCTGGGCCTGCGGGAATTCGCGGTAGCAGTACTTGGTCAGCGCGCCGGTGCCCAGGCCCAGCTGCACGATGTGGCGCGGGGTGCGGTTAAACAGCATCCAGGCCATCATCTGCTGGGCGTATTCCAGTTCGATCCAGTCCGGTTTGCGGATGCGCATCGCGCCTTGCACCCACTCGGTGCCGAAATGCAGGTAGCGCACGCCGTCGGATTCCGACAGCGTCACCGGCGCGAACTTCGGCTTGCGCGGCCGGGCGGAGTCGGCTTCGAGTTGCTGGCGGCGGCGGTTGGGGCCGGCCTTGGTGTTGGCCTGGGCTTCGATGGACTTTCTTCTGATCAGCATGATGTGGAATCGGTGGGCGGCGGCAGCGCCGCGGATGCCGAATGATACATGGGATGCGCGCTGCGGCCTGCCACTCCCGTCTTGCGGCTCTGCTGCGCTTCTTGCATATCGACATGCGGATTCATTCCTTCTGCGCCGCCAGCCCATGTGTGAGGATGCCATCCTCATTCTTCTCGGGGACACCATGCAATTTGCTTCACTGGCAAAACTGGCGGCCGCCGCGGCCGCGCTGGCCATCGCGTTCGCGCCGAACGGCGCCGCGGCGCAGGAAAAGAACAAGATCAAGGTCGGCATCTCGGTAGGCAACGCCGAGTCGACCTTCGAGGTCGTCAAGAAGGTCGCCGCGCGCGAAGGCCTGGAGATCCAGACCGTGGTCTTCAGCGACTACCTGCAGCCCAATGCCGCGCTGGCCGCCGGCGACCTGGACGCCAACGCCTTCCAGCACGTGCCCTACCTGGAAAGCCAGATCAAGGCGCGCGGCTACAAGATCGTGCCGGTCGGCCTGACCATCACGGCGCCGCTGGGCATCTACTCGAAGAAGTACAAGTCCATCGACCAGTTGCCCAACGGCGCCACGATCGGCATCCAGAACGATCCTTCCAACGGCAACCGCGCCTTGCTGCTGCTGCAGAAGGCCGGCCTGATCAAGTTGAAGCCGGGCGTGGGCGAGAACGGCGTCAACGCCACCCCGCTGGACGTGGTCGACAATCCCAGGAAGCTGAAGCTGGTCGAGCTCGACGCCGCCCAGCTGCCGCGTTCGCTGGACGACCTGGCGGCGGCTTCGATCAACAATGATTACGCCTTCAAGGCCGGCCTGTCGCTGCAGAAGGACACCATCGCCGTGGAAGACCCGCGCGGCCGCTACGCCAACATCATCGCCGTGCGCGCCGAAGACAAGGACAAGCCCTGGGCGAAGAAGCTGGTGCATGCCTACCAGTCCGACGAGGTGCGCAAGTTCATCGAGGCCGAATTCAAGGGATCGCTGGTGCCGGCGTTCTGAGGCCGCCTCCCTGTTGTGCTTGCCGCCAGGCAAAGCCGCCCGCGCCATGAGCGTCGCCGGGCGGCTTTTTCATTGCGGTGGCGGCATGGCAAGCGACAGCGAGGCCCAGTCTGTACCGGGGCGAGTGGAGGCGCTGCGAGCCAGGCCGGCGCAAATTTTTATCGGGGGCGACATGCCGCGGTTGCAGCGCTCGGCTACACTGCGCCCATGCTGAAAAATCTCATCCTCTGCATCAAGCTGGCCATCGTGTTCGCGGGCATCGTGTTCTTCGCGAAGGCCTTGCAATACCTGATCTTCAATGGCGGGTTTTCGGGGGAGTTCTACGATTACCTGTTCTTCCGCAAGTGAGGTCGGCGGTCTCGCACTTGTTTTTCAAGCGTTTGTCCCGGCGGCCAACTGACGCCATGCATCAAGCTTTTGAGCCAGCGACAGCGACGCATGGGCCGGACTGCTGGACGGCAGTTGCAGGATCCGGTATCGCCCCGCCTGTTCTCCCAATGCCTTCATCCCGAGCTTCGCCGCGGTACCGCCGTTGAAGGCGATGGTGTTCAGCGCGGGCAAGGTGCCTACCAGCGCCAGCAGGTCATTGCGGGTGTGGTCGCGGATGTCGCTGTCCAGGCTGCCGATGCGGCGCGCGTTGGCGATCACGTCCCATAGACCTATCCGGTGTTCCAGCAGCGTCTGCAGCCTGTCCTCATAGGCCATGGGTACCAGGTCTTCCCCGGTGATCCCGGAGAGCAGCTTCCAGAAGCCGTTGCGCGGATGCCCGTAATACTGGCTTGCCGCCAGCGATGCCGCTCCCGGCAGGCTGCCCAGGATCAGCGTGCGGGTATCGGCGGCCACCACTGGCGGGAAGCTGGCCAGCAGCGGATCGGCGGCGGTGAAGTGCAGGGGCTGGCGGGCGGGCTTCCTGGTGGACATGGACGGCGGCAAGATGAAAATATTTACAGGGTGCGCAGGCGGCGCCGGGGCAGGGCACAATGGCCCGGCGCATACGGCGGCCCATACGGCGGCGCATGTTGCGGCGCCATATCCGCTTCACGGCGCTTGCGGCAAAATGGCGATCTTAGCGCAATTGCCGCCAGAGCAATTTCCCCCATCCCAACCTGAACCTCAACCCCTCTCGGAGATAAGAACATGGCAGACAAGGTCATCATCGTCACAGGCGGCAGCCGCGGCATCGGCGCGGCGACGGCGAAACTGGCGGGGCAGCGCGGCTATGCCGTCGCGGTCAATTATGTGTCCAACCGCGAGGCCGCCGAGGCGGTGGCCGAAGAGATCCGCAAGGGCGGCGCCAAGGCCATCACCGTGGCCGGCGACGTCTCGAAAGAAGAAGACATCCTGCGCCTGTTCGCTACCGTGGACAAGGAACTGGGCCCGGTCACCGCGCTGGTCAACAACGCCGGCATCCTGGACCACCAGTCGCGCCTGGACGGCATGAGCGCCGAGCGCATCAACCGCGTGCTGGTCGCCAACATCACCGGCAGCCTGCTGTGCGCGCGCGAGGCGGTCAAGCGCATGTCGACCAGGCACGGCGGCCGCGGCGGCGCCATCGTCAACCTGTCGTCGATGGCGGCCAAGCTGGGCGGCCCCGGCGAATACGTCGACTACGCCGCCTCCAAGGGCGCGATCGACGCCTTCACGATCGGCCTGGCCAAGGAAGTGGCGGCCGAGGGCATTCGCGTGAACGCCGTGCGCCCCGGCCTGATCTATACTGACATCCACGCCAGCGGCGGCGAAGCCGGCCGCGTCGATCGCCTGAAGGACGCCGTGCCAATGAAGCGCGGCGGCACCGCCGAGGAAGTCGCCAATGCCATCATGTGGCTGGTGTCGGACGAATCGTCCTACGCCACCGGCACCTTCATCGACGTATCCGGCGGTCGTTGAGCGTATCCCGCGGGGGCATCGCACCCGCTCCATCGGCACTTACTCGCACCTACCCGCACCGGAGGCAGGCATGAACGATCATCCGCAACGCCGCATCGACGAGCTGCTCGCGCGTTACGAAGAGAGCCATCGCAACCCGATGAACGAGCTCATTCATTGCGTCTGCATCCCGGCCATCGTGTTCTCGCTGCTGGGCCTGTGCTGGTCGGTGTCGCCGGCCGTGGCGCTGGTGGTGGCGGCGGCGTCGCTGGCGTACTACCTCAGCCTGTCGCCGCCGTTCGCCGCCGGCATGCTGGCCATGGCGGCGGTGATGCTGGTGCTGCTGGCGCGGCTGCCCGCCGGCGCGGTGCTGCCGGTGTCGGCGGTGGTGTTCGTGCTGGCCTGGGCCGGGCAGTTTGTTGGCCACAAGATCGAGGGCAAGAAGCCTTCGTTCTTCGAGGATGTGCGCTTTTTGCTGATCGGGCCGCTGTTCGTGTTGGCGGTGCTGTACCGGCGCTGGCGTATCCAGTATTAAGAGAAACTGAAGAAACCGCCCGACCCACCCCGAAAAGCACCGAAAAGCGGGCCGGAACTCGGCCAAGCGGGCGGTTTGTATTAAGATGTAAAGAATTGTTTGCTGCGCGCGAAATGGCGCGATCATCCCGCCTGTACGGGAGCAGGCAATCCTCGCAGCCCGGCATGGGCCAAAATTTCAGTCGGAGTATTTTTGTATGAAGAAATTGTTTTTGATCGCAGCACTGGGCGCCATGGTGGCGGGTTGCGCCGTCACGCCGAATTCGGCCAGCGTCTACAACACACGCCAGGCGCAAGGTGAGCAGACCGTGCGCATGGGCGTGGTCGAATCGATCCGCAACGTGACCATCGACAAGGGCTCGTCCGGCGTCGGCACCCTGGGCGGCGCGGCGCTGGGCGGCATCGCTGCAGGTTCCAACATCGGCGGCGGCAACGGCGCCCTGGCGGCCGGCATCGTCGGCGCGCTGGCCGGCGGCGTTCTCGGCAACCAGGCCGAGGCTCGCCTGAGCAACCGTCCTGGCCTGGAAATCACCGTCAAGCTGGACAACGGCGAACTGCGCGCCATCACCCAGGATGCGGATGAGGCATTCCGCGTCGGCGAGCGCGTGCGCCTGCTGTCGAACGGTCGCACCACCCGCGTGACGCACTGAGCCTTCGGGGGCAGGCCGCAAAAAAAGCAGGACTTCGGTCCTGCTTTTTTCATGGGCGCGCGGTAATCACGGCGCCTGGCGTTCCATCCACTGCTCGCGCCCGATCCGGTACAGGCGATGCAGCCGCAGCGGATGCTCGGGCGGCAGGCGCGGATGCAGGAAGTCCTCACGGATGTCGTAATGCATGCCCAGCCTTTGCATCACCGCCAGCGAGCGCAGGTTGGCCGGCACGGTGAAGGAAACGATCTCCGGCAGGCCCAGTTCGGCAAAGCCGTAGTGCATGGCGCAGGCGGCCGCCTCGCTGGCATAGCCCCGTCCCCAGAGCGGTGCGGCCAGGCGCCAGCCGATTTCCACCGCCGGCGTGAAATGGGCGTCGAAGGACACCGTGAGCAGGCCGACGAAGCCGGCAAACTCCGCCACGCCCGGAATCTCCAGCGCCCAGGGGCCGAAGCCGTGCTTGCCGAAATGCGCCTCGATGCGGTCGGCCAGGGCGTCGCTGTCGCGTTCGGCCAGCGGCGCGGGGAAGTGCTCCATCACGCGGGCGTCGGCGTTGATGGCGGCAAAGGGCGCGCGGTCGGCCGGCCGCCACGGGCGCAGCAGGATGCGCTCGCCGCGCAGCGAGGCCGGCTCAGGACGCGGATGGTCGTTCATCCTGTCGCTCCTTGCGTTTGACCAGCCAGATGTAGATCACCGTCTGCAGCAGCGCCACCGTGCTGCCCACGATCACTTCGCCCACCCGCATGAACGCCAGGTGCAGTTCCTGGCCCAGGCCGTTGCCGGTGAACGCGGCCGACAGCAGGATCACCACGGTGGCCGGCCCCAGGCGCCAGTTGCTGGGATAGTTCTGCAGCAGCATGGCCACCACCACGGCGGCCGTGAGCGCCACCAGCATGGCCAGGAAGGTCGGGCCGAAGATCACCAGCGCAATGCATGAGACCACGCAGCCCGAGATGGTGTTGATCAGGCGCGCGCGGAAATTGGCCTTGGCCACCGTCATGTCCGGCTCGGTGACGATGATCAGCGAGATCATGGCCCAGTAGGGCTCCTCGATGCCGGCCGCGCGCAGGCCGTACCAGAGGATCAGGCAGCCGGAGAGGATCTTGACCAGGTAGGCCAGCGCGTTCTTGCGCGGATTGATGAAGTTGAATTCCATGTGCTTGCCGTGCGGCGGCGGCCGGGGTTGCGGCTCGAGCCGGCGGGCGCCGCCGCGGTGGGCCGTTCTTATTGATTGAGCTTTTCCCGGGCCGCTTTCAGTTCATCCTCGGCGTCCTTCAGTTTCTTTTCCTGCTGGGCGATCTTCTTGGACTTGCCCTTGGCCTGGGCTTTTTCGAGATCGGCCTTGCGGGCGTCGACCTTTTCCTGCTTCTTCTTGATGTCGGCTTCGCGCTCGCGGCGCAGGCCTTCGTCGGTGCAGTTCGTTTCCAGCTGCTTCTGCGCGATCTTCAGCTTGGCTTCCTGCGCCTTGTTGCCGTGGGCGCGGGCCTGCTCCAGCTGGGTCTGGACATCGGCCTTCTTGGCCGCGCAGCCGGTCAGGGCCTGGGCCGAAACATGGCCGGCGGCGAGCGAAAGCGGCAGGGCCAGGGCGAGCAGGGAAGCGGACAGTTTTTTCATCGAAGGGCTCCATGGAGTGGCAAAGGGGGATTGCCGTCCTACTGTATAGCGCATGGGCGGGCCAGGCAACCCGCCGCGAACGTGAAAACGGCGACCCGCAGGCCGCCGTTTTCATGTCCCGTCGGGACGGGATTACCTGGACGCCATGCCCAGCAGCATGTCGTTCAAGCGCTTGACGAAGCCGGCCGGGTCGCCCAGCGCGCCGCCTTCGGCCAGCAGGGCCTGGTCGAACAGGATGTGCGACCAGTCGCCGAAGCGGGCTTGTTCGTACTTCAGGCGCTGCACCAGCGGGTGGTCGGGATTGATCTCCAGCGTGGGCTTGGATTCCGGCGCGTTCTGGCCGGCCGCCTTCAGCATGCGCACGAGATTGCCGGAGAGCTCGTTCTCGTCGGCCACCAGGCAGGCCGGCGAGTCGGTCAGGCGGAAGGTCACGCGCACGTCCTTGGCCTTGTCGGCCAGCGCTTCCTTCATCTTCTCGACCAGGTCCTTGTACTCGGCCTGGGTGTCTTCGTGCTGCTTCTTCTCGGCCTCGTTCTCCAGCTGGCCGAGGTCCAGTCCACCCTTGGCGACGGACGCCAGCTCGCGGCCTTCGAACTCGGTCAGGAAGGACAGCAGCCATTCGTCCACGCGGTCGGTCATGATCAGCACTTCCACGCCCTTCTTGCGGAAGATCTCCAGGTGCGGGCTGTTCTTGCCGGCCTGGTAGTTCTCGGCGGTGACGTAGTAGATCTTGTCCTGGCCTTCCTTCATGCGGCCCACGTAGTCGGCCAGCGAAGTCGTCTGGGCGTCGCTGTCGTTGTGGGTAGAGGCGAAGCGCAGCAGCTTGGCGATGCGCTCCTTGTTGGCGGCGTCCTCGCCGATGCCTTCTTTCAGCACCTGGCCGAACTCGGTCCAGAAGCCGGCGTACTTGTCCTTCTGCGCCTGGTCGTCGCTGTTGGCCAGTTCTTCCAGCAGGCTCAGTACGCGCTTGGTCGAGCCTTCGCGGATGGCGCGCACATCGCGCGACTCCTGCAGGATCTCGCGCGAGACGTTCAGCGGCAGGTCGGCCGAGTCGATCACGCCCTTGACGAAGCGCAGGTACACCGGCATGAGCTGCTCGGCGTCGTCCATGATGAACACGCGCTTGACGTAGAGTTTGATGCCGCCGCGCTTGTTGCGGTCCCACATGTCGAAGGGCGCGCGCGCCGGGATGTAGAGCAGCTGGGTGTATTCGCTGCGGCCTTCCACGCGGTTGTGGGTGTAGGCCAGCGGCGCGCCGAAGTCGTGCGAGACGTGCTTGTAGAACTCCTCGTACTGCTCGGGCGTGATGTCGGACTTGCTGCGGGTCCACAGGGCGCTGGCCTGGTTGACGGTCTCCAGCTCATCGGTCTCGACGGTTTCCTTCTTCTCGTCGTTCCATTCTTCCTTTTTCATCAGGATGGGCAGCGAGATGTGGTCGGAGTACTTGCGGATGATGGACTTCAGTTGCCAGACGGAAAGGAACTCGTCCTCGCCCTCGCGCAGGTGCAGGATGATGTCGGTGCCGCGGCCGGGCTTGTTTATTGCTTCGATGGAAAAGTCGCCGGCGCCTTCGGATTCCCAGCGCACGCCCTGGTCGGCCGGGCTGCCGGCACGGCGCGTCTCGACCGTGATGCGGTCGGCGATGATGAAGCCGGAGTAGAAGCCCACGCCGAACTGGCCGATCAGGGCCGCGTCCTTCTGCTGGTCGCCGGAGAGCCTGGAGAAGAACTCCTTGGTGCCCGACTTGGCGATGGTGCCCAGGTGCGAGATCGCTTCTTCGCGGTTCATGCCGATGCCGTTGTCGGAGATCGTGATGGTGCGCGCGGCCTTGTCGAAGCCGATCGTGATCTTCAGTTCCGGGTCATCCTCGAACAGGCTGCCATCGTTGATGGCTTCGAAGCGCAGCTTGTCGGCCGCGTCGGAGGCGTTGGAGACCAGCTCGCGCAGGAAGATTTCCTTGTTGGAATACAGCGAGTGGATCATCAGCTGAAGCAGTTGCTTGACTTCGGCCTGGAAGCCCATGGTCTGTTTTTCGGTTGCCATGTTTATGTCCTTATGGATGAGACGGTGGTGAGAAAAGCTAAAAAGGGCGAATAGAAAAAGCCAATCGCGGATGGGCAGGATATAGGGAATGATGTGTGGTTTTTCAACCGCATTTTTTGTGTGTTTTGTTAGGTTTTGTCATTTTTCGGAATTCCCTGATAGCTTCGTGACATCAAGCTGACGATAATTGCCGACGTTGAAACGAATCAAGTCAATTGAAATTAAAAGATTTTTTCAGGTTTTTCTGTAATTTTCCCGCAATGAGCGGATGTTAAAATCGCTTTTGCCAAAATATAAAGATTTGTTGACATATAATCAGCATTTCTTCGGCCTTACAAAAAGAACAACACCTTGGCCTATGGGGTAGTTATCCGGGACCAGCGGTATGAGACGCGGGTTTTTCTTATTGGATGGGGCAGGGGGACCGGCTGGGATGCCGGTCTATCGGATTGATGATAGTTCTTAAAAGCAAGCGTTTTTTACTCGGTGTTTCACTAGGGCTGACCGCGCATCAATTGTCATATGCTGCGCAGGACCTCGTTCCACTGTCTGAGCCGCCCGCGCGCTCCCTGGCGCAAGCGCCTGTGCCGGCGGCCGCGCCTGACAAACTGGATATGCCGCCGCAGATACGCCTCGGATCGGATCCGTCCGGCCCGTCCGCGGCCGAGGCCAGGCTGCCGTCGCTGTTGCCGTCGGATATCAGATCCGGCGCCAGCCCGGACGACGAGATCCTGGTGCTGCTGCGCCAGTCCGATCCTTCCTTCACCGGCAACACCATCGCCTTGCCGACCGTGGCCATCGTCACCGAAGGCGACATTGTGCCTGACCTGACGCTGCCCAAGGTGCTCGACCTGGCGCTGAACAACAGCTACAGCTATGCGGCCACCTCGGCCCAGGCGGACCAGGCCAACTATGCCACCAAGGTGTCGGCCGGGCAGATGGGGCCGACCCTGGATGTGCGCGCGCAAAAGGGCCAGGAATATTCGTCGCCGTCTTCGGTGATCGATCCCAACACCGGCCTGGTGCAGCGCGCCTCCGACCACAAGCGCTGGGACGTGACCGTGATCGGCCGCCAGCCGATATTCGCCCCCGGCTCCTATTTCGACTACAGCAAGAACCGTTCGCTGGCCCGGGCCGCCGAGCTGCGCCGCGACGACGCGCGCGAGACGCTCTACTACAACGCCATCAAGGCCTACTACGACGTGATGCGCGCCTATGCCTCGCTGTCGTTCGCGCGCAGCTATTCGCAACGCATGGGCGACCTGCTGGAGTACATGCGCAAGCGCCTGGAGGGCGGCGGCGCCAGCCGCATCGACTTCGAACGCGTGCGCGGCCGTTCGCTGACCGCGCAGTCCGCCGTGGCCGAGGCCGAGGGCGCGCTGGAGTCGGCCATGGTGTCGCTGAACCAGATCACCGGCCGCAAGATCGAGCAGCTCGAGGTGCCCGACCACATGATGCCGCCGGTCCCCGACAGCTCCAAGCTCGCGCTCAAGGACATCTACGAGACCAACCCCGGCGTGCGCGCCGCGCGGCGCGACCTGGATGCCGCCAACGAAGAGCTGAAGGCCGCGCGCGCCAAGTTCTCGCCGACCTTCGCCCTCGAATGGACGCAGCAGAAGACGCGCGGCGCCGGCGGCGCCATCGACACATCCGACAACAGCCTGCAGCTGCAGACCGACCGTCGCCTGATGCTGGTCATGACCATGAACCTGCTCAACGGCGGTTCCGACATGTACTACCAGAAGCAGGTCGGCGCCAAGTACGTCGAGAAAAGCAATACCGCGCTGGACCTGGAGCGCAAGCTGCGCGAGCAGGTCGAGATCAACTACCGCACGCTGGGCGCGGTCAGGAAGCGCATGGACATCTCGCGCCAGGCCTACCTGACCAACGCCAACGTGGCCGACGTCTTCCTGGAGCAGCTCTCGACCGGCAGCAAGCAGCTGCTGGACGTGCTGGACGCCTATCAGCAGGCCTACCAGGCGCGGATGGATTTTGCAGCCCTGCTGTTCCAGCAGGCCGATATCAGTTACCAGATCCTGCGCAACACCGGCAAGGCTTCCTCGCAGGAAGCCCCGCCGCCGCAGGCAGTGAAATAGCATTACGGGGGAGTCATGGAGGGCGGCAAGGAGCAGAATTTCTGGCCAGGGTTCGTGGACGCGCTGTCCAACGTCGTGCTGGTCATGATCTTCGTGGTCGTGGTGTTTGTCGTCACGCTGTTCTACTACTCGCAGAAGCTGGCCCAGATGAAGGTCAGCAAGCTGGTCTCGCAAAGCCAGACGCAGGCGGTGCAGGGCGAGGTCAAGAGCAAGCAGAACGACCTGATCAAGACGCCCGACGGCGCCGACGTGAACGTCTCGGACAGCAAGGCCGAGCGCGAGCGTTCTGAAGAGGTCGAGCAGCTCAAGCGCGAAGTGGTCGCGCTCAAGGCCAAGCTGGCCGCCGCGCCGTTGCAGTCCGACACCGGCAGCATGCGCAGCGCCGCGCCGCCGTCCAGCCCCAACGCCATCCAGGTCAAGACCGAGCCGTCCAAGAACGACGTCGCCCCGGGCCTGGCCATCGACGCCAACGAGAAGGCGATCGTGCTCAACTTCGACAACGATTCCACCCAGCTCACCGACGACGGCACCAAGGCGCTGGACAAGGGCATCGGCGACTGGGTCCGGCGCGCCAAGGCCGGCCAGGGCAGGATCGTGGTCACCGGCGTGATCAGCACCGGCGGATACAGCGACAGCCGCCGCCGCGCCTACTACCGCACCGTGGCCGTGCGCAATCACCTGATTGAAGCCGGCGTCGACAAGGAGCGCGTGCTCAGCCGCATGGCGACCGCCGAAAACTCCACCGAGAACGCCTCGCGCGTGATCGTCCAATACCTGGCGGGCGGCAAGTGACCATGTCGCTCAAGCCCAACGCCGCCCACGGGATCGCTTCCCGCGGCAAGGGCTTCATGCGCCGCATCGCGCCGCGGCTGGACCGCCGCCTGGGCGAGCTGCGCACCATGCCGCGTCCGCGCCTGGCGGTGCTGGCCTGCGCCGCGCTGCTGGCGCTGCTGCTGGTGTGGTCGGTGTTCGCGCCGATCGACATGGTGGTGCGCGGCACCGGGCGCATCGTCTCCTCCGAGCACAACCAGATCATCCAGCACCTTGAGGGCGGCATCGTCTCCGCCATCCTGGTGCGCGAAGGCGCGGCCGTGAAGAAGGGCCAGACGCTGATTTCGATTTCCGACGTGCGCGCCAACGCCGACCTGGGCGAAGGCCGGGTCAAGATCCTCGGCCTGCGCGCCAAGATCGCGCGCCTGAGCGCCGAGGCTTCCGGCAGCCCCAGCCTGCAGATGCCCGCCGACCTGTCGCGCGACGATCCGGCCGTGCAGAGCGAACAGGCCGCCTTCGCCGCGCGCGGCGCCAAGGTGTCGCAGGAGCTGTCGGTGCTGCGCGAGCAGTCGGCCCAGCGCCAGGCCGAGCTGGGCGAGGCGGTCAGCCGCCAGAAGAGCCTGGCCAGCGAACTCGACCTGGCGCAGCGCCAGTACAAGCTGATCCACAACATGCTCGAGCGCAACGCCGCGTCGCAGCTGGAAGACATCCAGTCGGCCGCCCGCGTGCAGGACGCGCAGAGCAAGCTGGCCGCCACCAACGCCATGATCCCGCGCCTGAATGCGGCGATCGCCGAATCGCAGGCCAAGATGGGCGAGGCCGCCTCGCGCTTCCGTTCCGACGCCCGCACCGAACTGACCGCCGCCGAGACCGAGCTGGCGCGCCTGCAGGAAGAAATCAAGTCGCGCAACGACCGCGTCTCGCGCTCGGAAGTGAAGGCGCCGATGGACGGCGTGGTCAACCGCGTGCTGATCAACACCGTCGGCGGCGTGGTCAAGCCGGGTGATCCCATCATCGAAATGACGCCCAGCGACGACAAGCTGGTGATCGAAGCGAAGATTTCGCCGACCGACCGCGCCCAGCTGGTGACCGGCGCGCGCGCGCGGGTGAAGGTGTCCGCTTATGACTACGGCGTGTATGGCGCCATGGACGGCGTGGTGACCGAAGTGTCGGCCGACACCGTCCCGGAAGAGCGGGGCGAGCGTTACTACCGCGTCAAGATCGAGGTCGCCCGCGGTGCCGGCGAACTGCAGCGCAACCTGGCGCTGATGCCCGGCATGACCGCCACCGCCGACATGATCGTGGGCCGGCGCACCGTTTGGCAATACCTGATGTCGCCGCTGTCGCGCTTCTCGCAAAGCGCCATGAGGGAGCCGCGATGAGCCGCTTCCCGCATACCGTGTTCAACGCCGCGCCGATCCTGCGCGCGGCGCCCGTTTTCATTTTCCGTATCTCTAGCATCCATCTGCCCGGAACTTCGCCAGTATGAAAAACCTACGCCAATTCTATGCACTCGCTGCCATCCCGACGCTGTTGCTGCTGGTGGGAGCGATCCTGTTCCGGGACTTCGTCCTGCACGCAATTCACATCAACCCGTTCCTGAACCTGTTCATCATCTCGGTGGCGGTGTTCGGCATCGCCCTGATCGGCTACAACATCTGGCGCGTGAACTGGGAGCATGACAAGCTGATGCAGTTCTATGAGCGCACCAAGGCCGGCGAATCGATGCAGGACCTGGTCAAGGCGCCCGAGTTCGCCGGCACCGAGATCGGCCAGGTGCTGGTCAGCGTGGCCAGCACCAAGGGCCGCCTGACTTCGCGTATCGAGCAGGAGACCATCGAAGGCTCGCTGCACGACCTGAAGGCGCACCTGGAAGCCAAGACCGAGTTCCCGCAGTTCCTGACCGGTTTCATGATCGCGCTGGGTCTCCTGGGCACCTTCATCGGCCTGCTGGAAACCCTGGTCGGCACCGCCGCCCTGATCGACGGCTTCGGCAAGGCGGCCGGCGGCGGCGACATGGACGCCTCCTTCATGCGCCTGGTGGCCGACTTGCAAAAACCGCTGGCATCGATGGGCACCGCGTTCTCGGCCTCGATGTTCGGCCTGATCGGCTCGCTGTGCCTGGGCCTGACGCTGACCCCGCTGCGCGGCGCCGGCAAGAAGCTGGTGGCGCGCGCCCGCGAGTGCATCAGCGACATGGTGCAGCACGTGATCCACGACATGTCCGGCCCTGCGGCCACGCAACGCCAGGGCGTGTCGGAAACCTTCCTGGCCGAGTTCCTGCAGGACTTGATGGTGCTGCAGCGCGAATCCATCATGGCCGCGCGCAACAGCTCGGAAGCCTCGCTGCAGGCCGGCATCAAGCTCGAAGGCCTGAACGAGCGCCTCAACAACATCGTCCAGCTGTTCAATGACAGCATGGAAGAGTCGCGCAACCTGCGCCAGCTGGTGGCCTTCGGCCCGCGCATGCATGAGACCGCGCAGCAGACCCTGGAAGAAATCCGCAACGTCGGCCAGATCATCAACACCAAGATCACCTCGGCGCGCGACCTGTCCGACAGCCTGTCGTCGCTGGAAGAGCGCCTCTCGGTCAACGGCGACATCGCCAACCGCACCTTCGAGGTGCTGCCGCAGATCGTCTCCAACATCCAGGCCGGCCAGGTGGCGCTGTCGTCGTCGCTGACCTCGCTGCAGGCGCAGCAGACCGAAATTTCCAACATGCACGAGAAGAGTGCGCAGAACATCGCGCAGCTGCCGACGCTGCTGAACCAGATCTCGATCCGCCTGGCCGACGAGATGGGCGCCATCCAGTACCAGGGCGAAATCCAGTCCACCGTGGCGGCGCGCCTGAACGAACTTGGCAACACCATGGGCGAGAACTCCAGCAACATGGCGCGCGACGCGCTGTCGGCGCGCCAGCTGCAGATCGACCTGGCCAAGCACATGGCGACCCAGAACGACCGCGTGAAGAACCTGGGCGCCATCCCGCAATCGCTGACCTCCATCACCGAGGCGCTGATGCGCCAGAACATCAACTGGCAGACCGTGATCGAAGAAATGCGCAACGGCCGCCAGACCATGGTCAAGGACCTGCGCCTGGAGCTGCGCGAGGCCATCCGCGAAATGTCCGCCAACCGCGGCGCGCAATCCTGATGCCTGCCTGACGCGGGGCGAGTACGGAGCAACGGCAGATGAACGAAAGCGAACAGGTACATATCGACCAGCCGCAGCCCTTGCATGGCCTGCGCCAGGACCCGACTTACCTGTCGCTCCTGCGGGCCTACGGCGCGCGCTTCGTCGAAATCATCGTGGCCGGCATCCTGGTCAACCTGCTGGGCCTGCTCATGCCGCTGTATTCGCGGCTGGTCTACGACAAGGTGATCGGCAACCACATTCCCGAGACCTTGTGGGCGCTGACCCTGGGCATGCTGCTGTTCATCGCGCTGGAGCTGGTGCTGCGCCTGATCCGCGTGTACTACACCGAGCAGCTGGCCGGCAAGCTGGACGTGGAGTTCGACGAAGTCTCCGCGCGCCGGCTGCTCAGCGCCAAGGTCAACGCGCCGGTGGGTGTGGTGCTGGCGCGTTATCGCGACCTGTCGTCCGCGCGCGACCTGCTCTCGTCGAACTACATGCTGCTGCTGGTGGACCTGCCGTTCCTGCTGCTCTATCTGGTGGTGCTGGGCTTTGTCGGCGGCCACCTGGTCTGGGTGCTGCTGGTGGGTGGGGCGCTGCTGGTGGGCGCCCAGCTGCTGTTCAAGGTGCCCGGCAACGACTACGCCAACGCCGCCATGAAGGCCGGCACCGGCAAGATCGACAAGCTGGCCAGCATCGTGTTCGGCATGGAGACGCTCAAGACCACGCTGCTGCAGGAGCGCCTGATGCGCTCCTTCCTTGCCGACGCCGCCTCCAACGCCGTGGCCATGGCCAAGAGCCGCTTCTGGATGAACGCCGGCTACGCGGTGTCCTCGGTCGGCTATACCGCCATCTCGGTGGCCACGCTGGTGGTCGGCGTCTACCTGGTGGAAGACAACGCGCTCACCGTCGGCGCCCTGATCGCGGGTTCGCTGCTGATCAGCCGCGCCACCACGGTGCTGTCCTCGCTGGCGGCGTTCCTGGGCCGCATCGAGATGTTCCGCCGCGCGCGCGCCGAGTTCGACCAGCTGTTCGGCGAGGAAGAGCAGACCGGCGGCGCCGACGTGGTGCGCCAGGAAATGCGCGGCCTGATCCAGGTCGGCAACCTGATGCTGCACCTGGACAAGAAGGAAACCCCGACCTTGAAGCACGTCTCGCTGACTATCCAGCCCGGCGAGAAGGTCGGCATCGTCGGCCGTTCCGGCTCCGGCAAGTCGACCCTGCTGCGCGCGCTGGCCGGCCTGCACAAGCCGGAAGAGGGCCACGTGCTGGTGGACGGCGTGGCCGTCACTGCCTATGCGGCCGAGGCGCGCATGCGCAACATCGGCTTCAAGCCGCAGGAGCCCTTCATCTTCGACGGCACGGTGGCGGCCAACATCTTCATCGGCGAGCGCGTGCCGGGACAGGTGTACGAGGCCGCACTGGGCGTGTCGGCGCTGGACGACCTGATCGCGCGCGGCGAGCTGCGGCTGGACCAGGCGCTCAAGGCGCCCGGCAACCTCTCCGGCGGGCAGCGCCAGATGGTGGCGCTGGCGCGCGTGGTGGCGTCGGTGCCGCGCATCCTGCTGCTGGACGAGCCGACCACCGGCATCGACCAGCAGACCGAGGCCCGCATCATCGAGCGCATGGTGGCTTTCGCCAACGGGCGCACGCTGGTGGTGGCCACCCACAGCCCGGCGCTGTTGCGCCATATGGACCGCATCGTCGTCATCGACGGCGGCCGTATCGTGGCCGACGGCCCACGGGCCCAGATTTTGCAGTAAGGCTGCAGCATCCGCGTCGCCGGGGGCGACGCGGGTTTGATGAAACGATAACTTCGAACTGATCTTCGACAGCGAGGAAACATGGCAACCGCAAGCTCATCACAAGCGAACTCCGCGGAAAAAATCACCGGCCCGGTACGGGTGGTGATGCCCGACCAGGCCGGCAGCTTCCAGCTCAACGCGCCGCGCGGCGCCGTCCAGCACGTGCAGGTGGTGGACGTGGACATGGTGCTGCACATGGCCGACGGCACCAAGGTGGTGCTGGCCGGCGGCGCCATGGAAGCGATGGACGACAAGTCCAAGGTCAAGTTCTCCGACAGCAGCGCCAATACCGGCAACCTGCTCGACACCGTGGGCAAGATCCCGCTGGCGCCGAACGATCAGTCGCGCGTGCTCAATTCGGACCCGATCGCCTCGCCCGATCGCGTGGCCACCGACGCCTCGGTGCAGAGCCCGCAGCATGTCAACGTCGAGCGCAACGCGGCCAGCCTGGGCAGCGACGGCGTCAGCCAGCTGTCCAAGATCATTACCGACAACGCCGGCTCGCTGACCACCAACGGCACCCAGAACCTGTCGGTGCCGACCCAGCCCACCGCCGACGCATCCACCACCGCCGCCAATGCCGCGCTGGTGGCGTCGCAAAGCTCTCCCAGCAAGAGCGACGCGCCGCAGCGCCCGGTGGAAATCCAGGCGCCGCCGGAACGCCCGGGCGTGATCCCGCCCACCGTGGTGATCGATCCGTCCGCGCCGACCCAGGCGGTCAAGCTGGTCAACCTCGCCACCGTCACCCAGATCGGCAGCACGCTGTACGGCAGCGCCGGTATCCCGACTTCGTCCACCGACGCGTCCCTGCCGCAGCAGTTCAGCACGCAGGTGATCAACGCCGGCAACGACGTCACCACGATCTATGCGGCCGGCAACAACATCGGTGACTTCACCAAGGTCTTCAACGTCAACATCACCGGCACCGGCAACGTGCTGTCGGTGATCGTCTCGGGCGTGCCGTCCAATATGACCATCGTCAACGGCACCGACCTGGGCGGCGGCCGCTACTCGATCACCGTCGCCTCGGGGCAGAAGGACTTCAATCTCCAGCTGCAATATCACACGGTGGAGGCCGACACCTCTTCGCCGGTGCACCAGGCGTTCGACCTGACCTTCACCACGGTGGTGGCGACCTCCAACGGCCAGCTCACGCTGACCGACTCGCGCCACGTCGCGGTCAAGGACGCGAGCGCCTACGGCGACCTCAACTACCTGGATCCGGCCACCGGCGACGCGGTGCTGGTGCTGCCCGCGCAGGGCGCGCCGCACGAGGTGCACGCGGGCAACAACGCCGGCACCACCATCTACGGCAGCAACGCCAACGACCTGCTGTACGGCGGCACCGGCAACGACACGCTGATCGGCGGCATTGGCAATACCTTCTTCGAAGGCGGCGCCGGCGCCGACATCATCACCGGCGGCGTCAACAGCACCGGCACCAACGTCAATACCGCCAGCTACGCCAACTCCGGCGCCGGCGTGACCGTCAACCTGGTCACCGGGCTGGGCACCGGTGGCGACGCGCAGGGCGACGTCCTCACCAACATCCAGAACCTCAAGGGCAGCGCCTACAGCGACACCTTCGTCGCCAACGCTGCGGTGAACCGGCTCGACGGCGGCAGCGGCGGTTCGGACACGGTCTCCTACGAGTCCTCCACCTCGGCCGTCACCGTCAACCTGGTGACCGGCACCGGCAGCGGCGGCTACGCCCAGGGCGACACCTACACGCACATCCAGAACGCCACCGGTTCGGCCTATGACGACGTCTTCATCGCCAGCACCGACGCCAACCGTTTCGACGGCGGCGGCGGGTCGAACACGGTGTCCTACGTCAACTCCTCGGCGGGCGTCAACGTCAACCTGGTGAGCGGCACCGGCAGCGGCGGCGCGGCGGCGGGCGACACCTATGTACGCATCCAGAACGTCATCGGCACCGCCTATGACGACACCTTCGTCGGCAGCCTCGACGCCAACAGCTTCGACGGCGGCAGCGGCGGCAACGATACGGTCAGCTATGTCAGCTCCACCGCCGGCGTATCGGTCAACTTCGTGTCCGGCCGCGGCACCGGCGGATTTGCCGAAGGCGACACCTACAACCACATCCAGAACGTCATCGGCTCGGCCTTCGACGACGTGTTCATCGCCGGCGTCGACAGCAAGAACTTCAACGGCGGCAGCGGCGGCTCCGATACGGTGAACTATGGCGCGTCCACCGGCGCGGTCACGGTGAACATGATCACCCTGACCGGCAGCGGCGGCTACGCGCAGAACAACACCTATACGCATATCCAGAACATCGTCGGCAGCTCGTACTCCGACACCTTCATCGCCAGCATCGACGCCAACAACTTCAACGGCGGCCTGGGCGGCTCGGACACGGTCAGCTACGCCTTCTCCAATGCGGCGGTGACGGTCGACCTTTACAACGGCAGCGGCAGCGGTGGCTATGCGCAGGGCGACGTGCTGGCGCATATCCAGAACGTGATCGGCAGCAACTACGACGACATGTTCATCGCCAGCGCCGACGTCAACAACTTCAACGGCGGCGGCGGTTCCAATACGGTCAGCTACTTCTATTCGGTGGGCGGGGTCACCGTTGACCTCACCAACACGATCGGCACCGGCACCGGCGGCTATTACGCGGCCGGCGATTCGTTCACCAATATCCAGAACATCATCGGCAGCGTCTATGACGACACCTTCGTCGCCAGCGCCGATGCCAACAGCTTCGACGGCGGCACCGGCTCGCTGCACAACCGCGTCAGCTACGCGGCCTCCACCGACGCCGTGACGGTAGACCTGAACTACACCAACGGCACCGGCACCTCCGGCGGTTATGCGGCGGGCGACAAGCTCACCAACATCCAGGACCTGACCGGCGGCGCCGGCGACGACACCTTCGTCGCCAGCCTGGCCGAGAACAATTTCGACGGCGGCGCCGGTTCCAACCGCGTGAGCTATGCCGCATCGAATGCGGCGGTGACGGTCGACCTGGTGCTGGGCGTGGGCGCCGGCGGCTACGCCAACAACGATACCTACACCAACATCCAGAACGTCACCGGCTCCAACTTCGACGACCTGTTCATCGCCAGCCTGGCGGCCAACAAGTTCGACGGCGGCGCCGGCAACAATACGGTCAGCTACGCCAAGGCGGGGGACGGCGTCGGCGTGACGGTTGACTTGTTCAACGGCGTGGGCAGCAACGGTTTCGCCGCCGGCGACACTTATGCCAACATCCAGAACGCAATCGGCACCGCCTATGACGACACCTTCGTGGCCACATCGGTCAAGAACGTGTTCACCGGCCTGCAAGGTTCGGATACGGTCAGCTACGTCAATTCCACGCAGGGTGTGACGGTCGACCTGGTCAACAACGTGGGCACCGGGGGCTTCGCCCAGGACGACGTTTACGTCGGCATCGAGAATGCGATCGGTTCGTCCCTGGATGACACCTTCATCGCCAGCAGCGACAGCAATACCTTCGACGGCGGCGTGAGCGTCAACGGCTCGCACAACAGGGTCAGCTACGCCTATTCGACCCAGGCCGTGACGGTGGACCTGAATCACACCGACGGCACCGGCACCACGGGCGGCTATGCGACCGGCGACAAGCTGATCAACATCCAGGACGTCACCGGCAGCGCCTTTGACGATACCTTCTTCGCCAATGCCCTGGCCAACAAGTTCGACGGCGGCACCGGCTCGCTGCACAACCGGGTGGACTATTCGTACTCCACCAACGGCGTCATGGTCGACTTGTTCAACAAGGTGGGCGGCGACGCGGTGACGGGGCAGGTGAGCTTCGCCAATGGCGACACCTATACCAACATCCAGGACGTCACCGGCAGCGCGGCCGATGACATCTTCGTCGCCAGCGCGGCGGAGAACAGGTTCGACGGCGGCGCCAGCACGGCCGCGTCGCACAACATGGTCAGCTACGCCAACTCGACGGTCAACGAGACGGTGGACCTGTTCAACGGCGTGGGCAGCGGTGGTGCTGGCAGCCTGGCCAACAACGACACCTACGTCAACATCCAGGACGTTACCGGCGGCAGCGGCAACGACACCTTCTACGCCAGCGCGGCGGCCAACAACTTCTATGGCGGCGCGGGTTCGGACACAGTCAGCTACGCACGCTCCAACGACGGCCAGGGCGTGACGGTGGACCTGGTGGCCAAGGTCGGCACGGGCGGCTTCGCCGCCGGCGACAAGTACGACAGCATCGAGAACGTGACCGGTACGTCGAACAACGATACCTTCATCGCCAGCGCCGACGTGAACACCTTCGACGGCGGCGCCGGTTCGGACACGGTGAGCTACGCCAAGGCCAACGACGGCCAGGGCGTGACGGTCAACCTTGCCACCGGCCAGGGCAGCAACGGGTTTGCCACCAACGACACGTACATCAGCATCGAAAACGTCATCGGCACCGACTACGACGACAAGTTCTACGCGAGCTCGGCGGCCAACAGTTTCACCGGTGGGCTGGGCAACGACACGGTGGACTATTCGGCGGCCAATGACGGCAACGGCGTAACGGTGGACCTGTTCTACACCGACGGCACCAACACCAGCGGCGGTTTCGCTGCCGGCGACAAGTTCAACGGCATCGAGAACGTGACCGGAACGCAGTACGACGACACCTTCTTCGCCAGTGCGGCGGCCAACAAGTTCGACGGCGGCACCGGCTCGCTGCACAACCGCGTCAACTACTCGCACTCCACCAACGGCGTCATGGTCGACCTGTTCAACAAGGTGGGCGGCGACGCGGTGACGGGGCAGGTGAGCTTCGCCAACGGCGACACCTATACCAACATCCAGGACGTCACCGGCAGCGCGGCCGACGATATCTTCGTCGCCAGCGCGGCGGAGAACAGGTTCGACGGCGGCGCCAGCACGGCGGCGTCGCACAACATGGTCAGCTACGCCAACTCGACGGTCAACGAGACGGTGGACCTGTTCAACGGCGTGGGCAGCGGTGGTGCTGGCAGCCTGGCCAACAACGACACCTACGTCAACATCCAGGACGTTACCGGCGGCAGCGGCAACGACACCTTCTACGCCAGCGCGGCGGCCAACAATTTCTATGGCGGCGCGGGTTCGGACACGGTCAGCTACGCCCGCTCCAACGACGGCCAGGGCGTGACGGTGGACCTGGTGGCCAAGGTCGGCACGGGCGGCTTCGCCGCCGGCGACAAGTACGACAGCATCGAGAACGTGACCGGTACGTCGAACAACGATACCTTCATCGCCAGCGCCGACGCGAACACCTTCGACGGCGGCGCCGGTTCGGACACGGTGAGCTACGCCAAGGCCAACGACGGCCAGGGCGTGACGGTCAACCTGGCCACCGGCCAGGGCAGCAACGGGTTTGCCACCAACGATACGTACATCAGCATCGAAAACGTCATCGGCACCGACTACGACGACAAGTTCTACGCGAGCTCGGCGGCCAACAGTTTCACCGGTGGGCTGGGCAACGACACGGTGGACTATTCGGCGGCCAATGACGGCAACGGCGTGACGGTGGACCTGTTCTACACCGACGGCACCAACACCAGCGGCGGTTTCGCCGCCGGCGACAAGTTCAACGGCATCGAGAACGTGACCGGAACGCAGTACGACGACACCTTCTTCGCCAGTGCGGCGGCCAACAAGTTCGACGGCGGCACTGGCTCGCTGCACAACCGCGTCAGCTACTCGCACTCGGGCGCCGGCGTGATCGTCGATCTGGTCGCCAATACCGGCAGCGATGCCGTTGTCGGGCAGACCAGCTTCGCCAACGGCGACACCTACGTCAACATCCAGGACGCCACCGGCAGCGATTACGACGATACCTTCATCGCCAGCGCCGCCGCCAACAGGTTCGACGGCGGCGCCGGCAGCGATACCGTGAGCTACGCCAAGGCCAGTGACGGCATCGGCGTCACGGTGGATCTGGCCGGCAAGACCGGCAGTTTCGGTTTCGCCACCAACGACACCTACGTCAGCATCGAGAATGTGATCGGCACCAACTGGGACGACACCTTCATCGCCAGCTCCGACGCCAACAAGTTCGAAGGCCTGGGTGGATCGAACACGGTCAGCTACGCGCAATCCACCAGCAGCAACGGGACGACCGGCGTCACGGTGAACCTGTCTACAGGCGCGGCAGGCGTCAACAACTACGCCCAGGGCGATACTTACAGCCATATCCAGAACGTGATCGGCAGCCGTTTTGCCGACGTCCTGACCGGCGCCGCCTACGACAGCGTCAACAACGTCGGCGTCATGTCCACGCTGACCGGCGGCGCCGGGGCGGACACGATCACCGCCGTCGTGGCCAACCGCGCCTACACCTATGCCAGCTATGCCGGTTCGGGCTCGGTGGTGATCAACCTGCAGGCCGGTACCGGCAGCGGCAACGACGCCCAGGGCGACGTGCTGGTCAACATCGACAACATCATCGGCAGCGGCAACGACGACATCATCTATGCCAGCAGCTTCGCCAACAAGCTCGACGGCGGCAACGGTTCGGACACCGTGAACTACTCCTTGTCCACCAGCGCCGACGGCGTAAACGGCGTGACCGTGAACCTGAGCACCGGCCTTGGCAGCGGCAATTTCGCCGACAACGACACCTACGCCAACATCGAGAACGTGGTCGGCAGCGCCTACAACGACATCCTGACCGGCTTTGCGACTGTCGGCGTCAAGTCGGTGCTGACCGGCGGCGCCGGCGCCGACAGCCTCAACGGGGTGCTTGCCAACCGGGGCTCGACCTGGGCCAGCTACGCGGGATCTTCTTCCGGCGTTACCGTCGACCTGTTCTACACTGACGGCACCGGCACCTTTGGCGGCGACGCCGCCGGCGACAAGCTGATCAACATCAACAACCTGCTGGGCAGCGACAACAACGACACCTTCTACGCCAACGACCAGGGCAACAGTTTCGATGGCGGCCTGGGCGTCAACACGGTGAACTATTCGCACTCCAATGCCGCCGTCACGGTGGACCTGAGCGCGACCGACGGCAGCGGCACCAGCGGCGGCTATGCGGCCGGCGACAAGTACGTCAACATCCAGAACGTGGTCGGCAGCAACTTCGACGACACCTTCCTCGCCAGCAACCAGGCCAACTTCTTCGACGGCGGCGCCATGGTCAGCGCCGGCAATACCGTGAGCTACGCGCGTTCCAACGGCGGCGTCACGGTCGACCTGTTCCACAACAACGGCTCCGGCAACTACGCCGCCGGCGACACCTACGCCAATATCCAGAACGCTACCGGCAGCGCCTACAACGATACCTTCGTCGGCAACTCGGCCGCCAACAAGTTCGTGGGCGGCGGCGGCAGTGACACGGTGAGCTATGAGTTCTCGACCGGCAGCGCCATCGTGGCCAGCCTGGCGACCAACTCCGGCAGCAGCGGCGACGCCAGCGGCGACAGCTACAGCGGCATCGCCAACCTGACCGGCAGCGCCAACGTCAACAGCACGCTGACCGGCGACGGCAACGGCAACATCCTGACCGCCAAGGGCACCGCCACCACCAACACGCTCAACGGCGGCGGCGCGGTATCCGGCCAGACCGACGTCTACAACGTCCTGGAGGGCGGCAGCAACAGCGTGACGGTGGGCAGCGGCACCAACCTGATCAACGTCAGCGCCGGCTCGCACAGCACCGCCGGCGCGCAGAGCGACATGGTCAACAAGGACACCGGCAGCTCCAACATCGCTTCCATCAACGGCCTGGCCGGCACCACGACGCTGCACTTCGACGATCTGGGCAGCTCGCTCACGCTGAGCAATTTCTCCAACAAGGTCAGCGGCATCACCACGCTGGACGTGACCACCGGCAGCGCCACCAACGTCGTGATCACCGCCGACGATGTGATCAAGATGGGTATCGCCAGCGGCGCGACGTCGCACCTGTTGACGGTCAAGATGAACGCCACCGAAAGCTTGCAGATCATGGCCAACGGTTCGGACCACTACGTGTACTTCCCGGGTACCACCGACTATGCGTTCTACAACGCCAGCAACCAGGAAGTGGCGCGTATCCACCTGGTGACCGCCTGATCACCGGGCGGGCGTCGCCTGCGATTGCCGCCGCGGCCGGGGTTCTCCTGGCGGCGGCGGTGCGCCGGCCTGTCAGCGTCCCAGTTCCTTTTCCAGAAAACGCCAGATCCCCGGATCGGCCATGCTGGCTACGTTGATGCGCATGCGCGTGGACGGCAGCTGGCTGGGCGAGAACAGGCTGCCCGGCGCCAGCAGGAAACCTTCTTCCATCGCCTTCTCGGTCAGCACGTTGGTGTCGCAGCGCGCATCCACCCACAGGAACATGCCGCAGGGCGGCGGGTCGCCGACGTCGGCGCCGAGCTTTTCCAGCTGTCGCACGATCTTGTCGCGGGTGCTGTTGAGGCGCGTGCGCAGGCGCTCGGTGTGCTTGCGGTAGTGGCCTTCGGACAGCACCTTGTAGGCCACGCGCTCGCCGATCTCGCCGGTGGTGAGGGTGGAGAGCATCTTGCGGTCGGCCAGGTGGCGCGCCAGGTCGGCCGAGGTGGCGATGAAGCCCACGCGCAGGTTGGCCGACAGCGTCTTTGAAAATCCCCCCAGGTAGATCACCCGGTGCAGCTGGTCCAGCGCGGCGATGCGCGTGGCCGGCTGCACCGCCGAGCCGGGGTGCATGTCGCAGTAGATGTCGTCCTCGACGATGATGAAGTCGTGCTCCTCGGCGATGCGCAGCACCTGGAAAGCCTTGGCCGCCGACATCGAGGTCGAGGTCGGGTTGTGCAGCACCGAGTTGATCACGTACAGCTTGGGCTTGTGCAAGGCCGCCAGTTCCGACAGCCGCGCGATGTCGGGGCCGTCGGCCAGGCGCGGGATGCCGACCACCTTGGCGCCGAGCGCGGCGAAGGAGCCGAACATCAAGAACCAGGCCGGATCGTCGACGAAGATCACGTCGCCCGGGCGCAGGAAGTGGCGCGCCACGGTGTCCAGGCCCTGGGTCACGCCGGTGGTCAGCACGATCTGCTCCGGGGCGGCGGCGATCTCCAGCTCGGCCAGCTTGAGCTGCAATTGCTGGCGCAGCGGCAGGAAGCCCTGCGGCGTGCCGTAGCCCAGGAGCAGGGAGGGATTGTCGCGGCTGACCGCGCGCAGCGCGTTGGCGATCAGTTCGCCGTCCAGCCAGTCCGGCGGCAGCAGGCCGCCGCCGGGCATCTTGTTGGGCGGCATCTGGCGGAACATGTTGCGCACCAGCCAGACCACGTCCAGCGCATCGCCGGGCTCCTCCTGCAGCGGCGCATCGCTGACGTAGGAGGCCGCCACGCCCATCGGCGAGCGCTCGCGCACATAGAACCCCGACCCCCGCCGCGACTCCAGGAAGCCTTGCGCCACCAGCCTGTCATAGGCCTCGACCACGGTGAAGCGCGACACCGCGTGCGTATCGGCGAACTGCCGGATCGAGGGCATGCGCGCGCCGGTGCGCAGCAGCTTGTCGTCGATGCGCGAGCGGATGCCGCGCACGATCTGTTCCACCAGCGAGTCGCCGCTCTCGCGCGAGAGCAGGGGCCAGCCGGGCGCCAGCGCGGCATCGTTGCTGGTCGCGTTGGCGGCGGCGCTGGCGCCGACGGCTTGCAGGGCAGGGCGGGAACGTTTGACTGTATTGGTCATTTTGCCGTGACAATGTTTGGGATTATTGGCTTAAGTGTATCGGTACTGTACAGGTATTGTCGGCTACGATGGTTTCCATTGCAAGGCCGGCGTGAAGCGCCTTTGCCTTGCTTGACGAGATTGCAAGCCATTTACCAAGGAGACCCGCCATGACCCAGACCGCCCGCGAACTGCTGCCCAGCCTCACCGATATCGAGCAGGCCGCCAAGGTGGTCTATGGCGGCATGGCGCCCACGCCGCAACTGTCCTGGCCGCTGCTGAACCAGGCGCTCGACGCCGAGGTCTGGGTCAAGCACGAGAACCACGCGCCCACCGGCGCCTTCAAGGTGCGCGGCGGCATGGTCTACATGGACAAGCTGGCGCGCGAGCAGCCTGGCTTGGCCGGCGTGATTTCCGCCACCCGCGGCAACCACGGGCAGTCGGTCGGCCTGGCCGCGGCGCGCTTCGGCATCCCGGCCACGATCGTGGTCCCCGAAGGCAACAGCCGCGAGAAGAACGCCGCCATGCGCGCGCTGGGCGTGTCGCTGGTCGAGCACGGCAGCGAGTTCCAGGAGAGCCGCGAGCACGCCCTGCATCTGTCGCAGGAGCGCCGCCTGCACATGATCCCGTCCTACCACCGCGACCTGGTGGCGGGCGTGTCCACCTACTGGATGGAACTGTTCAAGGCCCAGCCGGCGCTGGACGTGGTGCTGGTGCCGGTCGGCCAGGGTTCGGGCATGTGCGGCGCGGTGGCCGCGCGCAACGCGCTGGGACTGAAGACCCGCGTGATCGGCGTGGTCTCGGCGCATGCGCTGGCCTACAAGCTGTCGTTTGAAGAGGGTCGCAAGATCGAGTCGCCGGTGTCGACGCAGATCGCCGACGGCGTGGCCTGCCGCGTGCCCGACGAACAATCGCTGGCGGTGCTGCGCGCCGAGGTGGACGAGGTGATCGCCGTCACCGACGACGAGGTGATGGACGCCATGAAGATGTACTTCATCGCCACCCACAACGTGGCCGAAGGCGCCGGCGCCTGCGCGCTGGCGGCAGCGCTGCAGATGCGCGCGCAATTGCGCGGACGCAGGATCGGCCTGACGCTGTCGGGCGGCAACGTCGATCACGACGTCTTCGCCCGCGTGCTGATGCGCGACTCGGCGGTCGCCGCCGGCGCCCTGCAGGCGCCCGCGCAGGTGCTGCCGCTGCAGCAGAGGAGGACGGCATGAACCCGGCCTCAGGCAATCTGCCGCTGCAACTGTCGATTCAACTGTCGATGCAACGGCGCCAGGTGCGCGCCGGCCGCGTGCCGCAGGTCTGCGTGATGAGGCTGCAGCATGGCCGCGTGTGGGTGACCCAGGAAGGGCGCACCGAAGACTACTGGCTGGAACCCGGCGCCAGCATGGTGCTGTTGCCGGGCGCGCTGGTGGTGATCGAGGCCGACCATTTGTCGGCCCTGCGCATCGAGCCGGTGGCCTTGCAGACCGCGCGCGCCTGGCTGCGCCTGTGCGGCGCCGGCCTGCGCGGACTGGGCGCGGCGCTGTGCGGCAGCGTGCGCCGCGATGCCTCGGCCTTGTTGAGCGGCGGGGAGGGGCGCTGAGATGGAAGCCTTCCTGCCCTTGATTTCCTTCGCCTTCGTCTCGTCGATCACGCCGGGGCCCAACAACATCATGCTGACCTCGTCGGGCATCTGGTTCGGTTTCCAGCGTTCGGTGCCGCACATGCTGGGCATCACCTTCGGCTTCGGCGTGCTGCTGGCCTTATGCGCATTCGGTATAGGCGGGCTGGTGATCGCGGTGCCCGAACTGGTGCTGTTGCTCAAAGCGCTGGGCTCGGCTTACCTGCTTTACCTGGCCTGGCAATTGCGCGGCATGCGCGTGTCCGGCGCGGCTTCCGAGGCCGGACAACCGATGTCGTTCTGGGCCGCGGCGGTGTTCCAGTTCGCCAATCCCAAGGCCTGGGTGATGGCGGTGACCGGCGCCTCGGCCTTCATGCCGATGCTGCATAACCATCCTGTGTGGCTGGCGATTTTGCTCTACTGCCTGGTCTTCTGCGCGATCAACCTGCCGTGCGTGTCGGTCTGGGCCGGCGCCGGGGCGGTGCTGCGGCGCTACCTGGAGCGGCCGCTGTGGCGCACCGCCTTCGCGGCCACCATGATCCTGCTGACGATCTATTCGGCGCTGGCGATCTGGTTCTGAGCGTGCGCAGCGCAATCCCATCGATAAAAATTTCCCGAGGAGCGGCAACGATATGCAGGCGCAACCCAAATCAGGCAGCGGCGCGCAGCCGGCCGTGGCGGCCGTGACGGCCACCGCCGGCAACGAGACGCGCGGCATGTGGCTGGGGCTGATCGGCGTGGCCGTGTTCAGCCTCACGCTGCCGTTTACCCGCATCGCGGTGGCCGAGCTCAATCCCGCCTTCGTCGCCTTCGGGCGCGCGGTGGTCGCGGGCCTGTGCTCGCTGGCGCTGCTGGCGTGGATGCGCGCCCCGCGCCCGACCGCGCAGCAGCTGCGCGGGCTCGTCATCACGGCGCTGGGCGTGGTGGTGGGCTTTCCCCTGTTCTCATCGATCGCCATGCGCTACGTGCCGGCCGCGCACGGCGCCGTGGTGGTCGGACTGCTGCCGCTGGCGACCGCGCTGTTTGGCGCGCTGCGCTTCGGCGAGCGTCCCTCGGCCGGTTTCTGGCTGGCGGCGCTGGCCGGTTCCGGCATCGTGATCGGCTTCGCGCTGCGCGAGGGTGGCGGCAGTTTCCACCTGGCCGATTTCGCGCTGTTCGCGGCGGTGCTGACCGCCGCCATGGGCTATGCGGAAGGCGGGCGCCTGTCGCAATCCATGGGAGGCCAGCAGGTGATCGCCTGGGCGCTGGTGGTGTCGCTGCCGGTGACGCTGCCGGTCTCGCTGTGGCTGGGCTGGGAGTACGGCGTATCGGCTTCGCCGGCGTCGTGGGTGGCGTTCGCCTATGTCTCGCTGTTCTCGATGTTCATCGGATTTTTCTTCTGGTACAAGGGGCTGGCGCTGGGCGGCATCGCCCGCGTGGGACAAGTGCAATTGCTGCAACCTTTCATGAGCCTGCTGGGCGCGGCGGTGATCGCCGGCGAGCCGCTGGAGGCGAGCAACATGCTGTTCGCCCTGGCCGTGATCGCGGTGGTGGCCGTGGGCCGGCGCATGGCGGTGCGGCGCTGAGCGCGGGCCGGTCGCCTTCTTGCCGGCCGGGAACCAGTATTGCGAGCCGCAATTGTCGGGCTATGAGCCCGGATATTTGAGATAATCGACCTCTCACTTTTTCTTAACCTGCGACGCCCGTGCGGCCTATCCGGCAAGCACGGCGTACTGCAAATCAAGGAGTTCTGCATGTCCGTCTACGAAAAGCTGAAAGCACTGAACATCGAACTGCCCGCCGTGGCAACCCCGGCGGCGGCCTATGTGATGTATGCGCAAGCCGGCAACACCGTGTTCCTCTCCGGCCACCTGGCCAAGAAGGACGGCAAGGTGTGGGTCGGGCAGCTGGGACGCGACATCGGCACCGAAGATGCGAAGCTGGCCGCGCGCGCAGTGGCGATCGATCTGATCGCCACCCTGCAGGCGGCCTGTGGCGGCGACCTGACCCGGGTCAAGCGCATTGTCAAACTGATGAGCCTGGTCAACTCGACCGGCGAATTCACCGAACACCACCTGGTGACCAACGGCGCCTCCGAACTGATCGGCGAAGTCTTCGGCGATACGGGCAAGCATGCTCGTTCCGCCTTCGGCGTGGCGCAGCTGCCCATGGGCGCCTGCGTCGAGATCGAAATGATCGCCGAGATCGTTTAAGCGGCATCGCAGCACGCCGTTCCGGACGCCAGAAGCCGGACGGCCCCGTCGGTCTACCCCGTGGAGACATAGACAGACCAGGCGACCGGGATTTTTTTGCCGCAGGCCATTCTTTGCCGCGGCCGGTCGCCGCCACCTCATAGCAGAAACACCATGAAACTCGAAAATCCCGCCCCGCTGCAATGGCAGTTCTCCCACCGCGCCGAACAGATGAAGAGCTCGGCGATCCGCGAAATCCTGAAGGTCACCATGCGTCCGGACATCACGTCGTTCGCCGGCGGCCTGCCGTCGCCGCAGACCTTCCCGGTGGAGCACATGAAGGCCGCGTTCGACCGCGTGCTGACCCTGCAAGGCAAGACCGCGCTGCAATACGGCCCGACCGACGGCTACCTGCCGCTGCGCGAATGGATCGCCGGCTCGCTGTCCGCCGACGGCGCCCAGATCCTGCCGGAGCAGGTGCTGATGGTGTCGGGTTCGCAGCAAGGCCTGGACCTGCTGGGCAAGGTGCTCATCGACGAAGGCAGCAAGGTGCTGGTCGAGACCCCCAGCTACCTGGGCGCGCTGCAGGCCTTCGCGCTGTACGGCGCGAAGTTCGAGTCGGTGCCCAGCGATGAAAACGGCCTCAAGCCCGAAGCCATCGAAGCCATCGCCGGCGGCGCCCGCATGCTGTACTCGCTGCCCAACTTCCAGAACCCGACCGGCCGCACGCTGCCGACCGAACGCCGCGTGAAGCTGGTGGAGACCTGCGCCCGCCTGGGCCTGCCGCTGATCGAGGACGATCCGTACGGCGCCCTCAGCTACCGCAACGCGCCGCTGCCCAAGATGCTGTCGATGAACCCGTCGGGCGTGATCTACATGGGCTCCTTCTCCAAAGTGCTGACCCCCGGCATCCGCCTGGGCTATGTGGTCGCTCCGCGCCCGCTGATCCTGAAGATGGAACAGGCCAAGCAGGCCACCGACCTGCACACCGCCCAACTGACCCAGATGGTGGTCTACGAGGCGATCAAGGACGGTTTCCTCGACCAGCACGTGCCGACCATCCGCAAGCTCTACGGCGACCAGTGCCAGGCCATGCTGGACGCGCTGCAGCAGTACTTCCCGGCCGGCTGCTCCTGGAGCAAGCCGGAAGGCGGCATGTTCATCTGGGTCACGCTGCCCAAGCACATCGATGCCGGCGCGCTGTTGAACGAAGCCGTGGAAAAGGAGAAGGTCGCCTTCGTCCCGGGCGCGCCGTTCTTCGCCAATGCCGCCGAGCACAACACGATGCGCCTGTCCTTCGTCACCGTGCCGCCGGAGCAGATCCGCGCCGGCGTGGAACGCCTGGGCAAGCTGATCGCCTCCAAGCTCTGAGCGCCGGGACCAGGATGAAGATCGAGAACCTGCCCTTCGGCACCACCGACTGGAGCGCGGTGGCGCCCACCGAGCATCCCGGCATCACCGGCAAGGCGTTCTGGCGCACCTGCAAGTTCGGCGACATCCGGGTGCGCATGGTGGAATACACACCCGGCTACCTGGCCGACCACTGGTGCGTGAAGGGCCACGTCCTGCTGTGCCTGGAAGGCGAACTGCACACCGAGCTCGAGGACGGCCGCAGCTTCGTGCTCAAGCCCGGCATGAGCTACCAGGTGGCCGACAACGCCGAGCCGCACCGCTCCTCGACCGCGACCGGCGCCAGGCTGTTCATCGTCGACTGAGCATCGTCGGCGGTATCTGCCGACGTGCCTGAAAAAAAGCCCGCATCATCCGATGCGGGCTTTTTCGTTGGGCGGCCGTGGCGTCGCCGACCTTGCATTTTTCTATTCTTCCAGCTTCAGCGTCTCGCCGTGCTTGAGCGTGATGAACTGGTCGGCCGGCAGTTTCGCCTCCTTCAAGGCCTCGGCCAGTTTCTGCGGCGGTTCGTCCAGCGCTTCGTCGGCCAGCTCGAAGGTGCCCCAGTGGATGCCGATGGAGCGTCGGGCGCGCACGTCTTCGTGGATCAGCACCGCCTGCGCCGGGTCGACGTGCTGGTTCTGCATGAACCAGCGCGGGGCGTAGGCGCCGATGGGGATGAGCGCCAGGTCGAAGCGGCCGAAGCGCTCGCCGATGTCGCGGAAGTCCTTGGAGTAGCCGGTGTCGCCGGCGAAGTAGACCGAGTAGGGCTCGCTCTGCTCGGCAACCGGCGTCTCGGTGGTGGCGGGCACCTTCAGGTTCTGGAACACCCAGCCGCCCCACAGCGTCTCCGAACGGTCGAACAGGCCGCGCGCCGACCAGTGGGCGGCCGGCACGAAGTAGATGTCCAGGCTGCCCAGCGAAATCTTGTCCCACCAGTCCATCTCGCGCACGTTGGTGATGCCGATGTCGTTGAACCATTCGCGCAAACCCAGCGGCACCAGGAACAGCGGCGGGCCGCCCGGCTGCAGACTCAGTTTTTCGACACTGGCGCGGTCGAGGTGGTCGTAGTGATTGTGCGAGATCACCACCACGTCGATGTGCGGCAATTCCGCGATCTGCACCGGCAGCGGCACCTTGCGCCTGGGGCCGATGAAGGAGAACGGCGAGGCGCGCTCGGAGAACATCGGGTCGGTCAGCACGTTCTGTCCGCCGATCTGCAGCAGCGCGGTGGCGTGGCCGATCCAGGTCACGCTGGGCGCCTTGCGGTTGGCCTTGATCCAGGCCAGGTCCGGCTTGACCACCGGAAACTGATAGTGGTTGGCCGGCGGCCGGGGCAGGCCCTGGGTGATGCGCTCCCATTGCCATTTCCAGAACGACGCGCGTTCGGGCTGGGCGTAGTTGTTGCGAAAGCCGGTTTCAGTGCGGTTGGATTTGGCGGGATCGTAGTACTTGCTCGACGAGGAGCAGCCGGCCAGGCCGATGGCCAGGGCTGCGGCGGCAAGCATGCACAGGCGCGGCAGGCGCGAACGGATGGGCGGGGTGCTGGAGGACGGCAAATCGGGCATGGAAGGCGGCTGCGGACGGGCCGCGGTCGATGTCAATGGCTGACATCCTAGCAGCAAGGCGGCGCCGGCGCAGCGGCGAACTGCGCCGGATTTTGGCCTCTTTGCCGCCGATGCGCCGCCTCAGACTACGTACTGGGCGATGCCGTGGCCGAACGACCAGTTGCCCTTGTCGCCTTCGACCAGGCTGATCATGACGTCCTCCGGACGGACGCCGGGATCCTGGCCCAGGCGCTCGACGATGCGCTTGAAGAGCGCGTTCTTCTGCTCCTGGTTGCGGGTGTTGCTGACCGTGAGCTGGATCAGCACGAAGTCGTCCGACCGCTCGATGTTCATGTAGCTGCGGTTGAACACCAGTTCTTCCGGATCGTGCTCGGTCAGCACCATGAACTGGTCGTCCTTGGGCACGTTGAAGCTTTCCAGCATGGCCTGGTAGATGTTTTCCAGGATGGCGGCGCGGTATTGGCGCGGCTTGCCGCGCAGCAGGGATACTCGGACGAGGGGCATGGCGATCTCCTTGGGTGATGGCAGGTTGATAATTTCCGGCGCGCCGCGCGCTGCTGCGGCCCGATGAGAAGCATGGTACGCTCGCTCAATCATTTGAAAAATAACTGAATGAATATTTCAATGATTTCATTTTTAAATCATTGAATCGCCGCCATCCATATCGCAAAGAGGGAGCCCATGGAACGACCGCTCGATCTCGACGCCATCCAGGCCTTCGTGCTGGTGGCCGACATGCAAAGCTTCACGCGCGCCGCCGAGGCGCTGGACAGCACGCAGTCGGCGATCAGCCTGAAACTGAAGAAACTGGAGCAACGCCTGGCGCGCCGCCTGCTGGAGCGCACCCCGCGGCTGGTGCGGCTGTCGGCCGACGGCCAGCATTTCCTGCCGGCCGCGCGCGAACTGCTGGCCGCGCATGAGCGCGCGCTGGGCAAGCTCAATCTGGGCGCGGCGCGCTTTTCGGTGGGCATCAGCGACCACGTCACCGGCAGCGGCTTCGCCAAGGTGCTGGCCCAGGTCAACGGCTACGACCCGGGCGTGGTGATCGAGGTGAGGATCGCCTCCTCGCGCGACGTCATGCAGCAATACGAGCGCGGCGAGCTGGATGCCGCCATCGTGCGCCGCGAGCCGCAGGATGTGGGCGGGGAGCTGCTGATGGAAGAGCGCCTGGGCTGGTTCGCCGCGCCGCAAAGCAACTGCTGGTCGGGCGACACCTTGCGGGTGGCGACCTTCTCGTCGACCTGCCGCATCCGCGAACTGTCGCTGGCGCGGCTGGACGATGCGGGCATTCCGTGGCTGGAGGTGTTCGTCGGCGGCGGCATCCAGGCGGTGGGCGCGGCAGTCACCGCGGGCCTTGCGGTATCGGCGCTGCTGCACCGGACCGCGCCGGCCGGGGCGGTGGATGTGGGCGCGCAGATGGGCTTGCCGCCGCTGCCGCTGGCGCAGGTGATGCTGCATTCGCGCCTGAAGGAGGCGCGCACGCGCGAAGCGCTGCGCACCCTGGCCGCCGGACTGAAGGCGGCCTGAGCCGGCTTACTGCTTGGCGGCCTGCGGCGTCATGCGGCCGGAAATCGCCATGCGGTTCATCGCGTTCATCAGCGAGATGGCCATGGTCAGCTCGGAGAACTCGCGCTCGTCGAAGTGCGCGGTCACGGCCTGGTAGTCGGCGTCGGGCGCCGCGGTCTCGCTGATGCGGGTGACCACTTCGGCCCAGGCCAGCGCCGCCTGTTCGCGCTCGGAGAACAGTTTGCCCGCCTCATACCAGACCGGCACCAACACCAGCTTGTCCACGCTCATGCCGCTCTTGAGCAGGTCGCGCGAGTGCTTGTCGATGCAATAGGCGCAGCCGTTGATCAGCGACACGCGCAGGAACACCAGCTCGACCAGGTCGGCCGGCAGGCTGCAGTTTTTCAGGTAGGTGTTGACGGCCAGCAGGCCGTTGTAGGGCTCGGTGGCGTTCTTGTACATGTCGATGCGCTTGCTCATGGGGTGGCCTTTTTCCTTGATGATGTGGGGATGGAACAGGCTCCATGATGCGCACGCATGGCCCAGTCAGGAAGTGCCAAGAACCGCTATTTCATATGGGCCATGAAATATAAGCCGACGGGCCGGCGAACGCCTAGCCGGGCTGGAGCAGCGCCAGGATGCGCCTTGCCAGCTCCTGCGCCTTGCGTCGCGTATCGATGTTGGTGAAGCTCAGCATCAGCATGGGCGGCAGGCCCGCGCGCGGCGCCAGCAGGCATTCCGAGAGCGCGCGGCCGAACATGCCGTCCTGGCGCATCTTTTCGGCCAGCGCGCGGTCGGAGCGGCGGCCGCGCAGCCGCATCAGCAGGTGCATGCCGCCGGGGCGGGCTTCCAGCTCCATGTATTTTCCCAGTACCGCTTCCAGGCCGGCCGCGGCCAGCTCGCGCCGCTCGCCGTAGAGCCGGCGCATGCGCTGGATATGGCGGGCGAAGTGGCCTTCGGCCATGAAGGCGGCCACGATGCCTTGCGTGAGCGCCGGGCAGCCGCCGGAGAAATGGCGGGCGGTTTCCTCGAAGCGTTGCACCTGCGACAACGGCGCCACCAGGTAGGCCAGTCGTATCGACGGGAACAGCACCTTGCTGAAGGTGCCGGCGTAGAGCACGCGCTCGTCGCGGTCCAGGCTCTTCAGGGCCGGCAGCGGGCGGCTGACGTAGCGGTATTCGCCGTCGTAGTCATCCTCGATGATCCAGGCCTTGCTGCGCGAGGCCCAGTCCAGCAGCTCGATGCGCCGCTGCAGCGACAGCGCCACCGACAGCGGGCTCTGGTGCGCCGGCGTGACCACCGCCGCGCGCGCATGCGGCGCCAGGCGGCGGCCTTCGCCCACCTGCAGGCCGTCGTCGTCGACCGGCACGCCCACCAGCTGCATGCCGGCCGCCGCCAGCAGGGCGCCGGTGGGCGGATAGCCGGGATCCTCCACCCACACCTTGTCGCCGGGCTTGAGCAGCGCGCGCGCGGCGAGGTTCAGGGTGTCGCGGTAGCCGGAGGTGATGAAGACCTGCTCCGGCGCGCACGACAGGCCGCGCGAAAGCTGCAGGTAGCGTGCGATCTCGGCGCGCAGCGAATCCAGCCCGGCGGGCGGCGGATACAGCATGTCGGCCGGGCCGGTGGCACGCACCGCGCGCGCGGCCAGGCGCGCCCAGATCTTGCGCGGGAAGGCGTCCAGCGCCGGCACGCCCATCTGGAAAGGACGAGGAACCGCGCCGGGATCGCCCGACGGCGGCGTGAAATCGTAGGGCGCCAGGCGCTCGGCCGGCCGCGGCGCATGGTCCACGGGCGTGGCGCTCATGGCGTGCAGGCCGGCCGCAATCACGGTGCCGGCCTGGCCGCGGGCTTCGATATAGCCTTCGGCCGCCAGCAGCGAATAGGCGCTCTCCACGGTGCCGCGCGCCAGCCCCAGCTCGGCCGCCAGCGCGCGCGCCGAGGGGATGCGGTCGCCGGGCGCCAGCAGGCCGTCGGCCACGGCGGCGCGCAGGCGCAGGTAGATCTGGCGGTAGTAGGGCTCGGCGGCGGCCGGGTTGAGCTGGAGAAAGTCGTGGGAGGCGCGGGTTTTCATGGTCCAGTCCAAATGTCATTTCTTGGCTCTGCCGATTATGCCATCCGAAAATTAAGATGGCAGGGTCAACAACGTCCATGAATGAGAAGGAGTGTCATGAGTAATCGCCTGCTGGAACTCACAGGAAAACAATGGCGCATCGCCGACGCGGCGCTGCGCCACGCCGACCGCGATGCCGACAAGCGCGCCTGCTATGCCGTCATGCAGGAGCTGCGCCCGCATCTGGCGAGCGAGGATGAATTCATGCAGCGCATCGCCCGCGCCGCCGACGAAAGCTACCGCATCCTGGCGGCATGGGACGAGGGCAGGGTAGTGGCGCTGGCCGGCTACCGCTTCCAGGAAAACCTGGTCTACGGGAAGTTCCTCTACGTCGACGACCTGGTGTCGGCCGAAGGCCAGCGCGGCAAGCGCTGGGGCGAACGCCTGTTGAAGGCGCTCGAGGCGGTGGCGCAGGAAGCCGGCGTGGCGCGCCTGGTGCTGGACACCGGCATGGCCAACGCGATGGCGCAGCGCTTCTATTTCCGCCAGGGCCTGCTGACCGGCGCCCTGCGTTTCGGCAAGGCGATCGGAGGCGCGGCATGAAGATCCTGCACATCTCGGCCAGCCCGCGCAAGGAAGCCTCCAACGCATGGTGGCTGTCGCAGCAGATCGTCGGCCATCTGGCGGGCCGCTCGGGCGCCGCCGCGGTCACCGTGCGCGACCTGTATGCCGACCCGATCGCGCACGTCGACAGCGAGTATGCCGACGCGCTCGGCTCGCCCGTCTATGCCGGCGACGAGAGCACCGCCGGCGGCGCGCTGGCCCTGTCGGAGCAGCTGATCCGCGAGCTGGAGGCCAGCGAGGCGGTGGTGATCGGCACGCCCATGCACAACTACACGGTGCCCTCCACGCTCAAGGCATGGATCGACCATGTGGTGCGCGTGCGCCGCACCTTCGCCATCACGCCCGACGGCAAGGCCGGTTTGCTGCGCGACCGGCCGGTGTATGTGGGCATCGTGTCGGGCGGGCGGTTTTCCGGCCCGGGCGCGCGCCAGGCGGACTTCCTCACGCCTTACCTGAAGGTGGCGTTGGCGACCATCGGCCTGCACGACCTGCGCTTCTACAGCATGGAAGGCCTGGCCATGGGCGCCGATATGGTGAGATCGGAGCGCGAGCGTGTATCCATGGTGCTGGAGACCGCTTTTTCAAGGGCTTTATCTGAGCAGGCGCGCTAAAAAACGCGGAACTTTTCACGCGGGAAAGAGGAGATGACCGGCGGCCGAGGCTGCCGGTTTTTTTTTTGAAAAAAATCTCTTGAAAAGAAAAACGCCTGTCCCTAGATCGGTAACAGCAGATGCTCAAACGCGAGGTCTGCGAACAAATCATCGCTTACTTTGAAAGGATATTTTATGCGTAGCTTCGACTTCTCCCCCTTGTACCGTACCGCTATCGGCTTCGATCGCCTGGCCCAGATGTTCGACAATGCCCAGCGCGCTGATCAGCCGAGCTATCCGCCGTACAACATCGAGCTGGTGGCCGAAGACAAATACCGGATCACGATGGCTGTGGCAGGCTTCGCCCGCAGCGAGATCGAGATCGAAACCGAGAACGAAACCCTGAAGATTACCGGCCGCAAGCAGAAGGAAGACAAGCAGGTCAACTTCCTGCACCGCGGCATCGCCGCCCGCGATTTCGAGCAGCGCTTCCAGCTGGCCAACCATATCAAGGTGACCGGCGCGAGCATCGAAAACGGCTTGCTCAACATCGAGCTGGTGCGCGAGATCCCGGAAGCGCTGAAGCCCCGCAAGATCGAGATCGGCGCCTTCGACGACAACGTGCAACGCCTGGAACGCGCCGCAGCCTGAACCGATGTCCGGCGGGCTGCCGCACCGTAGTAGCAGAGCAGTAGCAATGGAAGTAGAAGTGGCTGTACCTGTTGTAGATGTAGCAGAGCATCACAGGCAGTAGAAGCAAAGCTGTACCGAAGCTGTAGCAACGGAAGTAGCAGTAGAAACAGCAGCAGAAGCAGAAGTTGATGTAGCAATGGCAGTGAAGAAAGCCCGCGTAAGCGGGCTTTCTTTTTGCCGGCGCCCGGGCGGAGCAGGCACCGCCCGGAGGTGCGCGCGCGGTCAAGGTTGCGGTATCGATAGACGGTATGCGCCGGCGGTGATGACGATCGCGTGGCAAGCCCGCGCAATCTCTGTATAATCGCCGCAAATATTTCCGGATCCCGGTCCGACGCGGGCAGGGCGCACCGGAAATACGTAAGCGTTCACGTCAACCAACGCGTCCCCCGGCACCGCAGCCAAGCGCGACCACGTTCGCCCGCGGTGCCACAGACGCTATGGTGAAAACTTGAAACGACTGTTCCGGCCGGCGCACTTGTGCGCGCATGCAGGCCACTCCACTCCCTCCTATTCGCAACCGAACTCCGGCAACGCCATCGCGACCGCCGCGGCAATTGATTGCGTCCATTTCTTCTATTCCTTCCATTCCTTGCGCCAGCCGTCGTCCATCGCGGCGCCGGTGAGCATCCGGGCGCGAGGCTGATCATGACGATGAACATTCAAACCGAGCTGCAAGGACGTTCCGCCGCCCGCAACCTGTTGCCGCTGGTGGCGATCGTGTTTTCGGGCTTCCTCTCCATCGGCATCCCGCTGCCGGCCTTGCCGCTGCATGTGAACGGGACGCTGGGCTACAACGCCGCCGTGGTGGGCTGGATCATCGGCATCCAGTCCTTCGCCACCATCTTCACGCGCAAGTTCGCCGGCTCCTATTGCGATCGCCACGGGCCCAAGCAATCGGTGTCGCTGGGGCTGCCGCTGGCCTCTTGCGCCGGGTTGCTCTACCTGGCCTCGACCCGGATCGCCGACCCGCTGTCCAGCATCGCCGTGCTGACCTTGGGACGCCTGCTGATGGGGCCTGCCGAGAGCCTGTTCCTGACCGGCACCATGACCTGGGGCATCGGCCGCGTGGGCGTGGCCAAGACCGGCAAGGTGATGGCATGGCAGGGGATCGCCATGTTTGCCGCGCTGGGCCTGGGCGGCCCGCTCGGGATAGCGATCCAGCAGCGCTTCGGCTTCGCCGGCGTCGCCTGGACCACGATCGTGCTGCCGCTGGTGGGTTTCGCCGTGGCGCGCACGTTGACGGCGCTGGCGGTGACGCGCGGGCATGCGCAGGGCTTGTCCTTTACCGGCGCGCTGGCGCTGATCTGGCGCTTCGGCCTGGCGCTGGCGTTGGCGGCGATGCCGTTCGCCATCCTCACCAGCTTCCTGGTGCTGCTGTATGGCAGCTACGGCTGGCTGGGCGCCGGTTACGCCATCCTCGGTTTCTCGGCCGGCTATATCGGCGTGCGCCTGTTCTTCGCGCACTTGCCCGACAAGATCGGCGGCGCCAGGGTAGGCGCGGTGTCGGTGGCCATCGAGTTGTGCGGCCAGCTGCTGCTGTGGCTGGCGCATGACCCGATGGCGGCGCTGGCGGGATCGGTGCTGACCGGCATCGGCTTCTCGCTGGTGTTCCCGTCCATGGGCGTGCAGGCCATGGCGCGCGTGCCGGCGCATTCGCGCGGCATCGCGGTGGCTTGTTTCATGGCCTTCATCGACGTCGCCTCGGGCCTGACCGGCCCTGTGGTGGGCGTGGTGATCGGCTGGTATGGCTATCCGGCGGCTTTCCTGGCGGGAGCACTTGCCTGTGTGGCATCACTGGCGGTCATGTGGTCCGGCTCGCGCAGCGACAGCGGCAGCGCGACTGTGGCGCAAGGCTGAACTATTTCCGTCCGGAACGTGACTTTTCATTGACGCCGGTTACGTGCTTGGTTACGTTACAGTCAATGTCGCAAAAAAAACGGCGCAGGCGGTCGAACCCCTGCGCCGCATCGGCGTCAAATAGGCGTTGGTGAAAATGCAATGCTTGCGTATATTGCGTTGGCCAAAGGGAGGAAACGCATGAACGACAACCCATACCAGCACATCAATCCCGAGCCGCTGCTGGAAGCCATGGGCGGCGACGCCGCCGCTTGCCGCCACATGTTCGGCACTTTCGCAAAGAGCGCCCCGGCCACCTTCGGCCGCCTCGAACAAGCCATCACCGCCGACGACGCCCAGCAGGTCAAGCGCGAGGCGCACAGCCTCAAGAGCATGACCGCACTGGTCGGCGCCGGTCCGCTGACCGAACAATTGAAAGCCATCGAGCAACTTTCCAAGGCCGAGCCGCCGCAAAGCGCGCAGCCGCAGCTGGCTGAGTTGAAGCAACTGTTCACGGCGGTTGCCGCCGAGGTAAGCCACTACGTGGAGCACGCCGGGGTGGTGCACTGATTCATGCGCGCCAAAGCGGCGTCGAAACAACAAGGGATTGCAAGCCTGGCTTGCAATCCCTTTTTCATTGACGGCTTCACATCTCCTGGACGGCTGATGCGATCAGCGTCCGTCACACAAGCTGCCGCGCCTGCGTCATCTTCACGGTGACTGCAGGCGATCGATCGCGTCACCGGCGCGGCGGCCGGCGGCGGCATCCACTTCCTTGCCGAGGATCGCTGCCGCCTGCCGCAGCTGCGGCGCCGTCAGCCCGACGTTCATGCTGATGCGGATGTGCGCCGACAACTGCGCTTCGGTTCCCGTCATCGCCGACAGCGCGCTCACGGTCGCCAGCTCCCGGCTACGCCAATCCAGGTTGTCGCGCGAGAAAATGTCGCCGAACAGATGGGCCTTGAGGAAGAAGTCGATGGCCGGCGCGAAATCGAACAACAGTCCCTTGACCGGGGCGCCGCTCAGGCGGGTCTGGTTGGCAGTGCCTGCGGCGAGCAGCTCGTCGCCGGTCGGAGCGGGGCCGGGCTCGGCACCGGGTGCGTCGTCGATTCCCTGTTGCTTGCGCTCGCTCACTACCTTCATCAATTCGCCCAGGGCATTGAGACTGCGCGGAAAACCGGCATAGGCGTACATCTGCACCAGGGTTTCCTTGGTTTCACTGACAGTGAGGCCGGCGTCCAGGGCGCGCCTGAGCGCGGGACCGAGCCGGGCAAGATCGCCCGTGGCGGCAAATGCCGCCACGGGGACCAGCGCCTGTTGTCTTGCGGAGAGAGTCTGTTCTTCGGTCATCGTTGTTCCTTGTTCCTTGTTCCTTGTTGTGCATGGGCCGCCTGTTCAGTCGGTGACGACCGGGCCGGACAGGTACTGCTCGTCGGTCACGTGCTCCAGCCATTCCACGTTCTTGCCCTCGAGCATCTCGGTGATGGCGACATGTGACATGGCGGTCTTGTCGGTCGCGCCGTGCCAGTGTCGTCGGCGGCATGGACACCAGACGACGTCGCCCGCGCGGATTTCCATACGGGGGCCGCCTTCGCATTGGGTCCAGCCCACGCCGTGGGTCACCACCAGCGTCTGTCCGAGGGGATGGGTATGCCACGCGGTGCGGGCGCCGGGTTCGAAGGTCACGATGGCGCCGCCGCTGCGCGCCGGCTCCTCGGCCTGGAAGAAGCTGTCGATGCGTACCGAACCGGTGAAATAGTCGGAGGGGCCCTTGACGGAGGGCTGGCTGCCATTGCGGGCGATTTTCATAGCGAGGTCCTTTGCTCAGTGGATGCACCGATTGTAGGAAGCGGACTATTTGTGCGGTAGGGGGTTAAATCCGCATGCGCTTGTGCATACAATTCACCAATGAAGAGCGAAAACTGGAATGACCTGCAGGCCTTCGTCGTGGTCGCGCGAGAACGCAGTTTCACGCGCGCCGCCGCGCAGCTGGGGATGTCGCGCTCCGCGCTCAGCCACGCCATGCTGGGCCTGGAGGCGCGCCTGGGCATCCGCCTGCTGACCAGGACCACGCGCAGCGTGTCGACCACCGAAGCCGGCGAGCGCCTGCTGGCGACCCTGGCGCCCCGTTTCAGCGAGATCTCCGCCGAGATCGAGGCGCTCACCGCGCTGCGGGACAAGCCCGCGGGCGTGGTGCGCATCACCGCCCACGACCATGCGATCGTCACCGTCCTGTGGCCCAAGCTGCTTCCCATGCTGCACGCCAATCCCGATGTGCAGGTGGAGTTCAGCATCGACTATGGTCTGGTCAATATCGTGGCCCAGAATTTTGATGCCGGCGTGCGCACCGGCAACCTGGTCGAAAAAGACATGGTCGCCGTGCCGATCGCGCCGCCGCTGCGCATGGCGGTAGTCGGCTCGCCGGCCTACATGGCCAACCGCAGGGCGCCGTCGCACCCGCGCGAATTGACCGAGCATCGTTGCATCAACCTGCGCTTGCCGACCTTAGGCGGCCTCTACGCATGGGATTTCGCGCGTGACGCACAGGAACTCAACGTCCGGGTGCAGGGGCAGGCGGTGTTCAACAACACCTTCCTGATGCTGCAGGCGGCGCTGGACGGCATCGGCCTGGCCTATGTGCCGCATGACCTGGTGGCGCCGCATGTGGACGCAGGGAGATTGATTGCCGTGCTGGAGGACTGGTGGCCGAGTTTTCCGGGCTACCACCTGTATTACGCAAGCCGCCAGAAATCGCCGGCGCTCGCGCTGGTGGTCAACGCGCTGAAGCTGGCTTCCTGAGGCCCGTTCCCGGCCGGGGCGCGCGCCAGGTCCTTGCCACATGCCGCATCAGGATTGTTTGGAGCGGCCGTCAGATCCGGCCGAAATGCCCGCATCGCCAATCAGAACATCCAGGACACGCTGAAGCCACCGGTCACCCGCGCCGTCGTGAAATTGTCCGGTCGCGCCAAAGGCGTAGCCAGGAACGCGTCGTAAGACATTTTGTACAGCGCACCGCGCAAGCCGACGGCCGCGCCGGTCAGCCGGCGGCCCGTGAGGAATTGCGCGCTGGGGCCGGAGACTTGTCCCGTGTCCACGCCGGCATAGAGCTCCTGGCCGCTTTGGCCCAGGGCCACCGCCAGTTCATTGCGAACGAACCAGCCGCGCTCCGCCTGCAGCGTCAGGTCGCCGTCAAATCCCCTTACCGTATAGCGCCCGCCGATGGAGAACTGGTCCTGCGGCGGCAACGCGCCCCGGTTCCATTGAGCGCGCGCGACGCCTGCATAGCGCAGCTTCGCAGGTCCCCACTGGAAGGGCGCATTCAGCGATGCGTCTGCCAGCCACAGGCCATAGCGCGTGGCGATTTGCGGCAGGTCGAATTCGCTGGCCGGCTCAGGGCCCTGGCGATCGAGCGAGCGGCGATAGGCCAGCGTGGCGTCGATGGTCGTTTCACCGATGAAGCGGCGATGGTTGATGCCGCCCTCCCACGCTGTGGTGCGCCGCTGCTGCGGGCCGATCTCAGCGCCGTCGATGGCATTGTAGGCGGTGCGCAGCAAGCCCTTGGCCTGCACCGTGGTCTTGCTCGCGCTGTCGCGATGGATGATGCGCGAGAGCTTGAGCTCGGTGGTTTCAGAGCGGCCGCTGTAGACGAAATTCTCGAACGCGCCGGCGACCGTCTGGTGGTACTTGCTGCCCGACATGGTGGCGGAGAACAGCCAGTAACCGAACGGCAGCGAGTAGTGCAGCGTGTAGCCGTTGCTGCCTTCGTCGCCGTAGTGGCCCAGGCTGCGGTTGAGGCTGACGTAGAACAGATCGTTGAGCGTCCACCAATTGTCGTACGCCAGGGTCAACCCCGCCTGGTACTTGCCGGTGGCGCGTGAACCGCCGTCGTCCAGTGTCGCGGTCAGGCGGAACGGGAACTCCTGGCGGTACTGGATCACCAGGTCGCTGTCACCCGCCTGCGCCCCCTCGTCCTCGGACGGCGTGATCTGGATATCGGCTTGCGCGGTCGGCACGCGCTTGAAGTTTTCCAGGCCTTGCTCGATGGCGCGCAGGTTGAGGATGTCACCCCGCGAGACCGGCAGCGCATTGGCGGCGGTGCCGCGCGGATCGGCGCCGGGGGCAAAGCGTATGTTGCGCACGCGGCCGGGAATGACGGTCAGGGTCAGCCTGCCCGTAGCCAGGTCCTGCGGCATCGCGAGGATGCGGGTGGTGGTGTAGCCGCGGGCGATCACCGCATTCTGTACGCGTGCCAGGACCGTGTTGATGCCCTTGCTGCCGAGGCAGCGGCCGACGGCGCCGTCGGTACCGTTCACGCTATCCAACGCAAACCGGAATTCGCCGGCGGCATTGCCCTCCAGTGTGATCGAATCGATCCTGCGGCATGGTTGCTCTTCATCGGGGAAGGGCAGCGGCGCGTCCGTGCCGGATGCCGGCGCGCCCAGCGTGACGTCGGGACGTTGCTCCTGTTGCTGGCGCAAGACGCGCTCGCGTTCGCGTTGCAGCTGTTCCTGGTTGGCGGCGGTTTGGGAGAAGACGGCTGTGCATGGGAAGGCAAGCGCGAGCAGCAACGCCAGGTGCAGGGGAGGAAAACGAGGAGGCATTTCAGGTTGTCGTTCCGACATGCAGCGAGTGCAAAACCGGAAAAATGGATTATCAAAAAGAAAATTGTGTTGTGAAAATCAGTGATTAATTATTTTTTACTTAACATCTAATTACCATTTCACGAGAATTTTTGCACATGCCGCTTAACATAAATTAACATCTTGCCCCTTGGCAAGCTAATTCTTGCCGTACGGCATGTCCGCCGCCATCGGATGGGGTCCGAGGCGCAATGCCAACTTGAAAACAAGAATCCAAAGGGGCATCACTTGAATCGTCTGCGCTACAAGGTCGTCTTCAATCGGCGCCGTGGCGAGCCTATGGCCGTCGCGGAAAACGCATCCACGCCGGGAGCGGCACGTTCATCTCCGTGCGCCGCAACCGGTGGCACATCGTTGCCGGCATTGCGCTTTTGCCTGCTGGCGGTGGTGATGGCCACCGCATTCCAGACAGTCGCGCATGCGCAGATCTACAGCGACCGCAATGCCCCGCGCAGCCAGCAGCCTACGGTGCTGTCCTCGGGCAATGGCGTGCCGGTGGTGAACATCCAGACCCCCAACACGGCCGGCGTGTCGGTGAACTCCTATCGGCAATTCGACGTCGGCGCCAACGGCGCCATCCTCAACAATGCCCGCGCCGCCACGCAGACCCAGCTGGGCGGCTATGTGCAGGCCAATCCGTGGCTGGCCACCGGGGCGGCGCGTGTGATCGTCAATCAGGTCAACTCAGCCAACCCCAGCTACCTGCGCGGATACGTGGAAGTCGCCGGCCAGCGTGCGCAGGTGGTGATCGCCAATGCGGCCGGCATCACCTGCTCGGGTTGCGGCTTCATCAACGCCAATCGCATCACGCTGACGACCGGCACGCCGGTGATCGCCGGCGGCAGCCTCGAGGCCTACCGGGTGGCAGGCGGGGTAGTGACGGTAGATGGCGCGGGCCTGGACGCGAGCGGCGCCGACTACGCCGACATCATCGCGCGCGCCGTGCGCATCAACGCCGGCGTGTGGGCGCAGGATCTCAAGGTGTCGGCGGGGCTCAACACCGTCAACGCAGATCACAGCCAGGTCGTGGCGGGCGTCGCGCCATCCGATGCGGCGCCGGGCGTGGCGATTGATGTGGCGCAGCTGGGCGGCATGTATGCGCGCCACATCTACCTGGCCTCGACCGAACATGGCGTGGGGGTGCGCAATGCCGGCACCGTCGGCGCGGCAGCCGGCGACGCGGTGCTGACGGCCGAGGGCCGCCTGGAAAACAGCGGCAGCATCGGCGCGACCGGTACGTTGACGGTGCGCGCGACCGACACCGTGCAAAACACCGGCACGATGGGCGCCGACAGTGACGTGGCCATCAAGGCCGGCACCCTGGAAAATCGCGGCACGCTCAGTTCGTCGCAGGCCTCCCTCAACGTGACGACCGATGCCCTGGTGACCAATCGCGGCCGGATCGAAGCGGCAAGGGCGCTGGCCCTGAGCAGTTCCGGACTGGACAACGCCGGCGCCTCGATCTCCGCCACCGACGTGAGCATCGATACCCGGGCGCGGACCATCGGCAATGCGCAGGGCAGCATCGTGGCGCAAAACGCGCTGATCGTATCGGGCGGCAGCCTGAACAACGACGGCGGCTTGCTGCAGGCATTGGGAAGCGTCAGCATCGATGCCAATGGGCAGGCGATCAGCAACATCAATTCCGGATCCGCCCGGGGCATCCTCTCCCAGGGTGCGCTGACGATGAAGGCGGGCGCGCTGATCAATCGCAACGGCTACGTCAGCGCCGCCGGTGACCTCGGCCTGACGGCAACCAGCGTCGACAACGACGCCGGCGTCATCGGATCGACTGCGAGCGCAGGCGTGAACGCATCCAGGCTCAGCAACAGCGGCGGAACCCTGCAGGCCAGAACGGCGCTGGACATCAACGTCGCCGGCGGCACGGCCGACAACTCAAACGGGGTGCTGAGGTCCGACGGAGCCGTGACGGTGCAGGCCGCGACGCTGCGCAATGACAGCACCCAGGGACAGGGGCTCGGCATCGAGGGTGCTTCTGTGGCCATCACGGCGCAGGACGTTTCCAATCGCCAGGGGGCGATGCGCACCGACACCTCGCTTGCCCTCAACTCGGGCGGCAGCGTCGACAACACTTCCGGGTTGCTGTCGTCGGCGGGCACAGTCGCGGTCAGCGACGCGCAGGCGGTGAAAACGCTGGCCGTGAGCAACGAGGGCGGCACCCTCATCGCGGGACGGCAGGTGAGCATGACGGCCGCAACCCTGTCCGGAAACGGCAAGGTCGTGAGCCAGCAGGATCTGGCGATCGATCTCTCCGGATCCGTCACCAACACCGGCCAGATCGCCGCCACCGGCGACGCCACGGTGAATGTCGGCGGCACGTTCGCCAATGCCGGCAAGCTCGCTGCCGGCGGTACGCTGGCGCTGACCGCCGCGACCGTCGACAACCAGGCCAACGGCTCCCTGGTTGCCAATACGCTCAAGCTGAAGGCGACCGACGTCCACACCTTCATCAACCGCGGCCTGATCGACGGCGCCAACACCGTCATCGAAAGCAGCACCGTCAACAACATCGGCACCGGCCGCATCTATGGCGACAACGTGGCCATCGGCGCGGACGTGCTCAACAACACCGCCGAGACCGTCAACGGCGTCACCACCGCCGCCGTCATCGCGGCGCGCAACCGGCTCGATATCGGCGCAGGGGTGATCAACAACAGCGAGCACGCGCTGATCTATTCGGCCGGCGACATGGCCATCGGCGGCGCGCTGGATGCGTCGAAGAAAGCCACCGGCATGGCGGGCGAGCTCAATAACAGCAGCGCCACGGTCAACGCCGACGGCAACCTGAGCATCGCCGCCGCCACCATCAACAACACCAATGCGCACCTGCAGACCACCGACCAGACCGGGCCGGGCAACCGCATCGTCACCTACCGTCTCAACGGCTCGTCCAACCTGATCGACGGCAACAGCGCGCGGCTGGTCAACCTGGGCTCGGGGCAAGTGGTCGGCCCGACCAACTGGCGCGACATGGGGGATGAGGACAACTTCAGGCTGGTCTTGCCGTCGAGCGACTATCCGGTTGAGCGTTACGGTCCGCCGTTCGACTACTCGCGCGGCATGAAATACGGCGACAACGCCATCGCGCCGGCCTATGTGCCCGGCTGGATGGACGGCACGCCAGGCAGCGAACAAGGGGTGACTTTTTATCCGGAAATTATCAACTACGGCGTAGGCGACAGGATCTGGGCGGTGATGGGCGTGACGCCGCCGCAGGATCCGGGCCCGAGCCCGGGCGGAGAGCCGCAGCCGACCCAAATGTGCTGGGAGTCTTGCAACACCATCACGCCTGATCCGGCGGTCTACGCCGCCTGGCAAGCCGCCTATGCCGTCTGGAAACCCAAGCAGGACGCGTTTATAGCCGCGCTGCAGGTCCTCAACGGCAGAATCGACGCGTTCAACAACAACGTGCGCGGCCGCTCGGCCCGCGAATGGACCATCTACGACGGCACCGAGCAGATCACCCGCACCGTGGTCACCCGGAGCGATCCGGGCATGATCACCTCCGGCGGCAACATGAACCTGAACGCCGGCGCGGTGAACAACTACGCCAGCCAGATCATCGCCGGCGGCACGGTGGCCGGCAACAGCGTCAACGGCACCGCAATCAACAACACCGGCCCGCTGGGCGTGCAAAGCGTGACCTCGAGCGGCTCGGCCAGCTACACCTACATCAAGAGCCACGCCTTTAGCGCCGACGACCGCCGCTACGACGACGCGCCTTATCAGTCGCAGACCATTGTCACCAATTTCCAGCTGGATATCACGCCCACCAATGGCGCGGCGCCTTCACGCAGCAGTTCGGTGCGGGCTGTCGCCACGCCGGTCTCGGGCGCTTCCGGACAGGCCGCGCCCGCCATGAGCATGCGTACCGCCAATCTCAACCTGAGCTTGCCCAACAACGCGCTGTACCGCATCAATACCACGCCGGGCAACAGCCCGCTGGTCGAGACCGATCCGCAATTCGCCAACTACCGCAGCTGGCTGTCGTCGGACTTCATGCTCAACCAGCTGCAGAGCACGCCCGACAGCACCGTCAAGAAACTCGGCGACGGCTTCTACGAGCAACAACTGGTGCAGCAGCAGATCCAGCAGGCCATCGGCCAGCGCTACCTGGCCGGCTACAGCAACAACGAAGCGCAATACATGGCGCTGATGAACGCCGGCGTGCAACAGGCGCAGGCCTTCAACTACACGGTCGGCGTGGCGCTGACCGACGCCCAGATCGCGCAGCTGACCTCGGACATCGTCTGGATGGTCAAGCAGACCGTGACGCTGGCCGACGGCAGCACGCAGGAGGTATTGGTTCCGCAGGTCTACCTGCGCTCCACCAGCGTGCAGGTGACCGGCCAGGGCACGCTGATCGCCGGCAACAACGTGGCCTTCCAGACCGCGCAGGACATCGTCAACAGCGGCGGCACGATTGCCGCGCGCCAGAACGTCTCGCTGGCGGCGGACAACATCCAGAACCTGGGCGGCCGCATCTCGGGCGCCAATACGGTGCTCTCAGCGGCCACCGACATCAACAACCTGGGCGGCGCCATCGACGGCAGCGACGCCGTGGTGCTGGCCGCCAACCGCGACATCAACATCAACAGTACCCGCGTGGAGACCGCCAATGCCGTCACCACCGGCGCCAACATCAGCCAGGTCGCCAGCGTCACCGGCAAGAACCTGACGATCGCGGCCGGGCGCGACCTGGTCGCCAACGCCGCCGTGATCGGCGCCACCGGCGACGCCGCCTTGTCGGCCGGGCGCGACGTCAATCTCGGCACGGTCAACCAGGGCTACCGCCAGGAGATCAACTGGGCCAGAGACAGCGGCGCCTCCAACTGGGTCGGCGCGCTGACCGGCCCCAACTTCGTCGACGAGTCCAACGGCGCGCACGGCACCCGCGAGAGCGGCGTGAACCGCGCCACCCTGACGGCCAGCCAGGACGTAGGCACCCAGGTCAACGGCAACAACGTCAACATCACCGCAGGCCGCGACCTGAACGCCCAGGGCACGCAGGTGGTGGCGCAAGCCGCGCTGGCCGCCACTGCCGGCCGTGACCTCAACATCGGCACCGCCAACGAGTCGGCCAGCGCGCGCGACCAGCACCAGCACAGCAGCAGCGGCATCCTCTCCGGCTCGACCACCCAGACCGACGACGCCAGCAGCTACAGCAACCAGATCGGCAGCACCTTCTCGGGCAACACCACGGTGTTGGCGGCGGGGCGCAACGCCAACATCACCGGCAGCGACGTGGTGTCCACCCAGGGCACGCAAGTCACGGCAGGCAACGACATCAACATTATTGCCGCCACCGACGCCAGCAGCGAATCGCACTACCGCAAGGAGACGACCTCGGGCGTCTTCAGCGGCGGCGGCCTGGGCGTGACGGTGGGCAGCAAGATGCAGAGCTCCAACTACACGCGCAACAGCACGACGGCGAGCGCGGCTACGGTGGGGGCGACGGATGGCAACGTAACGCTGGTCGCGGGTAACCAATACAACCAGGTCGGCAGCGATGTACTGGCTCCGCGTGGCGACATCGACATCGCGGCCAAAGCGGTGAACATCGTCGCGGCAGCGGAAGCCGTCAAGACCGTCACGGAAGAAAAATACAAGATGAGCGGCGTGACGGTTGCCGTCACCAGCCCGATCATTTCTGCATTGCAGACGGTGCAGCAGATGGGCGAAGCCGCCGGCAAAACCAAGGACGGGCGCATGAAGGCGCTCGCGGCGGCGACGGCAGGCATGTCGCTGTACGACGCCGCTCAGGGCGCGCAGGCTGCCGCCGCCAATCCCAAGTCGGCAGGCTTCGGCTTGAGCATCACCGCCGGCGGCAGCGAGAACGGCAGCACCACCGAACAGAACAGCGTGATGCAGAAGGGCTCCACGGTCGGCTCGGGCGGAAACACCAGCATTCGGGCCACCGGCGATGGCGTCAACAGCAACATCACGATCCAGGGCAGCGACATCACGGCCGGCGGCAACCTAGCGCTGAAGGCCGACAATGACATCAACCTGTTGGCCGCACAGAATGTGGACGAACAGCATAGCTCGCGATCATCGTCTTCCTATGGCGTTGGCCTGGCGATCCAGTTCGGGCAGGGCGGCGCGGCCTTCGGCTTCACCGCCAATGCCGCAGGCAGCCGTGGCAACAGCGATGGCAAGGATGTGGCCAACACGTTGACTCATCTGAAGGCTGGCGGCCAAGCGAGCCTGGATTCCGGTCGCGACACGAACCTCACCGGCGCCACGGTGGAGGGAAATCAGGTGGTGGCCAACGTCGGCCGCGACCTGAACATCGCCAGCGTGCAAGACACCAGCACCTTCGCCAGCAAGGACCAGAACCTGGGCGGCAGCATGACGATAGGCGCCGGTTTCTCCGGCAGCGTCAGCGCCGGCCAGAGCAAGGTCAACGCCGACTACGCCAGCGTCGGCGAGCAATCCGGGATCAGCGCCGGCGACGGCGGCTTCCAGGTCAACGTCAAGGGCAACACCGACCTCAAGGGCGCCAAGATCGCGAGCACCGACAAGGCGGTGGAAGACGGCAAGAACAGCCTGACCACCGGCACGCTGACAGTGAGCGAGATCGAGAACCGCAGCCAGTACAAGGCCGAGAGCCAGAGCGTGAGCGCGGGTGGCGGCAATTGGGCTGATCCGTCGCAAGGCAAGCCCGGTGGAGGTTTTGGTATCGGCAGCACCTCCGGCGATGAGCGCAGCACGACGAGAAGTGGTGTTTCCGGCGGCGCGGTGACGATCACCGATGCCAACGCTCAACAAGAAAAGGCCGGCCAGACATCCGATCAAACTATTGCTTCGCTTGACCAGGGCGTGCGTACCGGCAAAGACAGCAGCAACAGCCTGAGCAAGAACTGGAACGGGGATGAACTGCGCCAGGATGTGGAGGCGCAGGCGAAGATTACGCAGGCGTTTGGGCAGCAGGCTGCGAAAGCAATTGGCGATTATGCCGAAACCAAGAAGAAGGAGTTCCAGGAGGCCGCAAAGAAAGCCGCGCTCGACGGCGACCAGGCGTCAGCAGATAACTTGACGGCGGAAGCAGCGAAGTGGGCTGATGGAGGTGTCTATCGGGTGGCTGCACATACTGCAATTGGAGCATTGGCAGGAGGTGTTGGTGGCGCCCTGGGAGCCGCTGCAAGCGCTTCTCTTATGCCGGATATTGCGATTAAGATAAAGAAGATGGAGCTGCCAGATGCGGTGGAAAGCGCCATATCTCTGGCCGCTGCTGCCGGGCTTGGTGCTGTTGTTGGCAGTAGTGCCGGTGCTGCCAGTGCTTTTAACGTGGATTTGAACAATCGTCAGCTTCATCCTGATGAAACGGCTGCCCTGTTGCAATTGCAAAAGGGGAAGACCCTCGAGGAGAAGGCGAGGTTGGCCGATGCCGTTTGTGCAATGACGCATTGCTCGGCAGGCCTTTCTGATGACAATCCAAACAAAGCGGCCCTCGTGGAATCCGAGATGCGTGGCGCGCAAAACTTTGATGAACAAAGAAAGCTTCGGCAGACTGGATTGTTCTCTTATGGAGACAGCGATGCGTGGAAGGACCTGAGCGACCGGGCAATCGACTTCACGAAGGAACAGTTGGGATCTGCGGGGCGAGGGGCATTGAACCTCGCCGCTTTAATTCTTAGAAATGGACCAAATGCGTTGCCGTCAGACTTGCCGGGGGGAGACGCTGGCGATTTCGGCGGGCCATCTGGCACTGCAGGGGCAGTGATTACGCCTTCCATTCCTATATGCATTCCAGGTTTTGGATGTGTGTTGTCACCCTCGATCACCATTCCGTCGAACGTTTATGCTTCTACTGGCAATGGCAATCAGGGCTCTCAAGCAGGGGAATCAGAAGCGAAATCTTCTAGTTTGGATGCGCAGGAGGTACGCACTCTTGTTCGTGGAACTGGAACTCCCTTTGAGAACAAGGGAAATGCCTTCAATGTAAGTTCTGAAGAAGAGCTGATCTCGCTATTCTCCAAAATTGTAGTGGGAGCTAAAGACGTTGCTGCTAGGGGTTACGATGGCACGATGAAAGTTTTAGCGGATGGGACACGAGTCGGCTTAAGAAACGAATCAACAACAGGGGGGAAAACAATTGACGTTTTCCCTGCCCGTGGGAAAGACTACAAAGTACATATTGGGAATTGACAATGGACGATAAAGAGTACGCCTTGGAAATGATCGACGGTCTATATGAGGAGGGCGACGTAGATCTTATATTTTTTAGTCAAATAATTGGCATTGTTTCGTATGACGTTAATGATCATCCTTTTGATAAATCAGATAAAAAAAGAATGGCAGATGCTTTATTGCTATTGAGATATTTGATTTCAAATGGCGATTTTTTTGCGGGTGAAACCGTATTTCTTCCTGAGGATAAATGTGAATACCGAGCATATGGAGGGACGCTAAATGATTTTTGCGAAAGCCTAGCCATGTTTTTTGAAAAGAACGGTATTGACGACATTGAATTGAAAACGAAATTCTGGCTTAGAAAAATAAAAATAGGTAAAAAAATGGGATGCGTACCTGAAGAGATCCAGAGGCTTTTTGGCACCTTGACCTGACCTGCAACTGCAGAATCATTGGGCGGATCCTGTCGGAGGATGGATTGGAGGAAATCCAGGAACAGGTGGAACTATTCCCGATGGAAGTACATGGTTCCGTGAAGTGAAAAATGTCATGGGGGGAGAATTCACCGTGCATAACTGCTACGGGAAATCCAGTGCTGCTCAATGTGGGAATTATTGGGGAGGTACGATTCCCATTCTTCAACCAGTAAAATAAGGGGGCTAGTCAGTGACTTCAATATGGATAAGGTTGGGGATGATTGCGACAATGATGGTCGAAATGACCGGGTGTGCCGCCCAGAAGCCTTTTCAGCCGCCTCCTCATCCTGCTGAACAGTGGCACAAGCCAGGCTATCAGTTTTCAGGTGTAGTTGATGAACTTCGTGGATGTGGATGGATTCTCCCGGCGGATAGTGTCGCGATATACGGGAAAATCAACATGAATATATATGCAGAAGTTGAACAGTGCATGCAGAGAAAGGGATTCGTCTATTCAGGAAGAACTGCGCTCATCTGTAACCAAAAGTCATATACAAATCTGCCTGCATGTATTCATCGTAGTAACGTTGAGGATGCCAATATTCGTTAGGCAGTGATTGCTCTTGTTTAACGAGGAATCATCAATTGTGAGAAATTAACATCTGAATAGAAGTCAAAGAGATGAATAACTTGGCATTGCCAGTAATTGCACTACTCCTCAGTGGTTGTGCGGATCTCGGAACGCAATTCAAAGCAGCAGACGAACCCAAAGACGGAGCACGTGCACGGCTCAGAGTCGTAGCAAACATGCTTGTCAAAGCTGTGCCGGAAAAGGCGTGCATCGATTGGAGTGCGCCAGGTGCGGGCACGGTATTTGGAGGAATCTTTGGCAGCAGCGGTTATCGAGGGCGGTCACTGAACATGCCTGGAGCGCCGCGTGACGGCAAGAGCGCAGGAGAGCTTTATGTGACTGCAGATAAGCCGTTTACATTGGTATTGCTGACGACCCCCGAGGGGGTGGCGTATAACGGCAGGTTGTACCAGTGTTCGGTGTCTGGAAGCTTTGTGCCGGAAGAGAATAAGGACTATGAGGCGTCGATTTTTATTGAACCCGCTCAAAAGAGCTGTTCAATAAAGGTGGTTGAACTTGGCTCGCCATCAGTTCCTGTTCCTGTCAAAAACGCAGAAAGATGTCAGTAGTCGAGTCGGGCATGCGCTGACTGCGGTTGTTTCTGGCTACGTTTTTTGATGATGGCCACACCGGGGTTCTGGAAGTAGTTCAGTCGTCTGCATGAGCAAGCTGGATTGCTCGCGATCGCGGATGTCACAGCCAGCATCTCCGGCAGAAAACAAGAACGCCCCCAAGCTTATCGCGAGGGGGTGTTTCTTCAGGCATTGTCTGGATTTTAAACTTCCGGGCGCAACCCCACCGCCTTAACCCTGGACTCCAACACCTTCCCCTTGCGCGCCCGCTTGCCGATATGCACGCCCAGCGCCGCCGCAGACAACGACACTTCCTGCGCCTTGCCGCCGCGTCCGGTGCCGAAGATCACCACGCCCTTCTGGCTGATCGCCTGTGCGCCGAGCAGCTTTTCGTTCTTCTCCAGCTCCATCAGGTTCACGCCGCGCCCGCCCGAGGACAGGGTCTTCATTTCGTCCAGGCCGAACACCAGCAGGCGGCCGTTGCCCGAGAGGCAGGCCACGGCGCCGGCGTCGGCGGCGACGGTGCGCGGGGCCAGGGGCAGGGCACCTTCGTCCAGCGTGAAGAAGGCCTTGCCGCCCTTGACGCGGCCGAACATGTCGGAGGCTTTGGCGACGAAGCCCACGCCGGCGTCGGACGCCAGCAGCAGCGTGGTGTCGGCGGGGCCGGCGTAGTAGTGCAGGATGTTGCTGCCGCTGGCCAGTTCGACCAGCGTGGTAACGGGCACGCCGTCGCCGCGGGCGTTGGGCAGGGCGTTCACCGCAATCGTATAGACCCGGCCGTTGGAGCCGAAGGCCAGCAGGTTGTCGACCGTGCGGCACTCGAAGGCGCCGTACAGGCCGTCGCCGGCCTTGAAGGTGAATTGCGTGGCGTCATGGCCGTGGCCGGTGCGCGCGCGCACCCAGCCCTTTTGCGAAATGATCACGGTCACCGGCTCGTCGATCACCTTTTGCTCGAAGGTGGCGCGCTCGGCTTCTTCGATGATGGTGCGGCGCTCGTCGCCGAACTGCTTGGCGTCGCCTTCGATTTCCTTGATCACCAGCTTCTTCATCGACGACGGGTTGTCGAGCAGGTCCTGCAGCGTGGTCTTTTCGTTGCGCAGCTCGGCCAGTTCTTGGGCGATCTTGATCGCTTCCAGGCGCGCCAGTTGGCGCAGGCGGATTTCCAGGATGTCTTCGGCCTGGCGGTCGGAGAGCTTGAAGGCCTCGATCAGCGCCGGCTTCGGCTCGTCCGATTCGCGGATGATCCTGATGACCTTGTCGATGTTGAGCAGTACCGCTTCCCGGCCTTCCAGGATGTGGATGCGGTCGTTCACCTTCTGCATGCGGAATTGCGTGCGGCGGGTGACGGTCTCGAAGCGGAAGCTGATCCACTCCTTGAGGATGTCGGTCAGTCCCTTCTGGCGCGGGCGGCCGTCGCCGCCGATCATCACCAGGTTCAGCGAGGCGCTGGTTTCCAGCGAGGTCTGGGCCAGCAGCGTGTTCATGAACTCGGTCTGGTCCTGGTTCTTGGACTTGGGTTCGAACACCAGGCGCACCGGCGCTTCGCGGCCGGACTCGTCGCGCACCGCGTCGAGCAGGCCGAGGATGGCGGCCTTCTGCGATTGCTGTTCCGGCGTGAGCGTCTTCTTGCCCAGCTTGAGCTTGGGGTTGGTGAGCTCTTCGATTTCTTCCAGCACCTTCTGCGACGACACGCCCGGCGGCAGCTCGGTGATCACCGCCTGCCACTGGCCGCGCGCCAGGTCTTCGATCTTCCAGCGCGCGCGTACCTTCATGCTGCCGCGGCCGCTCTGGTACATCTCGGCGATGGTCGACTGCGGCGTGATGATCTGGCCGCCGCCGGGGAAGTCGGGGCCGGTGATGTGGGTCATCAGCTCGGCGTGGCTGATGTTGGGATTGCGAATCATCGCCACCGCTGCGCGCGCCACCTCACCCAGGTTGTGCGAAGGGATTTCGGTGGCCATGCCGACCGCGATGCCGGAGGCGCCGTTCAACAGCAAGAAGGGCAGGCGCGCCGGCAGCAGGCTGGGCTCTTCGGTGGAACCGTCGTAGTTGGGCTGGAACTCCACCGTGCCCATGTCGATTTCATCGAGCAGCAGCTTGGAGATAGGCGTCAGGCGCGCTTCGGTGTAGCGCATCGCCGCCGCGCCGTCGCCGTCGCGCGAGCCGAAGTTGCCCTGGCCGTCGATGAGCGGATAGCGCAGCGAGAAATCCTGCGCCATGCGCACCAGCGCGTCGTACACCGACTGGTCGCCGTGCGGGTGCAGCTTGCCCAGCACGTCGCCGACCACGGCGGCGGACTTGCGCGGCTTGGCGGCGGCGTTCAGGCCGAGCTCGTTCATCGCATACAGGATGCGGCGCTGCACCGGTTTCTGGCCGTCGGCCACGTCGGGCAGGGCGCGGCCCTTGACCACCGAGATCGCGTAGTCGAGGTAGGCGCGCTCGGCGAAAGTCGACAGCGTCAGCGAGTCGCCGTCGGGCGGCGGCGGGGTCTGGTCAAACAGGTTGGCTTGTTCGGTCATGGAGCGGTGTATTCGGTGTGTTCGGTGTATGGGGTCGAACTGGTTAATCGTGTTGATCGTTCAATGAAGCGTCGGCGCCGGCGATGGCCTGTGGCGACGGCGCTTCGGACCGGGCCGCCCCGGGCGCATGGGGCGGCAGCGTGACCTTGAGCCGTGCGCCGCGGCCGGTGGCGGCGAGCTCGGCCGGGCCCGCCGGGCGGTACAGCTGGTAGAAGCGCGACACCAGCCGCACGTAGCCCTGGGTCTCGGGATAGGGCGGGATCTTGTTGCCGTACTTCTGCACCGCGCCTTCGCCGGCGTTGTAAGAGGCGACGGCCAGCTCGGCGTGCTGCGGGAACATGGCCATCAGGTCGCGCAGGTAGCGGGCGGCCAGGCGGATGTTGATCTTCGGGTCGGTCAATTTCTGGTGCAGGGTCTTGCGGCGGTCGCCCTGCAGGCCGTAACGCTCGGCCGTGGCCGGCAGCACCTGCATCAGCCCGACCGCGCCCTTGCTCGAGACCGCGCGCGCGTTGAAGCCGGATTCAGCCGTCATCACCGCCTTGAGCAGCGAGGCGTCCACGCCGAACTCGGCGGAGGCCTGGCTGAGCAGGGCATCGTACTTGCGCGCATCGGGATGCGCCATCATGGTCTTGACGAACGGCGGATCGGCCTGGGCCGCACCGTCCTTGCCGCCCGGATGGTTCAGCAGGGCCGCGCTGCTGGCCATGAGCCGCTCGCGGTCGTCGACCCGCTCGGCGTAGAAATGCACCACGCCCTGCGCGTCGGTGTAACGGTAGACGATGCTCTTGGCGGCATCGACCTTGGGCTCGCTCTCGGCATGCGAGTGGACCACGCCGTCGGCGTCGGTGTAGTTGAGCATGCGCTGGGCCTGCGCCGCAGGCAGGCACAGCAGCAGGCCCGCACCCAGCATCAGCAGGGTGCGGGCCGGCATGCCGGGCTTGCCGGTCATGGGCGAAGGCGCCGGGGCGCACATGTCAGATGTCCGCCTCGGCCTCGTTGCCGTGCTCTTCGATCCATGCCCGGCGCGAGGCGGCTTCGCCCTTGCCCATCAGCATGTTGAAGCGCTCTTCCGAGGTCTGCACGCCCGGCTCGCCAAAGCCGATCGGCAACAGGCGGCGGGTGTCGGGGTTCATGGTGGTCTCCCACAGCTGCTCGGCGTTCATCTCGCCCAAGCCCTTGAAGCGGGAGATGCTCCAGGCGCCTTCCTTCAGGCCGTCCTTGCGCAGCTTGTCTTCGATGGCTTCGAGCTCGCCGTTGTCCAGCGCGTAGAGCTTCTGCACCGGCTTCTTGCCGCGCGCCGGCGCATCCACGCGAAACAGCGGCGGGCGCGCCACGCAGATGTTGCCGTTCTCGATCAGCTTGGGGAAGTGCTTGAAGAACAGCGTCAGCAGCAGCACCTGGATGTGCGAGCCGTCCACGTCCGCATCCGACAGGATGCAGATCTTGCCGTAGCGCAGGCCGGAGAGGTCCGGCGTGTCGTTGATGCCGTGCGGGTCGACGCCGATGGCCACCGCGATGTCGTGGATCTCGTTGTTGGCGAACAGGCGATCGCGCTCGGTTTCCCAGGCGTTGAGCACCTTGCCGCGCAGCGGCAGGATGGCCTGGAACTCCTTGTCGCGGCCCATCTTGGCCGAACCGCCGGCGGAGTCGCCCTCCACCAGGAAGAGTTCATTGCGCGAGACGTCCGAGGATTCGCAGTCGGTCAGCTTGCCGGGCAGCACGGCCACGCCGGAGGATTTTTTCTTCTCGACTTTTTGCGCCGAGCGCAGGCGGCTTTGCGCCTGCTTGATCACCAGCTCGGCCAGCTTCTTGCCGTAGTCGACGTGATGGTTCAGCCACAGCTCCAGCGCCGGGCGCGAGTAGCCGGCCACTAGGCGCACGGCGTCGCGCGAGTTCAGGCGCTCCTTGATCTGGCCCTGGAACTGCGGATCGAGCACCTTGGCCGACAGCACGAAGGAGACGCGCGCGAACACGTCTTCGGCCAGGAGCTTCACGCCCTTGGGCAGCAGCGAGTGCATCTCGGCAAAGCTCTTCACGGCCGAGAACAGGCCCTCGCGCAGGCCGGACTCGTGGGTGCCGCCGTTGGAGGTGGGGATCAGGTTGACGTAGGACTCGCGCACCACCGCGCCTTCCTCGGTCCAGGCCACCACCCACGACGCGCCTTCGCCCTCGGCGAAGCCTTCGGCGTCGCGGCCGGCGAACTGTTCGCCTTCGAACAGCGGGATCAGGGTCTCGCCGTTGCCGGTCTGGGACAGTTGCTCCATCAGGTAGCCGCGCAGGCCCTGGTCGTATTGCCAGCTCTGGCTGTCGCCGGTCTTGGCGTTGGCCAGCGTGACCTTCACGCCCGGCAGCAGCACCGCCTTGGAGCGCAGCAGGCGCTGCAGCTCGCCCAGCGGGATGGCCGGCGAATCGAAATATTTGGCGTCCGGCCAGACGGTGACGCGGGTGCCGGACTTCTTGTCCTCGCGGGTGGCCGGGCGCGACTTGAGCTTCTCGATGACGTCGCCGCCGGAGAAGGCCAGGGTGTGCACGCCGGCTTCGCGCCAGACGGTAATCTCAAGGCGGGTGGCCAGCGCGTTGGTGACCGACACGCCCACGCCGTGCAAGCCGCCGGAGAACGCATAGGCGCCGCCCGACCCCTTGTCGAACTTGCCGCCCGCGTGCAGGCGCGTGAACACGATCTCGACGGTGGGCACCTTTTCTTCGGGGTGCAGGCCGACCGGGATGCCGCGGCCGTCGTCTTCGACGGACACGCTGCCGTCGGCGTTGAGCGTGACGCTGATGCTCTTGCCGTAGCCGCCCAGCGCTTCGTCGGAGGCGTTGTCGATCACCTCCTGGATGATGTGCAGCGGGTTCTCCGTGCGGGTGTACATGCCCGGACGCTGCTTGACCGGCTCCAGGCCCTTGAGGACGCGGATCGATGATTCACTGTAATCGGACGGGGATGTTTTCTTGGTTGCCATGCAGGTGATTGGTCGTGGCGAGTGGATGCCGGATGGGTTGTCGTCTGGTTGCCGCAGGCGCCGCGGCGGCCGGAGAAACCGGCGCTGCGCTGCGCTGCAAAAGCGCATTCTAATGAAAAAACCGGCGAACTGGAGATTGCCTTTCTGAAATGTTGCCTGTGAGGCAATTCCGATGCTGTGCGCTCAGGGGAAGCTGCGCACCACCTTCCATTTTTTCTGGCTGACTTCGTAGAGGGTATAGCTGGGGTTTTCCAGCCGGCCGTCGGCATCGAAGGCGATGCGCCCGGTCACGCCGTCGTAGCTCATCGCATGCAAGGTGGCCGAGATCGTGGCCGGTTCGACCGAGCCGCCGCGCCGTATTGCCTCGATGACCATGCCCGTCGCATCGTAGGCATTGGCCACATAGGGCATGACCGGCGCATGGAAGCGGGCGACATAGGCCTTCTCGAAACGCGGGAAGCCCGGCTGTTGCGACTCCGGCCGGTTGTGCGCCATCAGCAGCGTGCCTTCGCCGTAGCCGCCCGCGTTGGCGTAGAAGTGCGGATTGAAGGCCCCGCCCGAGAGCATCAGCTGCACCGTCAGGTTGGCGCCGCGCAGCCGCTGCGACAGGGCCAGCGCCTGCTCCTGGATGCCGGCGAAGTAGAGGATGTCGGCCTTGCCGCCGTCGAGCATCTTCAGCACCGCGTTGAAGTCCGACGTGCGCGCGCTGATCGAGACGCGGCCCGCCAGCGCCGTGCCGTGCTTCTGCATTTCGCGGTCGACCGCGTCGGCCACCGTGGCGCCCATGATGGAACCGTTGTAGGCCACCGCCACGCGCTTGCCGCCGTCCATCTGCGCGACCGCCGTGGCCATGTAGGCGGTGGCGTCGGCGATGTTGCCGATCAGCTGGAACACGTTCTTGTAGCCGAGCTGGGTCAGCCTGGGGCTGGGCGCGAACACTGCCAGTTCGGGCACGCCGGTCTCGGCGTAGACCTGGGCGCCGGCGATGGTGGTCTCGGTGGTGTAGTGGCCGATCACCGCGACCGCCTTGCCGGCCACCAGCGAACGCGCGGCGAAGGGGGCGACGTTGGGGTTGCCGCTGTCGTTGTAGGCCAGCAGCTTGAAGCTGAGCCTGCGCCCCTGCACGGTGAGGCCGCGCTCGTTGGCTTCGGCGATGGCCAGCTCCACTCCCTGCTTGAGCGCCCGCGCATGCGGCTGCTGTTCGGGGCCGGCCCAGCCGATGACGACATCCTCGGCCGCGGCAGCCCCCGGCAGCAACAGCGACAGGGCGCCGGCGAGGACTGCGAGATGGAAGAGGGTGAAGGGGCGGTGTGCTGCCCGGCGCGACGCGATGCTTGTCCGCATGGATCTTCCCCTGACTGAATCTTCAAATGATCCGTCAGTGTACATGGACGGGTGCAAGCGACGCATCGTTGCGGACCGGAAATAAAAACGCCGGCAGGTGCGCCGGCGTTTTTGCGGACGTGGCAGGCTCAGTGCTGGAGCAGAGTTTCCACCGCCAGCGCGATCGACAACAGGCGCTTGTCGTGCCCGCCGGGCGCCGCCAGGGACAGGCCCACCGGCGCCTGGCCCTGCTGGTGGCAGGGCAGGGAGACCGCGCAGCCATCGAGGAAGTTGATCAGGGTCGGGTTGCGCAGGATGGCGCCGTTGGCGGCGTAGTAGGCGTCGTCGCTGGCCTGCAGGTCGGCGATCCTGGGCGCCACGATGGGCACGGTGGGCATCACCAGCGCGTCGTAGCCGGCCAGCTGGGCCTCGGCATTGGCGATCCATGCGCGGCGCGCGTGGATCACGTCCAGCAGGTCGGCCGCGCCCATCTCCTTGCCGCGCAGGATGCGCGAGACCACGCGCTGGTCGTAGCCGGCCTTGTTTTCTTCGATCAGCTTGCGGTGCCAGGCGTAGGCTTCGGCGGCGGTGAAGCCGCCCTTGGCGTTGATGGCCGCCAGTTCGCCCAGCACCGGCATCGCCTTCTCGACGATTACCGCGCCGGCGTCGGCCAGTTTGGCCAGCGCCGCCTTGTAGGCTGCGCCCACCTGTTCATCCATGCCGTCCAGCACCACGTTGGTCGGCGCCAGCAGGCGCAGGCCGCGCAGCGGATGCGGCGCCGGCGCGACGTAGTCTTCGCCGGACAGCACCGCGTCCATGATGGCGCAGCACTCGACCGAGGCGGCCAGCGGGCCGATCGAGTCCAGGTATTCCGACAGCGGCAGCACGCCCTTCATCGACACGCGCGAGGCGGTCGGCTTGAAGCCGGTCAGGCCGTTCAGCGCCGAGGGAATGCGCACCGAGCCGCCGGTGTCGGAGCCGATGGCGGCAAAGGCCATGCCGTCGGTCACCGAGATCGCCGCGCCCGAGGACGAGCCGCCGGGAATGCGGCCGCCGTCGACGTCGCGTTCCCAGGCATTCTTCGGCGTGCCGTAGTGCGGGTTGATGCCCAGCCCCGAGTAGGCGAATTCGGTCATGTTGGTCTTGCCGACGACGACCGCGCCGGCGTTGATCAGGTGCTGCACCACGGTCGAGTTGACGAAGGCAGCGGGTTTGCCGCGCAGCACGACCGAGCCGGCCAGCGTGGTTTCGCCGGCGACGTCGAACAGGTCCTTGACCGACACCGGCAGGCCGTCGATGGGCGAGCGCGTCAGGCCGGCCGCGCGCAATGCGTCCGATGCGCGGGCGGCGGCGCGGGCCTGGTCGGCATAGACGCTGGTGAAGACGCGTGCGCCTTCGCCGTTGGCGTCGGCGATCTTCGCCAGCGCCTGTTCGGTCAGTTCAACGGAAGTAGTGCGACCGCTGTCGAGGTCGGCGGCGAGTTGGGACAGTTTCTTGAACATGGTCGGTTCGGTCTCTGGTTTTGCGTTGTTCGGTGGCCGCGCTGCGTGTTGTCACGCATGGGGCGGGAAGGGAGAGTATCGCATCAAACGGCGCGGCGCCTGGTCGGCTGAACGACACTGGGTCCCGGCTTGCGCCGGGACGACAGGAAAGTGATTGCATCGCACATGTGAGGGTGCAGTCATCTACTCAGTGTCGTCCCCGCGCAAGCCGGGACCCGGTGTCGTTTGCTGCGCATCGACGGCTGTCTGGCGGCAGCCTCAGGCCATTTCAGGCAGCGACTCGGTCACATAGCTGTGGCGCAGCGAACGATTGCGGCGCGGGTCGAACAGTTCCATCGTGAACGAGGCCGCCGGGCGGATGCCGCCGATGGCGCCGACGGTGCCGCAGGTCATGCCGCAGCCTTCGGGCAGGATGGCCTGGCCGTCGGTGAAGCGGGCGATCAGGTCGTCGGGCGTGCGCAGCGAGGACAGCGGGCCTTCCTGGTACAGCACGGCGGCGCCGTTCTCTTCGATCCACGAGCGGATCACCAGCTCATCCCAGTAGTGGGCCACGTCGGAGAGCTTCCAGGCGGCCGTGCCCACCGGTTTGATGCAGGCCTGCTTGGAGAAGGCCACGCTGTGCGCTTCGAGCTTGCGGTCGGTATGGTCGGAGGCGATCGAGACGTACAGCTCGCCGCCGGCGTTGAAGACGAAGGTCTCGACTTCGCCGGAGGACTCGCCGCCCAGCACCTGCACGTCCTGGTCCTGGCTCAGCTGGTTGGCCGAGACGCGGTAGAACAGCGGCACGGCGCTGGGGCGCGAGATGCCCAGGGCTTCCAGCTCTTCGATGTGGTGCTCGATGGCGGCCATGTCGCGGCCGGCCCAGCCGGCGATGACCAGGTTCTTCAGGTCGGCGTCGACGGTGGTGTTGTCGGGGAGGGAGAAAGAAAGCTTCATGATGTTCACTTCAAAACGATTGCGGGGACAGAATCGCCGGAACCGCAGGCGCGGGTCCGGCGGAGAAGACTTACTGCTTCTTGACGAACACCACCACCAGGAAGCTGGCGAGGAATTCGAGCGCGGCCACGAAATACAGGCCGGAGGAGAGCGAGCCGGTGCTGGTCTTCAACGCGCCGATCATGTACGGCGCCACGAAGCCGGCCAGGTTGCCGATCGAGTTGATCAGCGCGATGCCGCCGGCGGCCGCGGTGCCGGCCAGGAAGGCGGCCGGGATCGACCAGAACACCGGGAACGCGGCCAGGATGCCGATGGCGGCCACCGTCAGCGAGATCAGCGCGACCGTGGCGTTGCCCAGCGTCAGGCCGGTGGCGATCAGGCCGATACAGGCGATCAGGGTGGCCACGGCGCTGTGCATGCGGCGCTCGCCGGTCTTGTCGGAGTGGATGCCGTTCCAGATCATGGCCAGGGTGCCGGCGATGAAGGGGATGGCCGAGATCAGGCCGATCTGCAGGTTGCCCTTGATGCCGATCTCCTTGATGATCGACGGCGCCCAGAAGGCGATGGTGGCGTTGCCGCTGACCACGCAGAAGTACACCGCGGCACAGATCCAGACGCGGTAGTTGGCGCAGGCGTCCTTGAACGAGAAGTGCTTGCCGGGGGCGCTGTTTTCAGCGGCCAGGGCTTGCGTCACGGCGCTTTGCTCGGCTTCCGACAGCCACTTGGCGTTGGCCGGCTTCTCCGGCAGCCAGGCCAGCACGGCGAAGCCGGCCAGCAGCGAGGGGATGCCTTCGAGGATGAACAGCCACTGCCAGTTGGCCAGGTGGCCGACGCCTTCCATGCTGCTCATGATCAAGCCTGCGATCGGGCCGCCGACGGCGCCGGCAATGGCGAACGAGGTCATGAACAGGCCGTTGACGCGGGCGCGGCGCTGGGCCGGGAACCAGTAGGTCAGGTACAGCACGACGCCGGGGAAGAAGCCGGCTTCGAAGATGCCCAGCAGGAAGCGCAGGATGTAGAAGCTGGTGGGCGTGGTGACGTAGGCCATGGCCATCGAGGCCAGGCCCCACAGGATGGTGATGCGGGCCAGGGTCTTGCGCGCGCCGATTTTCTCCAGCAGCAGGTTGCTGGGCACCTCGAACAGGAAGTAGCCGATGAAGAAGATGCCGGCGCCCAGGCCGTAGATCGCTTCGGAGAACTGCAGGTCCTGCAGCATCTGCAGCTTGGCGAAACCGACGTTGACGCGGTCGATCCACGCCAGCACGAACAGGAACACCAGGAAGGGGATCAGCCGCCAGGCGATCTTGCGATAGGTGGCATCCATCACGGATGCGTCGCCGCCGGCCTTGGCGCCCGGATCGAGCGCGGCGGATGTGGAATAAGACATGAAACTACCTCCCTAAGTTGTTGAGCCCGGGCCGGGTTTGCCGGCGCGCGGATGTCTGGATTGGTGGATCTCTGGACAGTGTGCGGATCCGGCGATGCTGTTGTTGTGGCCCGGCGCATGCTCGGGAGCATGGCCGGGGTGCCGGTCTTAAATTCAGTATGGGGATGCGGGGCGGGCACTGTCCAACAAGAAAATCTGAACAGGAATGATTGAAAAATCTTATGAGCAAAAGCAGGGCGCGCGGCGCTTCATGATGGTGCTTCGCAGCATGGCGCGGCGGGCGATGTGCGCTGTCCGCGCGGCAGGCCGCTTATGCGTCGCGCCAGGCCGTTGATCGGCAGGCGCGATGCGGCCGCGCGCGCCGTGCGGCCGGGCCTCAGCCGGCGGCGGTCTCGCTGCCGCCGGGTTTGCCCACGGCCAGCGGCGAAGGCAGGCGGGCGATCTCGTGTCCCCAATTGAGTGCGAAGTCGGAGGCCGTCTCTTGTGCGATGCGGGCCACGGTTTCGGTCAGCGGATTCTCATGGTCCGAGCGGAAACAGGCGATCAGCGCCAGCGCCGGGAACTCGGTGTCGACCCGCAGCACGTGCAATATCTCTTCGTTGAGCTCGCGCTGGATGATGGCCGGCGGCACCGCCGCGATGCCGAAACCGTCGGTGGCCAGCCGGATCATGGTGGCCACCGAGGCGATGCAGTTCACATGCAGGTTGCCGCGCTCGCTGCCCGAGAACAGGCGCTCGATCACCGCATGCGGGCCCGAGTTGCGCGCGAAGCTGATCACCGGGAAGGCCGACAGGTCCGACATGCTCAGGGTCTCGCTGCCGATGTCGAGCTTGGGACTGCCGACCCAGCGCATCGGGAATTCGCACAGGGCGATGTTGCTGACCTGCGGCCCGATCACGGGCTCGGCCTGCAGCACCAGGTCGAGGTTGCCCTTGCTGAACTGTTCGTGCAGATGGATGGTGGTGTCGCTGGCGATCTCGATCTGCAGCCGCGGGAACGCCTTGTGCAGGCGGCCGAGGAAGTCCGGGAACCAGCTATGGACGATGGATTCGATCACGCCGATGCGGATCACGCCGGAGTAGACCTGCTTGTCGGACATGTCGTCCTTCATCTCGCGCATGAGCTTGACCATGCGCTCGGCATACACCAGCGCCTTGCTGCCGTCGGCGGTGAGCGCCACTTCGCGCGCGCTGCGGTCGAACAGGCGCACGCCGAAATCCTGCTCGAGCGAGGCGATGCGGCTGGAGACGGCGGCCTGGGTGGTGTGCAGGCGCTCGGCGGTGAGCCGGAAGTTGCGCAGCTTGGCCAGCCAGACGAAGGTTTCTAGAAAGCGGATGTTCATGGCGTGTGGCTGGAAGGTGACGAAGGCGCAGGCGCGAAGATGCCGTCGCGCCGCCGGCGGGTGGGCCGGCAACTCTGCTGCGCCACGTCATGGCATGTCATGGCGCAGCGGCGCGAAGGAGCGTATTTTATCCGCAGCGCCGTCATTCGGGCACGCGTCGTTTTTGGTGCGCCGCGGTAGAAATCGCGCCTATAACAGTGCATTTCTCACGCATTCTCGCGTGCTTCTGGTGCGTCATATCGATATTTGAATTTTGAAAGTATTTTTTCTTTACTCGAAAATAAAATGAAAATATATTTACATTTTTCTCGCACGCCGCCCGGTATTTGATACCCTGCGGCGGCAGGCCAAAAGAGGCGCCGCAAGGCATCGATATAAAACATTTCATGGGGCAGGCGGACTGTGACGCAACAGCCGAAGAACATTACGCTGCAGGGCGCGGGCGCCGTGGCGCAGACCGTGGGCAAGCTGTATCAGCAGCTGTCCAAGTCGCACCGCAAGACCGCCGACTACGTCCTGGGCAACCCGTTCCGCGCCGCCACCATGACCATCGACGAGCTCTCGGAGGCGGCCGGCATCTCGGTGGCCACCGCCAACCGTTTCGCGCATGCGCTGGGCTTCGACGGCTATGCGTCGTTCCGCGCCGCGCTGGTGTCGGACTTCGCCACCACGCTGGCCCCGGTCGAGAAGCTACGCCATGAGGTGCAGCGCCCGGCCAGCAGCGCCGAGATCATGGCGGCCGCGTTCGAGAACGACATCCACAACATCGACGCCACGCGCCGCATGCTCACGCCCGAGCATTGCGAGCAGGCGGTGGACATGATCCTCTCGGCCGAGCGCATCTTCATCACCGGCTTTGGCGCCTCGGCTTACCTGGCCGGCCTGATGGCGCATGCGCTGGAGCCCTATGTGCGCACCGTGTCGTCGGTGGCGCTGGCCGGCGGTCCGTCGCAGGCGGGCCGCCAGTTCTTCAAGCTCGACAGCCGCGACCTGGTGATCCCGATGGTGTTTCCGCGCTATGCCGCCGACACCGTCTGGCTGACCCAGCGCGCGGTGGAGAAGGGCGCCAGGATCCTCGCCATCACCGACGTGCCCGGCTCGCCGCTGGTGCCGCTGGCCGATGTGACGATCTACGCGCAGACCGACCGCAACCTGTCGCCGACGTCCGACGCGGCCGCGCTGATCCTGATCCAGGCGCTGTGCGACGCGGTCGCGCATCGCGCGCGCCGTTCGGTGCAGGCGGCGTCGCAGATGGCCGAATTCGTGCTGCCGTGGCTGTACGTGCCGCAGCAGCAGCGTCCGGGGACGACCCCGGTGGGCAAGCCCGCGAAGGCTGCCGCCAAGACCAAAGGAAAGACCAAAGCATGACTACTCCGGTAATCGCCATCCATGGCGGCGCGGGCACGATCTCGCGCGATTCGCTCACGGCCGAGGAAGAGGCCCGCTACCACCAGGCGCTGTCCGATATCGTGGCCGCCGGCCAGGCCGTGCTCAACGCCGGCGGTTCCGCGCTGGAGGCGGTGACCGAGGCGGTGCGCCTGCTGGAGGACTGCCCGCTGTTCAACGCCGGACATGGCGCGGTCTACACCAGCGAAGGCAAGCATGAGCTGGACGCCTGCGTGATGAACGGCGCGGATCTGAGCGCCGGCGCGGTGGCCTGCGTCACCAACGTGCGCAACCCGGTGCTGGCGGCGCGCGCGGTGATGGAAAAGAGCCAGCACGTGCTGCTGGTCGGCCCGGCGGCCGAGGCTTTCGCCGCCAGGAACGGCGTGGTCACCGTCGCGCCGGAGTACTTCCATACCGACGCCCGTCACCAGCAATGGATGCGCGTGCGCGGCCAGGACAAGGCCATGCTGGACCACGATGCGGCTTCGTTCGCCTTCGCCCACAAGGATGAGCCCGCCGAGAAGGCGCCGATCGACCCCGACAACAAGTTCGGCACCGTGGGCGCGGTCGCGCTGGACAAGTTCGGCAACCTGGCCGCCGCCACCTCGACCGGCGGCATCACCAACAAGCAGCCCGGCCGCGTGGGCGATTCGCCGCTGATCGGCGCCGGCTGCTACGCCGCCAACGCCACCGCGGCGGTGTCGGCCACCGGCACTGGCGAGTCCTTCATGCGCGCCGTGGCCTGCCATGACGTGGCCGCGCGCATGGCCTACGCCGGCAATTCGCTGGAACAGGCGACCCAGGCCGTGGTCTTCCAGTCGTTGCCCACGGTGGGCGGACGCGGCGGCCTGATCGCGGTGGACGCGCAGGGCAACCTGGCGCTGCCGTTCAATACCGAAGGCATGTATCGTGCATACGGACGCGGCGAGCTCGCGCCGGTGACGGCCATTTACGGCCACGCAGGCTGAGCAGGAGAAACCAGAGATGCAACAGCCACAACATTCGCAGCGCGTGCTGGACGTCAACAAGCTGAGCGTGCGCTTCGCCACGTCCGAGCGGACGGTGGACGCGGTGCGCGACCTTTCCTTCCACGTCGGCCAGGGCGAAACCCTGGCCATCGTCGGCGAATCGGGCTCCGGCAAGTCGGTGTCGTCGCTGGCCATCATGCGCCTGATCGAACACGGCGGCGGCAAGATCATCGGCGGCAGCATGCAGTTCCAGCGCCGCAACGGCCAGTCGCTCGACCTGGCGAAGGCCGACAACGCCACCATGCGCGGCATCCGCGGCAAGGAGATCGCGATGATCTTCCAGGAGCCGATGACCTCGCTGAACCCGGTCTTCACGGTCGGCGAGCAGATCGCCGAGTCGATCCGCCTGCACCAGGGCAAGAGCCGCGCGGCCGCGCAGGCCGAAGCGCTGCGCATGCTGGAGATGGTGCGCATCCCCGAAGCCAGGCGCGTGCTGGGACGCCATCCGCACCAGTTGTCGGGCGGCATGCGCCAGCGCGTGATGATCGCCATGGCCTTGTCGTGCAAGCCGTCGCTGCTGATCGCCGACGAGCCGACCACGGCGCTGGACGTCACCATCCAGGCGCAGATCCTGCAGCTGATCCGTTCGCTGCAGGAAGAAATGCAGATGGGCGTGATCTTCATCACCCATGACATGGGCGTGGTGGCCGAGGTGGCCGACCGCGTGGTGGTCATGCGCCGCGGCGACAAGGTGGAAGAGAACGAGGTCAAGCGCATCTTCGCCGCGCCCGTGCATCCCTATACGCAAGCCTTGCTGGCCGCCGTGCCGCGCCTGGGCTCGATGCGCGGCACCGACAAGCCGCTGCGCTTTGGCATCGCCCCCGAGGCGGAAGCGCAGCCGGAGGCGATGGCCGCCGAGCTGCAGGGGCAGGGCGAGATCGCCGCCGAGCAGCGCCAGCCCATCCTCAAGGTGCGCGACCTGACCACCCGCTTCGACGTCAAGAGCGGCATCTTCGGCCGCGTGAAGCAGCGCGTGCACGCGGTGGAGAAGGTCAGCTTCGATCTCTATTCCGGCGAAACGCTGGCCATCGTCGGCGAATCCGGCTGCGGCAAGTCGACCACCGGCCGCTCGCTGCTGCGCCTGGTCGACATCGCCGGCGGCCGCGTCGAGTTCGGCGGGCGCGACCTGGCCCAGCTGCCGCGTTCGGAGCTGCGCCAGCTGCGCCGCGACATTCAGTTCATCTTCCAGGATCCGTTCGCCTCGCTGGACCCGCGCATGACGGTCGGTTACTCCATCATGGAGCCGATGCTGGTGCACGGCATGAAGGAGGGCGCGCAGGAGCGCGTCGACGCCTTGCTGACCCGCGTGGGCCTCACGCCCGAGCACGGCCAGCGCTATCCGCACGAGTTTTCCGGCGGCCAGCGCCAGCGCATCTGCATCGCGCGCGCCCTGGCGCTGAACCCCAAGATCGTGATCGCCGACGAGTCGGTGTCGGCGCTGGATGTGTCGATCCAGGCGCAGATCGTCAACCTGATGCTGGACCTGCAGGCCGAGCTGGGCATTTCCTTCATCTTCATCTCGCACGACATGGCGGTGGTGGAGCGCATCAGCCATCGCGTGGCGGTGATGTACCTGGGCCAGATCGTGGAGATCGGCCCGCGTCGTGCGATCTTCGAGAATCCGCAGCATCCTTACACCCGCAAGCTGATGGCGGCGGTGCCGGTGGCCGATCCCACCCTGCGCCAGCCGGGCAAGAAGCTGATGACGGACGAGATCCCCAGCCCGATCAGGCTGGTGGGCGACGAGCCGAAGGTGGAGGCCTTGAAGCAGGTGGCCCCGGGCCATTTCGTCGCCACTCACAGCATCGGCGGCGCTTTCTGAGCGCCGGTGCGGCAGTTTCGTTGTAAATGAAGTTCATCAAGAAGTCACACTCAGCACATCAACAGGCAGTATCAACCACGCTTCACTGATCAGGAGAGACAGATGTCCGCAACCGCAAAAAGCAAAGCAATGACCGCCGCCAAATGGCTGGCCATGGGCACCCTGGGCGCCGCCCTGCAATTCGGCGCGGCCAATGCGTTCGCCGCCAAGACCGCGACCATCGCGGTGGCCTCGACCTTCACCACCATGGATCCGTATGATGCCAACGACACCCTGTCGCTGTCGGTGGCCAAGTCCTTCTACCAGGGCCTGTTCGGTTTCGACAAGGACATGAAGCTGATCCCGGTGCTGGCCGAAGGCTACCTGGTCAGCAAGGACGGCCTGGAGTACACCATCCGCCTGAAGCAAGGCGTGAAGTTCCACGACGGCACCGTGTTCAAGGCCGACGCCGTGAAGGCCGTGTTCGACCGCGTCACCAACCCGGACAACAAGTTGAAGCGCTACAACCTCTTCAACCGCATCTCCAAGACCGAAGTCCTGAACGACTACACCGTCAAGATCGTGCTCAAGGAGCCGTTCTCGGCCTTCATCAACGTGCTGGCCCACCCGTCGGCCGTGATGATCTCGCCGGCCGCGCTGAAGCAGTACGGCAACAAGGACATCGCCTTCCACCCGGTGGGCACCGGCCCGTTCAAGTTCGTCGAGTGGAAGCAGACCGATTACATGAAGGTCGCCAAGTTCGACGGCTACTGGAAGCAGGGCTATCCCAAGGTCGACGAGATCCTGTGGAAGCCGGTGGTGGACAACAACTCGCGCTCGGCCATGATGCAGACCGGCGAAGCGCAGTTCACCTACCCGCTGCCCTACGAACAGGCCGACCTGTTGAAGAGCAAGTCCAACCTGGACGTGATCAGCGGCCCGTCGATCATCCAGCGCTACATGTCGATGAACGTGAAGCAGAAGCCGTTCGACAACATCAAGGTGCGCGAGGCGATCAACTACGCCATCAACAAGCAGGCGCTGGCCAAGGTCGCGTTCAACGGCTATGCCGTGCCGATGGACGGCGTGCTGCCGCAGGGCGTGGACTACGCCTACAAGAGCGGCGCCTGGCCGTATGACGTGAAGAAGGCCAAGGCGCTGCTGGCCGAAGCCGGCTACCCGAACGGCTTCGAGACCGAACTGTGGTCGGCCTACACCCACACCACCGCGATGAAGGTGATCCAGTTCCTGCAGCAGCAGCTGGCGCAGGTCGGCATCAAGGCCAAGATCCAGGCCCTGGAAGCCGGCCAGCGCGTGGAACGCGTGGAAAGCTGGCAGGACCCGGCCACCGCGCCGATCCGCCTGTTCTTCGTGGGCTGGTCGTCCTCGACCGGTGAAGCCGACTGGGGCCTGCGTCCGCTGCTGGCTTCCGAGTCCTTCCCGCCGCGCCTGTTCAACACCGCTTACTACAAGAGCGACAAGGTCGACGCGGACATCGCCAAGGCCCTGACCGTGACCGACCGCAAGGAAAAGGAAGCGCTGTACAAGGACGCCCAGCAGGAAATCTGGAAGGACGCCCCGTGGGCCTTCCTGGTGACCGAGAAGCTGCTGTACGCGCGCGCCAAGACCCTCAAGGGCGTGTACATCATGCCTGACCAGGCCTACGAGTTCGAGAACATCGAACTGACCAAGTAAGCCGCAGTGCAGGGGAATGCGGCGGCGCGCGTCGCCGCATTCCTTGAATTCCCGTGCGGGAAGGGGGTGATTCCCTCCCGCGCTTTTGCAACAAGCAAGATCCAAGGTTTCGAACCGCCAGCGAGAGCTTCATGTTTTCCTATGTCATCAAACGCCTGTTAGGGCTGATTCCAACGCTGCTGCTGGTGGCGGTTCTGGTATTTCTGTTCATCCACCTGCTGCCGGGCGATCCAGCGCGGCTGGCCGCCGGTCCCGAAGCCGACGAGAAGACGGTGGCGCTGGTGCGCGCCGACCTCGGCCTGGACAAGCCGCTGCCCGAGCAGTTCGTGAACTTCTTCGTCAACGCCGTGCAGGGCGACTTCGGTCATTCGATCCGCACCAAGCGCCCGGTGTCCGAGGAGATCGGCTCGCGCTTCTGGCCCACGATGTGGCTGACGGTGGCGGCGATGGTCTGGGCCGTGCTGTTCGGCCTGGTGATCGGCATCTCCTCTGCGGTGTGGCGCAACAAATGGCCCGACCGCCTGGGCATGACGCTGGCGGTGTCGGGCATCTCGCTGCCGCCGTTCGCGCTGGGCATCCTGCTGATGCAGATATTCTCGGTCCAGCTGGGCTGGCTGCCGACGGTCGGCGACGACACCTGGCGCCACTACATCCTGCCTTCGCTGACGCTGGGCGCGGCGGTGGCGGCGGTGATGGCGCGCTTCACCCGCGCCTCCTTCATCGAGATCCTGCAGGAAGACTTCGTGCGCACCGCGCGCGCCAAAGGCCTGACCGAGACCGTGGTGGTCATCAAGCACTGCCTGCGCAACGCGCTGATCCCGGTGGTGACGATGATGGGCCTGCAGTTCGGTTTCCTGCTGGGCGGCTCGATCCTGGTCGAGGTGGTGTTCAACTGGCCGGGCATGGGACGCCTGCTGGTGGACGCCGTCGAAATGCGCGACTACCCGGTGATTCAGGCCGAGATCCTGCTGTTCTCGCTGGAGTTCATCTTCATCAACCTGGTGGTCGACGTGCTGTACGCCGTGATCAATCCGAGCATCCGTTTCAAGTGAGCTGAGCATGTCGCTGTCCAACACCCCCGTTACCGAAACCGGCGCGCCGCTGCCGCCGCCCGATCCGTCCGCCGTCGCCGCTGCCGCCGGCGGCCAGAAGATCCGCACCCCGTGGCGCGAGTTCTGGCGCAAGTTCAAGCGCCAGCACCTGGCGATGTACGCCGGCGCCTTCGTGATCCTGCTGATCCTGGTGGCCATCTTCGCGCCGCTGATCGTGCCCTTCGATCCGGAGAACTTCTTCGACTATGACGCCCTGAACTCGCCGCCGACCCTGGTGCACTGGTTCGGCGTCGATTCGCTGGGCCGCGACATCTTCAGCCGCATCCTGGCCGGCACCAGCATCTCGCTGGCCTCGGGCTTCCTGTCGGTGGCCATCGGCGCTGTGATCGGCACCGTGGCCGGCCTGCTGGCCGGCTACTACGAGGGCTGGTGGGACCGCATCACCATGCGCATCTGCGACGTGCTGTTCGCTTTCCCCGGCATCCTGCTGGCCATCGGCATCGTGGCGATCCTCGGCGGCGGCATGTTCAACGTGATCATCTCGGTCTCGGTGTTCAGCATCCCGGCCTTCGCCCGCCTGGTGCGCGGCAACACGCTGCAGCTGAAGAACCTGACCTACATCGAGGCCACGCGCAGCATCGGCGCCTCCGACATGACCATCATGTGGCGCCACATCTTCCCGGGTACGGTGTCGGCCATCGTGGTGTACTTCACCATGCGCATCGGCACCTCGATCATCACCGCCGCCGGCCTGTCCTTCCTGGGCCTGGGCGCGCAGTCGCCGACCCCGGAGTGGGGCCTGATGTTGAATGAGGCGCGCGCCGACATGATGACCTCGCCGCACATCGCGATCTTCCCCAGCATCGCCATCTTCCTGACGGTGCTGGCCTTCAACCTGCTGGGCGACGGCCTGCGCGACGCGCTCGACCCCAAGATCGACCAGCGTTGATGGACCTGCCTCACATAGGCCGGCTCGCCGCCGGCCCGCGCAACAGCATCGCCGACGTGGCCGGCGTGACGGTGGGGCACTGCACGCTGGACGCGGGGTCGGTGCAGACCGGCGTGACGGTGGTGGTGCCGCACGGCGGCAACCTGTTCACCCACAAGCTGCCCGCTGCGGTGGCCGTGATCAACGGCTTCGGCAAGAGCGCCGGGCTGGTGCAGCTCGAAGAACTGGGCACGCTGGAGACGCCGGTCGCGCTGACCAACGTGTTCTCGGTCGGCGCCGTGCTGACGGCGCAGGTGCGCCACGCACTGCAGTCCAACCCGGAGAGCGGGCGCAGCCTGCCCTCGGTCAATGCGGTGGTGATGGAATGCAATGACGGCTACCTGAACGACCTGCACGCCTTCGCGGTGCAGGAGAGCCATTTCCGGCAGGCGCTGGCCGCGGCGTCCACCGAAGTGGAGCAGGGCGCGGTGGGCGCGGGACGCGGCATGTCCAGCTTCGAGCTCAAGGGCGGCATCGGCAGCGCCTCGCGCAAGGCCGCCGTCGGCGCCGTGGGCGAATTCACCGTAGGCGCGCTGGTGCTGTCCAACTTCGGCAAGCTGCCCGACCTGATTCTCGACGGCCGTCCGCTGGGGCGCGAATTGGTGGGACTGTCGGGACTGGCAGCGCAGGCAGCCGCCTCCGATGCCGCTCCCGAAAAGGGCTCCATCATCATGATCCTGGCCACCGACGCGCCGCTGGACGCGCGCCAGTTGAAGCGCCTGGCCACGCGCGCCGGCGCGGGCCTGGCGCGCACCGGTTCGGCCTACGGCCACGGCAGCGGCGATATCGCGCTGGCCTTTTCCACCGCCCAGCAGATCGAAGCGGGCAGCGAATGCGTACATGCGTCGCTGCTGGCCGACCACTTGCTGGATCCCTTGTTCCATGCCGCCGCCGACAGCGTCGAGCAGGCCATCGTCAATGCGCTCTTTGCCGCGCAGACGGTGCGCGGCCGTGACGGCCACGAGCGCGCCAGCCTGCGCGACTGCCTGGCCGCGGCCAATTTGCCGAGTTCGCCATGACCACCGCCAAGCGCGCCAACATCCTCATTTCCGTCGACATCGAAGGCGTCGCCGGCGTCTTTCATCCCGAGCAGACCCGCGCCGGCAACGGCGAGTACGAACGCGCCCGGCGCTGGATGACCGAAGAGGCCAATGCCGTCATCCGCGGCGCGCTGGCCGCCGGCGCCACGTCGGTCAAGGTCAACGATTCGCACGGCGGCTTTCGCAACCTGCTGCCCGACCTGCTGCATCCCGAGGCGCGCATGGTGCTGGGCAAGCCGCGCGTGCTGGGCATGATGGGCGGGGTGGACTACGACGTCGATGCGGTGATGATGGTGGGCTACCACTCGCGCGCCCAGGGACGCGGCATCCTGGCCCACACGATGAACAGCTTCGCCTTCGCCCGTGTCTGGCTGGCCGGCATGGAGCTGGGCGAGGCCGGCCTGTACGGCGCGCTGGCCGGCGAGCATGGCGTGCCGGTGATCTTCGGCAGCGGCGACGATGCCTTCGTCGAGGAGAACCAGTCGCTGTACCCGCACGCGGTATTCGCCGAAACCAAGAAAGCCTACGGCGCCAACAGCGGCGATTCGCTGACCCCGCAAAAATCCTGCGCGCTGCTCGAAGAGCGCGCCAGGCAGGCCGTCTCCGCCTTCCTGGCCGATCCCCTGGCGATGCCGGCCACGCGCCTGGACAGCCCCTTGCGCTGCCGCCTGCAGGCGCAGACCGTGGCGCTGGCCGACCTGTTCAGCCAGCTGCCCATCCTCGAGCGCATCGACAACGTCACCGTGCAGTTCGACGCCCCCTCGGCCGAATATGCCGTGCGTGTGCTGAACAGCCTGTCGGCGATGTCGGCCATGCTGCGCTGAGCGGCGCGTTCTTCTTTTTCTTCTTCCCGTTCCTGCCACGCCATGCGCTCAGTCGAGCGCATGCGCCTCCACCTCCGGCCCCAGGTTGCCGCGCTGCCTGCGCATGAGCAGCACCAGCGGCACCGACACCAGCGTGGCCACCATCATGATCTTGAAGTCATTGATATAGGCCAGGAAGGCCGCCTGGCGCGTGATCTCCTCGTTGAGCGCGGCCGCGCCGGCCTGCGTTCCCAGGTTGTAGAGCCATGGCAGGCCGGCCTGCATCGCGGGGTTGGCGTAGTTGATGTGCTCCACCAGTTGCGAATGGAAGGCGCCGGTGTTGCGCGTGACCAGCGTCTGCATCACCGAGATGCCGATGCTGCTGCCGATATTGCGCGACAGGCTGAAGATCGAGGTGCCGTCCGGACGCAGGTGCGGCGCCAGCGTGGAGAAGGTCATCGTGGTCAGCGGCACCGAGACGAAGCCCAGCCCCAGGCCCTGGATGAAGCCGGGCCAGACGATGTCGGACTGCTGCATCACGAAGGTATAGCTCGACATCTGCCACAGCGACAGCGCGGTCAGGCAGAAGCCCAGCCCGATCAGCGCGCGCGGGTCGATACGGCTGGCCAGGCGCCCGGCCATCATCATCGACATCATGGTGCCGATGCCGCTGGGGCCGATCACCAGGCCCGCGGTCACCACCGGATAGCCCAGCAGCGTCTGCAGCAGCGGCGGCAGCAGGGCGCGGGTGGCGTAGAGCAGCAGGCCCACCATGAAGTACAGCGCCAGGCCGGTGACGAAGTTGCGGTCCTTCAGCAGTTGCACGTTGAAGAAGGACAGACCTTGCGCGGTCGCGGTCAGCACGATGAAGTAGGCGAAGCTGACGGCGGCGCAGGTGGCCTCGATGACGATCTCGGTGGAGTTGAACCAGTCCAGCAGCTCGCCGCGGTCGAGGAACATCTGCAGGAAACCGATGGACAGCGACAGCGTGATGCAGCCGATGTAATCGAACTTCAGCTCCGGCTGGGTTTTGGTCTCGCGGATATAGGCCTTGATGCCGAGGAAGGACAGCACGCCGATCGGCAGGTTGATGAAGAACACCCAGCGCCAGGTCAGGTTGTCGGTCAGCCAGCCGCCCAGCGTGGGCCCCAGGATCGGGCCGATCATCACCGCCATGCCCCACACCGCCATCGCCTGCGCATGCTTGTGGCGCGGATTGATGTCCAGCATCACCGCCTGCGACAGCGGCACCAGCGCCGCGCCGAACAGGCCCTGCAGCAGTCGCGCCAGCACGATCTCGGCCAGCGTGCCGGAGATGCCGCACAGGGCGGAGGCGATGGTGAAGCCCACCACCGAGGTCATGAACACCTTCTTGCGGCCGTATTTGCCGGAGAGCCAGCCGGTCAGCGGCGTGGCGATGGCGGCGGCCACGATGTAGGAAGTCAGCACCCAGGAGATCTGGTCCTGCGAGGCCGACAGGTTGCCGGCCATGTGCGGCAGGGCGACGTTGGCGATGGTGCTGTCCAGCGTCTGCATGATGGTGGCCAGGATGATGGCCACGGTGATGAGGCCGCGGTGGCTGCCTTGTTCTTCGTCTGAGGCGGACGTTGGAGCCGGATTCGGATTCGGATTCGGGCCGGCGGCGTTGCTGGTGCTTGTCTGGCTCATGATGCTGCGGCCCGGGGCCTGTTATTAGTTACCTTGGTGATAGTGACGTATGTCACTATATGGTCAAAAAAATCGGCGACCCGATGAGGCAGGGCCGCCGTCGCGTGTGCGCTATTGCTTGTCGTCCAGCTGCACCAGCAGCTTGCGCAGCAGGCTTTCGAACTGCGTCATTTCCTCGGCGCTGAAGGCCGACCACAGGTCGCGGTACTGCTTGCGACGAGCCGGATGGTGCTCCTGGACGAAGGCGGTGCCCTTGGCGGTCAGCTGCAGGTGCACCTCGCGGCGGTCGGTCTCGCTGGCGATGCGCTGGACGAAGCCTTTCTTGTCGAGCTCGTCGGCGATGCGCGAACAGTGGGTGCGCGAGGTGAGGATGTAGGTGGCCAGCTCGGAGGGCAGCATGCGGCCTTCGGGCTGGCTGTAGAGCACCACCAGCGAGGTCCAGGTGGTGTAGTTCAGGCCGTGCTCCTTGAGCTCGGCGTCGAAGTGCACGCTGAGGTTGCTCCCCATGTGCATGAGCAGGCGCGTGAGCACGGCTTCGCGTACCGGGGCGCGGGAAAAGCGCTTCGAGATCGATTTGATCGCCGATTCGTAGGGGGTGAAGCTGTCGCTCATTGCTGGCCTTTTGGGTGAGGCTGAAATGATAACCCATGTTACTAATTTCCGCCCGGCAGTGGTTTGGCCGGTGTCGAGGCATGGCAAACGACGCCGGGACCCGGCGTCTTTGAACCGGCGCCGGGGCAACGGCTCCTCACGCCGCCTGTTTTGCCTCCACCAGCTTCACCAGCGTATGCATGGTCAGGTTGACCGGCGTGGCCACGCCCAGCGCCTGGCCGCGGCGCACGATGAAGCCGTTCAGGTGGTCGATCTCGCTGGTCTTGCCGCGCGCCAGGTCTTGCGCGGTGGAGGAGTACTGCGTGGGCATGGTCTCGGCGATCCTGCGCACCGCCGCGTCCACGTCGCCCGGCAGCGTGACGCCATCGGCGGCCGCCACGGCGCGGCACTCGGCCACCAGGTTGCGGATCACCTCGGGCACACCCGGGTTTTGCACGATCTTGCCGTAAGGGAGCCGGGTCACGGCCGACAGCGCGTTGTAGGCGCAGTTGAGGATCAGCTTGACCCACAGCGCGCCGCGCACGTTGTCGGAGATCTCGGTAGGCACGCCTGCGGCGATCAGCGCGTCGGCGGCTTTCCGGCTGCGCGCGGCGGGTTCGATCACCAGTTCGCCGCGGCCGTGGTGCTTCACATGGCCGGGGCCGGCCATTTCGGTGGCCACGTAGACCACCGCGGCGGCGACCGGCTGCGGGATGACGGCGCGCAGGCGCTCGGCGTTGTCGGTGCCGTTCTGCAGCGTCAGCACCAGGGTGTCGGGCCTCAAGTGCGCGCTCAGCTGGGCGCCGGCGGTTTCGGTGTCGGTCGACTTGACGCAGAACAGCACCAGGTCGGCGCCCGCGACGATGGCGGCATCGGTGTCGGCCCGCACGGGAATGGTTTCATCGAAGCTTTGCGCTTCCAGCCGCAGGCCGGCGCCGTTGAAGGCCTCCACGTGCTGCGGACGTCCCACCAGCACCACCTCGTGTCCGGCCCGCGCCAGCATGCCGCCGTAATAGCATCCCACCGCGCCTGCGCCCATCACCGCGACTTTCATCACCGTCTCTCCTGTGTACTTTGCGAAAGCGGAAAGCCTAACACAGCGCTTCGGCGCCTTCAGGCGCGCCTCAGAACTGGCGGCGCACGCGCACCGCCACGTACGGCGGCGGTTTGGTGGTCGACGTGGCGCGCGCGCTGTGCAGGCGGTGCAGCGTGATCTGGTTGACCTCGGCATGGCTGCCGTCGATGTGCTCGCCCATACGGCGCACCGCTTCGTCGGCGTCGCCGGCGGCGATACAGTCGAGGATGGCGGCATGCTCCTCGTAGGTGGAATGCAGGCAGTCGCCATAGAGGAAGTCCAGGCGCCGCACGATGCGGATGCGGTCGGTCAGGCGGTCGAAGGCGTCGGCCATCTCCTGGTTGCCGGCCGCGCGCACCAGCGTCTGGTGGAACTGCTCGTCCAGCAGCGACGCCTTCGGGCCGTCCAGCTCGCGCGCCGAGCCCGGCACGCACCAGACCCGGCGCAGCCCTTCGATGCACGACAGGTCCAGCGGATGCGCCGGATCCCGGGTGCACAGCCGCCGCACCACGTGGGTTTCGATCAGCTTGCGCATCTCGTAGAGGTCGGAGAAGCGCTTGAAGTCCATCGGCACCACTTCCCAGCCGCCGCGCACATAGCCCTGCATCAGGCCGTCGCCCTGCAGGCGTTGCAGGGCCTGGCGCACCGGCGTGCGCGAGACCTTGAAGTAGGCGGCGATCTCGGTCTCGGTGATCTGGTCGCCCGGCAGCAGGCGCATGTCGAAGATGTCCTCCCGCAGGCGGGCATAGACATACTCCGGCAGCGAACCGCTGCGCGACGAGCCTTCTTCGCCGTCCTCGCGCCCGGCGGGCGGTTCGGCGGTCTCGTGCACGCTGGCGGCGGGGGCGGCGAGGCTTTTCACGATGGGCGGGTCCTTACCAGGCGGCGACGCAGCCGTCGGTGCGCGGCTCGGTGCCGCCGCACAGCACGCCGGCGTCATTGCGCCAGATGATCTGGCCGCGGCCGAAGCCCAGCTGGTTGCCCGACCACGAAACCTCATGGCCCAGGCCCGCCAGGCCGCGGAACAGGTGTTCGGCGGTGGTGTGCTCGATGCTGACCTTGTTGCCTTTCTCCCATTCCCAGCGCGGCGCGTCCAGCGCGGCCTGCGGGTTGAGCCCGAAGTCCACGGTGTTCATCACCATCTGCACATGGCCCTGCGGCTGCATGAACCCGCCCATCACGCCGAACGGCCCGACCGGCTGGCCGTCGCGGCTCATGAAGCCGGGGATGATGGTGTGGTAGGGGCGCTTGCCGGGGCCGAGGATGTTGGGGTGGCCGGCTTCCAGCGTGAAGTTGTTGCCGCGGTTGTGCAGCGAGATGCCGGTGCCGGGCACCACCAGGCCGGAGCCGAAGCCCATGTAGTTGCTCTGGATGAAGGACACCATGTTGCCCTCGGCGTCGGCGGTGCAGAGATAGACCGTGCCGCCGCGCGACGGGTCTCCCGCCACCGGCAGCGTGGCGCGCTTGCCGATGAGCTTGCGGCGTTCGTCGGCGTAGGCTTCCGACAGCAGCTGCTCGACGGTGACCTTCATGTGCGCCGGGTCGGCGATGTGGGCCAGGCCGTCGGCGTAGGCCAGCTTGATGGCCTCGATCTGGCGATGGTAGGTGGCCAGCGTGTCGCGCTCGGAGAAGTCGTAGGCCTTCAGCAGGTTCAGCGCCATCAGCGCCACCATGCCGTGGCCATTGGGCGGGATCTCCCAGACGTCGTAGCCGCGGTAGTTCACGCCGATGGGGTTGACCCATTCAGGCTGGTAGTCGGCCAGGTCCGACACGTCCATGTAGCCGCCGGCCTGGCGGATGAAGGCGGCGGTCTTCTCGGCCAGCGCGCCGCGGTAGAAGCTCTCGGCGTTGTCGGCGGCGATCGCGGCCAGCGTGGCGGCGTGGCCGGCCGAGCGCCACAGTTCGCCGGCCTCGGGCGCGCGGCCGTCGATGGAGAAGGTGTCGAACCAGGACTGGAAATGCGATTCCTTGAACTCGCGCCTGAAGTTCTTGTGCGCCACCTGCCAGGCGTGCGCCACCACCGGCGAAACCGGGAAGCCATCCTGCGCCAGCGCGATGGCGCCGGCCATGGACTGCGTCAGCGGCAGGCGGCCGAAGCGCTTGGCCATGGCCGCCCAGGCGCTGGGCGTGCCCGGCACGGTCACCGGCAGGGCGCCGTATTTCGGCACTTCCTTGTGGCCGGCGGCGCTGAGCTTTTCCGCCGAGATGGATTGCGGCGCCGGGCCGCTGGCGTTGAGGCCGTGCAGCTTGCCGCCATGCCAGACCAGGGCGAAGGCATCGCCGCCGATGCCGTTGGCGGTGGGCTCGACCACGGTCAGCGCGGCCGCCGCGGCAATCGCCGCGTCGATGGCGTTGCCGCCTTTCTGCAGCACTTCCAGGCCGGCCTGGGCGGCCAGCGGCTGCGAGGTCGCGACCATGCCGCGGCGCGCGTAGACGGCGCTGCGGCGGGACATGTAGGGATAGTGGTTGCTGTTGAATTCGGGGAAGCTGGGCATGTCGGTCTCTCGTGTTGTCGGTGTGTCTGGTGGGCTGGCGATATTTTATCGGTACAGGTGGCAGGCCACGGTCTGGCCTGCGCTGACCTTCACCGGCGTGGGCGCTGCGGTCTTGCAGACTTCCATGCAGGACGGGCAGCGCGGGTGGAAGTGGCAGCCCGCAGGCGGCGCGGCCGGGTTGGGAATGCTTCCCTGCAGCACGATGCGCTCGCGCTTCTGGCCGGGATGCTCGCGCGGGATGGCCGAGAGCAGCGCCTGCGTATAGGGATGGCGCGGGTTGGCGTAGATCTCCTCGCGCGTGCCCAGCTCCACCATGCGGCCCAGGTACATCACGCCGATGGTGTCGCTGACGTGGCGGATCACCGCCAGGTCGTGCGAGACGAAGAGATAGGTCAGGCCCAGTTCCTTTTGCAGGTCCTTGAGCAGGTTGAGGATCTGCGCCTGGATCGATACGTCCAGCGCCGATACCGCCTCGTCGGCCACCACCAGCTTGGGGCGCGTGATGATGGCGCGGGCGATGCCCACGCGCTGGCGCTGGCCGCCGGAGAATTCATGCGGGTGGCGCGCGGCGTAGGACGGGTTCAGTCCCACCATGTCGAGCGCCTCGGCCACCAGGCGGCGGCGGGTGGCGCGGTCGTGCAGCTTGTGCACGATCAGCGGCTCTTCCAGCACCTCGCCGATGGTCATGCGCGGGTTCAGCGAGGCGTACGGGTCCTGGAACACCATCTGCATGTGACGGCGCATGGCGCGCAGCTGGCCGGCGGGCAGGATGGTCAGTTCGCGGCCCATGAAGCGCACGCTGCCGGCGCTGGGCTCGATCAGGCGCAGCACGCTGCGCCCGGTGGTGGACTTGCCGCAACCGGATTCGCCGACCAGGCCCAGGGTCTGGCCTTCGGCGATGGAAAACGATACGTCGTCGACCGCCTTCACCGCGGCGCTGCCGGGCGCGCCGAAGTGCTTTTTGAGACCGGTGACTTCCAACAGGGGCATGTTCATGTTTCGCCTTTCAATGCGGATACCAGCAGCGCGCGGTGTGGCCGGGCGCGATCTCTTCCAGCGGCGGCATCTCCTTGCGGCAGACGTCCTGGGCGCGCGGGCAGCGGGCGGCGAAGCGGCAGCCGGGGCCGGCCTGGCCGGGCGGCGGCACGCTGCCGGGAATGGCGGTCAGCGGCGCGCCGGGCGTGGAGTCCAGCGCCGGGCGCGCGCGCATCAGCGCATGGGTATAGGGGTGGGCGGGGCGGTCGAACAGGTCGGTGACGGTGCTTTCCTCGACCACCTGGCCGGCGTACATCACCACCACGCGCTCGCACATCTCGGCCACCACGCCGAGGTCGTGGGTGATCATCAGGATCGAGGTCTGCTGCTCGCGCTTCAAGTCGCGCATCAGGTCCAGGATCTGCGCCTGGATGGTGACGTCCAGCGCGGTGGTGGGCTCGTCGCAGATCAGCACCTGGGGCTTGCACAGCAGCGCCATGGCGATCATCACGCGCTGGCGCATGCCGCCCGAGAGACTGTGCGGATATTCATTGACCAGTTGCGCGGCGCGCGCAAGGCCCACGCGCTCCAGCATGGCGACCACCCTGGCGTCGATCTCGCCGCGCGGCAGGTCGGTGTGGATCCTGAGCATCTCGGCCAGCTGCTTGCCCACGCGGTGCAGCGGGTTGAGTGAGGTCATCGGCTCCTGGAAGATCATCGCGATGTCCTTGCCGCGGATGCCGCGCAGGGCGTCGTCGCCGGACTGCAGCAGGTCGCGCCCGCCAAAGCGGATGGCGCCCGAGAGCCGGGCCTTGCTGGCCATCGGGAACAGCCGCAGCACCGACAGCGCGGTCACGCTCTTGCCGCAGCCCGACTCGCCCAGCAGGCCGACCGTCTGGTCGCGACCTACCGAGAAGGACACGCCGTCCACCGGCGCGATGCTGCGCCCGTGGCTCTTGAATTCGACTTTGAGGTTTTCAATATCCAGCATCGTTGCGTCCTCAGCGGCTCAGTTTGGGGTCGAACACTTCACGGATGCCGTCGCCCAGCAGGTTGAAGCCCAGCACCACCAGGAAGATCGCCAGGCCCGGCCACATGGCCAGCGTCGGGTTGGTGTTCAGGTAGCCCTGGGCGATGTGCAGCATGGAGCCCCAGCTCGGGTCTTCCGGGCGCGCGCCCAGGCCGAGGTAGGACAGGCCGGCCTCGGCGATGATCGCCGTGCCCATGGCGAAGGTGGCCTGGATCACCAGCGGCGCCAGCGCGTTGGGCAGCACGTAGCGCCACATGATGCGCAGGTTGCCGGCGCCGATGGAGCGCGCCGCCATCACGTAGTCGAGGTTGCGGATGGTCATCGCCTGGCCGCGCGCCAGGCGCACGAAGGACGAGGTGAAGCCGATGCCCACCGCCACCATGGCGTTGTAGAAGCCGCCGCCCAACGCCGCGGCCAGGGCCAGCGCCAGGATCAGCGAAGGGAAGGCCTGCAGCGCGTCGACCACCCGCATCACCACCGCGTCCACCGCGCCGCGGTAGTAACCGCTGACGATGCCGATGGGCACGCCCAGCGAGAAGGCCAGGCCGACCGAGATCAGCGCGGCCTGCAGCGAGATGCGCGAGCCGTACAGCATGCGCGTGTAGATGTCGCGCCCGAGGTCGTCGGTGCCCAGCCAGTGCGCGGCCGAGGGGCCGGCCAGGATGTTGCCGTAGTCCTGGTCGAAGATGGGGTCGTAGCGCGCCAGCAGCGGCGCGGCGATCGCCAGCAGGATCAGCAGCAGGATGATGGCCGCGCCGACGGTGGCCAGGCGGTTGTCGGCGAAGCGGCGCAGGGTGCGAAAGCGTTGCGCCGCCGGCATCGGCATCGGCGCCGCCGGTGAGGGCGCGGCGGCAGGCGCTGCGTCGCCGGGCGTCTTGGGGGCTTCGTGGAGGATCGGGTTCATGGCGGATGGCGTTGGTGGTCGGCGCGGGTTTGGGATCAACGGGCGATGCGCGGATCGATCACGCTGTAGAGCAGGTCGACGCACAGGTTGACGATCACCACCAGCACGGTGGCGGCGAGCACGCCGGCTTGCACGGTGACGTAGTCGCGCTGGAAGATGGCGTCCACGATCATCTTGCCCATGCCTGGGATGCCGAAGATGCTCTCCGTGATGACCAGGCCGCCCAGCGTGCCCGAGACCATCAGGCCGCTGGCCGTGACCACCGGGATCATGGCGTTGCGCAGGCCGTGGCCCAGCACCACCTGCCAGTCGCGCAGGCCCTTGGAGAAGGCGGTGCGGATGTAGTCTTCGTTGAGCACTTCCAGCAGGCTGCTGCGCACCATGCGCATCAGGATGGCCGATTCGCGCAGGCCGGTGGCGACCATCGGCATGATCATGGTGAGCAGGTTGGCGCGCCAGTCCTCCGAGAGCGGGACGAAGCCCGATGCCGGCAGCCAGCCCAGGTGCACCGAGAACAGGATGATGAACATCATGCCCAGCCAGAAGTGCGGCACCGACATGCCGAACAGGGCGATGAAGGTGCCCACGGCATTGGCCGCGCCGCGCGGACGGGCGGCCGAGAGGATGCCGGCCGGCACCGCGATGGCGATGGCCACGATGAAGCTGCCGATGGCCAGCTCGATGGTCACCGGCAGGCGCTGCCAGAGGGCGTCGGCCACCGGCGTGTTGTCGATGAAGGAGCGGCCGAGGTCGCCGTGCAGCACGGCCCACAGCCAGCGTCCGTACTGCACCAGCAGCGGATCGTCGAGGCCGAGTTTCAGGCGCAGCGCGGCGGCCGCTTCAGGCGTGGCTTCCATGCCGAGGATGGCGGCCACCGGATCGCCCGGCAGCACGGCCAGCAGCGAGAACACCACGATGCTGACCAGGATCAGCGTGGGGATGGAGAGCAGGAGGCGTTTCAGCAGTTTTTGCATGTCTGGCGAGAGGGCTGGACGGCGGCGGCCGGGAATCGTCGCTTCCCGGGCCGCCGCCTCATTGCTGAGCGTGCGCTTACTTGGAGACGGTGGCGGTGCGGATCACGCCGTCGGGCACGTACTGGAAGCCCTGCACGGCCTTGGAGATGCCGAACAGCACGTTGTCGTGCACCAGGTAGATGTAGGGCACTTCCTTGACCAGCAGCGCCATGGCCTGGTCATAGAAGACCTTGCGCTTGGCCTGGTCGCCTTCCAGGCGCGCCTTCTGCAGGATGTCGTCGACTTCCTTGGCGCCGAAGTGCGAATAGTTCAGCGAGCCGTTGGTGGTGACGAAGTCGTAGATGTTCTGGTCCGGGTCGGGGCGGCCGCTCCAGCCCACGAACAGGCCTTCGAAGTTGCCGGTCTTGCCGTTCTCGATCTGGGTCGCCAGCTCGGTCTTCTCCAGCGTCACGTTGATGCCCGCCGGGCGCAGCATGCCCTGGATCATCTGGCCGGCCTGCAGCTCGTCGGCGGTGGTCGGCAGCGTCAGCTTGAAGGAGAAGCCGCCTTCCTTGCCGGCCGCCTTCAGCAGCTCCTTGGCGCGCGCCACGTCCACCTTGGGCGGCACGTCGCTGGGGCCGTTGGCGAACTGCGCCTTGGAGAAGGCCGAGTGGCCCGGCGCCACGGCGTTGTTGTAGACCACCTTGGCGATGGCGTTGCGGTCGATCAGGATGTCGACCGCCTCGCGCACCTCCTTCTTGTCGAAGGGCGGCTTGCCGGTGTTCATGTAGAAGCCGCGGAAGCCCAGCGAGGGCTTGTTGAGCACGGTGTACTTGGCGCCGGCGGCGATGTTGGTGATTTCCTTGTACGGGAAGCGGTTGGTGATGTCGACCTGGCCGCTGCGCAGGTTGTTGAAGGCCACGTTCACGTCCGGCATGATCTTGTAGACCACGCCGTCCACCTTGGGCAGGCCGGCCTGCCAGTAGTTGGGATTCTTCTCCAGCGTGATGGTGGCGCCCTTCAGGCGGCCCTTGTAGATGAAGGGGCCGGTGCCGACCGGGTTGTTGACGTAGTCGTCACCGAATTTCTTCACCGCCGCGGGCGAGGACATCATGCCGGCGCGGTCGGTCAGGATGGAGAGGAAGGGCGCGAACGGCGTGGACAGCTCCAGCTTGATGGTGTGCTCGTCGACCACCGTGATCTTGCTGATGTACTTGAGCTCGTTGCGGCGCAGCGAGTTCTTTTCCTGGCCGCGCAGCAGGTTGAATTCGACCGCCTTGGCGTCGAAGGGCGTGCCGTCCTGGAACTTCACGCCCTTGCGCAGGAACAGGGTGTAGGTCTTCTGGTCGTCGGACACGGTCCAGCGCTCGGCCAGCATGGGGATGATCTTGCCTTCGCCGTCCAGGTCCACCAGCTTGTCGAAGATGCTCTGGTAGACGATGCGCTCATTGAGCATGGACGACTGGGTCGGGTCCAGCTTGCCGGGATCGGCATCCAGCGAGATGTTGAGCGTGGCGGCCATGGCGGACCAGCCGGCGCCGGCCATCAGGGCGGTGGACAGAGCGGACAACAGCAGACGGGGGACGCGCTTGTTCATTCTTTTTCCTTTGAAAGTTCAAGACGGGCACATCGAAAACCGGGCTCGCGACAACAGGCCATTGGCCCAATTTAGTCGGTGAACACCGTGAGGGCAAGGTCGGATACGTCGATGTATACATTGACGAAGACATGCATTTTCTGTGCCAAGCCCGAACGGGCGGTGGCACTATCAGCCGGCGGGAAAATGCGGGCGGCGGCGTCTCCCGGACGGCCTTCGCCCGTTTGGGAATGGTGCGGGGCCGGCGGGGATGGTGCGTGCGGGTTGTCGTCGCGACAATTATGAATGGGCGCGCAGGGCATGAAAAAAGGCAGCCATGCGGCTGCCTTTTTTGCGTGAGTCCGGCCGAATCAGAACGCGTAGCGGCCTTGTACGTAGATGGTGCGCGGGGCGCCCACCAGCTTGCCGAGGTTGCCGTCGGTGGTGCGGGTGAAGTAACGGCGGTCGGTCAGGTTGTTGACGCCGGCGAAGACGTCGAAGCCCTTGGCTCCCGGCACTTTCCAGTCCACCTGGGCGTTCCAGATGCGGAAGCCGGGGATCTCGCCGGTGCTGCCGTCGGCGCTTTCGGCGACGGTGTTGGCTTCGTCGGCAAACTGGCGGCCCTGGTGGGTGGTCGACAGATTGAATCCCCATGGGCCGGACTGGAAGCGCGTGCCGACGGTGTCGGTGGTGCGCGAGTAGAACGGCACGTCCTTGCCGGAGTTGGTCCCGGACTTTTGCAGGGCGCGGGTATAGGTGTAGTTGGCGTAGACGCTCCAGCCCTTCAGGACGCTTTCCTTGTCGAAGGCATAGTCCACCGCCAGTTCAATGCCGTCGTGCTGGGTCTTGCCCAGGTTGCGGAACACGGTCGGCGTGGTGCCGGGCACGGAGGCGATCTGGTTGTCGAAGTCGATGTGGAACACGGTGGCCTCGGCCGACACCCGGTCGCTCTTCCAGCGGGCGCCGCCTTCGATGGTCTTGGCCAGTTCCGGTGACAGCGGGTTGTTGGCCGACATGGTGTTGAGCTGGGTGTTCTGCACCACGCCGAAGGAGGTGTTGTAGTTGGTGAACAGGGTCAGCTGCTCGGTCAGCAGGTAAGCCAGGTTGATCGATGGCAGCGGCTTGTTGTTGGCGACCTGGAAGGTGGCCTTGTTGTTCACGTCGTAACGGGTCGACTGGATGTGCTCGAAGCGCAGGCCCGGGGTGATGCGCCATTTGCCGAAGGCGATCTTGTCGTCGATATAGGCGGCGTGGGCGTCGGTGCTGTTCTGGAAGGTGGTGAAGCCGCTCAGCGCGCCGCTGGTGGCGGCTTCGTTGTAGGCGTTGTCGTCGCCGCGCTCGCGGATGTAACGGTAGCCGACGGTCACGTCGTTGGTGGTGCCGCCCAGTGCGAAGCGCTGCGTGTAGCGCGGCTCGATGCCCAGCGTTTCATAGTTGCGCGGCTGGTGGGTCAGGCTGGTGCCGGCCGCGTTGATGAGCGTGCTCTGGCGGTTGGCCTGGTTGAAGTAGGTGCGGATCTCGAATTCCTGGTTGTCGGAAATCGTGTTCAGGTAGCCGACATCGAAGCCCTTGCGGGTGCCGCTCCAGTTGTCGCGCTGGCGCGTGTTCTGGAATGGATCGGCATTGTACTGGGCCACCGTCAGGCCGCCCGGCGTGCGCGAGAGCACGTCGTAGTAGCTGAGCTTGGCGTAGAGCTCGGAGGTCGGCGAGATTTCATAGCGCATCTTCAGCGCGAAATCGTTGACGCGTTCATCGCTCTTGTTGCGCCAGCCGCTGCCTTCCTGGCCGGAGTAGAGGAAGGCCATGCCGAAGCCGTTTTCATTCTGCCCGCCGGCAAAGGCGCTGTACTGGGTATTGCCGCCGCCCTGGGCGTAGCTGTTGTAGCGCAGCGCCGCGTCGCCCGAGATGCCCGGCGTGGTCGGGATGGAGCGGGTCTTGAAGTTGATGATGCCGCCAACGTTCTGCGGGCCGAAACGCACCGCGCCGCCGCCGCGCACGACGTCGACCGATTCGATGTTGTTCATGCTCAGCGGGACGAACGACAGCTGCGGCTGGCCATATGGCGCCACCGCCATCGGGATGCCGTCCAGCAGGATGGTGGAGCGCGGCGAATAGCGGCCGGTCAGGCCGCGCACGCCGATGTTCAGGGCGATGGCGCTGCCGGCGGTGCCGGAGTTGTCCGAGGCCTGCACGCCGGGGATGCGGCGCATCAGGTCGCCGATGCTGACGGCGCCGGTGCTTTCGATTTCCTGTTTCTTGACCACCGTGCGCGCACCGGGATAAGTCTTCACGCTGTTGTCCAGGCCGGTGCCCAGCCAGTCGCCGCTGACCTGGATGGTTTCCAGGCCGGGTTGCGCGTCCTGGGTGGAGGCCTGCTGGGCCGCGGCGGCGCCGTGGAAGGCGAGCAGGGCGAGCGAGATGGCGGCGGCGCAGCGGGTGCGGGGCGCGTTGAGCGCGCGGTGTCGGATGGTCTTCATAGGGCTGTTCGGTCTTGAGCGAAGAGTGTGCGCGGGTGGAGGCCGCGCTGGTTTTCATGGTGTTAAAAGCGAGCCTTGTCTGTGCAAGGTTTTGTAAAGTTGAGAATAGTAACGATTCTTGTTTGCTTTCATCAACAGGATTTTCTATCGGATAACACTTACCGCTGCGTGAGAACGGCCGCAATGCCTTGCTGGGTGCGGCTGTCAATGCCAAGGCAAACGTGAGCTGACGTTTTTGGGCAACGCTGCTGAATCAGAGCCGACAAATTTTTTATTTAAGTAGCTTGCTATTTAATTTTGAGATGGATAAACTGCGCTGCATGAACTCGAAAACAGACAAGCGCAAGTCGGCCCCGCTACTGGATGCCCAGTTGTGTTTCGCGCTGTATTCGACCTCGCTGTCGATGAGCAAGCTGTACCGCAAGCTCCTGCGCGACCTCGGCATCACCTATTCGCAGTACCTGGTGCTGATGGTGCTGTGGGAGCAGGATGAGCTGACCGTCTCCGACATCGGCGAGCGCCTGGTGCTGGATTCGGCCACGCTGACGCCGCTGTTGAAGCGCATGGAAGCGCAAGGACTGGTCAGCCGCGAGCGCGCCGCCAGCGACGAGCGCCAGGTGGTGATCTCGCTGACCGCCGACGGCGACGCGCTGCGCGAGAAGGCGGTGGAGCTGCCCAGGGAAGTGTTGAAGGCGACCGAGTCGACCGCAGCCGAGCTGGCGGCGATGAAAGAAGAATTGATGGAACTGCGGGCGCGCCTGCACAAGAATACCGGCGAATGAAATGCCGCCAGTGACGCGGAGCGGGCATCTCCGGCGCGGAGTGTCCGCGTTTTTAAAATGAAATATATAGCGCGCTATTTAATAGCTTTTTATATTAATCAAGTAGTGCGCTATTTAAATCGGCCTGGCGCCTCGCCGGCAATGGCGTCGGGCATGGCGTTATCCCGAGAGCCAATAGCGCCATATAAGTAGTTTGCTATTTAATCGATGTTTAGTTTTTTCTGATGTTTTTGAAATCGCAGCAACAGGCAATACCGGAACAAGCCGGCCCAGGCCGGTCCCGTCGATCGTCGACACCCCCCACAACCTCAAAGGAAGACCATCATGAAATCGTTCAAGCAACTCGCAGCAGTGGCCGCCATCGGCCTGGTGTTCGGCAACGCCTACGCAGCCGGCGACGCCGGTGTGGAACCGACCACCCAGGCCTTCCTGCAAGCGCTGGAAGCCGGCGGCGGCAAGCCGCTGGAGCAACTCTCGCCCAAGGATGCGCGCGCCGTGCTGGTCGGCGCCCAGGCCGGCGTGAAGCTGGAGCTGCCCCGTGCGGACGTCTCGGAGAAGACCATCACCGCCGACGGCCAGCAGATCAAGCTGACCATCGTGCGTCCGGCCGGCGTGAAGAAGACGCTGCCGGCCTTCATGTTCTTCCACGGCGGCGGCTGGGTGCTGGGCGACTTCCCGACCCACGAGCGCCTGGTGCGCGACCTGGTGGCCAATTCCGGCGCGGTGGCGGTGTTCGTGAACTACACGCCGTCGCCTGAAGCCGGCTACGGCGTGGCGATCAACCAGGCCTACGCCGCCACCAAGTGGGTGGCCGAGCACGGCAGCGAAATCAAGGTCGACGGCAAGCGCCTGGCGGTGGCCGGCAACAGCGTCGGCGGCAACATGGCCGCGGTCGTGGCCCTGATGGCCAAGGACAAGGGCGGCCCCGCGCTGCGTTCGGAAGTGCTGCTGTGGCCGGTGACCGACGCCAACTTCGAGACCGCGTCCTACAACCAGTTCGCCAACGGCTACTTCCTGACCAAGAACATGATGAAGTGGTTCTGGGACAGCTACACCACCGACAGCGCCAAGCGCCAGGAAATCACCGCTTCGCCGCTGCAGGCCAGCCCGGCGCAACTGAAGGGGCTGCCGCCGACCCTGATCCAGACCGCCGAAAAGGACGTGCTGCGTGACGAAGGCGAAGAGTACGGCCGCAAGCTGCAGGCCGCCGGCGTGGCCGTGACCAGCGTGCGCTACAACGGCATGATCCACGACTTCGGCCTGCTGAACGTGCTGGCCAAGGTGCCGGCGGTGCAGACCGCGATGCGCCAGGCGGGCGAGGAACTGAAGTTCCGCCTGAAGTAATCGTACGGCATCAATGAGCAAGGCCGGCGTACGCATCGCGCGCACGCCGGCCTTGTCTTTTGGCGGACCGCGGATCGATTGGCGCCGCTTGCGCCGTCGCTTACCAGCGCAGCAGGCGCGGGCCGAGCAACAGGCCGGCCATGGCCGGGATCAGCATGCCCAGGAAATACCACAGGCCCCAGAAGGGCACGCCCATTTCAGGGCAGTGCAGGCAATACACCATGGTGGCGACAGCGCCCGCCAGCAGGCCGGCCACCGCGCCCGTCAGGCGCAGCCGGGTCGGCGCCATCGCGCGCACCGCCCAGGTGACGCTGGCGCACAGCGGCAGCGACAGCAGTGCGATGTTGAAGGGGCAGGTGCGCCAGGTGAGCCCCATCAGCAGCGGGAGGCGGTCCGCTGCCGGCGCGGCGACGAACACCAGCGCCCCGGCGATCCAGATCGCGGCGACCGGCAGGGCGATGCCGTTCCAGTTGGCGCCGACCTTCAGGCCCGGGCGCAGCAGGCGCCGCAGCACCAGCAGCGCGCCGACGGCCAGCGCGGTGGGAAAGGCCAGCTTGATCCAGAACAGCGGCACCGACAGCATCGCCGTGAGATCAGGGCGCAGGCCGAAGGTCGCCAGCAGCAGCGCCAGCGAGACGACGGCGCCGCCGGCCAGGGCCTGCGCCATGCGGCGCGCCGGCAGGCGAGGGTCCACGGGAGCCGCGTTGGCGGCCATCATTGCAATCAGGTCATCGGTTTTCATAGCTTCTCTCGGATTCTGGCGGCCAGGGCCTTGAGGCCGCGGTGGATGCCCACCTTCACCGCCGACTCGGACATGCCGGTCAGCTCGGCCGTCTCGGCCACCGACATGCCTTGCAGCTTGACGTGCACGATCGGCAGGCGCTGCTTGTCGGGCAGCTGCTCAAGCAGCGCGCCGACGTCGCGGCGGGCCTGGGCCGGTTCCTCGTCGCTGGCGGCGAACAGTTCGTGCTCGTCGTCCAGCGGGTCGTTGAATGCTTCACGGCGCGAGCGCGCGCGCAGGAAGTCCATCAGCTTGTAGCGCGCGATGGCGTACACCCAGGCTGTCAGCGGCTGGTCGGCTCGGTAGGTGTGGCGCGCGTTGTGCACTGCCAGCAGGGTTTCCTGCACGATGTCTTCCACCTCGTCCTGCATGTGGTGCAGGCGCTTGCGCAGATAGGCGCGCAGCCTGCCGCTCAGTTCGGCCAGGAAGCTGCGGTAGGCCGCGGCGTCGCCGTCCAGCCCGGCCAACAGCAGCGTGCGCAGGCGCTCTTCGGCGGGGTGGCCGGGATCCTTGTCGGCAAGCGGTGTCATGGCGGGTTCTGTCGCATGTTCCTGGTCGGAGAAGATGGATGCTTCGGCGCAGGCCTGGGCAGTGACGAGGGAATGATGTCTGGTCATGGGAGCACGCAGCGCTTCACCAGCGCAACAGCAGGGGCCCGGCCAGCGCGCCCATCATGGTGGGCGCCAGCATGCCCAGCACATACCAGACGCCCCAGAACGGCGGCGCCATCTCCACGCAATACAGCGAATAGACTAGCACGCCCTGGGCGCCTGCCACCAGGCCGGCCACCGCGCCGGCCGCCGTCAGCCGCGTCGGCGCCAGGCCGTGCATGAACCAGAACATGGCCACCAGCGTGGGCAGCGACAGCAGCGCCACGTTGAGCGAACACACCTCCCAGGTCGTGCCCAGCAACAGTTCCACGCGCTGCGACGACGGCGCCAGCGCCATCCAGCCGGCGCCGGCCAGCCACAGCGCCGCCGGCGGCAGGAGCAGGGCCAGCGCCGGCGCCGTTCCGATGCGCATGCCGGGGCGCGCCAGGCGCGTAGCCAGGGCTTGCGCGGCCAGCAGCACCGCCAGCGGGAACGATACCTTCATCCAGAACAGCGGCTGGCGCAGCAGCTCCGGCATGTCGCTGCGCACGCCGTAGACCGCCGCCAGCAACAGCGCCGAGCCGCCCAGCCCGGCGGCCAGCGCCAGCGCCATCCGTGCGCCGGCCGTGCCGCGCGGGGCATCGCCGCCGCCCCTGGCCAGCATATGGACCAGTTCCATGGTCTTCATCCGATTCTCCCTTGCAGATTGTGCCGATGCGCGTCGTGCATGTGGCGCGCTTCTATTGCTTTTCGTCGGGCGCGGCGATCCGGTTACAGCGCCTGCAAAAAATATATTTCGACGATTTTTCGCCGCGCCCTGTAACCGGCCGGCGCGCACCGGCGAATTCACATGCAGATCGGCGCAACGGCAACAACGCGCCAGACAGGCGCCGCCGATCGCATCCACTTTCAACCACATAAAAGGAGTCTCACCATGAACGCACGTATCGCAACCGTCGCCTTTACCCTCGCTACCCTGGCCTCCGGCGTAGCCATGGCGCAAAACCAGTCCGCCGCCAAGCCGGCCGCCATGGAGAAGTGCTACGGCGTCTCGATGGCCGGCCAGAACGACTGCAAGGCGGGCGAAGGCACCACCTGCGCCGGCACCGCCAAGATGGATTACCAGGGCAACGCCTGGAAGAACGTCCCGGCCGGTACCTGCACCTCGATCAAGACCCCGCGCGGCATGGGTTCCCTGAAGCCGGTCTGAGGCGGGGGAGGGCAATGGCCATGAGCGCAGATTGCGTGCAGCCCGGCGCGGGCCTGGGCCTCAAGCCGCAGCACTTCGGCCAGGCGCTGGAGTGCGCCGAGCCGGGGCTGTGGTTCGAAGTCCATCCCGAGAACTACATGATGGACGGCGGTCCCAGGCCGGCCTGGCTGGAGGCGGTGCGCAGCCGCCACCCGCTGTCGCTGCACGGGGTCTCGCTCTCGCTGGCCGGCCCCGACGCGCCCGACGAGGCGCACCTGAAGCGGTTGGCGCAACTGGCTGCGCGCATGCAGCCCTTCCTGATATCGGAGCACCTGGCGTGGTCGCGCGCCGGCGGCAGGTATTTCCCCGACCTGCTGCCGGTGCCGCGCACCGGCGAGATGCTGCGAACGGTCGCGGCCAACATCGCGCGCACGCAGGATGTGCTCAAGCGCCGCATCGCGCTGGAAAACCCCTCGCATTACCTGCGCATGGATACGCACACCTGGAGCGAGCCGGATTTTCTGGCCGAGCTGGTACGTCGCACCGGTTGCGGGTTGCTGGTGGACGTCAACAACGTGCACGTCAGCGCCGCCAATGTCGGCGTGGACGCGCAGGCCTATCTGGACGCCTTGCCGGCCGACGCCATCCTGGAGATCCACCTGGCCGGCCACAGCAGTGACGCCAACCTGCCGGGCCTGCTGGTCGACTCGCACGATGCGGCGGTGGCCGCGCCGGTATGGGCCTTGTATCGACGCCTGACGGAGCGCATCGGCTCGCGCCCGACGCTGATCGAGCGCGACGGCAACGTGCCTGAATTCGGCGAACTGCTGGCCGAGCGCGGCATCGCGCAAGACCTGCTGACGCGGGCCGCGGCGACGGAGGCGGTGTCATGAACGGCAACTACCACGCACACTTTCTGCAGGCGCTGTGCGACGGCGACTCCGCCGATCCCGCCATGCAGGCCTTGCTGGCGCAGCCGGCGTTCGCGGTCTATCGCAATACCGTGTTCAAGGGCTGCGTCGACGCGCTGGCGGCCAACTATCCGGCGGTGCGCAGGCTGGTCGGCGAAGCCTGGTTCGCGGCTGCGGCGCAAGCCCACGCGCGCGAGCACCCGCCGCAGGACGCCTGCCTGATCGCCTACGGCCATCGCTTTCCCGAATTCCTCGCCGGCCTGCCGCAAGCGCAGGTGTTGCCTTACCTGCCCGATGTGGCAAGGCTTGACCGCTGCTGGAGCGAATCGCACCTGGCTGCCGACGATCCCGTCATCGATGCCGAGGCCTTGCTCGCGGCGCTGTCCGCCGGGCGCGACCTGCTGCTGGTGACGCATGCCGCCACGCGCTGGCATTGGAGCGACGCGCACCCGTGCTACGCGATCTGGAGCGCCAACCGGAGCGACGACAGTCCTGCGGCCATCGCGCCCGAGTGGCGCGGTGAGGGCGCTCTGCTGACGCGCCCCGACGGCCAGGTGCTGTGGCGACCGGCGGGCCTGGGCGCCTGCCGTTTTCTCGACGCCTGCCGTGACGGGCTGGGCGTGGCGCAGGCGGCCGGGAGCGCGCTGCAGGCCGATCCGCAGTTGGACATCGCCGCCATGCTCGGCGCGCTGCTGCAGGCCGGAGCCTTCACTTCCTTCCACCCCATTCACTGATCACCGATGTGCCGCGCTGCGGCGGCGCGTCCCTTCGCACATGGAGAACGACATGAACAAGCACACCCTGATGCATCCTGAGACCGGCCATGCGGCCCCGGAGTCGCTGTGGTCGCGCGGCGCCGGGCTGGCCTCGCGGCTGATCGGCGACTCGCTGCTGGCCCTGGTGGCGCGGCTGTCGATGGCGGCGGTCTTCTTTTACTCCGGGCGCACCAAGGTCAGCGGCCTGCTGACGATCAAGGACAGCACCTACGCGCTGTTCCAGGACGAATACCGCCTGCCGCTGGTGCCGCCCGACATCGCCGCGCATATGGCGGCCTACGCCGAACACCTGTTTCCGCTGCTGCTGGTGCTGGGGCTGTTCACGCGCGGCGCCGCGCTGGCCCTGCTGGGCATGACGGCGGTGATCGAGATCTTCGTCTATCCCGACGCCTGGCCCACCCATCTGTCGTGGGCCGGCCTGCTGTTGCTGCTGGTGGCGCGCGGCGGCGGCGCCTGGTCGCTGGATCGCCGTTTCCGCATCCGTTGAGGTGCGAACATGAAGCCGAGCGAGGACCTGGGCGGATTCATCGAAGAGAGCTTCGACACCGCATGGCGGCTGCATGGCGCGGGCCGGCTGGACGAGGCGCGCGAGCAGTACGAAGTGGTGCTGGCGCTGGATGCGGAGCACGTCGCGGCCATGCATTACATCGGCATCCTGTTGCACCAGACCGGCCGGCACGATGAGGCGGTCGCCTGCCTGCAGGCCGCGGCGCTGCGCGCGCCGGACAACGCCGACTGGCGCAACGACGCCGGCAATGTGCTGTATGCGCTGCGGCGCTATCCCGAGGCGATCGCGTCCTACCAGGCGGCGCTGGCGATTCGTCCGGATGACGCGCAGCTCTGGAACAACTGCGGCGCCGCGCTGCGCGAAGCGGGGCGCGCCGAAGAAGCGCAGCAGTGCTGCCTGCGCGCGCTGGAGGCCGCGCCCGATTTCGCTCCCGCCATGCTGCAGCTGGCCGGCCTGTACGCGCGGGCGGGCGAACTCATGCTGAGCTCCCGCTACGAATGCATGGCCTATGTGCTGCCGCCGCACGAGGGCAAGTCGAGGGAGTTGCTGGGCACCTCGTATTACTTTCTCGGCCGGCTGGAGGAGGCGGCGCAGCTGTGCCGCCGCTGGCTGGAGGAAGAGCCCGGCAATCCGGTGGCTCGCCACATGCATGCGGCCTATGCCGGCGAACTGACGGCGGCGGCGCCGGCCGGCTACATCGAGAAGCGCTTCGACGACTACGCCGACAACTTCGACGCCAACCTGGTCGAGCGGCTGGGCTATCGCGGCCCGCAGGTGGTGGGGGATTTGCTGAACACGGCGCTGCCGGGCGCGGCGCCCGCCGCGCTGGACATCCTGGACGCTGGCTGCGGCACCGGGCTGTGCGCGCCGGTGCTGGCGGCGCACGCGCGCCGGCTGGACGGTATCGACCTGTCGGAGAACATGCTGCGCCATGCCGCCGCGCGGCATGCCTACACGCATCTGGAAAAGGCGGAGGCCGCCGCCTGGATGGCCGGGCGCGCAGGTCAATACGATCTGGTGGTGGCTTGCGACGTGGTGATTTACTGCGGGCGGTTGGAAGCGCTGTTTGCCTCAGCCCGCCATGCCCTGCGCGCCGGCGGACATGTCATCTTCACCGCCGAGGCCGCGCGGGACGACGAGCTCGATGCCAGCGGCGGCAGCGGCTATCTGCTGCATCCCAGCGGACGTTTTCGCCATCATGCCGCCTACATCGCGCGCTGCCTGGAGGACGCGGGATTTGTCGTGCTGGCCCTGCGCGAGGAGAGCATACGCATGGAGATGGGCCAGCCGGTGCCGGGCCTGGCGGTGCTGGCCCGCGCCTGAACCGTGCGTTCCGGTCAGGCCAGGACCTTGGCCAGCCACTTGCCGATATCGTCGACTTCCTCGCCGCAGACCGAGTGCTGCATCGGGTACTCGTGCCATTCGATCTTGTAGCCGAGCTGTTCCAGCAGCTCGCGCGACTTTTCCGCGCGTTCGATCACCACCACCGGATCCAGGCGGCCGTGGGCCATGAAGATGGGCGTGTCCTGGTTGGCGGCGTGGCGTTCGTCGGCGGCCTTGCCTGCCAGCGGCAGGTAGCCGGACAGGCACATCAGGCCGGCCAGTTGCTCCGGATGGCGCAGGCCGGTCTGCAGCGTCATCGCGCAGCCTTGCGAGAACCCGGCCAGGATGATGCGCCCGGCGGGAATGCCGCGCGCCTTCTCGTTGGCGATCAGCGCCTCGATGGCTTGCTGCGAGGCGCGCAGGCCCGGTTCGTCTTCGCGGCGCACCAGGTCGGGCGTGAAGATGTCGTACCAGGAGCGCATCACGTAGCCGCCGTTGATGGTCACCGGCATGGTCGGCGCGGTGGGGAACACGAAGCGGATGGCCGGGCATGTCGAGAGGTCGAGCTCGCGCACGATGGGCACGAAGTCCGAGCCGTCGGCGCCCAGGCCGTGCATCCAGATGACGGCGGCGGTCGGGTTGGGAGCGGTTTCGATCTGGATGGTCTCGAGTTGGGCGGCCATGGTGTTGTCTGCTAGTCCTGTCGTTCGTTGATGGCGCAAGGGCGGCGCGGCGATTTGTGCGCACCGGCTTGCAGGAGCACAATACGGCTTTGCCGATTGCGCGAGACGCCAATCATACGATGAACGCCGGAGAAAATCTCCGGCGCGGACAGGGAGCAAGCCGATGGATTTGAAGAAACTGACCGGTGCGGCGGTGGCCGCCTGTATCGGGCTGGCGGCGCTGCTGCCGCTGCAGGCCCGGGCCGAGGCCGAGGGATCGGTGTTCCAGCCCAGGGGCGAAAACCTGATGATCTCGCCGCCGGCCGGCTGGCGCATGGCGTTCATGGACGGCGACCCCAGCGGCGACTACGTGGTCGATTTCCTGCCGGCCAACGAGGCGCACGATTCATGGCGCGAGGGCTACATGGGCATACAGCGCCGCAGCTTCCCCGACAGCGCACTGGTGGCCAACATCACCGCGCGCAACCTCACCGTGGCCCAGGTGGCCATCACCGAGGTGATGCAGAACGCCCAGCGCAACTGCCCGGGGCGCTTCGTGCCGATGAAGCAGAAGGACAGCCTGACCAACGGCATCCCGACCTCGACCAGCGGCGGCTTCTGCGACCGCGCAGGCGCGGCCGCGCCTTATGGCGAGGGCACGGTGCTGGCGGTGTACCAGGGCAGGGAGCGGCTGTTCGTGGTGCAGTTCAGCTGGCGCCCGTCGACGCAGAACGAGCTCAACCAGTATGCGTTCCGGATCACGCCGGCCAGGCTGCAGCAGTTCCTGGACCTGATGAATGCGGCGACGCTGTGCGGCGGGCCGGATGAAGGGGCTTGTCCGAAATGACGCCCGCGGTTCGTCGCGGCCGGGCACACAAGTGCGGCCGGCCTCGGGCGAACGGGAATGCAGTCGGGGAGGGGCTTATTTGGCGCTTACTTGCCGGCGGGACGAATCGCCGACTTCGGGCGGAAGGCCTTGCAGACGGCGTCGTTGGTCTCGATGTAAGGGCCGCCGATCAGGTCGATGCAGTACGGCACGGCGGCGAAGATGCCGGGCACCTTCTGCTTGCCGTCCTCATCCTTGAGGCCTTCCAGGGTTTCCTTGATCGATTTCGGCTGGCCGGGCAGGTTCAGCACCAGCGCGGCGTGGTCGGCGGTCTCGCGGATCACCGCCACCTGGCGCGAGAGGATCGCGGTGGGCACGAACTGCAGGCTGATCTGGCGCATCTGCTCGCCGAAGCCCGGCATTTCCTTGGTGGCCACGGCCAGCGTGGCTTCGGGGGTGACGTCGCGGCGCGAGGGGCCGGTGCCGCCGGTGGTCAGCACCAGGTCGCAGCCGACTTCGTCGACCAGTTCGACCAGGGTCTTTTCGATCTGCGCGCGTTCATCGGGAATCAGGCGCGTTTCCATCTTCCAGGGGCTGGCCAGCGCCGCGCCGAACCATTCCTGCAGGGCCGGGATGCCGCGGTCTTCATAGACGCCGCCGGAGGCGCGGTCCGAGATCGAGACCAGCCCGATGAGCAGGTGGTCGCGTTCAGGCTTCATCTTGCCCGTCGTCGAAATCCTTCTCGTCGAGCTCTTCGCCACGGCGCTTGGCGGCGGCGATCTGCAACTGCTTGAGGATCTGGAAGATCTCGCGATAGGCCTTGGGCGGCTTGCTTTCGGCCTGTTCCTTGCGGGCGTTGCGGATGAGGGTGCGCATGTGCTGCACGTCGACGTCGGGGTGGGCCACCAGCAGCTCGGTGAGCGCCTTGTCGTCGGCCAGCAGCTTCTCGCGGCGACGCTCCAGCGCGTGCATGGCGGCGGTTTCAGCCTTGGAGGCGCCGCGCCAGCTGTCGATGGTGGTCTGGATCGCGGCGATCTCGTCGGGCTCCAGCGTGCGCATCTTCTTGCCGACGTACTGCATCTGGCGGCGGCGGCCTTCATGGTCCTTGATCTGCTGGCATTCGAGGATGGCTTCGCGCACATCTTCGGGCATGGGCACGCGCTTGACGCGGTCGCGCGGTTCGGCGACCAATGCCTCGCCCAGCTTTTGCAGGGCTTCCATTTCGCGCTTGAGTTGAGACTTGGAGGGGCGGTCGTATTCCTGCTCGAATTCGCTCGATTGGAATCCGACGGCGCCGCGATTGGCATTAGGCATGGTGTGACTTCGGGAAATATTGCTAAACGGCTGCTATGATACCCGTTTTACCCGCATTTCAGAGAATTGAGGCTCATGAGCGATACCCCATTCACCTACGGTCAGGACCAATTGAAGCAGCTTGCGCAGGACGTGTTGCGCTACGCGAAGGAGAAGGGAGCCTCTGACTCGGCGGTCGACATCAGCGAAGGCAGCGGCCTGTCGGTGGCGGTGCGCAAAGGCCGCGTCGAGACCATCGAGCAGAACAAGGACAAGGGCATCGGCGTCACCGTGTTCCTCGGAGAGGGCCGCCAGGTGCGGCGCGGCAACGCCAGCACCTCGGACTTCTCGCAGCAGTCGCTCAAGGAAACGGTCGAGGCCGCCTACAACATCGCGCGCTTCACCTCCATCGACGATTGCGCCGGGCTGCCCGACGCCGACGTGCTGGAAATGGCGCCGCGCGACCTGAAACTGTTTTCCCCGTGGAATATTTCCACCGAGGAAGCTGTGGCGATCGCCCAACGCTGCGAGACCGCCGCGCTGGAAACCGATCCCCGCATCACCAACAGCGAGGGTTCCAGCGTCTACGTCCAGCATTCGCATTTCATCGCGGCCAATTCGCGCGGCTTCATCGGCGGCTATCCGTTCTCGCGCCACACCATCTCGGTGGCGCCGATCGCCGGCAAGGGCGCGAACATGCAGCGCGACGACTGGTACACCTCCAAGCGCGATCCCAAGCAGCTGGCCAAGCCCGAGGCGGTCGGCCGCTACGCCGCCGAACGCGCCCTGGCGCGCCTGAACGCGCGCAAGCTGTCCACCCGCAAGTGCCCGGTGCTGTTCGAGGCGCCGCTGGCGGCGGGCCTGCTGGGCGCCTTCGTGCAGGCGGTGTCGGGCGGCGCGCTGTATCGCAAGTCGACCTTCCTGCTGGACTCGATGGGCCAGCAGGTGTTTCCCGACCATATCCAGATCCTGGAAGACCCGCATGTGATCGGCGGCGTCGGTTCGGCGCCCTTCGACGAGGAAGGCGTGCGCACCGTCAAGCGCCAGGTGGTCAAGGACGGCGTGGTGCAGGGCTACTTCCTGTCGACCTATTCGGCGCGCAAGCTGGGCATGCAGACCACCGGCAACTCCGGCGGCTCGCACAACCTGGCGCTGACCTCCAGCCTGACCACCAGGGCCGACAGTTTCAAGGGCATGTTGAAGAAGATGGGCACCGGCCTGCTGGTGACCGAGCTGATGGGCCAGGGCGTGAACTACGTGACCGGCGACTATTCGCGGGGCGCCTCGGGCTACTGGGTGGAGAACGGCGTTATCCAGTATCCGGTGGAGGAAATCACCATCGCCGGCAACATGAAGGACATGCTGCGCCAGATCGTCGCCATCGGCAACGACACCTTGGTGCGCGGCACCAAGGAGACCGGCTCCATCCTGCTGGAAAGCATGACCATCGCGGGCGACTGAACTGCCTGAAACCGGGGCCGGGGCGGCAGGCGCCGCACCGGTTCGCGCGTCGTGGCAGCCTTGCCCGAAGAGGAGGCAAGCCATGGACGACATCCACATCAGGCGCGGCTACCTGCCGGGCGCCATCGGCCGCGTCGCCGAGCTGCACGCCGCCTATTTCACCGAAAACTGGAGCTTCGGCGTCTACTTCGAAGCGAAGGTCGCCACCGAACTTTCCGCCTTCCTGAGCCGCTACGACGACCTGCGCGACGGCTTCTGGACCGCCACCGTGCACGGCCGCATCGAAGGCTCGCTGACCATCGACGGCCAGCATGCGCGCGAGCAGGGCGCCTGCCTGCGCTGGTTCATCGCCTCCGACAAGCTGCGCGGGCAGGGCGTGGGCGATGCGCTGATCGCCGAAGCCAAACAGTTCTGCCGCGACTGCGGCTATCCCTCGATCTATCTGTGGACCTTCGAAGGCCTGCACGCGGCGCATCACCTTTATCGCAAGCACGGCTTCTCGCTGGTCGAAGAGCGCATCGGTTCGCGCTGGGGCGTCAAGGTCAACGAGCAGCGGTATGAAATGCTGCTGGACTGATTTCGCCGTGCTGGCGCCGCCCTGCGGAAGGCTCACCGGCGAAGCGCCGTCGACGTCGCCGTGACCGGCATCGGCGAGCTCATGCAAGGCTGAAATTTCCCTGGACGGCTGGGCGATGCCGCGCTCCGGTGACGCGCCCTGGGCCGGGCGTGAGCGCCGGGCCGGAATGCCGGATTGTCACGCCGGAAAGTGGCCTCCCAGCAACAAGTCCGGTCCATTGATAAAATGACGGGTCGGCGCATCGGCGCCTCTTCCAGGATTGTTTCCCCAGCAACATGGCCCTTCATACCGACGCCGCCCATTCCAGCGGCCAAGTCCTGCCTTTCCGCGAATCCCTGCTGGCCACCCTCGGCATCTGTTTCGTCATCATGCTGGTGGCGCTGGACCAGACCATCGTCGGCACCGCGCTGCCCACCATCGTGGCCGAGCTGAAGGGCTTCGAGCTCTACGCCTGGGTCGCCACCGCCTACCTGCTGACCTCGGTGATCACCGTGCCCATCTTCGGGCGGCTGGGCGACTACTTCGGCCGCAAGCCTTTCGTGATCGCGTCCATCGTCGTGTTCGTCGGCGCCTCGGCCTTGTGCGGCATGGCCGACAGCATGCTGTTCCTGGTGCTGGCGCGCGGCCTGCAGGGCATCGGCGGCGGCATGCTGGTGGGCACCTGTTTCGCCTCCATCGCCGACCTGTTCCCGGATCCGCGCGTGCGGCTGCGCTGGCAGATCATCCTGTCTGCCTCGTTCGGCATCGCCACCGCCGTCGGCCCGTCGCTGGGCGGTTTCCTGACGCAGGGGCTGGGCTGGCGCTGGGTGTTCTACTGCAACCTGCCCATCGGCGTGGTGTCGCTGTTCTTCGTCTGGCGTTTCGTCCCGCATATCCGCCACATCCAGCATGAGGGCAAGATGCGGCTGGACTGGCCGGGGGCGCTGCTGATCTCGCTGTCGCTGGGCAGCCTGCAATTGCTGGTGGAGATGCTGCCCAAGCGCGGCATCACCGTCGGCATGCTGGGCCTGCTGGCGCTGTCGGCGGCCTCCTTCTATGCGCTCTGGAAGTGGGAGCAGAAGGCCGCCCAGCCCATCCTGCCGTTCGAGATGATGCGCGACCGCGCATTGTCCAGCCTGTTCGTGCTGTCGGTGCTGGCGGGCTTCGCGATGTTCTCGCTGCTGATGTATGCGCCGCTGCTGTTCCAGGGTGGCTTCGGCATGAGCCCGCGCGAGGCGGGCCTGCTGATCACGCCGCTGGTGGCCTGCATCACCGTGGCCAGCATCGTCAACGGCCGCATCATCACGCGCATTCCCAATCCCAACATGATGATGACGGTGGGCTTCGTGCTGATCTCGGCAGCGTGCCTGGGCGTGGTGCTGTGCGACCGCGGCACCGGCGGCGGCTTCATGCTGGCGACCATGCTGGCCGGCGGTTTCGGCCTGGGCCTGGTGCTGCCCAACCTGACCGTGTTCGCGCAGCAGGCGGCCAGCCGCCAGCACCTGGGCATCGCCACCGCCTTGCTGCAGTCGCTGCGCATGATCGGCGGCATGCTGGGCACGGCCATCACCGGCACGCTGGTGAGCCAGATGTATGGCGCGGGCGTGCAGAAGGCGCTGGAGGGCGACCATGCGGCGCAGTGGCTGAAGGATTTCAGCGACCCCGAGGTGCTGGTCAACCATGACATCCAGTCGGTGCTGCTGGCCCAGCTGATGCAGGCCGGCCACAACGGCTCGGCGTTGCTCGACGCCGCGCGCGATGCGCTGGTGGGCGCGATCCACATGGGCATCGCCATCGCCATCGTGGCCGCGCTGGGCGGGCTGTGGATGGTGCGCCGGGTGCCGCCGATCAAGTTCGGCAACGACGCCAAGGTCGAGCCGGTGATGTCCGAGTGATCCGGGTGTCTCGGGTGTCCCGGGGAATGTGGAAGGGATGAAATGAAAAGGCCGGGCTGCGATCGCAGCCCGGCCTTTTTTCTGCCCGCGTTTTTCAGTCGTCTTCGGGCGCCTCGCCCTTGTCGGCCTTCTTGACCACCGCATAGCGCTCCAGCGTACGCGCGCGCGCCTGCGCGTGGTCGACGATGGGGCGCGGATAGTTGTCGTCCAGCGCCACGCCGGCCTGGCGCAGCTCTTCCGGGGTGGCGGTCCACGGCGCATGGATGCGCTTGGCCGGCAGCCTGGCCAGCTGCGGCAGGTAGCGACGGATGAACTTGCCGTCGGGGTCGAACTTCTCGGACTGCGTGACCGGGTTGAAGATGCGGAAATAGGGCTGGGCATCGCAGCCGGACGACGCCGCCCACTGCCAGCCGCCGTTGTTGGCCGAGAGGTCGAAGTCGTTCAGGTGAATCGCGAAATACTTCTCGCCCCACCGCCAGTCGATGCCCAGGTCCTTGGTCAGGAAGCTGGCCACCACCATGCGCAGGCGGTTGTGCATGTAGCCGGTCTGGTTGATCTGCAGCATGGCGGCGTCGACCAGCGGATAGCCGGTGCGGCCCTCGCACCAGGCGGCGAAGTCGGCCTGGGCCTGCTGGTCATCTTCCCACTTGATGGCGTCGTATTCCGGCTTGAAGGCCTGGCCCGCCACGCGCGGATGATGGTGCAGGATCATGAAATAGAAGTCGCGCCAGGTCAGCTCCGACAGCCAGGTCGCCGCGCCCGCGCCGCCATGGCCGGAATGCATGGCCTGCATGGCCGTGCGCGCCAGCGAGCGGATCGAGACGGTGCCGAAGCGCAGGTGCACCGACAGGTAGGACGGTCCCTTGACGGCGGGGTAGTCGCGCGCGCTGCCGTAGGCGCCGATGCGCGAGAGGAAGTCGTCCAGCAGCGTGTCGGCGCCGGACATGCCGGTCGGGATCTTCAGCTCATGCAGGTTGCTTTTCTCGAAACCGAGCTGCTCCAGCGTGGGCGGGGCGCGATGCTGCTGCGCCGGCGGCCTGGCCAGCGACGCGTGGTATTTGTCGACCGGATAGGCCTTCAGGTAGAAGTCGCCGCCGGCGGCCGCCAGCTTGGCCATCCAGGCGTTCTTGTAGGGCGTGAAGACCGAAAAGGGTCGGGCCGATTGCGTCAGCACTTCGTCCTTCTCGAAGATGACCTGGTCCTTGCAGCTCAGGAACAGGGTGGCGTGGTCCTGCAGCGTTTGCGCCACGGCGTGGTCGCGCGCCACGGCGTCGGGTTCGTAGTCTGCGTTGGCGAACACCGCCTGCACGCCCAGTTCGGCGGCCAGTGCGGGGATCGCCCTGGCGGCGGCATCGTGCAGCACGATCAGGCCGCCGCCGGCGGCGCGCAGCGCGGCGTCGAGCTCGGCCACGCTGTCGAGGATGAAGTCGATGCGGCGGTCGCGGCGCACGCCTTGCTGCTTCAGCGCATCGAGGATGTCGGTGTCGAACACGAAGGCGCACCAGACCTGCCTGCTTTGCGAAAGCGCGTAGTAGAGCGCGGCGTGGTCGGTGCTGCGCAGGTCGCGGCGGAACCAGACCAGGGATTTGTCGAAATGGGGCATCGGGTTTGTCGTGATGGATTCAGGAGCGGATCTGCTGCCGCTTGGCCAGTCGCGATGATAGATGAGCTTGCCGTCGCCGGCCAATGCCGCGGCAAGGTTCGACCGGCATCGTTTTGGTGCGTTCACGGCGCCCAGGCGTTGTCGAAGCGGCAAATGAGCCCATTTGCCCCCATTTTTCTTGCGATGCGGCCGATGCGGGCTCAAGTGGCGATACGCAGCGTCCGTTAATGATGAGTCCCTATCCGGGACGAAGGAAGAGGCGGCGCGGCATCATCCGGTCGCGCCTTTGGGGATTTTGGGGATACACCTATATGAAGAATATGAAGATTGGCACCCGGCTGGGGCTGGGTTTTGCAGCGATTCTGGTCCTGATGGGCCTCATTACCGGCATTGGCGTGTGGCGGCTGCAGGCGGTGGGCAAGCTCAACGACGTCATGGTCAACGAGGCGCTGGTCAAGGAGCGGCTGGTCAATGCGTTCTATAAATCGATCGAACTCAATGTCGGGCGCATCGTCGCCGCGGCCAAGAATCCCGATCCGGTGCAGCAGAAGTACTACAAGGACCTGATCCTCTCCACCATCAGCAAGAACAACGAATACGTCAAGCAGATGACGGAGCTGATCACCGACGACGCGGGCAAGGCGCAACTCAACGAGATCAACGAACGCCGCAAGGTGGTGATCGCCGACAACACCGCGGTCTTCAAGGAAAAGGACGCCGGCAACGAAGAGGCCGCCAAGAAGGTGGTGGACGAGCAGCTGCTGCCGCACAGCCAGGTCTACCTGGCCGCCATCGAGAAGCTGGCGAACATGCAGAGCGAACAGATCAGGGCCTTGACGCAGGAAGTCGACGGCCTGTTCCGCGCCGCGCGCAACATGATGCTGGTGCTGGGCACCGTGGCGATCCTGGCCGGCGTGCTCCTGGCCTGGCGCATCACCCGCTCGATCACGCGCCCGCTGCATGAGGCGGTGGACGTCGCCGGACGGGTGGCCAACGGCCAGCTCGACAGCCGCATCGAGGTCAGGACCGGCGACGAGACCGGCCAACTGATGGGCGCGCTCAAGGACATGAACGACAACCTGGTGCGCATCGTCGGCCAGGTGCGCCAGGGCACCGACACCATCGCGACCGCCTCCACCGAGATCGCCCAGGGCAACCTCGACCTGTCCAACCGCACCGAGCAGCAGGCCAGCTCGCTGGAAGAAACCGCTTCGGCCATGGAAGAGCTGACCTCGACCGTGAAGCAGAACGCCGACAACGCCCGCCAGGCCAACCAGCTGGCGGTGTCCGCCTCGGAAGTGGCGGTGCAGGGCGGGGCGGTGGTGTCGCAGGTGGTCGATACCATGGGGTCGATCAACGAGTCCTCGCGCAAGATCGTCGACATCATCGGCGTGATCGACGGCATTGCCTTCCAGACCAATATCCTGGCGCTCAACGCAGCCGTGGAGGCCGCCCGCGCCGGCGAGCAGGGTCGCGGCTTCGCGGTGGTGGCGTCGGAGGTGCGTTCGCTGGCCCAGCGTTCGGCCTCGGCGGCCAAGGAGATCAAGTCGCTCATCGACGACTCGGTGGCCAAGGTCGATGCCGGCAGCAAGCTGGTGGAGCAGGCCGGCACCACCATGGGCGAGGTGGTGGCCAGCGTGCGCCGCGTCACCGACATCGTCGGCGAGATCAGCTCGGCCAGCCAGGAACAGAGCGACGGCATCGAGCAGGTCAACCACGCCATCACGCTGATGGACGAGGCGACCCAGCAGAACGCCGCGCTGGTGGAACAGGCCGCCGCTGCCGCGCGCGCCATGCAGGAGCAGGCGGCGACGCTGACCGAGACGGTGAGCGTGTTCAGGCTGCAGGGCTGAAAAGACAGGGGGGAATCTGCATCCATGGCGTGCGGCGCATGCCATGGATATGAGTGAGGGAAGGGGCGACGATATTTTCTTGCGCCCCAAAACGCAAAAGGCCGATTAACTTTCGTTAATCAGCCTTTTATGTTTTGGTGCCCACGGAGGGACTCGAACCCCCACACCTCGCGGCACATGGACCTGAACCATGCGCGTCTACCAATTCCGCCACGTGGGCTTCAGCGCTTACTTGATGTTGCCTGTAACGCGAAAGACCGTGATTATATACGATGGATTGTGCCTGTCAAGTATCTTTTTACGGTGAAACGAATGTTTTTTACGGCGCCCGCCGTGCGGCATCCTCCACCAACCCGGTATTGCGGTTAGGTAAATGGCCGCAACTCCGTTACACTAAGGGCTATCCAGCCGGACCGGAGCCTTCGCGCCGGTTCCATCAATAACAACTGCGCGAACGATACTTTTGAGCCAATTTCCCTACTCCATTCCCAGCCGGGAAGAGATCCTCGGCATCCTGCGCACTTCACCCACGGCACAAAGCGCGTCCAGCCTGGCGGCGGCGCTCGGCGTGAAGCCTGACGAGATAGATGGCATGACGCGCCGGCTCAACGCCATGGAGCGCGACGGCCAGATCAAGCCGGACCGCGCCGGCAACTACAAGCTGACCCATTCGCCCGATTTCATCGAAGGGCGCGTGTCCAGCCATCGCGACGGTTTCGGTTTCCTGCTGCCTGACGACGGCAGCGACGACCTGTTCCTGCCCGAGAAGGAAATGCAGAAGGTGATGCACGGCGACCGCGTCCAGGCGCGCATCGTCGGCACGGACCGCCGCGGTCGTCCGGAAGGCACCATCGTGGAAGTGGTGGAGCGCGCCAATTCGCACGTGATCGGTCGCCTGCTCAACGAGAACGGCGTATGGGTGGTGGCGCCGGAAGACAAACGCATCGGCCACGACGTGCTGCTGGCCGGCCCCCCGGGCAAGGCCAAGGCGGGGCAGGTGGTGAGCGTGGAGCTGACCGAGCATCCTTCGCGCTATACCCAGCCGGTGGGCAAGATCGTCGAGATCCTCGGCGACATCGACGACCCCGGCATGGAAATCGAAATCGCCGTGCGCAAATACGGCGTGCCGCATGAGTTCTCGGACGCCGCCAAGAAGCTGTCGGCCAAGCTGCCCAGCGAGGTGCGCGCGGCCGACCTGAAGGATCGCGTCGACCTGCGCGACGTGCCGCTGGTCACCATCGACGGCGAGGACGCGCGCGACTTCGACGACGCGGTCTATTGCGAACCGGTCAAGATCGGCCGCGCCAAGGGCTACCGCCTGATCGTGGCGATCGCCGACGTCAGTCACTACGTCAAGCCCAACGACGCGCTCGACGCCGATGCACTGGAGCGCAGCACCTCGGTCTATTTCCCGCGCCGCGTGATCCCGATGCTGCCGGAGAAGCTGTCCAACGGACTCTGCTCGCTGAACCCCGACGTCGACCGCCTGACGCTGGTGTGCGACGCCGTGATCACCGCCAAGGGCGAGATCAAGGCCTACCAGTTCTATCCGGCCGTGATCCACTCGGCGGCCCGTCTGACCTATACCGAAGTGGCCGCCGTGCTGGCCAACACCAAGGGGCCGGAAGCGGCGCGCCGCATCGGCCTGGTGCCGCACCTGACGCACCTGTATGAAGTGTTCCAGGCGTTGCTGCAGGCGCGCCAGGCGCGCGGCGCGATCGACTTCGAGACCACCGAGACCTATATCGTCTGCAATGCCGCGGGCAAGATCGAGAAGATCCTGCCGCGCACCCGCAACGACGCGCACCGCCTGATCGAGGAGTGCATGCTGGCGGCCAACGTCTGCGCGGCCGACCTGCTCAAGCGCCACGACCATCCGGCGCTGTACCGCGTGCACGCCGGCCCGACCAAGGAAAAGCTGACCCAGCTGCGCAACTTCCTCAAGCAGACCGGCCTCTCGCTGGGCGGCGGCGACACGCCCGGCGCGGCCGACTACGCCGAGCTGATGCCCAAGATCAAGGCGCGTCCCGATGCGCTGCTGATCCAGACCATGCTGCTGCGCTCGATGCAGCAGGCGGTCTACAGCCCCGACAACATCGGCCACTTCGGCCTGTCCTATGAGTCCTACGCGCACTTCACCAGCCCGATCCGCCGTTATCCCGACCTGCTGACGCACCGCGCCATCAAGGCCGTGCTGCAGGGCAAGCGCTACGATCCCAAGGGCATCGACAGCAGCGCGCTGAACACCTCGATCTCGCCGGCGGCGCGCAAGATGCAGCAGCAACAGCGCGCGGCCGACAAGGCCGCAGGCAAGAAGACGCAGGCGCGCAACGAAGGCAGCCAGGGCATCTGGGAAGCGCTGGGCCTGCACTGTTCGGCCAACGAGCGCCGCGCCGACGAGGCTTCGCGCGACGTCGAGGCATGGCTGAAGTGCTACTTCATCCGCGACAAGCTGGGTGAGGAATTCACCGGCACCATCTCCGGCGTGGCCACCTTCGGCATCTTCGTGCAGCTCGACGCGCTGTACATCGAAGGCCTGGTGCACGTCACCGAACTGGGCGCGGACTACTTCCAGTACGACGAGGCGCGCCACGAGCTGCGCGGCGAGCGCACCGGCATCCGTTACCAGCTGACCGACCGCGTGACGGTGCAGGTCAGCCGGGTCGACCTGGATGCGCGCAAGATCGACCTGGCGCTGGTCAACGAGCCGGGCATCCGCACCCTGATCAAGAATGAAGCCAAGCGCGCCGAAAGCGCCGCGCGCGGCAAGCCGGCCGGCAACGGCGGCGCAAGGCAGCAGCAGCCGGCCGCCAAGGCCAAGAAGGCGGCCGCTCCCAAGCCGGCCAAGGCCGCCAAGGCCAACGGCGCCGCCGCAGCCCGCGGCCGTCCGGGCGAAGCCGACCGCAAGCGCGCCGCTGCCAAGGGCTTCGGCAAGGGCGGCAAGAAGAAGCGCTGACCCGGCGCGCCGGGTCACTCCGGCGCTGCGGGTCGGTTCAATCGTTGGATCGCAAGTTAAACAGCAAGCAGAAACAAGCAGGATTTATGAAGAGCAAAATGATTTTCGGCTTCCATGCCGTGACGTCCCGCATCCGCCACGAAGCCTCGTCGGTGGATGAAATCTACGTGGACGCCGAACGGCGCGACCGCCGCATGCTGGATCTCCTGCATACGGCCAAGGAAGCCAATGTGCGCATCATCCAGGCCGACGACCAGCGCCTGGCGGCGATGGTCGGCACGCGCCGCCACCAGGGCGTGGTGGCCAAGGCCGCCGCGCTGTCGCTGGCGCGCACCCTGGACGAGCTGCTGGATGCGGTCGAAGGTCCGCCGCTGCTGCTGATCCTGGACGGCATCACCGACCCGCACAACCTGGGCGCCTGCCTGCGCGTGGCCGACGGCGCCGGCGCGCATGCGGTGATCGCACCGAAGGACCGCGCGGTCGGCCTGAATGCCACCGCGATGAAAGTCTCCAGCGGCGCATCCGACACCGTGCCCTACATCACCGTGACCAACCTGGCGCGCACCATGCGCGACCTGAAGGAGCGCGGCGTGTGGATCATCGGCACCTCCGACGACGCCGAGAAGGGCCTGTACGAAGGCGATTTCAGCGGCCCGACCGCGCTGGTCATGGGCTCGGAAGGCGAGGGCATGCGCCGCCTGACGCGCGAGACCTGCGACATCCTGGTCAACATCCCGATGTTCGGCTCGGTGGAGAGCCTGAACGTGTCGGTGGCTTCCGGCGTCTGTCTGTACGAGGCGCGACGCCAGCGTTTGCCGAAGTAATTCCGGTTTTTCGCTGCACCGTCGCCGGACCTGATGTCCGGCGATTTTTTTTGTCCTTCCGCTTTATCCGCTTCAGGAGAATCACCATGTTCAGCCGACTCAGAGAAGACATCGCCAGCATCCGCGAGCGCGATCCCGCCGCCCGCAACAGCTGGGAGGTGCTGACCTGTTATCCCGGCCTGCACGCGGTGATCATGCATCGCTGGGCCAAGGCATGCTGGACGGCCGATATGCGCTGGCTGGGACGGTTCATCTCGCACATCGCGCGCGGGCTGACCGGCATCGAGATCCATCCGGGCGCCACCATCGGCCGCCGGGTCTTCATCGACCACGGCTTCGGCGTGGTGATAGGCGAGACCGCCGTGCTGGGCGACGACTGCACCATCTACCAGGGCGTGACGCTGGGCGGCACGTCGCTGTCCAAGGGCGCCAAGCGCCATCCGACGCTGGGGCGCGGCGTGATCGTCGGCGCCGGCGCCAAGGTGCTGGGCGGTTTCACGGTGGGCGACGGCGCCAAGGTGGGGTCCAACGCGGTAGTCACCAAGCCGGTGCCGGCCGGCGCCACGGCGGTGGGCAACCCGGCGCGCATCGTCGAGCGCAATCCGGTGGATGCGCGCGGACAGGTCGCCGCGCGCATGTTTGCCGCCTATGGCGTGGTGCCCAATGGCGACGATCCGCTGTCGCAGGCACTGCATGGCCTGATCAACCAGGTGGCCGCGCAGGAGTTGCAGATGGAAGCGATGCTGGCAGCGCTGAAGGAGGCGGGGATAGGGTGTCGACGCTTCGATGAATTGAGCAAGTTCGATGCGGCGCAGTTGAATCGGCTGGTGGATTGAACTGCATGATGCAGTTGCGCGATGCCGTTGCTTGACGTTGATGAATCAAGCCGATGAATGAGGCTGATTAATGAGGCTGATGAATGAAGCCGTTGTAAAAAGGGCCTGACAATGTCAGGCCCTTTTTTCTTGCGGCGCCGAGGCGGTCGGCTTGGGGTCAGATGATGACCGTGCCGGCAGCGTCGTAGCGATGCAGCGCGCCGTCCGCCGTCAGGCTGATCCAGCCGCCGCGCGGCGTCTCCACGTCGTATTCCCAATCGGGCAGCACATAACGCAGGCGCTTGCCGTCGTCGAGGCGGTGCAGCGCCGGGCGGTGCGTATGGCCGTGGATCAGCGTGTCGGTGCCGGTCTGCGCGAACAGCTGGTCGATGGCGCCGGCATTGACGTCCATGATCTCGTAGGACTTGTTCTGGTTGGCATCCTGGCTGTTCTTGCGCATGCCTTCGATGATGGCCTTGCGCTGGGCCAGCGGCATGGCCAGGAACTGCTGCTGGTAGGCCGGCTGGCGCACCTGCGCGCGGAAGGCCATGTAGGCCTGGTCATCGGTGCATTGGGCGTCGCCGTGGGCCAGCGCCAGCGTGCGGCCGGCCAGCGTGACCACGTGCGGGTCGTCCAGCAGCGTCAGTCCGGCGGCGTCGGCGAAGCCCTGGCTGACCAGGAAGTCGCGGTTGCCGGCGATCCAGAAGATCTCCACGCCATGCTCCCGCACCGCCTTGATGGCGTCGGCGATCTGCTGGTTGAAAGGCGTGGCGAGGTCGTCGTCGCCGGCCCAGTATTCGAAGATGTCGCCCAGCAGGTAGAGCCGCTGCGTCTGGCGCGCATGGGTTTGCAGGAACGCGAGGAAGGCTGCGGCGGTGCGTGGCAGCGAAGCCTGCAGGTGGAGGTCTGAAACAAAAAGCGCAACCGTCGGTTGCGCTTTTTGCATGAACTGGAAGTCAGTCATCGTGAAGGGTGGGGTGGATCAGACCACTTCGGCCTTCTCGATCACGACGTCTTCCGCCGGGACGTCGGCGAACATGCCGGCGCGGGTGGTCTTCACGCCCTTGATCTTGTCGACCACTTCGGTGCCTTCGACGACCTTGCCGAACACGCAGTAGCCCCAGCCGTCCTGGCCCGGGAAGTCCAGGAAGCTGTTGTTCTTGACGTTGATGAAGAACTGCGCCGAAGCCGAGTGCGGAGCGGCGGTGCGCGCCATGGCCAGGGTGTAGGGCTCGTTCTTCAGGCCGTTCTTGGCTTCGTTTTCGATCGGCTCGTTGGTTTCCTTCTGCTTCATGCCGGGTTCGAAGCCGCCGCCCTGGATCATGAAGCCGTCGATGACGCGGTGGAAGATGGTGCCGTTGTAGTGGCCCGAATTCACGTAAGCCAGGAAGTTTTCAACGGTCTTCGGCGCCTTTTCCGCGTCCAGTTCGATCTTGATGTTGCCGTGGTTGGTGGTGAGCAGAACAGCCATGTTGAATCCTTTGCTTGATGATGGGTAATAAAAAAACGAGGCGGGCATGGCAGCCCGCCTGGCGTCGGTCCGGCAATCCGTGTTCCGGATGCGCCGCTTACTTGACCAGCGTTGCCGATTCGATCACGACCGGAGTCGCGGGAACGTCGCCGGCGCCGGTGCGCACCTGCTTGATCTTGTCGACCACGTCGGCGCCCTGGATGACCTTGCCGAACACCGCGTAGCCCCAGCCGTCCTGGCCCGGATAGTCCAGGAAGCGGTTGTTGGCGACGTTGATGAAGAACTGGGCGGTCGCCGAATGCGGGGCCATGGTGCGCGCCATGGCGATAGTATAAACCTCGTTCTTCAAACCGTTTTTGGCTTCGTTCTGGATCGGGGCGTCGGTCGGCTTTTCACGCATGTTCTGGTCGTAGCCGCCGCCCTGGATCATGAAGCCGTTGATCACGCGGTGAAAGACGGTGCCGCTGTACTGGCCCTTCTTGACGTACTTCAGGAAGTTGTCGACCGACACCGGCGCCTTCTCGGGGTTGAGCTCGACCGTGATGTCGCCCATGCTGGTCTTGAGCAGCACGCGCGGAGCGTCGGCGGCCAGCGCCGGAACGGCGAAAGAGGCGGACAGGGCGAGTGCTGCTGCGGTGTGCAGCAGGCTGCGGCGGGAGATGATCATGCGTTGCCTTCGTAAATGATTTTCCATTGCGATCCTTCCTTGACCCAGTACTGGCGTTTGCGGATCGCGTTCTTGCTCTTGCCGACGGCGCTTTCCTGCGTGAAAGTGCTGACGATCATGTCTTCCGGGCCGCCCGGATAGCGGAACAGGCTGACATCGCGCAGTTTGACACTGGTGAAGCGCGCGCCGTTCATGCTCTTTTGCTGGCGCGAATACCAGAGCGACAGGTTTTCACCCTGCGCCGAGCGGAAGTCGTTCGAATAATAGGCCAGCGTCTTGTCGCCGTCGGCATTCTCGAGCGACTGCTGCCATTGTTCCAACATGGCGGTGGCGGCTTCGCGCTGCTTGTTCCATTCGCCCTTGTCGACGAACTGCACGTGCTGGCTGATCACCACCACGGTCTTGCCGACCTCGGCGGTGGAGTACAGGCTCTGCAGGTCCGGGTTGGCCAGCACCACGCAGCCGTCGGAGGACAGCGGCGGGCGGCTGAAGTTGTCGGACGGCGTGCCGTGCAGCCAGATGCCGTAGCCGCTGCGGCCGTTGCGCTTGTCCCATTCGTTGGGATAGGACAGCGGCAGCGCGCCGGTGCCGTAGAAATCGGGCAGTTTGGGGCCGGGGATGCGGTTGTTGACGTAGTACACGCCGATCGGCGTGCGCTGGTCGCCTTCCTTGGCCTTGTTGGCGCCGAAGCGGCCCTGTGAGATGTAGTAGTCGGTCTGGTACTTCAGTTCGCCGCCCTGGTTCTCGTAGACGTACATGCGCGAGCGCGAGGTGTCCACCACCAGGATGTTCTTCTGGTCGTCGCCGACCTGCAGGACGGCCTTGGGGATCAGCCTGGGATCAGGTTTTTCCTGCAGCGAGCGGATGCGCACCATGGCTTCGTCGCGCAATTCCTTGAGCTTGTCCTGCGGACCGTCGGCCATGGCGCCGAAATTGCGCACCGGGCGCGCATGCATCAGCAGCAGGTCGCCGCGCACCAGGTGGCCGAGGCGGAAGGTCGGGTAGGTCGCCACCAGGGCGTCGGCCTTGGCCTGGGCTTCGCGCAGGCGGTTGGCGCCGAGGTCCTTGTAGATGTCGATCAGCAGCGCTTCCGGATCCGGCTTGGCCGGCGGCGCGGCCGGACCGGCGCTTTGCGGGGGAATGGAGGAAGAGGAGGCCATGCTGCCCATCGTGGGCAGGCCTGCCAGGCACAGCATCAGCAGGCGGCCCGCGATGCGCGCGGGACGCCCTTGCAAAACTCGATCCACCGATTACCCTCCCGATCGTTCCTGTTTGATCAGCCACCGGTTGCCTTGCTTGACGAACACCAGTGTCTTGCGGCTGTCCACCGTCAGCCGGTTGGAATTATATATCTGGCGATAACGCACGGTGGCAATGTTGCCCTTGATGGAAATCTGGGCGTTGCTGACCTTGACCGTGATGTGGCCCTTGTCCTCGATGCGGGCGCGGCGTTCTTCGGCCCATTCCTTGCGGCTGGCGCCCTTGGGCGTCTCGAAGTCGCTGGCGTAGTGGCCGAGGTAACCGCGCACGTCCTTCTCGCTCCAGTCGCGGGCCCAGCTGTTGAGGGCGGCCAGCACGGCGTTCTTGTCCTGGTCGGAGGCGGCATCGGCCTTGGCCTTGTCGGCCTTCGCCTTGTCCGCGGCGGCCTTGGCCTGCGCGGCCTTCTCGGCGGCGGCCAGCTTCTCGGCCTGGGCGGCTTTCTCTTTCTCCTTTTCCTTCTCGGCGCGGGCGGCCTTGTCGGCCTTTTCCTTCTCCAGGCGCTCGGCCTTGTCCTTTTCCTTCTGCGCCAGCAGTTCCTTCTGCTTCTGGTCGGCGGCAGCCTTGTCGGCAGCCGCTTTCTCGGCGCGCGCCTTGTCGGCGGCGGCTTTCTCCGTCGCGGCCTTTTCGGCGGCCGCCTTCTCTGCGGCGGCCCGGTCGGCAGCCGCCTTTTCCGCCGCGGCCTTGTCCGCTGCCGCCTTGTCGGCCGCAGCCTTCTCGCTGGCGGCCTTGTCGGCCGAGGCCTTGGCGATGGCGGTCTTTTCGGCCGCGGCCTTGTCGGCGGCGGCTTGTTGCGAGGCCTTCTCGGCGGCCAGCGCGCGGGTGCGTTCCTGCTGCTCGGCGGCGGCGGCGTCGGCCTTGGCCTTGGCGTCGCGCTGCGCTTGCGCGGCCTGGCCCGGCGCGGCGCTGGCCAGGCGCGGCACGGTGCCGCCGGTGGCGTTGCCGTTGAGCGAACGCAGCAGGGTCAGCTTGGGCTGGGGCACATTGTTGGCCGGATCGATCTGCAGCGCCTTGTCATAGGCCTGGCTGGCCAGCTTGGCGTAGACGTCGCCGAGGTTTTCCAGCGCCGTGGCATAGGTCGGGTTGGTGCGCATGGCCATGTCCAGCGATGCGCGCGCCTTGTCGTACTGGCCCTCGGACGCGTAAAGCACCGCCAGGTTGTTGTACGGTTCAGGCAGGTCCGGGAAATCTTCGGTGAGCTTGGTGAACACCGCGATGGCCTCCGCAGAGCGGTTTTGTTCTGCTAAGATCAGGCCTTTCGTGAAACGCAGTTGCGCATCGCGCGGGTGCTTCGCGAGTATGGCGTCGGTCTTGGTCAGTGCTTCGGCGTATTGCCCGGACCGCATCAGCTTGTTGATGTCGGACATTTCGCTGGCGTGGACGGGCGCTGCGGGGGCAACAAAGAGGGCGGCCACAAGGCTCGACAGCAGTGCCGTCTTGTGGGCAGTTCTATTGATCAAACCGCGCAAACCATGAATAGATGTCTGTTCTTGTGATTCTGGGGGCATGGTTTTATCAATGCTATACTCGACGAAAGCAGGCATTTTATATCAAACAAGCACTACAAAAAGAGGTTTGGCTATCGTGTCGCGTTCATGTTGCAGGCGTTGATAAAACAATGACCGAGGGGTAAAGGCGCCCGTCCGGAAGCATTCTTCCCGGCGTTTCCCCCGAACGCGAAACATGACCACGGCACTGTCCCCAGTGCAGCCGAACCGAGAATTCCCATCCCATGAGCGAGCTCAAGATTTACAACACGCTGGCGCGTGATAAGCAGACCTTTTCCCCGATCGAACCAGGCAAGGTGCGCTTGTACGTGTGCGGCATGACCGTGTATGACTATTGCCATATCGGCCATGCGCGCGTGTTGGTGGTGTTCGACCTGGTCCAGCGCTGGCTGCGCGCGTCCGGCTATGAAGTCACGTACGTGCGCAACATCACCGATATCGATGACAAGATCATCAAGCGCGCGCTGGAGAACGGCGAGTCCATCCACCAGCTGACCGAACGTTTCATCATCGCCATGAACGAGGACGCCGACGCCCTGGGCGTGCAGCGTCCCGACCATGAGCCGCGCGCCACGCAGTACGTGCCGCAGATGCTGGAACTGATCCGCAAGCTGGAGCAGAACGGCCTGGCCTACAAGGCGTCGGACGGCGACGTCAACTATTCGGTGCGCGATTTCCCCGGCTACGGCAAGCTGTCCGGCAAGTCGCTGGACGACCTGCGCGCCGGCGAGCGGGTGGACGTCAACACCGGCAAGCGCGATCCGCTGGACTTCGTGCTGTGGAAGGCCGCCAAGGAAGGCGAGCCCGACGAGGTCAAGTGGGATTCGCAATGGGGTTGCGGCCGGCCGGGCTGGCACATCGAGTGCTCGGCCATGTCCAGCGACCTGCTGGGCGACCATTTCGACATCCACGGCGGTGGTCAGGACCTGCAGTTCCCCCACCACGAAAACGAGATCGCACAGTCCGAGGGCGCGCATCAGCACACCTTCGTCAATTACTGGATGCACAACGGTTTCGTGCGCATCGACAATGAGAAGATGTCCAAGTCGCTGGGCAACTTCTTCACCATCCGCGATGTGCTCAAGAGCTACGATCCGGAGGTGATGCGCTTCTTCATCCTGCGCGCCCACTACCGCAGCCCGCTGAACTATTCCGACGCCCACTTGGACGATGCCCGCCAGGGGCTGACGCGCCTGTACACCGCGCTCAAGGATGTGCCGGCCGACGCCGGCGGCCTGGAGGCCGGCGAGGCCCATGCGCTGCGCTTCGCCGAGGCGCTCAACGACGACTTCAATACTCCGGTGGCGATGTCGGTGCTGTTCGAGCTGGCCAACGAAGTCAACCGCAGCCGCTCGCCGCAGCATGCGCGCCAGCTGAAGGCGCTGGCCGGCGTGATCGGCCTGTTGCAGCGCGACCCGTCGGAATTCCTGAAGGGGCGCGCCGACGCCGAGGGCGGCCTGGACGAAGCCGGGATCGAAGAGTTGATCGCCGCCCGCAAGGCGGCCAAGGCGGGGAAGAACTTTGCCGAAGCAGACCGGATCCGCGCGGAACTGACCGCCGCGGGTATCGTTCTGGAAGACAAACCGGGCGGCCTGACCGAATGGCGGAGAGCTTGAGTTGAATACCCATATAAAAACAAGTCCGGCCGATCCCACGCTGATCGTGCCCGCCTACTGGGAAGAGGCCAAGGCCGAGCTGATGAAGCGCGACCGCATCATGCGCAAGATCATCCCCCAGTTCGGCGACCTCCAGCTGACCGTGCGCGGCGACGCGTTCACCACGCTGGCGCGCTCGGTGATCGGCCAGCAGATCTCGACCAAGGCCGCCAATGCCGTGTGGCAACGGTTTCTCGAGGCTTGTCCCAAGTGCACGCCGGCCCAGGTGATCCGCACCGGCCCGGAAGGGCTGGCCGAATGCGGCCTGTCCAAGCGCAAGGCCGAATACATCCTCGACCTGGCCAACCATTTCAAGGCCAAGACCGTGCATCCGGACAAATGGGCCGAGATGCAGGACGAGGACGTCATCGCGGAAATGATCCAGATCCGCGGCATCGGCCGCTGGACAGCCGAGATGTTTTTGATATTTAATCTGCTGCGCCCGAATGTGCTGCCGCTGGACGACCTGGGGTTGCTCAAGGGCATCAGCATCAGCTACTTCTCGGGCGAGCCCGTGTCGCGCAGCGACGCGCGCGAGGTCGCCGCGAACTGGGAGCCGTGGCGCACCGTTGCCACATGGTATCTCTGGCGCAGCCTAGACCCGCTGCCGTCCGACTATTGACTATTGATCCCGGGGAATGAGGGCAGGGTAGGCCACTGGTGTATACTCCGCTCCTCGCAAGATTGAAGGCAAACCGATGACGTAGCGGCAACGCCGCCACAGCCCCGACGGGGCGGGCGTTGCAGACATTCCATCGGACTTGTTGAAAAAGGAACACAATGAGTAAATCGACAACGACTTTTCTGGGCTTCGAGCAGGCCATCGCCGAGCTGGACGCCAAGATCGAAGAGTTGCGTTTTGTGCAGGACGACTCGGCCGTCGACATCTCCGAAGAGATCGAACGCCTGGTCAAGAAAAGCCAGCAGCTGACCAAAGACATCTACGCCAAGCTCACGCCCTGGCAGGTTTCGCAGATCGCCCGCCACCCGCAGCGTCCGTACACCATGGACTACGTGCGCGAGTGCTTCACCGACTTCCACGAACTGCACGGCGACCGCACCTTCGCGGACGACCAGTCCATCGTCGGCGGCCTGGCCCGCTTCAACGGACAGGCGTGCATGGTGATCGGCCACCAGAAGGGGCGCGACACCAAGGAACGCGCAATGCGCAACTTCGGCATGCCCAAGCCGGAAGGCTATCGCAAGGCGATGCGCCTGATGAAGGTGGCCGAGAAATTCAATTTACCCATCTTTACCTTCGTCGACACCCCGGGCGCATTCCCCGGCATCGACGCTGAAGAGCGCGGCCAGTCCGAAGCGATCGGCCACAACCTGTACGTGATGGCCGAACTGAAGGTGCCGCTGATCGCCACCATCATCGGCGAAGGCGGCTCCGGCGGCGCGCTGGCCATCGCCGTGGGCGACTCGGTGCTGATGCTGCAATACGCGACCTATTCGGTGATCTCGCCGGAAGGCTGCGCTTCCATCCTGTGGAAGACCGCCGACCGCGCCGCCGACGCCGCCGAGGCGTTGGGCCTGACCGCGCATCGCCTGAAGGCGATCGGCCTGATCGACAAGATCGTCAACGAGCCGCTGGGCGGCGCCCACCGCGATCCGAAGCAAATGGCCGCGCTGCTCAAGCGCGCGCTGTCGGACACGCTGCGCCAGTTCCAGGGCATGAAGACCAAGGAGCTGCTGGCGGCGCGTCACGAAAAGCTGATGGCCTACGGCAAGTTCAAGGAACTGAATTCGGCCGAATAAGCCGTTTCGTCTTCCTCCGGCTGACGGCCGGGCAAGTCCAAGCGCCAGCGATCACCGTCGCTGGCGTTTGTCGTTTCTGGCCGGCGGGCTCATTTGCAACTGTTCGATACTCATGTCCGATTCAGATCTTCCATCCGATGAACCCGGCAGCGCGGGCAAGACGGCGCAGGCGCTGTCGTCGGCCCTGCGCGAGGCCCTGCAGCGCGCCGGCACCAGCGGCATCACCGGCACCACCGGCACCACCGGCGGCACGCTCGCCGTGGCCTACAGCGGCGGACTGGATTCCTCGGTGCTGCTGGATGTGGCCGCGGCCCACGCCGCAGCCGGCGGCATGACGCTGCTGGCGCTGCACGTGCATCACGGCCTGAGCCCGCATGCGGATGCCTGGCAGGCGCATTGCCAGGCGAGTTGCGAGCGCTTGGGCGTGCCGTTCTTCGCCGCGCGCGTGAGCCTGGACAACGTCGCCGGCAGCGGCGTGGAGGAGGCCGCCCGCGTGGCGCGCTACGCCGCGCTGGGGCGCATGTGCCGCGAACATGGCGCAGCCATCCTGCTGAGCGCGCATCATCTGGACGACCAGGCCGAGACGGTGTTGCTGCAACTGCTGCGCGGCAGCGGCCTGGCCGGCATGTCGGGCATGGAGGCATGCAACACGGCGCCCGGTTTGCTGGGCGACGACGCCACGCTGATCGTGCGCCCGCTGCTGGGCATCACGCGCACGCAGCTGGAAGCCTATGCGGCGGCGCGCTCGCTGCCGCACATCGAGGATGAATCCAACGCCGACACCCGCTACGCCCGCAACGCCTTGCGGCACCTGGTGATGCCCGCGCTGGGACAATCCTTTCACGGCTACCAGCAGCGCCTGGCGCGCGCGGCCGGGCATGCGCAGGGCGCGCAGGAATTGCTGCGCGAGGTGGCCGTCCAGGACCTGGAGCGCTGCCGCAGCGACGATCACCTGCTGATGCCGGTCTTGCGCGAGCTCAGCGAGCAGCGCTTCTTCAACCTGATGCGCCATTGGTTCGGACTGCGCGGCATGCGCATGCCGTCCGCGGCCTGGATGCACGAGATGCGCGCGCAGCTGATGCAGGCCGACGTCGAGGCCCAGCTGTGCGTCTCGCATCCCGACGGCGAGGTGCATCGTTACCGGGAGCGCGTGTTCCTCGCGCCGCGCCGTACGCCGCCCGAAGAGGGCGCCGTCCTCAGGCTGAAGTGGGCGGGGGAGAAATCCTTGCGGGTGGCGGCCTGTTACGGCGCGCTGCATTTCGATCTGCTGGCGGCCGCGGATACGAGGCCCGGTTTCGATACCGTATGGCTGGCGGCGCAGGCGCTGTCGGTGCAGGGGCGCAGCGGCGGCGAGCGGGTGAAGCTGGCCGCCAACCGACCGGCGCGCAGCCTGAAACAACACTTCCAGAGCGCCGACGTCCCGGCCTGGGAACGTCCTTACCTGCCGCTGCTGTTCGCCGGCGACGCGCTGATTTTCGCGGCCGGCATCGGCATGGATTGCGCGCATTTCTCTTCTGGTGGCGAGCGCGTCGCCATCCGCTGGCAGGCCGGCTGATTTCTTTTCGCCACCGGCGCCGCCGCAAAAAAATGCCGCATCAACACCTCGCGGCGATGATGCGGCATCCCAGTCATCCCTGACATGGGTGGAGCGCGCTGCGCTCCGGTAATGCTCCTTGCGTTGCTGCTTACTTCTTGGCGCCGTCGGCGGCCGGCTTGTCCGCGCCGGTGGCGCTGTCGACCTTCGCCTTGGCCTTCTTGGCGGTCTTCTTGGTGGCCTTCTTCACCTTGTGCGCTTCGGCCTTGGTCGCGGCTTCAGCCTTGGTGGCCGGGCCCGGGCCGGGGTTGGTGCCTGGCGCGGAGGCCGGGGCGGTGCCGGTGGGCGCCGCGGTCGGCGCGCCGGTCTGGGCGAACACCGGCAGGGTCAGGGCGGACAGCAGGGAAGCGACGATGATGGCTTTGGTTTTCATGGCTAGATCCTTTCAGGAGTCGGTAGTCTGGGCGTGGATACGCGGTCGGTATGGCAATGAATTACTTGGTCTTGGCTGCATCGGCGGCAGGCTTGGCTTCAGCGCCTGCGGCATCCTTCTTTTCCGTCTTCTTGTCGCTCTTGTCAGCCTTCTTTGCCGCCTTGTGCTTGGCGTGCGAAGTCTTGGCCTTCGGTGCTGCATCGGTAGTCGCGGCTGCCGGCGCGGCGGGGGTTGCCGCCGGGGCGGTCGCGGCGCCGGTTTGTGCGAACACCGGCAGGGTCAGGGCGGACAGCAGGGAGGCGACGATGATGGCGTTGGTTTTCATGGCTGGCTTCTTTCAGAAATCGGTTGTCTCGGTGATGGTGCGTGTTCGGTGCGGCGAATTACTTGGCCTTGGCGGCGTCGGTGGCCGGCTTGGCTTCGGCGCCGGCGGCATCCTTCTTTTCAGCCTTCTTCTCGGTCTTCTTGGCCGCCTTGTGCTTGGCGTGCGAAGTCTTGGCCTTCGGTGCTGCGTCGCTGGTCGCGGCGGCAGGAGCGGCAGGCGTGGTTGCCGCAGCGGCGGCGCCGGTCTGCGCGAACACCGGCAGTGCCAGGGCGGTCAGCAGGGTGGCGGCGATGACGGATTTGGCGGCTTGGGTCTTCATGGCAATTCCTTTTGAAAGTGAAGGTTACGCTCGGCGTTTGATTTTGCGTACTACGCTTTTCGCTGCGCCTTACTTCCAATAACGAACGGCCGATCCGGTGGACGACATCAAAGTGTTTCATTTCATCGCAGATTTGTAAGCAATCGTTGCCGCCGTTTTTCGCATTTCTTTCTCGCGTTTCTTTTTAGCGTTCTGCAGCGGCGCCGAGAGCAGGTCGCCGTACGCGCAACGCCTCAGATGAAACGCTTCAGATGAATTTGCCGTGGCCGACCAGTCCCATCACGCCCATGGCGATCAGGTAGATCGCGACGATGACGTTGAGCAGCCGGGGCGCGATCAGGATCAGGATGCCGGCCACCAGCGACACCAGCGGCGCGAGGGTAATGTGCAGGTTCACGATGCCTCCCCGGCGGATCAGCCGAACAGGCCGACCAGGCCGATCACGATCAGGTATAGCGCGACGATGTAGTTCAGCAGCCGCGGCATGGCCAGGATCAGGATGCCGGCGATGAGCGCCGCCAGCGGGCCGAAAGAGAGATGGAGGTCCATGCTGTATCTCCTGTTGTGGTTGTCGGCATGCATGCGCCGGTTGAGATATCGGTTCAGACATGGAGTCTGATGCGGCGCGACGGGTGAAGTTCTGGCATGGAATGCTGAGTCTGCTGTAGGCGAACAGGAAGTCCGGGGCGCCGATATTCTTTATAATGACGAGCTTTCCCAACAGCATCATCGAGACTCACATGGCTTATCAAACCTGGTTTGCATTCTTTGTCGCCGCTTGCGTGATCGCCATTTCCCCCGGGTCCGGCGCGGTGCTGTCGATGAGCCATGGCCTGAACTACGGCGTGCGCCGCACCAGCGCCACCATCCTCGGGCTCGAGATCGCGCTGGTGGTGATCCTGATCATTGCCGGCGCCGGCGTGGGCTCGCTGCTGGTGGCCTCCGAGACCGCCTTCAACATCATCAAGGTGGCCGGCGCGCTGTACCTGATCTACCTGGGCTTCTCGCAATGGCGCGCGCCGGTGGAAGTCCGGCAGGAGGGCGCGGCGCTGGATACGGCCAATGCGACCGCGGCCGCCACGCGCGGCCAGGCCTGGTGGCAGCGCTGCATGACCGGCTTCCTGACCAATGCCACCAATCCCAAGGGCATCGTCTTCATGGTGGCGGTGCTGCCGCAGTTCATCGACCACGATCGTCCGCTCTGGCTGCAACTGCTGGTGCTGGCGGTGACCATGGTGGCGGTGGACCTGGTGGTGATGCATGGCTACGCTTTCGCCGCCAGCCGGCTGCAGCGCTTCTTCCGCAACCAGAAGGCGGTCAAGGCGCAGAACCGCTTCTTCGGCGGCGTGCTGATGCTGGTGGGCGCGGGGCTGTTCTTCTTCAAGCGCAGCGCGCACTGAGCGCTGAACGCTGGGCATTGAGCCGGCGCCCGGCGGCGGTCGCCGCACCAAACAAAAAGCCCCGGCATGCCGGGGCTTTTTTCATGCGGCAAACGCTGGCGCGCTTGCGCGTCCTCCTGCCTCAGGACTTGTCCTTCTTCAGGCAGGACGACATGAAGGCCTTGCGCTCGTCGCCTTTCTTGCCGGCGGCGTCGGCGTTGCACTGCTTCATCTTGTCTTGCTGGGTAGCCGGCTTGGCGGGCTTGTTGGACAGGCATTCCTTCATGAAGGCCTTGCGCTCGTCGCCCTTCTTGTCGCCGGCGTCCTTGTTACAGGTGGTCATCTTGTTCTGTTGCGCGGTCTGCGCCATGGCCGGCGAGGCGAGCAGCAGCGGGGCGGCCAGTGCGAAAGAGGTGATGGCGATCAGCAGTTTTTTCATTGGTATCTCCCTGAGCGAGTGGATTTCGAGATGCCGGCAAATGGGAAGCGGGTGCTTGGATCTGCAGACGAGCGCATTACAGCATGAATGCCGGCGGCTGCCTAGCGCGGGCAGGAGAGATCGCCCTCGGGGCAGCCGGCCAGCGCCTTGAGCTCCCTGGTGCGCTGGCGCGTCTTGTCGGCCAGGCAGGTTTGCAGCGCCATGCCGGAGGCAGAGCCGCCGGCCACGCCCGCGCTTTCGAAGCGGCAGGACAGGTCGCGGTATTTCATCCAGGCCAGCTGTACGTCGCGGATCTGGTTCTGCTGGGCGGTGCGCAATTTGGCGCGGTAGGCGATATAGGTCTGGTTCAGCTCGGCATCGGCCTGGTTCAGGTCCTGGGCCACGCAGCCGTTCATTTCCGCCTGCGTGACGGCCTTGTCGCAGTCCAGCGCGAAGGCGCCCGCGCTGGCGCCGCACAGGGCCAGCAGCAGGGTAAGGCGTAGTGTTGCTTTCATCGGGAAAATTCTCCGGAGGGCCGGCGCAGGCGGGGCATGAAGCGGGAAGTGTTGTCGGCAAGGAAACCGGTCTTGCGCGTGCCGTTGCGCCGGCGGGATAAAATCGGGTTTCGACTGTCTTAGAAGTAGCCGCAAGGCCGAGGTTCGGGGCCATTTGCAACAAGCCGTATCTGAAAGGAGCAGGACGATGGGATTCAGCTGGATGTCCGCCATCAAATTGATACCGTGGGGCGACGTGGTGCAAGCCACGCCCGGCATCGTCAAGGGCGCGCGCGACTTGTGGTCGCGCACCCGCAAGACCAAGAGCGAGGTGCAGGCGCAGGACCTCGCCCCCGCCACGGGCGACACCGCGCAGCTGGCGCAGCGCATCCGCCAGCTGGAAGAGGAACAGCTGGAGGCCAGCCAGCTGATCAATACGCTGGCCGAGCAGAACGCGCAGCTGGTGGCGGCGATGGACAAGCTGCGCACCCGCGTGCGCGCGCTGACGGCGTTCGGCGTGCTGCTGGCGCTGGGCCTGGTCGCCGCCTGGCTGCGCTGATTTTGCCTGATCCTGCAATTGCGGCGCGGCGATTTGCCTGATCCTGCATTTGTCGCGCGGGCGCCTGCAGGATGGCCGACATGGCATTAACATAGCCGGGTTTTTCAGCGGTTCGCTGTGTCGATGACGGCGCAAGGCCGAACATTTTCCTGCCGCTGACGATCAGAAGACCGGCTGCTCCGCGACCCCGCAACACCGCCGGCGGGCGGCCATTTTCCCCTCTGTTTCCGAAAGGACTATCCCATGCTGAAATCGCAAGGTTACGCTGCGCAAAATGCATCTTCCCCATTGGCGCCGTTCAGCTTCGAGCGCCGCGAAGTCGGCGCGCACGACGTGCAGATGGACATCCTGTTCTGCGGCGTGTGCCACTCCGACCTGCACATGGCGCGCGACGAATGGAAGGGCACCGTGTTCCCGGTGGTGCCCGGCCACGAAATCGTCGGCCGCATCACCAAGGTCGGCGCCCATGTCACCGGCTTCAAGGTCGGCCAGATCGCCGGCGTGGGCTGTATGGTGGATTCCTGCCAGTCCTGCAGCAGCTGCGACGAAGGGCTGGAGCAATACTGCGAAAACGGTTTCACCGGCACCTACAGCGCGCCTGACAAGGTAAGCGGCGGCTATACCTACGGCGGCTACTCCAGCAACATCGTGGTCAACGAGAAGTTCGTGCTGTCGGTGTCCGACAAGCTCGATCCGGCGGGCGCTGCGCCGCTGCTGTGCGCGGGCATCACCACCTGGTCGCCGCTGCGCCACTGGAAGGTCGGCCCCGGCCACAAGGTCGGCATCGTCGGCCTGGGCGGCCTGGGTCACATGGGCGTGAAGCTGGCGCACGCCATGGGCGCGCATGTGGTGCTGTTCACCACCTCGCCGGACAAGAAGGAAGACGCGCTGCGCCTGGGCGCCGATGAAGTGGTGGTGTCCAAGGACGCCGATCAGATGGCCGCGCACGCCAACAGCTTCGACTTCATCCTCAACACCGTGGCGGCCCAGCACAACCTGGACGCCTTCATGGTGCTGCTGAAGCGTGAGGGCACCATGACCCTGGTCGGCCTGCCCGAGCACCCGCACCCGTCGCCGTCGGTGGCCAACTTCATCTTCAAGCGCCGCCACCTGGCGGGCTCGCTGATCGGCGGCATCAAGGAGACCCAGGAGATGCTGGACTTCTGCGCCGAGCACGGCATCCACTCCGACATCGAGATCATCAAGATCCAGGACATCAACCAGGCTTACGAGCGCATGCTCAAGAGCGACGTGAAGTACCGCTTCGTGATCGACATGTCCTCGCTGGCGGCCTGAACGGCGCCGGCGTGAAGGGCGGCCTGTCTTCCTGGCGGAGGGCAGGCCGTTTTTGCTTTATCCTGTCAGTCCCGTTCCGCATTCCATCAACGTTCCTACTGGCCACGGCATGTTCCAACACGCATTGCGCATGACCCGCCGCGACTGGCGCACCGGCGAACTCCGCTTCCTGCTGATCGCCCTGATCGTCGCGGTGGCGGCGCTGTCTTCCGTCAGCTTCTTCGTCGACCGCATGCGCGCCGGCATGACGCGCGACGCCCATCAACTGCTGGGCGCCGACCTGCTGGTGGCGGCCGACCAGCCGATGCCGGCGCAATGGCTGCAGCAGGCGCAGGCCCAGGGCCTGCTGCAGGCGCAGACGGTGGTCTTCCCCAGCATGGCGCAGGCCGGCGAGGGCGACGCCGCCCGCTCGGTGCTGTCATCGATCAAGGCGGTCACGCCCGGCTATCCGCTGCGCGGCCAGCTCAAGCTGCAGGGCACCGACGGCCGCGACCGTCCGGCCGAGGGGATTCCGCAGCCGGGCACGGTGTGGGTCGATCCGCAAATCCTGTCGGCGCTGGACGTGCGCGTGGGCGACCTGCTCAAGGTGGGCGACGCCGGCCTGCGCATCGCCGGCGTGATCTCGGTGGAGCCCGACCGCGGCAGCGCCTTCATCAACTTCGCGCCGCGCGTGATGCTGGGCGAGGGCGACCTGGCCGCCACGCACCTGGTGCAGGTCGGCTCGCGCGTGACCTACCGCCTGCTGCTCGCGGGCGCGCCGGAGCCGGTCAAGGCCTTCCAGCAGATGGTGGAAAAACAGATCGACGAACGCAAGCTGCGCGCCGTGCGCATCGAGTCGCTGGAGAACGGCCGTCCCGAGATGCGCGCCACGCTGGACCGCGCCGAACAATTCCTGTCGCTGGTGGGGCTGCTGTCGGCCATGCTGGCGGCGCTGGCAGTGGCCATGGCGGCGCGCCGCTTCATGATGCGCCATCTGGACGCCTGCGCCATGTTGCGTTGTTTCGGCATGACGCAGAACCAGGTCACGGCCCTGTACCTGATCGAGTTCGTGCTGGTCGGCGTCGCCGCCAGCGTGATCGGCATGGCGCTGGGCTATGCCGCGCACTTCGCGCTGCTGCAATGGCTGGGCAGTTTCATGCCGACCGCGTTGCCGCCGGCCGGCTGGCAGCCCGCGGCGCAGGGCGTGGCCACCGGCCTGCTGCTGCTGGTGGGCTTTGCGCTGCCGCCCATTTTGCAGTTGCGCAACGTGCCGCACAATCGCGTGATCCGGCGCGAGCAGGGGGCGCCGCAGACGCTGGCGGTGCTGACCTATGTGCTGGGCACGCTGGTGTTTTCCGGGCTGCTGCTGTGGCAGGCGGGCGACCTCAAGCTGGGTTTGCTGACCATCGCCGGCTTCCTCGGCGGTTTCGGCCTGTTCGCGCTGGTGGCCTGGCTTTGCCTGCGCGCCTTGCGCTCGCTGCGCGGCCTGTTCGACAGCCAGAGCTGGCGCTTCGCCATCGACGGGCTGCAGCGCCGTCCGGCGGCGGCCGTGATGCAGGTGGTGGCGCTGGGCCTGGGGCTGATGGCGCTGCTGCTGCTGACCGTGATCCGCGGCGACCTGGTCGGCGCGTGGCGCCAGGCCACGCCGCCGGATGCGCCCAACCGCTTCATCATCAACATCCAGCCCGACCAGCGCCAGGCGGTGGCGCAGGAGTTGAGCCGGGGCGGCGTGGCCGGGGCCGATCTCTATCCGATGATCCGCGGCCGCCTGGTGCAGATCAACGGCCGCCAGATCAGCGCGGCCGACTATCAGGAGGATCGCGCCAAGCGCCTGGTCGACCGCGAATTCAATCTCTCGACCATGGCCGAGATCCCGCCCGGCAACGGCATCGTGGCCGGCCGCTGGTACGACGACAGCAAGCCGGAAGCCTCGGTCGAGCGCGGCCTGGCGCAGACGCTGGGCATCAAGCTGGGCGACCGCCTGCAGTTCGACATCGCCGGCCAGCTGGTGGAGGCGCCGGTGACCAGCCTGCGCAAGCTGGAGTGGGGTTCGCTGCGGGTCAACTTCTTCGTGATCATCAATCCCAAGGCCATGCGCGATACGCCGCAAAGCTGGATCACGGCGGTGCACCTGACGCCGCCGCAGGAGGGGCTGGGCAACGCGCTGGCGCGCGACTTCCCCAACCTCACCGTGGTCGACATCGGCAGCGTGCTGCGGCAGATCCAGGACGTGGTGGGGCAGGTGATCTCGGCGGTGGAGTTCCTGTTCCTCTTCACGCTGTGCTCGGGCGTGCTGGTGCTGTACGCGGCGCTGGCGGGCTCGCAGGATGAGCGCGTGCGCGAGGCCGGCCTGCTGCGCGCGCTGGGCGCCACCCGGGTCGAGCTTTCCCGCGCGCAACGCATCGAGGTGCTGCTGGTGGGCTCGGTGGCCGGGCTCCTGGCGGCCAGCGGCGCGGCCGGCATCGGCTGGGCGCTGGCGCATTACGTGTTCAACTTCGACTGGACGCTGAGCCCGCTGGTGTGGCTGGCCGGCATGGCGCTGGGCGCGGGCTGCTCGGCCATCGGCGGCTGGGCGGGGCTGCGCCACGTGCTGGGGCGTCCGCCCCTGCAGACCCTGCGCGAGGCCTGAGCCGATCCAGGTCAAATCGCCTGCACATAGCCGCCGGCTGCGGCCGGCGGCCGGTTGGCCGCTGCGGTATCATGGCGTCCTTATGCAAATCGAAGATCCCAACCAGCCAACCACTTTCGACCTGATCGGCGGCGCAGAAAAACTGCGCGAGATGGTCGACCGCTTCTACGACCTGATGGACCTGGAGCCGGAGTTCGCCGGCATCCGCGCGCTGCATCCGCCTTCGCTGGAGGGCTCGCGCGAGAAGACCTACATGTTCCTCTCCGGCTGGACCGGCGGCCCCAACCTGTACATCGAGCAATTCGGCCATCCGCGCCTGCGCGCGCGTCACCTGCCGTTCCCGATCGGCATTTCCGAGCGCGACCAGTGGCTGCGCTGCATGACCTGGGCGATGCAGGATGTGGGCCTGTCCGATGACCTGATGAAGCGCCTGCTCACGGCGCTGTACCAGACTGCGGACTGGATGCGCAACAAGCCCGAATAAGGCCCTGGCGCTTGCGCCGCGCGCGCCGATCGCGCACCATGGCGTATCTTTTCACTGGCCCGTCCGGCGCACCGGGCGGGCCGCGTTCCATTTTCCTCCATGACATCATTCGAACTGATACTCGCCGGCCTGGTTGCGGTCGGCATCGTGCTGCAGATCCTGGCGCTGCTGCGTTCCGGCCGTCGCGACGACGGCGGCGGCGAAGCCGCGCTGCAGCAGCTCAAGCAAGACCTGCAACGCCACCAGCAGGACACCGGCGAGCGCATCGAGCGCGAGCTGCGCAGCCAGGTGCAGGCCAGCGCGCAGGCCACGCGCCAGGAACTGGGCGGCAACTTCGCCCAGCTGCAGCAGACGCTGGCGACCCAGATGTCCAGCGTGGCCACGTTGCAGAACAACCAGATCGACGGTTTCGCCCAGCAACTGGTCAAGCTCAACGAGACCAACGCCCAGCAGCTCGACAGCATGCGCCAGTCGATCACGCTGCAGGCCCAGGTCAACCGCGAGGAGCAGGCGGTGTCGCTCAAGCGCTTCGGCGATACGCTGAACCAGCAGTTGTCGGCGCTGACCGAGTCCAACTCGCAGCGCATGGCCGAGGTGCGCGCCACGCTGGAGGCCAAGATCAAGGACCTGCAGACCGACAACGCGCAAAAGCTGGAAGAGATGCGCAAGACCGTCGACGAGAAGCTGCACGCCACGCTGGAGCAGCGCCTGGGCGAATCCTTCAAGCTGGTCTCGGACCGGCTCGACAAAGTGCACCAGGGCCTGGGCGAGATGCAGCAGCTGGCCACCGGCGTGGGCGACCTGAAACGCGTGCTGACCAACGTCAAGACGCGCGGCACCTGGGGCGAAGTGCAGCTGGAGATTTTGCTGGAACAGATGCTCACGCCCGAGCAGTACGCCAAGAACGTGGAAACCGTGCCGGGCAGCGGCGAACGGGTGGAGTTCGCCATCCGCCTGCCGGGCGCCAAGGACGACGCCACCCCGGTGTGGATGCCGGTCGACGCCAAGTTCCCCAAGGAGCAGTACGAGCGCCTGGTGGATGCCGCCGAGCGCGCCGACGCCGAGGGCGTGGCCACCGCCGGCAAGGAACTGGAGCGCGCGGTGCGCGGCGAGGCCAAGACCATCGCCGAAAAATACCTGTCGCCGCCGCTGACCACCGACTTCGCGATCCTGTTCCTGCCGACCGAGGGACTGTATGCCGAAGTGATGCGTCGCCCGGGACTCTCGGATGACCTGCAGCGCACGCACCGGGTCACCATCGCCGGGCCGTCGACCTTGTCGGCGTTGCTGAACAGCCTGCAGATGGGCTTCCGCACGCTGGCGCTGGAGAAGCGCTCGTCGGAGGTGTGGCAGGTGCTGGGCGCGGTGAAGACCGAGTTCGGCAAGTTCGGCGACGTGCTGGCCTCCACCAAGCTGGCGCTGGAGCGCGCCGCCAAGAACATCGACCAGGCCGAGACGCGCACGCGCCAGATGACGCGCAAGCTGAAGTCGGTCGAGGCCTTGCCGTCAGAGAGTGCGCAGAAGCTGCTGGGGACGGCGGAGCTGGATCTTGGGGAAGACGCCGACGGCGTCTGAGTCCGTCGCGGGCGCCAGGATCTTCGTCGTATCTTCTGTCTCTTTTTAATGCGTCGTCCCTGCGAAAGCCGGGACGACGATATCCATGGCCGCCGCGCTGGCGGCCGGCCTCAGATCAAACCGTCGAACACCACGATCGACACTTCCTCGCCGGCGGCCACATCGCCCCGCTCGTGCTCCAGCTCGATGATGCAGTTGGCGTCCGACATCGAGCGCAACACGCCCGAACCCTGGGTACCCGTCAGCTTCACCGACCACAGGCCGTGCTCATCCGGCGCGAGGATGCCGCGCTGGTATTCGGTGCGGCCGGCCCTCTTGCGGATCGGGCCGGTGCTTTTCACGCGCAGGCGCGGCAGCGGCTTGGGCTCGGCGCCGGCTAGGCGCAGCAGGGCGTCGCGCACGAAGAAGGAAAAGCTGACCGTCACCGCCACCGGGTTGCCCGGCAGGCCGAACAGGTAGGCGTCGCGCCCCTTGGAGGCGATGCGCCCGAAGGCCAGCGGCCGGCCCGGGCGCATGGCGATCTTCCAGAACATCATTTCGCCCAGGCTGGCCATGATCTGCTTGGTGTAGTCGGCTTCGCCCACCGACACGCCGCCGGAGGTGATGACGGCGTCGGCTTCTTCGCAGGCACTGCGGAAAGCGGCTTCCAGCGCGGCCGGATCGTCGCCCACCACGCCCATGTCGATCACCTCGCAGCCCAGCCGCGTGAGCATGCCGTACAAGGTATAGCGGTTGGAGTCGTAGACGCAGCCGGGATCGAGCGGCTCGCCCACCGAGCGCAGCTCGTCGCCGGTGGAGAAGAAGGCCACGCGCAGGCGACGCTGCACCGAGACTTCCGGAATGCCCAGCGAGGCCAGCAGGCCGATGTCGGACGGGCGCAGGCGGCGTCCGCGCGGCAGCGCCACGCTGCCCATGGCCAGGTCTTCGCCGCGCAGGCGGCGGTTGTCGCCGGGACGCGCGCGGCCGGCGGGGATGGTGATGGCGTGCTCGCCGGCGTCCACGGTCAGCTCTTGCGGCACCACCGTGTCGCAGTCCGCTGGCATCGGCGCGCCGGTCATGATGCGTACGCACTGGCCTGGCCTGATCTCGCCGGCGAAACTGGCGCCGGCATGTACCGCGCCGATCACCTGCAGGGTGACTGCGCCGCCGGCGGCGACATCCTCGCCGCGCAGCGCATAGCCGTCCATGGCCGAATTGTCATGCGCGGGCACGTCGATGCGCGAGACGATGTCCTGTGCCAGCACGCGCGACAGGGCGCTGCGGATAGATACCTTTTCGACGGCGGTGATCGGTTCGATGAAATCCCGGATGACGGCTTGCGCCTGGGCCACGGTCATGGCGTCGGGATCGTAGCCGCTGATGCAGCTGATGATGTCGTTCAGTGAAGGCGAGGGATGTGATGCGTTCTGGGTCATTGTTCTTGCTCGAGCTGCTGCAACTGCAGCCCGGTGTTGATGTTGCTGAAGGCGCGCTCGTCGGGGAAGTCGACCTCCACGCAGCGCAGCGTGGCGAACCAGAGTTCCATCTTGCGTTCGCCGGCGGCGAGAAACGCGTCCAGCGACGGCAGCGACGATTTGCGCAGCAGGGAGCATACCGGATGGCGCTGCCGTTTGTCTTGCGCGCCGGTGACGGCGAAGGCGGCGTCGGCGCCCGAGGCGGCCATCTCTTCGGCCAGCCTGGCCACCAGGTCATAGGGAATGAGCGGCGAATCGCAGGGCGCGGTGGCGAGGAAGGGCGTGGCGCAGTGCGCCAGGCCGCATTGCAGGCCCGCCAGCGGGCCGGGGAAGTCGGGCGCGAGGTCGTGCCAGATCGGATAGCCGAAGGCGGCGTAACGCAGCTGGGAGCGGTTGGCGTTGACGGCCAGCGTACAGACCTGCGGCGCCAGCCGTTCCAGCACATGTTGCGCCAGCGGCTTGCCGTGCAGGATTTCCAGCCCCTTGTCGACGCCGCCCATGCGCGTGCCGCGGCCGCCGGCCAGGACGAGGCCGGTGATGTGGCTGGCGGCGATGGCGGGTACGGCTGACATGGATATTGCCCCGGTGGCGCGGCAGGCGCGGGCCTAGCCGCCGATATAGGACATCTCTACCTTGCGCGGCGCCGCTTCGTCCTGCAGGCCGCTGCGCAATTCGGAATAGCGGTCGCCGCGATGGCTCCACAGCTGCGCGATGGCGCCGGCGAGTTCGGCGTCGGAGCCGCCGTTGCGCACGATGCCGCGCAGGTCATGGCCCTGGCTGGCGAAGAGGCAGGTGTAGACCTTGCCCTCGGTGGACAGGCGCGCGCGCGAGCAGTCGCCGCAGAAGGCGTGGGTGACGCTGGAGATCACGCCGATCTCGCCGCTGCCGTCGGCATAGCGCCAGCGCTCGGCGGTCTCGCCCACGTAGTTGGGATCGGCTTCGACCAGCGGCAGTTCGGCGGCGATGCGGCGCACCACCTCATTGGAGGGCAGCACTTCTTCCATGCGCCAGCCGTTGGAGGCGCCGACGTCCATGTATTCGATGAAGCGCAGGATGGCCGGCGTGCCCTTGAAGTGGCGCGCCATCGGCAGGATCTCGTGGTCGTTCAGGCCCTTCTTGACCACCATGTTGATCTTCACCGGGCCCAGGCCGGCGGCATGGGCGGCGTCGATGCCTTCGAGCACGCGCGCGACCGGGAAGTCGACGTCGTTCATGCGGCGGAAGGCTTCGTCGTTCAGCGAATCCAGTGACACGGTGACGCGCTTGAGGCCGGCGGCCTTCAGGGCCTGCGCCTTTTGCTTCAACAGCGTGCCGTTGGTGGTCAGGGTGAGGTCGATCTCCTCGCCTTCGGGCGTGCGCAGCGCGGCCAGCATCTCGACCAGGCGCTCGATGTTCTTGCGCAGCAGCGGCTCGCCGCCGGTCAGGCGGATCTTGCGCACGCCGTGCGCCACGAACTGGCGCGCGACGCGGGTGATTTCTTCAAAGGTGAGCAGGGCGGAGTGCGGCAGGAATTGGTATTCCTTGTCGAACACATCCTTGGGCATGCAATAGACGCAGCGGAAATTGCAGCGGTCGGTCACCGAGATGCGCAGGTCGTGCAACGGGCGGCCCAGGGCATCGCCCAGCAGGCCGACGGGCTCCGACGGAACCGGCAAATAGCCCGCAGCCACGCCCAGGGGCATGGCTTGCCGATAATCAACGATGGGAATGACGCGCTTGTTCATACGGGCTGGCTGCTGCAGATGTGTAACGATAGCACGGCTGGCAATACCGGATAGATGCACAATTGTGCATATTCGCTATAGCCGCAGCGCATGAGCCGGCCGCAACGCCTTGCGGTACGGGCCTTTGCGGCGCCAGGCCGGACGATGCGGGCGGTCCTTCGCCGCCGGGGCGGCCACTGTATCCGTCTTGCCGTCGCCCAACTGTGACCGGCCCGTTGCGCGCCCGCCATGGCAGGTACCCCAGATGCGTGCGCCGCGCGCGAATACAAGCACGGCCGTACACCCGGGCGGCCTCCGCAAAAGGACGCAAAAGGCGCAAGGGCGCAAATGCCGGAAAAGAAAAAGGGAGCCGAAGCTCCCTTTTTCATCCTGCCCTCAGGCCGATCAACGGCGGGTTTCCACCTGGACCAGAGGATCGGTCGACTGCGGCGGCAGCGGCTTGCGCTCGCGCGGCACGCGCGGCGCCGGCACGATGGCGGCCGAGGCTTCCTGCGCTGCGCGCAGTTTCACCGGATCGGTGGTCGCCAGGGTCAGGCCGGCTTGCGACAGCATCTGGTTCAGCGAGTCCCACTGGGCGCCATTGCCGCCGGCTTGCGCCGGTGCAGCAGCGGCCGGGGCTACCGGAGCGGCTGCCTGGGGCGCGGGAGCGGCTTCCACCGCATCCAGCAGGCTGATCTGCTGCGGCGCTGCTGCCGGCGCGACTTCAACCGGGGCTTCCGACGCGGCCGGGGCTTCGACCGGCGCCTGCACCGGCTCGAAGGCCGGGGCGGGCGCGAAGCTGGCGTCGATCGACGGCGCTGCCGGCTCGATCGGCTCGCTGCGTGCGAAGACGGCTTCGGTTGCCTCGGCTGCCGCTGCGGCCACGGCTTCCACCGAGTTCACGCCGCTTTCGACGGTGGCGGCGGTTTGCGCGGGGGCAGCTGCCGGGGTGTCGGCCGCTTGCTGCGGCACCGGCGATTCGGTGAAGGAGGCCTGGGCCACGGCGGCTTGCGCCACCTCGACCGGGGCTGCCACCGGAGCGGCTTCCACTGCCGCCGCATCGGCGGCGACGGCGGTTTCGGCGCCTTCAGCGGCTTCTTCGCCGGCCTCGGCATTGCCTTCGCCGTTGTCGATCAGGTTGCCGTTTTCGTCGCGTTCGCGGCGATGACGGTTGCGACCGCCACGACGGCGGCGGCGACGCGGTTCGGAACCGCCTTCGGCGCCTTCCGCGCCTTCGCCGGCCTCGACTTGTGCGCCTTCGACCTGCGCAGCCTGCTCATCGTTGGCGATGGCAACGGCGCCTGCGGCCACTGCCACGCCGGCAGTTGCGGCGCCGGCGGCCAGTGCTGCTTCCAGCGGCAGGCCTTCCTCGGACTTGGCTTCCTTGCGTTCGCCACGCGGTGCGCGAGGTTCACGCGGCTGGCGCGGTTCACGCGGTTCGCGCTGTTCACGGCCTTCACGCGGTTCGCGGGCCTCGCGCGGCTCGCGGCCTTCGCGTGGCTCGTTGCGGCGCGGCTCCTTCTGCTCCTGGCCTTCGCGGGCCTGGATCTCACGCGGCTCGCGCGGTTCACGGCCTTCCTTGGGTTCGCGCGGAGGACGCGGCTGGCGCGGCTGCTTGCCTTCCACGGCTTCGCCGGCCTTCAGTTCGGCTGCCGCCGGGGCGCCGTCGCGGCCGCGTTGCGGGCGTTCGCCGTTGCGCTCGTTGCGGTTGCGGCCGTTACGGTCGCGGTTGTTGCGGCTGCTGCGTTCGCCTTCGCGCTTGGCCGGCGCCTTGGCTTCGACCGGGGCGGGCGCAGGGGCGGGGGCGACCGGCTTCTTGCGGAAGAAGCTGAAGATCTTGCCCAGCAGGCCCGATTCCGGCGCCAGCGTCGGCGGCGGCACGGGAGCGGCGACCGGTTCGGCGACCTTGCGCTCGACGATCGGGGCCGGCTGGTCGGGGGTGATGCCCTTGACCACGGCTTCCTGGCGCGGCTTGACGTCTTCCTTCTGGCGCTTGTTGTAGCCGATGTCGGTGTCGGCCTGCTCGGCCATGGCGTAGCTGGCTTGGGCGTCGTCCAGGCGCGGATCGTCGTGCTTGATCCGTTCCATCTTGTAGTGCGGGGTTTCCAGGTGCTTGTTGGGGATCATGATGACCGTGACGCGATGGCGCGTCTCGATCTTCAGGATTTCGCCGCGCTTCTCGTTCAACAGGAAGGCGGCGACGTCCACCGGCGCCTGCACATGGATGGCGGCCGAGTTTTCCTTCATCGCCTCTTCCTGGATGATGCGCAGGACCTGCAGGGCGGAGGATTCGGTATCGCGGATGTGGCCGGTGCCGTTGCAGCGCGGGCAGGTCACGTGGCTGCCTTCGGACAGCGACGGGCGCAGGCGCTGGCGCGACAGTTCCATCAGGCCGAAGCGCGAGATCTTGCCCATCTGGACGCGGGCGCGGTCGTGGTGCAGGGCGTCTTTCAGGCGGCCTTCGACTTCGCGCTGGTTCTTGCTGTTCTCCATGTCGATGAAGTCGATCACGATCAGGCCGCCCAGGTCGCGCAAGCGCAGCTGGCGGGCCACTTCGTCGGCCGCTTCAAGGTTGGTGTAGAACGCGGTGGTCTCGATGTCGCTGCCGCGGGTGGCGCGCGCCGAGTTGACGTCGACCGAAACCAGGGCTTCGGTGTGGTCGATCACGATGGCGCCGCCCGAAGGCAGCGGCACGGTGCGCGAGTAGGCGGTTTCGATCTGATGTTCGATCTGGAAGCGCGAGAACAGCGGCACGTCGTCGCGGTAGCGCTTGACGCGATGGACCATGTCCGGCATCACGTGGGCCATGAACTGCTGGGCCTGGTCGTGGATGTCGTCGGTGTCGATCAGGATTTCGCCGATGTCGGGCTGGAAGTAGTCGCGGATGGCGCGGATGACCAGCGAGGATTCCTGGTAGATCAGGAAGGCGCCCGAAGCGGACTGGCCGGCGCCTTCGATGGCGCGCCACAGTTGCATCAGGTAGTTCAGGTCCCACTGCAGCTCGTCGACGTTGCGGCCGATGCCGGCGGTGCGGGCGATGACGGACATGCCGGTGGGCAGGTCCAATTTGTCCATGGTTTCGCGCAGTTCCTGGCGGTCTTCGCCTTCGACCCGGCGGGAGACGCCGCCGCCGCGCGGGTTGTTGGGCATCAGCACCAGGTAGCGGCCGGCCAGCGAGATGAAGGAGGTCAGGGCGGCGCCCTTGTTGCCGCGCTCTTCCTTTTCGACCTGGACGATGATTTCCTGGCCTTCGCGCAGCGCTTCCTTGATGGTCGCGTTGCGGACGTCGATGCCTTCCTTGAAGTAGGAGCGGGCCACTTCCTTGAACGGCAGGAAGCCATGGCGCTCTTCGCCGTAGTTGACGAAGCAGGCTTCGAGCGAGGGCTCGATGCGGGTGATGACGCCCTTGTAGATGTTGGACTTGCGCTGTTCGCGTCCAGTCGTTTCGATATCGATGTCGATCAGTTTCTGACCGTCAACGATCGCTACGCGCAGTTCTTCCTGCTGCGTAGCGTTGAACAACATACGTTTCATGTTTTCACTCCGGGATCCGAAGATCCTTCAAATGGCGCGATCCGGTTCGGATGCGGCGCCAAAAGGTACAGGGGATGTACGCGAGAACGAAGTGATTGGGGAAGGGAATTGCCTTACTGTGTGGAGTGCAGCTCGTATCAAGCTGATGAGGCACTCAAGCACAACGGGGCGCGGATGCAGCGGGCCGGATCGCCGGGCAGCGCCGTATCCGCGCCGCGCGCTCCGCCATAGGCGGTCGCGCAGGCTGCTGCGGACGGTAAGCTGGTCTGTGAAGCCAAACGAAACATAGTAATAAGGGTTGGCGACGGCGATCGGGTTTTACTGCATCAACCGGCAAGCTTCGCGATGAACCGGTTGCGTCCGAGGCATGGCCCTGTGCGATGCGCTGCGGGAGGCGGGAGGGGCCGTGTGGGCCTGCCGTCTCCTGCGCTGCTTTTCGCCTGGGGGCTGTGCGCTGCGGTCCGGAAACCGGAACACCGGATGCGAGTCTTGCCAGACTTTTATCCTGATGATCCAAACAAATCTGTTCCACTTCCAAGTGCGTTATCCGATTGCAACTGCGGTGCAAACTGGACTCGCGCAGGGAAGGTGCGTACTCGTTTTCGAGGCCTTACGTCAATCAGGACGGTGGCATTCACGGCTCGTTGATCGATTCCGATTGAGCCGTTGCAGTGCGTTTTTTTGCGTCTGCCTTGCCGCGCGTCGTGGTTTTCGGGGCCCCCTTCGTCTATTTTGCAAAGGAGCGAGGCTGACGAAGTCTCCTCTTGTGTAGAATGTTCCTTTTTATTCTACTGACGCGGTTTTTTGACCAGCGTCGATCGATTATATATTCAAAATGAAGGACTTAGCGAGATTTTCTAGGGGGGCTTCTGAATCCGCCAAAGGGGCGGCGCCTTCCGGGAGCGCAACAGCCTCGCAGAATGTCCCTCAGGTGCAATTGCTGACCATTTCCGAGGAAGAGTCGGGGCAACGGATCGACAATTTCCTGCTACGGATCTGCAAAGGCGTTCCCAAGAGCCATATCTACCGCGTGCTGCGTTCGGGAGAGGTGCGGGTCAACAAGGGCCGCATCGACCAGACCTATCGCCTGGTCGAAGGCGACGTCGTGCGCGTGCCGCCAATACGAGTTGCGGAGAGGCAAGAGAACATCGTTCCCGGCGCCGAATTCCGCATCCTGCTCGAAGACAGCCACATGCTGGTGATCGACAAGCCGGCCGGCGTGGCCGTGCACGGCGGTTCCGGCGTGAGCTACGGCGTCATCGAGCAACTGCGCGCCGCGCGTCCCCAGGCCAAGTTCCTGGAACTGGTGCACCGCCTGGATCGCGACACCTCCGGCGTGCTGCTGATCGCCAAGAAGCGCTCCGCATTGACCAACCTGCACGACCAGATGCGCGACGGCGTCACCGACAAGCGCTACCTGACGCTGGTGCAGGGCGACTGGAAGAACGCGCGCCAGCACGTGAAGTTGCCGCTGTTCAAGTACAGCACGCCCGACGGCGAACGCCGGGTGCGGGTGCAGGCCGACGGCCAGCCTTCGCATACGGTGTTTTCCCTGATGCGCCGCTTCGGCGAATTCGCGCTGCTGGAAGCTGAACTGAAGACCGGTCGCACGCATCAGATCCGGGTGCACCTGTCTTCCAGCGGTTTTCCCATCGTGGGCGACGACAAGTACGGCGATTTCGCCCTGAACAAGGCGATGCAGAAGGCCGATGGCCGCCGCATCGCCTTCAAGCGCATGTTCCTGCATGCCTGGCGCATCACCTTCACCCATCCCGAGAGCGGCGAGAAGGTGACCCTGAAGGCGGCCTTGCCGCAGGAATGCGAAAACTTCCTGCGCAGCCTGCAGGAGGCCGGCGACGATGAAACATTGCCGGCCGGAATCGGCGACGACGGGGAAGCTTGAATCAGGGATGCCGCAGTCGGCCGGGATGTGATACTTTCTGCCGGGAATTAACAGATACGCAAGTCCGCCGGTTGAACCTCGCCGGCCACTGAGCAAAGCGAAAACAAACATGGCAAGAAAGCAATTCGACCTGATCGTCTTCGACTGGGACGGCACCCTGATGGACAGCACCTCGACCATCGTGCGCTGCATCCAGGCCGCCGCGCGCGACCTCGGCCTGCCGATTCCCGACAAGAGCGCCGCATCCTACGTGATCGGCCTGGGCCTGCAGGACGCCATGCAGGCGGCGATCCCTGACGTCGATCCCAAATACTATCCGCGCATCGTCGAGCGTTATCGCCACCATTACCTGGGGCAGGACAAGGACCTGACGCTGTTCGACGGCGTGCCCGAGATGCTGGCCGACCTGTCGCAGCAGGGCTATTTCCTGGCGGTGGCCACCGGCAAGAGCCGCGTCGGGCTCAACCGTGCGATGAACAGCACCGGCCTGCTGTCGGTGTTCGACGCCACGCGCTGCGCCGACGAGACCTTCTCCAAGCCACATCCGGCGATGCTGCAGGAGCTGACCCGCGAGCTGGGGCAGGACATGCACCGCACCGTGATGGTCGGCGACACCACGCATGACCTGCAGATGGCCATCAATGCCGGCGCCAAGGGCGTGGCGGTCGAGTTCGGCGCGCATCCGGCGACCCAGCTGCACGAGCTGGCGCCGCTGTATTCGGCCAAATCCATCCGCGAGCTGCACCAGTGGCTGACCGATAACGCCTGAGCCGCCGTTTTCCACGCCATTCACAGCCATTGCCAATGAACAGCCCGACCGAGATCCTGATCTGCGCTTCCTCCGACATCGTCGAGGGCGGACTGGGCAAGCGCTTTCCCGTGATGGTCCATGGCGACGACGCCACCGGCTTCGTGGTGCGCTACGGCGGCGCGGTGTTCGGCTACCTGAACCGCTGCGCGCATGTGCCGGTGGAGCTGGACTGGGCCGAGGGCGAGTTCTTCGAATCCAGCGGCCTGTATCTCATGTGCGCAACACATGGCGCGGTTTATGCGCCCGATACGGGGAAATGCGAGGGCGGTCCTTGTACCGGCGCGCATTTGCGTAAGATCATGACGGTGGAGCGGGACGGGCAGATCTATTGGCGCCCGGACGAGATCGTCAAGCCCGCCGGGGCATGAGCCTTTTGGGGAATTAGCGCAGGACGGCCGCCGGCCGCCGCGCCGCTTTGAGTGAGCCTATGAGCAACAACGAATTTGAAAATCCGGAATCGAAACCGCAACCGCAGGCCACGCCTGCGCCTGAAGCCGGCGTGACGCCGCCCAAGCCCGCCCGCGAGGACAAGAAGCCCGGCTGGGAGCGCGACGTGCTCGAAAAACTGGCGCTGTTCGCGGTCAAGGAACAGCGTGCGCGCCGCCGTTGGGGCATCTTCTTCCGCATCGTGATCCTGATGGCGATCGTGTTCGGCGTGTGGCTGGCCTTCACCTACGGCAAGACCGAGGCCGAGCCGCTGGGCACCCATACGGCGCTGGTCGAGATCCGCGGCACCATCGAATCCGAAGGCCAGGGTTCGGCCGGCGTGGTCATCCCCGCGCTGGACAAGGCTTTCGCCGCCGCAGATTCGGTCGGCGTGATCCTCAAGATCAACAGCCCCGGCGGCAGCCCCGTACAGGCCGGCATGATCAACGACGAGATCACCCGCCTGCGCAAGGAGTATCCCAAGAAGCCGATCTACGTCGTGGTCGAGGAAATGTGCGCTTCGGGCGGCTACTACATCGCCGCCGCGGCCGACCGCATCTACGTCAACAAGGCCAGCCTGATCGGTTCGGTGGGCGTGCTGATGGACGGTTTCGGCTTCACCGGCCTGATGGACAAGCTGGGCGTCGAACGCCGCCTGCTGACCGCGGGCGAGAACAAGAGCTTCCTCGATCCGTTCAGCCCGCAAAGCCCGAAGCAGCGTGAATACGCGCAGGCCATGCTGGAAGAGATCCACCAGCAGTTCATCGAAGTGGTGCGCCAGGGCCGCGGCACGCGCCTGAAAGAAACCCCGGAGACCTTCTCCGGCCTGGTGTGGACCGGCTCCAAGGCTGTCGAGCTGGGCCTGGCCGACGGCTACGGCACGGTCGACAGCGTGGCGCGCGACGTCATCAAGGCCGAAGACGTGGTCGACTATACCCAGACCGAGAACCTGTCGGAGCGCGTGCTGAAGAAATTCGGCGTGGCCTTCGGCGCGGGCATGGCCAAGACGCTGATGTCGTCTTCGGTGCCGCAGTTGCGCTGAGTTTCGCAGGGTTCAACGAAAAAGGCCGGCTGCATGCGCTGCCGGCCTTTTTCTTTTGTCCGTCATCTGCGCGCAGGCAAGGGGATCAATCCGCCAGCAGCAGGAACACCGTCGGCTTCTTGTGGAAATCCGGCCCCTTGCCGGCCGCCAGCGCGGTCTTCCATTGCGCCGCGCTCAGCGTGCGCACCGACTCGGTCGGCAGGCTGAGGTCGGTCGCCACGCAGACCAGCGTGCCGGGCTGGCAGTTGCCGGCCAGCGCTTCCAGCATGGCGGCGTTGCGGTAGGGCGTTTCGATCAGCAGCTGGGTCTGCTTCTCCTTGCGCGAACGGTCTTCCAGTTGGCGGATGCGCTTGCCGCGCGCCTCGGCGTCGGTGGGCAGGTAGCCGTTGAAGGCGAAGCTCTGGCCGTTCAGGCCGCTGGCCATCACCGCCAGCAGCAGCGAGGACGGCCCCACCAGCGGGCGCACCTGGATACCGCGCTGGTGGGCCAGGCGCACCAGGTTGGCGCCGGGATCGGCCACTGCCGGCACGCCGGCTTCCGAAATCAGGCCACCGTCGCGTCCTTCCAGCAGCGGCGCCAGCAAGGCCGGCAACGCCGCCGCGGCGGTGTTGACGTTGAGCTCGGCGATGCCGATTTCCTGGATGGGCTTCGCCAGCGGCTGGCGGCTGGCCAGCAGCTTGAGGAAGGCGCGCGTGGTCTTGGCGTTTTCGGCGACGAAGTAATCCAGGCGCGCGGCGATGGCCTGCACTTCACGCGGGATGATGGCGTCCAGCGGATGCGGCGCGCCGTCTTCGGCGGGGAGTTCGACGGGGCCCAGGGTGTTGGGGATCAGATAAAGAATGCCCGGCATGGAAAGCGAAAAGGATAAATTGTATAAAATAATATTTGCGGCGCAACACGGCGCCCGGATATCCTCCATTTTACAGGCTGCGCGCGGCCTGGCGGCCGATACGGCGATGCGGCCGGCGCAAATCGGCCCGGCGCGGCGCGCAGGGTGTCATTAAACTGTCATGGAAGCCGATTATCTTGTCTGGGCGGCCACATGCAGCGGATTAAATTGTTTAGGCATTTTTGAAGTCCGGATCCCTGTCCCGGATTCAACTTCGGAAGGAAATGAATGTTTGCAGCGGTAGATCTCGGTTCCAACAGCTTTCGTCTGCATATCGGCAAATATGAGGACGGCGGCATCCGCGTGATCAAGAGCGCGCGCGATCCCATTCGCCTGGCGGCCGGCCTCGACAAGAACGGCAACCTGACCGAGCAAGCCTGCAAGACTGCCATCGATTCGCTCACGCGCTTTCGCGCCATCCTGCGCGACTACTCCCTCAACGCCGTGCGCGTGGTGGCGACCAACACGCTGCGCGTGGCCAGGAATTCGCACGAGCTGCTGCCCGAGCTGGAGCGCGCCATCGGCTACCCGGTGGAAATCATCTCCGGCGAGGAAGAGGGGCGCCTGATCTACATGGGCGTGGCCGGCGTGCTGGCCGAGCCGGAAGAAGAGCGCATGGTGATCGACATCGGCGGCGGCTCCACCGAGGTCGTGCGCGGCCTGGGCGGCCACATCCGCCATGTCGAGTCCTTCGGCATCGGCACGGTCAACCAGAGCCTGGCGTTTTTCCCGGACGGCGCCATCACGGCGGCAGCCTTCGAGCGCGCCATCATCTCCGCACGCTCGCACGTCGAGGACGCGGTGCACCTGTTCAGCTTCAGCGAAGGCATCAACGTCTACGGTTCGTCCGGCACCATGCGGGCGATCGCCGATACCATCGAGCGCAACGGCATGGGCGACGGCCGCATTTCACTGTCCAGCCTGGACGACCTGATGCAGCGCCTGATCGATTTCGGCCATGTCAGCCAGATCGAGCTGGACGGCATGAAGCCGGACCGCGCCGGCGTCATCATGGGCGGGCTGGCGGTGCTGATCGGTTTCATGCAGGAGTTCGGCATCGAGTTCGTCACGCCGGTTGAAGCCGGCCTGCGCATGGGCGTGATGTGGGACCTGCAGCTGCGCGCCACGCAGTCCGACCGCCGCGAGCTGTCGGTGGAAGACTTCGCGCGCCGCTTCCATGTCGACGCCGCGCGCGCGCACAGCGTGGCCGAGACCGCGCTGGGCTTCTTCCAGGTGCTCAAGCCCGCCACCGATTCCTATGCGCGCTATCTCTACTGGGGCGCCTTGCTGCACGAGACCGGCCTGGTGGTGTCGCCCACCGGCTACCACAAGCATTCGGCCTACATGATCGCCAATGCCGACCTGCCCGGTTTCACCACCCGCGAGCAGAAGCTGATGAGTACGCTGATCCTGGGGCAGAAGGGCAACCTGAAGAAGATCAGCGAGATGCTGGCCGACGTCGATTTCGCCAAGGCGGTGCTGGCGCTGCGGCTGGCGGTGATGTTCATGCATTCGCACATCACGCTGGATCCGGACAAGGTCAAGGTCAAGCTCAAGAGCAAGATCGACCTGGAGATCCGGCGCGACTACATCAAGGAACACCCGAGCATCGGCTTCTGGTTCCAGAAGGAGCAGGAGTGGTGGGCCGGCATCGGCGTCGATTTCGGCGTCAAGGTGCTGGCCTGATCCGGTTTCCGGCTGCGAATGAAAAATGCCCCGGCGCATGGCGCGTGGGGCATTTTTCTTTTTGTGCCGGGAGCAGGGCGTTTTAAATGATAATGCTTCTTATCCGTGATATAGTCGCATCCGGTTTTCGATACTGAAGCCGCATACCAACAACAAGGCATCGCACGATGCCGCCATCGCGAAAAGCCGGACCCGCGCAGCATCCCCGGACCGCCTCCCGCGCCAAAAAAAGAAGCCCGCTCGCCCTGTCGACGCGGCATTCGTTCATTTTTTGGAAAAGGATGGTTCATGTTCCCTCGTCAACTCATGGTCGGCGCCTTGCTGGCCGGTACCGCGCTGTCTGCCTTCGCCCAGGAGAAGGTACTCAACCTCTACTCGGCGCGTCACTATCAGACTGACGAAGCGCTTTACGCCGATTTCACCAAGGCCACCGGCATCAAGATCAACCGTATCGACGGCGACGACGCCGGCATCCTGGCGCGCCTGAAAAGCGAAGGCGCTTCCAGCCCGGCCGACGTGATCCTGCTGGTGGACGCCGCGCGCCTGTGGAAGGCGCAGAGCGACGGCCTGTTCCAGCCGGTCAAGTCGAAGGTGCTGGACGAGCGCATTCCGGCCCAGCTGCACAGCAAGGAAGGCGCCGACGGCGCGCAGTGGTTCGGTTTCTCGACCCGGGCCCGCGTGATCGTCTACAACAAGGCCAACGTGAAGGCTGAAGACGTCGACACCTACGAATCGCTGGCCGATCCCAAGAACAAGGGCAAGCTGTGCACCCGCAGCGGTTCGCACCCGTACAACGTCTCGCTGTTCGGCGCGCTGCTGGAGCACAACGGCGCGGCCAAGACCGAGGAAGTCCTGAAGGGCATGGTCGCCAACCAGGCGCGCCAGCCGGTGGGCGGCGACACCGACCAGATCAAGGCGGTAGGCTCGGGCGAATGCGGCGTGGCCATCTCCAACTCTTATTACGTGGCGCGCCTGCTGCGCTCCACCAAGCCTGAAGACGTGGCGCTGATGGAGAAGGTCGGCATCATCTGGCCCAACCAGAAGAGCTACGGCGCGCACGTGAACATCGCCGGCGCCGGCGTGGCCAAGAACGCGCCGCACAAGGCTGAAGCCGTGCAGTTCCTGGAATACCTGGCCGGCGACAAGGCCCAGCGCTATTTCGCCGAAGGCAACAACGAATGGCCGGCTGTGGCCAGCGTGAAGACCGAGAACCCGGCGCTGCTGAAGATGGGTTCGTTCAAGGCTGAAGTGATCAACGTTGGCGCGGTCGGCGCCAACCAGCAGAAGGTGCTGCAGATGCTGGACCGCGTCGGCTACAAGTGACGCGCAAGGCGGGCGCCTGACGCCCAAGCGCATGGCCGCCGGGTCCGGGACCGGCGCCATGTGCCGGTGGCGGGCAAGGGAATGGCCGATATCCGCGTTGCGGGTATCGGCCGTTTTTTATGGCGTGGATGGACTCAGCGTGGCGGATCGCGGAAGGGATTGCGTTCGTTCAGTTCGCTCAGGTAGTCGTCGATCCCGCCGCCTTCGCGCTGCAGGAAATGCTCGACCGCGTCGTAGAAGCCGGGATGCGCCAGCCAGTGCGCCGACCAGGTCTTTTGCGGCAGGAAGCCGCGCGCCATCTTGTGCTCGCCCTGGGCGCCGCCTTCGAACCAGGTGATCTTCTCGGCGATGCAGAATTCCAGCGGCTGATAGTAGGCCGTTTCGAAATGCAGGCAGGGGACGTGCTCCAGCGCCCCCCAATAGCGGCCGTAGAGCGTGTCGCGGTCATAGACCGTGAGCGAGGACGCGATCGGCTTGCCCTCGCGCCGGGCGATGGTCAGCAGCAGGTGCTGCGGCATGGCCTGGCCGATGCACCGGAAGAAGTCCAGGTTGAGGTAGGGCGTGGAATAGTGGTCCGAATAGGTGTGGCGATAGCAGCGGTTGAAGAAGCGCCAGTGCTCCTCGCCGATCTCGCCGCCGCGCAACTGCTCGAAGGTGACGCCCTGTTCGGCCACCTTGCGCCGTTCGGCCAGGATGTTCTTGCGCTTCTTGCGATCCAGCGTGGCGACGAACTCGTCGAAGCTGGCATAGCCCTCGTTGTGCCAGTGGAACTGCACCCCGCTGCGCAGCAGGAAGCCGGCGTCGGCCAGGGCTTCTGCCTGTTCGGGCGACGGATAGAGCACGTGGGTGGAGGAAAACTCCCCCTCCTGCTGCAACGCCTGCAGCGCCGCCAGCAGCGCCGAGCGCGCCTGTTCGTCGCGCGCCATCAGGCGGCTGCCGCGCACCGGGGTAAAGGGAATCGCCGACAGCAGTTTGGGATAGTAGTCCACCCCGTGGCGCTGGTAGGCCTCGGCCCAGGCCCAGTCGAACACGTACTCGCCGTAGGAATGGAACTTCTGGTAGAGCGGCAGGGCGGCTGCCAGCTCCTCGCCTTGCCAGACGGTCAGGTAATGCGGCTGCCAGCCGGTGTCGGCGCAGGCCGAGCCGCTTTCGTGCAGCGCATGCAGGAAGGCGTAGGAGAGGAAGGGATTGGCCTCGTGCTGGGCCGCGGCCAGGCCGTCCCAGCCGGCTTGGCCGATATCGGCCAGAGAAGAAACGATTCGCGTGCGATAATTCATTGAACAGAGAGTGGCGTGACCTGTTTCTTCGGTTGCTGTGCGCGGCGTTGCCCGCCGCAGGGGATCGAACAGGCATTCTACGCAAAATGAAAAAAATGCGTCGCCGGCGGCCGCAGCCGGCACGCGAGGAAGCAGCGGAAAGCACGACATGCAAAGCGAATTCTTCAATCTGTACAGCCACGGCTTCGCCCGCGTCGCGGTGGCGGTGCCCCAGTGCCGCGTCGCCGATCCCGGCTACAACGCCCAGCGCACCATCGAACTGGCAGAGCAGGCCGCCGCCGAAGGCGCGGTGCTGGTGTCCTTCCCCGAGCTGGGCCTGTCGGCCTACAGCTGCGAGGACCTGTTCCAGCAGCGCGCCTTGCTGGACGCCTCGCTGCAGGCCCTGCAGACGGTGCTGGACGCCTCCCGGCGGATCCCGGCCGCGCTGATCGTGGGCATGCCGCTGAAGGTCGAGCACCAGCTGTTCAACTGCGCCGTGGTGGTGGCCGGCGGCCGCATCCACGGCGTGGTGCCCAAGACCTACCTGCCCAACTACAGCGAATTCTACGAAGCGCGCCAGTTCAGCGGCGCCGACTGCGCGATCACCCGCCGCGTGCGCCTGCTGGGGCAGGATGTGCCGTTCGGCAGCCTGGTGTTCGACGTCGCCAACATTGCCGACTTCCGCTTCCATATTGAAATCTGCGAAGACGTCTGGGTGCCGATCCCGCCGTCCTCCTTCGCCGCGCTGGCCGGCGCCACGGTGCTGGTCAACCTGTCGGCATCCAACGTGGTGGTCGGCAAGTCCGGCTATCGCCATCAGCTGGTGTCGCAGCAGTCGGCCCGCTGCATGGCGGCCTACCTGTATTCCTCGGCCGGCAACGGCGAGTCCACCACCGACGTGGCCTGGGACGGCCAGGCCCTGATCTGCGAGAACGGCGAACTGCTGGCCGAGTCCGAGCGCTTCGCCGACGGCGGCCATGTGATCTACGCCGATGTGGATCTCGAGCGCCTCTCGCGCGAGCGTTTTCACCAGACCAGCTTCGGCCAGTCGGTGCGCCGTCATGCCGACGAAGTCCGCAAGTTCGAGGTCGTGGCTTTCGAGGTCGAGGTGCCGGCGGGCAGGCAATTGCCCCTGAAGCGCGCCGTCGCCCGTTTCCCCTATGTGCCGGCCAACGCCGAGCAGCGCGAGCTGCGCTGCCGCGAGGTCTACAACATCCAGGTGCAGGCGCTGGTGCAGCGGCTGTCTTCCAGCAATATCAAGAAGGTCGTGATCGGCGTCTCCGGCGGCCTCGACTCCACCCATGCGCTGCTGGTCTGCGCCAAGGCGATGGACAAGCTGGGCCTGCCGCGCACCAACATCCTGGCCTACACCATGCCTGGCTTCGCCACCAGCAGCCGCACGCTGCAGCAGGCGCACAAGCTGATGGAGCAGGTCGGCTGCACGGCGCAGGAAATCGACATCCGCCCCAGCTGCGAGCAGATGCTGAAGGATCTCGGCCATCCCTACGCCGACGGCAAACCGGTCTACGACATCACCTTCGAGAACGTGCAGGCCGGCGAGCGCACCAACCACCTGTTCCGCCTGGCCAACCACAACGGCGCCATCGTCATCGGCACCGGCGACCTGTCCGAGCTGGCGCTGGGCTGGTGCACCTACGGCGTGGGCGACCACATGTCGCACTACAACGTCAACGCCAGCGTGCCCAAGACCCTGATCACGCACCTGGTGCGCTGGGTGGCCGAGTCGGCCTCGCTCGAGCTGAAGCATCCCGAAGTGCTGATGCACATCCTGGAAACCGAGATCAGTCCCGAGCTGGTGCCGGGCAAGTCGGCCGGCGAGCCGGGACAGCGCACGCAGGACTTCATCGGCCCTTACGAGCTGCAGGACTTCAATCTCTATTACATCCTGCGCTACGGCTTCACGCCGGCCAAGGTCGCTTTCCTGTCGCACAGCGCCTGGCGCGACCGCGAGGCGGGGCACTGGCCGGACGGCCTGCACGGCGCGCACAACGAATACACGCTGGCGCAGATCAAGAAGAACCTCGGCATCTTCCTGTTCCGTTTCTTCAAGACCAGCCAGTTCAAGCGCTCCTGCGTGCCAAATGCGCCCAAGGTCGGCAGCGGCGGGTCGCTCTCGCCGCGCGGCGACTGGCGCGCGCCCAGCGATTCGGAAGCGACCGTCTGGATGGATGGCCTCAATCTCATTCCGGACGGAAATTCCTGACATGCCCGGGCCGGCAAGGCCTGCCGGCCAGCCTTTTTTGTGCCGCTTCCTGCCATCGGAGGTTGAAAGCGGCGGGCTGCTGATTGACAATGCAAAGGTGGCTTGCCGTTTCAGGAAAGTGGGCAAGACGGGGCGGAATCGCCTGCCGTCCAAGCAGATTCCGGTCGGCCGGATAGGAAAGTAGAAGAAAAATTAACCATTTACCGGTAGATTTTTAGTTAACAATCGATTTTATTACGACATATAAAGAGAGGAATTGCCATGAAGCAAGTGACCGCTATCATCAAACCGTTCAAGCTGGACGAGGTTCGGGAGTCCCTCGCGGAAGTCGGAGTCACGGGTCTGACGGTCACCGAGGTCAAGGGTTTCGGTCGCCAGAAAGGCCATACCGAGCTCTATCGCGGCGCCGAGTACGTGGTGGATTTCCTCCCCAAGGTGAAGATCGAAGTCGTGGTCGACGACAAGGTGGTCGAGCCTGCCGTGGACGCCATCATCAAGGCGGCGCGCACCGGCAAGATCGGCGACGGCAAGATCTTCGTGCAGGAAGTCGAACAGGTGATCCGCATCCGAACCGGGGAAACCGGCCCGGACGCGGTCTGATCGAAACCGGCCACTGGCCGGTTTTTTCTTGCCCTCCCGTCCGCCAGCAGCCGGCTGCATCCGGCGGCCAAACTTGCGATGGGAGGGCTCATATGGTTCGTGCGGCAATTCATATTGTCCAGTTTCTGCTGGTGTCCCTGGCGGCTTGCATTGCGGTATACCCGCTGCAATCGCGGGCCGAGGCAGGTATCTATCCTGACCGTATCGTCATCGGTCAATCCACCAGCGTCACCGGTCCGCTGGCATCTCTCGCGCTGCCATGCCTGGTCGGCGCCAAAGCCTATTTCTCGGAAGTCAACGCCCGCGGAGGCGTGTACGGTCGCAAGATCGAATTGCTGACCCGTGACGACGGCTATGACGGCGAGGTGGCCAAGGAAAATACGGAGCGCCTGATTCACGCCGACAAGGTGTTCGCCATGTTCGGTTACGCCGGCTGGCCCAGCGTGGAGTCTTCGTTGCCGCTGGTCACCCGGGCGCGCATTCCTTTCCTCTTTCCTTGCACCGGCGCGACGACGCTCTATGAACAGTTCAATCGCTATGTTTTCACTGCCCGTGCCAGCTACGTGCGGGAATACCGTTACCTGCTCAAGCTGTTCCAACGGTTCGGCGTAAACAGCGTGTTGGCGGTCTACCAGAGCAATATCTTCGGCCGCAGGCTGATGGCAGAGATGCAGCGCCAGGCAGACGCGCACACCTTTTCATTGTCGGCGGCGGAAGTCGATGTCAACAGTGATTTTTCCGTCGTGGTCCGCCGCATCATGGCCTTGCGTCCGGATGCGGTGCTATTGGTCAACGGCGACCCCTCCATCAACGTCGGCATCGTGCGCAGCGTGCAGGCGGCCGGTTACCGCGGGCGCTTCTTCGGTGCCTCGCTCGTGGTGCAGCGCGCGGTGCTGGATTCTTTGGGCCAGGTGTCGCGCGGGGTGATCACCACCCAGATCGTGCCTTCCCCATGGCATGCCTCGATCCCGCTGGTGTCGGATTACCGCAAGCTGATGGAGGCCAACGGCATCACGGAGTTTTCATTCGGCGGCATGGAAGGCTTTATCGGCGCCCGTGCATTTGTTGAGGGCTTGCGCCGCGCCGGGCGCAACCCGACCCGGGAGAAGCTCATCGATGCGCTGGAGAGCATCAACGAGAACAACTTCGCTCATCGCGGTTTCCCCCTCAATTTCTCGGCCAGCAGCCATCAGGGTTCCGATTTCGTCGATACCTCAGTCATCTCGGGCGACACATCCTTCATCAACTGATTTCCCGTCTTCCGCATGATCGGCCTGAGTCATTCCTGTTGCAAATTGGGACACTGTGTCAGTCGGGATACAGTGAGCTCATCCAGATGATTCTTTCCCTTTCGCATGAAGAGCCGCCCTGACGCGGCTGCACCGGCGCCTGCACATGTGGGGCACGCTGGCATGCGATTTGCGCTTTCCACGATTGGACGCCCGACGCGGTACACCTGTTTCAGGTAGCCCCAGGCCGGGGCCGCGGCGGGATTTCGATCCCACAATCAAAGGAGGCGACATGAATCTGGCAGACATCAGCAAACTGGGCGTGAAAGACCCGTTCAAGCAACGCTACGACAATTTCATCGGCGGCAAATTCGTCCCGCCGGTCAAGGGCGAGTACTTCGAAAACATCAGCCCGGTGATCGGCCGCGCCTTCTGCGAGGTCGCGCGGTCCTCGGCCGAAGACGTCGAGCTGGCGCTGGACGCGGCGCACGCGGCCAAGAAGAGCTGGGGCAAGACCTCGCCCACCGAGCGCTCCAACCTGCTGCTCAAGATCGCCGAGCGCATGGAGGCCAACCTGGAATTGCTGGCCACTGCCGAGACGCTGGACAACGGCAAGCCCATCCGTGAAACGATGGCCGCCGACATTCCGCTGGCGATCGATCATTTCCGCTATTTCGCCGCCGCCGTGCGCACCCAGGAAGGCGGCATTTCCGAGATCGACAAGGACACCTACGCCTATCACTTCCACGAGCCGCTGGGCGTGGTCGGGCAGATCATCCCGTGGAACTTCCCGATCCTGATGGCGGTGTGGAAACTGGCCCCGGCGCTGGCGGCGGGCAACTGCGTGGTGTTGAAGCCGGCCGAGCAGACCCCGGCCTCGATCATGGTGCTGCTGGAGTTGATCGCCGACCTGATCCCGCCCGGCGTGGTCAACGTGGTGCAGGGCTTCGGCGTGGAAGCCGGCAAGCCGCTGGCCTCCAACAAGCGCATCGCCAAGATCGCCTTCACCGGCGAGACCACCACCGGCCGCCTGATCATGCAATACGCCTCGCAGAACCTGATTCCGGTCACGTTGGAGCTGGGCGGCAAGTCGCCCAATATCTTCTTCGCCGACGTGCTGGACAAGGACGACGAGTTCTTCGACAAGGCGCTGGAAGGCTTCGCCATGTTCGCCCTGAACCAGGGCGAGGTCTGCACCTGCCCCTCGCGCGTGCTGGTGCAGGAGTCGATCTATGAGCGCTTCATCGAGCGCGCCTTGAAGCGCGTGGCCGCCATCAAGCAGGGCAACCCGCTCGACAGCAGCACCATGATCGGCGCCCAGGCCTCGCAGGAGCAGCTGGAGAAGATCCTCTCCTATATCGACATCGGCAAGCAGGAAGGCGCCAAGGTGCTGGCCGGCGGCGGTCGTCAGGAGCTCGGCGGCGACCTCGGCGCCGGTTACTACGTCAAGCCGACGGTGTTCGAGGGCAACAACAAGATGCGCATCTTCCAGGAGGAAATCTTCGGACCGGTGGTCTCGGTGACCACCTTCAAGGACGAGGACGAAGCCCTGGCCATCGCCAACGACACGCTCTACGGCCTGGGCGCGGGCCTGTGGACCCGCGACGGTTCGCGCGCCTTCCGCCTGGGGCGCGAGATCCAGGCCGGCCGCGTGTGGACCAACTGCTACCACCTGTATCCGGCGCACGCGGCGTTCGGCGGCTACAAGCAGTCCGGCATCGGTCGCGAAAACCACAAGATGATGCTCGACCATTACCAGCAGACCAAGAACCTGCTGGTGAGCTACAGCCCGAAGGCGCTCGGCTTCTTCTGATTGCGCGGCAGCTTCGGCGCCGGCACGCGGACATGCGCCGCGGTCCGGCGCCGCTTTTGCGGCGGAAGATATCCGCCGGCAGGATGTATGCGATGGAGACAAGCATGAATACACCCGCACGGGTCGTCGCCACCGAGGCCACCGTGGAATTGCTGCGGCAGCTCAAGGGGCGCCACGGCGACCTGATCTTCTTCCAGTCCGGAGGCTGTTGCGACGGCAGCGCGCCGATGTGCTACCAGGCCGGCGAGTACCAGTTGGGCGATACGGATATTCACATGGGCGACATCGACGGCGTGCCGTTCTACATGAACGCCGACCAGTTCGAGTACTGGAAGCACACCCAGCTGATCATCGATGTGGTGACCGGCAACGGCGGCATGTTTTCGCTGGAGAACGGCAGCGGCAAGCGCTTCCTGACGCGCTCGCGCCTGTTCACCGACGAGGAGTACGACGCGTTGCCCGCACCTGCGCGGCACTGACTGACACGCTCACACGCAGGCGGTTCAGCCGCCGTGGGCCTTGAGCCGGCGGTAAATGGTATTGCGTGAAATGCCCAGCGCCTTGGCCACCGCGCTGACGTTGCCGTCATGCAGGCGCAGCGCGTTTTCAATCGTGCTCCATTCATTGTCGCGCAGCGATTGCGACGCGGGCGCGGCCTGCGTTGGCATCGCTGCATGCGCGAGATCACCGGCTTCTTCCAGAAAGTCTTCCGGCAAGTGACGCAGGCCGATGCTGTTTTCACCGGCCGCCATGGCCAGCGCGGTGCGAATCAGGTTCGCCATCTGGCGCAGGTTGCCGGGCCAGCCGCAGGCGTGCAGCAATCGCCGCACCTCGGCGTCGAAGCGCGGCGCGTGCTGGCCGCCTTCATGCAGCAGGATGGCGTCGGCCAGCCGGCCAAGGTCGCTGCGTTCGCGCAATGGCGGCAGCTTCACCTGCAAGCCGTTGATGCGGTAATACAGGTCTTCGCGGAAGGCATGGCGCGCCGCCATCTCGCGCAGCGGCTGGTTGGTCGCGCACACCAGCGCGAACTCCACCGGGATCACCCGGTTGCTGCCCAGCGGCGTCACCGCGCGCTCCTGCAGCACGCGCAGCAATCGCCCCTGCAGCGCCAGCGGCATGTCGCCGATCTCATCGAGGAACAAGGTGCCGCCGTGCGCCTGCGCGATCTTGCCCAGCGCGCCCTTGCGCCGCGCGCCGGTAAAGGCGCCGTCTTCATAGCCGAACAGTTCGGCCTCGATCAGGTTTTCCGGAATCGCCGAACAGTTCACCGCCACAAACGGCGCGCCGGCTTGCGCCCGCGGGTGCTCGCGATGGATCGCCTGGGCCAGCCATTCCTTGCCGGTGCCGGTTTCGCCGGTGACGAGGATGGGAATACCGCGGCCGATCACCTTGCGCAGCTTGGCGATGATGGCGCTCATCTTTTCGTCGCCGGTGTCCAGCGACTGCAGCGCGGGTTTGCCTGCGACGACCGGTGCGGGCGACGTCGCGGGCCTTGCGTGTGCGGCAGCAGAGGTAGCTGCAGAAGCGATGGCAGCCACTGGCTCGGCCGTCGCCTCGCGCGCATTCTGGAAATGCTGTTCGCGCAGCCGCAGCTCGGCGCGCGCATGGATCTGGATGCCGCTGTGCAGGTAAAGCTCCATCAGCCCCGGCGCGGCCTTGCGGTAATGGTCGAACAGCATCGATACCGGCACCCCGAACAGCGAGCCGAAGGTATGCGACTGCAACGCCGCCAGCGGCAGGCCCAGCTGGAACTGCGCGCTGCGATTGGCGGCCAGGAAGCGGCCGGCGGGCGTGAAGCTGGCGATGCCTTCCACCAGCGTGCCGACGAATTCCGGCCGACTGTGGAAGTGCAGGGTGATGCAATCGGGGAAGCTGCCGGCCAGCAGGTGGTTTTCTATCATCTGCGCCGACATGCGCACCAGCGCCATGGTGTGCTTGTGGAAGCTGCCGCATTCGCCCGATACGTCCAGCACGCCCAGCACCTGCCCCTGGTGATCGAAGATGGGCGCGGCCGAGCAGGTTAGGAAGCGGTTGGCGTCCAGGAAGTGCTGCTGGGCGTGCACGGTGGTCGGCTTCTGCTCGAACAGCGCGGTGCCGATGGCGTTGGTGCCGCGCAGCTGTTCTGACCAGCGCCCGCCGGCACCCAGCGCCACGCGGTCGGCCTTGGCCAGGAAATCGGTGTCGCCCAGCGTGTGGATGATGGTGCCTTCGGCGTCCGACAGGATCACCATGCTGTGGGTGTTGCGGATCTGGTCGTACAGCGTTTCCATCACTGGCCGTGCGTGGCCGAACAGCGCGTGGCTGCTCTCCAGCGTCTGCGCCAGGTCGGCGCGCGAGAGCGTCGCCAGGTCGGGGCGCTGGCCGCGCGTGATGCCGTAGGAGGAACTGCGCTGGTGCGAACGTTCGATGACCTGCAGGTCGGGCATGCCGTCGGCCGCGGCCTGCACCATGGGAGCGTGGCCCAGCGACGCGCCGGCGCCCGGCCGGTTTGCCTGGTATTGCATCGTTGTCTCCTTGGGACCTTTCCGGTCCTTGTTCCCCCGTATTCGATTTCTTATGGTTCGGGAAGCTGAGGGTGTTCAAGCATAACCGATTAATCGGCGCAAAACCGATGCAGCGGCGCCGTGCCGGCGCCATGTTGGCAGAGCGGCAATGGGAAATTGAAACAAGGTTTGCAGCGTCTTGCGGCAGGGTGCAAAATACTGTTCATATATACAGTATTTGATTTTCTTCGGTTCCACATTCCCCATGCCGCGCTTCCCGAAATTTCCTGAAGGTATCGCCGCGCCGTTCCCCGATGCGCCGCAACCGCCGGCGGACGACGATCCCACGCTCACGCCCGGGCTCTACCTTCACCGCAGCCAGGTCGCCCTGAAGGGCCGTGGAGCGGTGACCAACCTGCGCGGGCGCTACGAGTCGGTCAGCCGTGAAGAGTTCGATGACGGCTGGGAGCCGGTGCGCTTCGCCGGGGCCGGGCAGGGCGGCCAGGACTCGGATGAAGGCGAGGATGAGGACGAGCCGCCGCGCCTGAAGACGGTCGTCACCGAAGAGACGGCAAAGTCCATCATCAGCCGCAATACCTCGCCGGACCTGCCGTTCTCGCTGTCGCTGAACCCGTATCGCGGCTGCGAGCACGGATGCGTCTATTGTTTTGCGCGGCCGTCGCACAGCTATCTCGGCCTGTCGCCCGGGCTGGATTTCGAAAGCCGGCTCACGGCCAAGACCAACGCGCCCGAGCTGCTGCTGCGCGAGCTGGCAAAGCCGTCCTACGTGCCCGACACCATCACGGTGGGCATCAACACCGACGCCTACCAGCCCATCGAGCGCGAGCTGAAGCTCACGCGCCGCCTGCTGCAGATCCTGCACGACTGCGGCAACCCGGTGGCGCTGATCACCAAGTCCTCGCTGATCGAGCGCGACATCGACCTGCTGGCGGCGATGGCCGCCAGGCGGCAGGCCATCGCCGCGGTCACCATCACCACGCTGGACGCCGGCATCGCGCGCACGCTGGAGCCGCGCGCGGCCACGCCGTCACGGCGGCTGCGGGTAATCCGCACGCTGGCCGAGGCCGGCATCCCGGTCAGCGTATCGATCGCGCCGGTGATCCCCTTCATTACCGAGCCCGACCTTGAGCGCGTGATGGAAGCGGCCATCGAAGCCGGGGCCGGGCAGGCCGGCTATATCGTGCTGCGCCTGCCATGGGAGGTCAGCCCGCTGTTCCGGCAATGGCTGCAGGCGCATTTCCCCGAACGCGCGGCGCGCGTGATGAACCGCATCCAGGACATGCGCGGCGGCAGGGACTATGACGCCGATTTCGCCACCCGCATGCGCGGCACCGGCGTCTGGGCGGATCTACTGCACCAGCGTTTTGAAAAAGCCAGCAAGCGCCTGGGCATCAGCCATCGCAACCGCGCCTTCGCCACGCTGGACGCCAGCCAGTTCAGGCGACCGTTGGCGGTCCCTGCGCCGCGCGAGCAGGTGCAGCGAAATTCGGGGCAGCTCGATCTGTTCTGAGCCGGGCCGATTGCCCGCTTATTTCTCCGCGAGGGCCGGTGCGGAAAGATGCGCGACCTCGTATAAGCGACCTTCCACGGGCAAAGGAGGCCTGGCGGTCCAGAGCGAGATGGTCATCAGTTGCCAGGACGTTTCGTCCAGACCTGCGTAGACGCTATGCAAATCCGGGGACTGGGTGATGAGCCCGATATTGTCCAGGCTGTGCTTCACCCGGTGTCCGATGTCTTCGCCAGCCGGGATGTCGAGCAGCGTTTGCACTGCGAACAGCGGTCGGCCGGAAACCGAATTGCCGAGCGTCAGGGCCAGCTCGGTCCAGCGGCTCACGCTGGGTCGCCCGTATTTGGCGACGACCGCGCGGAAGGAGTCCGACAGCATGAAGTCCTTCATTCCATCCATGTCCCGCCAGATATAAAACGGTGTGTAGCGGGCCGGGCGCGCGGCGTCGGCATCGGCCACCAGGAACGCTTTCATGAACAGGCCGGGCAACTGGTCAAAACGGCTGCCGATTTCCTTGACGCGCTGTCGGACTGCCTCGGCTTGTTCGACATCAAATCCATATTGCATCGCGAGCATGTCATTCTCCTTGAGATGAATGGAAGGGGTTGTTGAAAATATAATTAGCAATGCAACTATTTGGAGAGAAAAAAATCATTCAAGCGCATTGCGGATCGACCGGATGTTCTGCACCGCGTCGGAAAATTCCTGCTTGCCCAGGATCTTGCGTATTCTCTCGGCGGCCTGGCCTGCGGAGGCATTGAGCGGCGCCTTGATCTGCGTGGCGGAAGCGGTGGGGAAGACGGAGACTTCACGGCCATCGTCGTCGGTCTTGCGCCGTTCGATGAATCCCTTTTCCTTCAATGCGTCGAGCGCCCGGGTCGCGGTGGATTTTGCGATCGACAACTCGGCGGCGAGCCGTCCCTGCAAGATGCCCGGCTGATCGATGACCGCGCGCAGCATGAAACCCTGCGGCGCGGTCAGGCCGAACGGCGAGAACGCGGCGGTCCATTCGCGCTCCAGGCGGCGCGACAAGGCGGCGGTGTTGAAGTAGAGGCAGTGATCGAACATGTGGCGACAGTACATGAATTTAGTTCGCATTGCAACCAATTGTGGCGAAAACCTTCCGGACCTGTTCCTGTCAGCGTGTTGTCAAGCAAGGATGGCGGCGCTCCCCGATAATCGAGGGGCGTCCGCTCGAGCCCGCTTGCCGGCCTCGATTTTCTTCCAAGCGTCATTACACGATCAGGTTGCCCTCATGTTTGCAAAGCATTACGAAGTAGATCCCGCCCATATCGATTTTCAGGGCGTGGTCGACGGCCTTTACTATCCGTTTTACATGGAGTGGACGCGGCACGCCTTCATGAAGGAAGCGCTCGGGCTGGATATTGAAGAAGAGTTCAAGCAGGGCCGGATCTACATGGTGCTGGAGTATTCGCTGCGCTTTCGCAAGAGCCTGAAGAAGGGCGACCGGCTCGAAGTGACCTGCAAGCTGGAACGGAACGAAAAGCGCAATCGCGTCAATTTCTTCCAGCAGATCAACGTCGACGGGGTGGCGTATGCGGATGCCACCTTTGTGGCGACCTGCTTCGTCAACGGCCGTCCCGTCGTGCCCGAGGCGGTGGCCAACGCGCTGGCCCAGGCCGAATAAGTCCAAGGCCGGGACGCGGGCGATCAACCGGCCCGGCGCCCGCGCCGCAGTGGAGTCCTCGCGGCTGCTACACTGCGCGCTTTGCTTCAATGGCGCTTCGTATGCATACCCTGGAACAACTGCGCAGCGGCGAGCTGGCCGGCGTCAAGCGGCTGTCGCTGTCCTGCGGGCTGAGCGAATTTCCGCGCGAGATCTTCGCGCTGGCCGATACGCTGGAAATCCTCGACCTGAGCGGCAACCGCCTGAGCACGCTGCCGGATGACCTGCCGCGGCTGCACCGGCTGCGCATCGTGTTTTGCTCGGACAATCTCTTCACCGAACTGCCCGCCGTGCTGGGGCGTTGCCCGGGGCTGGAGATGATCGGCTTCAAGGCCAACCGCATCGCGCGTGTTCCCGATGAGGCCTTGCCCGCCACGCTGCGCTGGCTGGTGCTGACCGACAACCGCATCGAGGAGCTGCCGGCGGGCATGGGCCGCTGTGTACGGTTGCAGAAGCTGATGCTGGCCGGCAACCGGTTGCGTGCGCTGCCGCCGCAGCTGGCGCAATGCCGCAGCCTCGAGCTGCTGCGGCTGGCGGCCAACCGGCTTGAAGAATTCCCCGCGTGGCTTGCCACCTTGCCTGGTCTGAGCTGGCTGGCGTTCGCCGGCAATCCGTTTTGCCAGGATCACGAGGTGCATGCCGACGAAGCGTCGCAAACGCCGTCGATCGCCTGGAACGAGCTGGCGCTGGTGCGCAAGCTGGGAGAAGGCGCATCCGGCGTGATCCACGAAGCGCGCCGGCGCGACGCCCACGGCGAGCAGGCGGTGGCGGTCAAGCTGTTCAAGGGCGCGGTGACCAGCGACGGCTTGCCGGAGCGCGAGATGGCGGCCTGCATCGCGGCCGGTGAGCATGAGGGACTGATTCCGGTGCTGGGCCGGCTGGCGGGGCATCCCGACGGCACGCAGGGCCTGGTGATGCCGCTGATCGATCCGGCCTTCGCCAACCTGGCCGGGCCGCCCAGCCTGCAGTCCTGCACCCGCGACGTCTATGCGGATGATGCCGCCTTTGCGTGGCCGCATGCGCTGGGCATCGCCCACGACATCGCCGCCGCTGCCGCCCACCTGCATGCGCGCGGCATCATGCACGGCGACCTGTATGCCCACAATATCCTGCAGCGCGCGCCGGGCCTGGCGCTCCTGGGAGACTTCGGCGCCGCTTCGATGTACCGGCCGCAGGCCGCTTATGCGGCGGCGTTGCAGGCGATGGAAGCACGCGCCTTCGGTTGCCTGCTGGAGGAGCTGCTGGCGCATTGCCCCGGGGCCGGCGCAGGCCGCGAGAGGATGGCGGCGCTGCGCGATGCCTGCCTCTCTGAGGACCCGCGGCAACGCCCGGTCTTCACCGCCATCGAGCGCGAACTGGACGAGATCAGACGGTCATCTTGAACAACGCCGCCAGCAGCAGCCCCATGTAGGCGCCCACGCGCAGCTTCTCCGGCAAGGCGTCGGAGAACGGTTGCGCCAGCCGCATGCCCAAATGCACGGCCGCCGTCAGCAACGCGGCCGCGCTGACATCGATGTAGCCGGCTTGCCATTGCCCCAGTTGCCGGCCCTGTTTCCAGGCTGCGGCGACATAGACGACGCTGGCTGCGAGGCCGGCCGTCGCCGCCAGCATCTTGGCCAGCGCCTGCGCGCATTGCGGCGAGTGCTCCCGGCGCTGCATCAGCGGCAGCGTCATGGCGCCGCCGCCCACGCCGGCTCCGGCGGCCAGCGAGCCGGCCGCCAGCACGGCGAAGGCGTCCAGCGGGGCCGGCAGCCGCCGGGGCCGGCGCGGCGGCAGTATGGCGTGCGCCGCGCGCGCCTGCGCCAGGCGGTCGAAGCGCAGGGCGCATAGTGTGACCAGCGCGGCGAGATAAAGCACATACAAGAGTCGCAGCCGGAACGGCGAGCAGCCCAGCGCCGCCATCGCGCCGGCCAGCGCACCGGTGGCGGCGCAGGCGCACGAGGGCCAGGCCTGGCGCAGCGAGACGATGCGCGCGCGCAGGGCATCGAGACAGCTCACGCCCGCCGTGGCCGCCAGCACGCAGGCCGAAGTGGCCACGGCCACATGCATGGCCAGGCGATGCATTGCGCTGTCCGGCGGATACTGGGCCGTCAGGCTGCAATACAGCAGCGGCACCGCCACCGCGCCGCTGCCGGTGCGCAGCAGGGGAATGGCGGCGCCGGCCAGCAGGCCGAAGGCGGCAAGCGTCAGGTAGTGATTCATGACGTGGTCGGGCGAGTGAGGAATCGCTTCAGGATAGGCGCGGCGGGTTTGACGGTCTTTCGAAGCTGGGACAATAATGTTCGAATTCCAGCCACTCCATCTTCTTGCCGGATCCCATGAAAGAAGCCGTGTCATTGCCCATCGACCGTGTCGACGCCATCCCCCGCGCGGTGGTGGCCGCCGGCGCCGCCTATCCTGACGGCACGCTGCTGCCGTGGCACAGCCATCGGCGCGCGCAGCTGCTGTACGGCGCCAGCGGCCTGATGCAGGTGGCCACTGAAGACGGCGCCTGGGTGGTGCCGCAGCAGCACGCGGTCTGGATTCCGGCCGGCAAGCCGCACCGCAGCCGCATGCTGCTGGGTGTGACCACGCGCAGCGCCTACATCGAGCCGCAGGCGTCTCCGCGCGGCGGCGACGCCTGCCAGGTGCTGGAGGTCAGTGCGCTGTTGCGGCAGCTGCTGATCGAGGCGGCCGGGATCGACCAGCACTATCCGGAGCAGGGACGCGACGCCGTGCTGATGCAATTGCTGCTGCATGAGATCGGCCGGGCGCGGGAGCTGCCCATGCATATCCCGCTGCCGCGCGATCCGGCGCTGGCCGAGCTGTGCCGCGGCTTCATGCTGGCGCCCGGCCTGCATTCACGGCCCGCCGAATGGGCGCGGGCATTGCACATGAGCGAGCGCACCTTCACGCGGCGCTTTCGCGAACAGACAGGGATGGGATTCCAGGCGTGGCGCCAGCGCGCCTGTGTGGTGCTGGCCGTGCCGCGGCTGGCGGCAGGGGAGTCGGTGACGCGCATCGCGCTGGATTTCGGCTATGAGCGCCCGGCGGCGTTTTCCACCATGTTCAGGAAGCTGGCCGGACATCCGCCGTCGGCGCACGCATTGAAAACCGGAGACCGGCAGGCCTGATCAGCGCGGCTGGCGCATTTAGCCGGAGGCGCGTTCGCTGGATTTCAGCAGCACCACCAGCGCGCCGGCGCCGCCGTCGGCCGCGCGTGCCTGGCAAAAGGCCATGACTTCGTCCTTCTGCGCCAGCCAGCTGCGCACCTTGTGCTTGAGCACCGGCTCCTTGTTGACCGAACCCAGTCCCTTGCCGTGGATCACGCGCACGCAGCGGATGCCGCGCTTTCTCGACTCGCGCAGGAATTCGCCCAGGGCCTCGCGCGCCTGGTCGCGCCGGTAGCCGTGCAGGTCGAGCTGGGCCTGGATCACCCAGTGGCCGCGCCGCAGTTTGGAGAGCACGTCCTGGCCGATCCCGGGACGGGCGAAACTGAGGTTTTCGTCGCTGTCCATCAGCGTGTCGACGGTGAATTCGTCGGACAGCGACTCCAGCAGCGCCGCCTGCTCGTCGGCCAGGTGCTGGCGCGGGATGGGCAAGGGCGGTTCGGGAAGATGGTGGGCCTTGTCGACGGCCCTGGCGCGCAGCGGCGCGACCTGGCCGATGCTGTTGCGGAAGATGTCGGCCTCTTCGCGTGCGCGCGCCTCGTTGCGAAGGCGTAAGGCCTCGGCCTCGGCGCGTGCCTTTTCCTGCGCCTGCAAATCCTTGCGCAGCCCCTCCAGTGCTGAAAAATCCTTGATTGTTGCCATGATGCAGCCTGCTGAAACTCCCCAGCGGGCTACTGTATCAGAATGCGGCGCAAACGGCCCGGGCCGGTTCAGCCGCAGGCCAGCTTGATGATGACCTTGCCGGGGTCGGTGTGGATGTTGAGCCGCTTGGCATTGAAGTCCATGGTCACCACGGAGTCGGGCTTGAGCACGCGCACGTCCTCGGCGCCGGATTCCTTCATGGCCTTGCGTTCGATGTAGCCGCTGACGTTCTCGCCGATGAGGTAGTCGACCTTGCTGGCGTCGCAGCCGGCGGCGGCGGCGTTGGCATCGGCATCGGCCGAACGGGTATCGCGCGCGGCGCTGCAGGCGGCCAGCACGACGGCCAGCGCGGCCAGCGAGAGGAGGAGGGGGGAAGTGGTACGGGGCACGGTTCTGTTCCTTTGAAGAATTCTGCTTGTCGAACCTGCAACAACCTGCAAAAAAGCCGGCGGACGACATGATCGTCCACCGGCTTTTTGATGAGCCAATGCGCTACGAGTTCTCGCAGCGCACAAATTTTTATTCCAGGCCTTCCAGGTAGCGCTGGGCGTCGAGCGCGGCCATGCAGCCGGTGCCGGCGCTGGTGATGGCCTGGCGGTAGATGTGATCCTGCACGTCGCCGGCGGCGAACACGCCGTCGACGCTGGTGGCGGTGGCGAAACCTTCGCTGCCGGTGCGTGTCTTGAGGTAGCCGTTATGCATCTCCAGCTGGCCTTCGAAGATGCTGGTGTTGGGCTTGTGGCCGATGGCGATGAACAGGCCGTGCACCGGGATCTCGGTGATGGCGCCGCCCTGGGTCGACTTGATCTTGATGCCGGTCACGCCGCTGTCGTCGCCGACCACTTCGTCCAGCGTGTGGTGCCACTGGATGGCGATCTTGCCTTCGGTGACCTTGTGCAGCAGGCGGTCGATCAGGATCGGCTCGGCGCGGAACTTGTCGCGGCGGTGGATGATCGTGACCTTGCTGGCGATGTTGGAGAGGTACAGCGCTTCTTCGACGGCGGTGTTGCCGCCGCCGACCACGGCCACTTCGCGGCCGCGATAGAAGAAGCCGTCGCAGGTGGCGCAGGCCGACACGCCGCGTCCCATGAAGGCCTGTTCCGACGGCAGGCCCAGGTACTGGGCCGAAGCGCCGGTGGCGATGATGAGCGAGTCGCAGGTGTATTCGCCGCTGTCGCCGATCAGGCGCAACGGACGCTCCGACAGCTTGGTGGTGTGGATGTGGTCGAAGATGATTTCGGTCTTGAAGCGCTCGGCGTGCTGCAGCAGGCGCTGCATCAGTTCCGGGCCCTGCACGCCCAGCGGGTCGCCCGGCCAGTTTTCGACGTCGGTGGTGGTCATCAGCTGGCCGCCTTGCTCGACGCCGGTGATCAGCACCGGGTTGAGGTTGGCGCGGGCGGCGTAGACCGCGGCGCTGTAGCCGGCGGGGCCGGAACCGAGGATCAGGACCTTGGCGTGTTTGGGCGTGCTCATAAGATACTCTTCGTATGTTGTGGGACCTGCGTCAGTACTCCATAGCTGGAGGCAGGTCCCGGGATTTCAATTCGTCGTCGCCGGATCGGCGGGCAGGCGCGGCGAACTCCTCGGAGCTCATCATTACTGCGCTGCAAAACGGGTAAGATTATAGACGAAGGCCCCTGTCCAGCCGATGGAATTACGCTATCCATCCGATAGGCCGCCGGCGGCCGGGCTTGTGAAAACGATAACGATAAACGGTAGATCGCGACGGGAATGCGCAGCGACGCGCATAATTGCCCGCCGTAAAAACAGTTAGCGCCAATTCAATGCCGTTACAATGACGGCTGGTTTTTTTTGCACGGAAGTTATGTCGAAGACGAGTCAAGCCCACATCCGCAACACCAAAGCGCCAGCCCCGCCGATGCCCAACCGCCTGGTGCGGCTGATTTCCGAAGCGCGCTGGCTGGCGTTGACGGCGCTGCTGGTCTACATGGCCTTGATTCTGCTGACCTATTCCAAGACCGACCCCGGCTGGTCGGTGGCCAGCTCGGTGCCGCGCGTGGCGAACTGGGGCGGGCGCGTGGGCGCCTGGATGGCCGACCTGATGCTCTACATCTTCGGCATGTCCGCCTGGTGGTGGTGCGTGCTGCTGGGCCGCTCGGTGTGGAACGGATATCGCCGGCTGTCCAACCGATTCCTGGTGGAGCAGCCGGTGGAACCCGAGCACCGGCAGGAACCCATCATCCGCGCCGTCGGTTTCGTCTTCATGCTCACCGGCAGCCTCGGCATCGAGTTCACCCGCATGCATCGCCTGGCGATCAAGCTGCCGCATTCTTCCGGCGGCGTGCTGGGCGAGATGATCGGCTCCGCCGTCCAGCCGACCTTCGGTTTCACCGGTTCCACGCTGTTGCTGCTGCTGCTGTTCGGGCTGGGTTTCTCGCTGTTCTTCCATGTCTCCTGGCTGGCTGCGGTCGAGCGTATCGGCGGCGGCATCGAGGACGGCCTGCTGTGGGTGCGCAACTTCTTCGCCGCCCGCGCCGACCGCAAGGCCGGCGCCGAAGCCGCGGTCAAGCGTGAAGAGACCGTGGTGCAGGAGCGCGCCAAGATCGTCGAGGCGCCGCCGATCCGCATCGAGCCGCAGATCGTCGAGGTGCAGAAATCCGACCGTGTGCAGAAGGAGCGCCAGACCAGCCTGTTCGACGACGCCAATACCGACCTGCCGCCGCTGTCGCTGCTGGACGAGGCGCCGCCGGCGCAGCAGACGGTGTCGGTCGAGACGCTGGAATTCACCAGCCGCCTGATCGAGAAGAAGCTCTCCGACTTCGGCGTCGAGGTGAAGGTGGTGGCGGCCTATCCCGGCCCGGTGATCACCCGCTACGAGATCGAGCCCGCCACCGGCGTCAAGGGCAGCCAGATTGTCAACCTGGCGCGCGACCTGGCGCGTTCGCTGTCGCTGACTTCGATTCGCGTGGTGGAAGTCATCCAGGGCAAGAATTACATGGGCCTGGAGCTGCCCAACCCCAAGCGCCAGATCGTGCGCCTGACCGAGATCCTCGGCTCCAAGGTCTACAACGACAGCCACTCCAGCCTGACCGTGGCGCTGGGCAAGGACATCGCCGGCAACCCGGTGGTGGCCGACCTGGCCAAGATGCCTCACTTGCTGGTGGCCGGCACCACCGGTTCGGGCAAGTCGGTGGGCATCAACGCCACCATCCTGTCGCTGCTCTACAAGTCCACGCCGCGCCAGGTGCGCCTGATCCTGATCGACCCCAAGATGCTGGAGCTGTCGATCTACGAGGGCATTCCGCACCTGCTGGCGCCGGTGGTGACCGACATGCGCCAGGCCGGCCACGCGCTGAACTGGGCGGTGGAGGAGATGGAGCGCCGCTACAAGAAGATGTCCAAGCTGGGCGTGCGCAACCTGGCCGGCTACAACCAGAAGATCATCGACGCCGACAAGCGCGGCGAGAAGATCCCCAATCCGTTCAGCCTGACGCCGGACGCGCCGGAGCCGCTGGAGCAGCTGGAAACCATCGTCATCATCATCGACGAACTGGCCGACCTGATGATGGTGGTGGGCAAGAAGGTGGAAGAGCTGATCGCCCGTATCGCGCAGAAGGCGCGCGCGGCCGGCATCCACCTGATCCTGGCCACGCAGCGCCCGTCGGTGGACGTCATCACCGGCCTGATCAAGGCCAACGTGCCGACCCGCATCGCCTTCCAGGTTTCCTCCAAGATCGACTCGCGCACCATCCTCGACCAGATGGGCGCCGAGACCCTGCTGGGCATGGGCGACATGCTCTACATGCCGCCCGGCACCGGCTTGCCGATGCGCGTCCACGGCGCCTTCGTCTCCGATGATGAAGTGCATCGCGTGGTCGAGCACCTGAAGTCGCAGGGGGAACCGAATTACATCGAGGGCATCCTAGAGGGAGGCGTGCTGGAAGACGCCGACGGCGGTGGCGGCGGCGCGGCCGCAGGCGCCGGTGGCGGCGAGGGCGACGAGCTGTACGACCAGGCCGTGGCCGTGGTGCTCAAGCATCGCCGCGCCTCGATCTCGCTGGTGCAGCGCCATCTGCGCATCGGCTACAACCGCGCCGCGCGCCTGCTGGAACAGATGGAGCAGAGCGGCCTGGTGTCGACCATGCAATCGAACGGCAACCGCGAGATCCTGGTGCCGGCCGGCGCTGCCGGCGGGGAACCCGAATAAACGTCAGGCAAGCCTGAACAGAGGCCGCGCAAGCGGCCTTTCTCTCTATGGGCCACGGCAAAGTGTGGCGCAACTGTAAGAATGGAAACAAACAACATGGACAATTCCAGACATCATTTCACCCCGCGCGGCGCACGCTCCCAAGCGAAGGCGCGCGCGTTGAACCTGCGCCGCATGCTGATGGCGGCGGGCCTGTCGGCGCTGGCGGTGGCCGGCGCCATCGCGATCACCGCATTGACCCCGGGCCGCGCGCAGGCCGCGGCGCTGGACCAGTTCAAGCAATTCGTCTCCAGCACGCAGTCGGCCAAGGGCGCCTTCACCCAGCGCATGGTCAGGAACGACAACGGCACCGCCAAGGTGGTCAACACCTCCAGCGGCAGCTTCGTGTTCTCGCGTCCGGGCAAATTCATCTGGACCTACCAGAAGCCCTATGAGCAGGTGATCCAGGCCGACGGCGAAAAGCTGTTCATCTACGACAAGGACCTGAACCAGGTCACCACCAAGAAACTGGGCAACGCGCTGGGCTCCTCGCCGGCGGCGATCCTGTTCGGCAGCAACGACCTGGAGAAGAACTTCACGCTCAAGGAGGCCGGCACCAAGGACGGCCTCGAATGGCTGCAAGCGGTGCCGAAAAGCAAGGATACGACCTTCGACAGCATCGGCATCGGCCTGAAGAACGGCACGCCGGTGGCGATGGAGTTGCATGATTCCTTCGGTCAGGTATCGGTGCTGAGTTTCGACAGCTTCGAGAAGAATCCGGCGCTGAAGGTCAACAGCTTCAGCTTCACCATTCCCAAGGGCGCGGACGTGTTCGAGAATTGATCCCCGGCTCCATGAAAAAAGCCCCGCAAGCGCAAGCCTGCGGGGCTTTTTTCATGGCGTGATCCGGTTCATTCGCCGGGCAGCTGCAGCATGGGCAGCTTGTCCGCCACGTCCTTCCACTTCTCGTGGTCGGGCATGGGCGTCTTGGCCTGGGTGATCGGCTTCCAGCCGGGGTGCTTGGCCAGCCTGGCGTTCAGGTCTTCGAAATGGGCCATGGCGGCGGGCAGGTCGGTGGCGTTGTAGATCGCGCCGACCGGGCATTCCGGCACGCACATCGAGCAGTCGATGCAACCGTCGGGATCGATGGCCAGGAAGTTGGGGCCTTCGACGAAACAGTCCATGGGGCAGACGCTGACGCAATCGGTGTACTTGCACTGGATGCAAGAGTCGGTGACAACAAAGGGCATGGCAATCAAGACGCGGAGTGGAGAAGGGCGCCGGCGCGCGGCGCGGCGGCCGTATTCTACCGCGTGAGCGGCAGGCTTGCCGTGACCGGCGCGTGACGCCTGCATGACGTCGGCATGACGTCGGAGCAGAGGCGCCGCCGCCCCAGGCAGGCGAGGCCTACACGCTGCGGCCGTCGTAGAAGCTGTGCTTGAGCGCGGCGAGATCGACGTTTTCCAGGCAGCGCGCGTTGATGGCCGCCATCGGCGTGCCGTCCGGCATCTTGCCCAGGCCGAACACGCCCACGCCGCAGCGCGGACAGAACTGGTGGTCGATCACATGCTTGTTGAAGCGGTAGGTCGCCACCGTGCCCTTGAGCGCGACGCTGAGCTTGTCGCGCCCGACGAACCACATCAGGTGGCCCTTGCGGCCGCAATAGCTGCAGTTGCATTCCACCACCTGCTGGAGGTCTCCTTCGGCGGTGAAGCTGATGTCGCCGCAATGGCAGCTGCCTTGATATTTCATCGTCGTCTCCTCATCTGATCGTCAGTCAAAGCCGGTCAACACATGCCTCCACAGTGTAATCCATGGCGCCGGCGACGCTGCCCGCCGCCGCTGTGCGTTAGACTACGGCCTTTGGCGCAATGCGCTCGACGGCGCATTCGCCGGCACCAACTGATCCCGAGATGAACCTGATTCCCCTGGCCGAACGCATGCGGCCGCAATCCTTCGACGACGTCATCGGCCAGCAGCACGTGCTGGGGCCGGGCAAGCCGCTGCGCGTGGCCTTCGAGTCCGGCGAGCCGCACTCCATGATCCTGTGGGGCCCGCCGGGCGTGGGCAAGACCACGCTGGCGCGGCTGATGGCGGACTCCTTCAATGCCGAATTCATCGCCCTGTCGGCGGTGCTCTCGGGCGTGAAGGACATCCGCGAGGCGGTCGAGCGGGCCCAGCTGATCCGCGCCAATTCCGGGCGCCGCACCATCCTCTTCGTCGACGAGGTGCACCGCTTCAACAAGAGCCAGCAGGACGCCTTCCTGCCGCACGTGGAGAGTGGCCTGTTCACCTTCATCGGCGCCACCACCGAGAACCCGTCCTTCGAGGTCAACAGCGCGCTGCTTTCGCGCGCCGCGGTGTATGTGCTCAAGTCGCTGACCGAAGACGACCTCGGCGCCATGATAGACCGCGCCTGCCACGAGGAACTCGACGGCCTGCAGTTCCAGCCCGAGGCCAGGGAAATGCTGGTGGCCAGCGCCGACGGCGACGGCCGCAAGCTCCTGAACAACCTGGAAATCGTCGCCCGCTCGGCGCAGGCCAAGGGACTCGACATCGTCAACAGTGACGTGCTGGCCGAATGCCTGGGCGACGCGCTGCGCCGCTTCGACAAGGGCGGCGACGCCTTCTACGACCAGATCTCGGCGCTGCACAAGTCGGTGCGCGGCTCCAATCCGGACGGCGCGCTGTACTGGCTCACGCGCATGCTCGATGGCGGCACCGACCCGCGCTATCTGGCGCGCCGCATCGTGCGCATGGCATGGGAGGACATCGGCCTGGCCGACCCGCGCGCCATGACGATCGCCAACGACGCCGCCAACACCTATGAGCGCCTGGGCTCGCCCGAGGGCGAACTGGCGCTGGCGCAGGCGGTGATCTACCTGGCCGTGGCGGCCAAGAGCAACGCCGGCTACATGGCCTACAACCAGGCGCGCGCCTTCGTCGCCAAGGACAAGTCGCGCCCGGTGCCGGAGCACCTGCGCAATGCGCCGACCAAACTGATGAAGGAACTGGGCTACGGCAAGCTCTACCGCTACGCCCACGACGAGCCGGAGGCCTACGCCGCCGGCGAGACCTACCTGCCGGACGGCATCCGCGAGCCCAACTGGTACCAGCCGGTGCCGCGCGGGCTGGAAGCCAAGATCGGCGACAAGCTGGCGCACCTGCGCGAGCTGGATCGTGAGGCGCGCAAGAACATGAAGTGAGCTTTGCCGGGGAGGGCGGATGGCATTCTCACCCTCCGCTCGCCAGGGGATCGCGCCGGAGGGGGCGTGCGTCGATGGCGCGACATGCTTTCGTTTGATCCGTTACCGAGGGGGAACAATGAACATCTTCATTCTTCTGGCAACGTTGGCGGCCACGGTCATCCTTTACGTGGCGCTGAACATCCTCTTGATGAAATGGCTGCTGGACTGCGGCCGGAAGTTGGGCCGGGCCGCAGCCTGAGGGCGGCACGTTACGCCGGTTTCCTGCTCCAGACGTGGAAGCTGCCTTCCATGGCCGCCATGGCGGCGATCACGGTTTCGTAGGTCTTGTCGTTGTCGAAGCCGGGCAGCCGTTCTTTCATCGCATCCTGCAGCGCATCCAGGCCTTCGGCGTCGTTGGGCACCAGCACGCCCTTGATGGCGTCGTCGGTCTTGCCGGCGATGATCCACTCCGGTTGCGGCAGCGGACCTTCGCTGATGCGGATGGTGACGTCGTCGACCGTGTTCCAGGCGATGCCTTCGCGCTTGGCGCCCCGGACCATGGTGCGGATCTCTTCCTGGTCGAACTCCACGCTGATCTTGCGCGCGGCCTGGGCGGCCAGCTTGGCCGGGCTCAGCTCGGCCGCGCCGGGGGCGTTGACCTTCCAGTCGGTCTTGCGCTGTTTCGGCGGCACGAAACGGTTCTTGATCTGCTGGCCGAAGGCGAACGCGGCGCCGAAGGACAGGCCCGCCACCAGGCCGTAGAACAGGCTGGCATCGTTGGTCATGTAATGCGTGCCGGCCCAGATGGCCAGCGCGAAGGAGGCGGCCAGGCCGAGCAGGGAAAGCAGCAGGGGGGACTTGGGGGACGCGTCGGCGTCTGGTCGGTCGGACATGGCGGCAATGGCTAGGGTTGCGGGAAATTGGCGGAATGGTAACCCGTCCCGGCGGCGCAGGGGCCAAATTGTTGCCCGCAAAGCGCTCGCGAACCTCCGGCAACCGCGCGCGGCTTGGTACAATCGCGGTCTAAAGCATACTTTCAGCGTCAATTTCTATTGTTTCCTTGTTTCCATGATCGACATCCAACTTCTCCGTAAAGACATCGACAACGTCGCGGCCCGCTTGGCGGCCCGCAAGTTCGTGCTCGATGTGGCCGGCTTCAACGCGCTCGAGGCTGAGCGCAAGCAGATCCAGACCCGTACCGAAGAACTGCAGGGCAAGCGCAACAGCCTGTCCAAGCAGATCGGCATGCTCAAGGGCAAAGGCGAGGACGCATCGGCCGTGATGGCCGAGGTCAACGGCATCGGCGACGAGCTCAAGGCGTCGGCCGCGCGCCTGGACGAAGTGCAGGCGCAGATGAACGCCTTCCTGCAGGCCGTGCCCAACCTGCCGCACGAGTCGGTGCCGGTGGGCAACGACGAGTCCGGCAACGTGGAAGTGCGCAAGGTCGGCGCGCCGCGCGCCTTCGATTTCGAGGTGAAGGACCACGTCGACGTCGGCGCCCCGCTGGGACTGGACTTCGATACCGCCACCAAACTGACCGGTTCGCGCTTCTCGGCGTTGAAGGGCGGCATGGCCCGCCTGCACCGCGCGCTGGCGCAGTTCATGCTCAACACCCACACCGGCGAGCACGGCTATACCGAGTGCTACACCCCGTACATCGTCAACGCCGATTCGCTGCGCGGCACCGGCCAGCTGCCCAAGTTCGAGGAAGACCTGTTCGCCGTGAAGAAGGGCGGCCAGGAAGGCGAGGCCGAAAACGCCGCGCTGTACCTGATCCCGACCGCCGAGGTGCCGCTGACCAACTTCGTGCGCGACGAGATCGTCGCCGGCGACGCGCTGCCGCTGAAGTTCACCGCGCATTCGCCGTGCTTCCGTTCGGAGGCCGGCTCCTACGGCCGCGACACCCGCGGCATGATCCGCCAGCACCAGTTCGACAAGGTCGAGATGGTGCAGATCGTGCATCCGGAAAAGTCGTATGAGGCGCTGGACGAGATGCTGGGCCACGCCGAGGCCATCCTGAAGAAGCTCGGCCTGCCGTACCGCGTGATCACGCTGTGCACCGGCGACATGGGCTTCGGCGCGGCCAAGACCTACGACATCGAAGTCTGGCTGCCGGCGCAGAACACCTACCGCGAGATCTCGTCGGTGTCCAACTGCGAAGCCTTCCAGGCGCGCCGCATGCAGGCCCGCTTCCGCAATGCCCAGGGCAAGCCGGAGCTGCTGCACACCCTGAACGGCTCGGGCCTGGCGGTGGGCCGTACGCTGGTGGCGGTGCTGGAGAACTACCAGCAGGCCGACGGCAGCGTCGATATCCCGGAAGTGCTGCAGCCATACATGGGCGGCATCACCAGGCTGGCGCCGGGCGCCTGAACTGCTGCGACGAGCGCGCAATGAAAACGGCCGACCTGTCATGGGTCGGCCGTTTTTCTTTGAGGCGCCGGAGGTGTTGTCGCGAAAACGTTTTCGCAGGCGGCGAGGCTAGCCGTCCTTCAGCGCCCACGAGAAGGCCACCGGGATGCGGCGCTCGATGAACAGGCTGCTGCCTTGCGTCTTCTTGGCCTGTTTCTTGGCGCGGGTGGCGGCCGAGGCGATCTGGTGCGGCGAAGAGTATTGCGACGGCTCGATCTTGACCGCGCCCAGCGAGATCGACACCAGCGGATGCAGCACGCGGTTGCCCTGGCGGTCTTCGGAGTGGTAGCCGCCGCGCTCGCGGTCTTCGTCATAGAAGAAGGCGCCGGCCTCGGCGTCGAAATTCTCCAGCATGATGCGGCAGCGCCGTTCCCAGTCCTCGCTCTGGAACATGATCAGGAAGTCGTCGCCGCCGATGTGGCCGATGAAGTCCAGGTTGGGGTCGCAGCCCTGCTGCAGGATGCGGCCGGTCAGCTGGATCATGTCGTCGCCCTTGCGGTAGCCGTAGACGTCGTTGAAGGGCTTGAAATGGTCCAGGTCGCAGTAGCAGATGCAGAACTCCACGCCGCTTTGCAGCAGGTATTCGATGTGGTCGTTGATGGGCACGTTGCCCGGCAGCTGGGTCAGGGGATTGGCGTGGCGGGCGGCGTCGATCTGCATCTGCGTGATCTCGCGCAGCAGGTCGTGGCCGGTGCCCAGGCCCATGTACTGCCCGCGGTCGGTGATGATGAAGCCGTTGGACAGATGGTGCGACTCGGCCTGCACCAGCAGGTTGGAGAGATCCTGCAGGCTGGTGTCCTGCTCGGTCAGGATGGGGTTGGGATCCATGAAGAAGGCGCAGGACTTCTTGCCGTACAGCTCGCGGCCGTACAGGCGGGCGAAGCGCTCCACCATGCTGTAGCGGTTGATCAGGCCGATCGGCAGGCCGTTGCTGACCACCGGCAGCGCCTGCAGCTGCGGATCGTTGACGAACATGTCGTAGACCGCGTCGTTGGTGACCTCGGGGCTGACATATTGGGTCTCGCGCAGCAGCTTGAAGACGGTGGCGTTGCGCTTGCCCGGGCCGTACTTGCTGGCGGCCAGCGGCACCTTGTCGCGGCGCAGGGTCTTGGTGACGTCTTCCGGGATCAGGGCCGGCGGCTCCGACTGCGGGCGGCAGATGTGGTAGCCCTGGCCGCAGGCGATGCCGAGGTCGCGGATGGTCAGCAGTTCGGCCTGCGATTCGATGCCTTCGGCGATGACGATGGAGCCGGACTTCTCGGCGATCTCCTGGATGGAGCGCACGAACTGCAGCTTCATCGGGTCGTGGTTGATGCCCTGCACGAAGTGCATGTCGATCTTGACGTACTCCGGCTGCAGCTCGGACCAGAGGCGCAGGCTGGAGAAGCCTTCGCCGAGGTCGTCGATGGCGATCTGGAAGCCCATGTCGCGGTAATGCATGGCGGCATTGCGCAGCAGGGCGTAGTCGTAGGTCGGTTCGTTCTCGGTCAGCTCGATGATGATGCGCTGGGGGTTGACGCCCAGATTCTCAAGATAGCGCAGGGTCTCGCCCTGGATCGCCTCGGGCTGCATCAGCGCGCCCGGCGTCACGTTCAGGAACAGGTTGCCGGGCAGGCCGAGCTGGGCGAAGCGCGTGAGCACGATGTGGCGGCACAGGTATTCCATCTGCACCGACAGGTTGTGCGCGCGCGCCACCTTGAACAGCGCCAGCGGCGAATGCAGCGGCGTATTGGACGGACCGCGGATCAGGCCTTCGTAGCCGAGGATCTCGCCATTGCGCATGCGCACGATGGGTTGGAACAGGGCGGTCAGCTTGCGCTGGGCGATGATTTCATGCAGCAGCGACAACATCGGATCCGCGGCCGGCGGCTGTGCGCCGCCGGCTGCGCGGGCGATCAGTTCGGCTGCTTCGGCGCCGAGCGGGAAGGGGGCGTTGGATAGGGGCGCCATTTGGCAGAATCCGGTATGAATGGTTCCAAAGAACGGAAAATAATTTACGGATGCTAGAAGTCATTTATGACAAGATGATGATAAGAACGGCTTTGGCGTACGTTTTTTCATGAAAAGAACAGGCTGCATTGTTTTGGATCATTCGCCGTCCCGCAGAGCGGGAGAAGCCGGCGATAAATGATAGGAAATGCATGTCGAAGGGGCATGTCGGGAAAATAATTTTTCGAGAGATATTCCCTATTCAGAAATCTTCTGCTATAGTCGCTGTCTTTGCTGCACCACGCAGTAAATCGACCGAGTTGACCGGAGAGGTGGCAGAGTGGTCGAATGTACCTGACTCGAAATCAGGCGTACGTGTGAGCGTACCGTGGGTTCGAATCCCACCCTCTCCGCCAGTTAGCTCAAAAAAAGTAGTGGCAAGAATAAGGCTCTGAATTTTTCAGGGCCTTATTTTTATGTCCGCCGGAATGCACAGCGAAGTATCAGGCATGCCGCCGGCGTCGACGACAAATCAAATACAGCGGCATCGCATTCTCAAGGGGAGGGGATTGCGGGGCCGACTGCCTTTGCCGTATCCGGATCCGGGTGCGACCCCCAAACCGGCTTCCCGCCTTGCGGGATTGGCTGTGGTTTATTTTCATCCCCGCTGACGATGTTGTGCCGCCGGTTCACCGGCCTTGTTATATTCGTAAAAAATCGTAAGCCTTCGAAGCGGGCCAAAGAAATGTCCTTGAATCGTCTGTTCCGGCTGATTTCCATCGCGCTGCTGATGTTGTTTCTGGCGTTGGCGATTTCGCTGGTATGGATCGAGTGGAGCATCTACCAGAACGGCGCCAACAGCGTGCCTGCGCTGAGGAATTTCCGCCTCGGCCTGGTCGCGATGGAAAAGCTCTCCGCCGAGCGGGGGCCGGCCAATGCCTATATGGGCTCGCGGCCGGGCGAGCGCGACGCGCTCTACCAGCAGCTCAAGGCGGCCCGCGTCACCAGCGACGCCGCCATGGACCAACTGCGCGATGCGCTGGAAAAAGACCCGACGCTGCGCCAATCTCCGATGTTCGACCGCCTGCGCACGGTGCAGCAGGCCCTGGGGCCGGCGCGCGCCGCGGTCGACCGCATCGGGCTGCAGCCTGAAGATCAGCGCACCACGCTGTATGTGGTGTCGGCGGTCAACGGCATGGTCGACATGATTCCGGTCATGGTGCGCCTGACGGCCGAGCTGGCCAGCATCGTCGACCAGTCCGACCCCGACCTGCGCGACGGCCTGGCCGGCGTGCGCGCCGCCGCCAGCCTGCGTGAATACGCCGGCCAGATCGGCTCGCGCTTCACCGCGCCGCTGATCATCCACCGCAAGCTCAATTCCGACGAGGTCATCGAGATCGGCCGCCTCTATGGCCGCATCGAGCTGCTGCGTTCGCTGGTGAGCGCGCAGCTGGCGTCGTACAGCAAGCGTCCCGAGTTCGCGCGCGCCATCGACGAGATGGACAAGCAGTACTTCGACAACGGCTTCCAGTTCCTCGACTACCTGCTGCAGGTCGGCCTGAAGTCGGGCGACTACGGCATCACCCCGGCCGAGCTGGCCGCGCGCTATGTGCCGCAGATGAAGTCCATCCTCGACCTGCGCGACCTGCTGCTGGACGACATGATGGTGCGCGCCGAGCAGCGCAACGTGCAGGCGCGCAATTTCCTGGCGTCGGTGATCGGGCTGACCATCATCGCCTGCCTGTTCTTCCAGCTGCTGATGTACATGATCCGCAAGCGCGTGGTGCGGCCGCTGGTGAGCGCCACCGACCTGGTGGTGGGGCTGGTGGACGGCAAGCTCGACCAGGAAATCCCCAAGGGCAAGTACGACGACGAGATCGGCGGCATGATGCGCGCGCTGCGCGTGCTCAAGGAGCGCATCCTCGAGCGCAACAGCCTGGCCAAGGAGCGCGAGGCGCTGATCACCCAGCTGCAGACTTCCTCCAATACCGACTTCCTGACCGGGCTGTTGAACCGCCGGGCGTTCTTCTCCTACGGCGAGCAGCAGATGGCGGTGGCCCAGCGCTACGAGCGCGACTTGTCGGTGGTGTTGTTCGACATCGATTACTTCAAGCGCATCAACGACAGCTACGGCCACCTTTCAGGCGACGCCATCCTGCGCGGCGTGGCGCAGACGGCCTCGCAGCTGCTGCGCAAGGTCGATGTGCTGGCGCGCTATGGCGGCGAGGAGTTCATCGTGCTGTTGCCGGAGTCCGACCTGGCGCAGGCGCAGGCGGTGGCCGAGAAGCTGCGCGCCGCGCTGGCGCACAAGGACTTCGAGATCGACGGCGGCCAGCATATCCGCATCAGCGCCAGCTTCGGCGTGGCTGCGCTGGTCGACGGCCGCGGCCTGGAGCAGTTGATCAAGCTGGCCGACACCGCGCTTTACGTCGCCAAGGAGCAGGGGCGCAACCGGGTGGCGACCAGCGCCTGATCCACCGGGCAGGCGCGCATCGATTGTGGCGATAGTTGAAAACCGGAGTTGACTCCGGTTTTTTTGCGTCCTATTATGTTCGCGCGAACATTGATTTTGAAACCGGGCGAAACGGCACTTGACGGCCACGGCTTCGTGCTGCCTTGGCGTTCGCCGATGGCCCCGCAAGGGCGCAATTCCAAGGTGTCCCGCGCCGCCGGCGCGAAGCGGCGCCGCACATGAAAGGAGACAGTCATGATCACGCAGCAACAGGTAGCGCAGTACCGGGAAGAGGGCTGGCTGGTGGTGCCGGAATTGCTCAACGACCTGATGCGCCAGCGCATGAAGGACGCGTTGGCGCAGTGGGTGGAGCAGTCGCGCAAGGTCAGCAGTCATACCGACGTGTTCGACCTGGAGCGGGGCCATAGCGCCGACGAGCCGCGCCTGCGCCGCATCAAGCAGCCGCACCGGAATCATCCGGTGTTCGAGGAGTTCATCCGTTCCAAGCCGGTGCTGGAGGTGCTGGAGGCCTTGCTGGGGCCTGCGTTGCGCCTGCAGAACTCCAAGCTCAACCTGAAGTCGCCGCGCTTCGGCTCGCCGGTGGAATGGCACCAGGACTGGGCGTTCTATCCCGCCACCAACGATGACATCCTGGCCGTGGGCGTGATGCTGGACGATACCTCGCTGGAAAACGGCGCCATGTTGGTGGTGCCGGGCTCGCACAAGGGGCCGACCTACGACCACCACGATGCCGACGGCCGGTTCTGCGGCGCGCTCGATCCCAATGCGCCGGGGCTGGGCCTGGAGCGCGCCGTGCCCATCGTCGGCCGCGCCGGCTCGGTGTCTTTCCACCATGTGCGCGCGATACACGGCTCGGCGCAGAACCGCTCGACCATGTCGCGCAACTTCCTGCTCTACGAGGTCTGCGCGGCCGACGCCTTTCCGCTGATGGGCGTGCCTGACTTCGAGGACTTCAACAGTCGGCTGCTGCAAGGCGGGCCGACCATCGTGCCGCGCTTTCGCGACACGCCGGTGCGCATGCCGCTGCCGCCCGCGCTGAACCAGGGCTCGATCTACGAGAACCAGTCGGCCAGCGGCAAGCGCTTCTTCGACCAGGTGGAGGTGCCGCAGCAGGCGGCCAGCACCTGATCCGAACCTTTCCTTTCGGGGCCGCCACGGTCCCGGCACGATCCCGCCGCATGCGCGCCGAACCGGCGCCTGCGGGCGGGCGACGAACATCTTGCAGAGGCGAACCCCCATGCAAACGTTTCGCGTGTACCAGTCGCTGTGGGCCATGGAGCGCCGCCGTCCCGACGGGCAGGAGTGGACGCTGGAGCAGAAGCTGGCGATGATCCGCGACGCCGGCTTCGACGGCGCCGGCGTGCGCTTCTTCGACTACCAATATGCCCGCGCCGTCACCGGGTTCCTGCGCGAGCACGGCATGACCTGGCAGGCGCAGTGCTATCCGCAAAGCGTCGACGACCTCAAGCCCATCATCGAGCACGTGCAGGACCTGGGCGCCGACCACATCAACCTGCAGGCCGACGTGCGTCCCTACACGCTGCGCGAATGCATTCCCTACATCGAAGGCTGGCAGCGCCTGGCCGACGATGCCGGCATCGCGCTGCACATCGAGACGCACCGCGACCGCATGACCACCGACCTGTTCTTCACGCTGCACCTGCTGGACCGCTTTCCCGCGCTGAAGCTGACGGCCGACCTGTCGCACTACGTGGTGGGGCGCGAGTTCGCCTGGCCGATCGACGAGACCAACCATGCGCTGATGCGGCGGATCATCGACAACGCCTGGGGCTTCCACGGCCGCGTGGCCAGCCGCGAGCAGATCCAGCTGCAGCTGGATTTCCCGCAGAACCGCAAATGGGTGGACCTGTTCATGGGCTGGTGGGAGTACGGCTTCAAAACCTGGATGGCGCGCGCCGGCGAGGACGCGGCGCTGAGCTTCCTGTGCGAACTCGGCCCGCCCGAATATGCGATGACCGGGGCCGACGGCTACGAGCTGTCGGACCGCTGGATCGAGGCGCAACAGATGATGCGCATGGCGCGCGAGCTGTGGCAGCGCTGCGCCCACGAGTTCTCGGCCGCCCCTGTGACCGAGGTGCGCAAGCGGGCTTAAGTCGCTTTGGGATACGGATTCATCAAGCAGCAACAACGCAAGGCAGGAAGGAGCAGCAGGCAGTCGGAAAGTCCAATCGAAGGAAGGCGAGGCCATTGCCGGACACATAAAAACACAGCCGGCCGGCGCCTGCGTGCGCCGCACGGGTCCGCCATACAACAGGAGAGAGACACATGAATACAATCGCAGGCACCCGGGGCCACCGGGTAGACCACGGCCGTCCGCAGGCCGGGCAGGCGCCTTCGCAGGCGGAGGCGCTGGACGACGCGGAAATCCGCGCGCGCAGGATGGCGCTGCGCTCGTCGGTCATCGGCACGGCGCTGGAATGGTATGACTTCTTCCTCTACGGCACGGCGGCGGCGATCGTCTTCAACGTGCTGTTCTTCACCAAGCTCGATCCGATGATGGGGACGCTGGCCGCGTTCGGCTCGTATGCGCTGGGCTTCGTGGTGCGCCCATTGGGCGGCTTCGTGTTCGGCCACCTGGGCGACAAGATCGGGCGCAAGAACGTGCTGGTGGTGACGCTGCTGATGATGGGCCTGTCGACCACCCTGATCGGCGTGCTGCCGACCTATGGCAGCATCGGCATCGCCGCCCCCATCCTGCTGACCTTGCTGCGGCTGGTGCAGGGCTTTGCCGCCGGCGCCGAGTTCGGCGGCGCGGTGACCATGTCGGCCGAATACGCGCCGGCCGGCAAGCGCGGCTACTACGCCAGCTGGCCGGGCGTCGGGGTGGCGCTGGGCGTGGTGTTGTCGGCTGGCGCCTTCGCGCTGGTGCGCATGATGCCGGAGGCCGACTTCATGAGCTACGGCTGGCGCATTCCCTTCCTGCTCTCGGCCATCGGCCTGGCCGTGGGCATCTACATCCGCCTGTTCGTGCAGGAGTCGCCCACCTTCGAGAAGATGAAGGCGCGCAACGCGGTGGCCAAGGCGCCCGTCAAGGCGGTGTGGCAGGAGCAGAAGCGCAGCTTGCTGATCGCCATCGGCGCGCGCTTTTCGGAGAACACCGCCGGCTACATCTTCCAGGTGTGGGCGCTGTCCTACCTGACCACGCAGCTGAAGGTGCCGGCCAGCGTGGGCCTGACGGCGGTGCTGATCGCGGCGGGCATCGGCGCCTTGCTCAATCCGTTCTGGGGAGCGCTATCGGACCGGGTAGGCCGGCGACCGGTCTATATCCTCGGCATCCTGGTGATGATACTGGGTGCCTTGCCGTTCTTCTGGATGCTGGAGACGCGCGAGACGCCGATGATCATTGGCGCCTTCATCCTGCTGATCGTGTTCGGGCTGTATCCGATGTTTTCGGTGCAGGCGGCTTTCTTCGCCGAGCTGTTCCCGCCGCGCATGCGCATGAGCGGCATCTGCACCGCGCGCGAGCTGTCTTCGGTCATCACCGGCGGCATGGCGCCGGTGATCGCCACGGGGCTTCTGGCCTACTACGGCGGCAGCTATTACCCGATCGTCGCCTATATCGTCTTCATGGGCGCGGTCGCGCTGGTGGCGTTGCTGCTGGCGCCGGAGACGCGCGGCATCGTCTACGAGGAGGACGAGTAGCCAGCGCCGCATAAAAGAAAAAAGGCCGGCATCGCTGCCGGCCTTTTTCGTTGCGCTGCGCTTCATGCGCTGCAGATTTGCCGCGGATGCGCTTCAGGTGCTTTCGCGCTCGAGGATGGAGTAGCCGAGGTCGCATACCGGCTGCTCCACGGCGCGGCCGCTGAAACGCGCCAGCAGCATGTCGGCCGCGGTCAGGCCGATCTGGTGCGCGCTGATCTGCACCGTGGTCAGCGCCGGCAGGACTTCGGGCGCGATCTCGAGGTTGGCGAATCCGGCCAGGGCGATGCGTCCGGGCACGGCCACGCCGCGCCGCGCGCATTCCATCGCGGCCCCGGCGGCGATGACGTCATTGCTGAAGAAGGCGGCGTCGACCTCGGCATGGTGATCCAGCAGCCTGGCCACCGATTCGCGCCCGGCGTGCAGGAACGATCCCATCGGCACCTTGAGGTGCACCGGCTCGGCCGCGCCGTGCGCCAGCAGCGCCTCGCGCATGCCGGCAAAGCGCGCCATGCCGCGCGGATCCTCGCCGCCGACGAAGGCCATGCGGCGATAACCCTTGCCGTACAGGTAGTCGCCCATGGCGCGCCCGGCGTCGTGGTTGTCGAAGCCGGCCAGCATGTCGATCGGGCGCTTGGTCAGGTCCCAGGTCTCCACCACCGGGATGCCGGCCGCCTTCAGGCGCTGGCGCGTGCGCGCGGTGTGCTGCACCCCGGTCAGCACCAGGCCGTCCACGCGACGGCCGATGAAGGCTTCCACCAGCGCGGTCTCGGCGTCTTCCGAATAGCCGGTCTGGCCCAGCAGCAGCTGGTAGCCGTGCCGGCTCAGCTCCTCAGACAGGCCGCGCACGGTCTCGGCGAAGATCGAGTGGCTGATGGTGGGGACGATGGCGGCGACGATGCGGGTGCGCCGCGACGCCAGGCCGCCGGCCAGCAGGTTGGGGATGTAGCCCATGCTGGCGATGAAGGATTCGACCTTGGCCCGGGTTTCCGGCGAGACCTTTTCCGGCGTGTTGATCACGCGCGAGACCGTGATGTGCGATACGCCGGCGGCGCGGGCGACGTCTTCCTTGGTGATCGCGCGCGCCTGGGCGGTGCTGCTTGTCTCTGGTTTTCTTTTCATGGACGGTTTTCTCGGCTGGCCTGGTTGGCAAGCATAGCAGGAGGGCGGGGCCGCGGCAGTTGCGGAAAACCGCAGGCCGCGCCCGGCGCCCTCAGTCGCGGTCGTTGAAGGCCGAAATGTGCGAGACCTGGAACACGCCCGACAGCGATTGAAGCTCGTTGCGGTGCATCTGCGCCAGCCGATGCAGATACTGCTCGCCCAGCTCGGTCAGGCGTACCTGCACCAGGCGCTTGTCGCGGTCGTCCGGGGTGCGGGTGACCAGGCCAGCCTTCACGCAGCGGGTCACCAGCGCCACCACGCCGTGGTGCTGCGACTGCAGCCGCTCGGCCAGTTCACTGATGCTGGCCCAGTCGCGGTCGGGAAAGCCCTTGATGTGCAGCATCAGCAGGTATTGCAGCGGCGTGAGGCCCTCGCTCTGGGCGGCGTCTTCCGAAAATCGCAGGAAGCGGCGCAACTGGTAGCGGAATTCCGAGAGCGCCTCGAAGTCGTCCTTTTGCAGGCGGGAGGTGTTCTTCATGAGGCGCGGCCGGCGGCGTGCGGCAGGACCGGGGTTGTTCGGATGCCATCAAGCGGTACCGCGGCAGCGGCGGGTCGGGACATATATATCATCTTGTGATGTAATTGCGGTCTGGCCGCAGGGATGTGCGGCCGCCGTCCAATGAATTGTCGAAGTCACGAAAAACGGATATGTCCGATTCTATCTTGCTGTGGTTCAAAAGTTTCGTTCCGCCGCGCAGCAATGTCGACCGCTTCGAGCGCATGCGCTCCTGCGCCGGCAGCCTGTTCGGCATCCTGCTGGCGGGCCTGGCCAGCTACGCCATCCTGCCGCGCGAGGCCGCCACCATCTGGCTGATCGCTCCCATGGGTGCCTCGGCCGTGCTGCTGTTCGCGGTACCGGCCAGCCCGCTGGCCCAGCCCTGGTCCATCATCGGCGGCAACCTGTGCTCGGCGCTGATCGGCGTGAGCTGCGCCAAATTGATCCAGGAGCCGGCGCTGGCGGCGGCGGTGGCCATTTCGCTGGCCATCGGCGCGATGTTCCTGGCGCGCTGCATCCATCCGCCCAGCGGGGCGGTGGCGCTGACGGCGGTGCTGGGCGGGCCGGTGGTGCACGACATGGGTTATGCCTTCGTGCTGGCGCCGGTGCTGTTGAACTCCGTGTTGCTGCTGCTGGCCGCGCTGTTCTTCAACAATGCCACCGGGCGCCGCTATCCGCACGCCCAGCAAAGCGCCGCCCCGCATCCGCACCAGACCCGCGATGAATTGCCGATCAGCCGCCTGGGCTTTTCGCACGAAGACCTGGATGCGGTGCTCAAGAACTACAACCAGGTGATCGACATCGGCCGCGACGACCTCGAGGAAATCTTCCTGCAGACGGAAATGCGCGCCTATCACCGGCGCTTCGGCGAGACGCGCTGCCAGGATGTGATGTCGCGCGACGTCGTGGCGGTGGAGTTCGCCACCAGCCTGGACGAGGCCTGGCGCCTGCTGCAGGCGCATCGCCTGCGTGCCTTGCCGGTGCTGGACCGGGCGCGTCACGTGATCGGCATCGTCAGCCGCACCGACTTCCTGGAGCACGCCGGCGTCGAAGTGCACACGGGCCTGGCGGCGCAGCTGCGCACGCTGTTGCATCGCGTGCCGTTTTCGCATTCGGACAAGCCCGAGGTGGTGGGGCAGATCATGAGCCGGCCGGTGGTGTCGGCCGGCGTGGATACGCCGGTGCTGGAGCTGGTGCCGCGCATGGCCGATGGCTTGCACCAGATTCCGGTGGTCGACGCCGACGGCAAGCTGGCCGGCATGCTGACGCAATCGGACATGATCGCCGCGCTCTACGAGAAGAACCTGGCCGCCGCGCGCAGCCTGCCTGCAGCGGGGTTGCGCAGCGCGGCTTGACAGGTGCGGCGGGCAGGACGATTCTGGCGAGAGCTGGCCGGCGCCGGATGCCGGCCGTCGTTCCACTGCGAGGAGAAGGAGGTCGCGATGAGGATGCTTGCCCTGGGGGTAGCCGTTTCACTGGTGCTGGCGTTGGCGGCCTGCGAGCGCAAGGGCGGCAACCCGCCCAAACCGGTGACTGCCGTGCCGGAAGCGCCGGCGGCATAAGGCTGGGGCCTGTGGCCGGCGCATCGTTGATGCGGCGAAGTTCTGCCCCGGGAGCCTTGTCCGGCGCAAGTTATGGTTGGGGTGAATATCTGCTATTGCCACAATAAAGCAGACTCGGCAGTGGCGCATCGCTATAGTTGCACCTGTCTCCTCCAATCTCCTCCTTAAGAAATTGGATTCAAGCCCGCAGCCAATTGGTTCGCGGGCTTTTTTTTGCCTTTTTCGGATGGCCGCCGGCCGATATCGTCGACAACGGGCGGCAGCACGATGCTTCTTGGTAAGATGGAGGCTGCGGCGCGCCTTCGATGCGCCTTGTTTCAGGTTTCAGAATTCTCAATGCCCCAAACGCCTCCCTTCCAGTCTTTGCCCGAGCGGCCCGATACGCCTTGCGTGGCCGTCTGCTCCACCACGTTCGATGACGTCTGTCGCGGCTGCGGCCGCACCGTCGATGAGGTGGCGCAATGGGTCTTCATGAATGCCGAGGAGCGCGAGGTGGTCTGGCAGCGCATCCTGGCGCAGGGCTATCCGCGCCGCAACTACTGATCACGCGCTTATTAATTAATGACGCGGTTTACGCGTTGCGCAGGCCGAAGAAACGCACGCCCGCATTGCGCAGCATGTCGGTCAGCGCGATCAGCGGCAGGCCGGTGAGGGCAGTGGGGTCGTCGCTATGTATGCTTTGCAGGATGGCAATGCCCAGGCCTTCGTTCTTGGCGCTGCCGGCGCAGTCGTAGGGTTGCTCGATGCGCAGGTAGGCGTCCAGCTCGGCGTCGGGCAGGTCGCGAAAGCGCACCAGCGTCTGCACGTTGCGGATCTGCGCGGCTGCCGCAGCATTTTCCTGGCGACCGTCCCACAGGCATAGCGCGGTGTGGAAGACGACTTCCCGGCCGCGCATCTTCTGCAGCTGCTTCAGGGCATTGTCGTGGTTGCCGGGTTTGCCGATCTGTTCGCCATCCAGCGTGGCCACCTGGTCGGAGCCGATCACCAACGCCGCACCGGCCCTGGCGGCGACCGCGGCGGCCTTCTCGCGGGCCAGTCGCAGGGCGGTGGCGTCCGGCGTTTCCCCGGGTTGCGGCGTTTCGTCGATGTCCGGCGTCATGGTCTCGAAGGGCAGGCCGAGGCGGCCCAGCAGCTCTTTGCGGTAGGCGGAGCTGGATCCGAGGATGAGGCGCGGGATGTCGGGGGCGTTTTGCGGCATGGCGGCGGTGTGCGGAAGGGCTGGAGAGGCGGGATTTCGGCGCCTGGTCGAGGCAAAAGATGCGGCGCGGCGACAGTTCGACAAAAAAATCAGGGAAGCCGCGCTAACGCTTTGACTGGTAAGGAATTTTTCTGTTATTATCGCAGGTTTTCCGGATTGTAGCTTTGGATATGAATGCATTTGTGATCGACGCGTTCGAATTCTGCAGGCAGAAACAGCAGGCCCAGGGTGAGATTCCGGTTGCTGAATTAGGTCGTCTGGCGCAAGAGACGGTTGACCGTTCCGGCACGATTTCGTGGATTCTGTCCGGCGATTTCGACAAGCTGGGGCATGCTCAACTTAGTCTGGCAGTGTCGGGTGCAGTTAATCTGATCTGTCAGCGTTGCCTGACGGCATTGAATTTCGAGATTGATTCGAAGTCGCTGCTGGTATTGGCAAAAGATGAGGCGCAGGCCGATGCGGTCGAGGAGCTGCTGGATGATGACGAGATCGATGTCATCGTCGGTTCGGCGGCTTTCGACGTGATCAACCTGATCGAGGACGAAGCGTTGCTGGCTCTGCCGGTGGCGCCCAAGCACCAAGCGTGTCCCGAGAATGGTGTGGCGGCCGAGGCCAAAGGTGCTGAACGGGCTTCCCCGTTTGAGGTGCTGAAGAAGTTGAAGCAGTAATTGTTTGGGGATGTCTGGCAAGCGCCGGGCAGCGGCACACGGGATTGTCGGAAACCTGGATCCGGTGTGTTAAAATTTTCAATCTTAAGGTTTAGGAGTAATCATGGCCGTTCAACAGAACAAAAAGACCCCGTCGAAGCGCGGTATGCATCGTGCACACGACTTTCTGACTGCACCCCCGCTGGCTGTCGAGCCGACGACCGGTGAAACCCACCTGCGTCACCACATCAGCCCGAACGGTTTCTACCGTGGTCGCAAAGTGCTGAAGACCAAGAACGACGAGTAATCTCATTTATTGAGCTTGCTGTTTTTGGAGAAAAGCGGCGCAATGAGCTTCCGTTTCAGGAGGTTCATTTTGCGCCGCTTTTTTATGTCCGCGCGATTCGTATCCGCGGGCTGGCCTGCCTGCTTGCCGGCGCGTCAACAGCGCCCGCGTTTGATCGCGTCACTTTGAGTGGTGTCCAAACTGCCTCATAATGTGGGCTGGCAAGGCTCTGAATCAAATCGATGACCATCAAAATTTCAATCGACTGCATGGGTGGCGATCACGGCCCGTCAGTCACGCTGCCGGCCGCTGCCTCTTTCCTTCGTCGTGAATCCGATGCGGAGCTGATCCTGGTTGGCCAGGAAAGCGTCCTGCAGCCGCTGCTGAAAAAATACAAACTGGCCGGCGAGTCCCGCGTCAGCATCCGGAACGCCTCTGAAGTCGTGACGATGGAAGACCCCATCGAGGTGGCGCTGCGTCGCAAGAAGGATTCGTCCATGCGCGTGGCCGTGACCCTGGTCAAGGACGGCCAGGCCCATGCCGCCGTGTCGGCCGGCAATACCGGCGCGCTGATGGCGGTGTCGCGCTATGTGCTCAAGACGCTGCCGGGCGTGGATCGCCCGGCCATCTGCACCATCCTGCCCAACCAGAAGGACGGCCCCACCTACATGCTCGACCTGGGCGCCAACGTCGACTGCGAACCCCAGCATTTACATCAATTTGCATTGATGGGCTCGGCCCTGGTTTCCGTGATGGAAGGCAAGGCCAAGCCCACCATCGGCCTGCTCAACGTGGGCGAGGAAGACATCAAGGGCAACGAGCTGGTCAAGGAAACCGCGGTCCTGCTGCGCGCCGACCATGAGAAGGGTATCCTCAACTTCTACGGCAACGTGGAGGGCAACGATATCTTCGAGGGCACCACCGACCTCGTGGTGTGCGACGGTTTCGTCGGCAACGTGACGCTGAAGGCGTCGGAAGGCCTGGGGCGCTTCGTCAAGGGCGTGCTGACCACCGAGTTCAAGAAGGGCATCGTCAACAAGCTGGGCGCGCTGATCGCCTATGGCGCCATCAAGGCGCTGTCGCGCCGCCTCAATCCTTCCCGTTACAATGGCGCCAGTCTGCTGGGCCTGAAGGGCCTGGTGTTCAAGAGCCACGGCGGCGCCGACGTCTATGCGTTTGAATGGGCGATCCGCCGCGCGTATGATGCCGCCAAATATGACGTGCTCGCGCGCATCGGCGCAAGCATGGCCGAACTGATGCCCCGGGGACAGGGGCGCATGGCCGAGGCGGCCGCTGCGGCCGAGGAGCCGGCTGCGCCCGCCCCGCTGCAATAACCGAACCTACAGAAGAAGACGGAATGACCACCTATAGCAAAATCGTCGGTACCGGCAGCTACCTGCCCACCAAGCGCGTGACCAACAATGAGCTGGCGGAGCAGCTGGCCAGGCAGGGCGTCGAGACTTCGGACGAGTGGATCGTCACGCGCAGCGGCATTTCCGCGCGCCACTACGCAGAGCCTACCCAGCTCTCCAGCGATCTCGCGCTGGCGGCCTCGCAGCGTGCGCTGGAGGCGGCGGGTATGCAGCCCAATGACATCGACCTGATCATCCTGGCCACTTCCACGCCGGACCATCTGGGCGGTTTCCCCAGCACGGCCTGCGTGGTGCAGCGCAAGCTGGGCATCACCAACGGCTCGCCCGCGATGGATGTACAGGCGGTCTGCAGCGGCTTCGTCTATGCGATGTCGGTGGCCGACAGCTTCATCAAGTCGGGCGCACACAAGAACGTGCTGGTGATCGGCGCCGAAGTGTTCTCGCGCATCCTCGACTTCAAGGATCGCACCACCTGCGTGCTGTTCGGCGACGGCGCCGGCGCGGTCGTCATGAGCGCTTCGAGCGAACCGGGCGTGCTGGCCAGCAAGCTGCACGCCGACGGCAGCCACGGCCACATCCTGTGCGTGCCGGGCAGCGTCGACAACGGCGCGGTGGCCGGCAGCGCGTATCTCTACATGGACGGCCCGGCGGTGTTCAAGCTGGCCGTCTCGGTGCTGGACAAGGTCGCGCGCGAGGCGCTGGAAGCAGCCAAGGTGGACGCTTCCGAAATCGACTGGCTGATCCCGCACCAGGCCAACATCCGCATCATGCAGGGCACCGCCAAGAAGCTGGGCCTGCCGCTGGAAAAGATGGTGGTCACCGTGGGCGAACATGGCAATACCTCGGCCGCCTCGATTCCGCTGGCGCTGGACCAGGCTGTACGCGACGGTCGCGTCAAGCCGGGCCACACCGTCATGATGGAAGGCGTGGGCGGCGGCTTCACCTGGGGCGCGGTGCTCGCCCGTATGTAATCAAGGCTGGAGCGCCGCCGGCGGCCGCCTTGTGGCGGCCTGAGATGCCGGTGGCGTTTCGATTCTTTTCATCCAACCTCAATCAAATCCAAGCATGACAAAATTTGCTTTTGTTTTTCCGGGCCAGGGTTCCCAGGCGATCGGGATGCTCAACGGTTTCGCCGGCAATGAAGTCGTCCGCCAGACCGTCGCCGAAGCGTCCGACGCGCTGCAGTTCGATCTGGGCAAGCTGATTGCCGAAGGCCCCAAGGAAGACCTGGACCTGACCACCAACACCCAGCCGGTCATGCTGACGGCCGCCGTGGCGTTCTATCGCGCCTGGCTGGCCGCAGGCGGCAAGGCGCCGGCGCTGGTGGCCGGCCACAGCCTGGGCGAATACTCCGCGCTGGTCGCCGCCGGCGTGATCCAGTTCAAGGATGCCGTGCCGCTGGTGCGCTTCCGCGCGCAGGCCATGCAGGAAGCCGTGCCGGTCGGGCAGGGCGGCATGGCCGCCATCCTCGGTCTGTCCGACGATGACGTGCGCGCCGCCTGTGCCGAATCCGCGCAGGGCCAGGTGGTCGAGGCCGTCAACTTCAACGCGCCCGCGCAGGTCGTGATCGCCGGCCACAAGGATGCCGTGCAGCGCGCCTGCGAGGCTGCCAAGGCCCGTGGCGCCAAGCGCGCGCTGCCGCTGCCGGTGTCGGCGCCGTTCCACTCTTCGCTGCTCAAGCCGGCGTCCGACCGCCTGCAGGGCTATCTGGCGGACGTGGCCTTCGCCGCGCCGCAGATCCCGCTGATCAACAACGTCGATGTGGCCGTGGTCAACGATCCGGCCGCCATCAAGGACGCCCTGGTGCGCCAGGCCGCCAGCGCCGTGCGCTGGGTCGAGACGGTGCAGAAGATGGGCGCCGAGGGCATCACCCATGTGATCGAATGCGGTCCGGGCAAGGTGCTGACCGGTCTGACCAAGCGCATCAACGGCGAGCTGATCGGCGAGGCCATCGTCGATCAGGAATCCCTGGACAAAGTATTGGAGCTGCTCAAGTGAGTGCAAATCTGCAAGGACAAGTCGCGCTGGTCACCGGCGCATCGCGCGGCATCGGCCGCGCCATCGCGGTCGAGCTGGTCAAGCAGGGCGCCAAGGTGGTGGGCACCGCCACCTCGGAAGCCGGCGCCGCCGCCATCACCGAATACCTGAACGCGCTGCAGCCGGATGCCGGCCGCGGCGTGGTGCTCAACGTCAACGATGCCGCCGCCTGCGGCGCGGTGGTCGAGCTGGTGCAGAAGGACTTCGGTTCGCTGTCGATCCTGGTCAACAACGCCGGCATCACGCAAGACCAGCTGGCCATGCGCATGAAGGACGAGGAGTGGGATGCCGTCATCGCCACCAACCTGACCGCGGTCGGCCGCCTCGCGCGCGCAGTGCTGCGCGGCATGATGAAGGCGCGCCACGGCCGCATCATCAACATCACCTCGGTGGTGGGCGAGGCCGGCAACCCGGGTCAGATGAACTACGCCGCCGCCAAGGCCGGCGTGGCCGGCATGAGCCGCGCGCTGGCGCGCGAGATCGGCAGCCGCAACATCACCGTGAACTGCGTGGCGCCGGGCTTCATCGACACCGACATGACCAAGGCCCTGAACGAGCAGCAGTCCGCCGCCATCCTGCAGCAGATCCCGCTGGGTCGCCTGGGAGCCGCCGAGGAGATCGCCGCTGCGGTGGCCTTCCTGGCCTCGCCGCAGGCGGGCTACATCACCGGCAGCACGCTGAATGTGAACGGCGGCATGTACATGGGATGACAATGCGTCAAGGCCTTGATTTAGGCCCTTTTGGCGTATTTTGTTTGAAGTTATGCTGGACTTGGCGCAATCTTGCCAAGAATAGTTAAAAGTAAATTTTCCGCGCGCAAACCTGCTAAAATGCGCGCACTTTTGTAACCTGTCTATCCTCTGGAGGAACAATATGTCCGATATCGAACAACGCGTTAAGAAGATCGTCGCTGAGCAACTGGGCGTCGCCGAAGCCGACATCAAGAACGAATCGTCGTTCGTTGACGACCTGGGCGCCGACTCGCTGGACACCGTCGAGCTGGTGATGGCCCTGGAAGATGAGTTCGAAATGGAAATCCCCGACGAACAAGCCGAAAAGATCACCACCGTGCAACAGGCGATCGATTACGCCAAGTCGCAAGTCAAGGCCTGATAAGGGCTTTGGATCTAGTTTCAGGAGAATTGCTTGAGCCGCACTCGTGAACGTCGTGTAGTCATTACCGGCCTGGGGTGCATTTCACCTGTCGGCAACAATATCGCCGATACGTGGAGTGCCATCAAGGAAGGCAAGTCCGGCATCGCCACCGTCACCAAGTTCGACGCATCGCCATTCACCACGCATTTTGCGGGTGAAGTGAAGGGCTTCAATATCGAGGATTACATCCCCGCCAAGGAAGCCCGTCACATGGATACCTTCATCCACTACGGGATGGCCGCCGGTATCCAGGCCGTCGAAGACAGTGGTCTGGCGGTAACGGACGAAAATGCCGAGCGCATCGGCGTCATGATCGGTTCGGGTATCGGCGGCTTGCCGCTGATCGAAGAAACGCATGCGACGCTGACCGCACGCGGGCCGCGCCGTATCAGCCCGTTCTTCATTCCTGCCTCGATCATCAACATGATCTCGGGCAACCTGTCGATCAAGTACGGCATGAAGGGCCCCAACCTGGCCATCGTGACCGCTTGCACCACCGGCCTGCATTGCATCGGCGCGTCCGCGCGCATGATCATGTACGGCGACGCCGACGTGATGATCGCCGGCGGCGCGGAATCCAGCGTTTCGCCGCTGGGCATCGGCGGCTTCGCTTCGGCGCAGGCGCTGTCCCGCCGCAACGACGACCCCGCTACCGCGTCCCGTCCGTGGGACAAGGATCGCGACGGTTTCGTGCTGGGCGAGGGCGCAGGCGTGATGGTGCTCGAAGAGTACGAGCACGCCAAGGCCCGCGGCGCCAAGATCTATGCCGAGCTGCTGGGCTTCGGCATGAGCGGCGATGCCTATCACATGACCGCCCCCAACCTGGACGGCCCGCGCCGTTGCGTGCTCAATGCATTGCGCGACGCAGGCGTGAACGGTGACGAGGTGCAGTACCTGAACGCGCACGGAACGTCGACCCCTCTGGGCGACAAGAACGAGTCCGACGCGATCAAGGCTGCCTTCGGCGACCATGCCTACAAGATGGTGGTCAACTCGACCAAGTCGATGACCGGCCACCTGTTGGGCGGCGCCGGCGGCCTCGAGACGGTGCTGACCGTGCTGGCGGTGCACAACCAGGTGTCCCCGCCGACGATCAACATCTTCAACCAGGATCCGGAGTGCGATCTTGATTACTGCGCCAATACGGCGCGTGACATGAAGATCGATATTGCCGTCAAGAACTCTTTCGGGTTCGGCGGCACCAACGGCACCCTGGTCATCGGCAAGATGTAAAATGCTGTGCCCGGCTTCCAGGTGGAAGCCGGGTTTGTCGTCTTGATGGCGTCTTATGTCGATAGCAGTCTCTGCGGATATCAAACCTTCCCGCCTGCTTTTGCTGATCATGGGCTTCGCATGCCTTTGCGTGGCCCTGATTGGCGTCTTCGCCTGCCTGCTGATGCCCGGGCAACTTTCCTGGCTGGCGCGCGGCGTGCTGGCGGCGGCTTGTATCCTGGCGGCGGCCATCGCGCTTTTCCTGGTCTTGCGTGACCGCAAGACCGTCTGGCTGCACATTTCAGGCACCGGGCAGATCCGGGTGGTGGAACATCTCACCAGCGGAGCGTCCCGCGCCAAACCTCAGGTCATGAAGGCTGGGCTGGCCCAGCTGCTGGCCGGCACCACCATCTGGCCGGGCATGCTGTTTCTGCGCCTGCGCCTTGAGAACGGCAAGACCCGCACCATCCCGATACTTTCGGATTCAGTCTCGGAAGACACCTTCCGTGCGCTGTCCGTGGCGTGCCGCTGGCTGATCAGTCACAATACGGCAAAAGCCCGGATGCTCGAGAAATAAGGCCGCAAAGCTTGAAAATTGCCTGATCGGAATCATCTGTCCGAGGCAATGACGACACAACAACACGGCGACAAAAGAACAAGGAACCCGGTTTGACGACAGAACGCGAAATAGACCAACAGCTTGTTGAGCGCGTCCAGCGTGGCGACAAGAAGGCGTTCGAGCTATTGGTAGCCAAGTATCAACGCAAGCTGATGCGCCTCGTGTCGCGGCTCGTGCGCGACCAGGCTGAAGCCGAGGATGTGGTGCAGGAAGCCTTTATCAAGGCTTATCGTGCGTTGCCGCAATTCCGCGGCGATTCCGCCTTCTACACCTGGCTTTATCGCATCGGCATCAATACCGCAAAGAACTATCTCGTTACTTTGGGAAGGCGAGCTCCAACTTCTACGGAAGCAGATGCTGAAGAAGCTGAAACTTTTGACGATGGAGACCATCTGAGGGACATCAACACTCCAGAGTCGATGTTGGCCACCAAGCAGATTGCTCAGACGGTCAACGTGGCGATGGAGGCATTGCCGGAAGAATTACGTACTGCCATCACGTTGCGCGAGATCGAGGGGTTGAGCTACGACGAGATTGCAGATGCGATGAATTGTCCGATCGGCACCGTGCGCAGCCGCATTTTCCGCGCCCGGGAAGCAATTGCCGAGAAGCTGCGTCCTTTGCTGGATACCGCATCGGACAAACGCTGGTGATGTCGCTGCAAGCTTGTTGATAAAAAGCAAAATAACAAAGCGGGTATGGAACTAAGATTTTTGCCGGGTGACTGCTTATGGATACCAAAGTAACAACCAAAGAACAGATCTCTGCGCTTGCCGATGGCGAGCTGGGGTCTGAAGAGATGACTATTGCCCTTGCGGCCCTGCGTTCCTCGAAGGAGGAACGTGAGGCGTGGGACGTCTATCACCAGATCGGCGATGTGCTGCGCTCGGAGGACATGAGCGTGTCGCTGAGCGCCGGCTTCTCCGCGAAGATGAGCGCCTTGCTGGACGCCGAGCCCACCATCGTGGCGCCGCAGGCTCCGGTCGAGGAGCCCGTCAAGCCGGCAGCCGTCGTCCAGGCGGCCGCCGCCAACGGCGATCACCGTGCTGCACGCCCGGGCCGCCTGGTTCGCTTCCTGCTCCCCAGCGCAGCTGCAGCGGCTGCCGCAGTGGCGGCCGTGTTCGTGGCGCTGCCGCAGCAGGCGGTGGTGACGGCAGACGCCAAATCGGCGGCGCCCGTGGCGCAGGTGGCATCGGCCCCGGTGGCCGTGCCTTCGGCGATCACGACGGTCTCGACCGGCACCGCCGGCCAGCAGAACGTCACCCAACTGAGCACGCTGGCGCAGCAGGGCGAAGTCAAGCGCGATCCGCGCATCGACGACTACCTGTTTGCCCATCAACGTTTCTCGCCTTCCTACAGCTCGGGGCAATACGCCCGTTCCGCCGCATTTTCTGTTGACGCAGATAAATAATATGCAGCAAACAGGGCGTCTGCTCGGGTTACTGTCTCTTCTGTCCGCGTTATTCGTACCATCCGCCCATGCGGCGGATGGTGCCGACGCCCCCACCACCGAATCACCGTCTTCCGCAGCGGCCCAGGCGCAGCTGAAAAGACTGCAGACCGCCGCCCAGCGGTTGAGCTATTCGGGCACCTTTGTCTATCAGCAGGCCAGCCAGATGCGCACATCGCGCATCACGCATATCCTGTCCGGCAAGAGCGAGCTGGAAAAGCTCGAAGTGCTGGACGGCAAGCCGCGCGAGTACATCCGCAGCGACGACGATGTCGCCTGTTACATGCCGGATGCGCGAACGGTGCTGATTGAAAAGCGCGTCACGCGCGACGTCTTCCCCGCCATCCTGGGCGCGAGCCCCGAGGACCTGGCGAACCATTACAATGTGAGTGCCGGTCCCGAGGAACGCGTGGCGGGCCGCGATTGCCAGACCATCGTGCTGGAGCCCAGGGACAAGCTGCGCTACGGTTACCGATTCTGGGCCGACAAGAGCACCGGGTTGCTGCTGCGGGCCCAGACCGTGGACGGGCGCGGCGACGTGGTCGAGCAGATTTCCTTTACCCAGGTCGAGATCGGTCCGATTGACCGCTCCCGGGTGCGCCCCAGTTACGCCGACACGCGCGGCTGGCGCGTGGAGAAGTCCGCCATGAGCAAGGTCGACCTGTCAGGCTGGAGCGTCACGCCGCCGCCGGGATTTCGCAAGATTCAGGAAGTGCGCCGCATGATTTCGGATACCGCGCCGGGTGGCGCCTCGCCGGCCCAGAACCGTCCTGCCGAGCGCGAAGTGTCGCAGATCGTTTTTTCCGACGGCCTGGCCGCGATTTCCGTCTTCATCGAGCCGGGCAGTCAAAACCGCAACGAGGGTGCGGTCCAGCAGGGCGCCTTGAATATCGTCGGCCGTCGCCAGGGGGATTACTGGCTGACGGTGGTGGGTGAAGTGCCGGCGGCCGCGATCCGGCAGGTATCAAATTCCATCGAGCTGAAAACCAAGTAAAAGAGACTGTTGCAATGACTTCATTGAAAAAGACCATCGCCGGCTCGCTGCTGGCCGCCTCCGTTTTCGCCGTCGCGCCTGCCGTATTGGCAGCGCCGCCGGTGGTTTCGCCGACCGTGGCGGCGTTGCCTGACTTCGCCGATATCGTCGACCGCACCGGACCGGGCGTGGTCAACATCCGCACCACGGAACGCGTGCGCCAGAATGCCCAGGGGCAGGGCGGCATGGACGATCCGGAAATGCAGGAATTCTTCCGCCGCTTCTTCGGCATCCCGGTGCCCAAGCAGCAACAGCCAGGCACGCCGCGCGGCAACGGCAAGCAGGGCGGGCAAGGGCAGCAGGAAGAAGTGCCGCGCGGCGTGGGCTCCGGCTTCATCATCTCGGCGGACGGCTTCATCCTGACCAATGCCCACGTGGTGGAAGGCGCCAGCGACGTCTATGTGACGCTGACCGACAAGCGTGAATTCAAGGCCAGGATCGTCGGCTCCGACACGCGCACCGACGTCGCCGTGCTGAAGATCGACGGCAGCAACCTGCCGCGCCTGAGCATGGGCGACTCGGACAAGATCCGCGCCGGCGAGTGGGTGCTGGCGATCGGCTCGCCGTTCGGCCTGGAAAACACCGTGACCGCCGGCATCGTCTCGGCCAAGGCGCGCGACACCGGCGATTACCTGCCGCTGATCCAGACCGACGTCGCGGTCAACCCGGGCAACTCGGGCGGCCCGCTGATCAACCTCAAGGGCGAGGTGATCGGTATCAATTCCCAGATCTACAGCCGTTCCGGCGGCTTCATGGGCATCTCTTTCGCAGTGCCGATCGATGAGGCGCTGCGCGTGGCCGATCAGCTGAAGGCGAGCGGGCGCGTGACGCGCGGGCGCATCGGCGTGCAGATCGGCGAAGTGACCAAGGATGTCGCCGAGTCGCTGGGCCTGGCGCGTGCGCAAGGCGCGCTGGTGCAGCGCGTCGAGCCGGATGGCCCGGCGGCGAAGGCCGGCCTGGAGGCGGGCGATATCATCCAGAAGTACAACGGCGCCGCGATCGAGCGCCCGAGCGACCTGCCGCGCATGGTCGGCGCCACCAAGCCGGGCTCGAAGGCGACCGTCACCGTCTGGCGCAAGGGCAGCGCGCGTGACGTGAGCGTGACCGTGGTGGAGCTGGAGGCCGACAAGCCCAAGCAGGCCGAGGACAAGAAGGCCAAGCCCGACAACGCGCCCAACGCACTGGGCCTGGTCGTCAGCGACCTGTCGGATGCCCAGAAGAAGGAGCTGAAGGTGGACAACGGCGTGCTGGTCGAATCCGCAGCCGGCGCGGCGGCCGCGGCCGGCATTCGTCCGGGCGACGTGATCCAGCGCGTCAACGAGGTGGATGTCAAGGACAGCAAGCAGTTCGGCCAACTGGTCGCCAAGCTCGATCCGAAGAAGCGCGCGGCGGTGCTGGTGCGTCGCGGCGATTCCTCGCAGTTCGTGCCGCTGCGCCCGAACGGCGGCGGCAACTGATGCGCCTGGCGTCGTAGCGCGTTTCATCCCAAGGCTGCGCTCCCGTGAAGGAGCGCAGCCTTTTTCATGTGTGTTTCAGGAGGATCGATATGCCCGAAGAAGGCGCTGCGATTCGTTTCATCATCTATTCGCGCAGCTACTGCCATCTTTGCGAGGAGATGCGGGACGCCTTGCGCGCCGCGCTGGGCGGGATGGCTGCCGAGATCGAGATGGTGGACGTGGATGCCGATCCCGCGCTGGTCGAGCAGTATGACGAGCTGGTTCCGGTTCTGGTGGGGATGCGCGGTGGCGCTCCGGGCGTCAGGCTTTGCCACTACCACCTCGATGCCGGGCGGCTCGGCGCGTTTCTTTCCGGCAATTGATCGGCCGTGGACGCCGGCATCGCGGCGCGCTGCTGCAGCGCCGGAAAAGCGGGCTTGTCCCTCTGAAATCCGGTAAAATGCCGGGTCGAACAAGCTGCTGCTAAGGCGCTCGGCCGGGACTGCTCCCGCCTGAGAACCTCTTCAAAGTCTCGTCGGGGCCGTTCCAATGCCCTTTCAGGCGGTCTGCTGCGTTACAAAGCCTTGCCGGGCCAACCGGCCCGCCTGCGTTTTGCGCCTTGCATCCTCCTGAAACGGTATTCGCCTCAACCCGCCGAGATGGTGAGCGGAGTCTGAGCGCCTTTTTTCATCGTTTCCTGTCTGTTAATGAACAATATCCGTAATTTCTCGATCATCGCCCACATCGACCACGGCAAGTCCACGTTGGCCGACCGCATCATCCAGTTGTGCGGTGGCCTTTCCAACCGCGAGATGGAAGCCCAGGTGCTGGATTCGATGGACATTGAGCGCGAGCGCGGCATCACCATCAAGGCCCAGACTGCGGCCCTGCAATACAAGGCCAAGGACGGCCAGATCTACAACCTGAACCTGATCGATACCCCGGGGCACGTCGACTTCAGCTATGAAGTCAGCCGTTCGCTGTCCGCCTGCGAAGGCGCGCTGCTGGTGGTGGACGCCTCGCAGGGCGTGGAAGCGCAGACCGTCGCCAACTGCTACACCGCGCTCGACCTGGGCGTGGAAGTGGTGCCGGTCCTCAACAAGATCGACCTGCCGTCGGCCGACCCCGACAACGCCAAGAGCGAGATCGAGGAAGTGATCGGCATCGACGCGTCCGACGCCACGCCGTGCTCGGCCAAGACCGGCCTGGGCGTGGAAGACGTGCTGGAAGCCATCGTGGCCAAGGTGCCGGCGCCCAAGGGCGATGCCGACGCGCCGCTGCAGGCGCTGATCATCGACTCCTGGTTCGACAACTACGTCGGCGTGGTGATGCTGGTGCGTATCGTCAACGGCACCCTGCGTCCCAAGGACAAGATCCTGTTCATGGCCACCGGCGCCCAGCACCTGACCGAAAGCATCGGCGTGTTCACGCCCAAGTCGCAGTCGCGCGAGCAGCTCACCGCCGGCCAGGTAGGTTTCGTCATCGCCGGCATCAAGGAACTGAAGTCGGCCAAGGTCGGCGATACCGTGACCCTGGCCTCCAAGCCGGCCCCGGCGCCGCTGCCGGGCTTCAAGGAAGTGCAGCCGCAGGTGTTCGCCGGCCTGTTCCCGGTCGAGGCCAACCAGTACGACGCGCTGCGCGATTCGCTGGAAAAGTTGAAGCTCAACGACGCCGCGCTGATGTACGAGCCGGAAGTCTCGCAGGCGCTGGGCTTCGGCTTCCGCTGCGGCTTCCTCGGCCTGCTGCACATGGAAATCGTGCAGGAGCGCCTGGAGCGCGAATTCGACATGGACCTGATCACCACGGCGCCGACCGTGGTGTACGAAGTGCAGCAGCGCGATGGCACGCTGCTGATGGTGGACAACCCGTCGAAGATGCCGGAAGTGTCCAAGATCGAAGAGATCCGCGAACCCATCGTCACCGTCAACCTGTACATGCCGCAGGAATACGTCGGCTCGGTCATCACGCTGTGCACGCAAAAGCGCGGCATCCAGATGAACATGAGCTACCACGGCAAGCAGGTGCAGCTGACCTATGAAATGCCGATGGCCGAAATCGTGCTCGACTTCTTCGATCGCCTGAAGTCGACCTCGCGCGGCTACGCCTCCATGGACTACGAGTTCAAGGAATACCGCGCCGCCGACGTGGTCAAGGTCGACATGCTGATCAACAGCGAGAAGGTCGATGCGCTGGCCATCATCGTGCACCGCGCCGCCGCCCAGCATCGCGGTCGCCAGGTAGCCGCCAAGATGCGCGAGCTGATCCCGCGCCAGATGTTCGACGTGGCCATCCAGGCCGCCATCGGCGCCACCATCATCTCGCGCGAGAACGTCAAGGCCATGCGCAAGAACGTGCTGGCCAAGTGCTACGGCGGCGACATTTCCCGCAAGCGCAAGCTGCTGGAAAAGCAGAAGGCCGGCAAGAAGCGCATGAAGCAGGTCGGTTCGGTGGAAATCCCGCAGGAAGCATTCCTGGCAATCTTACAAGTGGAAGACAAATAACATGCAGGCATTGTTGGGCAACTTCGCGCTGATTCTGTTCGTCCTGATGGTGGTGACCGGAGTGGTCTGGTTCGCCGATACCTTCTTCCTGTCCAAGCAGCGCCGCGCACGCGCGGACGCCGCACTGGCCGAGTTCGACGCCCGCGTGGCGCGCGACAAGGCCGAGGGCATCGAGCGCGAGGGCAGCATGCCCGGCAAGCGCGCCGAGCTGGAAGCCAAACTGACCAAGCAGCCGGCCTGGATCGAATATTCCGGCAGCTTCTTCCCGGTGATCGCGCTGGTGTTCTTCCTGCGTTCCTTCCTCTACGAGCCGTTCAAGATTCCTTCGAGCTCGATGGTGCCGACGCTGCTGGTGGGCGACCTGATCCTGGTGAACAAGTACACCTATGGCATCCGCCTGCCGATCATCAACAAGAAGATCATCGACGTGAACAATCCGCAGCGCGGCGACGTCATGGTCTTCAAGTATCCGAAGGACTTGACGGTGGACTACATCAAGCGCGTTGTTGGCGTTCCTGGTGATAAAATAGTCTATAAAAACAAGCGCTTAACGGTAAATGGTGAAGAAATTTCTTATAAACCGCTGCCGGATTATCTGGACGATGAAAATCTGACGTACTATAAGCAATGGCAGGAAAACCTGACCGGCGTGGAGCACAAGATCCTGACCGATGAGCGTGCCCCCAACTTCGTGCCCAACCCCGATGCCTTCCCGCATCACGAGCTGTGCACCTACAACGCCGAAGGCTTTGCCTGCACGGTGCCTCCGGGCGAATACTTCATGATGGGCGATAACCGGGACAACAGCCTGGACAGCCGCTACTGGGGATTCGTGCCGGACCAGAACATTGTCGGCAAGGCATTCTTCGTCTGGATGAACCTTGGCAATTTGAAGCGGATCGGCGGCTTCCAGTAAGCACGGTAACGACGCCGCATCCTGGTTAAGAAGTTTCCATTTGGCATCTTTTGCGTTGTGGAGGCAGACCGGAGCAGTTTTCAGCTTTGCTTTGAACCGATCCCGCTGACTGATCAGGCAGCCGTTTTCCCGATATGTGCGACTTCACGCGCAGCGGGGCGGCGGCCTGAATGACGGATGAAAAAATGGATCCTCAACTCTTGCAACAACGGCTAGGCCACACCTTCAAGGACGCTTCTTTGCTGCAGCAGGCCTTGACGCACCGTAGCCACAGCGCCTTGCATAACGAGCGGCTGGAATTTCTCGGCGATTCAGTGCTGAACTGCGTGGTGGCATCGCTGCTGTTCGAGCGCTACGAAAAAATCGACGAGGGCGATCTCTCCCGCCTGCGCGCCAATCTCGTCAAGCAGCAATCCCTCTACGAAATCGCACAGCGCCTGGAGCTCTCGCAGTTCCTGCGCTTGGGCGAGGGCGAGCTCAAGTCGGGCGGTTTCCGCCGTCCGTCCATCCTTGCCGATACGCTGGAGGCGCTGTTCGGCGCGATCTTCCTGGACTCCGGTTTCGACGCCGCGCGCGCGGTGATCCGCTCGCTGTACGTGCCGGTGCTGGACCACGTCGATCCCAAGACCCTGGGCAAGGATGCCAAGACCCTGCTGCAGGAATTCCTGCAAGGGAAGAAGATCCCGCTGCCGCAGTACAACGTGATCGCCACCCACGGCGCCGCGCACAACCAAGAGTTCGAGATCGAATGCCTGGTGCCCAAGCTGGACATCCAGGTGTTCGGCACCGGCGGCAGCCGCCGCGCGGGTGAGCAGGCCGCCGCCAAGCTGGCGCTCGAGGCGGTGCAGCAGGCGCTGGTGAAGACGCCGTCGGCAGGCCGCAAGCCGCGCGCGCGCACCACCCAGCTGAAGCTGGCCGGAATCGCCACCATCCAGCCTGATGCCCCCGAGCAGGAAGCCGCCGGCAAGGGCAACCGCGCCGAGAAGGGCGAAGCCAAAGGCGAGGGCAAGGCGGACAAGCCGGAAAAGGCCGTGAAGGAGCCCAAGGAGCAAAAGGACGGCCGCAGCCAGGCCGCGCGCAACGAGGGCAAGAACGGCGGCGAGCGCGGTGACGCGGTCGCGGCAGAACCCATATCGGCGGCTCCGGCCGCCTCGCAATCCAGAACAGCATGACAGATTTTCCAATGACCGGCGCAGAGCCGGCACAGGCGCCGGGCGATGACTATCGCTGCGGCTACATCGCCATCGTCGGCCGTCCCAATGTCGGCAAGTCGACGCTGATGAACGTGCTGGTCGGCGCCAAGGTCAGCATCACCTCGCGCAAGGCGCAGACCACGCGCCACCGCATCACCGGCATCCAGACCATCGGCAGCACGCAGTACGTCTACGTCGACACGCCGGGCTTCCAGACCCGTCACAGCAACGCCCTGAACAAGACCCTGAACCGCACCGTCACCAATACGCTGACCGCGGCCGACGTCATCCTGTTCGTGATCGAGGCCGGCACCTTCGGCCCGGCCGACAAGCAGGTGCTGGATCTGCTGCCGGCCAACGTGCCCTGCATCCTGGTGCTCAACAAGGCCGACCGCAACAAGGACAAGACCACGCTGATGCCTTTCGCGCAGGAAGTCGCGTCGCATCACAATTTCGCCGCCGTGGTGCCGGTATCGGCCAAGCAGCGCTTCCAGCTGGATGCCCTGCAGGAAGAAGTGCGCAAGCTGCTGCCGAACAATCCGCCGATGTTCGACGAGGACGACATCACCGACCGCAGCGAAAAATTCCTGGCCTCCGAAATCGTGCGCGAGAAGGTGTTCCGCTTCGTCGGCGAAGAACTGCCTTACACCAGCACCGTGCTGATCGAGAAGTTCGAGCAGGAAGGCAACCTGCGCCGCGTGTTCGCCGCCATCCTGGTCGAGCGCGACACGCACAAGGCCATGGTGATCGGGCAGAAGGGCGCCCGCCTGAAGGAAATCTCCACCCAGGCGCGGCTGGACATGGAGCGCCTGTTCGGCGGTCCGGTCTATCTGGAAATCTGGGTCAAGGTCAAATCCGGCTGGGCCGACAATGAAGCCGGCCTGCGCGCGTACGGCTACGAGTGAGCCGCGACGGCGTTGCCGCTGATCCCGCATAAGCAGCATATCGATGGCATTTCGCCGCGCGCCAGGCTGACGCGGCACAACGCATTCAGGACGGACATCAATGACTACCGTGCTTTCCGAATCCCAGCTCACTCCGGTCCCGGTCCAGGCCGACGTCCCCGTCGCGCCCGCCAGGAGCGAGGCCAAGAAGCCCGCCCGCCCGCGCAGCCGCGCGGTGCCGGAGAAGGAGCACAAGGTGCTGGGGCAGCCGGGCTTCGTGCTGCACAGCTATCCGTACAAGGAAACCAGCCTGATCGTCGACGTCTTCTCGCGCGACCACGGGCGCGTGGCGCTGGTGGCCAAGGGCGCCAAGCGTCCGCATTCCGCGCTGCGCGGCGCGCTGCAGACCTTCCAGCCGCTCTCGCTGTCCTGGAGCGGGCGTTCCGAAGTGCGCACGCTGACCGGCGCCGAATGGGTCGGCGGCCTGCTGCCGCTGGAGAAGTCCGCCTTGCTGTGCGGCTTCTACCTCAACGAATTGCTGGTCAAGCTGCTGGCGCGCGAAGACGCGCACCCGGCGCTGTTCGACCATTACGTCTCCACCCTCAACAAGCTGGCCCACGGCGAAGACGCGCCCATCGTGCTGCGCCAGTTCGAGCGCACGCTGCTGAAGCAGACCGGCGTGGCCGGCAACTGGAGTCATTGCATCGCCAGCGGCAGGGCCGTGCAGCCGGACGGCGTCTATGTCGTCGACCCCGAGGTCGGCACCCGTCCCGAGCGCCTGTCCGACCGCGCGCCCAAGGTTTCCGGCAAGACCCTGCTGGACATGGAACGCGAAGACTACAGCGACCCGACCACCCAGCTGCAAAGCAAATTCCTGATGCGCTACCTGCTGGCCCACCATCTCGGCGGCGCCCAGCTCAATACGCGCCAGATCCTGATCGACCTGATGCAGCTCTGATCCATCGGGGCCGGCCGCGGGTGCGCCACCCGGGCCGTCCCGATATGGATAAAATCATTGCTTTGCCGCCGCGCCTGCGGCGGCTTTTCCGACGAACCCAACAACAAGATTGCTGTCGCCATGAGTTTCCTGCATCCCGCCGGCCCGACGATTGAACTGGGCATCAACATCGACCACGTCGCCACCCTGCGCAATGCGCGCGGCACGGCCTATCCCGACCCGGTCAAGGCCGCGCTGGAAGCGGAAGAAGCCGGCGCCGACGCCATCACCTTGCACCTGCGCGAAGACCGCCGCCACATCCGCGACGCCGACGTCAAGGCGATCCGCCCGCTGCTGCGCACGCGCATGAACCTGGAAGCCGCCGTGACGCGCGAGATGATCGACTTCGCCTGCAGCATCAAGCCGCAGGACGCCTGCCTGGTGCCGGAGAAGCGCACCGAGGTGACCACCGAAGGCGGTCTCGATGTGATCGGGCATTTTTCCGATGTACAGGCGGCGATCCGCCAGCTGCAGCAGGAGAACATCCGCGTTTCGCTGTTCATCGATCCCGATGCGCAGCAGATCAAGGCCGCCGCCGAAGCCGGCGCGCCGGTGATCGAACTGCACACCGGCCGTTATGCCGACGCCACCAGCGAAAAAGAGCAGCAGGAAGAACTGGAGCGCATCCAGGCCAGCGTGCTCGAAGGCGTCAAGCTGGGCCTGAAGGTCAATGCCGGCCACGGCCTGCATTACACCAACGTGCAGGCGATCGCCGCGATTCCGCAGATCGCCGAACTCAACATCGGCCATGCCGTGGTCGCCCATGCGGTCTTCGCCGGCTGGCGCAACGCCATCTCCGAGATGAAGGCGATCATGGTCAAGGCGCGCCTGTCCGCCATCGGCAAGGCCTGAGGCCGGTGCCCGCATGATCTACGGCATCGGCACCGACATCCTCAAGATCCCGCGCGTGGAAGCCGCGCTGGGCCGCCATGGCGATCGCTTCGCCGGCAAGATCCTCGGCCCCGAGGAAATGCAGAAATACCTGCGCCGCAAGGCCAAGGTGGAGGCGCGCGGCGTGCGCTTCCTGGCCACCCGCTTTGCCGCCAAGGAAGCCTTCTCCAAGGCCATCGGCATGGGCATGCGCATGCCCATGACCTGGCGCGCCATGCAGGTCCTGAACGACCCCAGCGGCAAGCCGGTGGTGGTGTGCAGCGGCAGCCTGAAACAATGGATGGAACAGCAGGGCCTGACAGCCCAGGTAACCATCACCGACGAGGCGGAATACGCCGTCGCATTTGTCATCGTGGAGAAGACATGAACCAAGCCGTGAGGCCCCTGGGCCCGGTCATGCTGGACGTGGTCGGCACGCGCCTGGATGCGGCGGACATCGCCCGCATCCAGCACCCGCTGACCGGCGGCGTCATCCTGTTCGCACGCAACTACGAGAACCGCGCCCAGCTGGTCGAGCTGACCGCGGGCATTCGCCGCGCCCGTCCGGGTGTGCTGATCGCGGTCGACCATGAAGGCGGCCGCGTACAGCGTTTCCGCACCGACGGCTTCACGCGCCTGCCGGCCATGGGCAAGCTGGGGCAGCTGTGGGACCAGGATGTGCTGCAGGCCACCAAGCTGGCCACGGCCACCGGTTTCGTGCTGGCCGCCGAGCTGCGCGCCTGCGGCGTGGACCTGTCGTTTACGCCGGTGCTGGATCTCGACTACGGCGAATCGACCGTGATCGGCGAGCGCTCCTTCCACCGCGATCCGCGCGTGGTGACGATGCTGGCCAAGAGCCTGAACCACGGCCTGGCGCTGGCCGGCATGGCCAACTGCGGCAAGCATTTCCCCGGCCATGGTTTCGTCGCCGCCGATTCGCATGTCGCCATTCCGGTGGACGAGCGCGAACTCGACGCCATCCTCGGCGAGGACGCCATGCCCTACGACTGGCTGGGCATGAGCCTGGCCGCCGTGATGCCGGCGCACGTGATCTATCCCAAGGTTGATCAAAAGCCGGCCGGCTTCTCGAAGAAGTGGCTGGACATGCTGCGCGATCGCTTCGCCTTCCAGGGCGTGATCTTCAGCGACGACCTCAGCATGCACGGCGCCAGCGTCGCCGGCGGCGCGCTCGACGCGGCGCAGGCCGCGCTGGACGCCGGCTGCGACGTGGCCCTGATCTGCAATTCGCCGGACAAGGCCGACCAGATCCTGGCCGGCTTGCAGGGCGGCATCGACGCCGCATCGGCCGCACGCCGCGCCGCGCTGGTGCCGGCGGCGCCGGCCCTGGACTGGGACGCGCTGCAGGCCGACGAGCGTTACCTGGCGGCGCGCGCGCTGGTGCTGTCGCTGTAAAGCCTGCTTCGATTTTCCAGCCGCCGCCATGTCCGAGCCTACCGAACATCCTGCCACCCAGCTGCCCGATCCGCGCGACATGGTGTTGCAGACCGTCGCCCGGCTGCCGCACCTGCCGGGCGTCTATCGCTATTTCGACGCGGAAGACAACGTGCTCTACGTCGGCAAGGCGCGCGACCTGAAGAAACGCGTCTCCAGCTATTTCCAGAAGACCCTGACCAGTCCGCGCATCGCCATGATGGTGGAGCGCATCGCACGGCTCGAGACCACCGTCACGCGCAGCGAGGCCGAGGCGCTGCTGCTGGAAAACAACCTGATCAAGACGCTGCGTCCGCGCTTCAACATCCTGTTTCGCGACGACAAGTCCTATCCCTACCTGAAGATCACCGGCCACGCCTTTCCGCGCATGGCCTACTACCGCGGCGCGGTCGACAAGCGCAACCAGTACTTCGGCCCGTTCCCCAATGCCGGCGCGGTGAAGGAGTCGATCCAGATTCTGCAGAAGGTGTTCCAGCTGCGCACCTGCGAAGACACCGTCTTCGCCAACCGCACGCGACCCTGCCTGCTGCACCAGATCCACCGCTGCAGCGGGCCCTGCGTGAAGCTGGTCGGCACCGAGGACTACGCCATCGATGTCGAGAACGCCTCGAAATTCCTGCGCGGGCGCCAGACCGAAGTGATGGAGGCGCTGGAGCAGAAGATGCACGCCTTTGCGGCCGACCTCAAGTTCGAGCAGGCGGCGGCGGTGCGCGACCAGATCGGCTCGCTCTCGTCGGTGCTGCACCAGCAGAGCATGGAGACGGTCAGCGACGCCGACATCGACATCATCGCCGTGGTGGTGCAGGGCGGACGCGCCTGCGTGAACCTGGCCATGGTGCGCGGCGGACGCCACCTGGGCGATCGCGCGTACTTCCCCACGCATGTGGACGATGCGCTGGACACCGCCGAAGACAGCATCGAGATCGAGGTGCTGAAGGCCTTCCTGGCGCAGCATTACATCGACAAATTCATTCCGGGTTCGCTGATCGTGAGCATCGAGTTCGACGATCCTGCGCTGATGATGGCCCTGATGGAGCAGTGCGGCCACCGCATCGCGCTGACCTTCCAGCCGCAGGGGCAGCGCCGCCAATGGCTGGAGATGGCGGCCAAGGGCGCCGAGCTGTCGCTGGCGCGCCTGCTCTCGGAGCAGGGGTCGCAGCAGGCGCGCACGCGCGCGCTGGCCGAGGTGCTGGAGCTGGAGTCGGACGATCTCGAGAACCTGCGCGCCGAATGCTTCGACATCAGCCATACCCAGGGTGAGGCGACGCAGGCCTCGTGCGTGGTGTTCCATCATCACGCGATGCAGAACGGCGAGTACCGCCGCTACAACATCAACGACATCACGCCGGGCGACGACTACGCCGCCATGCGCCAGGTGCTCACGCGCCGCTACGAGAAGGTCGCCAACGGCGAGGGCGTGATGCCGGACATCGTGCTCATCGACGGCGGCAAGGGGCAAGTCGAGATGGCGCGCCAGGTGCTCACCGAGCTGGGGCTGGACATCAGCCTGATCGTCGGCGTGGCCAAGGGGGAAGGGCGCAAGGTCGGCCTGGAGACGCTGATATTTGCCGACGGCCGGGCGCCGCGCGAACTGGGCAAGGAGTCGGCGGCGCTGATGCTGATCGCGCAGATCCGCGACGAGGCGCACCGCTTCGCCATCACCGGCATGCGCGCCAAGCGCGCCAAGGCGCGCCAGACTTCCCGCCTGGAAGAGATCGAGGGCATCGGCGCCAAGCGCCGGCAGCGGCTGCTGGCGCGCTTCGGCGGCCTGCGCGGCGTGGCCGACGCCAGCGTGGACGAGCTGGCGTCGGTGGACGGCATCTCGCGTACGCTGGCCGAGGAAATCTACCGCCAGCTGCATTAAAAGCTGCGCCGCGCTTGTGCCGGCGCGGTGCAGGCGAGCCGCGCGGGGGCGACTCTGCTACTATTCGTTAAATTTTTTTTGTGTACGCCGCTTCAACCCAACAAGACGTATGCCTTTCAACATCCCCATTCTGCTGACCTGGCTGCGGGTAGCATTGATCCCGCTGGTGGTCGGCGTGTTCTATCTGCCTGAGATCGGCCTGAACCGTTTCGAGCAGGGCATTGCCTCCACCATCGTGTTCATCGTCGCGGCCGCCACCGACTGGTTCGACGGTTTCCTGGCGCGCCGCTGGAACCAGACCTCGGCCTTCGGCGCCTTCCTCGATCCGGTGGCGGACAAGCTGATGGTCACCGGCGCCTTGCTGGTGCTGGTGCACCTGGGCCGGGTGCACCCGGTGATCGCCTTCATCATCATCGGTCGCGAGATCGCCATTTCGGCGCTGCGCGAATGGATGGCGCAGATCGGCGCTTCCAAGTCGGTGGCGGTGAGTTCGCTGGGCAAGATCAAGACCACCGCGCAGATGATCGCCATCCCCATGCTGCTGTACTACGACACGCTGCTGGGCTTCGTCGATACGCGGCTGTGGGGCGCGATCCTGTTGTTCATCGCCGCGGTGCTGACGGTGTGGTCGATGCTGTATTACCTGCGCCGCGCGATGCCGCTGATAAAAAACGTGCAGGAAAAATCATAAATGATGTTGACAATTTCCAACGGCACACTATAATAGCGTTCTGTTGTCGAAGCGGGAGTAGCTCAGTTGGTAGAGCGATACCTTGCCAAGGTATAGGTCGAGAGTTCGAGACTCTTCTCCCGCTCCAGGTTACTTGGAAAAAAGGAAGCCTAACAAAGCTTCCTTTTTTTATTGTACGAGGCGCGCACACGTCGACGCGATGTGGTCGCAACCCAGGTTGGATCAATCGAAAAAGATGTTTGCAAACAACACGCGTTTTAGGTAGTATGCGTGTCCCCAAGGCGGGGTAGCAAAGTGGTTATGCAGCGGCCTGCAAAGCCGTCTACGCCGGTTCGATCCCGACCCCCGCCTCCAAAACACACTCCATGCGGGAGTAGCTCAGTTGGTAGAGCGATACCTTGCCAAGGTATAGGTCGAGAGTTCGAGACTCTTCTCCCGCTCCAGTTTCAAGGAGGAAGCGCAGCTTCTTCCGGCAGTTGCAGTAAGTAAGGTCCCATGCGGGAGTAGCTCAGTTGGTAGAGCGATACCTTGCCAAGGTATAGGTCGAGAGTTCGAGACTCTTCTCCCGCTCCAAATTGAAAAAGAGGAAGCCTGATGGCTTCCTCTTTTCATTTCTGCTTTCTGCGTGCATTTTTCGCATTCATTTTCCGCCGCCTTCCAATCTCGCCGTCAGGATACTTTTTGTTTCGGACAATATCCGAAGCAGGCATGCCGCGCGCGCTGAAATGGATATCGACGAGTTTCGTTTTTCCGGCCCGCCATTGCTGACAAACCGACAGGAAGCGCCTTGTGGCGCGCGGTTGTCGGCAGGGAATGTCACGCCGCACAGCAGCAATCATTGAGCGCAAACAACGAAAACCGACAATTTCCGCCATTAGTGAATTGTCTGATTGCCATTGCCCGCTTTCCCATCTAAATTGCTTGGAGCAGGCGTTCGCCTGTCCAATCCATTTGATTCGGGGGAAACAATGGACAGCTTCCAGAAAGAGATTGATGAAAGAACCAATCTCACGGCATCAAACAAGTTCGAGCTTCTGCTGTTCCGCCTGGGGTCGGATCCGCACGGGGAGCGCTCCGAGCTGTTCGGCATCAACGTCTTCAAGATCCGCGAAATCGTCCCGATGCCGCCGGTCACCAAGGCCGCCGGCATGCAGTCGCCGATGCTGGGCATGGTCAATATCCGCGGCCAGATCATCTCGGTGATCGACTTGCCGGCGGTGGTGGGCTGCGTGCCCAAGACCGGCCTGAACATCCTGCTGGTGACCGAATACGCGCGCAGCACGCAGGCGTTCGCGGTCGAGTCGGTGGACGAGATCGTGCGGCTGGAGTGGAAGCAGGTGCTGTCGGCCGAGACCAAGGCCGGCGGGCGCTTCGTCACCAGTATCGCGCGCCTTGACGCCGAGCAAGATGGCTGCCGCCTGGCGCAGGTGTTGGACGTAGAGCAGATCCTGCACGAGATCATGCCGACCAACCGCGAGGAAAACGTCGCCGGCATGGCCAAGGTCGCCGGCCGCATGAGGCCGGGCACCATCGCTATCGCCGCGGACGATTCCAAGGTCGCGCGCTCGCTGATCGAGCAGGGCCTGCGCGCCATGGATATTCCCTTCGAGATGCACAACACCGGCCTGCATGCCTGGGAAAAGATCCAGCGCATCGCGCGCGAGGCGCGCAGCGAAGGCGTGCCGATCACCGACAAGATCGCCTTCGTGCTGACCGACCTGGAGATGCCGGAGATGGACGGCTTCACGCTGACTCGCAACATCAAGGGCGATGATTTCCTGAAGAGGATTCCGGTCATCGTTCACTCGTCGCTCTCGGGCGAGGCCAACGAGGACCATGTGCGCAGCGTCGGCGGCGACGCCTACGTGGCCAAGTTCGAGGCCAACGAGCTGTCGGCCTCCATACTCGGCGTGCTGGGCGCGCCGGCCTGATGGCCGCTTCTACGCGATAAAACGCCGGACCTTGCGTCCGGCGTTTTTCATTTGCGCGCTGCCGGATCCGGCGCGCCAGGCGACGTCGGCCGCCGCGCCACGGCCCCGGCGGCGCGCGCTATCTCTTATACTGTCGCTCTTTCGAGCCTTGCCGCGCGCGGCATTCCAGACCTTCCATGCACATCCCCGCCATTCCCTTCATCCACGACGCCGGCCTGGCCGCGGCGCTGGAGCGCCGCATCAACGACAAGACCAAGCCGCAGGGCAGCCTCGGCGTGCTGGAGCGCCTGGCGCGCCAGATCGGCCTGATCCAGCGCAGCGAGCATCCGGCCGTGGCGCGACCGGCCATCGTCGTCTGCGCGGGCGACCACGGCGTGACGGCGGAAGGCGTTTCCGCCTATCCGCAAAGCGTGACCTGGCAGATGGTCGAGAATTTCCTGGCGGGCGGCGCCGCCATCAATGTGTTCGCGCAGCAGAACGGCTGCGCCTTGCACATCGTCGACACCGGCGTGAACCACGATTTCGGCGCGCGCGCGGGCCTGGTCGATTGCAAGGTCGCGCCGGGCACGCGCAACTTCTGCGAGCAGCCCGCCATGACGCAAGAGCAGTGCGAACGCGCGCTGCAGTCCGGCATGCAGTTCGCCGCAAGCCTGGATTGCGATGTGCTGGGCTTCGGCGAAATGGGCATCGGCAACACCACGGCGGCGGCGGCGATCATGGCCGCCATCACCGGCGCGCCGGCCCGCGATTGCGTCGGCGCCGGAACCGGCCTGGACGAGGCGGGCATCGCACGCAAGCGCGAAGTCGTGGAGCGCGCCTTGCAGCGGCATGCCAACGCGCGCGAGCCGCTGGCCGTGCTGGCCGCGTTCGGCGGCTTTGAGATCGCCTTCATCGCCGGCGCCATGCTGGGCGGCGCGCAACTGCGCAAGGTGCTGCTGGTGGACGGCTTCATCGTCACCTCGGCGTTGCTGGTGGCGGCGGCCCTGCAGCCGGCCTTGCTCGACTATTGCGTGTTCTCGCATTGTTCGGACGAGGCCGGTCACCGGCGCATGCTGGATCATCTCAAGGCGCGCCCGCTGATGCAGCTGGACCTGCGCCTGGGCGAGGGCACCGGCAGCGCGCTGGCCTTGCCCTTGCTGCGCTCGGCAACCGCTTTCCTGGAGCGCATGGCGACCTTCTCGTCGGCCAGCGTCAGCGGGAAAAATGACTGAGCCGTCGTCCGACCGCGCGGCTCCGGCCCCGGCCCCGGCCGCGGACAGCCGCGGCGCGCTGCATCAGCTGCGCCTGTTCTTCATCGCGCTGCAGTTCTTCACGCGCCTGCCGGTGCCGCGCTGGGTCGGTTTTCAGCCTGAATGGCTGCAGCGCTCGACCCGATATTTTCCATTGACGGGATGGATCGTCGCATGGGCCGCGGCCCTGGTCTATGTGCTGGCCGCGCAGTTCTGGCCCCATGCGGTGGCGCTGCTGCTGTCGACGGCGGCCGGCATCTGGCTCACCGGCGCCTTTCACGAAGACGGTTTTGCCGACGTATGCGACGGCCTGGGCGGCGGCGCAACGCGCGAGCGCGCGCTGGAGATCATGCGCGACTCGCGCGTGGGCGCCTATGGCGCCATCGGCATCGCGCTGCTGCTGGCGGCCAAGATGATCGCGCTCAACGCCATGCTGCCGTTCCAGCTGCTGGCCGCGCTGGGGATTGCCCATCCGCTGTCGCGCTGGCTGGCGACCTGCCTGATCTGGCGCCTGGACTACGTGCGCGAAGAAGGCAAGGCCAAGCCGCTGGCGCAGCACATGGGCCATGGCGAGTTCCTGCTGGCGAGCTGCTTCGGGCTGGCGCCGATCGTCGGCGTCATCTGCCTGGGCATGATGTCCTGGCAGCGCGTCGTCGCCGGCGTCGTGCTGGCCGCGCTCGCCGCCGCCTGGCTGGCGCGGCGCTTCGTGCGTCGCCTGGGCGGCTATACCGGGGATTGCCTGGGGGCGGTACAGCAACTGAGCGAGCTCGCCTTCTACCTGGGCGCGCTGGCGACCATGCCGGCATTCCTGGCGGCTTGATCCATGCAGCTACACCTGATCCGTCATCCGCGCCCGGTGCTTGACCAGCGCTACTGCTATGGCAGCAGCGATATCGAGCTTGCCGACGGGGAACTGGCCTTATGCGTGAACCGCCTGCGCGCGCAACTGCCGCGCGGCCTGCGCATCCGCTCCAGTCCGTTGCGTCGCTGCGCCGGGCTGGCGCTGGCCCTGGCGCGGGAACTGGACTGCACCGACATCGCGATGGATCGGCGCCTGCAGGAGATGGATTTCGGCCGCTGGGAGCAGCGGGCCTGGGACGATATTCCATGGGCGGAGGTCGAGGCCTGGAACCGCGACCTGCTGCAGCACGCGCCCGGAGGCGGAGAAAGCCTGCTCGCCGTGGCCCGGCGGGTATGGGCGGCGTTCGACGAGTTGCGTCGCGGCGAGGGTGACGCCATCGTCGTCTGCCATGGCGGTTCGATCCGCATGCTGCGTGCCTGCGCGGCGTGGCAGGCAGGGCAGGCCGCGCGGGCGACGCTTGATGCGGCGGCGGTCGACATAATCGCCTCCAACGCCGTCGCCGACCGGCAAGCGCCAGGTTTTGGCGAGCTGACGACGCTGGAGATTGCCGCGTTGCCGGCGCAAAGGGCCTGACCAAGGCCCGGGACGCGGGACTTCGGCCGCGTCGCGCCTCTTTCCTTTCAGTTTTTTCCTTCCAGTCGCAGCGACTCCACCGCGAACTTGATCAGCTCGGCCTGGCCGTCGATGTTCAACTTGCGCTTGATGTTCAGGCGATGCGTTTCCACCGTGCGCACGCTCAGGTCCAGATCGCGCGCGATCTGCTTGTTCGATTCGCCGTTGGCGATGTGCTTGAGCACCTCGCGCTCGCGCAGCGTCAGCAGGTCGCGCTCCGGCAGCGGCTGCGTGAGCTGGCGCGCCAGCGCGGCGCTGTAGTAGATGCCGCCCGACCTCACCGTTTCGATCGCCTGCACGATGTCCTGGCTGGGCGCGTCCTTGAGCACGTAGCCGCGCGCGCCGGCCTGGATCGACTGCATCACGTACTCGCCCTTGTCATGCATGCTCAGGATCAGCACCGCGATTTCCGGATGGCGGGCGTGGAACAGCGCCGTCAGTTCGATGCCGTTGGTGCCGCGCATGTTGATGTCCATCAGCGCCAGGTCGATGTCCTGGGCCGCGGCCGCCTTGAGGGCCTCTTCGGCGTTGCCGGCCTCGGCCGCCACCTGCAGGCCGGGCACGGTTTCCAGTCGCGCGCGCAGGCCGTCGCGCACCAGCGGATGGTCGTCGATCAGCATCACGCGGGTGACGGCCGGCGCAGCGGGAGTGTGTTCAGGCATGGGGATGGGGGAAAAGTGAATGGCGGGGGATGAGCGCGCTGATGTGCGTGCCGGCTGACGAGGAATCCAGCGCCAGCTCGCCGCCCACGGCTTCCATGCGCTCGCGCATGTTGCGCAGGCCGATGCCGTGGCGGGCGTGGTCGTCGACCTGGCCGACGTCGAAGCCGCAGCCGTTGTCGCGGACTTGCAGCATCACGAAGTTGCGGCCGCCGTGCAGGCGCACCACGATTTCGCTGGCGCCGGCGTGGCGCGCGATATTGGTCAGCGCCTCCTGCGCCACGCGGAACAGCACGGTGTTGGCGACGTCGGGCAGGGCGCCGGCATCGCCTTCGGTCTCGAAGGCGATGGTCGCGGTGGTGGCGGCCGCTTCGCGCCATTCGCCGCACAGGTGCTCCAGCGCCGCCGCCAGCCCGAGATCGTCCAGGATGGCCGGGCGCAGGTCGTGCGAGATACGGCGCACTTCGGCCAGCACGCCGTTGATCTGGCCGGCGGTCTTCTCGAAGGTGGCGCGGGCGGTGGCCGCCTGTTCGGGCGTGCCGCCCAGGCGTATCAGGGCGGCCTCGATCTGCAGCTTGATCGACACCAGCCACTGGCTGATGCCGTCATGCAGGTCGCGCGAGAGGCGGGCGCGTTCCTCTTCCTGCGAGCGCACCACGCGTTGCGCCAGCTGGCGCAGCTTGGCATCGGCCACGCGATGCTCGCTCAGGTTGAGCAGCAGGCCCGACAAGGCCACCGCGAAGGCGCACAGCACCGCGATGCCGGCGATCAACAGCATGGTCTGGTGCACGTGGCCGGAAATCTGCCGGTCGATCTGCGCCAGCGCGGCATCGACGTCGTCGAGATAGATGCCGGTGCCGATGATCCAGCCCCACTGCGGCAGGCCCACCACATAGCCCAGCTTGGGCGCGACCGTCTTGCTGGAAGGCTTGCGCCACAGATAGCGCTCGTAGCCGCCGCCCTGGTTGGCGCGTTCGATCAGGTGCTGGATGGTGAGGCTGCCGGAGGCGTCGCGCCAGTTCCACATCTCGGTGCCCACCAGTTCCGGCTGGCGCGGGTGCATCACGTTGCGCCCGCTCTGGTCGTAGACGAAGAAGTAACCGTCGTCGCCGAACTCGAGGTCGGCCAGGATCTGGCGGGCTTCGTTCTTGATCGCTTCGTCGCTGCGGCCGGTGTTGTAGAGATGGGCCAGGGCGTGCGTGGCCAGGTCGACATAGTGCTTCAGTTCGGCGTTCTTGCTGGCCAGGTAGGCGGCCTCGATGGTGGCGCGTTGCTGGCGCCCCAGTTCCACCGCCTGATGACGCACGACCAGGGCGATGGCGGCAAAGGCCAGGCACAGGGGGACGATGGCGAGGAAGATGATTTTCTGGCGCAGCTTCATCCCGCGATTCTACCGAATGGCCTTTCATCTCCGACGAAAGCCGGGCGGATTTGCAACGCAATTTTCTTGCCGCTCCGGCGGCCGCCGGGTCGCCTCAGTAATTCTACGTAGACGATCTGCGTAGTGCTGCGCTTGTGGGGCAGGGGGCCGTTGCCGAATACTGGCGGCCGTTTCTCGAACTAATACGAGAACATCGCGAGCACCCCGAGGAGCCGTGCCGGACAAAGGCTCTCGCCGCGCCAACAACAAAAACATTTCCCATAATCAAACCAAGGATCCCCGCAAGGGAGGAGAACAATGAACCGGATAGTTTCCAGGCTGGGCTGGCTCGCGCTGGCCCTGGCGGGCGCCAGCGCGTGCGCCTACGTCGCGTTGCAGCGCGGCGAATCGATCAACGCGGTATGGCTGGTGGTCGCCTCGGTATGCGTCTACCTGATCGCCTACCGCTTCTATAGCAAGTTCATCGCCGAGCGCGTGCTGGGCCTGGACGGCAAACGCATGACGCCGGCTTACAAGTACAACGACGGCCTGGATTACGTGCCGACCAACAAGTACGTGCTGTTCGGCCACCATTTCGCCGCCATCGCCGGCGCCGGTCCGCTGGTGGGACCGGTGCTGGCCGCGCAGATGGGCTATCTGCCGGGCATGCTGTGGATCCTGGCCGGCGTGGTGTTCGCCGGCGCGGTGCAGGATTTCATGGTGCTGTTCATCTCCAGCCGCCGCGACGGCCGTTCGCTGGGCGACCTGATCAAGTCCGAGCTGGGCCAGGTGCCGGGCGTGATCGCGCTGTTCGGCGCCTTCATGATCATGGTGATCATCCTGGCGGTGCTGGCGCTGATCGTGGTCAAGGCGCTGGCCGAGTCGCCGTGGGGCACCTTCACCGTGGCCGCCACCATCCCCATCGCGCTGTTCATGGGCGTGTACTCGCGCTACATTCGCCCGGGCCGCATCGGCGAGGTGTCGTGGATCGGCTTCGTGCTGCTGATGCTGGCCATCGTCGGCGGCCAGTACGTGCAGGAGCATCCGGCGTTGGGCCATATGTTCACCTTCGACGGCAAGCAGCTGACCTGGATGCTGATCGGCTACGGCTTCGTCGCTTCGGTGCTGCCGGTATGGCTGCTGCTGGCGCCGCGCGATTACCTGTCGACCTTCCTCAAGATCGGCACCATCGTCGCGCTGGCGCTGGGCATCGTGTTCATCGCGCCGCACCTGAAGATGCACGCGGTCACGCGCTTCATCGACGGCAGCGGCCCGGTGTGGTCGGGTTCGCTGTTCCCGTTCCTGTTCATCACCATCGCCTGCGGCGCCGTCTCGGGCTTCCATGCGCTGATCTCGTCGGGCACCACGCCCAAGCTGCTGGAGAATGAAAAGCACGCGCGCTTCATCGGCTACGGCGCGATGCTGATGGAGTCCTTCGTCGCCATCATGGCGCTGATCGCGGCCTCCTGCATCGAACCCGGCATCTACTTCGCGATGAACAGCCCGGCCGCGCTGATCGGCACCACGCCCGAGAACGTGGCGCAGGTGATCTCGCAATGGGGCTTCCACATCACGCCCGAGATGCTGACCCACACCGCCCAGGCGGTGGGCGAGCACACCATCATCTCGCGCGCCGGCGGCGCGCCGACCCTGGCCGTGGGCATGGCCCAGATCCTCTCGGGCGTGACCGGCGAGGCGATGATGGCCTTCTGGTACCACTTCGCCATTCTGTTCGAGGCGCTGTTCATCCTGACCGCCGTGGATGCGGGCACGCGCGCCGGCCGTTTCATGCTGCAAGACCTGCTGGGCGCCTTCATTCCGCCGATGAAGCGCACCGACTCCTGGGCCGCCAGCCTGATCGCTACCGGCCTGTGCGTGACCGGCTGGGGCTACTTCCTGTACCAGGGCGTGGTCGACCCGCTGGGCGGCATCAACACGCTGTGGCCGCTGTTCGGCATCTCCAACCAGATGCTGGCCGGCATCGCGCTGGTCCTGGCGACCTGCGTGCTGTTCAAGATGAAGCGCGACCGCTACGCCTGGGTCACGGTGATGCCGACGCTGTGGCTGCTGGCCTGCACGCTGACGGCGGGCTGGCAGAAGGTGTTCGACGCCAATCCGCGCGTGGGCTTCCTGGCGCACGCCGCCAAATACCAGGCGGCGCTGGACGAAGGCAAGCTGCTGGCGCCGGCCAAGTCGGTCGAGCAGATGCGCCAGGTGATCTTCAACGACTACGTCGACGCCGGCCTGGCCATGATGTTCATGCTGGTGATGGTGAGCGTGCTGGTGTTCGGCATCCGCACCGTGCTCAAGGCCCGCACCGAGGGCAAGCCCAGCGTGAAGGAAGCGCCTTACGAAACCCTGCCGGCGGCGACGCTGGCGCAACAGTGAAACGGAGCGTGGCCATGAGCAGACCCGGCGCCCTGGCGCAACTGCTGGCCTGGCGGCGCCAGGTCGGCCGCACGCTGAACCTGATGGTCGGCATGCCTGAATACGACACCTACGTGGCGCACATGCAGCGCAGCCATCCCGAGCGCTGCGTGATGAGCTACGAGGAGTTCTTCAAGGAGCGGCAGGAGGCGCGCTACGGCGGCAAGGGCAGGGTGGGGCGCTGCTGCTGAACCGAGTGCGTGAAAAAAGAGACCGGACCGGTCTCTTTTTTTTCGCCCGCGCGGCGCCGCCGGGGCGATGCCGCAAGGCAAGCCGTATCAGGAATTCCCCCATACGGGTGTTAGCGTTTTTTAACTACTATTTGACTTAAGTGTCACAAAAGGTCTTATCAACAATAGTAAAATGTGGAAAATATGACAACACATCCAAAGGTGTTTCGTGATGGCAACTGATGTTTCCACCAAGACGGTGTTGATCGTCGACGACAGCAAAGTGTCCCGCATGGTGATCAAGGCGCACATCCTGGCCGCCCATCCGGGCTGGTCGGTGGCCGAAGCCGGCAATGGCGAAGAAGCCATCAGGCTGGTCGGACAGTCGCAGCCCGACTTCTGCACCATGGACATCAACATGCCCGGCATGCTGGGCACCGATGCCGCCGCCGCCATCCTGCAGTCCTATCCGCAGATCCGCATCGCCATCTTCTCGGCCAATATCCAGGAGGCCGTGCAATCGCGCGCGCAGCAGCTGGGGGCCATCTTCGTCGCCAAGCCGGTGACGGAGAAGTCGATCGGCCAGGCGCTGCAACATTTCCTGGGGGCGGCGTGACCATCCTCACCGACATCGAAACCGATGCGCTGACCGAGATCTTCAACGTCGGCGCCGGACGCGCCGCGCTGAGCCTGTCGGAGATCGTCGGCGACGAGGTGCGCCTGTCGGTGCCGTCGGTGGAGGTACTGCGCACGCGCGAAATCGACGAGCGCGTGCTGGCCTTGTCCAATGCGCGCTTCGCCACCGTCAGCCAGATCTTCGATGGCCCGTTCGACGCCGAGGCGGTGCTGCTCTTCACCGAGGAGCATGCGCTGGAGATCGTGCGCGACATGATGGGCTCGCAAATGAGCCTGGCCGAGCTGGCCGAGTTCGAGCAGGAAGCCATGTGCGAACTGGGCAACATCATCCTCAATGCCTGTCTTTCGGCCATGGCCGACATGCTGGGCATTACGCTCAACAGTTCGCTGCCGAACTACGCCGTGTCTTCGCCGGCGGAGATTTCCACGCGACTGGCCAGCAGCGAGAGCGACGACACCTATGTGCTGGTGCTGCACATCGATCTGGTGATCGAGAAGCACCATACCGAGGGCCACCTGATCTTCCTGCTGAGCTCCACTTCGCTCAACAAGCTGGTGACCCATATCCAGCGTTATCTCAGCAACATCAATTTGTCATGAGCAGCATGGTTGCCGGCCGATTCTCCGCTGAAGACGTGTACAACAACCTCAATCTCGGATTGATCATGTTGGACAAGGACTTCAACATCCTGCTCTGGAACGAGTGGATGGTCCGGCACAGTCACGTCCCGGCCGAGAGCGCCCTCAATTCGAACTTCATCGCCCTGTTCAACCAGCAGCTGGCGCCGGGCTTCCTGCGCGCGCTCAGCAACACCATCAGCTACGGCCTGCCGGCGATGCTCTCGAGCGCCTTGCACCGCTCGCCGTTGCCGCTGTATCACGTCTACGTGCCCAATGACGGCGAGGCGCCGGCGCGCATGGTGCAGTCGGTGGTGATGACGCCGATCCCGGCGCCGGACGGCAGCCGTTCGTGCCTGATCCAGATCAGCGACTCCAGCAATTCGGTCAAGCGCGAGAAGATCCTGCTGTCGCACTCCGAGGCGCTCAAGCGCCAGGTGGTGACCGACGGCCTGACCGGCGTGAACAACCGCCGCTTCTTCGACGAGAACTTCACGCTGGCGCTGCAGCAGTCCATGCGCAACGACAGCCCGCTGTCGCTGTTCATGATCGACATCGATTTCTTCAAGCAGTACAACGACCACTACGGCCACGTCGCCGGCGACCGCGTGCTCAAGCGCGTGGCCGAAACGCTCAAGGGGCAGCTGAAGTCGCCTACCGACGTCTTCGCCCGCTACGGCGGCGAGGAGTTCATCCTGCTGGTGGGCGGCATGGACAAGCGGGAGGCGAAGACTTTCGCCGAGCAGTTGCGCGAGAGCGTGCACGCGCTGGAGGAACCGCATGACAAGTCGCTGGTCAATCGTTGCATGACCATCAGCGTGGGGGTCTGCACCCGTAGTCCGCAGGAGGAGGCCGACGGCCGCAACCTGCTGGCAACCGCCGATGCCGCGCTGTACCGCGCCAAGCTGGGCGGACGCAACAAGGTGGTCGCCACCGATTGAGGTCCGGCTTATCCACCGTGGGACGGCTTGTCCAATTCTCGGGCAATTTATAGGAAACCCTTGTCCATCAAGGCTGTCCCATGTTCGGCAATGGCTTATCAACAAGCTTGTCCACAGCTTTTGTGGGTAACTTTCCTGTTTCGCCAGCAGCCCGCGTGGGGCGGGCGCGGCCTGTGCCGGCGCGGTCTTGCCCAGTGCTGGCAAGGTGTTGCGTATATAATGCCGGGCTGCGTGCGGTGTTGATTCGCTGCAAGATATTTCCTTCCTGATAACAACCTAACAATCTAACAACCGACGACGACGCGATGCGACGACTGCTGCTCCTGCTGTTGGCCTTCCTGCTCCCGCTGCAATTGCTGGCGGCGACGGTTGGCGACCTGCAGCCGCGAAGCGGGCAGGAGCAGGTTGTCCAGGTGACAACGGAAGGGCATCTTTGCCAGCTTGCGCAAAAGACCTCGCCGGCTGTCGCCGTGGTCGTCCAGGCATCGCTGGAGACCGGCGCATCGGCCGGTGACGACCTCTCGCTGTTGCCGGATTCCGGCGCCGGCCAGAACGGCGACGACGATGCCGACCCGTCGGCCGCGCAAGCCGAACTTGAAGACCACACCATCCCGGTGCGCATCGCCACGCCGGACATTCCTTGGCAACCGTTTCCCCACGCCTTTTCGGCGCCGCTGAACTGGCCGTCTTTCGTGCGCGACCAGCTGCGTCCGCCGCCGTTAGCCTGATCCTGCCTTCCATGCGCTGAGCGCATCCGGCGATCGTGCGGGATGCGTTGCAGGCGCATGTCCTTGCCTGTTCCTTCGTTTCTTTGTTCTATCGCGCGCCGCACCGGCAGAGGTGCCGCGGCGCATCTTCATTCACCAGGAAAAATCATGAAACGCATCATTCTGTTCCTCGTCACCAACCTGGCCGTGATGCTGGTGCTCAGCTTCACCGCCAGCCTGCTTGGCGTCAACCGCTACCTCACCGCCAACGGGCTCAACTTCGGCATGTTGCTGGTGTTCTGCGGCCTGATGGGTTTTGGCGGCTCCTTCATCTCGCTGTTTTTGTCCAAGACCATCGCCAAGTGGTCGACCGGCGCGCGCGTGATCGTGCAGCCGCAGAACTCGACCGAACTGTGGCTGATGAATACCGTGCAAAGCCTGGCCACCCGCGCCCAGTTGCCGATGCCGGAAGTGGCCGTGTATGACGGTCCGCCCAACGCGTTCGCCACCGGCGCCAGCAAGAGCAATTCGCTGGTGGCGGTGTCGACCGGCCTGCTGCAGGGCATGACCAAGGACGAGGTCGAGGCGGTGCTGGCGCACGAAGTGGCGCACATCGCCAACGGCGACATGGTCACGCTCACGCTGATCCAGGGCGTGGTGAACACCTTCGTGATGTTCTTCGCGCGTATCGTCGGTTACTTCGTGGACTCCTTCCTGCGTCGCAACAACGAAGAGAACTCCGGTCCCGGCATCGGCTACATGGTGACCGTGTTCGTTTGCGAGATCGTGTTCGGCATCCTGGCCAGCGTTATCGTCATGTACTTCTCGCGCCAGCGCGAGTACCGCGCCGACGCCGGCGCCGCCTCGCTGATGGGTTCCAACGCGCCGATGATCAATGCGCTGCGCCGCCTGGGCGGCATGCAGTCCGATGGCCTGCCGCAGAACCTGCAGGCTTCCGGCATCTCGGGCCGCGAGTCGTGGCTGGGCCTGTTCTCCAGCCACCCGCCGCTGGAGTCGCGCATCGCCGCGCTGCAGTCGCGCCGCTGAGGCGGTAGCGTTCGCCCGTTCTCCCGCACTATGCCCGGCGCCGCGCCAAGCGCCGGGCACAGTGCGGAATACATCGCGCCGGCGGCCGTGTTAGGCTTGCGGTCGTCGCCGGTGCAGTCTCTTTTGCAGTCATTTCCACATAATCATCCACCTCGAAAGGACCACTGACTGATGCCCCATCACACCCCACTCATTGCAACCATTGTCGGCGGCCTGGTGCTGGCTTTCATCTTCGGCACCCTGGCCAACCGTTTCAAGATGCCGCCGCTGATCGGCTACCTGGTCGCCGGCATCGCCATCGGCCCGTTTACACCCGGCTTCGTCGGCGATGCCGACCTGGCGCAGGAGCTGGCCGAGATCGGCGTGATCCTGCTGATGTTCGGGGTGGGTTTGCATTTCTCGCTGAAGGACCTGCTGTCGGTCAAGAACATCGCCATTCCCGGCGCGGTGGCGCAGATCGCCATCGCGACCCTGCTCGGCATGGGCCTGGGCTGGGCGCTCGGTTGGCCGATGGGCGAGGGCTTCCTGTTCGGCCTGGCCTTGTCGGTGGCCAGTACCGTAGTGCTGCTGACCGCCTTGCAGGAACGTCGGCTGGTGGAAACCAAGCGCGGACGCATCGCGGTGGGCTGGCTGATCGTCGAAGACATTGCGATGGTGCTGGCGCTGGTGCTGATCCCGGCGTTGTCGGGCGTCCTGGGCGGCAAGGGCGAGGCCATGAGCGGCAACGCCTTGCTGCTGACGCTGGGCATCACGCTGGGCAAGGTGGTGGCGTTCGTGGCGGTGATGCTGGTGGTGGGTCGCCGCGTGATCCCGTGGATCCTGGAGCGCATTGCCGATACCGGCTCGCGCGAGTTGTTCCGCCTGGCGGTGCTGGCGATCGCGCTGGGTTTTGCGCTGGGTTCGGCGTATGTGTTCGGCGTGTCGTTTGCGCTGGGGGCCTTCTTCGCCGGCATGATCCTGTCGGAGTCCGAACTGAGCCATCGCGCCGCCGAAGAGTCGCTGCCGCTGCGCGACGCGTTCGCGGTGCTGTTCTTCGTCTCGGTTGGCATGCTGTTCGACCCGTCGGTGCTGGTGCGCGAGCCGCTGCTGGTGCTGGCGACGGTGCTCATCATCGTGGTCGGCAAGTCGCTGGCGGCGCTGCTGATCGTGCGCGCCTTCGGACACCCGATGTCGACCGCGCTGACGATCTCGGCCAGCCTGGCGCAGATCGGCGAGTTCTCCTTCATCCTGGCTACGCTGGGCATTTCGCTTGACCTGCTCTCGCCGGTGGCGCGCGACCTGATCCTGGGCGGCGCCATCCTGTCGATCCTGATCAATCCCTTGCTGTTCTCGCTGCTGGATCGCCTGAAGCCGCGCATCGAGGGCAAGGAGGGGACCGGCGTGCCGGCCGAGGCCGAGCAGCAGGCGGTCGATCTGCAGGGCCATGTGGTGCTGGTGGGCTACGGCCGGGTGGGACGCGGCATCGGCGAGCAGCTGCGCGCGCAGGGCAGGCCTTTCGTCGTGATCGAGGCGCAGCTGGAGAACGTCGAGGCCTTGCGCGCCGAGGGCGTGCCGGTCTTGTACGGCAACGCCGCCCAGACCGATCTTCTGAAGGCGGCCGCAATCGGACGCGCGCGCTGGCTGCTGGTGGCGATTCCCGAGGCATTCGAGGCGGGCCAGCTGATCGAGCACGCATTGGCCGCCAATCCTGGCTTGCAGGTGGTGGCGCGCGCGCACTCCGACGCCGAGATCGAGCATCTGGAAAAGCATGGCGCGCAGCAGGTGATCATGGGCGAGCGCGAGATTGCGCGCGGCATGCTCGGCGTGATCGGTGTGGTCGGTGTGGTCGGTGTGGTCGGGCCGGCCTGAGCTTGCCGCGGTCGCCGGGGCGTTGGCCGATTGCCTTGCGCCCTGCAGCATTTTTTCAGCCATGTTACAGTCCCGCCTGCCGTAGCGAAGGACGCCAAGTCCGACGCACGGCAACAAGTTCTCGGGGCGGGGTGCAACTCCCCACCGGCGGTAATCGTGCGGCGCCACCCGGCGTCATCGCGTAGCCCGCGAGCGCCCGGCCATCGATGTTTCGGCGGCCGGGGTCAGCAGACCTGGTGAGATCCCGGGGCCGACGGTCATAGTCCGGATGAAAGAGAACGGGATGTCCGACACCGCGCAAGGCTTTGCCATTGCGCGAGCGGCCGTGCATTCCCACGCCCTGTTTAATTCATCGAACAGGAGTCCTGAACACATGTCTCAATCGCATCTTTCCGCAGTCAATCCCGCTCATCACGGCAAGCGCATCGCCTTCGTCCAGGCCAGCTGGCACAAGGAGATCGTCGACCAGTGCCGTATCGCCTTCACGGAAGAAATGGCCAAGCTGGGCTGGCCGGCCGGCAGTATCGATTTCTTCGAGCTGCCCGGCGCCTATGAAATCCCGCTGCACGCCAAGGTGCTGGCCAGCACCGGCAAGTACGCCGGCATCGTCGCCAGTGGCCTGGTGGTCGACGGCGGCATCTATCGCCACGATTTCGTCGCGCAGGCGGTGATCTCGGGGCTGATGCAGGTCCAGCTGGAGACCGAGGTGCCGGTATTCTCGGCCGTGCTGACCCCGCATCATTTCCATTCGCATGGCGAGCACCAGTCCTTCTTCCATGAGCATTTCCTGGTCAAGGGCCGGGAGGCCGCGCACGCGTGCGCCACGACGGTGGCCAAGCTGGCGCAGGTGAGGGCGGATGCCGCCGCGCAACCTGCGTTGAACGCGGCCTGATGCCCGGCCATCGCGGATTGTCGTCGACATAATCGGCAGAGGGCGGCGCAATGCCGCCCTCGCGTCGGCGCAGCATTGATCCAGGTAAATTTTCTTGATGCTTGTGAAGCATTTGCTTACAAACATTACGCCTTTGCTCTAGATGCACATCGAGTGCGGGCCTATATTCACGATACGTATTCCAGAACAACGAGGAGCTATCGTGAAAAAGTCGATCCCCATCATTGCCGGCATGTTTGCCGTCGTCGCCGGCCTGCTTGCCGCCCCGGCCATGGCCGGGCATGTCTCGGTCGGCGTCAACATCGGCGTGCCCGGCGCTTACATGGCTCCGGCGCCGGTGTATGTCCAGCCCGCCCCGGTCTATGCGCCGCCGCCTCCGGTGTACGTGCGCCCGGCGCCGGTCTATTACGTCAACCCGGCGCCGGTGTATGTCGAGCGCGACTACTATCGCGGCCATCGCCATTGGCACCGTCCGCCTCCGCCGCCGCATCATTACTGGCGTCGTTGAGCGGCAATTCCTTTCGATAAGCCATGAAAAAAGGCGGTCAGATGACCGCCTTTTTGTTTGCCCGCGCCGTTTGTTTTTATTTCCTGTCGTCGCTGTCGTCGACGTCCACCAGCAGGTAACGCTCGGCCGCGCCGAAGAAGCGGTCATAGAAATCCGAAGAACGGATGGTCTCGCTGGAAACGCGCACCATGGAGTCGTCGCTGGCGCCGAAGGGCATCGACACCGAACCGAGCACGCTCACGCCCAGGCTGGCCGAGCTGTTGCTTTTCTTGAGCGCGTAACCGTCCTGGGTCGCGCTGACGAACATGGTCGCGCTCTTGCCGTTGCCGTTCGATGCGCATACGACGTGGAAGGCGATTTCCATGTGCTTGTCGCTGGCCGGCTGGAAGCTCTTGGTGCCGTCCAGCGAATTTTCGGTGGTCTTGTTGATGATGTAGCCCTGGCCCAGCAGGGCGCGGCGTGCCGATTCGCAGACCGCTTTTTCGGTGCCGGGGAAGCTGCGCGAGAAGGCGCTGGTGTCGCTGAATTCTTCCTGGTGGTAGAAGGCGGTCTTGCCGGTGGTGCAGGCTGCCAGGCCCAGCGAGAGCGCGGCAATGAGCGGCAATGAAATAGAAAAACGCGGGCGGTACATGCGAGACATGCGACGGATCTCCGGCGACAGGATTCTGGTGGCCCTGAATTGTAAGGGATTCGCCGCAGGCCGGGTTCGCCGAGTTGGTAAATATCGGTAACGGGTGCGTAACCGGTGATAACCGTGCGGATACATGGCGCATATGCCCGCATCTCGCCGCTGGACGATCGCCTGCGCGCGGCCGGCGCCTGTCGGCGGCGGCAAGGCCTGCTATCCTAGCGGCCATTACGCATACCGGTGCGCAGCCAGGCGGGCAAATGATCGAGCCCGGCGCTGACCGGCGCGGACTTCAGGACGAGCGGCATGAACAACATGACTTCACTGCAGACACTCTTCGGTATCGACTATCCCCTGATCCAGGCGCCGCTGGCCGGCGTGCAGCTGCATGAGCTGGCGGCGGCGGTCTCCAACTTCGGCGCGCTGGGTTCTTTGCCCTGCGCCATGCTGGCGCCCGCGGCGCTGAAGGAAGAGTTGCTCAAACTGCGGGCCGCGACCGCCAAGCCCTACAACGTCAACTTCTTCGCCCACACCAATCCCGAGCCGGACGCAGAGCGCGAGGCGGCGTGGCGCGAGGCGCTTTCACCGTACTACGAAGAGTTCGGCATCGATCCGTCGTCGATTGCGGCGGGGCCGGGCCGGCAGCCGTTCAGCGCGGCGGTGGCCGATCTGCTGGATGAGTTCAGGCCCAAGGTGGTCAGCTTCCACTTCGGCCTGCCCGCGCCCGAGCTGATGCAGCGCGTGCGCGGCTGGGGTTCGCGCATCATCGCCTCGGCCACCACGGTGGCGGAGGCGCAATGGCTGGCCGAGCGCGGCGTGGACGCCATCATCGCGCAGGGTGCGGAAGCCGGCGGCCATCGCGGCATCTTCCTCTCCGATGACCTCACCACGCAGATCGGCACCTTCAGCCTGGTGCCGCAGATCGCGCGCGCGGTCAAGGTGCCGGTGATCGCCGCCGGCGGCATCGTGGATGCCAACGGCGTGGCGGCGGCGATGGCGCTGGGGGCGGCCGGGGTGCAGGTCGGCACCGCTTACATGCTGTGCCCGGAGGCGACCACCAGCGCGCTGCACCGCGCGGCGCTCAAGAGCGAACGCGCGCGGCATACCGTGCTGACCAACCTGCTGACCGGGCGTCCTGCGCGCGGCATCATCAATCGCGTCATGCATGATCTCGGGCCGATCAACGCGGTGGCGCCCGAGTTTCCGCTGGCCACCGGCGGCATCGCGCCGTTGCGCGCCAAGGCCGAAGCGCAAGGGCGCGATGATTTCACGACCATGTGGGCGGGGCAGAATCCCGACGGCTGCAAGGAGATCCCTGCCGCCGAGCTCACGCGTGACCTGGTGGCGGGGTTTGCGACGCGCTGAATGGACGGATGACGACGTCGATGCATTGATTACCATTCGGCGGGAATTTTTTAGGCAATTGTCAGGAGCGTCGTTGCAAGCGTAAAAATGCTTGCGAAATCATCGCCTTGTAAGCAACATTTAATGATTTGGTGGTATCGTCTTTCATCAGGACTATCGTGAATCCGCAGGAGCACGTGGATTCGGACAACTGCCTTGTTAAAGATAGCAATGGATAAAACTCAGAAAGCGGAATTGGAGCGGATCCAGAAGGAACTGGTCGACGCACACAACAAGGCGGCCTGGCAAATGGCGGCCACCATCATCAAGGCCTCGCTCGTCAAGAACGGCATGGACCAGCCGCCCACCGCTGCCGAGCTGGCCGACCTCAACGCCACCATCACCAATCTGCGCAGCGTGGCTGAAGACGCGCTGGAATTGCTCAAGCGCTGATTCTTCCTGGTCAGGACAACGCGGCGCGTGCATCGGTACGCGCCGTTTTTATTTGCAGGCCGAAAAAAAACAATCCCTGGAACTGCATAAAGTCGCTGTTATAATGCGAACCTTTTTCGGCGGCCGACCGCCGTTTCCACACGCCTGAGTGGTGAAATTGGTAGACACAGCGGACTTAAAATCCGCCGCTTACCCGCGAGGGGGCGTACCGGTTCGATTCCGGTCTCAGGCACCATCATCAGGCAGTTCGCTGCGGCCCGCTCCCGGGCAGTCCGTTTTTTCCTTTCCCTGCTTTCCTCTTCGTGAGCCGATTCCTGCGATTGCATGGCCGTGCCTGGCGCATCTGCAGGATTCCATTTCGGCAAGTCATGGTGAAATAGTAAAATGTCGACTTCATCCACCAGAAGGGCCGCGACCATGACTGAAGCTGTAGTGAAGACGGTGCAGTGCATCTCGCCCGGCGGGCTGCACACGATGGCCTACAAGGAGTGGGGCGATGCGCGCAATCCCAACGTGCTGGTGTGCGTGCATGGCGTCACGCGCGTGTCGGACGACTTCGACCGCATGGCGCGCGAGCTTTGCGACACCTATCGCGTGGTCTGCCCCGACGTGGTCGGGCGCGGGCGCTCCGGACGGCTGCGCAATCCCCAGTTCTATACCGTGCCCCAATACATCAGCGACATGGTGACGCTCTTGGCGCGGCTGGATGCCGATATCGTGGACTGGTTCGGCACCTCGATGGGCGGGCTGATCGGCATGGGACTGGCTTCGCTGCCCGACAATCCCATCCGCCGGCTGGTGCTCAACGATATCGGCCCGTCCATCAACGGCTCGGCCCTGGCGCGCATCGGTGAATACATCGGCCAGGACGTGCGCTTCGACAGCTTCGACGAAGCCGCCACTTATATCCGTACGATTTCCGCCAGCTTCGGCAAGCACAGCGACGAGGAGTGGCACAAGCTGGCCAAGGATGTGCTGCGCCAGAACGACGAGGGCAAGTGGGTTCGCCACTACGACCTGGCGCTGGCGGTGCCGTTCAAGCTGACCACGCCGGAGATGGCGAGCGCTGCGGAGCAGATGCTGTGGGCGGCGTATGACGCCATCGCCTGCCCGACGCTGGTGGTGCGTGGAGCCCAATCAGACCTGCTGCTGCCCGAAGTGGCGCAGCAGATGACGCAACGCGGCCCCAAGGCCCAGCTGGTGGAACTGCCTGACGTCGGCCATGCGCCGACCTTCATGCACGCCGACCAGATCGAGGTCGCCAGGAAATTCCTGCTGGGCTGAGCCGCGCCTGCGCGGCTTTGAACATTGACCCGCCAGCGCGCTGGCAACAACGAATAAAGGAAACAACATGACCGTACAACGCCTGCACGTCGGCAAGCGCCTCTCCGAAGTGGCCATCCATAACGGCACCGTCTATCTCGCCGGCCAGATCGCCGAAGACACCACCCAGAACATCGAAGGCCAGACCCGCGAGGTGCTGGGCCACATCGACCGCCTGCTGGCCGAGGCCGGCAGCGACAAGAGCAAGATCCTGTCGTGCCAGATCTTCCTGTCCGACGTGAAGGACTTCGCCGGCATGAACGCGGTGTGGGACGAGTGGGTCGCCGCCGGCAACGCGCCGCCGCGCGCCACCGTCGAATCCAAGCTGGCCCGTCCCGAGCTGCTGGTGGAAATCATCATCGTGGCCGCCCAGAAGTAAGCGCATGGTTTCGGTAGCCAGCATCCAGGGCGAAGGCCTGGCCGCGATCACGGCCGGCCTGGGGCCGGATGACGTCGCTCGCGTGGAGAAGGCGCTGGCCGAGCTCGAGCCGCTGTATGCGGACAAGCAGATCCAGTCCGGCCAGAACGCGCTGCAGTTCGTGTTCTCGGTGGCGTCGGTGCTGACCGCGCTCAACGTCGACGCCGCCACCCGCATCGCCGGGCTGGTGTTCGAGGCGCAGATGCTGCATCCCGGGCTGGAAGAACAGCTCGAGGAGCGCTTCGGCAAGGAAATCGCCGACCTGGTCAGCAACGTGCGCCAGCTGATGCGTTTTCACAGCCTGAGTTTTCAGGCGCCGCAGCAGGAAGTCCTGCGCGGCAAGAACGCCGCCCAGCAAGCCGCTGCCCAGGTCGAGACCCTGCGCAAGATGCTGCTGGCCATGGCCACCGACATGCGCGCGGTGCTGGTGCGCCTGTCTTCGCGCGTGGCCACGCTGCGCTACTTCGCCGAGACCAAGCAAGAGAACGAAGCCAGCGCGCAATACGCGCGCGAGACCTTCGAGCTGTACGCGCCGCTGGCCAACCGGCTGGGCATCTGGCAGCTCAAATGGGAGCTGGAGGATCTGTCGTTCCGCTTCCTGGAGCCGGCGACCTACAAGCGCATCGCCAAGATGCTCGAAGAAAAGCGCCTGGAGCGCGAAGCCTTCGTCGCCAACGCGATCACGCGCCTGCGTTCCGAGATGGCGGCGCAGGACATCAAGGCCGAGGTCAGCGGCCGGCCCAAGCACATCTACAGCATCTGGAACAAGATGCGCGGCAAGTCCATCGACTTTTCCGAGCTGTACGACGTGCGCGCGTTTCGCGTGATCGTCGACGACGTCAAGACCTGCTACACGGTGCTGGGCATCGTGCACAACATCTGGACGCCGATACCCGAAGAGTTCGACGACTATATATCCCGCCCCAAGCAGAACGGCTACCAGTCGCTGCACACCGTGGTGCTGGCCGAAGACGGCCGCGCGCTGGAAGTGCAGATCCGCACGCACGAGATGCATCACTTCGCCGAGTACGGCGTGGCGGCGCACTGGCGTTACAAGGAAAGCGGCGGCTCCAATTTCTCGGCGCAGAAGTACGACGAGAAGATTGCCTGGCTGCGCCAGCTGCTGGCCTGGAAGAACGAAGTCACCGACGCCGTGGTGGACCAGGAAGAGGTGCGCCGCGACTGGGTGGAGAAGCTCAAGTCGGCCACGCTGGACGAGCGCATCTATGTATTGACGCCGCAGGCGCGCGTGATCGAGCTGCCCAGCGGTTCCACGCCCATCGATTTCGCCTACCACCTGCACAGCGATGTCGGCCACCGTTGCCGCGGCGCGCGCGTGGATGGCGTCATGGTGCCGTTGAACACCGTGCTCAAGAACGGGCAGACGGTCGAGATCATCACCGCCAAGAGCGGCCCCGGCGTAGGCCCGTCGCGCGACTGGCTCGGCGCCGGCTATACCGCCAGTTCGCGTACGCGCTCCAAGGTGCGCGCGTGGTTCAACGCCATCGAGCAGCAGGAAACGCTGTCGGTGGGGCGCGGCCTGCTGGAAAAAACGCTGCAGCGCGAGGGCAAGACCGCCGTCAACCTGGAAGAGCTGGCGCAAAAGCTGGGCTTCGCCAAGGTCGACGATCTCTGTCTGTCGCTGGCCAAGGACGAGTTCAGCCTGCGCCATGTGGAGCAGGCGCTGCACGAAGGCGAAGAAAAGAAGCCCGAGATCGACGACGAGGCGCTGATCACGCGCAAGAGCCGTGCGTCCAGCATCGTGCAAGGCGCCAAGTCGGGCGTGCTGGTGGTCGGCACCGACGGCCTGCTGACGCAGCTGGCGCGCTGCTGCAAGCCGGCGCCGCCGGATCCGATTGCGGGCTTCGTCACGCGCGGCAAGGGCGTCTCCATCCACCGGGTCAATTGCAAGAACTTTTCCGAGATGAGCTCGCAGGCGCCCGAGCGGGTGATCCAGACGACCTGGGGCGCGCCGGCCAGGGATACGGTCTATCCGGTCGACATCTTCGTGCTGGCCAGCGATCGGCAGGGGCTGCTGCGCGATATCTCCGATATCTTCCTGCGCGACAAGATCAACGTGATCGGCGTGAGCACGCAAAGCAGCAAGGGGCATGCGCGTATGGCATTCACAGCGGAGATCGGCTCGACCGAGCAATTGCAGAAGGCACTGACGGTGATCCGTGAAGTGAAGGGCGTCATCGAGGCCAAGCGGCAATGATGAATCGGGCGGCGGCAGCGGGTCGTGCTGCCGCTTCCCATCGATGCCGCGAGATATTGGAGAAGGGGTAAAAGGGCTGATGGAAAATATTTTCAGTTTTTTTTGTTTTACCCCTTGGCAAAATGGAAAAGGCCTCCTATAATATTGCTTCTTCGTTAGGCGCGTAGCTCAGCTGGTTAGAGCACTACCTTGACATGGTAGGGGTCGTTGGTTCGAGTCCAATCGTGCCTACCAATTCTTCTGTTGATGCAGTAGGGTTGGATAGCGAAGTAAAACTAAAATGGAAGCGCATTCGCGGCTTCCATTTTTGTTTTCCGCCTCCGGTTTTTTTTCTCCGCATTCTGATTCCCGTTTTCCTTGAGTTTTGCGTACGTCGCGATCTTGCGTTTTTCGCTGCGCGGATTTTCTTCGCGTGAAATCCTGTGTGCTGAGATGACGGCAAATGGTGGATGAAAATTTTTTCCGTTCTCCTGCCGGCGATCAAGGCGAAGGCTCGATTCTCGGGGGAGAATGTTTGCTGATCTGGGGAAACTTTTCGAAAATGCTTTAAACTTGCTATCGAATTTTTTCCAGATATCCCTATCTAACCCTATATCCCTTTCTACGGAAGTTCGAGTTAACTATGGCGGCAGATGATCAGTATTTTTTGGTGGTCGATGATTTTTCGACAATGCGGCGTATTGTCAGCGGCCTGCTGAAAGAGCTTGAGTACACCAGGATCGCCGAGGCTGATGACGGTTCTTCCGCGCTCAAGGTGCTGGAAGCGGGCGCCATGCCGATTACCTTCGTGCTGACCGACTGGAACATGCCGGTGATGGACGGCCTGACGCTGCTCAAGAAGATTCGTTCGACGCCGGCGCTGGCGCACCTGCCGGTCCTGATGATCACGGCCGAGGCCAAGAAGGAAAACATCGTGGAAGCGGCGCAGTCGGGCGCCGACGGTTATATCGTCAAGCCCTTCAATGCGGCCACGCTGAAAGAGAAGATCGAGAAGATCCTGGCGCGCCGCGCCAACCTCGAAAAGGCCTGATTGGCCCAGGATCGGTCCGGCGAGCGGGCCGGCCAACAAAAAACGGCATCCAGTTGGATGCCGTTTTTTTATTGCCGAGTCCGGTTGTATGGGCTCAGCCGCGATTCACGTTGAAATAGGGCAGGATGTCGCCGCGGGTCCAGGATTTGATCTCGTTGCCGTTGAGCAGTACGCGGTACTCCTGGTGGCGCTCGCCGTTGTCCAGTTCTATCGTGCGGCTTTGCAGCGTGTACTCGACATCGTTGATGACGGTCAGGTGTTCGATGCAATTGTGTCCATCAGGCATGGTGCGGTTCTCCGAAATTCAAGCCAGATCCTAGCATGGCCGGGCGTCTCTTTTTATGACCGGCCCACGTTAAAAAAGCTCATTTGCATTTGTAAATGATGAAGAATTTTGAATGAATGGCCTGCGGCAATTGTTGTGAGGGATTGTTGCTGTTTTTTGTGATTGAGCGTAATCGGCGGCAAGCTTGTCTTTCTCATATTGCAGCCGCATGCGCGCGCGATGTGAACTTGCCAAGCCAGCGGCATTAATTTGCTATAATTGCCGTTTTCCGGGTTCGTGCCGTCGGCATGGGCCAGCAAGGCGGGGCGAGAAGCCCGCAACCATCATTCTGTAAGAGCGAGAAAGGCAAACCGGTTATGACACCGCGAACTACCACCGAGGTTTTCGAGCGACGCTAGTCGGGTTCTTTTTCGTTCATTGAAAAGGCGCGGCTGGTCCGCGTTTTTTTTCGTCCGTCTTTTCCGTATCACCTACCCAAAACAGGCAAGGCAGCGCAGCTGCCGACATGGAGTGCAAAATGGTTTCAGTTCGTCTTCCCGATGGTTCGCAACGCCAGTTCGATGGCCCGGTAACGGTGGCGCAGGTCGCCGCCAACATCGGCACCGGCCTGGCCAAGGCGGCGCTGGCAGGCCGCGTCGACGGCAAGCTGGTCGATACCTCGTTCCTGATCGACAAGGACTCCGAGCTGGCCATCGTGACCGACAAGGATGCCGACGGCCTCGAAGTGATCCGTCACTCGACCGCCCACTTGCTGGCCTATGCCGTCAAGGAGCTGTTCCCGGACGCCCAGGTCACCATCGGTCCGGTGATCGACAACGGCTTCTACTACGACTTCTCGTACAAGCGTCCCTTTACGCCGGAAGACCTGGAAGCCATCGAGAAGAAGATGGCCGAGCTGGCCAAGAAGGACGAGCCGGTGACCCGCAAGGTGCTGCCGCGCGACGAGGCCGTGACCTACTTCAAATCGATCGGCGAGGACTACAAGGCCGAGATCATCGCCTCCATCCCGCAGAACGAGGACGTGTCGCTGTACACCGAAGGCAGCTTCACCGACCTGTGCCGCGGTCCGCACGTGCCATCCACCGGCAAGCTGAAAGTGTTCAAGCTGATGAAGCTGGCCGGCGCCTACTGGCGCGGCGACTCCAACAACGAGATGCTGCAGCGCGTGTACGGCACCGCCTGGGCCAAGAAGGAAGACCAGGAAGCCTACCTGCACATGCTGGAAGAGGCCGAGAAGCGCGACCACCGCAAGCTGGGCCGCGCGCTGGACCTGTTCCACTTCCAGGACGAGGCGCCGGGCCTGATCTTCTGGCACCCGAAGGGGTGGTCGATCTGGCAGCAGGTCGAGCAATACATGCGTCGCGTCTACCAGGACAGCGGCTACCAGGAAGTGAAGGCGCCGCAGATCCTCGACCGCTCGCTGTGGGAAAAGACCGGTCACTGGGATAACTATCGTGACAACATGTTCACGACCGAATCGGAAAACCGCGCCTACGCGCTCAAGCCGATGAACTGCCCGGGCCACATCCAGATCTTCAACTCCGGCCTGCACAGCTATCGCGACCTGCCGCTGCGCTACGGCGAATTCGGCCAGTGCCACCGCAACGAGCCCTCCGGCGCGCTGCACGGCATGATGCGCGTGCGCGGCTTCACCCAGGATGACGGCCACATCTTCTGTACCGAAGATCAGGTGCAGGAAGAGGTTGCAGCCTTCAACAAGGTGGTGCGCGAGGTGTACGACTGCTTCGGCTTCAAGGACGTCGCCGTCAAGCTGGCCCTGCGCCCTGAAAAGCGCATCGGCGCCGAAGAGGTCTGGGACAAGGCTGAAAACGCGCTGCGCGAAGCCATCCGCGCCTCGGGTTCGGAGTGGGAAGAGCTGCCGGGCGAGGGCGCCTTCTACGGCCCCAAGATCGAATACCACCTGAAGGACTCGATCGGTCGCTCCTGGCAGTGCGGCACCATGCAGGTCGACTTCTCGATGCCGGCGCGCCTGGGCGCGGAATATGTCACGGAAGACAACGACCGCAAGGTGCCCGTGATGCTGCACCGTGCGATCGTCGGCTCGCTGGAGCGCTTCATCGCCATCCTGATCGAAAACCACGCTGGCGCCATGCCGTTGTGGCTTGCTCCGGTGCAAGTTGTCATCCTGAATATCTCCGACGCGCAAGCCGATTACGTGAAGAGCGTTGCACAAACGCTGAAAAAACAAGGGTTTAGGGTCGAGACCGATTTGCGCAACGAGAAGATTACCTATAAAATACGGCAGCATTCCATTCAGAAGCCGCCCTATATCCTGGTTGTCGGCGACAAAGAACGGGATGCCAACACAGTGGCCGTGCGTGCGCGGGGCAATGTCGATCTGGGCGTAATGTCCATCGACACCTTGGTGGAGCGCCTCAAGACTGAGGTCGAGACCAAAGCCTGATCGAGTCGATCGGAGGAAGCAAAAGCTTCCTCCCCAGCGCAAAAGCACGGCTTAATTTATTGGATTTTAAAAGGAAACGGCAATAGCTACTGACAAGTCGTCGCATCGCCTGAATCGCGAGATCACCGCGCCGGAAGTGCGCTTATCGGGTGTGAACAACGAGCCCCTGGGCATCGTTAGCCTGGCAGAGGCCTTGCGCCTGTCGGAAGAGGCGGAAGTCGATCTGGTTGAGATCGCACCGACCGCGCAACCTCCGGTTTGCCGCTTGATGGACTATGGCAAGTTCAAGTATCAGGAGCAGAAGAAAGCTCATGAAGCCAAGCTCAAGCAGAAGGTCATCCAGGTCAAGGAAGTCAAATTCCGTCCCGGCACCGATGATGGCGATTACAACATCAAGTTGCGCAATCTGACCAAGTTCCTGGAAGAGGGTGACAAGACCAAGATCACGCTGCGTTTCCGCGGCCGTGAAATGGCTCACCAGGAAATCGGCATGCGCATGTTGGAGCGCCTGAAGGCCGATCTGGAACCGTATGGCCAGGTCGAGCAGTTTCCCAAGATGGAAGGCCGCCAGATGATCATGGTCCTGGCGCCGAAGAAAAAGAAGTAAGCCTCAGTTTGCAAGGACTGTGCAGTTAGCCGTATCCGGACGATGTCTCCCGATGTCGTCCGAGCCGCGCAAGCGGTGCAGAGTAGGGCCGACAAAGGATTTGCCGGGTGCAGCGATGTGCCGGGCAAAAGCGGCGGGGGTGAAATACCCGCGCCGTCAAATAAGTGAGAGCAGGCATCAAAGAGCAGCGAGCATTGCTGCCACCTGCAATCATCAAAAAATGGAGCTGTCCGGAAGGACAGAGTTGCTATGCCTAAGATGAAATCGAAGAGCAGCGCGAAGAAGCGTTTTCGCGTGCGCCCGGGCGGTACCGTCAAGCGCGGTCAAGCCTTCAAGCGTCACATCCTGACCAAGAAGACCACCAAGAACAAGCGTCAACTGCGCGGTACCGAGGGCGTCCATGAGACGAACCTGAATTCCGTTCGCGCGATGCTGCCGTTCGCTTAACCTCACACTCAATTAAGGAGCTACTATGCCTAGAGTCAAACGTGGGGTAACAGCGCGTGCCCGTCACAAGAAAGTCCTCGCCCTCGCCAAGGGTTACCGCGGTCGCCGCAAAAACGTCTACCGTATCGCCAAGCAAGCAGTCATGCGCGCTGGCCAATACGCGTACCGTGACCGTCGTAACAAGAAGCGCGTGTTCCGTGCCCTGTGGATCGCCCGTATCAACGCCGCTGCGCGTTCGCACGGCGTGACCTACAGCGTGTTCATGAACGGCCTGAAGAAGGCTGCGATCGAACTGGACCGCAAGGTTCTGGCCGACATGGCTGTCACCGACAAGGCTGCATTCGCTGCCATCGTCAACCAGGTGAAGGCCAACATCGCTGCCGCCTAAATCGTCAGCGTGTTGATGCGGTTGCCGGCCGCTTCGACTTCAAGTAAAGCAGCCGGCGCTGCAATCCTGCGGGGCAAAGGTGTAATACCGATGCCCCGTATGTTTTTGATCCACCGATTTTCTGATCCCGCCACGCGCGCGGATCTTCTTCTTTTCGACTTCGTCGTCGGACTTTCGATTGGAGCGAGACTTACCGCATGAATCCCCTAGACCAACTCCTGGGCCAGCTCGTTACGCAGGCGCAGAGCGATTTCGCCGCAGCGCCCGACGCAGCCGCACTGGAAAACGCCAAGGCCAAGTACCTCGGCAAGACCGGCCAGATCACCGAGCAGATGAAGGGGCTGGGCAAGCTGGCGCCGGAAGAGCGCAAGGCGCAGGGGGCGATCATCAACGTCGCCAAGGAACAGATCGAAAATGCACTGACCGCGCGTCGCGATGAACTGGCCAATGCCCAGATGCAGGCGCGCCTGAATGCCGAAGCCATCGACGTCACGCTGCCCGGCCGCGGCCGCGGCGTGGGCGGCATCCACCCGGTGATGCGCTCGTGGCAGCGCGTCGAGGAAATCTTCCGTTCCATCGGTTTCGACGTGGCCGACGGCCCCGAGATCGAAACCGACTGGACCAACTTCACCGCATTGAACAGCCCGGAAAACCACCCCGCGCGCTCGATGCAGGACACCTTCTACATCGAAGGCAACGACACCCAGGGCAAGCCGCTGCTGCTGCGCACCCACACCAGCCCGATGCAGGTGCGTTACGCGCGCATGAACAAGCCGCCGATCAAGGTGATCGCGCCGGGCCGCACTTATCGCGTCGACAGCGACGCCACCCACTCGCCGATGTTCCACCAGGTCGAAGGCCTGTGGATCGCCGAGGACATCAGCTTCGCCGACCTGAAGGGCGTCTACCTGAACTTCGTCAAGGCCTTCTTCGAGACCGACGACCTGCAGGTGCGCTTCCGTCCTTCCTACTTCCCATTCACCGAGCCCTCGGCCGAGATCGACATCGCCTTCGGCAGCGGTCCGCTCAAGGGCCGCTGGCTGGAAGTCTCCGGCGCCGGCCAGGTGCACCCGACGGTGGTGCGCAACATGGGCCTGGATCCCGAGCAGTACATCGGTTTCGCGTTCGGCTCCGGCCTGGAGCGCCTGACCATGCTGCGCTATGGGATCAACGACCTGCGCCTGTTCTACGAAGGCGACCTGCGCTTCCTGAAGCAATTCAATTAAAACCGATAACGAAGGGCGCCGCGCGCGAGAGCGCGGCGCGTCCGGCTGATAGCTGAAAGTCTGAATCATGCAATTCTCTGAAAACTGGTTGCGCACGATGGTCAATCCGAACATGACGTCGGATGAACTCTCGCATTTGCTGACGATGTCCGGCCTGGAAGTGGAAGAAGTCGAGCCGGTCGCGCCTCCCTTCACCAACGTGGTCGTGGGCGAAGTGCTGGAGGTGAGCAAGCACCCCGACGCCGATCGCCTGAACGTGTGCCGCGTCAACGTGCACACCGGCACCATCCTCAACATCGTCTGCGGCGCTCCCAACGTGCGCGCGGGCCTGAAGGTGCCGTGCGCCATGGTTGGCGCCGTGCTGCCGCCGGGCGCCGACGGCAAGCCCTTCGAAATCAAGGTCGGCAAGCTGCGCGGCGTCGAGTCGCAGGGCATGCTGTGCTCGGCGCGCGAGCTGAAGCTGTCGGAAGACCATGGCGGCCTGCTGGAGCTGCCCGACGACGCGCCGGTCGGCCAGAATTTCCGCGACTACCTGCAACTCAACGACCTCAAGTTCACCATCAAGCTCACGCCCAACAAGGCCGACTGCCTGTCGGTGCTGGGCGTGGCGCGCGAAGTGTCGGCGCTGACCGGCGCGCCGCTGAAGGCGCCGGTGTTCCAGACAGCGGCGTCCAACCTGGACGAGAAGCTGCCGGTGCGCATTTCCGCGCCTGACCTGTGCGGCCGTTTCGCCGGCCGCGTGATCCGCGGCCTGAACGCCAAAGCGGCGACCCCGCAATGGATGAAGCAGCGCCTCGAGCGCAGCGGCCAGCGCCCGATCTCGGCGCTGGTGGACATCTCCAACTACGTGATGCTGGAGCTGGGCCGTCCCTCGCACGTGTTCGACCTGGACAAGATCCATGGCGGCCTCGATGTGCGCTGGGGCAAGAAGGGCGAGTCGCTCAAGCTCCTGAACGGCAATACCGTGGAAGTCGACGAGTGGGTCGGCGTGATCTCCGACGAGAAGGAAATCGAATCGCTGGCCGGCATCATGGGCGGCGACGCCACCGCCGTGTCGCTGGACACCGCCAACATCTACCTCGAAGCCGCATTCTGGTTCCCGCAGGCGATCCAGGGCCGCGCGCGTCGCTACAACTTCTCGACCGATGCCGCGCATCGCTTCGAGCGCGGCGTGGACTTCGCCACCGTGGTCGACCACATCGAGCGCATCACCGCGCTGTTGATTGAAATCTGCGGCACGCCCGACACCCGCATCGGCCCGGTGGACGACCAGATCGTCAACCTGCCCAAGCGCGAAGCGGTCAAGCTGCGCACCGCGCGCGCGGCCAAGGTGATCGGCGTCGAGATCACCGACGACATGGTGGCCGACATCTTCAAGCGCCTCGGCCTGTCGTTCACGCAGGAGCCGGGCCTGTTCTCGGTAACGCCGCCGTCCTACCGTTTCGACATCGAGATCGAGGAAGACCTGATCGAGGAAGTGGCGCGCGTCTATGGCTTCGAGAACATTCCGACGCTGCCGCCGGTGGCCGCCAACGCCATGCGCATCGCGCCGGAAAACACCCGTTCGCTGTTCGCCATCCGCCGCCTGCTGGCCGACCAGGACTACCAGGAAGTGGTCAACTTCAGCTTCGTCGAATCCGCCTGGGAAGCCGACTTCGCCGGCAACGCCGATCCGATCAAGCTGAAGAACCCGATCGCCAGCCAGATGAGCGTGATGCGTTCGCAGCTGCTCGCCGGCCTGGTGGCCAACGCGCGCTACAACATCAACCGCAAGGCCTCGCGCATCCGCGTCTTCGAGGTCGGCGCCGTGTTCCTGAAGAACGCCGCCATCGTCGACGGTCCGCTGTCGGTGGCCGGTTTCGATCAGCCCAAGCGCATCGCCGCATTGGCCTACGGCCCGGTGGCCGAGGAGCAGTGGGGCCAGGCCGGCCGCAACGTCGATTTCTTCGACGTCAAGGCCGATCTCGAGGCGCTGTTCGCGCCGCGCACCCTGCGTTTCGCCAAGACCGAACATCCGGCGCTGCACCCGGGACGCTCGGCGCAGGTGATGCTGGACGAGCAAGTGATCGGCGCGATCGGCGAGCTGCATCCGAAGTGGCAGCAGAAATACGACCTGCCGCTGGCGCCGGTCGTGTTCGAAGTGGATGCCGATGCACTGCAGCAGCGCGACCTGCCGACGTACACCGAAATTTCCAAATTCCCGGCGGTCAGCCGCGACCTCGCGCTGGTGGTCAAGCAGTCGGTGGCGGCCCAGCAATTGCTGGATGTCTTCGCTGCCGAAAAGCAGGGCAACGCGGCATGCGGTATCATCCAAGCCATTGTTTTATTTGATGAATATCAAGGCCGTGGTCTGGAAAATGACGAAAAAAGCCTTGCGTTCCGATTCACCTTGCAAGATACTCAAAACACCCTCCAGGATGACAAGGTCGACGTTGCGATGAGTGCACTGGTGACAGCTGCGAGCGCAAAGCTCGGCGCCAGATTGCGTGCCTGATGTGATCCCCGCGAGCAAAAATAAAACAGACCGGAATCGGTATTACAGGCCTAGTCACTCATCGCCATGAACAACGTGAATTCGAATGAATTTCAGTCCGTGCTGGACGCAGACTTGCACCGAGCCGTGCTCGAATCGCAGGCGCGTTCGCAGGCGGACAAGAGCCTGCCCACGCTGACCAAGGCCGAACTGGCCGAACTTTTGTTCGAACAGGTCGGTCTGAACAAGCGCGAAGCGAAGGACATGGTGGAAACCTTCTTCGACGAGATCCGCAACGCCCTCGAGCGTGGCGAGGCCGTCAAGCTGTCCGGCTTCGGCAACTTCCAGTTGCGCGACAAGCCGCAACGGCCTGGCCGCAATCCCAAGACCGGTGAAGAAATTCCCATCACGGCGCGACGTGTCGTCACGTTCCACGCCAGCCAGAAACTGAAGGAAATGGTGGAGCTCTCCAGCGGCAGCCCCGTTGAACTGCCCGTCTAATCTATGAACGATCGCGTCAACAAACCAGCGGCAATCGTCTTGCCGCCGATTCCCGCCAAGCGCTATTTCACGATCGGCGAAGTCAGCGAACTGTGCGGCGTCAAGCCGCACGTGCTGCGCTACTGGGAACAGGAATTCACCCAGCTGAAGCCCGTGAAGCGCCGCGGCAACCGCCGTTATTACCAGCACCACGAAGTGCTGCTGATCCGCCGTATCCGCGAACTGCTCTACGAGCAGGGCTTCACCATCAGCGGTGCGCGCAACAAGCTCGATGGCAGCAACGAGCCGGAGCAGCCGGAGATCCCCCAGGTCCCCGCCATCAGCCTGGACGAAGAGGGCATCGAACGCGTGCGCGCCGAGTTGTTGGGCGTATTGGAGATCCTGCGTCCGGGTGCGCAGGCCTGATACGGCCCTGCATCCGCGCGAAAAACCGCTGCCGCGCGCAGCGGTTTTTTTATGCCCGTCGACGGGCGACAGATAGGACAGATAGCGGGCGAGACCATCGCCTGCAGAGGGGAGAAATCAGGGGTATGAGCCACAGCCACACTTGGCGAGCGATGCAGGCCGGCGATCTCGATGCGGTCATGGCGATCGCGGCGCAGGTGCATGAAGGATTTTTCGAGCGGCGCGAAGTGTTCGCCGAGCGTCTCGCGCTCTATCCGCGCGGGTGCATGATCGCGCAGGGCGAGGGCATCGTTTGCGGTTACGCCTTCATGCATCCGGCCAAGATCGGTTATCCGCCCGCGCTCGACAGCTTGCTGACGCAGCTCGATGCGGCGGCGGACTGTCTCTACCTGCATGACGTCGCCTTGCTGCCTGCCGCGCGGGGAGCCGGGCTGGGTCGTGCACTGATCCTGCTGCTTGCGGAGCTGGCGCTGCGCGACGCCTATCGCTTCGCGGCGCTGGTGGCAGTGCATGGATCTGCGCCGTACTGGCGGTCGTGCGGCTTCGAGGCTTTGGAGAACGCGCCGCCGCCGTTGGCGGAAAAGCTGGCCAGCTATGATGCGCAGGCCTTGTATCTGATCAAGAGGATGTGAGCGCTGTCGTCTTCATCGACGAAGACTTTCTCTCGTATGCATCGATCGATTTGTCGACCCATTCGCAGACCGCTTTTGCGGTCATGCTTTGCACGCTGCCGTCCGCTCTCAAGGCGCTGTCGGGAAGCGACGCGATTCCATCCCCGATTGCAAAGCGATCTTCAGCGCCATAGTCGGCTCCTCCGGCGCAACCGTTTTCAACGCGGGCAATACTCAATATTTTGAGCCGGCAGATATCCGGCGCGGGCAGCGTCCCGTTCGCCGCTGATGGGCATCAGCCCTCATCATCAATTCGAGCGCCATACAGGCGATCATCGCCTGGGCCCGTTACAACTCTTAACGTAAAAAAAACGCCGGACCATGTCCGGCGTTTTTTTTCATCTGCATCTCAGAGAGGAATGCTGCGGGTATAGGCCTGGTCCCGGCCTGAGAGGGACTGCGCCAGCTGCTTGAGCAAATCATGCGTCGGCGCCGGCTGGCCCGAGGTTCCCATCAGCAGGAAGGCGGCGGTCGCCGCCATCACGATGCCTCCCCGCAGCGCACGGCCGCTGTCGGAGAGTCCGCGGCAGAACCACCACGCGGCGAGCGCGCCCAGCGTCAGTCCAGTGACGATCTCCGACGCGGAATGCACCCTGATCATGAAGCGCGACATGCCCACCGCCAGCACCAGCACGCCGGCGGCGGCGATGGCCAGCATGCGCCATCGTGGCGCTCTGCCTTCGGTCAGCAGCACCGCAACGGTGAGGTAAAGCGCCGTGGCGGACGCCGAGTGGCCGCTGATGCCGGTGAAGTTGTAAAGCAGCGGCGGCGCGATGTTCCAGCCCATGTACAGCAGCTTGGTGATGACCACGATCATCATTGCCGTGCCGAAAATGAACAGCCAGCGCAGCATCTGCCGCCACCAGCCATTGAGGCCCAGCCATAGCGCGACGGCGCATGCTCCGGGCACGGTGAAGGCGCTGTCGCCCAGGAAAGTGATGCTGTACCACAAGCTCATGAACTGAAATCCGAGATTCGAAAGAACCTTAAGTGAGGTTGAGTGATCTTATATCCGTTCGATCTGATGACCGAAAAATTTCGATTACAAGATCATTAAAAGATGAGGTTGATTGTCGGAGACGTCGCAAGTTCGGGTCATGCAGCAAAGATATCGCGATGTCGGCGTCGGGGAAGAGAAAACTTCCTGTCGTCCTACAAGATCAGTGGGATTTATCCGATTGACGAAAAGTAGGTGTTTTTGCATTAGCACATCATTTTCTTAAACGCAATAAATTTTCTGAATTTATTTTGATTAATTCACGAAAATGATGCATGATTAAACCTGATTTTTCCTGTTGCATCGCAGCAATGTCGGCGCCGGAAATTGCCATTGTTTTAAAAGACGAATTAAAAAAGAAAGGACATTGGGAAAGATGGCTTGGCAGGTTCATAGTTGGATCAATCGTCGGAATGGCGCGCAAGTACTTGCTGTACTTGCCTTGGCGTCTATTCAGGAAGCGCGTGCCGCAGATGACGGGCAGGTGGTGACGCCGTACGTACAATATTCAATCTTGTATGACGACAATTTGCTGCGACTGCGTGATTCTGCCGCGGCGCAATCCGCCCTCGGCACCTCGCAAATGTCTGATTATGTCCACTCCAGCGTCGGAGGGATCCGATTCGACAGGATGTTCAGCCGCCAGCACGTTCGCGTAGACGCGAGCCTGAACAAAAACAGTTTCGATTACTTCAAGCAGTTCGACAACAACGGCCGTGACCTCAACGCGTATTGGGGCTGGGCCCTCGGTGAGCGTTTCACCGGTGATATCGGCTACGTCTATTCGCAGTCGCTCACGCCGTTCCAGAACTTGCGGGTGCTGGAAAAGAACCTGCGCACCATGCAGACCAAATACGCGACGGTGGCATGGCAATTGCATCCGGACTGGACTGCCCGCGCGCAGTTTTCGCGTTTCGGCCTCGGTTACGAGCTTGCCTCGCAGCAAGCCAACAGCTTCACCCAGGACATCACCGAAGTGGGGCTGGACTATACGGCGCGCAGCGGCAGCATCGCAGGGTTGCAGGCGAGGCACACGAAGGGCAATTACCCCGAGTCCACCGTCGTCAGCGGTTCGGTCGTCAACAATTCGTTCACCCAGGATGAGCTCAAGGCGCGCGTCACCTGGCTCTACAGCGGCAAGACCAAGCTGCAGTTCCTGGGCGGCTATGTCAGCCGCCAGCGCGTCGCCGGCGGCGCGGCCGACTACAGCGGCTTCAACGCCAGGCTCATCGCTGACTGGGCGGCAACCGCCAAGACCGGTTTCAAGTTGAACCTTTGGCGTGAGATCGGCGGTCTGAGTGATGTGGATGCGAACTACTCGCTGACCAACGGCATCAGCCTGGCGGCGGTCCACAAGGCCACCGAGAAGTTGCGTTTCGACGGATCTTTCGATTACCAGCGGCGCAACTATAACGGCGCCGCCGTTATCACAGGCGTCACCCCTTCCAACCGGAAGGACAGGTACGAGAAGGCCAGTTTCAGCATTACTTATTCTCCGTTGAGGTCGCTGTCGCTGATGGCGGCCATCTACCGCGAGAATGTGCAGTCAAATATCGACAGTTTCGGTTACGTCTCCAACGGTATTGCATTGACCACGCGCTATGAGTTCTGAGGCCCCCAAAATGAATAATGAAATTCGCGACACCTTGCCATTGGTCAACGTGAAGCCCAATGTGATCGTAATGGTCTTCAAGCGATTGCTGGAGCCGGCGCTGATCGTCACTTACCTGTGGATCCTGGTCCGTCTCAACGGCCTGTCGTTTACCGGTGACTACTGGGTGCTGGCCATCATGGCGTTCTTCGTCAGCTCCTATTTCTTCTCCGAATTCCATGAGCGACGCCTGCGCCGCAATCCCCAGGGCGTGCGTTCGGTGACGCCGATCTTCGTCGACTGGATCGCGGTGGTGGCGGTGCTGGGCGTGATCGGATACATCTGCGAGTTCTACCAGCAGTTTTCTTCTCCGGTGATCATGGCCTGGGCGATCGGCACGCCGTTCGGCCTGATGGTGTCGCAGTACGCGCAGTCGCGCGTGATGCGCGACCTGCATACCAAGGGCGAAGTCAGCAAGGCCATCATCATCGGCGTCAATCCCGCCGCGCTCAAGCTGGCCGAGCGCATGGAAAACTATCCGGCGCTGATGGTCAGGCTGATGGGTTTCTTCGACGACCGCGAGATCAATCGCCAGCCGCAGGGATCGTTCACGCCGCTGATGGGCAAGATGTCCGATGTGGCCGCCTACGTGCGCAAGCACAACATCAACATGGTCTACATCAGCATGCCGATCTCGGCGCAGCCGCGCGTGCTGCAGATGATCGACGAGCTGCAGGACACCACGGCGTCGATCTACTTCGTGCCGGACATCTACATCTTCAATCTGATCCAGGCGCGCTTCGACTACGTCGGCGGCATGGCGGTGATGGCCATCTGCGAAACGCCGTTCACCGGCATGAACAACTTCGTCAAGCGCGTCAGCGACGTCGTGCTGGCCTCCATCATCCTGCTGATGCTGCTGCCGGTGCTGATGGTCATCGCGATCTGCGTCAAGGTGACTTCGCCGGGCCCGGTGATCTTCAAGCAGCGCCGATACGGCCTGGACGGCGAAGAGATCGTGGTCTACAAATTCCGCTCGATGACGGTCATGGAAGACGGCGCCGCGGTGAAGCAGGCGCAGAAGGGCGATATGCGCCTGACCAAGATCGGCGGCTTCCTGCGCAAGAGTTCGCTCGACGAGCTGCCGCAGTTCGTCAATGTCCTGCAGGGCAGGATGAGCATCGTGGGGCCGCGCCCTCATGCGGTCGCCCACAACGAGCTTTACCGCAAGCAGATCAAGGGCTACATGCTGCGCCACAAGGTCAAGCCGGGCATCACCGGCTGGGCGCAGGTCAACGGCTTGCGCGGCGAGACGGAGACGCTCGACAAGATGAAAGCGCGTATCGAATTCGATCTGGAGTATCTGCGCCGATGGTCGCTCACCTTCGACCTGTGGATCATCATCCAAACCGTGCGCCTCGTGCTCAAGAGAGAGAACGCCTACTAGCAATCAAGAAAAACAGGGTGGTCCTTGCGCCGTCGCAAGCATTGCGGAGTTGCCAGCCGCAGTGCAGGGCAGGGATCGCCATGCCGTCCAACGAGGTATGGAATTGAAAGCTGCCAGGATGAGAAGAACAAGATATGCAATGCGGTTTGCCGCCACGGGCAAACTGAAAACCGCGGTCTCGATCGTGTTGCTGGGAGCGCTGGCTGCCTGCGGAAGCAAGAACGAAGCTTCGTCAGGACAGGCGCTGGCCAGCGTCGACGGCAAGGAAATCACCATTCACCAGCTCAATGCGGAGCTGGGCCGAAGCGGTGCACGAGAAGCCAGCAAGCAGCTGCTCGACGGGCTGGTCGCCCGGCAGCTGCTGGTCAATGCGGCCCGGAAGGAAAAGCTGGACTCCAATCCGTCCGTGCTCGCCGACATCGAGCGCGCCAAGGACCTGGTCCTGGCGCAAAGCTATGTGCAGATGAAGCTGAGCAAGCCGGCGCGCCCCAGCCAGCAGGAGGTCGACGACTTCTACCGCCAGCATCCGGACTGGTTTGCGCAGCGCAAGCAATATGAATTTTCTGAGTTGGTCATCAGCAATGCCAATCTCAGCAAAGAACTCAATGAACTTATGACGAGCACCAGGCCTCTTGAAGAGGTTGCCGGCTGGCTCAACGCACGCAACATCCCGTTCACCCGGTTGCAGGTGGTCAAGACGTCCATGGACCTGCCGCCGCCGATGCTGGAAGGACTCAAGGGCATGGAGCGTGGCCGGCTGTTCATCGTCAAGGAAGGCGACTCCGCCATCCTTGCCGCGCTGGCCGACGTCAAGAGCGCCCCGGTGTCGCAGTCCGCGGCCGCCGCGCAGATCGAACAGTATCTGGTGGCGCAAGGCCAGGGACGCATCACCGACCAGGAGCTCAACCGCCTCAAGGCCGATGCCAAGATCGATTACTTCGACAAGGCCAAGGCCCTGAAGGACCTCGCCGCCGCGCCTGCCGCCACCACCGCGGTGCAGGGAAGCGGCGCCGCGGCGCCGAAGGACGATGCCGTCGCGCGCGGCCTGTCCGGCATCAAGTGAGCTATGCCCCGGCATGATGTGCCGGACCAGAATCGTGGGCTAACCGACGTACTAACAGACGTAATCCGGAGTTAAAACAATGATGAGAAAAATCTTACTGCTGCTTGCAGGTTTGCTGATTGCCGCCGGCCTTGGGTCCTCCGCCATGGCGGAAGACATACCTTTGGGACCGGGAGACGTGATCCGCGTCAACGTCTACGGCAGCCAGGACCTCACGCTGGAGACACGCATCAGCGAGGCGGGCGTGATCAGCTATCCGCTGATCGGTGAAGTCAAGATCGGCGGCCTGGCCACCTCGCAGGCCGAACGCAAGATCGCCGACCTGCTCAAGAAGGGCGGCTACCTGGTCAACCCGCAGGTCAACATCCTGGTCACCACGCCGCAGAGCCAGATGGTGTCCGTGCTCGGCCAGGTCTACAAGCCGGGACGCTATCCGCTTGACGGCAAGCGCAACGTGGCCGACGTGATCGCGCTGGCCGGCGGCGTCAACCCGGACGGCGGCGACGCGGTCACCATCGTGCACAACGAGAACGGCCAGGTGAAGCGCACGCTGGTCGACATCTACGCCGTCACCCACAACGGCGACACCAGCGAGCTGCCTACGGTGTCGGCCAACGACGTGATCTATGTCGAACGTTCGCTGCGTTTCTACATCTATGGCGAGGTGCAGCGCCCGGGCATGTACAAGCTTGAGCGCGGCACTACCGTGCTGCAGGCGCTGTCGGTGGGCGGCGGCTTGACGCTGCGCGGTACCGAGCGCGGCCTCAAGGTCAAGCGCCGCGATACGGACGGCGTGCTGCAGGAGCTCGATGTGAAGAAGGACGACTTGCTGCAGGCGGACGACATCGTCTACGTCAAGGAAAGCTGGTTCTGACCGGGCACCGGGCGGTTCCCGGAAATTTATGGTCCCTGGTGGCCAAGGACCTTTAGTCAGGAGCATTCGATAATGAACCTATCCCAGTTTTTACTGATCCTGCGGGCGCACATGAAGATCATCCTGATGATCTTCGGCGTGACCGTGGCGGCCACCCTGGTGGTCAGCCTGCTGCTGCCCAAGCAGTACAAGGCCTCGTCGTCGGTGGTGCTCAATTACAAGGCGACCGACCCGGTGACCGGCCTGATGGTGACGGCCCAGGCTTTGCCGGGCTACATGCCGACCCAGGTCAACATCATCAACAGCCGCAGCGTGGCGCTGGCGGTGATCGACAACCTGAAGCTGGTCAACGAGCCGTCGGTCAAGGAGAGCTACGCCGCCAGCGGCACCTCGACCGACATGCGCAACTGGCTGGCCGACATCCTGCTGCGCAATCTCGACGCGGTAGCGTCGCGCGACAGCAGCGTGATCGACATCACCTACAAGGGGCGTGATCCGCAGTTCGTGGCGACCATGGCCAACGCCTTCGCCGAGGCCTACCAGCAGGTGAGCATGCAGCTCAAGCTCGACCCCACCCGCAAAGCCTCCGCCTATTTCAACGACCAGATCAAGGTCTTGCGCGACAACTACGAGAAGGCCCAGGTCAAGCTCTCCAAGTACCAGCAGGACCACGGCATCACCAACCTGGACAACCGCATGGACGTCGAGAGCAATCGTCTCAACGACCTCTCGACCCAGCTGGTGATGGCGCAGGGCGCCTTGTCGGAAGCGCAGTCGCGCCGCCAGGCCGCCGGTCGCGCGCAGGATTCGCCGGACGTCAACGCCAATCCGCTGGTGCAGAACCTGAAGGCCAACCTGGCCGCCTCCGAAGCGCGCTTCGAGCAGGCCGCCAAGCGCCTGGGCAAGAACCATCCCGACTACATGAACGCCAAGGCTGAAGTGGACGGCCTGCGCGCGCAACTGGCCGCCGCCGTGTCGGCGACCTCGGCCAGCGTGGGCACCAATGCCACCATCCTGCAAAAGCGCGAGGCCGAAGTGCGCGCCGAGTTCGATGCCCAGAAGCAGAAGGTGCTCGAGCTCAATCGCACCCGCGACGAACTCTCGGTGCTCTCGCGCGACCTGGACAGTGCGCAGCGCGCCTATGAGCTGACCGCGCAGCGTTACATGCAGACCAACCTGGAAGGACAGTCCAACCAGTCGGACATCTCCATCCTGGCCACCGCCGTGCCGCCGACCAGCCCGTCCAGCCCGCGCATCGTGATCAACCTGATCCTGTCGATGTTCGTCGGCTTCGTGCTGGGTGTGGCCGCCGCGCTGGGTCTGGAACTGATCAACCGCCGTGTGCGCTCGGAAGCGGACCTGGTGGAAGGCCTGGGCCTGCCGGTGCTGGGCAGCATCGCCGTGCCCAGCATGGACGGCAAACGCGACCGCCGCCTGATCCTGGGACGCGGCTCCAGATCTCTCCCCGCCTGACGGGGCATGCAGCAAAGGGCCGGTCTGCCGGGTCGTCAACGCTAATCACGAATCGGAATTCATATGGACACTGCAATCTTGATCGAAAACAAGGACAGCAGCTCCTTGCCCAACCGCTCCATCGGCGCCATCCTGATCGACGTGGGCAAGCTCACGCCGGACAAGGCCGAGCGCATCCTGCGCCTGCAGCGCGAGCGCGGCATGCGCTTCGGCGACGCCGCCATCCAGCTCGGGCTGCTCACGCAGGCCGACATCGACCAGGCGCTGTCGCGCCAGTTCGACTATCCCTATCTGCTCAAGGGCGAGAGCCGCGTGAGCGAGAAGGTGGTGGCGGCCTACAACCCCTTCAGCCCGCAGGTCGAAACCCTGCGCGCGCTGCGCAGCCAGCTGATGCTGCGCTGGTTCGACGCCGATCTCGGCCACAAGGCGCTGGCGGTGACCAGCCCGGCCGGCGGGGAAGGGCGCAGCTTCCTGGCCGCCAACCTGGCGGTGGTGTTCTCCCAGCTGGGCGAGCGCACGCTGCTGATCGACGGCGACATGCGCAATCCGCGCCAGCATGAACTGTTCGGCCTGGAAAACCGCAACGGCCTGTCGGCGGTCATCGCCGGCCGCGTCGGCACCGCCGAATCGATCCAGCGCATTCCGGCGCTGATCGACCTGTCGGTGATGACGGCCGGCCCGACGCCGCCCAACCCGCAGGAGCTGCTCGGTCGTCCGCCGTTCTCGCAGCTGCTGCAGGAGCTGGCGCCGAGCTATGACGTGATCCTGATCGACACCCCGCCCGGCAACGAATGCGCCGACGCGCAGATGGTGGCGGTGCGCACCGGCGCCGCGCTGATGGTGGTGCGCAAGAACGTCAGCCACATCTCCAGCGTGCGCACGCTGACCGACTCCTTCGCCAGCGCCAGCGTGATGGTGGTGGGCAGCGTCCTCAACGAGTTCTGACGTCCACTTCGACCACAGAAGGCAGACGATGACGGTTGAACAGACCTATCCACTGCACGGCAAGAAGCTGAGCCTGTCGCCCTGGCTGCTGATCGCGGCGGGGCTGGCGGCGATGTACATCCCCAGCTTCGTCGACCTGTTCCACGGCGTATGGGGGACCGAACGCAACGCCCACGGTCCCATCGTGCTGGCGGTGGCGTGCTGCTACATGTACGTGCGCATACGCCAGCTGCGCGAGGAAGGGCTGATCGAGCGCAAGCCCGCGCCGCTGGCCGGCGGTGTGATGATGTGCTTCGGCCTGCTGTGCTTCGCCCTCGGGCGTTCGCAGACGGTGCTGTTCATGGAAGCCGGCTCGCTGGTGCCGATCCTGGCTGGCGTGGTGCTGCTGTTCTTCGGCGTACGTACCTGCAAGCGCCTGTGGTTCGCCTTCTTCTTCATGCTGTTCATGGTGCCGCTGCCGGCGTCGGTGGTGGATCTGCTGACCCAGCCGCTGAAGATCGGCGTGTCCTATGCCGCCGAGCACCTGCTGCGCGTGTTCGATTACCCGATCGCCCGCAGCGGCGTGATCCTGTACATGGGGCAGTACCAGCTGCTGGTGGCCGACGCCTGCGCCGGGCTCAATTCGCTGTTCACGCTGGAGGCGCTGGGCCTGCTGTACATGAATCTGGTGCGACACCAGTCGCTGCTGCGCAACGTCACGCTGGCGCTGCTGATCGTGCCGATCTCCTTTACCGCCAACACGGTGCGGGTGGTGGTGCTGGCGCTGATCACCTACCACCTGGGTGACGCCGCCGGGCAAGGTTTCCTGCATGGCTTTGCCGGCATGCTGCTGTTCTTCGTGGCATTGGGACTGATCATCGCCATGGACAGCCTGCTGCGCCTGATCGCGGTGCGTTATGCACTGTGGCGCGGCATCGCGGTGCCCGAAGCGGTGCCGCGGGCGCGCAAGCCGGCCGCGCAGGAGCGCGGCGCCCTGTTCGCCATCGGCGTGCCGCAGGCGGCCCTGATGGCGACCGGCATGGTGGTGGCGGTCGCGGTGGCGCACCTGCTGGTGCCGCGCGAAGAAAACGTGGTGAAGACGGCCAAGTTCGACAGCTTCGTCCCGCACGCATTTGCCGACTGGCGCGAGGTGCCGTCGCCTTATCTGCAGGTGAGCGTGGACCTGGACGACGGCACCGGCCGCAATCCCGACCAGCCCTACGACGACGTGCTCAGCCGCACCTACGTCAACAGCCGCGGCGAGCAGGTGATGCTGGCCCTGGCCTATGCCGGCGAGCAGATGCAGGACGTGAAGATCCACTCGCCCGAAGTCTGCTACGTGGCCCAGGGCTTCGTGCTGCGCGACAGTACGCCGATGTCGCTGTCGACGGTGGGCGCCGGCAAGCCGGTGAGCGGGCGTCGCTTCGTGGCCCGCAACAACGACCGCCTGGAAGCGGTCAGCTACTGGATGCGCATCGGCGATTCCTTCCCCGACGGCGGGCTGGCGGCGCGCATCAAGATCTTCCGCGAAGGGATGGCCGGTCGTATTTCCGACGGCATCCTGGTACGCGCTTCCAGCCTGATGCGCGAATCCGGACAAGAGTCCGCCGCGTACGCGTTGCAGCAGAGGTTCCTGCTGGATCTGGAAGCGGCGATGAGCAAGAGCAATCCGGGCCTGCTGGCGCCCGTGTGAAGCGGTTTTCTGAACGGGCCGGGCAAGCGTCCCGGGCTGTGACCCGAAAGGCCGCGGTCCTGCGGGACCTGTGGTGATGTCTATCCTTGTCGCGAGATGCGCGCCGCCCGGCGGCCGCTTTCGCGGGCATATGCGGCCGCATGCGGAGAAATAAAAAATGATGAAAAAGACCTACCTGCAAACATCGCAGCTGCTGCTCCTGGCCGGTGCGGTCATGGCGGCCGTGCTGATCGGCATGGCGCTGCCCGTGGCAGCGGGCCTCTTGGGCGACAGCTATGCGCGCCTGGCGGCGGTGCCGGCGCTGTTCATCCTGGGGGCGTTGTTCATCTTCAACCGGCACTTGCTGTTGCTGATGATCTTCTTCTTCCGCGCCTCCGGCGACATCGTGCTCGAGTCGACGCGGGTGGGCGGATCGGGCGGCGTCGGCCTGGGCGGCGCGATCAATGCGCTGATCATCCTGATCGCCATCCTGTTCGTGGTGGAGAAGCCCAAGCTGCTGCCGCGGCGCGTGATCGTGCCCTGGCTGATCCTGATGGCGGTGGCCTGCGCCGGCGTGGTGATTTCGCCGGATCGCGGCGCGGCGGTCAAGATCGTGCTGTCGCTGAGTTCCTATTTCGCGGTGTTCGTGTGCGCGTTCTATGTGGTGCGTTCGCCCGAGGACTTCCGCTCGCTGATTCGCCTGATGGTGGCCTCGTCCATCCTGCCGGCGCTGTACGCGGTGGTGAACGTGGCGCTCAATGCCAAGGGCGGGCTGGCCAACTTCCGCCTGCAGAGTACCTTCGGCCACCCGAACATCTTCGCCTTCTATCTCACGCTGGTGATCTCGCTGGGCCTGTACATGGTGAAGAGCCCGGCGTTCCAGCTCAACCAGTTCAAACGCATCGTCCTGATCGGCTACATGGTGGGGCTGTTCGGCCTGCTGCTGCTGACGCAGACGCGCAGCGCCTGGATCGCCTGCTTCCTGCTGTTCTTCGTCTATGGCGTGATGTTCGAGCGGCGCTACCTGATCTACCTGGCGATCCTGCCGATGCTGGCCTTGCTGGTGCCCAGCGTGCAGGACCGGGTGCTGCAGCTTGACAGCGGCAACACGGTGCAGACCTACGCCAAGCTGAACTCCTTCGCATGGCGGGTCTACCTGTGGGAGTCGGGGCTGAAGTGGATGTCGGTGACGCGCTACCTGACCGGTTACGGCGTGGAGGCCTTCCCGTATTACTCGCAGACCTTCTTCCCGCTGGCCGGCACCACCAAGTGGGGCGCGCACAGCGTGTTCGTGCAGTGGTTCTTCGACACCGGGATCATCGGCACCATCGCCTATCTCGCGGTGTTCTACCAGGTGCTGCGCATGCTGATGCGCTTCTTCGCGCTGGACAGGCTGGGCGCGGTGATCCTGATCTGTACGCTCATCGAATACCTGGTGGTCTCCGCCTCCGACAACCTGCTCGCCTACCTGGCTTTCAACTGGTATTTCTGGCTGCTGCTGGGCATGGGTTGTTCGGTGTACTTCAACAGCGAGGCATTCCAGCGCGAGAGCGCCGGAAAAAAACGTCGCCAGCCGCAAGCCGGCCTGCAGCAAGGATTGCGGCAGGCCTGAGCGCGCCACGACGCGCATCATCGTCCCGGCGCCAGTGAACGCCGGGCCGCAAACATTGCCACAAGAGATGACATGCCGAGAAAAATAGCCTATTTCATCAACCAGTATCCCAAGGTGAGCCACAGCTTCATCCGGCGCGAGATCGCAGCCGTCGAGGAGCAGGGCTTCACGGTGCAGCGCATCGCGCTGCGCGGCTGGGATGCGGAAGTGGTTGACGACGACGACCGCGCCGAGCGCGATCGCACCCAATACGTCCTGCAGCGCGGCATGGCCGGCTTGCTGGCGCCGCTGGCGCGCAGGCTGGCGGCGAGTCCGGGCCGCTTCTTTTCGGCATTGACGCTGGCGGTGCGCATGGCTGCGCGCGGCGAGCGCGGCCTGCCGTATCACCTGGTCTACCTGGCCGAAGCCGCCCAGGTCGTGGAGTGGACCGCAGCCTTCGGCGCGCGCCACATCCACGCCCACTTCGGCACCAACTCGACCGAGATCGTCATGCTGGCGCAGGCGCTGGGCGGGCCTTCCTACAGCTTCACCGTGCATGGCCCGGAAGAGTTCGACAAGCCCCTGGCGCTGGGGCTGGATGAAAAGATCCGCCGTTCCGCCTTCACCGTGGCCATCACCTCCTTCTGCCAGAGCCAGCTGTACCGCTGGGTGGAGCAGGAGGCGTGGTCCAAGGTCGCCATCGTGCATTGCGGCCTGGACCGCGCTTTCTACGCCGACGCCCCCGCGCAGGCGGCAGCCGCGCCGCGCCTGGTGTGCGTGGGCCGCCTGTGCGAACAGAAGGGCCAGCTGCTGCTGGTCGAGGCGGCCGCGCAGTTGCAGCGGCGCGGGCTGGCGTTCGAACTGGTGCTGGCCGGCGACGGCGAGATGCGCCCGCAGATCGAGGAGCAGATCCGTCGCCACGGCCTGCAGGAAAAGATCCGCATCACCGGCTGGATCAGCAGCCGGCAGGTGCGCGAAGAGCTGCTCGCCGCGCGTGCGCTGGTGCTGCCCAGTTTCGCGGAAGGCCTGCCGGTGGTGATCATGGAAGCCATGGCGCTGCGTCGCCCGGTGCTGACGACCTATATCGCCGGCATCCCCGAACTGGTGCTGCACGGCGAAAACGGCTGGTTGTTCCCGGCGGGCGACGTCGAGCGCCTGGTGGAGTCGATGCAAGCCTGCCTGGACGCGTCGCCGCAGGTACTGGAACAGATGGGCGAGGCCGCCCATGCGCGCGCCGTGGAGCGCCATTCCATCGGCACCGAGGCCGCCAAGCTGGCGCGCCTGTTCGCGCTGCACTCGGCGCCGCAGGCGCAGGGCGTGCCGGCGGGCCAGGCGGAGGGCGCCCGATGAGCGTGGTCCACGCCAGACAACAAGGGATCGCCGCGCACGACGCCGCGTCGGCGACGAGCATGGTGCATACCAAGCACAAGGAAATCCCGTCGCTGGACGGCTGGCGCGCGGTCGCCATCGCCATCGTGTTCCTCAGCCATGCCGGACTGGGGCGCATCGTGCCCGGCGGCCTGGGAGTGACCATTTTCTTTTTCCTCAGCGGCTACCTGATCACGACGCTGCTGGTGCGCGAATTCAACGCCCATGCGGCGATCAACATCCGCCACTTCTACGTGCGCCGCGTGCTGCGCCTGACGCCGCCGCTGCTGCTGGTGCTGACGATCACCTACCTGTTGACGCACTATGGCGTCTTCACCGGCAATGCCTCCTGGAGCGGCTTCTTCGCCCAGTTGTTCTACTTCGCCAACTACTACGCGCTGTTCTTCGACGCCGGCCATTCGCTGCCGCAGGGCACGGGCGTGTTCTGGTCGCTGGCGGTGGAGGAGCATTTCTATTTCTTCTTCCCGGCGCTGTTCGTGTTCCTCATGCGCAAGGCCGACCGCAGGAAGATTCCGCTTTACCTGTGCGTGTTGTGCGTGCTGTTCCTGCTGTGGCGCTTCTACCTGGTCACCGCCACGGGTGCATCGATGGAGCGCACCTACTACGCGACCGACACCCGCATCGATTCCATCCTGTTCGGCTGCATCCTGGCCACCACCCAGTTGTCCGATACGCTCAAGGCGACGCTGCTGCGTCCGCGCATGCGCATCGCCGGCGTCAGCGCCGGGCTGGTGTTGCTGCTGCTGACCCTGGTGGTGCGCAACGACGTGTTTCGCGAGACGCTGCGCTATTCGCTGCAGGGCATCGCGCTGATCCCGCTGTTCTTCTATTCGGTGTCCCATCCCGGCAGCTTCCCGTTCCGCATGCTCAACCTGCGCTGGGTCCAGCGCGTGGGAGTTTATTCCTATTCGATCTACCTGTCGCATGAAGTGCTGCTGAGCAACGTGGACTGGGTGTCGTCCAACCCGGCGCTCAACATCCTGGCGGCCCTGGCATTGTCTTTGCTGTTTGCAATGCTGGTGGACCGTTTCATCGACGTTCCGCTGCGCGCGGTGCGCGCCCGGTTCCGCTAGTTTCACCAGATGTCCGAGGCAATCACGTGCTATTGATCAACAAAAACGATGCCGGCCAACCGGCAGACCAGATCGGCCGCCCAGGGGACGCGGCAGGAGAGGCTGTGCGCGCGACGGTGCCTGCGCATCCGCAGCTGCATCCCAAATACCGTCCCGACATCGACGGCCTGCGCGCCATCGCCGTCGGTTCGGTGGTGATCTTCCATGCTTTCCCCGAGTGGTTCGCGGGCGGCTTCATCGGGGTCGACATCTTCTTCGTCATCTCCGGGTTCCTGATCTCGCTGATCATCTTCAACAACCTTGAGCACGGACGATTTTCCATCGTCGATTTCTATGTGCGGCGGGTCAAGCGGATCTTCCCGGCGCTGATGACGGTGATGGTGCTGACCATGGCCGCGGGCTGGTTCGTGCTGTTCGCGGACGAATACAAGCAGCTGGGCAAGCACCTGTTCGGCGGCTCCACCTTCATCTCGAACTTCCTGTTCTGGCGCGAGAGCGGCTACTTCGACAATTCGGCCGAGACCAAGCCGCTGCTGCACCTGTGGAGCCTGGCCATCGAAGAGCAGTTCTACCTGTTCTGGCCTTTGCTGCTGGCCTTCGTCTGGAAGCGCCGCTGGGGTTTCCTGCGCATCATGGCGGTGGTCGCGCTGGTGTCGTTCGGGGTGAACCTCTACCTGATCGGGCATGACCAGACGGCGGCCTTCTACTCGCCGCTGGCGCGCTTCTGGGAGCTGATGGTAGGCGGCGCGCTGGGCTACATCAACCTGCATCGCCGCGACCTCAACCAGCGCTACAAGGACCTGCAGGCCTGGCTCGGGCTGGGCATGCTGGTGGTGGGCTTCGCATTGATGGACGGCTCGCGGGCGTTTCCGGGATGGTGGGCGCTGCTGCCTTCGATCGGCGCCTTCTTGCTGCTGTCGGCCGGCCCCGAGGCGTGGTTCAACCGCACCGTGCTGGCCAGTCGCGCCATGGTGTGGATCGGCCTCATCAGCTATCCGCTCTACCTGTGGCACTGGCCGCTGCTGGCCTTCTCCACCATCATCGAAGGGCAGACCGCGCCGCTGGCGTGGCGCCTGGGCGCGGTGGCCGCGGCGGTGCTGCTGTCCTGGCTGACCTTCCGCTTCATCGAGCGGCCGCTGCGCGGATCGGCCAACATGCGGGTGGTGCTGTCGCTGCTGGCGATCAACATCGCCGTCGGCCTGGGCGGCATGGCGATCTATCTCAACAACGGCTTCGACGCGCGCGGCATCAACAAGAAGCTCGACTACATCTCCGACACCGACATCTTCGAGGGTTCGCGCAATTCCGACGGCAGCTGCACGCGCCTGAACCAGCTGCAGGGCGTCAACGAGGAGGTCTGCCTGTCCAACTCGGCAACGCCGCAGACGCTGTTCGTCGGCGACAGCCACGTGATGGCGCTGCATTCGGCGATCTTCGCCGGCCAGGAGCGCATGCCGGCCATCATGGTCGCGGGCCACGCCTGCCGCGTCTATCCCAACCTGCCGTATACGCCGACCAACCTGCTGCGCTGGGCCAACAACTGCACGGCGATCGCCAATGAAGCCATCGCGGTGGCCGGCAAGCTGCCTTCGGTCAATACCGTGGTGATCAGCGGCGCCTACCCGCGCGGCAACCTGGAGCAGGCGTCCGAGTACTTGGTGGACGGGCGCGCGCTGAGTGCGCGCGAGGCGTTCCTGTCGGGCTATGGCGCGCTGATCGAAAGCTTCCTCAAGGCCGGCAAGCGCGTGGTGTTCATGACCGACGTGCCTTACCTCAAGCTGGATCCGCATTCCTGCGTGAACCGCTTCGAGGACGGCGTGTCGCGCGAATGCGCCTTCGCCCAGGCCGAACACCGCGCCATCCGCAAGGACTACGACGCCGTCGTCACGCAACTGCAGCGGCTGCATCCGGGCGCGACCTTCTTCAACCCGGAGTCGCTGTTCTGCCCGGACGGCATGTGCAGGGCCAAGCTGGGCGACGAGTATCTCTACAACGATACCCAGCACGTGAGCCTGGCCGCCTCCAGGTATCTGCTGGACACCATGCGCAAGCGCGACTTGCTGCCGCCGGCGCAGCAGAACTAGCGGAAATGAAAAAGCCCCGCGTCGGCGGGGCTTGAAGGTGAGGAAGGGCGCGCTCAGTCGGCCTTGAGCAGTTCGCCGCCGACGCTGGACGCCTGGCCGGTGCCGCTCCTGGCGTAGAGCGCCAGCGCGGGCGTGGTGGCGGTCCAGGTGAAGGTCTTGCTCTGGCCGTTGTCGAGATAGCCGGTGTCGACCGTCATCTTGCCGGCGGCCTGGTCGTAGACCGAGAAGCGCAGCTTGCCGCCGCCGGTGGTGCGGGCGGTGATCTTGTAGGTCGCGCCCATGACCGGCTTGGCCCAGGTCACGGCGTTCATGCCGCGGTTGCTGTAGTTGACCACCTCGGAGACCGAGCTGGTGGAAGGAAACACCACCGCCTGGTCCCACGAGCTGTACTTGCCCAGGGTGCTGCCGGATTGCTGGGTCCAGTTGCCGCGCATGGACAGCAGATTGAGGTTCTGGGTCGGCGTGAAGTTCTTGCCGTTGCCGTCCACCCAGCCGGAGGCGCCGGTCACGCGGCGCAGGCCGGCGCGGATGACCTGGAGCTCGCTGGCCACGGTGTTGTTCCAGCCGTTCGGATGCAGGTTGTAGGAAGCGCCGATCTCGACGTAGATGACAAACGGCGTGCCGGTGTTGGCGTCGACGATGTAGGCGCCGTAGCGCTTGAGGGTCTCGGCGATGCGGCGCAGTTCGGGATCGGTGAGCTTGCTGGTGTCGAACGATGCCGGCAGCATCACCAGCGCGCCTTCCGGGAATTTGCCGCTGTTGAGCTTGGCGGCGTTGGTATCGGCCGAGGTGGCCGGGAACACATAGGTGGGATTGGCGGACAGGCCGTTGAAGGTCAGCGACATCGCCAGCGCGTGCGAATAGAAGTCCGGCTTGGCCGCCACCTCATGGATGCGGATCAGGCCGCCCGAGGCCGGCACGCCGGTGGCGCGCGCGCCCTGGTAGTAGTGGCCAGGCTCCGGCCAGCCGCGGCCGTTCAGGCGGGTCCAGGAGTACTGCGCGGCGGTCCATTGCGTGCCTTGCTGCTTGAGCTGCCAGAAGGAATGGATGATGTTGTTGACCGGATCGACGATGTCGGCGTGGCCGTCGGACCCCGGCGCCGGCTTGGCCGCGGCGGGCCAGTGCGGAATGGTGACGTCGTGGTAGTTCTCGTCGTCGGTGTTGAACAGGCCCTTGCTGCCGGAGGCCCCGGTCACGGTCACCGCCGGGTCTTGCGGCGACGCCAGGAACATGCCGGTGGAGTAGGCGTTGGCGGTGATGGCCGGGAAGTAGCTGGAGGTCGGGATCACGTCGTCGCCGAAGGTCGGGTTGACCGGGCGACTGTTCCACAGCGAGTCGGCGGAGAAGGGCTTGAGGTAGGTGCCCCAGTCGTCCGCTGCGGCCGTGCCGGACCAGACGGATCCGAGCAGCGCGACGGCCGGAAGTAGGCGAAGCGCGCGTGGTAGTGGTTGCATCGATGCTCCTTGGTGGTGGAAGTAGGGATGAGGAGGTGAAGCGGTTTGGTGTTCGTATTGTCTGGAGCGATCCCGCAACTCTGCTGAAAAGTATAGCGGCGATGCGGCGTCGGCTCCAGCCGCGGCGCGTGTCCTTTTTTACCTGGCCTGTCTATCGGATGGAATCTTTTCGATGATGAGCTCTCAAAAAATGATGCTGCGCGGCTGCCGCAGGTTCGGTGGAGGCGACGCAGTCGCCGTAGTTCCCGTCGGGCTTCGAAAGGTGCCGTCAAGGCGTGAGACAGAGAAAGTTCGATGATGATCCTTGCAATTCAATATCTCTTGCTGCTGGCCTTGTTGCTGCTGGCCGTTCCGGTCCTGGTGCTGCTGTCGCAGGTGATGGCGGCCCGTTACGCAAAGACCTTGCCGTCGCCGGCGGCCGAGCGCAGGCCGCGCATTGCGGTGCTGGTGCCGGCCCACAACGAAGCCGCCGGCATCACCGAAGTGGTGCGCGGCATACGCGAACAGCTGCAGCCCGGCGACCGCCTGCTGGTGGTGGCCGACAACTGCTCCGACGCCACTGCCGTGCTGGCGCGCGGCGCCGGCGCCGAAGTCACGGAACGTTTTCACGACAGCCTGCGCGGCAAGGGCTATGCGCTGGACCATGGCATCCGCCATCTGGCCCAGCAGCCTCCGGAGGTGCTGATCATCGTCGACGCCGACTGCCTGCTGGGCAAGGGCGCGCTGGAGCGCATCGCGCGCGCCTGCGAGCTCAGCGGCCGCCCGGTGCAGGCGCTGTACCTGATGCATGCCCCGGAGAACACCGGCCCGATGCGACGCATCGCCGAGTTCGCCTGGGTGGTGAAGAACCATGTGCGAGCGCTGGGCTTCCAGAAGATGGGCTTGCCGTGCCAGCTGATGGGCACCGGCATGGCGTTCACCTGGGCGCAGATCAGCCAGGCCGAGCTGGCCACCGGCCACATCGTCGAAGACATGAAGCTGGGCGTGGACCTGGCCGAAGCGGGGCAGGCGCCGTTGTTCTGTCCGGAGGCCATGGTGTACAGCTTCTTCCCCACCAGCGACAGCGGCGCGCAGACCCAGCGCACCCGCTGGGAGCACGGCCACCTGAGCGTGCTGATGACTTACGTGCCGCGCCTGCTGGGCGGTGCGTTCAAGACCGGCAGCAGCGCGCTGGCCGGGCTGGCGCTGGACCTGTGCGTGCCGCCGCTGGCGCTGCTGGTGGCGCTGTCGGTCGCGGCCTGGGGCGTGTCGGCGGCGGGCTACCTGCTGTTCTCCTGGGCCTGGCCGCTGGCGCTGGCCAGCGTGCTGTTGCTGAGCATCGTCGTGTCGGTGCTGCTGGCATGGTCGGGCTTTGCGCGCCAGGTGCTGAGCCTGGGCGAGCTGTTTTCCGCATTCGCTTACGTGGCGCGCAAATTGCCGCTTTATTTCAAATTCGTCTTCAACCGCCAGGTCGAATGGGTGAGGTCAAAACGTGACTCTGAATAATGCTCAGCTCAGCGCCGGATTCGGCGCTCAATACGAGGCCTCGCCGGCAGAACCGAAGCTGCAGCAGGCACGGCCGGCGGCGCTGGCGCGGCCTGATTTCAGCCGCGAGGTGTACTGCATCCTCGGCTTGCCCTTCGATCGCGTCAGCCTGGAAGAGGCCGCCGCGCTCATGCGCGACGCCGCCGCGCAGAAGCGCCGCTGCTTCCTGTCCACGCCGAACCTGAATTTCGCGGTGGCCTGCATGGACGACGCGGCCTTCAGGAATTCCGTGATCCAGAGCGACCTGTCCATTGCCGACGGCATGCCGCTGGTGTGGATCGCCAAGGCGACCGGCCTGCCCATCAAGGAGCGGGTGGCGGGGTCGAGCCTGTTCCAGGCCTTGCGCACGGCGCGCACGGGCGCGGCGCAACTGCGCGTGTATTTCTTCGGCGGCCCGCCGGGCGTGGCCGAGGCGGCCGCCGAGCGGCTCAATGCCGAGACCTCGGCCATGCGCAGCGTGGGCTACGACTCGCCCGGTTTCGGCAGCATCGAGCAGATGAGCGACGCCGCCACCATCGCTCGCATCAACGACAGCGGCGCCGATTTCCTGGTGGTCGCGCTGGGTGCGAAGAAGGGGCAGGCCTGGATCCAGCACAACCTGGCCGACCTGCGTACGCCGCTGGTGAGCCATCTGGGCGCGGTCGTCAATTTCGTCGCCGGCACGGTGTCGCGCGCGCCGGTGTGGGCGCAGAAGACCGGCCTCGAATGGCTGTGGCGGATCAAGGAAGAACCCAAGCTGTGGCGCCGCTATTGGGATGACGGCGTGGCCTTGCTGACGCTCTTGGCCACGCGCGTGATCCCGTGCGCACTGGAGGCGCGGCGCCGTCCGGCCGCGGCCGAATTCGAGCAGGCCGAGCTGGCATGCCGCCGCGATCGCGGCGATTGCGAACTGCTGCTGGCCGGCGCGCTGGGCGCGCCCAACATCGCGCGCCTGCGGCCGCTGCTGGAGCAGGCGGCCGGCGCCGACGAGCCGGTCGTGGTGGATTGCGGAAAATTGCGCCACATCGACAGCGCGGCGCTGGCGTCGCTGATGCTCTTGTATGGCGATTGCGTGGCCAAGGGCCGCCCGTGGGCCATCATCAATCCCGATGAAGCGCTGCGCCGGCAGTTCCGGCTGCATTGCGCCGAGTACCTGCTGCAGCCGCGGGCGTAGCGGATGAACCAGATCAGGAGGAGACATGCCCGCCCGGGCAGCCGATAAAAAAATACAGGCATCCGGTCAACTGGCTTGATTTTGTCCATCCACAAACCACGTCGAGGTACCGATGAAAGCAATGATTCTGGCAGCGGGCAAGGGCACCCGGGTGCGGCCGCTCACCTACGAGCTTCCCAAGCCGATGATCCCCATCCTCGGCAAGCCGGTGATGGAGTATCTGGTCGAGCACCTCGTCAAATATGGCGTGCGCGACATCATGGTCAACGTCAGCTATCTGCATGAGCGCATCGAGCGCTATTTCGGCGAAGGCGAGCGCTTCGGCGCGCGCATCGGCTATTCGTTCGAAGGCTACGTCAACGACGAAGGCACGGTCTTCCCCAATCCCATCGGCTCGGCCGGCGGCATGAAGAAGATCCAGGAGTTCGGCGGATTCTTCGACGACACCACCCTGGTGATCTGCGGCGATGCCCTGATCGACCTCGACCTCAGTTCGGCGCTCTTCGAGCACCGCCGCAAGGGCGCCCTGGTGAGCGTGATCACCAAGGAAGTGCCGATGGACCAGGTGTCGAGCTACGGCATCGTGGTGGCCGACGAGGAGGGGCGGGTGAAGTCCTTCCAGGAAAAGCCCGACCAGCAGGACGCCTTGTCCAACCTGGCCAGCACCGGCATCTACATCGTCGAGCCGGCGGCGCTGGACCTGATTCCCAAGGATGTCTTCTTCGACATCGGGTCGGACCTGTTCCCGCTGCTGGTGGAGCAGGGCGTTCCCTTCTACGCACAGAAGCGCTTCTTCAACTGGATCGATATCGGCAACGTGACCGATTTCTGGTCCGTGCTGCAAAGCGTGCTCAAGGGCGAGGTGGCGCAGATGTACGTGCCCGGCAGCGAGATCAGGGAGGGCGTCTGGGTCGGCCTGAACACCCGCATCGAGTGGGAGGGAACGGTCATCGAAGGGCCGGTCTACATCGGCGCCGGCAGCCATATCGAGGCCGGCGCCACCATCATCGGACCGGCATGGATCGGCCATGGGAGCCATGTCTGCAGCGGCGCCCAACTGGTTCGCAGCGTGCTGTTCGAGTACACTCGGGTTGCGGCCGACACCCGTATAGAAGAGACCGTGGTCTGCGGCGCCTACAGCGTCACGCGGGACGGTGAGATGAAGCATATTTCCGAATACCAGAATACCCACTGGAACGACGCGCGCGACCGCCGGCTCAAGCCGCGCACCGCGATCCAGGAAGCAAGGAGAGCCTGACATGAAGATCCATCCCGTAATCCTTTCCGGCGGTTCCGGCACGCGACTGTGGCCCTTGTCGCGCGCGGCTTATCCGAAGCAGCTGCTGCCGCTGGTGAGCGACCAGACCATGCTGCAGGAGACCATTACCCGCGTGTGCGCCTGGCCTGAAGCGCTGGCGCCGGTGTTGGTGTGCGGCAACGATCATCGCTTCATGATCGCCGAGCAGATGCGTGAAGTGGACGTGCGCCCGCACGCCATCATGCTCGAGCCGCAAGGCAAGAATACGGCGCCGGCGGTGGCGGCGGCGGCGTTCCAGCTGCTGCGCCAGGATCCCGAGGCGGTCATGCTGGTGCTGCCGGCGGATCACGTGATCACCGACCGGGCCGCTTTCCACGAGGCGGTGCGACGCGCCATGGCCTCGGTCGAGCAGGGCGCGCTGGTGACGTTCGGGATCCAGCCGTCCAAGCCGGAAACCGGCTACGGCTACATCCTGCGCGGCCAGGCGCATGGCCAGACCGGCAATTTCTCGGTCGACCGGTTCGTCGAAAAACCCGATCTGGAGCGTGCCCAGGCATTCCTCGACGACGGCCGCTACTACTGGAACAGCGGCATGTTCCTGTTCCGCGCCCGCGACTATCTCGACGAGCTGGAGCGCCATCGCCCGCTGATCGCCGCCGCCATCAAGGAGGCCGTCTCCAAGGCCTACACCGACCTGGATTTCTGCCGCCTGGATGAATCGGCGTTCGCCTCGTCGCCCTCGGAGTCGATCGACTATGCGGTGATGGAAAACACCCAGCGCGCGGTGGTGGTGCCGGCCGACATCGGCTGGAGCGACGTCGGCTCCTGGAGCGCCTTGCAAGAAGTGATGCCGGCCGACGCCGACGGCAACGTGGTGCGCGGCGACGTTCACCTGGACGGCGTATCCAACTCGCTGGTGCGCGCCGAGAGCCGCATGGTGGCGGTGCTGGGCGTGGAGAACCTGGTCATTGTGGAGACCGACGACGCGGTGCTGGTGGCGCACAAGGACAAGGCGCAGGACGTCAAGGGCGTGGTCGACAAGCTCAAGCAAAGCAAGCGCAGCGAGCATATCCACCACAAGCGCGTGTTCCGTCCCTGGGGCAGTTACGAGAGCGTCGATTCGGGCGAGCGCTTCCAGGTCAAGCGCATCATCGTCAAGCCGGGCGAGAAGCTGTCGCTGCAGATGCATTACCACCGCGCCGAGCACTGGGTGGTGGTCAGCGGTTCGGCGCTGGTCACGCGCGGCGAGGAAGTGACGTTGCTGAGCGAGAACGAGTCGATCTACCTGCCCATCGGCGTCACCCACCGGCTCGAGAATCCCGGCAAGCTGCCGCTGCATCTGATCGAGGTGCAATCCGGCAGCTATCTCGGCGAGGACGACATCGTCCGTTTCGACGACGTCTACAAGCGCGCCTGATCGCGGCACCCGAGCGTGAATTGAAAAGGGAGAGCCGCGGCCCTCCCTTTTTCATTGGCAGGCGCGCCGGGTGCTCATGCGCTGTTGGCGGCGATGGGCATCTGCGCGGCCTCGGTTTCCTGCGCGATGCGCGTCTTGCGCCGGTTGGTCGCGAACAGCGCCTCGATCACTTCCCAGGGGTTTTCATCGAACTTGCGGGCGAACAGCACTTCGCCCGCGGGCAGCGGGCAATTGTGGTTGGCCGAGTTCATTACCAGCGGTTGCGCGAAATGCTCGAGGTGGAACTGCTTGAGCGTATCGGGGCTCATCTGCCCCGGCCGCCAGTTGGTGTAGGTGATGCTCGGGGCCAGCGTGGGCGCGAACGGCGAGTTGCCCATGATGGTCTGGAAGAAGAATTCGTCCGAGCAGTCGACATGGTGCGAAAAGCGCACGAAGCGCCGGTGCTCGCGTACATACGCGAGGACGTAGGCGCAGGCATGGCCGGTGATGGCCCACCACTGGGAACCCGCCATCGGCTTGAGCTCGCCCAGCGCGGCCTGGTAATTGCGCAGCGGCGCGTACTTGTTGATCCAATCCTGCAGTTTCCATTTCACGCGCAGCAGCGGACGCGCGCGGCGCAGCCAGTAGTGCGTCAGGCGGCCGATGCCCTTGCCGTACTGGTCGTTGGGCATGGGGAAGGATTCCATGAAATTGGCGTCGGGTCGCGCCGCGAAGAAATCTTCGATGTACCAGGTCGGCTGTACCGGCAGGGTGGCGCCGCTGAGCAGCACCACGCGCGTGAAGCCCGGGTCGTGGCGCATCGCCAGTTCCATCATGTCCAGCGTCGCCTGCACCAGCGAGAAATCGGCCCAGGCCCCGTTGCGGCGCTGCTGGCAGAAGTGCACCCCGGGCCTGGCCCTGAGCTCCCCGAAGATCGAGATGTCGGCCTTGCTGTCGATGTGCACGAAGAAACTGGCGCGTTCGCTGGAGAGTTCGTCCACCAGCCGCGTCAGCAGCCTGGGGTTGTTGTGCGCAAGGATCAGGTAGGCGATCTTCATCTTCACTCCTTGACCAGGGTGGTCAGCGGACTGGCGGCGGTCCACTGGTTCATGTAGGTGGAATTCTTGCCGTAGCTGTTGTCGATCACGATGTTCTTCTTGTCCATCAGGCAGGACAGGATGTGGCCGTGCAGGCGGTCGGTGACGATGGTCTCGTGGTCGGCGAACAGTTTCACGGCCTTGCCCATGAAGCGGCGCGAGACCGGCACCCAGAACCACAGCGCCAGCTTGGTCAGCGCGCGGTCCCAGCCGTAGCGGTCGAAGCGCCATTCGAGCTTGGCGAACAGCGTCATCAGGCGGCGTTCGTCGCCGATCACGTCGACCCAGTCGGTGGTGGTGCGAATCGGCAGGCTGCGCAGGCTTTCCGGCGTCTTGGGCTTCTCCGGGTCCACGCGCTGGATGCGCACGTTGCCCTGTGCCGCGCCGCCGCTGTGGCGGATCGGGTAGAGATGGTGCGCCATGTCGGGCACCAGGTAGACCTTGTCGGTGAATTCGTAGGCCAGCTTTTCGGAGACGGTGTCGCGCACGAACAGGTGCAGGTCGGGATGGCGCGAGATCGTCGCCGCCGACCTGGCGCGCGCCTCAACCGAGGAGAAGAACAGGGTCTGCGGCATCAGCACGATGCGGTTGTCGGGGAAGGCCGCGATCAGCTTCTCGCGCAGGTCGTGGATGCTGCCGTAGATGTCGCCGAAGTTGCCGCCGCCGTGGAACACCAGCACATCGCCCGGCCGTACCCACTGGTGGTCGAAGTAATAAGTGTTGGAGACCGTCGCCGGCGACAGGCCGTTGTCCTTGAAGAAGCGCACCGTGCCCAGCATGATGAGCAGGTCGCCGATGTTGTCGTGCACCGGGATGTCGATGTAATGGAAGCGGCGTCCCTTGAGCAGGGCGGTGATCGCCGTGTGGTGCTGCTTGAGGCCAAGCATGATTTCCTGGTGTTTTTGCATGATGGTCTTGTCTTCCGTGAAATCCTGTTGCGGCAGGCTGCCTGCCTGGATGCCGTTCATACCGCTTCTCCCTTGCCTACGCGGCGCGCCTGCAGGCGCGCCTTGATCATTGACAGTCCTTTTTGAATTTCCGCGCGCGAGGGGAACAGGCGCGGCACCGGTTCCTTCAGCACATAGGGATAGATCGCCAGCGTGATGGCCATGCGCAGCGCCGCGCCCAGCAGCATCAGCAGGGCCAGGTAGACCGAGATGTTCTCCTTGGGCAGGAAGGGCAGCAGGGCGACCACCGGCAGCACCGAAATGAGCTGGCGCACCAGCACCAGGCCGGGCCGGCCCGCCGCATTGAAGCGCTGGGCCAGGGTCCAGCCGGCGCCAGAGACCACGCACTCGAACATCAGCACGATGAAGGCCGGCGTCATCGACGCGAACTTGGGACCGTAGACCAGCTGGATCAGCCACGGCGACAGCACGGCGCCGATGCCGGCCAGCGCCATCATCGGCAGGAAGGTCAGGCGAAAGGCGATGTTGATGCTGTGGGTCAGCTCCTTCTCATCCTTGCCCGCGTAGCGCGAGTAGAGCGCGGTGTTCATCGCCTCGAACAGCACGCCGATCAGGCGCGAGGTGGTGAAGGCCAGCGAGTAGTAGCCGAACTCGACGATGGTGCCCACCTTGAGCAGGTAGACCTTGTCGAAGTTGGTCAGCGCCAGGCCGATCAGCACCGTGCCGTGCTGGTTGAAGGCGTACTTGAGCAGGTGGCCGCTGGAGGCCTCGCGCGGCGCCGGCGGCGGGTTGTCCAGCGGGCGGAACACATAGCCGCGCGCCCAGTTCAGGCACAGCGCGATCAGCAGCAGCGCGCAGGCCAGCTGGCCGGTGAGCACGTAGACGAAGTCGACCGGGCGGAACACCAGGTACAGCAGCAGCAACGCCGCCAGGTTGAAGAACACGCCGGCGATGCGGGTGACGTTGAGGAAGGACAGGCTGGGCTGCATCTGGGTCAGGTTGACCAGGTAGTTCTGCAGCGCCGTCACCAGCGCGAAGCCGGTGATGAGCAGCATGTGCTCGCGCAGTTGCGGGTCATGATTGAACAGCAGGCCGCCCGAGGCCAGCGCCGCGGCCAGCACGGCGATGAACAGCGCCGAGAGGAACACGAAGCGCTTTTGCCGGAAGCGCTGTCCGGCGCCGCGGTGATAGATGTAACTGAAGGCCAGCCCGCACGCCGCCACCGAACTCGACAGGGTGATGATCAGCACGGCGCCGGAGAGCAGGCCGCGTCCTTCGGGCCCGAGCATGCGCGCGGTCAGGACGGAGATGAAGAAGCCGATGGCGGTGACGCCGACGGTGGTCAGGAGGGTCTTGCCTGAGGATTTGACGATTTCTTTGAATGACATTCGGCGTTTGGCGTAGTAGTGACTTCAGCGGGCAAGGATGCGTACCGCGATGCATGGCCGGCCCGGCGGCGCCGGTCGGCAATGCGCGCAATCCCTCGTGGAATCTGCTTTTTCGTGCGAATGTGGCCGTTCAAATGAAACGATCTGGATGGCGGAATTTCCGGCCGGAAAATTCTCGCGAAGGGTTCGTCGAACCCTCTAGCCAGCGCTTCAAATCTATCATATTGTTGCGGCGCACAGTCGTTTATTGACGAGATAAAACCGGACTCTTTGAGAAGCGTTTCTCGAAAATAATTCCCCATCTGTAGAACTTTTCCTGTGCTGCCGAGCTCACTGTATTCATAAAAAAGAAGATGGGCCACGAGGCCCGTCATATGTCCGATAGGAAATATTCGAATGAGCAGAGATCCGGACTGGGAAGCAGATTTGTTGCGTTACAACATGCGGCGCCCCTTTCTCAGGGAGCAGTCGATCTGGGCCGTCTGGGTCTACCGTTGGGGCCGCCGGATCGAGGCCCGTCCCCCCGGGCTGCAGAAAAAGCTCTTCAACGCGCTTTACTGGATCGCCTTCCGCTTGGTGGAGACCGCCTTCGGCATCAGCCTGCCGCGCACCGCGCAGATAGGCCCGGGCCTGCGCATCTGGCACTTCGGCAACATCTTCCTGCACGGCGAGGTGGTCATCGGCTCCGGCTGCACCTTGCGCCAGGGCGTCACCATCGGTAACCGCCGCGAGGGCGGCGCCGTTCCGGTGATCGGCGACGACGTCGAATTCGGCGCCTATGCGCAGGTACTGGGCGCGGTCCACGTCGGCGACGGCGCGCGCATCGGCGCCTTGTCGGTGGTGCTGGACGATGTGCCGGCCGGCGCCACCGCGGTCGGCGCGCCGGCGCGCATCGTCGCCAGGCAGGTCCCCGAACTCAAGATCGACTTCAACAAGGATTGAACATGACGAGCCAAACCATCCTGGTCACCGGCGGCGCCGGCTACATCGGATCCCACACCTGCGTCGAGCTCATCAATGCCGGCTATGACGTGGTGGTGCTGGACAACCTCTGCAACAGCCGCGCCAGCGTGATCGGCCGCGTCGAGCAGATCGCCGGGCGCAGGCCGCGCTTCGTCGAGGGCGATATCCGCGAGCGCGCCGTGCTCGACCGCATCTTCAGCGAGCACGCGATCCACGCGGTGATCCACTTCGCCGGCCTGAAGGCGGTCGGCGAATCGGTGGCGCAGCCGCTGCGCTACTACGACAACAACGTCAACGGCAGCAATGTGCTGTTCGAGGCGATGGCGCGCCATGGGGTGAAGAACATCGTCTTCAGCTCGTCGGCGACGGTATATGGTGACCCGGCCAGCGTGCCGATCACCGAAGACTTCCCGCTGTCGGCGACCAATCCCTACGGGCGCAGCAAGCTGATGGTGGAAGACATCCTGCGCGACCTGCATGTGGCCGATCCCGGCTGGCACATCGCGCTGCTGCGCTACTTCAATCCGGTGGGCGCGCACGAGAGCGGCCTGATCGGCGAAGACCCCAGCGGCATCCCCAACAACCTGCTGCCGTTCATCGCGCAGGTGGCCGACGGCCGTCGCGCCTCGCTGTCGGTGTACGGCAGCGACTACCCGACGGTGGACGGCACCGGCGTGCGCGACTACATCCACGTGGTCGACCTGGCGCTGGGACACCTGAAGACCCTGCGCAAGCTGGAAGACGGCCCGGGCGTCTATACCTACAACCTCGGCACCGGCCGCGGCAACAGCGTGCTGGAAATGCTGGCCGCGTTCGAGAAGGCCTGCGGCAAGACCCTGCCTTACCAGCTGGTGGACCGCCGGCCGGGCGATATCGCGATGTGCTATGCCGCCACCTCGCGCGCGCAGGACGAGCTGGGCTGGAGCGCGCAGCGCGGCGTGGAGGCGATGTGCGCCGACACCTGGCGCTGGCAGGCGCTGGCGCGGAAACTTGCCCAGGGCGAGTGACTCTACTGCTGTGCGCCCCATGATCCGAATGTCTCCAGGAGTCCCGTATGGCCACCATTGACGTCTTGCTGCCGGTTAAGAATGGCATCAGTTTCCTCGCCGAGTCGCTCGACAGCGTGTGCGCGCAATCCTTCCAGGATTGGCGGCTGCTGGTGCTGGACCACGGCTCCACCGACGGCAGCCGCGAGCTGGCCGAGCAATATCACGCGCGTGATCCGCGCGTCGAGCTGCACTCCTTCCCGGAGGCGGACGGCTTGTCGGGCCTGCTCAACAAGGGCATCGAGATCAGCGACTGCCGCTATGTGATGCGGCATGACGCGGACGACATCTGCCATCCCCAGCGCATGGAGATTTCGCTGGCCGCGTTCGCCGCCAGCCCCGGCTGCGTGGCCATCGGCGGCCAGGCCGAGGTCATCAACGCCGACGGCGAGCGCACCGGCGACATGAAGATGCCGGTGGGCCGGCAACGCGTCGGCGCGGCGGCGTTCTTCCGCAACCCGATCGCGCACCCGACCGCCATGCTCGACTTCGGCGAGATGCGCCGGCAGGGGATCCGTTATGGCAACGACTTCCTGCAGCTGCTGCCGCAGGAGCAGCAGATGACGGTGAAGAACCTGGTGGAGGACTACTTCCTCTTCGGCCAGCTGGCGATCCAGGGAAAGTGCAACAACGTGCCCCAGCAGCTCATCCAGTACCGCTGGCACGGCAACAACGTCAGCGCCCGTCGCTTCGACGAGCAGATGGACATGTCGCTGCGCGTCTCCCGATACCTCGCGCGCAACTTCGCGGTGCAGAGCGGCCAGCCGTATTTCGATCCGGCGCCGTTCTGCAACCATGGCGGCCTGCTGTTCGAGGTCGCCGGCCAGAGCGATTTTTCCGCGCAGTTCGAGAAGATGGCCGCCAGCGTGCGCGCCGGCTTCCAGCATTCGCCGGAAGTCGAGCGCGAGCTCGACTATCGCCGCCTGGCCACCACGCGGCAGGGCTGGCAGTTGCTGTGGCGCTACCTGCAGTTCAAGTCGCAGCACGAGCCCGAGGCCGGCGAATGGAATGCGGTGCGCTCCTGGCTCATGCGCAGGATCCCGGGCAAGCCGCGCATGAGCGCGCCGGCTGAACATCCGGCCTGATCTTTTGCTTGCGGCGTACCGATGCACTTTCGGATGTACGCCTCTGCCGTGACGAGCTGAGCTCTTCCTGTCGGCATTTTCGCAGTCGTTGTTTCATCGCTTGCGGCGATGAAATGACGGCTGTTTTCATTTGCGCCGGCAACGGCGTGGCGTACGTCCCCATCTGCTGAATCGCGTTCGACGTCGGGCTTTCCTTGTCGCCGGCCGGCGACGGCGGCGGCATTTCAGCTTCCGTTTTTTACCGCTCATCATGTCGCCGCACGGCGACAGAAATACGTCGTTTCCGGCTCCTTGTCATCCGTCTGTAAGCCTTTTGCAGACTGGATTTGCGCCATGCACAAACGTTACAAAAACGCGCGGAACCTGTCTCTTCCGAAGAGAGTCTGTGAAGCAATAAAAGAACGCGAATCGATGTCGCCGCACCGTCCTGGCGCGCGCCGTTTTCGATTCGACAACCGGACAGAAAGGTACGCGCCATGAATCAAGGTTTCCCCATTCCCGCAGGCAGGCAGATCCATCTTCCATGGCTGGATGGCCTGCGCGGCATTGCGGCCATGTGGGTGCTGGCTTCGCATGTGCAGATACTGAGCGGCATGCGCGACATTCCCGTGCTCTCCTGGGGCGGCATCGCGGTGGACCTGTTCATGCTGCTCTCCGGTTTCCTGATGGCGCACAACTACTTCCTGCGCCGGCGCGCCGAGCCCTGGGACGAGCCGCGCACTTTCTTCATGTTCTGGTTGCGGCGCTTCTTCCGCATCGCGCCGCTTTACTACCTGCTGCTGATCGTGGCCATCGGCATGGGCGCCATGCTGGCCGAGGACCGCTCGTCGATCGCGGCGATCTGGCCGTCGACCATGACGCCGCTGCATCGCTATCTCGACGGCAGCGTGGGCAACTATCTGGCGCATCTGAGTTTCGCCTTCGGATTCTTGCCCGACTATGCGTTCCGTACGGCGCTGCCTGACTGGTCGATCGGCTTGGAGATGCAGTTCTACCTGGTCTTCCCGTTTTTGATGCTGGCGTTCTCCCGCTTCGGCGCATTCCGCGCCAGCGTGGCGGCGCTGGCGATCTGCGCGCTGGCGTGGCTGCTGCTGCCGACTTACTTCCAGCGCTTCGAGATGCCGTCGCTGATCTTCATGAAGCTCTTCGTCTTCATGGCCGGCATGTGGGTCGCCATCGCCAGGCAGGAAGGCCCGATGACCCGTTCGATGTTGTCGGCGGTGGGCATCATCGTGCTGTGGGCGCTGATGCAACGGCATATGCAGGCCGGCGAGCCGCACTTGATGAGCCTGTTCCGCCTGCTGATGGTGGTCGGCATGTTCTACCTGATGAACAACGGCACCCTGCCGGGCAGCGGGCTGTCCGGCCGCGTGGTGCGCGAGATGCGCAAGCTGCTGTCGGGTCGCGTGGCGCGCTTCCTGGGCGACACATCCTACTGCGTCTACCTGCTGCACCTGCTGATCCTGTTGCCGGTAGCGGGCGCGCTGGCGCGGTACGAGGCTTATGTGGCGCTGCCGTCTCCGGTGCGCTTCCTGATCTGCCTGGCGCTGGTGATGCCGCCGGTGTACCTGGTTTCCTGGGTCCTGTTCCGTACGGTGGAGACCTACGGCATCCAGTTCGGCCGCAGCGTGGTGCGACTGTTCTCGCGTCCGGCCGTGACGGCGCCGGGAGCCCGGCGCGCCAACACCTGAGGGCGGCGTGAGGGCAGCGCTTACGCCCGAAGTGAAAAACGCCCGGCACAGGCCGGGCGTTTTTACGTGGTGTCACATCAGAGAAGATGCATTCATCCTGCCGCGAACCCCGCTAATCCCGGCGCAGCAAAATCCGCCGTCTTGCGCATGCCGCGCCGACGGCGCGCCGCCATCAGGCCGACCACCACCAGCCCGGCCAGCATCATCGCCGTGGTCGATGCCTCGGGCACCGCAGCCACGTTGATGTTGCCGCCATAGCTGCCGCCCAGGCCGCTGGAAGAGCCGGAAACCGTCAGCACATAGTTGCCCGAGCTGAGGTTGCCGGCCGTGATGGTGTAGGTCTGCAGCAGCGAGGCGGTGCTGGCGGTGCCGGTGTAGACCTGGCCGGTGGTGGTGTTGGTCAGGGTGAAGCTGCTGATGTCCAGGCCCGAGCCGGAGCCCGAGGAGATCGAGATGATCGCCGAACTCACGTCGAAGGCGCTGGAGTAGGTGAAGGTGTAGTTGTCGGTGAAGGTCCCGGACGAAGTCAGCGTATTGCCGATGTTGGCCGAGATGCTGTTGTTGAAGGTGATGGCCGTGGTGGTCGTGGCCGCGGTTGCGGCACCTCCTGCAAGCAATGAAACGGCAAGCAGGGCTCCTGCGAAGAACTTCTTCATGGTCGTTTTCCTTTTCTGTTGAAGGGGAGGTGCACGCCGGCGTTTCTGTGCAAGCTGTCGTGGCAGATGCTCGCCGCGCGCACGATGACAGGCAAATCCGAGATTTGCCGCGGTGCGTGGTGCCGGGTTTGAGTCTAGTGAGCGCGGCGGTGCAGTTCAATCGCAAGGGCCTGCGGAAAGGCCACTTTTACGAAAATTTAAACCTTGCGCAAAGCCGCGCCGGTATTGGGATTGCGGAATTTTCCGTGGGGCATTCTTTGGCTTTCCGCCGGGTATTTTCCGGCCTGTTGCGTGGCCGCCCTGGGGAGCGGAAAACCGGGGCCGCACGCCGTTTTGCATTTGCTGCTATCGTCGCATCCTTTGCCCGCCGGCCTGATCCGGAGCCGTGCGGGGCATTCAACGAATGGAGTCGATGGAGCCGCGATGAAGATCAGCGTACTAGACCAGGCGCCGGTGTCCGAAGGCACCAGCAGCGCGCAAGCCCTGCGCAATGTGCTGGAGCTCGCGCAGCTGGCGGACCGGCTGGGGTTTTACCGTTACTGGGTGGCGGAGCACCACGGCAGCAGCTCGCTGGCGTGCACCGCCCCCGAAGTGCTGATCGGCCCGATCGCCGCGGCGACGCGCCGGCTGCGCGTGGGCAGCGGCGGCGTGATGCTGCCGCATTACAGCCCGTTGAAGGTGGCGGAGTCCTTCGGCATGCTGAGCGGCCTGTATCCCGGCCGCATCGACCTCGGGCTGGGGCGCGCGCCGGGCAGCGATTCGCTGACCGCGTCGGCGCTGCAGCGCGACCGCCGGCAGCGCATGCCCGACGATTTCTTCGACCAGCTCAACGAGCTGCTGGCCTATCAGTGGGACCGCGTGCCGGCCGATCATCCGTTCGCGCGCCTGGCCGATCTGCCGGGGCGGCCGGAGTCGCCGCAGACATGGCTGCTCGGATCCTCCGCGCAGAGCGGCATCTGGGCCGCGCAACTGGGCCTGCCTTACATGTTCGCCGATTTCATCCAGGCGGCCGGCGAGGGCGTGTGCGCGGACTACCATCGCGACTTCACGCCTTCGGACGCGCTGGCCGAACCGCACAGCGGCGTGGCGGTGCAGGTGATCTGCGCGGACACGGACGAGGAGGCCAGGCTGCTGGCCAGCAGCTATGCGATGCGCCTGATCCACATGCATACCGGCCGGCGGCTGGACAAGATCCCGTCGGTGGAAACCGCGCTGCGCTTTTTCGAGCAGCACGGCATGGCCAGCGATCGCCTGCCGCCGGGGCGGCGCGCCATCGTCGGCAGTCCGCAGCGCGTGCGTGAAGAGATCGAGGCGGTCGCCGCCGCTTACCAGGCTTCGGAGGTCATGGCGGTCAGCATCATCTACGACCACCGCGCGCGCCTGCGCTCCTATGAACTGCTGGCCGGGGTGTTCGGCCTGGATGCAGGCGGGGCGTGACCGGTCGTTGACAGGGGCGGTGCCCCCGCTGCGCACAGAAATGAAAAGCCCAATTGCATCAAGGGCTTAAGTGCTTCTTCCTAGGGTTTTCCACAGTCTTGCCCCCACTTTCTGGGGATAACTGCGCAACTGCCGGCGGCGGCGGCGAAAAATCAACAGGCCGCCATCGCGGCGGCCTGTTTCGTGGGCGGGATCTGCGTTCCCGGCGCCAGAATCGCTGCGTTGCACGCAGCTGCATCGTTTTCAGAAAACGTTTTCCGATCAAGCACTTGGGCGGCTTTTCCTCAGCTTCTCCACAGGCCTGTCCCCGGTTTGTGTGAACAAGTCCCAGGCTGTGGATGGCGTGGGTTTTATTTGCCCGCGGCAGCTGCCGTCTGCCACAGGCGCGCGATCTGCTCGGCGCTGGCGCGCAGCAGTTCCGGCGCGCCGGCGATCGCGTCCTGCAGGCTGCCGGGGCCGAACACGATGGAGAAGCAACCCGAGAAGCTGCCCTGCAGTTCGTCCAGCGACTTGCGGTCGATGCCGCCGGACAGCAGGGTGGTCGGCACGCCCACGCGGCGCGCGCGCTGGCTGGCGATGAAGGGCGCCTTGCCGTGCAGGGTCTGCGCATCGCTGCGGCCTTCGCCGGTGATCAGCCAGTCGGCGCCGGCCAGCGCGTCGTCCAGGCCGATGTGGTCGGCCACGGTCTCGGCGCCGGAGCGGAACTCCGCGCCCAGCATCAGCAACGCATAACCGAGGCCGCCTGCCGCGCCCGCGCCGGGCTGGCCGGAGGCGCTGCGTCCCATGGCCTGCTCCAGCACTTCGGCGAAATGGCCCAGGGAGCGATCCAGCTGCGCCACCTGCTCGGGCGTCACGCCTTTTTGCGGGCCGAAGATCGCGGTGGCGCCGACTTCGCCGCACAGCGGGTTGTCGACGTCGGACATGGCGACAATCCTGGCCTCCCGGATGCGTGCGTCGACGCCCGAGGCATCCACGCGCGCCACCTTGTGCAGGTCGGCCGGGCGGGGCGGCACCGTTTCGCCGGCGGCGTCGAAGAACTTCACGCCCAGCGCCGCCAACAGGCCCGCGCCGCCGTCGTTGGTGCTGCTGCCGCCCAGGCCCACCAGGAAATGGCGGGCGCCGCGGTCCAGCAGTTTGAGCATGGCGTCGCCCACGCCCAGGGTGCTGCGCTGTTCCACCGGCACCGAGGTGCCCGCGGCGTCGGTCAGGCCGACGATGGCGGCCGACTCGATCACCGCGCTGCCGTCCTTCAGGATCCCGACCGGAGCGTCGACGAACTGTCCGGCCGCGTTGCGGCAGGAGATCGCCAGGCGCTCGCCGCCGGCGTGCATCAATGCGTCCAGCGTGCCTTCGCCGCCGTCGGCGATGGGGCGCAGGCGTATCTGCGCGCCGGGAATGGCGGCCTGGATGCCGCCGCCGATGGCGGAGGCGACTTCTTCAGCGGTGAGTGAACCCTTGAAGGAGTCGGGAGCGACGACGACGACGGGCGGACGGGCAGATGTGTTGGTCATGGGCTTGGATCGTTGCGGCCGGCGCGGCGCCGGTCCGGATTGCGGGAGTCTCTGGGGTCTTGTCTGGATATTCTTATGGCAGCGCAGTGCTGCTGCGGGCTCATTATATAAGCAGAGCCTTATCCGATTATTGCGTCGCAGGTATAAACACTAGAGACGTGGGGTACAGGTTTGCCGCCGGGAAAAACGCGGTGCAAGCAGGGCGTAACAAAAGGTAAGGACGATGGCAGGGCGCGCGGCGCTGCGCCATAGTCGGCAGTTGGCGCCCTTGCGCCCGAGGAGCATCGTCATGAAACCTTACCTGTTGCTGCTGGCCCTGCCTGCCGTCCTGCTGCTGGGCGGCTGCGTGGCCGTGCCGTACGATCCCTATTATGGCGGCCCGGCCTATCCGGCCTACCAGGCGCCTGCGTACTATCCCTATTACTCCTATCCGTCGGTCTATTTCGGCTATGGCGGCGGCTGGGGCGGCCGCGGTCATTGGCGCTGAGCGGCCGATCGCCAAAAATACGCGGAACCATGGGGCTGAAAGGCGACCAAAAAACGTTAAAATATCGCGTCAGAAAAATGGCGGAATAATGGGAAGCTGACGGCGCATTGGGCGCCGTTCCCGTTCAAGGGGCGCGGTTTCGCGCCATGCCGGAATTCAGCAATCTGTCAGGAATCCGCTGCCGCAAGGTATGAGTTTTTTCAGTTCGTTCACCCGTACAGACATCGTTTCCAGAGCGCGGCGCCGCACCGTGCTCGGCCTCGTGCTGTCGGTGCTGATCCACGCGGGCCTGTTCATGGTCTTGCGCGCCAAGCTGAACGAACCGCCGAAGCTGGATACCCAGGGCAAGCCCGACGCGCCGCTGCAAGTCACCTTCATCACGCCGCCCACGCCGGCGCCCAAGCCCGATGTCCCCAAGGCCGAGCCCGCTCCGCCGAAGAAGACCCCGCCCAAGAAGCCCGTGGCCAAGGCCGCGCCCAAGCGCAGCACGCCGCCGCCGAGCAGCGCCGCAGTCGCGCGCAGCGCACCGGCGCCTGCCGCGCCTGACGGCAACCTGCCGCCGTCGGCGCAGGCCGCCCCGGAGATGGACTTCAGCTCCATGATCAACCGCAACCGCGAGCGCCGCCAGGCGCTGGAGCAGTCCGCCGCTGAAGAGAATGCAGCGGCACGCGCGGCGGAAAATCCCTCGGCCAACGATATCGCCAAGGCCAACATCGCCTTCCAGGAACGCCGCGGACGCGGCACCAACGGCGTGTTCGAGATCGTCAGCAAGGGACCGCGCGTGGCGCAGTACAGCTTCCGCGGCTGGACCAACGACCAGCGCCGCAGCCAGAAGCAGATGATCGAGGTCGACGCCGGTCCCGGCGGCAATGTCGAGAAGGCCATCGTCGACAGCATGATCGCGCTGATCCGCAAATACTATTCGGGCGACTTCAACTGGGATTCCCAGCGCCTGGGCCGCGTGGTGGTGCTGTCCGCACGGCTGTCGGATACCAAGGGGCTGCAGAGCTTCCTGATGGACGAATTCTTCCGCAACGGCGGCTGAGCCGCGCACCGTCGGCTGCGACTGCAATTGCAGGTCCGGCATGCCTGGGCGGCAAAACCCCGACCAAATTCCAACGTTTTGTTTGTGCCTTGCCAAGGGCTTCCGGGTTTTTTCCGGGATTCAGGTATTTCCTTACGGAAAATCAAAATCTTTCGTGATAGGATTTCCTCTGTATTCTCATGGGAAGAAGGAAGTTGAAATGAATCCCGAACTGACAGGCGAAGAGCTGCGCTGGATGTACAGCGTATTCAAGGGCGAATTTCGCATCATCCCCGGCCGCATCGTAAACAGCATCGTCTCCAAGGGCTTGGGCATTCCCAATCTGGGCGGCGCCTTCAACCTCACGCGCGCCGGCAAGGAAGTGTTCCGCCGTACGCCCCAGGGCTACCAGGCCTACGAGGAAGAAGAGGAGATGCACATCATCCGTTCGACCGCGCGTGCGCGCACGAACTGGCGACTGGGCTGAGGCGGCCATCGCGGATTCTCAAGACCGGAATAAAATATTTAAATGGTTTTGAGAAACTGTTGAACAAAAAACATATTGCCTGTTATAATTGCTGGCTCAGTCGGGGCGTAGCGCAGCCTGGTAGCGTACTTGCATGGGGTGCAAGGGGTCGTGTGTTCGAATCACACCGTCCCGACCAAAAAATCAAAGGGTTACAAGCATTTGCTTGTAACCCTTTTCCATTTCCGGCCACGGAATTGCAATTCGCTTCCATGTCGCTGCGTCTCGCCGCGGCGTTACACAAACACACAATTTCACGTCCGCAGGCCCGCTGCGCCGCGCGTTATCTGATCACCACGGGACATAACGTGGATGCCGGAGCGATCCGGTACCGCCATTCGCCAAACAAGATCAGGAGCGCAAAAATGAAATCCCTCTTATTGATTCCGGCCATCGCCGCCGCCTTTGCCTTGAGCGGTTGCGTGGTCACGCCGCCGACCGTGCGTCCGGCCTATGTGGCGCCGCCGGGCGTGGTCTATGTCGCTCCGACCTATGTGTCGCCGGGGCCGGGCTACGTCTGGGCTTACCACGAGCACTACGGCTGGGGATGGCACCATCCGCAGTACGGCTGGCATCGCGGCTGGCGCTGAGCGGCCGGTCCGGTATCACCAAAAGAAAAGCGGCCCGCGGGCCGCTTTTCTTTTGCGTGGCGGCGTCGTCAGGCGATGCGGTGCTCCAGCGTCAGATGCTTGAGTTCGGCGATGGCGGCCAGCTTCTCGCGCAGCGCCGCTTCGCTCACGCGCGCGGAGGTGGAGACGCTGACGATGGCCGCGCGCGCCGCCGGGCCGATGCGCCAGACGTGCAGGTCGTCGATGGTGGCATCCTGGTCGTCCAGCGCGTGACGGATCTTGTCGGCCAGTTGTTCGTCGGTGACGTCGAGCAGCACCGACGAGGTTTCGCGCAGCAGTGAATAGGACCAGCGCGCGATCACCACGGCGCCGACCACGCCCATCATCGGGTCCAGCCAGGTCCAGCCCAGGTAGAGGCCGGCGACCAGGGCGGCGATGGCCAGCACCGAGGTGAGTGCGTCGGCCAGCACGTGCATGTAGGCCGAGCGCAGGTTGTTGTCGTGACCGTGATGGCTGGGGTGGTCGTGATGGCCGTGGCGCTCATGGTGTTCGTGGTGTTCGTGGTGTTCGTGGCGCTCGTGCGCATGACCGGGGGCGTGATGGTCGTGATGCCCATGGGTGTCGCCGTGGGCGGCGTGGTGGTGGGCGTGGCCGTGCTGATGGCCGTCCATCAGCAGCAGCGCGCTGACGATATTGACGATCAGGCCGATCACCGCGATGACGATGGCTTCGCCGAACTCGACGGCAGCCGGGTTCGCCAGTCGCCAGACCGATTCGGCGCCGATGCCGATGGCCACGACCGCCAGCACCAGGGCGGATGCGAAGCCGGCCAGGTCGCCCACCTTGCCGGTGCCGAAGCTGAAACGCGCGTCTCGCGCATGACGGCGCGCGAACACATAGGCGCCGGCGGCGATGGCCAGCGCGCCGGCGTGCGTGGCCATGTGGAAGCCGTCGGCCAGCAGGGCCATCGATCCGGTCAGGTAGCCGGCGACGATTTCCGCGACCATCATGACGGCGGTGAGCGCCACCACCCACAGGGTGCGGCGGGCATTGCGGTCATGGTCGGCGCCGAGGTAGACGTGTTCGTGCGTGTATCGGGAAGGGGTTTGCATGTCGGCTCCGTTCATTTCGAATAGCGGCGGATCGCTTCCAGGACTTCGTCCAGCCCCTGGTTGCGCTCCTTGTCGGACAGGCCCGGGCGGGCGACGTGTTCGCGCGCGTGGGCTTCGATCAGTTCATCCATCAATCCATTGACCGCGCCGCGGATGGCGGCGGCCAGGTGCAGGGTCTTGCTGCAGTCGGCGTCGTCGTCCAGCGCGCGCTCGAGCGCCTGCACCTGGCCGCCGATGCGGCGTACGCGCTTGAGCAGCGCGTCTTTGTGTTCAGTGATGTGGCTCATACCATACCCCCCTATCCTATATGTGGCGAATTATAGCCTGAAGGGGCGAGGCGCATGCAAGGTGTTTCAGCGTCGTCAGGCATGCAATACAGGCAATCTTGGTATTAGAACAACCGTGCGTTTTATAAGCTATGCGTAAGCTAAGCGCTCTAGGATGCGGAGAATGTGGCGCTTTGCGTCCGCATCCATGCCTGCCTCGAAGCAGGCGCAGACAAGCGGGATATCCGCAAGGAGACATTCGATGGCAGAGTTGAAGGCAGGAGCGTCCGCCGCTGGTGCGCGGGCTTGGGGTTTGACGGCGTTGCGGTGGCTGGCGGCGCTGGCGGTCGGCGGCGCGGCGGCGTTCGCGCTGGAGGCGGCCGGTGCGGGGAGGGTGATCGGCGCGCCGTTGCAGGGTGTGCTCGCCCTATTGCCGGCGCTGGTGTGCTTTGCGCTGCTCCAGCGGCGCGCCAATCCCGCCGGCGCGCAACTGGTCGACAAGGTCGGCAACGAGATCGACCACATCATGATCGGCGCGGCCGAAACCTCCTTCTTCGTCGACTCCATCAAGACCAAGATCGGCAAGGATGTCGATTCGGCCAACAGCATCGCCGCCAGCGCCGAGCAGAACGCGGCCACCACCGAGCAGATCGCCGCCAACGCCGAGCGCGCGTCGGCGATCGCCTCCGAGGTGCGTTCCGAAAGCGTCAGCGGCCGCGCGGAAGTCGACCGCGGGCTGCAGCAGATCGGCCAGGCGCGCACCGACGCCTTATCGGCCTCGACCATGATGGAGCAGCTGCAGGAAAAGTCGCGCCGTATTCACGGCATCACCGAAGTCATCAGCGAGATCGCCGCGCGCACCAACCTGCTGGCGCTCAACGCCGCCATCGAGGCGGCCCGCGCCGGCGAGCAGGGGCGCGGCTTCGCGGTGGTGGCGGGCGAAGTGCGCCAGCTGGCCCAGCGCACCAAGGAAGCTACCGACGACATCGGCGTGATGGTGCGCGCCATCAATGAGGAGGCCGAGCGCGCGGCGTCGGGCATGCATGCACTGAGCGGCCGGGTGCTGGAGGCGGCGCAGAACGTGGAGAAGGTGCATAGTCTGCTCAACAGCATCGAGCGTTCGGCCAGCCAGTCGCAGGAGCAGATCGAAGAGATCGCGCTGGCCTCGCGCGAACACGTGCAGACCACCCAGAACATCGCGGAGTCGATCACCGCGATTCGCAACGGCATGCTGCAGACCGATACCGAGCTGCCGCGCGTGGCGGCTTCGGCGATGGTGCTCTCCGAACGCGCCGAGGTGGTGTTCGAAGCGATCGCCGAGAGCGGCGCGCGCACCGCGCACGATGCGATCAGGATTGCGGCGGCCGAGGGCGCGCGCGAAGTGGGGCGGGTGTTCGAGGAGTCGATCAAGGCCGGGCGCATTTCGGAGCAGGCCCTGTTCGACCGCACCTACAAGCCCATCCCCAACACCGCGCCGCAAAAGCATTCGACCCCGTTCGACGCCTTCACCGATCGCGTGCTGCCGGCCGTGCAGGAGGCGCTGCTGGAGCGCATGCCGCAACTGGCCTACGCCGGCGCGGTGGACAACAACGGTTATTTCCCCACCCACAACAAGAAATTCTCGCAGCCGCTGACCGGCAACTACGACGTCGACCTGGTCAACAACCGCACCAAGCGCATCTTCACCGACCGCACCGGCAAGCGCTGCGGCTCCAATACCAAGCCCTTCCTGTTGCAAACCTATAAACGCGATACCGGCGAAGTGATGCATGACCTGTCAGTGCCGATCTATGTGAACGGCAAGCACTGGGGCGGTTTCCGCGTCGGTTATCGGTCCAGCCATGCGCCGCAGGCGGCAGCGCCGGTGGCGCAGGCGCTGCCCCGGGGTGGTGCGGTTTTGGCGGCATCGGCCCGCGGGGCAGGACAGATGAGGATTTCAAAGGTTTGAGGGATGGCACGCCAGGGCTTGGTTGACTTGGCGCAATAGCGGGGTAAAACCGTTTCATTTCCAAGGCTGGATTGCTTGACCCGGCCCGGCGGCTGATAGATTATTCGACAAGGGGATACCCGCCCGCCAAGGGTGGGCAGACAGTAAGCGGCATGCCGACGGCCAGCCGCACCAGTTGAAGGAATCACAGTGAAGCCTACGGTGCCTAGCAAGGGCGAATCATCCGGCAAGGAGTTCGATTTCACCAGCCGCGATTTCGAACGCGTCCGTGGACTTATCTATCAGCGCGCCGGTATCGCGCTGGCCGACAGCAAGCAGGAAATGGTCTACAGCCGCCTGGCGCGCCGCTTGCGCGCCACCGGGATCACTTCGTTCGTCCAGTACCTCGACATGCTCGAGCGCACCCAGGATTCGGACGAGTGGGAGGCTTTCACCAATGCGCTGACCACCAACCTGACGTCGTTCTTTCGTGAGGCCCACCATTTCCCGATCCTCGCCGATTTTGTCAAGACGCTAAAAGAGCCCGCAACCATATGGTGTTCCGCGGCCTCCACCGGCGAGGAACCCTATACCATTGCCATGACGGTGTGCGAGGCTTACGGCACGCTGACGCCGCCGGTGCAGATCATCGCCACCGACATCGACACCAATGTGCTGGCCACCGGCGCCAACGGCGTTTATCCGATGGAGCGCATCGAGAAGATGTCGCCCGAGCGCGTGAAGAAGTTCTTCCTGCGCGGCAAGGGCAGCCATGAAGGCTACGTGCGCGTGCGGCCCGAGCTGCGCAAGCTGATCACGTTCAAGCAACTGAACCTGCTGGCCGACGGCTGGCCCCTGAGCGGCCAGTTCGACGTGATCTTTTGCCGCAACGTGATGATTTACTTCGACAAGCCGACCCAGAGCAAGATCCTGTCGAAATTTGTGCCATTGATGAAACCCAACGCCTTGTTATTCGCCGGACACTCGGAGAATTTCCTGTACGTGTCCGACGCGCTCAAGCTCAAGGGCAAGACGGTCTATGAACTGAATGCAGCGCAGCGTGGCGCGAGGAACAAGACATGAGTCAAGCCCCGGACCAGTTCGCGTCCAACCTCTATTACGATCGCACCTTCGATTGCGACGCGGCCAAGATCCTGCCTGGGGAATATTTTTTCACGCACAAGGACATGATGATCGTCACCGTGCTCGGTTCCTGCGTCTCGGCCTGTATCCGCGACCGCGTCTCTGGCATCGGCGGCATGAACCACTTCATGCTGCCCGACGGCGGCGGCGATGAGGGCAGCCCGGTTTCGGCGTCGGCGCGCTACGGCACCTATGCCATGGAAATCCTGATCAACGACGTGCTCAAGGCCGGAGCGCGTCGCGACAATCTCGAGGCCAAGGTGTTTGGGGGCGGCAACGTGCTGCGCGGCTTTTCGGCGATCAACGTCGGCGAGCGCAATGCCGAGTTCGTGCGTCGCTACCTCAAGGCCGAAAGCATTCGCGTGGTGGCGGAGGATCTCAATGACGTCTGGCCGCGCAAGGTTTATTTCTTCCCTCGTACCGGCAAGGTGCTGGTCAAAAAACTAAAGCAACTGCACAACAACACGCTGGCGGACCGGGAAAAGGCGTACGCAAGCAAGCTGGTCACCAAACCGGTGGGCGGCGAGGTCGACCTGTTCTGAGAACGGGCAACCGGTCGGGCGGCGCACTGCGCAGCCCTGGCCGGCGTGGCAGGCAATACGGAAAGCATGGTTATGAAAATAAAAGTACTCATCGTTGACGACTCCGCGCTGATCCGCAGCGTGATGCGCGAAATCATCGGCAGCCAGCCCGACATGGAAGTGGTGGGCGTGGCCCCCGATCCGATCATCGCGCGCGAGATGATCAAGCAGACCAATCCCGACGTGCTCACGCTGGACGTGGAAATGCCGCGCATGGACGGCCTCGATTTCCTGGAAAAGCTGATGCGCCTGCGGCCCATGCCGGTGGTGATGGTCTCGTCGCTGACCGAGCGCGGCTCTGAAATCACGCTGCGCGCGCTGGAGCTGGGCGCCATCGACTTCGTCACCAAGCCCAAGATCTCGATCCAGAGCGGCATGCAGGAATACGCCGACATGATCGCCGACAAGATCCGCGCCGCCTCGAAGGCGCGCGTGCGCGCCCGCGCGCCGCGTCCGGGCGAGCAGGGCCAGGCCCCGGGCGAGGCGTTGCCGCAGATCCGCAATCCGCTCACGTCCAGTGAGAAACTGATCATCATCGGCGCCTCCACCGGCGGCACCGAGGCGATCAAGGAATTTCTGATCCGCATGCCCTCCGATTGCCCGGGCATCCTGATCACCCAGCACATGCCGGAAGGCTTCACGCGCTCCTTCGCGCAGCGCCTGAACAACCTGTGCAAGATCTCGGTGGTGGAGTCGGCCGGCAACGAGCGCGTGCTGCCGGGCCACGCCTATATCGCCCCTGGCCATTCGCACCTGAAGCTGGTGCGCAGCGGCGCCAACTACATGACCCAGCTGGACCAGGGGCCGCCGGTCAACCGGCATCGCCCCTCGGTGGACGTGCTGTTCCAGTCGGCCGCGACCTGCGCCGGCAAGAACGCGGTCGGCGTCATCCTGACCGGCATGGGCAAGGACGGCGCCCAGGGCATGCTTGAAATGAAGAATGCGGGCGCCTACAACTTCGCCCAGGACGAGGCCTCTTGCGTGGTCTTTGGCATGCCGCGCGAGGCGATCGCCATCGGCGCCGCGCATGAAGTGCTGTCGCTGCAGGCGATGCCGGGCAGGGTGCTGGCGTGGCTGGCGGAACACGGAAGCCGCGCATTGCGGGTGTGAAACACGGCGCAAACGCCGATTCTGCTGCCATTTTCGCGGTTGCTGCACTACAATGCCGTGGCGAAGAAGAGAGGGACGTACAGGGCGGCTTTGCCGGCCTTACGGGAAATAAGAAGGTGGGCGGTTCAAGTTCGCATCCGGGCTTGCCGTTAACCCAAATCAATTGAAAAAGATGGAGTCTTAGCATGTCGGGTCCCAATACCAAGTTCTTAGTCGTCGACGATTTTTCGACCATGCGCCGCATCGTGCGCAACCTGCTCAAGGAATTGGGCTACACCAACGTGGACGAGGCTGAAGACGGCGTGCAGGCGCTGCAGAAGCTGCGCAGCGACCAGTTCGACTTCGTCGTCTCCGACTGGAACATGCCCAACATGGACGGCCTGACCATGCTGCAGGAAATCCGCAAGGATCCCGCGCTGTCCAAGCTGCCCGTGCTGATGGTCACCGCCGAAGCCAAGAAGGAAAACATCGTGGCAGCGGCCCAGGCCGGCGCCAACGGCTACGTGGTCAAGCCGTTCACCGCGGCCACGCTGGACGAGAAGCTGGGCAAGATCTTCGAAAAGATGGCCGCAGGTGGCTGACGTGAACGCCGGCGTGAAATCAGGTGGCCATGCGGGCGGAGAGCCGGTAGCCGCTGCCAACGAAGAGGTGCTGGCCCGTATCGGCCACATGACGCGCAACCTGCACGACAGCTTGCGCGGCCTGGGTTTCGACCGCCTGCTGGAGCGCGCCGCCAGCGACATGCCGGACGCGCGCGACCGCCTTGAGTATGTGGCGCGCATGACCGAACAGGCGGCGCAACGGGTGCTCAACGCTACCGAACTGGCCAGCCCGCTGCAGGAGCGCATCAATGACGGCGCCGCCGAACTGAAGGCGCAGTGGGATGCGGCGGGGGCTGCGAGTTTTTCCGAATCCGACTATCGCGCGCTGGGCGCCCGCACCGCGGCTTTCCTGGCGCAAGCCGGCGAAGACAGCAGCGTCACCAAGCAGCAGCTGCTCGATATCATGATGGCCCAGGATTTCCAGGATCTGACCGGGCAGGTGATCAAGCGCGTCACGCAACTGGCGCATGATCTGGAGTCGCAACTGGTCCAGCTGCTGGTGGATTACGCCCCGAGCGACACCAAGCGCGAAGATACCGGCCTGCTCAACGGCCCGCAGATTGACCCGGCCGGCAAGGATGTCATTGCCAACCAAGGCCAGGTGGATGACCTGCTGGAGAGCCTCGGCTTCTGATCGTCGGGGTTTGTTGTTCTCCTGGTAATCCGTTTGATCTGTTGTTTTATTGTCATTGAGGTTGGCGCCGGCTGAACAAGGGATTTCCTTCCGGAAATCCTTGCCGGCGGCGACTTCCTGCAGTTTTCGCTGTTTTCGGTATCCCGGCCGCCTCCGGCCGGTCTTTCCATTTCGATACGCTTCGTTCTGCCGCAGGCAGATGCTTGCGTTTTTGCCTAGTCCGAAATGGGGGACGTTTCCGCCCTTATTCCCCTGATGATTCCGGCCTTGGCTCGCCAATAATCCTGCCTATTGTTCTCGAAATCCGTCTATTTGTCGGGAACGAGGTTTTTGCAGGGGGGATTCGGCAGATGGCCGACGACAGCGACATGGAGCGGACAGAACCCGCCACGAGTAAACGCCTTTCGCGTGCTCGTGAGCAGGGTGATGTCCCACGTTCGCGGGAGATGGCCACTTGTGTGATGTTGCTGATCGGCGGCAGCTGCGTCTGGACCTTCAGCGGCCCCCTGGTGACCAGCCTGAATCGCGTCATGGTGGCCGTGCTGAGTTTCGAACGCGCAGCCGCCTATGATCCCGTCGTGCTCTTCAACATGCTGTCCGCACATTTCATGGAAGTGGCCGTGGCGATCATTCCGCTGGCATTCATGATGACCCTGGCGGCGATGGCCTCGCCCCTGATCCTCGGCGGCTGGCTGTTCAACGTCGATTCGCTGGCGCCCAAGTTCAGCAAGCTCAATCCCATCAGCGGCATCACCAACATGTTCTCGATCAACTCCCTGGCGGAGCTGGTCAAGGCCGTGCTCAAGACGGTGCTGGTGGGAACGGTGGCCTGGCTGGCCATCATGAGCCAGATCGACGCGGTGATGGGGCTGGGCGTGGAGTCGCTCAAGACCTCGAGCAGCCACTCCGCCTATCTGCTGTGGGTGACCTTCATCATGATGGTGTCGCCGCTGATCCTGATTGCGGTGATGGACGTGCCTTACCAGATCTGGAATTACGGCCGCAAGCTGCGCATGACGCGCGAAGAGGTCAAGCAGGAACACAAGGAATCCGAAGGCGACCCGCACATCAAGGGCAAGATCCGGGCGATGCAGCGCGCCATGGCGCGCCGTCGCATGATGGCGGAAGTGCCGACCGCCGACGTGGTGGTGACCAACCCGACCCACTACGCGGTGGCGTTGAAATACACGGAAGGCAAGATGGGCGCGCCCAAGGTCGTGGCCAAGGGCTTCGACGACATCGCGGCCAAGATCCGCGAAGTGGCGCGCGAGAACAAGGTGCCGTTGCTGGAAGCGCCGCCGCTGGCGCGCGCGCTGCACACCCACACCGAAATCGGGGACGAGATTCCCGAGGCGCTCTACACGGCGGTGGCGGAAGTGCTGGCGTATGTCTTCCAGCTGCGTACTTACGGACAATTTGGCGGCAATCGCCCGGTCGAGCCGACCGAGCTGAATGTGCCCAAGGAACTGGACCCGGTCACCGCGACCAAGAAGCCGCGCGGACCGCAGCGTAGAACGATGCAGTAACTATGGCAAAACTCAATACCATGAAACTGCCGGCCTGGGTGCCGGTGAAGAGCACCCGGGCACTGGCGGCGCCGGTCCTGATCGTCATGATGCTGGCGATGATGGTGCTGCCGCTGCCGGCCTTCATGCTGGACCTGCTGTTCAGCTTCAACATCTCGCTCTCGGTCATCGTCCTGATGACGGCCCTCTACACCGTCAAGCCGCTCGACTTCATCGCCTTCCCGGCGGTGCTGCTGGTGTCGACCATGCTGCGCCTGTCGCTCAACGTGGCGTCCACCCGCGTCGTGCTGACCGAGGGCCACACCGGCCCGGACGCCGCCGGCAAGGTGATCGAGGCCTTCGGCCACTTCCTGATCGGCGGCAACTACACCGTCGGTATCGTGGTGTTCATCATCCTGACCATCATCAACTTCATGGTGGTGACCAAGGGCGCCGGCCGTATCGCCGAAGTGGGCGCGCGTTTCACCCTGGACGCGATGCCCGGCAAGCAGATGGCGATCGACGCCGACCTCAATGCCGGCCTGATCGGCGAGCCGGAAGCCCGCGCCCGCCGCAAGGAAGTGGCGCAGGAGTCAGAGTTCTACGGCGCCATGGACGGTGCCTCCAAGTACGTGCGCGGCGACGCCGTGGCCGGCATCATCGTCACCGTCGTCAACATCGTCGGCGGCCTGGTGGTCGGCATGGTGCAGCACGACCTGGCTTTCGATGCCGCGCTGAAGAACTACACGCTGCTGGCCATCGGTGACGGCCTGGTGGCGCAGATTCCCTCGCTGATCATCTCGACCGCGGCCGGTGTGGTGGTCTCGCGCGTGGCCAACGACCAGGACGTGGGCGGCCAGCTGATCAACCAGCTGTTCGCCAAGCCGGAGGTGCTGTATATCACCGCCGTCATCATCGGCGGCATGGGCCTGATCCCGGGCATGCCGCACATCGCCTTCATCCTGCTGGCGGCCGCCATGGGCGGCGGCGCCTATGCCATCAGCAAGCGCAAGGAGCAGGCCAAGACCGAGGCGGCGCAGCCGGAAGCGGCGGGTGGAATAGGCGGCGGCACTGTCGCGCCCGCGCAGGAAGCGGAAGAAGCCACCTGGCAGGACGTCATGCCGGTCGACACGCTAGGCCTGGAAGTGGGCTACCGCCTGATTCCGCTGGTCGACAAGGCGCAAGGCGGCGAGTTGCTCAAGCGCATCAAGGGCATTCGCAAGAAATTCGCGCAGGAAGTCGGCTTCCTGTCGCCGCCAATCCACATTCGCGACAACCTGGAATTGAAACCTTCGGCCTACCGCATTACGCTCAAGGGCGTGGAAGTGGGCAAGGGCGAAGCGCACGCCGGCCAGTACCTGGCGATCAACCCGGGCATGGTCACCGGCCCGCTGCCGGGCATGATGACCACCGACCCGGCCTTCGGCCTGCCGGCGGTCTGGATCGACAACAGCCTGCGCGAGCAGGCCTCGACCATGGGCTATACCGTGGTGGATGCCGGCACCGTGGTCGCCACGCACCTGAACCACCTGATCACCACCCACGCGGCCGAGCTGCTGGGGCGCCAGGAAGTGCAGAGCCTGCTGGACCATGTGGCCAAGGACGCGCCCAAGCTGGTCGAAGACCTGGTGCCGAAGATGCTGCCGCTGGGCACCTTGCAAAAAGTATTGCAGAACCTGCTCATGGAAGGCGTGCACATCCGCGACATGCGCACTATCATCGAAGCAGTGGCGGAGAATGCGGCGCGCATCCAGGAGCCCAGCGAGCTTACCGCGATCGTGCGCATGGCCTTGGGCCGCGCGATCGTGCAGCAGATCTTCCCGGGGGAGAACGAGTTGCCGGTCATGGCGCTGGACTCCAAGCTCGAACGTCTGCTGCTGCAGGCGCTGCAGGCCGGCGGCGACAGCGGCGGCATCGAGCCGGGCCTGGCCGATTCGCTGGTCATGCAGACCGAGATTGCGGCGCAGCGCCAGGAACAGATGGGATTGCCCGCGGTGCTGCTGGTGTCGGCGCCGCTGCGTACCTTGCTGGCGCGCTTCTTGCGGCGTGCGCTGCCGCAGTTGCGCGTGCTGTCGCACGCCGAAGTTCCAGAGTCGAAAACGATTAAAGTTACCAGCCTAGTTGGAGGGCAAGCATGAACGTCAAGAAATTTATCGCCAATTCGTCTCGCGAGGCGTGGCGCCAGGTGCGCGAGGCTTTGGGTCCGGACGCCGTCATTCTCTCCAATCGCAACATTCCCGATGGCGTGGAGATCCTCGCCATGGCCAACGAGGACATGACCTCGCTGGTCGGTCCGAACGGCACCCGCCAGGCCGCAGGCGGCCCGCAGGCGGCGTCGCTGCAGCAGCAGTCGGGCTTGCCGCCGGCGCAGCAGCCCAAGCGTCCGGCGCTGCTGTCTTCTCCCATCGCGCAGCAGCCGTCCCGCGCGGCGCGCCAGGAGGAGTCGCCCTTGCTGGACCAGCAGCCGCTGGGCCGCATTCCCACCCGTGAGGCGGAGCCGGCCGCGGACGCGCGCGTCTGGCGCAGCCGCGGCGGCAACGCGAGCCAGCACCGTGAAGCGCAACAGCATGACGCCCAGGGCGAGCAGGACCAGCGTCCGCGTTCGGCGCTGCCGGAATTCGACGGCAAGGATTACGACGAAATCCTGTCGGAAGTGATGACCGAAATCCGCTCCATGCGCGGCGTGCTGGAAACCCAGCTGGCGGAAATTTCGTGGGGCGGCACGCAAAAGCGCGAGCCGCTCAAGGGCCAGGTCATGAAGGAAATGCTGGCGGCCGGCTTCTCGGCCAGCCTGTCGCGCCTGATCACCGAGAACCTGCCCACCAATTCGAAGAACCAGGACATCATGTTCTGGGTCAAGTCGGTCCTGGCGCGCAACCTGAGCACCCTGGGCAATGAAAACGAGCTGCTGGAAAACGGCGGCGTTTTCGCCCTGGTCGGACCCACCGGCGTGGGCAAGACCACCACCACCGCCAAGCTGGCGGCGCGCTGCGTGATGCGCCACGGCTCCGGCAAGCTGGCGTTGATCACCACTGACGGTTACCGTATCGGCGGCTACGAACAGCTGCGCATCTACGGCAAGATCCTGGGCGTGATGGTGCACTCGGTGAAGGACGAGACCGACCTGCGCATCGCGCTTGAAGAGCTCAAGGGCAAGCACACGGTGCTGATCGATACCGCCGGCGTGGGCCAGCGCGACCAGATGGTCGCCGAGCAGGACACGATGCTGGCGGGCGCCGGCGTCGACATCAAGCGCCTGCTGTGCCTGAACGCGACGGCCACCGGCGGCACCCTGAACGAAGTCGTGCACGCCTACTCCAGTTCGGGCCTGGCCGGCTGCATCGTCACCAAGCTCGACGAAGCCGCCACCATCGGCAACGTGCTGGACGTGGTGATCCGCCACAAGCTCAACCTGCACTACGTGGCCAACGGCCAGCGCGTGCCGGAAGACCTGCACGTGGCCAACAAGCTCTACCTGGCCGACCGCGCCTTCAAGCAAAAGCGCGAAACCGCCCCGTTCGAATTCCAGGACGGCGAGTTGCCCGGCGTCGTCGGTCCCACGGCGCTGTCCATGAACGACAAAGGCTTGCGCGAGGTGAGTTTTGGCTAGTTACGACATCGACCAGGCAGCAGGCTTGCGCCGGATGCTGGAGCGTCCGGTGCCGCGGCTGTTCACCTTCTTCTCCGTATTGGGCGAGGAGGACAAGAGTGCGATGCTGATCAATCTGGCGGCGTCCTTGTCCCAGGCCAACCATAACGTGCTGGTGGTCGACGGCGGCGTCGCTTCGTCGGGGCTCTTGACCCGCATCGGCCTGCGCCACGACGTGGCCACGCTGCAGGAAGTTGCGCGCAAGGAACGCCCCATGCATGAGGCGATGCGCCTGTTGCCGGAAGGCTTCTCGATGGCGCGCATCGCCCGTCGCGCCGTGCCCGCCTCGAACAATCCCCTGGCGGGGCGGCTGGCCGAGATCTTCGACAGCTTGATTGAACAAGCCGAAATCACGCTGGTCAACGGTGTAATGGCCGACGACATGTCGTTGCCGGTTCCGACCATGGAAATGGGGGAAATCGTGATCCAGGTTTCCACCACGGCATCGTCCATCAAGGCGGCCTACGTGTTGCTGAAGAGCTTGAGCGACCGTATCGGCCGGCGCCCGTTCAGCCTCATCGTCAACGATGCGACCGAGGCCGAGGCGCAGACCGTTTATGCCAACATGGCGCAGGCCGCCAGCCGTTATCTGGCGGCGCAGTTGAAATTCCTCGGATCGATCCCCGCCGATGACCACATCCGGCGGGCGTGCGGGCAAGGCAGGGCGGTGATGGACGTGTTCCCGTTCGCGGGCGCAACGATCGCTTTCCATCGCCTGGCCAAGCGTTTTGTAGAGCCGGAAGCGGCTCGCAGCACTTACGGAATGGCAACCGACGGTGCAAGTCTCGGAGTGTGACGTGCATGTATAACGTCAAGGGAAAAACAGGCAAGAATGATTTGCTGGAGCTGCATGCGCCGCTGGTCAAGAAGCTGGCGCATCAGTTGAAGGCGAAATTGCCCCCTAGCGTCGAGGTAGACGACCTCATCCAGGCCGGCATGATGGGCCTGCTGGATGCGGTCAACCGTTACGAAGAGACCCACGGCGCGCAGTTCGAGACCTATGCCGTGCAACGCATCCGCGGCGCCATGCTGGACGAGCTGCGCAGCAGCGACTGGCTGCCGCGCAGCATCCGCCAGAACGCGCGCAAGGTGGAAGAGGCGATGCAGTCGCTGCTGCAGCAGCTGGGGCGCCAGCCGCAGGAGAATGAAGTCGCGCAGCACATGAAGATCAGCCTGGCCGAATACCAGTCCCTGCTCACCGAGTGCGGCGGCCATCAGCTGATCTACTACGAGGATTTTCACGACGACGACGGCGGCCATGAGCATTTCCTTGACCGCTACCAGACCGCCGAGTCCGATGACCCGCTCCAGAACCTGATCAATGGCGGCTTCCGCGAAGCCGTGGTCGATTCGATCCGCGCGCTGCCCGAGCGCGAGCAGATCCTGATGGGCCTGTATTACGAGCAGGAAATGAACCTGAAGGAAATCGGCGCCGTGATGGGCGTGTCCGAGTCGCGCGTGTGCCAGCTGCACAGCCAGGCAATTTCACGCATGCGCTCTTATCTGCGCGAGCATGCCTGGACGGGCGTGGCCAGCTGAGGCGCTTTTCCGGCGCTGTCCTGATTCTCCAAATGCAACAAAAAAGCCCGGCATCGCCGGGCTTTTTCATGTCATTCGATCTTTCGCTTCAGACAACGCCGAGGCGGCGGCCCGAGGATTTGATGCTGCTCTGGCCGTCCGGGCCGTAGAAGCTGCCGGTGCCGGTCTTGCCTTGCAGGATGGTCAGCGCGCTCTGGTTGATCGAGAGCTTCTTGCCGATCAGCAAGCCGTTGATGCGGTTCAGTTCCTTGGCGTCCTGCGCCAGTTCGAACAGATCGGCCCAGACATCCTTGTCGGCATCCGAACCTTGTTCATTCATCCATTTTTGCATGCCAGCTTCATCGTCGGCGTAGCCCACGGTCGCAAGCAGGCGATGGCGGTTGCCGGCGAGGGTGGTCATTTCGGCAACGATGTTGGCTTTTTCGCTGATGATGTCGGTCATGCCTTCGGCGCTGGCTTCCGACAGCAGCGCTTGTTCCTGCTGGAGTTTTCCGATCAGGCGAACCAGAGCGGCTTTTTCCAGGGGCAGATTGCTTGCGGGGTTGCTCATGCCGAAATCCGTATGAATCGTTAAGCCTTGCGTGCGCTGATCAGCGTCTTGACGGTGTCGAGCAGGCCGCTGGCCACTTTCTCCGGATCAACCTGGAAAGTGCCGTTGGCGATGGCGGCCTTGATTTCGGCAACCTTCTTGGCGTCGAAGCTGCCGCTGGTGCTGGCAGCCTTGGTTTCCAGGGACTGGTAGGTAGAGGACAAGCGCACGCTGTCCGAAGCTGCGGCGGTTGCCGCTGCACTGTTGCCTGCCGCGGCGCCAGACTGCGGGCCGTTGCGCGGCGGGGTCTGGGTCTGCTCGGTTGTGCGGCCGGCAGTGGATTTGAGGGCGTCATTAACGTTCACGGCAGTATTCCTTGTAAGGTGGAGGCGCAACGCGCCCGCCTGTCGCTAAGATTATCGGCGAATTTTCCGCAAACTTTAACATCCGCAGCCTCAAATTTAGGCCTTCGGCACATTTTTCTTTACACAATCGGGAGCAAGCATTCCCTCGGGAAATTATTGCCCTCTATTAATAGTTGATTTCCAGAATCCCGCCTGCCTTGGCCACGCCGCTGACCACCTGTCCGGCGGCCGTGCGGGCCTGCGCCATCTGCCCTTCGTTGGCATTGGTCAGGGCGCGCGCCTCGGTCGAAATCTGGAAGCCCGGGCCGTTGGAGACCACGCGGACCGGCTGTCCCTGTTGTACCACGCGCTGGTTGCGGATCGCATCCATGCGCAACGGCGTGCCGGCGCGCACCGACATGGCGGCGACCCGGCCGACGGCCTGCGACTCTTCGGTCACGACGCCGCTGGGCAAGCTGGACATGTCGCCGCGCACGCGGGTGATGTCGCCGGCGCTGATGGTCTGTCCCTGGGCCAGCGGCACGGCGGCGACCAGATAGTCCGAAATCACCTGCACGTTGGCCCGTACATAGACGGTCCAGGGGGAGGGTGCCACGCACTTGATGCCGATGGTGGTCCGACCCCAAAGGCGGGCGCCGTTCGGCATGAAGGCTTGCGGTTCGATGCAATAGGCCAGGTTCAGCCGGGAGTCCACCGGATCTACGGTGACGGTCACGCTGCCGGGAAGGCCCGAGGTCTGGCTTTTGAGAAACTGTTCCGCCGTTTGTTGTAGTTCCTGCAAGTTCTGGCGTTGCGGGGAGTTCGGATCGTTTTGTGCTACGGCAACAGCCGAGGCTGCCAGGCCGCAACCCAGCAGGGCCAGGGTGGCGAAGGCGTGGCGCAATGCGCGGTAGGGCTGTTTCATTTTTTGCAACTTCCCCGTGCAGCGGGGCATTGGCGAATCTTGGCAGCAATGTTACTTCGCGCGCGCGAGGTCAAAAGCGGAAACAGGGGAGGCTTTTCTCTCCTTATCGCCCATTAAAGATTCGGGGTGAAACGTATGATCAAGCCTACGTAATTCCATCATCGGCGAAGTCCGCGAGAACTTGAGCGGCGCCGGTATTTCTGGAGGGCCTGATGGTCTCTAAGCTCGACGACTACTTCCGCTTCAATGAGCTGGCGCTGAACCTGCGCTCCCAGCGCCAACAGGTGCTGGCCTCGAACATTGCCAACGCGGATACCCCCAACTACAAGGCGCGCGACGTCAACTTCGCCGATACGCTGAAAAACGCCCTGGACAACAAGCAGACCGCCTTGCCGCCGCTGCAGATGGCGCGCACGTCCGCCAGCCATGTGGCCGGGACGGCCGTTGGCACGGGTGAAAGCACCATTGGCGGCTCGCCGCTGCTGTACCGTCCGGTCACCCAGGGCAGCGTCGACGGCAACACCGTCGACCTGGACGTCGAGCGCAATGAATTCGTCGACAACGGCATTCGCTATGAGGCCGGTGTCACCGCAGTCAACGGCCAGATCAAGGCCATGACCAACGCCATCCAACCGGGTTAATAAGCCATGTCTCTTTCCAACATCTTCAATGTTGCCGGATCGGCCATGAGCGCGCAGTCGCAGCGACTCAACGCCACCGCCAGCAATATCGCCAACGCCGACAGCGCCACCAGCCCGGACGGTACTCCCTACAAGGCCAAGCAGGTCGTGTTCCAGGCCATCCCCGTGGGCGGCATCAAGGACAGCGGCGTGAAGGTCGCGGCAGTGGTCGAAGACCAGGCGCCGCCCAAGCTGGTCTACGATCCCAAGCACCCGATGGCCGACGCCAACGGCTACGTGGCCATGCCCAACGTCAACCCGGTCGAGGAGATGGTCAACATGATCTCCGCCTCGCGTTCTTATCAAACCAACGTGGAAACCATGAACACCGCCAAGGCCATGCTGGTTAAAACTCTGACCATCGGTCAATAAAAGGAATCCACGCCATGACTACCGTATCCAGCGACCTGCTCACCACCATGAACGGCACGAGCAGCACCAGCTCGACCAGCAGCAGCTCCAGCCTGAACGACAACAGCCCGGAAGCGATCCAGAACCGCTTCCTGTCGCTGCTGATCGCGCAGATGAAGAACCAGGATCCCAGCAATCCGATGGACAACTCGCAGATGACCACGCAGATGGCCCAGCTGTCGACCGTCTCGGGCATCAGCCAGCTCAATTCCACGCTGGCCACGCTGATGGGCAACCTCAATTCCTCGCAGGCGCTGCAATCGGCCAACATGATCGGCCACAGCGTGCTGGCCCCGGGCAACAACCTCCAGCTGACCTCCGATACCACCAAGGCCGACGACGGCACCGAAACCACCTCGCAAAAGGCGGTGTTCGGCGTGAACCTGGATTCCAGCGCGTCCTCCGTTGTCGTCACCATCAAGGATTCCAGCGGCGCCGTGGTGCGCACGATGGACCTGGGCACCCAGGCCTCGGGCTCGGTGCCCATCATCTGGGACGGCACCAACGACGCCGGCAGCAAGGCCGCCGACGGCAAGTACACCTTCACCGTGACCGCGTCCAACAACGGCACCGCCGTGAACGCGACGGCACTGGCCTTCGGCACCGTGGCCAGCGTGACCACCGCGTCCGACGGCGTGAAACTGAACGTCTCCAACATCGGCACCATCAAGCCGACCGATGTTGTGCAAATTCTCTAATCGTTATTACCGACAACTTTCGGGGCAAAGGGGTATCACATGAGTTTTCAACAAGGTCTGAGCGGACTGAATGGCGCAGCTAAGAGCCTGGACGTCATCGGTAATAACGTGGCCAACGCCAGCACGGTCGGTTTCAAGCAGTCGCAGACGCAATTCGCGGACATGTACGCGAACTCGATGAACCGCTCCGGCAACTCGCCGGTCGGTATCGGCGTGACCGTGGCCAACGTGGCCCAGGCGTTCACCCAAGGCAATATCACCTCTACCAGCAACCCGCTGGATATCGCCATCAACGGCGACGGTTTCTTCCAGTTGGCGGGCAGTTTGCAGGATAAATCGCCGCTATATGGTCGCAACGGGCAGTTTCAGCTGGACAAGAACGGTTACATCATCAATCCGAGCATGAACGGTGCATTTCTGATGGGCTATGCGGCGGGCGTGTCCGGTGGCGATCCTGTGCCTCTGCAGATCAATACGTCGGCTTTGCCCGCGACCGCGACGACCTCGATTTCGACCAAGGTCAATCTTGACTCGCGCTTGACTGTTCCGACCGTGACGCCGTTCGACCCGGCCAATGCTAGTACGTATAACAATTCGACTGGCGTCACCGTCTATGACAGTCTCGGCAACCCATACAGCGTGCAGACGTACTACGTGAAGAATAACCCGGTCGTGGGCCCGCCGCCGACGACCACCTGGAACGTCTACGCCACCGTCAACGGTACATTGTTGACCACTGCCCCCGGTTCCACTACGCCGCAGTCGATTGGTTCGATGACTTTCAATTCCAGCGGCATTCTGACCAGCACCAGCACGATGACGCTGAACCTGAACAACTCGAATAACGCTGCGAGTTTGCCTTTCGCTGTCGGTGGCGGCACGTTGTCGTCGATGACCGTGGACTATGCCGGCTCGACGCAAACAGGTTCAGCATTCATCAACCTGGCTCAATCGCAAAACGGCATGGCGCCGGGCACTCTGTCGAGCTTCTCGATCGACAAGGACGGCACCATCGTCGGCTCCTACAGTAACCAGCAGACCAAGAACCTGGGCAGCGTGGTGCTGGTGAACTTCGCCAATCCGAACGGCCTGCAACCGTTGGGCAACAACTTGTATCAAGCGACTGCCGCAGCAGGCACTCCCTTGCTTGGCAAGCCGACCACCGGCACCTTCGGCACGCTGCAGGCGCGCGCGGTGGAAGACTCCAACGTCGACCTGACCGCCGAGCTGGTCAACATGATCGTGGCCCAGCGCGTCTACCAGGCCAACTCGCAAACCATCAAGGTGCAGGATACCGTTCTGCAGACCCTGGTCAGCCTGCGCTGATCGCCTGATGGACGCGCGCCGTCAGGCGCGCAGGTTTCAAGGCTGCCGGCGCCGTCGGCAGCCGGTTTCAATCAGCGGCGCCGCAGCAGGGCGCCGCGCAGAGGGGTTTTATGGATCGTCTGGTCTATACAGCGATGTCGGGCGCCAAGCACACGCTTGAGCAACAGGCTACCGCCAGCAACAACCTGGCCAATGCCACCACGACGGGCTTTCGCGCGCAGCTCAATACATTCCGTTCGGCGCCGGTGAAGGGCGATGGCCTGCCGACCCGCGCTTTCGTGGTGGATTCCACCGCCGGCAACGATTTCTCGCAAGGCCCGATCCAGGATACCGGCCGCTCGCTGGATGTGGCGGTGCAGGGCCGCGGCTGGATCGCGGTGCAGACGGCGGACGGCGCGGAAGCCTACACCCGCAACGGCAGCTTCAAGATCAACGAGAACGGCGTGCTGCAGACCCAGACCGGCCAGCCGGTGCTGGGCGATGGCGGTCCGATCACCATTCCGCCGGATGTGACCGTGGCGATTGCGGCCGACGGCACCGTGTCGTCGATTCCCACCAACGGCATTCCCAATGCGGTCAACGTGCTGGGCCGCATCAAGCTGGTCAACCCCGATGACAAGAACATGAAGCGCGGCGACGACGGCATGTTCCGCACCATCACCGGCGCGGCGCAACCCGACGCCAACGTGCGCCTGGCCAGCGGTGCGCTGGAAGGCAGCAACGTGAACGTGGTGGAGGCGATGGTCAACATGATCAACCTGTCGCGCCAGTTCGAAATGAACATGAAGATGATCCAGACCGCCCAGGACAATTCGTCCAAGGCGACCCAGATCCTGTCGTTGTCCTGATTGATGTAGCAATTGGCGCCTGGCGCCGATTACCGGAGAAATAAATGATTCGTTCCCTTTGGATTGCCAAGACCGGCCTGGATGCGCAGCAGACGCAGCTGGACGTGATTTCGAACAACCTGGCCAACGTCAGCACCAACGGTTTCAAGCGTTCGCGCGCCGTGTTCGAAGACCTGCTGTACCAGACCGTGCGCCAGCCCGGCGCCCAGTCCTCGCAGCAGACGCAGCTGCCGTCGGGCCTGCAGATCGGTACCGGCGTGCGTCCGGTGGCCACCGAGCGCATCTTCACCCAGGGCAACGTCAACCAGACCAACAACGACAAGGACCTGGCGATCCAGGGCGCGGGCTTCTTCCAGATCCTGCTGCCGGACGGCACCACCGCCTACACCCGCGACGGCGCCTTCCAGACCGACAGCCAGGGCCAGATGGTGACCTCCAGCGGCTACACGCTGCAGCCGCCGATCACCATTCCGCTCAACACCACCAAGCTGACCGTGGGCCGTGACGGCACCGTGTCGATCATGCAGGCCGGCTCCACCGCCACCACCCAGATCGGCACCATCCAGGTCGCCACCTTCATCAACCCGGCCGGCCTGGAAAGCCGCGGCGAGAACCTCTACGTAGAGACCGCCGCCTCCGGCACGCCCAACCCCAACACCCCGGGCACCAACGGCGCCGGCGCGCTGTGGCAGGGTTATGTGGAAACCTCCAACGTCAACGTGGTGGAAGAGCTGGTCAACATGATCCAGACCCAGCGCGCCTATGAAATCAACAGCAAGGCGATCACCACCTCCGACCAGATGCTGGCCAAGATTTCGCAGCTGTAATCGCGTGTTGAAGGTGTTTGAATTGGTAGTACGCAGTGTGCGTTTGAAGAAGGACGAGGCAGATATGAACAGCTTGCTGAAACTGGCCGCCATCGCGGGTGCATTTGCCGTCGCCGGCTGCACCACGGTGCCCGATACCATCGTCAAGGGACCGACGAGCGCGCGTCCGCAGCCGGCTTCGTATGCGCCGGCCACCTCGGGCGCCATCTTCCAGTCGGCGGCCTATCGCCCCTTGCTGGAAGACCGCCGCGCGCGCCTGGTGGGCGACACGATCACCATCGTGATCAACGAGAAGACCAGCGCCGGCAAGTCCGCCGGCAGTTCGGCCAGCAAGACCGGCGCTGTCGCTTCGCCCGCGCCGACCATCTTCGGCACCTCCATCAAGGAGCTGTCGGCCAGCGGCTCTTCGTCGGCCAAGTTTGAAGACAAGGGCGCCACCTCGTCCAGCAACACCTTCACCGGCACCATCGGCGTGACCGTGGTCGAGGTGCTGCCCAACGGCAACCTGGTGGTCAGCGGCGAGAAGCAGGTCGCGCTCGACAAGGGCGTGGAGTACGTGCGCTTCTCCGGCACCGTGAGCCCGGACAACATCCAGACCGGCAATACCGTTTCGTCGACCCTGGTGGCTGACGCCAAGGTCGAATACCGTACCAATACCCGCGTCGACATGGCAGACTTCATGTCTTCGCTGGGCCGTTTCTTCTTCAGCGTTTCTCCTTTCTGATGGAGTGGCAGTTTAATGTTTAGGAAAGGATTTACCGCAATGGACATGAAGCATCTGACGCGCAAGGCGCTGGCGGCCGTGGCTACGGCCGGCCTGTGCCTGGCAGCCGCCATGCCGGCCCATGCGGAACGCTTGAAGGACCTCGCCAGCATCCAGGGCGTGCGGCAAAACCAGTTGGTCGGCTACGGTCTCGTGGTCGGCCTCGATGGTAGCGGTGACCAGACCACGCAGACGCCGTTTACCGTGCAAAGCGTGATCAGCATGCTGCAGCAGCTGGGCGTGAACGTGCCGAGCTCTTCCAGCAGCAATATGCAGTTGAAGAACGTCGCGGCAGCGATGGTGACGGCGACTTTGCCTGCCTTCGCCCAGCCCGGCCAGTTGATCGACGTCACCGTGTCTTCGATCGGTAACGCCAAGAGCATCCGCGGCGGCACGCTGCTGATGGCGCCCCTGAAAGGCGCCGACGGCCAGATCTATGCGATCGCCCAGGGCAACATCGTGGTCGGCGGCGCCGGCGGTTCGGCCGCTGGCAGCAGCACCGTCATCAACCAGCTGTCGGCCGGCCGGATCTCGGGCGGCGCCACGGTGGAACGCGCCGTGCCCAGCGCCCTGGGCGGCGGCGACATGGTGATGCTGGAGTTGAACGACAACGACTTTTCGACCGCCAGCCGTGTGGTGGACGCATTGAACAAGCGCTTCGGCACCGATACCGCCGTGGCGCAGGACGGCCGCGTGATCCGCGTGCGCGCGCCGATTTCCAGTGGCGACCGGGTGGCCTTCCTGGGCGCGCTGGAGAACGTCGACGTGACGCCGGGCAAGCTGGCCGCCAAGGTGATCCTCAACGCCCGTACCGGATCCGTAGTGATGAACCAGAGCGTGATGCTCGACACTTGCGCGGTGTCGCACGGCAATCTGTCGGTGGTGATCCAGGCCGACAACGCGGTCAGCCAGCCCAACGCGCTGGCCGGCGGCAATACCGCGGCGGTGCAGAATGCCCAGATCTCGATCAACAAGGAGCCGGGCAAGGTCATGCTGCTCAAGGGCGGCGCTTCGCTGGCCGAGGTGGTCAAGGCGCTCAACGCCATCGGCGCCACGCCCCAGGATCTGCTGGCGATCCTGCAGGCGATGAAGGCGGCCGGTTCGTTGCGCGCAGAACTTGAAGTGATTTAACAGCGATTCAAGCGGCTTATTTTCGCGGCTTAACGAGACGAGTAAAAGACGATTAAAGCTGGCGGGCAGGGCGCCGTTGCACGATCCGACAAGAAACGTTCTCTCAACCAAGGTAATCCATGCTCAACAAGATCAACCCATCCAATCCGACCGAGAATCTGGCCGTCGATGCGAATGGGCTGAACGGCCTGCGCGAAGCCGCCCGTCAGAACGGCAACTCGCCCGAGGCGATCAAGGGGGCGGCCAAGCAGTTCGAGGCGCTGTTCCTGAACATGATGATGAAGAGCATGCGTGACGCCACGCCGCAGAACGGTCCGTTCGACAACGAGCAGACCAAGATGTTTACGTCCATGCTGGACCAGCAGATGAGCCAGAACCTGGCCCAGAAAGGCATCGGCCTGGCCGATGTGCTGACGCGCCAGCTGTCGGCTTCGCTGCCCAAGAAGCTGCCCGATGCGCAGGACCTGGACGGACAGCAGCAGGACGACGGCCTGCCGATGGGCATTCCGCTGGTCAAGGACATGAGCGAGGCCGACCGCGCCAAGTTCATCCAGAGCTTCGCCGCCCAGCAGGCGGCCGAGGGCACCGACCAGGACGGTCGCAACAAGCAGCGCCGCAGCTCCAACAAGCCGGCGCACGTCGAGGCTTTCCAGAACCGCCTGCAGGCCGACGCCGAGATGGCCAGCAAGATCACCGGCATCCCGGCCAAGTTCATGCTGGCGCAGGCCGCGTTGGAAACCGGCTGGGGCAAGAAGGAAATCGTCACCCGCGACGGCCGTTCGGCGCACAACCTCTTCGGCATCAAGGCCACCGGCAACTGGACCGGCAAGGTTGTCGAAGCGACCACGATCGAATACATCAACGGCAAGCCGCAAAAGCGCGTCGAAAAATTCCGCGCCTACGATTCGTATGCGGATGCCTTCAAGGACTACGCCAACTTGCTGAAAAGCAATCCGCGTTATGAGAAGGTGCTGGCCAGCGCCCAGGACGCGCACGGCTTCGCCTACGGCCTGCAGCGCGCAGGTTACGCGACCGACCCGCATTACGCCGAGAAGCTCTCGCGCATCATTCGCCAATCCCTGTCGGCATAAGTGCGCGCCAAAAGCTGATCCGTTCCGGCCGGGAAACAATTTCGGCCTGCATCGTCTAAAGTTTTTGTAAAGCGTGCCGTTGACTTGGTTATTCCGCTAAAAGCTTTCAGGACGACGACCTAGCATGGCAACAAACATCTTCAGCATCGGACAGAGCGCGTTGCAGGCGGCCATGGCGGCGCAAGCCACCACCAGCCACAACATCTCGAACGCCACCACTCCTGGCTATAACCGTCAGGTCGTCGTGCAAACTACCGCCGGCGGCATCAACTACGGTTATGGTTTCGTCGGCCAGGGTACCCAGGTTGCAGAGATCAAGCGCGTCTATAACGATTTCCTGGTCAAGCAGCAGCTGGCCTCGCAGACCAGCGCCAGCTCGCTGGACTCCTACTATTCGCAGATTTCGCAGATCAACAATCTGCTGGCCGACAGCGATGCCGGCCTGTCGCCTGCGCTTCAGGACTTCTTCAAGTCGGTCCAGAACTTCGCCTCGAACCCCAACACCGACGCTTCGCGCCAATCGGTGCTGTCGATGGCGTCGACCCTGGTGGCACGCTTCCAGAGCCTGAACGACCAGCTCGCGCAGAGCCGCACCAGCGTCAACAACCAGATCACCTCGACGGTCGATACGCTCAATTCCTACGCGACCCAGCTCTCCGAGCTCAACAAGGCCATCGTCAAGGCGCAGGGTTCGGGCGGAGGCCAGGCGCCGAACGACCTGCTGGACCAGCGCGACCAGGTGATCGCCAACATCAACAAGTACGTCAAGGTCAGCACCGTGCCGCAGGACAACGGATCGGTGAGCGTGTTCATCGGTTCAGGCCAGCCGCTGGTCATTGGCGAGCAGCCGTCGACATTGGTGGCAACACCTTCCAGCGACGACCTCACCCGTCTGCAGATCGGTTATACGCTGGCAGGCGGCGGTACCTCCATCATTCCCGACAGTTTCTTCTACGATGGCGGCAGTTTGGGCGGCCTGTTGAAGTACCGCACCGAAACGCTGGATCCGGCGCAGAACTCGCTGGGCCGTATTGCGACCGTGCTGGGCACCACCGTCAATGACCAGCAAAAGCTCGGGCTGGACCAGAATGGCGTGCAGGGCACCAACATGTTCAATGTTGCCCCGCCGGTGGTCATCGGCAAAACCGGCAACAGCGGCACGGCTGCCCTGACGGCGACGATCTCCAATGCCTCGGCGCTGACCACCAGCGACTACACGCTGTCCTATGACGGCACCAATTACACGCTGACCCGTCTGTCCGACAACACCAAGACCACCGTTGCCGCGGGCGGCTTCCCGCTGACCGTGGATGGCGTCACGTATTCGAACGGCGCCACGCCGACGCCGGGTGCGCCCACCATGGCGGCGGGCGACAGCTTCAAGGTCCAGCCGACCGTCAATGGCGCGGCTGCCTTGACGATGGCAATGAGCAACACGCAGTTGATTGCGGCAGCTGCTCCTATTGTCACCGGTGGAAATGCGGCCAGTACCGTGGGACTGACCACCACCGGCAATACCGGCAGCGGCATTGTCTCCAATTCCTCGCTGGACACGTCGACTTTCGTACAGGGATCGACCCTCAACTTCGCCGTGTCGGCAGGTCCGAACCTGACAGCGAGCTGGACCGGCGTGACGCCGGCGCCGTCGATCGTCGTCACCAACAGCAGCGGCACGTCGACTACCTATGCCGCCGGCGCGCCGATTCCGTATTCGGCAGGTTCTACCTACACCAGCGGCGGCGTGAGCTTCACGTTGTCCGGTACGCCAGCCACCGGCGACAACTTCAAGTTCACGCCGGTTGCCGGCAACAAGGGCACCGCGACGATCAGTGCCGGGTCTGTGAGCTCGAGTTATTTCGCCACGCCGCTGGCCACGCCGTTGAAGATGACCTATTCGACCACGGCGCCGGTGGGCTTCAATCTGTCTTCGCCGGTTCCTGCGGGCGGTGCGGTGATCACCCACAAGGACGGCACCACCACCACGGTGGCGGCGGGTGCGACCAACCTGGCGTACGTGCCGGGCGACTCCTACACGATGGGCGGCATGACGTTTGCCGTCACCGGCCAGCCGGCCGCCGGCGACCAGTTCACCGTGTCGCCCAGCACCAGCGGTACGTCCGACAACCGCAATGCCTTGCTGCTGGCGGGCCTGCAAACCAAGAACACGATCGGCAACACCAGCTATCAGGGTTCGTACTCGCAACTGGTCGCCACCATCGGCAACAAGACCAACGAGATCAACGTCACCAACACCGCCGAAAAGGCGCGTCTTCAGGCGATTACCGGCGAGCTGTCCTCGGAGTCGGGCGTCAACCAGGACGAAGAACTGGCCAACATGATCAAGAACCAGCAGCAATACCAGGCTGCGGCGAAGATCATCCAGGCGGCCAGCGACATGCTCAACGTGCTGTTCCAGGTGATCAGCTAAGTATCTAGAGGAAGACCGACATGCGTATTAGCACCCAGATGCTGTATCAGATCAGCAATAACGATCTGACCAACATGCAAAGCCAGATCCTGAAGCTGAACCAGCAGGTGACTGCCGGCCAGAAAGTCCTGGTGCCTTCGGACGACCCGGTGAACGCCGCCCGCGCGCTGGATATGACCCAGACCCAGGCCCTGAACACGCAGTACGAGACCAACCGCAAGAACGCCAACAGTTCGCTGGCCCAGGTGTCGAGCACGCTGTCGAGCTTTACCGACATGCTGACCAAGCTGAAGTCGGACGTGATCAAGGCCGGCAACCAGGCCTTCAGCAACTCGGAGCGCGCCAACCTGGCCTCCGAATTGAAGAGCAATTTCCAGGAAGTGCTGGGTTACGCCAACGCCACCGATGGCCAGGGCAACTACCTGTTCTCCGGCTTCAAGAGCACCACCCAGCCGTTCACGCTGGACGGCAACGGCAACGCGGTCTACAACGGCGACCAGGGCACCATGTCGCTGCAGGTGGACTCGACCCGCCAGATGGATATCAGTGCGTCCGGCCAGGCGATCTTCCAGGGCAATGGCCAGGACATCTTCCAGACCATGAACAACCTGATCAGCGTGCTGTCGGTGCCCGTGACGGAAGCGGCCAACAAGGCGGATGAGCAAGCGGCCAACACCTTCGAATATCCTGCCGGTTCGGGCCAGTTCCCGATCCAGGCCTACAAGACTGCCCAGGCAACCCTGGATGCCACCGATCCTTCGGACCCGAACTATGCCGCCAACTTCTCGGCTGCTGCAGCAGCCAAGCTGAAGTCGGATGCCGCCGATGCCGCGCGTACCCCGGTCGCCGGCAGCCAGGCCAGCCTGACGCGCAAGCTGGCCACTTTCAACGGCGCCTTCAATACGATGATCGACAACGTCGGCACCGTCAGCGCCTCGGTCGGCTCGCGCCAGAACGAGCTGGACAGCCTGGATGCCGCCGGCAAGGTGAAGGATCAGAACTACACCGCCAGCATCAACGACATGCTGGGTCGTAATACCGCAGACGTCAGCGAGCTGATCAGCGACCTGACGCTGAAGCAGACCTACTTGTCGGCGGCGCAAAAGGTGTTTGTGTCCACCAGCAGCCTGACCCTGCTGAACTACCTGAAGTAAGACGGCAGGCTGCAGTCGCAGCCAGGCGCAAAAAAAGGCGAACCGAGGTTCGCCTTTTTTATTTTCCGCGCATGTTCGAAGAGAGCGCGCGCGCCTCAATATGCGGCGGCTTGCTGCTCTGGCGGCGCGGCTGTCGGAACGCGCGCATCGCCGCCCAGGGCCTGGTACAGCGTCATCTGGTTCTTCAGGCGGCTCAAGCGCACGTCGGCCAGCGAGTTCTCGGCCGTGCGCCGCTTGTCCTGCTGGTCCAGCCAGGATTGCAGGGTGACGGAGCCGGCGCGATAGCGCAGTTCGAAGAGCCTTTCCGCATCTTGCGCCGCCTTCAGGTTCCGCTGCAGCAGCGTCTCCTGCTCGGCATACTGGCGCCGCGCCGACAACGCGTTTTCAACGTCACTGAAGGCCGAGTAGAGCGTCTGGCGGAAGTTCGTGACGGCGATCTCATAGTCGGCCTGCGACACCTTCACGTTGAGCTTCATCTCGTTCCATTGCAGGAACGGCAGCGTCAGATCCGCCGTCAGCGAGGCGAACGGATTCTGCACCAGTCTCAGCAGCGCGGCGCTGCTGCTGCCCAGCGAGCCGGTCAGCGCGACCTTGGGATAGTAGGCGGCGCGGGTGGTGTCGACGGTCGCCAGCGATTCGCGCAGGCGCAGTTCCGCCGCGCGCAGGTCGGGCCGGCGCGCCAGCAGTTCGGCCGGCAGTCCGGCCGCGAGATCCGGCAGCGCCTGTTGCGGCAGGCGGGCCGGCAGGGCGATGGTCTTTCCCGGCGGGCTGTCGAAGAGAATGGACAGCGCATTGTCGTTTTCCACGCGCTGCCGCGCCAAGTCCGCCAGGGAAGATTGCTGGGTGATCAGGCTCTGTTCGGCCTGCAGCACCTCCAGCGAGGAAACCGCGCCGGCGCCGTATTGGGTGCGCACCAGATCCAGCGTCTTCTGCGCGTAGGCGATGCTTTCTTGGGCCAGCACGATGCGCTGGTTGTAATAGGCGCCCTGCCAGTACAGGTTGGCGGTGGTGCCGATGAGCGAGAGGGCCGTGCTTTCGCGATCCTGTTCGGTGGCCAGCGCCTCCCAGCGCTTGGCGTCGTAGTTGGCTTCCAGGCGTCCCCACAGGTCGGCTTCATAGGTCAGCGTGACGGCGTTGTTGTTGGTCCTGGTGACGCCGCTGCCGTTGCCGAGCGCCTTGGTGCCGGTGCTGGAGACCTTGGCGCCCAGGGCCGGGATGCGCGCATCGGCGGCCAGGCCTGCCTGCAGTTGCGCCTTGCGCACCTTGATGCCGGCTGCGGCCAGGTCGTTGTTCTTGCTGAGTGCCTCGTCGATCAGGCGCTCCAGTTCCGCGTCGCCGAACTCCCGCCACCAATGGTCGGCGGTGACTTCGGCGACCGTGCCGGTCTTGGTCCAGGCGGACGGCGTTTGCGTCTGCGGCGCCTCGTAGGGCGTGCGTACGACTGCGGCGCAGCCGGCCAGCAGGCTGATGGCGCATGCGGCGCAGACGGCGGCGGCCAGGCGATGGATCGCGGGACGCGACGTGTGGGGCGAGGGATTCATGGCGTGCAGGTTCATTCGCGGGCGAGGGCGTCGACAGGGTTCAGGCGGGCCGCGTTGCGCGCCGGCAGGAAGCCGAAGATTACCCCGATCAGGGTCGAGCAGGCGAAGGCGCTGATGATCGAGGCGCTGGAATAGATCATGTTGAAGTTGTTGACGAAATGCGAGAACAGCGCGCCGAAGCCCATCGCCAGCAGCACGCCCATCAGGCCGCCGGCCAGGCAGACCAGCACGGCCTCGATCAGGAACTGCTGCATGATGTCGCCCTGGCGCGCGCCGACGGCCATGCGTACGCCGATTTCCCGCGTGCGTTCGGTGACCGATACCAGCATGATGTTCATCACGCCGATGCCGCCCACCACCAGCGAGATCAGCGCGATCATCGACACCAGCAGCGTCATGGTGGCGGTGGCCTTCTCGATGGTCTGGCGGATGCTGTCGGTGTTGAAGACGTAGAAGTCCTTGATCCGGTGGCGCAGCGTCATGAGCTTGACGATGCCTTCTTCGGCCGCCGCGCTGGGCACCTTGTCGCTCACCCGCACGGTGATGCCGGAGAGGTAGCGCTGGCCGATGACCCGGCTCATCGCCGTGGTGTAGGGCACCCAGACGTTGAGCGCGCTGTTGTTGCCGAAGCCGTTCTCGCGCTTTTGCGTCACGCCGATCACGCGGCACGGCACCGAGCCGAGGAAGATCACCTCGCCCAGCGCATTGCCCTTGCCGGGGAACAGCTTTTCATAGGTGTTGGAGTCGATCACCACCTCCTGGGCGTGGACGCGGATGCCGTCCGGATCGAAGCTCTTGCCTTGTTCCATCTTCAGGCCGCGCACGCGGAAATACTGGTCGCCCACGCCGTTGATGGTGGCCGTCACCGAGATGTTGCCGTAGCGCGCCGAGGAGGACGTGGCCACGCTGGGCGTGACGCTGTCCACGAAGTTCTGCTCGGCCAGCGCCTGGGCGTCGGCGGGCGTGAGGGTGCGGATGGCGGCGGACTTCATGTCGCCAAAGCCGGAGCCGGGGAAGATGTCGATGGTGTTGGTGCCCATCGAGCTGATGTCGGAGAGGATGCGTTCGCGCGAGCCGCTGCCCAGCGCCACCACCGAGACCACCGAGGCGATGCCGATGATGATGCCCAGCATGGTCAGGAAGCTGCGCAGGCGATGCGCGTTCATTGCCAGCAGCGACATGCGGAAAGCTTCCTTCATGCGATCCAGCGAGGCGCGCCAGGGCGAGGACTGCTTGCGCTTCTCGGCGCGGCGCATGCCCTCGCCGCGCACCGTCGTGGCGGCGCCGGGCGAGGTGCTGGCGCGATCGGCGATGATCACGCCGTCGCTGATTTCGATGATGCGCTGGGCGTTGCCCGCCACCTGCATGTCGTGCGTGACGATGATGATGGTGTGGCCTTCGGCGTGCAGCTCCTTGAGGATGTTCATCACCTCATGGCCGCTGTGGCTGTCCAGGGCGCCGGTGGGTTCGTCGGCCAGAATCACGTCGCCGCCGTTCATCAGGGCGCGCGCGATCGACACGCGCTGCTGCTGGCCGCCGGAGAGCTGTCCCGGGCGATGATGGGTGCGTTCGGCCAGGCCCAGGCGCGCCAGCAATTGCTCGGCGCGCGCGCGGCGCTGCTGCGGATCCTGCCCGGCATAGACGGCCGGCACCTCGACGTTGCCGGTGGCATCCAGGTCCGACAGCAGGTGGTAGCGCTGGAAGATGAAGCCGAAATGCTCGCGCCGCAGCTGGGCCAGTTCGTCGGGATCGAGCTCGCCGGTTTCGCGGCCGGCCACGCGATAGCTGCCGGCGCTGGGCTTGTCCAGGCAGCCGAGGATGTTCATCAGCGTGGACTTGCCGGATCCGGAGGCGCCGACGATGGCCACCATCTCGCCGGCGTTGATGTCCAGATTGACATCGTTGAGCACGGTGATGGTGTCTTCGCCTGCGGGAAAGTCGCGCCGCAGGCCGCGCAATTGAAGCAGGGCAGTCGTCATGGCCGGTTCCTCACATCATCGGCGGCGGGCCGTGATGCTCGGACGAGGAGTCTGCCGTGCCCGGGGTGGCGGTGCCGGTCACCACGCGCTCGCCGGCCTTGAGGCCTTCGGTGATCTGGACCCGGGCGTTGGTGTTGATGCCGATCTTCACCTTGCGCGGCTGCGCATGGCCCTGCGCATCGAGCACGCGCACGAAGTAGGAGCCGTCAGGCTGCTTGTCGCCCAGGGCGGTCGAGGGAACGATCAGCGCGTCCTTGGCGCCCGAGAGCACGATGTTGACCTGGGTGGTCATCGAGATGCGCAGCTTGCCGTCCTTGTTGGGCACGTCCAGCAGGCCGTTGTAGTAGATCGCCGTCGAGCTGGAGCTGCTGCTCGAGCTGGTGCTGGTCGAAGTGGTCGAGGTGTCGTCCTGCAGGATGGAGTCCGGCGCCGGCTCGATGGCGCGCAGCGTGGTGTCGTAGCGGTGATCCGGGTCGCCGAGGATGGTGAAGTAGACCTGCTGGCCTGGCTTGACCCGCACCACGTCGGCTTCCGAAATCTGCGCCTTGACGGTCACGGTGTCCATGCGCGCGACCTTGATGATGGTCGGCGTGCTCTGGGCGGCGTTCACCGTCTGGCCTTCCTGCGCCACGATGGCGACCACCTGGCCGTCGATGGGCGAGGTGATGCGGGTGTAGCCGAGCGTCACCCGCGCATTGTCGACGGCGATGCGGCCGGCGCTGATCTGTGCTTGCAGCGCCTCGATGTCGGCCCTGGTGGTATTGAGCGTGGCTTCGGCGCTTTCGAAGCTCTCGCGCGAGCTGGCGTCGCCGGACAGCATCAGCTTCTGGCGTTCATAGGCCAGCTGCGCCTGCTTCAGCGTCGCCTGCTTGGAGCGCAGCTGCGCCTGCAGGTTTTGCAGGTTGTACTCCTGCGTGCGCAGTGAATTTTCCTGGGTCAGCGCGTCGATCTCGGCGACCAGCTGGCCTTTTTTGACCTGGTCACCCAGGGCTACCTTGAGCGACTTGATCTGGCCCGAGGCCTGGGCGCCGACGCTGACCTGCTTGTAGGCCTTGACGGTGCCGCTGGCCAGGACGGCGTCCTGGATGTCGGCGACGGTAGCCGTGGCGGTGAGATAGGACGGCGGCGGAGGCGGCGTCAGGACTTTGTATGCGATGAACCCGGCAATGGCGACGACGAGGATGGCTGAGACGAGGTACTTCGGCTTGCGGAACTGGCTGATATTCATGCGAAGCGGAAAAAGGAAAGGGCAGGTGGTGCAAGAGAGCTGACAGCTCAGGGCGCAAGTGTGCCTGTCGGGGCCCGGGGCAGATGTCAAATTGTGTAAATTTTCAGTTTCTGCGCTGTAAAAGGATATTAAACGCAGTTGATTGAAGTTTGCATGAAGTTACCTGATTGGCTATGAGCGACATCTTGGTTCACGGTTTGGGCAGGGCATTGACCGACGGCACGCTGCCGAGCAGGCGGACCATCTCGATACCGTCGGACAGGAAGCGCTGCATGGGCGTGAGCATATAGGGCAGGCCGAAACCGATCAGCACGAAGCCGGCCAGCATCGTGATCGAAAAACCGATGCCGAACAGGTTCAGCTGCGGCGCCGCCCGGGTCAGGATGCCCAGCGCGAAGTTGGTGATGAGCAGGGCGATCAGCAGCGGCAGCGACATCTGCAATCCCATGCTGAACAGTTTCGCCCCCCACAGGGCCAGTTGGTGGAAGCCCTCGGTGGTCATGGGCGCCGCCGAAATGGGCAGGGTATGGAAGCTTTCGGCCATGACCTGCAGCAGGATCAGGTGCCCGTTCAGGCTCAGGAACACCATCGTCGCCAGCAAGGAGAACAATTGGCTGACCACCGACGTGCGGCCCTGCGTTTGCGGATCGAAGAACGCGGCGAAGGACAGGCCCATGGTGGAACTGGTCAGTTCGCCGGCGGCTTCGACCGCGGCGAACACGACGCGCATGGCCAGCCCCATCGACGCGCCGATCAGCAGTTGCTGCAGCAGGATCAGGATGCCGGCCATGGAGGTCGGGTCCAGCGCCGCCGGAACCGGCACATCCGGCGCGATCACCGTGGAGATGGCCAGACCCAGCAGCACCTTCACCAACATCGGCACGCTGGCGCTGCCGAACGGCGGGGCGGTGGCGATCAGGGCCAGCACGCGCGTGGCCGGCCAGATGAACATGGCGACCCAGGCGTAGAGCTGCTGGCTGGTGAAAGTGAGCATGAAAGGAGAAGTTGCCGGCGCGCCGCCACGGGGGACGGCAGGGCGCGGCCTTACTGGACCATCGCCGGGATGCCGGAGAACATCGTGTGCATGTAGTCCAGGATGATCGTCAGCATCCACGGACCGGCGATGATCAGCGCGAGGAACACGCCGACCAGCTTGGGGATGAACGACAAGGTCTGCTCGTTGATCTGGGTGGCCGCCTGGAAGATGCTGACCAGCAGGCCGATGATCAGCGCCGTAAACAGCATCGGCGCGGCGATCAGCAGGGTGACTTCCATGGCCTGGCGGCCCAGTGTCATGACGCTTTCAGGAGTCATCTCGCTCTCCTAGTAAAAACTTTGTGCGAGGGAGCCGATCAGCAGCTGCCAGCCGTCCACCAGGACGAAGAGCATGAGCTTGAAGGGCAGGGACACGATGGCCGGCGACATCATCATCATGCCCATGGACATCAGGATACTGGCCACCACCATGTCGATGATGAGGAAGGGAATGAAGATCGCAAAGCCGATCTGGAACGCGGTCTTGAGCTCGCTGGTGACGAAGGCCGGCACCAGCAGGCGCAGCGGCACGTCTTCCGGGCCCTGCAGTTCGGGGCCGCGCGAGAGCTTGACGTACAGCGCCAGGTCGGCCTGGCGGGTCTGCTTGAGCATGAATTCCTTCAGCGGGGCGGCGCCCTTGTCGAGCGCTTCCATCATCTGGATCTTGTTTTCCGAGAAGGGCTGGTAGGCCTCGGTGTAGATGCGGTCGAACACCGGGCCCATCACGAAGAAGGTCAGGAACAGCGATAGTCCGACCAGCACCTGGGTCGGCGGCGTGGACTGCGTGCCCAGGGCCTGGCGCAGCAGCGACAGCACGATCACGATGCGCGTGAAGCAGGTCATCATCAGCAGCGCCGCCGGGATGAACGACAGCGACGTGAGCAGCAGCATCGTCTGGATCGGCAGCGAATAGTTCGTGCCGCCGCCGGGCGCGGGCGTGCTGTTCAGTGCGGGGATGCCTTGCTGGGCCGAGGCCGCCAGCGGCAGGCACAGCAGCAGCAGGATCCAGAAACGGCCGGAGCGCAGCAGCGCGGCGCCCTGTTTCAGCAACTGCCGGGCCGGATTGCGCGGGGCCGAAGAGGCCGGAAGAAGATTCCCTTGCGGGTTAGGTTGTGCTGCCATCATTGCCTGTGCGGTTGCCGCCTGCGGCGCCGCCGTTACGTTTGTCCATGGTTTGCTTGAGCCAGGAGGCGAACGCCGGAGCGCCCGCGTTGCCCTGCTGGGGCGCCACGTGCTCCTGGCGCGGCATGGTGGCCAGCGCGTTGACGCGACCCGGCGCGACGCCGACCACGATCCATTGCTCGCCCACCTCGATCACCATAACGCGCTCGCGCGTGCCTACGCTGACGCCGCCGACCACTTTGGCCGCGGCATTGCCCGACAAGTTCTGCGCGAAGCCAAAGCGCTTGAACAGCCAGGCGATGCCGACCATCAGCGCCAGCACGGCAATCAGGCCGAACAGCATGGTGAAGACGCTGCCGGATGACGAGGGCATGGCTGCCGCGGCGGGAGCGGCGGGCGCTGCAGCCGTCTGCGCCCATGCCGGCGCAAGAAGGAATATGCCGCCCATAAACAGCAGGGCGGACGCCGGTTTGGCCGGCGTCCGCCTTGGGCGGTTTGGATGGGATGCGGCGGAAAGGCGCTTCATCAAATCGCGGCCGTCCCGATCAGCGGTTCAGTTTGCGGATGCGTTCTGCCGGCGTGATGATGTCGGTCAGACGGATACCGAACTTGTCGTTGACCACCACCACTTCGCCCTGGGCGATCAGGCAGCCGTTGACCAGCACGTCCATCGGTTCGCCGGCCATGCCGTCGAGTTCCACCACCGAGCCCTGCGCCAGTTGCAGCAGGTTCTTGATGGCGATCTTGGTGCGTCCCAGCTCCACGGTCAGCTGGACCGGGATGTCGAGGATGAAGTCGATGTCGTTGGGCGTGTTGGTCTGGATGTCGGCCGAGCTCAGATCCTTGAACACGGTGGCCTGGGCCGCGGTGGCGGCGATGCCTTGCTCGTCCTCCATCTGGCCTTTTTTCTGTGTTGCTTCGGCTTGCGTCTGTTCGGCCATTGCCGCGCCCCACGGATCATCTTCCGCCGCGGCTTGACCTTCTACGTTCTCATCAGCCATTACTACTCTCCTTGAAAGCTTTCTGGTGTTTCCTGTGTGATGGACAGCAGCTTCTCGACGCGCAGGGCGTATTGGCCGTTGGACTGGCCGTAGCTGCATTCCATCACGGGCACGCCGTCGACCTGTGCATTGACGGTCTGGCTGCTTTGCAGCGGGATCACGTCGCCGACCTGCATGTTGAGCAGGTCGGTAAAGGTCACACGGGCGGTGCCGAAATTGACGATCAGTTCGACTTCAGCGGTCTGGATCTGCTGTTTCATCAGGCGAATCCAGCGCTTGTCGACCTCCAGCGCCTCACCCTGCATGCTGCTGGTGAGGCGGTCACGCACCGGCTCGATCATCGAGTAGGGCGTGCAAATGTGAATTTCGCCCGACACGGGGCCAAGCTCGATGGTGAAGGTGGTCGAGACCACCACTTCGTTCGGCGTGGCGATGTTGGCGAACTGCGTGTTCATTTCCGAACGGATGAACTCGAATTCGATCGGGTAGATCGGCTCCCAGGACTTGGCGTAGTTCTCGAAGGTGATTTCCAGCACGCGCATGATGATGCGCTGCTCGGTGGGCGTGAATTCACGACCTTCGATGCGGGTGTGGAAACGACCGTCGCCGCCGAACATGTTGTCGACCAGCATGAACACGAACTGCGGGTCGAACACCACCAGCCCGATACCGCGGAAGGGCTTGATATGGACCAGGTTCAGGTTGGTCGGCACGACCAGGTTGCGGATGAACTCGCTGTACTTGGACACCTTCACCGGCCCGACCGAGATCTCGGCCGTGCGGTGGATGAAGTTGAACAGGCCGATCCGGAACAGACGGGCGAAGCGCTCGTTGATGATTTCGAGCGTCGGCATGCGTCCGCGGACGATGCGTTCCTGCGTTGCCAGGTTGTAGGTACGTACCGTACCAGGAGCTTCTTCGACGACCTTTTCTTCGTCTTCGTCTCCCGTCACGCCCTTTAGAAGGGCATCGACTTCTTCCTGTGATAGAAAGTGCTCGGCCATGTTTGTCTAACTCTTCAGACTGCGCTTACTGCTGCTGGATGACGAAGGACGTATAGAAGACGTCGGTAATCTGCGGTCCCTTGCCCTTGCCCGAGAACGGCTCGCCCAGTTGGTCGACGATTTCGTCGGTCAGCTTGCGCTTGCCTTCGTTGGTCAGCAGTTCGGATGCTTTCTTGCTCGACAGCACCATCAGCAGGCGGCTTCGCACCTGCGGCATGTACAGCTTGAGCGCCTCGGCGGTCGCGCCGTCGGCTACTTGCAGCGTCATCGCCACTTGCAGGTACTGGTCGCCGGTTTCCTGCTGCAGGTTCACCACGAACGGTTCGATGACCACGAAGGTGGGCGCCTTGGCCTCAGACTTTTCTTCCGCGTGCTCTTCTTCGCCGCCTTTTTTCTTGCCGCCCATCATGAAGAAGGCCGCGGCGCCCCCGATCACCAGCACCAGCACGAGGCCGACGATGATGAACAGCATCTTCTTGCTGGATTTCGCCGGTGCTGCGTCCGCTTCAGCTCCCTTGGCCGGGGCTTTTCCTTTTGTTGCCATCTACTGTTTCCTTTCAGTTCGTCAGCGCGTATTGCTTGGATGTGTGCTTATCGGCAAAGAATTCTTATTGTTGAGTCTTGCGCAGACGATAAAGCTATTCCCCGAGTGCTTTTTTTGTTGCGAGCCATCTTGCCGTCGTGCCGGCGCGGCATGGTCTGGTCAGACGAAGGTGTCCACCAGTCCGACGCCGCTCTGGGTGACGGTGGCGGCGCCCGCAGCCGCGATGGCGACGTCGTCCTCGTCATCCTTGCCGAAGGTGCCGCGCGAAGAGCTGCCGCGCGCCTGCTGGCCGTTGGCGTTCTGCTGCTGGTTGGGCATGCCGGTATTGACGGTGGCTTGGCCGAGCTGGATGCCGGCCTGTTCCATCATTTCGCGCAGCTTGGGCATGGCCGCTTCCAGCGCCTGCTTCACTTCGGGCTGGGCGGTGATGAAGGTGGCGTCGGCTTGCTGGTTGTGCACGGAAAGCACCACCTGCATCGGACCGAGGTCGGGCGGATTGAGCGTCAACGAAGCGCTCTGGATACCGCCGCTGACCATCCAGGTCACCTTCTGGCCGACGGCCTGGTCCCAGCCGGCGCTGCCGACGTTGGGCTGGATCTTGTCGCTATAGGCGGCGCCGAACACGGCCTGCGTCTGGTTGGCGGCGAGCGCCTGCTGCATGGCGGGCATGACGACCGGAACCGGTGTGGCCTGCGGCGCATCCTGCTTGACCATGGTCATCTCGGGGGCGAGCTTGGCGGCCTGGGCGCGGGCGCTCAATGCGCCGGCGTCGTCCTTGGGCGCGGTCTTGGCGTCGGCGGAGACATCGATCGCCGGCTTGTCGCTCTTGGCGGCGCGCGCCGCTGCGTCGGACGTTTGCTGCTGCGCCAGGTCGGGCGCCGCTTCCTTCTTGGCGTTGACGCTGCTTTGCAGGGCGGCGAAATCGATCTTCTTGTCCTTGCCGTCCAGCGCCAGCGGCTGGTCGTCGCCCTTGAGCGAAAGCTGCGGACCGCTGCGCTTGGCCTGGGCCAGCAGGTCGGCGTCGGTATCTTCGCCCTTGCCGCTGGTGACCGGCTTGACGGCGTTCTGCTCGAGGTTGGCTACCAGCGCCAGCAGTTCGGCCGAGGCTTGGGTGGCGGTGCCGTCGTCGTCGGCCTGGTCGTCGTCCTTGTCGGCATCCTGCTTTTTCTGGGCCGAGTCGGTGGAGGCGGGCTTGCTGCCGTTGGCAGCGCTTTGCGCAGGCTGGCTGGGCTGCGCCGTCTGGTCGGCGGCGCGCTGCTTGTCCTGCGACTGGTTTTCGCTGTTGCGGTTGCTGACCTGGCTGTTGAGGACCTGGTTGAACGGCACATCGGCGCTGAAGCTGTCGGCCGGATTGGACGAGCGCGAACCGTTGGCGGCCTGGGAGCCGGTGATCACGTTCAGCAGCGGCAGGGATGTATTCATGATTGAGCCTGTCGGTCAGGTAACTGGTTGTTGCTTCGTCGTTGCCTATCGTTTGTAGAAGGTGATGCGCGAGGCATGTTCATCCATGGCCTTCTGGTCGCGCTTGTTTTCCTTCTGCAATTCCTTTTCCTTGGCGCGCGCCGCCAGCGTGTCGTAGGACATGCGCTTGCGTTCGCAGGCCTGCCAGACGCTGCGCGCTTCAGCCACTTTCTGCTGCGAGCTGCGTACCACGGCGTGCTGGCCGTCGATGGCGGTATCGATCTTCTCGATGAAGAGCTGGAAATTGCGATAGCTCAGCGCCGTCAGGCCGTTGGTCAGCGTGTCCTGGAACCTGGCCGCGTAATCGTCGCGATATTGTTCCAGGATGGCAAGTTTCTGCTGCGCTTCCTCGCTCACGCGGATAGCCCGGCCGAGGCGTTTGGTCGCATCGTCGGTCTCTTTGGTCGCCAATTCGATCAGCGTCTCAAGTGCGGAGGGAGTAGCCATGATAGTTTTGATTATATTTTTGCGTGCAGGTGCTCAATCAACCGAATAGAGCGGTAAGTTGCCTCAAGCTCTCTGATACATCGGCCTGCTCATGAATCCCTTGCTGCAAAAACGCTTCGATTCTTGGCAACATGGCAATTGCCTCATCCAGAACCGGGTCGCTGCCGGCCGCATAGGCGCCTACGCTGATGAGGTCGCGGCTGCGCTGGTAGCGGGAGTACAGCTGCTTCAGGTGGCGCGCGCGGCGCTGGTGATCGTCGTCGGTGATGCTGTGCATGGCGCGGCTGATCGACTGTTCGATGTCGATGGCCGGATAGTGGCCGGACTCGGCCAGCTGGCGGTTGAGCACGATGTGGCCGTCCAGGATCGCGCGCGCGGCGTCGGCGATCGGGTCCTGCTGGTCGTCGCCTTCGGTCAGCACGGTGTAGAAGGCGGTGATGGAGCCGCCGCCTTCGTCGCCGTTGCCGGCGCGTTCGACCAGCGCCGGCAGCTTGGCGAACACCGAAGGCGGATAGCCCTTGGTGGCCGGCGGTTCGCCGATGGCCAGGGCGATCTCGCGCTGGGCCATCGCATAGCGGGTCAGCGAATCCATGATCAGCAGCACGTCCTTGCCCTGGTCGCGGAAATATTCGGCGATCGAGGTGCAATAGGCGGCGCCTTGCAGGCGCATCAGCGGCGGCGTGTCGGCCGGCGCGGCCACCACCACCGAGCGGGCGAGGCCTTCCGGCCCGAGGATCTGCTCGATGAATTCCTTCACTTCGCGGCCGCGCTCGCCGATCAGGCCGACCACGATGACGTCGGCGCTGGTGTAGCGCGCCATCATGCCCAGCAGCACGCTCTTGCCCACGCCCGAGCCTGCGAACAGGCCCATGCGCTGGCCGCGGCCGACGGTGAGCATGGAGTTGATGGTGCGAATGCCGGTGTCGAGGATGTCGCGAATCGGCGCGCGGCCCAGCGGGTTGGCGGCGCGCACGGCCAGCGGCGCCGAGCGTTCGGTGTGCAGCGGGCCGTAGGCGTCCAGCGGACGTCCGGCGCCGTCCAGCACGCGACCCAGCAGCTCGTCGCCGACCGGCAGGCGGCGGCTGTGCTCATCGGCGCGGCGCGGGGTGAAGGTGATGGGGCCGGTGCGCGGCGGCGGCTTGACCGGCTCGACGGGAAATACGCGGGTGCCCGGGACGATGCCTTCGACGTCGCTCTGCGGCATCAGGAACAGGCGATCGTCCTGGAAGCCGACTACTTCGGCTTCGATCATCATGCCGTTGGGCAGCGGGACGTTGCACGGGCTGCCCACCGGCAGCTTCAGGCCGACCGCTTCCATCACCAGGCCGGCCACGCGCGTGATGCGGCCGGCGGTCTGGGTCGGCTCGGCCATGTCCACCAGGCTGCGGCAGTTGTGCAGGTAGGCTTGCCAGAGGCTGCTGTGGGAAGGCATCGGGGAGTTCATGCGGGTCTCCCGTTCACATTTGCATGGGTTAATCCAGCCAGTCGAGCTGCTGGGACAGCGACTCGGCCAGGCGCTTCCAGCGCGTCTGCGCGGTAGCGTCGATCTGGTTGGTGCGGGTTTCGACGCGGCAGCCGCCGCGCAGCACGTGCATGTCTTCCTCGATCTTCCAGCCGTGCTTGCTCAGCTCTTCGCCCATGTGCTCGCGCACCAGCGCGGCGTCTTCCGGGTTGAGCGTGAGGGTGGCCGGCAGTTGCAGGCCGGGCAGGGAATGGATGGCGGCGGAGACCGTCGGCAGGATGAGCTCGGGGCGCACGTTGAGCGCGGTCTTGAGCATGGCCTTGGAGAGATCTAGCGCCAGGTCCAGCATTTCTGGCGCCATGCTTTCGCTGCATTGGGACACTTCAGTGCTGAAGTTGACCGCAATCTGGCGGAAGTGCTGGATGACTTCGTTGATTTCCTTCTGGCCTTGCTGCAGCCCGGCCATGTAGCCTTCGGCGCGGCCGGCCTCGAGACCGTGCTGGCGGCCTTCGGCAAAGCCCTCCTGGCGGGCGGCTTCGCGGATCGCGTCGAGCTGCTCGGCAGTGAGCTGCGGCACCGGCGGCGGTTCTTCGTCGAACTCTTCCTCGACGATCGGCGCGGGTTCCGGCTCGGGTTCTCCCTGCTCGTTGAAAGACGCCAGCTCCCAGCGCTGGTAGGGCGTCATTTCTTCCTTGGGAATGATCTTCGCACGCATGGCTCTACATTAACTCCAACTCAAACCGGCATGCCCGAGGCAGTGCGACAACAGGCCAGGCGCATCAGACGAACGCATCCTCGCCCTTGGCGCCCAGCACGATCTGGCCTTCGTCGGCCAGGCGGCGCACGATCTGCAGGATGGCCTTTTGCTGCGCGTCCACTTCGGACAGGCGAACCGGTCCCTTGGACTCCAGGTCTTCCTTCATCATCTCGGCCGCACGCTGCGACATGTTGGCGAAGATCTTGTCGCGCAGGCCCTGCGAGGCGCCCTTGAGCGCGACGATGAGCGATTCGGACTGGACTTCGCGCAGCAGCAGCTGGATGCCGCGGCCGTCGATGTCGATCAGGTTCTCGAACACGAACATCTCGTCCATGATCTTCTGCGCCATGTCCTCGTCGTAGCCGCGCAGGTTGTTCATGACCGAGGTCTCGTTCTCGCCGGACATGAAGTTCAGGATCTCGGCAGCGGTACGGATACCGCCCATCTGTTGCTTCTTCAAGCTCTCGTTGCCGGTCAGCAGTTTTGTCAGAACGTCATTCAACTCACGCAACGCGGCCGGCTGCACGCCGTCCAGGGTTGCAATACGAAGGATCGTATCGTTGCGCAGACGTTCCGTGAAATGATTGATGATGCCGCAGGCATGGTCGCGCTCGAGGTGAACCAGGATGGTGGCGATGATCTGCGGGTGTTCGTTGCGGATGAGTTCGGCCACCGACTGCGCGTCCATCCACTTGAGCGCCTCGATGCCGGAAGCATCGCGGCCGCCCAGGATGCGGTTGAGCAGGGACGTGGCCTTGTCGTCGCCCAGCGCCTTGGTCAGCACGCTGCGGATGTATTCGTCGGAGTCCAGGCCCAGCGAGGACGCCTGTCCGGTTTCTTCGACGAAATCGGACAGCACAGCGTTGATTTCCTCGAAGCTGACATTCTTCAGGGCCGACATCGCCGCGCCCAGCTTCTGGACTTCCTTGGGGCCGAGATACTTCATGACCTCGGCGGCCTCGTCTTCGCCCAGCGCCAGCATCAGGATGGCACCTTTTTGAACGCCGTCGTTACTCATTGTTCACCCAGCCCTTAATGATGCTTGCCACCAGTTTGGGATCGTTCTTGGCCCACTGCTTGGCGGTTTCGAGGTTCGCCTTGTACTGTGCGCGGTCGTCGAGTTCCGGCTCGCCGGAGAGGTTGACGATGGCGTCCGGATCGTCCGGATCGAAGCCGGCGGCGACTGCGGCGGCTGCCGCGGCGGCCTCGGCCTCGGCCTTTTCCTTGGCCAGGCGCTCGCGTTCTTCGCGGCCCGACAGCTTCCAGATGATCGGGCGCAGCACGCCGAAGTAGAGGTACAGCAGCACGGCGGCCAGCAGCACGTACTTGCCGATTTCCTTGGCCAGCTCGATCATGCCCGGCTGCTTCCACAGCGGCAGTTCCGGTTCGAGGTCGGTGCTGAACTGGGTGTTGACCACGTTGAGCGAATCGCCGCGATCCTTGCTGTAGCCCATCGCTTCCTTGACCAGGTCGCTGATCTGGTTGCGTTCGGCCTCGGTCAGCGGACGCATCACGATCTTGCCGGTGTTGTCGATGGTGCGCTTGTAGTTCACCACCACGGCCACGGTCAGGCGACGCACGCCGCCCATCGGTTGCTGGGTGTAGCGCACGGTCTTGTCGACTTCGTAGTTGACGGTCTCGTCCTTGCGCGAATTGCCGCTGGAAGCCGGGGCCGGCGCCGCGCCATTGGGAGTCGCGGCAGCGCCCGCCTGACCCGGCGCGTTGGCGGCGGCCGGGTTGACGATCTGGGCGGTGGCCGGGGCAGGGGGCTGGTTGGTCAGCGCGCCAGGAACGCCGGAAGTGCCGTTGGAGGCGCTGTTGGCTTCGCTGCTCTGCTTGCTGCGCACCGCCGCGGTGTCTTGCGTCTGGTTGGGCTTGTAGGCTTCAGACGCTTGTTCGCTGCGCGAGAAGTCGATGTCGGCGGTCGCTTCGGCGCGCACGTTGCCGCTGCCGACGATGGGGGCGATGATCGATTCGACGCGCTTGACGATGTCCTGCTGAATGTCCTGGACATACTTCAGCTGGGTCGGATCGAGGGTATTGGTTTGCGCCTGCTTGGTGGTGTCGGAGAGCAGGTTGCCGTTCTGGTCGACGATGGTGACGGCCTTGGGCGAAAGCTCGGGCACGCTGCTGGCCACCAGGTGGATGATGGCGCTGACTTGCTGCTGGTCGAGGTAGCGGCCGGGGTAGAGGCTCAGCACCACCGAGGCGGTCGGTTTCTGCTGGTCGCGTACGAATACCGACGCCTTGGGCAGCGCCAGGTGCACGCGGGCGTTCTGCACCGACGACAGCGACTGCACCGAGCGCGCCAGTTCACCTTCGAGGGCGCGCTGGAAGTTGACCTGTTCGAGGAATTGGGAAATGCCGAGCTTCTGGTTCTCCATCAGCTCGAAACCGACGTTGCCGCCCTTGGGCAGGCCTTGCGCCGCCAGTTTCAGGCGGGCGTCGTGCACCATGTTCTCAGGCACCAGGATGGCCGTGCCGCCGTCCGAATACTTGTAGGGCACGTTCATCTGCTGCAGCGAAGCCACGATGGCGCCGCCGTCGCGATCATTGAAGTTGGAGAACAGGACGCGGTATTCGACCTTCTGGCTCCACATCCAGATGCCGATCATCAGGGCAATGGTGGCTGCCGCAGCGACAATGAGCAACACCCGGCGGCCTTGCGGCGAGCGCGCATAGCCGACCACGCCGCCCTGGGCGGGCTGCTGGGAGGCGACGCCGTCCGTGGAGGCGTTCTCGCTGGCCGGGTTGTTCGCGTCGCTGGTCATCGTACCGTCGGCTGCTACCGCCATGATTTCCCCTCTGGCGTACCCTCGGTTGCCGGGTTGATAATGACTTTATTCACTGCTTGCCTGCCCTTGATAGGTTTTTTGCTCAGTGTGGATTGTCCGTTGGACGCTGGAATTTGATCGCCCGAACAGAATGGCAAATTCCCCGCTTATTGTTGCGAGTTGTAAATGCAATGGTGTTAAGGTGCTCGTGTACAAACCGGCATTGCGAACTGCATGACCGAGCATCGAAAAAAATCGAATCCACGAGGTAGGAAATGGCAATCGAGAGTGTAATTGATACCAGCAGGATTGAGGCAATGGTGGCGCAGCTGAAGGCTGCGGCAGCGCGGGCGCAGGGCGCGGTCGATCCGGTCCAGGCCGGCGTCAAGGCCGAAAAGGCCGCGCCGCGGGTGGATTTTGCCGATGTGCTGAAAGGCGCGATCGACAACGTCAATGATTCCCAGCAGCAAGCCTCGAAGATGTCGCAGGCCTTTGCCATGGGTGACGACAACATCAACCTGTCGGACGTGATGATTGCTTCGCAGAAGGCCAGCATTTCCTTCCAGACCAGCATCCAGGTGCGCAACAAGCTGGTGTCCGCTTATCGCGACATCATGACAATGCAGGTGTGATCGAATTTATTTCGGAATTCCTTCGCCAAGGTGGCGTCGGCAGTTCTCTTGAAGAGATTTTGTTGCTGTAGGTGCAACGATCTTGCAGCAAAAAAGCCCGCGATTGCGGGCTTTTTGTTTTGTTGACGGAGCGCCGGGCTCACATCATGCCGGAGGCCTTGGCGTTCTGTTCGCGTTCCAGCTTGGTGATGAAGCGCTGGATGGCGCCCAGTACCGCGCGCGGGATATCGATGAACTGGCAGCCGAAGCGGTTGACCGTCTTGCCGTTGGTCATCTTGAATTCCTTGCAGTCGCGGATCTGCAGCTTGACCGATACCAGGGTGTTGTCGCTCAGTTCCAGCTGGCAATCTTCATAGATCACGCCCTGGGTGGTCGGCAGGATCTTCTTTTCATCGGTGATGCCCACGCCGCCCGCGCTGATGTTGTTGAGCAGGGTGACGATGGTGATGAAGGAGCCGTCCGGCTGGGTAATGCGGAAGGTGCAGCGCAGCGGCTTGGCGATCGGCGTCGGAATGCGGAAGTATTCGCGGCGTTGCAGGCGAACCAGGCTGGCGGGGATGTCGATCCGCAGCGCCGGGCGGTTCTGGTATTCCACCTTGCGCGCCTTGTCGACCACGAAGGTGATGCGGATGCTGTTGTACAGCGCTTCGAAGGCAATGCGGTTGCTGGCGACGATGCTCTCGTTGAGCATCGTGCTGGGGGCGGCGTCGATGATGAGCGCGCCATCATCTTCGTCGACTTCGAGAATCGACGTGATGACGGATTCCGACCCGCCTTTGATCAGCAGGCTCAGCAGCTGATTCTTTTCCATCATGCTGGTGAGCAGGGAAACGATCTCCCTCCGTGAATGAACCCGGAATGGGCTGTCGTCGTCGGTCTGGTTCTGAGTTGCCATCTGTGCGTCGTGTACGTCGAATTCAGCGAATTGGATCGCCTTCCCCGGAGGAATTTTTTATGTAATTTAACCCCGTATCATACATTACTGGCTCAGCTAATTGCATATTTTCAATACGATATAACCAAGCCAATAGTTCTGCGACGGTGCGATACAACGCCGGGGGAATTTGCTGGTCCAGTTCGACCTGCATCAGCAGCGAAACGAGCTCCTTTGATTCATGGACATAGACGCCGCTTTCACGCGCGCGCGCAATGATGGCCTCCGCGACCAGGCCGCTGCCCTTGGCCACGACGGTGGGGGCGGCTTTGCTGGCGTTGTAGGCGAGCGCGACCGCATTCTGCAGGGGGATGTTAGGCTTCTCCATCTTGCTTGACGATCAGCGAGTCCAGAGAAGTGCCGGCGGCCGACATGGCGTCGGCGAACATGGCGGTGTTGCCGCGCAAGGCGGCGGTGGCGGTTTCATTGTCGGCCTTGACCTGGACGTGGATCTGCTCGCCGATCAGGCGGATCGTGGCCGATACGCTGCCAAGATGGGCGAAGTTGAAGCGCACCACGCTTTGCCAGGTCGGCGGGGTCGGTTCGCCATCCGGCGTCTGTTGCTTGCCGTCCCCGTGTTCCTGGTTGATTTCCCATTCCATCTGCTGGCCCGGCCAGACTTCGCCGTGCCAGACCAGGCGCTGTTGCTCGAGCGCATTCAACTGCAGGTTGATGATCTGGCCGAGCTGGCTTTGCGCGGGATCGTTCTGGCTCAGCAGGTTGACGTCGCCGCCGTTCTGGCGGCCGACCTGGGCCTGCGGCTCCTTCATGAGCTCCTCGGCCGGGCGCCGTCCTTCGGCCCAGGCAGAGACGTGCGACTCGTAGAAAACGCCGCTGTAGGTGATGGCGTCATGCAGGGCGTTGGCCATCTGGTCGGTCGGCATGCCGGGCTTGGGTAGCAGGGCGGCGGGGGAGCTGACGTGGTTGGCGACGTTGCCCTGCTGCGAGGCCTGCAGCAGGCTGTCGATCAGCTTGCCGGCGTTGCTCAGCGTGGTGGTGGTGCTGGAAGGGCTGTTCGACTGCGCCTGGCGTCCCTTGGCTTGGGCGTCGACCGGGATTTCTTCATTTTCGGCAATCTGGCCGGCGCCGTCGCGGGTGACGAACTCCAGCGACTTCAGGTCCTTCTGCATGGCCTTGCCGGCCTTGCTCAGCGATACCGCGGCGCTTTCCTCGTCCGGGCGCAGGCTGCCTTCCTTGACGGCAAAGGTAGGGCGGGGATCTTTCGATACCAGCGTCAGGATCAGGGAGTCGCCCGTGCGGGCATTGGCCGGCAGCACCATGCGCGCGGCCGTATTGGCGATGCGCACCAGGTAGGTGCCGTCATTGAACGTGGAGAGAATGCGCCCGGCCATCTGCTGCCCGATGGCGATCTGCGCCAGGCGGCTGAAGGCTTCCTGCTTGGTGTCGGCGACTGAAACGACCGCAGTTGCCGCCTCGACTGAATTGACGGGCTGGACGGCGGTCGCGATGTCGGCCCGCGGCAGCATGATCAGCTACCCATGCCGTAGGTATTGAGCAGCTTCTGTTCGGTCTGGTTGCTTTGAATGAGGGCCGACAGCTTGCGCAGGCCCGGCTCCGTCAGGTTCCGGATGTCGCGGTCGTCTTCCAGGATCTTCCTGATGATATCGACCTTGCGGTTGCGATGCGCATCGGAGAGGGAAACGTTATCTTCAAAATTCTTCAGATTCGCAATGTGCTTGCCGCATTGCGCTTCCAGCGTGGCCAGCAGGTCCCAGTCGGCAGCGCGCGCGGCGGCCAACATGTCGTCGGTCAATTTGGAGATTGACTCGTAGATGGCGATGACGTGGTCACCGTTCATGTTCAGGCTTTCGCAAAGCTGTTTTGGAGGGCGTCCATCGCTGCCGTCGCGGACATCTGCGCCGGTGCGGGCGCGGCATTGGGGCCGATCTGCTCCCATGCAGAACGAATCTCGTCCAGCAGGCCGTGGATCTCGGTCAGGATGGCGGGATTGTTGTTCACGTTCGCTTCGAACAGGCGACGGCTCATGTATTCATACAGCGAATCCAGGTTCAGCGCCAGGTCGCCGCCCACGTTCTTGTTCAAACTGGCGCGCAAGCCGTTGTCGATGATGAGGATGGCCTTGGTGATGGACTCGCCCTTGTTCTTGATATCGCCTTCGGCCATATATTTCTTGGCCAGCGCAATGGCCACCAGCGCGCCGTCGAACAGCATGCTGATCAGCTTGTGCGGGCTGGCGGCGAGCACGCCGGTCTCGACCCCGATGTTTGCGTAGGCGTTCGCGCCACGCTTCATGCTTCCGAACATGACTTTCTCCTATGTTCGCGGATTGATGCTTCAGCTGCCAACCTTCGGCAGGTTGGCCAACTGTTGGGTCAGATAGCTTTGCGTCGCCTGCATGCTGGCCAGCGTAACGTTGAGTTGGTTGAACTGGTTGGTGTACGCGTCTTTCATGTTCGTCAGGCGCGCTTGCACCGCAGTCTGGCGATCCTGATTGATCTTCAGGCTGGCTTGCAGGCCGTTCGTCTTGGTAGCAATGAGGCCGCTGTCGCTCAACAGGCCGTCCAGCAGCGACTGCAATTTTGTGACGATACCATTTTTGGACGACGTGGTGTTGGTCGTGTCCGGGTCGGTCGCGCTGAAGAGGTTGGCGATGCCGGCGAAATTATTGGTGGCGGCGGTCGACAGCTTGGTGGCGTCCAATGCCAGGGTGCCGTCCTTCTGGAAGGAAATGCCGATGTCGGACAGCGTGCTGATGCCGTTGCCGCCGTCGACCGAGCTGAACATGGTATTGCGCAACTGGCTCAGAATGGTCTGGACCGACGATTCGCTGGCCAGCGGCGAGGAGTTGGTGGATTCGCCCAGCGTAGTGGACGGGGTTTGCTTGGTCAGGTCCGAGATCGCCTTGGCCAGCGTATTGTAGGCCGACACGAAGGTGTTGGCGGCCGTCGTCACGCCCGAGGTGTCGTTCGAGATGTTGAGGGTGAAGTTGTCTGCGGACGTGGTCACCTTGGCAAGGTTCAGCGTCACGCCGGAAATCACGTTCTCGACCTTGTTGCTGGGGCTGGTCACGGCCACGCCGTCAATCGACAGCTTGGCGTCTTGCGCCTTGAGCAACTGGCCCATCGCGCCCATGGTCAGGCCGGAATAGTCGCCGGCGCCCGTCAGCGACACGGCGCTGGTGGCGTTGGAGCCGGTAGGGGTCAGGACCAGGTGGTCGTTGGTGCCGTCGTTGCTGATGCTGGCGGTCACGCCCGCATTGGCGTTGTTGATCGACGTCATGATGTCGTTGAGATCAATCGCGCCGCTATTGTTCAGGTCGGTCGGGTTGATCGCGACGGTGGTGTCGCCGACTTTGAGGCTCAGCGAGCCGGAAGCGTAGGTCTGGCCTGTGGCCACGTTGGGCGAGGTGACCGAGCCGCTGGGGTCGAACGAGAATACCGAGTAGTTGCCGGTGCCGGTGATCTTGATCGTGTTGGCCGCGCCGCTGTCCTTGGCGGTAATGACCAGATGGTCGTTCGTGCCGTCGCTGACGATGGTGGCGTTGACGCCGGCGTCGCTGGAATTGATTGCATCACGCACGCCTTGCAGGGTGTTAGTGGCGGGCTTGATGATGGTGGTCGAGCCGGTGCCGGTCTTGATCGCCAGCAGACCGTTTTCGAAGGTTGTGCCAGGGGTGATGCCGGCCGAGCTCAGCTTTTGCGTTTGAGCCAGTTGCGACACCGACACCGAATAAGTGCCGGAGGCAGCCTTGGTCGCATCGCGCGGTGCCTGGGTCTGGGTCATCGTGCTCGGGGTCGAACCCGAGGGATCGTACGCAAAACCGGACAGGGTGTTGTTGGCCGTGACCTTGATCGTATTGGCGGTGCCGCCGGTATTGGACTCCAGCACCAGGTGATCGCCGCTGCCGTCGGTGACGACGGAGGCAGTGACGCCGGCGCTGGCTGCGTTGATTGCATCGCGCACGCCGGACAGCGTTGCATTGGCCTGGAGCGTAACGAATACCGGGGAATTGGTGCCGATCTTGATGGCGATGGAGTCGCCGGCATTGAAGGTGGTCCCGCTGGCGATGCCGGCCGACTGGATCTTCTGGGCCACGATCTTGGTGGAGGCGTCGCTGTTGACGTCGGCCGTGAACGGGTCGGTTGTCAGATTGGTGCCGGTGCCGGCGTTGTTGACTGAGCTCTTTTGCGAACTGAAGCTGGCTTCGGTCAGGCCTTTGACGGCCGACTGATAAGTCGACAGGGCGCTCTTGAGGTTGCCGTACGCAGAGATCAGGGTGTTGTAGCTGCTCGCCTGGGTCGTCAGGGGAGTCAGTTGCGACTGGCTTTCAGCAGAAATCAGCTGGCTGACCAGGGTGGAAACGTCTAAAGGACCTGCCGAGGTGGAAATGGTGCCGGTGGAAGTCGCCATTTGTTCACTCCTGAATCTGTGCGTTGCGCACAGCGTTGTGCGGGCTGCGCCGCGGTCAAGAGGAATTGGCTCTCAAGTACGGCGTCGGTGCAATCTATTGACGCTGTGCGGGATGAATACTTAATGCATGAATCCGTTATGAACTGGGGTAGACGAAACTATCATGCGCAACACCTGCCAGAAAACGGGCATTGGCGCATGACGCTCTTCGTGCCACTGCAGTTCGTACCAGACTCAAACCTTGTGGTTGATCAACAGCCCTTGCATCTTGTCGATCGACTTTGCAATGGCAATTGCTTCTTCACTTGGAATCTGACGAATCACCGTATCGGTTGCCGTATCGACAACTTTCACGATGGTTTTGCCGGTGTCCTGATCTTTGGAGAAGTTCAGGGCCGAAGCGTTCGCAGCGGCGAAATCGTTCAGCTTGCCTACGGCGTCGCTGACATCGCTTTCGGTCGCACGGCGCGCTTCCGGGGTTGCCGCCGGTGCAACGGTCGACACCACTGGGTCTGGCTTGGAGGTCTGGGGCAGCGCATATGCGGTGCCGGAGTCCCCTGCTGCTGTTATATTAAGTGGGGCAATCGACATGGTGTTACTCCCTTCCTTAAAGGAACGTGCGGAGAATATTGCCTATCCTCCGCACGTCATCCTACCTAGCTATCCTGCTTATTTCAACAGCGACAGGACCGACTGCGGTGCCGAGTTCGCTTGCGACAGCATCGCGGTACCAGCTTGTTGCAGGATCTGCGCACGGGTCAGGTTTGCAGTTTCTGCAGCGTAGTCGGTATCCATGATACGGCTGCGCGACGCGGTGATGTTCTCGCTCGACACTTGCAAGTTGCTGATCACGGCGTTGAAGCGGTTCTGAACAGCACCGAACTCAGCGCGCTTGGAGGAGATCAGGCTGATGGCCTTGTCCAGGTTCTTGATCGCCTTTTGTGCATCGCTTTGAGCGGTCGGATCGGCAACAGCCTTGTCCAGAGCCAGCTTGGCGCTGTCGACGGCGGTTTGCAGGGTCACGGCCGAGGAAGCCAGTGCGTCAGCGGTCAGGGTCGAGCCGGTGGCGAACAGGTTGTCCAGAGCAGCCTTGGCCGAGGTGTAGGTCACCTGTGCGGAGCTGACCTGGGTGGTGTTGCCCAGACCGATCAGGCCCTTGGCGGTGGTGCCGATCACATCGGCGATAGTGCCGTTGTTCGACAGGTCGTCCAGGGTGATGGTGATCTGGTCGTTCAGCTTGTTGTCGGTGACGTTGGCGCCGACTTGGAAGGACAAGGTCAGCGAAGCCGATGCCGAGCCCGAGGTCGAACCGGTACCGGCCGATGCGCCTTGGCCCACGCCGGTGAACAGGTTTTGGCCGTTGAAGGTGGTGCCGTTCAGCACGCGGAACACTTCGTCGGACAGTTGCTTGTATTCGTCGTTCAGGGTCTTGCGGTCTTGTGCGCTGTTGGTGCCGTTCGAAGCTTGAACAGCCAGTTCACGCATACGCTGCAGGTTGTCGCCGACGGTCGCCAGAGCGCCTTCAGCGGTTTGCGCCATCGAGATACCGTCGTTGGCGTTACGTTGAGCAACTGCCAGGCCGCGGACCTGGGAGTTCATGCGGTCGGCGATTGCCAGGCCGGCGGCGTCGTCCTTCGCGCTGTTGACGCGCAGACCGGAGGACAGGCGCTGGATCGAGGTATTCAGCGAGGACTGCGAGGTGTTCAGATTGCGTTGCGTGTTAAGCGACGCAATGTTGGTATTGATGACTGATGCCATGTTAATTCTCCTAAGATTTGAGACCGATGATCCGAGTTTCAGTGCTTAACTTTGGTCTTCTACCCATGAGCCCCAGGCGTTTCAACCTCTGTTGTATGCGTTATCGGGCAGTCTTGGAAAAAGTTTAGGGCTTGTGGCAAAAAATCTTTTTCAAGGCTTTCCGAACTAAAACTGCGTGCTTTTAAATTCCAAGCAAATCCTTTTTCGACCCGGTTTGGAAAAACTTTAGGGAATTTTTTGTTGTGATCAGGAAAATCCTGATGCGACAAGCAAAAGGCCGCATGCCAGGGCATGCGGCCTTTGCAAAAATTATCTTTTTGTTATTTCTTCGCCTTTTGATCGCGCAGGGCGGCCAGTTCAGGGGTCATTTTTTGTATGACGGATTTCCAGTCGCCCGCGGATGGCTGCCGGAACAGGCGCATGCTGGGGTACCAGGGCGAGTCCTCCCTGTCCATCAGCCAGCGCCAGTCCGGTGTGCGGGCCAGGAGCGTCCAGGTGGGGTGTCCAAGGGCGCCTGCCAGGTGCACGACCGAGGTGTCAACGCTGATCACCAGGTCGAGGGCGCTGATGGCGGCTGCAGTGTCGGCAAAGTCCTGGCATTCATCGCCCAGGTTGTGGATCACGTTGCCTGGGGGAAGGGCCTTGAGGTCTTCCAGCGGCTTGCCCTTTTGCAACGAATAGAACTCGACGCCCGGGATCTGCAGTAAGGGCAAGATGTTGTCGATGGGCATTGACCGGCGGCGATCGTTGCCGTGTTCGGGGTTGCCACCCCATACGATGCCAACCCGCAGGTTGTCGGGGTGCTTCGTCAGTGTCGAAATCTTCTCCTGCCAGATGGTCGACAACTGCGGATCGGCCTTCAGGTATGAAGGGTAGGAGGGGATGTCGTCGACGGTGTTCGTGCCCAGTGCATAGGGCAGGCTCATCAGCACATAGGAGCAGTCGCAGGGCGGCAGCGGGTCCTTTTCGCGGATCAGGGTGACTTCCGGGGTGAGGGACTGGAACAGCCGGTAGAGCGGATCCTTGACGTGGACCGCGACGCGGGCGCCTTGCTCCTGCAGCAGCCTGACATAGCGCAGGAATTGGATGCTGTCGCCGAAACCCTGCTCGTGCATCAGTAAGATGTGTTTGCCGGCAAGGGATGACTTGCCATCCCATTTGGGCACGATTCCAAACAGTTTGTGGATCAGCCGATAGACATGTGCGCGCTCTTTAACGACCAGGCGACTCTCATGGCTTTCCCATCCGGCTTTCAGGTCTCCGTGCAGGAGCTGCGCCAGTGCCAGGTTGTGCTTGGCGGTGAAGTAATTGGGGCGCAATTCGAGCGCCTTGTAGAGATAGTCGAGCGCTTCCCACGTATCTCCGTGGTCATGCATGATCGCGCCGATGTTGTTGTAGGTCAGCGCATACTTCGGGTCGATCTCCAGCGCCTTCCGGAACAGGGCCATGGCGTCGTCGAAGCGATCCAGGGCGGAGAACAGGCTGGAGGCGAGCTTGATGTAGCTGTTCGGATCCTTGGGGGCGATTTCGATGATGCGCTGATAGTGTTCATGCGCCTGTTCTACTTGCTTGAGTTCGATGTAGGTGTCGGCAATCTTGTTGTGCGCATAAACGTCTTGCGGATCCAGCAGCAGCGCCGTCTTGTGCGATTCCAGGGCCTCCTTGAACATTTTCATGGCGTGGAAGGCCTCGCCCAGGGCGGTATGCGAGGGGGCGAAATTGATCTGCAGCTCAAGCGATTTGAGGATGGTCGCCACTGCCTCATCGTAGCGCTTGGCCTCGATCAGGGCGCGTCCCAGGTGCGAAAGCGGGCCGGGGGCTTCGGGTTCGCGGCGCACCGCGTCTTCGAAATAGGCGATCGTCGCATCGGGATCGTTCTTTTCGTGCAGGGCGTTGGCCAGTCCGATGCGCGCATCGCGATTTTCCTTGTCCAGGGAAATCGCCTGTTCATAGAGTTTGATGGCGTCCTCGATGCGATCCTGCTTGAGGGTCGAATTGGCGAGGTTGGTAATGTATTCGGGGTTTCCCGGATCGGCCGCCACGGCCTTGCGCAGATATAGTTCAGCTTCGCTGAAAATCCCTTCCTGCATGGCAATCAGGCCGCGCGCATTGTTGGCGAAGACGAGATTGGGGGCGCGGCTCAGTACGCTGGCGCACAAGGCCTTGGCCTCGTCGATCTTGCGGTTGTCCAGCAGGTCCAGGCAGCGACGCACATCGAGCAGGTCCTGGAGTTGATGCTTGCCCGGCGCCGGGGCGGATTTTGGGGTGTTCTTGTTGCTGCTCTTGCGCGTCGACATCGGGAGGGTCCTTATCTAATGGCGGCCCGGCGCACCGGACATATTTTTTCAGTATGCAATGATATGGGCGCGGTGTTCACGGCGAATGCGTGAACAGAAAGCAAAAAACCTTCGTTTTGAGCGAAGGTTTTTTGCGTTTCAGCATCCAGTCTTGCCTTTTCGGCGGGCGAAGGCAAGAACTGCAGCGGTGCCTGCCGCGTCATTGTCGTCAGTTCCAGCTGCGCAGCAGGCCTACTGCCAAGCCTTCCAGCGCGAAGTCTTCTTCGTTCTGGTCGACCACGATGGGTTTGAAATCGGGATTTTCCGGCAGCAGGGTGATGGTCGAGCCGGTCTTCTGGTAGCGCTTGACCGTCACGTCGTCGGCCAGGCGGGCGACCACGATCTGGCCATTGCGGGCCTGGTCGATTTTCCTGACCGCCAGCAGGTCGCCTTCCAGGATGCCGGCGTCGCGCATGGACATGCCGCGCACCTTCAGCAAATAGTCGGGCTTGGCCGAAAACAGCGCAGGATCCACCTGATAGGTTTTTTCGACATGCTCCTGCGCCAGGATCGGCGAGCCGGCGGCTACCCGGCCGATCAGCGGCAGGCTCAGCTGCATCAGGGCGGGGTGGGGCAGTGCCATCTGGCGCGCGGCCGCCGGGCCGGCGGCGCCGGACTCGCGCAGGCGGATGCCGCGGGATGTGCCGGGGGAGATTTCGATGGCGCCTTTGCGGGCCAGCGCCTGCAAGTGCTCTTCGGCCGCGTTGGCGGAGCGAAAGCCGAGCTCGGAGGCAATCTCGGCGCGCGTCGGGGGGAAGCCGGTGTTCTCGATGGCGTTCTTGATCAGGTTGAGGATCTGTTCCTGGCGCGCGGTGAGTTTGAGCATGTCGTGGGCCTTTCTCAAAAGGAAGGCTGTGTGGATGAACAGTCTGTATTTTTATACAGGTGCAATCTTTGTGTCAACGGCAACATGCGTCATTGGCCCATCAAATCGGGCTATCCATATATAAATTAGGCGGGTCGACCTGCGAGGAGGAGGTCGGATGCGCCCTGATGTCTCTGCGGAGCCTCAGCCGACGGCGGTTCCAATTGCCGTTTCCTCGAAAATCTTGTATGATTGCCGGCTTTCCTCTTCCCACACCCGTCTTGACGCCGGGGTGGGCGTTTTGTCAATAGTCCAAAAGGAGTCTACATGCGTCATTATGAAATCGTATTTATCGTCCATCCGGACCAAAGCGAGCAAGTGCCGGCGATGATCGAGCGTTACAAGGGCATCGTCACCACCCGCGGCGGCAAGGTGCACCGTGTCGAAGATTGGGGCCGTCGTCAACTGGCCTACCAGATCCAAAAGCTGGCCAAGGCTCATTACGTCTGCCTGAACATCGAAGTCGACAGCGAAACGCTGGCCGAAATCGAAACCGGTTTCAAGTTCAACGATGCTGTCCTGCGTCACCTGACCGTCAAGATGAAGAAGGCCGAAACCGGTCCTTCCCCGATCCTGAAGGCAGTGCAGAAGGAAGACGCGGCCAAGAGCCGTACCGAAGCACCGGCAGCCTGATTGCGCTGCGATTCATAGCGGAGAGTGAACCAGCTTCAAGTCATCGCCAGCCTGGCAGAACGTGATGTATTGCGTTATACGCCGGCCGGTATCCCGATCGTGACTGCCAGGTTGCAGCACCAGTCGGAGCAGATGGAAGCGGGTATCAATCGCCAGGTCGAATTCGAGATCGCGGCGATGGCCGCCGGGGAAATTTCCGGCAGGCTCAACAAGGCTTCGCTGGGCGGCATGTTCCGGTTTTCCGGATTTCTCGCCCGCAGGAATCGCAACAGCAAGAGCGTCGTGTTTCACATCATTGATTTTGATCCCGTCGGTTGAGCCGATATCAGGCCGACAAGATCTCACCCAATTTTAGATACAGGAGCCAAAAATGGCATTCGGTAAAAAGTTCGATAAAAGCAAGCTGAAAAACAAGCGCCAACAGCAAAACCCGCTGTTCAAGCGCAAGAAATTCTGCCGTTTCACCGCCGCCGGCGTTGAACAGGTCGATTACAAGGACGTGGACACCCTGAAGGACTTCGTTCAGGAAAACGGCAAGATCATGCCGGCACGTCTGACTGGTACCAAGGCACACTATCAACGTCAGGTCGACACCGCCATCAAGCGCGCTCGTTACCTGGCTCTGCTGCCGTACACCGATCTGCACAACGCGTAATCGTCGCCGAGAAATAGGAGAAAAACATGCAAGTTATTCTGTTGGAAAAAATCGTTAATCTCGGCGGCCTGGGTGATGTGGTCCGCGTCAAGGACGGTTTCGCACGCAACTTCCTGATCCCCCAGCGCAAGGCACGCCGCGCTACCGAAACGGCCATCGCCGAATTCGAAGCCAAGCGCGCAGAGCTGGAAAAGGCTGCCGCCGAGAAGCTGGCAGCAGCGCAAGCCCAAGGCGAAAAGCTGAACGGCGCCACCGTGGAAATCTCGCAGAAGGCCGGCGTTGACGGTCGTCTGTTCGGTTCCGTGACCAACTTCGACATCGCTGACGCGCTGGGCAAGAAGGGCTTTGCTGTCGAGAAGTCGCAAGTTCGCCTGCCGAACGGCCCGCTGAAGATCGTTGGCGAGCACCCGGTGTCGGTTGCTCTGCACACCGACGTGGTGGTCGACGTGACCATCGCCGTGAAGGGCGAGCAAGCCTAAGCATCACGCTTGCTGCAATTCGTTTTGCAATAAAAAAGCCGGGTTCGCCTGGCTTTTTTATTGCCGCCTCGCCTGGCGGGGAAATAGTTTTCACCGGAAACATCCGATCGCCGATACGGCCGGCGACCTTGTCGGCCGGTTTGCATCCTTCGGCGGGAGGCCGCTTCCGGCAAGGCTTTCCACCGCACATGCAAAATAGCCGTACGGCCCGGAACGGGCTCAATCCCAGCAGGTTATAATGCGCGCCATGAAAGAATCGTCCCGCGCCAAAAAAGAGTTTTTCCGCGGCCCGAAAGAGTCCTCCGATCCCGAGATCGATGCTCTTCGCGTGCCGCCGCATTCCATCGAGGCGGAGCAGTCCGTCCTGGGCGGTCTGCTGCTGGACAACGCGGCCTGGGACCGTATCGCCGACTTCGTCAGCGGTGACGACTTCTACCGCTACGACCACCGCATCATCTTCGAACACATCGTCAAGCTGATCAACAGCACCAAGCCGGCTGACGTGATCACCGTCTACGAAGCCATGTCCACCAGCGGCAAGGCCGAGGAAGTGGGCGGCCTGGTCTACCTGAACGCGCTGGCGCAAAACACGCCGTCGGCCGCCAACATCCGCCGTTACGCCGAGATCGTGCGCGACCGCGGCATCCTGCGCAAACTGATCACGGTGGCCGACGAGATTTCCGGCGATGCCTTCAATCCCCAGGGCAAGGACGTCAAGTCCATGCTGGACGAGGCCGAATCCAAGATTTTCGCGATCGCCGAAGAAGGCTCGCGCGGATCGCAGGGCTTCATGGAAATCCAGCCGCTGCTCACGCAGGTGGTGGAGCGCATCGACGAGCTCTACAACCGCGACAACTCCAGCGACATCACCGGCGTGCCCACCGGCTTCATCGACCTCGACAAGATGACGTCCGGCCTGCAGCCGGGCGACCTGATCATCGTGGCCGGGCGCCCGTCGATGGGCAAGACGGCGTTCTCGATCAACATCGGCGAAAACGTCGCCATCGACAGCGGCCTGCCGGTGGCCGTGTTCTCCATGGAAATGGGCGGTGCCCAGCTGGCCATGCGTATGCTGGGCTCGGTCGGTCGCCTGGACCAGCACCGCCTGCGTACCGGCCGCCTGCTGGATGAAGACTGGCCGCGCCTGACGCACGCCATCCAGAAGATGAACGACGCCCAGTTCTACATCGACGAGACGCCGGCCCTGTCGCCGATCGAATTGCGCGCCCGCTCGCGCCGGCTGGCGCGCCAGTGCGGCAAGCTGGGCCTGATCATCATCGACTACCTGCAGCTGATGTCGGGCAACGGCGGCAGTTCCTCCGAAAACCGCGCCTCCGAAATCTCGGAAATCTCGCGAAGCCTGAAAGGCCTGGCCAAGGAACTCAACTGCCCGGTGATCGCGCTGTCGCAGCTGAACCGCTCGCTGGAACAGCGTCCCAACAAGCGTCCCGTGATGTCCGACTTGCGCGAATCCGGCGCCATCGAGCAGGATGCCGACGTCATTTTGTTCATTTACCGCGATGAAGTTTACAATCCGGATTCGCCGGACAAGGGAACGGCTGAAATCATCATCGGCAAGCAGCGTAACGGCCCGATCGGCAGCATTCGCCTGTCGTTCCTGGGCATGTACACCAAGTACGACAACTACATCGGCAATCTGGCGCAGCCCTACGGCGGCGACTGATCCGGCTTTTTCAGGCGGCGCAGGGAGCTTCGCGCCGCCGCGCAGAAACCACGGGCGGCGCTGTGCCGCTCGTGTCATGTAAGGCGCCAAACCGTGGTGGTGGGGCGCGCGAGACGGACAGGGCAAGCCAGGGAGGTGAGCCGTCCGGTTCGAAACGGCGCTTGATGCAAGCGCGATTCATAACGAGAGAGTGAAACATGTTTGGACGATTGATGCCGACCGAAGGCAAATTCTTTGACCTTTTCAATCAGCATGCAGAATTGGCGGTCAAATGCGCGAAGGAAATGGTTGCGCTGATGACCAATTTCGATGACCTCGAAATCCGCGTGCACGCCATTGAAACCGTCGAGAAGCAGGCCGACAAGGTCACGCACAACGCCATCGACCTGCTGCACAAGACCTTCATCACCCCGCTCGATCGCGACGACATCCACCAGCTGATCACCCGCATGGACGACATCCTCGACCTGCTGGAAGATGCCGCCCAGACCATTTCACTGTACGACATCAAGGCCATCACGCCTGAAGCCAAGCGCCTGGCCGAGCTGTGCCTGGCCTGTGCCGAGAAGGTCCAGGCCGCCGTCGGCCTGCTCAACAACATGGACAACTCGCGCCAGATCCTGGCCATCTGCCAGGAGATCGACCGCCTGGAGTCCGACGCCGACCACGTGATGCGCGCGGCCATGTCCAAGCTGTTCCGCGACGAACCGGACGTGCGCACGCTGATCAAGCTCAAGGCCATCTACGAGATCCTGGAAACCGTCACCGACCGCTGCGAAGACGTGGCCAACATCATCGAAGGCATCATCGTCGAAAACGCCTGACGCAGGCGTCGCGGCGGCCCTTCATCGGTGCCGCCGCTCCGGTCTCCAACAACGGTTCTCTCATGCATACAGTTCAAATCAGCTTACACATCCTCGCGCTGTTGATCGTCCTGGCGCTGCTGTTCGACTTCATGAACGGCTTCCACGACGCTGCCAACGCCATCGCCACCGTGGTCTCCACGGGCGTGCTGCGGCCGCAGACGGCGGTGGCCATGGCGGCATTCTTCAACCTGGCGGCGGTGTTCGTGTTCCACCAGCTGCACGTGGCGGCATCGGTGGGCAAGGGCACCATCGAGCCTTCCGTGGTCGACCATTACGTGGTCTTCGGCGCGCTGATCGGCGCCATCTTCTGGAACCTGGTCACCTGGTACTACGGCATTCCGTCGTCGTCCTCGCATGCGCTGATCGGCGGCCTGGTCGGCTCGGCCGTGGCCAAGGCCGGCACCGGCGCCCTGATCTCGTCGGGTCTGCTCAAGACCATCCTCTTCATCGTGCTGTCGCCGCTGCTGGGCCTGATATTCGGCTCGCTGATGATGCTGGTGGTGTCGTGGATATTCTTCCGCTCGACGCCGCGCAAGATCGACGGCTGGTTCCGGCGGCTGCAGTTGCTGTCGGCCTCGATGTACAGCCTCGGCCACGGCGGCAACGACGCGCAGAAGACCATCGGCATCATCTGGATGCTGCTGATCGCCGCCGGCTATTCGAGCACCACGGCCGAAGCGCCGCCGATGTGGGTGATCATCTCCTGCTACTGCGCCATCAGCCTGGGCACGCTGTTCGGCGGCTGGCGCATCGTCAAGACCATGGGCCAGAAGATCACCAAGTTGAAGCCGGTGGGCGGCTTCTGTGCCGAAACCGGCGGCGCCATCACGCTGTTCATCGCCACCGCGCTGGGTATCCCGGTGTCGACCACCCACACCATCACCGGCGCCATCGTCGGCGTGGGCGCGTCGCAGAAGATGTCGGCGGTGCGCTGGGGCGTGGCCAGCAACATCGTCTGGGCCTGGATCTTCACCATTCCGGCATCGGCCTTCGTGGCGGCGATCGCCTGGTGGGTGGGCGTGCAGATCCTCTGATGCTGCCGCAAGCAGCGCCAGCCAAAGAAAAAGCCACCGCAAGGTGGCTTTTTCGTTTCTGCAGCATGCGTTGCCGCCGCCGGAAGGGAGAGGGTGGCAACGATGCAACTGCGCGCGGGCAGGCCCGCGCGCAGTCACTTACAGCACATCGCTCGCATGGTCTGCCAGGCGCGAACGTTCGCCGCGCGCCAGCGTCACGTGGCCGCTGTGCGACCAGCCCTTGAAGCGGTCGACCACGTAGGTCAGGCCGCTGGAGCCTTCGGTCAGGTACGGCGTATCGATCTGCGCGATGTTGCCCAGGCAGATGATCTTGGTGCCGGGGCCGGCGCGGGTGACCAGGGTCTTCATTTGCTTGGGCGTCAGGTTCTGCGCTTCGTCGATGATCAGGAACTTGTTGACGAAGGTGCGTCCGCGCATGAAGTTGAGCGACTTGATCTTGATGCGCGAGCGGATCAGGTCCTGCGTCGCCGCGCGGCCCCATTCGCCGGCGTCGCCGTCGGACTTGTTGAGCACTTCGAGGTTGTCGTCGAAGGCGCCCATCCAGGGGCCCATCTTCTCTTCTTCGGTACCCGGCAGGAAGCCGATGTCTTCACCCACCGGCACCGTCACGCGGGTGACGATGATCTCGTTGTAGAGCTTGGTTTCGAGCACCTGCGCCAGGCCCGCGGCCAGCGCCAGCAGGGTCTTGCCGGTACCGGCCTGGCCCAGCAGGGTGACGAAGTCGCACTCCGGGTTCATCAGCAGGTTCAGCGCGAAGTTCTGCTCGCGGTTGCGCGCGGTGATGCCCCAGACGCTGTTCTTCGAATGACCGTAGTCGCGCAGGGTCTGCAGCACGGCAGTCTTGCCGTTGATCTGGGTGACCTGGCCGTAGAAGGGTGGTTCGCCGTTCTTCGGTTCGATGAACACGAACTGGTTCACCAGCAGCGAAGGCACGTAGGGGCCGGTGACGCGGTAGTAGGTGAAGCTGGTGCCGTGGCGGCTTTCCTGCCACGACTCCATGCCCTTGCCGTGCTTGTTCCAGAAATCGTCCGGCAGCTGCTGGATGCCCGAGTACAGCAAATCGGTGTCTTCCAGCACGTGGTCGTTGAAGTAGTCTTCAGCCGGCAGGCCGATGGCGCGCGCCTTGAGGCGCATGTTGATGTCCTTGGACACCAGCACCACCGGGCGATCCGGATATTGCTGGTCCAGCGCGCGCACCACGCCCAGGATCTGGTTGTCGGCCTTGCCTTCGGGCAGGCCTTCCGGCAACGCCGCATTCTGCAGCTTGGTCTGGAAGTACAGGCGGCCCTTGGCGTCCTTGTTGCCCAGCTTGGCCAGCGGGATGCCCAGGTCGATCGCGTCCTCGGCGATGTCCGACACCAGCGCGTCCAGCGAGCGCGAGATCTGGCGCGCGTTGCGGGCCACTTCGGACATGCCCTTCTTGTGGTTGTCCAGCTCCTCCAGCGTGACCATGGGCAGGTAGACGTCATGTTCCTCGAAGCGGAACAGCGAGGTCGGGTCATGCATCAGCACGTTGGTGTCGAGCACGAACAGCTTGGACACGCCCAGCTTGTCGGCGATGCGGCTGGTGGTGGATTTGGCGCGCGTCTCGGCGCTCTTGGGCGCGGCCTTGGGTTTTTCGGTGAGCGCGCTCTTGCCGGGCACGCGCGCGCGCGGCTCGGCGACTTTGGCTACGGGCACGGCAACTGCGGCGACTGCGACGGCTTCGGTTTTGGCCGGCGCCGGTGTTTCTACGAGAGTGATGTTCGGTTTGACAGGTTTATTGCGTTCGGCCTTGGGATAGTCCTCGGGAGACAGCAGCGAAGCTGGTTTGCTCGGCATTTTGGGCAGGGGCATCAGGACCTCGGTAGTAAATGAAGAAAATACCGCTTTGTCAGAGCGAACAGGTGGTGCAATACAGCGAACAGCGAAGGGAAAAACGACAGAGGAGTGGCGCCGCGGGTTCTAATGAAGACCTTGCGCGTGCCTGCCGCGCCGCTGCGAGGCATCGCGACCGGGCTGCAGGCAGGGTGGGCAAGGGCTTGATTAGGGCCGACGGCAAACTGAAAAGTAAAAAAGCCGTTTCGGCAGGCCTTCGGCCTAAACCAGAAACGGCTTTCAACAAACGTTTTCCTGTTTGAATTCAATGGCTTGTATCAATTGACCGCATATTTGACGAACGCGGCAGAATCGCTTGCCAGGCAATCCTGACGCAGCCCGTGATCAGCATGCCTTATCGGCGGCGCATGAGCCTCGTAGGCTCTCCGGTGAGCGGATTTCCCGACCCCGGCTGCGCTTTTGGCGGCTGTCTCAGGCCATGGTTTTGATGAAGGCCAGCACTTCATCCACGTGGGCTGGAACCTTGACTCCACGCCATTCTTTCACCACTTTGCCCGATCCGTCAATCACAAACGTGCTGCGCTCGACGCCGCGCACTTGCTTGCCATACATGTTTTTCATCTTCATGACATCGAACATGGTGCACAGTGTTTCATCGGGGTCGGAAATCAGTTCAAACGGCATGCCCAGCTTGCCTTTGAAGCTCTCGTGCGACTTCAGGCTGTCGCGGCTGATGCCGAAGATTTCGGTGTTCAGGCCCTGGAATTGCGGGTGCAGGTCGCGGAACTGCATGCCCTCGGTGGTGCAGCCGGGCGTGTTGTCCTTCGGGTAGAAATACAGCACCAGGTTCTTGCCCTTGTAGTCGGCGAGATGGAAGGTCTTGCCGCTGGTCATGGCGGCGGAGAACTCAGGCACGGTCATGTTCAGGATGGTTGGTCTGTCGGTCAAAGTGGCGCCCCAGTATGTCGGTTGTTCGAGGATTGTTTTTTTGCCTGCTGCCGCGGTGCGGCGTCACATCGCCTGCACGATCATCTCGCCGGAACGGCCGGGCAGTTCGCCCCAGCTCACCGGCAGGATGGGCAGCACGTCGTTGCTGACGCTGTCGTAGTAGTCGCCCATGGACACCAGCTCGTATCCCTGCGCGCGCCAGCCGGCCAGCAGTCGTTCGAAAATGGGGGCGAGTTTCTGGCCTTCAAGTTCCGCATGCAGGGTGAAGACGTGGTCGCGCGGCTGCCTGGTCAATTCCAGCAGCAGTTCGGCGGCGTTGCCGCTGTCGATCAGCTTGCCGCGGATGGTGCGGCCGAGGATCTCGTCCAGCGTCGGCAGCGTGGTCGGCAGCTGCACGCAGGACAAGGGCTTGCCGAATGCCGACAGGCGGTGCGGGCCGGCATCCGGATCGGCCAGGCGTCCGTCCTCGCGCAGTTGCGAGCGGCCGTCGGACGAATAGGCGATGCCGAACTGGTCCAGCTGCACGAAGGCGTGGTCGTTCATCTGCCAGCCGGCTGCGCCGTGCGTGACGGGGGCATGGCCGAAGATGTCGTGGTAGCGGCCGTAGGACTGCTGCATGGTCTCCTGCGTCCATTGCGCGTCCGCGGTGCGCACGTCGTCCTGCCAGACGCGGTGGTCCCAGGTATGGATGCCGCATTCGAATCCGGCCTGGTGCGCTTCGCGCATGTACTCGGCGCAGGTCTTGCCGATGTCGGGCGCGGGCAGCAGGGTGCCGTACATCAGCGTCTTCAGGCCGTAGTGTTCGACCACCGAGGTGCGCGAGACCTTGCTGAAGAAGCCCGGGCGGAAGATCTGCTTCAAGGCCCAGCCGGTATGGTCAGGGCCCAGCGAAAACAGGAAGGTGGCGCCGGCGCCGTGGCGGCGCAACTGGCTGATCAGGTTGGGAACGCCCACGCGGGTGCCGCGGTAGGTATCGGCGTCGATCTTGAGTGTAAGTTTGGGCAATGTAGCTGAACCGGATGAAGAAGCGGCGTGGCGCCGCTTGCTGCTGCGATGATGTGGTCGGAGGCGCGCCGGCGCTTGTCGCGCCGGCAACGCCGCTCATAGTGCGAGACTAGCATTGCGGGCCGGATAGGACAATATGCAGCTGTGCAGCATTGTCGCCCGGGCGCGCAACAGAAGCCCGCATGCGGCTTGGCGAAAAGACAATCCCGTTTGCCGCCGGAAAAAGAAAACCGCGCCGAAGCGCGGTTTGCATGCGGCCCGGGCGATGTCGATCAGTCGACCAGCGCGCGCGCTTCGGCCACCTGGCTGCGGTAGGCGTCGAAGATGTTGCGCAGGGTGTCGGCCATGGTGGTGCTCGGCTTCCAGTCCAGTTCTTCGCAGGTGTTGGTGATCTTGGGCACGCGGTTCTGCACGTCCTGGTAACCCTTGCCGTAGTAGGCGGCGGAGGTGGTCTCGACCAGCTTCACGTTCTTGACGCTGTCGGCGTACTCGGGATACTCGGCGGCCAGCTTGATCATCATGTCGGCCAGTTCCTTGATCGAGTAGTTGTTGGTCGGGTTGCCGATGTTGTAGATCTTGCCGGAGGCTACGCCGCCTTCGTTGGCGATGATCTTCATCAGCGCGTCGATGCCGTCGTCGATGTAGGTGAAGGCGCGCTTCTGCTGGCCGCCGTCGACCAGCGAGATGTTCTCGCCGCGCACGATGTGGCCGAAGAACTGGGTCACCACGCGCGAGCTGCCTTCCTTGGGCGTATGGATCGAGTCCAGGCCGGCGCCGATCCAGTTGAACGGGCGGAACAGCGTGAAGTTCAGGTTGTCTTCCATGCCGTAGCCCCAGATCACGCGGTCCATCAGCTGCTTGGCGCAGGAGTAGATCCAGCGCGGCTTGTTGATCGGGCCGCAGATCAGCTCGGACTCTTCCGGGTCGAACTCTTCGTCATGGCACATGCCGTAGACCTCGGAGGTCGACGGGAACACCAGGTGCTTGCCGTACTTGGCGGCCGAACGCACGATCGGCAGGTTGGCTTCGAAGTCCAGCTCGAACACGCGCAGCGGCTTGTTGACGTAGGTCGACGGGGTGGCGATGGCCACCAGGGGCAGGATCACGTCGCACTTCTTGACGTGGTATTCGACCCATTCCTTGTTGATGGTGATGTCGCCTTCGAAGAAGTGCATGCGCGACTTGTAGGACTCGTTTTCCAGGATGTCCGTGATGCGGTCGGTCATCATGTCCATGCCGTAGACGTGCCAATCCGTGGTTTCCAGGATGCGCTTGGACAGGTGATGGCCGATGAAGCCGTTGACGCCGAGAATGAGGACTTTTTTCATGATGAGAGCTAGGTGAATGGCCGACTTCAGGAGGCCATGTATTTCAGGTAATTGTTGAGCGAGACATCCTGATCATTGATCTGGATGCCCAATATCTGAAGGAAGTTGCCATCGCCACAACGGGCGTAGAGCTTGCCTCCTTCGAAGAACTTGTCCTGCATGCCGTGCGCCTTCTGCAGGGCGGGGTGGGCCGACGGCGGAACCAGTCGGGTTCTCGTGACCGTAATTTTATCACCCGCGATTTCCTCGAAGGCGCCGGGGTAGGGCGGCGCCACCGCGCGCACCAGGTTATGGACCTCGCGCGCGGTGCGGCGCCACTGGATGCGGCCGTCTTCCGGCTTGCGTCCGCCGAAATAGCTGCCCTTGGACAAATCGTTGGGCATGTTGGGCGTCTGGCCGGAAAGCATGGCCGGCAGCACGTTCCACAGAGTTTGCTCGGCGGCCACCACCACCTTGCCGAAGACTTCGTAGGCGGTGTCTTCCGGCAGGATGGGCACGGCGGTCTGGGCCACGATGGCGCCGGCGTCGGGCTTGATGGTCATCTCGTGCAGCGTGGCGCCGGTCTCGGTCTCGCCGTGCAGCACCGCCCAGTTGATCGGCACCCGGCCGCGGTACTTGGGCAGCAGCGAACCGTGCATGTTGTAGGCGCCGTGCCTGGCCGTGGCCAGCACTTCGACCGGCAGCATGTGGCGGTAGTAGAAGCTGAAGATGAAGTCCGGCTGCGCGGCCTGCACCTGGGCCAGCAGTTGCGGCGACTTCGGGTCGGACGGCGTGATGAACGGGATGCCGTTGTCGCGGCACAGCCCGGCCACCGAGCCGAACCAGATGTTCTCGGTGGCGCTGTCTTCGTGCGTGACCACCAGCGACACCTGCACGCCGCGCGCCAGCAACACCTTCAGGCAGCGCACTCCAACGTCATGGTAGGCGAATACGACGGCATTCATGATGTCTGCTTGTCCTCTTCGGAGGATTGTTCGAGGATGGCCTGCACCACGTAGCGCGGGCGCGCGCGCACCTGCAGGTAGATGCGGCCGATGTATTCGCCCAAGAGGCCGATCGAGAACAGGATCACGCCCATCAGGAAGAAGGTGATCGCGAACAGCGTGAACACGCCGCCGACTTCGGCGCCGATCAGAAGGCGGCGGAAGACGATCAGGATGAACAGCGCCGCCGAAGCGAACGACAGCAGGATGCCCAGCAACGAGAAGAACTGCAGCGGCACCAGCGAGAAGCCGGTCACCAGGTCGAAGTTAAGGCGGATCAGGCTATACAGCGAATACTTCGATTCGCCGGCCGAGCGCTCCTCATGCTCGACGATGATCTCGGTAGGCTTGCGCGCGAAGGTGTAGGCCAGCGCCGGCACGAAGGTCGTGACTTCCTGGCATTTGTTGACCAGATCGATCACGTTGCGGCCATAGGCGCGCAGCATGTTGCCCTGGTCGGTCATCTTGATGCGGGTGAGCTTCTCGCGCAGGCGGTTCATGGCCTTGGAGGCATAGGTGCGCCATGCCGAATCCTGGCGCTTGCGACGGATCGAGCCGACGTAGTCGTAGCCCTCGCGCATCTTGGCCACCAGGTTGCCGATTTCCTCGGGCGGGTTCTGCAGGTCGGCGTCCAGCGTCACCACGACTTCGCCGCGGGTCGCCTCGAAGCCGGCCATGATGGCCATGTGCTGGCCGTAGTTGCCGTTGAACAGCACCACGCGGGTCACGTCCGGACGAATGCGATACTGTTCCGCCAGGATGCCGGCCGAACGGTCGCGGCTGCCGTCGTTGACGAAGATGACTTCATAGCTGTAACCCAATGCATCCAGCGCCGGGTAGAGGCGCTCGAACAGCTTGGCGAGGCCGGATTCCTCGTTGTAAACCGGGATGACGACGGACAGTTCTGGTTTCATCAATGGCTGGTACGAAATATGTCAAAGGCCCGAAGCCGCGGCGACCGGCTGGTGTCGCGACATTCAGGCCCGCTTGAAACGAAATGCGAATAAAACGGATTGTGCCGAATTTAAACGGAAAATTGATACAAAATCAACGCAGTACCGATTTTACCGTTTCGACCGAACGCACTACGTCATCTTTACTCATTGCATTGAACATCGGCAAGGAGACGATGCGCTGGCCCACGCGCTCGGCCACCGGGAACATGCCCTCCTTGAAACCGCGGTCGCGGTAGAGCTTCAGCAGGTGGATGGCCGGGTAGTGGTAGCCGATGCCGACTTGCTTTTCCATCATCTTTTCCATGAAGGCGGCGCGCGTGATGCGCTCCGGCAGCACCAGCTGGAACATGTGCCAGTTGGAGTTCTCGAAGTCGGCCACCGGCAGCTGGGCGCCGAACTCGGCCTCGAAGCCGTCGCCGAAGGTGGCGAAGTAATGGCGCGCCAGCTCCTTGCGGTGCGCGGTGATGGCGTCGATATGCGCGAACTGGCCCAGGCCGATGGCGGCGGCCACGTCGGTCATGTTGAACTTGCCGCCCAGCACATCCACTTCCAGGCCGTCGAAACCGCTGCGGGTCACGCCCTGCAGGCGGTACTTTTCGGCCAGCTTCGCCTCTTCGGCGTTGTTGAGCACCAGGAAGCCGCCTTCGGAGCTGGTGATGTTCTTGTTGGCCTGCAGGCTGAACGACACGAAGTCGCCGAAGGCGCCGATGCGCTTGCCGTTCCAGGTCGAGCCCAGCGCCTGCGCGGCGTCTTCCACCACGCGCAGCTTGTGTTTGTTGGCGATGGCGTACAGGCGGTCCATGTCCACCGGCAGGCCCGACAGGTAGACCGGGATCACCGCCTTGGTGCGCGGGGTGATGGCGGCTTCCAGCTTGTCGAGATCGATGTTGCGGGTGATCGGGTCGATGTCGGCGAACACCGGGGTGGCGCCGGTTTCCAGGATCACGTTGGCGGTGGCCACCCAGGAGATCGGGGTGGTGATGACTTCGTCGCCCGGGCCGACGCCGGCGATGCGCAGCGCGATCTCCATCGTGCAGGTGCCGGAGTTGAAGGTGCGCACGATGCGGCCGCCCAGGTACTCGGACAAGGCCTTTTCAAATGCCTGCACCTTGGGGCCGCTGGTGATCCAGCCCGAGCGCAGCACGTCGGCGACGGCGGCGATGGTCGGCTCGTCGATGGTGGGTTTGGAGAAGGGCAGGAAAGGCAGGCTCATGGTCGTGTTTCAGGTCTGGCGAATGGTCGGATAGGGCAGCCGCGCGGGGACATGTTGTCGCGCGCGGCGCTATTGTAAATCAGCTTCTTGTCAGCAAGACCACGCCGACGATGATCACGCCGATGGCCAGGATGCGCTGCATCGACACCGCTTCGCCGAGGAAATACCAGGCGCCCACGGCGTTGATGATGTAGCCCAGCGACAGCAGCGGGTAGGCGATGGTCACGTCCACCCGCGACAGGCCGATGATCCACACCACCACCGAAATCACATAGCAGGACAGGCCGCCGATGATGGGCAGCTGGGTAGCAAGTTTCAGGCCCGTGGCGAACCAGTTGTCGGCGGTCAGGTGGATCGCGCCCACGGCGTTGGTGCCGGCCTTGAGCAGCAGCTGCGCCACCGCGTTGAGGCAAATGCCGGCGAAGATGAATCCGAAGGTCGCGAGATTCATTGCGCCGCCTTCTTGCCGCCGGCGGCGGCTTCCGGCGCCGGGTCATTGGCCACGATCACGCGGCGCGGATCCTGGCCGATCAGGCGCATCGGCAGCTTGCGCTCGACCAGCTGCTTGTAGATGTCCGGATTGATGATGGCGATGTCCTTCTTGCCGGCGGTATGGTCGGCCACCCATTGGGCGACGAAGGCATCCACGGTCGGCAGCCACAGCTGCGGCTCCTGCTTCAGGCCGAACTCCATCTCGTCGGCATGCTGCACCAGCGTCATGGTCCGCTGCAGGTAGAAGGGCAGCGCCTGCTCGTAGCGGCCGACCAGGTAGATCGGGGTCTCGGGCTTGAGCTCGGCCTGCAGCGCCGGCACGTAGTCGACGCCGGCCGAATAGCGGCCTTGTGGGTCGTGGCCCAGCATCAGCACCTGGCCCGCCAGGAAGGCGGTCGCGGCCAGCGCGGTCACCGCGGCATCCTTGTGCTGGCGCGCCAGCCGGATGGCGGCGACGCCGCCGATGAAGAAGATCAGCGTGCCGGCGTAGATGTAGGGGACATGCGCCTCCACCAGCGGCAGCGAGAACGCGTCCTTGGCCAGCGACGGCACGCGCGGGATGAAGGCCAGCGCCACCGCACTGGGCACGGCCACCAGCGAACCGGCCCAGGCCAGTGCCTTGTAGTCGGCGCGCTCCAGGTAGCAGGCGATGAGCAGGGCCAGCGCCGGGAAGATCGGCAGGATATAGGACGGCAGCTTGGAGTCCGAGATGCTGAAGAACACGAAGATGAAGGCGGCCCAGATCAGCAGCATCTTCTTCGGCTGGAAACGTCCGCCGTTGAGGCTGTTGTAGCCGGCGGTGTCGCGCTCTTCACGCACGCCTTGCCACAGTCCCTGGAAGAACACGCCCAGCCACGGCACGATGCCCAGCACCAGGATGGGGATGAAGTAGTACCACGGGCCGGTGCGGCTGTGGATCTTGCTGGTGAAGCGCTGGAAGTGCTCGTGGATGAAGAAGAACTGCGGGAACTCCGGGTTCTTCAGCGACACCGCGACGAACCACGGCGTGGCGATGGCGAAGAACAGCAGCAGGCCCTTGAACAGGTGCAGGCGCTTCCAGATCGCCCAGTCGCGCGAGAACAGGGTGTAGAGCACCAGCACCGCGCCCGGCAGCACGATGCCGATCAGGCCCTTGGACAGCACGGCCAGCGCCATGCCGGCCCAGCACAGCAGCATCCAGTTGCGCTGGATGTCGCGCGAGGCTCCGTCGCGCTGCGCCATCAGCAAGGCGCACAGCGAGATGGTCATCATGCCCGTCAGGCCCATGTCCAGCGTGTTGATGTGGCCCATGCCGGCCCAGAAGAAGCTCGATGCCAGCACCAGCGCGGCGTAGAAGCCCACGCGGCCGCTGAACACGCGGGTGCCGGTCACGGCCACCAGGCCGATGCCCAGCAGGCCGCACAGGCCGGTCCACAGCCGCGCCTGCCATTCGCCCAGGCCAAACAGCTCGAAGGTGACGGCGTTCATCCAGGTCTGGAGCGGCGGCTTCTCGAAGTACTTGATGCCGTTCAGGCGGGTCGTGATCCAGTCCTGCGTGGCGACCATCTCGCGCGCCATTTCCGCGTAGCGGCCTTCATCGGTCGGCACCAGGGTGCGCGCCCCCAGCATCCAGAACCAGACCAGCAGAAACAGGATGAGCAGCGTCCAGATGAACGCCTTCGATTTATACAGTTCGCGCATTTACGGCGGTTCCTTGTGCGTGTTCTTGGGTTTCTTGTCGCGGCAAAGCGCGGAATCAGTTTTTGGGCGCAATGATCAGCGCCAGCGCCACCTTGCGGCCTTCGGCCATCAGGATGTTGTAGGTGCGGCAGGCCGCCTGGTTGTCCATGCATTCCACGCCGATGCGGCGCGCGGTCAGCACCGCGGTCAGCTTGGGATGGACGAAGCGCTGGCGCTCGCCGGTGCCCAGGATCACCACGTCCGGGGCGGTGGCGTCGATGCGTTCGAAGTCGGCTGCGGTCAGCGCCTCGAAGCTGGCCACCGGCCACGGCACGGGATCGCTCTCGGGCAGCACCAGCAGGCTGTCGGTGAAGCGGATCGCGTTCAGCTCGACGCCGTCCTCATCGTAGGCGGTCACGGTCTGGTACTGCTTGGTTTCGGTTGTGTGAAGCTTCATCGCAAGATGGGCTGCGAAGGCAGCCGGAAGAGCGGTAGGCGGCGCGGCCGCGATGTCATTCCGACATGCATTGCAGCAATCTGGTCGTAAAGTGCAGCATTGTAGCCGTTTCCATCTCGGGCGCGCGCCTATTTGATTGATAAAATGGACAGCTTTGGGCAAAATGGCCGGTTCCCGGCCGGCTGGCCAAGCGCCTTTGCAAGCGTGTCCGCCAGCGTTCGCCACCGGTTTGCGTTGCGCTGCAACGGGACGGCGGCGATGCAGAAAATTGCCGAAAGGCACCGGAAGCAAATCATATGAACGCGCCGAGATGGAGACGCCGGAATCCGAAAGGTTCCGGATCCGGCGGCGCGCAGGAGGGGACGGTTTCCCGGAGGCCGTCCCGAAACGTGTAGAGGAAGAGCTGTGCGACCGATTCAGAAATCCAAGAAGCTGGCAGATGTGTGTTACGACATTCGTGGTCCCGTGCTGGAAAAAGCGCGTCAGATGGAGGAAGAGGGCCACAAGATCATCAAGCTCAACATCGGCAACCTGGCCGCCTTCGGCTTCGACGCGCCCGACGAGATCGTGCAGGACATGATCCGCAACATGGGCAACGCCTCCGGCTATACCGATTCCAAGGGCCTGTTCGCGCCGCGCAAGTCGGTCATGCATTACACCCAGCAGAAGAAGATCGAAGGCGTCACCATCGACGACATCTACCTGGGCAATGGCGCCTCCGAGCTGATCGTCATGAGCGTGAACGCGCTGCTCAACACCGGCGACGAAGTGCTGGTGCCGTCGCCCGACTACCCGCTGTGGACCGCGGCCGTCAGCCTGTCCGGCGGCACGCCGGTGCACTACGTCTGCGACGAGCAGCAAGGCTGGCAGCCCGACATCGCCGACATCAAGAAGAAGATCACGCCCAACACCAAGGCGATCGTGGTCATCAACCCCAACAACCCCACCGGCGCGCTGTATTCGACCGAGGTGTTAAAGGAGATCATCGAGGTCGCGCGCCAGCACCAGCTGATCATCCTGGCCGACGAGATCTACGACAAGGTGCTCTACGACGGCAACACCCACACCTCGCTGGCCTCGCTGGCCGACGACGTGCTGTTCATCACCTTCAACGGCCTGTCCAAGAACTATCGCTCTTGCGGCTATCGCGCCGGCTGGATGGTGGTCTCGGGCGAGAAGAAGCATGCGCGCGACTACATCGAAGGCCTCAACATGCTGGCCTCGATGCGCCTGTGCGCCAACGCGCCCGGCCAGTATGCGATCCAGACCGCGCTGGGCGGCTACCAGAGCATCAACGACCTGGTCGCGCCCAACGGCCGCCTGGCCAAGCAGCGCGACCTGGCGCACAAGCTGCTGACCGACATCCCGGGCGTGACCTGCGTGAAGCCGAAGTCGGCGCTGTACATGTTCCCGCGCCTGGATCCCGAAATCTATCCGATCAAGGACGACCAGGAGTTCGCCTACGAGCTGCTGGCCGAGGAGAAGGTGCTGATCGTGCAGGGCACCGGCTTCAATTGCCCCACGCCCGACCACTTCCGCGTGGTGTTCCTGCCCAACACCGACGACCTGACCGAGTCCATGGGCCGCATCGCCCACTTCCTCGAAGGCTATCGCCGCCGCCACGGCACCGCGTAAGACTTGCAGTACCCGCCGTGCTCAGGGTTTGGGCACGGCGGCATTTTTCACCAACCACGAAGACAATATGAAATCCATCAAAGTAGGTTTGCTCGGCATCGGCACCGTGGGTTCCGGTACTTTCAATGTTCTCAAGCGCAATCAGGAAGAGATTGCCGGCCGCGCCGGCCGAGGCATTGAAATTACCATGGTGGCCGATCTCAACACCGAGCGCGCCACCGAACTGACGAATGGAGAAGTCAAGGTTGTCAACGACGCCAACCTGGTGGTGAACGATCCCGACATCGACATCGTCATCGAGCTCATCGGCGGCTACGGCATCGCCAAGGAACTGGTGCTCAAGGCCATCGCCAACGGCAAGCACGTGGTCACCGCCAACAAGGCGCTGATCGCCACGCACGGCAACGAGATCTTCAAGGCGGCGCAAGAGAAGGGCGTGATGGTTGCGTTCGAGGCGGCCGTGGCCGGCGGCATCCCCATCATCAAGGCGCTGCGCGAAGGCCTGACCGCCAACCGCATCCAGTGGATCGCCGGCATCATCAACGGCACCACCAACTTCATCCTCTCGGAGATGCGCGACAAGGGCCTGGACTTCGACGTCGTGTTGAAGGAGGCGCAACGCCTGGGCTACGCCGAAGCCGACCCGACCTTCGACATCGAAGGCGTGGACGCCGCCCACAAGCTGACCATCATGGCCTCGATCGCCTTCGGCATCCCGGTGCAGTTCGACCGCGCGCACGTGGAAGGCATCACCAAGCTGCAGGCCAGCGACATCACCTATGCCGAGCAGCTGGGCTACCGCATCAAGCTGCTGGGCATCACGCGCCAGACCGAGAAGGGCATCGAGCTGCGCGTGCACCCGACGCTGATCCCGGCGCAACGCCTGATCGCCAACGTCGAAGGCGCGATGAATGCCGTCGTGGTGCGCGGCGACGCCGTCGGTGAGACCCTGTATTACGGCAAGGGCGCCGGTTCCGAGCCGACCGCCTCGGCCGTGATCGCCGACCTGGTCGACATCACCCGCTTGGCCACCGCCGACCAGCAGCACCGCGTGCCTTACCTGGCCTTCCAGCCGGGCTCCATGGCCGATACCCCGGTGCTGCCGATGGCTGAAGTCACCACCAGCTACTACCTGCGCATGCGCGTGGCCGACAAGGCCGGCGTGCTGGCCGACGTCACCCGCATCCTGGCCGACTCGTCGATCTCGATCGACGCCATGCTGCAGAAGGAGCCGGCCGAAGGCGAGCAACAGACCGACATCATCATGCTGACCCACCAGACCCAGGAAAAGAACATCGAGGCGGCCATCGCCAAGATCGAAGCCCTGGCCACGGTGGTGGGCGCGGTCACCAAGATCCGCCTGGAAGAGCTGAACTGATTGACGCTGCCCCAGTCATGCAAGCAATGAAAAACGGAGCCCTCGGGCTCCGTTTTTTTATCTGCGCGCCGCCGTATCAGGGGCGGCGGGCAGCGATCACTTCTTCAGTTCGAAGCCGCACACCGCCTGCAGCATCGCGTCGCCCACCGACATCGGCTTGGGCTTGGAGAACTCCATGCCCTTGAGCGCGTCGGAGTGGTCGCGCTTGTCGCCCTTGCCGTCGTTCTCGGCAAAGATGATCTCGCGCACCAGCTTCACGGTGCCGGCCTTGCAGTTGTACTGGTGCAGGTCCTTGTACGACTTCAGGGTGGGGAAGCCGGAATCGCCGGTGTTGGGACGCGCCTGCTTGAAGTTCCACAGGGACCATGCCTCGCGCATGCCGCCGGCCTCGACGATGGAGTCGGTATCGATCAGCAGTTCTGACTCGTCGGAGCCGCCCAGCGATTGCCAGTTTTCCGCATGCGCCGGAATGCCCGCCAGCAAGGCGCCAAACATGCCGGACGCCGCGAGCAGGGTCTTGATCTTGTGTTTCATGCCGTTTCCATCCTTCTTGAGTTGAATGCCGTCTTTGATTTGGCTGTCGTGCAGGAATTCCCCATGAGGGGCGCAAGCACGAAGTGCCGCAGCATAGCCCGGCCCAGCCGGGCTTTCAAGGGTGGTAACGTTTTATTTCATGTCGCCGCGGACAAATTCATTTCTTTATTGAAACAAAATCCGGCTACGGCGTTCAGGGCTCATTTGAAGACGACGGTGCGCTCTTCCTGGGCTGCTCCGCGCGCCGGGGCGGCATTGATCCGCACCTGAATGTTTCCACGCGCGGGACCTCAAGTCCGGGCATCGGCGGCCCGGCGCCGCATGCTGATGCTGTCCGCACCGCAAGTGCCGGGCGCGCCGCAAATGTGATCGGGGAGGGCGGCGGGACGCTATAATGGCGGTCTTTTCCGATTTTCCGGCCACCACGCGCATACCACGCATTTCTGCTGCCTTCACACGTCATGCAATACGTCTCCACACGCGGTCACTCTGCCACTCCTTCCTTTTCCGAAATCCTGCTGGGCGGCCTGGCGCCGGACGGCGGCCTGTACCTGCCGTCGCAGTACCCGCAGGTGAGCGGCGCCGAGCTGGACCAGTGGCGCAAGCTGTCCTATGCCGACCTGGCGTTCGAGGTGTTGAAGAAGTTCGCCACCGACATTCCCGAGGCTGACCTGAAGGCGCTGGCGCACAAGACCTACACCGCCGACGTCTACCGCAACACCCGCGCCGGCGAGGACGCGGCGCAGATCACGCCGCTGCGCACGCTGGAAGACAAGGACGGCAAGAAGCTGGTGCTGCAAGGCCTGTCCAACGGCCCGACCCTGGCGTTCAAGGACATGGCCATGCAGCTGCTGGGCAACCTGTTCGAGTACGCGCTGGCCAAGAAGGGCGCCGAGCTCAACATCGTCGGCGCCACCTCGGGCGACACCGGCAGCGCGGCCGAATACGCCATGCGCGGCAAGCAGGGCATCCGCGTCTTCATGCTGTCGCCGCACAAGAAGATGAGCGCCTTCCAGACCGCGCAGATGTTCAGCCTGCAGGACCCCAACATCTTCAACATCGCCGTCGAAGGCGTGTTCGACGATTGCCAGGACATCGTCAAGGCCATCTCCAACGACCTCGACTACAAGGCCGCCAAGAAGATCGGCACCGTCAACTCGATCAACTGGGCGCGCGTCGTGGCGCAGGTGGTGTACTACTTCCGCGGCTACCTGGCCGCCACCAGTTCCAACGCGCAGAAGGTTTCCTTCACCGTGCCTTCGGGCAACTTCGGCAACATCTGCGCCGGCCATATCGCGCGCATGATGGGCTTGCCGATCGACAAGCTGGTGGTCGCCACCAACGAGAACGACGTGCTCGACGAATTCTTCCGCACCGGCGTCTACCGCGTGCGCAAGTCGGCCGAGACCTACCACACCAGCAGCCCCAGCATGGACATCAGCAAGGCCTCGAACTTCGAACGCTTCGTCTACGATCTGCTGGGGCGCGACGCCGCGCGCGTCAAGGCGCTGTTCCACAAGGTCGAGACCGCCGGCGGCTTCGACCTGACCGGCAAGCCGGGCAGCGACGGCGATGAGTTCGCCAGCGTGATCAAGTACGGTTTCGCCTCCGGCCGCTCGACCCACGCCGACCGCCTGGACACCATCCGTTTCGCCGAAAAGAACTACGGCATCACCGTCGACACCCATACCGCCGACGGCATCAAGGTGGCGCGCGAGAACCTGACCCCGGGCGTGACCATGATCGTGCTGGAAACCGCGCTGCCGGCCAAGTTCAACGAAACCATCCGCGAAGCGCTGGGCCGCGACGCCGATCGCCCGGCGGGCTTCGAGAACATCGAGGCGCTGCCGCAGCGCTTCGAGGTGATGCCGGCCGACGCCGCGTGCGTGAAGTCCTTCGTGGCCGAGCACACCGGCCTGTAAGCCGGTATCGCCCGTTCGACGCCGCCCGCGCCACGACGGCTCGCGCGGCGTTTTTCATGGCCGAGAGCACAGCCCCGGCAAGCCGGAATCCGTCGTTCGATTGCATTAGAATGTCGGGTCGCTATATCGCCAGGAACTCAGCGCGGCAGGCCGCGGACGACACCGCGCCGGCGCCATTCACAGGTCATTTATGCCAGCCAACATCACCACCCGGAATTCCTCCGACAAACCGTCCCGTCCCCCGCTGCAAAGCGTGGAGCAGGCGCTTCGCACCTTGCTCGACGCCGCCGTGCCGGTGGAAGGCGCCGAGGCCGTCGCCACGCTGGACGCCTGCGGCCGCGTGCTGGCCGCGCCCGTGCAGGCCCACATCAACGTGCCCGGCATGGACAACTCGCAGATGGACGGCTACGCCGTGCGCGCCGCCGACTGCGCCTCGGGCGAGGCCCGCTTGCGCGTCTCGCAGCGCATCCCGGCCGGCCATGTAGGCCAGCCGCTGGAGGCGGGCACCGCCGCGCGCATCTTCACTGGCGCGATGATGCCGGCGGGCGCCGACGCGGTGGTCATGCAGGAGGCCTGCGAGGCCGACGGCGAGCACGTCATCGTGCGCCATGTCCCCAAGGCCGGAGAATGGGTGCGCTACATCGGCGAAGACATCCGCCAGGGCTCCACCATCCTTGAGGTGGGCACGCGCCTGCGCCCGCAGGAGCTGGGCCTGGCCGCCTCGGTCGGGCAGGCCCAGCTGTCGGTGCGCCGCCGCGTGCGCGTGGCGGTGTTCTTCACCGGCGACGAGCTGGCGATGCCGGGCGAAGCCTTGAAGCCCGGCGCCATCTACAACTCCAACCGCTTCCTGCTGCGCGGCCTGCTGCAAAAACTGGGCTGCGAGATCAGCGACTACGGCATCGTTCCCGACAACCTGGAAGCGACCCGCAAGACCTTGCGCGAAGCGGCGCAGCAGCACGACCTGATCATCACCAGCGGCGGCGTGTCGGTGGGCGAGGAAGACCACGTCAAGCCGGCGGTGGAAGCGCAAGGGCGCATCAACATGTGGCAGATCGCCATGAAGCCCGGCAAGCCGCTGGCCTTCGGCGAAGTGAACCGCGCTGCACCCGATGCCGGGCGCGCCTTCTTCATCGGCCTGCCGGGCAACCCGGTGTCGTCCTTCGTCACCTTCCTGGTGTTCGTGCGTCCCTTCCTGCTGCGCCTGCAGGGCCTGCCGCGCGAGGCGGCGCTGCCGCAGCCGGTGGCCATGCGCGCCGACTTCGACTGGAAGAAGGCCGACAAGCGCCAGGAGTTCCTGCGCGTGCGCCGCAACGCCCAGGGCGGTCTCGACCTCTTCCCCAGCCAGGGCTCGAACGTGCTGACCTCCACCGTATGGGCCGACGGCGTGATCGACAACCCGCCCGGCAAGACGATCGCCGCCGGCGACATCGTCTCGTTCATCTCTTTCCAGGAACTGCTCTGATGAAAATCGAATTGCGCTTCTTCGCCAGCGTGCGTGAAGCATTGAAGACCTCCACCGAAGTCATCGACGTCCCCGCCAGCGTCAAGACCGTGGGCGACGTGCGCGCCTTCCTGATCGGCCGCGGCGGATCCTGGGCCGAGGTGCTGGGGCCGGAGAAGAACCTGCGCATGGCCTACGACCATGTGATGACCGAGGCCGACACCGAGATCGTCGAGGGCGGCGAGGTAGCCTTCTTCCCGCCGGTCACCGGTGGCTGAGATGAGCCGGCGCGACGCGGGAGGCGATGCCTCGTCCGGCACCCTGGGGCACTACAGCCGCAATGCCGAAGGGTTTCGCCAGGGCACCTGGGACCATGACGTCAGCCAGAACATCGGCGCCTTGCTGGACGCCTTGTCGATGCGCCCAGGTCCGGCGGGCAACGGGCCGTTTTCCATCCTCGATTTCGGTTGCGGCCCGGGACGCGACCTGTTGACGCTGTCCCGGCTGGGCCACGAAGCGGTCGGCCTGGACGGCACCGAAGCGTTCGTGCGCATGGCGCGCGAGGCTTCCGGCTGCGAAGTGCTGCACCAGGATTTCGTCCGGCTCGACCTGCCGGCGCAGCGTTTTGACGGCGTGTTCGCCAATGCTTCGCTGTTCCATGTGCCCTCGGCCGACCTGCCGCGCGTGCTGCGGCAACTGCACGCGGCCTTGAAGGAAGACGGCATCCTGTTCAGTTCCAACCCGCGCGGCGACGACGTCGAGGGCTGGAGCGGCGAGCGCTATGGCGTGTGGCACAGCCTCGAAGGCTGGCAGCGTTACCTCGCCGCTGCAGGATTTATCGAATTGCGGCATTATTACCGCCCTGACGGATTGCCGCGCGAGCAGCAGCCGTGGCTGGCCAGCGTCTGGCGCAAGAGCTGACGCGGCCGCCATCGGCTCCCTTGGGGGGAGCCGCGATCCAGTCTCCGGATCCGTTTCTTTGGGAGGAGACAGGGCATGCAGCCAAACATGCCCGAGCAAAGGGGAGATGCACAAGACGCCACAAGGCGCGCATTCATCCACACCTGAAGAAGGAAACATCGTGATATCAACCCAACTGGCCGCCTGGGCGGCCCAGGACACGCAGCTGCTGCTGGTGACGCTGGTGGCGCTGGTGGCCATCGTCGTACTGATCAGCTTCCTGTCCATCGCTCCCTTTCTGGCCATCCTGATCGGCACTTTCGTGGCCGGCATCGGCGCCGGCCTCCCGCTCGAAGAAATCGCCAAGGCCTTCAGCAAGGGCGCCGGCAGCATCCTCGGCGAAGCCGGCATCATCATCGCCCTGGGCGCCATGCTGGGCGCGCTGATGGCCGAGTCCGGCGCGGCCGACAAGATCGTCAGCACCTTGCTGCGCTATGCGCGCGGCCGCGCCATCCCCTGGATGATGGCGGTGGTGGCGCTGGTGATCGGCCTGCCGCTGTTCTTTGAAGTCGGCCTGGTGATGATGGCGCCGATCATCTTCGTCATGGCGCGCCGCTCCGACCTGCCCATCATGCGCGTGGCCATCCCCGCGCTGGCCGGCATGACCACGCTGCATGCGCTGCTGCCGCCGCACCCGGGCCCGCTGATCGCAGTGAGCGCGCTGCACGCCGACCTCGGCACCACCATGCTGCTGGGCTTCGTGGTTGCGATTCCCGCGGTGATCATCGCGGGTCCGCTGTACGGTAATTTCCTGGCGCCGCGCCTGAGCGTGGCCGAGCCCGACCAGATCGGCAAGCTGTTCACCGCGCGCGAGCAGAAGCACCAGCCGGGCTTCCTGTCGGCGATCGTGACCATCCTGCTGCCGGTAGCGCTGATGCTGGGCCGCACCGTGGCGCGCATCTGGGTCACGCCCAAGACTGAACTGTACGAGATGCTGAACTTCTTCGGCGAGCCCATCATCGCGCTGACCGTCACCGTGCTGTTCGCCGTGGTGGTGCTGGGCTGGGGCCAGGGCACCAGCCGCTTCGACGTCGGCGCCACGCTGCGCCGCGCGCTGCCGCCGATCGCCGGCCTGCTGCTGACCATCGGCGCCGGCGGCGGCCTGAAGCAGACGCTGCTGGACGCCGGCATCAGCGGCACCATCACCAAGGTGGCCGTCGGCACGCACATGCCGCTGATCCTGCTGGCCTGGATCATCGCCGTGGCGCTGCGCCAGGCCACCGGTTCGGCCACTGTCGCCACCACCGCCACCGCCGGCATCGTGGCGCCGCTGGTGGCCGGCCTGTCGGCTACCCACAACTCGCTGATGGCGCTGGCCATCGGCGCCGGCTCGGTGTTCTTCTGTCACGTCAATGACGCCGGCTTCTGGATGGTGAAGGAGTATTTCGGCCTGAACCTGAAGCAGACGCTGGCGACCTGGTCGGTGATCCAGACTTTGGTGTCGGTCATCGGGCTGGGCATGACGCTGGTGCTGTGGGGCCTGCTTGTCTAAGCCGGACTTCATGCTGCTGGCGGTATTCTGCTCTTTCGTCCTCGCCCTGTGGCGAGGGCGGTAGCCGCCAGCGTTCGCCACACTATCAACGCCGCTGGGTCCCGGCGCAGGCCGGGACCCAGCGGCGTTCGATCGTCTGCGGCCACGACGCCGCTGGTAGAATCTGTCGCTGACTCTCATTACTTTTCCGAACCGTCATGCCCGTACGCGTCCAGACCGCCGATTTCGACCTCTCCGCCGAAGTGGCGCAATTGCGCCTGACCAATCCCGGAGTGGGCGCGGTGGTGTCCTTCGTCGGCACCGTGCGCAATCTCAATGACGGCGCCGCCGTGTCCGAGATGGAACTGGAGCACTATCCCGAAATGACCGAGCGCGCGCTGGAGCAGATCGTGGCCGACGCCCGTGCGCGCTGGCCGATCTTCGACGCGCTGGTGATCCACCGCGTCGGTCCGCTGCGGCCGCTGGAGCAGATCGTGCTGGTGGCGGTGACGTCGCCGCACCGGGGCGAGGCTTTTGCAGCCTGCGAATTCATCATGGATTACCTGAAGACCCAGGCGCCGTTCTGGAAGAAGGAGCAGACGCCCGAGGGCGCGCGCTGGGTCGACGCCCGCGAGAGCGATGATGCCGCGCTGGGCAAATGGGCGAGGTAAGGATGGGCCAGGCAAGGCCGCAGGGGCGGCCAGTCATCGACAAGTACAGATAAGAACAAGGAATACCGCGCTTGCCATTCACCTTCAAACTGCCGCGCATCCCGGGCTTGCCCACCACCGCGACGGCGCCGTTCTGTCCCTCTGAAGTCGCCGGTTCGGTCGACGTTCCGCCGTCCGCTTCGGTCTGGCAAAAGCTGAAGATCTACGTCGGCCCGGGGCTGCTGGTCTCGATCGGCTACATGGACCCGGGCAACTGGGCCACTTCCATCCAGGCCGGCTCGCAATTCGGCTACCAGCTCTTGTTCGTAGTGATGCTGTCCAGCCTCGCCGCCATCGTGCTGCAGTGCCTGTGCGCGCGCCTGGGCATCGCCACCGGCAAGGATCTGGCCGTGCACTCGCGCGAGCACTATCCGCCCATCGTCGGACGTGGCATGTGGGTGCTGGCCGAGCTCTCCATCATCGCCTGCGACCTGGCCGAGGTGCTCGGCTGCGCGCTGGCCTTCCACCTGCTGCTGGGAGTGTCGTTGCCGGTAGGCGTGATGCTGACCGCGCTCGATACGCTGATCGTGCTTGGCCTCAAGGGCAGGGGGTTTCGCCAGGTGGAAGCCATCATCCTCGGCCTCGTGATCACCATCGCGGTCTGCCTGCTGGCGCAGCTGGCCTTCGTCAAGGCCGACTGGCATGCGGTGGCGCTGGGGTTCGTGCCGTCGCTGCAGGCGATTTCCAGCCGCGAGCCGCTGTATCTCGCCATCGGCATCATCGGCGCCACCGTGATGCCGCACAACCTCTACCTGCATTCGTCCATCGTGCAGACCCGCAGCGTGCGGCGCGACCCGGCCTCGCTGGCCGATGCGGTGCGCTACACGCGGGTCGACACCATCGTCTCGCTGATGATCGCCATGGTGATCAACGCCGCGATCCTGATCCTGGCGGCCTCGGCCTTCCACCAAAGCGGCAACACGCAAGTGGCGGAGCTGGACGAGGCCTACCACCTGCTCGATCCGATCACAGGTTCGGCCGCCGCTGCCATCCTGTTCGGCGTCGGCCTGTTCGCCGCCGGGCAGAGTTCGACCTTCACCGGCACCATCGCCGGGCAGGTGATCATGGAGGGCTTCCTCAAGCTGAAGATCCCGTGCTGGCAGCGCCGCGTCATCACGCGCGGACTGGCCTTGATCCCGGCCCTGGTCGGCGTGCTGACGCTGGGCCCGCACTCGGTGGGCAAGCTGCTGGTGGCCAGCCAGGTGGTGCTGTCGCTGCAGCTGCCGTTCGCCATGTATCCGCTGATCCGCCTGACCAGCCGGCGCGACCTGATGGGCGAGCTGGTCAATCCGTGGTGGGTGGCGGGGACGGCATGGCTGCTGTTTGCCGCGATCAGCGCGGCCAATGTGTGGCTGGTGGTGCAAGTGTTTGCCGGCTAGGCAATTGAGACATGCCGGGGCAAGGCTCCCGGCATGTTGTTGAACGCAAGCGCGGCGTACCTCATATCGCGCTGTATCCACCGTCTACCATCAGGTTTTCTCCGTTGACGATGCCGGCTTCCTTGCTGCTCAGGTAAAGCACGGCGGCGGCAATTTCTTCAGTTGCGGCAAAGCGCCGGACCGGGATCTTGCGTTTCATCTGCGCGGCGCGTTCTCCATTCCAGTAAACCCTGCCCAGCGCGGTTTCAACCACCGTGGGTGAAACGGCGTTGGCGGTAATGCCGTGCGGCCCCAGTTCGGCCGCCAACACACGGGTAAAGCCCAGCATCCCGGCCTTGCTGGCGCAGTAGGCGGCGTGCTCATCCAGTGCGACGACGCTGGCTTGCGAGGCGATGTTGATGATGCGTCCGCCGCCGCGCATTTTCATGAAGCGGGCGCAATGCTGGGCGAGAAAGAACGGCGCGGTGAGGTTGATCAGCATGGTGCTGTTCCAGCTGCTCAATTGCACCTCGCCGACGGGCTCCAGGATGCCGATGCCGGCGTTGTTGATGAGGATGTCGATCTGCCCGTGGGCATCCGCGATGTCCGTGGCCAGCCTGTGCAGATCATCGACCCGGGACAGGTCGAAGCGATGAGCGCTGACCCTGTCGCCCAGGGTTTGCGCCTGATGGAAGACGTCGGGATCGCGATCCACCAGGGCGATGGTGGCGCCAGCGTCGCGCAGCCGGCGGGCGATTTCATAACCGATGCCGGAGGCGCCGCCGGTGACGATCGCAACCTGGTCTTGCAGGGAAAATGGGGAATTCATTTGGGGCCTCATGGGGTGGCGGTGACGGATGGTTGCGGATTGCGGATGAACAGGGTCAGCATGCCGCCCAGCACATACAGGACGGAGAAGGCCAGGATGACTGCGCCGATGCCCAAGGAGAGCGAGAACATCAGCGTCGCGACGGCCGGGCCGATCAGGTTGCCCAGGCCGCCTCCCAGGTTTTGCAGCGAGACGGCTGCGCCTTTGTGCTCAGGCGCCAGCATCGGGAAGATCGCGCCCATCGGCACGAACGAGGTCAGGGTCAGGGCCAGCAGCAAGGCGCAACCCATCGCGATCCAGACGTTGCCGGGGAATGCGGAGGGCAGGTGGTAGAAGGCCAGGGTGCTCAAGGCGCTGCCGAAGAAACCGACCCAGCGCATCTGCGGCAGCCAGCCGACGCGGTCGCCGCAAATGCCCCAGAGCACATTGGTCAGCGGCTGGACCAGGAAGAACACGCCCCAGATATGCGACCACTCTTCGGTGGAGTAGCCAAGCTGTTTGACGAAATAGATGGGCATGAATACCGGCAGGCCGAACAGCGACACATTGCAAAGCACCCGCGCGATCAGCGCCAGGAACAGGCTTCGGTCTTCGATCATCAGCGTCAGTCCCCTGGCAATCTCTTGCAGTTTTTCGCTCCAGCGGCTGGCGACGAGCCGCGCCGGGGGCGGCGCCTCCTTGATCAGAAAGACGGCCATTGCGCCGCCCACCGCCGCAAACACCGACGACAGCCACAAGGTGGACTCGAAGCCGATGCGCGGAACGGCAAATCCGGCAAGAAACGAAGCGCAGATGCCGTAGCCGATGGTAAACATCGACCAGATCCAGCCGGTGGCGGATGCCAGCCGGTGGCCTGGCGTACGCTGCACGACCAGCACGTAGAAACCGTAGAAGAACAGGGGGTAGGCGAAACCGCGCAGGCAATAGCTGGCAAGGATCACGGTGTAATCGTTGGCGCGGATGCCGAAGAACACGAACACCGCGTGCACCAGGATCCACCATGCCGCTCCGGTCAGCATGATCTTCCTGGGGCCGAAGATTTCACTGATGCCGCCCGAGAGCCAGCTCGATAGCGCAGCCGTCAGCGCATACAGCGTAAACACCAGCGACACTTGCTTCTCGCTTAAGCCGGTGCTGAAGAGATGGGTGGACAGATAGGCCAGTTCGATGCCGTCGCCGGTCATGAAAATCGCCATGGCGACGTAGCCCCAGAAGAGCGACACGGGCATGCCCAGCCTGACCGGCGAGAATGGCGCTGCGCCGTTGTTGAATGCATTCATTGCTGTCTCCGGCTGATGGATCTTGTTTGTGGTGTGCGTTCTCCCGCGCTGGTGCGGCGGAGAACTAGCGAAGATCTTATGAGCGGTGACAAAGCGCTCTGCGGTGCGCCGGAGAAATTGATCGATAAATCGAATGCAGGAGGCGACTTGCCTGGGCTTCTTTTTGCGTGCGGCTGGAATTTCTTGAGGAAGTCCGGTTTCAATCACGCATTTGATTGAAGCGGGGGCGCAGAAATCGCTGAGGAAAACGACGTTCGGAACCTGCAGCAGAAAAGCAAAACGGCCGATGCAGTGCATCGGCCGTTGGCGTGGCAGGCGGCGTTGCCGACACCCGCCGGCGGGACAGGTTCAGCGTTGCGGCGCGGGGGCAGCCTGGGTATGTTGCGCCTGCTTGCCGCTGCCCGGCTCCAGCACCACCGTGCAGGTCAGGCCGGAGGCCAGCAGCACGTCCTTGGGCACGTCGTCCAGGTGGATGCGCACCGGGATGCGCTGGGCCAGGCGCACCCAGTTGAAGGTCGGGTTGACGTCGGCGATCAGCTCGCGGCTTTGCGGGTTGTCGCGGTCGTAGATGCCGCGGGCGATGCTGTCGACGTGGCCGCCCAGGGTGGCGCCGTTGATCAGCTGGATCTTGGCCTTGTCGCCGATGGACAGCAGCGGCAGCTTGGTTTCCTCGAAGTAGGCGTAGACCCAGAACGAGTGGCTGTCGATGACGGCGATCTTGGCCGCGCCGGCGGTGGCGAAATCGCCGCGGCGCACGTTCAGGTTGGTGATGTAGCCGTCCACCGGCGAGAACACCTTGGTGCGTTCCAGGTTCAGCTTGGCAGTGTCGCGCTGGGCCAGGGCGGCCTGGTAGTTGGCCTGGGCCGACTGGTACTGCGCCTGCGCGGCCTGGGTCTGGGCCTCGGCGGTGGTGACCTGGCTGCCGGCGTCTTCGCGGGCTTCGCGCGAGACCACCAGGGCGTCGATGTCGGCGCGGCGGCGGGCCTGGGCGCGGCGCATGTTCAGGTCGGCGCGGCGGGCGTCGATGTCGGCGCGGCGCACATCGAGGTCGGCGCGGCGCGCGGCCACCGCGGCTTCGGCCTGCTGCAATGCCAGCTGGTAGCGCGCCGGGTCGATTTCCATCAGCAGGTCGCCTTTCTTGACCAGCTGGTTGTCGCGCACCGGCAGTTCGACCACCTGGCCGGACACGTCGGGGGCGATGTTGACCACGTCGGCGCGCACGCGGCCGTCGCGAGTCCAGGGGGAAAGCATGTAATGCTGCCACAGCGTCCAGGCGAGCAGGATCGCGAGCAGGAAAATCACCAAGGTGACGATGGCGCGGAAAATCGATTTGACCGACATGATGAACTACTCCTGATTGTTTCTTTGTCTTTTCGTAGGGTTGATTGGGTTGGCGCGGAAGGTCGCTCAGACGCTAGCTGTACACGTAAAGCCCCATCAGCGAAGCGAGGCAGACGAACATGCTCACGCGAAACAGCGCCGGGTGCCAGGTCAGGTCATAGAAGCCGAAACGCACCAGGATGCGGTCGGCTGCCAGCGACAGGGCGGCGGCCACGATGACCAGCAGCAGCACCGTGGGGATGTAGGCGTCGAAAAATGAAATCTCACGTGGCATGGCGTGCTCCAGGATTGTTGTTGGCGCTGTCGGCGCCGCCGGCGCGCATGGTGTGCAGCGGCGATTGCTCGTCGAGCAGGGCGGTGCGGATGAAGTGCAGGTAACTCAGCGTGCGCTGCAGACGATGGCGTTCGCTGCGTTCGCGGTAGTGCGGGCCGATGGCTTGCTGGACCTCGACGATGGCGCCGTCGTTGGCCGCCAGCGCGGCGGCCAGGGTCGCGCCGTTGGGGCGCTCGAAGAGCGCCGGAATCGTCTCGCGCAGGCGGTCCAGCGCGGCGTAGGCGGCGGGCGGCAGCAGGTCGGGCGCGCCGGTGCGGATGCCGTGCAGTTCGGTGCGCAGCTCGATGATGGCGTGGCCCACTTCCAGCGTGGCGAACATCCAGCCGAAGGCGTTCTGGCGCAGCACCGGGCGGCTGCTGGTGAGCATGGTGATCTGGTGCATCAGGTCGCGGGTGCCGCTTTCGAACTTCAGCGCCAGGTGGCCGAGCTTGCCGAAACAGGCGTCCACCACTTGCTTGCGCAACTGCTTCTCGAGGATGCGCACGGTCCAGTCGGTGGTCGGCGGCAGCAGCAGCATGAACGCCACGGCGGTGACGATCAGCGACACCATCAGCGCGATCGCCTCGTTGAGATAGCCGGCGGCGTTGAAGTGGGCGAAGTTGTCCGGCACCGCGAGGAAGGGGAAGAAGATGCAGATCCCCAGCCCGTAGCCGGCCCACTTGGGCTTGGTGGTCAGCAGCACGGCCAGCATCAGCACCGGCATCAGCGCGGCGGCCAGCATCCAGTAGCCGTCCATGCGCGGCAGGATGTGGAAGGTGTAGACGTAGCCGGCGATGGCGGCGAACACCACGCCGATGGCGACCGTGCGGGTGGCCTTGGCCGGATCGGGCGCGGCCGAGGTGATGGCGCAGAAGGCGGCGGCGTTGAGGGCGGCGACGTCGCCGCTGGGCCAGCCGCTGGCCAGCCAGAACGCGGACAGCAACAGCAGCGTGATGGCGGCGCGGGCGCCGGCGATCAGGGCCGTGGTCATGCTGGTCTTGGGGGCGTAGGAGTGATCCCATTGCTCGCGCTCGTGGCGACGCTGGTTGAGCGACGCGTAGGTGAGCGTGTAGGCATGCAGCTCCTCGATCACGCGGTACAGCAGCTCGGAGGCGGTGTCGAAGTCCAGCATGGCGCTGTCGCTGTCCAGCGCCAGCGCGTCGCGGGTGGCGCGCACGCGGCGCGGCAGTTCGCGCTTGTAGGCCTCCAGCTTGAGGGCGGCGTCGGCGGCGTCGACCGCGCTCATCACCGGCTCGCCGCTTTCGCGGGTCAGCAGCGGCTGCACTTCCTTGAAGTAGGGCGAGATGGCGGCGATCACGGTCTGCGCGCCGGGCGCGGGATTGGCGTGGAGCCGGTTCATCAGCTGGTGCAGCGCATGCACGCGGGTCGACAGCGCCATGAACTCGCTGTTCATGCGGGTCAGGCGGCCGCTGCGCAGGCGGATCTCGGGGTCTTCGAAGATGGCCGAGCTGCGCAGCGCTTCCAGGCCGATGATGTCGCCCACGAAGCGGGCATTGGTGGCCTCGAGCTGCTTGCGCTCGGTGGTGCCGCCCAGCGTGGCGCCGATCAGGTCGACGAAGGCCGAGAAACGGCCGCGGATGATGCGCACCAGGCCCGGCGCGCTGGCCTGCGGGAACACCAGGGCGCTGACCACGCCGGCGCAGACGATGCCCACCGTGATCTCGGTCACGCGGGTCATCACCGAGTCGAAGGTGATGCCGGGATTCAGCGCCGCCGGCAGGCCGATCAGCGCCACCGTATAGCCCGACAGCACGAAGCCGTAGGAGCGGAAGTTGCGGTTGTGGGCCGAGCCCACCGTGCACAGCCCGATCCACAGCGCCGAGGCCAGCAGGAACAGTTCGGGCGTCTGCGCGAACAGGCCGACGAAGACCACGATGGCGACCGAGCCGATCAGGGTGCCGATCACGCGGTAGAAGCTCTTGGCCAGGATCATGCCGCTTTGCGGCTGCATCACGATGAACACCGTGATCAGCGCCGAGCGCGGCGACTCCAGGTCGAGCGCGTAGCCGATGCCCAGCGCCAGGAGGCCGGCGAAGACCATCTTGAAGACGTAGATCCAGTTCGGGCCGTCGTTGCGCAGCCAGTCGGCCGCGGCTTCGCGCAGCTGCGCGCCGAACGACGCGCGCGCGGTGACGGCGGTGGTGTCGGCGGGCTGGTTCATTTTGCGGCAGCCTTGATGGCGTCGTCGTGGGCGGCCGCCGCAGCGCTCGCGTCCACCGGCTCCAGGCCGCCGCCCAGGGCGGCGGTCAGCGCCGCATAGGCCGACAGGTGCTGGGCCTGCAGCTGCTGCACGATCTGTTGCTGGCGCAGCCATTGGGTCTGGGCGTGCAGCACGTTGAGGTAGTCGGTCAGGCCGCGCTGGTAGGCGCGGGTGGAGATGTCGACGCTCTTTTGCGCGGCCGCCACCGATTCATCGGCCTGCTTTTGCTGGCGCTGCACCGACTGCAGCGTCACGACCTGGTCGGAGATGCCTTTCAGGGCCTGCGAGAGCAGGGCGTTGTAATGCTCGACCTCGATGTCGTAGCCAGCGGTGGTGGCGCCCAGCTGGCCGCGCAGGCGGCCGCCTTCGAAGATCGGCAGCGAGATCGCCGGGCCGTAGGTGGTCTGCCAGTTCTTCATGCTCATGAAGGACAGCACGCCGCCGCCGGCGGCGGCCGGGCCGATGCCGGCCAGCAGGTTGACGTTGGGGTAGAACGCGGCCTTGGCTACGGCGATGCCGCGGGCAGCGGCCTCCACGCGCCAGCGCGCGGCGCTGATGTCGGGGCGGCGGCCCACCAGTTCGGCCGGCAGCGCGCTGGGCAGGCCGATGGCGGCGTGCAGCGCCAGCACCGGGCGCGCGATCTTCTCGCCGGCGCCGGGGCCTTCGCCCAGCAGGGCGGCCAGCTGGTTGCGCACCAGCGCGATGCTTTCATTCAAGGCTTCGATCTGGCGGCGGGTTTCCGGCAGCGGGGCCTCGGCCTGGGTGATGTCGAGCTGGGTGCCCAGGCCGCCCTTGAAGCGGCGGTGCGCCAGGTCGAGGATCTTCTGCTCTTCCTTGAGCATGGCCTCGGTGTTGTCCAGCAGGCCGTATTGCAGCGCCAGTTGCACGTAGGTGCGCACCACATTGCTTTCCAGGTCGAGCTGGGCGGCGCGGGCGTCGGCGGCCACGGCGTGCATCTCGTCCTGGGCGCGCTCGGTGGTGTTCTTGTTGCGGTCCCAGAGGTCGACGCTGTAGGCCAGGCTCAGGGTGGCGGTGTTGTTCCAGGTCAGTTTGTCGCGGAAGCTGGCGCCGTAATAGACGTTGTCGGACCAGTCCTTGCGGCCCACGGCGGCGTCCAGCTGGGCGCTGGGCAGCTCGCCGGCATGCGCCACCACCGCCATCGACTGCGCCTGGCGCACGCGGGCGGCGGCAATCGCCATGCTGGGGTTGCCGGCCACGGCGCGCTCGACCAGCGTGTCGAGCTGGGGATCGTTATAGGCCTGCCACCATGCGCGCTGCGGCCAGCCGGCCTCGGCGCCGGCCTGGCGGAGCGCCTGGCCGGCGTCCAGCGTGGCGACGTCGCGCACCTGGGACTGCGGTTTGATGCCGCCCTGGTCGGCGCAGCCGGCGATTGTCAGCGATAGCGCAATGACGGTCAGGGCGGACAGGCGATGGTAGGAAATGCGTTTCATGGAATTACCCAAAAATATGCAAATATCAGATGGTATGTATTATATTTTGTAATTATTCCGGGAAAAATTCGCCGATTCGCAATTGTTTATATCGGATATTGCAATAATTATTGCTCCATTCTGGGTAACAATGCTGTCATCCGCCAGTGCGTAAAACGCGAGCAGTCCCATGTCTTTTGCATGGCAGAGCGCGCGGCTGCCTGGTTACAGCATAGGAAGAGTATGGATACCTTGCAAAACATGCGCGTATTCGTGCGCGTGGTCGATGCCGGCAGCTTCACCTCGGCGGCCCAGCAGATGGGCATGACCACGGCCCACGTATCGCGCGCGGTGGCAGATCTGGAGCGGCATCTGCGCACGCGCCTGCTGAACCGCACCACCCGCCGCATCGCCCTGACCGAGGCCGGCGAGCGCTACCTGCTGCGCTGCCAGCAGATCATGTCCTATGTCGAGGAAGCCGAGGCCGAGGCGGGCGCGGCCTATGTGAAGCCGTCCGGCCGTTTGCGAATCCACGCCATGACCAGTTTTGGTCAACGCTATGTGATCCCGGCCATTTCGGGCTACCAGAAGCGCTACCCGGACGTGGCGGTGGAACTGACCCTGGCCCAGCGCATCCCGGACATGCTGGAAGAGGGCTACGACGTCTCGCTGGTGCTGGCGCGCGAGCTGCCGGATTCGGGCCTGATCTTCCGCCAACTCGGCAGCACCTTCAGCATGCTGTGCGCCTCGCCCGCCTACATCGACAAGTACGGCGCGCCGCAAAAGCCGGCCGACCTGGCCAACCATGCCTGCCTGCAACTGGTGAGCCCGGTCTCGCCGCTGGACGAATGGGTGCTGGAAGGGCCGGAGGGCGGCTCGGCCACCGTGGTCAAGAGCAACTTCCAGGTCAACGTGGCCGAGGCCATGCTGGCGGCCATCCGCGAGGGCATGGGCGTGGGCGTGCTGCCCATCTACTCGGCGGTGGACCCGCTGCGCGCCGGCACCATCGTGCGCGTGCTGCCGCAGCATCGCATGCAGCACATGGGCGTGTACGCGCTGTATCCGTCGCGCCAGTACCTGGACGCCAAGATCAGTACCTGGGTCGACTGGATGCACGAGAGCGTCGACAAGGCGCTGCAGGAAGACCACCAGGCGCTGGAGCGCATCGGCACGCTGCGCGAGGAAATGCAGGGTATCGTTACCGCCCAGGAGCACACGTCCTGAGGCCGGGCCGGCGCGCTGCCGGCGATTGTTGCACTTTCTGGCATCATCGCTTCTCTAACCTGACAACATGAACGCGGAGATTGGCATGGGATGGCTGGCGGTAGGCATCGGGGCGACACTGGGCGCGTGGCTGCGCTGGCAACTGTCGGTGATCTGGAACGTGGCCGGGCACCTGGTGCCGGTCGGCACGCTGGCCGCCAACTGGATCGGCGGCTACGTGATCGGCTTTCTGGTGGCCTGGTTCGAGCAGCATCCGGCGCTGCCGCCGGAATGGCGCCTGTTTGCCATCACCGGCTTTCTCGGCGGGCTGACCACCTTCTCCACCTTCTCCGCCGAGGCCATGATCCTGCTGCAGCGGGGCGATTATCTCTGGGCCATCGGCCATTCGGCGCTGCACCTGGTGGGCTCCATCGCGCTGTGCGTTGCCGGATTTGCAAGCTATCGGGCTTTGGTCGGCTGAGCGGGCCGGTGTCGCATTGCTGACGCAGATCAAATAATGCGGCACGGGATTTGCTTGAAAATCAAATGGCCGGCCCAATTTTCATCTCATTGAAAAATTGGAGCGAACCATGCGTCTCGACAAACTCACCACCAAATTGCAGGAAGCGCTGGCCGACGCGCAATCCCAGGCGGTCGGCCACGACAACCAATACATCGAACCGGTCCACCTCGTCATCGCCCTGCTGAACCAGGACGACGGCGGCGCGCGCTCGCTGCTGCAGCGCGCCGGCGTGAACGTGAACGGCCTGGCCACCGCCTTGCAGGGCGCCTTGCAGCGCCTGCCGCAGGTCTCCGGCAACGGCGGCGAAGTGCAGGTCGGCCGCGAGCTGGTGGCCTTGCTGAACCTGGCCGACAAGGAAGCGCAGAAGCTCGGCGACCAGTTCGTCGCCAGCGAAATGGTGCTGCTCGGCCTGGCCGACGACAAGTCCGACGCCGGCCGCGCCGCGCGCGAGAACGGCCTCACCCGCAAGTCGCTGGAAGCCGCCATCAAGGCGGTGCGCGGCGGCGCGTCGGTGTCCTCGCAGCAGGACGAGGGCCAGCGCGAGGCCTTGAAAAAATACACCCTGGACCTGACCGAGCGCGCCCGCGCCGGCAAGCTCGACCCGGTGATCGGCCGCGACGATGAAATCCGCCGCGCCATCCAGGTGCTGCAGCGCCGCAGCAAGAACAATCCGGTGCTGATCGGCGAACCCGGCGTGGGCAAGACCGCCATCGTCGAAGGCCTGGCGCAGCGCATCGTCAACGGCGAAGTGCCGGACAGCCTGAAGTCCAAGCGCGTGCTGTCGCTGGACATGGCGGCGCTGCTGGCCGGCGCCAAGTATCGCGGCGAGTTCGAGGAGCGCCTGAAGGCGGTGTTGAAGGAAATCGCCCAGGACGAGGGCCAGACCATCGTCTTCATCGACGAGCTGCACACCATGGTGGGCGCTGGTAAGGCCGAGGGCGCGATGGACGCCGGCAACATGTTGAAGCCAGCGCTGGCGCGCGGCGAGCTGCATTGCGTGGGCGCCACCACGCTGGACGAATACCGCCAGTACATCGAGAAGGACGCCGCGCTGGAGCGCCGCTTCCAGAAGATCCTGGTCGACGAGCCGAGCGTGGAGGCGACCATCGCCATCCTGCGCGGCCTGCAGGAGAAGTACGAGGTGCACCACGGCGTGGACATCACCGACCCGGCCATCGTGGCCGCGGCCGAGCTGTCGCATCGCTATATCACCGACCGCTTCCTGCCGGACAAGGCGATCGACCTGATCGACGAGGCCGCGGCCAAGATCAAGATCGAGATCGACTCCAAGCCCGAGGTGATGGACAAGCTCGACCGTCGCCTGATCCAGCTGAAGATCGAACGCGAAGCGGTCAAGCGCGAGAAGGACGAGGCTTCGCAAAAACGCCTGCAGCTGATCGAGGAAGAAATCGGCAAGCTGGAGCGCGAATACGCCGATCTGGAAGAAATCTGGAAGGCCGAGAAGTCGACCGCGCAGGGCGGCCAGCAGTTGAAGGAAGAGATCGAGAAGGTGCGCCTGCAGATGGAAGAGGCCACCCGCAAGAGCGACTGGCAGAAGGTGTCCGAGCTGAAGTACGGCAAGCTGGCCGAGCTCGAGGCCGCGCTGGAAGTGCAGAACAAGAAGGACGCCGCCGGCGCCAAGGTCGAGAAGCCCAAGCTGGTGCGCACGCAGGTGGGCGCCGAGGAAATCGCCGAGATCGTCGCGCGCGCCACCGGCATTCCGGTTTCGCGCATGATGCAGGGCGAGCGCGAAAAACTGCTGCACATGGAAGAAGTGCTGCATGAGCGCGTGGTGGGCCAGGACGAGGCGATCGTCGCCGTCTCCGACGCCATCCGCCGCTCGCGCGCAGGTCTGGGCGACCCGAGCAAGCCGTATGGCTCGTTCATGTTCCTGGGCCCGACCGGCGTGGGCAAGACCGAACTGTGCAAGGCGCTGGCGTCCTATCTCTTCGACACCGAGGAGGCGATGATCCGCATCGACATGAGCGAGTTCATGGAGAAGCATTCCGTGGCCCGCCTGATCGGCGCGCCGCCGGGATACGTGGGCTACGAGGAGGGCGGCTACCTGACCGAGGCCGTGCGCCGCAAGCCCTACAGCGTGATCCTGCTCGACGAGATCGAGAAGGCGCACCCGGACGTGTTCAACGTGCTGCTGCAGGTGCTGGACGACGGTCGCATGACCGACGGCCAGGGGCGCACCGTGGACTTCAAGAACACGGTGATCGTGATGACCTCCAACCTGGGTTCGCACAAGATCCAGTCGATGGAAGACAGCGATCCTGCGTTGGTGAAGCTGGCGGTGATGGCCGAGGTGCGCACGCACTTCCGTCCGGAATTCATCAACCGGGTGGACGAGATCGTGGTGTTCCACGCGCTGGACGCCAAGAACATCGGCGCCATCGCCAAGATCCAGCTGCGCATCCTGGAAAGCCGCCTGGCCCGGCTGGAGATCGGCCTGGAGATCAGCGAGGCCGGTCTGCAGAAGATCGCCGAGGCCGGTTTCGATCCGGTGTATGGCGCGCGGCCCCTGAAGCGCGCGATCCAGCAGGAGATCGAGAACCCGCTGTCCAAGGAGATCCTGGCCGGCAGGTTCGGTCCCAAGGACGTGGTGCATGTCGATGTGAAGAACGGCCAGCTGAGTTTCAACAGGTAATCCCTGCTGCAACGGGCCAGGCCCCATGGAACGGCGGATGTGTGAAGGCGCATCCGCCGTTTTTTATTGCTGTGGCGAGGAGGATGGGGAAGTTGTCATCTCATTCATTTTTGTTTGCACAACGACCACATGTGCGCGACGGCGCGCCTGCCGGGGCCGGAATTATTCCCGCAGCGCGCAAAAATGACTCCCAAAGCAAGAGTGGATGTGCTATCTACTTGATCGACACGCAAGCGTCGTTGCATTCGTTGCCAGGCAGGAACTGGGACGCGCCGCTTTCGCATAAAATGCTGTTTCTCGAGAAACGCGAACATAGACCAGGGCGGCCGGCGGCGCCGTTGCAAGGAAAACATGCCAAAAGAAAGTTGCATCTCTTCTCCCGGTACGACAAGGGGGCGATTCTGAAGCAATCGTCATTGCAGCGGCTTTTCATCCTGCCGTTCATCTTCCTGATGGTTTGCCTGGCGCTGACCATAGGATGGTTCCTTTATCGGGCCGGCGACGACGCCACCGAGGTGCTGGCGCGCAATGCGCTGATGGAGGTGATGGGCCGCGTGAGCCAGGCGATCGACCGCCAGACCCTGAGCGCGCGCGAGAGCCTCAACGTGGTGGCGCCGCCGCCGGTGCCGCCGTTCGAGCCGGGCGATGCGCCGGCTGTGCTGCCTTTCCCCAAGGACCGCAAGCAGCTAGAAGAGCGCCTGTGGCTGGCCAACTTCCTGTTCGACGATCCCAGCTACGTCTATTTCGGCGGCGCCGACGGCAGTTTCCTGGGCATCAAGCAGGAAAGCCGCAACCGCTTCATGTACAGCGTGCGCGAGCCGGAGGGCAAGAACTATGTGTCCTACCTGCGCGGCCCCGGCACCGAGATGCAGCAGGCCGCGGTGCAGGACTACGATCCGCGTACCCGCCCGTGGTATCGCCAGGCGGTGGAGCGCGGGCGCGAGACCTGGTCTTCGGTCTACACCGATTTCCGCCTTAAGCACCTGGGCATCAATCTTTCCAAACCGATCTTCGACGCCGAAGGCGTCCTCATGGGCGTGGCCAGCAGCAGCATCGGCCTGCGCCAGCTGACCGAGTTCCTGCAGCAGCTGCCGCTGGGCCGCAACGGCGTGGCCTTCGTGACCGAGCTCAAGGGCGACATGATCGCCACTTCCCTCAACGAGCCGCTGCATGAGGTCCGCGACAACAGCACCGAGTTCAAGCGGCTGACCGCCCAGCAGAGCAAGTCGCCGCTGGTGCAGCAGGCCTTCGCCGAAGTGCAGCGTTATCTCACCGCCAATCCGGCCGAGCCGGGGCGACTGATATTGCTGGGCGCGCGCAGCGAGGGCAGCAAGATCGAGGTGGCGTTCCGCCTGCACCATGACCAGGCCGGGCTGGACTGGCTGGCCATCAGCGTGGCCCCGCGTTCGGATTTCCTGGGCTCGGTCACCGGCGGCGTCTACCAGACGCTGTTGCTGGGGCTGGTGGCGGTGTGCCTGACCTTCGTGATCGGCTTCCTGCTGCTGCGCTGGGTGCTGCGCGACATCCGCAAGCTGACGCTGGCGGCCAAGAGCATCGGCAATGGCAGCCCGTTCCCCGCGCTCAATATCGACCGCAATGACGAGATCGGCCAGCTCGCGCAGAGCTTCCAGGAGATGGAGCGCAACCTGCGCACCGATCGCCTGACCAATGTGCTCAACCGCGATTCGCTGATCGCGCAGATCGACTTCCGTCGCCACAATGCCTCGGAGGCCAATCCGCTGCGCTTTGCCATGCTGTTCATCGACCTCGACCGCTTCAAGGCCGTCAACGACGAGTACGGCCATGACGAGGGCGACAAGGTGCTGGTTGTCATCGCCGAGCGGCTGCAGCACACCTTGCGGCACGACGATTCGGTGGCGCGCTTCGGCGGCGACGAGTTCGTGGTCTATCTGCACGGCGTGTCCGAAGCAGAGGTCGCGCGCACCATCGCCGACAAGATCCGCCATTCGGTCAACAAGCCCATCGAGGGGCGTGACGGCCACCAGTACACGGTCGACGCCTCGGTCGGGGTGTCGCTGTATCCGGACGACGGCCTGGACGTGGAAACCCTGCTGCGCGTGGCCGACTCGCGCATGTTCGACCAGAAGCGCCTGCACCGCATGCTGTCGGTGTAAGCCGACCGAGCCCCCCGATCCCGAACCCGATCACATCAAGGAGAGCGCCATGAGCTTTGCCACCTGCGACCTGTGCGATGCCAACGAAGACAAGCTGGCAGCCGGCACGCTGCACGTCCTGCCGCCGATCTTCGCCTCATTCGGCCGCCGGCAGGCCTTCGCCGGGCCGGTGAAGACCTTGAAGGTCTTCGAGGACAACGTGATGGTGCGCGCCGCGCTGGAAGCGCCGGGCGACGGTCATGTGCTGGTGGTGGACGGCGGCGGCAGCCTGCGCTGCGCGCTGGTGGGCGGCAATCTCGGCCAGTTGGCCGAGAAGAACGGCTGGGCCGGGATCCTGGTCAACGGCTGCGTGCGCGATGCGCTCGAGCTGAACGCCTGCGACGTCGGCATCCGGGCGCTGGCCACGCATCCGCAGCGCAGTTTTCGCAAGGGCGCGGGCGACGCCGGCATCAAGGTCGGCATCGCCGGCGTGGCGGTGCATCCGGGCGACTGGATCTATGCCGACGTGGACGGCGTACTGGTGTCGCGCACGCCGCTTTGACGGCGTCGCTTCTTTTTCCTGTCGCACCATGCGAACGGCTTCCCTCGGGAAGCCGTTCTTGTTTGCAGCGCGTGGCGGTTCAGGACTGGCGCGCGCCGGACAGGTCCGGCAATTGCACCTCGGGCAGGTTGAGGTAGGCGGTGCGGCGCAGGATATCGAGGAAGTCGGCCAGCCAGGGTTTGGCCGATAGCTCGGGCTTGCAGGCCGCATGGACGGTGCATGGGAGACCACCGGCGGTGATGCGTTTGACCATCGCGTGGCCGCGATTGGCATAGCCTTGCGCGGCCCAGGCCGGCAGGATGGCGATGCCCCGTTCGCCCGCCACCAGTTGCAGCAGCGACAGCGGCGCCGCGGCCGGGCGACGGGCGGGTTTGACGCCGGCGGACTTGAACAGCCGGCGCAGCGCCTCGGGCAGGTCGGCCGGCGACGGGTAAGCGGCCAGCGCCTCGCCGGCGAAATCCTGCGCCTCCAGGTGCGCCTTGTCAGCCAGGGCGTGGCCGCGGGACAGCAGGGCCACCAGTTCGAAACCGAACAGCAGGTGCTGATCGACGTGTTTGTGCGCAATCGCATCGGCGACGATGGCCAGGTCGGCGCGGTCTTCGCGCAGCAGGCCCGGCGCATCCGCCGCGGGAGTGGAGACGATCTCCAGAGCGACATCGGGCCAGCGGCTGCGCAATGCGTCCAGCGCGGGCAGCAGCCAATCGTCCGTGCCGGGCAGGCAGCCGATGGCCAGGCGCAGTTTGCCGCCGGCATCCTGCTGCAGGCGGGCCAGGTCGCGCTCGGTCTGGTCGATCTGCGGCAAGACGCTGGCGGCGAGCTTGAGCAGGCGTTCGCCGGCCGGCGTGAAGCGCACCGGCACCGACTTGCGTTCGAACAGCGGCGTGCCGTGATGGTCTTCGAGCTGCTTGATCTGGTGCGACAGCGCCGATTGGGTGACGTTGAGCAGGGCGGCGGCGCGCAGCAGGTTGCCGGCTTCCTTGAGCGCCTGCAGGGTCTTCAGGTGGCGGATTTCCAGTATCGATTGCATGGTCTGCGGCGGCTCGGGCTGTCGGCCGGGCTGGTGTTGCGGCGGCCGGAATTTATTATTAGCGTGATTCAAGCGTGTGCTGGGAATTTTTCATTTGAATCATAATCCCGCGGGCGCGCCGACGCCAGCCTTGGGGCGCATCGGCTTCACTTCATCCGGGAGACTCAGTTCTTGCGCAGGATATTGTCGATCGCAGCGGTCTGGCTGACGATCTCGCGCAGGTCCTGGTTGAGCAGGCTGGCACGCCGCTGCAGCGTGACCCAGCCCGACCACGAGCTGGCTTCGGCCGGCAACGGCTCCGGCGTGACCGGGCCGATCAGCTCGATCTTGCCCGACAGCGCCTTCTGCTCCGGCGCCTCCGGCGAGACGGTGACGGCGCCGCCGCGCTTTCTCGGCTTGGGCGCCAGGATGCGCTGGGCTTCGGCCAGGTGCTCGCTGGCTTCGAGGTAGGTGTCCTCGATCAGCTTGTTGACCGGGCCTTCGGGGAAGTTTTCCTGATGGCGGCGCAGCATCAGGCGCAGCGCGGCGATGTGGGCGGCCACCAGGTAGTTCTGGACGATGAAGCGGTTCAGCTCCTTGACCGCGCGGTGCTTGGTCACCGGCTCGTCCATCATGCGCACCAGCGCCGAGATCAGCGCCGCCAGGCTGTCCATGAAGCCCTTGCGGCAGACGCGGTAGAAGAAGTCGTCCTTGACCTTGCCTTCCAGCAGGTCGCGGCTGGCGGTCAGGTAGCGCTGGCTGGACTTGAGCACGTTGCGCAGCAGCTTGGGCAGGTCGCGGTATTCCCAGGCCGGCAGCACGTAGCTGAAGAGGGTGGCGATCACCACGCCGATGATGGTGTCGATCAGGCGCTCGCCGATCACGCCCTGGTGGCCGGCCGGCACCAGCAGGTTGAGCAGCATCAGGATCTGCACCGAGGCGGCGATGGCGGTATAGCGGTACTTCACGTAGGTGAAGGCCGGCGCGGCCACGCTGGCGGCGAACAGCACCGCCATCTGGCCCATCGGGTTGTGCACGAAGCGCAGGATCAGCATGGTGATCAGGCAGCCGATGATGGTGCCGATCAGGCGGTCGGCCATGCGCTGCTTGGTGGCGCTGAAATTGGGTTTGAGGATGATGACGATGGTCAGCACGATCCAGTAGCCGTGCGCCATGTAAGGCAGGTGGTTGGAGATCCACAGCCCCGTGGTGACGGCCAGCGCCACGCGGATGGCGAAGCGGAAGATCGGCGACTGCCAGCGCAGGTTGACCAGCAGCATGTTGAACTTGAACTTCTGCTGGGTCAGGAAGGGCGTCATGTCCGAGCCCGGCAGGATGGGGATGGGGTCGACCGGGTTTTGCGTGGCCTGGTGCAGCTGGCCGATGAACTCCATGATGTCGCGGATCTTGTTGTAGGTCACGCGCAGCACCGTCAGCGCCTCTTCGGAGGCCTGGCCGGGGCCGGGCTGGGACATCTGCTGCATCTCGTACTGGATGGCGCGCAGCTCGGCCTTGTAGTTGACGGTGGGCGTCGAGGCCTTCTTGCGGGTGATCGCGTAGGCGATCGATTCGATGTCTTCGGCGGCCTTGTTGGCCAGGTCGCGCAGGAAGATCATCACGTCGGCGTCGCCGAAGTGGTTGCGCAGGAAGGCGTAGTCGGCGTGGGTGGACAGCACCTGTTCGTACAGTTCCAGCATCGACAGGTGCACCTGCACCAGCAGGCCGTCTTGTTTGGTATAGAGGTCGCGCAGGATGAGGTCGCGCGAGGCCTGCTGCTTGTCGGCCACCACGATCTGCTGGCGCACCAGCTGGTTGAACTGGGCCGCCAGGTCGTGGCGCACGTCATAGAAGTCGGCCTTGATGCGCAGGTAGCGCGCCAGCTCGAACAGGGCCTCGGCCAGCACCTGCTGCTTGATGCGGCGGCGCAGGAACCACGACACCGCCATCGAATAGGCCAGGTAGCCCAGGCCGCCGCCCAGGAACAGCACCGCGTGCAGGATGGCGTCGGCGATCGGCACCTGGTTTTCCATCGACAGGGTCATCACCATCAGCGCCGCGAACTGCAGCGGCATGGTCTTCTTGCCGTAGACCACCATCATGCTGGCGAAGAAGCTGACCACCACCATCATCGCCGAGACCAGCCAGGGAACGGGCGCGGCCAGGCTGATGACCAGCATCACCACCGTGCACAGCAGCACGCCGGCCAGCATCTCGTTGAATTTGTGCCGCAGCGGGCTGGGCAGGTCCATCAGGCTGGTACACAGCGCGCCCAGGAACACCGTCATGGTGGTCTGCATGTCGGCCACGTTGTACACCAGCATGGTGAAGCCGACCACCCCGATCGCGATCCGCACCCCAGTATAGAAATAATGACTGAATAGAAACGTGCGGATGTCCAGGGCGTAATGCATGAAGACTTTCGACGTTGAATCGCCGTTCAATTTTGGTAGGCGCTTATTTTGTGCCTTCTTGGACGATTAAACAACCGAACGCAGGCGCCGCGTGCAAAACAAATACCTTGAACAAAACAACTGGGGGGCGGTCGCCGCGCGCCCTGGCGCGCCGCGGCTGGCGGAAGGACGCCGAAGGGCGCGCGGCGCGTGAAGTTTTTTCATCGCCCGCGCGCCGGTTCAGGGCAGGGGGAACACCAGGCAGGTAGTGGTGGCGTGGGCGTAGAGCTTGCCGTCGGCATCGATGATGCGGCCTTCGGCGATGCCGACCTGCTTGCCGACCTGGATGACCTTGCCTTCGGCGCGTACCGGGCCGACCTTGTCGGTCAGCGCGCGCACCAGGTTCACTTTCAGTTCCAGCGTGGTGTAGCCCATGCCTTGCGGCAGCATCGAATGCACCGCGCAGGCCACCGCCGAGTCCAGCAGGGTGCAGAAGTAGCCGCCGTGGACGCTGCCCAGCGGATTGTAGTGGCGCTTGCTCGGCGTGCCCTGGAACACGACGCGCCCGGGCTCTCCCTCCACAGGGATGAAGTCCAGGGTCTCGGCAATGGGCACCGACGGCAATACGCCGTCCCAGATCTTCTGCAGGAACTCCATGCCGGTGCCGGCCTTCAGGTCTTCCAGGCTGGATACGCCGGGCGCGGCCAGTTTGGCGCGCACGGCTTGTTCCTGTTGGCGCCACAGCGCCAGCGTTTCTTCTCTCGTCGTCATTGGTCTTCCTCCGGGCGCTGGGCGCCGCTATTTGTTGGCGGTGTTGCGTAAATGGGAAAGGCTTGCCTGCGGCAAGTGACTTTTATTATGCAAGACGATGTGATGGCCGTCAAAAAATTTCGAACGTTCGTATTAAAAGATGTTGGCAGCCGGTTTTGCGGCACTGCCGGGCTTCGCCCGGCGCCGGTTTTTCACGATGAGAATTTTTCATTTCGCATCGTGAAAAATGAAAGTGCGCAGCATCAAAACCATATTTCATTCCCCGGGTTTTCGTTTCGTATCGCAAAAATATAAATATAAGTATTTGATTTTATTGATATAAAAAATTTACCTATGTCTTATATAAGACATTGTTGCTCTGCACATGGCGGGACTACTATGAAGTCATGGAATTCGCGATTTCATCCGATTTTGAAGTACCTCACCATTGACGACAAAGGAGATCGACATGAGCACACGTGAACAGCAAATCCAGGCACTGGAACGCGACTGGGCGGAAAATCCGCGCTGGAAGGGCATCAAGCGCAACTACACCGCGGCCGACGTGGTCCGCCTGCGCGGCTCGCTGCAGGTCGAGCACACCCTGGCCAAGCGCGGCGCCGACAAGCTGTGGAACCTGGTCCATAACGAGCCCTTCGTCAACGCGCTGGGCGCGCTGACCGGCAACCAGGCCATGCAGCAGGTCAAGGCCGGCCTGAAGGCGATCTACCTGTCGGGCTGGCAGGTCGCCGGCGACGCCAACCTGGCCGGCGAGATGTATCCCGACCAGTCGCTGTATCCGGCCAACTCGGTGCCGATGGTGGTCAAGCGCATCAACAATACCTTCGCCCGCGCCGACCAGATCCAGTGGTCCGAAGGCAAGGATGACATCGACTTCTTCGCGCCCATCGTGGCCGACGCCGAAGCCGGTTTCGGCGGCGTGCTCAACGCCTTCGAGCTGATGAAGTCCATGATCGAGGCGGGCGCCGCCGGCGTGCACTTCGAAGACCAGCTGGCTTCCGTGAAGAAGTGCGGCCACATGGGCGGCAAGGTGCTGGTGCCGACCCGCGAAGCCTGCGAGAAGCTGAACGCCGCCCGCCTGGCGGCCGACGTGATGGGCACCAGGACCCTGGTGATCGCCCGCACCGACGCTGAAGCGGCCGACCTGCTGACTTCCGACGTGGATGCCAACGACAAGCCTTTCCTGTCCGGCGAGCGCACCGTCGAAGGCTTCTTCAAGACCCATCCCGGCATCGACCAGGCGGTCTCGCGCGGCCTGGCCTATGCGGAATACGCCGACATGGTCTGGTGTGAAACCGGCAAGCCGGACCTGGCCTTCGCCAAGACCTTCGCCGAAGCCATCCACGCCAAGTTCCCGGGCAAGCTGCTGGCCTACAACTGCTCGCCGTCGTTCAACTGGAAGAAGAACCTGGACGACGCCACCATCGCCAAGTTCCAGCGCGAGCTGGGCGCGATGGGCTACAAGTTCCAGTTCATCACGCTGGCCGGCTTCCATGCGCTGAACTACTCGATGTTCAACCTGGCGCACGGCTATGCCCGCAACCAGATGTCGGCCTTCGTGGAACTGCAGGAAGCCGAATTCGCCGCCGCCACCAAGGGCTTCACCGCGGTCAAGCACCAGCGCGAAGTCGGCACCGGTTACTTCGACGCCGTGACCCAGGCCATCCAGCAGGGCCAGTCGTCGACCACCGCGCTGCACGGTTCGACCGAAGATGAACAGTTCTTCGACGACAAGGCCGAGAAGAAGGCCGCCTGATGACGGCGATCCGATGATTTGAGTTTGAGTGTGTGGTGTGACGCCGGTCCGCATCCTTGTGCGGGCCGGCGGGGGTGATCCCCCAGCCTGGAGCCGTACCCCAAAAGGGTACGGCTTTTTTTATGGCCTCATCAGGGCGTGCGCTGGGCGCTGATGCGGCCGTCGCGCACTTCGAAGACTTCGTCGCCCAGCGCCTCGACGTCGGCCGGGTCGTGGGTGATCAGCAGCATGTGCACGTCCAGGCGCTGCTGCAGTTCGGCCAGCTCCTTGCGCATGCGCTCGCGCAGCGAGAGATCGAGGGCGGAGAAGGGCTCGTCCAGCAGCAGGATGTCGGGTTCGGACACCAGCGCGCGCGCCAGCGCCACGCGTTGCCTTTGGCCGCCGGAAATCTGCGCGGGATGGCTGCCGGCCACCGCCTGCAGCTCGAAGGCGGACAGCCATTTCTGCACCGCCGGGTGCGATGTCGGGCGGCGCAGGTTGAAGCAGCCGCGCGAGAGGCCGAAGGCGATATTCTGCGCCACGGTCAGATGCGGAAACAGCGCGTAGTCCTGGAACAGGTAGGCGACGTTGCGCTCCTGCACGCGCACATTGACCTGCTGCGCGGCATCGAACAGGGTGCGGCCGTCCAGCCGGATATGGCCGGCGTCTGGCGTCATCAGCCCGGCGATGGCCTTCAGGGTCAGGCTCTTGCCCGAGCCCGAGGGGCCGTACAGCACGATGCGGTCGCTGTCGGAGGCGAAGGCGATGTCGAGCTCGAACACGCGGTCGCCCGCTTGCAGCTTCTTCTGGATCTGGAGTTCGACGCTCACGGCAAGGGCAAGGGAAGGAAAAGAAAAGGGAAGAGGGCAGATTAACCCAACTCAGCGCACATGGAGCTGGTTGCGGTCCGGCACCAGCCGGCCGGCCAGCATCAGCACCACGATGCAGGTGATCGATGTGATCACCACCAGCATGGTGGCGGCGCCGTCGTCGCCGGCCTGCACCGCTTCATAGATGGCCACCGACAGCGTCTGCGTACGGCCCGGCAGGTTGCCGGCCACCATCAGCGTGGCGCCGAATTCACCCAGCGCGCGGGCGAACGCCAGCAGCACGCCGGCGGCGATGCCCTTGGTCGCCAGCGGCAGGCTGACGCGGAAGAACACGCCGGCCTCCGACACGCCCAGCACGCGGGCGGCGTTCTCCAGTTGATGGTCGACGTTCTCGAAGGCCGCGCGCGCGGCCTTCAGCACCAGCGGGAAGGCGACGATGGTGGAGGCTACCACCGCGCCTTGCCAGGTGAACACCAGCTGGATGCCCATGCTCTCAAGCCAGGCGCCGAAGGTGCCGCGGCGGCCGAACAGCACCAGGAGGTAATACCCGAGCACCGTGGGCGGCAGCACCAGCGGCAGCGTCAGCACCGAATCGATGAAGTCGCGCAGCGGCGAGCGCCAGCGCGACAGTCCGTAGGCCGCGGCCACGCCCAGCACCATATTGGCCAGGGTCGCCAGACCGGCGACCTTGAGCGAGAGCAGCAGCGGCGTCCAGACCGGGTGCATGGCGTGCGCGCCTTCGTGTTACGGCTTCAGGAAGCCGTAACGCGCCAGCACGGTCTGGCCGGTGGGCGACAGCACGTAGCTGACGAACTTGTCGGCCAGCTCCTTCTGCTGGGTGCCAGCGGTGACCGCGATCGGGTAGGTGGCCGGGGTGTCGGACGGAATGCGCACGGCGACCTTGACCTTGTCCGGCATCACGGCGGCGTCGGTGGCGAAGACGAAGCCGGCGTCGACTTCACCGCGCGCCACGTAGTCCAGGCTGGTGCGCACGTTTTCGGCCATCACGCCCTTGGCTTGCACTTGCGACCACAGGCCGGCCTGTTCCAGCGCGGTCTTGGTATAGCGGCCGAATGGCACCGAGGCCGGGTTGCCCAGCGCGATGCGCTTGTATTCGGGCTTGGTCAGGTCGTTGAGCGCGGAGGGCACCAGCTTGCCGTCGTGCGGCACGATCAGGACGATGCCGTTGGCGGCGAAGTTCTTGCGGGTGGCGGGGTTGACGGCCTTCTCGGTCACCGCCTTGTCCATCGCGGTCTGGTCGGCCGAGGCGAACACGTCGGCCGGCGCGCCGCGCACGATCTGCTGCATCAGGATGTCGGAGGCGCCGAAGTTGGTGACCACCTTCACGCCGGGGTTCTGCTGCTCGAACGACTGGGCCAGTTCCTTGAAGGCATTGGTCAGGCTGGCGGCGGCCGAGACCACCAGGTCGGTGGCGTGGGCGGCGCTCGCAGAAAACATCAGGGTGGCGGCGAATGCCGCGCCCAGGGCGGCTTTCAGGCGGGTGTTCTTCAGCATCGGTGGTCCTCCTTGTTGTGATGGCGGAAAGTCGTTCGCAAATCTGCGGACAAGCAAAAGCGCGCGGACCCAGGGGCGACGCGCGCTTGTTGAATCCGTCGCAATATACGCAAGGATATAGCGTGCGTCAACCGAGCGCCGCTATACATGATATGCGTTTGCGGCCATGTTGCCGTCGATGCGGCGCTGCGATATTGGAGCCGCGGGGCGGCCCTTGTACAATCACGCGCATGAATTATTCCAAGACCATCAGAGTGCGCGTGATGCAGGGCGACACCATCGCCTTCGGCCCGGGGAAGGCCGATCTCTTGCAGGCCATCGAGCGCACCGGATCGATCTCCGGCGCCGCGCGCGAGATGGAGATGTCCTATCGCCGCGCCTGGCTGCTGGTGGAGGAGATGAACCGCTGCTTCTCCAGCGCCCTGGTGACGACCGCCACGGGCGGCGCGCGCGGCGGCGGGGCGGTGGTCACCGATTTCGGGCGCGACATACTGGCCCGTTACCAGCGCATGCAGAAAAAGGCCGATGCCAGCATTGCCGCCGACCTGGGCTACCTGCGCTCGCTGATGAGCGACCAGTCGGAGTGAGCACGGTGCGCACGATGCGTGAGATCTGGCTCAAGTCCCGGCTGCGCGTACTGAACGCCTGCCGCGTTTCCGAAAACCATTCCATGCTGCTGTGGGGCGCGCTGGCCGGCTTCGTCGGTGCGCTGGCGACCGTGGTCTTTCGCGAATGCATCGCGCTGCTGCAGGAGCTGCTGACCGGCCAGAACGGCAGTTTCGTCGACATCGCCAAGGGTTTGCCGTGGTACATGCGGGTGCTGCTGCCGACCTGCGGCGGCGTGATCGCCGGCCTGTTCCTGGTGTGGGCCAGGCGCATGCCGGCCGGCGGCGGCGGCGACTATATGGAGGCGGTGGCCATTGGCGACGGCGCCATCCCGGTGCGCAACACGCTGTTGCGCAGCATTTCGTCGCTGGCCACGATTGCCTCGGGCGGTTCGATCGGGCGCGAGGGCCCGATGGTGCAGCTGGCCGCGCTGTGCGCCTCGCTGGTGGGCAAGTTCTCGCATTTCCCTTCTTCGCGCCTGCGCCTGCTGGTGGCCTGCGGCGCCGCGGCCGGCATCACGTCGGCCTACAACGCCCCGATCGCCGGCGCCTTCTTCATCACCGAGATCGTGCTCGGCTCGCTGGTGATGGAGAGCTTCGGTCCGGTGGTGGTGGCGTCGGTGGTGGCCAACATCACCATGCGCGAGCTGCCGGGCTACCGGCCTTCCTATGAAATGCCGTTCTTCCCCGAGATCGCCGGCTGGGAGGTGCTGCTGTTCCTGGTGCTGGGCGTGCTGGCCGGGGTGCTGGCGCCGCAGTTCCTGCGCGTGCTGGAGCTGGGCAAGACGGGCTTTGCCAAGCTCAGCTTGCCGTTGCCGGCGCGGCTGGGCGTGGGCGGTCTGCTGGTGGGGCTGATTTCGGTGCAGGTGCCGGAGGTGTGGGGCAACGGCTACAGCCTGGTCAATTCGCTGCTGCATACCAGTTGGGTATGGCATGCGGTGCTGACGATCCTGGTGGTCAAGATCCTGGCGACTTCGATCACGGTCGGCTCGGGCGCCGTGGGCGGCATTTTCACGCCGGTGCTGTTTGTCGGCGCGGCGGTCGGGTTGCTGTTCGGCGACGCCGCCCAGGCGCTGCTGCCGTTCCACATGTCGCAGCCGTTCGCCTATGCCATGGTCGGCATGGGCGCGTTCCTGGCGGCGGCGTCCAACGCGCCGCTGATGGCGATCCTGATGATCTTCGAGATGACGCTGAGCTACCAGGTGGTGCTGCCGCTGATGCTGTCCTGCGTGGTCGCCTATGTGGTTGCGCGCGGCCTGGACGGCCGTTCGATGTACGAGATCACGCTCAAGCGGCACAAGGATGCCGAAGAGCGCCTGCGCTTGCGCGGCACCCACATGAGCGAGCTGATCCGCCCGGCCGAGACGGTCTTGCGGGAGGATGCCAGCCTGGAGGAGGTGAGCGCGCTGTTCCTGAAATTCCCGGTCAAGTACGTCTACGTGGTGGACGAGCGCGAGCGCTACCAGGGGGTGGTGGCGCTGCAGGACATCACGTCGTGGCTGCTCGACAAGAAGGAGCCGGCCGGCCGGACGGCTCGCGATTTCTTGCGCCGGCATTTCCTGCACGAGGTGACGCCGGACATGTCGCTGGGCGAGGCGCTGCAGCTGTTCCTCGATCACCAGGGCGAGCGCTTGCCGGTCATCGCCAATGCCGAGGATCCGAGGCTCCTGGGCGTGGTGTTCAAGACGTCGCTGCTGGACGCGTACTTCAGGCTGGACCGGGCGGGCAACTGAGCAGCGTACTTTTTTGTTAATGATTTACACGGGCTGCCGGCGCATGGCCGGCAAATCGCGCCGATTTTTGCTCGCATACCGTGCGCAAGGGGTACAGTAGGGGCATACGGCGAGTGGGTACAGGCATGAAAGCTGCTGTTTCTTTGTAACAAAAGAGGAATGGGCGGCCTAACGGTCTCGTATCCTTGCTAGAATGCCAAACGTTTCCTCAATCGCACGGTAGCTATCCGCCAACTCGTACGATCTCCAACTTCATCCAAGAACAGAATTCCCCATGCTGAGTTATCGCCACGCTTTTCATGCCGGCAACCACGCCGACGTCCTGAAGCACATGGTGGTGATTCAATTGATGCGCTACCTTGGGCAGAAAGACACTGCCTACATGGTCGTCGACACGCACGCCGGCGCCGGCGTGTATGCGCTCGACGGCGACTACGCCAGCAAGAACGCCGAATATGAAACCGGCATCGCCAAACTGTGGGACCGCAAGGACCTGCCGCCGGCGGTGCAGGAATACGTCGACGTCGTGAAGTCGCTCAATCCGAGCGGCAAGATGCGTTACTACCCCGGATCTCCCTATTGCGCCGAAAAGGTCATGCGCGACCAGGATCGCCTGCGCCTGTTCGAGCTGCATCCGACCGAAAGCCGCGTGCTGGCCGACAACTTCCGCAAGCTCGAGGCGCATGCCGCCGCCCAGGGCCAGCGTCCCACCGTGCGCGGCAAGCGCGTGATGGTGGAGCGCGCCGACGGCTTCCTCGCGCTCAAGGCCACGCTGCCGCCGCCGTCGCGCCGCGGCCTGGTGCTGATCGACCCGCCCTATGAAGACAAGCGCGACTATGCGCGCACGGCCGAAGTGCTGCGCGACGCGCTGACGCGCTTCCCCACCGGCATGTATGCGGTGTGGTATCCGGTCCTGCAGCGCAATGAGTCGATCCAGCTGCCGGAGAAGCTCAAGCGCCTGGGCGCCAAGAGCTGGCTCAACGTCACGCTGGCCATCCACGGCCCCGCGCCGGATGGTTTCGGGCTGCATAACAGCGGCATGTTCATCCTCAATCCGCCCTGGACCCTGGAGCCCATGCTGCGCGAATTGATGCCTTACCTGGTCGATGTGCTGGGGGTGGACGACACCGCCGGCTTCGTCCTCGAATCAGGGGAAGTATGATGACCAGTTATACTTGCGTTGTGAATTTTTGTGATTTTTTCAATTGGAATCCGGTTTCGGCTTGCCGAAGCGATGCCGAATCGGCATACAATGCGGAAATTGCCGAAAATAAAGAGTCATTGCAACGCTTGGGGTAACTAAAATAACAACCATGTCTGATCAGTCATCCGACCAATCCGCCCCTGAGCAGCACGCGCTGGATTTCTTCCTGGCCCGCCAGCCGATCCTGAACCGCGAACAGGATCTGATCGGCTATGAGCTGCTGTTCCGCAGCGCCGCTTTCGGTCCGGCCAACGTCAAGGACGGCGTGACCGCGACCGCCGCGGTGATCGCACATGCGTCGGAACTGGGCTTGTCCAACGTCATCGGCAACCTGCAAGGCTTCATCAACGTCGATGCGGCCGTGCTGATGAGCGACTTCATCTACTTCCTGCCGGCCGACAAGGTGGTGCTGGAGATCCTCGAGACCGTCAAGGTCACGCCCGAACTGGTGACGCGCGTGCGCGAGCTGGTCAAGGCCGGCTATGTGTTCGCGCTGGACGATGTGGTGGCCGAGTCCGAAGAGATCGAAGAGCTGCTGCCGATGATCAAGATCATCAAGATCGACGTGATGGAAGTCGATCCCAGCAAGCTGCTGAAGCTGTCGGTGCATTTCAAGCGCGCGCAGAAGGAGCTGCTGGCGGAGAAGGTCGAGACGCTGCAGCAGTTCAACGATTGCGTCACCTTCGGTTTCGATTACTTCCAGGGCTATTACTTCGCCAAGCCGATGATCCTCCAGGGCAAGAAGCTGGAAGCGTCGAAGATGGTGATCATGCACCTGTTGACGCTGCTGGTGCGCAATGTCGACAACGGCGAGATCGTGCGCTACATCAAGCGCGACGTGGCGCTGAGCCTGACGCTGCTGCGCCTGGTCAATACGCCGGTGTACGGTTTCCAGAAGTTCATCGATTCGCTGGGCCAGGCGCTGATCGTGCTGGGCCGTCGCCAGTTGAAGCGCTGGCTGCAGATCCTGCTGTACGCCAACACCGAGAAGGACAAGTCGGCCCTGTCGCCGCTGATGATCCTGGCGGCCACGCGCGGCAAGATGCTGGAGCTGATCACCGCCAAGATCCGTCCGGGCCGCCGCAAGATGTCGGAGATGGCCTTCACCGTGGGCATCATGTCGCTGGTGGATGCGCTGTTCGGCATGAGCATGGAAAGCGTGCTGCGCCAGATCACCGTGAGCACCGAAATCCGCGAGGCGCTGCTGCGCCGCACCGGTTTCTACGGCATGGCCCTGAAACTGGTCGAATGCACCGAACAGCGCGAGCAGGACCAGGTCGAGATGCAGCGCCTGCTCGACGAGCTGCAGCTGTCGGCGGACGATTTCTTCGAGGCGGAGAAGTATGCCTTCGAATGGGGCAACAGCATTTCGAGCAACAACGTCGGCCAGGCCGGCGGCGTGTCGATGGCGCCGCCGCCCGACGGTTATATCGACGATGACGACGACGATGATTGATGTCGCCCGCCGGGCGCTGAAGCACCGGAATGAAAAGAAAAGGCTGCCGTGATGGCAGCCTTTTTTAATTGGTGGGCCGGGCGCGGTATCAGTGCGACCGGCATTTGCGCCACTTGCGCATGCGCGCGGCGAGGCGGCGCAGCAGGCGGATGAGGCGTCCGCCTTCGGAGCGCGGCGAACCCGCCAGGCGCGCCTTCCAGCGCTGCACGAAGTCGCGCGACGATCCGCGCAGCGCCGCCAGCAGCGCCTGGATCCGGATCCAGCCGGCGCTGGCGTGCAGTTGCGCGATCATCCTGTCCTTGAACGCCAGCAGGCGGTCGTGCGCGCGCTGGAACCAGGCCAGCGACAGCAGGCTGCGCCGGGTGAGCGCATAGATGCGCGCCACCAGCGCCGTGCCCAATATCTTGGCGCTGAGGATGATGACCAGGCCCAGCGTGGGATGGCCGTGTGTGATGGACAGCAGCGCCAGGATCTTGACCGGCAACAGCAGCAGCGTCGGGGCGAGGAAGATCAGCAGGGCCGCATAGGGCGAGAGCCGCTCCACCCAGCGCTGCAGGCGCATCAGGAAAGGCCAGTCGGGGATACGCGCCAATACCGCCTGCGTCGCATCCCACAGCCACTCCTCCAGCATCAGCAGCAGTGCGGCCAGGTAGACCAGCGGCGCCAGCAGCCGGCGCCGCCAGCGGGCCGCGCGGCGCGGGGGAGAAGGGTGTTCGCTCATGGCAGGCAGCGTGCTCGTCCTAGTTGACCTGGCGCTCCTCGATCAGCGACAGCCAGCGATCGCCCCATTTGATGTCGCTCATGCAGGAGGCGTAGTCGGTCACGGTGCGGGCCGCGCGTTCCAGCAGCTGGATGTCGGCTTCGTGCTGGCGCGCCACGTGCGGGTCTTCCAGGAACAGCACGCGGCGGCACTGGCGCTCCAGGATCAGCTCGGCGATTTGCGCGTCCCCGCCCAGCGGGCCGGAGAGGAAAGGCTTGACCCAGTTGCGGCCGGCCTCGCCCTTGATCTTCACGGCGAGCTGGTTCAGCAGCCCGCCGGTGGTGCCGGTGGCGCAGCGGAAGGCGAACTTGTCGAGCACCGCGAAGTGCTTCTCGGCCAGCTCCAGCATGCGCGACTTCATGGCGTCGTGGGCGATCAGGGCGATGCCTTCCTGGCCCAGCCTGAAGCGTTCGTCGAGCGCAGGATCGGGCGCGGCGCCGGTGGCGATCGACTCCAGCTCGAACCACTCCTGCGCGCCGCCCAGCGTCGACAGGAAGGGCTTGCCGTGAATCACGCACTGGCGCTTCAGCGCCACCGCCTCAGGAAAGGTGGAGGACGGGTCGACCGGGTCGATCAGGTAGATCACCGCGTCCAGCGTGCGCTCGGGGTCGGCGTCGACGGTACGCGAGACCAGCTTCATCAGGCCGCCTTGGCGGCCGTAGGGAAAGCGCACCAGGTGCGGGTAGCCGGGCAGCAGGTTCATCTGGCCGATGGCGTCGAGCGTGCGGCCGACTACGATCAGTTCCGGCTGCAGTGCTTCGATGCGATGGCGCGAACCGGTCAGCAGCTGGACCAGCGCGGAGTCGGGAGCGTCCTGGTGGGCACGGTTGGCGATCAGGCCGATGCGATAGCGGGGGGCGATGGAAGACGAAGACATAAAGGCTCGTTGGTGGAGGCAGGGTGCGGGAAAAAGACGCGATGCGCAGATTATCGCCGAGTGCGACCGAAAGGGCGAGTGCCGCGCCGGGGCCGGGGCGCATTCCCAGCACAGTCGCGCATCCATTCACGGCGCCAACTGTACCTTCGCCGGGCCGCACATGCGGCTACAATGTGGTTTGACAGTCCCGCCTGATCAGCAGGCGGGACAAGCATATCCGGACAGCACAGAGCATGAACAAGGCCTTCGTAAAAGAATCCGACGGCGGCGACGACGATGACGACATCGCGTTGCCAGCCATTCCCGCGGGCTCCAAGAACTACATGACGCCCCAGGGGCACCAGCGCATCAAGGACGAGCTGCTGCAACTGATCGACGTCGAGCGCCCCGAGGTGGTGAAGATCGTCTCCTGGGCCGCCTCCAATGGCGACCGCTCCGAGAACGGCGATTACCTCTACGGCAAGAAGCGCCTGCGCGAGATCGACCGCCGCATCCGCTTCCTGACCAAGCGCCTGGATCTGGCCGAAGTGGTCGACCCGGCCGTGCACCACGGCAGCGACCAGATCTTCTTCGGCGCCACCATCACCTATGAGAACCAGCGCGGGGAAGAGCACACGGTCACCATCGTCGGCATCGACGAGCTCGACCCGCTCAAGGGCAAGATCAGCTGGATCTCGCCGGTGGCGCGCGCCCTGACCAAGTCGCGCGAGGGTGACGAGGTGGTGCTGCAGACGCCTTCCGGCGTGGAGCAGCTGACCATCCTGGAAGTGAGCTATCCGGCGCCGCGGTAATTGCCGCGGGACGCCGCTACAACGCTGAGCACGCCAATCAACAACGCCAAGCCCGGCATGCATTTCGCATGCGGGGAGGATATTGCCGCGAGCGCCGACCACGGCGCCGGGCAGACCGAATCGAAAACCATCCACGGGGAAACCATGTCCATCGTCTTTGCCAGCCTGAATCATCCGCAACGCGTCGTCCTGGCGGCGGAGGTGCATTCGCGGCCCTTCCTGCAGCTCACGCGCTCGGAAACGCTCACGCACCTGGCCGTCTATGTGCGCGAAGAGGGCAACGGCAACCAGCACGGCCGCGCCCAGCACGCGCTGCTGGAGGCGCTTTGCACGCATTTCGGCGTGGTCGCGCCGGGCGCCGAGGCCAAGCACTTCTATCACGACTTCGGGCGCTTCCGCCTGAAGTGGGAATGCCATACCGAATTCGCCACCTATACCTTCGCCCAGGCGCACGAGGAGGCGATCTCCACCGTCGAGGCCTTCTCGCGCGCGCCGCTGTCGCACATTCCGCAGCAATGGCTGCTGTCGCTGCAGGGCAAGCTGATGGTGGCCGCGCATGTGGTGGTGGAACCCGGCCAGGATGACACCGCCGCCACCGCGCGCCAGATGCAGCGCATCTTCGAGGGCAAGCTGATGAGCTCCAGCAAGGTCCTGCAGGGTGGCGAGATCTGGACCGACTTCCAGATCCAGTCCGATGGCTTCTCGCGCTTCGTGGTGCGCGACATCGACCTGCGCGAGCTGCAGGGCGGCCGGCTGGCCCAGCGCATCCTGGAGATCGAGACCTACCGCATGATGGCGTTGCTGGGCCTGCCGCACGCCCAGCAGGCGGGGCCGTTCCTGAACCAGATCGAGGGCGACCTGGCGGCGCTGACCGCGGCCATGGTGCACGCCGAGCAGTCCACCGGCGGCTCGCCCGAGCAGCAGGCCGAGGACGAGCGCGTGCTGCACAAGATCACCGGGCTGGCCGCGCGCATCGAAAAGCTGTCGCTGGAGAACAGCTACCGCTTCTCGGCCTCGCAGGCGTATTTCAGGCTGGTGCAGGCGCGCATCGAGGAGCTGCGCGAGCAGCGCATCGAAGGGGTGCCCACCATCGGCGAATTCATGGAACGCCGCCTGATGCCGGCCATGAACACCTGCCAGGCCATCGCGCGCCGCCAGGAGGCGCTGGCCGAGCGCATTGCCCACACCAACGACCTGCTGCGCACCCGCATCGGCATCGTGCAGGAGCAGCAGAACCGGCAGATCCTGGAGTCGATGAACGCGCGCGCCGCCCAGCAGCTGAAGCTGCAGCAGGCGGTGGAGGGCTTGTCGGTGGCGGCCATCTCGTATTACGTGATCGGCCTGATCGGCTACGCCGGCAAGGCGGCCAAGGCGGCCGGCCTGCCGATCAATCCGGATCTGGCGACCGGATTGGTGGTGCCGGTGGTGGCGGCTTGCGTCTGGCTGGGGCTGCGCCGCATGCATAAGGGCCTGGGGCAGCACTGACGCGCCGGCCGGCGCGCAAATGAAAACGGGGCGAACCGCTTGTGGCGGCTCGCCCCGTTGCCTCAGGGGGAGGAGGCGGTGATCAGACGGCGGCGCCGATCTTTTCCTGGGCGCTGGCCACGGCCTGCTTGATGGCTTCTTCACCCATCGACACGCCTTCGGCGACGACCAGCTCGACATCGGTGATGCCGATGAAGCCCAGCGCGCTCTTGATGTACTTGCCCTGGAAGTCCAGCGCTTCCATCGGGCCTTCGGAGTACTTGCCGCCGCGGGTCAGGATCACGATGGCCTTCTTGCCGGTGACCAGGCCGACCGGGCCGTTCTCGGTGTAGCGGAAGGTGCGGCCGGCGCGGAACACGTGGTCGATCCAGGTCTTCAGGGTCGAGGGCGGGGCGAAGTTGTACATCGGCACGCCGATCACCAGGGTGTCGACCGACAGCAGCTCGTCGACCAGGGCGTCGGACTGCTTGATCAGCTCGGCCTGCTGCGCGTTGCGGTTTTCGGCCGGGGTGAAGTAAGCGCCCAGCAGCGCTTCGGTGATGTGCGGCAGGGCGTCGCTGGCCAGGTCGCGGTGGATGATCTTGCCGCCGGGGTTCTTGGCCTGCCATTGCTCGGCGAAGGAGGCGGTCAGCTGGCGCGAGATGGAGCCGCTGGTGCGGGCGCTGGAGTCGAGGTGCAGCAAGGTGCTCATGGTGTTTCCTTTTCGGTTTGGCACGGCTGTTGCTTGCTTTTTGGCAACGGCCATGTTGTTCGTTTCGCCGCCGGGAATGTCCGCGGCCGGGTTCAAATGCCGCGCCGGAAGCAGAGGAAGCAAAATCCTTGTATCTTTGCTGCCTGAATTGCCTTGCTTGCGGCGTTGAAAGAAAGATACCCAGTTTTCATTTCTTCCATAAGATGCGAGAATCGCATTTCACTGATCCATTTTTGATGGTAATTGATGATGGTCGACCTGAACGATATCTGGCTCTTCGTCCAAGTGGTGCGCGCCGGCAGCTTCGCCGCCGCGGGACGCAAGCTGTCCATGCCTCCCAACACCATCAGCCGCCGCCTGCAGGCGCTGGAAGCGCAAGTCGGCGTGCGCCTGCTGCAGCGCTCCACGCGCCAGCTCAACATGACCGCCGCCGGCCGCGAATTCTTCGAGCGCTGCGCGCCGGGCCTGGAAGACATCGAGCACGCCAGCGCCAGCCTGACCGAGAGCACCGGCGAGCCGTCCGGCAGCCTGCGCGTGGCGGCGCCGGTGGATTTCTTCGACAATTTCTCGATCGAGTGGATGCACGAGTTCATGCGTTTGTATCCCAAGGTGCAGCTGCAGTTCGTGCTCAATGACGGTCGTGCCGACCTGATCGCCGAGGGCATCGACGTGGCTTTCCGCGGCGGCGTGTTGCCCGATTCCAGCCTGGTGGCACGCAAGCTGGTGGACAGCCATCGCGGGCTGGTGGCCAGCCCGCGCTACCTGGAGCATTTCGGCACCCCGCGCACCCTGGCCGACCTGGTGGAGCATGCCTGCCTGGCGACTTCGCAGGCGCCGCAGCACACCACCTGGAAGCTGGAAGGGCCGCAGGGGCCGGAGAGCGTGCGCGTCAATCCGCGGCTGGCCATCAATACCGCGCAAGGACAGCTGCGTGCCGCGCGCGCCGGACTGGGCATCGCGCTGCTGCCGACCATGCTGGCCTCGGAAGACCTGCGCAACGGCACCCTGGTCCACATCCTGCCGGATTACCAGCGCGATTCCATGGGGCTGTATGCGGTCTATGTACACCGCCGCCAGTTGCCCAGCGCGGTGAAGGCGCTGATCGATTTCTTCGCCGACAAGCTGGAGCGCGGCATCGCCGACAAGGGGGCGCAAGTCTGCCAGGAGCATTTCGACCGCGAGGAAGCGGCCAAGCTGGCCAAGGAGGCGGGCGTGGCTGCCGCCAGGCGCAAGCAGGCCCGGCAGGCGGAGCGGGAGAGTGCGGCGGAGAAGGCTGCCGTCTGACTTGTTCGCCGTTTGTTTGCCGTTGCTTGCCCATAAAAAAACGCCCGCTGGTCAGCGGGCGTTTTTATTTTCGGCGTCGGCTTCGCCGTCGGCGACCACACCGGGTCAGGGCTTCAACCGCGTTCGCGCAGGATGCGGGTCACGCTGTCGATGCGGCGGATGCCGCGCATGGTGCGCGCCAGGTGAACGCGGTCCTCGACCTGGATGGTGAAGCGCAGGTACTTCATCGAAGAGCCGCCGTCGTCGTCCATGCTGACCGAGACGATGTTGGCGTCGGACTCGCCGATCTCGGCGGCGATGCGCGCCAGCGTGCCGCGCTCGTTGTGGATCAGGATGGTGATGCGGCAGTCGAAGCGGCGGTTGAGGTCGTGGCCCCAGACCAGCTCGATCCAGCGATCGGGTTCCTTCTCGTGCAGGCGCTTGGCGGTCTCGCATTCCTGGGTGTGGACGATCAGCGTCTGGTCCGGCTTCAGGTAGCCGGTCAGGCGGTCGCCCGGGATCGGCATACAGCAGGACGACAGTTGCGCCGACGCGCCTTCGCTGCCGGTGATGACCACCGGATCCGGCTTGTTGGGCAGCATGTGGCCTTCCGGATCCAGCTGCGGCACCGAAGCGCCGGTGTCCAGCATGCCCATGATGTGGCGCGCCACCAGCGGCGCCATGCGGGTGCCGATGCCGATCTCGGCGTACAGGTCGTCCAGGGTCTTGGCGCTGGATTCGTTGAGCAGGCGCTCGACGATGTGGGCCGGCAGTTCCGGGTCGATGCCCAGCGTGTGCAGCGCATTGCCCAGCAGGCGGCGGCCGACGGCCTGCGACTCGATCTTGTTGGCCGTGCGCAGGCGATGGCGGATCGCCGAGCGCGCCTTGCCGGTGCGCACATAGCCCAGCCAGTTGGGGCTGGGGCGCGAGGTCGGCGAGGTGATGATCTCGACGATGTCGCCGTTGTGCAGCTCCGAGCGCAGCGGCGCCGGCTCGTGGTTGATGATGGCCGAGGTGGTCTGGTCGCCGATGTCGGTGTGGATGCTGTAGGCGAAGTCCAGCGCCGTGGCGCCGCGCGGCAGCGCGATGATCTTGGACTTGGGCGTAAACACGTAGACCGAATCAGGGAACAGGTCGACCTTGACGTGCTCCAGGAACTCGGCGGAGTCGCCGGTCTGCTTCTGGATGTCCAGCAGCGACTGCAGCCAGGCGTGGGTGCGCTGCTGCAGGTCGGTCAGGCTGCCTTCGTCGTCCTTGTACAGCCAGTGCGCCGCCACGCCGGATTCGGCCACGCGGTGCATTTCGCGGGTTCGGATCTGGAATTCGACCGGCGTGCCGTAGGGGCCGATCAGCGTGGTGTGCAGCGACTGGTAGCCATTGAGCTTGGGAATGGCGATGTAATCCTTGAACTTGCCCGGCATCGGCTTGAACAGCGAGTGCAGGGTGCCCAGCGCCACGTAACAGTTGGCGAAGCTGTCCACCACCACGCGGAAACCGTAGACGTCCAGCACCTGCGAGAAGGTCAGGTGCTTGTTGCGCATCTTGCGGTAGATGCCGTAGAGGGTCTTTTCGCGGCCGTCGACCTGGGCCGGGATGCCGGCGGCGATCAGGGTGCTGGTGACCGACTCCATGATCTTGGTCACCACTTCGCGGCGATTGCCGCGCGCGGCCTTGACCGCCTTGGACAGCGTGCGGTGGCGCAGCGGATAGAGGTGCGAGAACGACAGTTCCTGCAGCTCGCGGTAGATGTTGTTCAGGCCCAGGCGGTGCGCGATGGGCACGTAGACTTCCATGGTCTCGCGCGAGATGCGGCGCTTCTTGTCGGGCGGCATCGAGCCCAGCGTGCGCATGTTGTGCAGGCGGTCGGCCAGCTTGACCAGGATCACGCGCACGTCGCGCGCCATCGCCAGCAGCATCTTGCGGAAGTTCTCGGCCTGCGCCTCGACTTGGCTCTGGAACTCGATCTTGTCCAGCTTGGAGAGGCCGTCCACCAGCGAGGCGACCGGCGCGCCGAAGCGCTCGATCAGCTCTTCCTTCTTGACGCCCTGGTCTTCCATCACGTCGTGCAGGAAGGCGGCCATCATGGCCTGGGCGTCGAGCTTCCATTCGGCGCAGATCTCGGCCACCGCCAGCGGATGCGAGATGTAGGGCTCGCCCGATTTGCGCATCTGGCCCAGGTGCATCTCGTCGGCGAAGCGATAGGCTTCCTTGACCTTCTTCAGTTCGGAAGGCGTCAGGTATTCTTCGAGCTTGGGGATCAGGTGCGCGAACGTCGCCACGCCACTGTGGGGAGCGGCGGAGCTGGCATCGTTCGGGGAGGTCGGGCGGCCGGAACCGGCTGCCCGTTTGTTGCTAGTCGCTGCTGATAAGGTGGAGTCGGTGGGGGTGAGGCTCATGCTTTACCGTTATCAGCTTCATGGACGGACCAGGATCAGGCCGGAACCTTCTTCAGCATTTCCACGCCGACCTTGCCTGCGGCGATTTCGCGCAGGGCGGTCACGGTCGGCTTGTCCTTGGCGTCAACCTTGGGAGTGTGGCCTTGCAGCAGCTGGCGGGCACGATAAGTGGCCGACAGGGTCAGCTGGAAGCGGTTCGGGATTTGCTTGAGGCAATCTTCGATAGTGATGCGGGCCATGTAAAACTCCTGAGTGACGGTCTTGCTTGAAAATGGTTGGAATGTCCGGGCGGCGGCGCCTTTGTCGGCCGGCCTTGCCAGCTTTTACTGCGCGTGGATCCCAAGCTGCGTGAACAGATAGGCGTTGCGTGCGGCTTGCTGCGGGAAGCGGCAGCGGGCTGCCTGGACAATCGCCGTCAGCTCAGACAAAGCGACGGCAAACTCTTGATTAATAATAACATATTCGAACTCGGGAGAGTGCGCGATTTCGCCCCCGGCGGCCAGGATGCGGCGGGTGATCACGTGCGGCTCGTCCTGTCCGCGCTTTTTGAGGCGTTCTTCCAGCGCGGCGATCGACGGCGGCAGGATGAAGATGCCGATGGCGTTGGTGAACTGCTTCTTGACCTGCTGGGCGCCTTGCCAGTCGATTTCCAGCAGCACGTCGGTGCCGTTGGCGATCTGGTCGGCGATCATCAGGCGCGAGGTGCCGTAGTAGTTGCCGTGCACTTCGGCCCATTCCAGGAACTCGCCTTCGGCCTGGCGCTTGAGGAAGTCTTCGGTGTCGGTGAAATAATATTCGCGGCCGTGTTCCTCGCCCGGGCGCGGGGCGCGCGTGGTGTAGGAAATCGACAGTTTGATGGCCGGTTCCTGCTTCAGCAGGGCGTTGACGAGGGTCGATTTGCCGGCGCCGGAGGGTGCAACCACCATGAACAGGCTGCCGGAAGTTGGGGTTTTAGCTGGCATGGGATCCTCGCTGTTTTTGTTGTTTCAAGTCTTCAAGTCGTTGTTGCCGGCGGCGGGCGCGGCCCGCCGTTTGGCGGCGTGGTCTTATTCGAGGTTCTGAACCTGCTCGCGCATCTGGTCGATCAGCAGTTTCAGTTCCATCGAGGCGTCGGCCAGTTCCTTGACGGCGGCCTTGGAGCCGACCGTGTTGGCCTCGCGGTTCAGTTCCTGCATCATGAAGTCCAGGCGCTTGCCGACCTGGCCGCCTTTTTTCAGGATGTGGCGGGTTTCGGCCAGGTGCGCCGACAGGCGCGCCAGTTCCTCGGCGATGTCGATGCGGATGCCGTAGAGCGTGACCTCCTGGCGGATGCGCTCCAGCGATTCCTCGCGGGTGGCCAGCGGGGCGGAGGCGCCCGCAGTGTTCAGCGCCAGGCCCAGCGCTTCGGTCATGCGCTCGGTGGCCTTCTGCTTGAACTGTTCGATCAGTTGCGGAATCAGCGGCGTGATGCGGGCCACGATGGCTTCCATGGCGTCGACCCGGGCCAGGATCACGGCCTGCAGCGCCGCGCCTTCGCGCGCGCGGGTGTCGACGAAGGAGTCCAGGGTCTGGCCCATGGTCGAGAGGATGTCGGCCTGCAGGGTTTCCTGGCTGATCTCGGCTTCTTCCATCACGCCGGGCCAGCGCAGCAGCTCGTTGACCGACAGCGGCGCGGCGTCCGGGAACTGCGCGCGCAGCTGGTCCTGCAGAGTCGACAGGCCGGCCACGACGCCGGCGTTGAGCGCCTGGCTGTTGCCGGTGGCGACCTTGCGGCCGAAGGACAGGCGGCACTCCACCTTGCCGCGCACCAGGCGGCCCATGATGGCTTCGCGCAGCATGGGCTCGACCGCGCGCAGGTCGTCGTTGATGCGGAATTGCAGGTCGAGGAAGCGCGAGTTGACGCTTTTCATCTCGACGGTGACCGTACCGGCTGTGGTTTCACGGGTGGTGACGGCATAGCCGGTCATGCTGTAGATGGTCAAATTCAGGCTCCGGTGTGCTTGCGCCGGCCGGGATGCGGCGGCGCGTTGGCGGGTCGTAGAGTCGGTTGCGATGCGAAGGCGGGCATGCAGCGATGTCGCGCCGGGCGGCGTGCCATCCTTTACAATGCCGGATTCGAAAATTCCGGCAGCCGCCGCGGCGGCCCGGAAGGCATCGGCCGATCGGATCCCGCATTTTAAAGAAGATTGACGGCGGCGCGCTATCAAAACATCGAAATTGCCGGTTTTTCACGATTCCCGGCTTCTTAAAACAGCAGACAGTACAAGGACCTGACATGACAGCATCCCAACGACCCAGCGGCCGCGCCGTTTCCCAGCTGCGCGACGTGCGCCTGACGCGCCACTACACCAAGCACGCCGAAGGCTCGGTGCTGGTCGAGTTCGGCGACACCCGCGTGCTGTGCACCGCCAGCATCGAGGAAAAGGTGCCGGGCTTCCTGAAAGGCAAGGGCCAGGGCTGGATGACCGCTGAATACGGCATGCTGCCGCGCTCCACCCATACCCGCATGGACCGTGAGGCCGCCCGCGGCAAGCAGTCCGGCCGCACCCAGGAAATCCAGCGCCTGATCGGCCGCGCGCTGCGCGCCGCCTTCGACCTGGAAGCCTTCGGCGAGCGCACGCTGCACCTGGACTGCGACGTGCTGCAGGCCGACGGCGGCACCCGCACCGCGGCCATCACCGGCGCCATGGTGGCGGCTTATGACGCCTTTTCGGTGCTGAAGTCGCGCGGCCTGATCGAGACCATCCCGGTGAAGCACTTCGTGGGCGCGATCTCGGTCGGCGTCTACAAGGGCGTGCCGGTGCTGGACCTGGATTACCTGGAAGACTCCGACTGCGATACCGACATGAACGTGGTCATGACCGATGCCGGCCATTTCGTGGAAGTGCAGGGCACCGCCGAAGGCGCCGCCTTCGACCGCGCCGCCCTCAATGACCTGCTGGACCTGGCGCAGCAGGGCATCGCCACCCTCAACACGCTGCAGAAGCAGGCCCTCGGCCTGTAAGCGCGGCAGCGCGCATGCGCGGGGCGGCCTGCGGGCGCCCGCGAATCGCTTTACAATGCGGCTTTCAAGGGAAACGCCATGTTGAATCGACGACATATCGACGACATGGCGTTTTTCATTGCACCGCGTAAAACTTTGCAAAACGATACGAGCCAGACAAGACAAGCATGGATACCAAGCAAAAGATCGTGATGGCGTCGAACAACGCCGGCAAGCTCAAGGAATTCGCCAGCCTGCTGGGCGACATCGGCCTCGACGTGCGCCCGCAGGGTGAATTCAACGTGCCGGAGGCGGAAGAGCCGTTCGGCACCTTCGTCGAAAACGCCCTGACCAAGGCGCGCCACGCCGCCCGCCTGACCGGGCTGCCGGCGCTGGCCGACGACTCCGGGGTCTGCGTCAACGCCCTGGGCGGCGCCCCCGGCGTGTACTCGGCGCGCTATGCCGGTGAGCCGAAGTCGGACGCCGCCAACAACGCCAAGCTGATCAAGGACCTGGCCGCGCATGCCGACAAGTCCGCCTATTATTACTGCGTGCTGGTCTATGTGCGCCATGCGGAGGATCCCCAGCCGGTGATCGCCGACGGCGTCTGGAAGGGCGAGATCGTCGCCGAGGCGCGCGGCGAGGGTGGTTTCGGCTACGACCCGTATTTCCTGTTGCCCGCGCTGGGCAAGACCGCCGCCGAACTCTCCGCGGCCGAGAAAAACGCCGTCTCGCACCGCGGCCAGGCCTTGCGCGCATTGGTAGAGAAGCTGAAATGATCCCCATCAAACCGGTCCCGTCCAACGTGCCGGCCGAGCAGGCGCCGTCCGGGCCGGCGCAGGCCGCGCTGGCCTTCCTGAAGCCGGGCAGCCTGCAGTTGACGGCCTTGCCGCCGTTGTCGCTGTATGTGCATTTCCCGTGGTGCGTGCGCAAATGCCCGTATTGCGACTTCAACTCGCATGAGGTCAAGGGCAGTTTCCCCGAGCAGGAATACCTCGACGCGCTGCGCGCCGACCTGGAAATGGCGCTGCCGCTGATCTGGGGCCGCAAGATCTACACCATCTTCATCGGCGGCGGCACGCCCAGCCTGCTGTCGGCGGCCGGGTTGGACCGCCTGCTGTCGGACCTGCGCACCTTGCTGCCTTTGGACGGCGATATCGAGATCACGATGGAAGCCAATCCCGGCACCTTCGAGGCCGAGAAATTCCGGTCCTACCGCGAAAGCGGCATCAACCGCCTGTCGATCGGCATCCAGAGCTTCAACGGCCGCCACCTGGAAGCGCTGGGGCGCATCCATGACGGCGGCCAGGCGATGAAGGCGGTCGAGATCGCCCAGGCCAATTTCGACAATTTCAACCTGGACCTGATGTACGCCTTGCCGCAGCAGACGCTGGCCGAGGCGCGCGCCGACATCGAGACGGCGATCGCCTTCGCGCCGCCGCACCTGTCGCTGTACCACCTGACGCTGGAGCCGAACACGCTGTTCGCCAAGTACCCGCCGCCGGTGCCTGACGACGACGCCAGCGCCGACATGCAGGACATGATCGCCGAGCTGACATCCTCGGCCGGCTATGTGAACTACGAGGTCTCGGCCTACGCCCAGCCCAAGCGCCGCGCCAGGCACAACCTGAACTACTGGCAGTTCGGCGACTACCTGGGCATCGGCGCCGGCGCCCATTCCAAGCTGTCCTTCCCGCATCGCATCGTGCGCCAGATGCGATACAAGCATCCGCAGACCTACCTGGAAAAGACCCGCGCCGGAGCGCCGGTCCAGGAAGAGGCCGAGATCGGTCGCGACGCCCTGGGTTTCGAGTTCATGCTCAATACGCTGCGCCTGACCGAGGGCTTCCCGCCCAACCTGTTCGCCGAGCGCACCGGCATGAGCCTGACGCAGATCCAGAAGCAGCTGGATCTGGCCGAGCAAAAGGGAATGTTGTATCGGGATCACGCTTTGATCCGTCCTACCGATTTGGGCCGCCGTTTTCTGAATGATTTGCAAGAATTTTTCTTGTCAGATTAAAGCTTGCTTGCAAGCTCATTTTTATCAGGTATATTTAGAAAAATTTGAATTTAATTAAGAATTCTGCTGGGAAACTTTTCAACGGTTTTTCATCATGATTGCGTGCCTTGTAAAACAAAAAAAGTGCCGCCAACGATAAAAACATATGGCTGTTCAGGATAAAAGCGTTCCTTTTCCTCTCGTGTTTCTGCAGCCTGTCGCCGACGTTCACCACGTATGGACCGCGCTGTCTTTGCACATCTCTCCCGTCGACGAGGATGGCAGTGCATTGCTATCCCGACTTTTCAACGAGTTCGGCTTGCAGGAGGCGCTGGGCGGGCTGACCTGCATCATTCCGGTCCGCGACCCGTCGGTCTTCGCTCCCGAGTTCGACAACCCCGTGCCGCAGGGCCAGGTCGCATTGCGCGTGCCGGTCGAGCATTGCGTGGACCCGGGCAAGATCGATGCGCTGGACTGGCTTTACAGCCGCGGCTTTTCGATCATCGCCGACGGCCTGCCGGCGCAGGGCGCCAACGTGTTCCCGTTCGTCGAATCGCTCACGCTGGACGCCAGTGTGGGCAATCTGCCGGAAGCGGTGCAATGGCTGCATCGCCTGCGCGGGCCGCACCTGGTGGAAAACGTCAGCGACGCGATCCAGTTCGACCTGTGCCGGGCTGAGGGCTTCCGCTGGTTCTCGGGCGACTACGCGCTGCACCCGGACAGTCGCCTGTCGCAGAAGAATTCGATTTCCCGCGCGCGCCTGCTGAAGCTGCTGGAACTGGTGGCGCGCGACGCCGATGCCGGCGACCTGGAGTCGCTGCTCAAGCAGGATCCGGCGCTGTCCTACCAGTTGTTCAAGCTGGTCAGCTCGGCGGCCTTCGGTTTCTCCGCGCACATCACCAACTTCACGCAGGCCATCAACCTGCTGGGCCGCCGCCAGCTGCAACGCTGGCTGCAACTGCTGCTGTACGCGCGCTTCCCCGGCGACGAGTCGGCCAATCCGCTGCTGCCGCGCGCCGCTGCGCGCGCCGCGCTGATGGAAGCGATGGCCCAGCGCGTCGAATGCACCGAAGAGGAGCTGGACCGTGCCTTCATCACCGGCATGTTCTCGCTGCTGGACGTCTTGCTCGGCATGCCCCTGAACGACATCATCGAGCCGCTCAAGCTGCCGGTCGACATGGTCAATGCGCTGACCACGCGCAGCGGCCGCCTGGGCAAGCTGCTGGATGTGGTGGAGCGCTCCGAGTATGGCCGCATTCCCTTGCGCCATACCGACCTCGAGGCTGCCGGCCTCGATGCGCGCGCCTATTGCGAATGCCTCATGCAGGCCTTTAACTGGGCAACCCGAGTCAGCACAGAGGCCTGAATTTCATGATTTCCTCCGTTGGCACCGACGATCTGGCATGTTGCTCGGCACTGCTGGACGCGATGCAAAACCTGCAAGGCATGGCGCTGCACGCCGCGCTCGGCGGGATCGCTTCGGGTTTCCTGAAGCGTCCCGGCGGGCGCTATGTGGCCGGTCCTGTGCCTGAGGGCAACGGATTGCACCATTCGGTGGAGCACGACGGCCACCTGTTCGGCCACTATGTCTTCCCGGCGCTGAACCGCCCCTATACCAAGCAGGAGCGCGACCGCCTGGCGATGCTGGCCGGCTTTACCGGCCGCCTGATGCAGCGTCGCGCCGAAACGGAGAAGCGCGCCCGCGCATTGGACCAGATCGAGGCCAAGCTGGAACAGCAGGCGCAGATCCTGAACCAGATGCACGAGTCGGTGATCACCATGGATCCGGCCGGCTTCATCACCAGCTGGAACCGCGGCGCCGAGCAGCTGTTCGGCTATACCTCGATGGAAGCCATCGGCCGCAATGTCCTGTTCCTGTACGAGAACGAAGAAGAGGAAGACTCGCTGGCCGACATGTTCCTGGAACAGGGCGGGCGCGAGATGGAAGTGCGTCGCCGCAAGAAGTCCGGCGAGACCTTCTGGGCCAGCCTGTCGCTGTCGGTCATGCGCGACCAGCACGGCAACCCCATCGGCCTGATCGGCTACATCAACGACATCACCGAGCGCAAGAACGCCGAAAAGCTGATTCATCACCTGGCTTATTACGATTCGCTGACCGGCTTGCCCAACCGCACGCTGCTCACCCGCACCGTCGACCAGGCGTTGCTGGAGGCGCAACAGGGCAGCATGCACGGCTGCGTGATGTTCATCGACCTGAACCGCTTCAAACCCATCAACGACACGCTGGGCCACGTGGCCGGCGACATGCTGCTGGTGGAAGTGGCGATCCGCCTGCGCCGCGCGCTGCGCGACCAGGATGTGGTGGCGCGCCTGGGCGCCGACGAATTCGCCGTCGCCCTGTTCGACATCGACAAGGATTACCACCCCGGCTTCGTGGCGCAGAAACTGCTGTCGCTGTTCGACGAGCCTTTCTTCATCGACGGCCACGAGCTGCGCGTAGGCGCCAGCATCGGCGTGAGCATGTATCCGGAAGACGCCAGCGACACCGAAACCCTGCTGCGCCTGGCCGACATCGCCATGTACCGCGCCAAGCGGGGCGGCGAGAACAACGAAGGCGGCTACGCGTACTACAGCGAAGAGATGAACCGCAACACGCTGGACCTGCTGCGCATCGAGACCGGGCTGCTGCACGCGTTCGAGTACAACGAGCTGCTGCTGTACTACCAGCCCAAGGTCGACATGGCGACCGGCTCCATCACCGGCGCCGAAGCGCTGGTGCGCTGGCAGCATCCGGAGCGCGGACTGCTGCTGCCGGGCGAGTTCATCCCCATCGCCGAAGAGACCGGCCTGATCGTGCAACTGAGCGACTGGGTGCTGGACGCCGTCTGCCGCCAGGCGCGCGCGTGGAAGGAAGCCGGACTGGCGCCGATCCGCATCGCCCTGAACGTGACCGCGCGCGAATTCACGCGCTCGCTGCCGGACCGTATCCGCGCGGCGCTGAGCCGTCACATGCTCAGCGGCGACTGGCTGGAGCTGGAGATCACCGAGAGCATGCTGATGCACAGCACCGACCGCGTGATCACCATCATGGAAAAGGTCTGCAGCCTGGGCATCACGATCTCGCTGGACGACTTCGGCACCGGCTATTCCAGCCTGTCCTACCTGAAGCGCTTCCCGATCAATACGCTCAAGATCGACCGCTCCTTCACCATGGGCATCCCCGAGGACACCAACGACTGCGCGATTGCCAGCGCCATCATCGGCATCGCCAAGCAGCTGCGCCACAAGGTGATCGCCGAGGGCGTGGAGACCGAGAAGCAGTTCAATTTCCTGAAGGATGCCGGCTGCAATGAGTTGCAGGGCTACATCTTCTCGCGGCCGGTGCCGGCCACCGACTTCCACGCGATGCTGCTGGAGGGGCGCAGGCTGAAGATCGTCAGCGAGCATCCTTCGCTGCCGCTGGACGACATCGACATCTGAACGGCGCGCCGTTCAATGACAAAGGCCGCAGGCATCACGCCCGCGGCCTTTTTTCATTGCGGCGCCGCGTTGCGCGTTCAATCCTTGAGGTAATGCGGGAAGCGTGCGCGGATGTCGTCCAGGTGCGAGAGCGTGCCCGAGAGATGTTCGCGCAAGGCCGCCTGCGCGGCGGCCGGATCGCCGGCGGCGATGGCGTCGACGATGGCCGTGTGGTCGCCGATCACGCGGCGCGCCTTGCCGGGGATGGGCACATGCAGGTTGCGCAGGCGATCCAGGTTGCCGCTCTGGCGGCGCACCATCGCCCATAGTTCGGGCACCTGCGCGGCCTCGTACATCTGGCGGTGGAAGGCCTGGTCGGCCGAGACGAAGTCGGCGTAATTCTCGCGCTCGGCCAAGACCTTCTGCAATTCGATGCTGTCGCGCAGCCGGGTCACCAGCGCGGCATCGGCCGTGCGCGCAAGCGTGTGGACGATCTCCAGTTCGATCGAGCGGCGCAGGAAATGCGCCTGGCGCGCCATCGTCACATTCACCGCGCTGACCACGGTGGCGTGCTGGGGGAAGATGTCCACCAGGCCTTCTTCGCCCAGCTTGATCAGGGCGTCGCGGATCGGCGTCTGGCTCAGGCCGTACTGCGCGGCCAGGTCGGCGCGCTGCAGCACCGTGCCCGGCGCGATGCGCATGGCCACGATCAGCTCGCGCAAATGCTCGAAGACCTGCGGCGCGGCATGGCGCGAGCGGTCCAGCGCACGCGGGGCGAAGACCAGCGAATCGGACGGATCGGAGAGGGCGGCGGTAGTGGTCATGCTGGTGTTCCTGAATGCAAGAGATGGTCAACTCCGGCCAGATCGACGAAGTTGCCATCAAGACCATGAATGATAAACCCGTTTGCTTTCATTGACGCACTAATATATTAGTGTTTTAATGTGTCCAGGCCGAAAAATCAAACGGCGCCCTCCGCGCAGGCTGCGCGCCCGACAGCGGCGCCATGCCGCCGCGTAGCCGTGCAAGAGCGTCGACAAGAACCCAGGAGACATTCGTGGATACAGCAAAGCAAGCCGTGGCAGCCGGGAGTCCGGCGGCAGCCGCGCCGACCGTGCTTGAGCAGGCGGTCGGCAAGATCAAGCAGCGCGTGTTGCCGCTGTTCGTGATCATGTTCATCGTGAACTACATCGACCGCGTCAACATCGGCTTCGTGCGCAGCCATCTGGCGACCGACGTCGGCATCGGCACGGCAGCCTACGGCCTGGGCGCGGGCCTGTTCTTCATCGGCTACGCGATCTTCGAGGTGCCGTCCAACATGCTGCTGCAGCGCTTCGGCGCCAAGGCCTGGCTCACGCGCATCATGGCCACCTGGGGGCTGGCGGCCACCGCCATGGCATTCGTCAACAGCGAGACCACCTTCTATGTGCTGCGTTTTCTGCTGGGCGCGGCCGAAGCGGGGTTCTTCCCGGGCGTGATCTATTACTTCACGCAATGGCTGCCGGGCAGCGAGCGCGGCCGGGCCATGGCGATCTTCCTGAGCGGATCGGCGCTGGCATCGATCCTGTCGGGCCCGATTTCCGGCGGCTTGCTGCAGATCGAGGGCGGCGGCCTGCATGGCTGGCAATGGATGTTCATCATCGAGGGCATGGCGTCGGTGCTGCTGTGCGGCTTCGTCTGGTTCTGGCTGGATTCGATGCCGGCCGATGCCAAATGGCTGAGCGATGCCGAGCGCAACGCGGTGAGCTCGGCCATCGTCGCCGAGCAGGCCGAGCGCGTGAAGAACCGGCCGGCGCACGTGTCGGCGCTGCAGTTGCTGCGCGATGGGCAGATCGTGATCTTCTGCTTCATCTACTTCTCGATTTCGCTGACCATCTACGGCGCCACCTTCTGGCTGCCCAGCATCATCCGCAAGATGGGCACGTTCAGCGACTTCCAGGTCGGGCTGTTCAACTCCATTCCCTGGCTGATCTCGATCGTCGCCATGTACGCCTTCGCCGCGCTGGCCGCGCGCTTCAAGCACCAGCAGGCCTGGGCGGCGACGGCGCTGATCATCGCCGCCATCGGCATGTATATCTCCACCTTCGGCAGTTCGACGTTCGCCTTCGTCTCGATCTGCTTTGCGGCGGTGGGCTTCAAGGCCGCGTCTTCGCTGTTCTGGCCGCTGCCGCAAAGCTATCTCGATGCGCGCATCGCCGCCGGCGTGATCGCGCTGATCAATTCCATCGGCAACCTGGGCGGATTCGTGGCCCCGACCGCCTTCGGTTTCCTCGAGCAGCGCACCGGCTCCATCCAGGGCGGGCTGCTGGGCCTGTCCATCACCTCGCTGGTGGCGGCCGGCGTGGTGTTCTTCGCGCGCTCCGGCGGCAAGAAGGCCGCTTGACACTTCCTCATTCCATGCAACGCCTGTAAAGAGAGCACCATGAAAATCTCACGAGTCACCGTCACCCCCATCGCCTTCAAGGATGGTCCGCTGCTCAACGCCAGCGGCATCCACGAGCCTTACGCGTTGCGTTCCATCATCCAGGTCGAGACCGACAACGGTTATCTTGGCCTGGGCGAAAGCTATGGCGACGCGCCGGCGCTGGCGATCCTGGAGAAGGTGAAGGGCGAGCTCATCGGACTGGATCCGTTCAACCTCAACGGCCTGCGCGCCATCGTGCGGCGCGTGGTGGCGGGAATGGCGCCGGCCAGTTCGTCGGGCGCCGAGCTGGCGCCGGGCTCGCATGCCAGCAAGGCGGTCTCCAATGCGTATTCGGCCTTCGAGGTGGCCTGCCTGGATGTGCAGGCGCGCTACCTGAAGGTGCCGCTGGTGGACCTGCTCGGCGGCGCGGTGCGCAAGGAGGTGCCGTTCAGCGCCTACCTGTTCTTCAAATATGCGCAGCACATCGACAGCCCCTATGCGCCGGACGCCTGGGGCGAGGCGCTGTCGGAGCAGCAGATCGTGGCGCAGGCGCGCAGGATGATCGAGGAGAACGGCTTCGAGAGCATCAAGCTCAAGGCCGGCGCGCTGGATCCCGAACATGAGGTGGCCTGCATCAAGGCGCTGAAGAAGGCCTTCCCCAAGGCGCCGCTGCGCATCGACCCGAACGGCAACTGGTCGCTGGAGACCGCGATCCGCATGGCCGAACTGCTGGGTGACGACCTGCAGTACTACGAAGACCCGACGCCGGGACTGGAGGGCATGGCCGAACTGCACAAGCGCACCGGCCTGCCGCTGGCGACCAATATGGTGGTGACCGATTTCGACGAGCTGCGCCGCAGCGTGGCCCTGAACAGCGTGCAGATCGTGCTGGCCGACCATCACTACTGGGGCGGCCTGCGCGACACCCAGCAGTTGGCCAGGATGTGCGACGTGTTCGGCCTGGGCGTGTCGATGCATTCCAACTCGCACCTCGGCATCAGCCTGATGGCGATGTCGCACGTGGCGGCCGCGGTGGAGAATCTTTCCTACGCCTGCGATACGCATTACCCGTGGCAGGAGGCCGACGAGGAGGTCATCAAGGGCGGCAAGCTGCCCATTCGCAACGGCTGCGTGCGCATCACCGATGCGCCGGGCCTGGGCGTGGACCTGGATTACGACCAGCTCGCCAAGCTGCATGAGCTCTACCTGAGCTGCGGCATCCGCCAGCGCGACGACGTGGGGCAGATGCGCAAATACAAGCCGGACTGGAAGACGGTCAAGCCGCGTTTCTGAGCGGCGTCATCCATCAAAAAAGCGACCCGGGCGGGTCGCTTTTTTTATCCCTGCTTATCCGCGCGCCGGCAGTGATTCAGTCGTTCAGCCCGGCCACGTTGGCGCCCTCGATGCCATTGCGCGCCAGCGACGCGGCAACGAAGCCGGAGGCCTTCATCTCTTCGACGAAGGCGGCCAGATAGGCGGCTGCCTGCTCGCCGCGGCTAGTGGGCACGCCCATGGCCTGGCGTATCACCATGAAGCGTTCGCCGAGGATACGCAGGCCGCCAGCCTTCTGCGCGTCATGTTCCAGCTGCTGCTTCACGCCGGCCGCGACATCGAGCTTCTGGTCGATGAAGGCCTGCACCACCGCCGGCGAGGTCGGCACGCGCACGATGGACGCCTGCTTCAGCTCGCGGCTGAGGAACAGGTCATAGGCGCTGCCAAGGCCGACGGCCACGGTGGTGCCGGCGCGGTCGACCTGGTCATTGCCGGTGATCGGCGAATCGCGGCGCACGGCGTAGAAGCCTTCGATCAGCACATAGGGGCGGGTGAAGCTGATTTCCCGCGCGCGCTTGGGATCGATGGCGAAAAATCCGATATCGGCCTTGCCTTGTTCGATGTTCTCCACCGAATTGCCGGCCGACTTCACCACCACCAGTTGCAGCGGCACGCCGAGGCGTCTGGCCAGTTCGCGCGAGAGATCCACCGACACGCCGATGGCTTCGCCGGTCTTGGCGTCGGTATTGGCCAGCACCGGATTGCCGAGGTTGATCGAGGCGCGCAGCGCGCCGGCGGGCGCGAAGCTCTTGACGATGGCGGCGTCGGGTGCGGCGGTCTGGGCTTGGGCAGGTTCGGTCATGGCGAGAGCGGATGAGAGAAGGGTGAGCGCGATGAGGCTTTTGTTGAGGATGGCGTTGATTGTCATTGTTTGAGTCTCCGTGAGCGCGGCTTTGTGCATGCCGCGCGAAAGAGCATAGCCGAGTTGGCGCAAACGCGTGGGGTCGGCGAGTGCGGCGCGGGAGAGGGGCGAAAATGAAAATGCCCGCTCGTGCGGGCATCGGCGTTTGCTGTGCAAACCGGAATGGAGCTGCAAAACAAAAATGCCCGCTTGCGCGGGCATTTGTATTTCGATGAAGACGGAAGGATTCGCCTACCTCCGGCAGGCCGCGGTTGCGCTTGCAAGCGCAACCCTTCGAATCCCTCGCGCAAGGCCCGCAGGGGCCTTGCTCGTCTCCGGTGATAGTGGTTTGCTGCGCAAACCGGAATGAGGCTGCAAAACAAAAATGCCCGCTTGCGCGGGCATTTGTATTTTGGCGGAGACGGAGGGATTCGAACCCTCGATACAGGTTTAAGCCCGTATGCTTCCTTAGCAGGGAAGTGCCTTCGACCACTCGGCCACGTCTCCACACTGAAGGCGATTACTGCGCCGCCTCAGCGAAGTCACGCATAATAGCTTCTCATCTGCGTTTGGTCAATCGGAGTCTTGCAAAAAATCATCGAATGTTTTGCGCGGCTCCGACTCGCCGATTACTTGGCGCTGTCCAGGTCGAATGCCTTGTGCAGGGCGCGCACGGCCAGCTCCATGTACTTCTCGTCGATCAGCACCGAGATCTTGATTTCGGAGGTCGAGATCATCTGGATGTTGACGCCTTCTTCGGACAGCGTGCGGAACATCTGCGATGCGATGCCGACGTGGCTGCGCATGCCCACGCCCACCACGGAGACCTTCGAGACCTTGGTGTCGCCGTTGATGGAGGCGGCGCCGATGTGGGCCTTGACGCTGTTGTTGAGCACGTCCACGGCCTTGGCGTATTCGGCGCGCGGCACGGTGAAGGTGAAGTCGGTCTTGCCGTCGACGGATTGATTCTGGATGATCATGTCGACTTCGATGTTGGCGTCGGCCACCGGGCCCAGGATCTGGTAGGCGATGCCCGGACGGTCCGGCACGCCGAGCACGGTGATCTTGGCTTCATCGCGCGAGAATGCGATGCCGGTGATGGTTGCTTGTTCCATGTTGGTGTCTTCCTCAAACGAAATCAGGGTGCCGGAAATGGTTTCTTCGGCCAGCGGCATGAGCGGGTCGGTCAGCGACGACAGCACGCGGGTCGGCATCTTGTAGTTGCCGGCGAATTCCACGGAGCGGATCTGCAGGACCTTGGAGCCCAGCGAGGCCATTTCCAGCATTTCCTCGAAGGTCACGGTGTTCAGGCGACGCGCTTCGCTGACCACGCGCGGGTCGGTGGTGTAGACGCCGTCGACGTCGGTGTAGATCAGGCATTCGGCAGCCTTGATGGCGGCGGCGACTGCCACGGCCGAGGTGTCGGAACCGCCGCGGCCCAGGGTGGTGATGTTGCCGTCGGCGTCAACGCCCTGGAAGCCGGTGATGATGACGATCTTGCCGGCGTTCAGGTCGCGGCGGACCTTGGCATCGTCGATCGAGCGGATGCGGGCCTTGGTGAAGGCGGAGTCGGTCTTGATCGGCACTTGCCAGCCGGCGTAGGACACGGCCTGCTTGCCCAGCGCCTGCAGGGCGATGGCCAGCAGCGCCACCGATGCCTGTTCGCCGGTGGAGGCCAGCATGTCCAGTTCGCGGCCGTCGGGCTGGGCCATGATCTCTTTGGCCAGGCCGAGCAAGCGGTTGGTTTCACCCGACATCGCCGACGGAACGACGACGATCTGGTGGCCTGCGTCGTGCCACTTGGCAACGCGCTTCGCGACATTCTTGATGCGCTCGGTCGAGCCCATCGATGTGCCGCCGTATTTGTGAACGTATAAAGCCATAGGGATAAAAAAATGTGGCCAGACTTTGACGAACAACCGCTAGCTAGGCCGGAGGGAACAAACCCTTGACTCTACATCCGGTAGGCCAAAATCTCAAGGAAAAGCTGGCCGGATCCGGCCTTTGGGGCGATGTTTTGCATGTCGCGATGCAGCAAACCCTGCATTTGGCGGTTTTTGCCACCCGGTTTCGTCCGGATGAGCCGAAAAGCATGCGAAAAGCCCGCGAAATACGCAGAAAATATCCGCAGAATACGTTTGGAGGGCGAAGCGGGGAGACAGGGAGTGCGGGAGGAGGCGGGTGGGGCACCAGCTGTCATGCGCTGCATCGTTTGCAGGCGACATGGCAGTTGGTGCTGCGGTACTGACGTGATGCTTCGGTACTGCTTGCTGCTGGCCGTTCAGTCCTGGGCGGGCGGTTCATACGCCGGGAGGCGGAACGCTGCCTGCTCGGGCCTTGCCACGTTCATGGCCGGCCGGATTGCGCTCAGGCGCCGTTGTACAGGTTCTGGTCCTTGGCGCTGCTGGCTTGCTGCACCTGGCTCTGGACTTCCTGGCGGCTCAGGCGGGAGTCGGCCTGGCGCACGATGGGGTACTCGTTGCGCACGGCGATTTCACCGTTGGCGCGGGCGCGTTGCAGTTCAGCCTTGACGTCGGCGCGGGTCTGGGTCGACACGAACGGGGTTTCCGGCGGATACGGGGTTTCGGCCATGGCGGCGCCGGCGGCGATCAGCAGGGAGGCTGCGAGGGTGATGTTCTTGATGTTCATGATCTTGTCCTTCATTCTTGGTAAGTTGATAAAACTCCGCAGTGTCCGGCGTTTTCACCGTGGCTTCCGGGGAGCCCGGCTGGCGGCCTTGTTGCATTCCGCCAACCGATGAAAGCAGTGTAAATATTGCCTGGACAAAGAAAAACAGCTTTAATCGGAATTGACTATTTCCATATCCGGAACAATCAGAGGGGAACTATGGACCGGCTGCAATCTATGCGGGTATTTGCCAAGGTGGTGGAACAGGGCAGCTTCGTGCGCGCGGCTGAGATCCTGGAGATCTCCAACGCCGTCGCCACGCGCTTCATCGCCGACCTCGAGGGCCACCTCGGCACCCGCCTGCTGAACCGCTCGACCCGGCGCCTGTCGCTGACCGAGGCCGGGCAGGCTTACCTCGAACGGGTGCGCCTGATCCTGGCCGAGATCGAGGACGCCGAGGCGCTGGTCTCGCTGGACACCAAGAAGCCGACCGGCACGCTGTCGATCTACTCGCATGCCGGTTTCGGCCAGACCCAGCTGGGCGAGCTGGTGGCGGGATATTCGCAGTTGTATCCGGAGGTCGTGCTGGACATCACCTTGTCCGATCGCGCGATCGACCTGGTCGAGGAGGGCATCGACATCGGCTTCTTCAGCAGCCTGCAGAAGGTGGACGCCAGCATGATCGTGCGCCAGCTGGGCATGGCCCAGGTGGTGTTGTCGGCCTCGCCGGCCTACCTTGCGCAGTACGGTGCGCCGGAGCGCCCGGAGGACCTGACGCGCCACAGCTGCCTCAACTTCTCGCATGAGTATTTGCGCCACCACTGGCACGTCAACACCGCCGACGGCGTGCAGGATGTGCCAATCACGAGCAAGGTGGTGTCCAACAGCGGCGTGTTGCTGCGGGAGTTCGCGCTGGGCGGCATGGGGATTACGCTGCGGCCTTCGTTTTCACTGGGCGACGACCTGCGTTGCGGCAAGCTGGTGCGGGTGCTGCCGGACTACGACATCGGCCAGGTCGGCATGTCGATGGTCTATCCCAGCCGGCGCCTACTGTCGGCCAAGGTGCGCAGTTTCGTCGAGTTCGTCAGCACGCGCTATCCGCATCCGGAGAGCGATCCCTGGCTGGCCTGAAAGAGAGGCGGGAAAGGGCGCTCAGATGATGTCGGCCGTCTTGGCCAGCAGGCTGCATTCTTCCTGCCAGCCGCGACGCTCCGCGGAACTGATCGCTTCGCGCTGCAGCTCGGCGTCGCTTTTCTCGACCTGCGACAGCAGGATGCGCTCGGCCAGGCGGGTATCCGGCTCCATCGGGCCGAAAAAGGCCACGGTGCCGCCGCGTTCGATCAGCAGGGTGGGGAAATTGTCGATGTCGAGGTCGCCGACCAGGTCGGCCTGGTCCTCGATGTCGATCCAGACGAAATGGTGCTGCGGATAGCGTTGCGCCCAGGCGCTGAAGGCGGCGTCGTATTCGCGGCAGCTGCCGCACCAGCCGGCGCACAGGCAGGCGACGACCCAGGTGTCGTTGCGCAGGGCCTCGGCAAGCTGGCGGCGGTTGGTCTGGTCTAATTTCTGGTAGGACATGGCGCCGCTATTTTACCTGCTTCGGGCGGCCGGGTTTTGCGCAGGAACAAACCGGTCGCAGACGATGCGGCGCACCCTGAGATTGGCGCGCCTCGCGGTAGAATAGCGGGATGTCCACGATTTTAGCCATTGAAACATCCACCGAGCTCGCATCGGCAGCGCTGCTGCACAAAGGCGAGCTCATCGCGCACGAATCCGCCGGCGCGCAGACCCATTCCGACTCCATCCTGCCCATGATCCAGCGGCTGCTCGCCGAGGCCGGCATCGCGCTGGCGCAGTGCGACGCGCTGGCCTTCGGCGTGGGGCCGGGCTCCTTCACCGGCGTGCGCACCGCGTGCGGCGTGGTGCAGGGCCTGGCTTTCGGCATCGACCGCCCGGTGGTGCCGGTGGTCACGCTGGAGGCGGTCGCCCAGGCCTGCCGCGCCGCGCATGCGCAGGCCGCTGAAGTGCTGGCCGTCCTGGACGCCCGCATGGGCGAGGTCTACTGGGCGCGCTATCGCGCCCGCGAGGACGGCGGCTGGGACGTGCTGGCCGAACCGGCGTTGTCGGCGGCCGGGCAGGTCGCCACCGACGGACGTCCGGTGGCCGGCGGCAACGGCCTGTCGATGTATGCCGCGCATTTCACCCCGGAATTCTGCGCCCGCGAATTCGACTCTGCTTATCCGCAATGCATGCCTCACGCGCGCCACGTGGCGACGCTCGGTCTGCATCATTTCGCGCGCGGCGGCGCGTTGCCGGCGCAGGAGGCGCAGCCGCTCTACCTGCGCAACAAGGTGGCGCTGACCACCGCCGAGCGCGAGGTGCGCGATGCCCTGAAGGGGGCGGCGTGAGCGTGGCGGCACTGCCGGCGCAATACGGCGCGCTGGAGTTTGCGCCGATGACGGCCGAGGATGTCGAGGCCGTGGTGGAGATCGAGAACGCCGTCTATTCGCATCCCTGGACGCGCGGCAATTTCCTCGACTCGCTCTACAGCGGCTACCAGGCGCAGACCCTGCGCGACGGCGATCATGCGTTGCTGGGCTATTTCCTGGTCATGCTGGCGGTGGAAGAGGCGCACCTGCTCAACATCAGCGTGGCCGCGGCGCACCAGCACAAGGGGCTGGGCCAGATGCTGCTCAACCAGGCCACCATGCTGGCCGGCAGGCACGGCATGCGCACCATGCTGCTGGAAGTGCGCGAATCCAATGCGCACGCGATCAAGGTCTACAGGCGCTACGGCTTTTCTGAAATCGGCCGTCGCAAGAATTACTACCCCGCAGCGGACAATGCCCGCGAAGGGGCCATCGTCATGAGTCTGGCGTTATGAGCGAAGAATTGAAGAACGAGAATGGATTCGGCTCCTCGCTGGAGCTGCTGGACGCGCTGGGCATCGGCCCGGTGTGGGTGCGTCGCGAACTGGCGGTGGAAGAAGCGGTTGCCGCGGACGCCGTGATGCCTGCGGCGGCCGAGACCGCTTCGCCGCTCCAGGCGGCCGCGCCGCTTGCGCGCCCGGTGGCGCAGCCCGTGCAGCATGAGGACCTGGAGGATGCCTTTGCGGCAGCTCCGGCTGCCCCTGTGGCAAGGCCGGCGCCGCGTCCCGCGCCTGCGGCGCCTGCCGCTCCGGCCATGCCGCGCGCTCCCGAGCGTCGCAGCGCGCCGGTTGAAGACGACGGCGGCCCGCCTTCCTGGCTGGACGAGATGGATTTCGCCGCCTCGGTGGAGCCGGCGCTGATCCTGGACGGCATCGGCGAGGACGAGGGCGAGGATGCGCCGGCACAGGTCGATCCGATGGTGGCCAGGATCGCCGCCATGGAGTGGCCGCAGCTCAAGGAGATCGTCTCCGACTGCCGCCGCTGCGGCCTGTGCAAGGGGCGCAAGAACACCGTCTTCGGCGTCGGCGACGAGAAGGCCAAGTGGCTCTTCATCGGCGAAGGTCCCGGCCGCAACGAGGACCAGCAGGGCGAGCCCTTCGTCGGCCCCGCGGGCAAGCTGCTGGACAACATGCTGGCGGCCATGGGCGTCAGGCGCGGCGACAACGCCTATATCGCCAATATCGTGAAATGCCGGCCGACCGGCGACGACGGCCGCGACCGTCCGCCTTCGCCGCAGGAAGTGGCTTCCTGCCTGCCTTACCTGCAACGCCAGATCGCGCTGATCCAGCCCACCGTGCTGGTGGCGCTGGGCAAGACCGCGGCGATCTCGCTGCTGGGCATGGACCCGTCCACGCCGGTCTCGCGCCTGCGCGGCACCGTGCACCGTTACCAGGACCTGCCGCTGGTGGTGACTTACCACCCGGCCTACCTGTTGCGCACGCTGGGCGACAAGAGCAAGGCATGGGCCGACCTGTGCCTGGCGATGTCGACCTATCAGCAGCAATCCTCCAACTGAAATGAGCCACGGCGGCGTACAGCTGGCCGGGGAAAGCAGCCAGCAGCGCTTCCAGCGCCGCTGGCCGCAGTTGCGCGACCCGCACGTACGGGCGCTGGCCTGGCTGCTCGATGCCCCGGACCTGATGGCGCCCGATGCGCCATGCTGGCAGGGACGCATCGCCACGCTCGGGCCGGTGAGCGAGGATGTGGCCGCGTGGCTGAACCGCCTGCAGGATGATCCCGTGCTGAACCAGTCCCTGCATGCGCACATGGAGCGCCAGCCGTCGGCGCGCCTGGGCCGCTATGCGGAGAAGCTGCTGGGTTTCTATCTGGCACGGCAAGGCCAGCTGGTGGCAGCCAACCTGCAGGTGCGCAACAACGGCGCCACCCGCGAGACGCTGGGCGAGTTCGACTTCCTGGTCAAGCGTCCGGATACGGCCTCAGGCGCCGGCCTGGAGCATTGGGAATTCGCGACCAAGTTCTACCTGCTCGAGCCGGCGCCCCGGGTTGCCGATGGCGACGGCATGTCCCCCGACGCCTTTGTCGGCCCGAACCTGGCCGATTCGCTCGGCCGCAAGATGCGCAAGATCATGGTGCAGCAGCTGATGCTGTCGCAGCATCCTGCCGCCGCCGCGGTGCTGCCCGAGCCGGTCGTCTCGGCCCAGGCGCTGGTCAAGGGATGGCTGTTCTACCGGGATAACCCGGATGACCAGGGCGACGCGCCCGCGCTGCCACCGGCCATGGGCATCGAGCCCCGGCATTGCCGCGGTTTCTGGTGCGACGCCGGCGGGCTGCAGGCGCGTGCCTTCCCGCCAGGGACGCTGTTCCTGCTGTTGCCGCGCCTGGAATGGCTGGCGCCGGCCCGCGCGCCGGTCAGCCGTGGGCTGGACCTGCCCGATCTGTTGACGGCGCTGGCGGCCCGCTTCAGCCTCGAGGAGGCGCCCGTGATGCTTGCCGTGTGCCGGGCGTCGACGGACGGCGAAATGCTGGAAGTCGAACGCGGCTTTATCGTTCCCGACGGATGGGAACGGCGCGCCGCCGACAGCGCAAGGCACGCGGTACAGCGGGTCTGAGGAAGAGGGGCTGGAGCCGGCCGGGCGCCGCAGGCGCGCCGGCAGCGGCGGTCAGTGCGGGTGCTTGTCTTCGCCGATCAGCGAGAGCGAATCGTGTTCGCGCTGGTTGGCCGCGTGGCGGCGCATGATCAGGTACATGATGCCGGCCACGAAGGTGCCGAAGATCAGGATCACGGTGTTGACGTCCAGGTTCATGCGCACCATGAAGGCGTACAGCACCAGCATGGTCAGCACCGACAGGTTCTCGTTGAAGTTCTGGACGGCGATCGAGTGGCCGGCGCTCATCAGCACGTGGCCGCGGTGCTGCAGCAGCGCGTTCATCGGCACCACGAAGTAGCCGGACAGCGCGCCGATGATCACCAGCAGCGGATAGGCGACCCAGACCGAGGTGGTGGTGGTCATCAGCATCACCACGATGCCCATGATGATGCCCAGCGGCATCACCGACAGCGACTTCTTCAGCGGCACGAAACGCGCGGCGGCCATCGCGCCCAGCGCCACGCCGACGGCGACGATGCCCTGCAGGATGGCGGCGCGGTCCAGCGGCATGTGCAGCGACTTCTCGGCCCATTTCAGCACGATGAACTGCAGCGTGGCGCCGGCGCCCCAGAACAGCGTGGTCACCGCCAGCGAGATCTGGCCGAGCTTGTCCTTCCACAGCGTGCTGAAGCAGCCGGCGAAGTCGATGATCAGGCGGATCGGATTGCGTTGCTGGTGCTCGTAGCGGGCGCCGGTATCGGGGATGCTGAGGTTGAACAGGGCGGCGACGATGTAGATGAGGGAGATGATGCAGAGCGCCGCTTCGGTGGGCGTATCGATCGGGAGATCGAAGAGGGGGAAATCGAAGCTGAGGATCATGGAGGCGATGTGCGGATTGACCAGCGCGCCGCCCAGTACCGTTCCCATGATGATGGAGCCGACCGTCAGCCCTTCGATCCATCCGTTGGCGGCTACCAGTTTTTCCGGTGGCAGCAGTTCGGTCAGGATCCCGTATTTGGCCGGCGAGTAGGCCGCCGCCCCGAACCCGACCACGGCGTAGGCCAGCAGCGGGTGGACGGTGAAGAACATCATCCCGCAGCCGACGATCTTGATCATGTTGGTGATCAGCATGACCTTGCCCTTGGGGAAGGCATCGGCGAAGGCGCCGACGAAGGCGGCCAGCAAGACGTAGGAAAGGACGAAGAAAAGCTTCAGCAGCGGAGTCATCCACGCAGGTGAATGCATTTCGGCTAGGAGAGCGATGGCGGCGATCAGCAGCGCGTTATCGGCGAGCGACGAAAAGAATTGCGCCGCCATGATGGTGTAAAAACCGCGATTCATCCCTGTCCAAAATGTAACAAATTAGGTCCGGCTAGCTTTATACCATGAAACCATGGCGCATCACTGTTAAGTCTGACCAGAAAGATGTTCGTCCGGTAAAATGCCCGCTTGTTCCCGGCTGGGCAAAACTTCCGGGCGCGCCACGGCCGACGCGAGCCTGCATCCGGTCCGCGCGGCGCGCATTGCCTGCCTCAGCCCACCGTTCAACCGCATCAGGACACCATGCCAAGACCGATCGTCGCTTCCATCAGCATTTCCGCGCTTCAACACAATCTTGCCGTGGCCAAAGCCCACGCGCCCAACGCCCGCGCCTGGGGAGTCGTCAAGGCCAACGCCTACGGCCATGGCCTGGAGCGGGCGATGCGAGGTTTCGCGGCGGCTGACGGCCTGGCGCTGATCGAGGTCGACTATGCAGTGCGCCTGCGCGAGCTGGGCTGGACCAAGCCCATCCTGCTGCTGGAAGGCTTCTTCGACGCCGCCGACCTGCCGCTGCTGGCGGCCCATGACATCCAGTTCGCCGTCCATTGCGAAGAGCAGATCGCGCTGCTGGAGGGCTTCGAGACCAAGGCCGGCCTGCACGCCCATCTGAAGATGAACAGCGGCATGAACCGCCTGGGCTTCAAGCCCGAGGCCTATCGCGCCGCCTTTGAACGCCTGGGCCGCATCGCCTCCATCCGCAGCGTCACCATGATGACGCACTTCGCCAATGCCGACGACGCCGGCAATCCCGGCCTCGCGCTGGAAGAGCAGGTCAAGCGCTTCAATGCCGGCACGGCCGGGCTGGATGCGCCCCGGAGCCTGTGCAACTCCGCCGGCGACCTGCTGCACGCGGAGCTGGCCTTCGACTGGGTGCGTCCCGGCATCATGCTGTACGGCGGCACGCCCGGCGGCGGCAGCGCGGCCGATTTCGGCCTGCGCCCGGCCATGACGCTGGAGAGCGAGATCATCGGCGTGCAGGACATCGCGCCCGGCGAGGCGGTCGGCTACGGCAGCCGCTTCGTGGCCGACAAGCCGATGAAGGTCGGCGTGGTCGCCTGCGGCTATGCCGACGGCTATCCCCGCCATGCGCCCAACGGCACGCCGGTGGTGGTGGACGGCGTGAAGACCGGCACCGTCGGCCGCGTCTCGATGGACATGCTGGCGGTCGACCTGACCCATATCCCCGGCGCCCGCGTCGGCAGCCGCGTGCTGCTGTGGGGCGAAGGCTTGCCGGTCGACGAGGTGGCGTTCGCCGCCGGCACCATCGGCTACGAGCTGATGTGCGCGCTGGCGCCGCGCGTGGCGGTGCGCGAAGTGGCATAGCAATCATCCGAGCCCGCAGGCATATTCATACGCAAGCCGTATGGAGGGACGCGTTGCGCATCAGAATGCGTCCGTATCACCATCATATTCACGGAAAGAAGAAAGAATGAATCAGGCGATTGTCATCAACGTCGGGGTATTTGTCGCTCTCTTGCTGCTGCTGACGCAGACGCGCCGCCGGGGCTGGAGCCTGGCCAGGAAGGTGCTGGCCGGGCTGGCGCTGGGCGTGCTGTTCGGGTTGGGCCTGCAATTGGCCTATGGCGAAGGCAGCGAGGCCGTGCGCGCGTCCGTTGCGTGGTTCAACATCGTCGGCAACGGTTACGTGCAGCTGCTGCAGATGATCGTCATGCCGCTGGTGTTCGCCTCCATCCTGAGCGCCATCGCCAGGCTGCACTCGGCCTCGTCGCTGGGTCGGATCAGCCTGCTGGTGATCGGCACGCTGCTGCTGACCACGCTGGTGTCGGCGCTGGTCGGCGTGCTGGTGACCAACCTGTTCGGCCTGACGGCTGAAGGGCTGATGCAGGGCGCGCGCGAGACTGCGCGCCTGTCGGCGATCCAGAGCAACTATGCCGGCAAGGTCGCCGATCTGAACGTGCCCCAGCTGGTGCTGTCGTTCATTCCCAAGAACCCGTTCGCCGACCTCAGCGGCGCCAGCCCGACCGCGATCATCAGCGTGGTGATCTTCGCCGCCTTCCTGGGCGTGGCCGCGCTGCAATTGCTGAAAGACGACGAAGAGAAGGGCCGCCGCCTGCTGGCCGGCATCGACCTGCTGCAAGCCTGGGTGATGAAGCTGGTGCGCCTGGTCATGCAGCTCACGCCTTATGGCGTGCTGGCGTTGATGACCAAGGTGGTGGCCAGCTCCAACCTCCAGGACATCGTCCAGCTGGGCGGCTTCGTGGTCGCGTCTTATCTTGGCCTGGCGATCATGTTCGTGGTGCACGGCGTGCTGCTGTCGGTGTTCGGCGTCAATCCGCTGCGCTTTTTCCGCAAGATCTGGCCGGTGCTTACCTTTGCCTTCACCAGCCGCTCCAGCGCCGCCACCATTCCGCTGAGCGTGGAGGCGCAGACGCGCCGCCTGGGCGTGCCGGCGTCCATCGCCGGTTTCGCCGCCTCCTTTGGCGCCACCATCGGCCAGAACGGCTGCGCGGGCCTGTATCCGGCCATGCTGGCGGTGATGGTGGCTCCGACCGTGGGCATCAATCCGCTCGACCCGATGTGGATTGCCACCCTGGTGCTGGTGGTGACGGTCAGTTCGGCCGGCGTGGCCGGCGTCGGCGGCGGCGCCACGTTCGCCGCGCTGATCGTGTTGCCGGCGATGGGCTTGCCGGTGACGCTGGTGGCGCTGCTGATTTCGGTGGAACCGCTGATCGACATGGGCCGCACGGCCCTCAACGTCAGCGGCTCCATGACGGCGGGCACCATCACCAGCCAGCTGATGGGGCAGACCGACAAGGCCGTCATGCACGGCGATGAAGAGGCGGTACTGGCGCAGTAAGGCCGTCATTTTTTTCACGGCAGAAACAACAAGGATCCAACACGATGGCGAAGCTCAAGACCCATTACACCTGCACCGAGTGCGGTGGCGTCAGCAACAAATGGGCGGGGCAGTGCGCGGCTTGCGGGCAATGGAACACCCTGGTCGAGACTGTGGCTGAAACGGCGGGAGTAAACCGCTATTCCTCGCAACCGCAGAGCCTGGCGCAGACCGCGCCGGTACTCAGCCTGGCCGACATCGAGGCGATCGACGTGCCGCGTTTCGGCACCGGCATCGAGGAGTTCGACCGCGTCCTGGGTGGCGGCCTGGTGCCGGGCGGCGTGGCGCTGATCGGCGGCGATCCCGGCATCGGCAAGTCGACGCTGCTGCTGCAGGCGCTGGCCAATATTTCCAAGCTCAAGAAGGTGCTCTACGTGAGCGGCGAAGAGTCCGGCTCGCAGATCGCGCTGCGCGCCAAGCGGCTGGCCGTGGACGCGCGCGACCTGCAGCTGCAGGCCGAGATCCAGCTGGAGAAGATCCTGGGCACGCTGGCCGAGCACAAGCCGGAAGTGGCGGTGATCGACTCCATCCAGACCATCTACTCCGATGCGCTGACCTCGGCGCCCGGCTCGGTGGCGCAGGTGCGCGAATGCGCCGCGCAGCTCACGCGCGCGGCCAAGACCTCGGGCATCACCATCATCATGGTCGGCCACGTGACCAAGGAAGGCGCGCTGGCCGGCCCGCGCGTGCTGGAGCACATCGTCGACACGGTGCTGTATTTCGAAGGCGATACGCACTCCAGTTTCCGTCTGGTGCGGGCGTTCAAGAACCGTTTCGGCGCGGTCAACGAGCTGGGCGTGTTCGCGATGACGGAGAAGGGCCTCAAGGGCGTCTCCAATCCTTCGGCGCTGTTCCTCTCGCAGCACGAGAACCAGGTGCCGGGTTCCTGCGTGATGGTCACGCAGGAAGGCACGCGGCCGCTGCTGGTGGAAATCCAGGCGCTGGTCGACAGCTCGCACGTGCCCAATGCGCGGCGCCTGTCGGTGGGCCTGGAGCAGAACCGCCTGGCCATGCTGCTGGCGGTGTTGCATCGCCACGCCGGCATCGCCGCGTTCGACCAGGACGTCTTCATCAACGCGGTGGGCGGCGTCAAGATCACCGAGCCGGCGGCCGACCTGGCCGTGCTGATGGCGATCAACTCCTCGATGCGCAACAAGCCGCTGCCGCGCGGCCTGGTGGTGTTCGGCGAAGTCGGCCTGGCCGGCGAGATCCGTCCGGCGCCGCGCGGCCAGGAGCGCCTGCGCGAGGCGGCCAAGCTGGGCTTCTCGATTGCGGTGATTCCCAAGGCGAACGCGCCCAAGCAGCCGATCGAAGGCTTGAAGGTGATTGCGGTGGAGCGCATCGACGATGCGCTGCAGAAGTCGCGCGAGATCGACGACCTCGCCGGCTGAGTCGCCGCGCCGTTCAGCCCGGCACGTCGAAGGTGACGATGATCTGATTCATGTCGCCCTTGACCGGGCCGTTGGGCAAATGTCCGCCGCCCTTGACGCGGTAGTAGAGCGTGAAGGGACGGGCGGCGTCACGGCCGTTGAAGAAGCTGGTATTGCCGCTGTTGGCATCGCTCACGGTCCAGCAGGTCGAGGCGTCCTGCCAGCAAAGCACCGCCTCGAACCCGGGCGGTTTGTTTTTTACCCCGTAACGCCATGCCACATCCCGGATGACCGATCCGGGCGGGATGCGCTCGACCACGCGAAACGACGTGGCGTAGTCGGCATTCTTGGCGCGGATGTCCGGGCCGGCGGCGTCCGAAGCGTAGGAGCCGACCGGGCCGTTGCGCGGCACGGCCGGCGCGGGTGGAGGCGGCGGCGCCGGTTGCACCGGAGACAGCACGACGATGGGTCTGCTGCCGTCGCGCGCGCCGGGCGCGACGCTGAAATTGCGGTCGGCGTAGCTTTGCGCCGCCGCCAGCGCGGGCAGGGCGGATGCCGCCCAGAACAGGACGGCCGGGATCCTGCGCTCAGCCATGGCGACGGTGATGCTGCAGCGGCAGCGTGATCTGGACCAGCAGGCCGCCGTGGGTTTCGTCGTGGCCCTTCAGCGCCAGCTTGCCGTTGTGGCGCAGCACGATGCGGTTGACGATGGCCAGTCCCAGGCCGGAACCGTTGGCCTGGCTGCGGGCGACTTCCAGCCGGGTGAAGGGACGCAGCAGGCGTTCGCATTCGCTGTCGGGCACGCCGGGGCCATGGTCGCCGATCTCGATGATCACGTTATGGCCCTCGACGCGGCTGCGCAGGTCGATCTCGGCGCAGTCGGTGCCCGGTGTCTTGCCGTAGCGGCGGGCGTTTTCCACCAGGTTGCTGAACACGCGCGCAAGCTCGGTGCCGTTGCCGGCGACTTCGGCGCTGGTGGCGATGTCGCCGCTGATCCTGACGTCGGTCAGGCGCGTCGCCTTGGCGGCGACGTCGTGCAGCAGCGCCGCCAGGTCGATGGTCTCGAGGTTGCTGGCGTCGAAGGGTTTGGCGTAGTCGAGGAACTGGCCGATGATGCTGTCCATCTGGGCCAGGTCGGAGTGCATGCCGTCGCGCGCCTCGTCGGAGAGGTTGGCCATCTCCACTTCCAGCTGCATGCGTGCCAGCGGCGTGCGCAGATCGTGCGAGATGCCGGCCAGGATCAGGGCACGGTCGGATTCGACGCGGTTCAGGTCGGCCACCATCTGGTTGAAGCTGCGATTGGCTTCCTCGATCTCGGTGGGGCCGGATTCGGGCAGCGGCTCAGGCTGGCGACCCTTGGCGATGGCGCGCGCGGCTGCGGTCAGGCGCGCCAGCGGCTGGTTGATCAGGGTCGAGATGAAGACCGCGCCGATCAGCGACAGGAACAGCGCAATCGATCCCCAGCCCAGCCACTGCAGGCCCGAGGTGCGATCCAGGCGGCCGCGGTCGAGCATCAGCCAGTACTGGTCGTCGTCGATGTTGAAACTGATCCAGAAGCCTTCCACGTCGTTGACGCTGGAGGCGAACAGGGTATTCTCGTCCAGCGACTGGCGCACGTAGTACTCGAGCTCGGGGACGATGGGCGAATCTTCCGGCGGAACGATCTTGTCGGACTTTTCCAGCGGGTAGATGCGGATGCCTTCGTTGCTGGCCAGGTCGAACAGCAGTTCGCGCCGCATTTCGGGCGCCGAGTGCGTCAGCGCCGCGCGCGTGATGGTGACCACCGACACGATCTGCGCGGCCAGCTGCTCCGCGCGCGGGCCGCGTTCGACCATGCGGAAGCTGGCCACCCAGGCCACCATGCTGGCGGTGATCAGGAAGGTCAGGAGGAAGAACGTACGCCAGAACAGGCCGTTGCTAAACCATCCTGATTGGGAGCGGACTTTCATCGGCGAACGGCCTGCGGATCAGCGGTATGGGCGAGGCAGGGGATCAGCGCGGCTTTCCTTCGGGGATGAAGACGTAGCCGAGACCCCAGACGGTCTGGATGTACAGCGGGTTGGCAGGATCCGGTTCGATCAGCTTGCGCAGGCGCGAGATCTGCACGTCCAGGCTGCGGTCGAAGACTTCGTATTCGCGGCCGCGCGCCATTTCCATCAGCTTCTCGCGCGACAGCGGCTGGCGCGCGTTGCGGGCGAACACCTTGAGCACCGAGAACTCGCCGGTGGTCAGCGAGATGCTCTCGCCGTTCTTCTTCAGGGTGCGGGTGCCGAGGTCGAGCACGAAATCACCGAACTCGAAGGTCTCCGGCGTCTCAGACGGGGCGCCGGGGAGTTCGTCCGGGCCCTTGCGGCGCAGGACGGCATTGATGCGGGCCACCAGTTCGCGCGGGTTGAAGGGCTTGGGCAGGTAATCGTCGGCGCCCATCTCGAGGCCGATGATGCGGTCCACGTCTTCGCCCTTGGCGGTCAGCATGATGATGGGAGTCTGGTCACCGGCGCCGCGCAGGCGGCGGCAGATGGCCAGGCCGTCTTCGCCCGGCAGCATCAGATCCAGCACCAGCAGGTCGTAGCGTTCGCGGATCCACAGCTTGTTCATGGCCTGCGCGTTTTCCGCGGTGACCACGTTGAAACCCTGTTCGGTCAGATAGCGGCGCAGCAGGTCGCGCAGACGGATATCGTCATCCACCACCAACACTTTGAATTGATTGGCGGAAGTTGTCGTATTAGTATTGTTGCCGTTGGTAGAGTTCATGGTGCCTATGGTAGCGTCTTCGCGATTTAGAGCAAGTCGCGGCCGAGTATTCATTACAAACTGTTACATACCTTACCTTAATCATCTTATACCATCGCGGCCTGCGGCCTACACTGGAATCAAGTCGAACGTAACATCAAAAGTATTCTGAATTTGATTCTCGCATTTGTGGAAAAACGCGTTATGAAGATTGCTGTCGTCATCAAGCTCTGTCTGGCCGCGATGCTGGCGCTGGGAGCGGTGTCTGCCTCGCTGGCAGCCCCTCCGCAAGGCGGCCGGCCGATGCCTGGTGGGCAAGGCGATTTCCGTCAGCACGGCGGCGGCGATTTCAACGCGCAGGATCATCGCAACCAGATGGCGGCCGAGCAGGAGCAGCGCCGCGCCGGCAAACTCAGTCCCGACGAGCGGCGCGAACTGCGGCGCCAGATCAACGAGGTCGGCCAGGACATCTACCGCGTCAAGCGTTGATGCGCGGAAATAAAATGCGGTGAAGCGTATGCGCCGCGCCACGCGATGGCGGTAATTTTATGAAAAGAAAAGCCCGGATGAGTTCTCGTCCGGGCTTTTTTATTTTTGCGGCCGCGCGGGCCTTTCCGGGCATCAGGCCTGGTGCGCCCTCCCGAGCTTCTTCTCGAGCCTGTGCTGCAAGGCTTCGAAGCACAGGCTGAGCATCCAGTAGACGCCGGCGGCCGCGATATACAGCGGCAGCGGCCGGAAGGTCACGGCGATCACTTCCTTGGTCGCCAGCATCAGCTCGGTCACGGTGATGACCGAGACCAGCGAGGTGTCCTTGATCAGGCTGATCAGCGTATTGCTCATGGCCGGCACGGCGATGCGCACAGCCTGCGGCACGATGATGTAGCGCAGCGTCTGGAAATAGGTCAGGCCGATGCTGTAGGACGCATTCCACTGGCCGTGCGTCACGCCCAGGATGGCGCCGCGCAGGCTCTCCGACAGGTAGGCGCCGGCGTTCAGGCTCAGCGTGAGCACGCCGGCCGTCAGCGGCGAGAATTCGATGCCTACGCTGGGCAGGCCGTAATAGACCACGAAAATCTGCACCAGGAGCGGCGTGCCGCGCATCAGGCTGACATAGATCGCCGCCGGCCAGTGCACCGGGCGCCAGGGCACGATGCGCGCCACCGCCAGGATGAATCCCAGCACCAGCCCGCCCAGCATGGACGCCAGCGCGAACAGCAGGGTGTAGCCGACGCCTTTCATCAGCGTGGGGGCGGCTTGCTGCAGCAGTTCCAGGATTTCCATAGGCATTCGATATAAAAAATTATCCCCGCAATGCGGGGATAAATCTGCCTCGGCGCGAGGCGGGGTGTTCCGGTGCGCCGGGCTTGAGCCCGGCGCGCGCCTTATTGTGCTTTCGGCGGCTGGCTTACGTCAATGCCGAACCATTTCTCGGAAACCTGCTTGAAGCTGCCGTCGGCCTTGATGTCGGCCAGGGCCTTGTTCAGCGCGGCCTTGAATTCCGGATTGTCCTTGCGGAACGGGATGCCGATCTTGTCGACCGCGCCCACCGGGCTGCCGCCCTTCAGGGGCAGCTTGGTCGACTTCAGGATGTAGCCCACCAGCAGGCTGTCGTTGAGCGCGGCGTCGATGCGGCCGGCAGCCAGGTCAGCCAGGTACTCCGGCGAGCCGGGATAGGTGCGCACGTCGATGCCCGGCACGCTCTTGGCCTTCTGCTCGAAGTTGGTGCCCTGGCCCAGGCCGAGCTTCTTGCCCTTCAGGTCGTCCAGGCTCTTGAATTCGCGCTTCTCGTCCTTGCGCACGATCAGCTGGGCGGCCGACAGGGTGTAGGGATCGGAAAAATCGAAGGCCTTCTGGCGCTCGTCGGTGATGCCGACCTGGTTGATGATGACGTCGTACTTGCCGGCGCCCAGGCCCGCCAGGATGCCGCTCCACTCGGTGGTGGTGAACTCGGGCTTGACGCCCAGCTTGGCGGCCAGCAGGTTGGCCACATCGACCTCAAAGCCGGTCAGCTGGCCGGTCTTGGGATCCTTGAAATTGAACGGGGGATAGTTGCCTTCCAGGGCGACCTTCAGCGTGCCGCGGCTCTTGACCGTCTGCAGCAGGTCGGCGGCGGAGGCCGACAGGCTCGATGCCAGCAGGGTCGCGCCGGCGGCGGCCAGCAGCCATTTCTTGAAGTTCTTGTTCATCGCATGCTTCCTTTCAGAATGAGTGCTGCGGAAAAAGCAGCCAGGCCGCAATGATGCCTTCGTTTTGCCAAAGTTCAAGGGCTCGCTTCATACATTGATGTAGGAAGCTTATGCGGGCGGCCGGAACGCCATATTGCACCGGTCCCGCCTCAGGCCTGCAGCTGTTCCAGTGCGTCCTGCTGCTCCAGCCATTCGTTTTCCAGCTGGTCGAGCTCCTTGGCGCAATAGGCCTGGTCGGTGATCAGGGTCTTCAGTTCTTCCTTGTTGGCGGCGTCGTAGATGTCGGGGCTGGCCAGGCGCGTGTCGATCTCGGACTTGCGCGCATTGAGCTTGGCGATCTGCTCGTCCAGGCGCTTGAGGCGCTGCTCGATCGGCTTTTTCAGCACCGATATCTTCTGCCGCTGTTCGGCCTCGAGCCGTTTCTGCTCCTTGCGGTCGACAGCCGGCGCGGCGTCGGCGACGACTGCGGCGGGGGCGGACTTCGACGGCAGGGGCGCCGCCGCATCCGAGCCTTCGGCGCGCGCCGCCAGCTTGGTCTTGAACAGCCAGTCCTTGTAGTCGTCCAGGTCGCCGTCGAAATCCTGCAGCTTGCCGTCGGCCACGATCAGGAACTGGTCGGTGGTGGCGCGCAGCAGGTGGCGATCGTGGGAGACCAGGATCAGCGTGCCTTCGAACTGCGCCAGCGCCATGGTCAGCGCCTCGCGGGTTTCGAGGTCGAGGTGGTTGGTCGGTTCGTCCAGCAGCAGCAGGTTGGGGCGCTGCCACACGATCAGCGCCAGCGCCAGGCGCGCCTTTTCGCCGCCCGAGAAGGGCGCGATCGACGAGCTGGCCATGGTGCCGTTGAAGTTGAAGCTGCCGAGGAAATTGCGCAGTTCCTGCTCGCGCACGTCCGGCGCCAGCCGCGTCATGTGCCACAGCGGCGACTCGTCATGGCGCAGCATCTCGACCTGGTGCTGGGCGAAGTAGCCGATCACCAGGCCCTTGCCCAGGCGCGCGGTGCCCGACAGCGGATCGATCTCGCCCGCCACGGTCTTGATCAGCGTCGACTTGCCGGCGCCGTTCACGCCCAAGAGGCCGATGCGCTGGCCGTTCTGCAGCGAGAAGTCGATGCCGCGCACGATGATCTTCTCTTCGTCGGGCTCGCTGCCCTTGCCCTCGAGGCGATAGCCGGCGTTGACCTTCTCCATGACCAGGAGCGGATTGGGCGCCGACAGCGGCTCGCGGAATTCGAACGAGAACTCGGCCGCCGCCCGCAGCGGCGCCAGCTCTTCCATCTTCGACAGCGCCTTCATGCGGCTTTGCGCCTGGCGCGCCTTGGTGGCCTTGGCCTTGAAGCGGTCGATGAAGGATTGCAGGTGGGCGCGCTGGCGCTGCTGCTTTTCGATCATGCCGGCCATCAGCTCCAGCTGCGCCGAGCGCTGGCGCTCGAAGGAGGAGTAGTTGCCGGAGTAGCGCTTGAGCTTGCGGTCGTCGATGTGGACGATCACGTTGACCACGCCGTCCAGGAAATCGCGGTCGTGCGAGATGATCAGCAGCGTGCCGGGATAGCGCTTCAGCCAGTCTTCCAGCCAGATGATGGCGTCCAGGTCCAGGTGGTTGGTCGGTTCGTCCAGCAGCAGCAGGTCCGATGGGCACATCAGCGCCTGCGCCAGGTTCAGGCGCATGCGCCAGCCGCCGGAGAAGCTGGCCACGGGGCGCTCCATCTGTTCCAGCGAGAAGCCCAGGCCCAGCAGCAGTTGCTCGGCGCGCGAGCGCACGGTGTAGGCGTCGGCATCGGCCAGTGCGGTGTGCAGCTCGGCGATGCGGTTGCCGTCGTGCGCGCCGTCGGGCTGCGCTTCGGCGTCGGCCAGCTCGGCCTGCAGCTGGCGCAGGTGGACGTCGCCGTCGATGGCGTACTCGATGGCGGGGCGGTCGAGCGCCGGCGTTTCCTGCGCCACGTAGGCCATGCGCCACTTGGCGGGGAAGTCGACATTGCCCTGGTCGGCATGCAGCTCGCCGCGCAGCATGGCAAACAGGCTGGACTTGCCGGCGCCGTTGGCGCCGATCAGGCCGATCTTGTCGCCCGGGTTGAGCGTGAGGTCGACGTTTTCCAGCAGCGGCTTGACGCCGCGCTGGAGGGAGACTTGCTGGAAACGGATCATCGGTGAATCGGAATCAAAAGGTGCGTGCGGCCCGTGCGGGTCAGCCGAGTTGCAGTTGTTCGGCGGTGACCAGGAACACCATGTCGTCGCCGGCGCTGGTGGTCAGCCAGGTCAGTTCCAGCTCGGGGAAGGCGGCCTCGGCGAATGCGCGCTCGTTGCCGATCTCCACCACCAGCACGCCGTTCTCGGTCAGGCGTTCGGCGGCGCCGGCCACGATCTTGCGCACCAGGTCCATGCCGTCGTCGCCGCCGGCCAGCGCCAGCTGCGGCTCGCGCAGGTATTCCGGCGGCAGCTTGGCCATCGAGCCGGAGTTCACGTACGGCGGGTTGCTGATGATGAGGTCGTACTTGCGCGGCGTGAGCTGCGTGTAGAGATCGGACTCGACCAGCGTGATGCGGTCCTGCAACTGGTAGTCGGCGACGTTCCGGTGCGCCACTTCCAGCGCGTCGGAGGAGATGTCGACGGCGTCGACCTGGGCGTTGGGGAAGGCGTCGGCCAGCAGGATGGGCAGGCAGCCGGAGCCGGTGCACAGGTCCAGTGTGTTCTCGATCGCTTCCGGATCCTGGATCCACGGCGAGAAATGATGGGGGATCAGCTCGGCGATGAAGGAGCGCGGCACGATCACGCGCTCGTCCACGTAGAAGCGATAGGCGCCCAGCCAGGCCTCGTTGGTGAGGTAAGCGGCCGGCACGCGGTCCTTGCTGCGGCGTTCGATCACCTTCATGACGGCGGCAACCTCATCGGGCAGCAGGCGGGCGTCGAGGAAAGGATCGAGCTGGTCCAGCGGCAGCTTCAGGGTGTGCAGGATCAGATAGGCGGCTTCGTCGAAGGCATTGCTGCTGCCGTGACCGAAGAACAGTTGTTCGGTGTTGAAGCGGGTCACGGCGTAGCGCAGGAGGTCGCGTACGGTGGCGAAGGTATGGGTGGTCATGGTGTTGATCTCTTGGTGAGCGCGATGATTCTGGCTGCCTTGCTTGCATATGCCGTCATCCTGACGAAAGTCAGGATCCAGCGGCTTTCGTTGCTGTATCACAAACGACGCTGGATCCCCGCGTTCGCGGGGATGACGGAGAAATGTGATGCGACGCAGGACTTGGCGAGCGGGCCTCAGCCCAGCAGGTTCTCCAGCGTCTTGCGATAAATATTCTTCAGCGGATCGATGTAGCGCACTTCGATGTGTTCGTCGATCTTGTGGATGCTGTCGTTGGGTGGACCGAACTCGATCACCTGCGGGCAGATCTGCGCGATGAAGCGGCCGTCCGAGGTGCCGCCGGTGGTCGACAGCTCGGTCTCAAGGCCGGTCTCGTCCTTGATCGCGCGGGCCAGTGCGCCCGACAAGTCGCCGCGCGGGGTCAGGAAGGGCAGACCACCGACGGTCCATTTCAGGTCGTATTCCAGGCCGTGCTTGTCGAGGATGGCATGCACGCGTTGCTGCAAGCCGTCGACGGTGCTGGCGGTGGAGAAGCGGAAGTTGAAGTCGATCACCACGTCGCCCGGGATCACGTTGGACGCGCCGGTGCCGCCATGGATGTTGGAGACCTGCCAGGAGGTCGGCAGGTAGTACTCATTGCCGGCATCCCACTGCTCGGCCACCAGCTCGGCCAGCGCGGGCGCGGCCTGGTGGATGGGGTTGCGCGCCAGTTGCGGGTAGGCGATGTGGCCCTGGATGCCCTTGACCGTCAGCTTGCCCGACATGGTGCCGCGGCGGCCGTTCTTGATCATGTCGCCCAGGGTCTTGGCCGAGGTCGGTTCGCCGACGATGCAGTAGTCCAGCTGCTCGCCGCGTGCCTTCAATGCATTGCAGACCACCACGGTGCCGTCGGTGGCCGGGCCTTCTTCGTCGCTGGTGATCAGGAAACCGATGGAACCCTTGTGATCCGGATGGGCGGCGAGGAATTCCTCGCAAGCCACCACCATCGCGGCGATCGAGGTCTTCATGTCGGACGCGCCGCGGCCGTACAGGCGACCGTCCTTGATGGTCGGTTGGAAGGGATGCGATTGCCATTTCTCGACCGGGCCGGTCGGCACCACGTCGGTGTGGCCGGCGAACACCAGCAGCGGCTGCGCGCTGCCTTTGCGCGCCCACAGGTTGGTGACCTCGCCGGACTGGATGGTTTCGCACACGAAGCCCAGCGGCGCGAGCAATTCCGCCAGCCGCGCCTGGCAGCCTTTGTCTTCAGGGGTGACGGAGGAGAGGGAAATCAGTTCCTGGGTCAGGGCCAGCGTCTTGCTCATGATCAGTCTTCAAAAATGTGTTGATACTGGTCGGCCTTGAAGCCGACGTGATATTGCTTGCCGTCGAACAGCACCGGGCGCTTCACCACGGATGGGTTTTCCACCATCAGGGCGACTGCGGCGGCGTCATCGGTGATCGAGGCCTTGCGTTCGTCCGACAGCGCGCGCCAGGTGGTGCCCTTGCGGTTGACCAGCACGTCGCGCTCGACATCCGTGAGCCAGGCTTGCGCCTGCGCCGCGTCGAGGCCGGCCTTCTTGAAGTCGTGGAAGGTGTAGGCGATGCCTTGCTCGTCCAGCCACACGCGAGCCTTCTTGACGGTGTCGCAGTTGGGGATGCCGTACAGCGTGATGTCGTTTGCCATGCTTGGGTTCTCGATGGTGATGCTTCAGAACACGACGCCGCGCCGGTGTACGTGACAGCCGGCGCGGCGCGGGGTACTACACTGCGTCAGGAATTACTCGCCGCGCAGCAGTTCGTTGATCGAGGTCTTCGAACGGGTTTGCGCATCGACCTTCTTGACGATGATCGCGGCGTACAGGCTGTACTTGCCATCCTTGGACGGCAGGTTGCCCGGCACCACCACGGAGCCGGCCGGCACGCGGCCGTAATGCACTTCGCCGGTTTCGCGATCGTAGATCTTGGTCGACTGGCCGATGTACACGCCCATCGACAGCACCGAGTTCTCTTCGATGATCACGCCTTCCACGACTTCCGAACGGGCGCCGATGAAGCAGTTGTCTTCGATGATGACCGGGCCGGCCTGCACCGGCTCCAGCACGCCGCCGATGCCGACGCCGCCGGACAGGTGGACGTTCTTGCCGATCTGGGCGGCCGAGCCGACGGTGGCCCAGGTGTCGACCATGGCGCCTTCATCGACGTAGGCGCCGATGTTGACGTAGGACGGCATCAGCACCACGTTGCGGCCGATGAAGGAACCGTGACGAGCAACCGCCGGCGGCACCACGCGGAAGCCGCCCTTGGCGAAATCTTCAGCGGTGTAGTTGGCGAATTTGGTCGGCACCTTGTCGTAGAACTGCGGGTAGCCGGGCGCGCCCGACGACACCACGACGTTGTCTTCCAGGCGGAAGGACAGCAGGATGGCCTTCTTCACCCATTGGTTGACTTCCCACTGGCCGACGCCTTGACGATTGGCGACGCGCAGGGTGCCATCGTTCAGGCCTGCGATCACTTCGGCCACCGCATTGCGGATGTCGGCCGGAGCGGTCTTGGGGGACAGGCTGGCGCGGTCTTCCCACGCCTGATCGATGATTTGCTGAATGGACTGTGTCATGTTGATGTCTATGAACGGTTGGGTGAAAAGTAAAAACGTTTTGTTGAAACGGCGGCGCCAGGCGCTCAGGCCTTGCCCGCCAGCTTTTTGGTGAAGGCGACGATGCGTTGCGCCGCCTCCAGGCATTCTTCGACTTCGGCCACCAGCGCCATGCGGATGCGGCCGGCGCCCGGGTTGACGCCGTGCGCTTCGCGCGCCAGGTAGCTGCCCGGCAGGACGGTGACATTATATTCGGCGTACAGGCGGCGGGCGAATTCGGTGTCGCTGATGTCGGCCAGCTTGTCGACCCGGGCCCACAGGTAGAAGCTGGCGTCGGGCAGGCTCACGTCCAGCACTTCCTGCAGCAGCGGCGTGACCTGGGAGAACTTCTTCACGTACTTGGCGATGTTGTCCTGTACGTGGGTCTCGTCCTTCCATGCCTCCACCGACGCGGCCTGGATCACCGGGCTCATGGCGCCGCCGTGGTAGGTGCGGTAGAGCAGGAATTTCTTCAGGATGGCGGCGTCGCCGGCCACGAAACCAGATCGCATGCCCGGCACGTTGGAGCGCTTGGACAGGCTAGAGAACGAGATCAGGCGCTCATAGCCGCGGCCCAGCTTGCGCGCGGCCTCCATGCCGCCCAGCGGCGGGTCCTGCTTGAAGTAGATTTCCGAATAGCACTCGTCGGAGGCGATCACGAAGCCGTAGCGGTCCGACAGCGCGAACAGCTCCTTCCAGTCCTCCAGTGACAGCACGGCGCCGGTCGGGTTGCCCGGCGAGCACACGAACAGCAGCTGCACGCGCTGCCAGACGTCCTCGGGGACCTTGCTGAAGTCGGGGGCGAAATTGCGCGCCGGGTCGGAGTTGACGAAATACGGCTGCGCGCCCGACAGGTAGGCCGCGCCTTCGTAGATCTGGTAGAACGGATTGGGGCACATCACCAGCGCGCCCGGCTTGCGCGGGTCGATCACGGTCTGCGCCAGCGCGAACAGCGCCTCGCGCGAGCCGTTGACCGGCAGGATCTCGGTAGCCGGATCGGGGCGGGGAATGCCGTAGCGGTTTTGCAGCCAGTCGGCGATCGCGCCGCGCAGCGCTTCGCTGCCCAGCGTGGCGGGATAGCTGGCCAGGCCGGCCAGGTTGTCGGCCAGCGCCTTCTGGATGAAGGGCGGCGTGGGGTGCTTGGGCTCGCCGATGCCCAGGCTGATGTGGCGGTAGGCAGGATCGGGCGTGACGTCGGCGAACAGCTTCTTCAGCTTTTCGAAGGGGTAGGGCTGCAGTTGGTCGAGTAGGGGATTCACGGCGCTGAACTGGAAAAGCCTCGCGGCCGGGTCCGCGTCATGTCGCGGGCGGCCTTGGCAAAGGGCTGAGGGAAAGCTTGCGATTATACCGTTATTGCAACATCTCTTGAACCGCCCCTTGCCACGCGAATTGTTGGCAAAACGGCATTGCAATGCGCGTCGGCCGCCGGTTGTCGAAAATGCAATCCGGAAAATCGCGGGGGCGATGCCGGTGTATTCAGGCGATTGTCGTGTGCTTTTGTGATTTATCGTTGCCGTTCGCCAATTTTTGTCGCCGGCCGCCTTTCGCGCCGGCAGCGTCATACGGAGAACAACAATGAAAAGCCTTAAAGCGCAGCTGCTGTCCGCCCTGGCGGTGATGTGGGTCGGCCTGCTGCTGCTCGCAGCGTGGTCCGCCTTCAGCGCCCGCGAAAACATGATCAACGAACGCAAGGACGGCCTGCGCCGGGTGGTGGAAGCCGCCAACGGCGTGGTCGCCAGCTATGTGGCCGACGTCGCCGCCGGGCGCCTGCAGAAGGCCGATGCCCAGAAGTCGGCGCTGGAGCGCATCGGCGCCATGCGTTACGACACCGACAATTACCTCTTTGTCTTCGACTCCCAGCCGGTGGTGCTGCTGCTGCCGTCCAACAAGGGCATGGTCGGCAAGAACGTGGCCGACCGCAAGGACTCGGCCGGCAAGGCCTACTACAGCGAGATGGTGAAGGTGGGCAAGGCCGAGAAGAAGGGCTTCGTCGAATACATGGGCCGCCTGCCGGGCACCGACGACAGCAACCGCACGCCCAAGATGAGCTACGTGATCCACAACGAGGACTGGGACTGGTTCATCGTCACCGGCGTGTTCCTGAGCGACGTGCAGGCGCAGTTCCAGGCCGACCTGATCAAGCTGCTGGGCATCCTGCTGGTGGTCGGCGTGGTGGTCTCGGCGATGATGCTGGCCATCATCCGTCGCATCACGCGCAGCCTGGGCGGCGAGCCGGCCTATGCAGTCGACATCGCCACCCGGATCGCCTCCGGCGACCTGACCGTGCGCGTGCAGACGCGTCCCGGCGACACCCGCAGCCTGTTGTATGAAATGTCTTCCATGCGCGAGCGCCTGGCAGCGGTGATCAAGGGCATCCACCAGGGCACGGACGCCATCGACATCGGCGCGCGCGAGATCGCCGCGGGCAACCTCGACCTGTCTTCGCGCACCGAAGAGCAGGCCGGTTCGCTGGCGACCACCGCCTCCAGCATGGACTCGCTGACGTCGACCGTGAAGCAGAACGCCGACAACGCGCGCCAGGCCGGCCAGCTGGCCAACAATGCCTCCGACATCGCCAGCCGCGGCGGCGAGGTGGTGGGGCAGGTGGTGCAGACGATGGAAGGCATCACCGAGAGTTCGCGCAAGATTTCCGACATCATCGGCGTGATCGACGGCATCGCTTTCCAGACCAACATCCTGGCGCTCAATGCAGCGGTCGAAGCGGCCCGTGCGGGCGAGCAAGGCCGCGGCTTCGCCGTGGTGGCGTCCGAAGTGCGCTCGCTGGCCCAGCGCAGCGCGCAGGCCGCCAAGGAAATCAAGGCGCTGATCGAGGACTCGGTGCAGCGCGTGGGCAGCGGCTCCGACCAGGTGGCGCGCGCCGGCGAGACGATGGGTGAAGTGGTGTCCGCGGTGCGCCGCCTGACCGACATCGTCGGCGAGATCTCGGCCGCATCTGAAGAGCAGCGCAACGGCATCGAGCAGGTCAACCACGCTATCGGCCAGATGGACCAGGTCACGCAGCAGAACGCGGCGCTGGTGGAGGAGGCCGCAGCGGCGGCGGGTTCGCTGGAAGATCAGGCGCGGCGGCTGAAGCAGGCAGTGGCGGCCTTCCGCGTCGACGGCGAGCTGGAAGCCGCAGCAGGGATCCCGGCCGCGCCCGCAGCAGCCAAGCGATCGCCTGTCGCGGCCAAGCCTGCTGCGGCACGTCTCGATGCGCCCAAGGCGGCCAAGCCGGCCGCGGCTGCGGCCAAGCCCTTGCCGGCGCCGGCTTCCGTGCCCGCCAAGGCTAAGGCCAAGTCGGCCGATGACGACGGCGAATGGGAAACGTTCTGAGCCGCTCAGCCCGCATCGACGAGTAAAAAACGCCGCTTATGCGGCGTTTTTTCATGGGGCGGCCAAACGTCGACTGTTGACTGTCAAGCGTCAGCCGCCCCAGGATTTCAGCGGCCGCCAGTTCTTCTGTTCGGCCCGGTAGAGCGTATAGGGCGGATTGAGCTGGCTGCCGTCGGTGGCGAAGGCGACGTTGCCTGATATGCCCTTGTATTTCATCCGGTGCAGCTCGGCTAGGACCAGCCGCGAGTCGGCCGAGTCCAGTTTCTGCATCGCCTCGATGGCCATGCCGGCCGCGTCATAGGCGAACATGGTGTAGCTGTTGATGGAGGTGTCGAAGCGGCGGCGGTAAGCCTTCTCGAAGTCCGCGTAGCCCGGGCGCCGGTCGGGTGGCAGGCCGTGCGTGAGTAGGTAGGCGCCCTCCGGATACGGCCCGGTATGGGGAAACTCGCTGTTGAGCGCGCCTCCCGTCATCAGCAGCTGGCAGCGCAGCTTCATGCGCTGGAAATTCTGCAGGAAGGGCTGGATTTGCGGGCCGCCGCCGGTGAAGAAGACCAGGTCGGGGTCGCTGTTCTTGAGCAGGGTGAGGGCGGCGTTGAAGTCGGAGGTCTTGGGCGTGACGGCGTCGCGCACGATGATTTTCTGTCCCTGCGACTTGAGATTGCGGATGAATCCCTCGGCCAGCGCCGACCCCAGCGAAGTGCCGTTTTCCAGCAGCGCGATGCGGCGGGCGCGGATGATGTTGGCGGCGACGTCGGCCAGGTATTCGCAGGTGACGTCGCTGTGGCCCAGCAGCTGGAACACGTTCTTGTAGCCGCGCGAGGTGAACTGCCTGCCGGTGGAGGTCGGGCTGATCAGGGCGATGCCGGCGTCGGCATAGATGGGCGTGGTGGCGACGCTGGTTTCGGTGGTGTTGTGGCCGATGACGGCGGCCACCTTCGCGCTGACGAAGGAGTTGGCCACCAGGCGCGCGAAGTTGATGTCGGACTGGTCGTCCACCGGCAGCAGGGCGAAGCGGGTCAGCTGCCCGCCGATGACGATCTTGCGCTGGTTGGCTTCCTCGATGGCCAGGAGTGCGCCATCGCGCGCGCTGAAGCTGAGGTTGGTGAGCAGCTTGTTGCCCAGTCCGCCGGCAAAACCGATGTTGACGAGCCGCGTGCCGTCAGCGGCCAGGGCGCGCAGCGCCGGTGCGCCTGCAGCGAGTGCGCCGGCGCAGGCGATCAGGCGCCGGCGCCAGGTTGATGTGGCCATGGCTTTCCCCCTGCTGTGGTTCATGCCGTTTCCCCACGGCATGCCTGACGATGTTCGGTGGATTCACTATAGCACCGGCCTGCGTATCCCTTGCTCGCAAGATTTGGCGAGATCCGGACTTTTTGCGTTTTGCGTCCTGGCCGCGGCGTCAGCCGCCGAAGGTCCGCGCCTGCTGCCAGATGTCGCGCGCGGCGCGGTAAAGCGTGTAGGGCGGATTGACCTGGCTGCCGTCGGCGGCGAAGGCGATCGGCCCGGAGATGCCGCGGTATTGCATCCTGTGCAGTTCGGCGGTGAGCAGTTTCGGGTCGGTGCTGTCGACCCGTCGCATGGCGTCGATCAGCATGCCGACCGCGTCATAGGAAAACATGGTGTAGGCGGTGAGCGCCGATTCGTACTTCCGGCGGTAGTTCTTCTCGAACTCGGCGTAGCCGGGGCGGCGCTCCACCTGCAGGCCGTGCAGCAGCACGTAGGAGCCGTCCGGATACAGGCCGGTGCGGGGGAACTCGAGATTGACGCCGCCGCCGGTGGCCAGCAGCTTGCAGTCCAGCCCCATGCGCTGGTGGCTTTGCACCAGCGCCACGACCTGCGGGCCCACCGCGGTGAAAAACATCAGGTCGGGATTGGCGGCCTTGATGCGCGCCAGCGTCGCGCTGAAGTCCGAGCTCTTGCCGCCGACCGATTCGCGCGCCACGATGGTCATTCCCGCCTGCCGCAGCCTGGCGATGTAGCCCTCGGCCAGCGACTGGCCGAGTTGCGTGGCGTTGTCCAGCACCGCCACGCGGCGCGCCCGGATGGTCTGTTCGGTGATGTCGGCCAGATGGTTGGCCGTGATGTCGCTGTGGCCCAGCAACTGGAACACGTTCCTGTAGCCGCGCGAGGTGAAGCTGCGGCCGGTGGAGGTCGGGCTGATTTGCGGGATGCCGGCTTCGGCGTAGATCGGCGTGGCCGCCACGCTGGTGTCGGTGGTGTTGTGGCCGATCACGCCGCTGACATTGGCGGCCACGAAGGAGTTGGCGGCGATGCGGGCGAAATTTGGCTCGGACTGGTCGTCCACCACCAGCAGCGCAAAGCGCACGGGTTTGCCGCCGATGACGATGTTGCGCTGGTTGGCTTCTTCCACCGCCAGCAGGGCGCCGTCGCGCGCCCCGAAGCTGAGGTTGCTCTGCAGCTTGACGCCAAAACCGCCGGCAAAGCCGATATTGACGATCTGTTCGCGCGCCGCCGCCGGCGCCAGCCGCGCCGCCGTTGCCAGCAATAATCCGCCGGCGCTCGCAAGAATGCGGCGCCGCGATCGGGATGCGCTCATGAAGCCCCCATGTTGATGTTCGTTCAGGCGTCCCCGGGCGGATACGGGCGTTGCCGTTCCGCTTGTTCTACGGCTCACTATACCGAAAAGTCGCCGCAATGTGCGCGCATACATCGCCGTTTCATGTGGCGTGAAGAGGTAAAAGTCCGCGCGCGGGCGGGAAGGCGAAAAGGGAAGCCGGACGGCCATTTTTGGCCTGATGCGGCGGCTGCGATGTTATGATACCGGCCTTTCCGGAAGCAAATTTCCCGCTTTCCGCCAACCAGTTCAATTTGTCGATAACGTGCGTCTAACTTCCATTAAATTATCGGGATTCAAGTCCTTCGTCGAGCCAACGCATTTCCAGGTTCCAGGGCAGCTGGTGGGTGTGGTCGGGCCGAACGGTTGCGGCAAATCCAACATCATCGACGCCGTGCGCTGGGTCCTGGGCGAATCCAAGGCTTCCGAGCTGCGCGGCGAGTCGATGCAGGACGTCATCTTCAACGGCTCCACCCACCGCAAGCCGGCCGGCCGCGCCTCGGTCGAGCTGGTGTTCGACAACTCCGCCGGCAAGGCCGCCGGACAGTGGAGCCAGTACGCCGAAATCGCCGTCAAGCGCACCTTGACGCGCGACGGCACCTCGTCCTACTACATCAACAACCAGTCGGTGCGCCGCCGCGACATCCAGGACATCTTCCTTGGCACCGGCCTGGGCCCGCGCGCCTACGCCATCATCGGCCAGGGCATGATCTCGCGCATCATCGAAGCGCGCCCCGAAGAGCTGCGCATCTTCCTCGAAGAAGCCGCCGGCGTCTCCAAGTACAAGGAGCGTCGCCGCGAAACCGAGAATCGCCTGCACGACACCACCGAAAACCTGACCCGCCTGGAAGACATCCTGCGCGAGTTGAACACCAACCTGGAAAAGCTGGAAGCCCAGGCCGCCGTGGCCAAGAAATTCCACGAGCTGCAAGGCGACCAGGAAGAAAAGCAGAAGCTCCTGTGGCTGCTGCGCAAGAACGAAGCCAAGGCGGAACAGGAGAAGTTCTTCAAGGAGATCGAGCGCGCCCAGATCGACCTGGAAGAACAGACCGCCAAGCTGCGCCATGTCGAGGCCGAGCTGGAGCACATGCGCCAGGCACACTACGGCGCCGGCGACCGCCTGCACCAGGCGCAGGGCCACCTGTACCAGACCAACTCCGAGATCGGCAGCCTGGAAGCACAGATCAAGTTCGTCATCGAGTCGCGCAACCGCCTGCAGTCGCAGCTGAACTCGCTGACCGCGCAGCGCGACCAGTGGCAGCGCCAGGGTTCGCAGCAGCAGGATGAGCTGGCCGAGGCCGAGATCGCGCTGGAAGAATTCGGCATGCGCGTGGAGCAGTCGCAGCAGGCCGTGCAGGACGCCAACGAGCGTCTGCCGTCGCTGGAGCAAGCCTGGCGCGAATCGCAGCTGAAGACCACCGAGTCGCGCGGCAAGATCATGCAGGTGCAGCAGCAGATCGAGCTGCAGTCCACGCACCAGCGCAACGCCTCCAACATCCTGTCGGGCCTGGCCGCGCGCCGCGAGCGCCTGATGCAGGAAAAGAACGGCATGGCCATGCCGGACGACGTCCACCTCTCCAACCTCAAGCTGCAGCTGGAAGAGAAGCAGGCCTCGCTGGAAGAGGCCAACATGTACCTGGAAGAAGCCCAGGAACAGGTGCCGCGCCTGGAAGAGGAACGCCGCGCCGCGCAGGAACTGGTCAGCAAGGAAACCTCGGCTAACGCGCAGCTGGAAGCCCGCCTGTCGGCGCTGAAGCAATTGCAGGAAAGCGTGCAGGCGCAAGGCAAGGTCCAGCCCTGGCTGGAAAAGCACGGCCTGGCCGAGCTGCCGCGCCTGTGGCAGAAGCTGCACATCGAGCAGGGCTGGGAAACCGCGCTGGAAGCCGTGCTGCGCGAGCGCATGTCGGCGCTGGAGATGTCCAACCTGGACTGGGCCAAGGCCTTCTTCTCCGACGCGCCGCCGGCCAAGCTGGCGCTGTACGCGCCCAACGCCGGCCTGGCCCAGCCGGCGCCGGCCGCCGCCAACGGCTTGAAGCCCTTCATCAACCTGCTGCAGCTGAACGACCCCGGCCAGCGCGCGCTGATGAACGACTGGCTGCGCGACGTCTACGTCGCCGACGATACCGCCATCGCCTTCGCCGAGCGTTCCACGCTGCCGCTGGGCGGCGTGTTCGTCACGCGCCAGGGCCATGTGGTCAGCCAGTCCAGCGTGCGCTTCTATGCCTCAGATTCGGAGCAGGACGGCATGCTGGCGCGCCAGCAGGAAATCGAAAACATCACCAAGCAGCAGCGCGCGCAGTACATGCTGGCCGAAGAAGCCAAGGGCCGCGCCGTGCGCGCCGAGGCGGCGCTGTCGTCGGCCTCGCAGCGCCTGCAGGAGCTGCGCCAGCGCACCGCGTCGCTGACCCAGTCGGCGCACAGCCTGCAGATCGAGGTGATGAAGCTGGCCGAAGTGCAGGAGCGCTTCAACCAGCGCAGCACCCAGATCGCCACCGACCTTGAAGAAATCGGCATGCAGGAAGCCGAGCAGCAGCAGGTGCAGGCCGAGTCCGAGGCCCGCTTCGAGCAGCTCGACATCGAACTGGCCGAGCTGCAGGAGCAGCACGAGAACGGCCAGACCGATTACCTGACTCGCGAGCAGCAGTTGAACGACGCCCGCACGCGTTTGCGCGAGCTGGAGCGTTCGTCCCAGGAAACCGAATTCGCCGAGAAGTCGCACCGCAGCAAGATCGAGGAATTGAAGCGCAGCATCGCCACCGCGCTGGAGCAGGCGGCGCAGCTGTTCGCCAGCATGCAGCAGGGCAGCCTGGAACTGGAAAGCCTGGACGACCAGGCCGCCCAGGCCGGCCTGCAGGAGCTGCTGGACCGCCGCAGCGAGCAGGAGCGCGCGCTGGCCGATGCCCGCCACGAGCTGGACCAGCTGTCGCAGCAACTGCGCACGCACGAGGAAAACCGCATGCAGGCCGAACGCAGCCTGCAGCCGCAGCGCGACCGCATCACCGAACTGCAGTTGAAGGAACAGGCCGCGCGCCTGAACCAGGAGCAGTTCTCCGAGGCGCTGGCGCAGACCCAGGCCGACGAGGCCGCGCTGTCGGAGAAACTGACCGCCGACATGCGCCCGTCCTACCTGCAGGGCGAAGTGACCCGCCTGACCAACGCCATCGCGGCGCTGGGCGCGGTCAACCTGGCCGCGCTGGACGAGCTGGCCACGGCCTCCGAGCGCAAGCATTTCCTGGATGCCCAGCACGCCGACCTGAACGAAGCCATCACCACGCTGCAGGACGCGATCCACAAGATCGACATGGAAACCCGCGACCTGCTGCAGGTCACCTTCGACAAGGTCAACCACCACTTCTCCGAGCTGTTCCCGGTGCTGTTCGGCGGCGGCCAGGCCAAGCTCATCATGACCGGCGACGAGATACTGGATTCCGGCGTGCAGGTCATGGCGCAGCCGCCAGGCAAGAAGAACGCCACCATCCACCTGCTCTCGGGCGGTGAGAAGGCGCTGACCGCGACCGCGCTGGTGTTCTCGATGTTCCAGCTCAACCCGGCGCCGTTCTGCTTGCTCGACGAGGTGGACGCGCCGCTGGACGACGCCAACACCGAGCGTTTCGCCAACATGGTCAAGCGCATGTCCGACCACACGCAGTTCCTCTTCATCTCGCACAACAAGATCGCGATGGAGATGGCGCAGCAGCTGATCGGCGTGACGATGCAGGAGCAGGGCGTCTCGCGCATCGTGGCGGTGGACATGGAGTCGGCCGCCAACTTCTCCAGCGCGGAGCAGGCCGCCTGAGGCCAACGCGGCCGCGCGCAACTCTTGCCGGGGTGGCAACATCCTCCGGCACGGGCCAGCGGCGCGGCTTCCCGGCCTTTGTCGGCTTGACAAGCAGGGGCCAGGAACACTACCCTGAAGACCTTGTCATACAGCCCGGCCTTGGGCGTGTTTTACGTGTTTTTACCAGGCCGGATATGCTTTTTACGGCCCCCACGGGCTTTGAACAATAACAATATCTTGACCGCGATCTTGCCGCAGCCAGTCCGTACGACGCATCCGACCATCGCCGCGGGAGCCATTGCTCCTGCCGGCGCATTCGTATTGGATGCCGGGATTGCCGCCATGACGGCGAACGCGGGTCAGGCACTCTTGGATTTATAGGATTCGGATTCCTTCAATGAGCAGCTTCTTCGAGCCGAACATGCCACGCTGCGCCGACACCGGCGCCACCCAGCCAGCCAGACTGAAGGGATGCGCAGCATGATGGATCTTCAGACCAGCCTGATCGTGATCGGCGGCGTATTCGTCGTCGGCGTCATCTCCTACAACAAGTGGCAGGAACACAAGGCGCGCAAGACGGTGGAGCGCGCCTTTTCTTCGTCGCATGACGACGTCCTGATGTCGCCCGAAGAGCAGGGCGAACGCCCCGCGCCGGCGGCGCCCCAGGAGCCCGCCTTCGAGCGCAGCGCCAGCTTTGCGCCGGCGGCCGATGCGCATGCCGAGGAGGAGCGCGTCGAACCCGGTCTCTACGACATGCCCGAGCGCAAGCCGGTGTCGGCGCCGGTCAAGGCTTACCTGGACCAGGCTGAGTTCGAGCCGCGTGAACCCTTCCTCGGCGACGCCCCGGTAACCGACGCCGGCAAGCAGGCCGCCGAGAGCGCCATGGCCGAGACGCTGGCCCAGGCGCCGCAGTCGACCGTGGCGCAGGTCATCGCCGGCGCCGAGGAGCAGATCGAGACCGCGCCGGCCTTCACGCCGCCGCCGGAAATGCAGGCGCGCCTGGCGCCGCGGCGCGAGCTGCCGGTGGACGAGCTGATCGACTGCAATATTCCCATCGCGCTGGAAAACCCGCTGCGCGGCGACAAGCTGCTGCCGGCGCTGCAGAACCTGCGCCATGTCGGCAACAAGCCGGTGCACTTCATCGGCCGCACCGCCGAGGGCGACTGGGAAGCCGTGGCCCACGGCAGCGTCTACACCGCCTTGCTGGCCGGCGCGCAGCTGGCCAACCGCAGCAATGCGATGAACGAGATCGAGTATTCGGAACTGGTCATGCGCCTGCGCGACCTGACCGACTCCCTGGCCGGCGAGCCCGAACTGCCGGACATGCCCGACGTGATCCGCACCGCGCAGGCGCTGCACCAGTTCATCGCCGACCATGACGTACAGCTGTCGGTGAACGTGCGCACCAACGGCGCGCCCTGGAGCCTGGCGACGCTGCTGGCGGCCCTGGCCCGTCAGGGCTTCGACCGCCGCACCGAGGGTTACCTGGTGATGCAGGACGGCGAGGGCGAGGTGCTGTTCGCACTCTCCACCAACGCCACCCAGGCCGATGAAACCACCGACCGCCTGACCCTGCTGCTGGACGTGCCGCGCGTGTCGCCGGCGCGCGACGGCTACGGCGCGCTGGTGGCCTGTGCCCGCTCCCTGGCCGTGCGCCTGGGCGGCACCATGGTCGACGACAGCGACCAGCCGCTCTCCGACGCCTCGCTGGCCGATATCGCCGAGCAGGTGGCGGCCTTCTACAGCGCCATGGAGTCGGCCGACATCCCCGCAGGATCCACGCGCGCCATGCGCCTGTTCAGCTGAGGGGCATCGCTCCTCCCCACGAAATGCAGACCGATTTGTTTTCCGCAGGACGGCCCCCGGCAGGGGCGCCGGACTGGCTGGTTCGTGCGCATGAACTGCGCACCGAACTGAACCGCCACAACCACAACTACTACGTGCTGGACCAGCCCAGCATCCCCGATTCCGAGTACGACCGGCTGTTCCAGGAGCTGCAGGCGCTGGAGACCGGCCATCCCGAACTGTTGACGCCGGATTCGCCGACCCAGCGCGTGGGCGGCGCGCCGCTGCCGCAGTTCGACCCGGTGCGCCATGACATTCCCATGCTGTCGCTGGGCAACGGCTTCACCGACGAAGACATCGAGGCCTTCGACAAGCGCGTCATGGACGGGCTGGAGACGCTGCAGGAAGTGCGCTACGCGGCCGAACTGAAGTTCGACGGCCTCGCCATCAGCCTGCGCTACGAGAACGGCGTGCTGGTCCAGGCTGCCACCCGCGGCGACGGCGCCACCGGCGAAAACGTCACCGCCAATATCCGCACGGTGCGCGCGATCCCGCTGCGCCTGCACGGCGACAGGGTTCCCTCGGTGCTGGACGTGCGCGGCGAGGTGCTGATGTACAAGCAGGACTTCGCGCGCCTGAACCAGCGCCAGCGTGACGCCGGCCAGAAGGAGTTCGCCAATCCGCGCAACGCCGCCGCCGGCAGCCTGCGCCAGCTGGATTCGCGCATCACGGCGCAGCGCACGCTGCGTTTCTTCGCCTATGGCATCGGCGTGCTGGAGGGCATGGACATGCCGGCTTCGCATTCGGCGCTGCTGGACTGGTACCAGGCGCTGGGCCTGCCGGTGTGCAAGGAGCGCGCCGTGGTGTCGGGCGCGGCGGGATTGCTGGCGTTCTTCCGCGGCATCGGCGAGAAGCGCGAGGCGCTGCCCTATGAGATCGACGGCGTCGTCTACAAGGTGGATCGCCTGGACCAGCAGAAGCACCTGGGCTTCGTCTCGCGCGCGCCGCGCTTTGCGCTGGCGCATAAATTCCCGGCGCAGGAAGCGCTGACCGTGGTGCAGGACATCGAAGTGCAGGTCGGCCGCACCGGCGCGATTACGCCCGTGGCGCGCCTGAACCCGGTGTTCGTGGGCGGCGTGACCGTCACTAACGCCACGCTGCACAACGAAGACGAGGTGCGCCGCAAGGACATCCAGGTCGGCGACACCGTCATCGTGCGCCGCGCCGGCGACGTGATTCCGGAGGTGGTGGCCTTCGTGCCGGAGAAGCGTCCGGCCGATGCGCGCGCCTTCGTCATGCCGACCGAATGCCCGGTATGCGGTTCGCCCATCGTGCGCGCCGAGGACGAGGCGATCGCCCGCTGCTCGGGCGGCTGGCTGAAGTGTTCGGCGCAGCGCAAGGGCGGACTGCAGCATTTCGCCTCGCGCCGCGCCATGGATATCGAAGGCCTGGGCGAGCAGCTGGTGGAGCAACTGGTGGACAGCAACATCGTCACCACCCCGGCCGACCTGTACCGCCTTGGGCTGCTGGCCCTGGCCACGCTGGACCGCATGGCCGAAAAGTCGGCGCAGAACGTGCTCGACGCGCTGCAGAAATCCAAGGACACCACGCTGGCGCGCTTCATCTACGCGCTGGGCATCCGCCACGTCGGCGAAGCCACGGCCAAGGAGCTGGCGCGCCATTTCGGCGGCCTCGACAAGCTGCTGGCGGCGTCCGAGGAGCAGTTGCTGGAAGTGGCCGACATCGGCCCGGTGGTGGCGGCGTCGATCCGCGCCTTCTTCAGCGACGCGCTCAATGTCGAACTGGTGGAGCAGCTGCGAGCCGTCGGCGTGCGCTGGCCGGAAAGCGAAGGCGTCGACAGCGCGCCCAAGCACCTGCAGGGAAAGACCTTCGTGCTCACCGGCACGCTGCCCAACATGTCGCGCGACGAAGCCTCGCAACTGATCGAGGCGGCCGGCGGCAAGGTGTCCGGATCGGTGTCCAAGAAGACCAGTTATGTGGTCGCCGGCGCCGAGGCAGGCAGCAAACTCGCCAAGGCAGAGGAACTCGGCGTCGCCATTCTGGACGAAGATGGGCTCAAGGCGCTGTGCTCGGGCGTGTCATGAAACGAACATAATTCGTTGTCGAAACTGTATTAAACTGCGCCCGGCTCTCATTTCCAAGGCAGGCCGGGCGCGCCAGAGATATCACTTCCCCATGGAGCAATGATGATCAAAAGGATCAAGAAAGCCGTTTTTCCCGTCGCCGGCCTGGGCAGCCGCTTCCTGCCTGCGACCAAGGCGCAGCCCAAGGAAATGCTGCCCATCGTCGACAAGCCGCTGATCCACTACGCGGTTGAAGAGGCGGTGGCCGCGGGCATCACCGAGATGGTCTTCATCACCGGCCGCAACAAGCGCGCCATCGAAGACCACTTCGACAAGGCCTATGAACTGGAAAGCGAACTGGAAGCCGCCGGCAAGCAAAAGCTGCTGGAGATCGTCCAGAACGTCGTGCCCAAGAACGTGAACTGCATCTTCATCCGCCAGTCGACCCCGCTGGGCCTGGGCCACGCCGTGCTGTGCGCGCGTCCGGTGGTGGGCGAGGAGCCGTTCGCGGTGCTGCTGGCCGACGATTTCATGGACACCGACGCCGGCGTCAAGCCGGTGCTGGCGCAGATGACCGATATCTACGCCCGCGAAGGCATGAGCATGCTGGCCGTGCAGGAAGTGCCCAAGGCTGAAACCAAGCAGTACGGCATCGTCAGCTCCACCGCCTATCAACCCGACCTGGAACGCGTGAACGCCATCGTCGAAAAGCCGGCGCCGGAAGACGCGCCGTCGACGCTGGCCGTGGTCGGCCGCTACGTGCTGAACAACCGCATCTTCGACTACCTGGAGAACATCGGTCGCGGCGCCGGCGGCGAGATCCAGCTGACCGACGGCATCGCCAAACTGATGCAGGCCGAGTCCGTGCTGGCGTATCGCTACCATGGCCAGCGCTACGATTGCGGCTCCAAGCTGGGCTACCTGAAGGCGATGGTGGCCATGGGCATGAAGCACCCCGAGACCGGCCCCGGCTTCACCGAGTTCCTGAAGGAAATCGGCTCCAGGCAGGGCTGAGAAGATCCGCCGTCCGGCGGTCGCCGCTCCTGCGGCGGCCTGCGGGATCGGCGATAATGCAGCAGGCGCCCGGTATTGCCGGGCGTTTTTCTTTGGAGTTTTTGCAGATGGCTATTCGCGACATCCTGAAAATGGGAGACCCCCGCCTGCTGCGCCAGGCGCAACCCATCACGCAATTCGGCACGCCCGAGCTGGCCGGGCTGGTGGAGGACATGTTTGAAACCATGCGCGCCGTCAACGGCGCCGGACTGGCCGCGCCGCAGATCGGCATCGACCTGCAACTGGTGATTTTCGGTTTCGGCAGCAACCAGCGCTATCCGGATGCGCCAGCCGTGCCCGAGACGGTGCTGATCAATCCGGTGCTCACGCCGCTGTCCGACGAGGTCGAAGACGGCTGGGAAGGTTGCCTGTCGGTGCCGGGCATGCGTGGCGTGGTGCCGCGCTGGAGCCGGCTGCGCTACCAGGGCTTCGACCAGGACGGCAACGCCATCGACCGCACGGTGGACGGCTTCCACGCGCGCGTGGTGCAGCACGAATGCGATCACCTGCAGGGCATCCTGTACCCGATGCGCATCCGCGATTTCACGCAGTTCGGCTTTACGGAAGTGCTGTTCCCGGAGCTCGACCCGAATCAGGACGACTGAGCCGGCTTACGCGCGATCTTGCGCGTTGCCCGCGCGGCCCGGACGGCGATAAAAAAAGCCGCAACCAAGGTTGCGGCTTTTTTCATGGCGAGGCCGGATTACTGCTTTTCGCTCACGCGCATGTTGATGTGCGCCAGCGCTTCCTCCACCTGGTCGATCAGGATCAGGCACAGGTCGCCGTCCTTCAGCGATGCCAGGGCGGTATCGATGGCGAGGAATTCGCCGTAGATTTCCTTGACGTCGCTGGTGCGGGTGGCTTTCTCCAGGCCCTGGCGCAGCAGCGCGATCACTTCGCCGTCGACGCGGCCGCGCTGGCACTGGTCCTGGTACAGCACGACTTCGTCGAAGGCGTCGCCCAGCAGTTCGGTCTGGCGGGTGATGTCGACGTCGCGGCGGTCGCCTGCGCCGCTGATGACCACCGAGCGGCGCTTGGCGGGCATGCTGTCCACGGCCTTGATCAGGGCCGCGATGGCGTCCGGGTTGTGGCCGTAGTCGGCGATCAGGGTGGCGCCCTTGTAGTCGAACAGGTTGAAGCGGCCCGGGGCGGTGCCGCTGTCGCTGATGAAGCTGGCCAGGGCGCCGGTGACTTGTTCCCAGTCCAGGCCCAGCGCCCAGGCGGCGCCGACCGAGGCCATCACGTTCTCGACCTGGAAGCCGATGGCGCCGCTACCGGTCAGCGGGATGCCGGACAGCTTCAGGCGCTTCTCGAAATCGCCCTGCGCGGCCACGATGGCGTCGCCGTCGCGGTAGACGATGCGGTGGCCCTGGGCGCGGTGGGTGGCCATGATCGGGTGCTGGGGATCGAGCGCGAAGAAGGTCACCGAACCGGGGCAGGAGGCCGCCATCTTCGAGACCATCGGATCGGCCGCGTTGAGCACGGCGGTGCCGGTGGGCGCGACGTTCTCGACGATCACGCGCTTGACCACGGCCAGGTCTTCCACGGTGCTGATGTAGGACAGCCCCAGGTGGTCGCCCATGCCGATGTTGGTCACCACGGCCACGGCGCAGCGGTCGAAGCCGAGGCCTTCGCGCAGCACGCCGCCGCGGGCGGTTTCCAGCACGGCCGCGTCCACGTCCGGATGGAACAGCACGTTGCGCGCGCTGCGCGGGCCGCTGCAGTCGCCGGTGTCGGTGCGCAGGCCGTCGATGTAGACGCCGTCGGTATTGGTCATGCCCACGCGCAGGCCGGTCTTGGCCAGCAGGTGGGTGATCAGGCGCACGGTGGTGGTCTTGCCGTTGGTGCCGGCCACGGCCACTACCGGGATGCGGCCGTCGTCGCCGTCTTCATACATGGTCGAGATGATCGCCTCGCCGACGTCGCGGCTCTTGCCGTAGGACGGCGAGAGGTGCATGCGCAGGCCGGGCGCGGCGTTGACTTCGACGATGCCGCCGCCTTGTTCTTCCATCGACATGTGCACCGAGTTGCAGACCACGTCCACGCCGCAGATGTCGAGACCGACCATCTGCGCCGCGGCGATGGCGCGCGCGGCCATGTCGGGGTGGACGTCGTCGGTGACGTCGGTGGCGGTGCCGCCGGTGGAGAGGTTGGCGTTGTTGCGCAGGACCACGCGCACGCCCTGGGCGGGAATGGCCTCAGGGTCCAGATTCTGGCCGGCCAGCACGGAGAGCGCGATGTCGTCCAGGCGGATCTTGGTCAGCGAGGTGGCATGGCCGTCGCCGCGCGCCGGGTCGGCGTTGACCTGGTCGATCAGCTGGCGGATGGTGTGCACGCCGTCACCGATGACTTGCGGCGGATCGCGGCGGGCCGCGGCCACCAGGGTCTTGCCGATGACCAGCAGGCGGAAGTCGTGGCCGGGCAGGTAGCGCTCGACGATCACTTCGTCGCTGATCTTCGCGGCATTGGCGAAGGCATGTTCGATCTGGGCGCGGGTGCTGATGTTGACCGCCACGCCCTTGCCCTGGTTGCCGTCCAGCGGCTTGATCACCACGGCCGAGCCGATTTCCTCGGCGGCCTTGAGCGCGTCTTCCACGGTGGTGACCACGCGGCCGTTGGGGACCGGCACGCCGGCCGCATGCAGCAGCATCTTGGTCAGGTCCTTGTCCTGCGCGATCGATTCGGCGATGGCGCTGGTGTTGCTGGTCTCGGCGGCCTGGATGCGCTGCTGGCGGCTGCCCCAGCCGAACTGCACCATGCTGCCCTGGGTCAGGCGGCGGAACGGGATGCCGCGCTTGACGGCGGCATTGACGATGGAGCCGGTGCTGGGGCCCAGGCGCACGTCTTCGTCGAGCTCGCGGATGCGGGCCAGCGCGCCGGTCAGGTCGAACGGCGTGTCGGCCTGGGCGGCCAGGCAGAGCTCCAGCGCCAGGTCGAAGGCCAGGCGGCCGACTTCCTCTTCGCTGTATTCGACGACGACCTGGTAGATGCCGGTCTCGATGGTGGAGACCGTGCGGCTGAAGGTCACCGGGCAGCCGGCCTGCGACTGCAGGGCCAGCGCGGCGGCGGCCAGCGCGTGGGCCATCGAGACGGCCTGCTTGCCGCCGTCGGGCTCAAGGAAGCCGATTTGCGGGAAGCGGGCGCGCAGGCGCACCTCGAAGCCGGGCATGTCGTCCACCACCCGTTCCGATTCCGGACAGGAGACGATGGCTTCGATGGCGGTGTGTCTGCACCAGAGGTTGGGGCCGCGCAGTGCGCGTATGCGGGATACGTCCATGGACAGGTTTTCCTAATGTCTCTTGATCTTGAATCTGGTCTGTGTCGCTTGCGTGTTCCGGTTGCCGGTCGAGCTCAGGCGGCCTGGGTCTTGAACTTCAGGCCTTGCTGCTCGGCCTGTTCGGTGCCGAACAGCTCGATGCCGGCGCGGATCACTTCGGGCGAGATGCCCAGTGCCCACGCCGCGCCCACTGCCGCCAGCACGTTCTCGACCTGGTAGGCCACGGCGCCGTTTTCGGTCAGCGGAATGGCGTCCACCGAGCTGACCTTGCATTCGCGCTCGCCCTCGGCCTGGATCAGGTCGCCGCCGCGCAGGAACACGGCGCGCTTGCCTTCCTTCAGGTGCGCGGCCAGCAGCTCGGAGTGCGGCTCCATGCCGAAGAAGATCACTTCGCCGTCGCACAGCTGGGCCATGTCGGCCACCAGCGGATCGTCGGCGTTCAGCACGGCCGCGCCTTCGGGCAGCACCAGGTCGACCTGGGTGCGCTTGACCTTGGTGGCGATCTGCTCGGCGTTCTCGATGTAGTACTCGGGCAGGCTGTCGTCGGGGTCGATGTTGGCGACCACGCCGACCAGGCAGCGGTCGTAGGCCAGGCCTTCGGAGAGGATGGACACGCTGCCGTTCTCGAACACGGCGGCTTCCACCGCGCGGTTCAGCAGTACCCGATGCGCGGCGTCCCAGTTGGCGCGGTTGCCGCGCTCGACCTGGCGTTCGCCGAAGTACAGGCCGTCGCCGCAGGCCAGGCCGACATGTTTGCCGGAGAGGTGGATGATGCGGGCGACCAGGCGCGAGATGGTGGTCTTGCCGTGGGTGCCGGTGACGCCGACCACGGGAATGCGGCCGGTTTCCTCTTCGCCGAAGAGGTTGTTGACGATGGCTTCGCCGACCGGGCGCGGTTCTCCTTCGGACGGCTTCAGGTGCATCAGCAGGCCGGGGCCGGCGTTGACCTCGACGATGGCGCCGCCCTGGTCGGCCAGCGGGCGCGAGATGTCTTCGGCCACGATGTCGACGCCGGCGATGTCCAGGCCGACGATGCGCGCGGCCAGCGAGGCGGCGGCGGCGACGCTGGGGTGCACCTTGTCGGTGATGTCGGAGGAGACGTTGCCGTTGCGCAGCAGCAGGATGCGGCGGCCGGCGGCCGGCACCGATTCGGTGCTCAGGTTCTGGCGCTGCAGCTCCAGCACGGCGGCTGGTTCACGCTCCAGCAGCACCGGATCCAGCAGGTGTTCTTCCAGCAGGCCGCGGCGCGGATCGCTGTTGAGTTCGTCCAGCAGCTGCTGGACGGTGGACTGGCCGTCGCCGACGATGAAGATCGGTTCGCCGCGGGCGGCGGCGGCCAGCTTGCCGCCGACGATCAGCAGGCGGTGCTCCAGGCCCGGCACGAAGCGTTCGACCAGCACGCCGCTGCCTTCTTCCAGCGCGGCCTTGTAGGCGGTCTCGATTTCCTCGCGGGTGTTCAGGTCGATGAAGACGCCGCGGCCGTGATTGGCGTCGCAGGGCTTGACCACCACCGGCAGGCCGATGTCCTCGGCGGCGTCCCATGCGTCTTCGGGGCTCTCGACCAGGCGGCCTTCGGGCACCGGCACGCCGCAGGTTTCCAGCAGCGACTTGGTCAGGTCCTTGTCGCGCGAGATGCCTTCGGCGATGGCGCCGGTGTCGTCGGACTCGGCGGTCCAGATGCGGCGCGACTTGCAGCCGTGGCCCAGCTGCACCAGGTTGCCCTCGGACAGGCGGATGGTGGGGATGCGGCGCTCATCGGCGGCGTCGACGATACAGGCGGTGCTCGGGCCCAGGCAGAGCTTGTCGACCATGCGGCGCAGCTTGGAGAGCGTGGCCTCGAGGTCGTAGGGCTGGTTCTCGATGGCGGCCATCACCAGGTCGCGGGCGGCATACAGCGCGGCGCGGGTGACCGTCTCGTGGCGGGCGCGCACCACCACCTTGTAGACGCCGCGCACATTGGTTTCGCGCGCCTTGCCGAAGCCGCCGGGCAGGCCGGCCAGGTTCTGCAGCTCGAGCGTGACGTGCTCCAGGATGTGGCCGGGCCAGGTGCCTTCTTCCAGGCGCTTGACGAAGCCGCCGCGCACTTCATAGCTGCAGCGGTGCTCGATCAGCGTGGGCAGCCAGGTGGTGAGGCGCTCGGTGAAGCCGGGAATGGTGTTCGACGGGAAATCTTCCAGTTCGCCGATATCGATCCACACTTCGAGGGCCGAGCGGTAAGTCCAGATGTTCGGACCTTTCAAAGGCAGGAAACGGAGGAATTCGATGTTTTTCATGTCTGGAGATATGCCACAAAAAGGTGCTGCTGGTGAGCCGTTTGTATCTTGTCAGTGGTGCCGAACCGCAGTTTGCTGCCGGGGCTGTCTGTTATTTGTGAAACGTTTTCAGGCTTGTCGTCCGTGTGACTTCGTAAAACCGGGATGCGCCGCCGCCGGCCCGGCGCACCGGCGCCAGATGCGAGCCGTGTTTTCGGGTTCTGGAAGTTACGACAGAATTTCCCGGTCAGCATTCCGTCAGAATAGCGCATGCTCCACTAACGTGCCGGAAGGCATTTGGTTTACTGGAGGATGACAAAAGGGCAAGCGGCTGCTTGCGCCGGGGAAATTCAGGGGGCGCGCCTCTCGCGGAAAAACTTGTCGGTTTTGCAGGAGAAGGCGGCGGATCTCATTGGAATTATGCTTGTGAGGAATGGATGGGCGCTATTGTCGCAGACTGTCCGGCGCGCGTGGAGCGAATTAACCAAAAAAACGACGGTCAACAAGGCATGGACATGCCCGCAGGGGCGCTGTCGGCCGTGTTTCGCATCCTGCGGGAAACGCCGATGAGCTCATGCGTGCACCGATTGGCGGTGTCTTGCGTTATGCGTTGGACACATATGCACGCGTATCGAACAGCAGGGGCGCTGCGCTATAATCGCGCGCTGCCCGCAGCCGGACCGCAGCTTCGCTCCCGGTCTCCGATTCATCACAATGCCAAACTGCTCGCATCGGGCTCAACGTTGCCGTTAAATGACTACTGATTCCCATCCTTCCGCCACCGCCAGCCTGCCCGAACGCTGGAGAACGGAAATCGCCGCCCGCCTGGCCGCCAGCGAGAAGATCGTGGCCTGGCTGGAGCTGGACCTCGACACGCAACTGCAATTCCGTCCCTCGCTGGTGGTCGCCACCGAAACCCGGCTGCTGGCCAATACGCCCGAAGGCACGGTCTGGCAGGAGTGGGAATACGATCCGGCGCTGACGCTGAAGCACTTCGACCACGCCGGCGTCGGCACGCTCGAGCTGTGCGACGGCGCCGGCCGCCTGGCCGCCTGGCGTTACACGCTGGCCCAGAATCCGCAGGCGCTGCGCCTGATCAAGCTGTTCGAGCAGCAGCGCGACCTGCTGGCCTCCGGCGTGAAGCCGGTGGAAGAGGGCGACGTCTGCCCGCAATGCAAGGCGCCGATCCCCGAAGGCCAGGAAACCTGCGCCATCTGCCCCGAAACCAAGGAAGCGCCGCCGTCGACCTGGGCGCTGTTCCGCCTGTCGCGCTTCGCCAGGCCCTACAAGGGCTCGCTGCTGCTGGGCTTCCTGCTGACGCTGGCCTCGACCGCGGCCACGCTGGTGCCGCCGTACATGACCATGCCGCTGATGGACAATGTGCTGATCCCGTTCCAGAACGGCGCGCCGATCAACACCCATCTCGCCATGCTCTACCTCTCGGGATTGCTGGGCGCGGCCCTGCTGGCCTGGGGCCTGGGCTGGGCGCGCACCTATATCCTGGCGCTGGTGTCCGAGCGCATCGGCGCCGACCTGCGCACCACGACCTACGAGCACCTGCTGCGGCTGTCGCAGGAATACTTCGGCGGCAAGCGCACCGGCGACCTGATGGCGCGCATCGGTTCGGAAACCGACCGCATCTGCGTGTTCCTGTCGCTGCACCTGCTGGATTTCGCCATCGACGTGCTGATGATCATCATGACGGCGGCCATCCTGATCTCCATCAACCCGTGGCTGGCGCTGGTGACGCTGTTGCCGCTGCCGTTCATCGCCTGGATGATTCACGTGGTGCGCGACCGCCTGCGCCACGGCTTCGAGAAGATCGACCGCATCTGGTCGGAGGTGACCAACGTGCTGGCCGACACCATCCCCGGCATCCGCGTGGTGAAGGCCTTCGCCCAGGAGAAGCGGGAAGTGGCGCGTTTTCGCGAGGCCAACCGCCATAACCTGGTGGTCAACGACCGCGTCAACAAGATATGGTCGCTGTTCACCCCGACGGTGACCTTCCTGACCGAAGTCGGCCTCCTGGTGGTGTGGGTGTTCGGCATCTGGCAGGTGTCCAGCAACCAGATCACCGTCGGCGTGCTGACCGCCTTCCTGGCCTACATCAGCCGCTTCTACACCCGCCTGGATTCGATGAGCCGCATCGTGTCGGTCACGCAGAAGGCCGCCGCCGGCGCCAAGCGCATCTTCGACATCCTCGACCACGTCTCCAGCGTCCCCGAGCCGGCCAATCCGGTCCACCTGGAGAACGTGAAGGGCGCCATCGAGGTGCGCAACATCGGCTTCCGCTACGGCAACCGCGCGGTGATCCGCAACATGAGCCTGACCATCGCCCCTGGCGAGATGATCGGCCTGGTGGGGCACAGCGGTTCGGGCAAGTCGACCATGGTCAACCTGATCTGCCGCTTCTACGACGTGTCGGAGGGATCGATCCGCATCGACGGCGTCGACATCCGCTCGCTGCCGATTTCGGAATACCGCCGCAACATCGGCCTGGTGCTGCAGGAGCCGTTCCTGTTCTTCGGCACGATCGCCGAGAACATCGCCTACGGCAAGCCGGATGCGACCCGCGAGGAAATCATCGCCGCCGCCCGCGCGGCCCACGCCCACGAGTTCATCCTGCGCCTGCCGCAGGGTTACGACTCGCTGGTGGGCGAGCGCGGCCAGGCGCTGTCCGGCGGCGAACGCCAGCGCATCTCGATTGCGCGCGCACTGCTGATCGACCCGCGCATCCTGATCCTGGACGAGGCGACGTCCTCGGTCGACACCACCACCGAAAAGGAAATCCAGAAGGCGCTGGACAATCTGGTCCAGGGCCGCACCACGATCGCCATCGCGCACCGCCTGTCGACGCTGCGCAAGGCCGATCGCCTGGTGGTGCTGGACCGCGGCCAGGTGGTCGAGGTCGGCAACCACGAGGAGCTGATGGCGCGCGAAGGCCATTACTACAAGCTCTACCAGGCGCAGGCGCGCAATCCTGACGGCGACGCGGAAGTCTCGGTCAGCGATGACGAGAAGGGGGAATGACAGTGACCATGACGACCAACAATCCCGGCGGGCAGCCGTCGTTCAGCCTGCATCGCAACAGCTTCGGGCGCCTGGTCTTGACCGGCGCCGACGGCGTGGCCCACGACAACGTGATTCCGGTGCGGGCCTTCCCGGTCAGCGCCCCCGACGGCGGCCTGTCGGTGGTGTCCAGCGACGGCCACGAGCTGGTCTGGATCGACCGGCTGGAGCAGGTGGGCGCGGAGGTGCGCAAGCTGATCGAGGAAGAGCTGGCCAGCCGCGAGTTCATGCCGGAAATCTCGCGCATCGTCGGCGTTTCCACTTACGCCACGCCCAGCGACTGGACCGTACAGACCTCGCGCGGCGTTACCACCTTCACGCTCAAGGGCGAGGAAGACATCCGCCGCTTGCCGAACTCGGCGCTGCTGATCGCCGACAGCCACAGCATCCAGTTCCTGGTGCGCGACCTCAAGGCCCTGGACAAGCACAGCCGCAAGATCCTCGACCGCTTCCTCTGAGTCGCCTTCCACGCCAAAGCGGCGCAGCAAGAAAAAAGGCCCTGGACTTCATCCAGGGCCTTTTTTTATACGATGCCCATAGCCGGGCGGACAATCGCGCTCAGAAGCGCTCGTCCGGGCGCAGGTAGCGCCATTGCCCCGGCGGCAGCTCGCCCAGCTTGACGCCGCCGATGCGCACGCGCTTCAGGCCGATCACCTTCAGTCCCACCATGTCGCACATGCGGCGGATCTGGCGCTTCTTGCCTTCGCGCAGCGTGAAGCTCAGCTGGTCGTCGTTCTGCCAATAGACCTTGGCCGGACGCAGCGGCTTGCCGTCCATGATCAGGCCGTGGTTCAGGCGTTTCAGATCCTGCTCCGGCAGCTTGCCGGGGCGGGTGTATTTCACGCGCACCAGGTATTCCTTGTCGACCGGCGAATCTTCGCCGATCAGGTGTTTGGCGATGCGGCCGTCCTGGGTCAGCACCAGCAGGCCGACCGAGTCGATGTCCAGGCGGCCGGCGGGCACCAGGCTGCGCAACTGGCGCGGATGGAACTCGGTTTCGGCCTGGTCCTCGCTCCAGCGCGATTCGGCGTTGACCAGCACCACGGCGGGTTTGTAGCCGTCTTCGGCCTGGCCGCTGACGTAACCCATGGGCTTGTTGATCAGGATGGTGACGCGCTTGGACTGCTCGGCCGCGGCCTGGCGCTCCACGGTGACCTTCTGGTGCGGCAGCACCTTGCTGCCGAGCACCGACACCACCTCGCCGTCCACGCGCACCCAGCCTTTCTCGATCCACTCGTCGGCCTCGCGGCGCGAGCAGAGGCCGAGTTCGGACATGCGTTTGGAGAGGCGGACGGGTTCGGTCATGGGGTGTTGCCTTGCGTGAAACGGTTCATTCGGAAGCCGGCGGGCGGCGAGGGGGAGATTGTAAGGCCTGCCGGGCCGGCGCGCCAAGGCGTTGCCGGCCCGTGCCCGTTGTCTGCCGCGCAGGCGGACGTCAGATGCGCAGCGTCTTGAGCAGCTCGGTCTCCAGCAGGATCTGGTTGCGCGGCTGGGACAGCGCCGGGCCGTCGATCAGGAACACGTCTTCCACCCGCTCGCCCAGCGTCATCACCTTGGCGGTGTGCAGGTTGATCTTGAATTTGGCCAGCACGTTGGAAATCGAATAGAGCAGGCCGGCCCGGTCGTTGGCCGAGACCGACAGCAGGTAGTACTGGCCGCGCTCGTCCGGGCGCAGGTCCACCGAGGGGTTGACCGGGAAGGTGCGCGACAGGCGCGACAGGCGCGCCTTGGACGGCGCCGGCAGCGGGGCGTCGGACTGCAGCAGTTCGCCCAGCTCGTGCTCGATCAGGTTGATGATGTCGCGGTAGTTCTTGGCGAACACCGGGGCGTTGATCAGGAAGGCGTCCAGCGCGTAGTCGTTCCTGGTGGTGTGGATCTTGGCGTCGAAGATGCTGAAGCTCTTCTCGTCGAAATAGCTGCAGATGCGCGCGAACAGGTCGGGGCGGTCGGGCGTGTAGACGGCCACCTGCACGCCTTCGCCGATCGGCGCCAGGCGGCAGCGCACCAGCGGCACGGCGGTGTCGACCTTGTCGTAGAAGCAGCGCGTCTGCCAGGCGATGTCGGAGGCGTCGTGGCGCAGGAAATAGGCCACGTCCAGCTGCTTCCAGAAGTGCTCGTGGGCGTCGGCCGGTAGGCCGTACAGGCGCAGCGTCTTGATCGCTTCCTGCTGGGTGTTCTTCAGCTCGCGGTCGGCCGAGGGCGCTTCGCCGCCCAGCACGCGCAGCGTGATGCGGTACAGGTCTTCCAGCAGCTTGCCCTTCCAGGCGTTCCATACCTTGGGGCTGGTGCCGCGGATGTCGGCAACCGTCAGCAGGTAGAGCGCGGTGAGGTGGCGCTCGTCCTTGACCAGTTGCGCGAAGGCGGTGATGACGTCCGGGTCGGACAGGTCCTGCTTTTGCGCCACGTGCGACATGGCCAGGTGCTGCTCGACCAGGAACACGATGAGCTCGGTGTTTTCCTGCGAGATGCCGTGCTGCTCGCAGAACTGGCGCGCGTCGTCCATGCCCAGCTTGGAGTGGTCGCCGCCGCGGCCCTTGGCGATGTCGTGGAACAGCGCGGCCACGTACAGCACCCAGGGCTGGCCGAAGTTGGCCATCAGCTGGCTGCAGAACGGGTATTCGTGCGCATGCTCGCTCATCGTGAAGCGGCGCACGTTGCGCACCACCATCAGGATGTGCTGGTCCACCGTATAGACGTGGAACAGGTCGTGCTGCATCTGGCCGACGATGTGACGGAAGTTGGGCAGGTAGCGGCCCAGCACGCTGGTGGCGTTCATGCGGCGCAGCGCGTGCGTGATGCCGCGCCTGCTCTGGATGATCTGCATGAACAGACGGTGATTTTCCGGGTTGGCGCGAAACGCGTTGTCGATCTTGAAGCGCGCGTGCCACAGCGCGCGCACGGTGCGCGCCGACATGTCCTTGAGCTCGGGGTGCTCGGACAGCACCAGGAACACCTCCAGCATCGCCGACGGGGTCTGCTCGAACACGTCGTCATGAGCGATGTCGACGAAGCCGTTGACCTCGTTGAAGCGCTCGTTGATCTGCTTGGGCACCATGTCCTGGGGGAACAGGTGGGCTTCGATGTTCTGCAGCAGGATGGAGTTGAGCTGGGTCACCGCCTTGGCGGCCCAGTAATAGCGCTGCATCAGGTATTCGCTGGCGCGGCGGGTATCGGTGGTCTTGAAGCCGAAGGTTTCCGCGATCGGCGTCTGGATGTCGAACACCAGGCGGTCTTCGCGGCGGTCGGTGAGGATGTGCAGGCGGATGCGGATGTCCTTGAAGGCGCGCTCCTTCTGGCGCAGCTGGCGCGCCTCGGTGGAGGTCAGCATGCCGTGCTCGGCCAGCTTGCTCCAGGAGTCGCCCAGCCCGGCCGCCTTGGCCACCCACAGGATCACCTGCAGGTCGCGCAGGCCGCCCGGGCTTTCCTTGCAGTTGGGTTCCAGGCTGTAGGGGGTGTCTTCGTACTTGATGTGGCGCTGGCGCATCTCCAGCGTCTTGGCCTGGAAGAAGGCCAGCGGGTCCAGCGCGGCCTGGTAGCGCTCCTGCAGGTGCTTGAACAGGCTGCGGCTGCCGGTCACCAGGCGGGCTTCCAGCAGGCTGGTCTGCACCGTGATGTCGGCGGCCGACTCGTCCATGCATTCGTCGATGGTGCGGATGCTGTGGCCGATCTCCAGGCCGATGTCCCAGAACAGCTGGACCAGCGACTCCAGTTTTTCCTTTTCGGCGCCTTCGGGCGTCTTGGTCAGCAGGATCAGCACGTCAACATCAGAGTGCGGGAACAGCTCGCCGCGGCCGTAGCCGCCCACGGCCACCAGTGCGGCGTCGGCCGGCATGGCCAGCTCGTCCCAGGCCTGCGTGAGCGCGCCGTCGACGTTGCGGCGCAGCTGGGTCAGCAGCTGTTCGGTCTTGTGATTGGTCTGGAACACCTCGATGGCCTGCTGGCGGGCGGCCTTGAGCTGTTTCTTGAGCGTGACGGCGAGTGTCGGCATCGGTTCGGATCTTGTTGTGGCGGCGGGGCGGCCGCTGGTCGGTCATCTTGCCGCGTCCCCGTGCGGCCTCCGGCTTTTAGCAGGTTTCATGCCCGGGGTGTGCGGGCAGGCGGCGCTTGCAGCTGTTCCCAAAACGTTTTCGGCGGAAATCGCGATGACCGAACCGGTATCCATCGCGATTTCCGCCGAGCGCCGGCCGGGCTGTCCGGGCGATCAGGCCGCCGCGGCCACCTGGTTCTGGATGAAGGCCGGCGGCGCGGGCATGCCCGGCGACACGGTCAGGACCTCGAAGCCGGTTTCGGTCACCAGCACCGTGTGCTCCCACTGCGCCGACAGGCTGCGATCCTTGGTCTTGATGGTCCAGCCGTCGCCCATTTCGCGGATTTCGCGGCGGCCGGCGTTGATCATCGGCTCGACCGTGAATATCATGCCGGCGGCCAGCTTCTCCAGCGTGCCCGGGCGGCCGTAGTGCAGCACCTGCGGCTCTTCGTGGAACACCTTGCCGATGCCGTGGCCGCAGAACTCGCGCACCACGCTGTAGCCGGCTTTTTCGGCATGCTGCTGGATCACGTGGCCGATGTCGCCCAGGTGCGCGCCGGGTTTGATCTTCGAGATGCCCAGCCACATGCATTCATAGGTGATGTCGGTCAGGCGGCGCGCCAGGATGGACGGCTCGCCCAGGAAGAACATGCGGCTGGTGTCGCCGTGATAGCCGTTCTTGATGACGGTGACGTCGATGTTGAGCACGTCGCCGCTCTTCATTACCTTGTCGCCCGGGATGCCGTGGCAGATCACGTCGTTGAGCGAAGTGCAGATGGCCTTGGGGTAGGGCGTGTAGCCGGGCGGGCAATAATTGAGCGGCGCCGGGATGGTGCCTTGCACGTTGGTCATGTATTCGTGGCACAGGCGGTCGATCTCGCCGGTGGTCACGCCGGGTTTCACGAAGGGGGCGATATAGTCCAGCACCTCGGCGGCCAGGCGGCCGGCCACGCGCATGCCTTCGATGTCTTCGGCGGTTTTGATGATGATGTTGCCCATGGTGAATTGCAATTCGCTAGAAAATCGTCAAGATGGGATTATAGACGACAGGGGTATTTTCTGTCGGCCGCGGCAGGCGACGCCCGGTCTTCGCGCCCGGGGCGGGCAGGGATTCGGTACTTCATGTGAGACTTGAACAAATTGCCGGGGCCGGGTAGAATATCGGGCTAACTTGAAATGTCAGGTTGGACATGGCGATGTTTGCAGGGAGTTTCCTGTCGTCATCATGTTTTGATTGTATTTTTTGAAACGCGAATCCGTTCGCTAAAAGGGTGTCTGGCTGCATGAGCCGGATGACCGAGCGGATTCCAGACCTAACCCTGGAGAAATTCATGTCCGTTACCATGCGCGAAATGCTGGAAGCCGGTGTCCACTTCGGTCACCAAACCCGCTTCTGGAACCCCAAGATGGCCCCCTTCATTTTCGGCCATCGCAACAAGATTCACATCGTCAACCTGGAAAAGACCCTGGGCCTGTTCCAGGAAGCGCAAAAGTACGTGCGCCAGCTGTCCGCCAACCGCGGCACCATCCTGTTCGTCGGTACCAAGCGTCAAGCCCGCGAAATCCTGGCTGGCGAAGCTCAGCGCGCAGGCGTGCCTTTCGTTGACCAGCGCTGGCTGGGCGGCATGCTGACCAACTTCAAGACCATCAAGACCTCGATCAAGCGCCTGAAGGACATGGAAGCCGCGATCGAAGACGGTTCGGTCGAGAAGCTGTCCAAGAAGGAAGCCCTGCTGTTCAGCCGCGAGCAAGAAAAGCTGCAAAAGGCCATCGGCGGCATCAAGGACATGGGCGGCATTCCTGACGCCATCTTCGTGATCGACGTCGGCTACCACAAGGGCGCCATCACCGAAGCCGCCAAGCTGGGCATCCCGGTCATCGGCGTGGTCGATACCAACCACTCGCCCGAAGGCGTCACCTACGTGATCCCGGGTAACGACGACTCCGCCAAGGCGATCGCTCTGTACGCCCGCGGCATGGCTGACGCCGTGCTGGAAGGCCGTGCAAACGCTGTCAACGACGTGGTCGAAGCTGTCAAGGGCGACGAGTTCGTCGAGGTCGAGCAGGCTTAATTCTGCTTCTTCCGTGCAGTACAAAAAAGGGGTGCAGCGGGATTGTCGCGGTGACCCCTTTTTTTTGAGTCAATTTTCGAGTTTTCAGGCGTTTCGCGGTTCGCGGGGCGCCTCCAAGTCAGGAGAATAGTATGGCGGCAATTACCGCAGCATTGGTGGGTGAACTGCGCGCGAAGACCGACGCGCCGATGATGGAATGCAAGAAGGCGCTGACCGAAGCCGACGGCGATCTGGCCAAGGCCGAAGAGATCCTGCGCGTCAAGCTGGGCAGCAAGGCCTCCAAGGCATCCTCGCGCATCACCGCCGAAGGCGTGATCTCGACCTACATCGCCGGCAACGTCGGCGCGCTGGTCGAAGTGAACTGCGAAACCGACTTCGTGACCAAGAACGACGAGTTCATCGGCCTGGTCCAGGCTGCCGCCAAGCTGGTGGCCGAGCAAAATCCGGCCGACGTGGCTGCCCTGGGCGCCTGCAAGCTGCCTGACGGCAAGACCCTGGAAGAGCTGCGCACCGAACTGATCGGTCGCATCGGCGAGAACATGTCGTTCCGTCGCTTCCAGCGTTTCGAAACCTCGGCCAAGCTGGTGTCCTACCTGCACGGCACCCGCATCGGCGTGGTCGTGGAGTTCGAAGGCGCCGACGAGCAAGTCGGCAAGGACGTGGCGATGCACATTGCCGCCATGAAGCCGGTGGCCCTGTCGTCCGAGCAAGTGCCGGCCGACCTGATCGAGAAGGAACGCTCGGTCGCCGCCCTGAAGGCTGCCGAATCCGGCAAGCCGGCCGACATCGTCGCCAAGATGGTCGAAGGTTCGGTGCAGAAGTACCTGAAGGAAGTCTCGCTGTTCAACCAGGCTTTCGTGAAGAACGACAAGCAAAGCGTCGAGCAGATGCTGAAGGCGGCCAACTCCTCCGTGAAGTCGTTCGCCATGTACGTGGTGGGCGAGGGCATCGAGAAGAAGCAGGACGACTTCGCAGCTGAAGTGGCTGCGCAAGTGGCTGCAGCGAAACAAGCTCAGTAAGCGTTGTGAAAAAAGCGGGCCGAGAGGCCCGTTTTTTTAAGCTCTCTCCGGAACTTTCCGGGAAAGCGGCATCTACTGTCATGGCCTTCGCGGTCCACACGCGAAGGGCAGGATGGAAGGTGGCAAAAAAAACAATAAGGCGCAGCAGCAAATCTACTATGCGTCCTGACGTCTCCCGCGGTGAAGCAGCGCCGCTTCGCCTGAGCGGGAGTGGTACGGGATGTGTCAACGGCAATTCAAAATCGGATAGAACACGGAGCCCTGCAATGACAACACCTGCTTATAAGCGCGTACTCCTCAAACTTTCCGGCGAAGCACTGATGGGCGACGACGCCTACGGTATCAATCGCGCGACCATCGAACGCATGGTCGCGGATGTGGCAGAAATCAGCAAACTGGGCGTGGAACTGGCGATCGTGATCGGCGGCGGCAACATCTTCCGCGGCGTGGCGCCGGGCGCCCAGGGCATGGATCGCGCGACCGCCGACTACATGGGCATGCTGGCCACCGTCATGAACTCGCTGGCACTGGCCGACGCCATGCGCCAGGCCGGCCTGACCGCCCGCGTGATGTCGGCCATCGGCATCGAACAGGTGGTCGAGCCTTACGTGCGCCCGAAGGCGCTGCAGTACCTGGAAGAAGGCAAGATCGTGGTCTTCGCCGCCGGCACCGGCAACCCCTTCTTCACCACCGACACCGCCGCTGCGTTGCGCGGCTCGGAAATCGGCGCCCAGATCGTGCTCAAGGCCACCAAGGTGGACGGTGTCTACACCGCCGACCCGAAGAAGGATCCCTCGGCCACCCGCTACGCGTCGATCTCGTTCGACGAAGCCATCGCCAAGCACCTGCAGGTGATGGACGCCACCGCTTTCGCGCTGTGCCGCGACCAGAAGCTGCCGATCAAGGTCTTCTCGATCGTCAAGCCGGGCGCGCTCAAGAGCGTGGTGATGGGCGACGACGAGGGCACCCTGGTCCACGTCTGATCCATATTCGCAGAGGGAATCCGGCCATGGGCCGGTATTCCCGTTTACAATGCCCCCTTTCCGGGGCATTTGCATTCAAGACAAGCCAAGTTATTGCATCAAGTTAGGAGAGCAGCATGAGTGTCGCTGACGTCAAAAAGAACAGTGAACAGAAAATGAGCAAGTCGATCGAGCAGCTCAAGGCCAACCTGGCCAAGGTCCGCACCGGCCGCGCACACACCGGCCTGCTGGATCAAGTGATGGTCGACTATTACGGTTCCCCCACCGGCCTGTCGCAGGTAGCGAACCTGACCCTGGTCGATGCCCGTACCATCGGCGTGCAGCCGTACGAGAAGAAAATGGTCGCCGTCGTCGAAAAGGCGATCCGCGAGGCCGACCTGGGCCTGAACCCCGCCACCCACGGCGAACTGATCCGCGTGCCGATGCCGCCGCTGACCGAAGAGCGCCGCAAGGAGATGGTCAAGCTGGTCAAGGGCGAGGCGGAAGACGCCAAGATCGCGGTGCGCAACATCCGTCGCGAAGGCAACGAAACCCTGAAGAAGCTGGTCAAGGACAAGATCGCGTCGGAAGACGACGAGCGTCGCGGCCAGGACGATATCCAGAAGCTGACCGACAAGTTCGTCGCTGAAATCGACAAGCTGGTCGGCGACAAGGAAAAGGAAGTCATGACGGTGTGACGCCGTTCCTGCAGGGCCTGCGCGCGGCGGAGAATGGAGATTCCCGCCGCGCGGCACAGAATCAGAAAGAGAAGCAAATGTGCGGCGGGCAGCGCAAAAGCTGCCGGCAAAAGGGTAGGGATCTCATTGGCCGCCCGGTTTGTCAAAGTCCCGGCAGCCCGCTACCATGGTGCGGCTCGAAGCCATTAATGCACTAAATAATTTTTCATGAAGCATCAAAGCTCAACTCTTGCGGTTCCGGATATTTCCGCGGTTCCGCGTCATGTTGCCATCATCATGGACGGCAACGGACGTTGGGCAACCAAACGTTTCCTGCCGCGCGTGGCGGGCCATGCCAAGGGCGTGGACGCGGTGCGCGCCATCGTCGAGGCCTGCGCTGCGCGCGGCGTCGAATACCTGACCCTGTTCGCCTTCAGTTCCGAAAACTGGCGCCGTCCCGCCGACGAGGTGTCGGTGCTGATGCGCCTGTTCATGACCGTGCTGGAGCGCGAAGTCGGCAAGATGTCGGCCAATGGCATCCGCCTGAAGATCGTCGGCGACATGAGCCGCTTCGATCCCAAGCTGCAGGAGATGGCGACCAAGGCCGAGGCCCAGACCGCCGGCAATACGCGCCTGACGCTGACCGTGTGCGCCAACTACGGCGGCCGCTGGGACGTCATGCAGGCGGTCTCGAAGATGGCCCGGGCCAACCCCGGCGTGACCGACTTCTCGGAAGACCAGCTGGGGCCTTATCTGGCCATGGCCTATGCGCCCGAGCCGGACCTGTTCATCCGTACCGGCGGCGAGCAGCGCATCTCCAATTTCCTGCTGTGGCAGCTGGCGTACAGTGAGCTTTACTTCACCGACACCTTCTGGCCCGATTTCGACGCCAAGGCGCTCGACCTGGCCATTGCCTCGTACCAACAACGCGAGCGCCGATTCGGGCGCACCAGCGCGCAAGTGCTGGATCAGAAAAAGGCTTCCTGATGCTCAAGACGCGTGTCATCACGGCGTTGATCCTGCTGGCAATCCTGTTGCCGATCTTGTATTTCGATTATTTCCCGGCCTTCGCGATGGTGGTGCTGGTGTTCTTCGCGGCCGGCGCCTGGGAATGTTTCCGCCTGTTCAAGAGCCCGCGCCCGGCGGTGTGGGCGGTGCTGTGGACGCTGGCCTTTTGCGTGATCCTGTTCTTCAGCGGCTTGCCCAGCGTGCGCCCGCTGTACGTGCTGTGCGTGGTGCTGTGGGCGATACGGTTCGCGCCGGCGCTGGCGCTGGGCCTGCCCAGGGCGGAGGTGTTCGCCAACCGCCTGCTCAACGGCACCTACATGCTGTCCATCCTGGGCTGCTTCGTGGCCATCGTGGATCTGTTCCAGCGTTCGCCGCTGTACCTGCTGTCGGTGATGGCGGTGGTGTGGGTGGCCGATATCGGCGCCTATTTCGCCGGCAAGGGTTTCGGCCGCCACAAGCTGGCGCCCTCGATTTCCCCGGGTAAATCCTGGGAAGGCGCCATCGGCGGCTGGCTGGCGGTGCTGGTCATCTCGGCGGCGGTGGCCATGTCGGTCGGCCTGGGCGAGACCTTCGAGCTGCGCCTCTACAGCCGCTGGGGTTGGCTCGGCTTCGTCGGCGTGCTGACCGTGATGGTGGTCGCCAGCGTGGTCGGCGACCTGTTCGAGTCGCAGTTGAAGCGCCGCGCCGGCATGAAGGACAGCAGCAATCTGCTGCCCGGACACGGCGGCGTGCTCGATCGCATCGACGCGCTCATTCCGGTGCTGCCGCTGGCGGCACTGATCGATCTCTGGCTGGCGGCGCCCTGAGCCGCCGGCTTCCTCCGGAAATTCCATGCAGTCCATCAGCATTCTCGGCTCCACCGGTTCCATCGGCGTTTCCACGCTGGACGTGGTCGCCCGTCATCCCGACCGATATCGCGTCCATGCCCTGAGCGCCCATTCCCGCGTGGCCGAACTGGCGCAGCAGTGCGAGCGCTTTCGTCCCGAGGTGGCGGTGGTCGGCTCGGCCGCCGCAGCCGCGGAGCTTGAGTCGCTGCTGCGCGGCAAGGGCTTGCCCACGCAGGTCGCCTGCGGACCAGAGGCGCTGTGCGATATCGCCTCCGCCGACGGCTGCGACATGGTCATGGCCGCCATCGTCGGCGCAGCCGGCCTGGCGTCGACCTTGGCCGCTGCCCGCGCCGGCAAGAAGATCCTGCTGGCCAACAAGGAGGCGCTGGTCATTTCCGGCCAGTTGCTGATGGACGCGGTGGCCGCCAACGGCGCCGGCCTGCTGCCCATCGACAGCGAGCACAACGCGATTTTCCAGTGCCTGCCGCCGGGTTATACCCGTTCCATGCCGGCGCACGGCGTCGAAAAGATCCTGCTGACCGCCTCCGGCGGCCCGTTCCTCACGCGCGACGTCGCCACGCTCAATGAGGTCACGGTGGAGGAGGCGGTGGCCCACCCCAAATGGGTGATGGGGCGCAAGATTTCGGTCGACTCGGCCACCATGATGAACAAGGGGCTGGAGGTGATCGAGGCGCACTGGCTGTTTGGCGCGCCGGCCGACAAGATCGAGGTGGTGATCCATCCGCAGAGCGTGATCCACTCCATGGTGTCCTATGCCGACGGCTCGGTGCTGGCGCAGCTGGGCAATCCCGACATGCGCACCCCGATCGCCAATGCGCTGGCCTATCCGGAGCGCATCGCTTCCGGCGTGGCGCCGCTGGACCTGGCGCAGATCGCGCAGTTGTCGTTCAGTCAACCCGATTTCGGTCGTTTTCCCTGCCTGAAACTGGCGTATGATGCCTTGCGCGCCGGCGGCACGCTGGCCGCGATCCTGAACGCCGCCAACGAGGTTGCCGTGCAAGCCTTCCTTGATCGCCGCATTGGTTTCAGGATGATCGATCAATTGATACAACGCGTCATGTCCGCGATTCCCAACCGGCAAGCGGCCGATATCGGCGCCTTGCTGGAGCAGGATGCGCAGGCGCGCGCCCATGCCGAGGCCCTGATTTCACAATGACGCTGCTGCATACCCTGATCGCCTTCTTCGTCGCCCTCGGCACCCTGGTGGTGGTGCACGAGCTGGGGCACTATCTCGTGGCGCGCTGGTGCGGCGTGAAGGTGCTGCGCTTCTCGGTAGGGATGGGACGCGTGATCTGGTCGCGCCGCTTCGGCCGCGACCAGACCGAGTGGGCCTTGTCGATCCTGCCGCTGGGCGGCTACGTCAAGATGCTGGATGCGCGCGAGCAGGATTTGCAGGACATCGCCCCGGAAGACCTGAAGCGGGAGTTCACCCGGCAGTCGGTCTGGCGCCGCATCGCCATCGTGGCCGCCGGCCCGATCGCCAATTTCCTGCTGGCGATCCTGCTGTTTGCAGGACTTTACATGCATGGCGTGCCCGAGCCGGTGCCGGCCTTGCGCGGCGCCGAGCAGCAGAGCGCCGCCTACCAGGCCGGCCTGCGCGCCGGCGACCGCATCACCGCCATCAATGGCGAAGCGGTGCAGGTGTGGTCGGAAGTGCGCTGGAAACTCATGCAGTCGGTGCTGGCCAAGGCTGATGCCCGCATCGACGTCGAGCGACCCAACCCGAACGGGGCGGGCAAGCTGCTCAATACGGTCACGCTGCGCCTGGACGGCGTTTCCAGCAACGAGCTGGAAGGCGATTTCCTGGCCAAGCTGGGCCTGGGCCTGGCGCGCCCGCCCGCGGTCCTGGGCAAGATCATGGATGGCCCGGCCAAGGCGGCCGGCCTGCAGACCGGCGACCGGATCGTCGCCATCGACGGCGTGGCGGTGCGCGACGGCCTGGCGTTCGTCGAGAAGGTGCGCGAATCCGCCGGCAAGACCCTGCAGCTGCACGGCTTGCGCGGCCAGGCGACGTTTGACGTCGCGGTGGTGCCGGACAGCGTCGAGGACGGTGCTTCCGGCAAGCGCATCGGCCGCATCAAGGTCGAAGTGCCGCTGGCGCCGGAGATGGCGACCATCAGCGACGGCCCGCTGGAAGCGGTGTCCAAGGGCGCGCGGCGGACCTGGGACACCAGCGTGATGACCATCAAGATGATCGGCAAGATGATCGTCGGCCAGGTCTCCCTGAAGAACATCACCGGCCCCATCACCATCGCCGATTACGCCGGCCAGACCGCACGCGTGGGCCTGGTCAGCTATCTCAGCTTCCTGGCTTTCATCAGTATCAGCCTGGGAGTGATGAATCTCTTGCCAATCCCGGTTTTAGATGGCGGTCATTTGCTGTATTATGCGCTGGAGATTTTGACAGGGCGGCCCGTTTCCGAGCGGTTTGGGGAAATCGCGCAGCGCGCCGGCCTGGGGATACTGATGGCATTGATGCTCGTGGCTGCTTTCAACGACATCGTGCGTTTGATGTTCCAAGGATAGATCCGGCCTGATGCCCGGACCGCCGAAAAAGCGGTGCGGGCGAAATGACCGGATTTTTTACATTTGCCGGCCAACCCCGATGGCAGTTGTTAAGCAATTGGCAATGGACAGCGCGTCCGTTTTCAATTGCTTACCAGCATCTTGTCAGGCAGTGCCGCGGCGAACACACTGTTGATGAACGATAGATGAAATTACACCCTGCGCAATATCCCATCCCGACACTCTCCCGTCGCCTGATCGCCGCAGCCGCTTTCGCCCTGTGTTCCAGCCAAGCCATGGCGGTCACGCCGTTCGTGGTCAAGGACATCCGCGTCGAAGGCATCCAGCGTACCGAAGCCGGCACCGTCTTCAGCTACCTGCCGGTGCGCGTGGGCGATACCTTCAACGATGAAAAGGGCACCGCCGCCATCAAGGCGCTGTACGCCACCGGTTTCTTCCGCGACGTGCGCATCGAAGCCGAAGGCGACGTGCTGGTGGTGCAGGTGGTCGAGCGCCCGGCGATCGCCAGCGTCGACTTTTCCGGCATCAAGGAATTCGACAAGGAACAGCTGACCAAGGCCCTGAAGGAAATCGGCGTCGCCGAGTCCCGCATCTTCGACCGCTCGCAGGTCGATCGCGCCGAGCAGGAACTGAAGCGTCAATACCTGTCGCGCGGCCTGTACGGCGCCAAGGTGTCGACCACGGTGACCCCGGTCGAACGCAACCGCGTGGCCATCACCTTCACCGTCGACGAAGGCGAAGTCTCGCGCATCAAGCAGATCAACTTCGTCGGCAACAAGGTCTTCTCCGACAGCACGCTGCGCGACCAGATCAAGCTGACCACCCCGGGCTGGTTCACCTGGTACACCAAGGCCGACCAGTACTCCAAGGAAAAGCTGCAGGGCGATATCGAAACCCTGCGCTCCTACTACCTGGACCGCGGTTACCTGGAGATGCAGGTCGAGTCCACCCAGGTGTCGATCACCCCGGACAAGAAAGACATCTACATCACTGTCAACATCAAGGAAGGCGAGAAGTACACCGTCTCCGACATCAAGCTGGAAGGCGAGATGTTCGGCATGGAGCCCGAGCTGGCCAAGCTGATGCAGCTGAAGAAGGGCGACGTGTACTCCGGCTCCAAGCTGACCGACAGCACCAAGAAGATCGGTGAGCGCCTGGGCAACTTCGGCTATGCCTTCGCCAACGTCAACGCCAACCCGAACGTCGACCGCGAGAAGAAGGAAGTCGCCTTCACGGTCATGATCGACCCGGGCAAGCGCGTGTACGTGCGTCACATCAACATCGCTGGCAACACCAAGACCCGCGACGAAGTGATCCGCCGCGAATTCCGCCAGTTCGAGGACTCCTGGTACGACGGCGAGAAGATCAAGCTCTCGCGCGACCGCGTGGACCGCCTGGGCTACTTCAAGGAAGTCAACATCGAGACGCCGGAAGTGGCTGGCGCCAACGACCAGGTCGACGTCAACATGAAGGTCGAGGAAAAGCCGACCGGCAACATCATGATCGGCGCGGGTTTCTCGCAATCCGACAAGCTCAGCCTGACCGGCTCGATCTCGCAGGAAAACGCGTTCGGCAGCGGCAACACCGTGGGCATCGACATCAACACCAGCTCGCGCTACCGCACGATCTCGGTGTCGACCACCAACCCGTACTTCACCGACGACGGCATCAGCCGCACCTACGAAATCTACCTGCGTACCATCCGCCCGTCGGTGTACGCAACCGGTGATTACCGCGTCAAGACCCTGGGCGGCAGCGTCAAGTTCGGCGTGCCGTTCTCGGAACTGGACCGCGTGTTCTTCGGCGTGGGCATCGAAAACACCGACGTCAGCACCGACAACACCAGCCCGTCGCTGTATCGCCAGTACGTGCGCGACTTCGGCGGCGCCGGCGCGGCAGGTTGCGATGTGACCTCGACCACCAACAATTGCGGCATCGGCAGCGCCCGCACCACCAGCATCCCGCTGACCGTGGCGTGGCAGCGCGACGGCCGCGACAGCGCCCTGGTGCCGACCACCGGCCAGTTCATGCGCGCCAACCTCGAAGTGTCGTCGCTGGGCACGCTGAAGTACTATCGCGCCAGCTACCAGCACCAGTACTTCCAGCCCTTCTTCAGCAAGGCGGTGACGCTGGCGCTGAACGGCGAACTGGACTACGGCCGCGGCTTCGGCGGCAAGCCGTACCCGGTGTTCAAGAACTACTACGCCGGCGGCATCGGCACCGTGCGCGGCTACGAGGCTTCGTCGCTGGGCAGCCTGAAGGACCAGTACGGCGACTCCATGGGCGGCGCCTCTCGTTTCTACGCCAATGCGGAGTTACAATTCCCGTTCCCGGGCTCGGGCCAGGATCGTACGCTGCGCTGGTTCACCTTCTTTGACGGCGGCAACGTCTTCGCCGATGGCCAGAACATCAAGTTCAACGACCTGCGTTATTCGGCCGGTGTCGGTATCAGCTGGGTGTCGCCGATCGGTCCGTTGAAGCTGAGCTACGGCAAGCCGTTGAACCTGAAGGACGGCGACAAGTCTCAAACCTTCCAGTTCCAACTGGGTACCGGCTTCTAAAGCGGTCGTTATCGAATTTTGTAATACGGAGAGCAACCTTGAAGTTCATTACCAAATCATTCCTGTCCCTGCAGACCGTCGTGATGGCCGCCTGCCTGATGAGTGCCTCGGCCGTCCACGCACAGGAGAGCTCGAAGATCGCCTTCGTCAGCACCGAGCGCATCTTCCGTGAAGCCGTGCCGGCCAAGGCCGCCCAATCCAAGCTGGAAGCGGAATTCGCCAAGCGCGACCGCGAACTGCAAGACATGGCCGCGCGTCTGAAGACCCAGTCGGAAAAGCTGGACAAGGACGGCGCCGTGCTGTCCGACTCCGACCGCGCCAAGCGTCAGCGTGACCTGTCCGACCTGGACAAGGAATTCCAGCGCAAGCAGCGCGAGTTCCGCGAAGACCTGAACCAGCGCCGCAATGAAGAACTGGCCGTGGTTCTGGAGCGCACCAACAAGGTCATCCGCCAGATCGCCGAAGCCGAAAAGTACGATATCGTCTTCCAGGAAGCGGTCTACGCCAGCAAGCGTATCGACATCACCGACAAGGTGCTGAAAGAACTGGCGAAGTAATCGCCGTGCGACGATGCGGGCGCCGGGGCGGAAACGCCTCCGCGCCCGCATGCCGCTTGAAGGGCCGCCGTTTCGCGTGATGTGACGCGACGCGGCGGCGATTTGGCATTTGAAGCAACGCATATCAATCGGAAGGCCAAGATGAGCATCAGGCTGGCACAATTGGTCGAACGCTTGGGCGGGCAGCTGAAGGGCGATGCGAATCTGGAAGTCCAGGGCATCGCGCCGCTGGACGCCGCGGGTTCGGCGCATATCACCTTCCTTTCCAATCCCAAGTTCCGCGCCCAGGCAGACCAGACGCAGGCTGCCGCGCTGATCCTGTCCGAGGCGGACGACGCCCAGGTGCAGGTCTACGGCGGCGCGCGCATCGTCACAAAGAATCCCTACGCCTACTTCGCGCGTGCGGCCCAGCTGTTCCAGGCGCAGGCAGAGGTGGCGGTTCCGCCCGGCATCCATGCCAGCGCGGTGGTCGAGCCGGGCGCGACAGTGGCCGCCAGCGCGGTGATCGGCCCGCATGTCGTGATCGAGGCGGGCGCCGTCATCGGCGAGCGCGTGCGCATCGACGCCGGTAGTTTCGTCGGCCGCAATGCGCGCGTCGGCGACGACACCCATTTCCATGCCCGCGCCACGCTGCACCACGGCTGCCAGATCGGCGCCCGGGGCATCGTCCATTCCGGGGCGGTGATCGGCGCCGACGGCTTCGGTTTCGCCAATGAAGCCGGGCAGTGGATCAAGATCCCGCAGGTCGGCCGCGTGATGATCGGCGACGACGTCGAAGTCGGCGCCAACACCACGATCGATCGCGGCGCGCTGGCCGATACGGTGATCGAGGAGGGCGTCAAGCTCGACAACCAGATCCAGATCGCCCACAACTGCCACATCGGCGCGCACACCGCGATTGCGGCCTGCGCCGGCATCGCCGGCAGCGCGACGATTGGTAAATATTGCTCGATCGGCGGCGCCGCCATGATCCACGGGCACATCACCATCGTCGACCGGGTGCACGTCTCGGCCGGCACGCTGGCGCTGCGCTCGATCCTGGAACCCGGCCAGTACACCGGCTTCTATCCGATCACGGAGCATCGCGATTGGGAAAAATCCGCCGCATTGGTGCGCAATCTGGGCTCGATGCGTGAGAAAATCCGGGCGTTGGAAAAAACGCTGAAAACGCTTAACCCGAATCAAGAAGAGAATGAATAGCCTCGACATCAACCAAATCAAACAGTACCTGCCGCACCGCTATCCGCTGCTGCTGGTGGACCGTGTACTGGACTGGAGCCTGGAAGACAAGACGATCACCGCCATCAAGAACGTGACCGTCAACGAAGAGTTCTTCAACGGCCACTTCCCGCACGTGCCGGTCATGCCCGGCGTGCTGATGATCGAGGCGCTGGCGCAGACCGCCGCGCTGCTGTCCTTCCTGACCGAAGGCCGCAAGCCCGACGAGAACACCGTGGTCTATTTCGTGGGCATCGACAACGCGCGCTTCAAGCGTCCGGTCGGCCCCGGCGACCAGCTGAAGATGGACGTCAAGATCACCCGCGCCGCGCGCGGCATCTGGAAATACACCGCCGTGGCGTCCGTGGATGGCCAGGTCGCGGTCGAAGCCGACCTGATGTGCACCATGCGCAGCGTGGCCGACTCCAGCCAGAACGCCTGAGCCGGAACGCCGCAAGGCAGAGCATGCAGGCCCGGCCGGCGATCGACAAGCGATCGGCGCCGGGCCTGATTCATTGAATGTTGCCGCGTTTCCCGGATTCGGGATGCGCTTATCGAGTCAGAACACGCTATGTCGAAGATTCATCCAACCGCCGTCATCGCGCCCGGAGCCGAACTGGACGCCAGCGTCGAAGTCGGCGCCTACGCCGTCATCGGCGAGCATGTGCGCATCGGCGCGGGCACCCGCATCGGCCCGCATGTGGTCGTCGAAGGCCACACCACCATCGGCCGCGACAACGAGATTTTCCAGTTCGCCTCCATCGGCGCCGCTCCGCAGGACAAGAAGTACGCCGGCGAGCCGACCACCGTGGAAATCGGCGACCGCAATACCATCCGCGAATTCGTCACCTTCAACCGCGGCACGGTGCAGGATGCCGGCGCCACCCGCATCGGCAACGACAACTGGATCATGGCCTACGTCCACCTGGCGCACGACTGCCAGCTGGGCAACAACATCATCCTGGCCAACAACGCCACGCTGGCCGGCCACGTGCACCTGGGCGATCACGTCTTCCTGGGCGGCTTCACCACCGTGCACCAGTTCTGCCACATCGGCGCGCACGCGATGACCGCGTTCACGGCCGCCGTCAGCCAGGATGTGCCACCGTTCGTGACCGCCGCCGGCAATCGCGCGGTGCCGGCCGGCATCAACAGCGAAGGCCTGAAGCGCCGTGGCTTCACCAGCGAGCAGATCATGGAGATCAAGCGCGCCTACAAGGTGATCTATCGCTCCAACCTGCCGCTGGAAGAGGCCAAGCAGGAGCTGGCGCAGATGGAAGCCAAGTCGGCCCATTCCGCCGAATACATCCGCCTGCTGCGCGAATTCATCGAAGCCTCGGCCCGTGGCATCATCCGCTGACCTTGCTCGCAGGCAATCGATCGCGCTGGTCGCCGGCGAAAACTCGGGCGACCTGCTCGGCAGCCGCTTGCTGGCCGGCATCCGCGAACGCCTGCCGGAGGTGCGCTTGCACGGCATCGGCGGCGAGCACATGATGGCGCAAGGCTTCACCAGCGACTGGGCCATGGACAAGCTGACGGTGCGCGGGCTGTTCGAAGTGATCCCGCGCTACCGCGAGATCAAGGGCATCCAGAACGAGTTGCGCGACAGGTTGCTGGCGGATAGGCCGGACGTGTTCGTCGGCGTCGACTATCCCGGCTTCAATCTCGGGCTGGAAGAACAACTGCGCAAGGCCGGCATCCCGACCATGCATTTCATCGGGCCGCAGATCTGGGCCTGGCGCGGCTGGCGCATCAAGAAGATCGCGCGCGCGGTGTCGCACATGCTGGTGATCTTCCCGTTCGAAGAAAATATCTACCGCAATGCCGGCATTCCGGTGACCTATGTGGGCCACCCGCTGGCCGAAGTGATCCCGATGCAGCCGGATCTGCCCGCGGCAAGGGCGCGCCTGGGACTGGCCGCCGACAGGCGCGTGGTGGCCATCCTGCCGGGCAGCCGCATGGGCGAGCTCAAGCACAACGGCGAAGGCTTCCTCGCCGCGGCCCGCCTGCTGCGCAAGCGCGATCCGCAGCTGCAGTTCGTTGCGCCGATGGCCGGGGAGCGGCAGATGGCCTTCTTCCAGGAGCAGATCAGGCAGGGCGGATATGAGGACCTGGAACTGAAGCTCATCAGCGGCCAGTCGCATTGCGCGATGGAAGCGGCCGATGCGGTCCTGGTGGCGTCCGGCACCGCCTCGCTGGAGGTGGCGCTGTACAAGAAACCGATGGTGATCTCCTACAAGGTGGTGTGGGCCTCGTACCAGATCATGCGTCACATGGGCTACCAGCCGTGGATAGGCTTGCCCAATATCCTGGCGCGCGAGTTCCTGGTGCCCGAGCTGCTGCAGCACGACGCCACGCCGCAGGCGCTGGCCAACGCCATGTGGCACCAGCTGGAAGACCATGCGCACCAGCAGCGTCTGGTGCGCCGCTTCACCGACATGCATCATGCGCTGCTGCGCGACACCAGCCGCGAAAGCGCCAACGCCGTGTGCGAAGTGCTGGGCGCCCGCCGCAAGTAAGCTGCGCGCCCGCGTGGCCGCAAGAAGATTCAAGAGATACGAGAAGGAAACCGACATGCCCAAGGCGGCGCCCCAGACTTTGTCCCTGTTCGACTACGCCGGCGAGATCATCTGCGGCGTGGACGAGGCCGGCCGCGGCCCGCTGGCCGGCCCGGTGTTCGCCGCCGCGGTGATCCTCGACCCTTCGCGCCCGGTGAACGGCCTGCGCGACTCCAAGAAGCTCTCCGAGGCGGCGCGCGACAGCCTGGCGCTGGAGATCAAGGCCAATGCCCTGGCCTGGTCCATCGCCTCCTGCAGCGAACAGGAGATCGACGAGCTCAACATCCTGCACGCCAGCATGCTGGCCATGCGCCGCGCGGTGGAAGGCCTGGCCACGCAGCCGACGCTGGCGCTGATCGACGGCAACCGTTGCCCGGTGATGAGCATCCGCTCCGAAGCCATCGTCAAGGGCGACGACAAGGTGCCGGCCATCTCGGCCGCGTCCATCCTGGCCAAGACCGCGCGCGACGCCGCGCTGATGGTGCTGCACGACACCTATCCGCACTACGGATTCGACAGGCACAAGGGCTATCCCACCGCATTGCACCTGGAGATGCTGAGCCTGCACGGCGTGTCGCCGGTGCACCGGCGTTCATATGCGCCGGTCAAGGCACTGCTTCCCGTCGAACCCAAGCCGGGGCGCCGCGCATGAAGATCATCAGCTCCAAGGACAATCCGCAATTCAAGGACCTGAAGCAGCTCGCCGGCAGCAGCCAGGCGCGCCGCCGCGCCGGCCTCACGCTGCTGGACGGCGTGCACCTGGCGCAGGCGTGGCTGCAGCATCGCGGCGCGCCGCAGATGTGCATCGTGGCCGAGAGCGCGCTGCATCATCCCGAGGTTGCGCCCATCCTCGAACAATGCGAGCGCAGCCGCGTGCTGTGCCTGGGGTTGCCGGACAACCTCTACAACGCGGTCAGCCAGGTCGAGAACGGCGTGGGCCTGCTGCTGGTGGTGAGCACGCCCAACCCCAAGGCGCCGCAGGCGCTGGCCGAGTCGGCCGTGTTGCTGGACGGCCTGCAGGATCCGGGCAACCTGGGCTCGGTGCTGCGCAGCGCCGCCGCCGCCGGCATCGGCCAGGTGTTCTGTTCGGCGGGCACGGCCGCCGCGTGGTCGCCCAAGGTGCTGCGCGCCGGCATGGGCGCGCATTTCGTGCTGGACATCTTCGAGAACGCCGAACTGGAGCCGCTGTGCGCCGACAGCCGCATTCCGGTGCTGGCCACCAGTTCGCACGCGGCGCAGACCATCTACGACTGCGACCTGTCCGGCGCCGTCGCCTGGCTGTTCGGGCACGAGGGGCAGGGCGTGTCGCCGCACCTGCAGGAAGCGGCCTCGCATGAGGTCGTGATTCCGCACCTGGGCGAGATGGAGTCGCTCAACGTGGCGGCGGCGGCGGCGGTATGCTTCTTCGAGCAGGTCCGCCAGCGCACCGCCGGCCGTTGAAGCGCGGAGGCGGCGTGGTGTTCCCTCCAGCAGATATTCCCGCCCTCGCGGATTTCCTGCGCGGGCCCTGGCGTTTTGCGCGCACGATCTGGGAGGGGCGCGAAGAGCCGCAGGCGCAGGCCGGCGGCGACTGCGAATTCGTCGCGGGCGAACTGCCGCGGCAACTGATCTACCGCGAGCGCGGCACCCTGCGCATGCTGCCGGTGTCCGCCGGCGCCCGGCCGATTCCCTTTACCCGCGTCTTCGATTACCGCTTCGGCGATGCCGATGTGGAAGTGCTGTTCGCCGACGGCGAGCGCGGCGGCCAGTCCTACCAGCGCTACGAACTCAAGGGCGACCTGCTGGCGCCGGCGGCCGACCATCTCTGCGGGCCGGACTGTTACAACGCGGCCTACACGCTGGACGGCGAGAACGGCTTCACGATGGAAACCTTCATCAGCGGTCCCAAGAAAAGAACGCGGGTGCTGACCGTGTACGAGCGGCTCCAGCCCTGAAGAAGCGACGACATCAATGCAAAAAAAAGAGCCGGCGCATGCCGGCTCTTTTGCATGGACGATCGCCGCCGCTCAGCGGGTCTCCGGCTTGATTTCCTGCAGGATGGTGGCCGCGATCTCCTCGATGGATTTGGCGGTCGACGACATCCAGCGGATGCCTTCGCGACGCATCATCTTCTCGGCCTCGTTGATTTCGTAGCGGCAATTTTCCAGCGCGGCATATTTGCTGCCGGGGCGGCGTTCGTTGCGCACCTCGGCCAGGCGTTCGGCGGCGATGGTCAGGCCGAAGATCTTCTTCTTGTGCGGCAGCAGGCCGCTGGGCAGCTTGTCGCGTTCGAAGTCTTCCGGGATGAGCGGATAGTTGGCCGCCTTGATGCCGAACTGCATGGCCAGGTAGAGGCTGGTCGGGGTCTTGCCCGAGCGCGACACGCCCACCAGGATCACATCGGCTTCCGACAGGTTCTTGTTGGACTGGCCGTCGTCATGCGCCAGCGAGAAGTTGATGGCCTCGATGCGGTTCTTGTATTCCTCGGAGTCCGCGGTGTTGTGGCTGCGGCCGATGGTGTGGGTGGACTTCATCTCCAGCTCCTGCTCCAGCGGCTCGACGAAGGTCTGGAACAGGTCCATGTGCATGGCCTTGGCCTGGCGGATCACCGACGACAGCTCCGACTTCACCAGCGTGGAGAACACGATGGGCAGCTTGCCGTCGACCTGATAGGCCTCGTTGATCTTGCGGGTGGCGTCATGCGCCTTGTCCAGCGTGTCGATGAAGGGCAGGCGCAACTGCTTGAAACGCAGCTCGAACTGGCTCAGCACGGAATGCCCGAGCGTCTCGGCGGTGATGCCGGTACCGTCGGAGACGAAGAACACCGTGCGGTTGGCGGCGATGACCGGCGCGGTGCGCGGGAGGGGCATGGGGTCGAGCATAGTGTTGTCGGAAATAAATATTAAAAAAAAAGTGCTGCGATGAACAAAAATGATTTCGCGGGTTACAATGCCTAGCAACAGATCGAGAAGCTCATCCTGATGACCATCAATCGCCCCCGCAGTCTGACCGAGTATCTTACGATGTTTGCATTGGCAAACGTCCTCGGTGCGTGCGCGCGTTTCGTGATGTCTCTGGGCTCGTCTCCGATGCCGCCATTGCTGCCGCAACCGTCGCAGAATAACAAAAATCAACAGACGCATGCCGCACCCGCGAAGATTTCTTATCATCAAGCTAGGGGTTGTCATGTCCAACGCAGTAAACACCCAGGGGGCAGTATACGTAGCCTCCTTTGAAACTCTTCGCATGACGGACGTCGAGTCCGTCGGTGGCAAAAACGCATCGCTGGGTGAAATGATCTCCCAGCTGGCCGGGGCAGGTGTACGCGTGCCGGGCGGTTTCGCCACAACTGCGCAAGCCTTCCGCGATTTCCTTGAACACAGCGCCGACGGTGGCCAGACCTTGGCTGCACGCATTGCCGCGCGCCTTGAAGGCCTGGATATCGACGACGTGCGCTCGCTGGCAGCCGCCGGCGCGGAGATCCGTCAATGGATCGTCGACACCCCGTTCCAGCCGCGTCTGGATCAGGAAATCCGTTCCTTCTACGACAAGCTGGTCGCCGATTCGACCAGCGAGATGTCGTTCGCCGTGCGTTCCTCCGCCACCGCGGAAGACCTTCCGGACGCATCCTTCGCCGGTCAGCAGGAGACCTTCCTGAACGTGGTCGGCATCGACAACGTGCTCGAAGCGATGAAGCACGTGTTCGCCTCGCTGTACAACGACCGCGCGATCTCGTACCGCGTGCACAAGGGCTTCACCCACGCTGAAGTCGCGCTGTCGGCGGGCGTGCAGCGCATGGTCCGCTCTGACTTGGGCGCGGCCGGCGTGATGTTTACCATCGACACCGAGTCCGGCTTCAAGGATGTGGTCTTCATCACCTCCAGCTACGGCCTGGGCGAAACCGTGGTGCAGGGCGCCGTGAACCCGGACGAATACTACGTCCACAAGCCGATGCTGGAACTGGGCAAGCAGCCGGTGATCCGCCGCAACCTGGGCTCCAAGCTGATCAAGATGGAGTTCACCGGCGAAGCCAAGGCCGGTCGTTCGGTCAAGACCGTCGACGTGCCGGTCGAACTGCGCAACCGCTACTCGCTGACCGACGCCGAAGTGGTCGAGCTGGCCAAGTACGCCACCATCATCGAAAAGCACTACCAGCGTCCGATGGACATCGAGTGGGGCAAGGACGGCCGCGACGGCAAGCTGTACATCCTGCAGGCGCGTCCGGAAACCGTGAAGTCGCAACAGAAGGCGACCGACGCCCAGCAACGCTTCAAGCTCAAGAGCTCGGGCACCGTGCTGGCCACCGGCCGCGCGATCGGCCAGAAGATCGGCGCCGGTCCGGTGCGCGTGATCAACGACCCTGCCGAGATGGAACGCGTGCAGCCCGGCGACGTGCTGGTGGCCGACATGACCGACCCCAACTGGGAGCCGGTGATGAAGCGCGCTTCGGCGATCGTCACCAACCGCGGCGGCCGTACCTGCCACGCGGCGATCATCGCCCGTGAGCTGGGTGTGCCGGCGGTCGTGGGCTGCGGCGACGCCACCGACGTGCTGAAGGACGGCACCCTGGTGACCGTGTCCTGCGCCGAAGGCGACGAAGGCAAGATCTACGACGGCCTGCTGGAAACCGAAGTGACCGAAGTGGCGCGCGGCGAACTGCCGGAAATCCCGCTGAAGGTCATGATGAACGTGGGCAACCCGCAGCTGGCCTTCGACTTCCAGTCGATCCCCAACGGCGGCGTGGGCCTGGCGCGCCTGGAGTTCATCATCAACAACAACATCGGCGTGCACCCGAAGGCGATCCTGGAATACCCGAACATCGACAACGACCTGAAGAAGGCCGTGGAGTCGGTGGCTCGCGGCCACGCTTCGCCCAAGGCCTTCTACGTCGACAAGCTGGCCGAAGGCATCGCCACCATCGCCGCGGCCTTCTGGCCCAAGCCGGTGATCGTGCGCCTGTCGGACTTCAAGTCCAACGAGTACAAGAAGCTGATCGGCGGTTCGCGCTACGAGCCGGACGAAGAAAACCCGATGCTGGGCTTCCGCGGCGCCGCCCGCTACCTGGCGGACGATTTCGCCGAAGCCTTCCAGATGGAATGCCAGGCCATGAAGCGCGTGCGCGAAGACATGGGCCTGACCAACGTCGAGGTGATGGTGCCGTTCGTGCGTACCCTGGGCCAGGCCGAGAAGGTCATCGGTCTCCTGGGCAAGTACGGCCTGAAGCGCGGCGAGAATGGCCTGCGCGTCATCATGATGTGCGAAGTGCCGTCCAACGCCATCCTGGCCGAGCAGTTCCTGGAGCACTTCGACGGCTTCTCGATCGGTTCCAACGACCTGACCCAGCTGACCCTGGGCCTGGACCGCGACTCCGGCATGGAACTGCTGGCGGCCGACTTCGACGAGCGCGATCCGGCGCTGCAGGCCCTGCTGAGCAAGGTCATTTCGACCTGCCTGGCCAAGGGCAAGTACGTCGGCATTTGCGGTCAGGGTCCTTCCGACCACCCGGACTTCGCCGAGTGGCTGATGGCGCAGGGTATCGAATCGATCTCCCTCAATCCGGATACCGTGATCGACACCTGGCAGCACCTGGCAAAGAAGAAGTAACGGCTTGTCCGTCGCCGTGAAGACGGCGGCGGATACGACAAGCATGAAGGCGCGGGCAGAAATGTCCGCGCCTTTGTTTTTGGGCGCATGATTGTGGGGTAGACTAATGCCGCCCTTGCCGGAGGGAAAACCGGTGTTTTTCAAAGGAATCGCACATGACGGATTGGGCCATCTGGTTCGTGCTGGCCGGCGTGCTGATCGCAGCCGAACTGTTCACCGGAACCTTCTACCTGCTGATGATCGCGCTGGGCGTGGCTGCCGGCGGCGTTGCCGCGCTCGCCGGCGCGCAGGCTGAATGGCAGCTGCTGGCGGCGGCCGTGGTCGGCGTGGCCGCCGTGCTGGCGCTGCGCCGCAGCCGCTTCGGCCGCCTGCGCGGCACGGACGCCAACAAGGATCCCAACGTCATCCTCGACATCGGCCAGACCGTGGAAGTGGCGGCCTGGCAGGAGCACGGCAGCCAGCACATCGCCCGCGTGCCTTATCGCGGCGCCTTGTGGGACGTGGAGCTGCAGGCCGGCCACCACGCCTTGCCCGGCGCCTACGTCATCCGCGAGATACGCGGCAGCCGGCTCATCGTCGCGCCGCGCTGATACCGCAGATCCTGCATCACACCTAAGGAGAGCCTCATGCTGGGAAGCGTCACCCTGGTCATTTTCTTCATCGCCATCGTGTTCGTCGTGCAGACGGTCAAGGTGGTCCCGCAACAGCATGCCTGGGTCGTCGAGCGCCTCGGCAAATACCACGCCACGCTGGGGCCGGGCCTGAACGTGGTGGTGCCTTTCATCGACCGCGTGGCCTACAAGCACATCCTGAAGGAGATCCCGCTGGACGTGCCGCCGCAGGTCTGCATCACCAAGGACAATACCCAGCTGCAGGTGGACGGCATCCTGTACTTCCAGATCACCGATCCGATGCGCGCTTCCTACGGCTCGTCGAACTACATCGCGGCGATCACCCAGCTGGCCCAGACCACGCTGCGCTCGGTGATCGGCAAGATGGAACTGGACAAGACCTTTGAGGAGCGCGACCACATCAACACCGCCATCGTCAGCGCCATCGACGAATCGGCCGAGAACTGGGGCGTGAAGGTGCTGCGCTACGAGATCAAGGACCTGACGCCGCCCAAGGAAATCCTGCACGCGATGCAGGCGCAGATCACCGCCGAACGCGAGAAGCGCGCGCTGATCGCCGCCTCCGAAGGCCGCAAGCAGGAGCAGATCAACATCGCCACCGGCGAACGCGAGGCCGCCATCGCCAAGTCCGAAGGCGAGAAGCAGGCCTCCATCAACCGCGCCCAGGGCCAGGCCGCGGCGATCCTCGCGATTGCCGAAGCCAGCGCCGAGGCGATCCGCAAGACGGCGGCCGCGATCCAGGAGCCGGGCGGTTCCGACGCGGTGAACCTGAAGGTCGCCGAGCAGTACGTGAGCGCCTTCGGCCAACTCGCCAAGACCAACAACTCCATCATCGTGCCGGCCAACCTGTCGGACATGAGCGGATTGATCGCCGCGGCCATGCAGGTGGTCAAGACGCAGCAGAAATAAGGCGGCGCAGGCGCCGCCGGGATCAACAGGAATTCGGAAGAGGAACACGCATGATTTTCAGCCACATCCGCCGGCTGCTGCCGGCGGCGTTGTCCATCGCATTCATCGCCGGCGCCGCCTCGTCGGCACATGCCCAGGCGCAGGATCAGGAGCTGGCCGGACGGGTGGATGCGCAGATGGAGCAGTTGCTGGGCAAGTACCCGATTCCCGGCGCCAGCATCGCCATCGCCTACAAGGGCGAGTTGGTCTACCAGCGCGGCTACGGCATGGCCGTGATGGAGACCAATACGCCGGCCACGCCGCAGACGGTGTTTCGCATCGCCAGCATCTCCAAGCCGGTGACGGCGGTGGCGGTACTCAAGCTGTTCGAGAACGAGCTGCCGCAGGCGCTGGACCGGAAGGTATTCGGGCCGGACGGCCTGCTGCCGGATTCGGCCTATCCCGAATTCGCCAATCCGCGCGATCCGCGCGTGCTCAAGGTGACGCTGCGCGACCTGTTGCAGCATACCTCCGGCTGGGGCGCCACCGACTACGATCCGCAATACGACCTCATCGACATCGCGCGCACCATGAACGTCAAGGCGCCTGCGTCGGCGCGCGACGTGATCGCCTTCATGCTGAAGCAACGCTCGCTGGACGTGCCGCCGGGTGTGGAAGTCCACTACAGCAACTTCGGTTACAACATCCTCGGTCGCATCATCGAATACAAGAGCGGCAAGCCCTATGAGCAGGCGGTGCAGGAGCTGGTGTTCAAGCCCGCCGGCGTGAGCAGCGCCGTGATCGCCGCCGACAAGCGCGTGCAGCGCGTGGCCAACGAGACCGTCTACTACGACGATCCGCGCTGGCCGCCGGTGCCCGACCAGGACGGCAGCGGCGCCACCGGCGCGGAATCGTACTTCGGCTTCCACCTGCAGACGATGGACGCGCATGGCGGCTGGGCCGCCACGGCGGCCGACCTGGTGCGCTTCGTCGATGCCGCCCAGGGCACGGCCAAGGGAGCGGCCCTGCTCAAGCCTGAGACGGTTGCGCTGATGAAGCAGCGCAACGGCGCCATGCCCGACAACAACAACGGCCTGGGCTGGGTGGTGACCAAGATGGACGGCGTGAACATCATCTCGCACAGCGGCGCGCTCACCACCGGCACCTACGGCTATCTGCAGGCGCGCGAGGACGGCTGGTCGTGGGCGGTGCTGTTCAACCGTTTGCCGATCCCGTATCCGCCGGAGAAGGCGCTGAGCGAACTGCAGTCCTTCCAGACCACGGTGCAGCGCGGCCTGATGTCGGCGATCATCAACCGGGCCGATCCGCAAACCGGCAGATAAGCGCCCGAAGCGAGCGCCTCGATCGCGCCAAAAGAAAACGGCCCGCCTTGCTTCACGCAGGGCGGGCCGTTTTGCCTGGGGCTCAGGCGGTTTGCTGCAATCAGGATTCCAGCGTCTGTCCCTTGACCGGCTCGTCGGCCATGAAGGGCAGGGTGATGTCCACGCGCAGCCCGCCGTCGCGGCGGTTGGCGGCGCGGATGAAGCCGCTGTGGGCGTCGATGATGCGGCGCGCGATGGACAGGCCCAGGCCGTGGCCGGAGCTGTTGCTCTTGGTGCGGCTGCTGCGGAAGAACAGTTCGAAAATGCTGTTGAGCTCATCTTCAGGCACGCCCGGTCCGCGATCCAGGATGGACAGGTGCAGCAGCTTGTTGATCTCGTCCAGCTGGGTATGGAGTTCCACCGTGGTGTCAGCGGCGGTGTGCTTGATGGCGTTGCGCAGCACGTTCTCGATGGCGCGGTAGAGCAGTTCGGGATTGCCCTTGATCTGCACCCGGCAGTCGATGTGCCCTTCGATGTGCTTGCCGTTGGCGCCCGCCTCGAAGCTGGCGTCGTTGATCATGTCGGCCAGCATGGGCTGGATCGCGATCGGTTCTTCCATCGAGCCTGGCACGTTGGCTTCCAGCCGCGACAATGTCAGCAGCTCGCCCACCAGCTTGTCCATGCGCACGCTCTCGCGCTCGATGCGTTCCAGCGTCAGGTCCAGCTTGTCCTTGTCCTGCACGCGCGCCAGGCCAATCGCCATCTGCAGGCGTGCGATCGGCGAGCGCAGCTCGTGCGAGACGTCGTGCAGCAGGCGGCGCTGGCTTTCCATCAGCGTGCGCAGCTTGGCCGTCATCACGTCGAAGTCGCGCCCGAGGTCGGCCAGCTCGTCGCTGCGCGAACTCATCACCGGCTCCAGTTCCAGGTCCAGGTTGCCGGAGGCGGCCTGGTTGAAGGCGTTCTTGAGATGGCGGATCGGATAGGAGAAATACCAGGCCAGCAGCAGCGCGAACACCAGGCTGGCCACCAGCGCCACGGCGATCGGCATGCTCGGGAAGAACAGCGGCTGCGGCCCGCGGTCGCGCATGTGGCGCGGCTCGCGGCCGGGGCCCGGGCCGGGCCCGGGAGCGAATTCGTCGGACGGGGCCGGAATGAACATCAGGTAGCTGTGGCCGTTGGCGGCCCGCACCAGCTCGACCACGCGCCGGTCGCGTTCGCGCTCGGTCCTGAGCAGCGCGCGCGCCTCTTCCACCAGCTTGGGCGAGACTTCGCGGCCCATCAGGTCCTTGTTGTCTTCATCCACCGCGTACAGCTGCAGGCGATGCTGGCGGCCCTCGTTGATCAGGCTGCGCAGCGCTTCCGCACCGCCGAACTGCAAGGTGGCGGCCGCGGAGCGGATCATGAAGGAGGCCGGCGGGCTGAGGTCGATTTCCGAATTGCGGTTGTTGCGCTCAAGATTCTCCACCCAGAACAGCACGCCCACGCCGAAGGTGGCGGTGATCTGGGCGATGGCGATGAAGAAGAAGAACTTCCAGAATAACCGGCCCACTTTATTCCTTGATGAACTGGTAGCCGAGTCGGTAGACGGTCTGGATGCAGCTCTTGTCGCTGCCCAGGGCGGCGATCTTCTGGCGGATGCTGGAGAGGTGGACGTCGATGTTGCGGTCGAATCGGGCCAGCGGACGGCCCAGGCCCTGCTCGGAAAGATGCTGCTTGCTGACCGGCTTGCCGGCGTTGCGGGCCAGCACTTCCAGCAGGTTGAATTCGCTGCTGGTCAGCTCCAGCGGGCGGCCGGACCAGGTGGCGCGGCGCTGTTCCGGCCACATCGACAGGGCGCCGACGGCCAGCGGGGAATAGGGCGACTGCTCGTTGCTTTCGGCCGAGGCGCGGCGCAGGATGGCGCGGATGCGGGCGGCGATCTCGCGCGGGGTGCAGGGCTTGGGGACGTAGTCGTCGGCGCCCAGTTCGAGGCCGATGATGCGGTCGGTGTCGTCGCCCTTGGCCGTCAGCATCACCACCGGCATGCTGCTCTTGGCGCGGATGCGGCGCAGGGTGTCGACGCCGTTCAGGCGCGGCATCATCACGTCCAGCACGGCGATGGCGTATTGGCCGGTCAGCGCTTCGGCTGCGCCCGCTTCGCCGTCGTAGGCGACGTTGACTTCGAATTTCTCCTGCTCCAGATATTCCTTGAGCATATCGACGAGCTCGACATCGTCGTCGATCAAAAGCACTTTAGACATTGCTGCATTCCATTCTTGAGTTGCCTTGCATTAATGCCGCAGGGCGTCGGCAGTCGCTAATATGCCGTAAAAGGTTTTGCAGAGGTGTTTCAGACCGTCTTTACAATTGCATCTTTACATTCATTTACCCACGACGGCGCGAACATTTCAAGTTCTTCCCGATCGTGTTTTTTGCGGATTGCCCGCTCGCAATTTTCCGGTGCAATGTTGTGAGAATCTTAACGGTACGGCGTGCGCATCGATACTTGGAGCAGCGCGCCGGTCCGGCTCCTAACAAAACTTTACCCGGCTTTACGCAATCGGCATGAACTTAACATGCTGCGATATCCGATACTGAAAGCGAAGGGGAAAGCACACGTCGCGCCCGCAACGCGCAGAACAAAAAGGAGTCCGCCATGGCCATCAGCAGCGTATCGTCCAGCAATTATTCGATTGCAGATCTGTCCGGCCTGTCCGGCGTCAGCAGCATCTCCACCAGCGCCAGCACCCGCCTGGACGCGCCGCCACCGCCGCCTTCGGGCGGCCCGAGGGGCGGCGGCGGTTTGCTGGGCGCGCTCAAGAGCGCGCTGGAGTCGCTGGGGATCGAGCTTGACGGCGACACCACCGCGACCAGCGCCACCAGCGCCACCAGCGCCGTCTCGCTGACGTCCACCAGCTCGGTTTCCACCAGCAACGTGGACTCCAAGCTGGACTCCTTCCTGCAACAGCTGATGGCGGCGTTGCATGCCCAGGGCAACCAGCCGCCGGGGCCGCCGCCGTCAGCATCTTCTTCGACCAGCGACAGCGATGCGAGCGCCGCCGGCGAGACCGACGGCACCGCGTCGACATCTTCGACGTCATCGACATCTTCGACCGAAACAGCGTCCTCCTATTCTCCGGCCGGCCGCCCGCCGCCACCGGGAGGCGGGCTCGAGGCCGACCTCAAGAGCCTGATCTCGGATCTGTCGGGCAGCAGCGACGCGTCGGGCACCTCCAGCGGTGCGCTGTCGTCGTTGCAAAGCGCCTTCGGCAGCCTGCTCAGTTCGCTGGGCGTGTCTTCCGACAGCACTTCGCTGTCGAGCTTCCTGCAGTCGCTGCAGAGCAAGCTGGCCAACGGCAAGACCACCGGCAACCTGGTCGACACCACCGCCTGATCCTCTCCTTTGCGGGCCGGCGGCCATGATAAGCTGCCGGCCATGACTACCCACGACCCGGCCACGCTGGCCCGCCTCATGGGCCTGATGTGCGAGGCGATCGCGCTGCGCGGCGCCGGGCAGCTCCCGCAGGCGCTCGACGCACTCGACCAGGCGCTGGCGCTCGATCCCGGCTTCATCCCCATTCACATGCAACGCGCCGGCCTGCTGGACGAGCAGGGCGAGCACGCGGCCGCCGTCGCCGCCTATGAGGCTTGCCTGGACATCGCGCCCGATTTCGACGATGCGCGCGCGGCGCGCCGGCTGGCGCTGGAAGCCCTGGTGGCGCAATGCCAGGCCGCGTTGGCCGATGGCGGCGACGATCCCTCGGGAATCCGATTCACGCTGGCCGCAGCCCTGTTCAAGACGGGCGAGCTGCCGCAGGCGCTGCTGCATGCCGAACAGGCGCTGGCGGCGGCGCCGGATAATTTCCCGGCGCTCGCATTGCGCGCCGACATCCTGCTGCGCCTGAACCGCCACGAGGAGGCGCTGGCGGGCTATCGGGAGTTGCCGCCTGCGGGTGCAGACCAGCGCGCGCTGGCGCTGTTCAATCGCGCCGACATCCTGCGCCAGATGGGCCGCACCGATGAGGCACTGGCGGGCTACGACGAGTCACTGGCGCTGCATCCCGGCTTCGCGCAGGCGCGCGTCGGGCGCGCCCATATGCTGCTCATGCGCGGCGACCATGTCGAAGGCTGGCGCGAACACGAGGCGCGCAACGACATCGCCGAACTGGCGGCGCGGGCGATCCGCAGCGACCGTCCCGCATGGCGGCCCGGTGAAGACATCCGTGGCAGGCACCTGCTGTTGTGGGCCGAGCAGGGGCTGGGCGACGCCCTGCAGTTCGCGCGTTACATCGGACCGGCATCAAGGCTGGCGGGGCAAACGACCGTGTGCGTGCCGCCGGGCCTGCTGCCGCTGCTGGCGCCGTCCTTCCCCGATTGCGCGTTCGTGGTCAACGACAAGGCGCCGCCCGCGCATGATGTTCGCGCTTCCTTGCTGAGCCTGCCGCTGCTGCTGGATCTCCCCGATCCGGCCCAGGGACCGATGCCGCGCTATCTGCGGGTCGACGCGCAGCGCGCCAACGGCTGGCGCGAGCAGGCAGGCGCGTTGAGCCCCTCCACGCCGCGCCGTCCGCGCATCGGCATCGCCTGGGCGGGGCGCCAGTACGCCACCATCCACTACTCGCGCGATATCGCATTGGCGCAGCTGGCGCCGCTGTTCGATCTGGAAGTTGACTTCATCAGCCTGCAGCCGCAGGTCCCGGCAGGGGACGTAGCCGCGCGTGAAGCGCTTGGCGAGCGTCTGCACGATGTGGCGCTGGCGGACTGGGCCGATACCGCAGCGCTGATGGACAGCCTGGACCTGGTGATCAGCGTCGACACCGCCGTCGCCCACCTGGCGGGAGCGCTCGGCCGGCCGGCCTTCCTGATGCTGCGCCTGGAGGGGGAGTGGCGCTGGGGGCTGGGCGCCGACAGCACGCCCTGGTATCCGGGCACGCGGCTGTTCCGTCAGCAGGCGCGCGGTGAATGGGGCGGCGTGGTGGAGCGGGTGGTTGCCGCTTGTCGCGGGCATTTCGCAGCAAGCGGCTGAGGAATGCGCCGCGCAATTGAAAACGGCCGCGCAAGGCGGCCGTTTTTCATGGCAGGTATCCGGATCAGCGCCGGTGCTGTTTCATCGCCGCCTGGATTTCGCGCGCGCTGTCGCGGTTCTTTTCGGTTTCGCGCTTGTCGTGCTGCTTCTTGCCCTTGGCCAGGCCGATCTCGCACTTGATGCGTCCCTTGCTGTAATGCAGGTTCAGCGGCACCAGCGTGTAGCCGGAGCGCTCTACCTTGCCGATCAGCTTGGCGATTTCGGCGGCGTTGAGCAGCAGCTTGCGGGTGCGGGTGGTCTCCGGATGCACGTGGGTCGAGGTGCTGGTCAGCGCGCTGATGTGGCAGCCGAACAGATAGATCTCGCCGTTGCGGATGATGACGTAGGCTTCTTTCAGTTGGACGCGCCCGGCGCGTATGGATTTGACTTCCCAACCTTGCAAGACGACGCCCGCTTCGTATCGCTCCTCGATGAAGTAATCGAAAAAGGCTTTTTTGTTGTCAACTATGCTCATCTAAGAAAAAATCGTCCTGTCGGTTAAAATTGTACCTTTGCGATTTTATCAAACGGACCACCCTAGATGGCAGTCGTACACAAAACCGTCCTCATCAACTATAGCGCGGAGCAGATGTTCAACCTGGTGGACCGGGTCGAGGACTATCCTGAATTCCTGCCCTGGTGCGGTGGCGTGGAAGTGTCCGAACGCAGCGAACACAGCCTCACGGCCAAGCTGAAGATCAACTACCACGGCCTGAAGCAGTCCTTTTCCACCCAGAACACCAATGAACGCCCGACCAGCATGACCATGCGCCTGGTGGAGGGCCCGTTCAAGCATTTCGAAGGGCGCTGGCATTTCAAGGCGCTGCGCGAAGATGCCTGCAAGATCGAGTTCGACATGGAGTATGAATTCTCCAGCCGCATCCTCGAAGGCGTGATCGGCCCGGTGTTCAACATGATCGCCAACAGCTTCGTCGATTCCTTCTGCAAGCGCGCCGAACAGATATATGGCTGAGCAACGCCGTTTGCAAGTCCAGCTTTGCTACGCCGCGCCCGGCCTGCAGGTGCAGAAGGACCTGAAAGTGGAGGAGGGCTGCACCATCCAGCAGGCCATCATCGCCAGCGGCCTGCTGCGCGAGCAGCCGTCCATCGACCTCTCGGTCTGCAAGGTCGGCGTGTTCGGCAAGATCAAACCGCTCGAGGCGCCGCTGCGCGAGCGCGACCGCATCGAGATCTACCGGCCGCTGATCGCCGACCCCAAGGAGTCGCGCCGCCGCCGCGTGGCGCACAAGGAGCAGGCCGCGCGATGAGCCGCGGGCGGCGACCGGCCTTGCATTTTCCGCCATTGGGCCGCTGCGGCTTGCCTGAATTTCAATGCATCTGACCTGTTTGCCACAGGCCGGAGGGCAAAACTCAACTGTGGCGAGACGCACGCAAAGCTTTTCTGTATAATTCGCTTTTGCGCCTATAGGAAACACTATGCGTCTTCTCCAAAAAGCACTCACGTTCGATGATGTGCTGCTCGTTCCGGCCTACTCGGACATTCTCCCCAAAGATACCTCGCTGACCACGCGCCTGACGCGCAACATCACCGTGAACATTCCGCTGGTTTCCGCGGCCATGGACACCGTGACTGAAGCCCGCTTGGCCATTGCCATGGCGCAAGAGGGCGGCATCGGCATCATCCACAAGAACCTGACGCCCAAGGAACAGGCGCGCGAGGTTTCCAAGGTCAAGCGTTTCGAATCCGGCGTCGTGCGCGACCCGATCACCATCCCGCCGACCATGAAGATCCGCGACGTGATCGCGCTGTCCAAGCAGCACGGCATCAGCGGCTTCCCGGTGGTCGAAGGCAAGAGCCTGGTGGGCATCATCACCAACCGCGACCTGCGTTTCGAGAACGATCTGGACGCCGAAGTGCGCGCCAAGATGACCCCGAAGGAAAAGCTGGTCTACGTCAAGGAAAACGGCGAGAGCGCCGATCCTGAAGAAGCCAAGCGCCTGATGAACAAGCACCGCCTGGAGCGCGTGATGGTCGTCAACGACGCCTTCGAGCTGCGCGGCCTGATCACCGTCAAGGACATCGAGAAATCCACCGAACACCCCTTCGCCTGCAAGGACGAACACGGCAAGCTGCGCGTGGGCGCGGCCGTCGGCGTCGGTCCGGACAATGACGAGCGCATCGAGCTGCTGGTCGCCGCGGGCGTGGACGTGATCGTGGTCGACACCGCCCACGGTCATTCGGCCGGCGTGCTGAACCGCGTGAAGTGGGTCAAGACCAAATTCCCGCACGTGGAAGTGATCGGCGGCAACATCGCCACCGCCGCCGCTGCGCTGGCGCTGGTCGAGCATGGCGCCGACGCCGTCAAGGTCGGCATCGGCCCCGGCTCCATCTGCACCACCCGTATCGTTGCCGGCGTGGGCGTGCCGCAAATCTCCGCCATCGCCAACGTCGCGGACGCCCTGAAGGGCACCGGCGTGCCGGTGATCGCCGACGGCGGCATCCGCTTCTCGGGCGACGTCGCCAAGGCGCTGGCCGCCGGCGCCTCGACCGTGATGATGGGCAGCATGTTCGCCGGCACCGAAGAAGCGCCGGGCGAAGTGATCCTGTACCAGGGCCGCAGCTACAAGTCCTACCGCGGCATGGGTTCGCTGGGCGCGATGGCCGACGGTTCGGCCGACCGCTACTTCCAGGACGGCGACAACACCGCCGACAAGTTCGTGCCGGAAGGCATCGAAGGCCGCGTCGCCTACAAGGGCTCGGTCGTCGCCATCCTGTACCAGCTGGTGGGCGGCGTGCGCTCCTCCATGGGTTACTGCGGCTGCGCCTCCATCGACGACTTCCGCGAACGCGCCGAGTTCGTCGAGATCACCTCGGCCGGCATGCGCGAGTCGCACGTCCACGACGTGCAGATCACCAAGGAAGCCCCGAACTACCGCGCCGAGTAATTCCCGGTGCGGCCACAGCCCGACAGCGCAGCGGCAGATTGCAGATTGCCCGGCTGTCGGGCTGTTGATTTTTTACCGCGCATGCCTTGCATGCGCAAACCATTTTCCAACGTAGCCAGACCTCATTGCCCATGTCCACGCATTCGCATTCGAAAATCCTGATCCTCGATTTCGGTTCCCAGGTGACCCAGCTGATCGCCCGCCGCGTGCGCGAAGCCGGCGTGTTTTCCGAGGTATTTCCGCATGACGTGACCGACGAGTTCGTGCGTAACTACGGCGCGGCCGGCGTCATCCTTTCCGGCGGCCCCAACAGCGTCACCGAAGGCGACACCCCGCGCGCGCCGCAAGCCGTGTTCGAACTGGGCGTGCCGGTGCTGGGCATCTGCTACGGCATGCAGACCATGGCCGAGCAGCTGGGCGGCAAGGTCGAGAATGGCCACCTGCGCGAATTCGGCTACGCCGAAGTGCGCGCCCACGGCCACACCGCGCTGCTGGAAAACATCAGCGACTTCACCAATGCGCAAGGCCACGGCATGCTGAAGGTCTGGATGAGCCACGGCGACAAGGTCAACGAGATGCCCGCCGGCTTCAAGCTGATGGCCTCCACCGGCAACTGCCCGATCGCCGGCATGGCCGACGAGGAGCGCCGCTTCTACGGCGTGCAGTTCCACCCCGAGGTCACCCACACCGTGCAGGGCAAGGCCATGCTGTCGCGCTTCGTGCACGAAATCTGCGGCTGCAAGTCGGACTGGAACATGCCGGACTACATCTCCGAAGCTGTCGAATCCATCCGCCAGCAAGTCGGCACCGATGAAGTCATCCTGGGTCTCTCAGGCGGCGTCGACAGCAGCGTGGCTGCCGCGCTGATTCACCGCGCCATCGGCGACCAGCTGACCTGCGTGTTCGTCGACCACGGCCTGCTGCGCCTGGACGAAGGCAAGATGGTCATGGAGATGTTCGGCAAGAACCTGGGCGTGAAGGTGATCCACGTGGACGCCACCGACCAGTTCATGGGCCACCTGGCCGGCGTCACCGATCCCGAAGCCAAGCGCAAGATCATCGGCCGCGAGTTCGTGGAAGTATTCCAGGCCGAATCGGGCAAGCTCAAGAGCGCCAAATGGCTGGCCCAAGGCACCATCTACCCGGACGTCATCGAAAGCGCCGGCAAGGGCAAGAAGACCGCCCACACCATCAAGAGCCACCACAACGTCGGCGGCCTGCCGGAAACCCTGAACCTGAAGCTGCTGGAGCCGCTGCGCGAGCTGTTCAAGGACGAAGTGCGCGAGCTGGGCGTGGCGCTGGGCCTGCCGCCGGAAATGGTCTACCGCCACCCGTTCCCGGGCCCGGGCCTGGGCGTGCGTATCCTCGGCGAAGTGAAGAAGGAATACGCCGACCTGCTGCGCCGCGCCGACGCCATCTTCATCGAAGAACTGCGCAACACCAAGGATGAAGACGGCCAAAGCTGGTACGAAAAAACCAGCCAGGCGTTCGCCGTCTTCCTGCCGGTCAAGTCGGTGGGCGTGATGGGCGACGGCCGCACCTACGAATACGTGGTGGCGCTGCGCGCAGTCCAGACCCAGGACTTCATGACGGCGCACTGGGCGCACCTCCCGCACGAGCTGCTGGGCCGCGTGTCCAACCGCATCATCAACGAAGTGCGCGGCCTGAACCGGGTGGTCTATGACATCTCGGGCAAGCCGCCTGCCACGATCGAGTGGGAATAAGCCTTCCCAGGTAGCTGACCGATCAGTAAAGCCCTGTTTTTACAGGGCTTTATCTTTTGGCTTGCCGCCCGTCCGATACCGGCGCGGCGACGGATGGCGGATAATAGCGGCCATCTTCCCTTGAGCCCCATTTTTGGAATTCCCCCATGGAAATCAAAGTCAACTTCCTCGACAAGCTGCGCCTCGAAGCCAAGTTCGACGACTTCACGGTCATCGCCGACCAGCCCATCCGTTACAAGGGCGACGGCTCGGCACCGGGGCCGTTCGATTACTTCCTGGCCTCGTCGGCCCTGTGCGCGGCTTACTTCGTGAAGCTGTACTGCAATACCCGCAACCTCTCCACCGAGAACATCCGCCTGTCGCAGAACAACATCGTCGATCCGGAGAACCGCTACAAGCAGATCTTCAAGATCCAGGTCGAGCTGCCGGCCGATTTCTCGCAGGCCGACCGCAACGGCATCCTGCGCTCCATCGAGCGCTGCACCGTGAAGAAGGTGGTGCAGGAGGGGCCCGACTTCGTCATCGAGGAAGTCGAGAACCTGGACGCCGACGCCCAGTCGCTGCTGACGGTCAAGCCCGATGCCGGCGCCAGCACTTTCATCCTGGGCAAGGACCTGCCGCTGGAGCAGACCATCGCCAACATGTCGGGCCTGCTGGCTGACCTGGGCATCAAGATCGAGATCGCGTCCTGGCGCAACATCATCCCCAACGTCTGGTCGCTGCACATCCGCGACGCCCATTCGCCGATGTGCTTCACCAACGGCAAGGGCGCGACCAAGGAGAGCGCGCTGGCGTCGGCGCTGGGCGAGTATCTCGAGCGCATCAGCAACAACCACTTCTATGCCGGTTCCTACTGGGGCGAGGACATCGCCAACGCCGAGTTCGTGCATTACCCGAACGAGCGCTGGTTCAAGGCCGGCCGCAAGGACGCGCTGCCCAAGGAAATCCTGGACGACTACTGCCTGGCGATCTACAACCCCGACGGCGAGCTGCGCGCCTCGCACCTGGTGGACACCAACTCCGGCAATGCCGAGCGCGGCATCTGCTCGCTGCCGTACGTGCGGCAGTCCGATGGCAAGGAGGTGTATTTCCCCTCCAACCTGATCGAGAACCTGTTCGTCAGCAACGGCATGAGCGCCGGCAACACGCTGGCCGAGGCGCAGGTGCAGTGCCTGTCGGAGATCTTCGAGCGCGCGGTCAAGCGCGAGATCCTGGAAGGCGAGATCGCCCTGCCGGATGTGCCGCAGGCGGTGCTGGCCAAGTATCCCGGCATCGTGGCCGGCATCAGGGGGCTGGAAGAGCAGGGCTTCCCGGTGCTGGTCAAGGATGCCTCGCTGGGCGGCGTCTATCCGGTGATGTGCGTGACGCTGATGAATCCGCGCACCGGCGGCGTGTTCGCCTCGTTCGGCGCGCACCCGAGCTTCGAGGTGGCGCTGGAGCGCAGCCTGACCGAGTTGCTGCAGGGACGCAGCTTCGAAGGCCTCAACGACCTGCCGCAGCCGACCTTCGAGAGCAACGCCGTCACCGAACCCAACAACTTCGTGGAGCACTTCATCGACTCCAGCGGCATCGTCTCATGGCGCTTCTTCAGCGCCAGGGCCGAGTACGAGTTCGTGGAATGGGACTTCTCTGGCCAGGGCGAGAACTCCAACGCCGAGGAAGCGGCGACCCTGTTCGGTATCCTCAAGGACCTGGGCAAGGAGGTCTATACCGCCGTCTACGACCAGCTGGGCGCCACGGCCTGCCGCATCCTGGTGCCGGGCTATTCTGAGGTCTATCCGGTGGAAGACCTGGTCTGGGACAACACCAACAAGGCGCTGCTGTTCCGTTCCGACGTGCTGAACCTGCATCGCCTGGACGACGACGCGCTGGAGGCGCTGCTGGACCGCCTGGAAAACAACGAGCTCGACGAGTACTCCGACATCGCCACCCTGATCGGCATCGACTTCGACGAGAACACCGAATGGGGCCAGCTCACCGTGCTGGAGCTGAAGCTGCTGATCCGGCTCGCGCTGCAGCAGTTTGAAGAGGCGCACGAGCTGGTGGGCGCCTTCCTGCAGTACAACGACAACTCGGTGGAGCGCGGGCTGTTCTACCAGGCGCTGAACGTGGTGCTGGAGGTGACGCTGGACGAGGACCTTGAGCTGGACGACTACGTGGTCAACTTCCGCAAGATGTTCGGCGACGCGCGCATGGACGCGGCGCTGGGTTCGGTGGACGGCAGCGTGCGGTTTTACGGACTGGCGCCGACCAGCATGCAGCTGGAAGGCCTGGACCGGCACCAGCGCCTGCTCGACAGCTACCGCAAGCTGCACAAGGCGCGCGCGGCTGCCGCAAAGGCTGCTGCCGCAGCCTGATCCTGCTTGTACCGGCCTGTGCCGGCGACGCAAAGTAAAAAGCCCGCGCAATGCGGGCTTTTTCATGGGCGAGCTTGTACCCGCAGGGCCGCTCAGCCGGCGCGCTCGATGATGACGTAGTGCTTGCGTATCGGTTCCACCACCTCGAAGACGCCCTTGAATCCCGCCGGGATCACCATGGCGTCGCCGGGGCCGGCCTCGGCGGCGTGGCCGCCTTCATCGATGACGCGGCAGCGGCCTTCCAGCACGTAGAAGTATTCGTCCTTGGTCGGCGCGAAGGCGATGCGCCAGCTGCCTTTTTCGCAGGCCCAGACGCCGGCGTTGAGGTCGCCGGCGGCGCTGCTGAAGTGGTTCCAGGTGGTGCGCTTCGGGTTGCCGTCCAGCCGGCGGTCTTCGCGCGGGTAGTCGATTTCGGCGAGCGGGGATTGCAGCTTGAACTGGGTGATGGCGGGCGTGGTCATGGCAGCAGGAGCGAGGGTGGGGAAACAGGCCCGAAGTGTACCAGCAGCCGGCTTTGCCCCGTACGTTTGGCCGCCTGTTTCAGCCGGCCTTCTTCTTGGCCCGGCCGGCGTGGTTCAGCTGCGCGGCCGAGCGCACCAGCGCCTGGAAGGCCTTCCCGTCCAACTGGGCGCCTTCATGCAGGTCGATCGCGCGCCGCGTGTTGCCCTCCAGCGAGGCATTGAACAGGCCGGCTGGGTCCTCCAGCGCTGCGCCCTTGGCGAAGGTCAGCTTGATGTAGTGCTTGTAGCTCTCGCCGGTGCACAGGATGCCGCCGGACTCCCACACCGGCACGCCGCGCCATTTCCACTCCTCGGTCACGTCCGGCAGCGCTTCTTTGATCAGCGCGCGCACGCGGGCCAGTTGCTCGCCGCGCCAGTCGCCGAGCTCGGCGATGCGGGCGTCGATCAGTTCGGCCGGCGATACGGCGGCGTCGTTCTTGCTCATGCTGGTGTCTCCGTGCGTTGATGTGTTGTCGTGATGGATGCCGATTTTACCTGCGACGCCGCCGGTACTGAGGTCGATACGAAGCTCAATGTGAAGAAACGAAGGGTGATCCCGCATGCGGCGGCGGCAGCGCGAATTCCGCCTTCATGCGGCGCGCTTCTTCCATCGGGCTGCGACCGAACAGGCGCTTGAATTCGCGGCTGAACTGCGACGGGCTCTCGTAGCCGACCTCGTTGCTGGCGGCCGCCGCCGTCACGCCGTTGCGCACCATCAGCAGCCGCGCCTGGTGCAGCCGCGTGGACTTCAGGTATTGCATCGGCGAGGTCTGGGTGACGCTGCGAAAATGCGTGTGGAAGCTGGGCACGCTCATGCCCGACTCGCCGGCCAACGACTCCACGTCCAGCGCCTGGCGATACGCGGCGTGGATGCGGCGCAGCGCCCGCGCGATCTTGCCGAACTGGCCCTGCATGGCCAGCGCCGCGCGCATCGAGTGGCCTTGCTCGCCGGCCAGCACATGGAAATAGAGCTCGCGCAGCAGCGCCGGACCGAGGATGGCGGCTTCCATCGGCGCGGCCATCGCCGCCAGGAAGCGCAGTACGGATGCGGCCATGCGGTCGTCCATGGCGGTCGAGAACATGCCGCGCGGCGCCGAGGGCGGCGGGCCGCCGTGACGGTCGATCTCCAGCATCAGGTCCGCCGCCAGGCGGAAATCCAGGTGCAGGTAGATCGCCAGCAGCGGCTCGGCCTGGCTGGCGTCGGTCTCCATCGTGAAGGGCACCGGCACCGAGACCGCCAGGTAATGGCTGGCGTCGTACAGGTACACCTCGTCGCCGAAGAAGCCGCGCTTGCGGCCCTGGCAGACGATCACGATGCCGGGGTCGTACAGCACCGGCGTGGAGGCCAGCGGCCGGTTGGAGCGCAGGAAGCGCACATCGGGCAGCGGGCTCAGGTTATAACCCTCGTCCGGCGCCAGGCGGGCGAGCAGCGCGGCGGCGCCAGTGCGGTCGTCCGGTTGCTGGATGTTCTTGTTGTTCATATGAATAGGCAAGAATTTGAGATTTCAGGCCATCGTTAAGGCGGTTATCAAATCCTATCATTCAATCCGTGTTCTTTGTTTCAACAACCGGAAAGGATAGGATCATGGCGATCAAGGTCATCAACCCGGCCGACGCGAGCGTTGTCGGCGAAGCTCCCGATATGTCTGCCGCCGAGGTGCGCGCGGCAATCGACCGCACCTGTGCGGCGTTCCCCGCGTGGTCGCGGGTGCTGGCGAAGGAGCGCGGCGACATGCTGCGCCGCTGGTTCGAGCTGGTGCGTGCCGACAGGCAGCTCTTTGCCGAGACCATGGTGCGCGAGAACGGCAAGTGCCTGTCCGAGGCGCTGGGCGAGATCGACTACGGCCTGGGCTTCATCGAGTGGTATGCGGAAGAAGCCCGGCGCGTCTATGGCGACACCATTCCCAGCCATGCGGCCGACGCCGCCGTGATGGTGGTCAAGCAGCCGGTCGGCCCGACGGCGGCCATCACGCCGTGGAATTTTCCCTTCATGATGGTCACGCGCAAGATCGCCACCGCGCTGGCGGCCGGCTGCACCATGATCATCAAGCCCTCGGAAGAGACCCCGCTGACCGCCTGGCTGCTGCTGGACTACGCCCGCCGCGCCGGCATTCCGGAAGGCGTGTTCGAGATGGTGACCGGCAATCCTAAGGAGATCGGCGCGCTGTTGACCGGCGACGACCGCATCCGCAAGATCTCCTTCACGGGCTCGACGGCGGTGGGCAAGCTGCTGGCCGCGGCCTGCGGCCAGGGCCTCAAGAAGATGACGCTGGAACTGGGCGGCAACGCGCCGTTCATCGTGTTCGACGACGCGCATTTCGACGATGCCGTGGCGGGCCTGGTGGCGGCCAAGCTGCGCAACTCGGGGCAGGTCTGCATTTCCCCCAACCGCATCTTCGTGCAGGAGGGCGTGCATGACCGCTTCGTCGCGGCGCTGGTCGCGAAAGTGGCGGCGATCCGGGTCGACCAGGGTTTGCAGGACGAGTTCGTGGTCGGCCCGCTGATCAACCGCGCCGGCTTCGACAAGGTCGCCGAGCTGGTCGACGACGCCAGGCGGCAGGGGGCGCAAGTGGCGCTGGGCGCCCGCCCGCACGCCAGGGGCGGGCTGTTCTACGAACCGACCATTCTGACCGGCCTGCATGACGGCATGCGGCTGGCGCAGACCGAGATCTTTGGCCCGGTCTTCGCGATCTATCGTTTCAAGGATGAGGCCGAGGTGATCCGACGCGCCAACGATACCGAATGCGGCCTGGTCGCCTATGCCTACACCCGCGACCTCGGCCGCGCCTGGCGGCTGTCGCAGCAGGTCGAGGCCGGCATGGTGATCCTCAATTCCGGTTCGGTGGGAACGGCCTCGGTGCCCTTCGGCGGCGTCAAGCACTCCGGCTATGGCCGCGAAGGCAGCTACTACGGCATCGAAGAATACGTCGAAGCCAAGTACGTGCTGATGGCCGGCCTGCAGCGCTGACTGCAGGCCGACGTAGTGGCCGACGTGGAGGCCGGCAAGGAGGCCGCAGATCAGCGGCCGACGGTGGCGGTGGGGCGCACCACGATCTCGTTGACGTCGACGTCGTCGGGCTGTTCCACCGCGTAGGCGATGGCGCGCGCGATGGCGTCGCCGTCCAGCGCGATGCGGCGGTATTCGCGCATCAGGGCCTGGGTGGCCTGGTCGGTGATGGTGTCGGCCAGCTCGGACTCGACCACGCCGGGGCAGATGCTGGTGACGCGGATCTTGTCGTTCTCCTGGCGCAGGCCGTCGGAGATGGCGCGCACCGCGAACTTGGTGGCGCAATACACCGCCGCCGTGGGCGACACCGCCAGCCCGCCGATGGACGAGATGTTGATCACCTGTCCTGCGCCTTGCGCCTGCATGCGCGGCAGCACCGCGGCGATGCCGTGCAGCACGCCGCGGATGTTGACGTCGATCATGCGGTTCCACTCGTCGAGCTTGAGCGCGCCCAGTGGCGAGAGCGGCATCACGCCGGCATTGTTGACGATCACGTCGATGCGGCCGAAGCGCTCGGCCGCGGCGTCGGCGAAGGCCTGCACGTCCTGCATGTCGGTGACGTCCAGCGCGCGCAGTTCGGCCACGCCGCCGGCGGCGCGGATCTCGCCGGCCAGTTGCTCGAGCCGGTCGGTGCGGCGCGCGCCTATCATCAGGCGGTGCCCGCGCGCCGCCAGCAGGCGAGCGGCGGCCAGGCCGATGCCGCTGCTGGCGCCGGTGACCAGGATGACCTTGGAAGAGGGGTTGGCTTGACTGTGCATGGTGTAGCTCCTTCGTCATGTCCCGCATCGGGTGAAGCGGCGATGCAGGCATGATAGGAAAGCGACACGGCGCTGAACATGCACGGGGTTCCGCGTTTTGCGCCTATTCCTGCAATTGACGATGACACCCGGCAGGCCGCTCGGGTGTCATCCGTGCGCAGTTCAGGCCGTCGCCACGCAAGCCGCGTCGCGACGGATGGCGCCGCGCAGCAGCAGGAGCGCGCCGGCCACGAAGGCCGCGGCCACCAGGCCCACTTCGCGCACCGAACCGGTGGCCACCGTCAGCGCGCCGACGGCCGCGCCCAGCGAGAACCCCAGATACATGAACGACGCATTGAGCGACAGCACGATCGAGGCCAGCTTCACGCCCGCGATGTTCATCAGTCGCGCCTGCTGGGCCGGATAGAAGGCCCAGGCCGACACGCCCCAGACGATCATCGCCAGGTACACCGGCGGCAAGGCATGCGCCGGCGAGAGCGTATAGGCGATTACCGTCAGCGCCAGGAACGACGCCATCATGAACACCAGCGCCGGACCCGAGACGCGGGCAAAACCCAGCTTGTCAGACAGCCTGCCGCCCAGCATCACGCCGACCGCGGCCGACACGCCCCACAGCAGCAGGCCGTAGCCCACGTGCGCGCCATGGATGTCGACCACTTCATTGAGATAGATTGCGAAGTAGGTGTACATCGTATAGGCGCCGGTGGCCCACAGCAGCGTGGTCAGCAGTCCGTGCAGCACGCGGCCGTTGCGCGCGGCGTTGAGGCGCTCGCTCAGGCTTGCCACCGGGATGTGGGCGCCGATGCCGCGCGGCAGGCCGCGCATCAGTCCCAGCACGGCCAGGGCGGCCAGGAGGGCGACCCCGGCGAAGGTCATGCGCCAGTTCAGGCGATCGGCGATCAGCACGCCCAGCGGCGCGCCCAGCGCCACCGCTACGGTGAGGCCGCCGCTGACGATGGCCAGCGCGCCGCCGCGCTTGTCGGGCGCCACCAGGGCGCCGGCCAGCGCCATCGCATTGGGCACGTACAGGCCGGCGGCCATGGCCAGCACGATGCGGGCCAGCAGCAGGGCTTCATAGCCGGGCGCCTGCCAGGCCAGCAGGTTGGCCAGCGCGAACAGCGTCATCGACGCGATCAGCAGCAGTCGGCGGTTGATCGCGCCGGTCAGCGCGGTCAGGATGGGCGAGCTGATCGCATACGCCGCGGTGAACGCCACCACCAGCTGGCCGGCGATGGCAGGGGTGACATGGAGGTCGCTGGCGACCGTGGGCAGCATGCCGGCGATCATGAAGCCTTCAGTGCCGATGGCGAAGGTGCCCAGGGCCATCCAGTAAAGCGGAGCCATGCCGGTGGATGCGGCGGCGGGAGCGGATGGGGTTGGCGCGGGAGTGTCTGCGGTGTTCATGGCGGAGTCCTTGTGCTTGAAATATGTTTAATATGACCGGTCGTCTTAAAATGATTTAAAAAAATGCCGCCGGGTTGCGGGCGGCTTTGCTGCATGAAGATGTGATCAGGCTGACAGTCGAAACCTTGCGTACTGCGTGCTGCGCGGGATGCCGGGCCGCCGGATCGCTCAGGCCAGGATCTTGTTGAACGCCAGATCCATGAACTGCTCGAACGGCACGCTGCTGCGCTCGACCCGTACCCGCAGGATGGTGCCTTCCCAGGCATTGAGCAGGAAGCTCGCCAGGATCCGCGCATCGGTCTTGGCGGGGATGCTGCCTTCCTTCTGGCCGGCGGCGACCGCGTATTCCAGCTTGTCGGTCCAGCGCTCGTAGACTTCGCCCAGCTGGGCGCGGATCATCGGGCTCTGCTCGGCCAGCTCGGCGCTCATGTTGCCGACCATGCAGCCGTGCTGGTAACCGCTTTCGGCCAGCTTGCCGTTGACGATGGTGAAGTAGCGGCGCAGGCGCTCCAGCGGCGCGATCGCATCGTCCAGCAGCATCTCGCGCCATTTGCCCAGCACGCCGTAGTGCGTGACGATCTCGGCGGCCAGCGCTTCCTTGCTCTCGAAATGGTTGTAGAACGAACCCTTGGGCACGCCGGCCGCAGCCGTGATGTCCTGCACGCTGCACGAGTTGAAGCTGCGCTCGGAAAGCAGTTTCAGGGCGGCATCGAAGATCTGTTCGCGGGTGTTGGGTTTGGTCATGCAAGGATAATATGACCAGTCGTCTTAAAATTCAAGGAGAAGTTTTCGACGTGTGCGGAATGATGACTATCAGTCTTGCCTGAATGAAAAAGTGTCATCTGATGCAAATTAGGAAACGCGTTACACTGGTCAAGCTGACAAATTCGTCAGAAATTCATCAGATTACGATTTTCCTCTGCAAAAGATTATTAATAGCTCTATGAACGGGCAGTCCTTGAACACGCAGCGCAGCGATTCGCTGGACCGGATGTACAGCGGCCATCACAACTGGCTGGTGCAGTGGTTGCAACGCAAGCTGGGCAACACGGTCGATGCCGCCGACCTGGCCCAGGATACCTACGTGCGCGTGGCGTCCGGCGCCAGCATGCCCAGGCCGGAAGAGGCGCGGCCTTACCTGGTGCGCATCGCCAGGAATCTGGTCATCGATCTGTATCGTCGCCGCAAGCTGGAGGCCGCCTATGTCGACGCCTTGTCCAGCTTGCCTGAAACGGCGGCGCCGTCCCATGAAGAAACCCTGATCGCCCTGCAGACGCTGGGCGCGATCGACCGCGCATTGGACAGCCTTCCGGCCAAGGTGCGCGAGACTTTCCTGATGTCGCAATTCGATGGCCAGACTTACAGCGCCATCGCCGAATCCCTGGGGATCGCCGTGGCCACGGTGCGCAAGCACATGCTGACCGCCACGCGCGCCTGCTTTGTCGCCATGCAGGAAGCCGGCGCCGTGCCGGCTGCCCGCTGAGGCCGGTGAGGCCCAGCATGCCGGCGGATATTCCCGAGAGCGACCCGCACGCAGCGCCGGCCGGAGATGCCATGGATCAGGCCTTGCACTGGTTCGTGGTGCTGTCTTCGGGCGAAGTGTCGGCGCAGGAGCAATCCGATTTCGACCGCTGGCTGGCCGCCGATCCGTCTCATTCCCTGCATTGGACCTCGGTGCTCGCCTTTCAGTCGGCGCTGCGCAATGTGCCGGAGCCTGCTGCAGGACAGGCATTGCGCAGCGCCGCCGTGCCCGCAAAGGCGCGCCTGTCGCGCCGCCGTGTGCTGGCGATCACGGGCGCGACGACCTTGGCCGTGTTGTGCTTCGGCGGCAGGAAGGAGTTGGCGGCGCTGAGCGCGGGTCTGCGTACCGGCGTCGGCGAGCAGCGCGAGGCGATGCTGCCTGACGGCAGCCGCATGGTCATGGACACCGACAGCGCGGTGGATATCCGTTTTGAAGAAGGCATGCGCCGGGTGGTGTTGCTGCGCGGCGCCATCATGCTGGAAACCGCCCATGCCGACGCCTGGCGTGACCAGCCGGTGGTGGTGGACACGAGCCAGGGCCGGGTGCAGGCGCTGGGGACCCGCTTTGTCGTGCGCCGGACGAAAGAAGAGGGCCTGCTCGACAGCCAAGGCCTGAGCCGGGTGGAGGTGTTGCAGGGCGCGGTGCGGGTTCGTCCGCACGGCGTTTCAGGGGAGGGCTTCACGCTGACCGCCGGACAGCAGGCGGACTTCGACCTGGACCGGGTGAGCGATGTGGCGCAACTGGATCCCAATGCGCAAGCCTGGATCGATGGCATGCTGGTGGTGCGCGATCGTCCGCTGGCGGAAGTGGCGCAGGAGCTGGCGCGTTACCGGCACGGCGTGGTCCGCGTGGATGACGATATCGCCGACATCCGCGTCACCGGCGTCTTCCCGCTGGGCGACAGCGATCGCGTGCTGGCGGCGCTGGAGCGCGCTTTCCCCGTTCGCGCCGAACGTCGTACCCGCTACTGGATCAGCCTGACGCGGGCGCCGGAAAAAAAATCGGCCAAACCATAGCACTTTTTTATTCTCGTTCGTTAAAGGAGATGGGAGCTGCGTCTCCTGCATCGACCACGAGGATAAAACACCATGCACTTCATTCGCCCCAGATCCGCATCCGCCCCCGGGCGGCGGCCGTCCGGGGCTTCGCCTGCGCCTGCGTGCGCCGCGCACTTCCTGGCGGCCGGCGTCATCGCGCTGTGGTGTGCCTTCCCGCTTTCGTCCGCACGCGCGGCTGCCTCGCCTGATTCCTCCGGCCGGATGCTGGCCTACGACATTCCCGCCGGTCCGCTGGACCAGGCCCTGAACCTGTATGCCCTGCATTCGCACACGCTGCTGGTGATCGATCCGGTATTGGCGCAGGGCAAGCGCAGCGCCGGCTTGCGCGGCAGCTACGACAAGGAGCGCGCGCTGGAGCTGTTGCTCGCGGGCAGCGGATTGCAAGCCGAGCGCCGCGCCGACGACAGCGTGGTGCTGCGCCGGCGCGATGATGACATGGCGAGCTTGCCGGTGGTGTCGGTGGTTGCCGGCGCCGATCCCGGTCGCGAGGGCATGAGGCGCGCGATTGCCGGCGGAGCGCTGGGCGCGCGCGCCGTGCTGGATACGCCGTTTTCGGTCAGCGTGGTGGAGCGGGAAGAAATCCAGGAGCGCCAGGTCACCACCGTCGAACAGGCGTTTCGCCTGGATCCCTCGGTGACCGCGGCCAGCGGCGAGTACGCCCGCGGCTCGTCGATTCTGGTGCGCGGGCTGGGCATAGACGAGACCGACGGCCTCAAGATGGATGGCTTGGCCATGCCCGGGTGGGGTAACGATATGTTGCCGCTGGAAATGTTCGAGCGCGTCGAACTGCTCAAGGGGGCGAGCGGTTTCATGTATGGCTTCGGCGCACCTGGCGCCATCATGAACTACGTCCTTAAGCGGCCTGTCGATGATAACGTTTTCGCAGTGGACGTCGGCTACAAGACGGGTTCGCTGCTGGCGCAGCATATCGACGCCGGCGGGCGGGCCGGCGACGACAAGCGTTTCGGATACCGCGTCAATCTTGTGCATGAGCAGGGCGGGACCTACTTCACCGGCGGCGAGCTGGTGCGCGACGCCGCTTCGCTGGCCCTTGAGCTGAAGCTGACCAGCCGCCTGACCCTGAGCTTCGATACGCTGTATGCCAGGCGCAAATCGCTGGGCAACGCCTTCTGGGGCTTTGCGCTGGGCAAGGGATTGCCCATTCCCGCCACCATCGAGCCGGGTACGCGCCAGCAACCCGCAGGCAGTTACTTCAACAACGAAAACATCATGGTCAGCACCGGGCTGCAGTGGCGGCTCGAGGAGGGTTGGAAGGCCCGCCTCGACTATCGCTACGCGCGCGAGGACGTGGATTACGTCTACAGCACGGTGAGGATCGGCAATGCCGCCGGCGACACAACGGTATCGCAAAGCGCGGGCATTTACGGTTTCCAGTTCCAGCAGCTGCAGGCCATGCTGGAAGGTCAGGTGCGGACCGGCGCCGTCACGCACCAGCTGGCGCTGGGCGCCAGCCGCCAGGTCTACCAGATGCTGGACGACCGCGACGCCACCATTGCCACGGTGGGCGCCGGCAGCCTCTATCGCGACAACAGCCTCGGCACCGGCGGCATCAGCAACGATGGCCACCGGCAGTATCGTTCCACCGACATCGTCCAGGATGCCTTGTTCGCGAGCGATACGCTGGCGCTGGACGAAAGGTGGTCGCTGATCGCGGGCGCGCGCTATACGCGCTTCGATCAGCGTGACTACAACGACGACGGCACGGCCGGCGGCACCTATCGCCAGAGCCCGCTGACGCCGACTTTGGCCTTGATGTTCAAGCCGGCCGAGGGCGCCACGCTCTACGGCAGCTATGTGGAGGCGCTGGAACGCGGCGGTGTCGCCGGCAACAATGGCAGCGGTGGGCGTACGGCCAACTACGGCGAGGTAATGGGGCCGGTCCGCAGCCGGCAGGTGGAGCTGGGCCTGAAAGCCGGGCGCGAACGCTGGGCCGCCACGGCCGCCTTGTTTCGCATCCGGCGCGCGGCCGAATACGTCAATGCCGCCAATGACTTCGTGCAGGACGGCGAGACCCGCTACCAGGGCCTGGATCTGTGGGGACGCTACGACCTGACACCGGCATTGTCGGTGGCGGGCGGGGTGATGCGCCTGGACGCCCGGTACCTGCAGACTTCCGCCGACATGGCGGGCAGGGCGGTCGCCGGCGCGCCGCGCTTCCAGGCCACTGCGTCGGTGCGCTACCGCGTACCGCAGTTTCCCGGGCTGAGCCTCAATGCCGGCGGGCGTCACGTGGGCCGCTCCAGGCTCAATACCACTTCCGATCTGGATCTGCCGTCTTACACCGTCTTCGACGGCGGCGCGCAGTTCCGTACCTACCTGGCAGGCCGGGACGTCACCTTGAATGCGCAGATCCAGAACCTCACCGACAACCGCTACTGGGTCTACAACGGCAGCAATTACATGTTCGCCGGGGCGCCGCGCACGCTCAGCCTGAATGTGCGGATGGAGTTTTGAGGCAGGGCTGGCCCGGCCGTTTGAGTGAGGATGGGCAGATTTTTTTACCGGCGCGGCCGGCCGCTTTGGGCGATGTTCGCGACCGGGCAGTTGTCGTCACGATCCGCTTCGCAGCGGTTGCGGCGACAGGAAAGTTGAGAAGGAGAAGAACATGATCAAGCGCGCACACGCATCCGAAGACCCCGCCTCGTCACGTACGGCGGACCTGCTGGCGGCGCTTGCCCCCGATGAGGGCTACAACATGACATCGCTGGCCGAACTGCGCGTCTTGCGCGCCGGCCGGCCGCAGCCGCGCATGCCGGTGTTGCACGGTCCGGGAATCTTGCTGGTGGCCCAGGGCCGCAAGCGGGACTACCTGGCCGACGAGGCGTCCGAGTCCGACGCGCAACACTACCGCATGCTGACGCTGACGCTGCCGTTCGTCTGCGAAATCGAGGCGACCGAGGACGAGCCCTTGCTGGCCGCGCATCTGCGACTCGATCCCGTGCTCATGACGGAGCTGCTGCGCGAGACCGATCCGCGCGGCGCCGAGCTGCCCGCGCCGCAAGCGCGCATTGCGGCGACGATGGACGAGCACATGCGGACGTCGCTGCAACGGCTGCTCGAGGTGGCCGGCGACGCCACCGAGTCGCGCGTGCTGGGGCGCTCCTTGCTGCGCGAGATCTTCTTTCGCGCCTTGAGCGGCGCGCAGGGATCGTTGTTGCGCGCCTCGCTGATCGGCAAGGGGCGTTTCGGGGATGTGGCAAGGGCGCTGCGCCTGATGGTGGCGCGGCACATGCAGCCATTGACGGTGGCGCGCATGGCCAAGGAGGCCGATATGAGCGTGCCGGTTTTTCACGTGCATTTCCGCACCGCCACCGGCAGCTCGCCGCTGCAATATCTCAAGGCGATCCGGCTGCACCGGGCGCGCATGCTGATGCAGCGCTATGGCTTGAGCGCCGTGTCCGCCAGCGGCCAGGTCGGTTATGAGAGTGCGCCGCAGTTCAACCGCGAGTTCAAGCGCATGTTCGGCATGCCACCGGCGGAGGAGCTGCAGCGCATCAAGCGCGGCGGATTTGCGCTTCAGCCTGAGGAAGAAATCTTCATTCCCAGTTGAGGCGGCTGGATGTGGTGGGAGAGAAAGTTACGTTTTGAAGTGAATATCAATGGAGCTTTCCGGTGCAAACGGGTATCATCTCAAATGAGAATTATTATTATTTGAAGGCACTCCCGCCTGGCAAATGATTCCGGCCATCGCGTGCCCGTCGGCAAGGCCATGGCGCCCATTGAACGCAACGCAAACATCATGACGATCAGCAACAAGAAAACCACGGCCTTGCCCGCCACCGTGTCCCATTGTTTCAGCAGCGGGCGCAAGCAGCTGATGTCGGCCGTGGCGCTGACGGCCTCGCTGGCGCTGGCCAATCCGGCCTACGCCAATTACCTGTGGCTGGAGAAGGATGGCGCCGGCGAAGCCGCCGGCAACCGTTTCCGCGTCTACTCGGGCGAGCTGGCCAAGCGCGATGCGGCCATGCCGCAAATCGAGATGCCCAAGGCGTTTCCCGCGGATGCCTCGTCCAGCCTGCCGCTGACCACCGCCGGCGACCATTTGCAGATCGACCGCGCGCCGGCGGCCGGCGACCTGCGCTTTTCGGCGCGCGAGGTCACCGGCAAGAACACCGTGGTGTTCTACCAGGCGCGCTATGGCCGCAGCGAGACCACGGCCGTCAACGACCTGGAGCTGGTGCCCACCGAGGCCGGCGGCAATACCTTCCGCCTGATGTGGAAGGGCAATGCCGTGGCCGCCTCCCAGGTCAACGTCGAGACCTCCGAGGGCTGGCGCCGCGTGCTGGCGCCCGCCAAGGACGGCACCGTGACGCTGGGCACGCCGTTCCCCGGCCTGTACGTGCTGGAGGTGACGGCCAAGGTGAACGGTTCGGTCACCATCGAGGGCAAGGAATATACCGACGTGCGCCATGTCGCCACGCTCAGTTTCGAGGTGGCGCGCTGACGCGCTGACGCGTTGTAACGTTGCAAGCGCAGGAGGGCGACCGGAGTCGCGGCGCTGAGCTGCGAACGAGCCTCAGGCGCCGCCCGCGGCCAGGCGGCGGATGTCCGGGCTCTCGAGCACGCCCTTGGCTGCGCCCCGGCGCGCGGCTTCCAGCATGGCCCGGCCGATCAGTTCGGTGGTCAGTACCTGGTCCGGCCAGATCAGGCGCGCCAGCGGCAGCAGCGGCCCCAGCACCGGATAGAGGATGCGGTAGGCCAGGGTCTTGGAGCGCACGCCGTGCATGGCGATCATCGCGCCCGGGCGGAACATGAAGGCGCCGCCGAAACCCAGCCCGAGCAGCGCATTTTCCGTGCGGCCCTTGACGCGCGCCCACATGGTCTTGCCTTGCTCGCTGCTGTCGGTGCTGGCGCCGGAGACGTAGACGAAGCGCATCCCCGGATTGAGCCTGCGCAGCGTGCGCGCCGCGGCCAGGGTCAGGTCGTAGGTGATGCGCGCGTAGTCGTCCTCGCGCATGCCCAGCGAAGACACGCCCAGGCAGAAGAAGCAGGCGTCGTAGCCGGCCAGCAGCGGTTCGATGGCGGCGTAGTCGAACATGTCGGCATGCGTCACCTGGCGCAGCTTGTGGCTTACCGCGTAGTTGAAGCCGGCGTCCATGCGGTCGCGGCGAAACAGGCTGGTGTCGGCCGGGGTGCGGCCGATGGTGGTCACCTGGGTGACGTCGGCGGCCACCAGGCACTCGCGCAGCACGCCCAGTCCGACCATGCCGCTGGCGCCGAAGATCAATACTTTCATCGTGTTTCCTTGTCTTTTCGTTGTCTTTTCGTGGTCATGGCGATGACGGACCGGGCCGCCGTTTATTGTGCCGGCAGTTCCGGCACCGGCTGTTCCGAATAGCCGGTGGCGGTGGTGACGTGCTTCCAGCGCTCGGCCGTGGCCACGCGCTGCTCTTCGACCATGTTGAAGTAGTGCAGGGCGTCTTCGCCCAGCATCAGGTGCATGGGCGGGGCCGCGTGGCCGGCCAGCTTGAGCACCACCTGCGCCACGCGCGCCGGGTCGCTGTGCTCGGCGCCGGCGATCTGGACCAGCTGCTTCATCCAGTGGCCGACCGATTCCTCGTAGTCGGCCATCACTTCCGGCGCATTGCCGCGGGCGCGCTGGGCCCAGTTGGTGCGCATGCCGCCCGGCTCGATGGCGGTGACCTTGATGCCCAGCGGCGCGGTTTCCATCGCCAGCACCTCGGTGAAGCCGCCGACCGCCCATTTGGCGGACTGGTAGGCGCTCATGCCCGGCACGCCGATGCGTCCGCCCACCGACGAGACGTTGATGATGTGGCCGCTGCGGCGCTCGCGCATGAAGGGCAGCACGGCGCGGGTGACGTCGACCACGCCGTAGAAGTTGGTGTCGATCTGGGCGCGGAAGTCGGCTTCGTCCATCTGCTCGAAGGGCAGCATCTGGCCGTAGCCGGCGTTGTTGACCAGCACGTCGATGCGGCCGAACGCGGCGATCGCCTGTCGCACGGCACGCGCGACGGCGGGGCGCTCGGTGACGTCGAGCTGCACCGGCAGCAGCTGTTCTGGATGGGCGCGCAGGAGATCGTCCAGTTGCGCGGGCGTGCGCGCCGCGGCCACGACCTTGTGGCCGGCTGCAAGCGCCGCTTCGGTGATGTCGCGGCCGAGGCCGTTGGCGCTGCCGGTGATGAACCAGATTTGGGTGCTCATGGTGTTTCCTTTCATTGGAGGTTTGGGTTTGCCTGAACGACGATGTCCATCAATTTCATGCAATATGAGTGTGTAATCACTCATTTATTGATTTAAAAAGAAAACGGAAAAATCCGCTTCCTACCTTCCCCCTGAACCGGCAACTCGCCTGACGGCGCCGCCGGTCCTGTTTCACTTGCCGCCGATGGCGTTCCAGAAGGCGACGAAACCCGCCTCGCAGTAGGTTTCTTCCCGGTCCGGATGGGCCAGCATGAAATCGATGGTCATGTCGGCCAGCGAGCTCATGATGGCGCCGGCGAAATCCGGCGACTGGTCGCGCAGCATGCCGTTCGACACGCTCTCGGCGATCATCTCGCTGACCGCGCAGAAGGCTTCGGCACCCTTGGCGCGGGTGGCGGGCAACACCGCGGCCGATACCGAGAGCTGCTGCATCACGCGCCGCCGCGCCACATCCAGCGCGCCCCAATGCACATAGGCGTGCCATACATGGCGCACCCGTTCGCGCAGCGACGCGCCGTGCGGGAAACCTTGCATCATGGCCTCGTGCAGCGTGGCCTTCACTTCCAGGTAAAGCTGGTTCAGCAGTTCGTCCTTGGTGGCGAAGTAGGTGAACAGCGTCCCTTCGGCGATGCCGGCTTCGCGGGCGATCTTCGAGGTGGGCGCACCCGCGCCGAGCTCGGCCATCACCTTGACGGCGGCGGCGAGGATGGCGTTGCGCTTGTCTTCGCTTCTGGGACGGGCCATGCGATGCTTTTCAATAAAATGAATGAGTACGCACTCATTTTATGGGCTGGCCCCGGGAATTGCAAGCCCCGGCGCGTCGCGAATTTGCCTCGGGCCTACCTTGCCAAGCGGCCACAAGCGCGCCCGCCGGGTGCGTGCGGCGGGTTGACGGGCTATAATGTCGGCCTTGGCCGTTCGGAAAATCTTCCGAAATATCAGGCATTTACGCAGCAATCCGAAAGCCGGGCGGCAATTCCGGGCGCCATGCAGGCGCCGCCGCAACCGCCCGCAGCGCATTGCCCGGCATGACCCCGCAATATTGGCGGCATCCCCGCACCGACATCGTGACCTACAGCATCAAAGAAATCTTCTATACCTTGCAGGGCGAGGGCGCCCATGCGGGGCGTCCGGCAGTGTTCTGCCGCTTTTCCGGCTGCAATCTCTGGACCGGCCGGGAGGAAGACCGCAGCCGCGCCATCTGCCGCTTCTGCGACACCGACTTCGTCGGCACCGACGGCGAGAACGGCGGCAAGTTCAGGTCGCCCCAGGAGCTGGCCGCGAAGATCGACAGCCTGTGGCCGGCGACCTACGCGCCCAGCAAGTATGTGGTCTTCACCGGCGGCGAACCGCTGCTGCAGCTGGACGGCCCGCTGATCGACGCGATGCATGCGGCGGGTTTCGAGATCGCCATCGAGACCAACGGCACCATCGAGGTGCCGCCGGGCGTGGACTGGATCTGCGTCAGCCCCAAGATGGGCTCCGAGCTGAAGGTGAAGAAGGGCAGCGAACTCAAGGTGGTGGTGCCCCAGCCGGGCCAGCCGCTGGACGAGTACGAGCGGCTGGACTTCCAGAACTTCCTGCTGCAGCCGATGGACGGCCCCGACGCCGCCGCCAACACGAAGATGGCCATCGAGATGGTCAAGAACAACCCGAAGTGGAAGCTGAGCATCCAGACCCACAAGCTGCTCAATATTCCCTGAGCGTTTCCGGGCGTTTCCCGGATTCCTGATTACAATCGCTTATCGCCGTTTTTCGCCTGCCTGCGCGCGTTGCGCGGGCGGGCTTTCATTGAAGAAAAGATTCATGCTGACCATCACCCGCAAACTCGAGTTCGACGCCGGCCACCGCATCCCCGACCACAAGAGCCAGTGCCGCAACCTGCACGGCCACCGCTATACGCTGGAGATCACGCTGACCGGCGCCGTCATCGACATCGAGGGCAATTCCGACAACGGCATGATCATGGACTTCTCCGACATCAAGTCGCTGGCCAAGGAGCACCTGGTCGACGTCTGGGACCACGCCTTCCTGGTCTATGAAAAGGACACCCCCGTGCGCGATTTCCTGGCCAGCCTGCCGGGCCACAAGACGGTGATCATCGACAGCATCCCGACCGTGGAAAACCTGGCGCGCGCCGCCTTCAACATCCTCAAGGCGGCCTACAAGGACCGCTACGGCACCGGCCTGCACCTGCAAAAGATCGTGCTGCACGAAACGCCCAATTGCTGGGCCGAAGTCACTGCCGACTGAGCCCACATGGACCACGCTATCGGGCCCGCAGCCGCGCCGCAGCCTTCCGAGCGCGACCTTGGCTACATGCGGCTGGCGCTGGAGCAGGCCAACAACGCCTGGGCGCTGGGCGAGATCCCGGTCGGCGCGGTGGTGGTGAAGGATGGCGAAGTGATCGCCACCGGCTTCAACCAGCCCATCGGCAAGCATGACCCGACCGCGCACGCCGAGATCATGGCGCTGCGCCGCGCGGCCGAGAAACTGGGCAACTACCGCCTGCCGGGCTGCGAACTGTATGTGACGCTGGAACCCTGCGTGATGTGCTCCGGCGCCATGATGCATGCGCGCCTGGCGCGGGTGGTGTTCGGCGCGGCCGATCCCAAGACCGGCGCCTGCGGTTCGGTGGTGAACCTGTTCGAGCAGGAGCAGCTGAACCATCATACGGAACTGGAAGGCGGCGTCATGGCCGAAGAATGCAGCCGGCTGCTGAAGGATTTCTTCGCCATGCGGCGCGAGGAAGTGAAGCGCCAGCGCCAGCTGGCGGCGGCCGAGGCGGGCGCGGCAGAACTGGCGGAAACCGCATCGCGACAAGACAACCAACAAGGCGGACAAGCATGAAGCAAGCGGCAAGCGTAGCAAGCCTGGAGAGCGTGCGGGCATCGGTGCCCGCGGGCACCTGCGTGGCGGTGGTGGCGCCCGGCGGTTACGCGCCGGACCCGGCCGCGGTCGAGCGCGGCGTGGCCTTGCTGGAAGCGCTGGGTTGCCGCGTCAAGAATTTCTATCGCCACGAAGAGCGCTACCAGCGCTTCGGCGCCAGCGACGAGGCGCGCGCCGCGCAGCTGATGCAGGCGGCGGCCGACCCCGAGGTGGAGGTGGTGCTGGCGCTGCGCGGCTCCTATGGCGTCTCGCGCATCCTGCCGATGCTCGACATCGGCCGACTGGCGTCCAGCGGCAAGCTGTTCGTCGGCTACAGCGACATCACCGCGCTGCACCTGGCGCTGCTCAAGGCCGGCGCGGCCAGCTTCGCCGGACCGATGCTCAACGGCGACTTCGGCGCGGACGAACCCAACTGGGAGGCGCTGCAGGCGTTCTGGCGCACGCTGGCGTCGCCGGCCGTGACCGTGCACGAACATCGTCCCAGCGAGGAGGACGGCCGGGAGTCGTCCGACCCGCGCTGCGGCGACCGCCTGACCGACGCCGACAGCCCGGTGCTGCGCGCCGCGGGCAAACTCTGGGGCGGCAACCTGGCGATGGTGGCGCACCTGCTGGGCAGTCCCTGGTTCCCGCAGGTCGAGGGCGGCATCCTGTTCCTGGAGGACGTGAACGAACATCCCTTCCGCGTCGAACGCATGCTGCTGCAGCTGGAGCACGCCGGCGTGCTGGCGCGGCAAAAAGCCGTGGTGCTGGGCGACTTCGCCAGCTACCGGCTGGCCGAGATCGACAACGGCTACAACTTCGGCGAGATGCTGGCCTTCCTGCGCGGGCGCATCGCCACGCCCATCGTCACCGGCCTGCCGTTCGGCCATGTGCGCGACCTGGTGACGCTGCCGGTGGGCGCGCACGCGGTGCTGGATTCGCAGGGCGCGGCCGGCTTCACGCTGGCCTTGTCGGACTATCCGTCGCTGCGCGCGCGCTGAACCCGGGCGCGTTTGCCGCTGCGTTCCCGGCTGTCTTGTCGTTCTTTTACTGCTCCTTGATCTCGACCTTCACCGCGTCCTTTTCGACGGTGATCTTGCCGGGTTCGAAGCGCTTGCCGTTCATCTCCAGCTGCTCCGGCTTGAAGGTATAGACCGCATAGTCGCGCAGCAGCTGGTCGGCGGTGGCGTTGCCCAGCGCGGTCAGCTGGCGCGCGTATTGCGGCGGCAGGTCCTGGCTGTCGACGTTGTCCACCTTGGGCGCATCCAGCCGCAGCGAGCGCGAGGCGGCGTCGTACCTGAAGCCGCTGCTCATGGTCAGCGCCGCGTTGACCGGCTTGGCCAGCAGCAGCGGGTTGGCGATCTGGGCGTCGACCACGGTGGTCAGGCGATTGTTGGCCGCGTCCATGCCCAGGCGCGGATTGCTCAGGGTGACGTCGAAAATATCCATGTAGCGCAGCTTGCGCGGAAACTGCGGCGCGATTGCCGTCTCCAACTCCTGCCTGGACACGCTGTATTCGTTGGTCCAGACGTTGTAGGCGGCGTGCGCCGCCTGCGCCAGTCCCAGCGCCAGCAGGGCCGCGCAGGCCAGTGTTTTTGCTTGATTCATATGGGTTCGATGTCGTTGCGGTAAAGCGGCTTGGAGCGCAGCCGCGGCGCTAAAAATCCCCGGCATTGTATTTCAGGCAAGCGGCGGGCCGCATTTTTGCTTGTCAAATGGCAATAAAACTCCGGCCGGCGAGGCTGCAGGTCAAGCCGCGCCCGGCTCTCAGTGGTAAAATCGATGGTTTCGCGTACCGCGGCTTTCGCATCGATTTTCGTACGCAGGTTTCATTTTAGAAAAGGTTTTCGCAGTGCTATCCACCGCAAATATCACCATGCAGTTCGGCGCCAAGCCGTTGTTTGAAAATATCTCCGTCAAATTCGGCGACGGCAACCGTTATGGCCTGATCGGCGCCAACGGCTGCGGCAAGTCGACCTTCATGAAGATCCTCGGCGGCGACCTGGAACCCTCGGCCGGCAACGTCAGCCTGGACACCAACGAGCGCCTGGGCAAGCTGCGCCAGGACCAGTTCGCGTATGAAGAGATGCGCGTGCTGGACGTGGTGATGATGGGCCACGTCGAGATGTGGGCGGCGATGTCCGAGCGCGATGCGATCTACGCCAATCCGGATGCCACCGACGACGACTACATGAAGGCCGCCGACCTGGAAGCCAAGTTCGCCGAGTACGACGGCTATACCGCCGAAGCGCGCGCCGGCGAGCTGCTGCTGGGCGTGGGTGTGCCCATCGAACAGCACCAGGGCCCGATGAGCAACGTCGCGCCCGGCTGGAAGCTGCGCGTGCTGCTGGCGCAGGCGCTGTTCTCCAACCCCGACATCCTGCTGCTGGACGAACCGACCAACAACCTGGACATCGACACCATCCGCTGGCTGGAGAACGTGCTCAACGAGCGCAACTCCACCATGATCATCATTTCCCACGATCGCCACTTCCTCAACCAGGTCTGCACCCACATGGCCGACATGGACTACGGCACGCTGAAGGTCTATCCGGGCAACTACGACGAATACATGCTGGCCTCGTCGCAGGCGCGCGCGCAGCAGCTGGCGGTCAACGCCAAGGCCAAGGAAAAGGTCGCCGAACTGCAGGACTTCGTGCGCCGCTTCTCGGCCAACAAGTCCAAGGCGCGCCAGGCCACCTCCCGCGCCAAGCAGATCGAGAAGATCAAGGTCGAGGACGTCAAGCCGTCTTCCCGCGTGAACCCCTTCGTGCGTTTCGAAGGCGAGAAGAAGCTGCACCGCCTGGCCGTTGAGACCGTGGGCATCACCAAGACCTACGACCGCGACATCTTCAAGAACTTCAGCATCATGGTCGAAGCCGGCGAGAAGATCGCCATCATCGGCGCCAACGGCGCCGGCAAGACGACCCTGCTGCGCACCATCGGCGGCGAAGTGGCCGGCGACGTGCATCCCGACCACGGCCAGGTGAAGTGGGCCGAGAACGCCAACCCCGGCTACATGCCGCAGGATCCGACCGAGGAATTCGCCAAGGGCGAGACCCTGACCGACTGGATGGGCCAGTGGACGCAAGAAGGCGACGACGACCAGGCCGTGCGCGGCATCCTGGGCCGCCTGCTGTTCTCCGGCGACGACGTGAAGAAGTCGGTCAAGGTGCTGTCCGGCGGCGAGAAGGGCCGCATGATGTACGGCAAGCTGATGCTGGGCCGCCACAACGTGCTGCTGATGGACGAGCCGACCAACCACATGGACATGGAGTCGATCGAGTCGCTCAACATCGCGCTGGAAAAATACGCCGGCACGCTGGTCTTCGTGTCGCACGACCGTGAATTCGTCTCCTCGCTGGCCACCCGCATCCTCGAGGTGAAGGACGGCAAGGTGATCGACTTCCAGGGCAACTACGAAGACTACCTGGCCAGCCAGGGCATCGAATAATCGCGGAGCAACAGCCAACGCCATGCAAGCGACAGCAACGAAGGTCGTCGAATTCGAACGGCCGCAAATGGAGACCGGCGGCAGCTGCACCGCCAACGCCTGGGCCAAGGTGCCGCCGACGCCCAGTCCTGAAGAGCGCGCCAGCCTGAAGGCGCGCATCAAGCAGCTGTTGAAGGAAAAGCAAGCGGTGCTGGTGTCGCATTACTATGTCGACGCCGACCTGCAGGACCTGGCCGAGGAAACCGGCGGCTGCGTGTCCGACTCGCTGGAGATGGCGCGTTTCGGACGCGACCACGCGGCCCAGACCCTGGTGGTGGCCGGCGTGCGCTTCATGGGCGAGACGGCCAAGATTCTGAGCCCGGAAAAGCGCATCCTGATGCCGGACCTGGACGCCACCTGTTCGCTCGACCTGGGGTGCGACGCGGCCGAGTTCGCGGCCTTCTGCGACCAGCATCCGGACCGCACCGTGGTGGTCTACGCCAACACCAGCGCCGCCGTGAAGGCGCGCGCCGACTGGATGGTGACCTCGGGCATCGGCCTGGAGATCGTGCAGCACCTGCATGCCCAGGGCAAGAAGATCCTGTGGGCGCCCGACAAGCACCTGGGCGGCTACATCCAGAAGCAGACCGGCGCCGACATGCTGTTGTGGCAGGGGTCCTGCCTGGTGCACGACGAGTTCAAGGGCGTCGAGCTGGAGCTCATGCGTGCCGAGCATCCCGAGGCCCTGGTGCTGGTGCACCCGGAGTCGCCGGAGGCGGTGGTGGCGCTGGCCGACGTGGTCGGTTCCACCTCGCAGCTGATTGCGGCGGTGCAGGCTTCCAGCGCGCCGTCGTTCATCGTCGCCACCGACAACGGCATCCTGCACAAGATGCGTACGGCCGCGCCGGGCAAGCTCTTCATCGACGCGCCCACGGCCGGCAACAGCGCCACCTGCAAGAGCTGCGCGCATTGCCCGTGGATGGCGATGAACGGCTTGCAGAATCTGCTTCACGTATTGGAAACCGGAGCCAACGAGATTCACGTCGACCCCGCGGTCGGCAAACAAGCCGTGGTCTGCATCGACCGCATGCTGGATTTCGCAGCCAGGAAGAAAGCCAAGGCGTTGCCCACCGGCCGCCTTGAAGACGAACAGCAACTGTTTGCAGGAATCGGCCCAGCATGACACTCCACGCGATCAAGACAGGCGCCAGCATCAGCGCCGTAAGCACTCTGGACAACCCCTACGCGCCGTTCGACCCGGCGCTGCACGCGGCCTTCGACGCCAACGTCAACCAGGCCATCGCCGAGGACGTGGGCGATTGCGACTACACCGGGCTGCTGGTGCCCGAGAATGAGTTCGTCATCGCGCGCGTGATCGTGCGCGAGCAGGCCGTGCTGTGCGGCGCGCCCTGGTTCGAGGCCGTCATGGTGCGGCTGGACCCGCGCCTGCAGGTCAGCTGGCGCTATGCCGAGGGCGACCTGATGCAGCCCGACACCGAGGTCTGCACCATCGAAGGCCCGGCGCGCGCCTTGCTCACTGCCGAACGCGGCGCGCTGAACTTCCTGCAGCTGCTCTCGGGCGTGGCCACGGCCACCCGCCGCTACGTGGACGTGGTGGCCGGCACCCGCGCCAGCATCCTCGATACCCGCAAGACGCTGCCCGGCCTGCGCCTGGCGCAGAAGTACGCGGTGCGCGTGGGCGGCGGCGCCAACCAGCGCCTGGCGCTGTACGACGGCATCCTGATCAAGGAAAACCACATCGCCGCCGCCGGCGGCATCACCGCGGCCGTGGGCGCGGCGCACAAGCTCAATGCCGGCGTCACCATCCAGGTCGAGGTCGAGAACATCGCCGAGCTCAACGAGGCGCTGGCCGCCGGCGCCGAGTCGGTGCTGCTGGACAACTTCTCGCTGGAGATGATGCGCGAAGCGGTGGCGCTGAACGCCGGGCGCGCCGTTCTGGAAGCCTCGGGCGGCATCAACATGGATACCGTGCGCGCCATCGCCGAGACCGGCGTGGACCGCATTTCCATCGGCAGCCTGACCAAGGACATCCGGGCGGCCGACTTCTCGCTGCGCGTGGTCGGCTGACGCAGCCTGCACCCATGAAAAAAGCCCGTCACGCGAACCGTGACGGGCTTTTTGCTTTGCGGCGCCGGGCTCAGAACTTGTAGTTCGCCTTCAGCCAGGTGTTGCGCGGATTGCCGTAGGTGTAGCCGTTGTAGCCGCCCAGCCCGGTGTAGTAGTACTTGTCGGTCAGGTTCTCGACGTTGAGCGACAGGCTCAGCTGCGGCGACACCTCGTAGCGCGCCATCAGGCCCACCAGCGTCAGGCCGCCCTGGTAGGCGGTCTGGTTGCTGTAGGTCTCCACATACGAAATCCCGCTCTGGTAAGACAGGCTGCCGCCGACCGTCAGCTTCGACAGCGCGCCCGGCAAGCGGTAGCTGGTGGCCAGCCGGAACATGCGCTGCGGGTAGTTGGTGTTCATCAGCACGTTCTTGCTGGTGAACTTGGCGCTGTAGGTATAGCCGGCCATGAGCTGCCAGCCGCGCGCCAGTTCGCCCGAGATGGTGGTCTCGAAGCCGCGCGTCCTGGCGCCGTTGACGGCGCGATAGGGCGTGGTGCCGTCGGGCAGCGCGCCGGCGCCGGTATCGAGTTCGGTGGCGTTGTCTTCCTCCACCTCGAACACGGCGAAGCTGGTATTGAGCTTGCCGCCCATGTGCTCGCCCTTCACGCCGAACTCGAGGTTGGTGCCGCGCTTGGGATCGATGATCTGGTTGCTGGCGTTGCGCACCGTGTTGGGCTGGAAGATGTTGGTGTAGCTGGTGTAGGCCGACCAGGTGTCGTCGAGGTCGTAGACGATGCCGCCGTACGGTGTGAAGACCGCGCTCTCGTGGCCCGAGCTGCTGGCCACCGCGCGGCCGTTGGCCCCGCTTTGCCAGCTGCGGCTGACGAGGTCGTTGTCGTACCAGGACAGGCGGCTGCCGATGATGATGGACAAGGCGTCGGTGGGCTTGAAGCGCAGCGCGCCGTAGACCGCCTTTTCCTCGGTCACGCCGCTGAACTGGTTGATCGGATAGCGGAAGTCCGGCTGCGCCACGGCGCCCAGGTTGACGATGTTGACCGCCTGGCGGTCCACCGTGTTGAGCAGCCGGCTGTAGTTGCCGTAGTCATAGGCGTAGCGGTTGTAGTTGGCGCCCAGCACCGCGGTATGGCTGCGGCCGAACAGGCTGAAGGGGCCGGTGGCGTAGACGTCCAGCGCACGGGTGACGGAGGTGGCCGGGTTGTTGGACACCTGCACCGTGCCCATGTTGGTGGCGGCGTTGATGTTGCCCGGGTAGAGCCAGATGTCGGCGCTGTAGCGGTCGCGGTCATTGGTGATGAGGGCGGCGTCCACCTTCAGGCGCCAGTCGTTCTCGAAATGGTGGTCGAGGTTGACGAAGTAGCGCTGGGTATCCATGTTCCAGGTGCTCCAGGGCGAGCTCGAGCTGAACGAACGCGGCAGGCTGGTGGGCGAGCCGTTGGCGTAGAACAGCGGACTTTGCCCGAAGTTGGCGCCCTTGATCGCGGTGCGCTGGTATTCCACGCCGGCCGACAGCAGCGTGTCGCGCGAGAGGTCGGCCTCGACGATGCCGTAGAACACGTCTTCGCTCTGCTTCTTGCTGTCGGTGAAGCTGCCGCCGTCGGAATGCGAGGCGACCACGCGGCCGCGCACGGTGCCGGCTTCGTTGAGCCGGCTGCTGAGGTCGGCTTCCATGCTGTAGCGGTTCCAGCTGCCAACACCCGCGCCGACATGGCCGGAGAAGTCGGCGGTGGGGCGCTTGCGCACCAGGTTGACCGAGCCGCCGGGCGAGCCGGAGCCGTTGAGCAGGCCGGCCGCGCCGCGCACCACCTCGATGCGGTCATAGACCTGCATGCTGGCCATGCTGGTTTCGCCGGCCACGCTGTTGAAGGAAAGCGTGGGCACGCCGTCGATCATGGTGTTGAGCGCGAAGCCGCGCGAGGAAAAGCTCACGCGCTCGTCCAGTCGGTCGGCGACGATGCCGGGCGTCTGGCGCAGCACGTCGTTCAGGGTCAGCAGGTTCTGGTCTTCGATCTGCTGGCGCGTGATGACGCTGACCGACTGCGGCGTCTCGCGCAGCGACAGCGGCATGCGGGTGGCGGCGCCGGTGGCGCGGGTGGTGTAGGAGCCGCTGCCTTCGGTCAACGTGCCGGCCTCGGCCTGGGCGGTGATGGTCACCGCCGGCAGCGCCTGCGGCGCCTGGGCGCCGGCGGTGGCGCGGCGCAGCGTGAAGCTGCCGTCGGCGCGGCCGACGATCTCCAGCCCGCTGCCGGCCAGCAGCCGCGTCGCGGCCTCGCGCATGCTCATCTGGCCCGACACCGCAGGGCCTGACTTGCCGTCGGTCAGCGCCGGCTCGAACGACAGCGCGATGCCGGAGGCCAGCGCGAACGAGGACAGGTTGCGTCCCAGTGGGCCGGCCGGGATGTCGTAGCTGCGCCGGGCGCTGTCGTTCAGGGTCGGCGCATCGGCATCGGCGGCGTGCGCGGTGCCGTGCCAGGCAGCGCACACGGTGCAGGCGAGCAGGGCGGCGAAGGCCGGCGCCGTGAGGCGCAAGCGTAACGGGGGCTGGCGCAGGGAGCGCGCGCGCAGGCGGTCTGGCTGGGGATGCATCGGGCGGATCCTTTCAATGGAAGAAGGTGGTTTCACTTCCATTGCCAGCCAGGATCGAAAAAAGTATCAGCGGATGGCGAAAAATAATTTCCGGCGCGCGGCAAACCATCAACTCCGCGCCGACAGCGTCACCCAGTAGCCGCCGAAGCGGCGCATGGCCTGGACCGGGTAGGTCGAGACCAGCATGCTGAGGATCTGGTCCGGCTGGTCCAGCGGGAAGGTGCCGGACACGCGCAGCTCGGCCACGTCCGGCTCGCAGCGCAGCAGGCCGGGCCTGTGGCGCGCCAGCTCGGCCGTGAAATCGGCCAGGCGCATGTTGTCGGCCAGCAGCATGCCCTGCGTCCAGGCGTCGTCGGCTGCGCCGGCGGGCTGCAGGGCGTCGATGGCGTCGGCCGAAAACGTGGCCTTGCTGCCGGCCGGCACGGTCAGCCAGGCCGAAGCCGGCAGGCGGCGCGGCTCGATGCGTACGGCGTGCTCGAACACCGCCAGCCGGCTGCGGCCGTCGTCCTGCCGCACCGAGAAGCGCGTGCCCAGCGCCTGCAGCATGCCCTCGGCGGTCTCCACGTAGAACGGGCGCGGCGATGCGGCCGTATCCGGGGCGGTGGTGACCATGATCTCGCCGCTGCGCAGCCGGAGCAGCCGGCGCTGTCCGTCGAAGCGCACGTCGATGGCGCTGCCGCTGTTGAGCATGACGCGGGTGCCGTCGGCCAGGCGGATGTCGCGTCGCTGGCCGGTGGCGGTGCGGTGGTCGGCTGTCAGGCCGCTGTCTTGCAGCGTGCGCCAGCCCAGCCAGGCAGCCGGAACCGCGGCGATCAGGCCGGCCAGCTTGGCCAGCGCCGCCCGCCGCGCCGGCGCGGTCGGGCGCTGCAGGACCGGCATGGCCAGTTCGGGAGGAAGCGTGCCGAGCTTGTTCATCAGCGCCTCGGCGCGGGCCCAGGCGCGGGCATGTTCAGGGCTGGCGTTTTGCCAGATGCGGCAGTCCCGGCGGTCGGCCTCGGAGGCGTTGCCGTCGTGCAGGCGCACCAGCCATTCGGCCGCCTGGTCGAGGATGCGGGCGTCGATGGCGCCGGCGCTGGAGTGGCCGCGCATGCTCATTCCATCAGCGTGAGGCAGGCCAGGAAGGCCTGCTTCATGTAGCGCTTGACGCTGATCAGCGAGCAGCCCAGGCGCTCGGCGATTTCCTCGTACTTCAGCCCCTCCAGTTGCGACAGCAGGAAGGCGTTCTTGGCCCGCGCGGGCAGGGTGTCGAGCATGGCGTCGACCTGGGCCAGGGTTTCCAGGATGATGTGCTGGTGTTCCGCCGAGGGCGCCTGGGCTTCGGGCAGCAGGGCCAGCGCCTCCAGGAAGCTGGTTTCCAGCGCGCGGCGCTGGTACCAGTTGACCAGGATGCCGCGGGCGACGGTCGTCAGGTAGGCGCGCGGCTCGTTGATGTCGGCTACCCTGCGTCCGGCCAGCACGCGCAGGAAGGTGTCGTGGGCCAGGTCGGCGGCGTCGAAGGCGTTGCCCAGCTTGCCGCGCAGCCATTGATGCAGCCAGCCGTGATGCTGCGTGTAGAGCAGGCTGAAGTCGGCTGCGGGAGCGCGGTCGGAGACGCTGATGTCGGGGGCGGCCATCGATGTCAAACTTTAATGAGAATTGTTCGCATTTTACACATATGGCCTTGATCTGCACACATGTAAGGAAGATGCGCCGCGGCAAGCGCCTGCTAAAATTGCGCGCAGCTGCCGCGTGACCGTAGTAAGCGGCAACAGGTGGCAATAGGCGTCAACAAGCGACGGCTATACGCGGCATATTGCGGCACATCGCGGCAAACCACGCACCGCCTTCATCTCCGGGGACCCATGGTGAAATCAAATTATCTCGTCGCGCCGCTGGCGTGGGCTGTCGTCTATTTCCTGTTCGGCTTCACCTCGCATGAGCTCAACGGCGCCTTCATCGCCAGCGGCTACATCTGGCTGCCGGCCGGCATCACGGTCGGCGCGCTGCTGCTCACGCCCACGGCGCGCTGGTTCCCGCTGCTGGTGCTGCTGGTGGCCGCCCAGGTCTTGCTGGGCTGGGTCGAGCAGCGCGACCTGCTGCGCATGATGCTGTTCTCGCTGGACGAAATCGGCGTGGCCGCGATCGCCGTGTGGCTGGTGCGGCGCGCCCCGTTCCCGATGGAGGGGCTGTTCTTCGTGCGCGGCCTGCTGATGATAGGCGTGGGCGCCAGCGTGGTCAGCGGCCTGTTCGGCGCCGCGTGGTTCCAGCTGACCCAGGGCCAGCCGTTCTGGCAGACGCTGCGCATCTGGGCCATGTCCGACCTGGTGGGCATCCTGATCATGACGCCGGTGCTGGCCGGCTGGTCGCAGTTTCGCGCCACCCGCTCGGGCGGCATCGCGCGCACCGAATTCCTGCTTGGCCTGGGCTCGTTCATCGCGATGGTGGTCTCGGCCTACCTGGCCTTCGATAGCGACATCGACCGGCTGGTGTTCGACGTCAGCTTCTCGACCAGCTACGTGCCGCTGTTCTTCATCGCGCTGGTGACGATCCTCTGGGGCGGCCGCGGCGGCGCGCTGTCGGTGGTGGTGCTCTCGCTCATGGCCTTCGTCTACAACTCCCTGGGCCGCGGGCCCTTCGTCGAGCTGGTGCAGCTGCATTCCAGCAATGCCTTGCTGGAGCTGCAGGTCTACCTGGCGGTGGCGTCGCTGCTGTCGCTGCTCATCAGCGCGCTCAAGACCACGCGCGAGCAGTTGCACGAGGATGTCGCGCGCTGGAAAACCGAGGTCGAACTGTCGCTGTCGGCCAGCCGGCAGCTGGCCTATACGCTCGATCCGCAGCAACTCACCTTCACCTGGAGCGGCGATGTCGAGGCCCTGCTGGGCCGTCCGGCGGCGCAGCTGCGCACGCTGGACCAGGTGCTGGCGCTGGTGTCTCCGCTGGACCAGGCGCGCCTGCGCCGGCGCCTGCTCGATGGCGGCGACACCGCCGACGGCGCTGACGGCGACGAGCGCGCCGACATGCCGTTCCGGCTCGACGGCAGCGGCGCGGTGGTGCTCGACGCCAGCCGCAGCCTGCTCGATGCCGAGGACCAGCTGGCGCTGGTGGCCGGCGTCTGGCGCTTCACCGACGCAGGGGATGCGCCAACGCCCGCAGGCCGGAGCGCGTAATGAGCGGCCGTGTCGGCGCCTTGCTCATCCACGGGCTGGGCGGCACCCAGTACGACCTGGGCTCGATGCACAAGATCCTGGCCAAGGCCGGGGTGGAGACGCACGCCATCACGCTGGCCGGCCACGGCACCACGCCCGAAGACCTGGCCGGCGTGCGCGCCGAGCAATGGATAGACGCCGTGGTGGCGCAGTACCGCGAGCTGCAGCCGCAGTACGACCAGCTGCACATCATGGGCATGTGCATGGGCGCGCTGGTGGCGCTGGTGCTGGCCGAGCGCGTGCAGCACGGTCCGGCGCAGGGCAAGCTGGTCACGCTGGCGCCGCCGATCTATATCGACGGCTGGTCCACGCCCTGGTATGCCGCGCTGCGCAAGCTGTTCTACTTCATCCCGGGCCTGGCCACGCGCATGAAGGTGGAGGAGGGCGAGCCCTTCGGCATCAAGAACACGCTGGTGCGCGCGGTGGTGAAGGCCAAGTTCGAACGCGGCGACAACTTCCATTACCGCTGGGTGCCGCTGATCTGCGTGAAGCAGGTCGACCGCCTGCGCGGCTGGGCCATGGCGGGCGCGAAGAACATCAAGGCCAGCGCGCTGGTGGTGCATGCCCGCGAGGACGAGCTGACCAGCCTGCGTTCGGCGGAATTCCTCAGGGAGCAGATCGCCGATACGCGCGTGGTGGTGCTGGAAAACAGCTATCACATGATCTGCGTGGACAACGACCGCGACCAGGTCGCCAACAGCGTGCTCGAATTCTTCGGTTATCCGCCCCAGGAAGTCCGCGTGCGGCGTCGCGAACGCGCCGCGGCCGCGGCGCCGGAGTAAGCCCGCGCCGGGGCGCGCCTCAGAATACCCGTCCCAGCTGCATGTAGACGTTCCACACGCCGCGCTGCCCCACGGCGACGCCGAAGTAGATCGGCCCGACCGCGCTGTTGCCGCCCAGGAAAACGCTGGCGCTGGTCTTGTAGGGCCCGTCGCCGAAATTGTCCCTGGACTGCCAGACGTTGCCCGCCTCCAGGCTGGTGCCCAGCACCGGATTGCGCAGGCCGGCCAGGCTGTACTGGTTGAGGTCGCGCAGCCAGGTGACACGGCCATATAACAGGTAGTTGCCGGAGAACTGGTCCGGCGCATAGGCCGACAGGCGCTGGAAGCCGCCCAGCGTGAATCCTATGCCGCTGCTGCCGGGGCTGGCTTCGTTGGCCGACAGGCTGCGGGCGCCTTCCAGGGCGATGTTGATGGTGTTGAGCCCGCTGCCGAAGGCCCACAGCGTCTTGGCCTGTACGTCGGAGTAGCGCGCGTCGCTGCCGCCGAAACCGTGGTTGGCCTCGGCGTAGATGTAGTAGCCCTTGCGCGGGAACAGCACATCGTCCAGCTGATCGATGGTCAGCCGCACACGGGCCGCGGGCTGGCCGTCGCTGCCGCTGGGCAGCGACTGGCCGTAGTCGTAAGTGGGGGAATAGCTCTGGTGCCGGTAGTTCACGCCCAGGCGCACCTCGCCCAGGCGCGCCAGCGGCAGGCCCAGGTCGACGCCGGCGATGGCGGTGTCGATGCGGTATTCGTTGAGCGGGGACGCCTTCACATCGCTGCCGTCCAGGTAGTAGTCCAGGTAGCGCCGGCTGAGCTCCACATAGGGCGCCACATAGGCGCCGGTGCTGCCCCACACCGGCTGGCGCAATTCGCTCTGCAGGCTCATGCGGGTATTGCCCAGCACCAGGTCGTTGCGCCACTCCAGCCCGCTGGCGTTCATCCACGGGTAGCGGTGGCCGATCTGCAGGTTGTAGCCGCCGCGGCCGTTGAAACTGTTGGACAGGCCCAGGCCGAACAGCAGGTATTGCGGCCCCCAGGATTTCTCTTCCGCATCCACCACCAGCACGTTGCGCCCGTCGCGGGTGACCATCTCCTGCGTCACGCCGTTGAAGTCGCCGTTGGTCGACAGCGCCGACAGCTGGCGATTGAGCTCGGCGCCGTCATAGACGTCGCCTTCCTTCACGGTCAGCTTGCCGCGCACGTAATCGGCCGGGATGTGCGCGCCGCTGCGGACCTCGATGGCGTCGATGCGGGTGCCCTTGGCCAGCGCGCTGCCGTTGCGCGCGCGCTCGGCCAGGTAGGCCTGCCATTGCGAGGGCGGCAGCGACAGCTCGGTGAGGCGCGCGCTCTGGCGTTGCGCGGCATCCCAGCCGGCGTTGACGCCATCCTTGCCGCGCGCGAAATCGGTGAAGGAGATGCCCGCCAGCTGCGGCTCGACCAGCACGTCGCGCGCGCCCAGGAGGGCCTTCTGCGCCTGCACGTTCTGCTGGATCAGGATGCCCACCATCTGCTGCGCCACCGCCGTGGGCGATTGCAGCGCCGCGGCGTCCTGCAGCGGCGTGGCGATATTGACGGCGATCACCACGTCGGCGCCCATCTCCCGCGCCGTCTGCACCGGCAGGTTGCTCACCAGGCCGCCGTCGACCAGGGTGCGCTCCCCCACGCGAAACGGCGCGAACAGGCCGGGCACGGCCATGCTGGCGCGCATGGCGCGCGGCAGCGAGCCTTCGCCCATTTCCACCTTGGTGCCCTGGCTCAGGTCGGTGGCCACCGCCCGGAACGGGATGGGCAAACGGTTGAAGTCGATGTTGGCCGGCAGCTGGGCGGTCCAGTTCTGCAGCAGCGTCAGCAGGTTGTTGCCCTGGACCAGGCCGGGCGCGAGCTTGAGTTTGCCTTCGTCGTAGCCGGCCGAGATCGAGATCGGATACTGGTATTCGTCCTCACGCTGCGATTGCGGCAGCTGGGCGCGGTCATTGCGGTCGAAGGCGATGTCCGACAGGTTGGTCGCCGACAGGCGATGCTCCAGTTCCTCGGCCGACAGGCCGCTGGCGTACAGGCCGCCGATCAGCGCGCCCATGCTGGTGCCGGCGATGCAGTCGACCGGCACATGCAGTTTCTCCAGGTATTGCAGCACGCCCAGGTGGGCATAGCCGCGCGCGCCGCCGCCCGAGAGCACCAGGCAGATGCGGGGGCGCTTCTGGCCGGGCTGTGTCGCCTGGGGCAGCGATGGCTCATCGGCCCGGGCCGCTGGGGCGACACCGGATGCGAGCAGCAGGGCGGCGACGGCCGCAAGAAGGGACAGGCGCGCTCGGGGGCGCGCGTAGGCAAAAGAAGACCGTTGCACGGGCTGGCGTTCCGCAATGGATTAAAGGTGATATGGGGGCGATCAAGGTGCGGGCGGCATACCAATCAATATGCCAATACGCCCGGGCGATCGATGGCGGATATTACACCAGCGCCCGGGGGCGGCGGCAAGCCGGCAGGCGGGAAATAGGCCCGGGTCGGAAGGATCCCCGAGCGCGGCGATTCAGGAGTAATGCTCAGGAGTAATGCTCAGGAGTAATAGGCCCCGCTGGGCGCCTCGGCGAGGAACACCTTGGCCTGGCGGATGCTCTCCGGCGTCACGTGCGACAGCGATTCGCGATGCGCTTCGATGCTGTCCCAGGTTTCCACGATCACGATACGAGACGGATCGGCATGGTCCTGCAGCAGCTCGCAGGACTGGCAGCCGGCCGAGGCGCGGATCGCCGGCAGAATGCCGGCCAGGAAGTTCTTCAGGTCGGCGGCGTGATGCTCGCGCGCCCGGAAGTTGTTGATGCGGGTGATGCTCATGATGATCTCCCTGGCGCTGGCGGCCTTGACCCTTGCTGAAATGCTAGTCGCCGCACGCCTCGCCTGGCAAGGACAATCCATGTTGCAGGGCGTCACCCGCGCACGGCGGCTAGGCGTCCTTGCCGGGCAGGATGGTCGGCGTGGCGCGCGGCAGGGTGCGCGGATAGTCCTGGCTGAAATGCAGGCCGCGGCTTTCCTTGCGCGTCAGCGCGCTGGCCACGATCAGCTGGGCCACGTCGACCAGGTTGCGCAATTCCAGCAGGTCGCGCGAGATGCGGAAGTTGGCGTAGTACTCGGCGATCTCTTCCTTGAGCAGCGCGATGCGGTGCTGGGCGCGTTCCAGCCGCTTGTCGGTGCGCACGATGCTGACGTAGTTCCACATGAAGCGGCGCAGCTCGTCCCAGTTGTGGGCGATCACCACTTCCTCGTCGGCGTCGGTGACGCGGCTTTCGTCCCAGGCCGGCACATCGGCGACGCTCCGGTCGGCGGCCAGTCCCTGCTCGATGTCGGCCGCCGCCGAGCGTCCCAGCACCAGGCATTCCAGCAGCGAGTTGCTGGCCAGCCGGTTGGCGCCGTGTAGGCCGGTGTAGGCGGTCTCGCCGACCGCGTGCAGGCCGGGCAGGTCGGTGCGGCCGGCCATGTCGGTGACCACGCCGCCGCAGGTGTAGTGCGCCGCCGGCACCACCGGAATCGGCTGTCGGGTGATGTCGATGCCGAACTCCAGGCAGCGCGCCATGATGGTCGGGAAGTGTTCGCGGATGAATTCCGGGCTCTGGTGGCTGATGTCGAGGTCGACATGGTCGAGGCCGCGCTTTTTCATCTCGAAGTCGATGGCGCGCGCCACGATGTCGCGCGGCGCCAGTTCGGCGCGTTCGTCATGTTCCGGCATGAAGCGGGTGCCGGCGGCGGCGCCGGCCGACGGCGGCAGCTTCAGCAACGCCCCTTCGCCGCGCAGCGCTTCGCTGATCAGGAAGGACTTGGCGTAAGGGTGGTAGAGGCAGGTCGGGTGGAACTGGATGAACTCCATGTTGGCCACGCGGCAGCCCGCGCGCCAGGCCATGGCGATGCCGTCGCCGGTGGCCGAGTCGGGGTTGGAGGTGTACAGGTAGACCTTGCCGGCGCCGCCGGTGGCCAGCACCGTGCGCGCCGCCGCGATGGCCAGCACCCGGCCGGCGCGCGTGTCCTGCACGTACAGTCCCAGGCAGCGCGGTTCGGCCTGGGGATCGAGCTTGCGCGAGTGGATCAGGTCGATGGCGCAGTGATGCTCCAGCAGCGTGATGTTGGGATGGGCGCGCACGCGCTGCTCCAGCGTCACCTGCACCGCATGGCCGGTGGCGTCGGCGGCGTGGATGATGCGGCGCTGGCTGTGGCCGCCTTCGCGCGTCAGGTGGTAGCCCAGTTCGGCGCTGGCGTCGCGCGTGAACGGCACGCCTTGCGCGATCAGCCACTCGATGGCCTCGCGGCCGTGTTCGACGATGTAGCGCGTGGCGCCTTCGTCGCATAGTCCCGCGCCGGCCACCAGGGTGTCGTCGATGTGCTGGTCATGGCTGTCGCCGGAGTCGAGCACGGCGGCGATGCCGCCCTGGGCCCAGTTGCTGGCGCCGTCGAGCAGTTCGCCCTTGGAGATGACGACGACCTTGTGCTTTTCGGCGAGGTGGAGTGCAACAGAAAGACCGGCCAGACCGCTGCCGATGATGGCGACATCGAACTTCATGATCGTGAGCAACACTGCTGTTGTGGTGGGAGGCGCTGATTATACCCAGCGTTGGCGAGAGAACTGTTTATATCGTTTTGATGAGCGGCATGGACGCGGCCTGATAAGCCTCCGTCATGCCGGCGCAGGCCGGGGGCTGATTTTGATCGGCACGACGAAACGCAGATCGCCCATGCCCCGGCGCATTGCCGCTGCAGACAAAAGAAAACCGGGTCCCGACCTGCATCGGAACCCGGCTCTGGAACTGCGCGACCTAAGGCTTATTCCGGAATGACCGGCTTCACCTTGGCCGCAGCCTGCTTGGCGCGGATGCGCGCGGCTTCGATGTTTTCGCCGGAGGCCAGCGCCACGCCCATGCGGCGGCGCTGGAAGGATTCCGGCTTGCCGAACAGGCGGATGTCGGCGCCGGGAATGCGCAGCGCGTCGGCCACGCCGTCGAAGGCGATGGCGCGGGCGTCGTGCTGGCCGTAGATCACGGCGGAAGCACCCGGGGTCTTCAGCGCGGTGTTCACCGGCAGGCCCAGGATAGCCTTGGCGTGCAGTTCGAATTCGCTCTGCACCTGGCTGACCATGGTCACCATGCCGGTGTCGTGCGGACGCGGGCTGACTTCGGAGAACCAGACCATGTCGCCCTTGACGAACAGCTCCACGCCGAACAGGCCCAGGCCGCCGAGGTTCTCGGTGACCTTGCGGGCGATGTCGCGGGCCTTTTCCAGCGCGGCCGACGGCATCGGGTGCGGCTGCCAGGATTCGACGTAGTCGCCCTTGACCTGCACGTGGCCGATGGGTTCGCAGAAGCTGGTGACGGTCTCGCCGTTTTCGTTGAGCGAGCGCACCGTCAGCAGGGTGATTTCGTAGTCGAAGTCGATGAAGCCTTCCACGATCACGCGGCCGGCATCGACGCGGCCGCCGGCGGCGGCGTAGTTCCAGGCGGCTTCGATCTCGTCGGGGCCGTCGATCTTGGACTGGCCCTTGCCCGACGACGACATCACCGGCTTGATCACGCAGGGGAAACCGATCTGGCCGATGGCGGCCTTCAGTTCTTCCAGGCTGTCGGCGAAGCGATAGGGCGAGGTGGCCAGGCTCAGCGTCTCGCCGGCCAGGCGGCGGATGCCTTCGCGGTTCATGGTCAGCCAGGCGGCGCGGGCGGTGGGGATGACGCGGGCTTTGCCGGCTTCTTCCAGCTTGACCAAGGTTTCGGTGGCGATGGCCTCGATCTCGGGCACGATCAGGTCAGGCTGTTCCTTCTCGATCAGCGCGGCCAGGGCAGCGCCGTCGGTCATGTTGATCACGTGGGCGCGGTGCGCGACCTGGTGGCCGGGCGCATTCTCATAGCGGTCCACTGCGATCACTTCCACGCCCAGGCGCTGCAGGGAAATGATGACTTCCTTGCCGAGTTCGCCGGAGCCTAGCAGCATGACCTTGGTAGCTGTCGGGGAAAGCGGGGTGCCGAGTCGGGTTGGTTTTTTCATAAGGGGAGAAGGATCAGCAGGGCGCTGATGCGGTGCGAGAAATAAATAACCGGCGGACGATACCAAATCTTGCCCCGTTTGGACAGCCGCAATGACCGCAGTTGCAGTGGATGGGAAACGGCAATTTATTGCCTATATTTCCACCATGCAATGAATGAGGCGAGCCGCGTGGCGGCGCATCGCATAACATCCCTCTTTGCGCCCGCAACGGTCGATAAAATCGATCAACGGCGTCAAGGCCGGGCGTCATCCAATGCGCAGGGCCTGCTCCGCCGCTATTGAAAGCCGGCGGATCATCGGAATTATTTTTCGCCCAGATGCAAATTCAGCATGGCGCCCGACAGCGATTTGCCGTGCGCGTCCAGCGCCAGCGACCGCGTCACGCCGCCGCCGAGCGCGTGGCGCATCACGAAGTTGAGCGCGCCCAGGTGCGGCAGCGCATGGCGCACCACCTCGCCGTGCACCACGCCGGCGAAATGTGCGCGCACGCGCTCGGCGGTCAGTTCGCGCTCCAGCAGCGCATAGTCTTCCTGGCGATAGGTGATCACCGAGATGTTGGAGATGTCGCCTTTGTCGCCGGCGCGGGAATGGGCGATGTCACGCAGCAGCATGTCAGCTCTCCTCGAAATGAACGGATGTCCTGGCCAGCTCGCGCGGCAGCAGCATCGACAGCACCGCGATCACTTCGCGTGCCGACTTGGTGGCGCCGCCGCCGCCGGCGGGGCCGTTGGTGTAGAGCGTCTCGACTTCGTTGCCGATGCGCACCGCTTCCTTCATCGTCGCCGTGCGGCCGGCCACGCGGGCCCGTACTTCGAACGGTTCGGGCGCGGCGGCGGACATCTCGGCGCCGCAGATGGCGTTCACGCCGATCAGGTCGAAGCGCAGCTCATCGGCCTGTACGCCGGTCAGCTGCAGGCGCTCGCGCACGATCTCCAGCGCCAGCTGCGCGCGCGCCAGCGCGCCGGGACCGGCGTAGGAAATCTGGCCTTCGCCGGTGAAGCTGTCGCGGTAACCCAGCGTGGTCTTGAGCGTGGCGGTGCGCGGCCGGCCGCGGCCACCGGAGACGGCGACGCGGTCCGGGCCGATCTCGGCGATCTGCGCCTGCGAGAAGTCGGCCACCACATCCGGCGTGAAGTAGCTGCGCGGGTCGTGCAGCTCGTAGAGCAGTTGTTCCTTGCAGGTCTGCGCCGTGACCTGGCCGCCCGAGCCCGGCACCTTGGTGATCACCGCGCTGCCGTCGGCGCTGACTTCGCCGATTGGAAATCCCAGCCGCGCCAGTCCGGCCACGTCCTTCTTGCCGGGGTCGGCGAAATAGCCGCCGGTGACCTGGCCGGCGCATTCCAGCAGATGGCCTACCAGCGTGCCCTGGCCCAGCTTGTCCCAGTCGTCTGCGGCCCAGCCGAATTCATGCACCAGCGGCGCCAGCACCAGCGCCGGGTCGGCCACGCGGCCGGTGACCACGACATCGGCGCCGCCTTGCAGCGCCTCGACGATGGGAGCGATGCCCAGGTAGGCGTTGGCCGAGATCAGGCGCTCGCCCAGCGAGGCGACCGGCTGGCCGTTGTCTTCGATGGCGAAACCGGAGTCCCTGACCACCTGCAGCACGTCGTCGCCGCTGACGGCGGCGACCTTCAGCTGCGGCAGGCCGAGCTCGCGGGCGATCTCGCGGATACGGCGCGCGGCGGCCAGCGGATTGGCCGCGCCCATGTTGGTGACGATGCGGATGCCCTTGTCGGCGCAGGTCTTCAGCACCGCATGCATGCGTTCGGCCAGCAGCGGGTCGTAGCCCTTGTCCGGATCCGCCAGGCGCGCCTGCTGGCCGATGGCGATGGTGCGTTCGGCCAGGCATTCGAAGATCAGGTAATCGAGGTCGCCTTTTTCGGCCAGCTCGGCGGCCGGCTCGATGCGGTCGCCCGAGTAGCCGGCGCCGGCGCCGATGCGCACGACGCGTCCCTTGGTGTCAGTGGTGCCGTTCATGGCGATTGAACTCCTTGTTGCTTTGCGTGCCGCCTCAGAACAGCGGGAACAGTCCCAGCACGACGCAGGCGATGGTCATCACGATCGACGCGCCGAACAGGAAGGGGATGGTGTACTTCTGGTGGTCGGCCAGTTCGATGCCGGCCAGGCCACATACGAGGAAGGTAGCCGGCGTGAGCGGGCTGACCGGGAAGCCGGTGGTCATCTGGCCCAGCAGCGCCGCCTGCGCCACCTGGATGGTGGGCACGCCCAGCATGTGGCTGACCTCGGCGATCACCGGCAGCACGCCGAAGTAGAACGAGTCCGGGTCGAACAGCAGCGACAGCGGCATCGACAGCACGCCCAGCACTACCGGGATGTGGCCGGCCATCTCGGGCGGCACGAAGCCCACGGCGGTCTTGGCCATGGCGCTGAGCATGCCGGACTTGGTCATGATGCCGGTGAAGACGCCGGCGGCGAACAGGATACTGGCCATCAGCAGCGCCGCCTTGGCGTGGGCGTCGATGCGCTCGCGCTGCATGTTGACGTCGCGGTAGTTGATCATCAGCGCCAGCACCACGCCGATCATGAACATCACCACCGGATCGATCTTGCCGCTGATCATCACGCCCAGCACGAACACCGTCAGCACGATGTTGATCCAGAAGTTCTGCGGGCGGCGGATCTTCTGCTGCGCTTCGGTCAGCTCATGCTGCTGCACGAAGCTGACGCTCGATCCCTTGCCCAGGCCGAGGCGGCGCTCTTCCTTCAGGCCCAGCAGGTAAGAGGCGATGAACACGAAGGCCAGGCCCACCAGCTGCACCGGGATCAGCGGCGTGAAGATGTCCGACACCGGGATGTGCAGCGCGGCCGAGGCGCGGATCATCGGGCCGGTCCAGGGCAGGAAGTTCACGCCGGCGGCCAGCGACGCCACGCAGGCCAGGATGCGCTTGTCGATGCCCAGGCGGTCGTACAGCGGCAGCATGGCCGGGATGGTGATCAGGAAAGTCACCGCGCCCGAGCCGTCCAGGTGGATCAGCAGCGCCAGCAGGGCGGTGCCGGGCACGATGCGGGTGGGGCGGCTGCCGACGGTCTTGAGGATGCGGCTGATGATGGGGTCCAGCATGCCGGCGTCGGTGACGATGCCGAAGAACAGGATGGCGAACACGAACATGCCGGCCACCGGCGCAATCGAAGTGACGCCGGCGACGATGAATTTCGAGGTTTGCAGGCCGAAGCCGCCGATCAGCGCGGCGACGATGGGAATGGCGATCAGCGCCACCAGCGGCGACATCTTCTTGGTGAGGATGGCCGTAAACAAAAGGACGATCGTGATAAAGCCGAGCAGGGCTAGCATGCGTGTCTCCGGGTTCTGGTTCGATTTTTTCTTCGCCGTTCCGCCTTCCCGCTTTATTGTTCGATCCTCGTGCGGAGGTAGGGCAGATTCGGAGCGAGTGTAGGTTTGCGCCGATTTTGTTGTAAAGTTGATTTTTTCGATCAATTGATCTGATTTTCAAATCAATCCCGCCCGCTCCGCGTTATGCAAACCAATATCTCGACCCGGCTGCTGCAGGCCTTCCTGGCGCTGGCCGATTGCCGCCATTTCGGCCACGCGGCCGAACGCTGCCACGTCTCGCAATCGGCCTTCAGCGTCATGATCCAGAAGCTGGAAGCGGCCGCCGGCGCGCGCCTGTTCGAGCGCGACACGCGCAACGTCACCTTGACGCCCGAGGGCGAGCTGTTCGTGGAAGTGGCGCGCCAGCTGGTGGCCGACATCGAGTCGGCGTTCTCCAACATGAGCGACTACGTGGCGCGCCGCAAGGGGCGAGTGGCGATCGCCGCCTTGCCGTCGCTGGCGGCCGGCTGGCTGCCGCCGGTGCTGGCCGATTACCGCTCGCGCTATCCCGGCGTGCAGGTGGAGCTGTTCGACGCCATCTCCGACCAGTGCCTGGACCTGCTGCGCCACGGCAAGGCCGACATCGCGCTGACCGCGCCGGGGACCAACCTGACCGAATTCGATACCGATCCCCTGTGCTCCGACCCGTTCTACCTGGTCTGCCGCAAGGACCACAAGCTGGCCGGCAAACGCCGCATCAAGGTGGCGCAGCTGGCCGGCTGCGAACTGATCCACCTGGCGCGCTCGACCAGCGTGCGCCAGCACCTGGAGGCCATGCTGCATCCCAGCGGCACGGTAAATACCGGATTGGAGGTGGAGCACCTGGCTACCGTGGCGGCGCTGATCGAGAGCGGCCTGGGCGTATCGGTGGTGCCGGAGCTGACGCTGTTCCAGTTCCGCCTGCCCAACCTGGTGGCGATCCCGCTGGACGCGCCCGAGCTGGTGCGTCCGCTGCTGATCGTCACGCCCAAGGAGCGCAGCCTGTCGATTGCCGCGCAGGGCTTGCTGGCGCTGGTGCGGGAGAAAGCGGGGCGAGCCGAGAAGCCGGCGCCGAAAACGCGCCGCCCATGAAAAAAGGCCGTCCGGATCCGAAGTCCCGAACGGCCCAAGCTTGAAGGAATACTGCAGCGGCCGGCCGCCGCATGGCGGCGGTGGCGGCCGGTTCCGCTTACTCGGCGGAGATGTTGTTGTGGACGGTTTCCTTGACGAAGAACAGGCCGATCACGAAGGTCGCCAGGGCGATTACGATCGGATACCACAGGCCGTAGTAGATGTCGCCCTTGTAGGCCACCAGCGCGAAGGAGGTGGTGGGCAGCAGGCCGCCGAACCAGCCGTTGCCGATGTGGTAGGGCATCGACATCGAGGTGTAACGGATGCGGGTGGGGAACATCTCCACCAGGGCGGCGGCGATCGGGCCGTACACCATGGTCACGTACAGCACCAGGATGAACAGCAGCAGCAGGACCATGGGCTTGTTGATCTGGTCGGGATCGGCCTTGGTCGGATAGCCGGCGGCCTTGATGTCGTCAGCCAGTTCCTTGGACAGCGCCTTGTCCTTGGCGGCGGCGTCTTCCTTGGACAGGCCGGCGGCGTCATAGGAGGTGATGACCTTGTCGCCGATCTTGATGGTGGCCACCGAACCTGCCGGGCCGGCCACGTTCTCGTAGTTCACCGATGCGGCCGACAGCTTGGCCTTGGCGATGTCGCACGAGGAGGTGAACTTCTTGGTGCCGGTCGGGTTGAACTGGAACTGGCAGCTGGCCGGATCCGCGGTCACGACCACCGGCGCCTTTTGCAGCGCGGCTTCCAGCGCCGGGTTGGCGAAGTGGGTCAGGCCGTTGAAGATCGGGAAGTAGGTCAGCGCGGCGATCAGGCAACCACCCAGGATGATGGGCTTGCGACCGATCCGGTCGGACAGCGAACCGAAGAACAGGAAGAACGGGGTCGCCAGCAGCAGGGCGGCTGCGATCAGGATGTTGGCGGTGGCGCCGTCAACCTTCAGCGACTGGGTCAGGAAGAACAGCGAGTAGAACTGGCCGGTGTACCACACCACGGCCTGGCCGGCGGTCAGGCCCACCAGCGCCAGGATCACCAGCTTCAGGTTCTTCCACTGGCCGAAGGCTTCGGTCAGCGGCGCCTTGGAACCCTTGCCCTCGGACTTCATCTTCAGGAAGGCCGGCGACTCGTTCATGGACATGCGGATCCACACCGAGATGGCCAGCAGCAGGATGGAGACCAGGAAGGGAATGCGCCAGCCCCATTCGGCGAAGGCGGCTTCGCCCACCGAGGTGCGCACGCCCAGGATCACCAGCAGCGACAGGAACAGGCCCAGCGTCGCAGTGGTCTGGATCCATGCGGTGAAGGCGCCGCGGCGGCCTTCAGGCGCGTGCTCGGCCACGTAGGTGGCAGCGCCGCCGTACTCGCCGCCCAGCGCCAGGCCTTGCAGGATGCGCAGGATGATCAGGATGATCGGAGCGGTGATGCCGATGGAGTTGTAGTTGGGCAGGATGCCGACGATGAAGGTCGACGCGCCCATGATCAGGATGGTGACCAGGAAGGTGTACTTGCGTCCCACCAGGTCGCCCAGGCGGCCGAACACCAGCGCGCCGAACGGGCGCACGATGAAGCCGGCGGCGAAGGCCAGCAGCGCGAAGATGAACGCGGTGTTGGGATCGGTGCCTGCAAAGAACTGCTTGGCGATGATCGCCGCCAGCGAGCCGTACAGGTAGAAGTCATACCATTCGAAAACGGTGCCTAGCGAAGAGGCGAAAATGACTTTGCGCTCTTCGGATGTGATGCCGCGCGCAGTCGTATTGACTGATGCTGTCGTCATGCTTGTCTCCTTGGTTTTAGTAGATGGTTCGGTACATGGCCGAATGGGGCGTTATGCAAGAACGCAGCAGAGATGATGTGACCTACGCGACAGCCATCCCCGGTTTACACAACGTGCGATATTGGTTCCGCATTGCTTGCGTAATGGCCCACTTGTCCACGGCGCGAGTGTGCGACCCCAACCTTACGCAGGACTTGCTTGAAACTTACACAAGCTTACAGCCGGGCAAGGCTGGAAATGAGCTGCGGCGCAGCAAAAAGAACGCCGCAGGACGCGGCTTTGCGGGGAGGCATCCGATTTTGCGATGCAGCGATCCTGGCATCGCGCTCGCGTTTTCGCCTCAGGCGAAGCTGACGGATTTCTCGAGGAAATCGACGAACACGCGCACCTTGGCCGACAGGTTCAGGCGCTCGGGATAGACCGCGTAGATGTCGGCCGGCGGCAGGTCCCACTCGGGCAGCACGCGGCGCAGGCGGCCGGCGTCGATGTACTGCTGCACGTCCCACTGCGAGCGCAGCAGCAGGCCGTGACCATCCAGCGCCCACTGCAGCGTGGCTTCGCCGTCGTTGCTGCTCATCGCGCCGTGCACCTTCACCGTCTCGTGTCGCTTGCCGCGGCTGAGATGCCAGGTGCCGTAGGCGGTGTCGTTCTCGCGCAGCACGATGCAGCGATGGCTGCGCAGGTCGTCGGGCGACTGCGGTTCGCCGTGGCGCTCCAGGTAGGACGGGGCGCCGCACACGAAGCGCTGGTTGGCCGCCAGGCGACGCGCCACCAGGCGCGAGTCCGGCAGTTCGCCGAAGCGGATGCCGACGTCGAAGGCCGACTCGGCCAGGTTCATCGGCCGGTCGGTCAAATCCAGCTGCACCTCGACCTCGGGATACTGCCGGCGAAACGCCGACAGCGCCGGCACGATATGGCGCCGCCCGAAACCGAAGGTGGCATTCACCTTCAGCAGGCCGCGCGGCACCTCGCGGCTGCTCGACACCATGCGCTCCAGCTCCTGCACCTCTTCCAGCAGCCGCGATCCGGTGCCCAGATAGAGCTCGCCCTCCTGCGTCATGGTCAGTCGCCGCGTGGTGCGGTTGAGCAGGCGCACGCCCAGGCGCTTTTCCAGCAGGGCCAGCCGTGAGCTGACCGCCGGCGGCGTCACGCCGAGGTCGCGCGCCAGCGCCGACAGGCTGCCGTAGCGCACCAGGCGCGTGAAGAATTCAAGATCGCTGATCGGGTCCATGCGGGTCTATTGTTAAATTAAATTTAAGAATAGCTTAAAGAAGTATGAATTATGCCGCGATAGCTATGAAGTTACACTGATTTCGCCAGCAAAAGCGATGAATTCCATCGCAGGGCGCATCTGGAGGAGATCGTGGGACCAATCGAGGGAAAGACGCTTTACCGCAAGATCGTGGACAGCCATACGGTGTTGCGCGTCGATGAACAGCACGTCGCGCTCTACGCCGACCTGCACATCATGAACGAATACACCAGCCCGCAGGCCTTCGCCGGGCTGGCCGAAAAGAAGCTGCCGGTGCGCTGCCCCGAAAAGCAGATGGGCATTGTCGATCACGTGATCCCGACCCATCCGGTGGCGCGCGACGCGCGCACCATCATGATCGACGCCGCCGCCCAGCAGGCCGCCAACTTCACCCGCAATTGCCGCAAGCACGGCATCCACCTGTTCGACGTGCAGGACCGCGAGCAGGGCATCGAACACGTGGTGGCGCCCGAGATCGGCCTGATCCGGCCCGGCATGGTGGTGCTGTGCGGCGACAGCCACACCACCACCTACGGCGCGCTGGGTGCGCTGGGCTTCGGCATCGGCACCTCCGAGGTGGAGCACGTGCTGGCCACCCAGACCCTGATCTATCGTGTGGCCAAAGACATGCGCATCCGCGTCGACGGCAAGCTGGCCGCCGGCGTCAGCGCCAAGGACCTGGTGCTCTACATCATCGCCCGCATCGGCGCCCAGGGCGCGCGCGGCTATGCGGTGGAATATGGCGGCAGCGCCATCGAGGCGCTGTCGGCCGAGGCCCGCATGACCTTGTGCAACATGACCGTGGAAGCCGGCGCGCGCGGCGCGCTGATCGCACCCGACGAGACCAGCGTGCGCTATGTGGCAGAACGCATCCGCGACATGCCGGGCGCGGCGATCGCCGCCGCCAGCGAGCAATGGCGCGCGCTGAAGTCGGACGCGGACGCGGTCTTCGACATCGAACACCGTTTCGACGCCACAGATGTCGCGCCCTACGTCACCTGGGGCACCAGCCCCGACCAGGCGATCCCGGTCGGCGGCCGCATCCCGGCGCTGCCGGGGGCGCCGGTGGAGCAGGCCAACGTCGCCAAGGCCCTGAACTACATGGGCCTGGACGCCGGCGCGGCCATCGACGGGCTGGCGGTCGACCATGTCTTCATCGGCTCCTGCACCAATGCCCGCATCGAAGACCTGCGCGAAGTCGCGGCCGTGGTGCGCGGACGCAAGGTGGCCGCCGGCGTACGCGCCATGGTGGTGCCGGGCTCGGGCCGCGTGCGCGAGCAGGCCGAGCGCGAAGGACTGGCCGCGGCGCTGATCGCGGCCGGCTTCGAGTGGCGCCAGCCGGGCTGCTCGATGTGCCTGGCCATGAACGACGACGTCTTGAAGCCGGGGCAGCGTTGCGCCTCGACCACCAACCGCAATTTCGAGGGGCGCCAGGGACGCGGCGCCCGGACCCACCTGATGAGTCCGGCGATGGCTGCCGCCGCCGCGCTGGCCGGCCGCATCGTCGACGTACGCAAGGAGTACCGCCATGAGCAAGCGTGACACCGTGGCCGGCATCGCCGCGCCGCTCACCATCGACAATCTCGACACCGACCAGATCATGCCCAAGCAATTCCTGCTGGGCATCGACAAGAGCGGCCTGGCGCGCGGCGTGCTGTACGACCTGCGCATGGACGGCGACGGGCAGCCGCGCCCCGGGTTCGTGCTGAACCGGCCCGAATACCGCGATGCGCGCATCCTGGTGGCCGGCGCCAACTTCGGCTGCGGCTCCAGCCGCGAGCACGCCGTGTGGGGCCTGATGCAGGCCGGCATCGAGGCAGTGATCGCGCCCAGCTTCGGCGAGATCTTCTACTTCAACGCCCAGAACAACCGGCTGCTGCTGGTGACGCTGGAGGCGCAGTCGGTGGCCGCGCTGGCCGAGACGGTCAGCCGCCCCGGCGGCGCGGAGCTGCGCATCGACCTGCAGAACCAGCGCGTGCTGGCGGCCGACGGCAGCGCCTATCCCTTCGAGCTTGCGCCGCGCCAGAAGCGCATGTTCACCGAGGGACTGGACATGATAGGCATGACCCTGGCCGATGCCGGCGCGATCGACGCCTTCGAGGCAACACACCGGGCGCAGAACCCGTGGATGCAGATCGACCTGCCGCGCCAGCAGGCCGCGGCCTGAACGCATTTCGCAGCATGCCGGCCCGCGACGGCGGGCCGGGCAATTCCAATACCAACAGGAGACAAAGATGGAAACCACCACCGTCCAGCAGGACGCGCCGGCGCTCGGCCGTCGTTTTGCAATCATGCAGTTCCGCATCGGCGGCATGCCCTTGCCGATGTTCGTCGCCGTCATGCTGGTGACTGTGCTGGCAATAGCCAGCGGTCGCCTTCCCAATGACATGATCGGCGGCTTCGCCGTGCTGATGCTGGCCGGGCTGCTGCTGTCCGAGGTCGGTCGCCGCATCCCGCTGCTGCGCCACATCGGCGGCCCCGCCATCCTGTGCCTGTTCGTGCCTTCGGCGCTGATCGGCTACAAGCTGATGGACCCGGCGGCGCTCAAGACCATCACCACCACGATGAAGACGGCCAACCTGCAATACCTCTACATCGCCTGCCTGGTGGCCGGCAGCATCCTGGGCATGAACCGCAAGATCCTGATCCAGGGTTTCCTGAAGATGTTCGTGCCGCTGCTGGCCGGCACCGCCGCCGCGGTCGCCGCCGGCATGCTGGTGGGCCTGGCCTTCGGCTACGACCCCAAGCACACTTTCTTCTTCATCGTCGTGCCGATTCTCGGCGGCGGCATCGGCGAGGGCGTGCTGCCGTTGTCGATCGGCTATTCGCAGATCCTGGGCACGCCGCAGGGCGAACTGATCGCGTCGCTGGTGCCGGCGGCGCTGATCGGCAACGTGGTGGCGATCCTGTCGGCGGGCCTGTTGAAGCGCTTCGGCGAGAAGTATCGCCAGTACAGCGGCGACGGCGTGCTGGTGCGCACCGGCGAAGACCAGGCGCTGCTGCGCGAGAAGAAGGACGACGCGCCGCTCGACCTGCGGCTCATGGGCGCGGGCCTGCTGCTGGGCTGCACGCTGTTCATCCTGGGCGAGCTGATGGCGCCGCTGACCGGCATCCCGGGGCCGGTGCTGATGATCGTGGCGGCGGCGCTGCTGAAGGTGGCTCGCGCCATTCCCGAGAGCATGGAAGTGGGCGCCTACCAGATGTACAAATTCATGTCGACCAACCTGACCTTTGCCATCCTGGTCGGCCTGGGCACGCTGTTCGTCTCGTGGGACAAGCTGATCGCGGCGTTCTCGCCGGCCTACTTCGTGATCTGCGCGGTGATCGTGCTGGCCATGGTGGCGGCGGGGTTCTTCGTCGGCGCCTGGCTGAAGATGTATCCGGTGGAGTCGGCCATCGTCACGGCCTGCCACAGCGGCCTGGGCGGCACCGGGGACGTGGCCATCCTGTCATCGTCCAACCGCATGGGACTGATGCCGTTCGCGCAGATCTCGACCCGCATCGGCGGGGCTGCGATGGTGGTGTTCGCGACGGTGCTGATGAAGTTGTTCTATTGATGTCCGGCATGCTCCGGTCATGAAAAACGGCGCCCGCAGGCGCCGTTTTTTCATTGGCCCGCCGGATCAGGCCAGCGCCGTGGTCGGAAGCGGCGCCGCGGCCGGATTGCCGGAAGGCAGGGCATCGCCCTCCAGCAGCGCCTTCATCACGCGTTCGCCCAGGCCCAGGCCCACGCTCATGCCGATGCCGGTGTGCATCAGCACGGCCGTGGTCTTGTCGTCGATGGCCAGCGCCGAGAACGGGCCGGGGCCCTTGCTGCCGTAGACGCCTTGCCAGCGCTCGACCACCTTCACGCGCGTGGCCAGCGTGTGCTCCACCAGGCCCAGCATCAGGTTGTCGACTTCCTCGCTGTTGAACGGCGGCGAGTCGGTGCCGTAGTGGTGCGAGTCGCCCACGATCAGCTCCTGGTACGGCGTCGGGCTGACCAGCAGGTGGATGCCGTGCTTGTTGAGCAGCGGCGCGGTTTCCTCGATCTCGGCATGCACCGCGCGCGCGGTGGGCAGGTCGGAGAAGGCGCCGTAGTGGGTGCAGGACAGGCCGGTCAGCACCGCGTGGGTCAGCGGCAGCGCGTCTTCGGTCTTCAGGCGCAGCATCTGCAGGCGGCACTGCTTCAGGTTCATGGCCTGCAGCCGCTCGGCGAACAGCGTCAGGTAGTCGTGGCCGGAGCAGACGATCACGCGCTCGGCGCGGAATTCGCCGGCGGTGGTCGACAGGCGGCCGTCGGCTGCGCCATGCACCAGGGTGTTGAAGCGGAAATGCACGCCCTGCGAATGCAGGTAGGCCACCAGCGCCGGCATCGCTTCGCGCGAATACAGCTGCAGGTCCTCGGTGCCGTGCAGGACCGAGCGGTGGTGACGGAAGCGGCCGTTGTAGAGCGCTTCGAGCTTCTCGCCCTGCAGCAGCGATACGCGGTATTCGTGCTGGCGGGCGCGCACGATCATGAATTCCTGCAGCACGTCGTGTTCGGCCGCGGTGCGGGCGAACAGCAGGGTGCCGGCTTCGCGGGCGCTGAAGTTGGCGCGCGCGGCGAGGTAGAGCCACAGTTCGCGGCTTTCGCGCGCCAGGTCCAGCATGATGCCGGGCGGCTGGCCGGTGACCAGGCCCATGCCGAAGTTGCGGATCGAGGCGCCCAGCGGGGTGTTGGTGCGTTCGAACACGGCCACGCGCAGGCCGCGCTTGACTGCGGCATAGGCATGCGCCAGGCCGAGGATGCCGGAACCGACGACGGCGACGTCGAAGTGGTTGGGATCGGTGTTGCTCATGGATGCTCCATCGGATTCGGTTTGCGAGATGTCGTGTTGCCTGTTGTGCGCGGACGCTCTGTTGTCGTCCGTCATGGTTGTTGCAGGTCCTCCCGGCATGCCGCCGCCGCGGTTCACGGCGACGGCATGGGTGTTGCGGCTACAGGGCGTCGATTACTGCTTCTTCTCGGCCTTGCTTTCGTAGCGCTTGCTCCATTCGGTCAGGATGCGGTCGCGGTTGGTGCTGGCCCAGGTGAAGTCGTTCTTGACCAGGCGCTTTTCGTAGTCCGACGGCAGCAGCTCGTCCGGCTTGGCGATGCCGGGGATGGCGACCACGGCGAAGTTCTTTTCGTACAGGGCCATGGCTTCCTTGCTGGCCGAGAAGTCAGCCAGTTTCTTGGCGGCTTCCAGGTTCTTGGTGCCCTTGACGATGGCGGTGGCTTCGATGTCCCAGCCCAGGCCTTCGGACGGCAGGATCACGTCGATCGGCGCGCCTTCCTTCTTGGTCTTCACGGCGCGGTATTCAAATGCGATGCCGATCGGGAACTCGCCGGTGGCGGCCTGCTTGCAGGGCTTGGAGCCGGAGTGAGTGTACTGGCCGATGTTCTTGTGCAGGGCGTCCATGTAGGCCCAGCCCTTGTCTTCGCCCATCATCTGCAGCCAGGCCGAGACGTCCAGGTAGCCGGTGCCGGAGGAGGCCGGGTGCGGCATCACGATCTTGCCGGCGTAGACCGGCTTGGTCAGGTCGGCCCAGGAGGTCGGCTTGGGCAGGCCCAGCTTTTGCGCTTCCACGGTGTTGAAGCAGATGGCCGAGGCCCACACGTCCATGCCCACCCACGCCGGCGGGTTGGCGGCGCTGCGGTACTTGGCTTCGATCGCCGACAGGCCCTTGGGCGCGTATGGGCTCAGCATGCCTTCCTTGTCCAGCAGCGCCAGGCTGGTGGCGGCCAGGCCCCAGATCACGTCGGCTTGCGGGTTGGCCTTCTCGGCCATCAGTTTGGCGGTGACGATGCCGGTGGAGTCGCGCACCCACTTGATCTCGATGTCGGGATTGGCCTTCTGGAAGGCGGCCTGGTAGGCCTTGATCTGGTCCGCTTCAAGCGCGGTGTAGACCGTCAGCGTGGTGGCGGCGTGGGCGGCCTGTGCCGAGAACAGCATGCCGGCGCCGATGACCGATGCGAGCAGTTTGAACAGCTTGGTTTTTTTCATGATGGCCTTTGATGGGCTGGGTTGAAAAAGCGTCCGTGGAACGCAGTGTGGGGAAACGTATCGGGTTCAGTGGCCGCGCCCGCGGCGCCATGCCTGGGTGCGCGTCACCAGGCCGCTGCCGGCGAAGTGCATCAGCAGCGAGGCCGCGGCCGAGGTCAGCAGGATCAGCGTGGACATCGCCGCGGCCGGGCCGACGTCGCCGGCGTCGTCCATGTTCAGCACGGCGACCGAGGCCAGCACGGTATCGGGGCGGTACAGGAAGATCACCGCCGAGACGGTCGTCATCGACGACACGAACAGGTAGCGGAAGATCTCCAGCAGCGACGGCAGGCACAGCGGCACGGTGACGCGCAGGAAGGTCTTGAGCACCGGCACCTTCAGCGACAGCGAGGCGGCCTCGAATTCGGGATCGAGCTGCTTCAGCGCGGTCACGGCGGTCAGGTGGGCCGTGGTGTAGAAGTGCACCACCGAACACACCACCAGCAGCGCCATGGTCCCGTAGAGGAAATTGAACGGATTGGCCGGGTGGTTGAAGAACAGCAGGCTGCCCAGGCCCAGCACCAGCCCCGGCACCGCCATGGGCAGGAAGCACAGGAAGCGCAGCAGCGGGCTCAATACCGCACCCAGGCGCGCCGGACCGCGCGTCTTTTCCATCAGCCAGGCGCCGGTGAAGATCACGATGGTGCCGGCCACGCTGGTGCCGCAGGCCAGCTTCAGGCTGTTCCAGTAGGCCAGCCAGCCGCCGCCGTCCATGTTGTCGAAGTCGTAGTGCTGCAGCGTCAGCGCCAGGTTGTAGGGCCACAGCTTGACCAGCGAGGCGCCCATGGCGACGGCGATCATGATCAGGATCGAGGCCGAGATCAGCGCCACGGCCAGCAGGTTGAAGCCGTCGCGTTTCCAGTCCGGGCGCGGCACGTAGGCTTCCGAGCGGCTGCTCATCTGGGCCCGCTGGCGGCGCTGCAGCCAGGCGTCCACCGCGAAGGTGAGCACCGCCGGCACCAGCAGCAGCAGGCCGATCAGCGCGCCGCGGCCGAACTGCTGCTGGCCGACCACCGCCTTGTAGGCTTCCACCGCCAGCACGCTGTAGGCGCCGCCGGCGATCTTGGGCACGCCGAAGTCGGTGATGGTCAGCGTGAAGACCAGGCAGAAGGCGCCGAAGATGCCGTAGCGCGTGGCCGGCAGCGTGACGCTGGCGAAGGTGCGCCAGCGCGAGGCGCCCATGGCGGAAGCGGCGTCGTAGAGGCGGCCGTCGGCCTGCGACAGCGCCGAGAGCAGGATCATCAGCGCATGCGGGAAGGTGTAGAACACCTCGCCCAGCAGGATGCCCCAGAAACCATAGATGCCGCCGTTCATCAGCTCCTTGAACAGCCCCTGGTTGCCGAACAGGTAGATCAGCGCGATCCCCGGCAGCAGCGACGGCGCCAGCAGCGGCAGCAGGCCGATGCCGCGCCACATGCCCTTGAGCGGGACGCAGGTGCGCTGCAACGCGTAGGCGAAGGCGTAGGCCAGCGGCACGGTCACCGCGGCGGTGACGAAGGACACCCAGAGGCTGCGGCCCAGCATGGGCAGGAAATTGATGTTGGAGAACAGGCGCACGAAGGGCGCGCTGCCGGCCCAGGCGCCGTCGGGCGTGAGCACCGCCTGGTCCAGGATGAACAGCAGCGGGCAACCCATGCCGACCAGCAGCAGGGCCAGCAACAGCCACTTCAGGCCCGAGGTCAGCAACTGGCTGCCGTCGAACATGCGCGGCGCGGCCTGCCTGGCGTCGACAAGCGGAACGTCGGTGCCGAGGCCGGGGATGGCGGTGGTGGAGACGGAAGAATTCATGGCGTTTCGTTCCGGCATCAGACGAAGACCTGCAGTGCCTGGCGCGGCAGCGCGATCCAGATGCCGTCGCCGCCGTGCATGCCGGCCAGCCGTTCGTGGGCGTCGCCCATGACGTCGGCCAGCAGCGTCTGGCCCGGCAGCGCCTCGCACGACAGCGCCAGCCGGTAGCGGTTGCCGAGATAGATGCGGTCCACCACGCGGGCGCGGAAGCGGTTGGCGGCGGCGTCGTGCGGGAACAGGTCGATCGCCTCGGGGCGGCAGAACAGGCGGCCGTTGGCCAGCTCCTCCTCCTCCGGCCGGATCTCCAGCTGCAGCGAGCCGACCGCCACCTGCGAACCGGAGATGCGGGTGAAGGGCAGCCAGTTGGACTGGCCGATGAAGTCCGCCACGAAGGGCGAGGCCGGGCGGCGGTAGATGTCGTCGGGCGTGCCGAACTGCTCGATGCGGCCGCGGTTCATCACGGCGATGCGGTCGGCCATCACCATTGCTTCTTCCTGGTCGTGCGTGACCATCAGCGTGGTGATGCGGAATTCCTTCTGCAGGCGGCGGATCTCCAGCTGCAGGTGCTCGCGCACCTGGGCGTCCAGCGCCGACAGCGGCTCGTCCAGCAGCAGCAGCGAAGGCGAGGGCGCCAGCGCGCGCGCCAGGGCCACGCGCTGCTGCTGGCCGCCGGAGAGTTGGCCGGGATACTTGCGTTCGCTGCCCGACAGGCCCACCATGCCCAGCATCGCGCTCACGCGTTCGCGCTTGTGCTGGCGCGACAGCTTGCGGGGCAGGCCATAGCCGACGTTGTCTTCGACGGTAAGATTGGGAAACAGCGCATACGACTGGAACAGGATGCCGTAGTCGCGCGATTGCGGCGGCAGCTGCGAGATGTCGCGGCCGCCTGCGTGCAGGCTGCCCGCATCCTGGCGCTCCAGGCCGGCGATGGTGCGCAGCAGCGTGGTCTTGCCGCAGCCGGACGGACCCAGCAGGCAGACCATCTCGCCGCGCCTGACGTCCAGCGAGACGCGGTCCAGCGCGGTGAAGGCGCCGAAGCGTTTTTCGATGCCGCGCACCGAGAGAAAGCTCTCATCGCCGTCGTGATGGTGCGGGGCTGCTGCCGGGGAGGAAGTCTGCGTCATGTCGAAGTGGTCTCACAGTGGGGCGGCCGGCGTTGTTCTTGTTGCCCGAATGCAGTGCCGAAGCGCATTTGCGGGGTGTCGCCGGTCTCAAGGCAAGCGGATGTTACGTAGCAAATATGACTGCTGGATGACAGTTGCCCCTGTGATAGCGGGGTAATATCCGATCTATAGCTTGAAGTTATGGATGATGCTTTTTTGAGCATCGATGCGGCCGCCGGCAGGGAATCGCCGGCGTCGAAAACGGTCGAACAGGAAGGTGGCGGGAAGCCGCCGAACCGATGAAGATGGATTTCCCGCGCGGCAAGCTTGCGCGCGCGCAAGGAGAACAACAATGAAGCAATCGAGGAGACCCCGGCGCATGGGCGCCAGGCTGGCCGCGGGCGGGCTGGGCGTGGCCGCGCTGCTGGCGGCATGTTCCGCGCCGGAGAGCACCCAGGAGCAGCGCGACGAGCTGGCCAAGTCCATCATCGAGCAGAAGAAGACCACCTCCGACGGCACCTCCACCGCCACCACCGAAGACGGTTACAAGACCGACCTCGCCAAGCGCATCTCGCAGGTCAATTTCACCAGCGTCTATGTGGAGCGTCCGCAGGCGCTGCTGCGTTCGGTGATCGTGATCAAGTACATCGTCGACCGCGACGGCAACCTGGTCAAAAGCGAAATCCTGCGCACCAACAAGGACAAGCACGCCGAAGCCAGCGCCATGGGCAGCCTGAAGAACACCGCGCCTTTCCCCAAGCCGCCCGAGGCCCTGCTGAAGAATGGGCGCATCGAGCTGTCGGAAAGTTGGCTGTTCAACAATGACGGCCGTTTCCAGTTGCGCAGCGTGGCGCTGGCGCAGATGGACCGATGAGCGGCCGTTCGGCCGTATCGGCATCCCTGCGCAAGGTGCCGCAGGGCATTGGCATGTGTATAATGTCGCGCGTGCACGACTGAGTGTGCGCCAGAGTGGTTTTCCGCTCCGCCGGATCGAGGCGAACGTGAGTTCGCCTTTTTTATTACCTGTCCCGGCGAAGTTCGGCAAGACCGCAGGCGCGCACTTTCATTGACCGGATCGTTTATTGATTGGCTATTCATGTTTGAATTCATTCGTACCCACCAGCGCCTGATGCAGTTCCTGCTGTTGCTGTTCATTTTCCCGTCATTCGCGTTCTTCGGCCTGGAAGGCTATAGCCGCCTGACTGATGACAGCGGCGTGGCCAAGGTGGCCGGCCAGACCATCACCAAGGAAGAATGGGATGCCGCGCATCGCCAGCAGCTCGACCGCATGCGCCAGGTCTATGGCCAGCAATTCGACGCCAAGCTGTTCGACACCCCTGAAACGCGCCGCGCCATCCTGGACAACCTGATCGCCCAGCGCGCCCTCGGCGCCGAAGTGGCGGCCAGCAAGCTGGTGGTGCCCGACCAGGCGCTGCAGCAAAGCATCCTGCAGATCCCCGGCCTGACCAAGCCCGACGGCAGCTTCGACAACGAGCAGTACCGCGTGCTGCTGGCCGCGCAAGGCCTGACCCCGAAGAGCTATGAAGCCGGCCTGCGCCGCGAGATGGCGCTGCAGCAGTTGAATGCCGCGATCCAGACCACCGCCTTCGCGCCCAAGACCGTGTCCGAGAACCTGTCGAACCTGAACGACCAGGAACGCACGGTGCAGATGCTCAACTTCAAGCCGGACACCTACGCCTCGCAAGTCAAGGTGACCGACGAGATGCTGCAGGCTTTCTATGACAAGAACGGCCGCCGCTTCGAGACGCCCGAGCAGGCCAGCATCGAGTACGTGGTGCTGGACGCCGCCGCCGTGGCGGCCCAGTCGGCCGTCACCGACGACGACATCAAGTCCTACTACGAGCAGAACAGGAAGCAGTATTCGACCGACGAGCAGCGTCGCGCCAGCCACATCCTGATCACCGTCAAGAAGGATGCGCCGGCGGCCGACAAGGCTGCGGCCAAGGCCAAGGCCGAAGGCCTGGCGGCGCAGCTGCGCAAGAACCCGGGCGACTTCGCCAAGCTGGCCAAGGCCAATTCGCAGGATCCGGGCTCGGCTGAAAACGGCGGCGACCTCGGCTACTTCGGCCATGGCGCCATGGTCAAGCCGTTCGAAGACGCGGCGTTCAGCCTGAAGCAGGGCGAGATCAGCGCTCCGGTGGAATCCGACTTCGGCTACCACGTGATTGAAGTGACCGGCATCAAGCCGGCCGCCGTGAAGTCGCTGGATTCGGTCAAGGATGAGATCGCCGGCGAGATCAAGAAGCAGATCGCCGCCAAGAAGTACTCCGAGATGGCCGACCAGTTCGGCAACCTGGTCTACGAAAACGGCGACAGCCTGAAGGCCGTGTCCGACAAGCTGAAGCTGAAGATCCAGACCGCCTCCGGCGTGATGCGCAACCCGAACCCGGCTGCCGGCGCCGCGCCGTTCAACAACGCCAAGTTCCTGACGGCGCTGTTCACCGACGACGTGATCAAGTCCAAGCACAACACCGAAGCCGTGCAGGTCGCTCCCAATACCCTGGTGGCCGGCCGCATCACCGAGTACAAGCCGGTGGCCAAGCGTCCGTTCGACGAAGTGAAGGCCGACGTGCAGAAGGCCGTGCTGCTGCAGGAAGAGCAGGCGCTGGCGGTCAAGGCCGGCCAGGCGCGCCTGGCTGAACTGCAGGCCAAGGACGACGGCGCCGGCTTCAGCGACGCCAAGGTGGTCTCGCGCGTGAAGGCCGATGGCTGGACCGAGGAAGCCTTCAATGCCGTGATGAAGGCCGATACCGCCAAGCTGCCGTCGTATGTGGGCGCCGAGACCCTGGGCCTGGGCTACCAGATCTACCGCGTGACCAAGGTGGAGCAGCCCAAGGCCGTGGACGCCGCGCGCCGCAAGACCGAGCAGGACCAGATCGCCAACGCGCTGTCGCAACAGGAGGCGCTGGCTTACCTCGGCTTCCTGCGCGAGAAGGCCAAGACCAAGCTGCTCAAGGGCGCCGCCACGGTGAGCGCTGACGATGCCGCAAAGTGATGCATGAGGCGCAAGCCGCCGCACCGAGTTCGTGATTCGGTGCACGGCGGCGCCCCATGCCGGTGATCTGTAGGCATGGGCGCGACAATTCGCTAAAAAATTTATAAGGGCCGCTTTTCCAGCGGCCCTTTTTGTTTCATCATGGAGACCGGCGCGACATTCCGCGGGATGCGCGAGGGAGCCGGGCAGGGGAAATCAGACTTCAGTCTTCCGCCTTTTTGTTGGTGTTTTGTCAGCTTTCCAGCCGATGGGAACATGCATCGGTTTGCGTCTCTGGCAGTGCTTCCTTGTCATCCGGATGGACGTTTGCGTCGTTTCTGAATTGTCCGGCTGCCGTAAGAGTTGTCGCTGCCTCCAGTCGAATTCGAAAGGCGTCGCACGCGCATTTCCACCAGGGAAATGCGCCGATGCAATGTTCTGCCCTTGAATACCGACCAAGTCTTTATGCCTGCCCCAGTCCTGATCATCCAAACCGGCGATCCCAACCAAACCCTCAAGAGCAGTTATGGCGGCTACGCGCAGCAGATCGGATGCGCCGCCGGACTGTGCAGCAGCGAAATCCAGACCGTGACCGTGTACGAAGGCGAGCAGCCTGGCTGCCCGTCGACCTATCGCGCGGTCTTCATCACCGGTTCGCCGGCCATGGTCACCGACAAGGAAGACTGGAGCGAGCGCACCGCCGAATGGATCCGCGACGCCGCCGACATGGACACGCCGATGTTCGGCATCTGCTACGGCCACCAGCTGCTGACCTACGCCTTCGGCGGCGAGGTCGGCTACAACCCGGCAGGCAGGGCGGCCGGCACCATGCACGTGGAAACCTTCGACTGCTGCCGCAAGGATGAATTGTTCGGCGTGCTGCCGGAGCAGTTCCCGGCCCACATGCTGCACATGCAGTCGGTGCTGCGCCCGCACAAGGACGCGGTCGTGATGGCGCGCTCGCCGATGGATCCGCACCACATGATCAAGCACAAGCACAACGTCTACTCGACGCAGTTCCACCCGGAGTTTTCTCCCGCGTTCGTGCGCGCCCACCTGAACTACTACGCCGACGTCTACCGCGGTTGCGGCATCGACGCCAAGGCCCTGTGCGACAAGGTCAGCGAAACGCCGCAGTCGACCGGGCTGCTGCGCCGCTTCCTGGAGCTGTACGCGCGCCACTGAGTTCGCGCGACGCGCGCAGGCAGAAAAAAGCCCCTGTTCCGCTATCGCGGGCAGGGGCTTTTTCCGTGTGCGGGTCTGGTCCGGCGCCGCTACTTCAGGCCCACCAACGGTTTCAGGTGCGGCCAGACATTGTCCAGCAGCATCGGCTGGGCCCGCTCGTTGGGGTGGATGCGGTCGGACTGGAACAAATCCAGGTCGGCGGCGATGCCGTCCATGAAGAAGGGCACCAGCGGCGTCTTGTTCTGTTTGGCCAGCGACTGGAACATGTCGGAGAAGCGGCGCGTGTAATCGGGGCCGTAGTTGGGCGGGATCTGCATGCCCACCAGTAGCACCTTGGCCTTGTTCTGGCGCGCCAGGTCGATCATGGCCTGCAGGTTGTCCTGGGTGGCCTTGAGCTGCAGGCCGCGCAGCGCGTCGTTGCTGCCCAGTTCGATCAGCACGATGTCGGGCTTGTTCTTCTCCAGCAGCGCCGGCAGGCGGTTGCGACCGCCGATGGTGGTGTCGCCGCTGATGCTGGCGTTGACCACGACGGCGTCGACCTTGTTCTTCTGCAGCCGCTGTTCCATCAGCTTGCTCCAGCCCGCGCCGCGCTCCAGTCCGTATTCGGCCGAGAGGCTGTCGCCGAGCACGAGCAGGGTTTTTGGGGCAGAATAGGCGCTCATCGCCGCCAGCATCAGGGCGATGCCCGCCAGCAGCCGCATCAGGCGCCTCAAGCCAGTGCCCATGCGCCGGTGCGCTGCAACCGTCCCGGATCCTATTGCCAGAATGCCCTGCATGAGCGCTGCCATCTCCATTTCTGCTGTTCCCGCTGCTTCCGCTGTACCTGCCATTGAAGTCCTTCAGTTGTCCAAACGCGTGGCCGATGCGTCGGCCGAATCCGGCCAGCTCGCGATCCTTTCCGGCATCGATTTTACCGTGGCCGCCGGCACCACGGTGGCCATCGTCGGCGCCTCCGGTTCCGGCAAGTCGACGCTGCTGGGCCTGCTGGCTGGACTGGATACGCCCAGCGAAGGTTCCGTGAAGCTCGATGGCGAAGACATCTACCGGCTCGACGAAGACGGCCGCGCGGCGCTGCGCAAGCGCAAGCTGGGTTTCGTGTTCCAGTCGTTCCAGTTGCTGGGCCACCTCAACGCGCTGGAAAACGTGATGCTGCCGCTGGAGCTGCGCGGCGACGCGCAGGCGCGGACCAAGGCGGAGCAGATGCTGGCGCGCGTCGGCCTGGGCAGCCGCCTGAAGCACTATCCCAAATATCTCTCCGGCGGCGAGCAGCAGCGCGTGGCGCTGGCGCGCGCCTTCGTCACCGAGCCGCCGCTGCTGTTTGCCGACGAGCCCACCGGCAGCCTGGATGCGGCCACCGGCGAATCGGTGATCAGGCTGATGTTCGAACTGAACCAGGAACGCGGCTCGACGCTGGTGCTGGTGACCCACGACAGTTCGATCGCCGCGCGCTGCGCGCGCACCATCACGATCGCCGCGGGCCGGCTGGCCTGAGCGCGATCCGGGCCGGCGCTAGACGGACTCCATCGGGTCCGCGGCCGGCAGGCGGTGGTGGCGCCGGCGCTCGATCAGGGCGATGCCTACCCCACTGGCGCAGATGATGGCGATGCCGAGCACGGTCAGGCCGTCCGGGAACTGGCCGAACACCAGCCAGCCCATGCCGGAGGCCGAGATGATCTGGGCGTAGAAGAACGGCGTCAGCACCGAGGCTTCGGCGTGCCGGTAGGCGCTGTTCTGCAGGAAATGGCCGATGGTGCCGGTGATGCCGGTGGAGATCAGGATCGCCCATTCCACCAGGTCCGGGCTGTGCACGCTCCAGAAGAAGGGCACCGCCAGCGTCGACAGCGCGCTGCCCACCAGTGCGCCGTAGAACAGCGTCACCATCGGGTCGTCCGCCTGGTTGGCCTTGCGGTTGAGGATGGACATCATCGCCATCGTGAACGCCGACAGCAGTCCCAGCGCCACGCCGTGCGGAGGAATGTCGCCGCCCGGCCGGATCACGATCAGCATCCCGCTGAACCCCACCAGCACCGCAATCCAGCGCGAAACATAGCTGCGTTCGCCCAGCAGCCAGGGCGACACCGCCAGCACGATCAGCGGCGCGCAGAAGTTCATCGCCGTGCCCTCGGCCAGCGGTACGATCCTCAATACCGAGAAGAAGATCAGCGTCGACCCCAGCAGCAGCGCGCCGCGTCCCAGCTGCAGCTTGAGGCGGTTGGAGCGGAAGATGCTGCGCCCGGTGCGGCGCTGGTACAGCGGCACCAGTGTGGCGGCCATGAACAGCACGTTGATGGTGTAGCGCATCCACGCGATCATCACCACGTGGTAGCCGGAAATGGCCAGCAGCTTGCCCGCCGAGTCCAGCAGCGACAGCGTCCACAGCCCCGTCACCAGAAAGATGATGCCCAGCCAGAGTTTAGGCGTGGGTGCGATGGTGTGCGACGTGGGAAGGACGGTGGTGGACATGGTCTCGGATGATGTTGTTGAACACGGCTCTGATGGCCGGGATGAATTCGCTCGCAGTCAGGCCGACCGGGCCCAGGCCTTCGGCCACCAGGCGGTCGGCGGCGGCGCCGTGGATCCAGGTGGCGGCCAGCGCGGCGGCGCGCGTGGGCCAACCCTGCGCCAGCAGCGCGCCGCACAGGCCGGAGAGCACGTCGCCGGTGCCGGCCGTGGAGAGCGCCGGGTTGCCGGTCGGGTTGATCGCCATCTCGCCGTCGGGGAAGGCGATCACGGTGCCGGCGCCCTTCAGGACGGTGATGGCGTTGAAGTGCCTGGCCAGGAGGCGCGCCGCCTGCGGCCGGTCGTTCTGCACCTGCTGGGTGGTGGTGTCGAGCAGCCGGGCCGCTTCCAGCGGGTGCGGCGTGATGATGCTGACCACCTCGCCGCCGGCGCGGTTGCGGTCGTGCAGCTTGTGCTGCAGCGTCGGCTCGGCCGAGATCAGGTTCAGGGCGTCGGCGTCGACCACGATGTCGGCCTCGCTGTCGAGCGCGCGCGAGAGGATGTCGTAGGCATGGCGCGAGGTGCCCATGCCGGGGCCGACCACCAGCGCCGCGCCGGGCCCGAACTCGACGCGGTCGGCCACCCGGAACATCAGTTCAGGATGCTCGCCGTCGTAGGCCGGGCCGTCGTCGACAAAAGCCAGGTAGACCCGCCCGGCGCCGCCGAAGGCCGCGGTGCGGGCCGCCAGCACCGGTGCGCCGGCCATGCCGCGCGCGCCGCCGACGACGATGACGTCGCCGTAGCTGCCCTTGTGCGAGTTGTTGGCGCGCGGCTTGAGCGAGGCGGCGAAGTATTGCGGGCCGTTGAGGAAGGCGCGGGTCGGCTTGTAGCAGCCGTGGTCGATGTCCAGCGGGCGCAAGGTGATATGCCCGCTGTGGTCCTTGCCGTCGCAGGTATGCAGGCCGGGCTTGTCGCCGATGAAGGTGATGGTGTGGCTGGCGTTGACCGCGGCGCCGTCGGCCGCGCCGACGATGCTGCCGCTGTCGGCGTTCAGCCCGCTGGGCACGTCGATGGAGAGCACCGGGCAGCGCAGGCCGTTGACGTAGTCGATGATGGCGCGCAGCTTGCTGGTCGGCGCGCGCGACAGGCCGATGCCGAACAGGCCGTCGATCACCAGCGCCCACGATTGTCCGCGCAGGCCGGCCGGCGTCAGGTCGTCGATGAACTGGATCTCGGCTTCGCGCGCGCGGGCCAGGGCCCGGCGCGCGTCTTCGGGTTGCTTGCTTTCGTCGGCGTGCAGCTGCACGGCCACTTCGATGCCGGCTTCTTCCAGCAGGCAGGCCGCCTCCAGCGCATCGCCGCCGTTGTTGCCGGGGCCGGCCAGGATCAGCACCGAGGGCGAGGATTCTGTGGCCGAGCACAGCAGCTCCTGGGCGTATTCGGCCACGGCCGAGCCGGCGCGCTGCATCAGGGTATAGGGCTGCAATCCGGACAGGGCTTTCTGCTCGACTTCACGGATTTCGGCAACGGAATAGAGCGCGCTCATGGCTGTGATCGCTGATGAGTTATTGCTGCAGTGGATGGGGTGCGGCGGAGGTGTTGCGACGACTCGAAATCATTCTAAGTCAATTGCGTGCGATGCGCTGAGCAGCCGCAGATGAAAAAAATCGGCACGGATGAATCCGTGCCGATTTTTCGTGAGGCAGACGCGGGGAGGGCGCTCAGCCTGCGGCCAGGTCGCGCGGCGTGAAACCGTCGGGATCCAGCTCCGGCTCCTCGCCCGCGACCATGTCGGCCAGCACGCGCGCCGAGGCGACGGCCGCGGCCCAGCCGGTCACGCCGTGGCCGACGTTGACGAAGACGTTGCCGTGGCGCGTCGGGCCGAACAGCGGCAGGCCGCTGGGCAGCACGGGGATGGTGTTGGCCCAGAAATGCGCCTGATTGTAATTGGCCGCGTTCGGATAGTAGTCGCCGGCGATCTTGAGCAGGTTGCGCAGCGCCTTGGGCGGGATGGTCTGCGAGGGCGGCACGAAGCCCAGCAGGCCGGTGATGCGCAGGCGGTTGCCCAGGCGCGTCATGGCGACCTTGTAGCTGTCGTCGAACAGGGCCATGTTGGGCGCGTCGTCCGGATTCTTGATCGGCACCAGGGCCGACCAGCTCTGCAGCGCGCGCAGCGGCACCGGGGTATCGTGCGCACGCAGCAGCTCGGCGGTCTGCATGCCGGCGGCCAGCACCACGCCGTCCACCATCATGCGGCCGGCCAGGTGCGGCGACTCGATCTCCAGCGCCACGCGGCCGCCGAACTCAGGCTGGATGGCCTTGACGTTGGCGCCGAAATGGAACGCCACTCCCAGCGCCTGGGCGGCGTTGCGCATCTGCTTGGCGAACAGCACGGCGTTGCCGGCGATGTCGTCGGGATAGTGCAGGGCGCCGGCCAGCGCCGCCTCCGACGAGAACGCCGGCTCCAGCTGGCGGATCGCGGCGGTGTCCAGGGCCTTGAACCTGAGTTCGGATTGCTGCGCGGCTTCCTGCATCTGCGGCATGCGGGCCGCTTCGGCCGGCAGGCGGAACAGGTGGAACACGCCGTTGCTGTTCTCGTGCTCCATGCCGTGATGGGCCTGCAGTTGCAGCGTGAGCTCCTGGCCATAGGCCGACAGGCGCGTCAGGCGCAGCTTGTTGGCGGCGAAGCGCTGCTGCTGGGCCTGGCGCGTGTGGCGCATCCAGCGGTTGCGCACGAAATCGGCGCCCGAGGCCAGCAGCACGCGCGGTTCTTCCTTGAAGCGGCAGGCGAAGGTGGCGAAGGCGCCCGGCAGCGTCAGCGGCATGGCCGCGCCGGGCGCGAGCAGGCCGGAGTTGCCGAAGGTGGCTTCTTCGGCGACGTGCGCGCGCCGTTCGATGACGGCCACTTCATACCCCTTGGCAGCCAGGAAGTAGGCGGTGCAAATCCCTGAAAGTCCCCCGCCGATGACGGCGATCTGTCGATGTGTGCTGTTCACTCTGTTCGTCTTGATGCGGATAAGGCCGCTTTGGTCGTCGTCACCGGTTGGCCTCTGTCGTGGTCAGGATGGCAATGTCTCCATCCGGCGGGCCGGTTCTCCGATGCGGCCGGAATGATACATCGAAATTTCCTTGCCGCTTCGATATTGCCGGGATGCAAAATATTTTTCCTTGGACGGAAACCGTTCTTGGAATTTCTTCAAGAATCGCTGCAAGTTTGCACAGCAACAACGCGCGGACCGGAACCGCCGATGACAGCGAGCATCCGAAGGTGGCTCCGGCAGCCTGCCACGGGCGTTTTCCAGCGATCTTCAACGCGGTTTGACGCGTTTCACGTTTTCGATGTTTCAAAGGAGTCAATACACATGTCCGTATCTTTCCGTCGTTTCGCCTTGCCGGTAGCGGCCGCCTTCGCATTTGCCGCGGCCGGCTGCGCATCCACCTCCAAACAGGCCAGCACCGGCGAATACCTCGATGACACGGTGATCACCACCAAGGTCAAGACCGAGCTGTTCAAGGAGCCCGACCTGAAATCCGGCCAGATCTCGGTCGAAACCTTCAAGGGCGAGGTTCAGTTGAGCGGCTTCGTCAGTTCCAGGGCCGCCATCGACAAGGCGGTCGCGATCACGCGGCAGGTGGAGGGCGTCAAGGGTGTGAAAAACAGCATGATCCTGCGCTGAAGCCCTCGGTGGCGGCGCAGCCCGGCCCCTGCGGCCGGGCTTTTTCATGGTGCAGCAAAAAGCGCGCCGGGCGGGCCGCAGGCCGGGGTCGGCAAAAGGAGGGCGATGCGCTCGCTTTCTGTGGGCCGAACACCCCCGTCCACTGTATAATTCCGGCTTTGTCAGCAAACGCGCGCACGATTCATCAGTCCGGCGCAGCGTCCCTTGCCCGCGGCAGGCCCGGTCCTGTTGCAATGCGGCACGATGGATGCGCCCGGCGTCGGTGAACCGGTCCCTGCCGCGATGCTGCGACAGTCTTCCCGATTCAAGCTAACTGCCTCGACCTCGCCATGCTGATCCTGCCGGGCTCCAATGCCCTTTCCGCTTTCCGTACCCAACGTCTCCTGACCCAACTGCAAGCTGTCGACCCCGCCATCACCGGCGTGTCCGGCCGCCACCTGCACTTCGTCGACGCCGCCCAGGCGCTGACCCGGGAAGACGAGGCGCGCCTGAACGGCCTGCTCACCTACGGCGACCCGTTCAACGGCAGCGACGAGGGCGACGCCTTCGTGGTGATCCCGCGTTTCGGCACTATTTCGCCCTGGGCCAGCAAGGCCACCGACATCGTGCACAACTGCGGCATGGGCCATATCCACCGCGTCGAACGCGGCGTGATCTACCACGTGCAGGTCAAGAGCGGCCTGTTGGGCGGCGCCAAGAAGCTGGCCGAGGCCAGCATCCCGGCCGTGGCGGCGCTGCTGCATGACCGCATGACCGAGACCGTGCTGCGCCATCCGGACGAGGCCGCCGGCCTGTTCACCGAACTGCAGGCCAAGCCGCTGGAGTCGGTGGATGTGATCGGCGGCGGCCGCGCCGCGCTGGAGCGCGCCAATACCGAGCTGGGCCTGGCGCTCTCCGACGACGAAATCGATTACCTGGTGGACGCCTTCACCAAGGTGCAGCGCAATCCGACCGACGTCGAACTGATGATGTTCGCCCAGGCCAACAGCGAACACTGCCGCCACAAGATCTTCAACGCCGACTGGACCATCGACGGCGTGGCGCAGGACAAGTCGCTGTTCGGCATGATCAAGAACACCCACCAGCTGAACCCCAAGGGCACCGTGGTCGCCTACAGCGACAACTCCTCGATCATCGAAGGCGCCACCGTGCCGCGCTTCTACCAGCGCGGCGCCGGCCGCGGCAACGTCTACGAGGCATCGGAAGAGCTGACCCACATCCTGATGAAGGTGGAGACCCACAACCACCCGACCGCGATCTCGCCGTTCCCGGGCGCCTCCACCGGCGCCGGCGGCGAAATCCGCGACGAGGGCGCGACCGGCCGCGGCTCCAAGCCCAAGGCCGGCCTGACCGGCTTCACCGTCTCCAACCTGATGGTCACGCATGCCGTGCAGCCGTGGGAAAACGCGCGCGACGTGGCGCAGCCGGCGGCGTCCCGCGACGCCCATGCGCAGGGCGGCATCTACGGCAAGCCCGAACGCATCGCTTCGCCGCTGCAGATCATGATCGACGGCCCGCTGGGCGGCGCCGCGTTCAACAACGAATTCGGCCGTCCCAACCTGGGCGGTTATTTCCGCACCTACGAGCAGAACGTGGGCGGCCAGGTGATGGGCTATCACAAGCCCATCATGATCGCCGGCGGCATGGGCAACATCTCGGCCAAGCACACCAAGAAGAGCGACCTGCCGGTGGGCAGCCTGCTGATCCAGCTGGGCGGTCGCGGCATGCGCATCGGCATGGGCGGCAGCGCCGCTTCGTCGATGGCCACCGGCGTGAACACCGCCGACCTGGACTTCGACTCCGTGCAACGCGGCAATCCGGAGATGGAGCGCCGCGCCCAGGAAGTCATCAACGCCTGCTGGGCGCTGGGTGACGAGAACCCCATCCTGTCGATCCACGACGTCGGCGCCGGCGGCCTGTCCAACGCCTTCCCGGAAATCACCAACGACGCCAAGCGCGGCGCGCTGTTCGACCTGCGCCGTGTACCGCTGGAAGAGTCCGGCTTGGCGCCCAAGGAAATCTGGAGCAACGAATCGCAAGAGCGCTACGTGCTGGCCATCGCGCCCGAGCACCTGGAGCTGTTCACCTACCTGTGCGAGCGCGAGCGTTCGCCGTTCGCCGTGGTCGGCACCGCCACCGAAGAGCGCCAGCTGAAGGTGATCGACCCCGAGCACAACAACAGCCCGGTCGACATGCCGATGGACGTGCTGCTGGGCAAGCCGCCCAAGATGCACCGCGACGTCAAGCACGTCGAGCAGCAGCTGCCGCCGGTGGACCTGACCGGCATGGACCTGGTGGAAGTCTCGCACCGCGTGCTGCGCCTGCCGGCCGTGGCCGACAAGTCCTTCCTGATCACCATCGGCGACCGTAGCGTGGGCGCCATGACCGTACGCGACCAGATGGTCGGCCCGTGGCAGGTGCCGGTGGCCGACGTGGCGGTGACCGCGATGGGCCTGGAAGGCTATCGCGGCGAAGCCATGGCCATGGGTGAGCGCACCCCGCTGGCGGTGATCGACGCCGCCGCTTCGGGCCGCATGGCCGTGGGCGAGGCGATCACCAACATCGCCGCCGCCCCGATCGCCGAGATCGGCGACATCAAGCTGTCGGCCAACTGGATGGCCGCCTGCGGCCAGCCCGGCCACGACGCGGCGCTGTTCGACACCGTCAAGGCGGTCGGCATGGAGCTGTGCCCGGCGCTGGGCATCTCGATCCCCGTGGGCAAGGACTCGCTGTCCATGCGCAGCACCTGGAGCGACGATGAAGGCGCCAAGTCCGTCACCTCGCCGGTGTCGCTGATCGTGTCTTCGTTCGCGCCGGTGACCGACATCCGCCGCGTGCTCACGCCGCAGCTGCGCCGCGACAAGGGCGACACCGTCCTGATCGCCATCGACCTGGGCCGCGGCAAGAACCGCATGGGCGCCTCGGCGCTGACGCAGGTGATGCAGCAGATCGGCAACGAGACCCCGGACGTGGACAGCGCGGAAGACCTGAAGGGCTTCTTCAACGCCATCCAGCAACTCAACGAACAAGGCAAGCTGCTGGCGTACCACGACCGCTCCGACGGCGGCCTGTTCGCCGCGCTGACCGAAATGGCCTTCGCCGGCCGCACCGGCATCTCGGTCAACCTCGACATCCTGACCATGGAAGGCGGCCACGGCGACGACTGGGGCGATTCCAAGAACTGGACCACCCAGGTCGCCGAGCGCCGCAACGAGCAGACCCTGCGCGCGCTGTTCAACGAAGAACTGGGCGCTGTGATCCAGGTGGCCGCAGCGGAGAAGTCGGAAGTCATGAACGTGCTGCGCAGCTTCAACCTGGGCGCCTGCAGCCACATCATCGGCAAGCCGAATGACCGCGACGTGGTCGAGTTCATGCGCGACGCCAAGAACATCTACAGCCAGACCCGCATCGAACTGCAGCGCGCCTGGAGCGAGACCAGCTGGCGCATCGCCCGCCTGCGCGACAACCCGGCCTGCGCCGACGCCGAATACGACCGCATCCTGGACGCGGCCGACCCCGGCATCACGCCCAAGCTGACGTTCGACCCGCAGGAAGACATCGCAGCTCCGTTCCTGAACATCGGCGCCGCCGCGCGTCCCAAGGTGGCGATCCTGCGCGAGCAGGGCGTGAACTCGCACATCGAGACCGCGTTCGCCATGCACAAGGCCGGCTTCACCGCGGTCGACGTGCACATGAGCGACCTGATCGCCAACCGCGCCAAGCTGGACGACTTCAAGGGCTTCATCGCCGTCGGCGGCTTCTCCTACGGCGACGTGCTGGGCGCCGGCGAAGGCTGGGCCAAGACCATCCTGTTCAACGCGCAGCTGGCCGAGCAGTTCTCGCGCTTCTTCGGCCGCGACGACACCTTCTCGCTGGGCATCTGCAACGGTTGCCAGATGATGAGCAACCTGAAGTCGATGATCCCGGGCGCGGAAGCCTGGCCCAAGTTCACCCGCAACAAGTCCGAGCAGTTCGAGGCGCGTTTCGTGAACGTGGAAGTGGCCGACTCGCCGTCGATCTTCATGCAGGGCATGGCCGGCACCCAGGCGCCGATCGCCACCGCCCACGGCGAAGGCTTCGCCGACTTCTCGCAGACCGGCGACATCACCAAGGCCATCGTGGCCATGCGCTACGTCGACAACAAGGGCGCCGTCACCGAAGGCTATCCGTACAACCCGAACGGCTCGCCGCAAGGCATCACCTCGGTGACCACGCCGGACGGCCGCTTCACGGTGCTGATGCCGCACGCCGAGCGCGTGTTCCGCACGGTGACCCAATCCTGGCACCCGGATGCCTGGGGCGAGGATTCGCCGTGGATGCGCATGTTCCGTAACGCCCGCAAGTGGGTGGGCTGATCGGCTTGGTCCAGTGATCCGGCAGGGCCCGCTTCGGCGGGCGTGCCGGAACGCAGGACAAACGCAAGACAAACGCAGGACGATAAAAAAGCGCAGTTCCTTTCGGAACTGCGCTTTTTGTTTTCCGGCGGGAGCTTGCCGTTGCCGCCTCCGGGGACGCGGCAACGTTCAGTTCCGATCAGAAGATGTGGCGGATGCCCATGCCGACGGTGGTCAGGCTGTTCTTGCCCGATGCCGAGTTGGTCAGCTCGTACACAGCTGCGTCCTTGGCCTTGTTGTAGTCGATGGTGGCATACACCTGGGTGCGCTTGGACAGCGCGTAGTCAGCCCAGCCGACCACGGCGTAACGCTTGCCGTCGCCGACATTGCCCAGGCCGCTGTACGACACGTTCTTGCTCTTGTCGTAGTAGAACGCGCCGGTCAGGGTCAGGGCGCTGGTAGCCTTGTAGCTGGAGCCCAGGAAGAAACCGTTGTCCTTGCGTTCGTTGCCGGTGGTGGCCGCGACGGTGCTGGCGGTGGTCCAGCCGGTGGTGTCGCTGTCGACAGCCATGTAGGCGCCGGTGGTGCCGGTTTGATCCTTGATGTTGAACCAGCCGCCGAATACCTTGGCCGGGCCGAAGTCATAGGAAGCCGACAGGTTCCAGACGGTGTCCTTGTAGCTGGAGTTGGTCGCGCTCACAGTTTGCTGGAAGCCGCCGCCGACGGCGAAGGCGCCTGCGGTGTAGCGCAGCGAGCTGCTGAACTGGCTGCCCATGCGGGTCGAGCCGGCCTTTTCGCCGAAGGCCCAGCTGGCCGCAGCCGACACCGGACCGAAGTCGCCGTCATAGCGCAGCATGTTGGGCGTACGGATCAGGGTACCGGCGGCCGGCAGCCAGGAGTTGCTGCCGTAGTTGCCGACGGTCAGCGGATCGAAGTGGTCGGCCAGCAGGTCGAACAGCGGGGTGTTCTGACGACCCATGCGGACCTTGCCGAAGCTGCCTGCCAGGCCAACCCACGATTGACGACCGAACAGCGAACCGCCTTGCAGCATGGCGCCGTTGTCGCTGCTGAAACCGTTTTCCAGCTGGAACATGGCCTTCAGGCCGCCGCCGAGGTCTTCGGTGCCCTTGAAGCCGATACGGCTGTTGGCAATGGCGCCGTTATCCACGCGGATGACGCTGCTGCCGTTGGCGTTGGCGTTGCTGAGATAGTGCAGGCTGGTATCGACGATGCCGTAGATGGTCACGGTCGATTGCGCAAACGCGGCGCCGCCGGTGGTCAGACCGGCAGCGAGCAGCAGCATGGAACTCTTTTTCATAGGTGTCTCTCCTGATACCACGATGTTGTGTAATGAGCGGCGCCGCGGAGCGACTTTATGTGCCTCCCCCCGTAACGCCTTTTTATGCCGCGGCTCTTTCTGCTCTTGATGCTTGGTGAGCGCGCGGCCTTGCCCCGATTGAAGCAGGATCGAAGAATATCAGAATGCGTATTGGTGAAATGATTGATTTGAGGCCGATAAATTTTAATTTTAAAATTATTTATAAAAAATAAATCGATTTGTTAAATGGGTATTTCCCATTTTTTCATAAACAAAAAAGCTATTGGGGAATTTTGCCTGCTGATTCCCGTCGGGCAAGAATGCGTTTCGTGGCCAGCAAAATGGCCGACGCGACGGCGGCGATCATGCCCAGGACGGTCAGGCGAAGGCCGACCTGGAAGATGGCGGGCATCTCCGGCCCCTCTGCGAATTCGGCGCTGACCAGGCTGGTCAGCGTGCCGCCGCACAGCAGCAGCAACAAGACAAGCCAGTACCAGCGCGGCGGGCTGCGTCGCATGACGCGGTGGATGCAGAAGACGACGCAGGCCAGCAGCAGGACGATGCCCATCAGGGGCAGCAGGAAATTGAGGGACAGGACGGTTTGCAGCGGGGGCATCGACAGGCTCCATGAAGGTCGGGAGTGATCTGTGAGCCGGATTTTTCGCGGAGATTCCGCCTTCTCGGTTGCGTGGCGCAATTTTAGAAGAAGATCTGCAAATCGCTCGGGATACTTCGGTTATATCGCAGGTTGTATTGCGGGTTGGATCACAGCGGCTTCTCGATTCGGCACGATCAAGGCCGGGCCAATGGAGATAATGGAGATATCCGCGGGCATAAAAAAACCGGCAAGGATGCTTGCCGGTTTTTTGTACTGCCGAAGGGAATTGCTTACTGCACCTTGGCCTTCTTGCGCAGTTCTTCCTGGTAAGCCTGCAGCTTCTTCTGTTGCAGGGCTTCGGCGATCTGCGGCTTGACTTCGTCCAGGGTCGGGACCTTGGCCGGACGCACGTCTTCCAGCTTGATCACGTGCCAGCCGAACTGGGTCTGCACCGGGGTCGGGGTGACTTCACCCTTCTTCAGGGCGACCATGGCGTCGGAGAACGGCTTGACGAAGGAGGCCGGGGTTGCCCAGTCCAGGTCGCCGCCGTTGGCAGCCGAACCGGTGTCCTTCGATTGCTTGGCCAGGTCTTCGAACTTGGTGCCGGCCTTCAGCTTGGCGATGATGGCGTCGGCGTCTTCCTTCTTGTCGACCAGGATGTGGCGGGCGTGGTATTCCTTGTCGCCGGCCTGGGCCTTGAACTTGTCGTATTCAGCCTTGATGTCGGCGTCCGACACCGGGTTCTTCTTCAGGTAGTCGGCGATCAGCGCGCGGATCACGATGGACTGGCGGGCCAGTTCCAGCTGGTTCTTGACGTCGGAGCTGTTGGACAGGCCTTGCTTGTCCGCTTCCTGCATCAGGATCTCACGGTTCACCAGTTCTTCCTTGATGGCGCCGCGCAGTTGCGGGGTATCCGGCTGGCCTTGGGAAGTCATTTGCTTGACCATCAGATCAGCGCGGGACGAAGGGATCGCCTTGCCGTTGACGACGGCCAGGTTTTGGGCGAAAGCCGGGATGGAAGCGATTGCGAACAGCAGAACCAGCAGGCGAGCGGGTTTGAATGTCATTGTTGAAATCCTAGAAAAGAAAGGAATGAATCAAAAACGGAGATTGGAAAACAGGAGGGATGGCGTCGGTCGTTGTTCTTGGTCTCAGTTCTTTGCCTCTGATGGGGCCAGCGCCACGATGGCGAGCGCGTGTATCTCATGCTGCATCAGGTCGGACAGGCAATCATACACCAGCCGATGCCGATTCACGCGATTTTTACCCTCGAACAAGCCCGAAACCAGGCGGATCCTGTAGTGTCCTCCGCCTGAGGCCGCGCCTGCATGACCGGCATGCAGTGCGGACTCGTCTTCGACCAGACATTCCGAGGGCGAGAAAGTTGCAAGAAGCTTCTCGCGGATGCGCGCGGGACGGGTATCGGCCGCGCTCATTCGGCGTCTTTCATGTACTTCGACAGGAACAGGCTCTGGCCGATGATGAACACGAACATCAGCCCCATGCTGCCGAACATCTTGAAGTTGACCCAGGTGTCGAGCGGGTAGTTGAAGGCGATGTAGAGGTTGAGCACGCCCATCACGGCGAAGAACAAGATCCAGGCCAGATTCAGGCGCGGCCAGATCGGTTCGGGCAGGCTGACCTGCTTTTCCATCATCACGCGGATCAGGTTCTTCTTCATGAACAGCTGCGAGAACAGCAGCGCCACGCCGAAGGCCCAGTACAGGATGGTGGGCTTCCACTTGATGAAGGTGTCGTCGCGGAAGTAGATGGTGGCGCCGCCGAAGACCACGATGATGGCCAGCGACACCCACAGCATGGCGTCCACCTTGCGACGGCGCAGCAGCAGCCAGCCGATCTGCGCCAGCGAGGCGACGATCGCCACCGCGGTCGACAGCAGGATCGGCGCCTGCGCGGCGGTGACCGCCCCGGCCGACATGGCGCCGCCCAGGTATTGCATGACCAGGTCCTGCGCGGTCGCGGGGTGCCCTTCGGCCCACTTGAAGACGCCGAAAAAGAGGATGACGGGGAACAGATCGAACAAAAACTTCATCTTGCGGATTTTTTCATGAATCGGGTTGATCGGCAGTCATCCGTTACACATCGAAACAGCTTGGCGCAGGATCCTTACGCGGGATCGAAGCGCAGCGAAGCCGAGTTGATGCAATAGCGCAGTCCGGTCGGCGGCGGGCCGTCGGGGAAGACGTGACCCAGGTGGGCGTCGCAGACGTTGCAGATGATCTCGGTGCGAATCATGCCATAACTGCGGTCCAGTTTTTCACGGACGTTGGCAGGATCGATGGGTTCGAAGTAACTGGGCCAGCCGCAACCCGAGTCGAACTTGGCGTCGGAGGTGAACAGCGGCGTGTCGCAGCACACGCAGGTGTAGGTTCCGGCTTCGTGGTGATCCCAGTAGCGGCCGGTGAAAGCGCGCTCGGTGGCGGCTTCGCGGGCGACCTGGTATTCGAGGGGATCGAGCTGCTCGCGCCATTGGGCTTCGGTCTTTTCTACGCGCTTGGTCATGTGGGGCTCCTTTGTGCTGCTGGCTGACGGGATGGTTAAGCTTGCGTGGCGGCAAGTGTAATGCGTTTTGCGCCGCGGCGTCGCGCTCAGGACGAGCAGCTTACCTCCAGATGGCTGGCCCAGCCGGGCGGCAGGTCGGCGTACTTGTCGTGCTCGGGCTGCTCGTCGAAGGGGCGGCGCAGGATGGCCTGCAGTTTCGCCACCTCCGAGAAGTCCTTCTGCTGCGCCTTCTCGATGGCGACCTGGGCCAGATAATTGCGTAGCACGTATTTGGGGTTGACCGCGTGCATTGCAAGGCGGCGCTGGCCGTCGTCGCTGGCCTCGGTGCGCAGGCGCTCGCGGTATTGCGCGGCCCAGGCGTCGAAGGCGGGGCGGTCGATGATGAGGTCGCGGATGGGCTCGTCGGACGCCGGATTGCCGATCTGCAACTCGCCCAGGCGGCGGAAGAACAGCGTGAAATCGACATGGCCGTTCTGCAGGATGGCAAACATGGCGTCGATCAGCTTGTCGTCGTCGGGGCGGGATGTGGTCAGGCCCAGTTTGGCATGCAGCAGCTGGTCCTGTTTTGCCTCGAACACGGCCTCATAGCCGGCCAGCGCGGCTTCGGTGTCTTCCACGCTGCCCACCAGCGGCAGCATGGCCTGGCCCAGCGCGAAGCAGTTCCACTGGCCGATGCGCGGCTGCATCTGGTAAGAGTAGCGGCCTTGGCTGTCGGTGTGGTTGCAGATGTGGCGGGCGTCGAAGGCCTCCATGAAGCCGAACGGCCCGTAGTCCAGCGTCAGGCCGAGGATGGACATGTTGTCGGTGTTCATCACGCCGTGCATGAAACCCACCGCCTGCCACTGCGCCATCAGCTCGGCGGTGCGGCGGGTGACCTCGCTCAGCAGCGCCTTGTAGGGGTTGGCCTGCTGCAGCAGGGCCGGATAGAACTGCTCCAGCACCGCGTCGGCCAGGATCTTCAGCTCGTCGAAGCGCTGGTTGTAATACCAGTGCTCGAAGGAGCCGAAGCGGATGAAGCTGGGCGCCATGCGCGTGACCACGGCGGCGCTCTCCGCCGCCTCGCGCAGCACGCGCTGGTCGGAGCCGGTCACGGCCAGGGCGCGCGTGGTGGGGATGCCGAGCGCGGCCATCGCCTCCGAGCAGAGGAATTCGCGAATCGACGAGCGCAGCACGGCGCGGCCGTCGCCCATGCGGGAATAGGGCGTCTGGCCCGAGCCCTTCAGTTGCAGCTCCATACGGCCTGCGCCGTCGGCCGCCGGCACGTCGCCCAGCGAAATCGCGCGGCCGTCGCCCAACTGGCCGGCCCAGACGCCGAACTGGTGGCCGGAATACACCGCCGCCAGCGGCTGCGAGCCCGCGGCGATGCGGTTGCCGGTGAAGACGTCGAGGAAGTCCGGATGCCGCGTCGCCGCCGCATCCAGGCCGATGACGGCGGCGGCGTCCTCGCTGAAGCCGACCAGGTAGGGCGCGGGCAGCGGGGTCGGCTGCAGGCGCGTATAGAAGGCCGGCGGCAGCTGCGCGAAGCGGTTGTCGAAGCTGAGGAGGGCGGGGGCGTCGGTGATATCGTTGGTCGTCGTCATGGCGGGCAGATGATGCCTGCGCGCGGAAGTTGCAAGAGGGCGTTCGCATGGGGCTTCCGGCGCAATCCGTCATTTTGACAGAGAAGCGCGAATCCCATAGGATCGCGCTACTTTTCAGCGCGGCCGGTTTCGGCCGGGCAACTTCCGTCGCGCATCTCCCCGCGCATGGGCGCCGGAGCTCCTCAAGGCACATGACACCGTTGGAATTCGTACTGATCACCTTCCTGAACGGCCTGGGCTACGGCTTCCTGCTGTTCATGCTGTCCTCCGGGCTGACGCTGATCTACAGCATGATGGGCGTGCCCAACTTCGCCCACGCCAGCTTCTACATGCTGGGCGCCTATGTCGCCTATTCGATTTCCACGGTGCTGGGCTTCTGGCCGGCGCTGTTCATCGCGCCCGTCGCGGTCGGCCTGGCCGGCGCGCTGGTGGAGCACTACGGCCTGCGCATCGTGCACCGCTACGGCCATGTGCCCGAGCTGCTGTTTACCTTCGGGCTGTCCTATCTGGTGGTGGAGGCGGTGCAGCTGGTGTGGGGGCGCTCGCCGGTGCCTTACCGCATTCCGCCGTCGCTGGAGGGCACCTTGTTCACGCTGTACTCGACCTCCTTCCCGGTCTACCGCGGCTTCATGCTGCTGGTGGCGGCGGCCATGCTGCTGGCCATCTGGCTGGTGCTGCGCCATACCCGCATCGGCCTGACCATCCAGGCCGCGCTGACCCATCCGCACATGGCCGAGGCGCTGGGCCACAACGTGCCGCGCGTGTTCATGCTGGTGTTCGGCGGCGGCTGCGCGCTGGCCGCGCTGGCCGGCGTGATCGGCGGCAATGCCTTCGTCACCGAACCCGGGATGGCCGCCGGCGTGGGCAGCATCATCTTCGTGGTGGTGGTGGTCGGCGGGCTGGGTTCGCTGGCCGGGGCGTTCATCATTTCCCTCCTGATCGGCCTGATGCAGACCTTCGCGGTGGCGCTCGACTATTCGCTGGGCGGCCTGCTGGCCGCGCTGCACGTGAGCGCGCCCGCATCCGGTCCGCTGGCGCCGGTGCTGCGCCTGACGCTGGCGCAGGTCGCGCCCATCCTGCCTTACCTGCTGCTGGTGGGCATGCTGATCGTGCGGCCCAAGGGCCTCATGGGCAAGCGGGAAGGGTGAGGGCGATGACGATAACGATGAAGCGATCCCAGCTCCCCTGGCTGTGCTTTGCGCTGGCCCTGCTGGCCGCGCCGCTGGTGTTTCCGCAGAGCGCGGCGCTGTCGCTGTTGTCGCAGATGGGCACGATGGTGCTGCTCTGCCTGTCCTACAACATGCTGCTGGGCGAGGGCGGCATGCTGTCCTTCGGGCATGCGGTGTATTCGGGGCTGGGCGCGTTCGGCGCGATCCATCTGATGAACCGCATCGGCGACGGCAGCGTGATGTTCCCGATCACCCTGGTGCCGCTGGCCGGCGGCGTGGTCGGGGCCTTGTGCGGCGTGGTGTTCGGCTACCTGACCACGCGCCGCGCCGGCACCACCTTCTCGATGATCACGCTGGGGCTGGTGGAACTGGTGTCGGCCGGCGTGCTGATGTTCCCGGATCTGTTCGGCGGCGAGGGCGGCATCTCGGGCAACCGGGTGGTGGGCGAGCCGGTGCTGGGCATCAGCTACGGGCCCCAGATCGAGGTCTACTACCTGATCGCGGGCTGGCTGCTGGTCTGCGCGGCGGCCATCCATGCGCTGCGGCACACGCCGCTGGGGCGCATCCTCAACGCCGTGCGCGACAACCCGGAGCGCGCCGCCTTCATCGGCTACGACCCGCAACGGGTGCGCTACCTGGCGCTGATCCTGTCGGCCTTTTTCGCCGGCGTCTCGGGCGGGCTGTCGGCGATCAATTTCGAGATCGTCAGCGCCGAATATGTGGGCGCGCTGCGTTCGGGCTCCATCCTGCTGTTTACTTTCATCGGCGGCGCCGCCTATTTCTACGGCCCCATCATCGGCGGCGTGGTCGGGGTGCTGTTCGCTTCGCTGCTGTCGGCCTATACGCAAGCCTGGCAGTTCTACCTCGGGGCCTTCTTCATCCTGATCGTGATGTGCGTGCCGGGCGGCCTGGCGCGCCTGATCGACAACCTGGCGCGCGTGCTGCGCGCCCATGCCTTCAAGGGCGAGCTGGCGCGCCTGCTGGCCGGGCTTGCGGCGGCCGGCCTGGCGGTGCTGGCGGGCCTGGTATTGGCCACCGAGATGGCCTACCAGCTGAGCCTGGGCAGCCTGGCCGACGCCGGCCAAGGCATGGCGCCGGCGGTGCTGTTCGGGGTCGCTTTCGATGTGCATTCGCCGCTCGCCTGGGGCGCGGCGGCCTTGTCGGCCGCGTTGGGCATCGCCGCCATCGCGCGCCTGCGCGCCCCGTGGTCGGTCGCCTGGAGCCGCGCCTGGAAGACGATGGAAGCCGCCGAGCACGAGCGCCGCGCGGCCGCGCTGCAGGAACGGGGGGCGCCATGAGCGAGGCCTTGTCGCTGGAGTTGCAGGGCGTGCGCAAGGCCTTCGACCGCGCCGAGATCATCTGCGGCGTCGACCTGCAGCTGCGGGAAGGCGAGCGCTGCGCGCTGATCGGCCCCAACGGCGCCGGCAAGTCCAGCCTGTTCAACCTGGTGTCGGGCCGCCACCAGGCCGATGCCGGCCGCATCCTGCTGCACGGCGAGGACATCACGCGCAGCACGCCGCAGGCCATCAACCGGCTGGGGCTGGCGCGCAGCTTCCAGATCTCCAGCCTGTTCCCGCGCCTGTCGGCCTTCGAGAACGTACGTTGCGCGGTGCTGTGGAAGCTGGGCTACCGCTATGCCTTCTGGCGCCGCATCGGCCGCCTGCGCGACGCCGCCGACCGCGCCCATGAAGTGTTGGAGCGGGTGGGCCTGCTGGCGCGCGCGCACTTGCCGGCCGGCGAGCTGAGCTACGCCGACCAGCGCGCGCTGGAGCTGGCCGTGACCATCGCCGCCGACGCCTCGGTGATCCTGCTGGACGAACCCACGGCCGGCATGAACCGGGCCGAGGCCCAGGCCATGGTGGCGCTGATCCGGGAAGTCACGCACGGCAAGACCCTGCTGATGGTGGAGCACGACATGCAGGTCGTGTTCGGCCTGGCCGACCGCATCGCGGTGATGGACAACGGCCGCGTGATCGCCTGCGACGGCGCCGAGCGGATCCGCGCCAATCCCGAGGTGCAGCGTCTTTATCTGAACCGGAGCATCGATGGCTGAGCGCGAACCCTTGCTGCAAGTGTCGGGATTGCACGCCTGGTACGGCCAGAGCCATGTGCTGCAGGGCGTGGACCTGCAGGTCGGCGCCGGCGAGATCGTCAGCGTGCTGGGCCGCAACGGCGCCGGGCGCTCGACGCTGCTCAAGGCGCTCATCGGCCAGGTCAGGAGCGAAGGCGCGCTGCGTTTCGGCGGCGAGGACATCCTCGGCCTGCCGACCTACGAGATCGCCCGCCGGGGCATCGGCTACGTGCCGGAGAGCCGCGACGTATTCCCCGCGCTGACGGTGGAGCAGAACCTGCTGCTGGGCAGCAAGAGCGGCAAGAGCAACAAGGACGGCTGGAGCTTGGACGACATGTACGCCATGTTCCCCTCGCTGCACAAGCGGCGCGGCGTGGCGGCCGGATCGCTCTCCGGCGGCGAGCAGCAGATGCTGTCGCTGGCGCGCGCGCTGATGGGCAATCCGCGGCTGATGCTGGTCGACGAGCCCGCCGAGGGCTTGTCGCCGCAGATGGTGGAGCAGGTGGCGCGCTACCTGCGGCTGCTGCGCGAACGCCAGGTCGCGGTGCTGCTGATCGAGCAGAAGCAGGCCATCGCGCTGGACATTTCGCAGCGCGTCTACGTGATGGGCCGTGGCGAGATCGTCTTCCACGGCACGCCGGGTCAATTGCTGGCCGATGAGGGCGTGCAGCGCGACTGGCTGTCGGTCTGAATTCCGGTTCGCGGCGCGGCCGTCACGCCGGTCTTCGCCGCCATATTTCACGGTATTTCGCAAAGATGCCGATAGCGGCGCCATGGGCGGGGATGGACAATGCCCGCTTTCCATTGTGCGGCGTCGCCATGCTCAATTACCTGCTTTTCCTCGCGCTTGCCGTACTGGCGGTGTATGCGGCCGACCGCGTCTGGCTGCGCCACGTCGCGCGCGCCGGCGAACGCCTGCATGACCCGGAGGGCTACCTGGAACTGAGCGCGCGCATGACCGAGTTGTGCCACGGCGACCGCCGCCAGGTCGACCTGCTCATCGAAGAACAGAAACGCCTGCATCCGCAGGCCACGCACGCCGAAGCGGTGCGGCTGGCGATGCGCCGGCTGCTGGAGCCGCAGGCCGTGGCTTCCCGGCGCTGACGCGTTAATGCCGGAACAGACAGGCAAAAAAAACGGCGGCCTCCGAAGAAGCCGCCGTTTTCACCTCAGGGCCGCCAGGCGGCCGCATTGCTCATCCGACTTACTTGTTCACCAGCTTGGCCGGCAGGGTCAGCGTCAGCAGGCCGCCGATCACCAGCGACACGGCCAGCACGTACATGCCGGCGTTGGTGCTCTGGGTGGTGTCCTTCAGCCAGCCCACCAGGAAGGGGCTGACGAAGCCGGCCAGGTTGCCCAGCGAGTTGATCAGCGCGATGCCGGCGGCGGCCGCGGTGCCCGACAGGAAGGCGGTCGGCAGGCTCCAGAACAGCGGCAGCGTGGTCAGGATGCCCATGCTGGCCAAGGTCAGCGACGCCATCGCCATCACGGTGTTGTGATCGTACACGGTGGACGCCAGCAGGCCCACGCAGCCCAGGAAGGCCGGGATCGCGACGTGCCAGCGGCGTTCGCGGCGCGCGTCGGCGCTGCGGCCGATCAGCACCATCGCCACGGCGGCGAAGGCGTAGGGGATCGCGGTCAGCAGGCCGACGTTGAGCGGATCGGTCACGCCGGTGGTCTTGATGATGGTCGGCAGCCAGAAGCTCACGCCATACAGGCCCATCACGAAGCAGAAGTAGATCAGCGCGCCCAGCCAGACGCGGCTGTTGGAGAACATGGCCGACAGGGACAGGTGTTCCTTCTGGCTTTCTTCCTGGCTGATCTTGGACTCCAGCAGTTTCTTTTCATCTTCGGACAGCCAGGTGGCGTCGCGGATGCGGTCCTTCATGTACATGATGACCAGCACGCCCAGGATCAGCGAGGGAATCGCCTCCAGGATGAACATCCACTGCCAGCCGGTGTGGCCCCAGATGCCGGGCATGGCGTGCATGATCCAGCCCGACAGCGGGCCGCCGACCACGCCCGAGAGCGCGATGCCGGTCATGAACAGCGCGGTGATCTTGCCGCGGCGCTCGGCCGGGTACCAGTAGGTCAGGTACAGGATCACGCCGGGGAAGAAGCCGGCTTCGGCCACGCCCAGCAGGAAGCGCATGAGATAGAACATTTCCGGCGTGGTGACATAGGCCATGCCGCCGGAGATGATGCCCCAGGTGATCATGATGCGGGCGATCCACATGCGCGCGCCCACCTTGTGCAGGATCATGTTGCTGGGGATTTCGAAGATGAAGTAACCGATGAAGAAGATGCCCGCGCCCAGGCCGTAGATGGTCTCGCTGAACTTCAGGTCATTGAGCATCTGCAGCTTGGCGAAGCCGACGTTGACGCGGTCGAGGTAGGAGGCCACGTAGCACAGGAACAGCAGCGGCAGGAGCCGCCAGGTCACCTTGCTGTAGGTGGCGTCTTCAAAGGATGATGCCTGGCTGCTGCCGGGCGAGGCGGTGGCGCCTGCGTTGTAAGTCATGTCTCACTCCTGAATATATCGTTATGGATTTTTTGTGTTGCGTACCTGCTCGAGCCTTGTTTTTCTGATGGTTGTCACGTGGCGGCGGCCGGGCGGTGCCTGCATTGTAGTAGCGGCGGCGTTATTGTCAATGCATTGCCGCGTCAGCCTGGAACGCCAATGCTGGAGGCTCCTTTCACTATCTCCGGATGCATGAGTTTCCAGATGGGGCCGGGCTCAATGTCCGGTGAGTAGGACCTGACGACGTCAATGACGCGGTCGATGATTTCCTGCGGTCGGTCCAGCTGGCAATGCGCCTTGCCGAATTCAATCAGCTCGGCGCGGGTCGGCCATGACTTGGCCTTGTTCATCTTCAATGCCAGCGTGTCCCTCGGCAGGTACGCCGTGGTGCACACGACGTCATAAAGCGGTGAGAGTCGCACGTCATGCGTCTGTGGCGTGCAATACAGCAGGCCGAAGTTCTTCAAATGCGCATCGCCGTTGCGTACGGCCACCGAGAGTGTCAGGGCCTGGAAGAAGGTGGCCAGCGATGGTGTCTTGTGGATTGCACTGGCGAAAATGTCGATGGCTTTGGCGATGTTCTCGTAGCTGGAATCGTATTTCTCCCGGTTCTGTTTGCCGGTGAGCGCCGTCATGTCCTCGAATCCCAGGTAGCGGCCGCTTGTGGCGTCGATATCGAAGCGCTCGATGACGAATACTTCCCTGTTGTCGGACAGCCAAAACAGTGGAACCTCAATGCCGGCGAGCCTGGCCATGCTCATGCAGTGGTATTCGTTTTCTGCCAGGCCGTCATAGTCTGCGCCGCTGGCCTTGATGATGAGGTTGCGATCCTTCATGTGGCCTTTTTCGACGGTTTCCTTTCCGCCATAGGCGGACACCAGCACCTTGGGTTGCACACCTGAAATGCCCGAGGTGGCGGCGTATTTTTGCGCAAGGTGGTCGAACAGGCTTTCACTGCCTTTCCAGGCAAGCAGGGCCGACAGATCTTCGGCCTTGATCGGCACCGACGGATTGTCATCGATATTGACGCTGACGCGGCCAATCGTGTCGGCACCCACCAGCGCCAGCAGATTGAAATCGTCCATCTTCATGGCCTTGCCGAAGTGCGCATGGAGCCAGTCCAGCAAATAGCCTTCAGGAAGATTCTGGCGCAATACGCCGGGCAAGAGACTCGAGGAGTAGGTTTGCGCGCGTAGCGGCATCGTCAGGCTGATTTCGCAAGCCGAATCCTCAGTCCGGTATCCGAACACGAACTGGGATTCGCGCGAGAGTTGTCCTGCCGCCCCCTGGCTGGTATGCACGTGAAGATGTTTGAGCCGTTTCGGCACTTCAGCCTTCATCGTCATCCTCGTCATCGGCAAAGATGGCGCTCAACTCCGACTCGGTCGGGCGTTTGGGCGTTTCGGTGATGGTTATCGACAGTCCGACTGCATTGAGGACGCGCTCCAGCTTGCGGTAGCCGATGTCGTTGGCGCCGGAGCCGCCTTCCAGTTCGATCAAGGTGCGTCGGCCGATGTGCGCACGGCTCGCCAGCTCGGCCTGGGTGAGGCCGAGCTGGCGGCGCCTGGTCGTGATGAGATGGGCGATGGCTAGCGTGTTCATGTGCAAAATTTAGCACAAATAATGTTAATTTCAATTATTTGGGCAAAATATTGCACTTTTCATCAAACGCAGCGCCCGCCGTCCACTTCGATGCACACGCCGGTGACGAATTGCGCCTCGTTGGAGCCCAGGTAGAGGCAGGCGTTGGCGATGTCTTCAGGCGTGGAGAAGCGGCCCATCGGGATGGTGGCGACGAACTTCTTGCGGTTTTCCGGGGTGTCGGGCACGCCCATGAATTCCGACAGCAGGCCGGTGGCCGAGATCACCGGGTTGACACAGTTCACGCGGATCTTGTCCGGGCCGAGTTCGGCCGCCATCGACTTGCTGGTGGTGATGACCGCGCCCTTGCTGCCGTTGTACCAGGTCAGGCCCGGGCGCGGACGGATGCCGGCGGTGGAGGCGATGTTGACGAAGCAGCCGCCGCCGACCTTGCGGAAGTGCGGCACGAAGGTCTTGGCCGAGAGGAAGATGCTCTTGACGTTGACGGCGTAGACGCGGTCGAATTCGTCCTCTTCCACTTCCAGCATGGGACGGTTGCGGTGCGTGGTGCCGGCGTTGTTGACCACGATGTCCAGCGCGCCATAGTTCTCCAGCGCGGCGGCCAGCAACTTGTCCATGTCGGCGCGCTGGGAGACGTCGGCCTTGGCGAACACAGCCTTGCCGCCGGCTTTCTTGATTTCTTCGACCACGCGCAGGCCGCCGGCCTCGCCGATGTCGGCCACCACCACGGCGGCGCCTTCGCGCGCATAGGCCTTGGCGATGCCTTCGCCGAATCCGGATCCGCCGCCGGTCACGATGGCCACTTTGTCTTTCAAACGCATGTTATGTCTCCTTGGTAAATTCGATGATGGGTAATGGTCAAGGCAGATTAGCCGTGGCGGATCGCGATGGTCTTGAGCACGGTGAAGCCGTAGAGCGCCTCGAAGCCTTTCTCGCGCCCGTGGCCGCTGGCCTTGACGCCGCCGAAGGGCAGCTCCACGCCGCCGCCGGCGCCGTAGTTGTTGATGAATACCTGGCCGCTGCGGATCGCCCGGGCCAGGCGCATCTGGCGCGCGCCGTCGCGGGTCCAGACGCTGGCCACCAGGCCGTAGTCGGTGCCGTTGGCCAGGCGTACGGCGTCTTCTTCATCGTCGAAAGGCATGGCCGCCAGCACCGGGCCGAACACTTCTTCCTGCGCCAGGCGATGCAGCGGCGGCACGTCGCGCAGCAGGGTGGGAGGCTGGTAGAAACCGGAGGCGGGCGCCTTCGGATCGACCATGCCCTGGGCCACCATGGCGATCTTGTCGTTGCGGGCGTCGGACAGGAAACCCGCCACGCGCTCCTGCTGCGTCTTGCGGATCAGCGGGCCGCAGTCCAGGTCCATCTGCGAGGAACCCACGCGCAGCTTGGAGAACAGCTCGCCCAGGCGGTCCAGCACCTTCTCGTAGGCGCCGCGCTGCACCAGCAGGCGGCTGCCGGCCGAGCAGGTCTGGCCGGCGTTCTGCACGATGGCGTTGACCACCACCGGCAGCATGGCGTCGAAATCGGCGTCCTCGAACACCACCTGCGGCGACTTGCCGCCCAGCTCCAGCGTCACCGGCGTGTGATGCTCGGCCGCGCCGCGCACCACCAGCTTGCCCACATTGGGCGAGCCGGTGAAGGAGACATGGTCCACATCCGGGTGCTTGACCAGCACATCGCCGGCTTCGTGGCCGTAACCGGTGACGATGTTGAGCGCGCCCTCCGGGAAACCGACTTCAGCGGCCAGCTCGGCCACGCGCAGGATGGACAGGCAGGCGTCCTCTGCAGGCTTGACCACGCAGGTGTTGCCGGCGGCCAGCGCGCCGCCCACGCAGCGGCCGAAGATCTGCATCGGGTAGTTCCAGGGCACGATGTGGCCGGTCACGCCGTGCGGCTCGCGCAGCGTCAGCACGGTGTAGCCGGACTGGTAGGGGATGGTGTCGCCGTGCAGCTTGTCGGCCGCGCCGGCGTAGAACTCGAAGTAGCGCACGATGGCCGCGGCGTCGGCGCGCGCCTGCTTCATCGGCTTGCCGCAGTCGCGGCCTTCCAGCTGGGCCAGTTCTTCCTGGTGGTCCTGCAGCTTCAGCGACAGCTTCATCATCAGCCGTCCGCGCTCGGCCGCCGACAGCTTGCCCCAGGCGCCTTCATAGGCGCGGCGCGCCGCCTTCACGGCGCGGTCGATGTCGGCCTCGTTGCCGCGGGCGATGGATTCGAAGACCTGGCCGTCGGAGGGATCGACCACGGGAATGCTCTCGCCGGAAGCGGGTTCGACCCAGCGGTTGTCGATGAAGTGGTGTTTCATGGGCGGTGCGTCCTTTCGAGTAGGTCCGGAACGGAAATGCGTGGCGCGGCGCCGGCCTCCATGGAGCAGGCCGAACGGCGCAGCGAAAACGAAAAGCGGAACGGCAGGATGGCGCTCGCGAGGGCGCGCTTTGTGGGTGTCGTCTCCTGTCGTTTTTATTTGCAGGCGCACCGTGGTTCGTGGCGACGGCGGCGCTGTTATGGGTGTTCAATCTAAGGCAGTGCGCAAAAGCTGTCAATTTATTTTACTTATTTGCCGACAGCCTTGTTTGCCAAAAACATGCAGCGCGCGCAGCAAATCCGCTACCATGCGCTTCATCGAGAAAGGCCTTCGCCGCCGCGCCGCCATGCGGCAGCGCAGCGAAAAAAGGCCGTCGCCACTATCAGCAGACACGGGAGACGATATGCCGAAATCCAGCCAGCCGGGCGCCGCTGCCGGTACGCCCTCGGCCAAAGTTGTCAATTTGAAGAGCGTGGCGCGCGCCGGCGCGTCGCCCGAGATCCTGACGCTGGCGGCAGCCGGCCTCGGCCCGGTGCGCCCCGAACGCTTTGCCGAACGGGTCTACGAGACCCTGTTCCACGCCATCGTCGAGGGCCGCATCGCGGTGGGCAGCAAACTGCCGTCGGAAAACGACCTCGCCGCGCTGTTCGACGTCTCGCGCCCGGTGGTGCGTCAGGCGCTGGACCGGCTGCGCGAAGACCAGATGGTGGAGTCGGTGCGCGGCTCCGGCACCTACGTGAAGGAAAAGCCCGGCCTGGCCGCGGCGCCCCAGGACGCCGAGCCCGAGACCCGCATCGGCCACATCATGAACGGCCTCGAGCTGCGCCTGGTGATCGAGCCCGAGTGCGCCTACATGGCGGCGCTGCGCCGCAATGCCGAAGACCTCGACAAGATGGAGCGGCTGCTGGAGGGTTTCGAGCAGGCCAACGCCGTGGGCGGCATCGCCCACCATTTCGACTTCGCCTTCCACGAGGCGATCGCCACGGCGACGGCCAACATGCGCTTCGTGCAGGTGATGAAGACGCTGGAGTACGACGTCAGCCACGCCGTCAACATGCTGCGCCACCTGATGCACATCCCGCCCTGGAAGCGCTCGCAGGATGCGATGGACGAGCACCGCAAGATCTTCGAGCTGATCCGCGAGCAGGACGCGGAGGGCGCGCGGCGCGCCATGCGCGGCCATATCGAGAACGCGCGCACCCGCATGTTCAACAGCCGGCCCGGCCTCTGACGGCGCTTGGCTGTCAATTGAATTAACAAGTCAGGACTGAACAGGTTTCATGGAATTACGCCAACTGCGCTACTTCGTCGCCATCGTCGACCACGGCTCCCTGTCACGCGCGGCGCGCGTGCTGCACATCGCGCAGCCGGCGCTGACCCAGCAGATCCGCCAGCTGGAAGACGAGATGGAGGCGCAGCTGCTGCACCGCTCGGCCCAGGGCGTGATCGCCACCGACGCCGGCAAGGTCTTCTACGAACACGCGCTGGCGATCCTCAAGCAGATCCAGGACGCCAAGCAGGCCGTGGCGCAGTCCACCGACAAACCCTCCGGCACGGTGGCGCTGGGTATTCCGCAAAGCGTTTCCAACGCGCTTGCGCTGCCGCTGCTCAATGCGGTGCGTTCCACCTATCCCGAGATCACCTTGCAGCTGACCGAGGAGCTGACCGGCAACCTCATTACCCAGCTCAAGTCCGGCCGCATCAACCTGGCCGTGCTGTTCGACGACGGCCAGCTGTCGTCCTTCGCGGCCACGCCGATGATCGAGGAAGAGATGATGTACATCACCCGCGCCAAATCGCGCTACGGCGCGTCCGGCCGGCGCGGCGTGCCGCTGGCCAAGGCGATCCTGGCGCCGCTGATCCTGCCCGGCCTGGCGCACGGGGTGCGGCCGCGCATCGAGAACTTGGTGCGCTCGCAGGGCATGGCGCTGGAGAACGTCATCGAGATCAACTCGGTGGCGATCCTGAAGTCGGCCATCCTGGCCGATATCGGCGCCACCATCCTGCCGGTGGCGCCGCTGTTGTCCGATATCGAGCGCGGCGACATGGTGGCGCATTCCATCGCCGGCGAAAAGATCTCGCGCACGCTGGTGCTGTGCGCCTCCAAGAACATCCCGCTGACCACCGCCGCCGCCGCGGTGGAGCGGCTGGTGCTGGATGTCACCGACGAACTTTGCCGCTCCGGCAAATGGGGGCATACCGAGGTGCTGGCGCGGGAGTAGTCACGAAGGATTGGGCATCTTGTGCTTGTGGAGTAGTCTTTTGCGCGGAAGCGACACATTGGACGGCGTGCCCGAGCCTCCTTCCCGAAGATGCAAGGAAATCGTTGATCGGGCAGCGATCCTCCCCTATAAAGATGATAAATAATTAATTAAATTCAGGGACGGGTGTTCATCAACCTGCTCGAATCGGGGGCAAGACATGAGATCGTCACCGGCGGCACGCTTGCGTGTATTGATGTTGCTCGCATTCTGCTTTGTCAGCGCAGCGCAGGCCCAGGAAAATACTCTGCGCATAGGAATGAGCGTGGCCAAGGTGCCGCGCACCACGGGCCAGCCCGACCAGGGTTTTGAGGGGATACGGTTTGCCGCGATACCTATATTCGACAGCCTGACGCAATGGGATCTGAGCAAGGCGGATCAAGCCAGTCAGCTGGAGCCGGGCCTGGCGTTGAGCTGGAAAGTCTCGCCCGGCGACAGGAAAAAGTGGATCTTCAAACTGCGCCAGGGCGTAAGCTTTCACGACGGCACGCCATTTACGGCCGATGCGGTGGTGTGGAATGTGGACAAGATCCTGGACAAGGACGCTCCTCAGTATGACCCGTCGCAAGCACGGGTGACTGCATTGATGCCGACGCTGAGGCAGGCCAGGAGGATCGACGATTACACCGTGGAACTGAGCACGTCGGTGGAAGACTCTTTCTTCCCCATCAACCTGTCGACGCTGTTCATCGCTTCTCCCGCGCAATGGCGCAAGAAGCTGGATGCCGTGCCGGCTTCGGTGATTTCGCCTGCCGAACGTTCGCGGCTGGCATGGAACGCGTTCGCCAATGATGCATCTGGCACCGGTTCGTTCAAAATGGCGCAACTGGCTACGCTGACGTTGACCGAGGGGATGCGTGTCAGTGGTTTCGGAAAGTTCAGAGATTCTGCCTTCAATGTCAGGGAGCATCTGGATTTGGTGAAGAATCCGAATTACTGGGATCCCAAGCGGCGTCCGCAGATCGACAAGGTGGTGTTTTACCCGATCCCCGAGGCCGATGCACGCGTCTCCGCCTTGCTGGCAGGGCAGGTGGACTGGATCGAGTCGCCGCCGTTGAATGAGGTGAAGATGTTGCAGGACAAGGCATTTCGCGTCTATGCCAATACCCAGCCCCATGTCTGGCCGTGGATGCTGTCCTTCACCGCCGACTCTCCATGGCGTGACAAGCGTACTCGCTATGCCGCCAATCTGTGCATCAACCGGGAAGCACTCAAACGTCAGCTCGGTGGGATGATGGACGTGGCGACCGGTATCGTGGAAGCCGGGCATCCCTGGCGCGGCAACCCGAAATTCCAGGTGCGCTTCGATCCTGATGAAGGAAAGCGCCTGATGCAGCAGGCAGGCTACTCGACGGCCAGCCCGATGAAGGTCAAGGTGCAGGCGGCAGCCTTCGGCTCAGGGCAGATGATGCCGATACTGATGAACGAGATCATCAGCCAGAATCTTAAGCAGTGCTTTTTTGACGTGCAGTTCGATATCGTCGAATGGAACGTCGTGGATGGCAACCGCCGCGTCGGCGCCAGGGATCCGTCGGCTCACGGTTCCAATGCCATCAACGTGAGTTTTTCGACCATGGATCCTTTTCTGGCGATGGTGCGTTTCGTCGACACCCGGGCTTTTCCGCCTGTCTCCCAGAACTGGGGCTACTACAGTGATCCGAAGGTTGACGACCTGATCATCCAGGCGCGTGGCACTTTTGATGAAAAACAACGGGATGCGATTTTGGCGCAACTGCATTCAGCCATCGTCGATGACGCTGTCTTCATATTCGTAGCGCATGATGTCGGCACCCGCATCATGTCGCCCAGGGTAAAAGGCGTGGTGCAGCCCAAGAGCTGGTTCATCGACATCGCCACCATGCGCCTTGAACGCTGAGCGAGCGTTCATCCGGGAGCGGAAAACGGCATGCCCGCGCATGCCGTTTTTTGTCATCGCGCCGATCAGCGCAGGATGTCCAGTACCTGCAGGATGGTGAAGCTGACCGGATCATAGACCACGGTGTAGCCGTCGTAGTAACCCATCTGGTACCCCTTGGGCGGCGGCGGCAGGTCGCGGCGCACGCTTTGCGGCACCGGCTTGATCCTGCCGCGGTAGTCGGCCGGCACCGGCTGGCCTTCGCGGAAGTCCGGACGGTGGCCGCGGTCCACGCGCTTGAGGTCGCCGTTGTAATGCTGGCGCAGCTTTTCGCGGTCGGCATCGCGGAATTCATAGTGGCGGTCCGGGCCGCGCTCGTCACGGTGTTCTTCGCGGTGATCCATGCCCGGGCCCGGCGGCGGGCCGGGTTGCTGGGCGACCGACAGCGAGGCCCAGCCCAGCGAGCCGGCGGCAGCCAGGGCCAGGGCAGAGGTTTTGAGGATGGTCTTGTAGTTTGCTTGCATAAGCCTCTTTCATGATGAACGTACAAGAAAGACCCGCCGCGACATCACGAAGTTGCGCGCAAGGCGGAGGATTTACCCTTGTTAAGGAAGTGCAAGCGGATGCGAGGCAAGGGTAAATCGGCGCAAAAACGCTGGCTGCAGCCGGTGCCCGGCGCGATCATCATCGGCGCCTGCGCGCAGGGGATGATCACGCCGCGCACCGGCCCATCCTCGGGGAATTCACATGACCATCGGCTCCGTCACCTCCATCAGCACTTCCAGCGCGCTTGCTGGCACGTCCCTGTACGACATCAAGCCGCCCGAACCACCGCAGCGGCATTGGCCGCCGCCCGCGCCGGTGACCGGCATCGAAGCCGCGGCTGCAGCCTCGTCGTCCTCATCGTCCTCATCGTCTTCTTCGGGCGGCAATTCCGGCAATGGGAGCAATTCGGGCGGCAGCCCGGGCTCCTTGTACGGCGGTTTTTACGCGGTCGCATAGAGCGCGTCGCCGTCGCCGCGCGATTCAATTCGAATGACGTAACCGAAAGTTACCTGATTGTCAGGGATGGCCGCGCTGGGCCGGGTTTTTCGATGCCGGGTTTCATAGGAGGGGGCTCATCGGGAGGTGGTTGCAAAATCACCTCGCCCCGGTGTTTTTTTCTGGCATTGCGCTGAAAAAAACGAAGATGTCATACCAATCGGTTACACTGGATTCATTCGTCATTCCACCGATATCTGCAGCCATTTGCCGGCAGGCATGATCCATTCGGGCGATGGGGTCGCTCCGACGGGATGTGCAACAGATCCGCCGTTCCGCTCGGGACGGCGATCGTGAACCAGGGGTTCGCCAGGCTGCCGCCGGCAGCTCATCCGTATCGTCTTCCGTTTTTCGCATCGCGCGGACCGCGCTGTTGCGGGCGGCGTCAATGCGTGCGGGCGCGGGTGCGGCTGGAATGTGTCCTGCAATTTTTGATGGCCCGTTCGCGGGCGGCCGTATCCGGATGAATCCTTTCACAGCCAGTATCGCCTTGGCTATCGTGCAGCTTTGCAGCGGCCTGATCATGGCCGGCGTATTCATGAGCACGCCCACCGAACGCTGCACCCGTTATTGGGCGCTGTCGGGTGCGCTGGCCGCCGCCGGCATCTGCATGATCGTGGTCGTGTATGGCGGCACCGCCGGGGTATTGCGCGGCGCGGGGCTGCTGCTGGGCAATACCTGCCTGTTCGGCGCCAGCGTGGCCGGCTGGAGCGGATTGCGCAGTTTCTACCAGCGGTCGGTACGCTGGTGGCCCTGGGCATTCGTGGCGGTCTACGGCCTGCTGTTCGGGATCCTGCTGGCGCTGGGCGCGGACTTTACCCAGCGCAGCTATTTCGCCGTGGGCGCGATGCAGCTGGTGTTCTTCCTGCTCCTGTTCGAGTTCTGGCACGGCTTGTCGGGCGCGCAGGCGCGCCGTTATGCGCGCTGGACCTTTGGCCGCTGGATCGGCCTGGCGGCGATATTGCTGCTCAGCGCCTGCTATATCGCGCGCCTGGTCATCTCCACCGCCCATCCTGAAGTCTTCGAGCCGCCGCTGATGTCCGGCCTGGGCGTGGCGCTGATCTACCTGGTTCCGCTGGGCGGCAGCCTGTTGCTGTCGGCTTCCCTGCTGATGGTGTATTTCGAGCGGCTGGTGGCCGACAAGCAGCGCCTGGCCACCGAGGACGAGCTGACCCGCACGCTGAACCGGCGCGAGCTGGTGCGTTGCGGCGAGCGCGTGCTGCGCGAGGCAGTGGGCAAGGGCGGCAGCCTGACGCTGGCCTTCATCGACGTCGACCATTTCAAGCAGATCAACGACCGTTTCGGCCATCAGGTGGGCGACCGCGTGCTCTCGGGCATCGCCGCCGTGCTGCGCGAAAATTGCCGTGAAGGCGACCTGCTGGGCCGCTACGGCGGCGAGGAATTCTGTGCCGTGTTTCCGGGCCTGAGCCAGGCCGAAGCCGGCGGCATCGGCGAGCGCCTGGTCGACGCGGTGCGCCTGCGCGCCTTCGACCATGGCCAGCCGGTCACCATCAGCGTCGGTCTGGTGGTGCTGCAGCCGGGGCAGATGCAGAGCTGGGATGCGCTGGTGAACCAGGCCGACATCGCCCTCTACCGCGCCAAGTCCGAAGGGCGCAACGCCTTTCGCATGGCGCAGGCCGCGTAAGCGCCGCGCTCAGAAGAAATCCCGGCTGCGCGGCTGCAGTTCGCCCAGCAGGCCGGTCCAGTCCTCCAGTCTTCCCGCCACCAGGTGGCGCACCTTGCCCTTGCTCTGCCAGGTGCCATAGACGCCCAACAGGCGCGCGTTGAGCACTTCGCTGCGCTGGCGTTCCAGCACCGCCGGCCAGATCACCACATTGGCCGAGCCGGTCTCATCCTCCAGCGTCATGAAGATCACTCCCTTGGCGGTGCCGGGCCGCTGACGCACCGTGACGATGCCGCAGCAACAGGCGAACTGGCGATCCTGCAGCAGGTTCATGTCGGCCACGCTCATGAAGCGGCGGCGCTTGAGCGTATCGCGCAGCAGCGCCAGCGGATGGCGACGCAGCGTCAGGTTCATGGCGCGGTAGTCGCCCAGGATCTGGTCGCCTTCGCCGGGGGCGTCCAGCTCCACCGCCTCGTCGCGGCGCGCCGCCGGGCGCAGGATGTCGCGGTCGGGCACGGCGCCCACCGCATGCCACAGCGCCTGGCGGCGATGGCCGGCCAGCTCGCGCAGCGCATCGCCGGCGGCCAGGGCTTCCAGCGCGTGGCGGTCCAGGCCGGCGCGCTGCGCCAGGTCCGAGACATCGGCAAAAGGCCGCTCGGCGCGCGCCTGCTCGATACGCAGCGCGGCCTCGGCCGGCATCCCGCGCAGCAGGCTCATGCCCAGCCTGACGGCCGGGCGCGCGGCCGGGTCGGCGGGCAATTCCAGCGTCGACTCCCAATTGCTGCGCACCGCATTGGCCGGCAAAACGACGACGCCGTGGCGGCGCGCGTCCTGCACCAGCTGCGAGGGCGAATAAAACCCCATCGGCTGGCTGTTGAGCAGGCCGCACAGGAAGGCTTCCGGCTCGTGCCGCTTGAGCCAGCTGCTGAAGTAGGTGAGCAGGGCGAAGCTGGCGGCATGGCTTTCGGGGAAGCCATATTCGCCGAAGCCCTCGATCTGGTTGAAGATGCTCTCGGCGAATTCGCGCGAGTAGCCGTTGTCGGTCATGCCCAGCACCAGCCGCTCGTAATGCGGCCCCATGCCGCCCTTGCGCTTCCACGCGGCCATGGAGCGGCGCAGGTTGTCGGCTTCGCCGGGCGAATAACCGGCCGCCTCGATGGCGACTTCCATCACCTGCTCCTGGAAGATCGGGATGCCCAGCGTGCGCTCCAGCACCTTCTTGATCTTGCCGCTCTTCTTCGTATTGTCGGGATACTCGAAACGGCCGCCTTCGCGCACCAGCTCGCGCCGCTGCAGGTAGGGATGCACCATGCCGCCCTGGATCGGCCCTGGCCGCACGATGGCCACCTGCACCACCAGGTCGTAGTGGCGGCGCGGCTGCATGCGCGGCAGCATGCTCATCTGGGCCCGGCTCTCGATCTGGAACACGCCGATGGTGTCGGCCTCGCAGATCATGTCGTAGGTGGCCGGGTCTTCCTTGGGGATGTCCTGCATGCGCATGGCCTGGGGCAGCCCGCGCCGCAGGCTCACCAGCTCCAGCGTGCGGCGCAGCGCGGTCAGCATGCCCAGGGCCAGCACGTCCACCTTCAGCAGCTTGAGCGACTCCAGGTCGTCCTTGTCCCATTCGATGACGGAGCGCTCTTCCATGGCCGCGTTCTGGATCGGCACCAGCCGCGAGAGCTGGCCGCGCGCGATCACGAAGCCGCCGGTGTGCTGCGACAGGTGGCGCGGGAACTTGAGCAGCCGGCCGGTGATGTCGGCCCATAGGCCGATCTGCGGCAGCGCAGGGTCGAGCCCGGCTTCGGCGAAACGTTCCAGCAGCTCCTCGCGGGTGTCGAACCAGTGCTGGGCCTTGGCCACGGTATCGACGATGGCCGGGTCCATGCCCAGCGCCTTGCCGACCTCGCGCAGCGCGCCGCGCGGCCGGTAGCTGTGCACGGCGGCGGCGAGGGCGGCGCGGCGGCGGCCGTATTTGCGGTAGATGTGCTGGATCACCTCTTCGCGCCGCTGGTGCTCGAAGTCGACATCGATGTCGGGCGGCTCGTCGCGTTCTTCGCTGATGAAGCGGGCGAACAGCAGGCGGGTCTCGGCCGGGTTGACCTCGGTCACGCCCAGGCAGTAGCAGACCGCCGAGTTGGCCGCCGATCCGCGCCCCTGGCACAGGATGCCTTTTTCGCGCGCGAACCTGACCAGGTCATAGACGGTGAGGAAATAGGCTTCATATCCTTTGCCGGAGATCAGCTTGAGCTCCATCTCGATCTGCACCCGCACCTCGCCCGGCAGTCCTGCCGGGTACCGCCGCTGCGCGCCCGCCAGCGTCTCCTGCCGCAGGTACTCGGCCGGCGTCATGCCCAGGGGCACCAGCTCGTCGGGGTATTCGTAGCGCAATTCATCCAGCGAGAAGCGGCAGGCGGAGACCAGCGCCAGGGTTTCGGCCAGCAGGCGCCGGCGAAAGACCGAGGCCAGCTTCAGGCGCGGGCGCAAGCTCTGCTCGGCATTGGGCGCCAGCGCGTAGCCGCACTCCTGCACCGGCTTGCCCAGGCGGGTGGCGGTCATCACGTCCTGCAGGCTTTTGCGCGAACGCGTGTGCATCAGCACGTCGCCGACGGCGACCTGCGGCATGCCATGACGCTGCGCGGCCTGTTCCAGCGCGCTGCGGTGCAGGTCGTCCAGCGGCCGGTAAAGCCGCGTCAGGCCGAGCCAGCCGCGGTCGCCGAACAAAGGCTTGAACCAGTGCAGCTGGCGGTCGAGCTGTTCCTCGTCAATGGCATAGTCGGGCACCAGGATCAGCTGGCAGTCGGGCAGGGCGCGCAGGTGCGACAAGGCCGGCGGCGGCATGCTGAAGTCCTCGGGCGTGAGCAGGTAGCTGCCTTTCTTTGCCTGCGTCCGGGTGCGCCCCAGCGTGATCAATTCGGCGATGTTGCCGTAGCCTTCGCGGTTTTTCGCCAGCGCCACCAGGGTCATGGCTGCCAGCGGCGAGGGCGCCCCATCCGCGTCTTCCGGACAGGTGAGGCGAAAGCAGCTGCCGATGATCAGCCGGAAATTCCGGGCCAGGCCCTTGGCCTGCTGCTCCTGCCAGGCCGCATGCGCCCGCACCACGCCGGCCAGCGTGCATTCGTCGGTGATGGCCAGCGCCTTGTAGCCCAGCGCGACGGCGCGAGCGACCAGTTCCTGGGCATGCGATGCGCCGTGCAGGAAGCTGAAGTTGGTGCGGCAGTACAGTTCGGCGTAATCCGGCAGGCCGGTGTCGTCGTTCATGGCGCCTCCGCGTCAGCCGAACAGCCCGTGCAGGAACCATTGCGGCTCCTGGTCCGGCTGCTCGCCGCCTGTCCATTGGCGGAAGATCCAGTAATAGACATGGTGGGCATCGTGGACGGTGAAGTAGTCGCGCGTCACCGGTCGGCCTTCCCACCAGCCCGCTTCGATGCGTTCAGGCGGCGAGGCGAACTCCAGCGGCGTGCGGTACCAGGGCTTGTGGCGCTGCAGCCGCAACGGAACCGGCTCGTCCAGCAGCCACAGCGGGCGCGGCGGCAGGCGCCCGGCATCGGCCGGCAGCGGGGCCGACAGGGCGCCGGCGTCCTGCATCACCCCGCACCAGCGGTTGGCGACCTCGGGCCGGTGATCGGCCCGGGGCGCGGCCTGCAGGACCTGCTCCGGCCCCAGCCGCGCCACCAGCAGCTCGATGAGGCGGTGATGGTCTTCCGCACTGCCGCCGGGCTCGGGAAACAGCAGTTCGCTGGCCGGCTCCATCGCTTCCAGCGCGCCGGCCGCCAGCGACATGGCGATGGCAGGCGCAGGCAGGCTGGAGCGGGACAGTTTTTCCTTGATCAGCGCGTGCAGGTGTTCTTCCTGCCAGGCCGGCACCGACAGCGCCAGCACCAGTTCGGTAGGCGGGACCGCCTGGCGGCCGCGCTCGTGCTCCAGCAGCAGCCGCAGCTGCTTCACCGCCAGCTGGCGCGCGGCCAGCCAGCCGGCCAGCTGGGCCAGCAGGCGCTGGGCGTAGGTGACCAGGATGTCGGTATGGTCGATGCGGTCGGGCAGCTCGGCGCGGGCGCAAAAGGACGGTGGCGCCTCGATCCAGTTGTGCAGTTCCAGGGCTTCGCCGTAGGCCTGGTCCATGGTCTCCAGCACGGCCTTGCCGCAGCGCCGCTGCAAGCCGGGACGCGGCAGCCGGCGCAGTTCGCCCAGGCGGCGCACGCCCAGCCCGTGCAGCCATTCGAGGTAAGGCCGGGCGGCGGTCAGCAGCGCCACCGGCAGGCGGTCCAGCCGGCGCCACATCGACGTCGCGCGCACCGTGCGCACGTAGCCGTAGCGCGCCAGCATCCAGGCGCCGGCGGCGGTGACGCCGCAGCTGAGGACTGCCGACAAGCCCAGCCTGGCGATGGTGATGCGCACCTTGCGGCACAGCGCGCGGATGCCGCCGAACAGCCGCAGGCTGGCGCCCACGTCCAGCAACACGCAGGCGTCCTCGGCCAGCGTGACTTGCGGCGTGTACTGCAGCAGCGCCAGCGCGGCCTCGTCCAGCAAGGCGGTCTCGCGCAGCGGGTCGCGCTCGTGCCAGTGGGCATGCGGGCAGCGCAGCTGGGCGCCGCCGCGGCGCATGCCCTCGTGCACGCCGGCGGCGCGCGCGCGAGCCGATACGGCGCTCACGCGGTCGCGCTCGAAGACCACGGCCGGCGCTTCACCCAGCCAGTTCGGGCGAAAGGCTTCCAGTTGCAGCAGTGGCAGGTGTACGGCGATCCACAGGGACATGGCGTTGCAAATTCGGTGAAGGCGTCAAGGGAATGAACAGCGGCTGGTCGCGCAACGGCCCGCGCCGCTTGACGAAGCCGATCTCCAGGCCATCCCGGGCCGGGCGCAGCGCCAGCCGCAAAGGCGCAGGAGAGGCCTCGCGCGCGCACGACAGGGGACGGAACATGAAAAACAGCGTGCTGCCGCCCTGGGCCGCGATATGCAGCCGGCGCAGGCTGTCGGCGCGGATCCGGGGCTGCCACAGCAGCAGCGCCTGGCAGCTGTCGGCGCGCAGCACCTGCTCGGCCGCCCAGCTGGCGTCGGCGGGCGTGCCGGGACGCAGTTGCAGCAGGCGCGAGGCGGCCACGCCCATGTGCGCCCAGCCGGTCGCATTGGCCGCGTGCGGCGCCTGGACCAGGGCAATGCGCCCGGCCGCGCCCGCCGGACGGTCGCGGCGCTCGGGCGGACGGGCCAAGGTCGGGCGCAGCAGCCGCAACTCGCCGATGCCGGCCTGCGGCAGCAGCAGCTCGATCAGCGCGCCGGGCGGCCAGCCGCCCTCGGGCAATTCGGCATCGAGCGCGCCGTAGCCGCTGCTGACGCCGCGCGATCCGCCGCGCGCCAGCTGGGAGGCCAGCCAGAGCGAAGGATGGATCGCTTCCGGTGCGGCGAGCGGGGAAGAAGGCGTCTGCATGGATTGCGGTGCAAAAAGGAAAAGAAAGGGGAAGGCAGGCGAGGGCCGGAAAATGCCGATAACTGTATAAATATACAGTATTAAGCGCATGCCGCAATAAAAGTTACACACCCGCCTGTACGCAGGTGAAGCAAGAAGGAGGGCAAAGAAGGGCAAAAAAAGGGCCGCCCTGGGGCGGCCCAAATAGGAGGCTGGAGGTAACCTCCGGAGACTGCTGGGTAACAGGAAAACAGGTATTCGGCGAATATCCGAACCCCGGAGCCGACCCTGCGGACGGTTTGGCCATCATGGCGATCATGCATGGGGTGTGTTGGAAACAATGATGCGCCGGCGCCGGCCTGTGCGTTATCGGCGGGCGCCGCATCTTGCCGTCAGCAAACGCCGCCTGGCGTGTCGGCAAGTCTTGATGAGCGCGGCGGGCTCGTCAGGAGCCGTTTTCCACGGATGAGCAATAACGGTTTGGCGTGTTTTTGAGCTCATCGATGAAAATTTGTAAGCTCATCTTCATGGATTCCTTCATTTCCTACAGTCAATGCCTACATGGCCTGGTGAACTCTTCTGATAGTTACTGCCGTGGATGCTTTCTACACTGCAGACGTGGACAGAAGGCTTGCCCCTGAAGTGGAACGGGCCGCGGCCCGGCATCACGGCAACAGCAAGGCGACTGTCCGCTCACCTTCGACCATTCCAGACAAAGGAGTCAGACATGGCAAATGCACAAAACCCCGGCACCAGTAACCGAGGCTTCGCCGCGATGGACCCGCAGAAACAGCGCCAGATCGCCAGCATGGGCGGCAAGGCGGCCCACGCCAAGGGCGCTGCCCACGAGTTCACCTCCGCCGAGGCGCGCGAGGCTGGCCGCAAGGGCGGACTGAACAGCCATGGCCGCAAGAACGCCAATGCCGCCAACAACGGCAGCGTGACCGTTGCCGCACCGCAGATGACCCAGAGCACGCCGCAGGCATCGACCTCGCAACAGCCGCAACCGCAGCAGTCGGACAACAGCAACTCCTGGCAGCACTCCTGATCCCGCGCGGCGGGATCCCATTGCCGCCTCAGGACGCGGCCGCCGGCAGATCCGGCATTGCAGCACGGCAGCAACGACAACAAGAAAACGAAAAGGCGCCCGCAGCGCCTTTTTTTGTTGGTGCGACCTCCGTGCGGCTCAATGGCGCACGAGGTCGTCCATCAGCGGCACCAGCGCCAGCACGAACAGCGACGCCGCCAAAGGCACCGTGGCCAGAAAGCCGATCGCCTTGAACCCCATCGCGCCGGCCACGCCGCCCAGAAAGAACATCAGCAGCAGCGACGACAGCAGCGCGAAGCGGCGCCGCGCCGGCGGCACCGGGTCCCCGGCGTCTTCGCCCGGGCGGCCGGGCGCCAGCGTCCAGTAGAACATCCGGCCGATCTCGATGCCGATGTCGGTCACCAGGCCGGTCACATGGGTGGTGCGGATTTCGGAGCGGGAGATCTTGCTGATCATGGCGTTTTGCAGGCCCATCACGTAGCACAGCAGCGCCACCGTGACCGGAACGAACGCCAGCCGGTGGCCGTCCAGGTTGCTGCCCAGGATGCCGAAGCACAGCAGCAGGACCGCCTCCAGCATCAGCGGCATGGCGTATTCGCTGTGCAGGCGCCGCCGGCGCGCCCAGTTGATCAGCACCGCCGAGCTGGCGGCGCCGGCCATGAAGGCCAGCAGCGAGCACGCGCCGGCCACCAGCAACATGCTCTGGCCCAGCGCCAGGTCGTCGGCCAGGGCCGAGACCACGCCGGACATGTGCGAGGTGTATTGCCCCACGGCCAGGAAGCCGCCGGCGTTGACGGCCCCGGCCACGAAGGCCAGCGAGCGGCCGAGGTGGCGGTTCGATGCCTCGGTGCGGGAGGGACTGGTAAGGCGGCGCAGGTAATTGATCGGCATGGCGGTTCCGGTTGGGCAGGTGCGCGAGGCATTCAGCATATTCCATGCCATTCATGACATTCATGACGCGCATGCCATGGTGGCCGGCAGGCCCGGCTTCAGCGAATCCTACCCGCATCGTCGGCGACTTCCGGCTGGCATCGGCGCACTGTATTGCCTACGCTGACAAAGGATACTTCCACTTCGCCCCGACCGGCGCGCTTCCCTGCGGGGACCTGACCTGGATCAGCTGCAGATCAGGGCGCCGGCGGATGTCGCGATGTCATCGATGAACATACAGGAGGCCAGCATGTCCATACCAGTCGATCTGCCCGGCGGCGAGAAGATGCACGAGTGGCCGGCTCCCAACATGCAGCCGGGCGTGGAGCAGGTGGCCGGGGGCGGTTTTCGCGGCGTGGTGCTGATCGGCCAGGCCGGGGGCGCGGAAGCGTCAGTGCATGCCTGCGAACCCATCCGCGAGCTCAGCGATACCGCCTACGGCGACGCGCTCAGCTATGTGGCGCAGCACAAGCCAGGACAGACTTTCCAGCGCGACGACGTCAGCGAGCACTTATAGGAAGATGGAAGGTATTGCTGACAGGCGCGAGCGCAGGCAAAAAAAATGGCCGCCTGGGGGAGGCGGCCGGAGGGGGAGGGATATAAGACGCCGGAGATCGGGGGAATCTCCGATGAATTTCTGCTTATGAAAACGACTCGTGGGGATAAACCGATTGGGGGTGGACGTTTTCATGGCTGGACGGAGGGGGACGTTCCTGCCTGAAGTTGGGGTCCTCGGTTTCGAGTGCGTTGGAATGCATAGTATCCATGCACTGCAAAAAAGAAGATCGGACAGCGCCCCATCCGTATGTCAGAAAAACCCTTACAAGGACATCCCGGCGCCGGACGATCCCCAGGCCGGGGCTGCTCCATCCGGGCTGGCAGCCATCCCCGGCGGCCCGAAACTGCTCAGCTGCGGCCGAGATTGACCTCCGCCAGGTCGGCATTGACCACCTCCGGCAATTCATCGTCCCCGGCGCGCGGCCGGTTGGGACGCCGTCTGGCCGGTGCGGCCGGCAGCGAGATCTCGCCCAGCGCGCCGCCGATGCCGCGGTTCTGGGTCTTGGCCGCCACGTCGCCCAGGCTGACGATGCCCACCAGGCGCTTCTGGCGGTCCATCACGGGCAGGCGGCGGATCTGGCGCTGGACCATGTCGTCCAGCACGTCGTCCACCGGCTCATCCTCATAGCACCAGACCACCTCGTGGCTCATCACATCCCTGAGCGCCAGGGCGTCGTTCATGCGGTTCTTCGCCACCGCCCGCAGCACGATGTCGCGGTCGGTCACCAGGCCGACCAGGCGGTCGTCCTCGCACACCGGCAGCACGCCGACATCGAGCTCATCCATGGCCTGCGCGGCCAGGATCACGGAATCCTCGGGTTTGAGCGTATGGGCGCCGCGCGTCATGACGTCGGCGATGGTGCGGGTGGCATGCATGGCAAGTCCTCCAGATGGCGATAACGGCCGGCTGCCCGTCGGGCTGGGCCGGAAGATATTTCAGCCTAGGCAACACGCAACTTTGCCGCAATGCCGCATTTTCCCTTTGTGGCGTCGGCAGATTCGCGCAGCGCTGCCGGAAAGCACCGACTTGCACGCTTTTGCCGGCGGTCAAAAGCCGGTGACTACGCATCCTGCCGCATGCCGACGTTCGTGACGCACGGCATGAGCGACCGCTGGCGCCAACACCGGCGCAGAACGTCCTTGGCGCATGGCAAACGCTCGCGAATTCTTACAAGCGTCGTTGGCGTCGTCTGATGCAAAGCCGCGGCGCCGCTGGCTAGAGTGAATACTGAAGCGACAAGACAAGGAGAACGCCATGACACCGACACTTCGTCCCCACGCCCGCCTTGCCGGGCCGCGCTCATCCGGCAAGCTGCGCCGGGTGATGGGCGCCACCGCCTTGTGCGTGGCCGGCGTAGCGCTGGCGGTCAACGTCCATGCCGATACCGTGCCGGGCAAGGACAAGAGCTTCATGATCAAGGCGGCCGAGGCCGGCAATGCCGAAGTGGCGGCCAGCAAGGTCGCGCTGGAGAAGTCCACCAATCCGGCCGTGAAGGACTTCGCCCAGAAGATGATCGAGCAGCACACCCAGGTCGGCGACCAGCTCAAGCAGCTGGCCTCGACCAAGGACGTCAGCCTGCCCTCGGAGCCCACCGTGGCCCAGCGCGCCAAGATCGCCGTGCTGGACAAGCTGAGCGGCGCCACCTTCGACAAGCGCTACGCCAGCATGATCGGCGTGACGGCCCATAAGGACGCCGTCAAGCTGTTCCAGAAGGCATCCACCTCGGCGCAGGATCCCGATGTGAAGAATTTCGCGGTCAAGACCTTGCCCGGCCTGCAGGAGCACCTGCAGATGGCCACCGAACTGAAGAGCAAGGTCGACGCCTCCAGGCAGTGATGCAATGACGCAATGATGGAGGGGGAAGCGGAACGCCGCGCAGCTCGCCGATCAGGAACCAGGCGATCGCAAGCGTTGCATGCTTGCCGCACCCGCGGGGCGCGGCTGGACAGTGCGGCGCAGCCGGCGCATTATCCGCAGACGGAGCCGACGCTTCCGCAAGGGGCGCCGGCTCCGTCTTTGCCCTCTTTGCCCCTCTTCCGGCATCATCGCCGCCCCAGGTTGTTTTGTTTGCTGTTCGTGTCCACCTCATGCGATACCCGCAAAGGAGTGCGCTCATGAAACGTCCTGCGAAATCTTCCGACAAATACGTGCCGCGCGTGGCCAAGCTAGAGAAGCACAAGTACGCCGCCTACGTCGACATGCATATCGGCCCGCTCTGGGACATGGCGCTGCAAGGCTTGCCGGTGCGCATCTGCAAGAAGCGCAAGAGCGCCGAAAAGGCGGCGCTGGCGCTGGTGGCCCAGGCCCGGCGGCATGAGCGGGAAGGGCGCAAGGGCGCCTGAGCCTGCGCTTCTTCAGGTCTTCGCCATTCTTTGTTCCAGCATGAAAAACGGACGGGGTAAGCCGTCCGTCTTCGCGTCTCTCGTTTCCATTCCATTTTGATTGGCGCTCACGGGCGGCCCCAGCCACCCTCAGCGACCGATCAAGCCTCATTCATTTACTTCAGCCGTCGCTCTGGTGCGAATGCCCATGCGCCACCGCGAAGGCTTCGTTTTCATGCTCCGGCGGCGCGGCGGGCGCGACGCCCTTGCCGGAGAGTTTCTTGCCGCCCGCCGGCAGCACTTGCGCGTCGCCGCCGGCTTCCTCGCCGGCCGCCGCCGGGGCGGGCTGCTTGCGCTCGCGCTGTTGCTGCTCGTCGAGCAGCTTCATGAATTCATTGTTGAAGGCCGGGATGTCGGCCGGCTTGCGCGAGGAGATGAAATTTTCGTCGCGCACCACTTCCTGGTCGATCCACTGGCTGCCGGCATTCTTGAAATCGTCCTGCAGGCTGGGCCAGCTGGTCACGGTGCGGCCCTTGGCCACGCCCGCCGAGATCAGCAACCAGCCGCCGTGGCAGATGGAGGCGATCGGCTTTTCCGCGTCGTTGGCGGCGCGCACGAAGTTGCGCGCCTGCGGCAGCAGCCGCAGCGCGTCGCCGTTGACCACGCCGCCCGGCAAGAGCACGGCCGAGTAGTCGTCTGCGCGCGCCTCGTCGATGGTCTTGTCGACCGACACGACTTCGCCCTTGTCGACGTGCTTGAAGCCCTGCACGCTGCGCTTCTTGTCCGACAGGATGTGGACGGTCGCGCCGGCGGCTTCCAGGGCCTTCTTCGGTTCCAGCAGTTCGGCCTGTTCGAAGCCGTCGGTCACCAGGACGGCGACCTTGAGGTTGTTGAAACGCTTTGCCATATTGATCTCCCTTGAAAAAATGAAGGGCGGCCGCGGCGCAAGGCCGGGCCGCCCGGATACCGGGATGGAGCCCGCTGGTCAGGCGTGCGGCGGACTTAGCCCTTGCCGGACTGCTTGACCTGGTTGCGGTTCTGGTGGTCGTGTTTGGCGTGCGCCATGTCGGGCGCCTGCTTGATGCGGGTGATGTTGGACGTGGCCACCGGGTCGCTGTTGGGGAAGCTCATCTCGTTGGCTTCGTCCAATGCCACTTCCGACGGGGTGTCGTAATTGTTGGGTCGCTCATGCTTCGACGGTCTGGATGCGGACATGGCTATCTCCTTTGAGTGTCTGCCTGAGTTTTCAGCTTAGGCCCGCAACCGCCGGGCCGATATAAGCGGGCTCCTCAAGCGCATGTAAGAAAGGACGAACGCTGCGCCCAGGCAAGCGCTGCCGTAGTGCAGTAACGCAGCCCTTGTCCTCACGGCCAGGGAGCCGGCGTCACATCCTCGAATTGCGGCTGCTGCGCACCGCCGGCCGGCGTCGCGCCGGGTTTGCGCCCCGGGTGCAGCATGGCGCCGGTGATCAGCTCCAGTTCGCGCTGCGCGGCGACGAAGGCGGCATCGGTCAGCGCCTGCTCCTTGACCGGCCAGTTGGCCATGGCCCAGCGCTTGTAATCGGCAAAGCGGGCCTGCAGCTCCTGCGCGTACTTTTCGCGCTGCGCTTCGATCTGGTTCATTTCATCCTCCTTTCATGGCGATCAGGCTTTCACGCACCTTGGCCATGCCAAAGCGCCAGATCTGTTCCATCTTGATGTGCGGCATGGTGGGCAACTCCGAGGCGTCGATGAACACGTTGAGCACCGCCGGCCCGGGCGCGGCCAACAGCTGGGCGATGCCGCCGTCGAGCTCGTCCGGCGTGCGCGCGGTGAAACCCTGCGCGCCGCAGGCCTGGGCGAAGGCGGCGAAGTCCGGGTTGGGGAATTCGGAGCCCTCGAAGGCGGGCAGGCCGGCTTCCTCCATCTCCAGGTGCACCAGGCCCCACTCGCGGTTGTTGAACACCACGACCTTGACCGGCAGCTTGTGCTCCACGCTGGTCATGAATTCGCCCAGCAGCATGGTGAAGCCGCCGTCGCCGACGGCGACCACCACCTGGCGGTCGCGCTCCAGCGCCTGGATGCCGTTGGCCTGGCCCAGCGAAGTGCCGACCGCCGCGTTGTTGAACGAGGCCAGGATGCGCTGGCGGCCGCTCTGGCGGATCCAGTTGCCGCACCAGAGCGTGACCACGCCGGTATCGACCACGAACACCGCGTCGTCCCGCGCCAGGTCGCCCAGGCGGCGCGCTGCGCGTTGCGGCTTGATTTTCTTGTGGTGGCGTTTTTCTTCCGCGTCGCGGTCCAGCGAGGCGTTCCATTTTTCGCGGTCGGCGTTGACCTTGTTGAGGAAAGCGCCGTCGGTCTTGCCGTCCACCCGGGCCAGCAGCTGCTTCACGGCCGGCGCCACCGATCCGGTGATGCCCAGCTCGACCGGGGCGCGCCGGCCCAGCACGAAGCCGCGCTCGTCGATCTGGATCACGCGGTTCTTGGTGGGCAGGAATTCGGAATAGGGATAGTCGGAGCCCAGCATCAGCATCAGGTCGGCGTCGTGCAGGGCGTCGGTCCCCGGTGCGCCGCCGATCAGGCCGACACCGCCGATCCAGTGCGGATGGCTGAACGCGGCCAGGTCCTTGGCCTTGAAGGTGTGCATCACCGGCGCCTGCAGCTTGGCGGCAAGCGCCAGCACATCGTCGATGGCGCCGCGGCAGCCGTTGCCGGCAAAGATGGCGACCGTCTTCGCCTCATTGATCAGCCGCGCGGCGGCCTCGATCTCGGCCTCGGCCGGCGCCAGTTCGGCGCGCTGGCGCAGCGTGGCGATGCTGGGCACGGCCTGGGCCAGCTTGGCGCCGATCACGTCGGCCGGGATGTTGAGGTGCGCCACGCCGCGTTGCGCGTAAGCCTGGGCGATGGCCTGGTGGAACACTGCCGGCGCCTGCTCCGGGCTGGTCACGGTCTGGGTGTAGCAGGCCACGTCGCGAAACAGGATGTCGGGCGTGTTTTCCTGCAGGTAGTCGGTGCCGCGCCGCGCGGCCGGCACGCCGCCCGAGATCGCCAGCACCGGCGCATGGTCCTTGCGCGCCTCGTAGAGCCCGGCCACCAGGTGGTTGGAGCCGGGGCCGGTGGTGCCGCAGCAGACGGCCAGGCGGCCGGTCAGCTTGGCCTGGCCGGCCGCGGCCAGGGCCGCGCCTTCTTCGTGGCGCACGCCTATCCATTCGATGCGCTTGTCGCGGCGGATGGCCTCGGTGAGTGGGTTCAGGGCATCGCCGACCACGCCGAAGATCTGGCGCACGCCGATCTGGTAGAGCGTATCGACAAGGGTTTCTGCAACGGTGGCGGACATGGCGGCTCCATGGAAGTGAGTTGATCCTGCCCAGACTAAGCCCGGCGGCGGCGCGCCTGTATCGGCGGGAACGGCAAACGCCTGTAGGAAAGACTGATCTTTCGCAGGTCGTCATGCATTGATGAGCAACAAGAAACGGGTGCATCACCGACCATTTCCGTGAACGCAGGCGGGTTTGCGCGGCAAAACGCCGTATAAGTCCCGCCTGATTAAGGCCCGTCTGATGCGGCCATGGGCAATGTCCTACACGCGCTTCATCTTCCTGCCGACTGTGCGCGCCGCGGGGCAACTTCATAATCCACTTTAAGTTTTTGGGACGGGTGCGCACGGCGGGAGCCGGCATCCATTTCCAGCCAATCGACCGACAGAGCACGTTCAAACGTGACATGAATAACAACGAGGAAATGGCTACCGCCATGAATACCACCAGCTATCGCCACTCCCTGACCCAGCTTTTCACCCGTCACCTGATGCATGCCTCCATGCCGGGGCTGATGCCGTCCGGGCCGGCCACCTCGCGTTCGCCGGCTACGCAAGCGCACAGTCGCCTGCCGGAGGCGCTGGTGGAACGCCTGCTGCGCCAGGAAGAGCAGCGCGGGGTGCGCCCGCGCGGCCTGCCGATCGCCACCTTCAGCGCGCCGCAGCCGGCTGCGCACCGGGCCGCGACCTACAGCTATCCGATCCAAATCGAGCGCGCCAGCATCGACGCCTTGCCGTCCTCGGCCGGGGTCTACATCTTCCGCGGCGCCAACGACATGCCGCTCTACGTCGGCCGCAGCGTCAACCTGCGCAGCCGCGTGCTGGCGCACCTGCACAACCACGAAGAGGAAATGCTGGTGCGCCAGACGCGCCGCATCGAGTTTCGCCGCACCGCCGGCGAGCTGGGCGCGGCCCTGCTGGAGAACAGCCTGGTGCGCGACCTGCAGCCCCTGCACAACAAGAAGCCGCGCCAGAAGCGCTGCCTGTTTACGCTGCGCCTGAGCCAGACCGGACAGCCGCTGGCGGCGCAGGTGGCCGAGCGCGACTTCAGCCGCGCGGAAAACCTGTTCGGCATCTTCGCCTCCGAGCGCGCCGCGCAGGAGGCGCTGCAAAAGCTGGTGGAGCAGCACGGGCTGTGCTCGATCGCCACCGGCCTGGAGCAGAGCGAGGGCGAAGGCATGGCCTGCTTCGGCCGCCAGATCCGCCGCTGCCGCGGCGCCTGCACCGGCGAGGAGTCGCATGAGCAGCACCAGGAGCGCCTGATGCAGGCCATGGAAGAGCTGCGCATCCTGCCCTGGCCGTACGAGGGCGTGATGGGCATCGTCGAGGAATACGACGGCTGGCGCCAAGTGCACGTGATCGACCACTGGCGCTATCTGGGCTCGCTGGACGACCAGCACCGCCAGTTGCTGCCGCGCCCGGCAGCCAGCTGCAAGGGCTTCGACCTCGACAGCTACAAGACCGTGATCCGGCCCTTCCTGCTGGGCCAACTGGACCTGCATCCCTTGCCGGGACTGAAGCTGCCGGCGCAGGCATGAGCTGAAAGCCGATCCACGCGCGGCGCCTCCCGGGCGCCGCGTTTTCGCTCGTGCGCCGCATCCGCGTCCCAAGGCGCTTGCAGCGCATCCCGATGTAAATCCGCGAACCGCGATTGAACATTTTGCGCCGCAGCGTTTCATACCTGCGCCTGACCTTTTTTGACCTTTTCGTTCCGACTCTGCGTTCGACTTTGTCAGACGACTCTTCGCCCGGCGCCTGGCGGCGCTCATCCGCCACGCGCCGATTGTGTGTCCACCAACAATAACGAGGATCTTCATGCGAGGCCGATTCCATTCGCTTGCAGCGGTGATGCTGTTCACCGTCCCCGGCGCCGCCACCGTGGCCTGGGCCGCCGACGCCAACACCGGTTTTTGTTCCCCCGACCTCAAGGTCGACAAGAACCGGCTGGCTGCCTACCTGATCAAGACCTATCCCGTCAGCACCACCTATCTCTCGGTCGGCGACGATGCCGCGCCGCTCAGTTCGCCGCGCGCGCTGGCCGCCTGGCTGCTGAAAAAGCGCGCCGCCGAGAAGGCCGCCGGCGCACCTGCCAGCGGCGACAGCAGCAACGTCGACCACATGGCCGAGGACCTGCAGGCCCTGCTGGACGGCAAGGACGGCCAGTTCAAAACGTCCGGCCGCGCCAATGCCCAGGCCTTTTTCAGCGGCGACAACGACGCCGGCCTGTCTTGCACGGTGGCCGAGGCCAAGCCGGCATTGCCGCACGCGGCATCGGCCGCGACCATGGTGGCGGCTGCTGCCACCGGCACTGCCGGCCAGCCCACCGTGGCCGCCGCTGCGGCGCCGCAGCCCGCGCCGGAGCCGACCTGGCTCGACCATGTGCGCGTGCGCGGCAATCCCGACCAGCTTTCCATCGACCGCAACAACAAGGCCGGCTACGCCTCGGTGGAACGCGCCCGCGTGACGCTGGCCAACGACGACGTGGCGGCTTCGCGCACCAACGACATCGTGGCCTACGCCGGCTACTCGTTCGACAAGCATCCCATCGGCCAGGCGGGCAGCACCTATGAAGCGGTGCCGTACGTGGGCGTGAAGCAGAACCGCGTGACCACCTACAGCGCCACCGGCAACACGGTGACCACCACCCGCACCAGCCAGATCGGCATGCTGTCGGCCTTCCATTTCGTGCATGAGGGGTCGCCCAATACCGAAGACCTGACCGCGCGACCGGACTACCTGATCAACAACACCGACGGCAGCCGCCTGCTGACGCTGAACTTCACGCTGACGCCGGTGCGCCCGGGCATCCTCAACGACTTCATCCGCTGGAACAACGGGCTGGCCTTCAAGCCCATCCTGATCGGCCAGAGCCGCAACGGTACCTACATCGACCGCGGCGACCCCAGCGTCTACGACCAGCACCAGGACTTCATCCGCGTGGGCGCCCAGGCCGGCTTCACGCTGGCCTCGACCAACCCGGCGCTGCCGTTCGACTTCACCACCACCTTCACCGGGCTCAAGGCCTTGCAGGGCAACCGCGGCATCCATTACTGGAAGTCGGTGCTGACCTACAACTTCAACCAGAACGTGGGCCTGAGCCTGGATTACTCGAACGGCGTGCTGCCCGAAACGGCGGATCCGGAGCGCAAGTGGGGATTGGGGATTTCGTCGAAGTTCTGACGCCGGCCCGGTGCGCCGGGCTCGTCATGCGCTCGTGGCGGACGTTGAAAGACGCCCGCAGGCCACCTGAAAGCCACGGGATGCAGGAATGCGATGGAAAAAAGAAAAACGGCGGATCGCTCCGCCGTTTTTTCATTGCGCGCCCGACAAAGGCGTCACTGGAAGGTGGTCGCCATCTTCTGCGGCAGCGGCACGTTCAGCCACTTCTTGACGATGGTGTTGAGCTCGCCGCTCTTCTTGGCGGCGGTGATGGCGTCGTTGACCTTGGCCAGCAGGGCGGCCTCGTTCTTGTTCAGGCCGACGCTGCAGCTGGACTCATGGATGATGTACTTCAGCACCGGCTTGTTGCCGGGCGCCTTCTCGGCCAGCGCGTAGGCCACGAAGTCGCCGGTACCCACCAGCTGCACCTGGCCCGAGACATAGGCCGAGATCATCGCGTTGTTGTCTTCATAGCGCTTGATGGTGGCGGTCTTGGGTGCGGTTTCGGTCAGCTGGATGTCCTGGAAGGTGCCGCGGGCCACGCCCACCACCTTGCCGGCCAGGTCGGCCGGTCCCGACACCGGCACGCTGGCCACGCCGAAGACGCTGTTGTTGTAGGGCGCATAGGCCTGCGAGAAATCGATCACCTTTTCACGCTCGGCGCTCTTGCCCAGCGTGGAGATGACCAGGTCGGCCTTGTGCGTCTGCAGGTAGGCGATGCGGTTGGCGCTGGCCACCGGCACCAGCTGCACCTTCACGCCCATGTTCTTGGCGATCAGCTTGGCCACGTCGATGTCCAGGCCCTGCAGCTGCAGGTCGGTGTTCACCGAGCCGAAGGGCGCGAAATCCTGCGGCACGCCGATGCGGACCACGCCGGCCTTCTGGATGTCGGCCAGGGCGTCGGCGCGCGATTGCGTGGAAACCGCGGACATCAGGCCCAGCGCGAGGACCAGCACAGGTTTGACTGACTTCATGTAATTCTCTCCTTGAGTTGTTGTAGGTGCTCGGCCGTCCCTGGGCGGCGCGAGGCTGGATGTCTGCGCATCCGGGGTCCCGCATGGCGCGGGCCGCCGGGGGATGATACGCCTTTTTCGGCTAGGGCTGCAGCTGCAGGATGCTGTTCTCGGCCGCCAGGAAGATGCGCTGGCCAGGCTGGGGTTCTATCTGGTAGCCGCCGGTGAACGCACCGAAAGCCGGCAGCATGGCCCAGCTGCCGTCGACCACGAAGCAGGGCAGGCGCAGCGAGTCGCCGCCGGCGCGCAGGCGGTAGACCGGGTGCAGGTGGCCGACGATGGCGAAGGCGTCGGCCACCGTCTGCGGATGATGGCAGAAGGCCAGTGGCCCGAGGCGCCAGGGTTCGTCCACCGCTTCCACGCCCATGCCGGCGGGCGGATCGCCGGCATGGCGGTCATGGTTGCCGCGCACCAGGGTCAGCCGCAGCGCGCTGCGCCGGCTGCGCCATTCGGCCAGCGCCCCCAGCGTGGCTTCGGCGCGTGCGGCGCGGGCATGCAGGAAGTCGCCCAGGAAGACGATATGCCGCACCTCGTGGCGCGCCACCAGGGCATCGAGCAGGTCCAGGTTGGCGCGGGTGGTGCCGTGCGGCACCGGGATGCCGCCGGCGCGAAAGGCCGCGGCCTTGCCGAAGTGAACGTCGGCCACGGCCAGCAGGGCCTGGTCGCGCCACAGCAGCGCCCGCTCGGGCAGCATGGCCAGGCGCGCACCGGCGGCATCGAATTCGATCAGGGAGTTCATGGTTTGCCTTTCATGCTTTTGTCGGCGGCGCGTTCCAGCTCGGCCAGCATGCGCGCCACGCGGTCGGCCAGCTTTTCGGTGGAAAGCTTTTCGCGGAAGCGTTCCACCATCAGCGGCAACGCGAAGGGAGTGGGGCGCGCCAGCCGCACCAGCGTCAGCTGGCGCCGGCGCAGCTCGGCCAGCGTCGCGCGCAGGCGCTGCAGTTCCAGCTCCTGCTCCAGCACCTCGGCCTGGGCCTGGGTGAGCAGCAGGTTGCCGGCATCGTGCTTGCGAAACACCTCGAAGAACAGCGCCGAGGATGCCTGCAGCTGGCGCGCGCTCTTGGGTTGCCCGGGATAGCCCTGCGACACCAGCCCGGCGATGCGGGCGATCTCGCGAAAGCGCCGTTGCGAGAGCTCGGTGGCGTTGAGGCTGGCGAGGATGTCTTCCAGCAGGCGCTCTTCACTGAAGAGGGCATGCGGCGCCCCGGACTCCAGTTGTGCCAGGCCGGCGTCGGAGGCGCTGAGCAGCTCGATGCCGTAGTCGTTGACGGCGATGGAAAATGTCGCCGGCCGCTCGCGCGCCAGGCGCCAGGCCAGCAGCGAGGCCAGCCCGACATGCACCAGGCGCCCGGCGAAGGGGTAGAAAAAGAGGTGATGGCCCTCGCGGCTCTTCAGGCTTTCCACGACCAGCCGCTGCGCGGTGGGCAGCGCCGACCATGCCTGCTGCAATTCCAGCAGCGGGCGCACCGCCTGCATTTCTGGGGTGGCGTAGCGGCCTTGCGCGGCTTCTTCCAACTGGTCCAGCACGGCGTGCGCCAGCGTCGACGACAGCGGCAGGCGCCCGCCTTGCCAGCGCGGCACGGCGCCGCTGCCGGAGGTGGCGCGCCGCACCCAGGCGGTCATCTCGTGCACCCGGACGAACTCCAGCATGCGTCCGCCGAAGAGAAAGCGGTCGCCCGGCCGCAGGCGCGCGATGAAGCCTTCTTCGATGACGCCGATGCGCCCGCCGCGCAGGTATTGCACGTGCAGGGAGGCGTCCGAGACGATGGTGCCGATGTTCATGCGGTGGCGCCGCGCGATGGCCGGCAGCCCGACGCGGTAGACGCCGTCGGCGTCCGCGCGCACGCGATGGTATTCGGGATAGGCGGTGAGGCTCTGCCCGCCGCGCACCACGAAGTCCAGCGCCCATTGCCACTGGTCTTCGCGCAGCCGGCGATAGGACCAGGCGCCGCGTACTTCGTCCAGCAATTCCTCCGGCCGGAAACCGCCGCCCAGCGCCACCGTGACCAGGTGCTGCACCAGCACGTCCAGCGGGGCGTCCGGCACTGGCCGCTGCTCGACCTGGCCGGCCGCCACGGCCTGCTGCACGGCGGCCGCTTCGACCAGTTCCAGGCTGTTGGTCGGCACCAGCGTGGCGCGCGAGACGCGGCCGGGCGAGTGGCCGGAGCGGCCGGCCCGCTGCAGCAGCCGCGCCACGCCGCGCGGGCTGCCGATCTGCAGCACCCGTTCCACCGGCGTGAAGTCCACGCCCAGGTCCAGGCTGGAGGTGCAGACCACCGCCTTGAGCCGGCCTTCGCGCAGGCCTTGCTCGACCCAGTCGCGCACTTCGCGGTCCAGCGAACCGTGATGCAGCGCGATGACGCCGGCCCAGTCCGGCCGCGCCTGCAGCAGGTTCTGGTACCACAGCTCGGCCTGCGATCGCGTGTTGGTGAAGACCAGCGTGGAAGCGCTGGCTTCGATCTCGGCGGCCACAGCGGGCAGCATCTGCATGCCCAGATGACCGGCCCAGGCGAAACGCGCCGGTTGCGGCGGCAGCAGGGTGTCGATGACGATGCGCTTGTGCTGCTCGCCGCGCACCAGCACGCCGTCGCGTGCACCCGCTTCGCCCAGCAGGGCTTGCATGGCCTGCGGCAGGTTGCCCAGCGTGGCCGACAGGCCCCACACCGCGAGTTGCGGCCGCCAGCGCCGCAACCGGGCCAGCGCCAGCTGCACCTGCACGCCGCGCTTGTTGCCCATCAGCTCGTGCCATTCGTCGACGATGACCGCGTCCAGGCGCGCGAAGCGCTGCCGCGCATCCGCCTGCGACAGCAGCAGCGACAGGCTCTCCGGCGTGGTCACCAGCGCCTGGGGCAGCGAGCGCATCTGGCGCGCCCGTTCGCCGGCGCCGGTGTCGCCGGTGCGCATGCCGGCCTGCCAGTGCGGCAGCAGGTCCGCCAGCGGCGCCTGCAGCGCGCGCAGGGTGTCGGCCGCCAGCGCACGCATCGGCGTGATCCACAGCACCCGCAGTCCCTGTGCCGCGGTAGTCGGCGCAGGCAGTGTCCCCAGCGCCGGTTCGGCATGCAGCAGCGCGCCGAACCAGACGGCATAGGTCTTGCCCGAACCGGTGCCGGCGTGCAGCAGGCCGGACCGGCCGGCGGCGGCCGCATGCCAGACCTGGCGCTGGAAGTCGAACACCGCCCAGCCGCGCGCCGCGAACCAGCGTTCGGCGGCCTGGGCAGCGTGCGAGGCGTCAGCCTTGCGGCGCATCTTTTTTCTCCGGCGCGGGCAGCAGCGCGCGCAAAGCGGCCAGGGTGTCGGCCTGTTCCACCGGCTTGTCTTCGCGGCGCCGCAGGATGCGCGGGAAACGCACCGCAATGCCGGCCTTGTGGCGCCCGGACGCGGCGATGCCCTCGAAGCCGATCTCGAACACCATGCTCGGGCGCACGCTGCGCACCGGGCCGAATTTCTCGATGGTGGACTTGCGGATGACCTGGTCGACTTCGGCGATCTCGGCGTCGGTAAGTCCGGAATATGCCTTGGCGAACGGCACCAGCCGCCGCTCGCCGCCGGCTGTCCCGGGCTCGTCCCAGACCGCGAAGGTGTAATCGGTGTAGAGCGAGGCGCGGCGCCCGTGGCCGGCCTGGGCGTAGATCAGCACGGCGTCGATGGAGTAGGGATCGATCTTCCATTTCCACCAGGTGCCGACATTGCGGGTGCGGCCGATGCCGTAGCGGGCGTCGCGCTGCTTGAGCATCAGGCCTTCCACGCCGCGGTCGCGCGAGCCCGCGCGCAGCCGCGCCAGCTCGTCCCAGCCGGCGGCCTGCACCAGCGGCGCCAGCAATAGCGCCGGCGCTGCGTGCTGCGTCAGCAGCGCTTCCAGCCTGGTGCGGCGTTCGTGTTGCGGCAGGCCGCGCAGGTCGTGCCCGTCCTGTTCCAGCAGGTCGTAGGCGATCAGCGCGGCGGGCAGGTCGGCCAGCAGGCGCGCGCTCAGGTTCTTGCGGCCGATGCGCTTTTGCAGTTCGGCGAAGGGCGCCACGCGGTCGGCCGGGTCGGCGCCGGCCCCTGCTGGACGGTGGATCACGATCTCGCCGTCCAATACCGTGCCGTCCGGCAGCGCCAGCGAGGCAAGCTCGGGAAAACGGTCGGTGATCAGTTCCTCGCCGCGCGACCACAGCCAGTTGACGCCGTGGCGGCGCACCAGCTGCGCGCGGATGCCGTCGTATTTCCATTCGGCCTGCCACTGGTTGATGGGCCCCAGCGCGGAGGGGGCTTCCAGCAGCGCATGCGCGAGAAAAAAGGGATATGGCTGGCCGCCTTCGAGCCGATGGTCTTGGCCGTCGTCCGGGGCGATCAGTTGCGCGAAGCGTTCGGCGCCAGGCCTTGCGCGGCCGTCGGTCCAGCCGACCAGACGTTGCGCCACCCGCGTGGGCTCGAGTTGCGCCACCGCCGCCAGCGCGCGCGTGACCAGCAGCCTGGAAACGCCGACCCGGAAGCTGCCGCCGATCAGTTTGGTCAGCAGGAAACGGCCCTGCCAGTCCAGTTCATCCCAGGCCGCGAACAGGGCCGTGCGTATGGTGTCCGGCGCGGCCCCGCGCAAGGGGGCGATGCGCTCTTCCATCCAGCGCGCCAGGCCCAGGTCGGCGCTGCGCGGGGCGGGCGGCAGCACATGGGCGATCGTCTCGGCGAGGTCGCCGACGGCGTGATAGCACTCTTCGAAGAGCCATTCGTCGATTTGCGCGTACTGCATGGCGCAATGCTTGAGCAGCCTGGAAGGCACTGCCTGGCGCGGCTTGCCTCCGGCCAGGAAGTACACGGCCCAGGCGGCGTCCGCGGCATCGGCGCGCGCGAAATAGTCCTGCAGCGCGGCCAGCTTGCGGGTAGTGGAAGTCGTGGCGTCCAGTTCGGCGTAGAGGCGGGAGAATTCACGCATCGGCGGCCTCCGCGCTTGCCGCCTTGTCGCCGTTCTCCGCTTCTTCCTCGCCGTACTCGGTGTCGAAGGCGCCCGCGTCAAGGCCGTTCTGCCGCAGCCAGCGCACCATGGTGGCGACTTGTCCGTGGGTGACGACGACGCGCTGCGCGCCGCTTTCGGCGATGGCCTGCTGCAGTGCCGGCCAGTCGGCATGGTCGGACAGCACGAAACCGCGATCCACGCCACGCCGGCGGCGCGCGCCGCGCAGCCGCATCCAGCCGCTGGCGAAGGCGTCGCTGTAGTCGCCGAAACGCCGCATCCAGGGCGAGCCGGCCGCCGACGGCGGCGCCACCACCAGCGCGCCGGCGTAGGCCTGCCGGTTGCGTTTGTCGGAGCCGTCCGCCGCGACGGCGACCGTATCGGGAAGCGCCACGCCGGCTTCCCGGTAGTGGCGATTGAGCGTTTCGACAGCACCGTGGCAGACGATGGGGCCGATGGCCGGATCGATGCCGTGCAATACCCGCTGGGCCTTGCCGAAGGCATAGCAGAACAGCACGCTGGCGCGTCCTTCGGCGGCATTGGCGCGCCACCAGCGGTTGATGTCGTCGAAGATTTCCGCTTGCGGCTGCCAGCGGTAGATCGGCATGCCGAAGGTGGATTCGGTGATGAAGACGTCGCAGCGCACCGGCTCGAAGGGGGCGCAGGTGCCGTCGGCTTCCAGCTTGTAGTCGCCGGAGGCGACCCACACGCGGCCCCGGTGCTCCATGCGCAGCTGGGCCGAGCCCAGCACATGGCCGGCCGGATGCAGCGACAGCGTGACGCCGTTGTGGGTGAGGGTCTCGCCATAGGCCAGGGTGTCGAGCGCGATGCCAGCACCCAGCCGCGCGCGCAGCACACCGGCGCCGGGGGCGGCGGCCAGGTAGTGAAGGTGGCCCGCGCGGGCATGGTCGGCATGGGCGTGGGTGATCACCGCGCGCGCCACCGGGCGCCACGGATCGATGTAGAAATCCCCGGGCACGCAGTACAGGCCCTCCTTGCGCACCACCACCATGTCTTCCATGCCTTGCGCTGCTCCTTGCTACGATGGCTTCAGCTTACCTGCGGCGGCGGCGCTCCCGGCGTCGGCGCAGCGCGCTTTCGCGTGTAGGGAAAACCGGATGCGACGCGCCGTGCCGCAAATTTTTCGATGACGCATCGCAAAATGGGGAGGGATTCTGTATCCTAGCGTCAGTTCCCATGCCCTGAAACTTGCATCCTGACAATCAAAGAGCGCGATCAATGTCGACCTATATCGAAACCCAAACATTTCGTGAACTGCAGGATTCCGAGGTTTTGCCCGCGCCCTCCGGCGTACGCCTGAACATCATGCAGATGTGCCAGCAGGAGGACATTTCCCTGCCCGAGCTGGTGTCGCAGGTGCAGGGCGACCCGGTGCTGGCCGGCCGCCTGATCCAGATCGCCAACATCCCCAACATCAACAAGGGCCGCATGGTGGCCTCGGTCAACGTCGAACTGCTGCTGATGGTGGGGCTGCACGCCGTGCGTCAGATGGCGCTGGCGATTTCGCTGACCGAGTCGGCGCGGCGCGGCGACTGCAAGGAATTCAACTACGACATCTTCTGGGCCCGTTCCACCGCGATGGCCTGCGCCGGGCAGGCGCTGGGCGAGATGCTGCAGCTGGCGCCGCCGGCCGAGATGTTTACCAACGGACTGCTGGCCGGCATCGGTCGCCTGGGCCTGGCGTCGGCCCGTCCCAAACGTTATGGCGAGCTGCTGGCGACCAATCCGCAAGGTCCGGCGCTGGCCGAAGAAGAGCGCAAGGTCTTCGGGTTCGACCACCTGAGCCTGGCCGCGGCCATGATGGAAGACTGGCATTTCCCGCGTCTGTTCTGCACCGCCGTCCTGCATCACGAAAACCCGGAGGCATCGGGCCTGGACGAAGACGACCGCCAGCAGCAACTGGTGCGCATGCTGGAGTTGGCCGGATGCGTGGCCGACGTCTGCGTCGCCGATCCCGCGGTGCGCGGTCAGCTGTTGCCGCGCCTGCTGAAGCTGGCGGAGCGCTTCGAACTGCCGCTCTCCAGCGTCGAGTACATCTGCGGACGCGTGTCCTGGGACTGGAGCGACTGGGGCGCCTTGCTCAAGATCCCGACCCGGGTGCTGCCGGACATCGGCACGGAGCTGGCCGAGGCCGCCCAACAGCCGGTCTGACCCTGTTCGCTGCATCAGGCGCGAGTGCCAACTCGCAAAGGGCCGCATGTTTCGCCATGCAGCCCGACATCCGTTGGAAATTCGCACAAATCCGGATTTTGTATTTGTTGCGTCAGCCTTGAGTGCTAGTATGGCGCCCGGTCTGGAAGCGAACGTTCGCACCGTCCCGCAGCATGCGGGAAGCCCGGCGCAACTCCTTCAATCCTGAACCTGCGGCTCGCATTTCTGCCGCAGCTCCCATAGTTCAGCTTCCGGCCCGGAGCGAGGCCAGCCCGATGCCAGCCGCATCGTTGTCCCGTCCAGCAAAACCGCGGCATCTGCCGTCATCAATAACCAGAAAAACGTAGCGGGGCTGTTCCATCGGCAGCATCAGTCACGCCGCCTGCATTGCCGGCTGCAGCGCATTTCCATGCGTTGCGGGGGAGCCGGAAGCAGGCCGGCCCGCTGAGTTCTCGCTGCATTCATCGCTTTTTGAACAGGTGGTTTCATGAAAAAAATCCTGTGCGCATCGTGGATTCTTTGCGCAACGATGAATCAGGCTTACGCCGCCCATCCGCTGGTCACCGACGACACCGGCGTACAGGGCGAAGGGCGTCACCAGATCGAAGTCAACGCCGACTGGAGCCGGCAAACCGGCCAGGCCGGCCATGTCGGCGCTTTCACCTATACCTACGGCATCACCGACAAGCTGGATCTGTTCGCCAACCTGCCGCTGACCTTCCAGTCAAAGGACGGCACCGGCGTGGGCGACTATTCGCTGGGCGCCAAATGGCGCTATTACGACGAGGAGGGCTTGTCGCTGGCGTTCAAGCCCGAGTTCTTCATGCCCAGCGGCGACGAGGAAAAAAGCCTGGGCAATGGCAGGAACAGCCTTGGCCTGACCTCCATCACCTCCTACGAGACCGGGCCGTGGACGCTGCACGGCAACGTCGGCCTGAACTACAACCGCTACAAGCTGGGCAGCGACGATCAGTCCAAGCGCAAGTTGGTGTGGCGCGCCTCGGCGGCCACCTGGTACGCGCTCAACCAGCAATGGAAGCTGGTGGCCGACACCGGCGTGGCGCAGAACGTCGATCGCGGCAACCGCACCTGGCCGGCCTATGCGCTCCTGGGTGTGATCTGGTCGCCGAACCAGACCGTGGACCTGGATTTCGGCGCCAAATTCGGTTTGAACAAGGCCGAAGTCACGCGGCAGTTCGGCGTCGGCATCACCTTGCACTATTGATAAGCGGCCACTCGCGCAGCCTGCGGCGGCGGGCTGTGCGGTGCAGCATGAGATGCGCTGGAAAGCCCCGCCAAATCTGCTATCTTTGACCTTGGCGCAAGGCCACGACTAGCCAAGACAAAGGAGACGGCACATGGATCTGGTGGAAAAATTCGATGCCAAAGGCAAAACCGGCGCACCCTACCACGTAGAGGTGTACCAAATCCGTCTGGACGAGGCCAACGAGGCTTCGGCAGTGGACCAGCGCAGCTACAAGCTGGCCGACGGCAGGGCGCTGGATCCCTTGTCGAACGAGAAATTCAGGATCGTGCAGACCGGGGAGAAGATCTACCGGGTCTGAGCCTTTCACGCGCGATAAAAAAGCCGGCTGTCGAAAGACAGCCGGCTTTTTTCTTGCCCAATTTTCTTGTCCGGTTTTCTTGTCCGAAGTCCGGGCGGAGAAGTCAGCGTGCGCTCAGAACGCGTCCCCCGGAATACGCACCCATCCCTCCATCAACACCCGCGCGCTGCGGCTCATGATGGCCTTGGTGACCACCCACTGGTCGCCTTCGAGTTTCGCTTCGGCGCCCACGCGCAAGGTGCCGGAGGGGTGGCCGAAGCGCACGCTGTTGCGCTCGCCGCCGCCGGCGGCGAGATTGACCAGGGTGCCGGGGATGGCCGCCGCGGTGCCGATGGCGACCGCCGCGGTGCCCATCATCGCGTGGTGCAGCTTGCCCATGGACATGGCGCGCACCAGCACGTCGGCGTCGGCGGTGGTGACCTTCTTGCCGCTGGAGGAGACATAGTCCTTCGGCGGCGCGACGAAGGCGACCTTGGGCGTGTGCTGGCGCGTGGCGGCTTCTTCCACCTTGGCGATCAGGCCCATGCGGATGGCGCCGTGGGCGCGGATGGTTTCAAAGCGGGCCAGGGCGGTCGGGTCGCTGTTGATAGCGTCCTGCAGTTCGGTGCCGGTGTAGCCGATTTCTTCCGCGTTGAGGAAGATGGTGGGAATGCCGGCATTGATCATGGTGGCCTGGAAGCTGCCCACGCCGGGCACTTCCAGCGTATCGACCACGTTCCCGGTGGGGAACATGGCGCCGCCGGCGCCATCCTCTTCCGCCGCCGGATCCATGAATTCCAGCTGCACCTCGGCGGCCGGGAAGGTCACGCCGTCAAGCTCGAAGTCGCCGGTTTCCTGTACCTGACCGTCGGTGATGGGCACGTGGGCGACGATGGTCTTGGCGATGTTGGCCTGCCAGATGCGCACCACGGCGATGCCGTTGCGCGGCACCTTGTCGGCCGCCACCAGGCCGGCGGCGATGGCGAAGGGGCCGACCGCGGCCGACAGGTTGCCGCAGTTGCCGCTCCAGTCGACGAAATCCTTGTCGATCGAGACCTGGCCGAACAGATAGTCGACGTCATGGCCGGGACGGGTGCTCCTGGAGATGATGACCGTCTTGCTGGTGCTGGAGGTGGCGCCGCCCATGCCGTCGATCTGCTTGCCATAGGGGTCGGGGCTGCCGATCACGCGTTGCAGCAGCTTGTCGCGGGCGCGGCCGGGGACGCGGGCGGCTTCGGGCAGGTCGTCCAGCTTGAAGAAGACGCCCTTGCTGGTGCCGCCGCGCAGGTAGGTGGCGGGGATGCGGATTTGGGGGACTTGGCTCATGCTTGCTTTCCTTTACTGGCGCCGGGGTGTCTTTCCCGGCATGTTGCTATCCGCGACAAACGTCGCTGGGTCCCCGCCTGCGCGGGGACGACGGATCGATGATCGGGGTCAGACGGCCTTGCGTTCGCCCTTGCCGGCCGACTCCTCGAGGAAGTCTTGCGCAAAGCGCTGCAGCACGCCGCCGGCTTCGTAGATCGAGACTTCCTCGGCGGTGTCCAGGCGGCAGGTCACCGGCACCTCGACGCGCTCGCCGTTCCTGCGATGGATCACCACGGTGAGGTCGGCGCGCGGCTTGCGTTCGCCGATGACGTCATAGGTTTCGGTGCCGTCGATGCCGTAGGTGTTGCGGTTTTCTCCCGCCTTGAACTCCAGCGGCAGCACGCCCATGCCGATCAGGTTGGTGCGGTGGATGCGCTCGAAGCCTTCGGCGACGATCGCCTCCACGCCGGCCAGGCGCACGCCCTTGGCGGCCCAGTCGCGCGAGGAGCCCTGACCGTAGTCGGCGCCGGCGACGATGATCAGCGGCTGCTTGCGCTCCATATAGGTTTCGATGGTCTCCCACATGCGCATCACTTTGCCTTCCGGCTCCAGGCGCGCCAGCGAGCCTTGCTGCACGCTGCCGTCCTCTTTCTTCACCATCTCGTTGAACAGCTTGGGATTGGCGAAGGTCGCGCGCTGCGCGGTCAGGTGGTCGCCGCGGTGGGTGGCGTAGGAGTTGAAGTCTTCTTCCGGCAGGCCCATTTTCGCCAGGTATTCGCCGGCGGCGCTGTCCATCAGGATGGCGTTGGACGGCGACAGGTGGTCGGTGGTGATGTTGTCGCCCAGGACCGCCAGCGGGCGCATGCCGGTCAGCGTGCGTTCGCCGGCCAGTGCGCCTTCCCAGTACGGAGGACGGCGGATGTAGGTGCTTTGCGCCCGCCAGTCGTAGAGCGGGCTGACCGACTGCGCCTGTTCGACGCGGGCGGCGAACATGGGCGTATAGACATTGCGGAACTGCTGCGGCTTGACGGCGGCCTTGACCACGTCGTCGATCTCCTCGTCCGAGGGCCAGATGTCCTTGAGGCGGATGTCGCGGCCGTCGGCGGTGGTGCCCAGCACGTCCTGTTCGATGTCGAAGCGGATGGTGCCGGCGATGGCGTAGGCCACCACCAGCGGTGGCGAGGCCAGGAAGGCCTGCTTCGCATACGGGTGGATGCGGCCGTCGAAGTTGCGGTTGCCGGAGAGGACGGCGGTCGAATAGAGGTCGCGCTCGATGATCTCCTGCTGGATCTTGGGATCCAGCGCGCCGGACATGCCGTTGCAGGTGGTGCAGGCGAAGGCGACGATGCCGAAGCCCAGTTTTTCCAGGTCGGCGGTGAGGCCGGCTTCTTCCAGATAGAGCTCCACCGCCTTGGAGCCCGGCGCCAGCGAGCTCTTGACCCAGGGCTTGCGCGCCAGGCCGAGGCGGTTGGCGTTGCGCGCCAGCAGGGCGGCGGCGATCACGTTGCGCGGATTGCTGGTGTTGGTGCAACTGGTGATGGCGGCGATGATGACGGCGCCGTCGGGCATCTTGCCCGGTTCATTTTCTACCTTGCCGGCGATGCCTTGCGCGGCCAGCTCGGACACCGGCAGGCGCTTGTGCGGATTGCTGGGGCCGGCCAGGGTGCGCACCACGGTAGAGAGGTCGAAGCGCAGCACGCGCTCGTACTCGACCTCGGCCAGCGCATCCGACCACAGGCCGGTTTCCTTGGCGTAGGTTTCCACCAGCCTGACCTGCTCGTCCTCGCGGCCGGTCAGCTTCAGGTAGTCGATGGTCTGCTGGTCGATCGAGAACATGGCGGCGGTGGCGCCGTACTCGGGCGCCATGTTGGAGATCGTCGCGCGGTCGCCCAGCGTCAGGCTGGAGGCGCCGTCGCCGTAGAACTCCAGGTAGGCGCCGACCACCTTCTGCTTGCGCAGGAACTCGGTCAGCGACAGCACGATGTCGGTGGCGGTGATGCCGGGCTGGCGACGTCCGGAAAGCTCGACGCCGACGATGTCGGGCAGGCGCATCCAGGAGGCGCGGCCCAGCATCACGTTTTCGGCTTCCAGCCCGCCCACGCCGATGGCGATCACGCCCAGCGCGTCCACGTGCGGGGTGTGGCTGTCGGTGCCGACCAGGGTGTCGGGGAAGGCCACGCCGTCCTTGGTGTAGATCACCGGCGACATTTTCTCTAGGTTGATCTGGTGCATGATGCCGTTGCCCGGGGGGATCACGTCCACGTTCTCGAAGGCCAGCTTGGTCCAGTCGATGAAGTGGAAGCGGTCTTCGTTGCGGCGGTCTTCGATGGCGCGGTTCTTCTCGAAGGCTTGCGGGTCGTCGCCGCCGCATTCCACCGCCAGCGAATGGTCCACGATCAGCTGCACCGGCACCACCGGATTGACCTTGGCGGGGTCGCCGCCCATGTCGGCGATCGCGTCGCGCAGGCCGGCCAGGTCCACCAGCGCGGTCTGGCCCAGGATGTCATGGCACACCACGCGCGCCGGGAACCACGGGAAGTCCAGCTCGCGCTTGCGCTCGATCAGCTGGCGCAGCGAGTCGGTGAGGGTGGCCGGGTCGCAGCGGCGCACCAGGTTCTCGGCCAGCACGCGCGAGGTATAGGGCAGGCCGGCCCAGGCGCCGGGCGTGATCGCCTCGACGGCGGCGCGGGCATCGAAATAGTCCAGCTTGGTGCCGGGCAGTTGCTTGCGGTATTGAGTATTCATGGCGGATGGCTCGTGGTTGTCTCGGTTGAATAGGTGTTGTTGTCAGGCCTGGTTGCGCGCGGCGTCGGCCTGCGCGATCTGTTGCTCGATGTTGCGCCGGGAGGCGCCGATGTGCCGGCGCATCAGCAGGTCGGCCAGCTCGCCGTCGCCGTCGGCCAGCGCATCGAGGATGCGGTGGTGCTCGGCGAAGGCCTGGCGCGGACGGTTGGGTGAGGAGGAATTGGCGGAATACTGGATGCGGTACATGCGGGCCAGCTGGTAGAGCTCGCCGCACAGGATGCGGGTCAGGATCTCGTTGCCGCTGGCCTGGATGATCTTGTAATGGAAGTCGTAGTCGCCTTCCTGCTGGTAATAGCCGCGGCCGGCCTGGAAGGCTTCGTCTTTCTCGTGCATCTCCAGCACGCGCCGCAATTCATCGAGCTCGGCACGATTCATGCGTTCGGCTGCGAGCCGGCAAGCCATGCCTTCCAGCGATTCGCGGATCTGGAACAGTTCCACCAGGCCTTCGAGGGTCAGCGAGACCACGCGTGCGCCGACATGGGGCACGCGCACCAGCAGGTTCTGGCCCTCCAGGCGATGGATGGCCTCGCGCAGGGGGCCGCGGCTGATGCCGTAGGTGCGCGCCAGTTCAGGCTCGGAAATCTTGCTGCCCGGGGCGATGTCGCCCTGGACGATGGCGCTCTGGATCTTTCGGAACACATGCTCTGAAAGTGTCTCTCCGTCGCGTTCTGAGCCTGGCAAAGAAATCAGCTCACTCATGGTGTCGACAATCCTGTGTGTTTTCTTGGATTAATCATAGCACTTTGCGTGAATTATGGATCAAGTGTCGACAGTTAAATATTCTTGGCACTGGGTAGTTAAAAAATAGCATGAGGAGTTTTCGAGCCCCGATGAGAAAATTCACTCAGCCTTTGAGAAATTTCGAACAACAGTTTGAACTTTTTTAAAAATATTTCTCGCAGCAAGAGAATCGATCACAAAAACTGAGAATTTAACTTTATATTGCGCTCCATGGACTCTCCTCAGACCTCTACCATCGTCGACCGCGTACTTCACGTTCTAGCCGGCGTGGCCCGCGCGGGCAAGCCCGTCAGCGCGAAACAGATTGCCGCCATGGTGCAGCAGCCTGTCAGCACCGTTTATCGCCACCTGGCGTCCCTGAAGAAATGGGGGCTGCTGCAGGAGCATATGAACTCAGGCACCTTCGAGCCGGGTCCGACCGGCGTGCAGCTGGCCTGGGGCTTCGACCAGAACTCCAACCTGATCAGCCAGAGCCGCGAGGAGATCAGCTCGCTGGTCGAGCGCAGCGGCGAAAGCGTGGGCCTGCTGGTCTACATCAACGGTGAAATGGTCTGTATCGCCATGGAAGAGAGCACCCAGCCGCTGCGCTGCTCCTTCACCAAGGGCCGTTCGCATTCCCTGCACAAGGGCGCCTCGGCCAAGAGCCTGCTGGCCTTCATGCCGCGCAAGCTGCAGCAGAAGCTGGTCGCCGACCAGCTGGCCGACAAGCCTGACGAGGCCGCCGCGCTGGAAGCGCAGCTCGAAGAGATCCGCCGCCGCGGTTATTCCACCAGCGAGAGCGAGGTCGACCTGGGCGTGTGGGGCGTGTCCGTGCCCATCCTGTCTTCCAATGGCCGCCTCGAAGGCACCATCACCCTGATGGCGCCGGCGCTGCGCGTAGGCCAGCGCGAGCAGGAACTGATCCGCATGACCGTGGAAGCGGCACAGCGCATATGTAATCGTTTTTAAGGCTTGCCCGGCCATGCCGCCCAGGCATGGCCGGCAGCCGAAGTATTTTGTTGTTGTCGTCCCGCCAGGAAATCAGCCGGCGTCCAGTCCGTCGCTTCTACGCTTCTACTTGAGGAACCCATGATGAAAATTTCCAAGCTGCTCTGCGCCTTCACGGCAGTGTTCGCCATGCTCACCGCCGCCGCTCCGGCCGCCAACGCCGCCGACAACGTGATCCGCGTCGGCACCGATGCCACCTTCCCGCCGATGGAATTCGTCAAGGACGGCAAGCGCACCGGCTTCGACATTGAACTGATCGAAGCCCTGGCCAAGACCATGGGCAAGAAGGTCCAGTGGATCGACATCGACTTCAAGGGCCTGATCCCCGGCCTGATCTCCAACCGCTTCGACATCGCCGCCTCGGCCATCTACATGACCGACGAACGCCGCAAGGTGGTCAACTTCAGCGATCCGTACTACCGCGGCGGCCTGGCCGTGCTGGTGCGTCGCGACGACAGCAGCATCAAGGTGCCGGACGACCTGAACAAGGGCAAGAAGGTGTCGGTGCAGGTCGGCACCAAGTCGGTGGGCTATCTGAAGGACAATTTCCCCGGCGTGGAACGCGTCGAGGTCGAAAAGAACCAGGCCATGTTTGACCTGCTGGTCACCGGCCGCGTCAACGCCGCCGTCACCGGCCGTCCGGCCGCGGTGGAATTCGCACGCACCCAGTCCAGTGTGCGCGTGCTCGACAAGGGCCTGACCACCGAACTGTACGGCTACGCCATGCGCAAGGGCGATACCGAGCTGGCCGAGCAACTCAACAAGGCGCTGCAGACCCTGCGCGTGAACGGCACCTACACCGCGCTGACCGACAAGTGGTTCGGCAAGAGCGAATAAGCCGCCCGTCGCCTTGCCATAAGCTGTAAGCGGCCGTCGTTTCACCGGCGGCCGCGGCAATTTCTTCATGCAGGATCGCCGCCGCCGGGCATGCCGGGGCGGGCCGCACGATCCGTTTTCCGGAGCCCCCAATGGATTTCGACTTTTCGCCGGTCTGGGAAAGCTGGCGTTCGCTCGCCACCGGCACGGCCGTCACGGTGGAAATCACCGCCGCCGCGCTGGTGCTGGGTTGCGTGCTGGGCCTCCTGGTCGGCCTGGGCCGCCTGTCGCCGCAGCGCCGCATCATCTATGGCATCTGCACCTTCTACCTGACCCTGGTGCGCGGCACGCCGCTGCTGGTGCAGCTGTTCATCTGGTTCTTCGGCCTGCCGCATTTCGGCATCCTGCTGCCGGCCTATGTCTGCGGCATCCTCGGCCTGGGCATCTACAGCGGGGCCTATGTGTCGGAAATCGTGCGCGGCTCGATCCAGTCGATCGAGCGCGGCCAGATGGAGGCCGCGCGCTCGCTGGGCCTGCCGTACAAGATGGCGATGCGCCGCGTGGTGCTGCCGCAGGCGTTCGTGCGCATGATCCCGCCTCTGGGCAATGAATTCATCGCGCTGATCAAGAACTCGGCGCTGGTGTCGCTGCTGACCATCGCCGACCTGATGCACGAGGGCGAGAAGATCATCAGCGTGTCCTACCGTTCGCTGGAGGTCTATCTGGTGATCGCCGCGATCTATCTGATTCTGACCAGCGTCACCACGCTGGTGCTGCGCCGCATCGAAAAGGTGCTGCGCTCCGAAGGGAGAGTGTGATGGCCCAGGCAATTGTCGACATCAAGGGCCTGAAGAAATCCTTCGGCGAAAACGTGGTGCTCAAGAACATCGACTTCTCGGTGCAGCCCAGCCAGGTGGTGGTCATCATCGGCCCCAGCGGATCGGGCAAGAGCACCTTCCTGCGCTGCATGAACGGCCTGGAAACCGCCGAGGGCGGCACCGTGGTGGTGTCCGGACATCCGGTGGTGGAGAACGGGCGCATGATGCCTGAGGCCAAGCTGGACGAGATGCGCGCCGAGGTGGGCATGGTGTTCCAGTCCTTCAACCTGTTCCCGCACCTGACGGTGCTGGACAACATCACGCTGGCGCCGACCTGCCTGCGCGGCGTGCCCCGCAAGGCCGCCGAGGAGCAGGGCATGCGCCTGCTCAAGAAGGTCGGCCTGGATCACAAGGCCAAGGTCTATCCCGGCACGCTGTCGGGCGGCCAGAAGCAGCGCGTGGCGATTGCGCGCGCGCTGGCGATGGAGCCCAAGGTGATGCTGTTCGACGAGCCGACCTCCGCGCTCGACCCCGAGCTGGTGGGCGAAGTGCTGCAGGTCATGAAGGACCTGGCCGCCGAAGGCATGACCATGCTCATCGTCACCCATGAGATGGGCTTTGCCCGCGAGGTGGCCGATGTGGTGGTGGTGATGGACCACGGCAGCATCGTCGAGGCCGGCGCCCCTGCGGATATCTTCACCGCCCCGAAGGAGGCGCGTACCCGCAGCTTCCTGCAGACCATGCTGGCGCGCGAGGCGGCTCATGGTGGCTAACAGCACCGTCGAGGCGCAGTCCGGTTCGTCCGGCGGCGCCATCGTCGCCATCGGCAACCTCGGCCGCATCACGGCGGTGCCCTGGAAGAACGAGGGCGGCCAGACGCGCGAGCTGTGCGTGGAGCCGCCGGATGCCGATTTCGCATCCTTCGTCTGGCGCGCCAGCGTGGCCGACGTCGGCCGCGACGGCGTGTTTTCCACCTTCGACGGCATCGCGCGCACCATCGTGCTGCTCGAAGGCGGCGGCTTCACCATGCACAGCGGTGAGGAGCAGATCCACGACCTGCGCGAATGCTTCGCGCCGTATTCCTTCCCCGGCGAGGCGCAGGTATCGGTGCAACTGCATGGCGCGCCGACGCTGGACTTCAACCTGATGATCCGGCGCGAGCTGGCCGAGGGCGAGCTGGTGGCGATGACCGAGCAGAATTCGCGCCGGCTGACCGCCGACACCGTGCTGCTGTATGTCGCCCAGGGCGTGGCCTGCCTGTCGGACGCGGCCGGCCTGCAGCGGCAGTTGCGCACCGGCGAGTTCGTGCAGCTGCGCGACGCCGGCCTGATGCCCGATCTGCTGTGCGCGGCCGGCGCGGTCGTGCTGGCGGTGCATATCCGGCGCAAGAAGCCGGGATAAGATGAATCGAACAGGAATCCACCACGCGGGCGGCCCAGGCGGCGCGCGTGCATTGCAGTAGAACCTCAATAAAACCAATAAAGGGTGAGCACATGGCAACTCACACCGGGCAAGACCGGCAAGAACCGCAACATTCGCAAGATTTGCAGCATACGCATCATCCCGATATCGCGGTCGGCCGGCTGTTCTGCCGCTCCGCCTTGCTGCCCGAGGGCTGGCGCAGCGACGTGCTGCTGCGCTGGAACGCCGACGGCGACCTGATCGAGGCCACGCCCGGCAGCGCGCGCGGCGACGCGCCGCTGGCGGCCGGCCCGGTGATCCCGGGCATGCCCAACCTGCATTCCCACGCGTTCCAGCGCGCCATGGCCGGCCTGACCGAGACCATGGGCAGTCCCACGGATTCCTTCTGGAGCTGGCGCACGCTGATGTACCGCTTCGCCCAGCGCCTGCAGCCGCAGCACCTGGAGGCGATCGCGCGCCATCTCTACATCGAGATGCTCAAGGCCGGCTATACCTCGGTCTGCGAATTCCACTACCTGCACCATGCGCCCGGCGGCGCCGGCTACGATGACCCGGCCGAGCTGTCGCTGCGCGTGATGCAGGCGGCGCAGGATGCGGGCCTGGGCATGACGCTGCTGCCGGTGCTGTACCAGTACGGAGGTTTCGGCGCCGCCGCGCCGCTGGAGCACCAGGCGCGCTTCATCTCGTCGCCGCAATGGATGCTGGCGCTGCGCGAGCGGCTGCAGAAGGCGCTGCCGGAAAACGGCATGCGCCGCTACGGCGTGGCGCCGCACTCGCTGCGCGCGGTCGACGCCGCGGGGCTGGCCGCGCTCGTGGACGGACTGCGTTCGCAACCGGGCGGCGCCGATGCGCCCATCCACATCCACATCGCCGAGCAGACGCGCGAAGTGGACGATTGCCTGGCCTGGTGCGGCAAGCGCCCGGTACAGTTGTTGCTTTCCCAGCAGGAACTCGACGCCCGCTGGTGCCTGGTGCACGCCACGCACATGTCGGACGACGAGTATCGCGCCGTGGCGCAGAGCGGCGCCGTGGTGGGCCTGTGCCCGACCACCGAAGCCAATCTCGGCGACGGCATCATCGACGCGCCGCGCCTGCTGGACGATGGCGCCAACTGGGGCATCGGTTCGGACAGCAACATCGCCATCAACCTGCGCTCCGAGCTGCGCCTGCTCGAATACGGGCAGCGCCTGCACCATCGCCGCCGTAACATGCTCGCTTCCCAGGCGCAGCCGGCGGTGGCCGACCGTTTGTTCGCGCAGGCCGTCTCCGGCGGCGCGCTGGCCTCGGGGCGTCGCGTGGCGGGCATCGCCGCCGGCCAGCGCGCCGACTTCGTGGTGCTGGACGCGCAGGACATCAACCTGGCCGACCGCGCACCCGAGCAGCTGCTGTCGGCGCTGGTATTCTGCGAGCATGAAGGCAACCCGGTGCGCGACGTCTACGTCGGCGGCCGCCAGGTCGTGTCCGAAGGCCGCCATGCGCTGGAAGAGGGCGCGCGCGCCGCTTACCGCGCCACGGTATCCGAGCTGTTGAAAGATTGAGGAACTGACATGAGCAATGAAGTATTCAAGCTGCGCCAGGGCACGTCGCCCCTGCTGATCTCCATGCCCCACGTGGGCACGCAATTGCCGGAGGACCTGAAGCCCGCCTTCAGCGAAGTCGGCCTGCAGGTGGACGACACCGACTGGCATATCGAAGACCTGTACGACTTTGCGGTCGGGATGGGGGTGTCCGTCATCCGTCCGCTGTATTCGCGCTACACCATCGACCTGAATCGCCCGGCCGACGGCCAGAGCCTGTATCCGGGCCAGAACACCACCGGCCTGTGCCCCCTGACCACCTTCGACAACGTGCCGCTGTACAAGCCCGGCATGGCGCCCGATGAGGCCGAGATCGCGCGCCGCCTGCCGCTGTACTGGAAGCCGTATCACGACGCATTGCAAGCCGAGCTGGCGCGCATCAAGTCCATCCACGGCTACGCCTTGCTGTGGGACGCGCACTCGATCCGCTCGGTGATTCCGCACCTCTTTGAGGGCGAGCTGCCGGTGTTCAACTTCGGCACGGCCAGCGGCGAATCCTGCGCGCCGGGCGTGGCCGAAGGCCTGCTCAAGCAGGCGGAGGAACTGGCGCCGCATTATCCGGCGGTGCTCAACGGCCGCTTCAAGGGCGGCTACATCACCCGCAACTACGGCAAGCCGGCGCAGCAGGTTCACGCCGTGCAGCTGGAGCTGGCGCAACGCAGCTACATGCAAGAGCAGGCGCCTTACGCGCTGGACGCCGGCCTGGCCGGCAAGCTCAAACCGGTCCTGGCGGCGTTCATCAAGAGCTACCTGGCGTTCAAGCCGGCTTGATCAACCGACCTCTCGAACCGAGCTCTTGAGAAGACGGCCTGCAGCGATGCAGGCCGTTTTGCATTGGCGCTTGCGGAGTTGATCCAGCGCAAGCCGCCATCGCCATCACGACGGCGCCGCCCCGGGGCTTGATGCATATCAAGCCGCTTCGGCCCGCGCAGGCCTACGATGCAGTCATAGGATTTCTCTCACCTGCGAGGTCATCATGTTCAAGAACATCCTGCTGGCAACCGACGGTTCCCGTCTGTGCAACGAATCGGTCAAGGCCGCCATCGCGCTGGCCAAAAGCTGCGGCAGCAAACTGGTCGGGCTGTCGGTGGCGGGCAACCTGCGCGCCTTGTCGATTCCCGAGGTCAGCGTCGGCACCGACGTGCAGCAGAGTGGCGAGGCCGGCCGCGCCAAGGCGATGGCGAGCGTGGCGATGATTTCCGAGATGGCGCGCGAGCAGGGAGTGCCGTGCACGGTGCAGGTGACGCAGGGCGGCCGCCCGTACGAAGAAATCATGCGCGTGGCCGAGCGCGAGCATTGCGACGCGATCTTCATGGCGTCCAAGGCGCGCTCCTCGCTGGGGCGCATGCTGCTGGGCAGCCAGACGCAGAAGGTGCTGGCGCGCAGCAAGCTGCCGGTGCTGGTGTTCCGCTAGGCGCAGACAGGTTTGTGGTGTGGAGGGTAGGGCCGTCCCTGTGGAGAGGGGCGGCCCTTTTTTGTTTCGGGCGCGGATTTGGAGAAATGCTCTGCAGTTGGTACAGTCTGCCCTTGTCCAAAGACGGGCAAGGACGTTTACAGTAAGGAGCAGGTATTGGCCAACGCACACGACACCCGCCACGGCGGCAACGCATTCACCAAATTCTTTGCCCATGAGGCCGCCGGCGGCATCGTGCTGGCGGTGGCCGCCGTACTGGCGCTGGTCATCAGCAATTCGGACTGGCGCGAGGCTTACGGCGCTTTCACGCGCATTCACGGCACGGTCGACGTCGGCGGCCTGGTGGTGCTGTCCAAGCCGCTGCTGCTGTGGGTCAACGACCTGTGGATGGCGGTGTTCTTCTTCCTGGTGGGGCTCGAGATCAAGCGCGAATTCGTCGAGGGCGAACTCGCCTCGCGCAGCCAGGCCATCCTGCCTGCCGCCGCCGCCCTGGGCGGCATGGTGGTGCCGGCGGGGATCTACGCGCTGGTCAATTTGGGCGACCCGGTCGCGCTGCGCGGCTGGGCGATCCCGGCGGCCACCGACATCGCCTTTGCCATCGGCATCGTGATGCTGCTGGGTTCGCGCGTGCCGACCTCGCTGAAGGTTTTCCTGACGGCGGTGGCGATCATCGACGATCTTGGCGCCATTGTCGTCATCGCGCTGTTTTATACCGACAATCTCTCGCTGGGCATGCTGGCGGGCGCTGGCGTGGGCACGCTGGTGCTGGTGCTGCTGAACCGCTCGGGCGTCAAGCGGGCCGATATCTATATCGTGGTCGGGCTGATGATCTGGGTCTGCGTGCTCAAGTCCGGCATCCATGCCACGCTGGCCGGCGTGGTCACGGCGCTGGCGATCCCGATGAAGGACAGTGAAGGCAAGCCGCTGGCCGGGGCGCTGGAGCATGGCCTGCATCCTTGGGTGGCGTTCCTGGTGTTGCCGATGTTCGCTTTCGCCAACGCCGGCGTGGCGCTGCAGGGCATGTCGCTGGGCAGCCTGTTCGAACCGATTCCGCTGGGCATTGCCGCCGGGCTGGTGCTGGGCAAGACGGTGGGGGTGTTCGGCGCTGCGTGGCTGATGGTCAGGAGCGGCCTGGCCAGCGCGCCGGCGGGCGCCAGCACGCGCCAGTTCGTCGGCGTGTGCATGCTGTGCGGGATCGGCTTCACGATGAGCCTGTTCATCGGCGGCCTGGCGTTTCAGGGCTTGAGCGCCGATTTCGAGGCCAAGCTGAAGCTGGGCGTGCTGGGCGGATCCATCCTCGCCGGACTGCTGGGAACGCTGGTCTTGTGGCGCAAGACATAAGCCTGCTGAATGACGCGGGCTTGCGGCTTTTCCGCCGGCAGGCGGGCAGGCGCCGGGCTTAATCTTTTATATCGTTTTCCCGCTGAGGGGCGGGGCGTCGCCAAACGGCGACTGTTGCGGCACTTTCCGTATTGCGACGCAGGATGATGATTTGATAACATTCGAGAGTTGATGCTTTTTCCATTCTCCGCCTTCCCGCTGGAAAAGCTGCAGGCGGGAAAATGTTGTCATGCTGCTTTTGATTTATGACACGCGGAAATTGCTGCTGCGCGAAATAAGCCGTTCTTTACAGGCCGATTTGGCAGGAGCAAGATGAACTGCAAGCCTAGAATCCGCGCGGGAGTTGCCTGAAAACAAGCGGAATGGGTGGCAACAGCCGGTGTGCAGCATCCCTAGCTGGGCCGCTTGAGCGTGTTTTTGCGCATCAGGCAATAAGCAGCGTGAATATTGCGCAGCGACAATATGCGGAGGAGACAGCAATGAAAATCATCGAGGTTCTGATGGGGTACGGCGTACAGGCGCTGTTATGGTATGCGCTGTACGTGCTGGTCGGCAGCTGTGCTTTCGGCGCCTACGTCTGGCGCCGGACCGGTTTCGGTCAGTAATTTTTGCGGGGTCGCGCGGCAGGGGATGCCGTTGCGGCTTGGAACGGAGTCCCGCAGGGGAAGATTTATGCATATTCTGGATCAGGTCATGTCGTGGGGCGTGACCTTTCTTGGCTGGTACGCCGTCTATGTGATGGTGGCCGGCGGCGCGTTCGCCGCCTGGCTGGTTTATCGCCTGTGGGGGCAGGACCTGATCAAGGGGCGCCACGGCAGGCCCCCGCAGCCCCGGCATCGGCGCGTGGACTGAGCTGCGCGCAGCATCTGTTTGAACTGAACTCGTTTTTGCGGCGGATGGCGCGTGGTGCGCCATCCGCCGTCTTGCTTTGCGCCTTCCGCGCGACTTCTCCCCGCCAATCAAAATTGTAAAAAAAGCCGCCTGACGGCTTTTTTTTCTATTTTCCGAGTGCTATCCTGTTTTCGCGCAAACGTTTGCGCAAAGCTAAAGGCGTTCATCTTCGTTGAAACGCCGACAACATCAATAATGGAGACGCACATGAAAAACCTGACCCGCCGCCAGTTCGCGGCAGCCGCGCTGCTGGCCTGCGCAGTCTTCCCCGGCGCCGTCATGGCGCAGACTCCCGCCAAGCCCAAGGTCGCCCTGGTCATGAAATCCCTGGCCAACGAATTCTTCCTGAACATGGAAAACGGCGCGCGCGAGCACCAGAAGGCCCATGCCAGCCAGTACGACCTGATCGCCAACGGCATCAAGGACGAGCAGGACACCGCCAACCAGATCAAGATCGTCGAGCAGATGATCGTCTCCAAGGTCAGCGCGCTGGTGATCGCGCCGGCTGACTCCAAGGCGCTGGTGCCGGTGGTGAAGAAGGCCATCGACGCCGGCATCATCGTGGTCAACATCGACAACAAGCTGGACGACGCCGCGCTCAAGGAGAAGGGCATCAGCGTGCCCTTCGTCGGACCGGACAACCGCAAGGGCGCCAAGCTGGCCGGCGACTACCTCGGCAAGCAACTGAAGCAGGGCGACAAGGTCGCCATCATCGAAGGCGTCTCGACCACCGTCAATGCACAGCAGCGCACCCTGGGCTTCCAGGATGCGATGAAGGATGCGGGCGCCAACGTGGTCACCGTGCAGTCCGGCCAATGGGAAATCGACCAGGGCAACAAGGTCGCCGCCTCTATCCTGAACGCGCATCCTGACGTCAAGGCCATCCTGGCCGGCAACGACAACATGGCGCTGGGCGCTGTGGCCGCGATCCGCGCCGCCGGCAAGACCGGCAAGGTGCTGCTGGTGGGCTATGACAACATCAACGCCATCAAGCCCATGCTCAAGGACGGCCGCGTGCTGGCCACCGTCGATCAATATGCGTCGCAACAGGCGGTCAACGGCATCGAGACGGCGCTCAAGGCCGTGACCGAGAAGAAGCCGCAGAGCAGCCTCGGCGGTGTCGTCGAAACCAAGGTTTCGCTGATCACCAAGTAAGCACCAAGTAAGCCGCCCCGGCTTGCGGATGGCTTGCGCCCGGCAGCGGGCGCCGGCCGTCCGCGATGTTTCAACCTGCGCGACCGCCTTCATGCCGCCTACACAATCGCATTCTCCCTCCGCTCCCTTGCTGGCCTTGTCCGGCATCGGCAAGAGCTACGCCGCGCCGGTGCTGGACGGCATCGACCTGGACCTGCATCCGGGCCAGGTGCTGGCCTTGACCGGCGAAAACGGCGCCGGCAAGAGCACGCTCTCCAAGATCGTCTGCGGCCTGGTCGAGGCCAGCGCCGGCGGCATGCTGCTGGACGGCCAGCCTTACCAGCCGGCCTCGCGCACCGCCGCCGAGGCGCTGGGCATCCGCATGGTGATGCAGGAGCTGAACCTGATTCCCACGCTGTCCATCGCCGAAAACCTGTTCCTGGAAAAGCTGCCGCAGCGCTTCGGCTGGATCGACCGCAAGCGCCTCGGCGCGGATGCGCGGCAGCAGATGGAAGTGGTCGGCCTGGGCGACCTCGACCCGTGGACGCCGGTGGGCGAACTGGGCCTGGGCCACCAGCAGATGGTGGAGATCGCGCGCAACCTGATCGGCAGCTGTCGTTGCCTGGTGCTGGACGAACCCACCGCCATGCTGACCAGCCGCGAGGTCGAACTGCTGTTCTCGCGCATCGAGCGGCTGCGCGACGAGGGCGTGGCGATCATCTACATCTCGCACCGGCTCGAAGAATTGAAGCGCATCGCCGACCGCATCGTGGTGCTGCGCGACGGCAAGCTGGTATGCGACGAAGACATCAGCCGCCACAGCACCGAACAACTGGTGCAGCTGATGGCCGGCGAGCTGGCGAAGGTCGATCTTGATTCCGACCAGAGAAAGATCGGCGCACCGGTCCTGCGCGTGCGCGCACTGGCGCGCGCCGGCGTGGTGGAGCCGGCCAGCCTGGACCTGCACGCAGGCGAGGTGCTGGGCATCGCCGGCCTGATCGGTTCGGGCCGCACCGAACTGCTGCGCCTGATCTTCGGCGCCGACCGCGCCGATGCGGGGGAGGTCTTCATCGGCGACAGCCCGGCGCCGGCACATATCCGCAGTCCCCGCGACGCGGTGCGCGCCGGCATCGCCATGGTCACTGAAGACCGCAAGGGACAGGGCCTGCTGCTGCCGCAAGCCATCAGCGTGAACACCTCGCTGGCCGATCTCGGTCGGGTGAGCCGCCACGGCGTGCTGGATCACGCCAGGGAAGCCGACGTCGCCGCCGACTACGTCAGGAAGCTGCGCATCCGTTCCGGCAGCGTGGCGCAGGCGGCGGGCGAGCTGTCCGGCGGCAACCAGCAGAAGGTGGTGATTGCGCGCTGGCTCTACCGCGACTGCCCGATCATGCTGTTCGACGAGCCCACGCGCGGCATCGACATCGGCGCCAAGTCCGACATCTACCGCCTGTTCGCCGAACTGGCCGGGCAGGGCAAGGGCTTGCTGGTGGTGTCCAGCGACCTGCGCGAGCTGATGCAGATCTGCGACCGCATCGCGGTGATGAGCGCGGGCCGGATCGCCGGCGTCTTCGGCCGCGACGACTGGTCGCAGGAGCGCATCCTGGCCGCCGCCTTCAGCGGCTACGTCGGGCGCCAGGAGGCCGTCCACGCGGCCCAGGTGGCCGGAAACACCGCCTAGGCGGCACAAGAACAATCGGATATCGGGACTACGAAACACATGCTTACCTCTTCCAACAGCCGGCAATCGGCCTACCTCGCCGGCATCAAGAACTATCTCGGGCTGGTTGCGGCCCTGCTGGCGATGTGCGTCATGTTCGCCTTCCTGAGCGAGAACTTCCTCAGCGCGGCCACCTTCATCACGCTGTCCAACGACATTCCGCCGCTGGTGGTGATGTCGGTGGGCATGACCTTCATCCTGATCATCGGCGGCATCGACCTCTCGGTGGGCTCGGTGATGGCGCTGGCGGCCTCCATGCTGTCGATGGCGATGGTGCGCTGGGGCTGGCCGCTGTATGCGGCCGCGCCGCTGGGCGTAGTGGTGGCGGCCGCCTGCGGCACGCTGACCGGGCTGGTCTCGGTGCACTGGCGCATCCCTTCTTTCATCGTCTCGCTGGGCGTGCTGGAGATCGCGCGCGGCCTGGCGTACCAGGTCACCAATTCGCGCACCGAATACATCGGCAGCGCGGTTGATGTGGTCAGCTCACCGGTGCTGCTGGGCATGTCGCCGGCCTTCCTGGCGGCGATCGCCATCGTCATCGCGGCGCACCTGGTGCTGACCCGCACGGTGCTGGGCCGTTACTGGATCGGCATCGGCACCAACGAGGAAGCGGTGCGGCTGTCCGGCGTAAACCCCAATCCCAGCAAGGTGCTGGCCTTCGCCCTGATGGGTGCGTTTGCCGGCATCGCGGCGCTGTTCCAGGTGTCGCGCCTGGAGGCGGCCGACCCCAACGGCGGCGTCGGCATGGAGCTGCAGGTGATCGCGGCGGTGGTGATCGGCGGCACCAGCCTGATGGGCGGGCGCGGCTCCATCATCAGCACCTTCATCGGCGTGCTGATCATCTCGGTGCTGGAGGCGGGGCTGGCGCAGATCGGCGTTTCCGAGCCGATGAAGCGTATCATCACGGGCGCGGTCATCGTCGTGGCCGTGATCCTGGATACCTACCGCCGACGCGGCCAGCGCCACGCGCGCTGATCGCGGCTCTCACCAGACCGATATGTCAACCATCAAGGATGTCGCCAAACTGGCCGGGGTGTCGTACACCACGGTCTCGCACGTGCTCAACGAAACCCGGCCGGTCAGCCCCGAGGCGCGCGAGCGCGTGCTGCGCGCGGTGGAGGATCTGGCCTACGTGCCCAGCGCGCTGGCGCGCTCGCTCAAGAGCAAGGTGACCGGCAGCATCGGGCTGATCATTCCCAACAACACCAACCCCTATTTCTCCGAACTGGCGCGCGGCATCGAAGACAGCTGCTATGAAGCCGGCTACAGCGTCATCCTGTGCAACTCCGACGACGACCCCGACAAGCAGCGCGACTACCTGCAGGTGCTGATGACCAAGCGCTGCGACGGCCTGATCATCGCCACGCTGACCCAGACCGACCTGAAGCCCAGCAGCAGGCTGGATGTGCCGACGGTGCTGCTGGACCGCGCCCCCAAGGAGCTCGATACCGACCTGGTCAGCACCGACAACGTGCTGGGCGGGGAGCTTGCCGCGCGCCACCTGCTGGAGCTGCAACGCCGCCGCATCGCCTGTATCGCCGGGCCCAGCGGACTGGCGTTGTCGGACGAGCGGGTGCAGGGCCTGAGCCGCACGCTCAGGCAGGGCGGTGCCAGCCTGGCAGAGGGCGACCTGCTGCACGCCGACTTCAGCAGCACCGGCGGCTACCAGGCGGCGATGCAACTGCTGCGGAGGGAGGGGCGTCCGGACGCCATCTTCTGCTGCAACGACATGATGGCCATCGGCGTGCTGCGCGCGGCCGGCGAACTGCAGATCGAGGTGCCGGGCCAGTTGTCGGTGGTCGGCTTCGACGATATCGAGCTGGCCCAGTTCGTCCATCCGCCGCTGACCACGGTGGCGCAGAACACCCGGCGCCTGGGCAACCTCACCGCGCAGCTGCTGCTGGAGCGCATCGCCGATCCCGCGCTGCCCGCGCGGCGCGAGACGATGGCGCCGCAATTGCAAATCCGGGGCTCCACGGCCCCGTTCCCGAACTCACGGAAATAACATGATCGTCATCATCGGCAGCGTCAACATGGACCTGGTTCTGCGCGTGCCGCGCATGCCCTTGCCGGGCGAAACCCTGGCAGGCGAAAAATTCATGACCATCCCCGGCGGCAAGGGCGCCAACCAGGCGGTCGCCTGCGCGCGGCTATCCGCGCCCGGCACGCCGGTGGCCATGGTGGCCTGCGTCGGCGGCGACGCCTTCGGCCGGCAGATGCGCGCCTCCATCGTCGCCGGCGGCATCGACGACTCCTATATCGACAGCATCGACGGCGAAGCCACCGGCATCGCTTCCATCATGGTCGACCGGCAGGGGCAGAACAGCATCGTGCTGGCCGCCGGCGCCAATGCCCGCCTGGACATCGAACACATCGAACGCGCCCGCGCGGTGATTGAGTCGGCCTCCATCGTGCTGTTGCAGCTGGAGGTGCCGATCCCGACCGTGCTGCACGCCATCGATCTGGCGCACGCGCTGGGCAAGACCGTGGTGCTCAATCCGGCGCCGGCCCAGGCATTGCCGCCGGCGCTGCTGCAAAAGATCGACTACCTGATCCTCAACGAGATCGAAGCCGCCATGCTGGCCGAGCGGGAGTCCGACGACATTCCCATGCTGGCCGACAGGCTGCACGCCCTGGGCGCCCGCAACGTGGTGGTGACGCTGGGTGAAAAGGGCGTATACGGATCGTTCGCCGTGGCCGGCAAGCGCCACCAGGATGCCCGGCCGGTGAAAGCGGTCGACACCACCGCCGCCGGCGACACATTCATCGGCGGCTTCATCGCCGCGCTGGCGCAAGGACGCGGCGAGTTCGAGGCCGTTGCCTACGGCCAGGCGGCGGCGGCCTTGAGCGTGACGCGCGCCGGCGCCCAGACCTCGATTCCGTCGCGCGACGAAGTCATCCTCTGACACCAGGAAAACCATGAAAAAGACCCCGCTGCTCAACGCCGCCATCTCGCAGGCCATCGCCGCCATGGGCCACGGCGACACCATCGTCATCGGCGATGCCGGCCTGCCGGCGCCGCCGGGGGTGCCGGTGATCGACCTGGCGCTGACCCACGGCATTCCCGATTTCATGAGCGTGCTCAAGACCGTGCTGACCGAGCTGCAGGTCGAGAGCCATGTGCTGGCCACCGAGCTCGACGCCCGCAGCCCGCAACTGGCCGCCGAAATCTACGCGCTGCGCGTGCCCGGCAAGCAGGAACTGCCGCATGAGGAGTTCAAGCAGCGCACGCGACAGGCCAAGGCCTTCATCCGCACCGGCGAATGTACGCCTTACGCCAATATCATCCTGGCGTCGGGCGTGGTCTTCTGAATCATCCGTCGGTCGCTTGATTGCTTGAATGGCAATCAATTGCGCCGAACAGGATGTAAATAACGTCAATTCCGGGGAGTACAGACGCGAAGGGATTGCCACGCATCACTTTTTCGCGCATCATCGCTCCCTCAAAAAAATAAAAACATCGGTTCTGCCCGCCAAAGGCTGTTCGGATAAAAAAGCATCGTCTTGACGAAAGAGAAGGAGAGACAGCGACCAAAACGAACAGCAAAGGGAAGAGCATGTCCACGTATTTCAAGAATCTCGGCGTCGGAGTCCGCCTGGGCGCCGTATTCGCCCTCATCGTCGCGCTGCTGGCCGTCGTCAGCGTCACCGCCTTCATCAAGATCAACAACATCAACAAGGCGATCAACCAGATCGTCTCCGACCGCTATCTCAAGGTGCGCTGGGCCTTCGACGTGCGCGACGGCGTCAACGACCAGATCAAGTACCTGCGCGGCATCGTCATCGACGCCGGCCGCCCCGGCCTGAACGACAAGCGCTACGGCCAGATGGAAGTGGCCGTCAGGCAGACAAAGGAAGCCATCGACAAGATCGCCGCGCGCCAGGTGACCGCGGTCGGCAAGAAGAAGATCAAGGAACTGGACGACGCCCGCCAGGCCTTCGAGTCGGGCAAGACCGAGCTGATCGCGCTGGCCCGCGCCGGCAATGTGGACGCCGCGGGCGAATACGCGCTGCGCAAGATCACCAATACCCAGAACGCCTACCTCGATATCGCCACCGCCTTCGCGAACTCGCAGGACCAGCAGCTGCAAGCCGAAGGCAAGCAGGCCATCGAAGACGGCGCGCTGGCCATCAACGTCACGCTGGCATGCTCGGGCATCGCGGTGCTGGCCGCCATCATCCTCGGCTACCTGCTGACCCGTTCCATCGTGCGTCCGCTCAATGAAGCCGTGCGCGTGGCCGAGAATGTCGCCGCGGGCGACCTGACCACCCGCATCGACGCCAGCGCCCGCGATGAAACCGGCCAGCTGATGCATGCGTTGAAGAAGATGAACGACAACCTGGTCTCCATCGTCTCCGGCGTGCGCACCGGCACCGAGTCGATCACCACCGCCTCCAACGAGATCGCCAGCGGCAACCTCGACCTGTCGGCCCGTACCGAGCAGCAGGCCGGTTCGCTGGAAGAGACCGCCTCGGCCATGGAAGAGATGACGTCCACCGTCAAGCAGAACGCCGACAACGCCCGCCAGGCCAACCAGATGGCGGCGTCGGCCTCGCAGATCGCGCTGCAGGGCGGCGAGATCGTGGGCCGCGTGGTCGATACGATGGAAGAGATCAACTCGTCGTCGAAGAAGATCGTCGACATCATCGGCGTGATCGATGGCATCGCCTTCCAGACCAACATCCTGGCATTGAACGCCGCGGTGGAAGCGGCGCGCGCCGGCGAGCAGGGCCGCGGCTTTGCCGTGGTGGCGACCGAAGTGCGTTCGCTGGCCCAGCGCTCGGCGGCGGCCGCCAAGGAAATCAAGCAACTGATCGACGACTCGGTGGCCAAGGTCGACGGCGGCAGCAGGCTGGTGGCCGAAGCCGGGGCGACCATGGACCAGGTGGTCAGCAGCGTCAGGAGCGTGACCGACATCGTCGGCGAGATCACTGCCGCCAGCTCCGAACAGAGCAGCGGCATCGAAGAAATCAACCGCGCCATCACCCAGATGGACGAAGTCACCCAGCAGAACGCGGCACTGGTCGAAGAAGCCGCCGCCGCCGCGCAGGCGATGCAGGAGCAGGCCCAGAACCTGACGCAGGCGATCAGCATCTTCAAGTTGTCGCATGCCGCGACCGCGTCGGTGATCGAGGTGGCGGCGCGTCCGGCCGCCGTCAGGCCGGCTGCGTCCCCATCGCGCCTGGTGCGCCCGCAACTGAAGCAGGCCAGGCCGGCGACCCAGGACGAGGACGCCTGGGAAACCTTCTGAAGCGCCAACGCATGAAAGCAAAAGAGCAACCCGCGGGTTGCTCTTTTTTTGCCTTGAAACCGGTATCCGGGTAGACGCTCAGTCCATCGCCACCACCGGATGTTCGCCGGAGCGCAGCAGCACATTGGGCGACTTCAGGCTGATCAGCAAGGCCACCAGCATGGCGGCCGCGATGCCCAGGAACATCACGCTGAAGGCCGCCGGCGCCACGCTGACGGCGGGCATGACGGCGCCGTGCATGTCCATCGCGCCGGAAGCGCCGGGCAGGTGCAGCTGCGACTCGAGATAGGCGCCGACGGCGGCGCCGCCCAGCATGCTGCCCACCGAGCGCAACAGCAGCAGAGTGCCGGTGGCGGTGCCGATATCGCCCTGGCGGGCGGCATTCTGGACCGACATCAGGGTGCCGACCATGGCGCAGCCGAGGCCGACCCCGGCCAGCGCTGAAAAGGCGATCGTCGCCGCCAGCGGCAAATGGCCGGCGGCGGTGGCCAGCAGCAGGAAGCCGGCAATCGACATCAGCGTGCCGCTGACCACGACCGGCTTCATGCGCCCCATCTTGCGCGCCAGGTGGCCAGTGGCGAAGTTGCCGGCGACGTTGGCGACCAGGAAGGGAATCATCAGCAGCCCGGCATTGGTGGCGCCGCTGCGAAACATGTTCTGGTAGAAGATCGGCAGCACGAACAGCGAGGCGAACACGCCGCCCGCAGCCAGCGTGGACGAGAGCGTGCCCGTGAGCAGGGCGCGGTCGGTGAACAGGCGGGGCGGAAACAGGCCGTCCGCCTTGCGGATCTGCTGGAGCACCAGCAGGCCGAACGCGGCGACGAAGAGCGCGCCCATGCCCAGCATCTCGCCCGAGGCCCAGGGCAGTGCCTTGCCGCCCAGCGTGAGCATGAGCAGCAGCGAGCTCACGGTAGCGATCATCAGCAGGCTGCCGGCCGTGTCGAAGCGGGTCTTGTAGCCGCGCGCGGTGAAGGAGGCGGGCAGGCCGCGGCGGCACAGGCGCAACGCCAGCAGGCCCAGCGGCAGGTTGATCCAGAACAGCCATTGCCAGGAGGCGTGGTCGGCCAGGAAGCCGCCCACCAGCGGCCCCGCGATCGAGGCCACGGCCCAGACGCCGGCCAGGTAGCCCTGGTAGCGCCCGCGTTCGCGCGGCGTCACTGCATCGGCGATGGCCGCCTGCGCGAGCGACATCAGCCCGCCGCCGCCCAGGCCCTGCAAGGCGCGCAGGAAGATCAGCTGGGTAATGCTCTGCGCCAGGCCGCAGGCCACCGAGGCGGCGATGAAGATGACCAGGCAGATTTCCAGAAGCCGGCGGCGGCCGTAGGTGTCGGACAGCCGGCCGTAGATCGGCGCGACGATGGTGGACGCCAGCAGGTAGGCGGTCAGGATCCAGGAGAGGTTGCGGCTGTCGTGCAGGTCGCGCGCGATGGCGGGGATGGCCGGGATGACCACGGTCTGGTCCAGCGCCGCCAGGAAGATGCAGATCACGATGCCGCTTAAGACCTTCATGACCGCCTTGTGTTTGAGATCCGCCTCGCCGGCCGTCGTCGTGCTCATTGCCTTGCTGCTTTCCATGCCTGAAATTCGAAGGACGCAATTGTACCGCCGGACCGGGCGGCGGGCGCGCGGCCTTCCCGGCCGGCGGGGATCAGGCGAATTCCAGCAGCGCCTGGAAGGCGGGCAGGGCGAGCGTCACGCGCTGGGCCTCCTCGCGCATGGGCAGGCCCAGCGTGCGTGCCCGGGCGGCAATGTCGGCGCGATCGCCGCCGCGCAGGCGGATGGCGGCAAAGAAGGCGTCGCGCTGCGGCAAATGCGCCGCCAGCTCGCCGAAGCGCGCGGCGAGGCCTTCGCCTTCGCTGCCGGTGAATTCCAGCGCAAAACCGGCGTCCCAGGCGCCCAGCCGCGCGTAGTCGGCCTGCGCCCGCGCCGGATCGGCGTCGGCCACCAGCAGGCTTGAAATTGCGCTCACGCCGTTGGGATGCGCCATCCACTCGTCGCGCCATACCAGCTCCGGCGTCAGGTGGCGGCATGCATACACGCGGCCGGCGGCGAACTGCCCCGGCAGCAGGCGCACCGTGGAAAAGCGCGCATCGACGGCCTCGCCGCCGACGTCCACCGGGCGCGAAAAATGCTGTACCGGCTGCGCCTGCAATCCCATGGCAACCCAGCGTTCGCGGCAGGCCGGCACGTCGTCGACGGCGTAGACCAGGCCGTCGATGCCGACCGGGCTGTCGAGGATTTCCTGGCGGACCTTGTCACTGTCGCGCGGTTGGCCGATGAGCTCCAGATAGCCTCCCGCCAGCACCACCAGGTGATTGACCGAACCCAGCGTGTGATAGCCGCGCGGCGTCACGATGAAGCCCAGGCCTTCCAGCAGGCGCTGTGCGGCGTCGATGTCGTAATGGGTGTTCAGGACCAGATGGTCGAGCTGGGCGGGCGATTCGCGGTGGTTCATGGCCAATTGCAGGTGAGAAATGTACGGGGACGGGCGAGGGCGGACGAGGGCGGACTAAGTCGGCCACGCCGGACAAAGGCGCAAGCTTAGCCTACATTCGTGCAGCCGGTATTGCGCGAAGAGGGCCTGATTGCAGCGCGCAACGATGGTATCCTCGCCGGTTAAGATATTCCTTACGCCGAGGCGCTCGCCGGCATGCCGCCGCGAGGCCGGGCCAGCCACGAAAGGCGCTATGTTGAACAATGAACCGGTCACGCTCAGCCGAGCGGCGCTCGAAGAAGAGGTGGCACTGAGCCGGGTGCGGCGTCAGGCGCTTTTCGAGGCGATCGACGACGGCTTCTGCATCATCGAGTTCATCGACGGCCCGCACGGACCGTTGAGCGACTACGTCCACGTCGAAGCCAATTCCGGCTACGAACGCCACACCGGCATTCGCGGCGTCGTCGGCAAGCGCCTGCGCGAAATCGAGCCCGATCATGCCGATACCTGGCTGCAGGTCTATGGCGAGGTGCTGCGCACCGGCCAGACCGTGCGCTTCGAGCAGGAGTTCGTCGCTGCTGGGCGGTATATCGAGGTTTCCGCCACCCGGGTCGGGCCGGAGGAGATGCGCCAGGTTTCGGTGCTGTTTCGCGATGTGACGGTGCGCAAGAAAACCGAAATCGCCCTGCGCGAAAACGTGCAGCGCGTGCAGCTGGCCATGGGCGCCGGCGCCATCATCGGCACCTGGATCTGGGATGTGAAGGCCGACCAGTTCAGCGTCGACGAAGGCTTTGCCAGCGCTTTCGGCTTCGATCCGGAAAAGGGCAGGAGCGGGCTGAGCCTGGAAGATGTGATCGAGACGGTTCACCCCGACGACCGCGCCGGACTGGCCGCCGCCATCAAGGATGCGCTGGGCCGCGGCGGCGCCTATGCGCATCAGTACCGCACGCGCCGGCGCGACGGCCTTTATTACTGGCTGGAGGCCAACGGCCGGGTCGAGCTGGCGGCGGATGGTTCGCCCAGCCAGTTCCCCGGCGTGCTGATCGACGTGGAAGGCCGGCGCGCCGTCGAAGCCGAGCGCGACCGTGCGATAGCCGAGCTGCGCGCCTTGAACGAAACGCTGGAGCAGCGCGTGGACGAACGCACCGCCGCGCTGCTCAACGCCGAAGAGGCGCTGCGCCAGTCGCAGAAAATGGAGGCGGTCGGACAACTGACCGGCGGCCTGGCCCACGATTTCAACAATATCCTGGCCGGCATCGGCGGCAGCCTGGAGCTGATGAAGATCCGCCTGGCCCAGGGCCGCATCGGCGACATCGACCGCCACGTCAACGGCGCCCAGGCCGCGGTGAAGCGCGCGGCCGCGCTGACGCAGCGCCTGCTGGCGTTCTCCCGTCGGCAGACGCTCGATCCCCGGCCTTCCAACCTCAACCAGATCGTGTCGGGCATGCACGACCTGATCGGACGCAGCGTCGGTCCGGCCATCTCGGTCGAAACAGTAGCCGCCGGCGGCCTGTGGAGCGCCTTCGTCGACGTCGGCCAGCTGGAAAACTCCCTCCTGAACCTCTGCATCAACGCCCGCGACGCCATGCCCGACGGCGGCAAGCTCACCATCGAGACCGCCAATCGCTGGATGGACGACCGCGCCGCGATGCAGCGCGGCCTGCAGACCGGCCAATACCTGTCGCTCTGCGTGAGCGACACCGGCACCGGCATGTCGCCGGACGTGGTGGCGCGCGCCTTCGACCCGTTCTTCACCACCAAGCCGACCGGCCAGGGCACCGGCCTGGGCTTGTCGATGGTTTATGGCTTTGCCGGGCAGTCGGGCGGCACGGCGCGCATTTACTCGGAGCTCGGCCGCGGCACCATGGTGTGTATCTATCTGCCGCGCTATGTCGGCGAAGAGGGCGCCGAGGAGCCGCTGCAGCGGGAGGACCCGTCGCCGACCGCCTCGGGACTCAAGACCATCCTGGTCGTGGACGACGAGCCGCTGGTGCGCATGGTGGCGGTGGAGGTATTGCAGGATCTGGGCTATCACGTGCTCGAGGCGGAAGACGGCGCCTCGGCCGTCAAGGTGATGGGCGCCCATCCGGAAATCGACCTGCTGATCACCGACGTCGGCCTGCCCAACGGAATGAACGGCCGGCAACTGGCCGACGCGGTGCGTGTGCAGAGGCCGGAGCTGCCGGTGCTGTTCATCACCGGCTACGCCGAGAATGCGGTGCTCAACCACGGACACCTGGAGCGCGGCATGCAGGTGCTGACCAAGCCGTTTGCGGCCGAGGCGCTGGGACGGCGGGTGGGCGAACTGGTCGGCGGGGAGCGCTAGCGGCAGGCCTGATACATGCGCCAGCGCCGCAACGGCATTCCCGGCCGGGCCGACGCAATTCGCCGGTAACCGGTCGCCTAGGCCATCTTCTCCGACAACGCCCACATCGATTCCACCAGGCGATCGATATCGCTAGCGTCATGCCACACATGGGTGGAAATGCGTATGCCGTGATGGTTCGCCGGGGCGCCGACTACCGCAAAATCCACCTTGCGCAGGACGAATCCCGGCGCGAAGTCGCTCTGCATGCGGCCGACGAACTGTTCGGCCTTGCGTCCGTCCATGATGTCAGAGGGCGTCCTGAACGGATTGAAAGACGTCATCGCCGAGACCAGCTTGGGGTCGTCCTTCGGCGAGTACAAAGCGCTGATGCCCCAGCGCTCCACGATGCGCTCCTTCAGGTAGGCCGACAACGCCAGGTCATAGGTCTCGATCTTCTTGCGGCCGATGCCGTCCCACATTTCGCAGGCGCGCACCAGTGACTTGAACATGGGCGTATGCAAGCTGCCGCAGCTGGTCGCGCTGGCGGCGATGTCGACGCTGGCCGCGCCACTGCCGCCCCTGGCCTGGCGGGAATAGACGTTGGTATGGATCGGATACCACTTGGGCAACGGCAGCGGATTGGACGCGCGCAGCTTGTTGCGAATGACCAGGATACCGGTCGAGCTTGGGCCGCATTGCCATTTGTGTCCGGCCCCGGCCATGAAGTCCATGCCCAGCGCGGCGTAGTCGTACGCCATCATGCCCGGCAAATGCGCGCCGTCCACGATGCTGATCAGTTCATGTTTCTTCACCACTTCCATCAGCTCTGCGATCGGCAGCATGGTGCCGGTCTTGTACGAGGGCGCTGACCACATCACCGCGCGCACACGCTTGCCGCGGGCGCGCAGCTGCCGGATCCGGCTGTCGAAGAGCTCGACATAGGTCGCCGCGCTTTGCGCATTGCCGACCGGTAATTCCACGCGCGAAATCTCGATGCCGTAACGATCGGCGGCGATGGCCAGCGGGATGTTGCCGCCGCTGTGCTCGTGGTTGGTGGTGACGATGACATCGCCGGCCTGCCAGTCGAGGCCGAGAATGGCGTGGCACATCCCGGACGAGGCATTTCCCGAAAAGGCCAGTTCATCGGCATCCACGCCAAAACCGGGCGCGACCCGGGCGCGCAGCTCGGCCAGCGTGCCATAGCCGCTGGCGGACTCCATGGCCTTGAGATGATTTTCCTGGTTGAAGACGTCCAATGCCACCCTGGGCATCGAGCCGCCGGTGCCGATGTTCACGAAGGTCTTGTTCGGGTTGAGCACGAACATGTCCTGTACCCGCGCCCAGAATGCGTCGTCCTGCAGCAGCACGGACGACGGCGTCGCCGCGGCGGACGCCATCGCCGAACCCGTCATCGCGACGCCGGCGCCGTAGCCCAGCACATGCAGGAAGGCGCGGCGGCTGGCGCTCCATCCGTTGGCGGAGGATGCGCTGGCCGCAGTTTTGTTTTCATCGATTCGTGCGCTTGCCAGGATATTGTTATCCGACATATTGAAGCTCCAGACAGAAGATGGTTAAGAGGCTTCACATCAGGCGGATCGTCCATGCCGCGCCGTCCGTCAAGCCGGGAGCCGGTGATTCTGTCGGACTTCCGGGCTGCGGCCGGGCAGATGCTCATCAATGGTGGAAAAGTTCGTAGGAATTGCGGAAAGGCGTTTGGGGCAGGGCAGAAATGCGGATTTTTATCGTGGGCTGCTGACAGTAATTCGGCGGCAGCACAAAAAAATACGGCCCTCGTTTCCGAGGGCCGTATTCATGCGCATCGAACCGGCAGGGCGCCGGTATCGGGATCAAGCCAGGCGCTTGACCCAGCCGAACGGGTCTTCAGCCTTGCCGCTCTGGATATCCAGCAGGGCGTTCTTCAGTTTCAGCGTGGTGTCGCCGGCCTTGCCGCTGCCGATGGTGAATTCGGAGTTGGCGCGCTTAACGTGGCGAATCGAGGTGATCACGGCGGCGGTGCCGCAGGCGAAGGCCTCGACCAGCTTGCCGCTCTTGGCATCGGCCTCCCACTGCTCGATGGAATACAGTTCCTCGCGGGCTTCGATGCCCAGTTTCGCGGCCAGTTTCAGCACGGAGTCGCGGGTCACGCCCGGCAGGATCGTGCCGCCCAGCGGCGGGGTCTGGATCGAGCCATCCTTGAAGACGAAGAAGATGTTCATGCCGCCCAGTTCTTCGACCCAGGTCTTTTCGCGGCTGTCCAGGAACACCACCTGGTCGCAGCCCTGGCGCTGGGCTTCAGCCTGCGCCGCCAGGCTGGCCGCATAGTTGCCGCCGCACTTGGCTTCGCCGGTACCGCCGATGCCGGCGCGGGAGTAGTTTTCCGAGACCCACAGCGAAATGCCGGAATCGCCATCCTTGAAGTAATTGCCGACCGGGCAAGCCAGCACGTAATAGGAGTATTCGGTCGACGGCTTCACGCCCAGTACCGACTGGCTGGCAAACATCACCGGGCGCAGGTACAGGGACGAGCCGCGCTCCTTCGGAATCCAGTCCTTGTCGATCAGGGCCAGCTTCTCGACCGACTCCAGGAACACCTCCTCGGGCAGCGGCGCCATCGCCAGGCGCTCGGCCGACTTCACGAAGCGGCGCGCATTGGCATCCGGGCGGAACAGGGAAATGCCGCCGTCTTCGCGACTGTAGACCTTCAGGCCTTCGAAGATTTCCTGGGCGTAATGGAACACCAGGGCGCTGGGCGGAATGGTCAGCGGCGCGTAGGGAACGATCTTGCCGTCATGCCAGCCGTCGGCGGCGGTATAACGGGCCGACGCCATGTTCGAGGAGAAGACGCTGCCGAATCCGGGGTTCTTCATCGCCGCTTCACGCACATCGGCGGCGGCTTGAACGGAGTTCTGCGTGGAAAAGAAATTGGGGGTACTCATTGCAAATCACCCGGGAAACAGGTTGAACAAAGCATCGGAAAGCAAACTTCGTGATGCGCCAATCCGCTATTTTAGCCGTTGAGAGTGGAGAGTGCTGATGCGTGTCTGAGTCTTGGGGGGGAAGCGGGATTAATGGCTTGGTCGAATAGCTTATGTTATTTTACATAATACAAATTATGCGAAATATTGGGCAAAACGGCAGCACAGCAAATCCGAGAAATGCCGCCTCTTAGTTGGCGATGCCGTCAACCAAATGGTTGTAGCCGAGCAGACTAAGCGGCATTGCCGTAATCGGCCACCGTCAACAGCATCCATGTCGTTGTCAGAAAAATCCGTATCTTCATGAGATGCCGCATCTACGGCGCAGCGGCAGTGTCCCACAATGGCTTGCCACTCTCCCATACGGCCTGTGGGAGATTGGTCAATGCATCGTTGAATGCATCGTCCGACACCGGCGGATGTGCCATCAAGGCTTTGACCTCTGGCCGCTCGATGCCTTTGCCCGAGGTGTACAGTGCCAGCAGCAGATAGTAGGTCTGACGGTTGACGTCGTCCAGGCCAGACCGTTTTGCCCGTTGTAGGTAGCGGTTCACGAAGTCGGACAAGACCTTGGGCGCGACTTTGCGGGTCTCATCAGGTATTACAAGGCGCAAATGCTCGAGCAGTGCATCGCGCTCTGCGCTGGTTGGGGCCGCAGGCGCAGCCTGATACTGGGCCTGCGCCATTGGCGACGCGCCCAGTGCCAGGCTGACAGCGAACATTACTACAAAACGTCTGATTGCTTGCTGGGGCGATTGTCCCCGTTCCTGAATCGACTTCCCTTCGCGGGAACGCAGAAAAGCCATCGACTGGGCGCCTTGCGAGGCTTCCTTGGCGGAGAACTTTCTTTTGCCGTCAATGGGAACCGGCTGGCCGGTATACCGCATGCTCATGTCTGCCTGCCTCCGTTCAGTGAAGAACCGATTTCAGTTCGACATCCTTACCCTGCAAGGGATAGTCGGGATGCCATGTCTCCAGCGAAGTAACCAATACCCTCACCTCGCCGTTGCGCAGGAAATGGATATTCACGTGCCCGGTGTCCTCGCGATTATATTGCGGCACCGGAACCTCCTTTGATATCTGTTGCGCGGTGCCGGAGCCGTCTTGCCAAGTGGCGTGCACCTGCGCGGTCAGGAAAGGCTTCCATTGCTTGGGCACCGATGTGCAGCAGATGTCACCGCTACCTTCTCCCCTTCCGACAAAGCCACCGGCGGCACGCTTGCCGCCCGTCAGCTTGAATTCGAAATCATCAATACTGTGATCGGTATGGTTATAGGCGGTGAAATCCATGGCGTATCCCTCCTCGAGGAACTGTGCATCGTGGCAGCCGACCAGCGGCGATAACAGGGTGGCTGCCAGCAGCGTCACGCGAATCTTTGTCGGCAAAGCACTCATTTCATCTTTAGTTGATGCGGTCGGCGCTCTTGTCGTTTCCGATCGAATCGAGGAAATGACAGTTTCGTGCTTTTCATCCGATCATTTCTCTCGTTTTCTCAATCCAGTCATGTCTGGTCACAGTCGTCTTCCCGCCTCCGGCGGTAGGCGAACTGACCAGAACATTGCCTCCACCCGTGCCATTGACTGTAAATTGATCAATATTGCGATCGGTATAGCTGTAGCTATGAATGGATAGCATGACTCGTTTGCTCTGGCCAGGCCGGCCTGACCGGATTTCTCCAGAAGAGGACTCGGCACCCGCGTCACACACGCTTAGGCTGATGAGGGAAATCATCAGCATCAATATTTTTTCCCCACCAACTGCGCCATGATGCGATGAAGTGTCGATTTTGGCGCACGTCACGGCCGGCACAACGCACAAGAGAGTCGTTCATTTTTTTCTTTATATCTGATCTGCCGTCTATCACTCAGCCAATTGGCGAATCGATCAATTGCTCCGGATGACTCATCCTCGTCAATCGACGTATTTGTGCCAGAGCGTTTCCATTTGCTCATATTTTCTGATCAGATGCTTCTGAGCCGCATCGTAGATGCGATGCGCCTCGTCAGCGTCGCGCCTGATTTCCGCCATCGTTTTGTTTTTCAGTTCAACGGCCTTGCGCTTGGCCGCATCAGCCTTTGCCTGGATCTCCCGCTTTGCTCGGTCAGCAGCATCGTTTGCAGCCTGTTCCACCCGATGCGCAGTTTCAGTCGCGGCTTTCTCGACACGATGGTATCCACGAACAACCCGATCGCGTGCATCCTGATAGGTATGGACGGTGTAATCCCGAATCGCCTGGGCATCTTCGGCCATTTCTTCTGCTTGATCCGTACCCCTTTTCGCCACTGCACTGGCCAGCCTGTTCAACGGCGCGTCGGCTTCGCCTTGCATAAAGACGTGCCGGAAACGGGCATAGCCGCCGGTCAGGAAAACAGGCTCATGCTTGCCCACGACGCGGAAACCAGCTCGTGAATCATGCACATAGTCTTCGAACAACTTGACGCACGCCGCAGGCGGCATCGGGCCATCCGTCATTATTCCGAGGAATTTTTTCTGCTCCGCGCTCAGCTGATTTTCAAACGGGTTGTCCAGCACCAAGGAATTCACACCTCCGGACAAGGGCGAGTAGCGCCAGCCGTATTTCGGCAGCACGCGCGCAGCGCGCTGTCCTTCAGTCAGGGAGGCGCGTCCGCGCCAGTCTCGGAGCATCTTCCCTAGTTCCACATCAGCCTCCAGCAGATCCTTTTTGTCGGAGACGGAGGCATCTTTGTAGAAGCGCTCCTGCAGCAGCAAACTTCCTTTTCCGGCATGCAGGGAGCCGCGCCAACGTAGGTATTGGCGCGTGTGCGCTTCCGTAAATTCGCGCACCGTAGCAGCCTTGATGCCGTTGTTTGCCAGCCAGTCGTTGTAGGCTTGCAGCAAGCGCGGATCGGAGGCAAAGTCGCGCTTAAGTTTCACTTCTCCGGCAATCTCTTCCATGGTCCGCAGCGGCACGCCCGCTTTCAATGCGGCGTAATGCATGTCGATCAGGGGAATTTGCGACAGCTGCGGCGATTGCCCCCAGGCCGGCATCGACTTTCCCTGCTCTCCAGGCTTGTAGCCGCCGCCCACATCGGAGTGCATACCAGGGTAGCCGATGTTCTTCCAGCCGGTGGAGGATTCCATTGGAAAACTCGCGCGCTGCTCGTGCAGAGCCACGAAATGTGCGCACTCTTCCACCGCTGGCAAGATGGTCTGTGTCTTGTAGGCCCATGCCATGTGTCCGAAAGTGACTGGAGTAACATCCCCTACCCCGACCGCGGCCACCGTGTCGAACACGCCGAGAAAACCCATCCGTATAGGAATATCCGCAATCTGGAAAGCGCCGTTGACCGGTTTGAGCAATTCATGGAGCCAATGGGTGAAAGCCCTCGCTTCGGCTGCTCCGCGTGAAAAGCCGAAAACCGAGACGTTGATTTGAACGATCTTGCGCTGACTGGTCTTGACGGCGGCCTTCAGCTTTTCTTCGAAGTTCTTGTAGAGGGTTTGACGACGCAGGTTTTCAGGCGCCGAAGTCAAATACCCCGGCACCTCCCAATTTCCGACCTTCCAGTCTTGTGGCGCAGCGTACGAACTACCGTTCTGGAGCATGAACATGCTCATCAGGTTGACCAGGTCACGCCGCTCTTTTCCGGCAAACAACCGGGTGCCGGTTGCATACAGATGAAGGATGTCGAATATGTAGGTGATCCCCCAGTTGATGCGGTCCGCACCCATATAGCCGAAGCCGCCACCGCCCTTGTCGGTGGCCAGAGCAAAGGTATCGCCGACCTCGGGAAAAGGCGTGCCTACGCCAGGAATATATTCCCTATAAAAGCCGTTCTGTTCGTCAGAAATATAGGAGTCAAACAGGCGGGCGACATTGCTGTGCCGATTCAGCGCCTGCTGGTCCTGCGTCTCGCCCTTTTCCACCCATTTGGAATTGTTTCCGGTACCATCGAAGAAGATGCCTACGAATACCTGCCCCTTGCATTCGGTATTGCCGCGAGAACGTAGGCATGCCATCGCTTTGGCGCGTTGAGCAGCTTCCTGAGCGGAGAACTTCCTGTTTCCGTCGAGAGGAACAGGACGGCCGGTATACAGCATACTCATTTCTGCCCGCCTTTCGCTCAGTGAAGAATCGACTTCAGTTCGACATCTTTACCCTTCAGGGGGTAATCGGGATGCCAAGTTGCCAGCGAAGTGACGAATACCTTCACTTCGCCATTGCGAAGAAAATGGATATTGAAATGTCCCGTATCCTTGGTGGAATATTGAGGCACGGGAACCTGCTTGGAAATTCGGTGTACGGTGCCAGCATTGTCCTCCCAGCTAGCTCGTACCTGCACCGTCAAGGCTGGCGTCCATTGCTCCGGCACGGAAACGCAGCAGATGTCACCGCCCCCTTCTCCTTTCCCGACGAAACCTCCTGCGGAACGCTTACCCCCTTTTAGTTCGAATTCGAAATCATCGATACTGTGGTCGGTATGGTTATAGGCGGTGAAATCCATTGCAAATCCCTCTCCGCGTGATTCGGCATCCTTGCAACCGATCAACGTCGACAACAGCAGCAATACGAATATAGGGAAACGAACTCGCGCTGAAAAAGCTATCATTTTTCTTTCTCTCTAAATCTTCATCACATGTTCTTGCGCCAGGCTGTTCCCATATGCTCGCCCGGCTCCGTACACCGTGCCTGACCACGGTTCCAAAGTGGTTCCCCGGCTTCCCATACGTCAGCGGGCATGGCCTGCATAGCCGCATAATAACCATCCAAAGAATTTGGTGGATTTGCCATCAAGGCCTGCATCGCCGGATGCTCGGTGCCGCGGCCGGAAGTATAGAGCGCCAGCAATACATATTGAGTCTGGCGATCGATGTCGCTCAAGCCTGCCGCCATCGCCTGCTGCTGGTACTTCGCGGCAAACTCAATCAATGTACGCGGCCACAGTTTACGCGTCTCGTCGGGAATAACGAATTTCAGATGATTGATCAGTGCATCCAGATCGCCGGCATCGACCAGCAAGCTGAACTGCCGGTCATCCAGCTCCATCACAGGACGATCCAGTGGTAGCTGCTGGCTGGGCGGACCGGCCTCGTCTGTGCGATGAATGGTCTTGCTTTCACCGAAGCGATCGACATAGGCGATGCTCAGCATGCCGCCGGTGAATAGGGCAAACTGCTGTTCAGTCAACGCCTGCAGCCAGATCGGCAGGATACGCGTGTCATACCAGCGTAGCATCATGGTCTGGCCGTCGCTCAGGCCGACCTGATGGAAGTTGCGCAAGTGGGCGGCGAACGCTGGCAAAGCCAGTGGACTTTCATACCAGCTCAGGCAAGGCGCGCCAAAACCCAGTTGCGATGCCCACGACACCACGCGTGAGCGACGCGACGCATCCAGCGCTGTCAGGTCGATGAGCAGTGGCGCGATTTCCGGCAGCGCCTCTTCGCGTTTGCCTTCGAACAGCGAGGCGTAAGGTACGCGCATGGCTCCCAGCCTGAGATGGCTGCCTTCCGCCTGGGCGCCGTCAAGCAGCAGGTAGGCGCAATGACTTCTTGCGGCGCAAGCATCCGCCCAGGGCAACAGAGCGATTGCATCCATATCCATCGTGTCGTTCGTCATACCAGCACTCCCGGCGCACCCTGCTTCATGGCGTTGAGGATGCAATCCTTGCAGACGCTATTGGGCATCTGGGGCATCGGCACGTCCTGCTTCACCGGCCCGGCAAACAATTTCTGCGCCGCATGGATGGTCAGCTTGCCCGGGCACTGTACGGTGATGTTGCCGCCGTCGATGGTGATGTTGGCGCCGCCGGCGGTGGACAGCGTGATCTTCTTGGCGGCCGCCCAGTCGATGCCGGCGTTGGCGCTCATCACGCTGACCTGGTCGCGCGCCTGCAGCGTCATGGTGTCGGCCTGGGCCTGGACGTCGATGTTCTTTTGCGCGGCGATCGCCTGCAAGCCGGCGCCGCCCTCGCCCGCCGCCATGGCGCCGGCCAGCACGCCCAGCGCCTGGCCGCTGCGCAGGCGGAACTGGTTGCCGCTGACCTGCTGGCCGTCGTTGCCCGACAGCAGGCTCACCGTTTCGCCGTTGGCCAGCTGCATGTGCTGGCCGGCCACGGCGCCAAAACCCTCTTTTGCCGCGATGCCGATCAGGGCGGCGGTGCTGTGCGGGACCTTGCCTTCGCCGGCCTGCGTGTTGGCCGCGGCGACGTCTGCGCCGGACTTGTCGGGATCGGCGTCCACCATGCCGGCCGAAGCGGCGCGCATGGCCTCCAGCGGCGCGGCGCTGTCGCTGATGCTGCTGGCGTTGGCTTGCGAGGGCCCGAGATGGCTGGCCATGCCGACCGTCTTGTGGGTCACGGCGGCGTCGTTGAAGGTCTTGCCCAGCAAGGCGGCCTGTTTGAGCATGGCCATGCCGCCGGCATTGTCGCCGGCCGGATCCCGGCTACCCGGGTTTTGTTCGACCTTGTAGCTGGAAAACAGAATCCCGCTGCCGGCCCGCACCGCGCCATAGGCGTCGGTGCGCAGCTCGGCGCCGGTGCCGCGGAAGCTGCCGCGGTAATTGTCGGCGGTGTGGATCAGGTGGCCGAGATTGAGTTCGGTGCCCGCCTGGCTGGTCTTGAGCTGCACGCGTCCCTGCGAATCGGTGTCGTCGAACAGCATCTGGTTGTAGCCGGCGCCGCCGAATTCCTTGGAACGGATGCCCCATTGCGCGGCCGCGTTGCCGTGGCCGCTGCTGTCTTGGCTGCCGCCATGCCAGGTCGGGCCGTTGCCGCCGGCGAGGTTGCCCTGGCCGCTGGCCTGCAGGTCGCTGGCGCTGCCGAACGTCTTTGAAGTCTCCCCGCCGTCGGATTGCGAGGTGTCGCCGCCCGGCGTCGATGCCGCGGCGCCCTCGCCGCGCCCGTTGTACAGCGCGCCGATGATGATCGGCCGGTCAATGTCGTCTTCCAGGAACTGCACCAGCACTTCCTGGCCGATGCGCGGCAGGAACTGCATGCCATTGCCGCCGCCGGCCGAGCGCTGCGCCACGCGCACCCAGCAGGTGGCCGCCGCGTCGTTGTTGCGTCCTTGCCAGTGGAAACGGATACGAACGCGGCCCAGGCGGTCGCAGTGGAGCTCGTCGGCGCCGCCGGCGCTATGTTCGCCGTTGGGGCCGACCACGATCGCGCTCTGGCTGCCGTGGGCGGTGGCGCGCGCATGCAGGCGCAGGCCGGTGCCGTCGGCCAGTACCGGGCGCCACACCACGTCGGCGCGGATCGCCTCGAAGGCGTTGGCGTAGCCCAGTTTTCTTGCCTGCGCGATCACCCCGGCGAGGTCGGCGTCGCCCGTCATTGGCAGCGAGTCGGGGCGCACTTGGCCATGAAAGGCCTGTTGATCGCCTTCGCAGGCGGCGATGCACTCCTCAAGCAGCGGCGGCACCGGGCCGAACAGCTCGGCCAGGCCTTCTTGCGCGTCCTTGGGGAGGTTATTCACGCCCACGCTCAGCACCGACAGCACGGCATATTCGGTGGGCTTGCCCTCCTGCCCGCCGGACGTGCCGAGCGGGCCGCCGGCCAGCGAGAAGCGCGTGCCCGGGCGCAGGGTGCGCACTGTGCTGCGCGCCTGCCACAGCTTGTTGCGCGCTTCGCTGGCTTCCAGGTGAAGCTGCGCGTAGTGGTCGGCTTCGCCGGCGTTGCTGTAGGCATAGAGCCCGGGGCTGTCGTAGCTTTCCAGGCGCGGCGCGTCCTTGCTGCCGAACTCGTGCCGGGTCGGCAGGCTGGTGGAGACGGCCTGTTTGCTCTTGTAGTCGTAGGAGAGCAAGGTGAACGAGGCCGGCTGCAACGAACGGCGCGCGGCCAGTGCCTGGATGCTGTCCTGCTCCTCGCGCGCGGCGCCGGCATGGAAGCGGATGCCGGCGCCGCCCAGGCCGCTGGCGCTGGTCGCGTCCTCGGCGAAGGCCTTGCTCACGGAAGAGTCGGCAAACAGCACCAGGCGATGCGCCGCCGGCGCGTCGGCGGATTCCTCCACGCGCCATGACAGGCCCTCGCCGGCCAGGAGGCGGCTGACGAATTCGAGATTGCTTTCCCGATACTGGATGGTATAGCTGCGCGCCTGGACCGACTGCATGAACGGCGCCACTTCCTCCGACCACGTCCAGGCCGCGTGCGGCGAATACTCGGCGAACACGTCCTCGACAATCTCCATCACCGTCTTGTCCTGCCACACGCGGCTGTTGCGCGACTGGCTCAACAGCCAGATCCAGGGAACGATGCGCAAGCGATAGCGGGCAAAACCGCCCTCGCTGCCGAGCTTGGCGGCCTCGTTGACGAGGCCGGAGAAATCGGACGACGAGCCGTCCGACAAGGTGGCCCGCAACGTGGCCTTCTGCCCGATCAGGGACTTCAGCGGCACGCCGGCGTCCATGCTCAAGGCGATCACCTCGCGCGCGCCGACGGCGTGCAATCCTTCCGACGCGGCGAAGGCCTCCACCAGCATCTCGCCGGAGGACGTACCGCCGCCGAGGGAGAGGCTGTACAAGCGGGTCGCGCTGGTGAATTGCACCAGCTGGTTCAGCAGGTCAGACATCGATAGCGTGCTCTACATGTTGGGCGCCGTCGGGCGCGCCCGGCCAAGGCCAGGCATCGGCATATCAATTGGAATTGGGGATCTTGCAGGCCGGGTCGCTATCCCAGCGGCCGGAGCAGATGCGCCAGCGGCAGAACTCCCCCTCGACCAGGCCCAGCGCGCGGCAGCGTTGCAGCAGCGATTCGGTGCTTTCGCTGCCGTTGCGTTCGACCACGTCGACGTTGCGCCCGGCGGCCGGCTTGGACGCCTGGCCGGCATCGCTCTGTGCCAGCTTCTGTGAGGTGGCGCCTGCGGCAGATTCGCGCGCTGCGCGTTTTTTGTCGACTTCGGCCGAGCGGGCCACCAGCGCCTTGATCAGGTCGACGTCGCTGTCGTTCTTGGGGTCGGCCTTGGCGGGTTTCTTCTTTTTGTCGTCATGCGCCGCCGCGTGTTTGGCCGGCTTTTCCGGCTTGGCCTCCAGCGCGTTCTTCAGTGCGGCCGGAGGCGGCTTGACGCCCTCCTCCAGGGCGCTGGTCAGCTGGTCCTGGCTGCGCGCGGGCGCTTCGGCCGCCGGGGCCGGCGCGGTGTCGGTGATCACCGCGGCATCCGTCTTGGGAGCATCGGCCGCCAGCACGGGCGCCGCAACGGCCGATGGCGTTGTGGCCGGTGGCGACGGATCGGCCGCGGCCAGTTGCGCGGCCGGCTTGTCCTGCATCGCAGCAGATGCAGGCTGGCCTGACGGCCCGCTTGCATAAAACACCGCCACCGCAGCGGCGCCGATCAGCAGCAGCAAGGCCGCCACGATCGCGGTCTTGCGTCCCGATTTCGCTTTGCCGCCGGTGGCGGATGCGCGTGCGCCGGTTTTTCCATCCGAAATCGAATTGAGGATGCGAACTTCGTCTGACCCCGGCGTGTCCGAAGCAGACATCAGGCTCGGTCTTGTTGTTGTCGGTTTCTCTTGTTTCGGGGGCTGCAAGGCCGTACTCCTGTGTTATTCAACTCGTAAGAGTTGTTTGATTTTTATTAATTTGCCGTCACTGCCAGACCGGCTCAATTCCAGAAACGCGTCGACATCCGCAACCTGCTCTCCTGCGATGCGACGACCAGAATAAAAAGGGGATGTTGTGCTGTTCCTCGTTATCGTCTTCTACTTGTTGGTCACCGGCTTTGCCATGTGGCTGCTGCTTTTTCCATCCGGCAGGGAGCTCACCCTGCAGTTCCTCGCCTCCCGCATTTCCGTCCTGCGCGACCGCTGGGATCGATGGAATAAAACAGGAGATGAAGTGATTGCAGGGACAGCTTCAGGAGTCAGGAGTTCCCTTTCCGCAAGCATCGCCTACCTCCGCAAGAATTACGTAATCACCTCGGCCATTCTGCTCTTGCTGGTCGGCCCGGCGATGATTGCCTATTTGTTAAGCGGGAAGAACATGCTGCAGGGATTTGACGACTCCGAACGGGTCGCCAACACCCAGGTCGCGGAACTTTTGCGGGGCGAGCAACTCGTACCACCGCCTCCGTTGCCGCCGGACATGTTTACCACCGCGGAAGTCGTTCAGGTTCGCCCCATGCTGGTCGACGCCAGCCGGAACTGGCAATTGCTCAATCCTGAATACGCGCAGCGCCTGCTCCTGGTGTTCAAGATCATGAAAGAGAAGCACGGCTACGACATGGCGCTGATCGAGGGCTACCGCAGCCCCGAACGGCAAGACATGCTGGCCCGCATGGGAGGCAACGTGACCAACGCCGCCGCCTTCCAGAGCTACCACCAATACGGACTGGCGGGCGACTGCGCCTTCGTGCGCAACGGCAAGCTGGTGATCAGCGAAAAAGACCCGTGGGCCATGGAAGGCTACCGCCTCTACGGCGAAGTGGCCGAATCCGTGGGCCTCACCTGGGGCGGCCGCTGGAAGCTGATGGACTTCGGCCACACCGAGTACCGCCTGGCCGGCGTGATGAAAAAATAAGATGGCCGCGGCGCCCTGCGACGGGACGCCTGCGGCAACGACCAAGCATGCACACGATGCAAGAACGACAAGGGGAGCAGCAATGAGTAAGCCCGTCATCGTCCTCGGAGACAAAACCTCGCACGGCGGCGCCGTCATCGAAGCCACCGGCCAGACCATGATCAGCAACAAGCGCGTGGCCCGCGTCGGCGACAAGGTCAGCTGCCCGCGGTGCGGCACCAACAGCATCGTCAGCGGCGACGCCACCCTGCAGGTGGACGGTTCCCCGGTGGCGCGCGACGGCGACAAGACTTCCTGCGGCGCGGTCCTGATTGCGGGCCAGGCTACCACCACCGTCTGAACGACATGGTGAATGGGCCGGGGTCAAAGAACAGCAAAAGAATAAAAGAATAAAAGGCGGATGCAGATGGGCACATGGATAAAGCGCAGCTTTTTCGTCTGCGCGGTTTTCGCGATTACCTGGGTGATGTTCATCGCCTACTGGTCCGGCTCCAACCACATGCCGGACGGCGGTGACGTCCTCCTCTATCTGCTGGTGCTGCCGGCCTGCTTCCTGCTGGCCGTGTGGGGTATTCGCAAGGCCAAGCTCTCGATGGCGTCAGCCGCCGCCGCCAAGGCCGCGGCAGCCGCGGCGCAACCTGCCGCCGCCACGCCTGCCGAGCCTTCCCATCATCCCGAACGGCTGTGGACGCTGGCGGTGGCCGCCGGCGCATTGCGCTCGCCCCACGGCGCCGATGCCGCAGCCCTGCTGGAGAAGCTGCAGGCGCACGAAGCAAAGCTGGAGCTGGATCCCGAACTGACCGACGGCCAGGGCTTCCCGGTGCTCACCGGCCGCATCGCCGATGTCGACACGCAAACGGCGGCGGCCGAATTCATGGCATGGCGTGGCCGGCATGCGAGCGCCGAACAGGACGACGCCTATCTCCCCGACGAGCAGCAGCGCACCCTGGCCCTGGCGGCCGACGTCGCGCGCGAGCTGGGCGACCGTCTGATGTCGCACCCCTTCCTCGACGAATATCTGCAGGCCCAGCGGCATCAGAAGGATGCCGTCGGCTTGCCGCAGCTGCACCTGCTGGCGCTTCTGCCGGCGGCGTGGAGCGGCGAGGCGCGCATGCAGGCGGCGCAATGGCTGGCGCAACTGGTGACGCTGCAGGGCTGGCCGGCCGAAAAGATCACCGTGCTGCCGGCCATCGCCGGTGAGCCCGCCCATCCGCTGCTGCACCTGGACCGCCTGATCGCCACCAGCCGTGACGCCAACACGCAGCAGCCCTCCCCTTACCTGGCGACGCCCTATCTGGCCATCGTCATCGCCGCGCAATCCAATCTGGGCGCCGATATCGTGCAGGACTGGGAGCGCAGCAAGCAATTGCTGAGCGGCTCCTCGCCCAGCGGGAAGTCCCCCGGCGAAGCCGCGGCCGGTTTCATCCTGGCCGACGCCACCCAGGCCATTGCGCTGGGCGCCGAAGACCCGGTGCTGCTGCACCGCGCCACGCTGGGCCGCAAGAACAAGTCGGCCGACGAGGCCGGCCGCGTCGACGGCGACCTGCTCACCGCGCTGGCGCAAGCCGCCCTGCGCGACGCCGCGGTGCCGGCCGACGCGGTGGCCCTGCTGGTTACCGATGGCGATCATCGCGCCGGCCGTACCGAAGAAATCATGAAACTGGGCTACGCCGCCCTGCCCGAGATCGACCTGGGCAGCCAATGCCTGAAGGTCGGCGCCGAATGTGGTTCGGCCGGTGCGGCCACGGTGCTGGCGGCGCTGGCGCTGGCGCATGCCGCCGCCGACCGCGCGGGCGAGCCGGCGCTGTGCGTGAGCAACGACGATGCCCACGAACGCGCGGCCATCGTGCTGACCCGCAAGAATTCCCACCCCCATCCCATCACGACGACTGCAGAGCACTCTCCGGAAGCGACGGCGGCCCAAGCTGCGACCGCATAAAAATAACTCCTATCAAGAATCGCCTACATCATGCATCGAATCTGGCATTTCCTCAGCGATACACGCACCCTCGTCATCCTCGGCTTCGCCGCGCTGGCGGCGATCCTGTTCATCGGCGCCGATACCCTGGAGGTGGCCCTGGTCTGGGCCGCTGCGATCCTCGGCATCGCCCTGCTGGCCTGGCTGGCCTTCTGGCTTTACAAGCGCTGGAAGGCCAGGCGCGCCGCCGGCAAGCTGGGCGCCGTGCTCGAGCAGCAGGCCAGCCAGTCGGTGGCCGCCACCAGCGACAGCGCCCAGCGCGAGGATGTCGCCGCGCTGCGCACCCGCATGCTGGAGGCCATCAACACCATCAAGACCTCCAAGCTGGGCCAGAAGTCCGGTTCGGCGGCGCTCTATGAGCTGCCCTGGTACATGGTGATCGGCAACCCGGCGGCCGGCAAGAGCACCGCCATCGCCAACTCCGGCCTGCAGTTCCCGTTCGCCGACAAGGGCGGCAAGATCGTGCACGGCGTGGGCGGCACCCGCAACTGCGACTGGTTCTTCACCACCGACGGCATCCTGCTCGACACCGCCGGCCGTTATTCGGTCTACGAGGAAGACCGCAACGAGTGGTTCAGCTTCCTCGGCCTGCTCAAGCGCTACCGCAAGCAGGCGCCGATCAACGGCATCATCATCGCGGTGAGCATCGCCGAGCTGACCGGCAACCGTCCCGAATTCGCCATCAACCTGGCCAAGAACCTGCGCCAGCGCGTCCAGGAGCTGACCGAGAAGCTGGAAGTGTTCGCGCCGGTCTACGTGGTCTTCACCAAGGCCGACCTGATCACCGGCTTCAACGAATTCTTCCTCGACACCGAGCGCGGCGAACGCGACCGCGTCTGGGGCGCCACCCTGGCCTACGACCGCAAGCGCAGCGGCCAGGAGGTCGCCGGCTTCTTCGACGAGCGCTTCGACGAGCTCTACAACGGGCTCAAGGAAATGAGCCTGGCCAATATGTCGGTCAAGCGCGGCGAGAGCATGGCGCCGGGCGTGCTGACCTTCCCGCTGGAATTCTCTTCCATCAAGGGCGTGCTGCGCTCCTTCGTGGCCACGCTGTTCGAGGAGAACCCGTTCCAGTTCAAGCCGGTGTTCCGCGGCTTCTACTTCACCAGCGCGCTGCAGGAAGGCGCCACCGTGAGCGCCTCCTCGCAGCGCATCGCCGACCGTTTCGGCCTGGCGCTGGAGCACAAGCCGCAGCGCGAGATCTTCTCGCAGCACGGCTTCTTCCTGCACAACCTGTTCAAGCAGGTGATCTTCGCCGACAAGCAGCTGGTGGCGCAGTACACCAGCCGCAACAAGATCCGCGTGCGCTACGCCACCTTCTTCGGCGCCATCGCCGTGCTGGGCGCGCTGTTGGGTGGCTGGAGCTGGTCCTACATGGGCAACCGCCAGCTGGTGGCCAATGTCCAGGCCGACATGGACAAGGCCGTCAAGCTGCAGGAAAAACGCCTGGACCTGCAATCGCGCTTCGAGGCGCTGGAGATCCTGCAGGACCGCATCGAGCAGCTCGACCGCTACCGCGCCAGCCGGCCGGTGTCGGTGGGCCTGGGGCTGTACCAGGGCGACCTGCTGGAACGCAAGCTGCGCGAGGAATACTTCGCCGGCATCAAGGAAATCATGTTGAAGCCGGTGGCCGGCAGCATCGAGAGCTACCTGCTGGAAGTGAACGCCAACTCGGGCCGCCTGGAGCCGATGTCGCGCCCGCCGCAGGCCGGCGCCATCACCCCGGTGGCCGACAGCGCGGCCCAGGCGGCGCAGGCCGCCAATGCCCTGCGCACTTACAAGGACAGCTCCGCCACCAGCGTGGAGGACGCCTACAACGCGCTCAAGACCTACCTGATGCTGTCCGACAAGTCGCGCGCCGAGTCCAGCCACCTGAACGACCAGATCACCCGCTTCTGGCGCGGCTGGCTGGAAACCAACCGCGGCACCATGCCGCGCGAGCAGATGATCCGCAGCGCAGAGCGCCTGATCAGCTTCTCGCTGGAACAGATCAATGACCCCTCCTGGCCCACCGTCGACAACAAGCTGACGCTGGTCGACCAGACCCGCGAGAACCTGCGCCGCGTGGTGCGCGGCATGCCGGCGCGCGAGCGCGTGTACGCCGACGTCAAGGCGCGCGCCGCGACCCGCTTCGCCTCCATGACGGTGGCGCGCATCGTCGGCGACAAGGACAAGGAACTGGTCATGGGCAGCTACGCCATCCCCGGCACCTTCACCCGCGACGCCTGGGAAAAGTTCGTGCAGGACGCCTTCAAGGAAGCCGCCAACAAGGAACTGCAAAGCGCCGACTGGGTGCTCAAGACCTCCGCCAAGGACGACCTGACGCTGGAAGGCAGCCCCGAGCAGATCCAGAAGGCGCTGGTGACGCAGTACAAGACCGAGTACGCCCGCGAATGGCAGAAATTCCTGCAGGGCGTGAGCATCATCGAGCTGCGCAACTTGGATGACGCCACCAACGCCATGAATCGCCTGGGCGACCCGATCACCTCGCCGCTGAACAAGGTGATCAACACCGTCTACGACGAAACCTCCTGGGACAACCCCTCGCTGGTGGACGCGGGCCTGGCCAACGCGCGCCGCGGCTTCATGGGCTGGTTCAAGGAAACCATCCTGCGCCGCTCGCCGGCGCCGGTGCCCACCCAGCTCAACGCCGACGGCACCAGCGCCATCCCGATGGGGCCGGTGGGCCGCGAGTTCGCCGGCGTGGCGCGCCTGGTGGTCAACAAGGACAACACTTCGCTGTTGCGCGGCTACATGGAGAATCTCTCCAAGCTGCGCACCCGCTTGAACACCATCAAGAACCAGGGCGACACCGGCCCCGGCGCCAAGCAGCTGATGCAGCAGACGCTGGAAGGCAACGGCTCGGAACTGTCCGATTCGCTCAAGTTCGTCGACGAGGAAATGCTGCCCGGCCTGAACGACCAGCAAAAGACCGTGCTGCGCCCGCTGCTGGTGCGTCCGCTGGTGCAGGGCTTCAACGCCTTGATCCGTCCCACCGAGGGCGAGGTCAACAAGATCTGGCGCGCCCAGGTGTATGAACCGTTCCAGAGCAACCTGGCGGCCAAGTACCCGTTCTCGCCCAACTCCAAGATCGAGGCCAACGGCGGCGAGATCGGCACGGTCTTCGGCGAAAATGGCGCCATCTCCAAGTTCGTCACCAGCTCCATGGGACCGCTGGTGGTGCGCCGCGGCGACGCGCTCTCGCCGCGCAAGTGGGCCGACATGGGCATCACGCTGTCGCCGGCCATCACCACCAGCTTCGCCGACTGGATCAGCACCCCGGGCGCCGCCAACGGCGGCGCGGCGGGCGGTGGCGCGGGCGATGCGCAGACGGTGTTCCAGATCCAGCCGCAGCCGGCCCCCGGCGCGCTGGAATACACCATCGAGATCGACGGCCAGCAGCTGCGCTACCGCAATACCCAGGCGCAGTGGACCAACTTCATCTGGCCCAATCCGCAGGGTTCGCCCGGTGCGCGCGTGACCGCCGTCACCTATGACGGGCGCACCGTGGAAGTGGCCAACCAGCCCGGCCGCTTCGGCCTGGAGCGCCTGATCAACACGGCCCAGCGCAAGCGTCGCGACAATGGCGCCTTCGAGCTGTCGTGGACCAATGAGGGCGTCACCGTGGTGGTCAACCTGAAGATCATCAGCAGCGCCGAGGTCTCGGGCAACGGCAACGGCGCCGCTCGCGGCACCGCCGCCCTGCGCGGCCTGAAGCTGCCGGAGACGATCGCCGGCGGCGCGCCGATGGCCGCAGCGGCCCCGTCCACAACCCCGGCCGCGCCCGGCCAGCCGGCGCCATCCGCCCCGGCGAACCCGAGCCCGGCGGGCGCACCCGCACCGCAGGCGCCGCCGGCTTCACCATCACAAAACCAACAAACCACCACAGGGGCTACGCAATGAGCGCAACCGGCACCCCGATCAAGGTAGGGTACTTCGGCAAGATCCCCACCCGCGGGGACTTCATCAAGGCTACCGACAACGCCGCCCTGATCACGCTGCTAGACAACTGGCTGGCGCAAACCATGGAGATGCTCTCGCGCGATCCGCGCTGGAAGATCATCTACGACGGCATCGAGCCGCTCCACTTCGCGGTCATGGGCCCGAAGAGCCGCCGCGCCATCGCCGGCCACCTGCGCGCCAGCGGCGACCAGTCGCAGCGCCGCTTCCCGTTCATCTCGATGAGCGCCATCGAGGTCGACGACCCGGTGGCCTTCGTCAGCAACAGCCCGCTGATCCTCGCGCGCCTGTGGACGCGCCTGGAGGCGCTGACCACCAGCGTGCTCACCGCCCCCGACCCCGGCACGCCGCTGCAGACGCTGGCCTCGACCACGCTGGAGCTGGACATCAACAGCGCCGGCTACAGCGCCGCCTTCGCCGACTTCATGGACATGCAGACGCTGGGCTCGCTACAGCAGATGCTGGGCCAGGCCGGCTTCGCCGGCACGCCGCGCCAGTTGCTGCTGGCGCTGGGCCTGCTGCTACAGCCGGTGATGGCCAGCACCTCCAGCCGCCTGGACAAGAACCTGATCCTGCCGCTGCCGCGCGACCCGATGTATCGCAGCATGGTGGCCAGCTTCTGGATGCACCTGATCACGCCCTTCCTCTCGCGCGCCGATTTCGAGCTGGCGCTGTTCATGACGCGCCTGGGCCAGCAGCCCTGCCTGTTCCTGGGCTTCTCCGGCGCCTCGCCGCGCACGCTGCATTCGGTGATCGACGCCCAGGCCGGAGCCGAGCACAACATCGCCTTCGACGAGGCCGACTGGATCGAGGAACACGTCAGCGGCGACTACGGCATCCAGAAGCTCTCCAGCTACCTGGCCCATCCCGACCTGTCGCTCAAATCCGCCCTCGACTCATTCCGCGAAGCCTTCATCGGAGCCTGAACCTTGAACACGTCCTCCCTCTTCTCCCTGAGCCGGGCCGCCTTCGTGGTCGCGGCCCTGTTCGCCAACGCCGGCGCCGCCTCGGCGCAAAACGTCGCGCCGCCGGTGGCCACGCCAGCGCCGGGCCAGGTGCTGGTCACCGGCACCGTGCCCGACGAGGCCAGCAAGGCCGCCGCGCTGGCGCGCCTGCGCGAGGTCTACGGCGCCGAGCGCGTGGTCGACCAGATCGCGGTCGGCCAGGTGGTGCTGCCGGCCAACTGGAACAACCACGTGCAAAAGCTGATCTCGCCCAACCTGAAGGCGGTCAGCCGCGGCCAGCTGAAGATCGACGGCACCGCCATCAGCATCAGCGGCGAAGTCGCCAACGAGGCGCAGCGCCAGCAGATCGCCAGCGACATGGCCAGCAGCCTGAACTCGTCCTATACGGTCAACAACGGCCTGCGCGTCTCCGCCTCCGAGCAGGGGCTGCTGGACAATGCGCTGGCCAACCGCGTGGTCTCCTTCGAAAGCGGCCAGGCCACGCTGACGCCGGAAGGCAAGCGCATCCTCGACGAGATCGCCGCCACCATGTTGAAGCTCAAGGGCCGCCACGTGGAGATCATCGGCAACACCGACAACGAGGGCCTGCGCGCCAGTAACGTCTCGCTGTCGCTGGCCCGCGCCGATTCGGTCAAGGCCTACCTCGGCGCCAAGGGCGTGGACGACAGCCTGCTGACCACCTCGGGCCAGGGGCCGGATCGGCCGGTGGCGTCCAATGCCACGGCCGAGGGGCGCGCCAAGAACCGGCGCATTGAGTTCCGGATCGCGAAGTAATCCGGGGGACTTTCGTTTTCCTGTTTCCGCGTCCGTTTGACGTCGCTCGGTCCCGGCCTGCGCCAGGGTGACAGGCAGACAGGTACTCGATCAGCCAGCGGCTCAAGTGGCCTCCCCTTGTCGTCCCGGCGAAAGCCTGGACCCAGCGTCGTTCGTCATGAGCAGCGAACAATAAAAAAGCGGAACCGGCTTGCACCGGTTCCGCTTTTTTCTTTGCTGTTTTTATCAGAAGCCCGCTTACTCTTGCGGCGGCGGCTGCAAGCCCAGCAACTCCTCCACATGCGACAGCGCGGCATTGTCCTTGATCACCGTCTTCAGCCAGGCGTGCAGCGGCAGCTCGCCCCAGTGCGCGGCCTTGTCGGCCAGGTGCGCCACCGGGCTGTGCGGCTCGGTGCGGCGGAAGAACTCGGCCACCGCGCGCAGCTGGGCGATCGCCTCGGCGCGGGTGCGGATGGGGCCGTTCTGCACCGTGGGCACGCCGGCCGGCTGCGCTGCATCGGACAACTGCGCGGACAACTGCGCGGACAGATGGGCCGCGTCGGCGGCGCTGTTCTCGTCGGCGGCGCCCATGTCCGCCGGCGGCGTCGTGCGCAGGCCGGTATCGGCGGCGAAGCGCGCCACGGTGTCGCGCACCACGCCCAGCGCATCGCGCGCGGCCGAGAAACCCGGGCCGTCCACACCCAGGCGCACATCCACCGACGCCTCCAGCTGCGCCAGCGCCTGCGCGCAGTAGTGCGAATCGGCCAGCATGGCCTCATAGAAGGCATGCGAGCTGCGCTTGCGGGCCGACTCCATCACTGCCAGCTTGACGCCCTCTTCCGGTTGCCCGCCTTCGTTGGCGACGCGTTCGGCATTGGCCGCGCGGGCGCGCGCGCCGTCGAAATCGATCAGCGAAAAGGCCGTGCCGCGCCCCTCGGTCAATGCGATCTCGCGCGACATCGTCACCGCGCGCGCGAGCAGCCAGGTCAGGTTGCCTACGCGCTGGTCGTGGTCGCCCTCTTCCGACTGCGGGTACATGCCGTCCCAGTAGCGGTCGAACAGCCCCGCCACCAGCAGCAGGCCGTCGCCCAGGCCGCGCAGGCCGCGCGTCTTGCAGGCGGCCTCCGAGTACCACACCGCCAGCCGCAGGTCCTTGCTGCGCGTTTCGATCAGGCGTGCGCAATGCTGCTCGACGAAGGGCCAGTCGGCCTCCTTGATGTCGGTCACCCACTCGCCCTGGTCCAGCGTCGGATCGTCGAAGCGGCGCGCCTCGGCGATGGCGTCGAGGTCGGCCGTGAAGGACAGATCCTCGCCGCAGGGCGCGTTGTCGTTGATGGGATTGAGCAGATGATCGATGGCGGACATGGCAGGCTTGGCCCCCAGTAAGGATTTCAGCGTAGGCAGTTTCATGGTTGACTCGTTCCTGATCCGTTATTTTCTTGTCATGGAGATCCAGAGCATTTCTTGGTATCGCTATGGGAATAGCGCGCTCTTGACGAGATTGGACAAGGCGCGCAGCTACATGTTCGCCGGATGGGTTCGTTTATTAAACCTATTAAACGCGTCAACCCAATGGCGCGAAAAACTCAAGAAAGCACTGTCTATTTCCCACGGTGACACTCTTCGTTCACGGGCGTCGGCCATTTCGGCTCCGGAGCGCACCTCAAGGCGATATAACTGAACGCGCCGATCGGCAAAAGAAGCCAAAAAAACCAAATCAACACCAAAGCAAGCGACCATTCAAGGCCTCCCATGCGCGCTCGAATCTCGGAGCCTTCTTTCGATGGATCGAAATACGGCATATAAGCGAACAGACTGCGCCGAAATGAAATTTCCCGGCGACGAACAATCGCTACCGGCAAGTTAGCAATACCATCAGCCATGTAGCTGCGGATATACGCCCAGATTCCGGGCAACGCAGCATCGCTCACCTCATTTCCCTTCAAATTGACGCGCTCGATCACATTGCCCGTCCCCGGAGTGCAAATCACCAGTACGAGCGAATAGCGCACAAGATATGCTTTGCCATTGTAGCCAGCCATCTTGCTTATTTCCGCCTGCACGTCGTCCCAACTAAACCGTCGGATATCAGCCCGCCGCCGCGCGAACGGATTCAGGCTGAGAGGATAGTCATAGACAATGATTTCACGTGTGCGTCGGTTGAAACGAATCGGCATGTCGCGAGGCATGCGAAAATCGAGCTCGATCGCTCGCAGGACGATAGTGATGCCGCCAACCAGAATCAGCATCGCCAGGATTGCCAGCCAGTCCGACACTAGCGGACTGCTCAGCGCCCGAATCATGATGTTTCCCACCCATACCATGACAAGCAGGCCAATCAGGCCAAAAAACAAGAAAGCGCCTCGCATGACGCTTGAAGATCTGGAAACCTCCATCATCTCTTCGTCAATGAAGTTCAAGTCCTCGCCTATTGCGGGATCAGGATCAGCCGGGGAAGGCTGAGCGTCACGGTCAGGCAAATTCTTATACCAATTTAGAAATAGCCCTTCGGGTTGAGGTCGGCTGATGTAGTTTGTCATCGTCGATATCAATCATGTATTTGCATTTCTTGCAATTTTGTTCGACGAAGGGCCAGTCGGCCTCCTTGATGTCGGTCACCCACTCGCCCTGGTCCAGCGTGGGATCGTCGAAGCGGCGCGCCTCGGCGATGGCGTCGAGGTCGGCCGTGAAGGACAGGTCTTCGCCGCAGGGCGCGTTGTCGTTGCGGTCTGTTTTATTGTCTTGTGATCCAGATCCGAAGCCCCAGGGCGGGGCTCTTTCGATGCGTTGGACAAGCCCGTGCAAGGCATGTTCTGCCCTGGCTGTTTTATTTTGCGGCGCTGGGCGATACGGTGGCGCGCTCGGCCATCGCGTCAGGCCAACGCGGTTCAGGCGCCAGGCGCATGGCGATGTAATGGCACAGCCCCATCGGCAGCCACAACCAGAAGAACCACATCATGAAGAAGACCAGCACGACGTCGATCGCCTGCATGCGGCTGCGATAGCGGCTGCCTTCCTCCGACGGATCGAAATAAGGCATGTAGGTGAACAGGCTGCGCCGCAGCGAGATGCCGTGCGCGAGCGCCTGGACGGGCGGCAGGTTTGCCGGGCCTTCGGCCATGTAGCGACGCACATAGGACCACATTGCCTGCAAGCCCTTGATCGTGATGTCGTTGCCCTTGAGCGTAACCCGATCGAGCACCTCGTTGCTTCCCGGCTTGCAGATCACCAGCACCAGCGCATACCGGATCATGTAGGCCTTGCCGTTGTAGCCCGCCTGCTTGGTCAGCTCGGCCTCGACATCGGACCAATCGAATTGCTTCACCTCGACCCGGCGGCGGGCGAAGGGATTCAGGCTGAGGCTGTAATCGTAGACATGCAATTTCCCGGCGCCACGGTCAAACCGCACCGGCAAGTCGCGCGGGATATGGCAATCCAGCCAGATCACGAACAGGCTGTAGCCAACCAGCGAGACGTTGAGGACGGTCAGGATGCCGATGACAACCGCCGACCGGGGCGGCGTCAGGAAGATGTTCAGGGTATGCGGCGCGAACCAGCAAAGCATCAGCAAGACCAGCAGGCCCAGAAACAGCAGGCCGCCACGCAAAACGGTCGAAGTCCGGGAGATATCGAGATGGCTCTCGCCGACCTCGATGACATCCTGCACAAGGTCGGCATCCGGGTTTTCCTCGAGCCTGGCGGTGCGAACCGGGAGGTCTTCAAACCAGTACGGGGTTGGTGCATTGAAACGTGAACCGCTGCTGCCCATCAAAGCTCCTCATTGACCACCGTACCAGTGAGGCACGATGTATCGCTGCTGTCCGGCCAGTAGTTGACCTTCAGGCTGGTCTCCTCGAATTCGCTCGAATCGATGTTCGCGTACGCCTGCTGGACCGCCGCCGCCGTGTTGCCCTTTTCATCGAAGACGAAGGTCGGCGTATACGGATCGACGGTCGGCCATTCGGCGATGTCGGATTTCCTCAATGCCTTGGTGGCGGTGGGCGCAAGCGACCATGGGGCTTTTCCGTAGTTGCCCTTGTAAAGCAGAACGTTGCCGTTCTTCTTGTGCTTCGCATACCACTCCCATTCGTAGGCGGAGTTCTCCTTGTCGAACATGCCAAAGCTTATCTTGAGGCGCACATTGTCGGAGAGATGCCCGTCAAAGTCCAGACCCGCGCCCGCTACCCGCGTGGCAAGGCTGCGCGTGCCGAGTTCGATCCTGAGCCCGGCGATGATGGAGTTCAGTTCCGCCATTTCATCGGCCATCTGCGCATCGGTCCAGATGCCCTTTGCGTTGCGGTTCACGCCGAAATAGCAGCGGTCGGCCCACATCTCGGCCTGGGACGATTCCGCATTCATGGCGTACCACATGGCGGCTATCCCCAGCCCCACCAACACCAGCGCGACGCCCAGCGGGCCGAACAAGGCGCTGGTGCCGATGATCGCAGCCGTACCGCTGGCCAGGGCCGAGCCGACAAACAACATGGAGGCCACGAAATAATAATCGCTGGCGGTCTTGTCGCCATGCGATCCGGCCCGCTTGGAGGAGTAGTAAGCCTGCACGGCATCGATGATCCCCGATATCGCCCCCAGCAAGCCCGCCCCCAACAGCAGGCGCTCACCGACTATCTTCTGGCCGGCTATCTTGAACACCGCGCCCGTCAACTCGGTGGTGGCCGCCAGCACGCCAACGCCTGCCGAGATCAGCGACAACTGCGCCTCGTCTCCATCCGCGCCCAGCTTCTCCTTCACATCCTTGAGCGAACTCTTGAAGGCCCACGCCTGGAAGATGATGGCGCCGCCGGCCAGCAAGGGCTCCTGCATCTGGCCGCCGATGCGCATCCCCTTGCCCAGGATGTCACGGGTGAAATCGGTGGCCTGCTTCATGCTCATTTCCATCCGGCGTCCCAGGCCGCCCAGTTCCTGGACCACGGTATGGCTGATGATGACGCTCGATACCGCCACCGAGCGCATGGCGCCGCGCACGGCGGCGGCCCCGTCCTTCATCGACTTCTCCAGCATCGCCTTGACGGTGGACGCCTTCTCGAAGGTCCACAGGGTGACCTCGATCACGGCATCGCGTACCTTGGGATTGTTGATGCTCATCACGCCGGCCAGCACCAGCGAGCCGACTTCCTTCCTGGCCTTGCCGGCTGCCTGGAATGCCAGCTCGGAGAGCAGACGCTGGTACTCCCGCACCGTCATCTGCACCTTGATGAAGATCGGCTCGACGTCGTTGTACAGCGTCAGCGCGGCCTGGGTAGCGCGATGCACGATCAGCGCCGCCTGCGCGCTGATCCTGGTTTCCAGGCGGCCGGCCGATCCGGAAATGGCCAGCATCACCTGGTTCAGAGAACTCTTGGCCTCGCCGATGAGTTCCTTGATCTTCTCCTCTACTTTCTCCCCCTCTTTCGACGCCACCATGTTCTTGGCGGTATCGTAAAGTTTGTCGCCCTTGTTGAGTTCGCCGTCGGCCGGTACCAGGTAGGCGATGATCTCCTTGCGGTTGCCGAACAGGGCCGGCCAGACCGGCGCATTCGGATCGTCCACCTTGGCGTTGAGCCAGGTCTGCCACACGGCCTGGGAATACTTGTCCTCGCCGGCGCCGCCGGCCAGCGTCGGCGCGAACACCTGCACCAGCGCCGCGTAGTCGCTGCCGAAGCTGGTGCGGTAATCCTTGAAATGCTTGATCCAGGCGCTGTCCTTGGCCCATAGCGACCAGTCCTGCGCCTGCATCTCGATCTGTTCGTAGAACAGCTTCATGGCGTCCTGGTAGCGTTTGTCGAAGGCGCTGCGCTTGGTTTCGCTGTAGCGCTCCGCGATCTTGGCCCAGGCCGCGTCAGCGTCCTGCTTTGCGCGTTCCTTGCGGGTGGTGGTCACCGTGCTGGTGCCGCCCACGCCCAGCATCGGATCCGAATAGCCGATCGTCTCGGTCTGCTCGTCCGGCAGGTTTTTCTTCTTCTCGTCCATGGTGCGCACGGCTAGCGCGGTCTTCTCGAAATAGTCCTTCAGGCCGAGAATGGACTTGGAGATCACCAGCGGGCGCAGCACCTTGTCGGTGTAGTTCTGGCGCGCCTGGATGAAGTGCAGGCGCGAGGCGTTGAGCTCCTGCACCATGCCCACCGGATCCAACAGGGCCAGCGCAGCCACCTTGCGCGCGGCGCCGAACTGCTTGGCGGTCTTGTCGCCGTAGGCCTTGGCATGGCTGCCCAGCGCGGCCAGCTGGCCGGCGCGTGGGAAGTTGCCGTGCAGGCTCTCCCACAGGAATCGCTCTTCCACCGTCTTCTCGGCCGACAGCACCTTGGCCGTGTAGGTCAGGCGCTGCTTGTATTCGCCATCGTCGGTGGCGTATTCCTCGGTGAGGTTGTGCAGCTCGGCGCAGTTGGCGCTGAGCTCCAGCGCATTCTTCTGCTGCGCCGGCGCGGCCGCCAGCGCGGTGCAATCCACCTGCTGCATGCGGCCGTCAGGCTTGGCCTCGAAGGCGTCACGCACTTCCTTGCGCCAGGCGATGTCGGAAAAACCGATCCACACCTTTTTGTACTTCTCGGGAATATTGATGAAGCTGGCCGGGATGTTGTGGCCGTCGCGCTTGCAGGCCTCGGTCAGCGGGCGATCGCCCTTGGCGTCAGGATCGTCGGGGTTCTTCAGCAGGCGCAGGTAACCGTCTTCGGTCACGGCGTAGGTCTGCCAGTGCCCCTTCACGCCCATATAGACATGCACGTAACCCTTGCGCAGCACGCGCAGGGTGTAGCGGTTGCCCTTGAGCTGCTGGGCGGCGAACTTCTCCATCTGCGGCAACGAGCGCGGATCGGTGCCCAATGCGGTGACGTAGGCCGGCTTGACCGCGTAGCGCAGCGGCAGGATGGGATAGCCGGTGCGCTGGCAGAAGCTGCATTGGCCGTTGGCGCCGAGCGCGCACTTCTGCGCGCTGTCGGCGTTGGCCCGCAGGGTGGCGGCGCCGGTGGTCGGCTTGACTTTGGTGGCGTCGGTGCCCATCTGATTCTCCGAATGCTGTTTAGCCGGCGTCGCGTTGCGCGGCGATTTCTTCCAGGGTGTCGTCGGACAGCCCGCACATCAGTTCGCTCAAGGTCTGCTCGCCTTCCAGTGCCTGCGCGATGGCGCGGGCGGCGGCCGGATGCGCGGCCCAGCCGGGCGCGATCGAGAAGTCGTTGAGCGCGCAGAAGACCAGGTCTTCGGTGCGCCGCAGGCCACGCGCCGTGGCGCGCTGCAAGGCGGCGTCGATGGCCGTCTCCGGCTTCACCGGCAGCATGTGTCGGGTGTCGGCCATGGCCATGGCCACGATCCTGGCGTCGGCCACGCGCTGCTGCGCCTGCCACTCGCGCTGGCCCAGGTGCTCGTTGCCGGGCGCGGGTTCGGCCAGGTCGTGCGTGGCCAGGCTGCGCAACTGGCCGTGCAGGTCCAGCCACAGCCAGTGGCTGACCGGGCCCAGCCAGCGACGCAGGAAACCGTCACGGCCGGCGTCGGCCGCCAGCGACAACCGGTGCGGTTCGAACAGCGCCAGCACGCGCCGGCGACCGCCCAGCACGTCGAACAGCTCGCTGGCCTTGGCCAGGTGGGCGGCGATCTGGTCGATCGGGCTTTCCGAGACCAGCCAGCCGCATACATAGCTGCCGTTGACGCTGGCGTGGCGCCGCCATGCGTGGGCGATGCTCAGATCCAGCAACAGTTCGTCCGGATAACCGCGATCGCCCGGTGAATAGAGCGTGACCAGCGCCGGGCAGATCGCCGGATCATGGGCGAAGTCGGCGCGCGGCACCGTGACCGGCCTGGCCGGGATCTCGCGCGCCGGCAGGCGCGTGGTGTGCAGCGCATCGTCCTCGGCGCAGGGGTGGTTGCCGTCCAGCAGCAGGTAGACGTAGCTGCGCGGATTGACTTCGCGCAGCTGGAACAAGGCTGCGCGCAGTTGTTCATTGAGTTGCAATTGGCTCATGATGCGATCCTGCTTCCGTCGTCAAAGGGGTCGCGCCGCTCAGGCGCTGGTCTTGTATTCGCAATCGGCCAACGGGCCGGGTTGCGGCAAGCTGGCGCTGGTGCTTGAACTCTGTGGCCCGGTCAGCTCCTTGGCGCTGGCCTTGAACTCCATCGCCCCCGGCCCGTGCACCTCGATGTTGCCGCCTTCGAGCTTGATCCACGCGCCCTGCGCGGTGAGCTGCACGTGCTGCTTGCCGGCGATGTTCACGTCCTTGCCCACGCTGGCCACGGTCAGCAGCTTGGCTGCCGTCAGCAAGGTCTGGCCGGCCTGGCTTTGCAGGCTCACCTTGCCGGCTGCCGCGTGCAGGGCCATGCCGGTTTCCTGGTTGGGCTTGCCGGCGTTGCCGGCTTTGCCATAGGTGAACAGGCTGATGCCGGACTTGGCAAGGTAGTGCAGGTTGCCCTGGGCGATCTGGTTGATGTCCTTGCCCGCCGTCACGCTGCTGCTCACACCGGCGGCGACGATGGCGCTGGCCGGGGTGGCGGCGGCGATGCCGGCCGGGCTGGAGAGCTGCAGCTGCGGCGCGCTGAAGGCCGTAGTGGAAGAACCGCCTTCGGCGCCGTTGCCGGCCGAGGCGCTGCCGGTAGCCTTGAGCACTTCGATGGAGTCGGCCATGGCTTCCACCGCGGGCAGCTTGGCGGCATCGACTTCGCCGTCAAATTTCGCGTTGTGCTTCTGCGCGGTCTCGGCCAGCTGCTGCTGCTTCCCGGCGCTGTCGGACAATTGCGTCAGGCCCTGGTTCATCGCCAGCTGGGCGCCGGCATCCTTCTCGGTCGACACCAGCAGGCCCTGGCCGGCGCGCAGCGCGGCGCTGTATTGGGTCTTCAGCTCAAAGCCCTGGCCGGTGGCGGCCAGGCGCTGGTTGTCGGTCTGCTGGCGCAGCACGCCCAGGTTCAGTTCGCTGGCGCCGTCGTGGGCGTCGGCGTGCTGGTGCAGCGAGGCGCGCGATTGCCCCGGCGTGTCGTCGAACACCAGCTGGTTGTAGGCGCCGCCGCCGCTCTGGCTGGCGCCCATGGCCTGGGTCTTGATGCCCGAGAGCACGGCGGCATGGTTATGCGCGCCGGCGTCGCCCGGGAACCACGCCGGCGCGTTGCCGGTGGCAGCACCCGCGCCCTGGCCGGCCTGGTTGCCTTGCGCGTTGTCTTGACCTTTGCCGTTGTAGAGCGTGCCGATCACCACCGGGCGGTCGATGTCGCCCTCGATAAAATCGACCAGCACCTCCTGCCCCACCCGCGGCACCGCCTGGCCGCCCCAGTTGGCGCCGGCGGTGGGCGCCATGCCGGCCAGTACCCGCACCCAGGTGCCGGCCTGCTCGTTGGCGGGCGCGCCGGCGTGGCCGTCCGGGCTGGGCGCGCTCAAACCGCTGTGGCTGCGCTCACCGCGCTGCCAGTGGAATTGCACGCGAATACGGTTGTCGCGGTCGGTGTGCACCGGCTGGCCGTTCGCGCCCACCACCACGGCGCTCTGCTGGCCGCTGGCGGCCGGCTTGGGATAAAGCCTGCCGCCCTCCTCGTCCACCAGCAGCGCGCGATAGGGAACCTTGCTGCGGATCGCCTCGAAACGATTGCGATAGACCGGGCGCGCATCGCCGCGCGCCGGTTGCAACGCGGCGTCGACCAGGCTGCCCTTCCAGCCGTCGTCGTCCAGCGCGGCTTCGCCCAGCAACTTGCCGGCTTCGGCCTTGAGGTAGGCATTCAGGTTGTTGTGGGCCTGGTGCACCACGCGCAGCAGGACGAAGTTGTCGTCCTCGCCGCCGATGTGGTCGCTGTGGCCGGTCAGCGTGAAGGTGGTGCCGGGCACGAAGCTGCGCACCGTGCCGGCGCCGGTGAAAACCTTGTTGCGCGCCTCGATGGCCTGCATCTGGTTGGCCGCCTGGCGCTCGGCCTGGGCGCGGTTCTCGTTGGCGTAGACGCCGGGGGCGTCGCGGCTGGCCAGCACCAGCCGGTCACTGCCATGTTCGCCGGCGCTGGCGCTGGCGCTGGCGCTGGCGGCCTCACGCACGGCGGCCTGGCGGTAATCCCATGTCAGGATCTCGACCGCGTTGGTCTGCCAGCGGCGCACGCTGCGCCAGCGGTCGATGTTGTCCTGCGCGATCATCGCGCCGACCTGCGAGAAAGCCACGCTGGCGCGCGCGTTGGGCTTGAAGCTGCCGTTGTGGTCGGCGATCACCACCGTGTGCGCGCCCAGGCTTTCGCTGGCGCTGTCGCCGCTGTGCTCGACGTAGTAGAACAATCCCTCCTCGGCCAGGAGGCGGGTGACGAAGGCCAGGTCGCTCTCCTGGTATTGCGTGGCCAGGCTGCGCTTGGCGTAGAGCGAGGCGTCCTGCAGGTCCAGGCGCCAGGCCGGCTGCAGCTTGCCTTGGCCCTGGTAGTCGCGAAACACCGCCTCGACGATGGCCGGCGCCGTCATGTCCTGGTACACCGCGCTGTCGCGGCGGTGGCGCAGGAAGGACAGCCAGGGTTCGATGGTCAGCTGGTAGCGCGCCATGCCGCCGTTGGCGCCTTCCATGCGGCAGCCGGTGACGTAGCCGTGGAAGGCGCGCGCGGCGCCGTCGGTGTCCAGTTCCAGCAGCACCGGCTGGCCCAGCAGCTTGCGCAGCGAGATGTCGGCATTCAGGCTCAGGCACGACAGTTGCACGCGGTAGCCGGCGATGGCCTGGTCGATGGCGCCGCCCTCCTGCGCCGGGCTCACGCCTTCGACCGCCTGCAGTTTTTCGGCGATCAGGGCGTCGGGGCCGTAGTCCTTGTCCAGCGTGGTGTAAAGGCGCATCACGCGGGTCGACTGGTTCCACGCGCCAAACAGCGCGGCGATGGCCGAGGCGATCATGGCGCGCCCTTCCCCGCGGCCGTGAGCCGGAGTTTGATCGATCTGGAGATGGCGTCTGCGCGCGTCATGGCTTCACTCGCTTGCTCACTGGATGGTGTATTTGAAGTCGCCCTTCTTGCCGGCCGACACCTTGATGCGGCTGATGCCCTGGCCCTCGGCCATGCGCGCCAGCACGCTCTCGGCGATCTCCGGCAAGAGGCTGCCGTTGAGGATGTTGTCGACGTTGCGCGCGCCCGAGTCGACCTCGGTGCAGCGCGCCAGCACCGCCTCCACCAGGGCCTTGTCGTAACTGAACTCGGCCTTGTGGTTCTCGGCGATGCGCCTGGCGATGCGCGAGAGCTTCAGTTTGATGATCTGCTCCAGCACCTCATCGGCGATCGGGTAATACGGGATGACTTTCAGGCGGCCGAGGAAAGCCGGCTTGAAGGCCTTCACCAGTTGCGGGCGGATCAGCGCGTCGAGCTCGTCGGGCGACGGCAGCTCCCTGGCGCTCTTGTTCAGGCAGGCCTGCATCATCTGCGAGGAGGCGACGTTGCTGGTCAGGATGATGATGGTGTTGCGGAAATCGATCTCGCGCCCTTCACCGTCGTCCATCAGGCCCTTGTCGAAGACCTGGAAGAACAGCTCCAGCACGTCCGGATGGGCCTTCTCGACCTCGTCCAGCAGCACCACGCTGTAGGGATTGCGGCGCACCGCCTCGGTCAGCACGCCGCCCTCGCCATAGCCCACGTAACCCGGCGGCGAGCCCTTCAGGCCCGAGACGGTGTGCGCCTCCTGGTATTCGCTCATGTTGATGGTGATCAGCTTGCGCTCGCCGCCATAGAGCACGTCGGCCAGGGCCAGCGCGGTCTCGGTCTTGCCCACGCCGGACGGGCCGACGAACAGGAACACGCCCTTGGGCTTGCCCGGATCGTCCAGGTTGGCGCGCGAGGTGCGCACCCGCTGCGCCACCGCGGCGGTGGCCTGCGGCTGGCCCAGCACGCGCTCCTTCAACAGCGCATCCAGGCCCAGCACGGTCTTGATCTCGTCCTTGACCATCTTGCCCAGCGGGATGCCGGTCCAGCCGGCCACGATCTCGGCCACCACGTGGCCGTCGACCTGCACCGGCACCATCGGGGTTTCGCCCTGGTGGGCCTTCAATTCGTCCAGCAACTGCTTCAGCCCGGCGCGGGCGGCGTCGGCCTCACTGCCCGCATTGCCTTTCTGGTTGGCGTCTTCCAGCGCGGCGCGGGCCTGCTGAATCTTCTCGTTCAGGCCGCGCTCCTGCTCCCAGCGCGTCTTCAGATCGGCCTGCTCGGCCAGCGCGGCTTCGTGCTGCGCCTGCAGCCCGGCCAGGCGCGCCTCGTGTGCGGAACCGCTGGCGGCTTCGCGCTTGAGGGCGGCGATCTCGGCATCGAGACGTTCCAGCCGGCGCGTCACGCCTTCCAGCAGCGCCGGCGTGGCGTTCTGGCCCAGCGCCACCTTGGCGCAGGCGGTGTCGAGCACGCTGATGGCCTTGTCGGGCAGCTGGCGACCGCTGATGTAGCGATGCGACAGGCGCACCGCCTCGGTGATGGCCTCGTCGTAGACGCGCACGCCGAAGTGCTTTTCCATCAGCGGCGCCATCGCGCGCAGCATGGCGCAGGCGACCTCCTCGCTGGGCTCCTCGACCTTGATCACCTGGAAACGGCGCGCCAGCGCGGCGTCCTTTTCGAAGTACTTCTTGTACTCGCTCCAGGTGGTGGCGGCGATGGTGCGCAGCTCGCCGCGCGCCAGCGCCGGTTTCAGCAGGTTGGCGGCGTCGTTCTGGCCGGCCTGGCCGCCGGCGCCGATCATGGTGTGGGCCTCGTCAATAAAGAGGATGATCGGGTGCGGGCTCTTCTTGACCTCGTCGATCACGTTCTTCAGTCGGTTCTCGAACTCGCCCTTGACGCTGGCGCCGGCCTGCAGCAGGCCCATGTCCAGCGTGTGGATTTCCACGCCCTGCAGCGCCTGCGGCACATCGCCCTGGGCGATGCGCAGCGCCAGGCCTTCGACTACGGCGGTCTTGCCTACGCCGGCCTCGCCGGTGAGGATGGGGTTGTTCTGGCGGCGCCGCAGCAGGATGTCGACCGCCTGGCGGATCTCGCCGTCGCGCCCGACCACCGGGTCGATCTTGCCGTCGCGCGCGCGCTGGGTCAGGTTGGTGGTGTACTGGTCCAGCGCCGGGGTCTTGCCGGCCGGGCGCGCGGCCATCTCGCCGACCGGGTCGCCGCCGCCCTGGTCTTCGTCGCCCTGCTGCACGAGGACCGCCTCCACCGAGCCTTCGGCCAGCTTGCCCAGGTCGTGCTTGAGTTCATCGACCTTGAACTTGGCGAACAGCTTGGAGCCGCGATAAGCCAGCTGCGACAGTTCGCCCTGGGTCAGCAGCGCCAATAGCAGGTGGCCGCTGCGGATGGCCGGATTGCCGCCCTCCAGCGAGGCGATCAGCCAGCCGTGCTCGAACAGGGTCTGCAGGTGCGGCGAGAGTACCGGGGTGCGGGTATTGCCGTTCTTGAAATTGCCGATCTCGCGCTCGAGGTCGGCCTGCAGGCTGTCGGCGCTGATGCCGCTGCGGCGTGCGATCAGGCTGAAGTCGGATTGCGGGTTTTCCAGCAGCGCCAGGAACAGGTGTTCCAGGTCCACCTCGTACTGGCCGCGCCCCATGCACAGGCTGGCCGCGCGCTCGGTAGCGAGGCGGGTGGTGTCGTTGAGCTTGCTGATCAGCGATTTCAGGTTGATGCCCATCTTCTTGTCTTCTCTTGTCCGGTTCAGTGTGGTCGGTGCCTGCGTTCGTCGTCGTGCCGTTTGTTGGCTCAGTGCACCGAAATCTCGTAGCAGATATCGGCGCGGTCCCGCGTCTCGGGCGCGGTGGAAATGAAGCTGTCCCAGCCCAGCCGTCCGCCGTCGCGGTCCGCGGCCAGTCCCAGGCCGCGCACGTCCTCGGCGCGCAGCACCAGCTGGATCTCATACTCCAGCGCCGAGCCGGTAAACATGCCCAGCATGCGCGAAAGCGCCTGCGAGGCCTTGGCCCCGGGCAGGAACTGCTCGAAGTCGCGCATCGGCAGCGGCCCGATGCGCAGGCGCATGCGCAGATCGCGCTGCCATACGCGCGCGCCGGCCATGGCGGTGCCCAGCGCCGAGTTGGTCGAGCCCAGCATGGTCTGGTGCTCGGGCGGCACGTTGTACCAGCTGCCGACGAACTGTTCGATCTGCAGGGGCACGGAAAAGTATTCGCCCAGCACCCTCTGCATGTAAAAGGCCGAGGCCGGCCGGTGGCGCAAGGCGCCGGCGAAATGCCCGAGCGACTCGTCGCGCACGCCGCGGCCGTCGACCTCCTGCAGCCGTTCGCGCAGCGAGCGAAAGCCCAGGCCGGAGAGCGACAGCAGCAGCGGCAGGAATTTGTCGCGGCGCCCGGCCTCGTACTGGAAGGCCAGCCGGTACTTGCTCCAGGCCTGGTAGAACAGCGCCAGCGAGCGGGTGGAAAAGGCGTCCAGGAAGGCGCGCGGCCCGTCGTCGCGCTGCTCGAGCTGGTGGCGCGCGATGCGCTCGGTGTAATGCGCCGGCAAGGCGCCGCTGCCGCCGAGAAAACCCATGAAGGTCGGCGTCAGGCATACGTACTTCATCCGGCCGCTGCTCAGCGCCCGCTCCATGCCGGCCACGGTGGTGCCGTCGGCCTGGTCCGCCTGGTCGGCCGGAAAAGCCTCGATCCGTTCGATCTCGCTGGCCGGGAAACCCAGCGCGGTGCGGTTGGCGAAGCGCAGGAAGTCGCTCACCGCGCGTTCGTGCGGCACGCCGTTGCGCCGGAACCAGAGTTCGATCATGCGCACTGCCTGGAAAAACTGGAAGCGATGGGGAGCGGCGAACAGCCGCTCGATCACGCTAGGCTCAAATCTCCGCTGCGTGGCCTGCATTTCAGCAGCTCCTCCCCGGTTCGTTTGGATAGCACGCTCAACTGCGCGAAGCTGTTGGCATGCACGTACAGGCCCATGAAGCGGTCGATCACGCCGGCGAAGGCATGCAGGCCGCTGCCCACGAAGCCCTCCTCATCCACGGTCAGCTTGACCTCGATGCCGCGCACCAGGCTGGCGAAAGGGTTGCCCGGCAGCCACGCGGTGGCGGCCTTGTGGTCGACGGCGGCGATGGCGCCGATCTGGCGCTGCGAGATGGGTGAATTGGACTGGTCGTAGAGCGTGAGCATCTCCTGGAAGGCTTCCAGGCCGCCGCGCATCAGCGACAGGTGGTTCAGCGAGAGATGCGAGATCAGGCGCCAGTGCGCGCCGCGCCCGCGCTCGAAGCGCGACGGCAGGGTCGGCTTGCGCAGCAGCGCCACCGAGCGCACTACCCCGCCGCCTTCCATCTGCAGGTCGCCGCCGGGCAGGCCGTAGGTCAGCAAGGCCGGCAAATCGCGGTTGGTGCAGGTCAGCTCGATGGACAGCGTATCGGTCTCGACCTTGGCCGGGTCGAAGTCGATGTCGACGATGGAAATTTCGGTCTCGTAGCCGGGGCTCTTCAGCGCCACCAGCTCGTCGCGGCGCATCGCCCAGTAGTGGCCGGAGCGCTCGGGCGACTGGCCGTGGCGCAGCGAATAAAACGGCCGGAAGCGGGTGATCGACTCGCCCTGCGGCGTCTGCCGTACCAGTTGTACCGAGTCGATCGAATACACCTCGTAGCCGAAGGCGCGGCGGGCGTCGGCCACCACCGGATAGTAGGCGCCGGCATGGGTCAGGCGGATCGGATCGCCGCGCTGGCGGAACAGGTTGATCACCGGGGTGCAGCCCAGCAGCAGGTTGGCTGCGCTGGTGGTGCCCAACTGGCGCGCGATGTGCGAATCGGCGCGCAGGCCCGACAGGCCCAGGTACAGCGTGAAACCCTTGGAGCCGGTCGGCAGCACGGCCAGTATGGCGGCCAGGTCGATGTCGAAGAAGTTGAATTTCTCCGGGAAGGAGAAATATTCGGTCAGCAGCCGGTAGGCCGGATGCGATTGCGCCGGGAAGTCGATCAGCGCGTCTTCATCGGCGAAGCCGACTTCGGCCAGCGGCGGCTTGCGCAGCGCGGTCCAGCGGCCGCTGCGCGGCAATTCTACCCAGGCTGCGACGGTGCGCATGAACAGGCTGTCGCGCAAGGCGGCGCAAAACGAGGCCTCGCCGTCGATGAACACGCGCAGCGAGGCCAGGCCCAGCTGCGCCAGCGCCACCTGCTCGGAAGTGGTCTCGATGGTGATCGACAACGAGGACGTGACCGAGGTCGGCAGCGTCACCGCCTCGGGCGCCTCGATGATGGGCGCGAAGCTGGCCTGCGGCAGGCGGATCGGCGCCACCGGCACGTCGTAGACGGTTTGGAACTTGCACACCACGCCCTTGACCTGGCGGGTGGAGAGCGTGGTGCCGCGCGCGATCTGGCTGGCCGTGGTCAGTTGCGCGGCCGAGGCCGAGTAGTCCATGCGCGCGATCGAACACGAGGGAAACGGCCGCAGGTAGTGCGGGTACAGCACCTCGAACAGGGCCTCGGTGAATTCGGGATAGTCGTCGTCCAGCCGCTTGGAGACGCGCGCGTTGAGCAGCGCGTAGGACTGGATCATGCGTTCGATGTGCGGATCCTCGCACACCTCCCCGGCCATCAGGAGGCTGCCGGCGATCTTGGGATAGCGCTCGGAGAACTCGCGCGAATAGCGCCGCAGGAAACTCAGCTCGCGCTCATAGTAGGGAAGCAGCTCTTGCACTTAGACTCCTATCCGGGTCGCGCGCGCCTTGCTGATCGAATACTGCAAGGACGACGGCTGCAGCACGGCGTCGAAATTGACGGTTTCACGGGCGGCGTTGACCACCAGCAAGGCGCTGATGGCGAAATTGAGGCGGTTGATGGAGCCTTCCTGCACCTCCAGCATGGCGCGCACGTTGCGCAGGCGCGGCTCGTGGCGAGCGATCGCCTCTTCCAGGGAGCGGCAGATGGCGGCGCGGTCGTCGATGCTGGCCAGGCTCATGCCGGCGAAATCGTTGAGGCCGTAGGCGATGATGGACTTGCCGCATTCCGGGAAATGGCGCAGCAGCTCCTCGGGGATCACGGCGCGCGTATTGAGCATGGCCTCCAGGTCGCGGGCCACGGCATCCTTGAGTTCTTCTATCGACAGGCGGCTGACGACGGGACTGACGGAAGACCTGGGACCGTCGTTCATCAGCTTGTCGAACAGGCTGGGAGCAAAGCCTTTCATATGCCTTATCCGACTTGTGGGTTTTTGATTTATGTCGCCGGGGGCGATGGCAGTCCGCCGGCGGGCCGGCGGACCTCATGCGGCCGGACGACGGGCATGCCGCCGTCCGGGAACAACCGGATCAGATGACCTTGTTGGTCGACAGATCCCAGCCGCCCGAAGTATTGCCGGCGGTGCCGCCGTCCTTCTTCTGCTGGGTGTACTTCCACTTGACGGTGGAGTACTTCAGGCCGACGGTCTCGTTCAGGATTTCGCCCGATTCGATGGTTGGGGCGACGCTGCTGATCATCACGTTGCCCAGTTCGATCTCGAAGTAACGCACGCGTTCACCCTTGCCGTCGGCGCGCATGAATTCGAACTTGGCCTTGGGGATGGTCTTGCCCGAGGACGAGTTCTGCAGCAGCAGCGGCGATGCCAGGTCGGCCACCTTGGTGAACACGATGTCCTTGTGCTCGCAACGCTCGGCGGTGTGGCCGCCGCCGGTGGAGGCGGTAGCCGACTTGGGCTGCAGGACTTCCCAGTCCACGGTCTTGCACTCGATCCAGTCCTTGTGCAGGTCGTCGGTCGATTCGCCCTTGATACCGTCGATTTGAAGATAGACGTCGATTGCCATAACTTATCCTGTTAGTTTAGTGAGGGAGGGAAAAATCAGGATTTCCCGGCCTGCGGCAGCTCCGCCACCAGGCGCAGCGACACAGACAGTTCATCCAGCTGAAAATGCGGACGCAAGAACGACACGGCGCGATAAACGCCTGGCCGTCCTGGCACTTCCGACACCTGTACCGAAGCTTCACGCAGCGGGAACTGCGCCTTGGCCTCCTGCGTGGCGTTGTCATCCAACAGCACGTATTGGGCAATCCAGCGATTGAGGAAATCTTCCACGTTCGAGGCGGCGGCGAAGCTGCCGATCTTGTCGCGCATCATCGACTTCATGTAATGAGCGATGCGCGACACGGCGAAGATGTACTGCAGCTGGGAAGACAAGACCGCGTTGGCGTTGGCTGCATCCGTGTTGTATTTTTTGGGTTTTTGCGCGGACTGGGCACCGAAGAACGCGGCGTAGTCGGTGTTCTTGCAATGGACCAGCGAGATGAAGCCGAGGTCGGAGAGCTCCTTCTCGCGGCGGTCGGTAATGGCGATTTCGGTCGGGCACTTGAGGGCGACTTCGCCCTCGTCGGTCTTGAAGGTGTGGGTCGGCAGGTCTTCCACCAGGCCGCCGCCTTCCACGCCGCGAATCGCCGCGCACCAGCCGAAGTCCTCGAAGGCCTTGGTCAGCTTGGTGCCGAAGGCGTAGGCGGCGTTGCACCAGAGGTACCTGGAGTGGTCGCTGCCGTCGACGTCCTCGACGAAGTTGAAGCCCTCGACGGTGGTGCCGTCCTTGGGATTGAACGGCAGGCGGCCCAGGAAACGCGGCAGCGTCAGGCCGACGTAGCGCGAATCCTCGGACTCGCGGAACGACTTCCACTTGGCATATTCGACGGTATCGAACACCTTGGACAGGTCGCGCGGCTTGCCCAGGTCGGAATACGACTCCAGACCGAACAGCTCGGGCGAGGCGGCGCTGATGAACGGCGCGTGCGAAGCCGCGGCGATGCGCGACATCTGCTCGATGAAGTACATGTCTTCCGGCTGGCGGGTGATCTCGAAGTCGCCCAGCAAGGCGCCGAAGGGCGCGCCGCCGAAGGTGCCGAATTCCTCTTCATAGACTTTCTTGAACATCGCGCTCTGGTCGAATTCCAGGGCCGAGTTGAAGTCCTTGACCAGTTCCTTCTTGGTCGCGTTCAGAATCTTGATCTTCTGGTTCTCGCCCACCGTGGTGTTGCGCACCAGGTAGTTCAGGCCGGTCCAGCTGCCTTCCAGCTTCTGGAATTCGGGCGCGTGCATGATGGCGCTGACCTGGCCGGAGATGAGCCGGTCCAGTTCGGCGATGCGGGCGTCGAGCGTGGCCGACAGGTTGTCGGAGACCACCACCGTGCCTTCCATCACCTGGCTCACCAGTTCGGCGATCAGGTCCTTGGCGCGGTCATGTTCGGAGGAGGATTTGGCGACCTTGCTTTGTTCGACAATGTCGTCCAGCAGGCTGGCGCCGGCTGCGGCCGGGGCTGCGGCGACTTCGGGGTTCAGTTGAGCGGACATGGCGATCCCGTTTATTTGTTGGTTTGCTTGCTGAGTTCGGCAAGCTTCTCGGTGCTGTTGAGCACATCGCTGAGGATGTCTTCGAGCTTGTCGTTGCCGGCGATCTTGTTGCGCAGGTCGGCCAGCTTGGTGCGGGCCTCGAGCAGCTTGCGCAGCGGCTCGACCTGTTGCACCACGGACTCCGGACGGAAGTCCTCCATCGAGCGGAACTTCAGTTCCACGGCGAATTCGCCGCCCTTGTCCGAGAGCTCGTTGGGCACGCGGTAGACCGCGCGCGGCTCGATGCCCTTCATCACTTCGTCGAAGTTGTCCGGATCGATGTTGACGAACTTGCGCTCCTTCAGGCGCGGCTGCGGCACCTCGGAATTGCCGCCGAAGTCGCCGACCACGCCGGTGACGAAGGCCAGCTCCTTCTTCTCGATGGCGTCGCCGATCTCGACGTCATAGGTCATCTGCACACGCGGGGGGCGGACTTTCTGGAGTTTCTTCTGGATGCTTTCTCGTTTTGCCATGATTGCTCCACTGCTGTTTGGGTAATGCGCCCCACCGCGTGAGGCTGCACGAACGCGCCGGCTGCGAGCGCCAGCGAAAAGACGCGGGAGCATTTGCGTGCTCCCGCGGGCGTGCCTTACTTCAGGTTGCCGAATGGATTGGGACCGCTGCCCCCACCGCCACCGCTGTCGGCGTCGCCGGCTGCCGGTTGCGCGGCTGCCTTGCGCGGCGGCGCCTTGCGTGCGCGCGCAGCCGGGGCCGGCTTGGCCGGCGGCGGCACCAGGGCGGTTTCGCCCAGGCTCTCGCGCAGGATCTTGGTCAGGTCCTGGGCTTCGGTCTTCACCGAGCCGTTCAGCGCGTTCTGGGTGCGCAGGTCGCCCAGGGACTTGGTCGCCAGGCGCAGGCTGGCAACGGTGACGATACTGTTGGCGACCTTATCGGCCGGATCGCGCTTGAGCGCTTCCTGGGCGTTCACGATGGCATCGCTGTAGTCGCCGGCGTCAAAGCGGATCTGGGCGATGCGCACCCAGGGCGTCTTGTCCGCGGGGAAGCGCGACGCCACCACCTTCAGCACCGACACCGCCTCATCGCTCTTGCCGTCGGCCTGCGCCGCATTGGCCTGGGCCACTCCGCTTTCCAGCGTGTTCTTGGCTTCTTCCTCGGGCTTTGGCTGCGGTTGCTGGCTTGCGCATCCGCTCAACATCGCCAACAGCAGTGCAGGAATGACCAGACCTGTTTTTATTTTGTTCACGCGCATACGGAATTGCTCCTTGTATTTTTGATATGGCAAAACGCTTGCACGGGATCCGCACAAGCAATTCATGAAGCGCCGCGTCAGTTACGCGACGCTTGATCTTTAGGCAATGTGTGAAACCCCTGAACCGTCTCCGAATGAAATTAATGCATTGGAAAAATGCACTTTTTTAACGGGACGCGCTCCAATCGCGACTATCAGGTTGTTGCCCGACTTAATAGTTTTAGGTAATTCGAACGTAATCTTGCTCAAACGTATCGCATAGACATGGATCTGTAATTCCAGTTCCGCAATATGTAAAAACTTCCTAATTCATAAAAAGACGGTGCCCATCGCATCACGAATAAATCGAATAGAACGTACGGGGCTGAGTTGAAAAAACAATTAATTGATATTTTTTTATTGGGGCTTGTTGTTTCTTCTATATCCGGTTGCGCCGCAGTCGGCGCAGCCTCCACCGTGGGACAGGTGGCCAAGTCGACGCTGGAGGCGTTGGGGCTGAAGAAGCCGGATGCGCCGGAAGTGCCCGACGCCATGAAGCAGCCGCGTACCGTATCGATCAAGCTGCACGCCTCCAGGGCGCTCAACCAGGATGCCCAGCAGCGGCCGCTGGCGCTGGTCGCAAAAATTTATAAGCTGAAGCAGAACATTACTTTCCAGCAGGCGTCATACGACACGTTCCTTAGCGCACAAAAGGAAAAGGAAGCCCTGGGAGCGGACCTGCTGGAAGTGAAGGAGGTCACGCTGGTGCCGGGCCAGCGCTATGAGATCTCCGAGAAGGTCAGTTATGAAGCGGGTTACATCGGTGTCGTCGCCCTCTTCGTCAATCCTGCCCAGCAGCGCTGGCGCGTCGCCTTCAAGGCCGACGAATCGGAGAAGAACGGCATTACGGTCGGCCTGCAGTCCTGTTCGCTGACCGTGGGTGCGGGCGCGGCGGCGGTGGATACCCAGGGCAAGCCACTGGAGAAGAACCTGATGCTGGCGCCGGTTCAGTGTCATTGAAATTCAAACAACAAACCGCAGTACATCGCGAATGACGACGATAATAATGGGGCAACACAAGTGAACCACTCCAACAAAGTCCTTTGGGGCGAAGGCCTGTTCCTGCGACCGCAGCACTTCCAGCGCCAGGACCACTATCATGAAACCCGCCTGCACCAGACCGCGGCCGCGCTCAATCCCTACTGCTGGGGCGTGTCGGCGCTGCAGGTCGACCGCGACGCGCTGAACAACAACACGCTGCGCATCCTGGAGCTGTCGGTGATCTTCCAGGACGGCGAAATCTACAAGGCGCCGGACGGCGACGACTTGCCGGATCCTATCGAGCTCACCGAAATCCCGCTGGCGCAGCAGTCGGTGACCTTCTACGCGGCGCTGCCGGCACTGAAGAGCTTCGGCAGCAACTTCGCCCACGGCGCGGCGAGCAACAGCCAGTCCAGCCGTTATATCCAGGACAACATCGAAACGTCCGACCTCTTCACCGAAGCCGCCAAGGCTGAAATGAGCTACCTGAAGAAGGCCGTGCGCCTGGTCTCCGAGAATGAGCCGCGCGACTCGCTGGTGTGCATCCCCGTCGTGCGGCTGCGTCGCGCCAGCTCATCAGGTTTCGAACTCGATCCCAATTTCGTGCCGCCCAGCCTGTCGGTGCATGCGGCGCCGCTGCTGTTCCAGCGCCTGCGCCGCCTGATGGATGCGCTGCAGGCCAAGGTCAGCGCGCTCTACGGCCACCATCGCGAGCCGAGCAAGAGCGTGGTGGAGTTCCGCTCCGGCGACATCACCTCCTTCTGGCTGCTGCACACGGCCAGCACTTCCTACGCCAGCCTCTCGCACTACCTGAACAACCCGCTGCTGCATCCCGAACGCCTGTATGAACAGCTGCTGGCGCTGGGCGGCTCGCTGATGACCTTCTCGCGCAGCTTGTCGCTGGCCGACCTGCCGGCCTACGACCACCACGATCCGGGCCCTGCCTTCGCCCGGCTCGACGGCATCATCCGCGAACTGCTCGATACCGTGATCTCCTCGCGCTATTTCGCCATCGCCCTGAACGAGAGCAAGCCTTCCTACCATCTGGGCATGCTGGACTCCGGCAAGATCGACGACAAGACCAACTTCTACCTGGCGGTCAATGCCGACCTGCCGGCCATCGAACTGGTGGATGTGGTGCCCCTGCGTTTCAAGATCGGCGCCCCCGAGGACGTCGAGAAGTTCGTGCTGGCCGCGCTGCCCGGCGTGAAGCTGGTGCATTCGCCGCAGGTGCCGGCGGCGCTGCCGGTGCGCCCCGACACCTATTACTTCGCGCTCGAAAACAAGGGCGCCATGTACGAACGCATGCTGCAGGCGCAATCCATCTGCATCTACATCCCGGCCGGCATCCGTGACCTCAAACTCGAACTTCTGGCGGTGACGCAATGAACATGACCTCGGCCCCTTCCCTGCTCGACCAGGAACACTTCACCCCGTCCCCCGCCGCCAGCGCGCCCGTCAATGCGCATTCGCTGCTGGACCTGATGTATGACGGCTTCTACGCGCTGTTCATGCTCAAGAACGGCAGCGCCCCGCTGGACGAAGCGTCCTTCGCGATCAAGATGCAGAAATTCCTGGGCGACGTCGAGCGCAACGCCAAGAAGCTCGACGTGTCGCCGGAAGACGTCTACGCCGCCAAGTACGCGTTCTGCGCGTCGGTGGACGAGATCATCCTGCGCTCCAGCTTCGGCATCCGCGACGCCTGGGAGCGCCGACCGCTGCAGCTGACCATGTTCGGCGACCAGCTGGCCGGCGAGAACTTCTTCAAGCAGCTGGAAGATCTGCGCGTGCGCGGCAACGCCCACGTGCAGGCGCTGGAGGTGTTCCACATGTGCCTGCTGCTGGGATTCCAGGGCAAGTACGCGCTGGAGGGGCCGGAGAAGCTGAATTACCTCACCGCGCGCCTGGGCGACGAAATCGCCCACATGAAAGGCAAGAGCGCCGGCTTCGCGCCGCATTGGGCGCGCCCGGATGCGATCGTCAACAAGCTGCGCAACGACGTGCCGCTGTGGGCGGTAGCCTCGCTGTTCGCGATGATAGCCATGTTCGCCTACCTGGGCCTGAACTGGATGCTGACCGGCCGCACCGAGAACGGCCTGGCCGGCTATACCGACATCGTCAAGCTGGCGCCGCGCACGGCCAACCTGACCATTACCCTGCCCTGACCCCGGCAGGATGCCAACCTGCTCAAGGCGAATCCGATGAACCTGCCGCTTCCCGATTCCCTCTCCGCCGTCGTCTCCGAATTGTTCGGCACCGGCCTGTCGCAGAACGCCCGCCTCATCACGATGAGCACGGCGCAACAGTCCGGCCTGCCGGAGTCGCTGGCGGTGGAGCGTTTTCACGGCGAAGAAAGCGTCAACGACAACTTCCGTTTCGACATCGACGCGCTCTCCGTCTCCACCGACCTCGACCTGAAGCAATTCATCGGCGCCGAAATCAGCCTGCGCCTGCTGCAGGCCGACGGCTCCCTGCGCGCCTGGCACGGCTACTGCACCCAGGCCTCGTGGCTGGGCGCGGACGGCGGCATGGCGCGCTACAGGCTGCGGCTGGAGTCCTTCCTGGCCTTCCTCGACCGGCGCCGCGACAGCTTCCTGTTCCAGGACATGACGGTGACCGACATCGCCGGCGCGCTGCTGAAGGAATACCCGCAGGCTAACTTCTCGCTCGAAGTCACCCGGCAACTCAACAAGAGAGAGATCTGCACGCAGTACCGCGAGACCGATTGCGCCTTCCTGCGCCGCATCCTGGCGTCCGAGGGCCTGAGCTTCCGTTTCGAGCACGAGCAGGACGACGGCGCCGGGCAAGGACAGGGTAACCAGGACCAGGGCCAGCCGCATGCGCGCCACAAGCTGGTGATCTTCGACCGCGATGCGAAGGCGCCGCCCATGCCGGGCGGTTACGACAGCATCCGCTTTCACCGCGCGGCGGCGATGGAGGCAAGCGACGCCATTACCGATTTCGCCGCCGTGCGCAGCGTGCGCGCCAACGGCGTGGCGCTGGCCAGCTGGCACCCGGAAAAGATATCGGCCCCTTCCGCCGAGGAAAGCTCCGGCCTGGACGCGGGCGAGCTGCCTGCCCTGCAGGTGTACGACGGCACCGGCCAGCAGGACTTCGCCGACCAGGACGCCGCGGCGAGCCACGCACAGCTGATGCTGCAAGCCATCGAGATGGAAAACAAGCGTTTCGAGGGCGCCGGGTCGGTACGCCAGCTGGCCGCCGGCGCGCACTTTGCGCTGACCCAGCACGAGCGCTACGGCGACGGCGAGAACAGCTTCAAGGTGTTGTCGGTCCGCCACGAGGCGCGCAACAACTTCAACAGCAACATCACGCAGATCCTCGGCGACATGATGGGCAAGGTCGCCGGCAGCCTGTTCGGCGGCCCGCAAACGCCCGATGCCGGACAGGACGAAGAACTGAAGCCCGGCGCCTATCGCAACAGCTTTACGGCCGTGCGCGACAGCGTGCCTATCGTTCCGGCGGCCATTGCGCAACGCCTCAAGCCCACCGCGCGCGGCGCCCAGAGCGCGCTGGTGACCGGCTTGCAGGAAGCGGCCGTGACCACCGACCGCAACCATCGCGTGAAAGTGCAGTTCCACTGGCAGCGCGGCAAGTCGCCCAACCCGGGCGGCCTGCGCGAGACCGGCAACCTGGACGACAAGGACGGCAACGCCCCCGGCAGCGACGCCTCCGGCACCTGGGTGCGCGTGGCCGAGGCGCAATCGGGCGCCAACTGGGGCAGCCAGTTCGCACCGCGCGTGGGCAGCGAAGTGCTGGTCGACTTCATCGAAGGCGACATCGACCGCCCGGTGGTGGTGGCCCAGCTCTACAACGGCAATGACGCCCCGCCCTTCCCGGCCGGCGCCGATTCGGGCGTGAACCACGCCGGCACCATCTCCGGCTGGCACAGCACCGCCCATGACGGCAGCGGCTTCAACCAGTGGGTGGTCGACGACAGCCAGTCTCAGCTGCGCATGCGCCTGGCTTCGAGTCAGGCCAAGTCGCAGCTCAACCTCGGCCACCTGGTGGAACAGGCGGACACCGGCGCCGAGCGCGGCAGCTATCGCGGCCAGGGATTCGAGTTGCGCAGCGACGCCTGGGGCGTGGTGCGCGGCGCCGAGGGCCTGCTGATCTCCTCCACCGCGCGCGCGGCCAGCGGCAGCGGCGTGACCGGCACCCAGATGGACGCCGCCGAAGCCATCGCCCAGCTCAAAGGCGCGCAGCAGCTAGCCAAGACCGTGGGCGAATCGGCCGCGCAGCAGCAGGCGCTGCACAGCGCCGACGCACTGCAGGCCAAGGCCGATTTCATCTCCGCCATCGACCCGGCCGACCAGGGGAAGCATCCAGCCAGCGTGAACGGCCAGGATGCGCTGAAGACCGACGGCAGCTCGCGTCAGACCGATGCCTCGCAGCCGGTGGAGAAGTTCGCCAAAGCCGCGGTGCTGATGGAGTCGCCCAGCAGCATCAACTGGGCCAGCACCGCCTCGACGGTGCTCTACGCCGGCGAAAGCCTCCAGTGGACCAGCCAGGGCGACACCCACTGGAGCGCCGGCGACACCATCAGCGCCGCCGCCGGCAAGGCTGCCAGCCTGTATGCCCACGATGGCGGCATCCAGGCCTACGCCGGCAATGGCCCGGTCTCGCTGCAGGCACACACCGACGCGCTGGAAATCCTGGCCGACCAGGATGTGATCGTCAAAAGCGTCAACGACGGCATCGAGATCAAGGCCAGCGGCAAGATCGTGCTGCAGGCCGGGCAATCCTCGGTGACGCTGGAAGGCGGCAACATCACGTTCGCCTGTCCGGGGACGTTTTCGGTGAAGGGCGCCACGCATGCGTTCTCCGGCGGCGCGAGCGCCTCGCCGGACCTGCTGGCGCTGCCCGACACCAAGTACAAGCTCTACGACGAGGCGTTCGTGGTGAAGGATCCGAACGGCAATCCGCTGTCCGACATTCCCTACCGGATCAAGAGTTCCGCCGGAGACTACCTCGCCGCCACCGCCAAGGACGGCATGAGCGAACGTGTTTCCACGGCTGCCAGCGAGAACGTGGAATTCGCGATGGAGTGGTTCAAGGTCGTGCCGGCCAAGACTTGAACGAGAACGAACAAAGGACAAGGAAATAATTGATGGGTGCTTCCGACAAGGTCCAGTCACAGACCAATAGCGACGAAAAGTCTTGCAAGGATGTCCATTGCGACTGCAACCTGATGTGGTCAATGGTCCAGCAGATGAGTACGAAACGACTGTGCAAGCTTCACGGACGCAACGAGGGCTCGATCATACCCGTCTACAGCGACAGGGCGCGGCGCATCGCTGCGACATACGCCCGCTTTTATCTGGAGACCGAAGACCATGGCGATCCGTCCAAGAAGGGCCGTTTCTACTGGATGGCGTTGGGTGCTTTCGCCAGCAAGACCGTCGGATGCTCTCTGGACGATCTTCGTGTGCCAATCGTCGACCCCGTGTTCAAGGGATTGGCCAAGGGAAATCTCTGGCTCTTCTACGATATCAGCGGATGGCATTGGTATTACACACGGTTCAACGATAGTTTCGACGAATGTGTCCACTGTCGCGATGCCTCTGCCTACATCAAGCCGGTCAAGGAGCAGGTGGCCAACTATCCGTGGAAGGATGAAGCACTTTCGAAGATCAAGAACATGAGCCAGTGCGGTTTCATCGTTGAGGGTTTCAAGATCGTCAAGCAGATCGAGGCTACCCGGCCGGGTTCGATCCAGGAAGATCAGAAGTTTGCGCACCTGCTGGCCATTGCAAATCATGAACAGAAGGTGATCTTGCAACCCCTCATCTATGAGGATGGCTGGTTTTCCTCCTTCGTGAAAATGCAGCGCTGGCCGGTGGTAAACCTCGTGTCCCCGGAATTACGGCTGGCGTTCACCAGTGCATGCGATACTAAGGTCGCTCAGAAGAAATCGATCGCTCCCGATTCGACGAAACTGGAGGATTTTGACAGCCGGATGGATTGGATCACCGCTGCCGCGAAGCGCTTTCATTTCCTCATGCAGACCGAAACCGCTTACATGGAGGGCGAACTCCGCGCCATGGCCGGATGGGTCAACCAGGACCAGTCGGAAGACATTCCTCGCTATCCGATGATGCAGCCTTTGTGAACTTTCTTCTGGATCGATATTTTGCGCGCCTTTTTCAAGCAAGTGTTTTTGGGGCTACCGGCAATCATGCTGGCTGCCGCTTTTATAACGGGCTGCTCCAGGCAGCCGATCGGAGAGAACGGAAAAATGACTGAAAAGGTCAGCATCTCGGCAAATCAACCGGGAGATGAACTGCAAAAGAAATACCCCGACCGTTTCACACTCAGCGACCACCCTTCCGGCGCAAGATTTTACGCAGCGCAATGGCCGTCTGACGATCGAGGCACCATCGAAGTCGGCCGGCAAGGCCAGGCTTTCACGCTACGCTATGCCCTGAGTGCTACAGGCAACTATTCTTCGGCCTTCCCCGGAGAAAACATCATCGAATGGGACGTCAACACCGGGATGGACAGTAGCAGCGTTATTGGTCACGACGAGGCGCGACGCAGGTTCATGGCCCTACTGCAGGACATTCGAAAGGCAGGATGGAAGCGTTACGTGGATCAGGGCTTCCCTCGCCTCGCCGGAACGGATGCCATCCGTTATGCAAGTTTGACTTCGCCAGTCTATGGACTGGACCCGGACTACCAGCCCACGCTCGATGAGTGGATGAAATTGCCTGGCAGGGCTCTCTGGAAGTTCTGGAGCAACCAAGGTTATCTGAGCCTCGCTTTATCACGCGATCCAAATCGCGTCGATGTCAATCAACCCGGTGCCTACTTCATCGAAGTGGTCCTGCTGGGTGAAAACGAACAGTTCCGCAAAATGGTCGGGCCTGCCAGACGTGCTCAATGGAAGGATGCTCTTCCCGAAGAATTGAAGCTGTTGGCACAAGATCGCCAAAGCGCCGAGGATGTGTTGCGAGCGCAGGGAATAAAGATCGAAGAAACTTACCAGGATCCGCCTGTTCCGGAGCAGTTGACATCGAAGTAGCACAGCGTGAGGAGCCCCTGGTCAAACGATCGGCATGACAAACCGCTTAAGCTGGCGTCAGTATCTGCCTTTCGTTTCTATGGGGCGCCCAAACTGATTGACTGAGGCAGCGATGACGTTACCGCTCCTGACCGGTTGGCTTTGATGACTCCACAGTGGCCTTGCAACAGGAAGGGAACGGGCTTAAAGAGAGCCCTTGAGTGCTTCTCCAAGTCCATCCCCGGCAAAGTTGCCCGGCGACCTTGAACGCCGCCGGATGCGCCGCGACAAGCATCCAGCGCAGGAGACGCGGATGGAAGCTGTTCATGACCGAGGCTGGCAGCCGTGGACGCAGGTCTTCCCTAGGTAAGGAAGCAGGCGCGACTCTTTACTAATATACTCCCACCTAGTATATTTCAGGTTTTGTCACCGGAACAAAGCCGATGCCGCATTCCCCCGAAGAAAAGAAGCGCGTCCTCGCCCGCGTGCGCCGCGTCCGCGGCCAGTGCGATGCGCTGGAGCGCGCGCTGGAGGCCGGCGCCGATTGCGCGCCGGTGCTGCAGCAGATCGCCGCCATCCGGGGCGCCATCAACGGCCTGATGTCGGAAGTGCTGGAGTCGCACATCCGCGAGGATTTCAGCCAGCCGGCCGATTCCGAGGCGCAGCACGATGCGCGCGTGCAGGACCTGCTGACGCTGGTGCGTTCATATCTCAAGTAACCAAACACCCCGCCTGCCCCGCACCGTCCGGGCGGTGCCGTTGACATCACTTCAAGGAGCTCCCATGAAATCTCGCGCAGCCGTAGCCTTCGCCGCCGGCCAACCCCTCCAGATCGTCGAGATCGACGTCGCACCGCCAAAAAAGGGCGAAGTGCTGGTCAAGATCACCCATACCGGCGTGTGCCATACCGATGCCTTCACCCTCTCCGGCGACGATCCGGAAGGCCTGTTCCCGGTGGTGCTGGGCCATGAAGGCGCCGGCGTTGTGGTGGAAGTCGGCGAAGGCGTGACCAGCGTCGTCCCGGGCGACCACGTCATTCCGCTGTACACCGCCGAGTGCGGCGAATGCCTGTTCTGCAAGTCCGGCAAGACCAACCTGTGCACTTCGGTGCGCGCCACCCAAGGCAAGGGCGTGATGCCGGACGGCACCAGCCGCTTCTCGTACAACGGCCAGCCGATCTATCACTACATGGGCTGTTCCACCTTCAGCGAATACACCGTGGTGGCCGAGGTTTCGCTGGCCAAGATCAACCCGGAGGCCAACCACGAGCACGTCTGCCTGCTGGGTTGCGGCGTGACCACCGGCATCGGCGCCGTGCACAACACCGCCAAGGTGCAGGAAGGCGACTCGGTCGCCGTGTTCGGGCTGGGCGGCATCGGCCTGGCGGTGATCCAGGGCGCGCGCCAGGCCAAGGCCGGGCGCATCATCGCGGTCGACACCAACCCGTCCAAGTTCGACCTGGCGCGCGAGTTCGGCGCCACCGACTGCATCAACCCCAAGGATCATGAAAAGCCGATCCAGCAGGTGATCGTCGAGATGACCGGCTGGGGCGTGGACCACTCCTTCGAGTGCATCGGCAACGTCAACGTGATGCGCGCCGCGCTGGAATCGGCCCACCGCGGCTGGGGCCAGTCGGTGATCATCGGCGTGGCCGGCGCCGGCCAGGAGATCTCGACCCGTCCGTTCCAGCTGGTCACCGGACGCAAGTGGATGGGCACCGCCTTTGGCGGCGTCAAGGGCCGTTCGCAGCTGCCGGGCATGGTGGAAGACGCGATGAAGGGCGACATCGCCCTCAAGCCCTTCGTCACCCACACCCGCAACCTGGACGCCATCAACGAAGCCTTCGACCTGATGCACGAAGGCAAGTCGATCCGCACCGTGATCCATTACTGATCGCTGCACCAGATCACCGCATCACCGCCGCGCGCCCCGCCAGGGTCGCGCGGTTTTTTTCGTCCGCGCCCAAACCGACTAAGCATCTGCGGAATCATTCTTTTGCATTCCCTCCCCGCCCACCTACGATAGCGCCTCGCTTATTCATCCGCACGCACGATGCGGACCACCACCAAGGGAGGGTTATCCATGCAGGCGCAAGTCCGCTTCCATCAATCGCCACCGAAATCCGGGCGCTGGCGCGCGCGGCTGGCCGCCCTGGCCGCCTCCGCAGGCTTGCTGGCCGGGGGCGCGGCCCATGCCGAGGGCCAGATCCGCATCGCCTATCAATATGACGTCGGCGACATCCTGCTGCACGTGGTGCGCGAGCAGAAGCTGATCGAGAAGTATGCCGCCCAGGAGGGTGTGCAGGCCAACGTCGAATGGAAGCAGTTGTCGGGCGGGGCGGCCATCAACGACGCCATCCTCTCCAACACGCTGGACGTGGCCTCGACCGGCCTGCCGCCACTGCTGACCGTGTGGGACCGCACCTACGGCAAGCAGAACATCAAGGCCATCGCCGCGCTGGGTTCGCTGCCGACCTATCTGCTCACGCGCAATCCGGCGATCAAGACACTGGGCGACTTCGGCCCGGGCGACCGCATCGCGCTGCCGGCCACCACCATTTCGCTGCATGCGCGCCTGCTGCAGATCGCGGCCGCCGGCAAAGACGGCAAGGACAAGTTCACCCACTTCGACGAGCTCACCGTCAGCCTCCCGCACAGCGAAGCCGCGGCCGCGCTGCTGTCGGGCAAGACCGAGGTCAATGCCCACTTCGCCAGTCCGCCGTTCCAGTTCCAGGAGCTGAAGGATCCGGCCATCCGCAAGATCACCAGCTCCTATGAAATCCTGGGCGGGCCGGCCACGCTGAACATCCTCTGGGCGCCCGAGCGCTGGCAGAAGGAGAACCCCAAGACCTTCACCGCGCTGCGCCGCGCGCTGGCGGAGGCATTGCGCTTCGTCCAGGGCAACAAGGGCGAGGCCGCCGCGATCTACGTCAGGCTGGAGAACTCCAAGTTGCCGGTGTCCTTCGTGCAGGAGATCATCTCGCTGCCGGACGTGCAGTACACGCTGCAGCCGCAGAATACCTTCAAGCTGGCCTCTTTCCTGGCCGACGTGGGTGCGATCAAGCATCGTCCGGCCTCGTGGAAAGACTACTTCTTCGACGAAGCGCAAGGCGCCGGCGGCAGCTGAGCCCGTGGCCACTGTGTTTGCCGTCATGGCCCGGGCAACCGGGCCATGTCCGTTGCAGCCCGCTCAGCGCGGCAGCTCACCCAGCAGCGGCTGCGCCAGGTACAGCACCTGATAGGCCACGGCGCCGGGCCCGGCCGCCAGTTCCCCCTCCGACAACAGCACGCGCGTCAGCCGCCACCGCTCGACGTCGACCCCGACCGCCGCGGCGACGACGGCGGGCTGTCCTGCTGCGCGCTCGTTGTGCGCAGCCTCGGAGGCCAGGACGTCGGCCAGGTCGGCGTCGCGCGGAATGTCGATATCCTGACGATAGGCGAGCCGCGCTACGCTGCCTTGCCCGCGGCGCGCATCCAGCGCGAAGTGGGTCTGGATCTGCGGCCGGCCGAAGCTGTCGGTAACGGAGCGAAAGCGCGTCGAGACGAACCCGACAAACGCCTGCTGGCTTTGCCACAGGTAAAGCGACGAGTAGCTGCCGGCAGCGGCGCCGAAGCGCCCCGGCTCGCGCAGCAGGAAAGCCTTGAAAAAGAGCCCGGGCGTGTCGTCCCAGAGCTTGCCGCGTTGCGCGGCGCGATTGCGGATGATGCCGAGGTCGTAGTCGGCGGGAAGGCGATGTTCGTAATGGGCGATCAGCATGGCGGCGGCTCTTTCCTGGTATTTCGTGGTAGTCGGGAAGACCAAGTTAGCGCTTGCGCGCCAAGCCGCACAGGCGCGAATCCATATTTCTGCGATCAGTTTTTCTCATGGTTGAAAAGCGCATAAGCACAGAAGAAAACAACGCAACACGCGCGCCCGGCCTGTCTTATGCTCGGACATGCCCCCATCATTTGCGCACTTCCCTACTCACATGCCAGAACAGATCTCAGACCTTGCCATCATTGGCGGCGGCTTCGCCGGCGCGGTGACCGCCATCAAGCTGTTGCGCGCCGTCGCCGCCGAGGGCGGCCAGGCGCCGCTGTCCATCCGCATCATCGAGAGCCGCGCCGAAGTCGGCCGCGGCATCGCCTACAGCACCGACAACGACGAACACATCGTCAACGGACCGGCGCAACTGTTCGGACTGTATCCCGAGCGGCCCGCGCATCTCACCGAATGGCTGGCCGCCAACGCGGCGCGCCACGGCTGGACGCCGCCGCCGGGCGTGGATTTCGCCGAAGCCTTTCCACCGCGCCGGGTGTATGGCAGCTACGTGCAGGAAGAACTGGCGCAAGCGCTGCGCGACGCCGGCCCCGCCGCCAGCGTCGAGTACGTCCACGGGCGCGCGCTCGACCTGCATACCGCCGGCCACGGTTACGACATCACGCTGGAAGATGGTCGCCGGCTGGCGGCGAGCCGCGTGGTGCTGGCGCTGGGCCTGTTTCGCAACGCCGGCGAGAGCTTCCTGTCCCCCGCGCAGCGCGCCGCGCTGGGCCGGCGCTATATCGACGATGTCTGGAACGCGCATGCCTGGAAGGACGTGCGCCACGAGCAGGACATCCTCATCATCGGCTCCAGCCTGACCGCGCTGGACGCCGCCTTCAACGCCCAGCGCGCCGGCTTTGGCGGACGCTTCCATGCGCTGTCGCGGCGCGGATTGCTGGTACAGCCGCGTCGCCAGCTCGCGCCGTGGCCGGACGTGCTGGACGGCAAGCGCCTGCCCGATACGCTGCGCGGCCTGCTGCAGGCCACGCGCGCGGCGCGCCGCGCGGTGAAGGCGGCCGGCGCCGACTGGCAGCAGCTGCCGCCGGCCATCCGTCCGCATGTGCCGGCGCTGTGGGACAAGGCCAGCAACGCCGACCGCAAGCGATTCCTGCGTCACATCCGCCCGTTCTGGGAAATCTCGCTGCACCGCGCCGGCCCGGAGTCGGGCAAGCAGCTCGACCGGCTCCTCGCCGAAGGCCGGCTGAACCGGCTGGCCGGCCGCATCCGCGCGCTGCGTCCGGCCGGCGACAAGGTCGCGGTGGACTGGAGCCCGCGCGGCGAGGATGGCGTGCGCACCCTGCTGGTGGACCGGGTGGCCAACGCCGCCGGTTACGAGTTCGACTGGCTGCGCATCGACGATCCGCTGGTGCGCAACCTGCTCGCGCGCAAGCTGGTGCGCCCGCATGCGACCGGTTTCGGCATCGACGCCGACCCGGCCACCGGCGCGGTGCTGGCCCCAGGTGTCAGCCAGCCCGGCAGCCTGTTCGCCGTCGGCCATCCCTTGCGCGGCGCGGTGTGGGAGTCCAACTCCATCGCCGAGCAGGTCGCCGGCGCCGGCAATACCGCGCTGGCGCTGGCGGTCACGCTGCAAGCCGTCGAGACCCTGTAGCCCCGTCAACCTGCAATTTCTGCAATTCCTGCGACAGAAGGCCGTATCCATGACCGTACCCCACTCCCCTGGCAAGCAGCTTGCGCTGGGCGCATTCCTGATGCAGACCGGCCACCACATCGCCGGCTGGCGCCATCCCGGCGCCCAGGCCGACGCCGGCAGCAATTTCGCGCATTACGTCGAGCTCGCGCGCCAGGCCGAGGCCGCCAAGTTTGACGCCATCTTCATCTCCGACTCGGTCGGCGTGCGCAACCGCGACATCGCCTCGCTCTCGCGCACCGCGCGCTCGGACCAGTTCGAGCCGCTGACCCTGCTCTCGGCGCTGGCGGCGGTGACCGCCAAGATCGGCCTGATCGCCACCGCCTCCACGTCCTTCAACGAGCCTTACAACATCGCCCGCAAGTTCGCCTCGCTGGACCAGATCAGCGGCGGGCGCGCCGGCTGGAACCTGGTGACCTCCAGCGGTGACGGCGAGGCCGAGAACTTCAACCTGGTCAAACACCTCGACCACGCGCTGCGTTATGAGCGCGCGGCCGAATTCCACCAGGTCGTGACCGGCCTGTGGGACAGCTGGGAGGACGATGCTTTCGTGCGCGACAAGGAGAGCGGCCAGTACTTCCAGCCGGAGAAGCTGCATGTGCTGAACCACAAGGGCAAGCACTTTGCGGTGCGCGGCCCGCTCAACGTCGCGCGTTCGCCGCAGGGCCGGCCGGTGATCGTGCAGGCCGGCGCATCCGACGCCGGGCGCGACCTGGCCGCCCGCACCGCCGAGGTGGTGTTCGTGGCGCACCAGACCTTCGACGAGGCGCGCAGCTTCTACGCCGACATCAAGCATCGCGCCGCCGCCTATGGCCGCGCACCGGACGAGATACGGATCATGCCCGGCATCTTCCCGGTGGTGGCGCCCACCCGGGCCGAGGCGCAGGAGAAGTTCCGCGCCCTGCAGGAGCTCATTCCCACGGTGGTCGGCGTCGGCCTGCTGTCGCAGATGGTCAGTTTCGACCTCTCGCCCTTCCCGGTCGACGGCCCGCTGCCGGAACTGCCGCCCACCAACGGCGCCAAGAGCCGCCAGCAGCTGATGGTGGACCTGGCCCGGCGCGAAGGCCTGTCGATCCGCGAGACCTACCTGCGCATCGCCGGCGCGCGCGGCCACCAGCAGGTGGTGGGCGCGCCCGCCGACATCGCCGACCTGCTGGAGAGCTGGTTCCGCGACGGCGGCGCCGATGGATTCAACATCATGTCGCCGGCCCACCCGGCCGGGCTGCGCGACTTCATCGAACTGGTGCTGCCGGAGTTGCGCCGGCGCGGCCTGTTCCGCAGCGAATATCAGGGCAGCACGCTGCGCGAGCACCTCGGCCTGCGCCGCCCGTCCCACCCGGCCGCCCGGTGAAGCGGCAAAAAATCGTTCAGTACAACGTGGCCTGCGTGCGCTGCGGCAGCTCGCGGTCGTAGGCTTCGCCGTCGAAGCTGCCGCCGCTCAGGCGATGATGCATGGCGCCCGGCGTGGGCAGGCTGGCGCGCTCGACCTGGGCGGCCGGGTCCCACAGCGCGGAGCGCACGATGGATTTCGAGCAGTGGAAGTACGCGGCCTCCACCGTCACCACGATCACGCTGCGCGGCAGCTTGCCGCGCGTCTCGAAGCGCGCCAGCAGGGCCGGATCGGCGGAGATGACCGCCCTGCCGTTCACGCGCAGCGTCTCGCCCACCCCGGGAATGATGAACAGCAGCGACACGCGCGGATCACCGATGATGTTGCGCAGGTTGTCGACGCGGTTGTTGCCGGGCCGGTCGGGCACGGCCAGGGTCCGCTGGTCGAGGATCTGCACGAACCCGGCCGGGTCGCCCTTGGGCGAGCAGTCCAGCCCCTGGGCGCCGGCCGAGGCCAGCACCACGAAGGGCGAGGCCCGCACGAAGGCCTGGTAGTCCTCGTTGAGATGGTCGATCTCCTTGCGCAGCGCGCGTTCGGTGGGCTGGCCGTACAAGGCTTCGAGCTGTTCCAGCGTGGTGATGTCGTGGCTCATGTCGCTTCTCTCCCTTCTCTTGCCTGGCGGTCGCGGTGCGGATTGCGCCTTGGATGAAGCGCAAAGTATAGCCGTCGCGCCGGGCTTTCCCTTCGCCGATTTCTGCATATTCAAAGCCGGAAATAGTCGTTCCGCATCTTCGCCGCGATTCCTATACTCGCTCCCATTTGGTGCATGCCATGCGCCAGATCGCAGCGCAGACGCAGCGCCCCGGGCCGCCACGAGACCCGGGTGCGATGCGCTCGCCGCGTGCCGAACTTCACAACAACAAGGAAAAATCCCATGAAACTGCATGCTTCATTCACCCCGCTGTTCCTGGCGCTGGCGCTGGTATCCGGCGCCGCCCACGCCGACAAGCTGGACGACATCAAAAAGGCCGGCGTACTGCGCGTGGCCGCCTTCGACGGCAACCCGCCGTTCGGCTATGTCGACGGCGCCAGCAAGAAGATCGTCGGCCTGGACATCGACTACGCCAACGAGCTGGGCAAGAAACTGGGCGTGAAGGTCGAGATCGTGCCGACCAATCCGGCCAACCGCATCCCGCTGCTGACCGCCAACAAGGTCGACCTGGTGTTCGCCAACTTCACCATCACCGAAGACCGCGCCAAGGTGATCGACTTCAGCATCCCCTACATCGCCTCCGGCCAGCAGTTCCTGGCCAAGAAAGGCGTGCTCAAGGGCGCCGACGACATCCGGAAGGTGCGCGTAGGCACCGACAAGGGCACCACCATGGAGACCACGCTGCGCGACAAGTATCCCGACACCAAGGTGGTGCTGTACGACGACACGCCGCTGGGCCTGGCCGCCCTGCGCAACGGCAATATCCAGGCCTTCAGCCAGGACGGCACCAAGCTGACCGCGATCCTGGCCACGCTGCCGGACAAGGACAAATACGAGATCCCGCCGTTCGCCATCTCCGAAGAATATGAAGGCGTGGGCGTGCCCAAGGGCGAGACCCGCCTGGTGGGCTACCTCAACGACTGGTTGCGCGAGCTGGAGAAGAACGGCACCGCCCAGCAGATCTACGACAAGTGGTTCGGCCCGCAGAGCGCCCAGCCGCTGCCGCGCCTGTTCAAGATCGGCGACACCAGGCTGAGCCAGAAATAAGCGTTTCCCAACGGACGGATCCGGCGGCCGGCATCTTGTCGGCTGTCGGCCGCCGGCGTTTTGCCCTTCGCCTTCATCGCCATGTTTTCCCCTCTTCTTGCCGGCCCCGTGCTGGCGCCCAAGTACCTGCACTGGATGTGGCAGGGTTTCCTGACCACGCTGTGGCTGGCCGCGACCGCGGCCCTCCTTGCCACGCTGCTGGGCATGCTGCTGGCCGCCGCCCGCTCCAGTGAAATCCGGCTGCTGCGCGCGCCCGCCATCGCCTACACCTCGCTGTTTCGCAACACGCCGCTGCTGGTGCAGCTGCTGTTCTGGTATTTCGGCCTGCCCAGCTTCTTCCCCGAAGGGACCATGGACTGGCTCAATGCCGACCACAGCCTGCGCCTGTTCGGCCCGCTGGCGCTGAACTGGCCCTCGTTCGAGTTCCTGGCCGCGCTGTGCGGGCTGGTGTTCTATTCCACCGCCTACGTGAGCGAAGAGATCCGCTCCGGCATCCGCGGCGTGGCGGCCGGCCAGGCGCTGGCCGGCGCGGCCATCGGCATGACGCGCCGGCAGGTGCTGCGGCATGTGGTGCTGCCGCAGGCGATCCGCCTGGCGCTGCCCTCGCTGCTGGGCCAATACATGAACATCCTCAAGAACACCTCGCTGACCATGGGCATCGGCCTGGCCGAGCTGTCCTATACCTCGCGCCAGGTGGAGTCGGAGACCTTCCTCGCCTTCCAGGCCTTCGGCGTGGCCACGCTGCTCTACATCGCCGCCATCGCGGCGATCGAAAGCGCCGGCCACCTGCACCTGAACGCGCGCAAGCGACGCCAGGGGAGAGCCTGATGGATCTCTCCGTGCTGATGGACAACCTGCCCTACCTGTTGTGGGGCAACTACCCCGACGGACCGCTCGGCGGCGCCGCGCTCACGCTGGCGCTGAGCGCGGGCTCGGCGGTGCTCTCGGCGATCCTGGGACTGGGGCTGGGCATCCTGCTGGCCGTGGGCAGCGGCGCCTGGCACCGGCTGCTGTGGCTGGCGCTGGGTTTTCTGCGCGCCATACCGGTGCTGATGCTGATCTTCTGGACCTACTTCCTGCTGCCGATCGCCTTCGGCGTCGACGTGCCGGGCGTGCTGTCGGTGATGGCGGCGCTGTCGCTGATCAGCGGCGCCTACCTGGCCCATTCGGTGGCCGCCGGCATCGCCGGGATCGGTCGCGGTCAATGGGAGGCCGGCCTGTCGCTGGGCCTGCCGGCGTCGGCGGTGCTGCGCCACCTCATCCTGCCGCAGGCGCTGCAGATCATGCTGCCGTCCTTCGTCAACCAGTGGGTCACGCTGGTCAAGGACAGTTCGCTGGCCTACATCGTCGGCGTGGGCGAACTCTCCTTCGTCGCGGCCCAGGTCAACAGCCGGCTGATGGTGCATCCGGCGGAAGTCTTCCTGTTCGTGGGCGTGCTGTATTTCCTGATGTGTTCGGGGCTGGAGCAACTGGCCCTGTGGGTGGGGCGATATTTCGAGCCGGCCCGCATCACCGCGCGCGGCGCGCTGCGGGAACAGCCGGCGGCGCGCCATGACGTAAGCCGCGCCGCCGGCCGCTTTGCCGAATAGCAGGCGCTACGGGGCCGACACGGCCAGGATGCGGTCGTCGCCCGGTCTGGGCTGGCCGCGGCCGTCGGTGTTGTTGGTGAGGATCCAGAGCCTGCCGTCAGGCGCCAGCGCCACGTCGCGCAGGCGTCCGTATTGCCCGACGTAGAGTTCGGTCGCCGTGGCCGGCGCCGACAACGCCACCTTGCGCAGGCGCTGGCCGCGCAGGCTGGCGATATAGATGCTGCCGCCATGGATGGCGATGCCGCTGGGGCTGGCTTGCGCGGTCGGCCACTGCTGCAGCGGATCGATGAACTTGTCGCCGCCGCCCTTGCCCTCCACCTCCGGCCAGCCATAGTTGCCGCCGGGGCGGATCAGGTTCAGTTCGTCCCAGGTGTTCTCGCCGAATTCGGACGCGTACAGCTTGCCGTCGGCGGCCCAGGCCAGCCCCTGGACATTGCGGTGGCCGTAGCTGTAGACATAGGAGCCGGCAAAGGGATTGTCCCTGGGCGGCTTGCCCTCCGGCGTCATGCGCAGGATCTTTCCGCCCAGCGAATTGAGGTCCTGCGCGCGGCTGCGCTGGCCGGCGTCGCCGGTGCTCGCGTAGAGCATGTCGTCCGGGCCGAAGGCGATCCTGCCGCCGTTGTGATAGCTGGCCGAGGGGATGCCGCCGAAGATCTTCTGCGGCGGGCCGAGCCTGAGGTCACTGCCCCGCCCCTCGACCCTGAAGCGCTCGATGCGGTTTTCATCGCCGGCGGTGAAATAGGCGTAGAGATAGCCCCCGTGCACCGCAATCCCCAGCAAGCCGCCCTCGCCCCTGCCGTCGACGCCGGCGATCGTGGCAACCGGCGCGGCGCTGCCGTCGGGCCGCAGCGCCAGGATGCGCGCCGTGCCCCGTTCGCTGACCAGCGGCGTGTCTCCCGAGAAGGCGATCGACCAGGGCGCCTTGAGCCCGCTGGCCACGACCTGCGGCGCCGGATCGGCCGCCTGCGCGGCCTGGACGAACGCGCCGCCCAATGCCGCAGCGCAGAGGCCCGTTAAGGCCATTAAGGCCAGCTTCTTCAACATGTGCAATCTCCTTTCAGGACGACCTTGGCCGGCAGCCGGCCGGCGCAGCGGATTCGAGCGCCATCGCGCCGATTTGTTCTGGCGGCATTTCATTTTGCGCCCGATGCTGCCGATAACATCCGCAGGAGCGCCGCCGCCATCGCGCCCTCCCGTCTTGCCAAAACAACATTCAAAAGATACAAGCGAAACGCGCCATGATCCCGATTATCCGTTCATCCTCCTCGCTGGCGAAGGTGCTGGTGCTGCCTTTCGTGGTGCTGATCATCGCGCTGTCGCTGCTGATCGGCTTTCTCTCCTATTTCGCCGGTCGCCAGGCGGTGATCTCGGTGGCCGAGCAGATGCTGAACCAGACCGCCGACCGCGTCGCGCTGACCGTGCAGCGGCATATCGACGGCGCCTCGGAGGTGCTGGAATCGGCCTTCCCGCACGACCTGCCGGCGGCGATGGACCTCAACACCGACCTCGACGCCATCCGCTCGCGCTTCTGGAGCGCCACCTCGATGCATCCGGACCTGAGCAACTACGTCTTCTACGGCAACCGCCACGGCGACTTCGTCGGGCTGTTCCGCCACGGCCGCGACGACGGCGAGCTGCGCGTCAAGCTGGCGACCCACAATTACCGCAGCGCCTACCGCATCGAAAGCATACGCGGCCCGCTGGGCATGGCGAAGAACGACGAGGCCGACTTCGACCCGCGCGTGCGCCCCTGGTATATCGCCGGCGTGAGTGTGGACCATGAGGCCTGGAGCGACATCTACATCAACTACTGGGACAAGGACCTGGTCGCCACCCGTTCGCGTCGCGTCTACGCGACCAACGGCGAGTTCGACGGCGTGGTGGCGGTCGACGTCTCGCTCAAGGCCCTCAACGATTTCGTCGGCGGGCTGCACGTGAGCCCGCGCGGCATCGCCTTCATCATGGAGGCCAACGGCAACCTGATCGCGTCCTCCGACGGCAGCAGCACGCACGTCGACCAGGCCGGCCAGCTTGGCCGCCTGCGCGCCGCCGACAGCGACAATCCCATCGTGCGCAGCACCTACGCCAGGCTGCAGAAACAACTGGCCGAAGAGGAAGTGATGGGCGGCACGCGCCGCACCTTCACCTTCCGGGGCCCGGAAGACGAGATGGTCTACGCCGCCTATTCATGGGTGCGCGACAGCGCCGGGCTGTCCTGGATCACGGTGGTGGCGGTGCCGCGCGGAGACTTCCTCGACACCCTGGACCGCAACGTGCGCTGGACCGTGGTGATCGTGGTCGTCACCGTCGTGCTGGCGCTGCTGCTGGGGTTGAGTGTGGTGCGCTGGGTGGTGCGCGACGTGCGCCGCCTGTCGCGCGCGGCAGCGCAGATCGGCCGGGGTCACATGAACGTGGGCCTGAAGATAGAACGGCGCGACGAGATCGGCCAGCTGGCGCGCAGCTTCATGCAGATGCAAAGCGAGCTCAATACCGACAAGCTCACCGGCGTCACCAGCCGCGCGGCGCTGCTGCGCTATCTGGACGCCGCCGTCAACAAGCGCGGCCGCCGCTCGGACGAACTGTTTTCGCAGTTCACCGTCATGTTCATCGACCTCAACCGTTTCAAGGCCATCAACGACACGCTGGGGCATGAATACGGCGACCTGACGCTGATCGAGGTCGGCCAGCGCCTGCGCAGCATCGTGCGTGAGGACGACGTGGTGGCGCGCTTTGGCGGCGACGAGTTCGTGCTGGTGTTCTGGGGCATCGCCACGCGGGAGTTCGCCGACAAGGTGCGAAAGAAGATCGACCAGGTCCTGGCGCCGCCGCTGCGGTGCCTGCAGGAGGTCGACGGCGCGCAGGCGATGACGGTCGGCGCCTCGCTGGGCGTGGCCTTCTATCCGCGGGACGGCAAGGATGTCGAGACGCTGATCAAGCTGGCCGACCAGGGGATGTATGAGGACAAGGCGGCCGGGCGCACCGGGGAAAGGCGCTGACGTGCAGCCCCGCATGCGCACGGCATGACGGCATCACGGCGTCAGGTCCTTGTCCGGCTTCACGGTATTGCCGTAGGTGTCCTCATCGGCGTCTTCCCCGCCGTCGAGGTTGAGCTCCCTGGCAACCTCCTCCTCATCGATGCCGCTGATGTGCTCCAGGCCGATGCTTTCCTCATCGAGCGACTCCGGGGCGTTGCGCTCCTCGCGCCGGCGCAGCTGGGTCACTTCGTCGAGCGCATCGACGTCGTCGGCGGAGGCGGGATCCTCCTGCAGCAGCCGGTCCACCTCGGCCTCGGGCAAATGGCCGGCGCGCGGGCCTTGGCCGCCGTGTTCGTTGTGCTTGGCCATGGATGTGCTCCTCTGTCTGGTTGCGATGCCTTGAGCCTACGCCGCCCCAGTGCAGAGCCATATCGGCGGGACGCCTGCGACCGCGTGGGGATCCGCTGTCAGCCTTGTCAGCGGGCCGGCGTTCCCACAGCCGCGGGTGGCCGGCAATCGTCGGGGATGTCTTCGCCGGGTGTGATCAGCGGCACCACCGCCGCCAGCGGCGCGACCAGCGCCAGCGCGGCGGCGGCGCCTGCCCTGGCCGCCAGCGGGCCGCTTTCGGCGCCGATCAGCGGATGGCTGAAGCTGCCCTTGACCGTCAGCGGCGAACGCAGCGACAGCACGCGCAGCCGCTTGGTGTGCGGGCGGATGACCAGGTCCAGCGCCTCGCGCGCCAGGTCGACGCGGCCGCCGACCTCGATCAGCGCGTCTTCGGTATTGACCGCAAACCGTTTCATGTCGGCCTGGCCGCCCGCGATCCGCACGTCGGCGACGGCGCAATGCAGGCGCACCTGCTTGTCCTTGTAGAAACGGGCGAACACGGCATCGGCCAGGTTCAGGCCGGCCGCCTCCAGGATGAACTGGCTGATCGAACCTTCGCTGACTTCGGCCTGCAGCTTGCCGTCGGCCGTGCCGAGCATGTCGGCGATCGAGTTGCCGGCGCCGCTGAGCTCGGCGCTGCCGTTGATGCGGCCAAAGCTGGCTTGCATCGCGGCCAGCTCCGGGAACAGCCGTTTCACCTGCAGGCCCTGGGCATCGAGCCGCAGCCGGGAGCGGATCTTGTCCTGCCGGCCGTCCAGCACCAGCGATCCCTCCGCCTTGCCGCCGGCCATCGAGAAGCGCAGGGGATCGAAGCTGAGCACCTTGTCCTTGAGCCGGATCTCGGCGGCGGGGTCTTGCCAGACCAGCTTGGGCAGCAGCGCGAACTGCTCGCCGGAAAAACTGATCTCCGCGTCCAGCGCGCCCCAGCGACCGGGCTCGAAGGCGTGCGCGGGCAGCAGCTTGTCGGCACGCTTGCGTTCGCCCTTCGCGCTGTCGTTGGCGGGGACGATATCGGCCATGCGCATCAGCCGCGAGCGCACCGTGGTGCGCAGCCGCGGCTGGCCCTGGCCCAGCAGGTACTGCGCGTCGCCGGCGAAATCGCTTTGCCCCACCGTTCCGGTGAAGCGCTGGTAGCGCCAGTCCCACAGCGCCGGCTTGCCGCCTTCACGGATGATGGCGAGCTGGCCTTGCGTCCTGAACGGTTGGGATTGCGGCAGCAGCACGCCGGTGGCGGGATAGAGGTCGGCCAGCGTGGCGCCGTCCAGGCTCAGCTTGAGATCGGCGCGCGCCAGCCGGTGCGGATTGCTCAGGGTGCCGTCGATGGCCGCATGCACGCGGCCGACCTGCCCTTCGGCGCGCAGCGGATACAGCGCGCCGTCGTTGAGCAGATCCAGCAAGGCGCCGCCCTGCCCGGCCGCCTTTACCTCGGCCTCCTTGTAACGGCCGGACAGCCGAGCCGAGATGGCCAGGTCCGGGGTGTCGTTCTTGAGTACGCCTTGCGGGGTGCCGGGCAGCGGGGAAATGTCGAAGGCCAGGTCCATGTCCAGCGGCAGGTCCACATAGCGCAGCCGGGCGCGGTCGAACTCAAGGCGGTGGATGTCGTAGCTCCAGGCCGGCTCTTCGCTTTGCGAGAAGCGCCAGTTCTTGCGCCGGTCGGAGTCGCGCTCCATTACCACCACGGCGCCGCTCAGACGCAGGTCGGTGATCAGCCAGTGCTTGCGCAGCAGCGGCAGCGGCGAAAAGCTGACGTCGATTGCATCGACGCTGGCCAGCAAGGGGCCGCTGCGGGCCCAGGCGGCGTTGCCCACGGCCACCTTGCCCGCGGTCAGGCGCAGGCGCGGCAGCAGGCGCGTAGCGCGGGATTCGCTGTCGGGGCCGCGGCTCCAGCCCAGCGCGATATCGCCTTCCACCCATACCGGGCGTTCCAGCACCGCCGACAGCCGCGCCACGATCCAGGGCTTGGCCAGGTTCCAGTCGAACCAGGCCACGGCCGCGGCCGCAACCAGCACCAGCGCCGCCAACGCGGCCAGCATCCATCCCAGCACCATCAGCGGCAACCGCAGCCGACCTCGCATCCACGCCTCCGTATTGGTTCTCCTTGTTGTCATTGTCCGCGATTTATTTGCATGGGGCGCGGACGCTTCAAGCTCAACATGAAGAGTATCGGGGCGCGGCGCGACTGCGCCTATAGGCGCAGCGGCAATTCGCCTGTAAGCCTTGCGGAAACGACTAACGGCCGGCCGGGTTCAGCGGGTGCCCAGGACGTACTCAGGGGGCATTCACGCGCACCACCAGCTTGCCTAGGTTCTTGCCCTGCAACAGACCGATGAAGGCTTGCGGGGCGTTCTCCAGGCCGGGGACCACGTCTTCGGGCAGCCTGATGCTGCCGTCGGCGACCCAGGCGGCCATGTCGCGCCGGAAGGCGTCGAAGCGCGTGGCGTAGTGGTCGAGGATGATGAAGCCCTGCATGCGGATGCGCCTGGACAGCACCGTCGCCATCCAGCCCGGCAGCCGGTCAGGACCGGGCGCGGCCTTGTCGTTGTAATGGGCGATGAAGCCGCATACCGGCACGCGGGCGTTGAGGTTGAGCAGCGGATGGACGGCGTCGAAGACCGCTCCGCCCACGCTCTCAAAGTAGACGTCGATACCGTCCGGGCAGGCGGCGGCCAGCTTGTCGGCCAGTTGCGGGTCACGGTGGTCGAGACAGGCGTCGAATCCCAATTGCTCGACCGCATAGCGGCATTTGTCGGGGCCGCCGGCGATGCCGACCACGCGCGCGCCCTTCAGTCTTGCGATCTGCCCGACCACTGCGCCGACCGCGCCGGTGGCGGCGCCCACCACGACCGTTTCACCGGTGCGGGGCGCGCCGATGTCGAGCAGCCCAACATAGGCGGTGAAACCCGGCATGCCCAGCCCGCCCAGCGCCAGCGAGGGCTGCGCGAGGTCGCCGGCCGGCAGCAGGCCGCTGCCGTCGGACAGCGCGTAGTCCTGCCAGCCGGCGCCGGCCACCACCAGATCGCCCTCCTTGTATTGCGCATGGCGCGACTGCAGCACGCGGCTGACGGTGCCGCCGACCATGACGGCGCCCAGCGCCACCGGATCGGCATAGCCGGGGCCGACCTCTTCCATCAGGTTGCGCATGTAGGGATCGAGCGAGAGCCATTCTGTGCGCAGCAGCAGCTCACCCGGTCCCGGGGCCGGGAGCGGCGCTTGTTCCAGCCGGAAGTCGCTGGTCTGCGGCAGGCCGCGCGGACGTGCGGCGAGGACGATCTTGCGGTTGATGGTCATGATGTCTCCGTGCGGATGCGATGCGCTCAGGCCTTGGCCGTGCGCGGGCCGTAACGCAGGGTCAGCAAGGTGCCCAGCGTGAGCGTGACGGTGGCGAAGACGGTGCCGCCCAGCGCGCCCACCTGGTCCACCAGCAGGCCGCCGCCGATGGCGCCGCTGGCGATGGCGACTTGGAACGCCGCCACCAGCAGGCCGCCCGCGCCCTCGGCGTGGTCCGGCGCGGCGCGCACGATCCAGGTCTGGAAACCGACCGGGAAGGCGCCGAAGGCGAAGCCCCACAGCGCAATCGATACCGCCGCCACCGTGGCCGAGGAGCCCGCGGCCCACAGCGTGGCCGCCAGCAGCGCGATCAGCGCGCCGCCGGCCACGATGGCCCAGCGCTCGCTGCGTTCGGCGATGAAGCCGCCGGCGAAGTTGCCGAAGAAGCCGCCCACGCCGTAGCCCAGCAGCACCGCCGAGATGGCCGAGACCGACAAGTGCGTGACGTGCTCCATCAGCGGACGGATATAGGTGAAGCCCGCGAAGTGCCCGGAAATCACCAGCAGCACCGCCAGCAGCGCTACGCGCACGTCGCCGCGGCCCAGCAGATGGAACAGCACGGCCAGGCTGGGGTTGTCCTTGGGCGGCAATTTGGGGATGGCGAACACCTGCGTGACCAGCGTGATCACGCTGACCACGCCGGCCGCCACGAAGGCGCTGCGCCAACCCCACAGGTTGCCCATGTAGGCGCCGATGGGCGCCGCGCACACGGTGGCGATCGACACCCCGGCCAGGATCACCGACATGGCGCGGGCGAACACGTTTTCCGGCACCATGCGCATGGCCAGCGCCGCCGCCATCGACCAGAAGCCGCCCAGCGCCACGCCCAGCATGACGCGCGACACCAGCAGCACCGGCAGGCTGGTGGCGGCCACCGCCAGCGCGTTGGAGACGATCAGCAACAGCGTGAGCGCGATGATCACGCGCTTGCGGTCGAAGTTGCGGGTGATCACCGGAATGGTCGGCGCGGCGATGGCGCCGACGATGGCGGTGGCCGTCACCGCCTGCCCGGCCGCGCCGTCGGTCACGCCGAGGTCGGTGGACATGGCGGTCAGCAGGCTGGCCGGCAGGAACTCGGCCGTGACCAGGCCGAACACGCCCAGCGCCAGGCTGGCGATGCCGCCCCAGTTGGCGTGGACAGGCTGGGCGCCGGCCGGGGAAATGGTTTGCGAGCCGGCCGGGCCGGCGGTGGAAGCTTCAAGCATGAGGTTTCTCTGTGAGGATCAAAAATGATCGAAATTGGGGAGTTGTGGCAGTGTAGGATGACAGGCCTGGACTTTCCATGCCTGTAACGCTTATTCTCATGACTATTCGTCCAAATCTGCGGGCGACGCCCTGAATGTGAGCCACCGGAGCCGGCCATGACCGCCAACGACTTTCGCAACATCCCTAATATCCCCAAGGTGCCGGACATGCCCGACACCCTCACCGAAATCCTGCTCGGCCTGCGCCTGGACGGCGTGGAGTATGGCCGCTGCGTGATGCGCGAGCCGTGGGCGATCGCCTTCCATCCCAAGCCGGAGGCCAGCTTCCATTTCGTCGCCCAGGGCGGCTGCTGGATGCGCACGCAATCGACCGACTGGATCCAGCTCAATCCGGGCGACGCCCTGCTGCTGCCGCGCAGCACCTTCCATGTGCTGGCCAGCTCGCCGGATGTGCCCTGCGTGGATATCGAGGCGCTGGCGAAGAAGCCGGTCTCGGAAAACCTTTACCTGGTCAACGGCACCGGCGCCGACAGCCTGCTCGGCGACGAGGCCGCGCCGCCGTCGCAGGTGCTGTTCTGCGGCTCGATGCGCTTTAACCTCGACCCGCTGCATCCGTTGCTGGCGATGATGCCCGACGTCATGCGCGCCTGCGACCTCGGCCAGCGCGACCCGGCGGTGCTGGCCATGCTGGAGGCGATGGAGCGCGAGATCGCGCTCAACCGCATCGGCGCCTGCGGCATCCTGGCGCGCCTGGCCGACGTGCTGGCGGCGAGCATCATCCGCGCCTGGGTCGAATGCGCCTGCGCCGACGCCACCGGCTGGATCGCCGCGGTGCGCTGCCCGCAGATCGGCCGGGTGCTGGCCGCCGTGCACAACCAGCCCGAGCGCGAATGGTCGGTGGCCGAGCTGGCCGAGGTGATGGGCGCCTCGCGCTCCAGCTTCATCGAGAAGTTCTCCAATACGGTCGGCGAGACGCCGGCCAAGTATGTGGCGCGCGTGAAGATGTTCCAGGCGCGCCACTGGATCGCGCGCGAAGGCATGCGCGTGGCGGTGGTGGCCAACCGGCTGGGCTACGATTCGGAGGCCTCCTTCAGCCGCGCCTTCAAACGCATCATCGGCCATCCGCCCAGCGAGGCGCGTGCGGCCTGAGCGTACGCAGGCGACGCCGTTTTGAGGCGTCGCCAGCAGGAATCCCCGCAAATCGGCACAATAGCCACCTTTGCGCTCCTGCCGTCCCCCTTTCCATGAGCCCCACCCCCAAGCATCCGCCCAACCATCCACGGTTCCTGCTGTTCCTGATCTGCGCCTTTGCCTCGGCCGGCCAGCTCGCGATCGACATCTACGTCCCCGCGCTGCCGACCATGGCGCACTTCTACCAGACCTCGCCGCAGGCCATCCAGTCCAGCGTGACCGGCTACCTGATCGCCTATGCCTTCGGCCAGCTGGTGTTCGGTCCGCTGGCCGACGCCTACGGCCGCAAGCGCATCCTGCAGCTGGGACTGGGCATGTTCACCGTCGGCTGCGTGCTGTCGCTGGCGGCCACCAACCTGGAGACCTTCGTCGCCGCGCGGGTGCTGCAGGGCTTCGGCATTGCCGCCACCAACCTGCTGGCCAAGGCCATCATCACCGACTCCTTCACCGGCATGGTGCTGGTGCACGCCTATACCTACATGGCCATCGCCTGGGGCCTGGCCCCGATCATCGCGCCGGTGATCGGCGCGCACCTGCAGGAAGCCTTCGGCTGGCGCTCCTGCCTGGTGTTCCTGCTGGTGTATTCGTTCGGCATGTGGGCGGTGCTGTGGCGCTACCGCGAGACGCTGGCGCAGCCGGTGCACCTGCATCCCAAGACCCTGCTCAAGAACGCGCGCATGGTGCTTTCCAGCCCGGTGTTCCAGAGCTGTTTCCTGGCGCAGGGCCTGTGCTACAGCATCCTCCTGGTGTTCAACATCGTGGCGCCGTTCATGGTGCAGAACACGCTGCACCAGCCGCCGACCTTCTTCGGCTACCTGGCGCTGGCCATCGGCATGATGTATTTCCTGGGCGGGATCTCCAACCGCATCCACCATCCGCGCCTGCCCACGGCCGAGCAGCGCCTGCGCATCGGCGCGCGCGTGATGACCGCCGCCGCCTTCGCCATGCTGGGGCTGGCCCTGGCCATCGGCCTGACGGTCTGGACGCTGACCGCGCCGGTGCTGGTGATGGCGTTCTGCGCCGGCGCCATGTACCCGACGCTGATGGCCAAGGGCAACTCCATCTTCCCGCATATCGCCGGGCTGACCAGCGCCATCCTGGGTTTTGCGCTGCTGCTGGTGTCGGCGGCGATGATGGGCCTGGCCGGCTTCGTCTCCATCCACAGCCTGACGCCGCTGGCGGCGTTTTTCTGCATCGTCGGCGTGACCGTGATCGTGATGGTCGGCAAGCTGCTGCATCACCTGAAGACGCCGGCGCCGGCGGCGCATCCGGTGGTTGCCGAAGCGGCTGCGGAACGTCGCTGAAGCGCCGCTTGCGTGCGCCCGGAAAGGCCGCTTCTGCGGCCTTTTTTGCATGCGTTCGCCGGGCGTTGCCGGCGCGATACATAATGCTCCCGCGCCATGATAAATGGCGTAAATACGGGGCTTGCGGGGCGTTTACGGGTGGCTTTCAGGGGCCAAAGCGGGCACAATTACCGCCTGGAAATTTGCGCTTTCGGGAAATATTTTTGAGGGAAAATACCCCGGAAGAATGTTGTCAGACCGGCACATCAGAAAAATCCTGATATCCGGTCAACTGTGTGGGGAATAGGATGGCGCCATCACATCAACGTTGGCCATCCTACACGAGGGAAAAATGAACGTCTTTCAGTCTTTGATGCACTACGGTTCCTACGCTCTGGCTTTCTACGCGCTGTACGTCGTCGCAGGTTCGCTGGCATTCGGTTACTACATCTGGCGCCGCGTCTACAGCGGCTCGGCAAGCAAGACCGTCTCGATCTCGCGCGACCTGCGCGACTCCGATTCGCACGCCGGCTAAGCGGCAATCCCAGCGCCCCGACCTGTACCGCCGACGGCCACGGCCGGTTCGGGCGCCTGCTCTACCGACAATTGGCCGCCGTGGTTTCATGTCTTTTATTCACGATCAAAAAATCTTGAATGAAATGAAACATTGAAAGTCCTGTCCCCGTGACATGGCGCCCAATTGAAAGGGCCGGATTCTTGCGAGTCCGGCCCTTTTTGTTTGCCTGCGGCGCTGCCGGCCTCAATGCGGCAGGCCCAGGTTGCGGTTGGCCGGCACCGCCACATCCATCAGGCGCGGCGGCGGCAGGTTCAGGTTGTTCATCAGCTGCACGAAATCTTCCAGCGAACGGTTCGACAGGCGGCTGTTGTTGCGCTTTTCCCAACCGATGGTCGACACCGAACGGCCCTTGTAGTCGTGCGCCGGCCACAGCATGGTCGGCTCCGGCAGCGTGAACAGGCGCTCGGTGACGCTGTGGTACAGGGCTTCGGCGCTGCCGCTCTGGAAATCGGTGCGGCCGCAGCCGTCGATGAGCAGCGTGTCGCCCGAAAACAGGTTGCCGCGCCACAGGTAGCAGACGCTGCCGGCGGTATGGCCGGGCGTGTGGATCACATGGATCTCCTCGGAGGCGTCGAAACGCAGCACGTCGCCGTGGTTCAGCTGCACCTCCGCCGGCGCGATGCCGCAGCCGCTGGGCGCGGCGGTCTTGGCGCCGGTCAGCTGGCGCAGGCGGCCGGCCGAGGTGACGTGGTCGGCGTGATTATGGGTCTCCAGCACATAGGCCAGGCGCAGGCCCAGGCGCTCCAGGTGCGCCAGGTCGCGCTCGCAATGCTTGTCGACCGGGTCGATCAGCACCGCTTCGCCGTCGGCGGCGAGGATGTAGGTATAGGTGCTCGACTCGGAATCGAAGAGCTGGATGGGCAGGAAATTCATAGGACCTCCGGGCGCGCCGGTGAGACAGACTGGGGAAGCGCCCAGCATAACGCTTTCCGGCCCGTCAGAACAGCTCCTGCTGAGGTGAGGTGACGGCAGCGAAGCTGTCGCCCACGAAGGCCAGGATGGCGTCGGCCACCGGCGCCAGCTGGCGCTCCAGGTAATGCGCGTAATCGATGGCGGCGCTGCGCTTTTCCAGCGGCTCGGGGCCGGCGGTGGTCATCACGTAGTTGATCCAGCCGCCCTGCTGGTATTGCAGTGGCCGGCCGTCTTCGCGGTTGACCTCGTCGGCCACGCGCGCCGCGCGCACGTGCGGCGGCACGTTCTTTTCATAGTGATCGAGCTGGCGCCGCAGGCGCTTGCGGTAGACCAGCTGGTCGTCCAGCTTGCCGCCCAGGAGGTCGGCCACATAGCCGGCGATGTAGTCGCGGTAGGGTTCCTTGCGGAAGATGCGCAGGTAGAGCTCCTGCTGGAACTGCTGGGCCAGCGGCGTCCAGTCGGTGCGCACCGTTTCCAGCCCCTTGTAGGTGACCTTGTCCTCGCCTTCGGGCGTGCGCACGTAGCCGGCGTAACGCTTCTTGCTGCCGACGTCGGCGCCGCGCACGCTGGGCATCAGGAAGCGCTGGTAATGCACCTCGAACTGCAGCTCCAGGGCGCTGTCGAGCCGGTACTGCTCGCGCAGGTGGTCACGCCACCAGGCATTGATCCGCTGCACCAGCGCCAGGCCGATGGCGCGCGCCTGCTCATCGTCGTGCGCGCGCTTGAGCCAGACGAAGGTCGAGTCGGTGTCGCCGTAGATGACTTCATAGCCCTGCTCCTCGATCAGCTCGCGGGTGCGGTGCATGATCTCGTGCCCGCGCCGGGTGATCGACGAGGCCAGGCGCGAGTCGAAGAAGCGGCAGACGGTCGAGCCCAGCACCCCGTAGAAGGAGTTCATGATGATCTTCAGCGCCTGCTGCAGCGGCTTGTTGCCGCGCCGCTTGGCGGCCTCCCGCTCCTGCCAGATCTGTTCGATGATGGACGGCAGGCTGTGGCTGCGGCGCGAGAAGCGCGCGCCGTTGAAGCCGGGGACGGTGTCCTGCTCGGGCTCGTTCTGCGTGCCGTCCACCAGCCCGACCGGATCGATCAGGAAGCTGCGGATGATGCTCGGATACAGGCTCTTGTAGTCCAGCACGATCACCGAGTCGTACAGCCCCGAGCGCGAATCCATCACGAAACCGCCCGGGCTGGCGATCGCCTCGGCGTCGCCGAGGTTGGGCGCCACATAGCCCTTGCGGTGCATCTGCGGCATGTAGAGATGGGTGAAGGCGGCCACCGAACCGCCGCTGCGGTCGGCCGCCAGCCCGGTCACCGCGGCGCGCTCGAGCAGGAACTCGAGAATCTCGGTCCTGGCGAAGATGCGCGTGACCAGTTCACAGTCCTTGAGGTTGTAGGTGGCCAGCGCCGCGCGGTCCTCGGCGAACATGCGGTCGATCTCGTCCATGCGCTGGTAAGGCGTGGCGATCGCCTTGCCCTCGCCCAGCAGCGACTGCGCGACGTTTTCCAGGCTGAAGGACGGGAAATTCCAGAACGCCTGACGCAGGCTCTCGATGCCGTCGATCACCAGCCGCCCCGGCGCGCTCACCAGCAGGTGGTTGGCCCGGAAGCCGTGCTCGCGCCACTCCAGCGGCTTGCCGGCGCGGCCCAGGCGCAGCGGCGTCTTGTATTTGTCGGCCTGTTTTTGCAGTACGTTGAGGTCGAACTGGATCAGGTTCCAGCCGATGATGGCATCGGGGTCGTGGCGCGCCATCCAGTCGTTGAGCGCCTCGATCAGGGCCTTGCGGTCGGCGCAGAAATGCAGCGCGAAATCGACCGCATCGACCGCGCCGCTGGCCGGCGCCAGCGCGTAGACGGTGCGCTGGCCGCAGCCTTCGATGGCGATGGAATAGAGCTCGCCGTGCCAGCTGGTCTCGATGTCCAGCGAAGCCAGCCGCAGCGCCGGCCGGTAGCCTTCGATCGGGCGGATGCGCGCCTCTTCGAGCACACCGTCGGCGCCGGGGGTGCCGTGGAACGCCAGCGGGGCGTTGATGAACCGCTCCATCAGGTAGCGCTCGGGCGGACGCACATCGGCCTCGAACACCGGAATGCCGGCCTCCAGCAGCTGTTTCTCTTTCTTGAGCAGCTTACGGTACTGCCAGGCATACAGGCCCATCACCGGGCGCTGGCTGAAGTCCTTCAGATTGTCGAGCGGGCGCAATTCGAAGGAAGCATCGTTGCCTAGCAGCGCCGCCGCGCGTTCGCGTTCGGCCTGCGGGATGAAGGCCACCGCCTGCTGCGGCGGCAGGCGCAGGCATTGCGGCCCGTCGTCGGTGGCCAGCCAGATCTCGATCTCGACGCCGGCGGGCGTGTCGCGCCAGTGGCGGCTGAGGATGAAACCCCGTCGCTCGCCTTCGCGCAATTGATCTTCTTTTCCGCCGCCTTGCATACCCTCTTCCATTTCGCTCATCCGCGCGCATCGCCGCGCAGAGACGCGATTTTACTTGGACGGCGAACGCCGCGCCGACCGTGATTGTAAAGAGTTCCGAACACGCTTTTTCACCTGCAAAGATTTTTTCAAAAAGACCTCTCTTCTTGTCGTTTTACGTTGTCGCGCCCGGTGCGATGCTTGAGCCCATCGCATCATCGCACCACAGGAGGAGACCATGTCAGCAGCCATCCATCGACATCCGCCGGTCGCCTCCCTTTCCTGATCCGGCCTTCCCGTACAACTTTCCCGACCGTCGCCATGAAGACTTCATTCCTGCGCGCAGCACTGGCTGCGCAATGCCTGATCGCGTCCGCGCCCCTGTTCGCCGCCAGCTTCGATTGCGCCCGGGCGGGCTCGGCCAACGAGAAGACCATCTGTGCCGACCCCGAGCTCTCTGCGCTGGACGACAGGCTGGGCAAGGCCTATCGCCAGGCCCGCCTGCGCGCCGCCGACCGCCGCGCGTTCAGCGCCGACTCGGACAAGCAATGGCGCTGGCGCGAACAGAACTGCCATGACCGCGCCTGCCTGCTGGACTGGTACCGACGCCGGGAAGGCGAACTCCAGGCGCTGGCGCAGGGCTCGATCGACCAGGCCGCAAGCCTGCCCGCCCGCGCCACCAGGGCGAGCCTGCCGGCGGCGGCAGTCATGCCGTCCGCGGCGCCGACGCCAGCACCCGCACCTGCGCTGGCAGCCGTGATCCCCGCGCTGGCCACGCCGGCCAACGGCGCCGTGCCGCTGCGACTGAACCTGAGCGCCTCCCAGGTGGCCGGCATCGCGCCGGCCGGCGCGGCTCCCTGGCCGCACTATGTGCGCGTCGACCAGGGCGAATATTTCTACGAAGACCCGCAGGGCGGCGCCAGGGGCAAGCTGGTCGCGGCGCGCTACTACGGCATCGAGAACGGCCAGTACATCATCGAAGTCAATCGCGGCAGCGACGTGCTGCGCTACACCTGCAGCGCCGACTGCGCCTATATCGGCCAGCTGGCGCTGCCCGGCGACGTCGAGAAGGACATGGTCATCGTCAGGAACGACCGCAACTCGCTGCCCTCCATCATCGTCAACGACGCCGTCAACGGCCTGCTGGCGCAGTCGCGCGTGCGCTGATCCGTTCATCGGGTCAGCCGCCCGGGTTGGTCCGCCACGCCGCGTTGTCCTACATGAGCTTGCGGCGGCGGACGACATCTTTTCATGCGCCGCCGCCGCATACTCCGCACAGCTGTCAATGCATCCGGACCCCCACTGCGCTGGCGAGAGAACAACATGAAGAAGATCGAATTCGACGGTTACCTGCTGGTTTATCTGGCCGACAACATCGGCGGCCTCTGGAAAGGCTCCTTCGCCGTCCTCAAGGGACGCACCGAAATCACCCGCGGCTCGCTGCCGCTGTCGGCTGGCTCGGAAGAAGCCGTACAGGCCGAGATCCTGGCGGCGGCGCGCCGCTGTACCGGGCCCCGCCTGGCGGCCTGAAGCGCCGGCACGCATTCCTCCCTTCGCCCGCCCTGCTTCGCCCCCTGCCCCGTTTCCGGGCGCAGGACTACAATCCCCGAATAAATATTCAAACCGGCGGGAATAAACCCCGCCGCCGTTCGTTTTACTGGCAGAACGCAACACGACGCGCCGCTGCGGCGCCTGATGACGATTGCCATGAGCCAAGATTTCACCGATGACGACCTGCGCGAACTGCTGCCACGGCTGCGGCGTTTCGCCTGCTCGCTCACGCGCAACGAGAACAGCGCCGACGACCTGGTGCAGTCCTGCCTGGAGCGCGCGCTGTCCAGGCGCGAACGGCGCGGCGAAGGCGACCTGCGCGCCTGGATGTTCCAGATCATGTATCGCCGCTTCATCGACGGCGAGCGGCGCGCCAAGCGCTATGCGGGATTGCTGTCGCTGTTTTCGTCGCGCGAGGAGGAGCTGGCGCCGTCGCCGGAAGACATCGCACTCTCGCGCGCCGCGCTGGCCGACTTCGCGCGCCTGCAGCCCGAGCAGCGCGCCTTGCTGGTGCTGGTCTCGGTCGAAGGCCTGAGCTACCAGGAGGCCGCCGCCACTCTGGACATTCCCATCGGCACCGTGATGTCGCGCCTGTCGCGCGCGCGCCGCGCCCTGCGTGAACTGAATGAAGGCGCGCCGGCCGCGCCCAACCTGCGGATCATGAAATGAACAGTTACCTGCCCACCGAGCACGACCTGCACGCCTATGCCGACGGCCAGCTGGAGCCGTCGCTGCGCGACAGCGTGGAGCGCCATCTGGCCTCGCATCCGGAAGCCGCCCGCCATGTCGAGATGCTCAAGGCCGAGGCGCAGCGCCTGCGCGCGGCGCTGGAGCATGTTCCCGTCTCGGCCTCGCCGGCCCGGCTCGACCCGTTCCGCATCCGCCGCGAGATCCGATCGCGCAGCCGCCGCCAGTGGGGCATCGCCGCCTCGCTGCTGCTGACGCTGTCGCTGGGCGCGCTGGGCGGCTGGCAGTGGCGCGACATCGACATGCGCAAGACCTACCTGCCGATGGCCGATGCCACCCAGGCTTACCGCATGTTCGCCTCCGATGAACAGGCTTCGATGGTCGATGTGCGCGACGACGACCCGCAGCAGTTGCAGCATTGGCTGGACCGCCATTTCGTCCAGGCCGCGCCCCTGCCCGACTTCAGCGCCTACGGCTTCAGGCCGGTGGGCGGCCGCCTGATGGCCAGCGACAAGGGCCCGGCGGCGATGGTGGTGTACCAGAACGGCGACGGCCAGGCCATCGTCTATTACCTGCGCCCGCCGGGCGAGCTGTTCAACTTCGGCAGCGGCAACCGGCGCGAGGGCCAGCTGCTGACGCAGTACTGGCGCGCCGGCCGCTACTTCTACGCGGTGGTCAGTCCCGACTCACCCCAGACCCTGCCGCTGCAGCGGGCGGTCGAACCCGGACGGCCGCTCTCCTAGCCGCCTCTCCCACACGAATGCATGAAGCCTCTCCCGCCCTGATCGGGGCGGAGGGCGGCGCTCGTCCGAACGCGGCGGCGCCTGCCTGAAACGACCGATCGCCACCCTGTCATCCAACCCAATCCGACTAGGGAGCCAGCCGAGATAAAGCAAATGTTCATACATAAGCGAAAAAGTAATTAAGAAATCATCCATCATTCATATTTCATAGATGATTGGTTACCTTTTCGACCTTATGGATGCCTTGCTCACGTCCTACCGTCCGTGTCGCATTAGGAACGTGTAAGCACGGACGGTGCCAGGCTTATTTGGCAGGACGAATTCCCGTCACGACGGGCGCGGCTCCACTCCCCTTCAATTCGAATGTCACCTGGTCTCCGACTTTGAGGCCTTGTAGCATTTTCTCATCCGATACTTTGAAGCCCATGGTCATTGCCGGCCAGTTTAGTTCTTTGATGGGTTGATGTGCCAAGGTAACGGTTTTTTGCTTCTGGTCGAGGCTCTTGATGACACCGGTCCCATGAGAAATCATTTCGCCAGCATCGGCTTGGCCCATCTTCATGCCTTGCATGTCTGCGGAAAATACGGGCGCGCTGCTGCCCAGCGATGCGGTAAAAAGCATGGCGTACATCAAGTTCTTCATATCAACTTCCTTTCACATTGAGGATAAATTAAGCCGGATTGGCTTTGGGTTGACGACCACGCATCAAACGATACGCGGCCGGAATGACGAACATCGAAAGCAATGGAGCGGTAATCATGCCGCCGACCATCGGCGCTGCAATCCGGCTCATGACTTCGGAGCCGGCGCCGCTTCCCCACAGAATTGGGATCAGGCCCGCCAGGATGACGGCCACGGTCATCGCCTTTGGGCGGACCCTGAGCACGGCACCTTCGCGGATTGCATCCTCCAGTACGGGGACTGAGATAGCACCTACCTGTTGTTCACGGACAGAGACCGCCTGTTTCAGGTACAACAGCATGACTACGCCGAATTCAGCGGACACGCCAGCCAGAGCGATGAACCCGACACCGGTGGCAACCGAGAGGTTGTAGCCTTGAACATAGAGGAACCAGATGCCGCCGACCAAGGCAAATGGCAGTGAGGCCATGATCAATGCTGCCTCATCGAAGCGCCGGAACGTCAAATAGAGCAGCACGAAGATGATCATTAGCGTTGCCGGCACCACCAGCTTCAAACGTGCATTTGCTCGCTCCAGGTATTCGAATTGTCCCGAGTAGGCAATGCTCAACCCGGGCATCAGCTTTACCTTGGAACTGACCGCAGTGCGCAAGTCGGCGACCACAGATGACAGATCCCGCTCCCGGACATCGACATAGATCCAGCCGCTGGGCCGCGCATTCTCACTTTTGAGCATGGGTGGACCATCGCTGATCTTCAGCGTGGCAACAGTTCCCAAGGTGATCTGCTGGCCGCCGCCGGTCAGAATCGGTAGATCGCGCAGGCGCTCTAGCGAGTCCCGAGTCTCTCTCGGGTAACGAACGCTGATCGGATAACGCGCCAGTCCCTCAATCGTCTCACCGACGTTCTCCCCACCGATGGCCGACGAGACGATGCTCTGGACATCAGCGATGTTGAGACCGTAGTTGGCGGCGGTCAGCCGGTCGATATCGACATCCACGTAACGTCCGCCACTGAGACGTTCGGCGAGCGCGGAGCTGACGCCCGGTACTGCTTTGGCAACCTGTTCAATTTCTTGCGCCGTCTTGTCGATATCGGCCAGGCTGGTGCCTGACACTTTGACGCCAATCGGGCTTTTTATCCCGGTAGCCAGCATGTCTAGCCGGTTACGAATGGGCGGCACCCAGATATTTGACAGGCCAGGCACTTTGACGACCCGGTCAAGTTCATTCACCAACTTCGCCGGCGTCATGCCGGGGCGCCATTGATCACGCGGCTTGAATTGAATGGTCGTCTCGAACATCTCCAAGGGGGCGGGATCGGTCGCACTCTCGGCACGGCCGGCTTTGCCGAAAACACTGGCGACTTCCGGAACCGTCTTGATCAGGCGATCGGTCTGTTGCAGCAGTTCGGCAGCTTTGGATGCGGACAAGCCTGGCAAGGCAGACGGCATATAGAGTAGATCCCCCTCATCCATCTGCGGCAAGAACTCGCCGCCCAAACGGCTGATCGGCCATAAGGTCGTCAACAGCGCAAGCGCCGCAATTGCCAGTGTCGCCCTAGGCCGTCGCAAGACGGCTTCCAGTAACGGCCGATAGCAACGAATCAGCCAGCGATTGAGCGGATTGCTGTTCTCCGAAGGGATCTTCCCGTGGATCATGTAGCCCATCAGGATCGGAATCAGCGTGACGGATAATCCGGCGGCACCAGCCATTGCATAGGTCTTGGTAAATGCCAATGGCCCGAATAAGCGTCCCTCCTGCGCCTCCAGCGTGAATACCGGGATAAACGACAGGGTAATGATCAGCAAGCAGAAAAACAGCGTTGGTCCGACCTCTGCGGCCGCCTCACCAATGACTCTCCAATGGGTTTCCCCCTGCAAAGGTTGCCCTGGATGTCGATGCGTCCACTCTTCAATATGCTTGTGCGCATTCTCGATCATGACAACGGCGGCATCGACCATGGCACCAATTGCAATGGCGATCCCCCCTAGGGACATGATGTTGGCATTGACGCCCTGATACCGCATCACGATGAAGGCAATCATGATGCCCAGCGGCAGAGAGACGATGGCAACCAGGGCAGAACGCAGATGCCAGAGGAACAGGCCGCAAACGACCGCAACGACAATGAACTCCTCAAGCAGCTTGTGCGACAGGTTGTCGATGGCACGATCGATCAACTGGCTCCGGTCATAGACGGGTACGACCTCAACACCAGCGGGCAGGCTTTTTTTGAGCTCTTCCAGTCGGCTCTTGACGGCCGCAATGGTGTCCTGCGCGTTCTTGCCTGAGCGCAGGATGATGACGCCTCCCACCGACTCACCTTCGCCATTGAGTTCCGCAATACCGCGGCGCATCTCCGGTCCGAATTGGATGGTCGCCACATCACCCAGTTTGACGGGTACGCCGTTTTTCCCCGTCGCCAAGGGAATGTTGCGGAAGTCCGCCAGCGCCTTCAAATAGCCGGAAGCCCGCACCATGTACTCGGTTTCCGCCATCTCCAGCACTGAGCCACCGGTTTCTTGGTTGGCCTTCTTGATCGCTTCGACGACCTTGTCTTGCGCGATGTTGTAGGCCGCCAGTTTCACCGGGTCGAGCACCACCTGATATTGCTTGACCATGCCGCCTACCGTTGCGACTTCGGCGACATTGGGCAGGCTCTTGAGCTCATATTTCAGGAACCAGTCTTGCAGGCTACGTAACTGGGCCAGGTCGTGTTGCCCGGTCCTGTCGACCAGCGCGTACTCATAGATCCAGCCGACGCCGGTAGCGTCCGGCCCCAGTGATGCCTTGGCCGAAGCCGGGAGGCGCCCCTGTACCTGGTTGAGATATTCCAGTACCCGGGAACGCGCCCAATACATGTCGGTGCCGTCCTCAAACAAGACATAAACGAAGGAGTCGCCGAAGAACGAGTAGCCCCGCACGGTCTTTGCCCCCGGCACCGACAGCATGGTGGTTGCCAGCGGATACGTTACCTGGTTCTCGACGATTTGCGGTGCCTGGCCAGCATAGGTAGTCCGAATGATGACCTGAACATCCGAAAGATCGGGCAACGCGTCCACTGGGGTGGTCTTGAGCGCCCATACCCCCCAGGCCCCCAGAAAAAGCACACCACACAAGACCAGGAAGCGGCTGCGAAGCGACCATTTGATGAGTTTTTCGATCATGGCGTGCTCCGATCCAGCTTTTCGATCACATAATCGCCATTTCTCTCTTGGAAACCGAAATGCACGCTATCTCCGGTCTTGAGTCCAGCTGCCATCTCAGGCCGCGCCAGTTTGAATGACATTGTCATGGCTCCCCAGCCCAGCGTTGGGACCGGACCATGCGAGAGCGTGATGTCAGGGCCCTGCAGCAATTCAATTTTCCCGGTGGCCTCATTGAGTGGCATCTGGGCGCTTTTGGCGTCAGCAGCTGGTGAAGTGTTCAGCCGCGTGAGCATGCCTTTCAGGCTGGCCTCGGAATCGATGAGGAATTGACCGGACGTGACAACTTGTTGACCGTCAGTGACGCCATCCAGGATGACGCTCTTTCCATCGGATTCTTGGCCAAGCTTCACTTCGACCGGCTGGTAGCGCCCATCGCCGGTTGTGACCAGAAGAATATTGCGCGCGCCGGTACGGATGACCGCTTCAGACGGCACCAGTAGGCTTGGTGTTGCCTTGCCGCCCCCCAAGGTGATTTGCGCATACATGCCCGGCCTCAATTTGCCATCGCGATTGGGCAACTCGGCGCGAACCCGGAGGGTACGGCTGTCGGCGTTGCTCTCCGGCAGAACGGCAAGGATCTTGCCTGTGAATTTTTCGCCGGGATACGCCGCAAAATCCGCTTCCAGCTTGTCGCCGACGTTGACCTGTGCGGCTTGCGCCTCAGGAATTGCCGCTTCTAGCCACACGGTATCGAGCCCGTTGATCCTGGCCAAAGGCGCCCCCGCCGATACCGTCATTCCACTCCTGATATCCAAGGTCTGAATCAAGCCCGCAATAGGTGCAGCGATGGTCACTATCGTCTGAGGTCGGCCACTCTTCTCCACATGGCCAATCAGATCACCCGGCATCCCGAGCAACTGCAGACGTGTGCGGGCAGCCTGGATCAGCGCCACGTCCTTCGTGCCGAGCACCGCCAAAAATTCTGCTTGGGCGCCGGTCCATTCCGGAATGAGTAAGTCCACCAGGGGCGCACCACGTGCAATGACGTCGCCAGGAGCACGTGCGTAGACCCGCTCAACAAAGCCGTTGCTTCGGGACTGCACGATTGCCACTTGGCGATCATTGAGCTGCACGTTGGCGACAGCGCGCACGGTGCTCGAAATACTGCCACGCTCGACCTTGGCGGTGCGCATGCCCAGGTTCTGGCTAATTCCAGGGTTGATCCTAACGGCGGCGCCTTCATCTTGCTCATCCGCGTATTTCGCTACCAGTTGCATGTCCATGAACGGCGACTTTCCCGGCTTGTCGAAACGCTGATTCGGCATCATCGGGTCGTACCAATACAAAACCTTACGCTCGACTTGCGTAGCTGCATTTGCTGGCTCCGTCTGCATGGCTTGAGCTCCGGCAGCACGATGCGCCATCCAATAGCCGGCCATACCGCTCCCGGCGCCGACAGCCACGATCAGCATGGCGATCAGATAAGTGCTTTTTTTCATTGTTGATCTCCCCCATAGGCGAAATAGAGCCGGGCGGCGACTGCGGATTTTTGCGCCTCCAAATCGATGATTTTCAGGCGCTGGTCGACGACTTCTCGGCGTGCCGCCAGGACCGTCGTCAAGTCACTTTTGCCTGCGCGATAGCTGGCGTATTGGAGTTCGGTCTTTTGCTGTGCCAAGGGCAAGACCGTCTGGTTGGCGCGCTCAAGCTGGCGGGTCAAGGACTGGTAGTCGGCCAGATCGCTTTCGAGCTCGTTGGTGTGATCGCGCAGCATGGCCTCGCGGTCTGCATCGATGCGATATAGCTCTTGCTGTTTAGCCGCGATGAGGGGATCCTGCCTTGTCGCGGGGGAAACTGGAATCTCGAACGTGAACTGGACCGACACCATGTTGCCAAAGCGCGGGTCACGTCGCTGATAGGCTAGCTCGACACCCCAATCGGATTTCTTCATCGCCTGCGCTTGGCGCAATTCTGCTTCCGCCTTGTGGCTCTCCGCAGAATAGGCTTCCAGTTCCGGATGCTTGTGCAAGTGATCGCGTAAATGGTCAGCATCGATGCGCAGCTCAGGCAAAGCATCGACCAGTGGCTCATCGGCTTCACCACCCACATAGCGGCGGAGGCCGGACTTGGCCTTGACGAGGTCGCGGATCAGTTCATCACGACGGTCAGCCAATTGAGCCGCTTCCTGCTTCGGCATCACACTATCGGCTACCTGAGTACGGCCAGACGCGATCTGTGCGCGCACGGCATCTGCCAAAAGCAAATTCTCTTTGTCCAAATCATCGAACAGCGAGATCTTGCGTTCCAGGAAATAGCGGTTGAGCCAAGCCAAGGCCGTGGCTCTGCGCAGCTTGAGGCGCTCCACTTGCCGCTGTGCTTGCGCAGTTTCGATCGAAGCTTCGGCTACGGCAACGCGGGCCTGGCGCTTGGCCGCATTGGGAAAATCCTGCATGACGCCGATTTTCTGCATCGTCATAGAGTCGGCATTGAGTCGGCCTCGATCCGGCCCGGAGACGGGATAGTTGTCGATACCGGCAAAGATCTTGGGGTCAGGTAAAGCACCTGCAGGTATCGCCGATGATTGGGCTGCCGCAATTTGGGCCCTGTTGGAGGCCAGGTTGGGAGACTGGCGCTCGGCGATATCGAGCGCAGCGTTAAAAGATAAGGGAGCCGCGTGGGCAAGGCCGGACATCCCCGCTAGCAAAGCAAGCAGGGCCCCGGATATCCTGTGAAAGGACATGATTGTTCACTCCATAGCGTGACTGCGCGAAAAAGCGCGCGAAAGACCACTTGGCGCTCAAGCCAAGCGTGTCAAGAAATCAGCAACGATCAGAGTGAACGAGGGGGACGCCACAATCCGGACGGATCGTGGGAAGGAAGAAACGATTCGGGCAACAGGGAGACCGTTGCGATCAAGGGAAGAACGTGCAGATTAACGTCCGCTGAAGGTGTGGTCGACGGAAACACTTGGCAAATCTTGCAGGCGTCTCCCATCTTGCATGGCGCCGTCGATTTTGATGACTTGTCCCCACTTGACATGCTCATGACGCAAGTTTCGTCCGAGCTGTTTGCGGAGACCGACATCTCCATGGCAGGAGTGACACTACGCATCATTTCGACCATGCGCACAGCCGCCAATCCCTCAAGGGGAATGGCAATGGCTAGCAACACTATCAGAAATGTACGAAGCATTTTCATCGCACAAATTATAGATCATGTCTCGATGAGCTGGGTTTAAATAGATTTCTGGTTCATTCGCTTGCTCAGTTCTAATGCGCTTTCTCGGCGTTCGCTGTATCGGTCGGTCAGGAACGGCGAGACATCACGCGTTAGCAGCGTGAATTTGAACAGTTCTTCCATCACATCGACCACCCGCTCGTAGTAAGGCGATGGCTTCATCCTGCCAGCGTCGTCAAATTCTAGGTACGCTTTGGCCACCGAGGATTGATTGGGAATGGTCAGCATCCGCATCCAGCGCCCCAAAATCCGCATTTGATTCACAGCATTGAAGGACTGCGATCCACCGGACACTTCCATGACGGCCAAGGTCTTGCCTTGTGAAGGACGGATAGCCCCCTGTGTCAACGGAATCCAGTCAATCTGGGCCTTCATGATGCCGGTCATAGCGCCGTGGCGCTCTGGCGAACACCAAACCATACCTTCGGACCAGTTCGCCAGCTCGCGTAGTTCCGCGACCTTAGGATGTGTCTCCGGTTCGCTATCCGGCAGCGGCAAGCCGCGGGGATCAAAGATTTTGACCTCGCCGCCCATCGCTTCCAGCAGCCGTGCCGCTTCCATGGTCAATAACCTGCTGTAAGAACGTTCACGAACAGATCCGTACAGCAGGAGAAAGCGCGGACGGTGGGTCGATGCGCCAATTTTCGAGAAGTCACCGATCGCCGGCACCTTGAACTGGCCGGGATCGACGTTAGGCAGATCAGTTACCTGGTGCGACACGTTGGCCCTCCGCATTGATCACGACTTCGCCATCTTCCTTGGTGAAAGCGCCTTGCTGCGGGTTCGGGAGGATGTCCAATACCAACTCGGACGGACGGCACAGCCTGGTCCCCTTGGTCGTCACGACGAATGGCCTGTTGATCAGGATGGGATTGGCCAGCATTGCATCCAGTAGTTGATCGTCGGTCAAGGTAATGTCATCCAGACCCAGCTCAGCATAAGGCGTGCCTTTCTGGCGGATGGCTTCACGAACCGTCAGGCCGGCATCCTGAATCATCTTGACCAGCTGCTCGCGGCTGGGCGGATGCTGCAGGTATTCAATCACGGTCGGCTCTTCGCCGCTGTTGCGGATCATGGCCAGGGTGTTGCGGGAGGTCCCGCATGCGGGGTTGTGATAGATGATCGTCATGGTGAGGTCCTATTGTGAAATCGGCTCTGATTGCGGGCGAATCGCCGCCGTAGCGAAAAAGAAGAGAATTGCTCCCGTCGCCGCTATGGCAACCAGGGCAGCTATGGCACCGGGATAGCCGCCTCCGACGCTATAGAGGAGCGATGCAACGAACGGACCGGCTGCGAAAGCGATCGTGACCGGAGTTGCCATCGCGCCGCTGATGGCGCCGTAGGCCTCACGGCCATACAACTCGGCTGGCAGCGTCCCGCGAACGATGGTCATGACGCCGTTGCCCATGCCGTACAGGATGGCAAACAGTCCGTAGAGCACCAGCCAGTCAGCTGGGGCATAGAGCAGAAGCAAAGCGACTGGCAGCAAGGAAATGGCAAACTGGCCCGTCTGCCTGGTGCTGGCCTTCTTCCCGATCGTGGTCTCCAGGATTCGGCCCAACACCTGCATGGGGCCAATCATCGCTCCGATTGCGGCAGCATAGTACGGTGTCATTCCGCGATCATGCAAAATCGACATCAAGTGCAACGACATTGCCGAGAACACCAGGGCGTTCAAGGTCACGGCCGTCGTCACTGCATAAAAACTCGGTTGCCGTAGCACCGCCTTCAGGTCCCAATCCTTATTGGCGGCGGCCTTAGTCTTCTGAATAGACCTGGCTGCTGGAAGCAGCATATGAACCGGCAGGCAGATCACCAGGTTGGCCACCGCGTAAATCTGCCACGTCGTCCGCCAGCCGTACTGCTCCAGCAACCATTGGGTCAGCGGCCAGGCGACGGTACTGGCAAAGCCGCCGAACAGCGTCAACATCGTGATGGCGCGGCGGAAATCTGCCTGGAAGACCTGGGTCAACACGGCGAACGCCGGCTGGTATAGCGTCGCGCTCATGGCCAGTCCGATTACCGCCCAGATGAGGTAAAGCCCCAGCGCATCGTGAACGAACGACATGGCCGCCAGCATCAAGGCGGCCAATACGGTTCCGGCGCCCATCAGCAATCGGCCACCGATGCGGTCAATGATGCTGCCGGCCAGCGTCGACATCAGCCCCGAAATGAGCAGCGCAAGGGAATAAGCTCCGACCACGACCGGCTTGGAGAGCTGCAGCTCCGTCTGCATCGGCTGCATCAAGATCCCGTAGGCATAGAACATCGAGCCCCAGCCGACAATCTGGGTCAGCCCAAGCGAAGGGATCAGCCAGGTCGATTTGCGGGCCTCCACTTCAGCTCCCCAACCTCAGTGCCAAGGCGGACAGCGTCACCAGCAGGACGGGCAGCGTCAGCATCGCGCCCACCCGGAAGTAATAGCCCCATGAGATGTGGATGCTCTTCTTGTCCAGCACATGCAGCCAGAGCAAGGTCGCCAGGCTACCGATGGGGGTGATCTTGGGGCCAAGGTCGCTGCCAATGACATTGGCGTAGACCATTGCTTCCTTCACCACGCCTTGGGCTGTGGTGGCGTCAATCGACAGTGCGCCCACCAGTACCGTCGGCATGTTGTTCATGATCGACGACAGGAAAGCCGTCAAGAAGCCGGTACCGAGGGCAGCGCCCCAGACGCCGTGCTCTGCAAAGCCGTTCAGCACGCTTGTCAGGTAGTCCGTCAGGCCCGCATTGCGCAGCCCATACACCACCAGGTACATCCCCAGCGAGAAGAACACGACCTGCCAGGGCGCGCCCTTGATGACCTCGCGTGTGGAAATGACACGGCCTTTGCCTGCAACTGCCAGAAGGATCAGTGCGCCGACCGCCGCCACGGCGCTGATGGGCACACCGAGGCCTTCCAGCCAGAAGAAGCCCACCAGCAGCAGCGCAAGCACCCACCAGCCGGCAACGAACGTTGCTCGATCATGGACGGCAGAGACGGGATCCGGAAGCTGGGTCAGGTCATAGTTTGCGGGGATATCGCGACGGAAGTATAGGAGGAGCACAATGAGCGTCGCCACGACTGACACGATGTCGACGGGGATCATGACCGAGGCATATTCCGCAAAGCCGATCTTGAAGAAGTCCGCCGAGACAATATTCACCAGGTTGGACACCACCAGCGGCAGGCTGGCTGTGTCGGCGATGAAGCCGGCTGCCATGACAAAGGCCAGCGTCGCCTGGGGCGAGAATCGCAGCGCCAGCAGCATGGCGATGACGATCGGCGTCAGGATCAGCGCGGCGCCATCGTTGGCGAACAGGGCGGATACGGCTGCGCCCAACAGGATCAGCAGTACGAACAGCATGCGGCCGCGACCACCACCCCACCGGGCTACGTGCAAAGCTGCCCACTCGAAGAAGCCTGCCTTGTCCAGTAGCAGGCTGATGATAATGATGGCGATGAAGGTACCCGTGGCGTTCCAGACGATGTGCCAGACAACCGGGATGTCCGAAAGATGAATGACGCCGGCAGCCAAAGCCACGGCCGCGCCAGCGCACGCGCTCCAGCCAATGCCGAGCCCCTTGGGCTGCCAAATGACAAAAATCAGGGTGAGCAGGAAGATGACAAAAGCGGCCAGCACTTTCTTTCCTTGGTCAGAGAAGAGGAGTCAGGGAGGCAGGAGCCCAATGGCTCCTGCCGTAAGGTTTAAACCGGGGTGGCGCCGATAGCGTCCATCTCGCGCTTGATCGAGGTCTTCTCAAGCGTGTGGAACGGCAGGCTGGCAAAGATGTTCACGCGGGTCATGATCTGACGCGCAACCTTCGAGAATACGGCGCGCTTTTGCTCGTCGGTGCCGGTAGCAGCAGCAGGATCTTCGAATCCCCAGTGGGCCGAGATCGGTTGTCCAGGCCAGATCGGACATACTTCGCCGGCAGCGTTGTCGCAAACCGTGATGATGAAATCCATCTTGGGGGCATCCGGTGCCGCAAACTCGTCCCAGCTCTTGCTGCGCAGGTCATTCAGCGGATAACCAGTGGCGTGGATCTGCTCCAGCGCCAGTGGGTTGACGGCGCCGGCCGGATGGCTGCCTGCACTGTAGGCATTGAAGCGACCTTTCCCCATGGTGTTGAGCAATGCTTCGGCCATGATGCTACGGGCCGAGTTACCGGTGCAGAGGAAAAGAACGTTGTAGGTCTTCTGTTGGCTAGTGGACATGGTGACTCCTTGGTGTGAAGGCCTGGCGGTTCCAGGCATTGATCATTCGGCAGTAGCGGTTGGCTCGCAGCATGCATTCACCGGCGAGCACACGTTGCCACCGCAGCAGTTCTCGGTGAGGAACCCTAGAACATCGTTCATGGCGGTGTAATTGGCGGCATAGATGACGAAGCGCCCCTCCTGGTGCGAAGTCACCAGACCGGCATGCGACAGCTCTTTCATGTGAAACGACAGAGAGGATGGAGCGATGCCTAGGGCGTCTCCGATCTTGCTGGCAGCGCTGCCCTCTGGTCCGACCTGAACCAGAAAGCGGAAGATGGCTAGGCGCGACTCTTGAGCCAGCGCTGCTAATGCAGTAATTACGGATTTCGTTTCCATATTCGCAGCCCTCAATTCAATATATCAATAATTCAATTATTATTGAAATAATGCGAAAAAACAAGTGAGAGCCAGCTGAGATGACGCAAGATTTCGGACGTGCAGCGAAAAAGCGTCACTTAGGGTTGCTCAAGAGTTGGCGGCATCTTTGACACAAGACGCTCCAGCATTTCACGGTGGTAAGGATCAGGCGAATCCACATAGCGCGAAGCAGAGCTGATGTTCTTCCACCCCACGTATTCCATCAGCGCCTGCATCTCCCATCCATTAGCACTGGCCCAGCTGGCAAAGCCTCGGCGTAATGAGTGCGAACTATAAAGGTGGACGTCCGTGACTCCGGCAGATTTTAAGATCCGGCGAAACAACGGAATAATGCTGGCCGCATTGACGGCACCTTCGCTAATCGTGCCCCAGCGGTCAATGCCCCTGATGACGGCGCCCGATTTCAGGCCGCTGACAGCCAGCCAGTCTAGGTAGGCTGCCACCGGGCACAGCTTCGATAACGCCGGCGTTTTGTAGGTGGTGCCCTTGAGGCTTCGGTCGGTCTTTGTGCGCGGCAAGTAAATGGTCATGCCTTCGCCGGCGACCGCCTCAATGCGATCAATCTCCAGCCTGGCAAGCTCGTCGCTGCGAAATCCACGCCAGAATCCAATGAGCAGTAGCGCCTTGTCGCGGGTATGGCGAAGCAGATCGCCAAAACGCCCCTGTTGCCGGGCCTGTTCGCGCTGCTGTTCCAGCCAGGCGCAAGTCTGCTCAAGCGCCTCAAGCTGTAGTGGTTTGGCCCGCTTTTCTTGTGCTGGGTGCAGCTCCTGGATGCCGCGCAGCATCTTGCGCACCACGGGCATTTTGGTCGGATCCGGGAAGCCTTGGTCGACATGCCATTGACCCAGGGCAGAGATACGCTGCTTCAGGGTGTTGTGCGCCAGCACGCCAGCATAGGCGGCCAGGTACCGCACAATGCTATCGGCGGTGGCCGGCAAGAAGCCACCCCATTCGATCTCGAAATGGTTCACTGCGGCGCGGTAGCTTTTGCGGGTGTTATCCCGGGTGGCGGCGCGCAAGTAGTCGTCAATCTGGATCATGGTGCTTGAAGTTCAAAAAGGCGGCATTACAGGTGGCCGGGGCTGAGTGAGGTTGATTTTAGCCCATCAGGAGAGATAACTAGTCAATATTTAGTCTGTAATTGATGCCACTTTAACCTACAAGTCCCTTCTAATTTAGTATGTAAATACGTATTATGTAATGCATTATCAAAAACAGGGATTACTATGGCGCGCACAGGCTTATACAAATCCGAGGTAAAGAAGGCACGTGACACCTTGCTGGCCATGGGGCGACGCCCCTCTGTGGATGCTGTTCGCATCGAGTTGGGCAATACCGGATCCAAGACCACGATTCACAAGTATCTCAAGGAATTGGAGGAAGAAGACGGAGGAGCGGCGGTGCCGTCGCGTACCCTCAGCGAGGCCTTGCAGGACCTCGTGGAACGGCTTGCAGCGCAGCTCCAGGCCGAAGCGGACGCGCAGGTGCTCTCGGCAAGATCTGAGGCCGATTCGACCACTAGCCGCCTACAGACCGAAATGGAGGCCTTGCGTATGACGGCGGCCGACTTGTCAGCCCGATTGGCAAAGACTGACGGTGCCAGACTGCATGAGGCCCAAGCTCACGAGCAAACTCGTACTCAGTTGCAGGAGCAGACGGCCGCAAGTCGCGCGCTTGAGTTGCAAGTACGCGCCCTTAACGAGCGCCTTGCGGAAAATGAGCAGCACCGCAATTCTTTGGAAGAAAAGCATCAACATGCCCGGGAGGCCCTTGAGCACTACCGAACGGCAACCAAGGAACAGAGAGAACAGGATCTGCGACGCCATGAGCAGCAGATTCAGACTTTGCAGGCCGAGTTGCGCCAGCTCAGGCAGGAGGCCATCGTCAAACAAGAGGAAGTGACTCGCGTTAACCAAGAAGGCGTGCGACTAGTCGCGGAGTTGTCGCATTCACAGCAGGCTCTCTACGAACAACGCAGTGTGGCAGCGCGACTCCAGCAAAAGCTGGACACGTTACAGGAGCTGGCCAATCGAAATCAGATGCTTGAGTCCCAGTTGGTTGACAGGAGCGCTGTCAACGAGCAGCTGCAGGCCAGCTTAGCCCGTGCGGAACAAGAAAATGCGACCGCAGCCCAGATGCTGCAGAAAGTAGAGATCGAACGTGCAGCACTACAGGCAAAGCTGGAGGCCCATGAAAGCATCAGTGCCGAATTGCGCGCTCATCTGCGGGACACCGAGCCCTCGCCTCGAAAAAATAGGCAATCCGAGTCTTAACAAGTCTTCTCCAGCTAACGTTTAGCCTCGCGTTCCGCGCAGGCGCAGCGCATTCGCGATCACCGATACCGAGCTCAGGCTCATTGCCAGCGCCGCCAACATGGGTGAGAGCAGTTGTCCGGTAAGCGGGTAAAGCACGCCAGCGGCCAAGGGGATGCCCAGGGCGTTGTAGAGAAAAGCAAAGCCCAAGTTCTGACGCATGTTTCGCACGGTTTCCACCGACAATCCTCTCGCACGCGCGATGGCTCGCAAGTCGCCCTTCACTAAGGTGACATGTGCGCTATTGATCGCTACGTCGGTGCCGGTTCCCATGGCGATCCCAACATCTGCCTTGGCCAGCGCCGGAGCGTCGTTGATCCCATCGCCCGCCATCCCGACGATCTTGCCTTCTGCTTGGAAACGTTCCACGAGTGCAAGCTTGTCTTGAGGCTTAACCTCACCGTAGATTTCGGCAATGCCGAGCTTGCCGGCAACAGCTCTCGCCGTGGTTGTGCCATCACCCGTGGCCATGACCACCATGAGCCCGGCTTCCTTTAGACTGGCCAGCGCCTCTCTTGTTGTTTCCTTCACGGGATCAGAGACCGCCAGCAGCCCTAAAAGCACGCCGTTCCTCGCCAAATACATCACGCTGGCACCTTCAACACGCAAAGCTTCTGCTGCCGACAGCAGAGATTCCGAGGAGACGCCTTCCGAGTCCATCAGATTGGTATTGCCCAACGCTAGCCGCTCGCCATGGACTACCCCTCGAACACCTATCCCACTGGAAGATTCAAAGCTGCTGGGCGTCGATAAGGGAAGCTGGCGCCGACGTGCCTCGGCAACGATAGCGTGCGCTAGTGGGTGCTCACTTCCTTGATCGAGGCTTGCAGCCAGCTGCAACACCTCAGCCTCCTGGATATCCGGTGCGGCGATTATTCGATCGAAAGCAGGTTTTCCTTCCGTCAGGGTGCCAGTCTTGTCGACGATGAGCGTATCGAGCTTTTTCATGCTTTCGATGGCCGCTGCGTCTCGGAACAGGATGCCCTGGGTTGCGGCCCGGCCAGTGGCGGCCATGATGGACATGGGGGTGGCCAGTCCTAGAGCACACGGACAAGCGATAATCAGGACCGCTACAGCATTGACAAAGCCATAGACCCAGCTGGGTTGTGGCCCCAAGAATCCCCAGCCTAGCAGCGTCAGAACAGCAATGCCCACCACGATCACGACAAAGTAGCCGGCGACGACGTCCGCCAACCGTTGCATGGGGGCGCGCGAGCGCTGAGCTTGGGCAACCATCTGAACGATCTGCGAGAGCATGGTCTGCGACCCGACCTTCTCGGAGCGGATGATCAGGCTTCCGCTGGCATTGATCGTTGCTCCGATAACCTTGTCACCTGGCCGCTTGGTAACGGGTACCGGCTCGCCAGTCAACATCGACTCGTCAATGGCACTCTCGCCCTCAACGACCACCCCGTCAGTAGCGACTTTTTCGCCTGGCCGGACCCGTAGCAGGTCGCCAATATGAACGTTGCTCAAGGGAATATCTTCTTCCGTACCATCTGCAGCGATCCGTCTAGCTGTTTTAGGTGCCAAGCCGAGCAGTGATTTAATGGCGGCAGAGGTCTGCGAGCGCGCCCGCAGTTCCAGGATCTGTCCCAGCAGGGTCAGTGAGATGATGACGGCTGCGGCTTCGAAGTAGACACCAATCCGCCCGTGCTCTATGAAGGCCTTGGGGAATAGTTCGGGGAAGACGGTTGCGACAACACTATAGCCGTAGGCGGCTACCACACCGGTGCTGATCAGGGTCCACATATTGGGACTGCGGCGAACGATCGAGTCGACACCGCGGGTCAAGAACGGCCAGCCAGCATACAGGACCACGGGCGTACCGAGCGCGAGCTCGATCCAGCTTTGACCGGTCAGGCCATGTGGAAATATGCGGCCGCCAGCCATGGCCAGCAACGTGACAAGCACCGTCAAGGGTAACGTGAGCCAGAATCGCCTTTGGAAGTCCCTCAGTTCAGGGTTCTCCTCTTCTTGCTCCGACGGTAGCAGCGGCTCCAGGCTCATCCCACAGATGGGGCAATTTCCCGGAGAGGCCTGCCTGACTTGCGGGTGCATGGGGCAGGTATAGATAGTTCCATCAGGCGGCTGAGTGCTTGCCTCTGGCTTTGTTGACTCTCCGACAAATGCGGCCGGATTGGCACGGAATTGCCCCATGCATTTGTCACTGCAGAAGTAAAATTTTATTCCACCGTATTCAATCCTCCTGTATGGGTCGGGAGCCACCTTCATGTGGCAAACCGGATCAGTCTGGCTTTTTCCCGGCGGCGAGCCCGCTTCAACGCCTGGAGTTGTTGCGGTGTGATGATGGTGTTCATCCATAGTAATGCTCTCCCGGGTCAGACATACCTTTGAGGTCCAGTGATGCAAGTCAAGGCTATATGAAAACACTGGCCAGCCTGCTCCAGACGAAACGGATCCCAGAGTACGGTTAACGATTAATTTCGTGAGAATTCATTGCCGGCAAGGTCGACCGTGACCAACTTCCCATCCATCTTTCCCATCCCGGGTGAGTTGAGGGGCATACCTGGTACCGCGACACCTTTTGTCGATCGGGATGCGATGAGTTTGGCCACCGCTGGGGCCGGAACATGGCCTTCGATCACCTGGCCCGTTGCTTCAACAACGGCGGTATGGCAGGACTGAAGTGATTCAGGTACGCCCAGGCGCTTTTTGATCGCCGGCATCTCTTTGCGGTCAATGACATTGAGCTTGTAGCCGGCCTGGTTCATGTGTTCTACCCAAGCCGTGCAGCAGCCGCAATCCGGGTCTTTATACACCGTGATAGCCTCCCCAGCCGCGTGCGCAGCAACAGAGGTCAGAGCGAGCAGGCTCGCTAGGACGAACTTTTTCATCTTTTTCCTTTTACGATATGGGGCCTCAATCTTCCCCCATCATGCAACTCTGTCTCGCCCTAGGGGTGAACTTATTCAGTCATCGGCCCCAAGGTGCCGAGCCAGGCGACCAGCGCCAGAATCAGGAAAGCGCAGCAGGTTTCGACGAAAAGGCTTCTGCGTAGAGCCGCAATCGCCGTGGCGTGTTCTCCCGAAACATGGACTCGTTCCAGCAACGGACTCAAGCGGTAGCGATTTGCGGCAGCCAGAGCCAGCATCATGCCGAACAGGACGAGCTTGGCGATCAATAGTTGCCCGTAGGGAGAAGAGAGAAGCCCTGTAACGGTGGGGCCGACAATCAGCCAGTAGTTGAGCGCACCTGTGATCACTAAAGATCCAACGATCAGTGTACCCATCAGTGCAAAGCCATTGAGCGTTCGGCTGAGCAGGGAAACATCTGCCGGGTCGTTGCCATAACGCAGAACCAACATCAGGATGAACGCTGCCAGCGCACCTACCCAGCCGCCAGCGGCGAGCAGATGGATGATGTCGGCAATCAGGTGAACCTGTCCGCGGACACCTTCGTCCATGGCGCCGTGACCAGCCCAGGACAGTGTGGCCAAGGCCGTCCCCCCCGCTGCGCTCATCAGAACTGCGCTCGCGGTCGGCCGTGCACTCGACATTAGCGCAGCCATGATGACCACGAGCAACATCGCCATCCGAAGGCACCACGCCATGCCAAAGGAAGTGTCCGTCAACATCATCTCGAACATGTGCTGTTCAATCGAGCTGATGTCGGCAGCGCCGGTCATGGCCTTGGTCATGAGAAGCATGCTCACCACCGACAGCGCTAAGCCGATGACGGCCGCGCTGGCCGTCAATATGGAGAACTTCTTACCCAAGGGGGATGAACGCTCAGGCTGGCGCAGTGCATGCAGCTGAAACAGCGGCAGGCCAAAAACAAGCATTAAGTCCAAATACAGCGCAAAGCGCACCAAAACGGTCATCCCGTCCATTATCTGCTCACTTCACCGTGAAAGTGATCTTGCCGGTGATCGGATGGGTGTCCGACGAGACCGCGCGCCATTCGATGCTGTACACGCCCGGCATCAGTGGTTGGTTCGGTGTGATTACCATGGTCTTGGGATCATCCGAACCCGACACTTTGGACGCCATCTTCATTGGCGATCCATGGTTCATCCCGGGCATGCTGGTCATCAAGAGGCTGGCGCCGGAGAACTGCTTGGAGAGATTTTCCGAGAAGTGCAGCTCGATCTTTTCCGGCGCACTCACTGTCGAGTTGTCTTCGGGAGTCGAGCCGAGCAGCTTCGGGTGAGCGAAAGCAGCGGTAGCGAAAGCGAATGCAGCGATTGTGACGGCTGTTTTGGCGAAGAGAGACTGGTAAGACATGGCGATACTCCTTGGAGATGTTGTGGAGAGTTATAAAAGTGGAGACTCAGAACAAAATGCGTACGCCGGCCACAAGCCTGGTTTCACCGACATAGCCGCCGGCACCACGTACGAAACTGGCTGTACGGCCAAAACTCTGGGTACGTTCGATGCCGACGTAAGGGGCGAACTGACGCGAAAGTTCATACCGCAGTCGAACACCAAAGGCGGCACTGGACAGGCCACGCCCGATGCCAAGCTCTGGATCTTCTTTTCCGTACAAGTTGGCTTCGATGCGGGGTTGAAGTACCCAGCGCTGGTTCAGCAATACTTCATATTCGGCGGCCAGGCGCAAGGCGGTACGCCCTTGTTCTCCAACGTAGCCAGTTGCTTCCACTTCAAACCAGTACGGGGCCAATCCGTGAACGCCGAAAGCGAGCCAATTGCGGCCTGGTCTATTGCTGCCGACGTCGACGCGCAGTCCTAGCTGGCTGTCCCAATACGGCGTAATCGCATGACTCCACAGCAACTCGGTACGGGAATCGCCCACGCGGCCTTGTTCGATATCACCTTCGGCTTTGACGTAGAACTTGTCGTACGAATTACCGACCCAGCCTTGTGTATCGTAGGCCACAGAGTTCCCATTGCGAGTATGAACACGCTCCAGGCGGTCGACCAGGAAGGAACCGAAGGAATGCATGTCCGACATCATCAATGCGCTGGTGTCCTTCTGGGCATAGGGACCCGTATTGAGAGTGTAGCCATTGGAATAGCCATGTGGATCACGGGCATCCGCGGGCGCTGTCGAGCTGGAGCCCATATCCATGCCACCCATGTCCATACCACCATGGTTCATGCCGGCATGGTTCATCGCCCCATGATCCACTGATCCCGCCGTTTTGGCAGTGGCGCCGTCCATGGAGTCCATGCTATCCATAGTAGTAACTGCCGGCTGGGAGGTAGAGCCAGCCGCAGGCGCGGCATGGCCTTCGTGAGACTGGGCCAATGCTGCGTTCATGCTCGCGGATGCAAGGGCCAGTAGGAGAATCTGAGTTGAATAGCGGGTAAGAGTCATTCTAAATATGCCTTTCGGTGCAGGTCCTGGTTAGCTGACGACGACTTCACGGAACATGCCCATATCCATGTGGTACATGAGGTGGCAATGCCAGGCCCAACGGCCTAGAGCATCCGCTGTGACCAGGAAACTGATACGCTGGGCAGGCTGTACCGGAATGGTGTGACGTCGAGCGAGGAAATCCCCGTTGGGCGTCTCCAGCTCGCTCCACAGCCCGTGCAAGTGCATAGGGTGCGTCATCATGGAGTCGTTATGCAGGATGACACGCAGGCGTTCGCCATAGCGGAAATGAATGGGCGTGGACTTGCCGAACTCCAAGCCATCAAGCGACCAGGCGTAACGCTCCATATTGCCGGTCAGATGCAGTTCGACTTCACGCTCGGCGCCACGGTTGTCGAGCGGGCCGCCAATCGTGTGCATGTCGGCCAAGGTCAGTACGCGGCGGCCATTGTTACGTAAGCCAACCCCTGGATCATCCAGATTGGTACGAGCACTATCGACCCGGGCGTCGGTGCTGGGACCATATTCTGTCTTGGCATGGCGAGCTTTCTTGCTGGGCACCTTCAGAGGATTGGCCGGAGCCATCTGGTGCTGGCTATGATCCATCCCCTGCATCGGTTGCACCCCAGTTTTGCCGTCCATGGACTCCATACTGTCCATGCTATCCATGCTCGACATCGAGTCCATGCCGCTCATGGAGGACATCCCCGCCATCGCACCGTGATTCATGTGGCCCATAGCCCCATGATCCATACCGGACATCGAGGACATGTCGCCCATCATGTCGCCCATGCTGAGCCACTCCGGCTTGTCGACTGCGGGCACCGGTGCCGTCAGTCCGGCGCGAGTTGCCAGCGTGCCACGAGCGTAGCCAGTACGCTCCATGGACTGGGCAAACACGGTGTATGCGTCGTCCTTGGGCTCGACTACCACGTCACAGGTTTCGCCCGGGCCGAAGCGGAATTCGTCCACGCTCACCGGCTCGATATCCACGCCGTCGACCTGAACCACCTTCAACTTCAATCCGGGAATTCGTACGTCATAGAAGGTGTTGCCAGATCCATTGATACAGCGCAGGCGGACTTTCTCACCGGGCTTGAACAATGCGGTCCAGTTGCCTGCCGGCGTGACGCCATTAGCTAGGTAGGTCAAGGCAGCCGCAGACAAATCGCCCAGGTCAGTGGGGTTCATGCGCATCTCATTCCACATCGCACGATTGTCCATAGCTGCCTTCACGCCAGCTTTGCGGGCGTCGCGGACAAAATCGCCGGCCGTCAGGCGATTTAGATTGTAGAAATCGCCTTGCTTCTTGAGCTTGGAGAGCACCGACATCGGATTTTCATCCATCCAGTCAGAGAACAGAATCACATGCTCCCGATCTGCCAGCTTCTTACCGGCATCCGCCGGATCGATGACGATAGCGCCGTACATCCCGGTTTGTTCTTGCATCCCCGAGTGGGAGTGATACCAGTAGGTGCCGCTTTGCTTGACCTTGAATTTGTACGTGAAGGTCTCGCCAGGAGCGATGCCAGCAAAGCTGATGCCTGGCACGCCATCCATCTGGAACGGCAAAATAATGCCGTGCCAGTGGATGGAGGTGTGTTCCCGCAGCTTATTGGTGACGTTGATGGTGACCATTTCGCCTTCTTTCCAGCGCAACGTAGGTCCCGGCAGGGAGCCGTTGATCGTCGTAGCGACGGTCTGTTTGCCCGTGAAATTGACTGGCGATTCTGCGATCACCAGGTCAAATACATTACCTGTGAGAATGGGCGCCGCCGAAGGGCTCGCTGGGTTTTCAGCCACCTGCGCCATCGATTGCATGGCGCGCGACGACAGTCCCAAAAGGACACCTCCAGCGGCCAACCCTTTGACAAAACGGCGGCGGGAGTTCAAAGGGGACGATGAGTTCGACATAGGATGAATCTCTCCGAAATGGGGATATGGCGCTGATGATAAGTAGAGTTGGCGATCAGTCGGATTACCCGCGCATTACATTCCTGTAATGATCGCGTCATCTTTGCGAACTGGACGTACCATGTGTCTATCTTCTTATGTGTTCTCAAAATGAAACTTCTTGTGGTCGAAGATGAGCCCAAAACGGGCGAATACATTCAGCGCGGACTTAGCGAAGCTGGATTTGTTGTCGATTTGGCAAAGAATGGCCTGGACGGCTACCACCTGGCCATGACAGAAGCTTATGATTTGATCGTCCTGGACGTCATGCTGCCCGATGTGGATGGCTGGCGTATCGTCCAGTCGCTTCGTGACGCCAAAAAGACTGTGCCGGTCTTGTTCCTGACGGCGCGGGATAGTGTCTCCGACAGAGTCAAGGGCCTAGAAATGGGCGCAGACGACTATCTCGTCAAACCATTTGCCTTCTCTGAGCTGCTTGCCAGGGTACGCACCTTGCTGCGCCGGGGTAGCAACGTGGTGCTGCAAGATCGTTTGACGGTCGCTGACCTGGTGCTCGATCTCCCGCGACGCTCCGCCAGCAGAGGTGGCCGAAAGTTGGTACTCACGAGCAAGGAGTTCGCGTTACTGGAATTCTTGGCACGGCGCCGTGGTGAGGTGCTGCCTCGTTCACTGATCGCATCCCAGATCTGGGACATCAATTTCAATAGTGACTCCAACGTCATCGATGTGGCCATCCGACGCCTGCGAGCCAAGGTAGATGACGGTTTCGAGCACAAGCTGATTTTGACAGTACGTGGAGTGGGATACATTCTGGATGATGCTGACACGCCCGGGAGCGCCGCGTGATTCGCCAACGGTCCCTGACCGTTCGCCTCACTGCGCTGTTTGCCCTGGCATCTACGGTTGTGCTGGTGGGGCTTGGGCTGCTCATCATGTCCACCGTGGCCAAGCACTTCACCGATCAGGACGAACAGCTGCTTGAAAAGGAGCTTGAGCTCATCCGCATGGTGGTCAACGAGCGCGGTGCCGGTGCCATTACCAGCACGTTCGGCGAAGCATTGCACAATCACCCGGGCTTTTTCGTTCACATCAGTTCGATCGATGGCCGGCCCATGTATTCGACCCTTGCCGACGCGACCCAGCCAATCCTGGCGGCAGCCAAACGTGTAGCCAGCAGTCATTCGTTCTCCGTCGATGCAGGCCAGAATCAGGAATTTCAGGCGATCAAAGCCTACTTGAAGGACGACAAAAGCGGCGAGCAGCTGGAAGTCATTGTTGCGGTCGATACGGAAATCCATGACCACTTCATGCGCAATTTCCAGACGACGTTGATTTTGTATGTGGCGGGATCCGCAGTGATTGTGGTCTTGCTCAGCTGGTGGGCCGCTCGGCGTGGGTTAGCCCCGCTACGAGCGATGTCGGATAAAGTGCAAGCCGTTTCTTCGCATAACTTTGGCGAACGCATGCCCATCGAGACGTTGCCGGTTGAAATCGCCGACCTGGCGGCCAAGCTGAATGCCATGCTGGAACGTCTCCAGCAAGACTTCCATCGCATCACCAACTTTTCGACCGATATCGCCCACGAGCTGCGCACGCCAATCACCAACTTGCTCACGCAAACGGATGTGGTCTTGACCCAGCAGCGCACCAATGAGGCCTACCGGGACACACTTTCCTCGAACGCCGAGGAACTGCAGCGGCTGGCCAGAACCATTTCCGACATGCTGTTCCTGGCCCAGACGGAAAACGGTATCAGCCTGCCGAGCCATGAGCCGCTCAAGCTCCAGGAGGAAATTACCGAGCTTTTAGACTTCTATGATGCCTTGGCAGAGGAAAAAGGCGTGAATCTGCAGTTGACGGGCGATGCCATCGTCAGGGGAGATCGTCTGATGGTCCGCCGCGCGTTGAGCAACCTGATCTCCAATGCCATGCGCTACACGCCAGCGGCCGGAAGCATCGCAGTGTCGATAGCGAGGTCTGACGGCGACGTGCTGGTAGCCGTCGAGAATGACGGCCCGGAGATCCCGGCGGAGCATCTTCCTCACTTGTTTGATCGGTTCTACCGAGCAGACAAGTCCCGCACCAAGCTTGATACCGATTCCGCTGGATTAGGCTTATCCATCACGCAGGCTATTATGCGGGCCCACCAAGGGGACGTCACCGTACACTCGTCACAGGGAAAAACGCGCTTCACTCTGCGATTCCCTAATATGACGTTCTAGCAGCGTCTCCAGTGCTGTCCCGACGATCTAAGCGATGGTTTCGCCTGCAGAGGCCGGAGGCAGTTCACGAAAAGCGTAGCAATTTGCCCTGGCGTCATTGAGGGCGTGGTGCTCGGGCAGCTCATTCTGCTTGTGGAACTCGTACCGCAATAGCTCATTGATACGGTCAGCAACAAGCCGGCGGCGACACCATGGCGGCACCCGTCCATCCAATACATCGTAGAAGAGATCCCAATCCGTCTGGTAGTCGTAGCAAATGAAGACTTCTTGGTCCTTCGGCCGTACCAGCCTGAGCCAATTGGTCATCTGAAGGCGAAGCTCATCTTTGGTCATTTCCGCATGTGGTGCGTATCCCAAGAGCGGAAGGACCGCAGCCTTGACGAACTCGCTGCATTCCCGAACCTCGTAGGGGAGCTCGGCGTAAAACTCCTCGCCGCTTTGTGCGACCAGACCGATGCTGATCAACTGCGGATCGAGAAAATCGGTGAACTCGGTGTCGATGAATACGTTGAATGGCATCATCTGGTCCCTTACGAAACAACCGCACTGGCTTGATGCTGGTCCGCAAGCGTGGCATGTCCCAATACCCATGGCATCAGCTTGGCGATATTGATTGCATCATCCAACCCGCGATGATGCTGCCCCTCTAGGCTGATCCCGGTCAGCGCGCATGCTCGAACCATGCCAACTTCCTTGCCAATGCGTTGAGCCTTCGCAAACAGTCGCTTAGCATTCTGGTGGGGCATGACCAAAGGCATCGCGATCCCGTGGCGCTGGGCGTCCCTGGTCAGTTGCTTGCAATCGTAGTTTCCCCAGCTCATCCAGACAGTATCGGTCGACACCACGTCGTTGACGAAGGCCCGAAGCGCCTGCGCGGCAACAGGAAACAGTGGCGCCTGATCCACTTCTTCTTGCGTGATGCCGATCAACTGCTTGCAAAATGGTGTGAGTATCGGTTGCGCCAGCGGCCTGACCAAGTGCTGAAACCGCTCAAGCACCAAGCCACCTTCGGTGGCCCAGCAGGCACCGATTTCAATGATTTCCATCTCTTCCGGCGGGATGCTGCCGTCGTCCGAACAGGTCGCTTCCAGGTCGACTACGAGAATTCTTGCCACGTTATCCTCTGATGATGGCTATGGTCCGGCGTGGAGAACAATTTCGCATGCGAAATTTCCCGCCTTTAGTGACTAAAGGGGTAGTTGCTTTCGCAACTTGAGCCGGCTCAATTTTGAACTAGCTGGTAGCTATCAGCTAGCTGAGAAATGTTTGCTGCTGTATTTGCGGCTGACGCGAGTGGAAAATATTCGGCCGTCCATTGAGCGCGTCGGCCGGGTAGTCACTGCAATGGCACCGTCCTTAATGGATAGGAAAACACGTTGACCTATCTTCCAGTCCGTCAATGCCTTCGGCCACGAGACTTTGCCGCCGCGTTCGAGGATGGTCGAGTAGGTTTGACGTTTTTTCATACAAGCTCGATTGTGCAGTTTTGATCAGAAACGATCATGTTTTGGGGCATTTCGTCCCACAGTTTATAGCATCTCGTGGTCACAATTTATTCATGTCGTGACTTGAGTCTGCTCAACCAGCAAAGGATATCTGAGAGTGTGAAAACTTGCCATTGACAACGAAGCTGCGGCTGATGCAATGTCCGGGAAGCCAGTTGATGTCACCTCGAATTATCAACGATTTCGCCTTTGAACGACCCTGCCAAGGATCCCCCTTACCATGGCCAGTATCGAACGGACTGCGTATCCTAGATTTCCACGTACGCTGACACTTAAAGATCTTCATGCAACCTTCACACCGCGGCCTGAAGAAATGGAATGGGCAGCCGGTTTCGCCCGCTCCGCGCCTCGGCGCCTGGCATTACTGGTGAATCTGAAATGCTTCCAGTTTTTGCGCTACTTTCCTGCCATTGATGCTATTCCCCAGGAAGTCGTGGAGCATATTTCTGCGAGTCTCGGTATGCAGCCTGTCCACGCAATTTCATACCCCGACTCGAACATATCCCCTTATCGCCATCACAAGGCAATTCGCACGCTACTTGGGGTAACGCCATATGAGCATGTTAAGACCAGGCCCATCACTGTCGAGATCTCGCAACGCGCCGCCGCCATCGTTGATACTCGCGTAGACATCATCAATATCACGGTAGAGGAATTGGTACGGTTAGGGTACGAACTTCCTGCGTTCAGCACCCTGGACACTATTGCCGAAAAGGCTCACGCAGCAGTGGAATCTGCTCTCTACAAAAAGATCTCCCAACGATTGTCCTCTGCCCAAAGGCAATGGCTTGATGGTCTTCTAGATACGGAACTACCACAGCGCCGATCCCTTTATCACCAGATCAAACGCTCTGCTAAGAAGGCTTCTCGAAAGCATCTCGATTTAGTGTTGGACCAGCTAAATTGGCTGGAGTCATTGCCTGATCCCGGAACGCTGTTGGAAGATGTTCCGGCCAACAAATTGCGACATCTCTCCGACCGTGCAGCCGTCCTCGATGCGGCCGAAATGAAAGATTACAACCCAGGGAAAAGACAAACGCTTATTCTTGCCCTCATTCATCACATGCGGATCGGTGCCCGAGATGACATTGCCGAGATGTTCATTCGACGCATCAGCGCCATTCATAAAAGCGCGCGAGAAGAATTGCAGATTCTGCAGGCGCGGCAGCGGGAGCTCAGTGAAGAGCTTGTCGCAACCTTAGAACAGGTTGTGGAGATTCTCGCCGAAGGTATGGAAGATGCTCCGACAGGAAGGCGTATCCGCGACCTCTTGGCCCCACATGGCAGCTTGGAACGGCTACAGGGCGATTGTGAGGCAATCCGAGTCTGGAGCGGAGGAAATCATCTTCCGTTGCTATGGAAGCCTTTCAAATCTTGGCGCGCTGCCATGTTCCAGATGGCGAAGGTGCTGGCTTTTCATCCCGCAACGCAGGACAAGGCTCTTCTCAAAGCTTTGGATATCGTAATGGAGAACGAACACCGGAAAGCAGAATGGATCGCCGATGAGGTGGATCTATCGTTTGCTTCAGAACGATGGCATAAACTTGTCCGCCGTTCTCACGGCCTTGGAAACCCAACTAATCGCCGTTACTTAGAAGTCTGCGTCTTCTCCCATCTGGCCAGTGATCTGCGTAGTGGCGATGTGTGTATCGAAGGTGCTGGTACATTTGCAGATTACCGTGGCCAGCTTCTTTCCTGGAAGGAGTGCGAGGCACTACTCCCAGATTATTGCGACCGGATTGGTATCTCGGCCAATCCTCAAGCCTTCGTCGAAAACCTCAAAAGCATGTTGGCGGACACGGCTGCGCAGGTGGATAGCGAATTTCCTCAGCACGCCGGCGACGTATCGATCGGTGCCAATGGGGAACCGACTTTGAGGCGCGTCACCGCCCGCGAGATTCCTGCCTCAGCCATTGCGCTGCAAGCTGCGATAGACAGCCGACTCGTGCCTCGCAATCTGCTCGACATCCTCGCCAACATTGAGCATTGGACAGGGTTCACGCGTAATTTCGGGCCGCAGTCCGGTGACGATCCCAAATTACGCAATGCTCGCGAGCGTTACCTGCTGACCGTGTTCGCAATGGGATGTAACCTTGGGCCACATCAAGCCGCTCGACATCTGTCCAATGGCGTCACTCCTCATCAGCTTTCCTATGTCAACCAGCGCCACATGAGCCTGGAACAACTAGACAACGCTTGTCGCGACCTTACGGAGCTGTACCTTCGATTGGAACTTCCGAAACTCTGGGGCGATGGAACGAAGGTGGCCGCTGACGGCACACAATACGATTTTTACGAACAAAATCTGCTTGTAGGCATGCACTTCCGATACAAGCGGATGGGGGCCGTGGCATATCGCCATGTGGCAGATAATTACATCGCAAATTTCCGCAGTTTTATTCCGCCGGGAATGCTGGAAGCGATATATGTCATTGAAGGTCTGATGAAAGCGGGTCTAAGCGTCCAGCCTGATACGGTCTATTCCGACACGCACGGACAGTCTGAGGTCGTATTTGCATTCACCTATCTGAATGGCATCCAGCTAATGCCTCGAATTCGTAACTGGAAGGATCTGAAATTCTATAAAGCGGACAAGACCACTAAGTACAAGCACATCGACAGGCTATTTAGCGATGTTGTTGACTGGAAATTAATCCAGAACCACTGGCAAGATCTCATGCAAGTAGCGATCTCGATCCAGCAAGGAAAGGTGGCGTCTCCGATGCTCCTTCGAAAATTGAGTCATGACGGCCGCCACAATCGACTCTTTGCGGCTGCAAGGGAGCTGGGCAGAGTACTGCGCACCATCTACCTGTTACGCTGGATCTCGCAAAAGGAGATGCGTCAAGAAGTAACTGCTACGACCAACAAAATCGAGTCTTACCATGCGTTCACCAAATGGCTCGATTTTGGCGGTGACGTCATCACCGAAAACGACTTGAACGAGCAGCAAAAGAGAGTGAGATATATCGACCTGGTGGCTTCCGCAGTCATTTTGCAGAACACGGTGGATATGATGCGAATTATCCAGGAGCTTTATGCAGAAGGTGAGCAAATTGCCGTTGAAGATGCAACATATATGAGCCCATATGGCACGACGGGCGTCAAACGCTTCGGAAATTATTTCCTTGATATGAAGCGTCCGCCGGAGGCTTGGCTTAAGGAGGCACTATTCAAACAGGCTGCAAAAAGAGCGAGGGCGGAAGCACCGAAAGGCGCAGAGGGAGTCGCATGACTAAAGAACACGAAACCATAAAAACTGCCTATGGCCTGGTAGATAACGATGCCCTAAAGAAACTTCAGCAGGAATTCGACACTTCGGCTTTATTAACTATCGTCGACGAACTTGATAAGGTCATAGATTTGCTGCGTTCAGAGGATGGACTGCGCGACGAATTACTTCGCCTGCATGGGATGGCACACACCGTCTTAAACGGCGCGGGTCTCTCTGTGCCGACAGGGGAGGACTCATTGCCAGAGATGGTATTTGACACAATCAGCTGCGTTCAACGCATCGTAGGGGTTATGCGTGGTTGGCAGCGATCAATAGAGCCCCTTGAGGCACTCGCACCAAAAGATTGAATCAGTTATAAAGAAGCATGCTTTTATTACTTTTAGGCTTATGTATGAACATTAGCCTTATCTCGGCTGCCCCCCGACTAGGAAACCATCATGATCAAACGCCAATTCCTGAAGACCCTCATCGCCGCCGCCGGCACCGCCGCCGCGCTCTCGCTGTCCCACGGCGCGGCAGCCGCCGAGGCCGCGCCGGCCATCCGCAACGTGGTGCTGGTGCACGGCGCCTACGCCGACGGCTCCTGCTGGACCGACGTCATCGAACGCCTGCAGAAGGCCGGCCTGCATGTGACCGCGGTGCAAAATCCGCTGTCCTCGCTGGCCGACGACGTGGAAGCGACCAAACGCATCCTGGCGCTGCAGGACGGCCCGACCATCCTGGTGGGCCATTCGTGGGCGGGTACGGTAATCAGCGAAGCGGGCACCGACCCCAAGGTGGCAGGCCTGGTGTATGTCGCGGCGCGCGCGCCGGATGCGGGTGAAGATTACGGTGCGCTGGCCGCCAGGTTCCCGACGCCGCCGGCATCGGCCGGACTGGTCAAGGCCAACGGCTTCGCCCAGCTGAGCGAGCAGGCCTTCGTGCGCGACTTCGCCGGCGACGTCGATCCGGTCAAGGCCCGTGCCCTGTCGGCGGTGCAGGGCCGCATCTCGGACACCCTGTTCGCCTCGCGCATCACCCAGGCCGCATGGCGCAGCAAGCCGACCTGGTACGCGGTGTCGACCAACGACCGCACCACGTCGCCGGAGCTGGAGCGATTCCTGGCCGCGCGCATGAAGGCCAAGACCATCGAAGTGGCGTCTTCGCACGTGTCCATGCTGTCGCACCCGGACGAGATCGCCGGCCTGATCCTGGAAGCGGCCAACAACGCGCCCGCGAAGTAAGGCTTACACCACCACCTCGCGCTGCCGGCGGCGCTGGGCCAGTTCGGCCAGCCGCCGCAGCGCATTGACCAGCTCGAAGCGGCTGCGCGAGCGGCCCAGCGAGATGCGGATATGCGCCGGCGCGCCCGGGGTGTCTCCGGTCGCCGTGCGGAAGGCCTCGTGCGACACCACATTAAGCCCCTCGGCGCGCGCCTTCTGCACGAAGTCGGCGCCGCGCCAGTGCGCCGGCAGCGCCTTCCAGATGTGGATGCCGCCGGACTGCGCCAGGCCGGCGTCGCCCAGCGTGCGATGCGCCAGCTCCTGGCGCGCCCAGGCCTCGGTGCGGATGCCTTCCAGCAAGGAGGCGGCGGTGCCGTCGTGTATCCATTGCGTGGTCAACGACGTCATCAGCGGCGTGGACATCAGCACGAAAGAACGCAGCGCGCCCAGCACTTCGTCCTGCGGCATGCCCTCGGGCGTGACCACATAGGCGGTGCGCAGGCCGGGCAACAGGCACTTCGACAGCGTCGACACGTAGAACACATGGCGCGGCGCATAGTGCGCCAAAGGTTTCGGGGCGTTCGGGCTGAACAGCCAGTACGGGTCGTCCTCGATGAGGCGCAGGTCCAGCTTCTCGGCCATCGAAGCGATCTCGATGCGCCGCGCCGCGGGCATGGTGTGGGTGGTTGGATTTTGCAGCGTGGGATTCAGGTAGACCAGCCGCGCCCGGTGCCGGCGCGCCAGCGTCTCCAGCAAGTCCGGCCGCATGCCGTCGCCGTCGATGTCGACCGCCACCACGTGCCGCCCCAGTTGCGCGGCCGCCGTCAGCAGTCCCGGATACGTCAGCGGCTCGGCCAGGATCGCCTCGCCCGGCTGCGTCTGCGACAGGATCAGCGCCGCCAGCGCCGACTGCGCGCCCGAACAGGCCAGCACCCTCTCCTCATCCAGCGCGCCCAGCATGGCGTGCAGCCACATCGCGCCGGCCGCGCGGTCGGCGCTGCTGCCGCCGCCCAGGTGATAGGTCATCAGCAGGTCGACATCGCTGTGCATCAGCACCTGCGACACCCCCTGGCGCAGCACGTCGTCGAGGTCGATGCCGGCCGGCGGCGGAGGTATGTTCATCGACAGGTCGATCACCTGCGTCAGGTCCACGCGCGGCGCGGCGATGAAGGTGCCGGCGGCGCCCCGCGCCTCCAGCAGGTTGCGGCGGCGCGCTTCGGTGTAGGCGCGCGTCACCGTGGTCAGGTCCACGCCCAGCCGCTCGGCCAGCAGGCGTTGCGGCGGCAGGCGGTCGCCCGGTTTCAGCAGCTCCTCGGAGATCGCCTGTTCCATGAAGCCGACAATCTGCAGGTAGCGCGGCCCGCCGTCGGCGGTGAATTCGCTGACCCATTCCAATGCGATGCTGCCTCGTCCCATGCTGGTATTCCGATGCGGTGTTGATGGCGTATGTAGGGGTTTTGTCTGGATTGTTGCGCTGTATTCCAGATGTTAGTATGGATTTTACAAAAATACAAATCCATACATCGCCGACCGCATCCAGACGCACGAACAAGGAGAATCACATGGCCAACTTCCTGTTGGTTCACGACACCTGGCAAGGCAAATGGGTGTGGCCCGCCGTCAGCGCGGAGCTGAACATGCGCGGGCACGAGGTCCATACAATGGACCTGCCCGGCAGCGGCGCCGACACCACGCCGCTGGGCGAGGTCACGCTGCCGATGTACGCCGACGCCATCCTGCGCGCGATCAGGGCGATCGGCAAACGGGTCACGCTGGTGGGCCACGGCATGGGCGGCATCGCCGTCACCGCGGCGGCCGAAAAGGCGGCGGACAGCCTGGCGCGCATCATCTACATGTGCGCCTTCGTGCCCGGCAACGGCGACGCGCTGAGCTCGCTGTCGGACCTGGCGCCGCCGCGCCGGATGTCGCCGGTGGAGGCAGACGGCGACAGCGTCGCCGCCAGCACCCGGCCGTCCTCGCGCGTGGACACCTTCATGCACGACGCGCCGCACGCGGTCGCCGCCTGGGCCGCGCCGCAGTTCCAGGCGCAGGCCATCGCCCCCATCGTGACCCCGGTCGAGCTGACCGAGGAGCGTTACGGCAAGGTGCCCAAGAGCTACATCGTCTGCACCCGCGACCGCGCCATCGACCCGGTGCTGCAACGGGTGATGGCGGCGCGCTCGGGCTGCGCGCGCATCAAGGAGCTCGACAGCAGCCACTCGCCCTTCCTCTCGCGCCCGACCGAGACGGCCGAGATGCTGCACCGTCTGGTGACCGAGGTCTGAGCCCCCGGGGCTGGTCTCAGGCCTGGCTTGCCCAGGCGATGGCGTCCTCGCCGGCCGGAATACGCATCGGCGAGGCCGGGTCGGTGGCGGCGCGCCAGACGGCCTCGGCCACGTCCCTGGCGTAGGTCACCTGCGAATCGTCCTGGAAGTTTTCGAACACGGCCGCCGCGATGGCGCCATAGGCTTCCGGCAGGTTGCCGTCCATGCGCGAGCGCGCGTTCTCGGCGAATTTCGTGCTGGGCGACCGGCCCGGCAGCACCAGCCGCACCTGCACGCCGAACGGTTCCAGTTCCAGCGCCAGCGACTCGGTGAACCCGTTCACCGCGGTCTTGCTGCCGGTATAGACCGCCAGCAGCGGCAGCGACTTCAGCGTCACGCTGGAGGTCACGTTGACCACCACGCCCGACTTGCGCTCGCGCATCTGCGGCAGCACCGCCTGCGTCATGGCGATGGTGCCCAGGGTATTGGTCTCGAAGATCTCGCGCACCTTGTCCATGGTGATGGCCTCCACCGCGCCCAGCAGGCCGACGCCGGCATTGTTGACCAGCACGTCGACCTGGCCGGCGGCCGCGACGGCGGCGCGGATGCTGGCCTCGTCGCCGACGTCCAGCGCCAGGATGCGCAGGTTCGGCGAGGCCGGCAGCAGGTCGTTGCGCGGCGTGCGCATGGTGGCGATGACGTTCCAGTCGCGCTGGAGAAAGTAGCGGGCGATTTCCAGGCCAAAGCCGGACGAACAGCCGGTGATCAGAATGGTTTTCATGCGGGGGCTCCTTGATGGGTTGGCGCTGCGGTCGACATGAGCGCAGGCACAGAGACGCCAGCATAGGATCCATCGGCAGGACTTGCTACAATAAAAAGTCCAATTTCCTTTTGTAATAGTCCAATCATGCTCGACGCAGTCGATCCGCTGGCCGAATTCGTCACGCTGCTGCGGCCCGCCGCGCGCTTTTCCAAGACCGTGTCCGGCGCCGGGCCCTGGCGGGTGAGACGCACCGATCCGGGCCAGTCCTTCTACGGCGCCATCCTTGAAGGCGCCTGCCGCGTGCTGCTGGACGACGAGCGGGAAATCGTCCTGCACGCCGGCGACTTCGTGCTGGCGCCGTCGATGCAGGGTTTCGCCATGGCCAGCCTGCAAGCCTCGGACGGCCCCGAGTTCAGCGACGACAACCCGCCCCTGCAATTGCTGAACGGCGAATTTCGCCTGGGCTGGCCCGATGCCGAGCCCGAGGCGCGCTTCCTGGTCGGGCATTGCGTCTTCGATTCGCCCGATTCGGCGCTGCTGGTGTCGCTGCTGCCGCGGCTGGTGATCGTGCGCGGCGAGCAGCGGCTGGCCACGCTGGTGCGGCTGGTGGGAGACGAGTCCCGCGCCCAGCGCCCGGCGCGCGAGGTGGTGCTGGCGCGCTTGCTGGAGGTGTTGCTGATCGAGGCCCTGCGCTCGGGCGCCGATGCCGGCGGCGCCGCCTCGCCGGGCCTGCTGCGCGGCCTGGCCGACCCGCGCCTGGCGCTGGCGATCAGGCGCATGCACGAGAGCCCGGCCGAAGCCTGGAACGTGGCGCGGCTGGCCAAGGAAGCGGCATTGTCGCGCTCGGCCTTCTTCGAGCGCTTCCGTCGGGAGGTCGGCGTGGCGCCGATGGAATACCTGCTGGCCTGGCGCATGGCGCTGGCCAAGAACCTGCTGCTGCGCGGCGAAACCGGCGTGGCCGAGGTGGCGCAGCAGGTCGGCTACAGCTCGGCCAGCACCTTCAGCGTGGCCTTCGGCCGGCACGTGGGCGTGCCGCCGTCGCGCTATGTGCAGGAGCAGCTGCAAGCCTCCTGACGGCGCCCTACACCACCGCCGGCTTCACCGGCGGCGATTCTCTCAAGGTATCCCGAATCATTTCCAGCGCATGCTGGATGTCGTCGCGTCCGGCGATGCCGCCGATGCATACGCGCACCGCCTCCGGCGGCTGGTTGGAGACGGCGAAGGCGTCGCTGGCCGATGGGCTGGGGCGGGCTTGAACGGCGCCCGGCTTGCCGCCCTTGCCGCAAGGACGGCGCCGCCCGCTCAGCCCGCCTTGAACCCGACCCGCTCCATCGTGCCGATGTGCATGCTCAGCAGTTGCAGCGCGCGCTCGGTCTTCTTCTCCTTCAGGGCGTCGATGATCAACATGTGGTCGTGGTCGGAGCGCGGCTGCCACCCGCGTTTCATGCCGGTCGAGAACAGGTAGCGCGAGTTGGTCAGCTGCAGCTGGCGCAGCACCGCCAGCAGGCGCGGCATGCCGCACTCGCTGGAGAGGATGTCGTGGAACAGGTTGTTGGCCGCGTCCCACTCCACCAGCGAGGCCGCCTGCGAACAGGCCTCGTGCGCCTCCTGCAGGCGATCGATGTGCAGCGACGAGAAGCGCGGCGCGCCGTGCTTGAGCGCCAGCAGCTCCAGCGAGGCGCGCATCACCACGTTTTCCTTGATGACCACCGGGTCGAGCTCGGTCACGCGCACGCCGCGACGGGGCAAGGCGATCGCCAGCCCCTGCGCCTCCAGCTGGCGGAATGCTTCCCTCACCGGTACGTGGCTGGACTGGAATTCCTCGGCGATATGGTCCTGCCGAAGCGCCGCGCCGCCGGCGATTTCGCCGCGCACGATGCGGGTTCGCAAGGCGTCGGCGATACGCTCGACGATGGTTGCCGGGGCTGTTTTTGCCTCGCTCATTTTATAGATAATCTATGAAAAAACTTATTGTTTGATGAAAAAGCACGAAGATAGAATCCGCCGAAGCAGAATTTTAAGCTTTTCAAACCTTGCTTTGGATTTTATCTATGAGCCTGAGCGATATCGCCCACACCGGCCGCAAGGCCGCTTCGTCCACCGCTTCGTCCACCATTAATGCCGCCGACGCCGCCAACGCCCCCGGCCCGTGGAACACCGATGGCGTCGAACGCCTGTTCGAACTGCCCTTCCCCGAACTGCTGTACCGCGCGCAGACCGTCCATCGCGCGCACCACGCGCCCGACGAAGTGCAGCTCTCCAGCCTGCTGTCGATCAAGACCGGCGGCTGCCCCGAGGATTGCGGCTACTGCTCGCAATCCTCGCGTCATCGCGAGGCCGGCGTGCCGGCCGGCAAGCTGATGCAGGCGCAGGCCGTGATCGAGGCGGCGCGCGCCGCCAAGGCGCAAGGCGCGACGCGCTTTTGCATGGGCGCGGCATGGCGCAATCCCAAGGACCGCGACATGGACGGCCTCACCACCATGGTCAGGGAAGTGCGCGCGCTGGGCATGGAAACCTGCATGACGCTGGGCATGCTGGAAGACCACCAGGCCCAGGCGCTGAAAGAGGCCGGGCTGGATTTCTACAACCACAACCTCGATACCGCGCCCGACTTCTACGGCCAGGTCATCACCACCCGCACCTACCAGGACCGGCTCGACACCATCCGCAAGGTGCAGGATGCCGGGCTCAACGTCTGCTGCGGCGGCATCATCGGCATGGGCGAAAGCCGCCGCCAGCGCGCCGGGCTGATCGCGCGGCTGGCCAACCTGGCGCCGCAGCCGGAGTCGGTGCCGATCAACCACCTGGTGCCGATCAAGGGCACGCCGCTGGAAGACGCGCCGGCGCTGGACGAGTTCGAGTTCGTGCGCACCGTGGCAGCCGCGCGCATCGCGCTGCCGCGCTCGGTGATCCGGCTCTCGGCCGGACGCGAAAGCATGGGCGACGCCACCCAGGCGCTGTGCTTCGCCGCCGGCGCCAACTCCATCTTCCTCGGCAGCAAGCTGCTGACCACGCCCAACGCCCCGGTTTCGTCGGACCTCGACCTGCTGGCGCGACTGGGCATGCGCGCCGCGGCCGCCAGCCGTGAAGCGTGACATGCCACCGGCCATGCAGGCCGTGCAGATTGGCCATGCCACGCAGGGCCCCGTGTGGAGCGAGCAATACTGCGGCGGCGCATGGCTGCTGAGCGGTTATGACGAGGTCGCTGCCGCGCTGCGCGATCCTCGCTTTTCGGTCAGGCGGGCGGCGCGCTGGATCAACAGCGGACTGGGGCCCGACGGCAGCGCGCCGACGCCTGCGCAGTTGCAGTTCAAGCGCGTGTTCGCGCGTTCGCTGCTGTTCGTCGACGGTCGCGGCCATCGCCGGCTGCGCGATGTGATCCTGCCGGGTTTCAAGCCGGCCGGGCTGCAGCGGCAAGCCCCGGCCATCGCCGCAATCGCACAGCGCCTGCTGGCCGGCATCGATGCCGACGGCGCCGGCGAATTCGATTTCGTCGCGGCCTTCGCCCTCCCCTTGCCCGCGCTGGTGATCGCCAACCTGCTTGGCATTGCGCATGAGGTTCCTGAAGAGTTCATCGGCTGGGCGGCGGATCTGGCCGCCTTCATCGGCAGCCCCACGCCGCAGATGCGCCAGACGCTGGCCGCGCAGCAGGCGCTGGCCGACATGTGCGCGTTCTTCACGCGAACGCTTGCCGACACCGACGCCATCGGTGGCGACAGCTTGCTGGCCTGGATCGCCCAGGCGCGGCAGGAACATCGCCTCACCGCCATCGAGGCGCTGGCGCAGTGCTGCACCCTGCTCTTCGCCGGCTACGAAACCACCCGCAACCTCCTGGGCAACGGCCTGCTGGCGCTGCTGCGGCATCCCGAGCAGTGGGCGCTGCTGCAGGCCTCGCCGCAACTGCTGCGCGGCGCCGTGCGCGAGATGCTGCGCTATGACAGCCCGGTGCAATACACCGGCAGGCGGCTGGTGGCCGACGTCGAGCTCGGCGGCAGGCTGCTTAAACGGGGCGAGCTTGCCATCCTGCATATCGGCGCGGCCAACCATGACGCCCGCCGGTTCGCGCAGCCGGAGCGCTTCGACATCCGGCGCGACGAGGGCAATCACCTGTCCTTCGGCCACGGCCCGCATGTCTGCCTGGGCGCGGCGCTCACGCAACTGGAGGCGGAGATCGCCTTCACTGCGCTGATGCGCGCCATGCCCGACATCCGCCTCGCCGCCGGCGCGCCGGCCTGGCAGGAAACCTCCGCCTATCGCGCGCTGGAGCGCCTGCCCGTTACAAGGAAACCTCTTCATGCATGACTTCTCGCAAGACCTGGCCGAACTCGCGGCGCACAGCCTCAGGCGCACCCGGCGCGTGGTGGACGGCGCGCAAGGGCCAATGCTGGACGCCGACGGCGCGCCCTGCCTGGCGTTTTGCAGCAACGACTACCTCGGCCTGGCCAATCACCCGGAGATCGCCGCGGCCGCAATGGCCGCCGCCGGCGAATATGGCGTGGGCGCCGGCGCGTCGGCGCTGATCTCCGGCCACAGCCGCGCGCATGAGCAGCTGGAGCAGGAGCTGGCCGCCTTCACCGGCATGCCGCGCGCGTTGTATTTTTCCAATGGCTACATGGCCAACATCGGCATCATCGGCGCGCTGGTCGGCGCCGGCGACGCGGTGTTCGTGGACCGCCTCTGCCACGCTTCGCTGATCGACGGCGTGCGCTTGTCCGGCGCCGGCTTGCGCGTGTTTGCGCATAACGACACGGCGCGGCTGGAGCAGGTGCTGGCGCGCAGCAAGGCGCCGCGCAAGCTGGTGGTGACCGACGCCGTCTTCAGCATGGACGGCGACCTGGCGCCGCTGGCCGAACTGGCGGCGATCTGCGCGCGCCACGACGCCTGGCTGCTGGCCGACGACGCCCACGGCCTGGGCGTGCTCGGCCCCGAGGGCCGCGGCAGCCTGGCGCATGCCGGCGTGAATGCGCCGCATGTGATCTGCATGGGTACGCTGGGCAAGGCGGCCGGCGTGGCCGGCGCCTTCGCCGCCGGTGACGCCACGCTGATCGAATGGATCATGCAGCGCGCCCGCACCTACATGTTCACCACCGCCAACCCTCCGCTATTGGCGGCGGCCACCTCGGCCAGCCTGAGGATCATCGCGCGCGACCAGTGGCGGCGCACGCATCTGGGCGAACTGGCCGGCCTGCTCAGGCAGGGCCTCGTCGGCCTGCCATGGACGCTGCTGCCCTCGCCGAGCGCCATCCAGCCGCTGATCGTGGGCGGCAATGCCGACGCCCGCGCGCTGGCGCAACGCCTGCGCGAACTGGGAATATGGGCGCCGGCCATTTGCCCGCCGACGGTGCCCAAGGGCAGCGCGCGGCTGCGCATCAGCCTGAGCGCGCTGCATACGCGGGAGCATGTTGCGCAGCTGATCGGCGCGCTGCGGCGGATCGCCGGAGAAATGCCGCGCCTGGCGACCGGAGCGACGCAATGACCGCGCCGCTGCCGCAAGATATGGCCTCCCGCAGCCTGCGCAGCGTCTGGCACCCGTGCACGCAGATGCGCCGGCACGAGAGCGTGCCGCCGATCGCCGTCACGCACGGCCACGGCGCGTGGCTGCACGACGCCGACGGACGGCGCTACCTGGATGCGATCAGTTCGTGGTGGGTCAATCTGTTCGGGCACACCAACGCCCGCATCAACGGCGCGCTGGTGGACCAATTGGGCAAGCTGGAGCATGCGATGCTGGCCGGCTTCACGCACGAGCCGGTGGTGGCGCTGTCGGAGAAATTGTCGGCCCTGACCGGCCACGCGCTCGGACGCTGCTTTTACGCCTCGGACGGCGCATCGGCGGTGGAGATCGCGCTGAAGATGAGCGCGCACGCCTGGCGCAATGCCGGCCATGCCGGCAAGACCGAATTCATCTGCGTGGCCGGCGGCTACCACGGCGAGACGCTGGGCGCGCTGGGCGTGACCGATACGTCGTTGTTCCGTGCGCCCTACGAAGCGATGCTGCGCCCGGCCCATATCGCCGCCTCGCCCGACGCCCGCCTGGCGCAACCGGGCGAAAGCGCCGTCGACGTGGCCGCCCGCGCGCTGGCCGATGTGGAGCAACTGCTGCAGCGCCATCGCGGGCGCATCGCCGCCGTGATCGTCGAGCCGCTGGTCCAGTGCGCCAGCGGCATGGCCATGCACGATGTCGCCTATGTCGCCGGCCTGCGCAGGCTGTGCGACGCCTACGGCGCGCACCTGATCGCCGACGAGATCGCCGTGGGCTGCGGGCGCAGCGGCAGCTTCTTCGCCTGCGAACAGGCCGGCATCTGGCCCGACCTGCTGTGCCTGTCCAAGGGCATCAGCGGCGGCTACCTGCCGCTCTCGCTGGTGATGGCGCAGGAGCACATCTACCAGGCGTTCTACGATGACGATGTGCGCCGCGGCTTCCTGCATTCGCATTCCTACACCGGCAATCCGCTGGCCTGCCGCGCGGCGCTGGAGACGCTGGCGATCTTCGAGGACGAGCAGGTGCTGGAACGCAACCGCCGCTTCGCCCAGACGATGGACGCCGCGCTGCTGCCGCTGGCGCAGGACGCGCGCATCGCGCATTACCGTCGCACCGGCATGATCTGGGCCTGCGACGCGATCCTGCCCGATCCCGCCGTCGCCGCGACCTTTGCGCGCCGCTTCGCACAGCAGGCGGCACAGAACGAACTGCTGCTGCGCCCCATCGGCAATACGATCTACCTGATGCCGCCCTACATCCTTGATGATGAGCAGGCGCAATGGCTGGCCCGGCAGGCATATGCAACGTTCGAGGCGGTGATGCGATGAAGACGCCGCAAACCAGGCAGGCGCGCGGCCTGTTCGTGACCGGCACCGATACCGGCGTGGGCAAGACCCTGGTGGCGTCGGCGCTGCTGCGGCTGCATGCCGCGCACGGCCTGCCGGCGGCGGGAATGAAACCGGTGGCCTCCGGCGCCTTCCATGACGGCGCCCGCTGGCGCAACGAGGATGCCGACGCCTTGCACGCGGCATCGGATGTGGCGTTGCCGGCGCGACTGGCCAATCCCTATCTGCTCAAGCGCGCCACCGCTCCGCACATCGCGGCGGCGGAAGAAGGCGTGGTCATCGACATCGATCATCTCGAGCGTTGCTACCGCGAGATCGCCGGGATCGCCCCGGCGGTGGTGGTGGAAGGCGCCGGCGGGTTCGTCGTGCCGCTGGACGCCAAGCACAACAGCGACGAGCTGGCGGCGCGGCTGGGCTTGCCGGTGGTGCTGGTGGTGGGAATAAGGCTGGGCTGCATCAACCACGCCTTGTTGACCTGCCAGGCGATTGCGGCCAGGTCGCTGCCGCTGGCGGGCTGGGTGGCCAATTGCATCGATCCGCACGAGCCCTATGCGCAGGCCATGACGGACAGTCTCGCGCAACGCATCGGTGCGCCCCTGCTGGGCGGGTTGCCATGGGATCCGGCGCTGGATGCCGAGCGCGCGTCGCAGCTGCTGGACGCTGCCGCGCTGGGCCTCCCGCAGCGCCCTACTTGACGGCCTTGTCGCGCGGCTGCTCGGCGACCGGCATGTCGGCCGCGCCGCCGCTCAGGCTGCGGTAGGTGGCCAGGCCCAGCTCGGCAATCGAGTTCGACAGGTCCACCAGCTCGGCGACCGCGTCTTCCGAATAGATCGCATCGACCACGTTGGCGTCCAGCCAGTGGCGGATGCGGCGCTCGCCCGAGAACACGAAGTCGCTCAGTTGCGACCAGTGGCTGCGGATGATCGAGGCCTCGTCGCCGGCGCGGCCGGCCAGCACGCCGTCGACCTGGGCCACCAGCTGGCGCACGGTCTTGCCGCTGCCGTCCTGCATGAAGCGCGCGATCTCGTCGTCGGTGGCGCAGTACCACAGCCACAGCGCGTTGAAGGCGGTTTCGATCTGGTGCCGGATCAGCGCAAAGGCGGCGGCGTGCACCGGCATGTCGTTCCTGAACAGGATGATGATGGCGCTGTGGTGCTGCTGGGCCACCGTCAGGCAGCCGATCGCGGCGCAGGCGCGCTCGTCTTCCGGCAGCGGCTGGCCGTTGAATTCGGAAGAGATGCGGTAGGCCAGCGACTCCGCCCTGGCCAGCATGTGTTCCAGTTCCATGAAGATCCTTCCCAAATGGTTGGGCCCGGCGGCTGGTGCTGCGGCGTGTGGTTCAGCTTACGCCGGTGGCGCCGTCGAGGACGATGCGTATCTTGCGCGCCAGCTCATCGTGGCGGTAAGGCTTGCCGATGACGGGGAATTCTCCCGCGGCGTCATGGCGTTCTATCGATTCGCTGGCGTAGCCGGTGGTCAGCAGCACCTTGATCGCGGGCGCCGCGCGCATCGCCTCGCGGGCCAGCAGCACGCCGTTCATGTTGCCCGGCATGATGAGGTCGGTAAACAGCAGGTCCACGCGTTTGCCGCTCCTGATCAGCTGCAGAGCTTCGGCCGGCGAATTGACCATGCTGACCCGATAGCCCAGGCTTTCCAGCATCGCCTGGGCCAGCTCCGCAACTTCAATTCTATCGTCCACCACCAGAATGTGCTCGTGGCCACCCTGATCCGGCGTATGGCTCTCGTACTCGAACGGGCCGCCGACCTCGTCCTGCGTCGACGGGAAATACATGCGCACGGTAGTGCCGCCGCCCTCCTCGGACGTGATCCTGACCGCGCCGCCGGACTGCTTCACGAAGCCGTACACCATCGACAGTCCCAGCCCCGTGCCCTTGCCTTCGTCCTTGGTGGTGAAGAAAGGATCCATCACGCGCGGCAGGATGTTGGCGGGGATGCCCGGCCCGTCGTCGACGATGGCGATGGAGACATAATTGCCCGGCTTCAGGCCCAGCTCCAGCGCCGGCTCGCCGGCGGCCAGCGATTCGTTGGTGGTGTCGATGCGCAGGCTGCCCTTTCCGCTCATGGCGTCGCGCGCGTTGATCAGCACGTTGAGCAGCGCGACTTCCATCTGGGTGGGATCGAGCCGCGAGTTCCACAGGTCCGGCGCCAGGTTGGTCTGCACGTCGATCTCGCCGCCCAGCGTGCGGCGCACGAGGTCGGTAAAGCCCTCGGTCAGCGAGTTGAGGTTGATGGTGCGCCCTTCCAGGCGCTGCTTGCGCGCGAAGGCCAGCAGCTGTTGCGTCAGCATCGCGGCCTTGTTGGAGGCGCTGCGGATGCTGTCGGCGCTGCGCGCGATGCGCGACAGGTCCGGGTCGTCGCTGCGCAGCGTCAGGCCGATGATGTCGAGATAGCCGCTGATGACCTGCAGCAGGTTGTTGAAGTCGTGGGCGATGCCGCCGGTCAGCTGGCCCAGCGCCTCCATCTTGCGCGCCTGGCCCAGCGCCTGCTCGGCGTCGCGGCGGCGGCTGATGTCCAGCTGCGAGCTGAAGTAATAGGCCAGTTCGCCGTGCTTGTTGTAGACCGGCGAGATGAACAGCGCATTCCAGAACGACGAGCCGTTCTTGCGGTAGTTGAGGATCTCGGTGGCGATCTCCTTGCGCTGCTCGATGGCGCGGCGGATCTGCGCCACCGCGGCACGGTCGGTCTCCGGCCCCTGCAGGAAGCGGCAGTTCTTGCCGATCACGTCCTCGCGGGTGTAGCCGGTCATGTTGATGAAGGCGTTGTTGACGAAGACGATGGGATTGTCGGGGCGGCGCGGGTCGGACACGATCATGGGCATGCGCGTCATCTCGACGGCGGCGAAGAAGATGTCGTTGGCGTCGTCGCCCACGGAAACGTGGCTGCGCGGTTCGTCGCCGCGCTCGTTGAATTCCGCGGCGGACAGGCGGTATGGATTGTCGTTGTCGTTACTCTGCATCGGTTGGGTCTCCCTGGTCGATGCGGCGGCGTCATCTCCGTGGCGTCGGCCGATGCCGCTGCCGCCGATTCAATGGAACAGGAAAAGCCCGATCCGCCCGCGCTTGCGCGCAGGTCAGATGAGCTTGTTACAGGTTGGACAACGCGGCAATGGCTGGTTCCAATTGAATTTCGGAAACACTGCCCAGGCATGTCGCCGATCGGCGACGCGCCGCGCTAGGAAAGACTTTCCGACTGATGAGCCTGGGCGCCGTCGAGCGTGCCGCGGTAGGCGATGCGGCCATGGTCGAGCAGATAGGCGCGGTCGCTGACCAGCCGCGCGAAATGGAAATTCTGCTCGCACAACAGCACCGCCATGCCGGCTTCCTTGAGCCTGGCGATCATCGCCGCCATCTGCTCCACGATCACCGGCGCGACGCCTTCGGAGGGTTCGTCCAGCAGCACCAAATGCGGATTGCCCATCAGCGTGCGGGCGATGGTGAGCATCTGCTGTTCGCCGCCGCTCATCTGCCCGCCGGGGCGATCGGGCATGGCGCCGAGGTTGGGGAAGAGTTCGAACAGGGCTTGCGGCGTCCATTGCGGCGCGCCGGGGCGCGGCGGCTGGCGGCCGGTTTCCAGGTTCTGCAGCACCGACAGGTCGGTGAACACGCGCCGGTCTTCCGGCACGAAGCCCAGCCCCAGGCGCGCACGCCGGTACGGCGCCATGCGCGACACCTCGCACCCGTCGAAGCTGACCCGGCCCTGCGTGCCTTCCAGCAGTCCCATCAGCGCCTTCAGCGTGGTCGACTTGCCGGCGCCGTTGCGCCCCATCAGGGCGACCACTTCGCCGCGCGCGACCTCGAGTTCAAGATCGAAGAGGATGTGGGCGCGGCCGTAGAAGCCGTTCAATCCCTGTACCTGCAGCAGCGGCGTGCTCATGCCCTCTCCTCCCGCGCCGTCTCGAAGGTGTTGCCGGAGCCGAAATAGACTTCGCGCACCAGCAGGTCGTTGCGCACCGCCTGCGCGTCGCCGGCGGCGATCAGCTTGCCGCGCGCCAGCACGATGATGCGGTCGGCATGGGCGAACACCACGTCCATGCTGTGCTCGGTAAACAGCACCGAGATGCCGCGCTCGTTGACCAGGCGGCGCGTCAGCGCCATCAGTTCGTTGCGTTCGTGCGCGGCCATGCCGGCGGTGGGCTCGTCCATCAGCAGCAGGCGCGGCGCATTGGACAGCGCCATCGCCAGCTCGACCCGCTTGATGTCGCCGTAGGCCAGCACTGCGCAGGCGCGCTGCGCCTGCCCGGCCATGCCCACCTGCTCAAGCAGTTGCATGGCCTCGTCGCGGAAGTAGGCCGAGGCCGGGCGCCACAGCTGGGAAAGCTTGCGATGGTGCGACAGCAGGGCCGCCTGCACATTCTCCAGCACGGTCATCGAATGGAACGCCGCCGAGACCTGGAAGGTACGGCCCACGCCGCGCCGCCAGATCTGGCGCGCGGCCATGCCGGCGATGTCTTCGCCGTCCAGCAGCACGGCGCCGCCATCGGGACGCAACTGGCCGTTGATGATGTTGAAGCAGGTCGACTTGCCCGCGCCGTTGGGGCCGATCAGCGCCAGCAGCTGCCCTGCGGGCAGCGCGAACGAGACATCGTCGAGCGCGCGCACGCCGCCGAAGGACTTGGACAGATGCTGCACCTGGAGCAGGCTCATGCGCCCTCCTCCCTGCCGCGGGACCCGATGCGCCGCAACGCGCCGGCCACGCCGCCCGGGAACAGCAACACCAGCGCCAGGATCACCAGGCCCAGCAAGGCGCGCCAGTAGTCGGTCTCGCGCGCCACCAGGTCCTGCAGCCAGGTAAACAGCGCGCCGCCCAGCAACGGACCGGCCAAGCTCTGCACGCCGCCCAGCATGACCATCACCAGCGCATCGACCGAACGGCCGACACCCGCCGCCTCGGGCGAGATGCTGCCCTTGGAGAACGCGAACAGCACGCCGGCCAGGCCGCAGAACAGGCCGGCCGCCGCGAATCCCAGCCACTGCACGCGCCGCACGTCGATGCCCAGGGCTTCGGAGCGCACGGCGGAGTCGCGCGCGGCGCGCAGCGCCATGCCGAACGGCGCGTAGACCAGGCGCCGCAACAGCCACACGCCGAGCGCGGTGCAGGCCAGCGCCAGATAGTAGTAGGCCGTGGGCGTAGCGAACACCTCGTCGGCGCGTATGCCGACCAGGCCGTTGCTGCCGCCGGTGAAGCCGTCCCACTGGTAGATCACGGCCCACACGATCTGCGCGAAGGCCAGCGTCAGCATGGCCAGGTAGACGCCGGACAGGCGCACGCAGAACCAGCCGAACAGCAAGGCGCCCAGCATCGCCACCGCCGGACCGGCGATGAAGGCGGCCGCCATCGACCATTGCAGCTTGAGCACGAACAGGGCCGCGCCATATGCGCCCAGGCCGAAGAACGCGGCATGCCCGAACGACGCCATGCCGCCCGGCCCCATCATGAAATGCAGGCTGGCGGCAAACAGCACGGCCACCAGGATTTCCACCATCAGCACCGGCAGGTACGGATAGGCCGGCGCCAGCAGCGGCAGGGCCAGCAGCACCGCCAGCAGCGCGATGCCCGACAGGCGCGACATGCGGCTGGCCGCGGGCAGCGGCGCTTCATGCGCGGCGCTGCTGCGCACTGCCGCCAGCGGCCTGCCGAACAGGCCCCAGGGGCGCGCCACCAGGATCGCCGCCATGACCAGGAACTCCACCACCAGCGTCAGCCGCGACAGCGAAAAGTCGATGCCCAATAGCGAGACGTTGCCCAGCGCGATGCACAGCGCCTTGACTTCGGCGATCAGCAAGGCCGCGGCAAAGGCGCCGCCGATCGAGCCCATGCCGCCGACCACCACCACCACGAAGGCATTGCTGATGGTATCGAGGTCCAGCGCCAGGTTGGCCGGCATGCGCGGCCCTTGCAGCGCCCCGCCCAGGCCGGCCAGGAAACACCCCAGCGCGAACACGGCGGTAAACAGCCAGGACTGGTTCACGCCCAGCGCGCCCAGCATCTCTCGGTCCTGCGTGGCGGCGCGGATCAGGGTGCCCCAGCGGGTGCGGTTGGTCAGCAGCCACAACAGCGCGAACACCAGCGGGCCGATGCCGATCAGCAGCAGGTCGTATTGCGGCAGGCGCCGGTCCAGCAGCCGCACCGCGCCGGCCAGGCCGGGCGCGCGCGGGCCGAACAGGTCTTCCGGCCCCCAGTACCAGAGCGCGGCGTCCTTGATCACCAGCACCAGCGCGAACGTAGCCAGCAACTGGAACAGTTCGGGCGCGCGATAGATGCGGCGCAGGATGGCGACCTCGACCAGCGCGCCGATGACGGCCACGATACAGGCCGAGAGCAGCACCGCGCCCCAGAAACCGACGGCGGTGGCGCCGATGGCGTCGACCAGGCTGTAGGCGATGTAGATACCCAGCATGTAGAAGGAGCCGTGCGCGAAGTTGACGATGCGCGTGACGCCGAAGATCAGCGACAGGCCGGCCGCCACCAGGAACATGGCGGAGGCGTCGGCCAGGCCGTTGATCAGCTGGACGGTGAGGCTGGCAAGCGTCATGGTCGCGACGCTTGCCTTGGCGGGATGGACATCGGAGGAAAGATCAGTCGGCCGGGCGCAGCTTTTTCACTTCGGCGTCCGGCAACTGCAGCGCGGCGCCGTCCACATAAGTGAAGCTGGTCATGATGCCGCGGCCATCCTTGACGCCGGTGCGGCCGACGAAGGCGCCCAACGTGGACTGGTGGTCTTGCGCGCGATAGACGATGGGCGCCACCGGCGTATCGACCTTCAGGCCCGAGAACGCGGCGGCCAGCTTGTCGGCGTCGAGGCTGCCGGCCTTCTTGATGCCTGCGGCAATCGACATCAGCGCGCTATAGCCGACCAGCGAGCCGTTGCGCGGATAGTCGTTGAATTTCTTGCGATAGGCGTCGACGAATTTCTTGTGCTCGGGGGTATTGATCGCATACCAGGGATAGCCGGTCACGATCCAGTTCACCGGTGCCTCGTTCTTCAGCGGATCCAGGTATTCCGGCTCGCCGGTCAGCAGCGACACCACTTCCACGCCGTCGAACAGGCCGCGGGTATTGCCCTCGCGCACGAACTTGCCGAGATCGGCCGCGAACAGCGCGTTGAAGATGGCATCGGGCTTGGCGTCGGCCAGCGCCTGGGTCACCGAGCCGGCGTCGATCTTGCCCAGCGGCGACGCCTGCTCGGCGACGAACTCCACGTCCGGCTGCGCCTGCTTCATCAGCGCCTTGAAGCTGGCCACGGCCGACTGCCCGTATTCATAGTTGGGATAGACGATGGCCCAGCGCTTCTTCTTCAGCTTGACGGCTTCCTTCACGACCGAAGCGACCAGCATGTAGGTCGAGGGACGCAGGCGGTAGGTGTACTTGTTGCCGTTCTGCCAGACGATCTTGTCGGTCAGCGGCTCGGCGGCGAGGAAGAACACCTTGTGCTGTCTGGCATAGTCGGTCAGCGCCAGGCCGGTGTTGGAGAGGAAACCGCCGAACAGCAGCGCCACGCGCTCGCGCGCCACCAGCTCCTCGGCGATGCGCACCGAGTCGCCCGGATTGCCGTTGTCGTCGCGCGCCACCACTTCCAGCTTCTTGCCCAGCACGCCGCCGGCGGCATTGACTTCCTCGACCGCCATTTCCCAGCCGTGGCGATACGGCTCGAGGAAGGCCGGCTGGGCCTTGTAGCTGTTGATCTCGCCGATCTTGATGGTGGCCTGGGCCTGCGCGCCGCCGGCGGCGGCGAACGAGGCTGCGGCGGCGCTCAGCAGGATGCCGCGCTGGAGAAAACCGATGCGATAGTTCACGTTGTTCCCTTCTGGTGTCGTTGCGTTCCCGCGCCGCAAGCTGTGGCGGCGGCGCTGCGGGCGTAATGATAACCGCTGTCGGCCGATCGGGCCCGGGGCGGTCTCAGGCGGGGTCGCCCGCCCTACTTGATGCGCTGCTTTTCGAGCTTGCGGGCCAGCGTGCGGCGGTGCATGCCGAGCCGGCGGGCGGTTTCGGAGATGTTGAAGTCGGTCTCGACCAGCATTTCGTGGATGCGCTCCCATTCCAGCGTCTTGATCGAGGTCGCGCGGGCCGGCAGCTCGAGATCGGACATGCCGGCGACGTGGCCGAAGGCGGCCTCGATGTCGTCGGTATTGGAAGGCTTGGCAAGATACTGGCAGGCGCCCAGCTTGATCGCCTCCACCGCCGTGGTGATGCTGGCGAAACCGGTCAGCACCACGATCAGCATGGCTTCGTCATGGGCGTGCAGCATCTGCACGCAGGCCAGGCCCGAAGCGTTGCCGGAGAGTTTCAGGTCGACCACGGCGTAGCCCGGGTTGTGGTCTTTCAGGTGAATGGCCGCCTCGTCCTGGTTGGAGGCTTGCAGCACCTTGTAGCCGCGGCGTTCGAACGAGCGGCCCAGGGTGCGGGCGAAGGCGGCGTCGTCCTCGATGATCAGTAGCAGGCGATCAGCTGCCGTCATGTTGCGTTCCCATCAATTATTTCTACTTTCCCAACCCGCTATTGTATGGCGAGTTTGGGCTTTGGCACTTACACCAAGGTATGAAATCGGGATTGATCGGCGTCAAACGCCCGCCCGGCGCGGTTTGAGGCGGCTCAAAAAAAATGTGCGGACGGGTATCAGGCCGCGCCCGGCGCGTCCGCCGCGTCTTCCAGGCTGATGGCTGCCAGCGGCAAGGCCAGCGTCACCTGCGCGCCACCGCCTTCGCGGTTGCGGGCAGAGATGCGCCCGCCCAGCTTGCGCGCCACGTTGACCACGAAGAACAGGCCCAGGCCGCGACCGGGCTTGCCCTTGGTGGACTGGTAGGGCTTGCCGATCTGATTGAGCATCCACTCCGGGAAGCCGGGGCCGTGGTCGGTCACTTCGATCAGCAACAGGTCCTCTTCGCGCTTCACCAGCAGCGACAGCCACTGGGGCGACACTTCGAAGGCGTTGTCCAGCACGTTGCCCAGCATCTGCTTGATGGCCGAGTCGAAGGCCACCGGCAGGTCGTGTTCGATCAGGTTGCGGTACTCGAAGGTTTCCACCGGACGCGACTGGCGCCAGTCGTCGGCGACGCTGTCGAGGAAGGTGTTGAGCGTGGTCTTGACCGAGGATTCGCCGCGCGCCTCGCCGGCCGACAGCAGCACCCCGCTGACGATGGATTTGCAGCGCTGCAGCTGGGCCTCCATCTCCGCGATGTCGTCCAGCAGCTCGGGGCGCTGGCTGATTTCAGGCATGCGGCGCCAGTCGCCCAGGATCACCGAGACGGTCGCCAGCGGCGTGCCCAGTTCATGGGCCGCGCCCGAGGCCAGCAGGCCCATGCGCACGATATGGTCCTCTTCGGCCGCGCGCTGGCGCAGGTCGGCCAGCAAGGCGTCGCCGGCGCGCAGGTTGGTGCTGATCCGGGTGATGAAGAACACCATCAGGCCGGCGTTGAGCAGGAAGCAGATCAGCGTGCCTTCGACGTACAGGCTGAACAGCCCGGCGCTGTGGTCCGGCGGCAGCGCCAGCGGCTCGGAGAACAGCGCCAGCCCGGCCAGGCAGGCCATGGTGACGCCGACGATGGCCCAGCTCGACCAGGGCTTCAGGAGCACGGCCGAGAGGATGATCTGCATCAGGTAGAGGAAGGCGAACGGATTGGAAATGCCGCCCGAGAGATAGAGCTGGAAGGTCAGCACCGCCACGTCGACCAGCAGCGCCAGGAACAGCTCGGCGTTGGATACCGTGCGCCGTTCGTGCCAGCGCAGGTGGCTGGCGATGTTGAAGGCGATCAGGCAGGACAGCACCTCCAGCATGTGCGGCAGCGGCAGGTGGATGCCGAACACCAGCACCACGAAGGCGATCGTGGAGATCTGTCCCAGCACCGCCAGCCAACGCAGCTGGATCAGCAGCAGCATGTTCTGGTGGCCGGCCGGGTTTTCCTCTCCCTGGCGCAGGCGCTGCCAGCGCTCCCTGAGCGTCCTGCGCTTGACTGGCGTGTCGGCGGCGCTCATGCCGGCTTACTCCGCAGCGGCACGGCCGGCGCGGCGACGGCGGTCGTCGCGCACTACCCACCAGCCGGCGGCGGCCGCCATCAGCGCCAGCGCGTACCAGGTCAGGGCATAGACCAGATGGCTGTTGTGGAAGGCGATCACGGTCAGTCCGCCGACCGGCTTTTCCGCATCCGGCGCGACCGCGGCATTGGCTTGCGACGAGGCCTTGTCGGCGTCGACGAAGTAAGGCGCGACCGCCCCTACCCCGCGCGCGGCGGCAATGGCGTCGACGTCGCGCGAATACCAGCGGTTCTGGGCCGCGTCGTTGGCGCGCAGGAAACCGCCGCCCTTCTCGCTCATGCGCATCAGGCCGGTCACCTCGACCGGCTGCTCGGCCGGACCGTCCTGGACGGTGGTGGCGATCAGCTTGATCGGCGAAGTGCTGACGAAGCCGCGATTGACCAGCACGACGTCGCCGCCGGCGGTCTGCAGCGGCGTGATCAGCCAGGAGCCGCTGCCCAGGTCGGTGCTGGCCTGCACGGCGGTGGTCTTGCCGTACAGGTAGCGGCCGGTGAGCGTGACGCGGCGGTATTCGTCGTTGTCGGCCGAGACTTGCGGCCAGGCCTCATGGCCCGGCGCGGGCACGGGCGCGGCATGCACCCGGGCGTCGACCTTGGCGATCAGGGCCAGCTTCCACTGCAGGCGATAGATCTGCCAGGTTCCCAGCGCGGCGAAGGCCAGAAAGAAAAATCCCGCGCAAATGGCCAGGAAAACCAGGCTGGCCTTTGAGCGGGATGCCGGAACCGCTTTCGCGGTTCCGTTTTCTTTGCCTTTCGTCACGCCAACATTACGTGGCGTCAGGCTCATTTCGATTGCTGCATATTGTGCTGCATGCCCTGCATGCCCTGCATGCCTTGCATCGACTGGGGAACAGTCTCGGTAGGCATGTTTTCAGGCGACATGGTCGGCATCATGTTGTGGTTCATGTGGTACATGACCCACAGCGAGCCGGACAGCGTGATGCCCACGATGACGATGGTGAAGATCATCGACAGCATGTTCCAGCCGCCTTCGGACTTGCCGTTCATGTGCAGGAAGTACTTGATGTGCACCACGATCTGCACGGCCGCGAAGGCCAGCAGGATGATGCCCATGCGCGCGGAATTGTCGACCGCCTTGCTCATCACCAGCCAGAACGGGATGGCGGTCAGGATGACTGCCAGCACGAAGCCGGTGACGTAGTCCTTCATGCTGCCATGCGCGGCGTGGTCGCCATGACCGTGGCCGTGGCCATGGTCGTCGTGATGGCCCATCGGTCGGGCCGGGTGTTCTTGGTGGCCGCGGCTCATGGCAGGACTCCCATCAGGTAGACAAAGGTGAAGACGCCGATCCAGACCACGTCCAGGAAGTGCCAGAACATCGACAGGCACATCAGACGGCGGCCGTTTTCCGGAGTCAGGCCGTGCTTGTTGATCTGGAACAGCAGCACGACCAGCCAGATGATGCCGAAGGATACGTGCAGGCCGTGGGTGCCGACCAGCGCGAAGAACGAGGTCAGGAAGCCGCTGCGTTGCGGGCCCGCGCCTTCGTGGATCAGGTGCAGGAACTCATACAGTTCGAAGTAGATGAAGCCCGCGCCCAGGAGGCCGGTCACGATCAGCCAGAAGATGGTGTTCTGCTGCTTCTTGGCTTGCATGGCCAGCATCGCGAAGCCGTAGGTGATCGACGACAGCAGCAGCAGCGCGGTGTTCAGCGCCACCAGCGGCAGGTCGAACAGCTCGGCGCCGGTCGGGCCGCCTGCGTAGTTGCGGCCGAGCACGGCGTAGCACGCAAACAGGCAGGCGAAGATCAGGCAATCGCTCATCAGGTAGATCCAGAAGCCCAGCAGAGTGCCGTTCTCCGGATGATGATGGCGGACGAAGTAGCGCGAGCTTGGCGTCGCGTCGGCCGTGTGGTTGATTGCTTCAGACATGGCTATTCAACAGGCGAGTGCGCTCTGCTTCGACACGGACGACTTCGTCGGCCGGGATGTAGTAGTCGCGGTTGTAGTTAAAGGTGTGGACGATGGTAGCCACGACCAGGGCGATGAAGGCGGCCACGGCCGGGATCCACATCTGCCAGATCAGGGTGAAGCCCACTGCTGCTGCCAGGGCGGCGATGATGAAGCCGGCGCCGGTGTTCTTGGGCATGTGGATTTCCACGAAATCGCCCAGCGGACGCTGATAGTTGTTCTTCTTCATGTCGGCCCAGGCGTCGTTGTCGTGCACGACCGGGGTGAAGGCGAAGTTGTAGTCAGGCGGCGGCGACGAGGTCGACCATTCCAGGGTACGGCCGTTCCACGGGTCGCCGGTGACGTCGGCCAGCTTCTTGCGGTCGCGGATCGAGACGGCGATCTGGATGATGAACGACAGGATGCCCAGACCGACCAGACCGGCGCCCAGGGCGGCGATCACGAACCAGATCTGCAGCGACGGGTCGTCGAAGTGGCTCATGCGGCGGGTCACGCCCATCAGGCCCAGGACGTACAGCGGCATGAAGGCGAGGTAGAAACCGACGAACCAGAACCAGAACGAGCACTTGCCCCAGAATTCGTTCAGCTTGAAGCCGAATGCCTTCGGGAACCAGAAGTTGATGCCGGCGAACATGCCGAACACCACGCCGCCGATGATCACGTTGTGGAAGTGGGCGATCAGGAACAGGCTGTTGTGCAGCACGAAGTCGGCCGGGGGAACGGCCAGCAGCACGCCGGTCATGCCGCCGATCACGAAGGTGATCATGAAGCCGATGGTCCACAGCATGGGGACTTCGAAGCGGATACGGCCGCGGTACATGGTGAACAGCCAGTTGAAGATCTTCGCACCGGTCGGGATCGAGATGATCATCGTGGTGATGCCGAAGAACGAGTTCACGCTGGCGCCCGAACCCATGGTGAAGAAGTGGTGCAGCCACACCAGGTAGGACAGGATGGTGATCACGACGGTCGCATACACCATGGAGGTGTAGCCGAACAGGCGCTTGCCGCTGAAGGTCGAGACGACTTCAGAGAAGATGCCGAACGCCGGCAGAACCAGGATGTAGACCTCGGGGTGGCCCCAGATCCAGATCAGGTTCACGTACATCATGGCGTTGCCGCCCATGTCGTTGGTGAAGAAGTTGGTGCCGAAGACGCGGTCCAGCGACAGCATGCCCAGCACGGCGGTCAGCACCGGGAAGGCGGCCACGATCAGCACGTTGGTGCACAGCGAGGTCCAGGTGAAGACGGGCATCTTCATCATGTTCATGCCCGGGGCGCGCATCTTGACGATGGTCACCACCAGGTTGATGCCCGAGAGCAAGGTCCCTACCCCGGCCACCTGCAACGCCCATATGTAGTAGTCGACCCCGACGTCAGGGCTGTACAGGATACCGGACAGCGGCGGGTAAGCCAGCCAGCCGGTGCGGGCGAATTCGCCGACGAACAGCGAAGCCATCACCAGCAGCGCGCCGAAGGTGGTCATCCAGAAGCTGAAGTTGTTCAGGAACGGGAAGGCCACGTCGCGCGCGCCGATCTGCAGGGGCACGACGTAGTTCATCAGGCCCGTCACCAGCGGCATGGCCACGAAGAAGATCATGATCACGCCGTGGGCGGTGAAGACCTGGTCGTAGTGGTGCGGCGGCAGGAAGCCGGCGTTGTCGCCGAAGGCGATCGCCTGCTGGGCGCGCATCATCAGCGCATCGGCGAAGCCGCGCAGCAGCATCACGATGGCGAGGATGATGTACATGATGCCAATGCGCTTGTGGTCGATGCTGGTGAACCAGTCACGCCACAGCATGCCCCACAGGCGGTATTTGGTCAGCAGGGCCAGCATCACGAGGCCGCCCACTGCCACCATGGCGAAGGTACCAATCAGGATCGGCTCATGGTATGGAATCGCTTCCAGGCTGAGGCGACCGAAGATCAGCTTTATCAGGTCAAAATTGTCGGACATCTTTACTTCCCGGGGAAAAAGGAAATCAGGGTGCGGCGACGGGCCGCCGCACCAATACGGCTACTGCGCTGGGAACGATCACTCATGCTTTTGCTGACCGGGCTTCACGTTCAGGTCGCTGGCCATCATCTTGTCCAGGCAGACCGTGTTGGCAGCCACGCAGCGGTTCACGATGTCGTGGAACAAACCGGCATCGACCGTGCCGAACATGCGTGCGGGCTCGCGCTCGCTCGGCTGTTCCAGCTTCAGGTAGTCTTCGCGCTTCATGGTGCCGGACTCGGCCTTGGCCTTCTTGACCCATTCGTCGAAGCCCTGCTGGTCCAGGCCGTGGAACTTGAAGCGCATGTGCGAGAAGCCCGCGCCGCTGTAGTTCGCCGAGAAGCCTTCGTACTCGCCGGCCTTGTTGATGACGGCGTGCAGCTTGGTTTCCATGCTCGGCATGGCGTAGATCTGGCCTGCCAGGGCGGGAATGTAGAACGAGTTCATCACGTTGGAGGCGGTGATCTTGAACTGGATCTGGGTGTCGACCGGCGCGGCCAGCTCATTGACGGTAGCGATGCCCTGCTCCGGATAGATGAACAGCCACTTCCAGTCCAGCGCCACCACTTCCACGGTCAGCGTCTTGGCCTGCGGCGCCAGCGGGCGCTCGGCGTCGATGCGCGACAGCGGACGGTACGGATCGAGCGTGTGGGTGGTAATCCAGGTCAACAGGCCCAGCGCGATGATGATCAGCAGCGGAGCGCCCCAGATGATCAGCTCGAGGCGGGTCGAGTGATCCCAGTCCGGCTCGTAGGGAGCCGAAGTGTTGCCTTTGCGATAACGCCAGGCGAACAGCAGGGTCAGCACGATCACCGGAATGATGATGATCAGCATCAGGACGGTGGAGATGACGATCAGGCGAGCCTGTTGGTTCGCGATGTCGCCGGAGGGATTCATGACTACGGTGTTGCATCCAGCCAACAAAAGAGCAGGCAGCAGAAGCAATCCGCGACGGAGTATTTGAGAAACCATGGAGGAAAAGTCCAGTCGTATGTAGCAGAGCATGCTAATGTAACGGCAATAAAGTGTGTTGGCGATTGGACGTTTTGTCCCACCCTGTCATGCCACAACTGTCGGGATGGGATTTTCGTACTGCGACTAAACCTCTAACAGTGGGAGACAAAGCCATGGCAAGCACCAGCATCCACAACGGTCAGGGTTCCGACGAATTCCGGCCGCAATCCAACGTCCCTCCCGCAACCCGCGATCACGGGCATATCGAGCCCGGTGAAATCGCCGTCGGCGTCGTTATCGGACGAGCGTCCGAGTATTTCGACTTTTTCGTGTACGCATTGGCGTCAGTACTGGTATTTCCGGCCATTTTCTTTCCTTTCGAACAGAGGCTGGAAGGCACGCTCTACGCGTTTACGATCTTTGCGTTCGCGTTCCTGGCCAGACCTATCGGCACAGCGATCTTCATGGCGATCCAGCGGGCTTACGGAAGAGAAGTGAAACTGACGCTGGCGCTGTTCCTGCTTGGTTTTTCAACGGCGGGTATTGCCTTACTGCCAACTTTTGACCATATAGGCATGTGGTCCATTGCCCTGCTGTCGCTGCTGCGGGTCGGACAAGGCATTGCGCTGGGCGGGGCCTGGGACGGTCTGCCGTCGCTGCTGGCCATGAATGCTCCCCAGAACAAACGCGGTTGGTATGCAGCCCTCGGCCAGCTTGGCGCGCCGCTTGGTTTCGTGATTGCGGCGAGCCTGTTTGCCTATATGCTCGCGAATCTTACCACGGAAGATTTCCTGGATTGGGGCTGGCGCTTTCCTTTTTATGTGGCTTTTGCCATTAACGTTGTTGCGCTGTTCGCACGGCTGCGCCTCGTTTCCACCCCGGAATACGCCAAGCTGCTGGACGAACGCGAACTGGAGCCGGCCGGCATCATCGAGCTGACCACGACGCAAGGACGCAACATCCTCATCGGCGCCCTCGCCGCACTGGCCAGTTACGCCCTGTTCCACCTGGTGACGGTGTTCCCGCTGTCCTGGATCAAGCTGTATTCGCTGCGCGAAACAGCGGGCTTCCTGGTGGTGCAGATCATCGGCGGCGTCATCATGGCCCTGGGCATCGTGATCTCCGGCGCCATCGCCGACCGCTTCGGTCGCCGCACCACGCTGGGCTCCATGGCGTTGCTGATCGCCATCCTGTCGGCCTTCGTGCCGACCCTGATGAACGGCGGCGAATCCGGCCAGAACGCCTTCATCCTGATCGGCTTCGGCCTGCTGGGCCTGTCCTACGGCCAGGCTGCGGGCGCTGTGACCGCCAACTTCCAGAGCCGCTACCGCTACACCGGCGCGGCCCTGACCCAGGACGTGGCATGGCTGGTGGGCGCCGGTTTCGCCCCGCTGGTGGCGCTGGGCTTGTCGGCGCACTTCGGCATGGCCTACGTCAGCTTCTACCTGCTGTCGGGCGCGGTCGGCTCGCTGGCGGCGCTGAGCCTGAACCGCGCGCTGGAATCCCGGGAAGAATGACCCCCTGATCTGGCAGCCGCACGCAAAAAAGCCCGGGAGTTCGCTCCCGGGCTTTTTTTTCAGGCTTTGCATAGACGTCGAAACGGAAAACGCCGTTTGATGCATCCGCACCACAAGAACGTGACTTTCAGTGGATTTTAAGGAAAACCCTGAACGCAATTTCAGCAGCGCTAGGGGAATACCCGATTAGCGTTCATGGTAGCGCAACCTAAAGTTCCTACTGCCGGGGTACACAGGAAAAAGGCGGCAACACGCCGCCAATCCGGCCAGGGGAACGACAAATGCTAAGCAGGAACTTCAGGAAACTCAGTCTGGCGCTCGCCTTTGCGACTGCCATCAACCATCCGATGCCCGCCATGGCCGCATCCGGCAGCGGCTCGATCAGCGTCGGCTCGAACGTGCTGTCGGTGTGCCTGGTCTTCGGTTCGACCATCGCCTTCGGCTCGTACAACATGGCCCAGCTGGACCAGACCGGCAGCATCAGCGTGATCTGCACCTTCGGCACCAGTTACAACGTCGGCCTCGATGCCGGCAGCGGCTCCGGCGCCACCACCTCGGTGCGCAAGCTGACCGGCTTGTCCGGCGACACGCTCAGCTACGCGCTGTATCGCAATTCCGGCCGCTCCAGCATCTGGGGCTCCAACGTCGGCACCGACACCGTCGCCGGCACCGCCAACGGCCTGCTGCAGACCCTGACCGTCTACGGCCGCATCCCGGCCGGGCAAGCGCCGAAGGCCGACATCTATTCCGACACCGTCACCGTCACCCTCACCTATTGAACCGGCGCCGCCGGCGCCTGGGCGGCATCGGGAGGCGCCTGCTTGCCGTGTCCGCCCACGACCTCATGGACGAAACGCAGCTTGTCCAGCACCGGCGTCGACAACGTAAAGGGATAGGAATCCGGCATGCCGATGCTGCGGTTCAGGCTGTTGAGCACATAGGTCAGCGCAAACCATTCGCTGACCAGCTCGTCGAATGACCCGACCGCGATCGGATGGGCGTGGATCACCAGCTTCTGCTCATCCGCGTTGCGGGGGCGCAGCTGCACCCCGCACGAGTATGCCGTTTCCAGCGTATCGAACATGTGCATGTAGTGAGCCCAGGTCTCGGCCCAGTCTTCCCAGGGATGGCTGCTGGCGTAGGCGCTGACGAAGCTTTCTTCCCATTTGTCGGGCGGGCCGTTGTCGTAATGACGCTGCAGGCACTCGCCGTAGTCCTGGCGCTCGTCGCCGAACATCGCGCGAAACGGCTCCAGCCATGGGGAGCCCGCCACCAGCCGGTCAAAATAATAGTGCCCGCTCTCGTGACGGAAATGCCCCAGCAACGTGCGGTAAGGCTCGGCCATCTGCACCCGCGCCTTCTCCCGATAGGCGGGATCGGCTTCGGCGATGTTGATGGTGATCACGCCGTCGGCATGGCCGGTCAGCACGCGCTCGCCATGCGGCATGTCCTGCAGGAATTCGAACGCCAGTCCGGCCTCCTCATCCTCGGCCTTGGGCACCGGCTGCAAGCCCATGATCCACAGCGAATGCAGCAGGCGGCGCTTGGCCGTCTCCAGGCGGCTCCACAACACGCGGTTGTTGCCGTCCTCCAGCGAGGGGATCACGCGCGTCAAGCGGCATGAGGCGCACAGCTCGTGCGGGTTCTGCGCGTCGATCATCCAGTTGCAGATGTTCTCGCGCCAGTAGTTCACGCATTGCCGAAACACGCGCCCTGCGTTTTCAGGCTTGACGCTGCGCCAGCGGCCGGCGGACGGCTGCGCGGTCTCAGTCGCGGCAGGCGCAGGCGCCGCCGGTTGCTCCGGCGAAAAGCTGGCGATCGACTGCAGATCGGGCTGGTAACCCAGCATCCAGCCGCAGTTGCCGCAGACGGTGTTTTCGAAGAACACCTGCTTGCCGCAGTTGTCGCAATGAAACGTCTTCATGGTTCTCCCCCTGGTCTGGTCATCGCCGCGGCGCACCGGCGCGGCAGCTGCTCAGTCTTGGAAGAGCCAGGGCGCATTACGTTCCGCGCCACGGAAGGGATTGCGCTCAGATGAAGTGTTCGCCCACGATGCGCGCGGCCTCGGCCACGACGTCGTTGCGCATGGGCGCATCCTTGGCGGTCTGGGTGAAGTAGATCGCCAGTACTACCGGCGATTCGCTGCCCGGCCAGATCACGGCGACATCGTTGGTGGTGCCGTAGTCGCCGCCGCCGGTCTTGTCGCCGATCTGCCAGTCGCGCGGCATGGCCGAACGGATGCGGGTGCCGCCGGTGGTATTGCCGCGCATCCAGTCCACCAGCATGCGGCGCTGCAGTTCGGGCAGCGTCTCGCCCAGCGTCAGGCCCTGCAGGGTCTGCGCCATGGCTAGCGGCGTGGTGGTGTCGCGCTCGTCGCCCGGCACGGCGCTGTTGAGCTCGGTCTCCATGCGATCCAGCCGGAAACCCTGGTCGCCGATCTTGCGCGCATACTCGTTCACCGCCGCAATGCCGCCCAGTTCGCGGATCAGCAGGTTGCCGGCGGTATTGTCGCTGTATTGCAGTGCCGCAGCGCACAGTCCGCTCACCGTCATGCCCGCGCCGACCGCCTTTTCGGTCACCGGCGAATACGCCACCAGCTCGCCCGCGCCATAGCGCACGCGGCGCTGCAGCAGGCTGCCGTCTTCCAGGCTGCGGTTGAGGATGGCGCCGACCAGCACGATCTTGAAGGTGCTGCAAAACGGAAAGCGCTCGGTCTCGCGATAGCCGACCCGGTCCGAAGATGCGCCGCCGGCGTTGTCGATGGCCATCACGCCCAGGCGGCCGCCGGATTGTTTCTCCAGTTCGGCCAGCTTCTGGCGGATCACGGCGCTGTTGTCGGGACGTTCGCGGACCAGGGCGCAGCCGCCCAGGAGAGTGGACAGGCCGCCCGCGATAAGCAGCGTGCGGCGGTTTGGCGATGGAGTCATGGTCTTGTCTTTATTGTTCGCATGCCGCTTGGCCATCTGCGCCGCTGCATGTGGGTTCGGTGAATCAGTATCAGGCGGCGCGAGGCCCGAATGGTTCCGGCTGTCAGCGAAATTTCATATTCGCCGCTGTCCGCCGGAAACGGCTTGCCGTCCGATATGGGCCCGGCGCTCGCAAACACAAGGGGCGGTCGCAGGTAAATCCCTGCATGCGCCGCCGCCAGCCGTGCAAGCAGCCCGGTGCTATATTGCTTCTTTTACTTCGCCCCGGACATCATCATGCTCTACCTGCTCATGTACGACTTCGTCGACGACTATCTGGAGCGCCGTACGGCCCATCGCGCCGTGCACATCGAACTATGCAAAGAAGCCGTCGCCCGTGGCGAACTGCTGGCCGGCGGCGCCGTCGGCAACCCGCCCGAAAGCGGGCTGCTGCTGTTCGCAGGCGCCGCCGGGCACGCCGAGAAATTCGCCGCCGCCGATCCGTATGTGCTCAACGGCCTGGTCACGCGCTGGCAGGTCAAGCCCTGGACGACTGTCGTCGGCATCGCCGAACTCGTGCCCAATCCGCTCTGAGCCATGGCGTCCGCCGCATCGACCGAGACCCGCTTCTGGCGCGCCGAGGATCTCGGCGCCGACCTGTTGCGCGGACGCTTCCATGACTTTTCCTACGACGTCCACACCCACGACACCGCCTGTTTCGCGTTGCTGACGGCGGGCGCCATTCGCATCCGCATGCCCGGCACCGAATTCGTCGCGCGCGCCGGCGACCTCTACGCCATCGGCGCCGACGAGCCGCACGCCGGCTGGCCGGTCGATGAAGACGGCTGGCAATTGCGCACCCTGTATGTGGATCTGGATCACCTGCGCAGCCTGGTCGGCGACGAAGGCCCGCTGCGCGGCGCGGCGATCAAGGGGCCGATCATCCGCGACCGGCGACTGTCGATGCTGCTCAGCGCCGTGCATCAGGGCTCGCAGGAAGACGGCCCGGCCCTGCTGCGCCAGCAGCACTACCTGGAGTTCGCGGCGCGCCTGATGCGTCGCCACGCCGCCGATGGTCCGGTGGTGCGCGAACCGGGCAAGGAACACCGGGCCGTGGCCATGACGCGCGACTTCCTGGAAGAACGCCTGGACCAGCGCGTGCGGCTCGATGAAGTGGCCGGCGTCTCAGGGCTGCCGGTCTATCGTCTCTATCGCGCCTTTTGCCGCGACACCGGCATGAGCCCGCACGAATTCCAGCGCCAGTCGCGCGTACGCCGCGCGATGCGGCTGATGCGCCTGGGCCGGCCGCTGTCGGAAGTGGCCGCCGACTGCGGCTTCACCGACCAGGCCCACATGAACCGCAGCTTTCGCCGCATCATGGGCTTCACGCCCGGCGCCTACCGCAGCGCGGTCAGGGCCTGAGGCGCCGCCCGCCTCATTTTCACTTGAGCAGCGCCAGGTTCCCCACCAGCTTGCCGACCGCCTTGCGCGGCCCGAGCAGCGCCATGCCCACATAGCGCAGATCCTCTTCCCTGACCTGCGCCACGGCGTCGATGAAGGCCTGGTAGTCGGTGGTCTGCTGGCCCTGCACCGGGAAATCCACCACATCGCATCCACCCTGCACCGCCTTGGCCCGCAATCCCGCCAGCGCCTCGGCCGGCGCCGACAACACGGCGATGCCGATCGGGATCAGGCCCGGGTGCGTCGCGCCGGAGGCATCCACCAGCGGCGGCCCCACCAGTTCGGGATGGCGCTGGCCCAAAGTCAGCGCAATCACCGCCGCGGCGTTGGCGGCCTTGCCCGGCGGCAGCGCCGCGTCGACCACCACCACGCAACGCCTGGCGAAAATCGACTCCTCGGCAGCGACAGTGGCGTCGCCGGCCTGCAGTGTCTCGTCCCTCTTCATTGGAACTCCTCGTCAACATGAAAACGGCGAGTCTAGCCAGCACGCATGCGGCGGTCTTGTACCGTATTGCAGCCGTGGCGGCGACCGGTTAAAAACATTCACCAGCACGCCCGGCCGGAAAGCGGGATAATTCGAAACATCGTCTACTGAATACACATCGATGGCCAGGCGATGCTCCGGCAACGCCAGCAAAGGCCGCAATCCCCCAGACGCCACAGGAGACCCCATGTCAGCACGCCCAGCCTTCGCCCGCACCGTCCGCCATCCCGGCAAGCCCGACCCGGTGCGCATCGTCAGCCTCGAAGCCGAGGCCATGTCGCACAGCTTCACGCTCCAGGCCGGCCGCAGCCTGCGCGACGCCATGAGCATTCCGCTGGCCCAGGCCGGCATGGACGGCGGCACGGTGCGCTTCGAGAACCTGCGGGTGCGTCCGCTGCATTTCCTGATGCCCGCGCTGGCGGTGGATGACCAGCACGCCGCCTTCTACAGCGATCCGCACAGCATGGAAGAAGGCACGCTGATCGAGTACGCCGTGGCCACCTACGGCCGCAAGGACGGCGAGCCCTTCGTGCATTGCCACGCGGTCTGGCGCGGCCGCGACGGCCAGCCCCAGGGCGGTCATCTGATGATGGACAAGACCATCGTCGAAGAATCCGGCCAGGCGCAGGCCTGGGGCGTGCACGACGCCACCATGGCCACGAAGTACGACCCCGAGACCAATTTCACCCTGTTCCACCCGACCCGCCTGTCGGACGCCGCACAGCCGGCCGGCGGCAAGCGCGTGGTGCTGGCGCGCATCCGCCCGGACGAGGACCTGACCATGGCCGTCGAAGAGGCCTGCCGTTCGCACGGCATCGCCCAGGCCGTGATTCGCGGCAGCGTGGGCAGCATCATCGGCGCCGATTTCGAGGATGGCCGCGTGCTGGAAGACCGTGCCACCGAAATCCTGGTGCGCTCCGGCGAAGTGAAGAACGGACCGGACGGCTTGCGCGCGCGGCTGGAAATCGCCCTGATCAACCCCGAAGGCAAGGTCTGCGAAGGCGTGCTGGCGCGGGGGCGCAACCCGGTGCTGATCTGCTTCGAGCTGGTGCTCGAAGAGCAATAGGACGCCCAAAAAGCAAAACGCCGCCCGCAGGCGGCGTTCCACAGAGACAGACAGCGTCGGCCATTCTCGGGGCGACGCGCTGACTCCCCCTCTTCCGGCCTTGCGGCCGGCCCCCAGAGTACGGTGAACTACGCGGTCAACTACGCGGTCAGCTACGCGCCGGCGAGACCCGCCGCCGGCGTCCTGGCTGAATCGGCTTACGCCCCCACCAGCTTCTTGAACGTCGGCAGCACTGCGTCGCCCTTGAACGGCTTGACGATCCAGCCCTTGATGCCGGCGGCCTTGCCGCGTTCCTTCATGATCGGCGAGTTCTCGGTGGTCAGCATGATGATGTTGACGGCGGCATTGCCCAGTTCGCTGCGAATCTTCTCGGCCATGGTCAGGCCGTCCATGTTGGGCATGTTCACGTCCGACACCACCAGCTTGATCGCCGGGTCGCCCTTCAGCTTGTTCAGGCCGTCGCGGCCGTCCACGGCCAGCGCCACGTCCAGGCCGTTCTTCTTCAGGAAATCGCCGACTTCGGCGCGCACGGTGCTCGAATCGTCCACTACCAGGATTTGTGCCATGTTGTTTCTCTCTCGATGATGAATGCAAAAATAAAAGCGAAGCGAGGATCTCGGGACGCTTGTGTTCAGAACAGTTCCAGCTCGCCCGATTCGAACAGCTCTTCCACCGACGTCTGGTTCTCGGTGAAGTCTTCGGGCGACCAGGAGAGGTTGAAGATGAAGCGCTGCAGCAGGGTCACCGGCGCGCCACCGTCCTTGCCGGTGAGCACATACTTGAAACACAACTGCGCATCGTCCGAGCCGAACGAGATGTAGCGGTGCTGGTGGTTGATGATGATCGGCACCTGGCTCAGCTGCTGCACCACATGGGTCTGGTTGATGAAGCGGTTCTTGAACCAGCCCCAGATCAGGTTGGTGATCTCGCCCAGCGCGTTGTTGAGGTCGCGGAAATCCCCCTGCTCGCCCGGCACCAGCTCCTGCAGCGCGCGCTGCTCGGCTTGCAGCATCATGTAGCCGCGGCACCAGCTGCTTTCCAGCGGAATGAGCGTAAATACCTCGCCGAAGATGATGCGGTCGCGCACCAGGTAAGGCTTGTCGATGTCCACGTTCATGGCCGGAAACTGGCTCTCCAGCACCATGCGGCTGATTTCGGCGATGCCGCGCACCAGCGCGTTCGGATAGCTCTGGCTGAAGATCGAGGCCGCCACCGCAGGCGCCAGCGCGTCGATGTCTTCGATGCGGTAGACCGCGCTGAACAGGCCCGCCTCGCGCGCGTCGATCGCGTCGTCTTGCGCGGCCTCGCGGCGGCGGCGCAGGAAGATCGGCAGCTCCGGGCGCACCTCATGGATGCGCCGCGCCAGGCCGCGGCCGTCGCCGCCCAGCCCGGCCAGGCTTTCCGACAGCATCACTCCGCCCAGGTCGACGTTGCTGCGCAGCACCGCCATCACGTGTTCCTCATGCGCCTTCAGGCCGACCAGGTTGTTGCGTTCGCAGAAGGACTTGATGGTGCCGTAGCAGTCGGCATCCTTGTCCAGCACCAGCACCTTGCTGGTGATTGCGGTATCCATGTTCACTCTTCTCTCCGTATCAGAACAGTTCCAGCTCGCCGGTGCTGACGTCCTGCTCGTCGGCCGACACCGCGAAATCCATCTCGGCGTAGGCCGACACGCACAGGGAGACGTGCAGGCGCGGCGACTCCGGGACATCGATGGCGAAATGCCGGATGTGCTCGGCATTGAGCCGTTGCAGGTAGGCCGCGCAGTGGCTGTCGATCACATTGGGCGTGGACATGCCCAGGTGCGGGAAGAAACGCCCCAGGTCGCGGTTCAGGATGCCGCAGCACAGGTTGCCGCATTCGGCGATGGCGTCCATGAAGCCCTGGTCGTCCATCTCGGACGGATCGACCCGGTTCAGGCGCGCGAAATGGCCCCGGGTCGCGGCGTCGGGCGAGAAATGGAGCATCACCATCAGGCGAAACAGGTAGGACGACACCGTCAGCACCACGATCTTCTTCTCGCTGATGGCGGCGATGTCATCGATCACCGAGATCTCGGCGCTGGCGTCCGACGGCACCATGCTGGCCTTCAGGGCCTGCTGCAGCAGCGTGTCGAAGCCGTCCCTGGCGGATGGGCTGATCAATTGGCTGCCCGTCGTCTGGCCGGTCATCTCTTCCATGCTCAGGCCGCCTCGGCCAGCGCGTCCCTGGTCTTCTTGTTGATCAGGTCCAGGCCGATGACCGCGCCCATGATCATCTTGCCGCCGGCCTGCAGGTCCTGGAAGGTGGTGGTGGTGATCAGGTCGTTCTGGTACAGGTTGGCGCGATAGCTCTTGGAGAGCTTCTCGGCGCGCTGCGCCAGGTCGCGCACCTCGGAGGCCACCACGGCGAAGCCGCGGCCGTGGGCGCCGGCGCGCGCGGCCTCGATCGAGGCGTTGAGCGCGACGATGATGACCTGGTTGACGATCAGCGCGAACTCGTCGTTCTTGCGGTGCATCTCGCGGTTGTGCGAGATCAGCACGTTCATGTCGTCATGCCAGCGCTCGAAGGTGCGGATCAGGCCCAGCAGCCTGGCGATGGTGTCTTGCGAGGCGTCGCAATTCTCCATCACGCGCGCCATGCTCTCGGACTTGCTGGAACTCAGGCGCGCGATCATCGCCTCGCTCTCGCGGTGCAATTCCGCCATGCGGCGCTCGCCGTCGCGGCGCTCCTCCTCCAGCTGCAGCTGATGGCCGGCGAGGTCGCGCTGCTGCTCCTCCAGCGTTTGCTGCACGCTGCGCTTGATGGCTTCGACCTGCTCCAGGTCGATCATGCGCGCCGCGCGGCGCTGCTGGCGCTTCCACAGCACCGCCATCGGCAGTCCGGCCAGCGCGGCGCCCAGCGCCAGGAAGAGTATCGAGTTCCACATGAAAGTCATTTCCACACCATTACTTGCTTGCTGCTATGCATCTGTCTTCGCGTCCTTCAGGCCGACTCAGGCGACCTGCGGGTTGCCGTCCTGCGGCAGCTGTACCGGATGGCCTGGCTCCTGGCCGGCCACCGGATAAGGCACGTCGATGCCGTCCACTTCCACCGCCACGCTCTCGGGCAGCATCACGATGATCTGGAACGGACGGAAGGCGGCGCCCTCGGCGGTATCGGTGAAGCGGATCTCGATCTTGCCGTGTTCGCGGGTCACGAAGTCCAGCACCGCGTCCATGCCCACGCCGCGGCCGGACACTTCGGTCACTTCGCTGCGGGTGGAGAAGCCGGGCTGCAGGATCAGGCGCGCCAGTTCGGCGTCGCTCAGGGCCTGGTCGACCGTAATCAGGTTCTTTTCGATGCCGATCTGGCGCACGCGCTGCAGGGCCAGGCCGCGGCCGTCGTCCGACAGCGCCATCTGGAACAGGTTGTCCATCACGCCCATTTCCAGCTTGATGGCGCCCGCTTCCGGCTTGCCGGCGGCGACGCGCTCAGCCGTGCCTTCCAGGCCGTGGTCCACGGCATTGCGGATCAGGTGCATGAAGACGTTTTGCAGCAGCGGCGAGGCGAAGCTGTGCACCACGTAGCCGTTGTCTTCGATCTCGACTACCGGCGCCGCCTTGCCCAGGTCGGCGGCCAGCGCCGGCAGCGAATCGGTCACCGGCGCCAACACGTCCTGCACGGCCTCGGTGCCCAGGAGGCGCAGCGTGCGGCGCACCTCGTTGCGCACGGCCACCAGCTCGTGCAGGTTGGCGGTATTGACGTGCTCCAGGCGGTGCAGGCTTTCCTGGATGTGCTTGCGGTCGATGGTCAGGACATGGCGTTCATATCCCGGGCCGGCCTCCGAGGCTTCGGCGGCGGCGCTGCCGCGGCCCAGCGTGACGTCGTTGATGCGGGCGTAGCGGTCGATGATCTCGCGCACCTGGGCCAGTTGCAGCAGCAGGTGTTCCTGGCTCCACACGGCGCCGGTTTCGGGATGACGCAGGTCGTCATAGTGCTGTTCGGCGTCGTGCACCACGTTGGCCAGGTGCAGCAGGCCATAGGTGCGGCCGTTGCCCTTGATGGTGTGCATGTTGCGGAACAGCTTGGCGATGGCGAACGCGGTCGCTTCCGGGTTCTGATGCACGATCTGCTCGTTCTCGTCCAGGAAGCGGCGCGCGCTGCCGATGAACTCGGCGAACTTGGCCGGCGCCACGGCGAGGATCTCGCCGATCATTTCCAGCTCGCGCTTCTGTTCGTTGGCCTCGGCGGCCAACTGGCGCAGCTCGGTGACATCGCGCACGCACAGCATCAGTCGGATCACCATGTCGTTGTCGTCGGTGATCGGCGACCACGACAGGTCGAGGATCTTCTTGTTGCCGCCGGCCATGGTCTTTTCCAGCTCGCCCACCATCAGGTGTTCGTTGAACTCGAAGTTCATGACGTCCTCGCCGATGCAGGCGCCGCCGATGGCTTCGATCTGCGACAGCGTGTCGGCGCCCAGGTTGGTGCCGGAAAACACCAGGTCCATCAGGTCGCGGCCGGCGATGTCGGAGGTCTCGAACACGGTCTCCAGGAAGGCCGAGTATTCGGGGTGGATCTTGTTGCCGTCGACGATGGTCAGGATGCCCTGCGGAATGTTCTGCAGCATGGCCTGCATGTCGGCGGTCTTCTGGCGCACCTGGGCCGAGGCTTCCTCGATCTTTTCCACCATGCCGTTGAAGGCGACGATGGAGTGCCCCACTTCATCCATGCGCTGCACCGGCAGGCGGCGGGTGAAGTCCTGGCTGGTGGCGATCTCGCCCATCATGGTCGACATGCGGCTGATCGGGCCGGTGATCTGGCGGTACAGCAGGAAACCGATGCCGCCCAGCAGCAGCACGGCCACGATGGTCACCATGGTGATGGTGGTGGTGGTTTGCGACAGCTTGCCGTTGAGCGAGGCGATCGCGTTGTCCTTGAAGCGGTTCTTCTCGATGCGCAGGGTGTTGACGATGCCTTCCAGCTCGGTCTGGTACTGCATCACGCCGCCGAAGAACTGCGCCTGGGCGATCTCGTTCTTGCCGGCCAGCTTGAACTTGGCGGTGTTGTCGATGGCGCCGAAGTAGTTGTCCAGGCTTTCCTGGGCCTGCACGATCAGGCCGCGCTGGGCCACGCCGTCGGCCTGCTTTTCCTGCAGCGCCAGGGCTTTTTCGAGCACCGCCTTTTTCTCGGCCAGCTTTTCGTTTTCCTGCACGACCAGCTGGTTGTCGGTTTCGGTGACCATCACCATCGCCGCCAGCTGCACGTCCTTGAGCTGGCCCATCAGGTCGGACGAGGCCAGCACGCTGGGCATCACGCCCTCGGTCACGGATTTGACTTCGACCGCGCTACCGCGGGACTGGTACATCGCATAGCCGCCGATGCCTGCGATGGCGATGAACGTCAGTATCACGAGCAGCGTGATACGCATACGGATGGTCATTGAATTCCCCTTGAAGTGGCGATCCGCGGCACTGTTTCACGCTCATCCCAGGAACGTGAACATTCGATCAGGCCGATCTGGATGCGGGGCGGATTGTTGCACTCAAGTATTACTGCTGCGTGACAATACGCGACACGGTTTGCCGCGAAGCGGCATGGCTCGCGTTCCCGGCAGTTTTCGCAATTGCCGCAAACCTTCTCCGGCGGCGATAGTGCCGCATGGAAATTCTTCGCACTCGCAAGTGGCGACGGAGTCTTCCTACATCAGCTTGGGGGCCTGTCCGATGTGCCCGCGCGCCCGGGCGGACTAATGTGGTGTCTCCATCGATGACAAAGGAGGACATCATGCAGCACAAGCACTCTCCTCAGACATCCGCCCAGCAGCCCCAGCAGCATCAGGCCAACGCTCCGGGCAATCCCTTTGCCGCCCAGGCGGAAAAGCAGCAGCAGGCGATGGCCGCCGAAAACGAGCGCCAGGCCGTCGCGCACGGCCATGTCGACCAGGGCAGCGCGCACATCAAGCAGCCCGACAAGTCGCGCAACGGTTCCTGAGATTCCTTAATCCGAACGCACATCAAGGAGCACATCATGAGCAATACCGCCCCCCTGGCGCAGGAATACGCCAACTCGACCGAAACCGGCCTCGACAAAAGCCGGCCGCAGCGCTTTGCGCAGCAGGACAAACCGCAGGTGCAGACCGGCGCCTCGAGCAAGCCCATGGACGGCAAGAACAAGGCCCGCGAAGAACATCCGATCTCGGTGGGCAAGCCCTGAACACACCGGGCCGGCCCCCGCCGCATCAGCCATAAAAGCAAGATCAATCTCCGGAGCCGCCATGCAAGACGACGTCCAACCAGATACCGAGCGCCCACTGTTGCAGGCGGGGCGCAACTGCTGGCGGCTGGAACACGCCGACCGCTTCAGGCTGCTGGTCGACGCCGCCGACTACTTCAGCGCGCTGCGCTCGGCCCTGCTCAAGGCCGAGCGCAGCGTCTTCATTCTCGGCTGGGACATCGACAGCCGCACGGTGCTGACGCCGCAAGGCGCCGATGACGGCTTCCCCGAGCAGCTGGGCGACCTGCTGCACGCGCTGGTGGCGCGGCGCCCGCGGCTGCACATGCATGTGCTGAACTGGGATTACGCCATGCTCTACGCGCTGGAGCGCGAATGGCTGATGGCCAAGAAGCCCGGTCGCGAGCGCAACAAGCGGCTGGTCTTCCATACCGACGCCCGCCATCCGGTGGGCGCTTCGCATCACCAGAAAGTGGTCGTCATCGACGACAGCCTAGCCTTCGTCGGCGGGCTGGACCTGACGCGTTGCCGCTGGGATACGTCCGACCACGCCGCCGACAATCCCCTGCGCCGCGATCCGGACGGCAAGGCCTACGCCCCGTTCCACGACGTGCAGGCCATGGTCGACGGCAATGCCGCGCGCGCCCTGGGCGAACTGGCGCGGCGTCGCTGGTTCCAGGCCGGTTACGGCGACATCCGGCGGCAGGACATCGAGATGGCCGAGCCGCCTCTGGCCAGCACGCTGCGCGATCTCTGGCCGGAGCAGTTCGCGCCGGACCTGAGCGATATCGAGGTCGGCATCTCCCGCACCGAGCCGGCATACGACGGCCATGCCGGCGTGTTCGAGGTGCGCCAGTTGTATCTCGATGCGATCGCCGGCGCGCGCCGGCACCTGTTCTTCGAGAACCAGTACTTCACCTCCAACGTGCTGGCCGAAGCCTTGGGCGCGCGCCTGCGCGAGCCGGACGGCCCCGAAGTCATGGTGGTGTCGCCCCACACCCAGAGCGGCTGGCTGGAACAGGCCACCATGGGCGCCTTGCGGGCGCGCATCCACCACAGGCTGAAGAATTCGCTGCCGGCGCGGAGCTCGCAAGCCGGCTCCCGGTACCAGATGTACAGCCCGCAGCTGCCGGGGTTGGACGACGAGCAATGCCTGAACGTGCACAGCAAGGTGTTCGCCATGGACGACCGGCTGTTCTCCGTCGGTTCGGCCAACATGAGCAACCGCTCGATGGCCTTCGACACCGAATGCAACCTCACCGTCGAGATCCAGGGCGACGCCGCGCGGCAGGCCGAGACGCGCGCCGCCATCGCGGGGATGCGCAACCGCCTGATCGCCGAACACCTGGGTACGCAAGCCGCAGAAGTCGCTGCGCGCATCGAAGGCGAAGCCAGCCTGCACGGCGCCGTCGCCGCCCTGCGCCAGGAAGGCGGGCGCGAACTGGCGCCGCTGGAGCCGCGCCTGATCCCGGAGCTGGACGCGCTGACCCAGGACAACGCCGTGTTCGACCCCGAGCGCCCGATCAGTCCCGACGAGATCGTCGACGCCTACGTGCCGCGCAGCGCGCGCAAGCCGGTGCCGCGGCGCATGATCGGGCTGGGCCTGTTGGCGGTGGCACTGGTGGCCTTTGCGCTGGCATGGCGCTTCACGCCGCTGCGCGAATACATCAACCTGAGCTCGATGATCGCCCTGGCGCGCAGCGTCGACAAGATGCCCTTCACGCCGGTGATCGTGATCGCCGCCTTCGTCGCCGCCGGCATGCTGATGGTGCCGATCACCGTGCTCATCGCGGTGGCGGGGGTGGTCTTCGGGCCGCTCTACGGCGGCCTGTACGCCACCACCGGCGTGGCCCTGAGCGCGGCGCTGGGCTTCTACCTGGGCAACTGGCTGGGCCACGACGCCTTGCGCCAGATGCTGGGGCCGCGCATCAACAACCTGAGCCGCCGCTTCGCCCAGCGCGGCATCGCGGCGATGGCGGTGATCCGCCTGCTGCCCATCGCGCCCTTCACCGTGGTCAACGTGGTGGCCGGCGCGTCGCACCTGGGCCTGCGCGACTACATGATCGGCACGCTCATCGGCATGGTGCCGGGCATCGTGCTGACGGTGATCTTCTCGCACAACCTGGCCGAGGCGATCCGCCATCCCAGCCTGCAGACCGTGCTGGTGCTGGCGCTGGTGACGGCGGCCCTGATGCTGTCGGCATACGGCCTGCAAAAGCTGCTCAAGCCGCGCGACAGGACCTCGGCATCGGCAAAGCGCGCCGGCCGCGGCGGCAAGGCCGCGCAGGCCATCGGCGAGCACGAGCAGCAGGCGCTGCGCCGCGACGAACCCAAGGCCGACCTCAAGAGCGAGAGCCACTACCAGGAACTGCAAGCGCCCTCGGGCCGTCACGCCCATGTCGAGGCGCGGCGGGCATGAGCATGATGGCGGAGGAAGCGGCCCGAAGCCCGGGAATGGTTGTACCTGCGCCCGCTCCGGCATCGGATACCGAACTGGTGCTCAGCGCCGATGTACCGCTGGCGGGACTTGATCCCTGGCCGTTGACGGTCGCCACCTACAACATCCACAGCGCCGTCGGCACCGACGGCAGGTTCTCGCCGGAACGCATCGCCGGCGTGCTGGGCGAGATCGAGGCCGATGTCATCGCATTGCAGGAAGTCCCGCTGGGCGGCACGGCCCAGCCCAATGTGCTGGACCTGCTGCGCCAGACCACCGGCTTTCATGCGGTGGAAAGCCCCACCATGGAAACCCGCGAGCGCCGCTACGGCAACGCGGTGCTGAGCCGCTATCCGGTGCTGGCCACCGAATCCATCGACCTGTCCTTCGGCAGCCGCGAGCCGCGCGGCGCGCTGGATGCCGATATCGATTGCCACGGCCACATGCTGCGGGTGGTCGCCACCCATCTCGGGTTGAAGCCGGCCGAACGGCGCGAGCAGATCAAGCGCCTGTTGCAGGCCTTCGATACCGACCAGGCGCCGGTGATACTGATGGGAGATGTGAACGAATGGTTCGTCTGGGGCCGCGCCTTGCGCTGGCTGGTGTCGCACTTCGAGCCGGCCCCGGCGCCACGCACGTTTCCGTCGCGCTGGCCGGTGTTTTCACTGGACCGGATCTGGATCAGCCCGCGCCATCGCCTGCTGCAGGTGGAAGTGCACCGCTCGGCGCTGGCGCGGGTGGCGTCGGACCACCTGCCGCTGATCGCGCATATCGACGGCTAGGCATAAGGATGAAGGAGCGCGTCAGCCCGGACGGCGCTTGCCGTTCCAAAGCTTGACCGCCAGCGCCACCCAGATGATCAGGAACAGCGTATTGCAGGGCAGCCAGATCATCTGCGTCCAGACATAATCGCTGACCCAGCTGGCCACCACGTCGCGGCAGCCGCAGACCTCGTTGGCGTACAGCAGCTCGCCGGTCTCGCGGGCGGCAGCGAACTGCGCCCACAGGAAGCCAAAGACCAACGGAATCATCACGAATCCCAGCGCGCACCAGCGCTGGGTCTGGCGGTGCCTGCGGCACCAGTCGATCTTGCGTAACGGGCCTTCGCCCGCGCAACCGTTCATCGCCTCGCTGTGCATTTTTCCCCCTTGCACTTGCATGTGTTCTACGCCCCTGGATCGCCGCGCGGCCGCCTGCAAGACGCCCTCTGCCGAACGGCAACCGTCAACCCGCCTGCCTTGCGGCAAGCCGGTACTTGTCTGATCTGGATGAAGGTATCGAATGGAAGGCGCCTGCCATCTACAGGCGCGTCCGGGCGGAATGGGCGGACGGGTTGTCCGGCCCGTGCTCCGAAGAGCGCGGCAGCGGGTTGTTCACCCTCACCATGTCTTCGGGAAAACGGCTATTTCAAGCGTCAAACGAGACCATCGCGGCGAATGGACATCATTTGTTCTCGCAATAGGAGATTTGCCCAGAACCAATACGATACGTTTCGTCTCGGATTCTAGGTGCAAATTATCTTGCGCTCAACAAAATTTACGCTTGTTAGCTCGAATATTTACGCTTGCCTTTTTACTGTACGACGGGTTGTTCCAGGGCGATGCTGCCGAGCACCAGCTTCAGCTGGGACTGGATCTGGCGCTCGTCGATGTCGGCACTTCCGGTCAGGAGCCGCTGCAGCAAGGGGGCATACAGCAGATCGAACACCAGGTTCAGGTCGAAATCCTCCCTGAACTCGCCGCGCTGGGCACCGCGGCGAAGTACGCTCACCAGCGCCACCCGGCGCGGTTCGAGGTAGTTGTCATTGAAGATGCGCATGGTCTCGTCGTCGAACTGGGCCAGTGCGATCATTTCGCGCACCACGCGGCCCGACTTGCCGCGCAGCAGCTGCGACAGGCGGGTCATGTGGTCTTCGATATCCTGGCGCGAGGAACCGCTGTCGCCGATAGGGGGCATCGGTTCGACGGCTCGCAGCAGGGATTCCATCGCCAGCGCGCTCTTGTTGGGCCACCAGCGATAGATGGTCGCCTTGCCCACGCCCGCGCGCGCAGCCACACCTTCCAGCGACAGCTTGTCGAAGCCGATCTCCTCGAGCATCACATACGTGGCGTCGAGAATGGCGTCGTGGCTGACCGCGTTACGGCGGCGGCCGGTAGCCGGATCGGAAATGAAGGTGAGAGAAATGATGTGCTCCAAATGACAATTGCAGGTAATCCGTGTTGTATAACGGCATGCCTTGCGACAACTTGAGCACTTTTGTCAGAAAAATAGCAAACAGGCGGATGCAGGCCCAGAATGGGGCTTGCGGTGCGGCCGGCGGATGAGCCGCCAGCTCGGCGAAATCCGAATATTTCAATAATAATCAATCACTTGCAGGCGGATATTAATGTTGATTAAAGAATTTTCTCAATCAACATTAACCGGCATTCCCCGCCCCAAATCCGGGCAACGCCGCCCTCAGCGGCTCGCCGCCACCTCATCCAGCAGTTGGCCGAAGCGGTCCAGACGCGGCCGGTAGCCGTGGTCGGCGTCCAGCGAGAAAGCGATGCGCCGGGTGCGCCCCATCAGTTCGCTGCGGCCGAAGAAACCGTAGTAGCGCGAGTCGGCGCTGTTGTCCCGGTTGTCGCCCAGCATCAGGTATTGGTCCGCCGGCACCACCACCGGGCCGTAGCTGCTGCGCAGGCTGGGATGGGACTGCGACAGGCGCACCAGGTGCGACATGTCGCCCAGGTGCTCGTCGCGGTATTCGGCGCGGTCCGTGGCGTCGCCTTCCGGCGCGCGGATCGCCGCATTACTGTAGCTGGCGGCCTGGCCATTGATGTAAAGCACGTTGTCGCGCAATTCCACCACGTCCCCCGGCAGGCCGATCACGCGCTTGAGCAGCAGTTCGCCGGCTTCCTTCGAGTCGACCGTGACGATGTCGCCGCGGCGCGGCTCGCCCAGGCGGGCGATGCTGATATGGGTCAGCGGCACGCGCAGGTCGTAGGCCAATTTGTTGACCAGGATGCGGTCGCCGATCATCACCGTGGGCAGCATGGAGCCGCTGGGCACCACGTTGTAGTCGGCGATGGCGCTGCGAAACACCACCATCAGCGCCATGAAGACCATCAGCCCCTTGTATTCGCCCAGCAGGTTCTTCAATGTCTTCATGGCAAGTCCTTCAAGATTTGTGGTGGCGGATCGGTGCGCCGGCCACCGACGGCGGCTGACCGGACGTCATCCTACCGCGTTCAGCGCCACTCTGCCGCGCACGCGCGCAAGGGCGAGGCCGGCAGATCCCAGCGCAACGGCACGCCGGCGATCCGCAGCGGCGTGCGCAGCCGTCGCGCCGGGCCCCACGCGGTGTTTTCGACGGCCGCGCCCAGGTCCGCTGCCGCTTCCGCAGCAAACGCCGGTTCGACGCCTTCTGCCGGATGCGACGCCAGCAGCCGCGCCGTACGCGCCAGCGACAACCGGTATTGGCTGCCCTCCCCGGCCTGCCGGCGCCGCGTGAGGCCGCGCAACGCAGACGCCGCCAGCAGGTAGCCGGTGGCATGGTCCAGCGCCTGTACCGGCAAGGGCGCGGGTTTGTCGCGGCCCAGCAGGCGCATGCCGGCGTCGGCGATGCCGGCGCTCATCTGCACCAGGCTGTCGAAGCCGCGGCGGCCGGCCCAGGGGCCGCTCCAGCCATAGGCGTCCAGCGCCACGTCGACCAGCGCCCCGTTGAGCTGGCGCCGCCGCGCCGCGCCCAGGCCGAGATGCTCCAGCGCCTGCGGGCGATAGCCGTGCACCAGCACATCGGCCTCGGACAACAGGCGCTCGAACGCCTGCCGGTCCTGCGCCTCCCTGAAATCGAGATGGGCGCAGCGCTTGCCCAGCGTCATCTCGGGCACGACGCCCGGCTCGTCCCACGACACCGGATCGATGCGCAGCACATCCGCGCCGAATGCCGCCAGGAAGCGCGTCGCGGTCGGCCCGGCCAGCACCCGCGTCAGATCCAGCACGCGGATGCCCGCCAGCGGCCGCGCCGCGTCGAAGGGCGCGCCGCGCCTGACGGGAGCGTCGAATCCCTGGCGCCACACCAGCGGCTCGGCCGCCACGGCGATACCCTGGGGATGCGCCGACCACTGCGCGAGACTGCGCATCTCGGCGGCGCAGCCCTGGTTGGCGACGATCGCGGCTTCCAGTTCGCAGCCCTTCCAGCGCGCCACCTCGCGGGCGACGTCTTCGCGCGGCGCGGTCGTCGGATCCAGTCCCAGCACCTGCAGCGCGGCGGCGCGGTGATGCGGCGCGTTGGTGTGCAGCCGGATCCAGCCGTCCGCGCAGCGGTAGTCGCCGGCGACCGAATCCCACAAGGCAGGCGGCGTCCAGCCCTGGGCACGCAAGGAACCGGAGAACCACATCGAGGCCAGGCGACGGTCGCATTCCACCGCAGGCATGGCGCCGCCCGCCGCGGCAACCAGTTCGGCCACCGCCAGGCCGGCCGCGGCAACCGACGCCTGGGCCAGGTCGCTGGTGGCGAACACCGAAGGCAAGGCGCCCCCGCCTTCCAGTCTTACCGTGGAAATCAGGGCCGGCGCGCCGTCCAGGGCGCGCCAGATCTCAGCCAGCATTCGGCCGGCTACGGGGTGGGATGGGAATTCCTGCGACATGGCGTGCTCCTTTTCGAAATGGCGGATGGGTGGATTGCTGCTTGAAGCCAGCTTACTCCGCTTGAATTAATCGTCAATATTGATTAATTTGATCAACATATCCAAGCCGCGAGCCACTCCATGAGCGCCTATCTCTCCTCCGCCGACGCCGCCGCCCTGCTGGGCGTGTCCCGCCAGACCCTGTACGCCTACGTCAGCCGCGGCCTGCTGCATGCCCATCCCGGCGACGATCCGCGCGAGAGTCGCTACCTGGCCGAGGATGTCCGGCGCCTGGCTGGAAGCCGCACGCGCGGGCGCAAGCCCCGGGAAGTGGCCAAGGCCGCGCTCAGTTGGGGACTGCCGGTGCTGGAGTCGTCGCTGACGCTGATCGAGGACGGCCGCCTCTACTACCGGGGGCTGGACGCCGTCGCCTTCAGCGAAGAGGCAGGCATGGAACAGGCCGCGGCGCTGCTGTGGCAGTGCGACGCCGATGAGGCCTTCGGTCCCGAAGCGCCGGCCATGGCGGCCGGCTTCTCCATGCTGCAGACGGGCTTCGCCGGACGCCGCGCCGAGCATGCGCTGCTGCCGCTGTTCTCACTGGCCTGCGGCGACGACCTCGGCGCGCAATGGCAGTTGCAGCCGGGCCGCAGGCTGGCCAGCTGCGGCATGCTGGTGCGTCGCCTGGCAGCCTGCCTGCTGGGCTCCCCGCCATCGGCCGCCCCTGTCCATGCGCAGTGCGCCCAGGCCTGGGGCCTGGAGGCGCACGGCGCCGCGCTGGTCAGGCGCGCCCTGGTGCTGTGCGCGGACCATGAGCTGAACGCATCGGGCTTCACCGCCCGCTGCATCGCCTCCACCGACGCCAGCCTGCAGGCTTGCGTGATCGGCGGGCTGGCCGCCCTGAGCGGCCCGCGCCACGGCGGCACCACGGCAAGGGTGGAAGCGCTGCTGGATGAACTGGCCATGGCCGGCGATATCGCCGCCGGGATCGAAGCGCGCCTGGCGCGCGGCGACGACCTGCCCGGCTTCGGCCATCATCTCTATCCGGCCGGCGATGTGCGCGCCGCCGCGCTGCTGGCCCCCATCCTGCCCGCGCATCCGGACTGGCAGGCCGCCATCGCCCGCATCCGCGAACTCACCGGCCACGCGCCCTCGCTCGACTTCGCGCTGGCCGCGCTGCGCCGCCATCTGGGCTTGCCGCCCGGCAGCGCCTTCGGCATCTTCGCGCTGGGCCGCTCGCTGGGCTGGATCGCCCATGCGCTGGAGCAGCGCGACACCGGCAGCCTGATCCGGCCGCGCGCATCCTATGTCGGGGCACGACCGGAACCCACGCCGTGAGAATCCCGGCGCTTCAGCGCCCGAATTGCAACGAAGTGGTCCTTAAAATTTGTGAATAAGAATTGTTCCGAATATAATCGCTGCTTCGGAACCCGCGCCGCACGCCGGTTCCGTGCCCCGATCCAGCCGCAGTTGCCACGATCACCGGCCGATACGCCTGGCGTTTCGTTCCTCCGTTCAGTCTCCCGTCTGACACATCGTGGCCTATTCCAGCAATTCATTCGAGCACGTCTACAGCAGCCATCACGGCTGGCTGTTCGGCTGGCTATGGCGCAAGCTCGGCTCGCGCGAAGACGCCGCCGAACTGGCCCAGGACACCTTCCTGCGCCTGCTTTCCAGCAAACCGGCCGAAGGCCTGCAGGAGCCGCGCGCCTACCTGCGCACCGTGGCCCACGGCCTGATGGTCAACCACTGGCGCCGCCTGGAGCTGGAGCGCGCCTATCTGGATGCCCTGGCATCGCACCCTGAGCTGCAGGAACCCTCGCCCGAACAACGTTCGCTGGTGCTGGAAACCCTGATGCGCATCGACGCCATGCTCGACCAGCTGCCGCCCAAGGCGCGCCAGGCCTTCCTGATGTCCCAGCTGGACGGCCTGACCTACCTGCAGATTGCCCAGGAACTGGGTGTTTCCGACCGCATGGTGAAAAAGTACATGGCACAGGCCATGCTGCAATGTATGATCCTGCTCGATCAATAATTCGAAAAACGCGCAGCCGACAGCCATGCAGGACCGCCTCCAGCTTTACCCGAAGCAAGACTCCACTCCGCCCCAGCCGACCGCCGACGCCCGCCCGGGCTACGCCGACCTGCAGCAGGCGGCCGAGTGGTTTGCGGTGCTGCGCGCCGACGATGCGGCCGAGACCGACCGCAGCCGCTGGCGCCAGTGGCTGGATGCGGACGAGCGCCACCGCGCCGCCTGGAGCCGGGTCGAGGCCGTCAATGCCGAATTCGGCGTGATGCCGCAGGTGGTCGGCCATCGCGTGCTGGCCCGGAACGGCCAGCATCGCCGCAAGGCGATCAAGACCCTGGCATGGCTGGCCGCCGGCGTGACCGTGGCCGGCAGCGTCGGCAGCTCGCGCGAAGTGCGCGGCTACTTCGCCGCGCTGACCGCGCAATACCGTACCGAAGTGGGCGAAACCCGCCGCCAGCAGCTGGCCGACGGCTCGCTGCTGTGGCTCAACACCGCCAGCGCCGCCGACGCCGACTACAGCGACGTGCTGCGCCGCATCGCCCTGCATCGCGGCGAAATCATGATCCAGACCGCCCACGACAAGCGCGACCCCGCGCGCCCATTGGTGGTGGACGTGCCGGCCGGGCGCATGCAGGCGCTGGGCACGCGCTTTCTGGTCAGGCTGGAAGAGCGCGCCACGGTGCTCACCGTGCTGGAAGGCAAGGTCATGATCAGCCCCTCGGGCAAGGCCGCGCCGTTGATGCTGCCGGCCGGATCGCGGGTGCGTTTCGACGCCGATGCCATGGGCACGCCCACGCCCGCCGACGAAAGCATGGCCGCCTGGTCGCGCAACCTGCTCATGCCCGACGGCATGCGGCTCGACGACTTCCTGGCCGAACTGGGCCGCTACCGCCGCGGCCATCTGGGCTGTGCGCCCGAAGTCGCCGCCCTGCCGCTGGTCGGCGTCTATCCCATCAACGATACCGACCGCGTACTGGCCGCGCTGGAAGCCAGCCTGCCGGTCAAGGTGCGCCGCATCCTGCCCTGGTGGGTCACGGTCGAGGCCAAAGATCCTCCGCCGGGCAAGCCAGGCTGAGCTCCGGATTTTTCGCATGGCCGGTTCCCCTTTTTGAATCTCGCTTGGCAATGGAAGCAACAGACCAAGACGTTCAAGATCCGAAAAGACCACCCATGCGCCACGTTTCCGACATCGCTCCGTCCGTTCAACCGCGCCTGCGCACGCTCGCGCTGGCCGTCCACCTGGCCGCGCTGGCGCTGCCCCTGCTGGCGGCGCCCGCCGTCCACGCGCAGCAAGCCCAGGCCCAGGCCGCCACACGCAGCTACAGCATCGCCGCCGGTCCGCTGGGCCAGGCGCTGCGCCAGTTCGCCGCCGAAGCCGGCATCCTGCTCTCGGCCGACGCCCGCCTGACCCAGGGAAAATCCTCGCCCGGCCTGCAAGGCAGCGTCTCGCCCGACCAGGGCCTGGCGCGGCTGCTGGCCGGCAGCGGCTTGTCGGCGGTGCGCCAGCCTGACGGCAGCTTCATCGTGATCAACGCCGGCGCCACCAGCGCCAGCGCCGACGGCCAGCTGCCGCAGGTGGCGGTGACCGCCGCGCCCACCGGCGAGGCCGACGGCACCTACCGCGCCGTCCCCAACGCCTCGACCCTGCGCGGAGCGGCCTCCATGCTGGATGTGCCGCAGATCGTCAACATCGTGCCGGCTCAGGTGATCAAGGACCAGCGCCCGCGCAACCTGGACGATGCCGTGGGCGCCATCAGCGGCCTGACCCAGGGCAATACCCTGGCCAGCACCCAGGACACCATCATGAAACGCGGCTTCGGCGGCAACCGCGACGGTTCGGTCATGCGCAACGGCATGCCGCTGGTGCAGGGGCGCGCGTTCAACGTCACCGCCGAAAGCGTGGAAGTGCTCAAGGGGCCGTCCTCGCTGCTGTACGGCCTGATGGATCCGGGCGGCGTGATCAACATCGTCACCAAAAAACCGCAGCTGGCCCAGCGCAACGAGATTTCCTTCGCCGGCTCCACCTATGGCGACGGCAAGAACGGCGGCCAGCTCACGCTCGACACCACCGGCCCGATCGGCGACTCCGGCCTGGCCTATCGCCTGATCGTCGACCGCACCGACCAGAACTACTGGCGCAACTACGGCCAGATCCAGGAAACCGTGGTCGCCCCGTCGCTGGCCTGGTACGGGCGCGACACGCAGGTCGTGTTCTCGATGGAACAGCGCGAATTCCTCTACCCCTTCGACCGCGGCACCGCGATCGACTCGCGCACCGGCCGCCCGCTCGCCATCCCCGCCGAGCGCCGCCTGGACGAACCCGGCAACGACATGAAAGGCAGCAGCGAAACCACCCAGCTGAGCATCGACCACCGGCTCAACGCCGACTGGAAGACCCATGTCGGCCTGAGCTACAACCGCGAGGTCTACGACGCGCGCCAGCTGCGCGTGGCGGGCGTCAACCCGGTCACCGGCGTAGTCTCGCGCAGCAACGACGGCACCCGTGGCGCGCTGTCGACCGACAGCTACGCCATCGCCTACGCCGACGGCCGCCTGGACCTGGGCGGCTTGCGCCACGAGGTCCAGTTCGGCGCCGACATCGAGTACCGCAAGATCTATCGCGCCGACCTGCTGCGCGGCGCCTCCACCAGCACCAGCTTCAACTTCCTCAATCCGGTGTACGGCCTGGCGCAGCCGGCCAGCGTGGTGTCCGCCGGCGACAGCGACCAGACCGACCTGCTGCACAACAAGTCGCTGTTCGTGCAGGATGCGCTGCACCTGGGCGAGCGCTGGATCGCCGTGGCCGGCCTGCGCTACCAGGACTACAGCCAGCTGGCCGGGCGCGGCCGCCCGTTCAAGGCCAACACCGACCTCTCCGGCGACAAATGGCTGCCGCGCGCCGGCCTGATCTACAAGCTGGACGAGCAGCTCTCGCTGTACGCCAGCTACACCCAGTCGCTCAAGCCGACCTCGTCGATCGCGCCGCTGACCGGCGGCATGGTGATCGACTCCAACGTCCCGCCGGAAGAAGCCAAGTCCTGGGAAGGCGGCGTGAAATACGACAACCCGGGCGGCCTGTCCGGCACGCTGGCGGTGTTCGACATCAGGAAGAAGAATGTGCTGGTGTCGCAGTTCAACGCCTCCACGGGCCTGACCGACTGGCGCACCTCGGGCGCGGCGCGCTCGCGCGGGGTCGAACTGGATGTGACCGGTCAGCTCACCAGGCGCCTGGCCATGATCGGCAGCTACGCCTGGCTCGACGCCAAGACCACCGAAGACCCGGTCTTCACCGGCCTGCGCCTGTGGAACGTGGCCCGCCAGACCGCCGCGCTGAGCATGGCCTACGACGTCGGCCCGGTGACCGGCGGCGACCGGCTGCGCGTGGGCGGCGGCGGCCGCTACGTGGGCGAGCGCCCGGGCGATTCGGCCAACAGCTTCATGCTGCCGTCCTACACGGTGGCCGACGCCTTCGCCACCTACGACACGACGATAGGCGGCAAGGCCGTCAAGTTCCAGTTCAACATCAAGAACCTGTTCAACAAGACCTACTACACCTCCAGCGCCAACCAGTACTTCGTCTCCATGGGCGACGCGCGCCAGTTCTCGCTGCTGACCTCGCTGGAGTTCTGAGCATGAGCGCGCGCAAGATCGCGGCAGTCGCGCTGGCGGCGGCCCTGCTGTCGGCCCATGCCCTTGTCCATGCCGATATCGAGGTCGGCCAGGGCATGCCCGCGGCCACCGTGCGCAGTGACGTGCTACCCGGCAGCGGCCACAGCTGGAGCGTCGGGCTCAACCGGCCCGGCCGGTAGCGCTGCGAGCGCCGTCGTAGCGCAAGGCGTCGACCACCAGTCCGAAGGCCGGCGACGATTGCCGGCGGCTGGCGTAGTACAGGTGGTAGCCCGGGAACGTCGGCGTCCAGGCCTTGAGCAGGTGCTTGAGCTCGCCGCCGGCCAGATAGGGCGCGGCCATGTCCTCCGGCACGTAAGCCACGCCGCAGCCGGCCAGCGCCGCGCGCAGGATGGGCGCGCTGCTGTTGAAGGTCCATTGTCCCTGGACGCGGGCCTTGAGCGGATGCCCGTCGCGCTCCAGCTCCCAGGCCATCAGCCCGCCGCGGGTCGGCAGGCGCAGGTTGATGCAATTGTGCTGCGCCAGGTCGGCCGGCGTGCGCGGAAGCGTCCTGCCGGCCAGATAGGCGGGCGCGCCCACCACCACCATGCGCAGGTCCGGGCCGATGCGCACGGCGATCATGTCCTTCTCCACCTGGTCTCCCAGGCGCACGCCGGCGTCATACCGGCCGGCGACGATATCGGTCAGGCCGTAGTCGACCGTGATTTCCACGTTGATGTCGGGATACTGCGCGCTCAGCTGGTGCAGGCGCGGCCATAGCACCGTGTTGGCGGCGTGCTCTGCGGCCGTGATGCGGATGCTGCCGGCCGGCTTGTCCTTCAGTTCGGTCAGCGCCGCCAGCTCCGATTCGATCTCTTCAAAGCGCGGGCCGATGGCCAGCGCCAGACGCTCCCCGGCCTCGGTGGCCGACACGCTGCGCGTGGTGCGGGTCAGCAGGCGCACGCCCAGGCGCGCCTCCAGCGCGCGGATGGTGTGGCTCAGGGCCGACTGCGAAACGCCCATCTGGGCGGCGGCGCGGGTGAAGCTGCCCTCGCGCGCCACCGCGATGAAAGCCAGCAGGTCGTTGTAGTTCTCGCGGCCCATTGATGAACTCCTTTCATAAGCTCATGTTGATTATAGGCTCTAATCAAATAAGCGCCGCACCCGTACCATGCACTGCATCGCTCGCTACAAGGGGGGCAACGCAAAGGAGAATCCGCATGAAAACACGCAAACTCGGCACCACCGGACTGGAGGTCTCGGCGCTCGGACTGGGCTGCATGGGCCTGAGCTTCGGCTACGGCCCGGCGGTGAGCAAGGAAGACGGCATCAGGCTGATCCGCTCGGCCTTCGAACAGGGCGTCACCTTCTTCGACACCGCCGAAGCCTACGGCCGCTTCAACGAGGAACTGGTTGGCGAGGCGCTCGCCCCGTTCCGCGACCAGGTCGTGATCGCCACCAAGTTCGGTTTCAGGGACGGCGATGCCACCAAGGGCGTGGACAGCCGTCCGGAGCGCATCCGCGCGGTCGCCGAGGCCTCGCTCAGGCATTTGAAGACCGACCGCATCGACCTGTTCTACCAGCATCGCGTCGATCCCTCCGTTCCCGTCGAGGACGTAGCCGGCACCGTCAGGGACCTGATCGCCGAAGGCAAGGTCGGGCACTTCGGCATGTCCGAGGCCGGCGAGCAGTCGTTGCGCCGCGCTCATGCGGTGCAGCCGGTGGCGGCCCTGCAGAGCGAGTATTCGCTGTGGTGGCGCGAGCCGGAAGAAAAGGTGCTGCCCACGCTGCGCGAGCTGGGCATCGGCTTCGTCCCGTTCAGCCCGCTGGGCAAGGGTTTCCTGACCGGCGCCATTGACGACAAGACCAGTTTCGACAAGTCTGACTTCCGCAACATCGTGCCGCGCTTCGATGAAGAGAACCGCCGCGCCAACGCCGCCCTGATCGATGTCCTGGGCCGCATCGCCGCGCCGCGCGGCCTGACCCGCGCGCAGATCGCGCTGGCCTGGCTGCTGGCGCGGGAGCCGTGGATCGCGCCGATTCCGGGCACCACCAAGCTGCACCGCCTGCAAGAGAACCTGGGCGCGGCCGATGTCGCCCTGAGCCCGCAAGACCTGGCCGACATCGAAGCGGCGCTGGCGCAGATCAGGATCGCGGGCGACCGCTACCCGGCCCACCTACAACAGCGCGTGGACCGCTGAAGCAATGCCGGGCAGTGCGCATCCGCCCGGCATGCGCACACCAAACGCCGTCGCGCGCAGCGCCGCCGACGGCATCGGCGCTTTTGCGCTACAGTTCCCGCTTTGAGAAGTTCTTCCCGACCCGCGCCCGCTTACCCCCAATGTCCCCCTCGCCCTCAAGTTCAAGTTCCAGCCCCGACCACGCCGCCACCGAATCCGCCGCCCGCCAGAGCCTGCTCACGCTGGGTCTCCTCAGCGCGCTGATGGCCTTCGCCTCGATCTCCACCGACGTCTACCTGCCGGCGCTGCCGGCCATGAGCGTGGCCCTGAACGCCGGCCACGGCGCGATGGAACTGACCATCTCCAGCTACCTGATCGGCTTCAGCCTGGGCCAGCTGGTGTGGGGACCGATCAGCGACCGCTACGGCCGGCGCCTGCCGGTGGCCGTCGGGCTAGTGCTGTTTGCGATCGGATCGGCCGGCTGTGCGCTGGCCGACAGCGTCGCCGCGATGATCGCTTGGCGCGTCCTGCAGGCGGTGGGAGCGTGCGCCAGCGTGGTGCTGGCGCGCGCCATGGTGCGCGACCTCTACGCCGGACCGCAAGCCGCGCGCATGATGTCGACGCTGATGACGGTCACCGCCATCGCGCCATTGATCGGCCCTGCCGTGGGCAGCCTGATCCTGCAGGCTGCCTCCTGGCGCGCGATCTTCTGGACGCTGCTGGGCGTGGGCGTGGCCACGCTGCTGGCGCTGCGCCGCCTGCCCGAGACTCTGCCGGCCGAACGTCGCAACCCGCATGCATTGAATGGCGCGCTGGCTATCTACGCCGGCCTGCTGCGCCAACGCCGTATCCTTGCCTACATGGGCACCGGCGGTTTCTTCTATGGCGGCATCTACGCCTATGTGGCTGGCACTCCGGCGGCCTACATCAGCTACCACCACATGTCGCCGCAGGCTTATGGAGTGCTGTTCTCACTAGGTATTGTCGGCATCATGGCCACCAATCAGATCAGCTCTCGCCTGGTGCTGAAAATGGGCAGTGAACGCCTCATGCGCATCGGTGCGCTGTGCGCCGCAGGCTCCGGCCTGCTGCTGGCGCTCACCGCCGGTTTCGATGTCGGGGGCGTGCCCGGCCTGGCGCTGCCGCTTTTCGTGTACGTTGGTTCCAACGGCCTGATCGTGGCAAACGCCATCGCCGGCGCCCTGACCGGTTATGCCGAACGCGCAGGGGCGGTATCGGCGCTGGTCGGCGCCTCTCATTACGGCACTGGCATCCTGGGCTCCGCGCTGGTCGGTCTGCTGGCCGACGGCACGCCGTGGCCGATGGGCCTGATCATCGCGATCTGCGGCGTCGGCACAGCGTTCTGCGCACTTTCGGTGCCGCACAGGAATGCGGCGTCAAACTGACAGAATTGTCATATTGACGTCAGGCTGCCGTTGATCGGCAAAAGGTACATTGTCGGCAAGTAAAAGCAGTGGCCGACGTGTTCGCGCTGAGGGGCGTGGAATGGCGGCCTGTCCGTCATCAGTATGCCCACCCGTGTACACCCTATGGTCGTTCCGTTTCGCCGTGCCGCAACCAGCGTCAGCACCAGTCATTTCACTCATCCCAAACATCAATCCCCCTTCCGCGCCGCAAGGGGAATGACTGCGCTGGCGCTGGCTGCACTGCTGGCGGGCTGCGCCGTCGGTCCGGACTATGTCCGGCCGACGATGGAGCTGCCCCAGGCCTACAAGGAGGACGGTCCGTGGAAAGTTGCCGCCCCCGGCCAGGTCGACGGCAACCAGCGCTGGTGGGAAGCCTATGGCGACCCCATCCTCAATGACCTGATCGTCCAGGCCAACGCTGCCAACCAGAACATCCAGCAGGCCGCCGCGCAATATCGCCAGGCCCAGGCCGCGTCGCAGATCGCGCGCGCCAGCCTGTGGCCCACCGTCGGCGCCCAGGCCGGCGCCGCCCGCGCCCAGACCAACACCAACGGGACCCAGCGCCTGGCCGACAGCTATACCGTCGGCCTCAACGCCTCCTGGGAGGCCGACATCTGGGGCCGCATCCGCCGCGGCGCCGAGGCCGGCGACGCCAATGCCCAGGCCAGCGCCGCCAGCCTGGCGGCGGCCCGGTTGTCGATCCAGGCCACGCTGGCCCAGGATTACCTGCAGCTGCGCGTGACCGACCTGCAAAAGGACCTGTACCGTCGCACCGTCGAGGCCTACACCCGTTCGCTGCAGCTGACCACCCACCAATACGAGGCCGGCACCGCCCTGCGCTCCGATGTGGCCCAGGCCGAGACCCAATTGCGCTCGGCCCAGGCCCAACTGATCGACCTCGACGCCACGCGCAACCAGCTGGAGCACGCCATCGCCATGCTGATTGGCCGTGCACCCGCGGCCTTCTCGCTGGCGCCGTTGCAGGCAGCCGCTGCCAGCGACAGCGCGATGGACGCCAATGCCCAACGCCTGCAGGCCAGCCTGCCGCAGATCCCGACCGGCCTGCCCTCCGAACTGCTGGAGCGCCGCCCCGACATCGCCAATGCCGAGCGCCTGGCCGCCGCCGCCAACGCCAACATCGGCGTGGCCCGTGCGGCCTACTTCCCGACACTGACGCTGTCGGCCTCGGGCGGCTACAACAGCCTGGCCTTCGGGCAGTTGTTCGATACCCCGAGCCGGGTCTGGTCGCTGGGCGCGGCGCTGGCCGAAACCATCTTCGACGGCGGCGCCCGCAGCGCCCGCAACGACCAGGCGGTAGCCGCCTATGACGCCGCCGTGGCGCAATACAAGCAGACCGTGCTGGGCGGCTTGCAGGAGGTGGAAGACAACCTCTCCACCCTGCGCGTGCTGGACCGCGAGAGCGAGGTCCAGGCGCAGGCCGTGAAGGCGGCGCAACTGGCCGAACGCCTGGCGATGAGCCAGTACCAGGCCGGCACCGTGACCTATCTGTCGGTGGTGACCACCCAGGCCACCTCGCTGACCAACCAGCGCACCGCCGTCACGTTGCTGGGCCGCCAGCTGGTGGCCAGCGTGGCGCTGGTCAAGGCCACCGGCGGCGGCTGGCATGCCGGCCAGGCGGAACCACAGCCACCGCTGGCCGCACGCTGATCCGACTCCATTTCAGACATTCACCGCGATCTCTACCGAACGAGTTTCAGGCATGACTACCCCAACCCATACTCCCAAGCGCACTTCCCTGGCCATCGCCGTGACCGCCGCCATCCTGGCCGCAGCAGGCGCCGGCGGCTGGCTGCAGATGCAGCGCGCCAACGCCGCCGACCAGCCGCAGGCCAAGGAAGCGCCGCCGGTGGCCGTGAGCCTGACCAACGTGCAGGAACGCGACGTGCCGCTGTACCTGGCCGGCGTGGGCACGGTGACCGCCAACGCCAGCGTGACGGTGAAGGTGCGCATCGACGGCCAGCTCGACAAGGTGGGCTTCAAGGAAGGCGAAGACGTGAAGAAGGGCCAGCTGCTGGCCCAGATCGACCCGCGCGCGCTGCAGGCGCAGCTGGCCCAGGCCGAGGCGCAGCGCGCCAAGGACGCCGCCCAGCTGGCCAACGCTCGCCTCGACCTGCAGCGCTACACGACCCTGCGCGGCCAGGACGCCGCCACCCAGCAGCAGCTCGACACGCAGAAGGCGCTGGTCTCGCAGCTTGAAGCCGCGGTCAAGACCGACGAAGCCCAGATCAGCTACGCCAAGGTGCAGGTCAGCTACACCACCATCACCGCCCCGATCTCGGGCCGGGTCGGCGCGCGCCTGGTGGATCCGGGCAACATCGTGCACGCCACCGACGCCAGCGGGCTGGTGGTGATCAACCAGATCGACCCGATCACCCTGCTCTTCACGCTGCCCGAAGAGGCGGTGCCGGCCATCAACCGCGCCCAGCTGGGCAGCAAGCAGTCGCTGAAGGTGACGGCCTATGCGCGCGAATCCCAGGAGGCGCTGGCCACCGGCAAGCTGATCCTGCTGGACAACCAGATCAACACTACCAACGGCACCGTGCAGCTGAAGGCGCGCTTCGAGAACGCCGAGCACAAGCTGTGGCCGGGCCAGTACGTCAACGTGCGCCTGCAGATGCACGACCACGGCAACGCCCTGACGCTGCCGGCCGCCGCCATCCAGCGCAACCAGCAAGGCACCTACGTGTATGCCGTGGACGAGCAGGACAAGGCCGCGATGAAGCCGGTCAAGGTCGAGCGCATCCAGGACGGCATCGCCGTGCTCGCAGCCGACGCCGGCGTGGCCGCCGGCCAGCGCGTGGTGCTGGACGGCCAGTACAAGCTCAAGCCGGGCGCGAAGATCGTCGAGAGCAAGCCGCCGCAGAAGGCCGCCGGCGACGCCAAGAAGGATGATGCGAAAGGAAATGCCAAGTGAGCGTCTCCGCTGCATTCATCAAGCGCCCGATCGGCACCACCCTGCTGGCCATCGCCATCCTGCTGGTGGGCGTGGCCGTGTGGCCGCTCTTGCCGGTGGCGCCGCTGCCGCAGGTCGACTTTCCGACCATCCAGGTCACCGCCCAGCTGCCCGGGGGCAACCCTGAGACCATGGCCTCCAACGTGGCCCAGCCGCTGGAGCGCCAGTTCTCGCTGATCGCCGGCCTCACCCAGATGACCTCGCAGAGCTCGCTGGGCACCACGCAGATCACGCTGCAGTTCGACCTGAACCGCAACATCGACGCCGCCGCGCTGGACGTGCAGGCGGCCATCAACGCCTCCACCGGGCAGTTGCCGGCCAACATGCCCAACCCGCCGACCTTCCGCAAGATCAACCCGGCCGACTCGCCGATCATGATCATGTCGGTGCAGTCGGAGGCCTTGCCGCTGACGGTGGTCAACGACTACGCCGACAACATCCTGGCGCAGCAGATCTCGCAGATCTCGGGCGTGGGCCTGGTCAACGTCAACGGCCAGCAGAAGCCCGCCGTGCGCATCCAGGTCGACCCGGCCAAGATCGCCACGCTGGGCATCAGCCTGGAAGACATCCGCGGCGTGATCGCCACCACCACCGTCAACCAGCCCAAGGGCACGGTCGACGGCGCGCGCCAGAGCTTCACCGTCTACACCAACGACCAGCTGCTCAAGGCCGAGCAGTGGAACGACATGGTGCTGGCATGGCGCAACGGCGCGCCGATCCGCGTCAGGGACATCGGCGTGGCCATCGACGGCCCGGAAAACAACAAGATCGCCGCCTGGGCCTTCGCCGGCGCCGCCGCCGGCAGCGACCACACCATCACCAACGGCCGCTCCATCGTGCTGGCCATCACCAAGCAGCCCGGCGCCAACGTGATCGAGACGGTCGGCCGCATCAACGCCGCCATGCCGCGCCTGCGCGCCGCCATCCCCGCCGCGATCCACATCAACACCCTGATCGACCGCACCCAGACCATCCGCGCCTCGGTGGAAGACGTCGAGTTCACGCTGATCCTGACTATCGCCCTGGTGGTGATGGTGATCTTCGTGTTCCTGCGCAACGTCGCCGCCACGCTGATTCCCAGCATCACCGTGCCGCTGGCCATCATGGGCACGGCCGGCGTGATGTACGTGGTCGGCTACAGCCTGGACAACCTGTCGCTGATGGCGCTGACGATCGCGGTCGGCTTCGTGGTCGACGACGCCATCGTGATGCTGGAAAACATCTACCGCTACGTCGAAGAAGGCATGGCGCCGATGGAAGCGGCGCTCAAGGGCGCGGGCGAGATCGGCTTCACCATCATCTCGATCTCGGTGTCGCTGGTGGCGGTGTTCATCCCGCTGCTGCTGATGGGCGGCATCGTCGGCCGCCTGTTCCGCGAGTTCGCCGTCACCGTGACGCTGACCATCGGCGTGTCGGTGATCATCTCGCTGACCCTGACGCCGATGCTGTGCTCGCGCTTCCTGAAAAACGAACATGGCAACCAGCACGGCAAGCTGTACCAGCTTTTCGAGCGCGGCTTCGACGCCATGCTGGCCGGCTACAAGCGTGGCCTGGACGTGGTCATGAAGCACCAGTTCATCACCCTGATGACCTTCATCGGCACGGTGGCGCTGACGGTGGTGCTGTTCATCTTCATCCCCAAGGGCTTCTTCCCGCAGCAGGACAACGGCGTCATCGTGGGCTTTGCCGAATCGGCGCAGGACACCTCCTCGGCCGCCATGCATGAGCGCCTGCTGAAGGTGGCCGACATCGTGCGCCAGGATCCGGACGTGATCGGCTTTGCCATGAGCGCGGGCTCGACCACCTTCAACACCGGCCAGTTCTTCATCGCCTTGAAGCCCAAGGACCAGGGCCGCACCACCAATGCCGACGAGATCATCGCGCGCCTGCGTCCCAAGGTCTCGCGCGTGCAGGGCGTGAACCTGTTCATGCAGGCCAGCCAGGACATCAACGTCGGCGGTCGCCTCTCGCGTACCCAGTACCAGTACACGGTGACCGACACCGACCTGGACGAACTCAACGTCTGGGCGCCGAAGATGCTGGAGCGCTTCCGCCAGTTGCCGCAGCTGACCGACGTCGCCTCCGACCAGCAGAACCAGGCCGCCGCCGCGGTCATCACCATCGACCGCGCGCGCGCCTCCAGCTTCGGCATCTCGCCTTCGCTGATCGACGCCACCATCTACGACGCCATCGGCCAGCGCCAGGTCGCGCAGTACTTCACCCAGATCAACAGCTATCGCGTGATCATGGAAGTCACGCCCGAGCTGCAGAAGGATCCGGCGCTGTTCAACAAGCTCTATCTGACCTCGCCGCTGACCGGCCAGCAGGTGCCGCTGTCGACCTTCGTGAAGGTCGACACCACCAAGACCGCCTACCTGTCGATCAGCCACCAGAGCCAGTTCCCGGCGGTGACGATCTCCTTCAACCTGGCCCGTGGCGTATCGCTGGGCGAGGCGGTGGACATCATCAACAAGACCAAGGACGAGATGGGCGCGCCGCAGACCCTGGTGGGCAACTTCCAGGGCACGGCCAAGGCCTTCGGCGACTCGCTGTCGTCGCAGCCCTACCTGATCGCGGCCGCGCTCATTGCGGTGTACATCGTGCTGGGCCTGCTCTATGAGAGCTACATCCACCCGCTGACCATCCTCTCGACGCTGCCCTCGGCCGGCGTGGGCGCGCTGCTGATCCTGATGGCGGGCGGCTACGACCTCTCCGTGATCGCGCTGATCGGCATCATCCTGCTGATCGGCATCGTCAAGAAGAACGGCATCATGATGATCGACTTCGCCCTGACCGCCGAGCGCGAACACGGCATGGAGCCGGAGAAGGCGATCTACCAGGCCTGCCTGCTGCGTTTCCGCCCGATCATGATGACCACCATGTGCGCCCTGCTCTCGGGCCTGCCGCTGATGCTGGGCCACGGCGCCGGCTCCGAGCTGCGCCGCCCGCTGGGCTACGCGATGGTGGGCGGCCTGGTGCTGTCGCAGGCGCTCACGCTGTTCACCACACCGGTGGTCTACCTGTACCTGGACCGCGCCCACTACTGGTACATGCGCAAGAAGGAAGCGCGCCTGCAGCGCAAGGCCGCCAAGCTGGCGCAGCAGGGGCATTGAGGCGTGAAAGCATTGGCAAGCGATGAAATATCCGAGCGGAGAACAATAATAAAAAGCCGAAGAGTTAAAATTCTGGCTATGCCGCGGCCGTGACGCATCGTTACGGCGCGGCGGGTGGAGACCGCATGAAGATCCTGATAGTCGAAGACGAGCAAAAGATGTCCGAATACCTCTGCAAGGGACTGACCGAGCAGGGGTGCGCGGTCGACCTCGCCTTCAACGGGGTGGACGGCCAGCACCTGGCGATCCAGCACGACTACGACGTGATCGTGCTGGACGTGATGCTGCCGGGCCTGGACGGCTTTTCGGTGCTGCGCTCGCTGCGCACCGTCAAGCAGACCCCGGTGATCATGCTGACCGCGCGCGACAGCGTGGAGGACCGCATCAAGGGCCTGCACGACGGCGCCGACGATTACCTGATCAAGCCCTTCTCCTTCCTCGAACTGCTGGCCCGCCTGCAGGCGCTGACCCGGCGCGGCCGCTCGCAGGAGCCGGCGCAGCTGCGCATCGGCGACCTGCAGATCGACCTGATCTCGCGCAAGGCCTTCCGCGGCGGCACCCGCATCGACCTGACCGCCAAGGAGTTCGCGCTGCTGGCGGTGATGGCGCGCCGCCAGGGCGAGATCCTGTCCAAGACCGCCATCGCCGAACTGGTGTGGGACATGAACTTCGACAGCAACACCAATGTGGTGGAGGTCGCCATCAAGCGCCTGCGCGCCAAGATCGACATTCCGTTCGACCAGAAGCTGCTGCACACCGTGCGCGGCATGGGCTACGTGCTGGAGCCGCGCGCCGCCGGCGACGCCGGCGACGACTGAGCCCGCCATGGACCGCCACGGCTTCCAGCCCGACGTCGCCGCCCCGCCCCGGGAGCCGCGGCGCCGCCTGCCGCGCCGCCAGTCCATCACCGCGCGCCTGGTGCTGATGTCGGCGGCCTCGGCCCTGTTCATCTTCGCACTCACCGGCATCGTGCTCTACACCGTGTTGAAGGGCGAGCTGATGCGCCATGAGCGCGACGGCCTGGTCACCACCCTGAACGACATCAGCTACCAGATCGGCCGCGCCGGCAATACCGAGCGCTGGGGCCGGGTGCAGATCAAGCTGGCGGCGCTGTCGCAGGCCGACCAGCGCGTCTCGTTCTGGATCTCGGGCGCCGACGAGCGCTTCCGCTACGGCGATCTGACGCTGCTCAAGCCGGAAGCCATCGTCGAGGACGGCAGCAACGTCGGCATGCTGAAGGTGGGCGGCAAGGAATACCCGCTGCACATCATGACGCGCACCCTGCCGGCTTTCGAGGAGCGCCCCGAAGTGCACGTGACGGTGGGTATCGATACCGAGCCCTACTTCGAGATGCGCCGCACCTTCCTGGTGGCGACCTCGGTGTTTTCGCTGCTGGGCATCGTGCTGGCGGTGATCTCCAGTTACTGGATCGCCCGCGCCGGGCTGGCGCCGCTGCGCCGCATGTCGGCGCGCGCCCAGAGCTTCTCGCCGCGCAAGCTGTCGGCGCGCATGTCGGCCGAGTCGCTGCCGGAGGAGCTGTCGGCCCTGGCGCAGGCCTTCAACGGCGCGCTGGAACGTATCGAAGAAGCCTATACGCAGCTGGAATCCTTCAACGCTGACGTCGCCCACGAACTGCGCACGCCGCTGGCCAACCTGATCGGCGAAACCCAGGTGGCGCTGGCCCGCGAACGCAGCGCCGGCGAATTCAAGGACGTGCTGCAATCCAACCTGGAGGAGCTGGACCGCATCCGCTCCATCGTCAACGACATGCTGTTCCTGGCGCGTTCCGACCAGGGCGAAGCCGCCACGGCGCTGGTGCAGGCGCGCGTGGCCGACGAGGTGCGCAAGACCGTGGACTTCTTCGAGTTCGTGCTGGACGACGCCGGCATGAGCGTCACCGTCAGCGGCGACACCGAGGCCACGGCGATGATGGAAACCGCGCTCTTCAAGCGCGCCCTGACCAACCTGATCCAGAACGCCATCCAGCATTCGCCGGTGGGCGCGCTGATCCGGGTCGACATCGCGCGCCAGGACGACGCGGTGCGCATCGCCGTCACCAACCCCGGCATGGGCATCGATCCGCGCCACCTGCCGCGCCTGTTCGACCGCTTCTACCGCGTCGACACCGCGCGCCAGGACATCAACGGCAGCCACGGCCACGGGCTGGGGCTGGCCATCGTCAAGGCGGTGGCGCGCATGCACGGCGGCCGCGCCTTCGCCTCCAGCGAGGACGGCCGCAACAGCATCGGCTTCACCATCTCCCTGATCTGAGCGGCGGCGCAGGCCGGCCGCTGTACCCTCGCCTCCCGTCCGAATCTGTACACGCCGGCGCCGCGGCGCTGGCCTATCCTGACGCTTGTATCAACGCGCGCCCTTCATCGCGGCCGCGCGCACGAGAAAAAAGAAAAGGAAACGCCATCATGATCGTCCGTCCGCAGCCGAACTGGTTCCGCATGCTGTTCGTCTGGCGCGGCTCGGTGCTGCCCTCCATCATCCCGCAGATGCTGATGATGACCGCCTTCTCCACGCTGGCGGTCTTTACCGGCGGCAAGATATTCGGCGACAAGCTGCCGTTGAACACGTCCACCTTCACGCTGCTGGGCGTGGCGCTGGCCATCTTCCTGGCGTTTCGCAACAACGCCAGCTACGACCGGTTCTGGGAAGGCCGCAAGATCTGGGGTGCGCTGCTGATCGCGGCGCGCGCGCTGGTGTCGCAGGCCGAGCAATACGCCGGTCGCCGCCACGGCGCCGATGGCCTGGACCACAAGCTGTTGGCCCGCCGCGTGGTGATGCTGGCCTATGCGCTCAAGCACCAGCTGCGCAAGACCGGCCCCGACAGCGACCTGGCGCGCCTGCTGCCGCCCGACGTCGGTCTGCGGCTGCGCTGCGCGCACTACCTGCCGGTGCAGCTGATGCACGAGCTGCGCGCCATGCTGGCGCTGGCCCATCGCGACGGCGAGCTGTCCGACGCGCACCTGTGGACCTGCGACGGCCAGCTCAACGAACTGAACCACTGCATCGGCGCCTGCGAGCGGATCGCTTCCACGCCGATTCCTTTCCCCTACGGCGTGCTGCTGCACCGTACCGTCTACATCTACTGCCTGCTGCTGCCCTTCGGCCTGGTGGACGCGATCGGCTACGCCACGCCGCTGATCTCGGTGTTCGTGTCCTATACCTTCCTGGCGCTGGAGGCGATCGCCGGGGAAATCGCCGAACCCTTCGGCGAGGCGGCCAACAGCCTGCCGCTGGACGCGATGTGCCTGGAGATCGAACGTTCGGTGCTGGAGATCGTGGGGGAGGAAATACCGGAGGCGGCGAAGTGCGACAAGGATTATCGGCTCAGTTGAACGGCGCCGAAATCAAAAAAGGACAGCCGAGGCTGTCCTTTTTGCTGTACGACGCTTCGCTCAATAACCACGCCGCATATCCACGTTCGCCGGAATCTCCCCGCTCTCGCGATAGCGCCGCACATTGCCCGCGACGATGGCCGAGGCCGTCTCACGGTTGGTCGGCGCCGAGATATGCGGCAGCACCGTGACGTCGGGATGGGTCCAGTGCCAGCTGTCGGCCGGCAGCGGTTCGTTGGTGAAGACATCCAGCACCGCGTGGCGCAGGTGGCGCTCGTCCAGCGCCGCGCACAGGGCCTGGTCGTCGACGATGGCGCCGCGCGCGAAGTTGATCAGCTGCGCCTGCGGCGGCAGCATGGCCAGCCGCTCGGCGTTGAGCAGGCCCTGCGTCTGCGCGGTCAGCGGCAGCAGGCAGACCAGGATGTCGCTCATGCCCAGCATCTGCTTCAAGCCATCCTCGCCGCTGAAACTCTGCACGCCGGCGACCTCGCGCCTGCTGCGGCTCCAGCCGCAGACCTTGAAGCGCGCCGGCAGCAAGGCCGCGGCCGCGGCTTCGCCCAGCGTGCCCAGACCGAGGATGCCGACCACCCGGTTCTCGGGCAGCACGTATTCGTCGGCCTGCCACACGCGAAAACGCTGGCGCTGCGCATACATCGGCATGTCGCGGTGCAGGTAGAGGGTCCAGGCCAGCACCGCCTCGGCCATCGTGGCGGCCAGGCGCGGATCGACCAGGCGCGTGAGCTGCAGGCCGCTCTCGCCGAGATCGGCCACCAGCCGCTCGACGCCGGCCCAGACGCTGTGCACCCACTCCAGCTGCGGCATGAGCTTCAACTGCGCCGGATCGGGGTTGGCGACGATGGCCAGGCGGCATTGCGCACGCTCGGCCTCGCCCAGCTCGGAAAACGCCACCACCCGCTCGCCCGGCATGGCGGCGTTGAGCGCCTTCACCCAGCCCTGCACCGACACCGCGTCGGACTGGCTGACGAAGGGAATGGGCAAGCCTGCGCTCATTTGGCGTAGACCTGTTCCAGGCTGTTGAAGCCCTTCACTTCGATCGGATTGCCGAACGGGTCGAGGAAGAACATGGTGGCCTGCTCGCCCGGCTCGCCGGCGAAGCGGATCTGCGGCTCCAGCACGAAGTCGACTACGCCGCTGGCGGTGAGGGTCTCGGCCAATTGTTTCCAGTCGGTCATGGCCAGGATGATGCCCAGGTGCGGCATCGGCACCATGTGGTTGCCGACCCTGCCGGTGTTGGTGACGGCGAACGGCTCGCCCAGGTGCAGCGACAGCTGGTGGCCGAAGAAGTCGATGTCGACCCAGGTGTCGGTGCTGCGGCCTTCTTCGCAGCCCAGCAGGTCGCAGTAGAAGCGGCGGGCCTGGTCGAGGTCGCGCACGTGGTAGGCAAGGTGGAAGATGGATTTCATGGGATTCCCTCGATGGCAGAAACGTACAGGTGAAGCGGGAAGGATAGCCGCTCCTCACCAAAAGAGATAGCATGTAATTTTTAAGTACTTCGAAAGAAATATTTATGGATAGCCGCTATCTCAGAAGCCTGATCGCCGTCGCCGACAGCGGCTCCATCGCCGACGCCGCGCGCGCCGAAGGCCTGACCGCGGCGGCCGTCAGCCAGCGCATCCAGGCGTTGGAGCGCGAGCTCGGCTTCGAGCTGCTGTCGCGCGCCGGCCATGCCGCCAAGGCCACCGAGGCCTGCATCGCGCTGCTGCCGCGCGCGCGGCGCATCGTCAGCGAAGTGGCGCTGCTGGCCGGCGACGCCGACGACGAGGGCCTCACCGGCACGCTGCGCATCGGCGCCATTTCCACCGCCCTGACCGGCATGCTGCCCGGCGTGCTGCAGACGCTGACGCGCCAGGCGCCGGGCGTGCGCCCGGTCATCGTGCCGGGCACCTCGCGCTCGCTGCACCAGGCGCTGCTGGCCGGCGAGATCGACGCCGCCATCCTGGTGCGCCCGCCTTTCGAGCTGCCGCGCACGCTGCACGCCCGGCTGCTGCGCCAGGAAGAACTGATCCTGCTGGCGCGCCGCCGGTTGCGCGGGGATGCCGCCGCGCTGTTGCAAGCCCAGCCCTACATCCGCTACGACCCGTCCGCCTGGGGCGGCCGACCGGCGCAGCGCTACCTGGACGACCAGGGGCTGCGCCCCACGCTGCTGTGCGATCTCGACGCGCTGGAGACCATCGCCATGCTGGTGGCCGACGGCGTGGGCGTGAGCCTGGTGCCGCACTGGAACGGCATCGAGAAACTCGCCGCCGGCTGCCGCATGGAGCCGGTGGAAGGCGCCGGCGGCGGCCTCTACCGGCGCGACATCATCCTGCTCACGCCCGCCCAGGGCGCGCGCCCCAACATGCTGCGCCTGCTGGCCGAGGCGATCCCGGCCGGCTGAGCGGCCTGATTGCGGCGCGCTTGATGTGCCTCAAATCCTGCGCTTGACGACGCTGGACGCGGTCCGCGGCCGGGCCTAGGCTCAAGGCATGGGCAGCGGCGCACACGCGCACGGGCCCGCCACCGAACGCTACGAGGAGCCGCCATGAGCTACAAATCCATCCTGGTCCACGTCGACCAGTCGCGCCACGCCGCGCAACGCATCCGCATCGCCGCCGAGATCGCCCGCGCCCAGCATGCCCACCTGATCGGCAGCGCCATGACCGGCATCTCCAGCTTCATCCAGATGGAAGGCGCGGCCTTCGTGGCCACGCATATCGACGGCTTCCGCGACCGCGCGCTGGCGGCGCTGGAGGTGTTCGACGGCATCTCGAGGAGCGTCGGCGTGCTGTCCTATGAAAAACGCTTCATCGACGACGACGTCGAGGGCGGCCTGGCGCTGCAGGCGCGCTACGCCGACCTGGTGGTGCTGAGCCAGAGCGACCTCGACGAACCCGACAGCAGCTTCATCGTCGACCTGCCCGAATATGTGATGCTCAACGCCCCGCGTCCGGTGCTGGTGGTGCCCTCGGCGGGCGACTTCAGTGAAGTCGGCAAGAACGCGCTGATCGCCTGGGACGGCAGCATGGAAGCCACGCGCGCAGTCACCGCCGCGCTGCCGCTGCTGCGCGCCGCCGACAACGTGACGGTGGCCATCTTCAACGCCGACCGGCGCCAGGGCACGCACGGCGAGCAGCCCGGCGCCGACATCGCGCTCTATCTGGCGCGTCACGGCGTGAAGGTGGAAGTGGCGCAGGAGCGCACCCACATCGACATCGGCAACGCGCTGCTGTCGCTGGCCGCCGATCGTGGCTCCGACCTGCTGGTGATGGGCGGCTACGGCCACACGCGTTTTCGCGAGGTACTGCTGGGCGGCGTGACGCTGACGGTGCTCAAGACCATGACGCTGCCGGTGCTGATGGCGCACTGAGGGCGACAGACGGAACGGACGTGAAAAAGGGCATGCGCGAGCATGCCCTTTTCTTTTGCGATCGAGCGGCCGGGCCTGCCTGCGCCCGGCCCCGCGCCCTCAGGCGATCATGCGGTTACGCCATCAGGCCTTGACGCCGACGATCACATGCGATGCCTTGAAGAAGGCCACCACCGGCTTGCCTTCGGCCAGGCCCATGCTGTTGGCGCTTTCCTGGGTGATGATCGCGGCCAGCGTCTCGCCGCCCTTCAGCGACACTTCCACCTCGGTGTTGACCGCGCCCGGCTTGATGGCCTTGACGCTGCCTTCCAGGCGGTTGCGGGTGGACAGCTTCACGCCGGCGTTGGGCGAAGACAGGATCACCCACGGCGCCTTGACCAGCGCGATGGCGTCGCTGCCGATCGCCAGGCCCAGCGACTTGGTGCTCTCCTGCGTGATCACGGCGACGATGCGGTCGCCGCCGGCCAGGGTGAGCTCGATTTCATCGTTGACCGCTCCCGGGCGGATCTGGCTTACCTTGCCGGAAAATTCGTTGCGTGCGCTGGTGAGCATGGTTTCTCCTTTGTCATGTGTAGCGAAACAGCCTCCGATCATACCTAAAAGCGCATGCCGTGGACGCTTCCCGGGCGCATCGGGCTTATATCGCCGGCGATATGTCCGCCATGCAATTCAAAAGCAAGCGGCGGAGTGCCGCGGCGCCCGCGCCGGCGCACACTGGCGCCATTCCGACAAAAGAGAGCGCCATGCCATCCATCGCTACGTTGCCGCCGGGCACCGCCCCGTTCGCCGATCTGCCATCCCGTATCGACGCCCTGCCGTGGCCGTCGCTGGCCCTCGACCTCGACGCCGCAGGCTGGGCCATGATCCCGGGCCTGCTCGACGCCCGCGAGGCCGCCTCGCTGGCCGGCTGCTACGACGACGACAGGCTGTTCCGTTCACGCGTCGTCATGGCGCGCCACAACTTCGGCCTGGGCGAATACAAGTACTTCCGCTATCCGCTGCCCTCGCCGGTGCAGATGCTGCGCACCGCGCTGTACGCGCGCCTGGCGCCGCTGGCCAACCGCTGGAACCGGCTGATGGGCCTGCCGGTGCGCTATCCCGACACCCACGCGGACTTCCAGCAGCGCTGCAACGCGGCCGGACAGGTGCGGCCGACGCCCCTGCTGCTGCGCTACGGGGCCGGCGACTACAACTGCCTGCATCAGGATCTGTATGGGGAACATGTGTTTCCGCTGCAGGTGGCGATCCTGCTGTCGGAGCCGGGGCGGGATTTCGAGGGCGGCGAATTCGTGCTCACCGAGCAGCGCCCGCGCATGCAATCGCGCCCGGAGGTGGTGCCGCTGCGCCAGGGGGACGCGGTGGTGTTCGCGGTGAACCAGCGGCCGGTGCAAGGCGCGCGCGGCGCCGGCCATGTCTACCGGGTCAGCATGCGGCACGGCGTGTCGCGCCTGCGCGCGGGACACCGGCACACGCTGGGCGTCATCTTCCACGACGCCACCTGAAGTGGGCCCTTCAGCGCGGCTCGGCGGCCGGACGTTGCCCCACGGCCGGGTTGCCGGCCAGCTTGGCGCGCTGCTGCAGGCGCGCGCGGCGCTTGCGCACCCAGATGATCACGCCGGTCACCGACAGCATGGCCACCAGCGCGCCCATGATGGAGATCATGATGCGGCCCGGCAGGCCCAGGATGCGGCCGGAATGCAGCGGGAATTGCGATTGCAGGAAGATGTCGCCGGCGCTGCCGCTGCCGGGGATGCGGCCGCCTTCGTAAGCGCCGCTGTTGGCGTCGAAGTACAACCAGGCGTTGCCCAGGCCGACGTCGCCGTGATCGTTGCCGGGCTGGAAGAAGCCCACGCCGTAGACGCCGAACATGCCCGAATAGAACACGCCGCCGACCGGGTCGGCCAGGCCCAGCCGGCTGCCTTCCCGGCGTCCGAGCTCGATCACCTGTTCGCGCGAGATGCGCGGCTCGCCGGTCTTCTCCGGCGCCAGCGGCGTGCGCGTATCGAAGGGGCTGGCCGTCAGTGTGGAGACGGTCTGCAGGATGGGCCGCATGACCTGGCGCTCCAGGTTCATCGAAATCGAGGTCACCGCCAGGATCAGCAGCAGCCCCCACACCCAGACGCCGCCGGAGCGGTGCAGGTCGAAGTTGAGCTTGTGGCCGCCGTCGCGCCAGCGGAAGGCGAAAGACTTGCGCCAGCTGCGCCAGTTGGGGAAGGACAGGTAGAGCGCGATGAAGCAGTCCAGCGCCCATACGATGCCGATGATGCCCATCAGCCACATGCCGGTTTCAATCCCGCCCATGTCGGGCAGGTGCATGGTGTAGTGCAGCTTGTAGAGGAACGGCAGCAGGTTCTCGCGCGACAGCGAGACCGCGCCCCACATGCGGCGTCCCTGGATCTCGGCCGTGACCGGGTCGACCGCGATCTGGTTGTAGTCCAGCGCATAGGGCTTGCCGGTGGCCGGGTCGAGGCGCGGCTCGACCATCATGTTCATCGTGTGGCCGGGCTCTTCATTGGTGAGCGTATAGGTCACGCGCAGCCTGGGCTCGGCCTTTTCCACCAGGTTGGCCAGTTCCAGCCCGCCCTTGGGCTCGCCCGCGCCCGGCAGGTCGGCGCTCTTGGCGTGGAACAGCTGCGGGTTGAGCCAGGCGTCCAGCTCGTGGTCCCACGAGATGACGGCGCCGGTGGCGCCGGCGATGAAGAGGAAGACCGCGGCGGCCAGTCCGAACCAGCGATGGATGATGACGAAGAGTGCGCGCATTGCTTTGTACCTGGCTGCGGGTGCTGGCTTGGTCTGGGTTGGTTTGTCTGAAAGTGGCTGAGCCGTTGCGAATGCAAACGGCGGCGCCCGGTGGGACGCCGCCAGAGTCGGGCCTGGAATCGGGCCTGGATGCCTCACAGGAGCCCACAGGCCCGCATTGTACTACCAGCCGCGGACGATCCCGCTCAGAAGTCCACCTTGGCGCTCACGCTGAAGGTGCGTGGATCGCCCGGCTTGATGTAATTCTCATACTGGTATTGCCAGTAGCGCTTGTCCAGCAGGTTGTTGACCGCCGCCCGGAAGGTGGTGTCGTACTTGCCGATGCGCGTGGTGTAGCTGGCGCCCAGGTTGAACAGGGTATAGCTCGGCAGTTCGATATTGTTGGCCGCGCCCAGCATGGTGTTGCCGGTGTACTTGGCGTCGGCCATCAGTTTCAGGCCCGACAACTGCGGCATCAGGTAGGACACCTGCGCGGTCGCCATGTTCTTGGGCGCGCCGGCCACGCGGTTGCCGTTATAGGTGCTGCCCTTGTCGTACTTGGCGTCCAGCAGCATCATGCTGGCGCCCAGCTGCCATTGCGGGGTCGGTCTGAAGGCGCCGCCCAGTTCCAGGCCCTGGTAGTTGGACTGGCCGTCCTGCACCAGGGTGTTGTTGACGGTGTACTCGGCCGCGCGCTCGATGCGGAACAGCGCCGCGGTGGCGCTCCAGCGCTCGTGGTCGGTCTTGGCGCCGAACTCGTACTGCTTGCTCTTGAGCGGGTTCAGCTGCTGGCCGTAGTTGGTGGTGCCCAGCGCGGGCGTGCCGCCCTGCTCCAGCGACTCCACGTAGCTGCCGTAGATCGTGGTGTTTTGCCAGGGCTTGTACATCAGGGCCACGGTCGGCGTCAGCGCCGACTTGTCGTAGCGCGACGTCAGGGCGCCGGCGGTGCTGAAGCTGTCCTGGCGGAACTCGTTGTAGCGCGCGCCGGCCAGCAGCGACCACTGGTCAGAGAACTTCAGCGTATCGCTGGCGAACACCGCCTGCTGGGTGATGATGCCGGAGTGATAGGTCTGCAGGTCGGTCGAGCTGTCATGCGAATTGGTGTTCTGCGTGTACAGGTTGCCGGTGCCGATCTGCTGGTAGTACTGCGAGACCGAATAGTCGTTGACCTGCTTTTGCCAGGATGCGCCCAGCACCAGCTGGTGCTCCAGGAAGCCGGTCCTGGCGTTCCCCTCCAGCATCGCCTGCCACTGGTCGAACACGTGGCCCTCGCGCGAATCCGAGCGCCAGTCGGTGTAGTTGCCGGCAGCGTCGGTCAGGGTCGCGATGCCCTCGTTGCGGAAACGCTTTGAGGTGCTGTGGCTGTAGCTGAGGTTGGCCTTCCAGTCCGGATTGATGCGGTAGGTCAGGCCGGTCTGGTAGAGCTGGAAATTGGTGTCCAGGTGCTGGCCGCCGCCCACCAGGGTCTTGTTGCCGCCGCTGATCACCGCCGGCAGCTGGCTGCCGGTCAGGCCGCTGGTGACGATGGACGGCGTCTGGTCTTCCGAGTTGCTGTTCTGCCAGATGGCATTGAAGTCCCAGGTCAGGTCGCGCGTCAAGCGCGCATCCAGCGCCAGCGACACGGCATTGCGGCGGATCTGGCCTTCGTTGAAGGTCTCGCCCTGGTCGTGCGTGACGTTGAGGCGGTAGCCGAACCGCTGGTCGTTGCCGAAGCGCCCGCCCAGGTCGATGTGCTCGCTCCAGATGTTGTTGCTGGTGTAGCCCACGCTGACGCTGCGCACCGGCGTGTCGGTCGGTTTCTTGGTGACGTAGTTGATCAGGCCGCCCGGCGTGCCGAAGCCGTACATGAAGCCCGACGAGCCCTTGAGCAGGTCGATGCGTTCGAAGTGGTCGTACGGCAGCGTGAGGCCGTAGCTGAGGAAAGGCTTGCCGTCGATGCGAAAGGAGTTCTGCCAGTCCGCCGGCAGGCCGCGGATGGTGACGTAGGACGCCCAGGCGCTGTAGCCGCCGCTGTTGTCGCTGACCGAGGCGTCGCCGTAGAAGACGTCGCCCAGCTTGAGGATCTGTTTGTCCGCCAGTTCATCGGCGGTGACGCTGGTGACCGAGAACGGCGTATCGAGCACCGAACGCGAACCCAGCGCGCCGCTGGCCGATTGCGTCTGCAGGTGCTGCTTGCCTTCCACCGCGCCGGACACCGTGACGGTGGGCAGTTGCGCGTCGGTCGCGTCGGCCGCGTTGGCATTGGCGGCCTGCACCTTGTCGGTGGCCTCCTGCGCCATTGCCAGCGTGGCGGTGAGCGCCGGCGTGCCGGCCAGGGTCATGTAGACAAGCGCCTTGCGCAGCGCGCGGGACATGGCGCTCGGGCGCGCCACCAGCGGTTTTTCCAGGTTCAAGCTTGCTTCCTTCTTTTCAATTAAAAATAAATGTAAATACGAATTATTACTATTTATTTTAAAAAGAAGCCCGGAAAAAGAAAACAAAACTTACAAAGATTGTGCTCGGCCGCGCCAGGAACGATGACGCGCAGACAACTTCCGCGCGCGCGGATGCCGGTGCGACAAGCTGGCGTGCCCGCCGGGGAAGGAAAAAGAACGGGGGAATGGAAGCAATGGAAACGCCGCCGGCCGCCCGCATGTTCACGGGCGGCCGGCCGGGATAGCGATGGCGACTCAGGCGGCGGTCGAAATCTTCTTCAGGATGTCCTGCAGCTGGTCGATGTCATACGGCTTGGGCAGCGAATGCGAAGCGAAGCCCACGTTGCGCGCCACCATCGCGCCGTAGCCGGACGCGAAGATCACCGACATGTCCGGGAAGCGCGTCAGCGCGCTCTTGGCCAGATCCACGCCGGAGATGCCCGGCAGGTTGACGTCGGTGAAGAGCACGTCGAACTCCTGCTCGCCCAGCACCTTCTGCGCCTCCTCGCCGCTGGTGACGCCGCGCGCGGCATGCCCCAGGGTTTCCAGCAGCTCGCACACCAGTTGCTGGGAATCGATGTTGTCCTCCACCACCAGCAGCCGCAAGCCGGACGGCGGCGCCGATGGCGGCGGCATGGCCACGCCGTTGGAGGAAGCCGCAAAACCGCCCTGCGCCTGACCCTGCTCCAGCTGCGCCGGTTCGGGCTCGGACTTGCGCTGGCGCTCGCCGACCGGCAGCACATGGATGGTCGCCGACGCCGTCTCGCTCCCGGCCTCGTGCTCGGCGCGCGACTGCACCAGCTGCGTGCGGTGCGCGCGGTTGGACAGCATGTGGCGGATGCGGCGCGCCAGCTGGTTCAGCCGGTACGGCTTGGACAGCAGCTCGACGCCCACATCCAGCCGCCCTTCATGCACGATGGCGTCGCGCGGATAACCGGAGGTGAACAGCACTTCCACGCCCGGCAACAACTGCCGCGCCTGGCGCGCCAGCTCGGTGGCCGGCACCGCGCCCGGCATGACCACGTCGGTGAAGATCATGTCGATATGGATGCCGCTCTGGACAATCGCCAGGGCCCGCTCGCCGTTGTCGGCCTTGAGCACCTTGTAGCCCAGCGACGACAGGGTGTCGATCACCGTCAGCTGCAGGTTGGGATCGTCCTCGACCACCAGGATGGTCTCGCTGCCGCCGCGCACTTCCATCTCGCGGTTGTCTTCGATCGCCACCTCTTCCTCGCGCGAACGGGGGAAGTAGATGCGGATCGTGGTGCCGCGCCCGGTCTCGCTGTGGATACTGATGTGGCCCTTGCTCTGCTTGACGAAACCGTAGGCCATCGACAGCCCCAGCCCGGTGCCCTCGCCTTCCTTCTTGGTCGTGAAGAAGGGTTCGAAGGCGCGCTCGCGCACCTCCGGCGACATGCCGTAGCCGTTGTCGGAGATCGACAGCTGCACGTACTCGCCCGGCGCCAGGTCGGCCTGCGACAGGAAATAGGGATCCGTCAGCTGCACGTTCTCGACCTGCAGCGTCAGCCGGCCGCCGTTGGGCATGGCGTCGCGCGCATTGATGGCGGTGTTGATGATCAGGTTCTCGACCTGGTTGGGGTCGAGCATGGTGTTCCAGAGCCCGCGGCCGATGACGGTGGAGATCTCGATGGTCTCGCCCACCGCGCGGCGCAGCAGGTCGTCCATGTTCTGCACCACGCGCTCCAGGTTGATGCTGCGCGGCTGCAGCGGCTGGCGACGGGCGAAGGCCAGCAGTTGCGAGGACAGCTTGGCGCCGCGGTCCACCGCGGCGATGGCGATCTTCACGCGCTGACGGCTCTTGTCCTCCAGCGTCGGATCGGACTGCAGCAGCTGCAGGTTGCCACCGATGATCTGCAGCACGTTGTTGAAGTCGTGCGCCACGCCGCCGGTGAGCTGGCCCACCGCTTCCATCTTCTGCATCTGGCCCAGCGCGGCCTCGGCGCGGCTGCGCTCGAGGATTTCCTCGACCACGCGCTGCTCCAGGGTGTCGTTGAGCTCACGCAGGGCTTCTTCGGCGCGGCGGCGTTCAGTGATGTCGGTGGACACCGCGATCATCGCCTGCGGACGGCCTTCGGCATCGACGATGCGGCTGATGTTGCTGGAGACCCAGAACGTGGAATTGTCCGGGCGCACATAGCGCTTCTCCAGCGTGAACGACTTGCCGTCCTCGATGCAGCGGTTGAACATCGACATGTTGATCGGCACGTCGTCCGGGTGGGTGACATCCGCCAGCGTCATCAGCAGCAACTCGTCTTCGGTACGGCACAGCATCCGGCACAGCGCGTCGTTCACGCGCAGGTAGCGGCCCTGCAGGTCGAGTTCGGAGAAGCACACCGAGGCCTGGTTGAAGATCGCGGTCAGGCGGTTCTCGCTCCACAACAGCGCCTGCATGCCGCGGCGCCGTTCGGTGAGGTCGACGAAGGTGCACAGCGCGCCTTGCAGCACGCCGTCCTGCCAGACCGGATGCGCCTGGTATTGCACCGGGAAGCTGCTGCCGTCGGCACGGAAGAAGACCTCGCCGTCCACATGCGCGCTGACGCCGTCGCGCGCCGCGCGGTAGACCGGGCTGTCGGCCAGCGCATAGGGGCTGCCGTCGGGATGCGAATGCTGGATCACTTCGTGCATGGAGCGACCGAGCACGTCCTTCTCGTTCTGGAAGCCCAGCATGCGGATGAAGGCCGCGTTGCACAGCGTGACCCGACCCTCGCGGTCGATCGAATAGAAGCCCTGGTCGGTCGAGTCCAGCAGCTGTCGCACGAAGGCGTTGTTGGCGCGCACGCTGGTCTCGGACGCCGCCAGCGCCTGCTCCATCAGCTTGCGCGCGGTGACGTCGAACACCACCCCGACATAGCGCCGGGCGGTACGCGGATCGTCGCGCACCACCTCGCCCTTGCGGGCCAGCCAGCGCTTCTGCCCGTCGGGGCGGGTGATGTGATATTCGGTGTATTCGAGCGGGTTCTTGCGGTCCTGCTCCTTGATGGTCGCCACGCCCAGCTGCGGGCGATGCTCCTCGTCGATCATGGCCACCAGCTCGTCGGCCGTCACCTCGCCGCGCGGCGGCAGGCCCCACAACTGACGGAAGCGGTCCGACACCAGCAGCTTGCCGGACTCCGGGAACCACTCGAAGATGCCGATCCCGCCGGCGCTGTCGGCGATGCGCAGGCGCTCCTCGGCGGCGAAGCGCTCGGTGATGTCGAAACCTTCGATGAAGATGCCGTCGACCTTGCCCTCGGCGCAGAACATCGGCTGGAACACGAAGTCCAGCACCACCTCGGCGAACTGGCCGCCGGCGCTGCGCTTGAGGAACAGCCTGGCGCCGTGCGCGTTGTAGGTCTGGCCGGTGCGGCGGACCCGGTCCAGCTGCTGGAACAGGTCCTCGTCCAGCAGCTGCGGCAAGGCCTCGCGCGCCGGCAGGCCGATCACCGGGCGATCGCCGAACAGCTTGAAGTAGGCGCCGTTGACCATTTCAAACACATGATCCGGCCCGCGCACCACGGCCATGAAACTGGGCGACTGCTCCAGCAGCTCGCGCAGGAAGCGCGTCTCCGCGGTCAGCTCGCGGTGGGCCTGCTGGGCATTGTCGAGTTCGACCGTCAGTTCGCGGTTGATCATGTGCATGCGCTGCGCATCCGGCGGCAGGCGACGTCCGACGCGCGGCAGGCGCGAGGAGTCGATGATGGAGCACATCACGCCCTCGATGTCCGAACCGTTGGCGGAGAATACCGGCACATAGGAAAAATCGAACCAGGCATCCGACTGCGCGGTGCCGGCCGGCAGCGCCACGTTCTGGTCTTCCAGCAATTGCTGGCGGCCGCCGAAGCAGGCTTCGATGGCGGCGTCATGCGCCGCGCGGATGGCGGGCCAGAACGACACTTCGGCAAGCGGCGCGCCGAAGGCGGCCGGATGGCGATCGCCGATACAGGTGGCGAACGCGTCGTTGTAAAGCATGCTGCGCGCCTCGCCCCACACCAGCAGGACCGGCGACGGCGAATGCAGCGCGATGTTGAGCGCGGTGCGCAGGGTCGGCGACCAGTCCGCGGGCGCGCCGAGCGCGCTGGAAGTCCAGTCGGATGCGGAAACGATCCGGCCGGCCAGACCGCCGCCGCGCAACCATGTGATTTCTGCCATGTCGTGAAAACGTACCTGTAAGCACCAAGGTCTTGTCGACGACGTCTCGCCACCCGGCGCATTGCGGTGTGATTGTTTCGATGCGCCCGGCAGTCGCGCGACGCCGCTTTCCCCCGCCGGCCCGGCCCGCATACGCGGCGGCGCGGCATCTCAAAATATTCGCTCGATTATACGGGAAGGGCGCTGTCTCCGAACGCCCGGCCGCATCGCCGCCGGCAGCGCCTAGCACCGCGCAAAGCCTTGTGCGAAAAGGCTTTGCGGGCAACTTCCTGTTGTCCTACAAGGCTTTGAGCACTCATCCGACATGCGCGCGGCACGCAGGAAATCAGCGGGTCTTCTTTTTTTGCAGGCGTTCTTCCCGCAGGATGCGATTGAGCTCGGCCAGCTCATTGACGGCCTCCTGCGTGAGGATCACCGGCTCGTTGGCGTGATATGCGCGTCCGCCCAGGCGGCCGTTCATGCCGATGTAGGCGCGCGCGCACTGGCGGCGATAGGCGAGGATGTCGTCCTCGCCGTTGAGCGGCTGGCCGGAGGAATCGCTGGGCGGTTCGCCGAGGTCGACGCGGTTGTCTTCCTCGCCCTCGTCGACCGGCCTGTGCGAGCCGGGCAGCGGCGCCGCGTGGTTGTCGATGTGGCTGCGATAGGCATCCCAGTCGCCCTGCTGGATGGAAATGCTGCTGCCCTCGGACGAATGTGCGGTATCGGACTTATCCATGATGCTACCTCGTCAAAGTTCCAAAACTGGCCGGCTGCGCTCCTCGCGGCGGCCATCCTTGGCAATGCGTTTGCCGGATTCGTCTGCGGCGCGCCGCAATTCCCGCTCCTGCTTCCAGCGGTCCACCAGGTTGGTGGATCCGTCGAAGCTGCGATCGATTTTTTCCTTGTGTTTCATCGACAGCATAGTCCTCACTCCCGAATGCGTTTTCGATGCGCCCGCGGTCGCCGACGATTTTTATTTTAGCCAAACTCCATCGTTTAGGCGGACTTTGTTTGAACGGAATTTCGACGCGATATTGCCCCAAAACATCTTGAGCCAATCACGTCTGCAAGTTCGTTCTACGCACGTCAAATTGACGGCTCGCCGTTGTCTCACGGCGATCTTTTTGCAAGCCTGACGATCATAGGATGTGGCATTGATGAGTCATATCGGACGCTGCCGTATTTCCTTGTAGGACAAAAAGGAAGTTCCCGCGCGCTAGCGATACTGCCCGGATCGCTTCTCAGTTTCTTGAAATTAATTGGCAATTACCTCACATCGATTTGCCTCTCGCACCTATAATCTTTTTTTCCAAAAGACAAGCACTCCATGACCAGCGAATCCGCCGGAGCACACAAGGCGCGTCCTCCAGTCCAAGGCAAGGACCTCCTTGCACACGCACACACCGGCGTGGCCGCGGCACACCTTGCCGGCGGCATGGCGACGACGACCTCCTCCGCCGGGGTTCGGGAAGGAAGCGCAGCATGAGCAATCCGTATTACCAGAGCGAACGCCGCAAGCGCCACGTCGACCTCAGCAACTGTGATCACGAACCGATCCACATTCCCGGCTCCATCCAGTCGCACGGCGCGCTGCTGACCTTCTCCCCCGATGGCGCGCTGGCCGGCGCCAGCCGCAACGCCACCGACCTTCTCGGCCCGCTGCCCGCGGTCGGACAGGCGCTGGACGAGCGCCACCTCAACGCCGATGCGCGCAGCGCCATCCATGCCGCGCTGGAAGACCGCCACGGCTATATCGATTCGAAGCTGGTGACGCTGGCCTCGGGGCCGTTCGACGTCGTCACGCACAAGTCCGAGGGCGTGCTGGTGGCCGAGTTCGAAAAGCGCCCGCCCGACGCCATCGGCCTCGACTCCTTCGCGCTCGCCGCGCACCAGGCGATCCAGCGCATCCAGCGCCAGCAAGGCGTGGAAGACCTGCTGACGCTGGCGGTGGACGAGATCGCCCGCATCACCGGCTTCGACCGCGTGATGGCCTATCGCTTCCTGCACGACGACAGCGGCGAGGTGGTGGCCGAACACCGGCGGCCGGACCTCGAACCCTTCCTCGGCCAGCGCTATCCGGCCAGCGACATCCCGGCGCAGGCGCGCCGCCTGTACGTGATCAACCCGATCCGCCTGATCGCCGACGTCGGCTACCGGCCGGTGCCGATCGAACCCGACCACAATCCCCTCACCGGCCGCCCGCTGGACCTCTCGCACAGCATGCTGCGCAGCGTCTCGCCGGTGCACATCGAATACCTGAGCAACATGGGCGTGGGCGCCTCGATGAGCCTGTCCATCGTCATCGGCGACCGCCTCTGGGGACTGATCGCCTGCCACCACATGACGCCGCACCTGGTGCCGCATGCGGTGCGCATGTCCTGCCAATTGCTGTCGCAGGTGGTGAGCACGCTGGTCGAGCGCAACCTCAACGGTGAGCGCACGCGCGCGCTGGAGCACTCGGCCTCCCTGCGCCGCGAGATCGTGGCCCAGGTGACCGACCGCGAAGACATCGTGCTGTCGCTGTCGGCCGACCATCACGGCTTCCTGCGCCTGATGAACAGCCACGGCGGCGCCATCTCGCTGGACCGCAAGACCCAGACCTTCGGCAAGGCGCCCCCGCGCGAGGGCGTCAATGCGCTGGTGAACTGGCTCAACGAAAACGAGAGCGGCGACATCTTCTACACCAGCTCGCTGGGCGCCGACGTGCCCGACCTGAAGTCGGCGCTGGGCGACGTGTGCGGCGTGCTGGCGATCCGCTTCTACCGCGAGCAGAACGGCTATGCCTTCTGGTTCCGCAGCGAGCAGGTGGAAGACGTCCGCTGGGGCGGCAACCCGGAGAAGAAATACACCATCGGCCCGCTCGGTCCGCGCCTGACGCCGCGCGGCTCCTTCTCGGTGTGGAAGGAAACCGTGCGCGGCAAGAGCCTGCCGTGGGAAAAGACGCAACTTGAAGTGGCCGCGCAACTGCGGCTGGACCTGCAGGAAGTCGCGCTGTCCAACGAGAACATGGTCAAGCGTGCGCGCGAGACCCTGCTGGCCACGCTGGGCCACGACCTGCGCGATCCGCTGCAGGCCATCATGATGGCCGCGCGCATGATCGAGGTGCGCGAGCAATCGCCATCCAGCTCCAACCTCAGCAAACGCATTTCGTCCTCGAGCAGCCGCATGCACCGGCTGATCTCGCAGGTGCTGGACATCAGCCGGCTGCAAAGCGGGCTGGGGCTGGACATCCAGCGCCGCAAGACCGACCTGCACAAGATGATCTCGGAAATCGTCAGCGAAGCCCGGACCGCCTATCCCGACAGCGAGATCATCCTCGAGGCGGAAGACTGCGGCGAGCTCGACCTGGACAGCGACCGCATCAGCCAGGTGATTTCCAACCTGCTTTCCAACACCCGCCATCACGGCGAGATCGGCAAGCCGGCCACCATCATCGCGTTCCGCCGCGAGGACATGCTGACCATCTCGGTATCGAACCACGGCACGCCGATCCCGCTGCATGTGCGCAACAACCTGTTCAAGCCCTACAAGAAGGAATCCCTGGGCAACCAGCGCAACAGCCGAGGCCTGGGCCTGGGGCTGTACATCGTCAGCGAGATCGTCAACGGCCACGGCGGGAAGATCGCCGTCGACTGCGAGAACGGCATCATCACCTTCACCGTAAGCCTGCCGCTGGCCGAGCCCAACGAACGCTGAGCCCGGCATCGACCGCGCAAGAAAAAGCCCGCCGTGAAGCGGGCTTTTTCTTGGGTGCGCGATCACCTCACCGACATGTCATTGCTCAGTTGATCAGCCGCGAGCGGCTGCCGGTGCGTCCCGACAACGAGGCGATCAGGAACAGCAGCTCCAGCGGATCGACCGGCTTGGCGATGTGGGCCTGGAAGCCTGCCATCAGGGCCCGCCTGCGATCCTCGGTGCGGGCCAGCGCGGTCAGCGCCGCCGCCGGCGTCATCGGCGCACCGCTGGCCTGGCTGCTTTCCAGCGCGCGCACGCTGCGCATGAACTCGTAACCATCCTGGCCCGGCAGGCCGATGTCGCTGACGATGACGTTGGGCCGCATATGGCGGAAGGCATCCAGCGCCTCGTCGGCGCTGCCCACCGCATCCACGGTGGCGCCGCGCTCTTCCAGGATGCGCTGCACCAGCTCGCGCGCATCGACCTCGTCCTCCACCAGCAGCACATGCAGCCCCGACAGTTCGGGCTCGATCTCGGGCTCCGTCTCCCGCAGGAACACCGCGCCGGCGCTCTCGTCCTGCACCGCCGCCAGCGGCAGGCTGACATAGAAACTGGCGCCCTGCCCCTGCCCTTCGCTGGCCGCGCGCACGCTGCCGCCGTGCAGCTCGACCAGCTGGCGCGTGATCGACAGCCCCAGGCCGAGGCCGTTGGCCGCGCGGCTCAGGCTGGCGTCTTCCTGGCTGAAGCGATCGAACACGCTGCCCAGGAATTCCGGCTTGATCCCCTGGCCGTTGTCGGAGATTTCCAGCTCCACCTCGCTGCCGGTCTTGCGCAGCGAAACCGACACGCGCCCCTGCTTGGGGGTGAACTTGATGGCGTTCATCAGCAGGTTCCAGACCACCTGCTGCAGCCGCGAAGGATCGCCGTGGATGATGCCGGCCGAGCCCAGCACCGCGACCAGGCGGATCTCCTTGGCGTCGGCCGCCGCCTGCACCGAGGCGATGGCGTCGTCGATCACCGTGGCCATGTCGACCCGCTGCACGTCCAGGCGCAGTTTTCCCGACAGGATGCGGCTCATGTCCAGCAGGTCTTCCACCATCTGCGCCTGCAGCTTGGCGTTGCGCTCGATCACCTGCAGGCCCTTTTCCAGCTTGGCGCCGTCCGACGGATCGCGCAGCAGGTACTGGGTCCAGCCGATGATGGCGTTGAGCGGCGTGCGCAGTTCATGCGAGAGGGTGGCGACGAACTCGTCCTTCACCCGCGTCATGCGTTCGGCCTCGGCGCGGGCGACCCGCTCGGCCGTCAGCAGCAGCTCGCGGTCATGTTCGGAACGCTTGAGGTCGTCGATGTCGGTGCAGGTGCCCAGCCATTTCTGCACGTGCCCTTCCGAGCACAGCAGCGGCGACCCGTTGCAGGTGAACCAGCGGTATTGGCCGTCGTGGCGGCGCAGGCGGAACTTCGCCAGGATATGCGTGCGCTCCTCGCGCACCGCCTCCAGCAGGCTCTCGCGCGTGGCGGCGCGATCATCCGGATGCACCACCAGGTCGATCCAGCGCAGGCCGAGCTGGGGCGCCAGCTCGACGCCGGTGTATTCCAGCCATTGCTTGCTGAGGTAATCGAATTCGCCGTCCGGCAGGCACGACCAGACCAGGTGCGGAATCGCCTCCGACACCATCCGGTAGTACTGCTCCTGCTGCACCATGCGCGCCGACTCTTCGGCCTGGCGCTGCAGCTTCAACTGGTTGAGCAGCCGGTCCACCGCCTCCGGCAGATAGTCGAGATAGTCGCTGGTCTTGGGCAGCACGTCGGCCACGCCGGCGCGCAGCGCCTCGATGATGCGCGGCTCGTCCGATACGCCCGAGACCATGATGGCGGGAATCTCCACGCCGCTTGCGCGCAGGCTGCGGAAGAAGTCCAGGCCGGTGTCCAGCGCCTGCAGGTTGTAGTCGACGATCAGCAGGTCCGGCGGATCCTGCGCCACCGCCGCGCGCGCCGCCTCGGCCTCCGCGGCCGTGGTCACGCGGTGTCCGTGTTTCTTCAGCACCCGGCTGGCGAGCGCGAGCAATCCCTCGTCGTCTTCCAGGATCAATACATGCGCGCGTACTTCTTCACTCATCTCAGGCGGCGCCCTTCTGGTTCTGCGAATTCATCGGCAGCTTGACCACCTGCAGGAAGAAGCCCAGCCGGCGCACCGCCTCGATGAAATCGTCGTACTCCACCGGCTTGGTGATGTAGACGTTGCAGCCGTATTCGTAGCAGCGCTCGATCTCGCGCGGGTCGTCGGTGGTGGTCAGCATGATCACCGGGATCGACGTCGTGGTCGCATCCTGCTTGATCTGCCGCAGCACCTCGATGCCGGTCACCTTGGGCATGTTCACGTCCAGCAGCACCACCACCTGCTGCATGTCGGAGCGGCTGCCCTCGCCCTTGAAGAAATAATCGAGCGCTTCCTGGCCGTCCTTGAGCCGCAGGAAGCCGTTCACCAGCCCGGCCCGCCGCAGGTTCTTCTCCACCAGGAGAGCGTGACCATCGTCGTCCTCGACCAGGATGATATTCACACTGTGTTCCGTCGCCATGCTTGCCCCGCTTGTCGTGTTGTGATTCGGATTCGGATTCAGACCGCGCCCGGCGGCTGCGCCGGCAGCGCGACGAAGAAGGTGGTGCCCACGCCCTCTTCCGACTCCGCCCAGATCTTGCCGCCGTGGCGCTCCACCACCCGCTTGACCAGCGCCAGGCCGATGCCTTCGCCCTGCGCGACGTTGCCGTGCAGGCGCTGGAACGCGGTAAACATCTTGCTCATGTGCGTGGCCGGGATGCCCAGGCCGTTGTCGCGCACGAAATAGGTATTGAGCCCCTCGCCGGTGCCCGCGCCGTTGCCGCTCAGGCAGCCCAGCTCGATGCGGCCCGGGCGCTTCGGGTCCAGGTAATTGACGGCGTTGCCCACCAGGTTGCCGAACACCTGCTCGATGGCGGTGGGATCGCCCCAGGCCTGCGGCAAGACGCGCTGTATCTCGACTGCGGCCTCCTTGCCGCGGATGCTGCCGCTCATGGCGTCGACGATGCGCTGCGCCATCACGTTGATGTCCAGCATCACCGGCTGGTACTCCACGCGGCCGGCGCGCGACAGCCTCAGCATGGCGTCGATGATGCTGGCCGAGCGCGTGACGGCATTCTGGATGAAACGCAGCGAGGTATGAATGTCGTCCTCGATCATCCCGCGGATCCTCGCCTTGTCGGCCTCCGCCAGGTTCAGCTTGTCGATTTCCGCGGCGAGGTCCCTGGTCGCATGCGTGATCTCCTTGCTGAAGCCCTGCAGGTTGACCAGCGGCGAGCGCAGGTCGTGCGAGACGCTGTAGATGAACATCTCGTTGTCCTGGGTCTGCTGGCGCAGGTGGGCGTTGACGTCGGCCAGCTCGCGCGCGTGGCCCTCGATCTCCTCGCGGTACGCCTGGGCGCGCCGGTTGGCGTCGTTGAGTCGCTCGCTGGTGGCGTGCAGGACGCTGTCCAGCATCGAGATCTCGTCGCTGCCGCGCACCCGCTCGGCCAGCGCCTGGCCGTCGGCCAGCCGGCGCGCGTTGTCGGTGACGATCGCCACGCGCGTGCCGATATTGCGCGTGAACGCATAGGACGCCATCACGGCCGCCGCGATGGAACCCAGCACCGCCGCGATCAGCAGCCAGGTCTGCGACTCGCGCACATCCTGCAGGTCTTCGTTGCGCTCGTCGCCCAGCTTGCGCTCGGTGTCGATGAACTTGTTGAGGCGGCTGCGGAAATCGGCCAGCCGGTGCGGCCCCTGCTCGTCGTGCAGCTGCCTGACCAGCTCGTCGCGCCGGCCGTTCTGCATGCGCTCGCGCGCGCTGTCGGCCCACGCGCGGTAGCTCGCGATGGCTTCCCGGATCGACAGGATGGAACGGGTCTGCTCGGCATTGTCTTCGACCAGCCGCTCAAGCTCGCCGACCTTGATCTCCAGGTCGGCCCACATTTCCGGACGGCTGATCGGGGCCGGATCGTTGACGATCACCGAATTGCGGATCCGGGACGACTCCAGCAGCATCGGCTCGCGCACTTCGGCCGCCTTGTTCATGACCAGCGCCGAATGCGCGGCCCAGCGTTCGGCCTCTTCCGCATCGGACTGCGTCTTGAACAGCGAGGCCAGCAGCACCAGCTCGAACAAGCTCGGGATTGCGACGATCAGCAAGCCTTTGGTCAGTAATTTCATGCGCGTTCGCCCACCTCTGAAGCACCATGTCCGGATCGCACGGACCACCGGTTCCGCCGCGGCATTGCGCCGCGCCGGCGTCCCTCGTGCGCTGCATTCTTTTCTGTTGTGTTGCGTGCCGGGGCTATTGTTTTATTGTTATCGCCCGCATGCGCATGTCGGCGCGGGCCGCTTTCCGGTAATCAATTATTACGGACGATTATAAACTCACCCAACGGGAATTAAGCGCTATTGATGAGCTGATTTTGAATGCGATGCAGGAAACATGAGCTGCGTCAGCATGCGGCGCACGCAGTCAGTCAAGCCGTGCGCTGGATGCGCCGGCGGAGGGAAATCATCTTGCGGCCGGCCCCGGGAAAGCGCCTTGCCGTCACGCTGGCAAGCGCTATCCCGGGATGGCCGATGTCAGGCGGCGCGCGCCTGCAGCGTTTGCTCGCCGCCGCCGCGGAAGCGACGGATCAGCGCGTTGGTGGAACTGTCGTGATGCAGCGGCTGGCTATGGTCGATCAGCTGGCGCGCGGTGCGCTTGGCCAGCTGCTTGCCCAGTTCGACGCCCCATTGGTCGAAGGAATCGATGTTCCAGATCACGCCCTGGGTGAACACGCTGTGCTCGTACAGCGCCACCAGCGCGCCCAGGCTGTGCGGCGTGAGCTTTTCGACCAGCATGCTGTTGCTGGGACGGTTGCCGTCGAACACGCGGTGCGGCACCAGTTCTTCGGGCGTGCCTTCCTCGCGCACCTGCGCGGCCTTCTTGCCGAAGGCCAGCGCTTCCGACTGGGCGAACATGTTGGCCATCAGCAGTTCATGCTGGTCGCCCACCTGTTCCAGCGGCTGGCAGAAACCGATGAAGTCGCACGGCACCAGCTGCGTGCCCTGGTGCAGCATCTGGTAGAACGAATGCTGGCCGTTGATGCCGTTGTCGCCCCAGTAGACCGGCGAGGTCTGGTAGGCGGCGGTCTCGCCGTTGACGGTGATGTGCTTGCCGTTGCTCTCCATGGTCAGTTGCTGCAGGTAGGCCGGCAAGCGCTTGAGGTACTGGCTGTACGGCAGCACCGCCTGGCTGGCGGCGCCGAAGAAGTTGGTGTACCACACCGTGAGCATGCCGAGGATGGCCGGCAGGTTGCGCTCCAGCGGCGCGGTGCGAAAATGCTCATCCATCGCGTGGAAGCCGGCGAGCAGCTCGCGGAAATTGTCCGGGCCGATGGCGATCATGGTCGACAGGCCGATCGCGCTGGTCATCGAGTAGCGGCCGCCGACCCAGTCCCAGAATCCGAACATGTTGTCCGGGTCGATGCCGAATCGGGTCGCTTCCTCGATGTTGGTGGTCACGCCGGCGAAGTGGCGCGACACCGCGCGCTCGTCGCCCAGCTGCGAGACCAGCCACTGGCGGGCGGCGTGGGCGTTGGTGATGGTTTCCAGCGTGGTGAAGGTCTTGGAGCAGACGATGAACAGGGTCTGCTCGGCCGGCAGCGCGCGCACCGTTTCCTGCAGCGCGGCGCCGTCGACGTCGGACAGGAAGTGCATGGTGATGTCGCGCTTGCTGTAGAAGCGCAGCGCCTCGTGCGCCATCATCGGGCCGAGGTCGGAGCCGCCGATGCCGATGTTGACGACGTGGCGGATCGGGCGACCGGTGTGACCCAGCCACTCGCCGGAGCGCACGCGATGCGCGAACTGCTCCATGCGGCCGAGCACGTCCTGCACCTGGGCCACGATGTCTTCGCCGTCGACCATCAGGCTGTCGCCGGCAGGACGGCGCAGCGCCGTATGCAGCACCGAGCGGCCTTCGGTATTGTTGATCTTGTCGCCGCGGAACATGGCGTCGATGCGGTCTTGCAAGCCGCATTGGCGGGCCAGCTGCATCAGCAGGGCCATGGTTTCGGAGGTGACGAGGTTCTTGGAGTAATCGAGGTAGACGCCGGCGCCTTCGGCCGTCATCGTCTCGCCGCGCTTGTCGTTGGCGGCGAACAGTCGCTCAAGCTGGAAATGGCGGGCGCGGTCCCGGTGGTGCTCTTCGAGCGCGACCCAGGCGCTTTTCTCGGTCAGCGGCTCGCGCTGCGCATAGATAAAGAGGGGCAACTGGATGTCGCTGGCGGGCAAAGTCGTCATGAGTGCTGCTCCTTGTTCTTGGTGTAGACGGAGAGGAGGTGCGATGCTTCATGATGCAATGCATCAAAGATAGCGTCCGGCGAGGGTTTTGTCTACCGCATTCGCCATCTTCCCGCTTCGCCGTCTCGTGGCAGAAGGCTTGACCCGAGCGGCTCCCAGGGTTTTTCGGGAGGCACACAAGGCTGCCGACATGGTAGCGGCGCCCACTTGCGCAATGCGATAGGACTGCCGCCCATTTCCTTGTAGGAAAAAAGGAATTTCCGCAACGCAACAATCCGCAACAAACCACGACAATCAAGGCCCCAGGGCCCCGCTTTCAGCCGTGCAACTCCAGCAGTTCCACCGGCAGGCTGCCCAGGATCTCGCCCACGGCGATGAGCCCGCCGGGCTCCCCGTCAGCCAGTGCGCCGTCCGCCAGTGCGCCCTCGGCCAGCGCGCCGTGGCCGCTGGTGAGCACGCTGTTCCACTGGCGCAAGGCTCCCGCGCCCGTGTGCGACAGCACGGCCGGGATGGCGATGCAGGTATCGCCCCAGGATTGCGAGGACACCAGCGGCAAGGCATCGTCGCGCGGCCCTTCGAAGCTCAGCAGCTTGCCCGCCAGCCGGGTGCAGACCACGATGGTGGCGCGCAGGCTCTCGCCCGCCCCGTCCTCACCCTCCGGTTCCGGCAGGATGCGCGCGAAGGCCAGCACATGGCGCGCCAGCTTGCCATGCACCGACAACGGGATATAGCCGCCGGCGCCGAACAGCTCGGCATGCCCGCGCCGATAGTGCAGCACCGCGCGGATGAGCTGCAGCTTGGCGCCGCCGCTTTGCCAGTCGCGCAGCGATACCGGACGCGCCACCGCCTCGGCCAGCCGGCGCGCGCGCAGCGGGAAGTCGACCGCGCTGCGATTGTCGGGATCCACCAGGCTCAGGTCCCACAGCTCGGTGCCCTGGTAGAAGTCCGGCACGCCCGGCGCGCACAGCTTGAGCATGGTCTGCGTCAGGCTGTTGACGGTACCCAGCGGCGAGAGCCGGCGCACGAACTCTTCCAGCTCCACCAGGAAGGGATGATGGCGCGGATCCAGCCCCGGGTCGCACAGCAGCGCGCGCACGAAGCGCTCGCAGGCCTGCTCGTAGTCCAGCTGCGGCGCCAGCCAGTCGCTGCGCCGCTTGCCCTCGCGCAGCGCCTTGCGCTGCCACTCGACGACGCGCCGCGCCAGGCGCTCCAGCGGCTGCAGATCGTCGTCGACCGCGCGCATGCCCTCCGGCCAGGCGCCCACCAGGGTCTGGTAGAGCATGCACTCGTCGGCGGCGTCGATCGCGCCCTGCGGTCCGGCGGTGGCCTGCACGATGGGCGCATTGAGCGTGCGCCAATGGCGCAGGATGGTGCCCCACTCCTCGGGAATCTCGGATAGCGCGGCCAGCCGCATGCGCGCGTCCTCGCCGCGCTTGTGGTCGTGGGTGGCGGTGGCCAGCAGGCTGTAAGGCGCGTGCGCGGCGCGCAGTCCCGCCAGGCGATGGAAGTCGCGCACCGACAGCGTCAGCTGCGACGGGTCGGATCCCACTTCATTGCGCGACAACAGGCGGCCATAACGATAGAAAGCCGTGTCCTCGACCGACTTGGCCGTCAGCGGCGGCGTCAGCTGCTGGAAGCGCGAGATCGCGCGCAGCTGCAAGGCGCGGCGCGGCGCATCGGCCGGCGCGTGCAGCAGGTCGCCGCCCAGCCAGCCTTCCACCACATGCAGCGCCGCATGGTCGGAGGCGTGCAAGGTGGCGGCAGCGGCGATGGCCGCGCAGGCCAGGGTCTCACGCTCGGCCGCCGGCATGCCCTCGGCGGTGGCGTAGGTGCGGTACACCGGGAAGTGCACCAGCAGCTCGGCCACGCTGCGGCGTATGGCCATCAGCGACAGGTCGCGGGTCTGCACCGCGCTGCGCGCCAGCTTGTGCAGGCAGAGCGTGAGCGCGTTGAATTCGGCGGCGAAGTTGCGCACCAGGAAACTGCGGCGCGCATCGCGCACGATGGATTCGAAATCGCACAGTTCACACCGCCCGCGCCCCAGCATGCGGTCGATCGGCGCCCACGCCGGTAACGGGAGCGCCCCGGAGCGCGCCGGCGACGGCATGGCGTTGTCATCGGCATTGGCCGCGCTCTGCCGCGCCGGATCCGACCCCGGCTCCGGCTGCTCCAGGCGCTCCTGCTGGTCGCGGCGCCCGGCGCCCTCCGCCGGATGCGGCGGCGCCTCGCCGGCCAGGCCGGCGACGATGCCGCGCCAGATGTCGTCCAGCACCGGTTCGCCTTCCGGGTCGTGCAGTACCGCGGCGCACTGGTCCATGAATTCGTAGCCGGTGGTGCCGTCCAGCGCCCAGTCATGCGGCAGCCGCTCGTCGCGCGCCAGGATCTTCTCGGCGATGATGTAGGGCTCGTGCCCGGCGCGCAGCGCGCGCAGGCGCCGGCGCAGCAGCCGGCAATAAGCGCCGGGATCGGCCAGGCCGTCGATATGGTCCAGCCGCACGCCGTCGATCAGGCCCTCGGCATACAGGCGGAAGATCTCCGCGTGCATGGCCTCGAACACCTCTTCGTCCTCCACCCGCATGCCGACCAGTTCGCTGACCTCGAAGAAGCGACGCCAGTTGATCTCGTCGGCGGCGTTGCGCCAGAACGCCAGCCGGTAATGCTGGCGCTCCAGCAGCTGGTGCATGGCGTCGCGCCCGTGCGGCTGCGCCACCGAGAACGCCGCCAGCGCGGCGTCGATGTCGGCCATGCCGTCGGCATCCTGCGCCAGCTCGCGCAGCGATTGCCGGCCGGCGTCTGCTGCCTGTCCGGGCGGGCGATCGCCGTTCTCCAGCGCGCGAAACAGCGCGATGACCGTCTCCAGCCGCGGGCTGCCGGCGGTCTCCAGCACCGTCGCGTAGTCATGGGGCGACAGCGGGAAGCGATTGTCGTAATGCGCCACGTAGAACTCGCCCTGCTGCTCGTCGAAACGCAGCGGCAGCTCGCCCGCCTCCAGCGCCTCGCCGTAACTCTGGCCCAGAAAAGGCAGCAGCAACTTGCCGGCCAGCGCCGGATCGGGGCTCTCCCAGTCGATGTCGAACCAGTTCGCGTAGCGGCTGCGGCGTCCCCAGCGCAGCACGTCTTGCCACCAGGGGTTGTCCTTGCCCACCGCCATGTGGTTGGGCACGATGTCGACGATCATGCCCATGCCGCGTCCGGCAAGCTCGCCGCACAGCGTGCGCAGGGCCGGTTCGCCGCCCAGTTCGGGATTGATGCGGGTCGGATCGACCACGTCGTAGCCGTGCGTCGAGCCGGGGCGCGCGGTGAGGATGGGCGAGGCGTAGATGTGGCTCACGCCCAGCGTGTCGTAGTAGGCCACCAGCTCGGTGGCCTGCTCGAAGCGGAAGTCGCGGTTGAACTGCAGGCGCGCCGTCGCGCGCGGCACGTCGCGCCGGCTGCGGCGCTGCTCGCGGCGCTCGGCGGCCTGCGCGGCCAGGCGACCGGCGCGGGCGTTGTCTCGGGTGTCCAGGTCCATCAGGCCTCCTTGGGCGGCGCACCGCGCGTGCGTCGCAGGCGCTCCAGGCGCGCCCTTGCCTCATACGAGGAAAACAGCTGCGGCATGTCGGCCGGCAGGCGGCGACGCCAGTTGGGATGCGGGTCGGTCAGGCCCGGCAGGTTGGGCTGTTGCGGCAAGCCCAGCACGTCCTCCACCGGCACCACCGCCAGCGGCGCCGGGGCGGCGGCGATGAATTCCAGCGCGGCGTCGACCGCCGGGGCGCATGAGAGCAGCGACTGCGGCGGCTGCGCCAGCGACTCCGCCGTTTCCGTCATCGCCTGCGCCTCCTCGGCCGATACGGCGGGTACCGGGCCGCTGGCCACGCCCTGCTCGATGAAGCGTTGCCACAATGCCTGGCGGTCGGCGGCGCGCGCGCGATAGGCTTCGGACTCGCCGGCGGCGTCGGTCTGGCCCAGGCGCGCGCGCCAGGCGATGTCGGCGCCGGCCCACCAGCCCGCCACGGTCGGCAGATCATGGGTGGTGGTGACGGCAATCGCCTTGTCCGACCAGGACTGCGGCGGCAGGAAGGTCTTCTTGTCCCGCTGGAACCACAGCACGCGGATGCCGGCCACGCCGGACTCGTCCAGCACGCGGTCGAATCCGGGCGGGACGGTGCCGAGGTCTTCGCCGATCACCACCGAGCGATGACGCCAGGACTCCAGCGCGATCAGGCGCAGCATGTCCTGCAGCGGATAGCGCACGTAGGCGCCGCCTTCGGCGCCGAGCCGCTGCGGCACCAGCCACAGGCGGTTCAGCCCCAGCACGTGGTCGATGCGCAGGCCGCCGCCTTGCGCGAAGCAGGCGCGCAGCATGGCCAGGTATCCCTGGTAGCCGCTGCGGCGCAGGGCCAGCGGCGAGAACGCGCCCAGCCCCCAGTTCTGCCCTTGTGGCGCCAGCAGATCCGGCGGCGCGCCCACGGTCAGGCCGGCGGCGATTTCCTGCTGATGGCTCCAGGCCTGGCTGCCGCCATTGTCGGCGCCCACCGCCAGGTCGGCGATCAGGCCGATGGCCATGCCGTTGTCGCGGGCCTGCTTTTGCGCCTGCGCCAGCCCGCGCGCGGCCTGCCATTGCAGGAACATATGGAAGTCGATCTCGCCGCCCTGCTGCTGCGCGAACGCGCGCATCTGCGGCGTATCCGGATGGCTGCCGGCCTCGCCCCAGCTGCGCCAGTCGCAGCTGCCCGGCTCGCCGCGCGCGGCCAGCGCGTGGCTGTAGGCCTCGTAGAGCGCGTGCGCGCGCAGCGCCCGGCCGCCGTCGAGCTTGAAGGCGGCAAAGGCGGCCTGGCGCCCGCCGTCCGGCGTGCTCTCCATCCGAAACAGCGCGTACAGCCGGCGCAACAGCTCCATGCGATGCGCGCCGGCGCGCGCCCAGTCGACCAGGCCTTCGCGCTGCAGCCGCTCATGGCCGGCGATCATCTCCGACCCGCCTTCGGCCAGCACCTGCGCCTGCGCCGCCTCGCCCAGCACGGCCGCCGGATCGATCAGCAGCGGATTGACGAACAGCCGGCTGGACGGCGAATAGGGGCTCGCGCGTCCCGGGTCGGCGCCGAACATGGCGTGCACCGGCGACATCGCCAGCGCGGCCGCGCCGTAGCCGCCAGCCAGTTGCGCCAGCTCGCCCAGCGCGCTGAAATGGCCGATGCCGCCGTCGCCGTAGACATTGCGCGAGGGCTTCAGGCTGTCGCTGCGCAGGCTGTAGAGCTGCGCCGACAAGGCCCAGCCGCGTTCGACGCCGCTCTCCTTCAAGGCATCGGCGACGGTGTAGCAGCGCGGCGGCGCGATCGCCAGCGTGAGGATATGGCCCGCCACCAGCAGGCGATGGTAGCCGGGCACGTCGATGGGCGGAATCGCCGGCGCCCGCGTGACGTCGCCCGAGATCAGCAGCGTCAGGCGCGCGCCGTTCTCCAGCTCGACCCGGCAGGACTGGCCATGCAATCCCGAATGCAGGGGCAGCTCCACCGGCTGGTGCTGCACGCCCGTCACCAGCGGTGGCAACTGGCCCACCGCCTGTTCGCGCGCCAGCAGCGCCAGGCTCTCGCGGCAATCGCCGTCACCGGCGCACGGCAGGCCCAGCGCTTCCAGGATGGCGCGCAGGGCTTCGCCGCCCACCACCTGCGGCTGGTCGTAGGCATCGGTCCAGCGCACGGCAATGCCGGCTTCGCGCGCCAGCGCGTGCAAGGGGCTTTCGCCCGTCGCCGCGGCCGGCGGCACGGCCCTGGGTCCGGCCTGCTGCGTACCCCATGTCTCTCGCATCTCCCGCGTCTCTCCCTTGCCGTGCGCCAGGACGGCGCTTGTCATTGCATTCATCACATTGCTCCCATGGGTGCGGCCGGCTCGCGGATGGCCAGGATGGCGTAGCCGGGGAAGCATCCCGCGGCCAGACCCTCCAGCGCGCCGCCGCTGTCGTACAGCAGGTCGGCGCCGGCCGGATGGGCCAGCCGGTCCAGCGATTCGGTCAGGCCCTGTTCGGCCAGGTTGACGGTAATGTTGAGCACCGAGCGGTCGGCCAGCAGCCAGCGCGCGTTGACCGCCTTGGGCCCGATGGCTTGCGCGTCGATGGCGTGCGCGCCGCGCAGGAAAGGCGCGATATGCAGGCTGCGGATGCGCAGCAGCTGCGCCACGCGGCCGAGCCAGGCGGCCGACTCCGGCGCTGGCCCGGGTTCGGGGATCGAGGCGATGAAGGTGGAAAAGCTGTTCGGGTCCGGCAGTTTCTCCAGCAGCGCCGGATCGGAAAACTGCGGGAAGCGCCCGAACTCGCGCTTGCGCCCTTCGCGCACGGCGCGCGCCAGTTCTTCGTCGCGGTGGCTGGTGAAGTACAGGAAAGGCTGGACCGCGCCGAACTCCTCGCCCATGAACAGCATCGGGATCTGCGGCGCCAGCAGCAGCAAGGCCTGCGCAGCGTGCAGCGCCAGCGGATGGGCCAGCACGGTGAGCCGTTCGCCGAAGGCGCGGTTGCCGATCTGGTCGTGGTTCTGCAGGAAGTTGACGAAGGCCGTGGGCGGCAGGTCGGCGCTGGGCTCGCCGCGCGGCTCGCCGGAATACGGCGACACCTCGCCCTGGTAGACGAAGCCCTCCTTCAGGCAACGCGCCAGCTTCTCCGCCGGCCGGTCGGCGTAGGCGGCGTAGTAGCCGCCGTCTTCGCCGGTCAGCAGTACGTGCAGCACGTGATGGGCGTCGTCGTTCCACTGGGCGTCGTAGACGTGCGTGGCGCTGCCGGCCGCGTCGCTGCCGTCGGCCGCGAAGCCCAGCAGGTGCGCGGCGTTGCCGTCGTGCTCCAGCACCAGGTGCACATGGCGCTGGCCGCCGGTTTCCTGGCGGATGCGGCGGCCCAGCTTCGCCAGCCACTCGGGTACGCAGATGGCGTGCACGGCATCGAAGCGCAGGCCGTCGAAGCGATATTCCTGCAGCCAGTACAGCGCGTTCTGGGTGAAGAAATCATCCACCTCCGGGCGGCGAAAATCGATGGTCGCGCCCCACAGGGTGTTCATGTCGTGGCGGAAGAAGGCCGGCGCATAGCTGTTGAGGTAGTTGCCGTCCGGCCCGAAGTGGTTGTAGACGACGTCCAGGAACACCATCATGCCCAGCCCGTGGGCGGTGTCGATCAGGGCCTTCAACTGCTCGGGCGTGCCGTAGCTGGCGTCGGGCGCGAACGGCAGCACGCCGTCGTAGCCCCAGTTCTGGGCGCCGGGAAATTCACCCACCGGCATCAGCTCGACGGCCGTGATGCCCAGTGCGGCCAGCTCCGGCAGGCGTTGCTGGATGCCGGCGAAGCCGCCCAGCGCGCCGGGATGCAACTCGTAGAGCACCGTCTCGTGCCAGGGGCGGCCGGCCCAGTTCGGGTATTGCCACTGGTAGGCGTGCGGATCGACCACCACGCTGGGATCGAAGACGTCGCCGGCCTGGCCGCGCGAAGCCGGATCGGGCACCAGCACCTCGCCGTCGACCTGCGACATGAAGGCATAGCGGTAGCGCGTGCCGGGATCGCACTCGGTCTCCAAGGCGAACCAGCCCTCGCCGTCGGGCTCGGCCTGCATCGGCACGCGACCGCGGCCGTCGATCTCGACCGCGGCGGTCTTGGCGCCGGGGGCCCAGGTGCGAAAGCGCACGCGGCCCGGCGCGCTCACCTGCGCGCCAAAAGGCAACTGCCAGGAAAAATGGGCGCTCATGCGCGTTCTCCCCATTCATTGCGGGTTATCCATTCGTTGGCCGCCAGCGGGTAGATGGCGGACGACAAATGCAAGGGACGGTTGGCGTAGACCTGCATGCTGTGCGCGGCGACCGTCACCTTCTGATCGCCGGCCACCGTGATCTCGCCGTTGTTGCCAGTCGGCATGCCGTTCTCCAGCGCGGTATCGAGCAGCAGGCAATAGGTGGCGGCCTGGCGCGGGAAACAGAACTCGATCGGTTCATGACCGGCATTGACGAACATCAGCACCACGTCCGGCACCGCTTCCGGCACCTCGGCCGGCATGGCGGTGTTGGCGGCGTCGGTGATGCGCGCGCTCAACTGCTTGTGCGGCTCCTGGCGCTTGCCCGCCAGCTGCAGCGTGATGGCGCGCGCCACCGGATTGCGCCAGTCGTCGCTGGACACCGGCTTGGCCGCCTCGTCGAACCAGGCCACGTCCTGCAGGCCCTCGGCGATCATCTCCTTGCCATGCAAAAAATAGCCGGAGCGCAGCACCTCGAAGTCGCGCCGGATCGCCGTCACCCGGCCGACGAAGTCGGTCAGCGCCGTGCCCTCGGGCGAACGGGCGCGATCCCAGTTGATCCAGGAGATGTCGTTGTCCTGACAATAGGCGTTGTTGTTGCCGCCCTGGCTGCGGTGAAACTCGTCGCCGGCCAGCAGCATCGGCGTGCCCTGCGCCAGCAGCACGGAGGCCAGCATGGAGCGCTGGGCGCAGCCGCGCGCGGCGAGCACCTCGGGGTCGTCGGTCTCGCCTTCGGCGCCCCAGTTGTAGCTGGCGTTGTCGTTGTGGCCGTCGTTGCCGTTCTCGCCGTTGGCTTCGTTGTGCTTGCCGTTGTAGCTGACCAGGTCGCGCAGCGTGAAGCCGTCGTGCGAGGCGATGAAGTTCACCGTGGCCCAGGGCTTGCGGCGATTGTGTTCGAACAGTTCGGCCGACCCCAGCATGCGCTGGGCGAAACCGCCGCGCATGGCTTCGTCGCCCTTCCAGAACTTGCGCATGTCGTCGCGGAACTTGTCGTTCCACTCGGCAAAGCGCGCCGGATGGTTGCCCAGCTGGTAACCGCCGGGGCCGATGTCCCAGGGTTCCGAGATCAGTTTCAGGCGCGACAGCACCGGGTCCTGCAGCAGCGCGTCGAAGAAGCCTGAGCCCGGGTCGAAGCCGTTGGGCTCGCGCCCCAGCGTGGAACCGAGGTCGAAGCGGAAACCGTCGATATGGAAGGACTGCGCCCAGTAGCGCAGCGAATCGAGCACCATCTGCAGCACGCGCGGATGGGAGAGGTTGAGCGTGTTGCCGCAGCCGGTGTCGTTGATGTGGTAGCGCTCCTGGCCGGGCATCAGGCGGAAGTAGCTGGCGTTGTCGAGACCGCGGAACGACAGCGTCGGCCCCAGCTCGCTGCCGCAGCTGGTGTGGTTGTAGACCACGTCCAGGATGACCTCGATGCCGGCGCTGTGCAGGCGGCGCACCGCCATGCGCAGCTCGTTGGGGTCGCCCGTCGACATGTAGGACGGCTCGGGCGCGAAATAGCCCAGCGTGCTGTAGCCCCAGTAATTGGACAGGCCGCGCTCCACCAGGAAGCTGTCCTGCAGGAAGGCGTGCACCGGCATCAGCTCCAGCGTGGTCACGCCCAGCCGCAGCAGGTGGTCGATGAAGGCCGGGTCGGCCAGCGCGGCGAAGGTGCCGCGCTCGTGCGGCAGCAGGTCTTCGCGCATCCTCGAGATCCCGCGCACATGGGCCTCGTAGATCACCGTCTTGCTCCACGGCACCTGCGGCAGGCGGTCGTGTTCCCACACGAAGGCCTCTTCCGTCACCATCGCCTTGGGCATGGCGGCGGCGCTGTCGCGGCGGTCGAAGGACAAATCGGCGCGCGGCGAATGCATGCGGTAGCCGTACAGCGCATCGGTCCAGCGCACCTGCCCGACCAGGCGCTTGGCGTAGGGATCGAGCAGCAGCTTGTGCGGATTGAAGCGATGCCCCTTGGTGGGTTCATAAGGGCCGTGCGCACGGTAGCCGTACACCAGGCCGGGCGCGGCGCCCGGCAGGTAGCCGTGCCACACCTCGTCGGTGCATTCGGGCAGCGGGATGCGCTTCAGTTCGCGCTTGCCGGAGGGATCGAACAGGCACAGGTCCATGCGCGTGGCGTGCGCCGAAAAGACGGCGAAGTTCACGCCCAGGCCATCGGAACTGGCGCCCAGCGGGTACGGCAGCCCCGGCATCAGGCGGTCGGGAAAGGCGACGCTCATCTCAGCCCTCCCGGCGCAGGATCAGGGTGGACAGGGGCGGCAGCGTCAGTTCGACCGAGGCCGGATGACCGTGCCAGCCGAACGGCTCGGCACGCACCGTACCCATGTTGCCGGCGTTGCTGCCGCCGTAGACGGCGGCGTCGGTATTGAGGATCTCGCGCCAGATGCCGTTGTGGCCGGGCGCCACCGGCGGCACGCCGATCCGGTAGTTGCGGCGCGGCACCGGCGTCATGTTGGACACCACCAGCAGCGGCGAGCCGTCGTCGGCATAGCGGAAGAAGGCCAGCACGCTGTTGACGCTGTCGTCGCCCACCGCCCAGGCGAAGCCGTCGGCGCGGCAGTCGCGCTGGTGCAGCGCCGGCTCGGCGCGATAGAGGCGGTTGAGGTCAGCCACCAGGCCGCGCAGCTGGCGATGCCCGGCGGGATGCCCGCCGTGTTGGTCGAGCAGGTGCCAGGGCGGCGATTTGTCGTGGTCGAACTCGTCATGCTGGCCGAGCTCGCTGCCCATGAACAGCAGCTTCTTGCCCGGATGCGCCCACATGAAACCGAAATAGGCCCGCACGTTGGCGAAGCGCCGCCATTCGTCGCCCGGCATCTTGTTGAGCAGGGAGCGCTTGCCGTGCACCACCTCGTCGTGCGAGATCGGCAGGATGAAGTTTTCCGAAAACGCGTACAGCAGCCCGAAGGTCATGTCGTGGTGATGGTAGCGGCGGAACAGCGGGTCGTACTGCATGTAGCGCAGCGTGTCGTTCATCCAGCCCATGTTCCACTTGTACGAAAAGCCCAGGCCGTGGTGGTCGCCCTCCTGCTTGATCTCGGAGGTCACGCCGGGCCAGGAGGTCGACTCCTCTGCGATCATCAGCGCGCCGGGGCAGCGCTCGGCCACCACGCCGTTGAGCTCGCGCATGAAGGCCACCGCCTCCAGGTTCTCGCGCCCGCCGTGGATGTTCGGCACCCATTCGCCGGACTTGCGGCTGTAGTCGCGGTACAGCATCGAGGCCACCGCATCCACGCGCAGGCCGTCGACGTGGAAATGTTCCAGCCACTCCAGGGCGCTGGCGATCAGGAAGCCGCGCACCTCGTTGCGGCCGAGGTTGAAGATCAGGGTGTTCCAGTCCTGGTGGAAGCCTTCGCGCGGATCGGCATGCTCGTAGAGCGCGGTGCCGTCGAACTGCGCCAGGCCGTGCTCGTCGCTGGGGAAATGCGCCGGTACCCAGTCCAGCAGCACACCGATGCCGGCCTGGTGGCAACGGTCGACGAAGGCGGCGAAGCGCTCCGGCTTGCCGAAGCGCGCGCTGGGCGCGAACATGCTGATCGGCTGGTAACCCCAGGAGCCGCCGAAGGGATGCTCCATCACCGGCATCAACTCGATGTGGGTGAAGCCCAGCTCCTGCACGTAAGGAATGAGCTGGTCGGCCAGCTCGTCCCAGCTGAGGTTGCGGCAGCCCTCTTCCGGCACCCGGCGCCATGACGCGGGATGGACTTCATAGATCGACATCGGCGCCGAAGTCGACTGCCGCTGCGCGCGTTGCGCCATCCATGCCTGGTCCTGCCATTCGTAGGGCTGCGCATTGGCCACCACCGAGGCGGTGGCCGGCGGCACTTCGGTGGCGCGCGCCACGGGATCGGCCTTGAGCGGCAGCAGCACGCCGTCGCGCCCGAGGATCTCGTATTTGTAGACATCGCCCGGACCGATGCGCGGGATGAAGATCTCCCACACACCCGGCTCATGGCGCAGCCGCATCACGTGACGGCGGCCGTCCCACTGGTTGAAGTCGCCCACCACCGAGACCCGCTCGGCGTTGGGCGCCCACACGGCAAAGCGGGTGCCGGGCACGCCGTCGATCTCCAAGGGGATCGCGCCCAGGCAATCGGCCAGCTGGCGATGGCGGCCTTCCATCAGCAGGTGCAGGTCGAGCTCGCCCAGCAGCAGGCCGAAGGCGTAGGGATCCTCGGTGGATTGCACGCTGACGCTGCCGTCGGGCTCGCGCCAGTCGACCTCCAGCACATAAGGTACCGCGTGGCGGCGCTCCAGCCCGACCACGGCGCCGGCGAAAAATCCGCTCGCTTCGCCGCCGCGTCCGGTCAGTTGCTCCAGCGTGCCCAGCAGGCGGCCGGTGGCGCGGCAGGTGACGCGCACCGCCAAGGCGCCCGGATGGAAGGCGCGGATCACGGTCACCCCGCCCTCGCCTTCGGACAGGTAGCGCGGCCCAAGCAGGGCAAAGGCCTGGTTCAGCCGCCCTTCCAGCAAGGCGGCGAACATCGCCGCTTCCTGTTCGGACAGGCCGTGTTTTTTCAGGGGGATGGGATGGGCCGCGCCGCCGGTGGCGGACGGCGACGTGCTTGCGGCGGTGGACGGCTGTTCCACCGTCTCACGATAAGCCATGACGGACATGCCGGACATGCAAACTCCTGTTCTTCTTATCACTGTTGATCGACTGCCGCGCGTCGTGGCGACGCGCCAGCAAAAACCGCCATCATTGGCGCCCCTGACGGCAGGCGATCATGACGGCGGCGTGTTGTTGTAGCGGCCTGCGCCGCAGCCTGGCTGAGCGCTTCGGCGCGGCTCAAGCTGCAGCCGCTGCGGCCGATCCGCCGACCACGCCGGCGATGGCCGCCACGATGGCGGCGGCGGGATTGGTCATGCGGTCGGCATTGATCACCGGGCGCTCGGCCGCCACCGCCGCGGCGATGCGCGGCGGCGCAAACAGCGGCCGCACCTCGGGCTGGGCGACATGCACGTAGGCGTCGATATACGACTGGGTCGGTCCCGACCAGTCCCACTGCACGCTCATGGCGTTGCGCTGCACGGCCTGCCAGCGCTCGTTGTCGGCATACAGGACGAAGGCGCGCGCCACCGCAGCTTCCATGTCGGCGGCGGTCTCGCCGTCGAACAGCACGCCGGTGGCATTGGCCGCATCGAGGTCGGCGTCGCGCACGGTGTCGACCAGGCCGCCCACGCGTGAACCGATGGGGATGGCGCCGTAGCGCATCGCGTAGATCGGGGTCAGGCCGAAGGGCTCGAAACGGGTCGGGTGCAGCAACATGTCGCTGCCGGCATGCAAGGCGTGGGCGCGACGCTCGTCGTAGCCGATATGCACGCCGATGCGGCCCGGATAACGCTCGGCCAGGGCCAGGAAGCCGTCTTCATACTCGCGCTCGCCGCAGCCCAGCACCACCACCTGCAGGCGCGGATGACGCTGCATGATGGCCGGCAGCGCCTCGATGACGACGTCGGCCATCTTCTGGTGCGAGATACGACTGCCGATGCCCAGCACGGGCGCGAACGGATCCGCCGGCAGCAGGCCGAAGAGCTTCTGCAGGTCGCGCTTGCAGGCGGCCTTGCCCTTCATGTTGCCGACGCTGAAGTTGCGCGCGATCAGAGGATCGTCGGCGGGGTTCCACAGCTCGGCGTCGATGCCGTTGGGAATGGCCCGCAGGTCCAGCTTGCGGAAGGAAAGCACGCCGTCCATGCCGCAGCCGAAGCGCGGCGTCATGATTTCCTGCGCGTAGTTGCGGCTGACGGTGGAGACGCAGTCCGAGAAGCGGATGCCGGCCTTCAGGAACGACAGCTTGCCCCAGTACTCCACGCCGTCGCCGGTCAGCAGGTGCTGCGGAATGCCCACCTGCTCGGCCGAACGCAGGTCGAAGTTGCCCTGGAAGGCCAGGTTGTGGATGGTCAGCATGGTGCCGATGTGGTCCAGCCCGCGCAGCTTCAGCAGGCAGGGAATCAATCCGGCATGCCAGTCGTTGGCGTGCACCACGTGCGGCACCTGCAGGCTGGTCTCGCCGGCGCAGATGGCCACGGCCGCATGCGACAGGTCGGCGAAACACAGCGCGTTGTCGCTGAACTCGACGCCGTCGTTGTCGAGATAGGGATTGGCGCCGCGCTGGCGGAAACGCGCCGTATCCAGCAACAGGGCCGGCACGTCGGTGCCCGGGATGGTCCCGCGCAAGAGACGTCCGGCGCCGCCGGGCAGGCCGTTCTTCAGGCCGATCTGGACTGTTTCGCCGAGGTTGCGGACCGCTTCGGGATAGGCGGGCATGAGGATGCTGGCATCGATGCCGGCTTTGCGCAGAGACACCGCGAGCGCGGTGATCACGTCGGCCAGGCCGCCGGTCTTCACGAGCGGCACAGCCTCCGAGCTGACTAAAAGAACTCGAGCTTGCAAGATGGTCCCCTAAATGTGTGAAAGCACCTGGATGGAAAGCACGCTGATGTGTCGCCGGCAGACTTCGCTTGCTTCCACGGCCGCGCGCGAGCTTCATCCTCGTGGCGGAGATGCGGGAGACGATCGAGTCCCATGTTTTTGTAATGCGACGGAAATTGCTTGAGCGCCGATGATTGACGTTATACGGTTGCCAGACGGCACTCACTATCGGACAGCAGCCCGACATGGCGTAGGATGAATCCTACTGTTGCATCGCAGCGAATCCCTTGCTGGAAGCGGCATTGCGCGATCCGGGCCAAGGCCCTGCGCGAACGGAAGACGGCATGCGCATGCCCGCTTCGTTCCTGGTTCACTCCGCTCATTTCCTGAAAACGGCGCGCCGGACCGGCTGCCGTAGCGACGCGTCCCCGCAGGCGACGCGTGCGATCCATGCTGGTGGCTGCATTGCACCGGGCGCGACCATGCTGTGTCGAACTTCGCGGTTTGCGCCGTATTCCCCGTCTCTGTCCTTCCGGCCGGCGTCACCGCAGTCTGCGCTTACCCTGCAGTTAATCAACATAACGGAGGGTGCGCAAATTGAGCTTGGCTATGTGGTGCACAGGCTCATTGCGCGCCTGTATCGCTCGTCAGTGACGCTGCCGCGCCGGCCTTGCGGGGCACGGCGTCCGAGCCGATGAGCTCGCGCCTGCTGCGACCTGCAGATCAGCTTTCCACGCGAAATCCGACCTTCAGCCCGACCTGAAAATGGGCGATGCTGCCGCCCTCGACATGGCCGCGGCATTCGGTCACCTCGAACCAGTCGACGTGCTTGACCGTCCTGACCACATCGGCGATGGCATTGCGGATCGCGTCGTCGCTGCTCCTGGGGGAACTGCCGACCACCTCGATCACCTTGTAGGTGCTGGAATTGTCCTGCTTGCGTTCGCTCATGGCTTGGTCCTTTCGCCTATCGATATGCCATCGATATAAAAGATTTCCCGCGCGGGATGGCGCGCGGCGCGCTCCTCATCCGCGGCGTCATCTGCATTGAGTCGCGTTGTGACGATCGTAGAAAGAAAGGGGCGGCGGTTCCATCAGCCACAGACCGCTATCGCTGTAGGACGGCAGGCGATTTTCCGGCAGGAATCGTTTTTTGCCTTGCAGCAAATGAGGCCCGGCGCGGGCCCGGCAATTTGTTGCAAAGCGAGCAAAAACAGCATGTAAATTACCGTATGTCCTACAAAGAAATAGGACGAGAACCGATATTGCAGCGCAACTTGAGCGCATAATGTTCAGCCATCGGGCCACCCATTGCGGTCGCCCCGGGGCCGGCGACGGGAAGATCTTCCGAAGCTTTCCGTCGCGCCCCTGCACGAGATTTTCATCCCTGGAGATCATCATGTCGCAACTCAACCATGGCACCATGCCGACGCCCCAGCAGCAAGCCCAGACGCAGGCGGCGATCGATACGGCCGAAGACCTGCAGCACGTCAACGACGACGCTGCGGCGGCCCGCCATCTCACCGCCATCCGCATCCGCGGCCAGCTGGCCGATGCAGAAGGCGAAGCCGCGCAAGGCTGAGACGGCGCAAGCACTGATTCAAGCAGGAGATGTGGAGACAGGCCGACGACTCAGTCCGACAGCCACGACAAAGACAGCGCCGGACGACGATCCGGCGCAAACGCATCAGGGCAGGCCTTCGGGCTTGCCCTGATCGTTGCTATTGGCGCGCTTGCTGCGCTTGATGCATTTCCCGCACTTCCTGCACTTCCCCTTCTTCACCGCCCCATCCCCCTCATTCCCGTCCCAAAGGCCGTGCGCTTTTGAGAATTTTCCTATACCCATGGTTGGTGATCAAAAATAGAATCTTTTCTATTCGAAGCTCCCTTGCAAACCGGAGCCGCAGCGACCAGACAGCGGCCCGGAAGAAAGCAGACACCATGAAAAAGAACACGAGAAAATTCTTGCTGCCGCTGGCGATGATCGCCTTGTCCGCACCGATGCTCGCGGCCCAGGCGGCCGGCAATGCCGAGCTGAAGGTGACCGGCGCGATCAAGACGGTGGCCTGCACCCCGACACTGGGCGGCAACGGCACGGTCGACTTCGGCGTCATCCCGGCCTCCTCGCTGCCGGCCGGCAAGGAGATGGCCTTGCATTGGACGCCAATCGACATCAGCATCTCCTGCCAGGCGCCGGTCAAGATGGCGCTGAGGGTGCTCGACAACCGCAGTGCAAGCAGCACGCATGCCGGGAGCCATTTCTCCTACGGTCTTGGCATGGTGGGCGGCGCGAAGGTGGGCCGCTACAACCTGGTGATCGTTCCCGGGTCGATCCGCACCGACGGCGCGCCCGCCCACAATCTGTTCTCCGTCGACGGCAACCAGTCCTGGATCGTCAACGGCAACGGCGGCCAGATGGGCACGGATCGCGCCTTCTCCTGGACCACCGCCGGCGGCAACACGCCGGCGCCGTTCAAGGAAGTCAGGATGAGCGTGTATGTCGTGCCCTACCTGAATCGCCCGGAAAATCTCCCGCTGACGCAGGACATCCCACTGGACGGGTCGGCCACGGTCGAAATCCAGTACCTCTGATCGGTTCAAGGCGGCGCGTGCATCACGGCGGTTTGCGCCGGCGTACACACACCTGCCCGCCCGTCTCCCCCTTCCCCACCTTTATCCCCTCCGCCCATCCGGCAAGTCTGCGCTCAGCGCAATCCCAGGCGCCGCGCCAGCCGGTTGAGGTTGGCCCGGTCCAGCCCCAGCTCGCGCGCGGCGGCGGCGAGGTTGCCGGCGTTGCGCTCCAGGCTGTCGCCGACCAGCATGCGCTCGTAGCGCTCGACGGCGTCCCGCAGATTGCCGGAAGCGGCCGCATCAACCTGCTGCTGGTCGCGCCTTTCATCGGGCTCACCGCCGCCCTCCTGCATGCGCAGATCCAGCTCATCAGCCGTCAGCGTCAGGATCGCCGGGCGCGTCTTGTGGGCGGCCAGCGCGCGCAAGGCGCTGCGGCCGACCAGATGCTCGAGCTCGCGGATGTTGCCGGGCCACGGATAGTCCAGCAGCGCGCGCTGCGCGTCCGCCGCCAGCCTCAGGCTGGAAAGGCCGAGCCGGGCGCGGTTCTCTTCGAGGAAGAAGCCGGCCAGCAGCAGCACGTCGCGCCCGCGCTCGCGCAGCGGCGGCACGCGGATCGGGAACACCGAGAGGCGATGGTAGAAGTCGGCGCGAAAGCGGCCCTGCTTGACCTCGTCGGCCAGGTCGCGGTTGGTGGCGGCCACCAGGCGCACGTCGACGCGATGTTCGCGGTCGGAACCCACACGCTGCAACTGGCCGCTCTGCAGCACGCGCAGCAGCTTGGCCTGCACCGCCAGCGGCAGCTCGCCCACCTCGTCCAGGAACAGCGTGCCGCCGTCGGCCATCTCGAACTTGCCGCGGCGGTCCGCGACCGCGCCGGAAAAGGCGCCGCGCACGTGGCCGAACAGCTCGCTCTCGACCAGGGTGTCCGGCAAGGCCGCGCAGTTCAGGCTGATCATCGGCTTGCGCGCGCGCGGCGAGGCGGCGTGCAGCGCGTGCGCCACCAGCTCCTTGCCGGTGCCGGTCTCGCCGGTCACCAGCACCGTCATGTCGCTGGGGCCGGCCATGCGGATTTCCTGCAGCAGCTGCTGGTGCGCCGGGCTCTGGCCGATCAGCTCGCGCTTGCCCTGGCTTTCTTCCAGCCCCAGGCGATAGGCTTCGGCGCGCTGGCGCTCCTGCTCGCCGGCGGCCGACAGCACATCGATGCGCTCGGCCACGTTGACGGTGGCCGCGGCGAGATCGGCGAAGGCCTGCAGCGAGGCCATGTCGACGCTGTCGAAACGGCCCGGCCCCAGCGCGTCCAGCGTCACCAGGCCCCAGGGGCGGCTGTTGACGGTGAGCGCGCATCCCATGCAGTCATGCACCTCCAGTTCGCCGTGGGCGTCGTTCAGGCCGTCGACCAGGCCGTCATAGGGATCGGGCAAGGATGAGTCGGCGGGAAAGCGCGTCGGCGCCGCATTGGCCAGCAGCACGCCGAAGCGCGGATGCTCGGCCACGCGAAAGCGCCGCCCCAGGGTATCGCCGGAAAGCCCGTCGATGGCCAGCGGCACCAGCACCTCGCCGTCCAGCCGCAAGAGCGCGGCGGCATCGCAGGGAAACAGCGTGCGCATGGCCTGCAACAGGCGGCGATAGCGCTCGCGGTCATCGATTGCCCGTGACAGATCGGCGACCAGGGGCAGCAAGGCATCGAGCAAGGCTTTGGAAGTCATTTTGACCTCATTAAAATAATTAAGGGTCATTATGACACGGGTTTATTTGACACGGATCGCCGCCAAGTCATTGATTTCAAAAGCATCGATGCCTGGCACGCGACTTGTAATGGAAGAAGGCAAGACCGGCGCCGCCGGCCCCTCACTCTCCACCGCTTGAAAGGCGCACCATGCTTACCGACGCACAACTTGCCATCGTCAAATCCACCGTCCCGCTGCTGGAGTCCGGCGGCGAAGCGCTGACCACCCACTTCTACAAGATGCTCATGCGCGACTACCCGCAGGTGCGTCCGCTGTTCAACCGCACCCACCAAGCCAGCGGCGACCAGCCGCGCGCCCTGGCCAACGGCGTGCTGATGTACGCCCGCCACATCGACCGCCTGGAAGCCCTCGGCCCGCTGGCCGCGCAGATCGTCAACAAGCACGTCGCCGTGCAGATCATGCCCGAGCACTATCCGATGGTCGGCGACTGCCTGCTGCGCGCCATCCGCGAAGTGCTGGGCGCGGAGATCGCCACCGACGCCGTCATCGACGCCTGGGGCGCGGCCTATGGCCAGCTGGCCGACATCCTGATCGGCGCCGAGCAGCAGGTCTACGACGCCAAGGCGCAAGCGCCCGGCGGCTGGCGCGGCGCGCGCAATTTCATCGTGGCGCGCAAGGTGGCCGAGAGCGACGAGATCACCTCCTTCTACTTCCGCGCGCAGGATGGCGGCGCCCTGCTCGACTTCGAACCGGGACAGTACATCGGCCTGCGCATGGTGGTCGACGGCGAAGAGCAGCGCCGCCAGTACTCGCTCTCCGCGCCCCTGAACCTGCCCGGCCAGCCGCCGCAATACCGCATCAGCGTCAAGCGCGAAGCGGGCGGCAAGGTCTCGCGCCACCTGCACGACGAGATCCATGAAGGCGCGGTGGTGGAACTGTTCCCGCCCTCGGGCGACTTCTCGCTGGCCGCGGGCGACAAGCCGCTGGTGCTGATCAGCGGCGGCGTGGGCATCACGCCCATGCTCTCCATGCTGGAGGCGGCGCTGGCGAACGGGCGGCCGGTGCACTTCATCCACGCCGCGCGCGACGGCGGCGTGCATGCCTTCCGCGACCATGTGGAGCAACTGGCCGCGCGCCATCCGCAGCTGCGCCGCTTCTTCTGTTATGAGCGCGAGCGCGCCGGCGACCGCCGTCCCGACGCCACCGGCATGATCGACCGCGCGCTGCTGCAGCGCTGGATGCCGGCCACCACCGACGTCGACGCCTACTTCGTCGGCCCCAAGCCCTTCATGAAGGCGGTCAAGCGCTATCTGCGCGAAATCGGCGTGCCTGACGCGCAAAGCCGCTACGAATTCTTCGGCCCGGCCGCGGCCCTGGACTGAGCGAGCGCAACAGCGAACATTGAACAAGGAACAAGGAACGAACATGAACCTCGACAAATACCGCCGCGAACATGCGGACATCATCCGCCACGTGCAGGAACTCAAGAAACTGACCGCGCTGGGCATCGCCGGGCACGCCGCCGCCATCGCCCGCGAAGTGATCGCCATGAGCTCGGTCATCAAGCTGCACCTCTCGGTGGAGGACCGCTTCCTCTACCCGGCGCTGCAGGAAGCCGGCGCCGCCCTGGCCGCCAAGGGGCGCCAGTACCAGGAAGAGATGGCCGACATCGCCGCGCAGTATGGCCGCTTCTCGCGCCAGTGGAACGACGCGCAACGCATCGCCGAGCAGCCGGAAGGCTTTCGCGCCGACGCCAACCGAGTGCTGAAGATCCTGTTCGATCGCATCGGCCGCGAGAACCGCGACTTCTATCCGCTGATCGAAGCGACCTAGACGGCGCCGCCAGGCCGCGCTGCAGCGGCCCGGCCGGCCGCGCGCGATCTGCGCAGACCTTGATCCTGCTCAGGTGAGGGCCGGCGCCGTTCTGCTAAGCTGGCTCTTCACTATCCGCGGGAGCTATGCCATGACTGAAAAACTCGGCGCCGAGCGCCATACGCCCGGCGAATGGCGCGAAGACCTGGAAGCGCTGGACATGGAGATCGTGCGCTATGCCGTCATCTGCCAGGTGCGCCTGTTCGATCCCGGCGTGATCGGCCACGTGCTCAACAACAACGCGCTGGTCTGCGGCGACGACCATCCCACCGCCTTCGAGACCCTTCGCGGCCTGCTCTACCTGCACTTCGAGATGCAAAAGGAATTGACCGACGCCTACGGCGCCGGCAACGCCGAGCAGATCATCCAGCGCGTGCGCGAGCACCTGCTGCCGCGCATCGGCGAGCAGCTCGACACCCTGTTTCGCCGAGCCGACTAGCGGTTCAGGCGCGCACCAGCCGCTCGCCCAGGTCGGCGCCGGCCTCGAACTCGCTGAGGTTGCGTATCGTGGTCTGCATGATCTGGCCGATCGCCTCTTCGGTGAAGAAGGCCTGGTGGCCGGTGACGATCACGTTGGGAAAGGACACCAGGCGCTGGATCACGTCGTCGGTGATGACGGTGGACGACAGGTCCTGGAAGAACAGGCTGGCCTCCTGCTCGTAGACGTCGATGGCCAGCCCGCGCAGGCGCCCGCTCTTCAGGGCCGCGATCGCCGCCTCGGTATCGACCAGTCCGCCGCGACTGGTATTGACCAGGATGCAGCCGTGCTTGGCCGACGCCAGCGACTGCGCGTTGACGATGTAGCGCGTGGCCTCGGTCAGCGGACAATGCAGCGACACCACATCGCTGGCCGCGAACAGCTCGGCCGCCTCCACATAACGTCCGCCCAGCGCCTCGAACTCCGCATTGCGATGCATGTCGCTGCCCAGCACCTTGCTGCCGAAGCCGGCCATGATGCGCGCGAAGATGGCGCCGATCTTGCCGGTGCCGATCACGCCCACGGTCTTGCCGTGCAGATCGAAACCCATCAGGCCGTCCAGCTCGAAATTGCCCTCGCGCGTGCGCATGCTGGCGCGGGCGATCTTGCGGTTCACCGCCAGCAGCAAGCCGACCGCGAACTCGGCCACCGAATGCGGCGAATAGTCCGCCACGCGCGCCACGGTCATGCCCAGCCGTGCGGCGGCCAGCGCGTCGATGTGATTGAACCCGGTGGAGCGCGTGGTGACGAAGCGCGTGCCCTGCGCCGCCAACTGCTCCAGCACGGCGGCGCCGGCGTCGTCGTTGACGAATACGCTGACCGCCTCGCAGCCGGCCGCAAGCCCGGCGGTTTCAAGGCTGAGCCTATCCTGCAGGAACAGCAACTGGTGCGCGCCGGCGACGTTGGCGCGGGCAAGCAGGGTCTGGTCGTAGCGGCGAGCGCTGAAGACGGCGGTTTTCATGACGGGCCTTTCTGGCTGGGCGGGTGAACCGGAGCATCCGGCTGTTCTCCATGCGGCATTGCACCACAGGCGCGGCTTGCATGCATTGACGCAACTCAGCTTCCTGTCGAAGCGTTGGCAAACGGCTGATTTTGCGCCCGTTTGCGGCGCGAAGCTTTCATCCAGCTATCGAAAAAACCGAAATCTGCATGCGCGGCCCCGATACACGATCCGCACGCCGCTTTTCGGGGATAGAATCGGCGGCGCAATAGCTGACACACACAAAAAGATCCTGATTAGAACCGGCATCCACTGCCGGCCGAGACAGGCATAAGACCGGAAGCAACACGGTCCGCCAAACATACAATGAGGCACACATCATGAGTACATCCACATCTTCGCAATCGAAGCTTTCCACCGTGCTGCGCGTCACCAGCGGCAACTTCATGGAAATGTTCGACTTCTTCCTGTTCGGCTTCTACGCCACGCACATCTCGAAGGCCTTCTTCCCGGGCGACAACGAGTTCGCGTCGCTGATGCTGACCTTCATGACCTTTGGCGCGGGCTTCCTGATGCGTCCGCTGGGCGCCATCATCCTGGGCGCCTACGTCGACCGCGTGGGGCGTCGCCAGGGCCTGATCGTGACGCTGGCGCTGATGGCGCTGGGCACCATGCTGATCGCCTTCGTGCCGGCCTACTCCTCCATCGGCGCGCTGGCGCCGGTGCTGGTGCTGGTGGGCCGCCTGCTGCAGGGCTTCTCGGCCGGTGTCGAGCTGGGCGGCGTGTCGGTCTACCTGGCCGAAATGGCCACGCCCGGCAACAAGGGCTTCTATGTGAGCTGGCAGTCGGGCAGCCAGCAGGTGGCCATCATCGTGGCGGCCGCCATCGGCTACGTGCTGTCGACCACGCTGACTCCGCTGGAGATCGGCGAATGGGGCTGGCGCATTCCCTTCTTCATCGGCTGCCTGATCGTGCCGGTGCTGTTCGTGATCCGCCGCTCGCTGCAGGAGACCGAAGAGTTCATGCGCCGCAAGCACCGTCCGACCACCGGCCAGATCTTCCGTTCGATGATCGAGAACTGGAAGCTGGTGATCGCCGGCATGATGCTGGTGTCGATGACCACCGTGTCGTTCTACCTGATCACGGTCTACACCCCGACCTTCGGCAAGAGCGTGCTCAAGCTGTCGACCGAGGCATCCCTGATCGTCACGCTGTGCGTGGGCCTGTCCAACTTCATCTGGCTGCCCATCATGGGCGCGCTGTCGGACCGCATCGGCCGCCGTCCGATCCTGGTGGCCTTCACCGTCCTGACCATCCTGACCGCCTACCCGGCCGTGAACTGGCTGGTGCATGACGCCACCTTCTCCAAGATGCTGATCGTCGAGCTGTGGCTGTCCTTCCTGTACGCCAGCTACAACGGCGCCATGGTGGTCGCGCTGACCGAAGTGATGCCGGCCGACGTGCGCACCGCGGGCTTCTCGCTGGCCTACAGCCTGGCCACGGCGCTGTTCGGCGGCTTCACCCCGGCGATCGCCACCGGCCTGATCCAGTACACCGGCGACAAGGCGGCGCCCGGCATCTGGATGAGCGCGGCGGCCGTATGCGGCCTGATCGCCACCTTCGTGCTCTACCGCAACAAGGCGTCGAGCCAGACGGTACCGGCCTGAAGCGCCAGGGTACTCCCCGGCGATAGCTATTGAAACGGGCCGCGCAAGCGGCCCTTTTTTGTTTTCCTCCCGGATTTATTGCAGCAAAAGCAACGGCGGCATCAAGGCGCATGCAAAAAATTCTTCAAGTCTTATATAAGAGTTGAAGCATTTCCTCCCGCTTAGGAGTAAACTACCGCTGTTTTTTGCCGCGGCCCTGGACAGGGATATCCTGAAAAAGCCGCCCCGGGAGACGAATTTCCAGCCGGAAAGCCGACAAGGAGATGCGGAAGCCTCAGCCGACAAGTGCATGAGCCGCCGCGTCCGGCCTCCGGAAGGATCACGCACCACTGCACATCAACACACCAACAGCAAGGACATCATCGTGACTACTGGCAACCCGACCATCATCTATACGCTGACCGACGAGGCACCCTATCTGGCGACCCACTCGCTGCTGCCAATCGTCAAGAAATTCACCGCGCAAGCCGGCATCGACGTCGTCGAGAGCGATATTTCGGTGGCCGCGCGTATCCTGGCGGAATTCTCCGAGTTCCTGACCGATGAACAGAAAGTCCCCGACACCCTGGCCGAATTGGGCGCACTGACCCAGAAGCCGGAAGCCAACATCATCAAGCTGCCCAACATCAGCGCCTCGGTGCTGCAGCTGCAAGCCGCCATCCGCGAACTGCAGGCGCGCGGCTACAAGCTGCCGGACTACCCGGAAAACCCGTCCAGCGACGAGGAAAAGGCGATCCAGAAGCGCTACGCCAAGGTCTCCGGCTCGGCCGTGAACCCGGTCCTGCGCGAAGGCAACTCCGACCGCCGCGCCCCCAACGCCGTCAAGAACTACGCCCGCAAGCACCCGCACTCGATGTCCAAGTGGAGCATGGCTTCGCGCACCCACGTGGCGCACATGCACGGCGGCGACTTCTACGCCGGCGAGAAGAGCCTGACCATCGAGAAGGCGGTCGACGTCAAGATGGACCTGGTCACCAAATCCGGTGAAACCATCGTGCTGAAACCCAAGGTTTCGCTGCAGGCCGGCGAGATCATCGACAGCATGTACATGAGCAAGAAGGCCCTGTGCGCCTACTACGAAGAGCAGATGCAGGACGCCTTCGACACCAACCTGCTGCTGTCGGTGCACGTGAAGGCGACCATGATGAAGGTCTCGCACCCCATCGTGTTCGGCCACGCCGTGCGCACCTACTACAAGAACACCTTCGAGAAGCACGCCAAGCTGTTCGCCGAAATCGGCGTGAACCCGAACAACGGCATGTCCGGCGTGTACGAGAAGATCAACACCCTGCCGGAAGCCAAGAAGGCTGAAGTGCTGGCCGACCTGAAGGCCGACGAAGCCAAGCGCCCGCGCCTGGCCATGGTCGACTCCTCCAAGGGCATCACCAACCTGCACGCCCCCAACGACGTGATCGTCGACGCCTCCATGCCGGCCATGATCCGCGCCGGCGGCAAGATGTGGAACGCCGACAACAAGACCGAAGACACCAAGGCCCTGCTGCCGGAATCGACCTTCGCCCGCATCTACCAGGAGATCATCAACTTCTGCAAGACCAACGGCGCCTTCGACCCGGTCACCATGGGCACCGTGCCCAACGTCGGCCTGATGGCCCAGAAGGCCGAGGAATACGGTTCGCACGACAAGACCTTCGAAATCGCCCAGGCCGGCGTGGCGCGTATCGTCACCCTGGACGGCGAAGTGCTGCTGGAGCAGAACGTCGAAGAAGGCGACATCTGGCGCATGTGCCAGGTCAAGGATCCGGCGGTGCGCGACTGGGTCAAGCTGGCGGTCACCCGCGCGCGCCTGTCGGGCATGCCGGCGGTGTTCTGGCTGGACCCGTACCGTCCGCACGAAGCCGAGCTGATCAAGAAGGTCCGCACCTACCTGAAGGACCACGACACCAACGGCGTGGACATCCAGATCATGTCGCAGGTGCGTGCGATGCGTTACACCCTGGAGCGCGTGATCCGCGGCATGGACACCATCTCGGTGACCGGCAACATCCTGCGCGACTACCTGACCGACCTGTTCCCGATCATGGAACTGGGCACCTCGGCCAAGATGCTGTCGATCGTCCCGCTGATGGCCGGCGGCGGCATGTTCGAAACCGGCGCCGGCGGCTCGGCGCCCAAGCACGTGCAGCAGCTGGTCGGCGAAAACCACCTGCGCTGGGACTCGCTGGGTGAATTCCTGGCGCTGGCCGTGTCGATCGAAGACGTCGGCATCAAGACCGGCAATGCCAAGGCCAAGATTCTGGCCCAGACCCTGGACGCCGCCACCGGCAAGCTGCTGGACAACAACAAGTCGCCCTCGGCCAAGACCGGCGAACTGGACAACCGCGGCAGCCACTTCTACCTGGCGCTGTACTGGGCCCAGGAACTGGCCGCGCAGAAGGACGACGCCGACCTGGCCAAGCACTTCGCGCCGCTGGCCAAGGCACTGGCCGACAACGAGCAGAAGATCGTCTCGGAGCTGAACTCGGTGCAGGGCAAGCAAGTGGATATCGGCGGCTACTACATGCCGGACCGCGAAAAGACCTTCGCCGTGATGCGCCCCAGCGAAACGCTGAACAAGGCGCTGGACGCAGCGTAATCCTTCGCTGGAGTTCTGGTCGTGAAAAAGCCGCGGACGTGAGTTCGCGGCTTTTTTCATGGCCTCGTTCAACGGCCTGCGAGGCGCGACAAACGCCGCTGGATCCCGGCCTGCGCCGGGATGAGGGCGACGGGCGGGGAGGCAGCCGCCGCATCCCCTTTCTCCGTCATCCTGACGAAAGTCAGGATCCAGCGTCGTTCAACGGCCCGTGAGGCGCAACAAACGCCACTGGATCCCGGCCTGCGCCGGGATGACGGCGGCGGG
>NZ_NJGU01000024.1 GCF_002213415.1 Herbaspirillum robiniae | reverse complement strand
ACCGCGCCGGGCTCGTACAAAGTGGTCTCCGGCACCATCGGCGTGACCGCTGTGCTGAACAAACCCGAAAACCTGAACCTGACCCAGGACATCTCCCTGGACGGTTCGGCCACCATCGAAGTGAAGTATCTGTGAGCAGGGCAGCTTAAGGCAGCGCCGGATGCCGTACGGCCATCCTGGCTGCGGACGGTTCAGAATTGGCTTGTGTCCCTGTGCCCTCCCTGACGGACGTTTGGCCCGCTTCGCGCAAGGAAGCGGGCTTTTTTGTTGCGTATTGTCGTGTGCGCGGGAGGGGGGGCGGTCAGCCCTGCTGGCGGATCAGTTCGAGCAGGGCATCCCCCAGCGACTCCGGCCGCCCCTCGAACAACCGCTGCAGGTATTGAGGATCGGCCAGGTAGCGATACAGCGCGTTGCGCTCCTCGAAGCTGGTGGCCATGCGTACGGCCGCGAGTATGTAGTCGTCCAGTGTGGAGGCGATGGTCCAGTCGGGCAGGCCGACGCGGCGGAACAGGCCTTCGTCGATGTGCTCGAAGACTTCCGGCCCGGTCTTGCAGACGCCCGGCAAGCCCACGGCGAAGGCGTCGATGATGCCGTTGGTGTTGCCGAAGGGCAGCGGCGACAGGAACATGTCGCACTGGTTGAAGATGGAGAGGTACTCCTGGTAAGGCTGGTGCGGGTAGACGCTGGCGCCGGGGACGAAGCGCTGGATCAGGCGCTGCAGTTGCGGATACAGCAGCCCCAGCGCCTGGCCGACCAGGAAGTGGAAGCGCACCTGCCTGGCCGGCCGGCCGTCGGGCGGCTGCAGCGCCAGCTCGGCGATCTTCTGGCAGGCCATCAGGAAGCGCGGGTTCATCTTCATCGTGGTGGCGGCGATGGCGATGTTGACGTAGGGCTTGTCGGTGCGCTCCAGGCGCGGCACGCTGAAGGGAATGGCCGACGGACGATAGGGCTGGCCGTCGGCCGGCAGGCGCAGCAGCTTCTCGCTGAAGCAGGCCGGGTCGCCGACGAAGTCGTCTTCCACGCTGATGTAGTCGATGCGGCTGGAATGCGTGGTGGCCGGGTGGCCCAGCGCTGCGACCTGCAGCGGCGCCACGCGCAGGTTGGCGGCAAACATGGTGATGGGGAACATGCCCACGCTGGGCATGTAGAGCGCGCGCGGACGGCGTTCGGCGGCGAGGGCGCGCAGCTGGGCCAGGCAGGCCAGCATGTCGCCGGGCGTGTCGAAGGCGATGAACTCGTCGAACACCGCGCGGCCCAGCTCGTCGGTGTTGGCCTCATAGCCGATGGCCACCACATGGAAATGGCGGCGCGCGGCTTCCAGCGTTTTGGAATGCGTGCGGTAGATCGAGTGGCCGCCGGAGAACCATTCCAGCAGCACCAGCAGCACCGGTTTGGACGACGCGTCGACCGGACCGGCGTCTTCCAGGTCGTTGAGGCCGGCTTCGCGCAGCTTTTTCTCGATCAGCCGATTGATGGCGCCCTTGATGCGGTGGCGTTGCGGCAGGTCGGCGTAGCTGCAGTGCATGTAGACATCGTGCAGCACCGCTACCGGCAGGCCGTCCATCGAATCCAGTTCCTGCAGGCGGTCGGGCAGCCAGCCCAGCAGCGCCTCGCGCTTGGAGTGCGCGGCCGGGGTGCCGATGAAGCGCGGCGACATCAGTGCCATGAACAGCGCGGCGGCCAGCGGCTTGTTCTGCTTCCACAGCATTTCCACGTCCAGCGGCAGCTCCGACTCGGGCGAGTAGAGGATGCAGAACTTCACCAGGTCCAGCGGCTTGACCTGGAACTCTTGCGCGTCCGGTCCGCCCAGGTTGAGCGAGCGCAGGATGTGGTCGCAGTTGATGAAATGGCTGGCGCCGAACAGCGCGGACAGCCAGCGCTGGAAGTTGATCAGCTGGCCGAAGCCGTTGGGGCTGATGTGAAAGCCCGGGTCCGAGAACAGCGCCGAGATCGCGCTGGTCACGCGGGTGAGCACATGCTGCTCCAGCGCCGCCGGCGGCACCGCCGGTGACACCGACAGCGAGAAGTTGTTCGCCAGCTTGCCGTAGTTGCGGTCGATCAGCACCAGAAGACGCACCAGCTCGCGCGCGGCGGGTTCCTGCTGCCGCGAGTAGCAGAGGTATTCGAACTTTTCCAGGGAGAAAATATCGTCGTTGCCGGTGGCCGTCATTGTTGTTCTCGAAATAAAAAAGGACGCACCCGGCATTGTGCCGCCGAAGTGCGTCCGCCGCCAGCTCCACAGTCAGGCGTTAAAGCTTCCTTTGATTCTTTTCTTGCTGCGCGCTTGCCCGGGCCACGCAGCAGCCCAGGCCGCGGTCCGCTTACTGGCCCAGCTTGTAGAAAGCCTGGTCCAGCTTCTGCTGCGCCGACGCCAGCTTGTCGCGCTGGCCCTTGAGCCATTGCTGGTCCTGCGCCAGTCGCGCGCGCTCGGCCGTCAGCATGCGCTCGACCTCGGCGCGCTGCGGGCCGCCCAGGCCGCGGCTGGATTCGATCATGTTCTGCGCCGTCAGCGCCTGGCGGAAGCGCGCCTGCGTCAGCGGGAACTGCGCATGGTCGAAGTCGAAGGCCTTGAGCGCGTCGCCATAGATTTTCTGCACCTGGTCGAACGGAATGTCAGCCGGCTTGATCTTGTTCAGGCGGCCGTAGGTCACCAGGTCAGAGGCGAAATGATGGCCCACGCGGAAGGGCACGTTGGAGTCGCGCTGCAGGATGTCGGCCAGCTCGGTGGTGGTGGAGTAGTCGGCGTCCACCTCGGCCAGCGCACGGTCCTTGTCGATCACCAGGTTGCTCATCAGGTCGGCCAGCTTGGCGAAGGAGTTGGCGGTCAGGTCCAGGGTCTTCTCGACCTGGTCGCGCTTGTAGTCGGGCATGCCGGGGGTGACGTTGTGCGCTTCCACCTGGAAGGTCATGGCGCCGCCGACCACTTCGCTCGACTGCAGGCGCAGCACGTTCAGGCCGTAGGGGTTGCGCTTCTGCGGCATGATGCTGGAGGTGCCGGTCAGGCGGCCTTCGCGAATCATGATCCAGGGGTAGGGATTGTGGTACTGGGTGTGCATGTCCTGCACCAGGATGCCCATGGTCAGCGCGGCGTTGCTGCAGATGCCGACCAGTTCCACGCCCATGTCCAGCGCGCCCAGCTGGGCGGCGTCATAGGAGTTTTCCATCGGACCGTCGAAGCCCAGCAGCTCGGCCAGGCGGTTGCGGTCGACCGGGAAGCTGGAGGTGCCCAGCGCGGCCGAACCCAGCGGGTTCAGGTTCAGGCGCGCATAGGCCTCCTTCAGGCGGGCGGCGTCGCGGCCGAAGGCCGAGGAAAACGCCAGCAGGTAGTGCGCATAGGTGGTCGGTTGCGCCTGCACGCCGTTGGTGTAGGCCGGCACGATGGTGTCGAGGTTGTCTTCGGCCAGCTTCAGGAACACCGCCTTGGACTTGTTCATCTGCTCCATCAGGTTCAGCGCGCGCTCGCGCTGCATCAGGCGGCGCGTGGTGGAGAGGATGTCCTGGCGGCTGCGGCCGGAGTGCATGCGCGAGCCGTCCGGGCCGGCATAGGCCAGGATCAGCGGCTCATACTGCAGGTAGTCCACCGGACGCTTGGCGCCGGGCTGGTCGCCGTCCTTGATCACCTGGTCGACCGCCTTCACGATCTTCTTGCCCAGGTCGGGCGGCACGATCTTGGTCTCGATGGTCATCACCGTCGAGGCCTTGTTCATCTCGCCGAGGAAATAGTAATAGTCGTGCGGCGTCTGCGCCGCCTTGTCGGCCGCGAAGGCCGGCAGCATGCAGGCGGCCAGCGTCAGCGCGGCCAGCTTGCGCAGGCGCGGCGCGCGTGGGGTGCGGATCTCATTTGCTTTCATTGTCTTGGCTCTCTGTGGATGAGTTGGAACGGGTGCTGCTGTCGCCCGGACGCTCGATGGCGTTCGGTGCGGAAACGGGATTGCCAAGTTGCGCCAGGTCGATGCTGACGTTGTCGCGCTCGCCGGCGATGGGCGTCATGCGCATCGAAGACGGCGGCGGCGTGATCCAGCCGTTGTTGACCTGGTTGGTCTTGGCGGCGGTCGCGGCGGGCTCGGCTGCCGGATTGGTCAGGATGTTGCTGGTGGCGCCGCCCAGGTTGCGCACCACCACGCCGCGCCCGGTGGCGGCGATCACGGTAGTGTCGCCGGACTGGCCGAGCGGCGAGCCGTTGGCCGCGCGCGCGGTGATCGCCAGCACGCCGTCCTGCACCTGCAGCGTATTGTTGCCGCCGGTGAAGCGCAGGCCGTAGGCGCCGTTGCTGGTGGCGGTGATGTTCATGTTGCCGCTGCCGCCGGTGGACACCGTGTTGTAGCCGTTGCTGCTGGTGCCGACGAAGGAAATGCCTTCACCCGAGCCATTGCCGGTGCCGGCCAGGCTGATGTTGCCGCTGGCCGAGGTGATGGCCACGCCGTTGGCGGCCGAGGCCGCCGCCGCCCGGATCAGGATCCCCGCCGCCGACGAGGAGGCGCTGCTGGCGCCGGCCAGCGTGATGTCGCCGCTGACGGTAGAGATGGTGTTGGCGCTGGCGTTGCCGGACGGGTAGATGCTGATCCCGCTGCCATAGACCGAGCTGCCGTTGAGCGCCACCGAGCCGCTGCCGGTGGCGCGGATCACGTTCACGCCGGTCTGCAGGCCGATGCCGTCGCCGTAGTTGCTGGTGCCGGTGATGGACAGCTTGCCGTTCTCCACGCTGATGGTGGCGCGGCCGTTGCCGTACAGCGCCACGCCGTTGCCCTGGTCGGCGGCGTTGCCGGTCAGCGTGACGTTGCCGTTGCCGGTGGTGCTGATGATGTTGGTCACCGCCAGGATGGCGATGCCGTGGTCCAGTTCGGGCAGGTTGGGCGAGTGGAAGTTGCCGTTCAGGGTGATGTTGCCGCCCTGGGAGACGATGCGGTTGGCCGAGGCCGTGCCGTTGCCGCCCAGCGCGATGGCGTCCGAAGTGCCCACCGAGTCGCCGGTCAGCGTGATGTTGCCGGTGGTGGTGGACACCGTCACGCCCTGCGAGCCGCCGGTGGAGTTGAAGAAGATGCCGTAGCCGCCGAAGCTGTTGGTGCTGTTGCCGTTGATGACGATGTCGCCGGTGGTGGTCGTCAGGTTGATGGCGGCGTTGGCGCCGGAGGGCGCGATGTCCACGCCGCGGCCCGAGGCGCTGGTGCCGTCCAGGCGCAGCTGGCCGCTGGTGGTGCCGACGTTGATGACGGCATAGGCGCCGCCGGCGTCCAGCGAGAGCGCCTTGAAGGACCCGCTGGAATTGTTGACCTGGGTGTTGTTGGCCGCCAGCCTGACGTTGCCCGAGGTGCTGCGCACCGTGATGGTCGAGCCCGGGGCCGACGCCGAGGTGCCGTTGCCCGAGGCGATCAGCGCCAGCGACGGCGTGGAGCCGCCCGAGCTGTTGCCGGAGATGCTGATATTGCCGTCGGAGACCACGCTGATCAGCGATCCGGCGCCGGTCGAGTTCAGTACCGTGCCATAGCTGCCGGTGCTGTTGCCGCCGATGACGATGTTGCCGCCATTGCTGGCGTTGACCGATATCGTGCCGTTGCCCGAGGCTGCGAGGTAGGTGCCGCGGCTGCTGCTGTTGCCCGTGATGGTCAGCGTGCCGCTGCCCACGCTGATGTTCTGCGACGAGCCGGCGGTGGTGGAGCAGACCAGCACGCCGAAGCCGGAGGTCGCGTTGCCGCTGATGGTGACGTTGCCCGAGCCGGCGGCGGCGATGGTGTTGTTGGTGCTGAACACGCGCGTGCCGTTGCCGGTGCCCAGGTTGGTGCCGTCGATGCGGATCGAACCGGTGCCGTTGGTCACGATCTTGCTGCCGCCGGTCAGGATGAAGGCGTCGCCGCCGCTGGTGGTGCTGGCCTGCAGCGCGACGATGCTGATGTTGCCGCCGCCGGCGTCCAGCGTGCTGCCGCCGGAGATCACGGTGGCGTTGGTGGTGGTATTGGCCGCCAGGGTGGACGAGGTGGCGCCGCGGATGGTGATGCTGCCGCCGTTGGTGGTGATGTTGGTGCCGGTGGTGATCAGCACGCCGGTGCTGTTGGAGACATTGGTGCTGGCGTAGGAGGTGCCGGGCGAGACCGCGCCGCTGATGGTCAGGTTGCCGCCATTGGTGGAAATGGTGGCGTTGGTCAGCGCCACCGAGCCGTTGCCGCTGTTGTTGAAGTTTGAGTAGAGCGATACGTTGAGCGACTTGCCGGCGGCATTGGTGATGCTGGTGTTGGTCATCACGATGTTGCGGTGCGCCTGCAGCGTCAGCGTGGCGTTGCCGACCGCCTTCACGTTGTCCAGCACGTTGATGTCGCCCGAGGTGCCGCCCACCGAGGTGGTGCAGACCAGGATGTTGGCGCCCTCCGACAGCGAGGCGTTGAGGGTGGCCGAGCTGAGGTTGGAGCTGGCCGCGCCCGACGAGGTGAACGGGCTGGTGCTGGTGGCGCCGCCGGCATTGGCCGCGCTGGTGATGTTGATGTTGTACGGGTCGAGCAGCCAGGTGCCGCCCTGGCCGGAAGCGGCCGAGAGGTTCACCGCGCCGAACACGTCGAGGTAGTGGCCCGAGGTCTCCACCAGCCCGCCGGCGCCGGTCGCGCCGCCGCCCGCGACGTTGATGTCGCCGTAGAAGCGGGTCGAATCCTCCGACCACAGGATCACCTTGCCGCCGTTGCCCGACGAGCGCGCCGAGGCGTCGATGGAGGCGTTGGCGTCCATGTAGGTGGCGCTGGCCTGGAACACGCCGTTGCCGCCCTGGTAGTCGCCGCCGGCCAGCACGGTGCCGCCGCCGGCGTCGCCCGAGGCGTCGATGCGGCTGCCGTCGAACATGCCGACGTACTGGCCCAGCAGCTTCACGGTGCCGCCGGTTTCGCCGGCATTGCGTCCGGAGACGTCGATGGCGCCGCTGTTGGCCACCACGCCGGAATCCCCGCCGTCCAGCACCACCACGCCGTTGCGCTGCTGCAGGCTGGTGGCCTCGATCAGGCCGCTGTTGTTGACCACCTCGGCCATCAGCGCATTGCCGGCATGCGCCGTCATCAGCACGGTGCCGCCATTGGCGCGGATCACGCCGGCGTTGGCGACGCTGGCGTTGACGGTGGCGTTGTTGACCTCCATGTTGATCAGGCCGTCGCCGTTGAAGTCCAGCGTGATCTTTTCGCCGGCGCCGAGCACCACCGAGCCCAGGCGCGCGGCGATGGTGCCCTCGTTGCGCACCTGGGCGCCCAGCAGCGCCACATAGCCGCCGCTGGCGGCGCTGATGTTGCCCAGGTTGATGACGGTGCCGTTGCCGCCTTCCAGCTCGAACACGTTGCGCCCGGCCATGAAGTTGGCGTCCGAGATGTTGAGCGTGCTGGCCACCAGGCCGCCCACGTTGACCGAGGAGCCTGCGCCGAACAGCACGCCGTTGGGGTTGACCAGGTAGACCTGGCCGTTGGCGTTGAGCGCGCCCATGATCTGCGACGCGTCGCTGGACATCACCCGGTTCAGCGCCACCGAGGAGGAACCCGGCTGGTTGAAGGTGACCGAGGCGGCGCTGCCGATGTTGAAGCTGTCCCAGTTGGTGACCATGCGAGCGCTGCTCTGGGTCACCGTCATGCTGTTGCCGGAGGCGCTGATGGCGCCGCTGCCGGCCACGATCTGGCCGTTGGTGGGCAGCGCGCCGGCGTCCAGCGCGGCGGCCGTCAGCGGCGCCAGGCCGAAGCTGGCGCACAGCACGGCGTGGGCGATCGGGGACAGCGCGGGAAGACGCTGGCGGCGAAGTTTGGCTAGGCTGTTCATCTCGTCCGTCTCCTCAGAATGTGTAGTTGATGCCCAGGCCGATGGCGCGGATGGTGGTGCCGACGCCCGGCGAGTAGCCGGAGGCGCCCAGCACGCCCGAGACGGCGTAGTTGTAGTTGGCCAGCGAGTTGTTGCGCAGCACTACGTATTGCCCGAACAGGCGGGTCTGCTTGCTCCACGCATAAGAGAAGCCGTAGGCCTGCTGGCTGGCGCCCATGCCGTCGGTGGAGCACTTCACGCCATTGCCGGAGATCATGGAGCATTCGCCCGGCATGGCGCGGCCGGCGCTGGCCAGCAGCGTCCATGCGCGGATCTTGTGCGACAGGCCCAGCATGTAGGCGCGGCGGCGGTAGTTCTGCATGTCGCTGGAGGTGGTGCTGGTATTGACCACGCCGTATTCGGAGTAGGACAGGTCGTCGGCGATCAGCGAGATCTTGGTCGGGCCGAAGTCATACGCCAGGCCGTAACGGAAGCTGAAGTCCGACGACGAGGTGCCGGCGGTCACCGCGGTGTTGCTGCCCACGCCGCGCGCGTTGCGGCCCAGGCTGGCGATGCCGAAGTAGTTGATATGCTGCTCGGCCGACACCACGGCGGTCAGGCCGCCGTATTCCCAGGTCAGGCTGCCGCTGTACATGTAGCCGGTGGCGACGTCGGCGGCCGACTTCATGCTGTTGTCGGAGAAGGCGATCTTGGCCTGCAGGCCGTTCCACTTCGGCGTCCAGTAGGAGAACATGCCGGCCTGGCGGCGGTTGAAGGCGGCGTCGTCGTTGTCGGAGGACGAGGCGGTGCCCACCGGGCCGGAGTTCTTGGTGATGCTGGTGACGAAGCCGGGCGAGCCGATCAGGTTGTAGTGCGCGGCGCTGGTGCGGCCTTGGAAGGGATCGAGCGAGGTCATGCTCTCCTTCATCGGGGTGTCCCAGTTGCCGTACATCAGCGTGCCGTAGGACGGATTGTTCAGCGCCACGCCGGTGTTGCGCAGGTCCTGCGAGTGGGTCCAGTCGGGCACCGAGACGTCGCTGCGGTTGGTGTAGTTCAGCGACAGGCCCAGCTCCAGCTGCCACAGGAACTTCCATTGCTGGTACAGCTGGATGCCGCTGTGGGCGCCGATGTAGGAGACGTTGTCGCGCACGCGCCAGAAGCTGTTCATGTTGCGGCCGTTGGGCGTGGCAAGCCGGCTCTGGTCGGCCGCGGCCTGCGGCGTGGCGCCGTAGCGGTTGACGTATTCGGGGATCAGGCCCAGCGAGCCGTAGAGCACGAAGGCGGTTTCCGGCTCCTCGAAATCCTCGCCCTTGCCGCCGAGATCGCTGGCCAGGCCGGCGAAGGCTTGCGGCGAACCGGAGACCGAGACCCACACGCGGCGCGCATTGCGCTGCTCGGTGGTCGGGTCCACGCCGGGCGAGATCGCGAAGGCGGCGTTCATCACGATGTCCTTGTGATACAGGTTCAGGCCCACGCCATAGCCCGAGCGCGACAGGCTGTTGACGCTGTTGTCCCACGGGTTCTTGTTGACGGTGACGCGACCGGCGTCGCCGAACAGCACGCCCTCGGCCACCGCGCCGCCCACCATGCCCAGGCGCTTGCGCAGCTCCAGCCGCGCCAGCACGCCCTGGTCGCCGGCGGCTTCGCCCACCGGATAGGCGCGCACGCCGTTGGGGCCGCCCAGGCTCATCTTTTCCGACGCGTCCAGGTTCTTGTCGGCCCACTGCGCCGAGACCGAGCCCAGCAGCGAGTAGCCGCCGCCCAGTTGCTGCAGGCGCGAGAAGCCGACGTTGAGCTTCTTGTAGTTGCCCGAGGCCCTGGAGGTGATCGCGTCCAGCGCCGCGTCGTTGGGCGTCTCCTTGTCCAGCGTGCCGCGGCCGGCACGGATGCTCCACAGGTTGCTGCCGCCGCCCAGCAGGCTGTCGCGCCAGTCGCCGGAGAGACTGGCGCTCCAGAAGTTGGACGACTTCTCGACCACGGTGGCCGAGGTGATGTCTTCGAAGTGGCGGTATTCCGCCGAGACGCCCAGGTTGACGTTGGCGTTGCGGCTGCGCAGCAGCGAGCTGTTGACGAAGAAGGTCGAGACCTTGGCCGAGCCGCTGGCCTGCGCATCCTTGAGGTTCTTGCCGACGTTGTATTGCAGCTCGGCGAAGTTGGCGCCCACGGTCAGGCCGCTGGCGCCGATGGGCATGGAATAGCCGAGGCCGGCGATGCGCAGGCCTTCGAACGAGTTCTGGGTGTTCAACGTGAAGCTCTCGCCCAGGCCCAGCGTGTCGTTGAGCGACAGGTTGGCCGACAGGCGGTTGCTGCCGGTGTAGTAGTTGCCGTAGTTGTCGAAGGAGGCGCGCGCGGTCCAGGCGGTCATCTCGGAGAGCTTGAGCACGATGTCGGCCGCGCCGGGCTGGCCGGCCGGGCGCAGCACCGCGCGCACCGAGACGCCGGCGATGTCGGACAGGCGCAGCAGCACGCGCTCCAGGTCGGCCTCGCGGATCACGTCGCCCGGATGCAGGGCGTCGACGAAGCGCTGCAGCGTGTCCTTGCCCAGCCGCGTATGCGGATCGGTCTCGGCGCTGACGGCGCCGATCACGCCTTCGCGCACGCCGATCTCGACCACGCCGCCGGCGATCTCCTGCGCCGGCAGATAGGCGCGCGCCACCGGATAACCTTCGGCGCGGTACAGCGCCGTGATGCGGGCCGCGGCTTCGCGCAGGCCGCGGAAGTCGAGCTCCTGGCCGATCATGCCGGCCAGCTCGGCCTGCAGCCGGGCGTCAGGCAGGGAATGGTTGCCGGAGAGCTTGAAGCCGGCCACGTGCACGCGCACTTCGCCGGCCGGCGCGCGGGTCTCGTCGCCGGGCTCGCTTTCCTTTTCGATGCGCACGCGCGGCTGCTGCTCGGCCGGCGCGCGTTCGGCTGGCGACAGGGCGCCGCGGTTGCTTTCGAAAATGCTGCCGGACGAGGGCGGGGCGCTTTGCGCCAGCGCGTCCAGCGGCATCAGCTGCACGATGGGCGCGGCCGCCATCAGCGTGAATATGCGCCGTGCGAGCGTATGCCGCGCGGATCCGGAAAAGCGGAGCTTCTTCATGGTGTCTCGACTGTTTTAGTTGTAATGCGACCGGCCATTAGTTGTTTTGTCGGGCCGGCTCCTCCTCGCGCAGCGCCCCTGAGCGCTGCGTTTGCTGCCTTTTTGTCAGTTGTCGTGTTGGGACGCGCCGCGCCTCAGCGGCGCGGGAACAGCTTCAATGCCGTTTCTTCCGACTGGAACAATTTGTCCGCCTCGTGCGCCGCGCCCTTGACCTGGAATTCCGGATGGTTCACCGGGATCTGCCACTTGGCCGAGAGGAAGCGCTCGTAGTTCACGAAGTTGAGCTGGCGCTCGACCCGGTTGGTGCCCTGCATGGCCGCGCCGCAGGCTTTGTCCAGATAGCGGTGGTTGCCGTTGTTGTCGCGCGCGCCGACCAGATAGGTGATGTTGCGGGCGGCGTAGCGGGCGAACAGCTGCTGCGAATCCAGGTTCTGGCGCTTGAGGTAATCAGGCGGGTTCTCGATGCCGTAGCGATAGTTGTTGTAGCCCGGGCACATCACGGTGCGCGGCAGCTCGAAGCTGTCGCCGTCGGGACGGCTGGCTTCGAAATACACATAGGAGGACGGGCTGGAAATGATGTAGCGCACCGCGATGCCGGCCTGCTGCAGCGGCGCGTCAAGCTGGTTGACCACGGCGTAGCGCTGCATCAGCTGGGCGCCGGCCGAGTGGCCCATGAGCACGATTTCCTTCAGGTCGGGGAAGCGCTGGCGGTCGGCCAGCCAGTGCACGATGTCATCCAGCGCCTGGAACGACGTGATGCCTTCCACCCCGCGCTCGGAGTCCTCGCCCTGCATCCAGGTGCCGCCGCCCCACAGCGGCATGGCGGAGGACGAGCCCTCATCGGACTGGGTCATGAAATTGGGCGCCAGCAGCAGCGTGTCCGAGGGCGGCAGCTGCGCCATCTGCAGCAGGTGCCGGCCGACGGCGAAATAGTCGTCGGCGTTGCGCTTGACGCCATGCACCAGCACGACGGCGCGCGCCACATGGCTGGGCAGGCGTTGCAGGTCGTTGTTCGCGTAGACGGCGAAGGAGTAAGGCCGGGCCGTACCGACCTGGATCACCTGGCGCGCGGCGGCCTCGTCGGCGGCGCGGGCATGCAGCATGGGCACGGTGAGGGCGGCGATGGTGAAGGCCAGGGCGGCGATGCCCGGGGCGAAGGATGCGATGTTCTCGAGCCGGCGCGCCAGAGGGCTCTGCGCCTGCGGGGTGTCTTTCGGGGATTTTGCCTGTGCCGCCATGATCCTGATCCGCCTGATGCTGGTAAACGTGCAGGATGCGCGCGGCAGGACGATGCTGCTGTCTCCCTCCGCAGGCAGGTGTCCTGCTGCTGTTTGTTGTTATTGGTGCAGCGGATTATAGGAGCGCGATTTCGCTATGTAAAATATCTCGAACGCGCTAGCAGCATACTTAAAAAGTATTGAGTCGACCAGGTCGGAGGCGGCTCAATGGCGTGTGCGGCCCTGCACGGCGGCCGAGGGCGTCTCGCCGAACAGCTTCTTGTAGTCGCAGGAGAACTGGCTGAAATTGGCGAAGCCCCAGGCCGCCGCGATGTCGCCGATGGCGTGCTTGCCGTCGCTCGCCCACAGCGCGCGCCGTACGCCGTTCAGGCGCAGCGAGCGCAGGTAGGTCATCGGGCTGATGCCCAGCACGTCCTCGAAGCAGTACTGCAGCGTGCGCCGGCTCACATGCACGGCCTCGCACAGCATGGGCACGGTGACCGGGTTCTCGTGCTGCGCCATCGCATATTCGCGCGCGTCGTTGACGATGCGGCGCCGGCGCTGGAGGCTGGCGCCGGCCCCGGCTTCGATCTCGCCGCCGTCCAGCAGCGCCAGCAGCGACACCAGCACCGCCTCCTGGCGCAGCTGCAGGGCGGCGTTGCCGGCCACGCCGTGCATGCCGCCGGCCAGCTGCAGCAGCTCGCCGATGTGGCGACGGCAGCCGTCCAGCCCTTCGTGTTCCACGCTGAGCAGCTCGGCCTGCACCAGCTTGCCCCAGTCCACGTCGCAGCCCAGCCGTGCGGCGGTGGCGAGCAGGGCATCGCGCTGCACCACGATGCCGTAGATCTCGTGCCGATCCGGCGTGACCAGTTCGAATTCGCAACCGCCCGGGCGCGTCATCACCGCATCTGCGCCGACCTGGCGGCCGTTGATGCGCATGCCGCCCGCCCGCGCCTCGATGCCGAACCAGAACGCGTCCGGCCATACCCGGCAGGACTGGCGGATGGCGCGGCTGGTGCCCTCGCGGAAGATCTGCAGCCCGGCGCTCTGCCATTCGTCCAGCACGCCTTCGAAGGCGCCGCAGGCGAGCTGGTCGTAGCGCTGTTCCCAGTTGGTCAGGTTGTGCGCGTGCTGGTCGACGTCGCGCGCGACGACGGTGCGCAGCGCCTGCTTTGTGTGCGGCTGTGCCAGGGTTGCGCCGTGGCCGGGGCTGGCTGTTGCAGTCTGGAACAGTTGGGCTTCGGACATGTGGATGACTCCCTGTGAGGCGCTGCGGCCGGGGCCCGCGGCAGGTTTGCCGAATTTCGATAACGGCGCCGGAACCGCGGTTGTTATATTTCTTGCCAATGGCGCGGTGCCTGGTTTTTCAAGCAAGCGCTATGCCCACAAGCTTTCAAACCGCTTTCAGACCATAGCGCTGCAGCGCGCTGCATGCGCATTTCGCGCCAACAGGAGAGATCGATGGATGCCAGCTCATCCGGGCAGGGCCAAGCCCTCAAGCCCGTTCTGAATACCCTCCAGCTTTGGGGGATCGCCGTCGGCCTGGTGATATCGGGCGAGTACTTCGGCTGGAGCTACGGCTGGGCCAGCGCCGGCACGCTGGGCTTCACCGTGACGGCCTTGTTCATCGCGGCGATGTACGCCACCTTCATCTTCAGCTTTACCGAGCTGACCACGTCCATCCCGCACGCCGGCGGCCCGTTCGCCTACAGCAAGCGCGCCTTCGGGCCGGTGGGCGGTTACCTCGCCGGGGCGGCCACGCTGATCGAGTTCGTGTTCGCGCCGCCGGCGATCTCGCTGGCCATCGGCGCCTACCTGAACGTGCAGTTTCCGGCCGTCGATCCCAAGCTGGCGGCGCTGGGCGCCTATCTGGTGTTCATGACGCTCAACATCGTCGGCGTGCAGATCGCCGCCACCTTCGAGCTGTGCGTGACGCTGCTGGCGATCTTCGAGCTGCTGGTGTTCATGGGCGTGGTTTCGCCCGGCTTCTCGCTGGCCAATTTCACCAAGGGCGGCTGGTCGGGCAGCGACAGCTTCAGCCTGGCGGCGGTGCCGGGCATGTTCGCGGCGATTCCGTTCGCGATCTGGTTCTTCCTCGCCATCGAAGGCGTGGCGATGGCGGCAGAAGAAGCCAAGGATCCGAAGCGCTCCATCCCCATCGCCTACATCACCGGCATCCTGACCCTGGTGGTGCTGGCCATCGGCGTGATGCTGTTCGCCGGCGGCGCGGGCGACTGGACCAAGCTGTCCAACATCAACGACCCGCTGCCGCAGGCCATGAAGCTGATCGTCGGCGACAACAGCAACTGGCTGCACATGCTGGTATGGCTGGGCCTGTTCGGGCTGGTGGCGTCCTTTCACGGGATCATCCTGGGTTACTCGCGGCAGATCTTCGCGCTGGCCCGCGAAGGCTACCTGCCGGCGTACTTCGCCCGCGTGCATCCGCGCTTCAAGACGCCGCACCGCGCCATCATTGCCGGCGGCGTGGTGGGCATCGCCGCCATCTACAGCGACGAGCTGGTGACGCTGGGCGGCCAGACACTCACGGCCAACATCGTCACCATGTCGGTGTTCGGCGCCATCCTGATGTACATCCTGTCGATGCTGAGCCTGTTCCGGTTGCGCCGCGCCGAGGCCGGCCTGGCGCGGCCGTTCCGCGCGCCGCTGTATCCGTATTTCCCGGCCTTCGCGCTGTTCGGCGCGCTGGTGTGCATGGCCACCATGATCTACTACAACCCGCTGATCTTCGGCATCTTCCTGGCTTTGCTTGCGCTGGGCTACGCCTGGTTCCTGGCGACCGCGCGTCGCCGCGCCGAGAGCGAGGCGGCGGTGGGCGCGACGCCCGGCCGCTGAGCTGCTTCCCGTTTTTTCCTGCGATCCAGACCCACCACTTCGACGAGAACGACCATCATGAACAACAACCACAAGATGCCTCTCCCGCAAAACATTCACGACATGCCGCGCCGCGGTTTCCTGGGCGGCCTGCTGGCGGCCGCCGCCGGCGGCGCGCTGGCGACGGCGCCGCTGGCGGGCCATGCCGCGGCACCGCAGGCCGTCGGCCTGGACCGGGCGAAGTGGGCGCCGCGCAACCATGAGATGGTGGCGCAGATGATCGCCTTGCATGGCAACAAGGCTGGCAAGCGCCCCTATGCGGTATTCGACTGGGACAACACCAGCATCATGAACGACTGCGAGGAAGCGCTGCTGATGTACCAGATCAACACGCTGTCCTTCAAGCTCACGCCGGCTGAGTTCGCCGCCATCATCCGCCAGAACGTGCCGCCGGGCCCGTTCAGCAAGGATTTCAGGAACGCCGCCGGCAACGTGGTGGATCTCGATTCGATCTGCGCCGACCTGGACGCCGACTATGCCTTCCTGTACGCCGGCTACAAGGGCTTGGGCGGCAGCAAGTCGCTGGAGGAGATCACCGCCACGGTCGAGTTCCAGGATTTTCGCGCCAAGCTCTACTACCTGTATGAGGCGGTCAACGACACCCATGGCGTCAACGTCGGTTATCCCTGGGTGATCTACTTCTTCGCCAACATGAGCGTGGCCGACGTCAGCGCGCTGGCCGAGGCCTCCAACGACGCGGCGCTGGGCGCGGCGCTGACCAAGGTCAAGTACACCAGCCCGGCCGACCGCCCGGGCAGGGCCGGCGTGGTCAGCGTCACGCATTTCCACGGTATCCGGCTGTGCACGGAGATCGGCGCAATGATGGATACTTTGCGCAGCAACGGCATCGACGTCTATGTCTGCACCGCTTCACTGGAAGACGTGGTGGCGGTGTTCGCGACGCATCCCAAGTACGGCTACAACGTGCCGCGCGAGAACGTCATCGGGCTGCGCCTGGAGCGCAACGGCGAGGTTTATCGCAATGCCTACCTGAAGGACTGGCCGCTGACCTGGGGGCCGGGCAAGACGGTGGTGATCAAGCGCGAGCTGGTGGCCAGGAAGGGCTACGGCCCGCTGTTCGTGGCCGGCGACAGCGACGGCGACTACGACATGCTGCGCGACTTCCCGGAGACGCAGTACGGCCTGATCGTCAACCGCATGAAGAACGGCAAGATCGGCGAGCTGTCGAAGCTGGCAGCGGACCAGCTGCAATCGGGCAAGCCGCGTTTCCTGCTGCAGGGACGCCAGGAGTCGACCGGCAACTGGCTGCCGGTGGAAACCAGCATCAAATACGGCAAGACCGCGCCGCAGCTGCTGACCAGCTGAGGGCGCAGGGTCCGGCGGTGCGCCGCCGGACCGCGTTGAAGACGGAGGACGAGCATGCCGCAACACCGCTTCAAGCACAGCGTTGGCAGCGCCAGCCATGTGTTTCGCGACCTGAAGGAACTGATGGCCAAGGCCTCGCCCGCGCGTTCGGGCGACCTGCTGGCCGGCGTGGCGGCGGCCACGGCCGAAGAGCGCGCGGTGGCGCAGATGGCGCTGGCCGAGCTGCCGCTGAAGATCTTCCTCGAGGAGCCGCTGATTCCCTATGAGGAAGACGAGATCACCCGCCTCATCATCGACACCCATGACGGCGCCGCCTTCGCGCCCATCGCGCATCTGACGGTGGGCGATTTCCGCAACTGGCTGCTGGCCGACGACACCGACGGCGCGGTGCTGGCCGCGGCCGCTCCGGGCATCACGCCGGAGATGGCGGCAGCGGTCTCCAAGATCATGCGCAACCAGGACCTGATCCTGGTGGGCAAGAAGTGCCGCGTGGTGAGCGCCTTTCGCAATACCATCGGCCTGCCGGGACGGCTGTCCACCCGGCTGCAGCCCAACCATCCGACCGACGACGCCAGCGGCATCGCCGCCAGCATGCTGGACGGCCTGCTGTACGGCAACGGCGACGCCGTCATCGGCATCAATCCGGCCACCGACAACGTACCGCAGGTGATGAAGCTGGTCGGCATGATGGCCGACGTCATCGCACGCTACGAGATCCCCACGCAGTCCTGCGTGCTGACCCACGTCACCAACACGATTGCCGCCATCGAGCGCGGCGCGCCGGTGGACCTGGTGTTCCAGTCGATTGCCGGCACCGAGGCCGCCAACCGCGGCTTCGGCATCGACCTGGCCATCCTCGGCGAGGCGCGCGAGGCGGCGCTGTCGCTCGGACGCGGCACCGTGGGCGACAACGTCATGTACTTCGAGACCGGCCAGGGCAGCGCGCTGTCGGCCAACGCCCACCACGGCGTCGACCAGCAGACCTGCGAGGCGCGCGCCTATGCGGTGGCGCGGCGGTTCAAGCCCTTGCTGGTCAATACCGTGGTCGGCTTCATCGGCCCCGAATACCTGTACGACGGCAAGCAGATCATCCGCGCCGGGCTGGAAGACCATTTCTGCGCCAAGCTGCTGGGCCTGCCGATGGGCTGCGACGTCTGCTACACCAACCACGCCGAGGCCGACCAGAACGATATGGATGTGCTGCTCACGCTGCTGGGCGTGGCAGGCTGCACCTTCGTCATGGGCATTCCCGGCTCGGACGACATCATGCTCAACTACCAGACCACTTCCTTCCACGACGCGTTGTACGCGCGCCGCGTGCTGGGCTCGCGCCCGGCGCCGGAGTTCGAGGACTGGCTGCACAGGATGCAGATCTTCAACGCTTCGCCGGGCGAGGGGCAGTTCCGCCTGCATGCGGATACGCCGCCCGGCTTTCGCGAGGCCCTGCTGCGGCTGCACTGATCCATGGACGATATCGAAAAAAGCGGCAAGGCCGATACCGCCGACGGGCCGGTGACCGGCAACCCCTGGGAGGCGCTGCGCCGCTTCACCGCCGCGCGCATCGCGCTGGGCCGCGCCGGCGTGAGCCTGCCCACGCAAGCCCAGTTGGCCTTCCAGCTGGCGCACGCGCAGGCGCGCGACGCGGTACACCTGGCGCTGGACGTGGCTGCGTTGAAGGCAGGCCTGCAGGAGCACGGCATCTGCGCCGCCGGCGAGGTGCTGGACGTGCACAGCGCCGCGCCCGACCGGCTGACCTATCTGCAGCGTCCCGACCTGGGCCGTCGCCTGTGCGACCAATCGCGCGCGCAGATGCTGGCCGCGCCGTTCGCGTCCAGCGCGCAGGCGCGGCCTTACGACCTTGCCTTCGTCATTGCCGACGGCCTGTCCTCATTGGCGGTGGGGCAGAACGCCGCGCCTTTCCTGGCGCAGCTCATGCAGCGCATCGCGCCGGAGGGCTGGGCGATCGCGCCGCCGGTGATCGTGCGCCAGGGCCGCGTCGCGGTGGCCGACGAGGTCGGCGAGCTGCTGGGCGCGAAGCTGGTGGTGATCCTGATCGGCGAGCGTCCCGGCCTGAGCTCGCCCGACAGCATGGGGCTGTACCTGACCTGGATGCCGGCCCGCGGCCTGACCGACGCCGGCCGCAACTGCATCTCCAACGTACGGCCGCAGGGCCTGCGTTATGAGGAGGCGGCCTACAAGCTGCACTACCTGATGTCGGAGGCGCATCGCCGCGGCTTGTCGGGCGTGGCCCTGAAGGACGAGACGGCGGGCGAGGGCGGGGAGCTGGATGTGCGGGGGAATTTTTTGCTGGGCGATGGCTGAAGAACGACGCTGGATCCTGACTTTCGTCAGAATGACGGAGAGAAGTGGATGCGGCGGCTGTCTCCCCACCCACCGCCGTCATCCCGGCGCAGGCCGGGATCC
>NZ_NJGU01000023.1 GCF_002213415.1 Herbaspirillum robiniae | reverse complement strand
CCACCGCCGTCATCCCGGCGCAGGCCGGGATCCAGTGGCGTTTGTTGCGCCTCACGGGCCGTTGAACGACGCTGGATCCTGACTTTCGTCAGGATGACGGAGAAGGGGGATGCGGTGGCTGTCTCCCCACCCGCCGCCGTCATCCCGGCGCAGGCCGGGATCCAGTGGTGTTTGTCGCGCCTCGCAGGCTGTTGAACGACGCTGGATCCTGACTTTCGTCAGGATGACGGAGAGAAGCGGATGCGGCGGCTGTCTCTCCATCCACCGCCGTCATCCCGGCGCAGGCCGGGATCCAGTGACGTTTGTTGCGCCTCACGGGCCGTTGAACGACGCTGGATCCTGACTTTCGTCAGGATGACGGAGAAGGGGGATGCGGTGGCTGTCTCCCCACCCGCCGCCGTCATCCCGGCGCAGGCCG
>NZ_NJGU01000022.1 GCF_002213415.1 Herbaspirillum robiniae | reverse complement strand
GGGCGACAACGTGTCGATCACCGTCAAGCTGATCAACCCGATCGCGATGGAAGAAGGCCTGCGTTTCGCTATCCGTGAAGGCGGTCGTACCGTCGGCGCCGGCGTCGTTGCCAAGATCTACGAGTAAGATCAAGCAGTAAAGCATGTTGCCGCGGTGCGAGGTTCGTATCGCGGCATTCGTGTCTCAATCGCGAGTTTTTGTAGGGGCGTAGCTCAATTGGCAGAGCGTCGGTCTCCAAAACCGAAGGTTGGGGGTTCGAGGCCCTCCGCCCCTGCCACCGAATCTGGTGCAGGGTACTGAAAGTAAGCAATGTCTAACCAGCCAGTTCAAACCGTCAACACCTCCAACGACAAGATCAAGATTGCATTGGCAATCGTTGCAGTCGTCGCAGGCGTGGTCGGTTTTTTTGTGTTGTCTGATCAGTCGACCCCGGTGCGCGCTGCCGCCCTGGTCGCCGGTCTGCTCGTGGCTGTCGGTTTTGCCTGGACTTCTGCACAAGGCCGCGGCTTCGTCGGTTTCGCCAAGGAATCCGTGCGCGAAACCAAGAAGGTCGTCTGGCCCACCCGCAAGGAAGCGATGCAGATCACAGCTGTGGTCTTCGCCTTCGTCCTGATCATGGCGATCTTCCTGTGGGGTGCGGACAAGCTGCTCGAATTCCTGTTGTACGACGTAATTTTGGGCTGGAAATAACATGAGCGATAGCACACAAGACAGCGCACCGATTGGTGCGCAAAGCGTTTCAGGCGCCGGAAAAAAGCGCTGGTACGTGGTGCATGCATATTCCGGCATGGAAAAAAGTGTTCAGCGCGCGCTCACCGAGCGCATCACTCGCGCGGGCATGCAAGACCAGTTCGGCCAGATCCTGGTGCCGACTGAAGAAGTCGTGGATATGAAAAACGGTCACAAGTCGGTGACCGAACGCCGTTTCTTCCCGGGCTACGTCCTGGTCGAGATGGAAATGACCGACGAGACCTGGCACTTGGTGAAGAACACCAGCAAGGTCACCGGTTTCATCGGCGGCAAGTCGAATCGCCCGACCCCGCTGCCGCAGCACGAAGTGGATGCGCTGGTCCGCCAGATGCAGGAAGGCGTCGAAAAGCCGCGTCCGAAGGTGCTGTACGAAGTCGGCGAAATGGTGCGCATCAAGGAAGGCCCGTTCACCGATTTCAACGGCAACGTCGAAGAAGTGAACTACGAAAAATCGCGCGTGCGCGTGTCGGTCACCATCTTCGGTCGCGCCACCCCGGTCGAGCTCGAATTCGGCCAGCTGGAAAAAGTCTGATCCCCTCCCGGAATCTCACTCGCAGCGTCAAAGAATAAAGCGCCCGCCGGAGCGCGTCGGACAGGTATCCCCGTTCGGCAGTCCGGCAAATCGAGGAGCCCCACTAGGAAGCCGCAAGGCCGACGAACGGGCGCTAAGACTCAATCAACACAGGAGCCGTCATGGCAAAGAAGATTATTGGTTTTATCAAGCTGCAAGTGCCAGCTGGTAAAGCAAACCCGTCCCCCCCGATCGGTCCGGCGCTGGGTCAGCGCGGTCTGAACATCATGGAATTCTGCAAGGCCTTCAACGCACAAACTCAAGGCGTTGAACCGGGTCTGCCGATTCCGGTCGTGATCACCGCCTTCGCGGACAAGTCCTTCACCTTCGTGATGAAGACTCCGCCGGCAACGATCCTGATCAAGAAGGCCGCCGGCATCCAGAAGGGTTCCGCCAAGCCGCATACCGACAAGGTCGGCAAGATCACCCGCAAGCAAGCGGAAGAGATCGCAACCCAGAAGAAGCCGGACCTGACCGCTGCTGATCTGGAAGCTGCAGTGCGCACCATCGCTGGTTCCGCACGTTCGATGGGCATCACGGTGGAGGGTCTGTAATGGCTAAGGTATCCAAGCGCATGAAGGCATTGAAGGACAAGGTCGATCGTACCAAGGCCTATCCGTTCGATAACGCCGTTTCCCTGATCAAGGAATTCGCCACCGCCAAGTTCAACGAGTCGATCGACGTCGCCGTGCAACTGGGCGTGGACGCCAAGAAGTCCGACCAAGTGGTCCGTGGCTCCGTGGTGCTGCCGGCTGGTACCGGCAAGACCGTTCGCGTGGCCGTGTTCGCCTCCGGCGACAAGGCTGAGGCTGCCAAGGCAGCCGGCGCCGACGTGGTCGGCATGGAAGACCTGGCAGAGCGCGTGAAGGCCGGCGACATGCCGTTCGACATCGTGATCGCTTCGCCGGACACCATGCGTATCGTCGGTACCCTGGGCCAGATCCTGGGCCCCCGCGGCCTGATGCCGAACCCGAAGGTCGGCACCGTGACCCCGGACGTCGCTACCGCCGTCAAGAACGCCAAGGCCGGTCAGGTGCAATACCGTACCGACAAGTCGGGCATCATCCACGCAACCATCGGCCGCAAGTCGTTCTCCGACGCCGATCTGAAGGCCAATCTGCTGGCCCTGATCGACGCCCTGAACAAGGCCAAGCCGGCCACCAGCAAGGGTATCTACCTGCGCAAGATCGCACTGTCGTCCACCATGGGCGCCGGCGTGCGTGTCGACCAGGCTTCCCTGGCTGGCTAAGAAAGAATCAAGTCCCCGTTCTCCGGTTGGAGCGCGGGGCGCATCTTTGGGCTGCAGCGGTTGAAGTCTGGCTGCTGCAGGCAATCAAAGACCGTTGGGCGGACGCCGGTGGCAACAATGCCGGAAGAAGTTAAACAGAGCGCATGCAAATGCAATCGACCCAGCGCAGATGGTGAACCCGAACAAGTTTTGTAGTCTCAGCAGGAAATTGGGCTTTGCCCTATGCTGCAGTGAACTCCTAAACCTCGGACGCCGTGTTCGAACCGGTGTAAGGCAAGCAGGCATCTTCGCCTGTGTGGTCGCCGAGCACTACTTTTGGAGGTTGATCTTGAGTCTCAATCTGAATGACAAGAAGGCCGTCGTCGCCGAAGTTTCCGCGAAAGTTGCAACCGCGCAAACTATCGTCGTGGCCGAATACCGTGGCATCCAGGTTGGTTCCTTGACGCAACTGCGCGCACAAGCGCGTGCCCAAGGCGTGTACCTGCGCGTGTTGAAAAACACGCTGGCTCGTCGCGCTGTCGAAGGCACCCAGTTTGCCGACCTCGCCCCGCAACTGACCGGTCCGCTGATCTACTCGATCTCGGAAGACGCCGTGGCCGCTGCCAAAGTCGTGTCCGACTTTGCCAAGACCAACGACAAGCTGGTTGTGAAGGCAGGTAACTACGCAGGCAAGCAGCTGGATAAGGCTGCCGTGTCCGCGCTGGCAAACATCCCGTCCCGCGAAGTTCTGCTGGCCCAGGTTCTGGGCATGATGCAGGCTCCGGTGTCGGGCTTTGCGCGCGCCTTGGCTGCTCTGGCAGCCAAGAAGGAAGCCGAAGCCGCATGATGCACGGCCGCCATCGGCGGCCAGCTCTGCAGTTTCGACGTTCCGCGTCATTACCAATCTGATGTTATTACCGAAATAAATTTAGGAGTTTCAAATGGCAATTAGCAAAGAAGACATCCTGGAAGCCGTTGGCGCGCTGTCCGTGATGGAACTGAATGACCTGGTCAAGGCATTCGAAGAAAAGTTTGGCGTTTCCGCAGCTGCAATGGCCGCTCCGGCCGCTGGTGGCGCTGCTGGCGGCGGTGCTGCCGCTGCTGAAGAGCAGACCGAGTTCACCGTTGTTCTGGCCGAAGTCGGCGCGAACAAGGTTGGCGTCATTAAGGCAGTCCGCGAAATCACCGGTCTGGGCCTGAAGGAAGCCAAGGATCTGGTCGACGGTGCTCCGAAGCCAGTGAAGGAAGGCATCGCCAAGGCTGACGCCGAAGCTGCCAAGAAGAAGCTGGAAGAAGCTGGCGCCAAGGCCGAACTGAAGTAATTCTCTTGCCTGTTCAGGCGAGTTTATTGCTCCGGAGTCAAAGTGCAGAATCCCTTGAAAAAGGGATTCGGCTTTGGCTCCTTTGTCGTTTCTTATTTTTGTACGTCGTTTTGGTGCGCTGCAACCTTCCAATGCCCGGAATATTAAGCGCGAACGAGGCAAAAAACTAGGGTAGAAACTTGAAGATTTGAGTGCCGGTTTTCCGGGCCTGCATTTCCGGCGGGCCGCGCGGTTTGATCGAATCTTGAACTCTCTATCCTTCCTGTCACTCACGGAGTGTCCATGCACTACTCATTTACTGAGAAGAAGCGCATTCGCAAATCCTTCGCGAAACGCGCAAACGTCCACAACGTTCCGTTCCTGCTCGCGACTCAGATCGAGTCGTACCAGAATTTCCTGCAACCCGAGCGTACCGCTTCGGAGCGCAAGAACGAAGGCCTGCAATCCGCCTTCACCTCGATTTTCCCCATCGTGTCGCACAATGGTTTTGCGCGCCTCGAGTTCCTGTCGTATGTGCTGGGCGCTCCTCCGTTCGATGTCAAGGAATGCCAGCAGCGCGGCCTGACCTTCGCGTCCCCGCTGCGCGCCAAGGTGCGCCTGGTGATCCTGGACCGTGAATCGCCGACCAAGCCGGTCGTCAAGGAAATGAAGGAGCAGGAAGTCTACATGGGCGAACTGCCCCTGATGACCACCACCGGCTCGTTCGTCATCAACGGCACCGAACGCGTGATCGTGTCCCAGCTGCACCGCTCGCCGGGCGTGTTCTTCGAACACGACCGCGGCAAGACGCACTCGTCGGGCAAGCTGCTGTTCTCGGCACGCATCATTCCTTACCGCGGCTCCTGGCTGGACTTCGAATTCGACCCGAAGGACATCCTGTTCTTCCGCGTCGACCGCCGCCGCAAGATGCCGGTCACGATCCTGCTCAAGGCCATCGGCATGACGTCCGAGCAGATCCTGGCGAACTTCTTCGTCTTCGACAACTTCAACCTGCACGCCGACGGCGCCGACATGGAGTTCGTCTCCGAGCGCCTGCGCGGCGAAGTCGCACGCTTCGACATCACCGACAAGTCGGGCAAGGTGATGGTCGCCAAGGACAAGCGCATCAACGCCAAGCACGTGCGCGACATCGAAGCCGCCGGCATCAAGCACATCTCGGTTCCCGAGGACTACCTGCTGGGCCGCGTGCTGGCCAAGAACATCGTCGATCCGGACACCGGCGAAGTCATCGCCAGCGCCAACGACGAGCTGACCGAGGAACTGCTGGCCAAGCTGCGCGAAGCCAACATCGCCGCGATCCAGACCCTGTACACCAACGACCTGGACCAGGGCGGCTACATCTCGCAGACCCTGCGCACCGACGACACCGCCGACAAGACCGCCGCGCGCGTGGCGATCTACCGCATGATGCGTCCTGGCGAACCGCCGACCGAAGAGTCCGTGGAAGCGCTGTTCAACGGCCTGTTCTACAGCGAAGAACGCTACGACCTGTCGGCCGTGGGCCGCATGAAGTTCAACCGTCGCGTCGGTCGCGACGAGCTGACCGGCAAGATGACCCTGTCGGATGAAGACATCCTGGCCGTCATCAAGATCCTGGTCGAGCTGCGCAACGGCCGCGGCGAAGTCGACGACATCGATCACCTGGGCAACCGCCGCGTGCGTTGCGTGGGCGAACTGGCCGAAAACCAGTTCCGCGCAGGCCTGGTGCGTGTCGAGCGCGCCGTCAAGGAACGCCTCGGCCAGGCCGAAGCGGACAACCTGATGCCGCACGACCTGATCAACTCCAAGCCGATCTCGGCCGCTATCCGCGAGTTCTTCGGTTCGTCGCAGCTGTCGCAGTTCATGGACCAGACCAACCCGCTGTCGGAAATCACGCACAAGCGCCGCGTTTCCGCCCTGGGCCCTGGCGGTCTGACCCGCGAACGCGCCGGCTTTGAAGTGCGCGACGTGCACCCGACCCACTACGGCCGCGTGTGCCCGATCGAAACGCCTGAAGGCCCGAACATCGGCCTGATCAACTCGCTGGCGCTGTACGCCCGCCTGAACGAATACGGCTTCCTGGAAACCCCGTACCGCAAGGTCGAAGGCAGCCAGGTGACCAACCAGATCGACTACCTGTCGGCCATCGAAGAAGGTCGTTACGTGATCGCCCAGGCGAACGCGACCATCGATGGTTCCGGCAAGCTGTCCGACGAACTGGTGTCGGCCCGTGAAGCCGGCGAAACCATCCTGGTCTCGCCGGAACGCGTGCAATACATGGACGTGGCCCCGGGCCAGGTGGTGTCGGTGGCAGCCTCGCTGATTCCGTTCCTCGAGCACGATGACGCGAACCGCGCATTGATGGGCGCCAACATGCAGCGTCAGGCCGTGCCTTGCCTGCGTCCGGAAAAGCCGCTGGTCGGCACCGGCATCGAGCGCACCGTGGCAGTCGACTCCGGCACCACCGTGCAGGCGCTGCGTGGCGGTGTGGTCGACTACGTCGATGCAGGCCGTGTGGTGATCCGCGTGAACGACGACGAGGCGCAAGCCGGTGAAGTCGGCGTGGACATCTACAACCTGATCAAGTACACCCGTTCCAACCAGAACACCAACATCAACCAGCGTCCGATCGTGAAGGTCGGCGACCGCGTCGCCAAGCACGACGTCATCGCCGACGGCGCATCGACCGACCTGGGCGAACTGGCCCTGGGTCAGAACATGCTGGTGGCCTTCATGCCGTGGAACGGCTACAACTTCGAAGACTCGATCCTGATCTCCGAAAAGGTTGTGGCAGATGACCGCTACACCTCGATCCACATCGAAGAACTGTCGGTGGTGGCGCGTGACACCAAGCTGGGCGCGGAAGAAATCACCCGCGACATCTCGAACCTGGCCGAGAACCAACTGGCTCGCCTGGACGAGTCCGGCATCACCTACATCGGCGCTGAAGTCGAAGCAGGCGATACCCTGGTCGGTAAGGTCACCCCGAAGGGCGAGACCCAGCTGACGCCGGAAGAGAAGCTGCTGCGCGCGATCTTCGGCGAAAAGGCTTCGGATGTTAAGGACACCTCGCTGCGCGTGCCTTCGGGCATGGTCGGCACCGTCATCGACGTGCAGGTGTTCACCCGCGAAGGCATCCAGCGCGACAAGCGCGCCCAGCAGATCATCGACGATGAACTCAAGCGCTACCGCCTGGACCTGAACGACCAGCTGCGTATCGTGGAAGGCGACGCCTTCCAGCGTCTGGAACGCCTGCTGATCGGCAAGGTCGCCAACGGCGGCCCGAAGAAGCTGGTCAAGGGCACCAAGCTGGACAAGGCTTACCTGGACGACCTGGACAAGTACCACTGGTTCGACATCCGTCCGGCCGACGACGACATGGCCAACGCCCTGGAAGCGATCAAGGAATCGATCGCCGAGAAGCGTCACCAGTTCGACCTGGCCTTCGAAGAGAAGCGCAAGAAGCTGACCCAGGGCGACGAATTGCCGCCGGGCGTGCAAAAGATGGTCAAGGTCTACCTGGCCGTGAAGCGTCGCCTGCAGCCTGGCGACAAGATGGCGGGCCGTCACGGTAACAAGGGTGTGGTTTCCCGCATCCTGCCGATCGAAGACATGCCGCACATGGCCGACGGTACTCCGGCCGACATCGTGCTGAACCCGCTGGGCGTGCCCTCGCGTATGAACGTCGGCCAGGTGCTGGAAGTTCACCTGGGCTGGGCAGCCAAGGGCCTGGGCCTGCGCCTGGGCGAGATGGTGCAGGCGCAAGCCAAGGTCGCGGAACTGCGCAAGTTCCTGACCACCATCTACAACGAGTCGGGCAAGCAGGAAGAGCTGGACAAGTTCAGCGACGACGAGATCGTCGAGCTGGTGGCCAACCTGAAGAAGGGCGTTCCGTTCGCAACTCCGGTGTTCGACGGCGCGCACGAAAAGGAAACCCGCCGCATGCTGGACCTGGCGTACCCGGATCCGATCGCCAAGCAGCTGGGCATGACCCCGTCGAAGAACCAGGTCACCATGTATGACGGCCGTACCGGCGAAGCTTTCGAGCGCACCGTGACTGTCGGCTACATGCACTACCTGAAGCTGCACCACTTGGTCGACGACAAGATGCACGCACGCTCCACCGGCCCGTACTCGCTGGTGACCCAGCAGCCGCTGGGCGGCAAGGCGCAGTTCGGCGGCCAGCGTTTCGGCGAAATGGAAGTCTGGGCGCTGGAAGCTTACGGCGCATCGTACGTCCTGCAGGAAATGCTGACCGTGAAGTCCGACGACGTGAACGGCCGTACCAAGGTTTACGAGAACCTGGTCAAGGGCGATCACGTGATCGACGCCGGCATGCCGGAATCCTTCAACGTGCTGGTGAAGGAAATCCGCTCGCTGGGTATCGACATCGACCTGGAACGCGAATGATGTAACAGGGGATGCATGGCGCCACGCCGTGCATCCCCGTCGGCGCTTTGCATGGCCGGCGAAACACAAGAATTCAAGAAGTCAAAGCAGTAGAGTCGCCGGCGCTATATCGCAAGTGTTGCATATACGCCGGTTATTCATTAGGCCGGGGAGGTCTGTCCCGGTACCGTGCGGAACCGCAAGGCAATGGCCTTGACGGCTCTCCCGCCGGTGCGAACAGGGTTCAGCAGGGTGAACCGGCCCACACGTAAATTTAGTTTTTTCACGCCAACTGGAGTGATACATGAAAGCACTGCTCGATCTATTCAAGCAAGTCCAGCAAAACGAACAATTCGACGCGATCAAGATCGGTCTGGCCTCGCCGGACAAGATCCGCTCGTGGTCCTTCGGCGAAGTCAAGAAGCCGGAAACCATCAACTACCGTACCTTCAAGCCTGAGCGCGATGGCCTGTTCTGCGCCAAGATCTTTGGCCCGATCAAGGACTACGAATGCCTGTGCGGCAAGTACAAGCGCCTGAAGCACCGCGGTGTGATCTGCGAGAAGTGCGGCGTTGAAGTCACCCTGGCCAAGGTGCGCCGCGAGCGCATGGGCCACATCGAGCTGGCCTCGCCGACCGCCCACATCTGGTTCCTGAAGTCGCTGCCCTCCCGCCTGGGCATGGTGCTGGACATGACCCTGCGCGACATCGAGCGCGTGCTGTACTTCGAAGCCTACGTCGTGACCGATCCCGGCATGACCCCGCTGAAGAAGTGCCAGATCATGTCCGAAGACGACTACGCCGCCAAGTACGAAGAGTACGGCGACGACTTCGTCGCGTTCATGGGCGCCGAAGGTATCCGCGAACTGCTGCGCTCGATCGATATCGACCGCGACGCGGAAACCCTGCGCCAGGAACTCAAGGAATCCAAGTCCGAAGCCAAGATCAAGAAGTACGCCAAGCGCCTGAAGGTGCTGGAGGCGTTCCAGCGCTCGGGCATCAAGCCCGACTGGATGATCATGGAAGTGCTGCCGGTGCTGCCGCCGGAACTGCGTCCGCTGGTGCCGCTGGACGGCGGCCGCTTCGCGACCTCCGACTTGAATGACCTGTATCGCCGCGTCATTAACCGTAACAATCGTCTGAAGCGTCTGATGGAGCTGCGTGCTCCGGAGATCATCACGCGCAACGAAAAGCGCATGCTGCAGGAAGCGGTTGACTCGCTGCTGGACAACGGCCGTCGCGGCAAGGCGATGACCGGCGCCAACAAGCGTCCGCTGAAGTCGCTGGCTGAAATGATCAAGGGTAAGGGCGGCCGTTTCCGTCAAAACCTGCTGGGCAAGCGCGTCGACTACTCGGGCCGTTCGGTCATCGTGGTGGGTCCGCAGCTGAAGCTGCACCAGTGCGGTCTGCCCAAGCTGATGGCGCTGGAGCTGTTCAAGCCCTTCATCTTCAACAAGCTGGAACTGATGGGTCTGTCGACCACCATCAAGGCCGCCAAGAAGCTGGTGGAAGCGCAAGAGCCGGTGGTCTGGGACATCCTGGAAGAAGTCATCCGCGAACACCCGGTCATGCTGAACCGCGCGCCGACCCTGCACCGTCTGGGCATCCAGGCGTTCGAGCCGGTCCTGATCGAAGGCAAGGCGATCCAGCTGCACCCGCTGGTTTGCGCGGCGTTCAACGCCGACTTCGACGGCGACCAGATGGCCGTTCACGTGCCGCTGTCGATCGAAGCGCAGATGGAAGCCCGCACCCTGATGCTGGCCTCCAACAACATCCTGTTCCCGTCCAACGGCGAACCGTCGATCGTGCCGTCCCAGGATATCGTGCTGGGTCTGTACTACGCCACCCGTGAAGCCATCAACGGCAAGAACGAAGGCATGCTGTTCCCGGACGTGTCGGAAGTCATCCGCGCGTACGACAACAAGGAAGTCGAGCTGGCTACCCGCGTGACCGTGCGTATCGTCGAGAACCCGAAGGATCCGGTTACCGGCGAATTCGTGCGTACCGTCAAGCGTTACGAAACCACGGTGGGTCGTGCCATCCTGTCCGAAATTCTGCCGAAGGGTCTGCCTTTCTCGGTGCTGAACCGCGCACTGAAGAAGAAGGAAATCTCGAAGCTGATCAACACCTCGTTCCGCAAGTGCGGTCTGCGCGCCACCGTGGTGTTCGCCGACCAGCTGATGCAGTCGGGCTTCCGCCTGGCGACCCGCGCCGGTATCTCGATCTGCGTGGACGACATGCTGGTGCCGCCGCAAAAGGCCACCCTGATCGCGGCTGCCGAATCGGAAGTCAAGCAGATCGAACAGCAGTACGCCTCCGGTCTGGTGACCGCCGGCGAGCGCTACAACAAGGTGGTGGACATCTGGGGCAAGGCCGGCGACGAAGTCGGCAAGGCCATGATGGACCAGCTGAAGGTGGAAGACGTCGTCACCCGCGAAGGCAAGAAGACCACTCAGGAATCGTTCAACGCGATTTACATGATGGCCGACTCCGGCGCCCGTGGTTCGGCAGCGCAGATTCGCCAGCTGGCCGGTATGCGCGGCCTGATGGCCAAGCCTGACGGCTCCATCATCGAAACGCCGATTACCGCGAACTTCCGCGAAGGCCTGAACGTTCTGCAGTACTTCATCTCGACGCACGGCGCCCGTAAGGGTCTGGCCGACACCGCGCTGAAGACCGCGAACTCCGGTTACCTGACCCGTCGTCTGGTCGACGTGACCCAGGATCTGGTGGTGATCGAGGACGATTGCGGCACCTCCAACGGCGCGGCCATGAAGGCCCTGGTCGAAGGCGGTGAAGTCATCGAAGCGCTGCGCGACCGTATCCTCGGCCGCGTCGCCGCGACCGACATCGTCAATCCGGAAGACCAGGCTACGCTGTACGAAGCCGGCACCCTGATGGACGAAGACAAGGTCGAAGAGATCGAGCGTCTGGGCATCGACGAAGTGAAGGTTCGCACCCCGCTGACCTGCGATACGCGCTACGGCCTGTGCGCCAAGTGCTACGGCCGCGACCTGGGCCGCGGCCTGCTGGTCAACTCCGGCGAAGCAGTCGGTGTGGTCGCCGCGCAGTCGATCGGCGAACCGGGTACCCAGCTGACCATGCGTACCTTCCACATCGGTGGCGCGGCATCGCGTGCAGCTGTGGCATCGTCGGTGGAAGCCAAGTCCAACGGTATCGTCCGCTTCACCGCGACCATGCGTTACGTCACCAACGGCAAGGGCGAGCAGATCGTCATTTCCCGTTCCGGCGAAGTGCTGATCACCGACGACCTGGGCCGTGAGCGCGAGCGTCACAAAGTGCCGTACGGCGCGACCCTGATCGTCAAGGATGGCCTGACCATCAAGGCCGGCACCGCACTGGCAACCTGGGATCCGCTGACCCGTCCGATCATCACCGAGTACTCCGGTACCGTGAAGTTCGAAAACGTGGAAGAAGGCGCCACTGTCGCCAAGCAGATCGACGAAGTGACCGGTCTGTCGACCCTGGTGGTCATCGACGCCAAGCGTCGCGGTCCGTCGTCCAAGGTGCTGCGTCCGCAGGTCAAGCTGTTGAACGAAGCAGGCGAAGAAGTGAAGATCGCCGGCACCGAACACTCGGTGACCATCGGCTTCCAGGTCGGCGCGCTGATTACCGTCAAGGACGGCCAGCAAGTGCATGTGGGTGAAGTGCTGGCACGTATCCCGACCGAATCGCAGAAGACCCGTGACATTACCGGCGGTCTGCCGCGCGTGGCCGAACTGTTCGAAGCACGCTCGCCGAAGGACGCCGGCATGCTGGCCGAAGTCACCGGTACCGTTGCCTTCGGCAAGGAAACCAAGGGCAAGCAGCGTCTGGAAATCACCGACATGGAAGGCACCAAGCACGAGTTCCTGATCACCAAGGACAAGCAGGTGCTGGTGCACGACGGCCAGGTGGTGAACAAGGGCGAAATGATCGTGGACGGCCCGGCCGATCCGCAGGACATCCTGCGCCTCCTGGGTATCGAAGCGCTGGCGCGTTACATCGTCGACGAAGTGCAGGACGTGTACCGTCTGCAGGGCGTGAAGATCAACGACAAGCACATCGAAGTGATCGTGCGCCAGATGCTGCGCCGCGTGCAAGTGGTGGAGCCGGGCGACACCAACTACATCACCGGTGAGCAGGTCGAGCGTTCGGAACTGCTGGACGAGAACGATCGCGTGACCGCCGAAGGCAAGCTGCCGGCGACCTACGAGAACGTCCTGCTGGGTATTACCAAGGCATCGCTGTCGACCGACTCGTTCATCTCGGCCGCATCGTTCCAGGAAACCACCCGCGTGCTGACCGAAGCTGCGATCATGGGCAAGAAGGACGGCCTGCGCGGCCTGAAGGAAAACGTGATCGTCGGCCGCCTGATCCCGGCCGGTACCGGTCTCGCGTTCCACCGCGCCCGCAAGGAGAAGGACGCATGGGAAGCCGAAGAGCGCGCAGCACTGCTCGAAGCCGAACGTGCATCCCATTCGGATGTGGCCGGCGAGGAAATCTCCTCGACCGAAGCGATCGGCGGCGGCGAAGGCGAAGCCTGAGTTGTCCGCTGAGGCGGCCTGAAGTCAGGGCCGCTTCGCATTGAGCGCCAAGCAAGATGAAACGGCGCCGGAAGAAATTCCGGCGCCGTTTTTTTTCAGCCGCCGGGAAGGGCACCCTTATCTGTTGCGCCGTATATCCGACATAGGATTGAAACGCGATTTTGAGATTGTCTAATGCTGAGCAATCTCCTAAAATACTCAAATAATAATTATTCTCATCTGAGTTTTTCTGAAAAATAATTATCAAGTTCCGCTCCTGCTGCCACATGCGCACCGCTCCCATCGGGGGATAGGGGCACGCAGGCAACAGCCGGCGCCGCACATGGCGGCCGCGCAGGGCGGTTTAAATCTCGAGGTAGCCAGCCGACGCTAGTAACCGAACCAACTGAAGGGGTGGTTACCAGTGTCTCCATGCAAATCGACATTTGCAGCGGCCATGCTATTGGCGCTGCAGCAGTGGCCTTGCGCGAACGCTTTCGCGCAGACGGCCGATGAATCCATCAATCTCGCCCAGGTCGCCGATACCGGCGGCAGAAGCGCGGCAAAATCCGACGGCAAGCGCCTGCAGGACGTGGTGGTCACGGCCAACCGTTCGGGCAGCACCGACCTCGACCACGCGGCCGCCACCGTCTCGGTGATCACCGCCGAGGACATCGAGGAACACAACGCCAAGGATATCAAGGACGCGCTGCGCTATGAGCCGGGCGTGGAGGTGCGCCGCAACGTCTACCGCATGTCCGGCATCACCGGCGCCACCGCCACCACCGGTCGCGGCGGCAATGAAGGCATCACCATCCGCGGCCTGGACGGCAACCGCGTGCTGATGCTGGAAGACGGCATCGCCATGCCGCGCGCCTTCAGCCAGGGCGTGGCCAGCGTGGGGCGCGGCGCCTATACCGACACCGAGCTCTACCAGCGCATCGAAGTGCTGCGCGGCCCGGCCTCTTCGCTGTACGGCAGCGACGGCATGACCGGCGCGGTCAACTTCATCACCAAGGATCCGCAGGACCTGCTCAATGTGTTCGGCAAGAGCACCTACTTCGGCTTCAAGCCTTCCTACGATTCGGTGGACCGCAGCTATGGCGGCACCGCCAGCGCCGCCTGGGGCGGCGACCAGTGGCAGGGCATGCTGGTGCTCAATGCGCGCCACGGCAAGGAGGCCGACAACAAGGGCAGCAACGACACCACCGGCACCGCGCGCACCACGCCCGATCCGATGAGCTACACCAACCGTTCGGCGCTGGGCAAGCTGGTGTTCAAGCCCAACGGCATGGATACCTTCAAGCTGACGCTGGAGACCACCGAACAGCGCAACAGCGGGAACGGCCTGTCGGCGCTGTCGAGCGTCATCAACAACTACTACACCAGCAGCGACGCCAAGAGCAATCGCGCGATCCTGGCCTATGAGCACGCCGATCCCGATGGCGCATGGCTGCAGAAATTCAAGGCCAACCTCTACTATCGCGACGCCGACACCGACCAGTACACCTATGAGGGCGGCGTCACCGTCGGCGCCACGGTACGCCCGCGCTTTCGCCAGGTGTCGTACAGCGACCAGGTCATCGGCGGCGGCGTGCTGGCCGAGAGCAATTTCGGCCCGGCCTCCTTCCGCCACAAGCTGGTCTACGGCCTGGACCTGAGCCTGTCGACGCTGAAGGTCAACGCCAACGGCACCGGCTGGACCACCTGCACCGGCACGCAGTACTGCGAGTACTTCCCCAAGACCGAGTACACCTCCGTGGGCGCCTACGTGCAGGATGAAATGCGCACCGGCGCGCTGACCACCATCGCCGGCCTGCGCTACGACGCCTATGACCTCAAGCCCAAGGCCAGCGCCAAGTACGATGCGCAAGCCATCGCCAGCGGCCAGCCGGCGGCCGAGAGCAAAGACAGCGCCTTCTCCCCGCGCCTGGCCTTCCTGTACGAGGTGACGCCGGCGTTCATCCCCTACGTGCAATATGCGCGCGGTTTCCGCTCGCCGTCGCCGCAGGAGGTCAACTCCTTCTTCAACAACACGGTCTACAAGCAGATCTCCAATCCTGACCTCAAGCCCGAGACCAGCAACACCTTCGAGGTCGGCTTGCGCGGCAAGCTGTCGACGGGCGCAAGCGCCGTGCGCTACAGCGCGGCCGCGTACAAGGGCAACTACCGCAACTTCATCGACCTGGTGACGGTGGGCGGCAACCTGACGGCCGCCAACCCGACCATCTACCAGTACCGCAACGCCTACAAGGCCGAGATCCACGGCTTCGAAGGGCGCCTGGACTGGCAGCTCGACAATGCCTGGACGGTCAAGGGCGGCTTCGCGTGGACCAAGGGCACGACCACCGTCAACGGCGTCGAGCAGGGGCTGGAATCGGTGGCGCCGCTGTCGGTCGTGACCGGCGTGCGCTACGAGCCGAACAAGGTCTGGTTCATGCAGACCGACATGGTCTACAACGCCGCGAAGAAGAAGGAAGACATTCCGACGTCCACCAACTTCGTCTCGCCGTCCTTCTTCGTCATGGACCTCTCCGGCGGCTACCGCTTCAACAAGAACATGATCCTGTACGCCGGCATCCGCAACCTGTTCGACAAGAAGTACTGGAGCTGGACCGACATCCGCGGCCTGTCGCTGGCCGACAGCGCCGTCAACAAGGATGCCTACACCGAGCCCGGCCGCAGCTTCAACGTCAGCATGAAGTTCGAATACTGATCCCCGCCCGCTGCGTATCCGCGCCGGCGGCCACGCGGCGGGCTTTAATGCAATGCCATGACCTGAAAGGACTCCGAATGAATCATCACAATCGCAAGAGCAGGACGCTGCGCACGGGCGCAGGCGCCATCGCCCTGGCAGCCGCCCTGCTGGCGGCGGGCTGCGCCACGCAACAACCGCTGGCCGAGCGCTGGGCGCAACTGCGCGTCGAGCAGCCCAAGACCCATCCGCGCGACGCCGCGCAGAAGCTGGGCGTGTCCGAAGCGCAACTGGTGGCCACCGACGTCGGCCGCCAGGCGGTGCGGCTGAACGACGGCGAGCAGAATTTCAAGGCGATCTTCGAGCGCCTGCCCGAGCTGGGCCGCATCAAGGCCATCACCCGCAACGACAACGTGGTGCTGGAGCGCTCCGGCGCCGTCACCCCGCCGCGCCGCGACGCCGAAGGCCGCGTGACCCCCGGCACCGGCTTCGCCGGCGGCCCCATCGACCTGCGTTTCTCCACCGCCCAGTGGGGCAGCGCCTTTGCCGTGGTGCAGCCCGGTCGCGGCGGCAAGACCAGCCGTAGCCTGCAGTTCTTTGATCGCTACGGCGACGCCGTGCACAAGGTCTATCTCGACAATGACGAACACATCGCCGCCTTCGACAAGCTGGTGGCCGACTTCAGGATGGCCGAACAGCGCACCGAGCTGAAGGTCGAGCCGGCCCCCGCGCCCGGCCCGGTGGTGGCCAACGCCAAACCGTCGGAAGAGGACATCAAGGAGCTGCGCCTGTCCTGGCATGAGCTGACCGACGTGCACCAGTTTCCGCGCCTGCTGCGCGACCTCAAGCTCACCCGCGAACAGGCCCTGCAGCTGATCGGCGGCGATTCGGCCTGGCGCATCCAGCCGCAGGCGGCGCAGGCGCTGATCGAAGATGCGCGCAGCCGCAAGCAGCCCATCATGGTGTTCGTCAGCAGTCGCGGCATGACCCAGATCTACAGCGGCCCGGTCGACAAGACCTCGACCTCCGGCGAGTGGTACAACGTGCTCGATCCCGACTTCAACCTGCACCTGCGGCAGGCGGCGGTCGACCACGGCTGGGTGGTGCGCCGCCCGACCGATCACGGCATCGTGACCTCGGTCGAGTTCTACGACGCCCGCGGCAACATGATCGTCAACTTCTTCTCGCGCCGCGACCGCGGACAGGAAGAAACGACGTTGTGGCGCAGCATCGTCGGCGCCTTGCCGCGCGGCTGAAGATTGAACGAAAGAAATGTTGTTCGTCTGATAGTGTGATAATCGTCGCAAATCGGCCTCAAACGGGCCGATTCCGCCCCAAAAGCCCGGTCCAGGTTGACCGGGCTGTCTTTCAGGCATATACTCGCGAGTTCTCGAATTTAGGCTCGCCCGGGCTTATGCGTTCTTTGGTCTGATTTTCGCTTCTGCGACGCTTACCTCCCTTCCGGTCTTAAATCCGAAACGCGCTGTTTCTCGCGTGAAAGTTTCCCGTGTGGTTCCGGGCAACCGTTTCCGGAACCTGTTTTCAATGTTGTACTTTGTTGGATTAAAACGATGCCAACCATCAATCAACTGATTAGCAACCCACGCGTCCGTGCGACCGTGAAGAGCAAATCGCCGGCGCTGGAAAACAGCCCGCAAAAGCGCGGTGTCTGCACCCGTGTCTACACCACCACCCCGAAGAAGCCGAACTCCGCGCTGCGTAAGGTCGCCAAGGTGCGCCTGACCAACGGTTTCGAAGTGATTTCGTACATCGGCGGTGAAGGCCACAACCTGCAGGAACACAGCGTCGTGCTGATCCGCGGCGGCCGTGTCAAGGACTTGCCGGGTGTGCGTTACCACATGGTTCGCGGTGCACTGGATACCCAGGGCGTCAAGGATCGTAAGCAAGCTCGCTCGAAGTACGGTGCCAAGCGCGCCAAGGCAGCGAAGAAGTAATAATTGGTCTTTATCATGGCGCTTGTCGCCTGGTAAAAGTGTCGGTCCAGATGGGCCGAGTAAGTGGAAGCCATGATGGCTCTCCGCGAGTGCAGGCGATGTTGAATCAGGGTTCGCCCACTCAACTGAAGATTGAAAGGAATCGAAATGCCACGTCGTCGTGAAGTCCCCAAGCGGGAAATTCTGCCGGATCCGAAGTTCGGCAATGTTGATGTTGCCAAGTTTGTTAACGTTCTGATGCTGTCGGGCAAGAAGTCCGTCGCCGAGAACATCATCTATGGCGCGTTCGACCATATCCAGCAAAAGTCCGGCAAGGACCCGCTGGAAGTGTTCGCAGCCGCTCTGGCGAACTGCAAGCCGATGGTTGAAGTGAAGTCCCGCCGTGTCGGCGGCGCCAACTACCAGGTGCCCGTCGAAGTGCGTCCGGTCCGTCGTATGGCGCTGTCCATGCGTTGGCTGCGTGAAGCCGCCAACAAGCGCAGCGAGAAGTCCATGCCGCAGCGTCTGGGCGGTGAGCTGATGGAAGCCGCCGAAGGCCGTGGCGGTGCAATGAAGAAGCGTGACGAAGTGCACCGTATGGCAGAAGCGAACAAGGCGTTCTCGCACTTCCGCTTCTAACAAAGACAGGGTGAGGATCCCGTCGCATCGGCAGGATCCTTGTCTATATCTGAATTGGTTCGAGCCGAGCGTTTATTTGAAAAAATTGACGCTCGGTTTCGTGCATTAAAGACTTAGGAATAAATCATGGCTCGCAAGACCCCCATTGAGCGCTACCGCAACATCGGTATCTCCGCTCACATCGATGCAGGCAAGACCACCACGACCGAGCGCGTCCTGTTCTACACGGGCGTGAACCACAAGATCGGTGAAGTGCACGATGGCGCCGCCACCATGGACTGGATGGAGCAAGAGCAAGAGCGTGGCATCACCATCACCTCGGCTGCTACCACCTGCTACTGGAAGGGCATGGCCAACAACTTCCCGGCCCACCACATCAACATCATCGATACCCCGGGCCACGTTGACTTCACCATTGAAGTGGAACGTTCGATGCGCGTTCTGGACGGCGCCTGCATGGTTTACTGTGCAGTGGGCGGCGTGCAGCCGCAGTCCGAAACCGTGTGGCGTCAGGCCAACAAGTACAAGGTTCCCCGTCTGGCGTTCGTCAACAAGATGGACCGTACCGGCGCGAACTTCTTCAAGGTCTATGAGCAAATGCGTGCTCGCCTGAAGGCCAACCCGATCCCGATGCAAGTGCCTATCGGCGCCGAAGAAAACTTCGAAGGCGTGATCGACCTGGTCAAGATGCGCGCGATCTACTGGGACGACGCTTCCCAGGGCATGAAGTTCGACTACCGCGACATCCCGGAAGGCCTGAAGGAAGAAGCGCAGAAGTGGCGTGAAAACCTGGTCGAAACCGCCGCTGAAGCGTCGGAAGACCTGATGAACAAGTACCTGGAAGAAGGCGACCTGACCGAAGCCGAAATCAAGGGCGCAATTCGTCAACGCACCATCTCCGGCGAAATCGTCCCGATGATGTGCGGCACCGCCTTCAAGAACAAGGGCGTGCAAGCGATGCTGGACGGCGTGATCGAATACCTGCCGTCGCCGGTCGACATTCCCCCGGTTCCGGGCGTGAACGACGACGAAGAGCCGGTCGTGCGCGAAGCCAAGGACGACGAGAAGTTCTCCGCCCTGGCCTTCAAGATCGCCACCGACCCGTTCGTTGGCCAGCTGTGCTTCATCCGCTGCTACTCGGGCACCCTGAACTCGGGCGACACCGTGCTGAACTCGGTGAAGTCGAAGAAGGAACGTATCGGCCGTATCGTGCAGATGCACGCCAACCAGCGTGAAGAAATCAAGGAAATGCTGGCAGGCGACATCGCCGCCGTCGTTGGCCTGAAGGACACCACCACCGGCGACACCCTGTGCGACGACAAGGCACCCGTGGTGCTGGAGCGCATGGTCTTCCCCGAGCCCGTGATCTCGCAGGCCGTCGAGCCGAAGACCAAGGCCGACCAGGAAAAGATGGGCCTGGCCCTGAACCGCCTGGCAGCTGAAGACCCGTCGTTCCGCGTGCGTACCGACGAAGAATCCGGCCAGACCATCATCGCCGGTATGGGCGAGCTGCACCTGGACATCATCGTCGACCGCATGAAGCGCGAATTCGGCGTTGAAGCCACCGTCGGCAAGCCGCAGGTTGCCTACCGCGAAACCATCCGCAAGGCCTGCGAAGAGTCCGAAGGCAAGTTCGTCAAGCAGTCGGGCGGCCGCGGTCAGTACGGTCACGTGGTGCTGAAGATCGAACCGCAAGAAGCCGGCAAGGGCTTCGAGTTCGTCGACGCGATCAAGGGCGGTACCGTTCCTCGCGAATTCATCCCGGCAGTTGAAAAGGGTGTTCGCGAAACCCTGAACACCGGCGTGCTGGCCGGCTACCCGGTGGTCGACGTCAAGGTCACCCTGTTCTTCGGTTCGTACCACGACGTGGACTCGAACGAAAACGCGTTCCGCATGGCCGGTTCGATGGCGTTCAAGGACGGTTGCCGTCGCGCCAGCCCGGTCATTCTGGAGCCGATGATGGCTGTGGAAGTGGAAACCCCGGAAGACTACGCCGGTACCGTGATGGGCGACCTGTCGTCCCGCCGCGGTATGGTGCAAGGCATGGATGAAATCGCCGGCGGTGGCGGCAAGATCATCAAGGCCGAAGTGCCTCTGTCGGAAATGTTTGGTTACTCGACCACGCTGCGTTCGGCTACTCAAGGCCGCGCAACTTACTCGATGGAATTCAAGCACTACTCCGAAGCGCCCAAGAACGTGATCGACGCGATCGTCACTTCGAAGGCCAAGTAAGTCTTGCGATGAAATACGGTCCGCCCCGTGTGGGGCGGGCTGAAATTTAGTTGATATTGAACAAATCGTTCTTTTGAAGGATAGAGAAAATGGCAAAAGGTAAATTCGAACGGACCAAGCCGCACGTGAACGTGGGCACCATTGGCCACGTTGACCACGGCAAGACCACGCTGACCGCAGCGATCGCAACCGTTCTGTCGAAGAAGTTCGGCGGCGAAGCAAA
>NZ_NJGU01000021.1 GCF_002213415.1 Herbaspirillum robiniae | reverse complement strand
TGGCAAATCGTTTTGTTTGTCAGCAGCAGAGAAACGAGATTATGAAGTTGTTTTTGAATCGCGTCAACTACTTTTTTACGCTTTTCTTAAATTTTTTATCTCGGCGTTTTTAACTTCCCGCCTCGGCAAATCATTTAAAAACTCTTCAAAACCTTCCGCTTCGCGCCTTCACATCGGCTCTTCTTTCGTTTCGCTTTTGTGCGTCGCGTCAGCAGGGGGCGAACTATAGCAACGCCCATTGACCCACGCAAGCACTTTTTGAAAATAATCAGAAATTATTTATAAAACCACGTCTACCCGAACCAGCCATCTCCGCTGAAATCCACAGCCGGCAAGGCTTTTCGGGCAGAACAGCAAAGAACAGAACCCCAAAAACAAAACCGGTACCGCCCCTGACGGGGCGGCACCGGTTCTCTTTCTACCGTCTAGGCGCTCGTCGCGACTGCGCTCAAGCCATCCTTATATATGAGATATGAGCATCGCAACATGAGACTCATCGTTTAGCCGGCCTTGACCGTCAGGTCGCTCTTCACGTCCTTCACGCCCTCGATGCCGGCTGCCAGTTGCAGCGCATGCTGGCCGACCTCGGCATTGGGCACCGCGCCCTTCAGGGTGACGACGCCGTCCTTGGTGGTGACCTTGATCTTCATGGCCGAGACCTGCTTGTCTTCCACCAGCGCGGCCTTGACCTTGGCGGTGATGACCGAGTCATCTATATAGGCGCCGGCCTTCTGCGCGGTCTTGGGGGTGTTACCGCCGCCGGCGGTGTCAGCGGCCTGTACTGCAGGCGCCGCAGCGGCGATGAGGAAGGATGCGGCCAGCAGCTTGGCGGCGAATGTGGTCTTTTCCATGGCAATCTCCTTGAATGGATGAATCAATCCCGGCGCCGCCGAAGCGACGCGACCTGCCCTGTCCTTCGCAAAGCCTGTGCCAGTAGATAATTTCTGCAATGATTTCAAGGACTTGGATCAAACCCGCCGTCGGCGACCGCAGGAAAACACTGTCAAAACCGGCAAATCCGTCGCCAGACAGCGACATTCCGAGGGTCAATTCATCGCAAGTCGTTGATTTATATAGGATCAGGCCTGTCGCTCAACAGCGACCTGCTCTTCCCCGCCCCTGAACATGCGCGGATCCAGGCCGTTCTTCTGCAGCAGCCGGTAGAACTCGGTGCGGTTGCGGTCAGCCAGGCGGGCGGCGTCGGACACATTGCCGTCCGTCAACTTCAACAAGCGGATCAGGTAGTCGCGCTCGAACTTCTGCTTGGCCTCGGCATAGCGCAGCAGGTCCAGCGTCGGTGTGCGCAGCGCCCGCTGCACCAGCGACGCCGGGATCAGGGGCGCGGTCGACAGCGCGCACACCTGCTCCACCACGTTATATAGCTGGCGCACATTGCCGGGCCAGTGCGCCAGGCTCAGCAACTCCAGCGCGTCCGGGGCAAACCCGGTCAGGCGCTTGGCGTATTTGGCGGCGATGCCCTTGAGGAAATGGTTGGCCAGCAGCGCGATGTCCTCGCGCCGCTCCTCCAGCGACGGCAGGTGCAGGGTCACGACGTTGAGCCGGTAATAGAGATCTTCGCGGAACTGCCCTTCGGTCATCGCCGCCTCCAGGTCGCGGTGGGTAGCCGAGATGATGCGCACGTCCACGTCGCCGGGCTGGTTGGCGCCGACCTGGCGCACCGTCTTCTCCTGCAGCACGCGCAGCAGCTTGACCTGCAGCGGCAGCGGCATGTCGCCGATCTCGTCGAGGAAGAGCGTACCGCCGTCGGCCGCCTGGAACAGCCCCTCGCGGCTGTCGACCGCGCCCGTGAACGCGCCCTTGACGTGGCCGAACAGCTCGGACTCCAGCAACTGCTCGGGGATGGCGCCGCAATTGACCGCGATGAAGGGCTGGTCCGCGCGCGGGCTGGCGCGGTGGATGGCGCGCGCCAGCAGCTCCTTGCCGGTGCCGCTGTCGCCGCGGATCAGGATACTGGCGTCCGAGGCCGCCACCAGTCGCGCCTCGGCCAGCAGTTCCGAGACGCGCTGGCTGCGGCTGATCAGGTCGGCGCGCCAGCTTTGGTCTTCGCTGTCGCCGGCCGGGGCCGACAGGCTCAGGGCCTGGGCCACCTTGTCCAGCAGCAGCGTCCCGTCGAAAGGCTTGGTCAGGTAGGCGAAGGCGCCGCGGGTGGTGGCGTCGACCGCGTCGGGGATGGTGCCGTGGGCGGTGAGCAGGATCACCGGCAGCGTCGGATGGCGGCTGCGGATCTCACCGAACAGCGCCAGGCCGTCCATGCCGGGCAGGCGCACATCGGTGATCACCAATGCCGGCAGCGAGATGGCCAACTGGGCCATGGCCGCCTCGGCGCTGCCGACGGCCATCACGCGATAGCCGCTGGCGTTCAGGCGCAGCGTCAGCAAGCGCAGCAGGTCGGGGTCGTCGTCGACCAGTAATAAAGGCGAAGTATGTCCCATCGGGGCTCCTGTTTCCGGTGAAAGGAAACGGGCCCGACGGGCAGGCGCAATTACTTGCCGCCGGCCGGCAGGCTCCGTTCTATGTTCTTGAGGGCCTCAAGCTTGTCGTTCAACTGGTCCACCTTGCGTTGCGCCTCCTTCAACTGCACCGAGGACTTCTCGGCGTTGTCGGCGACGCGGCGCAGGTCGGAATAATGTCCGACCAGCACCTGGACCAGCGGCTTGAGCTTCTCCGCTTCGACGCTGTTGTCGCCCATGACGTTCCACAGTTGCGCTTCCGCCTTGGCCAGGTCGATGGGATCGCGCGTCAGCGACAGCGCCATCGCGCGCCGCACGGTGTTGGACGGACTGGCCGGATAGGCGTTGATGCGCTGCAGTTCGCGCCCCAGTTCCGCCGGCGGCATCTTGCGCAGCTGCGCGTTGTAGCTCAGCAGCTCGTCGATATTGCTGGCCGAGTGAATCAGCTTGATGCTGGTGGTCGGCGCCTCGGGCGCCGGTGCGGCGCACGCCGCCAGCAACAGGCTGGATGCCAGGATCAGGATTTTATTTTTCATCAGGCAACTCGATACGGAAATGCGACCCGCCCTCGCGCGGGACCAGATAAACCTTGCCGCTATGGGCCTGCACGTACTCGCGCACCACCGACAGGCCGATGCCGTTGCCGCGGCGCGCGCCCGGGGGCTGGTTCAGCCCCTGGTAGAACGGCTCGAAGATGCGGGAAGCGTCGGTCGGCGCCACGCCCGGCCCCTGGTCGATGCACTCGACGCGCACCATGCCCGGCGCATCGGACAACAGGAAACGGATGAAACCGCCCGCAGGACTGAAGCGTACGGCATTGGACAACAGATTGCCCAGGACGATCGCCATCTTCTCGGGATCTACCACCACCGTGCGCGCCGCGCCCTCGATCTCCACCTTCAGCTCGCGCGCCAGCCACTGCAGGCGCTGGTCGTCGATCACCTTGTGCAGCAGCGCGCGCAAGTCGACCGGCACCGGGTGGATGCGCTGGGCGTCGAAGGAGACCTCGTTGTAGCGCAGCAGGTCCTCGATCTGGTTCTGCAGCGACACCGTGTTCTGGCGCAGGATGCGGGCGATCTCGCGCTGGTTGTCGGAGAGCTGGCCGGCCACGCCGTCGTCCAGCAGCGCCGCGCCTTCACACAGCGCCGAGAGCGGCGTCTTGAGTTCATGCGAGACATGGCGCAGGAAGCGCGACTTCTCCGCCTCCAGATCCGCCAGGCGCTGGCGCAGCCAGTCCAGCTGCTGGCCGAGGCGGCGGATGTCGGCCGGGCCGCGCACGTCGATATGCTGGTCGAAACGATTGTCGCCCAGGCGGCTGATGGCATGCTCCAGCCGCGCCAGCGGGCGCGACAGCCACAGGCCGAAGCAGAACGCCAGCAGCACCGCCAGCAGGATGGCGCCGACCACCTGCAGCGTGAGCATCTGGCGCTGCTGTTCCAGCGCGTCGGACAAGGCATTGTTGCGGCGGTCGACCTCGCGCCGGCTCTCCTGCGCCATGCGTTCGTTCAGGGGCGGCAGGCGGGCGAAGTCCTGGAACACCTTCAGCTGCTCGGACTTGTCCTTGCGCGATTCGGAATCCAGAACGGCCGCCGCCTCGTCGACATACACGCCCCATTGGCCGAAGATGTCGCGCGGCGCCATCGGCAGCGAGTCGGACAGCTCGCCCAGCGCCTGCCGGGCCTGGTCGCGCGCCTCGACGAAACGGTCATGGAAGGCGGGGTCGTCCAGCACCAGGTACTGGCGGGCGCTGCGCTCCATGGCGACGGTGCGTTCGGCCAGGCGCTGCGCCGACTCGGTCAGCTGCACGGCCTGGCGCGCGGTCTCGCGGCTGTTCTTGGCCATGCGGTCCAGCGTAAACAGCGCGTGGATGGACGTGCCGCTCAGCAATGCGGCGATCAGCAGGAATGCAGCCAGCAGCAGTTGCCGGAACGACAAACCCAGATAGCCCTGCGCGGGCGCGGGCTTTCCGGTCAGATGATGGGTGTGCTCGATGGCGTTCAGCATGCGATTGATCTCGGTCCCTCAAGACGTGATTCTTAATCCGGGTGGCCATGCCCCTTCATGCCCATTGCGCTCCGGCCTCGCGCCGGAAACTCCCGCTCTTATATTTGTTGGTGCGGGCCTGCCATGCGGAAACATGGCGCGCGGGCTCTCATTGTAATCAAGATGAGCTGCCCGGAAAAACATCTCTTCGCTTTCCGGCAAGAAATGGGAAAGGCTTTGTGCAAACGACAAGGCCATCCCGAAGATGGCCTCGCGTCGCCCGGAAAACCGTCCGGCCTCAGCCTTGCGGGCCGAGGAAATCCAGCAGCGTCAGCGCCACCACCTTGGTCGCCTTCTTCAGGTCGTCCAGGGCCAGGTTCTCGTCGGCCTGCTTGGCGTTTGACTCCATCAGCGTGCGCGGGCCTGCGCCGAACAGCACCACCGGGATGCCGTGCTCGCCGTACAGGCGGGCGTCGGTATACAGCGCCGAGCCGTTGGTGCTCAGGGTCTCGCCCATCACCTCCTGCGCATTGCGCAGAAGGCTGTCGACCAGCTTCTCGTGGCCCGGCAGCGGGCGCAGCGCGCGCGCCAACAGCAGGCGACGGATCTCCACGCGGATGCCCGGCAGGCCGGCGACCGCATCCTCGATCAGCTTGCGCACGCCGGCTTCGACCTGCGCCGGATCCTCCTCGGGAATCATGCGGCGGTCCATCTTCAGCACCACCTTGCCCGGCACCACGTTGGTGTTGGTGCCGCCGTCGATACGGCCGACGATCATGGTCGGATGCGTGATGCCTGGAATGGCCGACTTGATCTGCTTCAAGCCCGGCAGCGCGCCATAGATGGCATTGAGCACGGCGTTGGCCGCCTGCAGCGCATCGTGGCCGGTCTCGGGCATCGAGCCGTGCGTGGCGCGGCCGTGCACGGTGACCTCGAACTGCAGGCAGGCGTTGTGCGCGGTGACCACGTTGTAGCTGAAGCCCGCGGCCAGCACGTAGTCGGGCTTGGTCAGCTTCTGCTCCAGCAGCCAGCCGGGGCCGAGCAGGCCGCCGAACTCCTCGTCGTAGGTGAAGTGCAGCTCCAGCGCGCCGCGCAGCTGCGCGCCCAGCGCCTCGAGCGCGCGCGCGGCGAAGATGTAGCTGGCGAAATCGCTCTTGGAGACCGCGGCGGCACGGCCATAGATGCGCCCTGCCTCGACTTCGCCGCCGTAGGGATCGTGCTTCCAGCCCTCGCCCGGCGGCACCACGTCGCCGTGCGCGTTGAGCGCCACGGTCGGGCCGCCCGCCGCGTAGGGGCGGCGCACGATCAGGTTGGTGACGCTCTGCATGCCGTAGTCGAGCACCTGCTGCTGCGGCACCGCGTGCTTCTCGGCGTTCCAGCCCCAGGCCTTGACCAGTTCGGCCACCGCGTCGGCGTGCGGCGCGTTGTTGCCCGGCGGCGTGTCGGTGGGAATGCGGACCAGCTGCTGCAATACGCCGACTTCCTCATCGAAATGCTGATCGATCCACGCACACAGGCGCTGCGACAACTGCTCTTTGGACATGCTGCGACTCCGTCATCAAGGCGCGCCGGCCACGCCGGCGCAAACCGCCATCATAGCGCACCGCGCGCGCGGCCGGAGCGCGCGCCAGCAGAGGCGGCGTTTCCCCGCTATCATTGAACGCCCGGCCGCCCGTCCATCGGCGGCCTTATATATATAAGCGACGGACCTTGCCAGCTGCACCGCAGGCGTACCGCCCACCCACCTCGCTGAAAACCACATGTCATCGCTGCCCTCATCCGCCGGCGCCGCCGAACCCGCCCATCACATCGTCATCGCCGGTGAAGGCTTGCCGCCCGAACAACGCGGCCGCGCCATCCTGACGCTGTTGATCGCGGTCGGCCTGGCCACGCTGGACACCGCCATCGCCAACACCGCCCTGCCCGCCATGGCGCTGGACCTGAACACCACGCCGGCGGCGTCGGTGTGGATCGTCACCGCCTACCAGCTGGCGATGATGGTCTCGCTGCTGCCGCTGGCCGCGCTGGGCGAGATCGTCGGCTACCGCCGCATCTATATCTGGGGCCTGGTGCTGTTCACCGTCGCCTCGCTGCTGTGCTCGGTGGCCTGGTCGCTGCCTTCGCTGGTGGTGGCGCGCTTCCTGCAGGGCTTGGGCGGGGCCGGGATCATGAGCGTCAACACCGCGCTGATCCGCTTCATCTATCCGACCCGCTCGCTGGGCCGCGGCGTCGGCCTGAACACGCTGATCGTGGCGATCGCCTTCACCGTCGGCCCCAGCGTGGCCTCCGCCATCCTCGCCATCGCCCCGTGGCCATGGCTGTTCGCGGTCAACGTGCCGCTGGGCATCATCGCCATCGCGCTGGCCCTGCCTTCGCTGCCGCACACCTTGCTCTCCAAGCATGCCTTCGACGTGCCCAGCGCGGTGCTCAACGCCGCCGCCTTCGGCTTCCTGATCCTGGCCATCGGCGAAGGCGCGCACCAGGCCGACGCCGGCGTGGTCGGTCTGGAACTGGCGGCGGCCGTGGTCTGCGGCCTGTTGCTGCTGCGGCGCGAGCTGGCCCATCCGGCGCCGATGCTGCCGGTGGACCTGTTCCGCCACCCCATGTTCTCGCTGTCGGCGGTAACCGCCGTGTGCTCGTTCGCCGCGCAAGGCCTGGCCTTCGTCTCGCTGCCTTTCTTTTTCCACCACGACCTCGGCCGCAGCCAGGTCGACATCGGCCTGCTGATGACGCCCTGGCCGGTGGCCGTGGCGATCATGGCGCCGATCGCCGGGCGCATGTCGGACCGCTATCCGGTGGGCATCCTGGGCGGCGTCGGCCTGGCCATGCTGTGCAGCGGCCTGTTGCTGATGACCTTCATGCCGGTTGCCCCCAGCGTCTGGGAGATCAGCTGGCGCATGCTCCTGTGCGGCATGGGCTTCGGTTTCTTCCAGTCGCCCAACCTCAAGGCGCTGATGACCAGCGCCCCGCCGCACCGCAGCGGCGGCGCCTCCGGCATCGTCGCCACCGCCCGCCTCCTGGGCCAGAGCATCGGCGCGGCGCTGGTGGCGCTGTGCTTCAACCTGTCGGAGTCGCACGGCTCGCGCTTCGCGCTGGGCGCCGGCGCCGCCTTTGCCGGCGTGGCCTGCATTGCCAGCTTCCTGCGCCTGCTGACCAGCAATCCCTATGCGCCGCCGTTGAAAAAATAGCCCGACAGGCAATCCGGCAACAGAACGGCGGCGGCACAGCCGCCGTTCTGCTTTCCAAAGCTGACAAAATGCTGATCGGCATGGGCGCATTCTCATGCGGCGGCCATCGGGCCGGCGTTTTGTCATGCGTGGGAGCAAGAACCCGACGGAAATTTTCCCTGCATAAATTTTTAGTTGCAGCGGCGAGAAATATAGTCGCGCATAAGACGCTGCGGCTCTCTCAAGTAAAAAACATTCTGCTAGGATGAAAAGCATGCCGCACAAGGATCAAGAAAAAACGGTCTTGCGGCAGGAACCTGTAAAGCGATCTGAACAGGCGTCAATTTCATCAGGGGAAATCGAACCGGGCTTACCGGAACGTTACCGCCACCAGACAGAGATCTGGAATTCGATATGTTGAAATCAATCGCCACCGAACAGCTGCGCCTCGGCATGTACGTCCACTCCATACCCGGAGCCTGGATCAACCATCCGTTCTGGCGCAAATCCTTCAAGCTCGACAGCTTCGAGGATCTGCAGGCGCTGCGCGCCAGCCCGATCCGCGAGATCCTGATCGACACCGCGAAGGGCCGTGACGTCGCGCCCGAGAATTTCGACGAAGACGATGAAGACGACAGCCAGGCCGAGTCAGGCCAATCCGCCGCGCCCGCGGCAGATGCGTCGGTGCCGCGCAAGACCGGCGCGCGCACCGATACCGCCGTCGAGCGCGAACGCGCCGCGCGCATCATCTCCTCCTCCAAGTCCACCGTGCTCAACATGTTTTCCGAAGCGCGCATGGGCAAGGCGGTGGACGTCAAGGACGCCGCCGAGCTGGTGACCGAGATCACCTCGTCCGTCTCCCGCAACGCCGACGCGCTGATCAGCCTGGCGCGCCTGAAGACCACCGACGACTACACCTACATGCACTCCGTGGCGGTGTGCGCGATGATGATTTCGCTGGCCAACCAGCTCGGCATGTCGCACGAGGAAACCAAGCAGGCAGGCATGGCCGGCCTGCTGCACGACGTCGGCAAGATGGCGGTGCCGCTGGACATCCTCAACAAGCCGGCCAAGCTGACCGAGGAGGAATTCGCCTCGATCCGCTCGCACACCGTGGCCGGCCACTCCATCCTGCAGCAGATCGACGGCATCGGCCAGGCCGCGCTGGATGTTTCCCTGCATCATCACGAGAAGATCGACGGCAGCGGTTATCCGTTCAACCTGAAGGCCGACCAGATCTCGATCATGGCCAAGATGGGCGCGGTATGCGACGTCTACGACGCCATCACCTCCAACCGCCCGTACAAGGCCGGCTGGGATCCGGCGCGCTCGATCCGCCACATGGCCGGCAGCGCCGGCCACTTCGACCCGACCACGATGGAAGCCTTCGTCAAGGCCATCGGCATCTACCCGACCGGCTCCTGTGTGGTGATGCAGTCGGGCCGGCTGGCCGTGGTGGTGGACCAGCGTCCGGACCACCTGCTCACGCCGCGCGTGAAGGTATTCTTCTCGACCGTCACCCGCATGCCGCTCAAGACCGAAATCGTCGACCTCGCGCGCACCAGCGACAAGATCATCGCCTACGCCGACCACAGCAAATGGGGCATCCGCAGCCTGCCTTCGCTGGACCTCTGAAACGGCAGCGATCGCAACGAATCCACAATGCATCCGCAATGAAAAACGGCGCCCGCGGGCGCCGTTTTTCATGTCAGCGGTCAGTGTCCTGCCGCGCCGATCATCAATCGCGCTGGGCGAACGCGGCGGTGGAGGCCAGCTCGTTGAGCAGCGCCACGGTGGCGCAGTTGGAGACCAGATAGGGATTGAGCTCGCCGCACACCGAATACTTCAGCAGCAACGAACGGTTGATCTTGTCCAGCCGGATCTTGCCCATGGTCCAGGACGAGTACTGGCGCTCGTCGATGGATTCGTAGGCCAGCAGCACCAGGTCATGATGGCGCTCGTCGCGCTGCAGGTTGCCGTAGATGCGATTGACCTGATCGCGCCCGCCTTCGAGCACCTGCACGAAGATCGAGTCGCTGTAGCACAGCACGCCGGTGATGCCCTGCCCCGGGTTGTTCTTGCGCGCGCTGGCCAGGATGCTGTCGATCACTTCGCTCGAAATCGCCACGCGCGCGCGGCTTGCATAGATCAGGCGGACCAGCATGATTAACCTCGTTGACGTTGGGAAATCAGCGCCAGGAATTCGCGGCGCAGGTTGGCGTCACGCAGGAAGGAGCCGCGCATGACGCTGTTGATCATCTTCGATTCCATGTCCTTCACGCCGCGCCAGTGCATGCAGAAGTGGTCGGCTTCCATCACGATGGCCAGGCCGTCCGGCTGCAGCTTGCTCATGAGCAGGTCGGCCGCCTGCGACACCGCCTCTTCCTGGATCTGCGGTCGGCTCATCACCCACTCCAGCAGGCGCGCATACTTCGACAGGCCGATCAGGTTGGAGTGCTCGTTGGGCATCACGCCGACCCAGACCTTGCCCATGATCGGGCACAGGTGGTGCGAGCAGGCGCTGCGCACCGTGATCGGGCCGACGATCATCAGCTCGTTCAGGCGCTCGATGTTGGGGAACTCGGTCACCGGCGGCGGCGCCTGGTAGCGGCCGCGGAACACTTCGTTGATGTACATCTTGGCCACGCGCTTGGCGGTGTCCTGGGTGTTGTGGTCGCTCTCGACGTCGATCACCAGGCTCTCCAGCACGGCGGCCAGCTTGCCCTGCACTTCGGCCTGCAGCTGGGCGAGTTCGCCTTCCTCGATGAAGGCCGCGATGTTGTCGTTGGCGTGGAAGCGCACGCCGGCGGCCTTGATGCGCGAGCGGATGCGCGCCGAGACCAGCTGGTCGTGGACGTTCGCTGCGGCGGGCTGATTTTTTTCTGTTGCCATGATGGGGTGCGGGCGCCCCGGAGGATGCCCGCCGGTATCGGTGAATGCCGCCATTATGCCCCGAAAAGGCGCAGCGCATCCGCGGCGGCCGGGCCCGGCTGCCACCGCGAACGCCGCGCGCGTCGCCCAACCCCGTCCCGGCCGCGCAGCACGCCGCCCAGCGCCGGAATTGAAGTGCAAAAACACCCCATATTCCAGGCTTAACCACCGTTGATTTTTGTTTGCCGGCATTTACACCGCATTAACCGCCGCTTACACCATTCGCGAACATTATCCGCACACGAGCCGCCCTGTATTGCCCGCGCATTGCGTATGCGCGCCGAGGCGGCCCGGCTGTGCCGGACATCCAGTCCGGCCGTCCAATTCCCGGGGGTGTCGCCATGAAGTTCCAATACCGTCTGTCCGGCGCATGCGCGCTGGCCGCCTTACTGTCTGCCTGCACCAGCCCGGCGCCGATGGTGACCGGACCGACCAGCGTGCGGCCGTCCTACCCGGTGGCCAACGTGGAAAACAACGGCGCCATCTTCCGCGTCTCCAGCGCGCAGCTATTCGAAGAACCGACCAGCTACAACGTCGGCGACATCATCAAGATCGACATCTCCGAATCCATCAGCAGCAGCAACAAGGCCGCCACCAACAACAGCCGCGACACCACGCTGGCGCAGAAGGGCCCGGGTTCGGGCGCGCCGCTGGGCGGCCTGTTCACCCAGCTGTACGACGCCAACTATTCGGCGTCCGGCAGCAACACCTTCAAGGGCTCGGGCGACAGCAGCAATACCAACACCATGAGCGGCACGCTGATGGTGTCCATCGTCGAGGTGCTGCCCAACCGCAACCTGGTGGTGGCCGGCGAAAAGCGCATCGGCGTCAACGGCAACGTCAACACGCTGCGCTTCTCGGGCGTGGTGCGCACGCGCGACATCCGCGGCGGCATCGTGGCCTCGTCCAACGTCGCCGACGCGCGCCTGGAACAGGTCGGCGGCGGCTCGATCGCCGACGCCAGCACCGACAACAACTTCTTCCGCCGGCTGCTGACGATCTGGTAATCGCTGCAACGACAAAGAGGCCGCACGAAGCGGCCTGCGCAACAACAAAAACGGCAACCGAAGTTGCCGTTTTTTTGTCGTCGACCGGTTCAGGTTTCAGTAGCCGCTCGCCCCGCTGCGGGTGCCATCCGGCGTGTTGTCGGCGATGATGGCGGGATTGCCCGGCAACAGCGCGTCGACCAGGGGCGATAGCTTTTCGCCGACCGAGGCCCATTTGTCCTGGCCGAAGGAGCCGATGCGGTATTGGGCCGTGGCCAGCACGCGGCCGTCGCGCCGCAGCGTCAGCGCGGCATAGGTGAGGTAAGGCGTATAGGCGTCGGAGAAGACCTTGGTGTCCCATTTGACGTAGCCGGTATAGGTCAGCGTCACCGGGCAGGCCATGGCCTGGGTGCCGGCATCGTAGACCCGGCTTTGCACGCCGTGTTTTTGCAGCTCGCCCTGCAGGCCCGGCACGAAGTCGCTCAGGGCGACGGCGCCGTTCCATTCGATGCAGACTTCGCGGATGGGATCGCGGTTGTAGACCACCGGATTGGCCGGCGCATTGGGCGTCATGGACTTCACGCCGGATGCGGCGTAGCCGACCAGGCTGGCCGCGTCGACCAGGGCGCTGGTGGATGTCACGACGCAGCCCGACAGCGTCGTTGCCAGCAATGTAGCAGTGATGATGGTGCGCATGGTGCCTCCCCCCGAGCGGAACCCGCGTTGTACGGAGACAGGGTTCCAGGCTGCCCATCATATCTGCGCGGGTTCCTGCGTCCGGCCTGTTTTACCCTGATTTACGACACGCCGTGACATGCTTAACACCATGTGTCCTTGCGCTTCACATGCGCGGTGCTGGCACAATACCGGCCATGCATGTTCTTTCGCGAGAGGAGATCCCGATGACACGACTGTTCCCCCCATCCCTGCTGGCCGCCGCCGCACTGGCCGGCCTGTGCCACGCCGCGCAGGCCGATACGCTCAGGACCGAAGCCGAAGTGCGCGCCCTGGCCGACAAGGTCATGGCCCAGGCCGGCGCCGGCCGCACCGACGACGCCTACGGCGCCATGTCGCCCTACTCGCTCATCGACATCCGCGCACTCGAGATCGCGCGCAGCAACGCCCGCAACTCGCGCATGGCGATCGAGGCGCAGGTTGGCAATTCGGTGGGCTATGAGTTCATCCGCTCGGAGAAGGTCGGCGATTCGCTGATCAAGCTGACCTATATCGAGAAGACCGAGCGCCAGGCGATTCCCTGGCAATTCATTTTCTACAAGGCGCCGGCGGGCTGGGGGATCAGCGCGTTCAGCAATGGGGATAATGTGGATGCTTTGTTTGATCGTTGAGAAATCCGCTCAGCGCCGTCATCCCGGCGAACGTGGGGTCCAGCGGCTTTCGTCGCATATCGACGGCCGTTGAACGACGCTGGATCCTGACTTTCGTCAGGATGACGGAGCATGGCGAAGCGCCGCCCGGTCTTGCCATCCGCATGCCGACGTGCAGGCACACGAACCAACCGATCTCTGCCCCCACCACCGTCATCCCGGCGAACGCCGGGATCCAGCGGCTTTCATCGTGCATCGACGGCTGTTGAACGACACTGGATCCTGACTTTCGTCAGGATGACGGAGCATGGCGAAGCGCCGCCTGGCTTCCCAAACGAACGACAATTCGACAGACTGCGATGCGTTGCCGGTGCCGCCTGCCATACGATGGCCGGCATGAGCTACTACGTCTACATCTTGGCCAACGGCCGAAATGGAACCCTCTACATCGGCGTCACCAACGACCTGATCCGGCGTGTCCACGAACACCGCGAGGCCACTATCGAAAGCTTTTCAAAGAAATACCAGCTCACGCAACTGGTTCACTTCGAGACCTTCCACGACGCCCTCGACGCCATCGCCAGAGAAAAGCAACTGAAACACTGGCGCAGGTCCTGGAAGCTTGACCTGATTGAACAATACAACCCCTACTGGCGCGACCTCTACCCCGCTCTCCTCTGAACAGGGATCAGATCACCCGCGCCGGCTCCAGGTCCGCGCTCTCGATCTCGCTGGTCGCGCCGGAAATCTTGTCGGCGATGATGCGGCTGGAGCCGCAGGCCGTGGTCCAGCCGTTGGAGCCGTGGCCGGCGTTGAGCCACAGGTTAGAGAACGGCGTGGCGCCGATCAGCGGCGCGCCGTCCGGGGTCATCGGGCGCAGGCCGGCCCAGTATTCGACACGGGCCAGGTCGGCGCCGGCCGGGTACAGGTTCTTCAGCGACTTCAGCGCGGTGGCGCAGTCGCGCGGCGTCACCCTGGTGTCCCAGCTGCCGATCTCGGCGGTGCCGGCGGCGCGGATGTGATTGCCCATGCGGGTGATAGCCACCTTGTAGTACTCGTCCATGACGCCGCTGCGCGGCGCGCCGTCAGGGTCAGCCACCGGCACCGTGATCGCGTAGCCCTTGACCGGATAGATCGGCAGGTCCAGGCCCAGCGGCTTCATCATCGGCACCGACGCGGCGGCGCAGGCCACCACATAGGCGTCGGCATGCAGCGTGCCGGCGCTGGTGCGCACGCCCGTCACTTTTGCACCGGCCACCTCGATGGCGTCGACCGACGTCGACAGGCGGAACTCCACGCCATGCGCCTGCAGCCAGCCGGCCAGCGCGCGCGCAAACAGCGGGCAGTTGCCGGTCTCGTCCATCGGCAGCAGCAGGCCGCCCTTGAGCTCGCCGCGCGCGGCGCGCAGGCCCGGGTCGAAGGCCACGCAGCCGTCGGCGTCCAGCAGCTCGAAGGGCACGCCGGCCTCGGCCAGCACCTTGGTCGACAGGCCGGCATTGTCCAGGCCCTCCTGGGTGCGGAACAGCTGCAGGTTGCCGCCGGTGGTCTGCTCGTAGCGGATGTTCAGGCGTTCGCGGATCAGCTTCAACTGCTCGTGGCTGTAGCGCGCCAGGCGGCCCATGCGCGCCTTGTTGACGGCGTAGCGCTCGGGCGTGCATTGCGCCAGGAATTTCTTCAGCCATTTCCACTGGTGCGCGTCCATGCGCGGCGTGAAGCGCAGCGCGGCCTCGATGCCCAGCCAGCTCTGCAGCGACCACTTCAGCGACTTGGCCGGCATGCCCGGCGCCGCCCACGGCGTGGCGTAGGACGGGCAGACATGGCCGGCGTTGCCGACGCTGGTCTCGGCCGCCACTTCGGCGCGGCGCTCGACCACGGTGACTTCATGGCCGCGCTCGCGGAGGAAATAGGCGGTGGTGACGCCGACGATGCCGGCGCCCAGCACGATGATGCGCATGGTGTTGTTCTGCTTCTGGTGGAAATTAAAGGGTGAGTCCGCCATCCACATGCCAGGTCTGGCCGGTCACATAGGACGCGGCCGGGCTCAGCAGGAAGGCGATGACGTTGGCGATGTCTTGCGGCTGCCCCAGGCGGCGCAGCGGAATGCGGTCCAGCGCCGCCTGCCAGGCGGCCGGGTCGATGGCGGATTTGGCCGGGTCGCTCTTTTGCACATAGCCCGGCGCGACCGCGTTGACGGTGACGTTGGCCGGCGCCAGCTGCACCGCCAGCGACTTGACCAGCGCCTCGATGCCGGCCTTGGCCGCGGCCGATGCCGGAAAGCCCGACTCGCCCAGGCGAAACACATGCGCCACGAAAGAACTGACGGCAACCACACGGCCGCCGCCCGAATCCTGCAGCGCATCCTTGCAGGCCGAGGCCAGGCGGAAGAAGCCCGACAGCAACGCGTCGAGCGAGCGCGACCAGTCGGCGTCGGAGAGCTCGCCGATGCGCTTCCTGTCGGCGAAGCCGGCGTTGGCCACCAGCGCGTCGAGCCGGCCGAACTCGCGCAGCGCGGCGTCGCGCAATGCGGGGGCGGTGGCGGGATCGGCCATGTCGCCCAGCGCCGTCGCGCAACGCGCGCCCCGTTGGCGGCATTGCGCGGCCACGGCCTGCAGCTCCGGGGAGTCGCCGCGCGCATGCAGCAGCAGCGATACGCCGGGCGCCGCCACGGTGGCGGCCACCGCCGCGCCGATGCCGCGCGCGGCGCCGGTGATGAGGATGACGCGCTGCTGGTCGCCCGCAGGGGCGACAGGGGAAGCCTGGCTCATGATCTGGTCGGAAATGGCCGCATTCCCAAAGGCCGGGAATGCGTCTGCGCAGCAGCCGGGAATGGGCCGCGCCAAGTCCGCTATTTTAGCCAAAGCCCGCCGCCGCGTGGGCCTGCAAGCCACAGCAAGGCCGATATCGCGTGGCCCGGCGCGGCGGTTCTCCATTACAATTGCCGGGTTCGCGGGTTGCCGGCCTTGCAATCCTTATAAAAGATATATCCGTACCCTCCTCCATGCCTTCCCGACACCTGCCCTTCGCCTCGCCTTCCGGTGCGGCCAGCCGTGGTCGCGCGGCATGGAACATGCTTGCGGCACCCGCATTCCCACCGTCAGGATCCGGCGCGCCGGCTCCGGTTGAACCGTATTGAAGGAAAACTGCAGATGTATCAATGGGACTTTGGCTCGCTCTGGCAATTCAGGAGCATCATCGGCATCGGCTTCGTCTACACGCTGGGCTACACCATCGCGTGTATCGCGCTGGGCCTGTTGGTCGGCTTGCTGGTCGGCCTCGGCCGCCTCTCCACCAACCCCTTCATCTCGGGCCCGCTGCGCGCCTTCGTCGAAGTGTTCCGCTGCACGCCGGTGCTGGTGCAGCTGGTGTGGTTCTACTACGCGCTGCCGGTGCTGCTGGGCATTGAAATGTCGGCCGGCACCGCAGCCATGCTGTCGCTGGCGCTGTACGGCGGCGCCTTCTACTCCGAAATCATCCGCGGCGGTATCGTCTCGATCGACGTCGGCCAGTCCGAAGCCGGCTGGGCGCTGGGCATGACCCGCTTCCAGCTGATGAAGCGCGTGATCCTGCCGCAGGCCTTCAAGCGCATGACGCCGCCGCTGGTGAACCAGTCCATCATGCAGCTGAAGAACACCTCGCTGCTGTCCGTGCTGGCCGTGCCCGACCTGCTGTACCAGGGCCAGATCATCGCCCACGAGACCTACCGTCCGCTGGAGATCTACACCCTGGTCGCGATCATCTACTTCGTGATCCTGCTGCCGGCCACCATCTGGGCCAAGCGCCTGGAAACCCGCCTGTCGGCGCAGCACGGTTGAGTTGAGGTGAATACGATGAGCAATAACGCGATGATCCAGATCAGCAATCTCAAGAAGGCCTTCGGCGACCATGTGGTGCTGAAGGACATTTCCATCCAGATCGACAAAGGCAGCGTGGTCGCCATGATCGGCCCGTCCGGTTCGGGCAAGTCGACCCTGTTGCGCTGCCTGAACCTCTTGACCGTGCCCGACCAGGGCGCGGTGCGCATCGGCGAGCGTCACTTCGAGTTCGACGGCAAGCGCTCGAAGCTGCCCAAGGACCGCGAACTGGCGGGCTTCCGCGCCCGCACCGGCATGGTGTTCCAGCACTTCAACCTGTTCCCGCACATGACCGCCGTCGAGAACGTGATGGAAGGCATGGTCACCGTGCAGCGCGTACCCAAGGCACAGGCCCGCGAGCGCGCCATGGCGCTGCTGCAGAAGGTGGGCCTGGCCGAGCGCGCCGACATGTATCCGCAAAAGCTCTCCGGCGGCCAGAAGCAGCGCATCGCCATCGCCCGTGCGCTGGCCATGCAGCCGGACGTGATGCTGTTCGACGAAGCCACTTCCGCGCTCGACCCCGAGCTGGTGGGCGAAGTGCTCAACGTGATCAGGGGACTGGCCGCCGACGGCATGACCATGATCCTGGTGACCCACGAGATCGCCTTCGCGCGCGAAGTGGCCGACCAGGTGGTGTTCATGCGCGACGGCGTGGTGGTGGAAGCCGGCCCGCCGTCGCAGGTCATCGACAACCCGCGGCAGGCGGCGACCCAGGCTTTCCTGGCGCGCTTCAACGGCTGATCCGCCGGCGCGGCAAGGCGACTGACCCGACATGAAAACGCGGCTCGAGACCCTCGACGACACCGACCGCAACCTGATCGCGCTGCTGCAGGTGTCGGCGCGCGAGAGCGTGGCCAACCTGGCGCGCAAGCTGGGCGTGGCGCGCACCACCGTGGTGGCGCGCCTGGCCCGGCTGGAAAAAAACGGCGTCATCGCCGGCTATACCGTCAAGCTGGGGCAGGAAGTCACCGACAACGCGCTGCGCGCCTATGTCGGCATCACCGTCGAACCCAAGGCCGCGCGCGAGGTGTTGAAACGCTTCAAGCGCATGCCGGAAATCGAGCTGCTGTGCTCGGTCTCCGGTGAGTTCGACTACGTCGCCTGGCTGCGCGCCGCCTCCCCCGAACGCCTTGATCAACTGCTTGATGAAATCGGCGAGATCGACGGCGTCACCCGCACCACCACCTCCATCGTGCTGGCGCGCAAGATCGAGCGCTGAGTCCAAGGTTCTGGTCGATATCCTTAAGACATCTTCCTTAAGCGCAAACAGCTCCTATTTTTCTGACTAGCGCACTCATTGGCTGCGCAGCGATCCCGTAAGCAAACTGCCGTACTTTCGCGCTCTCATCTTCAGGCCCCTTGCCCCCGCTCCCTCCTGAGGCACTGACAAGAATAGCGAGACCTCATTCTTGACAGGCCATTTGCCGTCCAAGGCAAGTCAGAGTGCGTCGCTCGACCCGCATTCAGGACTTTTGAGAATCTTCCTATTTCACCGCCGCGCAGCGATACCTAGACTATCCGGCAAATACGGAGATGTCTCCGCATCGGCCCCTGATCAAGGAAAAATCTTCATGCTTTCCAAAGTACCGCTCAAGTCACGCATGCGTTATCTGTTGTTGACACTGCTCGCACTCGGGCTGCAATGCTTCGCACCTGGCGTATCGGCGCAGTCCTGCTCCGTCGATACGCCGCATACGGCCTTTGTCAACTTCCCGGCGACTGTCAGTGTGCCGCGGGACTCTGCGGCATCGGACCTGTTGACTGACTGGATTCAAGCCAATTCATCGGATAACTGGGTATGCGCCGGAGCCATTGGCGCTGGGCATGGGGTTGGTTTCTGGTTCGATCAAGTATCTGCTTTGCAAGCCTTCACAACCATTGATGGCACGCGCTATGCAATCATGCGCACTAACCTGGCCGGCATAGGCATTATTGCGAAGGCGAGGTTCAGCGGCGAGTCAGCCAATTCAATAGGTACCCCTCCTGTGCCGCAATCTTTTGAGCGAAGCATCGGAGCTGATACTTTTTTTTACAATCAAACCGCTACTCTCATACGAGGTACAGCCGCTCAGGACGGAGGACAAATACTAGCATCGGCAAGAGTGACAATGTCCCTCGCATTGGTAAGAATCGGCCGGGTTCAAGCAGGCACCATGTCTGCAGGCACACTTGGCAATACCGGGGTGCGCTTCCTTACCCGTAGTTCAGCGAGACCTGAATTTGCACTCCGATATACCCACCCCGTCACCTTCAGCGCCGTCAACATCGTCGCCCAGACCTGTTCAATTACTCCGCCCGGCCCCGTGAACCTGGGCACCATCCCCGTCAAGACATTTACGGGCGTCGGCTCCGTCACGCCTTGGGGCACGAGCGGCCTGTTCAGTATCACGGTGAATTGCTCCGGCGTGAAAAGCAAGGTGCACATGGTGCTGACAGATCAGCAGAATCCCGGCAATGTCTCGTCCACGCTGCCGCTGACCCGGGCATCCACAGCCACCGGTGTAGGCATCCAGATCTTCCACAGCGGCGGAGCGACGCCGATCAGTTTCGGCCCCGACTCGTCCCTGCCCGGCACCACCAATCAGTTTCTCGCCTTTACCAGCGACAACAACACCGTCAAGATGGACTTCAATACCCGCTTCATCCAGACCGCTAACCGGGTCACCTCGGGTACAGCCAACGGCATTGCGACCTTCACCATGTCTTATCAATGAATCGGCAAGCAAATCTCATGAGAACATTTTTTCTCGCCGTGATAGCCATGGCGCCCCTGATTCCCGCCGCTGGCCTGGCCGCCGACGGCACCATCAACATATCGGCCACGCTCACTCCGACAACCTGCGCCGTCCTGACACCCAGCGTGGCCATTCAGCTCTCCCCACCCGGAGGCGTCCCCCTCAGGACATTCACCGGGATCAATTCCACTTCCACCTGGTCCGACGGCGCCGATATCGTGCTTGATTGCAGCGGCTCCGACAGCGACGTCTACATGACATTCACCGATGTGCAGAATCCCGGCAACAGGACGTCGACACTGCCGCTGACCAGAGCGTCGACTGCCTCGGGCATCGGCGTTCAGGTGGCCAGGTCGGGTTTCGGACCGATTGCCTTTGGTGCCGACTCTTCAACGCTCGGAAATGCCAATCAATTCCATGTCTCCAGCGCATCAAACGCTACGATGCGGATCACCTTCAAGGGACGCTATATCCAGACCGCCGCCGTAGTCAGGGAAGGGACCGCCAACAGCCTGGTGACGGTCACGCTGGCTTATCAATAGATCAGACTCGCCGAATCACCGGCGTGCCGATGCAGCGTGGCCCAGGCGACGACGATCATCCGGATCATCCGCGGCAAGGTCGGATATCAGGAATTCCCTGATGGAAGAACGACCGTCCGCTTTCTAAGATGGAATCACATCCACAACGTATTTGGCGAGGCTGCCATGCGCAAATTCTTCGGAAACCACATCACCATCCTCGGCCTCTGGCTGAGCGGCTCGGCCCTGCTGGTCGTCCTGATGACCTTCAGCGGCATTCACTCCTGATTTTTCCTGTGGCCATGAAAAAAGCCTGCCGGTAACGGCAGGCTTTCTCATACGGCAGCGGCGTTCGCAGCAGCGGCTTACAGCGGAATCTGCGGCGGCACGTCTTCCGGCTTCACGCCGGAGAACTTCTGCAGGTTGTTCAGCACGGTCGGCTTGATCTTGCCGGCGGCGCGTTCGGCCACGATCCACTTGTTGACCGCTTCCACCCAGGCCTTGTCGTCTTCCTTGGGCGCGCCGATGTTGGTCGAGGTCGCTTCCAGCGGCATCGGCACGTACATCTTGCCCAGCGACGGGTTCTTCTTGAGGATGTTCAGCGACAGCAGCCACACCAGCACCTGCGCATCGACGCGGCCGGTCTGCAGCGCCAGGGTGGCGTCGTCGGCCTTTTCCAGGCGCACGATGGTGGCGTTCGGGCACACGCGCGAAATCATCTGGTCGTGCGAGGAGCCGATGTCCACGGCGATCTTCACTTCAGGCTTGTTCAGGTCGGCCCAGGTCTTGTACTCCTTCTTGGAGACGATGGTGAAGGCGTTCGAGAACAGCGGCTCGGAGAAGCCGATCACTTCACGGCGCGCCGGGGTCGGGTTCATGCCGAAGAAGATGTCGATCTTGCGGGTCTGCAGGTCCAGCACCGAGTTGCCCCAGGTGGTTTCGTTGATTTCCAGCTTGACGTTCAGGCTGGCCGCCAGGCTCTTGGCGAAGTCGATCATGAAGCCGCCCCATTCGCCGCTGGCCAGGTCCTTGTTGTAGTACGGCGCGGCGCCGCGCACTGCGCCGATGCGCAGGGTCTTGGTGCGCTGGACGCGGGCAAAGGTGGCTTCGGTCGACGCCGGCGCGGCGGCAGGCGCGGCCTGGGCGAAGACGTTGGGCAGGTACGACGCGGCGGCGAGGCCGGCGACGTTGGCGATGAAACTGCGGCGGTTGGTCATTCTCTGTTCTCCCTGTTTGGCGGATGGCGCCGGCGTGGCCGGTCGGCGGTGCTGTGCGCGTCAAAAACATGTCCGGCGCGGGGCCGGACAGCGCCGTCGATTTTAGCCCAGGCGCGAGGCCGCCGCGTAGGCAATTGGAGACTGCCGTGGATGAAATTTCTTCTTGCTGCGGCAGGAGGGCAAGGCGCATCTCAAGCGCCGGGAAAATCGATGCGCCGGCCAGGCCGCTCATCATGCAGCACATGCCGCCGAAGCGACGCTTGCGCAATAGAGCGCATCGCCAAACCGGAGCAATCGCTACAAAGTCACTCACCGATAGCTACAAATCGACGATAAATGCATCATTTGAGCATCAATCTTCATCTTTTTATCGTACAAGCTCTTCCCTAGAATCATCCCTGACACGCAGACCAACACGCGAAAGGGCCACCATGAAAAAGATCATCCTGCTGGGCGCCGGCCACATCGGCCTGGCGATCGCGCGCCGCCTGCACGGCTGCGGCGACTACGAGGTGCTGGCGCTGGACCGCGACGCCCGCGCGCTGGCGCCCCTGGCGCAGCTGGGCGTCGCCTCGGCCCAGGCCGACTTTGACGACTCCGCCCGGCTGCCGGCGCTGCTGGGCGGCGCCGACGCCGTGGTCAACGCCCTGCCCTGGCACATGGCGACCATCGTGGCCGAGGCGGCGCGCGCGGCCGGCGTGCATTACTTCGACCTGACCGAGGACGTGCACGCCACCCGCCGCATCATGCAGCTGGCGCAAGACGCCGAGACGGCCTTCATGCCGCAGTGCGGACTGGCGCCGGGTTTTGTGGGCATTGCCGCGCATCACCTGGCGCAGGGTTTCGACGACATCGCCGAAATCAAGATGCGGGTCGGCGCGCTGCCGGAGTTTCCGACCAACGAGATCAAGTACAACCTGACCTGGAGCGTGGACGGACTGGTCAACGAGTATTGCCACCCGTGCGAGGCGATCCGCGACGGCGCCTTGCAGGAGGTGCAGCCGCTGGAAGGGCTGGAGCACTTCTCCATCGACGGCGTCGAGTACGAGGCATTCAACACCTCCGGCGGGCTGGGCACGCTGTGCGCCACGCTGGCCGGACGCGCCGCCAACCTCGACTACAAGTCGGTGCGCTATCCGGGCCACCGCGACCGCCTGCGCTTCCTGCTCGAAGAGCTGCGCCTGAAGGAACGCCCGGAGCTGCTCAAGGACATCCTGCGCCGGGCGGTGCCGGCCACCATGCAGGACGTGGTGCTGGTGTTCGTCACCGTCAGCGGCATGCGCGGCGGGCAGTTCCAGCAGCGCGTGTTCAGCCGCAAGGTATTCGCCGGCGAAGGCGGCGGCGCCTATGAGAGCGCGATCCAGATCACCACCGCCGCCGGCGTGTGCGCGGCAGTGGACCTGTTCTTCGCCGGCCGGCTGGCGCAGCGCGGCTTCATCCGCCAGGAGGAACTGGCGCTGCCCGAGCTGCTGGCCAACCGTTTCGGCTGCGCCTATGCCGGCCCTGAAGACGGGCGCCGGCAGCGTTACACTGTGGCAGTCCAATCCACAGGAGACCAGCATGACAGCTCAACAGCCGGTTCAGGCTTACGCCAGCTCGCAGCCTGAAGCCGCGGCGGCCCACGGTTCGCAACTGATCGCCCTTCTGGCGGCGCATCGCACGCCGCAGCAGATCGACTTCCTGCTGCGCTCGGTGCATGTGCCGGCCTGCACGCTTCGCCCGGCGGGCGCGCAGGCGGTGTCGCGGCTGGAACTGGCGCAGGCGCTGAACATGCTGCTGTTCGAAAAGCTGCTGCAGGAAGTGCCGGACGCCGCCGCCTACGTGGCCGACGCCATGGCCGCCGGCGAGCGCATGCATTTCGACCACGGCGCGCTACGCACGGTGCAGGCCGCCAACACCGGCCTGCTGCCGCCGGGCGAAGAGGCGATCACGCGCATCCTGCGCCCCCTGGGCTATGTGCAGAACGGCCTGTATCCGCTGGAGCGCATCCGCATGACCGGGCGCACCTACGGCCATGCCGACGCGCCGGAAGAGATCGCGCAGTTCTTCGTCAGCGAGCTGCACGCCGAGCGCTTCTCGCCCGAGTTCCAGGCTGTGGTGGCGCGCGTGATCGGCACCTCGACCGATCCGCTGACGGCTGACGCCAAGGCGCTGCTGGCCCAGCTGGAAACCGAGCGCGCCTTGCCCATGGCGGCGGCCCAGGCGCTGCTGCCGGTGCTGTTGTCGGCCTTCGAGCGCCAGCACGAACTGCCCAGCTTGGCGGAGTACGAAAGGCTGCGCGGCGAATCCAGCGAGATGGCCTGGATCGCCACCGAAGGCAATGTCTTCAACCACGCCACCGACCGCGTGCCGGACGTGGAAGCCGTGGCCGAGCGCCAGCGCGCGCTGGGCCGGCCGATGAAGGAAACGGTCGAAGTCTCGCGCAACGGCCGGGTGCGCCAGACCGCCTACCGCGCCTGCACGGTGCTGCGCCCGATGCGCGACGAGCATGGCGGCATCGTGGAAAAGGCGGTGCCGGGCTCGTTCTACGAATTCATTTCGCGCGACCGCTATGTCGACGACCAGGGCGTCGAGCGGCTGGACCTGAGCTTCGACAGCGGCAATGCGCAAGGCATCTTCAAGATGACCGCGGGCAGCGCCGGACCTGCCGGCATGTAGCCGCCAGCCCGGCACGGCGTGCGGCCGTCTTTCCACCATGACGAGAGGAATGCATATGACCACCGCCGACCTGCTGCGCGCCTGCGGACTTTCCCCCACCGAACTCGACGCCGCCGGCGCCGACCTCGACGTTCACTCCCCCTGCGACGGCGCGCTGCTGGCGCGCCTGCACAGCCACAGCGAACAGGACGCGCAACGCGCCATCGAACGCTCTCACGCCGCCTTCCTGGCGTGGCGTGAAGTCCCCGCGCCGGTGCGCGGCGAACTGGTGCGCCTGCTGGGCGAGGTGCTGCGCGAACGACGCGAGACGCTGGGCGCGCTGGTCACGCTGGAGGCCGGCAAGATCAGCTCGGAAGGCGTGGGCGAGGTGCAGGAGATGATCGACATCTGCGACTTCGCCGTCGGCCTGTCGCGCCAGCTGCACGGCCTGACCATCGCCTCCGAACGCCCCGGCCACCGCATGATGGAAACCTGGCATCCGCTGGGCGTATGCGGCGTGATCACCGCCTTCAATTTCCCGGTCGCCGTGTGGGCCTGGAACGCCGCGCTGGCGCTGGTGTGCGGCAACGGCGTGGTGTGGAAGCCGTCCGAAAAAACGCCGCTCTGTGCGCTGGCCGTCATGCGCCTGTTCGACGAAGCCGCGCGCCGGTTCGCCCTCAGGCATCCGGCGCTGCTGCCCGAAGGCCTGTGTTCGGTACTGGTCGGCGGCGGCGCGCTGGGACATGCGCTCTCGTCGTCGCCGCTGGTGCCGCTGGTCAGCGCCACCGGCAGCGTGGCGATGGGCCGCAAGGTCGCGGTGCAGGTAGCGCAGCGCCTGGGCCGCAGCCTGCTGGAACTGGGCGGCAACAACGCCATGATCGTCGCCCCCAGCGCCGATATCGAACTGGCGCTGCGCGCCATCGTGTTCTCCGCCGTCAGCACCGCCGGCCAGCGCTGCACCACGCTGCGCCGGCTGTTTGTCCACCGCAGCATCGCCGCGCAGTTGTACGCGCGTCTCGAACAGGCCTACGCCGGCCTCGCCGTGGGCGATCCACGCAACGACGGCGTGCTGGTCGGCCCGCTGATCGACGGCCGCAGCTACGACGCCATGCAGCACGCGCTGCAACTGGCGCGCGAACAGGGCGGACTGGTCACCGGCGGCGAACGCGTCATCGTTGGCGATGGTGATGGCGCGCCGAGCTGGTACGTGAAACCGGCGCTGGTGCGCATGCCGGCGCAGACGCCGGTGATGCATGAAGAAACCTTCGCGCCGATTCTCTACGTGGTGGAGTACGACGACTTCGCCGACGCTGTCGCCATGAACAACGCGGTGCCGCAGGGCCTATCGTCGGCGGTATTCTCCAACGACGTGCGCGAGACCGAATGGTTCATGTCCGCGCGCGGCAGCGACTGCGGCCTGGCCAATGTCAACATCGGCACCAGCGGCGCGGAAATCGGCGGCGCGTTCGGTGGAGAAAAAGACACCGGCGGCGGCCGCGAATCGGGGTCGGACGCCTGGAAGAACTACATGCGCCGGGCGACCAATACGATCAACTTCAGCGGGGCGTTGCCGTTGGCGCAGGGAGTGAGGTTTGATGTGGCGTGATGGCGAGGCGGGATATCGCGATGCGGCGTATTGACGGTTGCGCGGATCAAAAACAGCGGTGGTGACGCGCGACGAACGACGCTGGATCCCGGCCTGCGCCGGGATGACGGGTTAAATGGAGAGCGAGTCTGCACATCGAAGCCGAAGGCGGACGGATTGAAAGAGATCGCGAACCACAGACCCGATGCCGCAAGCGAGCAGCAAGCCCCGCGAGGCCGAAGGCGAGCCGGATCAGAAGTCCGCTTCTGCCCAGCCGCTGAAACGCGCGGAAAAATGGATCAGAAAGGAGGCCGGAGCGTAGCGACTTGCCTCCTTTCCCATTTTTCCGTGCGGTTCAGCGGGTACCCCGAAGGGGCTGGGCGGTAGCGGCCGCCTTTCTTTGCTTACTTTCTTTGGCGGAGCAAAGAAAGTGAGCGGCTGCCGGGCCGCCCCCCGGCGCTCCCTTCTGACCGGAGAAAGATAGAACCAGAGCCAGTACATCTGCACGCAGCAAGACCAGACTACCCCGAAGAACAACCGCATATACGCTGACTTCGATACGCCGCATGCGCGGCTACTCAGCCCGAACGGGATTCGGAGAGGTGCAACGAACGACACTGGATCCCGGCCTTCGCCGGGATGAC
>NZ_NJGU01000020.1 GCF_002213415.1 Herbaspirillum robiniae | reverse complement strand
TGGAGATGTTGGAGATGTTGGAGATGTTGGAGATGTTGGAGATGTTGGAGATGTTGGAGATGTCGGAGATGTCGGAGATGTCGGCGATGTCGGCGATGTCGGCGATGACAAAGATGACAAAGATGACGAACAGCACAGCTGGCTCAAGAGAGTAGTCACTACAGTCGCCCCACCCCGATATCTCCCAAGACCTCAAAGCAGACAACAACGCCCCCTCCCCACCAACCCGACAACAGAGCCCCCCTCAACCCAACATCCTTGCAACTTCCCCCATCATTTTTACAGCCACGCCATCCACGTAAATCCAGGTAAGACCCCACCACCGCCCGGGTACAAAAGCCTACGCTGTCATTCCTGCATTTCATTCCCTGCAGCAACACCGCCGCAAGGAATCCAGTCAATTGCAGCTTCATGAGCAAAGCACGAGGGGGTCTCATGCGCACATCACACTTATCACGCCGCCTGCGCGCCGGCAGCCTGCTGGCCGCATGCGCCGGCGCAGCCGCGTTGTCGGGCTGCGCCAATTTCAGTGAAGTCAAATCGGAGGATCGCGACCTGTTCATGGTCAGCGCCACCGGCGTGAGCTACACCATGTCCATCCCGGCGCTCACCGCCGCTGCCAAGGAAAAGGCCTACGACTTCTGCGGCAAGCAGCAGATGAAGGCCGACCTGCGCCAGCTGGTGCGCGGCTGGCGGCCGATGCAGGTGGAGCTGTATTTCCGCTGCCAGCCGCAAGGCGTGAGCCTGCAGGCGCTGCTGGACTGAGCGCTCAGCTGCGGGGAAAGTCGCGCTCGCGCTGGGTGCCGCCGTCGGCGTCGATGGCGTCGGCCAGCCTGAAGCCGGCCACGCCCAGCGAAGACACGGCATCGGCCGCGTCGAACAGTTGCTCCTGGGCGTCGCCGTCGAGCACCTGTTCGGACCGCGCCAGCACGCGCGCGCCGGCGCGCAGCACGACCTGCAGCACCGCCTCGCCGTCGTCCTCGGCCACCGCGAATACGGCATCGGCATCGCCTGCGGCCACGCCGGATTGCGCCAGTCCCTGCTCCAGTTCGGACAACATCTGCAGCGTGCGGTACTCGGCGTTGCCGGTGCGCTTGGCGCCGTGGAACAGGTCCTGGTACATGAAGTGCAGTTCGCACTGCGCCTGCCCCGCAGGCTTGCCGGTCAGGCACTGCTGCATCAGCGGCGTGTACTTCTCGGCCCAGCTGCGGAAGTGCGCGGCGCGCTGCTCGAAGTAGGCATCGGCGGCCGCCTCGTCCGCGGGAATCGCATAGAAGGGATCGTTGAGATCCTTCAGCGCGAAGCCCAGCAGGAAGCGCAATTCCAGCACCTCGTCGTCGGCGCCGAACGCGCCGTCCGGCCAGCCACGCATGCTGCGCTCGATGGCCGGCACGCTCATGACCTTCTTGTCGGTCAGCGAGGCGAAGGCGTCGCGGTTCATGGCCTCGACGTCGCCGTAGGTCAGCGCGCCGATCTCTTCCGGATGGTAGAGGTGGTGCACCAGCACCACGCGCGCCTTGGGGCTTTCCAGCCCGGCGTCCTGCAGGCTGGCGCGCAGCGCGTCGAAGGCGTCGCCGTCGGCCAGCGCCTGCTCTTGCCGCAGGCCGCCGCGCGTGCGCGCCAGGAAGGGGATGAGGAAGGCGTTGATCTCCATCTCCTTCTCGCCCCGGCGCAGCAGCACCACGTCGGCCGTCTCTTCGGCCACGTCCAGCAGCAGGCCGTGGCCGCGGCGGTTGTCGTAACGCAGCTGCTCGAGCGCTTCGTACAGCGTCTCGTCGTCGCGCTGGCGCAGGCAATTGCGCACCATGCGCTCCAGTTCTTCCTGGCCGACGCGGCGGCCGCCGGCGTCGGGCTCGCCGGCGGCAACCGCGGTGGCCAGGGCCACCATCTGCAGCATCTCTTCCTCGCCCTCATCCATCACCTGCGAAGCCGCATGGGCGTTGTGCTGGCGGCGGCGCGAGGCGTCGGTGGCGACGTGGGTCTTGGGCTTGTCCTTGGCCGGGCCTGCCGGCTTCTGGTTCGGGTTGGGCCTGGCGGCAGGCTTTTGCGCCTTGGACTGGGGCTTGCCCTGGGGGCGGGTCGGTTTGTTCATGGGTTCCTCGCTCAGTTCAGCGGCAATTCGGTTTCGGTTGTCCTGGCCGCGCGGCCGGGCAAGGTGGCCAGCAGCATGCCGGCCATGGCGACGGCAAAGGCGCCGGCCTGCAACAGCGTCAGGCTCTCGCCCAGCGCGACCACGCCCACCAGCGCGGCCGACACCGGCAGCATCACGGTGAACACGCCGGCGCGCCCGGCCGGAACGACCTTCAGCCCGGTCATCCACAGCCAGACGGTCCACACGCTGGCGGCCAGCGCGTAGAACACCAGCAGCAGCCAGATGTTGGCGGGCACGGCGCCGAAGTCGAAGCGCAATGCGGTGTAAAAGCCCATGGGCGTCATCAGCAGCAGGCCCCACAGGTTGATGACGGCGCTGATGCGCTTGGGCGTCAGCACCGCGGTCAGTTTCTTGCCGATCACGGCGTACGAACCTTCGCACAGCACCGCGCCGAACACCAGCAGGTTGCCCAGCCAGGCATTGGCCGCATGCGCGCCGCCGGCGTCGCCGTGGGTGTTCTTGGCCAGCGACAGCATGCCGATGCCGATGGCGCCGCAGGCCACCGCGCCCCACACGCGCAGGGTGATCTTTTCCTTCAGGAAGATCCAGCTCATCAGTGCCACCACCGCGGGAATGGCCGACATGATCACACCCGCCGACACCGCGCTGGTCATCGACACGCCGGTGATCATGCAGATCGTGAACAGGAAATTGCCGAGGAAGGATTCCAGGAACACCAGCCAGCGCGATTGCGCCGACAGCGGCTTTTCATCGGCCGGCTTCTTCAGCCAGCGCGCCATGGCCACCGCGCCGATGCCGAAGCGCATCCATGCCAGCAGGAACACCGGCAGCGCCGCCGCCAGCGGCTTGGTCAGCGCGACATAGGCGCCCACCATGGACATGGAAAGGATCAGGCAGCCGTAGCCCATGGCGCGGCTTGGGGTGTAGCTCATTGTTGTTCGTCTGTGGTTGGCGGCGGACCGGGCTGCCCGCCTGAAGGTCAGCCCCGCATTTTACCCGCAGACGTCGCCGTCGCCGGAACGCATTGCACGGACGAAAAAAGGGGCACGCGAACGTGCCCCGCAAAAGGGTCCAAACTGCAAAACACAACCACGACGTTGTTCGGACCAGCCAAATGAAACAGGTGGGGATCAGGACGCCGTCACGACGCATCCGGCATCCGGCGTGCGGCCGTGGCGGTCGACGCCGCGGCCCAGCGATTTCGCGGTCTTGCCGGAAATGCCGTATTCGGTGTTGGGGATGTCTTTGAGGATCACGCGCACTTCTTCGCGCGCCATCCCCACGGTATGGACGGCGGCGTCGGTCAGCGCGGCGATCAGCCGCTCCTTCTGCTCGTCGGTGCGGCCGGCGATGAAAAAAACCTGGATGATGGACATGGCGCCTCCTAGCCCTGCTGTGCGCGCGGCACGCCAAGCGCCGCCAGCGATTTTCCGGCGACGCCGAACTGCCTGGGCGGCACCTCGGTCAGCCACACGCGCACCGAGTCGATGGGCGCGCCGATGGCCTCGACGGTGGCATGGGTCAGGGCGGCCACCAGCGCTTCCTTCTGCTGGTCGCTGTAGCCTTCGACGACGAACATTTCGATATTGGGCATGATCTGCAAGGCGAAAAGCGGCACGATCGGCCGCAAAGCCGCACAGCCAAAGGCTTTGCGACGCTGACTGCATGGTAGGTGCGCAGTTACGATAAATCAAATTCATGCATCGCATGGCACGGATAAGCGGGACGGATACGTAGGTCCACGCGCGCCTTATGTCCAATACGCATGAGCCCGCCGCCCCAAACGCCCGCGCCGCCCCCGCTCCATGCGCGCAATGCATCGGCGCCGCTGCCGCCTGCGCGCATACTGGCTGCATCGACGACAAGGCGGCAACCCGCGCAAGGACCAGCATGACCACTCCCCGTAACAACACCCGCCGCTCCTACGGCATCGTCGGCGGACTCGGTCCGCTGGCCTCGGCCGACGTCTTCTTCAAACTGATGCAGGCCATGGCCGCGCGCGGCGGCATCGCGGACGCCGACGTCGTCTTCGAGCAGCACCCGTTTCGCGGCAGCGGCTCGGCCAGCGTCGCCGCCGCCACCACCGAGCGCAAGCTGTACGTGTTCGACATGATCCGCGACTTCGAGAAGCGCGGCGTAGGTGCGGTGGTGCTGCCCTGCTTTCTCAGCCACACCTTCCTCGACGAGCTGCGCGCCAACACCGCCCTGCCCATCGTCGACATGATGGAAGCGCTGAAGCACCACGTGCGCCAGACGCATCCGCAAGCGCGGCGCATCGGCGTGCTGACCTCGGACGCCACGCGCAGCTCGGGCCTGTTCGAGCGCTACTTCCCCGAGGCCTCGTTCGAGGTGCGCTATCCGCGCACGGTGCAGGGGCGCGACCTGGTGACCGAGGCGGTGTACGGCGAAGACGGCATCAAGCGCGGCAACCTGGGCGGCCGGCCGCTGCAGCTGCTGACCGAGGCGGCGCGCGACCTGGCCGCGCAGGAAGTGGACCTGATCCTGCCCGGCCTGACCGAAGTCGCGCTGGTGGCGCACGCGGTGACGCCGCTGGCGGTACCGCTGGTGGACACCAACCGGGTGTATGCGCAATACGTGGCCGACAGCCAGGGCGAGGCCGCCGCCAAGCCGTTCAAGGTCGGCGTGGTGGGCGGCGTGGGCCCGGCGGCGACCGTGGATTTCATGCAGAAGATCGTGCGCAACACACCCGCCGCGCGCGACCAGGACCACATCAAGGTGCACGTGGAACAGAACCCGCAGATCCCAGACCGCACCGACAACCTGGTCGGCCACGGCCAGGACCCGACCATCGCGCTGTACGCCACCTGCAAGAAACTGGAAGACGGCGGCGCCGACCTGATCGCCATTCCCTGCAACACCGCGCATGCCTATGTGGAGCGCATCCAGTCCAGCCTGTCGATCCCCATCGTCAACATGCTGACGGTGACGGTGCAAAGCATCCGCGAGCGTTATCCGGAGCTGAAACAGGTCGGCCTCCTGGCCACCTCCGGCACGCTGGGCAGCGGCGTCTACCAGCGCGCGCTGGAAGAACAGGGACTGCAGCAACTGGCGCCCTCCCCCGCCGCGCAAGAGCGCGTGATGGAAGCGATCTACGGCCGCGAAGGGGTGAAGGCCGGCCACACGCAAGGCCGCTGCCAGGACGACCTCCGCGCCGGCCTGGACGACCTGGTTCGGCAAGGCGCCGAGGTGGTGATACTCGGCTGCACCGAACTGCCGCTGTTGCTGCCGTTCGCCGAGCTGGCGCTGGAGGACGGCAAACGCATCGCGCTGGTCGATCCCACCGATACGCTGGCGCGGCGCTGTGTGGAATTTGCGGGGGCGGCTGGGTAGTGAGCGCTGCGTGCGATGGAAGAGACTGGCGTCGATCTGCGACGAAAGACGCTGGATCCCGGCGTGCGCCGGGATGACGGAGGTGGGAGGAAAGCCGGCTGTCTTGTGCACAGGTCGCACCAGACGCCAATGACAAGTCCGACTACCCCATCCCCTTCTCCGTCATCCTGACGAAAGTCAGGATCCAGCGTCGTTCAGCAGCCGTCGATGCACAACGAAAGCCACTGGATCCCGGCGTTCGCCGGGATGACGGAGGTGGAGGTGAGCGTTGGCGGTGGTAGGAATGTCGATGGTCTTGCTGAGTCCATCGATCGCAGATGAAGCCTGTGAGACCTGACGGCCCATCTTCCTTCTCCGTCATCCTGACGAAAGTCAGGATCCAGCGTCGTTCAGCGACCGTCGATGCGCAACGAAAGCCACTGGATCCCGGCTTTCGCCGGGATGACGAAGGTGGTGGCAAGCGTTGGC
>NZ_NJGU01000019.1 GCF_002213415.1 Herbaspirillum robiniae | reverse complement strand
CTTCTCTTCTGTGTAATGTTGATTGAGGCTTAAGCGCGGTCGGCTACTCGTTCACCCATGATGCCGGACGGGCGCAACGTGAGGACGATGATCAGCACGATGAAGGCGAAGATGTCCTGGTAGTTGCTGCCCAGGAAATCGCCCGTCAGGTCGCCGATGTAACCGGCGCCCAGGCTCTCGATCAGGCCCAGCAAGATACCGCCCAGCATGGCCCCGTAGATGTTGCCGATGCCGCCCAGCACCGCCGCCGAGAAGGCCTTCAGGCCCGGCACGAAGCCCATCGCGAACTGCGCGGTCGAGTAGTTCGCCGCCCACATCACGCCGGCAATGGCCGCCAGGCCCGCGCCGATGGCGAACGTCACCACGATCACCTTGTTCGAATCCACCCCCATCAAACCCGCAATGCGCGGGTTCTCGGCGGTAGCGCGCATGGCGCGACCCATCTTGGTCTTCTCCACGATCAGCACCAGGCCCAGCATCGCCAGCACCGCCAGCACCAGCAGCATGATCTGCGTGGGCGAGATCAAAGCGCCGGCGATATGCACCGGGTTGGACGGCATCACCTGCGGGAACGGCAGCGGGCTGCGGCCCCAGATCATCATGGCGATGGTCTGCAACAGGATCGACACGCCGATGGCCGTGATCAGCGGCGCCAGGCGCGGCGCGTTGCGCAGCGGCCGGTACGCCACCCGCTCGATCACCAGGCTGACCACGATGCACACCGGGATCGCACCCACGATGGCGATGATCAGCTGCACGATGCCGGGCAACTGCGGCGCCACGTTCTGCACCAGTTTGAGCAGCGACAAACCCACCATCGCCCCCACCATCAAAATGTCCCCGTGCGCGAAGTTGATCAGGTTCAGCACCCCGTACACCATCGTGTAACCCAACGCGATCAGCGCATACATGCTGCCTAGCACCAATCCGTTGATGATCTGCTGGATGAAAATGTCCATGACTTGATGTCTCCTCTGGGTCTTTACGGTCGGGCCGATGGCCGGGTGGTGGGGATGCTTGCGCCTTGTGGACGGCGCTGCCGTGTGCATGTCATTGGGTTCTCCCTTTTTGTATCTGTTGATCTACTGCTTGCTGCTGATAAGAAAAGAGCGCGAACCAGGTTCGCGCTCGATGACTGATTTCACTGCGCCAACGACGCTCGCATCACGCGCGCCGCGGCCAGGTCCCAGGAGGCCTGGCCGACGGTCTTGAAGACCGGCAGCGCGCCGTTCTTCGCCAGCGCCGCGCGGTCGACCTTGCCCGAGAGCACATCGCCGATGGCGATGACGCCGTTCCAGTTCACCTTGGCCTGGATCAGGTCGCCGGCTTCGTGGTGCGCGCCGCCGAGGTCATCGACCACGATGGAACGTGCATGCAAGAGTGATGCCGGGAACTCGACCATGTCGGGCTTGAAGGCGCCCACGCCGATGGCCAGCGTGTCCGGCGCGACCTGCTCGGGGATGACGGCGCTGCGCGACGTGGTCAGCGCGATCAGCACGTCGGTCCTGGGCAGGTCATGCTGCAGCAGTTCGGCCGGCAAGGGGCTTGCCACGGCCTGCGGATGACGCTCGCCCAGGGCGCTGCAGAAAGCCTGCGTGCGCGCCAGGTCGCGCGCGGCCACCCAGAACTGGGTGACGCCGAAGAACTCTGCCAGCGCGTCGGCATGCGCCGCGGCCTGCACGCCGGTGCCGATCAGCAGCGCCGACTTCGGCGCGCGCGGCAGCAGGGTCTTGATGCCCAGCATGGTCATGGCGGCGGTGCGGCGACCGGTGACGGTGGGGCCGTCCATGAGCGCAATGCGGCGGCCGGTCTGCGTCTCGAAGGCCACCACCTCGCCCTGGATGGCGGGCAGGCCGTGCTGGCCGTTGTCGGCGTGCACGGTGATCAGCTTGGTCACCGACAGGTCGTCGGCGATGGCCGGCATCGAGAGCAGCACGCTGGCGGCGTCGATCGGCACCACCTGGCGTTCGGGCGCGCGGATGGCGCCGCTGACGAATTGCTGCGCAGCCGTTTCCAGCGCGTCGACCAGTTGCGCGTAGGGCAGCGCGGCTGCGGTTTGTTGTGCGTCGAGGATATGCATGCGGGCGATCCTTGGTAATCAGCGCAGGAAGAAACCGGTCGGGAAGGGATCGGACTCTTCCAGCACCCACTGGTTGGTGCTCATGATGTGGGCGTAGCCGCTGACCTCGGTGAGCGCGCCGTCGAACTCGCCGACCTTGGTGGGCGCGGTCACGCGCACGCCGAAGTTGCTGCCGACGATGCTGCCGTTGACGTAGTTCTGGTTCAGCGCCAGCTGTCCGCGCAGGAACAGCTGCGCGGCGCGGCCGGAGGTGCCGGTGCCGGTGGGCGAGCGGTCCACTTCGCGGTCGGCGAAGATGCACACGTTGGACTGGTCGGCGCCGGGGAAATTGCGTTCGCTGTCGACAATGGTGCCGTACAGGGTGTTCAGGCCCGGCTCCAGCGGATGCTGGATCCTGACCTTGGCGATCACCGCGGCCTTGGTCTCGGCGCCCAGCTGGATCAGCTGGCGCACCAGTTCGGGCTTCACGGTCAGGCCGGTCTGCGCGGCGTTGATGTAGTAGTAGAAGGCGCCGCCGAAGACGATGTCGCCGGTGATCTTGCCGAAGCTGGGCGTATCCACTTCGACGTCGCGCTGGTAGATGAAGGCCGGCACGTTGTTGAAGCTCACCTTGCCGGCGCGCTTGCCGTCCCATTCGACGAAGGCTTCGATGAAGCCGGCCGGGGCGTCGAAGCAGATGCGGGTGACCGGCGACACCGGTTCCACGTAACCCATCTCGACCAGCACCTTGCCCAGGGCGATGATGCCGTGGCCGCACATGTCGCTGTAGCCTTCGTTGTGGATGAAGATGACGCCGAAGTCGGCGCCGGCGGTGACCGGCGGCAGCAGGTAGGCGCCGTACATGTCGGCGTGACCGCGCGGCTCGTTCATCAGGAACTGGCGCAGGTCGTCGCGGTTTTCCTTCAACCAGGCGCGCTGCTGCAGGATGTTGCCGGCCGGGATCTTGGGCAGGCCGGATACCAGGATGCGCAGCGGCTCGCCGCCGGTATGGGCATCGATGGTCTGGACGGTGCGGGTATAGCTGAGCATGGACTTCCTTCTACGGGTTGCGGCAGGTGGCGGCGGAGGCAAAAGAGTACCACCTTGCGGCCTTCCATCGCGCGCGGCAAAAACCGGCCCGCCGCAGGCGATGCCGACGGAAACGGGTACTGCGCGAATGGGGAACTGCGGGGAATTGAACCTGATCGGGTGCTTGCCGCCCGCCGCCCCGGCAACTGCCGGCGCGGCGGGATTCAGGCTAAGACAGGCGCGCGGCCGATCAGTAGCTGGTCAGCGGCACCGGCAGGCCGTTCTTGAAACGGTACACGGTCACCGGGGATTGCTTCAGGTCGTGGTTGGCGTCGAAGTCGTACTGGCCGGCCACACCCTTGTAGCTGATCTTGGCCAGCTCGGGGCCGAACTGCTTGGGCTCGACCGAGTTGGCCTTCTTCATCGCTTCGGCGATCAGCATCATGCCGTCGTAGAACGACACGGCGTAGGTTTCCGCAGGACGGCCGAACTTCTTCTGGTAGTCGTCGGCGAAGACCTTGCCTTCCTTGGCCTTGTCCAGCATGGTGCCGCCTTGGGTACAGTAGACGGATTCACCGATGGCGTCGCCGCCCAGGCGGCCCATTTCCGGCGAGCAGATGCCGTCGCCGCCCATCAGCACCACGTCGATGCCCAGCTGCTTCATCTGGCGCTTGATCGGGCCGCCTTGCGGCGCGTAGCCGCCGATGAACACGGCGTCGGGCTTCTTGCCCTTGATGGAGGTCAGGATGGCGGTGAAGTCGGTGGCCTTGTCGTTGGTGAAGTCCTTGCTGACCACTTCCAGGCCGTTGGCCTTGGCGACCTTGCTGAACTCTTCAGCCAGGCCCTGGCCGTAGGCGGTGCGGTCGTCGATCACCGAGACGCGCTTGAGTTTCAGTTCCTTGGCCGCGTACAGGGCCATCTTGCCGCCCAGCTGGCTGTCGCTGGCCGCAACGCGGAACAGGGTGGCAAAGCCTTGCTGGGTGATCTTCGGATTGGAAGCCACGGTGGCCACGACGATGCCGGCGTCATTGAACACGCGCGAAGCGGGGATGGTCACGCCCGAGTTGTAGGGACCGACGATGGCCTTGATGCCCTGGTCGGCCAGCTTTTGCGCGGCGGCCACACCCGACTTCGGATCGGCCTGGTCGTCTTCGGCGATGACTTCGAACTTGATCTTCTTGCCGCCCACGGTGATGGGCTGCGCATTCAGGCGCTCGACGGCCATCATCAGGCCGCCCTGGTTGTCCTTGCCGGCCGATGCCTGCGGACCGGTCAGCGGGCTGGAGAAGCCGATCTTGACCACCTGGGTTTCCTGCGCCATGGCGAAGGCGGGGATCAGCGCCAGCGAGGCGGCGATGATGTTGAGTCCGGAGACGCGCTTGAACATGGGGTGTTTCCTCTCTTCTAGAAAGTCAGACTGCGGTTGGATAAGTTAAAACTTAAAACGCTGGAAAAGCAGGATATGCCGCCGACGACGTCCTTGTGAGACGCCGGCCGCGGTTCCGTCGATGCTGTACTGACTGCGCCTTTGCAGGTACGAACATATGAAACTCGTAAAAGTGGTTCCGGAAAATGCTGCTGCGATCCGCGCAGATGCGCCGCCGTTGGCGCACCGTGCCCGCATTACGTTGTATTTTTTTATGAGGGAGGATTCTATTTTCTCTTTCCTGATATTAGGCGCGTTTATTGCCTTTATAATCAGAATTAAATTCTCTTAAAAATTATTTCGCTGAATAAAATTCAGAAACCATGGCTGCGCTCGACAAGATCAGCAAGAAAATTCTGGCGGAACTCCAAAACGACGGGCGCATCAGCAACGTCGACCTCGCCGCGCGCGTGAACCTGTCGCCCGCGGCCTGCCTGGAACGGGTGCGCAAACTGCAGGAAGCCGGCTACATCCTGGGCTTCGCCGCGCAGTTGAATCCCGAGCTGCTGGACGTGTCGCTGCTGGTGTTCATCGAGGTGGTGCTGGACCGCACCACGCCCGACGTCTTCGCCGAATTCAAGAAGAGCGTGCAGAGCATTCCCGAGATCATGGAGTGCCACATGGTGGCGGGCGGCTTCGACTACCTGGTCAAGTCGCGCGTCAAGGACATGAACGCCTATCGCGAATTCCTCGGCAAGTCGCTGCTGCAATTGAAGGGTGTGCGCGAGACCCACACCTACGCGGTGATGGAAGAAGTGAAGAACACCATCCGCCTGCCGATCCGCTGATCCGCTGCCCCTTCATGCGCCTGGCTCGCCGGCGCGCTGCCGGCGGCGATAGGCGCCCGGCCCCACCCCGCTGTATTTCTTGAACACCCGGTTGAACGCCGCCTCCGACTGGTAGCCGACAGCTTCGCCGATCTCGGCCGTCCCCATCTTGCCGTACCTCAAAAGTTTCGCCGCCTGCGCCATGCGCAGCTGCTGCAGCACCTCGCCCGGCGTGGTTGCGCCGGCCTCGCGGAACTGCCGCGCAAAGGTCGCGCGCGACATGTGGCAGGCCTCGGCCAGGCGCTCCAGCGGCCACTCCTCCTGCGGCGCCTCCAGCATGGCCTGCACCGCGCGCTGCAGGCGCGGATGCGCCAGCAGCGCCAGCAAACCCGGCTGCGGCCCTCCCTGACCCAGCCAGGCGCGAATCGCCAGTCCGAACAGCGCCGCGGCCAATCCGCTCACCACCGCCTGCGCTCCTTCGCGCAACTGCCCGCTGCCGTCGGCGCCGCCGCACTCGTCGCGCAACAGCGTGGCCAGCACGCGCAGGCCGTGGCCGTCCGGCAGTTCGGCGCCGCGCACCAGCACCACGTCGGGCAGCGCCTGCATCAGGGCGTTGGATTGCGGCGACTCGAAATGGAATTGCCCGCACAGGAAATCGGACACCGGTCGTCGGCCGCCGCCGGCCTCGTCGTTGATGTGCAGCCGCAACGAGGCGCCGGGATCGACCACGCGCACCGCCACCGCGTCCTGCGGCGGCGCGGTGTAGATGACGTGCGCCGCGCCGCGGGTAAACAGCACCAGGTCGCCGGGCTGCAATTGCATGGGTTCGCGGCCCTCGACCTCCAGCCGGGCGCGTCCCTCGAGGATGAAATGGTAAGGCGCGACGCCGAAGGCCTGCCCCTCATGCGGCAGGTTCCATGGCTCGCCGAAGCGGCAGCGGATGTCCAGCGCGGCGCGCACCGGGTGCAGGGACAACAGTCGGCTGAGGGCATCCATGGTCTGATCGCTTGAGATTTTTGAGCAATTTTAAGCGATTTAATAGCATTAATAATTTCATCGCATCGACTTACATTACAGCCATGCGCAGGACCGATCAAACGGCAATTCCGCCGCCGACGGATGCCTGCGCAATCCAGCCAAGGAGAAAGTCATGCCCCGTCTCACCACCCAGCCGATCACCGAAGCCAGCGGCCAGGCCGCCCAACTGTTCACCGCCATCAAGGCCGCCGCCGGCATGGTGCCCAACGCTTACGCCAACATGGGCATGCTGAGCCCGGTGGCGCTGGAGTCCGTACTGCACCTGGACGGCGCGCTGCGCAAGAGCAGCCTGTCGGCCCGGGAAATTGAAATCGTCAAGCTGGCGGTCAGCGAAAAGGCCGGCTGCGACTACTGCCTGGCGGCCCACACGCTGATGGGCAAGAAGGCCGGCCTGGACAACCAGGCCATGCTGGGCGCGCGCCACGGCAGCGCCGGCGGCGATGAAAAGCTGGACCTGCTGGCCGAATTCGCCCGCGGCCTGGTCGGCACCCGCGGCACCGTGTCCGCGGCGCTGGTGGAGCGCGTGCGCGCGGTCTACAGCGATGCCCAGATCGTCGACACGCTGCTGGCCATCAGCGCCATCACGCTGACCAACCTGTTCAACCGCGTCAACGACACCGTGGTGGATTTCCCGCCCGCTCCGTGATGGAAGATGACGTCCGCCGGCCGGCTCAGAAGCTGGCCAGCGGCGACAGCTCGCCGCCCTTGAAGCGCAGGATGGTCACGGTCGACTCCTTGAGGTCGCGCTGGGCGTTGAACTCGTAGCTGGCGGTGATGCCCTTGTAGCGCGTGCGCGCCAGCGCCGACATCAGCTGGCTGCCTTCCAGCGAGCCGGTGGATTTGATGGCCTGGGCCAGCAGCATCACGCCGTCGAAATAGGACGCCGCATAGACATCGGGCACGCGCCCGAACTTGCGCTGGAAGCCCGCCGCAAACACCGCGCCGTCGGCCGCCTTGGTCAGCCAGGCGCCGCCCAGCACGCAATAGGTATTGTCCTTCACCGCATCGCCCGCCACCTTCGCCACCGCGGCCGAACACAGCGCGTCGCCGCCCATCACCGGCACATCGATCTTCATCTGCCGCATCAGCTTGATCAGCCGCCCCGACTGCATCGAATAGGCGCCGATGAACACCGCCTGCGCGCCGCCGTCACGGATGCGCTGCAGGGCATCCGCCGCCACCGATTCGGCCGCCTGTTCGGGCACCAGCTCGCGCTGGAGGCTTTGCATGCCCAGCCCCTTGGCGCTCTTCTGGAACGCGTCGATCAGTCCTTGGGCGTAGGGACTGCCATCGTCGATGACGGCCACGCTGCGCAGCTTGAGGTTGCGGGAGGCGTACTGCGCCATCTTGGCGCCGATGTCGCCGTCGCTGGCGACGATGCGAAAGACGTACGGCAGCCCCGCCTGCGTGACCTTGGGATTGGACGCGGCCGTCAGCACCGGCGTCTGGGCGTCGTTGTAGGTCTTGACGACCGCCAGCGCCACGCCCGAATTGACCGGTCCCAGCAGCGCGCTGATGCCGCTGCCGGCCAGCTCGCGGGCGATCTCCAGGCCGCGCTGGGGATCCGACTGGTCGTCGCGCACCACCGTCTCGAAGCGCAGCGACTTGCCGTCGATCTCGATGCCCTGCTGGTTGAGCCGGTCCACCGCGATCTGCATGCCGTTGAGCGCATCGACGCCGATGACGGCGTTGGGGCCCGTCAGCGGACCGCTGAAGCCGATGCGCACGACCTGCACCCGCTCCGGAGCGCTGGTGACGGCGGCGCCGGCCGGCGCCGCGCCAAGCAACATGAAACCGGCCAGCGCGATGCGGCCAAAGAGAATTTTTTGCATGTTTCCGGATGACGGGGCAGGTGGGAATCCAATACTAAACCAAAACCTCAGCCTTGCGAGCGCGTCGCCGGCGCCGCCGCGCCGCCATAAAAAAACCCGGCCGCCTCCGCACGGAAGCAGGCCGGGCAAGCCGCGCTGGCGGGAAGGCAGGCCTTCCCGCTGGCACACGGTAGCGGCGGGTCAGAAGCTGGTGCGCACGCCGAGAATCAGATTGCGTCCGCCCAGCGGCACCGACTCCTTGAGCACCGAGGTGGACAGGCGGATATCCTGGTTCAGCAGGTTGCGCGCCAGCGCGAACCAGGTGAGCTTCACGCCGTTGAGCTTTTGCGTGTACGACAGGTTGGCGTCGAGCTGCGTGTAGGCCGGCGTCTCATAGCTCTCGAAAGAAGCCAGGCGGTCCTGCTTCTGCGCGCGCAGCGCCTTCATGCCGCCGGCCCAGGGGCCGGACTTGTAGCCGAGCTCGATGCCATAGCGCGTGGCCGGCTGCAGCGGCAGGTTGCCCTGGTCGTCCAGCGTGCCGCGCGAGGTGTCGGCGAAGGTACGCGCCGAGAAGCCCTCGCCGTTCCAGTTCCAGGTGAGTTCGGCCTCGGCGCCGCGGATGGTGGCGTCGCCCTGCGACCACAGGCGTTGCGTGAATTCGCCCGACGGATCGGCCGCGCCGCTGTCGTCGACCTGGCCGTTGGTGCGGCCGTAGATGTAGTTCTGCACCTTGTTGCGGAACAGGTTGCCCTTCCAGCGCCACATGCCTTCGGTCTTTTGCAGCGTCAGCTCGATGTTGTGGGAGGTCTCCTTCTTCAGCTGGCTGCTGCCGATGTCGAAGGTGGCGGTCGATTCATGCGGGCCGTTGGAATACAGCTCCTCCACCGTCGGCGCGCGCTGCGCCAGCGAGTAGGTCAGGCCCAGGCCGTAACCGGGCTGGAAGGTCCACAGCGCGCCGGCCGACCACGAGAGCAGGCTGAAGTCGCGTCCCTGCTGACCGCTGGTGCCGTCCGGACGACGACTCACGCTTTCGCCGCGCAGGCCGGCGCTGGCCAGCACCTGGCCGAACTGGCGCTCTTCCACCAGGAAGCCGGCGAAGGATTGCGAACGGGTCGGCGGCGTCAGCTCCGAGGTGCCGCTGGAGGCCGACAGCGCCGAGTAATTGCCCTGCTCGGTCTGCACGCCGAAGGTGCCGTGCCAGCCGGCAAGCGGGGCATGGGTCAGTTCCCAGCGGGTCTGCAGCACGCGGTTCTTGAACACGGTAGCGGGAGTACCGTCTTGCTGCTTTTCGGTGTGGGTGTAATCGGTGTAGCCGAACTTGAAGCGGAACTTCTCGATGCCGGCGAAGGGGTTGTTGACCAGCGTATCGATGTCGTAGCGGCTCTGGTGCAGGTCGATGAAGGACATCTCGGAGGTGGGGATGCCGTAGTGGTCGTCCAGCGTCGACGCCGACAGGCCCACGTAGCCCCAGTTAGCGACATAGGACGCGCCCACGCCGCCGCTGGTCTCGTGCGTGAACGAGTTGGGCAGGCGGCCCGAGGCGCTGGAGGCGTCGCCCTGTTTGGCATTGCCGGGGATCTTGTAGTTGTCGCTGTCGCGGTAGTTGCCGTCCACGTGCAGGCCGATCTGGCCGGCCGAGGTATCCAGCGAGAAGGAGCCGTTCTTCATGCCGTCGACCGTGCCGTAGCGGCCCTCGACGGTGCCGGTGGGCTTGCCGACCAGTTCGGTGGGAATGCGGTCATTGACCACGTTGACCAGCCCGCCGATGGCGCCCGAGCCGTACAGCAACGCCGCCGGACCGCGCAGGATCTCGATCTGGCGCGCGGTGGCGGCCTCGGTGGCGACCGCGTGGTCGTTGGAGACGGTGGAGACGTCGGACACGCCCATGCCGTTTTGCAGGATCATCACGCGCGGGCCTTCCATGCCGCGGATGATGGGACGCGAGGCGCCGGCGCCGAAGGCCGAGGCCGACACGCCCAGTTCGGACGAGAGCGTCTCGCCCAGCGAGTTGCCCAGCTTGTTCTTGAGCTCGTCGCCGGCCAGCACCTTGGCGGGCGTGAGCACCTGCACGTCTTCTTCGGATGCGAACGGGTTGGCGGTGACGACGATGGGTTGCAGCGCGGGCTGCGCCGGGGCGGCGTTGTCGCTGCCGGCGGTTGCGGTCTGGGCCGAGGCGGAGGCGGACCATGCGGCCAGCGCGGAGACGACCGCGGCGGCGATGAGTTGGCGTTGAAGTGCCATGAGAATTCCTTGGTGTGCGCGTGTTGATGCGCGAAGCGCCGCCAGCCTGCGTGGACAGGAGGGATGTCAGGCGGCGCGGGATACGCCGGCCGTCCGGACGTGCCCATGCCGCGGCGGCGCATGCCGGCCTTGAAGGCGGCGCCATGCGCGCGCGGCCGGAAGCACGAGGGACAACCGGCAACGAAAATCAGAAGTCAGGAGGGAGGGAATTCAGCGCGGCGGCGCGCGCGAGGAGAAATGGCAGTTGAGCGGCGCATCCCAGGAGGCGAAGGCCTGCCACAGCGCCAGCACGCGCACCGGCGGCATCAGCGGCAGCGGCGGGAAATCGAAATGCACGCCGGCCGACAGCGTGGCGGCGTCGTAGGCGGCGCAGGAGTGATGCAGGTCGTGCGCATGCTGGCCGGATTGCGGACCGGTCTGCTTTGCGTCGGCGACGGCGTCTTCCTGGGCGTCGCCGTAGTCGAACAGCGACTCGTCGATCAGCGAATGCACCGCGCCCGGCTGCCAGCCGGCGTGCGCGATGCCGTGCACGAAGCCCAGCATCTGCGCGAACAGCACCGACATCGCCAGCAAGGCGATGAAGATGGAGCTACGCATGGAACGCAGGATGGGCATGTGCGGTGTTCTTGTGTCGGAAGCGCCTGGCGGCATGCGCCGGCGTTCCGGAAAATCGGGGTCAAGCGGGTGATGCGGCCATGCAGGCGACCGGATCAGGCCGGGCACTGCAGAAACTGCGCGGCGGCGCCGCAGGCGCCGCCGAAAACGATGCGGTCAGTCGACCCGCGCCGACGGCCACGCTGCCGGCGCTGTTGCCCGGCCGGCCAGCGGCCCGGGCTGTTCCTGCACGGCGGGGATCAGTCGCCGTAAAGCTTTTGCTTCAACTCGCGGCGTTGCTGCGCCTCCAGCGACAGGGTCGCGGTGGGACGCGCCAGCAGACGCGGGATGCCGATGGGTTCACCGGTTTCTTCACACCAGCCGTAGTCGCCGTTGTCGATCGAGACGATGGACTGCTGAACTTTCTTCAGCAGCTTGCGTTCGCGGTCGCGGGTGCGCAGTTCGAGGGCGTGTTCTTCCTCGATCGTGGCGCGGTCGGCGGGATCGGGCACCAGCACGGTTTCGCGCAGGTGTTCGGTGGTTTCATCCGCGTTCTTGAGCAGATCCTTTTCCAGTTGCTGGAGACGGGCCTTGAAGAAAGCGAGCTGCGCTTCGTTCATGTAGTCCTTCTCATCCATCTTGAGGATTTGCTCCTCAGTCAGCAATTGTTGCGCTGCAGGGGTAGTTTTGGGAGTTTTGGTTGCCACTTCGCTTACTTTCAATACTACGGGGTTTTTCAACTAATCCATTTTCCCGGCGGATACTGATACTTCGCTGCCGGAACTGGTCGCTTGTGAATCCACTTCCCTTGCCGCGTTGGCACCTCTTCGCTTGAAGTTCGCGCGGCCGCATCGCCGACGTTGATCTTGCCTGCCGGACCAGGCTGCAGATGGCGCAGCCTTTTTCGCGGTCAAGGATTGTACACCAACGCTTCCGGATGCCAAGAGGCCATCGGGCCGGGGCCGGCGCGCCGGCGCGGGGACAGCCCGCCCTGCCGGACATCGTCGCGGCGGCTTGTAGGCTGGTGCGCTTTGCATGGAGCCGTTCATGAGATCCCCTGTGCGGGCACAGCGTTGGCGGCCGATCGGCTCAAGAATTAGGAATTGTGGTCGTTCCGAGCATCAACCTGGCCGGTTTGCCGCGTGTTTCCGGCGGCAAACCGAGTACAGTTTATACCAGAAGATCGGCCGGAAGTGGAGGCCGCAGGCTTGCCTTCGCGGCAAGGGAGGCCGCCTAGGCGTGCCTTTTCCCGCACACCGGGCAATTGCGGTCGCGCGCCACGGCGATCTGCGTCCATTCCATCTCGCGCGCATCCAGGATCAGCAGGCGCCCGGCCAGTGAACGGCCGATGCCGGCTACCAGCTTGAGCGCTTCGGCCGCCTGCATGGTGCCGATGATGCCCACCAGCGGCGAGAACACGCCCATCACCGAACATTGCACCTCCTCGAACTCGCGCTCGGGCGGGAACAGGCAGGCGTAGCAGGGGGCGTCGTCACGGCGCGTGTCGAACACGCTGACCTGGCCGTCGAAGCGGATCGCCGCGCCCGACACCAGCGGCACCCCGGCCTGGACGCAGGCGAGATTGACGGCGTGGCGGGTGGCAAAGTTGTCGCTGCAGTCCAGCACGACGTCGGCCGAGGCCACCAGCTCCTGCAGGCGCGCGCCTTCGACGCGCTCGGCCAGCGCCGTGACGGCGACGCCCGGATTGATCTGCGCCAGCGCCGCGCGGCCCGATTCGACCTTGGGCTGGCCCACGCGCGCGGTGGTGTGCATGATCTGGCGCTGCAGGTTGGTCAGATCCACCGTATCGTTGTCGACCAGCGTGATGCGGCCGATCCCGGCCGAGGCCAGGTACAGCGCGGCCGGCGAACCCAGGCCGCCGGCGCCGATCACCAGCGCGTGGGCGGCCAGCAGGCGCGACTGGCCTTCGATGTCGATCTCGTCGAGCAGGATGTGGCGCGAATAGCGCAGCAGCTGTTGGTCGTCCATGGCGGGCCTGTCGGGCTGGTTGTGTCGTCCCATGAAAAAGGGCCACTGCTTGCTGGCAGCGGCCCGGGGCGATCTGGTGCGAAGCGATTACTTGGTGTCGATCTTTTCCGGCGGCGCCTTGTTGTCCTTGCGATCGTCCTTCACCGGCGTGTCCTGCTTGCCTTCTTCGTTGCGCACTTCAGGCTTGGCGTTGGAGACCTTCACCGGCAGGCCCTTCAGGTGGTTCAGCGCCTGGGACAACTGGAAATCGTCCTTGCTGCCGAAGTCCAGCGGCTTGCGCTTCTTCTCGGCGGCGATCAGGCGTTCCTCGGCCTGCTCGTCCAGCGTCTGCGCCTTCACTTCGGCCGACTTGTCGGTGTCGTTGGTCAGGTGCTTGGACAGGTCGGCTTCGCGCAGGCGCAGGCCGTTGAGGCCATCGCCGTCCGGATACTCGTCGACCATGATGTCAGGCACGATGCCGCGCGCCTGGATCGAACGACCCTTGGGAGTGAAGTAGCGGGCGGTGGTGAGCTTGACGGCGGTGTTCTTTTCCGGCGGCAATGCGATCACCGACTGCACCGAACCCTTGCCGAAGGACTGCGTGCCCATGATGGTGGCGCGCTTGTAATCCTGCAGCGCGCCGGCCACGATTTCGGAAGCGGAGGCCGAGCCGCTGTTGATCAGCACCACCATCGGCACCTTCTTGATGGCGTCCGGCAGGCGCGACAGCGGGTCGTTCAGCGGGTTGGTGGCGTAGAACTCGCGCTTGGCGTAGAAGGTCTGCTTGGAGCTGGGGATCTGGCCGTTGGTCGAGACCACCACCGCGTCCTTGGGCAGGAAGGCGGCCGACACGCCGATGGCGCCGGGCAGCACGCCGCCCGGGTCATTGCGCAGGTCCAGCACGATGCCCTTCAGGTTCGGCTCCTGGGCGTAGATGGCGGCCAGTTTCTTGGCCATGTCGTCCACCGTCGGCTCCTGGAACTGGGTCACGCGCAGCCAGGCGTAGCCCGGTTCGATGACCTTGGACTTGACGCTCTGCACGCGGATTTCCTGGCGCGTGATGGTCAGGATGATGGGCTTGTCTTCTTCCTTGCGGGCGATGGTCAGCGTGATCTTGGTGTTGGGCTCGCCGCGCATCTTCTTGACCGCCTCGTCCAGGGTCAGGCCCTTGACCGGGGTGCTGTCCAGGCGGGTGATCAGGTCGCCGGCCTTGATGCCGGCCTTGAACGCCGGGGAATCCTCGATCGGCGAGATCACCTTGACGTAGCCGTCTTCCATGCCGACCTCGATGCCCAGGCCGACGAACTTGCCCATGGTGCCTTCACGCAGCTCCTTGTAGGCCTTCTTGTCCAGATAGGCCGAGTGCGGGTCGAGCGAGGCGACCATGCCGGAAATGGCCTCGGTCAGCAGCTTCTTGTCGTCGACCTGTTCGACGTAGTCCGACTTGATCAGGCCGAACACGTCGGCCATCTGGCGCAGCTCTTCCAGGGGCAGCGAAGCCGTCGCATTCTTCTGCGCGATGGCGTCGAACTGGATCATTGCGGTGGCGCCTGCCACCATGCCCAAACCGATCAGACTGATATTCTTGAGTTTGCTGCCCATGTGTCACCTAGTAGTTACCCACCCTTGTGGGTCGAATGCGCGGCCCTGATGCCGCATTTCAAAGTATAAACCCGATTGCTCGTTGCCGCCGCTGTTACCCGCGGTGGCGATGGCTTCGCCCGCTTTGACCACATCGCCGGCGCGCTTGAGCACCGACTGGTTGTTGCCGTAGATCGTCATGTACTGGCTGCCGTGGTCGACGATGATCAGGTTGCCGAAACCGCGCAACCAGTCCGCGAACACCACCCGTCCGGCCGCCACCGCGCGCACTTCGGCGCCTTCCGAGGCGCGGATGAACATGCCGCGCGAGGTCGGCCCGTCGCCGTGGCGGCTGCCGAATTTCGAGGTCAGGTCGCCCTTGACCGGCAGGCGCAACTGCCCGCGCAGGCTGGCGAAGGGCTTGCCGAAGTTGTCCGACTGCAGCTCCGGCAGCGTATCGTTGCGGCCCAGCGAGGCGGCCTGCGGCGGTTCGTCGTCATCGATGGCGTCGGCCGGGTCCGGCATCTTGGGCGCCGGCTTGCCGGCCTTGGCCGCCTCGGCGGCGCGCGCAGCGGCGCGGGCGCGCTGTTCAGCCAGACGCTTCTCGCGTTCGGCACGGGCTTTGGCCAATTGTTCCTGGCGCTTCTTCTCGCGCGCCTCGGCTTCCGCCTTTTTCTGCTGCTCGATGATCTGGGCCAGCTTGTCGACCAGGCTGGAGAGGCGCTGCTGGTCCTGCTCGATGCGGCCGACTTCCTTGCGCTGCGCATTGAGCTTGGTGGACAGCTGCGACAGCAGCGTCGAGCGGCGCGCCTTTTCCTTCTCCAGCACCTTCTTCTGTTCGGTTTCTTCCTGGGCGATCTCTTCCAGCTCGAACTTGGCGTTCTGGGTATCGGCCTTGTTGGCGCGGATGGCCTGCTGGTTGGCGCGCAAGGTCTCGATCAGCCGGGCCTGCGCCTGCGAGACGTAGCCCATGTACTGCAGCTCGCGGTTGATGCGGTTGGGATTGTCGCCGGAGAGCAGCAGCTTGATGCGGTCCTCGTTGCCGGCCACGTACTGCTCGCGCAGCAGCCGCGAGAGCTGCGCCTGCTGGGCGTTGACCAGGGCGGTGAGCTCGTTGAGCTGCTTGACCAGCTGCGCCAGCCGGTTCTCGGTGTCCTGCTGCTCCTGTGCCAGGTCGCGCAGCGAGCGGTTGGCCTTGGAGATCGCCTGCTCGGACACGGCCAGCGCATCGGCGGCATTGTCCTTGGCGGTTTCGGTCTGGTCGATGTCGCGCTTGAGGGTGGAGAGGCGCTGTTGCAGGTCGGCGCGCTCCTTCTCGGCGGCCTGCTTCTGCTTGGTGCGTTCGGTGATGGCCTGCGCCTGCGACCAGGCCGGCCACAGCGCCATGGCCACGCAAGCGACGAGCGCCGCCAGCAGCGGCGCCGACGCGACCGGGCGAATGCGCCCGTCCCGCGCGCCGGACAAGGATCCGGTACGCGCAAGCCGTTCGCATTCGCCTGGGAATGACAGCGGCGGCGCCATGGCCGCCTGGCGGGAGAAACGCAGTTTTATTTCGACTTCCCTTGGTTGGCCACCGCCTTCAGCGCGGCTTCGATGGCCGACTGGTCGCCCAGGTAGTAGCTCTTGATCGGCTTGAGGTCGGCGTCCAGCTCATACACCAGCGGCTGGCCGTTGGGGATGTTCAGGCCGACGATGTCGTTGTCGCTGATGCCGTCCAGGTACTTGATCAGGGCGCGCAGGCTGTTGCCGTGGGCCGAGACGATGATCTGCTTGCCGGCGCGGATGGCCGGGGCGATGGAGTCGTTCCAGGCCGGCAGCACGCGCGCCACGGTGTCCTTCAGGCATTCGGTCAGCGGCACCTGCTCGCGCGACAGGCCGGCGTAGCGGGCGTCGCCGAAGGCGTCGCGCTCGTCGCCCACCGGCAGCGGGTTGGGCGGGGTGTCGTAGCTACGGCGCCAGACCAGCACCTGCTCGTCGCCGTACTGGGCGGCGGTCTCGGCCTTGTTCAGGCCTTGCAGCGCGCCGTAGTGGCGCTCGTTCAGGCGCCAGTCGTTCTTCACCGGGACATACATCTGGTCCATCTCGTCCAGCGTGGTCCACAGGGTGCGGATGGCGCGCTTCAACACCGAGGTGTAGGCCAGGTCGAACTTGAAGCCGGCTTCCTTCAACAGCTTGCCGGCCTGGCGGGCTTCGGCCACGCCCTTCTCGGTCAGGTCGACGTCGACCCAGCCGGTGAAGCGGTTGGCCAGGTTCCAGGTCGATTCGCCGTGGCGCATGAATACGATCTTGTACATAGTGGGACTTTTCTGATGATGGATAAAGCGGGGCGCGGGCGGCGCAAACGCCAGGGCCGCGGCGGCTTCCGGACCCTTGCAGGGCAGGCGATGGCAATAATGCAAACCGCGAATGCTTCTATTTTATAATGCCGGGATTCAGTAAACTCATTGGACAGCCGTGAAATTCATCATCGACAATATTTTCCTGATCGCTCTGGCCTTGGTCTCCGGCGGCGCCCTGCTGGTTCCTTACATCCAGCAGCGCGGCAATAAGCTCACGCTGCTGCAGGCCACGCAGATGCTCAACCAGGGCAAGACCCTGGTGCTGGACGTGCGCGACGCCGACCAGTTCGCCGCCGGCCACCTGCGCGACGCCCGCAACATCCCGTTGAAGGAGTTGCCGCAACGCATCTCCGAGCTGGACAAGCTCAAGGGCCGCCCGGTGATCGTGGTCTGCCAGAACGGCACCCAGGCCAACCGCGCCGAAGCCACGCTGAAGAAGGCCGGCTTCACCGAAGTCTACGGCCTGAACGGCGGCATCGCCGCCTGGACCGGCCAGGGCCTGCCGCTGACCACCAAGGACGCAAAATGAGCGCCCCGGTCGTCATGTACTGCACCGCCGTGTGCCCGTACTGCGTGATGGCCGAGCGCCTGCTCACCAGCAAGGGCGTGGCGCAGATCGAGAAAATCCGCGTCGACCTCGAACCTCAGCAGCGCGAGCTGATGATGCAGAAAACCGGCCGCCGCACCGTGCCCCAGATCTACATCGGCGACACCCATGTCGGCGGTTTCGACGATCTGAGCGCACTGGACCGCGCCGGCAAGCTGGACCCGCTGCTGCAAGCCTGACGCCACGGCAGCAACTACAATCAACGTTTCACCGAACCTGAAAGAGATCCATGTCGGAACAGAACCAACAAGAGCAGCAACCCGTTTTCCAGATCCAGCGCGTCTACCTGAAGGACCTGTCGCTGGAACAGCCGAACTCCCCGGCCATCTTCCTGGAACAGGAAGCCCCGGCCATCGAGGTGTCGGTGGACGTCGGCGCCGAAGCGCTGGCTGAAGGCGTGTTCGAGTCGACCGTGACCATCACCGTGACCGCCAAGGTCAAGGACAAGGTGGCCTTCCTGGTCGAGGGCAAGCAAGCCGGCATCTTCGAGATCCGCAACGTGCCGGCCGAACAGCTGGACCCGCTCCTGGGCATCGGCTGCCCCAACATCATCTACCCGTACCTGCGCGCCAACATCGCCGACGCCATCACCCGCGCCGGTTTCCCGCCGGTGCACCTGGCCGAGATCAACTTCGAAGTGTTCTACCAGCAGCGCCTGCAGGCGCTGGCCGAGCAGCAAGGCGCCACCCTGGTCAACAACGGCTCGACCGCCGTCAACTGATCGCCCGCCGCATGCCTGCCGGGATGCGGGCCTGATCCGAACAGTCGGTGACAGGCCAGCCGCCCGGCGCGCGGACATCCCGCCGCGGCCCGCGCTTTGCGCGTGTGCCGCGGCGCATCCCCTCCTGCGGAGAATCCAACGATGAAACGCCTGTCCCTGATCCTTTCCGCAACCCTGTTCTGCGCCTTCATGGCCAAGGACGCCATGGCCCTCGACTTCAAGTCGGTCGGCGCCTCGCCCGTGATCATGTACGACGCACCCTCCGAGAAGGGTCGCCGCGTCTATGTCGCCCCGCGCGGCATGCCGGTGGAAGTGGTGCTGACCTACGGCGAATGGAGCAAGGTACGCGATGCCGCCGGCACGCTGTCGTGGATGCAGTCCAAGGCGCTCACGCCCAAGCGCATGCTGGTCGTGTCGGCCGCCAATGCGCGCATCTTCAACGGCGCCGATGAAAACAGCCCGGTGGTCTTCTCCGCCGACAAGAACGTGCTGCTGGAAATGCTGGAAAGCCCCAACAACGGCTGGGTGAAGGTCCGCCATCGCGACGGCCAGACCGGCTTCGCCAAGGTCGGCGACGTCTGGGGCGACTAAGCCCGCGCCGCCATCCGCATCCATCTCAGCGATCGACGCCATCCAATGAAAATCACCATCCTGGGCGCCGGCGCGTGGGGCACCGCCCTCGCCATTCCGCTGGCGCGCAAGCACGACGTCATCCTCTGGGGCCGCAACGCCGAGGCCATGCAGCAGGCCTCGCAGCAGCGCGAAAACCAGCTTTACCTGCCCGGCTTTCCGCTGCCCGCCGAACTGGCGGTGAGCGCCGACTTCGAGGCCGCGGTAGGCCACGTATGCGCCGATCCCGGCGATTCGCTGCTGATCGCGGCGTCGTCCGTGTCCGGCCTGCGCGACCTGGCGGGCCATCTCAAGGCGTATCCGATTCCGAATCTGGTCTGGCTGTGCAAGGGGCTGGAAGAAGGCACGCGCCTGCTGCCGCACCAGATCGTGCAGCAGGTGCTGGGCGCGGAGCTGCCGGCCGGCGCGCTGTCGGGCCCCTCGTTCGCCCAGGAAGTGGCGCGCGGCCTGCCGTGCGCGCTGACCATCGCCGGCGCCGACGCCACGCTGTGCGAGCGGGTGGTGGCGGCGGTCCACGGCAACAACATCCGCATCTATTCCAGCGACGACCTGGTGGGCGTAGAGATCGGCGGCGCCGTCAAGAACATCCTGGCGATCGCCACCGGCGTGGCCGACGGCCTGCAGCTGGGACTGAACGCGCGCGCCGCGCTGATCACCCGCGGCCTGGCCGAGATCACCCGACTGGGCGTGGCCCTGGGCGGCCGGCCGGAAACCTTCATGGGCCTCTCGGGCGTGGGCGACCTCATCCTGACCTGCACGGGCGATCTTTCGCGCAACCGGCGCGTGGGCCTGGGCCTGGCCAAGAACAAGAAGCTGGACGACATCGTGGCCGAGCTGGGCCATGTCGCCGAAGGGGTGCGCTGCGCCAAGGCGGTACGCGAACTGGCGCAGGAAAAGGGCATCGACATGCCGATCACCGATGCGGTGGCGGCAGCCTTGTTTGAAGGGGTGACGGTGCAGGAAATGGTATCCCGGCTGCTGTCCCGGGACCCGCGCGAAGAAACGGTCTGAGCGCCGAACCCTGCGCGCCGGCTTGCCCCGCCGGCAAGCCGATCAGAGCGATTAAAGAAATGCCGCCGTGCCCGTTGCCGGGTACGGCGGCATTGTTGCATCAGCGGGCGATGATGTCGCTTTCCATCTTGGGGCGCTTGAAGCGCTGCGGCGAACCGCCCTCGACGATGTCGTCCATCTGCTTGGAGATCTTGTCGTAACGCGAATTGCAGTCGTCATCCTGGGGCGCGGCGTCGGCGCCCTTGAGGCGCTTGGCCAGACGGGAAGCGCGCGCCTCCCCGCCCATGACGTATTGTTGGGCGGCGCGGCCGGCGTGGTTATTATTGGCGGTCTTGTTGCGTTGAATAGCTTGCATCGTATTTCCTCTTACGTCGCTTGACGCTTAAAGTCCTTCGTTCCTGAGGCGAAGAACCGGCAGCATCCCGGCACAAATGCTTAACTCCGGGCAACTGCTCCAGATACAGAAGCGTCCTTCTAAACGGACGCTTTAAGTATGTAACGCGCCAATCGCGATTTGGAATACGTGAAAAGTCAGTATTTTGTCAGCCAATTTCGAATTATTTTGATGCAGGATTTTTACGCTGCTGCGCAAAAATGGCGCAAACCCCCGCCAACACTGGCTGACAGCGCTGTCAGCAAACCCATGTTTGTGCACGTTTTCGGAACAAAATAAAAACGAAACAATTGTTGCCAAACGTATCGATCAGGCGAAATGGCGCAGAAAAACGACGCCTGGGACGAAGAATTTCTTGTTGGAAATTGCGAGAAAGTAAAAAACCGCCTCAGGCGGCCGCCGGCACCGACAGGCCGAGATCGGACGGCACCAGCGAAAACACCTTGGCGTCGCGCGGCTCGCCGTGGAACACCAGCCGGTTGCGGGCCAGGCATTCCAGCGTGGCGCCGGTCTTCTCGGCCACCCGCTGGCTGCGCAGGTTGCCGGCCTGGGCCACGATTTCCAGCCGGGTCAGCCCGGTCTTGGCGAAGGCGAAGCCCGCCGCCGCCCGCGCGGCCGTGACCGCGATGCCGCGCCCGGTGTAACCCTCGCGCACCCAGTAACCGAGGTTGGCGAGCTGGTTCAGCTGGCTGATCTGGTTCACCGCCACCGATCCCACGATGAGTCCGGTGGAGCGCTCGATCACATTGAAGTCGTAGGCGGCGTTGACGCTCCACTGCTCGATACTGCGCTGCAAGAACTGCTTGGCGTCGGCCAGCGAATAATCCTGCGTGCACCAGGCCTCCCATTCGCTGATTGCGCGCTTGGAGCGATGCACGGCGTCATACAGGGCGGCCGCCTCGCGCAGGCCCAGCGGACGCACCTCGATGTGGCGGTCGCAGTAAATGATTTGGCGGTCGCGGTCTATGTGACGGTTCATGCTCGATGGGCAGGTTGGTAGGCGCTTGCCTTCGATCTTACCTAAATTCGCCGGCCTTGGATCCGGCACGTGGCCGAATCAGGCCAGGTGCGGATGCAGCTGGGCCAGGCGCGCGATGACGGAGACGCCGTCAGGCATCTCCGGATGCACGCCGTGCTCCTGCAGCGCGATCACCTTCATGCCGGCCGCCAGGCCTGCCTGCACGCCGGGCAGGCTGTCCTCCACCACGGCGCAGCGCGAGGGCGCCACGCCCAGGCTGTCGGCGGCGAACAGGAACAGCGCCGGATCCGGCTTCCAGCGCTGCACGTCGTAGGCGCTGTAGATGCGGCCGGCGAAATACGGCAGCAGGCCGGTCACGCGCAGGCAGAGTTCGATCTTGTGATGCGGCGCGTTGGACGCCAGCGCATAGGGCACGGCCAGCGCCTGCACCATTTCCAGCGCGCCGGCGATGGGCTGCAGGCGCTGCTCCAGCATCACGGCCATGAGCGCGCGCAGCTCGGCCTCGAAACTGGCCGGCAGCGGCTTGCCGTGCAGCTCTTCGATGCGGGCCAGGCACAGCTTCATGCTCACGCCGCGAAATTGCGCCAGCGCCTGCTGCGCGGTGAGGTCGACGCCATAGGCGGCGACGTGCTCGGACCAGGCCTGGGCCGCCACCACTTCGCTGTCGACCAGGGTTCCGTCGCAATCGAAGATGACCAGGTCGATCGCGTTGCCGGGGTCTTTCATGTGTTTTCCTCTCTCAGAATGGCGCCTGCCATCCTGATGAAGGATAGGCAAGCGCGCTCAAAGTTCGCCGTAGGAATGCAGGCCGGAAAGGAACATGTTCACGCCCAGGAAGGCGAAGGTCGTCACCAGCAGGCCGACCAGCGCCCACCATGCGGCGACCTGCCCGCGCAGGCCCTTCATCAGGCGCATGTGCAGCCAGGCCGCGTAATTGAGCCAGACGATCAGCGCCCAGGTTTCCTTCGGGTCCCACGACCAGTAGCCGCCCCAGGCCTCGGCCGCCCACAGGGCGCCGAGAATGGTGGCGATGGTGAAGAAGGCGAAGCCCACGGCGATCGCCTTGTACATCACGTCGTCCAGCACTTCCAGCGAAGGCAGGCGGTCGGCCAGGATGCCCTTTTCTTTCAGCAGGTAGGCCACCGCCACCATGGCCGCCAGCGCGAAGGTGCCATAGCCGATGAAGTTGGCCGGCACGTGGATCTTCATCCACCAGCTCTGCAGCGCGGGCACCAGCGGCTGGATCTCGGCCGCATCCCGCGAGACGGTATACCACATCAGGAAACCGACCGCCGCCGAGATCACTGTCAGCACGAAGGCGCCCAGCTGGCGGGTGGCGTAGCGCTCTTCGTAATACAGGTAGAACAGCGCCGTGATCATGCAGAACAGGATGAAGACTTCGTACAGGTTGGAGATGGGGATGTGGCCGACGTCGGGGCCGATCAGGTAGGACTCGTACCAGCGCACCATCATGCCGGTGAAGCCCAGCAGCACCGCCGCCCAGCACAGGCGCGAACCGATCGCGGAGCCGGTGCCGGCGCGCGTGGCCAGGCCGCCCCAGTAGAACAGGGTGGAGAGGAAGAACAGCGCGCTCATCCACAGGATCGCCGACTGGCTGGAGAGCATGTACTTGAGGAAGAACTTCTTGTCGGCCATCTCCAGCGCGCCGCCGTACATGGCGATGGCGCCCAGCGAGAAGATCGCGATCAGCGCCATCAGCAGGCGCGCCGACTTCCAGTGCCAGCCCAGCCAGGCGAAGGTGGGCGCGGCCAGCAGCAGCACCGCCTTCTCGTAGTAGTCCATGAAGTCGCCGAAACGCGCGAACGCGTACAGCGAGCCGGCGACCAGCGCCGCCGCGTAAATCCAGTCCACCGCGCTCAGGCGGCGAAAGAAGCCCTGCTCCTGGGTATAACCTTGGGTTGCTTCCGTCAATTCCATTCCGTTCTCCACTGCGCTCCTGCTGCCATGCTAGCGGCGGCGCCGCCAGCCCATATATGCGCAGGATGATAACCGCCATATGCCGGCGGCACGGTCTCCGTCATGTATATCGATTGCCGGCTTATCGTATATTGCCGCGCCGGCTCTTGCCCGTTCAGGATGAAGCGCCGGCGGTGCCCGCCAGCCTTGCCTTCATCTGCTCGAATTCCTTGTCGAAGTCCAGCGTCTTGCGCTGGGTGCTCATGGCCATCAGCGCGCGGCTGCCGGCGCCGGCTTCGCCCGGCTTGATCCAGATCCACAGGCGGCGTTCGCGGATGTAGAGCATCGCGAACACGCCCAGCACCAGGAACAGGCAGCCAAGATAGACCACTTTCTTGCCCGGCGAACGCGTCACCTGCAGCACCGATGCCTTGATCTCCTGGAAGCTTGAGAGCTGCAGGAACACCGGCGCCGGATAGAAGGCCGAGTCGGCCAGCGCATTGATCGCCAGCTGCAGGTACTTGCCGTGCGCCTCGTCGCTCTTGACCGGCTCCAGTCCGTCCTTGACGCGCGCGGCCTGCCACAGCTCCCACATGCTGCCGTTGAGTATCTTCATGAAGATGTCGGCCGCCTTCTCCTGCTCGGCTGCGGGCAGCTTCTCGAGGAAGCGCGTCACCGCGATGAAGCCGGACACCTTGCCGTCGCCGGCGAAGATGTCCAGCCCGCGCTGGGCCGACTGCTGCAGTTGCTCGCGCAGCGCGGCCGGCGCTTCGCGGCCGCCGGCGATCGCCTGGCGCGCGTAGCGGCGCGCCGCTTCCTCGCGCAAGGCCGGATTGGCCAGCGCCGCGCGCAGGCGCATCCACTCGGCCACGCTGTCGTTGTCGTCGGCCGGAATGCGCAGGTAGCGGAACGGCTGGTCGGGTTGCTCGCGCATGCCGGCCAGGAACACGTAGGCGCCGTCGATCTGCAGCGACTGCATGTAGTTGAAGTATTCGCGCGCCTGGCCGGTCTTGTCGCGCAGCTTGTACTGCACGCTCGGGCCGACGTTCTTGAAGTCCTTGCTGTTGACGCTCTTGGCGCTGGAGCCGAGGTGCTTGTCGAGGTCGCCCATGAAGCCGCGGTTGACGGTCTTGCCGACGTTGACCGCGCGCGCGTCGCCTGCGTTGGAGGCCGCGCCGCTGCCGGCCGCGTTCATGTTCTCCACGTTGAAGGGGCGGAAGCCGCTCCACTCCACCGTGTAGTCGCCCATGCCCGGCGGCAGCGGCGTGCTGCCGCTGACTTCGCCGGCGATGTCGAAGCGGCCGTTGTCGCCGCCGCGCATCGGGTAGCCGACCAGCTTCAACTTGCTGCCGCCGTCTTCGAAGCTGGACTGGTAGATCGCCACGTTCTTGTAGATCAGCGGCTCGTTGACCTTGATGGTGGCAGCGGTTTCCTTGCCGGTTTCATGGTCGCGCACCACCACCTCGCTGGCGAACAGCTTGGGCATGCCGGTCGAGTAGAAGTCGATGATGAAGCGCTTCAGATGGATGGTGAACGGCAGGTCCTGGATCATCACGCCGTCTTGCTGCGGGATGATCGCGGTGCTGCTGGCCGAGCCCTCCGGAATCATGGTGTTGCCGCGGAAGGTCGGGTTGCCGATGCCCAGGCGATAGCGGTCGGGAATCTGCGAGATGATGCCGTTGCCGGCGAACGCGGCCTTGCCGTAGAACCATTGCTGGAAGCGGATCGGCAGGTCGGAGTCGAGCAGGCCGCCCAGGCAGATGATGACGATGGCCGCGTGCGCGAAGATGTAGCCGAACTTGTTGGCCGCGCCCTGCTTGGCCGTCAGCAGCGTGCCGCCGTCCTTGTCCAGCAGCCTGACCTTGTAGCCCTTCGCGCCCACCTGTTTGGCCAGCCGCGCGGCGGCCTGCGGCGGCGCCTCGGCGAGGCTCCATTCGAGCTTGTGGTGGAAGTTGCGCAGCGACTGCTCGCGCACGTTGTCGCGCCAGCTCTTGACGTCGCGCAGCATCTTGGGCGCGTTGCGCGCGATGCACAGCGAGGTCGACAGCACCAGGAAGCCCATGATCAGCAGGAACCACCAGGCCGAATACACCGCGTACAGCCCCAGCTTGTTGAACACCTCGAACCAGAACGGGCCGAACTGGTTCACGTAGTTGGGCATCGGCTCGTTCTGCTTCATCACCGTGCCGATCACCGAAGCGATGGCGATCAGCGTCAAGAGGCTGATGGCGAAACGCATCGATGACACCAGTTCCACCGCGTCGCCGACCCAGCGCTGCCTGGTCCTGATCTGAATCCCTTGGGTACTGCTGCCCGTCGTCATAAATCCTGCCTTATTCCTGCCTGAGCGGAGCCTGCGCGGCGCCGCTGTATGGGTTCGCCTTGCCGGTCGGCAAAGCATGGTCAACCCGGGATTTTACCGTCCCCGGCGAAAGTCCGTGATACGCGGCTGCGTAGTCGCGATATGCGCAAACGCTTATCTGGCGCGGGAGACGCGCCCAAAACGCGAACCGGGAATATTTTCGCCGGGCCATCGGCGCCCGGCCCGGTTCGGATGCCCGGCGCATTCGCCGCCCATGGTGATGCGAGCAGCGATGTCGCGCCAGGAGCTGCATCAAGCCCGGGCGAAAAATCGGCGAGGAAATCCCGGACCGGGACGCGGACGAAAAAAGAGGCGGCACGATGGCCGCCTCCCGTTGCCGGATCCGCACGCGTCCTTTTACTTCAGGCCGGCGATGTAGTCCGCCACCGCCTTGATTTCCTTGTCCGACAGGCGCTCGGCGATGGTCACCATCTGCGGGCTGTTGGCGCGGCCGCCGCCACGGAAATTGGTCAGCTGGGCCACCGTGTAATCCTGGTGCTGGCCGGCCAGGCGCGGATACTGGGCCGGAATGCCGGCGCCGTTCGGGCTGTGGCAGCCGGCGCAGGCGGGCACGTTCTTGGCCGCGATGCCGCCGCGCCAGATCTGCTTGCCCAGGTCGATGGTGTCCTTGTTCTTGGCCGCGCCCGGCTTGGGCGCCTGCGTCGCCAGGTAGGCCGCGACGTTCTTGATGTCTTCATCAGAGAGCGCCTTGGCCAGCGGCGACATCACCGGGTTGTTGCGCTCCGGCGTGCGGAAGTTCATCAGCTGCTTGGCGATGTAGGCCTCATGCTGGCCGGCCAGCCTGGGGTTCTGGGTAATGGTCGAGTTGCCGGCCGCGCCGTGGCAAGATACGCAGGCCACGATGTTGCGGGCGTTGTCGCCGTTGGTATAGAGGGTTTCACCTTTGGCCGGATCGGCCTTGGCTACTGCTTTTTTTTCTTCAGCTGCGCTTGCCAGTGTCGATACTGCCAGCAATGCAACAAACACGGTATGCAAGAGCGGGGAAAAGGCACGGTTCATTCGTCACCCTAATACTTATTGTGGAATTGGAAGATTTTGCCCGTTTGGCGGCTGGCTGCCCCCATACCAAATGCCGGTCTTTTGACCTGTCTCCAATGGCCGCCATATTTTTTGATTGCTTGGCGTCAACACGGCAATGGGTATCGGGCCATTGTACAATAGCTTTTCCGCGTTTTTCGTCCCCTCTTTCGGATTTCCCCCCACCATGTCGCAACTTTGGCAAGCCCGCTTTTTCACCACCGTCAATCACCTGCGGGACCTGCCCAAGACCACCGTGCCCGAGATCGCCTTTGCCGGCCGCTCCAACGCCGGCAAGTCCACGGCAATCAACATCCTGTGCAACCAGAAGCGCCTGGCCTTCGCCTCGAAGACCCCGGGCCGCACGCAGCACATCAATTACTTCTCGGTCGGCGGCGCCCACGTGGGCCAGCACCGCAACGACGAGGCGCGTCCGGATGAGATCCGCGCCATGGTGGTCGACCTGCCCGGCTACGGCTATGCCGAGGTATCCGGCGGCGCCAAGCACCACTGGCAGGCGCTGTTGGGCGACTATGTGCGCCACCGCCCGCAGCTGGCGGGCCTGGTGATGATCGTCGATTCGCGCCGGCCCTTCACCGACCTGGATATCCAGATGATCGAGTGGTTCGCCCCCACCGGCAAACCCATCCATTGCATCCTGAGCAAGGCCGACAAGCTCAACCGCAACGACGCCACCAATGCGCTGCGCCAGGCGCGCACCTTCCTGGCCAGCTATGTGGACGACAACGGCGAGCCCTTCCCCTTCACGGCCCAGCTGTTCTCCGCGCTCAAGCGCATCGGCCTGGACGAAGCAAACGAACGCATCCTGCAGATGGCAGGCCTGGACAAGGATCCGGTCGACACGGACGCAGAAGTCCCCGCCGACGACAACGGAGAATGACCGGGAGCAAAGCGGGAAAGCCGGAAAAAGGGTAAAACGGAGCGGCCAGAAAAAAGGCCCCGGAGAAAGGGGAACAATCTCCGGAGCCGAACGCCTTTCGCTTGCGCGATCAGCCCCGCTCAGGGAGGGAAGGGGAAGCGGGGGGCAACGAATTGCCCGAACGTAAGATAGAGTATCCCCACGGAAAGTTGCAGGCCCCTCCTCCGATATCTGCAATTTTCAGAACTTAGTGACGTTTACATAGAATTTATTCTAAGTTGACGCCAATTAGCGACACTTTGAACTGAAAGATTCTGATGCCAGTTTCCGATTCCCGCCAACACGCTTCCGCCGCCTATCCCGCCATCCGCATGCGCCGCATGCGCCGCGACGCTTTCTCGCGCGCCCTGATGGCCGAAAACGTCATCACCAGCGCCGACCTGATCTACCCGGTCTTCGTCCAGGAAGGCCAGAACCTGCGCACCGCCGTGCCTTCGCTGCCGGGCGTGGAGCGCCTGTCGCTGGACACGCTGCTGCCGGTGGCCGAGGAATGCGTGAAGCTGGGCGTGCCGGTGCTGGCGCTGTTCCCGGTGATCGATCCCAAGCTGAAGACCCCCGACGGCATCGAAGCCACCAACCCGGACGGCCTCATCCCGCGCGTGGTGCGCGCCCTGAAGGAACGCTTCCCCGAGCTGGGCGTGCTGTGCGATGTCGCGCTGGATCCCTACACCAGCCACGGCCAGGACGGCGTGCTGGACGACACCGGCTACATCCTGAACGACGAAACCATCGCACTGCTGGTCAGGCAGGCGCAAACCCAGGCCGACGCCGGCGTCGACGTGGTCGCCCCGTCCGACATGATGGACGGCCGCATCGCCGCCATCCGCGCCATGCTCGAACAGCAGGGCCACATCTACACCCGCATCATGGCCTACTCGGCCAAGTACGCCTCGGCCTTCTACGGCCCCTTCCGCGACGCGGTCGGCTCGGCCGCCAACCTGGGCAAGGGCAGCAAATCCACCTACCAGATGGATCCGGCCAACAGTGACGAAGCCCTGCGCGAAGTGGCGCTGGACCTGCAGGAAGGCGCCGACATGGTGATGGTCAAGCCGGGCATGCCGTATCTGGACATCGTGCGCCGCGTGAAGGACGAGTTCCGCGTGCCGACCTTCGCCTACCAGGTCAGCGGCGAATACGCCATGATCAAGGCCGCCGCCCAGAACGGCTGGCTGGACCACGACAAGACCATGATGGAAGCCATGATGGCCTTCAAGCGCGCCGGCGCCGACGGCGTGCTGACCTACTTCGCGCTGGACATCGCGCGCAAGCTCAAGCAGGCCTGATCCCCTGCGGCCAGCCATGAGCGCCAGCGCGCATACCGACGCCACCGACATTTTCACGCGCCACCGGCCGCGCCTGTTCGGCGTGGCCTACCGCATGCTCGGTTCGCGCAGCGATGCCGATGACGTGCTGCAGGACGCGTGGCTGCGCTGGCACGGCCAGGACGCGCAAGCGCTGGAGTCGGCCGAAGCCTGGCTGGTCACCGTGGTGACGCGCCTGTGCATCGACCGCCTGCGCCAGGCGCAGCAGGAGCGCCAGTCCTACGTCGGCCACTGGCTGCCCGAACCGCTGGTGGACCTGGCCGACACCGCGCCCGACATCGACCTGTTCGGCCACGCCCTGCTGGCGCCCTCGCCCGAGGCGCTGCTGGAGCAGCACAGCGACGTCTCGTTTGCCTACCTGCTGCTGCTCGAACGCTTGAAGCCCGAGGAGCGCGCCGCCTTCCTGCTGCGCGAGGTGTTCGACAACGACTATCCCGACATCGCCGCCATCCTGCAAAAAAGCGAAGCCGGCTGCCGCCAGCTGGTGCATCGCGCGCGCGAGCGCCTGGCCAGGCTGGAGCAATCCGACCAGCGCGGCGCCGCCCCGCGCAAACCCTTGCCGGCGGCGTCCTCCACCGTCTCGCGCGAGGCCCACGACACCCTGCTGCAGAAATTCATGCAGGCGGTGCAAAGCGGCGAACGCGAAGCCATGCTCGGCCTGCTGGCCGAAGACGCCCGCCTGATCGGCGACGGCGGCGGCAAGGTCGCCTCCTTCCCGCATCCGCTGTTCTCGGGCCAGCGCATTTCCTGGCTGTACTACGCCAACATCCGCCGCTTCGGCGAGCGCATCGCCTACCGCCCGGCATGGATCAACGGCAGCCCCGGCCTGTTGCGTTATGTGGATGGCAAGCTGGAATCGGCCCAGGTGCTGGAGACCGAGAACGGCCTCATCGCCGAGATCTACGTGGTGCGCAATCCGGACAAGCTGGCCGCGATCGCGCGCCAGACCCTGCCGCCGGCCTGAAAAAGTTTTTTTCGGTTTTTTCAGAAAACCTGTCACAAGCCGACATGGCGCTCCGTCTTATGGATGTACACCGGCCAATCGCGCCGGCGTCATCCAAACCCATAGGAGAATTGCCATGTCCGACTTCAAGCAACGCCTGCCCCACGCCAAACTGGCCGCCCCCGCCTTCAACGCCCTGCTCAAGACCAGCGAGGCCATCCACACCAGCGGCGTCGATCCCAAGCTGCTGGAACTGATCTTCCTGCGCGTGTCGCAGATCAACGGCTGCGCCTTCTGCGTGGACATGCACTCGCACGACCTGCTCAAGTCCGGCGAAGACCAGCAGCGCCTGAACACGCTGGCCGCCTGGCGCGAGATTGCCTTCTTCACCGAACAGGAACGCGCCGCGCTGAACTGGGCCGAGCGCTTCACCGACCTGCAGAAGCAGGACGGCGAAAAGGAAGACGCCGCCTTCGCCCTGATGAAGGAGCACTTCAGCGAATCCGAGATCGCCAACATCACCTTCGCGGTGGCCATCATCAACGCCTGGAACCGCCTGGGCGTGTCGATGCGGCCGCAGGTGGCGCGCCGCGCCTGAGTACCGTCCCGGCTTGATCGGGGCGCGAAGAACGACCTAAGAACGACGCCGGGTCCCGGCCTGCGCCGGGACGACAAGAAGGCGGGAACTCGAACCGATTGTGGTTCAGGTTTTCTCCTCAGCGTCGTCCCGGCGCAGGCCCGGACCCAGTGTCGTTGAGCTACCGTCAAACACCGGAAAAGGCCGTCAAGTCCTCCGCAGTAGAACGCATCAATTGCCAACGACGAACAGACGAAAAAAAAACGCACCCCGGTCACCCGGGATGCGCTGAACATGGTCCGATCCACATCAGACTTGGTGCTCAAAATCTTGCGGGCGATCGCATGTCGACCACCCGTCTTGTCGCTTCACCTGCGCATCACTTCCACAGCGCGCATTTCGATTCCGCCTTGGTCATGTACGCCTGCTCGCCGGGGATGGTCTGCACCAGCTTGTAGTAGTCCCAGGGACGCTTGGATTCGGACGGCTTCTTCACTTCCATCAGGTACATGTCGTGCACCATGCGGCCGTCCGGGCGGACCACGCCGTTGCTGGTGAAGAAGTCGTTGATCTTGTTCTTGCGCAGGTAGTCCATGACCTTGTCGGCGTCGGTGCTGCCGATCGCCTTGACCGCCTTCAGGTACTGGCCCACGGCCGAGGCGTCGCCGGCCTGGAACATGGTCGGCATCTTCTTCATCTTGCCGAAGTAGCGGTTGCCCCAGGCGCGGGTCTGGTCGTTCATGTCCCAGTACCAGCCGTCGGTCAGGTACATGCCTTGCGTGACCTGCAGGCCCAGCGCGTGGGTGTCGGTGATGAAGATCAGCAGGCCCGCCAGCTTCATCGACTTGTTCACGCCGAACTCGTTGGCCGCCTTGATGGCGTTGATGATGTCGCCGCCCGCCACCGCCAGGCCCAGGATCTGCGCCTTGGAGGATTGCGCCTGCAGCAGGAAGGACGAGAAGTCCGAAGTCGCCAGCGGCGCACGCACCTGGCCGACCACGGTGCCGCCGCCGGCCTTCACGACATCGCTGGTGTCTTTTTCAAGCGAGGTGCCGAAGGCATAGTCGGCCGTCACGAAGAACCACGACTTGCCGCCCTGCTTGGTGATGGCGGCGCCCGTGCCGCGCGCCAGCGCGGTGGTGTCGTAGGCGTACTGGATGGTGTAGGCGTTGCACTCCTCGTTGGTCTGGCGCGTGGTGCCGGCGCCGACCGAGATGAAGACCTTCTTCTTCTCGCCCGCGACCTTGCCCATGGCCAGGCTGGCGGCCGAGTTCACGCCGCCGACCAGCATGTCGACGCCGTCGCGGTCGAACCATTCGCGCGCCTTGTTGGCGGCGATGTCAGCCTTGTTCTGGTGATCGGCGAAGACGAACTCGATCTTCTTGCCGTTGATGCTGCCGCCGGCGTCGGCAATGGCCATCTTGATGGCCTCGATGCCGCCCTGGCCGTCCATGTCGGCGTAGGTGCCGGACAGGTCGGTGATGAAACCGATCTTGATGGTGTCGCCCGCGGCCTGTGCGGGCAGGGATGCGCCGAACGCGGCGCAGACGGCGGCCGACAACGCCACGCGTTTGATGATGTTCTTCAACAAGGTCTCCTCCTGTAGATGAAAGCCGCGGCATGTACCGCCAGCCCGTTTCGATTTCTTGTGGTGTTCTTGTTCGACGCCGCAATCGAGTGCGGCGAAGCTGCTGCAAGTGCTGCGTAGTCTGTTGCGGTGTTGCCGGCATGCGTCCCGGCTTTACTGCCTTGCCAGACGCATGCCTTGTTGCTTCTTCTATGTCGCCGATCAGCCGATGACGGCGCGCGTCTGTTCGCCGTCCACCAGGCGCATCAGGCCCAGCGGGTTGGCGTTCTTCAGCGGCGCCGGCAGCATCTGGTCCGGGTAGTTCTGGTAGCACACCGGGCGCAGGAAGCGCTCGATGGCCAGCGTGCCCACCGAGGTGCCGCGCGCGTCCGAGGTGGCCGGATACGGGCCGCCGTGGACCATCGCATCGCACACCTCGACGCCGGTCGGGTAGCCGTTCAACAGCAGGCGGCCGGCCTTCTGTTCCAGGATCGCGATCAGGTCTTCATTGCCCTGCAGGTCGCCGATCTCGGCTTGCAGCGTGGCGGTCAGCTGGCCGTGCATGTTGGCGGCGAAGTCCAGCAGCTGCTCGCGGCTTTCCAGTTCGACGATCACGGTCGAGGGGCCGAACACTTCTTCTTCCAGCGGCGCTTCTTTCGAGAACAGCAGCGAGGCGTCGGCCTTGAACAGGTGCGGCACCGCCTGGGTGTAGCTGCTGCCGCCGGTGGAGATCACCTTCACGCCGGGCAGCTGGGTCAGGCGCGCCACGCCGCTGTTGTAGTGCGACAGGCCGCCGCTGTTCAACATGGTGGCCGGATTGGTGCCGCCGAAGGCCGCCGACAGTTGCTCGATGAAGGCGGACAGCTCGGGCGACTTCACGCCCATCAAGAGGCCTGGGCTGGTGCACAGCTGGCCGACGCCGACCGTGACCGAGCCGGCCAGGTCCTTGGCGATCGCCTCGCCGCGCACCTTCAGCGCTTCGGGCATCAGGATGATGGGGTTGATGCTCGACATTTCGGCGAACACCGGGATCGGCTGCGGACGCGCCGCCGCCATGTCGCACAGCGCGCGGCCGCCGCGCAGCGAACCGGTGAAGCCGACCGCCTGGATGCCGGCGCTCTTGACCAGCTGGGCGCCGACGCGGTCGCCGTAGATCATGTTGAAGGTACCGGCCGGCATGCCGGTCTTTTTCACTGCGCGCTCGATGGCGTCGGCCACCAGTTCGGAAGTCACCAGGTGGCCGGTGTGGGCCTTGAACACCACCGGGCAGCCGGCGGCCAGCGCGGCTGCGGTATCGCCGCCAGCCACCGAGAAGGCCAGCGGGAAGTTGCTGGCGCCGAACACGGCCACCGGGCCCACGCCGATCTTGTACTGGCGCACGTCCGGACGCGGCAGCGGCTTGCGTTCCGGCAGCGCGGTGTCGATGCGTGCGCCGTAGAAATCGCCGCGGCGCAGGACCTTGGCGAACAGGCGCATCTGGCCGCTGGTGCGGGCGCGCTCGCCGGACAGGCGAGGCGTGGCCGGCAGCGCGGTCTCGCGCGAGACGGCGGCGAGGAAGTCGTCACCCAGCGCGTCGATCTCGTCGGCGATGGCTTCCAGGAAGGCGGCGCGCTGCTCCGAGGTGGTGGCGCGGTAGGCCGGGTATGCCTTTTCCGCGGCGTGCACGGCGGCGGCCACTTCCTTTTCGGTCGCGGTCAGGAAGGGGATGTCGAACAGGGCGCCGGTGGCGGCGTCGACGCTGTGCAATTGGTCGCTGCCTTCGCCGCTGCGCTGGCCGCCGATGTAGTTGTGTCCGAGGATCTTGAAGCTCACGGTGTTCTCCTGCTGTGTTCGTTGGCGCCGTCCTTGCGGATCATGCGCGAATGGCCGCGCCCGCAAAGCGGGAACGGCCGGTCTGGTCGATCAAGCTGTTGCGCGCATCGCTGCGCGCACGCCCTCATTGTGTGCCATCACATGGACTGCTGCAGCATGCGCTCGTAGTCCGCTTCCGACGCCACGCGCGGATTGGTCTTGTGGCTGTGGTCGGCCAGGGCGCCCTTGATGATCCTGGGGAACAGGTCGGTGGTCACGCCCAGCTCGCCCAGCCCGGCCGGCAGGCCCAGGCGCTTGCTCATGGCCTTGATCGCGAGGCCGATCTCGGCGCCGCTCTGCAGGCCCATGGCATGCGCCATGCGCGCCATCTTGTTGTCCTTGACCATGGTCTCGGCGCTCTCGTTGAAGGCGATGATGGCCGGCAGGAAGATCGCGTTCAGGGTGCCGTGGTGCAGCTTGGGATTGATGCCGCCCAGCGAGTGCGACAGGCTGTGCACGCAACCCAGGCCCTTCTGGAACGCCAGCGCGCCCTGCATCGAGGCGCTCATCATGTTCAGGCGCGCTTCGCGGTCGCCCGGCTCCTTGGTGGCGCGTTCGATATGGCCCCAGGCGCGCCACAGGCCGTCCAGTGCAATGCCGTCGGCCGGCGGGTTGAACGACGGCGCCATGAAGGTTTCCAGGCAGTGGGCGATGGCGTCCATGCCGGTGGCGGCGGTCATCAGCGGCGGCAGGCCCAGCGTCAACTCCGGATCGCAGATGGCGACCTTGGGCACGATGAACGGCGAGAGCACGCCGACCTTGCGGCCGTCGTCCAGGATCAGGATGGCGCCGCGGCCGACTTCGCTGCCGGTGCCGGCGGTGGTCGGGATGGCGATCACCGGCGCAGTCTTGGCGGTGATGTTGGACAGGCCGCCTTCGATCAGCGCGAAGGATTTCAGCGGACCGTCGTGCGTGCCGCATACCGCCACGCCCTTGGCCAGGTCGATCGAAGAGCCGCCGCCGACGGCCACGATGCCGTCGCAGCCGGCTTCGCGGAACATCGCCACGGCGCCGCGCACGGCGTTTTCGTTCGGGTTCGGGGGAGTCTGGTCGTAGACGGGCACGGCGGCGCCGTCTTTCAGCTGGCCCAGGACCTTGTCCAGGAGGCCGGCGTTGCGGATGCCCATGTCGGTGACCACCAGCGGCTTCTTGATGCCGATGCGTTCGCATTCCTGCTGCAGCAAGGACAGCGCGCCGTAGTCGAACTGGACCTGGGTAATGTAATTGATGAGTGCCATCACATAGCCTTGATTTATAGATGTCACCAAAGTCGGCTGCTGACGGCGGGATCCTCACGGGATCCCGCCGGCGCCGCTCTTCCCTCTGGTGTCCTGCTTTTGAAAGCCAGACTCTAAGCCAAGGCGAGGCGCTTGGCTAATGAGAGCTGTTGATATGGGTATAACCAACGGTCATACTTGAGCCTTTCCCACGGAAAGCCCGCCATGCAAGCCACCCTGCCCTCGCTCGCCTCCATCACTTCCAGGTTGCACCTGCGGCAACTACGCCTGCTGATCGCGCTGTCGGACCACGGCTCGCTGCTGAAGGCGGCCGAGCAGGTGGCGCTGACCCAGCCCGGCGCCAGCAAGGCCTTGCAGGAGATCGAAAGCACCCTGGGCGCGCAGCTGTTCACCCGCACCAACCGTGGGCTGGAGCCGACCGACCTGGGCCATTGCGTGATCCGCTACGCGCGGCTGATCCAGACCGACCTGACCCACCTGCGCGAGGAAATGCTGTCGATCATGCAAGGCAATGGCGGGCGCCTGGCGGTGGGCACCATCATGGGCGCGGTGCCGCTGCTGACCGACGCCCTGACCCGGCTGCTGGAGAAGCGCCCCTCGCTGTCGGTGGAGATCGTGGAAGACACCAGCGCGCGCCTGCTGCGCCTGCTCGACCAGGGCCGGCTGGACATGGCGATCTGCCGCACCAGCATCAGCCAGCGCCCGCATCTCTACGACGCCTTCAACATCCACGACGAGGAGCTGGCGGTGGTGGCCAGCGTGAACCATCCGCTGGCGCATGCCGATGAGCTGCAACTGTCCGACCTGGCCGATTCGCGCTGGGTGGTGTACTCGGCCAACATGCCGATGCGGGTGTCGCTGGAGCGCGAATTCCACGATGCCGACCTGCGCTTCCCGCTGCACCTGATGGAAACCACCTCGGCCTTCACCACGCTCTCGCTGCTGCAGAAGAACCCGCATTTCGTGGCCTTGCTGTCGGTGGACGTGGCGCAGTTCTGCACCCGCTTCGGCATGACCTGCATCCTGCCGCTGCAGCTGCATACGCGCAGCGAACCCTACCAGCTGGTGACGCGCCACGGCACCCAGCTCTCGCCGGTGGCGCGCCTGTTCATCGAAGAGTTCGCCCGGGATCTTGCATCCCAATAATTCGATATGTGTTACGGCAATTGACATGCCACTTGTCACCGCCTTGTACGGCTGACACGATCAGACACGATTGCAGAACATCGTTGTGCACTCAGCGTAGCCGTCCGCTGTCGTCGGCCCGTTTCATCTTCCAGGAGAAGTTGATGTCGAAAAATAGCAATCGTACCGGCCCTCAGATCGTTCGCCTGGCCAGCTCCACCCTGCGCAGCACCCGTGCCTCAGCCGCCGACAAGAGCCTGGCCGCAAGCGCCCTGGCCCAAGCAAGCTCAGTCAAATCCACCGGAAAGGTCATGGAAACCAAGGCCTCATCTGTACTCAAGGACAAAACTGCCAGCAAGACCTCCAAATCGCTGGCGGCGTCGCTGCTGTCGCAGTCCAACCGTATCCCTTGAGCCTTGCCAGCGAAGCTGGGCTGAAACTGCGACAAAGAAAAAGCGCTCCCGGGGGAGCGCTTTTTTCATGGCGGAAAACCGCGGCTTACTTGTTCGGCTGCGGCGTGATGCGCAGGTACGGACGCGGCGACTTGTAGCCCTTCGGATATTTCTGCTTGATCACTTCCTCGTCCTTGACCGACAGCGGGATGATCACGTCGTCGCCGTCCTTCCAGTTGCCCGGGGTGGCCACGGTGTAGCCGTCGGTCAGCTGCAGGGCGTCGATCACGCGCAGCACTTCGTCGAAGTTGCGGCCGGTGCTCATCGGATAGGTGATGATCAGGCGCACCTTCTTCTTCGGGTCGATCACGAACAGCGAACGCACGGTGGCGGTCTCGGACTGGTTCGGATGGATCATGTCGTACAGGCCGGCGACCTTCTTGTCGACGTCGGCCACGATGGGGAAACCGACCACGGTCTGCTGGGTTTCCTCGATGTCCTTGATCCACTGGTTGTGGGCTTCGGCGCCGTCCACCGACAGGGCGATGGCCTTGACGTTGCGCTTGTCGAATTCCGGCTTGAGCTTGGCGGTCAGGCCCAGCTCGGTGGTGCAGACCGGCGTGAAGTCGGCCGGGTGCGAGAACAGCACGACCCAGGAGTCGCCTGCCCAGTCGTGGAATTTGATCTTGCCGATGGAGGATTCTTGTTCAAAATCAGGTGCGGTATCGCCCAGGCGCAGCGTCATGACGGTCTCCTTGTTCGAGGGTGGAAGGAAAGGGAACGCAGACTATAACTTGCGCGACCTTTTCGTCCAACAATTATTAAAGCGTAACCAAATAACGCCATGCCATGAGGCGACACGCCGGGCCGGTTCCATACTCGTGGCGGAGGGTACTGCCCCAGCGCGGGCGCAACGTCGCGAGGTCCATCATGCGCAAACTCTCCGCAGCTCCCTTCGTCCCCATCCTCTTTGCCCTCTCACTTTCTCTTGCGGCAACACCGGCGCCGTCCCATGCGGGCGATGCCGGTACACAAGAGATCCTGCTCGGCCAATCGCTTTCGCTGTCCGGCCGCTGGTCGCGCAATGCGACGCTGTACCGCCAGGGCGCCCTGCTCTATTTCGACGACATCAACGCCGCCGGCGGCATCCACGGCCGCAGGATCCGGCTGCTGACGCTGGACGACCGCAGCAACAGCCAGCTGGTCCGCAGCAACACCGCGCAGCTGATCGCCGCCGGCAAGATCCTGGCGCTGTTCGGCTACTCCGGGACGGCGCCCAGCCTGGCGGCGTTGCCGCTGGCGATGCGGGCCGGCGTTCCCTTCTTTGCGCCGCGCGCCGGCAGCCCGCTGCTGCACAAGCGCGGCGGACGCATGCTGTTCACCGTGCGCGCCGGCCACCGGCGCGAGCTGGATTTTCTCCTGCGCCAGATCGCCGGCATGGGACTGGACCGCGTTGCCTTGCTGCACCCCGACGATGCCCAGGGTTACGCCGATGTCTCGCTGGCGGCGGAACTGCTCTACCTGTACGGCGGCAACCTGGTCGCCGGCGTGCCCTCGGCCGGCCCGTTCGCGGAAACCTTTGAGCTGGAGGAGATCGCCGACGCCCTGCTGCGCAGCGCGCCGAAGGCGATCCTGATCAATGGCGATGTCGTCTCCAGCGCGGCCATCATCCGCACCTTGCGTGCACGGCGGTATGCCGGGGTGATGTATGCCATGTCGCAGGCCGGCGGCAAGGCGCTGGCCGAACAGCTTGGCGAGATGGGAAAAGGCGTCGCAGTGACGCAGACCGTGCCCTTCCCGTGGCGCGGCAGCGCCCGCATCGCCGTGGAGTATCGGGAGGCGGCCAAGGCCGCCGGCGGCTTGCCCAGCTTCGTCGGGCTGGAGGGCTATATCGCGGCCAAGGTTCTGTGCGAGGGATTGCGCCGCAGCGGTCGCCAGCCGACCCGCGAAAAGCTTGTGCAGGCGCTGGAAAGCATCAACGACCGCAACTATGACGTGGGCGGCTTCAGCATCAATTTCTCGGCGTCCAGCCACGACGGCAGCCAGTATGTCGACACCAGCGCCATCTCCCACAGCGGCGCCTTCGTCAACTGAGGGAGGCGGGCTTTACAGGCCGCGCAGGCTTTCCAGGAAGCGGCTTGCCGCCTGGTAGCCGATCACGCGGCGGGAGGCCTGCTCGCGGCCGTCGGCATCGAAGAACATGATGCCCGGCGGCCCGAACAGGTTGAAGCGCTTGAGCATGGCGCGGTCGTCGGCGTTGTTGGCGGTGACGTCGATCTGCAGCAGCAGCATGCGGTCGAGCTGCTGTTTCACCGCCGCGTCGGTAAAGGTGAAACGCTCCATTTCCTTGCAGGACACGCACCAGTCGGCGTAGAAGTCCAGCATGACGGCGCGCCGCTCGCCCCTGGCGTTTTGCGCCAGCGCGGAATCGAGCTCGGCGCTGGAGCGGATGCGCACGAAATCGGTCTGCGCGGCGGCGGCTGCACCCGCGCCCTGTGCCGACAAATGCGATAGGGGCGCCAGCGCGTCGCGCCCGCCGGTGGCCACGCTCACCAGCTGCAACAGGCCCAGCGCGGCGAACACCAGGCCGAAGGCGCGGGCGATCCAGCCGGCCGGTGTCGACCACAGCAAAAATGCGCCGTAGCCGATGCCCAGCGCCGCCCAGCCGGCAAGCTGCAGCCAGGCAGGAATCACCGGCGACACCATCCACAGCGCCGTGCCCAGCATCAGTACGCCGAAGAAGCGTTTGACCGCATCCATCCATGCGCCGGCGCGCGGCAACAGCGCGCCGGCGGAAGCGCCCACCAGCAGCAGGGGCACGCTCATGCCCGCAGCCATGGCGAACAGCGCGCTGCCGCCGAGCACCACGTCGCGCGTCTGGCTGATGTAGAGCAGGGCGCCGGCCAGCGGCGCGGCCACGCAAGGACCGACGATCAGGGCCGAGATCGCGCCCATCGCGAACACGCCGATCCAGGTGCCGCTGCCGCCGCCGGATGCCGTGGACAGGCGCGACTGGATGGCAGCCGGCACCTGCAGCTGATAAAGGTCGAACATCGACAAGGCAAGGCCCGCCATGAGCAAGGCGAACGCCGCCAGCACCCAGGGATTTTGCAGATAGGCCGACAGGCCCTCGCCCAGCATGCCGGCGGCCACGCCCAGCGCGGTGTAGACCAGCGCCATACCGATCGAATACGTCAGCGACAGCAGGAAGCTGCGCGCGCGCGCGCCCTGCCCGGCCGCGGCACCAGCCTTGCCTTGCTGGCCGACGATGATGGACGACAGAATAGGCAGCATGGGCAGCACGCAGGGCGTGAAGGCCAGGCCGATGCCGAGCACGAAGAACAGCGACAGGATGCTCCACAGCTTGCCGCCCTGCAGCACCCGGGCGATGCCGGCGATATCGCCATCGCCGGCAGGCGCACCCGCACCCTCGACGCCGGAGGCGCGCACCACCTGCCCGACCGCTTGCGGGGACAGGACTACTGTAAGGGTCATCGGCGGATAGCACAGGCCCTTGTCGGCGCAGCCCTGCGAGACGGCATTGACGGTGAAGGCGCCGCCGGCGCCCGAGACGGCAACGCGGGCGCTCACGGCCTGGTGGTAGGTCTCGACTTCCTTCTGGAAATTCTCGTCGTACTTGCGCACGCCCGCCGGAAACTGCGGCTCGCCCAGGACCGCGCCGTCGGCGCTGAAATGGAAGCGGTCGCGGTACATGTAGTAGCCGTCGGCGATCTTGTAATTCAGTTCGACGGTGTGCTCGTCGAGCATGCGCGCGCTGAGCTGGAAGGCCTGCTCGGGCGCGAGGTAGTCATCGGCCGCGCGCGCGGCTTGCGTCCACAGCATCAGCGGCAGCAGTACGGCGAACAGCAGCGCCGTCAGGCGCCGGGCGGAAACGATGAGGGAGGTCTTCAGATTGCGGTTCATGCGTCTTGGATGCGATTGTTCGCTTCAGGTTTGCAGCGGCTTGCGGGTTTCTTCGTCCATCCATCGCAGGTAGGCCGGCAGGCCGGCGCTGACGGGGATGGCGACGATTTCGGGCACATCGTAGGGGTGGGCGGCGACGATGGCCTGCTCGACCTCCGGGTAGCGCGCCTGGGTGGTCTTGACCAGCAGCGGCACCTCCACCGCCTGCTCGATGGCGCCCTGCCAGTGATAGACCGACGCCACCGGCGCCAGCACATTCACGCACGCCGCCAGTCCGCCCTCCACCAATGAGCGCGCCAGCGACCGCGCCAACTCTTCATCGGGGACGTTGGTCAGGACCAGCAGCGGCTGGTTCAGGGACTGCAGGGAAGATGATGTCATGCGGCGGCTCCGGCTTCATGCGCCAGGGCTGATGGCGGCCATGGCGTGCGCGTATGGCGCAGACCGTATTCAACCATATCCGCGCCCCGCGCGCCGCCGGACAAGCGCAAGACAAGGCGCATTTGCGTGCGGCATCTGCATCCGCATGCCGGTCGTCGATGCGCGCCGGGCGGCTCGGCATAAACGGCGCAGGATAAAAAAAAGCCAGGCTAGGCCTGGCTTTCTTTTCTTGACGCCCGAATTACTCGGCGGTCGAAACAGCAGCTTCGTCGGTGACTTCCGGACGATCCACCAGTTCGACGAATGCCATCGGCGCGTTGTCGCCTTGACGGAAACCCATCTTCAGGATACGCAGGTAGCCGCCGTTACGGGCAGCGTAGCGCGGGCCCAGTTCGGAGAACAGCTTGCCCACGATTTCGCGATCGCGCAGGCGGTTGAAGGCCAGGCGCTTGTTGGCCAGGGTGTCGGTCTTGCCCAGGGTCAGGATCGGCTCGACGACGCGGCGCAGTTCCTTGGCCTTGGGCAGGGTGGTCTTGATGGCTTCGTGCTTCAGCAGCGAAACGGTCATGTTGCGCAACATGGCCAGACGGTGGGACGAAGTACGATTCAGTTTGCGGAGACCGTGACGGTGACGCATGGTAATTTCCTTTCAGATGACAGTTTTGATCCAGTTCTTCGATCGGACGGGCTTGCAGCCTTGCCTGTCCGCGGACCGGTTATGCGATGTAAGAACTACGTTACTTCAGTACGACTTTGGTGCTGCATTCCTGCCGGTACGGCCGGAAGGGCTTTCGCCCATCCCGGCCATGCCGCCAAAATTACTTCTCCAGGCCGGCGGGCGGCCAGTTTTCCAGCTTCATGCCCAGGGTCAGGCCACGCGAAGCCAGGACTTCCTTAATTTCGTTCAACGACTTGCGACCCAGGTTCGGGGTCTTCAGCAGTTCGTTTTCGCTGCGCTGGATCAGGTCGCCGATGTAGTAGATGTTCTCGGCCTTCAGGCAGTTTGCCGAACGCACGGTCAGTTCCAGGTCGTCGACCGGACGCAGCAGGATCGGATCGACCTGCGGTGCGCGCGACGGTGCTTCCGCGGTCGCTTCGGTGCCTTCCAGGGCGGCGAACACGTTCAGCTGGTCAACCAGCACGCGGGCCGATTGGCGGATCGCTTCTTCCGGGGTGATGACGCCGTTGGTCTCGATGTTCATGACCAGCTTGTCCAGGTCGGTACGCTGTTCCACACGCGCCGATTCGACGGCGTAGGAAACGCGGCGCACGGGCGAGAACGAGGCGTCCAGGATGATGCGGCCGATGGTCTTGTTGGTGTCTTCCGACAGACGACGGACGTTACCCGGCACATAGCCGCGGCCCTTTTCGACCTTGATCTGCATGTCCAGCTTGCCGCCACCGGTCAGGTTGGCGATCACGTGATCCGGATTGATCAGCTCGACGTCGTGCGGCAGATCGATATCGGATGCCAGGACGACGCCTTCGCCTTCCTTCTTCAGGGTCAGCGTGACTTCGTCACGGTTGTGCAGCTTGAAAACCACGCCCTTCAGGTTCAGCAGGATGTCGACCACGTCTTCCTGCACGCCGTCCAGCGAGGAGTACTCGTGCACGACGCCGGCGATGGTGACTTCGGTCGGAGCGTAGCCGGTCATGGTCGACAGCAGGACGCGACGCAGCGCGTTGCCCAGGGTGTGACCGTAACCGCGCTCGAACGGCTCCATCACGACCTTGGCGTGACCGGGAGCCAGTGCTTCCACTTCGATGATGCGGGGCTTCAACAAACTGTTTTGCATGAAATGTCCTTTTCAATACCCTCGGCTCGTTACACCGATAAGGCTGATGGCTTTCGGAAAAATGCCCACCGGGTGGTGGGCACGGGTGATGCTGTACTACGGATTAACGCGAATACAGTTCGACGATCAGCGATTCGTTGACGTCGTTGGCGATTTCGCTGCGGTCCGGAGCCGACTTGAAGGTGCCTTCCAGCTTCTTGGCGTCAACGGCAACCCACGACGGGAAACCGCCCGACTCAGCCAGCGACAGGGCTTCGGCGATACGCACTTGCTTCTTGGCCTTTTCGCGCACGGCAACCACGTCACCGGCCTTGACCAGGTAGGAAGCGATGTTCACGACTTGACCGTTCACGGTCAGGGCCTTGTGGGACACCAGCTGACGCGCTTCAGCGCGGGTCGAGCCGAAGCCCATGCGGTAGACGACGTTGTCCAGGCGGGCTTCCAGCAGCTTCAGCAGGTTTTCGCCGGTGTTGCCCTTGCGGCGGTCGGCTTCAGCGAAGTAGCGGCGGAACTGGCGCTCGAGGACGCCGTACATGCGCTTGACCTTCTGCTTTTCACGCAGCTGGTTGCCGTAGTCGGAGGTGCGGGCGCCCGAGGTGCGGCCGTGCTGACCCGGCTTGGAGTCCAGCTTGCACTTGGAGTCCAGCGAGCGGCGTGCGCTCTTCAGGAACAGGTCGGTGCCTTCGCGGCGGGAGAGTTTTGCTTTCGGTCCGATATAACGTGCCACAGTATTTCCTTTGATTAAATGACGTCCCGTACAGCCGGACGCTAGTCTGACCTGCTTGCAGTCAGACAGTGGTCTTAAGAACAAAACCCGCCAAGGTCGTTGGCGGGTGATTTCCGGCGCTTTGCGGTGGCCTTTCAGGCCAAATCACGCGAAGCGCAAGATTATACTACAGATTAGATGCGACGGCGCTTCGGCGGACGGCAGCCGTTGTGCGGGACCGGGGTCACGTCCTGGATCTGGGTGATCTTGATGCCCAGGTTGTTCAGAGCGCGCACTGCGGATTCACGGCCAGGGCCCGGGCCCTTGATACGCACTTCCAGGTTCTTGATGCCGCATTCGATCGCGACCTTGCCGGCAGTTTCAGCTGCGACCTGGGCTGCGAACGGAGTCGACTTGCGCGAGCCCTTGAAGCCAGCACCACCCGAAGTCGCCCACGACAGAGCGTTGCCCTGACGGTCGGTGATCGTGATGATGGTGTTGTTGAACGAAGCGTGAACGTGCGCGATGCCTTCAGCAACGTTCTTCTTAACTTTCTTACGAACACGCGATGCTGCTGCGTTGTTGGGGGACTTTGCCATAATTTCTTCCTTGAATCCGACCAGTGACTAGCGCTGCCGGGATTATTTCTTCAGCGATTGAGCGGCCTTGCGCGGACCCTTGCGAGTACGGGCGTTGGTGCGGGTACGTTGACCACGAACCGGCAGGCCACGACGGTGACGCAGGCCACGGTAGCAGCCCAGGTCCATCAAACGCTTGATGTTCATGGACAGCTCACGACGCAGGTCGCCTTCGACGACGAACTTGGCGATCTCATCGCGCAGCTTTTCCAGCTCGCTATCGTCCAGGTCCTTGACCTTCTTGTTGGTCGGAACGCCGGTAGCTGCGCAGATGTCTTCCGCGCGCGGACGGCCAATACCATAGATGGCGGTCAGGCCGATCACGGTGTGCTGATGGTTGGGGATGTTGACCCCTGCAATACGTGCCATTCGTTATTCCTCGATCAATAACGTTAATTAACCCTGGCGCTGCTTATGACGAGGTTCGGTGCAGATCACACGAACGACGCCATTGCGCTTGATGATTTTGCAGTTGCGGCAGATCCGCTTGACTGATGCGAGCACTTTCATTGTGGCCCTCTTTCTTTCAATGTTTCACTGTTACTTGGTTCGGAACACGATACGTGCCCGGCTCAAATCGTAAGGCGTCAGTTCCACCGTTACCTTATCGCCTGGCAAGATACGGATGTAATTCATGCGCATCTTGCCGGAAATATGGCCGAGTACAACGTGACCGTTTTCCAACTTAACCCTGAATGTCGCGTTGGGCAGATTTTCAAGAATCTCGCCCTGCATCTGAATAACGTCGTCTTTTGCCATTCCGTGTCGTCTTCCTCTGGGGCAGAATCGCTCAACGCGGGTTCATACCACCCTTGAAATTAGCTTTGCGGAGCAACGATTCATACTGCTGCGACATCACATAGTTCTGCACCTGGGCCATGAAATCCATCGTCACGACCACAATGATCAAGAGCGATGTGCCGCCGAAGTAGAACGGCACCTTCCAGCGCGCGATCAGGAATTCCGGCAACAGACACACCAGCGTGATGTACACGGCGCCGGCCAGGGTCAGGCGCATCAGGATCTTGTCGATATAACGCGCCGTCTGTTCACCCGGACGAATACCCGGAACAAACGCACCACTCTTCTTCAGGTTATCCGCCGTTTCCTTGCTGTTGAACACCAGTGCGGTGTAGAAGAAGCAGAAGAAAACGATGGCTACCGCATACAACAGCGCGTGAATCGGTTCACCCGGCGCCATCGAAGCCGCCAGATCCTTCAGGAAACGAATGAAGGGATTCGACGTGTCGCCCGACGTAAACCAGCTGGTGATCGTCGCCGGGAACAGGATGATCGACGACGCGAAGATCGGCGGAATCACGCCTGCCATGTTCAGCTTCAGCGGCAGGTGGCTGCTTTGACCACCGTAGATCTTGTTGCCGACCTGACGCTTGGCGTAGTTCACCAGGATCTTGCGCTGGCCGCGTTCGATGAACACCACCAGGAAGGTCACCAGCGCCACGATCACGCAGATCAGGATTGCCGACAGTGCGTTCATCGAGCCGGTACGAACCAGTTCGAACAAGCCGCCCAGAGCATTCGGCAGACCTGCAGCGATACCCGCGAAGATGATGATCGAGATACCGTTGCCCAGACCACGTTCGGTGATCTGCTCACCCAGCCACATCAGGAACATCGTGCCGGTGATCAGCGTCACCACCGTCGTCAGACGGAAGGCCAGACCCGGATCCAGCACCAGACCTGCCTGCGATTCCAGCGCCACAGCGATACCCAGCGCCTGGAACGTCGCCAGCACCAGGGTGCCGTAGCGGGTGTACTGGGTAATCTTGCGACGCCCGGCCTCGCCCTCTTTCTTCAACGCCTCCAGCTGCGGAGAAACCACCGACAGCAGCTGCATGATGATCGATGCCGAGATATACGGCATGATCCCCAGTGCGAAGATCGTGAAGCGCGACAGAGCACCACCGGAGAACATGTTGAACATGCCCAGGATGCCGCCCTGATTCTGCTTGAACAGCTGCGCCAATTGCGTCGGATCAATACCCGGAACCGGGATATGTGCACCGATGCGATATACGATCAACGCCCCCAGCAGGAACCACAAACGCCCCCAGGGGAAGCCTTTTGCAGCGCCTTTCGCTAATTGAGGAGTAGTTGCCAATTAATGCTCCGGGACCGGATCACTCAGCGACGGAACCGCCGGCTGCTTCAATAGCAGCCTTGGCACCGGCAGTTGCGATCAGACCCTTGACGGTCACTTTCTTGGTCAGCTCGCCGGCCTTGATGATGCGCACGACACGAGCCAGTTCCGGCACCAGGCCGGCTTGCTTCAGTGCCAGCACGTCGATGTCGGCGACGGGCAGCTTTTCCAGGTCGGACAGGCGCACTTCAGCCTTGTACGGCGTTGCCAGCGACTTGAAACCGCGCTTGGGCAGACGACGTTGCAGGGGCATCTGGCCGCCTTCGAAGCCGACCTTGTGGAAACCGCCCGAACGCGACTTCTGACCCTTGTGACCACGACCTGCGGTCTTGCCCAGGCCAGAGCCGATACCACGACCGACGCGACGCTTAGCGTGCTTGGCGCCGTCTGCGGGTTGGATAGTGTTTAATTGCATGATTCGCTCCGTTCGCAAGCAACCGCTTACGACACAACTTTCACAAGATAGGACACTTTGTTGATCATGCCGCGCACCGACGGGGTGTCTTGCAGTTCCGACACCGAGTTGACGCGACGCAGACCCAGGCCGCGCACGGTGGCGCGGTGATCCTGACGTGTACCGATCAGACCCTTGACCAGCTTGACTTTGATTGTGTTAGCCATCTGAATCACCTTAGCCCAGGATTTCTTCGACCGACTTGCCGCGCTTGGCAGCAACTTCAGCCGGAGTGTTCATCTTCGACAGACCGTTGAGGGTGGCACGGACCATGTTGTAGGGGTTAGTCGAACCAGTCGACTTCGCCACCACGTCGGTCACGCCCATCACTTCAAAGATCGCGCGCATCGGACCGCCGGCGATCACGCCGGTACCATCCTTGGCGGGCGAGATCATGACCGACGAAGCGCCGTGCTTGCCGATGACGGTGTGCTGCACGGTACCGTTCTTCAGCGTGACCTTGATCAGCTTGCGGCGAGCTTCTTCCATCGCCTTCTGCACGGCCACAGGCACTTCCTTCGACTTGCCCTTGCCCATGCCGATGCGGCCATCGCCGTCACCAACCACTGCCAGAGCTGCGAAACCCATGATACGGCCGCCCTTCACCACTTTGGTGACACGGTTGACCGCGATCATTTTTTCGCGCATGCCGTCATCAGGCTTGTCGCTTTGCGTTTTCGATTGCATTTTTGCCATGATCGATATTCCTTAGAACTTCAGGCCGGCTTCACGCGCAGCCTCAGCCAGCGCCTTGACGCGACCGTGATAACGGAAACCCGAGCGGTCGAATGCGACTTCAGTCACACCGGCCTTCAGTGCCTTCTCCGCAACGCGCTTGCCGATCAGGGCGGCAGCGGCGGTGTTGCCGCCCTTGCCGGTTTGACCAGCCAGCTCGGCGCGCACTTCTGCTTCCAGGGTGGAAGCGGAGGCCAGCACGTTTGCATCGGGGCCGATGACGGTAGCGTAGATGTGCGTGTTGGTACGGTGCACAGCCAGGCGAACCGCCTTCAGTTCTGCGATCTTGGCGCGAGTCTGAGTCGCACGGCGCAGGCGAGATTGTTTCTTATCCATCGTCAACCCCTATTACTTCTTCTTGGTTTCTTTGAGCGTCACCACTTCGTCGCTGTAGCGCACGCCCTTGCCCTTATAGGGTTCGGGTTCGCGGTAAGCACGAATTTCTGCGGCGACCTGGCCGACCACCTGGCGATCGATACCCTTGATCAGGATTTCGGTCTGGGTCGGGGTCTCAACCTTGATGCCGGCGGGCATCTGGTGAACGATGGGGTGCGAGAAGCCCAGCGACAGGTTCAGCTTGTCGCCTTGTGCTTGTGCACGGAAACCCACGCCAACCAGGTTCAGCTTCTTTTCGAAGCCCTTGGTGACGCCGTTGACCATGTTGTTGACCAGGGCACGCAGGGTGCCCGACATCGCGTTTGCTTCGCGGCTGTCGTCAGCCACTTCGAAGCTCAGCGAGCCATTGTTGTTTGCAACCTTGACCTTGGAGGTCAGGGGCTGCGTCAACGAGCCCAGCGGGCCCTTGACGGTGATCTGCGCTGCAGTGATGGTCGCTTCCGCGCCAGCCGGCAGTGCAATTGGCATTTTACCTACACGGGACATCTTGCACTCCTTAGGCCACGTAGCAAATCACTTCGCCACCGACACCGGTTGCGCGTGCTTTGCGGTCAGTCATCACGCCGCGCGGGGTGGACACGATCGCCACGCCCAAGCCGTTCATGACGTTCGGGATATCATCCTTGCCCTTGTAGATGCGCAGACCCGGACGGGACACGCGCTCCAGGCGCTCGATGACCGGACGGCCAGCGTAATACTTCAAACCGATTTTCAATTCAGCCTTGCCTTCGGCGGCAACCACGGCGAAATCTTCGATATAGCCCTCGTCCTTCAGGACGTTGGCAATGGCGACCTTCACTTTGGAAGACGGCATGACGACGGTAGTCTTGTTCACGCCTTGCGCATTGCGGATACGGGTCAGCATATCGGCGATAGGATCGCTCATACTCATTGCTTCTTCTCCTATTACCAGCTAGCTTTGGTCAAACCCGGGATTTCGCCGCGCATGGCGATTTCACGGACCTTGATACGGCCCAATCCGAACTTGCGGAAAGTACCACGGGGACGGCCAGTCAGCGCGCAACGGTTGCGCTGGCGGGTCGGAGCAGAGTTACGCGGCAGCGCCTGCAGCTTCAGGCGGGCTTCGTAACGCTCTTCTTCCGACTTCGATTGGTCGTCGATAATAGCCTTCAACTCGGCGCGCTTGGCGGCATACTTCTTCACCATTGCTGCGCGCTTCTGTTCACGGTTAATCAGTGCCAGTTTTGCCATGGCATCCTCAGTTTCTGAACGGGAATTTAAATGCGGCGAGAAGCGCCTTCGCTTCGTCGTCGGTCTTTGCAGTGGTGGTGATGCTGATGTTCATGCCACGCAGTGCATCGATCTTGTCGTACTCGATTTCGGGGAAGATGATCTGCTCTTTCACACCGATGTTGTAGTTGCCGCGACCGTCAAAAGCACGACCCGACACACCACGGAAGTCACGCACGCGCGGCAGGGCCACGGTGATCAGACGATCCAGGAATTCGTACATGCGGGCGCCACGCAGGGTCACCATGCAGCCGATCGGATAGCCTTCACGGATCTTGAAACCCGCGATAGCCTTACGTGCCTTGGTCACCACCGGCTTTTGGCCAGCGATCTTGGTCAGATCGCCAACGGCGTGCTCGATGATCTTCTTGTCCGCAACCGCTTCCGACAGACCCATGTTCAGGGTGATCTTCAGGATGCGCGGAACTTCCATCACCGACTTGTACGAATACTTCGTAGTCAGATCGGCGACGACCTTATCTTTATAAAACTGTTGAAGACGTGCCATGATGTTTAAACCTTAACGACTTCGCCGCTGGACTTGTAAGCGCGGACCTTCTTGCCGTCCACTTCCTTGTAAGCCACGCGATCTGCCTTGCCGGTCGCTGCGTTGAACAACGCAACGTTCGACACATGAATTGGCATCAGCTTATCGACGATGCCGCCAGTTGCACCAGTCATCGGGTTCGGGCGAGTTGCCTTCTTGGCGACGTTCACACCTTCCACGACAACATAATCGGTGCCGACGCGAGCAGTCACGACGCCGCGCTTGCCCTTGTCTTTACCGGTCAACACGATGACTTCATCGTTTTTACGAATCTTTGCCATGACCACTCCTTACAGAACTTCAGGCGCCAGGGAGACGATCTTCATGAAGCGCTCTGTACGCAGCTCACGAGTCACCGGCCCAAAGATACGGGTGCCGATAGGCTCCAGCTTGGCGTTCAGCAGGACGGCTGCATTACCATCGAACTTGACCAGCGAACCATCCTGACGACGCACGCCCTTGGCGGTACGAACGACGACAGCGTTATAAATTTCACCCTTCTTGACGCGACCACGTGGCGCAGCGCTCTTGACCGTAACCTTGATCACGTCGCCAATGCCTGCGTAGCGGCGCTTGGAACCACCCAAGACCTTGATGCACAGCACTTCACGCGCACCGGTGTTGTCGGCTACTTCGAGCCGGCTTTCAGTTTGAATCATGATATTTTCTTTCCCAACTTAATCCGCTTCGCACGATGCGCTGGCGGTCAGTCTTGGTCCTGTTAGCAAGCGAACTCGCTAGTTAGGGGACGAATAGAGCTACTTTTTTTGCCTCTCTTTGCAGGCAGGACGCAGCAAAGAAAGAGCTCGATATTATGGCAGCATAATATCGAGCGTGCAAGAACAACTTACAGAACCTGTGCCACCTGTACAACGCGGGTCACAGTCCAAGCCTTGGTCTTGGAGATCGGACGGGTTTCCTGGATTTCCACCAGGTCGCCGGCCTTTGCCGTATTTTGTTCATCATGCGCGTGGTACTTCTTGGTGCGCTTGATGATCTTGCCGTACAGCGGGTGCTTCATTTGACGCTCGATTTCGACAGTGACGGTCTTATCCATCTTGTCCGACACAACTTTGCCAATCAGCGTGCGCTGGAGCGCTTGTTTCACTTGATCGTTCATTGTTGGCCATCCTTCGAGTTGATCACAGTTTTCACACGTGCGATGTCGCGACGTACCTTCTTCAGCTGTGCGGTATTGTTCAGTTGCTGAGTTGCAATTTGCATACGCAGGCTGAACTGGGCTTTCAACAACTCGCTCAGTTCTTTTTCCAGCGCAGCATTGTCCTTACCGCGGAGTTCAGATGCTTTCATTTTCCGCTCCTAATTATTGACCGACTTGACGAACAACGAAAGTCGTCGCCAGCGGCAATTTGGCAGCAGCCAAACGGAACGCCTCGCGCGCCAGGGTTTCGTCCACACCGTCCATCTCGTACAGTACCTTGCCCGGCTGAATTTCAGCCACGTAGTACTCCGGATTACCCTTACCGTTACCCATACGCACTTCTGCAGGCTTCTGGGAAATTGGCTTGTCCGGGAAAACGCGGATCCAGATACGACCACCGCGCTTGATGTGACGGGTCATCGCACGACGAGCTGCTTCGATCTGACGAGCAGTGATACGGCCACGGCCGACTGCCTTCAGACCAAAATCGCCGAACGAGACAGCGGTACCGCGGGTATGCGAAATACCGGTGTTACGACCTTTTTGTTCTTTACGATATTTTCTACGTGCTGGTTGCAGCATGATTATTCTCCTGCTTTCTCAGCCGACACACCGGCATCGGCAGCTTGAGGACGACCACCGCCGCGCTTGGCGCCAGCGCCGGCACCACCAGGTGCGCCAGTGCGCGAACGCGGACGTGCGCCCGGCTTGCCGTCGTCACGACGCGGACCACGACGCTTCTTGTCGTCTTCCGGTTCACCGACCAGCACCGGAGCTTCGCCGTTTGCCAGGCGATCGCCCTTGTAGACCCACACCTTCACGCCGATGATGCCGTAGGTGGTTTCAGCTTCGCCGAAGCCGTAATCGATATCGGCGCGCAGGGTGTGCAGGGGCACACGGCCTTCACGGTACCATTCGGTACGTGCGATTTCGATGCCGTTCAGACGACCCGACGACATGATCTTGATGCCTTGAGCGCCCAGACGCATTGCGTTCTGCATCGCACGCTTCATGGCGCGACGGAACATGATGCGCTTTTCGAGCTGCTGGCAGATCGAATCGGCGATCAGCTGAGCATCGGCTTCCGGCTTGCGGATTTCTTCGATGTTGACGTGCACGGGCACGCCCATCAGCTTGCCCAGCGCTGCCTTCAGCACTTCGATGTCTTCGCCCTTCTTGCCGATCACAACGCCCGGACGGGAGCTGTAAATGGTGATGCGGGCGTTCTTGGCCGGACGCTCGATCACGACGCGACCCACCGAAGCGTTCTTCAGCTTCTTCTTCAGGTAAGCACGGACCTTCAGGTCCTCGTTGAGCATGTCGGCAAAGTTGTTATTGCCTGCATACCAACGCGAGCCCCAGTTACGTGTAACCGCCAGACGGAAACCGGTTGGATGAATCTTCTGTCCCATCGTGACTCCTTAGTTTCCGACGGTCACGTAGATGTGACACGATTGCTTGGAAATACGATCACCACGGCCCTTCGCACGCGCTGTGAAGCGCTTCAGGACCGCACCCTTTTCCACATAAATGGTCTTGACTTTCAGCTCGTCAATGTCGGCGCCATCGTTGTGCTCGGCGTTCGCGATTGCGGACTCCAGAACCTTTTTGATGATCGCCGCGCCCTTCTTGGGGCTGAAGGCCAAGATATTCAGTGCCTGATCAACTTTTTTACCGCGGATCAGGTCTGCAACCAGGCGACCCTTTTGGGCCGACAGGTGCACACCGCGCAGGTTAGCTTTAGTTTCCATCATAGGACCTTATTTCTTAGCCTTCTTATCGGCAGCGTGACCCTTGAACGTACGGGTCAGCGCGAATTCGCCGAGCTTGTGACCAACCATGTTTTCCGACACATAGACCGGCACGTGCTGCTTGCCGTTATGCACCGCGATCGTCAGGCCGATGAAGTCCGGCATGATCGTCGAACGACGCGACCAGGTCTTGATGGGCTTCTTGTCCTTGGTTGCCTGAGCAGCCTCAACCTTTTTTACCAGGTGGGCGTCGCAGAAAGGACCTTTTTTCAATGAACGTGTCATGTTTTATCCTTTATTTCTTACCGCGACGCGAGACAATCATCGAAGTCGTACGCTTGTTGCTACGAGTCTTCTTGCCCTTGGTCTGCTGGCCCCACGGCGACACCGGGTGACGGCCTGCCGCAGTCTTACCTTCACCACCACCGTGCGGGTGGTCGACCGGGTTCATGACCACGCCACGAACGGTCGGGCGCACACCACGCCAGCGCATTGCACCGGCCTTGCCGATCTTGCGCAGGTTGTGCTCGCCGTTGCCGACTTCGCCGATGGTTGCACGGCATTCGATGTGAATGCGGCGCACTTCGCCGGAGCGCAGACGAACCTGGGCGTAGGTGCCTTCACGTGCCATCAGCACCACAGCGGCGCCGGCGGTACGTGCGATCTGGGCACCCTTGCCCGGCAGCATTTCCACGCAGTGGATGGTGGTACCCACCGGGATGTTGCGGATCGGCAGGGTGTTGCCCGACTTGATCGGTGCTTCAGCGCCGCTGATCAGCGAATCACCCACGGTCAGACCCTTGGGAGCGATGATGTACTTGCGCTCGCCGTCCGCGTAGCACAGCAGTGCGATGTGCGCGGTACGGTTCGGGTCGTATTCGATACGCTCAACCTTGGCGGGAATGCCATCCTTGTTGCGACGGAAGTCGACAACGCGGTAGTGATGCTTGTGACCACCGCCGATGTGGCGGGTGGTGATGTGGCCGTTATTGTTACGGCCGGCGGTCTTGGACTTCTTTTCGACCAGAGCTGCCAGTGGACGGCCCTTGTACAGGTCGGCATTGACGACCTTGACCATGCCGCGCCGACCGGGCGAGGTCGGCTTCACTTTTACGAGTGCCATTATTTAGCCTCCTCGGTGAAGTTGATTTCTTGACCCGGCTTCAGGCTGACGAATGCACGGCGGGTGTGGTTGCGGCGGCCCATACCGTTGCGCGAGCGCTTCTGCTTGCCCTGACGGTTGGCGACTTGCACCGATTCCACTTCCACCTTGAACAGCAGTTCGACGGCGGCCTTGACTTCCAGCTTGGTTGCATCCTTGGCGACCAGGAAGACGACTTGCTCGTTCTTCTCAGCCACGAAGGTTGCCTTTTCGGAGATGACCGGTGCCAGCAGCACCTTCATCAGGCGCTCTTCGCTATGTTTCACGATTGCGTTCATGCCAGCAACTCCTCAATCTTTGCCAGTGCGGGCTTGGTGATCAAGACGTTCTTGAAGTACACCAGCGACACGGGATCAGCTTGACGCGGCTCAACCACCAGCACGCCCGGCAGATTGCGCGAGGCGAGCAGCAGGTTTTCGTCCAGGCTGTCGGTAATAACCAGCACCGAATCCAGACCCATGCCCTTCAGCTTCTGGGCCAGCAGCTTGGTCTTCGGAGCCTCAACGGCGAATTCTTCCACGACCGACAGGCGGCCTTCACGTGCCAACTGGGACAGAATCGAGCAGACACCTGCGCGATACATCTTCTTGTTGACCTTGTGGGTGAAGTTTTCGTCAGGCGAGTTCGGGAAGATACGACCACCACCGCGCCACAGAGGCGACGAGGACATACCGGCGCGAGCGCGGCCAGTACCCTTTTGACGCCACGGCTTCTTCGTGGTGTGGCTGACTTCTTCACGGTCTTTTTGCTTGCGGTTGCCGCTGCGAGCGTTTGCTTGATAGGCAACCACGACCTGGTGGATCAGGGCTTCGTTGTAGTCACGACCGAAAATGGTATCCGGTGCGGCGACGTTCGAAGCAGCTTGACCTTGGTCATTCAGGAGCTTCAGTTCCATTGATTAGGCTCCCTTCTTCGCTTTGACTTTGACTGCCGGCGAGACAATCACTTGACCGTTCTTGGCACCAGGAACAGCACCCTTGACCATCAGCAGGGAACGCTCAGCGTCGACGCGAGCGATTTCCAGATTCTGAACGGTGGTGGTGACGTCACCCAGGTGACCGGTCATGCGCTTGCCCGGGAACACGCGACCCGGATCCTGCGCCATACCGATGGAGCCAGGAACGTTGTGGGAACGGGAGTTACCGTGGGTCGCACGACCCGACGAGAAGTTGTAACGCTTGATGGTACCGGCGTAGCCCTTACCGATCGACACGCCTTGCACGTCGACCTTCTGGCCGGCTTCAAACAGGGCGATACCGACGGCGTCGCCTGCCTTGAACTCGGCAGCCTTGGCGGCGTCAACACGGAATTCTTTGAGAACGGTACCAGCTTCAACGCCAGCTTTGGCGTAGTGGCCGGCAGCGGCTTTGGTCACGCGGGAAGCGCGACGTTGACCGAAGGTCACCTGAACAGCGGAATAACCATCCACTTCAGGCGTTTTGATTTGTGTCACGCGGTTGTTGGACACGTCCAGCACGGTCACAGGGATCGAATCCCCATCTTCCGTGAAGATGCGCATCATACCAACCTTGCGACCAACAAGGCCCAGGCTCATTGTTTTCTCCATTCCCGCCTGCGATTGGGCGGGGCTGATGTTCGTACTACCAATAATTGCGGGCCTTGCAGACGCAAAACCCACATCGAAGCCGAGCATTATAGCCCGGAAAAAAAAAGCGCACAACCAGTGGTTGTGCGCTTTTCCAACACATTGCCTGCTTTTATTGCAGCTTGATTTCTACGTCAACGCCAGCGGGCAGGTCCAGCTTCATCAATGCGTCAACCGTCTTGTCGGTCGGATCGACGATATCCATCAGGCGCTGATGGGTACGGATTTCGAACTGGTCGCGCGAAGTCTTGTTGACGTGCGGCGAACGCAGGACGTCAAAACGCTGGATGCGGGTCGGCAGGGGAACCGGGCCCTTGACGACAGCGCCGGTACGCTTGGCGGTGTCGACGATTTCCAGTGCAGACTGGTCGATCAGACGATAGTCGAATGCTTTCAGACGGATACGGATTTTTTGGCTAGGAACCGACATGATTTTCCTTTAAAGAACGAACCGGGGATGGGGATCACCCCCGGCGATGGTAAAAAATGCTGCTTGTTACGATTACTCGAAGATCTTGGCAACGACGCCGGCGCCGACGGTACGACCGCCTTCACGGATAGCGAAACGCAGGCCTTCTTCCATCGCGATCGGGTTGATCAGCTTGACGGTGATCGACACGTTGTCGCCC
>NZ_NJGU01000018.1 GCF_002213415.1 Herbaspirillum robiniae | reverse complement strand
CCGCTGGTTCCACAACGACATCCAGGCCGCGCATGACTTCGTGGTGAGCGGGTCGGTGCGCAATGCGGTGGTGGCCAGTATTGGGCAGTTTGTTTGATGGGCGGACGTATCGTCGTCTGTATGCCCTAGACGCGCTTCGAGCGTAGCGCCATCCCGCCAGGGCAGCGGAGTACCACTCCACCGCCGTCATTCCGGCGTCAAACTCATCCGCCGTCATCCCGGCGCAGGCCGGGATCCAGTGTCTTTTGTCGCGCAGCGATGCACGACGAACGACGCTGGATCCTGACTTTCGTCAGGATGACGGCGGTGTTTTTACGTCTATGCCTGACTTTGATGCGGTGGTGGCCAGTATTGGGCAGTTTGTTTGGTGGGCGGACGTATCGTCGTCTGTATGCCCTAGACACTTCGAGCGTAGCGCCATCCCGCCAAGGCAGCGGAGTATCACTCCACCGCCGTCATTCCGGCGTCAAACTCATCCGCCGTCATCCCGGCGCAGGCCGGGATCCAGTGTCTTTTGTCGCGCAGCGATGTCCGACGAACGACACTGGATCCTGACTTTCGTCAGGATGACGGCGGTGTTTTTGCGTCTATGCCTGACTTTGGCGTTGCAAGGCTGCGCAAGCCTTCGCAAGCCTTTGCAAGAATGCGATCCGGCCTCAGCGCTTGCCCGCCAGCTCCTGCGCCTGCACCTGGTTGGACGCCGTCACGAACTTACCCGCGCCCAGGTGATGCAGGGTATGCAGGTCGGCGTTGTCGGGCGTGAAGTTCCAGTGGCCGTCGGCAAAGATGCGCGCATCGGCGGCGGCCGAGAGCACCTCGCCGAAGAAGGTGTCGTAGGCGCTCTCGCTGTGCGACTCCGGAATCCAGCGGCATTCCAGCCAGGCCGCGCAGCCTTGCTCCAGCGTCGGCATGCCCAGCACCGGGCCGTTGCCGGAGGCGATGCCGAAGTGCTCGAACTTGTCGGACTCGCGTCCGCTGCTGCTGCCCACCGTATAGGTCAGGTCCATCAGCGCGGCGCCCGGGACGATGATGCCGAAGCCGCCGCCGCCGGTGATCAGTTCGCGCGTGAAGGTGCTCTTGTCGATCACCACCGCGATGCGCGGCGGCGTGAACTCGACCGGCATCGACCAGGCGGCCGCCATGATGTTGCGGCGTGCGCCGTGGGCGGCGGTCACCAGCACGGTGGGGCCGTGGTTGATCAGGCGGCTGGCATGGTGCAGTTCGACGGGACGGAAATGGCTCAAGGCGGGCTCCTGTGTCTGACGAAAAATCGAAAACACGCAGGATGACACAGTTCGCCGCCCGCCGCCGGAGGCCGTCCGGCGCAGCTCAGTAGTCTTCCATCGCGCGCGTGGTCAGCGCGTTGAGGAAGGCGCGCGCCGCCTGCGGCAGGGTGCGCCCGGTCAGCGACTGGATCTCCAGCTGCAGGGTGTTCATGTCCTTGTCCTTGATCGGCAGCGCCGCCAGCTGGCCGGCCTGCACCAGCTTGCGGATCGGCAGCCCGGCGGAGAAGCCGATGCCGTTGCCGGCCATCACGAAGCACAGCAGCGCGCTGATGGAGTCGGCCGCCAGCACCGGTTCCAGCAGGATGTTGCGGCGGCTGCAGCAGGCGTCGATCAGGCGCCGCATGGTGATGTTCTTCTGCGGCATGGCCAGCGGATAGGCCACCAGTTCGGACAGCACCACCTGCTTGCGGTGCGCCAGTTCGTGGTCGGGCCGCATCACCGCCAGGATGGGCGCGTTCTGCGCGAACTCCACCTTGATGTCGGGATCGGGCGCCATGGTGAAGGTCAGCCCGAGGTCGACCGCGCCTTCGCGGATCTGCTGCGCCACATGCACCGCATTGCCCACCGACAGCTGGAAGCGGATGCCCCCGTGCTGGCGGCGGAACTGCTCGATGGCGCTGGGGACGAATTCCAGCGCGAAGCCCTCGGTGCAGGCCAGCTTCACCTCGCCGCGCCGCAATCCCTTCAGCGCCGCCAGCTCGTTGCCGATGCGCTCGGCCTCCAGCTGCATGCGCAGCGCGTGCGCGGCCAGCAGCTCGCCGGCGGCGTTGGGCTTCATGCCGCGCGAGACGCGGTCGAACAGCTGGGTGTCGAGCTCGTCCTCCAGCCGCGCGATCTGGCGGCTGATGGCCGAAGAGGCGACGTTGAGCGTGGCCGCGGCCTCGGTGATGGAGCCGCGCCGCACCACTTCGAGGAAGTAGCGCACGGCGGTTTCCTGCAGCACGCGGGTATGGATGGAGGACATAGGGGCATTGTAGGAATGGTTTGCCGTTTCGGCAATCGATTATTCGAAAACTTGTTCTTGTGGCAAACCATGCGCGGGCTTAGGATGAATCCATGTTGCGGCACAGGCGAACTTCCCGGCTCGCCTGCGCAACAGGCCGGGGAAGGCGCCCGCTGCCGGACGGATCCGGGGCGGCATCGTTTCGTCAAGCAAGGGATTCGTCATGAACGCTGCGTTGCATACGAGCAAATACAAATACATGGTGCTGGTCCTGCTGTACCTGGGCTGGTGCGTCTCCTACATCGACCGCGCGGCGATCACCTTCGCCGCCACCCACATCGCCAGCGAATTCCAGCTCAAGCCGTCCGACCTGGGCATCCTGCTGTCGAGCTTCTTCCTCGGCTATTCGCTGCTGCAGTTGCCGGGCGGCTGGCTGGCCGACCGCTACGGCTCGCGCCCGGTGATCGTGATCTCCATCCTGCTGTGGTCGGTATTCACCGGCGTGACCGGCATGGCCTGGTCCATCACCAGCCTGGTGGTGATCCGCTTCATCTTCGGCATCGGCGAGGGCGCGTTCCCGGCGGCCAGCGTCAAGGGCGTGGCCGAGACCTTCGACAAGGACGAGCGGCCCAAGATGTCGTCGCTGCTGATGTCCTCCAACTATATCGGCAGCATGCTGGCGCCGCTGATCATCGCGCCGATGATCCTGCAGTTCGGCTGGCGCAACGTGTTCCACTACATCGGCATCGCCGGCCTGGTGTTCGCGCTGGTGTACTGGTTCTGCGTGCGCCCGGCCAAGGTGGCCGGCGACGGGAACCGCGCCATCAACAAGAAGGCCTTCGCCGACCTGATGAAGATGCCGCTGATGTGGCAGATCGTGGCGGTGTGGTTCGGCCTGTCCATCATCAACAAGGGCCTGGACTCCTGGATGCCGACCTACCTGATGACCGTGCGCGGCCTGAACCTGAAGTCGGTCGGCATGCTGCTGCCGCTGCCCTACATCATGGCCGGCATCTCGACGGCCATCGGCGGCTGGGTGATGGTGCGCTTCTTCGACGGCCGCGAGCGCGTGCTGCTGATCGCCAGCTCGGTGCTGACCGCGGTCTTCGTCTATTGCATGTACACCGCGCAAAGCGTGGGCGGCGTGATCGCCTACCAGTGCCTGGCCTATTTCTTCAAGTCCTTCGTGCTGGCCACCTGTATCGCCTTGCCCACCAAGATGCTGCAGGCCAGCCTGATCGGCAGCGGCGTGGGCATGGTCAACCTGGGCGGGCAGGTGGCGGGCTTCATCTCGCCGCTGGTGATCGGCTTCCTGGTCAGCGCCTTCGCCAGCTACGACTACGCGTTCGGTTTCCTGATCGGCGCGGCGGTGTTCTCGGTGCTGGTGAGCCTGTTCATCCGCACCCAAAAGACGTCGGTGCAAGTGCAGCCGGCCTGACTTCAATCACGAGGATTTCATGCAAGACACTATCGTTGAAAAAAGCGCAGTCGAACTGCGCCGGCTGATCGGCGGCAAGCAGCTCTCCCCGGTCGAACTGCTCGATGCCTGCATCGCCCGCATCGAAGACATCAATCCGCACATCAACGCGGTGACGGCGACCTGCTTCGAGCGCGCCCGCGACGAGGCGAAGGCGGCCGAGCAGGCGGTGGTGGACGGCAAGCCGCTGGGCCTGCTGCACGGCCTGCCGATCGGCATCAAGGACCTGGAAGAAACCGCGGGCCTGCTGACCACCTACGGCTCGGCCATTTACCGCAACAACGTGCCGGCGCGCGACAACGCCCTGGTGGCGCGACTGCGCGCGGCCGGCGCCATCGTCGCCGGCAAGACCAACGTGCCCGAGATGGGCGCCGGCGCCAACAGCCGCAACGTGGTGTGGGGCGCCACCGGCAATCCGTTCAATCCGATGCTCAACGCCGGCGGTTCGTCAGGCGGCTCGGCCGCCGCGCTGGCGGCCGACCTGCTGCCGCTGTGCTCGGGCTCGGACACCGGCGGCTCGCTGCGCATTCCTGCGGCCAAGTGCGGCGTGGTGGGTTTCCGCCCGTCCCCGGGCCTGGTGCCCAGCGAGCGCAAGCTGCTCGGCTGGACGCCGATCTCGGTGGTCGGCCCGATGGGGCGCGACGTCGCCGACACCGTGCTGCAGCTGCGCGCCACCGCCGGCATGCACATGACCGATCCGTTGAGCTATCCGCTGGGCGAGGATCCGTTCGCAGCACTTCCCGAGGTCGATCTCTCGCGCCTGCGCATCGGCTACACCGAAGACTTCGGCGTGTGCGAGGTCGACGACGGCATCCGCCAGGTGTTCCGCGACAAGATGGCCGCCATCGGCGCCATGGTGGCTGTGTGCGAGCCGGTCGAGATCGACATGGGCGAGGCCCACCGCTGCTTCGACGTGATCCGCGCCGAGAGCTTCGTGGCCGGTTTCGAGGCCGCCTACCGGCGCGACCCGTCCTCGCTGGGCCCCAACACCCGCGCCAACTACGAGATGGGCGCGGCCATGACGCTGGCCGACAGCGCCTGGGCCGCCGGCGAGCAGACCCGCATCTTCCGCCGCTTCCAGCAGCTCTACGAGCGCTACGACCTGATCCTGTCGCCGACCACGCCGGTCTCGCCCTTCCCCTGGAGCGAGCTGTACCTGAAGGAAGTCAACGGCGTGGCGCTGCAGAACTACTACCGCTGGCTGGCGCTGACCTACGTGGTGACGCTGGCGACCAACCCGTCGATCTCGCTGCCCTGCGGCAGCGACCATCGCGGCATGCCCTTCGGCCTGCAGGTGACCGGCGCCTTCCGTGCCGACGCCCATGTGCTGGCCTGCGCCGCCGCGCTGGAGAGCGCCTTCGCCGGCAGCGCGCAGCTGCGCCGCCCGCGTCCAGACCTGGACAAGCTCAGGAGCGTCAACGCGCCGCTCAAGTCCATCGTCACCGCAGCTCCCGGCGAGGGCGCGCAAGGGCAGGCATCGGCCGGCGGGCCGGCGGTCTGAGGCAAGCGGCATCGCATTTCGTTTTCAATTCATTTTCATTGCAGAGAATTTCATGACCCAGATCCAACGCTTCAATACCAATACCCGCATGAGCCAACTGGTGGTGGCCAACGGCTTCGCCTTCGTCTCCGGCCAGGTGCCGGACAACGCCGGCGCGTCCATCACCCAGCAGACCGAAGAAGTGCTGGCCAAGGTCGATGCGCAACTGAAAGCACAAGGCATCGCGCGCGAGCAGATCGTCAGCGCCAATGTGTGGCTCTCCAGCCCCGACCATTTCGGCGCCTTCAATGCCGTGTGGGACCAGTGGATCCCGTCCGGCCACGCGCCCGCGCGCGCCTGCGTGCAAGCCTTGCTGATGCTGCCGGGCCTGGACGTGGAAGTGGCGGTCGTCGCCGCCGTCTGAGGGAACAACGAATCACGGATGCCTGAGATGAAGCGTGCAGATTTGTCGGCCGCGAGGCCGGCCGAAGCCGCGCCTGCGGCACAGCATGTGATCGTGATCGGCGCCGGCGTGGTCGGCGTTTCCACCGCGCTGGCGCTGGCCGAGGCCGGCCATCGCGTGGAGGTGTACGAGGCGGCGTCGGAAGCGGCTCAGGGGGCCAGCTTCGCCAACGCCGGCCTGATCTCGCCGGGGCATTGCTTCAGCTGGGCCGAGCCCGGCGCGCTGGGCGTGTTCGTCAAGAGCCTGTTCGGCAAGGCCGACGGTCTGGGCGTGACGCGCCCGATGAGTCCGTCCTTGTGGCGCTGGGGCTGGCAATTCTGGCGCCATAGTTCAGCCGCGCAGTGGGAGCGCGATTCGCGCGCCGCGCTGGCGCTGTCGGCGTATTCGCGCGACGTGCATTTCGCCGCCGCGCGCGGTAACGGCGTTGCGCCCGCACTGTATGGCGGCGCGGCACGCGGCATTCTCTATCTTTATCAACAGGGCCAGTCGCCGCGGGCGATCGAGAAAGACATGCTGGCCTCAGCCGGCGAGCCGGTGCGGCAGGTCGATGCCGCCGGCCTGGCGCAGATCGAGCCGCTGCTGCAACAGGCCGGCCAGCGCTTCGAGCAAGGCGTGTATTGCCCCAACGACGGCACCGGCAACGCCCGCGAATACACGGCCGCTGCCTTGCAACGCGCGCAGGCGCTGGGCGTGCATTTTCACTTCAATGCCCCGGTGCAGCGCCTGCTGGTCAAGGGCGACCGCATCGCCGGTGTCGAACTGCAGCACAGCGTGGGCGTGGTCAAGGCCGACACCGTGGTGATGGCGGCCGGCCTGGCCTCGGCGTCTTTGCTCAAGCCGCTGGGCTATGACTTGCCGATCTATCCGGTCACCGGTTATTCGATCACTTTCCACCATGAAGAGGATTTCGAGCCGGCCGTGGGGGCGGTGTCGCTGGCCGACAAGATCGCCTGGGCCGGTTTCGGCCGCGGCGTGGTGCGCTTCACCGGTTTTGCCGACATCGGCCCGCGCGGCAGCGAGGCGCTGGGCGAGAAACGCTTCGCCGCGCTGGAGTCCTTCGCCCGCCGCATCTATCCGCAACTGACGCATTGCCGGCCGCAACGCTGGATCGGCCAGCGGCCGATGACGCCGGACGGCATCCCGGTGCTTGGCGCCAGCCGCCACGCCAACTTGGTGCTCAACTGCGGCCACGGCGCCATGGGCTGGACCATGGCCGGCGGTTGCGCGCAGATCGTGTGCGACCTGGTCGCCGGGCGTGCGCCGGCCATCGATTGCGCGCCTTACCGCTGGAATCGTTTCTCATGAACGCGAGCGCGCAAGTCACGGCATCGGTGCCGCATTCGCGCATCGACGATGTGGTCGCGGTGCTGTCCGGCACGCTGCTGATTTCCTTCGGGCTGGCGTTGTACAGGCAGGCCGGCATCCTCACCGGCGGCACCGCCGGCATCTCGTTCCTGTTGTCGTATGCGCAGGGCTGGAAATTCGGGCTGGTGTTCTTCGTCATCAACCTGCCGTTCTACTGGCTCTCGATGGCGCGTATGGGCTGGAACTTCACCCTGCGCACCTTCATCGGCGTGCTGCTTATTTCGGCGTTCGCCGAGTTGCACACGCGCCTGTTGCACGGCGCCGGCGGACAAGGCCTGGCTGGCATCAATCCCTTCTACATTGCCGTCATCGGCGGGCTGGTGATGGGCATGGGCTTCATCGCGCTGTTCCGGCACCGCACCAGCCTGGGCGGCATCAATGTCGTGGCGCTGTACCTGCAGCAGCGTTGCGGCTGGCGCGCCGGCTGGGTATTGATGGCGACCGACGTCGCCATCGTGCTGGCCGCCTTGCTGGTGGTCGAGCCGCAAAGGGTGGCGGCATCGGTGCTGGGCGTGGCCACCATCAACCTGCTGATCGCATTGAACCACCGGCCGGGACGCTACATGGGCGTCTAGCCTCGGGAACCTGACATGAGCACACACACCGAACACCGCACCGCGGATTACCTGATCATCGGCGCCGGCATCGCCGGCGCGTCCATCGCCTACTGGCTGGCGCGCCACGGCAGCGTGCTGCTGGTCGAGCGCGAATCCCAGCCCGGCTACCACAGCACCGGCCGCTCGGCCGCGCTGTACATGGAAAGCTACGGCCCGCCGCAGGTGCGCGCGCTGACCTGCGCCAGCCGCGCCTTTTTCGACCAGCCGCCGGCCGGCTTTACCGACCATCCCCTGCTCACGCCGCGCGGCGCGCTGTTCTTCGCCACCCCCGATCAGCAGGACGAACTGGATGCGCACGAGGCGCTGGTGCGTTCTGTTTCCGATAAAGTGCAGCGTCTGGATGCCGCGCAGACCTGCGCGATGGTGCCGGTGCTGAAGCCGGACGAGATCGTCGGCGCGGTCTATGAAGAAGACGCCAGCGACATCGACGTGCATGCCTTGCACCAGGGATTCCTGCGCGGCGCGCGTGCGGCCGGTGCGCGCGTGCTGTGCGACGCCGAGGTGCTGGGGATCACGCGGGATGCTGCGGATGACTTGTGGTGCATCGATACCAGCCAGGGCGAGTTGCGTGCGCCGGTCATCGTCAACGCCGCCGGCGCCTGGGCCGACGAGATCGGCCGGCTGGCCGGCGCCGCGCCCATCGGCCTGGTGCCCAAGCGCCGCTCGGCCTTCACCTTTGCCGCGCCGGCCGGCAGCGACAGCGACCGCTGGCCGATGTTCATGCGGGTGGATGAGTCCTTTTACGTCAAGCCCGATGCCGGCCTGCTGCTCGGTTCGCCGGCCAACGCCGACCCGGTCGCGCCGCACGACGTGCAGGCCGAGGAGCTCGACATCGCCATCGCGATCGACCACATCCAGACCTGGACTTCGCTGGAGATCCGCCGTCCGTCCCATGTGTGGGCGGGGCTGCGCTCGTTCGTGGCGGATGGCAGCTTCGTCGGCGGCTACGATGCGCAGCTGCCCGGTTTCTTCTGGGCGGCCGGGCAGGGCGGCTACGGCATCCAGTCCGCGCCCGCCGCCGGCGAGGCTTACGCCGCGCTGGTACGCGCAGAACCGGTGCCGCCGCATATCGCCCGCTTCGGCGTCGACGCGGCCGCACTGAGTCCGGCGCGCCTGCGCTGAGGCGCAATGAAAAACGGGAGCCACAGGCTCCCGTTCTCTTTTGCCGCGCGACTGCGCCGCGGACTTATTTGCCCCAGGTCAGCACCAGCGGATTGAGGCGGCGCGCCACGCGCAGCAGGCCCTCGCGCACCTTCGGGTGCATCGCCGGCTGCGGATGGCGCAGCATGTCGGACTTGATCACGCCGCCTTCGACCATCAGCGCCTTGCAGGCGGCCAGGCCGCACTGGCGGTTTTCGTAGTTGATCAGCGGCAGCCAGTTCATGTACAGCTCGGCGGCCTTCTCGGTGTCGCCGGCGAAGTAGGCGTCGACGATCTTGCGGATGCCGTCCGGGTAGCCGCCGCCGGTCATGGCGCCGGTGGCGCCGGCGTCGAAGTCGGGGATCAGGGTGATTGCTTCTTCGCCGTCCCACGGGCCGACCACGGCGTCGCCGCCCAGCTCGATCAGGTCGCGCAGCTTGGAGGCGGCGCCGGCGGTCTCGATCTTGAAGTAGGAGACGTTCTCGATCTCCTTGGCCATCTTCGCCAGGAAGGGCGCCGACAGCGGCGTGCCGGCCACCGGCGCGTCCTGGATCATGATGGGGATGTCGATGGCGGCCGAGACGCGGTCGTAGAACTCGTAGATCTGCTTTTCGGACACGCGGAAGGTGGCGCCGTGGTACGGCGGCATCACCATCACCATGGCCGCGCCCGCATCCTGCGCGGCGCGGCTGCGCTCGGCGCAGATCTGGCTGCCGTAGTGGGTGGTGGTGACGATCACCGGGATGCGGCCGGCCACGTGTTCCAGCACGGTGTTCTGCACCTGGGTGCGCTCTTCGTCGGAGAGCACGAACTGCTCGGAGAAGTTGGCCAGGATGCAGATGCCGTTGGAGCCGGCGTCGATCATGAAGTCGATGGCGCGCTTCTGGCCTTCCAGGTCGAGGTTGCCGTTCTGGTCGAAGATGGTCGGGGCGACGGGGAATACGCCGCGGTAGATAGGGGTGCTCATGGTGTCTCCGCTTGTGTTTGGAATGGAACCGGCCGGCTTCCAGCGCAGCGCGCATGGTTCCGGATGGCGATGAATATACGTCCGGCGGCGGGGGCTGTATAGTGAAGACTTTCCATCATGTGATCGCTTTTACGACTCACCGATCTTGCCCGTTCCAGCCCGTTCCAGACCGCTTCCGACGCCATGAAACCCGCCTCCAGCCTGCAGAACCTCAACAGCCTCCTGTCGCGCCTGCGCATGAAGCAGCTCCAGCTGCTGATCGCGCTGGACGACCACAAGTCTCTGCACAAGGCGTCCAACGCCCTGGCCATGACACAGTCGGCCGCCAGCAAGTCGCTGGCCGAGCTGGAGGCGGTGCTGGACGCGCAGCTGTTCGAACGCACCCGGGCCGGGCTGATCCCCAACCAGTTCGGCCATTGCGTGATCCGCTATGCGCGCCTGATGGCCACCGACCTCGGCGCCCTGTGCGAGGAGATGGCGCAGATACGCTCGGGCCGCGGCGGCAGGCTGGCCGTCGGCGCGGTGATGGGGGCGGTGCCGGAGCTGGTGGTGCCGGCCGTGAACGCGCTGCACAAGACGCATCCCGAGCTGTCCATCGACATCATCGAGGACACCAGCGTGCACATGCTGGGCCTGCTGGACGACGGTCACATCGACCTGCTGGTGGGACGCTCCAGCGTGTCCGACAACCCCGCCAAGTATCACTATCAGCCGCTGTCCGACGAGCCGCTGTCGGTGGTGGTCTCGAGCGAGCATCCGCGCCTGCGCAGCAGATCGGTCAGCCTGGCCGACCTGCAGGGCTACCGCTGGGTCACCTATCCCAGCCACATGCCGCTGCGCGCGGTGCTGGAGCGCGAGTTCGACCTGGCCGGGCTGGACCTGCCGGCCGGCGCCATCTCCACCGCCTCGACCTTCGTCACCGTGGCCGTGCTGCGCCAGGCCAGCGACACCGTGGCCATCCTGCCCACCAGCGTGGCCAGGATGTTCGTCGACAGCGGCGTGCTGCGCATCCTGCCGGTGACGCTGACGTCGGTGTCGCAGACCATTGGCATCGTCACGCGCAAGGGCGGCGAGCTGTCGCCGGCGGCGCGCTCGTTCGTGCAGTTGCTGCAGGAGCGTTTCGGCGGGCGGGGCGCGCCGGGCTGAGCCCGCTTCAGGCCTCGGCTTTTCGGACGGTTCGGGACTTGTCATTGCCGCACAGGCCCTGACTGTGCGCGCTTCGGCGGGCCGGTTTCGCGTCACCGGTCGACCGGGTGGCTTTCCCGTTGTTTCCTTCCGGCATCGCACGCAACGCTCATCTCTCGCATGCAAAAAATTAAACCATCGATGAAAAAGTAAACTGGTATAGTGATGATACCAGTTGCGAAAACACGGCTTTTGTAAGGGAACGCCAGTGCAACCGGCCAATAACAAGCGCAAAGCGCGGCAAAGGCAATACCAAAGCAGAACAATCAACAGACGGCAGCCAGGCGAGCGCAGGCGTTCGCAGCCCCCGCGGATCCTGGCGGACCGACACCATAAAAGAGGTTGTTGTTGAAGGGCACCAGCCTCGCAACCTGCCAGGAGACAGTATGCAAACCACCAGCGCGGTCGAGAAATCGGCCATCCGCAAGGTCGCGATGAGGCTCGTGCCTTTCGTCGGCCTGATGTTCTTCATCAATTTCCTCGACCGCACCGCGATCTCGTTCGCCGGCCCCAACGGCATGACCAAGGACCTGGCCCTGACCGCGGCCCAGTTCGGCTTCGCCGCGGGCGTGTTCTTCATCGGCTACGTGCTGCTGGAAATCCCCAGCAACCTGGCCCTGCACAAGTACGGCGCGCGCCGCTGGCTGGCGCGCATCATGGTCACCTGGGGCATCGTGGCGCTGCTGTTTACCTGGGTCAGCAGCGTGGAGGGGCTGTATGCGCTGCGCTTCCTGCTGGGCGTGGCCGAGGCCGGCTTCTTCCCCGGCGCCATCCTCTACCTGAGCATGTGGGTGCCGGCGCGGCACCGCAGCCACATCCTGGCGCTGTTCTACCTGGCCCAGCCGCTGACCATCGTCATCGGCGCGCCGGTGGCGGCCCTGCTGATCGAGGCGCACGGTCTGTTCGGCCTGGAAGGCTGGCGCGTGATGTTCGCCGGCGTCGCCCTGCCGGCCATCCTGGTGGGCGTGATCGCCTGGTTCTACCTGGCCGACAAGCCGTCCGAGGCCAAGTGGCTCGACGAGGCCGAGCGCAAGTGGCTGACCGCGGCGCTGCAGGCCGAGCACAACAGCAAGGAAGTCCGGCATGTGCCGCACGCCGCCGCCGCCCTGAAGAACGGCCGCGTCTGGATGCTGGCGCTGGTCTACTTCGGCCTGATCTACGGCCTGTACGCGCTGGCCTTCTTCCTGCCGACCATCATCGGCGGTTTCGAGAGCCAGTTCGGCGCCAAATTCAACGTGTTCCAGAAGGGCCTGATCACCGCCATTCCTTACGCCCCGGCCGCCGTCGCGCTGTTCCTGTGGAGCCGCGACGCCACCCGCCGCGGCGTGCGCAGCTGGCACGTCGGCCTGCCGGCGCTGCTGGGCGCGGTCAGCATCCCGGCCGCGCTGTACATGCAGACCCCGGCGGCCACCGTGCTGGCCATCACCGTGACCGCCTGCGCCATCTTCTCGGCCTTGCCGACCTTCTGGTCGATCCCGGCGCGCTTCCTCTCGGGCGCCGCCGCGGCCGCCGGCATCGCGCTGATCAATACCGTGGGCAACGCCGCCGGCTTCATGGCGCCGTTCATCACCGGCGCCATCAAGGACGCGACCGGCTCCTACCAGGCGCCGATGTTCGTGGTCGGCGCGCTGATGCTGGTGTCGGCCGTGGTGATCTTCGCCATCGGCGCCGGCGCGAAGGAAGAAGCCGCCGAGCTGCAGGGCAGGGTGGTGGCGGAATAGGGAACAAGCGGGAACAAGCGGGAACAAGCCCGCGGGCGGCCTGCCCGCGGGGATACATGCAGTGTTGTCTTGAACGGAGAAAGATCATGAAAGAAAAAATCGCGTTGTTCGGCGCCGGCGGCAAGATGGGCGTGCGCCTGGCCAAGAACCTGAAGAAGTCGGATTACCAGGTCGCCCACGTCGAGGTGAGCGAAGTCGGCCAGAAGCGCCTGAAGGATGAAGTCGGCATCGACTGCGTGAGCATCGACGCCGCGCTGGACAATGTCGACGTCGTCATCCTGGCGGTGCCCGACACCCTGATCGGCAAGATCGCCGCCGAGATCTCGCCCAAGCTGCGCGCCGGCGTGATGGTGATGACGCTGGACGCGGCCGCGCCCTTCGCCGGCCACCTGCCGGACCGGCCGGACCTGGTCTACTTCGTGGCCCACCCCTGCCATCCGCCGATCTTCAACGACGAGACCACGCAGGAAGGCCGCCGCGATTTCTTCGGCGGCGGCGCGGCCAAGCAGTCGATCACCAGCGCGCTGATGCAGGGGCCGGAGTCGGCCTTCGACCTCGGCGAAGATGTGGCCAAGGTGATCTACCAGCCCATCCTGCGCAGCTACCGCCTGACGGTGGAGCAGATGGCGATCCTGGAGCCGGGCCTGTCGGAGACCGTCTGCGCCACGCTGCTGTACGCGATGAAGCAGGCCATGGACGAGACCGTGCGCCGCGGCGTGCCGGAGGAAGCCGCGCGCGACTTCCTGCTGGGCCACATGAACATCCTGGGCGCGGTGATTTTCAAGGAAATCCCGGGCGCGTTTTCGGACGCCTGCAACAAGGCCATCCAGAACGGCCTGCCGCGCCTGTTGCGCGACGACTGGCTCAACGTGTTCGATCATGATGAAATCGCGGAGAGCATCCGTCGCATCACCTGACGGAATCCCCCGCTGCCGCCGGCTCATCCATGCCACATCGTGGACAAGCGCCGGCGGCGCATGAAGAACGAACACGAGAGAAGAGACACAGCATGGAACGCATCTACGCCAGCTACTGGCTGGAAACCGGCGACGACCCCGCGCGCGCCGCCGAGGTCATCGCCGGAGAACAATCGAGCGGCACCTTCGTCGCCCTGGCCACCGAAACGCCCGAATTGAAGGAGCGCTCCGGCGCCCGCGTCGAGCGCATCAACATCCTCGGCCACAGCAAGGAGCCCAGCCTGCCGGGCGGCATGCGTTCCGAGCGCTACACCCAGTGCGAGCTGGAGCTGTCCTGGCCGCTGGAGAACACCGGCGCCTCGCTGCCCAACCTGATGTCGACGATTGCCGGCAACCTGTTCGAGCTGCGCCAGGTCTCGGGCCTGCGCCTGACCGGGCTGAAGCTGCCCAAGGCCTTTGCCGACGCCTATCCCGGACCGGCTTTCGGCATCGAAGGCACGCGTCGGCTGACCGGCGTGGAGCGCGGCCCGCTGATCGGCACCATCATCAAGCCCAGCATCGGCCTGTCGGTGGAAGAGACGGTGCAGCAGGTGCGCGAACTGGTGGCCGGCGGCATCGACTTCATCAAGGATGACGAGCTGCAGGCCGACGGCGGCCGCTGCCCGTTCGACGAGCGGGTGCGCGCCGTCATGCGCGTCATCAACGAGCACGCCGAGCGCACCGGCAAAAAGGTCATGATGGCCTTCAACCTCACCGGCGACCTGGACGAGATGCGCCGCCGCCACGACCTGATCGTGGCCGAAGGCGGCACCTGCGCCATGGCCGTGCTGAACTCCATCGGCCTGGTCGGCCTGCGCGAGCTGCGCCGCCACGCCCAGGTGCCGATCCACGCGCACCGCGCCGGCTGGGGCTATCTCACGCGCAGCCCGCAGCTGGGCTGGGACTACGCGCCGTGGCAGCAGCTGTGGCGCCTGGCCGGTGCCGACCACATGCACGTCAACGGCCTGAGCAACAAATTCAGCGAGCCCGACGAGAGCGTCGTCGCCGCCGCGCGCTCGGTGCTGGCGCCGGTGATCGAGGGCGCCGACATGGTGTCCACGATGCCGGTGTTCAGCTCCGGCCAGACCGGGCTGCAGGCGGCCGACACTTATGCGGCCATCGGTTGCGCCGACCTGATCCACACCGCCGGCGGCGGCATCTTCGGCCATCCGCAAGGCGTGTCGGCCGGCGTCGAGGCCTTGCGCGAGGCCTGGGTGGCCGCCATGGAAGGCGTGCCGCTGGCGCAGCACGCCAGGGGCAACAAGGCGCTGCAGGCGGCGCTGGGATTCTGGAAATGAGCATGCCCGCCGATAGCGCGCTGCCGGCCGGCCTGCTGCTGGCCTACTACGGCGACGACTTCACCGGCTCCACCGACGCCATGGAAGTGATGACGGCGGCCGGGCTGTCCACCGTGCTGTTCCTGCGCACGCCGGACGCGGCCATGCTGGCGCGCTTTTCGGATGCGCGCTGCATCGGCATCGCCGGCTCCTCGCGCGGGCGTTCGCCGCAGTGGATGGACGAGCACCTGCCGCCGGCCTTCGAGGCGCTGGCGGCGTTGCGCCCGCCGCTGATGCAATACAAGGTGTGCTCCACCTTCGACTCGTCGGCCGCCACCGGCTCCATCGGCCGCGCGGTCGACATCGGCGCGCGCCATATGCCGGGCGACTGGTCGCCGATGGTGGTGGGTGCGCCGCGCCTGAAGCGCTACCAGATGTTCGGCAACCTGTTCGCCGCGGTGGATGGCGTGGGCCACCGGCTGGACCGCCATCCCACCATGGCGCGCCATCCGGTCACGCCCATGGACGAGGCCGACCTGCGCCGTCATCTCGCGTGCCAGACCGCGCGCCGCATCGAACTGGTGGACATGGTGCAGCTGCGCGAGGGCGCCGCCGTCGCCCACGAGCGCCTGCAGTCGCTGCGCGGCGGCGACAAGCCGGTGGTGCTGGTCGACGTGCTGGATGAAGAAACGCTGCGCGAAGCCGGACGGCTGGTGTGGCAGGAGAAGGGCGCCGGCGTGTTCAGCGCCTCGTCCTCGGGTTTGCAATACGCGCTGGCCGCCTACTGGCGCGCGCGCGGCTGGATCCCGCCGCAGCCGTCCTTGCCCAGGGCCGGCGCCGTGCCGGTGATCGCCGCGGTCAGCGGCAGCTGCTCGCCGGTGACGGCCGGGCAGATCGCCTGGGCGCGCGAGCATGGCTTCGCCGCCGAGCGCATGGACCTGTCGGCGGTGCTGGGCCAAGGCACGCGTGAGGCGGAGCTGGCGCGGCTGGTAGCGCGCGCGGGCGAGGCCATCGGCGCCGGGCGCAGCCCGCTGGTGTTTTCGGCCGAAGGGCCGGACGATCCTTCGGTCACCGGCTTCGACGCCATCGCCCAACAGGCCGGCATGCCGCGCCACGAGGCGGCGCGGGCCGTGGGCGTGGCGCTGGCGGAGGTGATGCGGCGCATCCTGGACGCCAACGACCTCAGACGCATTGCCATCGCCGGCGGCGACAGCTCCGGCGAAGTGGCCGGCGCGCTGGACATCGCGGCGCTGTCGGTCTGCGCGGGCCTGGCGCCGGGCGCGCCGCTGTGCCGGGCCTGGTCGGAGCATCCCCGCCGCGACGGCCTGGAGCTGGTGCTCAAGGGCGGCCAGGTGGGCGCGCGCAGCTTCTTCGGCGACGTGCTGGAGGGGCGCGCGGGCCACTGAGGCGAGGCTGCCGCGCGGGCTGCGGCAAATCGCCGCAAAGTCAGACTGGGACTGGGATTGTGGTAGAGTGCGCGTCCAATACCTACAACCTCCACAGAGACAAGTTTTCCCATGCCGGAACCGATACAGCGACGCAAGCTATACCAGGAAGTCCTGGAGCGCCTGATGGAACGCATCCACAACGGCGAACTTCCGCCCGGATCGCAGCTGCCGTCCGAGCGCGAATTGATGGAACAGTACGGCGTGGGCCGTCCCGCGGTGCGCGAGGCATTGCAGGCGATGGAGCGCTCCGGCTTCGTCGAGATCGCCCATGGCGAGCGCGCCCGCGTGGTCGACCCGACCGCAGAGCGCCTGATCGCCCAGATCGCCGCCGGCGCCCAGCACCTGCTGCGCACCAAGCCCGACATGTTGAAGCACATGAAGGAGGCGCGCGTGTTCCTGGAGACCAGCACCGCCCGCATGGCCGCCGAGCGCGCCACCGAGGCCCAGGTCGCGCGCCTGCGCCAGGCCATCGACGAGCACCGCGCCTCGATGGTCAACCTGGAAGAGTTCATCGAGCGCGACATGGCCTTCCACCGCGAGATCGCCGACATCAGCGGCAATCCCATCTTCCCTTCCATCGTCGAGTCGATGTTCCGCTGGGCCAGCGAGTTCTACACCACCCTGGTGCGCGCGCCGGGTGCGGAAGAACTGACCCTGGCCGAGCACCTGCGCATCGTCGAGGCGATCGCCGCGCATGACGGCGACGCCGCCGCCGAAGCCATGCGCGCGCACCTGACGCGGGCCAACGAGCTGTACCGGGAACTGGGTCAGCAGTAATGCGGCCCGGCCTGCCGTAGCGCGAACACCGCCGCGCGGCAGGCGCCCTCAGGCCATCCAGAATGCTTCGCCCGCCTCGCGCAGCTGCTCCCGCATGAACTGCGTCACCCGCTCGACCCGCGCCAGGTCGCGCGTGTCGGCGTGGGTCACCAGCCAGTAGGAGCGCGTCAGTCGCACCTCGTCCGGCAATACCCGCACCAGCCCCGGCTCGTTGCGCGCCATGAAGTGCGGCAGCACGCCGATGCCGGCGCCGCCGGCCAGCGCCATCATCTGGGTGATCACATTGGACACCCGCAGGTGGGCGCTGATCTCGCGCGAGACCTGGGGCAGGTAGTCCAGCTCCGGCGTCCACATCAGGTCTTCCACATAACCTATCCAGTGCAGCCCGGCCAGGTCGGCGCGCTTGCGGATCTTGGCCTTGCGCTCGAGATAGGCGGGCGCCGCATACAGGCCCAGCGCATAGTCCACCAGCTTCTTGGCGTACACCCGGCCTTGTGCCGGGCGCGCCATGCTGACCGCGAGGTCGGCCTCGCGCTTGGTCAGGCTGAAGGAGCGCGGATTGGCCACCAGTTCGATCTCCAGGCCCGGGTGCGCGCCGGTCAGGCGCTCGATGCGCGGCGCCAGGAAGTAGGTGCCGAAGCCTTCGGGCGTGCCGATGCGCACCGTGCCGGTCAGGCTGGCGGCGCCGTCGTCGAGCGTGGCGCGCATGCGCAGCGCCAGCGTTTCGATCGCCTCGGCGTCGCCGATCAGGCGCTCGCCCTCGGGCGTGAGCACGAAGCCGACCGCGCGCCGCTCGAACAGCGGCACGCCCAGGGCGGCCTCCAGCGCCGCGATGCGCCGGCTCAGCGTGGAATGGTCCACGCCCAGGCGCTGCGCGGCTACCGTCAGGCGACCGGCGCGCGCCATGGTGAGGAAGGCCTGCAGGTCGTTCCAGTTGAAGTCGCCCATGCGCGTTCCTCCTTATTCCTGCATCACGGCCACTTGAGCATGCCGTGCCAGGTGGGTTGCTTCTCTTCGTGGTAGTACGGGCGCGTCAGCGGCGCCGACATCACCTGGTCGTCGCCCAGCACGGTGGCCGTCGCCAGCGAAGGCGGACCGTCGTAGCGGCGGCAGGCCTGGGCCGAATTGCGGTTGTTGTGCATGTCCACCACCAGCCGGCGTTTTTCTTCCGGGCCCATGTGCTGCGTGGGCGGCGGCGGCATCACCTTGGGCGGCAGCACCAGCGCGTCGCCCGGCGCCACCCACAGGTCGGCCAGGCTGATCTGGTTGACGTACGGGCGCCAGCGCGCCACCGTGATCACCAGCGGCAGCGGCCCCTGGGAGAAGAAGATGTGGGCGAAGTCGTGATATTCGAGGTCGGTGGCGTTCCAGGTCAGCAGCTCGCGGCTGCGGCCGTCGCCGAGATAGGGCGACTCGTAGCCGGCCCATTTGCCGTAGGTGTAGTCGGACATGACCAGGCCGTCGTACGGAAAGCGGATGCACTCGCCGCTGCGCAGCAGCGTGGCGCCGAAGGCCTGGGCGTTTTCCGGGGTGGCCGGCAGCGGCTCGTAGCGCACCTCGGGCACGCGGAAATCGAATTCGGTGATCTCGTAGGCCGGGTAATCCTTGGGCGTGATTTGGCGCGGCCAGTGGGCGATGTCGCGGTAGGTGGCGCCGCGTTCCAGTTCCGGCGCGTCCGGCGCCAGCTCGATCAGGCGGCCGCAGATGTCCTCGGTCTGCCGGCCGCGGCCGTTGTCGTTGAACATGTACGGGAATTTCTTCGTGTCCAGCAGCGGCGCCGAAGCGCCGTCGGCGATGAACAGCACCGTATCGAAATTGCTCAGGTCTTGCGTCATGCTTTCCCCTTGTCTTGGAGCCTGCTCCCGGCGCGGCCGTGAACAGCTGCCCGTGCGTGGCTGGTTGGCTGGCGCCGGCGCGCGTTCCTGTTGTTGATGGTCCCATTCCCCGACGGCGCCGACATGTGGATTTTCGCACAGACTGCTTTCGATTTTACATATTGGATTGCGAAAATGGCGGTGCTATCTTTTGCTCCGGCAGGCGGCACGGGGCGCATCGAGACGCCCGGCAGCACCGCCCATGCCGGCTGGCGAGCCAGCCGGCCACCATTCAACATATCAACGGAGACCAAGACATGTCGCTCATCAGGCAATTGAAGGCGCGCGCCGCCAATGGAAAACCCGTCCGCGTCGGCGTCATCGGCGCCGGCAAGTTCGGTTCCATGTATCTCTCGCAGGCGCCGCGCACGCCCGGCATCCACCTGGTGGCGGTGGCCGACCTGTCACCGCAGCGCGCCCGCGCCTCGCTGGCGCGCGTGGGCTGGGAAGAACCGCGCTACCAGGCCAGGTCGCTGCAGGAGGCGGTGCGCAGCGGCGGCACCTTCATCACCGATGACGCCGACGCCATGATCGCCAGCGACGCCGTCGACATCGTCATCGACGCCACCGGCAGCCCGGCCGCCGGCATCCACCACGCGCTGCTGTGCTGCGAGCACAAGAAGCACATCATCATGGTCAACGTCGAGGCCGACGTGCTGGCCGGCCCCTACCTGGCGCGCCGTGCCGAGGAAGCCGGCATCATCTATTCGATGGCCTCGGGCGACCAGCCGGCGCTGATCGCCGAGCTGGTGGACTGGGCCCGCACCATCGGCATGGAAGTGATCTGCGCCGGCAAGGGCACCAAGTACCTGCCGATCTATCACCAGTCCACGCCCGACACCGTGTGGGGCCACTACGGCTTCTCGGAGGAGCAGGTGGCCGGCGGCGACTTCAACGCGCAGATGTTCAACTCCTTCCTCGACGGCACCAAGTCGGCGCTGGAAATGGCCGCCGTCTCCAACGGCTGCGAGCTGGTGCCGCCCACCGACGGCCTGATGTTCCCGGCCTGCGGCGTGGACGACATGCCGACCCTGCTGCGCGCCAAGGCCGACGGCGGCATCCTGCAACAGCGCGGCACGGTGGAAGTGCTGTCCTCGCTGGAGCGCGACGGCCGCCCGGTGTTCCGCGACCTGCGCTGGGGCGTGTACGCCGTGTTCGAGGCGCCCAGCGACTACGTCAAGGACTGCTTCGCCCAATACGGCCTGAAGACCGACGCCAGCGGCCGCTTCGCCGCCACCTACAAGCCTTATCACCTGATCGGCCTGGAGCTGGGCATCTCGGTGGCCAGCATCGCCGTGCGCAACGAAGCCACCGGCGCCACCACCAACTGGAGCGGCGACGTCGCCGCCACCGCCAAGCGCGCGCTGAAGGCCGGCGAGAAGCTGGACGGCGAGGGCGGCTTCACGGTCTACGGCAAGCTGATGCCGGCGGCCGATTCGCTGCGGGTGGGCGCGCTGCCGATCGGCCTGGCGCACAACATGGTGTTGAAGAACGACATCCCGGCCGGCCAGGCGGTGCGCTGGAGCGACGTCGACTTCGACGCCAGCAAGGAAGCCGTGCGCGTGCGCCGCGAGATGGAAGCCCTCTTCGCGCGCGAGCTGGGCATCGTCACCGAGCACAAGAAGGCCGCCTGAGTCTTGCGCCAGGCCGCCTCGCGCCGGCGCCATCGATAACAAGCACAAGGCCCGCGCGAGGTTCTACCGCTGCACCCGCTGCATCGCTTCTCCCTTGATGCGGGACCGGCCGGGATCGGTCGTCCCGGTCGGCCCGCATCGATTTTTTTATCCGTTTCGCATCACCCGCAACAAGGATCACATCCCACACGGGAGCGCGGCGCATGCCGTCCCTCCCATTCGCCAACCTCGATAAGCCCGCAAAAACAGGGCACCCGGAGGAGACATGACTCAACATACGATGGCGCACCCCGGTGCGCATGCCGGACGCTTCGACGTCTACCGCAGGATCTCGTGGCGCATCATGCCGTTTATCGTGCTGTGCTACCTGTGCGCCTATCTCGACCGCGTCAACGTCGGCTTCGCCAAGCTGCAGATGATGAACGACCTGCAGTTCAGCGATGCCATCTACGGCCTGGGCGCGGGCATTTTCTTCATCGGCTACTTCATCTTCGAAGTGCCCAGCAACCTGATCCTGCACAAGGTCGGCGCGCGCGTCTGGATCGCCCGCATCATGATCACCTGGGCGGTGATCTCGGCGGCCACGCTGTTCGTGCAGACGCCCACGCAGTTCTACGTCGCGCGCTTCCTGCTGGGCGTGGCCGAGGCCGGTTTTTCGCCGGGCATCATGCTGTACCTGACCTACTGGTTCCCGGCCAGGAAGCGCGGCTTCGCGCTGGGCTTCTACTACATCGCGATCCCCTTGGCGGGCGTGGTGGGCGGCCCGCTGTCGGGCTGGATCCTGGACGCCTTCTCGCAATCGGCGGTGATGCGCGGCTGGCAGTGGCTGTTCCTGATCGAGGCGATTCCCTCGCTGGTGGCGGGCATCGCCGTGCTGTTCCTGATGGTGGACAAGCCGGAGCAGGCGCAGTGGCTCTCCAGCGAGGAGAAGCGCCAGGTGATCGAAGAGATCCGCCGCGAAGACAGCGCCAAGACCACCCATGAGAGCTCGGCCTCGTTCCTGCGCGACAGTCGCCTGTGGAAGCTGTGTCTGGTGTACTTCTGCCAGATCATCGGGCTGTACGGCGTGAGCTTCTGGCTGCCGTCCATCATCAAGGGCTCGGGCATCACCGACAACACCACGATCGGCTGGCTCTCGGCGATTCCCTACCTGGTCGCCATCCCGGCCATCATCATCACCGGCATCACCGCCGACCGCTACCGTTCGCGCCGCATGCACTTCTCGGTGGCGCTGGTGATCGGCGCCCTCGGCCTGGCCTTCAGCGGCTACATCGGCCGCGATCCGACGCTGGCGGTGATCGGCCTGTCGGTCGGCACGGCCGGCACGCTGTCGGCGCTGTCGCTGTTCTGGGGCATCCCCTCGGCCTTCCTGGCCGGCACCTCGGCGGCGGCCGGCATCGCCACCATCAACTGCGTGGGCAACCTGGCCGGCTTCGTCTCGCCCTACATGGTGGGCTGGCTCAACGACGCCACCGGCAACGTCAAGATCGGCCTGTATGCGGTGGGCGCCTTCATGGTGCTGGGGGCGATCCTGGTGCGGATGATCTCGGCCAAGTTCGCCGACCAGTAGGCGCGGTCGAAGAAGGTCAGAGCGGGGCTGCCGCCGGCAAGCGGCGGCCCCGCTTCTTTTGCGTGTGCCTTGCACGTTGCGTGCGCATCTCGCATGCACGCCGCGCATGCCAGCGCGCGCAAATCTCGCTTGAGCCAGCGGCGCGGCGGCGATTCAATGTGGGCATCGTCACCTTCGCGCCAAGCCCATGTCCATGTCTACTTCAGCCTCCGCCTCTGCCTTTCCCGGTCGCAAGATCTATCTCATCGTCGCCGCCGGCGCGGTGGTGATGAGCATGGCGCTGGGCTCGCGCCAGACCTTCGGCCTGTTCATCAGCCCGCTGTCCTATGACTACGGCCTGCCGGTCACGCTGATCGCGTTCGCCATCGCCCTGCACAACCTCGTCTGGGGATTCGCCCAGCCGCTGGCGGGCGCCGCGACCGACCGCTGGGGGCCGGCGCCGGTGGTGGCCTTCGGCGCCGCGGCGTATGCCGCCGGCCTGGCCATGACGGCGCTGGCCTCCAGCGGCTGGCTGCTGGTGCTGGGCATGGGCGTGTTCATCGGCGTGGGCATCAGCTGCACCAGCTTCGGGGTGGTGCTGACCGCGGTGGGGCGCAACGTGGCGCCCGAGCGGCGCAGCATGGCCATGGGACTGGCCAGCGCCGGCGGATCCCTGGGCCAGGTTCTGATGGTGCCGCTGGTGCAGGGCATGCGTTCAGCGTCGGGCATCACCGTGGCGCTGATGGTGCTGGCATTGCTGGTGCTGGCCACCGCGCCGCTCGGGCTGGCCCTGGGCAGGCGGCCGTCGGCGCTGGCCGCGGCCGCCGACCCGGGCCTGAACTTCTCGTTGCGCGAGGTGGTGTCGCAGGCCTGCCGCCATCGCGGCTACCGGCTGCTGACGGTGGGCTTCTTCGCCTGCGGTTTCCAGCTGGCCTTCATCGCCACCCATCTGCCCGGCTACCTGGAGCTGTGCCATATGCCGATGGGCCTGGCGGCCACCGCGCTGGCGCTGATCGGGCTGTTCAACATGGCCGGCAGCTGGGCATGCGGCTGGCTGGGCGGGCGCTTTCGCCAGCAGCGCGTGCTCGGCTGGCTTTACCTGTTGCGCAGCGCGGCCATCGGCCTGTTCTTCCTGGCGCCCAAGAGCCAGCTGTCGGTGACGCTGTTCGCCGCCGTGATGGGGCTGGCCTGGCTGGGCACGGTGCCGCTCACCACCGGCCTGGTGGCGCGCATCTTCGGCACGCGCCACATGGGCACGCTGTTCGGCGTGTGCTTCCTGAGCCACCAGCTGGGATCCTTCCTCGGCGTATGGCTGGGCGGGCTGGTGCTGGACCTGACCGGATCGTATTCGCTGCTGTGGGGCGCGACCTTCGCCGCGGGCGTGCTGGCGGCGCTGCTGCATTTCCCGATCGACGACCGCAGCGTCGCCGCGCCGGCGGCCACGGCGTGAACCGCCGCCCGAGCGGTCCGTTCCCGATTTCGCCCGCGACGCGCTAACATAGCGGATTACCGGCATTGCGCCGGTATCCGCTTTTTGTTTCTGTTTCCACGAGGCCATCATGTTTTCCCATCTTCCCCCGTATGCCGGCGACCCCATCCTCAGCCTGATGGAGGTGTTCCAGCGCGACGAGCGCGCCAACAAGGTCAACCTCAGCATCGGCATCTATACCGACGGCCGCGGCATCGTGCCGGTGCTGCCTTCGGTGCGCACGGCGGCGGCGGAGATCGCAAAGGAGGTGAAGCCCTACGTCTACCTGCCCATGGAGGGCCACGGCGGCTATCGCCAGGCGGTGGCGCAGCTGCTGTTCGGCGCCGACCTGCCGGCGCCGGAGCACCTGGCCGTGGTCCAGACCCTGGGCGGCTCGGGCGCGCTGAAGGTGGGGGCTGACCTGATCGCGCGCTTCTTCCCGCAGCCGACCGTGTGGATTCCGGATCCGACCTGGGACAACCACATCGGCATCTTCGAAGGCGCCGGTTTCAAGGTCGAGCGTTATCCCTACTACGACGCCGCCACCCGCGGCCTGGACTTCAATGGGATGCTGGGCAAGATCGACTCGCTGCCGCGCGGCGCGGTGGTGCTGCTGCATCCGTGCTGCCACAACCCGACCGGCGTCGATCCCACGCGCGAGCAATGGGAGCAGATCGTCGCCGTGATCGAGAAGCGCGGCCTGCTGCCGTTCTTCGACCTGGCCTACCAGGGCTTCGCCGAAAGCCTGGAGGCGGACATCTGGCCGGTGCGCGAGTGCGTGCGCCGCGGCATCGCCTTCTTCCTCAGCAACTCCTTCTCCAAGATCTTCTCGCTGTACAGCGAGCGCGTGGGCGCCTTGTCGGTGTTCTGCCCGCAGAAGGACCAGGCGGCCAACGTGTTGGGCCAGCTGAAGCTGACCGTGCGCCGCAATTACTCCAGCCCGCCGATGCACGGCGCGCTGCTGGTGGCGCGGGTGCTGTCGGATGCGACGCTGGCCGCCCAGTGGCGCGCCGAGGTCGAGGAGATGCGCCTGCGCGTGCGCGACATGCGCAGCAAGCTGGCGGCGCAGCTGAAGACGGCGGTGCCGGACCAGGATTTCTCCTTCCTGTTGAAGCAGCACGGCATGTTCGGCTACACCGGCCTGAGCGCCGCGCAGGTGGAGCGCCTGCGCAACGAGTTCGGCGTGTACGCGATCGCCACCGGACGCATCTGCGTGGCCGGCCTGAACGACGGCAACGTCGCGCGCGTGGCCGAGACCATGGCCGAGGTGCTGCGTGGCTGAGGCATTGCTGAAGGCGCAGCCCGATGTGCGGCACCGGGTGTATGAAGACGCGCTGGCGCTGGTGGCCGGCACGCTGTTCATCTCGCTGGGGGTGAACATGTACACCCACGTCGGCCTGCTGACCGGCAGCACCGCGGGCCTGGCGTTCCTGGTCCATTACCTGTCGGGGCTGCCGTTCGGCGTGGTGTTTTTCGCCATCAACATCCCGTTCTACTACTTCGCGTTTCGCCGCATGGGGATGCGCTTCATGGCCAAGACCTTCTGCGCGGTGGCGCTGGTGTCGGGCTTCTCGCTGCTGCATCCGCAGTTCATCGCCTACGACAGGCTGAACCTGTTCTACAGCGCGGTGCTCGGCGGCCTGCTGATCGGCAGCGGCTTCGTGATGCTGTTTCGCCATGGCGCCAGCCTGGGCGGCGTCAATGTGGTGACGCTGTTCCTGCAGGACCGCTACGGCCTGCGCGCGGGCAAGCTGCAGATGGGCGTGGATGTGGTGATCGTGCTGGCGTCGCTGTTCGTGGTGACGCCGGTGGTGCTGGCGGCATCGATCCTGGGCGCGGTGGTGGCCAACCTGGTGATCGCGCTGAACCATCGTCCGGGTCGTTATATGGGCATGTGATCCGGGAGCGCAGCGGCTTCAAGGAAAAAGGGCGCCATGACGGCGCCCTTTTTTTTCATGTGCACGGTGTTTGTGTCATGACTTATTCCATGACCAGCGAACGGTGCGCGCTCACGCCCGCCATCACGCCCGAGGCCGAGGCCATGGTGCCGTTGCTGAACACCATGGCCGCGTCGCCGGCGGCGAACACATTGGGCACCGAGGTCTGGCGCATGTCATCGGTGCGGATGTAGGGGCCGATGGGACCCTGCTCGAAAGCGCAGCCCAGCTGCATCGCCAGCGGGCTGGCCATGTGTACGCGCGGCCCGACGAACACCGCGCCGATCTCCAGCGCGCGACCGTCGGCCAGTTGCACCGCGTCGATTTCGGGCGCTGTGCCGATGACGGCCACCACCGGCGTGCGCTCGATGGCGACGCCGCGTTTTTGCATCTGCCTGAGTTCGGCCTCTTCCGGCTCGAACTGGCCTTGGGTGAAGTAGGTGGTCGGCCCCCAGTCCGGCAGCATGATGCCCTGGTGGGCCGACAGCGGCGAGGTGGCGATCACGCCCAGCTTGCGGTCGCGCACTTCATAGCCGTGGCAGTAAGGACAGTGGATCGCCGTCTGGCCCCAGCGCTCCTGCAGGCCGGGGATGGCGGGCAGTTCGTCGCGCACGCCGGTGGCCAGGATCAGGCGACGGGCGCGCAAGCGGCGGCCGTCTTCCAGTGTCACGCTGACGCCCTGTGCGTCGGCAGCGGCGTGCTCGGCATGCGCCACCACCAGTTCGAAGCTGGGGTAGGCCATCAGCTGTTCGACGGCGATGGCCATGATTTCATGCGGCGGCGTGCCGTCCTGGCCGAGGAAACCGTGCGAGGCATGCGAGAAGCGGTTGCGCGGCTGGCCGGCGTCGATCATCAGGACCTGGCGGCGGGCGCGCACCAGTTGCATGGCGGCCGATGCGCCGGCAAAGCTGGCGCCGACGACGATGACATCGTATTGCATGGAAGCTCCTTTGTGGAAAATGCGGGCGCGAGTCCACCCGCGCGCCTTGTCAGGCAAGGCGCGAACTCAAACGGCGAAGGAAAACGGGAGGCCGCTCAATGCGGCGGCGGTTGCCACTCGTGGAAGCGGGGGCCCACATCCCTGGCCAGTGCGGCCAGGGTGATGCCGGCCAAGCGGTGGTCGAGGATGCGGTTCGCTTCTTCCATCACGTCGTCAAGCGCGCGGTTGACGGCGATCTCGACCAGGCAGCCGGGCGACTCCTCGCGCGCGCCCAGCGTGACCAGGCGTTCGCCCAGGGCCTGCTGCACCTGGTGCAGGCTGATCTCCTCCATCGGCCGCGCCAGCGACCAGCCGCCGCCGTGGCCCTTGGTGGACGTGACGATGCCGGCTTCACGCAGCCCGGCGAAGGTGCGGCGGATGACGACGGGATTGGTGCCGACCCAGCCGGCGATCTCTTCCGAGGTCATCGGCGCGTCGGTGCGCTGGCCCATGTGCAGCAGGATGTGCAGGGCAATGGAAAGGCGGTCGCTTCGTTTCATGTAACTCATATTATTACGTAAGCAGCGCCGGGTCAACCGTGCGCCCCGGAAACACCGTGGCGGGCCGTGCCAGTCGCCCCACTGGTACGGCATCCAAAAAAATCCGCGCCACTGTACCAGCCGCACGCGGGTGAGGGCGGCTATGCTTGGCCGACAACAACGCAACAGCAATGCAATAACAAAGACACAGCGCAACGACACAGCGCCGGCCATGCGCCGCGCGTCTTTGCCACACAAGCACAGGAGACAGGATGCAGGCCACGCAGCGCCAGCTTCACCGGGCATGACCCGCGGTCATCGCCGCACGCATCATCTTTACCGCAACCCGCCGCCAGTGCGGGCATCATCAAGACACACAGGAAAAACAATGAAACGCATTCTGCTCGGCCTGGCCGTCTGTGCCGCATGGCACGTCGGCGCGCAGGCGCAAATCACCAACGACAAGGTTCGTATCGGTTTCGTGACCGACATGTCCGGTCCGTTCGCCGACAACGACGGTCCCGGCGGGCTGGAGGCGATCCGCATGGCGGTGGCCGACTTCGGCGGCAACGTCAACGGCAAGCCCATCGAGATCCTCTCGGCCGACCACCAGAACAAGGCCGACAACGCCTCGGCCAAGGTGCGCGAGTGGGCCGACGTGCAGCACGTCGACATGGTGGTGGGCGGCGCCAATTCGGCCGCGATGCTGGCGGTGAACCGCCTGGTGGAGAGCAAGAAGTTCGTGTTCCTGGTGGTGTCGGCCGGCGCGCCGCAGTTCACCAATGAAGAGTGCACGCCCTACACGGTGCAGTACGCCTACAACACCACGGCGGTGGCGCGTGCATTGGCCAGTGCGACGGTGAAGCAGGGAGGCAAGTCCTGGTACTTCCTGACCAGCGATTACACCTTCGGCCACTCGCTGGAAGGCGAGGCCACCAAGGTCGTCAATGAGAACGGCGGCAAGGTGCTGGGTCGCGTGCGCCATCCGATCAATACCGAGGACTTCTCGTCCTTCCTGATCCAGGCGCAGTCGTCCAAAGCCAACGTGCTGGCGCTGGCGTCTTCGGGCAGCGACACGCTCAATGCCATCAAGGGCGCGCGCGAGTTCGGCCTGACCCAGTCGATGAAGGTGGCCGGTCTCCTGCTGTTCATGAACAACGTCGACAGCCTGGGCCTGAAGAATGCGCAGGGCCTGCTGCTCTCCGAGTCGTGGTACTGGGACCAGGACGACGCCTCGCGCGCCTTCGCCAAGCGCTACTTCGCCAAGATGAAGCGCATGCCCAACAGCCTGCAGGCGGCCAACTACTCGGCCACGATGAATTACCTGAAGGCGGTGAAGGCGGCCGGCAGCGACGAGCCGGCCAAGGTGATGAAGCAGTTGCGCAGTGCCGGCATCAACGACATGTACGCCAAGGGCGAGGTGCGCGCCGACGGCCAGATGGTGCACGACTTCCATCTCTACGAGGTGAAGAAACCGGGCGAGTCCAAGGGCGCATGGGACTACCTGAAGACGGTGGCGACCATCCCGGGCAAGGACGCCTTCACGCCGCTGGCGGAATCGAAGTGCGCGGCGACGAAGAAGCCCTGAGCTCCGGTCTTACTCTCCTCATCCCGGCCGTGCTCAGCGCTGCTTCGCCAGCCAGGCCAGGAACTCGGGATGGGAGCCGTAGGCCACGTTGATGCGGGTGCCCGGTTCCTGGTCCGGTGAGACGGTGAAGGCTTCCGGCGGCGCGATGAAGATGCCCTGGCGCGCAGCCTGGGCCGAGATGTCCTGGCCGCGCATGGCATCGCTGAACCTGATCCAGACGTAGAAGCCGTCGCCCAGCGGTCGCGGCACCGAAAAGCCCGCCTGCTCCAGACCGGCCACGGTCTGCGCGGCGGCGTCGGCGATGCGTTCGCGCAGGCGGCGCAGGTACTTGAGGTAGCGCGCGTCCTGGATCAGCGAATAGACCAGCCGCTCGTTCTGGGCCGAGGTGGAGATGATGGTGATCACCTTCATCTCGTTGAGCTCGGCGGCGATATCGGGCGAGGCGGCCACGTAGCCGACCCTGAAACTGCCCGGCAGGGTCTTGGAGAAGGAGCCGACGTAGATCACGCGCTTGAGCTGGTCCAGCGCGGCCAGGCGCGGCGCGGTCACGGGCAGGATGTCGGCGAAGGGATCGCTCTCCACCAGCAGCAGGTTGCGTGCCTCGGCGATCTTCATCACGCCGTAGGCGTTGCCGGAAGTGATCGAGCCGCCCACCGGGTTATGCGCCAGCGGCTGCGTGAAGAACATGCGCGCGCCGGAGCTGCGCGCCTTCTCGTCCAGGTCGGCCAGATCGGGGCCGTCGTGCAGGCGGCGCACGCCGACGATGCGCGCGCCGGCCGCGGCCAGCTTCCAGAACAGCGGATAGTAGCCGGGCTCTTCGACCAGCACCGCATCGCCGGGACGCACGTAGCAGCGGATCACCAGGTCGGTGCCGTGGTTGCCGCCGTAGGTCATCAGCACCTGCCCGGGATGGCACTGGATGTCGCGCTCGGCCAGCACGCCGCACAGGTGTTCGCGCAGCGGCAGGAAGCCCCATGAGCTGTTGTAGGAGTCGGAGGCGGCCACGCGCGGCAGCGCGATGGCGCGGCGCTGCTCGGCCGGATCCAGCCAGTCGGGCGGCAGGCGGCCGTCGCCGGGGCGGATCGGCAGGCTCTGCTCCAGCTGTTCGGTGAGGATCATCTTGGCGCGGCGCGCGCCGTCGGCGAAGCTGGGCATCGCCTGCGCCTTCAACTGCGGCGTGTTGCGCGCGATGAAGTAACCGGCGCCGGGTTTGCTGTTCACCACGCCTTGCGCCACCAGCCGCAGGTAGGCCTCCACCACGGTGTTCTTGGCCACGCCCTGCAGCTCGGATTCTTCGCGCACCGAACGCAGGCGGTCGCCCGCTTGCAGCGCGCCGCTGCGCAGGCGGGCCAGCACATCTTCCATGATGAGCTCGATTTTTGAGCCGGCGGTCATTCCAACTGTACCTGTTATGTGACTGGTTCGGTGTCGAGAAAATAGTCTGGGACTGTACCAGTTCCCCTGGTGCCCTGCCAGATATGCTTCAACCATGCGCAAGGGCAGGCCGCCGGCGCGCGCAGCATCGCATCACATTTGACGGAGACCAGATCATGAACGCATCAGCGCATTCGCCGGGCAAGCCGGCGCCCATTCCGCCGTCCGAACAGAACCTGCTCACGCGGGTGGCCGAGCCGTGGTGCAAGGTGTCGGACGAAGTCCTGCAGCTCGAAGGGCTGTGCTTCGATCGCCGCGGCACGCTGTATTTCCTCGAGGTGTTCGGCGGCACCGTGTTCAGTCTCAAGCCGGGCGGCAGGACGCCGAAGGCGCTGTTCCAGCTCGCGGGCATGAACCCGGCCAGCGTGAAGATCCACCGCAACGGCCAGCTGTACATCTCGCTGCTGGGCGACTTCAAGCAGGGCGGCCTGCTGATCTGCAATCCCGACGGCAGCGGGCGGCGCACCATCCTGCAGGATTATGTGGTGGACGACATCGTGTTCGCCTCCGACGGCGGGTTCTACTTCACGCACTTCGTCGGCAGCTCCTGCGAGCCTACCGGCGGCGTCTTTCATGTTTCCGCCGACGAGGTGGTGACGCCGGTGATGCGCAACATGGCCGGCCCCAACGGCGTGGCGCTGTCCACCGACGAGCGCGTGCTGTGGGTCACCGAGACCAACGCCAACCGCCTGCACCGCATTGATCTCGCGGCCGACGGCAAGACCATCGCGCCCTACGGCACCTGCGTGCCGTATCACTTCACCGGCTATCACGGCCCGGACTCCTGCAGCATCGACAGCGACGACAACCTGTATGTGGCGATGTATTACCAGGGGCGGGTGATGGCGTTCAACCGCTACGGTTTCCCGATCGGGCAGTTCCTGCTGCCGGGGCGCGATGAAGGACAGCACCTGCTGACCACGCATCCGATGCTGGCGCCCGACAGCAGGCAGCTGCTGATCTGCACCAACGATCCGGTCGGCCAGAAGGGCTCCTGGATCTTCAGTGCCGAAGCCTTTGCCAAGGCGCACAAGACTTATCAATTCACATGAACACCATCATGCAAAAACTCAGTGGAAAGACCGCCCTCGTCACCGGGGCGGCGCGCGGCATTGGTCTTGCCATCGCGCGGCGTTTCGCCGGCGAAGGCGCCAACGTGGCCATCGTCGATCTCGATGAAGCGGGCGCAGGCGCGGCCGCCGATGCCATCGCCGGCGAGTTCGGCGTGAAGACCTTGGCCGTGCGCGCCGACACCGGCCGTGCCGGCGACAACGCGCAGATGATCGCGCGCGCCATCGGGCACTTCGGCCAGCTCGACATCCTGGTGTGCAACGCCGGCATCGTGCGCCCGGCCAAGCCGCTGGAAGACATCACGCCCGAGCAATGGCAGCAGGTGATCGACGTCAACCTGCTCGGCTACGTCCATGCGACCTCGGCCTTCATCCCGCACGCCAAGGCGCGCAAGTCGGGCAAGGTGATCTACATGGCGTCGGTGGCGGGGCAGGTGGGCGGCGTCGCCGCCGAGGTCACCTATTCGGTCACCAAGGCCGGCGTGCTGTGCCTGACCAAGGCCACCGCCAAGCAGCTGGGGCCGTACAACATCCACGTCAACGCCATCGCGCCGGGCACCATCGAGACCGCCATGACCGATGTGCTGAACTATTCGCCCGAGGTGAAGAAGGGCATCGCGCTCGGCCGCTACGGCGAGGTGGACGACATCAGCGCCGCCGCGCTCTATCTCGCCAGCGACGACAGCAACTACGTCACCGGCGCCACGCTGGACGTCAACGGCGGACTCTTCATGCGCTGAGCCGGACACGCGGCCGCCACGATTTATTTTCATCCACAAGAGGATTCACATGGACATGCATCAAAAGCGCCAGCGCCTGCGCCAGCTGCTGGAAGACCAAAGCGAATGCACGCCGATCATGGGCGCGTACGACGTGCTCTCGGCGCGCATCATCGAGCAGACGGGCTTTCCGGTGCTCTATACCGGCAGTTTCGTCACCGGCGCCACCAAGGGCCTGCCCGACGTCGGTCTGGTGCAACTGGGCGACCTGCTGCCGCTGGCGCGCGAGATCGCCAAGGAGACCAGCCTGCCGCTGATCTGCGACGCCGACAGCGGTTGGTACCACGCCGCCAACATCTGGCGCACCGTGCACGAGTTCGAGTCGGCCGGCGCGTCCGCCATCCACATCGAGGACACGGTGTTCGGCAAGCACACCGAGTTCGCGCCGGTGCTGCTGGAGCAGGACGCCATGTGCCAGCGCATCCGCGCCTGCGTGGACGCGCGGCGCGATCCCAACTTCCTGATCATCGCGCGTTCGGACGCGATCTACCTGAAGGACGATCCGGAAGAAGCGGTCGAGCGCATCAACGCCTATCTCGAAGCCGGCGCCGATGCCGGCTTCCTGGTGTTCAAGGGATCGGTGTCTTCGCTGGCCGAGTATCGCGCGCGCATCAAGGGGCCGGTGATCGTGACCAGCGTCGACTTCCAGGATGCGATCGATGCCGAGACCCAGGCCGGCGCCAACATGTCGGTGTACTGGCCGCTGGCGATCTTCGCCGCGTTCAAGGCGGTCAAGCAGGTGTGCGAGGCATTCCGCGAGGGGCGCGACGCCAGCAAGCTGCGCGAGTACTGCTTCGACGAAGGGCTGATCAACAAGACCGTGGGCTATGAGCGCTTCAATGCCAACATCGGCAAGTACGGGGCGGTCTGATCCGGTCCCGGCGGATGTGAAGGCATGAAAAAAGGAGCACCGAGGTGCTCCTTTTTCTTTGCCGCCTGCCGCCGCGTCATACCGGCACGATGCGATAGACGCAGCGCCGCCCGCCGGAGGGCAGGTGCTCCTCGCGCGTGACGCCGGCCTTGTCGCCCACCACTTCCCGGAACAACTGCAGCTCCGAGCGGCAAAAGCCCTGGCAGCTTTGCGCGGCGGCGCAGATGGGGCAGTGGTCTTCCAGCAGCAGCCAATCCTTTCCATCCTTCTCCACGCGTGCCATGTAGCCCTCGGCGCTGCGGATCTCGGCCAGCTTCTCCAGCTTCTTCGGCAAGGAGGAAATGCCGGCGCAATGGCGCTGGTAGTCGGCGCGCATTTCCGCCTCGCGCTGGCCGATCAGTTTTTCCAGCCCCTGTTCGCCGAACAGCTGGCGGATCGATCCGATCAGCTGCACCGTCAGCTGCGCGTGGGTATCGGGGAAGCGGGTGTGCCCGGCGGCGGTCAGGTCCCAGTCCTGGCGCGGACGTCCGGCGCGCGGCGCCGCGCTCGACTGATGCCCGGCGATCAGGCCTTCGGCCACCAGCTTTTGCACCTGCTGGCGCGCCGCTTCCGAGGTCATGCCCAGCTCGCGCGCCAGTTCGGCGGTGGAGGCCGGGCCGCGCGTTTTCAACCGGAACAGGATGCGCTCGGGCGTGGAAGGACCTGCCTGGCCGGGGTCGGGCGGCAATTCATTTTCCAAGTATTTACTTGTTAAATTCATGGGGACGTTTTACACTGCGCTTCAAATAACCAAACGATTGCTTGCATATTATCCCCGCTTCGGCCAAATGTCGAACCGGGTTTCCAGCCAAAACCAAACAGCGAAGGAAAACGATATGACCACCCACAGCCCCTCACCGGACATTCCCGCGCCCATGGCGGCCGACGGCGCCACCTGGGGCGAGCTGCTGAGCGGGCGCAACGGCCTGCGGGCGGTGGCGCTGACTGGCGGCGTGGCGCTGCATGCGATCAACGTGCACATCGTCACCACCATCCTGCCATCGGTGGTGCGCGACATCGGCGGGCTCGACTACTACGCCTGGAACGTCACGCTGTTCGTGGTCACCTCCATCATCGGCTCGACCCTGACCAACAAGCTGCTGGCCGCGCTGGGCGCGCGCCGCACCTATCTGCTGGGACTGGCGGTGTTCGCCGCCGGCGCGCTGGTGTGCGCGCTGGCCGGCAGCATGATGCAGATGCTGGCCGGGCGTGCGGTGCAGGGCGTGGGCGGCGGCCTGCTGGCGGGGTTGGGCTATGCGCTCATTCCCCTGGTGTTCGAGCAGCGCCTGTGGTCGCGCGCGATCGCGCTGGAGTCCGGCATGTGGGGTATTTCGACGCTGCTGGGGCCGGCGGTGGGCGGCCTGTTCGCCGCCAGCGGCCACTGGCGTCTGGCGTTCTGGGCACTGGTGCCGCTGCTGCTGTTGCAGGCGGCGCTGGTGAGTGCGCAGCTCGGCCCGCGGTCGGTGAGGAAGGTCGACGGCGGGCAGGGGGCGATGCCGTTCGGGCGCATCCTGCTGCTGGCCGCCTCGGTGCTGCTGATGGCGCTGGCGGCGCAGGCCGACACGGGGTGGCTGGCGGCGGCGGGCGTGGCCGGCGGCGTGGCGCTGGGCCTGCTGGTGGCGCGCATCGACCTGCGCCATCGCGTGAGCCTCCTGCCGCGCAGCGGCTATGCGCTGGGCACCGTGATGGGCAAGGTGTTCGCCTGCGTCTCGCTGCTGGTGATCGGCAGCTGCACCGAGATCTTCGTGCCGTATTTCCTGCAGACGCTGCATGGCTACCAGCCGCTGGCGGCGGGATACATGACGGCCGCCATGGCCGGCGGCTGGAGCGTCGCTTCGCTGTTCAGTTCGGGGCGCGCCGGCGCCGCCGTCGACCGCATGGTGCGCATCGGCCCGATGCTGATGACGCTGGGCCTGATCGTGCTGGCCGTGCTGTTGCCGGCGCGCTGGGTGGACGCCGGGGTGATGGTCGACGCGGCGCTCGTGCTGGCGCTGGCGGCGGCCGGAGCGGGCATCGGCCTGGGCTGGCCGCACCTGATCGAGCGCGCCATGCGCGCAGCCAGCCCCGGTGAGGAAAACCTGACCTCGGCGGCAGTCACCACCGTGCAGTTGTATGCGATGGCCGTCGGCGCGGCGCTGGTCGGGCTCACGGCCAATGAGGCGGGCTTGACGTCGCCGGGCGGAATCGTGGGCGCGCAGGACGCCGCCATGGTGCTGTTCGCGGTGTTCGCGATCGCGCCGGCGCTGGCGGTGCAGCTGGCGCGCCGGCTGTCGTGCAGGCTGCGGCGCATGCATTGAGACGGGAATGGAGCAGGGAGCGCACAGATGCACGCAGAACTGGACGAGATCGAATACCACCTGCTGCTGGCCGAGTTCGACCAGTTGTGGTCGCGCACGCCGCAGCCGGGCGACCGCGAGCGCATGGATCAGATGATGCGCTTGATCGAGGCGTTCGAGGCCACGCGCCTGATGGCCTCTTCGGCCTGAGCCAGCTGTGCCTCGGGCAGGCGCAGCCGCAGGTGGGCGAGGGCGTCGTGGCGGCTGTCGAGCAGTTCGTATTTGTGCTGGGCCAGCCAGTGGCGCAGTTGCGGTTCGGCGGCGTAGGTGATGCCGATCTCTATCTCCGCCTGCGGCACGCGCTCGGTGCGTTCGACGCTCTTCAACGCCGTCGCCACCGCGTCGGTATAGGCGCGCACCAGGCCGCCGGCGCCCAGTTTGATGCCGCCGTAGTAGCGCACCACCATGGCCAGCACGCCGTCGAGTTCATGATGGCGCAACACTTCCAGCATCGGGCGGCCGGCGGTGCCGGAAGGCTCGCCGTCGTCCGACATGCCGGACTGGCCGCCGGCCATCAGCGCCCAGCACACATGCGTGGCGCCGCGGTGGGCGTCGCGCATGCGTTCGATCTCCTGCATCGCAGCCTCGCGCCCGGCCACCGGCATCACGATGCCGATGAAACGGCTCTTGCGGATATCGAGTTCGATCTCGCTGCGGGCGGCGATGGTGTAGGTGGGCACGGCGCGCGTCGCTGAGATCAGGCCTCAGAGGCGTTGGCGGCCTTGAGCATGGCGATCTCGGCGCGTAGGCCCTGGTTCTCCTCGGTCAGCCGGGAGACGCGCGACTGCAGCGCGGCGATTTCGCGGCGCAGCGCGGCGGTGAGTTCGTTCTCCTGTCCCTCCACCAGCGGGATGGCGTCGGCGGCGGCTTCGCCGTCTTCCACCCTGGGCGCGCGCGGGGTGCGGGTGGCGGCCTTTTGTTCGCGCACCTTCTTGGCGGCTTCGCGCAATTCCTTCTTGCCGCCGGCTACCGCGCTGACCTGGTCTTCGCTGGGCAGCGAGGCTACCGCGGCGGCGGCGTTGATCGAGATGGCGCCGCTGCGCACCGCTTCCACCAGTTCGGGCGCGGCGGTCTTGCGGATGCGGTCGATCTGGCCGATGGTGGCGCTGCTGATGCCTGCGGCGCGCGCGATGTCCTGGCGCGTCTTGATCGGGCCGGTGGTGTCGTCGGCGTGCCAGGGCGGGTCGCCGGCATCCGCGGGCGATCCGCCTTCGGCGGCGTTTTCAGGCGAAGGCACCGCGGCGTCGGCCGGGTCTTCACCCTTCACGGGTTTGGGCAGGGCCTTGGTGCGGGCGGCCATGATGTCGCGCTTGCGCAATGCCAGCATGCCGCGCTGGAAGTCGGACACGCTGCGGCGTCCGAGCTGGTTGTCGATCATCCACAGCAGCACGTCGTCGAGCGACTTGAAGCTTTCGTTCTGGACGGTCTTGAAGGGCAGCTCGTACTTGCGGCAGATCTCGTAGCGGTTGTGGCCGTCCACCAGCACCTCGCCCCACAGCACCAGCGCGTCGCGGCAGCCCTCGGCGAGGATGCTGCGCTCCAGCGAGGCGTATTCGTTGGGGGTGAGCGGATCGATGTACTTCTGCAGTTCTTCGTTGATGACGATGTTCATGGCGCGTCGTTTAGCGTGGTGAGGCCGGGCGGCGCATTCTACACCAGTGAGGGCGGGCTCCCCGGCACGGGCGGCGCTTGCAGTAGAATGTCACGCCGCAGGTGCCTGCCACTTTCCGCGACCGGCATGGTCGAACGGCGGGTTGCATCCGGTGCGGCCGTGTTTCCACCTGACCATCATCTTTCATGCGCATTTCGCTTCGCCTGGCGGCACTTGCCGCCGCCACTTCCTTCCTGCTGGCCGGCTGCGGCACCACCTCGTGGATGCCGGGCTCGACGGCCGCCAAGCCGGCCGACACTGTTTCCACCGCGCCGACCCCGGTCGCCACGGCGCCGAAGAAGGTCCGCATCGGCCTGGCCCTGGGCGGCGGCGCCGCGCGCGGCTTCGCCCACATCGGCGTGATCAAGGCGCTGGAGTCGCAAGGCATCGACGCCGACATCGTGGCCGGCACCAGCGCCGGCAGCCTGGTGGGGGCGATGTACGCCGCCGGCAACGACGGCTTCGCGCTGCAAAAGCTGGCGCTGGCGATGGACGAGGCGGCGATCTCGGACTGGTCGGTGCCGTTCTTCGCCAAGGTCAGCGGCGTGCTCAAGGGCGAGGGCGTGCAGAACTACGTCAACAAGGCGCTGGGCAACCTGCCTATCGAGAAATTCAAGATCCCCTTCGGCGCCGTGGCGACCGACCTGAAGACCGGCCAGCCCATCCTGTTCCAGCGCGGCAACGCGGGCGTGGCGGTGCGCGCCTCTTCGGCGGTGCCGGGCGTGTTCCAGTCGGTGAAGATCGGTGACCACTATTACGTGGACGGCGGCCTGGTGGCGCCGGTGCCGGTGCGCTTCGCGCGGCAGATGGGCGCGGACTTCGTGATCGCCGTCAACATCTCGGCCCAGCCCGAGGCGCAGGCTTCGGCCAGTTCGGTGGACGTGCTGCTGCAGACCTTCGCCATCATGGGCCAGACCATCAACCAGTATGAGCTCAAGGATGCCGACATCGTGTTGCAGCCGGTACTGGGCGCCATGAAGGGCAGCGACTTCGCCAGTCGCAACGTGGCCATCCTGGCCGGCGAACAGGCGGCGATGGCGGCCATGCCGGAGATCAAGCGCAAGCTGAAGGCGATGGCGGGGAATTGATTCGGGAAAGGGCGGCGACGCGCGGTGCGGTGGAGCTGCCGTCGTCCGATGCGGAGGTGCGACGGTTCAACTCGCGCATACCTTCTTTGTTTTGGTGAGCCGCAAGCCGGTGAAGTTGTCTTGTCGATAAGCAACAGGCAGGCGATGGCAGAAGTGAAAAAGCCGCCATCAGGCGGCTTTTCTATATAGAGGGGCTTGCATCCGTATGGTGCTTACTTGCCCTCTTCTTCATCGGCGGCGATGCGGCGCGCACCATTGAAGCGCTTTTTCCAGTAGGACTCGTCCATGCTCTCGATGCGGACCTGGCCGCCGGAGGAGGGAGAGTGGATGAACTTGCCGTCGCCCAGGTAGATGCCGACGTGCGAGAAGCCGCGACGCAGGGTGTTATAGAACACCAGGTCGCCGGGCTGCAGGTTATCCTTGCCGATCTTTTCGCCCACGCGGGAGATCTCCAGCGAGGTGCGCGGCAGGTCGGTGCCCCATGCTTCCTTGAACACGTAGCGCACCAGGCCGCTGCAATCCAGGCCGGTGTCGGGCGTATTGCCGCCGTAGCGGTAATTGATGCCCAGCATGGCCAGGGCCTGGGTGGCCAGTTCGGAAGCGCGGTTGGTGATGTCTTGCAGGCGGGCGATCGCGAGATTGGTCTTGCTGATCAGCTGCTGGGCTTGCGGGGATGTTGCTTGGGGGGGAGGGAGATCCTGGGCCGCCAGGGAGAGGTCGGCGGAAAATGCGGAGGCGCTGATCAGTAGTCCGGCCGCGAGCGAGCACGCACGTGCGGCTTGTCGTCGGATTCGGTCAGATCGGCGCTGGGTCATCAGGATCCTCTCAAAAGTAGGATTGCGGGACTGTAAGTGAATTCTTACGCCTTGTCAAAAGCTAATTTCGTGCCAGATTGTAATAATTGCATCGTTTGCGGGGCAAAGTCGGGCTTTTCGCGGGGATCTCCCAGTAAGTGTTTTTCCTACACGGGGTCGGAAAAAATTTCGAGATAAATTATTTACGCGGGAAGGGCGGGGCGAGGCGGGCGGGTTCACATCAAAAACTCTCACCGACGAGTTTGATGTCAAATCGTCTTTCTCGCCGTACAATCAGCGTTCAATTTTTTAAGCACACCGGAGCCAACATGCAAACCAAACCCTACCTGTCGCTGGACGACGTCAAGAAGATCGCCGCCGGCGCCGAAGCCGAAGCCCGCGCGAACAACTGGAACGTCGCCATCGCCATCGTCGACGACGGCGGCCATCTGCTGTGGCTGCAGCGCCTGGACGGCACCGCGCCGATTTCCTCGCAGATCGCTCCGGGCAAGGCTCGCACCGCCGCGCTGGGTCGTCGCGAGAGCAAGATCTATGAAGACATGATCAACAACGGTCGCTTCTCCTTCATGAGCGCGCCTGGCCTGGAAGGCCTGCTGGAAGGCGGCGTGCCCATCGTGGTCGACGGCCACGTGGTCGGCGCTGTCGGCGTGTCGGGCGTGAAGTCCTCCGAAGACGTGCAGATCGGCCGCGCCGGCATCGCCGCCCTGGGCCTGTAATCCCTCCTTTCGCCGGCGGGCCTTGTCCGGCCGGCGAATCCCGCCTATTGCGTCCATTTGGATGCATCTTGCGGCAACTTTCGGCAATCTTGGATTTGCCGGAGGGAGCCTCTTGCGCTATAATTACGCGGTTTAGCCAATTTAATTCCGCCGTAGCGCATACCCACTCCTCCACCTCGTTCCTTACAGGCCAGAAGCCAGCTCCCGTACCGAATGAGTCGGGGTGTTCGCGCCGGCCGGTTTGGCGCGCCAAGGATCTTCCGGTCATCCAGCCGCGGCGGTAACAATCTCAGGAGTTACCCTTGCTGCCTCTTCTTTCCGGTCCCGCGATTCCGGCAATCCTCGCGCTCGCAGACGGGTCTGTCTTCCAAGGATTTTCCATCGGCGCCGCGGGCAATACCACTGGCGAAGTGGTGTTCAACACGGCCATGACCGGTTACCAGGAAATCCTGACCGACCCCAGCTACAGCCGCCAGATCGTTACCCTCACTTATCCGCACATCGGCAACACCGGTGTGAACCGCGAAGACGTCGAAGCCTCGCAGATCCACGCCGCCGGCCTGATCATCAAGGACCTGCCGCGCCTGCTGTCGAACTTCCGCAGCCAGCAATCGCTGTCCGACTACCTGAAGGAAAGCAATATCGTTTCCATCGCCGGCATCGATACCCGCAAGCTGACCCGCATCCTGCGCGAGAAGGGCGCCCAGAATGGCGCCATCGTCGCCGGTGAGGCGGACATCGCCGCCGCCACCGCGAAAGCGCTGGAACTGGCGCGCGCCTTCCCCGGCCTGGCAGGCATGGACCTGGCCAAGGTGGTGTCGACCAAGAAGGCCTACAACTGGACCGAGACCGAGTGGCAGCTGGGCCGCGGCTACGGCCAGCAGATCACCCCGAAATTCCACGTGGTCGCCTTCGACTACGGCGTCAAGTTCAATATCCTGCGCATGCTGGCCCAGCGCGGCTGCAAGGTCACCGTGCTGCCCGCGCAGGCGACTGCCGCCGAGGCGCTGGCGCTCAACCCGGACGGCATCTTCCTGTCCAACGGCCCCGGCGACCCGGAACCGTGCGACTACGCCATTGCCGCCTCCAAGGAGCTGATCGAGCGTGGCATCCCGACCTTCGGCATCTGCCTGGGTCACCAGATCATGGCGCTGGCCTCCGGCGCCAAGACGCTGAAGATGAAGTTCGGCCACCACGGCGCCAACCACCCGGTGCAGGACCTGGACAGCAAGCAGGTGATGATCACCTCGCAGAACCACGGTTTCGCCGTGGACCAGGCGACCCTGCCGGCCAACTGCCGCGTGACCCACGTGTCGCTGTTCGACGGCTCGCTGCAAGGCTTCGAGCGCACCGACAAACCTGCATTCTGCTTCCAGGGCCACCCCGAAGCATCCCCTGGACCGCATGACATCGCCCCCCTGTTCGACAAATTCGTGGCGATGATGGAGAAGAAACAAAATGCCTAAGCGTACTGACATTAAAAGCATCCTGATCATTGGCGCCGGCCCGATCATCATCGGCCAGGCCTGTGAGTTCGACTACTCCGGCGCGCAGGCCTGCAAGGCTCTGCGCGAAGAAGGTTTCAAGGTCATCCTGGTCAACAGCAATCCGGCCACCATCATGACCGACCCGGAAATGGCCGACGCCACCTACATCGAGCCGATCACCTGGCAAGCTGTCGAGCGCATCATCGCCAAGGAAAAGCCGGACGCCATCCTGCCGACCATGGGCGGCCAGACCGCGCTGAACTGCGCGCTGGACCTGCATCGCCACGGCGTGCTGGACAAGTACAAGGTCGAGCTGATCGGCGCGACCCCGGAAGCCATCGACAAGGCCGAGGACCGCTCCAAGTTCAAGGAAGCGATGACCAAGATCGGCCTGGGTTCGGCGCGTTCGGGCGTGTCCCACACGATGGAAGAATCGTGGGCGGTGCAAAAGACGCTGGGCTTCCCGGTCATCATCCGTCCGTCCTTCACCATGGGTGGCACCGGCGGCGGCATCGCCTACAACGCCGAAGAATTCGAAACCATCTGCAAGCGCGGCCTGGAAGCCTCGCCGACCTCCGAACTGCTGATCGAAGAATCGCTGATCGGCTGGAAAGAGTATGAGATGGAAGTCGTACGCGACAAGGCCGACAACTGCATCATCGTCTGCTCGATCGAAAACCTCGACCCGATGGGCGTGCACACCGGGGACTCGATCACCGTCGCACCGGCGCAAACGCTGACCGACAAGGAATACCAGATCATGCGTAACGCCTCGCTGGCGGTACTGCGTGAAATCGGCGTCGACACCGGCGGTTCCAACGTGCAGTTTTCGGTCAACCCGGCCGACGGCCGCATGATCGTCATCGAAATGAACCCGCGCGTGTCGCGTTCCTCGGCGCTGGCTTCCAAGGCCACCGGCTTCCCGATCGCCAAGATCGCCGCCAAGCTGGCCGTGGGCTTCACCCTCGACGAGCTGCGCAACGAGATCACCGGCGGCGCGACCCCGGCCTCGTTCGAACCGTCGATCGACTACGTCGTGACCAAGATCCCGCGCTTCACCTTCGAGAAATTCCCGCAGGCCGACAAGCACCTGACCACCCAGATGAAGTCGGTGGGCGAAGTGATGGCCATCGGCCGCACCTTCCAGGAGTCCTTCCAGAAGGCCCTGCGCGGCCTGGAAGTCGGCGTGGACGGCATGAACGAGAAGACCACCGACCGCGAGACCATCGAAGAAGAGCTGGGCGAACCCGGTCCGGACCGCATCTGGTACGTGGGCGACGCCTTCGCGCAAGGCTTCTCGCTGGAAGAAGTACATGGCCTGACCCACATCGACCCGTGGTTCCTGTCGCAGATCAAGGAGATCGTCGACATCGAACTGTGGCTGGAGAAGGACGTCGCCCTGGAGTCGCTGGACAAGGCCACCTTGTTCCAGCTGAAGCAGAAGGGCTTCTCCGACCGTCGCCTGGCCAAGCTGCTGAAGACCACCGACACCGCCGTGCGCGAACAGCGCAAGAAGCTGGGCGTGCGCCCGGTGTTCAAGCGCGTCGACACCTGCGCGGGCGAGTTCTCGACCGACACCGCGTACATGTATTCGACCTACGACGAAGAGTGCGAGTCGAACCCGACCGACAAGAAGAAGATCATGGTGCTGGGCGGCGGTCCGAACCGCATCGGCCAGGGCATCGAGTTCGACTACTGCTGCGTGCACGCGGCGCTGGCGATGCGCGATGACGGCTATGAAACCATCATGGTCAACTGCAACCCGGAAACCGTTTCCACCGACTACGACACCTCCGACCGCCTGTACTTCGAGCCGGTGACGCTGGAAGACGTGCTGGAAATCGTCGACAAGGAAAAGCCGGTCGGCGTGATCGTCCAGTACGGCGGCCAGACCCCGCTGAAGCTGGCGCTGGACCTGGAAGCCAATGGCGTGCCCATCGTCGGCACCTCGCCCGACATGATCGATGCGGCCGAAGACCGCGAGCGTTTCCAGAAGCTGCTGCAGGACCTGGGCCTGCGTCAGCCGCCCAACCGCACCGCCCGTACCGAAGCCGACGCGCTGCGTCTGGCGCAGGAAATCGGTTACCCGCTGGTGGTTCGCCCGTCCTACGTGCTGGGCGGCCGCGCGATGGAAATCGTGCACGAGCAGCGCGACCTGGAGCGTTACATGCGTGAAGCCGTCAAGGTTTCGCACGACTCGCCGGTGCTGCTGGACCGCTTCCTGAACGACGCCATCGAAGTCGACGTGGACTGCCTGTCCGACGGCCAGCGCACCTTCATCGGCGGCGTGATGGAACACATCGAACAAGCCGGCGTGCACTCGGGTGACTCCGCCTGCTCGCTGCCGCCGTACTCGCTGTCCAAGGACACCATCGAGGAACTGAAGCGCCAGACCGCCGCCATGGCCAAGGGTCTGAACGTGGTCGGCCTGATGAACGTGCAGTTCGCGATCCAGCAAAGCGAAGTCGACGGCAAGACCGTCGACACCGTGTTCGTGCTGGAAGTGAACCCGCGCGCCTCGCGTACCGTGCCGTTCGTGTCCAAGGCCACCGGCCTGCAGCTGGCCAAGATCGCCGCGCGCTGCATGGTCGGCCAGTCGCTGGAAAGCCAGGGCATCAAGAACGAAGTGGTGCCGCCGTACTACAGCGTCAAGGAAGCCGTGTTCCCGTTCGTCAAGTTCCCGGGCGTGGACACCATCCTCGGCCCCGAGATGAAGTCGACCGGCGAAGTCATGGGCGTGGGCAAGACCTTCGGCGAAGCCTTCGTGAAATCGCAGATGGGCGCCGGCGTGAAGCTGCCGACCTCGGGCAAGGTGTTCCTGTCGGTGAAGAACAACGACAAGCCGCGCGCCGTGCAGGTGGCCCGCGATCTGGTCGCCCTGGGCTTCTCGGTGGTGGCGACCAAGGGCACTGCGGCTGCGATCAGCGCTGCCGGTATTCCCGTGACCACCGTCAACAAGGTGGTCGAGGGTCGTCCGCACATCGTCGACATGGTGAAGAACAACGAGATCGCCCTGGTGGTGAACACCGTTGAGGAAAAGCGCAACGCAATCGCCGACTCCGGAGCAATCCGTACTTCGGCGCTGGCCGCGCGCGTGACCACCTTCACCACCATCGCCGGCGCAGAGGCCGCGGTGGAAGGCATGCGCCATCTGGACACGCTGGACGTCTACGATTTACAAGGCCTGCATAAAGCTATACACTAAACCCACAACACGTTGGATTGCCGGCCGGAATTAACCTAGGCTGGCAAGCGCAGAGGGCATCTGAGCAATCGATGCCCTCTCTGACTTTTAGAGTCGCTAACAAAATGCTGTCGGCCTGCCGGCGCCGGATCGGCGCACGCTGCGGCGGTATTTTGTTAGCGACTCTTAGGACGACTCCCTGCGGCCACAACATGTTCAATGTTGCAGGGCAGTGCCGTCCAGGGGCCGCTAACAAAATCCTGTCGCCGTACCCGTTCCGGATGGCGGTATTTTGTTAGCGGCTCTGAGCCGGACGCGCGTGTTGATGAAGAGCTGACGGAACTTCTGCAGCAGCGTTCCGTTCATCAGTGAGATTGTTCCCGGAAGATTACGCCCGGTCGCCACATGCGCGACAGAGCCCTCTTTTTGTGTTTTCAATCTGGCCGGTGGACCTTGCCTGCGTTTTCCGGAATTACCTAACCTTGAGCAAGAGACCTATGAGCACAGTTCCCCTTACCAAGCGTGGCGCAGAACTTCTGAAAGAAGAATTGCAACGTTTGAAGTCCAAAGACCGTCCGGAAGTCATCAATGCGATCGCCGAAGCGCGCGCGCAGGGCGATCTGTCCGAAAACGCCGAATACGAATCCGCCAAGGAGCGCCAGGCCTTCATCGAAGGTCGCATCGCCGACCTGGAAGGCAAGCTGGGCGCGGCCCAGGTGGTTGACCCGGCGGAACTGAACGCGGACGGCCGCGTGGTGTTCGCCGCCACCGTCGACCTGGAAAACCTGGACAGCGGCGAGAAGGTGACCTACCAGATCGTGGGCCTGGACGAAGCCGACATCAAGGAATCCAAGGTGTCGGTGACCTCGCCGATCGCGCGCGCCCTGATCGGCAAGAGCGCAGGCGACGTGGTGGCGGTGGAAGCGCCGTCCGGCGTCAAGGAGTACGAAATCCTGGAAGTGCGTTACGTCTGATTCCCGGATTGACGCAGACCCTGCCGCGGCCGGCGGGGTCAACGCGATGCCGCCGAGGGTGGTGTCACGGAGCTGGAAATGAAAATGCCCGCATCAGCGGGCATTCTGTTTTTTGCGCCGGATGTTGATCCGGATACGCATGGCGCGTCCGGATCCGGCAGGCCGTCAGCCCAGCGACTTCTTGGTGCTGCGCTGGCGCGGCTTGGCTTTCTTGACCAGGCCGCCGGCGGTGACGCGTTCATTGCCCTTGAGCATGACCTTGTTGACCGTCGGACGCTTGGTGGTGTGGGTCTTGACGATGGTGACTTCGCGCAGGCCGCCCTTGGCTGCGGCGGCCGCCTTCTTGAGGTCTTCCTTGCGCGGGCGGTACAGCACCAGCAGCTTGCCGATATGCTGCACCGGCGCGGCCTTGAGTTCGGCGCAGATCTGCTCGTAGATCGCGATGCGGTCTTCGCGGTCGTCGCCGAAGACGCGAACCTTGATCAGGCCGTGGGCGTTGAGGCTCTTGTCGATTTCCTTCAAGACGGATTCGGACAGGCCGCCTTCGCCGATCATGACGACAGGATTCAAGGCATGGGCCTGTGCGCGCAGTTCGCTGCGCTCGGCGGGAGTAAGTGTAAACATGGGAATGCGATGCGGGACTGCTGCCTGTGCGGCTGCCGACGTGTCCCTGAAAGAGATAAAACCAGTATTCTACGCGAATGGCTAAGAACAAACTGAACAAAAACTGGTTGCATGACCATATCAACGATCCTTACGTGAAGCTCGCGCAAAAGGAGGGTTATCGTGCGCGCGCGGCCTACAAGCTCAAGGAAATCGACGAGGAAGAGCGCCTGATCAAACCCGGGCAGATCATCGTCGACCTCGGCTGCACGCCGGGCAGCTGGTGCCAGTACGTGCGCAACAAGCTGGCCGGGGCGGAGGGCGGCGGCATCCACGGCACCATCATCGGCCTGGATATCCTGCCGATGGACCCGATCGCCGACGTGCACTACATCCAGGGCGATTTCCGCGAGGAAGACTCGCTGCAGCAGCTGGAGGCCCTGCTGGCCGGCCGCAAGGTGGACGTGGTGCTCTCCGACATGGCGCCCAACCTGTCGGGCGTGGCGATCGCCGATGCGGCGCGGGTCGAATATCTTATCGACCTGGCAATCGAGTTCGCCCAGGCGCACATGAAGCCCTCCGGCGCCTTGCTGGTGAAGTGTTTCAACGGCACCGGCTACAACGAACTGGTGCACAAGTTCAGAGCGGAATTCAAGAAGGTGGCGTCCAAGAAGCCCAAGGCCAGCCGCGACAAATCGTCCGAGATTTTCCTGCTCGGGAAAATCCTGAAGAATCCTCAGTGAGAAATCGGATAAAGTTGAATCAAAGTTCGGTTTAAAGCTCAAAATCTGTCGAATTTGCACGTTTTCGCGTCTTGTTTTGCCCGGTTTCAGCCTTATATCGATTCACGGGAATCGTCATATCGCCGAGCTGGCTGTCTTTTCGGCAAGATGGATGTAGTTTGCTTCCATCGCCCGATTTTCCGATTCGCGGCTTTTCATGTCGTTGTGGCAACGCGGCGCCAGGGCCAGGGCGCCAAGGTCGCGTTGCTGGCTGACACGGCGTGACGGACGCGGACGGGTGGTTTCCTAGTAAGGGTGTTTGAATCCGGGTAAAATCGGAGCGTACAAAGGCAACGTGGCGCATCGGCGTCGGAGGAGTTCCAGTGAACAACATGTTTTCCAAGGCCGCCATCTGGGTGGTCATCGCGCTCGTACTGTTTATGGTGTTCAAACAGTTCGACAGCCGCAGCACGGCGTCGAATGCCAAGTCGATCGCGTATTCCGACTTCATCACCGAGGTGAAAGCCGGCCACATCAAGGATGCCGTCCTTGAAGGCCCGATGATCGTCGCCACCACGCAGGACGGCAGCAAGGTCAAGACCGCGTCCACCAACCTGGACCGCGGCCTGGTCGGCGACCTGCTCAACAACGGCGTGAAGTTCGACGTCAAGCAGCCGGAAGAGCAATCCTTCCTGTCGCAAGTCTTCATTTCCTGGTTCCCGATGCTGTTGCTGATCGGCGTCTGGATCTTCTTCATGCGCCAGATGCAGGGCGGCGGCAAGGGCGGCGCATTCTCCTTCGGCAAATCGAAGGCGCGCATGCTCGATGAGAACAGCAACTCCGTCACTTTCGCCGACGTCGCCGGTTGCGACGAGGCCAAGGAAGAAGTGCAGGAGCTGGTCGAGTTCCTGCGCGACCCCACCAAGTTCCAGAAGCTGGGCGGCCGCATTCCCCACGGCGTGCTGATGGTCGGTCCCCCGGGTACCGGCAAGACGCTGCTGGCGCGCGCCATCGCGGGCGAAGCCAAGGTGCCGTTCTTCACCATCTCCGGTTCGGACTTCGTTGAAATGTTCGTCGGCGTGGGCGCATCCCGCGTGCGCGACATGTTCGAGAACGCCAAGAAGCACGCTCCCTGCATCATCTTCATCGACGAAATCGACGCCGTCGGTCGCCATCGCGGCGCCGGCATGGGCGGCGGCAACGACGAACGTGAACAGACCCTGAACCAGATGCTGGTCGAGATGGACGGCTTCGAGGCCAACTCGGGCGTCATCGTGATCGCCGCAACCAACCGCGCCGACGTGCTGGACAAGGCGCTGCTGCGTCCGGGCCGTTTCGACCGCCAGGTGATGGTCGGCCTGCCGGACATCCGCGGCCGCGAACAGATCCTGTACGTCCACATGCGCAAGGTGCCTATCGCTCCCGACGTCAAGGCCGACATCCTGGCCCGCGGCACCCCGGGCTTCTCCGGCGCCGACCTGGCCAACCTGGTCAACGAGGCCGCCCTGTTCGCCGCGCGCCGCAACAAGCGCCTGGTCGAGATGCAGGACTTCGAAGACGCCAAGGACAAGATCGTGATGGGCCCGGAACGCAAGTCGGCCGTGATGCGCGAAGAAGAACGCCGCAACACCGCCTACCACGAGTCCGGCCACGCCGTGGTCGCCAAGCTGCTGCCCAAGGCCGATCCGGTCCACAAGGTCACCATCATGCCGCGCGGCTATGCGCTGGGCCTGACCTGGCAGCTGCCTGAGCACGACCGCGTGAACATGTACAAGGACAAGATGCTGGAAGAGATCTCGATCCTGTTCGGTGGCCGTATCGCCGAAGAGATCTTCATGCACCAGATGTCCACCGGCGCTTCCAACGACTTCGAGCGCGCCACCAAGCTGGCCCGCGCGATGGTGACCCGTTACGGCATGTCCGAGACCCTGGGCACCATGGTCTACGAGGATTCCGAGCAGGACGCCTACTTCGGCCGCATGGCTTCCAAGACCGTGTCGGAAGCCACGCAACAGAAGGTTGATGCGGAAATCCGCAGCATCCTGGACGAGCAATACGCACTGGCGCGCAAGCTGCTGGAAGAGAACCGCGACAAGGTCGATGTGATGGCCAAGGCGCTGCTCGAGTGGGAAACGCTGGACGCCGACCAGGTCAACGACATCATGAACGGCGACGAGCCGCGTCCGCCGCGCAACGGCGTGCCGGCCAAGAAGTCCTCCTCGGACAACAACCGTCCGGGCGACATCTCGCCGAACGCGACCGCTCCGGCCTGATCGGCCAGATTGGCCGGTCTGGAGCAAATTGAAGAAGGTGAGGAGAAATCCTCACCTTTTTTTCTGCCCGCTCCATGGGAAAAGTGGCAACATTACGGATTGAGCAACACAGCACGACGAGCAATAACAGCAAGATGACACAAGCATTCCTGAAATGCGGCAGGTTCCGCCTGCCGGTCCAGCAAGGCCGGCGCCCCCTGGTGATGGGTATCCTCAACGTCACGCCGGATTCCTTCTCCGACGGCGGCCGCCACAACTCCCTGGAATTCGCGCTCTCCCATGCCGAGCAGATGATCGCCGACGGCGTCGACATCATCGATATCGGCGGCGAGTCGACCCGGCCGGGTATCGCGCCCCTGTCGCTGGAGCAGGAGCTGGAGCGCGTGATGCCGGTCATCTACGCGCTGCGCGACTGCGGCAAGCCGCTGTCGCTGGATACCTACAAGCCGGCCGTCATGCGCGAGGCGCTGCTGGCCGAGGTCGACATGATCAACGACATCAACGGCTTTCGCGCCGACGGCGCCATCGACGCCGTGAAGGACAGCGAGGCCGGGCTGTGCGTGATGCACATGCAGGGCGAGCCGCAGACCATGCAGCAGGAGCCGCAGTACGGCGACGTCGTGGCCGAGGTGGAGGATTTCCTGCGCCGCCAGGTCGGCCTGATGAGCTCGGCCGGCGTGGCGCGCGAGCGCATCTGCATCGATCCCGGTTTTGGCTTCGGCAAGACAGTAGAGCATAATCTGGCATTGCTGAAGAACACCCGGCGCCTGATCCGCGAGCTCGGTCTGCCGCTGCTGGCGGGCATGTCGCGCAAGTCCATGGTCGGCGCGGTCACCGGAAAACCGCTGGACAAGCGCATGGCCGGCAGCATCGGCGCCGCGCTGGCCGCGGCGCAGCAGGGGGCGATGATCATCCGGGTGCACGATGTGGCCGAGACGGTCGACGCCCTGAACATGTGGCAGGCCGGGCGGGAAGAGAACCAATAAGAACATCGCGCCGCAGCTTGCGGCGCCAAGCATCAATCCAGAACAATTCAGGGACCGATGCCGCCAGGCGCGGCAACCAGTGAGGAAAGGGAAACCATGGCAGCAAAATATTTCGGCACCGACGGCGTGCGCGGCCGCGTGGGCGTAGCGCCCATCACCCCCGATTTCGTGATGCGCCTGGGCTATGCGGCCGGCAAGGTGCTGGCCAAGACCAGGGATGGCGTCGCCAAGCCGACGGTGCTGATCGGCAAGGACACCCGGATTTCCGGCTACATGCTGGAAGCCGCGCTGGAAGCCGGTTTTGCCGCCGCCGGCGTGGACGTCTGGCTGGCCGGCCCGGTGCCGACGCCTGCCGTGGCCTATCTCACGCGCGCGCTGCGCCTGTCCGCGGGCGTGGTGATCTCGGCATCGCACAATCCCTTCCACGACAACGGCATCAAGTTTTTCTCGGCCACCGGCAACAAGCTGCCTGACTCGGTCGAGGCCGACATCGAGGCCGCCCTGGAGCAGCCGATGGACTGCGTTTCTTCCGAAAAGCTCGGCAAGGCGCGCCGCCTGTCGGATGCGCCGGGCCGCTACATCGAATTCTGCAAGAGCACCTTCCCCAACGCCCTTGACCTGCGCGGCATGCGCCTAGTGGTGGACTGCGCGCATGGCGCGGCCTACAACATCGCGCCGCACGTGTTCCACGAGCTGGGCGCCGAGGTCATCACCATCGGCAACCAACCCGACGGCCTGAACATCAACGAAGACTGCGGCGCCACGTCGCCCAAGGCGCTGGCCGGGTCGGTGCGCGAATTCCGCGCCGACCTGGGCATCGCCCTGGACGGCGACGCCGACCGCCTGCTGATGGTCGATGCCACCGGCCGCGTCTACAATGGCGACGAGCTGCTGTACCTGATGGTGAAGGATCGCCTGGCGACCGGCCCGGTGGCCGGCGCGGTCGGCACGCTGATGACCAACATGGCGCTGCAGGTCGCCTTCAAGAAGATGGGCGTCGGCTTCGAGCGCGCCAAGGTGGGCGACCGCTACGTGCTGGAGGTCCTGCAGGAGAAGGGCTGGGTGCTGGGCGGCGAAGGCTCGGGCCACCTGCTGTGCCTGGACAAGCACACCACCGGCGACGGCATCGTCTCGGCGCTGCAGGTACTCTCGGCCTTGAAGCGCAGCGGCCAGAGCCTGGAGCAGATGACCGCCGACCTGAAGCTGTTCCCGCAGGCGCTGGTCAACGTCAAGATCCCGGCCGGCTATGACTGGAAATCCAATACCGCGCTGCAGGCCGAGAAGGCCGCGGTGGAAGAGAGCCTGGGCGAGCGCGGCCGCGTGCTGCTGCGTCCGTCGGGCACCGAACCGCTGATCCGGGTGATGGTCGAGGCCGAAGAGGCCGAACTGGCGCGCAGCATGGCCCAGCGCATCGCCGACAAGGTCTTGTAACAGCACCGGAGCGCAACGCCGTTTCGTATTTTCAGACAGAAGGACGATGTCAAAAGAGTTACCCCAAATCCTGCTGGTGGAAGATGAGCCCGCCATTGCCGAGCTCCTGCGTTTCACGATGCAGGGCGCCGGCTTCGCGACCATCGTCGCCACCGATGTCGCGCAGGCGCGCAGGCAGATCGCCGAGTCGCTGCCGCATGCCGTGCTGCTGGACTGGATGCTGCCCGACAGCTCGGGCCTGGCGCTGCTCTCCGAGCTGCGGCGCGACCAGCGCACCGCGGCGCTGCCGGTCATCATGCTGACCGCCAAGGGCATGGAGGAAGACAAGGTCAAGGGCCTGAACGAAGGCGCCGACGACTACGTGACCAAGCCGTTCTCGCCCAAGGAACTGGTGGCGCGCGTGCAGGCGCTGCTGCGCAGGAAGACGCCGGAAATCGGCAGCCAGGCGCTGAAGTACGGCGACATCAGCATCGACGTGGAACGTCGCCAGGTGTCGCTGGCAAACCGTCCGGTGGCGCTGGACCAGGCCGAGTTCAAGCTGCTGCGCTACCTGGTGGCGCATCCGGACCGCATCTTCTCGCGCGCCCAGCTGCTGGACAAGGTGTGGGGCGACCACACCTTCATCGAGGAGCGTACCGTGGATGTGCACATCATGCGCCTGCGCAAGTCGCTGGGCGACCTGTCGCATTACGTGCAGACGGTGCGCGGCGTCGGTTACCGGATGAGCGCGGAAGCGCAGGATTGAGCCGCAACCGCGCAGTCATGAAAAAAGCGATCCCCGGGATCGCTTTTTTTATGTCGGCGTCGCGCTAGCGGTTCCGGCTGCTCTCATCACCTTGCTCATCACGCGACTCGCCACATTACTCAGCAGGCACGCTGCGGTAGCGATTGACGTCCGACGGTGACACGAATCCCCCGCGGTTGTCCCAGCTGTTGCGGATGTAGGAGACCACCGCCGCCACTTCCTGGTCGGAAAGCCTGGGGCCGAACGGCGGCATGCCGAAGGGATAGGGATTGCCCGCGGTCGACGGCGGGAAGCCGCCGTTGAGCACCACGCGGATCGCATTCACCGCCAGCGGGCCGTTGACGGCCTGGTTGCCGTTCAGCGGCGGGTAGTCCGGGGCGACGCCCTGGCCGCGGCTGGCATGGCAATCCACGCAGAGTTCTCCGTAGAGCTTCTTGCCCTGCGTCATGATGCGCTCGGCTTCGGCCGCCTCCGGTTGCCGGGCTGGCGAATCAGAGTGCGCGTCGGCGGCCGGCAGCGATTTCAGATAGAGCGCCATGGCCGCGATGTCGTCGTCTTCCAGATATTGCAGGCTGCGCCCGACCACTTCAGCCATCGGACCGAAGACCGCGCCGTGCGGCGAGACGCCGGTCTTGAGCAGCGCCTGCAGGTGCGCCGGGTCCCACTTGCCCAGTCCGGTGTCGGCGTGCGAATTGAGCGGCGGCGCGTACCAGTCCAGCCCGAGGACCATGCCGCCGGCCAGCTGCGCCGCATTGACGCTGGCGCCGAAGGCATTGCGCTCGCTGTGGCAGGCCGCGCAATGGCCGATGCCCTGGGTCAGGTAGGCGCCGCGATTCCACTGCGCGCTCTGTCCGGCGTCCGGACGGAATTCTCCCGGTTCGAAGAACAGCGCGCGCCAGCCCGCCAGCAGGAAGCGCTGGTCATAGGGGAAGCGCAGCGCGTGCTCCTGGTTGGGGCGGCCGACGGCGGGAAGGGATTGCAGGTAGGCGAACAGCGCGTCGGTGTCGTCGCGCGTCAGTTTGGTGTAGCTGGTGAAAGGGAAGGCCGGGTAGAGGAAGCTGCCGTCCCGGGAGCGTCCGTGATGCAGCGCGCGCCAGAAGTCGTCGGCGCTCCAGCGGCCGATGCCGGTTTCCCTGTCCGGCGTGATGTTGCTGGAATAGATGGCGCCGTAGGGCGTGGCGATCGCCCGGCCGCCGGCGTAGGCGGCGCCGCCGCGCATCGTATGACAGGCCATGCAGTTGCCGGCGCGGGCGAGGTATTGGCCACGCTGGACCTGCTGCGCACGGTCCGTGACCGGGGAGGGCGAGCCGGGGTCTTCCGGGCGCAAGGCCTGCCATGCCAGCACCGCGGCGGGAACCACGATGACGGCGGCGACAATGGCTGCCAATGCGCCTCGCAGCACGCGCCTCATCGCGCGGCTCCGGTTTGCGTCATGCTGCCGCAGTGCATGGGCAACTGGGCCTGCGGCGTGGGGGCGGGCGCCGCGTTGGCGGGCAGCGGTTGCGCCGACAGCCAGCTGCTGGCGGCATTGATGTCTTCGGGCGTTAATTCATGCGCGATGGACGCCATGCAGTCCGGCGCGCGCGCCTTGCGCACGCCGTTGCGCCAGGCTCCCAGCTGGGCATTGATGTAGTCGCGCGGCAGGCCGAGCAAGCCGGGGATCGCCGGCTGCACGCCGGTCAGCGCGGCGCCATGGCAGGCGGCGCAGGCCGGGATGCGTCGTTCCTTGACGCCTTCGCGCACCAGCGCGCGGCCGCGCTCGAGCACGGCGGCTGAGGCCTCGACCGGCGCCGGCGGCGGATAGGGCGGATGTTCCTGGGCGAAGAAGGCGGCGATCTGGTGCAGGTAGTCGTCCGAGAGATTGGCCAGCAGATAATTCATCATCGGATACTGGCGCCGGCCGTCGCGGAAATTCTGCAGCTGGTTGAACAGGTAGGTTTCCGGCTTGCCGGCAATGCGCGGGTAATAGCCGTCGGCGGTGGCGCGGCCTTCCTTGCCATGGCAGGCGGTACAGGCGGCCACCCGTTCGGCCATGCCGGGCGGCACGGTGGGCGGCGCCGCTTGTGCAAGTCCGCCGTAGCCGCAGCAGGCGGCCAGCAGCGCCAGCGCTTTGCACGCGGCCGGCAGGCGCTGGATCCAGCGAAACAAGATGGGTACTGACCTCAAGCGGGTCTTCCTTTCTCGGGAGGGCCGGGGCCGCCGCGAAGCCCGGCGACGCGCCTATTGTAGTGGAAGCGGCCGCGCCGCCGTTCCATACATGGCCCATACATCCGCGCGCAAACAACAGGGATGCCGCCGCAGCGCGCCCGCTCGGCTTTGCAAGGCCGGTCGCAGCGGATACAATAGCGCCCTTGCTGCCCCCGTAGCTCAGTGGATAGAGCGATCCCCTCCTAAGGGATAGGTCACACGTTCGATCCGTGTCGGGGGCGCCAGCATAAAAAAAAGCGCAGAAGATATCTTCTGCGCTTTTTTCATTTCAGCCGGGGTTGCCGCATGCGCGGATTCAATGCCCCTGGTTCGTGCTCTCCAGGAAACGCCGCGAGGCTTCGTTGGGCGCGCGTGCGCCCGGGCTGGACGTGGCCGGAGGCGGCGAGCCGGACTGCGTGCCCGGGGCGTTGGGCATGGGCTGGCCGCCGGCAGGCGAGGACGGCGACTGGCTCGGCGTCCATCCGAAGAAGTTGGAGATCGCGTCCACCACCGTCACGCCGACATTGGTGACCAGGCCGTTTTCCGGCGTGAAGTTGTCGTAGTACGGCTCGCCGTCGATGAAGCGGATGCCGTCCGGTACCGGCTGGTCGAACTGCGGCACGCCCTTCAGGGCCTTGGCCATGTAGTCGGTCCAGATCGGCAGCGCCAGCTGGGCGCCGAATTCCATGCCGCCCAGGCTCTTGGGCTGGTCGTAACCCATCCACACGACGGTCGCCAGCGTGCGCTGGTAACCGGCGAACCAGCCGTCGAAGGCTTCGTTGGTGGTGCCGGTCTTGCCGGCCAGGTCGGTGCGGCCGATGCTGTTGCTGCGCGCGCCGGTGCCGCGCTGGGCCACCGACTTCAGCAGGTTGGTCATCATGTAGCTGTTGCGCTCGGCCATCACGCGCGGCGCGCCGCTGCCGACCACCAGCGGATCCGCCTTGGAGAGCTCCTTGCCGCGCGCGTCGGTGATGCGCGAAATCAGGTAGGGCTGGATCCGGTAGCCGCCGTTGGCAAACACCGAGTAAGCCGCCGACAGTTGCAGCGGGTTGGTCTGGCCGGCGCCCAGCGCCATCGGCAGGTAGGGCGGCACCTTGTCGGGGTCGAAGCCGTAGGTGGCGGTGATGAAGTCCTTGGCATAGGGCACGCCGATGTTGTCCAGCGTGCGGATGGCCACCAGGTTGACCGACTTCTGCAGCGCCGTGCGCACCGTCATCGGGCCGGCCGGCGTTTCATCATCCTTGGGTTCCCAGTTCGGCTGGCCGGGGCCGGCCGGGTAGGAGACCGGCGCGTCGTTGACGATGGAGGCCGGGGCGAAGCCCTTCTCCAGCGCCGCCGAATAGATGAAGGGCTTAAAGGTCGAGCCCGGCTGGCGCCATGCCTGCGTCACATGGTTGAAGTTGTTCTGGGTGAAGTCGAAACCGCCCACCAGCGCGCGGATGGAGCCGTCCTGCGGCACCACCGACACCAGCGCCGCTTCCACCTGCGGCAGCTGCACGATCTGCCAGTTCTGCTTGGCGTCCTGCATCACGCGCACCAGCGAACCGGGCTGGATGCGCACTTCCTTCTTGGCCTTCTCGGACAGCGCATTGGCCACGAAGCGCAGCGCATCGCCCTTGATGGTGATCTTGTCGCCCGAGCGCAGCACCGCATCGATCTGCTTGGGGCCGGCGGCCACGACCACGGCGGCGAGGATGTCGTCGTTGTCGGGATGGTCGTCCATCACATCGTCGATGGCGGCGGCGCGCTCCTCGGCGTTCGAGGGCAGCTCCACGGTCTCTTCCGGGCCGCGGTAGCCGTGGCGGCGGTCGTAGTCCATCACGCCCTTGCGCACGGCCAGATAGGCGGCCTGCTGGTCGGCCGCGTTGACGGTGGTGTAGACGTTGAAGCCCTGGGTATAGGTGTCTTCCTTGTACTGCGCGTACACCATCTGGCGCACCATTTCATTGACGTACTCGGCGTGCACGGTGTACTGGCTGCCGGGCGCGCGCACCTTCAGTTCTTCCTTGGCGGCCTGGTCATACTGCGCCTGGGTGATGAAGCCGACGTCCAGCATGCGCTGCAGGATGTATTGCTGGCGGATGTGGGCGCGCTTGGGATTGACGATGGGGTTGTAGGCCGAGGGCGCCTTGGGCAGGCCGGCCAGCATCGCGGCTTCGGCCAGGGTGACGTCCTTGAGGTCCTTGCCGAAATAGGTGCGGGCGGCGGCGGCGAAGCCGAAGGCGCGTTGTCCCAGGTAGATCTGGTTCATGTAGACCTCGAGGATCTGGTCCTTGGTCAGCGCGTTTTCGATCTTGTTGGCCAGCAGCACCTCATACAGCTTGCGGGAGATGGTCTTTTCCTTGGTCAGGAACACATTGCGCGCCACCTGCATGGTGATGGTGGAGGCGCCCTGGGAGGCGCTGCCGCGCAGCACGTCGGCGGCCAGCGCGCGGGCGATGCCGATGTAGTCGATGCCGCCGTGCTGGTAGAAGCGGTAGTCCTCGATCGCCAGCACGGCATTCTTCATGTCGGCCGGAATGTCGTCCAGCTTGACCAGGCTGCGCTTTTCCTCGCCGAATTCGCCCAGCAGCACCTTGTCTTCCGACCAGATGCGCAGCGGCACCTTGGGCCGGTAGTCGGTGATCAGGTCCAGCGAGGGCAGGCGCGGGTTGATGAAGATCAGCGCATAGACCACCAGCAGCGCGCCGGCGATGGCGAGGCCGAGGATGGACAGTCCGATGAACTTGGCAATGTTGGGATTGAGGAAGCCGCGTTGACGGCGCAGCGGGCCAGGGGATGTGATGAGAGGCATGGATTGAGCGGGAATCTGGATGCGCTATCTTACAGCATCGGGCCGCCCGGCCCGGCGCAGCGGCCCGGGGCAGTGCTTAACAGAATGTAAAAGATGTTTCGGCCGGCCCCGGGAGCTGCTTTTGCGGGGCAAGTCGACGCCATTTCGATACCGCCGGGCAAACAATCGGCGCGCCGGGCGCTTTTGGCGCGGTTGCGGAAGCTTTTCCCGGCCGCAGTCGGTACAATGCCGCTCTTGCGCGCCTTTCCGGCGCTTTTTACGCATCCTTCGCGCGGCCCCGGCCGCCGCACATCACGCAGATCACGCTATGGCAGTCATTTCCCTTACCGACGCGCAACTGGCCTTCGGCCACGTGGCGCTCCTCGACCACGCCGAATTCTCGCTGGAAACCGGCGAACGCATCGGCCTGATCGGCCGCAACGGCACCGGCAAGTCCTCGCTGCTGAAGATCATCGCCGGCCGCTCCAAGCTCGACGACGGCCTGTTGGTGATGCAGCAGGGCCTGAAGATCGCCTATGTCGACCAGGAGCCGCATTTCCCGGAAGAGATGACCGTGTTCGATGCGGTGGCCTCGGGCCTGGGCGAACTGCCGGGGCTGCTTGCAGAGTATGAAGCCATCACCGGCCAGTTCGGCGGCGACAACGACGACGCCCTGCTGGAACGCATGCACCAGATCCAGACCGTGCTGGACGCGGCGGACGCCTGGTCGATCGGCAACAAGGTCGAGACCACGCTGGACAAGCTCAACCTGAACCGCGACGCGAAGATCGGCGAGCTCTCCGGCGGCATGAAAAAACGCGTGGCGCTGGCCTGCGGCCTGGTCGGCAACCCCGACGTGCTGTTGCTGGACGAGCCGACCAACCACCTCGATTTCGGCTCCATCCTGTGGCTGGAAGGCTTGCTGCGCGACTTCAAGGGCAGCATCCTGTTCATCACCCACGATCGTTCCTTCCTGGACAACGTCTCGACCCGCATCATCGAGCTCGACCGCGGCAAGATCCTGTCCTTCCCGGGCAATTTCACCACCTACCAGGCGCGCAAGGCAGAACTGCTGGCCAACGAGGAAGTGGAAAACGCCAAGTTCGACAAATTCCTGGCGCAGGAAGAAGTCTGGATCCGCAAGGGCGTGCAGGCCCGCCGCACCCGCGACGAAGGCCGCGTGCGCCGCCTCGAAGCCTTGCGCGTGCAGCGCAGCGAACGGCGCGACCGGCAAGGCCAGGTCAAGCTGGAAGTGGGTACCGGCGAGCGCTCGGGCAAGATCGTGGCGGAGCTGGAAAACGTCAACAAGGCCTACGGCCCTAAGACCATCGTGCGCGATTTCTCGTCCATCCTGATGCGTGGCGACAAGGTCGGCCTGATCGGCCAGAACGGCGCCGGCAAGACCACGCTGCTCAAGCTCATCCTCGGCGAGGAAGCGCCCGACAGCGGCATCGTCAAGCAGGGCACCAAGATGCAGGTCGCGTACTTCGACCAGATGCGCGCGCAGCTCAATGAAGAGACCAGCCTGGCCGACACCATCGCGCCGGGCAGCGACTGGGTCGAGATCAACGGCCAGCGCAAGCACGTGATGACCTATCTCTCGGACTTCCTGTTCGCGCCCGAGCGCGCCCGCTCGCCGGTGCGCACACTGTCCGGCGGCGAACGCAACCGCCTGCTGCTGGCGCGCCTGTTCGCCAAGCCGGCCAACGTGCTGGTGCTGGACGAGCCGACCAACGACCTCGACATCGACACCCTCGAGCTGCTGGAGGAACTGCTGGAAGAGTATGAAGGCACCGTGTTCCTGGTCAGCCACGACCGCATGTTCCTGGACAACGTGGTGACCCAGGTGATCGCCTCCGAAGGCAACGGCATGTGGCGCGAATATGTCGGCGGCTACAGCGACTGGGAGCGCGTGCGTCCCGCGCCGGGCGCGGCGGCCAAGCCGGCGGCGAAGGGCGAGAAGACCGAGGTGAAGGCCGAGTCGACCATGGCCGCGCCGGCCCCGGCGCCCGTCGCTCCCCAGGCGCCGAAGAAGAAGCTCAGCTACAAGGAGCAGCGCGAGCTGGAAGAGCTGCCCAAGCGCATCGCCGAGCTGGAGGCGGAGCAGAAGATCATCTCGGACAAGCTGGCCGATCCGGAGCTCTACAAGAGCAACGCCGATGAAGTGGTGAAGCTCAACGAGCGCTTTGCCGAGATCGATGAAGAGTTGCTGACCAGCCTGGAGCGCTGGGAAGAGATCGACGGGCGCAAATAAGCAAATGAATGACGCGCCGCCCCGCGATGTGCGAGGCGGCGCGTCAGCGTATCACCGGTCTCAGTTGGGTTTGCGCAGCGCTTCGCGCAGGTCCGGCAGCATCTCGCGCAGGTTCTGCGCATCTTCCGCATGCGGGCGCAGCGCCAGGTAGGCTTCGAGGTCTTCCAGCGCGGCCTGGGCCAGGCCGAGGTTGGCGCTGGCCAGCCCGCGATCGCGCCGTTCGGTGATTTCCTCGGGCAGCAGGATCACCAGCCGCTCCTGCACATCCAGCACCTGTTGCCAGCGCTGGCTTTCCATGAAGATGGCCTTGAGGTTGCGCAGCATGCGCGCCAGGATCTCGCGCGGGTGCGCCGCGCGCAGGTAAGCCGCCAGCGGCAGCTCGTCGCCGAAATCCTCGTCCTGCTGGTGCTCGAGATAGGGTTCCAGGCGCTCCTCCAGCTCCTCCCGCGAGAGGCTGGAGCCGTTCATCGGATCGAGCACGATCTCGCCCGACTGCACCGACAGCTTCATCAGGAAGTGGCCGGGGAAGGACACGCCCTTCATGTCCAGCCCCACCTGCTGGGCCAGCTCGATGTAGAGCACCGCCAGCGAAATCGGGATGCCGCGCCGGGTCGCGATGACGCGGTGCAGGTAGCTGTTGTCGGGATCGTAATAGTTGTTGATGTTGCCGGCGAAGGCCATTTCCTGGAAGAAGAAATGGTTGAGCATGCGCAGCTTCTGGATCTGCGATGCATCGTCCGGCAGGCGCTGGCGGAGCTTCATCGCGAGAGAGTCGAGCTCGAACTCCTGCTCGGAGAAATCCATCTCGGGATAAAAGTCCTGACCTAGCGTCAAGGCCGATTCGAACAAGGGGATCGAGTCGTCCTGGCGCACCAGCGAAGCAAAATATTCGAGGGAGGTGAGCGTCATGCCGTTCATCCTATCAAAATATTTTGGGCGGCGTCACGCATGAAAACGCCGCAGGAAAAATTCTTGTTGTTTCCTGCGGGCAGCTCTGGCAGCGCACGCCGCCACGGTTTATGCTCTACCTCTTCGGCTCTTGCCGCCCGGCTCCTGTTGCTCGGCTCCTGTTGCCGCGTCGGTTCTTAGCGGCGCGCGATGCGCTTGAATTCGCGCAGCCGGAATCCCATCGCGAACAGCGGCCCGAAATACGCGAGCCCGCACACTGCCATCACCAGTCCGAGTGCGCCCACGCGCAGCAGCGGATGGGCGCGCAACGCGATCCAGTCGAACTTCCCGCCCAGCCACAGCGCCACCCCCGCCAGCACGAACAGCGCGCCGGCCAGTCGCACCAGGAACAGGCCCCAGCCCGGACGCGGCACATAGATCTGGCGGCGGCGCAGTCCCCAATACAGGAAACCGGCGTTCAGGCATGCGCCCAGGCCGATCGACAGCGCCAGGCCGGCATGCGCGAACATGGGCACGAAGAGGCTGTTCATCAGCTGGGTGGCGATCAGCACGCCCACGGCGATGATCACCGGCGTGCGGATGTCCTGCTTGGCGTAGAAGCCGGGCGCCAGGATCTTCACCATGATCAGGCCGATCAGCCCGACGCCGTAGGCCACCAGCGCGTGGCCGGTCATGGTCACCGACAGGTTGTCGAATTTGCCATAGTGGAAGAGGGTGGCCGTCAGCGGCTCGGACAGCGTGGCCAGGCCCACCGCGGCCGGCATGGCCAGCATGAAGGTCAGGCGCAGGCCCCAGTCGAGCAGGGCCGAGTATTCGTCGGTGTCCTTGGCCGCATGCGCGTTGGCCAGGCTGGGCAGCAGGATGGTGCCCAGCGCCACGCCCAGCAGCGCAGTGGGGAACTCCATCAGGCGGTCGGCGTACGAGAGCCAGGAGACGCTGCCGTGTTCCAGACGGGAGGCGATGTTGGTATTGATCATCAGGCTGATCTGCGCGGCCGAGACGGCGAACACCGCCGGCCCCATCTTTTGCAGCACGCGCTTCACGCCGGCGTCGGAGAGGCCCAGCATCGGGTTCCAGTACAGGCGCGGCAGCATGCCGATCTTCATCAGCGCCGGCACCTGGATCGCCACCTGCAGCACGCCGCCCACCAGCACGGCGAAGGCCATGGCGTAGATCGGCTGCTCCATGAACGGCGCCACGAACAGCGAGGCGACGATGAAGGCCAGGTTCAGCAGCACCGAGGTGAAGGCGGGGATCTTGAACTCCTTCCAGGTGTTCAGGATGCCGCCGGCCAGCGCCACGAACGCCATGAAGCCGATATAGGGGAACATGATGCGCGTCATCACCACCGAGGCGTGGAAGGCGTCCGGGTTGTATTGCAGGCCGGTGGCGATGAAGTAGACCACGAAGGGCGTGGCCACGATGCCGGCCACGCAGGTCGCCAGCATCACCCACATCAGCACGGTGGCGACATGGTCGACGAGATGCTTGGTTTCTTCGGCGCCGCGCTGGTTCTTGTATTCGGCCAGGATGGGCACGAAGGCCTGCGAAAACGCGCCTTCGGCGAACAGGCGGCGCAACAGGTTGGGAATCCGGAAGGCGATGTTGAAGGCGTCGGTGTAGGCAGAGGCGCCGAAGGCGCGGGCAAACAGGATTTCGCGGACCAGTCCGGTGATGCGCGAGAGCATCGTCATGCCGGAAATGGCGGCTAGCGTTTTATGCAAGTTCATGGTGCGGCATTATAGCGGCGCGGCCCGGGAGGCGGCCGTCCGTTGCGGGTGAATCGGTGTTCGCGGCCGATGAGCCCGGGCTCATCGGATGGGGCGGTAGAGTACTTTGTTTTCGAATCGGTTCGGTGCTTGTATGAAATTTCTTTATTGCAACGGATGCGGCCTGTGGACTTGCCTGGTCGTCGTCGTTTGCCGGGATGGGGGTTCCGATAGCGGGTCCGCAGCCGGATGTAAGGGAGGCTTTTGGCCTGATAGCAACGGAAGACGGGGAATTCGTGGCCGATCGGGCAAGGTATTTGCCCTGTTCGGGAAAAATGGATATAATCCGATGCTTTACAGAATTTGGCATCGCGAGTCCCCGGGGTTTGCGGCGCACTACGACTCTCGATTTAGGATAATTTCATGGCAAATACCGCACAGGCACGCAAGCGTGCACGTCAAGCAGTTAAGCAAAACGCGCACAACTCGAGCCAGCGTTCGACCCTGCGCACCGCAATCAAGGCTGTTCGCAAGGCAATCGCCGGCGGCGACAAGGCTGCTGCAACCTCCGTGTTCCAGGCTTCCGTGTCGACCATCGACAGCATCGCCGACAAGAAGATCATCCACAAGAACAAGGCTGCTCGCCACAAGAGCCGTCTGGCTGCTGCCCTGAAGGCCCTGGCTGCCTAATTCGCCGGTCTTCGGCCGGGGTTGATCCCCGGTTCGCAGTACAAGAAAACCCGTCTGGAAACAGGCGGGTTTTTGCATTTCTGCGCTGTCTTGCTGCGCCAGATGAATTTGCGCGCGTGGATCAGGCAAGCGGGTCGCTGGTAGGCGGGCCGCAGCTCGGCGGGCCGGACAGGCGTCCTGCGTCGCCGGGCGTCACGCACACCGGGCTGAACCCGGCGCGCATGGCGAACTACATCCTCATTTGGCGGGCAAGCCGTCGATTTTGGTGCCCGGCTTGATGTTCTTTTGCTTGAACCAGCCCTTGTTCATCTCCAGCGCATAGGTCGCGCCGCGCTTGGCGCAGTGCGAATCCAGCGTCTGCTCCTTCATTTCCTCGATGTTGATGATCACGCCCTTCTCGTCCATGAAGGCGACCGACAGCGGAATCAGCGTGTTCTTCATCCACATGCATACCCCGGCCGGCGCGCCGAACAGGAACAGCATGCCTTCGTTATCCCCCATCTTCTCGCGGAACATCAGGCCCTGTTCGCGCTCGGCCTCGGTCTGCGCGACCTCGGCCTTGATCAGGTGGATGCCGATGTTGAGCTGGGTGGTCGGGAAGTGGCGCACTTGCGGGGTCTGCGCGATCGCGCTGGTGGCGCAGGCGGCGGCCAGCAGGGCGGCGGCGGTGTTGAGGCAAAGGCGGGAAAGAATGGGTTGGCGCATGATCGATGTTTGTTTTTGGTCAATCCGGGAAATGCGGGACAGCAGGATTATAGCGATCCGACAGGCAGGTGCAGTGGCCTCACCGGCAGTCGGGCCCGGCGGCGCGGGCGTTTTTTGCTGCGGAAATGAAAAAAGGCAGGACTAGCCTGCCTTTTTTAGAATTGCGCGGACGCTAATTACTTAGCTTCAGCTGCCTTCTTTGCCTTCTTGGCTTTCTTGGCCTTCTTGGCCTTCTTTGCCTTCGGAGCAGCGGCTTCTGCCTTCGGAGCTTCCGGAGCGGCCGGAGCTTGTGCGAAAGCGGCAGTAGCGAACAGACCAGCGATCAGAGCGGCGATCAATTTTTTCATTTTGCGTCCTTCAATTCAACATGTTAGGGATGTGAGGCAAACGATGATTCGTGCGAATCACTGACAATAACGGCAGCCATGGTCGGAGGTTGACAGGCTTCATCATCTTTTTTGTGAGTATTTGAACGGCTGGATCAAATTGATGATGTCGTTCTGTCAATCATTCCCGCCGTGTCGTTCATTTTTCCAGTTCTGCGGGATCCACCTCCCGCCATTCGCCCGGCAGCACCGGATGCGTGGCCAGGGAAAACGGGCCGATGGCGATGCGCACCAGCCTGAGCGTCGGCAGGCCCACAGCGGCGGTCATGCGACGCACTTGGCGGTTCTTGCCTTCGCTGATGGTCAGTGCGATCCAGCTGGTCGGCTGGTTCTTGCGCTCGCGGATGGGCGGATTGCGCGGCCACATCCATTCGGGCTCCTGGATCAGCCTGGCCTGGCTGCCCTGCGTGACGAAGTCGCCCAGGTCCAGCGGGTCGCGCAGCTGCTGCAGCGCCGGCAGCGAGGCGCTGCCTTCCACCTGCGCCAGGTAGGTCTTGGGCTGCTTGCGGCGCGGGTGGCTGATCTCGTGCTGCAGCTTGCCGTCGTCGGTGAGCAGCAGCAGGCCCTCGCTGTCGGCGTCGAGGCGGCCGGCGGGATAGACGTTGGGGATATCGATGTAGTCGGAGAGCGTCTCGCGCTCGGCATGGGCCGAGAACTGGCTCATGACCTGGAAGGGCTTGTTGAATAAGATGAGAGGCATGCGCTAGTGTCGCAAAATCAGGGGCTTACGTAAAATCCTCGCATAGATCGGGGCAAAATCGCGGCGCATTGCCGGGCATCCAGGGTGAAATTGGCCGTGTCCGCTGGCCGCGCCGCGCATTCTTTCTGCTCACCTTCGCGAAATCTCTTAAAATTCCCCGCTTGTCAGCAATATTGCCCAATCGCCGGAGACCACGATGTCGTACCAACATATCCAAGTGCCAGCCGAAGGACGGAAGATCACCGCCAACGCCGATCACACCCTGAACGTCCCCACCAACCCGATCATTCCCTACATCCTGGGCGACGGCATCGGCGTGGACGTCACGCCGGTGATGCTGAAGGTGGTCGACGCCGCAGTGGAGAAGGCCTACGGCGGCGAGCGCAAGATCCACTGGATGGAAATCTACGCCGGCGAGAAGGCGACCAAGGTCTACGGCCCGAATGTGTGGATGCCGGACGAGACGCTGGAAGTGGTGAAGGATTACCTGGTCTCGATCAAGGGACCGCTGACCACGCCGGTGGGCGGCGGCATCCGTTCGCTCAACGTCACCTTGCGCCAGCACCTGGACCTGTATGTGTGCCTGCGCCCGGTGCGCTACTTCAAGGGCGTTCCCTCGCCGCTGCGTGAGCCCGAAAAGACCGACATGGTGGTCTTCCGCGAAAACTCGGAAGACATCTACGCCGGCATCGAATGGCAGGCCGGTTCGCCGGAAGTGGGCAAGGTGATCGATTTCCTGACCAAGGAAATGGGCGTCAAGAAGCTGCGTTTCCCCGAGACCTCGGCCCTGGGCATCAAGCCGGTGTCGCGCGAGGGCACCGAGCGCTTGGTGCGCCAGGCGATCCAGTACGCGATCGACCATGACAAGCCCTCGGTGACGCTGGTCCACAAGGGCAACATCATGAAGTTCACCGAAGGCGCCTTCCGCGACTGGGGCTACGCGCTGGCGGCGCGCGAGTTCGGCGCCGAGCTGATCGACGACGGTCCGTGGATGCGCCTGAAGAATCCCAAGACCGGTCGCCAGATCCTGATCAAGGACGCCATCACCGACGCCTTCTTCCTGCAGGTGCTGATGCGTCCGGCCGAATACAGCGTGATCGCCACGCTGAACCTGAACGGCGACTACATCTCCGACGCCGTGGCGGCGCAGGTGGGCGGCATCGGCATCGCGCCGGGCGCCAACATGTCGGATTCGGTCGCGATGTTCGAGGCGACCCACGGCACCGCACCCAAGTACGCCGGCAAGGACTACGTCAATCCGGGCTCGATCATCCTGTCGGCCGAAATGATGCTGCGCCACATGGGCTGGATCGAAGCCGCCGACCTGATCATCGATGCGATGCAGAAGTCGGTCTCGTCCAAGCGCGTGACCTACGACTTCGCCCGCCTGCTGGAGGGCGCGACCCAGGTGTCGTGCTCGGGATTCGGCGACGTGATGATCGAGAACATGTGAGGGCAGGAAGTTTTCTGCAAAGCAAAAAGCCGGGCGATGCGCGGTTTTTTGTTGCGCTGCGCATTTCCCGCAGGGGGAGGTGGTCTCCATCGGGGAAGGGCGCGCATCATGCCGCCGCCGAAAGCGCCGCTGAAATGAAAAAAGCCCCGCAATGCGGGGCTTTTCAGCAGCAGGGCCAATTAGCCTTGCTGGATGTTCGAAGCTTGCTTGCCCTTGGGGCCTTGCGTGACGTCAAACTGGACTTTTTGACCTTCTTTCAGGGTCTTGAAGCCGTTCATCTGGATTGCGGAGAAGTGCGCAAACAAATCCTCACCGCCGTCATCCGGAGTGATAAAGCCAAAGCCTTTGGAATCGTTGAACCACTTAACAGTACCTGTTGCCATAAAAGCATCTTTCAAATTTTAAACTATCACACGAGCCGTTAAAGCAAGAAGCATCGCGCGTCACGCAGCCCCCCTTAAACCGTGCCCCCTTTACATCTCTTCAGCATTGACAAGCAGTAACTACTAATCAATGAATTCCATTCTTCTCGGTAAAAATCCAAAAGTCAAGCAGTTTTCAACTTAAAGATTGGCCGCCTGTTCACTCGATCGACCTCGCCACCCTTGAATTAGGATAAATCATCGTCATCTGCGCAACATCGGGAAAACGCGTAATATCTCTCTCATCTAGATGTTACGTGATCATTGTGCGTTGCACAGCTTTGATGGTCGAATAAAACGCATGGCAACCAAGCACGAAAACGGTGGCGGTACCGTCCTGGAGCGACAGGAGGCGAAACTTAAGCCGCCCCCTATGTACCAAGTTCTGTTGTTGAACGATGACTATACGCCGATGGAATTCGTCGTCGCAGTCATCCAGGAGTATTTCAACAAGGACCGTGAAACTGCGACGCAGATCATGCTCAAGGTTCACCGCGATGGGAAGGGAATGTGTGGTGTGTATCCCAAAGATATCGCATCCACAAAAGTGGAACTCGTTTTAACCCACGCTCGAAAGGCAGGGCATCCCCTGCAATGCGTGATGGAGGAAGCATGATTGCGCAGGAACTTGAAGTCAGTTTGCATATGGCCTTTGTCGAAGCCAGACAATCGCGTCATGAATTCATTACCGTGGAGCATCTGCTGCTCGCGCTGCTGGACAACCCGTCCGCCGCCGAAGTGCTGCGCGCCTGCTCGGTGAACATTGACGATTTGCGCAAGACGCTGACCAATTTCATCACCGACAATACGCCGACCGTACCCGGCACCAACGAAGTGGACACGCAGCCCACGCTGGGCTTCCAGCGCGTGATCCAGCGCGCGATCATGCACGTGCAGTCGGCTTCCAACGGCAAGAAGGAAGTAACCGGCGCCAACGTGCTGGTGGCCATCTTCGGCGAGAAGGATTCGCACGCGGTGTACTACCTGCACCAGCAGGGCGTGACCCGCCTGGACGTGGTCAATTTCATTTCGCACGGCGTGCGCAAGGACCAGCAGGCCGATCCGCAGAAGGCCCCGGAAGGCGCCGAGGACGTGCAGGCCGAAGGCCAGCAGAAGGAAAGCCCGCTCGACCAGTTCACCCAGAACCTCAACAAGGCCGCCGCCGAGGGCAAGATCGACCCGCTGATCGGCCGCGAGTCCGAAGTCGAGCGCGTGATCCAGACCCTGTGCCGCCGCCGCAAGAACAACCCGCTGCTCGTCGGCGAAGCCGGCGTGGGCAAGACCGCCATCGCCGAAGGCCTGGCATGGCGCGTGACGCAGGGCGACGTGCCCGAGATCCTGAAGAACGCCGTCGTGTACTCGCTCGACATGGGCGCGCTGCTGGCCGGCACCAAGTACCGCGGCGACTTCGAGCAGCGCCTGAAGGCGGTGTTGAAGCAGCTCAAGGACAGCCCCAACGGCATCCTCTTCATCGACGAGATCCACACCATCATCGGCGCCGGTTCGGCCTCGGGCGGTACGCTGGATGCGTCCAATCTGTTGAAGCCGGCGCTCTCCAGCGGCCAGCTGAAGTGCATCGGCGCGACCACCTACACCGAATTCCGCGGCGTCTTCGAAAAAGACCACGCGCTGTCGCGTCGCTTCCAGAAGATCGACGTCAACGAGCCGACCGTCGAGCAGACCGTGCAGATCCTGCGCGGCCTGAAGTCCAAGTTCGAAGAGCACCACGGCGTGAAGTATTCCGCTTCGGCGCTGACTTCGGCGGCCGAACTGGCGGCCCGCTTCATCAACGACCGTCATCTGCCCGACAAGGCGATCGACGTCATCGACGAAGCCGGCGCCGCTCAGCGCATCCTGCCGAAGTCCAAGCAGAAGAAGACCATCGGCAAGCCCGAGATCGAAGAGATCATCTCGAAGATCGCGCGCATCCCGCCGCAGTCGGTCAACCAGGACGACCGCGCCAAGCTGCAGACCATCGACCGCGACCTGAAGAACGTCGTGTTCGGCCAGGATCCCGCCATCGAGGCATTGTCGTCCGCCATCAAGATGGCGCGCGCCGGCCTGGGCAAGACCGACAAGCCGATCGGCTCCTTCCTGTTCTCCGGCCCGACCGGCGTGGGCAAGACCGAAGTCGCCAAGCAGCTGGCCTTCATCCTGGGCATCGAGCTGGTGCGTTTCGACATGTCCGAATACATGGAGCGCCACGCGGTGAGCCGCCTGATCGGCGCGCCGCCGGGCTACGTCGGCTTCGACCAGGGCGGCCTGCTGACCGAAGCCGTCAACAAGAAGCCGCACGCCGTGCTGCTGCTGGACGAAATCGAGAAGGCGCATCCCGACATCTTCAACATCCTGTTGCAGGTGATGGACCATGGCACGCTGACCGACAACAACGGCCGCAAGACCGACTTCCGCAACGTGATCATCATCATGACCACCAACGCGGGCGCCGAGAGCCTGCAGAAGCGCACCATCGGCTTCACCGAGAAGAAGGAAGCCGGCGACGAGATGGCGGACATCAAGCGCATGTTCACGCCCGAGTTCCGCAACCGCCTGGATGCGATCATCAGCTTCCGCCCGCTGGACGAGGAAATCATCCTGCGCGTGGTCGACAAGTTCCTGATGCAGCTGGAAGAGCAGCTGCACGAGAAGAAGGTGGAAGCCGTCTTCTCGGAAAGCCTGCGCAAGTTCCTGGGCAAGAAGGGCTTCGATCCGCTGATGGGCGCACGCCCGATGTCGCGCCTGATCCAGGACATGATCCGCAAGGCGCTGGCCGACGAACTGCTGTTCGGCAAGCTGGTCAACGGCGGACGCGTGACCGTGGAGATGGACGACAAGGACCAGGTCAAGCTGGAGTTCCCCGAAGGCGACGACTCCTCCCCGCCGGAAGAGCCGCAGGAAAAGCTGGAAGTGGAATAAGCCTTTTCGGGCGAGACCGCTGCAACGAAAAAGCCGGAACGATTGTTCCGGCTTTTTTTTATCCACATGTAGTGGGTGTCGCCTTCATGGCACGCGTTCTGCACACCACCGGTTCACATCCCCGTCCCCGTCATCCTGACGAAAGTCAGGATCCAGCGTCGTTCACCGTTCATCGTCGCTGCCGGCAAACGACACTGGATCCCGGCCTGCGCCGGGATGACGGAGCGTGAATGGCGCCCACGAGAGAAACAAAAACGGCGCGGAAGCACATCCTTCCGCGCCGTTTTCATTCAAGCCGCAACGCGTCAGGGCACCAGCGGCTTGCCTGCCTCCTGCTTGGCCTTCACGATCTGCGTCACCTTGTCGATCATCGCCAGGCGATAGGTGATCGACGGATGCAGCGCGGTGTAGCCATTGGTCACGCTGGCCGGATACTGGTCCGCCAGGCGCTTCCAGAACGCCGGCACATTGTCGATGCCATAGCCGGCGCGCGCCAGCAGGTAGAGCGACAAGGTGTCGGCGGCGGCGTCCAGGTCCTGCGGATAGACGCGGATGCCGGCAGTGCCGGCGGTCGTGGTCGGATCCGGATGCGGCAGCAGCAGGTTGTCGATCACCTCGGCGATGGTCGACACCATGCGCTGGCGGATCGCGTGGCCGAGGATGTTGTGCGCCATGTCCTTGGCGATCAGGTAGGCCAGTTCTTCATCGCTCTGGACGAACTTCATCATGCCGCGGGTTATCAGCACGCGACGGCCGTCGGCGTAGGTGTTGACGTTGTCGGCATTGCCCAGCTCGATGCTGAAGGCGCAGGCGAAGGTCAGCGGTACATTCAGGTCGCGTTGCTGGTTGCCGCGCTGCACGCCCAGGCTGATCGGCGCCTTCTTGACCACCAGCGGGGACAGCAGCACCGCCGCCTGGCGCTCGGCATCGGTGCCTTGCGGCATCGGCTTGCCGGCCACCGAGGTCAGGATGTCGCCGCGCTGGATGCCGGCCTGTTCGGCGCCGCTGCCGGGCAGCACGCCGGTGACCTGCAGGCGGTCGTCATAACCCAGGCTGCGCGCGGTCTCGGCGTATTCGATCGGGAAGGAATACCTGTTCTTGGCGGTGAAGCCCAGCAGGTTGCGCGCATTGCCGCGGCACAGCTGGGCGTTGGTGGTCAGCAAGGGCGCGGCGACGCGGTAGAGGCGGTCCTGCTGCGCGATCAGTTCGCGCAGCTGCTTCTGCTGCGCGGTTTCCGCAGGCTTGGGCGCCTGCACGGCCACCGGCGGCGGCGCCTTGCCGGGAGCGGCGGGCACGCCGCCCGGCTCTTGCGTGGCGCACGCGGCCAGCACGGCCAGCGGCGCCAGGGCGGCGATACTTCTTATCTTCTGCCACGCGGGCATGTGGGGTGCGAACATTCTTTTCTCCGTCAGTGTTTGCCGGTGCTGCCGAAACCGCCGGCGCCGCGCTCGCTGCTGTCGAATTCTTCCACCACATTGAAACCGACCTGCAGCACCGGGACGATCACCAGCTGCGCCAGGCGTTCCATCGGGTTTAGGACAAATTCGGTACTGCCGCGGTTCCATGTCGAGACCATCAGCTGGCCCTGGTAGTCCGAGTCGATCAGGCCGACCAGGTTGCCGAGTACGATGCCATGCTTGTGGCCCATGCCGCTGCGCGGCAGGATCACCGCGGCATAGTTGGGATCGGCCAGGTGGATCGCCAGGCCGGTGGGGATCAGGTGGGTGCTGCCGGGGGCGATGGTCAGCGGCGCATCGATGCAGGCGCGCAGGTCGAGGCCGGCGCTGCCAGGCGTCGCGTAGGCGGGCAGCTGGTCTTTCATGCGCGGGTCGAGGATCTTGATGTCGATAGTCTTCATGGATGCTGGGTTGGGTGAAAAGGCACGGCCCGCAGAGGCGGGCCGTGTCGGGTTCAGGACGCCATGCGGCGCGCGATTTCGCGCACCAGCTGGCGCGCCAGGGTTTGCTTGTCCGCACGCGGCAGGCTGGTATGGCCTTGCTCGTCGAACAGCGTCAGGGAGTTGTCGTCGCGGCCGAAGGTCTGGTGGCCGATATTGCCCACCAGCAGCGGGATGTTCTTCTTGACCCGCTTGGCCGCGCCGTATTGTTCGAGGTTTTCGGACTCCGCCGCGAAGCCCACGCAATAGGGGCGCTGCGGCAGGGCGGCGACGCCGGCGAGAATGTCCGGGTTCTGCGCGAACTCCAGGTGCAGCGTGTCGTCGTCGGCGTTCTTCTTCAGTTTCTGTCCGCTGGCATTGGCCACACGCCAGTCGGCCACCGCCGCCACGGCTACGAACAGGTCCTGCCCGGCGACGTTGGCCATCACCGCGTCGTGCATCTGCTGCGCAGTCTGCACGTCGATGCGGCGCACGCCATAGGGAGTCTCCAGCGCGGTCGGGCCGGACACCAGCGTGACCTCGGCGCCGGCTTCACGTGCGGCGCGCGCCACGGCATAGCCCATCTTGCCGGAGGACAGGTTGGTGATGCCGCGCACCGGGTCGATCGGCTCAAACGTCGGGCCGGCGGTCAGCAGCACGCGGCGGCCTGCCAGCACCTTGGGCTGGAAGGCGGCGATGATCTCTTCCATCAACTGCGCCGGTTCCAGCATGCGGCCTTCGCCCATCTCGCCGCAGGCCTGCGCGCCGGCGTCCGGGCCGAGCAGCAGGATGCCGTCGGCGCGCAGCTGGCGCACGTTGCGCTGGGTGGCCGGGTTCTGCCACATCTCCACGTTCATGGCCGGCGCCACCATCAGCGGCACGTGGGCCGGACGGGCGATGCACAGCGTGGAGAGCAGGTCGTCGCAGGCGCCGTGCGCCAGCTTGGAAATGAAATCGGTGGAGCAGGGCACGATCACGACCGCATCCGCGTCGCGCGTGAGGTTGATGTGCGGCATGTTGTTCTCCATGCGCGCATCCCACTGGTCGGTGTAGACGGTATTGCCGGTCAGCGCCTGCATCGTCACCGCAGTGATGAACTGGGTGGCCGCGGCGGTCATCACGACCTGCACCGACGCGCCGGCGCGTCCCAGTTCGCGCGCCAGCATCGCGGCCTTGTAGCAGGCCACGCCGCCGGTCAGGCCGAGTACGATTTTCTTGCCAGCGAGATCCATCTTCTTGCTCCCGGAATGAGGCGAAGCGCAGCTTCGCGCGAGCGGACCGGCGAACCGGTCTTTACTTCTTGGAAACCCGGCGCAGTTCGTCCACGACGAACAATACCGCACCTACGCAAATCGCACTATCGGCCACATTGAAGGCCGGCCAGTGCCAGTTGCCCACGAAGACGTCGAGGAAGTCGATCACGTGGCCATAGGCGACGCGGTCGATCACATTGCCGATGGCGCCGCCCAGGATCAGCGCCAGCGCCCAGCAGAACATGCGCTGGCCCGGATGCTTGCGCAGCAGGTGGATGATGAACACCGCCGCGCCGATGCCAATGGCGGTGAACAGGTAGCGCTGCCAGCCGTTGCTGGCGGCCAGGAAGCTGAAGGCCGCGCCCTTGTTGTAGACCAGCACCAGGTTGAAGAAGCCGGTCACCGGCAGCGACTCGCCGTAGTGGAACAGTTTCAGGATGGTGATCTTGGTCAGCTGGTCCAGCAGCAGCACGATGGTGGCGATGCCCAGCCAGGGCAGGAGGCCCTGCGCGGTGGCGGTCGAGCCGGATGAAGAGGGACGGGAAGGACGCTTTTTGGTTGCCATGGGTGTTGTTGTTTGAGTTTGCCGCTTCCCGTCCGCCATGGGCGGGAAGCGGCTTGCCGGCGATCAGGCGGCGATCAGGCGAAGCGGCGCTTCTCGCCCTGGCCGAACAGGTTGGCGAAGCAGCGGCCGCACAGGCCGGGATGCTCGGCATGAGACCCGACATCGGCGCGATAGTGCCAGCAGCGTTCGCATTTCTGGTTGGCCGACGGCGTGACGACCACGGCTTCTTCCTCGGCCGAGGCGACCTTGGTCACGCGGGCATCCGAGGTGATCAGCACGAACTTCAGGTCATCGCCCAGGCTGTCGAGCAAGGCCGCCTTGTCGCCGCTGACCTTCAGTTCGACTTCCGCTTGCAGCGACGAGCCGATGTTGCCGGCGATGCGCACTTCTTCCAGCTGCTTGGTGACGCTCGCGCGCACCTCGTGCAGCACGGCGAACTTGGCCAGCAGCGCGTCGGCGTCGGCCACTTCGGGCAGGGCGTAGTAGGTCTGGGAGAAGATCGTTTCGCGACTTTCCTCGAACACTTCCTTGCTGGCGAAGAAGCTCCATGCCTCTTCCGCGGTGAACGACAGGATCGGCGCCATCAGGCGCAGCAGCGCCTGGGTGATGTGCCACACCGCGGTCTGTGCCGAGCGGCGCGCGGCCGACTCCACGCCGCTGGTGTAGAGGCGGTCCTTCAGGATGTCGAGGTAGAAGCCGCCCAGGTCTTCCGAGCAGTAGCCTTGCAGCTTGGCCACCACCGGGTGGAACTCGTAGGACTCGAAGTGCGCCAGCACCTCGGCCTGCAGGCGCGCCATGTTGGCGATCGCGTAGCGGTCGATTTCCAGCAGGTCGGCCACCGGCACGGCGTGCTTGGCGAAGTCGAAGTCCGAGGTGTTGGCCAGCAGGAAGCGCAGCGTGTTGCGGATGCGGCGGTAGGCTTCGGTGACGCGCTTGAGGATTTCGTCCGAGATCGAGATCTCGCCCGAGTAGTCGCTCGAGGCGATCCACAGGCGCAGGATTTCCGCGCCCAGGGAGTCGGCCACCTTCTGCGGCTCCACGCCGTTCTTGAGCGACTTGGACATCTTGCGGCCTTCGCCGTCGACCACGAAGCCGTGGGTCAGCAACGCCTTGTACGGTGCGCGGCCGTTCAACATCGACGAGGTCAGCAGCGACGAGTGGAACCAGCCGCGGTGCTGGTCCGAACCTTCCAGATACAGGTCGGCCGGGAACTGTGACTGCAGCTTGTGCGAGCCGCGCAGCACGGTCTGGTGCGTGGTGCCGGAGTCGAACCAGACGTCCAGCGTGTCGCGGTTCTTCAGGTACAGGTCGGCTTCGTCGCCCAGCAGGTCCTTGGGATCGAGCGCCTGCCAGGCCTCGATGCCGCCCTTCTCGATGCGCTGGGCGATCTGCTCGATCAGCTCCGGCGTGCGCGGGTGCAGCTCGCCGGTTTCCTTGTGCACGAAGAAGGCCATCGGCACGCCCCACTGGCGCTGGCGCGACAGCGTCCAGTCCGGACGGTTGGCGATCATGCCGTGCAGGCGCGCCTTGCCCCAGGAGGGGAAGAAAGCGGTGTCTTCGATACCCTGCAGCGCGGTCTGGCGCAGGCTGGGGCCGCCGTCCTTGGGGAGGTTGTCCATGCTGGCGAACCACTGCGAGGTGGCGCGATAGATGATCGGCGTCTTGTGGCGCCAGCAGTGCATGTAGCTGTGGTCGAACATGACCAGCTTGAACAGCGAGCCGGTCTGCTCCAGCGCCGAGCAGATCGGCTTGGAGGCTTCCCAGATGGTCATGCCGGCAAACAGCGGCAGCGTCGACGCATAGCGGCCGTCGCCCATGACCGGGTTGATGAAGTCGTCATCCTTCATGCCGTGCGCCTTGCACGAGATGAAGTCTTCGATACCGTAGGCCGGCGCCGAGTGCACGATGCCGGTGCCGCTGTCGGCGGTCACGTAGTCGCCCAGGTAGATCGGCGACAGGCGGTCGTAGCCGGCGTCGGCCTTGGCCAGCGGATGGTGGAAGCGGATCAGCGACAGCTTTTCGCCCACGGTGGTGGCGATGATCTTGCCTTCCAGGCCGAAGCGCTGCAGGCAGGATTCCACCAGATCGCGGGCCAGAATCAGCAGCAGCGGTTCGCCGTTGCGCGAGGTTTCGACCAGCGCGTACTCGAACTCCGGATGCACGTTCAGCGCCTGGTTGGACGGGATGGTCCAGGGCGTGGTGGTCCAGATCACGATGTAGCCGTTGCGCGTGGGCAGGTCGGTCAGGCCGAAGGCGGTGGCCAGCTTGTCGTGTTCGGCGAACGGGAAGCCGACGTCGATGGCCGGGTCGCGCTTGTCCTGGTATTCCACTTCCGCCTCGGCCAGCGCCGAGCCGCAGTCGAAGCACCAGTTCACGGGTTTCAGGCCGCGGTAGACGTAACCCTTCTCCAGGATGGTGCCGAGCGCGCGCAGCTCGTCGGCTTCATTGGAGAAGTTCATGGTCTTGTACGGGTTGTCCCATTCGCCCAGCACGCCCAGGCGGATGAAGTCCTTCTTCTGCAGCGTGATCTGTTCTTCGGCATAGGCGCGCGCCTTGGCTTGCACTTCGGCCACCGGCAGGTTCTTGCCGTACTTCTTTTCGATCTGGATCTCGATGGGCATGCCGTGGCAATCCCAGCCCGGCACGTATTGCGCGTCGAAGCCGGCCATGTTGCGGGCCTTGACGATCATGTCCTTCAGGATCTTGTTGACGGCGTGGCCCAGGTGGATCTCGCCGTTGGCGTACGGCGGGCCGTCATGCAGGATGAACTTCGGGCGGCCGGCGGAGGCCTTGCGGATGCGCTCGTAGACTTTCTTCTCTTGCCAGTCCTTGACCCATTGCGGCTCGCGCTTGGCCAGGTCGCCGCGCATCGGGAACGCGGTCTCGGTCATGTTGACCGGATACTTGGACGGGGCCTTGCCGGCTTTTTCCTGCTTGCCCGGCTTGGCGGACGATTCGTTGTTCGACATGAAGATCTCTTTGGATTCGGGTTGATTCTGAATTCTGGATGCGCCGCAGGCTGACCGTGACGCGCGGGACTGGCAGGCTGGACGACGGCGGTGCCAGGCACCGGCCGCCGGCCAGCGTTCAAATTCGGTCGGTCGCCGACACGGCGAAGCCGGCGCTTTCGCGGAAGAAGGCGCGGGCCTGGTCGGCGTCGCGCGCGATGGCGGCGGTCAGCGTGGGCAGGTCGATGTACTTTTCCTCGTCGCGCAGCTTCTTCAGGAATTCCACGCGCAGGAGCTTGCCGTAGCAGTCGCCCTGGAAGTCCAGCAGGTGCGTCTCCAGCAGCACGCGGCCGCTGTCGTCCACCGTCGGACGCACGCCCAGGCTGGCCACCGCCGGCAGCGGCTGCTCGCCCATGCCGTGCACCTGCACCACGAAGATGCCCGACAGCGCCGGACGCTTGTGGCCCACGCGCATGTTCAGCGTCGGGAAACCGATGGTGCGGCCCAGCTTCTTGCCGTGCACCACGTGGCCGCTGATGGCGTAGGAGTGGCCCAGCAACTGGCGCGACAGTTCGAAATCGCCCTCGGCCAGCGCCGCGCGCACGGCCGAAGAGGAGATGCGCACGCCGGCGTTGGTCACGGTGGGCATCGAATGCACTTCGAAGCCGTATTTCTTGCCGGCTTCGATCAGGGTGTCAAGGTTGCCGGCGCGGCGCGCGCCGAAGCAGAAGTCGTCGCCCACCATCAACCAGCGCACGTGCAGGCCCTGCACCAGGATCTTCTCGATGAAGTCCTGCGGCGAGAGGGCGGCGAAGTGGCTGCCGAAATGTTCCACCACCACGCGGTCGATGCCGGCGTCGGCCAGCGACTGCAGCTTGTCGCGCAGGTTGGCGATGCGCGCCGGGGCGCGTTCGGGCGTGCCGGCCAGCTGGGCGAAGAACTCGCGCGGATGCGGCTCGAAGGTCATCACCGCGGCGTCCAGTCCCAGGCGGTCGGCGGCCTCGCGCACGCGCGAGAGCAGGGCCTGATGGCCCAGATGCACACCGTCGAAATTGCCGATGGTCAGCGCGCATGGCGCGCGCGATTCGGCGTTGGGAAGTCCGCGAAATACCTTCATTGAGCCGCTGCTTGAAATGCTGGAAAGATGCGCTGTTGCAAAAGCCTTCCATTATAAATGTTTTCGGAGGCTTTCCCTGATTTGGTGGCGGGAAGGGCGCAATCAAGCCGTTCGGCGATGAATTTCCTTGTGGAAAGATGTTGTTCGTGCAACTTTCCGGCGGCTCAGCGCTGCGCCTGCAGCGCCTCCGGCTCCTGCTCCTGGCGCGCCTCGGCCAGCATCCAGATGGTGATCTTGCGCACCTCCAGCTTGCTCTGCGTGATGTGGGCGCGCAGCAGGATCTGCGCCTCGGTGGCGCGGCGCTTGGCCACCAGCTGCAGGATCTTGGCGTGCTCCTCGTAGGTGGCCTCGATGCGTTTCTTTTTCAGGAAGTCCAGGCGGCGCACGATGCGGATCTTTTCGGTGACCTCGGTATGCACCCGGGTCATCTCTTCGTTGCCGGCGGCCGCCACCAGGTTGGTGTGGAAGGCCTCGTCGAACTCGGCCACCCGGACCGCATCGGTCTCGCGCGCCTCCGGCGCGACCAGCCAGATGGCGTTGAGCGCCTCCAGACCGGTCGCCGGCTCCTGCTGCTGGCACAGCTTGTCCAGCGCCGCCATCTCCAGCACGATGCGCAGGTCGTAGAGGTTGTCGAGCCGGTCGAAGTCGATGGCGCAGACCTTCCAGCCGCGCCGGAAACCCACTTCCAGGTAGCCCTCGCGCTGCAGCCGGAACAGCGCGTCGCGCAGCGGCGTGCGCGAGACGCCCTGGCGTTGCGCCATTTCGGTCTCGGTGAAATTGTCCCCCGGCAGCAGGCGAAAATTGAAGATGTCGTCCTTGAGCCGGTTGTAGACCTGTTCGGCGAGCGGGTTGGCGACGGTGACGGTCATGGCTGGCGTGGATCGGTATCGGTGGGTCGGCGCATGGGATGCATGGAGCGTTCGGGTCAGGCCATCAGGCTGACGTGGGCGGCGACGATGCGCCAGCCCTCATCCATGCGCACCCAGGTCTGCATCTGGCGGCCGGTGCGCTCCGACGTATGGTCGGTGAATTCGGTCGACACGGTAGCATAGTCGGTGCCGAAGGTCGTGACAACGGTGCGCCGCAGCTTGCGCGAAGCCGGCACCGGCGTGCAGGTCTTGCGGTACTGGCGGATCGCCTCGCCGCCCAGCAGCACCTCGGCCACGCCGTAGCGCACCGTCTGCGGCGCATACCAGAACCAGCGGTCCAGCGCGGGGATGTCGTTGATCAGCAGCGCGTATTCGTAGTCGGCGAAGGCCTGTTCGATCTCGGCCACCACCTGCGGCAGGTTCACTTGCATCATGCGGCTTCTCCTTTGTTCATCGGCGGCAATGCCCGTTGCAGTTCCGCCAGCGGCGCCTTCCAGCCGACGATGCCGCCCTGGGCCGTCAGCATGGCCAGCGTGGCCTGGTGGAATACCGGGAAATAACTGGCGCAGGCGTCTTCCACCACCAGGCATTCGTAGCCGCGGTCGTTGGCTTCGCGCATCGAGGTCTGCACGCAGACTTCGGTGGTCACGCCGGCGAACAGCAAGTGGCTGATGCCGCGCGCCTGCAGCTGCGCATGCAGGTCGGTGGCGTAGAAGGCGCCCTTGCCGGGCTTGTCGATGACGATCTCGCCGGCGACCGGCGCCAGCAGTGGCAGGATCTGGTTGCCGGGCTCGCCGCGCACCAGGATGCGGCCCATCGGGCCGATGTCGCCGATGCCAAGCGCGGGATTGCCGCGCAGCCGCTTGGCCGGCGGGCAGTCGGAGAGGTCCGGCAGGTGCGACTCGCGCGTGTGGACCACCAGCATGCCCGCGCCGCGCGCCGTGGCCAGCAGCGTCGCCACGGTCGGCACGATCGCCATGAGCGGGCGCACGTCGTTGCCCAGCGCGCTGCCGAAACCGCCTTCCTCGACGAAGTCGCGCTGCATGTCGATCACCACCAGCGCCGTGCTGCGCGGATCGAAACGATAGGGATAGGGGTGTGCGGCGACGCTGTTCATGCGGCCTCCTGTTGTGGTGTTGCGCCATGGTGGCCGGCCATCCAGCGGCCCAGCGCGGCGCGGTCGGCGCCTTTGGCGGCGATTTCTTCAGCGGCATGCACGATGCGGCCCTCGGTCATCACCAGGATGCGGTCGGACAGCTCCAGCAGCTCGTCCAGGTCTTCGCTCACCAGCAGCACCGCCGCGCCCCGTGCGCGCGCCTGCAGCAGTCGGGCGTGGATGTCGGCTACCGAGGCGAAGTCGAGCCCGAACACCGGGTTGGCCACGATCAGTACGTTGGCCGCATCGTGCTGACCGGCGTCGCCCAGTTCGCGCGCCAGCACCGCGCGCTGCACGTTGCCGCCGGAGAGCGTGCCGATGGCGCGCTCGGGCAACGGCGGCCTGACGTTGAAGGCGGCGATCAGGCTTTGCGCCTGGCGCCGCATCGCGCCGCGGTCCACGCGCCAGCCGCCGCGCCTGAACGGCGCGACGTCGAAATTGCGCAGCGCCATGTTCTCGGCCACGCTCATGCCCGGGATACAGGCGTTGCGCAGCGGTTCCTCCGGCAGCGCGAACACGCGCAGGCGGCGCATCTCTTCGCGACTGGCGCCGTAAGCGGCGCCGTCCACCTGCACGTCGCCGGCGAGGCGGCGGCGCTGGCCGAGCAAGGCTTCCACCAGTTCCTTCTGGCCGTTGCCGGAGATGCCGGCCAGGCCGGCGATCTCGCCGCGCCTGACCGCCAGCGAAAGATCGCGCACCGCCGCCACGCCGCGGTCGTTGTTGACCGTCAGGCCGGTGACGGCCAGGCCGACGGGCGCGTCGGCCGGGACCGGCGCGCGCGGCGCGGCGGCCTTCTCTTCGCGCGCGCGGCCCATCATCCAGTGCGCCAGCTCGTCCGGGCCGGTGTCGGCCACCCTGGCGCTGCCGACCAGCCGGCCGCGGCGCAATACGGTGACGTCGTCGGCATAGGCGCTCACTTCATGGAACTTGTGCGTGATCATCAGCACCGTCAGTTCCTGCTTGCGCGTGAGCGCGTGCATCAGCCCCAGCACCTCGTCGGCCTCTTGCGGCGTGAGCACCGAGGTCGGCTCGTCCAGGATCAGCAGGCGCCGGCGCAGGTAGAGCTGCTTGAGGATTTCCAGCTTCTGCTTTTCACCGGCGGACAGCCCGCTGACCGGACGATCCAGCTCCAGCCGGAACGGCATGGCCGCCATGAACTCGCGCAGGGCCGCGCGCTCGTCCTGCCAGCGGATGCGCCAGGGCAGGTCGCCGCGCGAGAGCAGCAGGTTTTCCGCCACCGACAGGCTGGGCGCCAGCGTGAAGTGCTGGTACACCATGCCGATGCCGAGCTGGTTGGGCACGCGCGGGCCGCGGATTTCCACCTCGCGGCGATCGGCCTGGATGCTGCCCTGGTCGAGCGGGCTGTAGCCCACCAGGCCCTTGACCAGCGTGCTTTTGCCGGCGCCGTTCTCGCCCAGCAGGGCGTGGATGGTGCCGGCGCGTATCTTCAGCGAAACCTCGTCCAGCGCGCGGAAGCTCCCGAAGGATTTGCCGGCGCCGATGATCTCCAGCTCGAGCGCGTGCATGGCCATGTCCGGGCTCCTATCGGCCGATGACGTCGATCAGCGCGGCCGAGTCCGACACCGCGCCGAATACGCCGCCCTGCATCTTGATCATCGACAGCGCGGCCAGGTGGTTGCCGTGGTCGGTGGCGCCGCAGCAGTCCGACAGCATCACGCATTCGAAGCCGCGGTCGTTGGCCTCGCGCATGGTGGTGTGCACGCAGACGTCGGTGGTGATGCCGGTCAGCACGATGTTGCGGATGCCGCGCGTATGCAGCACCAGCTCGAGATCGGTGGCGCAGAACGAGCCCTTGCCGGGTTTGTCGATGATGATCTCGCCGGGCAGCGGCGCCAGCTCGGGAATGATTTCCCAGCCCGGTTCGCCGCGCACCAGGATCTTGCCGCAGGGGCCGGCGTCGCCGATGCCGATGCCGTTGGCGCCGATCTGGCGCGAGCGCCAGCGCTTGTTGGCCGGCAGGTCGGACAGATCGGGGCGATGGCCCTCGCGGGTGTGGATGATGGTGTAGCCGCCGGCGCGCATGGCGGCCAGCACCTTGCTGATCGGCCCGATCGGCGCGCGCGTGAGCGAGAGGTCGTAGCCCATCTTGTCCACATAGCCGCCGATGCCGCAGAAGTCGGTCTGCATGTCGATCACGATCAGCGCGGTGTTGGCCGGCGACAGCGCGCCGTCGTAGGGCCAGGCATAGGGTTCGGCCTTGATGAAGAGTTCGGGCATGTGCTTCTCCTTCGTGGATTTATCGGGTCAGGCTGAGTTCGCCCGGCGCGCTCGAGAGCGTGCGGTCGGGGCGGCAGGTGAGGATCATGATCAGCAGCGTCAGCGCATAGGGCGCGGCGTTGAACAGGTAGTAGCCGGAGGTGATGCCCACCGCCTGCAAGGCCGGGCCGAGCGCGCCGGCCGCGCCGAACAGCAGCGCCGCCAGCAGGCAGCGCCACGGCTGCCAGCGCGCGAAGATCACCAGCGCCACCGCCATCAGGCCCTGGCCGCTGGAGAGGCCTTCGTTCCAGCTGCCCGGGTAGTACAGCGAGAGATAGGCGCCGCCCACCGCCGCCAGGAAGCCGCCGGCCGCGGTGGCGGCGATGCGCGTGGCGTTGAGGCGATAGCCAAGGGCGCGCGCGGTCTCCGCGTGGTCGCCCACCAGCCGCAGCGCCAGCCCCCAGCGCGTGGCCGAGAGGCTCCATTGCAGCAGCAGCGCCAGCGCCACGCCGACGAAGAACAGCGCGTTGATCTGCAGCGCATGGTGCAGCCGCTCGTTGGCGCTCCAGGCGCCGAGGTCGATTGACGGCAGCATCGGCGCCTGCGGCTGGATGAAGGGCTTGCCGAGGAAGAAGGCCAGCCCCGTGCCCAGCAGCATCAGCGCGATGCCGAAGGCGATGTCGTTGACCCGCGGCAGCGAGCACACCAGCCCGTGCAGCGTGCCCAGCAACAGGCCGGAGCCGCCGGCGGCCAGCACCCCCAGCCAGGCCGAGCCGGAGTAGAACGAGACCGCATAGCCGGTCATGGCGCCGCAGACCAGGATGCCTTCCAGGCCCAGGTTCACGCGGCCGCCTTTTTCGGTCAGGCATTCGCCCAGGCTGACGAAGAGAAAAGGCGTGCCGACCCGGATCGCGCCGGCGAACAGCGCCAGCAGCAGGGTGGCGATGTCGATGTCATGCATGGCTGCCCTCCTTGGCAAGGGCGGCGGGGTGCGCCTGCTGCTGCCAGCGCAGCTTCAGCGCGGCCAGCCGGCCGGTGACCGCTTCCCAGGCCAGCAGGTTGCAGAACAGCAGGCCCTGCAGCACCAGCGTGGTGGCGTCGGGCAGGTCGAGGCGGCGCTGCAGCAGGCTGCCGCTGGCTTCCACACCGCCGATCACCACCGCGCAGACGATGATGGCCAGCGGATTCTGGCGCGCCGCGAAGGCCACCAGGATGCCGGAGAAACCGTAGCCCGCCAGCAGCGCGCTGTTGGCGCTGCCGTGGACGGCCGCGACTTCGAACATGCCCGCCAGCCCGGCGGCGGCGCCCCCCATGCCGCAGGCCAGCAGGATCAGGCGGTTGACCGGCAGGCCCACCAGGCGCGCGGTGCGCACGTTGCCGCCGACAATGCCCATGGCGAAGCCGGCCACGCTGTGGCGCAGGAACACCCAGGCGGCCACGCAGGCGACGGCGCCCCAGGCCAGTCCCCAGTGCACATCCAGCCAGGGCATGGATTGCAGCATGTCGGCCTCCGGCAGGGGCAGGGTGGAGGGCTTGTTCAGGCTGGCCGGGTCGCGCAGCGGGCCCTCCACCAGATGCTTGAACAGCGCCACGGCGAGATAGGACATCAGCAGGCTGGAGATCGTCTCGTTCACTGCGCGCCATTGGCGCAGGCTGCCGCACAGCGCGATCCACAGGCCGCCGGTGATCATCGCGGCCACCGCCATCAGCGCCAGCATGGCAACGGGCGGCAGCGCCGGCGCCAGTTGCGGCATCATCGCCGCCGCCAGCCCGCCGAGGGCCAGCGCGCCTTCGCCGCCGATGACGATCAGTCCCACGCGCGCGGGCAGCGCCACGCACAAGGCGGTGAGCAGCAGCGGCGCGGCGCGCTGCAAGGTGTTTTGCCAGGCGAACATGGTGCCGAAGGCGCCCTGGTAGATCAGCAGGCAGGCCTCGCCCGCGGGACGTCCCTGCAGCAGCAGGAACAGCACGAACAGCAGCAGCGTGCCGGCCAGCGCGCACAGCGTGGGCAGCGCCGGCGCGGCGGCGTGCAGCAGCGCGGCGCGCAGTCGCAGATAAGGGGGCACTGCCGCCGATGCGGGCGGCGCGCTCTGGGCGGCAGGTTCTGGAGCAGGTACGGAAGTCATGGCGATGTCCCGTGCAAGGAAATCGGGGCGGCGCGCCCGTGCGCGCCGCGTCTGGTATTGCCGGTGTTGCGAGTGTTGCGGATGCGGCGGATGCGGCGGATGTTGCCGGCGTTGCAGCTCAGACCTGGCCGACGACGCCGGCCACCAGGTAGTTCATCTTCTCCAGCGCCACGTCGGTCTGCGCCTGGGTAGTGCCGGCCGGGATCACGGTGGCGCCCTTGTTGTCCTTGATCGGGCCCTTGAAGATCTGGAACTTGCCGGCCAGCATCTGCGCCTTGATGTCGTCGGCCTTCTTCCTGGCCGCGGCCGAGACCGCGGCGCCGTAGGGCGACATCTTCACGAAGTTGTCCTTCAGTCCGCCGCGCAGGAAGTTGATCATCGGCTTGCCTTCCAGCGTGGCCTTGACGATCTCGGTGTAGGGCGTGGACCAGTTCCATTCGGCGCCGGTGAGATAGCCCTTGGGCGCCAGCGCGGCCTGGCTGGCGTGGTAGCCGGTGGTCATGATGCCGCGCTTCTCGGCGGTCTCGACGATGACCTTGGGGCCGTCGACGTGGCAGGTGATGACGTCGCAGCCCTGGTCGATCAGGCTGTTGGCGGCTTCGGCCTCCTTCACCGGCAGTGACCAGTCGCCAGTGAAGATGACGTGGGTGGTGATGGCCGGATCCACCGACTGCGCGCCCAGCGTGAAGGCGTTGATGTTGCGCAGCACCTGCGGGATCGGCTTGGCGGCGATGAAGGCCAGCTTCTTGCTCTTGCTCATGTGGCCGGCCACCACGCCGGAGAGGTATTCGCACTCCTCGATGTAGCCGAAGAAGCTGCCCACGTTCATCGGATGCTTGCCGGCGGTCCACAGGCCGCCGCAGTGGGCGATGCGCACCTTGGGATATTTCTCGGCGATCTTCAGCACGTGCGGGTCGAAGTAACCGAAGGAGGTCGGGAAGATCAGCTGCGCGCCGTCCTGCTGGATCATCGCCTCCATGGTCTTCTGCACGGCCACGGTCTCGGGCACCTTTTCTTCCTCGATCACCTTCACACCCGGCATCTTCTTGATGATGGCGGCGGCCTGCGCGTGCGACTGGTTGTAGCCGAAGTCGTCGCGCGCGCCGACATAGATGAAGCCGACCGTCAGCGGGCCGGCGGCCAGCAGGTCCAGCGGCAGGGCGGCGCCCAGTGCGGCGGCTCCGGACAGTTTCAGAAAATCGCGGCGGTTCTTCATGTTGTTGTGCTCCTGGTCGTGACGTTCGTGGTGGGTGAATGGACTCGGGTTCAGGACAGCGCCAGCTTGCCCGGCGCCTGCATGCGGGCCGGCTTGCGCACTTCGCGCTGGAAGATTTCCATCGACAGTTTCTTGGCCGAGATGAAACTGGGCTGCGACAGCGTATCCACCGTGCGCGGGCGCGGATCGTCGTAACGCAGGATGTCGGCCACGGCGGTGGGACGCTTGGTCAGCAGCAGGATCTCGTCGGCCAGGTAGACCGCTTCCTCCAGGTCGTGCGACACCAGCACCATGGTGGTGCCGGTCTGCATGAAGACCTCCTGCAGCTTTTCGCGGATGAACAGCGTCATCTCGAAATCCAGCGCCGAGAACGGCTCGTCGAGGAACAGCACCTCCGGCCCCGGGGCCAGCGCGCGCATGATGGAGGCGGTCTGCTGCTGGCCGCCGGAGAGCTCGTAGGGATAGCGCATCAGGTCGAACTTGACGTCGAAGGAGGCGACCAGCTCGTCGACGCGATTGCGGATCTCGGCCCTGGACTTGCCCTCCAGCTTCAGCGGATAGGCGATGTTGTCGATGGTGCGCAGCCACGGGAACATGGCCTCGCGGTAGTTCTGGAAGACGTAGCCGATCTTGGTGTCGGCCAGCGACTTGCCGTCGAACAGGATCTGGCCCGAGTCGATCGGGATCAGTCCCGCGATCATGTTGATCAGGGTGGACTTGCCGCAACCGTTGGGGCCGAACACGGAGACGATCTTGTTTTTCGGGATGTCGAGGTCGAAGTCCTCATACAGCGGCCAGCCGGCGAAATGCTTGGTCAGGCCGCGGATGGTGATGTGGGTGCCCGGCGGCCCCGGCACGAACGGGGTTTCCGGGGGCAGGTCGACTTTGGGGCTGATCACGACGCTCATCTTCCGCTCCAGTGGACGATACGTTTTTCAATGACGATGAAGACCACGTTCAACACATAGCCCAGCGCGCCGGCCGAGAGGATGGCGGCATACATCTCGCGCACGTTCAACACCTGCTGGGCGTCGATGATGCGGTGGCCCAGGCCGTTCTCGGAGCCGATGAACATCTCGGCCACGATCACGATCACCAGCGCCATCGACACCGCGCTGCGCAGGCCGACGAAGGTGGGTTGCAGGCTTTCCCAGAGCAGCACGTCGCAGAAGATGCGCCAGCGCGAGGCGCCCATCACCTTGGCCGCCATCACGCGCTGCTTGCGCGCGTTGAGCACGCCGTAGGCGCTGTTGAAGAGCACGATCAGGAAGGCGCCGAAGGCGGCGATGGCGACCTTGTTGATGTCGGACACGCCGAAGATCAGCAGGAACAGCGGGATCAGCGCCGACGACGGCGTGGAGCGGAAGAAGTCGATCAGGAACTCCACGCTGCGGTAGGCGCGCTCGTTGCTGCCCAGCAGTACGCCCAGCGGCACGCCAAGGACGGCGGCGATGACGAAGGCCTCCAACGTGCGCACCAGCGTCACGCTGAAATCGATCAGCAGCGCGCCGCCGGCCAGGCCGTTGACCATCGCCACCAGCGTGACGCCCGGCGGCGGCAGCAGGATGGCCTTGATCCATCCCGCCCGCACCACCAGGTCCCACACCACGAACAGCGCGATGGGGCCGATGAAGGGCAGGAGCCCGCGCAGCGAGGGCGACTTGCGTTTCGCCTTGGGCCGGGCGGTGCGCGCCGGCGCGGCGGCAGGGGTGGCGTTTTCCCTGGCCTGGCCCGTCTCGCGGGCGGTGATGGCGGAATCGCTCATGGCGCTCAGCCTTTGTAGATCAGGTTGTCGACCAGGATGCGTTGCGAGAACACGCCCTTGTCCACGAACAGGTCATAGAACTTCTGGAAGTAGGCGATATCGCTGGCCTTGAATTCGTTGTAGAGCATGTAGGCCGCCAGCGGTACTTCGTTGGTCAGCGAGCCTTCGATGGCGGTGTAGCCCTTGAGGTAGGTGCGGGCCTTGTCGGGGTTGGTGCGCACCAGCTCGATGCCGCGCGCGTAGGCGGCGATGTACTTTTTGGCTTCGGCCGGATGCTTCTTGATGAACTCGGTGGTCAGCGCGGCGGCGCCGCCATGCCACGGCGCCATCGGGTCGCCCAGGATGTATTTGGCGATGACGCCGGCTTCCAGCACGCGGGTGGTGTTGTTCATGCGGCCCACCGTGCCGGTCGGCTCCAGCGTGTAGGCGGCATCCACCTGGCCGGCCGCCAGCGAGGCGACGTGCTGGCCGATGGGCAGCTCCACCACCGTGGCGCCGGCAGCGCCCGCGCGTTCCAGCACGGTCTTGGCCAGCGTCACGTTCTGGATGCCGGGGCCGGAGGCGACCTTCTTGCCCTTGAGTTCGGCGATGGACTTGACCGGGCTGTCCTTGGGCACCAGGAACTCGTCGAGCACGTACTTGGCGTTGCTCGGGTTGGTGGCGAAGATCTTGAACAGGCCGGGCTGGGCGATTTCGCCGATGGCCAGGTTGCCGGCGCCGGTGCCGTTGGCCGAACCGTCGGCGCGGCCGGAGAGCATGGCCTCCATCACCTGCTGGGCGCCGGCGAACTTGAGCGCCTGCACGTCGAGCCCGGCTTCCTTGAAGTAGCCCGCTTCCACCGCGGCGTAGAAGGGCAGGCCGGCCGCCACCGGCCAGTAGCCGATGCGGATGGGCACGCTTTGCGCGCGCAGGATCGCAGGCGCACCGGCGATGGCGGCCGTGGCGGCGACCGCGCCGGTTTTGGCGATGAAGCTGCGGCGCGACGGGTTGGCTGCGTTGGAAATCTTTTTCATTGCGGGCTCCGTGGTGAGAGGTTCAGATGCGGTGCGAAAGATGTCGTGAAGATTCAGGCCAGCGAAGCCAGGTAGGCCGCCCAGCCGCCGTGATGGGTGATGTCGGCGGCGCCGGCGATGCCGGCCGGCTCGCAGATGAAGCCCTTGACCGCGCGGCCGTCGGCCAGCTCCACCGTGCCTATGCCCAGCGGCGCGGGGATCGCGGCGACGAAGCCGCCGAACTGGCGCAGCGGCATTTCCCAGACTTCCACCGCGATGGCGGCGCCGTTGCCATCGGCGGTGCGCGCCAGTCCCGGCTTGGGCGGCGTGGTGCCGGCCAGCGCATACAGGCGATAGCGCGCGGCGGTGCTGGTCACGGCCACACGGCGCGCGCCGGCTTCCAGCAACTGCCAGTTCAGCGGCTGGCCGCTGAGATGGGCGCCGACCACGCAGACCTGCACCGTGGCCTCGTTGAAGGGCAGCGGCGCGGCGGCGATGGCGTCGGCCTGCGCGGCGCCGCCCAGCACGCGCTGGAACTGCGCGCCGGCCTCGGCCAGCAGGTGGTCGGAGCCGGCCGGGCCGATCAGCGTGACGCCGGCCGGCAGGCCGTCGCCGCGCCAGGCTCCGGGAATGGCCAGCGCCGCCATGTCCATCAGGTTGACGAAGTTGGTGTAGTAGCCCAGCTGCGAATTGCGCACCACCGGATCGGCCTGGACCTCGGCGATGGTGGGGAAGGTGGTGGTGGTCGGCACCAGCAGCAGGTCGCTGCCTTCGAGCAGGGTCTCGGCTTCGCGCCGCAGGTCGGCCAGGCGGTACTGGGCGTTGAAGGCGTCGACGGCGTCGTAGTTGTCGGCCTGGGCGGTGATCTGGCGCACCACCGGATCCATGTCGGCGCCGTGGCGCGTGAAGAACTCGCCCAGCGCGGCGCGGCGCTCGCCCACCCATGGGCCCTGATAAAGCAACTGGGCGGCGTCGGTGAAGGCATCGAAGGGAATCTTCTTCAGCGTCACGCCCGGCATGGCCGCGATCTGCGACAGCGTGCGTTCGTAAGCGTCGCGCGCGGCGGCGTCGCCGTAGAACTCCGGCGCGTCGGGCACGGCGATGCGGTAGCCGCGGCGCTTCACGCCCAGCATGGCCGGCTTGCGCGAATAGGCGTCGGCGTCGTCGTAGCCGGCCGCGCTCTGCAGCACGCGCCAGGCGTCGGCGACGTCATGGGCGAAGATGGAGATGCAATCCAGCGTGCGACAGGCCGGGAACAGGCCATGGGCGCTGATCAGGCCCCTGGTCGGCTTCAGGCCCACCAGGTGGTTGAACGCGGCCGGCACGCGGCCCGAGCCGGCGGTGTCGGTGCCCAGCGAGAACAGCACCTGGCCCAGCGCCACGGCCACGGCCGAACCGGAGCTGGAGCCGCCGGAGACGTATTCCGGCTTGATCGCGTTGCGCACCGCGCCGTAGGGCGAGCGCACGCCCACCAGGCCGGTGGCGAACTGGTCGAGATTGGTCTTGCCCACCAGCAGCGCGCCGGCCGCCTGCAGGCGCTGCACCACGGTGGCGCTGGTCGGCGCGACATGGCTGAATTCGGCGCAGGCGCCGGTGGTCGGCATGTCGGCCACGTCGATGTTGTCCTTGACCGCGAAGGGGATGCCGAACAGCGGCATGCTCTCGAACACGGCCTCGCCCTTGATCTGCAGCATCAGGTCGAGCGCGGCGGCCTGTTGTTTCAATTGCTTGGCCGGGACGCGGCTGATCCAGACTTCGTCGCGACCGGCGGCATCGATGCGCGCCAGCAGGTCGGCGGCCATCTTGCCGGGCGTGACGGCGCCGCTGCGATAGGCGGCCAGCAGGGAGCCGATGGTGAGGGGGGCAACCGCCGCAGCGGGGTCTTGGAGCAGGGTAGAGGTGGCTGGCATGGTTATATTCAATCTTGAATACAAGAATGAATATCTTTAAGCAGGAGGCGTGCCAGCGGATCGTGGCGCCATGTGCTTGGGCGCTGTAGCAGGCGGGATGCGGGTTTGCGGGATGCGTTGCTGGCTGGGAAGACTGTCGCCGCGGTGGGCGGCGAGACAAAATGGGGAGGCGTGCGCCGTTTTTGCCCGTGCAGGCTGGTGCGTATGCACGACGAACGACGCTGGGTCCTGACTTTCGTCAGGACGACGGGTAGGAGGAGCCTGGGCTGCTGGAGGTTGGGGCTGCGGGAGGGGGCAGGAGCGCGCCGGGGACCGGAAAGGGCGGGCTTGAGCCTGCAATGGGCAGGGCTAGGCTTGCAACCAGCCCGTCGTCCTGACGAAAGTCAGGACCCAGTGTCGTCTGCCGCGCCTCGACGGCGGTCAATCAAGGCAAAAGGAGGCAGCTTGAACCCGCAATGGTCAAGGCTTGCAAGCAACCTGTCGTCCTGACGAAAGTCAGGACCCAGCGTCGTCTGCCGCGCCTCGACGGCGGTCAATCAAGGCAAAAGGAGGCAGCTTGAACCCGCAATGGTCAAGGCTTGCAACCAGCCTGTCGTCCTGACGAAAGTCAGGACCCAGTGTCGTCTGCCGCGCCTCGACGGCGGTCAATCAAGGCAAAAGGAGGCAGCTTGAACCCGCAATGGTCAAGGCTTGCAACCAGCCCGTCGTCCTGACGAAAGTCAGGACCCAGTGTCGTTT
>NZ_NJGU01000017.1 GCF_002213415.1 Herbaspirillum robiniae | reverse complement strand
GCGTAAGCAGCAGGAGAAAAAGACATGACACAGACACTGCTCAAGATCCGCGACGTCAGCAAGCGCTTCGGCGGGCTGCAAGCCCTGAACGGCGTGGGCATCACGATCGAACGCGGCCAAATTTATGGCCTGATCGGCCCCAACGGCGCGGGCAAGACCACCTTCTTCAACGTCATCACCGGGCTGTACCAGCCCGACACCGGCAGCTTCGAGCTGGACGGCAAACCGTACAGCCCGAGCGCGCCGCATGAAGTGGCCAAGGCCGGCATCGCCCGCACCTTCCAGAACATCCGCCTGTTCGGCGAGATGACGGTGCTGGAGAACGTGATGGTGGGTTGCCATGTGCGCACCAAACAGAACGTCTTCGGCGCGGTGTTCCGCCACAAGGCGGCGCGCGAGGAAGAAGCGCAGATCCGCGCCAAGTCGCAGCAGCTGCTGGACTTCGTGGGCATCGGCCAGTTCGCCAAGCGCACCGCGCGCCACCTGTCGTACGGCGACCAGCGCCGCCTGGAAATCGCCCGCGCGCTGGCGACCGACCCGCAACTGCTGGCGCTGGACGAACCGGCGGCGGGCATGAACGCGACCGAGAAGCTCGGACTCAGAGAACTGCTGGTGAAGATCCAGGCCGAAGGCAAGACCATCCTGCTGATCGAACACGATGTCAAACTGATGATGGGCCTGTGCAATCGGATCACGGTGCTGGACTACGGCAAGCCGATTGCCGAGGGCGTGCCGGCGGATGTGCAGAAGAACCCCGCAGTGATTGAAGCCTATTTAGGTGCAGGACACTAAGAACATGACAACGAACATCTTAAAAGTAGACGGCCTGTCGGTGGCCTACGGCGGCATCCAGGCCGTGAAAGGCATCAGCCTGGAAGTCAACGACGGCGAACTGGTGACGCTGATCGGCGCCAACGGCGCGGGCAAGACCACGACACTGAAGGCGATCACCGGCACGCTGCCCAGCAGTAAGGTGGACGGCCACATCGAGTACCTGGGCCATGGTTTGAAGGGCAAGAAATCCTTCGAGCTGGTCAAGGACAAGCTGGCGATGGTGCCGGAAGGGCGCGGCGTCTTCACGCGCATGAGCATCCAGGAAAACCTGCTCATGGGCGCCTACACCAGCAATGACAAAGGCCAGATCGCCGCCGACATCGACAAATGGTTCGAGGTCTTCCCGCGGCTGAAGGAACGCGCGGCGCAGATGGCGGGCACGCTCTCGGGCGGCGAGCAGCAGATGCTGGCGATGGCGCGCGCGCTGATGAGCCATCCCAAGTTGCTGCTGCTGGACGAGCCCTCGATGGGCCTGTCGCCGATCATGGTGGAGAAGATTTTTGAAGTGATCCGCAATGTGTCGGCGCAGGGCATCACGATCCTGCTGGTGGAACAGAACGCCAAGCTGGCGCTGGAGGCGGCGCATCGCGGCTACGTGATGGAATCCGGCCTGATCACCATGAACGGCAACGCCAAGGACATGCTGAACGATCCGCGCGTGAAGGCGGCGTATCTGGGCGAGGGTTGAGTTCTTGCCGCGCACGGCATAGCCACAGGGCCGCATCTTCGGATGCGGCTTTTTTTATTGCCGGTCGGGTGCGACGAAAAACCTTGAGTCCCGGCCTGCACCGGGACGACAGGGAAGAGGGTACTTGAACCCACCGTTGTTCGAATCCATCCCCTGCTTGTCGTCCCGGCGTCGTCAAACCACCTGACAAACACAGGCGAACTCCTCAGCCCCCAACACTGTCCCTTGGATATCAAGCCATCCGGCATGCCGCCAGGCAATGCCGCCACGCCAGGGACAGCCCATGCAAAGAGAACGCTGGATCGACGTCTACCGCGGCATCGGCATCACGCTGGTGGTGTGGGGCCACGTCTATGGCGGCTACAGCTTCGATGTGATCTTCCTGTTCCACATGCCGCTGTTTTTCTTCATCAGCGGCTATCTGTTTCGCCCGGTTGCGGCGCCGGGCGCGTTCTGCCGGCGCAAGGCGGCGCAGCTGCTGATTCCCTACGCGGTATTTCTTGCGATCATCGGCACGCCGCTGGCGGTCCATCTGGCGCTCAGCCAGCCGCGCGGCGCCGGCGCCTTGCCGGCGTTCATCGCCGGCCTGCTGCTGGGCGGCAATCGCTTGTCGGCGTGGCTGGCGGCGTTCTGGTTCGTGACGTCCTTCTACACCGTGCTGGTCATCGAATCGCTGCTGGTGGGCCGTTGTTCGCGCGCGCGCCTGCTGTGGCTGCATGCGGCGATGCTGGCGCTGGCCTATGCCAACGCCTTCTTCGCGCCGGGCCTGCAGGTGCCGTTGGCCGCCAACGTGGCGCTGGCGGCGGCGCCGTTGTTCCATGCCGGTTACCTGTTCGGCCAGTTGCCCGAGGCGCGCCGTCCCTATCGCCTGGCGGCGGCCATCGCCGCGCCGGCGATCGCGGCGGTGCTGGCCAACCATTACTTCGGCTGGCGCCTCAGCCTGGGTGTTGACATGAAGGTCACGCGGTATGGCGTGCCGGTGATCAGCTTCGCCGCGGCGCTGGCGTGCTGCGTCTGCATGGTGCGCATCGCGCGCCTGGTCGATGCGCGCCTGCCTTCGGCCGCGGCCTGGCTGGCCGAACTGGGACGCGCCGCCATCGTCATCATGTTCATGCACATGGTGTTCACCATGGGCGTGGCGGCGCTGGCCGGCGAGCAATATCGCCTGGCGCGGGTGGCCGCCGGACTGCTGGGCAGCTGGCTGCTGTATCGCGCCAGCCTCAACTGGATCTGGAGCCGGGCGCTGCTGCTGGGTTCGGCGCGCGATTTGCTCACGCTGGCCGGGCGTCGGGAGCTAATGCACGGCTGAGCTGGAAAAGCGCGCGGTCCGGGGAAAAGTCATTGAATTTAATTCTGTGTATTAAATATTTAACAAATTAAATATTGGGTATAGGCATTAAATACAGAATTAATATTGGTTATTCGCACATAGAATCCGGATGCGAAAAATCCTTCCCATTACCGCGTTTTCCTAGCGATCCTTACCGACACCCAGGCCCACCATGACTACCGCCGCCCCGACTCCAGTTTCCGCCGCTTCCTCCGGCCTGCCTTTCGGCGCCTTTCACGCCGAGGTGATGCATGCGCCCGACCCGCTGCGCGCGGCCATCACCGCGGCCTATCGCCGCGACGAGCCCGAGGCCGTGCAATGGCTGCTCGGCCAGGTCAAGAGCGAGGCCGCCTGGCAGGAGCAGACCCAGCAGCTGGCCAGGAAGCTGGTGCAGCAGGTGCGCGAGAAGCGCACGCGTTCCTCGGGCGTGGATGCGCTGATGCACGAGTTCTCGCTGTCCTCGGAAGAGGGCGTGGCGCTGATGTGCCTGGCCGAGGCGCTGCTGCGCATTCCTGACCGCCAGACCGCGGACCGCCTGATCGCCGACAAGATCAGCAAGGGCGACTGGCGCAAACACCTGGGCGAGTCGCCGTCGTTGTTCGTCAATGCCGCCACCTGGGGCCTGCTGATCACCGGCAAGCTGGTTTCCACCAGCAGCGAGAGCAGCCTGGGCTCGGCCATCACGCGCCTGATCGGCCGCGGCGGCGAGCCGCTGATCCGCAAGGGCGTGGACCTGGCCATGCGCATGCTGGGCAACCAGTTCGTGACCGGCCAGACCATCGAAGAGGCGCTGGACAACAGCCGCGAAAATGAAAAGCGCGGCTACCGCTACTCCTACGACATGCTGGGCGAGGCGGCGCTGACCATGCACGACGCCGACGCCTATTACAAGTCCTACGAGGATGCGATCCATGCCATCGGTCGCGCCTCCAACGGCCGCGGCATCAAGGACGGCCCGGGTATCTCGGTCAAGCTCTCGGCGTTGCACCCGCGCTATTCGCGCGCCCAGCAGTCGCGCGTGATGAGCGAGCTGCTGCCGCGCCTGAAGCAACTGCTGCTGCTGGCCAAGCAATACAACATCGGCCTGAACATCGACGCCGAGGAAGCCGACCGCCTGGAGCTGTCGCTGGACATGATGGAAGTGCTGGTGGCCGATCCCGACCTGGCCGGCTTCGAAGGCATCGGCTTCGTGGTGCAGGGCTACCAGAAGCGTTGCCCCTTCGTGATCGACTACCTGGTCGACCTGGCCCGTCGCAACAAGCGCCGCCTGATGATCCGCCTGGTCAAGGGCGCCTATTGGGACAGCGAGATCAAGCGCGCCCAGGTCGACGGCCTGGAAGGTTATCCGGTCTACACCCGCAAGGTGCACACCGACCTCTCCTACCTGACCTGCGCGCAGAAGCTGCTGGCCTCGACCGACGTCATCTACCCGCAGTTCGCCACACACAACGCGCACACGCTGGCGGCGATCTGGAACTGGGCGCGGCTGCACAACATCGACGACTACGAGTTCCAGTGCCTGCACGGTATGGGTGAGACCCTGTACGACCAGGTGGTCGGCAAGGAGAACCTGGGCAAGGCCTGCCGCGTGTACGCGCCGGTCGGTTCGCACCAGACCCTGTTGGCTTACCTGGTGCGCCGCCTGCTGGAGAACGGCGCCAACTCTTCCTTCGTCAACCAGATCGTCGACGAAGCGGTGGCGCTGGACAAGCTGGTGGCCGATCCCATCGAGACCGTGCGCGCCCAGGGCGGCCAGCCGCATCCGTCGATCGCCTTGCCGCACAAGCTGTACGGGCAGGAGCGCAAGAATTCTGCCGGCATCGACCTCTCCAACGAAGACCGCCTGCGCCAGCTGGACCAGTTGTTCGCCCGCATGGCCGATCGCCGCTGGCAGGCCGCGCCGCTGATCGCCGGCGCCGTTGCCGCCGCCGACAGGCAGGCCGTGCACAACCCGGCCGACCGGCGCGAGCTGGTGGGCGAGGTGATCGAGGCGACGTTGCCGGACGTGGAAACCGCGCTGGCCGCCGCCACCGACTATGCCCCGCAATGGCAGGCCACGCCGGCTGCCCAGCGCGCCGCGATGCTGGAGCGCGGGGCCGACCTGCTGGAAGACAACATCGCCGAACTGATGGCGCTGGCCGTGCGCGAGGCCGGCAAGTCGCTGCCTAATGCGATCGCCGAAGTGCGCGAGGCGGTCGACTTCCTGCGTTACTACGCCATCGCCTCGCGCCACGACGGCAATGCGCTGGCCTATGGTCCGGTGGTCTGCATCAGCCCGTGGAACTTCCCGCTGGCGATCTTCATCGGCGAGGTCAGCGCCTCGCTGGCCGCCGGCAACGTGGTGCTGGCCAAGCCGGCCGAGCAGACCGCGCTGATCGCGCACCGCGCCGTGCAATTGCTGCACGAGGCCGGCGTGCCGCTGGCCGCGCTGCAATTGCTGCCGGGCCGCGGCGAGACCGTCGGCGCTGCGCTGACCTCGGACGAGCGCGTCAAGGGCGTGATCTTCACCGGTTCGACCGAAGTCGCCCAACTGATCAACCGCACGCTGGCCAAGCGCAATCATGGTGAAAACGGCGAACACGGCGAAGTGCCGCTGATCGCCGAGACCGGCGGCCAGAACGCGCTGATCGTCGACTCCAGCGCCCTGGCCGAGCAGGTGGTGGTGGACGTGCTGTCCTCGGCCTTCGACAGCGCCGGCCAGCGCTGCTCGGCGCTGCGCATCCTGTGCCTGCAGGAAGACATCGCCGAGCGCACCCTCGAGATGCTCAAGGGCGCCATGGCCGAACTGCGCGTGGGTCGCCCCGACCGCCTGGCTACCGACATCGGCCCGGTGATCGACGCCGAGGCGCAGCAGAACCTGCTGAACCACATCGAACGCATGCGCGGCAGCGCGAAATCCGTGCACCAGCTGACGCTGGACGCGGCCTGCGAACACGGCACCTTCGTGCCGCCCACCGTGATCGAGATCGCCGACCTGTCGCAGCTGCAGCGCGAAGTGTTCGGCCCGGTGCTGCACGTGCTGCGCTACCGCCGCGACCAGCTGTCGCAGCTGGTGGACGCGATCAACGCCACCGGCTACGGCCTGACGCTGGGCGTGCATTCGCGCATCGACGAGACCATCGACTTCGTGGCCAGCCGCGCGCATGTGGGCAACATCTACGTCAACCGCAACATCGTCGGCGCCGTGGTGGGCGTGCAGCCCTTCGGCGGCGAAGGCAAGTCCGGCACCGGCCCCAAGGCCGGCGGCCCGCTCTACCTGAAGCGCCTGCAGCGCAATCCGCAACTGCAGGAGGAGCTGACCCGCGCCCAGCCGGCGGCGGTCCCCAACACGCTGCTCGACAGCCTGCTCGACTGGGCCCGCACCCACGGCCATGAGCGCCTGGCCGTCACCGGCCAGCGCTACCACGGCGACAGCCTGTTGCAGCGCAGCCTGCTGCTGCCCGGTCCCACCGGCGAGCGCAACACCCTGGCCTTCGCCCCGCGCGGCCTGGTGCTGTGCGTGGCCGCCAGCGTGGGCACGCTGCTCAACCAGCTGGCCGCGGCCTTCGCCACCGGCAACACCGTGGTGGTCGACGGCGCCAGCGCCGTCTATATCCCGGCCGGCCTGCCGCAGCAGGTGCGCGCGGCGATCCGCCAGTCCGACCGGCTGGAGGGCGAGCCGTTGCAGGCCGCGCTGGTGGACAGCCATTCGGCCCAGGCCTGGCGCGCGAAGCTGGCCGCCCGCGAAGGCGCGCTGGTGCCGCTGGTGGTGTGCAGCGAAGACACCGCGATTGCGCTGTGGCGCCTGCTGGCCGAGCGCGCGCTGTGCGTCAACACCACCGCCGCCGGCGGCAACGCCAGCCTGATGACGATTTCGGTGTAATCCGACGGTATTGTTGCCCTCCTTCGGGCGCCCCGGCAGCGATGCCGCGGCGCCCGTTTTTATTGCGGGCGTAAAATACCGGCCTCCGCGGCGGCAAGCGGCCGTTTCGGCATGGCATTCCGACAATGCCTTGCAATCGGCCCGACCAGCCCCATCTCGACAAAACGCGGGCAGAAGACGCGCCCCGCAGCGGGACGGCGCGGTGCCCGCAGGCAGTACACAACGCACATATTGAACAGAGGCAAGCATGGAACAATTTCACGGCACCACCATCCTTTCGGTCCGTCGCGGCAACCAGGTCGCGCTGGGCGGCGACGGCCAGGTGACGCTGGGCAACATCGTCATGAAGGGCACCGCGCGCAAGGTGCGCAAGCTTTACCACGGCAAGGTGCTGGTCGGCTTCGCCGGCGGCACGGCCGATGCCTTCACGCTGCTCGACCTGTTCGAGGCCAAGCTGGAAAAGCACCAGGGCAACCTGATGCGCGCCTCGGTCGAGCTGGCCAAGGACTGGCGCACCGACCGCATGCTGCGCCGCCTGGAGGCGATGCTGTTGTGCGCCGACAAGGATGCGACGCTGGTCATCACCGGCAACGGCGACGTGCTGGAGCCCAACGACGGCATCGGCGCCATCGGCTCGGGCGGCAGCTATGCGCAGTCGGCCGCCAAGGCGCTGCAGGAGAACACCGACCTGTCGCCGGCCGAGATCGTCAAGAAGTCGCTGACCATCGCCGGCGAGCTGTGCATCTACACCAACCTGAACCACATCATCGAGACGCTGGAGTAAGTGGTGAGAGCTTGAGCCGGCGATCCGCAGTACGGACCCGGCTCTTTTTTCATCCCTCCGACCGCAACGCCAAAAGAACACTGGAACACAGCCATGAACATGACCCCCAAAGAGATCGTCTCGGAACTCGACAAGCACGTCGTCGGCCAGGGCCGCGCCAAGCGCGCGGTGGCCATCGCGCTGCGCAACCGCTGGCGCCGCCAGCAGATCGACGAGCCGTTGCGTCATGAGATCACGCCCAAGAACATCCTGATGATCGGCCCCACCGGCGTGGGCAAGACCGAGATCGCACGCCGCCTGGCCAAGCTGGCCGACGCGCCCTTCATCAAGATCGAAGCGACCAAGTTCACCGAAGTCGGCTATGTCGGCCGCGATGTGGACACCATCATCCGCGACCTGATCGACATCGGCGTCAAGCAGACCCGCGAGCAGGAAACGCGCAAGGTGCGCGCCCGCGCCGAGGACGCCGCCGAAGACCGCATCCTCGACATCCTGCTGCCGCCGGCGCGCGACTTCGGCTTCACGCCGGGCAATGATGCCGGCCCTTCCGGCGAGAAGGACGACAAGAACACCACCCGCCAGACCTTCCGCAAGCGCCTGCGCGAAGGCGCGCTGGACGACCGCGAGATCGAGCTGGAACTGGCCGAAGGCTCGGCCGCCATGGAAATCATGGCGCCGCCGGGCATGGAAGAAATGACCGAGCAGATCAAGTCGATGTTCTCGGGCCTGGGCAACCAGCGCAAGAAGGCGCGCAAGGTCAAGATCAAGGAGGCGATGAAGCTGCTGATCGAGGAAGAAGCCGGCAAGCTGGTCAACGAGGAAGAGCTGAAGCAGAAGGCCATTGCCAATGTCGAACAGAATGGCATCGTGTTCCTGGACGAGATCGACAAGATCGCCACCCGTTCGCAGAACGGCGGCGCCGACGTCTCGCGCGCCGGCGTGCAGCGCGACCTGCTGCCGCTGGTGGAAGGCACGACCGTCAACACCAAGTACGGCATGATCAAGACCGACCACATCCTGTTCATCGCTTCGGGCGCGTTCCACCTGTCCAAGCCGTCGGACCTGATTCCGGAATTGCAGGGCCGCTTCCCGATCCGCGTGGAGCTGGATTCGCTGTCGATCGCCGACTTCGAGCGCATCCTGACCGGCACCGACGCCTGCCTGACCAAGCAGTACGAGGCGCTGCTGGCCACCGAAGGCGTGAAGATCGAGTTCGCCGACAGCGGCATCAAGCGCCTGGCGGAGATCTCCTACTCGGTCAACGAGAAGACCGAGAACATCGGCGCCCGCCGCCTGTACACGGTGATGGAAAAGCTGCTGGAAGAGATCTCCTTCACCGCCGGCGAATCCGGCGCCAGCAATACGCTGAGCATCGACGACGCCTACGTCAACGAGCGTCTGGGCGAGCTGGCCGTCAACGAAGACCTGTCGCGCTACGTGCTGTAAGGCACTCGCGCGAAGCGGCAAGGCGACAAAGGGGCACGGCGATGGCCAACAAGGGACTGGCGACGCGGCAGAAGATGAGTTTTCGCGTCGAGCCTTCGCAGCGCACGGCGCCGCGCAATCCGGTGGCCGTCGCCGCGCAGCAGCGTGCCGGCGGCGCCGGGTCGCATCGCAAGAGCGAAGCCGCAGAGCGGCAGCGTTTGAAATCCGACTTGCTGAAGAAGCTGGTCGGCGGCGAGGGGAAGTAGCCAGGCGTCCTCGGTACCGACCAGGCAAGAAAAAACCTCCGCGGGAGCAATTCCGCGGAGGTTTTTTTTATTGCCGGCCGGACATGACGAACGACGCCGGGGCCCGGCCCCGATACCAGCCGCAGGCTCTCGATTACATGTGATAGCGCAGCGTCAGCGCCACGTTGCGCGGCGCGCCCGGCAGGCTCAGGTTGGGGCTGGAACCGTGGCCGGAGATGATGTAGTTGGTATTGAAGATGTTGCCGATATTGAGCTGGATATCGTACTTGGCGGTGCGATAGGCAGCCATCGCATCGGCCGTTACGTAGCCCGGCAGGGTGACGGTGTTGCCCGGGTTGGCGAAGCGCGCCGCGATGGCGTTGGCGCCGCCGCCCACCGTGAAGCCGCTGCCCAGGTCCTTGGTGACCCACAGGTTGGCGCTGTGCTTGGGCGTGAGGGTGGCGTTCTTGCCCTTGACCGGCACGTTGCCGGTACCCGGCGCGCTGGTGTCGAAGGCGGTGGAGTCGGTGATGACGGCATCCAGGTAGGCATAGCCGGCCATGACCTTCCAGCCGCCCTTGAGGTCCGCGCTCAGGGTGAACTCGGCGCCGTCGGTGCGCTGCGTGCCCACGGGGATCAGGCGGTTGTTGTTGGTCGGGTCGGTGGTCTTGATGTTGTTGCGCTCCAGGCGGAACAAGGACACCGTGGCGCTGGCGCGGCCTTCGAGCAGGTCATACTTGGCGCCCACTTCGGTGTTGCGGGTGGTCTCGGGCGACAGGTCGGCGTTGTTGACGGCCAGCGCAAAGTTTTCGCCGGACGGCTGGAAGGACTTGCTCAGCGAGACATAGTAGGACTGGGTCTCCGTCGGTTGCCACACCAGGCCGACGCGCGGGCTGAAGGCGGTATCGGTGCGCGCCAGGCTGCCCGGCGAGGTGCCGCCGACGATGCGCGACTTCTGCTCGAAGCTGTCGTAGCGCAGGCCGACCAGCGCCTTCCATTGTTCGCTGAAAGCGATGTTGTCCTGCAGGTAGGCGCCGAAGGTGTTGTAGGTGCCGTAGGTCGTGGTCAGGGCGCCCAGCGTGTTGGGGTTCACCACCGGCAGCACGGGATTGAAGATGTTGACGCCGGTCGCTACCGCCACGCCGTTGTAGGTGTAGGCGTCCTTGCTCTGGCTGCCGAACTCGACGCCGTACAGGAACTCGTGCTTCATGCTGCCCAGTTGCAGCTTCTGCGTCAGTTCGCTCTGGTTGAACCAGCCATTCTCGTCGCGCACCAGCTTGGAATGGTTCAGGGTCATCGTCTGGGCGGTTTCATTGACGTTGCCGCTGATGTTGGTCGGATTGCGGTTGAGGTGGTAGTCGTAATAACGGAAGTTGTTCTTGAAGGACAGCGAGTCGTCGATGCGATGCGAGAACACGGCCGAGGTCGAGACCACGCGCGACTGCACGAAATCGGCATCGCGCGCATTGCGCGCACCGTAGTAAGTGCCCGGATCCACGCTCACCGGACGCCCCTTGTACGAGGGAATGCCGAAGTCCATCACGCGGCGGTCTTCCAGGTAGTCGGCCTGCAGCAGCAGCTTGGTGTCGGGCGAGAACTTCAGCTCCATCGACGGCGCGAAGGCGGCGCGGTCGATGAATTGCTGGGCGCGGAAGCTGTCGCCGCGCTCCACGGCGCCGGTCAGGCGCCAGGACACCACGCCGTCGCCGGCGCCGCGTCCCAGGTCCAGTTCGGCGCGGCGGCCGGCGGTGCTGTTGGCGGTGAAGCTGACGTCGGAAACGTCGATGCCCGGCTTCTTGGTCACGCGGTTGATCAGGCCGCCCGAGGAGCCGCGGCCGTACAGCACGGCGGCGGGGCCCTTGATCACTTCTATCGTCTCGACGTTGGAGAGGTCGCGGAAGTACAGCGCATCGTCGCGGAAGCCGTCCACGAACTGGTCGCCGATGGCGGTGAAGCCGCGGATGAAGACCTGGTCGCGCTGGCCGTCGCCGGTCGACAGGCCCAGGCCGGGCACGTTCTTGAGCACGTCCTGCAGCGAGGTGGCGTTCTGGTCGCGGATGACCTGCGCCGGCACCACGTTGATGGTCTGCGGAATGTCGCGCAGCGGCGCTTCGGTCTTGGTGCCGGACACCGCGGTGGGCGCGACGTAGTTGTCATTGACGCGCGAGCCGCTGACCTGCACCTGGGGCAGGCTTTCGGCGCTCTGGGCAAAGGCGGTGGAAACGGCGGCGGGAGCTACGGAAAAGGCGGTCAGCACAGCCAGGCAACCCGGCTTGAGGCGGAACTTCATGAGAGGGCTTTCGTTTTTATTTAAGTTAATGGGAATTGTTTTTATTTATATTTAACCATTAACTGTAAATAAATGTAAGGATTTTGCGAGCCGTTGTCTCGCAAGCGCATCGCTGCCACGCCAGGCTGGCTCCGCTGGTTGTAAATCCCGGTTTGGAAAGATGCGAGTAAAACCCTGTCATTTTCCTGGCGGATAAGAAGATTGCGCGCAGGCATCGCCGCACCCGCTACGCGGGTGTGCTGGAACAAAGCGGGGGAGAGGGGGGCGCCCGGCACGGGCGCCGGTGCACGTCAGTGCAGGCGGATCACGTGCGGGTCGTCTTCGCCGCCGTCAGGGCCGGCCTGGCCGAAGGAGAACAGCTGGAAGCTGCCGCCGTCGTCATCGGCGCCGTATTGGTAAGGGTTGCCCCAAGGGTCGCGCGGCAGGCGTTCGACGTAGCCGCCGACCTGCCAGGCCGGCGCCAGCGGCGCGCGCGTCGGGCGGATCACCAGCGCCAGCAGGCCTTGCTGGGTGCTGGGATAGCGGCCGTTGTCCTTGCGGTATTGTTCCAGCCCGGCGGCGATGGCGCGCAGGTCGGCGTCGACCGCCTGCGCCTGCGGGCCGTGATCATGGGCGATGCGCTCGGCCACGCGCGGCACGCCGATCGCGGCCGCCACCGCCAGCACCGTCAGCACGATGATCCAGCGCAGGCGCGCCAGTCCGCGTTGCAGGAACAGGAAGGCGGGATGTCGCCTGGAGGGCAAAAGGGAACGACGCATGGATGCTGCCGGCTTCAGATCGGCTGATGTAAATAGATGGAAACGGAAAACACGCAAGTATAAGCGGCGCATCGCCCAAAAGGCGACCCGCGCCGCATCATATCCGGATCAGGAGGCGGCCGGCGCAGCGGCGGCGTGCACGCGCACGCCGTGCTTCAGGGCTGCAGGCTGACCTGCACGCCGCCCTGGGCGCTGACGATTTCCGACAGGGCCGCATACAGCTCGGAGCCGTCGCGGGTGTTCTTCCAGTGGGCGCCGTCGTAGCGGTAGTGAAAGCCGCCGGAGCGCGCGGCCACCCACATTTCCTTCATGGGCGCCTGGCTGTTGATGATGATCTTGGAGCCGTCGTTGATGCACTCGACCTCCAGGACATTGCCGCTGCGGCTGCATTCGACGTCCAGGTCGCCCTCGTCGCAGGCCTTTTCCAGCACGGCTTCAATGGTCGACAAGGTCGCGTCCGCCAGGTCCAGGAATTCCGATTCCGTCATGCTAAACTCCAAGTCATTCTAAGATTTCGATGTAATCCGCCATTTTATCGTGAAGTCACACTATTCTCTTGCCCGCCGCGCAGCCGCACTGGCGACGTTCTCGTCGCTCCTGATCCTTGCCGGCTGCGGCCAGAAGGGGCCGCTGTACATGCCCAGGATCCCGCCCGATCCGCTGGTGCAGACCACGCCCAAACCGGCCGATGCGCAGGCCGGCGGCGCCGTCTCGAAACCGGACGCGGCCGACAGCGCCGTCAAGTAAGCCGGCGCCGCCAGGCAAGAGCTTCACGCCGGCGCCCCCATGGCAGGCAAAGGGCGCGCCGGACCCCACAACAGATTTCGCATCAACGACTCCCATGTCCCATTTCAGCTATCGCAACGGCGTGCTGCACGCCGAACAAGTGTCCCTGCAGGCCCTGGCCGCCCAGTTCGGCACGCCGCTCTATGTCTATTCCAAGGCCGCCCTGGTCGAGAACTTCTCGGCCTACGCCGACGCCTGCCGCAAGGCCGGCCGCGGCGATGAAGGCGCGCTGGTGTGCTATTCGGTCAAGTCCAACTCCAACCTGGCGGTGCTGAACCTGCTGGGCCAGCTGGGTTCGGGCTTCGACATCGTCTCCGGCGGCGAGCTGCTGCGCGTGGTGGCCGCCGGCGGCGACGCGCGCAAGGTCATCTTCTCCGGCGTGGGCAAGGGCCGCGACGAGATGAAGCTGGCGCTGGAGCACGACATCCTGTGCTTCAACGTCGAGTCCATCCCCGAGGTGGCGCGCCTGAACGAAGTGGCCGGCGAAATGGGCAAGCGCGCGCGCATCTCGCTGCGCGTGAACCCCAACGTCGACGCCAAGACCCATCCCTACATCTCCACCGGCCTGAAGGAAAACAAGTTCGGCGTGGCCTATGAAGACGCGCTGAACTGCTACCGCACCGCCGCCGCGCTGCCCAACATCGAAGTGGTCGGCATCGACTGCCACATCGGTTCGCAGCTGCTGGACGACTCGCCGCTGCTGGAAGCGCTGGACAAGGTGATCGACATGGTCGACGCGCTGGAAGCCGAAGGCATCCACATCCATCACCTCGACATCGGCGGCGGCATCGGCATCCGCTACGACGACGAGCAGCCGGTCGCCGTCGGCGACTACCTGGCGCGCGTGTTCGCCCGCGTGGACGCCTGGCGCAAGCAAAAGTACGGCGGCCGCCAGATCCAGGTGATGTTCGAGCCGGGCCGCTCCATCGTCGGCAACGCCGGCGTGCTGCTGACCGAAGTGCAGTACCTCAAGCACGGCGAGAGCAAGAACTTCGCCGTGGTCGACGCCGCCATGAACGACCTGATGCGCCCGGCCATGTACGAAGCCTGGCACGGCGTGAAGGCGGTCAAGGAAGACGCCGCCGGCGCCCAGGTCTACGACGTGGTCGGCCCGGTGTGCGAGTCCGGCGACTGGCTGGCGCGCGGCCGCGAGCTGGCCATCGAACAGGGCGACCTGCTGGCCTTCGCCTCGGCCGGCGCCTACGGCATGACCATGGCGTCCAACTACAACACCCGCGGCCGCGCCGCCGAGGTGCTGGTCGACGGCGTGCGTGCACATCTGATCCGCAAGCGTGAGAATCCGTCCGACCTGTTTGCGCTGGAAAGCATCGTCAGCTGATGTGATCTGTTGACGCTCAGTCATGACGGCAGCCGCGGCGACGCGGCTGCCGTTTTGCTTTTGTTGGCCGCCCGGCAACACGCGCCGGTGCTGGGCTGTGGAAATTTCACGGCAAGCGCAAACTTTGATTTGCCTTTCGGAAATTTGGGAGCAAAATAGCCTTCCGTCGAAAAAAATACGCCCGAAGAAAAAACGCTGAACACAGCGACCACGGAGACCGGGCAGAAACACAATCAGACGCAGAAACCCATCCCGCGAAACAGCGTGGGCTTTGCCTTTTCGCGCATCGCCCGGAGGGCGGGTTTCGTGGGGGCGCAACCATTTCCGTCGGGACGGCGGTCGTAGCGAAACACAGGGGAAGGAAATGCAGGTCCTGCATCGCAAAGGGGAAGAGGGCGACAAACCGGCGGCATCGCCAGATGCCGGCCTGGACACGCTCGTGCAACCCGCTCCGGAAGAAAACATCATCGCCGACGACGAGCTGGAAATCCGCGCGTCGCACATCACCGCCGCCGCCGTCGCCGCCGCCTCCGTGACGGCCGCCGTCGTGACCGAGGCGGCCGCGGCAGAAGCCCGCCTGGAATCTGCGCCGTCCGCCGCTCCCGTGAGCACGCGGGAGGCGCCTGTCCTGCCGGACGCGGTGGCCCCGCTGGTCGGCTCCCAGGCGTTCCCGGCGGCCGTGCCGCTGCCGCAACCCCAACGCCAACCCCAGCTCCAGCCGCAACCCGAGACCGCAAGCCCGGCCAGCCGGCCCGCACCGCATGAAGTCGCCGGTTCGGCGCGCGCGGCGTGGCCGGTGTCGCTGCTGACGCTGGCGGCCATCGGCCTGGCCTTGTGGTGGACGTCGCAGGCCTCGTGGCCGCAGCGCGGACTCAAGCCCATGGCGCCGGAGCTGCCCTCGCTGAGGAAGGCGGCGCCGGCCCCGGCCGCCGCAGCGCCCGCTGCCGCCGTCATCGACGAGCCGGCCGAGCAGATGCCGGTGCGCGACGCCATCGCCATCCTCCAGCAGGAATCCGAAGAAAAGGCGCACCTGCTGGCGCAGAAGCGCGCCACCGCCGAGGCGCGCCATCGCCGCGAAGACGCCGCGCAGGCCCTGCGCGAGCAGCGCCGTCGCGAGGCCGAGGCGCAGCTGGCCGCCGCCCGCGCCAAGGCCGAACGCAGCCAGGCCGCGATACCGGAACCCGACGTGGTCGAGGTGGCGCCGCCTTCAGTGGGCGAGCAGGTCCAGCAGTGCAGCGCGCTGTCGCTGTTCGCGCGCGAGAGCTGCCTGTGGAAGCTGTGCAACGGCAAATGGGGCAAGGACGGTTGCCCCGCCTACGAACGCAGCGCCGGCGGCGCCTGAGCCGCGGCTGCGCTTCCGGTTTCCTGATTTCCTGGCTCCCTGAGCCTGCGATCCCGCCCGGGCCGCGGCGCCTTCGTCGCGGCGGCCGCAGCAGCGATATTTCCTCCTGGCACCTCTCCTCGCATTCCCTCCCATTTTCGCTCCGCTGGCGGGAGCGCTTCTTGCTTGCCGACAAGGCCCGCCGCGGCCGACTGTGGCCTGTTGCGGACAGGCGCGTAAATGTCACGCCCAAGCGGCTTGGCGCGCCGAAGTTGCCGCTATAATGCGCGTTTTTCTACCATCCCCCAGGCCTCAGAACAGGTTCTGATTGCAAGGAATAAGGCATGAATGCACTCCTCTGGTTCGTCGTCCTCTATTGGGTCATCTCGGTCGGCATCGGCTTGTACGCCACCAAGTTCGTGAAGAGTTCGAAGGACTACGCCGTGGCCGGCCGCGCGCTGCCGATGTCGGTGGTGACGGCGACGGTGTTCGCCACCTGGTTCGGTTCGGAGGCGGTGCTGGGAGTGTCGTCGACCTTCCTGAAGGAAGGCCTGGGCGGCATCGTGGCCGACCCCTTCGGCTCCTCGCTGTGCCTGATCCTGGTCGGCGTGTTCTTCGCCAAGAAGCTGTACCGCATGAACCTGCTGACCATCGGCGACTACTACAAGAAGCGCTATGGCCGCGCCGCCGAAATGCTGGTCACCATCTGCATCGTGATCTCTTACCTGGGCTGGGTGGCGGCGCAGATCAAGGCGCTGGGCCTGGTGTTCAACGTCGTTTCCGGCGGCTACATCCCCATGCACTGGGGCATGATCATCGGCGCCGGCAGCGTGCTGATCTACACCCTGATGGGCGGCATGTGGGCGGTGGCCATCACCGACTTCCTGCAGATGATCATCGTGGTGGTCGGCATGATCTACATCGGCTGGGAAGTCTCGGGCATGGTCGGCGGCCCCGGCGTGGTGATCCAGCATGCGGCCGAGGCCGGCAAGTTCGACTTCTGGCCTTCGCCCAACGTCAAGGACGTGCTGTGGTTCTTCGCCGCGTGGATCACCATGATGCTGGGCTCCATCCCGCAGCAGGACGTGTTCCAGCGTGTGATGTCGTCCAAGAATGAAAACGTTGCCCGCAACGCCTCGGTGCTGGGCGGCGTGATCTACTTCTGCTTCGTGTTCATCCCCATCTTCCTGGCCTACTCGGCCACGCTGATCGACCCGGCCATGGTGTCGCGCCTGCTGGAGACCGACTCCCAGCTGGTGCTGCCCACGCTGATCATGGAAAAGATGCCGGTGTTCGCCCAGGTGATGTTCTTCGGCGCGCTGCTGTCGGCCATCAAGAGCTGCGCCAGCGCCACGCTGCTGGCGCCGTCGGTGACCTTCACCGAGAACGTGCTCAAGGAAATCCGCCCCTGGAAGAACGACCGCGAGTTCCTCTTCTCGATGCGCGCGGTGGTGCTGATCTTTACCGTCGGCGTGACCTCGCTGGCGCTCAACAGCCAGTCCAGCATCTATGAAATGGTCGAGAACGCGTACAAGGTGACCCTGGTCGCCGCCTTCGTGCCGCTGGCCTTCGGCGTCTACTGGAAGCGCGCCACCCGCCAGGGCGCGCTCATGGCGATGGTGCTGGGCCTGCTGTCGTGGATCACGCTGGAATACGTCGCGCCGGAAGGCCTGTGGCCGCCGCAACTGGCCGGCCTGCTGTTCTCCATCGGCGGCATGGTGGTGGGTTCGCTGATGCCGCAGCTGCTGGCGCCGATGCCGCCCATCCTGGCCGCTGCGCCCGAGGGCAGCGCGCAGTCCTGATCCCCTGCGCCCATCGAACGGCCGCCCGGCATTGCCGCGCGGCCGTTTTCTTTTGTCCGCCGGCCTGGCCATGGGCTAACGCGCACGATGCGTGAAAGGACGGGCAGGATTCTTGTACCTCATCAGAAACTGCGGCGGCGAACGCTGTCAAAGCCTGTTCCGGGCCGTGTTTTTGTGCGGCTATTCGCGTTAATTCGATAGTAAAACGATAAGTTGTTTGATAGGCAATAGGAACTTATTTGCTTTTCATCAACCTGACAGACCATGACAGAGCAAACTCGACATTACGATTTTGCTGCCGATGCGTTATTTCTGGACTTCGACGGAACCCTGGTCGATCTCGCGCCGCAACCCGAAGATATTGTGGTGCCGCCGGAACTGATCACGCTCCTGCAGCGGATACAACAAGAATCGGACGGCGCGCTGGCCATCGTCAGCGGCCGCCCCCTGGACCAGCTCGATTTCTTCCTCGCGCCGCTGCGCCTGCCCATGGCCGGCGTGCACGGCGCCGAGCGGCGCACCGCCGACGGCCGCATCATCCAGCTGCCGGTGGCCGACGTGCATCACCTGCGCGAGCGCCTGTTGCCGCTGGTCACCGCCCATCCCGACCTGCAGCTGGAGTTGAAGCGCGGCGCGCTGGCGCTGCACTACCGCCACGCGCCCCACCTCGAGCAGCGCTGCATCGAGACCATGATGGACGCGCTGAAGCACGAGCCCGGGTTTTCCATGCTCAACGGGAAGATGGTGGTCGAGGCCAAGCCGCATACCAACAAGGGCGACGCCGTGGCCGCGTTCATGAATGAGTCGCCGTTTCGCGGCCGCCGTCCGGTGTTCGTCGGCGACGACGTCACCGACGAGGCCGGTTTCGCCGTGGCGCAGGCCGAGGCCCCTGGTCAGACCGGGCGCGGCCTTGGCATCAAGGTCGGCGCCGGCCCCAGCCAGGCCCGCGTGCGCGTGGGCGACCCGGCTGCCGTGCGCGCGCTGCTGCGCGCAGCGCTGGAGGCCGGCTCGGCCGGCCGCCCCCGGCAGGAAGAAACCGCCGGCTAGCGCCGCAGCAATGCCTTCGCCGTACCCGTCTTTACGCCGTACCGTCTTTAGCAGCACATCGTACTCCGCCAAGAAATCTGCCCAACAGAACACGAGGGAACCATGAGCCAGCCCAGCACCGACCCGCACAAGGAACCGCAGCCGCAGCCGCACTCCCAGACGCAACAGTCCGAGCAGCCGCACCTCGCCGCCCAGGCGCACGACAATCCATCCACCTCTTCGCTGGAGCTTGGGGTGATCGGCAATTGCGCCTTCTCGGCGCTGGTCGACAAGATGGGACGCATCGTCTGGTGCTGCCTGCCGCGCTTCGACGGCGACCCCGTCTTCAATGCCTTGCTCGATCCCAGCGACAACGGCAGCCTGTGGGCCTTCCAGCTGGAGAACTTCTCGCACAGCGAGCAGTGGTACGAGCCCAATACGGCGGTGCTGCGCACCCGCCTGTACGACACGCTGGGGCAGGGCGTGGAGATCACCGACTTCGCGCCGCGCTTCGCCAGCCGCGGACGCTTCTTCCGCCCGCTGCAGCTGGTGCGCCGCATCCACCCGCTGTCGGGCGCGCCGCGCATGCGCGTGATCCTGCGTCCCAAGTTCAACTGGGGCCGCGAGGAGCCGCTGGAGACGCGCGGCAGCAACCACATCCGTTTCGTGGGCGACGAGCAGACGCTGCGCCTGAACACCGACGCCCCGATCAGCTACATCGTCGGCGAGACCGCCTTCGTGGTCAGCCGGCCGTACAACTTCATCCTCGGCCCCGACGAGACGCTGCACGCCGGCATCAACGACACCGCGCGCGACTTCGAACAGGAAACCCTAGCCTACTGGCGCAACTGGAGCCGCGCGCTGGCCACGCCGCTGGAATGGCAGGACGCCGTGATCCGCGCCGCCATCACGCTCAAGCTGTCGGTGTTCGAAGACACCGGCGCCATCATCGCGGCGATGACCACCAGCGTGCCCGAGGCGCCGGGCAGCCAGCGCAACTGGGACTACCGGTACTGCTGGCTGCGCGACGCCTTCTTCGTGGTGCGCGCGCTCAACAGCCTGTCCGAGCTGGGCACCATGGAAGACTACCTGCGCTGGATGACCAACGTGGTGGTGCGCTCCGGCGGCGGCCATGTGCAGCCGCTGTACGGCATCGGCCTGGAAGAGGCCTTGCCGGAGCAGATCCTCGACCATTTGCCGGGCTACCAGAATTTCGGCCCGGTGCGCGTGGGCAACCAGGCCTATGAACACTTCCAGCACGACGTCTACGGCAACATCGTGCTGGGCGCGGCCCAGGCCTTCCACGACATGCGCCTGCACCATCGCGCCGGGGCCGAGCATTTCCAGCATCTGGAGGCGGTGGGCGAGCGCGCCTACGAGGTCTACGACCAGCCCGACGCCGGCATGTGGGAGCTGCGCACCCGCTCGCGCATCCATACCTCGTCGGCGCTGATGAGCTGGGCCGCCTGCGACCGCCTGGCCAAGATCGCCGCGCGGGTCGACCTGCCCGAGCGCGCCGCCTACTGGGGCGCGCGCGCCAAGGAGATCGGCGAGCGCATCCTGACCGAGGCCTGGAACGAGCAGCGCCAGGCCTATGCCGAGAGCTTCGGCGGACGCGACCTCGACGCCAGCGTGCTGCTGATGGTGGAGGTCGGCCTGATCGCGCCGACCGACAAGCGTTTCATCGCCACCGTCGACGCGCTGGAAAAATCCTTGTGCGACGGCCCCTACATGCGCCGCTACGAGGCGCCGGACGACTTCGGCCGGCCCGAGACGGCATTCAACATCTGCACCTTCTGGCGCATCGACGCGCTGGCGCGCATCGGCCGCAAGGAGCAGGCGCGCGAAATCTTCAAGGCGATGCTCGACGCGCGCAACCACCTCGGCCTGCTGTCCGAAGACACGCATCCGGTCACGCGCCAGATGTGGGGCAACTTCCCGCAGACCTATTCGATGGTGGGCATTATCAACTGTGCGATGCGCTTGTCCGCATCATGGGAGGCGGTGATCTGATGGGTAGACTGGTAGTGGTATCCAACCGTTTGGCCGACCCGCGCAAGCCCGCGGCGGGCGGACTTGCGGTGGCGTTGGGCGAGACATTGAGAAGGACCGGAGGCCTGTGGTTCGGCTGGAGCGGCAAGGTGGTCGAAGGCGGTACGCCCGGCGAGGGCGAACTGCACGTGCACCAGGCCGGCAGCGTGACCCTGGCCGAGCTCGACCTGTGCCAGGACGACCACGACGCCTACTACCGCGGCTACGCCAACGGCGTGCTGTGGCCGGTGTTCCATTACCGGCTGGACCTGGCGCACTTCGAGTCGGGCCACCTGGGCGGCTACCGCCGCGTGAACCAGCTGTTCGCCCGCAAGCTGTTCCCGCTGTTGAAGCGCGACGACATCGTCTGGATCCACGACTACCACCTGATCCCGCTGGCGGCCGAGCTGCGCGCCATGGGCTGCGAGGCGCGCATCGGCTTCTTCCTGCACATCCCGCTGCCGCCGCCGCCGATCCTGACCGCGATTCCCTCGCACGAATGGCTGATGCGCGCGCTGTTCGCCTACGACCTGGTGGGCTTCCAGAACCACGCCGACCTGCAGCACTTCGCGCAGTACGTGCAGGCCGAGGCGACCGCCGAGCCGGTCGGCGCCAACCAGTTCCGCGCTTTCAACAGCACCGTGCACGCGGGGGCCTTCCCGATCGGCATCGACGTGGCCGATTTCCAGCGCCTGGGTCGCGCCAAGGAGGCGCGCGACACCTATGAAAGCACCAAGGCCGAATACTCGCGCCGGCGCCTGCTGATCGGCGTCGACCGGCTGGATTATTCCAAGGGCCTGCCGCAGCGCATCCGCGCCTTCCGCGAGCTGCTGCGCCTGTATCCGGAAAACCGCCACAGCGCCACGCTGCTGCAGATCGCCTCCCCCAGCCGCGAGGACGTGGAGGCCTACGGCGACATCCAGCGCGAGCTGGAAAGCCTGTGCGGCTCCATCAACGGCGACTTCGGCGACTTCGACTGGATGCCGATCCGCTACATCCACCGCACCGTGGCGCGCAAGCGCCTGCCGGGTTTGTACCGCGCCTGCGCGGTCGCGCTGGTGACGCCGCTGCGCGACGGCATGAACCTGGTGGCCAAGGAGTTCGTCGCCGCCCAGGACGAGGAAGACCCCGGCGTGCTGGTGCTGTCGCGCTTCGCCGGCGCGGCCGAGCAGATGAAGCAGGCCCTCATCATCAACCCCTACGACACCCACGGCGCCGCCCAGGTGATCCAGCAGGCGTTGCAGATGTCGCTGTCGGAGCGGCGCGAGCGCCATGCCGTGCTGATGGAGAACATCCGCGAGTTCGACGTGCACTGGTGGTGCAGGGAATTTCTCGACACCCTGCGCGCCACCCGCGCCGCGCCGGTGGCGGCCTGAGCTTGCCAGGGGGCGCCTGAGTCGCCTGCCCGGGCGACGGATTTTCCACCGGGAAAGCCGCCTTCGGGCGGCTTGTCAACATATCCACACCCCACCCGTGATGCGCCGCCGCAGGCGGGAAACCACAGCTTGTGGACAAGTCGCCGCAGGGTTCGCAAAAAACACGCCAAAAGCCTTTATAATTCAGGGTTTTGGAAGTTTTTTGCGGAGTTAGTCATGCCGATTTACGCGTATCGCTGCGAAGCGTGTGGTTTTGCCAAGGATGTCTTGCAGAAGATCTCCGACGATGCGTTGACCGTTTGCCCGTCCTGCAGCAAGGACAGTTTCAGGAAGCAGCTGACAGCCGCCGGCTTCCAGTTGAAGGGTTCGGGCTGGTACGTGACCGATTTCCGCGGCAACGGCAGCGGCACGGCCAACAGCGTGGGCGCCACCGGCACCGGCCTGGCCTCGTCCGACGCCGCCGCCACCACTACGCCGCCCGCCAGCGCGCCGGCCGCCGCCGCGCCTGCGGCTGCCCCGGCTCCCGCTGCCGCTCCTGCAGCTCCCGCCGCTTCGACCACTCCGGCTTCCAGCGCCAGCTGAAGAGCCATCAAGGACCCATGCGCAAATACTTCATTACCGGCCTGCTGATTCTCGTCCCCCTGGCGATCACGCTGTGGGTGCTGAACCTGATCATCAGCACCATGGACCAGTCGCTGCTGCTGTTGCCGCCGAGCTGGCGGCCGGAGGCGCTGCTGGGCTTCTACATTCCCGGCCTGGGCACCATCCTCACGCTGCTGATCATCTTCCTGACCGGCCTGGCCGCGCGCAACTTCATCGGCCGCCAGATCGTCTCGGTGTGGGAAGGGCTGCTGACCCGCATCCCGGTGGTGAAGTCGATCTACTCCAGCGTCAAGCAGGTGTCGGATACGCTGTTCTCGTCCTCCGGCAATGCCTTCCGCAAGGCCGTGCTGATCCAGTACCCGCGCCAGGGTTCGTGGACCATCGCCTTCCTGACCGGCACCCCCGGCGGCGAGGTGAAGAACCACCTGCAGGGCGATTTCATCAGCGTCTACGTGCCGACCACGCCCAACCCCACATCCGGTTTCTTCCTGATGCTGCCGCGCGCGGACTCCATCGAACTCGACATGTCGGTCGACGAGGCCCTGAAGTACATCGTCTCGATGGGCGTCGTGGCCCCCGAGATGGCGGCCGACAAGAAAATCATCACCGAACCGGCGGCGCCGCACAATTGACGGGGCGGACGGCGTGACCCACGCCGCCCAGCCCCGCCTCCGCCCGATACCACCCCATTCGAATCAAACAAGAACACTGTCAACGGAATCAGAACCATGTCCATGCGAACCCAATACTGTGGCCTCACTACCGAGGCACTGCTCGGCCAAACCGTCAGCCTGTGCGGCTGGGTGCACCGTCGCCGCGATCACGGCGGCGTGATCTTCATCGACCTGCGCGACCGCGAAGGCCTGGTGCAGGTGGTGTGCGACCCGGACCGCGCCGAAGTCTTCAAGAACGCCGAATCGGTGCGCAACGAGTTCTGCCTGCGCATCACCGGCGTGGTGCGCAGCCGCCCCGAGGGCACCGGCAACGCCAACCTGAAGTCGGGCAAGATCGAAGTGCTGTGCCATGAGCTGGAAGTGCTGAACCCGTCGGTCACGCCGCCGTTCCAGCTGGACGACGACAACCTGTCGGAAACCACCCGCCTGACCCACCGCGTGCTGGACCTGCGCCGTCCGCAGATGCAGAACAACCTGCGCCTGCGCTACAAGGTGGCCATGGAAGTGCGCAAGTTCCTGGACGAGAACGGCTTCATCGACATCGAAACCCCGATGCTGACCAAGTCGACCCCGGAAGGCGCGCGCGACTACCTGGTGCCGTCGCGCGTGAACGCCGGCGAATTCTTCGCCCTGCCGCAGTCGCCGCAGCTGTTCAAGCAGCTGCTGATGGTGGCCAACTTCGACCGCTACTACCAGATCACCAAGTGCTTCCGCGACGAAGACCTGCGTGCCGACCGCCAGCCCGAATTCACCCAGATCGACTGCGAGACCTCGTTCCTGAACGAGCAGGAGATCCGCGACCTGTTCGAAGGCATGATCCGCCTGGTGTTCAAGAAGGCGCTGGACATCGACCTGCCGAACCCGTTCCCGGTGATGGACTTCGCCACCGCCATGGGCATGTACGGCTCCGACAAGCCGGACATGCGCGTCAAGCTGGAATTCACCGAGCTGACCGAGGTGATGAAGGACGTGGACTTCAAGGTCTTCTCGGGCGCCGCCAACAGCGAAGGCGGCCGCGTGGTCGGCCTGCGCGTGCCGGGCGGCGCCGAAATGCCGCGTTCGGAAATCGACGCCTACACCCAGTTCGTCGCCATCTACGGCGCCAAGGGCCTGGCCTACATCAAGGTCAACGAGAAGGCCAAGGGTCGCGACGGCCTGCAATCGCCTATCGTCAAGAACATCCATGACGCGGCCCTGAACGCCATCATCGAGAAGACCGGCGCCCAGGACGGCGACCTGATCTTCTTCGGCGCCGACAAGGCCAAGGTGGTCAACGACGCCATCGGCGCGCTGCGCGTGAAGATCGGCCACAGCGAGTTCGGCAAGAAGAGCGGCCTGTTCGACGACCAATGGCGTCCGCTGTGGGTGGTCGACTTCCCGATGTTCGAGTACGACGAAGACAACCAGCGCTGGGTCGCGCTGCACCACCCGTTCACCTCGCCCAAGGATGGCCACGAGGACTTCATCTCGACCAACCCGGGCGCCGCCATCGCCAAGGCCTACGACATGGTCCTGAACGGCTGGGAACTGGGCGGCGGTTCGGTGCGTATCCACCGCGCCGACGTGCAGAGCAAGGTGTTCCGCGCGCTGAAGATCGACGACGAGGAAGCGCGCCTGAAGTTCGGCTTCCTGCTGGACGCGCTGCAATACGGCGCGCCCCCGCACGGCGGCATCGCCTTCGGCCTGGACCGCCTGGTCACCATGATGGCCGGCGCCGAGTCGATCCGCGACGTGATCGCCTTCCCCAAGACCCAGCGCGCGCAGGATCTGCTGACGCAGGCGCCGTCGGCGGTCGACGAGAAGCAGCTGCGCGAACTGCACATCCGCCTGCGCAATGCGGAACCGGCCGTGAAGGCCTGATCGCCGCAGCGGAGCGGCAAATGAAGAAGGGCGCATGCAGCGATGCATGCGCCTTTTTTCATGCCTGCGCGCGGCGTAAATCATTTCGCACGCATGCATACCCGTCATGGCCGCATGCGCAGATATCATTTCCGGCTCGCTTGCCGCTCCCCCTATCATCGGCGCGTATTCAACATGAGGGGAGATCATGCAAGCCAACACCGTACCGGCCAGCGGGATGCCGCTGGTCAGCAGCAACCAGCGCCGCCGCGCCATCGTCGCCACCGTCATCGGCAACGGCCTCGAGTGGTTCGACTTCACCGTCTACAGCTTCTTCGCGGTCATCATCGCCAAGCTGTTCTTCCCGACCGGCAACGAGCTGACCTCGCTGCTGCTGGCGGTGGCCACCTTCGGCGTGGGCTTCTTCATGCGTCCGGTGGGCGGCATCCTCCTCGGCATCTACGCCGACCGCGTCGGCCGCAAGGCGGCGCTGTCGGTCACCATCCTGCTGATGGCGCTTGGCACCACCATCATCGGTCTGGCGCCGACCTATGAGCAGATCGGCTTGTTCGCGCCGATGCTGATCGTCGTCGCGCGCCTGCTGCAAGGCTTCTCGGCCGGCGGCGAGATGGGCAGCGCGACCGCCTTCCTGACCGAGTACGCGCCGGAAAAGGAACGCGCCTATTACTCCAGCTGGATCCAGGCCAGCATCGGCGTGGCCGTGCTGCTGGGCGCCGCGGTCGGCACCTTCGTCACCTCCAGCCTGGACGCCGAATCGCTGGCCAGCTGGGGCTGGCGCCTGCCGTTCCTGCTGGGCATCGTGATCGGCCCGGTGGGCTACTACATCCGCAATCACCTCGACGAGACCCCGGCCTTCCTCGAAGAAAAGGACAAGACCGACTCGCCGCTCAAGGAAGTGATCCGCAACTTCCCGCGCGAGACCACCGCCAGCTTCTCGATGGTGATCCTGTGGACGGTGTGCACGTATGTGCTGCTGTTCTACATGCCGACCTATTCGATCAAGGTGCTGAAGCTGCCGCAGTCGACCGGCTTCATCGCCGGCATGGTGGGCGGCCTGTGCATCATGGTGTTCGCGCCCATCGTCGGCCGCCTGGCCGACCGTCGCGGTCGCCGCCTGTTCCTGTCCGGCTCGGCCTTCCTGATCCTGGTGCTGGCCTACCCCATGTTCGCCTACATCAACACGGCGCCGTCGCTGGCTTCGCTGCTGCTGTTCCAGCTGGTGTTCGGCGTGCTGATCGCGGCCTACACCGGCCCCATCCTGGCCGCGTTCTCGGAACTGTTCCCGGCCAAGGTGCTGTCGACCGGCTTGTCGGTGGCCTACAACCTGGCCGTGACCATCTTCGGCGGCTTCGCCTCGTTCTTCATCACCTGGCTCATCGCCGCCACCGGCAGCACCATGGCGCCGGCCTTCTACGTGATGATCGCCGCCGCCATCAGCTTCATCGGCACACGCTTCGTGCGCGAGCCGCATTACCTGCAACAAGCTTAATTTCTGCCATGACCAAGATTCTCCTGCAGGGCGGCAACGTCCTCGACCCCGCGCTGGGCAGCCTGTTCCCGCGCCACGACGTCCTGATCGAAAAGGACCGCATCATCGACGTCTCGGCCACGCCGCTGGATGTGCCCGGCGCGCGCGTCATCAACGTCGCCGGCAAGACCGTCATGCCCGGCCTGATCGACTGCCACGTGCACGTGCTGGCCTCGCTGGCCAACCTCGGCCTGAACGCGATCCAGCCCGGTTCGCTGACTTCGATCCGCGCCTTGCCCATCGTCGAGGCGATGCTCAGCCGCGGCTTCACCTCGGTGCGCGACGCCGGCGGCGCCGACTGGGGCCTGGCGCAGGCGATCGCCATCGGCCTGGTGCCGGGGCCGCGCATCTTCCCGTCCGGCAAGGCGCTGTCGCAGACCGGCGGGCACGGCGACTTCCGTCCGCGCTCAGACGTGCTGGAGCCGTGCTCCTGCGCCTTCCGCGCCGGCGCGATTGCGCGCGTGGCCGACGGCGTGGACGCGGTGCGCCTGGCCGCCCGCGAAGAACTGCAGAAGGGCGCCACCCAGATCAAGATCATGGCCTCCGGCGGCGTGGCTTCGCCGACCGACCCGATCGGCAACACCCAGTACAGCGAAGACGAGATCCGCGCCATCGTGGCCGAGGCCGAAGCGGCGCAGACCTATGTGATGGCGCACGCCTATACCGGCCGCGCCATCTCGCGCGCAGTACGTTGCGGCGTGCGCACCATCGAACACGGCAACCTGGTCGACGCCGAGGCCGCCAAGGTAATGCGCGAGCACGGCGCCTTCGTGGTGCCCACGCTGGTCACCTACGATTCGCTGGCGCGCGACGGCGCGCGCCTGGGCCTGCCGGCCGACTCCGTGGCCAAGATCGAGTCGGTGCGCCAGGCCGGCCGCGATTCCCTGCGCATCTACGCCGACGCCGGCGTGCCGATGGGCTTCGGCTCCGACCTGCTGGGCGAGATGCACCAGGACCAGTCGCACGAGTTCATCATCCGCGCCGAGATCCTTGGCAACCTGGAAACCATCCGCTCGGCCACCTCGATCGCCGCCGCCATCCTGCAGCGCGAAGGCGTGCTGGGCACGGTGCGCGCCGGCGCCCAGGCCGACCTGATCGTGGTCGACGGCAACCCGCTGCAAGACATCACGTTGCTGACCGGCCAGGGCGAGCATCTCTCGCTGGTCATGCAGGCCGGCTACATCCACCGCAGCCGCGCGTGATTCCTGCCCGCCGGGACGATGTCAACATCGTTCCCGGCGGGCATGCTTTTCGCTCTAACATTCGGCTTGTTACCGAGACATGTTGGAGCGTCATCCATGCGTATTTCCCCGCTTCCCCCGCTGCCGTCGCTGATCGCCTTCGAGGCTGTCGCGCGACACGGCAGCTTCACGCGCGCCGCCGCCGAACTGCACCTCACGCAAAGCGCGGTCAGTCGCCAGATCGCGCAGCTGGAGCGTTTCCTCGGCAAGAAGCTGTTCCTGCGCGAACCGCGCGCCCTGCGCCTGACCGTCAGCGGCCAGCGCTACGCCGCGTTGGTGCAGCGCCTGCTGGTCGACTGCGCCGAGGCCACCGAAGACGTGATGAAGCGCAAGGGCCACCAGGAGCTGACGGTGGCCTGTTCCTCGGGCGTGGCGGTGCTGTGGCTCACGCCGCGCCTGGCGCGTTTTCGCGCGCTGCATCCGGATTGCCACCTGCGCCTGATCGTCAACGACAGCCTGGCTTTCCTGTCGGAGACCGACTTCGACATGGGCATCTATTTCCTGCGCGACGGACCGCCTTCGGGCATGGCGGCGCGCCGGCTGTATGACGAGGAGGTGTTCCCGGTCTGCTCGCCGTCCTACCTGGCCGGCCGCAAGCTGTCGCCGCAGGACCTGCGCAACGAGACCCTGCTGTTGCTGGAGGACGGCCAGCGCCAGTGGATGTCATGGCAGAACTGGCTGGCGCACAACGGCATGCCGGACGCGCGCATCGAGCACCAGATCCTGTCCAACCAATATCCCATCCTGTTGCAGCTGGCCATGGAAGGGCACGGCATCGTGCTGGCCTGGCGTCACATGATCGACGCCTGCATGCAGGCCGGCCTGCTGGTGCGCGCCTGCGAGGCCAGCGCCAGCCTGGGCGGCGGCTACTACGCGGTATGGCCGCGCGACCGCATCGAGCATGCCGCCGCGCGCAGCTTCCGCAGCTGGCTGGTGGCCGAGAGCGAGCAGGCGGCCTGAGCGCGAAGCGGCTTGCTGCCGATACAATGTGGCTTTCCCGGCGCGGCCGGGTGACCGCATGACGGACACGCAGATGACGCAGACCAAGCCCTACAAGATCCCCGAATCGGTGCTGGTGGTGATCCACACCGCCCAGCGCGAGGTATTGCTGATAGAACGCGCCGACAAGGCCGGATTCTGGCAATCGGTGACCGGTTCCAAGGACGCGCCCGACGAGGTCCTGTCGGAGACCGCCCGACGCGAAGTGCAGGAAGAGACCGGCATTGCCGTTCGCGCCGCAGGCGTAGAATTTGACGGTGATGAGGGAAGATCCGTGCCCGCCGCCAACTTGCGCGACTGGCAACTTTCCAACATCTACGAGATCTATCCGGTCTGGCGGCACCGCTATGCGCCGGGCGTGACGAAGAACACCGAACACGTCTTCGGCCTCTTGGTGCCGCGCGACATTCCGGTCACGCTGGCGCCGCGCGAGCATACGCGCTACCAGTGGCTGCCTTACCGCGAAGCGGCCGACCGCTGCTTCTCGCCGTCCAACGCCGAGGCCATCCTGCAGCTGCCGAGCTACATGGCCGGCGCAAGCTGAGGGCAGGGCGCGGCGCACCGGAAAAGAACAACAGAAAGGTTGCAAAGATGAAGCTGCGCGTGGCGACATACAACATCCACAAGGGCGTGACCTCCTTCGGCGGACGGCCGCGCATCCTGGCGCTGAAGCAGGCCCTGGCCCAGCTCGACGCCGACATCCTGTTCCTGCAGGAGGTGCAGGGCCGGCACGACCTCAACGCGCTGCGCCATGCCTCCAACTGGCCGCAGCAGGGCCAGCACGAATACCTGGCCGGCGACACCCACCATTCCGCCTACGGCATGAACGCCGTCTACGACCACGGCCACCACGGCAATGCGCTGATCTCGCGTTTCGCGATCTCTTCCTTCCGCAACCAGGACGTGTCCGACCATTCCTACGAGTCGCGCGGCATCCTGCATTGCGTGGTGCCGGTGGAAGGCGTCGAGGTGCATTGCTACGTGGTGCACCTGGGATTGTTCGCCGGCGGCCGGCGCCGCCAGACCGAGGCGCTGATCGAGGCGGTGCGCAACTCTTCGCCGCCCGATGCGCCGCTGCTGATCGCGGGCGACTTCAACGACTGGACCAACCAGCTCAGCCGGACCCTGTACCAGAGCCTGGGCGTGGTGGAGGTGTTCGACCAGCCGCTGGGCAACGCCAAGGGCCTGATGAACGGCCTGCGCCGCATGGGCGGGCTGTCGGCGCCGATCCGCCCGGCCCGCACCTTCCCGGCGATGATGCCGTGGCTGCGGCTGGACCGTATTTACCTGCGCGGCTTCAAGGTCAATACCGCGCAGGTGCTCTCCGACGGACCCTGGGCGCGCCTGTCCGACCACGCGCCCATCGTCAGCGAGCTGCACCTGGCGTAGACTGCGGTCTGCCACGCGCCGACACCGGCCCATCCCGACTGAGCGATAACACCATAACAAGTCCTGCATGCGCCATGTCCATTTCACAGACGGCAACGAAATCGCCCTGCTGCACAGCGGCGCGGCCTTCTATCCGGCCCTGATCGCCGCGCTCGACGCGGCGCGGGTGGAGATCTATCTCGAGACCTACATCTTCGCCATCGACGACACCGGCATCCTGGTGCGCGACGCCTTGCAGCGCGCCGCCGCGCGCGGGGTGGTGGTGTATGTGATCAACGACTGGCTGGGCACCGGGCGGGTGCAGACCCGGCAGCTCAAGCAGACGCTGGGCGCAGCCGGCGTGCAGCATCGCGCCTTCAACCCCTGGTTCCGGCGCGGCGTGGCGCGCAGCCACCGCAAGCTGTGCGTGGTGGACCGCCAGGTGGCCTTCGTGGGCGGGCTCAACATCAACGACGACTTCATTTCCGACAGCGGCCACGCGATCCCGCTGCCGGCGCCGCGCTGGGATTTCGCCGTGCGCATCACCGGTCCGCTGGTGCACGACATCTACCGCGAGATGGATGCGCAATGGCTGCGCGTGGGCCACATGAAGCTCAAGGCGCGCTGGGAGAACTTCAAGCGCCTGCGCCATCGCCCGCCGGTGCCGGTGCACGGCGAGACCCAGGCCGCGCTGGTGGTGCGCGACAACTTCCGCAACCGCCGCACCATCCAGCGCGCCTACCTGCAGGCGCTGGGCCGGGCGCGCGAGAGCGCCTTCCTGGCCAATCCGTATTTCGCCCCGGGACGCAAGATGCGCCGCGCGCTGGAAGAAGCCGCCTCGCGCGGCGTGAAGGTGACGCTGCTGTTGGGCGTGGGCCAGTTCGCGATGCAGGATGCGGTGGCGCATTCCTTCTACCCCAAGCTGCTGCGCGCGGGAGTACGCATCGTCGAATACACCAAGACCCAGCTGCACGCCAAGGTGGCGGTGGTGGATGACAAATGGTCGACCGTGGGTTCCAGCAACTACGACGGCCTGTCGCTGTTCGTGAACCAGGAAGCCAACGTGGTGGTGCAGGATCTCGCCTTCTCGCAATACCTGCGCGAGGAGATCGAAGCGGGCGCGGCCACCGGGCGCGTGGTGCACCTGTCGGACTTCCAGCACGTGCGCTGGTACAAGCGCGCCGCCTACGGCGCGGCCTTCCTGCTCTACCGCACGGTGATCCACATCATCACGCTGGGCCAGGACGCCTGAGCCGCACGCCGCATTTGCGGGTAGGTGGCGGCAGTTGAAGACCGATCCGGGCGGGCTGGCCGGTGAAGGCGGAAGTGCCGAAATACCGAAAATCCACCGTATCGCATTCCATGATGAAATGCACTAAGATGGCCGTCCGGGTTTCTGATGGAAGGCCGCGTGCAAAGGCCTTCCTGCCATTTCAATAAAAGGAGCGCATTATGGATGACGTCGTCATTGTTGCAGCACAGAGAACAGCAATCGGCAAATTTGGTGGATCGCTGTCGAAGATCGCCGCCGCCGATCTCGGTGCGCAAGTCATCAAGGCCTTGCTGGCCAAGACCGGCATCAAGCCGGAAGCCATCAGCGAAGTCATCCTGGGCCAGGTGCTGACCGCGGGCCTGGGCCAGAACCCGGCGCGCCAGTCGGTGATCAAGTCCGGCCTGCCCGACATGGTGCCGGCCTTCGTGGTCGGCAAGGTCTGCGGCAGCGGCCTGAAGGCGGTGCAGCTGGCGGCCCAGGCCATCAAGTGCGGCGACGCCCAGATCGTCATCGCCGGCGGCCAGGAAAACATGAGCGCCTCGCCGCACGTGCTCAACAATTCGCGCGACGGCTTCCGCATGGGCGACGCCAAGCTGACCGACACCATGATCGTCGACGGCCTGTGGGACGTCTACAACCAGTACCACATGGGCATCACCGCCGAGAACGTGGCCAAGAAGTTCGAGATCTCGCGCGAAGAGCAGGACGCCTTCGCCGCCGCCTCGCAGAACAAGGCCGAAGCCGCGCAAAAGGCCGGCAGGTTCAAGGATGAGATCGTGCCCATCGAGATCAAGGGCAAGAAGGAAACCGTGGTCTTCGACACCGACGAGTTCGTCAAGCACGGCGTCACCGCCGAGGCCCTGGCCGGCCTGCGCCCCGCCTTCGACAAGGCCGGCAGCGTGACCGCAGGCAACGCCTCGGGCATCAACGACGGCGCCGCCGCGGTGGTGGTGACTTCGGCCAAACTGGCCGCCGAGCTGGGCCTGCCGGTGCTGGCCAGGATCAAGTCCTACTCCTCGGCCGGCCTGGATCCGAGCATCATGGGCATGGGCCCGGTGCCGGCCTCGCAGCTGACCCTGAAGAAGGCCGGCTGGACTCCGCAGGACCTGGACCTGATGGAAATCAACGAAGCCTTCGCGGCCCAGGCGATTGCCGTCAACAAGCAGATGGGCTGGGACACCAGCAAGATCAACGTCAACGGCGGCGCCATCGCGCTGGGCCACCCGATCGGCGCCTCCGGCTGCCGCGTGCTGGTGACCCTGCTGCACGAAATGGTCCGTCGCGACGCCAAGAAGGGCCTGGCCAGCCTGTGTATCGGCGGCGGCATGGGCGTGGCGCTGGCGGTTGAGCGCTGATCGCCTGTTCAGCTTCGCAGCAGTAGTGAAAACGCCGGCGCTTGCCGGCGTTTTTCCTGGGGCTGACAAAACGTGCCGTCATCCCGGCGCGGGTCACTTTCCGGTGACTTTCGTCGTGCTTCGACGGTAGTTTGAACGACGCTGGGTTCTCGCCTTCGCGGGACGATACCGAGGTGTTGCTGATACTTCCGGCTGGTCGAGCTCATCGTCCATTCGTCGTTCCCGCGAAGGCGGGAACCCGGTGTCGTTTGTCGCGCCTGGCCATCGTGGGCAACAGCGCACGCACCATGTGGCGAATCCGTACAATCAAACCTTCACCAACAGCCACAGAACCACCATGGACACCACCCGCATCGACAAATGGTGCTGGGCCGCGCGTTTCTTCAAGACGCGCTCGCTGGCCACTGAGGCCATCGACCGCGGCCGCGTCAGGCTCAACGGCGACGCCACCAAGCCCTCGCACAACGTGAGGGTGGGCGACCGGCTGAAGATCGACAACGGCTCGACCGAATGGGAGGTGCTGGTCACCGGCATCGCCGACAAGCGCGGTTCGGCCGCGATCGCCGCCACGCTCTACGGCGAGACCGAGGACAGCGTGCGTCGCCGCGAAGCCGAGGCCGAGCGTCATCGGTTGTTTCGCGAACCGTCGGCCCAGATCAAGGGGCGTCCCACCAAGCGCGACCGCCGCCTGCTGGACCGTTCCTCGTCCTGAGCCGCGCGTCGCCGCCGGGCTGCAGCGCGGCGGCGCCTCGTTGTAAGATGGCGAAAGATTTCCCCGGCCCGTCTTCTTTCACGCGCGAAGGTGCAGATGTCCCAGGCAGTCCTGTTCCAGCCGTCCATCCGCAAGGAATGCCCGCCCGGCGCGTGCGCGTGCGAGCGTGAGCTGCTGCTGGACAAGCTCGGCTCGGAGTCCGCGCGCATCCTGTTCCTGACGCGCGAGGAAGAAAAACGCCTGATCGAGCGCATCGGCCGCATCGATTCCTATGCCGACCTGCTGCATGTGGGCAAGCTGCTGCAAAAGAACCTGGGCATCGTCCTGCACATCAGTCCGGCGACCGAAGAGGTCCGCACCGTGCGCGGCGGCCTCGACATCCGCCTGGGCGAGCAGCCGGGCCTGTGCAAGAAGACCCGCGAAACCATTCCGGCCGCGATCCGCAAGTGCCTGGAAAACCATCCTTCCATCGTCTACGCCATCCTCGACGCCCACGACCTGCTGGGCGCCGCCGGCCCGGCTGCGCCGCAGCCTCCCGAGGCCTCCTGAACGCTTGCTCGGCGGCAAGCTTCCCGGGCGTTCCCGCGCGCCGATTTTTTGTTTGACATTTGCGGCGCGATGAATAATAGTACGATCGTTCGAATAAATTCCGAGAACAATCTAAACTTCTCAGAAAAGCCGTCCCGGCACAAGAGGGCGCGTATTTATCCGGACCGACCCGCCGTCGGCCAATGCGGCGGATACCAAAGAGACAACGATGACTGAGACAAGCAAGGTGACTACCGCCGCCCGCCCCAAATTCCTGCGCAAAGGCGAACAGACCCGCGCCGCCATCCTCGATGTGGCGCTGGAGCTGGCCAGCCGCGACGGCCTGGAAGGGCTCACCATCGGCCTGCTGGCCGAGAAGATGAAGATGAGCAAGTCCGGCGTGTTCGCCCATTTCGGCTCGCGCGAAGACCTGCAGATCGAAGTCGTGCGCCTGTACCACACCCGTTTCGAGCAGGACGTGTTCTATCCGTCCATCAAGGAGCCGCGCGGCCTGCCGCGACTGGAAGCCATGTTCGCGCGCTGGGTCAAGCAGGTCACCGTCGAAATCGCGCTGGGCTGCATCTACATCAGCGGCGCGGTCGAGTACGACGATCGCCCCGGCGCCATCCGCGACCACCTGGTGGCGATGGTCCAGGCCTGGCGCGATGCGCTGGAGCGCTGCATCAAACAGGCCATGGAAGCCGGCCACATGCGTCCCGACATCGACGTGAGCCAGATGGTCTACGAAATGTACGGCCTGATCCTGGCGCTGCACCACGACGCGCGCTTCCTGCACATCCCCGGCAGCGTCGAGCGCGCCGAGGCGAGCTTTCGCCGCCTGATCGAGAGCTACCGCCCGCAAGGCAGCGACAGCGCCGCATCCGCCCCGAAGAATTCCAAATCGGCTGCAAAAAAAGCAGCGTAACTTGTCCCGGAGACACACATGCCCCAATACAACGCCCCCCTGCGCGACATGCAATTCGTGCTGCACGAACTGCTGAAGGTCGAAGAGGTCTTCAAGGACCTGCCGCCGCACGCCGAGACCAACCGCGAACTGATCGACCAGGTGCTGGAAGAGGGCGGCAAGTTCACCTCGCAGGTGCTGTTCCCGCTGAACCATTCGGGCGACCTCGAAGGCTGCCACTTCGACCGCGAGACCAAGGCCGTGACCACGCCCAAGGGTTTCAAGGAAGCCTACAAGCAGTACGTGGAAGCCGGCTGGGCGGCGTTGTCCTGTGATACCGAATTCGGCGGCCAGGGCCTGCCGCTGACGCTGAACAACTCGTTCTACGAGATGCTCAACTCGTCCAACCAGGCCTGGACCATGTACCCCGGCCTGTCGCACGGCGCCTACGAGTGCCTGCACGCGCACGGCTCCGACGAGCAGAAGGCGCTGTACCTGCCCAAGCTGGTCTCGGGCGAGTGGACCGGCACCATGTGCCTGACCGAAGCGCACTGCGGCACCGACCTGGGCCTCTTGCGCAGCAAGGCCGAGCCGCAAGGCGATGGTTCCTACAAGATCACCGGCAACAAGATCTTCATCTCGGCCGGCGAAAACGACGTCTCCGACAACATCGTGCACCTGGTGCTGGCGCGCCTGCCGGATGCGCCGCAAGGCTCCAAGGGCATCTCGCTGTTCATCGTGCCCAAGTTCCTGCCCAACGCCGACGGTTCGCTGGGCGCGCGCAACCCGATCTTCTGCGGCGCCATCGAAGAGAAGATGGGCATCCACGGCAACGCCACCTGCCAGATGAACCTGGACGGCGCCACCGGCTGGCTGATCGGCCAGCCGCACAAGGGCCTGCAGGCGATGTTCGTGTTCATGAACGCGGCCCGCCTGGGCGTGGGCATGCAAGGCCTGGGCCTGACCGAAGTGGCTTACCAGAACGCGCTGGTGTACGCCAAGGACCGTTTGCAGATGCGCAGCCTGTCCGGCATCAAGGCCGCCGACAAGCCGGCCGACCCGATCATCGTGCACCCCGACGTGCGCCGCATGCTGCTGACTGCCAAGGCCTACGCCGAAGGCGGCCGCGCCTTCACCTCCTACGTCGCGCTGGAACTGGACAAGGAGCTGTCGCACCCCGACGAAGAAGTGCGCAAGGACTCGGCCGACCTGGTCGCGCTGCTGACCCCGGTGGTGAAGGCCTTCCTGACCGACAACGCCTGGACCGCCACTTCCGAGTGCCTGCAGGTCTACGGCGGCCACGGCTACATCAGCGAGTGGGGCATGGAGCAATACGTGCGCGACGCCCGCATCAACATGATCTACGAAGGCACCAACACCATCCAGTCGCTGGACCTGCTGGGCCGCAAGATCCTGATGGACAACGGCGCCAAGCTGAAGAAGTTCGGCGCGCTGATCCAGGCCTTCGTGGAAGAGCACGGCACCGACGAATCCATGTCCGAGTTCATCACTCCGCTGGCCGACATCGGCGACAAGGTCAGCAAGCTGACCATGGAAATCGGCATGAAGTCCTTCGCCAACCAGGACGAAGCCGGCGCCGCCGCCGTGCCCTACCTGCGCGTGGTGGGCCACCTGGTGTTCTCCTACCTGTTCGCCCGCATGGCCAAGATCGCGCTGGAGAAGCAGGATTCCGGCGACAGCTTCTACACCGCCAAGCTGGCCACCGCGCGCTTCTACTTCGCGCGCCTGCTGCCGGAAACCGCGATGCTGATCCGCCAGGCGCGTTCCGGCGCGGGCAACCTGATGGCGCTGGACGCGGACCTGTTCTGAGCGTCACGGCAATTCCGCACTACCCGTAACATCAAAGCATCACCGCGCCGCCGGCCCTGCGCCGGCGGCGGCGTCAAGAAAGAAGCAAACCGCCGGGGAGCGAGTTTCCCGGGCGCAAGACGACGGCAGGCGCGCAAGGGCGTACAGTGTCATCTCGCTGTATTGGTGCCTTGCTACCTTGTCCTGACCGCGCCGCCGTGCCGTCGCCTGCAATCGAACTGTTATCCGATCCGTTTTTGCTTTGCTACCAGGCTTACCTAGAAGGAGACTTGCGTGTCCAATTTCATCGTCAAAAAAGTGGCCGTGCTCGGCGCCGGCGTCATGGGCGCCCAGATTGCCGCCCACTGCATCAACGCCCGCGTGCCGGTCGTGCTGTTCGACCTGCCGGCCAAGGAAGGCCCGAAGAACGGCATCGTGCTGCGCGCCATCGAGAACCTGAAGAAACTCAGCCCCGCGCCGCTGGGCAACAAGGATGACGCCGCCCTGATCGAGGTCGCCAACTACGAGGACGACCTGGCGAAGCTCTCCGGCTGCGACCTGATCATCGAGGCCATCGCCGAGCGCATGGACTGGAAGCACGACCTGTACAAGAAGGTCGCGCCGCACATCGGCGCCAACACCATCTTCGCCTCCAACACCTCGGGCCTGTCGATCAATGCGCTGTCCGAAGGTTTCGACGCCGAGCTGAAGGCGCGCTTCTGCGGCGTGCACTTCTTCAACCCGCCGCGCTACATGCACCTGGTCGAGCTGATCCCGACCAAGTCCACCCAGTCGGAAATCCTGGACAAGCTGGAAGCCTTCCTCACCACCACCCTGGGCAAGGGCGTGGTGCGCGCCTTCGACACCCCGAACTTCGTGGCCAACCGCGTCGGCGTGTTCGGCATCCTGGCCACCGTGATCGAGGCTGAAAAATACGGCCTGTCGGTGGACGTGGTGGACGATCTGACCGGCGCCAAGCTGGGCCGCGCCAAGTCCGGCACCTTCCGTACCGCCGACGTGGTGGGCCTGGACACCATGGGCCACGTCATCAAGACCATGCAGGACAACCTGAAGGACGACCCGTTCTTCTCGTCGTACGCCACGCCGCCGCTCCTGGCCAAGCTGGTTGAGCAAGGCGCGCTGGGCCAGAAGAGCGGCGCCGGTTTCTACAAGAAGGTGGGCAAGGACATCCTGCGCATCGACCCGGCCAAGGGCGACTACGTGCCCGGCGGCGCCAAGGCCGACGACATCATCGCCCGCATCCTGAAGGAAAAGGATCCGGTCAAGCGCATGAAGGCGCTGCACGACTCGACCAACCCCCAAGGCCAGTTCCTGTGGGCCATCTTCCGCGACGCCTTCCACTACATCGCGGTGCACCTGGAGGCCATCGCCGACAACGCGCGCGACCTCGACTTCGCGATGCGCTGGGGCTTCGGCTGGAGCGTCGGTCCGTTCGAGACCTGGCAGGCCGCCGGCTGGAAGCAGATCGCCGAGTGGGTCAAGGAAGACATCGACGCCGGCCGCGCTCTGTCCAGCGCGCCGCTGCCGGCCTGGGTGTTCGACGGCCGCGAAGGCGTGCACAGCGCCAAGGGTTCCTGGTCGCCTTCCAAGAAGGCCGACGTGGCCCGTTCGGAGCTGCCGGTGTACCAGCGCCAGGCCTTCCGCGCGCCGCTGGTCGGCGAAGGCGCGGCCGACGGCAAGACCGCCGGCACCACCGTCTTCGAAGACGAATCGGTGCGCGTCTGGCACCAGAACGACGACGTGCTGATCCTGTCCTTCAAGACCAAGATGCACGTGATCGGTCAGGGCGTGATCGACGGCATGAACAAGGCCGTGGCTGAAGCCGAGAAGAACTTCAAGGGCCTGGTGATCTGGCATCCGGACGCGGCCGAAGGCGGCGCCTTCTCGGCCGGCGCCGACCTGCAGTCGATGCTGCCGCTGTTCATGTCGGGCGGCGTCAAGGCCATCGAGCCGGTGGTGCACCAGCTGCAGCAGGCGCACCAGCGCCTGAAGTACGCCAACGTGCCGGTGATCGCCGCGGTGGCCGGCCTGGCCCTGGGCGGCGGCTGCGAACTGCTGCTGCATGCCGCCAAGCGGGTGGTCTCGATCGAGTCCTACATCGGCCTGGTGGAAGTGGGCGTGGGCCTGATCCCGGCCGGCGGCGGCCTGAAGGAAGCAGCGGTGCGCGCGGCCAAGGAAGCCAAGGGTAACGACATCCTGCAGTTCCTGAAGGACTACATGCTGGCCGCGGCTACCGCCAACGTCTCCAAGTCGGCGCTGGAAGCGAAGAAGCTGGGCTACCTGAAGGACAACGACGTGGTCGTCTTCAACCCGTACGAATTGCTGCACGTGGCCAAGGTCGAGGCGCGCGCGCTGTTCGACGCCGGCTACCGCGCGCCGCTGCCGCCGCAAGTGCCGGTGGTGGGCCGCAACGGCCTGGCCACCATCATGGCGCAGCTGGTCAACATGCGCGACGGCGGCTTCATCTCGGCCCACGACTTCAAGCTGGGCAAGATGATCGCCGAGACCGTGGCCGGCGGCGAAGTGGAAGAGGGCAGCATCGTCAACGAACAGTGGCTGCTCGATATCGAGCGCAAGTTCTTCATGGAATTGCTCAACCACCCCAAGACGCAAGAGCGGATCATGGGGATGATGCAAACCGGCAAGCCGGTGCGCAATTAAGCAAACGAGCAACGACAAAGAGACAAGCCCCAATTCAGGAGCAATAGAATGAGCAAACAACTGCAAGACGCCTACATCGTCGCCGCCACCCGCACCCCGATCGGCAAGGCCCCGCGCGGCATGTTCAAGAACACGCGCCCGGACGACCTGCTGGTGCGCGCCATCCAGTCCGCCGTGGCGCAGGTGCCCGGCCTGGATCCGAAACTGATCGAGGACGCCATCGTCGGCTGTTCCTTCCCCGAAGGCGCGCAAGGCCTGAACATGGCGCGTAACGCCGTGCTGCTGGCCGGCCTGCCCAATACCATCGGCGGCGTCACCATCAACCGCTACTGCGCCTCGGGCATCACAGCGATTGCCATGGCGGCCGACCGCATCCGCGTCGGTGAAGCCGACGTCATGATCGCCGCCGGCGCCGAGTCGATGTCGATGGTGCCGATGATGGGTTTCCACCCGTCCATCAACATCAACGCCTTCAAGGACGAGAACGTCGGCATGGCCTACGGCATGGGCCTGACCGCCGAGAAGGTGGCGCAGCAGTGGAAGGTCTCGCGCGAAGCGCAGGACGAATTCGCGCTGGCGTCGCACCAGAAGGCGATCGCCGCCCAGCAGGCCGGCGAGTTCAACGACGAGATGACGCCGTTCGAGATCGTCGAGCGCTTCCCCAACCTCGGCACCGGCGAGATCGACCTCAAGACCCGCACCGTGAGCCTGGACGAAGGCCCGCGCGCTGACTCCAACATCGCCGCGCTGGCCAAGTTGAAGCCGGTGTTCGCGGCCAAGGGCAGCGTCACCGCCGGCAACAGTTCGCAGACCTCGGACGGCGCCGGCGCGCTGATCATCGTTTCCGAAAAGATCCTGAAGCAGTTCAACCTGACCCCGCTGGCGCGCTTCGTCTCCTTCGCGGTGCGCGGCGTGCCGCCGGAGATCATGGGCATCGGCCCCAAGGAAGCGATCCCCGCGGCGCTGAAGGCCGGCGGCCTGACGCAGGACCAGGTCGACTGGATCGAGCTCAACGAAGCCTTCGCGGCGCAGGCGCTGGCCGTGATCGGCGACCTCGGCCTGGACGCGAGCAAGGTCAACCCGATGGGCGGCGCCATCGCGCTGGGCCACCCGCTGGGCGCCACCGGCGCCATCCGCGCGGCCACCACCATTCATGCGCTGCGCCGCAAGAACCTGAAGTACGGCATGGTGACCATGTGCGTGGGCACCGGCATGGGCGCAGCAGGCATCTTCGAGCGCGTGTAAGCGTCGCCGGAGCAGGCACTTTCAAAGCCGCACTGCAGACGCCGTGCGGCTTTTTTATCGCCATCGATGAACAACAAAGACACAGCAGGAGACCCATGGATATCCAACTGAGCAAGGACAACGGCATCCTCACGATCCACTTTGATCGCGAGGCCAAAAAGAACGCGCTGACCGCCGCCATGTACCAGCAGCTGGCCGACGCCCTCAAGGACGCCGAGGCCGACAGCGCGGTGCGCGCCATCCTCTTCACCGGCAAGGCGCAGGCCTTCTCCGCCGGCAACGACCTGGAAGACTTCCTGAAGAACCCGCCCAACAGCAAGGACGCGCCGGTGTTCCAGTTCCTGTGGCAGATCAGCCATGCCGCCAAGCCGATCGTGGCTGCCGTCTCGGGCGTGGCGGTGGGCATCGGCACCACGCTGCTGCTGCATTGCGACCTGGTCTACGCGGCCGACAACGCCAGGTTCTCGATGCCGTTCACGCAGCTGGGCTTGTGCCCGGAAGCGGCGTCGTCGCTGTTGCTGCCGCACGTGGCCGGCTACCAGCGCGCGGCCGAGAAGCTGCTGCTGGGAGAGGCCTTCGGCCCCGATGAGGCCCTGCAGATGGGCATCGTCAACCGCGTGGTGAGTCTGGACGAGCTGCTGCCGCTGGCGCAGAAGCAGGCCGCCAGGCTGGCCGCGCTGCCGGCGGCGTCCATCCGCGTCACCAAGCAGCTGATGAAGAAGAACCGCGTCGCCGCCACCGAGCAGCAGATGGCGGCCGAGATCGAGCACTTCGCGCAGATGCTGACGGCGCCGGAGGCCAAGGAAGCCTTCACCGCCTTCTTCGAGAAGCGCAAGCCGGATTTCAGCCAGTTCGCCTGACGCATCCGGGCCGTTTGCCCGGCCACGAAAAAGCCCGCCATGCGGGCTTTTTTCATTTCCGCCCGTCATTGTTTTCGACCGGTTTTCCGCTGGAGGAATACAACAAAGTTTTCATTCTGACATCAGTCAATTCCTGAACCGGGACCCGCGCCATGAAAGTCGGCGCACAATCAGCCCATCAACAAGCCAGATTGCGCGCGGGCCGGCCGTGGGGCGCCGGTAGCCGCAACGGGTATCATCCTTACGATTTTTGCAAGAGGAAGACAAATGTCCGGTTTCTTCGTCGACTCGGCAAGCGCAGGCAACCTGATCCAGGGCACGTACAACAGCGGACTGGTGGTGCTGTCGCTGCTGGTGGCCATCTTCTCGTCGACCATGGCGCTGCAGACCGCGTCGGTGGCGCGCCACACCAACCAGCCCTGGCATCGTCACGTGGCGGTGGCCACCGGCGCGCTGGCGCTGGGCGGCGGCATCTGGACCATGCACTTCATCGGCATGCTGTCCTTCGAGCTTTGCACCTCGGTCGACTACACGCTGGGCATGACGGCGCTGTCCTTCCTGCCCGGCCTGGGCGCATCCTGGATCGCGCTGCGCATGCTCTCGCGCATGACGGTGAGCAACACCCAGCTGATCGCCGGCGGCGTGCTGGTCGGCGCCGGCGTGGGCGCGATGCACTATTGCGGCATGGCCGCCATGCGCATGTCGGCTGTGCTCAGCTACGACCCGTTGCTGTTTGCGCTCTCCATCCTGGTGGCGGTGGTGCTGGCCACGATTTCGCTGGGCGTCAGGTTCAAGCTGCGCGGCGTGCGCATGCACAAGGTGACCCGCCTGGTCGTGGCGGGCGCCATCATGGGCCTGGCCATTGCCGGCATGCACTACACCGGCATGGCGGCGGCGCGCTTCATCGGCGAGGCCACGCCGCGCCAGGGTTCCTTCTTCATCGACAGCACCGTGGCTTCGCTGGCGCTGTCCATGTTCACCATCACGATCACGGTGCTGGTCACGGCCACCAACGGCCTGGTGCGCTATCGCCAGACCTTCCGCCAGGTGCGCGAGAGCGAGTCGCGCATCCGCGCCATCGTCGAGACCGCGGTCGACGGCATCATCACCATCAACGGCAAGGGCATCGTGCAGGAGATGAACCGTTCGGCCGAGCGCATGTTCGGCTGGTCGGCGCACGAGGTGGTGGGCAAGAACATCAAGATGCTCATGCCCGAGCCGGACCGTTCGCAGCATGACGAATACCTGAGCAATTTCCTCTCCAGCGGCGTGCCCAAGGTGATCGGCCAGGGCCGCGAGGTCAACGCGATGCACAAGAGCGGCCGCCTGATCCCGGTGCGCCTGGCCGTGGGCCGCGTGGACCTGCCGCGCTCGCAACTGTTCGTGGGTTTCGTCACCGACATCAGCGAGCGCCGCGCGCTGGAAGCGTCGCTGCGCGACTCGGTCCATAACGCCGAACAGGCGGCCGAGGCCAAGACCGCCTTCCTGGCCAACATGAGCCACGAGATCCGCACGCCGATGAACGCCATCATCGGCTTCACCGAGCTGCTGCTCAAGAACGACCTGGCGCCGCAACAGCGCAGCCACCTGTCCATCGTGCACCAGTCGGCGCGCTCGCTGCTGGGCTTGCTCAACGACGTGCTGGACACCACCAAGCTGGAGAAAGGCGCGGTGGCGCTGGAGAGCATCGACTTCTCGCTGCACGAGCTGGCCCAGCAGGTCATCTCGTCGCTGCGCCTGAGCGCGGAAAACAAGAACCTCGATCTCTACCTGGACTACAAGGATGACGCGCTCCAGTACTTCAAGGGCGACCCGCTGCGCATCCAGCAGGTGCTCACCAACCTCCTGGGCAACGCGATCAAGTTCACCCACGCCGGCCATGTCGGGCTGACCATCTTCGTCGACAACGGCATGGTGCGCATGGAAGTCTCCGACACCGGCATCGGCATGAGCGAGGAGCAGCTGCAACGCATCTTCGATCCCTTCTCGCAGGCCGACGCCAGCATCAGCCGCCGTTTCGGCGGCACCGGCCTGGGCACCACCATCGCGCGCCAGCTGATCGAGCTGATGGGCGGCTTCATCCGCGTGCAGAGCAGCCTGGGGCAGGGCAGCCTGTTCATGGTGTCGCTGCCGCTGGAGACCGGCAGCAAGCCGGAGGCGGAGTCGACCTCGATGTCCGACGGCAGGCTGCCGCCGATGCGCGTGCTGATCGCCGACGACGTGCCGCAGAACCTGGAGTTGCTGTCCCATCTGCTCAAGGACGCCGGCCACGAAGTGGTGTGCGCCAACGACGGCGAGGAGGCCGTGGCGCGCTTCGCCGACGGCACGCGCTACGACCTGGTGCTGATGGATGTCCACATGCCGCGCACCGACGGCCTGACCGCCTCGCGCCGCATCCGCGAATTCGAGGCCGGCTCCGGCCGCAAGGCCACGCCCATCATCGCGCTGACGGCCAGCGTCATGGAGTCGGACCGCCAGGCCGCGCGCGCTGCCGGCATGGACGGGTTTGCCAGCAAGCCGCTGGATGTGCCGCGCCTGCGCGGCGAGATCAGGCGCGTGCTTGGTGTGGAAAGCGCCGCGGCGCAAGCCGCCGCCGCTGTGCCGGCGCCGGACGCCGTGATCGACTGGCAGGCCGGCGGCGCATTGTGGGGCAGCAAGCAGCGCATGGTCGGCGCCATCCGCAGCTTCCTGGCCGACCAGCCGCAGCGCCATCCGCTGCCGCCGTCCGGTTCCACGCTGGCGTCGATTGACTGGCATGTCGCCATCCGCAGCCTGCATGGCATCCGCGGCGCGGCCGCCAATCTGGCGCTGACCAAGGTCGCCAAGCTCAGCGCCAGGCTGGAGGCGGCGGCCAAGCGGCGCGACGTCGATTTCCTCACGCCGCTGGCGCAGTTGAAGCTGGAGCTGACGCTGGTGCAGGCGGCGCTGGCGGTGGTCGAGGATGAACTGCCGGACGAGTCGGCGCAGGACCAGATCACCCGCCAGCTGCAGCCGGAGGAGGTGGCGCGGTTGGTGAAGTCGCTCGACGCGCACTTCTCCCGCAGCGAGCTCGATGAAAAGAGCTTCGAACAGTTCTCGGAATGGCTGGGCGCGACCGGGCGGGCCGACCTGCGGCACGCGCTGCAGGGCGCCATTGACATGTTTGATTTTGAATGCGCGCGCGAGCTCCTCGCGCAGTTCGATGCAACCCTGGAAGAAGGCAAGGAAGAAGCATGAAATCGTACCGCGAGACCCGCCATACCATCCTGCTCGTCGACGACGAACCGACCAACCTCCAGGTGCTCAAGCACACGCTGCAGGACCACTACCGGCTGCTGTTCGCCCGTGACGGCGCCAAGGCGATCGAACTGGCCGGGCGCGAGAAGATCGACCTGGTGCTGCTGGACATCATGATGCCGGGCATGTCCGGCTACGACGTGTGCCGGCGCCTCAAGGCCGATCCCGTCACCAGCGGCCTGCCGGTCATCTTCATCACCGCGCTCAGCGACATCGCCGACGAGCAGCTGGGTTTCGAGATCGGCGCGGTCGACTACATCACCAAGCCGTTCAGCCCGGTGATCGTCAGCGCCCGCGTGCGCAACCATCTGTCGCTGGTGCAGGCCGACACGCTGCGCCAGACGCGGCTGCAGATCGTGCAGTGCCTGGGCATGGCGGCCGAGTACAAGGACAACGAGACCGGCATGCACGTGGTGCGCATGAGCCACTACACCAAGGTGCTGGCGCGCGCGGCCGGCTACAGCGAGGCCGACGCCGAGGAGCTGCTCAACGCCGCGCCCATGCATGACGTGGGCAAGATCGGCATTCCCGACGCCATCCTGCGCAAGCCGGGCAAGCTGGAGGGCGAGGAATGGGATGTCATGCGCAGCCATGCCGAGATCGGCGCGCAGATCATCGGCGAGCATGAGGGGGGCCTCCTGCGCATCGCCTCGGTGATCGCCATCCAGCACCATGAGAAATGGGACGGCAGCGGTTATCCCAACGGCCTCGCCGGCGACCAGATCGACCTGGCCGCGCGCATCGTGGCCATCGCCGATGTGTTCGACGCGCTGACCAGCGTGCGTCCCTACAAGAAGGCCTGGGAAGTCGACGACGCGCTCGCGCTGCTCAAGCGCGATGCCGGTTCGCACTTCGATCCCGAACTGGTGCCGCTGTTCATGTCCTGCATGCCGCAGGTGCTGGAGATCAAGGAGCGCTGGTCGGACAAGCCGGGCATGGCGCGTTCGCTGGCGCCGCTGCCGACACCGGTGTTGTCGGCAACGGCGGCCTAGGAATCGTCCTTCGACGCAGCTGGCACAGCCTGCTCGCGATCGGTTTCGGTGACCTGAAGATCGGCCGGCGCGCCCGCTAGCGAAGGCAGCCTGGTGTTGATCAGCGGCAGGTTGGTGCGCAGTGTGCCGTCCGGCAGTACGGCCTGTTCGGCCGACAGCCAGCCGCCCGTGTCCTTGGTCATGCTTGCTCCTTTGCTGGGATGATGGACACAGCTTGGACCTGTCGGCGGGCGGGCTTGTTGATGCATCTCAAACCGGCCGCATTCGCGCCATCGCAACCGGGCCGGGCAAAAAAATGCCGCTGTCGTCGCAGCGGCATTTTTCATGGCGCCGGGAGCGGCGCCGACGTCAGGCGTTGTGCAGGGTGCGACCGTGCTTGCGCAGGTACATCGCCTTGTCGGCCGCCTGCAGCAGCGCGTGGAAGTCGCACATCTCGGACGGCGTCACCGTCGCCGCGCCCAGGCTGATCTCGATGTCGGTGTGCGGCCACTTCACCATGGCCACCGCGCGCTTGATGCGCTCGGCCACCTGATGGGCGCCGATCTCGTCGGTGTCGGGCAGGATCAGCGAGAACTCGTCGCCGCCGTAGCGCGCCAGGAAATCGCTGGCGCGCAGCGGCGAGCGCAGCACGCGCGCCAGTCGTACCAGCAGGGCATCGCCGGCGGGGTGGCCGTAGGTGTCGTTGTATTGCTTGAAATAATCGACGTCCACCATCAGCATCGACAACGGCCGCGCGTTGCGCAGGTGGCGCGTCCATTCTTCGCGCAGGCGCTGGTCGAAGCTGCGGCGGTTGCCGATGCCGGTGAGCGCGTCGGTGAGGGTTTGCTGCTCCAGCTTCTGCATGGTGCGGCGGCTTTCCAGCTGGCTCTCCAGTTGCCGGCCGAGCTTCTGGAAGGCGTCGCGCTGCTTGGCGTCGAGCGTCTTCGGTTGATGGTCCATCACGCACAGCGTGCCCATGATGTCGCCGTTGGACGACACCAGCGGCACCGCCGCGTAGAAGCGGACGTGCGGATTGCCGTTGGCCAGCGCGCTGCCGGAGAAGCGCGGGTCTGCGCGCAGGTCCGCGACTTCGGTCAGCTCGCGCGGACGGCGCGCGGCGAATTCGCACAGCGAGAAATCCACCGCCGTGCGCGACACGCCGGTCTGGCCGGGGAAGCGCCACCACTGGTTGCGCGTATCGCCGCGGCCTTTCACCACCGACACGAAGGGATGCTGCAGGCCGATGTCGGCATGCAGCTGCGTCATGGCGCCAATCTGCGTATTGCAGAGGTTGGCCGCCAGCGAGAGGAAGTCGGCCAGCATGGGCTCCAGCCAGGCGTCGGCTTCGCCGCCGAAATTGGCCAGCTGGATGCGCGATCCCGAGGCGCCGCGGGTGCTCGCCTTGGCGTCCGGCTTGTATGGATTGTGCAGGTCTCGAATAGTCATGTTGGCGCTGTATCGATAGTTGATCTTGGTACGCCGCCGGCACACTTTTTCGTGTGAGGGGGGAGGGCGGCTGTGGGACTTTCAACACAGGTCTGGTTTTTGTTTTTCTTCTTTTCGCAAACGCGTGTTTGTTGCCCTGCGACACCAAATTAGCAGATCGGGTTCCGAAGTAAACGTGTTTGGAACATCCTCTTACAATTTAAACCGCGCTGTAGCAGAAACGATGCCATTCAGATCACAATAAAAGACATTGGCTGATCATCGTGACAATTGACGCTTTGCTACCGCGCGTTCTCGGTGTCGTGACAAGCTCGACGATAAGGCCGCAGGCCATGATCGGGACATCGGACATCGCCGTGACGGCATGTCGGCCAAACGCCGATATTGCGGTGCAGCGACACGCTGATTTTCGTCGCCTGACGGCGACATCGAACTGTCGCCGGCGGGCGACGAGATTAGCGCTTGCCAAGCGGCGCAAGCAAAAATAAACTCTGCCGTTTCGTGTTGTCGAACGAGCCCGCGTCTCGCTGCCACGGCGAGACAAGTTCTAACGTTTTTGAAAGCAGAGATGTCGACCCAGCCCAAAGCAGGCGCAGTCCTGTTCGCCAAAGATGTAGCCCGCCTTGCCGCTTTCTATGCGCAGGTGCTGGCGGTGGTTCCCAAACATGCAGAAGCCGAGAAGGTGGTGATCGAAGCGGAGCAATTCCTGCTGGTCATCCACGCCATTCCCCCGGCCGTGGCTGCCAACGTGCAGATCGTCTCGCCGCCGGTGCTGCGCGAGAACGTGCCGGTCAAGCTGTTCCTGCCGGTGCGTTCGCTGGCGCAGGCGCGCATCCGCGCGCAGAGCCAGGGCGGCGGCCTCAAGCCGGTCGAGGCGGAGTGGAGCGGCCCGGATTTCCGCGCCTGCGACGGCTTCGATCCCGAAGGCAACGTGGTGCAGTTCCGCGAAGCGCAGCCGGCGGACGCGCTGGCCTCCTGAACTTCATTTCCTGATTCGCCCTGCGAAGGTCTGCGCGCAGTCGTTGCGGCTGCGCGTAGGCGCACGTCCCGGTTCGGGCATGCGCGTCGCCGATCGCGCATGAAAAAAGCGGCCCTTGTGGCCGCTTTTTTCATTGGCGCCGATGCGCTTCAGAGCACCTCCTTGCCGTAGATCTCGCGCTGCATGTCGATCACCTCGGCGGTGATCTGCACCTGCGTGCCTTCCGGCCAGCTCTGGCCCTTTTGCACGGTGGCCACCAGCAGGTCGGCGACCTGCTTTTTCACTTCCGGCGTGCGTCCCGAGAGTATGGTCAGGCGCATGTGCAGGAACGCGCGCCTGGCTTGCGGCTGGGTGCCGACCACGTAGTCGTCCAGCCTGATGGCGCGCGCCTTGATCGCGTTCTCGTCGAAGTGGCCGCTGCCGACCAGCGCTTCGTTCAGGTTCAGCAGCGTCTGCCGGGTGTCGACCTTGAGGTTGTCGGTGTATTCGAAGAAGAGATGGGGCATGTCGTTTCCGTTGCGGTTGGGTGAAGGGACGGTAATCAGCCTGCCAGATAGCCGGACAGCTTGCCGAGGTCGACGTTGCCGCCGCTGATGATCACGCCCACGCGCTTGCCCTGCAGTTGCGCGCGCTGCTTGCGGGCGGCGGCGAAGGCCAGGCAGCCGGTCGGCTCGACCACCATCTTCATGCGCTCGGCGAAGAAGCGCATGCAGGCCACCAGTTCCTCGTCGGTGACGGTCAGGATATCGTCGACATCGCGCTTGATCACCCCGAAGGTGAACTTGCCCAGGTGCTGGGTCTGGGCGCCGTCGGCGATGGTCTTGGGCGTTTCGATGTTGACGATGCTGCCGCTGCGCAGCGATTGCTGGCCGTCGTTGCCGGCCTCCGGCTCCACGCCGTAGATCTTGCAATCCGGCGCCAGCGCGCGCGCCGCCAGCGCCGCGCCCGACAGCAGGCCGCCGCCGCCCAGGCAGACGAACAGCGCATCCAGCGGGCCGGTCTCTTCCAGCAGTTCCAGCGTGGCGGTGCCCTGGCCGGCCATCACGTGCGGATGGTCGTAGGGCGGGATGACGGTCATCTTCTTTTCTTCGGCCAGGCGCGCGCAGATCTCTTCGCGGTCTTCCTTGTAGCGGTCGTAGGTGACGATGTTGGCGCCGTAGCCGCGGGTGGCGGCGACCTTGGCCGCCGGCGCGTCCAGCGGCATGATGATGGTGGCCGGGATGCCTAGCAGCTGCGCCGCCAGCGCCGTGCCCTGCGCGTGGTTGCCGGAGGAGAAGGTGACCACGCCGGCCTTGCGCTGCTCTTCATTGAACTGCGACAGCGCATTCATCGCGCCGCGGAACTTGAAGGCGCCCATGCGCTGGAAGTTCTCGCACTTGAAGAACAGGCTGGCGCCGAGCTCGGCGTCGGCGGTGCGCGAGCTCAATACGGGCGTCCTGTGCGCCCAGGGCTTGATGCGTTCGGACGCCAGCAGGACGTCGGCGAAGGTGGGCAGTTCGGTGGCGCTGGAGAGGGGAATCATGGCGGGTTCCTTCTGGATGGAATGGAGGGTGAAATTCGGCGGAGGGAGTTCAGTCCTTCTCGTCGTTGTAGACGGTGGCGCGCGAGACGCCCAGGTGCGCCGCGACGATCTCGGCGGCGCGCCGCACATCCATGCAGCCGGACTGGCGCAGCTCGCGCATCAGCGCGCGCCGGTCGTCGGCCTTGAGGCTGCGCGGCGTGGCCGACAGCCGCGCGGCGAATTCGTCGATCCTGTGCCGCAGCGCCTCGGCGCCGGCCGGCTCCAGCGTTTCGGCCACGCGCACGCCGCTGTCGATGCCGCCGAACTGGCGCAGCATGCCTTGCAGCGCGCCGAACAGGGTCAGATCGATGTTCATGCACAGGGCGGCCAGGTACTTGCCGTCGGCGTCCTTGATGCCGATCGAGGTGCTCTTGGCCTGGCGGCCGTCGGGCAGGGCATTGGCGTAGTTGGCGAGCACCTGCGGATAGGACTCGTCGGCGATGCGCGCCAGCCCCAGCTCGGTGGTGGCGTCGCCCACTTCGCGCCCGGACAGGTTGTTGTGGATGGCCACGATGGAATGGTCGGCGTCGCGCAGGTCGTGCAGCACCACCTCGCAGAACGGCGCGAAGGTCTCGCCCAGGCCCTGGGCCACCTGTTGCAGCTGGGACATCAGCAGCTCGTGGTCGGGGCGGGACGGCTTCTTCCTGCGGGCAGCGGTCTTGGTCGCGGTTTTCATGATGGATACATATTATCTAAAATTAGATTTTATGTATAGATGTGGTTTGCATGGCCGTTTTGGCAACAAACGGGGGGAACAAGGAAACCGCAAAAAGACGGCAAAAAAAACGGCAAGCCCGAAAGCTTGCCGCCGATGTCGTCTCCTGCTGGTTCTTCTTGCCTGGCTGATATTGGCTATTGCTTGCCTTTGACCGGTTTCGGGTATCGGCGCAGCACGTCGATGGGCTCGGCGTAGGGCGAGCTCCAGGTCTGTTCGTGCAGCTCGGCCACGCGCCGCGCCATGTTCTCGTCGTGCAGCACCACTTCCAGGTTGCGCGAATTGTCCAGGTAGCCGCCGGCCCAGTTGCTGGTGCCGATCCAGGCCACGCGGCCGTCGATGCTCATGGACTTGGTGTGGATCACCCGGGCGAACGGGATGAAGCCGGTGGAGGCCGGCGGCAGCGTGACGATGCGGATCTCGACATTGGGCAGCACCGCCAGGCTCTGCAAATAATGGATGGCCGGCTCCTCGGTGTTCCAGTTCGACACCATCAGCTTGATCTTCACCCCGCGCGCGGCGGCCGCGCGGATCGCGTCGTCGATCACCGCGTAGTAGGGGCGGGTGCGGTTGGGGCCGTAGGACAGCGGCGCGTAGTCCAGCAGCTGCACGCGCACTTCCTGCCTGGCCTGGCCCAGCAGGCGCACCAGCTCGCCCTGCGAGTCGCCCACGCCGGGCGGATTGAAGGCGTTGGGGCTGGCCACCAGGTAGTTGCCGCGGCGCTCGTCGGCCATCACGGTGGCGCGGTTGATCGGCACCGGCGGCCGGCCGGCGGCGATCAGCGCCTGCGCCTGCCAGTCGATCTCGAAGATCTGGCGCACCTGGGCCGCGATGGCGGCGTCGGTGATCTTCAACCCGGTCTCATGGATGTGCGAGAACGAGCGCCAGTCGAAGTTCTGGCTGCCCACATAGGCGCTGCTGCCGTCGACCACGAAGTACTTGGCGTGGATGATGCCGTTGCCGGTCATGCTGGAGTAGTCCAGCTCGCGGTAGTCGAGGTTGGGGATGCGCCTGAGCTTGTCGACGGTGGCGGCGTCGGAGGCGAAGCCGCCTTTCTTCTCGCGCAGGAAGCGGATCTTCACGCCGCGCCGGCCGGCCGCCTCCAGGTGAGCGATGATGTCGTCCAGCGCCTCGCCGTCCTGGCCGGCGACGTAGAACTGGCCGAAGTCGATTTCGGTGCGGGCGGCATCGAACATTTCCTTCCACACGGTGGCGGCGTCGCGCAGGTCGGGCGTGGCCAGCGTGGTTTCGCGCGGCACGGTATGCACCAGCTCGAAGCCGGGAATGGCGAATTGCGCGCGGGCCGGGGCGCACAGGGACAGCGCCAGGCCGAGCGCGGCGGCCATCCCGGCCAGCCGGCGCAGGGGTGTCGGTATGGATCGCATGGGGTGGCGGCGAAGATCAGGCGACATGCAGCTTGCCATGCGACTGCTGGGAAGCGGCCTGCTGTTCGGTGCGGCCCACGCAGGCGCGCAGCATCAGCACCTTGAGGTGGTCGTTGATGCGTTCGATGCGTTCCTGGAACAGGTTGAAGAAGAACATGCCGACCACCGCGATGCCGATGCCCAGCGCCGTCGCGTACAGGGCGGTGCCGATGCCGGCCGACACCTGGCCCGGGTCGGACACGCCGGAGCTGGCCAGCGCCTTGAAGGTGTCGATGATGCCCAGGATGGTGCCCAGCAGGCCCAGCAGCGGCGCGGCGGTGACGATGGTGTCCAGGATCCACAGGCGCTGCTGCACCTCGCCGCGCTTGGCGATGTAGACCGACTCGCTGAAATCTTCCAGGTCCTTTTCGGAGTTCAGGTGGTGCTTTTCCGACAGGATGTCGGACACCAGCTCCAGCGGCAGGCTGGGGCGGGCGGTCAACGGCGCCGGCAATTCCTTCACATGCTGCACGGCGTGGGTCATCGCCTTTTCCAGGCCGGTGGCCTGGCGCATCGTGTAGCCGAAGAACAGCCCGCGTTCGACGATGACGAAGATGGCCAGCGCGGCGCAGGCGTACATCAGGTAGAAGGCCAGTTCGTGGAGTAGTTGCATGTTCATGATTGCCTCTCTAGCAGTGTTGCGGTGTTCGTGGCGGCGGCGATGCGGCTGCCGCCGCCACGGGGGACTGGCCGCGATCAGAAGTCCGCGGTCAGGGTGACGGTGAAGGTACGCGGCGCGCCGATATACAGCGACGGCGCAGAACCCGCCGAATTGCCGATGGTGTTGGCGTTGTAGGTGAACTGGCTGCCACTGCTCGAACTCAGGTTCAGGTACTGCTTGTCGAACAGGTTGAACACGTTCAGGCGGATGGTCGGGCTCTTGAGCCAGGAGGTCGACGGGAAGGTCGCGCCCGCGCCGGCGTTGAACACGGTGTAGCCGCCCAGGTTGTCGTCGTTGACCAGCGTGGTGTAGCGGCGGCCGGTGTACTTGGCCTGTCCGAACACGTACCAGCCGTCGCGCTGGTATTGCAGCGCCACGCCGGACAGCCAGTTCGGCGTATCCGGGAATTCCTTGCCGCTGACCGGCAGGCTGGTGCTGGCGTCGTAGCGCAGGTTGTCCTTCATCTTGCTCTTGATGTAGGACAGCGAGCCGTACAGCGACAGGCTGCGGCTCAGCGCATAGCCGGATTCCAGTTCCATGCCCTTGGAGGTCGAGTCGCCGACGTTGGTGTCGATGCGGGTGGCGGTGTTCGGGTCATACGACTGGGCGATGCGGTTCTTGTAGTCGATGTAGAACAGCGAGCTCGAGAAGGTCCACTTGTCGGTGTTGTAGCGGTAGCCGAGGTCGTAGTTCCAGGAGGTTTCCTTCTCCACCGGCACGTTGCGCAGGGTGCCGCCGGTGTACACGCCGTTGACGAAGCTGCCGCCCGAGAGCAGGCCGAAGTACGAGAAGTTGCCCGGCGCCTTGAAGTTCTTGGCGGCGTTGGCGAACACCGATTGCGCCTGGTCCAGCTGGAAGCGCACGCCCACGCTGGGCAGCAGCTCGGAGTAGGACTTCTTGAGCGTGTAGAAGCCGCCGGCGCTCTGGCTCGGGTTGTTGGTGAAGTCGCGGTCGATGGTGGAGTAGCGCGCGCCGACCTGCACGTTGAGCTTGTCGTTCATCAGGCTGATGCTGTCCTGCAGGAAGGCCGACTTGCCGGTGCTGATGGTCATCGTGTCGCGGTACTGCACCACGCTGCCGTCCTGGTTGCGCAGCCACAGCGCCGGGTTGTCCTGCCACATGTCGCTGATGTTGCCGTTGTTGTCGACGGTGGAGAACTGGCCGGTTTGCTGGTGGCGCGCACGCTCGTACCAGTAGCCGACCATCAGCTTGTGGTTGTCGATCTGCTGGTTGTACTTGAGCGTGATGCCGGGGCGGAAGGTGCGGGTGCGGCTGCCTTCGTAGACGAAGACGGTATCGCGCGTGTCGCCGTCGCCGTTGATGTCGCGCACGCCGCCGCCCAGCAGGTTGCCGGCGTTGCCTTCGGTCAGCGTCTGCAGCTGGTTGCCGCCGGTGCCGAAGCCGTACCAGAAGTAGGGGCTGACGTCGACGCTGGCCGTTGGGCTGAACTGGAAGTGGCCGTTGACGGTCGCCAGCCAGTTCTCGAACGGGTTGATGTTGTAGGCGTAGTACAGGTCCTTGTTGCCGTTGTTGATGCCGGCGTTGGGGCCGTAGTTGGTGTCGTTCTGCGCGGTGCCGTTGACGCCCGGCTGGTGCACCGGCACGCGGGTGCCGAAGTCGTAGCCGGTGCCGAACTGGGCGATCTGCGCCTTGGTCAGCGAACGATAGTTGTTGTTGATCGCCTTGTTGTACATGAAGTCGGCGTCGATGAAGCTGCCCTGGCCCAGGTCCAGCTTGCTGCCGAAGTCGATGTGCTGCTTCTCGGCGCCGCCGGCGCCCTTGAACTTGTCGGCGGTGGTCTTCGAATACGAGATGAAGAACTTGAAGCGGTCGTCGAACAGCTTGCCCGAGTCGAAGCGCACATAGCGCTTCCACAGGTTGTTGGAGCCGAAGGCGTTGGTCACGCGGATGCGCTGCTTGTCTTCGGGCGCGCACATGGTCATGCCGATGTTGCCGCCGGTGGCGCCGACGTGGGGCGCTTCGGTGTCGGTCGAGCCCTGGGTGACGAAGATGTCGCACAGGTTTTCGGCGTCGGTGTACTCCTGCGGGTAGACCGCGAAGTTGCCGGAGTCGTTGACCGGCGCGCCGTTGATGGTGAAGCCCAGCTGGTCGCTGTTGAAGCCGCGCACGCGGATGTTGCCGCCGAACAGGCCGCTGCCGTCCTGGTCATAGCTGTTCACGCCGGGCAGCAGGTTGATCATCTGGTACGGGTTGCCGGTGGGCGACTGCTTTTCCATGTAGTCGCGGTTGACCGAGCTGCGCGCCTTGGGCGACTCTTCCTGCTGGATCAGGCCGGTGGCCTGCGGTGTGCCGGCATTGCCCTGCACGGTGACGGTGCCCACATCGGTGGTCTGGGCCAGGGCGCCGGTGCCGGCCGCCATGAAGATCCCGGAAATCAGCAGCGATAGCCGGGTGTGTTTGAGTTGCATGTCATTTCCCCTGAGAGTTTGGAACTGCGCTATTGGAGTTGGGCGCGGCCGCCGGCGGCCGCGCTTTGCTGCGGGCTTGCTTGCAAGATCTAGCCGACCGGGATGAACTCCAGATCGGCGGTGAACCGGTGTGTGCCTTCTCCCGGCCAGGTGCCGTCCGGGAAGGCGGCGAACGTGGCGCGGTTGATGGTCTTGCGGGCGGCGTCGTCGAGCAGCATCGAGTTGGAGGATTCATCGATGCCGACGTCCACCACCGAACCGTCGCGCCTGAGCACGAACCAGACGCGCACCTTGCCCTGCGGCTTGAGCTGGCTGGCTTCGCGGCCGGTGGGGTAGCGCTTGATGCTGTTGAGATGGGCGCGCAGCTTGCCGACGTATTGCGCTTCGACATTGGCGCTGCTGGGCGCAGGCGGCGCGGGCTGTGCCACCGGTTGCGGCGCAGGCGCCGGAGGCGCCACAGGAGTCGGCTGCGGCGCCGGGCGCGCGACCGGCTGGGCCGCAACCGGCGGGGTTTCCGGCGCCGGACGGACCTGTTCGATCGGATTGGGATCGGACTTGGGCGCGGGGCGCGGCGCCGGTACGGGGATGGGCTTGGCGACCGGCCTGGGCGTCTCGACCTTCTTCGGCGGTTCCGGCGGCGGGGTTTCTACCTTGGGCGCGGGCGGCGCTTCCTCGAACAGCGCGATCTGCACCGGCTTGGGATCTTCATGGCGCACCAGGCGCGCGGTCTGCTGCACGCCGGCCAGCACCAGCGCCAGCAGCACCAGCAGCGAAGGCAGGCCGGCCAGCGATTCGCGGAAGCGGAAAAGGAAGGGCGTCTGCATGATCACTGCTTGCGGGTGGCGATCGAGATCGAATCGAAGCCGCCTTTTTTCAGCGTGTCCATCACGTCGACCAGGCGCTGCACTTCCACGCCGCGATCGCTGTTGATGACCAGGTTGAGCTTTTCGCCTTCCTTGCGCAGCGTCTCCAGGCGCGCCACCAGCTTGTCCAGCGGGGTGTTCTCGCCGTCCACCTGCAGCACGTCGCCCTTGGCGATGGTGATGACGGCCTTGCTCTGGGGCTTGAGGTCCTGGGCGGTGGAAGAGCTGGGCAGCTGGGTCTTCAGCCCGAGCGCGGGAATCACGTTCAGGCTGATCAGCACGAAAAACACCAGCAGGAACATCATCACGTCGATCATCGGAATGATCTCGACGCGGGCTTTTCGTTTCTTGGGTTCATCCCAGCTGCGCATGCTGCAACTCCTCGGAAGCTTTGATATAAAAGTCATAACGCTATAGTTTTTATAGCGATGCGCAGCGTAACGAGGAATTGTGTCGTGCGTATTACATCATCGGGGTTTGGGTAAAGACGGGTTGGCGCCGGGCCGTCGTGATGTGAAGAAGATGCGGGATCAGCGGCGCGGCAGCGGCAGGAAGGACAGCAGGAACCTGAACAGGTAGACAACAATGACCGAGCCGAACAGGTCGCCGATGGACATCACCACCAGCCCGCTCCAGAAGTGCGGCGACACCCCGCGCATGACGAACCAGATCAGCTGGAACAGCGGGTTGGTCAGCGCATAGAGCAGGATGCAGGCCATCAGCCGGGTCGAGGTGAGGTTGGCCAGCGAGCGCCGCAGGTCCATGCCCGACAGCGTGAAGCGATAGGCGAGGTAGGGTGCTGCGGCGGAGATCAGGCAATACCCGGCGGCCGTGACCGGATCATGCGGAAACAGGCGGTAGGTGGCGGTGGTCAGCATGGAGCCCAGCAGCAGGCCGGCGCAGCCGGCTTCGGCGAACAGCAGCGTGCAGATCAGCCGGATTCCGGCCGGCAGGTAGATCCAGGCGATGCCCTCGGTGAACTCGGTCTGGCGGAACAGCCACTCGTTGAGCGTGTAAAAAAGGAAATAGAAAACCACGGTCCCTGCCGTCGCGGCAACGTGCGTGCGCAAGGTGGTGCGGGTTGTCGTTGATGCATCCATGGCGGGCGGCGTGGTGGATCCGGAACGGCGCGTATGTTACCGATTTCCATGCTGCTCTGCAGCGCGGCCCGCCGCAGTGTGGTTAAATGATCGCTCCGGCGCCAAGGGGTGGTGCCGGATATTGCGCTCCAGGCGGGGCCGGGCGTATGATCCGCTATCGAATCTGTAACGATAGAGTCAGCTGCGAAGAGCAACATAACGAAAAGAAGACGATCGGGAACGACGTAGCTATGGGTAAAAACAAGAGGCCCGCGGATATCTATCTGCGCTTTCTGCAATTGGCCGATGCAATGAGGGGATTGCCGTCGCTGGCATCGCTGGATCCGCTGGAAGACCGGATCCTGGCCTTCATCGCCCGTGCCGGCCAGGAGCAGCAGCGCCTGTCGGTGCGCGACCTGATGGCGCAGAGCGAGTTCGGTTCGCCGGCGATGCTGCACGCGCGCCTGAAATCGATGCGCGAGAAAGGCTGGATCGTACTGGCCGACACCGAAGACCCGCGCCGCAAGCAGGTCGAGCTGAGCCAGGCCGCCTGGCTGCATTTCGACAAGCTCTCCAAGTGCCTGGTACAGGCCACGCGCAGCAGCGACGACTGAAGCGACGACTGAGCCGGCACTCCCGATTCTCCTGCTCGCCGGCACCTCCGCAACCACCCGCCAAGCTGTCATCGCGCCGACACATCCGGCGTCTAAGCTTGCGCCACCGCCCGCCGTGGGCGGCCCAACTGCCGCTCACACTGATGCGCGCACCGCCCCAACGAATCGCCGCCATCATGCGCCTGACCATCGCCCTGTCGTTCCTGCTTAGCCTGCTCGCCGCGAGCGTCCCCGCCCATGCTGCCAATCCGCATGCGCTGTGGGAAATCGTCAGTGGAAAATGCGTGCCGGGCATGCAGGACAAGGGCGATCCGGCGCCTTGCGCGACGGTGGATCTGGAACGCGGCTTCGTGGTGCTCAAGGACCTCGTCGGGCCGGCGCAATACCTGCTGATGCCCACGCGCCGCCTGGCGGGCATCGAGAGCCGCGAACTGCTGGCGCCGGATGCGCCCAACTATTGGGGCTACGCATGGCAGCAGCGCTTTCGCGTCGCGCAGACCCTGGGTCGTCCGCTGCGCGACGACCAGCTCGGACTGGAAGTGAATTCCGCCGCCGGCCGCTCGCAGCTGCACCTGCACATCCACATCGACTGCATGCGGCGCGACGTCGCCGGGAGCCTGGCCGCGCATGGCGCCGATGCGCCGCGCCGCTGGACGCCGTGGCAGTTCGAAGGCCATCGTTACTGGGTGATGCGCCTGCCGGCCGATGCCCTGCAGGCGGACGATCCCTTCAAGCTGGCCGCCGCGCGCAGCGCCTTCGCCGCGGGCGCGATGGGCGCGCAGTCGCTGCTGCTGACGGCCGCAGCACCCGAGCAGGGCGGCGGCTTCTACCTGATCAACATGCCGGTCAATTTCGACAGCGAAGAGCAAGGCAGCGCCGAAGTCCTGATGGACCACGACTGCCGCTGGTGACGCGCGCCTATCTGGCGCCCAGCGCCTGCGCCAGCGTGTCGAACACCAGCCGCAGGCGCGCCGGCATCGGGCCGCGCTGCGGCCGGTAGAGATACATCTCCCAGGGCTCCGGCTCATAGTCTTCCATCACCGCCACCAGCTTGCCGTCGGCGATATCCTGCTCGACCAGGAAGCCGGCGATCTGGCCGATGGCCTGGCCGCTCTTGACGATCAGGTACTCGGTCTCCGAATCGTCGCACTGGAAGCGCGCGCCGGCCGCGTTCATCTGGCGCTCGCGCGAAAACATCCATGGCCACAGCCGCCCGGTGTCGCGGTCGAGGATGCCGGTGTGCGGCATCGCCTGCAGTTCTTCCACGTTGTTGGGTTTGCCGTGCTTGCGCAGGAATTTCGGCGTGGCCACCGTGTACAGGCGCGCCTTGCCCAGCCGGCGCACCACGAAGCGGTTCTCGCGCAGCACGCCGATGCGCACCCCGATGTCGATCTTCTCTCCCACCACGTCGGCCAGCTGGTCGTTGAAGCGCAGGTCGAAGCGCAGGCCCGGATACGCCGTCGCCAGTTCGTCGATCAGCGGCAGCAGGTAGCGCCGCCCCAGCGCCGACGGCGCGGCCAGCCGCACCAGGCCGCTCATCGGATCCTCCGGCGCGGCGGCGCCGCGCTCGAAGAGGCCGTCCAGCTGGTTCAGGCTGTTGCGCGCCCGTTCGGCAAGCGCCTCGCCGAAGCTCGTGATGCGCACCTGGCGCGTGTTGCGGTGGAACAGCATTTCTCCCTGCAGGCGCTCCAGCTCCTTGACCGCGCGGGTGACCGCCTGCGGCGAGATGCCCAGCCGCACGGCGGCCTCCTTGAAGCTGCCGGCGTCGGCGGCGGCGCAGAAGATGCGGATCATTTCGAGGCGGTTGAGCATGGCGATGATTCCTTTGGGTGGAATTCTGAAATCTTATCATTTCCATTGTTTGGCATAGTCACGGCCACCATACTTTGTCCTGTCGCCGCAGCAAACCAATGCCGGCGGAAAGATTGCCCAACCGAACCCATGCAAAGGAAATCATCATGAACGCAAACATCAAGGACAAAGTCGTCATCATCACCGGCGCCAGCAGCGGGCTGGGCGAAGCCACCGCGCGCCATCTCGGCGCCATGGGCGCCAAGCTGGTGCTGGCCGCGCGCCGCGCCGACCGCCTCGAGACCCTGGTGGCCGACATCGCCCGCGACGGCGGCAGCGCCATCGCCGTGACCACCGACGTCTCCCGCCGCGAAGACATGGAAGCGCTGGCCGCCCGTGCGGTGGAGCACTTCGGCCGCATCGACGTGCTGGTCAACAACGCCGGCACCATGCCGCTCTCGCCGCTGGCCAAGGTCATGGTCGAGGAGTGGGACCGCACCATCGACATCAACATCAAGGGCGTGCTCTACGGCATCGCCGCGGTGCTGCCGCGCTTCGCCGCACAAGGCTCGGGCCATGTGATCAACGTCGCCTCGGTGGCCGGCATCAAGGTGTTCGCGCCGATCGGCACCGTCTACAGCGCTACCAAGTTCGCCGTGCGCGCCATCAGCGAAGGCCTGCGCATGGAAGCGCCGGACGGCGTGCGCACCACCATCATCTCGCCGGGCGCGGTGGCCTCCGAGCTGAAGCTGCACAGCAGCGACAGCGACACCGCCGCCGCCGTGCAGGCCTTCTACGAGGCCAACGAGATCCCGGCCGACTCGGTGGCGCGCGCCATCGCCTACGCCATCGAGCAGCCGGCCAACGTCGACATCAGCGAGATCGTGCTGCGTCCGGTGGCGCAAGAGTTCTGATGGCCTGATCGTCTATCTTCGATCCGGAAAACCGGGGCGGCAGCGATGCCGTCCCGGTTTTTTCTTTTGGCCGCGCGCCGTTGCCTGTTGTCGGCTCGTCAACGGAAAGTATCGGCATTGCAGCAAGGCATGTTGCTTGCTTCAAACGCAACAGGGCGCGCCCGGCAGACAAGCCGGGCTTTCTTCTATATGATTGCCGGCCAAAAAATGAAGGAGTAATCGATGGCGAACGCGTGCGGGGTGGACTTCGGCACCTCCAATTCCACCGTCGGCTGGGTGCGCCCGGATGCAGGCGCATCGCTGCTGCTGCCGCTGGAAGACGGCAAGGCCACACTGCCCTCGGTCGTGTTCTTCAACGCCGACGAGAACGAGTTCAGCTACGGCCGCGCCGGCCTGGGCGAATACCTGGCCGGTTATGAAGGCCGCCTGATGCGTTCGCTGAAAAGCCTGCTCGGTTCCGGCGCCATCGACGGCCAGACCGAGGTCGGCGGTCGCGCGCTGCCGTATCGCGGCCTGCTGTCGCAGTTCATCGGCGAGCTCAGGCAGCGCGCCCAGCGCGCCGCCGGCACTTCGTTCACCAAGGTCGTGCTGGGTCGTCCGGTGCATTTCGTCGATGACGATGCGGCCGCCGACCGGCTGGCGCAGGACACGCTGGAAGAAATCGCCCGCAGCGTCGGTTTCACCGACATCGCTTTCCAGTTCGAACCCATCGCCGCCGCCTTCGACTATGAATCCCGCATCGACCGCGAGGAGCTGGTGCTCATCGTCGACATCGGCGGCGGTACTTCCGACTTTTCGCTGGTGCGCCTGTCGCCGCAGCGCGCCGGCAACGACGAGCGACGCGACGACATCTTGGCCAACGGCGGCGTGCACATCGGCGGCACCGATTTCGACAAGTATTTCAGCCTGTCCTGCGTGATGCCGCTGCTGGGCCTGGGCGGACGCCTGTCGGGCAATGCCGAGGTGCCCTCGAGCTATTACTTCAACCTCGCCACCTGGCACACCATCAACCAGCTCTACACGCGCAAGGTCTGGCAGCAGCTGCAGGACGTCGCCCGGGAAGTGGCCGACCGCGACCGCTTCGCGCGGCTGCTCGACGTGGTGGAGCAGCGCTGCGGACACTGGCTGGCGCTGCAGGTGGAGGGCGGCAAGATCGCGCTGTCGTCGCAGGAGACGGCGGTGCTCGACCTCTCCCGCCTGCGTCCGCCCGAGACGCTGGAGTTGAAGCGCGACGACTTCGATGTCGCCGTCGATCACCTAGTGCTGTCGGTCGAGCAGACCGTCACCGGGTTGCTGAAGCAGGCCGGCCTGCGCGCCTCGGACATCGACAGCGTGTTCTTCACCGGCGGCTCCTCGGGCGTGCGGCTGCTGCGCCAGCGCATCGGCGCGCTGGTCCCGGACGCCAAGCATGTGGAAGGAGACCTGTTCGGCAGCATCGGCAGCGGCCTGGCCATCGACGCTGCGCGCAAGTTCGGCTGAACCGCGCACGGCGCTGCTATACAATGCGCCGATCGTGACTTTCGCCTCCAGCGTCCTGGTGCGCCCTCCATGAAGCCCTCTTCAGAATCCTTCGTGCGCCGCGTGCGCAGCAAGCTCGATGAACTGCCCGCCACCGAGCGCCAGCTGGCGGACTTTCTGCTGGAGTTTCCCGGCGAGCTGGCCAGCTATGCCGGCAACGAGCTGGCGGAGTTGGCCGGGGTGTCGCCGTCGACGGTGAGCCGCTTCATTCGCCACATCGGCTACGACAGTTACGAAGAAGCGCGCCGCCACGTGCGCGAAGAGCAGGAGATCGGTTCGCCGCTGTTCCACAGCGCCGCCGGCGCCGCGCGCCAGGCCAAATCGGTGGCGGCGCATTTCCAGCAGTCCCAGGCCAACCTGGCCGGCACCTTCGAGCGCCTGTCGGACGCCGTCATGGCCGAGATCGCCAAGGCCATCGCCGGCGCGCCGCAGGTGCTGATTTTCGGCAGCCGCAGCAGCCATGCGTTTGCGGTCTACCTGCGCTGGCAGATCATCCAGGTCTTGCCGCGCGTGAGCGCCATCCCCGGCCCCGGCGAGACCGTGGCCGAATACACCGCCGGCCTGGGCGAGCGCGACTGCGTGATCGTCTTCGGCACGCGCCGCCAGACGCGCCAGATGGACCGCGTGCTGGAGGCCGCCACCCGCGCCGGCGCCCGTATCCTCTACATCAGCGACCAGGCCTCGCCCGACTATGCCGGCGCCGAGTGGTCGCTGCAGTGCCAGTGCCGCGGTCCCGGTTCGCTGGACAATCACGTGGCCGTGATGGCGCTGTGCGACCTGTTGTCCACCATGGTCATCGAGGCCGCCGGCGCTGCCGGGCGCAAGCGTCTGGCGGCGGTGGAGCAGGGCCACGACGAGCTGGCCGACTTCGACTGACGGCGGCTCGGCCGCCTTTTGTTCTGAAATAGCAATTTCAGAACACGCAAGATGCGGCTCACCAATTTCTTGCATGCCCCGCACATGACGGGTGCGGCGTCAGCTCCCTCCTCCCCAAGTGAAGGCGGCCACGCTCGCCGCCGCTTGCCCGCCGGCAAGCCGGCGCGCGCGTGGCCGATGTTGCCGCTTCCATCCATCACCCAAGCCCATGGCCGATCTCCGGCCGTCTCTGTCATTCCTGTTGCGCGCCCGCTTTTTCTTTCCAGCCACTGCCGGCGCCTGGCATGCAGATTGCTAAATGATCGTCACGAGTGAAATTTAAATTTCAATAATAAATTTATATTGAAATTAATATTCCATTCCGGGGCACGCTGGACTACAGTGAACGTCATGCGGCGGACAAGCGCCGCCGGGACGCCAGGGCCTTGATGCAGTAGCAACTTTCCACGCAGGATTTTCGTTTGCCGTTTCCACGCACGAGGAGCTGACCATGGCCGGACCCACACTTTCATCGCCCGATACCCCGCGCATCGCCGAGCTGGACGGCGCGCTGGACAAGATCGGCGTCACCCGTTCGCATCACACCATCATCTTCCTGATCCTGATCGGTTGCCTGTTCGACAGCTTCGAGCAGAACGCCGTCGGCCTGGTCGGCCCCATGCTCAAGCAGCAGTGGGGGCTCAGCGCCACCGACATCGGCCTGCTCAATACGGTCACCTTCGCCGCCGCCGCCATCGGGCGCATCGTCTCCGGCCTGGTGGCCGACCGCTACGGGCGCCGCGTGATGCTGAGCCTGGACCTGCTGCTGTTCACGCTGGGCGCCGGCATCTGCGCGCTGGCGCCGGACCTGACGGTGATGGCCATCGGCCGCGCCATCGTCGGTTTCGGCCTGGGCGGCGAGATCGCCATCGCCGTCACCATGCTGGCCGAGTTCTGCTCCAGCAAGTTCCGCGGCACCGCGGTCGGCCTGGTCAACGTCGGCGCCGGCGGCATGGGCAACTTCCTCGCGCCCGCGTTCGGCCTGCTGGTGTTTACGCTTTTCCCGGGCGAGAACAGCTGGCGCTGGCTGTTCTTCTGCCTGATGCTGCCCGCGCTGCTGGGCGCCTTCTATCGCCGCTACATCCCCGAGACGCCGCGCTTTTTGCTGTCGCGCCACAAAGTCGCCGAGGCCAACCAGGTGCTGTCGCGCCTGGCCAGCGGCAGGCTGGGTGGGCCGGCGCCGCAGCCTACCGCCTGGATCGCCGATGACGGCCGCCGTGAAGCTGCCGCGCGCGTGAAGGTACGTTCGATGGAAATCTTCCAGGGCGCGCTGGCGCGCCGCACGCTGCCGCTGTGCATCGCGATCTGGATGACCTACGGCGCGCAGATCTCGGTGCTCACGCTCATGCCCACCGTCCTGGTGAGCCTGGGCTACAGCATGTCCAAGAGCCTGCTGTTCACCATGGTGATGCAAAGCGGCAGCCTGGCCGGCGCCATCGCCGCTTCGGCCTTCGGTTTCCACCTGCCGCGCAAGCGCGTGCTGACCATGGGCGCCATCGGCGCCTGCGCGGCGGCGCTGGCGATCGGCTTCCTGGCTAGCAACATCGCCATGATCCTGGTGGCCGGCGCGATCTTCCAGTGCTTCGTGCTGCTGCTCAATACCACCATCTGGATCTTCGCTCCCGAGCTCTACCCGACCCGCGTGCGCGCCTTCGGCACCGCCTTCATCCTGGCCACCGGCACCGCCGCCGGCGCCTTCATGCCGCTGGCGGCAGGCCGCCTGTTCGACGCCTTTGGCCTGGCCGGCGTGTTCGGCATGATCGCGGCGATGTACGGCATCTTCACCATCGCCGTGCGCACCGTCCCCGAAACCTACGGCAAGTCGCCCGACGCGCCGCTGGAGGCGGTGCCTGAACCGGCGCCGGCCGAGGCGGTCGCGGTGCCGGGCCGCGGCTGAATCCTTATCAAATGTCGAGTTTCCTATGCGCCAACTGCTGCTGATCAATCCCAACTCTTCCAAGGCCACCACCGAGATGATGGTGGACATCGCCGCCGCCGAACTGCCGCCGGGCTTTGCCCTGAGCGGCGTGAGCGCGCGCAGCGGCCCGGGCATGATCGTCAACAGTGTCGAGCTGGAGGCGGCCGCGCCCGAGGTCGAGCGCAACTGGCGTGAATCGGGACGGCAGTGCGCGGGCGTGATCATCAGCGCCTTCGGCGACCCCGGCATCGAGCGCGTGCGCACGGCGGCCAAGGTGCCGGTGGCGGGGATCTGCGAGGCGTCGATGCTGGAGGCGGCGCTGGGCGGCCGGCGCTTCGGCGTGGCCACCGTGACCCCCGAACTCACCGACGCCATCCGGCACAAGGCCGAGCAACTGGGCCTGGACAGGCTGTACACCGGCATTCGCCTGACGCCGGGAGATCCGCGCGCGCTGGCGGCCGACCCGCAGGCGCTGGAAGAGGCGCTGGCCCTGGCCGTGCAGGCGTGCATCGAGCGCGACGGCGCGCAGGCGGTGGTGATCGGCGGCGGCCCGCTGGGGCAGGCGGCGATCGCGCTGGCGCCGCGCTTCTCGGTGCCGGTGATCGCACCGATCCCGGCCGCGGTGCGCGACCTGCTGCGCCAGCTGGCGATCTACGACGCCGCCGCCGGACAGATGGCGGCGATGCGCGCCAAGTTGTCGGCCGCCTAAGGCGGCGGTCGCGGCTTCACATCACAGCATCGCCAGCGGCTGCTTGCGGCGCGGCGGCGGGAAGGCGGAGTCCAGCTCCTTGAGGTCGGCGTCGGTGAGCGCGAAGTCGAGGCAGGCGCGGTTCAGTGCCACGTGCGCCTCGTCGGAAGCCTTGGGAATGGCGATCACCCCGGGGCGCCGCAGCACCCAGGCCAGCGCGATCTGCGCCGGCGTCGCGCCATGGCGCTGCGCCACCGCCGCCAGTGCGGCGTTGTTCAGGATGCGGCCCTGTTCGATGGGCGAGTAGGCCATGACGGGCACGCCGCGTTCCAGCGATTGCGGCAGCAGGTCGTACTCGATGCCGCGGCGCGAGAGGTTGTACAGCACCTGGTTGCTGAGGCACTTGTCGCCGTTTTCTTCTTCCAGCAATTCGTCGATGTCGTCGGTGTCGAGGTTGCTCACGCCCCAGCCGCGGATCTTGCCTTGCGCCGCCAGCGTCTGCATCGCTTCGACGGTCGCCGACAACGGGTGCGAGCCGCGCCAGTGCAGCAGGTAGAGGTCCAGGTAATCGGTGCCCAGGCGCTTGAGGCTGGCCTCGCAGGCGGCGATGGTGCCGCGCCGGGAGGCGTTGTGCGGCAGCACCTTGCTGACCAGGTACAGCCCGTCGCGGCGACCGGCGATGGCCTTGCCCACCACCTTCTCGGCGCCGCCGTCGGCATACATCTCGGCGGTGTCGATCAGCGACATGCCCAGTTCGATGCCGGCCTGCAGCGCGCGCACCTCGGCTGCCGCCTGCGCCGGCGATTCGCCCATGTTCCAGGTGCCCTGGCCCAGCGCCGGGATCAGGTCGCCGTTGCGCAGCTTGATGGTGGGGATGGCCTTCATGCGTCCTCCTCGTCGGTGGGTGTGGAAAGGCATTAGAACCCAAATCCGTCCCGGGTTCATCACGCACTGCACATAGCCGGCATAACGATGCGCGCCGGCAACTTTGCGCCCCGGCGATTGTGGCCGGCCGCAAGTGCTGGCATGATCGCAGCCAAGAAAAAATCCCGGGGGAAAATCCATGTTGCGTCGTCTGCGTCAGGCTTTGGCCAAGTATTGGGCGCGCTGGTTGCTGGCGCTGGCGCTGACCGTCGTGGCCGCGTCGCAGGTCATCGGCGTGCTGCCCGGCGAGTGGGTGGGGCGGCTGGACCTGTTCTTCTATGACTTGCGCATGCGCGTGGTCAAGGCTGAACTCGATCCGCGCATCGTCATCGTCGACATCGACGAGCGCAGCATTGCCGAACTCGGCCGCTGGCCCTGGAGCCGCGACGTGGTGGCGCAGCTGGTGAAGCAGATGACGCAGAACTACCACGCCGCCTCGGTCGGCTTCGACGTGGTGTTCGCCGAACCCGACACCAGTTCCGGCTACTCCCGGCTGGAAGAGCTGGCCAAGGGCGAACTGAAGGATGTGCCGCAGTTCGCGCGCCAGCTGCAGGCCCTGAAACCCGAAATGGATTACGACGCCCGCCTGGCCGATGCCTTGAAGGGCCAGCCCGTGGTGATGGGCTACGCGTTCTCGAACGAATCCAATGCCGTCACCGTCGGGCAATTGCCGGCGCCGGCATTTACCGTGGCGGATCTGGGCGGACGCCGGCTGGAGTCTGTTCAATGGCGCTCCTATGGCGCCAACCTGTCGCAGTTGCAACTGGCGGCGGCCGCCGGCGGCTTCTTCAATCCCATGGTGGATGACGACGGCATGGTGCGCTCCGTGGCGCTGATTTCGCGGCAGGCAGACGGGTTTTACGAATCGCTGGCGCTGGCGACCGCGCGCGTGGCGCTCAATGGCAAGCGCATCAAGCCGATCTTTCTGCGCAACGACATGATGTCCGACGAAGCCGCGCGCGATTATGGCGCGCTTGACTCCATCGCCGTCGAGGTCAAGCCCGACACCCTGTTCATTCCGGTCGAACGACGCATGACGGCGCAGGTGACCTATCGGGGCCATGGCGGGCCGGACGGCGGCGCCTTCCGTTACGTGTCGGCGGTGGATGTGGTGCGCGGCGCCTATCCCCACGACAAGCTCGACGGCCGCATCATGCTGGTCGGCACCACCGTGCCGGGCCTGAAGGACCTGCGGGCCACGCCGGTCAATCCGGTGTATCCGGGGGTGGAAATTCACGCCAACCTGATCGCCTCGATCCTCGACGGTGACTTCAAGCAGCGCCCCGATTTCGCCGTCGGTTACGACATGCTGCAGGTGGTGTTGATCGGCCTGCTGCTGGGCCTGCTGCTGCCGATGCTGGGGCCGCTGTGGTCCATCGTGCTGACGCTGGCCTCGGCCTTCGGCCTGGGCGCCTTCAACTTCTGGCTGTACGACGCCGGCGGCCTGGTGCTGCCGCTGGCGACCGCCTTGCTGCTGGTGGCGGCGCTGTTCATCTGCAACCTGGGCTGGGGCTATCTGTTCGAGTACCGCAACCGCAAGGCCATCGTCAACCTGTTCGGCGAGTACGTGGCGCCCGAGCTGGTGGCCGAGATGGCGGCCAATCCCGAGAGCTACAACATGGAGGGCGAGATCCGCGAGCTGACCGTGATGTTCTCCGACGTGCGCGGCTTCACCACCATCTCCGAGAGCCTGCCGCCCAACGAGCTGCGCGAATACATCAACGTCTACCTGACGGCCATGTCCGAAGACATCCGCAACGACCGCGGCACGCTGGACAAGTACATCGGCGACGCCGTGATGGCCTTCTGGGGCGCGCCGCTGGAAGTGCCCGACCACGCCGCGCGCGCGGTCGCCACCGCGCTGCGCATGCAGCAGACCACGGTGAAGCTGAACGAGGAATTCATCCGTCGCAACTGGCCGCCGCTGAAGATAGGCGTGGGCCTGAACACCGGCCAGATGCGCGTGGGCGACATGGGCTCCAAGATCCGCAAGGCCTATACGGTGATGGGCGACGCGGTCAACCTGTCCTCGCGCCTGGAGTCGATCACCAAGGTCTACGGCGTGGGCGTGCTGGTCGGCCATGCCACGCGAGAGGCGGCGCCGGGCTTCGCCTACCGCGAGCTGGACCGGGTGCGCGTAAAGGGCAAGAACGAACCGGTGCCGATCTACGAGCCGCTGGCGCCGGAGGCCGAGCTGGATCCGGAACTGCGCGCCGAGGTCGGGCAATGGCACGCGGCGCTGGCCGCGCTGCGCGCCCAGCGCTGGGACGAGGCCGAAGCTGCGATTCTCGCTTTGCGGGAAAAGAATGCGCGCGGATTGTACGACCTGTATCTGGAACGCATCACTCATTACCGCAGCGATCCGCCGCCGGCGGATTGGGATGGCGTGACCACCTTCGAGACCAAGTGATCCGCACGATCTTGTAGGACACCCGCGCCGGCATTGAGCTTGTAAAACGCCCATGCCGCGGCGCGCGTTTGCGTCTTTACATCAACGCCCTGAAATTAGTTTCCGCGCGGAAAATTTGGTATGCGCGGAAAGCCTGCAAAGCCAGTCTGGGCGGGCTTTTTGAGCAAATCTTATCGACGCCGGAAAGGCGAGCCCCTATACTTTGCGGACGTCAAGAAACGGCTTCACAGTTGCAGGGAGAGATTGCCGTTTCAGCCGGTCGGCGAAGGCCCGGGGCCATCATCATCGACAGCCGGCAGGACGTTTCGCTTCAGGGGATTCCATCGTTTTGAGCAAGACAATCCGTCGCTACGGAGCGCGCCGCGTGCGCGCCCGGTTTGCGTGGATCGTCGGTGCGGGCGAGGGCATCGGATAGCGAAGGGAAGCAATCGGGCGCCCGCCTTCGGCACGCGGTGGCGGACGCATCAGCATAAAGAGAAACGGGGAGGGTCGGGGCTTCAGGCTACCGCCCGCAGACACGATGAAACAAAGTTTTCAGCAGTACTTCATGGGGATGGCGCTGGCCGCGACGGCGCTGGGCGCCGCGGCGCAGGCTCCATCGCCGGCGCCGGCAGCCGCAGTGGCGCAATCCACCGACGAGCGCTTCGACATCAAGCGCTTCGACGTTCAGGGCAATACCTTGTTGCCGGCCCAGCAGGTCGAGGCCCTGGTGGCTCCCTACACCGGCGCCGGACGTGTCTACGGCGACGTGCAGCGCGCGCTGGAGGCGCTTGAGGGCGAATATCGCAAGGCCGGTTACAGTGCCGTCCAGGTCGTGGTGCCCGAGCAGGAGCTCAATGGCGGCGTGGTGCGCATCCAGGTGATCGAGACCGTCATCGGCAAGATCACAGTCACCGACAACAAGCATTTCAGCGAAGAGAATATCCGCGCCAGCGTCCCGGCGCTGCAACCGGGCGTTTCGCCCAATCTGCGCCGCATCTCGGAGTCGGTGCAACTGGCCAACGACAATCCGGCCAAACAGATCAACGTCACGCTGTCCACGGCCGAGGCCGACGCCGGCATCGATGCCGCCATCGCGGTCACCGACAACAATCCGCTGCGCGTAATCCTCACGGCCGACAACACCGGAAGCGCGGAAACCGGCCGCTGGCGCACCGGCGTGGCGCTGCAGCACTCCAACCTGTTCAACCGCGACCATGTCGCCACGGTGGCTTACACCACTTCGCCGGACAGCCCGTCGGGATCCAAGGTCGACCTGTATTCCCTGGGCTATCGCGTGCCGCTGTATGCGCTGGGCGACAGCATGGATTTCATCTACGGTAAATCCAATGTCACCGCAGGCACTTCGCCGACGCTGGGTTCTCTGTTCGGCTTTACCGGCAAGGGCGATGTCTATGCGCTGCGCTGGAACCATTTCTTCGCCCGTGAGGGGGAAACCACCAGCAAGCTGGTGGTTGGCGCCGACTACAAGAAGACCGATTCCAGCTGCAACTTCGCCGGCATTTCGCTGACCACCTGCCAGCCGTATTCGACCTTGCCGCTGAGCCTGACCTATAGCGCGCAGCGCCAGAGCGTGGGCCAGATCGTCGACTACAACATCGGTGTCGCGCGCAACTGGGCGGTGGGTCCAAACCATACCAGCAGCAATGGCCGCGTCGACCGCTATTCCTTCATCGCCGGCAATCGGGATACCACGGACAACTTCATGATCGCCCGCGGAGGGGCTTCGCTGTTCAAGGGCTTCGCCAGCGACTGGCAGATGCGCCTGGCCACGACCGCGCAATACGCGCCCGATCCGCTGCCGCCGACCGAACAGTTCGGCCTGGTCGGCGCCACCACGGTGCGCGGCTTTACCGAACGCGCGGTGTCCGCCGACAGCGGCATCATCGTCAACGCCGAAGCCTATACGCCGGAGTTGCTGGGCAAGAGCGAGCTCAAGGGCAACCTGCGGCTGCTGGCCTTCTACGACATCGGCCGCGGTTACAACAACAAGACCGCCGGCAGCGCACTGGCGCCGAACATGACCGTTGCCAGCATCGGTTTCGGCGCACGCTACACGCTGGGGCGGGACTTCAACCTGAGGCTGGATGTGGCGCGCGTCTCGATCGCAGGCACATCACAAACGGAAAATCGAGGCGACCTGAACGCCCATCTGAGCGCGACTCTGGGATTCTGACATGACAATCAACGCATCCACATCCACATCCGCCGTCAAGCAGGCGCCGCAAGTCGAACTGCTGCCGCCTTCCATCACCATGCGCGTTGGAAAACGCCGTCTTACGCTGAGCTGGCGTCCGCGCCAGCGTCTTCCTGTGCTGCTGAGCGGCTTGCTGCTGCGTTCCTGGCGCAATCTGCTGGCGCCGGCCCTGCGCGTGTCCGTGACCGCCGCCGCCGTGTGCGGGGCATGGCAGACCCAGGCGCTGGCGGCGGCTCCCGCGCCGGGCACGCTGCCGGCCGGCTGGAGCGTGGTCAACGGCAACGTCACCTTCACCCAGAACGGCAACACGCTCAACATCAGCCAGCTGTCACCGCAGGCCATCGCCAACTTCGCCTCCTTCAGCATCGGCTCCAACGCCGTGGTTGATATCAGCCAGCCGAGTTCGGCGGCGGCGTTCCTGGCCAAGGTGACCGGTGGCGACATTTCGCAGATCTACGGCAAGCTGACCGCGCCGGGCACGGTGGCGCTGTACAACCCCAACGGCATCCTGATCGGTCCGGGCGGCATGGTCGACGTCGGCCGCTTCATCGCCACCACGCTTGCCATCAACGACAACGACTTCCTCGCAGGCAAGCTGACCTTCGCCAAACAAGGCGGCGCCGGTACGGTGGAGAACCAGGGCACCATCAAGTCGGCCACCGGCGGCAGCGTCTACCTGATCGGCAGCAGCGTCACCAACGGCGGCATCATCACCAGTCCGCAGGGCGAGGTGATCCTGGCCGCCGGCGAGACCGTGACGCTGGCCGACACCGCGACGCCGGGCGTGACCGTGAACGTCACCGGCGCCGCCGGCAGCGTGACCAACCTGGGCAGCATCACCGCCGAGGCCGGTCGCATCGGCGTGGCCGCGGGCCTGATCACCAACAGCGGCATCATCAATGCCTCCAGCGTGGTACGGGAAGGCGGCCGCATCTTCCTGCGCGCCACCTCCAACCTGACCACCACGGCCAGTTCCAACATCAGCGCCGACGGCATCGTCGGCGGCAACGTCACGCTGTACTCTTCGGGCAGCGCCTTCATCGACGGCGACGTGTCGGCCACCGGCGCGCCGGGCAAGGGCGGGTTTGTCGAGACGTCGGGCCTGACCCGGCTGGACGTGGTGAAGGTGCCCACCGTGGGCTCCGGCGGCACCTGGCTGATCGATCCGTATGACCTGGAAGTGGTCGCCGGCAGCACCTTCATTTCCTCCGATGCCAGCGGCGGCAGCTGCGGCACGGCCTATGCGGTCACCTCTGTAGGAAACAGCGCGAAGATCGGCGCGACCCTGATCTCCAACCAGCTTAACCAGAGCGTCAACGTCAACCTCAACACGACCGGCATCGGCGGCAGTCAGGGCGGCAACATCACGGTCAGCTCCGCCATTACCAAGGGCAGCGGCGGTGAAGCCACCTTGGCGCTCAATGCCGACGGCAACATCAGCATCAACGCCGACATCACCAGCACCAGCGGCCCGCTTCATCTCAACCTGAGCACAGGTTACCGAGATGATTCCGGCTCGGGAGCGGTGCGTGTGTCTTCCGTCAACTCGGGTGCGCGCGTGATGCTCAATGGCGGAAACATCCGGGTCAGCGACGGTAGCGAAGGATACGGCAACGGCGCGCTGCAGATCGTCAACGGCAGCGTCAGTCTCGACAATTGCGGCACCCTTTCCGCGGGCGCGCTCACCATCGGCAGCGCAGGCAAGCTCAATCTCGGCGACAACGCCCAGGTCAACGTGTCGTCGGTGGACAATAGCGGCACCGTCAACGTCACCGGATACACCACCGTCAACGTCACCGGCAGCGCAACCAACAACGGCACCATCAACATCAGCGCGGCCGGCAGCATCATTACCGATAGCGGTTTCACCAACGCCGCCGGCGGCAAGGTACTGCTGACAGGTGAGGGCACGACCTTCAACACTTCAGGCAACGGCCAGTGGGTCAACAACGGCACCATCAACGTCACCGGCGTCGGCCAGACCCTGTCCATGCGCAACAAGGGCGGCTTGATCAACAACGGCAACCTCACCGTAAGCAATGCCACCGTATCGGTAGGCGGTGAAGTACCGGGAATGCTGAGCAATGACGGTACGGTGACTCTGAACAACGGCACCGTCTCGTTCTACAGCGTCGTCAACAACGGAACGATCTCGGGTAGCGGCACCGTGGGCGGCACCAGTTCCGTGCAGAACAACGGCACCCTGGCTCCGGGTGGCGATGGCGGCGTGGGGAGCATGAGGATCAACGGCACTTTCTCGCAGACCGCGACCGGCATCATCAAGCTCGACCTGGCCTCAGCCGAGAGCTTTGACCGCATCACCTTCGGCGGAGACATGGTCACCTTGGGCGGGACCTTGCAGACCACGCTTCTGGGCAACTATCGACCGGTGGAAGACAGCTTCATTCCCTTCAGCTTCGACCACGGCACGCCTGTCATTGGCAGCACCTATTTCCGCAACGTCACGGGCACCGTCCTCACCATCGATGGCGCCAAGCAGATGATGAAGGCGACCTATAGTGAATCCGGCGTGCGCCTGAGCCTGCAGGGATCCGAGACCTTCTACGCGGCCGGGACGAACAGCGACTGGGGCAGCAAGCAGACCTGGAAAGATGCCGATGGAATGGAAGTCAGCACCTACGTCCCCTCGCAGATCGACACCGTGGTCATCAACAGCAGCGTGTCAGTTCAGCATAGCGACGGCAATGACACGATCGACAAGCTTGTCATCAACGGCGGCGGCACCCTGAACCTGACCGGCGGCAATCTGACGGTGAGTTCGTCGACCACCACCGCGAACAATTCGGCGATGAACGTCTCGTCGAGCAACGGCGCATCGGCGCTGATCCTGAGCGGCGTGAACCAGCTCGCCGGCAACATGTCCATTACCGGCTCCGAGGGGCGCGCGCCCACCGTGACGTTGAACGGCAGTTCCAACATCAGCGGCAACGTGAGCATTCTGGCCGGTACGCTGGCCTTGAACGGCAATACCTCGGGTAACGGGAACCTGACCATCGGCAACATCGCCAACAACCTCAATGACTTCAACGGATTCAACGGCGAGATGGAGGTCTCTCCTGCGACGCCCAATGTGAGCATCGCCAACGCGCTCTCCAACCTGCACGTGAACCTGCAGACGGGCAACCTTACGCTTACCGGCGGCGTGCGGTTCGACAGCCTGAGCGTGAGCAACGGCAGCGTCACAGGCGCCAGCGGTTCGCGCCTGAACGTGGCGGAATCGTTCACCCAGACCGGCGGCAACATGACCCTGGCTGACGCGGCGCTGTCCCAGGCCAGCGGAGCCCTGACGGTGGGCAATATCACGGCCAATAATCTGGTGCTGGAATCGCAGGGCAGCAACATTGCCCAGGCCAGTGGTACTTCGCTGCACGTGAAGAAGCAGTTGATCGCCTCGTCCGTCAGCGGCACCACGCTGACCAATTCGGGCAACCAGATCGCGGGCTTTGCCGCCAACAACAGCGGCACCGGCAACATCTCGCTGACCAACACGCTCAATACGACCGACGCCAGTGTCGTGAGCCTGAACGGCATCAACAACAACAACGGCAATATCGTCATCGACAACACCGGCGGCATGGCGACCACGGCGATCGGTTCCAGCGCCGATTTCCTCGGCAGCCTGCCGGTCAACGCCGACACCAACAACGCGACGGTGAGCGCTTCCAGCAAGCTCTCGACCCTGGGCATCAACAGCACCGGCCAGGTCAAGACCACCAATGGCACGGTCAGTCTGGTTACCCACAGCCCGCTGACCATCGGCTCGGGCGGCGTCAGCGCCAGCGGCACGATCACGCTGCAGGCGGGCTCCACCACCGGATCGAACAGCGTGCTCACGCTCAACGGCACGCTGGTTTCTCTGGGCGGAAACATCACCTTGTCGGCCGGCGACAGCATGACCATCAACGCCAATATCTCCACTTCGCCGCCGGGTGTGGCCTTGTTGTCGGTGGTATCCGGGCAGGTGATCGGCTATGCGCAGGGGGTGACCATCACTGATGCCAACGGTGTCAAGACGCCGGTGCCGTTCACCAATTCGAGCGGCACCAGCCAGGCGGTGCTGGCGGCTTCGCAGCAGCAAAACCAGCAAACGCAGAGTCTCCAGAGCACCATCGACAACGCGCAGGTGGGCGGGGGCACGCAAAGCAGCACCAACGGACTGGTGCAGACCTCGAGTGGCGATGGCCACAGTACCGGCGGCGCTTCAGGCAGCTTCGGCGATGAAGGCGACGGCAAGAAGGCCGTGACGAAGAAGCTGAACATGTGCACCTGACGATGTTCGCTTTCTTGCTGAACACGGACAGGATGATGAAGATCGACCAGGCTGCCTTGCGGCGGCCTACGCAGGGATCAAGAATGAAATTATTGCAAAACAATGGCATCGCGGCACTGGCCAGACAATTGGCGCTGTGGACGCTGGCGATGATCCTCCTGGGTTCGGGAGCCGCTTATGCGCAGGCCCAGCAGACAGTGGTGGGGCAGGTTACCCACCTTTCCGGCGTGCTGACGGTGCGCCACGCCGACGGCACGCGCAAGGTACTTGGCGTGAAGTCGGCGATCCTGGAAGGGGACACGCTGATCACCGAACGCGAGACCTATACCCGCGTGAAGTTCATCGACAATGCCGAGATCGTCCTGCGTCCCGGCAGCGAAGTGGCGGTGAACAAATATGTCTACGACGAAAAGAAACCGGAAAGCGACTCGGTGGCAATCGGCCTGGTCAAGGGCGGCCTGCGGGCCGTGACCGGCCTGGTGGGGAAGCGCAATCACGACGCCGTGAATTTCGACACCCCGACGGCGACCATCGGCATCCGGGGCACCAATTTTGGCGCGCTTTTCTGCCAGAACGATTGCGGCGGCGTTCCCTCGGTTTCCGGGAAGTCGCCTGAAAACGGTCTTCACGTGGACGTGTCTTCCGGAGCGGTGGTCGTATCCAATGGCGGCGGCCAGCAACTCTTCCAGGCCGGCCAGTTCGGTTACGTGGCCACGCCGAACACTCCGCCGGTCATCGTCCCGCCAAGCCAGGGCATCCAAGTCACGATGCCCCCGTCGATTTCACAGAACAACAACACGGGGACGCGCTACATCGGCAAGAACAGCGATCCGCAATGCGTCGTGCAGTAGCAGGCAGCCGGCAGCCGCAAAGCGACGGACAAATATGAAAAGGCGGCTGCATGAGAATGCAGCCGCCTTTTTCATGAGGCGGAAACGGCGGGAAACGCGTTCCTTCAGAATTCCAGTATGGTGCCCGCCGCCAACATGCGCGGCCGATGCACGCTGGCCCCGGCCTCGATCTCATGGGCGATTTGCGCCTGCTGGGTGGGCTTGGCATGCGTAACCAGCACCTCCGGGCGCAATTGCAGTTTTTGCAATTCGTCCAGCAGCAGGCTGGGGCACAGGTGCTTGGACAGCAGCGCCAGGTCGCGCTCGCGGTCGGCGAAGGCGGCTTCGATGATCAGGTAGCGCAGGCCGTCGATGGCATTGACGGCGTCCCAGAGCGGGTCGCAGATGCTGGTGTCGCCGCTGAAGGCCAGCGAGCTGCCGGCGGCTTCGTTGCGCAGATGAAAGCCCACGGCCGGCACCGTATGCGTGGCCGGCAGCGGGGTGATGCTGCGCTCGCCGATGACCACCGGCCGGCCGACCTCGATGGTGGCAAAACGCAGGAACGGGTTCTCGGGCGTGGGGATGACGCTGAAATCGGGCCAGATCTGCCAGTTGAAGATGTGCTTGCGGATGATCTCCAGCGTCTCGGCCGTGGCGTGCATGGTGATCGGGCGCTCGCGCATCTCGCCGACGCTGTCGACCATCAGCGGCAGGCAGGCGATGTGGTCCAGGTGGGCGTGCGTGATGAAGACGTGGTCGATGGCGGCCAGGCGTTCCAGCGACAGATCGCCCACGCCGGTGCCGGCGTCGATCAGGATGTCGCCGTCGACGAGCAGGGAAGTGGTGCGCATGCCGTTTCCGCCGATGCCGCCGCTGCAACCGAGAATTTCTACACGCATTGTGACTTGCCGTTCAATATAGTTGTGCGCCCCGAAATGCCGTCGGAAAACGTTTTCGGGACGATGGTTGCAGCCCGGAAACCCCCGCCGGGACTGGGTTTGCGCAATGTGTGGCAAACTATGCAACAGTCGTTGATGGTAAGGGATTCAAGCCCCTAAATCAATCGGGAGATACCGGATAAAACGTAATCGATTCTTCCATTTGAACCGGAAATGAATCCCCGGGGAAACAGGCGGCGCCGGGCAAGCCCGAGAATTGCAGGCCATTTATCCCCAAGCTCCCCGCAATCCCGCTCCACAGGCCGACATACAATCCGCAGGATGCCGTCAGAGCATCTTTGAAGAACGCCAGATCCGCGCACAGTGCGCGGAAGCAAACCGAAACGCAAACGCAACAGGGGATAGCATGCAAGCAGCAGACAGCCAACCAGCCGGCACGGCGCGCGAAGATCGCGCACCCGCCCGCATGGCGTCGCGCCGTCCCCTTTGCGTGGCGGAGCCTGCCGCATGAACGCACCTGAACTGACGACGACCGCAGCCCCGGCCGCACCGGCCCAAGCGAGTGCCCAGCACCGCGACATTTCCTATCGGCTCGACCGCCTGACCGAGCTGAGCCGCGCGCTCAGCAACAGCCGCGACATCCCGCTGCTGCTGGAACGCATCCTGCTCACCGCCAAGGACATCACCCAGGCCGACGGCGGCACCCTGTACCGCATCGACGAAGCCAGCGACAGCCTGATGTTCTACATCTCGGTCAACGACACGCTGAAGATGCACCAGGGCGGCAGCAGCGGCCAGGCGATCTCGATTCCCAACATCCCGTTGAAGCTGGCCGACGGCCAGCCGAACCTGGCGGCCGTGGCGGCCTATGCCGCCAATACGCGCAAATCGGTGAACATCCCCGACGTGTACCAGGCCACCGGCTTCAACTTCAACGGCATGCGCATGTTCGACGAGAAGTACGGCTACCACTCGCAGTCCTTCCTGACCGTGCCGATGCAGGATCACGAGGGCGAGCTGGTGGGCGTGCTGCAACTGATCAACGCCATCGACCCGGCCACCGGCGCGCCGACCCCGTTCTCGGAGACCGACCAGCACTTCATCGAGGCGCTGGCCTCGCAGGCGGCCATGGCCATGGCCAACCAGCAGCTGATCTATCGCCTGGAGAACCTGTTCGAAAGCCTGATCAAGCTGATCAACATCGGCATCGGCGAGAAGTCGCCGCACACCGGCCGCCACTGCGAGCAGGTGCCCGAGCTGGCGATGATGCTCGCCGAGGCCGCGCACGAGACCACCGAAGGCCCGCTGGCGGACTTCCGCATGAGCGAGGCCGACCGCCGCGAGCTGTGGGTGGCCGGCCTGCTGCACGACTGCGGCAAGATCAGCACGCCCACGCACATCGTGGAAAAGTCGACCAAGATGGAAACCATCTTCGACCGCATCCACCTGGTCGACACCCGCTTCGAGGTCCTGAAGCGCGACGCCGAGATCCGCGTGCTGCAGGAAAAGCTGGCGCTGGGCGCCGCGCTCACGCCGGAGAAGGGCGCCGAGCTGGACGCGCGGCTGCAGGCCGAGATCGCGCAGATGGACGAAGAGCGCGCCTTCCTGCGCAAGAGCAACATCGGCACCGAAGGCATGAAGCCGGAAGACCAGCAGCGCGTGCTGGACATCGCGCAGCACCAGTGGCGCGGCCCGGACGGCCAGACGCGCGCATTGCTGGACGACGAGGAGAGCGGCAACCTGCGCATCCGCGCCGGCACCCTGAACGACGCGGAGCGCCAGATCATCAACAACCACATCGTGATCACCATCAAGATGCTGGAATCGCTGCCCTGGCCCAAGCAGCTCTCGCGCGTCACCGAATTCGCCGGCGGCCACCATGAGCGCGTCGACGGCAAGGGCTATCCCAAGGGACTCTCGCGCGATCAGATGTCGGTGCAGGCGCGCATCATGGCGGTGGCCGACATCTTCGAGGCCGTCACCGCCGCCGACCGTCCCTACAAACGCGGCAACACGCTCAACGAGGCGATCGACATCCTGGCCGGGTTCAAGGCGCGCAACCATATCGATCCGGACCTGTTCGACATCTTCGTCAAGCAGCGCATCTACGAGAAGTACGCCGCCAAGTTCATGCATCCGAACCAGATCGACGAGGTCGACCTGTCGCGCATTCCGGGGGACTGGTCCTGAACCGGTCCAGGCCGCAGGCGGCCGCGGGCGCCGCCGGGCGGGGCCAACGGCGTTGCCGTGGCCGACGGCCGGCAAGTGCGTTATCCTGACGGCTTGCCGGAATCAGCGCATCCAGCATGGATGACCACAGCCCATCGAGGAACCGTAACACGTGTCTCAGGCAGTAACCCGCACCTCCCCATCCGCAGGTAATTTCTTCAGCCGCCACTGGCGCGGCGACTATTCGCTCGCCCGTTCCTACTGGCTGCACACGGTGCTGCTGTCGTCGCTGCTGCCGGCCTTCTCGATCTCCGCGCTGGCCCGCCTGACCAACGACATGCCGGCGCGCTACGGCGTGGCCGGCGTGCTGGGCATCGCCGCCTTCAGCTATGTCGCGTGGATCTGGGGCGTGCGCGGCTGCTGGATGTCGGCCGGCCGGCATGTGGCGCGCGGCGGACGTCGCTGGGCCGAAGTGGCGGTCAAGTTCCTGATCGTGTGCGGCGCCATCAGCCTGGTCTCCAGCACCTTCCGCGCGTCGCACTCGCTGCGCGAGCAGTTCGACATCGCGCGCGGCAAGCAGCTGGGGCCGCCGGTGGTCTACCAGGTGCGGGTGGACGGCAAGTCCATCCTGCTGCAAGGCGGCATGAACGACGGCGCCGCCGACGGCCTGGAGCGCATGCTGCAGGCGCATCCCGCGGTCCAGACCGTGGTGCTGTATTCGGCGGGCGGCTGGGTGCGCGAGGGCAAGCTGGTGGGCGACGTGATCCGCCGCCACCGCCTGAACACCTACGTCGAGCAGGAATGCTCCTCATCCTGCACGCTGGCGTTCATGGCCGGGCGCGACCGCGCGATGGACCCGCGCGCCCACATCGGCTTTCATACCCTGTATACGGTGGGCGGCGACGACCGCATCAACAAGAGCTTCGACCGCAAGCTGACGCTGGACACCTACGGCAAGCTGGGCCTGCCGCGCGACTTCATCGAGCGCATCGCCGACACGCCGTCCGACCAGAGCTGGTATCCCGAGCTGGGCCGCCTGCTGCAGGCCGGCGTGCTCACGCGCCTGGCCTCCGGCGGCGAGACGGCGCAACTGGCCACCATCGCCACCTCGCGCGACATCCTGGAAGAAGAGTTCAAGAAGGGCGCGCTGTTCGACATCATGGCGCGCTATCACCCCAAGGAGTTCGCGCGCATGGTCGACCTGGCCTGGGCGCGCGTGCAGGCGCGGGCCAGCGATGCGGAGATCCTGGCGGTGGGCCGCGAGCAGGTCGGCATCCTGAGCCGCAAGCTGTTGCCGATCGCCTCCGACGCGTCGCTGGCCGAATTCCAGCAGCTGGTGCTGGACCAGGCGGTGGCGCTGCGCGGCATCAGCGCGGCGGCCTGCAGCGAGCTGTTCTATCCGCGTTCGCGCGCCGATGCGATCGCCGGTCGCGAGGCGCCGCAAGCGGCCTTGCCGCAGGAGTTCGCCAACCGCGAGCAGCTGGTGACCCAGCACCTGCTGCGCGACGCCGACCCGGCCAACGCCGGTCGTTTCACGCTGGGCGAACGCACCCGCGTGATCCGCAAGGCGCTGGCGCCGCTGACCCAGGACGAGCTCAAGCTCCTGTCTTCGCCCGAGCGCCGCCAGTCCGATCCCGAAGCCACCTGCGACGCCTCCATCGCCTACCTGCGCGCGGTCAACCAGCTGCCCGATGACGAACGCAAGGCGGCGCTGCGCGTGCTCTATTCACGCAACAACTGAGGCGGCGCGATGCGCCGCTACCTGCCAGTCCCACGCCAATCACGCTAACCGCGCTACTCGGCGATCTCGGCGAACTGCAGCATCTTCATCGGCGGATACAGCCGGAGCGAACGTGCCGCGCGCATGTTGATCAGCACCGAATGGCGCGTCAGCGTGGGCGTGGCCAGATCGCCTGCGCGCTTGTCGTGGAACAGGATCTGCGCCGCCTGGTAGGCCGAGACCTGGCCGATGCCGGCCAGCGGGCTGATCAGGCCGAGCAGGATGTCGCCCTTGCGGAACGCCGATTCGGCCGAGGTGAACATCGGCAGGCCGAGGCCGATGGCGCCCCGGCTGATCGCCTCCACCTGCTGCAGCGTGAAGGTCGAGCCGACGCTGTAGAGGAAGTCCACCTTCTGCTGCGCCAGCGCGGCCAGCGCGCCGGGAATGTCGGCGGCGCTGGGCCTGCCGTCGGCGCCCAGCGGCAGCTTCACCTCCGCCACCTCGATGCTGCGCGACTGCAGGTTCTGGCGCGCCTCGGCCGCCTGCGCCACCGCCGCCGGCTCGTTGGTGTTGTACAGCATGCCGACCTTGCGCACCTTGCGGTAGGCGCTCAGCAGGTTGATCTGCGCGGCCATCGGCACGGCGGTGTTGGCGCCGGCCACGTTGTCGCGGCCGGAGCGGCCGGCCTCGCGCGCCACCTTGGATTCCACCGGATTGCCGACATACATGTAGACCACGGGGATGTCGCTGATATAGCCCTCGCGCCTGGGCGCGTCATAGGCGCCGACCATGGCCAGCGTGATGCCGGTGCCCCAGGTGGCGATCAGGTCCGGGCGCAGGCGGCGGGCTTCCTCCACCAGCGGCGGCATGCGCGAGGTGTCGCCGTCGATGTCGCGCAGGATGAAGTTGACCGGCCCCTGGCTGGCCAGGCTGTGCTGGAAGCTGCGGCAGACCTCTTCGCATCCCCGGTTGGTGATCAGGTAGACCTGCTTGGGCTTGACCAGCACCGCCGCCGCGGCGGCGCCGGCCAGGCTCTTGCCGGCCGGCCAGGCGTTGCCTGCCAGCCCCAGTGCAAGCGTCATCGCCAGCGCCGCGCTGCCGATGGCGCCCCCGACCCTGCGTGTCGTCGTGTTCATTGCATTCTCCTTGCCTTGCTTCATACGCCGTCGTCGGCGACGGTTGCCACGCTCTTGCGGTCGCGCAGCAGCAACCAGCCTTGCAGCAGCGCGCACAACAACAGCAGCGCGCCGATCAGTCCCGAGGTGCCGGCATAGCCGGCGCCGGCCACCATGAGCGCAATCGCCGGCGCGGCCAGCATGGCGCCGATGCGCTCGACCATCCGGTACACGCCGATGGCCACCGTCGGCGCCACGCCGGCCAGGTCATGTTCGCCCAGGCGCAGCACCAGCGCGCCCTGCGCCGGGAAGCCGGCGGCCCAGATCACGCCGATGGCCGCTACCGCCAGCGCGATCGCCGCCGGCGTATCGGCCAGCGCCGCCAGCAAGGCCATGGCGCCGGCCAGCGCCAGGCCCGCCAGCACGATGGCGGCGTGGCGGCCGCTGCGGTCGGCCCAGCGCGCGGCCGGGGCGTTGAGCAGCAGCACCAGGAAGAAATAGGCCATCATCGTCAGGCCGATGAACGAGGTCGACTCGCCCTGGGCCGACAGCGCCAGCGGCGCCCAGTAGAACAGCAGGCCCTGCTGCAGCAGTTGCATCGGCAGGCCCACCAGCACCAGCAGGCCGAGGAAGCGCGGCTGGCGCAGCAGGTGCAGCAGCGCGCCCGACAGCGGCGTGGGCGCATGGGCGGCGTGCGTCTGGCGCGGCATGTGCAGCAGCGACAGCGCCGCCAGCAGCGTGAAGGCGATGCCCAGCGCGAACACGCCCGAAGTCCCGGCGCGATCCACCAGCAGCGAGCCCAGCCCGGCGCCGCAGATGCCGGCGGCGACATAGGCCGCCAGGTAGACCGCCATGCCGCGCGCGCGGGCGCCGCTGCGGCCGATATAGTCGAACGCCGCCACCGTGATGAAGCCCGAGCTGGCCCCGGTCAGCACGCGCGCCACGCACAGCGTGAGCAGCGAATCGGCCAGCAGCGCGGCGACATGGCCGCCCAGCGCCAGCAGCAGGCCGGTGTTGAGCAGGCGCAGCGGGCCGTGACGTGCGCTCTGGCGGCCGGCGAAGGGCGACACCAGGGCGATGGTCAGCAGGAACAGGGAGATCGGCAGCGTGCTGCGCAGGCTCTCCGGCAGCAGCGCGAAGGGCGCAAACCACTGCTCCAGCGGCGTGCCTTCCCACAGGCGGGGCAGGGGCTGCTGCGCCAGCTGTTTGGCCCACATCGGCAAGAAGGCGCGCGCCAGCTCCGAACCGGTGAAGTAGAGGAACAGCGGCAGGCGCAGCCGCGCCAGCATGCGCCCGGCGTCGGCTTGCTCGTGCTGCGAATGGGCGTGGCGGTTGCGCGCCAGCATCCCGTGCAGGACCTCCATGCTGAGCAGCACGCCGATGGCCAGCAGCGTGGCGAACTCGATGCCGAGCTGGCGCGTGCGCTCGGCCAGCGGATTCGGGTCGAGCGACACCACCAGCTGGCCGGCGGTCTCGCCGCGCACCGTCAGCGCGAAGCGGAACACGCTGTCGGCCGTGGCCGCGCGGTCTTCGCCGGCGGCCGGATTGTCGGCCAGGAACAGCGTGCGGCCGTCCTTGTTCTCGATGGCCACGCGGGCGAACTCGGCGCCGTTGGCGAACGCCGGCTGCAGCCAGTCGTTCACCCCGCGCAGGTCTTCGATCGGGATGCCCAGCGCCAGCGCGCGCTCCAGTCCCGGGGTCAGGGTGTGGGCGAAGGTGGCCGCCAGGCGCGGCGCATCCTCGGCGCCGACCTCGCTGAACAGGCCGTAGGCGCGCCAGGCGATGGCGCCCTGCACCAGCATCAGCAGCAGCGACAGCAGCACGCCCAGGCGACGCATGGCGCGCCGGCCCTGTTCGCGCCGGCGTTCGTCGTTCTCTTCGCCGGCGTCTTGTACCCCGCGCGCCATGCGCGGCGCCAGGATGGCCAGCAAGACGATCGCCGCGGCCAGCGCCAGCAGCGCGCCCGGCCACAGGCGGTTGAAAGCCTGGTGCGCCTGTTTCTGCGTGGCGGCCAGGTCGTATTCCAGCACCAGCCAGCCGGCGCGCACGCCGAAGGCGTTCTGCAAGGGCAGCGCCAGACTGCCGGCCTGGCCGCGCTCCGGCATGGGCTGGCCGCTCGCGGCGGCGCGGCGCGCCTCTTCCCACAGTTCCGGCGCACCGGCGCGCGCGTCGCCGGCCTCATCCTGGACCACGATACGGCGTCCGCCGCCGGCGTCCAGCGCGACGATGGCGCGCAGGCGCGCGTCGTGCCGCAGCTCGAGCCGGAAGGCCGATTGCAGCGCGGCCGTGTCCTCCAGCTCCAGTCCCAGCGCCAGGCGCGCTTCCAGCGTCTTGGCCAGGTGCGTGGCCAGCATCGTGTGGCGCGCGCGCTCACGGCCTTCCAGCGTGGAGGAAAACTTGGCGTAGTTCATGAACAGCAGCAGCGCCACCCCCAGCGTCAGCAGCAGGATGCCGATCCACAGCGGTTTGCGGCGGGCGTTCATGTCCGGCTCCGGTAGCGCGCCATGAGGCAGGTGATGTCGTCGGCTTGCGGGCCGCCGGCCTCGAAATGCTTGATGGCCGCCATCACGCGCGCGTTCGCCTCGGCCGGCGCCAGTGCGCGCAGTCCGTCCAGGCAGCCGGCCAGGCGCCGCTCGCCGTACAGCTGGCCGTCGGGATCGGCGGCCTCGGTGATGCCGTCGGTGAAGAGGAACAGGCTGTCGCCCGGCTGCAGCGTCACCGCGCCTTCGCGGAAGGCCATGTCTTCGGCCACCGCCAGCGCGATGCCGCGCGTGCTGGGCAGCGCTTCCACGCCGCCGGCCGCGCGCAGCAGGTAGGGCGGGTTGTGGCCGGCGTTGGTGTAGGAGAGCGAACCGTCGCGGGTGTCGAGGATGGCGTAGAACAGGGTGACGAACATCATCTCCTCGTTGTCCGCCGCCAGCAGGTCGTTGACGCGCGCGATGCAGGACGACGCGCTCTCGGAGAACGGCGCGACCGCGCGCAGCAGCGTACGCGAGATGGCCATGAAGAAGGCCGCCGGCACGCCCTTGCCGGAGACGTCGGCCACCACCAGCGCCACCCGGTGCTGGTCTAGGTCGAAGAAATCGTAGAAGTCGCCGCCCACCTCCTTGGCCGGCAGCATGGTCGCGTGCAGCTCCAGCAGCGGGTGCGAATTGAACTCGCGCGGCAGGATGGAGAGCTGCATCTTGCGCGCGATCTCCAGCTCCTGCTGCAGGGCGATGAACTGGGTCTTGGTGCGCAGCGCCTCGCGCAGCTCGGCCACCAGGCGATCCAGCTCCTGGTACTGCTGGCCGACCCGGCTCACCAGGTTCTGGAAGCCCAGCGCCAGGATGCCGAACTCGTCGACGATGCGTTCCAGGCGCGGATCGTCGGCGGCCACGGCCGCATCGGCCGAAGGCGCCTGCGGGCGGCTGGCGTGTTCGATGCGTTCCAGGTCTTCCAGGATGCCGCGGCGGGCGACGTCATCCAGGCGCTCGGCCAGCTGCATCATCTGCAGCCGGATGAAGCGCGCCTGCCGCTTGCCCTGGCGTTCGCGCGAGCGGCGCAGGGTTTCCAGGGCGTCGATCTTCTCGCCGATGCGGCGCACCACGCGGTACAGCATGCGGCTCTCGCGGTTCTGCTGTTCCGGTTCTTCCTCGTCGGTGTCGCCGTCGGCCAGGCGTTCCAGGCGGCGCGTGGCCTGCGCCAGCGGCGTAAACAGGCCGCGCAGGTAGAACAGCAGCGTGGCCAGCGCGGCCGCCACCAGCGCCAGGCAGGCCAGCACCAGCGCGCCGTCGGCCGCGCCCATCTGCGCCGGCAGCGGCAGGCGCGCGATCAGCGTGCCCAGCGCGTGACCGCTGGGAGCGTTCAGGCCGAGCACGGCCAGCAGCGCGGCCGGTTCATTGCCTTCGCCCACCAGCGCGCTTTGCCGGCCGTGGCGCGTCCATTGCGCCACCAGCGGCGCGTAGGCGTCGGCCAGCGGTTGCCCGCGCAGGTCGGCCAGGGCGGTCGGCGGCGCCTCGCCCGCCGCGGCCTGGGTTTGCTGCAGGCGCCGGCGCAGGCGCGCCAGGCTGTCCTCCAGCGGCCGCGCGGCCATCACCACCAGCTGCTTGTCGGTGTCGCGTTCGTCGAGGTCGATGCGACGCGCCACGCCGCTCTGGTAGACGTGCGCGGCGTTCTGCCACACGCCGTGGATGGCCGCGCCGCCGCGCGCGCCGGCCTGGCGCAGCGGCGCCAGCGTCAGCGGGTCGATGCGGGTGGTCTCGTCCTTCTGGCCGCTGGCCACGCGCGGCGTGCCGTCCAGGTGGAAGATGGCGAACATCAGGCTGGGCGTGGAGGCCTCTTCCAGCACGTCGTCCAGCGCCTGGTCGTTGTCGCCGGCCAGCAGCGCGGCCATGCCGGGATGCTCCATCAGGCGGTTCAGTTCGGCATCGAGCTGCACCCGGTCTTCGTCCAGCGTGGCCTGCCAGGCCTGCTGCAGCACCTGGTTGCCGGCGCCCAGCAGGCGGCGCTCGTCGGCCAGCCGGTATTCGTGATGCAGGCCCCAGGCGCAGGCGCCGATCAGTGCGATGGCCGAGCAGGCCGCCAGCAGCGCGCGCTGCGCTCCGCTGGGCAGGCGCCGTCGCGCCCAGGCCTGTTCGGGCAGCGTCCGGCTGCCGCTGTGCTGGCGGCGCGCCAGCGGGACGGCCAGCTGGTCCAGCGCCTGCACGATGCCGGGATCGAAGTGGGCCGCGCGCACCTCGCCGGCCTTGAGCAACAGGTAGTCGTTGCGGCGACGCAGGCCGTGGATGCGCTCGGCCAGCGAGGCCTGGTATTGCGTGGCCGGGTCGCGCACGCCCACCAGCGGCAGCAGCGGCAGGTCGCCCGCGGCCAGTTGCTCGGCCGCCGCGATGCAGGCCTGCAACGGCCGCTGCAGGCGCCGCCGTACCAGGCCGCGCAGCAACCAGCACACCGCCGCCGCCAGCAGCAGCGCCGCCGCCAGCGACCACAACCAGCCCTGCCAGCCCAGCGGCGGTGCCACGCTGGCCACGTACAGGCGCCCGGCGACGGCGCCGTCGCGCCCACGCACCTCGATGGCGGCCAAGTAGAGCGCCTGGTCCACCATCGCGCCGGCGCCGCCATCCTGCTGCAGCCGTGCGACGGCCGCCTGCAGCGCCGGCGTGGCGCCCACCGCGGCCAGCTGGCGACCGCCGGCGTCGGCCAGCACCAGCGCCTCGAGCATGGCGTTGCCGTCCACCGCCTCGCGGAACCAGCCGTCGACGTCGACCAGGCGGTCGATCGGCACCTGGTAGTTGAGCGCGCGCTCGATCTCGCGCACCAGCGAACGGCCGATCACCTCGGCGGTCTGGCGCAGCTCCGGCGCGGCCAGCCTGGCGGCCGCGCGTTGCGCCAGCCAGCCCAGGCCGAGCGAGGACGCCAGCAGCACGCACAGGGCGAGGACGGTCCAGCTGATCCAGAGTTTGCGCAGGCGGGCATGCATGTCAGCGCGACTCCAGGTTGTCGAGCCGGTCGGCTTCGGCGTCGATGCGGGCGAACTCTTCCTGCATCGCGGCGGCGGCCAGCAAGGCGCCGGCCACCGGGCCGGTCAGGGTGTCGTTGCGGCCGTCGCGCAGGCCGGCCAGGGCGTCGCTTTGCTGCAGCAGGCGGCGCTCGACCGGGCGCAGCAGCAGCCAGCCGAACAGGCCGCCCACCAGCGCCAGCCCGGCCGCCCACAGCAGCGGCAGCAGCCAGAAGCCGCCCAGCTGGCCGAAGGTGCCGGCGCGGTCGTCGAGCCGGTAGCGCAGCGCCACGCCGCCGGCCACCTGGTCGAAGCCGTTGATGACGGCGCCGCACACCAGCCGGCCTTCCTCGTCCACGCCGCTCCAGTTGCCGCGCGCGCGGGTCAGGCAGGGCGCGCGCCAGGCCGCCGGGATCACCGCGCCCACGCCGCCGCTGTCGGTGGTGAAGACGATGTGGCCCTGGGCGTCGAAGATGTCGATGGACAGGATCACGCGCTCCTGCGAGCGGCTCTGTTCGATCAGTTGCTGCGCGCCGGGCAGGTCGGGCAGCAGCAGGCCGACCTGCAGGCCGGCCTCGACGCCGCTGCGGATGGTGTTGAGGCTGAACTCGAAGCGCCCCTCGCGCAGCGCCGCGCCGCGCTGCTCCAGCGTGGCCAGCCAGCCCAGCACGCCGGCGCCCAGGGCCAGCAGCAGCGCGCACGACAGCGCCAGCACATAGAACCGGTTCAGGGTCAGGACCAGGCGGGACAGGCGCAGCCGGTGCTTCATGCGGTGGCCTCGGCAGGGGAGCGCAGCAGGTGGTCGGCGAAGCCCGGGCAGGTCTCGCCTTCGGCCACGAAATGCGCGCCGCCGCACAGTTGCAGCAGCTTGCCGGCGATGCCGTCGAAGCGGATGCGCAGCGCTTCACCGCTGGAGGTGACCACCGTCAGCGGCGAGGGCAGGCCGAAACGGCGATGCGCCAGCAGCGCGGCGGCGGTGGCGCCCGTGCCGCAGCCCAGCGTCTCTTCCTCGACGCCGCGCTCATAGGTGCGCAGGTAGAGCCGGCCCTGATCGAGCGCGACGAAATTGATGTTGGCGCCGCGCGGCATGAAGGCCGCGTGGTGTCGCGCGTGGCGGCCCAGTTCGGCCACCGGGGCGGCGGCCAGCGCGGCGCGCGAATCGACGAACGAGACCGCGTGCGGCACGCCGATGTCGATGGCGTCGAACAGCCAGTCGCGGCCGCGCCAGTGCACCGCGATGTCGTCGCGCGGCGCGCCGGGCGGCGGCAGGTCGAGCACGATCTCGCCGTCCTGGAAGCGCACCTCCACCGCGCCGGCGGCGGTATCGAGCACAAGGTGTTCGCGCGCCAGGCCGGCGCGGCGGATGAAGGCGGCCAGGCAGCGTGCGCCGTTGCCGCACATTTCGCCGACCAGGCCATCGGCGTTGACATACACCATGCCGAAGGCGGGCACGCCATCGGGCGCCGCGCGCGAGGCGGCGCGCAGCACCAGCATGCCGTCGGCGCCGATGCCGAAGTGGCGGCGGCACAGCAGCGCGGCCAGCGGCGATTCGAGGCCGGCCAGTTTCCCGGCGCGGTCGTCGACGATCACGAAATCGTTACCGCAAGCCTGCATCTTGGTGAAGTGCAGCATGCCGTCCCCTTGTTCCTTTTTCTGGTTCGCCGCCGGTTCAGGCCGCCGCGGCTGCGGGCGCCAGCGGCACCGGCGCCTGCGCCTGCGCCGGCAGGTACTGCGCCAGCAGCGCCAGGTAGTCGTCGGTGTCCACCAGGCGCACGCCGCGCTCGGCCAGCGCGGCGAAATCCGCGGGCGTGGGCTTGGGCACGTAATGGCGCTCGGCGTCGACCTGCGGCGTCGACGGCAGTTGCTCGCCGCGCCCCAGCGCATGCACCGCATCTTCGATCATCTGCGCGCCGTTGCGATAGTTGTCGACCCAGTTGGAGAACAGCGAGCGGGTGTAGTCCAGCTGCATCGGCCGCACTTCCAGCAGCGGTCCGGTGTCGATGCCGCGATCTATCCAGTGCAGCGTGCAGGCCGCTTCCGGTTCGCCGTCCTTCATGCACCAGAACGTCGGATTGACGCCGGCATGCCGCGGCAGGGCGCCGGAATGCAGGTTCAGCGCGCCCAGGCGCGGCACGTCCAGCGCCTCGGGCTTGAAGATGAAACCGAACTGGAAGGACACGATCAGGTCGGGCATGACGCCTTCCACCCGGCGCGTCAGCTCGGCGCCCCTTGCGATATGGCCGGCGTCCTGCATCGGCACGCCGTGGCGCCGCGCGAGGGTGTCGAAGGAACACCAGCGGCTGCCGTTGTCGGCGCCGCCGCGCTGGTCCAGCAGCGGGAACAGCAGGCGGTTGGGCAGGTCCTGCTCAAAGAACTTGAGCCAGCCCAGTTCGGCCACCGCCGCCGTCTCGGGGCGGATGCGATTGGCCAGCAGCACCTCGACCTGGTAGCGGTCGGCCAGCGCGGGCAGCAGGCGGTTGAGCATCATGTTGCCCACCAGGTCGCGCTTGGTACACAGTAAGATTTTCACCCTTCACCCCTTTTCGGTTCCCCTGCCGCGCGCCGGCGAAGGCGCGACCCGGCGCCGGCCCTGTTGTTGTTCGTCTGCGGGCGCCGTGGTTTCGGCATGTATTGTAGAACGCATCCGGGCGCGGCGGAACGACTCGCGGGCATTCTCGCCACGCCGGCCTGACGCGTTGGCGCCAGGTCGCCATCTTGCGTGCCGCAGGTGACCGCCGCGTTACATCGGACGGGCATGCCGATGCGCCTTGCGGCCCGCGCGGCGCGTGCTACACTCGCCGCAGAATCGACTGCCGAGGAAGTCCGATGTCCGAACCGTCCGAGCTGTTACTCGAGTTGAACAACGATGTCGCCGAACTGGAGCGGCTGGCCGAGGCCGTCGACGAATTCTGCGGCGAGCAGGGCCTGCCGCCCAAGCTGGCCTTCAACCTCAATCTGGTGCTGGAGGAGGTGGTGGTCAACGTGATCAACTACGCCTTCCCCGACGGCAACGGCGCCGACGAACCGATCTACGTGCGCGTGGCGCTGGAGGGCGGCAAGGTGGTCGGCGAGGTGCGCGACACCGGCATGGCCTTCGACCCGCTGGTGGGCGGTCCGCCGGACTTCGCGCTGGACCTGGACAAGCGCGAGATCGGCGGGCTCGGCGTGCATTTCCTCAAGACGCTGATGGACGAGGTGTCCTATCGCCGCACCGAACGCTACAACATCCTGCGCTTCGCCAAGGCGCTGGATCCGCTCCAATAAGAAGACGGTGCGCCGCGCGGGGTTTGCAGTGATTTACATCATGCGAAAGTTGCCGGACGGCACCGGCCGGGTTCCGTAAAGGCTCCACACAGAGATCCATCATGAACATCACATTCGAGAAAGCCGGCGAGATCCTGCAGGTTGGGCTGGAAGGCAAGATCAGCAGCGTCAACGCCGCCCAGGTGGAGGCCGATCTGCTGGCCCAGATCGCCAAGGGCGAGAGCGACCTGCTGGTCGATATGGGCCGGCTCGACTACATCTCCAGCGCCGGCCTGCGCGTGGTACTGCTGGTGGCCAAGAAGCTCAAGCAATCGGGCGGCGTGCTGGTGTTGTTCGGCATGCAAAGCCAGATCCGCGAGGTGTTCGACATCAGCGGCTTCCTCTCCATCCTCACCGTCACCGATACGCGCGAACAGGCGCTGACCCACTTCTCCCACCTGGGATGAGCCCCGCCCGCAGGCCGCCGTCTAACTGATTTCAGTGATGGCGCGCCTGCCGGGCCGGCGCTACAGTCTCCCATTCCCTGCGCTTGTTCCGGCGGCAATTGTCGTCGGTTTTTTCGCGTGCGCCATCGCCTGGTGCGGCTGCGTTTCATGTCGGTGCGTCGATTGTGACCGCAGGATGAAATAGGCCGGTCGTGCCTTTTTGGCAGGGCCTTCGCGCACGCCGCTGTCATTATTTCAATTGAAATACTGGGGCGGTTTTTTACTGGTTTTTCTTCGATAGGTTTGTATTACTATTTGCCAGACTTCACTGTCTCTACGGAACGGCTTTGACGGTCCGTCCATTTCCGCGCATCGCGCCGCACCCATTTCAGGAGAGTAATCATGGCAGATGGATCAGTAGCACCGAAAGAACGCGTCAACATCGTCTACCGTCCCGCGACCGGCGATGCCAAGTCCGAAGTCGAGCTGCCGCTGAAGTTGCTGGTGATGGGCGACTACACGCTGCGCAATGACGACACCCCGATCGAGGAAATGAAACCGGTCAACATCGACAAGGACAACTTCAACGACGTGCTCAAGGCGCAGAAGCTGTCGCTGGACCTGACCGTTCCCAACAAGCTCGACGACAAGGCCGACCCGGACGCCGTGCTGGCCATGAACATGAGCTTCGAGCATATCAACGACTTCACTCCCGACGCCATCGTCGACAAGGTGCCCGAGCTGCGCCAGATGATCGCGCTGCGCGACGCGCTCAAGGCCCTGAAGGGCCCGCTGGGCAACATCCCCGACTTCCGCAAGAAGGTGCAGGAGCTGATCGAGGATGAAGGCGTGCGCGCCCGCCTGCTGTCCGAACTGGGTATCGAAGAAAAGTAAGCGGAACCGGAACACGAGGGAGAGAACATGAGTGAAGAACAAAAGCAGTCCGCCCCGCAGGCGGCTGACGCACAGGCCGGCGATTCCTTGCTGGACCAACTGATCGAATCGGCCCGCATCAAGCCGGGCGACGACGCCTACTCGATCACCAAGCAGGGCATCCAGGCCTTCATCTCGCAGCTGCTGGAGCCGCAGAACTCGGTGGAGCGCATCACCCAGGCCACGGTGGACAGCATGATCGCCGACCTGGACAAGAAGCTGTGCGCGCAGGTGGACGCCATCCTGCATCACGAGAACTTCCAGAAGCTGGAGTCGGCATGGCGCTCGCTGAAGTTCCTGGTGGACCGCACCAACTTCCGTGAGAACGTGAAGATCCAGATGCTGTCGGTGAGCAAGGACAAGCTGCTGGAAGACTTCGAGGATTCCGCCGACATCACCAAGTCCGGCCTGTACAAGAACCTGTACACCGCCGAATACGGCCAGTTCGGCGGCCAGCCTTTCGGCGCCATCGTCGCCAACTATGAATTCGGCCCCGGCGGCCAGGACATCAAGCTGCTGCAATACGCAGCCAGCGTCTCGGCCATGAGCCACGCGCCCTTCATCGCCGCCACGGCGCCGCAGTTCTTCGGCGTGGACAGCTATGACCAGCTGCCCAACCTGAAGGACCTGGCCTCGATCTTCGAAGGCCCGCAGTTCGTCAAGTGGAACTCCTTCCGCGAGAGCGAGGATGCGCGCTACATCGGCCTGACGCTGCCGCATTTCCTGCTGCGCGTGCCCTACGGCACCGATACCGTGCCGGCCAAGAAATTCAACTACACCGAAGACGTCTCCGGCGGCAACAAGCAGTTCCTGTGGGGCAACGCCGCCTTCGCCTTCGCCACCCGCCTGACCGAAAGCTTCGCCGACTACCGCTGGTGCGCCAACGTCATCGGCCCGCAAGGCGGCGGCACCGTGGGCGACCTGCCGGTCTACACCTACGAGTCGATGGGCGAGATGCAGAACAAGATCCCCACCGAGGTGCTGATCTCCGAACGCCGCGAGTTCGAGCTGGCAGAACAGGGCTTCATGGCCCTGACCATGCGCAAGAACAGCGACAACGCAGCCTTCTTCTCGGCCAACTCGGCGCAGAAGCCCAAGTTCTTCGGCAACACCAAGGAAGGCAAGGAAGCCGAGCTGAACTACAAGCTCAGCACCCAGCTGCCCTACATGTTCGTGGTGAGCCGCCTGGCGCACTACATCAAGGTGATCCAGCGCGAGAACATCGGCACCTGGAAGGAGCGCGGCGATCTCGAGAGCGAACTGAACAACTGGATCCGCCAGTACGTGGCCGACATGGACAACCCGGCCGAAGGCGTACGCAGCCGTCGTCCGCTGCGCCAGGCCGAGATCGTGGTGGCCGACGTGGAAGGCGATCCGGGCTGGTACAAGGTCGACCTCAAGGTGCGCCCGCACTTCAAGTACATGGGCGCATCGTTCACGCTGTCGCTGGTGGGCAAGCTGGACAAGAAGTAATCGCACCAGGTCGCGGGAGGCGAGAGGGGACAGGAGGCGCGTCCCGCGGCCGCAACATCTTCATGGGCAGGACAGGGAGCTGCCCGTCACTGCGGCGCTCGCGCGAGCGGCCGTTCACTCCTCGGCCGCCGTCCGGCGGCAACCCCAGGCGACAACATCAAGCGGCAATTCAAGTAACGGCAAGACATGCAGGGAGGCGCGCCTCCCGTGTTTCATCTGTAACGGAAGCCGGGTCGGGTTGACACGGAACCGTAACGCAACACCCTCAGAATACAACTCATGCACAGACCACATGAGAGGTGAGAGGGGCTGAGCAGAACCGCCGAGGGGAGACCGAGGCGCAAGCAAAACGGTGGCGGGAGACGGCATGGCGCTGTCCCGGCCGACGCTAAACAACGTTCATCAGTGATTAAGGAAACCATCATGCCAATGCCCTGCTACCTGATCCTCGAAGGCCAAAACCAAGGCAAGATCGAAGGCTCGACCAAAGTCAAAGGCCACGAGGGGAAGATTCTCGTGCAAGCCGTGGA
>NZ_NJGU01000016.1 GCF_002213415.1 Herbaspirillum robiniae | reverse complement strand
TTTGCTTCGCCGCCGAACTTCTTCGACAGAACGGTTGCGATCGCTGCGGTCAGCGTGGTCTTGCCGTGGTCAACGTGGCCAATGGTGCCCACGTTCACGTGCGGCTTGGTCCGTTCGAACTTGCCTTTTGCCATTTTAGACTCCTAGATTTGATGAGAATGTCCAGGCAATGCGCCCGACTGATTGCTGACCTGCTGTAGCGATACAACTCAAATAACTGGTGCCCTTGACGTGGATTGAACACGTGGCCTCTCCCTTACCAAGGGAGTGCTCTACCACTGAGCTACAAGGGCATTTTTGCCGATTGCACAACAACCAAACATGCAACCGGACCAAAACTTGGAGCGGGTGAAGGGAATCGAACCCTCGTCTTAAGCTTGGAAGGCTTCAGCTCTACCATTGAGCTACACCCGCGAGGACCAACTTTTCACTTCACATCCGCCGCGACTTGGATCGCGAATTTGCTACAACTTCCCGGCCTAATGGTGGAGAGGGCTGGATTCGAACCAGCGTACTCGTAAGAGGGCAGATTTACAGTCTGCTGCCATTAACCACTCGGCCACCTCTCCGCGCAGGGAACTCAAAACTATAGAGGAACAACTTCGGGTTGTCAACTAAAAACAAGCAACGAGGCAAATATTTTTAATGACGGCTGAGAGTTGCTCTCAAGAATGAATCGCGACGTTTTTTCGAATCTTCAGGCTTTTTTTGTCTGCGACTCAACCGGCTTTTCATTCCAGGGCGCAATTCTAGGCAACATCAGCATTCCAGGCAAGGCCAGAACGAAGCAAATCAGAAAAAAATTTAACCAGCCTGTTTCCGCCACGATATATCCCACCGAGGAATTGACGAAAGTCCGGGGCACGGCCATCAGGCTGGTGAACAGCGCGAACTGGGTCGCCGTGTAGCGCGGATCGGTCTCGCGCATGATGTAGGCCACGAAGGCGGTCGTGCCCAGGCCGACGCCGAAGGCTTCCAGCCCGATCACCACCGCCAGCACCGGCAGGTCGGCGCCGACATGCGCCAGCCAGGCAAAACCCAGGATAGGGATGGCCTGCAGCACGCCAAACACCCACAGGCCGCGGTTGATGCCCAGCTTGACCATCCAGATCCCGCCGAGGATGCCACCGGCCACGCTGGCCCACAGGCTGGTGGTCTTGGAGACCACGCCGATCTCGGTCATCGAAAAGCCGAGGTCGATATAGAACTTGGTGGCCAGCGCCGTGGCCATGCTGTCGCCCAGCTTGTAGAGGAAGATGAAGCCCAGCACCCACAGCGCGTTGCCCCAGCCGCCGCGCGCGATGAATTCGCGAAACGGCAGCACCACCGCGTCACTCAGGCTCTTGGGCGGCGTGCCGTAGACCTTGGGCTCCTTCACCAGCAGCGAGCACAGCAGACCCGGCAGCATGAAGGCCGCGGTCACCCAGAACACGGTCGGCCACGGCATGCGGTCGGCCAACACCAGCGACAGCGCGCCGGGCACCATGCCGGAAAGCTTGTAGGCGTTGACGTGGATGGCGCTGCCCAGGCCCAGCTCTTCGTCGGGCAGGATCTCGCGACGGAAGGCGTCGATGGCGATGTCCTGGCTGGCCGAGAGGAAGGCCACGACCGAGGCCATGAAGGCGATCGCGCCCACCTCGGTCAGCGGATCGAGCATGCCCATGGCGCCGATGCCCAGGAACAGCAGCAGCTGCGTGAAGAACATCCAGCCGCGCCGGCGCCCCATGCGGCCGAAGTGGAAACGATCCATCAGCGGCGACCAGACGAACTTCCAGGTATAGGGGAACATCACCAGCGCGAACAGCCCGAGCGTCTTCACGTTCAGGCCCGACTTGGCCAGCCAGGCCTGCAGCAGCGACAGCAGGATGAACAGCGGCAGGCCGGAAGTGAAACCGAGGAAGACGCAGATCAGCATGCGCCGGTTGAGGTATTGACGCCAGGAAGCGGCGGGTGCGGTCATGGGCGGGCCGAAGAAATCAAGAAGACAAAAAGGAAAACGCCGGTGACCGGCGGACATGCCGCGGTCGGACCGGCGTTTTGCGGAGGATGGCGAGCGAGATGAAGACGCTGCGAAACGGTCACCGCGCTTATTTCTTGCGCAGCCTGAACACTGCCAGGCTGCCGCGCCAGTTGGGCAGGTAACGCACCGGCTTGCCGTCCTTGAGCGCCACGCATTCCAGCACTTCCAGCCCGACCTCGTTGGCCAGCGCCTCGAAATCCCTGATCGTGGCGCAGCGCAGGTTCGGCGTATCATACCACTGGTATGGCAGCGTCTTGGACACCGGCATGCGCCCCCGCAGCAGCGCTACCCGGTGCGGCCAGTAGGCGAAATTGGGGAAGGAAACCGTGGCCTCGCGCCCGACCCGCGCGATCTCGCGCAGCGTGCCCTCGACGTCCTTGACCATCTGCAGCGCCGACAGGCACAGCACGGTGTCGAAGGCGTTGTCCTCGAACATCGCCAGCCCGCCGTTCAAGTCCTGCTGGATCACCGACACGTTGCGCGCGACGCATTTCGGGATCTCGCCGTCGTCGATCTCCACGCCGTAGCCCACGCACTTCTTGTCGCTCTGCAGGTAATCCAGCATCACGCCGTCGCCGCACCCCAGGTCCAGCACATTGGATTGCTCGCGCACCCAATGCGCGATGAACGCCAGGTCCGGGCGCAGTTCGCTCAGTTCGTTGAAAGTCATGCGCGGCCCTCCTGCGCCAGTTCAGTCCAGATGCTTGCGTAATATTCCCGCACTACCTTCATATAGCGCTCGTCGTCCAGCAGGAAGGCGTCGTGCCCGTGCGGCGCGTCGATTTCGGCGTAGCTCACGCGGCGCTTGTTGGCCACCAGCGCCTGCACCATCTCGCGGCTGCGCTCCGGCGAGAAGCGCCAGTCGGTGGTGAAGGACACCAGCAGGAATTTGGCCCTGGTGCAGGCCAGCGCCTTGACCAGGTCTCCGCCGAACTCGCGCGCCGGGTCGAAGTAGTCGAGCGCCTTGGTGATCAGCAGATAGGTGTTGGCGTCGAAGTAGGTGGAGAACTTGTCGCCCTGGTAGCGCAGGTAGGACTCGATCTCGAAGTCGATGCCGTAGCCGAACTGGTAGTCGCCCGAGCGCAGGTCGCGGCCGAATTTCTCGGCCATGTCGTCGTCCGAGAGATAGGTGATGTGACCCACCATGCGCGCCACGCGCAGGCCGTTCTTCGGCACCACGCCGTGCGCGTAGAAGTCGCCGCCGTGGTATTGCGGATCGGTCAGGATGGCCTGACGCGCGACGTCGTTGAAGGCGATGTTCTGCGCCGACAGCTTGGGCGTGGAGGCGATCACCAGGCAATGGCGCAGGCGCTCCGGATACATGATGCTCCAGGCCAGCGCCTGCATGCCGCCCAGCGAGCCGCCCATCACCGCGGCGAACTGCGCGATGCCGAGGCGGTCGGCCAGGCGCGCCTGGGCGTTGACCCAGTCCTCCACCGTCACCACCGGGAAATCGGCGCCATAGGGCTTGCCGGTGGCCGGGTTGGCATGCATCGGCCCGGTCGAGCCGAAACAGGATCCCAGGTTGTTGACGCCGATGACGAAGAACTTGTCGGTGTCGAGCGACTTGCCGGGACCGACCATGTTGTCCCACCAGCCGACGTTGTCGGGTTCGCCGGCGTAGACGCCGGCCACGTGGTGCGATGCGTTCAGCGCATGGCACACCAGCACGGCGTTGGATTTGTCGGCATTGAGGGTGCCGTAGGTTTCATAGGTCAGCGAATAATCCGCCAGCGCGGCCCCTCCCTGCAGCGGGAGCGGCTCGGCGAAATGCATGACCTGGGGCGATACGATTCCGATCGACATGATGACTCTGCGTAAGTGGCAAGGCGCCCATGCCGCGCACGAGGGCGGCGCGGCAGGCGGTCGCTTCGCGCCGGCGAAGGCTGGACCATCGGCTGTGATCGGACAACAAAAAAGCCCGGAAGCATCGCTTGCGGGCTCGTCTTGGGGAGGGAAACTCGGACTCCAAGCTCGCTTTAGCCGCATTTAGATGGGATGACTCCCGGCGCCCGCAAGCTGAGGTTGGTTAAACCGTTCAAATCGGCGCAGTGGCATAAGAATACCCAAGTCGGGCAAACCCGTCAAACCGCATCCGGCCATGCCTGCCGCCGTCATCTGCAATGCACGAGGCCGCCCGCGGGCGGCCTCGTGCGACGGATTGCGGGGCACAGCTCAGCGGCGGCGCGCCACCTTGCTCTCCTTGACCTCTTGCTCCGAGGTCAGCGCCTGCAGCTGCGCCATCGCCGCGGCGATCGCCGCCGGTTCGCTGGCGCGCATCACCTTCTTCACCTGCGGCTCCAACAGGCGCAGGTCGCTGTTCAGGATTTCGTTCTTCACCGACAGTATCTGCGAAGGATGCATCGAGAACTCCAGCAAGCCCATGCCCAGCAACAGGCGCGTCCATTTGACGTCGCCCGCCATTTCGCCGCACACCGACACCGGAATGCCGGCCTTGCGGCCTTGCGAAATCACGGTCGAGAGCAGGAACAGCACGGCCGGGTGCAGCGGATCGTACAGGTGCGCCACCTCGTGGTCGACGCGGTCGATGGCCAGCGTGTACTGGATCAGGTCGTTGGTGCCGATGGAAAGGAAATCCAGGCGCTTGATGAACAGCGGCAAGGCCAGCGCCGCCGCCGGGATCTCGATCATGGCGCCGACCGGGATGTCTTCGTCGAACTTCTGCTTGCGCTCGCGCAGCTGCTGCTTGGCCTGCTCGATGATGTTGAGGGTCTGGTCGATCTCGAAGGCGTGCGCCATCATCGGGATCAGCAGCTTGATCGGGCCGAAGTGCGAGGCGCGCAGGATCGCGCGCAGCTGCGTCAGGAACATTTGCGGCTCGGACAGGCAATAGCGGATCGCGCGCAGCCCCAGCGCCGGGTTCAGCGCGGTCTCTTCATCCTCGTCCAGCGGCTTGTCGGCGCCCACGTCCAGCGTGCGGATGGTGACCGGCCGGCCTTTCATCGCGATCACGGCCTGCTTGTAGGACTCGAACTGCTCGTCCTCGGACGGGAATTTTTCCAGGTGCCCGGCGCGCCCCATGAACAGGAACTCGGAACGGAACAGGCCGATGCCCATCGCCCCCGCCTCCCAGGCGTTGGCCGCGTCGGCCGGCAGCTCGATGTTGGCCACCAGGCTGATCAGCTCGCCGTCCTGCGTGATGGCCGGGGTCTTCTTCAGGCGCGAGAGTTTCTTGCGCTCACGCAGCAGCCGCTCCTGGCGCGCGCGATACTGCGCCAGCACCAGCGGCGAAGGATCGACGATCACCACGCCGGCATCGCCGTCGATGATCAGCAGGTCGTCGTGCTTCACCAGTGCCGAGGCGTTGTGCATGCCGACCGCGGCCGGGATGTCCAGGCTGCGGGCGACGATGGCGGTGTGCGAATTGGGGCCGCCCAGATCGGTGACGAAACCGGCGAAGGCGCTGTCGCGGAACTGCAGCATGTCGGCCGGCGAGATGTCGTGCGCCACCACGATGATGTTGGCGGCGGCTTCGCCGGTGGGCGGCAGGTGGATGGCGCTGCCGGTCAGCACCTTCAGGATGCGTTCGCCGACCTGCTGGATGTCGGCCTTGCGCTCGCGCAGGTAGGGATCCTCGATCTCGTCGAACTGCGCCGACAACTCATCGATCTGGGTCACCAGCGCCCATTCGGCGTTGTAGGCGCGATGCCGGATGATGTTGAGCGGCACCTCCGAGAGCATCGGATCCGACAGGATCAGCGAGTGCACGTCGATGAAGGCGCCCAGTTCGGCCGGCGCGTCCTTGGGAAGATCGGTGCGGATCGTGTGCAGTTCTTCGTGCACGGCCTTGATGGCGCTCTTGAGGCGCTCGATCTCAGCCTCGACCTGCTCGTCGGCGATCAGGTAATGTTTGACGTCCAGTGCGGCCGGCGCCATCAAGTGCGCGCGTCCGATGGCGATGCCTTGCGACACCGCGATTCCATGCAAGCTGAAAGAAGCCATCGCGTTATCTCCTGCCTCGTTTTTATATTCCGCCGTATTCCGGTCGCGGTAGCTTGAAGGAAGTTACCGAACAAATAGCGGTTTGGCAATCGCGGCAACCGCGGATCGACGCGAAATCAGGCGGGATGGAGAAACGGGCAGTCCTCGTGAAAGTGGGTACGGGCGCGCATCAGGCGCTGCGCCCTGCGCATTCCCGTCGCAAGAAGCGTTCCAGCCGGCCGCCGATGCTGCAACGCAATGCGGCGCACCGGCGAAGGGAAAGCCTTACTGGCCTTCGCCGAACTTGTCGGCGATCAGGGCTTCCAGTGCGGCGAAGCATTCCTGCTCGTCCTCGCCGTTGGTTTCCAGGGTGATCACGCTGCCCTTGCCGGCGGCCAGCATCATCACGCCCATGATGGACTTGGCGTTGACGCGGCGCTTGTTGAAGGTCATCCAGACTTCGCTCTTGAATTTGCCGGCGAGCTGGGTGAATTTGGCGGAGGCGCGCGCATGCAGGCCGAGCTTGTTGACGATCTCTAGTTCTTTTTGAATCATTTTTCAGCTTTCGTTTTTATGTCTTTGCCCGGTGTCGTGCATCGCCGGCCGTCAGGCCGATGCCGCCACGCGGATGCGGTTGTCGATGCGCACCGCGCCGTTCTGTCCGCCGGCCAGCGCCATCTCCACCACCACGTCGAGGGTGTCGTTGCGATAGGTCAGCGCGCGCAGCAGCATGGGCAGGCTGATGCCGGCGATGACCGAGACGTTTTCCAGGCCGCACAGGAAACCCGTACAGTTGGAAGGCGTGCCGCCCATGACGTCGGTGATCACCAGAACGCCGCTGCCGTCGTCGAGGCGCTTGACCGCCTCGATCGCCAGTTTTTGCACATCCGCCGGATTCTGGTCGGCGATCACGTCGATCGCTTCAATCCGTTCGGGCCGGCCGCGGAACACATGCGTTGCGGCATCCAGGAAAGCTTGCCCCAGCGGGGCGTGCGTCAAAAGAAGAATACCAACCATGAAATTGTTGCCACCTGTTGCGACGCGCTTTTCCCCGAGCAGCCCGTCATGCTCCACCGAACCCATTGCACCCATTATGCGCTTGCACCCACGGCCGCTTCCAGCGCGTCGACAAACATCGCCGCCACGTCGAAACCGGTCTGCTGGGTAATTTCCTGGAAGCAGGTCGGGCTGGTCACATTGATCTCCGTGAGATAGTCGCCGATCGCATCCAGGCCGACCAGCAACAATCCACGCTCGTACAGCACAGGCGCCAGCGCCTGGCCGATTTCCAAATCTCGCTCCGAAGCCGGCTGAGCTTTGCCCAGGCCGCCGGCGGCCAGGTTGCCGCGCACTTCATTGCCCTGCGGAATGCGCGCCAGCACGTTGGGCACGACCTTGCCGCCGATCAGCAGGATGCGCTTGTCGCCGGCGCTGATCTGAGGAATGAAACGCTGCGCCATGATCGTGCGTTGACCGTTGTCGGTCAGGGTCTCGATGATGGAGCCCAGGTTCATGCCGTCGGCCTTGACCCGGAAGATGCCCATGCCGCCCATGCCGTCCAGCGGCTTGAGGATCACATCCTGGTGCTCGGCGTGGAAGGCGCGCAGGCGCTTGTCGTCGCGCGTGACCAGCGTGGGCGCGGTGTATTGCGGGAACTGGGCGATGGCCAGCTTCTCGTTGTGGCTGCGGATCGCCGCCGGCTTGTTGTACACGCGCGCGCCCTGCTTTTCGGCCAGCTCCAGCAGGTAGGTCGTGTAGATGTACTCCATGTCGAACGGCGGATCCTTGCGCACGATCACGGCGTCGAATTCGGACAGGAAGCTCGACGCCGGCTTGTCGGCGCGATACCAGTCGTCGGCGTCGCCGGTCAGCGTCACCTTGAAGGCGTTGGCGGTCACCAGTCCGCTCTCCAGCACCAGGTCGGCCTGCTCGAAGGCGTAGATGGCGTGACCGCGGCGTGCGGCCTCGCGCATCATGGCGAAGGTGGAATCCTTGTACGTCTTGAACGTATCGAGCGGATCGGCGAGGAAAGCGATTTTCATGTGGCTGGGGTCCTGTTGAGCCTGGCGGGCTCGCGGTTAATATACTTCCGGGTTGGGGTCGGTCTTTTCCATCTCCAGCGACGCGGCCAGCAAGGCCAGGCGCGCCACCACCCCGTACATGTAGAAACGGTTGGGCGCGGCGGTGCCGGGCTTGGCGTGCATGTCGGGCAGCGCGTGCTGCTGGGCGAAGGCCAGCGGCACGAAGTGCGCGCCGGGAGCGTTCAGGTTCTCGTTGACGTCGCGGTCGGCGTGCACGCGGTAGAAGCCGCCCACCACATAGCGGTCGATCATGTAGACCACCGGCTCGGCCACGGCCTCGTTGATGCGCTCGAAGGAGTGCACGCCTTCCTGCACGATCACTTCCGACACCTCCAGGCCTTCCTTGCCGGCCACCATCTTCGTGCGCTGCTTGCGGTTGAGGTCCTTGATCTCGCTGGCGTCCTTGACGGTCATGATGCCCATGCCGTAGGTGCCGGCGTTGGCCTTGACGAAGACGAAGGGCTGCTCCTTGATGCCGTATTCCTTGTACTTCTTGCGGATCTTCGACAGCAGCGAGGAGACGCTGTCGGCCAGCGCGTCGGTGCCGGTGTTTTCCTGGAAATCGATGTCGCCGACCTTGGCGAACATGGGATTGAGCATCCAGGGGTCGACTTCGACCATCTTGGCGAATTTCTTGACCACCTCGTCATAGGCGGCGAAGTGGTTATTCTTGCGGCGCAGCGCCCAGCCCGCGTGCAGCGGCGGCAGCACGCTCTGCTCGTGCAGGCCTTCCAGCACCGAGGGCACGCCGATGGACAGGTCGTTGTTGAGCAGCACGGTACAGGGGTCGAAGTTCTTCAGCCCCAGGCGGCGGCCGTTGGACGAGCGTTCCAGCGGCTCCAGCGTGATGCTGGTGCCGTCCGGCAACTCGATGTCCTTGGGCTTGGTGATCTCCGGCGCCAGCGTGCCCAGGCGCACGTTCAGGCCGGTCTGGCGGAAGATCTGCATCAGCCGCCCGATGTTTTGCAGGTAGAAGGTGTTGCCGGTGTGGTTTTCCGGGATCAGCAGCAGGTTGCGTGCATCCGGGCAATATTTCTCGATCGCCGCCATCGCCGCCTGCACCGCCAGCGGCAGCATCTCAGGGGAGAGGTTGTTGAAGCCGCCCGGGAACAGGTTGGTGTCCACCGGGGCCAGCTTGAAACCGGCGTTGCGCAGGTCGACCGAGCAATAGAACGGCGGCGTGTGCTCCTGCCATTCCATGCGGAACCAGCGTTCGATGGCCGGCGTGGCGCCCAGGATTTTCTTCTCCAGCTCCAGCAGGGGACCATTCAGAGCGGTGACGAGATGCGGGACCATAAAAGACCTTAACGATATGTAAATGCCGGCAGCGAACGATGATTTTAGCGGATTCCTGAAATCGTGTTGCAACGCGCAAGACGGCCGTGTTGCCATTTGGGGAAATCGTTTACCCGGTCCGGGTCGCTGCAAGGCCGGAGTTCGGATGTTCCAGATGGCGACCGTCGCGCTTTTTTAAAGAGCCCGAGTCAAATAGTCGGGAATAGTTTTCCGCAACGCCCATTGCCATATGAACAATATAGGCGATAAAAAAGGCGCCCCGAAGGGCGCCTTTGAAAGAGGCCGTTGCCGGCCCCGAAGGAATAAGACTCTGTTGCTGCGGATCAGTGGTAGGCCGATTCGCCGTGGCTGGAGATGTCCAGGCCTTCGCGCTCTTCCTCTTCGGTCACACGCAGGCCGATGACCACGTCGACGATCTTGTAGGCGATGAAGGAGATCACGCCCGACACGATCAAGGTGGTCAGCACGCCCTGGAACTGGATCCAGACCTGGCCGCCGATCGAGTAGTCCGGGGACACTGCGTTGGCGACGTAGTCGTAGATGCCGGTGCCGCCCAGGCTCGGCGCAGCGAACACGCCGGTCAGGATGGCGCCCAGGATGCCGCCCACGCCGTGCACGCCGAACACGTCCAGCGCATCGTCGGAACCCAGCAGCTTCTTGAGGCCGGTAACGCCCCACAGGCACAGCAGGCCGGCGATCAGGCCCATGACGACCGCGCCGATCACGCCGACGAAGCCGGCTGCCGGGGTGATGGCCACCAGGCCGGCGACAGCGCCGGAAGCAGCACCCAGCATCGAGGGCTTGCCCTTGCCGATCCATTCGCCGAAGCTCCAGGACAGGACGGCGGCAGCGGTTGCCAGGATGGTGTTGACGAAGGCCAGAGCGGCGCCGCCGTTGGCTTCCAGGCCGGAGCCGGCGTTGAAGCCGAACCAGCCGAACCACAGCAGCGAAGCGCCGACCATGGTCAGGGTCAGGCTATGCGGCTTGAAGGCTTCCTTGCCGAAACCGACGCGCTTGCCGATCACGTAGGAACCGACCAGGCCGGCCACGGCTGCGTTGATGTGCACCACGGTGCCGCCGGCATAGTCCAGCGCGCCCTTCTGGAACAGCCAACCCGAGATCGCGGTCGCCTTTTCAGCGGCAGCGGCGTCGGTGAAGGCGTCCGGACCAGGCCAGAACCAGACCATGTGAGCCATCGGCAGGTACGAGAAGGTGAACCACAGGATCGAGAACAGGATCACGGCGGAGAACTTCACGCGCTCGGCGAAGGAGCCGATGATCAGCGCCACGGTGATGGCAGCGAACGCGCCCTGGAAGGCCACGAACACCAGCTCCGGAATCACCACGCCCTTGCTGAAGGTGCCGGTGGTCGAATCGCCGTTCAGGCCGTGCAGGAACAGGCGATCGAAGCCGCCGAAGAATGCTCCGCCTTCGGTGAACGCGATGCTGTAGCCGTACACGAACCACAGGATGTAGATCAGCGAGAAGATCATGAAGCACTGCATCAGCACCGACAGCATGTTCTTGCTGCGGACCAGGCCGCCGTAGAACAGGCCCAGGCCCGGCAGGGTCATGAGGATCACGAATGCGGTGCAGACCAGCATCCATGCGGTGTCGCCCTTGTTGGGCACGGGTGCGGGAGCCGCTGCGGCTGCGGCCGGAGCGGCGGGCGCCGCTGCTGCAGGCGCGGCGTCAGCCTTGGGGGCTTCGGCCTTCGGTGCTTCGGCGGCAGCCGGTGCGGCGGCGGTGGCCGCGGCGGCTTCAGGCTTGGGCGCGTCCTGCGCCTGGGCCGGAGCGGTAAAACCTACCGCCAACAGCAGAGCGCCGATGGCGAAGGCGCTGGAAAACATTTTCTTCATGCTCATTAGAATTCCCCTTTTTTTACAGAGCGTCTTTGCCGGTTTCGCCGGTACGGATACGGATCACGTCCAACAGGTCCTGGACGAAGATCTTGCCGTCGCCGATCTTGCCGGTGCGGGCGGCCGTCTCGATAGCCTCCAGCGCGCGCTCGACGATGGCGTCGTCGACCGCTGCTTCGATCTTGGTCTTGGGCAGGAAATCGACCACATACTCGGCGCCGCGATACAGCTCGGTGTGGCCTTTCTGACGGCCGAAGCCCTTGACTTCGGTCACGGTGATGCCTTGCACACCGATCGCCGAGAGGGCTTCACGCACCTCGTCGAGCTTGAACGGTTTGATGATCGCTGTGATCAGTTTCATACGAACCTCTTGTTAGAAAGTTTTGCTGATGGAGACGACAACGCCGCCCTTGCCGACGTTCTTGGCGCCGTCGGACGTCGGGGTCACGTTCACACCGTCTTTCAGGTCGGTGCCGACGTATGCCACGCCCAGGGTGATGCCGGCGGCTTCTTCAAAGGTCTTCGACAGGCCGATCTTCCAGTCGGTGTAGCTGTACTGGCTGTTGGACACGCCGTTGGTGCTGCCCTTGACGGTCTGGTGGCCCAGGTGCAGGCCCAGCATCACGCCGTAGAAGGTCTCGATGTTGGCGCCCAGGTCGAAGTACTGGCTGTTCTTGCTGTCGACGGTGCCAAACAGGTTGGTCAGCGCGTGCGAGTACTTGAAGTAGGCCGGGCCGTAGCCGATCTGGCCGTACAGTTCGAAGGTGTTGGCGTTCTTGGCGCCGCTGTTGGCCAGCGTGTTGCCCGGGTAGTAGTAGTACAGGCCGCCGACGTCATAGGTGAAGCCGCCGCCGATGTCGCCGCGCTTGCCGCCGTAGATATCCCACTCGATATCACCCTTGGTGCTGGTGCCGGTGTTGGTGCCGGCATCCTTGATCCACTTGATGTTGGTCAGCCAGGTGCCTGCGTACAGGCCGGTCGGGTTGTGCGTATAGTCTGCGCCAACTTGCAATGCCGGATCGAAGCGGGTCTGGGTCAGGCCGCGGTAACGGTAGTCGTTCACGACTGCGGCGTTGAAGCTGAATTCGTTGTCCGGCTTGGCGTCTTCGGCGCGTGCGACGGTCGAAACGAACGATGCTGCGATGGCTGTTGCAAGAATCAGTTTCTTCATGACTTTCCCTCTGGTTTGTTTGTTGAACAATAAAAGTCGTTTTTTGTGTTTTGCTCAAACCATGTAGCAGGAGCCGTGCCATGTCCTTCCGGCATGACAAACGGGACTTTTCCAGAGAAACAAGACTTCTCAACCGATTTTTTTCGGGATATAGACCAAAATAGTGCACAACGACCGCAATGGCACGAAATTGGTGCGAAATTTATTGTTTAACAACAATCTTTCTTCCCCAACGGCAAACACATTTTGGTGCGCAAGGGTGCTGCGGCCGGTCGATTCACCAAGTCGGCCCATTTCCCTTCCAACAGCCTTCATCGTCCGAAGGGGCACATTCCCGCCGGGATGCGGTCTCAATCGTCGGAAGCCGGTGTGATGCGGAGTTTATGTATTACCGTGAAACGGCTAAACTTGACGCCACAGCAACCCGCCAGGAGATCCGCCATGGACAAGCCCCAATTCTTTGAAGACCTGCAATCCAAACTCAACAAGGCAATCGAAAACTCACCGGCCAAGGACATCGAAAAGAACGTCAAGGCCATGCTGAGCCAGGGTTTCGCCAAGCTCGACCTGGTCACGCGCGAGGAATTCGACGTCCAGGCCCAGGTACTGGCCAAGACCCGCGCCCGCCTGGAAGCGCTGGAAGCGCGTGTTGCCGAGCTGGAAGCTCTGCAAAAACAGACGCAATGATCCCGACGCCCAAACACGCCCTCTACTTTTCCCCTCCCGAACACGCCGACCGACAGCCGGGCTCGCCGACATGAGCCTGGCCGTCCTGCGCAGCCGCGCGCTGGCCGGCATGCGCGCCCCGCCGGTCACGGTGGAAGTCCACCTGGCCAACGGCCTGCCTTCCTTCACCATCGTCGGCCTGCCCGAAGCCGAGGTGAAGGAAGCCAAGGACCGGGTGCGCGCCGCACTGCAAAACGCCCGCTTCGAATTCCCCTCCCGCCGCATTACCGTCAACCTGGCCCCGGCCGACCTGCCCAAGGAGTCCGGGCGCTTCGACCTGCCCATCGCGCTGGGCATCCTGGCCGCGTCGGACCAGATCCCGGGCGACAGCTTCGACCAATATGAATTCGCCGGGGAGCTCTCGCTCTCCGGCGAGCTGCGCCCGATCCGCGGCGCGCTGGCGATGACTTATGCCATGTACCGCAGCGGGGACGATGCGCAAACCCGGCGCGGCTTCATCCTGCCCGCGGCCAACGCCGACGAAGCCGCGCTGGTGACCAACGCCAGCGTGCTGCCGGCGCGCTCGCTGCTGGATGTATGCACCCACTTCGCCACGCGCGATCCCCAGGGCAAACTCGCCCGCCACTGCGCCAAACGCGGCGACTCGCCGCTCGCGTGGCCCGACTTCAGTGACGTCAAGGGGCAGCTGCAGGCCAAACGGGCACTGGAAATCGCCGCCGCCGGCGGCCACAGCGCCTTGCTGATGGGGCCGCCCGGCACCGGCAAATCGATGCTGGCCTCGCGCCTGCCGGGCATCCTGCCGCCGATGAGCGACGAGCAGGCGCTGGAAGCGGCCGCGGTGCAATCGCTGGGCGCCGGCTTCGACGCCGCCCGCTGGAAGCAGCGCCCGTATCGCGCCCCGCACCACACGGCGTCCGCGGTAGCGCTGGTCGGCGGCGGCAGCACGCCGCGCCCGGGCGAGGTCTCCCTGGCGCACCATGGCATCCTGTTCCTGGACGAATTGCCGGAGTACAGCCGGCACGTGCTCGAAGTACTGCGCGAGCCGCTGGAGTCCGGCTGCATCACCATCTCGCGGGCGGCGCGGCAGGCGGAGTTTCCCGCGCGCTTCCAGCTGATCGCCGCGATGAATCCTTGCCCCTGCGGCTACTACGGCGATGACAGCGGACGCTGCCGCTGCTCGCCCGATATCATCGCGCGCTACCAGGGACGCATCTCCGGCCCGCTTCTCGACCGCATCGACCTGCAGGTCATGGTGGGCGCGCTGCCGGCGTCCGAACTGGCCGATGCCGCGCCGGGAGAAGCGTCGGCCGCAGTGGCGCTGCGCGCCGCCCAAGCCCATGAGCGCCAGCTGCAGCGCCAGGGCAAATGCAACAGCCGGCTGGGGCCGCAGGAGATCGACCTCCACTGCCGCCCGGAAAAAGCCGGGGAGGACCTGCTGCGTGCAGCCATGGCCAGGCTCAACTGGTCGGCGCGCGCCTATCACCGGGTATTGAAGGTGGCGCGCACCATCGCCGACCTCGGCGGTTCAGCGTCCGTGCAGCAGGCGCATATCGCGGAGGCGATCCAGTACCGGCGCGCGTTGCGGCAGCCCTGAGCGCGCACCGCGCGGCGATCTCCAAAGCGGTCATATTGAAAGGGCGGATCCCCGGTCGATTTGCCATGCGCCGGATGCGGCCTTAAAAAATCAGGGCGGACTACCGGCAACGGCAGCCCGCCCTTCTTCATCGTTCGACGGCTGAGCCGGCGACACCGCCTCAACGCGTAGGCAGCACCCGCCTTGCCACCGACCACAGGATCAGCAGGAAGGCCAGCAGGCCGAGCCACTGGCCGATGCCTTCGAAACCGGCCGACGCCAGCGCCAGCGGCGCGTCCTTGCCGGTGAATCCGATCACCGCCGCCAGCAGCACGCCCACCAGGCTCTCGCCGACGATCAGCCCCGACGCGATCAGGATGCCGCGCTGGCGCGGTTTTTCGGCATAGGCATCGACATCCTTCCCGGCCGCGCGGGCGCGCCTGGCCAGGGCGCGGTCGATCAGCCAGCCCAGCGCGGCGCCGAAGAACAGCGCCATGCTCACCACCGGCGGCAGATAGATGCCGATACCCACGGCCAGCACCGGCAGGCGCGCCTTGCCGCCGCGCTTCTCCAGCAGCCAGTCGATGATGATCAGCACGATCCCCAGGCCCACGCCGATGACCAGCATGGTCCAGTTCAGCTCGCGGGTGAAGATGCCGGTGGCGATCGCCGTCATCAGCGTGGCCTGCGGCGCGGCCAGCGCCTGGGCGGCGTCCATGCCTTCGCGCGGCAGCGCGCCGGTGAAGCCGTAGGCGTTGTAGAGCAGGTTCAGCACCGGCGGGATGATGGCCGCGCCCACCGCGCAGCCCACCAGCAGCGCCACCTGCTGGCGCCAGGGCGTGGCGCCGACCAGCTGGCCGGTCTTGAGATCCTGCAGGTTGTCGTTGGCGATGGCCGCGACCGCGATGATGGCGGCCGTGACGAACAGCGCGATGGCGATGGCCAGCTTGCCGCCCTGGGGCGTCGCCAGCAGCGGATCGACCGCGCCGGAGGCCAGCAGCAGCAGCGACACCAGGATCACCGCGACGATGCCGATGCCCGAGATCGGGCTGGAAGAGGAGCCGATCAACCCCGCCATGTAACCGCAGGCGGCCGCCACCAGGAACCCGAAGATGAAGGCGAACGTCACCGCGTAGACGATCAGCCCGGCAAACAAGGCCGGCGACACCGGCGCATCGGCCAGGAAGGACGCGAACACCACGGCCAGCAGCGCGATCATGGCCAGGCTGATAGCGATGATCCAGGCCGGCGGCATGTCGCGGTCGGTGCGTTCGCCGCTGCCCTGCTGGCGGCGCGAGAAGGTCGACAGCGACGCCTTGACGCCATCCATCATCGGCACAAACAGCGTGGCCAGCGTCCAGACCGCCGCCACGCCGATCATGCCGGCGCCGATGAAGCGGACCTGCTTGCTCCAGATGCCGTTGGCGAAGGCGGAAATGGCGACGCCGGCCTCATGCGGCGTGACGGCCGTGAGATAGGGCACCGCGATGCCCCAGGCGATCACGAAACCGATCAGGATCGCAATGCCGGAGACGATGCCGATCATGTAGCCGGCCCCCACCAGCGCCAGCGAAAAGCCCACCGTCAGGCGCAGCACCGAGGCGCCGGCGGAGAACCACAGGCTCATGTTCTCGGCGAAGATCTTGAAGCCGCCGGCCACCAGGCTGAAACCGGCCGACAGCGCGCCGCCGAACAGGATGTCGCGCAAGCCGCGCCGGGTTTCCTCACCGCCGTCGGCGTCGGCGCTGCCCACGCGCAGAATCTCGGCGGCGGCCACGCCCTCGGGATAGGGAAGCTCGCCCTGCACCACCATCACGCGCCGCAACGGAATCGAGAACATCACGCCCAGCATGCCGCCGGCGGCGCAGATGCCCACCGTCTGCCAGAACGGAAAGCCATGCCAGTGCCCCATCATCACCAGCCCGGGCAGGATGAAGATGATCGACGACAGCGTGCCGGCCGCCGAGGCCTGGGTCTGCACCATGTTGTTTTCGAGGATGTTGGCGCCGGAGAACAGGCGCAGCACCGCCATCGAGATCACCGCCGCCGGAATCGCCGAGGAAAACGTCAGCCCCACCTTCAGCCCGAGATAGACGTTCGATGCCGTGAAGACCACCGTGATCAGCGCCCCCAGCACGATGCCCCGCAGGGTCAATTCAGGCAGGCCGGCCTGGTTGTCGTTATGCATGTGCGGTCCTTTGTTTATTGGAATGCGTTCTTATACCGCAAGAATCGGCTCGCCACTGTCAGACAAAATCCGATTTTTCCGCCAAGCACTGCCGGCCCGGCTCGCCCGCCGCATTTGCTATGATTTGCGCCCGGCCGCGCCGCGGCCATCTGCCTGTTCACGCCTGCCCAAACGATGCGCAACCTTATTTCCGCCGCCGCCCTGGCCGCGCTGCTCGCCCTCGCCGCCTGTTCGCCCCGCTACAACTGGCGCGAAGCCAGCGACAACGGCGCGCATTTCGTCGTGCTGCTGCCGGGCAAGCCGGCCACCGTCACGCGCCCGGTCGACCTCGACGGCCCGAAGGTGGACATGACCATGACCGCCGCCGAGGCCGGGGGCGCCACCTTCGCGGTGGGCACGGCCGAGCTGGCCGATGCCGCCGCCGCCGTCAAGGCGCTGGACGCCATGTCCACCGCCCTGCTCAACAACATCGGCGGCCGGCCGCAGGGCGCAGCGCTACTGCCGGGCAAGACCGACGGTTTCTCCCGCAGCATCGACCTCGATGCCCATGGCGCAGCCGGCGGCCGGCCGCTGCGCCTGGTGGCCCGGCTGGCCGCGCGCGACCGGCGCATCTACCAGGTGCTGATACTGGGCGATGAAAAAGCCCTCACGGATGAGAATATTGAAACCTTTTTCGGCTCTTTCAAACCAACGTAGGCAGGACGGCGGGCGGATGACAAAGGCCTGAGCCGGGGAGTATTCTAGAGACCGGATTGCCCGCCCCGGCGGCGGACAGCCCCGCAGAAGTGCGGATGCAGTCTGCAGCGCATTTCCCGGCGGCCCGATACGGCCCGCCGACAAAAATCGTTATCAATCAAAGACCCTGAGGAAATATGCTGATCACCTTCAAATCAAAAGCGGCTGCCGATGTGGTGATGTACGAGTCGCACGCCAAACCCATCCTGGACCTGCTGCACAAGGACGCCGGCCGCGGCGTGATCACCTCCGCTGAAGCGGGCGACGCCATCGCCCTGCTGGAAAAGCACATCACCGCCAGCAAGGCGCATGAGGCGGCCGACGCGCTCGAGCGCGACGTCAACGCCCACCACAACGCCAATACCGACGACCACAACCACGAAAAGATCGAACCGGTCAGCTTCTCGGCGCGCGCCTATCCGCTGCTGGACATGCTGCGCGAGGCGAAGAAAGGCAACTACGACGTGCTGTGGGGCGTGTAAGTCCCGAGCGGCTGCGATGAGGCCGGGGCGACCGGACTGACAGCACCGCCCTGCGTCAATCGGAAGAACGAGAAGAACGGCCGCCGCGATCATCCACCGCGGCGGCCGTTTGGTCTTTTCAGGCCGCCAGATGGCGCCACAGGAACTCGCTCACCAGCGCTTCGGTGAAGGCGGCCTGCTCGTTGTCGATGGAACCGCCGTGTCCGCCGGCATCGCTTTCGTAGAAATAGGCCTGGTCCAGCCCCATCTGCCGCATGCGGGCGGCCATCTTGCGCGCATGGGCGGGATGGGTGCGGTCATCGTTGACGGCCGTGCAGAACAGCACCGGAGGACAGGCCATGCCGGGGCGCAGGTTGTGGAACGGAGAATATGTCTTCAGGAACGCCCATTCTTCAGGCAGCTCCGGATCACCGTATTCCGCGATCCAGGAGGCCCCGGCGCCCAGCCTGGTGTAGCGCTGCATATCCAGCAGCGGCACCTCGCAGACGATGCTGCCGAACAGCTCGGGATATCGGATCAGCATATTTCCCACCAGCAGCCCGCCGTTGCTGCCGCCGCGCGCGCCGAGCCTGGCCGGTACGGTAATGCCGCGCGCCACGAGATCCTGCGCCACGGCAGCGAAGTCCTCATAGGCGCGATGGCGCTCCCGCTTTAACGCGGCCTGATGCCATTGCGGCCCGTATTCCCCGCCGCCGCGAATGTTGGCGACCACATGGACGCCACCCCGCTCCAGCCAGCCGATGGCGCCCGCGCCAAGATATTCAGGCAACAGCGACTCCTCGAAGCCGCCGTAACCGGTGAGCAGCGTCGGATGGCTGCCGTCTCTTGCAATACCGCGCCGGGAAAGCTGGAAATACGGCACGCGCGTGCCGTCCTGCGAGACGGCGAAATGCTGGCTGACCTCATAACGCTGTGCGTCGAAAGCCGGGGACTCCTGCTTCAGCAGTTCCGGCGCGTCGGCCGTGTCGAGGTTGCCGCAATAGAGCGCCGGCGGCCGAAGAAATTCGCCGACGCTGAGGAAGTATTCGTTGCTGTCGCGGCGGACGGCAGCGGCCCCGATGGCCGACAGCGACCGGGCATCTCCCAGCGGCGCCCGGCGCCATGCTCCGCGCTCCGGTGTCAGTATTTCCAGCCGGGTCGACACGTCTTCCATGATGCGGAGGATGAGATGATCCCGGGTGCAGTCGTAACCGCCCAGGCCGCGGCCCGGGGCCGGCGCGAACAGCACGTCGAAGTCCCGCGCCCCCGCCAGAAAGGCCTCCAGATTTGCAACCAGCAGGCTGCCCGCAGGGTAGGTCCGCCCGCCGACCTCCCAGTCGCTGGCGAGGGTAACCAGCAAATGCTCGCGATAGCCGGTCGCGGTGGCATCCAGAGGCACGTCCAGCGGCAGCAGCCCGCCATCGGACTGCAACAGGAAGGTCTGCACCCGGCGGGAATCGATCAAGCGGAACACATAGTCCCTCTCGAAACCGGGTTCCGGGTCATGCGTGGCGACCACGCCATCTTCCTGCTGCGCACCTTCGTACACGATACGCGCGGCGGTAAGCGGCTCGCCGCGCCGCCAGCGCCTGGCGCTGCGCGGGTAGCCCGAGCGCGTCAATGAATCCGGCCCGAAGTCGGTGGCCACGAAGAGCTCGTCGCGACTGATCCACGAGACCTGGCTCTTGGCCGCCGGCAGCGAGAAACCGTCCGGGACGAAGCGTTTTTCCAGCAGGTCGAATTCCCTCACCTCGGCCGCATCGCCGCCGCCCGCCGACAGGCTGACCAGGCAATACCGGTATTCGGGCTCAAGCGGCGTGATCCCGCTTAACGCAAACTCCACGCCTTCCTGCCGCGACAGCTCGTCCAGGTCCAGTACGGTCTCCCAGTGCGGATCGGGCTTGCGGTATTGCGCCGGAGTGGTCCTGCGCCAAAGCCCCAGAGGATGGGCCTGGTCCTGCCAGAAATTGTAATACTGGCCGCCATAGTTGCTTACCCAGGGGATCCGGCCGTCCTGGTTCAGCGCCGCCAGGATGTTCCCGCGCAGAGGCTCGAACGCCGGCCCTTGCGCAAACGCGGCCAGGGTGCGGGCGTTTTCCTGCGCCACCCAGTCCAGCGCGCGCGCACCTTCCTGTTCCTCCAGCCAGAGAAGTTCGTCGGGCTGTGTCCCAGCCGCCCGACGGCGGCTGGATCCGAGCAGGCCGGCCAGCGCGGCAATCGCTCCTCCGACCGTGGCGGCCAGCACTGCGCGTTTGAAAAATTGACGTCGGAATTTGCCGTTCGGCATCTGCAGGTCCCATCCCCAGGCAAGCATGCGCGCCGCGGTCGGCATGCATTCATTGAAACCTGCCAGATTCATCCATTCATGACCTGGATGGCAATCGTTTACTTTCTAGATTTAATAATATTTCGCGGTTAATACAGAACGCTGCTCTTCCGAAGGAAAAGGGATATTCCTGGGGCCGACTTCCCAGCCCGCATGCCGCGCGCAGGCATCGCGACGCTCACTTGCCCCCGCGCAGCTCGCTCAGGTAATACAGCAGCGCCACGAACGGAAAGGCAAACCCGACCCAGGTCACCCCGCTCCAGCCCGCCTGCGCATACATCCACCCGCCCAGCGCCGAACCCAGCGCGCCGCCGGCGAAGAAGGTGGCCATGAACAGGCCGTTCAGGCGGCTGCGGATCTCGCCGCCCAGCGCGTAGATGGCGCGCTGGCTCAGCACCAGGTTGGCCGAGACCGCGAAGTCGAGCAGGATCGCCGCCAGCAGCAGCATGGCCAGCGACAACTCGCGCCCGCCGTGGACCAGGTGCGGCAGCAGGAAGGACAGCGCGCCGCACAGCAGCGCCGCGCCGGTGGCGGGGCGGCTCCAGCCGCGATCGGCCATGCGCCCGGCGATCGGCGCGGCGATCACGCCGATCACGCCGGCGAAGGCGAACAGGGCGATGCCCTTTTGCGAGATGCCGAAGTCGGGGCTGGCCAGCCACAGCGGCGAAGCGGTCCAGAACAGGCTGAACGAGGCGAACAGCATGGCGTGATAGAACGCGCGGCGGCGCAGCACCGGGGTCGTCCTGACCAGCGTCCACATCGACCCCAGCAGGGCCAGGTAATGCATGCCGGCCGGCGGGCGGCGCTGCGGCAGGTAGCGCGACAGCACGGCGATCAGCGCGGCCACCGCCACCGCCGACAGGCCGAAGATGGCGTGCCAGCCGAGCAGGTCGGCCACCAGGCTGGCCAGCGGGCGCGCCAGCAGGATGCCCAGCAGCAGGCCGCTCATGACGTTGCCCACCACGCGCCCGCGCGTTTCCGGGCGCGAGAAGTGGGCGGCATAAGGCACCAGCACCTGGGCGCCGACCGAGGACAGGCCGATCAGCAGCACCGACGCCATCAGCTGCGCGGCGCTTTCGGCAAAGGCCGCGCCCACCAGGGCGATGCAGGTGATCACCAGGCCGGTCAGCACCAGCCGGCGGTTTTCGAACAGGTCGCCCATGGGCACGATGAACAGCAGGCCCAGGCCGTAGCCGATCTGGGTGAGCGTGACGATCAGGCCGGCCGCGCCGGGCGAAATGCCGGTGGCGCGGGCGATCGGGCCGATCAGCGGCTGGGCGTAATAGAGGTTGGCGACGATGATGCCGCAGGCGGCGGCCAGCAGCATCACCATCCAGCGGGGAATATCGTGTGGCAGCGTGGTATCGGCCGTGGCGGCTTGCATGGAAGTTGTCTTTCTGTACAGGTGGCGTGCGGGCTGGCCCGGCATCGGAGGCAGCCACTTTAGCCGAAGCCGCGAAATCCTGCCGAAGGCCGCCCCGGCCTCCTTCGCGGCTGGTACACTGGCGGCCCGGCCGACCACGGCGAGCTCGCTCATGCCGCCCGGCAACACCCCCGGCGGCGCCCGCCTTCTGCAAGAATTGACGTGATCCACATTTCCCTCATCTCCCCCGCGGCCAAGGCCGACTCCCTGGCCTACCAGCTGGCTTACGCCGCCCAGGCGGTCGCCGCCGTGCGCGCCGGCAGCGCGCTGCCGCAGGCCCTGGCCCAGATCTTCGCCCGCGCCGACGCGCCGCCGCCTTCGCGCGGCGCGATCCAGGACATCAGCTACCGCGCCATGCGGCGCCTGGGCGTCACCGACGGCCTGCTGGCGCTGCTGGCCAACAAGCCGCCGGAACCCGAGGCGCTGCTGGGCCTGCTCAATTGCGCGCTGGCGTTGCTGGTGGATGGGGAAGAGGCCGGCTACGACCCCTTCACGGTGGTGAACCAGGCGGTCGAAGCTGCCGCCATCAGCCCCGACATGAGCTTCGCCAAGGGCGTGGTCAACGCCATCCTGCGCCGCTTCGAGCGCGAACGCGCGCTGCTGATGCCGCAGGCGACCAAGACCCCGCCCGGCACCTGGAACTACCCGACCTGGTGGATCGACCGCCTCAAGGGCGCCTATCCGGAAGACTGGCAACGCATCCTGCACGCCGGCAACCAGGCGCCGCCCCTGACGCTGCGCGTGAACCGCCGCCAGGCCACGGTCGAGCAATATCTGGCCACCCTGGCCGGCGCCGGCATGGCCGCCCGCCAGGTGGGGCCGACCGCGGTGCGGCTGGACAAGGCGCTGCCGGTGCAGCAGATCCCGGGCTTCGCCGACGGCATGGTCTCGGTGCAGGACGCCGCCGCCCAGCTGGCCGCGCCGTTGCTGGACGTGGCCGACGGCATGCGCGTGCTGGACGCCTGCGCCGCCCCCGGCGGCAAGACCGGCCACCTGCTGGAGCTGGCCGACCTGGAGCTGCAGGCGCTGGACCACGATCCGCGCCGCCTGGGCCGCATCGACGAGAACCTGCAGCGCCTGGGCCTGCGGGCCGAGCTCACCGCCGGCGACGCCCGCCAGCAGCAATGGTGGGACGGCAAGCCCTTCGACCGCATCTTGGCCGACGTGCCCTGTACCGCCTCCGGCATCGTGCGGCGTCACCCCGATATCCGCTGGCTGCGGCGCAAGACCGACACGGCGCAGCTTGCAACACTTTCCTCGCAAATTTTGGACAACCTTTGGCAGATGCTGCGGCCGGATGGTAAATTGCTGCTCGTAACGTGCTCGCTGTGGCCCCAGGAATCGGAGCAGCAGGCCATCGCCTTCGCGCAAAGACACAACGCCATACGACTGCCAGCTCCAGGCCAACTGTTGCCGACTGCCAGCGCAGAAACCGACCATGATGGCCTGTTCTACGCGCTGTTCCAAAAAACTGGTGCATGAATTTGACGCAATCGGCCTCCTTCACTTCCCGCTCGCAATACGGCCCGCGCCCGGCCTCCGGCGGCGCTCATCCGCAGTTTGCCGGACGTCTCGCGCAGTGGCTGCGGTTGGCGCTGCTGGTGCTGCTGCTGGCCTGCGCCGGCGCGTCGCCCGTCAGGGCGGCGGAGATCACCATTTCCCAGGCCTCGATTGAGCCCAGCGACGAAGGCTACCGGCTGTCGCTGGCCTATTCGTTCGAGCTCAACCGCGGGCTGGAAGACGCGCTTTCGCGCGGCGTGCCGCTGTACTTCACCACCGAGGTCCAGCTGACCCGGCATCGCTGGTACTGGTTCGACGAGACCAGCGTGTCGGCCTCGCGCACCGTGCGCATCTCCTATAACGTGCTGACCCGGCAGTACCACACCGCCATCAGCGGCCAGCTGCAGCAGAGCTTCTCCAACCTGGAGGACGCCATGGCCCTGATCCGCCGCCCGCCGCGCTGGATCATCGCCGACAACAACGCCCTCAAGTCCGGCGACGCCTACAGCGTGGGCGTACGCATGCGACTGGACGTGGCGCAGCTGCCCAAGCCCTTCCAGGTCAACGCGCTCAACAACAGCGACTGGCGCCTGTCTTCGGACTGGATCGAATTCACCTACAAACCCGAATGAGCCGCACCCTACGCTATCTGCTGGTCGTCGGCGGGGGCGTCATCAGCATCCTGCTGTTCCTGCTGGCCTCGGCTTCCGAAAACTCCGCACTCTTCGAGCAGCACTACCCGTGGCTGCTGTTCCTCAACGGTCTGGCCGCGATCTCGCTGCTGGGGCTGGTCCTGCTGCTGCTGACCCGTCTTTACAAGCGCTACCGCCGCGGCAAGTTCGGCTCGCGGCTGCTGGCGCGGCTGGTGCTGATGTTCGCGCTCATCGGCATCCTGCCGGGCGCAGTGATCTACCTGATGTCGGTGCAGTTCGTGTCGCGCTCGATCGAATCCTGGTTCGACGTGCGCATGGAGGCGGCGCTCGAGTCGGGCCTGAACCTGGGCCGCAACGCGCTGGACTCCTCGCTGTCGGACCTTTCCTCGCGCGCGCGCGGCATGGCCCAGGAACTGGCCGACATGAGCGAATCCGAGCAGGTGACCTACCTCTCGCGCCTGCGCGACCAGAACATGGAAATCACCATCGTCAACGGCACCGGGCAGGTGATGTCCACCGTGGGCGGCAGCATAGGCTCGCTCACGCCGGTGCTGCCCAACGCCCAAGCGATGCGCCAGGCCCGCATCTCGCGCGGCTTTGCCGCGGTCGAGAGCGACGACTCGCGTCCGCCCGGCGGCGAATCCGACTCCGACGCCAACCTGCGGCTGCACGTGGTGGTGCAGATCCCCGGCCCCACCCGCGGCCTCTCGCTGCAAAACGACAGCCGCTACCTGCAGATCCTGCAGCCGGTGCCCGACTACCTGGCCAGCAATGCCGAAACCCTGCGCCAGGCCTACAGCGAATACCAGCAGCGCTCGGTATCGCGCTCGGGCCTGCGCAAGATCTACCTGGTGACGCTCACGCTCACGCTGCTGCTGGCCATCTTCGCGGCCATCGCCAGCGCCTTCCTGATCGCCAGCGACCTGGCCAAGCCCCTGCTGCTGCTGGCAGAAGGCACCAAGGCGGTGGCCGAAGGCAACCTGTCGCCGCGGCCCATCGTCAGCACCTCCGACGAGCTGGGCACGCTCACGCAGTCCTTCAACACCATGACGCGCCAGCTGCTGGAGGCGCGCACCTCGGTGGAGAAGAACCGCGCCGAGCTGGAAAACGCCAAGGCCTACCTTGAATCGGTGCTGGCCAACATGTCGGCCGGCGTGATGGTGCTGGACGACCAGTTCAACATCGTCAGCAGCAACGACTCGGTGCGCCGCATCCTCGGCTACGACTTCTCGGGCGACATCGGCACCCCGCTGCAGACCATCGAGAGCCAGGCGGTGTTCGCCCAGGCCATCATCCGCGCGTTCTCCGAGCAACGCGCCCAGCAAAGCACGGGCGCGCCGCACGACGGCCTGCACTGGCAGCGCCAGATCGAGCTGCCGCGCCAGCCCGGCGCGGTGATCGATGCCGAAGGCGCCGGCGCGCCCGACCACGACAAGCTCACCCTGTTCGCCCGCGGCTCGCACCTGCCGGTGGAAAGCGGCGTGGGCTATGTGGTGGTGTTCGACGACATCAGCAACGTGATCTCGGCCCAGCGCTCGATCGCCTGGGGCGAGGTGGCGCGCCGCCTGGCCCACGAGATCAAGAACCCGCTGACGCCCATCCAGCTGTCGGCCGAGCGCCTGCAGCACCGCCTGTCGGACAAGCTGATGCCGGCCGACGCCGCCATCCTGGACAAGGGCACCACCACCATCGTCAACCAGGTCACGGCCATGAAGCGCATGGTCGACGACTTCCGCGACTACGCCAGGACGCCGCCGGCCAAGCCGGTGGCGCTGGATCTGAACGCGCTGATCGAGGAAATCCTCAACCTCTACCTGTCAGGCGACGGGCGCGACGCGATCCAGCCGCGCCTGGCGCCGGGCATGGCCAAGGTCATGGGCGACGCCACCCAGATGCGCCAGGTCATCCATAACCTGCTGCAGAACGCCCAGGACGCCGTCGGCGACGAGACCCTGGCCCCGGCGCAGGCGCCGCGCATCGACGTGCTGACCGAACAGATCGAGATCGCCGGCGCCGACGGCGCGCGCCAGCCGGCGGTGCGGCTGTCGATCATGGACAATGGCCCCGGCTTCTCGCCCAAGGTGCTGGCCCGCGCCTTCGAGCCTTACGTCACGTCCAAGCCGCGCGGCACCGGCCTCGGGCTGGCCATGGTCAAGAAAATCGTCGAGGAACACGGCGGAAGAATCGATATCCAGAATCGCACCGACAGCAGAGGCGCAAAAATAGTAATTTTGCTGGTAAAGTTAGCACCTATTGATTAAGACCCAAGATTCAATGCACTACCCCGGGGGAAGTCGGCGGTTCATCGAAGTCTGCCAAGCGCACTTACCGCCTCGCAGCGGCATCGCCCGGAACAAGACCGAAAACTTGGACATTGAACTAGCAGCGAGGAAAGCAGCACATGGCTAACATCCTGGTCGTCGATGACGAAATGGGTATCCGCGAATTGCTCTCAGAAATCCTGGGCGATGAGGGGCATGTCGTGGCCACTGCGGAAAATGCGCAGCAGGCCCGCGAACTGCGCCAGGGCAGCGTGCCCGACCTCGTGCTTCTGGATATCTGGATGCCGGACACCGACGGTGTCACCCTGTTGAAGGAGTGGCAGCGCGACGGCCTGCTCACCATGCCGGTGATCATGATGTCCGGCCACGCCACCATCGACACTGCCGTCGAAGCCACCCGCATCGGCGCACTCAACTTCCTGGAAAAGCCGATCGCGCTGCAAAAGCTGCTGAAGGCCGTGCAGCAGGGCCTGTCGCACAGCCGCGAACCGGTGCGCCCGGCCAGCTATCGTCCCGCCGCCGTGGCGACGGTGGCCAACGGCGCAGCCGACAGCCTGCATGCGCCCGAGCACGCGGCCCCCATCGCCAGCTACGCGCCCGCGCTGGGCGGCGCCGACACCCTGCACCACGGCATCGCTACGGCGACGCCCTACGGCCAGGTAGCCGACAACGCCGCCAACATCTCCTTCGACCTGCCACTGCGCGAAGCGCGCGACGCCTTCGAGCGCGCCTACTTCGAGTACCACCTGGTGCGCGAAAACGGCAGCATGACGCGCGTGGCCGAACGCACCGGTCTGGAACGCACCCACCTCTACCGCAAGCTCAAGCAGCTGGGCGTGGAACCGGGCAAGCTGGCGAAGAAAAATCACTGATCCTCCTGCCGCATGTCCGCCGCCTCCGCGCGGCGCCCTCCGGCAGCACCCCTCGAAACAGGACCGTATCGCGGTCCTGTTTTCTTTTCTGCCCCTTCTTCATCCTCCTTTTCGGGGGTCAGAATTTTCCTGATGTTCTTTTCTCCGCCGCGGCGGCATGCTGGAGACAAATGCGGTACCGGTCGTCGCCGGGGCAGCGCCGCAAGGGCCGGTAGTTCTACGGTATGGCGCTGCGGGGGCCTGGCCGCAAATGACATGGAAAGGGCCGTACGGCCGCGCTTTTGCCGGGATGCAAACCCGCTTGCGCGCCGGCAACGAAAGCGTGCGATGAACTAACGGCGCCGGCCTTCATCTATTTTTTCAGGCTGTCGGCAGACAGTGCTGCAAGGCTGGACGAAGGTGCAGACGAGGTGCAAAAGTTTTCGGCCGCAACGCCGTAACCAGACTCAGGAGCACATGAAAGGGGATGCTCCGCGAGGGTGCTGTAACGCGATAGCAGAAATGCATCAAAGGGCGCGGCGGGTGCGTGGCCCTTGAAATTCCCGGTGAAGACGCCACTTCCTTTTCGAAGCAGTATTCCAGCATAAGGAGTCACCATGAACCTGATCTACAACAGTGAACAGTACAGCGTCGTCGAATTCGGTGCCGACACCGACCACGAAGCCCTGCGCTTTGGCGGCTATGAAATCATGGACAAGTCGGGCCAGCGGGAAATCTATATCGACGGCCCGGCCGCGGAGCTGTTCCGCAAGGACGTTCAGGAACTCATCGCCAGCGAGCCCACCATGGAAGACATCGACACCTTCCTGAGCCGTTACGACGTGTTGATGCGCCACCCGATGACGCTGCATTGATGCCGCAGCCTGCGGGACGCAAGACGCCGCGCGACCTGCGCGGCGTTTTTTTTCGGCCGCCGTTTCCATTAAGATGGCGCTTTGCCGTTTCAGCCGCACACTTGTGAACTCCTCCCCCATCAGCAGCGCCCAGAGCGGCGTGCACGAACAGCTGGCCGAACTGGTCGCGCGCCACGCCGCGCACCCGTTCAGAAAACCCGTGACCGACTACAACCGGCGCGCCTTCGAGCACAGCATCGCCGCCTGGCGCGCCGCCGGCGAAGCGCCGCTGATCCTCGACACCGGCTGCGGCGTGGGCCTGTCGACGCTGAACCTGGCCGCGCAATATCCTGACCATTTCGTGATCGGCATCGACCAGTCGGCCGACCGCCTGGCGCGCAATACGCTGTGGGACGGCCCGCAGCCCGGCAACCTGTGCTTCGTGCGCGCCGACCTGGTCGACTACTGGCGGCTCGCGCTGGACGCCGGTTTGCGCCCGGCGCGCCACTACCTGCTGTATCCCAACCCCTGGCCCAAGATCGGCCATCTGGCGCGGCGCTGGCAGGGTCACGCGGTGTTTCCCGCCATCGTGGCGCTGGGCGGGCACATCGAATGCCGCAGCAACTGGCGCATCTACGTCGAAGAGTTCGCCGCCGCGCTGCATCAGCTGAGCGGACGCGAGGTCGCCGCCGAGCGCTATCTCACCGATGCCCCGATCACGCCCTTCGAGCGCAAGTACCTGGCCTCCGGCCACGAGTTGTGGCGCTGCGCCGCCGATCTCGGCCAAGGCGGTCCGGCGCCTCGCTGACGCGGTATCATCTCGTTTTTTCCGCCGCCGGCCTGCGCGGCTCCGGATGCGCGGGCACAACGAGATGACAATAACGATCCCCGCGCCCGACGCCGCCGCACCGCTGTTCCATCCACCCGCCACCGCCTTGCTGCCATGAGCCTCGCCGTCATCGGCCTGGTATTGGCCGCCGCCCTGCTGCACGCTTCCTGGAACGCCCTGCTCAAGAGCAGCGCCGACCGCCTGGCCTCGCTGTCGCTGATGACCATCGGCGCCGGCGTGGCCGCCATCCCGCTGGTGCTGCTGCGCCCGCTGCCGCTGGCCGGCAGCTGGTTCTACATCATCCTCTCCGGCATCCTGCATACCGGCTACAACCTGTTCCTGATCCGCGCCTACCGAATCGGCGACTTCGGCCAGTCCTATCCGATCGCGCGCGGCTCCTCGCCGTTGCTGGTGGCGCTGGGCGCGGCGCTGTTCGCGGGCGAACAGCTGGGCCTCTACACGGTGGTCGGCATCGCGCTGGTGTCAGCCGGCATCGTCAGCCTGGCCAACCTGCGCAGCCTCAAGCGGCGCGAGAACCTGTCCGGCCCGGCGGCGGCCTTCGCCACCGGCGCCTTCATCGCCGCCTACACCGTCACCGACGGCATCGGCGCGCGCCTGGCCGGCGACTCGGTCGCCTACGCCGGCTGGCTGTTCGTGCTGGACAGCATCCCGCTGGCGCTGATCTACTGGCGCCGCCACGGCCGCTCGCCGATCGCGCTGAACCAGCGTGAGAGCTGGATCGGCCTGGCCGGCGGCGTGATGTCGCTGGTCGCCTACGGCATCGTGATCTGGGCCGTGACGCTGGCGCCGATGGGCATGGTCTCGGCGCTGCGCGAGACCTCGGTGCTGTTCGCGCTGCTGATCGGCGCGCTGTTCCTGGGGGAGAAGCTGACGCTGCGGCGCGTGCTGTCCTGCCTGGTGATCGCGGCGGGCGCGGTGGTGCTGGGCATGCGGCACTGACCTCGGCCCGCGTCACCCCGAGCGCCGGCATGGCTGCGCGGGATGACAGGGGCCCGGCAAAAACAAAAACGGCGATGATCACTCATCGCCGTTTTGCTGTCGGAGGCCCGGAACGCCCGCCTCAGATTTCCACCTTGGTCCCCAGCTCCACCACCCGGTTGGCCGGGATATTGAAGAAGTCCGAAGGCTTGGCGCCGTTCTGGTACATCCAGGCAAACAGGCGCTCGCGCCACAGCGACATGCCCAGCAGCTTGCTCGGCACCACCGTGTCGCGCGCCAGGAAGAAGGAGGTGTCCATCAGGTCGAAGTGATGGCCGAACTGCTGCTCGGCCAGCGCCATCACCTTGTTGACTTCCGGCGTCTCCTTGAAGCCGAAGGAAGCGCGCAGCAGGTAGACGTTGCCGCCCAGGTCCTTCATGGTCAGGCGCTCGCTGTCGGCCACGTAGGGCACGTCCCAGATACTGATCTTCAGGAAGAACACGCGCTCGTGCAGGATGCGGTTGTGCTTCAGGTTGTGCAGCAGCGCCACCGGCACGGTGGCGATATTGCCGGTCATGAAGACCGCGGTGCCGCCCACGCGGTGCGGCGGATGCGCCAGCAGGCCTTCGATGAAGGGCTCGATGGGGATGCCGTCGTCCTTGATGCGCATGCGCAGCAGCATGCGGCCGGAGTACCAGGTCATCAGCAGGAAGAAGGCCGCGCCGCCGATCACCAGCGGGAACCAGCCGCCCTCGGTCAGCTTGAGCAGGTTGGCGGCGAAGAAGGCGACGTCCACCACCAGGAAGCAGCCGATGGCCACCACCACCGCCGGCATCTTCCATTTCCAGATATGGCGCATCACCACGCCCAGCAGCATGGTGGTGATGACCATCGTGGTGGTCACGGCCACGCCGTAGGCGGCGGCCAGGTTGTCGGATTTCTTGAAGGCCAGCACCACCGCCACCACCACCACCAGCAGCATCCAGTTGATCAGCGGGATGTAGATCTGGCCCTGTTCATCTTCGGAGGTGTGCAGGATGCGCATGCGCGGCACGAAGCCCAGCAGGATGGCCTGGCTGGTCAGCGAGAAGGCGCCCGAGATCACCGCCTGCGAGGCGATCACCGTGGCGCAGGTCGCCAGCAGCACCATGGGCAGCACCAGCGCGTCGGGCACCATCAGGTAGAACGGGTTCTTGATCGCATCAGGGTTGGCGATCAGGTTGGCGCCCTGGCCGAAGTAATTGATCAGCAGCGACGGCATCACCGTGAAGATCCACGCGTAGCGGATGGGCTTGATGCCGAAGTGGCCCATGTCGGCGTACAGCGCCTCGGCGCCGGTCAGCACCAGCACCACCGAGCCCAGCACGATGAAGGCCTGCAGCGAATGGTCCAGCATGAAGCGCACAGCGTAGTAGGGATTGATCGCCACCAGCACTTCCGGCGCCTTGGTGATGTTGTACAGGCCCAGAAGCGCCAGCGACAGGAACCACACGAACATCACCGGCCCGAAGAACTTGCCCACCACGCTGGTGCCGTGGCGCTGGATCAGGAACAGCACCATCACGATGGTGATGGTCAGCGGGATCACCACGTGCGAGGTCTGCGGCGCGGCGATCTCCAGGCCTTCCACCGCCGACAGCACCGAGATGGCCGGCGTGATCACGACGTCGCCGTAGAACATGCAGGCGCCGAACACGCCCAGCATCATCAGGAGCTTGGCGCGCGGCGAGCCTGAGACGGCCGACCGCAGCGACAGCGCCATCAGGGCCAGCACGCCGCCTTCGCCGTTGTTGTCGGCGCGCAGCACGAACAGCACGTACTTGATGGTCACCACGATGGTGATCGCCCAGAACAGCATGGAGATGATGCCCAGCACCGCGTCGGGAGAAAAGGCGATACCGTGGTCGGGGCTGAAGCATTCCTTGAGCGCGTACAGCGGGCTGGTGCCGATGTCGCCGAACACCACCCCGAGGGCGGCCAGTGTGATCAGGTGCAGCTTCTGCGAACGGAAGGAAAGATTCGGATTGGTGTGAGACGAACTCATCGGGCTCCCTTTGCTTCTTCAAATTGTTGCCGGAGGGCCGCGGCGCCTGCGTATCCATCGGGTGCAGCGATGCGCAGGGCATGCCTGGAAATGCGGCGGGCGGGCCATCGGTCCGGCAGGAGGCGTACTTTATCGCACTCTACCCGCGGCGCGATCAAAATGCCCGGTCCGCGCCACCGGCGTTGCGCCGCCGCCTCTCCCGCGGCATCGGAAACTTGACAACGGGGCAAGATCGCGGTTGCGGATTTTCCTGGCGTCAAGCTTGCGCAAAAGTCCCGCCTGCGACGCGCCAGCCCTTGTCCGGCAAGGCTTTTCACCCTATACGGCAGCCTCATATGGATATGCGGTAATCGAGTTTTTCTTTCCGCCCTGCCCTTTATATACTCCGAACGAATAAAGAACCGCGATTTTCTGGCAAGACGGTTCTAAGCCATCCTCGCCGGTCGCCCGCCGGCCCATCCATCGGAACAGGACACCATGAAACCAGCTCGCCCCGCCCCGGGACGTCTCCGGCGCCTCATTACCCAAACCCTGGCGGCCGGCCTGGCATTGCCGCTGCTGGCCGCAGCGCCCGCGGCGCACGCCGAAGGCCAGCTGCGCATCGCCGAGCAGTTCGGCATCGTCTACCTGCTGTTGAACGTGGCGCAGGACCAGCAGTTGATCGAGAAGCACGGCAAGGCCGCCGGCGTCGACATCAAGGTCGAATGGCTCAAGCTCTCGGGCGGCTCGGCCGTCAACGACGCGCTGCTGTCGGGCTCGGTGGACATCGCCGGCGCCGGCGTGGGGCCGCTGCTGACCATCTGGGACCGCACCTATGGCAAGCAGAACGTGCGCGGCGTGGCCTCGCTGGGCAACTTCCCGTACTACCTGGTCAGCAACAACCCCAACGTGAAGACCATCGCCGACTTTACCGAAAAGGACCGCATCGCCCTGCCGGCGGTGGGCGTGTCGGTGCAGTCGCGCGTGCTGCAGTACGCGTCGGCCAAGCTGTGGGGCGACGCCCAGTACAACAAGCTGGACAAGATCAGCGTGGCCGTGCCGCATCCGGACGCCACCGCCGCCATCATCAGCGGCGGCACCGAGATCACCGGCCACTTCGGCAACCCGCCGTTCCAGGAACAGGAGCTGGCCGGCAATCCCAAGGCCCACATCGTGCTCAACTCCTACCAGGTGCTGGGCGGCCCGTCCTCGGCCACGGTGTTGTACGCCACTGAGAAATTCCGCAAGGACAACCCCAAGACCTACGGCGCCTTCGTCGGCGCGCTGGATGAAGCGGCCAGGTTCATCTCGGCCAATCCGGAGAAAGCGGCCGACATCTACCTCAAGGTCAACAAGGGCAACACCGACCGCAAGCTGCTGCTGCAGATCATCAGGAACCCCGAGGTGCAGTTCAAGATCGGCCCGCAAAACACCTACGGGCTGGCCGAATTCATGCACCGCGTGGGCGCCATCAAGAACAAACCGGCGTCGGTGAAGGATTACTTCTTCGACGACGCCCATATCCAGGGAGGCAGCTGACATGCCGTTCGCACGCACATTCATCCCGGCCGTCGCCGCCGGCCTCATTACCCTCGCGCTGGCCGCCAATGCGCAGGCCGAAGGCCAGATCCGCATCGCCCAGCAGTTCGGCATCGGCTACCTGATCCTGGACGTAGTGCAGGACCAGAAGCTGATCGAAAAGCAGGGCAAGAAGGAAGGCCTGGACATCAAGGTCGAGTGGAACAGCCTGTCCGGCGCCACCGGCATGAACGAGGCGCTGCTGGCCGGCGCGCTCGACGTGGTCTCGGCCGGCGCGCCGCCGGCGCTGGTGCTGTGGGACCGCACGCGCGGCCGCCAGAACGTCAAGGCGATCGCCTCGCTGGGCTCCATGCCCAACTACCTGCTGTCGAACAATCCGAACGTGAAGACGGTCAAGGACTTCAGCAGCAAGGACCGCATCGCGGTGCCGGCCGCGGGCGTCGGCTTCCAGTCGCGCACGTTGCAGATCGAGACCGCCAGGCTCTACGGCAAGGAGAACTACAAGCGCTTCGACGACATCACCGTCAGCCTCTCGCATCCGGACGCCACCGCCGCGCTGCTGGCCGGCGGCTCGGAGATCAACGCGCATTTCTCCAGCCCGCCGTTCCAGTACCAGGCGCTGGAAAACAAGAACGTGCACAAGGTGATCAGCTCCTACGACATCCTGGGCGGCCCGGCCACCTTCAACTTCCTGTACACCACGCAGAAGTTCCACGACGAGAATCCCAAGACCTACCGCGCCTTCTACAACGCGCTGGTGGAAGCGGCCGACTTCATCCGCAACAACAAGGCCAAAGCCGCCGACACCTTCATCCGCGTGCAGAAGTCCAAGCTGTCGCCGGAGTTCGTGCGCAAGATCGTCGAGGATCCGGAGATCAACTTCACCGTCTCGCCCGAGCGCAGCTTCGTCTATGCCGAGAAGCTGCATGAGATCGGCGTGCTGAAGAACCGCTCGTCGTCGTGGAAAGACTACTTCTTCGAGGAAGCATATGCACAACCCGGCAGCTGAAACGGCCAGCGTCTCGGCAACCGCCCAGGCCTCCTCGCCGCTGCTGCAGGTGAACCGCGTCAGCCTGCAGTACCGCACCGCCTCGGCCGTGGTGCAGGCCACGCATGAGGTCAGTTTCGGCGTGCATCCGGCCGACCGCTTCGTGCTGCTGGGCCCGTCGGGCTGCGGCAAGTCCAGCCTGCTCAAATCGGTAGCCGGCTTCCTGCCGCCGGCCTCCGGCGAGATCCGGCTGGACGGCCAGGCGGTGCGCCATCCGGGGCCGGACCGCATCGTGGTGTTCCAGGAGTTCGACCAGCTGCCGCCGTGGAAGACGGTGCTCGCCAACGTGATGTTCCCGCTGCTGGCCTCGAAGACGCTGAAAAAGCGCGAAGCCGCCGAGCGCGCCCGCCATTACCTGGACAAGGTCGGCCTCGCGCGCTTCGCCGACGCCTACCCGCATACGCTCTCCGGCGGCATGAAGGCGCGCGTGGCGATCGCCCGCGCGCTGGCCATGCAACCCAAGATGCTGCTGATGGACGAGCCCTTCGCCGCGCTCGATGCGCTGACCCGCCGCAAGATGCAGGAAGAGCTGCTGGCGCTGTGGGACGAGGTGCGCTTCACGCTGCTGTTCGTCACCCACTCGATCGAAGAGGCGCTGGTGGTCGGCAACCGCATCCTGCTGCTTTCGCCGCATCCGGGTCGCGTGCGCGCCGAGATCAACAGCCACCAGTACGACCTCTCCAGCCTGGGCGGCGCCGGCTTCCAGCAGACCGCGCAGCGCATCCACCGCCTGCTGTTCGACGAGGGCGGCGCGCCGCCTGCGGCAGCCGAACCACCGATCAACTTCGGCGATGTGCGCTTCTCCTATTGAGCGCGCCGCCACTGGAATTTCACCATGAGCCTGACTCCCCCCGTCCGCGAAGAGTATGAAATCCCGCTCGCGCCCCTGCCCGGTCTCGCGCTGGAACGCCGTTTCTCGCTGCCGCAGCGCATCTGGCAGCAAGCCTGGATCCGCAAGGGCGTGATCCTGGTGCTGCTGGCGCTGCTGTGGGAAGCCATCGGCCGCTGGCAGAACAACGACCTGCTGCTGCCCACCTTCGGCCAGACCGCGCAAGCCTTCTTCGAAGGCCTGGCTACCGGCGAGCTGCTCAACAAGACCTGGCTGTCCCTGCAGGTGCTGCTGAAAGCCTACGTGCTGGGCATCGTCGCGGCCTTCGTGCTGACCACGCTGGCGGTGTCGACCCAGTTCGGCCGCGACCTGCTGAGCACGCTGACCTCGATGTTCAACCCGCTGCCGGCCATCGCGCTGCTGCCGATCGCGCTGCTGTGGTTCGGCCTCGGGCAGGGCAGCCTGATCTTCGTGCTGGTGCACTCGGTGCTGTGGGCGCTGGCGGTGAACACCTATGCGGGCTTCCTCGGCGTGTCCGACACGCTGCGCATGGCCGGCCGCAACTACGGCCTCACGGGCCTGTCCTTCGTGCTGCAGGTGCTGGTGCCGGCGGCGCTGCCCTCCATCCTCGCCGGCCTGCGCATCGGCTGGGCCTTCGCCTGGCGCACGCTGATCGCCGCCGAACTGGTGTTCGGCGCCACCAGCGGCAAAGGCGGCCTGGGCTGGTACATCTTCCAGAACCGCAACGAGCTGTATACGGACAAGGTGTTCGCCGGACTGGCGATGGTGATCATCATCGGCCTGCTGGTGGAAAACCTGGTGTTCAACACCCTGGAGCGCGCGACCGTGAAGCGCTGGGGCATGCAGCGCTGAGCGCATGACGCCGAAGAATCCCTGAGCGCATGTCGGCGCTTTCCGAGGACGGATGCCTGTTTGGGCGTCCGTCCTTTTTTATTGACGCAAGCGCTGCGAGGATGATGAGTCGCAAACATCTCCGACTTGACCAGAATTCGTCAATAAACGAAAATGAATTACCGCGTCGAGCACTACATCACCGCCGATCAGCGCCATAACCACTATGGCGACTGGCTGGGAGGCCTGAAGGATCAACATGCCAGACTGGCGATAATTCGCAGGGTGATCCGGATGGAAGGCGGCAATTTCGGCGACCACAAGTTTTGCCGGGACGGCGTGTGGGAATTGCGCATCGACACCGGGCCGGGATACCGCGTCTACTTTGCCTGCGCCGACGGACATATCGTGCTGTTGCTATGCGCCGGCGACAAACGCAGGCAGGACGCCGACATCGCGCGCGCCGTCGCGTGCTGGAAGGATTGGCTGAGGAGATACGATCATGAGAAGCAGACCAAATGACGATGTGATGGCCGAGATGTACCGCAAGGATCCGGCCCTCGCGCTGGCCGTCATCAACGACATCCTGGAAGACGGCGACCAGTCCGAACTGCTGATCGTGCTGCGCCAGCTGGCACAGGCCTTCGGCGGCGTGCAGGCCGTGGCGGAGCGCGCCGACCTGAACCCGACCCAGCTCTACCGCACGCTGTCGTCCAGGGGCAATCCTGGCTTGAACAGCCTCACCGCCATCCTCAAGGCGATGGGACTGGGCCTGCAGGTCAAGCCGCTCTCGCAAACCTGAACATCCCCTCCGCCCGCAGCGTCCCGCCTACACCAGCCTCTGCGCCTTCAGCATCCTGCGCACGATGGCTTCGAAGAAAATCACCGCGAACCCGTCATTGCGGATCAGTTGCTGCGTCAGGTCGGCGCATTTCTGCCGCACCTCGTCGGCCAGTTGCACGTCTTCGCCGCCCATCGCCCGGCCCGCGGCCTGGATCTCGGCTGCCCGCTGCACCGTCCACAGCAGGAAGAAGGCGCGCTGGATATCGCGCTCGCAGACCGCCACGCCGTGGTTGCGCAGCACCAGGATGTGCTTCTGGCCCAGGCTGTTGAGCATGCGCTCCTTCTCGTCGGCGAACAGGGTGATGCCCTCGAAGTCGTGATAGCCGATGCGGCCGAACAGCTGCGCGCCGTAGAAGTCGTTGTGCTCGAAGCCGGACTTCTTCATCGTCACCGCCGAGATCGGCGTGGTGTGCGTGTGGATCACGCAGTGCAGGTCGTCGCGCGCGCCGTGGATGGCGCTGTGCAGGGCGAAGCCGGCCGGGTTGGCCTTGTAGTCCGACGGCTCGACCAGTTGGCCGTCCAGGCCCACCTTGAGCAGGTTGGCCGGCGTCACCTCGTTGTAGTTCAGCGCGAAGGGATTGACCAGGTAGTGATGCTCCGCGCCCGGCAGGCGCGCCGAGATGTGGTTGAAGATGATCTCGGTCCAGCCGAGGTAGTCCACCAGGCGGTAGCAATGCGCCAGCTGGATGCGCAGGCGCCATTCCTCGTCGCTGCAATGGGCCGGCTGGTCGGCGCCGTAGCTGTATTGCATGATGCTCATCGTCAAACTCCCGAACTCTGTCTGTGATTGATATGGCCGCGCGAGGTGAAATGCCGGCGCGGCCGCGTCCCCGGATCCTCTTCAGGCCGCGCGGGCGGCGTGTTGCTGCTGCGCGCCCAGACCGCGAAAGCGCGCCAGCGACACCACCGCGCGCGTGATCGGCATCGGCACCGCATAACGCTGCGCCAGCTCCAGCACGGCGTCGCCGATGGCCGCCAGTTCCAGCGGACGGCCGCGCTCGAGGTCCTGCAGCATCGATGTGCGGAACGGCCCCATGGCCTCGCCCAGCTGCACGAAAGTGAGCGGATCGATGTCCACCCGCGCGCCGTAGCTGGACGCCACCAGCAGCGCTTCGCGCATGACCTGCGTGACCACCTCGCGCAGCTCCGGCTGGCCGTAGAGCTGCTCCAGCGTGCCATGGGTGATTACCGACAGCGGATTGGTGCTGATGTTGGCGATGATCTTGGTCCACAGCTTGTCGCGGATGCGGTCGGTGGCGCGCGCCTCGATGCCCGCGGCTTCGATCGCCGCGCGCACGCGCAGCAGGCGCTCGCTCATCGCGCCGGAAGGCTCGCCCAGCACGATCAGGTGCGGGTTGACCGAGCGGATCACGCCCGGCGCCGTCACCTCGGCGGTGATGAACAGCACGCTGCCGATCAGGTTGTCCAGCGGCACGGCGCGCGCCAGCGCACCCTCGGGGTCGACCGCCCTGACCTGCTCGCCGTCGAAACGCCCGCCCTCCCTGTGGAAGTACCACCAGGGCACGCCGTTGTTGGTCGGCACCACCACCGTGTGCTCGCCGATCAGCGGCTGCAGCTGCGGCAGGAGGCCGGCCATGTCCTGGCTCTTGGCGCACACCAGGATCAGGTCCTGCACGCCGAAGCCGGGCCGGTCGTCGGCCGCCGGGCGCGCGTGCGTGACGCCGTGCAGATCATGCAGCGTCAGGCCGTTCTCGCGGATGGCCTGCAGGGTCTTGCCGCGCGCCAGCACGCTGACGTGGTGGCCGGCTGCCGCCAGCCGGACGGCCAGCGTGCCGCCGATGGCGCCGGCGCCGGCGATGCAGATGCGCAGCGGCTCGGCTGCGGTGCTTGGCTCATTGCTCATGTCGTTCATCCAGCGTTTGGCGTGGTGTGATGCGGGCGAACAGCCGCCCCCGCCGGCATCGCGATGCCGGTCTATCCGTTTGCATTCATGTTGCGCCGGCTCAGCCGGCCAGCTTGTCCTGGTGCTTGCCCGAGAGGCCAAGATAGGCTTCGATCACGCGCGGGTCGTTGGCCAGCTGGCCGGCCGGTCCGTGCATCTTGATCTCGCCGTTCTCCAGCACATAGCCGTAGTCGGCCACCTGCAGCGCGGCGCGCGCGTTCTGCTCCACCAGCAGGATGGAGACGCCGCGCCGGCGCAGCTCCGCGATGATGCGGAAGATCTCGCGCACGATCAGCGGCGCCAGGCCCAGGCTGGGTTCGTCCAGCATCAAGAGCCTGGGCTTGGCCATCAGCGCGCGCCCCACCGCCAGCATCTGGCGCTCGCCGCCGGAGAGGGTTCCGGCCAGCTGGGTGCGCCGCTCGCGCAGCCGCGGAAACAGCGTGTAGACCTCTTCCAGCGTGTCCTGGTAGTCGCGCTGCCCGGTGCGGTAGCGGTGGAAGGCGCCCAGCACCAGGTTGTCCTCGATGTTCATCTCGGCGAACAGCTCGCGCTTTTCCGGCACCAGCGTCATGCCGGCGGCCACCATGTCTTCCACCTCGGGCGAGGTGCGAATCGCGCCGTCGAAGGCCATCGCCCCGCGCGAAGGCAGCACCCCCATGATGGCCGACAGCAGCGTGGTCTTGCCGGCGCCGTTGGGGCCGATGACGGTGACGATCCGCCCCTGCTCGACGCTGACGTTGATGCCCGAGAGCACCTGCACGCGGCCGTAGGCGGCCGACAGGTCGCGTACTTCCAATACCTTATTGCCCATGTTGCGCTCCTGCGATGGCGGCCTGTGGCGGCGCCGATTGTGCACCAGCCCCGGCCCCGCCCTCTTCCTCGTCGGCCACGCCCAGATAGGCTTCCAGCACCGCGCGGTTGTTCTGGATTTCCTCGGGCAGGCCTTCGGCGATCTTCTGGCCGAAGTCCATCACCACGATGCGGTCCACCAGTTCCATCACGAAGTCCATGTCGTGCTCCACCAGCAGGATCGCCATGCCCTCGGCGCGCAACTTGCGCAGCAGGTCGCCCAGCGCCTGCTTCTCGCCCAGGCGCAGGCCGGCGGCCGGCTCGTCCAGCAACAGCAGGCAGGGATCGGCGGCCAGCGCGCGGGCGATTTCCAGGATGCGCTGCTGGCCCAGCGAGAGCGCGCCGGCCTGTTCGAACATCTGTTCCTTCAGGCCCACGCGCTCGATCTGGCGCGCCGCCTCGGCCAGCAGGCGCGCTTCTTCCCGGCGGTCCAGCCGCAGCATCGCCGCCAGCACGCCGCGCTTGCCGCGCAGGTAGGCGCCGATGGCCACGTTCTCCAATACCGTCATGCGCGGCATCAGGCGCACATGCTGGAAGCTGCGGCTCATGCCCAGCCCGGCGATGTGGCGCGAGCCGCGCCCGGTGACCTCATGGCCGCGGAACTGCACGCTGCCCGAGGTCGGCGTATCCACGCCCGAGACCTGGTTGAACAGCGTCGACTTGCCCGCGCCGTTGGGGCCGATCAGCGCCAGCACTTCGCCGGCCACCACTTTCAGGTTCATGTTGTTGTTGGCCACCAGCCCGCCGAAGCGGCGCGTGACGTCGCGCACGTCCAGCACCACCTCGTTCGGATTGGGCATGGGACGGCGCGGCAGCGGCTCGGCCTGCAGGTCGAGCTCGATACGGCGCGCACGCACCGGCACCAGCCGGGCCAGGTAAGGCCAGATGCCGTCGCGCGAACGCTGCAGCAGCACCACGATCAACAGGCCGAAGACGATGGTCTCGAAGTTGCCGGAACGGCCCAGCAGCGCCGGCAGCACGCCCTGCAGCCATTCCTTGAGCACCACGATCACGGTCGAACCCAGCACCGCGCCCCAGACGTAACTGGCGCCGCCCAGCACTGCCATGAACAGGTAGTCGATGCCGAAGCCCAGGCCGAACGGCGACGGGTTCACGAAGCGCTGCATGTGCACGTACAGCCAGCCCGACAGCGCCGCCAGCACCGCCGCGATGACGAAGATCACGGTGCGCGAGCGGGCGGTGTTGATGCCCATCGCCTCGGCCATCACCATGCCGCCCTTGAGCGCACGGATGGCGCGCCCTTCGCGCGAATCCAGCAGGTTGTTCAGCGCCGCCACGCCCAGGATCACGGCCAGCCAGATCAGGCCGTAGATCGCGCGGTCCGACGACAGCGACGCCCCCAGCAGCGTGATCGGCGGGATGCCCGACATGCCGGTCTGTCCGCCCATGCTCTCCAGCGTGCCGAAGATGAAGTACAGGCTGATGCCCCAGGCGATGGTGCCCAGCGGCAGGTAATGACCAGACAGCTTCAGCGTGATCGCGCCCACCGCCAGCGCCAGCAGCGCGGTCAGCGCCAGCGCCACGAACAGCGCGGCCCACGGCGAATGCAGCCAGTCCAGCGCCTGCGGCAGCGGCACCACGTTGGCCGACAGCGCCGCCGAGATATAGGCGCCCAGGCCGACGAAGGCGGCCTGGCCGAAACTGGTCAGCCCGGCCACGCCGCTCAGCAGCACCAGCCCCAGCACCACCAGCGAGGCCAGGCCGATGTTGTTGAGCAGGGTCATGTAGAACGAGGGCAGCACGAAGGGCGCCGCCGCCAGCAGCAGGATGAACGCGCCCAGCACGGCGCGCGCGGGGATGGGCCGCTTCATTCTTCCTCCTCCACATGGCGGCTGGTCAGCGAGCGCCACAGCAGGATGGGGATGATCAGGACGAACACGATGATCTCTTTGTAGGCACTGGCCCAGAAGGTGGAAAAGGATTCGATCAGGCCGATGGCGACTGCGCCGACGGCGGCGGCCGGGTAGCTCACCAGCCCGCCGATGATGGAGCCGACGAAGCCCTTGAGGCTGATCAGGAAACCCGAGTCGTAGTAGATCGTGGTGATGGGCGCGATCAGCACGCCCGACATCACCCCGATCAGCGAGGCCAGCAGGAACATGGCCTTGCCGGCGAACACCGGCGAAATGCCCATCAGGCGCGCGCCCATGCGGTTCAGCGCGGCCGCGCGCAGCGCCTTGCCGTACAGCGTGCGCTCGAACATCAGGAACAGCGCCACGATCAGCAGCAGCGACACGCCGATGACCCAGATCGCCTGGCTGCTCAGGCGCAGCGAGCCCAGCTCCAGCGCGGCCTCGGTGAACGGCGCGGTGCGCGCGCCCTCGGGGCCGAACACCAGCAGCGCCACGCCCACCAGCGCCACGTGCACCGCGATCGACACCACCAGCAGCACCAATGGCGAGGCGCCGGCGATGGGCTGGAACACGATGCGGTACATCAGCGGCCCCATCGGCACCAGCAGCAGCAGCGTCATGGCCACCTGCAGCAGCATCGGCACGGCGCTGAAATTGAACGACAGCGCCACGCCCGCCACGACGACGGCGTAAAGCAGCTTGGCCGGCAGCCACAGGCTGGGCCGGCGGCGGCCGCTGCGCCACATGTCGCAGAAGTCGAGCGCGGCGGCGCCCAGGCACAGCGCCACCAGCAGCCAGGCCACCGAGAGCGGCTGGCCGTTCTGCATCATGCCCATGGTGAGCGCGCCGAAGGAGACGAACTCGCCCTGCGGGATGAGCAGGATGCGGGTGACGGTAAACACCAGCACGATGGACAGCGCCAGCAGCGCGTAGATGGCGCCGTTGGTGATGCCGTCCTGTCCCAGCAACGCCACGATCTGAAGATTCATTGCGACTTCCCTGATGCAAATTCCGGGTCAAATTCCGATGCGGATTCCGATGTGGATTCCGGCGCGCCTTCGATATACCGCGTTGCGGCGTATCGAAGGCGAAAGGACGATTACTTCAACAAGGTCCAGTTGCCGTTCTTGACCGTGATCAGTTCACGGCCGCGTTCGTCGAAGCCGCTGTGGTCGGCCGCGCTCATGTTGTAGACGCCCTGCGTTGCGACCAGCTCCTTGGTGTTTTCCAGCGCGTCGCGCAGCGCAGCGCGGAACTCCTTGGTGCCCGGCTTGCCCTTCTTTGCGGCGACGGGAATGGCCTGCTGCAGCAACAGGCCGGCGTCATACACGTTGGCGCCGAAGGTGGCCGGCACGCTGCCGTACATCTTCTTGTAGGCCTCGATGTAGTCGGTGGCGACCTTCTTGGACGGGTTGCCGTCGAAGATCTCCGGCAGCACCAGCATCAGCGAGGCGGCCAGGATGGTGCCCTCGACCTTGTTCTTGCCCAGCTGCAGGAAGGCCGGCAGCGCCGCGCCGTGGGTCTGGTACATCTTGCCCTTGTAGCCCTGGTCGTAGAGCGTGGTCTGCGGCAGCACGGTCGCCGCGCCCGGCGCCGCCACCAGCACCGCGTCCGGATTGGCGGCCATGATCTTCAGGGTCTGCGCGGTGACCGAGGTGTCGGTGCGCTGGTAGCGCTCGTTGGCGACGATCTTGATGCCGGCCTTGCCGGCCAGCTCGCCGAAGACCTTGTTCCAGTTCTCGCCGAAGGGGTCGTTGATGGTGATGAAGCCGACCGTCTTCACCTTGGTCCTGACCATCTGCTCGACCAGCGCCTTGGCGATCAGGTCGTCGTTCTGGGTAGTCTTGAAGACCCACTTCTTCTGCTCGTTCATCGGCAGCACCACGGCGGCGGTGCCCACCGGCGCCAGCATCGGCACGCCGGCCTCGGCCACGAAGGAAATCACGCCCATGGCGTTGGGCGAACCCGAGGGGCCGATGATGGCGTCGACGTTGTATTCGGAGATCAGCTTCTTCACTTCGGTGACCGACTTGGTCGGGTCGCTGGCGTCGTCCAGCGAGATGTATTCGACCTTCAGGTCGCCGGCCTTGGCCGGCAGCAGCGGCACGGTGTTCTTCTGCGGGATGCCCACCAGCGAGACCGGGCCGGTGGACGAGGTCACGACCCCGATCTTGACCTGCGCATGGACCGAAGCGGCGGAAAAAGCGGCCAGCGCGACGGCGGCGGCAATCAGGCGTTTGTGCAGCATGTTGGTTCTCTCCCTTGGTGAAGTGAAACGGATGGCGGCTGCTCCCCGGCGCCGCCGTGCGTCGACGGCATGCTCAGCGCATGAACAGGCCGCCGTTGATGTCCAGGCAGGCGCCGGTTGCCGCGCCCGCCTCCGGCGAGGCCAGCAGCAGCACGGCGTCGGCGATGAAGTCCGGTTCGCCCAGCGACTTGACCGGAATGTTCTGGATCGTCGCGGCCAGCTTGTCGGCCGGTACGATCTCGCGCACGATGGGCAGGTCCAGCGGCCCCGGCGAGATCGCGTTGACGGTGACGCCCGATGCCGCCAGTTCGCGCGCGAACACCTTGGTCAGCGTCAGCACGCCGCCCTTGGCCGCCGCATAGTGCGCGCCGGTGGCGGTGCCGCCGTTCTGTCCGGCCAGCGAGGCGATGTTGACGATGCGGCCGTAGCCGCGTTCGGCGAAGCGCTTGCCGAACACCTGGCACGCAAGAAACGTGCCTTTGAGGTTGATCGCGGTGACGTCGTCGAACTCCTCGGGCGTGATGTCCATCAGCGCCGCCACACGCGACTGGCCGGCGTTGTTGACCAGCGCCGCGGCGCCGCCCCAGCGCACCTCGACGGCGTCGCAGGCGGCGATGAAATCGGGCTTGCGGCGCACGTCCAGCGCCAGCGCCATGACGGTGTCGCCGCTGGCGTCGAGGCTCGCGGCCACCGCCGAAACCAGTTCCAGGTCGACGTCGGCCAGCGCCACCTTCCATCCGGCCGCGTGCATCTTGCGCGCGATGCGCTCACCCAGCCCGCGCGCCGCGCCCGTGACCAGTGCAATCTTCTTGTCCATGTGTTCCTGTCGCTTGAGATCGTTGCAAGAGCGCGGCTCAACCGCCCTGGATGATCAGCGCGCGTCCCACGCGCGCCTCGATCTTTCCGTACTTCCACAGGCGATGCTCGCCGACCATGGTGGTGCGAAACAGGTTGCAGGCGGCCACCACCGTGTCGAGGTCGGCCACGTCGGCCATGATGTAGAAGGTCCAGGGCGCGTCGTCGGACTTGCCTACCATCAGGCGGTCGTCGTCCATGGTGCCGATCACGCTGATGCCCTCCATCCTGGCCAGGTTGCTCATCATGTCGCCGTAGGCCTTCCACACCGGGCCGGTCTCGGTGGCCGGCAGGTCGAAGAAGTTTTGCGTGACGCCGACGCAAAACAGCACGCGCAGCGGTTCTTTTTCAGTGGTTGGGGTCATGCTGTTCTCCGTCTTGAATGCGTTGTGCGTCACAGGTATCCGGGCATGGGCGGCACGCCCAGCGTCACGGCGCCGGCGCCGTCGTAGATGCCCTCGCCGAGGAAGGCGTGCTGCTTGACCACGGCCGCGTCGCGCAGGCAGCGCTGCAGCGGGTGGTGCGAGTAGATGGCGGTGGTGCCGGCCAGGCCGAACATGTTCTGCACCACCTCATTGCCGGCGCGGGCGATCTCCACCGCCGTCAGGCGCAGCAGGCTGACCTGCTCCGGCGTGACCGGATCGCCGGCCAGGATGGTGTGCCAGACTTCGCCGGTGGCGTCGTACAGGAAGGCGCGCGCCGAGCGCAGCATGGCTTCGGCCTTGGCCACCTCGATGCGCACATAGGAGCGGTCGGCCAGCTTGGGCGCGCCGGTGATGGCCACGCGGCCGCCCGACATGCGGTTGATCTCGTCGATGGCGGCGCGCGCGATGCCGAGGTTGACCACGCCCAGCACCTGCGCGGCGTAGGCGATGGTGGGATAGCGGTAGAGCGGCTCGTCGATGGTGGGCACGCCGCCGCGGATGAAGGTCCACTCATCCGGCACGAACTGCTGCGTCACCTTGAGGTCGTGGCTGCCGGTGCCGGCCAGGCCCATCACGTCCCAGTTGTCGACGATCTCGACCTGCTCCGGCGGCAGCACCGCGGTGCGCGGCTTGGCGCCCGGCTGGCCCGGCACCGCCGCGCCTATGCCCACGCCCAGCATGTCGGCGCCCTTGCAGCCGCTGGCGAACTTCCAGGTGCCGTCCACCATCCAGCCGCCGTCCACCTGGGTGGCCGGCTGGATCGGAAACAGGCCGCCGGCGAAGGTGAGGTCGGGCGAACCGGCGTAAAGCCTGGCCTGGGTCTCCTTCGGCAGCGCCGCCAGGTAGACCGAGGCCGAACCGAAGCTGGCGACCCAGCCCACCGAGCCGTCGGCTTCGGAGATCTTCTCGACCAGCCGGAGGAAGTCGGCCGGCGCCAGGCCGGTGCCGCCGAAGCATTTCGGCGTGGCGGCGCGATAGACGCCCAGCTTCTTGAGCTGCGCGATGAACTCCTTGGGGACGAAGCGCTGGCGGCCGAACTCGTCGCGGCGCGCGCGGATCTCGGCAAACAACTGCGCCATCGCGTCTTCTTCCCCGGCCACCCATGCGGCCGGTGCTTCCGGTGCTTCCATTACGGACATCTCGTTCTCCAGGTTGCGTGCTGCACATCTGGAAACGAGTGTAGGGAGCGCGCTTTCCCGGTTCAATCGGGACGGCCGGGGGATTTTTAGGGGATAGGCGGGAGGCGCATAAAGAAAACCCCTAGGCGGGCGACGTCAGTTGATCAGTATCTCCGCCGGCGGCGCGGCGGGCCGTGCCGGCATCCTCGCCGCCGGCGCGGGCGACTCTTCGAGCGTAAAGACGTCGACCATGTCGGTCAGCTCGCGCGCCTGGTCCAGCAGGGCCTGGGCGGCGCCCGCGGCCTGCTCGACCAGCGCGGCGTTCTGCTGGGTGACGCCGTCCATCAGCACGATGGCCTTGTTGATCTCTTCGATGCCTTGGGCCTGCTCGCGCCCGGCGCCGGTGATGTCGGCCATCACGCCGACCACCCGCTCTACGCGCTCCGCGATGCCGTCGATGGCGCCGCCGGCATCGGCCACCTGGCGCGTGCCGGCATTGACCGCGCAGGCGGCGTCGCCGATCAGCACCTTGATTTCCGCCGCCGCGGTGGCCGCGCGCTGCGCCAGCGCGCGCACCTCGCTGGCCACGACCGCAAAACCCAGTCCGCTTTCGCCGGCGCGCGCCGCCTCGACCGCCGCGTTCAGCGCCAGGATATTGGTCTGGAAGGCGATGCCGTCGATCACCTCGATGATCTCGACCACCCGGGACGAACTGGCATCGATGGCGCGCATGGTCGCAATCAGCTCCCTGATCAGCGCGCGACCGTCAGCGGCGGCGCGCGCCGTTTCGGCCGCCAGTTCGTTGCATTGCTCGGCGCTGCGCTGGTTCTGCTGCACGATGGAGGTCAGCTGCTCCATGGCCGATGCGGTCTGCTGCAGGGAACCCGCCTGGCGCTCGGTGCGCTCCGACAGGTCGATGTTGCCGGTGGCGATCTGCTCGCTGGCGGTGCTGATGCTGTGCGCGCCGCATCGCACGCGCGAGACGATGCCTTGCAGGCTCTCGTTCATCGTGCGCATCGCAGCCAGCAGGCTGAGGCGGTCGCTCTCGCGGGTATGGATGCGGCGCGTCAGGTCCCCGGCGGCAATCGAGCGCGCCAGCGCCGCCGCATAGGAAGGCTCTCCGCCCAGCTCGTCGAGCAGGCTGCGAGTGACGCGCCAGGTGCCCAGCAGGCCCAGCACCAGGGCCGCCACGCCGAGCGCGACGATATTGAGGAAGGCCATGCGGTAGGCGCCGGCGGCCTCGGTCTGCATGCGCGCATTGAGCTCGTCCTCGAAGCGCGCCAGGGCGGCCAGCGTCTCGCGGCGCTGCGCCTGCAGGGCGACCATCTCGCCGCCAAGCAAGGCGCGTACGCCGGCGATATCGCCGGCCTGGCCGGAAGCGGCGGCGCGCTCCAGCAGGGGGCGCGCGCGTGAGGCCTGCTGCGCGATGAGCTGCATGGCCTGGCGCTCATGGTCGGTGGTTTCGGCGATGTCGGCAAACATCCGGCCCAGCGCCGCCTCGGCATGATCGTAGGCGGCGACCTGCTGGCGCAACCGGCCGGCCTCGCGCGCCGCGTCCGCGGGATCCTGGGTCAGCGCCAGGTTGCGCACCGTCATCGACTGCTCGAACACGGCCGAGCGCATCGCGTTGACATGGCGGACTTCGACGTTGTTGATATCGGTGATCGAGGTCATGTGCTCGTTGATCTGCGCCATGCGCCAGATCGCCACGCCGATCACGGTGGCCAGGATGATCTGCAGCATGCCGAAGACGATGTTGAGCCGCGTGGCGACTTTCATGGCGGCGAGTTTCATGGCGGCTCCTTGGCGTTGATGTGATTCCACCGTACAAACCGGAGATGATGGCTTCAAGGCCAGCGCCGCCGGGCGCCGCGCATAGTCCTTGCTTATAGAGATATTTCTATAAATTCACATGTGAATATCCTCACCATGGCTGCCCCGGACGACGCCATCCGCTTCGAAATGGAAGACTTCCGCCGCATGATGGAAGCGCTGCCGATGTGCATCATCCTGCACGACGCCCAGACCAAGTCCATCCTCTGGGCCAATCCTTCGGCCTGCAAGGTGCTGGGGTTCACGCTGGAGGAGCTGCTGCCGCTGAAGGCGCCCGACATGAGCCGGCGCTCGCACGAGTATCGCCGCGAGATCGGCCGCAAGTGGCTGCATGAGGCGGTCCTGCACGGCAGCAACGTGGTCGAATGGTGCTACCGCGCCAAGAACGGCGACGAGATCCTGTCGGAAGCCATCGCCACCCTGGTGAAGCTGTCCGAGCGCGACGTGATCATGGTGCAGTTCCGCGACATCGCGCGCGAGGAGCAGATCCGGCGCGAGATGAAGCGGCTGGAGAGCCGCCTCAAGGAGTTCATGCAGGACTCCGACGAAGGCGTGGCGGTGCTGCGCGCCGACGGCGGCATCGAGTACATGAGCGACGCCGGCCGCAAGCTGCTGGGCGTGCGGCCCGGCCAGCATCCGCCGCGCAATTTCGCCGCGATGTGCCTGCCGGAGTCGCGCGAGGAGCTGCTGGAACTGCTGACGCTGGCGCTGCCGGACGCGATCTCCTTTCCGATCCGCTACCGCATCGTGCGCAAGGACGGCGTGGCGCGCTGGCACCACGCGAGCTGCCGCTACATCGAGATCGAGAACGACCTCAAGGGTCACCTGCTGCACTTCCACGACATCACCGAGCAGGTCGAGGCCGAGGAGGCGCGGCGGCGCGACCAGGCCTCGCTGGAATACCTGGCGCGCCACAACGCCATGGGCGAGATGGCCACCGCCATCGCGCACGAGCTCTCGCAGCCGCTGGCGGCGATCCGCAATTTCCTCGAAGGCTCGGTGCTGCGCATGAAGCAGGCCCGCGCGCAGCTCGAGGCGAGCCAGGCCGACGGCATCGTGTGGGGACTGGAGAGCGCCGGGCGCCAGGTCGACCACGCCGCGGCCATCATCAAGAGCGTGCGCGAGTACGTGGTCAAACTGGAGCAGAGCGAGACGGTGATCGAGCTCGGCGAGGTGTTGAACGAGGTGCGCTGGTTCATCGAGCTCAAGGCCGCCGAGGGTCGCGTGCGGCTGGAGATCGACGCCGGCGGCGAGCCGCTGGCGGTGAGCTGCGAGAAGGTGCTGATCGGCCAGGTGATCCTCAACCTCGCCTTCAACGCGATCGAAGAGATGAGCGCGTTCGAGCCGGAACGCCGGCGCGTGCGCATCGCCGTCGAACGCGCCGGCGCCACCGCGCTGCTGCGCGTGGCCGACGAAGGCGGCGGCATCGAGGCCGGCCAGCGTGAACGGCTGTTCGACGGCTTTTTCTCCTCCAAGGTCAGCGGCAACGGCATCGGCCTGGCGCTGTGCAAGAACATCGTCTCGCGCCACCGCGGCGATATCTGGGCGCAGCCGAATACGCCGCGCGGCGCCTGTTTTTGCTTCGCGCTGCCGTTGGTGAAATGCGACAGCTAAAGATACCTTTAGCCCCCATGCCGCACGCGCCGGATTGGTGACGCCGCGCACTTGCGTGGTGCCGTTGCGCCCCTGGCGCCATGCCGCGCATCCGTTTCTGCACCGAATTCGAGAATGCGAGCGCGCGCCGCCGCCGCCATCGGCCGTACTTATCCCGGCAATCGAAGGCATCAATTTGATCTGCCTCAAACCCCGTCCCTAACATGGCCCTGCATGACGTTGTCGTGGTCTGCGCTTGCACGTCGGCGCGGCACGTTGTGTCGCCACGTGTCGTGCACGGCTGTGCAGACATTCACTACGCAACACTACAGGGAGCTCCATTACATGAAGAAGAAACTGCTGGTCGCCGCGATGCTCGCGGCAGGTACCGGGATGGCGCATGCGCAGAGCAGCGTCACCATCTATGGCCTGATCGACCTCGGCCTGACCTATTACTCCAGCGCGCCCAAGACCGGCGGCGGCGGCGCTTCGCTGCTGCGCATGGACAGCGGCATCGCCCAGGGCAGCCGCATCGGCTTCAAGGGCACCGAAGACCTGGGCGGCGGCCTGAACGCCTTCTTCACGCTGGAAACCGGCTTCGGCGCCGACGACGGCAGCCTGGGCCAGGGCGGCCTGATCTTCGGCCGCCAGTCCTTCGTGGGCATCGGCAGCAAGCAGTGGGGCTCGGTCAGCGTGGGTCGCCAGTACGACTTCATGGCCAACCTCGGCGGCCAGTACGCCATGGGCGCGCTGTCGCCGGCCGGTTCCTTCGCCTGGGGCCTGCATGCCGACGCCGCGCACGGCACCGCGCTGAACAACCACATCTACGCCGGCGACCGCACCAACAACTCGGTCAAGTACAACAGCGCCAAGATGGGCGGCTTCAGCTTCGGCCTGATGTACGGCTTCGGCGAAGTGGCCGGCAACAACTCGGCCGGCCGCACCACCAGCGCCACCGGCCAGTACGACAACGGCGCCTTCAGCAGCGCGCTGTCCTACACCGACATCAAGGACTCCACCGGCAGCTACTCGACCCGCATGTACGGCATCGGCGCGACCTACCAGCTGGGCGCGTTCAAGCCCTTTGGCGTGGCGACCCAGGTGAAGAACACCAACACCAGCGCCAAGGCCACCACCTATGAACTGGGCACCGTGTATGCGCTGACCCCGCTGTGGGACCTGTCGGCGGCCTATCAATTCCAGAGCCGCAACCAGGGCGTGGGCAATGCCCAGGCGCTCATTGCGATGGCCGACTACAAGATCTCCAAGCGCACCGACCTGTACGTGGGCGCGGTGTATGACCGCGACAAGGGCTACAACGCCTATCCGGTGTTCGGCGGCGGCATCCAGTCGGCCACCGGCAACCAGTCCGCGGTGCGCATGGGCATCCGCCATCGCTTCTGAGCAGGGCAAGTAGTCTGAGGATGGGAGGGCCGCCGCCGACATCCGGCGGCCTTCCCGCGCAGGAGGGAGAGGAGACGGCCCGTCGCAGGACGGGCCTTCTGCGTTGGACGGGAAGGCGTCAGCTGCTGCGCCCGTATTGCTGCAGCAGGTCGATGAAGATCTGACGCAGCCAGGCGTTGCCGGCGTCGCTGTCGAAGCCCTCGTGCCAGTGCAGCGTGACGTCCACCGCCGGGATGTCCACCGGCAGCTGGTAGACGGCGAAAGCGTCCGGATGCTCGACCTGGAACAGCTTGGCGATGCGCTGCGGCACCGTGGCCACCAGGTCGGACTTGCCGAGGATGCGCGGCAGCACGGTGAAGTGCGGGATCTGCAGGCTGATCTTGCGCTGCACGCCCAGCGTGCGGAACGAACTCTCCACCTGGTGGTGGCTGCTCTCGGCGGACTCCACCAGCACGTGCGACATGGCGAGGAACTCGTCGAGCTCAAGCTGGCGCCGCCGCGGCAGGCCGTCACGCTTGCGCATCATGCAGACGTAGCTCTCGCGAAACAGCAGTTCGTAGTGGGTGACCGGCTTCAAGGCCGGCAGGTTGCCGAAGGCGAAGTCGAGCTGGCCGGTGCGCAGCGCTTCTTCCAGATGGGCGGGCGCGACCTGCTCGACCTGCAGCCGGGTGCCCGGCGCCTGCTCGGTGAGGATTTCGCACAGGTGCGGCAGGAACATCATCTCCGCGACGTCCGTCATCGAGGCGCGGAACACGCGGGTGCTGGTGGACGGCTCGAAGCGCTCGGTATGGCGCAGCGCGTCCTGCACCGCCTGCAGCGCGCGGTTGATGGGCTTGGACAGTTCGATCGCCGTCGGGGTGGGCTGCATGCCCTCCTTGGTGCGGATGAACAGGGGGTCGTCGAAGATGTGGCGCAACCGCCCCAGCGCGTAGCTGACCGCCGGCTGGGACAGGTGCAGGCGGTTGCCGGCCAGCGTCAGGCTGCGTTCGTCGGCAATGGCCTGGAAGACGCGCAGCAGGTTGAGATCCATGTTGTTGAACGTCGCCATCGCAGCCCTCTGGGTGAAAAACAGCCTGGAAGATGAAACGGCACATACATCAATGCCATTTATGAGAAAAATATTTTACATCAATTTGATCTATTTTAAGGCGACTTCTAGAATGCTTCCGATCAGCCAAGGTTTTGATTCCCGATCGCTTGCATCCCGCGCCGGCGCTGCGTTTCGCGCCACCTGCAATGCCTAACCCTACGGATGCGCCATGACACCTGAGCCAACTTCGCCGCCGGCATCCACCGCGGCGCCACAACCGTCCGGCGATGCCCGGTACCACGCCCCGATCCCGGCGCCGCGCAAGCTGACCGGCGTCGCCGCGGCAGCCGCCTTGCGCCGCCAGACAGAAATCGCATGCAAGGGGGATGCCTGATGAGCGAACGCACCGTCGCGGGCACCGGCAACGCCCTGCTTTCGCGCTTTCACCTGGGCGGCAGCGGCCCCACCGTGGCCATCAAGGATTGCATCGACATCGCCGGCCAGCCCACCTGCGGCGGCAGTGCCGCACTGGCCGACGCGCGCCCGGCGGCGCAGCACGCCGATGTGGTGCGCCGCCTGCTGGCCGACGGCTGGCAGATCACCGCGCGCGCCAACATGCACGAGCTGGCCTACGGCATGACCGGCATCAACGAATGGAACGGCACCCCCGTCAACCCGCAGGATGCGGCGCGCATGCCCGGCGGCTCCTCCAGCGGCTCGGCCTCGGCGGTCGGCGCCGGCCTGGTGGATGTCTCCATCGGCAGCGACACCGGCGGCTCGATCCGCCTGCCCGCCGCCTGCTGCGGCGTGGCCGGCTTCAAGCCGACCTATGGCCGCGTGAGCCGCGCCGGCGCCTGGCCGCAAGCCAGCACGCTGGACTGCCTGGGGCCCTTCGCACGCAACATGGACCTGATCGTCAGCGCCATGGCCTCGATCGCCCCCGGCTTCGACCTCGCCGCCGCCCGCGCACCGCAAGCCGGCGCGCGCGTGAAACTGGTGCAGGCCGACGCCGACCCGGCCATCGCCGCCGCCGTACAGGCCGCGTTCGACGCCGCCGGCTGGACAGGCACACCGATCGGACTGGCGGACATGCAGGCCGCCTTCGAGGCTGGCATGGTGCTGATCAACCGCGAAACCCACACCGCCTTCGGCCACCTGCTGGGCCGGGGCAGCCTGGGCGCCGACATCGAGAAGCGCCTGGCCGCCGCCGGCGCCACCAGCGACGAGGCAGTGGCCAGGGCCGAGCAGGTGCGCAGCGCCTTCACTGCGGCAGTCGACGCCGCGCTGGCCGATGCCGATGCGCTGCTGATGCCCACGCTCCCGACCCTGCCGCCGACGCTGGCCGAGATCCGCAACGGCGCCAGCGTGCTGACGCTGTCGGCGCTGGTGCGGCCGTTCAACCTGTCCGGCCATCCGGCGCTGAGCATCCCGGTGCCGATCGCCGGCAGCAAGCTCAAGGCCGGCCTGCAGCTGGTGGGCCGCAAAGGCGACGACGAGACCATCTGCGCCCTGGGCCTGCACCTGGAACAGGCGCTCAGGCGCGTGCCGGCATAGGCCGCGCGCGACACCCCCCGACAACAACACCGACGCAACAATTGGAGAATGCAATGAACGCACCGCTACGCTTCCATCCGCGAACGACGGACACTTCCTACGGCGACCTGGTCCAGGGCGCCGTGGTCGATCCCTCGCTGTACACCGATCCGGCGATCTTCGAGGCCGAGATGGACAAGATCTTCTACAAGACCTGGGTCTGGGTCGCGCATGAAAGCGAGATCAAGAACCCGGGCGACTTCAAGACCGCCCAGATCGGCCGCCAGCCGGTGATCGTGGTACGCGACAAGAGCGGCAAGATCAACGTGCTGGAAAACCGCTGCCGCCACCGCGGCGCCACCGTGTGCGAAAAGCACAAGGGCAACGCCACCGGCTTCACCTGCCCGTATCACAGCTGGTCCTACGGCCTGGACGGCAAGCTGCGCGGCCTGCCCTATCCGGAAGGCTACGAAGACGTGGTGGAAAAAGCCGACCTGCCGCTGCAAAGCCTGCGCGTGGGCAGCTACGGCGGCATGATCTTCGCCTCCTTCAACCAGGACATCGAGCCGCTGGAAGATTTCCTCGGCCACGCCAGGACATGGATCGACCTGTTCATGAAGCAGGGCGCCGGCTTCCCCATCAAGGTGCAGGGCGAGCACAAGTTCAGCTTCAAGGGCAACTGGAAGATCCAGCTGGAGAACACCACCGACGGCTACCACTTCCCGGTGGTGCACAAGACCTTCCTCTCGTCGGTGGATGAAGAGACCTCCGAGATGCTGTCCTTCATGACCGACGACCAGTCGATCACCCGTTCGCTGGGCAACGGCCACAGCGTCATGATCATGGTGCCCGAGCATGTCGACCTGGATGTGGACGACGGCTCCGAACAGTTGCAGGAGCGCTTCTCGCACGTCATCGAAGAGCTGTCCAGGACGATGCCGCCGGAGCAGGTGCGCCGCATCGTGCGCTCGCTGCACGGCGCCGGCTTCAACCTGAACCTGTTCCCCAACGTGGCCATGTCGATGTCCTTCTTCCGCGTGCTGCATCCGGTGTCGGTGACCGAGACCCAGATCCGCCACGTGGCGCTGGGCATGGACGGCGGCCCCGAGATCGCCAACCGCGAGCGCCTGCGCATCCATGAGCACTTCCAGGGTCCGTTCGGCTTCGGCAGCCCCGACGACGCCGAGGCCTGGGAACGCGTGCAAACCGGCGCCTACGCCGGCCGCAACGCGCCCATCCTGGTCAACCGCGGCCTGAACCGCGAATGGGTCGACGACAACGGCGACAAGGTCTCGCACTCGACCGACGAAACCGGCATGCGCGAAGCCTATGCCATGTGGAAAAAGATGATGGAGAAGTGATCAGCATGAACCAACAAGACAAGCTGCAGGGCATCCCCGAACAAATGGCCCGCGCCATCGCCTTCATCTGGAAGGAGGCCGAGCTGCTGGACCGGAAGGACTACGCCGCCTGGCAGGAGCTGTGGAGCGAGGACGGCTACTACGTGGTGCCGATCGACCACGCCACCACCGATTTCGCCGCCACGCTGAACTACGCCTACGACAACGCCCACATGCGCAAGATCCGCATCGAGCGCCTGACCTCGGGCTTCGCGATGTCGGCTGCCGACGCCGCAGCCACGGTGCGCACGGTGTCGCGCTTCGTGCCGGTGCACCTGTCGGACGAGCTGGTGGAGATCAACTCGGCCCAGGTCATCGTCGGCTACAAGCGCCAGCAGCACACGCTGTTCGTGGGCGACGTCACGCACCGCCTGCGCTTTACCGCACAGGGACCGAAGATCGAGCAGAAGGTGATCCGCCTGATCAACTCCATGGACAGCCTGAACGCCCTGGGCTTCCTGCTGTAAGCGCAGCATCGCGACCGCAACACCGCACACCGTATTGGCGCAACACATGAAACTGATCGTAGACAAACTCATCGACGAAACCGGCGACATCCGCTCCTTCCGCCTGGTGCGCGCCGATGGCGCGGCGCTCCCCGGCTATGAGCCGGGCGCCCACATCGACGTCACCGGGCCGACCGGCGTGACGCGCCAGTACTCGCTGTGCGGCCCGCCGGACGACGCCTGCGGCTATACCATCGCGGTCAAGAAGGAAGCCGCCTCGCGCGGCGGCTCTTCGGCGCTGCACGAGGCCGTCACCGAAGGCATGGAACTGGAGATCGGCGCCCCGCGCAACCTGTTCGCGCTGCATGCCGACGCGCCCGAGCACGTGCTCTTCGGCGCCGGCATCGGCGTCACCCCGCTGCTGTCGATGGCCTACAAGCTGTGGGCCGGGCAGAGCAAGTTCACGCTGCACTATTTCGTCCGCGCGCGCGAGCACGCCGCCTTCGCCGACCTGCTCGACGCCGCGCCCTTCGCCGCCCATGTACGCTTCCACTACGCCGTACAACCGTCGGACATGGCGCACTACCTGAACGCATGCCTGGACGCCGCGGCCAGCGACGCCCACGTCTACACCTGCGGCCCGGCCCCGTTCATGGACGCGGTGGTGCAATGCGCCGCGCGCAACCGTGCCGAAGACGCCATCCACCTGGAACACTTCCAGGCCGCGCCAGCTTCCACATCGGCCGCGAGCGGAGGCGACGGCGCCTTCGAAGTCAAGCTGGCCAGCTCGGGCAAGGTGGTGCGCATCCCGGTCGGCATCCCCATCGTCGACATCCTGGCGCAGGAAGGCATCGCCATCGACACCTCCTGCCGCGAAGGCATCTGCGGCACCTGCGTGGTGCCGCTGCTGGAAGGCGAACCCGACCATCGGGACAATTGCCTGTCGAAGAAGGAAAAGGCGGCCAATGACCAGATCTGCACCTGCGTTTCGCGGGCGAAGTCGGGGTTGCTGGTGCTGGATCTTTGAGCGGGGTCGCTGGGGGGATGGCCGCCTTTGGGCGGCTTTTTTTGGGAGGATGGAGATGGATGTGAACTTCGCGCGATCTGAGCGAAGCGCTGGCTGAGCGCAACGAACGACGCTGGATCCCGGCCTTCGCCGGGATGACGGATTACATTGGATAGCGAGCCACGGAATCGATGCCGCAGGCGAGCAGCAAGCACCGCGAGGCCGAAGGCGAGCCGGACACAAGGCAAAGCCGCAGGCGAGCCGAATCGGAAGTCCGCTTCTGCCCAGCTGCTGAACCGCGCGGAAAAATGGATCAGAAAGGAGGCCGGAGCGCAGCGACTTGCCTCCTTTCCCATTTTCCCGTGCGGTTCAGCGGGCACCCCGAAGGGGCTGGGCAGTAGCGGCCGCCTTTCTTTGCTTACTTTCTTTGGCGGAGCAAAGAAAGTGAGCGGCTGCCGGGCCGCCCCCGGCGCTCCCTTCCGACCGGAGAAAGATAGGCATAGAGCCAGTACATCGGCATCCAGCAAGACCAGACTACCCCGAAGAACAACCGCATATACGCTGACTTCGATACGCCGCATGCGCGGCTACTCAGCCCGAACGGAATTCGGAGAAGCGCAACGAACGACACTGGATCCCGGCCTGCGCCGGGATGACGGTTTACATTGGATAGCGAGCCACGGAATCGATGCCGCAGGCGAGCAGCAAGCACCGCGAGGCCGAAGGCGAGCCGGACACAAGGCAAAGCCGCAGGCGAGCCGTCAATGAAGTCCGCTTCTGCCCAGCCGCTGAACCGCGCGGAAAAATGGATCAGAAAGGAGGCCGGAGCGTAGCGACTTGCCTCCTTTCCCATTTTTCCGTGCGGTTCAGCGGGTACCCCGAAGGGGCTGGGCGGTAGCGGCCGCCTTTCTTTGCTTACTTTCTTTGGCGGAGCAAAGAAAGTGAGCGGCTGCCGGGCCGCCCCGGCGCTCCCCTGCGACCGGAGAAAGATAGGCATAGAGCCAGTACATCGGCATGTAGCAAGAGCAGACTACCCCGAAGACCAACCGCATATACGCCGACTTCGATACACCGCATACGCGGCTACTCAGTCCGAACGGAGTTCTCGGAGGCGCGACGAACGACGCTGGATCCCGGCCTTCGCCGGGATGACGGAGAAGGCAAGATAGCGAGTCACGCACCCGATGAAATGCCCATCATCGCAACACAAGTCCCCTCATCGCGCCCATCCCCCCGCCACGAAAACAACAAAAGACCCCATAGAAAAAACAGCCCCCGTCAAATCGCCGTCCTCTTGACCTTATGAAACAAGCGATTGAAATAAATCAGACTGTCCTTGCGCTCATTGACCCGCACCTCACCCAGCTCCACAAACATCACCGAATGCGACCCGACCTCCTTGAACTCCAGGATCCGCCCCTCCAGCGTCACCAGCGCATCGGCCAGCACCGGCTGCTCCAGCGCGCCGTCGTGCCGCCAGATATCCCAGGAAAAGCGCTCCTCCATCGGCACCCCGGTGGCCCCGGAGAAATGCATGGCCAGCTGCTCCTGCTCATCCGACAGCACGTTCACGCACAGCCGCGCGTTCTTGCGGAACACCCCATGCATGGCGCTGCCGCGGTTGATACACACCAGCACCGTCGGCGGCGAATCGGTCACCGAACACACCGCGCTGGCGGTGATGCCGCAGCGCCCGCCCGGGCCGTTGGTGGTGATGACCGAGACCGCCGCCGGCAGGTGCGCCATGGCGTTGCGAAACGCGATCTGCTGCTGGGTGAGCGGCGGCCTGGCCGCCGGGTTGTGTTGACTGCTGACGCCGTTGGCGCTCATGGTGACTCCCTGGTTTGCACGCCGATGATGCGCGGCGTTGTCGATGTCACCAGATTAAGGCAGGCGCAGGCCGCCCACAATTCGTGCCGCATGCCCTGTTTCGGGGGATTCCCGCAGGCGGCCTAGGTAGAAATACCTAGGCCGTGATCCGGTGCGGGGCGCATGCTGCGGCATGTCGGTGCGCGCGGTGCGATGCGCGGCGGGTGCCATATCGGGCCTGCTTTTTGCATGGATCAAGGCATGCCGCGCCAACCTGTGCCAGCCGCGACGGCGGCGGCCGGGATGCCACCTGCCGGTGCGCCGGCTTTCTGACGAGGAATGATGATGGACTCCAACCTGCCCGTGGTCTATATCGTCGACGACGATGAGGCCGTCCGCACATCGCTGGCCTGGCTCCTGAGCTCGGTCAACATCCGCACCGAATGCTTCGACGGCCCCGAGGCCTTCCTCAGGGCCTACGACGCCAACAGCCTGTCCTGCCTGATCCTCGATGTGCGCATGCCCGAGGTCAGCGGCTTCCAGCTGCAGGAGCGCTTGAACGAGATCGGCGCCGGCATTCCGGTGATCTTCGTCTCCGGCCACGGCGACATCCCGATGTCGGTGCGGGCGCTGCAAAACGGCGCGGTGGATTTCTTCGAGAAGCCCTACAACTCGCAGCAGATGCTGGAGCGCATCCAGGTGACGCTCAAGAACGTGGCCGGAAACATGCAGGCGCGCGAACGCCGCCTACTGCTCAAGGCGCGCCTGAAAACGCTGACCGCGCGCGAGCGCGAGATCCTGGACAAGGTGATCCTGGGGCACTCCAGCAAGCTGATCGCGCGCGAACTCAATATCAGCGTCAAGACGGTGGACGTGCATCGCGCCAGCATCAAGGACAAGCTCGGTTGCCAGAGCACCGCCTCGCTGGTGCGCGACGTGTTGCTGGATTTCGGACCGGAGTTCCTGAAGGCGGCCTGAGCGCAAGCCGCAAGCGACGATAACGGCAGCCGGCTGCGCCCGCTGCCGTTTTTCTCGCCTGGCGCGCAAGGCCTCAGTGCTTGTGCGCGGCCAGCTCGAGGATGGCCAGGGTCTCGCGGAAGGTGGCGTCGATCAGGGCGTGGTCGGGCAGGCCGGGATCGAGATGGGCGCGGTCGCCCTTCACGCCCGCGGTGATCTCGGCGATGCTGGCGTAGCCGTCGGCGTCGAGCCGCTGCAGCATCATCAGCACGAGATAGCGCAAGGCGCCGACCTGCGCGTGCAACGGGTCGGAAAATGCGTTGGCGGGCTGTTCCATGGCGGCTCTCCGTAAGGGCGGAAATGGCATGACCGGACGCAGGGATCCGGTGCGGGACTTACAGCAGGGACAACTGGTTGGGATCTTCCCGGCGACGATGCTGGGCCTTGCGGCGCGGGTCGATGGTGTCGCCGGCGTCGCGTCCTTCGGTGGAAATGCCTTCGATGGCCAGCAGCAGTTTCTTGGCATGCAGGCCGCCGGCAAACCCGGTGAGTTCGCCGCCGGCGCCGATCACGCGGTGGCAGGGCGCGATGATGGAAATCGGGTTGCGGCCGTTGGCCGCGCCCACGGCGCGCACCGCCTTCTCGTTGCCGAGCTGGCGGGCGATCTGCAGGTAGGTGCGGGTCTGGCCGTAAGGAATGGTGAGCAGCGCAGCCCACACCTGCTTCTGGAAATCGGTGCCATCGAAGCTGAGCGGCACGTCGAAGCCGGTGCGCTTGCCGGCGAAATATTCTTCCAGCTGGCCGGCGGCGGCCAGCAGCACCGGGCGCTGCTCGTCCGGCGTCATCTCGCCCAGGCGCACGCGGCCGGCACGGTCGTTCTCCCACAGGATCGCGGCCAGCTTGTCGCCCCTGGCCACCAGCGTCAGTTGCCCAACGGGCGAGTCGATGAGCTTGTATGCGTAATCCATTGCGGTCTCCGTGCTTCAAGACCGTCGATTCTACTGCGGAATGCGACACGCTACGCGCTGCGCTATGATGCCGCATGCCCAAGCCCGCGATCGCCGTCCTCCACCTGCCCTACCGGCCGCCTTTCGACTGGCCGCGCATGCTGCGTTTCTTCAACGGCCGCGCCACCATCGGCGTGGAGGCGGTGGAAAACGGCGCCTATCTGCGGGCCATCGAATGGGAAGGCGACGCCGGCACGCTGGCCGTCACGCTCGATGCGGCCAAGCATTGCCTGGTGGCGACCCTGGCCGGCAAGGTCAGCCGCCACGCCGACGCGCTGGCCGCTCCGCTGTCGCGCATGTTCGACCTGCAGGCCGATCCCGCCGCGGTGAAGAAGGCGCTGGGCGCCGACCCGTGGCTCAAGCCCCTGCTCAAGGCCGCGCCGGGATTGCGTGTACCCGGCGCCTGGTCGGCGTTCGAACTGGTGGTGCGCACCATCATCGGCCAGCAGGTCAGCGTCAAGGCCGCCACCACCATCATGGGCCGCGTGGTGCAGCGCGCCGGCCAGCACATCCCCGATCATGGACATGCGCTGACGGCATGGCGCTTTCCCACGCCGGCGGCGCTGGCCGACGCCGATCTCTCCAGCATCGGCATGCCCGGCAAACGGGTGGCGGCGCTGCAGGGCCTGGCGCGCGCGGTGGCCGAAGGCGCCGCCGTGATCGACCCACCCGGCCAGCCCTATTCACAGGAACAACTGGCGCAGCTGCGCCAGACGCTGCTGGCCCAGCCCGGCATCGGCCCATGGACGGTGGAGTATGTCGCCATGCGCGCCTGGCGCGACCCGGACGGCTGGCCGGCCACCGACCTGGTGCTGATGCAGGCCATCGCCGCGCGCGATGCTGCGCTGGTCAAGCCCGCCCAGCAGAAACAGCGCAGCCTGGCCTGGGCGCCCTATCGCGCCTATGTGGCCCAGCACCTGTGGAACGAGATCGCCGACCGCGCCAACGGCGAGCGCGGCGGCTGAACCTCCCTCGTGGCCGCAGCCGGCATCACACGGTACCGGCCTGCTCCTCCAGCATCGCGCGCAGCGCCGCCTCGATGCCGACGCTGCCGCGGCGCGAATCGCGGCCGCCGTGGGCGAAGTCGATCCAGCCGGCATTGAAGCCGTCCACCATCTGCATGCGCGGCAAGGGGTTTTCCATGCCCTGGGCGCGGAAGATGCCTTCCCATTCGACGCGCGGCACGACGTCGACTTCCACCGCGCGGCCCAGCAGGCGACCGAAGGCGGCGGCGATGTCGTCCGGGCTGGTGCGCTGCGGCCCTTCCAGCTGCACCACGCGGCGCCCGTTCCAGTCCTCCTGCAGCAGCGCGGCGGCGGTGCGGCCGACGTCGGCGGTAGACACCATGGCGATGGCGCGCGAGGCCGGCTGCAGATAGCTGGCGATGGCGCCGGCGCGGGCGGCGTCGATATCCCAGCGCGAATTTTCCATGAACCAGCCGGCGCGCAGGAAGGTGACCGGCATCTCCAGCGTGGCGAACTGCTGTTCCATGATGCGCAGCTGGTTCAGCAGGTTGGGCTGCTCGGCATCGGCGCCGATGGTCGACAGCGCCACCACCTTTTTCGGGCCCGCCATCTCCAGCGCCTCGCGCACGGCGGCGATGATGCGGCGCGCCGCCGGAAAGCCCGGCATGGGATCGAAGGCCGGCGGCAGCAGGATGAACACCCCGTCGGCGCCGGAGAAGGCGCGGATCATGGCCGGCACATCGGTCAGCTCGGCCAGCGCCACCTCGGCGCCCTGGCGCGCCCATGATTCCCCCTTGGCGGCGTCGCGCACCACCGCGCGCACGTCGCGGCCGGCGGCCAGAAGGCTGCGGGCCAGCGTGCCGCCGACTTGTCCTGTGATTCCCGTGATTGCATACATGTTGCGCTCCTTGTCGTGTGTGAAGGCTGCCCGGCGGGCAGGCATGGAGCGCATTCTGGGCGTCGGCGACTGCTTTTGCGATATCATCGACGTCACTTCATTGATGATCATTCATCATCAATCCACCGCAAGGAAAAACACCATGGCCTTTGACGAACGCATGATGAACGGCATCAGCGTGCTGTGCGCGATCGTCGACAGCGGCAGCTTCGCGGCCGCCTCCGAACTGCTGGACATGACGCCCTCGGGCGTGAGCCGGGCGGTGGCGCGACTGGAGGCGCGGCTGGGCATCCGCCTGTTCGACCGCACCACGCGCTCCATCACGCTGACCGACGAGGGACGGCGCTTCCACGCCCAGGTGGCGCCGCTGCTGGCGGCGCTGGAGGAGGCCGCGTCCTCGGCGCAGGAGGGGCGCGGCACGGTGCGCGGGCGGCTGCGGGTCAACGTCGACCCGTTCTTCTCGCGCATGGTGCTGGCGCCGCGCCTGGGCGACTTCCTGGCGGCCCACCCGGAGCTGAAGCTGGAACTGATCATGCGCGACGAGCTGGGCGACATGGTGGCCGACGGTTATGACCTGGCGCTGCGTTTCGGCCAGCCGCCGGCCTCCACGCTGGTGGCGCGCAAGCTGGCCGACTGCCGCATCGTCACCATCGCGGCTCCCGGCTACCTCAAGCGCCACGGCCGTCCGGCCACGCCGCAGGAGCTGCAGACGCCGGGGCATACCTGCATCCTGTTTCGCGACTCGCGCACCGGCCGCCCCTTCACCTGGGAATTCATCCGCGGCCGCAAGCGCATCGAGCTGGAGATGGACGGCCAGCTCACCGTCAACGACGGCGGCTCGCTCTACAGCGTGTGCCTGTCGGGCTACGGCGTGGCGCAGGTGTTCGACCTCGGGCTGCAGCCCATGCTGGACGACGGCCGCCTGGTGGACCTGTTCCCGGACTGGCCGGACGAGCGCTTCCCGCTGTATGCGCTCTATCCCTCGCGCCATCATCCGCCGGCCAAGGTGCGCGCCTTCCTCGACTTCGTGCTGGCGCTGCAGCCCTAGCAATCAGAGATATTCGCGGTGGAACTTCGCGCGCCGGCTGACCACCTCGCCGGCCAGCATGAACTCGCCGTTGCCCTTGTAGTGCAGCGTCTGCGGATTTTTCGGCGTACGCGCCACATGCGCCTGCACCACTTCGAAGATGAAGTAGTTGTACTTGCCGACCAGCCTGCCGTCGTGCAGGCGACATTCGAAACTGGCGTGGCATTCGCCGATCAGCGGCGCGCCGACCTGCTGCGCCGGCAAGGCGGTCAGGCCGAAGCGCTCGAACTTGTCGCCCTCGGCGCCGGAGCAGTTGCCGATGCCCACCACCTGGTCGATCAGCGCGGCTGTCGGCAGGTTGATCACGCACTCGCGGCTTTTGCGGATGAGCTCGAAGCTGTGGTTGCCGGAGGAAATGACGCAGCCCAGCAACGAGGGAGCGAACTCCATCATGCAGTGCCACCCCATGGTCATGATGTTGCGCTGGCGGCGATAGGCGGAGGACACCAGCACGATGGGGCCGGGCTCCAGGTAACGGCGGACCTGGTGCACCGGGAAATCCTGGCGGGACGGCAATCTGGCGGCACGGGGCATGGCGACTCCTGATGACTGGGATTGACTGGAATTGAATGATGTTGCCCGATCTTCGGATGGAACGCCGGCGCCCGGCGAGGTTCCCACACGCAATATGCAGGTCGCGCCGACAATACCGGCGCATCGCTGCGGTATGCTGCGCCATCCCCACCCTCGTTCATCGCATGAAGATACGGCCGGTCCTGTTCGCTTTCTTGCTGCCGTGCGCCCTGGCCGCGGCAGCCGCCGATACTGCCGCGCAGGCGCCGCCGCGGGTGAGCGTGGCCACCAGCCGGGTCGACGGCCGCACCGAGTTCGACGTGCGCGCCGAGGCCTTCGCCCGCACCGACATGGCCGGCGCCTGGAAGGTGCTGACCGGCTACGACCGGCTGGCCGAGTTCGTGCCGCGGCTGAGCTCGTCGCGCGCGCTGCCCTTTCCCGACGCCGCCGCCAACGAGCATCTGGTGGAACAGCACGGTTACGCGCAGTTCTTGTTCATCCGGCAACCGATAGACCTGGTGCTGCGGGTGCGGGAACAGCCGGTCTCGGCCATCGACATGACGCTGCAAAGCGGCAACATGCGCAAGTACCACGCCCGCTGGGAGCTGGCGCCGCAGGACGACGCCGCCGGACCCGGCGTGCTGCTGCGCTACACCAGCTTGCTCTCGCCCGATTTCTACGTGCCGGGCCTGTTCGGCGGCGCCTTGATGCGGCGCGACCTCGCGGCCATGCTGGAAGCGGTGGTCAGGGAAATGGAAAGGGCCGCGCCCGCGGCGGCAGGCGTTCAGGCGCCATCATTGCAGGACGGAAAATGATGCGGGGCGCCAACCAATGGAAGGCGCCCCGGCGACAGGTGCAACAGGAAATGGATCGGGCGGGCGCTCAGGCCGTCAGCACCGAATGGCCGTGGTCGTTGAGCGCGTCATAGCAACGGGTGCAGACGCGGCAGAACAGGTGCGAACGCTTGACGTGGCGATGGCGCAGCACCAGCTGCAGGGCCACGCCGGGACAATGCGGGCATGCTTCGCGCATGGGGCCCACCGGCACCACGTCGGCGGCGAGGAAACCTTTCTCGGTCATGACGCCTTCGATGACTTCGCGCGGATCGAGCTCGACCAGCGACAGCAGCAACGGCGAGGCGCGCTGCTCGTAGCGCGGCGCGATGCGCGGGGTAGCCGGCGGCGGGAACAACGGTGGCGGGGATGGCCTGACATCCGGATGCCGGGTTGCGATGCTCATTAGTGTCTCCTTGGTGAGAACGGCAGAAGCTGGATTGAATTACCGGTTGATGGTGTTGCTGGGGAGAGGCCGGACGGCCCGGTGTCGCTTTCCACTTCGGCGGGAAATTTCAGGCTGCGGTGCGACGGAGAATTCACTGTAGTCCCAGCTCCGCCGGACTTCAATGGTTCGCGCCAAAGAATTTTTCTATCGCCGCCGGCCTGCGTATGGACAGGCGCTAATTGTCGATTTGTCACTCCCGCCTTGCTGCGGGCGCAGCACTATCCGGCGCCAGCCGTCGATAGCCGGTAAAAAAATGCCGCCGGGTTTTTCGATGGATGCAAAGGAGCGTCGTCGCGGCGTCGATTTTGCGTCATCCTGCAAGTCGCCCTGATCGATACGCTACAAAACCGGGCAATGCCTCTACAATCCCAGCATGACTACACTCAATGACATCGAAGCAGCCGCCCGCCGGCTGCAAGGCCAGATCCTGGAGACGCCTTGCGTCGAGTCGCGCACGCTGTCGCAGATCGTCGGCGCCCAGGTATTCCTCAAGTTCGAGAACCTGCAATTCACCGCCTCCTTCAAGGAGCGCGGCGCCTGCAACAAGATGGCCGACGTCGCCGCCAGCGAGAACGGCAGCCGCGGCGTGATCGCCATGTCCGCCGGCAACCACGCCCAGGGCGTGGCCTACCACGCGCAGCGCCTGGGGCTGCCGGCCACCATCGTCATGCCGCGCTTCACGCCGGGCGTGAAGATCGAGCGCACGCGCGGTTTCGGCGCCAACGTCGTGCTGCACGGCGACACCCTGGAAGCGGCGCGCGCCCACGCCTACGAGCTGGCCGAACAGCAAGGCCTGACCTTCGTCCACCCCTATGACGACGAAGCCATCATCGCCGGCCAGGGCACCGTGGCGCTGGAAATGCTCAAGGCCGTGCCCGAGCTCGACACCCTGGTGGTGGCCATCGGCGGCGGCGGCCTGCTGGCCGGCATGGCCGTGGCCGCGCGCGCCATCAAGCCGGAGATCGAGATCGTGGGCGTGCAGACCAAGCGCTTCCCGACCATGGTCAACGCCGTCAAGGGCACCGAACATCCGGTCGGCTCCAGCACCATCGCCGAAGGCATCGCGGTGGGCACGCCGGGCACGCTGACGCGCGCCATCATCGCGCGCGAAGCCAACGATCTGCTGCTGGTGGACGAAGGCGACATCGAGCAGGCCGTGCTGATGCTGCTGGAAATCGAAAAGACCCTGGTCGAAGGCGCCGGCGCCGCCGGCCTGGCCGCGCTGGTGCGCTACCCGGACCGCTTCCGCGGCAAGCGCGTGGGCCTGGTGCTCTCCGGCGGCAACATCGATCCGCTGCTGCTGACGGCCATCATCGAGCGCGGCATGGTGCGCGCCGGCCGCCTGGCGCGCGTGAAGGTCAGCTCGCGCGACGTGCCGGGCACGCTGGCGAAGATCACCGGCATCGTCGCCGAAGCCGGCGCCAACATCGACGAAGTCCACCACCAGCGCGCCTTCACGCTGCTGGCGGCGCAGAACGTGGACATCGAGCTGGTGCTGCAGACGCGCGGCCGCCCGCACCTGGCGCAGGTACTGCAGGCGCTGCGCGCGGCGGGGTTCGAGGCGGAGGAGCTGCACTAAGCCGCAGCATCTCCCGCAACAGGCCGGGGCGTTCCTCTCGCCCCGCGCCCATGGCAGTTCCGTTTTATTCAGAATAGAAATACCCACGATGCAAGATATCGACAGCAACAACGACACCCTTTCCCCGGACAACGACGCCATTCACGATGCTCGCCTGTGGCGCGACGAAGGCTGGACAGCGCGCGTGATCAAGAACGAAGACGACGATGGCTGGGCGGTCGAGATGAGCCGCGACGGCGAACGCGAACCGGCATTGATCGGCCCCTGGACCATGGGACGGGACAAGAAAAATCCCAAGCCCCTGGACAAATCCGCCTTCAACACCCTGGTCAAGACCGCGTCGGAATTCATCCGTCGCAGCGAACAGCAACTGCATGCGCAATTGCACAAGCATGTCACCATCGACACCGCCGAAGGCCGCATCAAGGTCACGCTGGACATCGTTCCGGACGATGACTTCCCCTATGCCGACCTGACCGCATGGGACGAGATGGGCGACATGCTGGCCAAAGTGCAAGTGGCGCCCAACTACCAACTGAACGCCGACAGCGCGCAACGTTGGGTGGCCAGCGGCTATCGCAGGCCGGGCTGAACATGCGCGCGTGCATCGCGTTCGATGCACGGCGGGCCACGATGGACAACCAGGCCGGCGCCGCGAGGTGGCCGGCTTTCTTTACGCCGCCGTTGGCGATGCAGAGGGCATCCATTTCAGCGTCAACGCCCACCACAGCAGCGCCGCCAGGCTGATCGCCGCCCCCAGCCAGCACACTCCCGCCCAGCCGGCGCTGGCATACACGTGCGTGCCCGCCAGCGCACCGCCGCCGCTGCCCACTGCGTAGAACATCATGTAGCAGCCGATCAGGCGGCTGTGCGCCTGTGCATGGGCGCGCAGGATCAGGCTTTGGTTGGTGACGTGGATCATCTGCGCGCCAATGTCCAGCACCAGGATGCCCCCTATCAATGCCCACAGGCTGGCCCCGGTGAAGGCAAGCGGCAGCCACGACAGCACCAGCAGCAGCAGGGCCGCGCCGCTCGCGCGCTGGGCCAGGCCGCGGTCGGCCCAGCGGCCGGCGCGCGATCCGCCCAGCACCCCGATCGCGCCGACCAGACCGAACGCGCCGATGGCGCCGTGGGACATGGAATGCGGCGGCGCCGAGAGCGGCAGCACCAGTGCGCTCCAGAACACATTGAGGACGGCGAACATCAGCAGCGCCAGCACACCGCGCACCTGCAAGGCGCGGTCATGGCGCAGCAGCGCAGCCATCGAAGCCAGCAGCCGCAGGTAGCCGCCGACCGCCGCCGGCGCGGGCGACGGCGGCAAGGTGCGCGCCAGGACCACGCCCAGCAGCGCGATCAGCGCCGCCGAGCAAAGATAGACCAGGCGCCAGCCGCCCAGGTCGGCCAGGGCGCCCGACACCACGCGCGCCAGCAACAGCCCGATCACCACGCCCGACTGCACCGTGCCCAGCACGCTGCCGCGCTGCGACGGCGCCGACAACGCCGCGGCGTAGGCGATCAGTCCCTGCGTCATGGCCGTGCCGAGCAGGCCGGCCGCCAGCATCCCCGCCAACAGCGTCCACACCGATGCGCTGGCCGCCAGGGCCAGCAGGAACAGGGCCAGCGCCGCCGCCTGCCACAGCATCAGCGCCCGGCGCGGCAGCAGGTCGCCCAACGGCACCAGCAGCAGCAACGCCAGTGTGGAACCCGCCTGGGTCGCCGTGACCACCACGCCGGCCGATGCGGTGGCGATGCCGAAATCGGCCGCCAGCGCATCCAGCAGCGGCTGGGCGTAGTAGACGTTGGCCACGCTGATGCCGGCGGCCACCGCGAACAGCAGCACCATGGCGCGCTCCAGCGCCGGCGCACGGCAGGGATCGGTGGAAATGGCGGTCGGGGCGGTCGGGGCTGGCGCGGCGGATGGCATGGCTTTCCTTTCTTGGGGAACTCATCAGGTTGCAATTCAAAACCAGTTGCAGTGTAAGTCGATATGGTTTCAAAATGCAACCCGACTGCCGCAAGGGTTTTGGCGCGCGGTTTGATACTATGCAACTGAACGCAACTTTCCAGACCGCCATGCCGACCAGCAAGAAACCCGCCGCCGACCACCCCGGTTATGCCCAACAATGCCCGGTGGGACGTTCGCTGGACATCGTCGGCGACCGCTGGGCGCTGCTGATCGTGCGCGATGCCTTCGACGGCCTGCGCCGCTTCGGCGAGTTCCGCGACAACCTCGGCGTGGCGCGCAACATCCTGGCCGACCGCCTGAAGAAATTGACCGACGCCGGCATCCTCGACAGCGTGCCCGCCTCCGACGGCAGCGCCTACCTCGAATACGTGCTCACGAAAAAGGGCGAAGCGCTGCTGCCGGTGGTGATCGGCCTGCGCCAGTGGGGCGAGCAGCACCTGTTCGCTCCCGGCGAGGCGCACTCGAAGCTGGTGGAGAGCAAGACCGGCAAGACCTTGCCGCGCATGCAACCGATGGGCGGCGACGGCAAGCCGCTCACGGCAAGCCAGGTGGAAGTGAAGAAGGCGCCCGCCAAACGCGCGCCCGGTCGCCCCAAAAAAAGCGGGCAATAAAAAAGGGCCGGCGAACCGGCCCCGAAACGTTCCGGGCGATCAAACCCGAAACCCGTCAGACACCGATCGCTTGCACGAGCGGCGCTTCCAGAGAGGACTGTTGCGCGCGCGCCGGCGCCGATGCGCGCGGATGGCGCTCTTCGATCTCGAACACGCTGACCAGTTGCGCCAGCCCGGCGGCCTGGTCGCGCAGCGACTCGGCGGCGGCCGAGGCCTGCTCCACCAGCGCGGCGTTCTGCTGCGTCATGGCGTCGAGGTCGGACAAGGCCGCGTTGACCTGGCTGATGCCGCTGTTCTGTTCGGCCGCGGCGGCGGTGATCTCGCCGATCAGGTCGCTCACGCGATGCACGTCGCCGACGATCTCCTGCATGGCCGAGCCGGCCTGCTGCACCAGCTGGCCGCCGGCGTCGACCGTCTGCACCGAGGCGGCGATCAGCTCCTTGATCTCGCGCGCGGCCGTGGCGCTGCGCTGGGCCAGCGTGCGCACCTCGGTGGCCACCACCGCGAAGCCCCTGCCCTGCTCGCCGGCGCGCGCCGCTTCCACCGCGGCATTGAGCGCCAGGATATTGGTCTGGAAAGCGATGCCGTCGATCACGCCGGTGATCTCGCCGATCTTGCGCGAGGAGTCCGAGATCTGCTCCATGCGCTGCACCACCTCGCCCATCACCTGGCCGCCGCGGCTGGCCGACTGCGCGGCCTGCACCGCCAGCCGGCTGGCCTGGCGCGCGGTGTCGGCCGATTGCGCGATGGTGCCGGCGAACTCTTCCATGCTGGCCGCGGTGACCTGCAGGTTGCCCACGGTCTGCTCGGTGCGTTGCGCCAGCTCCTGGTTGCCGCTGGCGATCTCGGAGGTGGCGGTGGACACCGAACCCACGCCGCCGCGCACCTGCGACACCAGCGTGCGCAGTCCCTCGGACATGCGTTCCAGCGCCTGCTGCAACTGGCCGAATTCATCGCGACGGGCGACCTGTCCTTCATCGGGGCTGCGCAGCAGGTTGCCGTGCGCGATCTTCTCGGCCTGCTCCACCGCGCGCGCCAGCGGGCGCGTGATGGAACGCGCGATCAGGCGCGCGGTGGCAATGCCGAAGGCCAGCAGCAGCGCCGCGCCGATCAGGCCGGCGCTGGTCAGCCGCCGGTTCTGGGCGGCGACGTCGGCCACCACCTGGTCGCGCTGTTGTTCTTCCAGGCTGACGAACTTCTTGAGCGCGCCGAGATAGGCCGCGATAGCGGGCTTGAGCTCGCCGTCTATCATGGTCTGCACGCCGCCGATATCCCCCTTGTAAGACAGCTCGGTGGCGGCCCTGGAGATGCCGGCGAGCTTGTTGCGCGCCGCCTCGATGGCGGCCAGCGAGGCGCGGTCGCCGTCGCTCAGTTCATGCGCGGCGATCTCCTTCTCCAATTTGGCCATCTGCTCGCGGCCGGCCTGCACCTCCTGCTCGTAACGCATGGCGAGGTCGCCGTCGGAGGTGTTGAGCGCGCCCACCATGCGCTCGCTGGTCAGCTCGGCCGCGCCCAGCCAGCGCACGGCAGTGATGATGCGCTGGTCGTAATCGCGCACCGAATCCTGCGCCGCTTCCATCGAGCGCAGCGTGGTGTACTGGGTGGCCGCAGCCACCGACAGCATGGCCACCAGCAGGCCCGTGATGCAGGCCGACAGGCGCACCGATACGCGCACGTCATTCCATTTCATGCTTTTCCCCTTGTGCTTGCCGGCGCTTGCGGCGGCGTCAGTGATTGCGCAGTTCGGCCAGGAATTTGCGCGCCCGCTCGCTTTGCGGATGGCTGAAGAACTGCTCGGGCGTGCCGGTCTCGACCAGCTTGCCGTGGTCCATGAACCAGACGCGGTCGGCCACCTCGCGGGCGAAGTTCATCTCGTGGGTCACGCACATCATGGTCATGCCCTCGCGCGCCAGCTCCTTCATCACCTGCAGCACCTCGCCCACCATCTCGGGGTCGAGCGCCGAAGTCGGCTCGTCGAACAGCATGGCCGGCGGATCCATGGCCAGCGCGCGGGCGATCGCCACGCGCTGCTGCTGGCCGCCGGAGAGTTGGCCGGGAAAGGCCTCGGCCTTGGACGCCAGGCCGACCCGCTCGAGCAGCTCCAGCGCGCGCACGCGGGCGTCGCTGCGTTTTTTCCTGAGCACGTTGATCGGCGCCATCATGATGTTCTCCGCCACCGACAGGTGCGGGAACAGGTTGAAGCTCTGGAACACGAAACCGACGCGGCTGCGGAAATGGTTCAGGTCCAGCTTGGGCGCGTGGATGTCCTGGCCGTCGAAGACGATGCGGCCTTTCTGGATCTCTTCCAGGCGGTTGACGGTGCGGATCAGGGTCGACTTGCCCGAGCCGGACGGGCCGCAGATCACCACCACTTCGCCCTTGGCCACTTCGGCGCTGACCTCGGCCAGCGCGTGGTAGGCGCCGTACCACTTGTTGACGCCGTCGAAGGAAATCATGGCCGGATTGCCTGCGGTCTGGTTGTTGCTCGCCATATGCGTTGCTCCTCGTTTTGGTTCAGGCCGCGACCGCGGGCGCGGCCTGAGCCTGCGGCGCCGGGTTCACGGGGTTGGCCGCGCGCTTGGCGGCGATGCGTTTCTCCACGACGCGCGCCATGCGCGTGAGCATGAAGCACAGCACGAAATAGATCAGCGCCAGCATCACGAAGACCGGGAACGGCTTGGTCAGCAGCATGCTGTTGATCTGGTTGGCGGCGAAGGTCAGCTCGTTGACGCTGATCACGTAGCCCAGCGAGGTCTCCTTGATGTTGGAGACGAACTGGCTGATCATCGCCGGCAGCATGTTGTACAGCGCCTGCGGCAGCACCACCTTGAACATGGTCTGCAGGTAGCTCATGCCGAGCGCGCGCGAAGCTTCCACCTGGCCGCGCGGCAGGCCCTCGATGCCGGCGCGGATCACCTCGGCCAGGTAGGCCGCCTCGTAGATCACCAGCGTGATCAGCATGGTAGTGAAGCCCGACACCGTGCGCCCGATCAGCAGCGGCACGAAGAAGTAGACCCAGAAGATGAACATCACCAGCGGCACGCCGCGGGCGAGGTAGACGATGACGGTGGCCGGCACGCGCAGCACGCGCAAGGGCGAGACGCGCCCCAGCGCCAGCAGCACGCTGACCGGAAACGCGAGAATGAGGCCCAGCACGGAGAGGATCAGCGTGATCGCCAGCCCGCCCAGCGGGCCGTGCGGATACTGCCCGACCAGCAGCAGCACCCAGTTGTCGCGGATGATGTCGTAGATGTCGTTCATGGCGGCCCCTTCAGCGCGTCTTGATGCGGTAGCGGTTTTCCAGCGCCGCGCCGGCGGCCATGATCAAGAGCGAGATGCCGAGATAGATCATGGTGGACACGAGGTAGATTTCCACGGTGTGGAAGGACTGGCTTTCGATTTCACGCGTGGCGTAGGTCAGCTCGGCCACGCCGATCACCATCGCCAGGCTGGTGTTCTTGAACAGCAGCACGCTGTAGCTCACCAGCGTGGGCAGCGCCAGGCGCAGCGCCTGCGGCAGGATCACCAGGCGCGAGGCCTTGAGGTAGGACAGCCCCAACGCGCGCGCCGCCTCCATCTGCGAGCGCGGGATCGAGCGGATGCCGCCGCGCAGGCCCTCGGACATGTAGGCGCCCATGGCCAGGCCCACCGCGATGGTGGCGAACAGGAAATCGCTGCGATGCATGTTGAACCACAGCTGCACCGAGTCCGGCAGCAGGGTCGGCACGCCGAAGTACCAGAGGAAGATCTGCACCAGCATGGGCACGTTCTGGTGGTACTCGACATAGCCGGCGACGAAGCCGGTGGCCACGCGGTTGTTGCTCATGCGGATCACCGCCAGCACGATGCCCACCGCCATGGCCAGCAGCCACGAGTAGGCGGTCAGCTTGAGCATGGTGATCACGCCCTCGATGATCATGCGCGGGTAGTCCTCGCGCAGCAGCACCGAAAAATCCAGTTTCATGGAGGTCTCCTGCAATGCACGGCGCCGGTCCTCCCCGGGCCCGGCGCCGTCGCGACCGCCTTGCGCGGTCAGGTGATGCGGCTGGGCAGGCGCGCTGCGCCTGCCTCGATATCACGATGCCGGGGACTTAACCCTTGATCGGCTCGATCTTGAAATCGCGCTTGAGCTTGTACTGGGTGGATGCGCCGAACCACTTGTCGAAGATCTGCTGCGCTTCGCCCGACTTTTCCATGCCTTCCAGCGTGGCGTTGACCTGCTTGATCAGGCCGCCCTCTTCCTTGCGCATGCCCACGCCCCACAGCTCGTTGATCAGCGGCGGGTTGAGGATGTCGATCGGCGAGCTGCTCTCGACCTGGGCCTGGAACTTGGAGAGCATCAGCTCGGACACGGCGAAGCCTTCGACCTTGCCCTGCTGCATGGCCAGGAAGCCGGCCGGCGGATCCTGGAAGGTGGTCACGGAGGCGGTCGGGATGGCCTTGCGCACGGCCAGTTCCGAGGTCGAGCCCTTGGTCGCGGAGACGCGCTTGCCACCCAGGTCGGCCGGCGACTTGTAGCCGGAGGAGCGCTTCACGGCGACCTTCTGCGGGCTGGCGTAGTAGGCGTCGGAGTAGGCGATCTGCTCGGCGCGCTCGGCGGTCCAGCCGAGGTTGGCGATCACGATGTCGACGCGGTTCTGCTGCAGCTCGGGAATGCGGGCGGCCACCGAGATCATCTTCAGCTCCAGCTTCACGCCCAGGTTCTTGGCGATGGCCTTGCAGAAGTCGACGTCGTAGCCCTGGATCTCGCGGGTCTGCTGGTTGGGGAAGCTGAACGGCTCGGCGGTGCCTAGGGTGCCGCACACCAGGGTGCCCTTCTGCTTGATGTCGGCCAGCTGGTCGGCCGCGGCCGAGAAGCTGGCGGCCAGCAGCGCGGCTGCCAGAATGGTTTTCTTGAATTGCATCATGATCCCTCTCCTGAAAGAGGGGACGCCGGCTGGCGCCCCCGGTTTGATTGCGGCCTTTTTTGCGTGGCCGATCTATCGTTGCCGGCCTCCCGGGCCGGCATGTCCTGCTGCATGCCGCCTGCTGCCGGCCGGCCTTACTTCAGCGCCGCCACCGCCTCGGCGATGCGCGCGCAACCCTGTTCGATCTGCTCCATCGACGTGGCGAAGGAAATGCGCAGGTAACCGGGCTGCCCGTAGGAAGTGCCGTCGATGGTGGCCACGCCGGCCTGCTCCAGCAGGTACATCATCACGTCGACGTCGTTGTCCAGCGTCTTGCCCTGCGGCGTGGTGCGGCCCAGCAGGCCCTGCACGCTCGGGAAGATGTAGAAGGCGCCGTCCGGCGCCAGGCAGCGGATGCCGTCGATGGCGTTGACCAGCGCGACGATGCGCTCGCCGCGCTGGGCGAACAGCGCCGCGCCTTCGGCCACGCATTGCTGCGCACCGGACAGCGCCTCCACCGCGGCCGCCTGGCTGGCGCCGGAGGCACAGGTGGTGCTCTGCGTGATCAGCAGCGCGATGGCCTTCATCAGCGGCAGCGGACCGGCGCCGTAGCCGATGCGCCAGCCGGTCATGGCATAGGCCTTGGAGACGCCGTTGATGACCAGCGTGCGCTGGGCCAGCGCGGGCTCCACCTGCAGCGGCGACACATGCCTGGCGCCGCCGTAGACGAAGTGTTCGTAGATCTCGTCGGTCATCACCCACACGTGCGGATGGCGCATCAGCACCTCGCACAGGGCCTTCAGTTCACCGGCCGAATAGACGGCGCCGCTGGGATTGTTGGGAGTGTTGAGCACCAGCCAGCGGGTGCGCGGCGTGATGCTCTTTTCGAGCGCGGCGGCGGTCAGCTTGAAGCCCGAGCTCTCGTCGCAGCCGACGATCACGGGCTTGCCGCCGTTGATGGCCACCATGTCCGGATACGACACCCAGAACGGCGTCGGAATGATGACTTCGTCTCCTTCGTTCAGCGTTGCAGCGAAGGCATTGTAAATGATGTGCTTGGCGCCGATGCCCACCACGATCTGCTCGATGGCGTAGGAAAGCGAGTTCTCGCGCTCCAGCTTGGCGGCGATGGCGCGGCGCAGCGCCGGCGTGCCGGTAGCGGCGGTGTAGCGGGTCTGGCCGCCGTTGAGCGCGGCCACGCCGGCGGCCACGATGTGCGGCGGCGTGGCGAAGTCGGGCTCGCCGATGGTGAAGTCGACGATGTTGCGGCCTTCGGCGCGCAGGGCGTCGACGCGAGCCTTGGCGGCCATGCTGGGCGATGGCTTGACGCTGTCAAGCCGGTGGGCGAGTCGGGAATCCAATGCAAACTCCGGAAAGATGAAAAGGGAGACGGCGCTGCGGGCGCTGCGCTGATTACAGGCCGAACGGCGACAGCACGCGCGTGAGCCATTCCTGCTCGACGCGGCCGTTGGCGATCTCGGCCTTGATGGCGTCTTCGTAGGCCTGGGTCTTGCGCGCCGCGGCGATGAGCGCCTCGGCCTGCGCCTGCGGGAACGACACCAGGCCGTCCTCGTCGCCCACCACGATGTCGCCGGGATTGACCACCTGGCCGCCGATGGTGACCGGCACGTTGATGTGGCCCGGACCGTTCTTGTAGGGGCCGCGATGCGACACCGAACGCGCGTAGCAAGGGAAGTCGGCCTCGGCGAAGGCGGCGGTGTCGCGCACCGCGGCGTCCAGCACGAAGCCGGCGCAGCCGCGCTGCTGCGCGTACAGCATGATCAGTTCGCCGACCAGCGCGTTGCTGCCCTCGCCGCCGCCGTCGACCACCAGCACGTGGCCAGGCTGCATCATCATCAGCGCCTTGTAGATCAGCAGGTTGTCGCCGGGACGGGTCTTGACGGTGACGGCGGTGCCGACCAGCTTCTTGCTGCCGTGGATGCGGCGCAGGCCGCCCAGCCCGCACAGGCGCTGCAGGTTGTCCGAGAGGTGCGAGACCACGATGTCCTGCAGCGCGGCGATGGTGGCGGCCGGTGCGGGTGCGGTGACGGGATGGATCTGGAAAGGCGAAACGGGAACAGTGGCATTGGTCGCCATGTTGATCTCCTCGATGCGTTTGTTATTGGGTATGGCCGCATCATAGGAGTGATGAAATGTTAAAAAAAGCGATATTTAATTATCAATAAGCATCGCTTTTAAGAATGAATTATCGGATCGATATCGGCATGGCTTTGCCGCGCGCACGCGCTCCCGCCGCGCGGGACGGCGTTCCCGCGAGCTGCGCAAAAAGGGGTTGAGAGGGGAGGAACGGGAAGAAGATCCGGCCCCGGGACCGGGGCCGGAAACGCGCTTCAGCGGCGCCGGTGAAACGTGACCTTCTGCTCCAGCGGCGGCATGGCGTCGCCGCTGTCACCGCAACCGTCGCAGGCGCCGCCGCCGCAACCGCCGCCCGCGCGCGCGGGCAGCAGCCGGCGACCGAGCGCTTGCCAGCGTGGGGAGCGGCGGCGCAGCAGCCATGTCGCAAAGCGCGCCTGCCAGCGCCAGGCGGCGGCGGGCGCCAGCTTGCGCAACATGTAGAACAGACTGGCCGCGACCAGCGCGCCGACCACCGCGTATTGCCACCAGAGCGCGCTCATGCCAGCCACCCCGCGATGCGATAGGTCATGAAGGAAGCCGCGTAAGCCAGCACGAACATGTAGCCGAAGGACAGCGCCACCATGCGCCAGGACTGCGTCTCGCGGCGGATGATGGCCAGGGTCGACATGCACTGCGGCGCGAAGGCGAACCACACCATCAGCGACAGCGCGCTGGCCAGCGAGATATGCGTGGCCAGCGCCTGCTGCAGCGCCGCCCCCTCGTCGCCGCCCACCGCGTAGACCGTGGCCAGCGTGGCCACCGCGGTCTCGCGCGCGGCGAAGGCCGGGATCAGCGAGAGGCTGATCTGCCAGTTGAAGCCCAGCGGCGCGAACAGGTATTGCAGCGTGTGGCCGATGGTGCCGGCCAGCGAGTAGTCGATGGCCGCTTCGGTGGCGCCGGCCGGCGGCGCGGGGAAGGTGCAGATGGCCCACATCAGCACGGTCAGCGCCAGCATCACGCCGGTCAGGCGCTTGAGGAAGATGCTGCCGCGCTCCCACAGGCCGATGCCGACGTCGCGCCACTTGGGCAGGCGATAGGCGGGCAACTCCATGAGCAGCGCGCGTTCCTGCTGGCTGCGGCGGATGCGCTTGGCGATCCAGGCCACGAACATCGCCGCGGCGATGCCGGCCACGTACAGGCAGAACAGCGCCACGCCCTGCAGGTTGAAGATGCCCAGCACCTCGCGGTGCGGAATGAAGGCGCCGATCAGCAGCGCATACACCGGCAGGCGCGCCGAGCAGGTCATCAGCGGCGCGACCAGAATGGTGGCCAGGCGGTCGCGCGGATCGGTGATGCTGCGCGTGCCCATGATGCCGGGAATGGCGCAGGCGAAACTGGAGAGCAGCGGAATGAAGGAGCGCCCGGACAGGCCCACCGACACCATCAGCTTGTCCAGCAGGAAGGCCGCGCGCGGCAGGTAGCCGGACTCCTCCAGCACCAGGATGAAGAAGAACAGCACCAGGATCTGCGGCAGGAAGCCCAGCACCGTGCCCAGGCCCGACAGCAGCCCGTCCGACACCAGCCCGCGCAGCGGACCCTCGGGCAACCACTCGCCGGCCATGCCGGCCAGGGCGCCGAAGCCGTCGGCGATGGCGTCGGTCATCGGCTTGCCGATCGCGTACACCGCCTGGAACACCAGGAACATCACCAGCGCCAGCAGCGCCACGCCCAGCACCGGATGCAGCGCGACGCGATCGATCGCGTCGTCGCGGCGGTCGGTGGGCGCGGGCATCTGCACGGTGTCGGCCAGGATCGCGCGCACCTCGGCGTGCAGGTCGTCTGACGCGCGCGCGGCCGCAGCCGCAACAGTGGCCGGCGGCGCGGCCGAGTCGATCGCCGCCACCAGCGCCTGCGCGCCGCCGCGGCGGACGGCGACGGTCTCGATCACCGGCATGCCCAGGCGCTGCGCCAGCGCCGGCACATCGATGGTGATGTCGCGCCGCGCGGCCGCGTCCATCATGTTCAACGCCAGCACCATGGGACGGCCGATGCGGCGCACCTCCAGCACGAAGCGCAGGTGCAGCCGCAGGTTGGTGGCGTCGGCCACGCACACGATCAGGTCGGGCACGGCCTCGCCCGGATAGCGCCCCTCCAGCACCGCTTGCGTGACGCGCTCGTCGGGGCTGACCGACTGCAGGCTGTAAGCGCCCGGCAGGTCGACCACGCGAATGGCGCGTCCCGACGGCGCGGTGAAACTGCCGGATTTGCGCTCCACGGTGACGCCGGCGTAGTTGGCCACCTTCTGGCGCGCGCCGGTCAGCTGGTTGAACAGCGCCGTCTTGCCGCAGTTGGGATTGCCCACCAGGGCGATGTTGAGTGCGCCGCTCATTGGGCCTCCCCGGCGCGCAGGCGCACGCGGTCGGCTTCGGCGCGGCGCAAGGCGAAGCGCGTGGAGCCGATCTGCACCAGGATGGGATCGCCGCCCCAGGGCGCGGCGGCGACGATGCGCACCGGTTCGCCGTTGACGAATCCGAGGTCGCGCAGGCGGCCCGCGACCGCGTCAGCGGCATGGATGTCTGCAACGTGGTCGACGATGGCGGAAACGCCCCTGGCTAATTCGGTCAATCGCATGGCTTGGAAATAATGGGGAGGAGAATTGGGCAAGCAGAATCGATAAGCATTCTCATTATATAAGGCCGCCCGCCTGCGCGCCCCGTTCGCCGCCGCGCCCAGGCGCTTGTGCGGCAATATGACGCAGCATCCGCGGGGCGCCGCCGGGGCTTGCTCTACAATGCGCCATCGGCCGCGCCCCGGGGCGGCCCACCAGGAAAGCCCATGTTCTCGTTCAAGCAACTCGAAGCCCTCTACTGGATCGCCACCCTCGGCGGCTTCGCGCCGGCGGCGCGCAAGCTCAACACCACGCAGTCCGCGGTCTCCAAGCGCATCAAGGAACTGGAGACCAGTTTCGACACGCCGCTGTTCGACCGCGAGCAGCGCCAGGCGCGCCTGACCGAAAAAGGCGAGGAAATGCTGCTGATCGCGCGGCGCCTGCTGGAGCAGCGCGACATCGCCATCGAGCAGTTCAGCAAACCCGAGGTGATCGAGCGCCGCCTGCGCATCGGCGTGACCGAACTGACGGCGATGACCTGGCTGCCGCGCCTGGTGCGCCGCATCCACCAGCACTATCCGCGGGTGGTGATCGAGCCGGACGTGGACCTGAGCGTGAACCTGCGCGACAAGCTCCTCAACGACGAGATGGACGCCATCATCGTGCCCGACGCCTTCGCCGAGCCGGGACTGTCGGCGCTGCCGCTGGCCGCCGTGCGCAGCGTATGGCTGGCGCGCCCGGGCCTGATCGGCGAGCGCCGGCGGCCGCTGCGCATGCACGAGCTGGCCTCCCACACCATCCTGACCCAGGGCAACAAGTCCGGCACCGGCATCATCTATGACCGCTGGATCAAGTCGCAGTCGATCTTCCCCAGCCACTCGCTCTCCTGCAGCAGCGTGGTGGCGCTGATCGGCCTGACCGTCTCGGGCATGGGCGTGAGCTACCTGCCCTACAAGCCGCTGCGCCCGCTGATCGAGGGCGGCACGCTGGAAATCGTGGAGACCACCCCCAAGCTGCCCGACGTGCCCTACGTCGCGCTCTACCGCAGCGAGCGCAGGAGCAGCTTCATCTCCTCGATCCTGATGCTGGCGCAGGAATGCTGCGAATTTTCGGACATGTTCCAGATCGAGGAACTGGCCGCCGGCGGCCACGAAAAAAAACGTAACGCAGCGCCATTCTTTTAATAATCAGGCAATAATAGACGTCATCTTTGTCGCTTCTGCGCTGAATCGACCAAAATTTTCATGCGTAAATTTTTGCACCGCACTATACTTCGCATCATTTCCACACGGAAATTATTACCAAGGGTCGGGAAGTCGCCGTCGCCTTCCGGGACACCGGATCGGATGGCCGTTTCCCAGGGGTGGCGAAGAAGCCGTGAGGGAACGGTCTCCTCGGCACGATTGATTCAACCAGGCTGCGCGGGCCTTGCCCGGTCGGTCGCCTGAGCACAAGAAGAATATGAATCCAAGTCCATCGGGTTCCGCCGAATCCGAGATGCCGCAACAACTGCGCCTGCGCACGCTGATCGACGAGATCAGCGCGCTGACGCTGCACGTCCAGGAACTGAGCCGCATGGCCGAGGAAGCGCGCGACCTGATCGAGCGCGGCCAGATGCCCGCGCCGGCCGACCCGCAGCAGCTGATCGACGACGTCGAACAGTTCCGCCGCAAGCTCGAGGAAGCCATCGTGCACATCTTCGAGGAAGTCTTCGGCCCCCGCACCGACACCATCGAACGCCAGATGAGCATGCGCCTGATCTCCGAGATCGGCCCCGCCGCCTTCGTGCAGAAAGTGCTGTGGGGCGAAGAGATCAGCGACATCGCGCTGACCATCGCGCTGGAGCGGATGATCCCTTCGCTGGAGAAGCTGGTGGAGGAATACCCGACCGCCTTCCTGCAGCAGGCCAACTCGGTGCTGGACCAGTTCAAGACCCGCTGAACCCGGCGACGGGTGGCGATGCCGCCCTGCCCCGCCGGCGCTCACGCCCGCCTCACTCCTTTTCCGCCGCCCCCGCGCGCCGCAGCGAACGCTGCAGGTGCCCGGCGAAGCGCGACGCCGCAATCGACTGCCGGTGATAGGCCAGCGACAGCTGCGCGCGCGGCGCCGGTTCGCGGATCTCGATATAGCGCACCTGCGCCAGCTGCACCTGCTCGATGGCTTCGGGCACGATGGAAATGCCCAGGCCCGCCGCCACCAGGTTGATGGCCGAGGTCAGCTGCGGCGCCAGCTGGATCACCTGCGGATCGAAGCCGGCCGCCTGGCAGGCGCTGAAGATCTCGTCGTACAGCGCCGAACCCTTGCCGCGCGGGACCATGATGAATTTTTCCTGCGCCAGGTCGTCCAGCCGCAAGGATTTGCGCCGCGCCAGCGGATGCGTGCGCGGCAGCGCCACCTTCAGTTTCTCCGCCGGCAGCTCGACCACGCCCAGCTCCTCGGACGGCGTGGTGGCGATGCGCACGAAGGCGGCGTCGAGCTGGGAGCCGGCGATGTCGGCCAGCAGCTGTTCGGTGATGCCCTCGCTGAGCGAGATCTCCAGCCGCGGATGGCGCTCGCGGAACTGCTGCAGCGAATGCGACACCAGCGGATGGAACACCGCGGAAGACGTGAAGCCCATGCGCAGCAGGCCGACCTCGCCGCTGGCCGCCTGCTGCGCCGCGCGCAGCGCCTGCTCGGCGCCGGCCACGGCCTTTTGCGCGTGCGGCAGGAACACCCGCCCCACCTCCGACAATTCCACCCCGTGCGAGGTGCGCAAGAACAGCGGCGCGCCGACCTCCTCCTCCAGCGCCTTGATCTGCATCGACAGCGGCGGCTGGCCGATACCGACCTTCTCGGCGGCGCGGGTGAAGCTCAGTTGCTCGGCCACGGCCAGGAAGTAGCGCAGGTGTCGGAGTTCCATGTGATATCTGTTTTGTAGATGGATACAGGCAGTGCCATATATTGGACAATATAGCCGAATTCTTCCAGACTGGCGTTCATCTGAAACGACAAGGCGCCCGGCCCTCACGGCTGCGCGCGCCGGCCAGGAATCCGCCATGCAGTCCATCTCCGAATCCGCCAAGCCCGCCAAGTCCGGCGCGCCGGCGCAACGCCCGCCCTCTTCCAGCGTCCAAGCCAAACCCGCGCAGGGCGCGGTGCGCGGCTCGGCCGCCTATCGCCGCATCACGCTGGCGCTGTTCTGCTCCGGCTTCGCCACCTTCTCGCTGCTGTATTGCGTGCAGCCGCTGCTGCCCGAGTTCGCCCGCGAATTCAACGTCGGCGCGGCCGGCGCCTCGCTGGCGCTGTCGCTGTCGACCGCCCTGCTGGCGCTGTCGATCGCGCTGGCCGGCATCGTCTCGGAACGCTACGGCCGCAAGGAACTGATGTTCGCCTCGATGGCCGTGGCCGCCTGCTGCAACCTGCTGGCGGCGGTGGCGCCGACCTGGCACCTGATCCTGGCGGCGCGCGCGCTGGAAGGCTTCGCGCTGGGCGGCGTGCCGGCGGTGGCGATGGCCTACCTGTCGGAAGAAATCGACCAGGCCGGCCTGGGCTTTTCGATGGGGCTGTACGTCAGCGGCAACGCCTTCGGCGGCATGATGGGACGGGTGGCGATGAGCATGATGGCCGAGTCCTTCGGCTGGCGCAGCGCCATGCTGGCCATCGGCGTGCTCGACCTGGCGCTGGCCGTGGCCTTCGTGCTGCTGCTGCCGACGTCGCGCAACTTCATGCGCAACGGCGCGATGAAGCTGCGCGATCATTTCTCGCTGTGGAAAGGCCATCTCGCGCACGGCCGCCTGCCGCTGGTGTTCTGCATCGGCGCGCTGGCCATGGGCATCTTCGCCACCTCGTACAACTATGCCGGCTTTCGCCTGATGGGCGCGCCCTTCTCGCTCTCGGCCACGGCCACTGCCCTGATCTTCAGTGCCTACATCTTCGGCATCGTCGCCTCCTCCTGGGCCGGCGCGCTGGCCGACCGCTTCGGCCGCGCGCCGCTGGTGGCGGCCGGCATCGCGATCTCGTGCGCGGGCCTGTTCCTGACCTGCACGCCGTGGCTGCCGCTGGTGATCCTGGGCATCGTGCTGCTGACCATCGGCTTCTTCACCACGCACTCGGCGGCCAGCAGCTGGGTCGGCCGCATGGCCGCCACCGGCCGCGGCCACGCCGCCTCGCTCTACCTGCTGGCCTACTACCTGGGCGGCAGCATCCTGGGCTCGGTGGGCGGCTGGTTCTGGGAGCATTCGGGATGGAACGCGGTGGCGGGGTTCATGCTGCTGCAAGTGCTGGCGGCAGGATGGCTGGCGCGCAGGTTGTGGCGACACGGACGAACCTAGGCCGCGCAGCGGCCGGCGATGGACGACAAAAAAGCCGGATGCGATCCGGCTTTTTTGTGGGCGCTGGCTATGCGCCAATCGTGGCTGATATCCTTAAGGCGTCTTGTCCGACTTGGTGGCCGGCGATGTGGCCAGCTGCTCGTTGCGTTCGGCGGTGGAGTCCTTGCGCTCCTGCTTGAGCTGCTTGGACGCGGCCTTCTTGTCGGCCTTGTAGTCGGCCTTGGCGGCCTTCTTTTGAGCCTTGTATTCGGCCTTGGCGTCGGCGTCGGCCTGGCGCTTCTGCACGAACGGGTCGTTCGACGGCACGCCGGCGGTTGCCGCGGCCGGTGCGGTGGTCTGCGCCATGGCGCCGCCGGCCAGGGCCAGCAGCAGGGACGGAATCAGGATATGACGTGCTTTCATCTTATGTGCGTTCATGTTTTACCTCCTAGGCGTCAAATGAATAACCGGAAAATCCGTTCGACCACTATAGGCAGCCACGCGCGCCGGCTATGTCGGACAAGCCCTGATTTTCAGCTTCGCCGATGACGCAAAACGCGCCTTTTCGAAGCCGCGAAGAAACATGTGCGCGCCGTCTGTCGGACAGCGCCAACCCCGCCTTGTGAGAAACGGTGCCGCCTTTCCCTGCGGCATGAGTATTGCTTGCAGCAAGACTGCGAAAACACGACACGCCGCGCGCCATCCGCCGCCGGCCCTGCCACCGCGCCGCCTCGCGGCCCATCCGCCGAACCCCGTCCGGGCACAGAGACATGCGCACGCCGCACCTGCGGCGGGCAGGCTTGCCGTTTTGGGGCAGAATGCCCGCAGCGTCGTCCCTTCGCCACCCAGCCACACCGCAATCACATCGGAAGCAGACATGGATACCAAGACCACGGCCGCCACACCCGTCACGGCCGAACCCGACATGCAACTGGCGCGGCAGCTGTTCGAACAGCTGCGCCGCGACAGCGACGAACTCAACGGCAGCGCACACGGCATCACGCGCGACACCTACGGCGCCGGCGAACAGCGCGCGCACGAACTGATGGCGCAGACCGCGCGCCGCCTGGGCCTGGAGGTCGCCACCGACGCCGCGCTCAACCTGTACATGACGCTGCCCGGCAGCGACCGCGATGCGCCGGCCATGATGACCGGCTCCCATCTCGACTCGGTGCCGCGCGGCGGCAACTACGACGGCGCCGCCGGCGTGGTGGCGGGGCTGGCGGTGCTGGCAGGCTGGGTCGCCGCCGGCCGCCGCCCGCGCTGCGACGTCACCGTCATGGGCGTGCGCGCGGAAGAGAGCGCCTGGTTCCCGGTGTCGTACATCGGCAGCAAATCGGCCTTCGGCCTGCTGGACGCCGCCGCGCTGGACATCCTGCGCCTGGACACGCGCCGCAGCCTGCGCGAGCACCTCGCCGAATGCGGCGGCCGCCCGCCCGGCATCGCCGCCGGCGAAGCCCACCTCGAAGCCGCGCGCATCGCCTGCTTCCTCGAGCTGCACATCGAGCAGGGCCCGGTGCTGGTGGAGGCCGGCGAACAGGTCGGCGTGGTCACCGGCATCTGCGGCAGCCTGCGCTATCGCCATGCGCGCGTGCTGGGCGAATACGCTCACTCCGGCGCGACCCCGCGCAGCCACCGCCGCGACGCCGTGGCGGCGCTGGCCGAGGTGATCGCGCGCCTGCAGCAGGACTGGGCGCAGATGGAAGCGGAAGGGCACGAACTGACGCTGACCTTCGGCCAGGTCTATACCGATGCCCAGCAGGCCGACATCAGCAAGGTCTCGGGCCTGGCCAGCTTCGGCGTGGACATCCGCTCGCGCAGCACCGACAGCCTGCAGCGCATGGAGCGCCACCTGCTGGACGCGGTGGCGGCGGCCGAAGGCAAGCACGGCGTGCGCTTCGAACTGGGCGAACGCACCGGCAGCCAGCCGGCGCAGATGGACGCGGCACTGCAGGACGAACTGCAGACGGCGGCGCAGCGGTTGCAGCTGTCGCATCGGCGCCTGCCCAGCGGGGCAGGGCACGACTCGGCGCTGTTCGCCAACCAGGGGATTGCGACGGCGATGCTGTTCATCCGCAACGGCAACGGCAGCCACAATCCCGATGAAGCGATGGAACTGGACGACTTCGCCGCCGGCACGCGCGCGCTGTCGCAGGTGATGGCCGCGCGCGCCGGACTGATGGAGGGCTGACGTGACGCTGTGCGTGATTCCCCAGCCCATCCATCCGGTGGGCCCCGAACTGCTGCGCGCAGCCGGCATCGAGGTCTGCATGGCGCCGGACGCGGCGTTGCTGGCCGCGGAACTGCAACGCGCCGACGCCGCCATCGTGCGCGACGGCCTCTCCGAACAGGAAGTCGACAGCGCGCCGCGCCTGGCGGTGATCGCCAACCACGGCACCGGCACCGACAAGATCGCCGTGGAGCGCGCGCACGCGCTGGGCATCCCGGTCACCTACCTGCCCGACGCCAATGTGCTGGCGGTGGCCGAGCATGCCTTCACCCTGATGCTGGCCGCGGCCCACAACGTGGTGGCCGCCGACGCCGCCACGCGGCGCGGCAACTGGCGCTTCAAGTACGAAGGGCGCATGGTTTCGCTGTACGGCAAGACGCTGGGCATCGTCGGCTACGGCCGCACCGGCAGGCTGCTGGGAGAGATGGCCGCGCGCGGCCTGGGCATGCGCGTGCTGGTATGGTCGCCCAGCGCCGATCCGGCCGCGATCGCGCAGGGCGGCGCGCGCGCCGTGCCCACGCTGGCGCAGCTGCTGGCCGAGGCCGACGTGGTGTCGCTGCATCGCCCGCTGCGCGCCGATACGCGCCATACGCTGGACGCCGCCCACCTGGCGCTGATGAAGCCGGGCGCCATCGTGGTCAACACCTCGCGCGGCGGGCTGATCGACGAAGCCGCGCTGGTCGAGGCGCTGGCCGCCGGCAGGCTGGCCGGCGCCGGGCTGGATGTGTTCGAGCGCGAACCGCTGGCGCCGGACGCCGCCATCGCCGCGCTGCCCAACGTGGTGCTGACGCCGCATGTGGCGGGTTCCTCGCAGGAGGCGCTGGAGGCCACCGCGCGCCGCTGCGCGCAACAGGTGATCGACGCGCTGGCCGGGCGCATGCCCGAACACATGCTGCGTCCCGAGGTATGGACACGGCGCCGCGCCGTCGCCTGATCAGCGATCCAGCCTGAGCACCAGCTTGCCGAAGGGACCGCGCTCCAGGTGATCGATGGCCTGGGGCAGGTCGCCGAAGCCGTACTCGCGCTCGATCACCGGCGCCAGCCCGGCATGACCGGCGGCGCGCGCGAGCTCTTCCAGCGCGCGCCGGTGGCCCACGCCTATGCCCTGGATGGTCGGGCGGCCGAGGAACAGCGGCACGCTGCTCGCGTGGATCTCGGCGTCGCCCAGCAGGCCGATCACCGACACCCGGCCGCCTTGCCTGAGCGCCTGCAGCGACAGCCGGAAGTTGTCTCCTCCCACCATCTCCAGCACATGATCGGCGCCGCGCCCGCCGGTCATCTCGCGCACCGCCTCGTCCCAGCGCGGCGTCCGGCGGCGGTTGATCAGGTGGGCCGCGCCCAGCGCCTGCGCGCGCTCCAGCTTGGCGTCGTCGCCCGAGATGACGATGGCCTGCGCGCCATGCGCCGCCGCCAGCTGCAATCCGAACAGCGACACGCCGCCGGTGCCCTGCAGCACCACCGTCTGCCCGGCATGCAGGCGGCCGTGCTCCACCAGCGCCGACCACGCGGTAACGCCGGCGCAGGGCAGGGTGCTGGCCTGCGCGTCCGACAGCGCGGCGGGGGCGGCGACGGCCCAGTCTTCGGGCAGCAGCACGTACTCCGACAGCATGCCCGGCCCGGGCGCGCCCAGCGCCACGGCGTGCGACGGCCATTCACCGTCGAGCCAGCCGCCCCAGAAGGTCGACATCACCCGCGCGCCGACGGCGAAGCGTCGCGCATCTTCGCCCAGCGCCACTACCTCGCCGGCCATGTCGGAGGCGGGCGTGAAGGGCGGCGCCACCTGTGCGCCGCCGCTGCCGTTGTCGATGTTCATCTTGTCGCGGTAGTTCAGCGCCACCGCCGCCACCCGGACCAGGATCTCGCCACGCCCCGGCGTGGGAACGGGGACGGTTTCCAGGCGCAGGTTCTGTTTGCCGAACTGCTCGATACGCCAGCGTCGCATGTGCTTTTCCATCGACGGACTCCTTGTAGGGATGAAGGGGAGGCCAGTCTATAAAGGAATACAGGGCGCCGGTGGCGGTGCTTTTTCGCCGCGCTGTAGAATCAGATTCTCCAATCGACACGGCGACATGGCGCGACAATCCGCCCAGCCAAGATCGTCACTACAGGGAAGGGCAGGCATGGACAGCTTCAACGGCATCTCGGTTTTCGTGCAGGCGGTGGAGGCCGGCAGCTTCGCGCGCGCGGCCGAGCGCATGCACCTGTCGCGTTCGGCGGTGGGCAAGGGCATCGCGCGACTGGAAGAGCGGTTGGGAGTCAGGCTGTTTCATCGCACCACGCGCAGCCAGAGCCTGACCGACGAAGGCCAGGCCTACTACGAACGCTGCCTGCGCGCGCTGGCGGAGCTGGAGAGCGGCGAGGCGCTGCTCGGCGACGGCAAGCGCGAACCCAGCGGCCGCGTGAAGCTCAGCATGCCGGTATTGTTCGGCCGCATCTGCGTGGCGCCGCTGCTGGTGGAGCTGGCGCGCCGCCATCCGCAGCTGGAGATCGCCGCATCCTTCAGCGACCGCCGCGTCGACCTGGTCGACGAGGGCGTGGACCTGGTGCTGCGCAGCGGCGACATGCACGACAGCGGCGGCCTGGCCGCGCGCAAGCTGGGCGTGCAGACGCTGATGCTATGCGCCGCGCCGGCCTATCTTGCGCAGCACGGGCGGCCGCAACGCCTGGACGATCTCGCCCGCCATCACGCCATTCTGTATGGCCGCGGCGCGCGCGACGACGGCTGGCAGCTGCGCGACCCGCAAGGGCGGCTGCGCGAAGCGCCGGTGCTCAGCCGGCTGCGCTTTGACGATCTCGAGGCCATCGCCGCCGCCGCGGTGGCCGGCGCCGGGCTCGCGCGCCTGCCGTGCTGGCTGATCGCGGCGCATGTGAAGTCCGGACGGCTGGTGAAGGTGATGGAAGAAGAATCCTATGTCGCCATCGACATGCACCTGGCCTGGACGCCGATGCGCCACATGCCGCATCGCCTGCGCACGGTGATCGACGAACTGGCGAAGGAATTGCCGCCGCTGCTGGGCGTGGGCGTGATGGAGAACGCGGGTCCCGGCTGTTGAGAAGATGTGTGTGAGGAATCGGGCATTCCTCGCGCGGCGGCGGCGCAGAGCGCAAGACGGTGCTTTGATGCATGGCAGCATCGCCACATGCCTTGCGGCAATTGCGCCTCTTTCGCCTGTTTCTTCCGATACGCGGTTTATCCCTATTCACTCCGCCTGCAAAAGCCAGTAATCTGAATTTGCATCCGCTGCCGTACAGCCACCGCAACCCGGTCCCCACGGCAGAGCCGGCGACGTCCAATAACAATCAACAAGAATAATCCTGAGGCCCGCGGCGCAAGCCATTTTCACTCGCACACATCATGAACATCCTTTCCAACATGCGGATCTCCAACCGCCTGACCTTCGGCTTCGCCCTCGTTCTGGTGCTGGCCGTCCTGTCCACGTCGATGGCGCTGTACGACGCCCGGCGCAACGCTGATGCCACGCGGCAGATGATGGAGGTGCCGCTGGCCAAGGAGAGGCTGGTGGCTGACTGGTTCGTGCTGACCTATTCGGCGGTGGTGCGCACCTCGATGATCGCGCGCAGCAGCGACGGCGAGCTGTCCAACACCTTCAAGGACGACATCGAGCAGAGCGTCAAGAGCGGCAGCGCGATCATCAAGAAGATCGAGCCGCTGCTGTCCTCGGATGAAGAGAAGGCGCTGATGGCCGTCATCATCGAAGCGCGCAAGAAGTACCAGGCCGCCAAGGAGCTGGTAATGAACACGCGCAAGAGCGGCGACGCCGCCGCTTCGGAGAAGGCCTATGTCGAGGTCTTCGACCCGGCGGCCAAAGCCTACGGCGCGCAGGTAAACAACCTGCTGGCCATGCAGCGCAAGGCCATCGACAAGCTGGCCACCGACATCGACGCCAGCAGCCAGCGCAGCATCCAGCTGATGATCGTGCTGGGCATCCTGCTGGTGGCCATCGGCGCGGTGGCGGTGGTGATCATCTCGCGCAGCATCACCACGCCGCTGAAGCGGGCGCTGGACGTGGCCAGGATGGTGGCCGCCGGCGACCTGTCGGCGCGCATCGAGCAGAAGGGCCGTGACGAGATCGCCGAACTGATGGGCGCATTGCGGGAGATGAACGATTCGCTGCGCGCCATCGTCAGCGAAGTGCAGGTCGGCACCGAGTCGATCACTACCGCCGCCGGCGAGATCGCCTCCGGCAATTTCGACCTCTCCTCGCGCACCGAGCAGCAGGCCGGTTCGCTGGAAGAGACCGCGGCCTCGATCGAGGAGCTGACCTCCACCGTCAAGCAGAACGCCGAGAACGCCCAGCAGGCCAACCAGCTGGCGATGGATGCCTCCGACGTGGCCAAGAAGGGCAGCGGGGTGGTGTCGCAGGTGGTGCAGACGATGAACGAGATCAACCACTCGTCCAACAAGATCGTGGACATCATCAGCGTGATCGACGGCATCGCCTTCCAGACCAACATCCTGGCGTTGAACGCCGCCGTGGAAGCGGCGCGTGCGGGCGAGCAGGGCCGCGGCTTCGCGGTGGTGGCCTCGGAGGTGCGTTCGCTGGCGCAACGCTCGGCGGCGGCGGCCAAGGAGATCAAGCAGCTGATCGACGACTCGGTGGGCAAGGTCGACGCCGGCAGCAAGCTGGTCAACGAAGCCGGCGCCACCATGGGCGACGTGGTCGAGAGCATCAAGCGCGTGACCGACATCATGGGCGAGATCTCGGTGGCCAGCCGCGAACAGAGTTCGGGCATCGAGCAGATCAGCCGCGCCGTCACCGAGATCGACGACGCCACCCAGCAGAACGCGGCGCTGGTGGAGCAGGCCACGGCCACCTCCGACATGCTGCGCGGCCAGGCGCAGAAGCTGGCCGAGGCCGGCCGCAAGTTCAGCCTGGGTTCGCAGCTGGTCGAGGCCGGCGGCACGCGCCGCGAACGCGACATCACCCCGCAGCCGCTGCAGTTGACGCCTTCCGCCTGATCCCTTCCTGCGCGGCGCGCGGCCTGGGTAACCTCAGGCGGTGCGCCGCAATCCTTCCCGTTCCCCGTTCAGGCTGCGCAGCCAGCCCTGCCAGAAATGCTGAGAGGCGGCCTCGAAAGAGCGGCCGTATTGCTCGGCGTCGGCGCGCAGGCTGGCCAGGCTGATGTTGCGCGTATGCGCGATCTCGTGCGCGTGGCCGATCAGCCAGCGCTCCACCATGCGCACGTCGAATTCCGGATGGAACTGCAGCGCCAGGCAGTTCTCGCCCCAGGCGAAGGCCTGGTTCGGATACAGCGCGGACGACGCCAGGTGGCGCGCCCCCTCCGGCAGGTCGAAGGTGTCGCCGTGCCAGTGCAGCACCCGCGTATCCTGCCCGACCAGCTGGCTGAACCAGGGCAGCTCGTCCGTATGCTCGGCCGGACTCAGCGGGCTCCAGCCGATCTCCTTGCCGGACGTGCCGGGATAGACGCGCGCATGCAGCGCCGCGGCCATCAGCTGCGCGCCCAGGCAAATCCCCAGCGTCGGCAAATCCTCCAGCAGGCGCGCGCGCAGCCAGGCGATCTCGGCGCGCAGGTAGGGGTATTCGGCGGTGTCGTAGACCGCGATCGGGCCGCCCAGCACGATGACCAGGTCCGCGTCCAGCGGCGAGATGTTGGCGAAGGAGTCGACCCCGACATCGAAGTAGCTGACCTGGTAGCCGCTCTTCTTGAGCAGCGGCGCGAGCTGGCCCAGGTCTTCGAAGGCGACGTGGCGGAGGGCGAGGGCGGTTTTCATGATGGTGGCGGCCTGTGGAGTAGGGATGCGCGAAGGGCGAGGGTGGTGTTTTCGCTATATCTTAACGTATACAACGAACACCTGAGGAACTTGCTCAAATCCATTGAACAAGTTCATTGAAATTCTGTATCAGGGCGATAGTTTCCGCATTGCGTCATCTCAAAAATCTTTCACCCAGTACAAGAAATGTCGCGTTTCCTATTTTGCAACATCCTTTATTTACAAGGCTTTTCGGCCGATTCTAGATTCTAACCATTGAAATTGAACGCCCCAGCCACCACATGCGACAACATGGCGGATCCCATCCATGCTGTACGAAAAAACTGATTGTTCTGGAATTGGGAATTATGTATTCCGGTTTTGAGCCTTTTTCTTGGCGCTCGCGATCCCTAAACTTGGTTTCACGATGAAAGCGAAAAGCGACTGATCCACAAGTGTCGGGCCGGGCTGAATCGCACATCCTATCTCTCACAAGGAAACGATCATGAACACCAAGAACATTGCCAAGAACCTGTTTGCAGGCCTTCTGTTGACCACCGCCGTCGGCGCCGCCATGGCTGAAGCACCGTATCCCGCCGAAACCCAGATCGTGTCGACCAAGTCGCGCGCTGAAGTGATCGCGGAACTGCAACAAGCCCGCGCCAGCGGCGAGATCCTCGTCACCGACCGCTATCCCGCCGACAAGGCCGTGACATCGACCAAGACCCGCGCCGACGTGGTCGCCGAGCTCAAGGAAGCCCGCGCCAACGGCGAAATCCTGGTCACCGACCAATATCCGGCCGACAAGCCTTTCCAGTCGACCCTGACCCGCCAGCAAGTGAAGGACGAGCTGCAACAAGCCCGTTCGCAAGGCCAGGCCGTCAGCAACAGCAACGCGCTGTAATCATCGGCGGCACGGCCGCGATGCATCGGTAGCAACGCAGTTCACGCAGTACCCGGCACCGGCGCCACCAGCGCCGCTTGCCGACAGGGCGCCGGAGATCCCGGCGCGCCAAGCTCTCCCCAGGCGGGCCCCATGAAAGCGACAGTCTCTCCCCTCGGTCGCCGGTAGTGTGGCCCGCCTACCTTTTTGTCCTTGCGTTTTTGTCCTTCCCTTTTCCGCGCCGTCAGCCCAGGCTCTCCCTGGGCGAACCGTCGACGATGCGCTCCAGCGCATCGGGATCGTTGCGCGGCGTGACTTCGGCGCGCAGGCGCGGCAAGGCCTGGGGATAATTCGTCGCGATGAAGGAAATCATGTGCTCGCGGATCTGGCAGCGCAGGTCGAAGGCGCTGCCGGAGTCGACCGCCGACACCAAGAGCCGCACCTGCATGCAGCGCTGGTCGGCGTCCGTCACATGCATCACGCACACGCGCTTGTCCCATAGCGGCAAGGTCTTGCAGACGCGCTCGAACTCGGCGCGCACTTCCCTGGCCGGCACCGCATAATCCAGCCACAGAAACACCGTGCCCAGGATGGTGGCCGAGGTATGGGTCCAGTTCTCGAAGGGGTTTTCGATGAACCACTGCAAGGGCACGATCATGCGCCGCTCGTCCCAGATCTTCACTACCACGAAGGTGCCGGTGATCTCTTCCACGCGCCCCCACTCGCCCTTGACGATCAGCACATCGTCGATGCGGATGGGTTGCGAGAACGCAATCTGCAGGCCGGCGAAGAAATTGCCCAGCACCGGCTTGGCGGCGATACCGGCGACGATGCCGGCCACGCCCGCCGAAGCCAGCAGGCTGGCGCCGAACTGGCGCGCGCCCGGCAAAGTGAGCAGCACGAAGGACAGGCCCAGCAGCGCGATGATGAAATAGGCGCTGCGCGACAGCACCCGGGTCTGGGTCAGGATGCGGCGCGCCCTCAGGTTGTCGGCCACATCGTAGGGATTGAGCTTGACCACGGCCACGCTGACCGACTTCACGCAGCGCATCAGGAACCAGGTCAGCGCCAGGATCAGCGCCACCGAGGTAAGGTAGGAGATCGAGGTCAGTCCGGGCGTGTTGTCGGGCGCGCCGGTCAGCACCAGGCGCAGCAGGAACAGGATCAGGCAGGTGCGCCCGGAGTTGTAGGCCACTTCGGTGGCGGTGATGGTGAACGGATGGCCGCGCGCGAGACGACGTATCAGCGCCGTGCCGGCGCGGTGGATCACGATGGCCAGCACCACCGACAACAGCGCCACGCCCAGCACGATGAGGCCGGAACGCAACGGTCCCTCGTTCATGTTGTAGAGAAAATCCAGGTCCAGAGTCATCGCTTCCCTTCCATAGGTTGTCGCGGTTGCATCGTGGTGGATGCAAGGCGTTTCCGCGTTCGAACCGGGAAGGGGGATTTTGTTTCCGCTTATTTGCCTGCGGGCATCACGGCGGCGGCCAGCAGGCACAGCGTTTCCACCGCATCGGCCTGGGCCAGCTGCATCGGCGCGGGGCGCTGGCGCAACAGTTCGCGCAGCGCGAGCGCGTCGGTCGCCGCCAGCGCGGCGTCGATGCCCGCGATCCATTCGCCCAGTTGCGGCGCGGCCGGCTGCGGATGCGCCCACAGGTGGCTGGCGTCGGCGGCAAGGCGACGCGACAGCGCCACGGCGGTACGCCCGGCGCCGGCCTGGCGCTCGTTCAAGCTGCGCTCGCGCATCGATCTCTGCAGCAGCAACCCCGCCTCGACATTGGCCACGCAGGCGTCGCGCCGGTGCGCATGCATGCGCGCGGCATCGGCCGGCGCCTGCTCGCCGCCGATCGCGTCGGCCAGGTAGGCGAGGTTGAGCCGCACCATGCGCAGCAACTGCGCGCCGACGTCGGCCGGCTGGCGGCGCGGCCAGAACAGATAACTGGCGGCCACCGCCACCGCCGCGCCGATGACGTTGTTGCCGGCACGCAGCGCGGCATTGGTCAGCTGCTGCGCGGGTTCGGTGGCGACATCGGCCACCAGCACGAACACCGGCGTCAGGAAGGTGGCGTACAAGCCATAGCTGACCGGCCGCAGCGCCATGGTCAGCACCGTCAGCGGAAACACCAGCACCGCCAGCGCCAGCGGCGAATGCACCACCAGGCACAGCGCGATGGCCAGCGCGCCGCCGACCACGCTGCCGACGGCGCGCTCCATGCTGCGCGACCAGCTGTCGGCGATGGTGGGTTGCATCACCAGCATGGTCGCCATGGTGGCCCAGTAACCGAAGGGCAGTTCCAGCAGATGCACGATGAGGTAGGTGACGCCGGCGGCGGCGGCGCAGCGCCAGGCGTGATGCAGTTCGGCCGAGCCGGCGTTGGCGTGCAGCGCGCCCTTGCGCCACAGCATGCGCAGCCGGTGGAGCAGGGCCGGCATGCCGCGCGGCCGCGCCAGCGCTTCGCGGGCGGCCAGCTTGAGCCCGGCCGGATTGTCGGCGTCGGCGTCGCCGCCGGCGGCCAGCGGCGCCTCCACCAGCTGCAGCACGCGGCCGGCGCCGCTGGGCAGGCGCGCCACCAGCTGGCGCAGGCGCAGCATGATGCGGGCGTCGTCGGCCGCGGCGATGTCCTCGCCTTTGGCCATGGCACGCTGCATGCCTTGCAGCAGCTGCGACATGGATTGCAGCACGCGCGTGGTGCGGCGGCGCGCCTGGTGTTGCTGGTAGTGCGTCAGCCGCAGGTCGGCCAGCACCGTGATGCAGTCGAGCAGATCGCCGGCGCGCGCCAGGCGCACCAGCAGGTTTTCGTAGAGCCGGCGCGACTCGGTGCGCTCGGCCGCCACCGCATCCAGGGCGCGGCGCGCGGCGGCGATGTCGAAGCGGGCGTGGCGACGCGTATGCGCCGCCAGTTCGGCCGCATGCGCCAGCTGGGCCGCATCGTCGCCCTCATGCCCGTCCGCGGCCACCGCCGCCAGCTCGGCCAGCGTGCCGTAGACGCGCGCCACCGCCTGGCGCGCCGGCGCGAAGGGATGGATGCGCCACACCGTCAGCCCCAGCAGCATGGCCCACAGGCAACCCGCGAAATAGACCAGCACATGGCTGTGTGCAAACGGCCACAGCACCACCGGCGCATCGGCCATGATGGCCGACACGCCCGCCGCCAGCATCAGCACCAGCCCGGCCGCGGCGCCATAGATGCGCGAAAATCCGGCCGCGCCGGCGCAGGCCATGATGGCCAGCAAACCCGCCTCCACGCCCAGCCCCGCGGCGCTCGCGGCCAGCATCCCGCCCAGCGTGGACGCCAGCGCGAAGCCCCCCATCGAAGCCAGCCGCGCGCGGTTGGAACCGGCGCTGTCGGCCAGGCAGGTCAGGAAGGCGCCGATGGCCGCCCACGAGAACAGCGGATTGCCCAGCCACTCGCCCAGGAGCAGCATGGCGCTGGCCCCGCAGGCGGCGCGCAGGCCCTCCGACAGGCTGGCGTTGCGCAGCGGGAAACGGGCGCGCCAGCGCTCGGTCAACAGGCGCAGACGACGCAAGGAAAATGGGAAACGGAGAGCGGAACGACCGGTGGTCGATAGCGGCGGCGGCATGCTATGGGCGGGTGGACAGGGTGCGCAGAAGAAGGGTGCCGGCACCCGCACGGTTTATCCCCGCGGCGGCGTCATTCCGGTTCCGCCGCCGCGGCCGGCGGACGTGGCGGGTGTCGGCAGGGGGAGTATAGGAAGGGGAGTCAAGTCGCTGTATGACTTAAGTTCTTATGTTGTATTCCATTTTTGAATGTTTTGATCTTTTGTCTTTGCGCTGGTTGGTGTTTGATTTGGGGTTTTGAACTACTGCTCCACGTCGTCACCGTTTTCTGCCTGCCTGCTTGCCAATTCGCTTACTTGTTTACGTGCTTACGCAATACACGCTTGGCTCCTTTCATCGCCGTCATCCCGGCGAAGGCCGGGATCCAGTGTCGTTCGTTGTGCTTCTTTGAACCCTGTTCTGGCTGAGTAGCCGCTTGTGCGGCGTATCGAAGTCAGCGTGTATGCGGTTGTTTTCGTTTGGGTAGTCTGGTCTTGCTGCATGCCGATGTACTGGCTCTATATCTATCTTTCTTCGGTCGAAACGGAGCGCCGGGGGCGGCCCGGCAGCCGCTCACTTTTCTTGCTCCGCCAAGAAAAGTAAGCAAAAGAAGGCGGCCCCTAAGGTCCAGCCCCTCCTGCGGAGGGGTACCCGACAGAGCGCGGAGAAAAATGGGAAAGGAGGCAAGTCGCTGCGCTCCGGCCTCCTTTCTGATCCATTTTCCCCCGCGCCCCGCCGGCTGGCCCCCAAGGGGAAGACTTAACCGCCTCGCCTTCGGCATCGGGATGGGGAGGGGTGTTCGCAATCTTCTGCTCGTCGATTGTGTGAGATGTGTGAGGGACGGCGATGGCGGCTTCGTAAAACGAACTATGGAGATGATGCCGCGAACGACGCTGGATCCCGGCCTGCGCCGGGATGACGGATTACATTGGATAGCGAGCCACGAAATCGATGCCGCAGGTGAGCAGCGAGCAGCAAGCACCGCGAGGCCGAAGGCGAGCCGGACACAAGGCAAAGCCGCAGGCGAGCCGAATCGGAAGTCCGCTTCTGCCCAGCCGCTGAACCGTGCGGAAAAATGGATCAGAAAGGAGGCCGGAGCGTAGCGACTTGCCTCCTTTCCCATTTTTCCGCACGGTTCAGCGGGGACCCCGAAGGGGCTGGGCGGTAGCGGCCGCCTTCTTTTGCTTACTTTTCTTGGCGGAGCAAGAAAAGTGAGCGGCTGCCGGGCCGCTCCCGGCGCTCCCTCCTGACCGAAGAAAGATAGAACCAGAGCCAGTACATCTGCACGCAGCAAGACCAGACTACCCGAGCGTCAAACAACCGTATGCACGCTGACTTCGATACGCCGCAAAGCGGCTACTCAGTCCGAACGAAGTTCTCGGAGGCGCGACGAACGACACTGGATCCCGGCGTTCGCCGGGATGACGGAGATGACGGAGATGACGGAGATGTTGGAGATGTTGGAGATGTTGGAGATGTTGGAGATGTTGGAGGTGTTGGAGGTGTTGGAGGTGTTGGAGGTGTTGGAGGTGTTGGAGGTGTTGGAGGTGTTGGAGGTGTTGGAGATGTCGGAGATGCCGGAGATGCCGGAGATGCCGGAGATG
>NZ_NJGU01000015.1 GCF_002213415.1 Herbaspirillum robiniae | reverse complement strand
GGCTTCTTGGCGGCGACTGCCTTCTTCGGAGCTGCTGCCTTCTTGGCGGCGACCGGCTTCTTGGCGGCGACTGCCTTCTTCGGAGCTGCTGCCTTCTTGGCGGCGACCGGCTTCTTGGCAGCGACTGCCTTCTTCGGTGCTGCTGCCTTAGCGGCGACGGCCTTCTTCGGTGCTGCGGCTGCCTTGGCGGCTGCCGGCTTCTTGGCAGCGGGCTTCTTGGCCGCTGCTGGCTTCTTTGCTGCTGTTGCCATTTTGTTTCTCCTTCTTCACGTGAATGGAAAAAATCAAGCTTGATATAAGCAACCCTCCTGCGACATCGCGATGAACGCAAGCGGGCTATTCATCGGCGCAAGCAGCCTGTCGCTTGCGCTAATGAATTCGGCACCAGCTGAACTGCTGCATCCCCTCACCTATGCAGCGCTTCAGCTATCTTGGCTACGCCCCTCCGGTAGTGCCCGCGCTAAGGCGCAGGAGATAGTCGACTACGGGAGCAGGCGCGAAGCCAAAAAAAACGCCAGCGTGTTCAAACGCCAGCGTCGGAATAGCACTCCTGAAAAACCATCAGGTTTTTCAAAGGAAAAGCCGCCTGACCCGACACGATGGGGTTAAGCGGCGATAACAGAGAAGAACGATTCGGCCTCTGACTGTTCATTAATTTGGCGATTGCCTTTCAGTTTCAGCAGCCGGATATCTTGCAAGCTATCCGACTGCCGTGGTGCTCATGTCTCGCTGAAGAGTACTTCGAGACAGCACATCATTCCCAACTCAGCGCGCCCCCGGTTTGGTATTCGATGACCCGGGTCTCAAAGAAGTTGCGCTCCTTCTTCAAGTCGATCATCTCGCTCATCCACGGGAACGGATTTTCTTCTTGTGCGAACAGCGGGTCCAATCCGATTTGCTGTGCGCGACGATTAGCGATGAATCGGAGGTAGCCCTTGAACATCGTTGCGTTCAACCCGAGCACGCCTCGCGGCATTGTATCCTCTGCGTAACGATATTCCAACTCCACCGCGCGTAAAAACAACGATTTGATCTCTTCGCGGAATTCCGGAGTCCACAGATGCGGGTTCTCCATCTTCACGGTGTTGATCAAGTCGATGCCGAAGTTGCAGTGCATGGACTCGTCGCGCAGGATGTACTGGTACTGCTCGGCGGCGCCCATCATCTTGTTCTGGCGGCCCAGCGCAAGGATCTGCGTGAAGCCGACGTAGAAGAACAGGCCTTCCATGATGCACGCGAAAACGATCAGCGACTTCAGCAGCGCCTGGTCGGTCTCGACGGTGCCGGTCTTGAATTCTGGATCGGTCAGCACGTCGATGAAGGGGATCAGGAACTCGTCCTTGTCGCGGATCGATTCGACTTCGTGATACGCGTTGAAGATCTCTGCCTCGTCCAGGCCCAGCGACTCGACGATGTACTGGTAGGCGTGGGTGTGGATCGCTTCTTCGAAGGCCTGGCGCAGCAGGTACTGGCGGCACTCCGGCGCGGTGATGTGGCGGTAGGTGCCCAGCACGATGTTGTTGGCGGCCAGCGAGTCGGCGGTCACGAAGAAGCCCAGGTTGCGCTTGACCAGACGGCGCTCGTCTTCGGTCAGGCCGTTCGGGTTCTTCCACAGCTCGATGTCGCGCTGCATGTTGATTTCCTGCGGCATCCAGTGGTTGGCGCAGCCGGCCAGGTACTTGTCCCAGGCCCACTTGTACTTGAACGGCACCAGCTGGTTGACGTCGGTGTGGCCGTTGATGATGCGCTTGTCGGCGGCGTTCACGCGGCGGGTGGTGTCGACCGGGGCGTCACGGGTGACCAGCGCCGGGTTCAGCGCGGCCTCGGCGAACGGCGCGCCGAAGGTGGGCTGCAGCTGAGGCTGCGGCGTGTGGGGCTTGGGGCTTGCTTGATCATCCCAGGAAAGCATATCGATTCCTTCTTTGTGGTTTGTTGCGATGCGTCGGCGATATCGCGCCGGACACTGCATCTAGTCTATTGAGGTGACAACGGCGCATCCGGTGAAGTTCACCGCGATGCGCCGGCTGTGAAGACCGGCCCGGAATCTTGCTGGCAGCTGCCGAGGATGGAATTGATCCATCTCATGAGCTTGCGATTCCGGCCGGCTTTCTGGCTTCTTACTGGCAGGCCTCGCACTCTTCGAAGCCCGGGTCGCCCGGACGCATGGTGCAGACCGGACCGTCGGCTTCGATGGAAGCGCCCGGCGTCGGCATGACGTAGGCGCTGCTGGCCGCTGCTGCCGAGGCGATCTGCGCCGCCGGCACGGCCGCAGCCGATGCCGCCGCGCCGCCGCTGACGCCGTCCACCGACACGGCGTTGAGCGCGCCGGCGCGGGAAGTCGACTTCTCGGTGTGGGTGGCGCCGATGGTGCGCAGGTAGTAGGTGGTCTTCAGGCCGCGCAGCCATGCCAGCTTGTAGGTCTCGTCCAGGCGCTTGCCGGATGCGCCGGCCATGTAGATGTTCAGCGACTGGGCCTGGTCGATCCACTTCTGGCGGCGCGAGGCGGCTTCCACCAGCCACGACGGATCCACTTCGAAAGCGGTGGCGTAGATGTCGCGCAGGTCTTGCGGCACGCGATCGATCTTGGCCAGGCTGCCGTCGAAGTACTTCAGGTCGGCGACCATCACTTCGTCCCACAGGCCGCGCGCCTTCAGGTCACGCACCAGGTACTCGTTGATTTCGGTGAATTCGCCCGACAGGTTCGACTTCACGTACAGGTTCTGGTAGGTCGGCTCGATGCAGGCCGACACGCCGATGATGTTCGAAATGGTCGCGGTCGGGGCGATCGCCACGCAGTTCGAGTTGCGCATGCCGTGTTCGGCGATGCGTGCGCGCAGGGAGGTCCAGTCCATGGTCTCGCTGCTGTCGGCTTCCAGGTAGCCGCCGCGTTCTTCGGCCAGCAGCTTCAGGGAATCCTGCGGCAGGATGCCGCGATCCCACAGCGAACCGCGGTAGGAGGTGTAGCGGCCGCGCTCTTCGGCCAGCTCGGTCGAGGCCCAGTAGGCGTAGTAGCAGACGGCTTCCATCGAACGGTCGGCGAAGGCGACGGCGTCCATCGAGGCGTACGGCACGCGCTTGATGTGCAGGCAGTCCTGGAAGCCCATGATGCCCATGCCCACCGGACGGTGACGCAGGTTGGAGTCACGCGCCTTCTTGACGGCGTAGTAGTTGATGTCGATCACGTTGTCCAGCATGCGCATCGCGGTGCGGATGGTGCGCTGCAGCTTGGCATGGTCCAGCTCGCCGTTGACCAGGTGGGCCGGCAGGTTGACCGAGCCCAGGTTGCACACGGCGATTTCCGACTCGTTGGTGTTCAGGGTGATCTCGGTGCACAGGTTGGAGCTGTGAACCACGCCCACGTGCTGCTGCGGCGAACGGATGTTGCAAGGATCCTTGAAGGTGATCCAGGGGTGACCGGTTTCGAACAGCATCGACAGCATCTTGCGCCACAGGTCGACAGCCTGGATCTTCTTGAACAGCTTCAGTTCGCCGCTGGCGGCCTTGGCTTCATAGCCGAGGTAGGCCTGTTCGAATGCCTTGCCAAACTTATCGTGCAGGTCCGGGGTGTCGCTTGGTGAGAACAGGGTCCACTCGCCCTTTTCCATCACGCGCTTCATGAACAGGTCGGGAATCCAGTTCGCGGTGTTCATGTCGTGGGTGCGGCGGCGATCGTCGCCGGTGTTCTTGCGCAGCTCGAGGAATTCCTCGATGTCCATGTGCCAGGTTTCCAGGTAGGCGCAGACCGCGCCCTTGCGCTTGCCGCCCTGGTTGACCGCCACGGCGGTGTCGTTGACCACCTTCAGGAACGGCACCACGCCTTGCGACTTGCCGTTGGTGCCCTTGATGTGGGCGCCCAGGGCGCGCACCGGGGTCCAGTCGTTGCCCAGGCCGCCGGCGAACTTGGCCAGCAGGGCGTTTTCCTTGATGGCTTCGTAGATGCCGTCGAGGTCATCGGCCACGGTCGTCAGGTAGCACGACGACAGCTGCGAACGCAGGGTGCCCGAGTTGAACAGGGTCGGGGTCGAGCTCATGAAGTCGAACGAGGACAGCAGGTCGTAGAACTCGATGGCGCGGGCTTCGCGGTCGATCTCGTTCAGGGCCAGGCCCATCGCCACGCGCATGTAGAAAGCCTGGGGCATTTCGATGCGGGTGCCGCGGATGTGCAGGAAGTAGCGGTCGTACAGGGTCTGCAGGCCGATGTAGCCGAACTGCAGGTCGCGCTCGGGCTTGATGGCGGCGGCCAGGCGCGCCAGGTCGAACTGGCCCAGCTTGGTGTCGAGCAGCTCGGCGTCGATACCCTTCTTGACGTAGGCCGGGAAGTACTCGAGGTACTCGGCCGGGGCATCGGCCTGGGCCACTTCCTTGCCGAACACTTCCTTGCGGATGGTGTGCATCAGCAGGCGCGAGGTCACCTGGCTGTAGGCCGGGTCCTTTTCCATCAGCGCGCGGGCAGCCAGGATGGCGGACTTGTACAGCTCTTCGACGGGCACGCCGTCGTACAGGTTCTTGACGGTCTCGGCCAGGATGGCTTCGCTGTCGACGTGCTTTTCCAGGCCGACGCAGGCGGCTTCGATCAGGGTGCGCACTTCGGCGATATCCAGCGGACGGCTCTTGCCGTCTTCGATCACGTGCAGCTGCGGCGCGGCGACCTCGGCCTTGGTGGCGGCGCCCTGCTGGGCGCGCTCTTCCATGCGTTTGGCGCGGTACAGCACGTAGGCGCGGGCGACGTCATGCTCGCCGGAGCGCATCAGGGCCAGTTCGACCTGGTCCTGGATATCTTCGATATGGAAAGTTCCGCCGGTGGGCTGGCGGCGCACCAGCGCCGAGACCACGTTGGTGGTCAGCTGCTCCACCATCTCGCGCACGCGCGCCGAGGCTGCGCCCTGTCCGCCGTTGACGGCCAGGAAGGCCTTGGTCACGGCGATGGAGATCTTCGAGGGTTCGAAACCGACCACGGCGCCGTTGCGGCGGATGATGCGGTATTCGCCCAGGCCGGCGCCGGATTTGACGGCGGATGCCTGGGATGCGTCGGAAGACGACTCCAGATCAGCAGCGCCGCCATACGCGGCAGGAGATTTAACGGAAATTTCTTGAGTTGAGCGCACTTAGCCTCCTAAATACATAAGTCAGACAACCGCATGGCAATTGCCCCGAGTTGCTAAAGTAGAACCTCCACAGCTGCGGGAGGTTCGCGAACGACAGAAGCGTCCCACAATGAGTATCCGCTTGCGTGGACATTCATGCTGACGCAAAAACCAAAACTGCTTTGAAACTGATGAGTAAGACGGTTGGAAGAAGGCTGGATGGGACGCGAGACGTTGTAGGACTTGGTTACTGCCTCACGAACCTTTCACCTTCTGAAGCACTGCCATCGCGGATCTGCCGTGGATGAAGACCCGGGTACAACTTCGATCTGACACACTACATCTAGTACCAAAAGAACGATTGAGACTAATTCTAGTATCGGCATTCCGATGATGCAACCGCTATTTCTCTAATTTTTCAGCCCAGGCCCGCTTGACTTTCAGGAAGTCCTGAAGGGAAGCGCAATTGCGCGCCGTTAATTATTTTCGCCAATTCTTCCCGGTAGCGCCCCCAGTCGAAAAAGGGACCGGGGTCGGTTTTGCGCACCGGCGCGATGTGCTCGTGCCCGGCCACGTCAGCGAGCGCATAGCGCTGCGCCAGTGCCGCGGTCAGGCCTGCCAGCGCCGGATACTGGGCTTGGGAAAAGGGTTCGAAGTCACTGCCTTCGACCTCGATGCCGATGGAAAAGTCATTGCAGCGCTCGCGACCGTCGAACACCGAGACCCCGGCATGCCAGGCGCGCCGGTTGGCCGAAACGAACTGGACCACCTCGCCGTCGCGCCGGATCAGGAAATGGGCCGACACCCGCAACGGCCGCAACTGGTCGAAATAGGGATGGGCGTCGTAGTCCAGCCGGTTGCAGAACAGGTCGGCGACATACGGACCGCCGAACACGCCTGGCGGCAGGCTGATGTTGTGGATCACCAGCAGGTCGGTGATGCAGCCGTCGGGCCGCTCATCGCAGTTCGGCGAAGGCTCGCGGCGGGCGGCGCTGCACCAGCCTTCGCCGTCGATGAACCATGCGCCGGCGTCGGTAGCGGAGTCGGTCATGGAATCAGAACGAGGCCAGGCGGCGGTGTTCTTCGCAGCAGTAATGCGCGCCCGAGGCGTGCACCACGGCTTCGGACACCGGGAAATGGATGCCGCAGTGCGCGCACTGCACCATGGTCTCGGCGCCTTCGCTGCGACGCTTGAAGCGCGAGGCCTTGGGCTTGGGCATGCCCGAGCCGGCCGCGTCCTGGGCCGCATCGCTGCCGGCCAGCATCGATTTCTTGGCGCGCTGGAACCACACCACCACGGCCAGCAGCACCACCAGCCAGATCAGATATTTCATGTCAGTACCCGATGCAGCACGACTTCAAGCACGAACCGGCTGCCCACATAAGCCAATAAAAGGATGGCGAAACCGGCCAGCGTGAAGCTCAGCGCGGTGCGCCCCCGCCACCCCTGCCAGCGGCGGCCGGCCAGGAGCAGGCCGAACAGCAGCCAGGACAGCATGGTGAAGACCGTCTTGTGGTCCCACCGGAAGGGCGTGCCGAACAACTGCTCGGAGAACACAACGCCCGACAGCACGGTCAGCGTCAACAGGACGAAACCGAAGCCGATCAGGCGAAACAGCAATTTTTCCATCGTCAGCAGCGCCGGCAGGCGATCCAGCGCCATGGCGAACCAGCCGGTCTGCGCGGCCGGACCCGGGCGCGTATGCAGGCGCGACTCCTGCAGCACCATCAGCACCGCGTGGAAGGCGGCGATGGTCAGCGTGCTGTAGGCCAGGATGGAGATGGCGATGTGCGCCAGGAACCAGTCCGACTTGCCCGCCAAGACGATCATGTTGCCGGGGAAGATGCTGGGCAGCACCACCGACACGGCGGCCACCGGCAGCACCAGCACGCGCATGCTGTCGAGCGAGAAGTTGCGGTTCTCCAGCCAGTAGGCGGCCACCGAGATCCACAGCGTGGCCGACAGCATCACCGCAAACCCGACCCGCAGCGCCTCGGGGGCGAACATGTCCGACAGCAGCGCCCCGCCGTGCAGGACCCAGCCGAGCACGATGCCCAGGGAAATCGGCGTGCGCCGCTCCGAAGGCATGAAGGCGCAGCCCAGGTAGAGCAGCGCGGCCAGGATGAAGAAATAAGTTTGCATCGGCTAAGTTTACACCATGTCGGACCACGTCCCACCGGCGCGGCCCGCCTGCAGGCGGCGATCGCGGCCGATGAGCCCGCGCGGCCGACGCGAAAAACATCTCCTCTATATATAGAGGCGAATTCGTGGAATCAAAGACCGCCCGGCGGCCGGGCGGGGGCGCATTTTACACGCCCAAACGAAACACGGCAGGCGAGCCTGCCGTGTCCGTGGGCCTGCGCCGGGGTTCAGTCGACCGCGGCCGCCTTCATCTCGGCGTTGTGATGGCGCTGCTGCTCCTCCATCACCAGCTGGCCGAGTTCGCGCTTCAGGGCGTTGAACTCGGGATCGGCCGGATCGCGCAGGCGCGGCAGGCTGACCATCATGTCGCGCTTGATGGTGCCGGGGCGGTAGGTCATCACCACGATGCGGTCGGCCAGGTAGATGGCTTCCTCGATGCTGTGGGTGACGAAGACGATGGTCTTCCTGAACTCGTCCCAGATGCGCAGCAGCTCATCCTGCAGGTTGCGCCGGGTCAGCGCATCGAGCGCGCCGAAGGGCTCGTCCATCAGCATGATGGGCGAGTCCAGCGCCAGCACGCGGGCGATCGCCACCCGCTGGCGCATGCCGCCCGACAGGTCCTTGGGGAAGCGGCTGCGGAAGTCGATCAGGCCCAGCTTGTCCAGCAGCTGGGTCACGCGCGCGGTGATCTCGGCCTTGGGCGTGCCCTTGATCTCCAGGCCGAAGGCGACGTTCTGCTCCACCGTCATCCAGGGGAACAGCGCGTATTCCTGGAACACCATGCCGCGGTCCGGCCCCGGCTCTTCCACCAGCTTGCCGCCGGTGGTGATGCTGCCCGAAGAAGGCAGCGCAAAGCCGGCGATGGCGTTGAGCAAGGTCGACTTGCCGCAGCCCGAGGGACCGAGCAGGCAGACGAACTGGCCGTCCGGGATCTCGAGGTTGATGTCCTTCAGGGCCACGACCTCGCGGTCGTCGGTCTTGAAGACCTTGTTCACGCCCGATATCCGGATCTGCGGCGAAGAATGGTTGGTGCTCATGTCAGTTCTCCAGCCCGCGGTGCCAGCGCAGCATGTAGTTGTTCAGGCGGCTCATGCCGAGGTCGATCGCCAGGCCCAAGAGGCCGATGGTGATCATGCCGGCGATGATCTTGTCCGACCAGAAATACTCGCGCGCTTCCATGATGCGGAAACCCAGGCCGTTGCTGACCGCGATCATCTCGGCCACGATCACCACGATGAAGGCGGTGCCGATGCCGATGCGCACGCCCGACAGGATGTAGGGCACGGCCGCCGGCAGCATCACGCGCATGAACAGCGTGCTCTGGCTGGCGCCCAGGTTGCGCGCCGCGCGCAGGTAGATGCTGTCGACCTGGCGCACGCCGGCGATGGTGTTCATCAGCACCGGGAAGAACGCGCCCAGCGAGATCAGGAACAGGGCCGGCGGATTGCCCAGCCCGAACCACAGGATCGCCAGCGGGATGTAGGCGATCGGCGGGATCGGGCGGATCACCTGCACGGTCAGGTTCATCAGGCCGTAGATGCGCTGGCTGGAACCCATCAAGAGACCCAGCGGCAACGCCAGGCCGGCGCCGATCAGGAAGCCCGCCACCACGCGGTACAGGCTGCCGATGGCGTCCATCACCAGCTCGCCCGAGAAGGCCCAGGCCAGCCAGCTGCCGTCGGCGGCGGCGTCGTAGGGCTTCATCGGCGTGGCGTACTCGTACCACTTGTGCAGCACCGCCCAGGGCGAAGGCAGGATCTGCGGATTGATCCAGCCTGCCCGGGAAGCGCCTTCCCAGATCGCGATCACGATCAGGGGCACCAGCAGTCCCTGCAGGACGCCCCCCGTCTTCTGTTTTGCCATGACGCCTTCCTTACTTGAGGTTCATGCTCTTCTTGGCATCATCGAGCAGGTCCAGCTTCACCCAATCCTTGGCCACCGGCGGCTTGGCCATCTTGCCGGTGCCGTACTTGGCCATGGTGTCGGTGGTGACCTGGATATGCTCGGCCGTGATGTTGTAGGCATAAGGCGAGTTGCCGATGGCGTCGTAGAAGTCTTCCTTGGTGATCTGGTTCTTGAAGATCACTTCACGCACGTACTTCTCGGCGGTCTCCGGCTTGTCCATGAAGGTCTTGGTGGCTTCCAGGAAGCACTTCATGAATTTCTCGGCCAGCGGACGCTTTTCCTTGTAGAACTTCTCGGTCATCACCATGGTGCGGTAGGGTTCGCCGATCGGGGTGTCGTAAGGCTTCATCACCTCCACGCCGAAGCCCTTGTTGATGGCCTGCGAGGACTGCGGCTCGCTTTGCATCATGGCGTCGATGTTCTTGCCCAGGAGCGCCTGGTTCAGGTCGGCGAAGGCCAGGTAGACGATGGTCACGTCCTTGGCCGACAGGCCGTTCTGGCCCAGCTCGGCGTCCAGCAGCACCTCGTGGATGCCGCCGCGGGTGACGCCGACCTTCTTGCCCTTCAAGTCCTTGACCGACTTGATGCCGGAATCCTTGCCCGCCACCAGGCGCGCGCCGCCCTTGGCGAAACCGGCCACCACGTAGATCGGCGCGCCGTTGGCGCGGCCCGAGATGGCGGCCTCCGATGCGGTGGTGCCCACGTCGAGCTCACCGGCCAGGATGCCCTGCATCACGTCGGGGCCCTTGGGGAACACCTTTTCATCGACCTTGATGCCGCACTTGGGGGCGATCTCCTTGATATAGGACACCGCGCCGTAGTGGGCGAATTTCAGGTTGCCCAGGCGGATCACCTCGTCGGCGGCCTGGCTGCTTGCCGAAAAGCCGGCGCTCGCCAGCAGGGCCAGTGCGATCAGTTTCTTCTGCATTTCCGTTCTCCTCTTGTGCTCGTTATTGTTCCGTTGGCCGGTGCGCTCCGGCAGGTCTCGATGGTCGGGCGCCCGGCGGGACCGGGGCCTTTTTGCTCTTGATGCGCTTGGAAATTCAGGCCAAATGTATACACAAAGTCAGGCCCCAGTACAAGCTGTTAATTTCCCTTACAACCACCATATGGACAGCATCGCCGCCGCGAGTGCGGCGGGCCGATCGGTTAAAATGCGGGATTGCCCGGCCCCGCGCCGCTTTCAGGCCGCGGGCCTCACTCATTTGCAGACATCACCATGCTAGACAACCTGACCCAACGCCTCGCCAAAGTCGTCAAAACCATGCGCGGCGAGGCGCGCCTGACCGAATCGAATACCGCCGAGATGCTGCGCGAAGTGCGCCTGGCGCTGCTGGAGGCCGACGTCGCCCTGCCCGCCGTGCGCGAGTTCATCGCCAAGGTCAAGGAAAAGGCGGTCGGCGAAGAAGTGATCGGCTCGCTGACCCCGGGCCAGGCGCTGGTGGGCGTGGTGCAGCGCGAGCTGGCCAGCCTGATGGGCGCCGACCTTGGCCCCGAGGCCTCGCAGCTCAACTTCGCCACCCAGCCGCCGGCGATCATCCTGATGGCCGGCCTGCAAGGCGCGGGTAAAACCACCACCGTCGGCAAGCTGGCCAAGTACCTGCGCGAAAACAAGAAAAAGAAAGTGCTGACCGTCTCCGCCGACGTCTACCGCCCGGCCGCCATCGGCCAGCTGGAAACCGTGACCGGCCAGGCCGGCGCCGACTTCTTCCCCAGCCAGCCGACCGACAAGCCGGTCGACATCGCCCTGGCCGCGCTGGACTGGGCCAAGAAGCACCATCACGAAGTGCTGATCGTCGACACCGCCGGCCGCCTGGGTATCGACCAGGAGATGATGGACGAGATCCGCGCCGTGCACAGCGCCATCAAGCCGATCGAAACCCTGTTCGTGGTCGACGCCATGCTCGGCCAGGATGCCATCAACACCGCCCGCGCCTTCAGCGACGCCCTGCCGCTGACCGGCATCGTGCTGACCAAGCTGGACGGCGACTCGCGCGGCGGCGCCGCGCTGTCGGTGCGCCACATCACCGGCAAGCCGATCAAGTTCGCCGGCGTGGCCGAGAAGCTGGACGGCCTGGAAGCCTTCGACCCCTCGCGCATGGCCAACCGCATCCTGGGCATGGGCGACATCCTGGCGCTGGTCGAGGAAGCCCGCAAGGGCGTGGACATGGCCGCGGCCGAAGGCCTGGCCAACAAGATCAAGGGCGGCGGCAAGTTCGACCTCAACGACTTCAAGGCGCAGCTGTCGCAGATGAAGAAGATGGGCGGCCTCTCCGGCCTGCTGGACAAGCTGCCGGCGCAGATGCAAGCCGCCGCCGGCAACGCCAACATGGACCAGGCCGAGAAGAACGTGCGCCGCATGGAAGGCATCATCAATTCGATGACCGCGGCCGAACGCGCCAAGCCCGAGCTGATCAAGGCGGCCCGCAAGCGCCGCATCGCCGCCGGCGCCGGCGTGCAGGTGCAGGAAGTCAACCGCATGCTGTCGCAGTTCGAGCAGATGCAATCGATGATGAAGAAGCTCAAGGGCGGCGGCATGATGAAGATGATGCGCGGCATGAAGGGCATGCTGCCCGGCGGCATGCGCTGAAATCCCCCGGTTTCCCTCTGTCCGGCGGCCGCAGCGCCGCCGGATTTTCTTGCGCCCCTCCCTTCTCCTTCCCGCCTCTTTTCTCCGTCCTGGAGAACGCACGAAAACGGCGCTGAAATTGTAAAAATTAACACGCGGTTTACATCGCCGGATCACGCCCGCCGATGGTGCGAATAATGCTGTTGCGCGGTCCACTGCCATCCGCCGCGATCCCTTTACCGGCGCGGCTTGTCGGCGAATCGGCCGGGCCCGTTGTTTCCCGGTGTTTTTGCGCCGAAAACCCGTAAAAAATACTTGCGTGGCCGCGCAATCCACACCACTATTAGCGGTGCGTAATTGACGCATCCAATCCATTCCTTGTCGAAGGAGTCTTTCAGATGGCCACAGCAAAAAAACCAGCAGCCGCAGTAAAGAAGCCCGCAGCAAAAACCGCCGCCAAACCGGCAGCCAAGAAGCCCGCAGCCAAGGCTGCAGCGCCTAAGGCGGCCCCGAAGGCAGCCGCCAAGCCGGCGGCCAAGCCAGCAGCAAAGGCAGCTCCGAAAGCAGCACCGAAGAAGGCCGCAGCAAAAACCGCAGCCAAGCCGGCAGCCAAGAAGCCCGCCGCGAAGCGCACTCCCAATGCCGCATTCATGAAGCCGCTGACCCCGTCGGCAGCCCTGGGCGAAGTGGTCGGTTCCAAGCCGCTGCCGCGCACCGAGGTGACCAAGAAGGTCTGGGAATACATCAAGAAGCACAAGCTGCAAAACACCGAGAACAAGCGCAACATCGATGCCGACGACAAGCTCAAAGCCATCTTCGGCGGCAAGAAGCAGGTCACGATGTTCGAAATGACCAAGCTGATTTCGGCCCACCTGAGCTGATCTCGCCGTCCGCGGTTTGCAAGCGTCTTGCAAACAAAAACGCCCGCGCAGCATGCGGGCGTTTTTGTTTTGTGACGGAATGTTTCAACGCGACGCCATCCTGCCTCCCCGCCCTCCCCCGTGCGCGTTTCTCCTGCGCGCGCATTCCGCTTGTCCGACCCGATATCGTCCGCTTTTCTGATGGCGCCGCCGCCGTGCGCCGCCTACCATGGGGCTACTTTGCAGTGGTGTCTGCGCGGCCTGCATCGGCGCGTGCCTGCGGGCAGTTTGCGGTCGCTGCGACCGCGAAACATCCTGCAATGATTGCCCCGATGCAAGCGCGAACCCGCCGGCGGAAACGGGTGTCTATCACCAGTCATTCATCGATGAGCTTGCCGCAAGCGCATCCACACAAGAAAGGAAATGACCATGGCAAACCAGCAACCCAAATTTCATCACCAGATCGGTCGTTCGGCCTGTGCCTTGGTGATCGGCCTGGCCGCCCTGGGCGGCGCCTCGCATGTCTTCGCGGCCGGCAAGGCGGACAACTCGACCTACAAGCAGGAGGTCGCCGCCTGCAACAACGGCAGCTCCAACCAGGATCGCGCCACCTGCCTGCGCGAGGCCGGCGCCGCCAAGTATGAAGCGGGCCGCGGCAACCTGACCGACCCCGGCCAGGCGCAACTGAAGGAAAACGCCATGAAGCGCTGCGAAGGCCTGCCGCAGATCAACCGCGTCGACTGCGAAAAGCGCATGAACGGTGGCGGCGTGGCTGACGGCAATGCGCGCGACGGCGGCATCTACCGCGAGACCGTGACCATCGTTCCGGGCACGCCGACGTCCAGCCAGTAAGCAGGAAAGCAGGAAGCTGCAAGCGGAACGGCCTGCAAAAGAACAAGGAAGAGCAGAGAGCAAAAGAAAAAGGCGGATGCCATTGGCATCCGCCTTTTTTATCGTCCTCCCGTGGCGCCGCGTCGTTGTGCGGCGTCGAAGCCTCAGGCCGCCAGCTTGCCCTTGATGAAGGACAGCGCGTCGGCCAGCGGCACCTGGGTCGCTTCGGTATCGCGACGGCCCTGGTATTCGACGTTGCCGTCCTTCAGGCCGCGGTCGCCCACCACGATGCGGTGCGGCACGCCGATCAGCTCCCAGTCGGCGAACATCGCGCCCGGGCGCTCGCCGCGGTCGTCCAGCACCACGTCCACGCCGGCATCGGTCAGCTGCGCGTACAGCTTGTCGATCTCGGTCTTGACCGCTTCGCTGCGGTCGTAGCCCATCGGGCACAGCACCACCTGGAAGGGCGCAATCGAGGTCGGCCAGATGATGCCGCGCTCGTCGAAGTTCTGCTCGATGGCCGCACCCAGGATACGGGTCACGCCGATGCCGTAGCAGCCCATCACCAGCGGCTGCGGCTTGCCGGCTTCATCCAGGTAGGTGGCCTTCATCGACTCCGAATAGGTGGTGCCCAGCTGGAACACGTGGCCCACTTCGATGCCGCGCTGGATCGCCAGCACGCCACGGCCATCCGGCGAGGCGTCGCCCTCGACCACGTTGCGCAGGTCGGCCACCAGCGGCTCGGGCAGGTCACGGCCCCAGTTGGCGCCGGTGTAGTGGAAGTCTGCTTCATTGGCGCCGCAGACGAAGTCGGCCATGTTGGCCACGGTGCGGTCGGCCACCACCTTGACCGGCTTCCTGGTGCCGATCGGGCCCAGGTAGCCCGGCGGGGTGCCGAAGTACTCGACGATCTCGGCTTCGTTGGCAAAGCGATAGGTGCCCAGGCCCGGGACCTTGCTGGCCTTCACTTCGTTCAGTTCATGGTCGCCGCGCAGCATCAGCAGCCAGATTTCCTTCTTGGCGGGATCTTCGTTGTCGACCGCCAGCACGATGGACTTGACGGTACGCGCCAGCGGCAGGCCCAGCAGTTCGGCCACGGCCTCGCACTTGGCTTTGCCGGGAGTGGCAGTCTTCTTCAGTTCTTCCTTGGCGGCGCCGCGCGCGCTGTCGATGGCCAGCGCTTCGGCCGCTTCCATGTTGGCGGCGTAGTCGGAGGTCGGGCAGTAGACCAGCGCGTCTTCGCCGGTGGCGGCGATCACGTGGAACTCATGCGAACCGGAACCGCCGATGGCGCCGTTGTCGGCGGCCACGGCGCGGAACTCCAGACCGAAGCGGGTGAAGATGCGCACATAGGCGTCATACATCGCCTGGTAGGACTTCTTCAGTCCGTCCATGTCGCGGTCGAAGGAGTAGGCGTCCTTCATCGTGAATTCGCGGCCGCGCATCAGGCCGAAGCGCGGGCGACGCTCGTCGCGGAACTTGGTCTGGATGTGATAGAAGTTCACCGGCAGCTGCTTGTAGCTGCGCAGCTCGGTACGGGCCACGTCGGTCACCACTTCCTCGGAAGTCGGCTGGATGGCGAAGTCGCGGCCATGGCGATCCTTCACGCGCATCAGCTCGGCGCCCATCTTGTTCCAGCGGCCGGTTTCCTGCCACAGCTCGGCCGGCTGCACCACCGGCATCAGCAGCTCGATGGCGCCGGCGCGGTTCATTTCCTCGCGCACGATCGCCTCGACCTTGCGGATCACGCGCAGGCCCATCGGCATATAGGTGTAGATGCCGGCGCCAAGACGCTTGATCATCCCCGAGCGCATCATCAGCTTGTGGCTGACGATTTCAGCGTCAGAAGGAGCTTCTTTCAGGGTGGAAATAAAAAAACGTGAGGCGCGCATGACGGTCGGTTCTTTTTAAAAAGAGGAGGGTTATAATCGTTCTAATTTTAAAGGATTAGCTGGCTGATGCGCCCACTCTTTGCAGAATTGGTCCTAGTTTCAATGACATCCGCTTATCGATGTGATTGCTCCTGACGCGCCCGCCGCGCTGCCGTTCCGGCCGCGCGCGCAGTCGCACGAGTCCGCCTGAGAGGGACGTCCAGCCGCAGAAAGTTTTGAGGTACACCATGCTGGATCGAGAAGGCTTTCGCCCGAACGTCGGCATCATTCTGCTCAACGCCCAGAACGAGGTGTGGTGGGGCAAGCGCGTGCGCGAGCACTCATGGCAATTTCCGCAAGGCGGCATCAAGCACGGCGAGACGCCCGAGCAGGCGATGTTCCGCGAGCTCGAAGAGGAAATCGGCCTGCGCGCCGAACATGTGAAGATCATCGGCCGCACCCGCGACTGGCTGCGTTACGAAGTCCCCGACCATTTCATCAAGCGCGAAGTGCGCGGCCATTATCGCGGCCAGAAACAGATCTGGTTCCTGCTGCGCATGGTCGGCCGCGACTGCGACGTCAACCTGCGCGGCACCTCGCATCCCGAATTCGACGCCTGGCGCTGGCACGACTACTGGGTCCCGCTGGACGTGGTGATCGAGTTCAAGCGCGAGGTCTACCAGCAGGCGCTGCAGGAGCTCTCGCGCTTCCTGAATCGCCCTTCGCATGGTCCGCACCCGCGCGGCGCGCGCCCCGGCAACCAGCACAAGAACCAGCCGCAACAGGCCTTGCCGCCCGACGCAGCCCCTTCGCCCGACACCAAGTGAGTCCCATGCCATCGTTCCAGCAGCCCCAGCAGTACGCCAAATCGTCCTCCTCCAATCTGCGCCTGCTGCGCCGCGCCGTGCTGGCGTGCTCGCTGGCCGCCGCCTGCGCCGGCACGCTGGCGCAAAGCCTGGACGAGGACTTCGACGACGAAGAAAAGCCCTGGCAGGAAATCGCCGTGCAGCTGCCGCCCACGCCGCAGGACCAGAACCTGGCCGAGTTCTACCTCAGCCCCAACGCCACCATGAAGGCCTATGTGGACCTGAACTCGGTCTCCATCGGCGGCGACAAGGTGGTCCGCTACACGGTCGTGACCCGCACCGAAGGCGGCGCCGTCAACGTCATGTATGAAGGCATGCGTTGCGAGACCTGGGAAAAGAAGACCTACGCCTTCGGCCATCCGGACGGCAAGTGGTCGCGCTCGCGCCGCGACAAATGGCAGCCGATCCGCGACATCGGCGTCAACCGCATCGACGGCGCGCTGTTCCGCGACTACTTCTGCGACGGCAAGATGATCGCCGACAACGAGAACCTCAAGAGCATCGTCGCCCGCCTGAAGTCGCAGACGCGCATCGATCCGGTACGCCGCTGAACCGACGCGAAACGCCCTTCCGGGGCGCCATGAAAAAAGCGCGGCATGGCCGCGCTTTTTTATCGTTTATACAATTTCCGACCTGATCAGAGCAGCACCATGTTGTCGCGGTGGACCAGCTCCGGCTCCTCCACGAACCCGAGGATGGCGTGGATTTCCGAGGACGGATGGCGGATGATGCGGCGCGCGTCCGAGCTGGTGTAGTTGCTCATGCCGCGCGCGATCGCCCGGCCGGATGCGTCCACGCAGGTGATCACGTCGCCGCGGCCGAACTCGCCGGCCACTTCCACCACGCCGATGGGCAGCAGGGATTTGCCTTCCGAAGTCAGCTTCTGCACTGCGCCGGCGTCCAGCACCACGCGACCGGCGGTCTGCAGGTGGTCGGCCATCCATTGCTTGCGCGCGGTCAGCTGCGCGGTCTCGGCGTTCAACTGGGTGCCGATCGCTTCGCCCGCGGCCAGGCGGGTCAGCACGCTCTCTTCGCGGCCCCAGGCGATCACGGTATGCGCGCCCGAAGTGGCCGCGCGCTTGGCCGCGAGGATCTTGGTCAGCATGCCGCCGCGGCCGATGCCGGTGCCGGTGCCGCCGGCGATCAGCTCCAGCGCGGGGTCGCCCGCGCGCGCCTCGGTGATCAAGGTCGCGGCCGGATCCTTGCGCGGATCGGCGGTGAACAGGCCAGGCTGGTCGGTCAGGATCACCAGCGCGTCGGCTTCGATCAGGTTGGCCACCAGCGCGCCCAGCGTGTCGTTGTCGCCGAACTTGATTTCATCGGTGACGACCGTGTCGTTCTCGTTGATGACCGGGACCACGCCCAGCTGCAGCAGCGCAAACAGCGTGGAGCGCGCGTTCAGATAGCGCTCGCGGTCGGCCAGGTCGGCGTGGGTCAGCAGCACCTGGGCGGTGTGCAGTTCGTGCTTGCGGAAACTCGTTTCGTAGATCTGCGCCAGGCCCATCTGGCCGACGGCGGCGCAGGCCTGCAGGTGATGGATGCCGGTGGGGCGCTTGTCAAAGCCCAGGCGCTGCATGCCCTCGGCCACGGCGCCGGAGCTGACCAGCACCACTTCCTTGCCCAGCGCGCGCAACTGCGCGATCTGCTCGGCCCAGCGCGCGATGGCGCCGGCGTCCAAGCCCTTGCCGTCATTGGTGACCAGCGATGAACCTACCTTGATGATCAGCCGTTTGGCGCTTTGAATGACCGATTGCATATTGTTCTGAGACGCGAAATCCGAAAGCGGAGATGATAGCCTGAACGGAACGGCCGCGCAGCCGCCCGTGGGGGCAGCGCGACCGGCGCAATTGCTCAGTCGATGACTTTGAAGCGCGGATCGTCCGGATCGATGCTGGAGATGCCGCGGGCTTCCTCGGTCATCTGCGTTTCTTCGGCGCGATGCTCTTCGGCGCGCTTGGTCTCGAGGTAGCTGTAGATCTCGTTGATCAGCTCTTCGCAGCCGTCGCGGTTCAGCGCCGAGATTTCGAACACCGGGCCCTTCCAGCCGAAGCGCTTGACGAAGTCCTTCACGCGCTTGGCGCGCTCGCCCTCGGGCACCACGTCCAGCTTGTTGAGCACCAGCCAGCGCGGCTTGTCGAACAGCGACTGGTCGTAGTTCTTCAGCTCCTTGACGATGGCCTTGGCTTCCTTGACCGGATCGACTTCCTCGTTGAACGGCGCGACGTCGACGATGTGCAGCAGCAGGCCGGTGCGCTGCAGGTGGCGCAGGAACTGCACGCCCAGGCCGGCGCCGTCGGCGGCGCCTTCGATCAGGCCGGGAATGTCGGCGATCACGAAGCTCTTTTCATGGCTCACGCGCACCACGCCCAGGTTGGGATGCAGCGTGGTGAACGGGTAGTCGGCGATCTTCGGGCGCGCGTTGGACACGGCGGTGATGAAGGTCGACTTGCCGGCGTTGGGCATGCCCAACAGGCCAACGTCGGCCAGCACCTTCAGCTCCAGGCGCAGTTCGCGATGTTCGCCTTCCTTGCCTTCGGTCTTCTGGCGCGGCGCGCGGTTGGTCGAAGTCTTGAAGTGGATATTGCCCCAGCCGCCTTCGCCGCCCTTGGCCAGCAGCACGGTCTGTTCGTGGTGGGTCAGGTCGGCGATGTGCTCGCCGGTGTTCTTGTCCACGATCAGCGTGCCGACCGGCATGCGCAGGTACATGTCGTCGGCGCCCTTGCCGTAGCAATCGGAGCCGCGGCCGTTTTCACCGCGGCCGGCGCGGTGCAGCTTGGCGTAGCGGTAGTCGATCAGCGTGTTGACGTTGCGGTCGGCCACGGCCCAGATGCTGCCGCCCTTGCCGCCGTCGCCGCCGTCGGGTCCGCCGAAGGGACGGAATTTTTCGCGGCAGAAACTGGCCACGCCGTTGCCGCCGTCGCCGGCGATAACTTCAATTTTGGCTTCGTCGATGAATTTCATGGTTCTACAACCCCTGTGGAGCCGTAAACAAAACGTCGGTGCCATCGACATGCAAGGATGACGCGGCGCTTTGTTGACGGCTCTTCAAAAAACTAAAAAGGCTCCACCAGGGGCAGAGCCTTTTTTGATGCCTGTTCCGGCCGAAGCCGGATGGCCCGATACGCTTAAGCCGTGACGACGGTAGCGTACTGGCGCTGTTGCAGGCCCTTGACAACGAACTTCACCTTGCCGTCCTTCAGGGCGAACAGGGTGTGGTCCTTGCCGACGCCGACGTTTTCACCAGCGTGGACGCGGGTGCCGCGTTGACGCACGATGATGCCGCCTGCGTTGATCACTTGGCCGCCGTAAACCTTGACGCCGAGGCGCTTCGATTCTGAATCACGGCCGTTGCGCGTAGTGCCGCCGCCTTTTTTGTGTGCCATTTAAGACTCCTTGATTACTTTGAATTGAACTGGTGAACCGGATCCCGATGTGCAACGCAATTAAGCGTTGATCGAGACGATTTGCAGTTCGGTGTAGTTCTGACGGTGGCCTTGACGCTTCTGATAGTGCTTACGGCGACGCATCTTGAAGATACGGACCTTGTCATGGCGACCTTGCGCTACCACAGTAGCCAGCACCGTTGCACCTGCGACCAGCGGCGCACCGAACTTGACGGTTTCGCCGGCGCCCACTGCGAGCACCTGATCCAAAGTGATTTCGGAGCCAATGTCAGCCGGTATCTGTTCTACTTTGAGTTTTTCGCCAGCAGCAACTTTGTATTGTTTGCCGCCGGTTTTTATGACCGCGTACATGTGAAACCTCATCGAATGATTAATGAACGATTTTCTCCTGCGCGCCCTGCGATAAATTGCTGGCGAAACAGGAAAACCCCAAATTATACATAGACTTAGCTCCTCGGTCAAAGGGCTTGGGCGCCGCGTAGACCGCAACGCAACACAGTTTCCGGAAGGACAATCAGGCACCGTTGCAGCCCTGGCAAGGCCCATCCGGCCAAAAGTTTCCCCGCAGCACGGGAATCCCGGAAAATCCGTCGCCACCGCCTTTGGCGTGGGGACGCGTTGTCATCGTATAATCTCGTGATAACCCATTTCCCACAGGTTCCGCCTTGTCTGCCGCCGTACAACCCGCTTCGCAACAAACCATCCTGCAACCGATCGTCGCCGACATGGAAGCGGTCAACGCCGTCATCCGCCGGCAACTGTACTCGGAGGTGCCGCTGGTCAACCAGGTGGCCGAATACATCATCAGCGCCGGCGGCAAGCGCCTGCGCCCGGTGCTGGTCGTGCTCATCGCCAACGCCTTCGGCTACAAGGGCGAGCACCACCACTCGCTGGCGGCGGTGATCGAGTTCATCCATACCGCCACCCTGCTGCACGACGATGTGGTCGACGAATCCTCCCTGCGCCGCGGCAAGCAGACCGCCAACGCCATGTTCGGCAACGCCGCCTCGGTGCTGGTGGGCGACTTCCTGTACTCGCGCGCCTTCCAGATGATGGTGGGCGTGGGCAACCCCCGCGTGATGGAAATCGTGGCCGACGCCACCAACGTCATCGCCGAGGGCGAAGTGTTGCAGCTGCTCAACATGCACAACCCGGACGTCGACGAGTCCGGCTACCTGCAGGTGATCCGCTCCAAGACCGCCAAGCTGTTCGAGGCCGCCAGCCAGATCGGCGCCCTGATCGCCGGCGCCGATGAAGCCGGCATCGAAGCCGCCGGCGAATACGGCCGCTCCATCGGCACCGCCTTCCAGCTCATCGACGACGTGCTGGACTACTCCGGCAACAGCGAAGAAATCGGCAAGAACGTCGGCGACGACCTGCGCGAAGGCAAGCCCACGCTGCCGCTGATCTGGCTGATGCAGCACGGCACCGCGCAGCAGCGCGAACTGGTGCGCACCTGTATCGAGAACGGCGACGAGCAGCATTTCGACGAAGTGCTGGCCGCCATCACCCACTCGGGCGCCCTGGCCTACACCCGCGAGCAGGCCGAAATCGCGGCGCGACGCGCGGCGGACGCAATAGTTTCACTTCCGGATAGCCAATTCAAAAAATCCCTGTTAGAATTATCGGCTTTCGCAGTAGACCGGAATCATTGATTCAGTTCTCACTCGACGGGGTGTAGCTTAGCCTGGTAGAGCGCTACGTTCGGGACGTAGAGGCCGGAGGTTCGAATCCTCTCACCCCGACCAGATTCGTCCGGCAAGTCATTCGGCTTGCTTCGGACACGCAGGAAAAAAGAAAAAAGCCCAGCACGCGCTGGGCTTTTTCTTTTTCCGCAAGCAGTTACCTCAGCTGCCCGCCTCATCCTCTCCTTCCCCATACTGCCCTACCCCCACACTTAACTTATCCACAAGCTACGCCGCAGCCAGCGACGAGATCCTGTTGACCAGCATGCCCGCCAGCCACTGGATGCCCATGTCGTTGGCGAAATGCAAATGGGTATGCACCTGCACTTCGATGGACGGCGTCTCGAACGGCAGCTCCAGCAGGGCGAACTCCCCCAGGCGATTGACGCGCCGCGCGATGCTGCGCGGATAGATCACCGCCAGGTCGGTCTGGCGCACGATCTCCGGCGCCATCGTGAAATGTCCCAATTGCAGCGCGGTGTTGCGGCGAATCCCGCTTTCATCCAGCCAGCGCTCGACCATCTGGTGGCCGGTGGCCTCGGTGCTCACATAGATGAAGCGCTGGTCGGCGAACGCGGCCTGCGTGAGCGGCCCGGCGGCGATCGGATGGTCGGCCCGCACCAGGCAGACGAAGCTGTCCGTCAACAGCCATTTGTGCTCGCACTCTCCCTTTAATCCAGGCAGGTAGCCCACCGCCAGGTCGACGTCGCCGGTGTAGAGCGACGCGCCGACCGTGCGCACATCCAGCCTCACCACTTCCAGCCGCACCTGCGGCGCCGAGGTCTCCAGCTCCGCCAGCAGCGGCGGCAGGTAGTAGTACTCGGACACATCCGACATCGCCACGCGAAACACGCGGCTGGCGCGCGCCGGATCGAACGCGGCGTATTGCAGCACGGCGCCGTTGATGATGCCGATGGCCTGGCGCAACGGGCTTTGCAGCTGCGTGGCGGCGGTGGTCGGCACCATGGAATTGGCTTCCCGCACGAACAGCGGATCGTTGAATTCGGAACGCAGCCGCTTGAGCGCATGGCTGACGGCCGATTGCGTCAGGCACAGCTTGTCGCCGGCGCCGGTGAGGCTCTTGGTATCCCAGATCGCGAGAAAGACCCGGATCAGGTTCAGGTCGATGGTTTCTGTATTAATTCTATTCATTTAATGTATGACTATTATGAATTTGACTAATACATGACCAGCCGTGAAACTGAACCCATCAACACCAGCCATCCATTGAAGCCATCATGAACCACTCGCTGCTCGAACCCGCCTCGCCGCCCGCCGTGTCCGATCCTGCTGCCGGCGCCGCCGGCATTTCCGCATGGAGTCCCGAGATGGATGCGATCATCCGCGAGGTGACGGCGCGTCGCGACGAGTTCGACCAGCTGACCTATGTGCCGCGTGACGCCATCGCCACCATGAAACGTGCAGGCATATTCCGTGCCAGCACCCCGAAGCGCTTCGGCGGCGCGGCGCTGGCGCCGGGCGAATTCTTGCAGATGGTGGAGCGCATTTCCGCCGCCGACGGCTCGGCCGGATGGGTCGCGGCCTTCGGCTCGGCCAATACCTATCTGGCGCCACTGCCGCTGGCCACCCAGCAGCAGATCTACGCCGGCGGCCCCGACCAGGTCTATGCCGGCGGCCTGTACCCCTTGCAAAGCGCGCAAGCCGCGCCCGGCGGCTGGAAGATCTCGGGGCGCTGGCATTTCGCCAGCGGCTGCAAGGGCGCCGACTGGATCGGCGTGGGCATCAAGAACGATGCGCCGCCGGTGGACGGCGTGCCGGCGCCGGCGATCATGGCCGTGATGCCGGCCTCGGAAGTGGAAATCGTGCACAACTGGAACGTGGTCGGCATGCAAGGCACCGGCAGCCACGACACCCGCCTGCAAGACAAATTCGTCGCGCATGAATGGACCTGCGCGCGCGGCGCCCCGGGGCTGATCGACGAGCCGCTGTATCGCTATCCCTCGCTGGCCTACCAGGCCGAAGTGCACGCTGCGGTCAACATCGGCCTGGCGCGCGCGGCACTGGACATCGTCACCGAGATGGCCGGCGGCGCCAAGATCATGCCGGGCGCGCCCCGACTTGGTGATCGCGCCTACTACCGCATCAAACTGGGGATGGGCGAAGCGAAGTGGCGCAGCGCGCGCATGTTCTTCTACGACGCCTGCGGCCGCGCCTGGGACCAGGTCCTGGCGGGCAACCCGGTCTCCGAACAGCTCGACACCCTGCTCAAGCTCTCCGCCACCTATGCCGCGCGGGTGTCCATGGAAGTGGTCAACGAAGCCTACCAGGCGGCCGGCATGGCGGCCATCCAGCGTACCCACCGCATGCAGCGCATCGTGCGCGACGCCATGGTGGTGACGCAGCACGCGGCGCTGTCGGAAATGAACTACGAAACCGCAGGCGCGGTATTTGCGAAGGGTATGCCATCACTGGCGCCGATGAAGTAGGAAACGGTTTCACCCAGCACCGAACTTCGCAGGCGCCGACCGGGAGGCGCCTGCCGCCTCCCGCGGCCTGCCGGCCTGCGGGAATTCCGCTGTACGGCTCCGGGGCCGCCGCCGCCACTCCACTGGCGTTCCATCTCACACCAATATGAGGATAAAGCTCGTGACCCACACCACCGTTTCTCGACGCCGCCGCAACCTGCTCCTGGGGGGAGCCTCCATGATCGCCGCCGGCACGCTGCCGACCTTGCCCGCACTGGCGCAAGGCGCACCCGTGACCATCGGCGTGGGCGCCGATCCCGTGTTCACCGCCTTCTTCGTGGCCGCCAACGAAAAGCTGTTCGCCAAGCACGGCGCCAACGTCACCGTGCAGTCCTACACCGACGGCGGCGAGGCGCTCAACGCGCTGGTGGCCAACCAGGTCAACCTGGCCTGCGCGGGCGAGCCGACCCACATCGTGCGCCTGTCGCGCGCCGAGCTGCGCCCGCTGGCCGTGACCTACCAGTCCAAGACCTACCTCAAGCTGGTGGCGCGCAAGGAGATCGCCTCGGCCGACAAGATCAAGAAGTTCGGCATCGTCGCCGGCTCGGTGTCCGAGTACGTCACCGGCCTGACGATGAAGAAGCTGGGCATCGACGCTACCAAGGTCGAGATGGTGCGCTCCGGTCCGCCGGAACTGCCCGCGCTGCTGGCGCGCGGCGACATCGACGGCTACTTCGTCTGGGAACCCTGGCCCACGCTGGGCGTGCAGCAAGGCGGCCACGTGCTGATGACCTGCGGCGACGTCGGCTACACCAGCACGTTGTGGCTGTCGGCCACCGCGGGCTGGCTGGCGACCAACAAGGAGGTCGCGGGCAATATCCTCAAGGCGCTGGCCGAGGCCGCCGAGATCACCCGCAAGGACCCGCCGCGCGCCGCGCAATCGGTGCAGGCGGTGACCCGCATCCCGGTGCCGCAGACCCTCAACTCGCTCAAGGACATGGAGCCGGTGGTACGCGATTTCAGCGACGCCGACCTCAAGACCGCCAATGCGATCGGCGAATTCCTGCTCTCCAAGCAAGCCATCAAGGCGCCGGTGGACATGGGCAAGATCCTGCAGCGCGGCTTCTACAAGGGGTAAGGCCATGGCACGCGGTTCGTCTGTCTCCATCAAGCGCGTCGGCCTGACCATCGGCGCCAACGAGATCATGGCCGGCATCGATCTCGACATCCGCGCCGGCGAGTTCGTCTGCCTGCTCGGCCCCTCGGGCTGCGGCAAGTCGACGCTGCTCAACGCCATCGCCGGCTTCCAGGACGTGGCCGGCGAGATCCTGGTCGACGGCAAGCCGGTGGCCGGCCCCGGCCCGGATCGCGGCGTCGTGTTCCAGTCCTCCGAGGCGCTCTTTCCCTGGCTGACCGTGCGCGAGAACGTCGAGTACGGACTCAAGCTGCGCGGCGTGGGCGCCGGGCCGCGGCGCGACGCCGCCGAGCGCTACGTGTCGCTGGTGGGCCTGAAGCACGCCATCGACAAGTTTCCCGGCGAACTCTCCGGCGGCATGCGCCAGCGCGCGCAGATCGCCCGGGTGCTGGTCAACGAGCCCAAGGTGGTGCTCATGGACGAGCCCTTCGGCGCGCTCGATGCGCAGACGCGCGAGGTGCTGCAGGGCGAACTCGACCGCATCTGGAAGAGCACCGGCTGCACCATCGTGTTCGTCACCCACGACATCTGGGAAGCGATCCTGCTGTCCGACCGCGTGGTCACCATGACCGCAGGCCCGCGCGCCCACATCAAGACCGTCGAGAAGGTGGAGCTGCCGCATCCGCGCGACCCCGCCGACCCGGCATGCATGGCCCTGTATGCGCGCATCCGCGACGACATCGGGGCGGAAGTCACGCGCGTGCTGCGCGCACAAGGTTTGATCGAAGAGGAGTTGATGAAATGACGCAGCTTACCCAGACAGCCACGCCGGCGGCGCAGGAGCCGGCCAAGCCATCGCACCTGGGCCGTCGCCTGAAGGCCGCGCGCCCCTTCCTCATCTCGGTCATCGCCATCGTCGGCGGCCTGGTGCTGTGGCAGCTGGTGTCGATGACCACCTCGCCGCTGTTCCTGCCCTCGGTCTCGATGACCTGGGCCGCCGCGCTGGAGCTGATCGGCGACGGCACGCTGCAGCAATCGGTGATCGCCTCTTCCGGGCGCATCCTGGCCGGCTGGGGCGCGGGCGTGCTGGTCGGCGTGCCGCTGGGCATCTTCATGGGTCGCTTCGAAACGGTGCGCCAGCTGCTCGATCCCTACATCGAGTTCTTCCGCTTCATCCCGCCGATCGCCTTCGTCACCCTCGCGGTGATCTGGCTCGGCCCGGGCGAGCTGTCCAAGATCGCGCTGATCTTCTACACCACGGTCTTCATCGTCACGCTCAACACCATCGCCGGCGTGCAGGCGGTCAACCCGCTGCGCCTGCGCGCGGCCGCTTCGCTGGGCGCGGGCCAGCTGCAGATCCTGAGCACCGTGATCCTGCCTTCGACCGTGCCCTTCATGGTCACCGGCGCGCGCATCGCCATGGGCAACTCCTTCCTGACCGTGGTCTCGGCCGAGATCGTGTCGGCCCGCGAAGGCCTGGGCGCGCTGATCTGGACCGCCCGCAACTTCAGCCGCACCGAGTGGGTGTTCGTCGGCATCATCGCGCTGGGCCTGTTGGGCTACCTGTTCGACCGTGTGCTGCGCGTGGCCACCAAAAAACTGCTGGCGCGCTACCTGTGACGATCATGGCCCAGGCATCCCCTTCCGATCCCACGCAGAAGCAGGCGTTTCGCGACGCCATGAGCCGGCTCGGCGCGGCGGTCAACATCGTCACCACCGACGGTCCCGCCGGACGCCACGGCCTGACCGTGTCGGCGGTGTGCAGCGTGACCGACGAGCCGCCCACGCTGCTGGTCTGCATCAACCAGTCGGCCGGCGCCCACGACGTGGTGGCGGCCAACGGCAGGCTGTGCGTGAACGTGCTGGGCGCGCAGCACGAGAGCCTGTCCGACGCCTTCGGGCGGCGCGGGCTCTCCACCGATGAACGTTATGCGCGCGCTCGCTGGGGCACGCTGCAAAGCGGCGCGCCGGTGCTGGCCGACGCCGCCGTCAGCCTCGACTGCAAGATCGCGCGTGCCGAACAGGTGGGCACGCACAGCGTGTTCTTCTGCAGCGTGCTCGACATCGCCATCGCCGGCGAGCCCAACGGCCTGATCTATTTCAACCGCCTGTATCACCCGCTCGGCCCGGCCCACGCCGTCGCCGCGCGCTGACACCCGACAAGGACGCATTCATGACCGACGTTTCACAAGAGATCCTCCAGCTCAAGCGCCGCCTCGACGTGCTGGAGGCCGAAGCCGACATCCGCCGCATCCAGGCCCGCTACATGTTCCTGTGCGACACGCCCTGCCCCGAACCGGTGGCCGACGACGCCGAGCGCATCGAGAAGATCCTCGCGCTCTATGCCGAGGACGCCATCTGGGAAGGCGTGGGCGCCTACTACGAAGGCCAGTTCGGCCAGGCCGTGGGCAAGGATGCGATCCGCAAGCATTTCCAGGCCTTCTGGGGACAGAAGAAGGACCCCGAGCTGCTGCTCAACGTGCACTACCTGACTTCGGAGCAGATCCACGTCGACGCCGACTGCACGCGCGCCGACGGCCAATGGGTACATTGCCAGCCGTGGATCTTCGGCGACGGTTCTTCGCTGCTGCGCTCCAGCCGCCTCAACAACCTGTTCAAGAAGGTCGACGGCGAATGGAAGATCGCCCGCACCCGCACCGAGAACGTGTTCGTCGCGCCGCTGACCAAGGGCTGGGCCGAGAGCATTCCCGGCTATTCGGTGCTGATGAAGGAAGGCTGACGCCGCCGCTTCCATTCCCTCCTCCCCGGCCGCGCGGCGTTGTCGCCCTGCGGCCGGCGCTCTCCCTTGCCGCTCTCCCTTGCCGCTCTCCCTTGCCGCTCTCCCTTGCCGCTCCCGCGTCGCTCTCGAATCGTTCTCTTGCGCCCTTTCCCATGACCGCTCCCACCATCCGCCGCAGCTTCGTCGACACCGGCGCCGGCCCCATCCATGTAGCCAGCGCCGGCGCCGGCTTTCCCGTGCTGCTGCTGCACCAGACGCCGCGCTCCTGGGATGAATTTCGCGATGTGCTGCCGCTGCTGGGCCGCGATTTCCATGCCATCGCCATCGACACCGCCGGCTTCGGCGACTCCTGCAAACTGCCGCCCGCAGAACACAGCATAGAACGCTGGGCCGCCATCGCCTTCGAGGTATTGGACGGGCTGGGCGTGGACGCCGCCGCCGTGGTCGGCCACCATACCGGCGCCGTCACCGCGCTGGAGATGGCCGCCTCGCAGCCGGCGCGGGTGAAGGCGCTGGTGCTCTCCTCCTGTCCCTACAACGATGCCGCGCGGCGCAGCGCCCACGCCGGCAAGCGCACCATCGACGATGTGCAGGCGCGCGCCGACGGCGCCCATCTCACCGAACTGTGGAGCCGCCGCCAGCCCTACTATCCGGCCGGCGACATCGGTCTGATGGAACGCTTCATCGCCGACGCCATCAAGGCCGGGCCGATGGCGTCCCACGGCCACGTCGTGGTGCGCAACTACCTGATGGAGCAACGCATCTCCCTCGTCAGCGTGCCCACGCTGGTGCTCCAGGCCGGCAGCGATCCCCATGCCGCGCCCTATGCCGGGCGCGTGGCCGCGGCCATCGACGGCAGCGTGCTGCACACCATCGCCGAGGGCATGGTGCCGATGCCGGACCAGCTTCCCGAGCTCTTTGCGCGCGCGGTGGCGGATTTTCTCTCCGTTCATACGGCATAAAAAAAGGCGCCATCTCGCGATGGCGCCCAAGGACTACCAGAGAGCTTTACTACCGGTTTCTGTTCAGCGCTCCACCGAGCGGTTCCAGCGCGTGTTCCAGGCGCTGCGGTTCTTGTTGACTTCATCCCAGTCGACGCTGCGGGAGTTCTTCACGATCTCGTTCATGCGCTTCTGTTCAGCCGCGGCCGCCCCCGTCACCTGCACCTTGGTGTTGGTCGGGTTGTAGCTGCCGTTCTCCAGCGCCTTGGCCTGCGCCTCCGGCGACAGCAGGTAGGCGGCCAGCTCCTGCGCCAGCTGCGGCTCGCTGTTGTTGGCGATCACGCACTGGGCCACCATCAGCACCACCGCGCCTTCCTTGGGCTGCACGTATTCCACCGGGATGCCCTTGCTCTTGAGGATGGTGGACTGCGTGGGCGTGTAGGGGAACAGCGCGGCTTCGCCGGTCTGCGCCATCTCGGAGATCTTGGCCGAGTTGGAGATGTACTCCACCACGTTGGGACCGATGGTCGACGGCCAGGCCTTGAAGCCGGGCTCGACGTTGGCGTCGGTGCCGCCCTTGAGCTGGTTGAAGGCGAGGAAGGCGTGCAGGCCGAAAGTCGACGAGGGCAGCGACTGGAACACCACCTTGCCCTTGTACTTGGGATCGGCCAGGTCCAGCCAGGACGTCGGCGGCGCCCAGCCCTTGTCGGCGAACACCTTGGTGTTGTAGGCCAGGCCGGTGACGCTGATGGTCACGCCGGTGGCCATGTCGTCCTTGATGTGCGCCACCGGCAGCAGGCCGGCCAGGTTGGGATTGGGTTTTTGCTTCTCGCACAGGCCCATGCCGACGGCGCGGTACATCACGCCGTCGTCGAGGAACATCACGTGCATCTGCGGCTTGTCCTTGGCAGCCTGGGCCTTGGCCAGGATATCGGCCGAGCCGCCCGGCACCACCACCACCTTGACGTTGTGCTTCTGCTCGAAGGGACCGAACACGAACTGGGTGAAGGTCTTCTCCATGTTGCCGCCGTTCATGCCGATGTACAGCGTCTTGGTCTGGGCCTGGACGGCGCCGGTGGCCAGGGTGGCGCAGGCGGCGGCAATGAGGGCGCTGCGTGAAAGCGGAATCATGAGATTTTCCTTTCTGGAACGGGAAGAGATGAGGCGCCAGGAGCAAGCGAGGCGGCGGGAGCGAAACGGGACATCGAAAACGCGTCGAGCGCGACGGCGCTGCGGCCGTGCAGCACCAGCTCGGCCAGGGCCTCGCCGGCGGCCGGGCCGATCTGGAACCCGGCGCCGCAAAAACCGAAACCGTGCAGCAGGCCAGGCTGCGTCAGGCTGGGGCCCAGCACCGGCTGGCGGTCGGGCAGGTAGCCTTCGACGCCGCTCCAGGTGCGGATGATCTGCACGTGGCGCAGCGCCGGCAGCAGCGCCACCGCCTGCGGCAGCAGGGACAGGATGGAATCGTGCGAGGCGCGGGCGCGGCTGTCGTCGATCACGTAACCGCGACCGCCGCCCAGCACCACGTTGCCGCGCGCCACCTGGCGGCAGTAGATGGAGCCGCCTTCCACGCCCAGGCTCCAGGGCAGGAACTGCGGGATCGGTTCGGTCACCGCCATGCTGGGGTGGCCGCTGGTCATCGGCGCATCTTCGCCGAAGAAGCCGGCCAGCTTGCCGGCCCAGGCGCCGGCGCAATTGATCAGGACCTCGGCGCGCACCTGCAAGGCCTCGCCGCCGTGCTCGGCGTCGGCCACGAAGGCGCGGCCGTCGAAGCCGGCCTGCTTCACTTCGCAACGCTCGATGACTTGTGCGCCGGCGCGCCCGGCGGCGCGCGCAAAGGCCGGCGACACCAGCCGCGGATTGGCCTGGCCGTCTTCCGGGCAGAGCGACCCGCCGACTGCGGCGCCGCCCAGCCACGGGCATTGCTCGCGCAAGGCGGCGCCGCCGATCAGCGCGATGTCCAGGCCGTAGGGGCGGCTCATCTCGGCATAGGCTTCCAGCGCCTGCATGTCGGCGGCGCTGCGCGCCAGCTTGAAGTGCCCGCTGCGCACGTATTCGCCGTCGATGCCGATCAGCTCGCGCAAGCCCGACCAGATCTCGTGGGCGCGCTGCGCCAGCGGCAGCTGCACCGCCGCGCGCCCCTGGCGGCGCACGCCGCCGTAGTTGATGCCGCTGGAGCGCGATCCGCACAGGTCGCGCTCCAGCACGGTCACGCGACGCCCGGCCCTGGCCAGCGCCAGGGCCGCGGAGGCGCCGACGATGCCGCCGCCGATGATCAGCACTTCGGTGGCGATGCGCTTCACGACTCGTCTCCCTGCGCCAGCGGCTCGGCCACCAGCGCGGCGTGCGTCGGCGCCGCGGCGGCCTGCGGCCTCACCAGCATGCCGATGGGCACCGGCTTGACCGGCGCCTGGCCGCGCAGGCGGCCGACCTGTTCCAGCGGCGCCTGCGCCGCATGCGCCAGGATCTCCGCCGCCGCCGCGCCGCACATGCGCCCCTGGCAGCGGCCCATGCCGACGCGGGTCAGGGCCTTGAGACGATTCATCTCGGCGGCGCCGCAGTCGCGCACCGCCGCGCGCAGCTCGCCGGCGCGGATGTTTTCGCAGCGGCACACCACCAGTTCATCCGGCGCGCCGGCGGCCCAGCGCAGCGGAAACGGAAAGGCGCGCTCCAGCCCGAGCCGGAAGGCGGCGATGCGCGCCAGCTGCCGCTCGATGGCTTCTGCGCGCGCGCCATCGACGGCCACGCCGCGATCCTGCAGCAAGGCCAGCGCCGCGCGCTCGCCGGCCAGTTCGGCCGCGTCCGCTCCCATGATGCCGGCGCCGTCGCCGGCCAGATAGACGCCGGGCACGCTGCTGCGCCCGGCCTGGTCGCGCACCGGCAAGTGGGCGCGCTGCATGGCGTCGAAACCGAAGCGGCAGCTCAAGAGGTCGGCCAGCTGCGTTTCCGAACGCAGCGCGTAGCCGAAGCCGACGGCGTCGCAGGCGATGCGCCGCTCCGGACCCGGCGCGCCGCCGCGGTGCATGTTCTCGCGACGCCAGACCAAGGCCTCCACCCGCGTCTCGCCCTCCGCGCGCAGCACGCGCGCATGGGTGTGCACCGGTACGCGATGCAGCTTCAGCCAGGCCAGATAGAACATGCCCTTGGCCAACAGCGCCGGCTGGCCAAGCATGGCCGGCAGCGCGGCGATACGGTCGCCCAGGCTGCTGCTGTCGAGCACCGCGGCGACGCGCGCGCCGGCCTTGGCGTATTGATAGGCCACCAGGTACAGCAGCGGTCCGCTGCCGGCCAGCACTACCTCGCCGCCGATGGCGCAGCCCTGGAACTTCAGAGCCACCTGCGCCCCGCCCAGGGTGTAGACGCCCGGCGTGGTCCAGCCGGGGAACGGCAGCACGCGGTCGGTCGCGCCGGTGGCCACGATCAGGTCGTCCCAGGGCAGGCTGGCGGCGATGTGGGTGTTGTTGTCCATCAGGTCCAGCAGGCCGGGCTGGGCGTTCCACACCAGGGTCTGCGCGCGGTAGTCGAGCTGCTCGCGCAGGGCATGGAAAGCGCCGTGCAGCGCCTGCGCGCGGCCGGATTCGAAACCGTAGAGCGTCTTCTTGCTGCGCCTGAAACCCGGCGGCGGCTGGCGATAGATCTGGCCGCCGGCGCGCGGGGCCTCATCGAGCAGCACCGGTCGCAGGCCGTGCGCGACCAGCGTCTGCGCCGCGCGCACGCCTGCGGGGCCGGCGCCGACGATCACGGGGGCGTGGCGGCTCATGGCGCGCCCCCGCTGCCCGTGACGAGCTGCATGCCGGCGCGGATGAAGCTGGAGCAGGCGCGCAGGCGTTCGCCGTCGGCGGTGGCGATCCAGCAATCCTGGCAGGCGCCCATCATGCAAAAACCCGCACGCGGCTGGCCGCTGAATTCGTTGTGGCGCAGATGGCCGGCGCAGGTCAGCACCGCGGTCAGCACGGTATCGCCTTCCAGCGCGAGGGCCGGCTCTCCGTCCAGCGTGAAGGCCACCGGCGCGCGCTCGCGCTCGGCCACGCGCACCAGCTGGGCTCGTGCGGGGGTATTCATGAGCGCCCCACCAGCACGCGATCCAGTCCGTAGACGCGGTCAAGGATCACCATCGCGCCCGCCGTCACCGCCACCATCAGCGCCGAGACCGCGGCCATCATCGGGTCGATCGACTCGGTGGCGTACATGTACATGCGCACCGGCAGCGTCACCGTCGAAGGCGAGGTGACGAAGATGGACATGGTGACTTCGTCGAAGCTGTTGATGAAGGCCAGCAGCCAGCCGCCGGTGATGCCGGGCAGGATCATCGGCAGCGTGATGCGCAGAAATACCGTCGCGCGCGACGCGCCCAACGACAGGGCCGCGTGTTCGGCGCTGCGGTCGAAGCCGACCAGCGCCGACATCACCAGGCGCATCGTGTAGGGCGTGACTACCAGCGCATGCGCCAGGATCAGCCAGCCGAAACTGCCGGCGCCGCCCACCAGCGTGAACAGGCGCAACAGCGCCACGCCCAGCACCAGGTGCGGGATGATCAGCGGCGACAGGAACAAACCCTGCAGCCAGCCCGACCAGCGGTTGGGATAGCGCACCAGCGCCATGCCGGCCGGCACCGCCAGCACGGTGGCGATGGTGGCCGCGGCCAGGCCCAGCCACAGGCTGTTCCAGAACGAGCTGACGAAGTCGGGATATTCGAACACCGCCTTGAACCAGCGCAGCGAGAGCTCGGGGCCGTGGATGGTGAGCGTGTTCTCCGGGGTGAAGGCGATCACGCAGACCACCAGGATGGGCGCCAGCATGAAGCCGATCACCAGCGCGTTGAACAGCAGGGCGACGGGTCCGTTCTTGTTCATGGTTCAGCCCAGCGCTTTCTTGTAACGGCGTTCGATCATGCGGTTCCAGCCGAGCATGATGACCAGGTTGGCGCCCAGCAGCAGCAGGGCGATGGCCGCGCCCAGCGGCCAGTTCAGCTCGTGCAGGTATTCGTCGTAGATCAGCGTGGCCATCATCTTGAGGCGCCGCCCGCCCAAGAGGCCCGGGATGGCGAAGGAGCTGGCCGACAGGCCGAACACGATCAGACTGCCGGAGAGGATGCCGGGCATGATCTGCGGCAGCACGATGCGGCGCACCGCGGTGAAGGGCGACGCGCCCAGCGACAGCGCGGCGTTGACCACGCCGGGGTCGATCTTCTGCAGCGACGTCCACACCGGGATCACCATGAAGGGCAGCATCACGTGCACCAGCGCGATGACGATCGCGGTCTCGGTGTAGAGCATCTTCAACGGCCCGATGCCGAAGGCGCCAAGCACGCCGTTGACCAGGCCTTCCGGGCCCAGCAGCATGCTCCAGCCGAAGGCGCGCACCACCACCGAGATCATCAGCGGCGCCAGCACCACCAGCAGCATGATGGAGCGCCAGGGTTTCTTCATCCGGTTCAGGATGTAGGCCTCGGGCGCGCCCACCGCGATGCAGATCAGCGTGACCAGGCCGGAGATCCAGAAGGTGCGCCAGAAGATCGCGTAGTACCACGGGTCGGACACCACGGCGCGGTAGTGCTCCAGCGTGAAGGTGCCGGCCTGCGGTCCGGCGTCGGCGTCGTAGACGTTGAAGGAGAGGATCACCGTCAGCAGCAGCGGCACCAGCAGCATCACCGCGCACAGCAGGATGGCCGGGGCCGACATCAGCCAGGGCAGGCCGCGCGCCGATGCGCTCGCCGCAGACGCGGCGCTGGACAAGGCGGGCGCGGCCGCCTGCGAGGCGCCGGCCGCGCTCACCGCGCCACCTCTTGGGCGGCATTGCGCGAGGCCGACACCAGACGCAGGCTGTGGTCGTTCCATGCCAGGCCGATGTGGGCGCCGGACTCCAACGCATCCGCGCCGTCGTTGGCGGCCAGCACCGACAGCCGCCCCAGCGGCGTGGCGACTTCATACATCCACTGGCTGCCGAGGAAGAAGCGGCGCGCCACCTCGCCGTTGCAGCGCCCGGCCCCGGGCGCGACGCAGCGGATCTTCTCGGGACGCAGGCCCAGCACCACCTGCGCGCCGGCGCGCAGGCCGGAGTCGGCTTCTTCCAGCGAGAGCAGCATGCCGCCCACGTCGACGTCGGCGCGCTCGCCGGCGGCGCCCAGCACAATGCCGTCCAGCAGGTTGGCCTTGCCCACGAAGGTGGAGATGAATCGGTTGGCGGGATGTTCGTACACGTTCAGCGGGCGGCCGACCTGGGTGATGTGGCCGGACTCCATCACCACCACGCGGTCGCTGATGGACATGGCTTCGCTCTGGTCGTGCGTGACCATGATGGTGGTGGTGCCGACCTTGCGCTGGATGTCGCGCAGCTCGAACTGCATTTCTTCGCGCAGCTTGGCGTCGAGGTTGGACAAGGGCTCGTCCAGCAGCAGCACCGGCGGCGCGATCACCAGCGCGCGCGCCAGGGCCACGCGCTGGCGCTGGCCGCCGGAGAGCTCGCGCGGATAACGCGCGCCGTGTTTGTCCAGGTGCACCAGCGACAGCGCCTGGGCGACGCGCTCGCGCTTCTCGGCGGCGGGGCACTTGCGCATCTCCAGGCCGAAGGCCACGTTCTGCTCCACCGTCATGTGCGGGAACAGCGCATAGGTCTGGAACACGATGCCCAGGCCGCGCGTATTGGGCCGGGCGTGGGTGATGTCGCGCCCGTCCAGCTCGATGCGTCCGCCGCTGACCTGCTCGAAGCCGGCGATCATCTGCAGCGTGGTGGTCTTGCCGCAGCCGGAGGGGCCGAGCAGGGAAATGAATTCGCCCTTCTCCACCGTCAGGTTGAAGGACGACACCGCCTGGGTGTCGCCGTAGAACTTGCTGACGTTGGTCAGCGTGAGGAATGACATGGCAAGTCCTTTCCGCAGGTCCGGGCGCCGTCACCGCTGGCAGGCTTGTCAGCCGGCTGGCGCACCGATGCAATCAATCTGGTCTTGACGATCGGCATGCAATTTCCTTGCCAATTCTGCTATCGTATTTCGCAGAGCAGGATCTTTTTGATATTTATTCCATTCAACGGAATACATAAGCAACAAGACCCGCATTCATTCCATCCAGCAGACCGACCGCCCATGAGCAGCAGCACAAACGAAGACGGCGCCGTTGAAACCGCCCTTCCCGTCAACGGCATACAACGCACCTTCGCGGTGTTGCGCGCCCTGGCCGACGCACCGGCGCAAGGCATGCGCGTGACCCAGGTGGCCAAGAGCGTGGGGCTCACCCAGGGCACCACCCATCGCCTGCTGCAGTCGCTGGTGGCCGAGGGCATGGCCGAACAGGACGAGCGCAGCAAGCTGTACCGGCTGGGCATGGAACTGTTCTCGCTGGCCGCGCGCGCCGGCAACGCGTCGGACCTGCGCAGCCTGTGCCGGCCGGCCCTGCTGCGCCTGTGCGGCAGCCTCGGCGACACCATGTTCCTGCTGGTGCGCTCGCGTTTCGATGCGGTCTGCGTGGACCGCGTCGACGGCCCCTTCCCGATCCGCGCCTTCACCGGCGACATCGGCGGCCGCGTGGCGCTGGGCGTGGGCCAGGGCGCGCTGGCCATCCTCGCCTTCCTGCCCGAGCCCGAGCGTGAAGAAGTGATCCGCTATAACGTGCCGCGCCTGCGCGAGTTCGGCGTCTACGACGAGGTCTACCTGCGCACCGAGATCGAGCGCGTGCGCGAGAGCGGCTACGCCGCGCGCCAGCAAGGCCTGCTGGACGGCATGGCGGGCCTGGCGGTGCCGGTCTTCGACAGCGCCGGCGGCATCGTCGCCGCGCTGAGCGTGGGCACGCTGACCGCGCGCCTGACCGAGGAGCGCCTGCCCACGGTGGTGCAGATGCTCCGGCGCGAAGCCGAGGCCCTGTCCCGGCGCATCAATCCCTTCGATCCGGCGCTGCGCCGGCCTATGCACCAAGCCAATCCCGCCATGGAGTCCAACCAATGACAAGCGCGCCGCAACCCATCCTGCTGATCAAGTCCGGAGGCCAGGCGGCGCTGCCGGAGTGGCGCGCCAGCTTCGCCGAGTTCGCGCCGCAGCTGGGTCTGGATGTGCGCGAATGGAACGATCCCGACGTGGATCCGCAGGCGGTGGAATATGCCCTGGTGTGGCAGCCCGAGGCCGGCCGGCTGGCGCGCTATCCGAACCTGAAGGCGATCCTGAGCAGCGCCGCCGGCGTCGACCACATCCTGGCCGATGCGCAACTGCCGGACCTGCCCATCGTGCGCATGGTCACGCCCGAGACGCAGCAGCGCATGGCGGAGTTCACGCTGATGAGCAGCCTGATGCTGCTCAAAGACATGCCCCGCATCGTGGCCCAGCAGGCGCGCAGCGAATGGACCGAATTCTCCACGCCACGCACCGCGCGCGAGACGCGGGTGGGCATCATGGGCCTGGGCGCCCTGGGGCTGGCCTGCGCGCGCATGCATGCGCAGGTGGGATTCGACACCGCCGGCTGGGCGCGCTCGCCGCGCAGCGAAGCCGGCCTGGCCTGCTATGCGGGCGCCGCCCAGTTGCCCACCTTCCTGGCCCGCACCGACATCCTGGTCTGCCTGCTGCCGGAGACCGACGACACCCGCCACATCATCGACGCCGCGCTGCTGGCGCAGCTGCCGCGCGGCGCGGCCGTGATCAACGTGGGCCGCGGCTCGCATGTGAAGTCGGCCGACCTGTTGGCCGCGCTCGATGGCGGCCACATCGCGTCGGCGGTGCTGGACGTGTTCGACGAGGAGCCGCTGCCGCCGGCGGCGCCGTTCTGGCGTCATCCGCGCATCCTGGTCACGCCGCATGCGGCGGCCACCCCTTCGCGCCGCGAACGCGCGCGGCAGGCGGCGGTGACGATCGCGGCCCTGCGGCAGGGCGCGCCGGCGCCGCACCTGTACGACCGCGCCCGCGGATATTGAGCCCGGCGGCGCCGAACTTGCCGGAACCGGGCCCATCGTCTAGACTTTGCCGCTCGCTGGCCGCCCTGCCGGTATTGCCCGTGAGGCAACACGGCAGGCCCGCCCACTCCCTCGCATGAGGGCAACCAACCTGACGGCAACGTTTGGAAACCGTACCCATATGGGTGCAAGTTCTTGCACTCTTCATCCTGATCCTGCTCTCGGCCTTCTTTTCGATGACCGAGACGGCGCTGATGGCCGCCAACCGCCATCGCCTGCGGCACCTCGCCAAGCAGGGCAACCGCGCCGCCATCACCATCCTGTGGCTGCTTGACCGCACCGAACGCCTGCTCTCGCTGGTGCTGATCGCCAATACCGCGATCAACGCGCTGGCCACGGCCCTGGTGACGGCGCTGGCGATCGCCGCCTTCGGCAACCACCAGCACGTGATCACTGCGGCCACCGCCTGCGTGGCGGGCCTGCTGATCATCTTCGCGGAGATCGTGCCCAAGGTGATCGGCGCGACCTATCCGGAACGCATCTCGCTGTTCACCGGTTTCATCCTGAAACCGCTGATGCGCATCGCCAAGCCGCTGATCTGGTTCGTCAACATCTTCGTGTCGGCGGTGCTCAAGCTGCTGCGCATCAAGGTCGGCGCGCGCGCCCGGGAGCAGCGCATCTCGCCCGAGGAGCTGCGCTCCATCGTGCTCGAGGGCGGCAGCTTCATCCCGCAAAAGCACAAGAGCATCCTGCTCAACCTGTTCGACCTGGAGAAGATCTCGGTGGAGGACGTGATGACGCCGCGCGCCCAGGTCGAGGCGCTGAACCTGGCCGCGCCCATCGAGGACATCCTGCACCAGCTGGCCACCTGCTACCACAACAAGCTGCCGGTGTTCGAGGGCGAGATCAACCACATCGCCGGCATCCTGCATGTGCGCAAGACGGTCTCGCTGTTCAACCGCGAGGACGAGATCACCCATGACGACATCCGCTCGCTGCTCTCGGCGCCCTACTACGTGCCGGTGGAGACCGATGTCTTCACCCAGCTGCAGTATTTCCAGGAGAACCACGAGCGCCTGGGCATCGTCGTCGACGAGTACGGCGAGGTGCAGGGCCTGGTGACGCTGGAAGACATCATCGAAGAGATGATCGGTGAATTCACCACCTCGGCGCCGGGCTCCTCGGGCGAGGGTTTCGGCTGGGACAAGGACGGCGCCTGCCTGCTGGAAGGCAGCACCACGCTGCGCGACATCAACAAGCGCCTGGGCCTGCAGTTGCCGCTGGACGGCCCCAAGACCATCAACGGGCTGCTGCTGGAATACCTGCAGGACATCCCGGAAGCGCAGGTGGCGATGAAGATCGCCGGCTGCGTGATCGAGATCGTGCAGGTGCAGAACCAGGCGATCCGCATGGTCAAGCTGATCGCGCCGGCGCAGGCCGCCGGTGACGATGCGGGCGCGTCGCGGCAGGACTGAGCGCGCCGCGGCGCCATCGAACTAAGCCGAGAATTGCCGCGCAAAGCCGGGTTGCGGCTTTCGCGTGCCATGGCCGGTATGGGAGACTTTTCCTCTCTCCCATCGCCGTCCGGGCTTCCGGGCGGTCCCTCTCCGAGAGGCGATCATCATGGACAATCACAGCCAGCCCGCCGGCCCGGCCGCCGCCCACATCGACGATGCGCCGGTCGTGCGCCTGCTGCACAAGATGCTGGCCGACGCCGTCGGCATGGGCGCATCCGACCTCCACTTCGAACCCTTCGAACACTTCTGCCGCGTGCGCTTTCGCATCGACGGCATGCTGCACGAGATGGCGCAGCCGCCGCTGACGCTCAAGGACAAGCTCTCCACCCGGCTCAAGATCCTCTCGCGCCTGGATATCGCCGAAAAGCGCCTGCCGCAGGACGGCAAGATGCGGCTGGAGCTGGATGGCCGCGAGGTGGATTTCCGCGTCTCTACGCTGCCCACGCAGTTCGGCGAAAAGATCGTGCTGCGCATCCTCGACGGCGCGCAGGACAGCCTGGGCATAGAGCGGCTCGGCTACGAGCCGGCCCAGCATGACGCCCTGATGCGCGCCATCCGCAAACCCCACGGCATGGTGCTGATGACCGGGCCCACCGGGTCGGGCAAGACGGTGTCGCTGTACGCCTGCCTGCAACTGCTCAACCGGCCTGGCGTGAACATCGCCACGGCCGAGGACCCGGTGGAGATCAATCTGCCGGGCATCAACCAGGTCGGCATCAACGAGCGCGCCGGCCTGTCCTTCGCGGTGGCGCTGCGCGCCTTCCTGCGCCAGGATCCGGACGTGCTGATGGTGGGCGAGATCCGCGACCTGGAAACCGCCGATATCGCCGTCAAGGCCTCGCAGACCGGGCACCTGGTGTTTTCCACGCTGCACACCAACGACGCCCCGGCCACGCTCACGCGCCTGCTCAACATGGGCGTGCCGGCCTTCAACATCGCCTCCTCGGTCAGCCTGATCGTCGCCCAGCGCCTGGTGCGCAGGCTGTGCGACTGCCGCCACGAGGTGCGCGCCTCGCCCGATACCCTCAAGCGCGCCGGCTTCAGCGACGCCGACATCGACCGCGCGCCCAGCCTGTTCCGGCCCTGCGGCTGCGAGCGCTGCAACGGCAGCGGCTACCGCGGGCGCACCGGCATCTACCAGGTCATGCCGATCAGCGCGGCGATGGAGGGCCTGATACTGGCGCAAGGCGGCACGCCGGACATCGCCCGGCAGGCGCGCAGCGAGGGCATCGCCGACCTGCGCCGCTCGGGCCTGCTGAAAACGCTGCGCGGCGAGACCAGCCTGAGGGAAGTCATTGCCTGCACCTGAGTCCGGCTCCGCCCGCAACCGCTTCCACTGGGAAGGCCTGGACCGCAACGGCCGGCCGCAACAGGGCGCGCTCGACGCCGCCGACGCCGCATCGGCGCGCGCGCTGCTGCGCGGCCAAGGCATACGGGTGGCGCGTTTGCGCGCCGGCGCGAGCGCCGCTGCCGGGCACGCCGTATCGCTCCCGCCTTCCTCCGCAAGCCGGGCGGATAGATCGCCGTCGCACTCCTCCCGGCGGCGCATTCCGGAAAAACAGATCGTGCTCCTGACCCGCCAGCTGGCCACCATGCTGCAGGCGGGGCTGCCGCTGCTGCAGTCGCTGGACATCGCCATCCGCGGCTGCGCCTCGGGAGCGCTGGCTGGGCTGGTGCGCGCGGTGCGCCACGACGTCTCACACGGCGAAAGCCTGCATGCGGCGCTGGCGCGTCATCCGCGGCAGTTCGATGCCCTGTTCTGCAACCTGGTCCAGGCCGCCGAGCAGGCCGGCATGCTGGACACGATGCTGGAGCGCATCGCCACCTACCGCGAAAAGTCGCTGGCCCTGAAGGGCAAGGTGCGCTCGGCGCTGGCCTATCCGTGCGCGGTGGTGCTGGTGGCGATCGTGGTGACCTCGGTGATCATGCTGTGGGTGGTGCCGGCCTTCGAGGAGATGTTTCGCAACTTCGGCGCGGAACTGCCGCTGCCGACCCGCATCGTGATGGCGATCTCCCATTTTCTCGGCGCCAGCTGGCATTGGCTGCTGGCTGCCATTGCCGTGCTGGCCCTCTCAAGCGTGCACGCCTGGCGACGCTCGCCGCGCGTGCGGGCTGTGGCCGAGCGCGCCAGCCTGAAGCTGCCGCTGTTCGGCCCGCTGCTGCGCCAGGCGGCCATCGCCCGCTGGAGCCGCACCTTCGGCACGCTGTTCGGCGCGGGAATCCCGCTGCTGGAGGCGCTGGAGACCGCCGCCGGGGCGGCCGGCAACGTGGTCTATGCGCAGGCCAGCCTGGCCGTGCGCGACGCGGTGCGCGGCGGCGCCTCGCTGCACGCGGCGATGCAGGCCGCCGGCGTCTTTCCCGACCTGGCGGTGCAGATGGTGGCGGTGGGCGAAGAAGCGGGCGCGCTCGACGCCATGCTGGCCAAGGTGGCCGAACTCAACGAGCGCGAGGTCGATGACGCCGTCGGCGCGCTCACCAGCCTGATGGAACCGATTATCATGGCGGTTTTGGGTATCCTGATCGGCGGCCTGGTGGTCGCCATGTACCTGCCGGTCTTCCGCATGGGATCCGTGGTCTGAAGCGTGTGACGAACTGATGCTCTTCCTCGAGGCTTACGCCGAACCGAACAACGCCTTCTACAGCCTGGCCGCCGCCGTGCTGGGCCTGCTGGTGGGCAGCTTCCTCAATGTGGTGATCCACCGCATGCCGAAGATGATGCTGCGCGAGACCGCCAACTTCGTCGCCCAGGAGCGCGGCGAGGCGCTGCCGCACACCGGCCGCTACGACCTGCTGCTGCCGCGCTCGGCCTGCCCGCATTGCGAGACGCCGCTGCCGCCGCATCACAACGTCCCGGTCCTGAGCTGGCTGCTGCTGCGCGGGCGCTGCGGCGAATGCCGCGCGCCCATCGGGATACGCTACATCGTCGTCGAACTGCTGACCGCGGCCGTCTTCGCGCTGGCGGCGTGGAAGTTCGGCGCCGGCGTCACCGGCCTGGCGATCATGGCGTGCTGCGCCGTGCTGATCGCGCTGGCCTTCATCGATGCCGAAACCATGCTGCTGCCCGACGACCTCACGCTGCCGCTGCTGTGGCTGGGCCTGCTGGTCAACACCGCCCAGCGCGTGGTGCCGCTGCAGGATGCGGTGTTGGGCGCGGCCGCCGGTTATGCGGTGCTGTGGCTGATCTTCTGGATCTTCAAGCTGGCCACCGGCAAGGACGGCCTGGGCTATGGCGACTTCAAGCTGCTGGCGGCGCTGGGCGCATGGCTGGGCTGGCAGGCGCTGCCCTTCGTGCTGCTGTCGGCCTCGGCGCTGGGCGCGCTCGCCGGCATCGCGCTGGTGGTGGCCGGCCGCCACGAACGCGGACAGGCGATTCCCTTCGGCCCCTATCTGTCGATTGCGGGTATGCTGGCGCTGCTTTACGGCAGCGACTGGCTGTCCTTCGGCATCTACGATTACTGAGACTCGACCTTCATGACCTCCCTCGCGCAACGCTTCACGATCGGGCTGACCGGCGGCATCGGCAGCGGCAAGACCACCGTGGCCAACCTGTTCGGCGAACTCGGCGCCTCGCTGGTGGATACCGACGCCATCGCCCATCGCCTGACGGCGCCCGGCGGCCTTGCCATCGCGGCCATTCGCGAGCGCTTCGGCGCCGGCTTCATCGACGCCGGCGGCGCCATGGACCGCGCACGCATGCGCAGCCACGTGTTCGGCAACGCCGGCGCGCGCCAGGAACTCGAAGCCATCCTGCATCCGCTGATCCGCAGCGAAACCGCGCGCGAGGCCGAGGTCGCCACCGGCGACTACGTGATCTTCGTGGTGCCCTTGCTGGTGGAGTCCGGCACCTGGGTCGGGCGCACCTCGCGCATCCTGGTGGTGGATTGCGAAGAAGAGGTGCAGATCGAGCGCGTCATGCGCCGCAACGGCCTGCAGCGCAGCGAGGTGGAAGCCATCATGGCGGCCCAGGCCAGCCGCTTCGCGCGCCTGGCGGTGGCCGACGACGTGGTGGAGAACAACGGCGACAGCGCGGCCCTGCTGCCGCGCGTGCAGGAGCTGCATGCGGCCTATCTCGCGCTGGCGCGGGCGGCCTGAAATCGCCCCGGAAATTCTTTATATCCGCCTTCGGCGGCAGTTGCCCGGCGCCATTGCCGGCGCGGCCGAGGTGCCGACGAGACGCGGCGCGCTTTTTCATTGCGCCATGCATTTGTATTTTTCCTCTGCATGGGTCAGAATCACAAAAAATTGCAATGCAGCTGGAGCTTGCGCGTCAACGAGCTGTCAGTGGCTTAATCGAGTCCGGTTCAACCAATAAAGGGATCATGCTTTGATCGTCTACGAATACCCTTTCAACGAGCGTATTCGCACGCTGTTGCGACTGGAAGACCTGTATGAGAAGTTCGTCTTCTTCCTGCACCAGGAAAGCCCGCAGCAGCATCACATCGCCCTTGCCACCATTTTCGAAATGCTGGAGGTAGCCGGACGCGCCGACCTCAAGTCGGACCTGCTGCAAGAACTGGAGCGCCAGAAGCAGATGCTGCTGGCCTACCAGTCCAATCCCAATGTCGAGCCCGAGATGCTCAACGCCATCCTCGCCGAGGTCGACAAGGCCAGCAGCGCGCTGACCGCGGCCCAGGGCCGGACCGGCCAGAACATCCGCGACAACGAGTGGCTGATGAGCATCCGCGGCCGCACCATCATCCCCGGCGGCGCCTGCGAGTTCGACCTGCCGGCCTACTATGCCTGGCAGCAGCACCCGTTCGAGCGCCGCTTCAACGACATCTCCAACTGGTTCGCGCCGCTGATCCCGCTGTTCGACGCCATTTCGATCGTGATGCGCCTGCTGCGCGAATCCGGCCATGCGGTGAAGATCAACGCCGAAGGCGGCAGTTACCAGCAGATGCTGCAAGGCAAGGTCTACCAAATGCTGCGTTTGTCGCTGGATATGGAACTGGGTGCCATTCCGGAGATTTCGGCCAACAAATACATGCTGTGGGTCAGGTTCACCCAGCAAGACGGCGACGAAAAGCCGCGCTCCTTCGAAGGCGAAGTGCCGTTCGAGCTGGCGCTGTGCGGGTTCTGAGGGGGAGTCATGGCGACTGTTGTCGATTGCCCCACCTGCGGGACCAAGGTCGAATGGAACGAGAAGAACAAATTCCGCCCGTTCTGCTCCGAGCGCTGCAAGCAGATTGACCTGGGCGCCTGGGCCGAAGAGAAATACACGATCCCGGCGGTCAACCTGCCGCTTGAGGGCGAGGACGACAAACCGCTGCAATAGGCATCGGGATGTGCGCAACTTATCAGAAGATCGTTAAAAAAGCCGCTTGAAGCGGCTTTTTTAATTGCTTTTCGCGCTATGACGGATTTCGCCCTGGCGCTGCGCGGAGTACTCGGTTCGAACGGTTCGCTCGGCTCGAGCCTGCCGCCCTCCCAACTTACTGATCCGTGCTTACTGATCCGTACTTGCTGATGCGCATCAGTCGATACGCACTTGCTGCGTCATCCCGGCGTCGGCGCGCCATAGCGCAACTGGTCCAGCCACTCGATCAGGGGGATGGTGGCCGGCAGCAGCGGCTCCACGCCCACCCCGCCCTGCCAGGCGAATGCCTGGCCTTCCAGGCTCTGCGGTTCGCCGCGCCAGCTGCGGCTGATATAGAAATGCAATCGCACATGGGCATGCGGATAGACGTGCTCGACGCCGCACCAGCCTTCGCCGTCCAGCACCTCGATGCCCAGCTCTTCCTTGAACTCGCGCTGCAGGGCGGCGAAGATGCTTTCGCCGGCTTCCACCTTGCCGCCGGGGAATTCCCAGTAGCCGGCGTAGGGCTTGCCTTCCGGGCGCTGGCCCAGCAGCACGTCACCGTTGGGCTTCATCAGGATGCCCACCGCCACGTCGATGGGCTTGACCTTGGTCTGGTTCATCAGCCCTGCGCCTTGCCCGCGTAGTCGCGCGCGAACTGCCAGGCCACACGGCCCGAGCGCGAGCTGCGCTGCAGCGCCCAGCGCAGCGCATCGGCGCGCGCTTCGGCGATCTGGGCGTCGTTGCAGCCGAAGTGGCGCAGCCAGTGGGCGACGATGTCCAGGAAGTCGTCCTGCTTGAACGGGTAAAAAGTGACCCACAGGCCGAAACGCTCGGACAGCGAGATCTTCTCTTCCACCGTTTCGCCCGGATGCAGGTCGCCGTCGTCGGTGTGGGTGTAGGTGCTGTTGTCGGACAGGCGCTCCGGCATCAGGTGGCGGCGGTTGGAGGTGGCGTAGATCAGCACGTTGTCCGATTGCGCGGCGATGCTGCCGTCCAGCGCCACCTTCAGCGCCTTGTAGCCGCCCTCGCCCTCTTCGAAGGACAGGTCGTCGCAGAACACGATGAAACGCTCCGGACGGGCCGAGACCAGCTCGACGATGTCCTGCAGGTCGTGCAGGTCGTCCTTGTCCACCTCGATCAGGCGCAGGCCGCGAGCGGCGTACTGGTTCAGGCACGCCTTGATCAGCGACGACTTGCCGGTGCCGCGCGCGCCGGTCAGCAGCACGTTGTTGGCCGGACGGCCTTCGACGAACTGTTTGGTGTTCTGGTCGATCTGCTCTTTTTGCGGACCGATGTTATGCAGGTCGGACAGGCCGATCTTCGAAATGTGGCCGACCGGCTGCAGATAGCCCGGGCGCTGCGCGGTGGCGCCGCGCCAGCGGAAGGCCACGCCCGCGTTCCAGTCCGGCTCGCGGCTGGCGGCATTGGGCAGGATGGCCTCGACGCGCGCCAGCAAGGCTTCGGCACGCTGCAGGAATTGGTCCAACTGGGTCATGATGGTCTGTCTCGGAATGATGGTTGGCGCCATTGTGGCGCAATGCGGCTGCATGCTGGATGAAAAAAATTCCGAGGGCGCCAAGCATTCATGTTGCCGCCACCATCACGGGACCACGTTCGCGACCGGTCTGCGGAACGCTGTCATGTCTTACAGCACTGCAAAGAACTCTAACTTGCCGGCTTATTGCCGGCGTATTGCCTGTTTTGTTCCCCATTTATTGCCCGCTTCGTGGACGTCGGGCGGGTGTCAGGCGGGATGAGATGCAAGGCGTAAACCGCAGCCAGGCTGGCGCCTGGCGAGGATTTACAACGCCGCAGATCGCCCGCCTGACACCCGCACGACGTTCACGAACGGTAGTCGGCGTTGATGGAGACGTAATCATGCGACAAATCGCACGTCCAGACCGAAGCCTTGGCCGCGCCGCGCGCCAGCTTCACGCGCACCACGATCTCGGCCTGCTTCATCACGCGCTGGCCGTCTTCCTCGCGGTAGTCGGGATTGCGGCCGCCGTCCTTGGCGACCCAAACGTCGTCCAGCCACATGTTGAGCTTCGAGACGTCCAGATCGTCCACACCGGCGTAGCCGATGGCGGCCAGGATGCGGCCCAGGTTCGGGTCGGAGGCGAAGAAGGCGGTCTTGACCAGCGGCGAGTGGGCGATCGAGTAGGCGATCTGGCGGCATTCCTCGATGTTCTTGCCGTCTTCCACGGCCACTTCGATGAACTTGGTGGCGCCTTCGCCGTCGCGGATGATCTGGTGCGCCAGGTTCTGCGACAGCGCGGTCACGGCCGCTGCCAGCTCCTTGTACTCGGCGCTGTCGGCGCTGGTGATTTCCAGCTCGCCGGCGCCGGTGGCGATCAGCATGAAGGAGTCGTTGGTCGAGGTGTCGCCGTCGATGGTGATGCAGTTGAACGAGTGGTCGGCCGCATCCTTGACCAGCTGGTTCAAGAGCGCCTGCGGCAGCTTGGCGTCGAAGGCCAGGAAGCCCAGCATGGTCGCCATGTTGGGCTTGATCATGCCGGCGCCCTTGCTGATGCCGGTCATCACGACCTGCTTGCCGGCGATGGTCACGGTGCGCGACGCCGCCTTGGGCTGGGTGTCGGTGGTCATGATGGACTCGGCGGCGTTGAACCAGTTGTCGGCCTTCAGGTTGCCGATGGCTTGCGGCAGGCCGGCGATGATGCGGTCCACCGGCAGCGGCTCCAGGATCACGCCGGTCGAGAACGGCAGGATCTGCTTGGCGTCGCAGCCCAGCAGCTGGGCCAGCGCGTCGCAGGTGGCGTTGGCGCGCTTCAAGCCCTCTTCGCCGGTGCCGGCGTTGGCGTTGCCGGTGTTGATCACCAGCGCGCGGATGGGCTTGTCGGCGACCAGCGCTTCCAGGTTGGCCTTGCAGATCTGCACCGGCGCGGCGCAGAAGCGGTTCTTGGTGAACACGCCGGCCACAGTCGCACTCGGCGCCAGCTTCAGCACCAGCAGGTCCTTGCGGTTGGCCTTGCGCACGCCCGCCTCGGCATGGCCGAGTTCGATGCCGGCGACGGCTTTCAGGTCGGAAGAGACGGGAATCGGGGAATTGACGGCCATGGCGTGCTTTCAGCGTAAAAATTCGGAACGCGTATTTTAAACACTTTCACCGGCCGCCCGATGACAGCGGCGTGAAATCAGGCCGCGCCGTCCCGCCCGGCGCCGCCGGCCAGGCCCGATTCGATGATCTCGGCGGCCATGCGCGCCCATTGGGCGTACTGGCCGTGGCCGGGGTGGAACTTGTCGATCGCCATCTCATGCGGCAAGGCCCATTGCAGTGAGCAATAGCGCAGGGCCGGATCCTGGGCGATCCAGGCGCGCAGCGCGCTGTCGAGCTTGCGCGCGTAGCGCCCGAGATACCAGCGCAGTGGCTGCGGCGCGGCCGGCAGCGTGTGCAGCGGCGGCAGACCGGTGAAGACGATGTGGGCGACGCCGGCCCGGGCCATCAGCCGTTCGGCCAGCAACCTGAGATTGGCGACATATTGTCGCGGCGGCATCTGCGAGGTGACGTCGTTGGTGCCCAGCGCCACCACCAGCACGGCGGCCGGGCCGATCTCGTGCCGCGCCAGCAGGTCCAGCGCCTCCAGCGAATTGACCCCGCTTTGGGCCACCAGCTGCCAGGCGACGGCGCGACCGCTGCGCGCGGCCAGGTGGCGCGCCAGCGGCAAGGCCAGCGCCTGCTCCTGGTGCTCCACGCCCACGCCGGCGGCCGACGAATCGCCCACCACGAGCAATCTGAGCGCTTCGGCCGGCGCCGCGGCGGCCGCGCCCGGCGGATGCTCCACGCCCAGCCGGGGCCCGGCGGCTTCGGGCAGGCGCAGCGCGGTCTTGCGCAGCCATTTGCCCTGGGCCAGCAGCAACGGCCCCAGCAGGATCTTGGCGAGGATCAGCATGCGCGAGCGGACCGGTCAGGGCAGCAGGTTCTTGACCACCACCAGCCACGGCCGCTGCGAGATCGGCTGGGCGCGTCCCTGCTCGTCGACGGGAATCAGCGACTCGGACACCGAATTGAACACGTTGCCGCCGATGGCGCCCGCCCAGCCCTGGTCGGCATGCACCTCCACCACCATGTCGCAGTGCCCGGCCAGGCCGGGCCGGATCTCGTCGAGCGTGGTGGCGTTGTTGTTGCCGCGCGGCGCGCAGATCAGGTCGCCCGGCGCGATCGGCTCGCTGGCGGCCGGGCGCAGCACGAATTGCGGCGAGGGCCGCGCTTCGCGCTCCTTGAGGAAGCTCAGGTAGTTGAAGTGCGTTTCATTGGGGGCGAAGTCCTGCGGCGGCACGTTGGAGCTGACCATCAGCCACGAGATGAAGGCCGCCGACCAGGCCTGCTGGCAATCGGCGCCGGTGAGGTTCTTGCCCACGGCATGCCAGTACTCGCCCACGCGCTGCACGGCCTCGCCCTCGTCCTCCAGCAAGCCCAGCCGCGGCGCGCTGAAGGGGTCGTGCCGCATGTCGATCTGCTGGTTGCCGAAGAAGTCCCACTCGGCCCTGGCCGCCGCCACCAGCGCCGCGCGGGTGGGCGGCGCGGTGCTGATCGCCACGGCCGGCACCGCGCTCACCGTCGGCTCCGCCTGGGCCGGGCGCACCGGCGCATAAGCTGCATCCGCCGGTTCTTTCCAGCTGGGCATCGGACTGGAGGCGCAGCCGGCCAGCAGCGCGCAAAGCGCCACGGCGGCGGCGAGCAGGACGGATCGGGTGGGCTTGGCGGCTTGCATCTTGTTGTTCTCCCAAAAAACGAGGTCAAAAAAAGGCCGCTCACCAGGTCGATGGTGAACGGCCTTTTTCTTCAGGCTGCCGGCGGCTGGATCAGGCCAGCTTGCCGTGGCACTGCTTGTACTTCTTGCCGCTGCCGCACGGGCAGGGGTCGTTGCGGCCGACCTTCGGATATTCCGAACCGTCGTCGGACTCGCTCTGGGCGGTCGGCGCCAGCAGCTCCTCGGGCGCGGCTTCGGGATTGAAGTCGGCGTGCTGGTAGTTGACGTTGATGGGCGAACCGCCGCTCATGCTTTCCTCGGCCGCCTCGATCTCTTCGCGGCTCTGGATGCGCACGGTCATCACGACCTTGATCACTTCGTTCTTGATCAGGTCCAGCATCTGGGCGAACAGCTCGAAGGCTTCGCGCTTGTATTCCTGCTTGGGGTTCTTCTGCGCATAGCCGCGCAGGTGGATACCCTGGCGCAGGTGGTCCAGCGCGGCCAGGTGTTCGCGCCAGTGGTTGTCGATGCTTTGCAGCATGACGCTGCGCTCGAAGCCGGCGAAGGCTTCCACGCCGACCACCGCGACCTTGGTGTCGTAGGCTTCGGTGGCGGCGGCCAGCACGCGCTCCAGCAGGTCGTCGTCGGCCAGATCGGGCTCGGCTTCGAGGATGGCGTCGAGCGGCACGTCCAGCTGCCATTCGTTCTTCAGCACCGCCTGCAGGCCCGGGATGTCCCATTGCTCTTCCATCGACTCGGCCGGCACGTACTCGCGGAACAGGTCGGTGAACACGCCTTCGCGCAGCGAGGCGATCATCTCGGCCATTTCGGCCGACTCCAGCAGCTCGTTACGCTGCTGGTAGATCACCTTGCGCTGGTCGTTGGCGACGTCGTCGTATTCCAGCAGCTGCTTGCGGATGTCGAAGTTGCGGGCTTCGACCTTGCGCTGCGCGGACTCGATCGAGCGGGTCACGATGCCGGCCTCGATCGGTTCGCCTTCGGGCATCTTCAGGCGGTCCATGATGGCGCGCACGCGGTCGCCGGCGAAGATGCGCAGCAGCGCGTCGTCCAGCGACAGATAGAAGCGCGAGGAGCCCGGGTCGCCCTGGCGCGCGGAACGGCCGCGCAGCTGGTTGTCGACGCGGCGCGACTCGTGGCGCTCGGTGCCGATGATGTGCAGGCCGCCGGCGTTGACCACGTGGTCGTGCAGCGACTGCCATTCGTCGCCCAGCTGCTTGGCGCGGGCGGCCTTGTCGTCGTCGGACAGGGCCGGGTCTTCCTGGATCAGCTGGATCTGCTTGCCCACGTTGCCGCCCAGCACGATGTCGGTGCCGCGGCCGGCCATGTTGGTGGCGATGGTGATCATCTTGGGACGGCCGGCCTGCGCCACGATCTCGGCTTCACGCGCGTGCTGCTTGGCGTTCAAGACGTTGTGCGGCAGCTTGGCCTTGGTCAGGATGCCCGACAGCAGCTCGGAGTTTTCGATCGAGGTGGTGCCCACCAGCACCGGCTGGCCGCGCTCGTAGCAATCCTGGATGTCTTTCAGCATCGCCATGTACTTCTCTTGCGCGGTCTTGTAGACCTGGTCCTGGCGGTCCTTGCGGGCATTCGGACGGTTCGGCGGGATCACCACGGTTTCCAGGTGGTAGATCTCCTGGAATTCGTAGGCTTCGGTGTCGGCCGTACCGGTCATGCCGGACAGCTTGCCGTACATGCGGAAGTAGTTCTGGAAGGTGATCGAGGCCAACGTCTGGTTCTCGTTCTGGATCTTCACGCCTTCCTTGGCTTCGACGGCCTGGTGCAGGCCGTCGGACCAGCGGCGGCCGGTCATCAGGCGGCCGGTGAATTCGTCGACGATGGTGACTTCGCCGTTCTGCACCACGTAATGCTGGTCCTTGTGATACAGCGTGTGCGCGCGCAGGGCGGCGTACAGGTGGTGGATCAGCGTGATGTTGGCGGCGTCGTACAGCGACGCGCCTTCCGGCAGCAGGCCCATCTGGGTCAGGATCTCTTCGGCCTTGTCATGACCGGCCTCGGTCAGCAGGACCTGGTGGCTCTTCTCGTCCTTGGTGTAGTCGCCCGGGACTTCGATCTTGCCCTTGCCGTCCGGGGTCTCTTCGCCGATCTGCAGCGTCAGCAGCGGCGGCACGGAGTTTATCTTGTGATACAGCTCGGTGTGGTTCTCGGCCTGGCCGGAGATGATCAGCGGGGTACGCGCTTCGTCGATCAGGATCGAGTCCACTTCGTCGACGATGGCGAAATTCAGGCTGCGCTGCACGCGGTCGTCGGCGTCGAACACCATGTTGTCGCGCAGGTAGTCGAAACCGAACTCGTTGTTGGTGCCGTAGGTGATGTCGGCGGCGTAGGCTTCCTGCTTGATGTCGTGTTCCATCTGCGACAGGTTCACGCCGGTGGTCAGGCCCAGCCAGCCGTACAGGCGACCCATGTCGTCGGCGTCGCGCTGCGCCAAGTAATCGTTGACGGTGACCACGTGCACGCCCTTGCCGGCCAGCGCATTCAGGTAGGCCGGCAGCGTCGCCATCAGGGTCTTGCCTTCGCCGGTGCGCATTTCGGCGATCTTGCCGAAGTGCAGCGACATGCCGCCGATCAGCTGGACGTCGAAGTGGCGCATCTTCAGCACGCGGCGGCTGGCTTCGCGGCACACCGCGAAGGCTTCCGGCAGGATCGCGTCCAGCGTCTCGCCGCCGGCGATGCGTTGCTTGAATTCGGGCGTCTTGGCTTGAAGTTCGGTATCCGTCAGCTTTTCGACCGACGGCTCCAGCGCGTTAATCTGGCGGACGATTTTTTGATATTGTTTGAGCAACCGCTGGTTACGGCTACCGAAAATCTTGGTCAGGAATGACATGCTTGGATTCTATAAAAGCGCCGATGAAAGATCCGGCAGACAGACGCCCGGCACCCGGCCGGAAAACGCCCAATAATAAACCGCTGATTTTAGCACGCAGGCCCCGTGGCGATGGCTTTCGAGGCATGCAGGCGGGCCGAACCGCTTGTAGATCAGGCCCGATCGCGAAGATTCAATAGAAAAACCCGCCAAAAGGCGGGTTTTGCGCATGTCCGGGGGAGAAAAGCGCTCAGCGGCCGGCCACGAACACCGGCATCTGCTTGGGCTGGTTGCCGCCGTTGGCGCCCAGGGCCAGGAACTTGCGCGGATCCTGGGCGATGCCGCGGATGCGCACCTCGAAATGCAGGTGGGCGCCGGTCGAGCGGCCGGTCGAGCCGACGTCGGCCACATGCTGGCCGCGCTTGACGATGTCGCCCACCTTCACATACAGCTGCGAGGCGTGGGCATAGCGCGTGATGATGTTGTTGCCGTGGTCGATTTCCAGCATGTTGCCGAACTGATAATGATATTCGGAGGCGATCACCACGCCGGCGGCCGCGGCCACGATGCGGGTGCCCACCGGGGCCGGGAAGTCCAGGCCCTCGTGGAAGGCGTTGTGCCCGGTGAAGGGGTCCAGGCGCCAGCCGAAGCTCGACGAGTTGTAGGCCACGTTGACCGGCTGGTTGGTCGGCAGCAGGCGCGACTTGATCTTGTCGCCCATCAGGGTGGACTCGACCGCATTGAGGTAATCGGTACGATGGCCGGCGTCCACCGCCAGCGAGTCGAGCATGCGGCGCAGCTCATCCATGCCGACTTCCCTGCCGGGGCCGGCCAGGCTGGACTGCTCGGCGCCGCCGCGGCCGGGCATTTCCTTGAAGTTGAATTCTTCGGGACGGATGCCGGCCAGGCCCTGCACGCGCTCGCCCAGGGCGTCCAGGCGCATCATCTGGGCCTGCATCTCGCCCAGCTTGACGGCCATCATGGCCAGGTTTTCCTTGAGGAATTTTTCCTTGCGGTCGTCTTCCTGCTGGCTCATGGACATGGCCAGCTTGCGGAACATCGGCGATGCGTCGGCCTCCCCGGCGTGACGCAGCACCATGTAGGAGATCAGCGCGGAGCAACCGGCGATGGCGATTGCCATGAGGAAGAACACGATGAACAGGTGCTTCGAACCCAGCGTGACGGATCGCGCCTTGGTGAAACGGGGGTGCAGCAGGATAATTTGCATCTTTGCTCCTTGGTCTCCGGTCGGTCAACTACCGGATGTGATAAGGTTTAAAGATGAAGTACGCATCCACGTTCACCCCTTATCGGCCCGCTCCCACGAGCGCTCAACGCATGGCGCGGAGCACGAAGGGAGCTTCGGATTTTTTGCGGTCGAATTCGACGATGGCGGCGCTGCTGCCCGCTCTTTCACGCATGGCCACGCTGCAAAAGGCAGTCGCGGCCGGATTGCCCGCGATGTTTGCCGCGTGCGAGATCTTGAACTTCGAAACTGGCGTGCTGGTAATGAGTGCGCCCAATGCCGCTCTGGCCGCCCGCCTCAAACAACAGCTCCCCAGGCTGCAAGACCGCTTGCAAAAGGACGGATGGCAGGTTAATTCAATCCGTATCAAAGTGCAAGTTGGCAAGATTGCCCCGCCGCCCCAGCCCAAACGGGTACTCGAATTGACGGACAACGCCTTGTCATCCTTCGCCGAGCTCAGCAATACGCTGTCGGCCGACCCGCGCAGCCAGGGCCTGAAGGATGCCATCGACGCCATGATACGGCGTCGCCGGCCTCGCGCATAAGCGAAACAGGGAAGGGAAAGCGGGGTTATTTCCAGCCAGCAATCCATGTATTGCAAAATCTTGTAAAAGATTTACGCCCGCACTTTCACCCCAAAAAGCGCCGTACAAAAGAAAAACGCCCCGCAATGCGGGGCGTTTTTCCTTGTCTAGCGTCGCAACGGGCCCGGTTGCTCAGTTCAGCGCCCACTCCTGCTTGGCCTGCATCACATAGGTCTGCGGCGCGGTCTCCAGCGAATCGAAGGTGACCACTTCATAGGAATCCGGATTGTTCAGCAGCTCGCGCAGCAGCAGGTTGTTCAGGCCGTGGCCGGACTTGTGCGCGTCATAGCTGGCCAGCAGCGGGTGGCCGATGATGTAGAGGTCGCCGATGGCGTCGAGGATCTTGTGACGCACGAACTCGTTGTCGTAGCGCAGGCCGTCGGCGTTGAGGATGCGGTATTCGTCCATCACGATCGCGTTCTCGAACGAGCCGCCGCGGGCCAGGCCCATGCCGCGCAAGGTTTCCACGTCCTGCATGAAACCGAAGGTGCGCGCGCGGGCGATCTCTTTCACGTACGAATCGATGCCGAAGTCGACCTCGGCCACCTGGCCGGTGCCGTCCACTGCGGGGTGGTTGAATTCGATGAAGAACTTCAGGCGGAAGCCGTTGTAGGGTTCCAGACGCGCCCACTTTTCCTTGTCGCCGGTGCCTTCGCGCACTTCCACGGGCTTTTTCACGCGGATGAATTTCTTGGCGGCGTTCTGCTCTTGCAACCCGGCCTGCTGCAGCAGGAACACGAAGGAAGAGGCGGAACCGTCCATGATCGGGATTTCTTCCGCGGTCAGGTCGATATAGAGGTTGTCGATGCCCAGCCCGGCGCAGGCCGACAGCAGGTGCTCAACGGTGGATACCTTGGCGCCGTCCTTGGTCAGGGTCGAGGCCATGCGGGTGTCGCCCACGCCGGTGGCGACCATGGGCAGCTCGACGACGGGATCGAGATCGATGCGGCGGAAGATGATGCCGGTGTCCGGCGCGGCCGGACGCAGGGTCAGCTCGACCTTGGTGCCGGAGTGCAGGCCGACGCCGGTGGACTTGACCAAATTCTTGATTGTGCGCTGTTTCAACATCCGGACATTATAGCCAAGGCGCGGGAGCGCGGCCGCCCGGGTGTTGCAAATCTGGAGCGGCGGCGGATTGTTTTTATCAATCGCAATGATTGCTTTTGCCCGCCACCGGGGCGCGTCAAACGACACGGGTCCCGGCCTGCGCCGGGACGACAAGGAAAAAGAAACCTGAACCGGCGATATGCCGGATCCCTGCAGCCCTGCCACCCCGGCCCCGGACGGGACCCGACGACGTTCGGGGAAGCCCGATTTACAGCTGGCCCAGCAGGGTCTCGGCGTTCGACACTTCGAACTTGCCCGGCGCTTCCAGGTTCAGCTGCTTGACCACGCCGTCTTCCAGCAGCATGGAGTAACGCTGCGAACGCACGCCCATGCCCTTGGCGGTCAGGTCGAACTCCATGCCCAGTTCCTTGGTCAGCGCGGCGCTGCCGTCGGCCAGCATGCGCACCACGCCGGTGGCCTTCTGCTCGCGGCCCCAGGCGCCCATGACGAAGGCGTCGTTGACCGACAGGCACCAGATCTCGTCCACGCCTTTGGCCTTGAACTGCTCGGCTGCCGCGATGTAGCCCGGCACGTGCTTGGCCGAACAGGTCGGCGTGAAGGCGCCCGGCAGCGCGAACAGGGCGATCTTCTTGCCCTTGACCAGGTCGGACACCTTGAAGGCGTTCGGGCCCAGGCTGCAGCCTTCGGTTTCGGTCTCGATGAATTCGGTCAGGGTGCCTTCCGGCAGGCGGTCGCCGATCTTGATGGTCATGGTGTTTCCTCGTCTGGTTGTGGGTATCTAGTGCAATCCGGGCGGGCAAAAAAACGCCGCGCACGGGGCGCGGCGTTAGTATGCCCTGTTGTGGGCCGGGCTGCTGGAAATCACCCAGCCCGGCCACACAGCGAATGGGCAGCCTGCGATCAGTCCGCCTGCTTGCGCAGGAATGCCGGGATGTCGTAGGTTTCCATGCCGTTCTTTTCCAGGGCGCGCACGGTGTCGGAAGCCGACTCGCGACGCCACACGGCCGGCGCCTTCAGGCCGCCGAAGGCGGCTGCCGGCTGGGCGGCGCCCTGCATCACTGTGCCGGTGGCGGCCATGATGGGTTCGTTGTGTGTACCGGTACGCATCACCGGGGTCTGCACCAGCTGCACGGTCTTGCGGGCACGGCCCAGGCCGGTCGCCACCACGGTGACGCGGATCTCGTCGCCCATGGTGTCGTCGTAGGCGATGCCTTGCGCGATCGAGGCGTCGGCGGCGGCGAAGGCGCGCACGGTCGCCATCACTTCCTTGATTTCCTTGCCCTTCAGGCTGCGCGAGGCGGTCACGTTGACCAGCACGCCGCGCGCGCCGGACAGGTCGATGCCGTCCAGCAGCGGCGAAGCCACGGCCTGCTCGGCGGCCACGCGCGCGCGGTCGACGCCGGAAGCGGTCGCGGTGCCCATCATGGCCTTGCCCTGCTCGCCCATGATGGTCTTGACGTCGTTGAAGTCGACGTTGATGTGGCCCGGCACGTTGATGATTTCAGCAATACCGGCAACGGCGTTGTTAAGCACATCGTCGGCGTGGGACAGCCATTCGATCATGCTGTCGTCTTCGTAGATCTCTTCCAGCTTCTCGTTGAGGATGATGATCAGGGAATCGACGTGCTGCGACAGTTCTTCCAGGCCTGCGTCGGCGATGTCCATGCACTTCTGGCCTTCGTAGGAGAACGGCTTGGAAACCACCGCGACGGTCAGCGCGCCCTGCTGCTTGGCCACCTGCGCCACCACGGGAGCCGCGCCGGTGCCGGTGCCGCCGCCCATGCCTGCGGCGATGAACACCATGTGCGCGCCGCGCAGCGAGTCTTCGATGCGCGAACGGGTCTCTTCGGCCAGGCGGCGGCCGACTTCCGGCTGCATGCCCGCGCCCAGGCCGGTGTCGCCGATCTGGATGACGTTGTGCGCCTTGGACTGCTTGAGCGCCTGCGCGTCGGTGTTGGCGGCGATGAATTCCACGCCGTTGACGCCCTTGTTGATCATATGCTGCACAGCGTTGCCGCCGGCGCCGCCGACGCCCACGACCTTGATGATCGTACCCAGCGTCGCGTTGTCGACCATATCGATTTCCATGATGACTCCTTTAAATATATGTGTCTGCAGCTGGCAGTTGATAGGCATCACGCGGTGTGACGACTAGCAACTGAGAACTGCATGCCTGTCCAAGATTGTTTCAATCAACCGTTTTACTGTGCTACTGCGAACTCAAATTACTGACCTGCCGAATTACCAAAAACTGCCATACCGCCGAATTCTTGAACCGCCCAACCAACCGTCGCCCGAAGAGAACAAAAACTCCCGACACCGTACCGCCGTTGACGCAACCGCCGCCAAAACTTTTACATCCTGATGCACCTGCCCGCCGCGCACCTCAGAAATTGCCGAGGAACCATTCCTTCATGCGCTGCCATACCGCCTTCACCGAGCCCTCCTGGCGCGTCACGATGTAGCCGCGCAGGTATTGCTTCTTGGCTTCCTGCAGCAGGCCCAGCACGGTCGAGTAGCGCGGGCTGCGCACCACGTCGGCCAGCTGGCCGCTGTACTCCGGCGTGCCCAGGCGCGCCGGCTTGAGGAAGATGTCTTCGGCCAGCTCGGTCATGCCCGGCATCATCGAGGAGCCGCCGGTGAGCACGATGCCCGAGGACAGCACTTCTTCGTAACCCGACTCGCGCACCACCTGGTGCACCAGCGCGAACAGCTCTTCCACGCGCGGCTCGATGACCGCGGCCAGCGCCTGGCGCGACAGGGTGCGCGGGTTGCGGTCGCCCAGGCCGGGCACTTCCAGCGTCTCGGTCGGGTCGGCCAAGATCTGCTTGGCCACGCCGTAACGCAGTTTGATTTCTTCCGCTTCCAGCGTCGGCGTGCGCAACGCCATCGCGATGTCATTGGTGATCTGGTCGCCGGCGATGGGGATCACGGCGGTGTGGCGGATCGCGCCTTCGGTAAATACCGCCACGTCGGTGGTGCCGCCGCCGATGTCGACCAGCACCACGCCCAGCTCGCGCTCGTCCGGGGTCAGCACGGAGTCGGCCGACGCCATCGGCTGCAGGATCAGGTCCGACACTTCCAGGCCGCAACGGCGCACGCACTTGACGATGTTCTGCACTGCCGAGACCGCGCCGGTCACGATGTGCACTTTCACTTCCAGGCGGATGCCGCTCATGCCGATCGGCTCGCGCACGTCTTCCTGGTTGTCGACGATGAATTCCTGCGGGACCGTGTGCAGCAGCTGCTGGTCGGTCGGAATGTTGACGGCCTTGGCGGTTTCGATCACGCGCGAGACGTCGGCCGCCGTCACTTCCTTGTCCTTGATCGCCACCATGCCGCTCGAATTGAAGCTGCGGATGTGGCTGCCGGCGATGCCGGTATAGACGTTTCTGATCTTGCAGTCGGCCATTAGTTCGGCCTCTTCCAGGGCGCGCTGGATGGACTCGACGGTGGCCTCGATGTTGACCACCACGCCCTTCTTCAGCCCCTTGGACTCGGACTGGCCCAGGCCGATGACTTCATGGCGGCCGTCGGCCAGCACCTCGGCGACCACCGCGACCACCTTGGAGGTGCCGATGTCGAGACCGACGATCAGATTTTTTGCGTCTTTTGTCATATCGTTCCGCTTATTTCTTCTTTCCGTTCAATGCCGCCAGCACCATTCCATCCGCCTTGAGCGCCATCCCGTTGGGGTAACGCATGTCGACGCTCTCGATCTTGCCCTGCAATCTTTCCATCAGCTGGGGATACACCGCCACCAGCCTGTCGATCCGTTCCTTCAGCACCGCGTCGCCCTGGTCGCGCCCAAGCTCGACGGTCATGCCGTTGTCCATGCGCACCGTCCAGGCGTAGCGGTTGGACAGCACCAGCGACTCCGGCTCCAGCTTCAGCGGCGCGAACCACTGCCGGAACTGCGCCAGCCGCGTCACCACCTGCTTCTCGCTGCCCTCGGGGCCGTCGAACTCCAGCAGGTCGCCGTCGTCTTCGGCCTCGGCCAGGTTGGCGGTGAACACATCACCCTTCTGCGACAGCAGCTTGCCATCCTCGCCCCAGGTGCCCAGGGCCCTGTGTTCCTCGATCTTCACCACCAGCCGGTCCGGCCATTCGCGCCGCACCATCGCTTTGCGCACCCACGGCACCGCCTCGAAGGCCGCGCGCACCGCCGACAGGTCGGTGGTGAAGAAATTGCCGCGTATCTTCGGCACCGCCGCCGCGCGCACCGTCAGCGCGTTGATCTTTTCCAGCGGCAACTCGCCGGCGCTTTCGATACGTATCGTGTGCAGCGTAAACATCGGCCGCTGCGCCACCCACCACAGGCCCGATGCCATCAGGGCCAGCAGCACCAGCGCAAACAGCGCGCTGCTGACCGCATTGAGCATCTTGACGTCTTGCCACATTCCTTCGCGAGCTCCCCTGGCGCCTTAGGACTGGTCCGCCTGCGGCGTCCAGTTCTTCGAAGGCGTCATATCGAGCGCCGCCAGCTGCAGGATCTCGCAGCACAAATCCTCATAACTCAATCCCAGCGCCTTGGCGGCCATCGGCACCAGCGAATGGCTGGTCATGCCCGGCGAGGTATTGATTTCCAGCAGGTAAGGCTCGGCCTGGCCGTCCTTCTCGCGCAGCATGAAGTCGACGCGGCTCCAGCCGCGGCAGCCGACCGCGTGGAAGGCCTGCACCGCCAGTTCCTGCAGGCGCTGGGTCAGTTCTTCGCTGACCGGCGCCGGGCACAGGTACTTGGTGTCGTCGGTGAAATACTTGTGCTGGTAGTCGTAGTTGCCTTCGGGCGCACGGATCTCGATCACCGGCAGGGCGCGCGCATCGCGGCCGCTGCCGATCACCGGCACGGTCAGTTCGCGGCCGCGGATGAATTCTTCGGCCAGCACCACGTCGTCGTAGCGGGCGCACAGGTCGAAACCGGCCTGCACGTCGGAGTAGCCGTTGACCTTGGCGATGCCGATGGTCGAGCCCTCATGCGGCGCCTTGAGCATCAGCGGCAGGCCCAGCTCGTCAGGCACGGTGCGCAGCTGCTCGCGGGTGGTGGACTTGGCGTCCAGCACGGCGAAGCGCGGCGTCGGCAGCCCGTGCGCCAGCCAGATGCGCTTGGTCATGATCTTGTCCATGGCGATGCTCGACGCCATCACGCCGGGGCCGGTGTAGGGCAGGCCCATCTGTTCCAGCGCGCCCTGCAGCGTGCCGTCCTCGCCGTAGCGGCCGTGCAGCGCGATGAAGACGCGGTCGAATTTCTCCGCCTGCAACTCGCCCAGGCTGCGCTCGGCCGGATCGAACGGGTGCGCGTCCACGCCCTTGGAACGCAGGGCCTGCAGCACGCCGCTGCCCGACATCTTGGACACTTCGCGCTCGGCCGAGCGGCCGCCGTAGAGCACGCCGACGCGGCCGAAGGCCTTGATCTGGTCCTGGCTGATCATGCGCCCCCCTGTTCGGATTTTTCACCGGCCTGCGCCGTCAGGCGGCCGGGCACGGCGGAAATCGAGCCGGCGCCCATGGTCATCACCACGTCGCCGTCGCGCACCACGTTGCGGATGGTCTCGGGCATGTCGGCGATGTCGTCCACGAACACCGGTTCGACCTTGCCGGCCGCGCGCAGCGCATGCGCCAGCGAACGGCCGTCGGCGGCGACGATGGGCGACTCGCCGGCCGAATACACCTCGGCCAGCACCAGCACGTCAGGCTGCGACAGTACCTTGACGAAGTCTTCGAACAGGTCGCGCGTGCGGGTATAGCGGTGCGGCTGGAACGCCAGCACCAAGCGGCGGCCCGGATAGGCGCCGCGCGCGGCGGAGATCGTCGCGGCGGTCTCGACCGGATGGTGGCCGTAGTCGTCGACCAGCGTGAAGTGGCCGGCAGGCTTGCCTTCGGCGTCGAACAGCGGCACCTCGCCGTAGCGGGTGAAGCGGCGACCCACGCCGTTGAATTCGGTCAGCGCCTTTTGCGTGGCGGCGTCGTCCACGTCCAGCTCGCGCGCGATGGCGATCGCCGCGCAGGCGTTCTGCACGTTGTGCATGCCGGGCTGGTTCAGGCTCACCTGCATCGGCGCATAGCCGTCCTGGATCACGGTGAACTCCATCTTGCCGTCGACCGCGCGGGCGTCCACCGCGCGCACTTCGGCGTCCTCGTGGAAGCCGTAGGTGACGATGGGCTTGGACACCATCGGCATGATCTCGCGCACGTGCGGGTCGTCCAGGCACAGCACCGCCACGCCGTAGAACGGCAGGCGCTGGGTGAACTCGACGAAGGCCTGCTTCAGGCGCGCGAAGTCATGGTTGTAGGTCTCCATGTGGTCGGCGTCGATGTTGGTGATCACCTCGATCACCGGCGTCAGGTTCAGGAAGGACGCATCGGACTCGTCGGCCTCGGCCACGATGAATTCGCCGGTACCCAGCTTGGCGTTGGCGCCGGCCGAGGTCAGCCGGCCGCCGATCACGAAGGTCGGGTCCAGTCCGCCCTGGGCCAGCACGCTGGCTACCAGCGAAGTGGTAGTGGTCTTGCCGTGGGTGCCGGCGATCGCGATGCCCTTCTTCAGGCGCATCAGCTCGCCCAGCATCACCGCGCGCGGCACGATGGGGATGTGTTTCTTGCGCGCCGCCAGCACTTCCGGATTGTCGCCCTTGACGGCGGTGGAGGTGACGATGGCGTCGGCGCCGTCGATGTTCTCGGCCGCGTGGCCGTAGCGGATGCAGGCGCCCAGCTGCGCCAGGCGCTGGGTCGCGGCATTGCTGCCCAGGTCCGAGCCGGACACGCCGTAGCCCAGGTTCAACATGACCTCGGCGATGCCCGACATGCCGGAGCCGCCGATGCCGACGAAGTGAATATTCTTGACGCGATGCTTCATGGTGTTACCAGTCCTTCCAGCACGCGCGCGATCGCCTCATTGGCGTCGCGCCGGCCTTGTTCGTATGCCGCCTGCGCCATGTCCTGGCATGCAGCGCGGTCCATTTTCTGCAGCAAACCCGCCAGCGCGTCGGCTGTGAGTTCGCGTTGCGGCAGGTGTATCGCCGCGCGGTTTTGCGCCATCCATTTGGCGTTGTCGATCTGGTGCGAGGTGGTCGACACTGCCAGCGGCACCAGCACGCTCGCCACTCCGGCGGCGGTCAGTTCCGACACCGTGATGGCGCCGGCGCGGCAGATCACCAGGTCGGCCTCGGCGTAACGGCGCGGCATGTCGTCGATGAAATCCACCACCTCGGCCTGCACGCCCGCCTTGTCGTAGGCGGCGCGCAGCGCATCGATATGCTGCTTGCCCGACTGGTGCGTGACCAGCGGACGCTGCGCCGGCGGCAACTTGGCCAGCGCCGCCGGGACGTTGTCGTTCAACACCTTGGCGCCCAGGCTGCCGCCCACCACCAGGATCTTCAGCGGGCCGCTGCGCCCGGCATAGCGCTGCGCCGGCAGCGGCAGCGCCACGATTTCCTTGCGCACCGGGTTGCCGGTGACTTCGGCCTTGCCGGCTGCACGGCCAAAGTCGGCCGGGAAGCCGAACAGCACGCGGTCGGCCAGCGGCGTGAGCATCTTGTTCGACAGCAGCAGCGCGGCGTCGGCGTTGACCAGCACCAGCGGCTTGCCGCGCAGGCGCGCCATCGCGCCGCCCGGCACCGTCACGTAACCGCCCATGCCCAGCACCACGTCCGGGCGACGGCGTCCGAGGATGGCGAAGCAGCTGAAGAAGCTGGCCGCCATGCGCAACACGCCCTTGACCGTATGCATCAGGCCCTTGCCGCGCAGGCCGGCGAAGACGATGGTGTCCATCTCCACGCCATGGCGCGGGACCAGGTCGCGCTCCATGCCGTGCGAAGTACCCAGCCAGCTCACCTGCCAGCCGCGCGCGCGCATGGTGTCGGCGATCGCCAGGCCCGGGAAGATGTGGCCGCCGGTGCCGGCCGCCATGATCAGCAATTTGCGGGGAGTGCTCACAGGCGTCCTCCTCGCATCAGCACGCGGTTCTCGTAATCGATGCGCAGCAGGATCGCCAGGCCCACGCAGTTGAGCAGCACGCCGGAGCCGCCATAGCTCATCAGCGGCAGCGTCAGGCCCTTGGTCGGCAGCAGGCCCAGGTTCACGCCCATGTTGATGAAGGCCTGCACGCCCAGCCAGATGCCGATGCCCTTGGCCACCAGGCCGGCGAAGGTCAGGTCCAGCGCGATGGCCTGGCGGCCGATCTCGAAGGCATGCTTGACCAGCCAGTAGAACAGCAGCACCACCACCAGCACGCCGGCAAAGCCGAGTTCCTCGCCGATCACGGCCAGCAGGAAGTCGGTGTGCGCCTCGGGCAGGTAATGCAGTTTTTCCACGCTGCTGCCCAGGCCCACGCCGAACAGCTCGCCGCGACCGAAGGCGATCAGCGAGTGCGACAGCTGGTAAGCCTTGCCCAGCGCGTTTTCCTCTTCCCACGGATTGAGGTAGGCGAAGATACGCTCGCGCCGCCACGGCGACATCACGATCACCAGGGTGAACACGCCGCCCAGCATGGCGCTGATGCCGCCGAACCAGATGCCGTTGATGCCGCCCAGGAACAGGATGCCCATGGCGATGCAGACAATCACGCCGAACGCGCCCAGGTCGGGCTCCAGCAGCAGCAGCAGGCCGACCAGGCCGACGGCGGCGGCCATCGGCGCAAAGCCCTTGACCAGCTTGTGCATCACCGCCTGCTTGCGCACCGTGTAGTCGGCCGCGTACAGCACGATGAAGAGCTTCATCAGCTCGGACGGCTGCAGGTTGATCACCTTCAGCGACAGCCAGCGCTTGGCGCCGTTGACGCCCTTGCCCACGCCCGGGATCAGCACCATCAGCAGCAGGATCAGCGTGATGGCGAACAGGTACGGCGCCCATTTCTGCCAGGTCTCGATCTTCACGCGGAACGCCAGCGCGCCGGCGATGATCGAGAGCACGATGAAGATCGCCTGGCGGGTCAGGAAGTGGTAGTTCGAATAGGAGGCGTACTTGGGCGAATCGGGCAAGGCGACCGACGCCGAATACACCATCACCATGCCGAACAGCATGAGCAGCAGCACCACCCAGATCAGCGGCTGGTCGTACTCCATCATGCGCGAGCGCTGCTCGAAGCCGACGCTGCCGGAATGCCCGCCCAGGCCGCTCTTGAGGCGACCGGCGGCAGCCGGGGCGGCGTCTTTGACGCTGCCCAGCATTCCACGCAGTGACGACAGTCCGAGCTTCATGCGATCACCTCGCCGCGCGAGAGCGCCAGTTCACGCACCGCGTCCACGAAGACCTCGGCGCGGTGCGCATAGTTGCGGAACATGTCAAAGCTGGCGCACGCCGGCGACAGCAGGACGATCTCGCCCGAGCGCGCCATGTCGCCGGCCTTCTGTACCGCCTCGTCCATGCTCGCGCAGTCGATCAGCTCGACGCCGGTGTCGGCCAGCGCGGCGCGGATCACCGGCGCGTCGCGGCCGATCAGCAGCACCGCGCGGCCGTACTTGCTTACCGGCAGCGCCAGCGGCGCAAAGTCCTGGCCCTTGCCTTCGCCGCCCGCGATCAGCAGGATGCGGTTGGGACGGCCGCCCAGGCCCAGCCCGTTCAGGGCGGCCACGGTAGCGCCGACGTTGGTGCCCTTGCTGTCGTCGTAATACTCCACTTCCTGCACCACGCCCACCAGCTCGACGCGGTGCGGCTCGCCCGTGTAGTCGCGCAGGCCGTGCAGCAGCGGCGCCATCGGCAGGTCGATCGCGCGGCACAGCGCCAGCGCGGCCAGCGCGTTCATGGCGTTGTGGGCGCCGCGGATCTTCAGCGCATCGGCCGGCATCAGGCGCTTGACGGTCACCGGCGGCGGCACCAGTTCCTTCTGCTTGCGGCGGCGACGGCCTTCCGGCTGTTCGTCGTCTTCATGCACGAAGCCGTTGGCCAGCCACAGCATGCCGTTGTCATTGATCAGGCCGAAGCTGTCCGGCGCGGACGGTTCGTCCAGGCCGAACGAGGACAGCGGCGCGGCCGGGTCGGACATCGCCATCACCAGCGCGTCGTCGCGGTTGAGCACGCGCACGGTGCGTTCGCCGAAGATGCGCGCCTTGTCGGCGGCATAGGCGTCCATGCTGCCGTGCCAGTCCAGGTGATCCTGGGTCACGTTGAGCACGGTGGCGGCATCGGCCTGCAGGCTGTGCGTGGTGTGCAACTGGAAGCTCGACAGCTCCAACACCCAGGCCTGCGGCATCGAGCCGCGATAGGTCGGCTCCGGCGGCGGAGGCGGCGGCACGGCGGCCAGCGCGTCTTCGTCAGCGGTGCGGGAGACTTCCATGAAGTCGCCCAGGTTCATGCCTTCGGGCGCGGCTGCTTCGTTGCCGGGAACGTCGGTCTGCACGCCGGCGTCGACCGACGCGTCGGCATTGGCGGCTTCAGCCGGCAGGTGTTCGGCGCCTTCGGTGATCTCGGTGGCCAGCGTGGGCGGTGCTTCGTGAACATCGTCAGCTTCCCGAGCTTCGGGCGCGTCGAGTGCTTCGGTCGCTTGCACCGCTTGGCCTTCGGACGGCGTCTCTCCGGCATCGGACGCAGCAGGTTCGGTCGCCTCGCCGGACGGGTCTTCACCGCCGACGGCGGCATCCGCTTGCGACTGCTCCAATGCAACAGGCTCGGCGTCGTCTACGACCGACGGCGACAGCAGGTCGGCCTGCGCATCGTTGGCGGCCGGCGTCGCGGCTTCCGGCACCGGGAACGGGACCGGCACGGCGATGGCGGCGGCTTCCTCGATGCGGGCGGCGGCGCGCTTGTGGCGGGCTTCTTCGGCGGCCTGCTGTTCGGCCAGCTCGGCGGCGCGCGCGGCTTGCTCTTCGGCCTCGGCCTGGGCCTGGATGGCGGCGATCGCATCCTGCTCGGCCAGTTCGGCCAGGAACACCTTGTCCCTGATCACGGCTTCGCGCAGCACGTCCAGCGCGGCCGGGCTGATGTTGCCGGCGACCTTGACCGACAGGCCGGCGCGTTCGCACAGCTGACCGGTCAGGCTGGTGACGGTGGTCTTGCCGTTGGTGCCGGTGATGGCCAGCACCCTGGGCTTGTACAACGTCTCTTCGCGCAGCGCCGCCAGGGCCTGGGCGAACAGTTCGATCTCGCCCCACAGCGGCAGGCCGCGCTCGGCGATGGCGGACATCAGCGGCGCCAGCTCGCCCTCGGGCGCAAGGCCGGGACTGACGGCGACGAAGTCCACGCCGTCCAGCAGTTCGGGCGCAAAGGCGCGACCCAGCACGGCCTCGGCCTGCGCATCGTCGGCGCGCAGGGCAGCCAGGCGCTCGGCCAGTGCGGCCTCCGTACGCGTATCGGCCACGCGCACGCCGGCGCCGCAGTAGACCAGCCACCGCGCCATTGCCAGGCCGGACTCGCCGAGTCCGAGCACCAGAACGTGTTTGCCCGAGTAATTCATTCTTTCCTGCTCACTTCTTTCACTTCATCAAACTGCCAAGGGCGCCGCCTTGCTTTGCTCGCAAGGGGCGCCGTGTATTCATTGCCGGCCTGCCTCAGCGCAACTTCAGCGTGGACAGGCCCACCAGCACCAGCATCATGGTGATGATCCAGAAGCGGACCACCACCTGGGTTTCCTTCCAGCCCTTCTGTTCATAGTGATGGTGCAACGGCGCCATCAGCAGCACGCGGCGGCCGGTGCCGAAACGCTTCTTCGTGTACTTGAAATAGGCCACCTGGATCATCACCGACAGCGTCTCCACCACGAAGATGCCGCCCATGATGAACAGCACGATCTCCTGGCGCACGATCACGGCGATGGTGCCCAGCGCGCCGCCCAGCGCCAGCGCGCCGACGTCGCCCATGAACACCTGCGCCGGGTAGGCGTTGTACCAGAGGAAGGCCAGGCCGGCGCCGCCCATGGCGCCGCAGAAGATCAGCAGCTCGCCCGCGCCGGGAATGTGCGGGATGAACAGGTATTTGGCGTAGCTGGCGTTGCCGGTCAGGTAAGCGAACAGGCCCAGCGCGGCGCCCACCAGCACGGTGGGCATGATGGCCAGGCCGTCCAGGCCGTCGGTCAGGTTGACGGCGTTGCTGGTGCCGACGATGACGAAGTAGGTCAGCGCGATGAAGCCCCACACGCCCAGCGGATAGCTCACGCTCTTGAAGAACGGCACGATCAGGTCGGCCTTGGGCGGCAGGTCGAGGCTGAAGCCGGATTGCACCCAGGCCATGAACAGGTCGAGCACCTTCATGTTGCTCACTTCGGACACCGAGAACGCCAGGTAGAACGCGGCCACCAGGCCGATCAGCGACTGCCAGAAATACTTTTCGCGCGAGCGCATGCCTTGCGGGTCGCGATAGACCACCTTGCGGTAGTCGTCGACCCAGCCGATGGCGCCGAAGCCCAGGGTCACGATCAGCACGATCCAGACGAAGCGGTTGGACAGGTCGGCCCACAGCAGGGTCGAGATGCCGATGCCGATCAGGATCAGCACGCCGCCCATGGTCGGGGTGCCGGACTTGATCAGGTGGGTCTGCGGGCCGTCGGTGCGCACGGCCTGGCCGACCTTCATGCGGGTCAGCATGCGGATCACGGCGGGGCCTGCGATCATGCCGATCAGCAACGCCGTCAGCGTGGCGAACACCGCGCGGAAGGTGATGAAGCTGAACAGGCGCAGGAAGCCGAAGTCCTGTTGAAAATTCTGAGCGAGCCAGACCAGCATGCTAATGGGTCTCCTGTTGATGTTGCGTGTTGGATTCAACGTTGACCAGATGCTGTACAACTCGCTCCATCTTCATGAAGCGTGAACCTTTTACCAAAACGGTCGCGCCTTGCGGCGCGGCCTGCTCCACCGCCGCGCAGAGCGCGCCGATGTCGTCGAAGTGCGCCGATTCCTGCGCGGCTTCGCCTTGTGTTTCCTGATAGGCCTGCACCGCGTGGCGCATCAGCTCGCCGGTCGCGTAGAAGCGCGGGATGCCGCGGCTCTTGGCGTAGGCGCCGATCTCGCGGTGGAACTGCGGACCCTGGTCGCCGACCTCGCCCATGTCGCCCAGCACCAGCACGCGCCGGCCGTCGATGGCGGCCAGCACGTCGACGGCGGCGCGCACCGAATCCGGGTTGGCGTTGTAGGTGTCGTCGATCACCAGCGCGCCGCTGATGGCCTGTTTGCGTTGCAGGCGGCCATTGACCGGCGCGAAGTTTTCCAGCCCGCGCACCACGGCCTCGACCGGGATGCCGGAACCCAGTGCGCAAGCCGCTGCCGCAAGCGCATTGCGCACATTGTGCTCGCCCACGGCGGCCAGTTCGACCTTGAAATGGGCGGGCGGGACGGCCAGTCCCTTGACGGTGACTTCCATCGTGCTGCCGAAGACGCCGGCCTTGTAGGTCGCGCCGACGTCGGCCTGCTCATTCAGGCCGAAGGTCAGCACCCGGCGCGCGCCCGCCTCTTCGCGCCACAGCGCGGTGAAGGCGTCGTCGGCGGGGAACACCGCCACGCCGTCGGCCGGCAGATGGCGGATCACCGCGCCGTTCTCGCGCGCCACCGCTTCCACGGTGGCCATGAATTCTTGGTGCTCGCGCTGGGCATTGTTGACCAGGCCCAGCGTCGGCTGCGCGATGCGTGACAAGACAGCGATCTCGCCCGGATGGTTCATTCCCATCTCGATCACCGCGGCCTGGTGCGCGGGCTGCATGCGGAACAAGGTCAGCGGCACGCCGATCTCGTTGTTGAAATTGCCGCGCGTGCCAAGGTAGCCGTCGTCGCCAAAAGCGGCGGCGAGGATGGAGGCGATCATTTCCTTGACCGTGGTCTTGCCGTTGCTGCCGGTCACGCCGATCACCGGCACCTGATGCAGGGCGCGCCAGCCGTGGGCGATCTGGCCCAGCGCGGCGCGGGTGTCCGGCACCACGATGGCCGGCACCGCGAGTCCGGCCGGCACGCGCTCCACCACCACGGCGCAGGCGCCCTGGGCGACCACGGCGTCGAGGAAATCATGCGCGTCGAAACGTTCGCCGCGCAGCGCCACGAAGACATTGCCCGGCTTGACCGCGCGGCTGTCGGTGACGACGTCGTTCAACGCCAGCACGCCGGCCGGCGCGTTGACCACGCCCGGCACCGTGTGCGCGGAGGCGGCGGCCTCGGCGGCGCGGATCCACTCCAGCATCTGCGCGAAGTCGAATTTCATCACGCGCCTCCCATCATGGTCGAGCGCGCGGCCAGCGCCAGCGCGACGTGATCGGCATCGAGGAAGGGCAATTTCTTGCCGGCGATTTCCTGGTAGGCCTCATGCCCCTTGCCGGCCAGCAGCACGACGTCGCTCTTGGTGGCATGGCGGATGGCCCACAGGATGGCGCCGGCGCGGTCTTCCAGCACCACCGGTTCGATGCGCGCGATGCCGGCGCGGATCTGGTCGATGATGACCTTGGGATCTTCGCTGCGCGGGTTGTCGCTGGTCAGCACCACGTGGTCGGCCTGTTCGGAGACGCGGCCCATCTGCGGGCGCTTGCCCGGATCGCGGTCGCCGCCGCAGCCGAACACGCACCACAGCTCGCCGCCGCGCTGGGTGGCGACCTGGCGCAGCGTGGCCAGGGTCTTGTCCAGGGCGTCCGGCGTATGGGCGTAGTCGATCACGATCAGCGGCACGTCCGGACCACCGAACTGCTGCATGCGCCCGGGCGCGGCGGTCAGCGCGCCGGCGGCGGCCACCACGGCTTCCCAGGCCACGCCCTTGGCCAGCAGCACGCCCATGATGCCGAGCACGTTGCTGACGTTGAAACGGCCCACCAGCTGAGTCTTGACCTGGCCGCTGCCGAACGGCGAATCGACCTGGAACACGGTGCCGGCATGGCTGCTGCGGATATTGCTGGCGCGCAGCGTCGGCACGCCGGCGGCGGCCGGATCGATCTCGTCTTCCAGCGCGTAGCCGATCAGCGGCACCTGGCGCGCCTGCACCAGCGGCAGCAGGCGCACGCCCATGGGGTCGTCGAGGTTGACCACGGCATGCTTCAAGCCGTCCCATTCGAACAGCTTGCGCTTGGCGGCCTCATAGCTCGCCATGTCGCCGTGGTAGTCCAGGTGGTCGCGCGTGAAATTGGTAAACAGGGCGACGTCGACGTGCATGCCGTTCATGCGGCCCTGCGCCAGCCCGATCGACGAGGCCTCGATCGCCAGCGCGGCGACCTTGGCCTTGGCCAGCTTGGACAGGTTGCGTTGCAGCAGCACCGCGTCCGGCGTGGTGTAGCCGGTAACGTCGAAAGCCTGCGCGCGGCCGGCCAGGAAGGTGCCCACGCCCAGCGTGCCGACCACGCCGGCCAGCCCTGCGCCCGGCAGGCGCGACAGCGCCGAACCCAGCCACCAGGAGCAGGACGTCTTGCCGTTGGTGCCGGTGATGGCCACGGTGAACATGCCGGCATCGGGCCGGCCGTACCAGGCGGCGGCGACCTCGCCGGCCCTGGCCTTCAAATCCTCTACCGCCAGGCGCGGCAGCTCGAGCTGCGCCGGCCAGTCGAAGCCGGCGGCCTCATAGACCACCGCCGCGGCGCCGCGCTCGACCGCATCCGCTATATAAGAGCGGCCGTCGGCGTCGCCCACGTAGGCGAAGAACACGTCGCCCGGCGCAATGGCGCGCGAGTCGGCGCTCAACTGGGCGCCGGCCGCATTGGCCTGCAACCAGTCGTGGATGTCCTTGACCTCAAGCGCTCGCGAGCTCATTACATACTCTCCTCGAGCGGTTCTTTGGGGATGATGATGTTGGTCACGCTCGAATCCGGCGGCACGTTCAGCGCGCGCAGCGCGTTGGCGGCGACGTTGGCGAACACCGGACCGGCCACCGGGCCGCCGTAGTGCTGCACGGTCGGTTCATCGATCATGACCGCGATGATCAGGCGCGGGTCCGACATCGGCGCGATGCCGGAGAACGACGCCACGTATTTGCGCACGTACTTGCCGCCCTCGATCTTGTAGGCCGTACCGGTCTTGCCGCCCACGCGGTAGCCGGGCACCTGGGCCTGCGGCGCGGTGCCGCCGGGGGCAACCACGGTTTCCAGCATGCGGCGCATCTGCAAGGCGGTGTTCTCGGAGATCACGCGCTGGCCGATCGGCGAATCGTTCACCTTGGTGAAGGACAGCGGGATGATGTCGCCGTTGCGGGCGAAGATCAGATAGGCATGCGCCACCTGGATCAGCGACACGGCGATGCCGTGGCCGTAGCTCATGGTGGCCTGCTCGATCGGGCGCCACGACTTGTAGGGACGCACGCGGCCGGCGACAGCGCCGGGGAAGCCGTACTTGGGCTGCTGGCCGAAACCGACGGTGGTGAACATTTCCCACATCTCTTCGGGCGGCATCTGCAGCGCGATCTTGGCGGTGCCGATGTTGGACGACTTCTCGATGATCTGCGCCACCGTCAGCGGACCGTGGGCATGCGAGTCGCCGATGGTGGCGGTGCCGATGGTCATCTTGCCGGGCGCGGTCTGGAACACCGTCGACGGCGTCACGCGGTGGGTGTCCAGCGCCAGCGCCACGGTGAAGGGCTTGAGGATGGAGCCGGGCTCGAAGGTGTCGGTGACGACGCGGTTGCGCAGCTGCGCGCCGGTCAGCACCGAACGGTCGTTAGGGTTGTAGGTCGGCAGGTTGGCCAGCGCCAGCACCTCGCCGGTCTTGGCGTCGACCACGATGATGCCACCGGCCTTGGCCTTGTTCTTCTCCACCGCTTCTTTCAGCTGGGTGAAGGCGATGTACTGGATCTTGCTGTCGATGGACAGGGTCAGGTCGCGGCCGTCGTGCGGCTCGCGGATCGATTCGATGTCCTCGACGATGCGGCCCAGCCGGTCCTTGATCACGCGGCGGCTGCCGGTGGTGCCGGCCAGCGTCTTCTGCGCGCCCAGCTCCATGCCGTCCTGGCCGGCGTCCTCGATGTTGGTGAAGCCGACCACGTGCGCCATCACCTCGCCTTCGGGGTAGAAGCGCTTGTATTCCTTGCGGGTCTCGATGCCGGGGATGCCCAGCTTGGCGATCTTGTCGGTGACTTCCTGCTCCACCTGGCGCTTCAGGTAGACGAAGCTGCGGTCGGAGTCGAGCTTCTTGCGCAGCTCGGCGTCGCTCATCTCGAGCAGCCTGGCCAGCTCGCGCAGCTTGTCCTTGGGCGCGGCCTGCACGTCCTCGGGGATCGCCCACACCGCCTTGACCGGCACCGACGAGGCCAGTACCTGGCCGTTGCGGTCGGTGATCTTGCCGCGCGTGGCCGGCAGCTCCAGCGTGCGCGCGTAGCGCGAGGCGCCCTGCTTTTGCAGGAAGTCGGTCGACACGCCCTGCAGCCACAGCGCGCGCACCACCAGCGCGACGAACGCGGCAAACAGTACGAACAGCACGAAGCGCGAACGCCACGCCGGCAGCTTCACCTGCAGGATGGGATTGGAAGAGAAGGCGACGCCCTTGGAGGCGGCGACTCTGCCGCCGGCGACATTGGTGCGCGGGGGCATGCGGGTCATTTCGCCCCCACCGTCAGGTATTGGGTACGCGCCGCGGTCAGCGGCACCATGCCCAGGTCACGCCGCGCCAGTTCCTCGATGCGGGCGTTCTTGCCCAGGGTCGACTGGTCCAGCTGCAGTTGCGCCCAGTCGACGTCGAGCTGGCGCGCCGCGGTCTGGGCGCGTTCCAGTTCGATGAACAGGCTGCGCGCCCGGTACTGGGCGCTCACCACCGACAGGGCACAGCCCACCAGCACGGCGGTCAGGAAGATGCACAGGCGGCCGGTCACGAAGAGGCTCCCATGGCGGCCGTACGCTCGAGGCCGCGCATCACCGCCGAGCGCGCGCGCGGGTTGGCGCTGACTTCTTCGTCGCTGGGCATGACCCGCGAGAGCAGGCGAGCGGGAGCGCGCGGCAGGTCGGCCGCACGAATCGGCAGGCGGCGGTCAGGCTGCGGCGCATGGGCTTTGGATGCCATGAACTGCTTGACGATGCGGTCTTCCAGCGAGTGAAAGCTGATCACCACCAATCTCCCGTGCTGCGCCATCTGCCGAAACGCTTTCTCCAGTCCTACTTCGAGTTCTTCAAGCTCTTGATTGACGAAAATCCGTACAGCCTGAAATGTACGAGTGGCCGGGTCTTTGCCTTTCTCGCGGGTTTTGACGGCTTGTGCCACGAGCGCGGCAAGCTGTCGTGTGCTTGAAATTGGCTCGATTGCCCGGCCAGCAACAATCTTCTTTGCAATCTGAAGAGCAAACCGTTCTTCCCCATAATCACGTATCACCTTTGCAATCGTCTGTTCGTCCGCCGTTGCCAGCCAATCCGCTGCCGACACGCCGCGCGTGGTATCCATGCGCATGTCCAGCGGGCCATCCAAGCGAAAACTGAAGCCGCGCGCGGCGTCATCCACCTGCGGCGACGAAATGCCCAAATCCATCAATACCCCGTCGACCTGGTCGATGCCGCGAGCGGCAAGCGCCTCGTCCAGCGTGGCGAAGCTGTCGTGCACGATCTCGAACCGTGCATCGTCGATCTTCTCCGCCGTGGCGATGGCCAACGGGTCCTTGTCAAATGCGATCAGCCTGCCGCGCGGTCCCAGCTTGGCCAGGATGGCGCGGCTGTGGCCGCCGCGTCCGAACGTACCGTCCAGATACACACCGTCGGCACGCAGGCCTTCGATGGCCAGCATGTCCACGGCTTCTTCCAACAGCACGGTGCGGTGCTGCAGCTCGGGCACCGGTTGCAGATTCATCTCGTCGCGCCGTCAGAAGGAAAAATTGCTCAACACATCGGGCATGCCGCCCGCCACAGCCTCGGCCTCGCTTTCGGCCAGCTTGGCGGCATCCCAGATTTCGAAATGGCTGCCCATGCCCAGCAGCATCACGTCGCGCTGCAGGCCGACGGCCGCGCGCAGCTCGGGCGCGACCAGGATGCGGCCGGCGCTGTCGAGCTCGACGTCCTGGGCGTTGCCCAGGAAGATGCGCTGCCAGGCGCGGGCCGACATCGGCCATGCGGCGATCTGCTCGCGATGCGTCTCCCAGGTCGGGCGGGGAAAGAACAGCAGGCAGCCATGCGGGTGGCGCGTCAGCGTGGCGCGCCCTTCGCACTGCACAATCAGGGCGTCACGATGCTTGGCCGGAATGGTCATCCGTCCTTTGGCATCGAGATTGAGTGCTGACGCGCCCTGAAACACTGTGTTTTTCCTTCGCTCGCGGCGAGTGAGATTGCTGTTCATCGGTTTTCTGCGGCGGCGGAATGCAAATGAATTTGCAAAATGCCCCACAAAAAAACACTTTTTGACACTGCCGCCCACTTTAGAGGATGCACTAATACAGGTCAAGCGGTATACGTGAGGAAAAACCGGGATTTTGCCAATAAAGTCAAAGACTTAGCGCACATCCTTAAAACGCCGTCAGAGACAGTTTTTCGAGGAAAATGAAGGACTTAGGATTTACATTGAAGGTGCAACCTGAGATATACACATGTGTTTATCGACGAGATTGCTTAACGGCGCGGCTTTGCGCGCGATGCCGGGGCCGCTTCGGCTTCGATCGGGACGACTTTGGCGCACCATGTCGGGATGCGTATGTCCGGATGGATTTTGCGAGTGCGAAGAGAAATCGGAATTGATTTTGCGCCGCAACTTTGGTTCGAAGAATTCTGTAACCAACGCGTTTTTATTTTGACTTAATCGCCGACCTACTTTTACTATCCGATGTTTTGGAAATATCGAGAAAAAATGGGGCGCTTAAAAAAGCCGCTCAATCGCATCGATATTTTTCAATCGAGGCAGGATCCGATCATGCCAATCGGCTGAAAACGCAGATAGGGCTTGCGGATCCGCCGCATTCCAGTGCTAAAATCTCGGCACCTTAACAGTGAAAGGAATTTAAAAGTGAACAAATCTGAATTGGTTGACGTTATCGCCGCCGACACCGAGATCTCCAAGGCTGCAGCCCAGCGCGCGCTGGACTCCGTCATCGAGAACATCATCAAGGCCGTGACCAAGGGCGATACCGTGCAATTGGTTGGCTTCGGTTCCTTCTCGACCGGCAAGCGCGCTGCCCGCACCGGCCGTAACCCGCAAACCGGCGAAGAAATCAAGATCGCCGCTGCTACCACCGTGAAGTTCTCGGCTGGCAAGGCTTTCAAGGAAGCCGTGAACAAGAAGAAGAAATAATTCCCGAATTTGAATGCCATGAACCAGGTTCATGGCATTCAAATGGCAGCGGTTCCCTGCCGCCCCGTTCTTCCTGCTCCTTCCTGTTTTTGCCTGCACTACCCCCTCCGCATTACCCATCCCGCGCCCACGCGCAGTCCGTTTCACTCAGAGATAAGCCAGTTCCAGCGTCAGCGATCCATCGAGATTGGCGTCCTGCTTGAGCTCGCCCATGGCGTTGACCACCGGGCTGATGCGCAGCATGCCGCTGATGTCGGCAAACTCGCCCGGCGCCTGGCTGCCCCGGGCGGCCCAGCTGTTGGTCACGCCGTGGCGGATCTGGCCGCCGTGGCGCCTGATCCATCCGCTGCGCTCGCTGGACGCGGCGATGGTGTCCACCTCCTTGCCGTCGGCCGTGAAGCTTCCGGGCACGAAGCGCGCCTCATAACCGCCCAGGTCGCGCCCGAGGTCGCTGCCCAGACCGAAGATATCCTCGCGGCTGGCGGAACCGCCATCCGTCAATTCATCGCTGACGCCGCGGTCGGCGCTGTGCGCCTGGTTGTCGTGCGGCGTGACGCCGACCCGCATGCGCACATCGCAGGTGATGCTGAAGCGGAATTGCTGCGCCGGCAGGCTGAGGCGACGCCTGTTCTTGAAGGCGGCCGAGGAGATGCTCCCGAAATGGACGTGCGCGGCATGACCGAAGGATGGCAGGCAGGCCCCGGGCCGGATAGTGCCCGCCACCTTGAGCTCGGTCGGCGGAGAAGCGAGCGCTGCGGTACTGACAAGTGCAAAAAGAAAGACGACGACGGGCTGCCAGGAATGCATGTGAGACTCCGGAATGTTGATCGATGATGGATTGCTCGCCGGATCCTGCCGGCGAGCCGTGGAGATGTCCGGGCCGGCCGCAACGATCGGCCGGCGCTGCGGCGTGCGCAAGACCGTACTCAGAGGTATTGCACCTCCAGGGTCAGGGAGCCGTCCAGCGCCATGTCCTCGACGACCGCCAGCTGGTCCCGGTGCGCCAGCACCGCGCGCACGCGCAAGATGCCGGTAATGGAGGAATAGGCGCCCGGCACCAGGCTGCCCTGCGGCGCCCAGGCGCTGACCACGCCGTTGCGGATCTGGCCCGCGCCGCGCTTGCTCCAATTGTTGAGGGCGCCGCCGGCGGAAATGGTATCGACCTGCTGGCCGTCGGCCACGAAACTGCCCGGCACGAAGCTGGCCTCGTAGCCGCCCAGGCGTTTCTTGCCGACCGCGCCCAGGCCGAACAGGTCGGCTTCCGAGGTCCCTGCGCCCAAGCGCCTGGCAGCGTGCTGCAGCAAGCCGGGCGCGACCGAGCTGGCGCTGTTGTCCACCGGCTTCAGGCCGACCCGCACCGGCGCCTCGCAGCGGATGGAGATGGTGATGTCCTTGTCTTCCAGGCTGCCATGCTCGTCCAGTTGAGAAGATTTCACCGTTCCGAAATCCAGCTTGCCGCCGCCGGTGAGCTGCGGGTTGCAGGCGACCGGCTTGATGACGCCCGCGACCTTGAGCTCGGCGCTGGGTCCGGCGTGGGCAAGCTGGGCAATCGGGACACAGGCCGGAACGGCCAGGACGAGCAATGACGACTTTCTCATGAAAATGCCTCGCAGAAGGGAGTTGAGGATGCCGGCGCGCCGTTCGGGATCGCCGCCCGGCGTGCTGTGCTGCAACTCGGATTCTGGAGAATCAGGCCACGAACTTATATAAGAAAATTCTCAAAATCCCACCATCCCAGAGAAGGAAAATATCGAGATCAGCCAGACAAACTTGTCCATCTATCATCTTTCCCCGTCATTGCCGCCGCCATTTCAGCCGACGTCGCACGCCGTACCAACGTCGACCGCGGCAAAACCAGCACAGTTGTCTCACGCGCCCGCGGATACAGCCGCAAAGCGGCATTGCCGGCGCATTGAAGGTTTGCGTCCGGCCGCACGGCTCACTAGAATCGTTTTTGTACCAATTGGTACAAGTTAAAAAGAAGCGATCGAACCCGGCATCCGCCACCCATCCAACCGCCGGCCAGCCCGGCATGCACAGGAGCCACCATGAGCACTCCCGCACAACGCCCGCCGCTGCCCCCGTTCACCCGTGAAACCGCGATCCAGAAGGCGCGCGCCGCCGAAGACGCCTGGAATTCCTGCGACCCGCAGCGCGTCTCGCTGGCCTATACCGAAGACAGCCGCTGGCGCAATCGCGCCGACTTCGTCACCGGCCGCGCCGAGATCGTCGAATTCCTGACCCGCAAATGGAAGCGCGAGCAGGACTATCGCCTGATCAAGGAGATCTGGGCGTTCGAAGGCAACCGCATCGCGGTGCGCTTCGCTTACGAATGGCACGACGATTCCGGCAACTGGTTCCGCTCCTACGGCAACGAAAACTGGGAGTTCGACGAGAACGGCCTGATGCGCCTGCGGCATGCTTCGATCAACGACCTGCCCATCGCCGAATCCGAGCGCAAGTTCCATTGGGACCGCAAGGCCCCGCGTCCGGCCGACCATCCCGGCCTGTCCGACCTGGGACTCTGATGGCGGCGGCGGCATCGCCCAGGCCGGCGGGCAAGACCGCGGCCGAGCGCGCCGCGCTGGTGCCGGTGCTGGCCGAGGTGTTTCGCGCGCACGGCTACGAAGGCGCCAGCCTGGCGCGCATCACCGAGGGCACCGGCCTGGGCAAGGGCAGCCTTTACCACTACTTCCCAGCCGGCAAGGAAGAAATGGCGCAAGCGGTGCTGGCGCACATCGACCGCTGGTTCGAGCACAACGTGTTCGCGCCGCTGCGTGACGAGCACGATGCGGCCGCGGGCGTGGCGCGCATGTTCGACGAGTGCGCCAACTACTTCCTCTCGGGCCGCAAGGTCTGCATCGTCGGCGTGTTCGCCCTGTCGTCCACGCGCGACCGCTTTGCGCTGGCGGTGAAGAATTACTTCACCGCCTGGGCCGGCGCGCTGCACGGTGCGCTGCTGCGCGCCGGCCATGCCGAGCTGCCGGCGGCGGAACTGGCTGAAGACATCGTCGGCGCCATCCAGGGCGCGCTGGTGTTGGCGCGCGCGGTGGACGACCCGCAGGTCTTCACGCGCACGCTGGACCGGCTGCGCGCGCGGGCCTTGCGCAGCTGAGCCGGCCGCAATGCAAAACGCCGCCGCGCCGGATATCCGGCGCGGCGGCGTTTCATCTTGGGTCCGCTGCGTTACCCGGGTTCAGGCGCCCAGGTCGGCCAGCGGATGCTCTTCCCTCTTCCATGGATCGTCGAAGAAACCCTCCACCCACTCGGGCGCGGCCTCGGCCAGCGTGGCGTGCTGCCATTTCGGCTTCTGGTCCTTCTCGATGATCAGGGCGCGCACACCCTCCACGAAGTCCGCGCGCGCGGCGCAATGCAGCGACACCACGAACTCCAGCCGGAACACCTCGGCCAGCGACATGTGGCGCACGCGCTTTTGCAGCGCGTAACCCAGCCAGGCCGAGCCGGGCGAACCGGCGCGCAGGGTGCCGGCGGCCTTGAGCAGCCAGGCGTCTTCGGTCTGCAGCGAGAGGATGCCGTCGACGATCTCGGGCAGCGTCGGCTTGCGGCACAGCGCCTCGATCTGGTCGTAGTGGGAAATCAGGTTGGACGGCGCAAACGCGGTCACGCCGTCGTTGAGCGATGCGCTCTGGGCATCGGCCAGCACACGCTCGAGCAGCTCGGCGTCGTTGCCGCGCCCCCAGTCCTGCGCCAGCAGCGCATCGAACACCGATTGCTTGGACGCATGCGCCACGCGATAGTCGGCCAGCCCGGCGAACACCGCATCGGCCGAATTGAGCAAGGCGCCGGTCAGCGCCAGGAACACGCCGGTCTTGCCCGGCATGCGCGAGAGGAACCAGCTGCCGCCCACGTCCGGATACAGCCCGATGGTGATTTCCGGCATCGCCAGGCGCGACTTCTCGGTCACCACGCGATGGCTGCAGCCGGCCATGAGGCCGATGCCGCCGCCCATCACGATACCGTGGCCCCAGCACAGGATGGGCTTGCCGAAGGTGTGGATAAGATAATCCAGCCGGTATTCATGCTCGAAGAATTCGGCCGCGTAGCGGTTGCCGCGGATGTCGCCGCGTTCGGGCGAGGCGTGGTGCTCGCGCATGGTGCGGTACAGCTGCTGCAGGTCGCCGCCGGCGCAGAAGGCCTTCTCGCCCTGTGCCTGCAGGATCACCAGCGCCACCTCGGGATCGGCCTGCCACTTGCGCAGCTGCGGCGTGAGCAGGTCGACCATCTCCAGGGAGATGGCGTTGAGGGTCTTTTCGGAAGCGAGGGTGGCGACGCCGATGCGCAGGCCGTTTCTGGCGGCCAGCTCTTCAAACAAAACCGGTTGGTTCATGGTGCTCCTGACGTGTCTCTTGCGAAACCCGCAGTCGCCCGCGGGCCGCAGTATTGTTATGGAAGTGTGATGACCGCATGCCTCCGGCGTGGCGCCGGAAGCACGGGGAAATTCAATGAAGCAGGCCGGTAGGCCGGATTCTGTTACGGCGGTTGCCCGCTATGACAGCCATTCCTCTAGGCGCCGGATTGCCCCGGCGCTCAAGCTTTCTACCCGCACGCTCCGCGAGCAACATCATCGCGTGCCTATTTGAAATTGCTCCGGGTGGAGGTTACCGCGTTTCACCGTAACTAAATACGCTCGTCTCTGTGGCCCTATTCCTCGCCTTATGCCGGCTTGCACCGGTTTTCGGCGGACGGCCGTTAACCGTCACCCTGCTCTGTGGAGTCCGGACCTTCCTCCCGCCGCATCCTTGCGGATACGGCCAGCGGCTGTCTGGCCTGCATCAGCCGCTATTTTAACGCAGCACGGGCGTGCGCCTCCGAATTGCCTTCGCAAAACGGTTTTGCACAGGCGCACAAACGCTGCCCGAGGGCAATTCCGGGGCGCGAAAAAACGCATCGCCCGCTCAAGTCGTCCATGCGCGCGGCCGTTAAACCTCTTTACGAAAAGACATCGCCGGTGGGATCATCGACCGACGCCCGGCGCATCGACCGGGCCATGCATGGCGGCGAAAGGGGCATGATGCGCAAACGCCGGACACTACAGGGACTCGCCGCGCTGGGCCTGGCCGCGCTGGCCTCGCCGCGCGTACTTGCGCAGCAGGATGACGCGGTCGCCATCGGCTACGCAGGGCCGATCTCGGGCAGTTCCGGCAAGGTCGGCAAGAGCCAGCAGCATGCGGTCGAGCTGGCGCTGCAGGAGATCAACGCGCGCGGCCTGAAGATCGGCGGGCGCAAGATCGCCTTCAAGCTCGTCACCGGCGACGATCGCGGCGACGCCCGCACCGCCACGCTGATCGCCGACTACCTGGTGCGCTCGCGCGTGGCGGCCGTGATCGGCCACTGGAACACCGCCGCCAGCATGGCCGCCGCGCCCATCTACGCCGCCGCCGGCATCCCGCAGATTTCGCCCGGCTCCTCGGCCCGCCAGTTCACCGCCGAAGGGCGCCCCGGCGTGTTCCGCATCATCGGCCACGACGACGACGGCGGCGCCCACGCCGGCTCCTATGCGGCGCGCACGCTGGAGTCCAAGCGCATCGCGGTGATCGACGACGACTCCTCGTTCGGTCGCAACCTGGCGGCCACCTTCATCCGCAGCCTGCACGACAACGGCATGGACGCGGTCGCGCAGGAAAGCGTCAACGCCAAGACCTCGGATTTCAACCAGCAGCTCGGCCGCATCCGCACCAAAAATCCCGACCTGGTGTTCTTCGCCGGGCTCGGCGCGCAGGCCGCGATCCTGGCGCGCAACATGCGCCGCATGCACATCGACGCCACGCTGATGGCCGCCGACGGCACCGCCGGGCCACTGTTCATCGAACTGGCCGGCTCCGACGGCGTGGGCACGCTGGCGCTCGCACCCGGTCCCGCGGAAGAAAAAATGCCCGGCTGGAAAGCCTTCGAAAAGAAGTACAAGGCCCAGTTCGATGAAGACATCGAGCGCTTCGCGCCCTTCGCCTACGACGCCGCCCATGTGCTGGCCGCCGCCGCGCAGGAGGCCAACTCGACCGACGGCGCCCGGCTGACCGCGGCGCTGCACGCGATCCGCTACAACGGCCTGACTGGCAGCATCGCCTTCGACCGCGAAGGCAACCTGCGCAATGCCGGCTACACGATGTATGTGCTGCTGCAGGGCAAGTGGATGCCGGTGCGCGGCTTCGGCGGCGCGCGCTAGCGCCTGGCACGCTTTCTGCACCGGTACGGGAGCGCCGCCTGCGACAACGCGGGCACGCAGTGGGGAACATAAAGGGGGGGAAACGCATGAAACCGACACTCAGACGCGCCCTGTGCGCACTTTGCGCCTGCGCGGCGGCCCTGTGCGCGATGCCGCAAACCCATGCGGCGGGCGCCGGGGAAAAGGTGCCGATCGGACTTGCCGCGCCGCTGTCGGGGATTTCGGCGCTGTTCGGCCAGAGCTTTTCCATCGCCGCCCAGGTGGCCGTCGACCAGGCCAACCAGGCCGGCCTGACGATAGGCGGGCGCCGCGTCACGCTGGAGCTGGTGACGGCCGACGACCGCGGCGACGCGCGCTCGTCGGCGCTGGCGGCGCAGTACCTGATCAGGAGGAACGTGATCGGCGTGGTCGGCCACGGCATCACCGCCGCCAGCATGGCCGCCGCGCCGCTCTACAGCGAGGCCGGCGTGCCCATGATCACCGGCTCCTCCAGCAGCAAGGAGCTGACCGAACAAGGCTATCGCACGGTGTTTCGCACCATCGGCCACGACGATGCCGCCGCCGCGCAGGCGGCCCATTACATGTGGACCACGCTCAAGGCGCGGCGGGTAATCACGGTGGACGACGGCAGCGCCTTCGGCGTGCGGCTGGCGCGCCAGTTCGCGCAGGCCTTCGGCGCCGCCGGCGGCGTGGTGACCGCGCGGCGCACCGTCAACGACAAGACCTCCGACTTCAACGACCTGCTGTACGTGCTCAAGGCCCAGCAGGCCGACGCCGTCTTCTTCGGCGGCAGCGTGCGCCAGGCCGCCGAGCTGATGCGGGGAATGCGCCGCACCGGCGTCAACTCGCGCCTGATGACAGGATCCAACGGCGCCGCCGACCGGCAGTTCCTCGACATCACCGGCCCGGCCGGCGAAGGCGCGCTGAGCATCGAACCCGGCGTGCCGGCCGAGCGCATGCCCGGCTGGAAACAGTTCGCCGAAGCCTACGCCAGGCGCGGCGACACGCCGATGTCGACCTTCTCGCCCTTCGTCTACGACGCCACCCAGGCGCTGATCGCGGCCATGAAGCTGGCCGACTCGACCGATCCGGCCAGGGTCACGCAGGCGCTGCACAAGTTGCGCCTGCCGGGCCTGACCGGGCGCATCGCCTTCGACGAGCACGGCGACCTGTTAGATCCGTCCTATACGATCTATGAAGTCAGGCAGATGCGCTGGACGGCGCAGCGGCCGGCCGAACCGGCGAAGTGACATCATGCCGATTCAGCATGAGACACCCTGAGGCATTCTTCGTATAGTGGCCCGACGGGAAAGAAGCCTGCGCCGCGCGTTGCCGGCGATGCCGCACAGGCAGGGCTTCGCAGTGATCCACATCGAATCAACAAGACACCATGCATATCTGTGTATTGGGCGCCGGCGTGATCGGCGTCACCACCGCCTGGCGGCTGCTGCAGGATGGCCATCAGGTCACCCTGATCGACGGCCGCGACCAGGCCGGCGCCGGCACCAGCCTGGGCAACGGCGCGCAGCTGAGCTATTCCTACGTCGCACCGCTGGCCGATCCCTCGGTGTGGTCCAAGTGGGCCTATTACATGTTCGACAGCGAATCGCCGCTGACCATGAAGCCCACGCTCGACCCCGCCCAATACCGCTGGCTGTTCGAGTTCCTGCGCTGCTGCAATGCCGAGCGCGTGCGCCGCACCACCATCGACCTGTTGCAGCTGGCCTTCCTGAGCCGCGGCGAACTCACGCAATGGAGCGCCCAGCTGGGCCTGCAATACGACCACCAGACCTCGGGCAAGCTGGTGATGTACACCGACCCCGCCGCACTGGAAGGCGCGCGCAAGCAGGTGCAGTTCCAGTCGCAATACGGCTGCCAGCAGCAGGTGCTGGACGCCGCCGCCTGCATCGCCATCGAACCGGCGCTGGGCAAGTCGCAGCGCAACTGGGCCGGCGGCGTCCACACCCCGAGCGAAGAAGCCGGCGACTGTCCGCAGTTCTGCCGCGGCCTGGTCGACGCCATGCAGGGCCAACCGGGATTTCGTTTCATCACCGGCGCCCGGGTCGCCAATGTGCGCATGCAGACCGGTGCGCTGCGCGCGGTGCAGGCCGGCAACGAATGGCTGGAGGCCGAACGCTTCGTCCTGTCGTTCGGCCCCGAGAGCCCGGAGTTCGCGCGCCGCGTCGGCCTGAAGCTGCCGCTCTATCCGCTCAAGGGCTACAGCATCACCGTGCCGCTGGACGACGCCGCCACCCGCGCCGCCGCCCCCACGGTCTCGATCACCGACATCTCGCGCAAGATCGTCTATGCCCGCCTGGGCGAACGCCTGCGCGTGGCCGGCCGCATCGAGCTGGTGGGAATGGATCGCGGCATCCCGCAGCGCGCCGTCGACGAACTCAAGAACGGCGTACGCGAACTCTTCCCCGGCTGCGCGCTGGGCGAAGACGCCTCGCTGTCGCCGTGGACGGGTTTCCGTCCCGCCACGCCCAGCGGCGTGCCCATCGTCGGCGCCTCGCCGGTGAAGAACCTGTTGCTCAACCTGGGCCAGGGCGCGCTGGGCTGGACGCTGGCCTGCGGCAGCGCGACGCTGCTGGCCGACCATGTCGCAGGCCGCCGCCCGGCCATCGACGACAGTCCCTTCCGCTACGCCGCCTGAAGAAGTTTCATGCCCGGCTGAGAAGCTTTCACCGTGGCCCGCAATGGCGCACCGCTGCTGGCGGCGCGCCATTTTTTCATGCGTCGCCGCCCTGCACGCGCGCCGCGTTGCGTCTACCATAGGGTGATGCCGCCACTGCGGCCGACCGAACAACAACCGACGGAGACTGAACATGCGGGAAAACCGGCTGCGCACCCTGTTCGCGCAAAAGAAGCTGGCCTTGAGCGGCTGGGTGTCGATGGGCAATTCGCTGCTGGCCGAGGTGGTGGCCAACGGCGGCTACGACGCCGTGACGGTGGACCTGCAACACGGCCTGTTCTCGGTCGAGTCGGCCATCCCGATGCTGCAGGCGATTTCCACCACCGACGCGGTGCCGCTGGTGCGCTGCTCGGAAAACAGCCTGGGCGAGATCAACAAGCTGCTCGACGCCGGCGCCTACGGCGTGATCTGCCCGCTGATCAACACCGCCGACGACGCCGAACGCTTCGTGCGCGCCTGCCATTATTCCCCGCGCGGCGGACGCAGCTACGGCCCGGCGCGCGGCTTCATGTACGGCGGCCCGGACTACTTCACCCACGCCAACCGCACCATCCTGACGCTGGCCATGATCGAGACCAACGAGGGCTACGCCAACGCCGAGGCCATCCTGCAGGTGCCGGACCTGGACGGCATCTTCATCGGCCCCAGCGACCTGGCCATCGAAATGGGCCTGGCGCCGGACGCCTACGAGACCCGCGAACTCAACGACGCCATCCGCACGCTGGTGGCGCTGGCGCAAAAGCACGGCAAGTACGTCGGCATCTTCGCCGGCACCATGGACATGGCGCAGCGCATGAAGGAGTTCGGCATGGACCTGGTGGTGCCCGGCACCGACATCCAGCAGATCAAGGCCGAAGGCGCGCGCCGCATCGCCGCGCTGCGCTGAGCGGCGGGGCCCGGTGCTCGGGGCCGGTGCCGCCGAATATCTTCGACTCAAGACTTCGCGATTGCCGAAAGGCAATTCGCGCAAGTATCGCAATGCGCCCCGACGCGGCAACGAAAGCGGCGCGAAGTTAATTTGAGAATAGTCTTATATGACGCCCCCACCCCGCTCCGGATAATCCATCGGCAACGGGGATCAGCCGGTATGGAGCTGCTCCCGCCCAGGAGCCGCCATGCCGACCAACACCGCCACACCGACAGCCGCCCGCCGCAAGGGCACCCTCATCGCGCGCGCCATGCGCAGCGACATCACCTGGCTTGCCGGCTGCGTGCTGGCCATCGCGGGCGCGCTGCAGCTGGCCGGCGTAGCCGCCTCGCGCTACGTCGAGTCGAGCCGGCCGGTCGTCGCGCCATCGGCCGGGGCCGGCATCGAGCAGGCCGGCAATGAACTGCTGTACCGCGCCTGCGTGCGCGAAGCGCGCCTGAAGTCGCTGCCGGTCAAACCCTATCCGCAGGAAAGCCAAAGCGTGAGCTTCATCCATGAAGGCAAGCGCCTGCTGCGCGAGACCGAAACGCTGGAAGCCGACGTCAGCGACATGAGCGTGGACAACGGCTGCCAGGTAAAGCTGCAGCGGCACGTCCGCACGGAGCCTGCGCCGTCGGCCGCATTCACCGACAGCGTGCGCAAGATGGCGATGCGCGACAAGGCCCGCGAACGCCTGGCCATCCGCATGGACGACGCCCGCCCTGGCGCCGATGAGGCAGCCTGCAAACCGCAGCGCGACATGGCGCTGCAAAGCCACTACATGCTGCTCAGCCTGTGCATGGTCGAACGCCGACAGAGCGGCAACGCGGCCAAGGACGCGCCCCGGGCCAACAAGCGCGCCCGACGGCTGCCGTCGACCTGAGGCGCCCACGCAAACAAAAAAAGCCGCGACCTGATGTCGCGGCTTTTTTCATGCAGGTTGCTTGGGCCAGTCTCAGCCCTTCGCCAACCGTCCGAACAAGGGATAGTTGGGATCGTTGTAGCCGTGCGTGGAAGCGTGGCCGGGCGTGACCAGCTCATCGACCAGCGCTTCTTCCTCGGCGCTGATCTTCAGGTCCACGGCGTCGTAATAGTCTTCCATCTGCGCCAGCGTGCGCGGCCCGGCGATGACGCTGCTCACGGCCGAGTTGGCCAGCACCCAGGCGGTGGCGAACTGGCCCAGCTTGACGCCGCGCGCCTCGCAGTGCTTCTGCAGCGTCTGCGCGATCACCAGCGACTCTTCACGGAACTCGGTTTCCATCATGCGCTTGTCGCCGCGGCCGGCGCGCGTGCCTTCGGCCGGCTTCTGGCCGGGCTGGTACTTGCCGGTCAGCACGCCGCGCGCGATCGGGCTGTAGGGCACCACGCCCAGGCCGTAGCTGGCGCAGGCCGGCAGGATCTCCACTTCCGGCTGGCGGTTCAGCAGGTTGTAGTAGGGCTGGCACACCAGCGGCAGCGGCACGCCGTTCTTCTCGCACAGGCGCACGATCTCGGCGATGCGCCAGCCGCGGAAATTGGACACGCCGAAGCCGCGGATCTTGCCCGCGCGGATCAGGTCGCCCAGCGATTGCACCGCCTCTTCCAGGTTCTCGCCCTGGAAGTCGCGGTGCATGTAGAGGATGTCGAGATAGTCGGTATCCAGGCGGCGCAGGATGTTGTCGGTCTCGCGGTAGATCCAGCTGCGCGAATAGTGCGACTCGTTGGGCGCGTCGCCCATCGAGTTGCCCAGCTTGCTGGCCAGCACCCACTGGTGGCGCTGCCCGCGCAGCAGCTTGCCGACGATCTCCTCGGATTTGCCCTTGGTGTAGACGTCGGCGGTGTCGATGAAGTTGATGCCGTGTTCGCGCGCCGAGGCGACGATGCGGCCGGACTCTTCGAAGTCGGTCTGGTCGCCGAACATCATGGAACCCAGACACAGTGCCGAAACCTTGAGGTTGCTCTTGCCGAGGCGGCGATATTGCATGATCGATCTCCGTAGCGATGATGGTGTTGGTGGATGCGAGCGACGATTCTAGCGCCTTGCGCGCAAGGCTGCCGGCGGCGCCTCACAGCACCGGCGCTTCCTCTTCCAGCCAGCGGCGCTTGTCGCGCAGCGGCGGCGCGCCGAACAGGCGGCTGTATTCGCGGCTGAACTGCGAGGAACTCTCGTAGCCGACCGTGTGCGCGGCCATGGCCACGCTCATGTCGGCCGTCAGGATCAGCTTGCGCGCTTCCTGCAGGCGCAGGTTCTTCTGGTATTGCAGCGGACTCATCGCCGTCACCAGCTTGAAGTGATGGTGCAGCGAGGACACGCTCATGTGCACGTCGCGCGCGATGTCTTCCACCCGCAGCGGCTGGTCGTAGCCGTCCTTCATCAGGCGGATGGCCTTGGCGATGCGGTTCATCTGGCTGTCCTGCAGCACGGTCTGGCGCAGCAGCGCACCCTGGCCGTTCATCAGCAGGCGATAAAGAATCTCGCGCCGGATCATCGGCGCCAGGATGGGGATGTCGCGCGGCGACTCGTGCAGGCGCAACAGGCGCAGCACCGCGTCCAGCAACTCGGCGTCGAGCCGGTTGACGTACATGCCGCGCGCGGCGGTGTCGGCCGCGATCGCCTGCGGCAGGTGCTCGTCGCCGATCAGCGCGCCGATCTCGCGGGTGTCCAGCTCCAGGCGCAAGCCCAGATAGGGCTCTTCCGGGCTGGAGACGGTCACCTTGCCCACCACCGGCAGGTCGACCGAGGCCACCAGATAGTGCATGGGATCGTATTCGTAGACTTCGTCGCCGATGAAGAGGCGCTTGGAGCCCTGGGCGATGACCGCGAAGACCGGTTTTTGCACCGCGTGCTTGGGGCCTGTGGGGCAGGTGATGCGGTAGATGTCCAGGCCCTCGATGGCGGTGGCGAGCGTGCCTTCGATGCCTTCGGTATAGCGGCCGATCAGGTGCAGCAGCTCGCGCTGCATGGCGACGAAGCGCGCATCGTCACCGTCGTCGCCGGCGATGACCGGCAGGGCGTGGGCGGCAGGCTCGACTGAACCGGCGGCGGGTTCGAAGACGGCGTGTTCGTTCAGGTCCATGACGCTTCCTTTCAATGAGGTGCCAGCTTAGCGCAACCAGGCGATTTGCCCGATTCTACGCCCACACACTCGCAGGAATAGGCAAAAATCTAGCAGGATTAGGTATGCTCGCGATCCGTAGCGGGGATGATCATGCCTGCCACAGCCTGCTTTTCATCAAAAGACCGCGGAAGAGCTCAATAATAAGGCGGAGCCTCAAAACTGCCCAATTGTCGCCCATTTGCAGGATCAGGCAGGAAATCCGCAGCTTTCGGCACGAAACATTTGCTGCGTTCCAGCATAATCTCGTCACGCCAAGAGCGATAAATTCACGATGGAATCCGTGCCGGCCGCCTGCAGGGCGAGCACCGCAGCCACGCCATCGACCCCGGCCATGACGGCCGCCGCGCAGTACCCGTTGCACCCGCAGCACCTGCTACATCCATACCCGGCACAGACCAGCGCGCCGCTTCTTCAAACCCGATTTCCAGGATCTTCACCGACATCGCGCCGGCGGGGATGACGCTTTTCCGATTCACGCGGACCGCCTCGCGCGGCCTGCGGGGAGCAGTGCCGGCGCGAGCAAACTGAAGCAAGCAAAGGAGGCCAGCGATGCATCACACCAGCCCGATTGGAAAACAGCCCTCAGAACACGCTCTCGGCGATGTTGTGCTGTTCGACCACGTTGCGCACGGTGGTCGGCTCGTCCTTGGTAACGAAGCGGCACTCGCCCTCGACCATTTCCATGCCCATGGTGCAGGCCTTGTGCAGCGGACAGGTGGAGAACAGTTCGGCGACCCAGTCGACGAAGGCGCGCACCTTGGGCGAGAGATGGCGGTTGTGCAGGTAGACCACGGAAATCGGCAGCGCCGAGGGCTTCCACTGCGACAGCACCTCGACCAGGCGGCCCTCTTCGATATGGCGCATGACCATGTACAAGGGCGCCTGCACCATGCCGAAGCCCTGCAGCGCGCACTCGACGTAGGCGTCGCCGTCGTTGACGGAGAGCTTGCCGTCCATCTTGACCTCGCGCGTGACGCCCTCGACCACGAAGTCCCAGTCGATGGTGCGGCCGGTGCGGCTGGAGAAGTAGTGCACCGACTTGTGGCTTTGCAGGTCTTCGATGGTGTGCGGCACGCCGTGGCGCTCGAGATAGGACGGCGCGGCGCAGGTGACGGTCTGGAAGGTACCGATGCGGCGCGCGACCATGGACGAATCCTGCAGCTCGCCGATGCGGATCACGCAGTCGACCGCCTCCTGGACCATGTCCACGGGACGGTCGCCCATGCCCATGACCAGTTCGATGTCCGGGTACTTGGTATAGAAGTCGCACAGGTTGGGCAACAGCATCAGCCGGCCGATGGAGGCCGGCACGTCGATGCGCAGCCGGCCCTGCGGGCCGCGCGTGACGTTGCTGAACGACTGCTCGGTCTCGGCCACGTCGGCCAGGATGCGCACGCAGCGCTCGTAGTAGGCGGCGCCGTCGGGCGTCAGGCTGATGCGGCGCGTGGTGCGGTTCAGCAGGCGCACGCGCAGCATGCCTTCAAGACCCTGGATGATGGTGGTGACGGTGGTGCGCGGCAGGTTCAGATTGTCCGCCGCTCGCGTGAAACTGTTGGCATCCACCACAGCGGTAAACACCTGCATGGCCTGAAAACGGTCCATCGCTCTCTCCTTTGGGCCGCCCGTTCGGCTGGCGCCGGGGCGGCAAGCGGGGGCGCATGCAATGCCGGTATGCACAGCGCGCCGCCCCCGGCGCGCCGGCTTGCCTTGACTGGATGGCTGAACGCTTATTGCAGCGAACACCATGGCAATTCCCTACAAATTACGCCAACGGAGAATAAATTCAAGTTTCTCCCGCAGGGCTGGGACCGGCTGTCGAAGGCCCTGACCGGCGGCGTCGACCTCGTCTTCAGCGTCCTCTTGGGCCGTATTCTGACGAATATTGATGCCGCGATTGTTCGGAGTTGGCGAACAGTGTTGTTGGATTATATGTGTTTATTTGAGACCGTGCTGTGGCGCACAATCCGCTTCAACTTAGGACAGGTGGCTTCGGCCCAGGCGCTCATCATGCAAGGCTCGCATTCGATCAACATCCGCAACTTCTTCGTTCCCGGCCCGCTGGGACGCATCCCCGTGCGTCTCTACGACCCGGCGCCGCAAGAGGCCGCCGACGGCGAGAAACGCCCGCTGGTGATGTATTTCCACGGCGGCGGCTTCGTCGGCGGCTCGCTGGACGACGCCGACGCGCCGGCCAGTTTCATCGCCCGTTACAGCAACAGCGTGGTGCTGTCGGTCGGCTATTCGCTGGCCCCGGCCAAGCCGTTCCCGGCCGCCCCGGAAGACGCCTACGCCGCCGCCGTCTGGGCCTGCAAGAACGCCGATGAACTCAACGTCGACGTCGACCGCATGGTCGCCGCCGGCGACGATGCCGGCGGCGGACTGGCGGTGAGCCTGACGCTGATGACGCGCGACCGCTGCCAGAAACCGCTGGCCGCGCAGGTGCTGATCAGCCCCATGCTCGACCCCAGCATGCGCATGGTGGGCGACGCCGCCCGCCTGAAGTCGGACCTGACCGCCGAAAAGTGCGCCGCCTTCTACCGCCAGTACCTGCCGCAGACCATGCAGCGCCTGCACCCATATGCCGCGCCGCTGGAAGTGAGCCGCCTGGCGGGCCTGCCGGCCGCCTTCATCGCCACCGCCGAGCGCGACGTGCTGTGCCCGGAGGCCGAGAAATATGCGTCCAGCCTGATCCTGGCCGGCGTGCACACGCAAGTGTCGCGCTTTGCCGGCATCACGCACGGCGCGCTGCGTACGCATATCCCGCTGCTGAAAGAAATCGTGAATTTCCTGCGCTGCCGCTTCGCCCGCGGGCATCGCGACGATGACAACAACACCGACTACACCCCGTTCAACCTGCAACCATCTCCCACTCTCTGAGGACAAGAACATGAACAGCCCTACTACACTGCGCAAACGCTTCGCCCTGACAGCAACCGTGCTGGCCGTCATCGCCCTGACGGTCGGCGGCACCATTTCCGCCATCGGCATCTCGGCCAGCTCCGACGCCCACGCCGCCCCCGCCCCGCAAGCGGCGCCGGTCGACGTGGCCGAAGTGGTCAGCCGCCAGATCGTCGACTGGCAGGCCTACTCCGGCCGCATCGAAGCGGTCGACCGCGTCGAAGTGCGTCCGCTGGTGGGCGGCACCCTGACCCAGGTGCACTTCAAGGACGGTGCGCTGGTCAAGAAGGGCGACGTGCTCTTCACCATCGACCCGCGCCCCTACGCCGCTGAAGTCGCGCGCGCCGAAGCGCAGCTGGCCGGCGCCGAAGCCCGCGCCGGCTACACCGCCTCCGACCTGGCCCGCGGCCAGCGCCTGTTGGGCGACAACGCGATTGCCAAGCGCGATTTCGAAGAGAAGCAGAACGCCTCGCGCGAAGCCGCCGCCAACGTGGCCGCCGCCAAGGCCGCGCTGCGCGCGGCCCGCCTGAACCTGGAATACACCCAGATCACGGCGCCCGTCGCCGGTCGCATCTCGCGCGCCGAAGTCACGGTGGGCAACGTGGTCAACCCCGGTTCGGCCGGCGCCCCGCTGACCACGCTGGTGTCGGTGGCCAAGGTCTACGCCTCCTTCGACGTCGACGAACAGAGCTTCCTGAAGTACGTGAACCCGGCGCGCGCCGCCGGTACCAGCGTGCCGGTCGACCTGGGACTTGCCAATGAAGACGGCTACTCGCGCAAGGGCCGCGTCGGTTCGATCGACAACCGCCTGGATACCGCCTCCGGCACCATCCGCGTGCGCGCCGTGTTCGACAACGCCGACGGCCAGCTGCTGCCGGGCCTGTACGCCCGCGTGCGCCTGGGCGGCGGCGCGCCGCACGACGCCGTGCTGATCGATGAAAAGGCGGTCGGCACCGACCAGGACAAGCGCTTCGTCATGGTGGCCGACAAGGACAACCACGCCAACTACCGTCAGGTGCACACCGGCGCTACCCAGGATGGCCTGGTGATCGTCGAAAGCGGCCTGAAGGCGGGCGAGCGCATCGTGGTCAACGGCCTGCAGCGCATCCGTCCGGGCGACGCCATCGCCCCGACCGTGGTGCCGATGCAGACCGAGGCCAAGAGCGCCGACGCCGGCAAGCCGGCCGACGGCAAAGCCTGATCGACCGCAAACGACTTAGCCATCACGGATAAAACAAGCTGCGGGATGCCGCGGCCAGGATAGCTGCATCTCCGAAAAGCTGAAGGAACCTTCATGAACATCTCTAAATTCTTTATCGACCGCCCGATCTTCGCGGGCGTGCTGTCGATACTGCTGCTGCTGGGCGGCGTGCTGGCCATGTTCCAGCTGCCCATCTCGGAATACCCCGAAGTGGTGCCGCCCTCGGTGGTGGTGCGCGCGCAGTTCCCCGGCGCCAACCCCAAGGTGATCGCCGAAACCGTGGCCTCGCCGCTGGAAGAGCAGATCAACGGCGTGGAAAACATGCTGTACATGCAGTCGCAGGCCAACAGCGACGGCAACCTGACCATCACCGTCAACTTCCGCCTGGGCGTGGACCCCGACAAGGCCCAGCAGCTGGTGCAGAACCGCGTGCAGCAAGCGCTGCCGCGCCTGCCTGAAGACGTGCAGCGCCTGGGCGTGACGACCTTGAAGTCGTCGCCGACGCTGACCATGGTGGTCCACCTGATCTCGCCCGACAACCGCTACGACACCACCTACCTGCGCAACTATGCGGTGCTCAACGTCAAGGACCGCCTGGCGCGTATCCAGGGCGTGGGTGAAGTGGGCCTGTTCGGTTCCGGCAACTACGCCATGCGCGTGTGGCTGGATCCGAACAAGGTTTCGCAGCGCGGCCTGACCGCCTCCGACGTGGTCAAGGCCATCCGCGAACAAAACGTGCAGGTCGCCGCCGGCGTGATCGGCCAGTCGCCCAGCTCGCCCGACGTGCCGCTGCAACTGTCGGTGAACGCGCAAGGTCGCCTGAAGACCGAAGCCGAGTTCCGCGACATCATCCTGAAGGCTTCGCCGGACGGCGCCACCACCAAGCTGGGCGACGTCGCCCGCGTGGAACTGGCCGCATCCGAATACGGCCTGCGCTCGCTGCTGGACAACAAGCCGGCGGTGGCCATCCCCATCTTCCAGGCGCCCGGCGCCAACGCGCTGGACGTCTCCAAGCAGGTGCGCGAGGCGATGAAGGAGCTCTCCGCCGACTTCCCCAAGTCGGTCGAGTACAGCATCGTCTATGACCCGACCCAGTTCGTGCGTTCGTCCATCGAAGCGGTGGTGCACACCCTGCTCGAAGCCATCGCGCTGGTGGTGATCGTGGTGATCATCTTCCTGCAGACCTGGCGCGCTTCGGTGATCCCGCTCCTGGCCGTGCCGGTCTCCATCATCGGCACCTTCTCGCTGATGCTGGGCTTCGGCTACACCATCAACGCGCTGTCGCTGTTCGGCATGGTGCTGGCCATCGGCATCGTGGTCGATGACGCCATCGTGGTGGTGGAAAACGTCGAGCGCAATATCTCGGCGGGGTTGACGCCGCGCGAAGCGACCTACCGCGCCATGCAGGAAGTGTCGGGCCCGATCATCGCCATCGCGCTGACCCTGGTGGCCGTGTTCGTGCCGCTGGCCTTCATGACCGGCCTGACCGGCCAGTTCTACAAGCAGTTCGCCATGACCATCGCCATCTCGACGGTGATCTCGGCCTTCAACTCGCTGACCCTGTCGCCGGCGCTGGCCGCCATGCTGTTGAAGGGCCACGGCGAGAAGCCGGACTGGCTGACCCGCATCATGGATCGCTTCCTGGGCGGCTTCTTCATCCGCTTCAACCGCTTCTTCAACCGCGCCTCCGACAACTACGGCACCGGCGTGACCGGCGTGATCAAGCGCAAGGGCGCCACCATGGGCGTGTACGCGGTGCTGCTGGCCGCGACCGTGGGCATCTCCTACATCGTGCCGGGCGGTTTCGTGCCGGGCCAGGACAAGCAATACCTGGTGGCCTTCGCCCAGTTGCCCAACGGCGCTTCGATCGACCGCAGCGAAGAAGTGATGCGCAAGATGAGCGACATCATGTTGAAGGAACCCGGCGTGCAGAGCGCGATCGCCTTCCCCGGCCTGTCGATCAACGGCTTCACCAACAGCTCCTCGGCCGGCATCGTGTTCGTGGGCCTGAAGCCCTTCGAGGAACGCAAGTCCAAGGAACTGTCGGGTAACGCCATCGCCGCTTCGCTGAACAAGAAGTTCGGCGGCATCAAGGAAGCCTTCACCGCCGTCTTCCCGCCGCCGCCGGTGATGGGCCTGGGCACGCTGGGCGGCTTCAAGATGCAGATCGAAGACCGCGACGCCGTCGGCTATGCCGAGCTGGACAAGGCAGCCAAGGCCTTCATGGCCGCCGCCGCCAAGGAACCGGCGCTGGGCCCGATGTTCTCGAGCTACCAGATCAACGTGCCGCAGCTGGACGTCGACCTCGACCGCGTGAAGGCCAAGCAGTTGGGCATCCCGGTGACCGACGTGTTCAACACCATGCAGATCTACCTGGGCTCGCTGTACGTGAACGACTTCAACCGCTTCGGCCGCGTCTACCAGGTGCGGGCCCAGGCTGACGCGCCCTTCCGCGCCAAGGCCGAGGACATCCTGCAGCTGAAGACCCGCAACGACGCCGGCGAAATGGTGCCGCTGTCCTCGGTGGTGAAGGTCAAGCAGACCTTCGGCCCGGAAATGGTGGTGCGCTACAACGGCTACACCGCCGCCGACATCAACGGCGGCCCGGCGCCCGGCTACTCGTCCGACCAGGCGCAGGCCGCGGCCGAACGCGTGGCTGCCGCCACCCTGCCGCGCGGCGTGAAGTTCGAATGGACCGACCTGACCTACCAGAAGATCCTCGCAGGCAATGCCGGCGTGTGGGTGTTCCCGATCAGCGTGCTGCTGGTGTTCCTGGTGCTGGCAGCGCTGTATGAAAGCCTGACCCTGCCGCTGGCGGTGATCCTGATCGTGCCGATGAGCATCCTGGCCGCCCTGACCGGCGTCTGGCTGACCAACGGCGACAACAACATCTTCACCCAGATCGGCCTGATGGTGCTGGTGGGCCTGTCGGCCAAGAACGCGATCCTGATCGTGGAGTTCGCCCGCGAACTGGAAATGCAGGGCCGCAGCGCCGTGCAGGCCGCGATCGAAGCCAGCCGCCTGCGCCTGCGTCCGATCCTGATGACCTCGATCGCTTTCATCATGGGCGTGGTGCCGCTGGTGACCTCGACCGGCGCCGGTTCGGAGATGCGCTATGCGATGGGTATCGCGGTGTTCTTCGGCATGCTGGGCGTGACGCTGTTCGGCCTGTTCCTGACCCCGGTGTTCTACGTGCTGCTGCGTACCATCGACCGCCGCGCGCTGCACTCGGCCTCGCACCACGAAGCGCCGATGACCGCAGGCTCGCACGTGGCCCACGCCGTACCGGGTTCGCAGGACGACCGCTGATCTCCGGCCAGACGATTATTGGAGCAAGAAAATGAAAGCAATCAACATGAATTCCCTGCTGCGTCCTACTCGTTACTTAGGTATCGGCTCGGCCCTGCTGGCATCGCTGCTGATCCTGGCCGGTTGCTCGGTGGCGCCGACCTATGAGCGCCCCGCCGTCGACACGCCCGCCGCCTTCAAGGAAGCCGGCCCGCAGGTCGGCGAAAACGGCAGCCAATGGAAAGCCGCGCAACCGTCGGAAGACATCGCCCGCGGCGAATGGTGGAAGATCTTCGGCGACGACAGCCTCAACGCCCTGGAAGACCGCGCACAGCAGGCCAACCAGGACCTGAAGGCCGCCGCCGCCCGCCTGGGCCAGGCGCGCGCGCTGACCAAGGACGCGCGTTCGGGCTACTTCCCGCAGGTGGACGCCGGCATCGGCGCCACCCGCCAGCGCCCGTCGCCGGCCTCGCAAGGCCTGCCGGCCGACGCCAATACCCAGCCGTTCACGCTGTACCGCGCGCAGGCCAACATCTCCTATGAGGTGGACCTGTTCGGCCGCGTCGCCTCCAACGTGGATGCCGCCACCGCCGACGCGCAGCGCAGCGAAGCGCTGTTCCATTCGGTGCTGCTGGCGCTGCAGGCCGACGTCGCCCAGCAGTACTTCCTGGTGCGTGAACTGGACGCGGCGCTGGATCTCTACACCGGCACCGTGAAGCTGCGCCAGGAGTCGCTGCGCCTGGTGCAGCGCCGCTTCGACGAAGGCGACATCAGCGAAGTCGACGTGGCGCGCGCCAGGTCCGAGCTGGCCTCGGCGCAATCGGAAGCGCTGGGCATCACCCGCCAGCGCGCCACCGCCGAACACGCGCTGGCCATCCTCCTGGGCAGCACGCCGGCCGAGTTTGCGCTGCCGGCCCGGCCACTCACCCGCATCAGCCTGGCCGTGCCGTCCGGCCTGCCGTCGACGCTCCTGGAACGTCGTCCCGACATCGCCGCCGCCGAACGTTCGATGGCTGCCGCCAACGCCCGCGTGGGTGTAGCCAAGTCGGCCTTCTTCCCGGCGCTGAACCTGACCGGCGGCCTGGGCTACGAGTCGGCGCAACTGGGCGACCTGTTCAACTGGTCCAGCCGCACCTTCCTGCTGGGCCCGCTGGTGGGCACGGCGCTGTCGATGCCGATCTTCGACGGCGGCCGCCGCCAGGCCGGCGTGGACCGCGCCCGCGCCAGCTATGAAGAACAGGTGGCGACCTACCGCGGCACGGTGTTGAACGCCTTCCGCGAAGTGGAAGACAACCTGGCCAACCTGCGCATCCTGGGCGACCAGAGCCGCGCCCAGGACGAAGCCGTGGCCGCCTCGGCGCGCGCCGCCAAGCTGTCGCACACGCAATACCAGGAAGGCGCGGTCAGCTACTTCAGCGTGATCGACGCCGACCGCACCGTGCTGCAGCAGCAACGCGCCTCGGTCACGCTGGACGGCGAACGCGCCCGCTCCACCGTGAACCTGATCCGCGCGCTGGGCGGCGGCTGGGGTACGGCGCCTGCGGCGGCGACGCAGTTGTCGTCGAAGTAAGCCTGTATCGTCCCGGCGCAAGCCGGGACGACACGCCGTTTGTCATGCCGTCGCCGTCTTTGAACACTTTGAGCGCTTTGAACAAACAGAGAAATCGCGTGCACACACGATGCACGACGCCTACGCCAACCCATTGAAGAGATAGAGAGAACCCCATGTCCATCACCCTGCACCAAGTCAGCGTCCCGGTCATGATCCGCGGCCTGCAAACCCTGTCCACCCTGCTCGACAAGGCCGAACAGCACGTCGACGAACACAAGCTGGAAGCCACCGACCTGATCGGCGCACGCCTGTTCGACGACATGTTCCCGCTGTCGGCCCAGATCCAGCGCGCCAGCGACACCGCCAAGGCCACCGCCAGCCGCCTCTCGGGCCTGGCCGCGCCCAACTTCCCGGACGACGAAGTCACGTTCGACGAGCTGCAGGCGCGCATCAACAAGACCATCCACTTCCTCGAAGGCATCCCCGCCGACGCCATCGACGGCCAGGAGGAGCGCGAGGTGAAGATGATGCTGCGCGGCGAAGAACAGAAGATGAGCGGCCAGACCTACCTGACCCACTTCGGCCTGCCCAACTTCATGTTCCACGTGACGACCGCCTACGGCATCCTGCGTCACAAGGGCGTCAAGCTCGGCAAGCTGGACTACCTCGGCCTGTAAGCCTCTCCCGAATGCAAAACCGGCCGGCGTCCTGTGCGACGCCGGCCGGTTGCGAACCGTGTTTCCCGTGGTACTTGCCCGCCTTTGGCGGGCTTTTTTTTATGGGCACCCAGGAAGCGTCAAGCCTGCCTTGTCGCCGGCTCGATGCCGGCGCGCTGTAACAAGCTGCGACAACGGGTAGACAGGCCGGTCACCTGCAATACGCTGCCGAGGCGGGCATAACGTTCATCCAGCGTCTGCACCGCTGCAATCGCCGAGTGATCGGCCAGCCGCAGGTGCCGGCAATCCAGCACCACCTGGCGCGGATCGCGCTTGGGATCGAACAACTCCAGGAAATGCGCGGCGGAAGCAAAGAACAGCGTGCCATGCGGCACATAGGTGCGCACCTTGTTCTCCCCATCGCCCGCATCGCTTACTTCGGCACGGATCTCGCGCGCATGCTGCCACGCGAAGTTGAGCGCGGCGATCACGATGCCGCACAGCACCGCCACGGCCAGATCGGTGAACACGGTGATGACGGTCACGGCGACGATCACGATGGCGTCGTTCTTCGGCACGCGGCCCAGCACGCGCAGCGAGCCCCAGGCGAAGGTTTCCTGCGCCACCACGAACATGACGCCGGCCAGCGCCGCCAGCGGAATGCGCTCGATCGCCGGCGACAGGAACAGGATGAACAGCAGGATCATCACGCCCGCCACCACGCCGGAGACGCGCGAGCGGCCGCCGGAACCCAGGTTGATCATGGTCTGGCCGATCATGGCGCAGCCGCCCATGCCGCCGAACAGGCCCGAGACCACGTTGGCCGCGCCCAGCGCGAGGCATTCGCGGTTGGCCTGGCCGCGGCTGGCGGTGATCTCGTCGGTGAGGTTGAAGGTGAGCAGCGTCTCCAGCAGGCCGACGATGGCCATCAGCACCGCGTAGGGGGCGATGATCTTCAGCGTCTCCAGGTTCAGCGGTACCTCGGGGAAATGGAACAGCGGCAGGCCGCCGGCGATCTTCGCCATGTCGCCCAGCGTGGGCGTGGGCACGTTCAATACCTGGGTCAGTACGCCCACGCCGAGGATGGCCGCCAGCGCCGGCGGCACCGCGCGGGTCACGCGCGGCAGCAGCCAGGTGACCAGCATGGTCAGCAGCGTGAGCCCCAGCATGATGGCCAGTTGCGAGCCCTGCAGCCATTGCGGGCCGGACGGCGTGTCATGGCGGAAGTGTTCCAGCTGGGCCATGGCGATCACGATGGCCAAGCCGTTGACGAAGCCCAGCATCACCGGATGCGGCACCATGCGCACCAGCTTGCCCAGCCGCAGCGCGCCGAACAGCAGCATCACCAGGCCTGACAGCACCACGGTCGCGAGGAAATACTGGGCGCCGTGCTGCACCACCAGCGCCACGATCACCACCGCCATCGAACCGGCCGCGCCCGAGATCATGCCGGGCCGGCCGCCGAAAATGGCGGTGATGGTGCAGATGAAGAAGGCGCCATACAGGCCCATCAGCGGATTGAGCTGCGCCACCAGCGCGAAGGCGATGCATTCGGGCACCAGGGCGAAGGAAGTGGTCAGCCCGGCGAGGAAGTTCTGGCGCAGGTCGCGCAGGCGCGACGCAGGTGCGGAGTTGGTCATAGTCATGATCGTGCATACGCCGGCGCGATCGGCGCGGCGTGAAGAAAATCGGAATGAAGCAGCGGCATGGAACGGGTCCGTTGCGCATCGCATGCGCATGCGGGCGGGGTTTCCCCTGGGAAGGCGCGGGATGCGGACGACGGACGGGTATCTGGCGGCTGGCTACATCGGTCAGGCTAGGGAAGTTCGGGAACTTGCATGACCGGCAACTCCCGGCGGGATGGCCATGCGGTGAAGGCGGTATTTTATCGCAATGCAGCAAATGTGGCTGGAAGTGCGTATGGGGTAGTGAGGCGCTTGAACCCTCGGGTGCTCGGAGGAGTGAGGCGCTTGAGCCCTCGGCTGTTCGAGGCTATCCCTCTACCTGTCATCCCGGCGAAGGCCGGGATCCAGCGGCTTTTGTCATGCCTCGACGGCCGTTGAACGACGCTGGATCCTGACTTTCGTCAGGATGACGGGGCAGTGAGGGGCTTGAGCCCCCCGGTTGTTCGGAGGAGTGAGGAACTTGAGCCCTCGGCTGTTCGAGCTTATCCCTCTACCTGTCATCCCGGCGAAGGCCGGGATCCAGTGGCTTTTGTCATGCCTCGACGGCCGTTGAACGACGCTGAATCCTGACTTTCGTCAGGATGACGGGGACAGTGAGGAGCTTGAGCCCCCGGTTGTTCGGAGGAGTGAGGAGCTTGAACCCTCGGTTGTTCGCAGGAGTGAGGCGCTTGAGCCCTCGGCTGTTCGAGGTTATCCCTCTACTTGTCATTCCGGCGCAGGCCGGGATCCAGTGGCTTTCGTCATGCCGCGACGGCCGTTGAACGACGCTGGATCCTGACTTTCGTCAGGATGACGGGGACAGTGAGGAGCTTGAGCCCTCGGTGTTCGGAGGAGTGAGGAGCTTGAGCCCTCGATTGTTCGAAGTTATCCCTCTACCCGTCATCCCGGCGAAGGCCGGGATCCAGCGGCTTTGGTCATGCCTCGATGACAGTTGGAACAACGCTGGATCCTGACTTTCATCAGGATGAAGGCGCAGTGAAAAAAAACCTCAAGTCACCAGCCTGACCGCCGCCCCGGCATCGATCGCCACCAGCCTCGCCAGCAGCCCATCGGTCTCGGTCTTCAGTTCGTCATTGCGCGACAGCACGTTCCAGGCCGCCTGCAAGGCGGATGCGGCCAATGGCGGGTCCCATTCGGTCAGGCAGTAGCGGTCGACCTCGGTCACCAGCGCGCGCGCAAAGGCGTCGAGGCTGGCGCCGGGACGTTCGGCCAGCAGCAGTTCGCACAGGGCCACGCGCAATTGCAGGCGCGCGGCGGGCGCGGCGCTCTGGCCGATGGCCTTTTGCAGCAGCTCGGCGGCGCCGGCCAGGTTGCCGTCGGCGGCCAATGCGCGGGCGTTGCCGCCGGCGGTCTGCACCGCATCCATGCGCGCCGCGCCGTCCGCGCCCGCACCGGCGCCGCCTGTGCCCAGCGATTGCAGCCATTGCCGGGTGTCGGCGCTGGCAAACGGCGTGCCGTTGGAAAAGGCCAGGTCTTCGATGCCCGGCAGGCGCGTGACCAGCCAGGCGCTGGCGCCGCACACTTCGCGACGCGCGGCGTCATAAGCGCCGCCCATGCGCTCCAGCGCCTGCGCGGCCACGCAGTTCATATCCAGCCAGAACGGGAAAACCGCCAGTTGCGCCTCGGCGAATCGCACCAGGTCGTCAAAGGCCTGGCGGTTCTGCATGGTCTTCAAGGCATCGAGCACCTGCGGCACGGGGCCGGGGAGGTTGGTCTTGCCGCCGGTGGCCGGCGGCAGCTGCTCGATGCCGCCCCAGGCGGCGATGCGGTTGAGACGGAAGGCCGGCGGCTGGTTGAGTTCGCCCTCACCCAGCCACTGGGCGATGTCCGCCAGGCGCTGGAGGGCCTCGGCGCCGGCCGCCTCGGCCGCCGCCGGCGAATCGACCGGGCCGCCCGCAAGCGCCGCCATCGCAGGCGCGGCTTGCGCCGGCGCGGACGACGCCATGGGGGAGGACGATGCCGCCGACGCAGATGTCGGTGGCGCGGCGACCGGCGCAGCGGTGACCGGCTCTGCCGCCGGCGGCGGCGCACTTTCCTTGACCAGCAGGTTGCCCACCTGCGAGATCGCCGGCCGCAACGACGGCGCCTCGGCATCCTTGTCGGCGACGAATGCGTCGATCGACTTCAAGCGCTCGCGCAGCGCCGTGACCAGTTCCTCATCCTGGGGCGGGAAAGACGACCAGTCGTGCTCGTCGCCATGCGCCCTGATCCGGTCCATCAGCCACTGCAGCGCGTTGCGCCGCGCGCGCAGGCGCGCCAGCGGCGGATACAGCGTGTCCCAATAGGCCTGCAGCATCTCGTCGAGCACCTGCAATCCGGCCGCCAGGCCCGGCAGGCCTTCAGTCTGCAGCAGGCCGCCGGCCAGGTAGCAGGCCACCATGATGTCCTTGCCCTTGGCGCCGGTCAGCGTCGCGGCCTGCGCGACCACCTGCGTCCAGTCCACCGAACTGCTGGCGGCGGGATTGGACATCTTGGCGATCTCGTTTTGCAGCAGGTCGAACTCGCCTTCCTCCCGCACGTCGCGGCCGGCAGGCTGGGCATCGCTGATCGGCTGCTTGCCGAGGCTGGAGAGTTGGGTCAGGTCCACGTTGGCGTCGTCGTCGGGGGATCAGTGAGTGCGGGGCTCAGCCCCACAAGGTCTCGATCTCGGTATCGAGAAAATAGCCCGCGCCGCGCTCGGTGCGCAGCAGCGTCGGGTTCTTGGGATCGGCTTCCAGCTTCCTGCGCAGGCGCAGGATCTGCACGTCGATGGCGCGGTCGTAGATGTCGTCGAAGGCCCGCGTGCTCTCCAGCAGCTTCTCGCGCGAGATGATGCGGCCCGGCGAACTCAAGAACACCACCAGCAGGTTGAATTCGGCATTGGTCAGGCTGACGTTGCGGCCGTCCGGCGCGGCCAGGCGGCGCGTGTTCAGGTTCAGGTTCCAGCCGCCGAACTGGTAGGCGCGCGGATGCTTGCCGCGCGTGACCGGAGTTTGCGCGTTCTGGCCGGCGCGACGCAGCACGGCGCGCATGCGGGCCAGCACCTCGCGCAGCGAGAACGGCTTGGTGATGTAGTCGTCGGCGCCCAGCTCCAGGCCCATGACCATGTCGGCCTCTTCGTTGCGGCCGGTGATGCAGATGATGGACATGGCGGTCTCGGCGCGCCAGCGGCGCGCCAGGTCGGCGCCGTCGATGTCGGGCAGGCCGAGGTCCAGCAGCACCAGGTCGTAGGTCTTGTCCTTGACCGCAGCCACCGCCTCGGCGCCGTCGCCGGCGCTGTCGGCATTGATGCCGTGCCCGGCCAGGTATTCCACCAGCAGCTGGCGCATCGAATGGTCGTCGTCCACGACCAGGATCTTCGGCGATTGTGTGGTACTCATCAGCTTTCCTCTTCCCTGTCTTTGCTTTTTTGCTTGCCCCGCAGCGCCGCTATGATAGCGCGCCGCAAGCCGGCCTGATCGAAAGGCTTGGGCAGCGCCGGCACCGCCAGCGCCGCCGCCAGGCCGTCCAGGCGACTGTTGCCGGAGCACAGCAGCGCGGGCATGTCGGCGCGCAGCGCGCGCACCTTCGCGATCAGGACGTCGCCCTGCATCTGCGGCATGTCCAGGTCGGTCACCAGCAGGTCCACCGCCAGCGGTTCGACGGCGAACTCAGCCAGCGCCTCCTGCGGATCGTCGAACCCGACCGGCTCGAAACCCAGCGACGCCAGCTGGTCTTCGCACAGCTCGCGCAGCGCACGGTCGTCATCGACCACGAACACGCATTCGCCGTTGCCCAGCGGCGCGTCCGGTTGTTCTGCTTCTCCGGCCTCTAGCGCGTCTTGCACTACAGGTTGTTCCTGAGCGATCACCGGCGAGGCTGCCGGCACGAACTCCGCCGCCGCCTGCGCATCGGCCGGCAGCAACAGGCAAAAGCGCGTGCCTTCGGGGCTGCTGGACACGGCCACGCCGCCGTCGTGTTCGGTGGCGATGCCGGCCACGATCGCCAGCCCCAGCCCGGTACCCTTGCCGCCGGGTCCGCCGCGCGTGGTGAAGAAGGGATCGAACAGGCGCGGCATGTGCTCCGGCGCGATGCCGGTGCCGTCGTCGGCCACTTCCAGCCAGATCGCCTGCTCGGGCGGCGCATCGCCCACCAGCAGCGGGCCGGACGGCGCCAGGCCGGCATGCAGGCTGACCGTCACCTTGCCGCGCGCGGCCTGACTGGCGTTGCGCACCAGGTTCAGCGCCACCCGCGTCATCTGGCCGGGGTGGGCGCGCACCGGCAGCGGCTGCGCCGGCGGCGTGAATTCGATGGTCACGCCCGCGCGGCACAAGGGGATCGCCAGCCGCACCGCCTCGGCCACCGGCGCGCGCAGATCGAGCACGGCGCGCTGGCGGTCGCCGCGGCGCGCGGCCAAGAGGATCTGCTCGGTCAGCTCGCGCCCGCGCGAGACGGCCGACAGCACTTCCTGCAGCGGCGCCTCGGCCGCCGAACCGGGGCCGAGGCGCTCGTGCGCCAGCTCGGCATAACCGCCGGCGGCGCCTAAAACGTTGTTGAAGTCATGCGCGATGCCGCCGGCCATCAGGCCCAGCGACTCGAAGCGGCGCATCTGCTCCATGCGCGCCGACAGCGCCTGGCGCTCGCGCACCGCCACCGCGATGAAGAAGGTCAGCACCGCCAGGCCGGCCAGGTCGATCTGCAGGCGCCAGGTGCTGTCCAGACCGTCCTGCCGATAAGGGCCGAGGTCGTACAGCGTGAGCAGCACCGCCAGCACGGCCGACACGCTCATGGTCAGCGCCGCGCTGCGCATGCCGCCGTACAGCGCCGCGCCGGCCAGCGCCAGCGACAGCAGCACGCGCAGCACTTCTTCCGAAAAATCGAAGGTCACGCTGGCCAGCAGCGCGCATACCACCGTCAACACGCCCAGCAGCGACGGCAGGTCGACCCGGTCGCCGCCGGCTTGCACCCGCGCCGGCCGCGCCCATGCCAGGAAGGCCGGCACCAGCACCAGGATCGCCAGGCCGTTGCCCACCATCAGCGTGCGCCACTCGGCCCACCAGTCGCCGTGCATGGCCGAGGCCGCCAGCGTGGCGCCGATGGCCGCGACCACCAGGATCACCGCCAGCGGCAGCAACAGCAGAAAACGCGAGAGCCGGCGCAACGTGTCGATCTGGCCGTCGCGCGCCACGAAGCGGCGGCCCACCAGCACGCACGCGACGATCTCGGCCACGTTGAGCAGCGCAAACCCGGCGTCGGTGGCGACCGGCAGCCAGTCCTCGTCGCCCACGAACATCATCGCCACGAACACTGCCAGCAGCGACGGCGCCCACTCGCGCGCAGGCTTGTGCCACAGCAGCGCGATCATGAAGGTCGGCGCCGGCCAGGCGATGGCCGCCAGCGTGGTGCTCTGGGCGATGTTGGCGGCCGGGCTGGCCACCAGGTAATAGAGGATGCCGCACACCACGGCCGCGGCCAGGGTGCGCGGCCAGTCGGTGCCCGCGGCCGCTGGCGCGGAGATCTCAGCCATGGCGCGACATCCGCATCATGGCTTGCGGCCCGGCGCCGCAGCCGCGCCCGCCGGGGCGGCCGCCGCCGGTTTGCTCGCGGCCGCACCGGCGCTCACGGCATCGAAGGAGACCTGGTTGTTGACCAGCTCGTTGATGATGGACTGCATGTTCTGCGAACGGTCCTTCACCGCGTTGCGGTCCCAGCAGGCGCCGATCTGCGGCGGCAAGAACACCTCGTTGGACGGCTCGATCCGCAGGCCGCCCACGCGCGGCGTCTGCGCCGCCAGCTTGGCCTGGATGTTTTCCTGCGAGCGCTTGAACTGTTCGTCCTGCAGCTTCTGCTTCTCCTGCACGGCTTCCTTGTCCAGCTTGTCGTAGGCCTCCAGCTGCTGCGCGGTCCTGACGATGGCGTCCTGGCCCTCGAAGTTGTAGCGCACCGTGATCTGCTTGACGTTCAGGGCATCCAGCCCCTCCTTCGCCGCCGGGAACTCGTCGACGGCGAACTGGCGCACGCCGCCGCGGAAGTCGCGCAGGAAGTTCGGCACGCCCATGGCGCCCGGATACTTCTTGGTCAGCACCAGGGTGTCGATCTTGATCTGCAGGCTGACCTCGCCGCACTGGCCGAAGGCCCACGGGAAGGCGACGCTGACCGGGAAGTTGTAGTTGTCCAGCAGTTGCGCGCCGGCCGCGCACTGCACCGAGAGGATGGTCTCGAACGGCTTGGACAGCGCGCCGCCATTGACGCCGGTGGGCTGGGCCGTGATCGACAGCTGCATGGCCTGGGCCTTGAGCGCGTCGGTCTTCTGCTTGATCTCGGCCTGGGTGCGCTCGATCTGGGCCTGGTCCTGCTGCGCCTGCAGCTGGTCTTGCTGGGTCTGCAGCTGCTCGGCGGCCTTGTCGGCTTCCTGGCGCTGCTGGGTGACCAGCTGCGCCACGCGCTTGTCGACCGCCGCGTTCAGGGTCGGCAGGAAGGCGTCGGTGAACGGCACGCTGTAGCCCAGCGTCTCGACGATGCGGAAGCGGCGCGCGTCGCGTTCCAGGAAGGGCTTGGCGATGCCATCCACGAAGGCCCATACCGAGCCCTTGGCGCCGTACAGCTGGTCCAGCATGGCGGCCTTGTCGGGCGCGGTCTGCAGCGGCCAGTGCACCTTGGACTGCCAGTCCTTCTGCAGCTCGCACGAGGCCTGCTGTTCGATGTAGGTCAGCGTGAAGTTGAGCGGGCCCTCGATCAGCTTCCACACCCCGTCGTCGGCCGCCTCGCGGTGGCCCATCAGCTGCCGCAGCTGCACCAGCGCGCCGGTGGCCACGTGGGCGCCGGACGACTTCACCGCCGGGTCCACGCCGAACTGGTGGAAGTCCGCCGCCAGCTGGTAAGCCTTGCCGGAACCGACCACGGCGTCGGCGGCCAGCTTGCCGATCTCGTCCTGGTACTTGGCCAGGGTATCGACCGCCGACATGTTGTTGCGCAGGATCTGCCCGCCCGAGCCGGGTGCGCCGCCCAGCGTTTCGCGCACCGCCTGGCCGCCCACGGCGTTGATGGAGTCCACCATCTGCACGGCGCGGCCCACGGTCTGGCTGGCCAGCCCCGCGCGCACCACCTGCCCGCGCAGCTGTTTGAACTCGCGCGCCAGCAGCAGCCAGCCGGGCAGGTCCTTGGCGTCGTAATCCTGGAACTCGTCGTTGAGGCGATCGATCACGCGGTAGTAATGGCTTTGCGATCCGGTGATGCCGCCCAGCGCGGCGCGCCACTCGCTCTCGCCCTTCAATGCGCGCTCGGCGCCGCCGAAATTGGCGACGAAGCGCTGCCAGGTGAGGATGCGCTGGTCGCGATACCAGTTCTCGAAGGCGGCGCGATGGATCAGGAACTTGGGACCGTCCTCGACCGCCTTTTCCATCTCGGTCAGGAATTCGTCGATCTCCTTCTTGCCGGCGCGGGTGAACGCGGCCGGCACCATGTTGGCGCCTTGCTGGGCCGCGGCGTCGCCGCCCAGGCTGCCGCTCCAGAAGTCGGCCGCGGTCACCGGCGCGGCGCCCGGGCCGTTGTCGCGCACCAGGCCGGCCAGCCAGCTCATCTGCGCATCGGCATAGGCCACGCGGTCGATGGTGGCCTGGTCCTGGCGCAGGCGGTCGGTGAGGTAGGGATCGGTCAGCGGCGTCCAGGCCAGGTGCGACAGGCGCAGCTCATTCAACTGCTGGTACTGCTGCGGGGTGTAGCGCACGATGTGCGCCAGCTGCGGCAGCTGCTTCAGGCCTTCGCGGTCGGCGCCGCGCACGCGCGCCTGCACCAGGTTGGTGTAGCGCACCAGGTTGCGGATCAGGCGCGGCAATTCCTTGTCCGGATCGCTGGTCTGCACGCGCTCAAAATCGTCGCGGTAGTTCTGCGTGGTGATGGGCAGGATGTACTTGCGGAAGTTGCTGACGTAGTTGCGCTTGAGCTTGTCTTCCAGGTCGTCGATGTTGGTGGCGATCACCATCCACTCGGTCTTCCAGTTTTCGTTGCGCCGCTCCACCAGCTGCACCGCGTCGCTCACCTTCTGCAATTCCGGGATGTCCTGTTCGATGTTGCCGGTGAAATGCGCGTCGAACGGCCGTTTCTCGCGCACCAGCGATACCGTCTCCATGTTGGAGACGAAGGACACCGTGATCATGATGCCGATGGCCACCGCGATCAGGATCCAGGCCATCACGCCGATGTTCTGCGTGACCTGGCGCCAGCGGTTGACCAGCTCGGCCGGCCGCGACACGAACCGGTCCTGCGGCAGGATGCGGCCGAAGAAGTCGTGCAGGAACAGGCCGGCGTTGGCATTGGGATGCGGCGGCACCGGCGGCAGGATGCTGCCCAGCACCGACGACACCGCGCCGCCCTCCTGCAGCCCGCTGGAGAAGAACAGGCCACGCAGGAAGGGACGCTCGAGGTAGGGATTGTCGGCCAGGCAGGCGTGCAGGAACATCTCCAGCTTGGGCCGCAGGTTCTGCAGTTCGTTGGGGAACAACAGCAGCTCGGGCTGCACCGCATCGCCGGCGGCGGCCGCCGAGCGCGCCACCAGCGCCACGCGCAGCTGCTGCAGGCGCGCGCCGATGCTGGCGAAGGCGCCGTCCAGGAACTGCGCCTCGCTGCGCTCGCCATGGATCTCTTCGGAGAGATAGCCCATGGCCTGTTCCAGCGCGTTCTCGGGCAACTTGCCGGCCCACTCTTCCATGCCGTAGAGCTGGTCGCACTTGGTCACCAGCACGTAGATCGGGAAGCGCTTGCCGAACATCTGGATCAGCTGCTCGATGCGCGCACGCACCACCCGCCCTTCTTCGATCAATTCGTCCTTGGAGACCTGCGCCAGGCGCTCGGCGCCGATGGCCAGCACCAGGCCGTCGATGCCGTCCTTGGGACGATAGCGCGCCAGCAGGTCCAGGCCCAGCTCCCACTCGCTGCGGTCGGCGTCGATGTCCTGGGCGTCGACGTAGCGGCCGGCGCTGTCGATCACCACCGCCTGGTCGAAGTACCACCAGTCGTAGTTCTGGGTCTGCTCCACCGGGCGGCTCTGGCTCACCTTCTGGATCGGCGAGGACAGGCGCGCGCGCGTCAGCGCCGTGGTCTTGCCGGTGCCGGACTTGCCCACCACCATGTACCAGGGCAGCACGTACAGCGGATTGCCGCGCCGGCGCAGGCTGGAATTCTTCAGCGTGGCGATGGCGTCCTTCCACTTGCGGCGCAGCAGCGCCTCGGGCGTGGCGGCCTGCGCCACCGAGCTGCGCGCGGCCACGTCCTGCTGGGCCAGCTTGCTGCGCGAGCGCATGACGATGAACACGCGGCGCAGGAACTTCACTAGGAAATAACAGCCGATGACGCCGCAGAAGATCGCCAGCGCCACCCACAACGGCCATTCCATGTACAGCGCCGCGCCCCAGCACGCCAGCCCGAGGAGGGCCAGCAGCACCAGCCACAACAAGATCTTGCCTAATGTCTTCATATGCTTATCTGCGGCAGGATGGCGTCGACCAGCTGCCAGATGATGACGTGGTAGATGCCATACAGCACCAGCAACACGACCAGCGGGATGATCATGGCGTTGAAGGAGAAGGAGGACAGCTTCCAGCGACGCCGGCTGCGCACCGGCTTCTTCTCGGCCGCCTCAGGCTGCAGCGCGGCGCCGTAGCCGTCCGGGAACAGCAGCTTGCCGGCCTCGCCGGGCAGGCCGTCTTTGCCCTGCAGCAGCAGCTCCATGTTGGCGCGCTTGATGTCGGTGAGCGCCTTCTGGTTGCGGTCGTAACCGTAGCGCCCGGCAAACCCCAGGCCCAGGCACAGGAAATACACTTCGCGCACCGCCAGTTGCGCCGCGCCCAGCGCCTCCAGTCGCGTGTAGAACGCCACGCCGGCGTTGGTCACGCCAAAGTAGCGGCGCTGCAGCAGGCGGCGCTGCCACTCGCCGCGCCCCAGCCAGTCAGCCGCGATGATGCTCTCGTCGGCCAGCGCCACCACCGAGAACAGGGCTTCCTCGATGTCGGCATCGGCGTAACCGGCGTCGTGGCCGGCGCGGCGCGCGACGCCGATGGCGGCGTCCAGCTGCGCCGACAACGCCACCGGGTCGCCGCCCGGCTGGCGCTGGAACTGGCGGATCTGCGCCAGCAGGGGGATGAAGCAGTCGACCAGTCTCATCATCGCCTCAGCACCACGATTTCAGCCTTCATGTCTTCCGGCGCGTCCAGCCATTGCAGCGCGATGCCGCCCTGGCGCTCGACCGAATCCCACAACTGGCTGACCTGCTCGATGCGGAAATAGTAGGAATAGGCGCGCCGCGGCAGCCCCTGCGGCGCCACCGGCATGTGGATCAGCTCCAGCCCCGGCAGCGCGTGCGCCACCAGCCCGGAGATATCCTCGGGCGTGGCCAGGCGCGCGTCGTGCTGCAGCGAGTCGGTCACCCATTTGGCATCCTGCTCGGTGCGCACCACCAGGTAGAAGCGGTTGCGGCGGTCGAAGAAGGTATGCGGCAGCTCGCCGGCGTAGAGGCCGTCGCGGTATTCGAGGATGGCCAGGAACTCCGGGCCGACCGTGATTTCGTTCAACAGGCTGCTGATGAGCGCGTGCGCGCGCGAGAAGCATTTGTTGAGTTCGGTATGGTCGTAGGGCGGCAGGCCCGGGGTGCCGTCGGCGGCCTCGCCCAGCATGTTGAAGCGCTCCGAGAACGAGCTCAGCTCGCCGATCAGCTGGCGCAGCGCGCCATAAGCCATCCACGGGTGCACCTGGCGCGTTTCGGTCAGGTGGAACAGGTAAGGGCTGGCGCGGTTCAACGAGCGCAGCGCCAGCAGGAACACCATGTAGCTGGCGTCGAACTCGGCCTTTTGCATCTCGCGCGGGCTCTTGTACTCCTGCAGCTGGCGCGTGCGGCCGGAGAGCTCGTCGCGGATGTCGCGGATGGTGCGCATCAGCACGTCCGAGCCGCCCAGGGTGTAGCACGGCGGGATGAAGTTGTCGGCCAGCTTGATGGCGTCGCCGTCGCGCACCAGGCGCGCGATCGGGATCAGGTCGTAGTCGCCCAGGTTCTCCAGCTCGGTCTCGAAGAACACCTTGACCACATGCAGCAGCGTGCGCACCTGGGACGGCGGTCCGTCCGAGTACAGGTCAGGCACCTCCGGCGGATTGCCCAGCGAGGCGAAGCGGGTCGGCGCCGCGGCGGCATCGGCCAGCGAGTCGGCCAGGGTGGCGTTCTTCTCCTGGGCGCTCAGCTTGCGGATGCCGAGATAGACGGTGAAGGGCTTGTCGCCCTCGACCCAGGCGCTGTCGAAGGAGCGCGGGGCGATGGCGGCATTGCCGGGATATTCGATGTAGCTGCGGTCGGGAAAGAGCAGCTGGGCGCGCTCGATCTCGATGCTGCGGTTGGCCGCGGCCGAGGCCGACAGCTCCAGTTCGCCCACGCCCCAGAAATGCGGCAGGCCGGACTCCATCAGCGGCTTGTTCCTGAACTGGCCGTGCAGGTCCGCCATCTGGAAATGCTGGGGCTGCATGAACATGCCCTGGTGCCAGTAGATCGCTTTCTTGTCTTCCATCGCGGCGTCAATCCCCAATCTTTTTCAGGCCCTGGTACGCCTGCACGGCGCCCTGGATGTTGTCGGCGGTCAGCTTGATTTCCTTGCCGCCGCCGTCCAGCGGGACGGCTTGCTGCATCTTCTTCTCGCTCGGGTCGTAGTTCAGGCGTTCGGCGTTGACGATGGCGTCGGCGCCGAAATTCAGGCGCGCCGCCAGTTGCGCCGGCGCCGCCTTCCAGGTCTTGGACACCATGCCCTCGCTGGACACCGTCAGCGGGATCTCGAACAGCCGCGCCGAGGTCGGCCCGCTCATCTGGTAGTAGCCGGCCACCACGCCGATGAATTTGGCCTTCTGCGCGCGGTCCAGCACCAGGATGGAATGCTGGCCCGGCTCGACCACATAGCGCGTGAACTGCACGAAACCTTCATTGCCCTTGTTGACGGCCAGGCTCCGGGAGAGCGCGGCCGGATCGGCGATCATCTTGTAGAAGGCCGCCGAATCCTCCATCTGGTACACCCCCACCAGCAGAGTGTGCGGCTCGTTGCCGTAGCGGTTCAGGTTGGGCTCGGCCGCCACCTCCAGCATCACGCCGTCCTTGGCGAACTCCCAGGCCACCTCGGCCAGCGCGTCCTTGCGGCTGTTGCCGCCCATGGCCGAATTGGCCGCGGCGCAGCCGGCGCCCATGGCCACGGCCAGCGCCACGGCGGCCCAGGCCATCCAGCCGGGCAGGCGGTCGCGGCGCCCGGCGCCCCCTGTGCGGTCTCCCTGTCGTGTACGTTCGGATTGCAATGCCAAACCTTTTTTTCATGGCGCCCGGCGCCGCTGCTGTGGGACCCCGCCGGCCGCGCCAGGCACGGGACGGAATCCGCCTATGCTGCAATTTTCTTACAAGAATCACCAATTAAACCAGCAATTACACGCAGATTTACGGCTCTATGTCAGATGTAATTCGGTCAACACATCAAATATCTTCAAATCCGTACGGGATGGCGTTAGCATCCCGGTAGAGGTTTCCCGCGTTCCCGCCGCGCCCGAAGGCGCCAACCATGCCTGCGTCCACCATGACCGCCTGCCGCCGCCAACCTGCCGCCGAGCTGCGCCGACCGGGCCAGACCCGTGCCGCGCTGGGCGCCGTGCTGCTATTGGCCGCGGCGCTGGCCCAGGCCGGGCCGCTGAAACTGCCCGACTTCGACCAGATCCAGCCGCCGGCCGAAAAGACCACGGTGGCGCCGGTGCTCTACGTCTACGCCTCCCAGAACCGCGACCGCAGCGTCGGCGAGCAGTGCTGGGACACCCTGATCTCGCAGCGCGACCTCGCCATCCGCGAGGACAACGCCAAACCCTTCTTCACCCGCAACCTGATGCCGCTGGTGGGCGCCGCCATGGGCGGCGTGGCCGGCGGCTGGCTGTTGAAGCGCCTGGCCTCGGACGCCGTCGCCCGCAAATGGATGCTGCCGGTGGTGGCCGGCAGCGGCCTGGGCGGCTATTTCGTCGGCCCCGGCGGCGTAGCCGGCGCCATGATCGGCGGCGGCATCGCCGACAAGCTGGGCAAGCACGACCGCTACAAGAAGACCCTGCCCGGCGCCATGGCCGGCGCGCTGGTCGGCAAGGCCCTGTGGGACGCGGTCTTCCCGCCGGCCGTACCGCCCGCCCCGCCGTCCGATCCGGACGGCGACATCGCCGCCGAAGTCTTCGTGCGCGACAACACCTGCGGCCCGCAACTGCTGACCTCCCACGAGGACTCGCTGTACCGCATCGGCTACCGCTTCAACGGCGAGGACTACAGCGTCGACGTGCCGTTCGACCCCGGCGAGGCGGTGCTGCTGGACGCCACCGGCAAGGCCGTGGGGCCGGCGCGGGTGCGGGTCGAATAAGCGCGGCCCAGGCCCGGTTCAGGACAGCCGCAGCACCGTCGCCTCGGCGTCGCCGCCTTCCGCATACGGCATGAACAGCACCGACGCCGGACAACCCTTCACGCGCGCGTAGTACGATTGCCCCGGACCGACCTGGTTGCGCACCGCCCAGGCGGTGTATTCGGTCTCGCCCAGCTGCAGTTTCATGCCCTGCTGCGCATACTCCAGCACGGTCTTTTCCGGCAGGCCGCCGGCCTCGCCCACGGCCTGGAAATCGATCTCGGCGCCCTCGCCGGCCACGCCGAACATCACGCCGTCCCAGTTGCCCGCGCGCGGGCCGATCTCGAACCACTGGCCCAGCTTTTCATCGCCGGCCACGTTCAGCCGATACTCCGGCGCCTGCGCCTTGCCGGGCATGTTGGCCTTGGCCACGATCTTGGCCGGCCATGCGGCATTGGCTTCCTCCAGGTGCAGGGCGTCGCGCAACAGGGGCGGCAACGCGTCTGCCGCCGGCGCCTTGCCCGGCCACATCGCGACGATGGGGAACCCGTGCCCGCTGCCCTCGCGCAGCGAGGCGGCCAGCAGCGACAGGCCGTAGCGCACGCCGGGCTTGGCCATTTCCTCGTCGTCGGCCAGCACCAGCCAGACATCGGCCTTGGCCTCCACCAGCGAATCCAGCGCCACGCGCCAGGCCATCTTGGCCGGCTCGTCGGTCCAGAAGTGGCCCTTGGCCTCCAGGCCGTAACGCTTCAGGACGGCGGTGAAGGCCTGCACCCGCGCGGGGTTCTTGGCCAGGGAAGTGATCCAGATGGTTTTCATGTGTTCTCCTGCCGATAAGGCATCATCCAAGTTTGAGCAGACTTCCATCGAGGGTCACACTGACCGGCTTCAGGCTCAGCGCGGCGCCGCCCATGCTCAGCTTCACGCCGCTGGCCGCAACAGCTACGGCTGCATTGCCCATCTTCATGCCGGCGCCCTGATTATTGATGGCGAGGATGCCTCCTCCCGTTATCTCGGCTTTCAGCTTCTGGCTGCTCATCTTTACGCTGGCCGTACCAATGGTGGTCGTGAATGCGGCATCTGCGACCTCTACCTTGGCCTGTCCGGTCGTACTTGCGAATTTCAGGCTATTGGCTTTCAGGTTGATTGCGGCAGTCGTCACATCCACCTTGGTGCCGGTAAACAACGTGGCCGCTCCGGCATTGCTCAGTTTGAACGACGACGTATTGCTCTCTGCGACCGGGCTGGCCAGCGGCGGATAAGTCGGTGGCGCATCGACCACCGGATTGAGCACCATCCATTGCGCAACCGGCATCGCCAGAAAGCTCAGGCCTTCGTTGCTTCCTTTCACCTCGGTAAAGGAGCGGGTACCTTCATAGGTTTCGCGGATGCCCGATCCATCCACCTTGATATTGCTCGCGTAACTGAGCGTCTTGTATTGCTCGGCCACCTTCTGGAACAGCTTGTGCATCACCGCGATGCCCACGCCGGTGGTCACGGCGGTCCCTGTCATCTGTCCGATCATCGTGCCGTAGTTGACCGGCGTATCCTTGGCGTAGGTATTTTTCTTGCTGCGTTGTTCGCCGAGCGCGCCGAGAACGCCGGCCATCGTCCCGCCCAACACAAAGTTGACCGCCGCGACCGTGGCGATGCCCCGGCCGAGTGTGCTCTTGGCCGCCTCGATGGCCAGTGTGCGCGCCTGCATATCCACGCTTTGGCCGGCCGATATGACGTAGCTGTTGGTCGACTTGACCTTGCCGTCATCCTTGAACGAAACACTGTCGCCGTCATCGATGGACAGGCTCTTGCTGTACTTGGAGTTCCATTTGATGTCCTGGCTGAGCGAATAGCTCAGGCTCATGCCCAGCGAAATCTTGGTCGCCAGCGAGGCGCTGATGGAAGTATCGGTGCTGGCCGAAATCGAAGTGCTGGGGCCGACGGAGATCTTGTTGGTGGCGCCCACCGATACCGCATTGCTGCTGCTCGCGGAGAAGAACCCGGTGCCGCCTCCCACAGTGATGGCATCGTCGGTAGGCGAACTCAGTTTGATCACTTCCTTGCCACGGGTGTCGTCGAGGGTGATCGAATTGTTGGCGGGTGTAACGATGCGATTGAGCTGCTTGTTTGCCAAATTGACGAGGTTCGTGTTCTCGGAATTGGCGACTGCATTGACAATATAGGGGCGGTCCAGGTCGCCATCCACGAACGACAGCAGCACCTCTGCACCCGCCAGCAATGGAAAATGCATGCCCATGGCGGCGCCGGTGGCATACGGAACCGACAGGCGAACCGGCGCCGATGCCTTGCCTGCATTGCGTTTGGCGCGCCCGAAATGCAGGCGGATACGATACTGGCCGCTGGCGTCAATCTGCGCGTATTGGCTATCAGCGCTCTCCCCTTCAACGGTGGCGCTGAAACTGCCGGCGACTGCGGGGCGAGGCGTGATGCGCTGAGGACGGAACTGAATGCTCTTCTTCGGATCACTGCGCTCCTTGCGGCGGATAGCGCTGAATGTATTGCGGTAGAACGTACTGATCACGGTATTGTAAGGACTGTTCTGCACACCGGCCAGGAGCGTCGCCGCCTGTGATCCTTCGTGCACTACCCTGGTGATCAGGAACTCTGCATTGAAAGACGCTTTGGGATGTCCGGACAGCTGCATGAAGTGGCCGCAGCGCAAGGCCACCGACGCCCCGCTCCCCTCAAAAACTTCTCCCTGCCAACGCAGTTCCTCGGCCCGACGACCCGCATAGAACGCTCCCTCTTTTGCGTCGGCGAAGTGTTCGCCATACAGCATGATGTCTCCGATGCCGTTCGCGTCGATCTCGGCCTCGCTCGACAAGGTGCCCAACTTGGCGTCCAGCGGATTGTAGTCTTGCAACAATACGCGATGAGACAGCGGACGGTTGTGACAAATGAAGCTCAGCACCACATCGCCGGCAGTCTGGTCCGAGCCGCCGTCCTGCACATAGCGTACGCTGCTCACGGCCGCTGGCAACTTGACGACATCATCGACGATCATCCATTTGTCTCGCCCGTTGCCGTCGTAGGTGACGAAGTGATAGATCCCTTCGCGCTCCATGCGGCGCGAAAGGAAATCGAGATGAGACTCCTGATACTGGCAGACAAAAGGCAGCTCCCGGTCGCAATCCTCGGTCAGAGCGATCTGATAGTCGGTAGCCGTCAGGCGATTTTCCTCCTTGATCACCGCGTCGAAGATCGCGCTCAGCTTCATCCCGACATACACCTCGCTGACGCGATAGCGCGACAGGACGGATATGCGCGGCGCCAGCACGGCCCGATAGAAATGCAGATTATTGACGCTGTTGAGCTGCTCAAATAGCTCGACGCGGCCAACATAGGGCTTGCCCTTGGTACGATCAGACGGGGTATAGATATTGAGCCGGGCGATATTGTCCAGCATGGCTTTGGCATCGACATCGCCATCGTCGGAGACGAGCGTGATTTCAAAGCTGAAGCCGCGAGAAATTTCCTCACGTCCGGTCAGCTCGATCACATCGAATTTGGCTGCCGTGCCGCCGCCGGGAAAAGCCTCCGACTGAAAATCAAAACGTTTGTTGGCGTCAAGCCTGGAAGATAAGCTGCTCATATTCTTCGTGCGGTCGACGAGACGTCGACGTACATCCTGTGTCAATAGTTGTGGTTTGCTGATGTGCGCCAAGGCGCGTTCAGCTCATGATCATGACCTTGGACTGGCTGGGTGCAGTTACCGCGCCGACCGTGTTGCCGTCGTTCTGCTTGGTCGTGTCGCCCAGACGCACGGCCGGGTTTCCTTCCAGTTTGACCTTCATGCTGCTCATGACGAATTCCACCGGCCCCATGATTTTGCTGGAGGCCAATCCGCCGGCTACGCCGGCCTGGTCGCCGTTGCTCATCGGGATCTTCGAGGCCTTGTTCAGGGCCGGCATGCCGCTGATCATGACCTTGGTGGTGGCGGGATTGCCCATCATCGGCATGGCGATGTTGGGATAGGGAACCGGGATCGGCGGCGCCGGCGGGGCCGGGGTCTTGCATACATCCGCCGGCGACATGCACTGGCCGTTCTGCTTGGTGACTGCGAACATGATGTGTCCTTGGTGGTGTTCAGGTTGCGGTGATGCGCGGGATCAACCCAGGTCGATCTTCGTACCATCGATCTTGACCTGGCCCTCGGCGATGAGGGTGGCATGGCCGGCGCGCACTTCATGGCGCCCTTCCACCTGCGCTCGCACTCGACCGGCGCGTGTCTCGTCCAGCCCTTCGATCCATCGCAGGCTGTTTTTCGCTCTCTGCACCAGCCGACCGACAGTGGAGTTCAAGGCCCTGGCCATCAGGCTTACCGCGCCGAAGCGCGCCTGCACTTGCTGCGCCGAGGTCTCCAATGATCCGAACTTCAGCTCGCCGAGCAATGCCGCTACACCCAGCTTCGGTGCATGCAACGTCAGGCTTTCGGTCGCCGCCATCTCCAGCTGGCGGCCGCTGACCGTCAGCTTGCCATGGTCGGTGTTCAGCGCCACACCGCCGGGCAAGGCCAGCACCGCGCTATCGCGCTCGGCGCGGGCCAGCACCGCCAGGATGTAGGCCGGGGCGTTGCCGCCGCCGGCGCACACCAGCACGGTGTCGCCGCAATCGGGCTCGACCAGGCAACTGTCGGCGCGCTGTGCCCGCCCGATGTCGGCGGCGCCCAGAAAATACCACTTGTCGCTGCGGCCGGTCACGGTCGCGTAGTGCAAGCCGACGGCAGCCTCGGCGCCGGGGCGGGTCATGGAAACCAGTGCGTTGTTCATCGTCATTCCTTTCCCTTTCTGTCTGTGTTCAGGCCGGTTGGCGCGGTTGCCACTGCTCGGCCTTTTCCTGTATCGGGTCGGTGGGCCGCACACCGTCGAAATTGGCGCCATCCCATCGCGTATCCTTTTGCTGCAGGCCGTGGATGTCGGCGCCGGACAGGTCGACGCCGCTGCAATCGGCAGTCGAAAAGTCGGCGTGCGACAAGTCGCAATAGATCAATTGAGCGCCGGAAAAAACGGCGCCGGCTGCCTTGGCGCGTTTGAACACCGACATGTGCCAGCGCGACTGGCCGGCGCGCACCTGGCCGAAGTCGGCATCGGTAGCGTCGCACATCTCGAACATGCCGCGCGACAGATCGGCCTTGTGCAACAGCGTCTCCACCAGGCCGACATACGTGCCGCGCACGCCGGACAAATTGGCCTCGCTAAGATCGGCGGCAATGAAGCTGCTGCGGTCCAGTACGGCGTTGGAAAAATCAGCCTTCTGCAGTTGCGAGCCGTGGAAGTTGGCCATGGTCAGGTCGCAACCGGGAAAGCGCTGGCCGCCAAGCGCACAGTTGCGCAGATACGCCTGCTCCATGCGACATTGGCTGAACGTCACCTTGGAAAGGTCGCTGTCGAGTACGGTCCAGCGCGTCAGGTCGGCCTGCGCCAGGTCCAGCGACTCGAAGCTGCAGGCGTGGCAATCCGCCTTGAACAGGCGCACACCCTGCATCCGCGTTCCGGCGAAGCGACAAGAGGAGAAAAACGCGCTGCTGAAATCCGCTGCACCGGCGTCAACCGCGTCAAAATCGACGCCGTCAAATGAGACCGACTCCGCGCGTGCGCCGCGCAGGACAGCGCCCTTCAACCCGATCTGCACGAATTGCGCCTGCGTCAACACCGCCTGCTCCAGCACAGCGCCGGACAGATCGCATTGCTGCAGGGTGCTGCCTTCCAGATTGGCGCCGCGCAAGATCGCGCCCACCAGCTTCACCCGTTCCAGATGGCATTGAGAAAAATCGCCGCCGGACAGGTCCAGGCCGGACAGATCCGCATCGGCCAGATACTTCTGCGCCTGCAATTGCTCAATCAGTTGTTGCGCGTCCATCGCTTGCCTCCGCTCATGTCTTCATGCCGCGCAGCGCCAGCACCGTGCGATTGATATCAGAACCTTCCAGCGCGGCGCGCGCCGGAACCGTTTCATGGAAATCCACACCGTACAGATTGGCCATCTGCATCCGCGCATCGCCGACCTTGGCCGAACGCATCGATCCCTTGAACAGATTGATGGTGCTCAGGTCAGCGCCGGAAAGATCCGCCTTGTCGAAGCGCGCCGCCTTGGCCGAGGCGCGCAGGAACCGTGCGCCGGCAGCCTGGGCGCGACTGAAGTCGGCGTCGTCCAGCAGTGCCTGCTCCAGGTTGGCCTGCCGGATGGACACACCGTCCCATGCCGCGCGCTGCAGGACCGCTCCTGCAAACGAGGCGCCGTCGAAGAGGCTGGTGCCGTCTGCACGCGATGCGGCCAGGTCGGCGCCGGCGAAATTGGCTTGCGCGGCCTGTACGCCGTAGAACTCGGCCTGCGAGCAACGCGCGCCGTCGAAACGGGCCTGCGCCAGCGCGCTGCCGTTGAAACGCGCGCGCTGCAGCGCCGCGCCGGAAAAATCGGCCCCATCCAACCTTGCGTCCTCGAAGCTGGCCTGTGCGGCATCGCAGCCGGCGGCCAGCAGACCCGGCATCTTGCTTTGGTCGAAGGTCGCGCCCAGCAATATCGAGCGTTGCAACTGCGCGCCCTCGAAATCGCTGCCGGTGAAATCGGCGCCGCTCAGATCAGCTTCATGCAGACGCGCCTTGACGAAATTGGCGGAAGACGCACTGGCCTTGACCAGTCGCGCGCCGGCGAGATCGGTCTCGCTGAAATCGGCGCCCGCCATCAGGGCCTGCTCAAAGACGCCGCCGCCCAGCTGGCTACCCTTGAACTGCGTGCCTTCCAGCAAGGCGCCGGAGAAATCCGCGCCGCGCAGGTTCAGGCCGGACAGATCCAGGCCCGTCAGGTCGAGCCCGGCCAGGCTGCGGCCGGCGGCGTGACGCTCCACCACCTGCTCGCGGGTGAGCTTGGCCTCGGGAGCCGGTTCCACGGCCGGCGCCGGCGGCGCGAGCACGGGAACCGCCGTGGCCGCTGCGACAGCAGGGAGCGCAGCCGCATCCAGCGCCTCGAGTTGAGTAAATATCTGCTCCACGCTGGACAGAGGCGCATCCAGTTCGGCGGCGAGATGGGCGGTATCGGCATTGGCCGCCATCAGTTCGCGCACCTTGTCCCTGGTCAGCCCGGCATCGGCCAGCATCTGGTCGCTCTGGCGTTCCATGTCGAGCATCATCCGCTTCATCTCGGCCAGGCTGGCCGGCGCCTCCTCCTGAGGCTGCGCGATGTATTTCTCGACATCCTTGTCGGTCAGGCCGTGCTGCTCCATGAGCTTGCGGGTTTCCGCCTCGGCCTTGGCGATTTCCTGCTCCAGGCTGCCCTCGGCGACAGGCGCCTCATCGGCCGGCTCGGGCTGGAGATATTTCTCGACGTCCTTGTCGGTCAGGCCATGCTTGTCCATCATTGCGCGCGTCTGTTGCTCCAGCTCGGCGACCATCGCCTGCAACTCCGCCATCTCCGGCGAGACCGCCGCAACGGCAGCCACAGCCGCCGGCGCCGCGACGGCGGGCATGGCCGGCGCGCTTGCCGGCACAGATGCCTCCGGGGCGAACACCTCTGCCCCAGCGGCCTCCACCGCGGCGGCGGCGCCCGGCAACTGGCTATTGAACAGTTGGTGGTAATGATCGAAGGACAACGGCGCCGACGCCAGCTCCTCCCATTCGGCCATCACATGCAGCACGTCGTCGGCATCGTCGTCGGCCACGCGCGCGGTGGCGCGATACAGCACAATGCCGCATTCCAGTTCGGGGAACAGCCACACCGTCTCGGCGCGCGTCTCCAGCTCGGTGAACTTATCAATGGCGCCCTGGCGCTGGTTGACGAAACAGCGTGCGCGCAGCGCCGGCAGGCGGCCGGTGATACGTTGCTGCTGCGGATGCAGGTTGACCAGCTCGAATGCGTCGTCGCCACGGAAGAAGCCCTTGATGCGCTGGTCGACCGGCGCCTCGTGGAAATACTCTGCATGCGTGTCTTCCGGCAAATAGGGCCAAGTCTTCTGCAGCCAGCGATCGTCGAACTTGCCCAGCAGGCGCGTACGTTGCTCGGCATCTACCGGCAGCGCCCAGTAGCCGGCCGGCGCCGGCTTGTCGCCACGGCTGACCATCAGCTGGCCGGGAGATTCGACGTTGGGCAGCGGGCGCACGGCCTGGCCGTCGACGCCTTTGACGTCGGCGAAGCCCTTGCCCATCGGGTTGGCGTTGAAACCTTCGCCGCCGAAGGCCCGCTCGCGCGTCAACGGCATCAGCGAGAACGCTTGCGGCGCGGAGGCATTCATCATCCCGAACTGGCGGTCGCCAAACACATACAGCGACTTGCGCAGGCCCGCCACGCCGGCGATCACCTCGATCTGCTGGACTTGTTTTCCCTCGCCAGCATGCGCCGCACCGTAGACGAAGAATTCGCCGGCCGGTTTGGGCATCCCGCCATCGAGCATGGCATCGGCGCCCAGCGCCTTGGCCACGTTCTGCCACAGCTGCGCTTCGCCCAGCAGCTCGGGGATGCCGCTGCGGCCCAGCGGGAACAGCGCCATCATGCCCAGCGAGAGCAGCTTGTCCTGGCCCAGGCGGAAGTTGCGGTACAGCAGGGCGAGATTGTCCGGTTTGAAGATCTTCATAACTGTTGTCTCCGCTTCATCCCAACTTAACCAGTGAGCCGTCGATCTTGAAACCTACGGCGCTGGCCTCCATGAGGCCAGCCTCATTCGGCGCAGCTAGCAAGACCTTTGCTCGTTCAATCTTGATCGATGCCGTACCCGGCCCGCAGAGAAATAGCGATTCTTTCTCCGCTACCACGCCACTACCACCGCAGGCCATTTCGAGACTATCTCCCATCATGGTGATCGAACTACTGTCAACCGCAAAAGCCAGTTTTTCCTTGGCCGTTACTGCGACCTTCTTTTCGACTGTTGCAACCAATTCGTCCCCGTTAATTTTCAGACTGGTATCGACAACGCCGATATTGACCGAATCGGCGGCACGCATCTTGAGCTCACCACCGGCAGACCACATCGCGACGGTTCTCGCCTTACTATCGGCTGAGTTTCGCAAAACGTCATCCGTCGTAGCTACATCATCTTTACTGTCGAGATGCCGTCCCTTTTCACGGAATCCGAGGAAAAATCCATTCGTGGTCAGAGAAAGTGCGCTGCGTTTCCGGGGCGAACCGAAATCGGCGGCAGCAAGCAATCCCGTTTTGTCCATCTTCATGATGCCCACCGGCTTAAGGAACTCGTACTGCTTTCCAAATTTCTCGGTGAGTTTCTTTATCTGGGCGAACATGACCCCGGTGGTAAGCGAGGCCGCCAAGGTATTGGCGGCGGAGAGTCCGATCGCCGTATAGCGCTTGTCACCTTTCATGAAGGGCTGGCTGCCGGTCGACGGTTGATAGGATTCCGCGCTCACGGCGCGTTCAGCGAGGGCTTGCGCGTCCTCATCGCTCAAGCTCGAATTCTTCGCTTTGAATTCAGCTTTTTTCTCCGCGACCTTGGTGGCATCGTCTTTTTTCTGCTTCAGATAGTCCGCGTCGCTTTGTTCCTGGTCGCTGCCTCTCGTGCCCAAACTGACGCCAGCCGCGACCGCCACAGCCAGATTGACGCCCAGATTCCAGCCGGCCATCTTCTTGAGATCGCTGTTGAGCTTCTGGAGCCCCGCGGCCCTGGCCACATCCTGATGACCGGCGGTAAATATCATGTCGTTGCCGGCCTTGAATTCGCCCTTGTCCTGAAAGGTCGTGCCGCCATCCTCGATGAGCCCGTAAGCCTTTCCATACGGCTTCCACGAAAAACTGCTGCCCAACGAGATATCGAAGGCATAGCCGGCGCTGACCGAGGTGCTCAGCGCCGCGCTCAGGCTGGTGCTCGTGCCGACCGAAAGGGATGAGCTGGAGGCCAGAGAGGCATCGAATTTGTTGCCGACCGTAATCGACTCGCTGGAGCCCGTGGTCAGGAACGCCAGACTACCGCCGCCGCGCGGGTCGGTCGAGCCGATGCCGATACTGCTGTTATGGAACGGCGAATGCAGCCACATCGCCTCCTTGCCCTTCGCGTCGCTCATGTACATCTGGTTGCCACCTTTGGTGCTGATGCCATTGCGGTCCGCATTGCGGTTGCTTACGATGCTGAGATTCTCGGAATTAGGCACCGTACCGACGATGACAGGCTGATCCGGATCGCCGTCGGTAAATGTCAGCAGCACTTCAGCGCCCTTGTACAAAGGGAAATGCATGCCGTGGTCGGAACCCGAATACGGCGAGGCCATGCGCACGCGCGCCGAGCCCTTGTTGGCGTTCTTGCCCGGACGGTCGAACGGCAGCTGCACCTTGTACTGACCGAACTCATCCATCTCCGCCATCTCGCCCAGGCCTTCGGAATCCACCTTGGCGTTCATCGTACCGGCCACGCGCGGCCACGGCGTGACCCGTTCGGCGCGGAACTGCACGTTGGCGGGGATGGCTTGGAAGCTGTTGCTGTAATGGGTAGTCTTGCCTTCATCGCTGTAGGGACTGCGAATGCCGGCCAGCAACGCGCCCGCCTGCGATCCCTGGTGGCGCATCTCGGTGACGAGATACCTGGCGTTGAAGCTGGAGCGGTAGTGGCCGGCCAGTTCCATGAAATGCCCGGTGCGCAACCCGACCGCAGTCGACTCGCCGGAATAGACACGGGCGCCGCAGATGATTTCTTCGGCGCGCAGCGAGGCATAGCGTTTTCCCTCTTCCTCGTCACGGAAGTTCTCGCCATAGATCATGACGTCGCCCACGCCTTGCTCGTCCACGACCGCCTCGGCCGCAAGATCCAGGTGAGCCTTCCGATAGTTGTACTCCTGCAGCAACACGCGATGCGGCAGCGGCTTCTGCCGGTAGACGAACGCCTGTACCGAATCCGCTGCGGCGCCGGTATCGAGCTCATCCACCGGGCGGTAATTGACTGCGAGTGCCTTCGCCGGCAGCGACTCCTTGCGATCCACCACGGCCAGCTTTTCAGCGGCCCCGTCATGGTCGAAGTAATAATGCATGCCCTCCTTCTCCATCCAGCGCGAGATGAAGGCCAGGTTGCTCTCCTCGTACTGGCACACGAAGCTGCGCTTGCGGTAGCTGCCGTTGGTGGACATCTGATAATCGTCGCTGCTGAAGCGGCTGCCCTTGAGCACGCCTTCGATGATGCCCGTGATATCCCGTTCGTCGAGATAGACGTCCGACACGCGAAACAGCGACAGTCGCCATAAACGCGGCACCAGGACAGCGCGATAGAACACGTAGCCGTCGGCCCGATGCAGCTGCTCGAATGCGGCCAATATGCCGTGATAGGGAACGTGGGAAGCGCCGTCCGGCGCGTAGATACGCATGCTGGCCGGCTGGCGCAGCATGGCGTCGAAGTCGATCTCGGCGTTGTCGCTGACCAATATCAGCTCGAAACGAAACGGTTGGGAGATCGCCTCGTACCCTTCCATGCTGACCAGGTCGAACGGGTTGTCACCACCGTAGGCAGAGGACGAGAACTCGAAACGCCTGTTGGCGGCAATCTTGTGGGTAAGCGAGGCCATGACCGACTCCGATTTTTCCTGTTGCTGTGGATAACGAGGAACATTCTGACCGGCGCGGCTTTCCGCGCCGTTACAGCCGGGTTACGGCTGTAACATGCGCGGCGACCCGCCGCCGGCGTCCGGCAACGGGTCGGCTTACGCCGGAAACTCCACCTTGAACCCGCCCCCCTCGGCCACCTCCAGCGTCACCGCCGTCGGCTGCACCTCGCCGCTCATGCGCGAGAGGATCTCCTGCGACATCAGCGGCATGACGGTGCCGCGCAGGATGAAGTCGATGTTGCGCGCGCCGGTCTCGACCTCGGTGCAGCGGGCGGCGATCTGGTCGACCACGGCGTCACTGTAGGTGAACTTCATCTTGTTGTTGCGCGCCAGGCGGCTGACGATCTTGTTCATCTTCAGGCGCACGATGCCGGCCAGCGCGTCGCGCGCCAGCGTGAAGTAAGGGATCACCGTCATGCGCGCCAGCAGCGCCGGCTTGAAGTGCGCCGACAGGATCGGGCGCACTGCGGCCAGCAGGGTCTCGTGGTCGGGCTTCTCGTCGCCGGCGGTCATCTCGGTGATGACGTCGGTGGCCAGGTTGGAGGTCAGGAAGATCACCGTGTTGGAGAAATCGATCTCCTTGCCCTCGCCGTCGGACAGCATGCCCTTGTCGAACACCTGGTAGAACAGGTTCAGCACGTCCAGGTGGGCCTTCTCCACTTCGTCCAGCAGCACCACCGAATAGGGGCGCTGGCGCACCGCCTCGGTCAGCACGCCGCCTTCGCCATACCCGACGTAGCCCGGCGGCGAGCCGATCAGGCGGCTGACGTTGTGCTTCTCCTGGAACTCGCTCATGTTGATGATGACGGTGGACTTCTCGTCGCCGAACAGGATGTCGGCCACCGACAGCGCGGTCTCGGTCTTGCCCACACCGGACGGGCCGGCCAGCAGGAACACGCCGAGCGGCTGCTCGGGGTCGCGCAGGCCGGACTGCGCGGTCTTGAGGATCTCGCCGATCTGGTGCATGGCGTGGTCCTGGCCGCGCACGCGCGCCGCCAGGGTCTTTTCCATGTTCATCACGGTCTCGGCCTGGTCGCGCAGCATCTTGCCCACCGGGATGCCGGTCCAGTCGGAAATCACCTTGGCCACCACGTCGGGGTCGACGTCCACCCGCACCAGCGGCTCCTTGCCTTGCGCTGCCTTGAAGGCGTCGCTGGCGGTTTCGATATCGGCCACCAGCTTCGCAAGTTCTTCTTCCGCAGCGCCGTCTTCGCGCGCTTTCTTGCGGGCGGCGCGCGCGGCCAGCAGCGCGTCGGCGGCGGACTTCTGTCCTTGCCAGACCTCGCGCAGCGCGGCCGCTTCTTCCTCGGCCTTGACCAGCAGGCCGTCGATCTCGCCCAGGCGCGCCAGGTCGACCGGCTGCAGGTTGTCGTGGTCGCGCTCGAGGCCGCCCTTCTCGCGCTGCAGCGCCTGGATCAGGCGCTCCTTGTCTTCCAGCACATCGGGCTTGGCGCTTTGCAGCACCTTCACGCGCGCGCAGGCGGTGTCGAGCAGATCGACCGCCTTGTCCGGCAGCTGGCGGCCGGTGATGTAGCGCGAAGACAGTTCGGCGGCGGCGACGATGGCGTCGTCGCGCATGACCACGCGATGCACGTCCTCGTATTTTTCCTTCAGGCCGCGCAGGATCAGCACCGCGGTGGCCAGGTCCGGCTCATCCAGCTTGACCAGCTGGAAGCGACGCGCCAGCGCGGCGTCCTTCTCGAAGTACTTTTTGTATTCGGCCCAGGTGGTGGCGGCGATGGTGCGCAGCTCGCCGCGCGCCAGCGCCGGTTTCAGCAGGTTGGCCGCGTCCGAGGTGCCGGCCTGGCCGCCGGCGCCGATCAGGGTATGGGCTTCGTCGATGAACAGGATGATGGGCTTGGGCGAGGACTTGATCTCGGTGATCACGCCCTTCAGGCGATTCTCGAACTCGCCCTTGACGCTGGCGCCGGCCTGCAGCATGCCCATGTCCAGGCCCAGGATGGTGACGTCCTTGAGCGACTCGGGCACGTCGCCGGTGACGATGCGCAGCGCCAGGCCTTCCACCACGGCGGTCTTGCCTACGCCGGGGTCGCCCACGCAGATCGGGTTGTTCTTGCGGCGGCGCGCCAGGATGTCGACCATCTGGCGGATCTCCATGTCGCGGCCAAAGACCGGGTCGATCTTGCCGGCGCGGGCCTTGGCGGTGAAGTCTTCGCAGAAGCGGGCGATGGCGCTGCCGTCGCCGGAAGGCGCGGCGCCTTCGCCGGCCGAACCGGCCTCGCCGGAGCCGGCGGCGGACTCTTCGATCGAGGCGCCGCACACTTGGCCGAACGCGCCCAGCATGGTCTCGCGGTTGAGCGCGCGCAGCGGCGTGGCGTAGTCGCCGGTGGCGTAATAGGTGGCGCGCGCCAGGAAGGCCAGCAGGATGGCGCCGGAGCGGATGCGGCCTTCGAACAGGTTGACCGAGGCGATCAGCCAGGCGTCCTGCAACAGCTCCAGCAGCAGCGGCGAGAAGGCCGGGCGGCCGGCGTTGCCGGTGCGCATGTCTTCGATGGACTTGTCCAGCGCGCGCTTGACCAGCGCCGCGTCCACGCCGTATTGGCGCAGCAGCAGCGGGATGTCGGACTGGATGTCGTCGAACAGCTTGACCAGCAGGTGCTCGACGGTGATCTCGTAATGCCCGCGCGAAACGCACAGGCCGACGCCATCTTCCAGCGCCTGTTTGCTGTAGCCGTTCAGGCGGCCTACCAGGGGTTTCAGTTCGACCAGCAGCATTTCACTCTCCCTTGAATGCGACTTTCATTGATGGTTGGCGTCGTTCCGGCGGCATCGATGGCGCCCAGCCCCGGCATCACAGCATGAATTTCACTACCGTCGGCTCGGCCGCCTGCTCCGGCGCCAGCCAGGTGTCCAGCCCCAGGCGCGACCACTGGGCGCCGTTGGCGCGCATCGGCCTTGCCTCCTCGTGCAGCAGGTCCAGCTCCACTTCCACGTCCAGCGGATCGATCAGGTAAAACCGGGTCAGGAAGCGCAGCCGCTGGTGTCCGGCCGCGCCCGGCAGCAGCTGGTGGAACAACGGCTGCGGCAGGTCGGCCAGGCGGATGCGCAAGGTGCTGCCGTAGTCGTCGATCAGGCTGCCCAGGTAGGCCTCCTCGCCCAGTTGCGTGCCCTGCCGGCCCAGGCTCCATTGCTGGTCGGCCGGAATGCCCACGGTGCGCGGCACGCAGCTGTCGATCTCGACGCGCGCGCCGGGAAAGGCGTCGGCCAGCATGGTGCGCAGCCCCAGCACCGAGCGCGGGCGCTGGTTGAGCAGGCCGGCGTAGCGCAGCAGGCCGGCGCTGCCGGGCAGCAGGCCGACGCGCAGCTCCTCGTCGTCCAGGCCGACGAAGGCGAACATGTGGCCCAGCGCGGCGGCGTCGCCGTCCTCCACCACGCGCTGCTCGAGGCGGTACTTGGACCAGGCGTCGAACAGCAGCGGATACAGCGCGTAATGGACGATGTCGATGAACTCGCGCTGGGCATGCCCACCCTCGCGCTCTTCTTCGAACAGGTCCTCGGTGTAATAGGTCGGCAGCGGCGAGGACACGCCGTACAGGCCGAAGAAGTTGGCCGTGATGCGGTAGCCGCCCTGCGGGCGCGCCTCGATGGCGTCGACGTCGTTGTCGGGGAAGGTCAGCGACAGTTTGGGCCGGATGCGCAGGTTCTCCGCGCGCGCGGCCCCCGTGTTCTTCTCGAACAGGCGCAGCAGGCGGATCGCCTGGAAATAGGAATAGCGCTCGCCGCGGGCAAGCAGGTCTTCCTTTACAGAAGCGGCTGTTGTCCGAGTCGGGCCGGCCATTTGAAGACTGCTCCGGAAAATGCGTCTTCCATCTCGACGCGGGTATAGGAATTGATGCCGGCGTAATCGGCGATGAAACGCTCGATCACGCAGCCGAACAGGTACATGTCGCCGATGCCGGCGAAGAAATCCTGGCGACACTTGATGCGCACCAGCTGGCCGCGCAGCACGCTGCCCCGGCCCACCAGTCGCGTCTCGGGCGTGGCGGTGACGTCCTGGATGCCTTCGATGCGGCGCCGGTTGGCGGCCTCCTGGCCCTGCTCCTGGCGCTCCGGGAACACGTACAGGTTCAGCAGCGCCTGCAGGTTGGCGGCGTTGGCCACCGACAGGAAATTGAGCGACACGTGCGAAATCAGCCGCCACAGCAGCGCCTCGCCGGTGGGCGGATTCAGCGCCGGCGACACCGTGCGGATGTTGCGAAAGCTCATACGGTCCGGCGAGCTGCTGGTGGGCTGGCTGATGTCGCCCAGCTTGAGGCTTTCGGGCAGCGTGCCGTTGGTGCAAGTCAGGCGCAGCGACAGCGTTTCCGGCAGCGGCGTGTCGCCGGCCGGGTAGTTCACCGACAGGTAGAGTTCATTGCCTTGGCCCACCGTGGCGCTGCGCACCGTGGTGCGATAAGACAGGCGGTCGCCGCGGCGGTCGTGGCGGTACAGGCCGAAGGGCACGTAGGTGCGCTCGCGCGACATGCCCTGCTGGTAACCCACCACCTGGTCCACCGAATAGATCTGGAAATGCTGGCGTACGCGGCCTTCGGGCATGACGCGGTACTCGGTGACGCGATGCTCGTGGTTGATCGGGTCGGCCGCGTGCGGGAACAGGTTGACCGCCGGCACGATGTTGAGCATGAAGCTGTCGGGGCGGATCTCCGGCGCCCACGCCGGCAGCTGGTCCAGCGTGATGTAGACCGAGAAGCGGCCGCCGCGGCGGGTGGTCCATTGCTGCAGGCCGACCAGGTCGACGAACAGGAATTTCTCCGGCTGCACGAAGAACTCCTGGATGTTACGGTAGCCGGCGAAGGCGTTGCCCGGATAGGGCAGCATCGGCTGCCCGAAGCCGGCCGCCGTGATGGCCTTGGGCCCCAGCTCGAAACGGGCGCCGTCGTCGCCCGACAATCGCACCTGGGTCACGTGGTTGGTCAGCAGCAGCAGCAGCTTGGCGGCCTCGCTGTAGCCGCTGCCCAGGAACAGGCGCAGGCGGTCGGCGCGCCACTGCGCCAGGTCCACGCCGGCCATCTCGAACTCCAGCACCAGCATCGGGGCCGCGCCGGCGTGACTCAACAGGTTGGCGTCGGCCAGGTGGACCGGCTCGATGTCCAGGTCGACGCTGGTGACGAAGCGGCAGGCGGTGCCGTCCACCGGCAGCGAGGCCAGCTCGGTGCCGGCGGCCACGCGCGCGGTCTCGCCCAGCGCCGCCTTGGGCGTGAAGCTGACCATGGTGGTGGCGGGCACCGGGCGCAGGTAATGCGGGAACAGCAGGTTGGCCAGCTCCTGGACGAACTCGGGAAACTCGTCGTCCAGCTTCTGGCGCGTGAGCCCGGTGAGGAACGCCACGCCTTCGAGCAGGCGCTCGACGTCGGGATCGGCCGACGAGCCGGAGAGCATGGGCGCCAGCGCCGGATTGTTCTGTGCGAACTCGACCGCCAGTCCCTTGAGCTTGTTCAACTCATCTTCGTAGTATCGATTGAACATGTCGGGTGGCTTGTTGTGATGCCTTGTGCAGCAATGTGGATGAAAGCGAAACGCCTTGCATCAGGTGCCGCGCGATGCGCGCGTGGCCTGGTGCAAAGGGTCTCCCCGGGCGGCGTCAGCCGACCCTGACCTTGCCGTTGGCGCCGACGGTGGTCGAGATGTGCAGCGGGATCTCGCGGTTGTCGACTTCCAGCGTGCCTTGCAGCGAAAAGCGGATCGACAGCACGTCGGTGGTTTCGGCGTTGAGCACCACGCGCGGCGACTTCACGCGCGGCTCATACTTGAGCACCATGCGGCGGATCTCGTCTTCCATCTCGGTCACCGAACCGCGGCCGGTGCCGCCGGCCAGGTTGGTGAAGTCCGGCACGCCGAAGGAAGGATCGATGGGCACGCTGCCCTGGCGCGTGTTGAGCAGGCGGGCGAGATGGTCGTTCACCGAGCGCACGAGGATGTCCACCTGGGTCTGGCTGGTGCGCTCGGCATCGGCCTCGTTCCAGTTGGCGATCCTTTCCAGCAATCGGCGCTCCCGCATCCCGCCCTCCGCTCAGCGGCTTACGACTTCGGCGCCAGCCAGGAGTCTTCGGCCTCGATGCCGTCCGGGTCGAAGGTCCAGGTGATCTTCTCGTACGTGAACGCGATGTCTTCCATGTGACCCATCTGCTGGTTCGACG
>NZ_NJGU01000014.1 GCF_002213415.1 Herbaspirillum robiniae | reverse complement strand
CGAAAGTCAGGATCCAGCGTCGTTCAACGACCGTCGATGCACAACGAAAGCCACTGGATCCCGGCCTTCGCCGGGATGACGGAGGTGGTGGCAAGCGTTGGCGGTGGGAGGAATGTCGACGGTCTTGTTGCTGCCATTGATCTGAGATGAAACTTGTGAGACCTGGCGACCCATTCCCTTCTCCGTCATCCTGACGAAAGTCAGGATCCAGCGTCGTTCAACGACCGTCGCTGCGCAACGAAAACCACTGTATCCCGGCCTTCGCCGGGATGACGGAGGTGGCGGCAAGCGTTGGCGGCGTGAGGAATGTCGATGGTCTTGCTGCTGCCGTTGATCTGAGATGGCGCCTGTGAGACCTGACGACCCATCCCTCTTCTCCGTCATCCTGACGAAAGTCAGGATCCAGCGTCGTTCAGCGGCCGTCGATGCGCAACGAAAGCCACTGGATCCTGGCGTTCGCCGGGATGACGGAGGTGGTGGCAAGTGTTGGCGGCGTGAGGAGCGGCGATGGTCTTGTTGCTGCCGTTGATCTGAGATGGCGCCTGTGAGACCTGACGGCCCATCCCTGTTCTCCGTCATCCTGACGAAAGTCAGGATCCAGCGTCGTTCAGCGACCGTCGATGCGCAACGAAAACCACTGTATCCCGGCCTGCGCCGGGATGACGGAGGTGGTGGCAAGCGTTGGCGATGGGAGCAATGTCGATGGTCTTGCTGAGTGCATCAATCACAATATCGGCCCCAACAAGACGAAAACACTCAGCACATCACCACGCCGCCAGAATGCCGCCCTTGAATTCAGTCTGGATAAACCGCTTCACCTCATCCGACTGGTAGGCCTTCACCAACTGGCCCAGCCACGGCTGGTCGCGGTCCTTCTCGCGCACGGCGATCAGGCAGGCGTAGGGGCTGTCGCCGTCTTCCACCACCAGGCTGTCGCGCGCCGGATTCAGGCCGGCCTTGGCGGCGAAGTCGGCGTTGACGGCCGAGGCGTCAAGGTCGTCCAGGGTGCGCGGCAGCTGGGCCGCGTCGATCTCGACGAACTTCCATTTCTTCGGATTCTCGACGATGTCGATCGGCGTGGCGTTGGTACCGGTCAGCGGATCGATGCCGGCGCGCAGCTTGAGCACGCCGTGCTTTTGTAACAGCAGCAGCACGCGGCTCTCGTTGGCCGGGTCGTTGGGGATGCCGATCTTGGCGCCGGCCGGGATGTCTTCCAGCTTGCGGTATTTCTTCGAGTAGATCGCCATCGGACCGATCATGGTCTTGCCCTCGGCATAGAGCTTGTAGCCGCGCGCCTTGATCTGCGCGTTCAGGAAGGGACGATGCTGGTAGCTGTTGGCGTCGAGCTCGCCGGCGTCGAGCGCGGCATTGGGCTGGATGTAGTCGTTGAACTCGATGATCTTCACCTTGTAGCCGGGGTTGTCGCGCTCGAAGACGCGCTTGGCCGCCTCGAATATCTGCGCGTGCGGACCGCTGGTGACGCCGACCTTGATCACCTTGTCGGCCGCGGCCTGCGCCGATGCGATCATTCCCAATGCCAGCGCGCCGGCGCCCAGCCACTTCCATGCTGCGTGTTTCATCCTTCTCCCTCTGCAGGCAAAAGGGCCAATGTATCGGCCGCGTCGCCGGGGAGGAACGAATCTTTTCCCGTATGGTTATGTGCTGCGCGACTAAGCCGGACCAGGCCGGCTTATGCGCGCAGCAGTTCCTCTTCGCGCGGCGCCGGTGCATGGGCCGCGCCGGGGACGGCGTCGATCAGCGCGCGCGTGTAAGGATGCTGCGGCGAGCGCCAGATCGACTCGTGATCGCCCTCTTCCACGATGCGCCCGCCGTTCATCACCAGCACGCGGTCGGCGATGTAGCGCACCACCGAGAGGTCGTGCGAGATGAAGAGATAGGAGAGCCCGAACTCGCGCTTGAGGTCGACCAGCAGGTTGAGGATCTGCGCCTGTACCGAGACGTCCAGCGCCGATACCGGCTCGTCGCAGATCACCAGCGAGGGCTTCAGCACCAGCGCACGCGCAATGCCGATGCGTTGTCGCTGGCCGCCGGAGAACTGGTGCGGGTAGCGCGCCAGCGCGGCCCTGGGCAGGCCGACCAGGTCGATCATCTGTTCGATGCGGCGACGGCGTTCGTTGCGGTCTTTGACTTCGTGGATCACCAGCGCTGCATCGAGGATGTCGGCCACGGTATGACGCGGATTGAGCGAGGCATACGGATCCTGGAACACCATCTGCACGCGCCTGCGATGCGCGCGCAAGTTGGCCCGGCTCAACGGCGCAAGATCCACGCCGTCCAGCACGATGCGATCGGAGGCGCTGTCCTCCAGGCGCACGATGCTGCGCGAGAGCGTGGACTTGCCGCAACCGGACTCACCCACCAGGCCCACGGTTTCGCCGCGGGCGATATCGAAGGACACGCCCCGCACTGCATGCACCACGCCGCGCGGCGTGGCGTAATCCACGCGCAGCTCCTGCACCGACAGCAAGGGCGCCGCACCGGACGGGATCGCCACGGTGAAGGGTTGCGCGTGTTCGCGCTCGCTCAGCGTGAAGCCTGGCTTTCCCTGCGCGTCGGTCTGGCTGCGAATCTCGGGCAGGCGGCTGTGACGATAGTGGAGATCCTGCTCCAGCCGCAGCGACGCGCCCAGCAAACCGCGCGTATAGGAGTGGCGCGGATCGGCGAACAGCCGCGCGCTGTCGGCTTCCTCGACCTTGCTGCCGCCGACCATCACGGCCACGCGGTCGGCCCATTGCTCCACCACGCCCAGGTCATGCGTAATCAGCAGTACGGCCATGCCGAGCTCGCGCCGCAGCTGGTCCAGCAGCTCCAGGATCTGCGCCTGGATGGTGACGTCCAGCGCGGTGGTCGGCTCGTCGGCGATCAGCAGGCGCGGCCGGTTGGCCACCGCCATGGCGATCATCACGCGCTGGCGCTGGCCGCCGGAGAGCTGGTGCGGATAGTCGTCGATGCGGCGCCGCGCATCGGGAATGCGCACCAGCTCCAGCAACTCCACGGCGCGCTCGCGTGCGGCCGCCGGCGAAAGATCCTGGTGCAGCCGTATCGCCTCGATCACCTGGCTGCCGATGGACAGCACCGGGTTGAGCGAGGTCATCGGTTCCTGGAAGATCATCGAGATGGCATCGCCGCGCAGCGCCGCGAGCGCATGCTCGGGCAGCGCCAACAAGTCGCGGCCTTCGAACAGCAGCTGCCCGGACACTTGCGCCGACGGTCCCAGCAGGCGCAGCACCGACAAGGCGGTGGTCGACTTACCGCAACCGGACTCGCCCACCAGCGCCACGGTCTCTCCGGCCGCGATGGCCAAGTCCAGTCCGCGCACGGCCTGGTGGCCGGCGAAAGACACCTCGAGTCCGCGAATATCGAGCAATGGCTGCATACTTGTCTCCCGGGCCGTCAGGCGGTAACGCCGGCGCGGAAGCCCGCGCCGACATGGCGCTGCGGCAGCGTAGCGCCGCCGCCGAAGAGTTTTTCGCGCAGCGTGCCCTGGGCGTAGTCGCGCTTGTAGGAGCCGCGTTCCTGCAGCACCGGGATCACCAGGTCGACGAAGTCCTCGAAGCTCTCCGGCGTGACCGTGCGCGTGAGGTTGAAGCCGTCGATACCGGTGTCGGCCACCCAGGCTTCCAGTTCGTCGGCCACCTGCACCGGCGAGCCGACCACGGTAGCGTAGCGCCCGCCCAGCTCCAGCTGCTGGAGCAGCTTGCGCTTGGTCCAGTTGAGCTCGGGATTGGTCACGGTCTTGACCAGCGATTCGATCGAATTGGTCTTGGCCGCGCGGATCGGTTCGTCCAGCTCGTAGCGCGAAAAATCGATGCCGGTGCCGGCCGAGAAATGCGCCAGCCCGGCCTCGGGACTGGCGTAGCTGGCGTACTCGCGGTACTTGTCGCGGGCGTCGCGCTCGGTGTGCGCGGTGACCACGGTGAGCCCCATGAAGATCTTCACGTCGTCCGGGTCGCGCCCTTCGCGTTCGGCGCCTTCTCGTATGCCCTGCACCAGCTTCTTCGCCGCTTCGCGGGTCTGGCTGGAGATGAACACGCATTCGGCATGGCGCGCGCCGAAGGCCTGGCCGCGACCGGACGAGCCGGCCTGGTACAGCACCGGCGTGCGCTGGCGCGACGGCTCGGAAAGATGGATGCCCTCGACGCGGTAGTAGTCGCCGCTATGCCTGATCTTGTGCACCTTGGCCGGATCGGCGTAGACGCGGTTGGCGCGGTCGCGCACCACGGCGCCGTCCTCCCAGCTGCCCTCCCAGAGCTTGTAGACCACTTCCATGAATTCATCGGCGCGGTCGTAGCGCTGGTCGTGCTCCAGCTGTTCGGTCAGGCCCATGGCGCGCGCGGCGCTGTCGAGATAGCCGGTGACGATGTTCCAGCCCACGCGCCCGCGCGTGAGATGATCCAGCGTGGACATGCGGCGCGCGAACAGGAACGGCGCCTCGTAAGTCAGGTTGGCGGTGATGCCGAAGCCCAGGTGCTCGGTGGCCGCGGCCATGGCAGAGATCAGCAGCAGGGGATCGTCGACCGGCAGCTGGATCGACTCGCGCAGCGTGATGTCGGTGGAGCCTTGGTAGACGTCATAGACGCCGACGATGTCGGCCAGGAACAGTCCGTCGAACTTGCCGCGCTCCAGCAGCCTGGCCAGGTGGGTCCAGTAGGCGATGTCGGTGTAGTCCTGCGAGCGGTCGCGCGGATGCGTCCACAGGCCGTGGTTGATGTGGTTCACGCAGTTCATGTTGAACGCGTTGAGGCGGATCTGCTTCTTGCTCATCTCATCCTCCGTTCAGGCGGCCACGGCAGCGGCGGTGTATTGCGGCTCCAGCTGCACGTCCAGCGCCTCGTTGAAGCGGGCGAAGAAGGCGCACAGCGCTGCACGCAGGGTCAGTTCGACAATCTGCGATTCGTCGAAATGCTCGCGCAGGCGCTGCACCAGGCTGTCGCCCACGCGCTGACGGGTGACGGCCAGCGCGTAATCGCGCACCAGCTTTTCCACCGGCCCCAGCCCCGGCACATCAGCGTCGAGGATGCGCTCGACCGTCTCGGCCGGCACGTGTTCGGCGCGCAGCTTGGGCGCATGGTGGGAGACGCAGTAGCTGCATTCATTGGCCCTGGAGGCGGTGACCAGCACGATCTCCAGGTGTAGCTTCGAGATATTGCCTTCGCCCGCGAAGCCCAGCAGCAGTCCGTAGATATGCTCGATCGACGCCGGCTTGTGGGCCAGCACGCCCAGCATGTTGCCGAAGTGGCCGTATTCGTTTTCCACCTTCTCGAAGATGGCGCGGGCCGGGCTCGGTTGCAGCTGGCTGGACAAGAGCGTGGATACGCGTGCCATGGTGTTTCTCCTATTTTCTGTCGCGCGGGTCGAGCACATCGGCCAGGCCGTCGCCTAAAAGATTGAGGGCCAGCACCGTGATGACGATGGCGATGCAGGGAATGGTGGTGATGAACCAGTCGGTGCGCAGCACTTCACGGCCGGCGCCGACCATGTTTCCCCAGCTGGCAGCGTTGGGGTCGCCCAGGCCGAGGAAGGCCAGGCTGGATTCGGTCAGGATGGCGGTGGCCACCATCAGCGAGGTCGACACCAGGATAGGCGTGGCGGCATTGGGCAGGATGTCGCGCAGGATGATGCGCGCGTCCGACGCGCCCAGCGCCACGCTGGCCTGCACCATTTCGCCGTGGCGCAGCTTGAGCACCTCGGCGCGCACAAGTCGCGCCAGGCTCGGCCAGGCGGTCACGCCGATGGCCAGGGCGATGGTAAGCAGCGTGGGCTGGACCACCGCGACGATGGCCAGCGCGAACAGGAAGGATGGAATGGTCTGGAAGAATTCGGTCACGCGCATGAGCAGCGCGTCGGCGCGCCCGCCGTAGTAGCCGGCCAGCAGGCCGCCGGACACGCCCAGCAGCAACGCCAGCGCGGTCGATACCAGCGCAATCAGCAGCGAGGCGCGCGCGCCGTGGAAGATGCCGGCCAGGATGTCGCGCCCCAGCATGTCGGTGCCCAGCCAGTGTCCGGCATCGGCGAAGGGATGCAGGAAAGGTTCGGCCACCATGTCCAGCGGGTCGCCCGGGAACAGCCAGCCGGCCGAGGCCGCCATGCCCAGCACCAGCAACAGCAGCACGCCGCCGGTCAAGGCGGACGGCGAGTGCAGCAGGCGGCCGAGCCAGGCCGGCGTCCGCGCGACGACAGCCGCCGCGTGCGCACCGCCCAGCGCCGCCGTTCCGTTCAGTGATTTGCCCATGCCCGCCTCCTCATTGCAGCCGGATGCGCGGATCGAGCCGCACATAAACGGCGTCGACGATCCAGTTGACCAGGACCACCACCGCCGAGCTGCACAGCAGGATGCCGAGCAGCAGATTGAAATCGCGCTGGAACAGCGCCTCGAAGGCCAGGCGGCCAAGGCCGGGCCAGGAAAACACGGTCTCCACCAGCACCGCGCCGCCGACCACCGAGCCGGCCTGCACGCCCAGCATGGTCACCAGCGGCAACAGCGCATTGCGCAGCACATGGACGAACAGCACGCGCGGCGCGCGCGCCCCCTTGGCCACGGCGGTGCGCACGAAGTCCTGGCGCCGCACCTCGATCATGGCCGCGCGCATCAGGCGCGTGTAGACCGCCATGTAGAACAGGCCCAGCGTGACGGCGGGCAGCACCAGGTGGCGCGCCACATCCAGCACATGCGCCAGTCCCGTGTAGCCGGCCTCGACGGCGAACATGCCGCCCACCGGCAACCAGTCCAGCCAGACCGAGAACACCACCACCAGCATCAGGCCGATCCAGAACAGCGGCGTGGCGAAGAACACCAGCGCCAGCACCGACACCAACACGTCGGCCAGCTTGCCGGCGCGGTAGGCAGCCAGCGTTCCCAGCACCACGCCGCCCACCGCAGCAAAGCCGATGGCCGCGCCCATGAGCAGCAAGGTGGCCGGCACCCGTGCGCCGATCAGCTGCGCCACCGGCATGCCGTGACGGAAGGAATAGCCGAGGTCGAACTGCACGAGGTGCAGCAGGTACTTGCCGAACTGCACCGCCAGCGGCTGGTCCAGCCCGAACTGCGCGCGCAGCGCCGCCATGTATTCGGGCGTGGCCGCGCCGGCCTCGCCGGCCAGCACTTGGGCGGCGTCGCCCGGCGCCAGGCGCAGCAGGAAGAAATTGATCACCGCCACGCCCAGCACCACCGCCGCCAGCTGCAGCAGGCGGCGCAAGGTGGCGCGCAGGAACGCCGCGCCGCGGCTGCCGGATTTTCCGGCGGTCGCGGCCGGGTCGGCCGATGCGATGGTGGAGGCGCTCATACCGTCATCTGCCTCAGCGTTGTGGGGCAGCCGGATTGGCCGCAACCTTGGCGCCGCTGTCGAACCAGGCGTTCTTCAGCGAGCTGTAGATCTGGTCGACACCGGCCACGGTGTCCTTCAGGCTGGACGCTTGCACGGTGAAGAAGTGCATCTCCAGCAATGGCAGCGACGGCAGGTCGGTCTGCACGCGCTGCTGGAACTTCTTGAACAGCGCCACGCGCTCGGCCTGGCTGGGCGATCCCTGGGCCTGCTCGATCAACTTGTCGGCCTCGGCGCTCCGATAGCCAGAACCGTTGGTCCAGGGAATGTTCTTGCCCACCGAGTCGCTCCAGTAGGCGCGGGTGACGCCCACCAGCGGATCGGCGAAGCCGGCGAACCAGACCACCGACAGGTCGAAGTCGCGGTCACCGTAGACGCGCTTGGTATAAGTCGGGGTGTCCTGTGCGCGCACGTTGACCTCGATGCCCACGCGCTTCAGCGCGCCGCGGATGAATTCGCCGCTGCGCTTGAAGTCGTCGCCGTAGGGCAGGTAGTCGAGGTTGATGCGCAGGCGGGTGCCGTCGGCGCCGCGCTTGAGGCCGGCCTCATCGAGCAGCGCCTCGGCCTTCTTCGGGTCGTAGGCGTATTGCGGCACGTCGGCGGCGTAGAACTGCTTCAGGGTCGACACCACCGGGCTGGCGGCCGGCTTGCCGAAGCCGTACCACACCACCTTGTTGAAAGCGTTGCGGTCGATCGCATACGCCAGCGCCTGGCGCACGCGCACGTCCTTGAAGTAAGGCTTGTCGAGGTTGACGTCGACGAACAGCCAGGGCGAGATCCAGTCGTAACCGCGCGTCTCCAGCTTCAGCTGCGGCAGCCTGGCCAGGCGTTCGGCGTCCTTCAGCGGCACCGGGGAGAACGGCGCGTACTGCGCTTCGCCCTTTTCCAGCGCGGCGGCGCGAGCGCCGGCGTCAGGCACGATCTTGAAGACGATCCGGTCGAGGTAAGGTTTGCCTTTGTCCCAATAGTCGGGATTGCGCTCCAGCGTGATGTAGTTGCCGCGGCTCCACTCCTTGAACACGAACGGGCCGGTGCCGACCGGCTTGTTGTTGTAGGGATTGTTCAGGATGTCGGTGCCTTCGTAGAAGTGCTTGGGCAGCACCTGCGCACCGTTGCTGTTGAGCGAGCTCAGCACCGCCAGCGACGGCTCGCTGAAATGGATCACCACGGTGTAGTCGTCGGGCGTGTCGGTCGAGGTGACCTTGCCGAACAGGATCTGGTTGCGCGGGTGAATCTTCTTCCACACGTTCTCCAGCGTCCATTTCACATCGGCCGAGGTAAAGGGCTTGCCATCGTGCCACTTCACGCCGTGGCGCAAGTGGAAGGTCAACGTCTTGCTGTCTTTGGAGATTTCCCAGCGTTCGGCCAGGGCCGGGCGCAGCTTGAAGTCGTTGTCGTATTCCACCAGGCCGTCGAACACGTTGGCGCTGAAGAAGCCGGTCGGCGCGGCGGTGTTGAGCGCCGAGGTGAGGATCACCGGCTCGGGCTGCAGGATGGCCGTCAGCGTGCCTCCCGGCGTGGGCGTGGCCGCCTGGACCGCGCCGGCCAGGACGATAGCGGCTGCGGCCAGCAGCGCGCGCGGTGTGATGCGCTTGAACATGGGGTTCCCCTTGGAGTTTATCGTCGTCATTCCAGCCAGGCGTTCTTCAGCGAACCCTGCGACTGGTCGCCCTGCCCGTCCACGCCGTGCAAGCGCGGCGAATGGATGGTGAAGAAATGCAGCTCCAGCAGCGGCAGCGTGGGCAGCTCGGTCTGTGTGATCTGCTGGAAGCGCTTGAACAGCGTCACCCGCTCGGCCTGCGTGGCGGCGCCCTGGGCCTGTTCGATGATCTGGTCGACCTCGGCGTTGCGGTAGCCGGATGCGTTGGTCCACGGCACGTTCTTGCCGATCCAGCCGGACCAGTACATGCGGGTCAGGCCGATCTGCGGATCGGGGAAGGAGGCGTTCCACGAGATCGAGGTGTCGAAATCGCGCTCGCCATAGACGCGCTTGGTGAAGGCGGCGGTGTCCTGGCTGCGGATGTTGAGGTCGATGCCCACGCGCTTGAACGATTGCTTCAGGTATTCGGCGGTGCGGCGATAGTCGTCGCCGTAAGGCAGGTAGTCGTTGTTGAGCGTGAAGCGCACGCCGTCGGCGCCGCGCCTGAAGCCGGCTTCATCCAGCAGGGCCTCGGCCTTTTTGGTGTCGTAGCCGTAGCGCGGCACGCTGCCGTCGAAGAACTGCGACAGCGTGGTCGGCACGATGGACACGGCTGGCTTGCCGTAGCCGTACCAGACCACCTTGTTCAGTCCGTCCAGGTTGGCGGCATAGGCGATGGCGCGGCGTACGCGCACATCTTTCAGGTACTTGTTGTCGAGATTGAAGTCGAGGTACATCACCGGCGAGGACCACTGGTAGCCGTTGGTCTCCACCTTCACCTTGCCGGAGCCGGCCAGGCGCTGCGCCTCCTTGGGCGGCACCGGGCTGAAGACGGCGTACTGCGCTTCGCCGTTTTCCAGCAGCGCGGCGCGTGCACCGGCATCGGGCACGACCTTGAAGACGATCTTGTCGAGGTAAGGCTTGCCTTTGTCCCAGTAGTCGGGGTTGCGCTCCAGCGTGATGTAGCTGCCGCGGTTCCATTCCTTAAAGACGAAGGCGCCGGTGCCGACCGGCTTGTTGTTGTTCGGATTGTTGAGCACGTCGGTGCCCTCGTAGAGATGCTTGGGCAGCACCGGCGCGCCCCACGAGTTGAGTGTGGACAGCAGCGCCAGCGAGGGCTTGGTGAAGCGGAAGACGGCGGTCTGCGCGTCCGGCGTGTCGACCTGGGTGAGGTTGACCAGGATCGCCTTGTTGCGCGGATGCAGCGTCTTCCACACGTTCTCCACCGACCATTTCACATCGGCCGAGGTGAAGGGCTTGCCGTCATGCCACTTCACGCCCTTCCTCAGATGGAAGGTGATGGCCAGGCCGTCCTTCGAGACTTCCCAGCGTTCGGCCAGCTGGCCGTGGGGCTTGAGCTCGTTGTCGTAACTGAGCAGGCCGTCGTAGACGTTGGTGGCGATCAGCGAGGTCGGTTGGGCGGTGTTGACGGCGCCGGTCAGGGTCACCGGCTCGGGCTGGACGATGGCCACCAGCGTGCCGCCGCTTCTGGGCGCGGGATCGGCTGCGAGCGCGGCGCTTTGCAGCGTGGCTGCCGCGAGGGCGGAAAATGCCAGCCGCGCGGCAGCTGTCTGGTCGATGCGCTTGATCATGTCTTCTTGTTGTCCTTGAGGTATGCGGATGAGCGAACACGCAGCGGCCGCCCTCCCGGCGCGGCCGCTGTTGCAATCGGGTGCGGCGCGTGGCGCGCCGCGGTGGGGATGCGATCAGCCGGGGCGGCGACATCGCCGCCGGTGCGCCGGCGATAACGACACGGCGTTCATCACAGCGCTCCGTGGCGCGGCGGGTTCTTGCCGTTCAGGTAGTAGTTGCCGATGGCGTGGTACTTCCAGCGCACCGGGTCGTGCAGCGTGTGGGTGCGGGCGTTGCGCCAGTGGCGGTCGAGATTGTGTTCGGCCAGCGTCGATTGCGAGCCGGCCAGCTCGAACAGCTTGCTGCCGGCGGCCAGCGAGACTTCGGTGGTCAGCACGCGCGCCTCGGCCACGGCGATCGAGGCCTCGGCCACGCTGGCTTCGGTGGGTTCGGCGGCGGCCGCGTCGACCAGGCGGCCGGCGCGCTGCAGCAGCGCCTCGGCGGCGTGCAGCTGGATGGTGAGGTCGCCGACTTCGCGGATGGTCAGGGGATCGTCGCCGGCGCGTTCGACGCCGCTGTCGATCCATGGGCGCGAGCGGGTGCGCACGAACTCCAGCAGGTCACGATAGGCGGCGCGCGCGATGCCCAGGTCGATGGCGGCGTGCTGGATCTGCGCCATCGGACCGATCTGGGTCGGCCGCGTGAAGGCGGAAGCAAAGCCGATCACGGCATCGGCCGGCACATGCACGTTCTCGAACACGGCGCTACCGCTGCCGGTGGTGCGCTGGCCGAAACCGGACCAGTCATCGATGATGGTCAGGCCCGGCGCATGGCGCGGCACGATGGCCAGCTGCTGCACGCCGGCCTCGTCGATCACCGAGGTCGGCACCCAGTCGGCGTACAGCGCGCCGGTGGCGTAGAACTTGCGCCCGTTGATGCGATAGCCGGGACCGGCGGCGTCGCGCGCCAGGCTGGTCTTGCGGTCGTGCGAGGTCTTGGTGCCCAGCTCGGCCAGCGCATTGCCGAAGCGGTCGCCCTGCAGCACGCGCTCGAAGAAGAAGCGTTTCTGCGACTCGCTGCCGTTGACCCGGATCAGCTCGACCGCATAGAAGTGGTTCTGCGGGATCTGGCCGATGGAGCCGTCGCCCGAGGAGATGGTGGCGATCACCTCGGCCAGCGTGCCGTAGGAGACGCCGGCGCCGCCGTATTGCTTCGGCACGGTGATGCCCCACAGGCCCGAGCGCACGTAGCGGTCCAGCTCGTCCCACGGCAGCTTGCGCTCGCGGTCGCGCAGGGCCGACTCCTGGGCGAAGTCTTCGGCCAGCCTGCGCGCCACGGCTAGCGCTTCGGCATCGTCGCGGATGCGGGCGACGATGCGCGGCGCGGCGGCCGCCGAAGGAGGCGGGGAATCGAGCGTGGTGGGAGCGGTGGCGGTCTGGGTCATGGCGTTATGTTCGACAGGAGATGAAGGAGGTCGGGAGGCGCTGTTCAGCTCCACGAGTGGCGCGGCGGCGGCGTGCCGTTGAGCGCATAGTTGCCCACGGCGTGGTACTTCCAGCGCACCGGATCGTGCAGCGTGTGCACGCGCGCGTTGCGCCAGTGGCGGTCGAGGTTGTGCACCGCCAGCGTGGAGGCCGTGCCGGAGAGTTCGAACAGCTTTTCGGAGGCCAGCAGCGACAGTTCCGTCGACAGCACCTTGGCCTCGGCCACCGCGACCGATGCCTCGGCCATCTGCTCGAAACTGATCCGCTCCGGCAAGCCGTCCAGCACGCCGGCGGCGCGCTCGAGCAGCGCATCGGAGGCGTGCAGGCGCAGCTTCAGGTTGCCGATGTCGCGCAGGATGTAGGGGTCGTCGGCGGCGCGCTCCAGGCCGCTGTCGGCATAGGGGCGCGAACGGGTGGTGACGAACTCGATGGCGTCGCGCACGGCGGCGTGGGCGATGCCGGCGTCGATGGCGGCCTGGATCAGCTGCGACACCGGGCCGATGTTGTTGGGCTGCTTGAGGAAATCCTTCACCTGCAGTACCTGCGCCGCCGGCACGCGCACGCGCTCGAACACCACGCTGCCGCTGGCGGTGGTGCGCTGGCCGAAACTGCTCCAGTCGTCGATCACGCGCAGGCCCGGCGCGTCGTGGCGGTTGTAGACGAACAGTGGGTTGTCGTCGTCGTCCAGCGCGCGGCTGGGGATCCAGTGCGCGTACAGTGCGCCGGTCGAATAGAACCGGGTGCCGGTCAGGAAATAGCTGCCGTCGCCGGAATGCAGGTCGAGCGTGGCGCGGGTACGCACGTCGAGCACGTTCTTGCTGTTGCGCTCGGGGCCGGCGTTGCCGAAGCGCGCGCCTTGCAGCGCCTCGCCGAAGAAGAAGCGTTTCTGCTCCTCGCTGCCGGCATTGGCGATAACGTTGAGGTTGCCGAAGTGGTTCTGCGGAATCTGGCCGATGGAGGGATCGGCGGCCGAGACCAACTTGAACACTTCGGCCACCGTGTTCCATGAAGCGCCGATGCCGCCGTAGGCGCGCGGCACGGCGATGGCCCACAGGCCGCTGCGCGAGAAGCGCTCGATCTCCTCGAACGGCAGGCGGCGCTCACGGTCGCGCCCGGCGGCGCCTTGGGCGAACTCTTGCGCCAGCTCGCGCGCGACCTGCAGGGCTTGCGCTTCGCTGCCGATGCGTTGCGCCGGCTGGACGGCGTAGGAGGAAATGCGGCGTGCGGATGGCGCGCGCTGGGCGTCGATGACGGCGGACATGAAACGATGATCCTTCCTGAATTGGCCGGCGCCCATGGATGGCGGACGCCGGGGAGGAGGATCATTAAAGCAAAGCGCCGCGCTTTTCAGAACGAAGCATTGCGCATGTGCTTGCTTGGATTTCTCATGCTGCGTTTTTCGCGCAAGCTTATGCGCTCGCCGTTGCGCCGGCGTCAGTGCCGGTGCGCGGCGTCGTAGGCTGCCATCAGCGTGAGCACGCCGCGCGTGTCGGCCGGCGCCATCGGCGTAAACACCAGCAGCCGCTGCTCGGGACGGCCGTCGACGGCGAAGGTGGAGTATTCAAGATGGAGCATGCCCACGCCCGGGCGCTGGATGCACTTGGAGCCCTCGCCGTAGACGCTGACCTCCTGCTCGCGCCAGAGGCGCGCGAAGTCGGGGCTGCTGTGGCACAGCTCGTCGACCAGTCCCTGGACATGGCGCGAGGCGCCGGCGCGCACGGCGTCGGCGCGGAAGGTGGAGACCACCATGCGGGCGACGGCTTCCCACTCGGGCTGCTCGTCGCACGGGCGATCGGCGGAGAAGATCAGCCGCAGGATGTTGCGCTCGTGCGGGGCCAGCGCCGGATAGTCGGCCAGCACCGCGCAGGCGGCGCGGTTCCAGGCCAGCACATCCCAGGTGACGCTGCGCACCAGCGCGGGACTGGTGCCGAAGGCGTCCAGCACGCGCTGCAGGCGCGACGAGACTTCGTTGTCGGCCAGGTAGCGCACCTCGGGCGGACGTCCCTGCGCCAGCATGAACAGGTGCTGGCGCTCGACCTGGTCCAGCAGCAGCGCCTGGGCGATGCGCTCCAGCGCCTCGGGCGACGGCGCGCCGCCACGGCCCTGCTCCAGCCAGGTGTACCAGGTGGCGCTCACGGCGGCGCGCTGCGCCACTTCCTCGCGCCGCAAACCCGGGGTGCGGCGGCGTCCCGCGGGCAAACCCAGCGACGCCGGATCGATGCGCTGGCGGCGATCGCGCAGGTAGTGGCCCAGGGCGTTGTCGTGCGGCTGGCGTTGATCGGCGGCGGTGGCGGTGCTCATGCTTATCCTGTTAGTGCGTATACCGGTAAGAGCTCACGGCTTCAAAGAGCGTGGCGGCGGGACGAGAATGGTTTGTCGCTATTCACTATAGCCATTACTCGAAAGGATTTCATCATGCGTATTTTCGTCACAGGCGCTACCGGTTTCGTCGGCTCGGCCGTGGTCGGCGAGCTGCTGCAGGCGGGCCATCATGTCACCGGCCTGGCGCGTTCGGACGCGGGCGCCGCGCAACTGGCGGCGGCCGGCGCGCAGGTGCTGCGCGGCGCGCTGGAAGACCTCGACAGCCTGCGTCGCGGCGCAGCGCAGGCCGACGGCGTGATCCACACCGCCTTCATCCACGACTTCAGCAAGTTCAAGGAAAACTGCGAAACCGACCGCGGCGTGGTGGCCGCCCTGGCCGACGGCCTGGCCGGCAGCGCGCGGCCGCTGATCGTGACCTCGGGCACCGCGCTGGTGCCGCCGGGCGCCGTCGCCACGGAAGCGCTGCGCGCCGGCGCCGCCCATCCGCGCGTGGCCTCGGAAGAGGCGGCCGACGCCGCCCATGCGCGGGGCGTGAACGCCTCGGTGATGCGCCTGCCGCCTTCGGTGCATGGCGCCGGCGACCACGGCTTCGTGCCCATGCTGATCAAACTGGCGCGCGACAAAGGCGTCTCGGCCTATGTCGGCACCGGTGAGAACCGCTGGCCGGCGGTACACCGGCTGGACGCGGCGCGGCTCTACCGGCTGGCGCTGGAGCACGGCAACAACGCGCACCGGCGCTGGCACGCCAACGCCGAAGACGGCGTGCCGTTTCGCGCCATTGCCGAAGCCATCGGGCGCGGCCTGAAGCTGCCCGTGGTCAGCGTGGCGCCCGGCGAGGCGGCGGCGCACTTCGACTGGTTCGCGCATTTTGTGGCGCTGGACAACCATGCTTCCAGCGCCTACACGCGCGCCCTGGTAGGTTGGGAGCCGCGGCAGGCGGGGCTGCTGGCCGATATCGAGGATGCGGCTTCGGGTTACTTTGCGGGGTGAGTCCGGGGTTGTCATGGCGCTTGCCGCCGATGATCGCCACCACCTTCGTCATCCCGGCGAACGCCGGGATCCAGTGGCTTTCGTTGTGCGTCGACGGCCGCTTAACGACACTGGATCCTGACTTTCGTCAGGATGACGGAGAAGAGGGATGGGTCGTCAGGTCTCACAGGCTTCATCGCTGATCGACGGAAGTGACAAGACTATCGACATTCCTCCCACCGTCAGCGCTCACCCCCACCTCCGTCATCCCGGCGAACGCCGGGATCCAGTGGCTTTCGTTGTGCAGCGACGGTCGCTGAACGACGCTGGATCCTGACTTTCGTCAGGATGACGGAGAAGAGGGATGGGCCGTCAGGTCTCGCAGACTTCATCTCTGATCGACGGAAGTGACAAGACCATCGCCGTTCCTCACGCCGCCAACACTCGCCACCACCTCCGTCATCCCGGCGAACGCCGGGATCCAGTGGCTTTCGTTGTGCATCGACGGCCGTTGAACGACGCTGGATCCTGACTTTCGTCAGGATGACGGAGAAGAGGGATGGGCTGTCGGGTCTCGCAGGCGTCATCTGCGATCGACGGAAGCTACAAGACCTGTGCATAAAAAAACCGCCCGGGTTCTTCCGGGCGGTTTTTCCATCGCGTCATCTCCGGCGCTCACTCCACGCAGGCTGGCTCTTCCCTGCGCGCCTGGTCGTGCACGGCGTGATCCACTGCCTTGGGCGCGCGGCGGTCCAGCGCCGCGCCCCACAGCGCCAGGGCCAGCGAGATAAACGCCAGCACCGCACCCAGCAAAGGGATCCCGGTCAGGCCGAAGCCCAGGGTCAGCACCGCGCCGCCGCCGAAGGCGCCGGCGGCGTTGCCCAGGTTGAAGGCGCCGATGTTGAGCGTCGAGGCCAGGATGGGCGCCATCGCGGCCTTGCCCATCACGTTCATCTGCAGCGCCGGGACGGCGGCAAAGGCCGCCATGCCCCACAGGAACACGGTGACGATGGCGCTGACCGGCGCATGGCTGGTGACCATGAAGACCAGCAGGATCGCGCCCAGCGCGCTGAAGTTGATGCGCAGCGCGGTCATCACGCTGCGGTCGGCCAGCTTGCCGCCGATGATGTTGCCCACCGCCAGGCCCACGCCGATCAGCAGCAGCACGCCGGCCACGCCGCGCGGCGAGATGCCGCTGACGTCGCGCAGGATCGGCGCGATGTAGGTGAACACCGCAAAGGTGCTGGCGCTGAAGACGACGGTGGTGGCGAAGGCCAGCCACACCGGCTTGCTGCGCCAGAGCGCGGCGCTGTCTTCGGCGGTGCCGTCCGAGGTCTGGATGCGCGCGGGCAAAAATGCCATCACGGCCGCCAGCGACACCAGGCCGATGGCGGTCACGCCGAAGAAGGTGGCGCGCCAGCCGAAGGCCTGGCCCAGCAGCGTGCCGGCCGGCACGCCCACCACGTTGGCCAGGGTCAGGCCGGTAAACATCAGGGCGATGGCGCTGGCCTGCTTCTCCCTGGCGACCAGGCTGGTGGCGACCACCGCGCCCAGGCCGAAGAAGGAGCCGTGGGCGAAGGAGGTCACCACGCGCGCCACCATCAACATGCCGTAGTTGACCGACAGCGCGCACAGCAGGTTGCCGGCGATGAAGATCAGCATCAGCATGGCCAGCGCCTTCTTGGGCGCGATGCGGCTGGTCACCGAGGCCAGGATGGGCGCGCCCACCGTCACGCCCAGCGCGTAGCCGCTGACCAGGTAGCCGGCGGCCGGCAGGCTGACCTGCAGGTCGGCGGCCATCTCGGGCAGCAGGCCCATGATGACGAATTCGGTGGTGCCGATGGCGAAGGCGCATAGCGCCAGGGCGAATAATGGGATGGGCATGTTTTTCTCCGGTAGCGTGGCTGTGGGGCGATGTGGCGAAGCGCGGCGATGGGTAGCGATGTGCGACGGGTTCGGCGGCCTACGGATGCGGTGTCGCGCAAGCTCATGCTGTATTGCAGCATCTTCAAGCGCGAACCTTAACCCAGATGGCGATTTCCTGCAGGCGCGACCCCGTTTTTGCGGGGCAGCACAATCGGCGCGCCGGTGACGCGGGCGGCTTTGCAGTAAACTCGCCGGACAATAGAAGAAAAACGCATAAGCGCAGGCGGCTCGCACCGCCCTGCGCTCCATAACGACAAGACCTCAAGGGAAGAGACACATGTTCCACACCGACCGCGCCCCGGATTTCAAGACCGTGCTCATCGCCAGCGGCGTCGTGCTCACGCTGGCCATGGGCGTGCGCCATGGCCTGGGCTTCTGGCTGCAGCCGATTTCACAGGCCCACGGCTGGACCCGCGAGACCTTCTCGCTGGCCATCGCCATGCAAAACCTGATGTGGGGCGCCATCGGCCCCTTCGCCGGCATGGCCTGCGACCGCTTCGGCACGGCGCGCATGATCGTGCTGGGCGCCTTCCTGTATGCCGGCGGCCTGCTGTGGATGGCGCTGGTGGACCAACCCACGCTGTTCGTGGTGGGCTCGGGCGTGCTGATCGGCGCGGCGCTGGCCTGTACCGCCTTCGGCGCCATCAGCGGCATCGTCGGCCGCAGCGCGCCGCCGGAGAAACGCTCGTGGGCCTTCGGCATTTCTTCGGCGGCGGGTTCCTTCGGCCAGTTCATGATGATGCCGGTGGAGCAGCAGCTGATCTCGCTGGCCGGCTGGCAGCAGGCCTTCTTCTGGCTGGCCGCGCTGGTGCTGGTGTTGATGCTGCCGATGGCGCTGCGCCTGAAGGAGCCGCCGCTGGCTCTGGCCGCGCACGGCCAGAGCATCGGCGAGGCGATCCGCGAGGCCTTCGGCCATCGCCCGTTCCAGCTGCTGGTGGCGGGATACTTCGTGTGCGGCTTCCAGGTGGTGTTCATCGGCGCCCACCTGCCCTCCTACCTGAAGGACAAGGGCATCATGGATCCCAACGTGGCGGTGATCGCGCTGGCGCTGATCGGCCTGTTCAACATCTTCGGCTCGTATTACGCGGGCAAGCTGGGCGGGCTCATGCCCAAGCGCTTCCTGCTGGCGGGCATCTACTTGTCGCGCAGCGTGGCCATCGCGCTGTTCCTGGCGGCGCCTCTGTCGGCGTGGTCGGTCTACCTGTTCGCGGCGGCCATGGGCGTGCTGTGGCTGTCCACGGTTCCGCTCACCAACGGCATCGTGGCCGGCATCTTCGGGGTGAAGCACCTGTCGATGCTGTCGGGCTTCGTGTTTTTCTCGCACCAGGTGGGCAGCTTCCTGGGCGTGTGGCTGGGCGGCTGGCTGTTCACGCGCCAGGGCAGCTATGACACGGTCTGGGCCATCACGCTGGGCCTGGGCATCTTCGCCACGCTGATCAACCTGCCGGTGCGCGAGCAGGCCATCGCCCGCCCGCTGGCGGCGCGGTAAGCGGAGTCGCCGTCATGACCTCGCCCCGCCCCCTTCCCTCGCTGCGGCTGCGCCGGCTGCTGCTGGCGGGGGCCGGCGCGGGCGTGCTGGGGGCGATCTTCCTGGCCTATCTGCAACCGGCTTTCATCGTCGACCTGGCCAACCGGATTTACCTGTGTTTTTAGCCAGTGGTGGCGGCAGGTACGATAAAATGCCGTGACGATCCATTGCAGCCTTTCCAAGAACCATCGTCATGCTCACCCTCACCGAACTCGAAGAAGCCATCAATTATTGGCGCCAGCAGCGCCCGGCCACCGGCGAGGAATGCGCGCTGTCGCCCGAGGTGAATGCGCTGGCCGGCGTGTACGCCATGATGATCTACGAGCGCCGCCACGAGCTCGCCGCCGAGCAGCTCGACGTGCAGGCGCGCCAGCTGCTCGAGGCCTGGCGCAGCCGGCGCGGCTGAGCCTTTCCTGCCGTTCATCCAGTCTGTCAGGTCACGGCGCCGTAAGCGCGCTATGCTAGAACCCTTCTGAACGTCGCTGAACGTTTCCTCCGGCCGTCGATCTCTCCAGGGCCACCCCGAAAAGGAAGGAACATGCGCAAGGACCCCGAGCAGACTCCCCCCTCCGGCCGCCGCAAGACGGCTGCCGCCAAACCCGCCGCCGGGCGTCGCCACAGCCAAGCCGGCAAGCCGCGCGTGGCGCTGGTGCTGCAAGGGGGCGGCGCGCTGGGCGCCTACCAGGCCGGGGTCTACCAGGCCCTGCATGAGAACGGCCTTACGCCCGACTGGGTGGTCGGCACCTCGATCGGCGCCATCAATGCCGCGCTGATCGCCGGCAACCCGCGCGAGACCCGCATCGCCCGCCTGCGCGAGTTCTGGGAGACGGTGGCCCATCCCGACCTGTTCGACCTGCGCCAGGTGCCCGACAACCTGCGCCCGCTGGCGACCCGCATGACCACGCTGGACACCTTCGTGCGCGGCGCGCCGGGCTTCTTCCGGCCGCGCCCGCTGAACCCGTTCGCGCTGGGCCTGCCGGTGCCGCCCGAGGAGGCCAGCTTCTACAGCACGGCCGAGCTGCAGGACACGCTGGCGCGGCTGGTCGACTTCGATTACCTCAACGGCGACTCCGGCATCCGCATGACGGTGTCGGCGGTCAAGGTCACCTGCGGCACGCTGGTCAAGTTCGACTCCGCCAGCCGCCCCATCGGCCCCGAGCACGTCATGGCCAGCGGCGCGCTGCCGCCCGGCTTTGCGCCGGTGCGGGTGGACGGCGAGTTGTACTGGGACGGCGGGCTGTACTCCAATACGCCGATGGAAGCCGTGCTCAACGACGAGCCGCGCATGAACACGCTGTGCATGATGGTCGACCTGTGGCATGCCGACGGCCCCGAGCCGCGCACGCTGGAAGAGGTGCAGACGCGCGAGAAGGACGTCACCTTCGCCTCGCGCTCGCAGCGCCATATCGACGCCTATCTCAAGCAATACCAGCTGCGCCGCGCCGCCCACGCGCTCTACAAGCGCCTGCCGCCGGCCATGCTGACGGCCGCCGACCGCAAGATGATGGCCGAGCTGGGTGCCGACACCACCATCCACATCGTGCGCCTGGCCTACGCCGGGCGCGACTGGAACATGGCTTCCAAGGACGCCAACTTCGCGCGCGGCTCGGTGCTGTGGCGCTGGGAACAGGGCTACCAGGACGGCCTGCGCGGCATCGAGGTCAGCCACGGCTGCCCGTTCGAGGAGTCGGACGCGGGCATCGTGGTGCACGAGCTGCCGACCGGCGAGACCTATGTGAAGCCGTCCAAAGCGACCGAACGTTCGTCTTGATCGTGCGCAAACCCGCGCCGGTATTGGCGTCGTATAATCTCTACGTTGTTACAAATTATTTTGTGCGACGCACAAAATATGCTTGACCTCACCAAAGAAGTGCATAAAATAGGAATTGTTGCGGCGCACAAATCATGATTGTTGGTTGATTCTGGTCGAAAGCCGCTCCGGATAGCCGATTATTCCGGCTGCTTTTCACGATTGAGTTGTACTCATCATTACCATTCAAGGAGATGAAGATGTTCTCGTACCAAGATCAGTTTTCCGCCGCCACCAAATCCAACCTGCAGGCCCAACTGGACCTGATCAACAACCTGACCGCCAAGGCCTTCGAAGGCGTGGAAAAGATCGTCGAGCTGAACCTGTCGGCCACCAAGGCCTCGCTGGAAGAAGCCGCCGCCGCCGCCAAGCAGCTGGCCGCCGCCAAGGATCCGCAGGAACTGCTGGCCCTGGCCGCCGCGCAAGCCCAGCCGGGCGCCGACAAGGCCACCGCCTACGGTCGCCACCTGGCCGGCATCGTGTCCACCACCCAGGCTGAATTCACCAAGGCCGCCGAAGCCCAGATCGCCGACACCAGCCGCAAGCTGTCGGCCCTGATCGACGAAATCAGCAAGAACGCGCCCCCGGGTTCGGAACAAGCCGTGTCGCTGCTGAAGGCTACCCTGACCAACGCCAACGCCGCCTACGAGCAACTGTCCAAGAACTCCAAGCAAGCCGTCGAAACCCTGGAAGCCAACCTGGCCAACGCGACCAAGCAATTCACCGCCGCCGCTGAAAAGGCCACCGCTTCGACCCGCGCCAAGAAGTAATCCGCGCAGCAAGCAGGACCAGGCAAACGAAAAAGGCCGCTCCGGGAAACCGGAGCGGCCTTTTGCTTTGCTCATCCATTCGTCGCTGAACGTAGCGCTGACGCCATGTCGGCGGCAAGCGCAACGCTGCCGCCGGCGTTACCTCAGTGTCAGCGGCGGCCGGACTCGGCGATGATGTCCAGCGCCAGCGCTTCGGCCACGCGGATGCCGTCGATGGCCGCCGACATGATGCCGCCGGCATAGCCCGCGCCCTCGCCGGCCGGGTACAGGCCGCGGGTGTTCAGGCTTTGCAGGGTATGGTCGTCGCGCTTGATGCGGATGGGCGAGGAGGTGCGGGTTTCGATGCCGGTCAGCACGGCGTCGTGCATGGAGTAGCCGCGGATCTGCTTGTCGAAGGCCGGCAGCGCCTCGCGGATGGCGTCGATGGCGTACTTGGGCAGCGACGGGTTCAGGTCGCCCCACTTCACGCCCGGCTTGTAGGACGGCTCCACGCTGGCCTGCGCGGTCGACGGGCGGTTGGCGATGAAGTCGCCCACCAGCTGCGCCGGCGCGTCGTAGTTGTGGCCGCCCAGCTCATAGGCGCGGCTTTCCCACTCGCGCTGGAAGGCGATGCCGGCCAGCGGATGGCCGGGATAATCCTCCGGCGAGATGCCCACCACGATGCCGCTGTTGGCGTTGCGCTCGTTGCGCGAGTACTGGCTCATGCCGTTGGTGACCACGCGGCCCGGCTCCGAGGTCGCCGCCACCACGGTGCCGCCCGGGCACATGCAGAAGCTGTAGACCGAGCGGCCGTTGGAAGCATGGTGCACCAGCTTGTAGTCGGCCGCGCCCAGGATGGGATGGCCGGCGCTGGGGCCGAAGCGGCACTTGTCGATCAGCGACTGCGGGTGCTCGGCGCGGAAACCGATCGAGAACGGCTTGGCCTCGATGTAGACGCCGCGCTCGTACAGCATCTCGAAGGTGTCGCGCGCGCTGTGGCCGATGGCCAGCACCACATGGTCGGCCTCGATCTGCTCGCCCGAGGCCAGGGTCAGGCCGCGGATCTGGCCGTCTTCGATCTGCACATCCTCCACCCGCTGCTCGAAGCGGAATTCGCCGCCCAGCTTCTCGATCTTGTCGCGCATCAGCTGGATCATCTTCACCAGGCGGAAGGTGCCGATGTGCGGCTTGCTGACGTACATGATCTCCGGCGGCGCGTCGGCGGCGACGAACTCGGTCAGCACCTTGCGGCCGTAGTGCTTGGGATCCTTGACCTGGCTGTAGAGCTTGCCGTCGGAGAAGGTGCCGGCGCCGCCTTCGCCGAACTGCACGTTCGACTCAGGCTTCAACTCGCGCTGGCGCCACAGGCCCCAGGTGTCCTTGGTGCGCTCGCGCACGGTCTTGCCGCGCTCCAGGATGATCGGGTTGAAACCCATCTCGGCCAGCAGCAGGGCTGCGAACAGCCCGCACGGGCCGAAGCCGATCACCACCGGGCGCTTCTTCAGGCCGGCCGGCGCCTGGCCGACGAAGTGGTAGCCGGTGTCGGGAGTGGGGCCGACGTTGGTCTTTTTCCTGTTGCGCTCCAGCACGCCGGCCTCGTCCTTGAGCTCGACGTCGATGGTGTAGGTGAGCGTGATGGCGGCCTTCTTGCGGGCGTCGTAGCTGCGACGGAACAGGCTGAAGGACAGCAGCTCGTCGGCCTTGATGCCGAGGCGCTCGAGGATGGCGGCGTTGAGCTCTTCTTCCGTGTGGTCCAGCGGAAGGACTAATTCGTTGATGCGCAGCATGTGCGGGGACTTTCGGTAGGCGTAGTACGGGCGCGGCCCGGACGATGCCGCCCTCCTCCTGCGCATACCTGCGGACGGGACGGGGCGCTGGCGGACGGAAAAACCCGACGGGCTGCGCGAAAGCCGCCATTTTACTCCAGCCGGAGCGCCCGGCCCAGCAGCGCGCGGCTTTCCGGCGACGGCGAACAACACGAAACCAGTTGCGCATCGCAAGCAATTGAGGGTAAATTGGTTGCGACATACAACCAAATGGAGAATCGCATGGACTTCGCCGGCCTCGACACGCCCCCGCGGGAGCAGACCATCCGCCAGCTGCGCGAGCTCTCGCGCAAGCTGGTGCGCGAACTGGGCTTCATGCGCAGCACCCTGGCCGGCAGCGAGCTGGCGCCCTCGGCCGTGCACGCCATCATCGAAATCGGCCAGGCGCCCGGCATCCAGGCGCGCGACCTGGGCGAGATCCTGTGCCTGGACAAATCCAACACCAGCCGCCAGGCGGCCCGGCTGGAGTCGCTGGGCCTGCTGCGGCGCGCGGCGGTGGACGGCGACGCCCGCGGCTGGGGCCTGTACCTGACCGAGCAAGGCCAGGCGCTGCGCCGCAAGATCGACAAGTTCGCCACCGACCAGGTGTCGGCCGCCCTCACCCGCCTGGTGCCGGAAGACCAGCAGGGCCTGGTGCGCGCGCTGGCCCTGTATGCGCAGGCGCTGTCGCAGGACAACCCCAACATGTCGCGCCCGGCCCCGGCCGCCCCCGGCGACGCCATCCGCCAGGGCTACCTGCCCGGCTGCATCGGCGACATCGCCGGCCTGCATGCGCGCTACTACGCCGACACCGCGGGATTTGGCGCCTACTTCGAAGACAAGGTCGCAAGCGGCCTGGGCGCGTTCGCCCAGTCGCTGCCGGGAGCCGGCAAGGAGATCTGGCTGCACGTCGAAAACGGTCGCGCGCTGGCCTCGATCGCCATCGACGGCGACCCCGCCACGGGCCTGGCCCACCTGCGCTGGTTCATCGTCGACGACAGCCTGCGCGGCACCGGCGTGGGCCGCGTACTGCTGCAAAAGGCCATGGACTTCGTCGACGGCCACGGCTTCGCGACCTACCTGTGGACCTTCCAGGGCCTGCAGGCGGCGCGCCACCTGTACGAATCGGCCGGCTTCACGCTGGCCGAGGAAGCGCCCGGCGAGCAATGGGGCAGCCGGGTAGTCGAGCAGCGCTTTGTGCGGGCGGCGCGCGGGGCGACTTGAAGGGGCAAGACGCTTTTTGAGACTTTTCTCATATAAACACGAGAAGGAAATCGGCAAACTGACGTTACTGCATCAGGCAAACAACGGTTCCGGTACGGCGTGATGCGCATGAATTCAACGATATTGAACACAGGAAATATCATGAAAAACATCCTCGCCTTCACCGCCCTTGCCGCCAGCCTGATCTCCGGCGCTGCCGTCGCGGGCCCCAGCGCCGAACTGAAAGTTGCCGGAACAATCAAGCCCCCGGCTTGCCAGCCGTCGTTCTCGGGCGGCGGCGTCGCCGATTTCGGCACGATCCCTTCGGCCTCCCTGGTTGTAGGTCAACACAAGAAACTTCCATGGAAGAACATCCCTTTTTCCATTACATGTGATGCCCCGATCAAGGTAGCGTTGAAAGCCACGGACAACCGTGCCTCCAGCGCCGTGACGAGCGCAACGGGCAGTGATGCAAATTTCACTTATGGCCTGGGCACGGTAGCGGGCAAGAAGGTCGGCGGCTATCACCTTGGCATGGCGGCCAACGCTGTCACCACCGATGGCGCAACGCCTCGGCTGCTGTATTCCACCGATGGCAATCAGTCCTGGACGATCACCGACGGCGGCGGCCAGTTCGCCAAGGACCGTGCGCTGGCCTGGACCGGCGCCAGCGGCACGATGCCGGCCGCGTTCAGCAATATCACCGGTGCGATCTGGATCCGTGTGTCGCTGGAGAAGCCGGAAAACCTGCCACTGACGCAAGACGTGCCCCTGGATGGCTCGGCTACGCTGGAAGTGCTCTATCTGTGACGCTGAGCTCTGTTCGATGAAAAAAGCCCGGTTCCGCCGGGCTTTTTCTTTGCCGTTCCTTGGTCGATGAAACATGCCGGCGCGGGCCGTTCGTCAAACCGCGCTCAATTTGAGAATCATCCTATTCAAACGCCTGGCATCGGCGCGAGAGAATGAAGGCCGATCAATCCTGCACGGCCGTTACCATGTCCAAACTCTCTTTCCGACACTTTCTCGGTTTTTCTCTTTTTGCAGTCGCCGTGACGGCGGGCGGAGAGGCTTGGGCCACTTGCACAATTGATGCAGGCAAGACTCGTACCGCCAACCTGTTTACCCTTCCTGCAACCAACACCGTGCCACGAGATGCGCTCATCGGGACGGTAATCGCGAGCAACCCGATAACGGTAGATATTTCTGGCGTTGCAACATGCACAACGCAGACCCCACAGATCATCGTCAAGACTCTTGTTCCCGGTGCCGTCTATGACCGGACGACAGGCATCTACAATCTTCCGGGAAATGTAGGCGTCGGCTTTCGCATCTACGTCGGGAATGACGTCTGGGGTGACAATAATTACACTTATCCGGGCACTGGTACCGGTGGCATGCCACTTCCAAACGTAATCTCTAGACAGCATCGCTTGGAATTGGTCAAGACAGCAGCCATCATCACGTCGCCGTTCACCTTCAACGCCCAATGGTTGATTAACGAGAGCGGAGACGGTACCGAGTTCATGGCCTGGCGCCTCGACTCCCCTGCCACCGTCACCGTCACCAACAGAACCTGCGCCCTGGTGGGCAGCTCGGTCCAGAACATCAGCCTGGGCAATGCCGAAGCCCGCAGGTTCGGCGCGGTCGGGTCGACCGCCTCCGGCTCCGCGCCGATTTCGGTCAGGCTCAATTGCAGCAGCTATCTCGGCAATGTACACGCCACCTTCACCGACGCGCTCCAGCCCTCCAATCGCAGCGATGTACTGACCATTGCCGGCACTGCAGGCGCCGCGAGAGGCGTGGGGGTGCAATTGAGCTTCGGGGACCAGATCATCCGTTATGGCGCGGACTCTTCCGTGGCGGGCAATGCCAACCAGATCAGCCTGTTCAACTCCACCGGCAGCGAGGCCGACGCCGCCGCGCGCGACGTGGCATTTACCGCGCGCTACGTGAAGACCGCCAACACCGTCACCCCGGGCCCGGTGGTCGCGCGCACCACGCTGACGTTCTCCTACCAATAAGCCCCCGGAGCGCCGGCGCAAACGCAGGCGCCTCAGAAATCCGCAGCGTGCTCGTCCAGGTAGGCCATGTGCACAGCACGCCGCGAACAGGCCTCCCATCCCGCTACCAGGACCAGCACGGCGGTGCTGAGCCCGCTCACCATCAGCAGGTCGGTGAAGAAGGAGGCCGGCGCCAGGATCGCCAGCAGCACCAGCCCGGCGACGTGCGACAGCGGGAAGCGGCCGTAGACGACCTGCTTGTAGATGCCGTTGCCCAGCACATAGATGGCGGGGCCGAGGATCAGCACCGCGGCATGCAGGCCGTCGATGCGCTGGTCCGGATGGGCGATCACCAGCTCGTTGCCGACCGCACACAGGATCACGCCGGCCACGATGGCCACGTGCACGTAGTGGAAATAGGCGCCGATGCGGCCGGGGTCGTCGGCCTCGACGATGGCTTCGCTGCCGTCCTTGCTGCTGGTGTCGAAGTACATCCACCACATCGCCACCGCGCCCAGGAAGGTGACGGCGAACGCAATCAACACCGGGATCTCCCATTCATGCGCGTGCGCCAGCGTGGCGCCGGTCATCAGCAGGGTTTCGCCCAGGGCGACGATGACGAACAGCTGGCAGCGCTCGGCCAGGTGGCCGCCTTCGATGGTCCAGTCGTCGGTGCGCGAGCGGCCCAGGCCGGGCAGCCAGAAGCCGGTCATCGGCGAGACGTATTCGCAGGCCACGGCGGCGATCCACAAACCCAGGCGGTATTGCGGCAACAGGCCGCCGGCGATCCACAGCACCGCCGAGATCGACAGCCAGCCCAGCATGCGACGGAAGTTGGCGGCGAGTTCGTGGCCGCGCTCCAGGCTGGCCAGCACCGCCAGCGTGCGCCCGACCTGGATCGCGGCATAGGCGACGGCGAACACCAGGCCGCGCTCGCCGAAGGCCTCGGGCAAGGCGGCCGCCATCACCAAGCCGACCAGCATGATGGCGAACAGCAGGCTGCGGATGGGCAGCGCTTCCGGATCGAACCAGTTGGTGACCCAGGCGGTGTACTGCCACGCCAGCCAGACGGCGAACCACAGCACCAGGGTCTGGATCGCGCCCTCGGGCGTCAGTTTCTCCAGCAGGTTGTGCGAGAGCTGGGTGACGGCGAATACGTAGATCAGGTCGAAGAACAGCTCGACGAAGGACACCCGGGCCTCGTGGCCGTCGCGCACGCGCAGCAGGGAGGCGGAGCGGTGGTGGTGTTGCGGATGGCTGGGTCGGTTCATGGCGCGGTTTCCGGAAAAAACGGCGGCGGCGGACAGGCTGGCAAGTAACAGTACGCCGAGGCTTGTTACGAAAGGCTTTTGGTTTATTCGATTTCTTTGCAGGCTGTGGAATATCGTCGCATGCGCGGCCCCGCGCCAACAATATCGGCGCTGCGGCTTTCACTGATTTTTGTGATCCGGTGCGGCTAATCGGCAACGCTTTCTCCGCGCGCGGCGACGGGAAAAGGCGACACAACTGGATACACAAAATTACAGATTTAAGTTCGACGGACTTCTACATTGGTCTCACGGTCATTCGGGATGCAAACGACATCTCCTGATTGAACCGCGGCAATTCATCCATGCGTCATCCGTCCATACAGACCAGCAGGAGTCCATCATGAAAACCACAACAACCCGCCTCGCTTTTGCCTTTCTCACCGCGCTGACCGCCGTCGGCGCCACCGTGGCCGCGGCGCCCGCGGCCCAGGCCCAGGTGGTCGGCTCGGTCAATGTGCGCATCGGCACCGCACCGCCGCCGCCACGCTACGAAGCCGCGCCCCCGCCGCGCCGCGGATACGCCTGGGCGCCGGGCTACTGGGCCTGGGACGGCCATCGCCACGTCTGGACCGGCGGCCACTGGGAACGTATGCGCCGCGGCTATGCGCGCTATGACCCGGCGCACTGGCAGCAGGGTCCGCGCGGGGGATGGCATTTCGTGCCGGGGCACTGGGCGCGCTGACCGGGCGGGCCGACATGAGCGGCAGGGTTCGTTGACCCGGTTCGCCGGGGCGCAACGAACGCCACTGGATCCCGGCTTTCGCCGGGATGTCGGATAGCGGACGAACTCGCACGACCGAAGGCACAATCCCCCATCCCCGTCGTCCTGACGAAAGTCAGGACCCAGCGGCGTTCAAGCACCGTCCAGGCATGACCAACGCCACTGGATCCCTGCCTTCGCCGGGATGACGGACAGCGGACGAACTCGCACAACCGAAGGCTCAATCCCCCCATCCCCGTCGTCCTGACGAAAGTCAGGACCCAGCGGCGTTCAAGCACCGCCCAAACATGACCAACGCCGCTGGATCATGGCCTGAGCCGGGATGACAGGTGGCAGGAAAATGCGGGCGCCTGAATTTACTCTTCCGACGCAACGCCGGTCGCCGCGCCCTTGAGCGCGAACCGCCCCGGGTCAAGCGCCGCCAGCAGATCGCGCGGCAGCGGCAGCGGTTCGCGTTCCAGCGAGGCGGCCAGCAGTTCAGCCATCAGCGGCGCCCAGATCAGGCCGCGCGAGGCGTAGCCCAGCAAGCCATACAGGCCGGGATGGCGCGGCACCGCGTCCAGCCGGGTCGGCGTGGCGGCGCTGTCGTCCAGGTCGGGCAAGGCGCCCACCAGCGGCAGGCGGTCCGGCGCGATGCAGCGAAAGCCTACGCGACCTTGCAGCGGCATGGCGGCAGCATCTGCGGTATCGGCGACCTCGGGCATGGCATAACGCCCGGCGATATCGGGCAGCATGTGCTGCAGCCGGTCGAGATTCTCCGCGTGGCTGGACGCGCGCAGCGCCGGATCGTCGTCGCGGTCGTAGCTGGCGCCCATGCAGATGCGGCCGGCGTAGGGCCGGGTCAGGTAGCCGTCGCCGCACAGCGCCACCGGCAGCTCGGGAAAGCCCTGCGCCGGCAGATGCGTGACCTGGCCGCGCACGGCGTTCAGCGGCAGGGCCGCGCTCTGCGCCAGCGTGCGCGCCTGCGCGCCTGCGGCCAGGATCGCCACCGGCGCCTGCGCGATCACCTCGCCCTGTTCATCCAGGGCCAGCCAATGTCCCTCTTCACGCCGCAACGCCGCCACGGTGCGGCCGAAGTGCGTCGTCACCTCGGCCTGTTCGCGCGCCGCCGCCAGCAGGCGCCGGCACACCGAGGGCGGGTTGAGCCAGCCCGCTTCCGGGAAGAAATAACCGCCGCCCATGGTCGGCATGCTCAGCAGCGCGCGGGTGTCGTCGGCGCTCATCCAGCGCGCATAGCGGGCCGGGTAGTTCCATTGCGCCGCGCCCTGCTCGAAGGACAGGGCCTGCTTGGCGTCGCGGCCGAACTGCAGGATGCCGCAGGCCTCGCCGGCGATCGCCGCGCCCTCGTGCGTGCCGACGCCGCCCAGCTGGCGCAGGCGGTCGGCGGCGAACAGGAATGCCGCGCGGGTCAGCCGCGCCAGCGGGCTGTCGTCGCGCGCCAGCGCCGGCATGAAGAGGCCGCCGTGATTGCCCGAGGCGCGGGTGGCGACCTCGGGGCCGGCGTCGATGAGGTCGATGCGCCAGCCGCGTGCGGCCAGGCGCTCCGCAGCGGCGGCGCCGGCCAGCCCGGCGCCGATCACCAGCGCATGGCGTGCATGCGGAGGACGGCGCAGCAGCGGCGTGTCGGCCGCGGCCACGTGCGAGGGCGGACGGCCCCAGCCGGGCGCATAGCCCATGGCCAGCGCGCCTTCCACGACGTCGCCGGCAAACCCGACCTGGCGCATCGCGGCGGCCGCCTGCCCGCCCTCGAACACCAGCGCGCGCGCGCCGGTCCAGGCCAGGCGCGCCAGCCGTTTGCAGGCATGCGCATTCCAGTCGGAGGCGGCCGGGTCGAACGCCTGCTGCCGGCCGTGCAGGTAAAACAGGTCGGCCGGCGCTTCCAGCCGCGCCAGCTCTTCGTCGAGCGCGCCGAACACCAGCGTCAGCGTCACGCGGCCATCGTCCAGCAGCAGGCGGTGCGTGCCCGGCAGCAGCTGCGGCCAGGCCTCGCGCAGCCGGCGCGCGGGCGTCGCCAGCCCGGGCCAGTCGGCGTGCAGCGCGGCCAGCTGGTCGGGCGTGCAGGGATGCGGCTGGATGGTGACGTAATGCAGCCGCGCCGCGCCCTGCCCGCGCAGCCGGTCGAAGCAGCGCCAGGTCTGCAAAAAGCCCAGCCCGGCGCCGAAATGCAGGTCCAGCACGGTCACCGCGTCCTGCGTTTGCAGGCTGGCCTGCAGGCCGGTTTGGGGCGCCTCCAGCAGGCGCGCGACGAAGTCGGCGTCATGCGCGGCCGGGTCGGCGCGCCACAGGGCCAGCAGTTCTTCGGAAGCGGGAATGAGGGGACGGGCTGGCATCGGTGCGGCTATGATCGGTACGGTGTAGAGGCCGCCATTCTACGCCGCGCCCCGCCGCGGGGCTTTGCGGCTTGACAAAGCTGCGGCGCAGCAATAATCTGCATACAGAACACGAAAACGATGATCCAGGGGGATTTCCCGCCAGCCGGGCCGCCTTCGCGATAGTCGTTTCGCACCGATCCACACCTTATCCGCAGCGGCGGCACCATGTACAAAATCGACGCGCCGGCACAGCTGATCGAGCAGGTCTACAACGCCATCCTGGATGCGATCTGCTCGGGCACGCTGGCCCCCAACGAAAAAATCACCCAGGAGGGACTGGCCGAACAGCTGGGCGTGTCGCGCCAGCCCATCCTGCAGGCTTTCCAGCTGCTCAAGCGCCAGGGCTTCATCGAAGAGGCCGGGCGCAAGGGCGTGATGGTGACCGCGCTCGACCCGCGCCGACTGATGCAGCTCTACCAGGTGCGCTCGGTGCTGGACGGCCTGGCCGCGCGCGAGACCGCCGAGCGCTGGAAGCAGGACCGCGAACTGCACGCCGCCGGCGAACGCGAAGGCCGCGCCCTGATCCAGGCCGGGCGCGACGCCACCGACATGAAGGATCTTTCGGCGCGCATCGTGGCCGACATGAACTTCCACCAGTTCATCTACCGCAGCTGCGGCAACCCCATGGTGGGCGAAACCACCGCCCTGCACTGGCACCACATCCGGCGCGCCATGGGCGCCATCCTGTCCTCCGACGTGCGTTCGCACATCGCGGTGTGGGACGAGCACGAAGCCATCCTGCAGGCCATCATCGACGGCAAGCCGGCGGTGGCCGACAAGCTGGCGCGCCAGCACGCCGAGAGCGCCGCCGAACACCTGGCGCATGTGCTCACCGGCGAGGAATACGCCGGCAAGAGAAAGCAGGCCTGACCCGCCCCCACCTGCGCTGCGCCGGTGTGCCGGTGCGCCGGCGCGCTTCCCCATTTTTGCCTCACCCTTGGCGCAGCCCGGCTGCGCGCTGCCATGCTCGCCATCTTCAATATCGTCTTCCCGATCTTCTCGCTGATCTTCCTCGGCTGGATCTGCCGCAAGCGCAACATCCTCTCCGCGGGCGCGGCCAGCGAACTGAACCGCTTCGTGATCTGGCTGGGGCTGCCGGCGCTGCTGTTCGATTCGATGTCGCGGCTCACGCCGTCGGACTTCGCCAACCTGCGCTTCATCGGCGTGTTCGCCGCCGGCGTGGCCATCGTGTTCCTGCTGACCACCTGGATCCGCATGCGCCAGAAGGCCGCCGCGCCCGACGTGATCATCGACAGCCTGGGCACCTCCTACGCCAACGTCGGCTTCATCGGCATTCCGCTGTGCTACCTGGCCTTCGGCCATGACGGCCTGCCGCCCTCGGTGATCGCCATGGTGATGACGGCCTGCCTGTTGTTCGCGGTGGCCATCGTGCTGCTGGAGACCTGCATCCACGCCCACGCCGGGCTGGGACGCACGGTCTCCAAGGTGGGCCGCTCGCTGCTGCGCAACCCGATCATGATCGCGCCGGTGGCCGGCATCGCGGTGGCGCTCACGGGCCTGCAGATCCCCAGCGGCGTGCAGCAGCTGTTCAAGATCCTGGGCGGCGCGGCCAGCCCCTGCGCGCTGGTTTCGCTGGGGCTGTTCCTGGCGCAGCCGGTCAAGCACGGCGAAGGCGCCTCGGTGTCGCTGCTGGTGGCCTTCAAGCTGCTCTTGCAGCCGGCGGTGACGGCGCTGCTGGCGTACTGGATCTTCCCGCTGCCGCGCCTGTGGGCCGACAGCGCGGTGCTGCTGGCGGCCATGCCGATCGGCACCGGCCCCTTCATGCTGGCCGAGCTGTACCAGCGCGAGGTGGCGGGCATGTCGCGCGCCATCCTGATCTCGACCACCTTGTCCTTGCCTACCATCGCGCTGATCCTGGCCTGGATCAGCCACCGCTGAGCGCGGCCTCAGGCTGCAGGCCGGCGTATTCGCGCTCGCGCAAAAAGGCGATGAAGTCCTGCGCCGGCATGGCGCGGGCGAACAGCCATCCCTGCCCCAAGCCGACCTCATGGCGCCGCAGCCAGTCGGCCTGCTCCTGCGTCTCTATGCCTTCGGCCACCATCATCAGGCGCAGCGAGCGCGCCATCTCGATGATGTGGTTGATCACCGTGCTGGAGGCCGAGTCGGTGCCGATCTTGTCGACGAAGGACTTGTCGATCTTGAGCACATCCAGCGGCAAGGCCTGCAGATAGGACAGGCTGGAATAGCCGGTGCCGAAATCGTCGATCGCCACCACATGCCCGCGCTGGCGCGCACGCGCCATCGCCAGTCGCGCCGCGTCGACGTCCATGAAGCCGCGCTCGGTCGCCTCCAGCCAGATCTGCCGGCATGCGACGCCGGTGCCGACCAGGGTCGCGGACAGGGTGTCCAGCGCCACGCCGTCACGCATGTCCTGCGGGCTCAGGTTGAGCGCGATATGCAGCTGGGCGTCGGCGCGCAGCATTGCGCCCATGTCGGCCAGCACCGTGCGCAGCACGTGACGGGTGATGCGCCCGGCCATGCCGTGGCGCTCGGCCAGCGGGATGAACTCTTCAGGCGCGATCCAGCGCCCGGAAGGATGGCGCCAGCGCACCAGCGCCTCGGCGCCGCGGCAGCGCCCGGTGTGCAGTTCGACGATGGGCTGGTAGTGCACGGCGAGGTCGCCGCGCGCCAGGGCCGTGCGCAACTCCCCCACCAGCGACAGCCGGCGCCCCAGCCACGTCGCAATCGCCGCCAGGGCCAGCGCCCAGGCCAGCAGCGACAACGGCAGCAGGGCCAGGCGCTCGTGCCGCAGCCTGGCCTGGACGCGCGCCATCGGCGTCGACACCACGATCTTGAAATCGCGATCGGCCAGCGCGCTGAACAGGCGCTGGTCATCGTGCGCCCGGGCGCCGCCGGCAACCCGACGCGCCGCCGCCCAGTCGGGCTCGTTGCGCCCGACGATGGGGTCGCCCGCGACGCTGAAGACGGCCACCTGCACATCGCCCTCCAGCGGCACGTCGACGAAGCGCCCGGGCTCGATATAGACATAGTGCCCGCGCGAATACAGCCCGATCATGCGCTCGGCCGGGCTGGCCAGCGAGAAGCTGGCGGCGCGCAGCTGCAGGTTGGGTTCGACCAGGGTGAAGGCGGCCTCCAGCATCACCGTCTCGCCGACCCGGCCCCAGGTGTTGCAGGCCAGCCGGCCGTCGCGGTAGTAGCCGATCTCGTCGACCATGCGCGTGCCGATGGTGCTGGCGCGCATGCGCGCGATATGGGCGTCGGAACAGGGCGGCAGGCGCAGCTGCTGGAAGTAGCGCAGGGTCTCGGCCGCCTGGCGCAGGATGGCGTGGCCCTGGTAGGCGACCTGGGCGCCGACCCGGTTGAGCTCCCCGCGCTCCTCGGACAGGGTGCGCTGCCAGGACCAGCTCCAGCCGATCCAGACCGGCAGCAGCAACGCGGCGACGCCGAGCGCGGCGGCCGCGGCGATGGGGATGTAGCGGGCCTTGATCACGGTTTCACCTCCGGCATGGGCTCCGGACTCGTCGGGCGGCCACGCGCCGCCATGGAGACATGGCAGGCGCGCACGGCAGGCGGACGTGGAGGGATGGCGGGGGATCAGCCCTGGCACTTGAGTTCCGGCAGGAAACCCATTATTTGCCCGGCGGCATGGCGCCGGTGCATTGATCAGATGGCAATATTGCGCCCTGACCGGGCTTTGCGGCTCAGATCGAGACGCGCTCCTGCTTCAGGATCTGCTCGAACTTCTCGGCCGGCACCGGCGGGCTGAAGAGGTAGCCCTGGATCTCGTCGCAGCCGTAGTGGCGCAGGTAGTCGAGCTGCTCGTCGGTCTCCACGCCTTCGGCGATCACGCGCAGCTTCAGGTGGCGCGCCAGCGAGATGATGGAGGCGGTGATGGCGGCGTCGTCGGCGTCGATGGTGATGTCGCGCACGAAGGAACGGTCGATCTTGAGCACGTCGATGGGGAAACGCTTCAGGTAGGCCAGCGAGGAATAACCGGTGCCGAAGTCGTCGATCGACAGCCGCACGCCCAGCTCCTTGAGGCCGGCCAGGATGCCGATGGCGTGCTCGACGTCGGTCATCATCAGGCTTTCGGTCAGTTCCAGCTCCAGCGAAGCGGGCGGCAGGCCGGTGTCTTCCAGCGCGTCGGCGATCGAGGAGACCAGATCCTTCTGCAGGAACTGGCCCACCGAGAGGTTGACCGAGACGCTGATGTCTTCATGCCCGGCCAGTTGCCACTGGCGGCATTGCGTGCAGGCCGTGCGCAGCACCCAGGCGCCGATGGGCAGGATCAGGCCGGTCTCTTCGGCCAGGCCGATGAAGCGCGCCGGCGACACCATGCCCAGCTGCGGATGCTGCCAGCGGATCAGCGCCTCGCAGCCCACCACTTCGCCGCTGGCCAGGTCCACCTTGGGCTGGTAGTGCAGCAGGAACTCGCCGTTGTCCAGCGCGCTGCGCAGGTCGCCTTCGATGCGCAGGCGCTCCAGCGCCTGCTCGTTCATGGCCGGGGTGTAGAACTGGAAATTGTTGCGGCCGGTCTGCTTGCCGCGGTACATCGCGATGTCGGCATGCTTGATCAGGGTCTCGCCGTCGGTGCCGTCGGCCGGATAGCAGGCCACGCCCACGCTGCAGGTCATGAACAGCGTGTGCCCGCCCAGCGTGATCGGCGCGGCCACGGCATCCATGATGCGCTGCAGGCTGCGGGTGTCCAGCGTCAGTTCGTCCTGCTCGGGCAGGATCATGATGAATTCGTCGCCGCCCAGGCGCGCCACCGTGTCGGCCTCGCGCACCGCCGCGCGCAGGCGGCCGGCCACCGTGCGCAGCAGGGTGTCGCCGGCCTTGTGGCCCAGCGTGTCGTTGACGAACTTGAAGCGGTCGAGGTCGACGAACACCACCCACAGCGCCTGCTTCTGGCGTTCGGCCGCGCCGATGGCCTGCTCCAGGTGGTGCCGCAGCATGTGGCGGTTGATCAGGCCGGTCAGGGTGTCGCGGCTGGCCTGGAACTCCAGTTCGGCCTCGTAGCGCTTCATCGAGGTGATGTCGTAGAGCGCGGCCACGTAGTGCGTCACCGCGCCGGCGTCATCCTTCACCGGCGCGATGTAGAAGTCGTTCCACAGCTCCGAGCCGTCCTTGTGGTAGTTGCGCAGGATGACGTTGTGCTCGCGCTTCTCGCGCATGGCGATCCACACGGTCTCGAAGCCTTCCAGGTCGCTGTCGCGGCCTTCGAGGAAGCGGATGCTCTTGCCCACCGCCTCCGACGGGCTGTAGCCGGTGATGCGGGCGAAGGCGGGGTTGACGTACTCGATGGCGTATTCGGGCGCCTGGGCCGAGAGGATCAGGATGGCGTTGGCGCTGGCCTCGATGGCCTGGTGGCGCAATTGCAGCGCGCTCTCGGCCAGGCGGCGCGCCTTGATGTCGTCGGACAGCAGCGCATTGGTGTGGCGCAGCTCGGCGGTCTTGTCTTCCACCAGCTGCTGCACGCGGTGCGAGCGCATCGACAGCGCGCGCATGTAGGCCGCGCCCAGCAGCGAGGCGATCACGCCCACCAGCAGGATCAGCAGCGAACCGTAGTGGTCGGCGAACACCGAGCGCGGCGGGATGCTGATTTCCATGTGCCAGGTCTGGCCGGCGATGTCGAAGCTGGTCATGGTGTTGGACGGCCGCTGGAACAGGCTGCCCAGCGCCAGCAGCTGGTCCAGCCAGTGGCCCGCGTTCGGGGCGCTCTCGTGGAGGTAGACCAGGTTGCTGTCGTCGGCCTGCGGGCCGACGAAGATGCGCACGCCGATCTCGCGGTCTTCCAGCAGGCCGGCGCCTTCCAGGATCTTCTGCACCAGTTCGGTGGCCTGCAGCACGGCCGAGGTGTCGCCCACCAGGGCGGCGCGCCGCTCTTCCAGGCTGGCCGGCTGCTCGCCGCCGCGGTACACCGGCTGCAGCACCAGCAGGCCGCGCTCGTCGGGGCCGGCCTGGGCCAGGCGCATCGGCATGGTGGAGGCCGGGCGGCCGGTGCTCAAGGCGATGTCCAGCGTCTTCATGACGATGGGGTTGCCGGTCTGGTCCAGCCCGAGCGCGGCTTCATTGCCCTTGACCGGCTCCACGTAGTCGACCACCAGGTAGGACGGCTGCTGCGGCGCGCGCTGCAGCTTGCCGTCGACGAAGGCGGTGATCTGAAAATCGGGGACGGCGCCCTGGCGCAGGGCTTCGAAGACCAGGCGGTCTTCATCGGAGACGAAACGCTGCACGCCGAAGGCGCGCACGTAGGGATAACGTTCCAGCAGCGGCCGGGTGAAGGCGCGGAACTGCTCGCGCGAGGGGTCGCCTACGGTGGCGTGGAAATGGTTGATGACAGACAGCACCTGGACCGCCTCTTCCAGCCCGCGCTGGATCGTGAAGGCGCGCAAGGCCGCCCGGCGCTCGAAGTCCAGGTTGACCGCATCATCTTCCAGGTGGCTGGTGGCGACAAAGACTGCCGTGGTTGCGCACAGTCCCAACATCAGCGTGAGTGATGCCGACAACGTTGCCCCCAGCTTGTTGATCACACGCTGCATAACCGATTCGTTATCTGTATACCCCCTGATAATAATCTGCCGGATGCCTATTTATCGAAAAGCTTCGATTTATTTTTATTGTCCAGACAACAAATCGGGGGCTTCCGGCCGCACGGGAATTTTCCACAGGGAAATTCCCGTGAGCCAGCCAAGCGGGCCGCGCGACGGGGGCGCGGCGCCTGCCTCAATAGCCGTAGGGGGAGGACTGTTGTTTTTCGCGCGCTTCGCGCTCTATCGTCTGCGCTTGCATGAACGCATCGAAGGAGCGCGCGATGGTGGCCTGCTCGATGTCGCGGGTGATGAACACGATGCGGCTGCGGCGATCCTCGGACGGCCATTCCGGCAGCGTCACGGTGGGGTGGAAGATGTGCTGCACGCCGTGGATCACGGTCGGCTTGTCCTCGCCCTTGAGGTTGAGGATGCCCTTGATGCGCAGGATGTTGGGACCCTTGAAGCCCACCAGCAGGCTCAGCCATTCGTCGAACAGCACCGGGTCGATGGGCTCGTCGAAGCTGAAGCAGAAGGCGCGGATATGGTCGTCGTGACGGTTGACGTCGTGCGCGTGGTCGTCGTGGTGGTGCCCGTGTCCATGTCCGTGATCGTGGTGATGGTGGTCATGGCCGTGATGATGATGGGCGTGTGCCTCTTTCTCCGCGAAGGCCTCTTCGTTGAGCCAGCGCGCCACGTCCGGCATCTTCTCGCCCGGCTTGAACAAACCCGCGTCCAGCAGCTCGGCCGGCGAGATCTTGCCGTGTTGCGGTTGCAGCTGGCGCGCCGTCGGATTGAGCGCGCGCAGGCGCTGCTGCAACGCCTCTAGGCCGGCGGCGTCGGCCAGGTCGGTCTTGGTCAGCAGCAGGCGGTCCGCCACCGCGGCCTGCTGTACGGCCTCGACGTGGTTGTCCAGCGTGGACATGCCGTTGACGGCGTCGACCGTGACGATCACGCCATCCAGGCGATAGCGCGAGGCGATGAAGGCGTCGGTCATCAGCGTATGCAGGATGGGCACCGGCGAAGCCAGGCCGGTGGTCTCGATGACCACGCGGTTGAAGCGGCGCTGGCCGCCTTCGGCGAAACGCCAGGTGATGTCCTTCAGGGTCTTCTTCAGGTCGCCGCGGATGGTGCAGCACAGGCAGCCGCTGCTCATCTCGACCACGGTGTCTTCCTGGCTGTGCGCCACCAGCAGGTGGTCCAGGCCGATCTCGCCGAACTCGTTGATGATGACCAGCGTGTCCTTCATCTCGGGCTGGGCGATCAGGTGGTTCAGCAGCGTGGTCTTGCCGCTGCCGAGGAAGCCGGTCAGCAGCGAAACGGGAATCGGCGCATCGCCGGCGGGTACGGATGGGTTCATGGTCAATGCTCGGGAATTCGGGGATGGATAAGGTGCGTCGCCTCCATGCTACCGCATGCGTCAAGAGGGCCGCGCACCATGAAAAAACGGACCGCGCGGGGTCCGTCTCGGGAATTCTTGCTCGCTCACTCGTTGTCGTGGGCGTCCAGCGGCACCTTGGCCGGGGTCTCTTCGGCCTTGCCCATGCCCGGCAGCAGGTGGCCCAGCTTGCGCGCCTTGGTGCCGAGGTAGCCGATGTTGAACGGATTGTGGTTGGCGATCAGCGGCAGGCGCTCGGCCACCGGGATGCCGTTGTCTTCCAGCGCCTTCACCTTGCGCGGGTTGTTGGTCATCAGGCGCAGGCTGGTGATCTTCAGGTGCGCCAGCATCGGCAGCACGATGGTGTAGCGGCGCATGTCGGCCGGGAAACCCAGGCGCTCGTTGGCCTCTACCGTGTCGGCGCCCTGGTCCTGCAGGTGATAGGCGCGGATCTTGTTCAGCAGGCCGATGCCGCGCCCTTCCTGGCGCAGGTAGAACAGCACGCCGCGGCCTTCCTTGGCGATCTTCTTGAGCGCCGCTTCCAGCTGGGCGCCGCAGTCGCAGCGCTGCGAGAACAGCGCGTCGCCGGTCAGGCACTCCGAATGCACGCGCCCCAGCACCGGCTCGCCGTTGCCGACGTCGCCCAGCGTCAGGGCCAGGTGTTCCTTGCCGGAAACTTCGTCATAGAAGGCATGCAGCTCGAACGTCGCCCACGGCATGGGCAGCTTGCACGAGCTGACGAATTCGAGTTTTTCTTCCGGAACGGCGCCGGGCTGGATCGGTGACGACATGACAACCTGCTTTCAGTACGTATTCGGTGAGCGGATGCGGTGAACCGCGTATCTTACCTTGCGGCCGGGTTTATTTCAGGACCTGCAGATGATGGCGACTATGCGCTTTGCAAGCCGGCCCGGCCCCGGCGGGCACGGCCAGAAACGACTCAGCCCCGCCATGGGCGGGGCTGAACGGGCGATTCAGGCGAAAAACGGATTACACCAATCCATGCGCCTGCTGGTCCGCGTGATAGCTGGAACGCACCATCGCGCCCACGGCGGCGTGCACGAAGCCCATCTTGTAGGCCTCTTCCTCATACATCTTGAAGGTGTCGGGGTGCACGTAACGGCGCACCGGCAAGTGGTCGCCGCTGGGGCTCAGGTACTGGCCGATGGTCAGCATGTCGACGTTGTGCTCACGCATGTCGCGCATGACCTGCAGCACTTCCTCGTCGGTCTCGCCCAGGCCGACCATGATGCCGGACTTGGTCGGCACCTCGGGATGCAGCTCCTTGAAGCGCTTGAGCAGGCTCAGGGAGTACAGATAGTCGGAGCCGGGGCGCGCTTCCTTGTACAGGCGCGGCGCGGTTTCCAGGTTGTGGTTCATCACGTCCGGCGGCGCCATCTTCAGGATTTCCAGCGCGCGGTCCATGCGGCCGCGGAAGTCGGGCACCAGCACTTCGATGCGGGTTTCCGGCGACAGCTCGCGCACGCGGCGGATGCACTCGGCGAAGTGGCCGGCGCCGCCGTCGCGCAGGTCGTCGCGGTCGACGCTGGTAATCACCACGTAGGACAGCTTGAGCTGGGCGATGGTCTTGGCCAGGTTTTCCGGCTCGTTGACGTCAAGCGGATCGGGACGGCCGTGGCCGACGTCGCAGAACGGGCAACGGCGGGTGCACTTGTCGCCCATGATCATGAAGGTCGCGGTGCCCTTGCCGAAGCATTCGCCGATGTTGGGGCAGGAGGCTTCCTCGCACACCGTCACCAGGTTATTGGCGCGCAGGATGTCCTTGATCTCGTAGAAGCGCGTGGTCGGCGAGCCGGCCTTGACGCGGATCCAGTCCGGCTTCTTCAGCTTCTCGGCGGCGACGATCTTGATCGGGATCCAGGCCGTCTTGCCGGCGCCCTTCTGCTTGTCGAGCGGATTGACGCGCGCGGCATTGGCGGCGTTGCTGGAAGGATCTGCTGCTGGAGTGGTTTCGGTAGTCATCTCGGTATTTCCGGCCCGGTACATCTGCGGGCTCAAGCCATGCCCGCGAAGCGGGCGATCAGTTTCTCGGCAAGCAGCGCCTGAACGTCTGCCAGGCGGGCATTCGCGGCGCCCAGGGTCTTCATGTCGACCGTGGCCAGGCCTTCATAGCCACAGGGGTTGATCCAGGAAAACGGCGCCAAATCCATGTCGACGTTGAGCGACACCCCATGGTAGGTGCACCCGTTGCCGCGGATTTTCAAGCCCAGCGCGGCTACCTTGGCGCCCTGCCACGGCCCGTCGGCGGCATAGATGCCCGGCGCGCCCTGCTTGCGTTCACCGGCGAGATTATACGCCGCCAGCACGTCGATCACCGCCTGCTCGATGTTGTGCACGAATTCGCGCGCGAACAGGCGCGCGCCGCTGCGGTGGCGGCGCAGGTCCATCAGCAGGTAGATCACCACCTGGCCGGGGCCGTGGAAGGTGACTTCGCCGCCGCGGTCGGTCTGCACCACCGGGATGTCATGGGGATTCAATACGTGGGCGCGGTCCGCGCCCAGGCCAAGCGTGTAGACCGGAGGGTGTTCGACGATCCACAGCTGGTCGGGGGTATCGGCGGTGCGCGCGTCGGTGTAGGCGCGCATGGCGGCGAAGCTGGCCTCGTAGGGCTCGACGCCGCGCTGCATGACCTGCGGCAGGCCCGGCCTGGCGCCCTGGCCGGGCAGGACGGCGGCAATGGCTGGCGCGGCCTGCTCGCTGGCGGTTTGTATTGCTGTCTGCATGTCCGCCAGTGTAGCGAACTTCCGCCGGCGCCGTCGGCGCGGCAGCGGTTTTGGGGCGAAAACTTGCCCTGGCGGAAACACTTTTCGTTGGATCGGCGCCAAGCGGGTCAGGACCCGTGGCTCAGAACCAGCGGATCAGCCCGCGCGGCAGCAGGCGGGTAATGCGCACCGGCTCCAGCGCGCCGGCATCCCGGGCGGCGGCGCAGCAGGCCGGCGGTGCGGCAGGCGCCGGGCGCTTTGCGCGGCGCGCCAGGGCGCCCGCCAGGCGCGCCCAGAAACCCGGCAGCGGCAGGATCTCGAACTCGGCGCAGCCCCGGACCGCCTCGAATACCGCCAGCCCGCGCCCGTGAAACACGAAATCCCGGCCCGGGCTGAGCCAGACGTCGGCGCCGCCCTCCTCCACCGTCAGCCACACCAGCCCGCAGCGCACCCGCACGCGCACCGGGGATTGCAGCCGGCGGGCCAGGGTCTGGCCGCTCTCCAGGCTCAGCGGTTCTGGTTCATTTGATAATGGAATTTGCATGGCAGGCTCCTTTTCCTGTTGCGCCGGGCAAGCCGCTCCCCTGCCGCGATGCCGGTGCCGGCGCGGCTTTTGGAAGGGATTGCACGGAAATTCGTTGGATTGGAGCCATTGTAGGCAGGACCACACCGGCGACAAAACGATATATATTCGGTTTCTTTGCGAATGGAATTCACAAGGAGCACGCCATGGCCGACCTCAGAAAGCTGCCCAACCTGGCCGCATTGCGCGCCTTCGACGCCGCCGCCCGCTATGAATGCTTCTCGCGCGCGGCCGAAGAGATCCACGTCACGCCCGGCGCCATCAGCCACCAGGTGCGCGCGCTGGAGGAGGAGCTGGGCCTGCAGCTGTTCATCCGCCACGGCAAGCGCATCTCGGTGACCGAGACCGGGCAGCGCTTCGCCGCCACCATCCGCAAGTCGCTCAGCGAGATCGCGCTGGCGGCCGAGCACCTGCGCAGCCTGAACCGGCAGCAGCGGCTGGTGATCTCGAGCACGCCCTCGTTCGCCTCACGCTGGCTGGCGCCGCGGCTGTGGAAGTTCATCGATGCCCATCCCGACGTCGAGGTAGTGCTGCAATCGGGCAGCCACCTGTCCGACCTGCGGCTGGACGGCGTCGATGTCGGCCTGCGCTTCGGGCGCGGCAACTACAGCGGCGTGGTCACCGAAAAGCTGACCGACGACTACTACTACCCGGTGGCCGCCCCCGCCTACCGCGGCCAGCGCGGCAAGAAACTCTCCAAACCCGCCGACCTGGCGCAATGCACGCTGCTGCGCATGGACCAGCGCGAATCCTGGCAGCCGTGGCTGAAGCTGGCCGGGCTGGAACTGGCCGAACCCAGCGGCGGCCTGGTGATCGAGGATTCCTCGCTGACCCTGCGCCAGGCTGCCGACGGCGCCGGCGTCGCGCTGTCGCGGCACATGATCGCCTCGCAGGAGATCGCCGCCGGCGAGCTGGTGCGCCTGTTCGACGTGGCGCTGAAGGCCGACGAGGCCTATTACTTCGTGACCCTGCCGGAGGGCCAGGAAAAGCCGGCCATCGCAGCGTTCAGGAAATGGATCTTCAAGGAAATGAAGCTGTTTCGCGAGACTTCGGGCTGGCCGGGCTAAGCCGGGCCGGAGCCGGCGTTTCGTCCGGGCAAACAAAAACCCGGCGCGCCTTGCGGCTGCGCCGGGTTTCTTTTGGGCGGCGAAGATCAGAGCACGAACTTCACCAGCTCGTGCGAAGACAGCGCGCGGTACAGGTTGTCCAGCTGGGTGCGGCTGGTGGCGCGGATGGTCAGCGTCAGCGACAGGTACTTGCCCTGCGAGGACGGGCGCATCTCGATCTTGCCGGCGTGGAATTCCGGGTCGTGCTCGACCACCAGCTCGACGATGGTCTGGGCGAATTCATCGCGCATGATCCCGACCACCTTGATCGGGAAGTCGCTCGGATACTCGATGAGGGATTCTTCGGCGGAGATAGTAGGCATGGACATGGCAATAGGCGATGGCGTTATCCGCCGGTCGCTCCGTTTTCAATGCACCCAGATGGGGATGAAACGGCCGGCTTCAAGCGGATGGGGTTGTGCGGTTGGGGGATAGCGCATTGTACGCCAAGCCGCCCGCGCAGCGGCCAAAAACGCACATGGGCCGCACCCGGCGGCCCATGCACGGACAGCTTGCCAGACAGCCGGACCAGGCTTACAGGCGCGCCTTGGCGGCCTGGTAGGCGGCGTAGACCTTGGCGAACACCGGGCCGGGACGACCGTTGCCGACCGGCTTGTCGTCCAGCGTCACCACCGGCAGCACTTCCTTGCTGGCCGAGGAGATGATCAGCTCGTCGGCGGCGAACACTTCCTCGCGCGGGATGCGGCGCGCCTCGAAGGCGATGCCCTGCTCGGCGCACAGCTCTTCCATCAGGCCGTAGCGGATGCCTTCCAGGATCAGGTTGTCCTTGGGCGGCGCCGAGATCTTGCCGTCCTTGACCACCCACACGTTGGAAGACGAGGCTTCCGACAGCAGGCCGTCGCGGAACTGGATCGCTTCGGTGACGTTGTGCTCGGCCGCGAACTGCGCCGCCAGCACGTTGCCCAGCAGCGAAGTCGACTTGATCTGGCAGTTCAGCCAGCGGCGGTCTTCCAGCGTCACGCAGGGCACGCCGTTCTCGATGGCCGAGGCCGGCGGCAGCACCATCGGATTGGTCATGATCAGCACGGTCGGCACCACTTCCTTGGGGAAGGCGTGGGCGCGCTTGGCCACGCCGCGGGTGACCTGCAGGTAGATCATCTGGTCGTCCAGGCCGTTGGCCTGCACCACGCGGTCGATCAGGGCCAGCCACCCGCCCTCGTTATGCGGATTTGGAATACCGATGCTGGCGAGGCTGCGGAACAGTCGCGCCAGGTGCTGCGCGCCGCGGAAGGCCTTGCGGCCATACATCGGGATCACTTCGTAGATGCCGTCACCGAAGATGAAACCCCGGTCCAGCACCGGCACGCGGGCTTCGGACAGGGGCGTGAGTTCGCCGTTCAGGTAGACGATGGGATCGTTCATGGTGGTTTTTCCAGGTTGCGGGAATGGGGAAAACGGAGCGGATCTCTTGCCGCCACTCAAAGATTCTCACATGCGCGCAGACGCGAGGTTATGCAAAAACGGTATTGCGCCTGTGCGCTTGCGCGGTTCAATCCACTCCCATTATCCCGCCGCCGGCCAAAGAGCGGAAGGCGCGTGCTATGCCGTCACCGCCCGCAGGGAGGACGCCTCCACGCGGCAGCCCTCGCCGTCGGCGACCGGCACGAACTTCCAGCGCACGCCGTGGAAGCGCGCCAGCGTCTCGCGGTGGGCGATGCTGATCACCGTCACGCCCGGCAGCTCGCGCGGCAAGGCGGCGTAGAGCGCTTCCTCGGTCTCGCCGTCCATGGCGCTGCTGGCCTCGTCCAGGAACAGCCATTGCGGCCGGTTCAGGAACACCCGCACGAAGGCCAGCCGCTGCTGCTCGCCCGGCGACAGCGCCTGGCTCCAGTTGGCCGCCACATCCAGCCGGTCCGCCAGTTGCGGCAGGCGGCACAGCGCGAGATAGCGCGCGATCGCGGCGTCATCGAAGCTGCCTTCGGCGGCCGGGTACGACAGCGCGGCGCGCAGCGTGCCGATGGGCAGGTAGCTGCGCTGCGGCAGGAACATCGCCGGCGCCCCTTCCGGCAGGCCGATGCTGCCGCGTCCGTACGGCCAGACGTCGGCGATGGCGCGGATCAGCGTCGACTTGCCGCTGCCGGACGGGCCGCTGATCAGCACCTGCTCGCCCGACTCCACCCGCGCATCGAGCCCGCGCAGCATCAGCGCGCCGTCCGGCAGCGACAGCTGCAGGCCCTCGATGGTCAGGGCGCTGCCGGCGTGGCGCCTGACCTCGATGGTGCGCGCCATGCCGGCGGCGCGCTCGACGTCGGCGTTGAAACCGGCCAGGCGGTTGATGCTGGCCTTCCATCCGGCCAGGGTGGAAAAGGCGTTGATGAACCACGACAGCGAATCCTGCTCCTGGCCGAAGGCGTCGGCGATCTGCATCATCACGCCCAGCGTGATGGCGCCCGAAAAATAGCGCGGCGCCGACACCAGCATCGGGAAGATGATCGCGAACTGGCCGTAGAAATTGACGGCGATGTTGAGCTTCTTGGTCAGGCGCATGATGTCCCACCAGTTGGCGCGGATGTCGTCCAGGCGCGCGCCCAGCTGCGCACGCTCCTGCGCCTCGCCGCGATACAGCGCCACCGCCTCCGAGTGCTCGCGCACGCGGATCAGGCCGAACCGGTAGTTGGCCTCGAAACGCTCCTGGTTGAAGTTCAGGCCCACCAGCGGCTTGCCGATCCACCACACGATGCCCGAGCCCACCGCCGCGTACACCACGGCGAACCACACCATGTAGCCGGGGATGGTCCACGACTGGCCGAGCGCGGCGAACGACAGCGGTCCGCTGACCGCCCACAGGATATGCACGAAGGAGAACAGCGTGACGCTGCTGGAGATGAAGCCCAGCACCAGCGACAAGGTGTCGGAGGTGAGCGAATGCAGGTCTTCGGCGATGCGCTGGTCGGGGTTGTCCGACAGCCGCCCCTGCTGGCCCTGTTCGATGCGGTAGTAGGCGCGGTGCGCGAGCCACTTGTCCATGTAGCGCTCGCTCATCCAGTAGCGCCAGCGGATCTGCAGCGCCTGCGTCAGGTAGACGCGGTAGATGGCCACCGCGATGAAGACGAAGGCCAGCCCGGAGAACTGCCACAGCAGCGACTTGAACTGCGGATAGTTGCGCGCCTGGAGCACGTCGTACAGGTCGCGGTTCCAGGAGTTCAGCCGCACGTTGATGTAGACCATGCCGAGGTTGAGCGCGAGGATCGCCGCCAGGAGCGCCAGCGCCTTCCACTTCTGCTCGGAAAACCAGAACGGCCTGATCAGGCCCCAGATCTCGGCGCGGCTGGCCTGCACGGCTGGCGGCGCGGTGGCTGACGAAGTGCTGACGGCTTTCATGGCGTAGTCCTGCGATGTTGTTTGCCGTCCAGCTTGCCGCCGCAGACTTAAGCCAGACTTAACGGGCGGCGCGCCCGGGCCCCGGCTTTCGCGCGCGGCAAGAAGCGAGCCGCTGTACCGGTCCCGTCTATCGCGGCGATCAAAACATTCAATCGCCGTCGCCCATTGGCTTCGGGAACTCCGTACCTCATCTGCGCGTTGTTGCAGCTCATCAATTCATCCGAAAGCGAGTGCGGGTAATACCTCCGTATAGTTGGCGGCCCTGATGGCGGCGGCAATAATCGGCGGCACCGACACCCGGTTTCACCAGCGACATATTTTCACCAGCGATATACGCCGGCAACGGCAGACCAATCACTTCAGGGAGCACAAGAACATGAATGCCGTAACCGAACAACGCGCCACATTGAGCGTGGCGGCCAGGCTGGCGCTGAGTTTCGCGCTGGTGTTGGCGATGATGCTGGTGCTGACGGTGCTCAGCATCTCCAAGGTCAATTCCATCGAAGGCAGCCTGACTACCGTCAGCGAAGACAACAACGTCAAGCAGCGCTACGCCATCAACTTCCGCGGCAGCGTGCACGACCGCGCCATCGCCCTGCGCGACCTGACCCTGGTGGGCGACGCCGAGGTGAAGGACGTACTGGCCCAGATCAACAAGCTCGATGCCGACTACCAGCAATCGGCCAAGCCGCTGGACGCGATCTTCGCCGGCGAACGCGGCAAGCAGGTGCGCGCCGAAGAACGCGCCGACCTGGAACGGATCAAGGCCATCGAAGCGCGCGCCATGCCGCTGGCGGCCAGGATCATCGCCGCCCGCAACGCCGGCGACATCGACGGCGCGCGCCAGATGATGCTCACCCAGGCCAAGCCCGCCTTCACCGAGTGGCTGGCCGCGATCAACCAGTTCATCGACCTGCAGGAGAGCATGAGCCAGGCCGAGTCGGCCAAGGCGCGCGCGGTGGCGCACGGCTTCCAGGCCTTCATGCTGGCGCTGCTGGCCGCCGCGCTGGTGGCCGGCGTCGTGCTGGCCACGCTGATCACCCGCTCGATTCGCCGCGCGCTGGGCGCCGAGCCTGACGACGTCAAGCAGCTGGCGTTGGCGGTCGACCGCGGCGAGCTGTACCACGAGGTGGCGCTGCGCAGGAACGACGGCGGCGAGCGCGTGAGCATCATGGCCGCGCTCTCCGAGATGAGCGGCAACCTGCGCGCCACCGTCACCGAAGTGCGCGACGCCGCCGCCGGCGTGGCCACCATCAGCGCCCAGATCGCCGCCGGCAACACCGACCTGTCGGCCCGCACCGAAGACCAGGCCGCCTCGCTGGAAGAAACCGCCTCGGCCATGGAGCAGCTCACCGCCACCGTCAAGCAGAACGACGCCAACGCGCGCCAGGCCAACCAGCTGGCGCACAACGCCTCCGACATCGCCAAGCAGGGCGGCGCCATCGTGGCCGAGGTGGTCGACACCATGGCCGCCATCAACGACTCGTCGCGCAAGATCGTGGACATCATCAGCGTGATCGACGGCATCGCCTTCCAGACCAATATTCTGGCGCTGAACGCGGCGGTGGAGGCGGCGCGCGCCGGCGAACAGGGCCGCGGCTTCGCCGTGGTCGCCACCGAAGTGCGCAACCTCGCGCAGCGCAGCTCAGCCGCCGCCAAGGAAGTGAAACAGCTCATCGACACCTCGGTGGACAACGTCGAGAACGGCACCAAGCTGGTCGAGCAGGCCGGCAGCACCATGCAGCAGATCGTCACCAGCGTGCAGCACGTGACCGACGTGATGGGCGAGATCTCCGCCGCCAGCCACGAGCAGAGCCTGGGCATCGAGGAAGTGCACAAGGCGATCGCGCTGATGGACCAGGTCACCCAGCACAACGCCGCGCTGGTGGAACAGGCCAGCGCCGCCGTGGCTACGCTGCAGGACCAGGCGGTCAACCTGAACCACGCGGTGGGCGTGTTCCAGCTGGAGCCGCCCTCGGCCCTTGCGCCGATGGCCGCCGCGCCATCCAACGTGCTGCCGCTGCGCAGTGTCGACGTCAATCCGGCGCCGGCCCTGGGTGTGAGCGCCAGGGAGCGCGCATATGGCTGAGGCGAACGCACACGCCCTCGCCGTACCGGAAGAAGAACTGCAGCGCCTGGCGGCGCTGCATTCCCTGCACCTGCTCGACAGCGGCGCCTCGGAAGACCTGGACAACATCACCCGCCTGTGCGCCGGCATCTTCGGCGTCACCGGCGCGTATGTGTCGCTGATCGATGCCGAGCGCCAGTGGGTCAAGTCGCAAAGCGGCCCCGACATGTGTGCGCCTTCGCGCGAGCAGTCGTTCTGTCACTACACCGTGGCCCAGCGCGCGGTGATGGTGGTGGAAGACGCGGCCGCCGACCCGCGTTTCGCCGACAACCCGATGGTGACCGGCGCGCCGCACATCCGCTTCTACGCCGGCGCGCCGCTGATCACGCCGGACGGCCACGCCATCGGCGCGCTGTGCGTCACGGCCACCGAAGCGCGCAGCTTCACCCCGGCCCAGCGCAGGCAACTGCAGCAACTGGCCGCGCTGGCGATGTCGCAGATGCTGCTGCGGCGCGCGGTGGGCCGCGTCGACGCGCTGACCGGCATGCCCAACAAATACCAGCTGCAGGAAGACCTGGAGGCGCTGGCGCGCCTGCGCGCGGCGGACGACGATACCGCGGCCACGCCCGGTCCGCGCACGCTGGCCTACATCGACATGCCGGACGCCAACACCGCCTTCGAGATCGCCAGCGTGCTGGGCATGCGCGTCTACGACGACCTGGTGCGCAACGTCGGTGCGCGGCTGCAGCAGATGACGGCCGGCCGCGCCGACGTCTATCACGTCACCGATGCGCGTTTCGCGCTGCTCTCGCATGAAGGGCATGAGCGCGATTTCGCGCAGCAGCTGCGCGAGCTGACGCCGGCGCTGGAACAGCCGGTGCACAGCATGACGCTGCCGCTGAACCTGCCCAGCTACGGCGGCATCGTACGCGTGGAAGCGCAGCGCGAAGCCCTGCTGGACGCGCCGCGCAAGGCCGTGGCGGCCTTGCACGAAGCCTTCACGCGGCAGCGCCGCTGGGCCGACTATGACGCCGATGCCGACGTGCGCCACCAGCGCAGCTTCCGCCTGCTCAACGACATCCCGGAGGCGATCCAATCGGAGCACGGTTTCCAGCTGGCCTACCAGCCAAAACTGGACCTCAAGACCGACGCCTACCACGGCGCCGAAGCGCTGCTGCGCTGGCAGCACCGCGAGCTCGGCGCGATCTCGCCGGCCGAGTTCATCCCGCTGGTGGAGCGCACCGCGCTGATCCGTCCGGTGTCGGACTGGGTGATCACGGCGGCGCTGAAACAGATGGCCGCGTGGCGCGGCGAAGGCATGCACCTGAAGCTGGCGATCAACCTGTCGGCGCCCAACTTCGAGGAAGGCGACATCGTCAAACGCCTGGAACGCGCCTGCATCGAGGCCGACATCGCGCCGGCCATGGTGGAGATCGAATGCACCGAAGGGCTGTGGATGCAAAGCCCGGCGGTGCTGAAGATGCTGCACGAGATCCGCGCGCTGGGCATGGGCCTGGCGCTGGACGACTTCGGCACCGGCTACAGCAACTTCGCCTACCTGCAGCAAGTGCCGGCGTCGGTGGTCAAGATCGACCAGTCGCTGATCCGCAACCTCGACGTCAGCCCGCGCGACCGCCGCATCGTGCAGTCGTTGATCGCGCTGGCCAAGGAGCTGGACTACCGCATCGTGGCCGAGGGCGTGGAAACCGCGCAGACGCTGCAGATGATCCGCGACTGGGGCGTGGACGAAGCCCAGGGTTATTACCTGGCCCGCCCGCTGGCTCCCGCCGCCTTCGCCAGCCATGTGCGCAGCGCGGCGACCACGATGCTGCAGTAACGCGCCTCAGAAGCCTGCGCGCAGTTCGGCGAACAGGTTCTGCTCCTTCAGGCGGCCGCCATGCTGCTCATCGCGCTGGTTGGCGGCGTTGGTGAAATTGTTGCGGCCGGTCCGGTATTGGCCCAGGTCCACGTAGCGGTAACCCATGCCCAGCGTGAATGTCTTGTCGAGCCGGTAGTCGACGCCGGCGGTGGCGCTCCAGGCCAGGTTGTTGCGGCTCTCGCTGCCGAAGCGGCGGGTGGTCGCATTCTGATAGCCTTCGGCCTCGATGCGCGACCAGCCCAGGCCCAGGCCGCCATAGAGGCTGAAGCGCTGGCTCAGCGCGAAGTCCTTGTAGACGTTGAACATGAGGCGCTGCGAGCGCGTTTCGATCACGTTGCGGCTGGCGCCGACGAAGCCGTTGGCCGGGTTCCGGAAGCGCCACTGGGTGTCGAAGCTGGAATTCACCGGCGCCGCATATTCCGCCTCCAGGCGCCAGCCGCCGGGCAGTTGCCGGCCCAGGGCCAGCGATCCGCTGAGCCTGTCGGTGCTGTCGGGATCGCGCGTGATGCCCTGCGCGCGCGGACTATAGCGCTGCTGGCCGGAGATTTCCTGATGCGCGTTCTGCATGCGCGCCGCGACGTAATAATCGTTCGACGTCTCCTGCGCGCCTGCGGCGCCGGCGATGAAGAAGATCGCCAGCGCGACCGGACCGATGTGTTTCATGTTCTGCCTTTCTTGGTGGGGAAAATCGAAGGCAGGAATTATTGGCCGGTGGCGGTGTGAATAAACTGGCGTGACGGCGACTCTCGGCAGATTCAGAAAAAAATCGACGATTGAAGCAAGGCGACCCAAACAACAATGGAGCGCGCCCTCCCTCAATTGCGAGAAACGGCTTAGAGCTCGCCGAGCATCTCGCTGACGAAGCGCCGCATCGTCTCTTCCCTCGCCCGGGCCATCGCCGCGCCGGCGGCGGTCTGGAATCCCTCTGACAACCTGAACAGCTTGGCCGGGAAATGATCGAGCGCGTAGCGGCGGTCATCCAGCGCGCGACCGGCGGCTTGCGGGTCGGCCGCGTCGTACAGCGACGAACCCATGCGCCCCGCGGTGTAGAAGCAGCGCGCCACGCCGATGGCGCCGATGGCATCCAGGCGGTCGGCGTCCTGCAGGATTTTCGCCTCCGGCGAACGCGGCGCAATCGCCGCCGAGAAGCTGTGCGCCTCGACCGCGTGGGCGACCTCGGCGGCCTGTTCCGCGCTCCACCCCAATGCCTGCAATATGCCGGCCGCCTGTCGCCCGGAGAGCGTCGAGGCCTGGCTGCGCAGCGGCGAATTCTTTTCCACCCGGACGCAATCGTGCAACAGGACCGCCGCCAGCAGCAGGCGCAGGTCGCCGCCCTCCTGCGCCTGCAGGCGGCGCACGTTGTTCCACACGCGCACCAGGTGCGAGATGTCGTGCGAACCGTCGCCGGCGTCGTCCATGACGTGCGGCAGCAGTTCGGCGGCGAGCGCTTCGAAGGGGGAGAAGGCGGCGAGGTGGCGGGAGATGTCCATGGGCGATCCGGTAACAGGCACGGCAGTATGCCGCAAACCCGCGCCGGCGATTGGATACGATGGCGCGCCGGGCGTATGACGATTGCGCCGGCCGACATGATGCCAGCCCGACAATTCGGATTTGCCGACAAGTGTTTTTCAGCCGCCCGGCACACAGGACAGCGCCCGATATGAGATGATTCTGCTTCATCTCCTCTTCATCACGCCTTCGGCACGGCAAGCGCCGGCCGGGGTACAAGAAGAGCTTTTGCTTCGTTGCCGGCCAGGCCCATGGACCATGATAGCGATCTCCTAATCGCACCGGTCCGCCGGCCGCATCATGAATACGCGCACCGGTCATCCCGTCCGGCTCAGTCCTCCGGCGCGCACGATAGAAACTGACGCCCGCGCGGCCCCGCCGCCGACTGTCCCGTTCCCGCACGGGCATCGGCGCCCCCGTCGCCGCCGGTTTTTTGTGGAGTTTGCATGTTCGCCTGGTTTGAAAAACTGGTTCACCCCTATCCGGAATCGCACCCGATGCCGCCGCCGCGCGGCTTCGCGCACTTCATCTGGTCCTGTACCAAGGGCGTGCGCCCCTACATTGCCGCCATGACGCTGATGACGGCCATCATCGGCGTGTTCGAGGCGCTGTTGTTCGCCATGATGGGCCGCATCGTCGACTGGCTGGCCAAGGTCGAACCGTCGCAGCTGTGGTCGCAGGAAGGCCATACGTTGCTGTGGCTGACGCTGGTGCTGGCCGGCAGCCCGCTGCTGATCGCGCTGCAGACGCTGTACAAGCACCAGACCCTGGCCGGCAATTTCCCCATGCTGCTGCGCTGGAATTTCCATCGGCTGATGCTCAGCCAGAGCATGAGCTTCTACCAGAACGAGTTCGCCGGCCGGGTCGCCACCAAGGTGATGCAGACCGCATTGGCGGTGCGCGACTTCTGCATGATCGTGGGCGACATCCTGGTCTTCATCGGCATCTACTTCATCACGCTGATCGGCGTGGTGGGCGGCTTCGACGTCCTGATGCTGGTGCCCTTCTTCGTCTGGCTGGGCGCCTTCGCGCTGGCCATGCGCTACTTCGTGCCGCGCCTGTCCAAGGTGGCGCGCAACCAGGCCGACGCGCGCTCGCTGATGACCGGCCGCATCACCGACGCCTACACCAACATCGCCACCGTGAAGCTGTTCTCGCACGCCGGCCGCGAGGCCGACTATGCGCGCAGCGCCATGCGCGAATTCCTCACCACGGTGAACCGCCAGATGCGCCTGGTGTCGGGCTTCGAGATCGTCAACCACGCGCTGAACATGATCCTGATCATCGGCACCACCGGCGTGTCGCTGTACCTGTGGACCGAGGGCCGCGTGGGCATCGGCGCGGTCGCCGCCGGCACCGCCATGGCGCTGCGCCTGAACGGCATCGCGCACTGGGTGATGTGGGAAATGTCGGCGCTGTTCGAACACGTGGGCACGGTGCAGGACGGCATCAACACGCTCTCGCGCGCGCACGACGTGAAGGACGCCGACGACGCGCAGCCGCTGAAGGTGAAGGACGGCGAGCTGCGTTTCGAGAACGTCAGCTTCAGCTACGGCGGCGCCTCGCCGCGCCCGGTGGTGGACAAGTTGAACCTGGTGATGCGTCCCGGCGAGAAGATCGGCCTGGTGGGCCGCTCCGGCGCCGGCAAGTCGACCATCGTCAACCTGCTGCTGCGCTTCTACGACATCGAGGGCGGCCGCATCCTGATCGACGGCCAGGACATCGCCCACGTCACGCAGGACAGCCTGCGCGCGCAGATCGGCATGGTCACGCAGGACACGTCGCTGCTGCACCGCTCGGTGCGCGACAACATCCTCTACGGCCGTCCCGACGCCGGCGACGCCGAGATGGTCCACGCCGCCGAACGCGCCGAAGCGCACGGCTTCATCGGCAGCCTGGCCGACGCCAAGGGCCGCACCGGCTACGACGCCCACGTCGGCGAACGCGGCGTGAAGCTCTCCGGCGGCCAGCGCCAGCGCATCGCGATTGCCCGCGTGATGTTGAAGGACGCGCCCATCCTGCTGCTGGACGAAGCCACCAGCGCGCTGGACTCGGAAGTCGAAGCCGCGATCCAGACCAGCCTGTACAAGCTGATGGAAGGCAAGACGGTCGTGGCCATCGCGCACCGCCTCTCCACCATCGCCGCGATGGACCGCCTGATCGTGCTCGACCAGGGCCGCATCATCGAACAAGGCACGCACAGCGAACTGCTGGCCGCCAACGGCCTGTACGCGCGCCTTTGGGCACACCAGAGCGGCGGGTTCCTGGGCGAGGAAGATGATGAGCCGGCCGAGGCTGTGGCCTGAGCGTTGAGTGGTTGGCAGAAGAGCCCCGTCGGTTGACGGGGCTTTTTTTTGCGCGCGTGAATGGGTGTGGATAAGAGAAGGTTTCGGGGTTCGTCTTGCCGGGGGCTGTGGACAGATTTGTCCGATGCGGCGGCATGCGCGCCGACTTCGATACGCCGCGTTGCGGCGACTCAGTCCGAACGGCTTCCGTGGGACGCGACGAACGACACTGGATCCCGGCCTTCGCCGGGATGACGGATTAAATTGGATAGCGAGCCTGCGCATCGATATCGCAGTGGGGCGCAACCTCGCGGATGAGATCGGCAATCGGCGGAGTGATGAAGACGGTGCGTACGCGTCCATGTGCAATAGACGAGAAGAAGAAGAAGAAGAAGAAGAAGAAGAAGAAACGAAAAACAGCGCCCCACGCCCCCGAAGCCGAAGGCGAGCAGCAAGCCCCGCGATGCCGCAGGCGAGCCGGTAACGATTTCCCCTTGGGAGCCAGCCGCCGGAGCGCGCTGAAAAATGGATCAGCAAGACAGTCGAGCGAAGCGACTCTGTCTTGCCCATTTTTCAGCGCGCTCCGGCGGGAACCCCGCAGGGGCTGGATCTTAGGGGCCGCCTTCTTTTGCTTACTTTTCTTGGCGGAGCAAGAAAAGTGAGCGGCTGCCGGGCCGCCCCCGGCGCTCCCTTCCGACCGGAGAAAGATAAGCACAGAGCCGGTACACCGACACGCAGCAAGACCAGACTACCCACCACCACCACCACCACCACCAACAACAACCAACATCACCCCTCAACCAAAGAAAGAATCCCCCAGCAACATATCCTCAAAAAACGCCCCAAACGCCTCCGAAGGATGCCGCAAATGAATCTCCAATATCCATCGCACCGGCAACGGCGCACCATCAAACTCAGCCAGCGATCCTGTATGAATCGCCGCATGCGGAAAGTCAGAAACCCGATGCCCCGGCAAATCGAAATTCAACACCCAGCCCCGCGCCAGCGCCCACTGCTTGCCATGCTCGTAGAGCTGGCGCCCGGTCAAGCCGTCGCGCGCCCAGATCCCGCGCAACTCATGGAACAAGGCCTCGGCATCGGCCGCGCACCGTTCATACTCATCGTGCTTGCCCACCACGAACGACGCCCCGCCATCGCCTTCGAACGCATCCATGCGCGGCGCGATGTCGATGAAGAAGATATCGTTCTCGCCCAGCACGATCCCGGGCTCCGACGCCAGGCGCATGGGCTTGACCGTATTGCGCCCGAAGCGCACCCGCGTCGGATGCCACGACAGAGCAAGCCCGGCGTCGCGCAATACGCCCTTGGCCATTTCCACCGCGTCTTCTTCCACCATGCCCGGCCGCACCCGCGCGGCGATCTCGGCAATCGCGCGGCGCGTGCCGTTGCGTGCGGCCAGCATGCCGTCCACGGAAAAGGCGGGGCCGACGCGTTCGGCCTGTTCGAGTTGCTGTTGCCGGCTGGCGGGTGCGCCTTGCATGACGGGCTCCTGGATCGTTGAAGGGATGCCGTCATTATCGGAAGCCGCGCGCACGCCGGCCAGCGCCGCATGGAGACGATTCCTGCCAGCGTGAAGCCGAATCCTGCCAGCCCCGGCAGGCGCGCCCAGGAAGCGTATGATCTGCGCCATCGCATGCCTCCCGGAGTCCTCGCCCACCATGCCCACGGTATCTCTGCTGGCCTTTCCCGGCGTGCAATCGCTGGACGTGTCCGGCCCCCTCGACGTGTTCGCCGAAGCCAACCGCTTCCTGCTGCCGCAGGCGCATTACCGCCTGCAGGTGATCGGTGCGGGCGCGCCCGGGGAGAACGGCGCCCTCGCCTGTTCCAACGGCATGCTCATCACCGCGCACCGTCATTTCAGCCAAACCGAAGACGCGGCCGACCTGCTGCTGGTGGCCGGCGGCCCGGTGCTGGTCAAGCAGGCGCCGGACGCTGCGCTGGGCGCGTGGCTGCAGCGCCAGGCCGCGGCCTCGGTGCGCTTCGGCTCGATCTGCAACGGCGCCTTCCTGCTGGCGCGCGCGGGGCTGCTGGACGGCAAGCGCGTCACCACGCATTGGGATGACGCCGCCGCGCTGGCGCAGCAATTTCCGCATATCAGGCTGGAGGCCGACCGCATCTGGCTGCGCGACGGCAAGCTCTGGACCTCGGCCGGCGTGACCGCCGGCATCGACCTGTCGCTGGCACTGCTGGCGCAGGACGCGGGCCAGGAAGTCGCGCTCAACGTGGCCAAGCGGCTGGTGGTGTTCATGCAGCGCAGCGGCGGGCAGTCGCAATTCAGCCCCTACCTCACACCCTACGCGGAAGAGACCTCGCTGGTGGGCCGCGTGCAGCAATACGTGCTGGCGCATCTCGACGAGCGGCTGACGGTGGACACGCTGGCGCAGCTGACGGCGACCAGTCCGCGCAACTTCGCGCGCGTGTTCGCCCGCAATGCGCAGATGACGCCGGCCGAGTTCATCGAGCGCGCCCGCGTCGACGCCGCGCGCTCCATGCTGGAACGCTCCGCGCTGCCGCTCAAGAGCGTGGCCATGCGCTGCGGTTTTCGCGACGCCGGCCACCTGCGCCAGGTGTTCCAGAAACGACTGGGTACCAGCGCGCAGCAATACCGCGACAGCTTCTGCGCCGCGCCGTCCGAGCCCTCATCCTGATAAGCTAGGCCCACCCGACACCACGGCATACATCACCATGCTCAACAACCTCGCCCGCAAGCTCGACCTGACCACGCTGCGCCTGTTCGCCGCGGTGCAGGAGGAAGGCACGCTCACCCGCGCGGCGGCGCGCGAGGCGATCGCGGTCTCGGCCGCCAGCAAGCGGCTGGTGGAGCTGGAAGAGGCGATCGGCATGCCGCTGTTCGTGCGCCACGCGCGCGGCATGGAACTGACCGCCGCCGGCGAGACGCTGTTCTCGCACGCGCGGCGCGTGCTGCTGTCGGTGGATGCGATCGGCCACGAGCTGGCCGAGCATGCGCAGGGCGTGCGCGGCTACGTGCGCATGGTGGCCAACCTGTCGGCCATCGTGGAGTTCCTGCCGGAAGACCTGATGCTGTTCTCGCGCCTGCACGAGCAGGTCAAGCTCGACCTCGAAGAGCGCCCCAGCGGCAGCGTGGTCAAGGGCGTGGCCGACGGTTGGGCGGACCTGGGCATCTGCTCCGGCGAGGCCGACACCGGCGACCTGCAGACCGAACTCTACCGGCGCGACCATGTGGTGCTGGTGATGGGCGCATCGCATCCGCTGGCGCGCAGGAAGCATGTGTCCTTCGAAGAGTCGCTGGATTACGACCACGTCGGCCTGCATGCCGACAGCTCCATCAACCAGCGCACCCATCTCGCCGCGCGCAGCTCGGGCAAGCCGCTGAAGATGCGCATCCACGTGCCCGGCTTCGACGCCGTGTGCCGCATGGCGCAGGCCGGCATGGGGCTGGGCGTGATCCCGGCCGGGGTGTTCGAGGCGATCGGCCGGCCGCTCGGCCTGGCGGCGGTGGCCATCGACGAGCCCTGGGCGCACCGCGAGCTGCGCATCGTGGTGCGCCATGCCGACGCGCTCTCGCCGGTGTCGCGCGCGCTGTTCGATTTCCTGCGCGGCGCCGAAGAGCGCGCCACGCCGGCGCCCTCCGCGCGCAAACCCCGCGCCCGCAAATAGCGGCAGCATGCGAGCGTTCGCCAACCGCGAACGCTGCTTGCCGAAATGCGGTTGGACGTTCTCCGCCGTCTTTTTCTATCCTGCCGTGACAGGAAGAAGGAGACAAAGATGAGTGGACCTCTCAAAGGCATCCGCGTCATCGAAATCGGCACCCTCATCGCCGCGCCGTTCGCCGCGCGCATGATGGCCGAGTTCGGCGCGGAAGTGATCAAGATCGAAGCCCCGGTGCACGGGGATCCCATCCGCAAATGGCGCAAGCTGCACGAGGGCACCTCGCTGTGGTGGTACCTGCAGTCGCGCAACAAGAAATCGCTGTCGGTGAACCTGAAGTCGGCCGAGGGCATCGCCCTGATCGGCCGCCTCGCGGCCGAAGCCGATGTGCTGATCGAGAACATGAAACCCGGCGCGCTGGAAAACATCGGCCTGGGCTGGGACGTGCTGCATGCGCTGAACCCGAAGCTGACGCTGGTGCGCATCTCGGGTTACGGCCAGACCGGCCCGTACAAGGATCGACCCGGCTTTGGCGCCATCGGCGAGGCCATGGGCGGCATGCGCTACACCACCGGCGAGCCCGACGGCGTGCCGGCGCGCGCCGGCGTGAGCCTGGGCGACTCGCTGGCCTCGCTGCACGGCGTGATCGGTGCGCTGATGTCGCTGTTGCGCGTGAAGACCGGCCAGGGCGAAGGCCAGGTGGTCGACGTTTCGCTGGTGGAGAGTGTGTTCAACCTGATGGAAAGCACCGTGCCCGAATACGACCTGCTGGGCCACGTGCGCGAGCGCAGCGGCGGCGCCCTGCCCGGCATCGCGCCCTCCAATACCTATCCGACGCGCGACGGCAGCTTCGTCGTCATCGCCGGCAACAGCAACCCCATCTTCAAGCGCCTGATGCACACCATCGGCCGCGCCGACCTGGCCGACGATCCGGCGCTGGAGCACAACGACGGCCGCGTGCAACAGGTGGCGCTGCTGGACGCGGCGATTGCCGGCTGGACCTCGGCGCACACCATCGCCGAGGTGCTCGATGCGCTGGAGCAGGCCGGCGTGCCGTCCGGTCGCATCTATTCGGTGGCCGACATCGTGGCCGATCCGCACTACCAGGCGCGCGACATGATCCTCGCGGCGCGCCTGCCCGACGGCGTGGAAGTGAAGATGCCGGGCATCGTGCCCAAGCTCTCCGACACGCCGGGCGAAGTGCGCTGGCAAGGCCCGCCGCTGGGCCAGCACACCGGCGAGATCCTGGCCGGACTGGGCTTTGACGACAACGAGATCGCACGCCTGCGCGAACAGGGGGTGGTGCAATGAACGCCAGCCATTCCGATCGCCTGATCGTGCAGGAGGTCGCACCGCGCGACGGCCTGCAGATCGAACCGACCTGGGTCGCGACGACCGACAAGATAGCGCTAGTGGACGGCTTGTCGCAAGCCGGCTTCACGCGCATCGAAGCCGGCTCCTTCGTCTCGCCCAAGGCCATCCCGGCGCTGCGCGACGGCGAGGACGTGTTTCGCGGCATCGCCCGCCGCGTGGGCGTGACCTACGTCGCGCTGGTTCCCAACCTGAAAGGCGCGCAGCGCGCCATTGCCGCCGGCGCCGATGAGATCAACCTGGTGATGTCGGCCAGCCAGACCCACAATCGCGCCAACATGCGCATGAGCTGCGAGGCTTCGCTGGCGGGCTTCGGCGAGATCGTCGCCTTCGCCGCGCAGCATCCGGTCTCGCTCAATGCCACGGTGGCTACCACCTTCGGGTGTCCGTTCGAGGGCAGGATAGATGAAGACCGCGTGCTGGAGATCGTCGCGCATTACCTCGCGCTGGGCATTCCCAACGTGACGCTGGCCGACACCACCGGCATGGCCAACCCGGTGCAGGTCAGGCGCATCGTCACGCGCGCGCTCGCGCTGCTGCCGGCCTGTGCCCTCACGCTGCATTTCCACAATACGCGCGGGCTGGGACTGGTCAACGTGCTGGCCGCGTATGAGGCCGGCGCGCGCCGCTTCGACGCCGCGCTGGGCGGACTGGGCGGCTGCCCGTTCGCGCCCGGCGCCTCCGGCAACATCTGCACCGAGGACCTGGTGAACCTGTGCGACGAGGTCGGCATCGACACCGGCATCGACCTGCCACACCTGATCGCCATGTCGCGCCGGCTGCCGGCATTGCTGGGACATGAAGTGCCGGGCCAGGTGGCGAAGGCGGGGCGCAACTGCGACCTGCATCCCGTCCCGGCCGCGTTGCAGGCCGCCTGACAGCCACGCATCACAACAAGAAGAGAAGATCACCGGCCGCGCCCAGCGCGCGCCGGCAAGCCGTCCTTACGCCGTCAATTTCAACAAGGAGACAAGCAAGATGAGCACCCACGCCGCCGCGGATCTGCCGCGCCAATCCACCGCCGCACAAGCGCCGTCCTCGGACGTCGGCGCCATCGTGCGCCGCGCCACCTGGCACATCATGCCGCTGATCATGATCTGCTACCTGTTCGCCTTCTTCGACCGCATCAACATCAGCTTCGCCAAGTTCCAGCTGCAGGGCGACCTCGGCCTGTCCGACACCGCCTACGGCCTGGGCGCGAGCCTGTTCGTGGTGGGCTATGTGCTGTTCGAAGTGCCCAGCAACATGTTCCTCTACAAGGTCGGCGCGCGCCGCTGGATCGCGCGCATCATGATCTCCTGGGGGCTGGCGACGGCGGCCATGGTGTTCGTCACCAGCGAGTGGCAGTTCTACGGATTGCGCTTCATCATCGGCGCCATGGAGGCCGGCTTCGCGCCCGGCGTGCTGTACTACCTGACGCTGTGGTTCCCCAACAGCCATCGCGGCCGCATCACCTCCATGCTGTTCCTGGCCTCGGCCTTCGCCGGCCTGATCGGCGCGCCGGTCTCGGGCATGATCCTGGGCCACCTGGAAGGTGTGATGGGCATCCGCGGCTGGCACTGGCTGTTCATGCTGGGCGGCCTGCCCTGCATCCTGCTGGGCCTGGTGGTGCTGCGCCAGCTGAAGGACCGCATCGAGGACGCGCACTGGCTTTCGCCGGCCGAGCAGCAGACGCTGTCGGCGCATGTCTCTTCGCCGGCGCGCCATGAGCGCGGCCACTCGCTGCTGTCGGCGATCAAAACGCCAGGCTTCCTGATGCTGGGCCTGGTGTACTTCCTGATCCAGGTCGCGTCCTACGGGCTGAACTTCTGGGCGCCGCACCTGATCCGCACCGCCGGCACCCAGAACCCGACCATCATCGGCCTGCTGACCGCGGTGCCCTACATCTGCGGTGCCATCGCCATGATCGTGGTGGGCCGCCTGTCGGATGCGCGCGGCGAGCGCCGCCGCTTCGTCATCGGCCTGCTGGCGCTGGCCACCATCGGCTTCTTCGCCGCCGGCATATTCGAGAAGCAGACCGCGCTGCTGATCGCGGCGCTGGGCGTGATGGGCGCGGGCGTGGTCGCTTCGATCCCGGCGTTCTGGGCGCTGCCGCCCAAGCTGGTGACGGGCGCCGGCGCGGCGGCCGGCATCGCGCTGATCAACACGCTGGGTCAGCTGGGCGGCATCGTCAGCCCGGTGATGGTGGGCCGCATCCGCGACGTCACCGGCAGCACCACGCCGGCGTTGTATGCGATCGGCGGCATGACCATCCTGTGCATGCTGTTGCTGATGTTCGCGATGCCGGCGAGCTTGCGCGAGAAGGAGTGAAGGCGCGGGAGATCTTGCGTGAATAATTGTTTATACAATTTTTGCAGTGGATAAAAATAAAGGGCGCACCGTGCGGTGCGCCCTTTCTTATTCCGGCGGATCGCGCTGAACGACGCCGGCAATCCCCTCTCACTCCAGCGTGAACGACGCCGTCTTCACATCCTTGGAATCCAGTCCCACCTGCACCTGGAACTCGCCCGGCTCGGCCACGTACTCCAGCTTGGCGTTGTAGAAGCTCAGTGCGCGGCGGTCGATGGTGAAGCGCACTTCCTTCTGCTCGCCCGGCTGCAGCATCACCTTGCGGAAGTCCTTGAGTTCCTTGACCGGACGCACGACGGAAGCGGCCTGGTCACGGATATAAAGCTGCACTACGGTGGCGCCGGCGCGGCGGCCGGTGTTCTTCACCGTCACGGTGGCGTCGACGCGGCCGTCGGCCTTCATCGTCGGCTGCGAGACCGTCACGTCCGACAGGCTGAACTCGGTGTAGCTGAGGCCATAGCCGAACGGGTACAGCGGGCCGTTGGGTTCTTCAAAGTACTGCGAGGTGTAGTTGCCGGGCTTGCCTTCGGTGAACGGACGGCCCAGGCGCGCATGGTTGTAGTAGGCCGGGATCTGCCCCACCGAACGCGGGAAGGTAATCGGCAGCTTGCCGGACGGGTTGACCTCGCCGAACAGGATGTCGGCAATCGCATGGCCGCCTTCGGTGCCGGTGTACCAGGTCTCCAGGATCGCGGAAGCGTTCTCGCGCGCCCAGTTCAGGTCCAGCGGACGACCGTTCATCAGCACCAGCACCAGCGGCTTGCCGGTGGCCTTCAAGGCCTTCAGCAGCGCCTGCTGGCTCTCAGGCAGCGTCAGCTGGGTGCGGCTGGAGGACTCATGCGACATGCCGCGCGACTCGCCCACCGCGGCCACCACCACGTCGGCATTGCGCGCGGCCTTGACCGCCTCGTCGATCATGGCTTGCGGGCTGCGCTTGTCCTGCACCACCTCCGGGTCGTCCCAGTTGAGGAAGTTGAGGTAGTCGACGATGTGCTTGTCTTCGGTGATGTTGGCGCCGCGCGCGTAGCTCAGCTTGCCGCCTTGCAGCGCCTGCTCCAGGCCCTGCTTCACGGTGACGGTCTGCTTGTTCACGCCGGCGCCGGACCAGCTGCCCAGCATGTCGAGGTGCGAATCGGCCAGCGGACCGACCAGCGCGATGCGCGCGTTCTTCTTCAGCGGCAGCGCGCCGTTGCGGTTCTCCAGCAGCACCATGGACTGCTGCGCCACCGCGCGCGCATCGGTGCGATGCAGGCGGCTCTCGGCGTTCACATCCGCAGGATCACCCGACTCGTGGCCGATGCGCGCGTAGGGATCCTTGAACAGGCCCAGGTCGTACTTGGCGCCGAGGATCTCGCGCACCGCGTTGTCCAGTTCCTGCTGCGAGACCTTGCCCGACTTCAGCAGCCCGGGCAGCTGGCTGATGTAGACCTGGTCGGCCATGCTCATGTCGGTGCCGGCCTTGATCGACAGGCGTGCGGCTTCGCTTTCGTTTTGCGCCACGCCGTGATTCACCAGCTCGGTGATGGCGCCGTGGTCGCTCACGGTCAGGCCCTTGAAGCCCCACTCCTTGCGCAACAGGTCCTGCAGCAGCCAGGTGTTGGAGGTGGCGGGTGCGCCGTTGATGGAGTTCAGCGCCACCATCACCGCGCCGGCGCCGGCGTCGATGGCGGCGCGATACGGCGGCAGGTAGTCGTTGTACATGCGCTGCGGGTCCATGTTGACCACGTTGTAGTCGCGCCCGCCTTCAACGGCGCCATACAGCGCGAAGTGCTTGACGCTGGCCATCACACGGTCGGCGGCGATCGGCTTGGTCTCGCCCTGCAACGCGCGCACCGAGACCTCGGCGATGCGCGAGACCAGGTAGGGATCTTCGCCGAAGCCTTCGGAGGTGCGGCCCCAGCGCGGGTCGCGGCTGATGTCGACCATCGGCGCGAAGGTCATGTCGATGCCGTCAGCGGCGGCTTCCTTGGCCGACACGCGCATGGCCCGGGCGACCACGTCCAGGTCCCAGCTCGAGGCCAGGCCCAGGCCGATCGGGAAGGTGGTGCGATGGCCGTGGATGATGTCGTAGGCGAAGAACACCGGGATCTTCAGGCGCGAGCGCATGGCGCCTTCCTGCAGCGGGCGATTGTCCTTGCGGGTGACCGAATTGAAGGTGCCGCCGACGCGGCCGGCGGCGAACTCCTCGGCCAGCTTCTTGGCCGGCATGTCGGGGCCGATGCTGACCAGGCGCAGCTGGCCGATTTTTTCGTCGACCGTCATCTGGCGCATCAGGTCGTCGATGAAGGCGGTCTTGTCGCCGAGCAAGGCCGCATTGGCCTGTGACCACGCGGGCGGCGCCAGCAAGGCGGCGGCGCACGCCAGCGCGCTCAGGGCCAGGGCATGACGCGGTCGTTGGCGGCGCGCGCGGGCGGCCGGCCTTTCGGTGGGCTTGTTGGACACGTAAATTCCTCTCTTTTTCTAAACTTTGGCGGCGGCACGCCCTCATAAAGAAAGCGGCGGCCGGTGGCGCCTGTGGGCGGCGGCGCAATGCGTGGCGCGATTGATGCTTGTTCTATGACGCGCCGGTGCCTTTACGGTTCGCTATATTATTCTGTTTTGATGCTTGCCGGCATGGCAAGCGGCTTGCGGCGCCTGTGGGCGCCGCGACTATGTGGAGAGATGAGTGATTGCCAACATGCTGAAGATGTCCCCTTTGCGCAGCGCCCTGCTGCTGACGGCCGCCCTGCTGGCGGCATCGGCCCAGGCGCAGCAGAGTTTCTCGCTGGAACAGGCCACGGCGCGCGCCAAGGCCCTGGCCGACCAGCCGTACCAGAAGCCGGCCAGCAACCTGCCGCCGGTGTTTTCGGGCATGCAGTTCGCCGACTACATGAAGATCCAGCCCAGGAGCGAGAAGTTCGAATGGCGCGACCAGAAGACGCCGTTCAAGCTGGCCTTCTATCACCAGGGCATGCAGTTCAACGCGCCGGTGCTGATCCACGAGATCATCGACGGCCGCGTGCAGGAAGTCGGCTACAGCACCGACCGCTTCGATTTCGGCGACCTGCATTTCGACAAGGAAAGCACCTCGCGCCTGGGTTATGCAGGCTTTCGCGTGGTGTATCCGGTCAACCGCGCCGACAAGGAAGATGAGGTCATGAGCGTGCTGGGCGCGAGCTACTTCCGCGTGATCGGCAAAGGCCAGGTCTATGGCCTGTCGGCGCGCGGGCTGGCGATCGACACGGCGATGATGAGCGGCGAGGAGTTTCCCAACTTCCGCGAGTTCTGGATCCAGCGTCCCAAACCCGGCGAGAAGCAGCTGACCTTCTACGCCCTGCTCGACTCGCCGCGCGCCACCGGCGCCTACAAGTTCACGCTCACGCCCGGCCAGGATTCGCTGCTGGATGTGCAGGCGCGCGTGTTCCTGCGCGGCGAGGTGGGACGCCTGGGCGTGGCGCCGCTGACCAGCATGTTCCTGTTCGGCCCCAACCAGCAATCGTCGCGCCGCAACTTCCGTCCGGCGATCCACGACTCCAACGGCCTGGCCATCCACACCGGCAACGGCGAGTGGCTGTGGCGCCCGCTGAACGATCCGCAGAACGTGGAAGTCAGCTCCTTCGAGGTGACCAATCCCAGGGGCTTCGGCCTGCTGCAGCGCGGCCGCGAGTTCGCCAACTTCCAGGACCTGAAGGACCGCTACGACCTGCGCCCGAGCGCATGGATCGAGCCCAGGGGAGACTGGGGCCGTGGCTCGGTGCAGCTGGTGGAGATCCCCACCGCCGACGAGACCAACGACAACATCGTGGCCTACTGGCTGCCGGCGCAACTGCCGGCCAAGGGCACGCCCTTGTCGGTGGACTATCGCATCCACTGGACCATGGATGAAGCGGCGATCCTGAAGGATGAAGTGGGCTGGGTGAAGCAGACCTTCCATACCGACGGCGAACTGACGCAGGCCAACCTGATCCGCGCCTTCGACGGCACCACCGCCCTGCTGGTCGACTTCACCGGCCCGGCGCTGGCCAAGCTGCCGGCCGGCACCCAGGTGCAGCCGCAGGTGAGCGTGTCCAACAACGGCGAACTGATCGACGCCCAGCTGCAGCCCAATCCCGCCATCAACGGCTGGCGCCTGACGCTGCGCGTGAAGATCAGGAACGTGGCGCAGGCCACCGAACTGCGCGCGGCGCTGATTGCCGGCCCCAAGGTGCTGACCGAGACCTGGAGCTACCAGCTGCCGCCGAGGTCGGATGTGCAGCGCTCGTTCTGATTCGTAAATTATTTATATCATTATTTTAGGGCTGCTCCGGTGGGGCGGCCCTCTTTCTTTTTGAGGTCGGTCAACGACGCTGGATCCCGGCCTGCGCCGTGACGACATGACGGAGAAAACTTGAACCCTCGGTGGTTCGAGCCCATCCACTGTGTGTCGTGCGTCGCGCACCGTCGACGCACAAACAAAAACGCCGTCCGGCGCAAACCGGACGGCGTTCTTGTCGATCGCGAAAGAACCGCGTCAGGACTCCACCGACTCCCCGCGCAAGCGCGTGATCACCCCATCCAGCGCATCGAGGTCGCTGAAGTTGATGATCAGTTGCCCCTTGTTGCGGGCGCCGGTCTTGATGCTCACTTGCGTGGCCAGCAGGTCGGACAGTTCTTCTTCCAGGCGCGCGATGTCGCGCGATTTTTCGCGGCCTTCGCGCGGCTTGGCGGCGGCCTGCTCGGCCGAGGCGCGGGTGACCAGCTTCTCGGCGTCGCGCACCGACATGCGCTTGGCGACGATCTGGTTGGCCAGCTGGATCTGGGTGGCGGCGTCCACCACCAGCAGCGCGCGGGCATGGCCCATGTCGATGTCGCCGGCCATGAGCATGGTCTGCACCGGCTTGGCCAGGTTCAGCAGGCGCAGCAGGTTGGACACGGCGCTGCGCGAACGGCCCACGGCGACCGCGGCCTGTTCGTGCGTGAAGGCGAAGTCGGTGATCAGGCGATGGATGCCCTGCGCTTCTTCCAGCGGGTTCAGGTCCTCGCGCTGCATGTTTTCGATCAGCGCCATGGCGGCGGTGGTCTGGTCGTCGACGTTCTTGACCAGCACCGGCACCTCGGTCAGCCCGGCGATCTTGGCGGCGCGGAAGCGGCGTTCGCCGGCGATGATCTCGTAGACGTCCTTACCGTTCTTGTTGCCGATGGCGCGGATCAGGATGGGCTGCAAGAGACCCTGCTCCTTGATGGAGGCCGCCAGTTCGTTCAGCGCGCCCTCGTCCATGCGGCTGCGCGGCTGGTACTTGCCGGCCTGCAGTTCGGTGACGGCCATCACGCTGGGCAGGCCGGCCTGTGCGGCCTGGGCTTGCGCCTCTTCGGTGATGTCGGAGGAGCCGCCGAGGAGCGCGTCTAAGCCGCGTCCCAGGCCCTTGGATTTTTTCAGTGATGTTGCCATTGGATTGCCTGATGAAAAACGACGCTGTGGATAAATTACAGCGTCTTGATGCGATCGACCATTTCCGCGCCGAACGCGATATAGGCCTGCGCACCCTTGGAATTGGGATCGAAGTTCACGCCCGGCACGCCGTAGGACGGCGCTTCGGCCAGGCGCACGTTGCGCGGGATCACGGTCTTGAAGACCTTGTCGCCGAAGTGCTGCTCGAGCTGGTCGGAGACCTGCTGCGACAGCGTCATGCGCGGGTCGAACATCACGCGCAAGAGGCCGATCACCTTCAGCTCCGGGTTCAGCTTGGCGTGCACCTTCTTGATGGTGTTGACCAGGTCGGACAGGCCTTCCAGCGCGTAGTACTCGCACTGCATCGGGATGATCACGCCGTGCGCCGAGCACAGGCCGTTGAGCGTGAGCATCGACAGCGCCGGCGGGCAGTCGATCAGGATGAAGTCGTAGTCGTCGGCGACCTGGGCGAAGGCGTTCTTCAGGCGCGCCTCGCGCTGCTCCAGTTCGACCATCTCGACTTCGGCGCCGGCCAGTTCGCGGTTGGCGGGCAGCACGTCGAACTTGCCGGCCTCGGACGTCTTGCGCACGCTGCGGATGTCGGACATGCCCAGCAGCACTTCGTAGATCGAGCCTTCCAGCGTGGCCTTGTTGATGCCGGCGCCCATGGTGGCGTTGCCCTGCGGATCGAGGTCGGCCAGCAGGACGCGCTGGTTGTGCTGGGCCAGGCCGGCGGCGAGGTTGACTGCGGTAGTGGTCTTACCGACGCCGCCCTTCTGGTTGGCGACGCAAAAAATTTTAGCCATGTTGTTTTGATTACTCGCTTATTGTGTCGTCAACTTGATGCCGAAGCCGATCAGGAAAATGCCTGCCGCGCGCGAAGCCAGGTTGGCGATGGTGCGGTTACGCGCCAGGCGCCGCGCCGCCATGTTGCCGACCAGGACCAGGAGGCTGCCGTAGAAGGCGGTGCAGCAGCAGATCACCGCGCCCATCGTGACGAAAGTGAGCGCGCCCTGTTGCGTGGCGGGATCCAGGAACAGCGGGAAGAACGCCATGTAGAACACGATGGCTTTCGGGTTGATCAGCGTCACCAGAAAGCCGCGCCGGAAATCCGCTGCGTTGGAAAAGGGTACGACTGTACCACCGCCCTCGCCTCTTGCAAACAGCAGGCGCAATCCGAGGTAGGCCAGATACACCGCGCCCAGGTACTGCAGGCCGCGGAACAGCAGCGGATTGGCGTGCAGCAGCGCGGCCACGCCGATGGCGGCCAGGAACATCAGCACGATGTCGCCCAGCATCAGTCCGGCGATGGCGGCAAAGCCGCCGCGCACGCCGTGCTTGGCCGAGCAGGTCAGCACGCAGAAGGTGCCGGGGCCGGGCAGCAGCAGGAACACCATGGTGGCGGCGATGAGCTGCCAGACGTCGGTGATGCCGATGGAATGAAACAGTGCCTGCATGGTGCCGCCTCCCTGATGTTGTTGGTCTGTGCCGTGCGTGACGCACGTGTTGCGTATTGCCTGTTGCGTGCTGGCTTGCTCTTACTCTTTGCTCTTACTGCTTGCTCTTCACCAGCCGCGAGGTGTCGAAGCCCTGCTTGGTGGCGTCGTTGACGGCGTTCTCGTATTGCTCGTCGCTGATGGTGGGCGTGCGCGACAGTATCCAGAGATATTCACGCGTGGGGCTGCCGACGGTGGCCAGCGTGTACTGCTCGTCCAGCGCCATGATCCAGTAGTCACCCCACACCATCGGCAACCAGCCCAGCCAGGACGGCGCGAAGCGCACCTGCAACTTGCTGTTGTTGCTGCCGGGGACGACGCGCGCCACGCCTTGCGCCTCGTCGCTGCCGTCGGCGGTCTTGCAGCGGTTGGTGACGCCGATCTCGCCACCCTCCAGCGCGCGGTATTCGGCGGTGGTGCCGGAGACGCACTTCTTCTGGAAGCCGTTGGGGATCTTGGCGATCTCATACCATTTGCCGGCGTACCGCTTCAGGTCGACCGCGGGGACGGTCTTCACTTCCTGCGCACAGGCGGCGGCGGTGACGGCAAACGACATCAGTGTGGCCGCGACGGCCCGGGCGAGGAGTTTCATCAGGACGCTCTTTCGATAAAGATGAGATGCCGTTCGGCATCCAGTCCCGGCACATGCAAGGGCTGTACCTTCTGCACTTTCCAGCCCGGCGGCAACCGGTCGATTTCCTGTTGCGGCATGACGCCTTTGAGGGCGATGTACCTGCCGCCCTGCTGCAACAGATGGTTCGACCAGTCGATGAAGTCGTTGAGTTCCGCGAAGGCGCGCGAGGTGATGACGTCGTAGAGTTGCTCTGTGGACAACTCTTCCACCCGGGCGTGGAAGACCGATACGTTGCTTAATTGCAACTCGGCCTTCACCTGGGTCAGGAAGGCGGTCTTCTTCTGCACCGTGTCGACCAGGTTGATCTGCATTTCCGGCTCGGCATCGGCCGCCCAGATGGCCAGCACGATGCCCGGCAAGCCGCCGCCGGCGCCCACGTCGAGCACGCGCCGCGCGCCGGCGAAGGCCGGCACCGCGGCCAGCGAGTCGAGCAGGTGGTGGCTCACGACCTGGGCCGGGTCGCGCAACGCGGTCAGGTTGTACACCTTGTTCCACTTCAGCATCAGGGCCTGGTAGGCCATCAGGCGCGCGAGCTGGCGCTCGTTGAGGTCCAGCCCGAGTGCGGCGGCGCCGTTCTTCAGCGTTTGGGTCAGGGTGCTTTGGTCTGCCGTGATGCTCATCCGTGGTCCGTCTTGTTCTTGTGCTGTTGGGTTGTTCAGGCCGCTTCGTTGGCGGCGTTCTGCGTGGCGTTCTTCAGGCCGCCCTTCTTCAGGTGCACCAGCAGCAGCGACAGCGCCGCCGGCGTCACGCCGGAAATGCGGGAAGCCTGGCCCAGGGTTTCGGGCTTGTGCTTGTTCAGCTTCTGGCGCACCTCGATGGACAGGGCCTTGACGTCCATGTAGTCGAGGTCGGCCGGCAGCTTCAGGTTTTCATTGTGGTCCTGGCGGCTGATCTCGCTGGCCTGGCGGGCGATGTAGCCGGCGTACTTGACCTGGATCTCGACCTGCTCGCGCACCGGGCCGTCTTCGATGCCGGGGCCGGCCAGCGGCTGGCCTTCGGCGCCGGTGAGGCTCATCAGGCTGTCATAGGTGACGGTGGGACGGCGCAGCAGGTCGATCAGGTTGTATTCGCGCTCGATGGCCTTGCCCAGCACGCGCTCGGCTTCGGCCGCCTGCAGGATGCGCGGGTTCACCCAGGTGGTCTTGAGGCGTTCCATTTCACGTGCAACGGCTTCGCGCTTCTTGTCGAAGGCGGCCCACTGGGCGTCACCCACGCAGCCGAGCTCGCGGCCGATCTCGGTCAGGCGCAGGTCGGCGTTGTCTTCGCGCAGCGACAGGCGGTACTCGGCGCGGCTGGTGAACATGCGGTACGGCTCCTGCACGCCTTGCGTGACCAGGTCGTCGACGAGCACGCCGAGGTAGGCTTCGTCGCGGCGCGGCGTCCAGGCTTCACGCCCCTGGGTCTGCAGCGCGGCGTTGATGCCGGCCAGCATGCCCTGGGCGGCGGCTTCCTCGTAGCCGGTGGTGCCGTTGATCTGGCCGGCGAAGAACAGGCCGGCGATCTGGCGGGTTTCCAGCGAGGACTTCAGGCCGCGCGGGTCGAAATAATCGTATTCGATGGCATAGCCGGGACGCAGGATGTGGGCGTTTTCCAGGCCCTTCATCGAGCGCACCAGCTCCAGCTGCACGTCGAACGGCAGGCTGGTGGAGATGCCGTTGGGGTAGAACTCGTGGGTGGTCAGGCCCTCGGGTTCCAGGTAGATCTGGTGCGAATCCTTGCCCGAGAAGCGATGGATCTTGTCTTCGATGGACGGGCAGTAGCGCGGGCCCACGCCTTCGATCACGCCGGTGTACATCGGGCTGCGGTCCAGGCCGCCGCGGATGATGTCATGGGTGCGGCTGTTGGTATGGGTGATCCAGCACGGCATCTGGCGCGGATGCATCCCGGCGTTGCCCATGACGGAAAACACCGGCACCGGATCCAGGTCGCCCGGCTGCTCTTCGAGGATCGCCAGGTTGATGCTGCGGCCGTCGATACGCGGCGGCGTGCCGGTCTTGAGGCGCCCCTGCGGCAGCTTCAACTCCTTCAGGCGGGCCGACAGCGAGACCGCAGGGGGGTCGCCGGCACGGCCGCCGGAGTAGTTGTTCAGACCGACGTGGATCTTCCCGTCCAGGAAAGTGCCGGCGGTCAGCACCACCGCCCTGCCCTGGAAGCGGATTCCGGTCTGGGTCACGGCACCGATGACACGATCGCCTTCGACCATCAGGTCGTCCACGGCCTGCTGGAACAGCCACAGGTTGGGCTGGTTCTCCAGGCGCGAGCGGATTGACGCCTTGTACAGCACGCGGTCGGCCTGGGCGCGGGTAGCGCGCACGGCCGGGCCTTTGGAGGAGTTCAGGATGCGAAACTGGATGCCGGCTTCGTCGGTGGCGATCGCCATCGCCCCACCCATCGCATCGACTTCCTTGACCAGGTGGCCCTTGCCGATGCCGCCGATGGACGGATTGCAGGACATCTGGCCCAGGGTTTCGATGTTGTGCGTCAGCAGCAGGGTCTTCTGGCCCATGCGTGCCGCGGCCAGTGCGGCTTCGGTGCCGGCGTGTCCGCCGCCGACGACGATGACGTCAAATTGTGTGGGGAATAGCATGATGCGCGCCTCAAGAGAGGTAGATACAGGTGGGAGCAGAGGCGAGATTATAAAGTCTTTTGCCGGAGGGGGTCGGGAGCCGGGTCGTATCCGATGAAATATCGGGCCGGATGATGCTGGTTTACCTCACCCTGCCGCCCTGCCCTCCCCCCGTTTGACGCTATCGGTTTCTCTCGTCCATAGCCATAGCTGATCAATGAAACATTCCCACGAGCTGTTTCACGTGAAACATCGACGATTAATTTTGCGATGTTTTTGGCCTATACCTGGGTATAGGCCAAAAACACGTTCAATTTTCGACAAACAAAAACGGAGCCGAGGCTCCGTTTTCAAACTACTGACATATTGGCCGGATGTTTCACGTGAAACATCCGGCCAGACATTTCGCTATTTCAGGAAGGCGTCGTAAGCACTCTTCACGATCAAGGCGCTCACCACGACGAGGAAGAGTTTGCGGACGAACACACTGCCGTGCTTCATGGCCAGCCGGGTACCGACCAGCGAGCCGCCGATATTGAAGATCGCCATCAGCAAACCCAGCTGCCAGATCACGTGGCCGCTGTAGCCGAACCAGCACAGCGCCGCCAGGTTGGTCGCGATGTTGACGAACTTGGAGACGGCCGAGGCCGACAGGAAGTCGTAGCTGAATACCCGCACAAACAGAAACACCAGGAAGCTCCCGGTCCCCGGGCCGAACACGCCGTCGTAGAAACCGACACCGGCGCCGATCAGCGCGGCGAAGACCATTTCCCGGGTACCGCTCAGCGTGGGCGCATGGGTAGTGCCGAAGTCCTTCTTCTTCAGCGTGTACAGCGCCACCGCGATCAGCACGAAGGGCAAGGCCTTGCGGATCAGGTCGGTGGGGACGTGGGTCACGACATAGGCGCCGAAGAAGGACAGCGCGAGGGCGGCAATGGCGGCCGGCGTCACCGTGCTCCAGCGCACCGCCACCTTGCGCGCGAAGTTGATCGCCGCGGCGCTGGTGCCCATCACCCCGGCCACCTTGTTGGTGCCCAGGAGCGTGGCCGGCGCCGTATTAGGAAATACCGAGAACAAGGTCGGCACCAGCACCAGCCCTCCCCCGCCCACCACTGCATCGATCAGTCCGGCGACAAAGGCGCCGGCGCACAGGATCAGGTAATCAAGCATGGCCGATCACCCGGTCGAAAAAACGAGATTGCATTACAAGACTTTCACGCTAGGAAACGCGGCCGGTCCCACCCGGCTGCGGGAGCGATATTCTACCCCGCCCTCCCTTCGCGCATTGGCAACAGATCAAGACCGGGCCAGGCTGTTGCGCAACAGGGCCATCTGTTATGGCCGGCAAATGCTGTGGACAAAAAATTACCGCCGGGAAATCACCTTGCGGTGACCTGCCGGCGGCCAGGATGCCATCGTCGCCGATGGCATGGTCTCTGTCGAACTCAGTGGCTCTGACTTGCCTGCCCCTTGCGGGTGAGCGCCAGGATCTCGCCGACGATGCCCTTGCGGAACAGCAGCACGCAGACGATGAAGATGAAGCCGGTGACGATGGTGACCGAATCGCCCAGGGTGTTGAACCAGTCGATGTGGGTCACGTTGGCCAGCCAGTTGCCGATATCGCCCAGCTTGTTCTCCAGCATGATGATGATCACCGCGCCGACGATCGGGCCGACGATGGTGCCCAGGCCGCCGACCAGCGTCATCAGCACCACCAGGCCGGACATGCTCCAGTGCACGTCGGTCAGGGTCTCGAAGCCCAGCACCAGGGTCTTGGTCGAACCGGCCAGTCCCGACAACGCCGCCGACAGCACGAAGGCCAGCAGCTTGTAGCGGGAGACGTCATAGCCCAGCGAGATGGCGCGCGGCTCGTTCTCCTTGATCGCCTTGAGCACCTGGCCGAAGGGCGAGTTGATGGTGCGCACGATCAGCGAGAAGCCGAAGATGGCGATGACCAGCACCACGTAGTACAGAGTCAGGTCGTTGCCCAGATCGATGAAGCCCAGGATCTTGCCGCGCGGAACGCCTTGCAGGCCGTCCTCGCCGCCGGTGAACGGCGCCTGCAGGGCCACGAAGTACAGCATCTGCGCCAACGCCAGCGTGATCATGGTGAAGTAAATACCCTGCCGGCGGATCGCCAGCAAGCCCATCACCAGGCCGATCAGCGCCGCGGTCGCCGTGCCCACCACCAGGCCCAGCTCGGTCGGCAGGCCCCATACCTTCAGCGCCTGGCCGCACATATAGCCGGCCCAACCGAGGAAGGCCGCATGGCCGAAGGACAGCAGGCCGGTATAACCGATCAGCAGGTTGAAGGCGCAGGCGAACAGTGCGAAGCACAGCATCTTCATCAGGAACACCGGATAGATGCCGAACGGGGCAGCCAGCGCCAGTATTAACATAATGACAACAATCAGTTTCTTGTTCATGCCGGTCTCACTCTCATTTCTCTTTGCCGAACAGGCCGGCCGGACGAACCATCAGCACGATGGCCATGACGATGAACACCACGGTCGCCGACAGCTCCGGGTAGAACACGCGGGTCAGGCCCTCGATCAGGCCGAGCACCAGGCCGGTGATGATGGAGCCGAGGATGGAGCCCATGCCGCCGATCACCACCACCGCGAACACCGTGATGATCAGGTTGGAACCCATCAGCGGCGAGACCTGGATCACCGGCGCGGCCAGCACGCCGGCGAACGCCGCCAGCGCCACGCCGAAGCCGTAGGTCAGCGTCACCATCAACGGCACGTTGATGCCGAAGGCTTCCACCAGTTTCGGGTTCTCGGTGCCGGCGCGCAGGTAGGCGCCCAGGCGGGTCTTCTCGATCACGAACCAGGTGGCGAAGCAGACCACCAGCGAGGCCACCACCACCCATGCGCGGTAGTTAGGCAGCACCATGAAGCCGAGGTTGGTCGCGCCTTGCAGCAGGTCGGGCACCGAATAGGGCTGGCCCGACACGCCGTAGATGGAGCGGAAGATGCCCTCGATCATCAGCGTGATGCCGAAGGTCAGCAGCAGGCCGTACAGGTGGTCCAGCTTGTAGAGCCAGCGCAGCATGGTCTTTTCGATGATGATGCCGAAGATGCCCACGATGACGGGCGCCAGGGCCAGCATCACCCAGTAGTTGAGCTCGAAATAGCTCAAACCCATCCACGCCAGGAAAGCGCCCAGCATGTAGAGCGTGCCGTGCGCAAAGTTGATCACGTTAAGCAAGCCGAAGATCACCGCCAGGCCCAGCGACAGCATGGCGTAGAAGGAGCCGTTGACCAGGCCCAGCAGCAGCTGGCTCAACAAGGCTTGCAGGGGAATGCCGAATATATCCATAAAAACCCGTTCATCCAGATGGGTGAAGAACGCAATCGCCGGAAACCGCCCTCCTCCGAGGGCCGCTTCCTACAGCAAAAATCTGCCATTCCCGGTTGCACAGAAATGACAGATTTTGCGGATTGCCTTTACTGCCGTTGAATCCTTACTTCCACAGCGCGCACTTGGACTCTGCCTTGGTGGTCCATGCCTGCTCGGCCGGGATGGTCTGCACCAGCTTGTAGTAGTCCCACGGATACTTCGACTCGGACTGCGCCTTGACCTGGTACAGGTACATGTCGTGCATCACGCGGCCGTCGGCGCGCAGGTAGCCGTTCTTCTGATAGACGTCGGTGAACTTGGCCTTGCGCAGCGCGGCCATGACCTTGTCCGAATCGTCGGTGCCGATTTCCTTGACCACCTTCAGGTACTGCAGTGCTGCCGAGTAGTCGGCGGCTTGCAGGGAGGACGGCATTTTCTTGCGCACGGCGAAGTAACGCTTGGCCCATGCGCGGGTCTCGTCGTTGGCGTCCCAGTACCAGCTGTCGGTCAGGTACAGGCCTTCGGTGGTCTTCAGGGTCAGCGAGTGCACGTCGTTGATGAACACCAGCAGGCCGGCCAGCTTGGCGGTCTTGGTGATGCCGAATTCATTGGCCGCCTTCACCGCATTGATGAAGTCGCCGCCGGCGTTGGCCAGGCCGACGATCTGGGCCTTGGAGCTTTGCGCCTGCAGCAGGAACGACGAGAAGTCGGATGCGCCCAGCGGATGCTTCACGGAACCCACCACGGTGCCGCCCGAGGCCTTCACGACGGTGGCGGTGTCGGCTTCCAGCGAGTGACCGAAGGCGTAGTCGGCGGTCAGGAAGAACCAGCTCTTGCCGCCCTGCTTCACCACGGCCGAACCGGTGCCCTTGGCCAGCGCGACGGTGTCGTAGGCATAGTGCACGGTGTAAGGCGAGCATTCTTCATTGGTCAGGCGCGCGGAGCCGGCGCCGATCTGCATGTAGACCTTCTTCTTCTCCGCCGCGACCTTGGCCGAAGCCAGCGCGGTGCCGGAGTTGGTGCCGCCGATCAGCATGTCCACGCCCTGCTGGTCGAACCATTCGCGCGCCTTGCTGGCGGCGACGTCAGCCTTGTTCTGGTGGTCGGCCACGACCAGTTCGATCTTCTTGCCGTTGATGGAGCCGCCCATGTCGGCGATCGCCATCTTGATGGCCTCGGCGCCGCCCTGGCCGTCGATGTCCGAATACACGCCGGAAATATCGGTGATGAAACCGATCTTGATCACGTCGCCCGAGATCTGCGCCGATGCCGGCGCCATCGAGAATGCTGCAGCTGCAGCGGTGACGGCGAGTGCCATTGCCTTAAGTTTCATTTTCATCTCCTCAGTTATGAAGCCCGCTAAATGGGTTTTGATGCGAGACAACTTTTTATGGGCGAGAGAGGATCGCTCCCCCGCTGACGTACTTTGGTTATGTACTTCTTCTTATGGTGGTGCAGCTGTTCTTGTGGTGTGGATCTCTTGCGCGACCGCGCGCAAATGCCGGTGCGACCGCGCTGACGAGGCGGGCTTACACGCCCAGCAGTTCGTTGAGCGTCTGCATCTTCGCTTCCAGCTGCGAAGACTCGAAGGACTCGACGATCTGGCCGTGCTCCATCACGTAGAAGCGGTCGGCCAGCGGCGCGGCGAAGCGGAAGTTCTGCTCCACCATCACGATGGTGTAGCCCTTGGACTTCAGCGTGGTGATCATGCGCGCCAGCGCCTGCACGATGACCGGCGCCAGGCCTTCGGAGATCTCGTCCAGCAGCAGCAGGCGCGCGCCGGTGCGCAGGATGCGGGCGACGGCCAGCATCTGCTGCTCGCCACCCGACAGGCGTGTGCCCTGGCTGTTGCGGCGCTCCTTCAGGTTGGGGAACATGTCGTAGATCTCGTCGATCGACATGCCCTTGTCCGTCTTGGAGACGAAAGGCGGCAGCAGCAGGTTTTCTTCCGCCGACAGCGAAGAGAAGATGCCACGCTCTTCCGGGCAGTAGCCCACGCCGTGGTGGGCGATCTTGTGGGTGGCCTGGCTGATGGTTTCCTGGCCGTTGATCTTGATCGAGCCACGGCGGGTACCGACCAGGCCCATGATGGAACGCAGCGTGGTGGTGCGGCCGGCGCCGTTGCGGCCCAGGAGCGTCACCACTTCGCCCTGGTGGACGTTGAGGTTGACGTTGTGCAGGATGTGCGACTCGCCGTACCAGGATTGCAGGTCGCTGATCTGCAGCGCCAGGGGGGCATTGGAAGTGGAGGTGCTCACGGTGGCATTCATGGTTGCGGTCGACATCAGTGCGCTCCCTGCAGTTCGGTGGCGGCGGTGCCCATGTAGGCTTCCATCACCTGCGGGTTGCGCGAGACTTCGGCGTAGGTGCCTTCAGCCAGCAAGGCGCCGCGCTGCAGTACGCTGATGCGGTCGCAGATGCCTGCGATCACGCTCATGTTGTGCTCCACCATCAGGATGGTGCGGCCGGCCGAGACCTTCTTGATCAGCGCGGTGACGCGGTCCACGTCTTCGTGGCCCATGCCCTGGGTGGGTTCGTCCAGCAGCATCAGCTCGGGCTCCATGGCCAGCGTGGTGGCGATCTCCAGGGCGCGCTTGCGGCCGTAGGGAAGGTCCACCGTGGTGGTGTGCGCGAAGCTGGTCAGGTCGACCTCGTCGAGCAAGGCCATCGCGCGCTCGTCGAGCTGCTTCAGGCTCTCGCCGTTCTTCCAGAAATGGAAGGAAGTGCCGAGCTTGCGCTGCAGTCCGATACGCACGTTCTCCAGCACGCTCATGTGCGGGAACACCGCCGAGATCTGGAACGAACGGATGATGCCCTGGCGCGCGATCTGCGCGGGAGCATCCATGGTGATGTCTTTGCCGTTGAACAGGATCTGGCCCGAGGTCGGCACCAGGAACTTGGTCAGCAGGTTGAAACAGGTAGTCTTGCCGGCGCCGTTGGGGCCGATCAATGCATGAATGTGGCCGCGCTCAATTTTGAGGTTGACCGCGCTTACTGCCGTGAAACCCTTGAATTCCTTCGTCAGGTTCCGTGTCTCCAGAATGACGTCTGTCATAGTCTCATCTTTCCCTTTGATGCCCGCGCCGGTGATCCGGTCGTCAAGGCCTGCCCTTCCGCGGATCTCCTGACGCTTTTGGCATAAGGGACCGCCGTTCTTATCTGGCGATTCGAGAAGCTCGTTTTAATATTTGGCGCATAGTAGCCGAGTCGTACCATTCCTACAATACGTATAAGTACCGTATTGGTCAGCCCTCGCAAAATTTAGTTTCAGCGCCCGGAAAGCAGATGGGAAGCGACTTTCTCGGCGATCATCACCGTCGGCGAGTTGGTATTACCGGACGTGATGGAAGGCATCACGGAAGCGTCTGCCACACGCAGTCCTGCCACCCCGCGCACACGGCATTGCGAGTCCACCACGGCCAGCGCGTCGTCGTCCCGTCCCATGCGGCAAGTGCCCACGGGATGGAATATCGTCGTGCCCACTTCGCCGGCGGCGCGATGCAGATCCTCTTCGGTCTCGTAATGCAGGCCCGGCTTGAATTCTTCAGGTTTGTACCTGGCCAGCGCGGGCGCCGCGGCGATGCGTCGCGTCAGGCGCAGCGAGTCGGCCGCGACCTTCAGATCTTCCTGCGTGGCGAGATAATTGGTGGTGATCTTCGGCGCCAGCGCATGGTCCACGGATGCGAGCCGCACATGGCCGCGCGAGGTCGGCCGCAGGTTGCATACGCTGGCGGTAAAGGCCGGGAAAGCATGCAGCGGATCGCCGAACTTCTCCAGCGACAACGGCTGCACGTGGTACTCGAGGTTGGCCGTCGCCTGCGACGGATCGGACTTGGCGAAGGCGCCCAGCTGCGACGGCGCCATCGACATCGGTCCGCTCTGCCTGAACATGTATTCAAGCCCGATCATCATCTTGCCCACCAGGCTGGACGCCATCGCGTTGAGCGTCTTGGCGCCGCTGACCTTGAAGGCGGTGCGGATCTGCAGGTGATCCTGCAGGTTCTCGCCCACGCCCGCCAGCGCGTGCACCACCGGCACCTGGTGCCTGGCCAGCAGCTCCGGCGCGCCGATGCCCGACATCTGCAGGATATGCGGCGAGCCGATCGCGCCGGCCGAGAGGATGGTCTCCTTCTTCGATTCGGCGAACCACTCGCCGCCGCCGCCGGTGAACTCCACGCCGGTGCACACCGGGCCGTTCTCGCCCTGGGAGAAGCGCAGCTTCTTCACGTGCGAACCGGTCATGATGTCGAGGTTGCCGCTCTTCATTGCCGGGCGCAGGAAAGCCTTCGACGCGTTCCAGCGCACGCCGCGTTTCTGGTTGACGTCGAAGTAGCCGCAACCCTCGTTGTCGCCGCGGTTGAAGTCGTCGATCTTGGGAATGCCGGTTTCGGCCGCCGCCTCGCGGAAGGCGTCGAGGATGTCCCAGCGCAGGCGCTGCTTCTCCACTCGCCATTCGCCGCCGGCGCCGTGGAATTCGCCGCTGCCGCCGTAGTAGTCCTCGCTCTTCCTGAACAGCGGCAGCACGTTCTCCCAGCGCCAGCTGTCGTCGCCGGTCAGCTGCGCCCACTCGTTGTAGTCGCGCGCCTGGCCGCGCATGTAGATCATGCCGTTGATCGAGGAGCTGCCGCCCAGCACCTTGCCGCGCGGGTAGATCAGGCTGCGTCCGTTCAACCCCGGATCGGCCTCGGTGCGGAACAGCCAGTCGGTGCGCGGATTGTTGATGCAATAGAGATAGCCGACCGGGATGTGGATCCAGATGTAGTCGTCCTTGGCGCCCGCTTCCAGCAGCAGCACCTTCACGCCGGGCTGTTTGGAAAGCCGGTTGGCCAGCACGCAGCCGGCCGTGCCGGCGCCGATGATGATGTAGTCGTATTGCCCTGCCGATTGCATGGTGTCTCCGGTGTTATTGTCGTTGTTATTGTCGGCGCTGGTCGCCATCCATTCATCGTCATCCCGGCGCAGGCCGGGATCCAGTGTCGTTCATCGTGGCTCGACGGCTGCCGAACGACGAACGACACTGGGCCCTGACCTTCGTCAGGACGACACATCCTTGTACTTACTTCGCCACCGGCATCGTAAACTCCGCGCCCTTGCCGATGGTCGCCGACCAGCGCTGCATGATGGACTTGTAGCGCGTGTAGAAACGCACGCCCTCTTCGCCGTACGCATGCGTATCGCCGAACAGCGAGCGCTTCCAGCCGCCGAAGGAATGCCAGGCCATCGGCACCGGAATCGGCACGTTGATGCCCACCATGCCGACCTGGATGCGGCGCGAGAATTCATGCGCGGTATTGCCGTCGGCGGTAAACAGCGACACGCCATTGCCGTACTCGTGCGCATTGATCAGCTTCACAGCCTCGGCGAAGTCCGGCACGCGCACCACGCACAGCACCGGGCCGAAGATTTCTTCCTGGTAGATCTTCATGTCGGTGGTGACGTTGTCGAACAGCGTGCCGCCGATGAAGAAACCGTTCTCGTGGCCCGGCACCTTCAGCCCGCGGCCGTCGACCAGCAGCTTGGCGCCGGCGTCCACGCCGCTCTGGATGTAGCCTTCGACCTTGGCCTTGTGCGCGCCGGTCACCAGCGGGCCCATCTCGGCGTCGTCTTCCATGCCGTTCTTGACCTTCAGCGCCTTCACGCGCGGGATCAGCGCCTCCACCAGCTTGTCGGCCACGCTGCCCACGGCCACCGCCACCGAGATCGCCATGCAGCGCTCGCCGGCCGAGCCGTAGGCCGCGCCGATCAGCGCATCCACGGCCTGGTCGAGGTTGGCGTCCGGCATCACCACCAGGTGGTTCTTGGCGCCGCCCAGGGCCTGCGCACGCAGCGGGAAGGTGCCGGCGCGTTCGGTCGATTTGCGATAGATGTATTCGGCGATCGGCGTGGATCCGACAAAGGACACCGCCTGCACCTCGGGGTGCTCCAGCAGCGCGTCGACCGCCACCTTGTCGCCCTGCACCACGTTGAATACGCCGTCGGGCAGACCGGCGCGCTTGAACAGCTCGGCCAGCATCAGCGAGGGCGAAGGATCGCGCTCGGAGGGCTTCAGTACGAAGGTATTGCCGGTGGCGATGGCCACCGGCGCCATCCACAGCGGCACCATCACCGGGAAGTTGAACGGCGTGATGCCGGCGGTGACGCCCAGCGGCTGGCGCAGGTTCCAGTTGTCGATGCCGCCGCCGATGTTGTCGGTGAACTGGGTCTTCAGCAGCTGCGGGATGCCGGTGGCGAATTCCACGATCTCCAGCCCGCGCGTCACCTCCCCTTTCGCATCTGAAAACACCTTGCCGTGCTCCAGCGTGATCGCCTTGGCCAGCGCGTCGTGGTTCTGCTCGATCAGCTCCTTGAACTTGAACAGCACGCGGGCGCGCTTCAAAGGCGCGGTCTCGGCCCAGGCAGGCGCCGCGGCCGAAGCGGCCGCCACGGCCGCATTGACCTCGGCCACCGACGCCAGCGACACCTTGGCGGTCGGGCTGCCGGTGGCCGGGTTGAACACGTCCTGGCTGCGTCCGCTTTCGGAGCGCGACAGCTGGCCGTTGATGAAATGGTCGATGTGCGGGAAGCTCATAAGTATTCCTTTGGTTATTTTCCGTAGAACCGAGCCGGATCCGTCTCCTGATCCGGTGGCCCGGCGATGGATGCGGGCAATGACTGTCAATCGGTCGGAGCAAGAATAGCGCTGCAACGCCATCCTATCCAATGAGTAATTATCAGCAACAACATAAAAAATACTTATAATTGATTTGCCTGGATCCGGCGACTTGCCCACATGCTATCCACCGGGATATACCGGGCTTATACAGAGGATATGCACGAGATATACATGGACTTTCCACTGTTTATCCACAGACTTGTTAAACCTCTATTTATTGCAATTGGCAGAACTTAGCGATGGATATCATTCAATTACGTGCATTTATCAGCGTCGCACGTGAAGGCACCCTGACCCGCGCCGCTGAGAAGCTGCACGTAACCCAACCCGCGGTCAGCCTGCAGATCAAATCCCTGCAAGAACACCTGGGACTTCAATTGTTCACGCGCAGCGCCGGCGGCATGGTGTTGACGGTCGAAGGCAACAAACTGTTGCCGCTGGCAGAGCGGGTACTGGCCGATCTTCAGGAGTTGCGCCGCCACGCGGCGGCACTGCAGGCAAGCGGGACCAATATCGCCGGCTCGCTTGCCATCGGCACCATCCTCGACCCGGAGTTCATCCGGCTGGGCGCCTTCCTCAAACTGCTGGTCGAACGCCATCCGCAACTCTCGACCAAGCTGTCGCACCACATGTCGGGTTCGGTCTTGAATGAAATCCGCGAAGGCCGGCTCGATGTCGGCTTTTTCCTCGGCGATCCGGGCAAGGGCTTTCACGCCATGACCTTGACGCCCTTCACCTACAACGTGATCGCCCCGGCCGGCTGGAAAAGCCGGGTCGCCGGCAAAGGCTGGAAGGAATTGTCGCGCCTGCCCTGGATCTGGACCCCGCCCGAGTCCGCGCACCACCGGCTGCTGTCCAAGGTATTTGCCGAACACAAGGTCAAACCCGACACCGTCGCCCTGGTCGACCAGGAGTCTTCGATGCTGGACCTGGTGAAATCCGGGGTCGGCCTGTCGCTGGCGCGCGAGTCGATCGCCCTGAGCCAGGCGCATGCCCACGGGTTGGTCATTGCGGACGCGGTTGAATTGTCCACAGAGCTCAGCTTCATTTCCCTGGATAGACAAAAGAACAACGACACCGTCAAGGCGGTGTTCCAGGTATTGCAGGAAGTCTGGAAGCACTGAACTGCTCAACCCAGCTCGATCTGACGGACATCGGGACGTCGCATCCAGCCTGCAGTGCTGGAGCAGACTGCTTGCCAGGTTTCATCGTCTTTGTTGCCGAACCCAAAGGACCTTCGTTGCAACACCGTGCTGGTCAAGGCCTTGAGCGGTTCGGGTTTCCTGTTTTTCACGTGGAAGTTGAGTTGTCCACGCTGTTCCCTGGTTTCTGTTCTTTAAGTTAAAAGGATATATATAAGGATAGTAGTAATGGTTAACGTCGGATTTTTCTGTGGATAACTTGGTTTACATGAAAAGAATCAGTCGTTTACGTCCTTGATAAACGCTTGGTAAGCTTTGGGATTGTCGAGGAACAGATCTTGGACAAAATTTCGGCACTGGATAACTTTGCCTAGATATACCCAATCCATGCGCCTGATATGCAAAGACTTATCCACAGGCCGCCCAAAAATCGGTAAAAAGACCAAATAAAAAGGCTTGTTGACGCGCCATGAGTCCCGATCGACCGCATCTCATCCAACTCCAGCCTTCGGGCATGCAATTCGAGCAACAAAACAAGCTGTCCTTGCTGCAATCGGCGCTGGCGCAGTCGATCCGCCTGCCCAATTCCTGCCGCAACGGCACCTGCCGGACCTGCATGTGCAAGCTCGGCAGTGGACAAATCAGTTACCAGATCGAATGGCCGGGTTTGACCAGGGAGGAAAAAGCCGAAGGATGGATCCTGCCCTGCGTAGCGCAGGCCGAGTCGGATCTGGTGCTGGAGGTCCCGGACGCCGTCGACTTGAAGGGCTGAGGGCCGTTTTGATGCCTTGGCGGGCCTTGGCCGCCATCGGCGGTGGATAACTTATCCCGCGCGCCGGCTTTTCACTTCTCCACAAGCGTTTTTTCATTGCCGAGTGCCTGCGCTTCGCAGAAGTCAGGAAAACGCATTCGTCTTGCATCAACAGGTCTTTCCTGAAGAACAACATCTGCGGTGTTTTACGCACCGCTTTTCGCGTTCGCCGCCGAAGTTCGGGTTTTCAGGCTTTTAGAATAAGTCTGTATATAAAATTAGTAGGTAATGGTTAACACTCGCCACTTTCTGTGGATAACTTGGTTTACCGGAAAAAAATCAGGCGCTTGCGAAAAGTATAAACACTTGGCAAGGCCTGTATGGCGCCCGAATATTTCTTGGATAAATTTTCGGCTTTGGATAACTTTCGGGCTTGTCCCCAATCCGTGAAAAAGTTATTCAGAACTTTATCCACAGGCTGATTTTCGTCCGGCCGAAAACCTGATCGGCCGGGCAATTTTCCGGAATCCCGCATTTCTGGCCGTTTCGGGCTGATTTCCGGTCGTTTTTCCCACCTGTTGAGCTTATTCCAGAGCATTTTTTGATGTTTTCACCGGGCAGCGCATTTTTGTGCGCCTGTGCACAGATCAAAAAAGTGATCGAAAAAAGACGAGGCCGGGAGAGTTATCCCCCGGCCCCGGATGGTCAAAACGTCAATTTCCCTGATGCCTATTTTTTGGGCGCAACTTTTCCACTGCTGTTTTTCGCCGGGCTCTTGCCCGGCGGCGGGGCCTGCGGCGCCTTCTTCACCTCTTCCAGCAGGTTGGCGCAATCGGCCTTCTGTTCGCCGTCCACATTGATCAGCGGCAGGATGGCCGTGACCGGCGCCAGCAGGCCCAGCGCCACCGCACCGCCGGCGCGCAAGGCCAGCACGCCGGCGTTGACGCCGACATCCGGGTTCTTGAACGTGCCCTTCACGTACAGCGGCGAGCGCAGCGAGATGATGCGCAGGCCCTTGCTCTTGGGATGCACGTTCAGGTCCAACTTCTCCTGCTTCATGTCCACCGTGCCGTCGACCAGGATCAGCGCGTCTTCGGTGTCCAGGATCAGGGTCTTGGCCTGCATGACGCCGTTGTTCACAGGCAGGTCGCCGGCCAGGCAGTTCAGCTTTACTTCCTTGTCGCCGAACAGCTTGCTGATGACCACATTGCCCACATTCAGCCCGGCCGCCTCCAGCAGGAACTTGCTGATCGCGCCCTGGCTCACCAGCGTCTTCACCTCGCCGTTGGCCGAGCCCAGCATGGCCGCCACCGAGTTGCCGGTCGCCGACAGCCGGGCGTCGCCGTTGATCTCGCCGAAACTGGTCTTGGATGAGGCCAGCTCCGGATACAGCTGCTGAATCTTCAGGCGCCGCGCCGACAGCTTCATGTCGGACTTCATCTGCTTGTCCTGGCCGTTGAGCCGAATGGTCGAGGTCAGGTTGCCGCCGGCCACGCCGAAGTTCAGCGGATCGAGCGTGAGCACCTTGTCCTTCAGGATCAGGTGCGCCTGCAGGTCGCTGATGGGCAGGTCCTTTTCCTTCAGGATGCGCTTGCCGGTCAGCTTGACGTCGGCGTCCAGCGCGCCCCAGGCCTCGGTGCTGAAGGGTTTGACCGGCAGCACCTTGTCCGTCGGCTGGCGCTCCTCGGCGCCGCGGTTGGCCTTCTCGGTGTTGGAGTCGGCGCCGATCAGGGGCGCCAGGTCGTCGAAGCGCAGCAGCTGGGAGGTGATCGCGCCATCCAGCCGCGGCCGCTGGCCGGCGGTGTTGTAGAACAGGCTGCCGCCGATGTCGCTGGCGCCGACCTTGCCGGTGAATTCCTCATAGCTCCATTCGCTGTGCTTGGCGTCGATCTTGCCCACCAGCCGACCCTCGGTGGCGAAGGGCGGCGTCTCCGGCAGCAGCACGCCGGTCAGCGGATAGAGATTGCCCATGCTGGCGCCCGACACCGACAGGCGCAGGTCCAGCGCGGCCAGTTCGGCGGGTTTGGTCAGCGTGCCGCGCACGCCGATCGCCGTCTTGCCCACCTTGACGTTGGCCTGCAGGGGATAGGGTTGCGACTGGTCCTGCAGCGACAGCACGCCGCCGGCCTTGCCCTCGCCCGCGACCGGCGCGCCGTTGAAACTGCCCTTGAGCTTCCAGCCCAGGCCGTAGACCTTTTCCCGGTCCGGGTCGAGGGTGTCGATCTCGGCCTTGATGTCGATCTTTTGCGTGGCGTCGTCGAGCGCCAGCTTGCCCTGGCGCAGGATCAGGCGCCCCAGCTTCAGGTTCCACGGAGAGGGACCGCTGTCGCTGGTCTTGAAGGTCCAGTTGTTCACACTGTCCTTGTTGCGCAGCAGGGAGACGTCGGGATTCCTGATTTCCAGCGTCGGCACGGAAATGTCGTGCACCAGTAGCGGAACCGGATTGAGCGTGAAGGTGATCTGCTGCACCGTGGCCATCTTGTCGGACTGGGCGAAGGCCTCGGGATTGGCCAGCGTGATGTCGTCGGCCTGCAGGCGCGGCCACGGCACCCAGCGCGACCAGCCCGTCACCGGTGGCGTGGTCGGCTCGGCGCGCTGCCAGTGCAGCGACAGGTTGCCGTTGATGGCGAACTGGCGCCCTATCGATTCAGAGACGTGGCTGTTGATCCAGGGCTTGGCCCGGTTCCAGTCGAAGGTGAGGATGAAGATGATCGCGGCGGCGATCACGAGGATCAGGCTGGCAAGCAGCCACAGGATTATTTTTAGCGGGCGCGGCATAGGTTCGGTCTTCCCGTGAGGGTTGATCAACATGCGCCGATGCCGCGGCCGCCGAATTTTTTCGGTGCAGGCGCACCCGCCGGCCTCCTGTCTCCGGGGAGGCCTGTGGACAAGACGGGTGTTAAGCCTGCGCGCGCCGCATCAGCGCTTCATGTTGATACGACCGAATTCGTCGTGAGTTGTTGCAGAAAGGTGGGCGCGCAGCCATTTATGGGCCGGATTGCGGGCGTCGCGCTCGTGCCACAACATGTCCACATGCTCTTCTGGGGTCTGGAACGGCAGTTCCTTGACCACCAGCACATCGGCCATGCCGGTGGCCGCCACCAGGTGGCGCGGCAGCACGGTCAGCAGCTCCGAGCTGGCCACGATGCGCCCGGCGGTGAAGAACTGGTTCACCGTCAGCAGGATCTTGCGCTCCCGGTTCATGCCCGCCAGCACGTCGTCGATCACCGCGTGCGGTTTGCCCGACAGGCTCACCAGCAGGTGGTCGGCGGCGCAGTAGGTGTCCAGCGTCAGCGGCTGGCCGGCCAGCGGGTGGTTCTTGTTCATCACGCAGACGTACTGGCCGGTGTACAGGCGGGCGTGGCTGATCTGGGTCTTGGCCATGCCCTGGCCGTCGGCCAGCTGGGCGGTCACGCCCGGGAAGAAGCCCACCGCCAGGTCGATGTCGCCGCGCAGCAGCATGGCGCGCGGGTCGCGGGTGGTCAGCGGCATCATGCGGATCTTGATGCGCGGGGCGTCGCGCATGATGGTGCGCACCAGCGACGGTAGCCACAGCGCGGCGGTGGCGTCCACCATGGCCATGCGGAAGGTGTTCTGGGCGCGCGAGATGTCGAAGCTCTCCGGCGCGATCACCGCTTCCAGCTCGGAGAGCGCGCGGCGCACCGTCGGCCACAGCTCCTCGGCGCGTGGCGTCGGCTTCACGCCGTGGGCGGTGCGGATCACCAGGTCGTCGTTGAGCGTGTCGCGCAGGCGACGCAGCGCATTGGAGACAGCCGGCTGGGTCATCGCCAGCAGGTTGGCGGCGCGCGTCAGGTTTTGCTCGGTCATGACCGCGTCGAATACGCGCAGCAGGTTCAGGTCCAGGGTGAGAAAGCTCATAGGGCGGGCCTTTGCGGCTGAAAGTGGATCGCGAACAACATCGTCGAATTGCTATTCACGGATTATATAACTGATATCCGAAAAGGAAATTGGTCAAACAAATGTGAGTTCACTACACTGCAATGCAACATAACACACATCGTCAAGGATCGAATCATGGCAACCATCGCACAAAGCACCAACAGCACTTTCAAGAGCAAGTTCGCAGCCGTCATGCGCAACATCTTCATCCACTTCGTGAAGGCCCACGAGCTGCAAGCCGTCGCTCTGGTCGCCGCCGAGCAGGATCGTGTTGCCGGTTCGCGCCAGCTGAACCGCATGGCCGACAAGTTCGAAGCCACCCAGCCGAACCTGGCCGCCGAACTGCGCTTCATCGCTTCCCGCGGCTGATCGTCGCACCGACCGGCCGGCGACTTGAGGCGCCGGCAGGCCGACAGTAGTTCAGGATTCAAGTTTTACCGGTTGCGCCCCATCGGCTGCGCGACCCGGCGAAAGGCCTAACCGGCCGTCGCCCTGGTAGTAAAGGATTTCGGTTGTTCCGGCGCGTACGGCGCTTGTGTTGACGCTGATTCGATCAACGCGTCAGGACTCCGATCCGTTGTCTCCTCCTCCCTCTTTAGGAAGGATTAACCCCGCAGGCTCAGCCTGTGGGGTTTTTTTTCGTGCCTGCGACGGGTTGCGAGCCGCGTGGCCGGCGCCGGCTGCGACCGGATTATCCCCAGGCGCGGACGGCGCCGCCTGCGCCCTCATTCTCGGAGATATTCACCGCCGCGCGGGAAAACCACAACGTGGCGTTGTATTTTCGCTTCAGCGCCCTCCGCGCGGTCGTTGCAGCGCCCAAAACTGACGTGGCGTGGCGGTCGCAATCCCGCCACGGAAAAGGCTCTCCGGCCGGCAGGCCAGATCCCGGCGCAAATCTCACACCCTCATTCACCAAAGCTATATCTGATATGAGAACTCTAAAGTAGTCATACAAGCCGCCACCAGCCATACTGCGACGCAACAACAGTGAGATTGAACGCCGCGAAACCGTGTCGCGACAGAATTATCAGAGGTAGAAATATCATGTCCTTCCTGAACCTTGCCTTCCCCGCCGAAACCGCGATTCCCTTCGCGCAGGCCCTGGTCGGCATGCTGGCCGCCTACCTGCGCCCGGCCCTGGGACTGGGCGCTCTGGTGACCTTCCTGATGGTGTTCAAGCCGCTGATCATGGGTCTGGCGCAAGCCGCCGTATTGCTGGTCAAGCCGCGCAAGTCGCTGGAGCAACGCATCCTGGCGCACAAGTTCAGCGGCAAGCGCATGCTCAACCGCATGGCCAACGAATACAGCATGACCCAACCCAATTTCGCCGCCGAACTGCGCAACATGGCCGCGCGCGACTGAGCGCCCCGCCCGCAGCTCGAGGCCGACCGGCTTCTGGTCTGTAAGTAGTCTGAGGTTTTGTAGTACGTACTGTGTCTCCTCCTCCCTCTTTAGGAAGGATTAGCCCCGCAAGCGCAAGCTCGCGGGGCTTTTTTTATGTGCCCGCAAGAAGCGGTGTTGCAGCGCGCGGCAATCGTGATAACGTTGTCGACCCGGAAATACTTATCCACACCCGACCATCATGTGCCAGCTCCTTGGGATGAACTGCAACACCCCGACCGATATCGTCTTCAGCTTTACCGGTTTCGCCACGCGCGGAGGACTCACCGACCACCACAGCGACGGCTGGGGCATCGCCTTCTTCGAGGGCTCGGGCGTGCGCACCTTCGTCGACCACCAGGCCGCCGTCGACTCGCCGGTGGCCGAGCTGATCAAGCGCTACCCGATCAAGTCGCAGCACGTCATCGCCCACATCCGCAAGGCCACCCAGGGCCGCGTCACGCTGGCCAACTGCCATCCCTTCGTGCGCGAGCTGTGGGGTCGCTACTGGGTGTTCGCCCACAACGGCGACCTGAAGAACTTCACGCCGCAGCTCGACGGCCCCTTCCGTCCGGTCGGCACCACCGACAGCGAGCTGGCCTTCTGCTACATCCTGCAGGAGATCCGCAAGCGCTTCGGCGACGCCCTGCCCCCGCTGGCCGAGCTGCGCGCCGCGCTGCGCGAGATCGCCGACTACATCGCCGGCCACGGCACCTTCAACATGCTGCTCTCGGACGGCTCGGCGCTCTATACCCACTGCTCCACCAACCTCTACTACATCATCCGCAAGCATCCTTTCGCCCGCGCCAAGCTCTCCGACGACGACCTCTCGGTCGATTTCTCGGAGGTCACCACCGTCAACGACCGCGTGGCCGTCATCGTCACTCAGCCGCTGACCGACAACGAAGTGTGGACGCAATACCAGCCCGGCGAGCTCAAGGTCTTCGTCGACGGCGAGGTGGTGGAATAAAAACGCGGCGGATTATTCATTTTCGCCGCTCAACGGCCCCATTTCGGGGCCGGTTGTCAGCCAAAAAAACGACAAAAGGGACAAAGTCACAAGGTCTCCCCTAAATCGGCGTGTAGATCACCAGCAACATTGTCCCCAAATAAACAGTTGCTCAAACAGCAATCCATTGACTCTGTCCCCCTGTGAGCAGCGTCGGGCTGAGGCTTGTCAAAAAAATAATGCACGAACCCCGCATTTCCCGCCTGTGGATATTATTTTTTACTCTGGCAAATTGCCTCATCGCCTGTGGATAACTTCTCCGCATCAGGGTAAAATGCGTCCCTCGTTCGTGCCCGGTTCATTATCTCGGCCACCCCGACCCCGAACCGCTACCCCGGCGCCGCACCTCATTCAATAAGAAAGCTTCATGGAAAATTTCTGGCAGACCTGCTCCACCAAGCTTGAGCAGGAGCTGACGCCTCAGCAATACAGCGCCTGGATCAAGCCGCTCATTCCGCTCGACTACGAAGACGGTTTGCTGCGCATCGCCGCGCCCAATCGCTTCAAGCTGGACTGGGTCAAGGCCCAGTTCGCCAACCGCATCACCAACCTCGCCAGCGAGTACTGGGAAGCGCCCACCGAAGTCCAGTTCGTGCTCGATCCGCGCATCGGCCAGGCGCGCCGCGCGTCGGCCAGCGCCCAGCCAGGCGGCGGCGGCGCATCGGGCCTGGGCCTGCCGACGCACGAGCAGCTGCACCTCGATCCGGAGCCGGCCGCGCCGGTGCGCGCGGTGGCGCCTCGCCAGGAGCAGTCGCGCATCAACCCGGTGCTGACCTTCGACAACCTGGTCACCGGTAAGGCCAACCAACTGGCGCGCGCCGCCGCCACGCAGGTCGCCAACAACCCCGGCACCTCGTACAACCCGCTGTTCCTGTACGGCGGCGTGGGCCTGGGTAAAACCCACATCATCCACGCCATCGGCAACCAGGTGCTTGTGGATAACCCGGGCGCCAAGATCCGCTACATCCACGCCGAGCAATACGTGCGCGACGTGGTCACGGCCTACCAGCGCAAGGGTTTCGACGACTTCAAGCGCTACTACCACTCGCTGGACCTGCTGCTGATCGACGATATCCAGTTCTTCGGCGGCAAGAGCCGCACCCAGGAAGAATTCTTCTACGCCTTCGAAGCGCTGATCGCCGCCAAGAAGCAGATCATCATCACCAGTGATACCTATCCCAAGGAAATCACCGGCATGGACGATCGCCTGATTTCCCGCTTCGACTCCGGCCTGACGGTGGCCATCGAGCCGCCCGAGCTGGAAATGCGCGTGGCCATCCTGATGAAAAAGGCTGCTGCCGAAGACGTGGTGCTGTCCGACGACGTCGCCTTCTTCGTCGGCAAGCACCTGCGCTCCAACGTGCGCGAGCTGGAAGGCGCGCTGCGCAAGATCCTGGCCTACTCCCGTTTCCACGGCAAGGACATCACCATCGATGTCGTCAAGGAAGCGTTGAAGGACCTGCTGTCGGTGCAGAACCGCCAGATCTCGGTGGAAAACATCCAGAAGACCGTGGCCGACTTCTTCAACATCAAGGTCGCCGACATGTACTCGAAAAAGCGCCCGGCCAATATCGCCCGCCCGCGCCAGATCGCCATGTACCTGGCCAAGGAGCTGACCCAGAAGAGTCTGCCGGAGATCGGCGACCTCTTCGGCGGCCGCGACCATACAACCGTGCTGCACGCGGTGCGCAAGATCGCCGCCGACCGCGCCAAGAGCCCGGAGTGCAACCACGAGCTGCACGTGCTGGAGCAGACCCTGAAGGGATGATGGCCGCCGGCGCTTGTGGACAAGGAAATCTTGTCCACATCGCCCACGGAAAATGAAAATGCCGCCCGGCTGCAAACCGGGCGGCATTTTTGTTGGGGACGATGATTTGTCCACAGCACCTTGCGCCAGCGGGCCGGCGCGTATTTCCGGCGGTGGATAAATCAACTTGCCGGAAAGAATGCGGGTTTGGCCCGCCGGTCAATTTATCCACAAGCCGGCACGTCAGACGCGTGCGGCAAGATCCATCCATCAGCCCGAAACCCGCGTCCCGCGGGCACCAAGGATTATCCACAGCAGGCAGCGGCGGGCGTTTGGCGACGCAGGCATCGACTTACCCACACCCGCATTCACTAGGCGAACTTGTGAACAACTCAGCGAGCCAAGAGAAGTCAAAAAAATCGCCTGTGAACAAGATGACTTATACACAACGATAGCCAAGGGCGCCCTCGACAAAGAAGGCATAGCCAAACAGGCAATGTGGAAAACATAACTTATCCACAAATCCTCACAAACCTAAGCCAACCGGCGCATCAAGTCGCCACCCCATCCGTGCACAAAAAAGCGGCACAACGCCGCTCGCCAAACCCGACTTATCCACAACGCGCATGCCCATCCCCGCGCCGCCCGGCGAGCGGCCGGCGCATTCCGCAAAGCACCCGCGCCGCCCCATCAATTTCCTTCGTAAAAGCCCTCTTCCGAGGCTCAAGCGACTACTCGGAAAGGGGGATGATTGGTACAATGTCAGACGATATTTCGCCGGCGGACGCAAGGGCCGCCCAGAACGCAGAAAATCCGCGGGGTATCACGGAAACTTCGGAGAAAATCCCTTTAAAAACGGGAATTAACCTCCAAATGTTCATAACGTGTGGCCAGTGCATAGCGTCGCCAAGGATCGTTGAGAAGCCCGCAACAATCCGCCGCGGCCGACTTGCCGGCTTCTTCGGAACGGGTTTCGGACCGGCGGCGGCCGGACATGCAAATGCAGGAGCGTTGCGTATTCAGGCAGGTTCCGGCTGCATGCAGCTGTTTTTCACCAGAGGAGGAACACGCGCGACATTTGCATGACCGGAAGCCCGCCAATGGCATCCTTTAATGACCACTACTAGCAAGGACAAACAGACTATGCAATTGGTTAAAACCCAAAGAGACACGCTCCTGCGTCCTCTGCAGATCGTGAGCGGTATTGTCGAGCGTCGGCACACATTGCCGATTCTGGCCAATATCCTCATCCGCAAGGACGGCGAGAAGGTGTCTTTCCTGTCCACCGACATCGAAGTGCAGATCACCACGCACGCCGAAGTCGGTTCCGGCAGCGACGCGGTCGCCACCACCGTGGCTGCGCGCAAGCTGCTCGACATCCTGCGCGCCCTGCCTGACTCCGGCGAAGTATCGATCTCCCTGGCCAACAAGCGCATGACGGTGCAGTCCGGCAAGTCGCGCTTCGCGCTGCAGACCCTGGCCGCGGAAGAATTCCCCACCGTCGCCCAGGCCGAGCAGTACAACGCCCAGGTCACCCTGCCGCAAAAGACCCTGAAGCACCTGTTCAACATGGTCCACTTCGCCATGGCCCAGCAGGACATCCGTTACTACCTCAACGGCCTGCTGCTGGTGGTCGAAGGCAAGAACGTCATCGCGGTCGCCACCGACGGCCACCGCCTGGCCTTCTGCCAGGTCGCCACCGAACAGGACTTCCCGCGCCAGGAAGTCATCATCCCGCGCAAGACCATCATCGAGCTGCAGCGCCTGCTCGACGAGAGCGACGATGAAGTCAAGCTGGAGATCGCCAACAACCAGGTCAAGCTGACCTTCGCCGACATCGAGCTGATCTCCAAGCTGGTCGAAGGCAAGTTCCCCGACTACACCCGCGTGGTGCCCAAGGGCTACAAGAACGGCTTCACCATCAGTCGCGAACAGCTGCTGCGTTCGCTGCAGCGCGCCGCCATCATGACCAGCGACAAGTTCAAGGGCGTGCGCTGGGTGATCGCTCCCGGCAGCCTGAAGATCAGCTCCACCAACGCCGACCAGGAAGAAGCGGTCGAAGAGCTGGAAATCGACTACGGCGGCGACACCGTCGACATCGGTTTCAACGTCAGCTACCTGCTCGACGTCCTCAACAACCTCAAGAACGACTACGTCAACATCGCCCTGGGCGATGCCAACTCGTCGGCCCTGATCACCATCCCGGAAAACGCCGACTTCAAATACGTCGTCATGCCGATGCGTATCTGAGCATTACCGCTTCAAGCGAACGAGGGGCCGTCCGAGACGGCCCCTCAGTCGCTTTTAAGAATTCCGTTTTAAGCAGTTCCCTGTCGTTTTTTCGCAGTTCTCTAGTCGTTTGGCTAGCTTTTTCAGAAGGTAACCATGTCCTCCAGCCCAGCAGACAACACCAACACCGCGCAGCAAAGTTACGGCGCTTCCTCCATCCAGATCCTGGAAGGCCTGGAAGCGGTGCGCAAGCGTCCCGGCATGTACATTGGCGATACTTCTGACGGCACCGGTCTGCACCACCTGGTCTTCGAGGTGCTGGACAACTCCATCGACGAGGCACTGGCCGGCTACTGCAGCGAGATCCACGTCACCATCCACGCCGACAACTCCATCTCCATCACCGACAACGGCCGCGGTATCCCCACCGGCCTGAAGATGGACGACAAGCACGAACCCAAGCGCTCCGCCGCCGAGATCGTGATGACCGAGCTGCACGCCGGCGGCAAGTTCGACCAGAACTCCTACAAGGTCTCCGGCGGCCTGCACGGCGTGGGCGTGTCCTGCGTGAACGCGCTGTCCAAGAAGCTGCTGCTGACCATCCGCCGCGACGGCAAAGTGCACTCCATGGAGTTCGCCAAGGGCGTGGTGCAGAACCGCGAACTGGAAACCATCGACGGCATCCAGGTCTCCCCCATCAAGGTCGTCGGCGAGTCCGACAAGAAGGGCACCGAAGTCCACTTCTGGGCCGACGAAGAGATCTTCACCCACGTCGAGTTCCACTACGAGATCCTCGCCAAGCGCATCCGCGAACTCTCCTTCCTGAACAACGGCGTGCACATCAAGCTCACCGACCAGCGCACCGGCAAGGAAGAAAACTTCGCCTTCGAAGGCGGCACCCGCGGTTTTGTTGAATACATCAACAAGAACAAGAGCGTGCTCAACCCGACCATCTTCCAGGCCACCGGCGAGAAGCAGTCCGACCAGGGCACCACCATCTCGGTGGACGTCTCCATGCAGTGGAACGACGCCTACAACGAGCAGGTGCTCTGCTTCACCAACAACATCCCGCAGCGCGACGGCGGCACCCACCTGACCGGCCTGCGCGCGGCGATGACCCGCGTCATCAACAAGTACATCGAAGAAAACGACCTGGCCAAGAAAGCCAAGGTCGAAGTCTCCGGCGACGACATGCGCGAAGGCCTCACCTGCGTGCTCTCGGTGAAGGTGCCGGAGCCCAAGTTCAGCTCGCAGACCAAGGACAAGCTGGTCTCCAGCGAAGTGCGCGGCCCGGTCGAAGAAATCGTCGCCAAGACCCTGACCGACTTCCTGATGGAAAAGCCCAACGACGCCAAGATCATCTGCGGCAAGATCGTCGAAGCCGCCCGCGCGCGCGAAGCCGCGCGCAAGGCGCGCGAACTGACCCGCCGCAAGGGCGTCATGGACGGTCTGGGTTTGTCTTCCAAGCTGGCTGACTGCCAGGAACGCGACCCGGCCCTGTGCGAGCTCTACATCGTCGAGGGTGACTCCGCAGGCGGCTCCGCCAAGCAAGGCCGCGACCGCAAGTTCCAGGCCATCCTGCCGCTGCGCGGCAAGGTGCTGAACGTCGAGAAGGCGCGCTTCGAGAAGATGCTCTCCTCCGAGCAGATCACCACCCTGATCGCAACGTTGGGCACCAGCATCGGCGCCGATGAATTCAACCCGGACAAGCTGCGCTACCACCGCATCATCATCATGACCGATGCGGACGTCGACGGCGCCCACATCCGCACCCTGCTGCTGACCCTCTTCTACCGCCAGATGCCGGCGCTGGTCGAGCGTGGCCACATCTATATCGCCCAGCCGCCGCTCTACAAGGTCAAGGCCGGCAAGGACGAGCGCTACCTCAAGGACGACTTCGAGGAAGCGCAATACATGATGCAGATCGCCCTCAACGACGCCGAGTTGAAGCCCGCTGAAGACGCCGCCGGCATCAGCGGCGACGCCCTGGTCGAACTGGCCCGCCAGTACAACACCGCCAACGCCATCATCATGCGCCTGACCCGCGCCATCGACGAGGCCGCGCTGGACGCCATCATGAACGCCGGCGTCGTCCTGAAGATGGAAAACCTGGCCCAGGCCGAAGCCACCGCAGCCGAGCTCACCAAGGCCATCGCCGACCCCACCGTGCAAGTCATCGCCAAGCTCGACGAACTCTCCGAGAAGGTCGCCCTGCACATCCAGCGCCGCCACCACGGCAACATCAAGGCCACCGTGATCGACGCCGACTTCGCCAGCGGCCCCGACTACCAGGTCCTGAGCACCGCCGCCCAGACCTTCAAGGGCCTGATCCGCAAGGGTGCTGTCATCGCCCGCGGCACCGGCGAAAAGCGCAAGGAATCCGCCATCACCGACTTCCGCCAGGCCATGGCCTGGCTGCGGGACGAAGCCGAACGCGGCGTCAACAAGCAGCGCTACAAAGGCCTGGGCGAGATGAATCCCGAGCAGCTGTGGGAAACCACCATGGATCCGACCGTGCGTCGTTTGCTGAAGGTGCAAATTGAAGATGCGATTGCTGCGGATCAGATCTTCATGACGCTGATGGGGGATGATGTGGAGCCGCGTCGGGCGTTTATTGAGTCTAATGCGTTGCAGGCGGGGAATATTGACGTTTGATGGGTTGTTCAAGCAAAGATTGTTAAAACACCCGGCAGCATTTCGATGAGGCTCATTGCGGTTACGGGTGTTTGGTTGGGGTACAGGGCCATTCTAAAAATGGCTCTTCGCTTTGTTTGATTTTCGCGGGCAGCCAGTCTAAGGATGTGGCAGTCGAAGACTTCGCCAAGCCACATTCCCAGATCACAATCACTCGCCAACCTAATTCCCCTAGTTCTTGAATAACTCGTACATCTCTGCGCTTGTTGTTCGCGAATTTATTTTGCCAAATCTCTTTTCTAGAACTGGGCATATAAGCTCTGTTGCAGCTCTCATGTTGATGCCAAAAGCAGCCATGGACAAAGATGACAGTCCTGTATTTGGGTAAAGATAAATCGGGTTTTCCTGGCAGCTGACGATCATGTAGTCGATATCGGAAGCCATTGGCATGTAGATATCTACGAACAGCCATTTCTGGTTTCGTGTCTTTAGAGCGAATGTTGGCCATCATTCGAGATCGGATTGTGCTATCGACAATATCCATGGCATTCGTCACGCATACTAAAACAATGAATTCTTGTTAAAAGAATGAGTTCAAGCAAAAAAGTCATCCCCATAGTGGACTTATTCGCTGGCCCGGGGGGGCTGGGCGAAGGTTTTTCTTCAGTGGCAACGGACCCTTTTCGGATCCTAGTGTCCGCCGAAATGGATAAGTTCGCGCATCGCACCTTGATGCTGAGGGCGTTTTATCGAATATTGAAAAGAGAGACGCCAGCAGAGCTTATTCACTACTATGCGTTCTGCAATCGAGCCGAGGTCTTTCCCGTCACACCCACAATTCGTGCTGCTCAGCAAAAAGCTGAAGCTGAGGCGCTGCGTCTCACGCTTGGAGATGAAAAAGATAATGAGCGCTTGGATAAGATTATTAGTGATGCTGGCTTAAGCGACAGAAAGCCTTGGGTTTTGATTGGTGGGCCACCGTGTCAAGCATATTCCTTGGTGGGACGCTCCAGAAATAAGGGAAATAGCGACTATCGTCCAGAAAATGATCATCGTCATTTTCTTTATAAAGAGTACTTACGGATTATCCAAAAGTATCGTCCAGCGATATTCGTCATGGAGAACGTAAAAGGTATTCTTTCAGCGTCGGTGGCTAATAAGCAGATGTTCAAGTCGATACTTGAAGATCTTGCAGATCCGGACCAAGCAATAGGAGTGAAGTCTAAAAAATCCGGCTATCGGATTTTTTCCTTGTCCCACGATATCTATTTTGACGCTGATTCCGATTTTAGCGAATTAGATCCCCGTAAATTCATTGTTCGCGCTGAAGAATACGGCGTACCTCAAGCGCGCCACAGAGTCATTCTTGTTGGCGTAAGAAGAGATCTAGGGCTGAAAAAAATAACACTGCTAAAGCGCCGTGCGCAGCCGTCGTCGGTAAAAGAGGCAATTGAGACTCTGCCTCCACTGCGTAGTCATTTGAGCCGGCGAGTTGACGACGCCAACGAGTGGACTAAGACAGTAAAGCAGCAGTTCGAGATATTGAGCAGAGCTGCCAAAGAAAAAGGGGCCGTTGAACTTGAAAAAGAACTCGCGCGCAACGCGACGCTTATCAGTGGGCGCTATTCAATAGGAGGACTTCGAATAGCGAAAGCACGGCCCACATTAACGTTAGGGAAAAGCGGTGCCTTAAATCAATGGTATGAAGATAAAAGCTTAGCGGTGTGGCTAAACCACGAAGCGCGTGGCCACATGGCCTCAGATCTGATGCGTTATGCATATGCAACCACTTACGCCCATGTCCAAGGTCGTTCTCCAAAAGGGCATGAGGATTTTAATATGGCGGAAGGCCTTAAGCCGGCCCATGCAAATTGGGAAAGCGGGAAATTTGCTGACAGATTCAAAGTTCAGATGTGGTCCGGACCTTCAACAACTGTCACTAGTCATATCTCCAAAGATGGCCATTACTTCATCCACCCAGATCCTAAGCAGTGCCGTAGCTTAACAGTGCGAGAGGCTGCTAGGCTTCAGACATTTCCAGATAATTATTTCTTTCAGGGAAATCGAACACAGCAATATCATCAGGTTGGTAACGCGGTTCCCCCGTTTTTGGCGTGCCAGATTGGCCTTATCGTTAAGATGGCGCTTGACGAGATTAGCTAATCTCGTCAAGCGCCATCACTATATTCTTACTCGCTAGAATATGCAGGTGTGCCGATTCTGCTGAAGTAGGCTCCAAAACGTTCTACAAGTGAAGGGACAAAAAGCGGCGATAGTGAAGCGAATCGCAGTGGAAGCAGCTGTACTACCGCCTCTGCTGCAGGTAAAGCTCTGATATGGTGAAACTGTGCCATCCATGGGCCGTGCGTTTGGCTATTGTTGTCCCTCATCGGATGCAGAAAATGCTGCTTTGGCATTCGTTCGTGCTGTATAAGCTCATTGCATTTTCTTTCGCTTTTTGCGCCAGCGCCCAATGCTGCCGCCCATAACTCAGAAACATCCTTGCATTTAGCCAAGAGGATGGTCTCAACTTTTCCGGCGGAAGCAAGATCACATCTCGGGGTTACAACAATCCAAACGTCACCATCTATATTTACTAAATCTCCGGTATCAAGCCGGTTTTTTATTGGGGGAACGAAGTAAGTCTCCTCTGGATGAGTACGATCTCCGCTGGCATCGAGCAACGCGTCATGTACGTGAGCGACCACGTGTCGAGCAAGAACATCCGTCAGGCTCTGGTTGCCAGGCAGAGAGTCGCTTGTCCAGTGATTCCAACGCGGCCAAATAGATCCGAAGAAGATTTTGGCTGTTTCCCTATTGAACGTCTGATTTGCAGCGCGTAGTCGTAAGAACAGATCTTTATTAGAAGAAAGCCAATCAAATACTTGGGCTAGCCCTTCACCTTTGTTCATTATCCGGACTTGCGGTACACGATAGTCGTCCGCTTCGGATTGTTGACCGGTGTATACCACCACACCCATAGGCTCTGTTACAAGAATATGGCGCACCAAGTCGTTCCCATTCGTATTGTTTTCCTCTACGCCGTCTTCGATCTCCAGGCGAAGATCAACGACTGCCGCGTCAAAACGGAATTGACCGATTAGCGACAATGCGCCTTGGACGCTTTTTGCAAATTGTGCATTGACAGAGAATTTTTTGTTTTCGACGTCAACATTGTGTGCCGCAATTGCGTCGACCCATTCTTTGATTTTTGACTCTTCGTCTTCAGCGACCAATATGCGCAGTTCGGCAAAACTTTCCATTACGCCCTCTTCATCTCAATAACAAAAGTTGTTTCGTCAGCGTCAGGGTCAAAAGCAACGTCCCCCTTACTTGCTCGCATAGCTTCCCTGGCTATGGCCAACCCAATTCCTGATCCTTCTGTTTTTAGCGAGAAACCAGGGCTAAAAAGTCGAGGATAGAATCTCTCATCTATCAGCGCGCCATTATTCGAAATACTTAATCGGACGTACTTTTTTGAATGAACAGTGGAAAGCTTCAATTTGCGAGGCTTTAAAGAACTCACACCCAGCCAATGAATTGCATTATCAATTATGTTCAGCAGGGCAGCCATTAGATCCGCTTCATAGCCGACAACTAACGGCTGTTCCTCCGCACCAAGTATTTCTAATTCTATGGAGTGGTCCTTTATGGAATCGCTGAACAAACCAATACATCTATCCAATACGTCTGTAAGAGCAAAGTTTTTTGGACGTCCCCGCTTCTTTCCAGAAATTGGATCAAGGGTTCTGAATAACTTGTTCAGCTGTCCCGCTGATGAGTGAATAGAGCTGGCTTCGCCATTAAAAGTATTGCGGAAGTGCTCCCCAAACTTGGAGTTTTCTTCAAGTCTAGGTGCTCCTTCTACCAAACGTTTTGAACGAGTAGTCACATCAGAAAGGAAGCGTCTTCCATCGTGCAAAACTTGAGCAACAACCAAGCCCAATGTTGAGTGAGATGCAAGCGCTTGTTGATATGTTTCGAGCTCTCCAATAGATGTTTTCAACGCCAAGCTGTCTTGCTTCATTGCTCGTTCTAGCTTCTCCCTATATTTCACGGGTAGATCGGAGATAGCGCGAGTAGTCGCTCTAAGATTGGCGCGTTCCTTTACTTCATCAGTGTCTACATTTGTTTTTCTACTGAGGCCTGCCGTTTGACGGAAGTCTTGGCGAATTGTCTCCACAATGGTGAGTAGGTCGGTGATTAGCCTTTGCAAGCGCTCGAAGGAACCGTTGTGTTCTAAGCCCTCACGACTACTTCTTTCTATCAATCCAGACGAGAATTCATCTTCAATTTCTACCATCCCCCATACCTGATTGAGGCCTAATTTCTTTGAGGGATTCTGAACGCGCATTCTTTCCAACTCTAGCCAGTCTGTCTCTGCATCGCCATAAGGGCGGATGCGAAAACCATTCCGATAGATACCGATGCCTATATTTTCATCAAGTACTTTTTTCGCCTCGAGTCGCCCAATTGCACCTAAACCCAACGCCTGAAAAAGATCTACTACAGCATCTCCTTCGCGATCATAGATGTTCAATTTCAATTGCAGGCTTCCACAAGCTGCTTCATCTGTCGTAAGGTCCGTGGCACTTATTTCTATTGGTTGAGGTTTGTGGTCGCCGCGGCGATTTATGAATGTTCCAGAAAACGAACCATCATTCTTGAAAATTCCGTTGACCGTGTAATGACAGATTTCGCCGATGGGCAATGGCCGGATTTCAGTTGGATCAATATCATCGCTGTCGGATTCTCGATTCGCACCAGAAACTAGTGCTTGACCGTCAAAACCATGGATGTCCGAATTGAATGCCGAGATGTCAAGATAAATCTTAAATTGATCTTCCCGAGCAACAATAGGAGACGCAATCCGACGTAGTTCCTTAACTAACTGTCTTAGCTGGTTCTCTGTCCATGAGTCTCTTAGGTCTTTAATTTCTAGTGTGACGCCAGGAACATCATGGATATTTCCAGGGTGTGTTCGGACCTCAATATCGACCTCATCCAAATATTTACTGTGCTCGAAATCGGCCCAATTTAGGGTGATTTCGCTCACTTCAGTTTTAGCCTCTGACTTCTTGACGGTCTTTAGATTTAGATAGGAGCCGAGTCTCGCCGTGGCGAATCGCCCGACCCCTTTTGCTCCTAACATTGTCCGATCACCTGGGCTTTTACGTCGCTCAACCTTGTCGCTAGTGGCCGGCTCAAACCACTTCTCTGTCAAATCTGATGCCGACATTCCGTGACCTCGATCAATGACCACGATGGAGTCTTTACTGGCCCGGTCGCTATTTTGGGGAGTAATAGTAATGTGAACCAAAGGTGAGTCTGCGTCATATGCATTCTTTACCAACTCTATGAGAGCCGCTTCGGGGCCGCTAATAAGCTGATCTCCGATAGTTCTAATAATTCTTGCTCGTGGGCGTAGTTTCGCCATTTAACCCCCCATGTTTTCTTGTTATGAACCGACGATTGCCACATGGCCCCCTTGAACGGCTCGCTCAGAAGTTACAATTTTTACGTAACACGAATTTACCAGATGATAAGAATAATCGCATGGAAGATATATCTGGAACGAAGCCAAACTCTGAATTGTCGTTCCCTTCTCGGGAGTTCAATCTTCTAAGTGAACAGAGGTCATGACAAACAGCGCTGGATCCAACAACTTTTGTAACGCGATTTCTAGAGCATTTGCTAGAGCTTCCATGTGGTCTACGGAAATATTTCTCGTTCCACCTTCTACTTGACTAAGGTAAGTCCTGCTAATACCCGCCTGAAAAGCGAGTTCTTCTTGCGAAATTTCCTTCAGTCGACGAGCTTTTCGAACATTAAGTCCAAAGATTTCGCGTGCGCTCGGCAGAGTTTCCATATTCTTCATCGCCAAAAGCATCCGACGCCAATGGGTAACGGTCTATTATCTAAATAAAACCATATGTAAATTTTAGACAACATTATTCAAAATATACCGATTCATTGGTTGTGCCTCTCATGCTATCTATGTCGGCTGACGATCCCGGTCCCATTGCGCTCTCAGCATTATCAAGCCTTATATGAATAGGAGCCCAAGATGTCAGCCACGCAGACCTTATCCTTGGTTAGGGCGACTACACTCACCCGCGCCCGCCAATGGCTTCAAGAATCTGACAGCCTCATCATCACCGCCGGCGCCGGCATGGGCGTAGACTCCGGCCTCCCCGACTTCCGCAGCAACGAGGGTTTCTGGAAGGCCTACCCGCCCCTGGCCAAAGCCAATATCAGCTTTACCGACATCGCCAACGGCGAAGCCTTCACCGAAGATCCCGTGCTGTCCTGGGGTTTCTACGGCCACAGGCTGAACCTGTATCGCGAGACCGTTCCCCACGCCGGGTTTGCGCTGCTCAATGAATTGGCAAAGACCAAGCCGCAAGGCATGTTCGTCTTCACCAGCAACGTGGACGGCCAGTTCCAGAAGGCCGGCGTGCCTGAGGAGCGCATCGTCGAGTGCCACGGCAGCATCCATCACCTGCAATGCAGCGACGATTGTTCCGGCGCGGGCGCTGCCATCTGGCCGGCCGATGCGGTGGCGCCGCAGGTGGACATGGCGCATTGCCGTCTGAGCTCGCCCCTGCCGCTGTGCCCTTCCTGCGGTGCGGTGGCGCGGCCCAATATCCTGATGTTCAACGACTATCGCTGGAACGAGCGGCGCACCGATGCGCAGTACCGGCGCATGCGCGCCTGGCTGGACCAGGCGAAGCGTCCGGTGGTGATCGAACTCGGGGCCGGCACGGCGGTGCCGTCGGTGCGGAGGATGGGGGAGGGGTTGGGCGTGCCGCTGGTGCGGATCAATCCGCGCGAGTGGCAGGTGAACGGGGCCGACCAGGTCGGCCTGCCCTGTGGTGCGCTGGCGGGTCTGCAGTTGCTGCTGGCTTAGCCTTCAAAACTGCGCAGCACCGCCACGGCGTCTTCTCCCAACAGCGGTCCTTCGACCGTTACCGCCGGCATCGCGCCATTGACTACGCCGGCGGCGCGCAAGGGCAACAGCGGGCCGCCCAGGGCCTCGCCGATCTGCGTGGTGGACGCGGCATAGACCACGCGCCCGACGCCGCCCCAGAACATCGCTCCGCAACACATCGCGCAAGGCTCGCCGCTGGCGTAGACGGTGGCGCCGCGCATCGCTTCCAGGCCCAGCTCTTTCTGCGCGCGGCGCACCAGCACCATTTCGGCGTGGCCGGTGCAGTCGGCGGCGGTGTTCTGGTTGTTCATCTCCGTCATCAGCACCGCGCCGGCCGGCGAGACCATCGTCGCGCCGAAGGGCATGTCGCCGCGCGCGAGCGCCTGCGCGGAGGCGGCGATGGCCAGGTGCATGGCGGCGGTGTCCTGTTCGGTGAAAGCAGTGGTCATGGCGGGCCTCACATTTCGTCGATGGGGGTGGTGGCGGCTTGCGTTTTGTCGAGCGTGAAGCGGCCGCTGGCGTTGAGGTAGAAGCTGGCGCCGAAGCGGCCGACCGGGTGGTAGTCCTGCAGGCGCACGCGCCATTGTTCGGTGTCGACCAGGCCATCGCGCGCGGCCAGCCATTGTACGCGGCCGATGAAGATGTAGCGGCTGGGCGTCTCCAGCTTCTCGTGCAGCACGCACTCGAAGGCGACCGGTGCCTCGGAGATGCGCGGTGGCTTGACGGTGCGCGAGGGCAGCGCGCGCAGGCCGGCGTGCTCCAGCTCGCTCTGGTGCGGCGGCAGCGTGGCGCCGCAGGCGTCCATCTGCGCGCACATGGCTTCGTCGGTCAGGTGCACGACGAATTCGCCGGTGCGCAGGATGTTGGCGGCGGTGTCCTTGAGCGCGCTGTCCTGCAGGCGGTTGATGCTGACCATCACGATCGGCGGGTCTTCGCCCAGCATGTTGAACATGGAGAACGGCGCGGCGTTGACCGTGCCGTCTTCGCCCAGGGTGGTGATGAGCGCGATCGGGCGCGGCACGATCAGGCTGGCCATCAGCTTGTAGCGCTGGTAGGTGCCGATCTCGGAGAAGTCGATTTCAGTCATGGCGGTTCAATGTTGTGCGTCCCTGTGCGGCGGCCTTGGCGATGATATGGCCGGGCTCAGGGCTGTTTGCCCTGGATGCCTTCCACATACCATCTCATGGTCCACAGCTCGGACTCGGGTACGGCCTTGCCAGCGGCGATCTGCAGCTGGCCGGCCTGGTTGTTGATGGGGCCGGCAAACGGCTGCAGCGTGCCGGCGACGATGGCCTTGCGGCGTTCTTCGGCCTGCGCCAGCACGTCCTTGGGCAGCGCGGCGTTGTAGGGGGCGAGCTGGACGATGCCTTCCTTCATGCCCCATTTGGTGTCCTCGGCCTTCCATTTGCCTTCCAGCACCTGGCGCACCTTGTGCACGTAGTACACGCCCCAGTTCAGCGTGTTGCCGGTCAGGTGCGCCTTGGGGCCGAAGCGGCTCATGTCGGAGTCCTGGCCGAAGGCGTACAGACCTTTGCTTTCCGCCACCTGCACCGGCGCCGGCGAGTCGGTGTTCTGGTAGAACACGTCGGCGCCCTGCCCGGCCAGGGTCTGGGCGGCATCGCGCTCCAGGCTGGGGTCGTACCAGGCGTTGATCCACACCACCTTGGTGTTGACCTTGGGGTTCACGCTGCGCGCGCCGAGCACGAAGGCGTCCAGGTTGCGGATCACCTCGGGGATGGGAATCGGCGCGATGTAGCCCAGCGTGTTGGTCCTGGTCATGCGGCCGGCGATGGTGCCCAGCACGTAGGCGCCTTCATAGAAGCGCGTCTGGTACAGGCCGACGTTGCGCGCCATGGTGTAGCCCGAGCAGTGCTCGAAGATCACGTCCGGATTGTCCCTGGCCACGCGCAGCACCGGGTTCATGAAGCCGAACGAGGTCGCGAAGATCATCTTGCAGCCGTCGTCGATCAGCTGGCGCATGACGCGCTCGGCCTCCGGCGTCTCCGGCACGCGTTCGACGAACACCGTCTCGATGCGGGCGCCGAACTCCTTCTCCAGCATGCGGCGTCCCAGCTCGTGCTGGAACGACCAGCCGATGTCGGCCACCGGGCCGGGGTAGATGAAGCCGATCTTCAGTTTCGGGGCGGCTGCCAGCGCGGCGAACGGTTGCGACGACGCAGCCGGGGCGGCGGCGCTGGAAGCGAGCAGGAATTGACGGCGGTTCATGGCGGCAGGACTCCTTGTCTGAGTGATATCGATCGGTGGCGAGGGTTCGCCTTGATCGTATACATGCAAGTTGAATGCCAGCCTTTAGATTAAATCAAACTACTGATTTAAAAGGATTTATTGAACTTATATAGATTGTATACATTTCGAGAAATGAGCCGAAAACGGGCATCGGCCAGCCCGCCGGCGTGCGTCTGCACCAGCCGCGGGCGGGTGCAGGCGCACGCCGGCGGGTGACGTTGACGAAAAGGAATCAGAAGGCGCGGCGCAGGGCGTCGGATTTTTCTTCCGGCAGGCGCAGGCGCGCCTCCAGCGCCAGCAGGTGGCGCTCCATTTCCGCCGCCGCGCCGTTGCCGTCGCGCAGCGCCAGCAGGTCGACCAGGCGGGCGTGCTCGTCGTGCTCGCAGCTGGCCTCGCCGGGGACCTCATACAGCGCGACGATGAGCGAGCAGCGCGTCATCAGCTCGGTCAGCATGCGCTCCAGCACCTGGTTGCCCGAGAGCTCCGCCAGCGCCAGGTGAAAGCCGCCGGCCAGCGCCACCCAGCGCGGGTGGTCGCCCTCGTGCAGCGCGGCGTGCTCGGCCTGCAGGCGCTGTCTGAGTCGCGCGAGGTCGCCGTGGTCGATATGGCGCGCCACCTCGCGCACGATGGCGCCCTCGATCGCGCGCCGCGCGGCGAACACGTCGCGCGTTTCCTTCGGCCCCGGCGTGGCCACCGCCGCGCCCTTGTTGGGCACCACATCGACGATGCGCAGCTCCGACAGGCGCCGCAGCGCCTGCCGCACCACTGTGCGGCTGACCCCGAACTGCTCGCACAGGCTGGCCTCCTGCAACCGCGTGCCGGGCTTGAGCCGGCCGTGCATGACGGCGTTGAAGATCGCCTCGTACACGTTCTGGTCGAGGGTCTCGGGATGGTCGGCGGTGGCGCGTTGCGGTTTCATGGGCGGCGGACAAGGCTGCGATCGGGCGGCCGATCCGGGTCGGCCGGTCGGTATCATAACGTGCTCCGCAGGCGATGGGCGTGGCCGCATCGTTGCGGGCTGCGTATCCGGTTTCTCTAGCAAGCCGCGCGCCTGGCCGGCGGCGTCATGGGTCGAGCGGCTATCATGGGGGCGTCTGCGGAATTCCTGGGCCCACCCTCTCTCCAAGCCGGATGGACAAACAACTCTCCCTGCGCCGCGCCAAACGCGCCGCCCTGCTCTGCCTGCTGGCGTCGGTGGCGGTCTTCGTTGCGACCTCGCTGTCCCCGCGCGCGTGGTGGGTCGACCTGCTGCGCGCCATGGCCGAGGCGGCGACGGTCGGCGCACTGGCCGACTGGTTCGCGGTGACGGCGCTGTTTCGCAAGGTGCTGCTGCCGCACACCGCCATCATCCCGCGCAACAAGGACCGCATCGCCGACAACCTGGCGCAGTTCGTCCAGGAGAAATTCCTCAGCCCGCAGTCGCTGACCGAACTGGTGCGCCGCCACGATCCGGCGCAGCGTCTGGCCGCCTGGCTGGCCGCGCCCGAGAACGCCGCGCGCCTGGGCGCCTACATGGCGCAGGCCATGGCCGGGCTGTTGACGCTCACCGACGACCGCAAGATCCAGGGTTTCGTGCGCGATGCGCTGCATGCGGCGCTGGGCAAGGTCGACCTGTCGCGCTCGCTGGCCGCCATCCTCGACACCCTGACCCAGGACGGCCGCCACCAGCAGCTGCTGGACCGCGTCATCGTGCAGGTGGTCGAGCTGCTCAACCGCGAGCAGACGCGCGCCTTCATCGCCCAGAGCATGGTCGAGTGGCTGCGCCGCGAATATCCCAAGATCGAGAAGGTGCTGCCGTCGAGCTGGATCGGCGAAAAGTCCGCCGAGACCCTGGCCGACATCATCGACAAGCTGCTGACCGGCGTCGCCCAGGATCCGCAGCACTCATTGCGGCAAGCCTTCGACAAACAGGTGGCCGGGTTTGTCACGCGCCTGAAGGAAGACGAAGGCCTGCGCGCACGCGCCGAAGAGATCAAGCGCGAGCTGCTCGAGGGCGAGGCGGTGAACGCCTATGTCGCAGGGTTGTGGAACAGCCTGCGCGAGTGGATACGGCAAGACCTCGCGCGCGAGGACTCGGCGTTGCACGCGCAGGTGGCGGGCGGCACGCAGTGGATAGGACGGGCGCTGCTGGAAGACGCCGAGCTGCGCGCCTCGCTGAACCGCCACCTGGAACAGGCCATCGGCTCGCTCAGTCCGGAGGTGGCCGGGTTCCTGACGCGGCATATCAGCGACACCGTCAAGAACTGGGACGCGCAGGAGCTGTCGCGGCAGATCGAGCTGCATATCGGGCGCGACCTGCAATACATCCGGATCAACGGGACGGTGGTCGGCGCGCTGGTGGGGGCTTTGTTGTTCGGGGCTTCGTGGTTGATGCAACGGCTGGCTGGATGGGGGCCTTTGCATTGAGCCGGGCTGGTTGATGGCGCCGCCGTTAGCGATCGTCGGGCAGACATCGCAAATGTCGTCAGCGATCGTCAGGCGGGCTCGCAAACATCGTCAGCGATCAACGAAAAAACCTGAACCCGACAACGCCCACCCCGCCGCCGTCATCCCGGCGAAAGCCGGGATCCAGCGTCTTTCGTTGTGCCTCGACGACCGCTGAACGACACTGGATCCTGACTTTCGTCAGGATGACGGAGAAGAGGGATGGGGCAGTCGGGCTTGCAGACGTCGTCAGTGACCAACGGAAAAACCTGAACCCGACAACGCCCACCCCACCGCCGTCATCCCGGCGCAGGCCGGGATCCAGTGGCGTTCGTTGTGCCTCGACGGCCGCTGAACGACACTGGATCCTGACTTTCGTCAGGATGACGGAGAAGAGGGATGGGGCAGTCGGGCTCGCAAACACCGTCAGCGACCAACGAAAAAACCCGAACCCGACAACCCCCACCCCACCGCCGTCATCCCGGCGAAGGCCGGGATCCAGTGTCTTTCGTTGTGCCTCGACGGCCGCTGAACGACACTGGATCCTGACTTTCGTCAGGATGACGGAGAAGAGGGATGGGGCAGTTGGGCTTGCAGACGTAGCCAGTGACCAACGGAAAAACCCGAACCCGACAACCCCCACCCCACCGCCGTCATCCCGGCGCAGGCCGGGATCCAGTGTCTTTCGTTGTGCCTCGACGGCCGCTGAACGACGCTGGATCCTGACTTTCGTCAGGATGACGGAGAAGAGAGATGAGGCAGTCGGGCTCTCAAACGCCGTCAGCGACCAACGAAAAAAACCGAACCCGACAACCCCCACCCCACCGCCGTCATCCCGGCGCAGGCCGGGATCCAGCGTCGTTCGTCGCGCATCGACCACCGCCGAACAACACCGCCCCCTACCTTCATCGCACACCGCCAACCGCAGCAAACCAACCACATCCGTAATCCTCAGAAAATCGAAAACCCCGTCCGCCCCGAGAACAGTTCCAGCGCCCGGCTGCCCGCCAGCGAATTGCCGTGCGCGTCCAGCGCCGGCGACCATACGCACAGCGCCATGCGTCCCGGCACCACCGCCAGGATGCCGCCGCCCACGCCGCTCTTGGCCGGCAGGCCGATGCGAAAGGCGAAGTCCCCGGCCGCGTCATAAGTGCCGCAGGTCAGCATGATCGAGGCCACGCGCCGCACTTCGCTGGGCGTGAGCAGCGCCTCGGAGACGCCCAGCGCCGTGCCGTAATGCACCAGCAGCTGCGCCGCGCTCACCAGCTCGGCGCAGCTCATCTCGATCGAGCACTGGCGGAAGTAGGTCTCCAGCACGTTCTCCACCGGCGACTTCAGGTTGCCGAAGCTCTTGATGAAATTGGCCATCGCCGCATTGCGAAAACCGTGCTGCGCCTCCGAGCGCGCCACGCGCGGGTTGAAGTTGATGTCTTCCACGCCGCTGATCTGGCGGATGAATTCCAGGATCGCCAGGTGCGGGTTCACGTACTGGCTGCACAGCACGTCGGTCACCACCAGCGCGCCGGCGTTGATGAACGGGTTGCGCGGAATGCCTTGGTCGGTCTCGAGCTGGATCAGCGAGTTGAACGGATTGCCCGACGGCTCGCGCCCCACGCGCTGCCACAGGCTGTCGCCCAGCTTGCGGTAGGCCATGATCAGCGTGAAGACCTTGGAGATGCTCTGGATCGAAAAGCGCTCGTGCGCATCGCCCGCGGTATAGGTGCCGCCGTCGGGCAGGTAGAGCGCGATGCCGAGTTTGTTGCGGTCGACGTGGCCCAGCTCGGGAATGTAGTTGGCCACCTTGCCCTGCAGCGTCAGCGGGCGGACTTCTTCAAGGACTTGTTCGAGGATGGGATTGAAGTTGTGGGGAGTATCCATGCGGGCGTCGTTGTAATGGTGGCGATGTACGGCAATACATGTGCAGGCACATCATGCCATTCGTCCCCGACGCCTGCAGCAGATACCGTCAGGCAATCCGTAAAGTTGGCCGGGCTTCGATGGTGCGCAGCGCCGGTTCGTGCGCCGGCGTCAGCTTGAACACCGACACCAGCCGCGCCAGTTGCGCCGCCTGGTCCTGCAGCGATTGCGCGGCAGCGGCCGCCTGCTCGACCAGCGCGGCGTTCTGCTGCGTGACCTGGTCCATCTGCACGATGGCCAGGTTGACCTGCTCGATGCCGCTGCTCTGCTCCTGTCCCGCCGCGCTGATCTCGGTGACCACCGAGCTCACGCGCTGCACGCTCTCCACTACTTCATGCATGGTGGCGCCGGCCTGTTCCACCAGTTTGCTGCCGGTGCCCACGCGCTCTACCGAGTCGGCGATGAGCTCCTTGATCTCCTTGGCGGCGGTGGCCGAGCGTTGCGCCAGCGAACGCACCTCGGAGGCCACCACGGCAAAGCCGCGGCCCTGCTCGCCGGCGCGCGCCGCTTCCACTGCCGCGTTCAAGGCCAGGATATTGGTCTGGAAGGCGATGCCGTCGATCACGCCGATGATGTCGACGATCTTCTTCGACGACTCGTTGATCGCGCCCATGGTGTCCACCACATGCCCCACCACCGTGCCGCCCTGGCGCGCCACCGAAGTGGCCGAGTCGGCCAGCTTGTTGGCTTGGCTGGCGTTGGCGGCGTTCTGCTTGACGGTGGAGGTGAGTTCTTCCATCGACGAGGCGGTTTCTTCCAGCGAGGCCGCTTGCTGTTCGGTGCGCGAGGAAAGGTCGAGATTGCCGCGCGCGATCTCGGTGCTGGCGGTGGCGATGGTGTCGGTGGACACGCGCACCTGGCTGACGATCTCCTGCAGGTTGTCGTTCATCTTCTTGAGCGCGCGCAGCAGCTTGCTGGTCTCGTCGCGTCCGCTGTGGTCGATCTCGGAGGTGAGGTCGCCCGCGGCCACCGTCTCGGCCACGCGCACCGCGCGGTCCAGCGGCTGGGTGATGCTGCGCGTGATCATCCACGCGATCGCCACCGCCACCAGCAGGCCGGCGGCGGTCAGCGCCACCAGCAGGTTGCGCGCCTGCGCGTAGTTGTCCTGCACTTCGTCTCCGGCGGCCTTCATCATTTCATGCTGCTGCCTGATGAGCGCATCGGCCGCGTTCATGTAGGCGCTCTGCACCGGCCGCACCTCGCCGATCAGCACGTCGATGGCGCCGTCCTTGGTGCCCTCCTTGACCATCGTCAGCACCTTGTCGCGCTTTTGCAGGTAAGCGTCCTGCGCCTTGAGCAGCTTGGCCAGCGAGGCGCGGCTGGGCTCGTCGGTGAGCATCTTGTCGAGCTGCGCCAGGTCTTCGCGCGTGGCCTTGTCGGCGCCGGTGATGCGCTCCGATTCGCTCCTGATCTGCGCCTCGTCCTTCAGCAGCAGGATGTTGCGCACCGAGCGCGCCACCAGGTTCAGTTGGTCGACGATGTCGCCGGCCACGACCGTCTTCGGATACTTGTCATGGATGACATCGGTCATCTGCCGGTTCAGCTGGCCCAGCCGGGTGATGCCCGACGCCGCCATCACCAGCATCAGCGCCATCAGCAGGCCGAAGCCCAGCCACAGGCGCGCGCGGATTGTCACGTTGGAAATACGCATGGTGGTTCCCCCAAGTCGTGGTCGACATGTGTAATGGAAATGCAAACGTGCAACGCGCCGCGCGCATTGCCGCACCCTGGCGGCGCACGCCGGTGTAGACGGGAAGGCGGGATGGGAAGATCAGGACCGGTGGCGACGGTGCTTCTTCATCATAGGAAAGATGAAGCGGCAACGCCAAGGTGGATTAGCGAGGCAATCCGCCGGCTTTTCTTGCAGTGGGGGAATGTTGGCGCGCCGCCATCGCACGCGCAAAAGCGCGGCGTGATGTGATGCGGCGTCCGGGCTCAGTCGCCCAGGTCGATCGTCGCCGCCAGCGCCACGCCGGGCGGCGCTTCGTACATCGCCGCCACCCAGGCCTGGCGGCCGTTCTGCGGCTGGGCGTTGAGCGTGGCGGTGACGAAGTTGATCGAGGCGCGGTCGAGCCCCGCGAAGGGATCGTCGAGCAGGTTCAGCGTGGCGCCGGCGGCGAAGGCCGCAGCCAGGTAGACCTTGCGCTTGCTGCCGGTGGAGAGCATGAAAAGTTTTTTCTCCAGGTGCGGCGTCAGCGAGAGGCCTTCGGTCAGCGCCGGCAGGCGCGTCTGGTCGAAACCGTGGAAGCGCTCGCGCATGGCGCGGAAGAATTCCGGCGGGCTCAGCTGGTCGTAGGCTTCGGTGCGCGGATCGACGTAGAACACGCGACGGCGGTAGGCCTCGCTGTCTTCATCGAGGCGGATGCCGTCCAGTTCGAGCACACCGTCCCTGACCGGCATCAGCCCGCCCAGCAGTTGCAGCAGCGTGGTCTTGCCGCGGCCGTCGCCGCCGCGCACCAGCGTCACCCCGGGCGGAACGCTGGCCGACAAATCCTTGAACAGCTCAAGGCCGGGATAGGCGAAGTTGAGGCGGCTGACATGCAGCAGTGCGGCGTCGGGCTGGGGCGTGCTCATGGGCGGGAGTAGGTGTCGGTCCGGTGGTGCGTGTGGCCCGCTTGCCCCGGGGCAAGCGCATCGCCGGCAGGGCGATCGGCAAACGATGGAAGATGCGATGAAAGATGAAGTGGAAAGCTCAGCGGCGGCGCTGGCCGGCGGCCAGTTTTTCCTTGCGGGCGTCGACCAGCATGGCGATGGCGAAGGCCAGCGGCGGATACAGCAGGATCACGGCGGCCCAGTCGTGGTCGGACAGCGCCATCAGGCCGGCGATGCACAGGTCGAGCGCCATCAGGAACATCAGCGGCCAGCCCACGGGCGCGCCAAGGAAAGTCTTCGGTCTCTTGTTCTTGAAATACAGTGCCATGCCATTCACCGTCGTTGTCCGCGCCATGTGCGCCGGCGGCCGGGCGCCGGTGGGCGCGATGACTGCCTGGCAACAATGCCGCGATGGGTTGTCTCCTGCTCCCGATTATAAGAGATGTTGGCAGGCGCGGCGACCGCGGCGCGCCATGTTCCCCGCCGGCAAATCCGAAACCAAATGCCCGCACCGCAATCACACAGGCAGGAAGCTCATCGCTCCCTGCCTGAATCTCAAGGCCGCGCGCCAGGCGCGGCGCTGACGCAAACAACAAACAGAAACAGCGCAACGTCCATCGATGGCCCCGCATGATGGCCTTACCCGCCATGCCGGCCCGCGCGGCAGCCACGTGAACCGCCCGCCCTTGCGGGCCATGCATTGGAGCAACATGGACAAGTCCACCCCCATCAAGGTGCTGTCGATCTTCGGCACCCGTCCCGAGGCCATCAAGATGGCGCCGCTGGTCAAGGCGCTGCAGGCCGAGCCGGGCATCGACGCCATCGTCTGCGCCACCGGCCAGCACCGCCAGATGCTGGCGCAGGTGCTGGACCTGTTCGACATCCGCGCCGACCGCAACCTCGACGTCATGGTGCCGGACCAGACGCTCAACGGCTTGTCCTCGCGCCTGTTCGCCGAGATCGACCAGCTGCTGGCCGACACCCGGCCCGACCGCGTGCTGGTGCACGGCGACACCACCACCGCGATGGTGGCGGCGCTGGCGGCCTTCCATCGCCGCATCCCGGTGGGCCACGTGGAAGCCGGGCTGCGCACGCACGACCTCAACCAGCCCTGGCCGGAAGAGATGAACCGCCGCACCATCGACGTGGTGAGCGACCTGATGTTCGCCCCCACCGAGCAGTCGCGCCGCAACCTGGAGGCGGAAAACCTGCAGGGCCGCGTGCTGGTGACCGGCAACACCGTCATCGACGCGCTGCAGATGACGGTGGCGCGCATCGATGGCGACGCCGCGTTGCGCCGCCGCCTGGACGGTGAGCTGCCGGCGCTGGATCCCGCGCGCAAGCTGCTGCTGGTGACCGGCCACCGGCGCGAGAATTTCGGCGAGGGCTTCCGCCAGATCTGCCGCGCGCTGGCCAAGCTGGCGCAGCGCGACGACCTGCAGATCGTCTATCCGGTGCACCTGAACCCCAACGTGCGCGGCCCGGTGATGCAGGAGCTGTCGGGTTTGCGGCACCTGCACCTGATCGAGCCGCTGGATTACTTCCAGTTCGTGCGGCTGATGCAGCAGGCGCACGTGATCCTCACCGACTCCGGCGGCGTGCAGGAAGAAGCGCCGGCGCTGGGCAAGCCGGTGCTGGTGATGCGCGACGTCACCGAGCGACCCGAGGCGGTGGCCGCCGGCACCGTGAAGCTGGTAGGCACCGACATGGGCCGCATCGTCGACACCGTGGCCACGCTGCAAAGCGAACAAGCCCTGTGGAAGAGCTTCGCGCGCAAGCACAATCCCTACGGCGACGGCCATGCCTGCCAGCGCATCGTCGACGCCATCCTCGGTCGCGAATTCCACGCCTTCGCCGCCTGACTCATCCATTCCCGGCGCGTAAAACAGGCGCGCCGCCGGTCGCACCGCGGCTGTGAGATTTCATAAATTTTTCCCACAGCGGCAGGTGCGTTTCTCCTACAGAAGAAAACATTTTGAAACACTTTTCCCGCGCCGCGGATGAGGTGCGGCCAAGCGCGGCCGTGGCCCTGCTCCGTGCCGGGAAACGCGTCCCGCAACACGGTCGCAGGCGGGCGGCGCAAGCCGCGTTCCGCCTGCGCCGGGCGCGTGTTGGTGAAACCTGATTGCCTGTTTATTAGGCAGGTCGTCGTGTCCGGAATGAGGCCGGAAACCGGCCCGGTTTCTCTCCTGCGACACCTGTTGAAGCTTCAGGAACAGCAGAAAAATGCAGCAAGACTTGCAACAAAATGTAGAGCTGCCAAGTCGTAAATCCACAACCGAGCAGTAGAAAAGTTTTGAATAACAACCAGCCTCGTCCCACCGTCGCCGTGCATGTACAGCGGCGCGTCCGGGACGGCTAGCCCGGCGAGCGACAGCGACGGGCTGAGGCGCCACTCTCGCGACAGGAATTTATGATTGCCCGCCAACCCGATTTCGTTCGTCCCGTTCGTCTCGCCCGTCGTCTTTCCCTCCGTCACGCGCTGCGCGCAGCGTTGCTCATTCCCGCCGGCGCCGCGCTGCTGGGCGCCGCATCGATAGCGCCGGCGCAGGCCGCCTCGCCGGCCGCCGACGCCTTGCGCAAGCTGGCCGACGACACCTGGATCCAGCGCCGCGAAACGCTCTCCACGCTGGGCTTCACCACGCCGCTGGTGCTGGCCTCCAACGACAGCAGCCGCGAGATCTACCTGCCGGTGCCGGCCAACGTGCCGCTGTCGGACGCCTCGCTGAAGCTGGATGCCAAATACCTGCGCGCCGACGGCGGCCGGACCACCATGGTGCTGGCGGTGGATACCTTCCCGGCCGCCGCGCGCGCGATGACGGCCGACCAGGGCGACGCCAGCCTGACGCTGGGCATCGACGGCGCGCCGCGCGCCAACGGCTTCGTGCGCATGTCGGTGAACTGGACCACGATGCTCTCCGGCCTGACCATGTGTTCCGACCCGCGCACGCCGGGCAATGTGCTGCGCGTGGCGCCGGGCTCGGCCTTCAGCTACCGCTACGACAGCCGCGCCATCGGCGACCTGCGCACCGCCTGGGGCGCGTTGCCGGCGCTCACCTCCATCATGGTGGCCGGCAAGGACCTGGATCCGAAGTCCTACGACACCGCCTGGCGCATCGGCGTGGCGCTGGAGCGCGCCGGCAAGCACAGCACCGTCACCGTGCTGCCGCAGGTGGGCGACAAGATCGACCTCTCGCGCCTTGCCGTGCCTGAGGGACTGCGCGCGATTCCCGCGTTCGCCGCGCTCTCCGGCAGCGGCGAGCACGTCCTGAAAGACCAGGCCGAGATCGGCGCGCTGATGGCCGTCGGCCAGAACGGCGCCGACGCGCAGCTGCGCGGCGACATCCTGGTCGGCGACCAGAAACTGCTGGCCGGCATCGACGCCGCCATGACCGCGCTGCAGCAGCAGGTGCAGGCCGGCGCGCCCGATGCCGCCACAGCCTTCGCCGACTGGCGCGCGCGCGTGCAGCCGCAGGCGGCCGGGCTGGATGCGCAGGAGCTGCGCCTGGCGCAGGCCTTCGGCCATCCGGTGATCCTGGCCGGGCCGCAGGCCGGCACCGCCTTCGCCAGCATGTTCGACAGCTACTGGCGCAACATCAGCGGCGCGCCCAACCTGATCGCGCGCACCGCGCACAAGCCCGGCACCGGCGAAGACTTCATCCTGCTGAAGAACCTCGGCGGCGCGCCGGGCAGCTTCGACGTCATGAGCCGCGCCGACTGGACCGCCTCCTTCGACATCGCCGAAGTCGCCAGCGACGGCCGCCTGCCCTCGGAACTGGTGCTGGACGTGTCGGCCGCGCCGGGCGCGGGCCGCACGCCACCGGTGGCCTCGGTGTTCTTGAACGACGTGCTGCTGGGTGCCAGGAGCCTGCAGGCCAACGGCCAGCGCGAGCGCATCACCGCGCGCATCCCGCCGGGCGCGCTGGCGGCGCAGAACCTGCTGCGCGTGGCCTTCGTGCGCCAGCCTTCCAGCGACAATTGCCGCGAGACGCCGCAGGCTTTCCCGGTGGCGGTGCTGGTCTCCAGCCACGTCAAGCTGGCCAAGGCCAAGGATGAGGCCAACTTCACCGGCATGGTGCGGCGCTTTGCCGCCGGCGCCGAACTGCTGGTGCCGAAGTCTTACCTGAACGACGTTCCGGCCAGCCTGCAACGCGTGATCATGGTGGCCGCCAGCGCCGGCCTGCCGGCGGCCAGGACCAGGCTCACCGTGGTCGAGGACGGCAAGGACGCCGTACCTTCCGGCGACTTCCTGGCCTTCGACACGCCCTTCAAGGACAGCCGGGGCATCGTCCAGGTCAAGGGCAACACGCTGGTGATGAACGACAGCTCGGCCAAGCCCATGCTGGACGTGACCGGCTTCAACCGCCTCGGCATCCTCGAAGTGGCCAGCGCCGGCGGCAAGCAGGGCGTGGTATGGCGCAGCGTGGGCGAGAGCCGGCCGGTGATCTCCAAGCCCTTCGCGCTGTCCTCGGGCAACGTGGCGGCGGTGGCGTCGTCGGGCCTGCTCTCGGAGATCGACACCAACGACAGCACCGGCCGCGACTACGTGCAGGACGCGCCTTCGATCACCATCCCCGACATCCTGTGGTGGGTGGTGCCGATGACCATCATCGGGCTCTTCATCCTGCTGCTGGTGCTGGCAAGCCGCGCGCGCCGTCGCCGCATGCGTGAGCAGGAGCAGGAAAAGCAGAAGCAGCGCGAGCAGGAATAAGGCCGGGGAACACGCCATGTTTTCCACCGCCAACGCCACGGCCCAGCTCAATTTCCTGTTCGCCAATTACTATTCGGCGCTGGAAATCGCGGCGGCCGTGGTGGCCGTCCTGATCCTGCTCTCGGCGATCGACGACCTGTTCTTCGACCTCTGGTACTGGGCGCGCCGGATCTACCGCAAGCTCACCATCGAGCGCACGCGCACGCCGCTGACGGTCGAGCAACTGCGCGAGCGCGACGAGCAGCCCATCGCCGTCATGATCCCGGCATGGCTGGAAGCCGACGTCATCGCGCAGATGATCGAGGACATGGTGGCGGTGCTGGACTACCACCGCTACCACATCTTCGTCGGCACCTACATGAACGACGAGGCCACCATCGCCGAGGTCGAGCGCATGCGGGTGCGCTACAAGCAGCTGCACCGCGTCGAGGTGCCGCACGCCGGACCGACCTGCAAGGCCGACTGCCTGAACTGGGTGGTCAAGGCCATCTTCGCCGCCGAGACGCAGCTGAACATGCATTTCGCCGGCGTGGTCCTGCACGACAGCGAAGACGTGCTGCACCCGCTGGAGCTGAAGTTCTTCAACTACCTGCTGCCGCGCAAGGACATGATCCAGCTGCCGGTGGCCTCGCTGGAGCGCGAGTGGTTCGAGCTGGTGGCCGGCACCTACATGGACGAGTTCGCCGAGAGCCACGCCAAGGACATGATGGTGCGTGAGAGCGTGGCCGGCATGGTGCCCTCGGCGGGCGTGGGCACCTGCTTCTCGCGCAAGGCCCTCAAGGGCCTGATGGAAGAATCCGGCGGCGAGCCCTTCAACATCGCCAGCCTTACCGAAGACTACGAGGTCGGCACCAAGCTGTCACAGATGGGCATGCAGACCATCTTCGCGCGCTTCCCGGTGAAGTTCACGGTGCGCCGCAAGCCCTGGTTCTTCGGCGATCGAGAGCGCGCCGTCGAGAGCACGCTGGAGATGCCGCTGGCGGTGCGCGAATATTTCCCCGACACCTTCCGCCAGGCCTACCGCCAGAAGGCGCGCTGGGTCATCGGCATCGGCCTGCAGAGCTGGGAGCAGATGGACTGGAAGGGTTCGCTGGCCTCGCGCTACCTGCTGCTGCACGACCGCAAGGGCGTCGTCACCGCCTTCATCAGCATGCTGGGCTATGTGCTGGCGCTGCAGTTCATCCTGTTCTCCGCGGCCACCACCTTCAACCTGTGGGACGTGTTCTATCCGCCGCTGCTGGCCGGCGACGGCTGGTGGCGCACCGTGCTGATGTTGAACGCGCTGGCCATGCTCAACCGCGCCGCGCACCGCTTCTATTTCACCGCCGAGCTGTACGGCTGGCGCCACGGGCTGATGGCGCTGCCGCGCATGGTGGTGTCGAACTTCGTCAACTTCATGGCGGTGGCGCGCGCCTGGCGGCTGTTCCTGCTCTACCTGTTCGCGGGCAAGGCGCTGGCCTGGGACAAGACCATGCACGACTTCCCCACCGAGGGCATGGAGGCGCGTCCGCGCCTGCGCCTGGGCGACCTGCTCAAGACCTGGCAGGCGGTGGACGACGCCACGCTGTCGCGCGCGCTGGAAGAGCAGCGCCGCACCCACCTGCCGCTGGGCACCGTGATGGTCACCAACGGCTGGCTGGATGAAGAAACGCTGGCCGAGGCGCTGGCCTACCAGGAGCGCCTGCCGCGCGTGAGCCTCACGCGCGAGATGGTCGAGCAATACGCCGGCCTGCTGCCGCACGAAGTCAGCGCCCGCCTGCGCGCGCTGTACATCGGGCCCGGTGTGGATGGCCGCCCCGACGCCGGACTGGCGCGCGTGGCGGTAGCCAGCGCGCTGACCGACGAGGGTCGCGCCGAACTGGAGATCGCGCTGGGCCGCGCGCCCTTCGCGATGGTGGCGCGCGAGTCCGAGATCGCCGCCGGCCTGCGCCTCTTGCGCGGCCAGAGCAATGCCTTCGACCGCGAACAGACCGACGCTCGCGTGCCGCTGCTGGGCGACCTGCTGATCGCCAGCGGCCTGCTCTCGCGCGAGACCTTCGACGCCGCCATGCGTCGTTATCGTCCCGACCGCCACGGCCGCATCGGCGACTACCTGGTCAACGAATCGGTGATCTCGCGCGAAGCCATCGAACAGGCCGTGAGCCGCCAGCGCGAGCTGCTGGCGCAGGGCGGGCAATCTGCGTGACGACGCTTCACCACAAAAAAACATGAGAACAAGAAGATGAGAAAAAACCGACCGTCCTCCGCGTTGTGCCTGCCACTTCCACATCGCTGCGCGCTGGCGTTGCTGCTGGCGTCCGCCTTCAGCGCCGGCGCCGCGCAGGCGCAGACGGAAGTGATTCCGTTGCCGCTGTCCGGCCCCGCCTACAAGCTGGCGCAAGACGCTTACCAGGCCGCCGCACGTGGCGATTTCCGCCATGCGCAGGCGCAACTGCATGAGGCGATCCGCCTGCGTCCGGATTCGATGGAGTTGCGTCGCCAACTGCGCCAGACGCGCGACCTGGAACGCAACGGCGCCGCCATGCGCAGCGCCGTGCGCGATGCCGGTTACAACGACGCCACCGCCGCCTATCGCGCCTATAACGCCAGGCGCTATGACGAAGCCATCGCGCTGGCGCGCCGTGCCGTGGAAAAGTCGCCGCGCAACAATGCCTACTGGCTGTTGCTGGGCAATGCGCTGATCGAAACGCATGCCTACGATGATGCCGAGACGGCGCTGGCGCAAGGTGTCGACAACGTGCGCGACGCCGGCCCGCTGCGTCGTCGCCAGATCGAACTGCGCCGCGAGATGGCGGCGGTGCAGGCGGCCGCCGTGTTCCGCGCGCAGCAGGACCGGGACCCCGCCGCCGAACTGGCCGCCGCGCAGCGCGCCGTGGAGTACGCCCCGCAAGAAATGTCGTATCGCCTGATGCTGGCCATCGCCTTGCTGCGCAACGAGCGCCTGCAAGACGCCGAGGCTGCCGCCGACGAAGCGCGTGCGCGTGACGAATGGCAGGCCGGTCCGCTGCTGCTGCGCGCTTATGCGCGCCTGCGGCTGGGGCGCGGTGAGGCGGCGCAGAGCGACTTCAGCCGCGCGCGCGAGCTGGCGCGTCCCGACGAGCAACTCAATGTGCGCCTGCTGCAGGCCGATGCCGAGCTGGCCTTGCATCGCCCGCAACGCGCACTCGATGCGCTGGCCGATATCGACGAGGCCGCCACGACCGACCAGGCGCGTGCCGCCCAGCTGCGGCAGACGCGTCAACAGGCCAAACAGGACCTGGCGCGCTATCGCCGCGCTTCGCTGTCGCTGGCCGCCGATGAAGCCATACCGTTGTCGGCGCGCGACTTCCCGGTGCCGGCGCTGGATTGCAATCCGTCCGGCGCCGATGCCGCCAATGGTTGCCGCGTGGTGCCGGGCGCGCTGCCGCGCGACGCCGGTTACGACAAGGCGCTGCTGGCCTACCAGGCCATGGAGCGCAAGGACTACGGCGCTGCCGCCGACGGCGCGCGCGACGCCATTGCGCTGGCGCCGCAGAACATGGATTACCGCCTGCTGTTGTTGAACGCGCTGGTCTCGGCGCAGCGCCTACCGGAAGCCGAACAGGCCGCCACCGACGCCCTGAAGCAAGGCACGGCGCAAGACGGCGCCTTGCTGGCCCAGCGCGGCGGCATTCGCGAGCGCCTCGGCAATGCCGCCGGTGTGCGTCAGGATTACGCCGATGCGCTGGCGCAAGGCGGCCTGCCGCTCGATACCGAAATCGACCTGCTGGCGCGCACCGGCCACCAGGCCGAAGCACGCGCCAAATTCCTGGCCGGCCGTGACGCCGGCGCGCTGGATGACCTGGACGATTTGCAGATGGCCTACCTGGCCTCACGCGCCGGCGAGAACGGCGCCGCCCAGCAATCCTTCGGCAAGGCCGATGCCGCCGGCAAGCTGCCCGACAGCGCGCTGGAAGACGCCGCTTACACCGCCGTCCATAACCGCGACGAGTCAAGCGCGCTGGACTGGTTCAAACGCAGCGTGGATGCCGCCGACGAGGGCCGCGTCGACAAGACCGCGCAGCAGGGCTTCGACACCCGTCGCAGTATCTCGACCATCGATCGCGAGTTCGGCTTTATCGCTTCGCTCTCGCGCAGCGGCGGCGGGCCCAGCGCCGGCAACAGCGGCCGCCCCGGCGCGTCCAGCCGCGACAGCACCTGGCAGACCGGCGCCGAAGCGTATTGGCGGCCGTTCGGCTATATGGACGGGCGCACCTTCGAAGTCTTCGGGCGCGTGTTCCAGACACTGGACGACAAGTCCGGCGGCGCCACCGGACCGCAGACCGCGCAGGCCACCATCGGCGCACGCTGGAAGCCCTTCGCCAGCCAGAACATCGTGGTCTCGCTGGGCAGGCTGGTGCCGCTGGGGTCGCAGTCCACCTCCGACTGGCTGGCGCAGCTGGCCTACTCCGACGGCATCGGCACCGACCTGCGGGTGGACCGGCCGTCGTGGTGGACCACGCAGTGGTACGGCGAGGTCGGCCGCTACGTCCAGAACCCGCAAACCTATGGCCTGGCATCCGTGCAGGCCGGCCGCAGTTTCCGCCTCGACAACGTGAGCCGGAACCTGGTGGTGTTCCCGCACCTGACGTTGAACGGCGATTACAACTCGCTCAACGGCAACAAGACTGCGTTCGGCTTCGGTCCTGGTGTCAATGTGCGCTACTGGTTCCGCGAAGACCGCTATCACGCCCCGCGCTCCTACCTCGACCTGTCGCTGCAATACCGCGTCCGGATGGGCGGCGACGATCGCGCCAAGGGATTCTTCCTGACCACCACGTTGTCCTACTGAATCCATCCTCCAGGAGCCGGCCGTGGACCCCTTGCCCCGCATCAGCAGATCCTTGCGCAGCGCCGCGCTGGCCGTAGGCGCGGCTTCGCTGCTGGCCGCCTGCGCCGGCTGCGATCCGTTCGACGCCGCTGCTCGCGCGCCGGTGCGCGTGGATGGGGTGGTCTGGCAGCCCGACAATGCCACCGTGATGCCGCGCGGCAAATGGCAGCAACTGGGCGCACGCGAACTGCTGGTGCAATGGACGGCGGTGGACGGCATGGCCTTCGTGCCCGGCAGCCAGATGCCGGCCGCGCCGCAGATGCCGGACTGGCATCGCATCGCCGGCGAGCCGTGGGCGCAGGACGTGATCCTCGGGCTGGCCGGCCGCTTCGACGAGAAGGCCGCGCGCGCCGGCATCGAGCAACTGGTGGCCGACTCCATCGAACTGGCCAAGCTGCCCACGCCGCTGCACGTGACCGGCTGGTACTTTCCGGTCGAGATCGATCCGACCTGGGCCGAGGCGCCGCGCCTGGGCGCCTTGCTGGCCAAGCTGCCGCGCGCGCTGTGGATTACCGTGTACGACAGCGCCAACGTCGGTCCCGACGCGCTGGCCGACGGCCTGCTGAAATGGCTGCCGCCGGATGTGGGGGTGTATTTCCAGGATGGCGTGGGCGTGTATGCGCGCGAGCCGCGCGTCGCCCTGCACTACGCCGACGTGCTTGCCAAACGGCTGGGCCGCGAGCGCGTGCGCATCATCGCCGAGGCCTTCCGGCCGATGCCGGGCGGGGGTTTTCGCAGCGCCACCGCCGACGAGATCCGGCCGCAGGTCAACCTTTATCGCGGCTACCGGGTCTCGATCTTCGACGGGCCGCATTACCTGCCCGACGCGCTGGTGGAGACGCTGGCGCGGCGCGCGGATTGAAGCGCACCGGTATCAGCTCTGCGGGCCGGACGCGCCGCGCTCCTTCAGCCACATCCCGAAATCCTGAAACGCGCCTACCAGCGGACGCAACCGCTGGCCTTCTTCGGTGAGCGCGTATTCCACGCGCGGCGGCACTTCCGGATAGACCGTGCGGCTGATCATGCCGCTTTGCTCGAGCGCGCGCAGGTCCAGCGTCAGCATGCGTTGCGAGATGGTGGGCAGGTGACGCCTCAATTCGTTGAAACGCTTCGGGCCGTCCAGCAGGAACCACACCAGCAGCAGGCGCCAGCGACCACCCAGGAGGCGCATCGCCTCTTCCACGGGACAGCCCGATACGTTGTCTTTCACTTCGCTCTCCGGTAACAAATTTGTGCCTTGGGCACAAAATTCTGCGTTCTTGTGCGCGTGTGCGGCGGCCGACAGAATACCGGCTTTTCCACCGACGAGAGTGAAGCATGACATCGCCACTGACCCTGTACTACGCCCCGCACGCCTGTTCGCTGTCGCCGCACATCGTGCTGCATGAGCTCGGCCTGCCCTTCGACGCCGTCAAGGTCGACAACAAGAGCAAGCGCACCGCGCGCGGCGAGGATTTCCTCGCCATCAACCCCAAGGGTTACGTCGCCGCGCTGCGCCTGGAAGACGGCCGCGTGCTGACCGAAGGGCCGGCGATCCTGCAATACCTGGCCGACCTGCGGCCCGAGGCCGCGCTGGCGCCGCCGGCCGGCAGCTGGGAGCGCGTGCGCCTGCAGGAGATGCTGAGCTTCATCACCAGCGAGCTGCATGCGGGCATGAGTCCCTTGTTTTCCGACAGTTTCGGCGAGGAGGTCAAGGCGGTGTTTCGCGAACGGCTGTTCCGGCGCATCGCGCATGTGGAGCAGGCGCTGCAGGCGACGCCGTACCTGATGGGCGAGCGTTTCGGCGTGGCCGACGCCTATCTCTTCACGGTGCTGGGCTGGCTGCGCTTTTTCGGCATCGGGATGGAACGCTGGCCGGCGCTGGCGCGCTTCATGGCGGCAATGGCGCAACGCCCGTCCGTGCGCGCGGCGCTCGCGGCCGAAGGCATCGAGGGCTGAAAAAAATGCCGTCCGGCTTGCGCCGGACGGCATCTGAAACCCTTCTCGTGCCGCGGCCAGACCTTGGCCGCCGCGCACGGCATCGCTGCCGTGCGCGGAGAAAAACAGCTTCTCATCTCATTGACACGCGGGCGTGAAAAACGGCTCATCCCTCTTCACCGTCATTCTGGCGAAAGTCAGGATCCGGCGTCGTTCAACGGCCGTCGATGTGCGACGAAAGCCACTGGATCCCGGCCTGCGCCGGGATGACGGAGATGAGAGGACGGCCATAGGTGGAAGGAAATCCGGCGGTGGAACAACGCCACGCGTATCGCGTCCTTCGCAGATCGGAGACATTGATGAGACCAACCGGCGTCACCCCTTCTCCGTCATCCTGACGAAAGTCAGGATCCAGCGTCGTTCAGCGGCCGTCGGTGTGCAACGAAAGCCACTGGATCCCGGCCTGCGCCGGGATGACGGAGATGGGAGGACGGCCATAGATGGAAGGAAATCCGGCGGTGGAACAACGCCACCGCATCGCGCCCTTCGCAGACCGGAGGCATTGATGAGACCAACCGGCGTCCCTCCTCTTCTCCGTCATCCTGACGAAAGTCAGGATCCAGCGTCGTTCAGCGGCCGTCGATGTGCAACGAAAGCCACTGGATCTCGGCCTGCGCCGGGATGACGGAGATGGGAGGACGGTCATAGGTGAAAGGAAATCCGGCGGTGGAACAACGCCACTGCATCGCGCCCTTCGCAGATCGGAGACATTGATGAGACCAACCGGCGTCCCCCTCTTCTCCGTCATCCTGACGAAAGTCAGGATCCAGCGTCGTTCAGCGGCCGTCGATGTGCAACGAAAGCCACTGGATCCCGGCCTGCGCCGGGATGACGGAGATGGGAGGACGGGCATAGATGGAAGGAAATCCGGCGGTGGAACAACGCCACCGCATCGCGCCCTTCGCAGATCGGAGACATTGATGAGACCAACCGGCGTCCCCCCTCTTCTCCGTCATCCTGACGAAAGTCAGGATCCAGCGTCGTTCAGCGGCCATCGATGCACAACGAAAGACACCGGATCCCGGCAGGCGCCGTTCAGAAATCCACCTGCGCCGACAGCAGCACGGTGCGCGGCGCGGCTACGGTGACGTAGGGGTTGTCCAGCAGCCAGTAATTGCGGTTGAACAGGTTCTCCACGTTCGCGCGCAGCACCACGGCGTGGCCGGCGAAGCGGGTCTGGTAGCGCGCGCCGATGTCCCAACGGGTCCAGCCGGGCAGGCTCAGGGTGTTGGCGGCGTTGAAGTAGACCGAGGAAGTGCGCACCATGCGCGCGTTGAAGGCCAGGCCGGGCAGCCAGGGCGCATCCCAGTCGGCGGCGAGGTTGAAGGTGCGCTTGGGGACGCCGGGCGCGTTGCGGCCGTCGTTGGCGCCGTTCTGCGTGCGCGTCAGGCGCGCGTCGTAGAAGGTGCCGCTGGCCAGCAGGCGCAGGCCCGGCGCGGCCTCGCCCCAGGCCGAGAGTTCCAGGCCGCGGTTGCGCTGCTCGCCGTCGTAGCCGTAGGAGCTGGTCTGCGGCGAGCTCGAGAGGAAGGTGATCACCGCGCTCGGGTTGGTGATCTCGAACACCGACAGGCCGGTCTGCAGATTGCCCCAGTCGAGCTTGGCGCCGGTCTCGATCTGGCGCGAACGGTAAGGCGGCAGGATCTGGCCTGAATTCACCATGCCGGTGGGCACGATGGTGCCGCGCGTGAGGCCGGCGGTGTAGTTGGCGTAGAGCGAGAGGCTGTCATGGGGCTTGACCACCACGCCCCACAGCGGCGACACCGCGCTCGCGCTGTAGGACGAGACCTGGGCGCCGGTGACGGTGTCGAAACTGTCGTAGCGCACGCTCTGCCGGCGCGCCCCGGCGAACAGGCGCAGGCGGCCGTCGAGCAGGGACATGGCGTCGGTCAGCGTGAGGCTGTCGAGCACCATGTCGGCCGATTTCCTGGGCGCGGTGCGGTCGGCGGTGATCGGCGCCAGCGCGTTCTGGGCGTAGATGCTGTAGGCGGTGGAGCTGCCGGCGGTGACGTAGGCGTTGCCGGTCTCCTGCCGCAGCCGGGTCGCGCCGGCCGAGAGCGTGTGGCGCAAGCCGCCGGTGTCGAGCTGCAGGCGCAGGCCGGCGTCGGCGGTCACGGTCTTGCTGTAGGTGTCGTAGTAGCCGTTGCGCTGCGTGCCCATGCCGGCTTCGTTGACCGAGCCGACCGGCAGGTTCTGCTGGGTCCAGCCGCGCCGGTAGCCGATCGCGCCATAGGCGGTGAGGCCATCGGCGAGCTCGGCGTCCAGGCGCGTGACGGCGGCCTTGTCGTCCAGGTGCAGGCGGTTGTCGGGGAAGAAGTTGAAGTCCGCCGCCGGCGGCGCCGGGATCGAGGTGACGCCGGAGACGAAGCCCACCTGCGGGCGGAAGTTGTCGCTGTCCTCGTGCTGGGCGTAGGCGTCCAGCGACCAGCGCAGGCGCGCGCTGCGGTAGTCCAGCGCCAGCGTGCCCACGCCCAGCTCCTGGTGGCCGCCCTTGATGCTGGCCTCGCCGTTGCGGTAGACCGTGTTGACGCGGATGCCCCAGGCATTGTCTTCGCCGAAGCGGCGTCCGATGTCGGCCTGCACGCCCGGCTGGGCGCGGCTCTGGAAGCTGGTGGTCAGGCGCGTCAGCGGCTCGTCGCCGGCGCGCTTGGTGACGATGTTGATGCTGCCGCCGATGCTGCCGCCGGGATTGATGCCGTTCATCAGCGTGCCCGGCCCCTTGAGCACCTCGACCCGTTCCATGATGGCGGCCGGCATGCGGCTGCCCGAGGCCAGCCCGAACAGGCCGTTGACGCCGACGTCGCCGCTGGTGAGGTTGTAGCCGCGGATCTGGTAGGTCTCGCCGAAGCCGCCGGTGGAGGTCAGCATGCGCACCGAGGCGTCGTTGATGACGACGTCGGCCAGCGTGCGCACCTGCTGGTCGCGCAGCAGGGCCGAGGTGTAGTTCATCGTGGAGAACGGCACGTCCATGATGCTGGAGGTGCCGAGGATGCCCAGGCTGCCGCCGCGGGCGACCTGGCCGCCGACGTAGGGCGCGCTGTCCTGGTCGGCCTGCGAGACCACGGTGACGGTGGGCAACGGCGCGGCGGCGCCGGTAGCGGCGGCGCGCGCCAGCGTATAGCTGCCGTTGGTCTGGCGCACGGCCTGGATGCCGCTGCCGGCCAGCAGCGCGGCCAGCCCGTCTTCGACGTCGTAGTGGCCGTGCAGTCCTTCGCTGCGCAGGCCGGCGGTGAGTTCAGGGCGGAACGAGAGCAGGATGCCGGCGTCGTGGCCGAAGCGGCCCAGTACCTCCTCCAGCGAACCGGCCGGGATGTCGTAGGCGCGCGCGACGGGCTGGGCCGCCGCCGCAGCGGAGAAGGCCGGCAGCGCCAGGCCCGCGGCCATGGCGGCCGCGCCCAGCGCCAGGCGCCCGGCGCAGGCCAGCGCGGCCCTTGTGCGGGCGCGACGCGTGGAAGCCCTCTGCTGCCCCATGTGCTTACGACCTCTCCTTGCAAGATAAGAATACGGTGTCCCCATCCCCATGACCCGCGAAAAACGAAAACGGATCAGCCCCAGGCCGGATTTTTTGATTATTTTTGGATTTTTTTAAAACGCGCGGCTCAGCCGCGGCGGGATGCGCCCGGCAGCGGCGCCAGGCGCATGCGGCGGCCGCCCCAGAAGCGCTCGCGCATGTCGGCCCGGACCGCCAGCGTGGCGGCCAGCGACTCGACGACCGTGACGGCGTCGGCCACCGGGAACGAGCCCGAGACCTTCATGTCGGCAATCGCCGGGTCGCAGGACAGGCTGTCGCGGCTGTAGCGCCCCAGCTGCGCCAGGAAATCGTCCAGCCGCATGCTGCGCGCGACGATGAAGCCGTCGACCCAGCCGATGTCGGCCTGCTCGGCGCGGCCTGCCGCGCCGACGTCGGTGTCGGTGAAACGCGCCTGCTCGCCGGCCTGCAGCACGATGGCGCCGGTCGCGCCATGGCGCGGTTCGATGCGCACCGCGCCCTCGAACACCGCGACTTCGGTGCTCGCATCCAGCCGGCGCACGGTGTAGCGGGTGCCCAGCGCGTAAGCGGTGCCATGTTGCGTTTCGATCATGAAGGGACGGGCCGCATCCTTGCCGGTGGCGGCGAGGATCTCGCCGGCCACCAGGCGCAGCCGGCGTTCGGCGGCGCCGAAGGCCACGTTTACGGCGCTGGCGGTGTTCATGGTCAGGTGGGTGCCGTCGGCCAGCACCAGCGCGCGGCGCTCGCCCACGGCGGTGCGGTAGTCGGCGTTCCATTCGCGCCAGGGCGTGAGTTCGGCCGCGCCCCATACGGCGCCGCCGGCGAACAGCGTGACGGCCAGGGTCTTGACGATCTGGCGACGGCGCGGCGAGCCGCGCGGGGCCAGCGCGGCCTGGGCGATGGCGGAGCTGACCGGCGAAGCCAGCGGCTGCAGGCGCCCGCGCACCGACTCGATGCGCTGCCAGGCGCGTTCATGGTCGGGATGGGCGGTGCGCCAGCGCTGCCAGGCGGCCAGGGTCTCCGGCGCCACCGGTTGCGACTGCAGCTCGACCAGCCATTCCAGCGCGCGCTCGGCCACCTGCGGCGTTACGGCGGCGGCGTCGGGCGTGTGCTGGTACCAGGTCGAGGCGGACAAGTTCGGCCCGATCAGAGGAAGGAAACGTCGGCGAAATAACAGCGCTGCAGCGCCTTCACCAGGTAGCGTTTGACGGTGGGAATCGAGATGCCCAGCGCAGCGGCGACCTGGGCGTGGGTCTGGCCGTCCAGCTGCGAGAGCAGGAAGGCGCGCTTGACCACGGCGGGCAGGCCGTCCAGCAATTGGTCCAGCTCCATCAGGGTTTCCAGCAGGATGGCCTGTTCTTCGGGCGAGGGCGCCAGCCCGGTCGGGGCCTGCGCCAGTGCTTCAAGATAGGCCTTTTCCAGTTTTTCGCGGCGCCACAGGTTGGACACCAGGTTCTGCGCCACGGTGGTCAGGTAGGCGCGCGGCTCGTTGAGCACGGACGGCACGCGCTCGCTGCCGAGCAGGCGGATGAAGGTGTCGTGCGCCAGGTCGGCCGCCTGATCGCTGTTGCCGAGCCGACGCGCAAGCCATCCCTTGAGCCAGGAATGGTGATCGCAGTAGAGGGCTTCGATGGACATGGGAAAACGCATCCCTGGAAAAATGGAGCCGGCCGCGCAGCCCGGGTTTGCCGCTTGCCGTCGGGCAAGGTCGCGCGGAGGGGAAGCGCTAAGTATAAATGATAGTGATTGCTATTAACAGTTAAGCCGCCGACGGCGTTGTTTTTCGCCCGCCTGCCGGCGTTTGCTGTGGATAAAAAAATGCCGGCTTACGCCGGCATGAAAAGGACGCTCTGAAAAACGCTCTGAAAAATCCTGTCGCTCAGGCCGGGGTTTCCGGCGTCTCCGGCATCCTGGGCAACGCGGGCGCGCCGTTGTCGGCGTGCGCCCGCATGTCCTGGTGGATGCGCACCACGCGGAAGTTGGCGGCCTGTTCCACCATCACGCAGGTCTTGCCGGTGCGCTTGCAATGGTCTTGCACACGCCAGTAGTCGCCATGCGAGAGGCAGCCGGTCTGGCAGATCACCAGGTCGGCGGCGGCCACGCTGGCTTCCAGGTCGGACATCTGCTCCCCTTCGGCCCGGGCCTGAGCGGCCGGAGTCAGCGGCGCGCCCATCGGCGGGCGCATCTTCTCGCGCATCAGGTCCTGCAGCTTGCGGTTGAGCTCCCTCACCTTGCGCGCCAGCGTCACGCGCGGCGCCAGGTCGGGGTTGGCCGCTTCCAGCGCGGCGCGGTCTTCATATGCCCAGGCCAGCGCGCTGTCGCGCGCGATGATGGCCGCGCGCATCTGCATCGCCTGCGCGCGCAGTTCGGCGATCTCGCGCGCCTGGCGGGCGATCACGTCGCTGCAGCGGCGTTGCGCGGCGGCCAGGTGGCGCGCCAGCATCGCGTGTTCGGCGCCCGGGGTGTCGTCTTGCCGGAAAGCGGCGGGCGCGGGAAGCGTCTTGTCGTTCATCTGGATCTCCCGTTGCGGCCTCGCCTTCCCTTGTCTGCTGCTGCTTCCGGCGAGGAGGGGCTCGATTATAGATGAGAACAATTATTATTTGACGAGGCTGGCGACAGGGTTATTGCCCGCCGAAAAAATAAAAAAACCGCCCCTGACGGGGCGGTTCGTTCATGACGGGCGACCTGCAAGCGCCTCAATAATCCAGCGAATAGCTCACGCCGAAGGTTCGTCCGCGGCCCTTGTAGTCCAGCGCCTGCTGTGCCACCAGGCTGCCGTACAGGATCTTGGCGCGCTGGCCCCAGGTGGTGGTGTAGTCGCGGTCCAGCAGGTTCTGGATGCCGAAGCTGAGCGTGCCCCTGGGCAGCTGGTAGGCGCCCAGCAGGTCGAACAGCGCATAGCCCGCGAGACGGTTGCCGCCGCCGTCGGAGACCGCGAACACCTGCGTGCCCTGCAAGCGCAGCGCCAGGTTGTTCTCTTTCCAGCCGGCGTAGGCGGTCATCTTGGAGGGGCTGGAAGTGGTCACGTCGCGCTTGGCCCAGTCGCCGTTGGACTGCTGCTGGGTGATGATGGCCAGCCAGTTCAGGCCGGCGTCCCAGCGCTCGCTGAAGGCGTAGTTGAGCTGGCCTTCGAGGCCGATGTTGCGCACCTTCTGGTCGACCACGTCGATGTTGAGCGTGCTGCGGTTGATCTGGATCGCCTTGTCCGACCACGAATAGAACGCCGCCAGCTGCGTCGTCAGCCCGCCGCCGTTGTGGCGCCAGCCGGCCTCCACCTGGCGCGTCTTGATGCCGCTCATGGGCGAATTGGCGACGTTGGTCGAGCTCAGCAGGTTCCAGGTGCCGGTGGCGCCGCCCACCAGCGAGTAGCTGCCCTGGCCGTAGTACTTGGCCGGGTCGGCCAGTTCGAAGCCTTCGGAATAATTGGTCCACACCTGCTGCTGCGGGGTCAGCTTGTAGAGCAGGCCGCCGTTGAACAGCGTCACGTCGTAGCTGTTCTTGCCGCCCGGGATGGCCTGCGCGCTGGTGCCTACGCCGGCGGCGACCAGCCGCTGCTGCGCCACCTGCACGAAGTCGCCGACCTCGATGTTGGCATGCTGGCGGCGCACGCCGCCCGACAGCGTCAGGCGATCCGACAGCTTCCAGTCGGCCTGGCCGTAGAAGGCGTAGATGTCGGTCTGGAAGGTCGGGTAGCGGCCCAGCTCGGCGAAGCGGTTGAACACCAGGCCGCCGCTGGAGAGCGCCTGCGCGGTGTTGAACATCACCTGGGTGCCGGTGAATTTCTCGTGGTCGTAATCCACGCCGTAGGTCAGCTTGACCGTGTCGAACTGCTTGGCCAGCACCGCCTTGGCGCCGTAGGTGTCGGTGTTCTGGCGCGAGGTGCTGTAGTACACCGCGCTGCGCCGCACGCCGCCGATGGTGTAGCTGTCGGTGCCGGGGAAGGGATAGAAGTCCAGCTTCTCGGAGCGGGCGAAGGCCTGCAGGTAGAAGTCCTGGCCGCCGAGCACGTCGCGCGCGTGATAGTCGGCCGAGAACATCTCGCGCTGGGTGCGCGGCTTCACGTCCGAACTGAAGCCGTCGCGCACATCCAGCAGCGCCGGATTGACCGGCGCGGCGCCGAGCTGGATCGCGCCGCCCAGGTTCTGGCCCATGTACAGCGCCTTGCCCGGCTGGTAGCCGGAGTCGTACAGCTGGCCGGTCAGCTTCAGGCTCTGGCCGCCGCCGAAATCGATGTCGAGGTTGCCCAGCAGGTCGATCGACTCGTTGTACTGCAGGTCGGTCTGGGTGATGTCGGGAATGACGGCCTTGCCGCTGCCGTCATAGGCGCCGCCGTTCTTGCTGTAGACCACGCCGAGGCGGCCGCGTACGCGGTCGTTGCCGCCCGAGACCGATTGCGCCAGGTGCCAGTCGAAATCGTCGCCGCTGTGCAGCCCCGAGCGAAAGCCGGCTTCGCTGGTGAAGCGCAGCGCGTCGGACTGCGCACGTTTGGTGACGATGTTGATGATGCCGCCGGTGGCGTTGCCGCCGTACAGCGCGCTGGCGCCGGAGAGCACTTCGATGCGCTCGATGTTGAACGGGTCGATGGAGTCGAACTGGCGCGACAGCGCGCGCGAGCCGTTGAGCGAGATGCCGTCGATCATCACCAGCGCGCTGCGCCCGCGCAGGTTCTGGCCGTAATTGGTGCGCCCCTGCGGGCCCACGTCCAGGCCCGGCACCAGGTTGCCCAGCAACTCCTTGAGCGGCACGCCGGCGCGCGCCTGCGCGGCGATCTGTTCCTGCTCGATCACCCAGGTGGTGGCCGGCAGCTCGGTCACCTGCGTGGGCGTGCGCGCGCCGACCACGACGATCTCGGAGAGCGCGGGCGCGGCGCCCTCCTGCGCCGCCCGCGTCTTGACGGCGGCGCGCTGCACCAGGTAGTCGCCGTTGGCTTGCGCCTGGGCCGACAGGCCGCTGCCGCGCAGGATGGCGTCGAAGCCCGACTGCACGCCATGGCGGCCCGACAGGCCGGGCGAGGCCAGGCCTTCGGCCAGTTTGGGATCGAACACCAGGGTCACGCCCGCCTGGGCCGCGAAGCGGTTGAGCACCCCGGCCAGCGAGCCGGCGGGAATGCTGTAGTCCTGCTGCGCGGCGGCGGACTGGGCCAGGGCCGGAACGGCCGCGCCCAGCGTCGCGCCGGCGGTGGCGGCGCACAGTGCCAGGCGCAGGGCCAACTGCAGGGGACGAAGTCGGGGGATAGGGGTCATGGTGGTCTCTGGTTGGTTTGCCGCGCGGTTTCGCGGCGTTCACAGACCATGACGAAGCAGAAATGCAAAGGGACAGCGCGCGGACAAAATATTTTTCGGCTACTTCGGCGCCGCGCTGACCACCGCCAGCAGCGGCGAGTAATGCTCGACCCGGATCGGCAGCGCCGCCTGCAGCGTTTGCAGCACGCGGTCCGGGTCGTCCAGCGCGAACACGCCCGAGACGCGCAGCCGCGCCAGCTGCGCGCGGTCGTAGCGCAGCATGCCGGCGCGGTAGCGGGCCAGCTCGTCGAGCACGTCGGCCAGCGGCATGTCGTCGGCCACCAGGCGCCCGCCGGTCCAGCTGGCGGCGAGGTCGGCGTCCAGCGTCTCGGCGGGGCCGACGGCGTGCGGCGAGATGGTGGCGCGCTGGCCCGGCGCCAGCACGCGGGAGGATGCGCCGTCCGCGCTCTGCGCGCGCACCTGCGATTCCAGCACCGTGACCACGGTGCCGCGGCCGTCGTCGCGCACCAAGTAGCGCGTGCCCAGGGCGCGCGCCTCGCCGTCGCCGGTGCGTACGGCGAAGGGGCGCTCCCGCGGATGCTCGATGTGGGCGACGTCGACCAGGATCTCGCCTTGCAGCAGTTCGATGCGGCGCCGGCCGGCTTCATAGTGCACGTTGACGGCGCTGCGGCTGTTGAGGGTGAGCTTGCTGTGGTCGGGCAGCTCCACGGTGCGGCGTTCGCCGGCGGCGGTGCGGTAGTCGGCGCTCCAGTAGCGGGCCTGCGGCATCAGCGCCCAACACCCGGCGCCGAAAGCCACCAGCACGGCGGCGGCGATCGCGCGCCGCGCGCCGGAATGCCCGCGCTTGCGGCGCGGCGGCGCGACCGTTTCCAGCGCCGAGGCCGCGGGGCCGGCGGCCAGGCCGTCGAAGCGCGCCAGCATGTGTTCGAGCCGCTGCGCGGCCAGCGCATGGCGCGGGTCTTCCTCGCACCAGCGGCGATAGGCGGCGCGCTCGTCCGGACCGGCATCGCCGGCGTCGAGCCGGGCCAGCCATTCGATGGCGCGCTCGACGGTGCGCTGGTCGGGTTCGGCCGGGGATGGCAGGATGGCGTTGTCGGCGGCGTTCATGCGGCCTTGCCGGATGCGGGGTGGGTCGAGGGATAGAGGGCGCGGTAGCAATGCAGCGTGGCGGCGGCCAGGTATTGCTTGACCATGCTGGCCGAGACGTTCAGCGCGGCCGCGATGTCGGCGTGCGCCGCGCCGTCCAGGCGGTGCATCAGGAAGGCCCGGCGCGGCTTTTCGGCCAGGCCTTCGAGCATGGCGGCGATGGCGTTGAGGGCCTCCACCGCGAGCATGATCTGTTCCGGGCTGTCGGCGCATTCCTGGCGCGAATCGCGCATCTGCGCCAGCGCTTCCAGATAGGCGCGCTCCAGCTTGCGGCGGCGTTCCTCGTCGATGATCAGGCGCGTGGCGGTGGTCACCATGAAGGCGCGCGGCTGCTGCAGCGAGGCCGGATCGGCCAGGCAGAGGATGCGGGTGAAGGCTTCCTGCGCGAGATCGGCGGCGTGGTGCGGGCACCCGGTCTTCTTGCGCAGCCAGGCCGAGAGCCACCCGTGGTGCTCCCGGAACAGCAGGCTGAGGAATTCGTTCTTGCTGAGGCCGCCGACGGTCATGCTCCCTCCCTGGATGCAACGCGCGTCAAATGTAAACAAGAATTATTATCAAGTAAAACGGCGTCAAGGACAAGAACGGGAACAGGGCATGCGGCAGGAGGAGGCATCCTTCTCAGGCGTCGGGACGCTCCCGCCCACGCCATTGCTGCGCCAGCTTGCGTCCGACCACCCACACCGGCGCGGCCAGGCCGGCCCAGCACAGCCAGTCCCACACGCCGTCGCCGAAGATGCCGGCGGCCAGACCGCCGAAGGTGAGCGCCGCCAGCAACAGCGGCCAGCCCCAGGTTCCGTTCATCCTTGTTCCTTCATGCTTGGGTTGGCGATGGCGGCGCGCTCGGCGCTGCGCTCATCGATCCTGCGGATGGCCTTCTTGCTGCGCTTCATCCAGATGATGAAGCCCGACACCGTGGCCAGCGTGGTCAGCACCGTCAGCAGCGCCCACAGGATCTTCAGCGGCATGCCGGCGTAGTCGCCGAAGTGGAAAGGACCGGACAACAGCAGCACCTGCATGTACCAGGGCATGCCGCGGCTGTCGGCCAGCGCGCCGGTTTCGGCGTCGACCACGGCGATGTTGTAGACGCGCTTTTCCAGTTCGGTATGGCCGCGCAGCACCACCATGTAGTGGCGTTTGGTGGCGTATTCGGTGCCGGGATAGAAGACGAAGGCCAGGTCCTTGCCCGGTACCGCCGCGTTGGCCACCTGCACTGCGCGGTCGGGCGCCACCAGCGCCTTCGGCTCGGTGGCTGGCAGCGTGCGGACCAGGTCGGCCAGCTCGGTCTTTTGCCAGATGCCGATGATCAGCGGCGAGAGCGACAGGAAGGTGCCGGTCAGGCCCACCACCAGCGCCCACACCATCACCGCGATGGCCGACAGGTTGTGCAGGTCGGCCTGCACGATGCGCACCTGGCGGCCGAAGCGCACCAGGCCGAAGGCCAGCTTGCGCATGAAGGGGCCGTACAGCACGATGCCGCTGACCATGCTCAGCACGAACACGATGCCCACCAGGCCGATGAACAGCTGGCCGGGGAAGCCCAGGAACAGGTTCACATGCAGCTTCAGGATGAAGCCGGTGAAGGTGTCGCCGCCGCCGATGTTGTGCGTCTCGCCGCTGGCGGCGTCATAGAAGACCGACTTGCCCTCGCGCAGGCTGGCCGCGCCCGGCGGGCCGACGCGCACGCCCACGAAGTGCTCGCCGTCTTCGCCGAAGAAGGACAGCGACTGCATCGCCGTGCCGGGATTGGCGGCCAGGGTCTTGTCCACCAGCTGCTGCAGCGTGGGCCGCGGCGCGCCTTCGGCGACGGCGGCGGGATGGGCGTCCTGGCCCAGCAGCTCGTCGATCTCGTGGTGGAAGATCAGCAGCAGTCCGGTCACGCACAGTAGCAGCAGGTTGATGGTGCAGATCAGGCTGGTCCAGCGGTGTACCGCATACCAGCCGCGCAAGGTCGTACTTTTCATTATCGGCTCCCCGGCGTCGCGCGGCGTCCGGCGATCCCGGTGCGCGGCCGTCTCCCTGTTTTCAGACCGGCCGATTATAGATGAGAATGATTCTTGTCCAATATCTATCCGCGCCGGCATGAAAAAACGGCCCCGGTTCGCACCGGGGCCGTGTTCGGAAAGCCTATTTCCGCTGGAGGACTCAGCGCGCCTTGGCCGCGCCCGGCCACAGCCGCACCGTCAGCGCCAGGATCGAGGTCAGCGTGGCCAGCGAGACCACCGCGATCCAGCCCCACTGCGCCAGGGCCAGGCTGCCCAGGGCGGCGCCGGCGGCCATGCCGATGAACATGCCGACGAACAGGATGGCGTTGAGGCGGCTGCGGGCGCCCGGCTCGATGCTGTAGACGATGGTCTGGTGCGCCACCAGGGTGGCCTGCACGCCGAGGTCGAAGCCGATGGCGGCCAGGGCGATCAGGACCAGCTGGCCGTCGGCCGAGAACCATGGCGACAGCGCCATCGCCGCGAACGACACGGTGGCCAGGCCAACGCCGAGGCGGGTCACAAGTTCAGGGCCCTTCTTGTCCGAGATGCGGCCGGCCAGCGGCGCGGCCAGGGCGCCGGCGGCGCCTGCCAGGCCGAAGGCGCCGGCGGCGGCGCTGCCCAGGTGGAACGGCGCGCCATGCAGCATCACCGCCAGCGTCGACCAGAACGCCGAGAAACCGATCGACAGCAGGCCCTGCGCCAGCGCGGCGCGGCGCAGCGCGCCATGCTTCTTGAACAAGGTGGCCAGCGAACCCAGCAGCGCGCCGTACGACAGGTGCGTGGTGGCGTGGAAGCGCGGCAGGCCGCGCCATGCCGCCACGCCGATGGCGGCGATGCTGGCGGCGGCGCCGACGAACATGGCGCGCCAGCCGAAGTGCTCGGCCACGAAGCCGCTGACCACGCGCGAGAGCAGGATGCCCAGCAGCAGGCCCGTCATCACCGTGCCGACGATGCGGCCGCGGCTTTGCTCCGGCGCCAGCGTGGCGGCGGCGGGGACGATGTCCTGCGCCATGGTGGCGGTCAGGCCCACGGCCAGGCTCGCGGCCAGCAGCATGCCCACGCCCGAGGCGGCCCCGGCCAGCAGCAGCGCGGCGGTCAGGATGGCGGCCTTGATCAGGATGATGCGGCGGCGGTCGTAGCGGTCGCCCAGCGGCGCCAGCAGCAGGATGCCCAGCGCATAGCCGAGCTGGGTCGACATCGGCACCATGCCCACGGCGCGCTCGGAGGCGCCGATGTCGTCGGCCAGCACGCCCAGCATCGGCTGCGAGTAATACAGCGAGGCCACGGCCAGGCCGGCGCCGGTGGCCAGCAGGCCGATCAGCGCGGGCGACAGGCCGGCCTGCTGGTGGGGTTGGGGATGGGCCTTGGCCTTGGCCGTCGTGCCCGTGGCTACGCCGGCGGCGGCTGTATGCGTCTTAGGAATGCTATTCATGGTGTTACTCCCGGTGTGTTTGCGTCGCTGCTGGTCTTGCGAGGGCTGAAACATGCCGCCTCTGCCAGCGTTGAACCGGATTCTCCGCTCCCGCACTCGCATACGGTAGTAGCGCAAAAAGCAGAATTGATATACGTTGGGCGTATGACAAAGCCGATTTCTCCCGCCATCCCGCCCTTTTCCGCCGCCGGTCTCACCGACCGCATCGAGCTGATGCAGACCTTCGTGCGCATCGTCGAGGCCGGCAGCCTGTCGGCCGCCGCCGCCCAGCTGGGCACCACCCAGCCCACCATCAGCCGCCGCCTGCAGACGCTGGAGCGCTCGCTGGGCGTGCGCCTGCTGCAGCGCTCCACGCACGCGATGAAGCTGACCGAGGACGGCGAGCGCTGCTACGAGCGCGCCAAGGATCTGCTGGCCGGCTGGGATGAGTTTGAGAGCGACTTGCGCGGCGCGCGGCTGGAGGCCGAAGGCTCGCTGCGGGTGGTGGTGCCGCACGCGTTCGGGCAAAAGCAGCTGATCGGGCCGCTGGCCGAGTTCATGCGCCGCCATCCGCGCATCACCGTGGAGTGGCTGCTGCACGACCGCGCGGCCGACTTCATCACCCACGGCATCGATTGCGCCATCGAGGTCGGCGACGTGCGCGACCCGTCGCTGGTGGCGATCCACCTGGCCGAGGTGCCGCGCATGACGGTGGCCTCGCCCGCGCTCCTGCAGGGACGTCCGCTGCCGCAGCATCCGTCCGGGCTGGCGGCCCTGCCGTGGATCGCCATTCCCGCCTTCTACCGGCGCGAAGTCACGCTCACGCATGAGGTCACCGGCGAACAGGGCCAGGTCGCCTTCCGTCCGCAGCTGGTCACCGACAGCCTCTACGCGCTGCGCAACGCCGCCATCGAGGGCATGGGCGTGGCCGTGGGTTCGTCATGGATCCTGGCCGAGGACGTGGCCGCCGGCCGGCTGGTGCAACTGCTGCCGCAGTGGCGGCCGGATCCGTTGCCGGTGTCGCTGCTCTACCCTTACGCGCGTTTTTATCCGGCGCGCTTGAGACACTTCATCGACACCATGAAGGAGGCGATGCCGGCGGCGGTCAGCGGCGCGGTGGGGTGGGAAGCGTTGAAGAGGATGCAGCAGAAGGATTGAGGATGGCCAGCCCGAGCGGCAGTCGTCTCCCCGGGGGCTTCGCTTGCGCCGGGATGACGGTTCAGTGAGAGACGCGCGCACGATGGCCGGCGCAGGTGGCGCGGCATCGTCAGCGTCGCGTGTTCCCGCCCGGCCCGCCCCGCCGGCCGCGCTCAGCCCAGGCGCATCGTCCGGTGCTGCGCATAGTGCTGGTGCCAGCTGAACGCCTCACCCAGCAAATGCGGCGTATGCCCGCCCGCCGCGCATGCGCGCGTGAAGTAGTCGCGCAGCTGCGCCCGGTAATCCGGATGGCAGCAGTTGTCGATCACCCGCACCGCGCGCTCGCGCGGCGCCAGGCCGCGCAGGTCGGCCAGCCCCCATTCGGTGACCAGCACGTCGACGTCATGCTCGCTGTGGTCAACGTGCGAGACCATCGGCACCACGCTGGAAATCGCGCCGTCCTTGGCCACCGATTTGGAGACGAAGATCGAAATCTGCCCGTTGCGCGCGAAGTCGCCCGAGCCGCCGATGCCGTTCATCATGTGCGTGCCGCCCACGTGGGTGGAGTTGACGTTGCCGTAGATGTCGAACTCCAGCGCCGTGTTCAGGCCGATGATGCCCAGCCGGCGCACCAGTTCCGGATGGTTGCTGATCTCCTGCGGGCGCAGCACCAGCTTGTCGCGGTAGCGCTCGATGTTGGCGATGAAGTGTTCGTACCGGGCCTGCGACAGCGTGATCGACGAGGCCGAGGCGAAGGCCAGCTGGCCCGAATCCAGCAGCTCGATGGCGCTATCCTGCAGCACCTCCGAATACATCGACAGGTTGCGGAACGGCGACTCCACCAGCCCGTGCAGCACCGCGTTGGCGATGGTGCCGATGCCGGCCTGCAGCGGCGCCAGCGTGTGCGGCAGGCGGCCGGCCTCTACCTCGCACTCCAGGAACCTGATGACGTGGCGCGCGATGGCGTTGGTCTCGTCATCCGGCGGCAGCACCGTGGACGGGCTGTCCGGCGTTTCGGTCAGCACGATGGCGGCCACCTTGGCCGGATCGAAGGGAATGGTGGTGCGGCCGATGCGCTGTTGCGGCGCGGTCAGCGGGATCGCCCCGCGCTCCGGGCGCGCGGCCGGCAGGTAGATGTCGTGCAGGCCCTCCAGCGCCGGCGGCACGCTGGTGTTGAGTTCGATGATGATCATCTTCGCCTGCTCCACGAAGCTGGCCGAATTGCCCACCGACATGGTCGGCACGATGCCGTCCTCCGTGATGGCGGCGGCCTCGATCACGGCAATGTCGACCTGCGACGGCGAGCCGCTGCGCAGCTGCTCGGCGGTCTCGGAGAGGTGCTGGTCGATGAACATGACTTCACCGGCATTGATCTTCCTGCGCAGCGTCGGGTCGACCTGGAACGGCAGCCGCCGCGCCAGCAGGCCCGCTTCGGCCATCAGGCCGTCGCTGCCGTTGCCCAGCGAGGCGCCGGTGATCACGGTCAGGCGCAGCTCCTCGCGCTGCGCGCGTTCGGCCAGCGCGCGCGGCATGGCCTTGGCGTCGCCGGCGCGGGTGAAGCCGCTCATGCCGACGGTCATGCCGTTGTGGAAGAAAGAGGCGGCCGCTTCGGCCGTCATGACTTTGCCCGCCAGTTCAGGCTGGCGGATGCGCTGGCTGTCCATGTTTGCTCCTGCTCGGTTTCTTTTGGAAAGGGTGAAGTGCATCCGCGCGGGCGACGGTGTGGCGGGCCCAAACGGACTTCTTGCATTCTTGTTTCGGTCCAGTATAGGAGCCGGGACCTATGCGCTGTATGATTTAAATTCCGTTGTTCCAGTCGGAATACGCATACCTTGATTTCCCGCAAACCGAGCCTGAAAGCCTTGCCGCCATGGACATCCGCGCCCTGCGCTATTTCACCGAAACGGTGCGCCTGAACAGCTTCAGCCGCGCCGCCGACGCCTTGCACGTGACCCAGTCCACCGTCAGCAAGATGGTGCGCCAGCTGGAGGACGAGGTGGACGCCCCGCTCCTGATCCGCGACGGCCGCAGCCTGCAGCTGACCGACACCGGGCGCGTGGTGTACGAGCAGGGTCAGCAGATCCTGGCCTCGATGCAGCGCCTCAACGCCGAAGTGCGCGACACCAAGGCGCTGCGCCAGGGGCATCTCGACATCGGCATCCCGCCGATGATCAACATCCTGTGCACGCCGGTACTGAAGGCCTTCCGCGAGCGCCATCCCGATATCGCGATGAACCTGAAGGAAGACACCGGTCCGCAGATCGAGCAGCGCGTGGCCAGCGGCGAGCTGGAGATCGGCATGACGGTGTTGCCGGTCGACCCGGAACTGGAGCTGCAGGTAATGCCGGTGGCACGCTACCCGATCTGGGCCGTGGCCCAGGCCGGCAGCTTTCAGAAGAACCGCAGCACCCTGCGCTGCGCGCAGCTGGACGGCATGCCGCTGGTGATGCTGAACAACGAATTCGGCCTCACGCGCAGCCTGCGCGGCAGTTTCCGCGAACTGGGGATTTCACCGCAGGTCGCCGCGCAGAGCGGGCAATGGGACTGGCTGGTGGCCATGGCGTTGGCGGGCATGGGCACGGCCCTGTTGCCCGAGCCGTTCATTCACCGGATCGCTACCGACCAGTTGCAGGCGGTGCGCCTGGTGGAGCCGGAGGTGCAGTGGCAGGTGGCGTATGTCACGCGTGGGGGGTATTTGTCGCATGCTGCGCGGGCGTGGATGGCGTTGAGTGAGGGGTTGTTTGCGGGGGGGCGGGGGTGATGGTGGAGTGTTGCTATTGTTGT
>NZ_NJGU01000013.1 GCF_002213415.1 Herbaspirillum robiniae | reverse complement strand
GCGTAAGCAGCAGGAGAAAAAGACATGACACAGACACTGCTCAAGATCCGCGACGTCAGCAAGCGCTTCGGCGGGCTGCAAGCCCTGAACGGCGTGGGCATCACGATCGAACGCGGCCAGATCTACGGCCTGATCGGCCCCAACGGCGCGGGCAAGACCACCTTCTTCAACGTCATCACCGGGCTGTACCAGCCCGACACCGGCAGTTTCGAGCTGGACGGCAAACCGTACAGCCCGAGCGCGCCGCATGAAGTGGCCAAGGCCGGCATCGCCCGCACCTTCCAGAACATCCGCCTGTTCGGCGAGATGACGGTGCTGGAGAACGTGATGGTGGGTTGCCATGTGCGCACCAAACAGAACGTCTTCGGCGCGGTGTTTCGCCACAAGGCGGCGCGCGAGGAAGAAGCGCAGATTCGCGCCAAGTCGCAGCAGCTGCTGGACTTCGTGGGCATCGGCCAGTTCGCCAAGCGCACCGCGCGGCACCTGTCGTACGGCGACCAGCGCCGCCTGGAAATCGCCCGCGCGCTGGCGACCGACCCGCAACTGCTGGCGCTGGACGAACCGGCGGCGGGCATGAACGCGACCGAGAAGCTCGGACTCAGAGAACTGCTGGTGAAGATCCAGGCCGAAGGCAAGACCATCCTGTTGATCGAACACGACGTCAAACTGATGATGGGCCTGTGCAACCGCATCACGGTGCTGGACTACGGCAAGCCGATTGCCGAGGGCGTGCCGGCGGATGTGCAGAAGAACCCGGCCGTGATCGAGGCATACCTCGGCGCAGGCCATTGACATGCCACAGACTAGTCAGAACATCATTGAGATTGAAACGCGATGACAAACATTCTTAAAGTAGACGGCCTGTCGGTGGCCTACGGCGGCATCCAGGCCGTCAAAGGCATCAGCCTGGAAGTCAACGACGGCGAACTGGTGACGCTGATCGGCGCCAACGGCGCGGGCAAGACCACGACCCTGAAGGCGATCACCGGCACGCTGCCCAGCAGTAAAGTAGACGGCCACATCGAGTACCTGGGCCATGGTTTGAAGGGCAAGAAATCCTTCGAGCTGGTCAAGGACAAGCTGGCGATGGTGCCGGAAGGGCGCGGCGTCTTCACGCGCATGAGCATCCAGGAAAACCTGCTCATGGGCGCCTACACCAGCAATGACAAGGGCCAGATCGCCGCCGACATCGACAAATGGTTCGAGGTCTTCCCGCGGCTGAAGGAACGCGCGGCGCAGATGGCGGGCACCTTGTCGGGCGGCGAGCAGCAGATGCTGGCGATGGCGCGCGCGCTGATGAGCCATCCCAAGTTGCTGCTGCTGGACGAGCCCTCGATGGGCCTGTCGCCGATCATGGTGGAGAAGATTTTTGAAGTGATCCGCAATGTGTCGGCGCAGGGCATCACGATCCTGCTGGTGGAACAGAACGCCAAGCTGGCGCTGGAGGCGGCGCACCGCGGCTACGTGATGGAGTCCGGCCTGATCACCATGAACGGCAACGCCAAGGACATGCTGAACGATCCGCGCGTGAAGGCGGCGTATCTGGGCGAGGGTTGATCCCGTCGGTTGTGGAGGCAATAAAAAAACGCCGCATGCGCAAGCCTGCGGCGTTTTTTTTGCCTGCGCTGCATGACGAACGCCGCCGGGACCCAGCGGCATCGACCGGCCGCCGATGCGCGCTCCATATCCGCAACAGCCGCGACAGCGATGCCAACAGCCCGGAAAATCCCGCATGCCATCCCTCATGTCGGTGTCCGTCCGATGCCCGCCGGCGCGCATTGCTGTTAGGATTTGTCGTCCGCCTGCCGGCGATGCCGCCGGCACCATCGTTGATCCAACCCCAGCAAGGAGAACAGCATGAGCCAGACAGAAGTGAAGATCCTCGGCATTTCCGGCAGCCTGCGCGCCAAGTCCTATAACACCGCCGCGTTGCGGGCCTTGCAGGAGCTGCTGCCGCCGGGCGTGTCGTTGACCGAGGCCGACATTTCCGATCTGCCGCTGTACAACGACGACGTGCGCGAGCAGGGCTGGCCGGCGCCGGTGGAGCGGCTGCGCAAGCAGATCGCCGAGGCCGACGCCATCATCTTTTCCACACCCGAATACAACTACTCGGTGCCCGGCGTGCTGAAGAACGCCATCGACTGGGCGTCGCGCCCGCCGTCGCCGCCGTTCGCCGCCAAGCCGGCCGCCATCATGGGCGCCAGCCCGGGCGCGATCGGCACGGCGCGCGCGCAATATCACCTGCGCCAGATCGGCGTGTTCCTCGACCTGCAATTCATCAACAAGCCCGAGGTGATGATCGGCAACTGCGCCGAGCGCTTCGACGCCAACGGCAAGCTGACCCACGAGCCCACGCGCGAATTCCTCAAGACCATGGTCACGGCGTTGGCCGAGCGCGTGCGCTATCTGCGCGACCGCAAATAAGCGGCGCCCCGCATCGAAAAAAAAGCGCAGCCGGGGCTGCGCTTTTTTGTTGCCGGCACATCCGCCGGATCACGCGGCCTTGCGCGCGCGCACCTGGTTGCGCAGCGCGCGCACCTTGTCGTGGTTGGCCAGCGCGCCCTGGTACTGGCGCTCGATGATCAGGCGCACGTCATTGGGCAGGTCCTGGCTCAAGGCCTTGCGATAGGCATGCACCGCCGCGTCTTCGCCGCGCTCGCATTCGTTCAGGATGGATTCGTCGTCGTGTCCGGTGACGACCGCCTTCAGGTTGACCCACTGGCGATGCAGCGTGCCGCCGAAGGTGCTGTGGTTGGCCGGTTCGCCGCCCAGGCGGTGCACCAGGTCCTGCAGGTCCAGCACGGTCTGCGCGCACTCGGTGGCGCGCGTCGTGAACATCTCCCGGTAATGCGCGTAGCGCTCCTGCGCGTCGTCGGCGCAGGTGCGAAAGCCCTTTTCGCCGTCCTTGGAAATCTGTATCAGGTCGTTGAGGGTGGAAATCAGGTGGTCGTTGGTCATGTTGCTCTCCCTTGCGCTTGCCGCCGGCCCGCAGCCGGCGGCGACAGGTGGGTGGCTGGGTGGATCAGTGCGCGAACAGATAGATCAGCACCAGCAGGAACGCCGGCACGCCGCACAGCCATGCGAGGAAATACTTGCCCATGATGTTCTCCTTTCTTGTCAGGTAAGCCACATTCGGATCGGGCCGGCAGCGCCTTTTGCCCTGGAGCGCAGGGGCGACCGGATGTTGTCATCCTAGGTTTGGCAGGCTCCCGCCGCCATCGGACGGGGACGCAAGCCGATGTAGGAATCGCGGCTGCACGCGCCCCGGCGGGCCGTTTTTCGCCGCAATCCCGCGCCACGCATGGGCTGAAAGCCTGAAACCCAGCACCGGCGCGCTTTTTCGCTTTGTCCTACAAGACAATCGGGAGGCGTCCTATAGAGCCCGGCAGTGGGCCGTTGCTACCATTTTTCCCATGCTGCAACGCTCGTATTGACCTTGTGTCCTGACCCCTACCGATGGAGGCGCATTTCATGAACAAGAAGACGATCACTGGCCAGTTTCATTTCGCCCTGGGCAAACTCCAGGAGCAGGTCGCCACGCTGCTGGGCAGCACCGAGCTGCAGTATGCGGCGCAAAAACGCCAGACCGACGGCCGCATCATGCACGCCGTGGGCGAGGCCCAGGACCTGATCAAGCGCTCGCTGCGCCAGCGCCAGCGCGCGCCGATGTGATCGTTGCAGACCAAAGGAGGCAACGATGATTTCCGCAAAGAACCTGATGTTGGCGCTCGGCGTGGCCGGCGCCGCGGTAGCTGCCGCGTTGAACGTGCTGGCGCGCGATGCGCGTCGCCGTGACCGTTATCTGCAGCGCGTGGCATTGCAGCGCTGGGAAGACGAGGGCGGCAACCTGTACCCGATCAAGGGCGTGCCGCCGGCCCGCCGCAGCGGCGAGCGCTGATCGCTGCTTGTCCTACAGATCAATCGGTCTGGCGCCTATAGAGGGCGCCCCTGGCGGCAGGTATCTTGATCACATGCCGATTGCGGACCTCGGTACAGAGGAGAGGCGGCGGCAACGGAAGGCCGGAACCCGGCAGTACAGCAACAGCAAGTCCATCCGGCGCGAACAATAAAACCAGAAGGAGGCAGTCATGGACAAGCTCGTGCTCGGATGGCTGGTAGGCGTCCCGGTGCTGATGCTGGTCGTTCTGCAGTACCTGATGTGAACGACCGGGCAGGCGCCATCCGCGATCAATCGATGAACCCCGAACAAATGGAGAGCAAGCATGCAGGCTAACAATTTCAAGACGGTTCGCAACGACGTGCAGGCTCTGCTGCAACAGGCGCAGGATCTCTTCGCCGAAGCGGCGGCAGCGACCGGCAAGAAGGCCGACGACCTGCGCGCCAAAGGACAGGAAGTGCTGGATCAGGCACTCAATACCGCACAGGACGCGCAATCGGCCGTGCTGCAGACCGGCCGCCAGATCGTCACCACTACCGACGACTACGTGCAGTCCAATCCGTGGCGCGCCATCGCGATCTCCACCGGAATCGGCCTGCTGGTCGGCCTGGCGGTAGGCCGCTGCGCCGACCGCTATTGAGAGCGGCGCACGCGGAGCAGGCGATCTGAAGTCTAGCCAGGCGCCGGAGTGGCCATGCAAGGCCGCAACCGGGCGCATTAGCAACGAAATCGGAGAAAGGAACCATCATGACCAAGAATCCCCCACAAGCTGACGTCAAGCACAAGGAGCCCTTCCATCTGGACAAGGAGGCGATCCGCGCCGCGGCGCGCAAGGTCGACTCGGGCGCCGTGACCGAAGGTTATCGCGGCAACCGCAAGGAAGTCATCGCGATGCTCAACGACGCGCTGGCCACCGAGCTGCTGTGCGTGATGCGTTACAAGCGTCACTACTACACCGCCAAGGGCCTGGAGAACGAATCGATCAAGGCCGAGTTCCTGCAGCACGCGCTGGAAGAGCAGGGCCATGCCGACAAGATCGCCGAGCGCATCGTGCAGCTCAACGGCGAGCCCGACTTCAACCCGAAGACGATCACCAGCCGCAGCCATGCCGAATACGACGAGTCGAGCGACATCAAGGACATGATCCGCTCCAACCTGATCGAGGAGCGCGTCGCCATCGAGGCCTATCGCCAGATGATCGAGCGCATCGGCGACGACGACCCGACCACCAAGCACATGCTGGTGCAGATCATGGCGCAGGAAGAAGAGCACGCCGACGACATGACCGACCTGCTGGATCTGTGATCCCGCAGGCAGGGCAGGGAGCACCACGAGCGGCAGCCTGAGCGCCACCGATTTTTCAATCCGGAACGAAGGAGAAGACCATGAACTGGGACATCGTTGAAGGCAACTGGAAGCAATTCAAGGGCAAGGCCAAGGAACAATGGGGCAAGCTCACCGATGACGATCTCGACATCATCGCCGGCAAGCGCGACCAGCTGGCCGGCCGCATCCAGGAAGCCTATGGCGTCAACAAGGACGAGGCTGAAAAGCAGATCCGCGATTTCGAAAAGCGCAACGACAACTGGCGCCACTGAGCGCCGGTGCAATGAGCAGGCCGGCGCGCCGGCCTGCATAACAACAACGGCCATGGCCGCAACCACGAGGAAGACAATATGAAAAAGATCATCGCAACCATGATTTTCGGTGTAGCCGCCATTGGCATGCAGGGCGCCGCATTCGCGGCCGACCCGACCGCCGCCCAGTACAAGGCCGACAAGGCCAAGGCCGATGCCGACTACAAGACCGCCAAGAAGAAATGCGGTCCGCTCAAGGGCAACGACCAGGACGTCTGCGAGAAGGAAGCCAAGGCCGCGCATGAATCGGCGCTGGCCGACGCCAAGTCCAAGCGCAAGGGCGCGGATGCCTCCAAGGACGCTCAGAAGGACAAGAACGACGCCAACTATGACGTCGCCAAGGAGAAGTGTGACGCGTTGAGCGGCGACGCCAAGGACAAATGCGTCGCCAATGCGAAGTCCAAGTACGGCAAGTAAAAATTCAACAACAGCGGCGTGAGGGCGGAGAGGCTGTCCGAGCGCCATTTTCCGGTACCTGTTTTTCACATTAGGAGAGCATCATGACTTTGAGCAAAATGTCCCTGACCAAGCGTTTCATCGGTTTCTTCTTGGCCCTGTTCATGGTTTCGCTGGTGGGTTGCGCATCCAGCCCCGGCAAGGAAGGCACCGGCGAGTACGTCGATGACGCCGTCATCACCACCAAGGTGAAGGCCGCCATCTTCAACGAGTCCAACCTGAAGTCCTCGGAAATCAACGTCGAGACCTACAAGGGCGTGGTCCAGCTGTCCGGCTTCGTCTCCAGCGCCACCTCGGCGGCGCGCGCTACCGAACTGGCGCGTGGCGTGAAGGGCGTGGTTTCGGTGCGCAACGACCTGCGCTTGAAACAGTAAGCCCGGGAACTTGTGAAGGCGCGGCCGGTCTTTCGACCGGTCTGCGCTTGTCTGCTTCCAGAGCGTTTCCGGCGGTGGCCGGAGCGCTCCGGAAGAAGACAGGGAAAGGGCAGTAAGGTATAGTTATTGGCCATTGCGCCAAGGCATTCAAGGGTTCCCGCCGGATCGGAGGGCGGGACGGAGGCAAGCAAGGCGAGGCAGGAAAACGGCCCCCGGCGCACGATATTGAGCCGGATCGGCCAGAAGCGGATTCCATCCGCATGCAGCGCAAAAAAAATGCCGCGGCATCATTTTCACCGCTCAAAATACTATGACAAAAATACTTGTAGTCGATGACCATGCGGTCGTGCGGGCAGGCGTGCACCACTTCATTTCAGAAATTCCGTCGATGGAAATCGGCGGCGAGGCGAGCACCGCAGAAGAAGCGATCCGCCTGGTGCGGACCCAGGACTGGGACATCGTGTTGCTGGACATCGCCATGCCGGACAAAAGCGGCGTCGAGGTGTTGAAGCAGATCAAGCGCGAGAAACCCGACCTGCCGGTGCTGATGCTGTCGATGCACCCCGAGAGCCGCTACGCGGTCCAGGTGCTGCGCAGCGGCGCCAGCGGTTACGTGCAGAAGGAGGCGCTGGCCACTGAACTGGTCAACGCCATCAACACCATCCTGCGCGGGCACAAGTACATCAGCTACGGCGTGGCCGAACTGCTGACCAGCGAACCGGTGGACTCCGAGAAGCCCTTGCACGAGACGCTGTCGCAGCGCGAGTACGAGATCTTCTACAAGCTGGGGCAGGGCCAGGGCGTGACGCAGATTGCCGACGAGCTGTGCCTGTCGGTCAAGACGGTCAGCACCTATCGTTCGCGGGTGCTGCAGAAGATGAGCATGACCAACAACGCCGACATCATTTATTACGCGATCAAGAACAACCTGATCGACTGACGGCGCCTGAAGAAAGGCAAGCCCGGGAGCCGTCGGCGGCGGTGAGCCGGCAGCCAAGCAAGGAAACGACGAATCATGGATGACATTCTCAACACATGGGCGGCCCGCGACAGCGGCAACGCGCCCTTGCGGATCTTCCTGGTGGAAGATTCTGAGGATGTGCGTGACCTGATCGTGGAGAGCCTGACCGAGATCAGCGGCATCAAGCTGGTCGGCTACGCCGAGACCGAGATGGAGGCCCTGCGCCACCTGCAGCAGAACAGCTACGACGTCCTGATCCTGGACATCCAGTTGAAGCAGGGCAACGGCATGAGCCTGCTGCAGTCGCTGGCGCGCTCCAACACGCGGCGCCAGAGCGAGGTCAAGGTGGTGTTCAGCAACCATGTCAGCCCGACCTACCGTCGCGTCGGCCAGCAATGCGGCGTGCAGCATTTCTTCGACAAGTCTTCCGAGCTGCCGCTGCTGTGCGACCTGCTGGAAATGCTGGCGCGCCGCAAGATGGGCGTGGGCGGCGGTTATACGCCCTCCAACGCTCCCCCCGATCCGGCCCAGGCCGGCGGGCTCTGAACAGGATTTTTGCTGCATAATCTGCGCAGCCAACTATCGACTTGCCAGGGCGGTTCGGCGCAACGGCGATAGAGTCACACAAAGAACAGCTCCAACGGAGCAGGGGATCCCCGACGATGCACAAGAAAAACGGCGGCGTTCGGCCGTCTTCCGCCGAGATCCAGAATGGCGCTTCGGTCGAGTATTTCGCCGCATCCCAATCGAACAACAGCAGCATGGTGACGCTGGCCATGGGCCTGGCCATGGCGGTCATCCTGTTCGGCATCGTGGTGGTCGCGGCCACTTTCCTGGAAGACGAATATCGCCGATTGCTGGCCGAGTTGCTGGCGGTGCGCCCGGTGACCGCGGCCGGCTTCATCCTCGGCGCCTGCGCGCTTTACCTGCGCTGCGTCAACGTCTCGGCGCACAGCGCCCGCCTGGGCCTGCTGGTCAACCTGCTGTCGCTGCTGTTGCTGGCGCTGGGCGCCGCCACGCTGGTGCACGGCGCGCTGTACGGCCTGGGCTGGCTGCCGGTGGACCAGGCGCATCCGATCTCGCCGCTGGTGATGCCGCCGCTGCTGTCGGTGGGCTTCCTGCTGATGGCGGCTATCCTGCTGCTGCAGGACTGGCGCCTGCTGGGCGGCTACTATCCGTCCGAATACCTGTCCTTCGCGCTGATCGGCCTGTCCGCCATTCCGCTGGTGGGCTACATCTACGGCGTCTCCCAGTTCATCTACCTGGATTTCTACCTGCCGGTGCCGCTGCTCTCGGCCATGGTGTTCGCGCTGCTGGGCGCGGCGCTGCTGATGGCGCGCCCGGGGCATCCGGTGATGGCGGTGATCATGCGCATGGCGCCGGGCGGGCAGATGCTGCGCCGCCTGCTGCCGCAGACCCTGTTCCTGCTGCTGGCCTTCAGCCTGCTGCTGAACTGGAGCATGACGCGCGGCTGGATCGTGCCCGACCTGCTGCTGCCGACGCTGACGCTGATCAACGGCGTGATCATCCTGTTCATCTTCTGGGGTTCGGCCAGCCGGCTGGACAGCGAATACGGCGAACGCACCCGCAACGCGCAAAAGCTCGCCGAGACCAGCGCGCTGCTCAATGCCGTCAGCGAAAGCACCAGCGACCCGATTTTCGTCAAGAACCGCCAGGGCCTGATGATCTTCGCCAACCCGGCCACCCTGCAAAAGCTCGGCAAGACCTGGGAAGAAACCATGTACCGCTCCAGCCGCGAGCTGTTCATGGTGGAAGAGGAGGCCGACCGCGTCGATCGCGACGACCGCCGCGTGATGGCCTCCGGCAAGCCCGAGAAGCTGGAGCAGACCATGACCCTGCCCGAGGGCACGGTGACCTTCCAGACCGCCAAGGTGCCCTGGTTCGGCAAGGACGGCAGCGTGCAGGGCGTGATCGGCATCAGCACCGACATCACCGAGCGCAAGCAGGCCGAGGACGTGCTGCGCCAGCGCGAGAGCCAGCTGGAAAAGACCGTGGTCCAGCGTACCGCGCTGCTGCGCGAACTGACCAACCACCTGGAAACCGTGCGCGAGGAAGAAAAGCGCGCCATCGCCCGCGAGCTGCACGACAACATGGGCGCTTCGCTGACGGCCTTGTCGATGCATCTCGAAGGCGTCTACCAGGTGTTGCCGCCGGACGAAAAATGGATGGACCGCAAGACCCGCATGCAGGGCCTGATGAAGTCGCTGGTGTCCACCACGCGGCGCATCCAGACCGAGCTGCGCCCCAATACGCTGGACCTGTTCGGCCTGAAGGCGGCGATCTCGGAGCAGATGGACGAGCTGCATGAGCGCACCGGCATCGCCTGCCATGCCAGCCTGCCCGACGAGGACGTCGAGGTCGGCCATGAGATGGAAATCGCCATCTACCGCATGCTGCAGGAGATGCTCAACAACGTCACCAAGCACGCCAAGGCGTCCAAGGTCGACGTGATCCTCGACATCGACGAGGATCATGTGGCGCTGACCGTGCGCGACGACGGCGTGGGCATTCCCGAGGAGCGGCGCGACAACCACAAGACCTACGGCCTGCGCGGCCTGCGCGAGCGCGCCACCTACTTCGGCGGCAAGGTCGATATCCGTTCCACGCCCGGCAAGGGCGCGCTCATCACCATCAGCCTGCCGATCCGGCCGGAGATGGCGTCCACCGAGACCTGATCCGCACCGCCCCGCGCCTTTGGCGGGGCAGCCTGCTGCGAGATGCCGTTCAGCCCATGGTTGAGCGGCATTTTTTTTGCATTTTTTTCAACGGTGCGCCGGTTTCGCCGGGCATTCCGGGCAGGTCTCGTTTGCCCCATGTTTCTTCCTGAAACAGTCTCTTATTCCTGCGCCTGTTTTCGTTTTCTCCTACGCCCGAAAGAGCGGCTTTCTTATGTCGCCGGCGAGGGCTCATCGCTACCATGAACTCATCGTCGCCACATGCCTGAACAGGCGCGCGGCGATGCCCGGCGCAAGGGATATTCCCGCGCCGGTTCCTGTATCAATCATACGAGGAGTGATCATGAACAAGGACCAAGTCAAGGGCAGCATGAAGCAGGCAGCGGGCAAGGTGCAGCAGAAGGCCGGCGAAATGACCGGCAACCAGACCCAGCAGGTCAAGGGCGCCGCCAAGCAGGTGGAAGGCAACGTCCAGAAATCCTATGGCGATGCCAAGGAATCCATGAAGCACTGACCGAACGCCGGGGCGCACGGGAAACCGGGCCGCCCCGGCTTGCGTGCGGCGCGGACAGGCGCCGCCGGCGTAGGAAGATTCCTACGCAAGAATCGGAAAGGGCTGATTTTGTGCTGCAGCATTTTCGACGAACATGTGTCCGTCGTGCGTAGAGCGGAGAAACGCCAAAGAGTTCTCACCGATCGCATGGCAATTTGCCCACGGCCCCACGTGTGGCCATAGGGAGCGACCATGAAAAAAACATTATTCGGATTCTGCCTTCTGGCGGGAATGTCGGCCGCAGCTTCGCAAGCCGGCGCCCAGAGCCTGGATGTGCCTGCAGAGGCGTCGTCCTCGCGCTGGTCGTCCTCGGTGATGGAGCGTCATGCGCCGATGGACTCCGCCCAGCTGCAGAAGCTGGGACAAAAAAAATTCCGCTACATGGACATGGCGCAGGGCAAACGTTCGAAATCGATCCGTAACGCGGTGATCGTCCGCGGCCCGGGCGGCGCAAAGCAGGAAGGCGCTTCCGAGCAGCAGGCCTATCGCCACAACGGCCACAATGCGCAGCCTGACCGTCCTGTCGTGGTGATGCGTCCGATGACCTGACGCATGCTGTTGCCGCAGAGCTGCGGTAAGCGGATGCAAGCGATGTAACGATTGCCGATATCCGCGCCCATGGTGGAATTCGAGCCGTTTTCGACCGTCAAATTTACTCCCACATTTCAATGAGGTGCAGTCATGAAAACAATTCAAAAAGTCGCGATCACTTCCATCGCCGTGTTCGCCTTCTCGGCAATGACCGGTTGCAGCAACATGTCCCAGCGTGACAAGAATACGGCCATCGGCGCCGGCGTCGGCGCGGTCGGCGGTGCGGTACTGACCGGCGGCAGCGGTATCGGCACGGCCGGCGGCGCAGCCGTGGGCGGCGTGATCGGTAACCAGGTCGGTCGCTGACCGGCCGCCTGTGACCTGAAAGGCAAACTGCCGCGGGCGGCAGGCGCCGGAGACCGGCCTGCAGCCCCGGCATGATCAATACTGCCGCAGCGGCCGGCGCATGGCGCAGTCGCTGCGGCATCCCCGGCCGGCAAGCCCCGGCCCCAAAGGGCATTCGTTCGCGCGGACGGATGCCTTTTCCTTTTTGGCCCTGTCAACCTTTCAATAACCGCTGCGAGGGGCGGCAGGTGACAAAAAAGCCGGCACTGGCCGGCTTTTTCACGGGGCTTCGCCGCGCGTTCAGGACGCGGAGGAGGTCTCCTGGTAATCCTTGTAGATGCGCTTGGCGCGTTCCATGTCTTCCTTTTTGGCGGCGCCGGCTTCGCCCTTGCAGCCCTTGGCTTCCTTGCCGCGCATGCCCTTGCAGGCCAGCAGCGCCTCGCCGTAGGCGGCGTTGGCTTCTTTCACCAGGTTCTGGTAGCGCTCCTTGGGCGCATCGTCGGCCTTGTACCAGCGGGCCGGATCGGCCTGGCTGACGTCCTCCTCGGCCGCGTGGGCGAACGACGCGCCCAAGGCCGCCGCGAGGGCGAGGAAAGAGACTGCGAGGGTGTTTTTCTTCATATGCTCACCTCATTGGAAATTGGCAAAAGCATCGGCAGGCCCGACGCAAAAAAGAACACGGCGCGGTCGGTGACAGGGCACCGACCGCGCCGCGCTCCCATCCGCAGGACGGATGTTATCAGGCTTGGGCCACGCGAACAGGTTCTATATCTTGCCCAGCAGCAGCAGGATCAGCAAGATGATGACGATGGTGCCGGCGATGCCGCTGGGTCCATAGCCCCAGCCGCGGCTGTGCGGCCACGCGGGAATGACGCCGAGCAGGATCAGGATCAGGATGATGAGCAGGATGGTGCCGAGTGTCATGGTCGTTCTCCTTTTTCACGTTCTTATTGAAATCACTACGGTCGGCCGGAAACCCGATGCACGATGCAGGGGCCGGCTGATGACGCATCTTAGGTCCCGAGCTCTTGCGCACGCGATCAGCGCGCGCCGCGAGTAGCTGTAGGACAAGGCGATCGGGCGTGTCGGGCAAGCGGCAATGCCCTGTCGCGGCCGCCCGGACCACGCTTTCCTTCCCGCCAATTTGGTGCGAAGCACAAATGAAGTGCGCCTGCGCGCCCGTTTTCCTCGCGTTGCGCCGTTGCTGCCGGACGGCCCGGGCGGCTCTTGCAGCGCCCGCGTTTTTGCCGGGTTCATAGGGGAAGCGGCCGCTTTTTCCTCCTGCGGCAAACGCCTGGCACGGTCTTTGCTGAACTGCCTGCATAGCGCAACGTGTGCGCAACAGGTGCGGCCAACGGCGGTCGCGCCGTCCAGGACAACGGCGTCCTTCGGCATGGAGCGTTTCATGGCGAAGGACGCCTTTTTTGTTTCCAGAAACGCAAAGGGGAAGGGTGGCCATGGAATTCAAGGACAAGGCAGCGCAGGGCGTGGACGGCACGCGCCGCAAGATCATCAAGGCGGCCGGCATCGCGGCGGGCGCGGGCGTGACGGGGCTGGCCACGGGCGGCGCCTGGGCCGCCGGTTCCGACAAGCCGGAAAAGGAAGAAGTGAAGATCGGCTTCATCCCGCTGACCGATTGCGCCTCGGTGGTGATGGCCTCGGTGCTGGGCTTCGACAAGAAGTACGGCATCAAGATCGTGCCCAGCAAGGAGGCTTCCTGGGCCGGCGTGCGCGACAAGCTGACCAACGGCGAGCTGGACGCCGCCCACGTGCTCTATGGCCTGATCTACGGCGTGCAGCTGGGCATTGGCGGCCAGAAGAAGGACATGGCGGTGCTGATGGGCCTGAACCACAACGGCCAGGCCATCACCCTGTCGAAGAAGCTGGCCGACAAGGGCGCCGTCGATGGCGCCTCGCTGGCCAAGCTGATGCAGACCGACAAGCGCGAATACACCTTCGCCCAGACCTTCCCCACCGGCACCCACGCCATGTGGCTGTACTACTGGCTGGCCGCCAACGGCATCAACCCGATGAAGGACGCCAAGGTGATCACCGTGCCGCCGCCGCAGATGGTGGCCAACATGCGGGTGGGCAACATGGACGGTTTCTGCGTGGGCGAGCCCTGGGGCCACCGCGCCATCGTCGACGGCGTGGGCATCACCGCCACCACCACCCAGGACATCTGGAAGGACCATCCGGAGAAGGTGCTGGGCAGCTCGCTGGAGTTCGTCAAGAAATACCCCAACACCTGCCGCGCGATGATGGCCGCCATCCTCGACGCCAGCAAGTGGATCGATGCTTCGCTGGGCAACAAGAACAAGATGGCCGAGGTCATCGCCGACAAGTCCTACGTCAACACCAGCAAGGATGTGATCGACCAGCGCATCCTCGGCCGCTACCAGAACGGCCTGGGCAAGACCTGGGACGACCCCAACTACATGAAGTTCTACGAGGACGGCCAGGTCAACTTCCCGTTCCTCTCCGACGGCATGTGGTTCATGACCCAGCACCGCCGCTGGGGCCTGTTGAAGAGCGATCCGGACTACCTGGCCGTGGCCAGGTCGGTCAACCAGATCGACCTGTACAAGGATGCCGCGGCGATGACCAAGACGCCGCTGCCCAAGGACGTCATGCGCAGCTCGAAGCTGATGGACGGCACCGTGTGGGATGGCAAGAATCCGGCCGCCTACGCGCAGTCGTTCAAGATCAAGGTGTGATTGTTCAAGCCGCAGTGAAGTGTCACGGGAAGGGGAAGCGAAATGAGCGCAGTCGTGGAGAGCATCATGGGCGATAACGCCAAGCCGGCCGGCAACGCCGGTCCAGTCGAACGGCCGCAGGCGGCCAACGAGGCGCAGGCGGCGCCGACGGCACCGGTCACCGCCGCGCCGCGCGCGCCGCGGAAAAAGCCGCTGGGCGCAAGCGCCTTCATGCGCATCGTCCCGCCGGTGCTGGGCGTGGCGGTGCTGGTGCTGATCTGGCAGATCATCGCGGCCAAGAACAGCAGCTTCCCCACGCCCTGGGCGACGCTGCAGGAGGCGATGAGCATGTTCTCGGACCCCTTCTACCGCAACAGCCCCAACGACCAGGGCATAGGCTGGAACGTGCTGGCCTCGCTGCAGCGCGTGGGCGTGGGCTTCGGGCTGGCGGCGCTGGTGGGCATCCCGCTGGGGTTCGCCATCGGCCGGGTGCAGTTCCTGTCGGCCATGTTCAGCCCCATCATCAGCCTGCTGAAGCCGGTGTCGCCGCTGGCCTGGCTGCCGATCGGCCTGCTCGTGTTCAAGTCGGCCAATCCGGCGGCGATCTGGTCCATCTTCATCTGCTCGATCTGGCCGATGATCATCAATACCGCCGTGGGCGTGCAGCGCGTGCCGCAGGACTACATGAACGTGGCCCGCGTGCTGAACCTGTCGGAGTGGAAGATCCTGACCAAGATCCTGTTCCCCTCGGTGCTGCCCTACATGCTGACCGGCGTGCGCCTGTCCATCGGCACCGCCTGGCTGGTGATCGTGGCCGCCGAGATGCTGACCGGCGGCGTGGGCATCGGCTTCTGGGTGTGGGACGAGTGGAACAACCTGAACGTGCCGCACATCATCATCGCCATCGTCGTCATCGGCGTGGTCGGGCTGATCCTGGAGCAGGCGCTGGTGGCGCTGGCCAAGGCTTTCACTTATGAACAGGTCAGCAACTGAGCTGGGAGGAACGATCATGGAAAACATCAACGGCAAGTTCATCGACATCCACGGCGTGGAGATGGTGTTCAACACCAGGAAAGGCAGCTTCCACGCGCTGCGCGACATCAACCTGACGGTGGCCAAGGGCGAGTTCGTCACGCTGATCGGCCACTCCGGCTGCGGCAAGTCGACGCTTTTGAACCTGATCGCCGGCCTGACGCGGCCCAGCGAAGGCGTGCTGCTGTGCGCCAACCGCGAGATCGGCGGGCCTTCCCCGGAGCGCGCGGTGGTGTTCCAGAATCATTCGCTGCTGCCCTGGCTGACCTGCTACGAAAACATCTACCTCGGCGTGGAGCGCGTGTTCGGCGCCACCGAAGACCGCACCCGGCTGCGCGACCGCACCCGCGCCGCGCTGGCGCTGGTGGGGTTGAGCGCGGCCGAGACCAAGCGCCCCAACGAGATCTCCGGCGGCATGAAGCAGCGCGTGGGCATCGCCCGCGCGCTGGCGATGGAACCCAAGGTGCTGCTGATGGACGAGCCCTTCGGCGCGCTCGATGCGCTGACGCGCGCGCACCTGCAGGACGAGCTGCTGAAGATCGTCGCCAAGACCGAGTCCACCGTGGTGATGGTGACCCACGACGTCGACGAGGCGGTGCTGCTGTCGGACCGCATCGTGATGATGACCAACGGCCCGGCCGCCACCATCGGCGAGGTGCTGGAGGTGAAGCTGGCGCGTCCGCGCGAGCGCGTGGCGCTGGCGCAGGATGCGCAGTACTCCGGCTATCGCACCGAGGTGCTGGAGTTCCTGTACCGCAAGCAGGCCCATCCGGCGCGCGAAGCGGCCTGATCTTTCATCCCCCGCCACATAGCAGAGGTAAGCCATGAGCAGCCAGGCCGCCGTGCAGGAAACACGGCCCACGCCGCCCACCCATGCGGTCGCGGTCAACGACGCGCAAGCCTTGCCGCCGGTGACGGCGGCCGGGAGCGCGGATCAGGATGCCGATGTCGTGCCCTTGTCGGGCGAGGTGTTCGGCGCGCTGATCAATTTGTCCGGGCGCCGCCGTTTCACCTCGCAGCGGCTGGTGCTGTACGCGGTGCTGGGTTCGCAGGGCGACGCCGGCGCCACCGCCATCGCGCGCGAGGCGCTGGCGCTGTTTCGCGGCGCCCACGCCGCATTGCTGAAAAGATCGGGCGATCTGCCCGGGGTGTTCTGTCCGGAACTGGAAGAAGCCTATTTCGGCAGGACCGGCGGCGACACGCGCATCACCGCTTTCGCCGAGCTGGCCGGACGCACGTTGAACGCCATCGACGACAAACTGAAATCGGCGCCGGAACTGCTGGCCGAACTGGTCAAGCAGACCACGCCGCTGCTGGCGGTGCTCAACCAGATCACGGCGGTCTACGAAGAGCAGTCGAAAAAGCATGCGCGCCTGATGCGCAACCAGTTGCGCGGCATCATGACCGACATCGAGACCATCGCGCGCGAAGCCAAGATGGTGGCCTTCAACGCGCGCATCGTCGCGGCCCGTTCGGGCCAGGCGGGCAAGGAGTTCTCGGTGGTGGCGGGTGTGCTTTCCAGCATCACCGGCGAGATCGACGAGCTGGTCAAGGCCGCGCTCAGCGGCGCGGCGGCCTGATGCAGCGTCGGATGGGCTGAAATCCGATTTGTGTTCTAATCCGGGCAACACGCGCCCCGCTCCAGCGGCCGGGCGGTGCCAAGGGAGAACACATGAGAAAGCTCAACGAACAGCGCCTGGCCTATTTCTTCGAGGCGGTGCAGTGCGGCAGCGTGCGCGCCGCCGCCGACAAGCTCGATATCGCGCCCTCGGCGGTGAGCCGCCAGATCGCGCTGCTGGAGCAGGAGGTCGCCATCCCCGTGATGGAGCGCCACCGGCGCGGCGTGGTGCCGACCGAGGCCGGCCAGCTGCTGATCGACTACTACCGCGAGCAGGGCGCCCACCAGGCCGACCTGCTGTCCAAGCTGCAGGGCCTGCGCGGCCTGAAGCGCGGGCATGTCAGCATCGTCATCGGCGAGGGTTTCGTGAGCGACTTCATGAGCCAGCCCATGGGCTATTTCTCGGCCCGCCATCCGCAGATATCCATTTCCATCGACCTGGCCGGCACCAATGAGGTGTTGCGCCAGGTGGCGGAAGACCAGGCCGAGATCGGGCTGGTCTACAACCCGCCCACCGATCCGCGCATCGTCTCGCGCGCGATGCAGCCGCAGCCGATGGAGGTCATCGTCGGGCCGCAATCGCCGCTGCGCAACAGCAAGTCGTGCAGCCTGAAGGAACTCACCGAATACCCGATCGGGCTGATGCACGAGTCCTACGGCACGCGCCAGCTGCTGGCGCTGGCGGAATACGCGGCCAAGATCAAGTTCAACCCGCTGCTGACCACCAACTCCATCAACGTGCTCAAGCAGTTCGTCAAATCGGGGCAGGGCATCACGCTGCTGCCGCGCTTCTCGGTCTCCACCGAGCTGGCGGCCGGCGAGCTGCTGGCCATCCCCATCGACAGCGACGTGCTGACCATGGCCGAGGTGCACCTGGTCACGCGCGTGGGACGCAAGCTGTCGGTGGCGGCCAACCGGCTGCTGTCCTATTCCAGCTCCCTGATGCAGGCGTTCCAGGTCACCAGCTGAGTACTGTTTGTGTGTTCTCTAAATTAGAACAAAACTGAGGATTTGATGTAATTGATCCTGCTTCGCTCTGCTTGCACACTGCATCCATGACAGGCGCATGACATTCGGTCAACGCCGGTCCGGTCAGATGAATCTTCAGGGAGCGTGCATGGAACAGGCAGCAACAATCAGGAAGGTCGGCGTCGTCGGCCTGGGCAACATGGGCAGCGGCATGGCGCGGTCGCTGATGCGGGCCGGCTACCAGGTGGCGGGCTTCGACCCTTCGCCGGCGGCCTGTGCCGCGCTGCAGGCGGACGGCGCCGCCATCGCGGCGTCGGCGGCGGAGCTGGCAGGGCAGGTCGAGTTGCTGATCCTGTCGCTGCCGACCTCGGACGTGGTCGAGGCCGTGGTGCTGGCGCCGGCGGGCGTGCTGGAAGGCGCCCGGCGCGGCCTGCTGGTGGTGGACACCACCACGGCCGATCCCAACAGCACGCGCAAGGTCGCTGCTGCCACCGCCGAATGCGGCTTGCGCTTCATCGATGGCCCGGTCAGCGGCGGCCCCAAGGGCGCGGCCACCGGCACCATGACCATGGCGCTGGGCGGCGATGCCGCCGATGTCGCCGCGGCCATGCCGGTGCTGGAAGCCATCAGCGCCAAGCGCGTGCACGTGGGGCCGGTCGGCGCCGGTCACGTCACCAAACTGCTCAACAACCTGATGTGCGGCGCGCACCTGCTGGTGGCGGGCGAGGCCGCGCGCATCGCGCGCGAGGCCGGGCTTGACGCGCAGCAGATCTTCGATGGCATCAACGCCGGCTCCGGCCGCAGCGGTGTGACGCAGGTCAACTATCCCACCTGGGTATTCAACGAGGCCTTCAATTCGGGCTTCACCATGAAGCTGATGCGCAAGGACATCCGCCTGGCCATGGGCCTGCTCAAGGAGCTGTCGGTGGACGCGCCGCTGTCGGCCGAGGCCGGCCGCCTGTGGGCCCACAGCGCCGACAGCATCGCCGACGGCGAGGACTTCAACCGCATCGTGCAGCTGGGCGAGTAGCTGGCCGGCAGCAGGCCGGTTGCATGCAAGGCCGGCGTATCCGCGTCATTTTCCAAGATTTCCATCCAAGCTTTTCAGGAGCAAGCAATGCAATTGAATGAATCCGAACACCTGCTGGCCGCATTCGCGCACTTCTTCCCGGGCGCGAGCACCGTCGGTTCCTACGTCGGCGGCCAGCTGGTGGCGGGCGACGGCGAGACCGTGCAGCTGCACGGCGCCGCCAGCGGCCGTCCCAGCCTGGCGTATCGCGATGCCGGCGCGGGCGTGGTCGAGCAGGCCGCGCGCGCCGCCGCCGCCGCGCAAAAGCAATGGTGGGCGCTGACCCACGCCGCGCGCGGGCGCATCGTGTTCGCCGTCGGGCAGCAAATCCGCGACCATCTCGAGCCCCTGGCGCAGCTGGAGGCCATCAGCGCCGGCAAGCCGATCCGCGACTGCCGCGGCGAGGTTGCCAAGGTGGCCGAGATGTTCGAGTACTACGCCGGCTGGTGCGACAAGTTCTACGGCGACGTCATCCCGGTGCCGACCACGCACCTGAACTACACCCGCCGCGAACCCATCGGCACGGTGCTGCAGGTCACGCCCTGGAACGCGCCCATCTTCACCTGCGGCTGGCAGGTGGCGCCGGCCATCGCCATGGGCAATGCGGTGCTCCTGAAACCGTCCGAACTGACGCCGTTCACTTCGCTGGCGGTGGCGGCGCTGGCCGAGAAGGCCGGCGTGCCGGCCGGCCTGATCAACGTGCTGGCCGGCTATGGCCATACCGTGGGCCAGGCCGCGATCGACAATCCGGCGGTGAAGAAGGTCGTGTTCGTCGGCTCGCCGGCCACCGGCAGGAAGATCGCCGAGGCCGCTGCGCGCCGCCTGCTGCCCTGCGTGCTGGAGCTGGGCGGCAAGTCGGCCAACATCGTGTTCGAGGATGCCGACCTGAAGCGCGCCTGCCTGGGCGCGCAGGCGGCGATCTTCTCCTCGGCCGGGCAAAGCTGCGTGGCCGGTTCGCGCCTGCTGGTGCAGCGCTCGGTATACGAGCGCTTCGTCGACATGCTGGCCGGGGGCGCCGCGCGCATCAAGGTGGGCGCGCCGCTGGACGATGCCACCGAGGTCGGCCCGATCTCCAACAAGAAGCAGTACGAGCATGTGATCAGCATGATCGCCGAGGGCGTGAAGGCGGGTGCGAAGCTTGCTACGCCAGCGCAGGAGGCGGGCGAAGGTTTCTTCGTGCGGCCCACCGTGTTGGCGCATGCCACCAATGAAATGGACGTGGCGCGCACCGAGATATTCGGCCCGGTGGTGGTGGCCATTCCGTTCGATACCGAAGAAGATGCCGTGCGCATGGCCAACGACAGCGACTTCGGCCTGGCCGGCGCGGTGTGGACCAACGACATCGCCCGCGGCCACCGCGTGGCCTCGCAGGTCAACGCCGGCACGTTCTGGATCAACGGCTACAAGACCATCAACGTCGCCTCGCCTTTCGGCGGCTACAACCAGAGCGGTTACGGCCGCTCCAGCGGCGTCGAAGCCCTGCATGAATACACCCAGACCAAGAGCGTCTGGGTGGAGACTGCGGCGGCTCCGGCGGCGGCCTTCGGTTACGTCTGAGCAGGGAAGTTCAGCGGCAGGAATGCGCCATGCGCGGGCGGGGAGGCCCGCGCATGGCGCAGCGGTACGATGGCAGCACACGAAGCAGGACCAGCAAAAAACGACACGACATCACCCCCGCCCGGCAACGCGGCGGGGCCGGATCAACGCGATGCAGTACTTCATCCAAAGCGGGAGAGCAACATGCAGGCAGCAGCGACATCGGTATCGGCAACACGGCAGGGGCAGCAAACATGGAAGCTATACATCTACGCGGCGATCATCCTGGTCATCGCCGAATGGATAGGATCGGCCACCCTCAAACTCGGCCCCGGCAAGATCGTGCTGCTGCCCATGGTATGGGCGCTGATCATGGGCGCCGCGCTGGGCCTGTTCAGCCGCCGCCTGCCGGGCGGCATGGCGCTGACGCAGCCGATGCAGTTCCAGGCGGCCGCCATCCTGCAGCCGGCGCTGCTGTTGTTTGTCGCCAAGCTGGGGCTGATGGTGGGCAATTCGCTGCCCAAGCTGGTCGAGTCCGGCTGGGCGCTGGTGTTCCAGGAGTTCGGCCATTTCGTCGGCACCATCCTGATCGGCCTGCCGCTGGCGCTGCTGCTGGGCATCAAGCGTGAAGCCATCGGCGCCACCTTCTCGGTGGGCCGCGAGCCGAGCTTGGCCATCATCGGCGAGCGCTACGGCATGGATTCGCCCGAAGGCCGCGGGGTGCTGGCCGAGTACATCACCGGCACGCTGTTCGGCGCGATCTTCATCGCGGTGTTTGCCGGCTTCATCGCCAGCCTGAACATCTTCCATCCGTATTCGCTGGCCATGGGCGCAGGCGTGGGCTCGGGCAGCATGATGGCGGCCGCCGCCGGCGCCATCGCCGCGCTGCAGCCGGCGGACGTCGCCAAGGACGTGGCCACTTTCGCCGCCGCCAGCAACCTGATCACCACCACCATCGGCACCTACTTCACGCTGTTCATCTCGCTGCCGCTGGCGGTGTGGGGCTACCGCGTCCTGGAGCCGATCATCGGCCGCACCAACTCCGCCTCCACGCCGCCCGACGACGGCCTGCACAAGGAGACGCACCTGGAGACCGCCGAGCTCAACCTGGCCGGCCGCATCAGCGCCTGGGTGTTCGCCGGCGTGCTGACCATGATCGCCAACTGGATCGCCTACAAGGTGACGCCGCTGGCCTCGCTGGGCTGCATCGCGCTGATGGTGGCGGTGGTGTTCGTCGGCGACCAGCTGCGCAACCTGACCGGCAAGAAAGTGCCCGCCGTGTGCTGGGTCACGCTGGTGGCGATGTTCCTGACCTCGCCGGCCTGTCCGTGGGCGGCGGCCATCGTGGAGCTGACCGCGAAGGTGAACTTCCTGGCCGTCATCACGCCGATGCTGACGTTCGCGGGCCTGTCGATCGCCAAGGACATTCCGGCTTTCCGCAAGCTGGGCTGGCGCATCGTGGTGGTGTCTTTCGCCGCCAATGCCGGCACCTTCATCGGCGCCACGCTGATCGCCGAGTTCTTCCATCGCTGAACCGTGCGCCGCAAATGAAAACGCCGCCCAAGGGCGGCGTTTCTTTTGGCATGCGCGGGCTCAGTTCACGCCCTTGTAGGCGGCCCACGCCACCAGCAGCCACGCCGCCAGGAAGGCCACGCCGCCGATCGGCGTGATCGCGCCCAGCACGCGGGTTCCGGTCAGCGCCAGCAGGTACAGGCTGCCGCTGAAGATGACGATGCCGGCCAGCATCAGGTTACCGGACCAGTTCAGCGCCGCGCCGCCGAATTTCGGCATCAGCAGGGCTACCGCGATCATGCCCAGCGCGTGCATGACCTGGTAGGTCACGGCGGTGTGCCAGATCACCAGCATCTCGTCGGACAGCATCTTCTTCAGGCCGTGCGCGCCGAAGGCGCCGCAGCAGACGGCGATGAACATGTTGAGGGCGCCGACGATGACGAGGGTGCGTGCATTCATGAAGCTTTCCTTTTGTTGTGATGGTCCCGCAGGGCGGGACGGTTGGTCGGGGAGGCTGGCGTCGGCTGGCTCCAGAAGAGGGATGATTCAGTCGAGGTCGTCGAAGTCTTCGGTGGGCAAGGCCTCGTAGGCCGCCGACCTGATCGAGGCGTCGTCGGCGCAGCTGCGCGTGCTTGGCTTGCTTCCCTTGGGGCCGCGCACCACGATGCCGGAGGAGAACTGCGGGTCGTTGGTCGGGCCCTTGAAGTTGGTGCGCACGGTGCGGTCGAACAGGATGTAGTCGTAGCCGCCGTTGCTGAAGCGGATATGCGCCTCGCCGCCGCCGGAGTACATGGTGGAGCTGAAGAAGAACTTGCCGGCGGCCGGCTGCGGGGTGTCGGGATATTGCAGCTCGGTCCTGGCCGGCGTGCCGAAGCGGTATTGCAGCGTGCCGCCCTTGGCGGAAAAATCAGGCGAGGCGCACAGCGAGGCGGTCTTCTTGGCCTTGGTGGTGCAGGAGAAGATCTCCTGTTCGCCGGGTTTGCACATGGTCGGCTCGGGCGCGGCGGCGTGCGCCGGCGCGCAGGCCAAGGCGAGCAAGGCGGCCGGGAGGGCGAGGAGGGCGGAGGCGGCTTTCATCGGGGAGGTCTCTTCCTGTGAGGTGCGCGATCAGAACTGGATGCGATTGCCCTTGCCGATCCGGTATTCGTGCCTGAGCACGAACTGCGAGGTGGCGATCAGGCCGGACAGGCCCAGGATCAGCTGCGTGAGCGTATCCGGCGGCAGCACCCAGACGGTGCCGGGCGGCACGGCCACGCCGGTCGCCGCGCTCAGCACGGGATTGGCCCACGCGGCCTCCTCGCTGACGTCCAGCAGGATCTGGCCTTCGGGCGTGGTATGCAGGTAGATCTCGCCGCCCAGTTCCAGCGCGAAGCAGATGCCCTGGCCGGCGTTCACGGTATTGAGCTTGTTGCGCCAGACCACGGCCTGCAGCTCGCGGTTGTAGGTGTCGATCCAGGTCTCGACCTCGTGCACGTTCTGCAGCACGATCCACGGACGCGGGGCGGGGATGGTGTCGGAGCCGCTGACGGCATCTTCGGGAAACAGGGGTTCTGGGACTTGGTCGGACATGGTCGGGAAAGGGAAGGACGCCCGGACCGGCTGCGGCGGATCGCCGGCGACCGGTTGTTTTCGAAAACGTGTGGGCGAAAGACGGAAGTATATCGGATCGCCGCGCCTGCGCCCGCCCGGTGCGCGCTGTCGCGCGCGCGCCATGGGCATGCGTTTTTCTCTTGCCGCCGGCGATGGCCGGCGGTAGCGTAGCCGTTCCCGGCTGATGCCGTTTCCATGAGAAGAAAAACATGCGCCATCCCTTGTTCCTCGTTGCGGCCTGCTGCCTGGCCGCGTCGGTCCAGGCCCAGCAACTGGCCCAGGACATCAATGAAGAAGTCAGCTCCATCGACGTGACCGTGAAGGACCTCTACGGCAAGCAGGAAAGCGGCAAGGTCGTCATCACGCAGTTCAGGCCGGCCGGCCCCGGGCCGTTCCCGATCCTGATCCTGAACCATGGGCGCAGCCCCACCAACCGCCGCGATCCGCCGCGCTTTCGCTACACCAAGCAGGCGCGCTACTTCGTCGAGCGCGGCTTCGCGGTGTTCGAGCCGACCCGCATCGGCTACGGCGAGTTCAGCACCCAGTTCGATCCCGAAGACAGCGGCGGCTGCAACAACAAGGACTTCGGCCCCATGGCCAAGGCCGCCTCGACCGAGATCCTGGCCGTGCTGGATTACGCCAAGCGGCAACCCTATGCGGACCCCAGGCGCGTGCTGCTGGTCGGCCAGTCGGTGGGCGGCTATACCACGGTGGCGACGGCGGCCCAGAATCCCGACGGCCTGGTCGGCGCGATCAACTTCGCCGGCGGTTCGGGCGGCGATCCGGTCGCCCGCCCGGGCAACCCCTGCCAGCCCAATCGCCTGGAGGACATGTACGTCAGCTTCGGCAAGGTCGCCAAGGCGCCGATGCTGTGGATCTATACCGAGAACGACCTCTACTTCGGCCCGAAGCACAGCAAGTCCTGGCACGAGGCTTTCGTGAAGGCGGGCGGCAAGGCCGAATACCATTTGCTGCCGCCGTTCGCCAAGAACGGGCACACGCTGTTCTCCAGCGGCGTGGAAATCTGGGCGCCGGTGGTGTCGGAGTTCCTGGTGAAACTGGGGTTTCCGGGCGAGCCGGTAAAGCCCTGAGGAGGATGGCGGGAGGGCTGCGGGAACGTGGTTCCCGCGCCGCCTTGCAGGCGCATGCGGCAACCGGAGGGTTGCCGCGAGATAGGGCGACGCAAAACAAAAAGGGCTCCAGCGCGAACTGGAACCCTTTTTTTTACTGCTGAATTTCTGGTAGGCCGTGCGGGACTCGAACCTGCGACCAACGGATTAAAAGTCCGCTGCTCTACCAACTGAGCTAACGACCCGAAAGACCGCCATTATAGTCAAACTTCATCGCCGATGTCAAACGCTTGCATGAAAAACTATATACGGCCGCGCTGACGTCGTCGACGCATCACATCACTTCAGCGAGGACAGGCGATCCTTGCCGGTCTGCGCCGCCGGGGTGTTGGGGAACTTGGCGATCAACTGTTCCAGGGTCTTCTTGGCAGCCGCCTTGTCCTTCAGCTCGGCCTGCGAGCTGGCGATGTTCAACATCGCGTCGGCCACCTTGGGATTGTCCGGATAGTTCTTCACCACGTTCTGCTGCACCGCGATGGCGCCCTTGTAGTCGCGCTGGGCGTACAGGGAATTGCCTTGCCAGTACTGCGCGGAAGCGGCATAGCCCGATTGCGGATAGCGCTTGATGAAGTCGCCGAAGGCATTGGCCGCGCCCTTGTAGTCGCCGCCCTTGAACTGGGACAGCGCGGCGTCATAGGCCTGCTGTTCGGGGATGCCGACTGCGACCGTCTGGCCGTCGACCTGGACCTGTTGCGGCTCCAGCTTGCGCAGGCGCGCGTCGAGGTCGACGTAAAAATCTTTTTGCCGTTGCTGGGCGTTGGTGATCTCGTTGGTCAGCACTTCGATCTGACCGCGCAGGGCGGCGATCTGCGACTGCAGATTGTCGTTGCGATCGGAGAGCGTGAGTACGCTGTTCTTGTCGGCCTTGGTGGCAACGTCGCGCTGCAGGGCTTCGATCTTGGAGCGGATGTCCAGGATGGCCTTGCGCGCCTCGTCGTCGTCAAACAGGCCGGCACGGGCGGTAAGCGGTAAGAAAGCCGCGGCGGCCAGCAAGGCCGCCACGGTTACCGATTTCAGTTTGAAAGCGGTATGCATGTCGATCACTGATAAGCGATGTCGGCGCGACGGTTTTCAGCGTAGGACGATTCGTCCTGGCCCAGGGCCTTCGGCTTTTCCTTGCCGAAGGACACGGCTTCGACTTGCGATTCCGACACGCCCAGCAGGACCAGTGCCTTGCGAACGGCTTCAGCGCGCTTCTGACCCAGGGCCAGGTTGTATTCTGCGCCGCCGCGATCATCGGTGTTGCCCTGGATGATTACCTTGCGGTCCTTGTGGGCCACCAGGTACTTGGCATGGTTCTCGACCACGGTGCGGTATTCCGGCTTGACGCTGAAGCTGTCGTAGTCGAAGTAGACGCTACGCTTGGCCAGGACGCCTTGCGGGTCGTTCAGCGGATCGGTGGAACCGGCGTTGACGGTGCCCACGGCGCGGGTGTCGGCGCCGGTACCGGCGCCGGCACGGTTTTCAACCGGGGCGTTCTTGTCGTCCAGCTTGGTGGACGAGCAGGCTGCCAGCAGAACAGCGCTGGAGACGATGAGGGCGAGGGTGCTGATGGTGCGCATTTTGGATTTCTCCTTGTCGTGATGAATGTGATAGGAACTCATTTCATAGATATACGTGAGTGCGAGCGAGTCCTGTTTGGGATGGAGTGCAAGGCGCGAATTTGGGTCAAGACTGGACGTCTTGACCCAAATTCGTAACGCAGCAATCCGCCCAAACAGGCCGCTCCCTCCGGGTTCTACTCAGAAAGGGCGCTGGCCGCGTTGCGCTCCTTGCGCGTGGCCCCACCACGCGACGCGTCACGCGCCTTGCCAGCGCCCTTTCTGAGTAGAACGCATCTCACGTATATCTATGAGATGAGTTCCATGATTTCTTTATTTCATGAACGGACCCCAGGTCGGTTCCCTGATATCACCGGCCTGCGTCGTGAGACGCTGTTTAACACGGCCGTCGGTGGAGACGACGGCCAGGGATCCGCGACGACCGGATTCCGTCGCGTACATGATGTATTTGCCGTTGGGGGCGAAACTGGGCGATTGGTCGCGGCTGCCGTCGGACAGGCGCTGCTCCTGGCCGTTGGTCATGTCCAGCGCGTAGAGCTGGAACAGGCCGTCGCGGCGGGAGATGAAGGCCAGCGTCTTGCCGTCCGGCGAGACGCGCGGGCTGATGTTGTAGCTGCCGTTGAAGGTCACGCGCTGCGCATTGCCGCCGTCCACGCCGACCTTGTAGATCTGCGGGCCGCCGCTGCGGTCGCTGGTGAAGTAGATGCTGCCGCCGTCGGGCGAGAACTGCGGCTCGGTGTCGATGCCGGAGGTGTTGGTCAGGCGGCGCAGGCCGGAACCGTCGGCGTTGATCACATAGACCTGGGTCAGGCCGTCGCGCGTCAGGGCCACGGCCAGGCGCGAACCGTCAGGCGACCACGAGGGGGCCGAGTTGCTGCCCTTGAAATTGGCCACGATGGAGCGCTGGCGGGTCACCAGGTTCTGGATGTAGACCACCGGCTTCTTCATCTCGAAGGAGACGTAGGCGACCTTGGTGCCGTCGGGCGACCAGGCCGGCGAGATGATGGGCTCGTTGGAGCGCAGCGCAACCTGCGTGCCTTCGCCGTCGGCGTCGGCCACTTCCAGGCGGTATTCGCCGCCGGACTTGGTGACGTAGGAGATGCGGGTCGAGAAGATGCCCGGAATGCCGGTCAGCTTCTGGTAGATGTCGTCGGCGATCTTGTGCGCGGTCAGGCGCAGCAGCTGCTGCTGGCTGCCGAAGGACAGCGCCGACAGCTGGCTCGACTGCACGGTGTCGAACAGGCGGTAGCGCACGTCGAAGCGACCGTCGGCCAGGCGCGCGACGCTGCCCACGGCCAGCGCGTTGGCGCCGCGTTTTTGCCAGTCGCCGTAGTTGACGGCCGAGGAATCCGACAGCGCATCGCTGTTGTCGATCAGCTTGAACACACCGCTGCGCGCCAGGTCGGCCTTGATGACCGAGGTGATCTGTTGCGGCGCGGATTCTTCGCCGGGAAAGGCGGCGATGGCGATGGGGATCTGAGTCGCGCCCACGCCGGTGATCTCGAAGCGGATCTGGGCCTGCGCGGCCGGGGCGAAGGACAGGCCGGCCACGGTTGCGACGGCGGCAATGCTGGTCAGGTAACGGGCTTTTATCATCGTTTACTGATCTTTCGGTTTATGGGTGAAGGTGAAGCTGGACGGTACCTTGCCATCCTTGTCGGCCGGATACGGCGCCGACTTCATGATCGCCTGGCTCACCGCCTCGTCGAAGCCGGGAACGCCGGACGATTTGTTCTTGCGCGCGCTGCGCACGGTCCCGTCCGGGAACAGTTCGACAGTGTACTCCACGGCGGGGTTTCCACTGAGGTCGCCCGGCACGTCGAAGATCGTGTTGGAGCGGATCTTGGCGCGCAGCTTGTTGGCGTAATCAGGGCTGCCCTTCGGACCCTGCGACTTCTCGGCCGTGCCGGAGCCGCCGGTGGCGCTGGTCGCCTGGCCCATCATGCGTTTCAAGTCTTCCTGGCGGCGCGCCTCGGCGGCCTTGGCGTCAGCCGCGGCCTGCTGCTGCTTCTTCTTGTCAGCGGCTTGCTTTTCGGCATCGGCCTTCTTCTTGGCCTCTTCTTCCTTCTGTTTCTCTTCCTTCAGCTTCTTTTGCTTATCGGCTTCGAGCTTTTCTTTCTTCTCGCGTTCCTGCTTTTCCTTTTCGGCCTGTTCCTTCTTCTCGCGCTCGGCCTTTTCCTTCTCGGCCTTCAGCTTGTCGGCCTTTTCCTGCTCTTCCTTGCGCTTCTTTTCCTTTTCCAGGGCGATATCGGGCTTCTCGACCTTGGGCTCGTCGATCACCTTGGGCGGCTGGGGTTTGGGTTCAGGCTGCACCACCGGTTCCGGCTTGGGCGGTTCGGGTTGCGGCTGCGGTTCGGGCGGCGTGGGCAGGGGCGCTGCTTCCTTGTATTGCGGATCCCAGATCTCGGCCTCGACCGTGAGCGGCGTTTCGTTCTGCCAGCGGATGCCGACCCAGAAGAACAGGAACAGCGCCACGTGCATCACCAGCGCCAGCGCGATGGCGCGCCAGCGGCCGGGCGGCTTGGGAATGTCGTACGGAGAGTTGTCGCTCATGGTTGCTGCTTACTTGGTGGCCAGGCCGACGCGCACGATCCCCTGTTTTTTCGCTTCCGAAATCACCTGTACCACTTCGTCGTACTTGATTTCCTTGTCGGCGGAGATCATCACCGCCAGGTCGGGGTTGTCGGCGTGCAATTGCTGCAGGCGTTCGGCCAGGTCGACCTTGCCGGTCACGGTCTCGGCCTTCTTGCCGCCGCTCTTCGGGCCGTTGATGCGGATCGTGGCTTGCGTGTTGGGCTTCAGGGCGATCTCGATGTAGTCGGCCGGCGGCAGCGTGGACTTGCCGGCGGTGGGCAGGTTGATCACGCTGGGATTGGTGATGGGGGCGGCGACCATGAAGATGATCAGCAGCACCAGCATCACGTCGATATACGGCACGACGTTGATCTCGGACTTGAACTTGCGGGTGCGTCCCCCGCGCATCGATGAGCCGGCCATTAGCGTGCCTGACGTTGCAAGATGTTGGAGAATTCTTCGATGAAGCTTTCGAAGCGGATCGCCAGGCGGTCGATGTCGTGCGAGTAGCGGTTGTAGGCGACCACCGCGGGGATCGCGGCGAACAGGCCGATGGCGGTGGCGATCAGCGCTTCGGCGATGCCGGGGGCGACCGCGGCCAGCGTGGCCTGCTGCACGTTGGCCAGGCCGCGGAAGGCGTTCATGATGCCCCACACGGTGCCGAACAGGCCGACGTAAGGGGAGACCGAGCCGACCGAGGCCAGGAAGGCCAGGTGCGATTCCAGCGCATCCATTTCACGCTGGTAGGCGGCGCGCATGGCGCGGCGCGCGCCGTCGAGCAGGGCGCCGTTGTCGACGGCGCCGCCGCGGGCGGCCACCGAGGCCTTGGCCTTGTTGAATTCACCCATGCCGGCCTGGAAGATGCGCTCCAGGGCGCCGCCGCCGCTGCCGGCCTTGCGGCGGTTGGACAGGGCGTCCTGATACAGGGCCGACAGGTTGCCGCCGGACCAGAACACGCGCTCGAACTCTTCGGTCTGCACGCGCGCGGAGCGGATGGTGAACATCTTGCGGAAGATGTAGGTCCAGCTGATGACCGATGCCGACAGCAGCAGCAGCATCACCAGTTGCACCAGGACGGACGCGTTTGCGATCAGCGAAATGAAGGACAGGTCTTGTGTGACGTTCATGGGGAAATGTGGCGACGAAAGTGCGGCGAATGGGTTGAAGGTCGGCGGTTAAAAGTCTGCAAATCAGTCTGCAAGTCAGTCGAAAAATCGGGACTCGACTTGGAAGACGGCAATTGTACGGGCAAGGTTTCCGTTTCCGGCAGCGGCAAGTGTCAAGAAAGCGTTGCCGGCGGCCGGGCGGTCCAGCATATCCATTAAGGCGATGGGGTATCCTGCCGTTGACATCATGATGCGGCCTTGATGCACGAAAGCAATTCGGCGGGAATCTGTTGCGGGCGGAAACCGGCGGCGTCGACGCAGACCACGGTGATGCGGCCGCGGGCCAGCAGCCGCGCTTCCTGGGCTTCTCCGGCGCTGTCGTTCCCCGACGGCAGGCGCCAGGCTTCTTGGACGAACTCCATGGAAGCGTTTCGAAGTTTTTCGACCACGACAGTCAGCCTGAGTTCATCGTCCAGGCGGGCGGGAGAGAGGTAATCGACGCTGGTGTTCTTGACCACGAAGATGGCGCCGGTGGTCTCGGCCAGGTGCTGCTGGTTGAACCCGAAGGAGCGCAGCCACTCGGTGCGGGCGCGCTCGAAGAACTTCAGGTAGTTGGCGTAGAAGACGACGCCACCGGTGTCGGTATCTTCGTAATAGACCCGGATTTTCCAGTCGAACGGACTACTGGCGGCACTCATATGCTTCTTGTTATGGGGAAATCGACGCTTGTGGCGGCAAAAAAGGAAATGTTGCTGTCAGGGAAATTGACCGTGAACCGGTCTGAATGGCGTTCCTGCGGCGGCTTGGCACCATCAGCAAAAACGCCATTCTACCTCATCCGCTTACTGTGTGCGCTTGATGTTGAAGGGGCTGAAGCCCTGGCAGGTCGGCATCAGTTCCATGTAGTTGATGTTGACGTGCGCCGGCATGGTGGCGACCCAGAAGGCCGCTTCGGCGATGTCCTCGGCGGTCAGCGGGGTGGTGCCGTCGTAGACCTTGGCGGCGGCGGCGTCATCGCCCTTGAAGCGCACGTTGGAGAACTCGGTGCCGCCGCACAGGCCGGGGGCCAGGTTGGTGGCGCGCACGCCGGTGCCCACCAGGTCGGCGCGCAGGTTGAGCGTGAACTGGTCGACGAAGGCCTTGGTCGCACCGTAGACGTTGCCGCCCGGGTAGGGATAGGCGCCGGCCACCGAGCCCAGGTTGATGATGGTGCCGCGGCCGCGCTTGACCATCTCCGGCAGCAGCGCGTGGGTGATGGTGACCAGGCCCTTGACGTTGGTGTCGATCATGGTTTCCCAGTCCGACAGCGCCACTTCGTGGGCCGGGCCCAGGCCCAGCGCCAGGCCGGCGTTGTTGACCAGCACGTCGATTTCCTTCCACTCGCCCGTCAGGGACGTCAGGCCGGCTTCGATCGATTGCTTGCTGGTGACGTCCAGGACCAGCGGCAGCACGTTGCCCGCGCCCAGTTCATTGACCAGCTCGTCCAGGCGCTCCTTGCGGCGGCCGGCGGCGATCACCTTGTGGCCGTTCTTGGCGAATTTGCGTGCCATGGCGGCGCCGAAGCCTGCGGTTGCTCCCGTAATCAAAACGACCATTTGTACTATCTCCTGTTGTGTGGCGAGGGGTGGACGGCGGCGCGACGCGGGCGGTTGGCCGGCGCGCGCATGCCGTTCCGGGAAGAAAACGAAATTGTAGCCCAAAGCCGGTTTTTACGAGGGCAGGCTCGCTTTCGGCAGGTCATTGCGGGCTGTTGCGCACAGGCCAAGCGTCTTGCTGAAATCGCCCCGTTTTAATACAATGCGCTCACCATTTCGTCTCACGTGACTGGCGAAAAGCCGGGATTTCTTTCCGGCCAAGATGGGTATCCATCGGGAAGCGTGAGATTTCATCAGCCGTGCGCCTGGGCAGCCGAATGGAAAGTACGACTGAGGCTGCCCGCAATTCCCCTATTTTTTGGCCCTCATTCGATTTTTTGAAGTCGATGCGATCGCTTTGTCGTCGCCCGGTCTTCGGCCGCACATCATCAATTTGGAGAAATACCATGTTTGACAAGAACCAGACCTTAGCCAAAGTCGATCCGGACCTGTGGTCCGCCATCCAGAAGGAAAACGCCCGCCAGCAGGATCACATCGAGCTGATCGCGTCGGAAAACTACACCTCGCCGGCGGTGATGGAAGCCCAGGGTTCGCAACTGACCAACAAGTACGCCGAAGGCTATCCGGGCAAGCGCTACTACGGCGGCTGCGAATACGTGGACATCGCCGAGCAGCTGGCCATCGACCGCCTCAAGGCGCTGTTCGGCGCCGAAGCCGCCAACGTGCAGCCGAACTCCGGTTCCCAGGCCAACCAGGGCGTGTTCTTCGCCATGTTGAAGCCGGGCGACACCATCATGGGCATGTCGCTGGCTGAAGGCGGCCACCTGACCCACGGCATGGCGCTGAACATGTCCGGCAAGTGGTTCAACGTCGTCTCCTACGGCCTGAACGAAAAGGAAGAGATCGACTACGAAGCCATGGAAGCCCTGGCGCGCGAGAAGAAGCCCAAGCTGATCATTGCCGGCGCCTCGGCCTATTCGCTGCGCATCGACTTCGAGCGCTTCGCCAAGATCGCCAAGGAAGTGGGCGCCTACTTCATGGTCGACATGGCCCACTACGCCGGCCTGATCGCCGCCGGCGTGTACCCGAACCCGGTGCCGTTCGCCGACTTCGTCACCTCGACCACCCACAAGTCCCTGCGCGGTCCTCGCGGCGGCGTGATCCTGATGAAGGCCGAGCACGAAAAGGCCATCAACTCCTCGATCTTCCCGGGCATCCAGGGCGGTCCGCTGATGCACGTCATCGCCGCCAAGGCCGTGGCCTTCAAGGAAGCCGCATCGGATGAGTTCAAGGCCTACCAGCAGCAAGTGGTGAAGAACGCCGACGTGCTGGCCAAGACCCTGATCAAGCGCGGCCTGCGCATCGTCTCCGGCGGCACCGAGTCGCACGTGATGCTGGTGGACCTGCGTCCGAAGAACCTGACCGGCAAGGAAGCCGAAGCGATCCTGGGTTCGGCCCACATGACCTGCAACAAGAACGGCATCCCCAACGATCCGCAAAAGCCGTTCGTGACCTCGGGCGTGCGCCTGGGCAGCCCGGCCATGACCACCCGCGGTTTCAAGGAAGCCGAAGCCGAGAAGGTCGGCAACCTGATCGCCGACGTGCTGGACAACCCGCACGACGCCGCCACCATCGAGCGCGTGAAGGCCGAAGTCAAGAAGCTGACCGACGCTTTCCCGGTCTACGGCTGATAGCATGATCTGCCGGCTGCATGCGGCCGGCGCCCTGCAGTATCCGACGGCGTCCCGAGAGGGGCGCCGTCGCGCATCCGCAGTACCTGCAATGCCTGTAGTGATGCCCGGACGCCTGTTTCAAGCGTTCTTCTTTCGCAACGTTCAACGACCTTTGCCGCCATGAAGTGCCCATTCTGCAACCACGAAGAAACTCCGGTGCTGGACACCCGCCTGTCTGAGGACGGCAGCTCGATCCGCCGCCGCCGCCGCTGCGAGAATTGCGACAAGCGCTTCACCACCTATGAGCGCATCGAACTGACGCTGCCGGTGATCGTCAAGAAGAACGGCAGCCGCACCGAGTTCGACGCCGCCAAGCTGCGCGGCAGCCTGATGCTGGCGCTGCGCAAGCGCCCGGTGTCGGCCGAGGCGATCGATGTGGCGATCCAGAGCATCCAGGAAAAGCTGCTGCAAAGCGGCGCGCGCGAGGTGATGTCGGGACAGATCGGGGAGCTGGTGATGCGCGAGTTGAAGCGCCTGGACAAGATCGCCTATATCCGTTTCGCCTCGGTGTACAAGAGCTTCGAGGATGTGACCGAATTCCAGGACGCGATCGCCGAAGTGGGGCAGGAGCGCAAGGCGTCGAAGAAGCGCGAAAGCTGACGCCGCGATGAAACCGGCATGAACCGCTTTGCCTCGCTTTGCGAGGCGCAAGTGGGGAGATGCGAAGATGCGGGGAAAAGAAAAACGGCTGCGTGAGCAGCCGTTTTTTCATGGGAATCAAGTCCCGCCTGTGCCGCTGTGCCGGCATCCTGAACCTTACAGGTTCAAGTTGGCTGCAGTAGTTCAATTTCGGGTTCATCGGACTAGCGACGCTCACGCCCATCGAACGATCCTACAGCCTATGCTCGTAAATGGTTCAAGGAATATATGGCAATCGCGAACACGGCAGGAGTACAAAGTCTAACGCAATCGACGACGCAGTCCAAGGCCTTCGCGTAAAAAATATAGCCTGAATTTGTAACGAAACAGGCTTGCGTGGACGGCGTATTTCCTGTCTATTTTTTTGCGGCGATGTCAGCGACACGCGAACCGGCATGCGCGAACGCGGCGGCGATGGCCGCGTTGCGCATCTGATAAGAATTTCCGGCGCAGAATGGGCGCTCAGTTTCCGGGTTTTGCGATGCTCATGAGCAGGGGCAACACGAGGCAGGACATTTGCCGGGCGCGCCGCGACCGATGAAGTGGCCGCGCGCGCCGGTTCCCGATGCGGCGCCCGGCGCATTCTTTCCATCCCTGAAACAAAAAAAGGCCGTCGCGAGGACGGCCGTTTTTTGATGAAAGCGGATCCGCGGATCAGAACAATTTTTCCTGGGGCGCCAGCGCCTGGTCCAGGACATCGTTGATGGCCGCGATCTGCTGCTTCCATTCGGCGATGGTGAGGCCGGCAAAGGGGCCGTCGGATTGCTGCGAACCCAGCAGCTCGGCGGCGATGCCCAGCGCCGCCATCACGGCGATGCGGTCGGTGCCCTTGATCTTGCCGGCGTCGCGGATGGTGCGCATCTTCTGGTCGAGGTAGGCCACCGCGTGGTGCAGCGCTGCCTGTTCGCCTTCGCGGCAGGCCAGGGTATAGGGTTGGCCCATGATGGTGGCCTGGACCTGGATCACGTTGCTCATGCGGCTTCCTCGGTAGTTTCAGCCGGTTCTTCCGGTTCGGCCACGGGCAGTTCGGACAGCACCGCTGCAACGCGCTGGTAGGCTTCGTCGATACGCTGGTTCAATTGCGCATTGTCTTCCGTCAGCGCTTTGACGTTGCGGCGCAGTTCGGTGTTTTCGTCGCGCAGGGACTGCGCCAGCCGTGCGAGCTGGGCGACCTTGTCGGCCAGTTGCTGGAATTCTGAACTCATCTTGGGTGGTCGCTGGAGGGATTGAAACGCAATCGCCAATTTTCGAGGATCGCGCAATTATATGCTCATTGGCGGGGTCGGACACCATATCCAGCGCCGAGTTGCAGCCTCGTCGGACTTTGTTTCAATTCCGTCCAGTGTGATCGGCAGGCCCGAAAGGAAACGGCGGGGCGGGGCAGATCCCCGGCCCGCCGTGCCGCTCATTCGCCGCGCCGGCCGGCCTGGCCAAGCTGGCGCAGCGCGCCTTGCTGCAGCACGAAGCCGTCGAAGGCGGTCAGCAGCGGGTGGTATTTTTCGCTGTCCTTTTCCAGCTGCATCAGCGCGTAGCCGGCCGCTTCCAGCGTGGACAGCTGCTCCGGCTTGTGGGCCTTGCGGATGGTGTATTGCGACAGCGGGGTGTTTTGCAGCGCCAGCCGCGGCAGGGCATGCAGCGCCGGGTTTTCGAACAGCATCTTGCGGCTCTTGCGCCAGGTGCCGTCGAGAATCACCAGACGCAGCCGCTCCACCTTGCGCCGGCCGTCCACCATCATGCTGCGGGCGTCGAAGCGGGAGGCGGCCGGCGTGCCGGCGTCCTCCGTATAAAGCAGCACCGGCTGCACCGCACCGCCCGTGCCGCCCGGCACCGAAGACGGGCCGTGCAGCAGCGCATCGAGCTCCTGTGGGTCGAAGGTCTCGCCCACCGCCAGCCTGCTGTTGGGCAAACTCAGGTGCAGCAGCCGGGCGCTGTTCTTGGCATTGGCGGCTTCCATCGGGTGCTGCAGTATCAGCACGTCGAAGATGGAATTGATCGGCGAGATCCAGTGGCAGATGCATGCCGTCTGGGCGCGTTGGCAGCGCGAGCAAAGTTGCCGGCGCGGCTGGAAGGGATCATGGGCTGACACTAACATGGGCTTTCCTTGATGACGGGTGCTGTCGCGATGGTGGCCGCAAAGAGGCGCGGCGCCTGGCTTGCCGTACCGGCGGCGGCTGGGCCTGTGCTTCGGGTGCTGCGGCGAGTGCAGAGCAACCTGGATGGCTGAAGTTTCCGGGGCGACAGCCTGTCCGCTAAAAAGTCATCAATCTCGCCGAATGGGTAGATTGGCTTGCTAAAACCACGGAGTCAATCGGCGCACATCGAATGTTTTCTAGCTGTTTTTCTGCATGGCCTAGCGTTTGTTCGACTGCCCATCCTTTCGCAAGGGATCCAGCAGGTGTCGCAGCGCGTTGTGGTCCAGCTCATACATCAACGCCAGCAGGCTGCCGAGTTCACCGCGCGGAAAACCCTCGCGCGCGAACCAGCCCAGATAGTGCCCGGGCAGGTCGGCAATGGCGCGGCCCTTGTATTTTCCATAGGGCATGGTGCGCGTGAGCAGCAGTGGCAGATGTTCCGGCGTCATGGTTGTTGGTGTCCCGTCCGGACGGGACTATGCCTCGTCCTATAATCTCGTAAGCGCATGCGCTTTGCGCGCAGCGCCGTTTCCCTCATTCATCACCCGCCATCCATGAGCCCCAGCCCAGCCGTTCGCACCCCGCAACTTCCCGAGGACGACCCGCAGCCGACGCCGCCGGTCGAGCCGGCGTTGGAAGACTGCTGCGGCAGCGGCTGCGTGCCCTGCATCTTCGACATCTACGAGCAGGCGCGCGAGCGCTACCAGCGCGAACTGGAGGCCTGGAACGCGCGGCAGGCGCAGCGCGCCGGCGGCAAGGTGCGTAAAGTGCGCAAGGTGCGCACGAAGCCGGCGCCGCCCGGGGCCGCTTAAACCTTCAGGAAGTCCTCGCGTCCGCCCAGCCAGCGCGCCAGGTGGCGGTCGACGATGTCGGGCGCGTGCTCCAGCAGCGCCTGCGCGGTGTCGCGCGCCTTTTCCACCAGCCACTGGTCGGTGCCGAGATCGGCGAAGCGCAGCATGGCGTCGCCCGACTGGCGCGCGCCGAGGAATTCGCCGGGACCGCGGATGTCGAGGTCGCGCCGCGCGATCTCGAAACCGTCGGTGGTCTCGCGCATGGTCGCCAGCCGCTCCTTGGCGGTGCCGCCCAGCGGCCCCTGGAACATCAGCAGGCACACGCTGGCGGCCGAGCCGCGGCCCACGCGCCCGCGCAGCTGGTGCAGCTGCGACAGGCCGAAGCGCTCGGCATGCTCGATCACCATCAGCGAGGCATTGGGCACATCCACGCCCACTTCGATCACCGTGGTGGCCACCAGCACGTGGATCGCGCCGCGGCTGAAGCCTTCCATCACGATCTGCTTTTCCACCGGCTTCATGCGCCCGTGCACCAGCCCGATGGACAGGCCGGGCAGGGCCGCCGACAGCGCCGCATGCGTATCGGTGGCGGTCTGCAGCTCCAGCGCCTCGGACTCCTCGATCAGCGGGCAGACCCAGTAGATCTGCTTGCCTTCCAGCGCCGCCGCATGCACGCGCTCGACGACTTCGTCGCGCCGGTTCTGGTCGATCACGCGCGTCACGATGGGCGAACGCCCCGGCGGCAGTTCGTCGATCACCGAGACTTCGAGGTCGGCGTAGTAGGTCATGGCCAGCGTGCGCGGGATCGGCGTGGCCGACATCATCAGCTGGTGCGGCACCGTCGCCGCCTCGGCGTCGGCAGGGCTGAAGCTCTTGTTGCTCTTGTTACGCAGAGCCAGGCGCTGGCCGACGCCGAAGCGGTGCTGCTCGTCCACGATCACCAGCCCGAGGTTCTCGAACTGCACGGTGTCCTGTATCAGCGCATGCGTGCCCACCACCAGGCGCGCCGCGCCCGATTCGATATGGGCCAGGGCCTCGGTCTTTTCTTTCTTTTTCTGGCTGCCGGAGAGCCAGGCCACGCCCACGTCCAACGGCTCCATCCAGGCCGCGATCTTGCGGAAGTGCTGCTCGGCCAGGATTTCGGTCGGCGCCATCAGCACCGCCTGGAAACCGCTGTCGATGGCCTGTGCAGCGGCCAGTGCCGCCACCACGGTCTTGCCGCTGCCCACATCGCCCTGCAGCAGGCGCTGCATCGGGAAGGATTGGCGCAGGTCGGCGCGGATCTCTTCCAGTACGCGCTGCTGGGCGCCGGTCAGCTTGAAGGGCAGCACCCTGGTCAGCTCTTCGGTGATGCGCCCGGTCACCGGCAGCGCGCGCGAGGTCTTGGCGCGGCGCGCGGCCTGGGCGCGTTTGAGCGACAGTTGCTGCGCCAGCAGCTCGTCGAACTTCATGCGTATCCAGGCCGGGTGCGAGCGCTCGATCAGCGCGTGTTCGTCGACATCCGGCGGCGGATTGTGCAGCAGCCGCACCGAGGCTTCGAAGGGGGCCAGCTTGAGCGTCTCGCGCATCGACTCCGGCAGCGTATCGCTCCAGTCCAGCCGGTTGATGGCGCCGGCGATGGCCTTGCGCAGGTAGGCTTGCGACAGTCCTTCGCCGGCCGGGTAGACGGGCGTGAGCACGTCCGGCAGCGGCGCGCCTTCGTTGACCACCTTGTACTGCGGATGGACCATCTCGGCGCCGAAGAACCCGTGGCGCAGCTCGCCGCGCACGCGCACCCGCGTGCCTTCGGCCAGCTGGCGCTGCTGGCTGCCGTAGAAGTTGAGGAAGCGCATGGTCAGCTGCGCGGTGTCGTCGCCCACCGTCACGATCAGCTGGCGGCGCGGGCGGAACTGCACGTCGCATTTGGTCACCACGCCTTCCACCTGCACCGTCTGCAGGCCGCGCATGGAGGCCTCGGCGATGGTCATCAGCGTGGTTTCGTCCTCGTAGCGCAGCGGCAGGTGCAGCGCCAGGTCCATGTCGTTGTGCAGGCCCAGCTTGGCGAGCTTGTTCTCGGGCTTGGCGGCGGCCTTGGCGTCCTTTTTCGGCGGAGCCTTGCTCGTCGTCTTGCTGGTGGTCTTTTTCGCGGTAGCAGGCATGCGGTTGGCGGCGTTGAATACGGAACAGTCGCGCGCGCATATGGGAAAAACGCGCCGACAGCGTAAAATAGCGGGTTGGGCGCTATTTTACTGTGTTTAATTACAGTATCAATCCTGAAAGCAACACTTCTTGTTCCGAAGTCGTTGTCCGGCCGCCATGGCCGCACGCCCGAGGCGCCCCGATTTTTCATTTTGCAAGCATGTACTCTCTTTCCGACTTCGACTTCGAACTGCCGCCCGAGCTGATCGCCCAGACACCGCTGGCCGAGCGCAGCGCCTCGCGCCTGCTGCAGGTGGACGGCGCGCAGCTGAGCGACCGCCGTTTCGCCGACATCCTCGATCTGCTCAATCCCGGCGACCTGCTGGTGTTCAACGATACCCGCGTGCTCAAGGCGCGCTTTTTCGGCGTCAAGGAAACCGGCGGCAAGATCGAGGCGCTGGTCGAGCGCGTACTCGATGCGCGCACCGTGCACGCCCAGGTGCGCGCCTCCAAGTCGCCGCCGCCGGGCACCAGGATCCGCCTGGCCGACGCCTTCGACGTCACCGTGGGCGAGCGTTTCGGCGAATTCTTCACGCTGCATTTCCCGTCCGACGTGTTCGAGCTGCTGGAGCAGTACGGCAGCCTGCCGCTGCCGCCCTATATCGAGCACGAGGCCGACGCCTACGACGAGACGCGCTACCAGACCGTCTACGCCAAGGAGCCCGGCGCGGTCGCCGCGCCTACCGCCGGCCTGCATTTCGACCAGGCGCTGCTGGATCAACTGTCCGCGCGCGGCGTCAGGCAGGCCTTCGTCACGCTGCACGTCGGCGCCGGCACCTTCCAGCCGGTGCGGGTGGAAGACCTGTCGCAGCACAAGATGCACAGCGAGTGGTACACCATCTCGCAAGCCACGGTGGACGCGGTGCGCGCCACCAAGGCCGCGGGCGGGCGCGTGGTCGCGGTCGGCACCACCAGCATGCGCGCGCTGGAATCCGGGTCACAATCCGGCCGGCTGGAAGCCGGCAGCGCCGATACCCAGCTCTTCATCACGCCCGGCTACACGTTCAAGACCGTCGACCGGCTGGTGACCAACTTCCACCTGCCCAAGTCGACGCTGCTGATGCTGGTGTCGGCCTTCGCCGGCTACGACCACATCCGCGCCGCCTACGCGCACGCGATCGCACAGAAATACCGTTTCTTCAGCTATGGCGACGCCATGCTGCTCACCTGCAACAAAGCCAACGAAGGCTGACCCATGCTCGAATTCACCCTGCTCAAGACCGACGGCAAAGCGCGCCGCGGCCGCGTCAAACTGAACCACGGCACCGTGGAAACGCCGATCTTCATGCCGGTCGGCACCTATGGCTCGGTCAAGGCCATGTCGCCGCTGGAGTTGAACGAGATCAACGCCCAGATCATCCTCGGCAACACCTTCCACCTGTGGCTGCGCCCGGGCCTGGAAGTGGTGTCCAAGTTCGGCGGCCTGCACAAGTTCATCGGCTGGGACAAGCCCATCCTGACCGACTCCGGCGGCTTCCAGGTGTTTTCGCTGGGCGAGATGCGCAAGATCACGGAAGAGGGCGTGCATTTCGCCTCGCCCATCAACGGCGACCGCCTGTTCCTCTCGCCCGAGATCTCGATGCAGATCCAGCGCGTGCTCAACTCCGACATCGTGATGCAGTTCGACGAATGCACGCCCTACGAGATCGACGGCCGTCCCGCCACCCGCGAGGAGGCGGGCAAGTCCATGCGCATGTCGCTGCGCTGGGCCAAGCGCTCCAAGGATGAGTTCGACCAGGGCGAGAACCCCAATGCGCTGTTCGGCATCGTCCAGGGCGGCATGTTCGAAGGCCTGCGCGACGAGTCGCTGGCCGGCCTGCAGGAGCTCGATTTCGACGGCTACGCCATCGGCGGCCTGTCGGTGGGCGAGCCCAAGGAAGACATGATGCGCGTGCTGGAGCACGTCGGCCCGCGCCTGCCGGCCGACAAGCCGCACTACCTGATGGGCGTGGGTACGCCGGAAGACCTGGTGGAGGGCGTGGCCAACGGCGTCGACATGTTCGACTGCGTCATGCCCACCCGCAATGCGCGCAACGGCTGGATCTTCACCCGCTACGGCGACGTCAAGATCAAGAACGCCAAGTACAAGGACGACGAGCGTCCCTACGACGAGACCTGCGACTGCTACGCCTGCAAGAACTTCTCGCGCGCCTACCTGCACCACCTGCACCGCGCCGGCGAAATCCTGGGCGCGCGCATGAACACCGTGCACAACCTGCACTACTACCTGAAGCTGATGGAAGAGATGCGCGCGGCGATCGACGCCGGCCAGTTCCAGGCCTTCGTGAGCAAGTTCAAGGAAGACCGGGCGCGCGGGGTTTGATGCTGGTCTTGCCGCTGCTGTTTCAACCTGGTTGAAGCGCGGCAAACGTCACTGGGTCCCCGCCTTCGCGGGGACGACAGTGCAGAGGTAACATCGCTCTCCACCGGCTCAAGCCACACACCAGCCGTCGTCCCCGCGAAGGCGGGGACCCAGTGACGTTCAGCTGCCGTCGGAACGCGACGAAAGCCACTGGATCCCGGCCTGCGCCGGGATGACAAGGAGCGGGGAATTTGAACCGGCGGAGGTAGACGCTACCTCTTCACGGTCGTCCGCGCGCAGGCGGGGACCCAGCGACGTTCAGCTGCCGTCGGGACGCGACGAAAGCCACTGGATCCCGGCCTGCGCCGGGATGACAAGGCGTAGGGAATTTGAAGCGGTGGAGGTTGACGCTACCTCTTCACTGTCGTCCCCGCGAAGGCGGGGACCCAGCGACGTTAAGCTGCCGTCGCGACGCGACGAAAGTCACTGGATCCTGGCCTGCGCCGGGATGACAAGGAGCGGGGAATTTGAACCGGCGGAGGTAGACGCTACCTCTGCACTGTCGTCCCCGCGAAGGCGGGGACCCAGCGACGTTCAGTTGCGGTCGGACACGACGAAAGCCACCGGATCGCCGCCGGCGCCGGCGTGACGAAAACGCCGATTGTGTCTTGCCTGGCCAAGCTCAGGCTCAGGCCGCGCGCCACCCCGCCACCATATCCCGCAACTGCCGCCGGATCACCTTGCCGGTGGTCGTCATCGGCAACTCCTCCACGAAATACACCTCGCGCGGATACTCGTGCGCCGCCAGCCGCGTCTTCACGTGCTGCTGCAGCTCGCGCTTCATCGCCGCGTCGCCGGCAAAGCCGGCGTTCAAGACCACGATGGCCACCACGATCTCGGTGCGCTCGGCGTCCGGCGCACCCACTACCGCAGCCATCTTCACCGCCGCGTGCTGCAGCAGGTTGTCCTCGATCTCGCCGGGGCCGATGCGGTAGCCGGCCGAGGTGATGACGTCGTCGTCGCGGCCGACGAAGCGGATATAGCCTTGGTCGTCCTTCACGCCCGTGTCGCCGGTCAGCAGCCAGTCGCCGGCGAATTTGTCGGCGGTGGCCTGGGGCTTGTTCCAGTACTGCAGGAACATCACCGGATCAGGCCGGCGCACCGCGATGTTGCCCTGTTCGCCGACGGCCAGCTGCCGTCCCTGGTCGTCCACGATCTCCACCCGGTGGCCGGGCGCGGCGCGGCCGATGCTGCCCGGGCGGGCCGGCATGACGGCGGCGTTGGAGGAGACCGTCATGTTGCATTCGGTCTGGCCGTAGAACTCGTTGATGGTCAGGCCGAAGGTCTTGCGGCCCCAGTCCAGCAGCTCCGCGCCGAGCGACTCGCCGCCGCTGGCCACCGAGCGCAGGTTCAGTTTCCAGCGCTTTTCGGGCTCGGCCACGGTACGCATCATCTTCAGCGCCGTTGGCGGCAGGAAGCAGTTGCGTACGCCGTGATCCTGCAGCAGCTGGAAGGCGGCCTCGCCGGTGAATTTCTCGAAGCGGTGCGCCACCACCGCCACGCCGTGGTGCCAGGACGGCAGCAGCACGTCGAGCAGGCCGCCGATCCAGGCCCAGTCGGCCGGCGTCCAGATGCGGTCGCCTTCCAGCGGATAGAGGTTGTGCGACATCTCCACGCCCGGCAGGTGGCCCAGCAGGACGCGATGCGCGTGCAGCGCGCCCTTGGGCTGGCCGGTGGTGCCGGAGGTGTAGATGATCACGGCCGGGTCGTCGGCGCGGGTGTCGACCGGCGTGAAGTCCTCGCCGTGCCCGGCCAGCGCCGCGTGCAGGTCGACCGTGCCGGGCTGCGGGCCGTCGATGGTAAACACCGTCTTCAGCTCGGGCAGCCTGTCGCGGATGCCGGCCAGCTTGGCCGCGCCTTCGGCGTTGGTGACGACGATCTTCGCGCCGCTGTCGTGCAGCCGGTATTCCAGCGCCTCGGCGCCGAACAGGGCGAACAGCGGGATCGCGATGCAGCCGTTCTTGTAGGCGGCCACATGCGAGAACGCCGTCTCCGGCGCCTGCGGCAGCAGGATGCCGATGCGGTCGCCCTGGGCCGCGCCGTGCGCGCGCAGCAGGTTGGCCATGCGGTTGGACAGCGCGCGCATCTGGCCGAAGCTGTAGCGGCGCACGCCGCCGTCGCGGGCGATGTGGATCAGCGCCAGCCGGTCGGGTTCGCGCAGGGCCCACTTGTCGCAGACGTCGACGCCGATGTTGTAGTGCTCGGGAATGTTCCAGCGAAAGTCCGAGGCGATGTCCTCGTAGCTTTGCGGCGTGGTGGGCAGCATGCGTGGTCTCCTGTCGGTCGCGGCGAAACGCGTCGTTTCGCCTGTTTCTGTTTTTTGTTTGCCACTGTACAAGTTTTGCCCGGCCCTCGCGATGACGTTTTGATAACGGTCAAAGCGGGGCGCCGGCGCCGGTCCGGTCAAACGACTGCAAATTGCGGGGAAAATCGCCAAATGGATCTTGATCTCCGGCAAGCCGTCCCGATTTGGCGGAATAGCGCCTGCGCAGTGCTAGAATGCAGGGCTATTTTTCAATCAACCTTTGGAGCACCACGTGTTTATTTCCGACGCATTCGCACAAACGGCAACTGCAGCACCTGGCGGCATGCTGGGTAACCTGACCAGCTTCCTGCCGATCATCCTGATGTTCGTCGTGCTGTACTTCCTGATGATCCGCCCGCAAATGAAGCGTCAGAAAGAACAGAAGGCGATGATGGACGCGCTGGGCAAGGGCGACGAAGTCGTGACCTCCGGCGGCATGCTGGGCCGCATCACCAAGGTGAGCGATGCCTACATCACCATCGAAGTGTCGGAAGGCAACGAGATCATCGTGCAGAAGGGCGCCGTCACCACCCTGCTGCCCAAGGGCACCATCAAGGCCCTGTAATCCGGCCGCACGGGACCAATGGGCGCATCGCTGATGCGCCCATGTTGTTAGAGCCCTCGGGTTCTGCGCTGCACCGCCCGGCCGGTGCAGCCCTTTCTGGAAGCTAGAAGCACAAGACCATGAATCGTTACTCTCTCTGGAAATACGTACTGATCGTCGCGGCCCTTCTGTTCGGCGTGATCTACACCGTTCCGAACTTCTTCGGCGAATCGCCCGCCGTACAGATCAGCAGCGCCAAGTCGACCCTGAAGGTCGAGGCCACCGTGGCCGGCCGCGTTGACGAAATCCTGAAACAAGGCAACTTGCCCGCAGAGAGCGTGGCGTTCGACAGCGCTGGCGCCCAGCCGTCGGTGCGCGCGCGTTTCGCGACCACCGACATCCAGTTCAAGGCCAAGGCCCTGCTGGAGCAGCAGTTGAATACCGATCCCACCGATCCGACCTACATCGTCGCCTTCAACCTGCTGCCCAACACCCCGCAGTGGCTGCAGAGCCTGCATGCCTTCCCGATGTACCTGGGCCTGGACTTGCGCGGCGGCGTGCACTTCCTGATGCAGGTCGACATCAAGGCCGTGCTGAACAAGCGCCTGCAAGGCCTGCAATCGAGCGTGCGCAGCCTGCTGCGCGACAAGAACATCCGCCACTCCGGCATCAGCCGCAGCGGCGACACCATCGAGATCTCCTTCCGCGACGCCGACACCCGCAACAAGGCCCGTTCGACCCTGGCCGAGATGCAGGAACTGGTGCTCACCGACGCCGGCGCCGGCGACGACCTCAAGCTGGTCGCCACGCTGCGTCCCGAAGCGCTGAAGCAGACCCAGGAAGACGGCGTCAAGCAGAACATCTCCACCCTGTCCAAGCGCGTCAACGAGCTGGGCGTGGCCGAGCCGCTGATCCAGCGCCAGGGCGCCGACCGCATCGTGGTCGAGCTGCCGGGCGTGCAGGACGTCTCGCGCGCCAAGGACATCATCGGCCGCACCGCCACGCTGGAAGTGCGCATGGTCGACGAGAGCGTGGTGCGCGGCACCGAAGAGACCACCGCCATCCCGTTCGGCTCCGAGCTGTTCAAGATCGGCAAGGGTGCCCCGGTGGTGCTGAACAAGGAACCGGTGCTGACCGGCGACTACATCTCCAACGCCTCGGCCAGCTTCGACGAGAACCACCAGCCTGCGGTCAGCATCGACCTCAACGGCGACGGCGGCCGCAAGATGCGCGAAGCGACCCGTGAAAAGGTCGGCAAGGCGATGGCCATCGTGCTGTTCGAAAAGGGCAAGGGCGAAGTCCTGACCGTGGCGACCATCCGCTCCGAGCTGGGCTCGCGCTTCCAGATCACCGGCATGGGTTCGCCCGAAGCCGCCGGCGACCTGGCCCTGCTGCTGCGCGCCGGTTCCCTGGCCGCGCCGATGGACATCATCGAAGAACGCACCATCGGCCCGCAGCTGGGCGCCGACAACATCAAGAAGGGCTTCGACTCGGTGCTGTACGGCTTCGCGGCGATGGCCATCTTCATGGTGATCTATTACCAGCTGTTCGGTTTCTTCAGCGCCCTGGCGCTGTCGATCAACGTGCTGCTGCTGGTGGCGCTGCTGTCCACGCTGCAGGTCACGCTGACGCTGCCTGGTATCGCCGCCATCGCGCTGGCGCTGGGCATGGCGATCGACTCCAACGTGCTGATCAACGAACGCATCCGCGAGGAACTGCGCGCCGGCAACTCGCCGCAGGCGGCGATCGCCGCCGGCTTCGACCGCGCCTGGGCCACCATCCTGGACTCCAACGTGACCACCCTGATCGCCGGCCTCGCGCTGCTGATCTTCGGTTCGGGCGCCATCCGCGGCTTCGCGGTGGTGCACTGCCTGGGCATCCTGACCTCGATGTTCTCGGCCGTGTTCTTCTCGCGCGGCGTGGTCAACCTCTGGTACGGCCGCAAGAAGAAGCTCTCCAGCCTGGCCATCGGCCAGATCTGGAAGCCGGACGGCGAGACCCTGACCACTTCCGGCAAGGCTTCGGCCAAGCGCGAAGTGAAGTGACCGGCACGACGGGACCGACAGTGATTTAAGCCGGACCGCGCAGGGCTTCGCCCCGCGGCCGGCACCGAAAGGATAGCGATGGAATTTTTCCGCATCAAAAAAGACATTCCCTTCATGCGCAACGCGTTGATCTTCAACGCGATCTCGGCGCTGACCTTCGTGGCGGCAGTGTTCTTCCTGCTGACCAAGGGCCTGCATTTCTCGATCGAGTTCACCGGCGGCACGGTCATGGAAATGGCCTACAGCAAGCCGGCCGACCTGGAGAAGATCCGCAAGTCGGTGGAAGGCCTGGGCTACCGCGACACCCTGGTGCAGAGCTTCGGCACCGCCCAGGACGTGATGATCCGCCTGCCGGCGCAACCGGGCGTGAACGCCAGCCAGCAAAGCGAGAAGGTGACCGCCGCGCTGAAGGCTGACGATCCGGAGGTGCGCCTGCAGCGCGTCGAGTTCGTCGGTCCGCAGGTGGGCGACGAGCTGGCGCACGACGGCCTGATGGCGCTGGCCATGGTGGTGGTGGGCATCGTGATCTACCTGGCTTTCCGCTTCGAATGGAAGTTCGCGGTGGCGGCGGTGATCGCCAACCTGCACGACGTGATCATCATCCTGGGCTTCTTCGCCTTCTTCCAGTGGGAGTTCTCGCTGACCGTGCTGGCCGCGATCCTGGCCGTGCTGGGCTACTCGGTCAACGAATCGGTGGTGGTGTTCGACCGGGTGCGCGAAGCCTTCCGCGACCGCCGCTTCGGCAAGCTGTCCACGCCCGAGGTGCTGAACCACGCGATCACCAGCACCATGTCGCGTACCATCATCACCCACGGCTCCACCGAAATGATGGTGCTGGCGATGTTCTTCTTCGGCGGCCCGACGCTGCACTACTTCGCGCTGGCGCTGACCATCGGCATCCTGTTCGGCATCTATTCGTCGGTGTTCGTCGCCGCCGCCCTGGCCATGTGGCTGGGCGTGAAGCGCGAAGACCTGATCAAGCCGGTCAAGGTCAAGGACGAGAACGGCGGCGCGGTGGTGTAAGCCCTCGCAGCCTGTCGTCAGAAAGGGCCGCAGCCGCACGCTGCGGCCCTTTTTTATGTAAGGCCCGGACATCGCCGGCCTGGCCCGCCCCGGCAGGCCGGCGGCAAAACCGGGATAATGCGGCATCGTCCGCCGACTTCCGGCACATCCATAGCAGACCAGTTCCATGAGCACTACCGCAGACAACACCACGGGCGCGTCCGCCGACGCCGGCCTGCACGATATCGACTACGACCGCCGCTTCGGCGGCGTGGCGCGCCTGTACGGCGCCCGCGCCCTGGAGCGTTTTCGCAACGCGCGCGTGTGCGTGGTGGGCGTGGGCGGCGTCGGTTCCTGGATCGTGGAGGCGCTGGCGCGCAGCGCCATCGGCCACATCACCATGATCGACCTCGACAACCTGGCCGAGTCCAACGTCAACCGCCAGATCCACGCCTTGTCCGATACGCTGGGGAAAGCCAAGGTGACCGCGCTGCGCGAGCGCATCATGCTGATCAACCCGACCTGCGTGGTGACCGAGGTGGAAGACTTCGTCGATCCCGGGAATGTGGCGCAGATGATCGGCACCGACCGTTTTGATTACGTGGTCGATGCCGTCGACAACGTCCCGGCCAAGGTTGCCATGATGGTCTGGTGCCGCGACCACAAGATCCCGTTGGTGACCATCGGCAGCGCCGGCGGCCAGATCGATCCCACCATGATCGAGATCCGCGACCTCTGCCGCACCGAGCAGGAGCCGCTGCTGGCCAAGGTGCGCAAGCGCCTGCGTTCGCAGCACGGCTTCCCGCGCGGGACCAAGAACAAGTTCCACATCGACGCCGTGTTTTCCACCGAGCCGCTGCGCTTTCCGGAGTTCGGCGAAGGCGAGGCCTGCGTGATCGATCCGGCCGCCGCGGGCGGCGAGGACATGGACATCGGCGGCGACGCCGCCGACATGGCTGCGGCGCAAGATGTCACGCAAGGCGGCGTGACCGGCCTGAACTGCGCCGGCTTCGGCTCGGCGATGGTGGTGACCGCCTCGTTCGGACTGGTGGCGGCCTCGCATGTGTTGAAGAAGCTCGCCCAGCAAACTTGAGTTTTCCACAGCCCAAAACAAAACGCCTTGCGGCTGTAGAGCGCAAGGCGTTTTTCATTGGCGAGGGCAGGTTCAGTGTCCGCCGCCTTCATCCACCACCCTGTGCGCCGACACGCACAGCATCACGCTGGCGGTGACCAGCACCATCGCCGCCGTCTCCAGCAGGGTAGGCAGGCGGCGCTCCCACAGGAAGCCGTAGAGCAGCGCGAACAGCGTCTCGAACAGGATCATCTGCCCGATCATGGTCAGCGGCAGCAGGCGGCTGGCCTTGTTCCAGCAGGCGTTGCCGAAGATCGAAGCGAAGATCGCCACGCCGGCGCACACGCCGATGAAGCTCGTCCACTGCGCGCCGCTGCGCGGCTCCAGCAGGATGGTGAAGGCGGGAACCGCGATGAACAGCGACAGCAGCCCCGTGACCAGCCCGGTGAGCAAGCTCCAGTCATGCGCCGAAATCGCGTGCAGCCGCGCCAGCCAGCGGCTGTTGCCCACCGCATAGGTGGTCCACGACACCAGTGCGCCCAGCGCGCAGAAGAAGCCGATCACCTGCTGCGAGCCGGCCGCCGACGCCTGCGCGCCGCCCAACGACTGCCAGGCCACGCAGGCGATGCCGGCCAGGCCCAGCGCCAGCGACGGCGCCAGTTTGGCGATCGGCACCGCGCCCTTGCCGCGGCTGCCGATGATGGTCACCGCCACCGGCAGGAAGCCGATCACCAGCGAGGTCATCGCCATGCCGCCCATCTGCACGGCGCTGGCCAGGAACACGTAGTACACCACATTGCCCAAGAGGCTCAGCCACACCAGCGCGCGCCATTCGGCCAGGCCCAGGTGCGGCAGCAGCGCGCGCAGGCGCGGCGCGATCAGCACCGCGGCGAACAGGCCGTAAGCCAGGTAACGGCCGGCCGCCAGCTGCCAGGGAGAGAAATCGCGGGTCAGTTCGGGGGCCAGGAACACCAGGCCCCAGGCCGCGCCGGTCAGCGCGCCGAACAGGATGCCGCGCAGGATCGTATTGGAACTCATCGTCTGAAAATCTTTGCCAGGAAAACTGCGAGCCTCGCAGTATGCCTTGGCCGCAGGGGCAAGGCTTGGCGCAAACTACGGAGATTTTGTGGAATCGTCGCGAACCGGCGGTTCCGGAGGGAGGCGCGCCGCCCGCGCTGGACATGCCTGGGCATGCCATGGCGGGCGGTGGCAGGGAAGCGGCTCAGACCACCATGAACAGTCCGGCGCCGATGAAGGCCAGCGCGACCACGCCGATGCCCATCGACAGGTAGGCCAGCACGCCCACGCCGGTGATGATGGTGGCCGAGGCCAGCACGATGGCGACCTGCAGCATGCCGGCGGCCATCTCCATCTTCTCGTATTTCTCCATGTAGGCATGGGCCTCGTGCTCGGCCTCGCGCGCCTTGTGCGACAGCTCCTTCTTGCCTTCGCCGCTCTTCTCGTCGCTGTCGTAATGGGCGATGGCGTCGTCCAGCTTGGCGATGGCGGCGACGATGCGCTCATCCTTGGCGTTGCCCAGCAGCGAGAGCTGGGTCTTGGCCAGTTGCGCCGAGTTGCCGCGGATCGACTTGGCCTGGAAGAAGGCCCACAGGTTCGCCGCCTCCTGGTGCTTCAGGATGACTTCGGTCTGGTAGGACTTGGACAGGGTTTCGGTGACCGCCAGGACCAGCGCGAGGATCGCGATGAGCAAGGCCAGTTTCTTGTTGCCGGAGGCATGGGCATGCTCCGCGTGTTCCAGGTTTTCAGTAGCTTCCGTCATGGTGGCGTTGTGATGGTGGAGATGGAGTGGCGCCGCCCGATTTCCGGGCAACGCTTCCCACAACGATCCAGACGGCTTACGGTTGACCTGAGCTTGGAGCCGACTCGTATTTCCTTTGCGGCAATGCGGGCCGTCCGCTCTTGCCTGCGGGCAGCATGCGCGCCAGCCACGCCGGACTGCAGGCTGCGACCGGCACGGCCACGGCGTGCAGCCCGGCAAGGGCCAAGAGAGCGAGCATCGACCCGCTTTTCGCGCCGCCGCACAAGGGCATCGCCGGCGCCAGCAGCAAGGCGGCGAAGTGCCAGCCGCAGGCCAGCAGCGACAGCAGCCAGGGATATGCGCCGCGAGCCGGGATTCGCATTTTGCGGGAGCCGGCCGACGCGGCGCGTCCGTTCAACCGCGGCCGCGGCAGCATGACGACTCCGTCGCTACGCCGGCCGGCGTCGCCGAGCGTTCGTGGCGCTCGTAGCGGTCGTGATGGCGCACCCATTCCATCTTGTGCGGCACATCGCGCTCGCCGCGGCCGCCGGGCGTGAGATCCATCAGGCGGTAGGCGCCCATCATCACTTCCACGCCGCGGCCGTAGGTCGAGTAGCTGTGATAAATGCGGCCGTCCTCGCCCTGCACGAACACGCTGATGCCCGGCGCCTCGGCATGCGGGAAGGGACGCCGGGCGTAGTTGTAGTCGACCTCGCCGGCGGCCTGCTCGCGCGCATCGAAGCTGACGCCGAAATCGGCATTGAAGTCGCTGCCATGCGAAGACACCCAGTCGAAGCGCCAGCCCATGCGCCGGCGAAAGCGCGCGATCTCGGCCAGCGGCGCGCGCGACACCGCCACCAGCGTGATGTCGCGCTGCGCCAGGTGCGGGTTCATGCCGTCGCTGTGATCGGCCATGTAGGAACAGCTGGGGCAGCCTTCCTCCCAGCCCGGGCCGAACATGAAGTGCTGCACCAGCAGCTGGCGACGGCCGGCGAACAGTTCGGGCAGGTTACGCAGGCCTTCGGGCGTGTCGAAGCGGTAGTCCTTGTCCACCGCGCGCCAGGGCAACGCGCGGCGTTCGGCCGCCAGCCGGTCTTGCAGGCGCATGATTTCCTTTTCGCGCTCCAGCAGCCGGCCTCGCGCCTGCAGCCATTGGTCGGTGGAGACGACGGGGTGATGTGCGATATCCATGAGGGACTCCCTGGCCAGTGAAGGCCATGCGATTGATTGACGAAGGTGAAAGAGAAAAGGCGGGTCTTACTTCGGCCGGCGCACCGCGCGCACCTTGCCGCTGGCGCCGCCGCCGGCGTAGAACAGGTCGGCGCCGTCGGACTCGAGGCCGCTTACGCCCGTGCCCGGCGGCATGCGCAGCTGCTGCAGCACCTCGCCGCTGTCGGGGTCGATGCGGCGGATGTCGCTGTCGTCGCCTTCCCAGGTGCCGTGCCACAGCTGGCCGTCGACCCAGGTCACGCCGGTGACGAAGCGTTTCGATTCGATGGTGCGCTGGATGGCGCCGGTGGCGGGATCGATGCGATGGATCTTGCGGTCGCGGTACTGGCCCACCCACAGGCTGCCTTCCGCCCAGGTCAGGCCCGAGTCGAAACCGTGGCCGGGCGCCGGGATCGAGGCCAGCACCTCGCCGGTGGCGGGATCGATCTTGTCGATGCGCTGCTCGGCGATCTGGTAGAGGTGCTTGCCGTCGAAGGCGGTGCCGGCGTCGCAGGGGCGCTCCAGCGCGCGGCCGGCGTCGCCGGTGGCCGGATCGATGGACAGCAGGCGCGTGCCGGTGGCGGCCCATACCTGCCCGCCGTCCCAGGTCACGCCGTGGATCGCGGGTGCGCCCGGGAAGGGGCCGTATTCACGCACGATGTCGGCTGCGCTTGCCACGCTTGCATCGCGTGCGGCGGTTTGGCTGGTGTCCATGGCAACACTCCTTGGATGGGTTGGCGCCTTGATACATCTGTTTGCCGGCGCGATGAAGACACTTTATTCCAACGCCAGCGCCGCCGGGAGTAACAAGATTGTCGTGAATCCGGCCAGCGGCGGCGCCAGCCAGCGCTGCGCGCGGGCGCGGCCGATGGAGCGCACCCGGCCGCCGGCCTCCAGCTCGGCCAGGGCGCGCTGGACGGTGCGCTGGCTGGCATCCAGCGCCAGGGCCAGCGCCGAGGTCGACCAGGCCGCGCCGTCGGCCAGCAGCGCCAGCAGCTCGGCCTGGTCGCCTTCCAGCGGCGGCGCCAGCAAGGCCACCTCGCCGCCGTCCAGCGGGCGCAGGGAGAAACCGAGCGCGCCGGCGTCGATCCGCGCGAGGCCCTTGACCAGCGCGCGCAACCGCCCGATCTCCACGCGCAGTCGGGCGCGGTGCGTCTCATCCGGGGAACGGGTGCGAAAGGCTTGCTCGATCAGGCGTTCGCGCGGCGCTTCGCCGGGCCAGGCTTCGGCCAGCGCGCGCGCCAGGGCGAACAGCACCGGCCGCCGGGCCAGCGGGATGCGCACGCCGCCGGCGCCCAGCGTGCGGCGGCAGCCATCCACCACCAGCGCCGGCGACTGCAGCAGCGCCGCCACTTCGTCCACGCGCAGCACCTGCTCCGCGTGCGGCCGGATGCGGCGCGCGGCCGGACGCGACATCCGCGCCGCGGTTTCTTCCACCTCGGCCAGCAGCGCCGGGATGCCGGCGCTTTGCGCCGCCGCGCGGGCGGCATCGAGATCGGCGCCGGCGGCCGCGGGCTGCAGCGAGCGCAGCTTCAGCTCGGCGTTGAGCAGGCCGGCCAGGGCCGCCGTCGGCGGCGCCAACGCTTGTCCGGCCAGCGGCGCCAGCGCGCCGGCTGCGGCCGGCAGGCGGCCCAGCAGCAACAGCCGGCGCGCGGCGATCAGTCGCGCCTGGATGGCGTTGGGAATATCCTGGTGGGCCTCGAGGGTGGCGAGGGCGGCCTCCAGCGCGCGCGGCGAGCCGGCGAAATCGCGCTCGGCCAGCGCCACCTCGGCCTCGGCCACCACGCAGCGCGCACGGGACAGCGATTCATGGGAACCGAAAGCGTTGCCCGCGCGACGAAGCAACTCGCGGGCGCGCGCATGTTCGCCCAGCTGGGCCATGGCGATGCCGCGCAGGGCCAGCGCCGGCGGATCTTCACGCAGGGCGACGCGCTTGAGCGCACCCAGCGGATCGCCGGCGGCAAGGGCGCGGGCGGCGGCGGAAATCAGCGAATCCATGGCCGGCAGCATACACTGGCACTCAGAACGCACCGAAAGGGAAATTGAAAATACCAAAATCAATTATACAAAATGACAATCAACTCGTTCGTTTCGATGCATTACATTAATGATTCTATTTGATTGACCGGGGCGCGAAGGCCGGCAACGGAGTCGAGGCGTCATCACGCCGTCGTATTACGCAGCCAGCATCGTGTCGCTACAAGCCGGCCGCGCGCAGTCGCCAGCCTCTTGGCCGCTGCGCCGCGCAGCCATACAACACATGCCCGTTCCCGGTCCGGGCGTGAAGACTCGTTGGGTCGATGAACAAGGAGAAGATCGCATGTCGAACGAAGCCAAATGCCCTTTCAACCACACCGCCGGCGGCGGCACCGGCAATCGTGACTGGTGGCCCAAGCAGCTGCGGGTGGACCTGCTGGCCCAGCACTCGTCCAAGTCCAACCCGATGGGCGAGGACTTCGATTACGCACAAGCCTTCAAGAGCCTGGACCTGGCCGCCGTCAAGGCCGACCTGGCCAAGCTGATGACCGATTCCCAAGACTGGTGGCCGGCCGACTTCGGCCACTACGGCCCGCTGTTCATCCGCATGGCCTGGCACAGCGCCGGCACCTATCGCATCGGCGACGGCCGCGGCGGCGCAGGGCGCGGCCAGCAGCGTTTCGCCCCGCTCAACAGCTGGCCCGACAACGTCAGCCTGGACAAGGCGCGCCGCCTGGTGTGGCCGATCAAGCAGAAATACGGCAACAAGATCTCCTGGGCCGACCTGCTGATCCTGACCGGCAACGTCGCGCTGGAAACCATGGGCTTCAAGACCTTCGGCTTCGCCGGCGGCCGTGAAGACGTATGGGAACCGGACCTGGACGTCTATTGGGGCACCGAGACCACCTGGCTGGGCGGCGACGACCGTTACGGCAAGGGCAAGAACGGCAGCCCGTCCGGCGAGATCACCGCCGACGCCGACCGCCACGGCAACGAGCAGGACCGCACCGAACCGGCCGGCCGCAACCTGGAAAACCCGCTGGCCGCAGTGCAGATGGGCCTGATCTACGTGAACCCGGAAGGCCCGGAAGGCAAGCCCGACCCGCTGGCCGCCGCGCAGGACATCCGCGAAACCTTCGCCCGCATGGCGATGAACGATGAAGAGACCGTGGCCCTGATCGCCGGCGGCCACACCTTCGGCAAGACCCACGGCGCCGGCGACGCCAAACACGTCGGCCGCGAGCCGGAAGGCTCGGACCTGGAACACCAGGGCCTGGGCTGGAAGAGCAGCTTCGGCAGCGGCGCCGGCAGCGACGCCATCACCAGCGGCCTGGAAGTCACATGGACCCAGACTCCGGCGCAGTGGAGCAATTACTTCTTCGAGAACCTGTTCAACTACGAATGGGAGCTGACCAAGAGCCCGGCCGGCGCCCACCAGTGGGTGGCCAAGGGCGCCGAAGCGGTGATCCCCGATCCGCAGGGCAATGGTAAGCGCCTGCCGACCATGCTGACCACCGACCTGTCGCTGCGCGTGGACCCGGCGTATGAAAAGATTTCGCGCCGCTTCCTGCAGAACCCGGACCAGTTCGCCGACGCCTTCGCCCGCGCCTGGTTCAAGCTGACCCACCGCGACCTCGGCCCGCGTTCGCGCTACCTCGGTCCGGAAGTGCCGGCCGAAGAACTGATCTGGCAAGACCCGGTGCCCAAGGCGCAAGGCGCGCAGATCGACGGCCGGGACATCGCCGAGCTCAAGGCCAAGGTACTGGCTTCGGGCCTCACCGTGCCGCAGCTGGTGTCCACCGCCTGGGCCTCGGCCTCGACCTTCCGCGGCGGCGACAAGCGCGGCGGCGCCAACGGCGCGCGCATTCGCCTGGCCCCGCAAAAGGATTGGGCGGCCAACCAGCCGGCCCAGCTGGCGCAGGTGCTCAAGACGCTGGAAGGCATCCAGGCCGAGTTCGGCAAGGGCGGCAAGACCGTCTCGCTGGCTGACCTGATCGTGCTGGCCGGCGGCGCCGCAGTCGAGAAGGCCGCCAAGGACGCCGGCGTGAACGTGACGGTGCCCTTCAACCCGGGCCGCACCGACGCCACCCAGGAGCAGACCGACGTCGATTCCTTCGTGCCGCTGGAACCGCTGGCCGACGGCTTCCGCAACTTCCAGAAGGCGCGTTACGCCGTGCGCGCGGAAGACCTGCTGATCGACCGTGCGCAGCTGCTGACCCTGACTGCGCCGGAGATGACCGTGCTGGTCGGCGGCCTGCGCGTGCTGGGCGCCAACGCCGGCGGCAGCAAGCAAGGCGTGTTCACCCAGCGTGAAGGCCAGCTGAGCAACGACTTCTTCGTCAACCTGCTGGACATGGGCGTCGAGTGGAGGGCCAAGTCGCCGGAAGAGTTCGAAGGCCGCGACCGCAAGACCGGAGCCGTCAAGTGGACCGGCAGCCGCGTCGACCTGGTGTTCGGTTCGCACTCGGTGCTGCGCGCGCTGTCCGAGGTCTACGCCAGCGCCGACGCCAAGGAAAAGTTCGCCCGCGACTTCGTGGCGGCCTGGACCAAGGTGATGGAGCTGGATCGTTTCGACCTCAAGTGATGTAAGCGCTGCGGGCCGTGCGCCCGCAGCGGTGGAGTGAAACAGTGCAAGACGGCGGACCGCAAGGTTCGCCGTTTTTGCTTGGCTGCGGCGATTTTCAGGGCCGGTGTCACGCGCCTGTCATCAAACTGAAGCGCGGGCGGACTATAGTGGCCGCTTTCAACGCATCCCTATCGACCGAGGCGCACCATGGCCCTGACCCTGGACGACATCGGCCTGCTGTTCGAGCGGCACGGCCACACCCAATACACCGGCGAACCGGTCACCCAGCTGGAGCACGCGCTGCAGTCGGCGGCGCTGGCCGAAGCCGACGGCGCGGCGCCGGCCCTGATCGTGGCCAGCCTGCTGCACGACCTCGGCCACATGCTGGAAGACCACGGCGACACCCCGACCATGGCCGGCATCGACGACCTGCACCAGTACCGCATCCTGCCTTTCCTGCGCCAGCTGTTCGGCGACGACGTGCTGGCGCCGATCGCCCTGCATGTCGACGCCAAGCGCTATCTGTGCGCCACCGACGCCGCGTATTTCTCCATGCTGTCGGAGGACTCGGTGCGCAGTTTGCAGCTGCAGGGCGGGATCTTCGACGAGGCGCAGGCCCAGGCCTTCATCGCCCGTGCGCATGCGGCCGACGCGGTGCGCCTGCGCCGCTGGGACGACCAGGCCAAGCAGCAGGGACTGCCCACGCCGGACTACTTGCACTTTGCGGCTTACTTCACGCAATGCCTGCGCGGCTGACAATTGAAGCGAGGATAAAAACGCAGAGGAGCGCGCAGATAAGCGCGCAGATGAGCACGCGAGCAGCCTACTCCAGCGGCAGCGGCGTCTGCTGCGCGCGGCGGTAGGCGGCCGGGGTGGTGTGGCGCAGCTTGCGCATGGCGTTGGACAGCGCGCTCTGGTCGGCATAGCCGCAGCGCAGGGCGACTTCCGACAAGGGCAGGGGGCTGGTGCGCAGCAGTTCGCAGGCGCGCTTCATCCGCGTCTCGGCCAGCCAGGCGCGGGGCGTGTCGCCGGTTTCCTGCCGGAACCACTCGTGCAGGCGGCTGGGACTGATCGCCGCCGCCGCGGCCATTTCCGCCACCGACCACGGCAGGCCGGGTTCGGCCTCGATCTTCGCCATCAGCACATGCAGCCGCGAGTGCGCACGCGGTGCGGTCATCGCCAGCGTGTCGAGCAGCAGCGGCACCCAGTGCTGCAATTGCGCCGCCGCGATCTTCTGCTGCTGTTGCAGCATCAGGCCCATGAACTCCACCAGCTTGCCGGCCGCCTGCGGCAGCGGCATGAACGGGCGCAGCACCAGCTGCTCCATCAGTTGCGCGCCCACCATGGCCGGCGCCAGATCCAGGATCAGGGAGCGATTGGCGCCCGCCGCGCTGGTGGCATGCGTGGCGCCCGGTTCGACAAAGGCGCCGGTGGCGGCGTCGGCCAGGCCCTGGCGGCCCGCGATGTCGAGCTCCAGCCGGCCCGACAGCGGCAGCACCAGCTGCGGAAAGTCGTGGCTGTGCGCCAGCGGTTCTTCGCGATAGCTGCGCAAGTGGATGTCGGCGGTGGAGGGGGAAGGTTTCGTTGCCATGGCAACAGGCGGCGCTGCGGTTGGGATGCCGCCATGATAGCCGATGCGGGCCATGGCCGAAAAAGACGGCGGGCCGCCGCATCCGCGACGCCCGCCGTTTGGTCACGCCAAGGAAGGCCTCAGCCGACGATCTTTTCCAGCCACGGCGCAAGTTCGCGCTTTTGCTCCAGCCCGAAGCCCGGCGCCTGGGTCGGATGCACCCTGCCGCCGCCCAGCGAGCACTCCGGCGCGTAGCCGCCGAACGGCTGGAACACGCCGGGATAGGCTTCGCAGCCGCCCAGGCCGAGGCCGGCCGCGATGTGCAGGTTGATCATGTGGCCGCCGTGGGGATGTACCTGGCTGCGCTCGTAGCCCAGCTCTTCCAGCACCGCCACCGCATGCGCGAATTCGGTCAGGCCGTAGGAAAGGCCGGGATCCATCTGGAAGTAATCGAGGCCGCGGCGCATGCCGCCGTACAGGGCCAGGTTCTTGATGTCCTGCGCCGAGAACAGGTTCTCGCCGGTGGCGATGCGACCCGGATAGGCTTCGGCCACGCGACGGTTCAGGTCATAGTCCAGCGGGTCGCCGATCTCTTCGTACCAGCGCAGCTTGTAGGGCGCAATCGCTTCGGCGTAGGCCAGGGCGGTCTTGAGGTCGAAGCGGCCGTTGGCGTCGACCGCCAGGCGGCTGCCGTCGCCATCCACCACGCTCAGCGCCGACTCGATGCGGGCGATGTCTTCCTTGAGCGAGGCGCCGCCGATTTTCATCTTGAAGCTGGAGAAGCCCATGTCGGCGTAGGACTGCAGTTCGTCCTTCAGGGTGGCGCCGCTTTCGTTGGCGTAATAGTAGCCGCCCGCCGCATAGACCTCGATGCCGTCGGCCTTGCCGCGCCCGCCGAAGGCCTGCGAGATCAGCACATGCGCCGGCACGTCGAGGATCTTGGCGTTGAGGTCCCACACCGCCAGCTCGATGGCGGCGGCAGCGGCAGCGCGGTCGCCGTGGCCGGCGGGCTTCTCGTTGCGCATGATGGCCTGCAGCACCTTGGCCGGATCGAACAGCTTGCCGTCTTCCGACAGCAGCGACTCGGGCGCCGCGCGGCGCAGGCGCGGGATCATCCGTTCGCGCAGGATGCCGGACTGGGCAAAGCGGCCGATCGAGTCGAAGGCGTAGCCCACCAGCGGGCGGCCGTTACGCACCACGTCGCTGACCAGGGCCACCAGGGAAATGTCGTGCTCGGCGAAGCTGACGAAGGCGTTGGCGATGTTGCCTTCCATCTTGATGGAGAGGTCGCGGATATCGGTGATTCTCATGAGGTTCTTTCTTCTCTGTCTGTTTCTGTTCTAAAAAAGGGAGGCTCAGATCGCGGCGTTGGCGGGGCGGCCGAGCACGCGGGCGTATTCCGAGCGCATCGGCGCGGGATCGAACTCGCCGCAGACCTTGGACACCACCATGGTGGCCACCGCGTTACCCATGGCGTTGCAGATGCACACCGCCTGCGAGGTCAGGCGATTGATGCCCAGCAGCAGCGGCAGCCCTTCCACCGGCAGTACCCCGGCGGCGGTGACGGTGGCGGCGAACACGATGAAGGTGCCGCCCGAGACGGTCGCGGCGCCCTTGGAGGTGATCATCATCAGCGCGATGATGCCCAGCTGATGTTCGAAGGTGAGGTTGATGCCGTAGGCATTGGCCAGGAACAGCACGCACAGCGACATGTAGACCGCCGTGCCGTCCAGGTTGAAGGCATATCCGGTGGGCAGCACCAGCCCGACCGATTGCCTGGAACAACCCAGTTTCTGCAGTTTGTCGATCAGGCTGGGCAGCGCGCTCTCCGAGGAGGCGGTGGCGAACAGCAGTACGATCTCATCCTTGAAATAGCGCAGGAAGAGGAAGATGTTGAAGCCGTACAGGCGCATGATCACGCCCATGACCACCACGATCATCAGCGCCAGCGACGCGTACATCACCAGCAGCAGGTAGCCCAGGGAGAGGATGGCCGACATGCCGCTGTTGCCGATGGCGAAGGCGATCGATCCGAAGGCGCCGATCGGCGCCAGCTTCATGATCATGTCGGTGAGCTTGAAGAAGCAGTCGGACATGCCGTGCAGGGCAGACTCCACGCCCTTGCGCTGTTCCGGCTTGAGCGCCAGCACGGCCGCGCCGAACAGCACCGCGATCACCAGGATCTGCAGCAGCGCGCCTTCGGCGAAGGCGCCGAAGAAACTGTGCGGGAACATCGACAGCAGGAACTGCGAGAACGTGGTGCCCGACTTGGCGTACTTGGCGCTGCCGGCCGCGGCTTCGGCGGCGTCCGGCACCAGATGCAGGTCGGCGCCGACGCCCGAAACATTGGCGATCACCATGGCGATCACCAGGATGATGGTGGAGACGATCTCGAAGTAGAGCAGGGCGCGCAGGCCGATGCGGCCCACGCTCTTGAGGTCGCCGGCGGCGGCGATGCCCAGCACCACGTTGAGGAAGACCAGTGGCGCGACGATGGTCTTGATCAGGTTGAGGAAGATGTCGCCCAGCACCTTCATCGGGATCGCCGCCTTGGGCGCGATGAAACCCAGCGCGATGCCGAGAGCGATGCCGACGAAGATCTGCGGGCCCAGGCGGTAGTACCAGGGCTTGCGCCGGGCTGGCCGGGTTTGGCCGACCGGCGCCTCGCCGGTGGTGGGTGTTGCTGACATGTTGCCTCCTAGTCTGGTTAATATGTACGGACTTTATAATATGTCCGGACTATATTGTTTTTTTTCGAGAGCGTCAACCGCGACTGCGCCTTCGTTCCGCCCACGCGCCGTGGCCGTGGGCGCGGTGTGTCCGCTTGGCAAACAGGGGCGCAGCCGCTACCATGGCGCGATTCCCCGCCAACCGCCCAAAACTCTATGCAACCGCGCTACGCCGAGCTCGCCCAGCAGCTCATCGATGAAATTTCCACCGGAAAACTCGGCATCGGCGCGGCCCTTCCCAGCGAAATCGAGCTGTCCGTGCAATACGGCGTGAGCCGCTCGACGGTGCGCTCGGCGCTGCAGATGGTGCAGGACCTTGGCCTGATCTCGCGCCGCAAGCGCGCCGGCATCCGCATCGAGGCCCTGAAGCCGCAACGGCCTTTCGAGCAATCCATTTCGAATGTGGAAGACCTGGTGCAGTTCGCCGCGGTCACCGAGCGCCATATCCAGTCCATCGACGAGATCGAGAGCGACGACATCCTGTCGGCCCAGTTGCGCTGCGACGCCGGCCATCGCTGGCTGCGCGCGGCCATGCTGCGGGTGGATCCGGCCAAGCCGGATGCGCCGATCTGCTGGACCGATGTCTACCTCGATCATTCCGTCGCCTCCGGCATCCGGCGCCAGTTGCGCAAGAGCACGGGCCTGATCTGCGAGGCGGTCGAGGAGAAATACGGCCGGGTGGTGTCCGAGTTGCAGCAGGAGATCCGCGCCGTCGGCGTTCCTGAACGTTTCGCCCAGGCGCTGGGGGTGGCTGCCGATTCGCATGCGCTGGAGATCACGCGCCATTACCTGGACCAGAACGGCGAGGTGTTCGAAGTCACCGTCAGCGTGTTCCCGGCCGATCGCTTTACCTACGCGCTCAATCTGAAGCGCTGACCTTTCCCCACCGTTCCGCGTAGTTCCGCATTCAGGCCGGGCAGAGGGTTCGCGCCCCGGGCCGATCAAGGCAATTTCTTCTTGCAGTTCCGGTTCCGGCCGGAGCCCGGCCTCGCTCACCCTTTTTCTCCGGGGCCTGCGGGCGCCGGGCCGCGTTGACATCCTGCGGTGTCCTGCCTATTATGTTCGAACTTATAATAAGTACGTACATAATTATCCGCGCGTCACGGCACGGAACACAGAACAGGACTCAGACATGGCAACCACCGTTTTCGATTCTTCCCTTTTCCGCGACATGTTCGGCACCGAGGCGATGCGCGCCGTGTTCGACGACCGCGCCTACATCACCGCCTGCATCGACGCCGAAACCGCCCTGGCGCGCGCTCAGGCCAAGGTCGGCGTGATCCCGCCGGAGGCGGGGCGGCAGATCACCGCAGCGGCGTCCTACGACCGGCTGGACGTCGACCAGCTGCGCGCCGAGACCGAGATCGTCGGCTATCCCATCCTGCCCATCGTCAAGCAGATCAGCGCGCAATGCGGCGAGGCCGGTCGCTACGTGCATTGGGGCGCCACCACCCAGGACATCATGGATACCGCCACCATGATCCAGTGCAAGAACGCCGTGGCCATCATCGAGACGCAGCTCGACGCCGTGCGCGGCGCGCTCAAGAAACTGGCAACCGAGCACGCCGATACCGTCACCGCCGGCCGCACCCACCTGCAACATGCCTTGCCGGTCACGTTCGGCTTTCGCTGCGCGGTCTGGCTGTCGGCGCTGAACCGTCACGCCGAGCGCCTGCAGCAGCTCAAGCCGCGCGCGCTGATGGTGGAGTTCGGTGGCGCCGCCGGCACGCTGGCCTCGCTGGGCAGCGGCGACGACGGCCTGAAGGTGCGGGCGGCGTTCGCCGCCGAACTGGGCTTGTCCAACCCCGCCATCACCTGGCACGTGGCGCGCGACGGCCTGGCCGAGATCGTTTCCACGCTGGCCGCCATCGGCGGTTCGCTGGGCAAGATCGCGATGGACGTGATGATGATGTGCGCCTCCGAGTTCGGCGAACTGGCCGAGCCCTTCGTGCCCGGGCGCGGGGCGTCGTCGACCATGCCGCAGAAGCGCAATCCGATTTCCAGCGAACTGATGTTCGCCGCCGCCAAGATGTTGCGCGAGCGCGCCGCGCTGATGCTGGACGCGCTGATGCACGATTTCGAACGCGCCACCGGCCCCTGGCACCTGGAGTGGAGCGCGGTTCCGGAGAGTTTCATGCTGATGGCGGGTTCGCTGCACCAGGCGCATTTCATGCTGAGCGGCCTCACGGTGGACGCCAAGCGCATGCGCCGCAACCTGGACCTGACCGGCGGCCTGATCGTGGCGGAGGCGGTGATGATGGGACTGGCGCCTGCCATCGGCCGCCAGCACGCGCATGACGTGGTCTACGAGGCCTGCAAGGAGGCGATCGAAAAGGGCGAGACCTTGCTGGCGGTCCTGTCGCGCCATCAGGAGATCGTCGCCAAGCTGGGCATGGATAAGCTGGCGCAACTGACCGACCCGGCCGGCTACCTGGGCGCGGCCGCGGCCATGGCGCGCAGCGTGGCGCAGGAGACGGTGCTCTGAGGCGAGGCCTTACAGTTTGATCTGGTCGAAGGCGCTCACCAGGAGTCGCGCTTCGCCCACCCGAGGCTGGTCGCCATCCTTGATGGTGTCGGCGCCGCGCACCTTGGCGCCGAAATCCAGCCCGGTCATCCTCTCGATGTCGGCGATGCCCACCCGCCAATGGTTCACATCCACCGACGGTAGATCCTGCGGCGCTCCCAGGCTATGGCGGGTTTCCGACAGCAGCTTGGACTGGTCGGCCAGCAGGCCCACCGCCTTCAGGCCTTCCTTGCCCTTCCACACCACGATCTTGAAGAAGGCCGACGGAATCTGCACATCGTCGGCCCACAGGTCGACCTGGTCATTGAATACCGGCCCCTGGAACACGCAGATGCGGCCCTTCGAACTGGCCGCCAGGACGCCGTTTTCCAGCACGTAGCGTTCCAGCCCCTGCCAGTAGACGGCGCTTTGGTTGAAGCGGAAATGCTGCGGCGAGCAGTTGGTGAAGTGGAAGGTGTCGGCATTGGCGCGCTCGGCTTCTTCCGGCGTGCCCCAGCTGGGATCGGAGCGGCGCGTCAGGTGGCCGCGGTCGAAGTAGGTCGACCATGCCGAATAAAAGTCCTGCCCCAGGTAAAAGCTGGCCGAGACGCGCGGATCCTGGAACCAGGTGTCGCCCTCGGCCTCGTTTGCGCGGCCGGTGCCGCGGTCGACGCTGAGATAGGTGGCGCCGTCGATGTTGGTGGCGGTGAAGGCGGCGATGCGCTTGCCCTTGATCAGCTTCAGGCTGAAGTGCTCGTACTTGAGCTCGCCGCCGGCGGCATCGGCTTCATCGGCGCGCAGGGCGGCGATCTGGCGCGCCAGCTTGTCATCCGGTTTGGGCAGCGGCAGCTTCACGCCGGGAATGAAGGCGGCGTCGTAGCCGCCGCGGTTGCCGTAGTCCTGGTCGATGCGCACCGCTTCGGCGCCGCGCGCCTGCGGCGGCGGGGACAGGCGGCGCTGCGGCATCGCCTGCGAGCCGGCAGTGGCAGCGGCATTGGCAGCGGCCGTGCCGGCGCTGCCGCCGGCGCCGCCCACGCGCACCGTGACTTCCAGCGGAATGGTGAAGCTGGCGGCGTTGTCGTTGGTGTGGCTCATGCGGGCGTCCTTTGCGATGGAAGTGAGGGGCAGGCCTTCGGAAGCGGAATCGGGAGCGGCGTGCGGCGGCGACAGCTGCCTGCGCCCGTCGGCGGGAGCGGCGGCCGACTGGTAGTTCAGCGCCTCCCGCAGTAGCGGCTTCCATGCGGCGGGCAATCCATCCAGGCGCGCCGCCAGGTCGCGGTAGATGGCGCTGATGCGCACGCCTTCGTTGACGTTGCGCGGGACGGCAGGGGTATCGGCGGCGGCCCCGGCGCGCGCCTTGTTCTTGCCGGCCTGCGCCGCGCCGCCGTCGAGGAAAGGCTCGCCCCAGTGGTGCAGCGCCACCAGCTGCCAGTCGTCGTTGAAGACCGGCGAGCCGGACGAGCCCTGCTCGGTATCGGTCTCGTAGAGCAGCGTGTGCTCGGTGCGCGCGGTGAGCGTATTGTTGCGCAGGCTGAGCATCTTCATCCAGCCGGACGGATGCTGGATGATGTTGGTGTTCATGCCGATGACGTGCTTGTCCGGCTGGTCCGACAGCGGGCAGAAGCCCAGGTCGGCGGCCGAGGCGTCGCCGGACTGGCGCGGGCCCAGCGCCACCAGCGCGTAGTCCAGCTGGTCGTCGGGGGAGAACAGCGCGAAGCTGTCGGGGTCGAGCAGGAAGGTGGTGGTCGGGCGCGGCACGCCGCGTTCATCGAGCTCGCGGAAGAAGGTCACCTGCGTGCCGCGCGCGGCGGCAGCGTCGGCGATCACGTGCTGGTTGGTGATGAACAGGCGCGGGCTGACCATGAAGCCGGTGGCGATTTCGGTGGCGTTGCCGGCGTTGACCTCGACGTAGGCCACGGCGCGCGCCACCGCGGCTCCTTGCGGGAGAAAGCTGGCGCGCAGGAAATCCTCGGTGTCGCCGATGATGGATTCGGGACCGCCCGGCGCGCCCAGGTTGCGCTGGCGCAGCGCGTAGGAAAGCGCGCGCTTGCCGTCGGGCTCGGCCTCGCGCCATTGGCCGCAAGCCACCAGCCGGCGCACGCGCCGGCGCTCGGGCGCGGTCTCGTTGACGCAGGCGCGAAAGGCTTGCAGGGTCTTGTCATCCATGCGGTCTCCGTGGGCAGGGCGGCGTTTCACCTTATGCCTGCAATATGACTGCCGGATGACGCCTCGCGCCGAAGTTGTTGCGGCATGTTACGAGCGCCGCGGCGACAACAAAAAAGCCGCCCGGAGGCGGCTTTGGTCTGCGGCGGCGCCGGCTTACTGCATATGCCAGCCGTGGCTGACCACCACCGACTGGCCGGTCAGCGCATTGGTCGGGAAGGCGGCCAGGAACACGGCGGTCTGTGCCACGTCCTGGGTGGTGGTGAATTCACCGTCGACGGTGTCCTTCAGCATCACCTTCTTGATCACGTCCTCTTCGCTGATGTTCAGTTCCTTGGCCTGCTCGGGGATCTGCTTTTCCACCAGCGGCGTGCGCACGAAGCCGGGGCAGATGACGTTGGAGCGGATCTTGTCCTTGGCGCCTTCCTTGGCCACCACCTTGGCCAGGCCCAGCAAGCCGTGCTTGGCGGTGACGTAGGGCGCCTTCAGCGGCGAGGCCAGGTGCGAGTGCACCGAGCCCATGTAGATGATGGAGCCGCCGCGACCCTGCTTGATCATCGCCTTCATCGCCGCGCGGGTGGTCAGGAAGGCGCCGTCCAGGTGGATCGCCAGCATCTTGCGCCAGTTGTCCAGCGTCAGGTCGACCACCGGGCTGATGATCTGGATGCCGGCGTTGCTGATCATGATGTCCAGGCCGCCGTAGGTGTTGACGGCGTCGGCCACGCCCTTGTCGACCTGGGTCTCGTCGGTGACGTTCATGGCCACGGCCATGGCGGTGCCTCCATCCTTCACGATTTCGTCGGTGGTGGCCTTGGCGGCTTCCAGCGCGAGGTCGGCGATGATGACCTTGGCGCCCTGCTTGGCGTATTCGACGGCGATCTCCTTGCCGATGCCGCTGGCCGAGCCGGTGATCAGGGCGACTTTATCCTTGAGTAGCATATGTTTCCTTTGTTGGTTCGAGTTGATGGACATTGCAAAATGAAACTGAATCTCGGGCTCACTATCTGGCTGGCTATCGGGCTAGATATCGGGCTGACTATCGGCCTGGATATCTGCTGACATCCGGCTGACACCTGACTGACGTCCGGTGGGCCGATGCCGTGAGCCGGCGGTGACGGCGAAATTCGCGGCGCGATCCTTGCGCGCGCAGCCGGCGCGGCGGCGGGAAAAACCTCCCGGATGCCGTTTCGATGTAGCCTCGCCGGCAAAGTTCGGGGGCTCGCATACGCCACATGCCGTTTCGCTGAAACCCAGGCGGCGCACCATTCTTCAGGCAGTCTTCCTGCCTGCGGACCGGGTCTCCTGCGCCGTCTTTGTCATGCAATTGTAACGCTGCGGGCCTTGATGTTGTTGTGCCGCCAAAGTTGCTCGATGCGTCATGTGGCTGAAATAATCGATCGTTAGTCTGTGCACCGTTATCCCATGAACCATAAAGGACGATGCATGAGACTGCTTACCATTCCTGCCGATGCCAATCCGAGTTTTTCCAAGCTGAGCTTGAGCCTCGCGAGCACCCCGGAAGAAGTGCGTGAAGTGCAGCGCTTGCGCTACAAGGTCTTTATCGAAGCCATGAACCTGTCGGCCCTGGCCAACAACGAAGGCCTCGACAAGGACGAGTTCGATGACTACTGCGATCACCTGATCGTGCGTGACAGCAAGACCCTGAGCGTGGTCGGCACCTATCGCGTGCTGAGCCCGCACGGCGCACGCCGCATGGGCAAGTTCTACTCGGAACAGGAGTTCGACCTCTCGCGCCTGGACAACATCCGCGGCGTGATCGCCGAGGCCGGCCGCGCCTGCATCCATCCCGACTACCGCAGCGGCGGCGTGATCATGATGCTGTGGGCAGGCCTGGCCGCCTACATGCGCAAGGAGCGCTGCGAATACCTGATGGGCTGCGCCAGCGTGAGCCTGGCCGATGGCGGCCACAACGCGGCCGCGCTGTACCACGCCTTCAAGGAAAAGAACCTGGCGCCGCCCGACTATCGCGTCGCGCCGAAGCTGCCGTTCCCGATCGAGGAGCGCGAAGCCGGCCACGAGCCGCAGGTGCCGCCGCTATTGAAGGGCTACCTGCGCAGCGGCGCCTGGGTGTGCGGCGAACCGGCATGGGATCCTGATTTCCACTCGGCCGACTTCTTCCTGCTGCTGCCGCTGGCCAAGCTCGACAGCCGCTACGCCCGCCACTACCTCAAGGAAACGAGGGCCGCATGAAGCCACGCGAACAGTTCATGGAAAACGCCCAGGGTCTGTTCGCGGACCTGGGCGGAAACGACGAGCGCAACGAGCCCGCCGACGACGAAGGCCGGCGCGACCCGCTGCGTTTTCGCACCATCTGGATTTCCGATATCCACCTTGGCACCACCGGCTGCCAGGCCGAACGCCTGCTGGAGTTCCTGCGCGCCACCGAGTCCGAGACGCTGTACCTGGTGGGCGACATCATCGACGGCTGGCAGCTCAAGCGTCGCTGGTACTGGGACCAGCCGCACAACAACGTGGTGCAGACCGTGCTGAAGAAGGCCAAGAAGGGCACCAACGTCATCTTCGTGCCGGGCAACCACGACGAAGTGATCCGCCAGTTCATCGACCTCGACTTCGGCGGCATCAAGATCCGCGATGAACTGGTGCACGTCACCGCCGACGGCCGCCGCATGCTGGTGCTGCACGGCGACCGCTTCGACGGCGTGATCGCCTGCGCCAAGTGGCTGGCCTACGTGGGTGACTCGCTCTACACCATGATCCTCAAGTTCAACCAGTGGTTCAACAGCTGGCGCGCGCGCGCGGGCCTGCCGTACTGGTCGCTGTCGCAGTACCTGAAGTCCAAGGTCAAGAACGCGGTCAGCTACATCACCTCGTTCGAGGACGCGCTGGCCGACGAGGCCAAGAAGAAGGGCCTGGACGGCGTCATCTGCGGCCACATCCACAAGGCCGAGATCCGCGACATCGGCGGCGTGACCTACTGCAACGACGGCGACTGGGTGGAAAGCCTGACCGCACTGGTCGAAGATCCCAGCGGCGCGCTGCGCCTGGTGACCTGGGGTGAAATCATGCAACTCAAAAAAGCAGCGAAAGAAGCCAAGGCAGCCGCCAAGGACCTCATCCTTGCCTGACACAAGTATCGACAGTTTTATGCGCATTGCCATCATCAGCGACGCGGGAGAACCGCAAGTCAACGGAGTCGTCAACACGCTGCGCTCCACGGTGCGCTGCCTGCGCGCGGCGGGGCACGAGGTCATGATGCTCACGCCGCGCGACTTCCGCACCTTCGCCTGCCCGACCTATCCCGAAATCCGCCTGGCCTACCAGCCGTATGCGCGCATCTCGGAGGCGCTGGAGCGCTTCCAGCCCGACTGCATCCACATCGCCACCGAAGGGCCGATGGGGCTGGCCGCGCGCCGCTACTGCGTGCGCCGCAAGCTCAATTTCACCACCGCTTACCACACGCGCTTCCCGGAGTACCTGGCCGCGCGCAAGCTGTTGCCCCGCGCGATCACCTATCGCCTGCTGCGCTGGTTCCACGGCCGCTCGCAGGCCGTCATGGTGCCTACGCCGGCGATGAAGCTGGCGCTGGAGGAAGAGGGCTTCCGCAACGTGGTGCTGTGGGGGCGCGGCGTCGACACCGCGCATTTCCGCCCGGCGGTGGAAGACCACGCCTGCATCGAGCGTCCGCTGTACCTCTACGTGGGGCGGGTGGCGGTGGAAAAGAACATCGAAGCCTTCCTCAAGCTCGACCTTCCCGGCACCAAGTGGGTGGTGGGCGACGGTCCGCAGCTCGAGGAGCTCACCCAGCGCTATCCCAAGGTGCGCTTCCTCGGCGCCAAGGGGCATGACGAGTTGCCGGCCTACTACAACTGCGCCGACGTGTTCGTCTTCCCCAGCAAGACCGATACCTTCGGCCTGGTGCTGCTGGAGGCCATGGCCTGCGGCATTCCGGTTGCCGCCTATCCGGTCGAAGGACCGATCGACGTGGTCGACAACGGCGTCTCCGGCGTGCTCAAGCACGACCTCAAGCAAGCCTGCCTGCAGGCGCTGCGGCTGGACAAGGACATCGTGCGCGCCCACGCCGAAAGCCGTTCGTGGGAGTCCGCCACGCTGCAGTTCCTGCAGCACCTGCACCTGGCGCATCGTCCGGGGCAGGCCAAGCTGGCGGGCATCAAGCCGGCGCCCGAGTCGCGCTGAGCCCAGGCCGGCCAGGCCACGCCACGCTCTCCTTGCGGCCCGTCCACCGGCGGGCCGCATCGTCTCGCCACGGGTTGCCAGAATCCCAATGATGTTGCCCGACATCGACAGGCGCATCGCCGCCGTTTTCATTTCCCGATTTTGAGGTTTTCTGAGGTTCCGCCACCGGCAAGGCTTTGCGGGTGGCCACCTTGTCTTTGGAACGGAATTTGCTAAAACTGAAACGTTTATTCGGGCCTTTGACATCCTCCCCCGCAGCGAAAAATAGAACACGGAGGCAAGGGCACACATCCGCATAGACGGTTCTTTTTTGACAGTTCAACCGGGGGAATGCGATGAAACGCTTGTTGGCCAACCTGATGCTTTGGCAAAAGTTTGCTTTGCTTGGTGCGATAGGCCTGATCCTGTTCGGCGTGCCGACAGCCTTGTACGTCACCAGTACCGAGCGGGTGATCGCGTTCAAGAAGATGGAGATTGAAGGCGTGGAGCCGGTGCGTCGGCTGCTGCGCACGGTGCAGCTGATGCAGCAGCATCGCGGCATGTCGGCCGTGCTGCTCAACGGGGATGCCGGCGTCGCCCCCTCCCGCGAGGCCAAGGCGCAGGAGGTCGACAAAGCCTTGCAGGCGCTGGGCGAGGCCCTGGGCAAGATGCAAAAGGACCAGCCCAAGGTGGGCGAGGCGCTGCGGGCCCAGACCGAAGCCTGGAACAGGGTGCGTGACGCCGTGGCCGGCAAGGGCATCGCCGCGCCCGCCAGCTTCGCCGCGCATAGCGCGGTGGTGGCCGGGCTGTTCGACATCAGCGAGCGGGTGCTCGATTACTTCAAGTACACCATCGATCCGGACTTCGACAGCACCCAGCTGATCAACGCCGCCTTCATCGCCATGCCTTCGCTGACCGAGGACCTCGGCCGCGCCCGCGCGCGCGGCGCCGGCCTGCTGCTGAAGAAGGAGGTCAAGCGCGAAGACCGGCTGGATCTGGTGGCCATGCTGGAGCGCGCGCAGGACAAGCTGGCCGCCGCGCAGAAGTCCTTCGCCAAGGCGGTGGAGGCCAATCCCGCGCTCAGGGACAAGCTGGGCGCCACGTTCGACAACGCCAACCAGCTCGGCAGCGGCGCCATCAAGCTGGCGCGCGAACAGATCCTGCTGCCCGACCAGGTGAGCTTCGCCTCGGCCGACTATTTCAAGCAGTTCACCACCGCCATCGACGAGCAGTTCAAGGCCATCGGCCAGGTCACCGAAGTGCTGGCCGCGCAGCTGGACCAGCAGAACCAGGCGTTGCGCCGCGGGCAGATGGCGGTGCTGGGCTGCATCCTGTTGCTGGCCCTGGTGGCGGCATGGTTCGGCGTGCTTGTCAGCCGTTCAGTGACTCATCCCATCCTGGAGTCGGTGGAGATGGCGCGGCGAGTGGCCGCGTGCGACCTGACGGCGCGCAGCCAGGCGCCGGGACGCGATGAATCGGCCCAGCTGCTGGGCTCGCTCAACGAGATGACCGGCAGCCTGGGCGGCATCGTCGGCAACGTGCGCAGCAGCATCGACGTGATCCAGCATGCCTCGCGCGAGATCGCCACCGGCAACGCCGACCTCTCGCGCCGTACCGAGTCGCAGGCCTCGAGCCTGGAAGAGACCGCCAGCGCGATGGAAGAGCTCACCTCCACCGTGCAGCAGAACGCCGAGAACGCGCGCGAAGCCAACCAGCTGGCCAACTCGGCGTCGCAACTGGCCGCGCGCGGCGGCGAGGTGGTCGGCAGCGTGGTACAGACCATGGGCGCGATCAAGGACAGCTCCAGCCGCATCGTCGACATCATCAGCGTGATCGACGGCATTGCCTTCCAGACCAACATCCTGGCGCTGAACGCGGCGGTGGAAGCGGCGCGCGCCGGCGAACAGGGCCGCGGCTTCGCGGTGGTGGCCTCCGAAGTGCGTTCGCTGGCCCAGCGCAGCGCCTCGGCCGCCAAGGAGATCAAGGAGCTGATCGGCGACTCGGTGCAGAAGGTCGACGCCGGCGGCAAGCTGGTCGACGAGGCCGGCGCCACCATGGGCGAGATCGTCGGCTCGGTGCGCCAGGTCGCCAGCATCATGAGCGAGATCACCGTGGCCAGCCAGGAGCAGAGCACCGGCATCGCCCAGGTCAACGACGCCATCTCGCAGATGGAATCGATCACGCAGCAGAACGCCGCGCTGGTCGAGGAAGCGGCGGCCGCGGCCGAGAGCCTGCAGAAACAGGCCGAGCTGTTGTGGAGCACGGTGAGCGTGTTCAGGACCGGCGACGGCGACGCGCCGCATCCGGTATCGGCCGCGCCTGCAGCTGCGCCGGCCACCGGGGCGCTTGCGCCGAAGCAGCCGGCCGCAGCGGCCACCAAGGCGGCGCCCAAGGGCGCGCCGAAGATCGCCGCCGCCCCGAAGCCGGCTGTCAAACCTGTCGCCAAACCGGCGTTGAAGCATGACGCGCCCAGGCCCGCCAAGGCCACGGCAAAATCCGGCGGCAGCGACGACTGGGAAGAATTCTGATACCGTCGGCACGGTCGCGCGCCGGCACGCGCGATCGCGCACGCGTTGTCCGAATGTCAATGTGCGCGCGGGTTTGCGTCGTGCGGCGCCGGCCGCCGGCGCGCCCCGAATGCGACTTTCATGCCCCCATTCGGGGCGCATGCCCCGATTTGAGCAAACTATGCAAAAGCCACATAAATGCATGCCGACAAAGCATTTGCTGGGGCAGTTGGGCTCTTCTAAGATGCCGCTCGTCGGAGCCGTACAAGAACAGCCGTTTGCGAGTTGCAGCGGCACCCGCCAGCGTCATATGCTGCGTTCCGGCTAATCCATACAGACGAAAAGATGCTCTGCGGCCGCCGGTTTCCGGCTTGCCGCATTTCGCCGCATGCGTTCGCGCCTGATGCCGCTTCCATTGCGGCGGCAGGCATGAATCGTGCTGATTGACAGGGAAGGCGAACAGCAAGAGCGCGCCGGCGTCGCCGGGTGGTGTCTGCAACACGTCGTGGTTCTTACAGAGGAAGAGCACATCCATGATTCAAAATCTCAAGATCGGCACCCGCCTGGCTTTCGGCTTCTGCCTCATCCTGCTGTGCGCGGCCGCACTGCTGGCCATCGGCCTGTGGCGCATGGCCGAGCTGGAAGCCAGCAGCGAATACGTGATCGACAAGAAGGTCGCCGCCATGACCACCGCGATGAACATGCGCGAGGCCGGCAGCGAGCTGGCCCTGGCGCTGCGCAAGGTGGTCACGCCCACCGACGCCGCCGAAGGCAAGGCCGAAGATGAACATCTGGGCAAGATCCTGGTGGCCTATGCGAACTTCGAGAAGCAGATCAACGAACTGTCTTCCACCGGACGCGGCAAGGAGCTGCTGGGCGCGACCGCAGCCGAGAGCAAGAAGCTGTTCCCCATCGTCGACACCATCCGCCAGCAGGTCGGCAGCGGCAATTATTTCGACGCGGCCCAGCTGCTCAAGAGCGACTTCCTGCCGGCCCATGAAAAATGGATGGCCAGCGTCGGCGCCCTGGCGGTGTTCCAGCAGGACGACATGAAGGCCGCCCACGCCGACGCCAAGGACAGCTACCGCAAGGCGCAGGTGGGCATGCTGGTGATCGGCGTGCTGACGCTGGGCCTGGGCTTCTTCTTCACCTTCGTGATCACCCGTTCCATCGTCAATCCGCTCAAGCGCGCCGGCGGCATCGCCGAGACCATTTCCAGCGGCGACCTGACGCAGGACTTCCACGACCGCGGCCGCGATGAGGCGGCCACGCTGGTCAACGCGCTGGGCGCGATGCAGTCCAACCTGGCCTCGACCCTGAACGAGGTCAAGGAGAGCGCGGCCATCATCGCCGTCGCCTCGCATGAGATCGCGCGCGGTAACGTCGACCTGTCCAACCGCACCGAGTCCCAGGCCTCCAGCCTGGAAGAGACCGCCAGCTCGATGGAGCAGCTCACCGCCACCGTGCAGCAGAACGCCGAGAACGCGCGCCAGGCCAACCAGCTGGTGGTGTCGGCGTCCGACTATGCGACCAAGGGCGGCCGCGTGGTGGGCGACGTGGTGGAGACCATGGGCTCGATCAAGGAAAGCTCGCGCAAGATCGTCGACATCATCGGCGTGATCGACGGCATCGCCTTCCAGACCAATATCCTCGCACTGAACGCCGCGGTGGAAGCCGCGCGCGCCGGCGAGCAGGGCCGCGGTTTCGCGGTGGTGGCTTCCGAAGTGCGCTCGCTGGCGCAGCGTTCGGCCACGGCCGCCAAGGAAATCAAGCAGCTCATCAGCGACTCGGTGGACAAGGTCGACGCCGGCGGCAAGCTGGTCGACGAGGCCGGCGCGACCATGAGCGAGATCGTCAGCTCGGTCAAGCACGTGGCCGACATCATGGGCGAGATCACCGCCGCCAGCCAGGAGCAGAGCGCCGGCATCGCCGAGGTCAACAACGCGATCGCCCAGATCGACGAGATCACCCAGCAGAACGCCGCGCTGGTGGAGCAGGCCGCGGCTGCCGCCGAGAGCTTGCAGGAGCAGTCCGACGCGCTGGCCCATGCGGTGTCCATCTTCAAGCTGAAGATGTCGTCGCAGGCCGCCGCGCCGCTGATGGCGGCGCCGGCGCGCACCGTCAATGCGCCGGCGGAGATCGAGGTCGTCGCGCGTCCGGTCAAGGCCGCGCCCAGCCTGCCGGCCGCAGCGCCGCGCAAGCCGGCGGCGCTGGCGCGGGATGACGAGTTCGAGGAGTTCTGATCGGGATGTCCGCATGACTTGACTGAAAGTCAAGTTTTCAATTGAGCGCCGCCGGCCACCGCCCGCGGCGCTTTTTTGTTGTTTCTGTGCCGCCGTGCGGGGCGGTACAGATGTGAGGATTGAAGATTTTCAGAATGTTGCCGTTAAGATAGAGCAGCCGGAATGCGGCCTGGTTTTTCCTGTCATCGGGGGCGGGAGCCGGGACGTGTTCAGCCAAGGAATCTACGCCGTGTTCCGGAGGGGACTGAAGCGGCCGCCGCGGGTACACGCGGCCTTGGGGCTGTGGCGCGGTTTGCCGCGCATCCTCTTCATCCACCGGAACAACGTCCTATGTCGCTTAAAAACATATCCATCAAGGCGCAGCTCGCCATCGCCATCCTTATCCTTTCCATCTTGCTGGTCGCCATCGGCGCGTCCGGCCTGCTCGGCATGTCCGCCGCGGTCAGCATCAACCGCGAGTTGACCGAAGAGCGCATTCCCAAGACGGTCGCCGCCGACAACGTGCTGATCTGGATCGGCCGCCAGCGCACCTCGCTGGACCAGGCCGCGCTGACCAACGACCCGGCCTGGGCCGAGCGCATGATGGGCATGGACGCCAACAGCCGCAAGGAAGCGCTGCAATGGTGGGCCAAGTACACCGAGCTGCCGCAGACCGAAGACGGCAAGGTGCTGGTGAAGAAGGTGTCCGAAGGCATCGAGAAGACCGAGCAGGCGCTGGTCAAGTTTGCCGAAGCCATCAAGTCGGGCGATCGCCAGGCCATCGGCGACCAGGCGCGCGTGGTGGGCACCATCTACACCGCGATGCAGACCGACGGCCAGGCATTGAGCAAGTATGAGGGCGAGCAGGCGGCGCAGAGCCTGGAGGCGTCCACGCGCCGCTATGAAGCTTCGCGTACCTTCTCCAGCGTGGCCATCGTGGTCGGCCTGCTGCTGGCGCTGTACAGCTGGCTGTCCCTGCGCCGCGCGATCGCCGAGCCGATGGGCCGCGCGCTGAAGCATTTCGACGCCATCTCCGCCGGCGACCTGACCCAGCAGGTGCACGTGCATTCGAAGAATGAAATGGGCCAGCTGCTGGCCGGCCTGGCGCACATGCAGGAGAGCCTGACGCATACCGTCAGCGCCGTGCGCAGCGGCAGCGACGCGATCGCCACCGCCACCCGCGAGATCGCCTCGGGCAACCTGGATCTGTCCTCGCGCACCGAACAGCAGGCGGCCTCGCTGGAAGAAACCGCCTCCAGCATGGAGGAGCTGACCAGCACCGTGAAGCACAACGCCGACAACGCCCGCCAGGCTTCGACCCTGGCCGTGAACGCGTCGACCATCGCCGCCGACGGCAACGCCGTGGTCGGCCGCGTGGTGCAGACCATGGAAGAAATTCGCGAGAGCTCGGCCAAGATCACCGACATCGTCAGCATCATCGACGGCATCGCCTTCCAGACCAACATCCTGGCGCTGAACGCCGCCGTGGAAGCGGCGCGCGCCGGCGAGCAGGGCAGGGGCTTCGCGGTGGTGGCCTCGGAAGTGCGGGCGCTGGCGCAGCGCTCGTCGAGCGCCGCCAAGGAGATCAAGGACCTGATCATGCTGTCGGTGGACCGGGTGGAAGCCGGCTCGGAACTGGTGGGCCAGGCCGGCACCACCATGAGCGAAGTGATCAACGCGGTGCAGCGCGTGACCGACATCATGGGCGAGATCTCGTCGGCCTCCAGCGAGCAGAGCGCCGGCATCGACCAGGTCTCGCGCGCGGTGTCGCAGATGGACGAGGCGACCCAGCAGAACGCCGCGCTGGTGGAACAAGCCAGCGCGGCCGCCAAGGCGCTGGAGCAGCAGGCCCAGAACCTGATGCAGGAAGTGTCGGCATTCCGCATCATCGAGAAGGGCCCGGCCGCACGCAGCTACGCCGCGCCGGCGGCATCCGTGGTCTTCGCCTCGCCGTCCGCAGCCAAGCCGAAGGCGGCGCCGCGTCCGGTATCCCGCCCGGCAGTCGCCGCCAAGCCGGCCGTGGCCGCGGTGGCGAAGACGCCCGCCGGCAAGGCCTTGCCGGCCAGCGACGACGGCGATTGGGAAACCTTCTGAGTTTCCCCGGCGCTGTCGGCGCTGGTCTGTCTGGATGAAAACGGCCCGGTCAACCCGGGCCGTTTTTATTTGCCGCCGGTTTTCGTCGCCTGGCTCGCATAAAAACAAGATAAAACTAGAAATTATTCGAGTGGCAATTTCCCGCCTGCGCCGCAGAATGGATGCTCCTTGCGCGCCTTCCCGCGCATTCCGCATCCATCCCGCCAACGAGGAGAGACACCATGCGATGGTTCTATGACCTGAGGATTTCCATCAAGCTCGCGCTGACTTTCTTCCTGATCCTCGCGCTCACCTGCATCCTGGGTTTGTTCTCCCTGCTGCAGATCCAGAAGGTCAACCGCTCCACCACCGACATGGCCGACAACTGGCTGCCCAGCGTGCAGATCGCGCTGGAGATGGAGGTGGCGATCAGCCGCGTGCGCGGCAACCAGTTGCTGCGGCTGAGTTCCTCCGGCACCGATGACGCGGCCTACAAGAAGCAGGTGGACGCCCAGCTGGCCCTGTTCGAAGAAAAGTTGGTGGCGTTCGGCCCGTTGGCCCCGCTGCCGGAAGAGCAGGCGCAATACCGGCGCCTGAAGCAGGCCTTCGATGACTACAAGCGGGTGCAGGCGGCGGTCGCTCAGGCCTTCGAGGGTGGCAGGCGCGAACAGGGGCTGGACCTGATGCGCGGCGAAGGCGCGCGCCACTACCGGGAGGTGTTCGACGCGGCTGACAAGCTGGTCGTCCTGAACAAGGAGGGCAGCCGCGAGGCTGGCCGCGCGGCGGACACCGTCTACCGCTCCTCGCTGGCGATGATCGCCGCGCTGCTGGTCGCATGCCTGCTGCTGAGCGTGATCCTGGCGCTCTGGCTGGCCAGGATCGTCGCCACGCCGCTGCGGCAGGCGGTGCATGTGGCGGGCCAGGTGGCGGAAGGCGACCTGACGGTGGCCATCGAGGTGGCGAGCCGGGACGAGACCGGCCAGCTGATGGCCTCGCTCAAGGCCATGAACGCCGGCCTGCAGCGCGTGGTCAGCCAGGTGCGCAGCGGCACGCATGCGATCTCCTCGGCGGCGGAGGAAATCGCCTCGGGCAACCTGGACCTGTCGCATCGCACCGAACAGCAGGCCAGTTCGCTGGAGAAGACGGCCGCCTCGATCGAGCAGCTCACCGCCACCGTCAAGCAGAACGCCGACAACGCGCGTGAAGCCAGCCGCCTGGCGGCGTCGGCCTCGCAGGTGGCGGCCGAGGGCGGCGCCGTCGTCAGCCAGGTGGTCGAGACCATGGGCTCCATCAACAGCTCGTCGCAAAAGGTGGTGGACATCATCAGCGTGATCGACGGCATCGCGTTCCAGACCAATATCCTGGCGCTGAACGCCGCGGTGGAGGCAGCGCGCGCCGGCGAGCAGGGACGCGGCTTCGCTGTGGTGGCCTCGGAAGTGCGCAGCCTGGCGCAGCGCTCGTCGAGCGCCGCCAAGGAGATCAAGGGGCTGATCGCCGATTCGGTGGAGAAGGTCGAGACCGGCACCCGGCTGGTGGCGCAGGCCGGCGCCACGATGACCGACATCGTCTCCAGCGTGCAGCGCGTGACCGACATCGTCGAAGAGATCTCCCATGCCAGCCAGGAGCAGAGCGCCGGCATCGCCGAGGTCAACACCGCCATCGCCAGCATCGACGAGACCACCTCGCAGAACGCGGCGCTGGTGGAGCAGGCGGCGGCCGCCGCGCAGTCGCTCACGCACCAGGCCGGGCAACTGACGGAAGTGGTCGGGACCTTCAAGCTGGGCGAGGCGGAGCCAGGCCAGGGAGTTGCTGCGATGCCCAAACGCCCCGCACCGGCGCGGACCGCGCTTGTCAAGCCGGCGCAGGCCGGGGGCCTGGCTTCATCCAATGCTCCGCGCACTGCGGCCAGGCTGCCTGCCGCGGACAGGCCGTCCTCACACGTGTCTTCACCATCTTCTTCACAAGCGGCGGCGCAAGCCGCGTCAAAGCCACAGACGGGAAAACTTGCCGACGAGGGCGACTGGGAGCAATTCTGAGCCTGCGGCCTGCATGAAAAACGCCGCCCGGGAGGCGGCGTTTTTCATGGGCGAATCCGGCGTTGCGTCAGCGGTGATGATGGTGCTTGCCCGAGCTGGCCAGCAGCTCGGGGGCGATCACCGCCTTGAGGTAGTTGGTGGTGACGTCGCCCCGTTCGCGCTGGGCGATCCACCAGACGTTGGCCTTGCGCAGCGACCATTCCTGCGGCTGGCCGCCGATCAGCTGCGCGGCGACCAGGCCCAGCGTGGGCTGGTGGCCGACGATGAGCACCGGTTCGCGGCTGTCGGGCCAGTTGGCCGCGCGCAGCAAATCTTCCGCGCTCTTGTCGGGCGCCAGTTCGGGGTGCACCTTGTACTTGCGGCCCAGCGCCTCGACCGTCTGCAGCGTGCGCGTGGCGGGGCTGACCAGGATGCGGCAGCTCTCGGGCAGGTTGCGGTCCAGCCATTCGGCCATCTTGCCCGCCTGCTTGTGTCCCTTTGGCGTCAGGGCGCGCCCCTCGTCGGGTTCGCCCAGTTCCGCTTCCGCGTGCCGCCACAAAATCAAATCCATCGCTGGCTCCTGTTCATGAAATGCTTGCTGGCGGCATCCTCATTCTTCCGGCGGCAGGGCCGGAATGCCTAGAGTGGTCATCAGGTGCTGCTGGGCGCTGAAAGCATGCTGCTTGCTGCGCGCCTTCTTCAAGGTATAGACGCCGTTGGCATCGAGATGCCAGGAGTGCGTGTTGTCTTTCAGGTAAGGATTGAGGCCCTCGGTGATCACGCGCTTCTTCATCGACTTGTCCAGCACCGGGAATGCGACCTCGATGCGGCGGAAGAGGTTCCGGTTCATCCAGTCGGCGCTGGCCAGATAGACGTCGTGCGCCAGGTCGTTGCGGAAGTAATAGATGCGCGAGTGCTCGAGATAGCGGCCGATGATGGAGCGCACCTTGATGTTTTCCGACAGGCCGGCCACGCCCGGGCGCAGCGCGCAGGCGCCGCGCACGATCAGGTCGATCTTCACGCCGTCGGCCGAGGCCGCGTAGAGCGCCCGGATCACCGACTCGTCCAGCAGCGCATTCATCTTGGCGATGATGCGGGCCGGCCGTCCCTCGCGGGCGATCTGCGCCTCGTTGCGGATGGCGCGGATGATCTCCTTCTGCAGCGAGAACGGCGCCAGCCACAGGTGGGTCAGGCTGCGCGGCTTGGTCAGGCTGGTCAGGTGGATGAACACCTCGTTGACCTCGGCGGTCAGCTCCTGGTTGGAGGTCAAGAGGCCGAAGTCGGTGTAGAACTTGGTGGTGTTGGGATGGTAGTTGCCGGTGCCGAGGTGGGCGTAGAAGCGCAGGCCGGCGTCGTCGCGGCGGATCACCAGCGCCAGCTTGGCGTGCGTCTTCAGGCCGACCACGCCGTATACGACCTGGGCGCCGGCCTGTTCCAGCTTGACCGCCCAGTTGATGTTGGCCTCTTCGTCGAAGCGCGCCATCAGCTCCACGATCACGGTCACTTCCTTGCCGTGCTGGGCCGCGTAGATCAGCGCTTCCATCAGGTCGGAGTTCATGCCGGTGCGGTAGATGGTCTGCTTGATCGCCACCACGCCCGGATCGTGCGCGGCGCTGCGGATGAAGTCGACCACCGGCTGGAAGGACTGGAAGGGGTGGTGCAGCAGCACGTCCTTCTTGTCGAGCACGCTGAAGATGTTTTCGCTGATCAGCTGGTGCGGCAGGGTGGGCGAGAACGGCGGGAAGCGCAGCTCGGGCTGGGCCACCAGGTTGACGATCTCGGACAGGCGCACCATGTTCACCGGGCCTTCCACCGCATACAGGCGGTTGCGCTCGATGTTGAACTGGTTCAGCAGGAACTGCGCCAGGTGTTCGGGGCAGTTGGCCGCCACTTCCAGGCGCACCGCCACGCCGAACTGGCGGCTCTGCAATTCGGTTTCCAGCGCCTGGCGCAGGTTCTTCACTTCTTCTTCGTCCACCCACAGGTCGCTGTTGCGCGTCACGCGGAACTGCGAATAGGCGGTGATTTCCCGTCCCGCGAACAGTTCGGCGATGTGGGCGTGGATCACCGAGGAGAGCAGGCAGAACGAGGTCGTGCCCTTGGCCGACAGGTGCGCCGGCAGCTGGATCACGCGCGGCAGCACGCGCGGCGCCTTGACGATGACGATGCCGGTGCCGCGGCCGAAGGCGTCCTTGCCGGACAGCTCGATGATGAAATTCAGGCTCTTGTTGACCACCTGCGGGAACGGGTGGGCCGGATCCAGGCCGATGGGCGTGAGCAGCGGGCGCACGTGCTGCTCGAAATACCCCTTGACCCAGGCGCGCTGGGCCTCGTTGCGGTCTTCGTGGCGCAGCAGGTGGATGCCGTTGGCGGCCAGCTGCGGCAGGATTTCCTCATTGAGCAGCTGGTACTGGCGCGACACGATGCGGTGGCATTCGACCCCGGTGCGCTCCAGCGCCGCGCGCAGCTCGGGTGGATCGATGTTCTCTCCTTCGATGCGGTTGGCCAGCAGGCTGGCGATGCGCACTTCGAAGAACTCGTCGAGATTGCTGCTGCAGATGCACAGGTAGCGCAACCGTTCCAGCAGCGGCACGCTGCGGTCTTCGGCCTGGGCCAGCACGCGCCGGTTGAAGGCCAGCTGCGACAGCTCGCGATTGAGGTAGATCGTATTGGCTGGAAGTTCAGGTTGCGGGCTGTTTTCCGGTTTTGCTTTTCTGATCATTGACGGTTCCTGTCCATCCAGGTCATCCCGGGGAGTATATGAATTTGCCCGGAGTGTATTGAGGAGGTATGACAAGTTTATGACAGAACAAAAGCCCCTTTGTCATATTTCTTCGATGGAAACGTTTCCATCTTTTAATTATTTGCCAATGCTTTCCTGTGGGAAATTGAATGTCATAAAACCCCCCGTTTTTGTGCCCGGCCCAGGCCGCAAGCCGCAGCCGGCGGGGACTGCCGCAAGCGGCGGCGAAAGCGCGGCAGGCTGTGCAAAGTTGCCATTCGGGAAATATGACAGGTGCGGATGAGCAATTGTCCGTCGGAAGCAAACTGACAATGCCCCGTCATAAACTCGTCACATTAGCTGGTTAAAGTTCGCCCTGTCCGAGAAGTGCATCCCACCAACCGTGATGTCTCAGTGACGCTCAAACCGTTCAAAAACATAGGAGTATCAGAAATGGGTTTCAACCAACTGATTAAGTCTGTTGCAATCGCAGCCGCAGTGGCAGGCGCTTTCGCCTTCGGCGGTGCTGTGCATGCAGCAGAAATCACCGGCGCGGGCGCATCGTTCCCGTATCCCGTGTACGCCAAGTGGGCTGAAGAATACAAGGCCAAGACCGGCAACAGCCTGAACTACCAATCGATCGGTTCCGGCGGCGGCATCAAGCAAATCAAGGCCAAGACCGTCGACTTCGGCGCTTCCGACGCTCCGCTGACCCAGCAAGAGCTGTCCGAAGCCGGCCTGACCCAGTTCCCGGCAGTGGTCGGCGGCGTGGTTCCGGTCGTGAACCTGGACGGCGTGACCCCGGGCCAGATCAAGCTGTCCGGCCAAGTGCTGGGCGACATCTACGCCGGCAAGATCACCAAGTGGAACGCCGCTGAAATCGCCGCCCTGAACCCGGGCGTGAAGCTGCCGGCCGACGACATCACCGTCGTCTACCGTTCGGACGCTTCGGGCACCTCCTACGTGTTCACCTCCTACCTGTCCAAGGCCAACGCTGACTTCAAGAGCAAGATCGGCGCAGGCACCGCAGTGAAGTGGCCGACCGGCGTGGGCGGCAAGGGTAACGAAGGCGTCGCCGCCAACGTGCAGAAGGTCAAGGGCGCGATCGGCTACGTCGAGTACGCCTACGTGAAGAAGAACAAGCTGAACTTCACCCAACTGAAGAACAAGGACGGCAACTTCGTGTCGCCTGACGACGAATCCTTCAAGGCCGCTACCGCCGCCGGCGACTGGGCCAAGACCCCGGGCTTCGCTGTCGACTTCACCGACGCTGCCGGCAAGGCTTCGTGGCCTATCTCCAGCGCCACCTTCATCCTGCTGCACAAGGAGCAGGCTGGCGACGGCGCCAAGGGCAAGGAAGTCCTGAAGTTCTTCGACTGGGCTTACAAGAACGGCGGCAAGTCCGCAGCCGACCTGGACTACGTCCCGCTGCCGACTTCGGTCACCAAGCTGGTGGAAGACTCCTGGAAGGCCAACCTGAAGGACGGCAGCGGCAAGGCGATCTGGTAATCGCACTGTCAAGCCGATCTGAAGGGATGCCGTAACCCGGCATCCATGCAGGAAAGCAGAAAGCAAGCTTCCCCATACGAAGCACACGGGCCATCGCAGCGAAAACGAGCAACTCTGAGAAGCAGAGCATTCGCGGCGATGGCCCGTTTTAATGGTGAATTCAAATGAGCGCAAATTATTCCACCACGGCTATGTCGAACACCGAAGTAAAAAAATCCGCGACAGATACTGAAAGTGCGCAGGCTGCGCACCAGAAGCTGATGGCCGTCATGCGCAGGCAGCGACTGCAAGACTTCTTCTTCCACAAGGTGACGCTCATCTTCGCACTGTCCGTGCTGCTGATGCTGGGCGGCATCATCGTTTCCCTCTTCATCAACGCGGCGCCGGCCTTCCAGGCTTTCGGCCCGGGCTTCATCACGCGCGTGGAGTGGGATCCCACCAATGAGCAATTCGGCGCCATGATCGCCATCGTCGGCACGCTGTCGACTTCGATCATCGCGCTCCTGATCGCCTTCCCGGTCAGCTTCGGCATCGCGCTGTTCCTGACTGAAATCTGCCCGGCCAAGCTGCGCCGTCCGCTGGGCACCTGTGTCGAGCTGCTGGCGGGCGTGCCCTCCATCATCTACGGCATGTGGGGCCTGTTCGTGTTCGCGCCGCTGTTCTCCGAATACGGCCAGCCGTTCCTGAAAGCCACCCTGGGCCAGATCCCCGGCATCGGCGTGCTGTTCTCCGGCCCGACCATGGGCATCGGCATCCTGACCGCCGGCCTGATCCTGGCCGTGATGATCATTCCCTTCATCTCCTCGGTGATGCGCGACGTGTTCGAAGTGGTGCCGGCGGTGCTGAAGGAATCGGCCTACGGCCTGGGCTGCACCCGCTGGGAAGTGGTGCGCAAGGTGGTGCTGCCGTACACCAAGACCGGCGTGGTCGGCGGCGTGATGCTGGGCCTCGGTCGCGCGCTGGGCGAGACCATGGCCGTCACCTTCGTGATCGGCAACTCGCACCGCCTGTCGTGGTCGCTGTTCGCCGCCGGCAACTCGATCGCCTCGACCCTGGCCAACGAAATCGCCGAGGCGTCCAGCAAGCTGCACGTTTCCTCGCTGTTCGCACTGGGCCTGATCCTGTTCGTCATCACCTTCATCGTCCTGTCCGTCGCCAAGATCATGCTGATGGGCATGGCGCGCAAGGAAGGAGCCAAATAATGAGCCAAACCACACAAACCGCAGTCGCCGGCGCCGACAAGCCGCAGGCCATGAATCCGGTGTATCGCCGTCGCCTGATGCAACACCGCGTCGGCATGCTGTTCTCCTTCCTGGCCATGGGCCTGGGCCTGTTCGTGCTGGCCTGGATCCTGCTGACCCTGGTGTTCAAGGGCGTGACCGCGCTGAACCTGGGCATGCTGACCGAAAACACCCCGGGTCCCGGCGGTGAGGGCGGCGGCCTGCTCAACCCCATCGTCGGCAGCCTGATGATGGTCGGCCTGAGCACTCTGATCAGCACCCCGATCGGCATCCTGGCCGGCGTCTACCTGGCCGAATACGGCGAAGAGAGCAAGCTGGCCCAGGTGACCCGCTTCGTCACCGACATCATGCTGTCGGCGCCGTCGATCGTGATCGGCCTGTTCATCTACGCGATCTACGTGGCCAACGTCGGCCACTTCTCCGGCTGGGCCGGCACCTTCGCGATCTCGCTGATCGCCATTCCGGTGGTGGTGCGTACGACCGACAACATGTTGAAGCTGGTGCCCAACGGCCTGCGCGAAGCCGCCTTCGCCCTGGGCGCGCCGCGCTGGAAAGTAGCCATGATCGTGCGCCTGCGCGCCGTCAAGGCCGGCGTGGTGACCGGCGTGCTGCTGGCGGTGGCCCGCATCTCCGGCGAGACCGCGCCGCTGCTGTTCACTGCCCTGAACAACCAGTTCTTCAGCACCAACATGAACCGTCCGATCGCCAACCTGCCGGTGGTGATCAACCAGTTCGCCATGAGCCCGTATGACAACTGGGTCTCGCTGGCATGGGGCGGTGCGCTGCTGATCACCTTCAGCGTGCTGCTGCTCAACGTGCTGTCCCGTACCCTGTTCAAGCAACAAATCCCCGGCTAATTTTTCAAGTGACCGACATGACTACTGCTCAAATGGCAACCCCGGCATCGACCGCATCCGCAGCCAACGCCGCTGCGGGCAAGAAGGCCACGATCGAAATCTCGCAGCTGAATTTTTACTACGGCGGATTCCAGGGCCTGAAGAACATCAATCTGAACATCTATGAAGGCAAGGTGACCGCCTTCATCGGCCCCTCGGGCTGCGGCAAGTCGACCCTGCTGCGCACCTTCAACCGCATGTACGACCTGTACCCCGGCCAGCGCGCCGAGGGCAAGATCGTCTACGCCGGCAACAACATCCTCGAACCGGGCCAGGATCTGAACATGCTGCGCGCCAAGGTCGGCATGGTGTTCCAGAAGCCGACCCCGTTCCCGATGTCGGTCTACGACAACATCGCCTTCGGCATCCGCCTGTACGAGAACCTGCCCAAGGGCGAGATGGACGAGCGCGTCGAATGGGCGCTGAACAAGGCGGCGCTGTGGGGTGAAGTCAAGGACAAGCTGCACAAGAGCGGCCTGTCGCTCTCCGGCGGCCAGCAACAGCGCCTGTGCATCGCGCGCGGCGTGGCGGTCAAGCCCGAAGTGCTGCTGCTGGACGAGCCGACCTCGGCGCTGGACCCGATCTCGACGGCCAAGGTGGAAGAGTTGATCGGCGAGCTGAAGAACGACTACACCATCGCCATCGTGACCCACAACATGCAGCAGGCCGCGCGTTGCTCGGATTACACCGCCTACATGTACCTGGGCGAGCTGGTCGAGTTCGGCGAGACCGACCAGATCTTCATGAATCCGGTGCGCAAGGAAACCCAAGACTACATCACCGGCCGCTTTGGTTGATTGAAGCGTCGTCTCGGCTACTGCGCGCTCCGACTTCGCGCCTGCGATGCTCGCCGTACAACCGTACGGCTGCGCTTCTCGGCGCGAATTCGAAGCGCTCGCTACGCCGATACGACGATTCCACAGAGTAGTCAGGGCACTTACTTTTTACAGAATTCAATTAATTAGGGACGTCACATGACCGGCGATCACTCCTCCAAGCAGTACGACCAAGATCTGGAAGAAATCCGTTCCAAGGTGCTCGCCATGGGCGGCATGGTGGAACATCAGTTCCAGGATGCGATTGCGGCTTTCCGCACCGGCAACCTGGAAGTGGCCAAGCGCGTGATGAAGGACGATGAGGCGGTGAACCGCCTGGAAGTCGAACTCGATGACGCCTGCAGCCACCTGATCGTGCGTCGCCAGCCGACCGCCAACGACCTGCGCACCGTGATGGCGACCATCAAGATCATCACCGACCTGGAACGCGTGGGCGACGAAGCCACCAAGATCGCGCGCACCGCGATCCACCTGCACAAGCGCGGCATCGGCCTGATCTCGCACTACGAGACCGTGAGCCTGATCGCCGAGCAGGCCGGCGAGCTGCTGCGCAGCGCGCTGGATTCTTTCGCCCGCCTGGACGACAAGCAGGCGCTGGAACTGATCAAGCAGGATGCCAGCATCGACCACGGCTTCCGTTCGATCACCCGCAGCCTGATCACCTTCATGATGGAAGACCCGCGCACCATCTCCGGCTCCATCGACACCCTGTGGGTGGCCAAGGCCATCGAGCGCATCGGCGACCATGCCAAGAACATCGCCGAGTACGTGGTGTACGTGGTGGGTGGCAAGGACATCCGCCACACCGACTTCGGCGCCGCCCGCGTGATCGACGAGGACGAAGACTGAAAGAGCGGTATCCGGAAGAATCGCGCGGAAGACGACCGGCGGCCAGCCTCCACGAGCTGCCGGCCCGCGCGAAGCCGATATGCGGAGGGAGACCCGCAACCTGAGAAGAATCTGATCAAATGACCACTATCCTGATCGTCGAAGACGAACCGTCGATTGCCGAGCTGATTGCTTTCACGCTCAAGGAAGCCGGCTGGTCCAGTTTCGTCGTCAACAACGCCGCCGCCGCCTGGGATTTCGTCCAGCATCGCGCGCCGCAACTGGTCCTGCTGGACTGGATGCTGCCTGACCGCAGCGGCCTGCACCTGCTCTCGCGCATCCGCGCCGACCGCCAGCTGCAGCAGCTGTCGGTGATCATGCTGACCGCCAAGAGCATGGAAGAGGACAAGATCGCCGGCCTCGACAACGGCGCCGACGACTACATCACCAAGCCGTTCTCGCCGCGCGAGCTGACCGCGCGCATCAAGGCGCTGCTGCGCCGCAAGAGCCCGGAACATGCGCAGGAAATCATGTCCGCCGGCCCCATCACGCTCGACCCGGCCAGCTGCTCGGTCACCTTGTCGGGCGGCAAGATCGATATCGGCCACGCCGAGTACAAGCTCCTGAAGTTCTTTCTGGCCCATCCGGACCGGGTGTTTTCCCGCAGCCAGCTGCTGGACCGCGTCTGGGGCGACCATGTGGTGATCGAGGAACGCACGGTGGACGTGCACGTGCTGCGCCTGCGCAAGGCGCTGCGGGATGCCGAATACCTGATCAAGACCGTGCGCAGCGTCGGTTACATGCTGTCGACCAAATAAAAAAGCCTATTATTGGGCGACAATAGGGCCCCGGTGCCTCCGCGCCTCCACGTTTTCTTGCGAGATCAATGAGTCCACAACTGCTGTTCTGGATTCCCGCCGTCCTGCGCCTGGTGTTATGCCTGGCGGGAGCGGGAATCGTAGGCTTCTTCTTCGGCCCCATCGCCGGCCTGGTCACGGCGGTGCTGGGTGTCGGGGCGATGATGATCGCCCACCTGCATTACCTGTTGCGGCTCTCCAGCTGGCTGGACGACTCCGGCCAGTCGCGCCTGCCCGACGGCTGGGGCGCCTGGACCGACGTCTACGCGCGGCTGTACCGCATGCGTCGCGACGACGAGAAGAACCAGGCCGAGCTGACCGAATGGCTGGCGCGCTTCCGCCAGGCGATGAGCCTGCTGCCGGACGGCGTGGCGATCATGGACGACGTGCTGTTCCTCGAGTGGTGCAACCCGGCCGCCCAGCAGCACCTGGGTTTGCGCCTGGACCGCGACAAGGGCATGCGCGTGACCAACCTGATCCGCAACCCGGCCTTCATCGACTACATCATCCTCGGCCGCTACGAGCAGCCGCTGACGCTGGCGCTGCACGAGCGCAAGCTGATCGTGCAGATCATTCCGTTCGAAAACCGTCGCCAGATCCTGGTCACCCACGACGCCACCGAGTCCGAGCGCATCGACATGATGCGCCGCGATTTCGTGGCCAACGCCTCGCACGAGCTGCGCACGCCGCTGACGGTGATCAACGGCTTCCTCGAGATCGCGCTGGCCCAGCCCAAGCTGGACGAGCAGACCCGCACCGCGCACCTGACCCTGATGACCGAGCAGGGCCAGCGCATGCAGAACCTGATCGACGACATGCTCACGCTGACCCGGCTGGAGTCGATCGACTATCCGCTGCGTTCGGAAGTGGTGCGCGTGCAGCCGCTGCTCGAAGGCATCGCCGGCGAGGCGCGCGCGCTGTCGGCCGGCAAGCAGAGCGTCACGCTGGAAGTGTCCGGTCCGGACCTGAAGGGCAACGTCGACGAGCTGCGCAGCGCCTTCACCAACCTGGTCACCAACGCCGTGCGCTATACGCCCGAAGGCGGCAGCATCATGCTGCGCTGGGCCAGCGACGACAAGGGCGCGCATTTCTCGGTGCAGGACACCGGCATCGGCATCAGCCCGGAACACATCTCGCGCCTGACCGAGCGCTTCTATCGGGTCGACAAGAGCCGCTCGCGCGAGACCCAGGGCACGGGCCTGGGGCTGGCCATCGTGCGCCACGTGCTGCTGCGCCACCACGCCACGTTGGACATCCAGTCGGTGCCGGACCACGGCAGCACCTTCACGGTGTATTTCCCGGCCAGCCAGACCATCGAGGATTTTGTTGCCGCAAAGTGACAGGGAAAAAGGATGCCGCGGCATCCTTTTTTATTGGGCGAGCCCGGACAGCAGGGGGATGCGCGGATGTTGCCAGACATGCTAGGTAGAAATACGAATACCTGCCCGGCGGCCTTTTTGGCCAAAATACCACCGCGCGGGAACGGCCGCTGCCGGCCTTGCAGGCGGCGGCAAGCACAATGCCCCCGGTCCACAACGGGGGCGCCACAACAAGACCGGCCCGCCCGCCATCCTTCCCAAATACAACGATCGATTTTCCGCAGAGGGGAACCATGAATTACTTCGCCAACATGAAGATTGGCCGTCGCCTGGCGCTCGGCTTCGCCTTCATCCTCGTCGCCGCCAGCGTGGTGGTGGCCTTGTCCATCTGGCGCCTGCACGGAATCGCCGCGGCCACCGAGTCGATGATGGAAAAGCCCCTGCTCAAGGAGCGCCTGGTGTCGGACTGGTACCGCACCATCCATACCAGCGTGCGCCGCACCACGGCCATCGCCAAGAGTTCGGATCCCAGCCTGGCGGCCTTCTTCGCCGAGGATGCGGCAACCGCGACGCGCCAGTCGACCGAGCAGCAGAAGGCCATCGAGGCGCTGCTGAGCTCGGACAAGGAAAAGGACGTCTTCACCAGGCTGGCGGCCGTGCGCAAGGACTACATCAAGTACCGCGACGCCATCTCCAAGGCCAAGGCCGAGGGCCAGACCGAAGAGGCGGCCAAGATCCTGGCCGGCCCCTATGACGTGGCCGCCAAGGGCTACCTCGACCTGCTGCAGCAGCTGCTCAACGTGCAGCGCGCCGGCATCGACGGCATCGCCGGCGACATCCAGTCCATCTATGAGCAGAGCCGCAACCTGATGCTGGCGCTGGCGGTGCTGCTGGTGGCCAGCGGCTGCCTGTTCGCCTGGCGCCTGGCGCTGGGCATCACGCGCCCGCTGGAGCGCGCGGTCAACGCCGCCGAGTCGGTCGCCGCGGGCGACCTGACCACCCGCATCGACGCCGACCTGGCCGCGCGCCGCGACGAGACCGGCAAGCTGCTGCACGCGCTGCAGGCCATGACCGACAACCTGGCGCGCATCGTCGGCCAGGTGCGCAGTGGCACCGACGCCATCGCCACGGCCTCGCGCGAGATCGCCGGCGGCAATCTCGACCTGTCCGCGCGCACCGAGCGCCAGGCCGGCTCGCTGGAAGAAACCGCCTCGGCCATGGAAGAACTCACCTCCACCGTGCACCAGAACGCCGACAACGCCCGCCAGGCCAACCAGCTGGCGGCCTCGGCCTCGTCGGTGGCGCAGCAGGGCGGTGAAGTGGTGTCGCAAGTGGTGCAGACCATGGGGTCGATCAACGAATCCTCGCGCAAGATCGTCGACATCATCAGCGTGATCGACGGCATCGCGTTCCAGACCAACATCCTGGCGCTGAACGCCGCCGTGGAAGCGGCGCGCGCCGGCGAGCAGGGCCGCGGCTTCGCGGTGGTGGCCTCCGAAGTGCGCTCGCTGGCCCAGCGCAGCGCCTCGGCCGCCAAGGAGATCAAGGGCCTGATCGACGACTCCGTGGCCAAGGTCGGTTCCGGCAGCGAGCTGGTGGGCCGCGCCGGCAGCACCATGGGTGAAGTGGTGGCCAGCGTGCGCCACGTGGCCGACATCGTCGGCGAGATCACCGCCGCCAGCCGCGAGCAGAGCGACGGCATCAGCCAGGTCAACCTGGCCATCACCGAGATGGACCAGACCACCCAGCAGAACGCCGCCCTGGTGGAGCAGGCGGCGGCCGCCGCCGAGGCCATGCAGGAGCAGGCGGCGCGTCTGTCCGAGGTGGTCAGCCAGTTCAAGCTGGCCGCGCAGGAGGCGCAGGCCTATGCCGTGCCGCTGGGCCGTCCGGCCGTGGACATCACGCCGGAGCTGCCCGCGCTGCAGCGCTGAGCGGCCGGGCGCCGCCGCCAGAACTCGGCAACCGCAAGCCGGGCCCGTTCACGCGGGTCCGGTTTTTTTGCGTCCGTCGGTTCGTCATGGCGCCGGTGTGGTTGCCGCGCGACAATGCCACCGTCCATTTTTCGTCACGGGATTCCTTCGCTTGGGCGGACAGCGCTCGGGGCGATATCAGGGAAATCCCGATAGGAAGGCTTCCGGCCGGCTTGCAAAATCGCGGTGAGGAATAGTTTGTCTATTTCGCAATTTTTTTGTGAGTGTCTATTCGTATTGATGTGGCTTGAAATTCCACCTTTTACTGAATAGCTTAAATAAAATTTACCAAAAGTTTTCCTGCTGCAATGCGAAACGGCCGTCGAGGGAGTGTTAGCCTCGGACGCCCGGCGGCAAAGCCGCACCGAACAGCGAAGAACAACAGGCGACCATGGCCAAGCAAGATGCTGACGACGATCAAAGACTGACCGTGCCCGCCCGCGGCGGCAAGCGGCTGGCGGAGCGCCTGGGCGTGCTGGCGCTGTGGGCGGCGGTGGCGCTGGTGCTGCTGCCGGCCATCGCGGTGCGGGTCGACCTGGCGGCGCAGTTCGTGATGGCCGGCGCTGCGGTCGGCCTGATGCTGCTGATGCGCTCGCTGGGTTATGTGCGGCGCTTCCGCGTGTTTTTCCTGCTGCTGTCGAGCTTCCTGCTGCTGCGCTACCTGTGGTGGCGCACCTTCAATACGCTGGCCTACGACAACCTGTTCGACTTCATCTTCATGGTCGCGCTGTATGTCGCCGAGGTGTACGGCATTTCGATCGCGCTGCTGAGCTTCTTCGTCAACGTCTATCCGTTGAAGCGCGAGCCGCTGCCGCTGGACACCACGCCGGGCAAGCTGCCCACGGTGGACGTGCTGATCCCCACCTACAACGAACCGACCGAGCTGCTCGAAGTCACGCTGCGCGCGGCGCTGGACATGCGTTACCCGGCCAGCCATCTGCGCGTCTACCTGCTCGACGACGGCGGCACCGTGCAAAAGCGCACCCAGGCCTCGCCGGCCAAGGCGGCCGAGGCGCAGCAGCGCCATGTCGACTTGCAGGAGCTGGCCGCGCGCCACGGCGGCCACTACCTGACCCGCGAATTCAACCGCAACGCCAAGGCCGGCAACGTCAACGAAGCGCTGGCGCACTGCCAGGGCGACCTGGTGCTGATCCTCGACGCCGACCACGTGCCGACCGTGGATTTCCTGGAAAAGACCGTGGGCTTTTTCCAGCAGGACGAAAAGCTTTACCTGGTGCAGACGCCGCACTTCTTCATCAACCCCGATCCGGTGGAAAAGAACCTCGACATGTTCGGCCGCATGCCGCCGGAGAACGAGATGTTCTACGCCGTGATCCAGCGCGGCCTGGATTTCTGGGACGGCGCCTATTTCTGCGGATCGGCCGCGGTGATCCGCCGCTCGCACCTGGACGAAGTGGGCGGCATCGGCGGCGTCTCCATCACCGAGGACGCCGAGACGGCCATGAAGCTGCACGCCAAGGGCTACCGCAGCGCCTACCTCAACGAACCGCTGATCTCCGGTCTGCAGCCCGAGACCTTCTCCAGCTTCATCGTGCAGCGCCTGCGCTGGGCGCAGGGCATGGTGCAGCTGCTGTTGCTGCGCAACGTGTTCATGATGAAGGGCATGACCATCCCGCAGAAGCTGTGCTACTTCTCCAACACCTTCTACTGGTTCTTCAGCTATGCGCGCGTGATGCTGCTGCTGGCGCCGATGGCCTACCTGGTGCTGGGCCTGCGCTTCTACAACGCCAGCATTCCGGAGTTCTTCGCCTACGGCCTGCCGGCGATGGTGGGGGCGATCCTCACCTCCGACTACCTGTTCGGCCGCTACCGCTGGACGCTGATTTCCGAGCTCTACGAGATGCTGCAGTCGCTGTTCTCGCTGCAGGCCATCTTCATGGTGATCCGCAATCCGCGCGCGCCCAGCTTCAACGTCACGCCCAAGGGCGAGCACCTGGAGCACGACACCGTGTCGCAGCTGGCGGGGCCGTTCTACTTCGTCTACGCGGCGGTGGTGCTGACCATGGTGGTGGGGCTGGTCAAGCTGTTCCATGCGCATGAGCACCGCGACGTGATCGTCTCGGCGCTGTGCTGGGACCTGCTCAACCTGATCATCCTCAACGCCTGCATCGGCGTGCTGTACGAACGCAAGCAACGGCGCGCCACGCCGCGCGTGCCGGTGGACCTGCCGGCCGAGGCCATGAAGATCACCACGTCGTCCTCCACGCCGCAGGTGCTGGCCGAGGCCATCGAGGAGGGCGCGACGCTGCGCCTGCAAGGCGCGGCGAAGGCCGCCGTCGCCGAGGCCGTCTGGCATGCGCCCCTGCTGTGCCGCGTGATCGACATCTCGGCCGGCGGCGCGCAGCTGCAGTTCGACAATGCGCTGGGACAGGAAGTCGACCTGGAGATGAACCACCTGCGCATCTACAACCGGGCGATGGGCCACGAGAGCCTGATCCCCATCGAAGTGCGCAGCAGTTTTTCCTCGCGCGACAAGACCAGCCTGATCGTCGGCGTGCGCTTTACCGACCGCAGCGTGCACGGCATGTCCGAGTCGGTGTCGCTGTCTTCGGGCGACAGCAGCCGCTGGGCCGCGTTCCGCGCCAGCCGCAACCAGCGCCTGGGCATCTTCGGCGGCATCGCGCTGCTGGTGCGGCTGGGCACGGTGCATGCCGGCGGCCAGTACGTGCTGTTCTGCAAGGGACTGAGCAGTTATCTGCACCGGCGCGTGGTGGCGCCGATCCTGGCGACCCGTTTCGTCGCCACGCTGCCTTACCGCCTCAAGCGTTTTTACCGTTATCTCATCCAGTGAACCCGGAGCCATCGATGACTTCGAGCAAGAGCCTTACCCGTCGCTTTCCTTCCTTCGCCTTCCACGGCGTCGCCGTCGCCGCGCTGTTGCTGGCCGGCCTGCATGGGCCCGCCCGTGCACAGCCGGCGGCTGCGCCCGCTGCATCCGCCACGCCCGTCGTACCCGCTGCGGCGGCAACGGCGGGACCAGTCAAGGCGCCTGTGCCGGCGGCGAGCGCCCAGCCTCAGCCGCAATCGCAGACGCGCGACATCCATCTGGCCGACCTGGGCGGCAAGCCCGGCCCGATCCGCCTGACGCGCCTGGACGGCGCATCCATGCTGAGTCTGCCGCTGTCGCGCCGCGAGACCATCAAGTCGGCCGTGCTGCACTTGGTGTCGACCAATTCCATCGGGCTCAACAACCGCTCGCAGCTGGTGGTGCGCCTGAACGGCCACAGCATCGCCCAGTTGCAGCTGTCGGCGCGCCAGCCGGAGATCACCGCCGACATCCGGCTGCCGGTGGAGCTGCTCAAGCCGGGTTACAACCAGCTGATCTTCCGCGTGGCCCAGCACAGCCAGGAAAGCCAGTGCGAGGATCCCAACGCGCCCGAGCTGTGGACCGAGATCGACACCGCGCAATCCACGCTGCGCCTGCAGGCCGAGCTCAAGCCGGCCGCTCCGCTGCTGTCGGACCTCAACGACCTGTTCGATCCCAAGCAGCATGTGGCGCAGAAATTCAACATCATCACCGCCAGGCATCCCGGTTCGGATGACGACCTCGCCGCCGGCGGCATGGTGGCGCAGGGCATCGGCCTGAAGCTGCGCTACGTGCTGCCGGCCATCGCCCAGGTGGACGCGCAGGCCGGCAATGGCGCCGGCCCGGTGCCGGGGCTGGCGCTGGCCGGGCTGGGCAACGCCGACAACGTGCTGGTGGGCACGCTGGAGCAGATCAAGCCCTACATCGACGCCAGGATCGCCGCCCAGATCAAGGGCAGCTTCCTGGGCATCTACCCGATGCCCGACGGCCAGCACGTGATGCTGATCGTCTCCGGCAACGACGAGCGCGAAGTCGGCCGCGCGGCGCAGGTGTTCGCCTGGCAGCATCTGGAGTTCCCGCAGCAGGCGCAATGGAACATCGCCGACTTCACGCCGCCCGAGCTGCCCAACTACCTGCCGCAGGCGAACGTGTCCACCCAGGGCATCTACAGCTTCAAGCAGCTGGGATTCAACACCTCGCCGATCACGTCGGTCGCGCCGGCCGAGGTCAACGTGAACCTGCCGCCGGACGTCTACGCGCAGGAAGACGCGCAGATGGAGTTCCACCTGAATTTCTCGCAGGGCGCGATGATCAATTCCAGCATGGTCATCAACCTGTACCTGAACGACGTGTTCCAGCGCGCCATCTCGGTGGAGGACCGCCAGGGCGGCTTCTATGACAACTACCGCCTGACGCTGCCGCTGCGCCATTTCAGGCCGGGCAACAACGTGCTGTCGTTCCGCCCGATCATCATGCCCAACCGCCAGTGCGACCAGACCGGCCCGCTCAACATGAGCCTGTTCGACGACTCCTCGGTGAAGGTGCCCTACATGTACCGCTTCGCCCAGTTGCCCGACCTGTCGCGCTTCTCCAGCAACGCCTTCCCGTACGTCACGCACAGCGACGGCAGCCAGCTGGCGCTGGTGGTGGCCGGCCGCGACAGCGCCACCATCGGCGCGGCCTGGACGCTGCTGGCCAAGGTCGCGCAGAAGCAGACCGTGCCGCTGGGCGCGGCCCAGGTGACCTTCGGCAAGCCCACGGTGAACCGCCATGCGCTCATCGTCGGCGCCGTCGGCAACCTGCCGACCGGCATGATGAAAGGCGCGCCATGGACGCTGGAGAAGAATCTCAGCTTCGCCGGCGCCTCCATCCCGATGGCCACGCCCACCAGCGAGTCGAACTGGTTCCGCCAGCAGTTCCAGACCATCGCCGGCACCAACCGCAGCAATACCGATTCGAGCTACCTGAACACCGTCGTCTCCGGCGACGCCCGGCTCAACCAGCAACTGCTGGTGATGCAGTTCCGGTCGGCCGCGCTGGATGACCGCACCGCCACCGTGTTCGCCTCGGCCACGCCCGAGCAGCTGCAGCAGGGCATGGCGCTGCTGGTGTCGCCGGCCTACTGGAACAACATCGCCGGCGACGTCTCGCTGGTGTCCTTCGGCCAGGCCGAGGTCGCCACCCAGCGCATCGGTCCGACCTACGATGAAGGCACGATAGGCAAGGCCGAGTACCTGGGCTACATGGCCTCCAAATACCCGTGGACCTGGTACGGCCTGGTGGTGCTCGCGCTGCTGGTGCTGGCATGGCTGTGCTGGAGACAGCTGCGCGCCCACCTGCGCCGTCGCCAGGGCAACCGCAACATCGATATCTGAGCATGCGACGCATGAGGCGAGTGACTTATCCCGCGCTGCCCCCGGCCCTGTTGCTGGGGCTGGCTGCGGGCCTGCCCTGGTCCGCCGTGCAGGCGCAGCAGCAGGGCAATGTGACGGGCGTGCAGCGCCAGGCCCAGCAGTTCGAGCTCAGGCGCGGACAGGGCGACGCCCGGGTTGTGCAGGGCGACGGCGCCCGCGCGGCCCGCAGCGTGCAGCAGGATCTGAAGCTGCGCGGCGAGCAGTCGCGGCGCGACGCCGCTGAAACCCGGCGCCGCGAGCAGCAGGCCTTGCTGCCGCGCCAGGCCGGGTCGCAGGAGGAGGGCGCGGCGCCATCCGCCGCGCCGGCCGGCGTCGACGAACGTCCGTTGTGGGAGCTGCTGCGGCACAAGGACCTGGCCGGTTTCGATCGCCAGCTTGCGCGCGCCCGCGCGCAGGACCGGGCATGGACACCCTCGGCGCAACTGCTGGCCGAGCGCGCGCGGTTGAACAAGGAAGGCGAGATCGAGCGCCTGTTCGCCTACGCCAGGAGCGGCCCGGTCGGGCCGCTGAGCTCCTCGCAGCTGCAGGCGCTGATCGCGCAGTATCCGCAGGACTTCTCCTGCGCGCGCATCGACCGGCTGTGGAACGCGGCCGAACTGTTCGCCCGCGCCGGCCGCAAGGACGCGGCCTTCGACCTCTATCGCTCGGTCTTCCCCGACTGCACGCCGGCAGCCAACCGCATCGCCACGCTCTATATGGCGCAGCAGAACCTGGGCGCGGACAGCGAGATGATCGACCGGCTCATCGCCGCCGAAGCCGCCGGCACGCGCGACGCCGACAGCGACGCCAAATTCCAGCGCCTGGTCTATGACCGCCTGCTCACGCGCCTGGCCGCGCTCGATCCGGCCGGCGCCGATGCCGCGCAACTGGCGCCGGCGCTCGCCGACGGCATACGCGGCTATCAGGATGCCGCCGCTGCCGCGCTGGTGGGATGGATCATGCTGGCGCACAACGACCTGGCCGAGGCCGCCGTCTGGTTCAACCGCGCGCACCAATGGCAGCCGGCCAATGTGGATGCGCAGCTGGGCCTGCTGCAGATCCGCCTGCAGGCGGGCGACATCGCCGGCGCCGAGAAGCTGCTGGCCGCCCCCGCGCTGGCCGCCGATCCGCGCGCGAAGGCGCAACGCGCCCGCCTGGAGCTGCTGCGCGCCGACCGCTACAACCAGGCCAAGGACTATGCCGCCAGCCTGGCCGCACTGGACGAGGCCGAACGGCAGGGCGCCAGCCGCCAGCAGACCGCCGCGCTGCGCGGCTGGAACCTCTATGGCAGCGAGCGCTATGAACAGGCTGCGCAACTCTTTGCGTCGCAGTACCGCGCCACTCGCGACGCGCGCATGGCCGAGGGCTGGGCGCTGGCCGAGAACGCCCGCGGCCGGCTGGCGCAACTGGCCGCCGCCCCGGAGTCGAAGCAGGCGCCGCTGTCGGTCTACGTGACGGCGCTGCAAAGCCAGCAGCTGTACTACCAGAAGCAATTCGTCCAGGCCGACAGCCTGCGCCAGCGCGCCGAGGCGCAGATCGACGCCCAGCCCGCCGACGACGCTGCGCAGTTGCGCGAGAGCGTGCAGGGCTACCTGCCCGATGGGCTGCAAGGCATCCGCGCGGCATCGGTCACGGCCGGCTTCAGTTATTCCAACCACGCCGGCGCCGACGGCCAGGGCCACCTGGAAACGCTGGCCCCGGCGTTGCGCGCGCAATGGTTCGGCGGCGACAACGGCACGCGCCAGTACGACCTGCGCGTACGCAACCTGCGCCTGGACGCGGCGCCGATCAGCCCCGATCCGGTGGCGCAGGCGCTGGGCGTGCCGGCCTCGGCCACCCAATCGGGATTGCAGAACGTGCGCGAGCTCTGGTTCGGCGCCGAAGACAGCGTCTGGCTGACCGATCTCGGCCGGCTCGCCTGGCAGGCCGCGGCCGGCGTCACCGACGGCGGCGCCGGCGGCACCGACCTGCATGTCCAGGCGGCGCTGGGCCAGCAGACGCAGTGGGGCAACTGGTCGGCCTATGTGGGCAGCAACCCGGTGCGCGATTCGCTGCTGTCCTGGCGCGGCCAGGCCTTGCCGGGCACCGGCGACTGGTGGGGCGACGTGCGGCGCAACGCGGTTGGCGTGAAGGCGCTGGTGCAGGCCGCGCCGCGCTGGAGCGTGTCGGCCAACGCCGAGCTGGCCGACTTCAGCGGCCACAACGTGCAGGGCAACAGCGCGCTTGCGCTGGACCTGGGCGCGGGCTACGACCTCAAGCTGTCCGGTTTCGATTACTTCAATGTCGGCCCGGCGCTGCATTACCTGCATTACGCCAACAACCAGAACCAGTTCGGCTGGGGACTGGGCGGCTACTACAGCCCGCAGCGCTCGGTCAGCGCCGGCGTCGCCTCGCAGTTCATGACGCCGGAGGGGCGCCAGTCGCAGCTGTCGGGCAACCTGGAGCTTGGCTGGAACAGCGCCTCGCAATCGGCCGCGGCCTGCCTGCCGTCGCCCTACCGCGGCGTGGCGGCGTCCTCGGTCAATTGCGGTTATGCTGGCGGCAGCGACAACGGCATGTATGCGCATCTGCAGCTGGCAGCGGTAAGGCGGCTGGCGCCGCGCTGGCAGCTGGGCGTGCTCGGCGACCTCAACGTCACGCCGGGACGCGACCGGCAATACGCGGCCATGCTGTTCGTTCGTTACTTCTTCGAGGATCGCGCGGCCGTCTTCAGCCGCGATTTGCCGAAGACCACGCGTGATTTCTCCGGACAGCTGGACGATGGACGATGACACCACTCTCACTCAAACGGCGGCGCCTGCTGCAGGCGGGCGCCGCGCTGGTTCTCGTGAACCTTTTGCCCGGCGAGGCCGCTGAGGCCTTCGCCCAGGGCTGTCCCGCGGGCTGGCCGCAATGGGAGGCCTTCGCCCGGCGCCATGTGCAGGCCGACGGGCGCATCGTCGATTTCTCCGTGCCCGAGCAGCAGAGCACCTCGGAGAGCCAGTCCTACGGCATGTTCTTCGCGCTGGCGGCCAACGACCGCGCGCGCTTCGCCGCCATCTGGCAGTGGAGCCGCGACAACCTCGGCGCCGGTTCCGACAAGCTGCCGGCCTGGCAGTGGGGCAGGCGCGAGGGCGGCAGCTTCGGCGTGATCGATCCCAATTCCGCCTCCGACGCCGATCTCTGGTTTGCCTATGCCTTGCTGGAAGCCAGCCGGCTGTGGCAGATGCCGCAATACCTGAAAGCCGGCATGATGCTGCTCAATCAGGTCAAGGCGCAGGAAGTGCGCGCGATGGGCGAGCTGGGCCCGATGCTGCTGCCCGGCCCCTATGGCTTCGACGCCGGCAAGGATCGCTGGCGGCTCAACCCGAGCTATTTGCCCTTGCCGTTGCTGCGCCGTTTCGCCGGGGTCGACCCGGCCGGCCCGTGGGCGGCGATGGCGCAGGGCGCGCTGAAGCTGGTGACGCAATCCTCGCCGCAGGGCTTCGCGCCGGACTGGGTGATCTACGACGCCGGCAAGGGCTTCCAGCCCGATACCGAGCGCTCGGTGCTGGGCAGCTACGACGCGATCCGCGTCTACCTGTGGGCCGGCGTGACCGACGACGGCGACCCGCTGGCCGGGCCGTTGCGCGCGGCGCTGGCGCCGATGACGAAGGCGATCGCCGCCTACGGCGGCCCACCGGAAAAATTCAACACCGTGACCGGCGCGCCGGAAGGCCGCGGACCGGTGGGCTTTTCCGCCGCCGTGCTGCCGTGGCTCAAGGCGGCCGGCGCCGCCGATTCCCTGGCGGCGCAGGAAAAGCTGGTGCAGGACAAGTGGCAAGCCTGGTCGCGCGCGACGCCCAAGGCGGGCGCGGACGGCGACGGCGAGTTCAACTACTACAACAGCATGCTGACCCTGTTCGGCTGGGGCTGGCTGCAGGGGCAATATCGTTTCGACGCGGCAGGGCAAGTGACGCCCGCGTGGGCGTGCAGGTCCTGAGCGTGGGCGCTGCTCATCCGGTGGCGTTCGCCGGGCATTGACGGCTGGTGAACGGCAGGCAGTGAGCAGCCTGAACCGCGGGAGGCGCGGCCGCTTCCCGGCCACGTCTGCCATGCATCGGCCACGGTCGCATCATTTCTGCGCCGGCTCGCGGAAGTAGATCCGGCGCGGCAGCGCCCACAGCAGCAGGGCAGCGCCCACCACGCATTCCAGCGCTACTACGTACAGGCCGATGGCGGCGCTGCCGGTGATGTCGCGGATCTTGCCGACCATGTAGGGCGTGATGATGCCGCCCAGCTGGCCGACCGAGTTGATCAGCGCGATGCCGGCCGCAGCCGCGGCGCCCGACAGCACGCGCGGGGGCAGGATCCAGAACAGGCCGATGCCGGCGATGATGCCGGTGGCGGCGGCCGACAGCGCGATCACCAGGATCAGCGTGTTGTTGCCGAAGTAGGCCGCGGCCGCGTAGCCGATGCCGCCCAGCAGCGCGCAGCAGGCCAGGTGCCAGCGGCGCTCGCCGGTGCGGTCCGAGCTGCGGCCGATGAAGATCATGCCCAGGCCCGCGCAGATGTAGGGCAGCATCGAGATCAGGCCGATGATGAAGGTGTCGTCGGTGCCGGCGGTCTTGATCAGCTGTGGCATCCAGAACACCAGGCCGTAGATGCCCGAAGCCAGCACCAGGTAGATCAGCGACATGACGATGGTGGTCGGTTGCTTGAGCGCAGCGCCGAAGGAGTGCACGGCTTCGCTCTTGGGTTCGGCCGCGAGGCGGTCGATCAGCAGCTTCTTTTCTTCAGGCTTGAGCCAGCGGGCGTCTTCGATCTTGTCGTCGATCACCAGGTAGCACACCACGCCCAGCAGGATCGAGGGAATGCCTTCCAGCAGGAACAGCCACTGCCAGCCGTGCATGTCGGCCATGCCGTGGGTCCACTTCATGATGCCGCCCGACAGCGGGCCGCCGATGATGCCGCACACGGCGATGGCGGCCATGAACAGCGAGTTGATGCGGCCGCGGCGCACCGACGGGAACCAGTTGGTGAAGAAGTACAGCGCGCCCGGCACGAAACCGGCTTCCAGCAGGCCGATCAGGAAGCGCAGCACGTAGAAGCTGGTTTCATTGGAGACGAACATCATCGCCGCCGAGGCGATGCCCCAGGTGACCATGATGCGGGCGATCCAGCGCTTGGGGCCGACGCGGTGCAAGATCATGTTGCTCGGCACTTCGAACAGGAAATAGCCGACGAAGAAGATGCTCGCGCCCAGGCCGTAGACGGCGTCCGAGAAACCCAGGTCGGTCTGCATCTGCAGCTTGGCGAAGCTGATGTTGACGCGGTCCAGGTAGGCGAACACGAAGCAGATCATCAGCAAGGGCACGAAGCGCCAGGTGATTCTGCGGTAAAGGTTGGATTCTTGTAGGTCCGACGCGGTGGCCGGGTAAGGTACTGCTGCCATGATGTGTCTCTCCTCGAAAGGCTTTTGGTTAAAACCGAAGGCGCAAAAAGTCCATCGCCGCCGCACGGTACGCGGAGGTCGCTTGTTATTGTGGGTATTGGATTGGCGCACGGAAGAACTCCGTGCGCCGGTGCTGCAATTTCTAATACTTGTTGTGTGCTGCCTGGTTTGTGCCTGCAATCACCGGCGCCGCGCCTCTTCCCCTGCGCGGCGCAGGCCTGGCATCAGTAGGTGGCGCGGCCGCCCGACAAGTCGAACACCGAGGCGGTGGTGAAGGAGTTTTCTTCCGACACCAGCCAGGCCACCATCGCGGCCAGCTCTTCCACCTTCACGAAGCGCGCGCGCGGGATCTTCGACAGCATGTAGTCGATGTGCGCCTGGGTGCACTGCTCCAGGATGCGGGTTTGCGCGGCGGCCGGGGTGATGGCGTTGACGGCGATGTTCTTGGTCGCGGTTTCCTTGCCCAGGCTCTTGGTCAGGGCGATCATGCCGGCCTTGGCGGCGCTGTAGGCCGACGCGGTCGGGTTGCCTTCCTTGCCGGCGATGGAGGCGATGTTGACGATGCGGCCGTAGTTCTGCGCGATCATGCGCTGGACCACCACCTGGTTGACGTAGAACGCGCCGTTGAGGTCGATGTCGATGACGCGGCGCCATTCTTCCGGCGAGTAGTCGGCCACCGGATTGTTCTGGCCGGCGATGCCGGCGCTGTGCACCAGGATGTCGATGGACTGGGTGACCTTCTCGGTCGCCTCGATGGCCTTCTTGACGTCGGCTTCATTGGAAATGTCGACCTTGATGGTCTCGACATTGCCCAGCGGCTCCAGCTTGGAACGGGCCTCGGCCAGCGCCTTCTCGTCCATGTCCCACAGCACGACCTTGGCCTTGCCCTGCAGCAGGCGTTCGGCGACGGCGTAGCCGAAACCCTGGGCGCCGCCGGTGATGATGGCGCTGCGGCCCTGGAAGTCGTAATGATTCATTGTGTGCTCCTTCTCATGATCTTGAGGTAGGCGCAGGCCGCGTGGGCCTGCGCATCGTTCTTATTGTGGGTGCCGCTTTGCGCGCTGCTGCTTACGCGTTGACGGTCTTCTGCTGCTGTTCGCCCAGGCCGTCGATGCCCAGGCGCATGACCTGGCCGGCGCGCAGGAACACGGCTTCAGGCTTGACGCCCATGCCCACGCCCGGCGGCGTGCCGGTGGAGATGACGTCGCCGGCCTGCAGGCTCATGAAGCGGGACAGGTAGGACACGATATGCGCCACGCCGAAGATCATGGTGCTGGTGTTGCCGTTCTGGTAGCGCTTGCCGTCCACTTCCAGCCACATGCCCAGCTTCTGCGGATCGGCGACTTCGTCGCGGGTGACCAGCCAGGGGCCGATCGGGCCGAAGGTGTCGCAGCCCTTGCCCTTGTCCCAGGTGCCGCCGCGTTCGATCTGGTACTCGCGCTCGGAGACGTCGTTGACCACGCAATAGCCGGCCACGTGGGACATCGCATCCTTCTCGTCGATGTAGGCGCCGCCCTTGCCGATCACCACGCCCAGCTCGACTTCCCAGTCGGTCTTCTTGGAGCCGCGCGGAATCTTCACGTCGTCGTTGGGACCGACCACGGCGGAGGTCCACTTGTTGAACACCACCGGTTCGGCCGGGATGGGCAGGTTGGATTCGGCGGCGTGGTCGGCGTAGTTCAGGCCGATGCAGATGAATTTACCGATGTTGCCGACACAGGCGCCGATGCGCGGGCTGCCGTCGACGACGGGCAGGCTGTTGATATCCAGCGCGCGGATCTTGGCCAGGGAAGCATCGTCCAGCACGGCGCCGTTGAGGTCCTTGATGTGGGCGGACAGATCGCGAATCTTGCCGGCCTGGTCCAGGATACCGGGCTTTTCCTGCCCGACCGGGCCGTAGCGGAGTAATTTCATCGTGTTTCCTTTTTGAAGATAAGTTGTCTCAAATCGGCGCCGGCGCCAGCCGCGGCCATACCGGGCGGAATGCGGGCCTTGTCGTTTTGCGGATTGGATAATACCAGTTTATTGGTAAGACCAATAGGCCGCTTGGGATGAGATTTGGTTATCGGGTGATAGTGTTTTTGGGGATTGTCGGTGGCCAGATTCGGTCGTTGCTTGGATTCTGGCCTCATAAAATCAATGACTTAGCACCAATGTGGAGGTGCGGCCCTGTATTGCAGAACCCCGAAGCATGGTGCGTCGCTACATCCGATTCCGCGCAACCGCGCCTTGGATGAGTCGGCTTTCCGAAGATGTGCCTGGACTTGTGAGAACCGGGAGGGGAAGGGGTGTATCCGTATGGCAGCCTCAGGAAGGCGGGGAGATGAGGGGCAAAAGGGTAGGGGCAATTTTTCGGTTTAATCGACAGGCGCCGATTTATGCAGGTGCCTGCTTCTGGTCGATTGGGAACCGAATGAACTACGCACCCCGGAACATTTCGATCAAGCCTTCGGCTGGATCTTCTCCAACGAGCAGTTCGTAGAGTTCGTTATTCGTGCTCGAGGATGTTGATGAGTGTGCCGAACGGATCCTTCACAAAGAACCGGCGAACGCCCCACGGTTCGCTGACCGGGCCGTACTCCAAGGGAATGTTTGCCGCCTGCACACGACGCAGCACCTCGCCCAGATCATCGACCTCGATGGAAAGGCCTGGCACCGGAGTATCGGAACCGCCTTCACTGGCAACACTGACTTGTACATCCATCTTGGTGGAGCCCGCGTAGGTACGAATCCAACCGTGGTCCATGGCCAGATTGAGGCCGAGAATGTCTCGGTAAAAAGCGTCCGCCTTATGTGGTTCGGCAGCGGCGATATTGGTGATGATGCGTTTGATTTTCATATCGGTTTCAAGGACTCTGGCAGTTGTAATTGGCAGTCACTGCGAGTGAATTATGAATGTCGGTTTGTGGCCGATACCGGCCGTTCAATTCTGCGCAGACTACCAAGTAAAGCCCGCACATGAGGGCTTTATCACTGTCAACCAAAGAGATCAAAGACCGTAACTCGCAGCATTACCGATGCTACTGAGGGCGATGTTGCTAGCCGCACCGGACGTCACGAGGTGGCCGCCTGCCGGAAGGCGCTGCTCCCTCCGACATTCCGATGCCCTCAAAACTCAATTCCCACAAAATGGGAACCTCGACCGTTCTTTCATATCGAATCGCCTCATAGATGCTCTGGTGTAATTGCCTAAATCTAAGTGCGGAGTGAGCGTGAGCCGATCCTTCATTGTTGTTGGTGACAAGACAAGTCATGGCGGTACCGTCATCACCGGCGACCAGTCATTTCTTCTTTATGGCAAGGCGGTTGCCCGTGTGGGCGATCTGACCACATGCCCCAAATGCAAAGGCACCTACCCCATCACCAGCGGGGCCGGCGACATGAATTCGCTCGGACAAGCCCCGGCACGTGAAGGTGACCGCACGGCCTGTGGAGCGACTTTGATCGCCAGCCAGGCCCTGACCTCCCACGCCGAGAAAGCAACCTCAGGCCCGACGGCCCATGCCGGCGCCGTACCTATGGCCACCGCGGCAGCCGCAGCATTGAAGGACAGTGGCATTTGCCTCAGCTGCATGGCCAAGGCCGCCACGGCCGGGGCAACGATGATCGTGCGAGATTGACGATGGCCGCCGACCTCATGACGCACCTGGAAGCGCTGCGAACCGACCTCCCTGACCTTCGCCTGCACGCGCTCATCGACGGCCTGCTATATCACCGCAACGCGTCGCATGCCCCCCTTCCTGGCCAACCAGGCGTCCTGTCGCTGTTGGCTGGCACGATCGACGACATGCTTTCCGAGGCAGGTCCGTGGCTCATCGACCCGCAACATGCCACGCCCGAGCTGTGGAGTGCCATCGGGCGACTTGAAGCCAAGGCTCCGGCTGTGACATGGATCATTTCGCCAATGGCGATAGATGCCCTTGGCGCCATGTTGGGTGATCGCCTGAATCTGCGATTGCCTGATGATCGGATTGCCATGTTGCGATTCTGGGATCCACGCGTGCTCGCAACGCTTGGTCGAGACCTGAATGAGACGCAACGCCGCGAATTCTTCGGCGACATTGTCGAGTGGCACCTGCTGCTCGATGGTCGTCGCGTCCATATTGCCCGCCACCATGCTGACGCTCACTAACGCCCAATACCAGACCTTCCTGGCACGCGATACACAGAATTTCGTGGCGGCCGTGGCCGACCAGTTCCTGGCCAAGCGACCGGAGATGCTGACCGATCCCGGGCGCACCGAAATCATTGCGCGCATGCAGACCGCTTACGACACTGCGCAACAACTCGGCTTCACATCCACGCCCCACATGGTTTACATGATGTATCTCGAGGCCGACGGCCCGGGTATGTTCGCGGACGAGATGATCCGCCATTACCTGACTCGACCAGGCGCCACGCCAGAGCAACGGCTTGACGATTTCGATGCGCTCTTGAGAGAGCACGCACGGCGCCTGAAAGGAGAACAATAGTGGCAGGCATAGCAGTCAGAATAGGGACGGTGGTCGCCGAACGTGCTGCCCCTTATATTCTTCGTGCGTTGCCGCCAATTCTAGGCGGCACTGGCGGGGTGATCGTCGGAGAAGAAATCGACAAGCGACGCCAGGAAGCTGACCAGGCAAAGGCCTCGCCAACTGCACAAGTTACCTCAGAAGCCAAGGAAAAAGAGAAGTGCGAGAAATGTCCGCCAGCATCCGGTGCAATTTTCAGACGAAGCTTTCCCAAGCAAAAGAATTGGATGGTCTATCAAGCCAGGATAACTGGCATGGTACTTACCGATAATTACATTGAAGAATGGACGTACCTTGGTAAGAATTTTGATGGCTTTCAGCTGGCAGAGTGTCATTTGATGGAAGCCAAAGCAGGCCACGACTGGATTTTCGATGACGAGTTGGACGTCAAATACACCTTTCATCGAGATATCCTCGAGCGCATGATGGAAGATGCAAAAGCGCAAAATCCTCTCGCTATGCCCCGCCCACCGGTGAAGTACAGTTGGTATTTTGAACAACCGGCCACTTACAAGTACATGCTCCCTATCCTCAAAAGAATAGGCGCAGATATCAATGTTCACCTTCAACCCTGATCGATATGAATCGTTACAGCATCGAAATTTTCTACCAACCGTGGTCACAGGAAAAGACGCTGGGTGATCGCATGAGGGCGGCCTACCAGATTCTTGAGCTGCTGGGCGGTATCGATTCACTCTTGATGCCGAAAGAGTGGCTGCTCGCCACTGGAGACAAAGATGGATCGTTCCGTTATCCCGCATTCGAAAATGCCGAAGCAGGACCCGCGTTGCTGGCGTTTCACCGGGAACGTTACAGCCGCAAGGGTGAAAGCCATCCGAGGTCCTGCACCTTGTGGAACGGACAGCTCGAAAAAGGACATCGCGCGTCACTGTCCATCGGCTACAACACGCCTCAGCCTGCGTTGGAAACTATCAGTATTTCGCTGGATGACATTGATGAATGGCATGACTGGAAAACTGCCGCGAGATTCATCCAAACTTGCGTAGCCCTGTACTCACCGAAGGCGCTCTTCATACAGCCGGCCAAGTATGAACCCGTCTTTTACGATAAACCCAGCGTCGGATGGATGCTCTACTTGCCCCGCGCGCTAACGCCAAGCGAAGTACCAGAAGCTCATCGTCTCGAGCCCGTGCTGGATGTAGACGGAAAACGCCTGGGTACGATCGTGATCAGCATCACCGATGGCATCCTGGACGTGAACAATCCCGAGCATATCAACCTCGCCCATGACATCGAGATTCGCCTTGCCGATCAAGACTTGCTGCCACGATACCCACTGCTGTCAACGCAGTAAATTTGTGGGCAGGATTTTGTCTGGCCCCGACCGGCGGCTGGTTGAGATACCGAATGGCTGCAAGAAGTAGCCCTGCTCAGATCAATGGGCCTTGATCAATGGCCAGAGTATCCGAATGTCTGTTTCTGGCCGAACGCCGACGTCCGAAAACATGCTTCTCTATTCTTGCTTCGAAGGTTTAATTCCATTGATACGAAGCTGCACGAGTGAGGTTAAGGATAGCGCCATCACTTAGCCAAGGAAAACTGGCTTTCAGCCCTGCTGTTGCCCTGGCGATGTCGGATGGCATGCTTGAGAGCGTCCAATATGCGGAAGAACAGGCCTCGTTCCATATCTGCTTGATGAGCGTTCGCTCTTCTTGGGTAAGCTCCTTGGCCGCCAACGTATCCTGGAGGTATGCCCACGGCATTGCCCACTCTGAGAACTCGGCAAGAGCCTGACTGATCTTTCGCTCATTGTTCATTCGCTGTCCTCCGACTGCATCCGCGAATCTTGGGTTGGTCAGCGCTGCCATGTCGCACGGCACCGCCAGCGGGATTATTCAAGTTCGATTGTTCATCTCACTCAGGTAGCGCCGCAATTCCTCCATGGGCAACGGTTTTGTCATGTGCAAATCAAAACCTGCCGCAGCGGCCTGATCTTTGTCGCCGGAAAGCCCATAACCCGTCAAGGCGACAAGATGTATCGATGCTGGTTGCATGGTGTTGCGAAGGGCGGCGGCCAGTTCATAGCCGTTCATGTCGGGCAGGCCGATGTCTACCAGCGCGACCTGGGGTTGGTGAATCGCGGCGACTGCCAGCGCCTCCTTGCCATTGGAGGCAGAGCGGATTTCCAGGCCTAGTTCCGCAAGGAGGGCATGGGTGATTTCACGCAGATCATCCTGATCTTCCACCAGCAATACCTTAATGCCCTTGAGTGAAGAATCGATATTGGCCGGCGCGGCCAACGTCGCCGATGTGTCATTGGCCAGCAGCGGAAGCCGGATCTCAAACGTACTCCCTTTTCCTCTTCCGGCGGAGCGGGCCACGACCGTCCCGCCATGAAGCGCGACCAGCTTTTGCACCAGACTGAGCCCTATGCCCATTCCTCCCTCGGTACGAGCCAATGTATTGTTGCCCTGGACGAACACGTCGAAAACATAAGGAAGCAGTTCCGGTTCAATACCGACGCCCGTGTCCGATACCCGCAGCAAAGCCATTCCCTGGTCTGCCGTGACCAGAACCTCGATCGTCCCTCCCTCATCGGTGTACTTCGTGGCATTGTCGATCAGATTGCTGAAGATTTGCTCCATGCGCGTGTGGTCGGCGTCGACCATGACTGATTCCGTACGGTAGGAGAACCGGTGTTTGGCGAGCCGCGACGTATCCATCATGGATTTGATGGACGCGGCAACCAGCGTGCCCAGATCCACCGGATGCGTTTCCAGCTGAACCTTGCCATAGACGACTCTGCTGAGATCAAGCAGGTCGTTGAGCAGAGACCGCAGGTGATCGCTCTGCCGGTGGATGATATCGGTTGGCCGGCGCAATGCGGGATCGTTGCCGATTCTGATCTTGAGCAGAGAAACGGCGACGGTGATTGCCGACAACGGATTTCTCAGCTCATGCCCCAGCATCGCCAGAAATTCGTCTTTGCGCTTGTTCTCGACCTCCGCGGCGTTCCTTGCCGTCCTCTCCGAGTCGAGAAGTTCGGCGTTTCGAGCTTCCGCGGCTTTCAACTTGGCTGACGCGCTGAGGATAGAGTCTTGCAGATGGTCGATTTCAGGCGTGCCGGACCGTCTCATCATGGGCAGGTTTTCGCTTTTCCCCAGCATGGCGGCGGCAGCGGCGGCAGCTTCTATCGAATCAGCCAAGCGCTGTCCGACTACCCCGGCGCCGATGAGTGCGACAACGACCGCCAGCAGTAACCCTCCCGCCGCGATATAGCCGGCCTCACGGACCTGGCCGTCAATTTCCTCCGCAGGCACTCCCACGGCCACGGTCCAGCCCGACAAGGCCGAGCGGTTGAGGACGTCGTACACCTCGAGGTTTCCTCGCACCGTGTGCCTGCGAATACGGTCTGACTGAGAGCGTATGGCTTCCACCGTCTCCGCGTTGGCTGCCTTCCCGACAAATTCATCCGCCCGCACGTTTCGGCCGATCGTCAATCCATTCTTGTCGAACACGCCGACGACCCAGCTCGCAGGAATATCCCGCTCTTTAAAGGCAAGGGAAAAATGTTCGGCATAGACCGCTTGCGACAAGACGAAACTCTTCCCGCTGCGCGTGATGACAGGAACGTCAATGAAGATAATGTGCTTCTTCAGCGCGTGCGACCACACCATTCCGGATATGTGGACGCCCTTGGCAGAGATGATGGGGATCAATTCATCCGGCGAGGGGCGAATCAGCAACGGCGCGCCATACGGCATGCGGGTATTGAGCACCTGTGAGCCGTCCGGAGAATAAAGGATCACCCATCCAATTTCACCGAACGCAGTCGATTTCGCCTGATCATAAAATTGCGCGAATTTTTCGTCGATCAGCAAAGGCGAGCGGGACAGGGCCAACAGCGCTGACACCGCCCCTTGTAGTTCGCGGTCGATGATCAGCGAGGTGGCGCCGGCAGTCTCCCGCATGGCCCTGATGGCGCTCTCGCGCGTGCCGTCGCTCAATCGTTTTGCAGCAAGTGCTGAAAAGACCAGCAAGGGAACCAGGGCGAGCAGGGCGATCAGCGCCAGGCGCGAGCGCAATTTTATCGAGACGATGTTGGATTCGGACATAACGTTGTAGTTTATACGGAATGTACGCACTCAAAACGGATGTGAGTCATCGCCACCGGCGCACATGGGCATGGGGCGCAATATCGGTGGCTCTGCTCCCGTGGGCATGTCCGGGCACGGGCCAGGTCGCCGTATAGTTTGCGCGATGGACCGTAGATGCTGCATTCTGTCGTCCGTGTTTGGCCGATCCCAGATCAAGCGCGATCCCAGGCCGGGGAGCATCTTCAGTGAGCGCTAGGAATCAGCGGGGGGAAGATTCGAGGCCCTGCGTTTCTTAAATTTCTCCGCAAGGAAGTCGATGAATGCCCTGGCGCGCGCACTTTGATTCTTCTTGTTCAGATAATAAACATACAAGTCCGCAGACGGCGGATTGAATTCAGGAAGAACCACTTTCAAGCGGCCGCTCTCCAGGTACTTGGCCAGGTCCCATTCCGAGCGAATCAAGATGCCGTGACCGTCAATTGCCCAGCCCAGGACGATGTCGCCATCGTTGCTGGCCATGGCGCCTTTCACCTTCATCACCTCGTTGTGCTGGTCATGCATGAAGCGCCATATGCCATAGGCATCGTCGTTCTGCTTATGGATGATGCAGCGATGCTGGGCCAGGTCTGCGAGGGTCTTGGGCTCGCCGAAGCGCTCCAGATACCGTGGCGAGGCACACAGGAACCGGCGATTGCTCATCAGGCGACGCGCATTCAGGCGTTTGTCCGGCAACTCGCCGAAGCGAATGGCCATATCGATACGGCCTTCAATCAGGTCGACCGGCCGGTCTGTCAACTCCACGTCCACCTCGACATGGGGATGGAGCCTGGCAAATTCCGACGCCAACGGCGCGATAGTGGTTCGACCGAACCCCAGCGTGGCGTTGATGACCAACTGGCCTCGCAACTCGCTGCTGCTGCGGGTGACGGCCTCCCTCATCTCGCTCAACTGCTCCAGAATCCGCGTCGCGTGAGAAAGATAGGTCTCTCCCTCCTGAGTCAGGCTGGCGCTGCGGGTCGTTCTATTCACCAGGCGAACGCCAAGCCGTTCCTCCATCAAGGTCAGGCGCTTCGTGGCGGCGGGAGGCGTGATGTCGAGCGCCCTGGCAGCTGCCGTCAGGCTTCCATGCCGGGCGAGCAGTACGAAGAACTCCAGATCGGACGAAAAGTCGTTTTTCACCGTAAGTTAATAATCAACTGATTTAAGGTGAAGTATAGGTCAGCAATCCGCCAATAATCTAGGGGCTCCCGAGAAAAGACCATGTCGCCAGTTCGGGCGATGTTGAGGAGAGCCCAATGAAAATCGTCGAAATCCGTGAAGTAACCAAACCGATCAGTTCCCCCATTCGTAACGCCTACATCGACTTCAGCAAGATGACGTTGAGCCTGGTGGCCGTCATCACCGACGTCATTCGTGACGGCAAGCCGGTCGTCGGTTACGGCTTCAACTCCAACGGCCGCTATGGCCAGGGCAAGTTGATGCGCGAGCGTTTCATTCCCCGCATCATGGAAGCGGACCCAGCCTCGCTGGTCAATGACAAGGGTGACAACCTGGACCCGCACAAGATCTGGGCGACCATGTTCACCAACGAAAAGCCCGGCGGCCATGGCGAGCGCTCGGTCGCCATCGGCACCATCGACATGGCCGTGTGGGACGCGGTCGCAAAAATCGAAGGCAAGCCGCTGTTCCAGCTGCTGGCTGACCGTTACGGCGACGGCAAGCCCGACCGCAAGATCTTTGTCTACGCTGCCGGCGGCTACTACTACCCGAATCAGAACCACGACAAGCTGAAGGACGAGATGCGCAGCTACATCGACCGCGGCTACACCGTGGTCAAGAAGAAGATCGGAGGCGCCTCGCTGGACGAAGACCTGCGCCGTATCGACTCCATCCTGAGCGTCCTGCAGGATGGGCAGAAGCTGGCGGTCGACGCCAACGGCCGTTTCGACCTCGATACCGCCGTGCAATACGCCAAGGCACTGTCCCAGTACGACCTGTTCTGGTACGAAGAACCCGGTGATCCGCTGGACTTTGAGCTGCAAGCTACGCTGCGCAACTACTACAAGAACCCGATGGCGACGGGCGAAGACCTGTTCTCGATGCAGGACGCACGCAACCTCATCCGCTACGGCGGCATGCGCCCGGATCGCGACTGGCTGCAATTCGACTGTGCGTTGAGCTATGGCCTGGTCGAATACCTGCGTACGCTGGAAATGCTCAAGGAGCACGGCTGGTCGGCAAGCCGCTGCATCCCGCACGGTGGCCATCAGATGTCCCTCAACATCGCGGCCGGCCTGGGCCTGGGCGGCAATGAGTCGTATCCGGACCTGTTCCAGCCATACGGCGGTTTCCCCGACGGCGTGAAGGTCGACAACGGCTATATCACCATGCCAGACCTGCCCGGCATCGGCTTCGAAGGCAAGGCTGACCTCATCGTGGAAATGCAAAAACTGTCTGCGTAGTCGCACGCAAAGTGGCCATGCCGCCTCAGGGCGGCATGGCCTTTACACGTCTATGTAAGAAAAATGAAGTGGGCAGCTCGATGTGCCGTGAAGGCAGGAGGGCGATGCAGGACAGGCTCCGGTATCGAGCCTGCCGCCATGAAGGAGAGATTCCGGCTGTTTGCTGCGTATTTCAGTGATGGTGGACATCCGGTTCGGCCACGTGGACACTCTCAGTTCACCTTTGTGGACAGTTGGAATGCATCAAATAAATTAGCCCGCATGCGCGGGCTAATTTATTTTCAAACATAGGTTCTCGACCGATTTTCATCCGAAGTCAGCCTTCCGTAACTGGATATCGAGGCGCGGAGCATCGAACTCGATATCTGCCACGTCTGGTGCTCCCAGCGAGACCGCAATATTGGAACGCTGGGCGAGTAGCTCCTGATAACTCTGAAAACTCAGCAGGACATGAGTAGTGGCGCCGCAGTCGGCAATGAAGACAGGCCCATTAACAGTGGCATCAAGGGCCTTGAGTGCATCTTGGGAGAATTCTTGACTGGACAAGAAGGTGGTAATCGTCATGGAAAAACTCCTTTGGTTGAGTGCTGCATATTCGGAGGCTAGTGGACACCCAGTTCGGTTTGAATTGGACACTCAAACCGAAACGAGCTTGACGGTGCAGTAGCGATCTGGGCAGAGCGATGCATCAGAAGTCTGATATTGGCCGATAGCAGTCCTAAACGCGGTGTGATAAGATTCACCTCAATCGCCTGGCAGCCCTCATCCCCGAAAACGGTTCTAGTCGGCTGTCGAGTTTCAGGCAAAACGTAAGCGAAAGCCCGCCTCTGGCGGGCTTTTTCTATTTCCGGCCTCCGTTTTTTCATCTTGCATTACTGGAAATAAATTTCTAGCCTGCAAAGGTGACTCGACTCAATCCCTTCGAGCGAGACGCCTCGCTCCAGACGCTTGGCCCTCGGCAGCAGCACCGAATATTACTGCACATTTCATTTATATCTGTAGGGCCTCTACTGGCTGGTTGCGCGCATCTTAGAGAGGTAGGCTATCGGCGCTGAGTAGTTTTATGGTCTTCCAGCTGTCCAGCTCGACTGAACTAGAAACGTTCACGTCGCCGAACCAAGTGTCCACCATCACTGAAATAGGCAAGTGCCGCGATGAAGCTCGTAGGGTTCTGAGCAGGAGGCCATGGTCGGTAAAAAGCCTCGGGTCAAGCCGATTGAGCCTGTTCGGTTTCACTGGCTTCCGTGTCTAAGACCTTTCTTGAACTGGTCAAGTAAGGATATCGATTCAAAGACATAAAAATGGTGTTCGCATGCAAAGGCCCTCCATCCTCATGCGTCTCACCTGCTGCATAGGGGGTAATGTCCCACGAGAGCCTATCTCTATGACCATCTTTAGTCTTAAACGACACAATGCGACAGCGCTTGTCCGCAGGCACCTCGACTATCGCAACATGATCCCCTTGAATGCCGCGATGTATTACCTCGCAAAACATCCCCATATAAGGTTTGCCACGTAAATGTCCGCACGTTCCATAGCGCTGGCGGCAGATAGAGCATTCGAGCGCTTGAGCAACAAATCCCGCGCTGAGAAAGACTTGCGGCGGAAATATTGTTTCTTCGATGTTTTGTAGTTTTTGAAGACGGTCAGAGCAATGAGAAAAACCAGTATGAGCGCGCGTCGCATCTAAGCAAGCAATTTGGGCCGAAATCAGTTGGTCCCATGCTTTGTTAGGCTTTTCTTGCTTGAGGAGCAACCACATCAAGAGTTCTGCGCGCACAGCTCCTATCGCACATTCAAATGCAAGGAAAAGATTCGCTACGTTCTCGTCATTTTGCTGAATAGCATCAATTTTGATACGCGTCGCTTGCTGCTGCAAAAAGTCCATTTCATGGCAGCGCGCGAGCTGCAACTTGCTATCTCTGGCCGGGCTAAGATAAATTTCGGCCTTCTCGATGCCGGCATTGAAATATTGAATAGCCTCGTTGAGTGTCAGCTGCGCCCCTTTCCCTACGTCAGACAGTGCCATCTTTTTTCCCCATTTCGCGCACTATCTCTGCGATCTGACTCAGTCCATCGCACGGTCCGTTATAACGAATTTCTTTGCAGGCTCCATCGGACTCTTGGAAAACCACGTTGAGAGACGCCGTACCGCCTTTAGCTCCCTTGAACAGGTCATACAGATAGTTGGTGATCAACCCAAGGGTCACAGACAATACGTTCGGATCTTGAGCAAGTAAGCCCGCGGTAACAAACAGCGTCGGTCCGAACCATTCAAAGCCGTATTGCTGCAAATAAGGCGGTTCCTGGTTTTCATCGAATATCTCGACGAATTTGATGTCATTGATCCGCCAGAGCGCTTTTACCGTATCTGATTCAACAAATTGTCGAAGGTCCTGAATTTCGTTCGCCGCCGCGATGTTTACTGGCAGGATGGCCAGGCCATTAGGAACGCGAACTCCCAGCTGTCCTAATTTTTCGGCGACGGAGATGTGGTCCTGAATTTCCAGCGACATTGCTTCCCCCCTATCTATGAGATATGTGATTTTTGGAACGTAACCGACGTTCGGCGATGATACCGTCATAGGCATCGACGATGAGTGCTCCTGATCGATTCCGGACTACTGCCACAAAAATCTGACATTCTCTTGTTTTAATTCGATTATTCAATAATAATTGAATCATTGGATTGATTGGAGCTGCTATGGAAACCAAGACCGTTATCACCGCACTGGCTGCTTTGGCCCAGGAATCTCGCCTGGCCATCTTCCGTCACTTGGTACAGGTGGGGCCAGAAGGCAGCGCTGCCAGCAAGATCGGGGAAGCCCTGGACATTGCTCCATCGTCACTGTCGTTCCACATGAAAGAGCTCTCGCACGCTGGTCTGGTGACTTCGCACCAGGAGGGGCGCTTCGTCATTTATGCCGCCAACTACACCGCCATGAACGATGTTCTGGGCTTTCTCACCGAGAACTGCTGCGGCGGCAATGTGTGCTCGCCGGTAACCGCATGCTGCGAGCCAGCCACTACTACCGAATAATCAACGCCTGGAACCGTCATGCCTTCACGCCAAGGAGTCACCATGTCCACTAGCCAACAGAAGACCTACAACGTTCTTTTCCTCTGCACCGGCAATTCGGCTCGCAGCATCATGGCCGAAGCACTGCTCAACACCATGGGCAAAGGCCGTTTCAACGCCTACAGCGCAGGCAGTCATCCAGCCGGCGCCGTCAATCCGCTGGCGTTGGAACAGATCCACGCGACTGGCTATCCGCTGAATGACCTGCGCAGCAAGAGCTGGGATGAGTTCGCGGCACCGGATGCCCCCAAGATGGACTTCATCATCACGGTTTGCGACAACGCCGCCGGCGAGGTATGCCCGATCTGGCCTGGACAACCGATCTCGGCCCACTGGGGATTCGAAGATCCTGCGGCTGCTACCGGTACCGACGAGCAAAAGCGCGCCGTATTCTCGAAGGTTGCGCGTCAGATCATGACCCGCGTGAACATCTTTGCCAGCCTGCCGTTCCACACGCTTGAAAAGACCTCGATCAAGCGAGAGATGGACGCTATCGGCGCCACCCCGGTTTAAACCTTACGGCAGGAGCCATTGGGCTCCTGCCTCCCTGACTCCTCTTCTTCGACCAAGGAAAGAAAGTGCTGGCCGCTTTTGTCATCTTCCTGCTCACCCTGATTTTTGTGATTTGGCAGCCCAAGGGGCTCGGCATTGGCTGGAGTGCGTGCGCTGGTGCGGCCGTGGCTTTGGCTGCCGGCGTCATTCATCTTTCGGACATCCCGGTTGTCTGGCACATCGTCTGGAACGCCACGGGTACCTTCATCGCCATCATTATCATCAGCCTGCTACTGGACAAGGCCGGCTTCTTCGAGTGGGCAGCTTTGCACGTAGCGCGGTGGGGTGGTGGTCGCGGCCGCATGCTGTTCGTACTGCTGATCCTGTTGGGCGCAGCCGTATCCGCCCTGTTCGCCAACGATGGCGCCGCGCTGATCCTGACGCCGATCGTCATCGCCATGCTGCTGGCGCTGCGATTCTCGCCCCAGGCGACGCTGGCCTTTGTCATGGCAGCCGGCTTCATCGCCGACACAGCCAGCCTGCCGCTGGTGGTGTCCAACCTGGTGAATATTGTCTCGGCGGACTTCTTCAAGATCGGCTTTGCAGAATATGCCTCGGTCATGATCCCCGTCGACATCGTGTCAGTCGTGGCGACGCTCATCGTGCTCTTCCTCTACTTCCGTCGCGATATCCCCGCAACCTATGACCTGACCCAGGTTCCGGATCCCGTCGCTGCCATCCATGATCGAGCAACGTTCGTTGCCGGCTGGTGGGTGCTTGCGCTGCTGTTGGTGGGCTTCTTCTGGCTGGAAGGCCTCGGTGTGCCCATCAGCGCCGTAGCAGCGGTTGGTGCACTGATCCTCTTGGCAGTTGCTGGCAAAGGCCATGTCATTTCCACGCGCGAGGTCATCAAGGGTGCGCCCTGGCAGGTCGTGTTCTTCTCGCTGGGGATGTACCTGGTTGTCTATGGGCTGCGCAATGCGGGCCTGACGGACTACCTGACAAGCGTGCTGAACGGCTTTGCAGAGCACGGCGTCTGGGGCGCTGCCCTCGGTACCGGCTTCTTGACGGCTTTCCTGTCGTCGATCATGAACAACATGCCGACGGTGCTGGTGGGCGCACTGTCGATCGACGCCACCACAGCCCAAGGCGTGGTGAAGGAGGCAATGGTCTACGCCAATGTCATTGGCAGCGACCTTGGTCCCAAGATCACCCCCATCGGTAGCCTGGCGACCTTGCTCTGGTTGCATGTGCTGGACAAGAAGAGTATCCACATCTCATGGGGCTATTACTTCCGGGTGGGCGCGATGCTGACGCTGCCCGTCCTGCTGGTGACGCTGTCTGCCCTGGCACTGCGAGTGGGGAGCTGAAGTGGAGGCCTGCAAATCGACCTGGCTGATCCCTTCGCTTGGGCTGACCCAGATTGTCGGCTGGGGCTCGATGTTCTATGCCTACGGGATCTTGATGCAGCCGATGCAGACTGAGCTGCAGCTCTCCAAGCCAGTCGTGGTCGGAGCTTATTCCCTTGCGCTGCTCATTTCCGGGCTGATGTCGACGCTGGCCGGCAGCATCATTGACCGCATCGGTGGCCGATTGCTGATGGGCGCCGGAACCGTGTTGGCCGCGTTGATGCTGGCGGCCATGTCTTTCGTTCACGATGCGCTGGGGCTTTATCTTATCTGGGCGGTCATCGGACTGGCCATGAGCGCGACGCTATACCAGCCGGCGTTCGCCGTGTTGACCCAGGTCTTCCAGGCGGATTTCCGCCGCGCCATCACGATGTTGACGCTTTTTGGTGGCTTTGCCAGTACCGTCGCCTGGCCGTTGACCCAATGGTTGCTGGAGCAGTATGGCTGGCGGACGACGTGGCAGATTTACGCGGTAGCCAACCTGGTGATCTGCCTGCCGGTTCATATGCTGCTTCCAGCAGCCAAGTCTATTCAGAAGACCAAGGCCGCCGCCAATAAGGATTGGGATCTGAAGGCTGTGCTAAGGCAACCGAGTTTTTATGCAGTGACGGCGGCCGTGACCTTGAACGCCCTGGTGTTCTCGGCAATGTCGTTGCACTTGATGTCGATTTTGCATGATCGAGGAATGACGCCGTACTATGCCGCCGCAATCGGAGCGATGATTGGCCCCATGCAGGTGTTGGGCCGAATCCTGGAGACCACGATCGGGAAGAAGGCCAGCACCAGGCAGACGGGCCAGTTTGCCATTTCCTTGCTGCCAGTCGCTTTGCTTCTGCTCTATGCCCCAGCTGAATGGCTGGTGCTCTACGGACTGTTTGCCATCCTGTACGGCATGGGCAACGGCGTCATGACCATCGTTCGAGTGACGTTGCCAGCTGAGTTGTATGGCCGTGAGGCCTACGGCGCCATCAGCGGCGCGATGGCAACGCCGGTCACGATCGCTTTCGCAGCCGGTCCGTTCGTCGCCTCGCTCCTGTATAGCGTCGGGGGCGGCTATCCCGGTGCCATAGCTGCCCTGGTTGCCATAGCGGCGACGGGGGCAATTCTCTTCTTTTTCGCTACGGCGGCGATTCGCCCGCAATCAGAGCCGATTTCACAATAGGACCTCACCATGACGATCATCTATCACAACCCTGCATGCGGGACCTCCCGCAACACCCTGGCCATGATCCGCAACAGCGGCGAAGAGCCGACCGTGATTGAATACCTTCAGCATCCGCCCAGCCGCGAGCAGCTGGTCAAGATGATTCAGGATGCCGGCCTGACGGTTCGTGAGGCCATCCGCCAGAAAGGCACGCCTTATGCTGAGCTGGGTCTGGATGACACTACCTTGACCGACGATCAACTACTGGATGCAATGCTGGCCAATCCCATCCTGATCAACAGGCCGTTCGTCGTGACGACCAAGGGAACTAGGCTGTGCCGTCCGTCCGAGTTGGTATTGGACATCCTCCCGAACCCGCAACAAGGCGCTTTCACCAAGGAAGACGGCGAAGTCGTGATCAATGCGGAGGGCCAACGTGTCGCACCAGGTAACTGATCTGCCTAACGTCGATCCCAGCCAGTTCAAGATGCCGGCGATCGGTGACTTCTCGAAAATTGGCGCATCGACCCACCGTCCGCGCTTTCTCCTGCTGTACGGATCTGTTCGTGAACGCTCTTATAGCCGGTTATTGACCATGGAAGCGGCCCGGCTGCTGGAAGCGATGGGCGGCGAGGTCAAGATCTTTGATCCGCGCGGCTTGCCGCTGCCAGATAGTGAGCCGGAGACACATCCGAAGGTCGTTGAGCTACGTGAGCTGGCCAATTGGTCCGAAGGCATGGTGTGGTGCTCGCCTGAGCGCCACGGCGCCATGACCGGCATCATGAAGGCCCAGATCGACTGGATCCCGCTGACCCAAGGGGCTATCCGTCCTTCACAAGGCAAGACCTTGGCCGTCATGGAAGTGTCTGGTGGTTCGCAATCTTTCAACGCCGTGAACCAAATGCGGATCCTCGGCCGCTGGATGCGTATGCTGACCATTCCTAATCAGTCATCGGTGGCGAAGGCCTATCAGGAGTTCGATGACGCCGGCAGGATGAAGCCGTCGCCATACTACGAGCGCGTGGTCGACGTGATGGAGGAGCTCTTTAAGTTCACACTTCTAACAAGAGACATTTCGCCTTACCTCACGGATAGATACAGTGAGCGTCGCGAAGAGGCGGCTGAGCTATCGAAGCGGATGAATCAAGCAAAGCTGTAGCAAATGCAGGAAACGGCAATCGTTCTAATGGTACCGATAGGCTCGAAAGGTGAGCTTTTACAGGGACCATATTTACCTTGCCGTATTCGCGCTAGCGTTACGTTGCGAGCCTCCCGGTGCCACCTCTGCGAAAACCTGCCCCCAGGGACACGTGCTTTTTTGGCCGGAAACCCCGCCTGGGGTGACTTCTTTCTACACGTCTAAAAGCTTAAATCCGCGCCTACGAGCTCCGCCTCTCGGCGATCTGGCCGCCCACGCAGCCAGCCATCCTTCGGCTCTAGTTGTGATCGGCGTCCACAAATGAACCGCTCCACCTATTGCCTCAACGATCTCAGCGCCAAGTTCTTCGCCATAAAGAACGGCTGACAGACTACGAAGATTATTGGCCGACAAGCCGGTCTGCTTCCTCACCAGGGTAGCCAAGTGAGGACGTCGCGCATCCAGCCATTGAGATAAGCCAGATGGCGGAAGAAGCACAGGCAGGTCGAAGCCTGACTCGTGAAATTCCATCTCGTCCTTAGAGGTAAGCGTCAGCACTTGCTGCTCAAAGACTGCTCTCAAGCGTTGCGCTTGTTTGACGGAAACATGTGCACACGCCGGCTGATTGTCGATGGCTACGGCCCTATCAACACGGGTCGTATGAAAGGCACATACGTCCTTGCGCCTGACAGGAAACCAGCAGTACTTGCAGAACCGGTAGAGATCCCCCGCGCCGTCATCGGTTTCTAAAAACGGCCTGGCAACAGGGACTCCGAGGTAGCCGCACAGTCGGTGGAAGGAGAAAACCTCAATAAACGACGGAAATTCAATTTCCCGCGGTGGCCTGGCCGTATGCCTGACAAACAACTCAATCATCCGGCCAATCGCGGCCAATTGTTGCTCCTGCTGGAGTTCAGAAGCAAATACCAATTTGGGGTAGAGGGTCTGGATCTTGTCCCAGGAGGGCTGGCCCTGAATGGAGACCAGAGGCCTGTGCACCTCGGAAAGAAGCGGTACTACATGTTCGCGAATCACTTTGATCGCAACAGCCGGCGTGACAGCCCGGCTTTCGACCGCTGTGGCCATGTGTCTTAGCACTGACTGGTAGGGATCTGGGATGTTGTCGAGATCAAGATCGTCCAGGTGAAAAGGCATTTCAAATGTCCAGATAGCCTAGTAGTTTTCGTGACACGTTCTGCGTAGGATGAGCCACCGATTGTTTGGATACCGTCCAATAGCGCCGTTTCGGCAATGTGGACGGCGTTTCGGCAACGTGGACAGCAATTTGATGCCGCTGCTGGCGATGTTTCTGCATCACGGCCATCAATTACTTGAGGAGATTTCACCTAGTCAGAAACTAAGAACAAAAATCCCCCCTTAAAAAGCGAAAAGCCCGAGTGACCAGACTCGGGCTTTATCGTCGGCCGTAACCGAAAAGATCTCAGATCTCGCGGAGGAGTATCGGCTGCAACGTCTTTCCTGTCAAGGAGAGCGTAAGGGGAATGCTCACCCTTTTGCGGCGCTACTCCTGCGCTGCTTGGAAGATGCCTATGAGGCTAGAAATCTATTTGCAGCGAGAGATAGCGCGTCTGCACTTCTATGAGCTATCCAGCTCAGACCGAGTCATCGCCGACACCGTTGGCATTTCCCCCACGACCGTGGGTGTCTTGCGCAATAAACTGCGAGCAACGACGCTTAATTGGAGTGACATCAAAGATGTCGATGATGACCAGTGGCGTACCCTGATCGGTACTCACGACCGTAGTGCTGCCGCCCCGAAGCCGGCTCCCAATTGGGAATGGGTGCATCAAGAGATGCAGGCAGAAGACGCCACCCTAGAGCATATCTGGCAGGAATGGCGTGAATCCGAGCCCGCCGGCATTGGCTACACGCAGTTCACCTCTGGGTACCGTAAGCACATCAAGAAATTACATATCGTCATGCGGCGCATCCATCTTCCGGGCGATAAGCTGTTTGTGGATTTTGCTGGTCGGACGATCGATGTCCACGATGCCGAAACCGGTGCCATCGAAGAGGCGCAGATCTTCATTGGTGTGCTTGGCTATTCCAATTACACATTTATCTATGCAGTACCTAGTCAAAAAACAGCTGATTGGGTGGATTGTCACATCAAGTGCTTTGAGTACATGGGTGGCGCTCCAGCCTGGGTTGTGAGCGACAACCTAAAAGCTGCGGTGTGGCGACGAGAGCGTGATCGCATTGTCGTCAATCCTAGCTACAGGGACTGCCTGGCTCACTACGGCACGGCAGCACGGCCGACCAGGAGTCGCAAACCGAAAGACAAGCCGAAGGCCGAAGTTGGTGTCCAGATTGCTCAACGTCTTTTCTTCCGGCTGCGGCACCGAAAGTTTTTTAGTTTCGACGAGCTCAATACCGAGCTTCACGCCCTGAGCGAAAAGCTCAATCATCATCGTTTTAAGAAACTGGACGGATGCCGGCACCAATGGATGGAAGACACGGAAAGGGACAAGCTGCGCCCATTGCCGGAGCGTTCCTTTGAGCTGTGTGACTGGAAATATCAGGTCCGAGTTGGTCAGGATTACCACGTAGAGCACCAAGGTGCGTTTTACTCTGTACCTTACTACCTCTCGGGAAATCGCGTTGATCTGAGGTTCACCCAGACCATCCTTGAAATCTTCCTGGCTGGCCGCCGGATCGCATTGCACGTCGTCCAGACGAAGCAAGGCGCAACAGTGACTGAGCGGGAGCACAGGCCTCTTTCACATATAGCCGTCACTGAGTCTGAACCAGCAGACCTAATTCATTGGGCGGAAGGTATCGGTCCTAACGCCAGCAAGATGATCGCCTATCACCTCCATGATCGACGAGATCCGACGAACGGACTTCGCGCTGCTCAACGGATGAGAAGCCTGGCGCGAACACATGGGAACGAACGCTTCGAGGCGGTTTGTACGTATGCGTTGAGGGCGAACATTACAAGCCTTCGCAATGTTGAGTCGATTTTCAAGACGAACGTCGACTTGCGGCCGGCCAAGCAGCAGAACGGTGAATCACGCCCCACACATGACAATGTGCGCGGCCCTGAATACTTCGGAGAATGAATATGAGCAGCCAACCACAAAATACCATCCAGCTCCGTGACTTGAAGCTCCAAGCTATGGCCGAGGCCTATGAACTACAAAGTCAGCAACCCAAGCTGCAGAACATCGCCTTCGATGACCGTCTGGGAATGCTTCTTGAAGCCGAGAGCGCATCAAGGAGGTCGCGCAAGCTAAATCGGCTGATCAAGAGCGCGAATTTTCCAGAGGCGGCTTCTCTAGAGGATCTGGATGGCCGTGCAGCGCGCGGGCTTGATAAGACGCTTGTTGCCGCCTTGTCGACTTGTAGCTGGATCTCTCGGCATCAGAATTTGATCATTCTCGGTGCCACAGGCGTCGGAAAAACGTGGCTTGGCTCGGCTTTTGGTCAGCAGGCGTGCCGGCTAGCTATGTCTGTGGCATTCCATCGCGTATCAGATCTGTACAGTGCTGTCGTCGAAGGCCAACTCGATGGTTCACTCCCGTCACTCAAGGAGCAACTTTACAAACCGGCACTGCTCATCTTGGATGATTTCGGAATGGGAGAGATGACACCAGCAGCTGCGCAAGTGCTGCTCGACGTGGTTGACAGGCGCTCACGTACGGGCTCGGTACTCATCACCAGCCAGTATCCCGTGGAACAATGGCACGGTTTCTTCCCGGACCCCACGATAGCAGACGCTGTCTTGGATCGTGTGGTCCACCAGGCTTACAAGATCCAGCTGAAAGGGGAATCAATGAGAAAGTTGCGGGGCAAGAAATCTCTTGCTGAAGTCTAAATAGTCCACGTTGCCGAATAACTGTCCATGTGACCGTTTTAACGCTCGCGTTGCCGGACTGCTTGTCCAGGCTTCCGCAACAGTGTCCATCTGGTTCCGATCTGAGTGTCCAGCTCAGACCGAACCAGGTGTCCAGAAGCATCCGAAATATGCATGTTTGCGGCCTCTGGAATTTTTCAGATTTCAGTTTGCTGGCAAGCGAATAGATTTCCTGCCGCAATGCTGAATTCAGGAGCTTTTATATGATTCAGTGGCCGAGCCAATTTTTTCGATGAAAAAACCGACGCCATAGAGAAAGATGAAAGTAGGTGAGACGAGGGCAAGGTAAATTTCTAGCCACGACATTTTCTCGAAATAGCGGTGCAAGCCCAACTTGAAGATCAATGCGTCGTGAAGAACCAGTGGCAGCTGTAGAAAAACAAATTTTCCTTTTGGGTCAGCGCCGGATGCCATCCCACCACAAAGCACAATGATGACCGCTTACATGATGCATAGAATCACTCCAAGTCTACTCATAGTCATCCTTCTGCAAATGGCGGTTGTGCAGTAACTGCTTCTGGTCGCATAGTGTCCAGTACTGTTCGAACTAACCGCCGATCTTCCAGGCCGCCTGTGCTTTGTAACGCTGAATTAGTTCTTGGACTGCTGGGGACTGACAACCATACTGCGAAATTACTTGTTCTGCCCTAGCTCTATATTGCTCCGTGGATTCTTTATCTTGTTCTGCTATTTGATCATCTGTTAACTGCGGATTGCGCTCCTTCAAAACCTGAATCTTTCGTATGGAAACGGCAAGGAAATTTGTTCGAAACGCTTGCTCCGTTGCGGCATCGATTAGAGAACACTTCTTTGCTGCAACCCCGGATACGATAAATTGATTAGCGATGCTAACAATGTCCATGCTTGGTTGAGCAATTCGCTGAGCATTGGCGGTAGCGCACAAGCCAAAAGACAATAAAAGCGCAATTTGATACTTCATTTCCCCCTCCCATTAATTCAGTAAGTGTCATCGATGTCGGCTTCTGGGCGATCGCCGTCATTCGTGCTTATTTATTCATGCTGATTCATGCACCTATTTGCCCAAGGTTGCGACAGGATTTCCTCCCGCTCCTTACTTGTCAATGTTTGATAGCGAAAACCTCTATTAGCGGTCAATGCATCGCACGGCTTGGCTGGAGTGGTATCGAACAGTTGATTCCCGCAAACGGATAATGAACTTTTCACCTTCTCCCATTTCTCCTGTGCACCGTTTTCGTATGTACATTTGGTTTCGCTACCTGGGCCGCAAAACAATTCCACGGAAGCTCGATTCGCGCTTTGGATCGTCGCCTGGAGGCGTCCTTCATAGATACGATAAGTTGCCCATTGCTCTAACTCACCGCAAATTCGCTTTCCATTCTGTATGAGTCGATATGAGGAGCAAATTTCTTCCGCTTTGAACAATTGGCATGACTTCCAATTGCCTTCAAATGGCTTGGCCTTTGATGCCTTATCACGCACCAACATGCCATTTAGTGCATTGGTTTGTTTTTCCCATCTATCTTCAAGTTCGAAAATACGTGCCTCGTAGGCATCAGTGAGGCACGCTGCATCGCTGCAGCGATTGCGGACATTTGTAAGCCAATTCCATTGATCGGCTTTTAATGAGATGGTCTTGGTCGATATTTGCAAGACTGTCTTATAAGTGCGGTCCAGCAAGTCATCCAAGTCAGAAATTTCTTGTTGCTCGCAAATGATCTCTTCGACTGGATTTATGGTCTTCTCACAGTCAAAGCTCGCTGCATGAGAGCCAGAAGACATGATTAAACCGAAGGCCATTAATAGGATGTACGCAATTTTCATCAACTAGTCGCCAATTTCCAAAGCGTTACTCACCTTGTCTGAATTTTCTTATTATCCCGCTATCCGTGATGTCTGCTCCTGGCCGATTTCTGACAAGCTTAGAGCGCCAAGAGACTCAGGTGCCTTCCTCAACTATTTCAGAATAGCGCCCCACAAACACGGGGGCATAGCCGAACGGTAAGACGTTTGCGGAAAAGCGTTTTCCGTTGTTCAGTCTGAAAATAAAGGACCAATAGCCAGGGGAGGGATGCTTCTCTAGGCGCCCCTTTTTTTCTTGATATGAAAAATCGGCTATCGGGGCTATTTTCTCTACCAGTACCACATCGTCGCAGCTGCAATGAGCGCGCATGTCATCCATCGCCCATAGCTGCTCTTTTGCTCCATCTGCCGACGGAACATAGTCTGGATTAGCCCAGAGAAGATATCCGACGCAAAGAGCCGTCACCGCAGAAAACGCTGCGAAGATACGGGTGGTCTTAAGCATGGCTGACATATCTTATTTACAGAAATCCTGGTCTCTTATGCTTTGACTAACGTCCGCTTCTGGCCGATTGCGGACATGATTGCGCTCGCTACCGTGGATCTGTGTTTGACATCCATCCAGACTCAATTCGTTCGATCAATAGCGTATCGTTCCACACTCCTCGAATTGGGAGTTTTCTTTGCTCAGCGTCTATTTCCCCGACGCGCCATTCCGTTTCGCCGTCCCATAGCCACCACACATCCACTTTCTTGGTAGACGGATTAATGATCCCTGCTCGGAAAGTTGGGAACGCTTGTGCCTCCAACGGCACAGCAGCGCAATCCACAATTGAAACAATGCCACGATTCACCGCAGCACCAAGCGGGGAAAAGCAGATAAACGTGGGCTCAAGCTTTATGAGCTCTGGTAGATTGCCAGGCCGACTAGTGTAGATATTGCTGAATACCCGTAATAGAGCTCCGAACTGCTTGTGCTTGTGTGTGTACTGCGCATAAGCCAACCCGTTCTTCGTCTTGATCTCGACAACATCCCCGTATTTTAATTTTTTCATTGTAGAAATATGGACTTGCTAGTGTGTTTCACCGGAGTCGATGTCTGGCGGCCGATTGCGAACCTATCTTTTTATAAGGAAATCATCTCTGAACCGCCCTCTTAGTGAAGACGCGGCAAATCATATAGGCGAGAAATATGACTGAAATAAAAAAAACGCAAAGCGGCCAGATGTTAAAAGTACCAAGGACGAGAACGCCAGGTTCCCCAACTATTCGGTGATAAATTCCATCTTTGGGTATAGGTATCGAGAAAATTCCCAGATACGAGTCCAATATGAAATAGCAAGCGTAACTCGCCACACCGATGGAAAATGAATAAACCCAAGGACGTGAAAGATTGCGCCCAAAAAACGCCGCCGCTACTGCCGTACAGAATAGAGGAAGCGCCATAATCAAAATGGCTTCCAAGTCCATTTGGTCTAGCAGCACCAATATTGCAAGGCCAATGGCGAATGCCGCTAAAGCAGATCTGGACGCTAGGGATGAGTTCTTCATGGAGTCATTTTAATGAGGTAATGGCTGCCGACTAGGTCAGCACTTGGCCGGTAGCAGACGCTCACACTTAAGAATAATCAGGCGAGATCAGCCGCAGGCCTAGACCGTGATCAATCAGAATCGCAACGATCCAAAGCAAAGCCACTACGCTCCAAAGGCCCAGGAGGGATAATGGTGTTGAAGATCGCCCATTTCACCATCCCGGACGAGGGGAGGGAGATTACGTCCTTAGAGAACATTTTCTCTCTCATTTTTTTGCAGCTCGCCATTGGGCTAATTGGGACATCGCAATTGGTCTGCGCGCGAGGTTACTTTCCCCGTTCCAACCATTCTGCATTGGACGTTTGTTCTTTTTGTCGTCCTAGCGCGTCCGAGAGGCTGCGCTCGACCACACTGTCGTTCCAACGTACGACAACTGCTCGCTGATCCTGGAACAGCGCAGAGAGTTTCTTCAGCAAGGTTTCTCCTCCGGGTTGATTGACGAGCTGTTCAAGCAAGATCAACTCACTCTCGCTATACCGCCTGTTGAAATATTGAACCAAGCTTTCGCTCACCTCCGATGTGTTCTTTCGGGCGGCCTCAAGTTGCAGTCGAACCTCCTCGACAATCTGCTTCAGCGCTTCGGGCGGAATCGAGGGATACTCCATTTGAAGCCGCCTCGGGATTTTGTCGACAAGTTGTACCGCATAGGCTGTCGGCAGCAGGTTGGGCGGCAGTTTTCTCAATATCGAATTAATCGTTGCGCGCTTGGCTGCGCCGAGAGGTGGAGCCGGTGGTGCCGGTTCGGGATTCAGGTGGAAATTGATGGACCGTGCCGTTGTATGTTCCTGTGCAATCCCACCGCAGACCATCGGCGGATAGACCTTGGAGATAATGGCACGTACGGCTTCCGTATCAAGATCCCGATAACCTGACGTCGACAGAATCGTCGCTGAAGAAACTCTTCCGTCTTTGTCGATCGTGAACTGGACGCGTGTTGTGCCTTCTCGCTCCTCTTCACGTGCCTGAGGCGGATAAAACACCGTCGGCGCCACTTCTCGGGTCGTGACCGCTTGCCAGCGCGTTTCGTCTGCTTTGCTGCATACGGGAATCGCTTGCGCTGCAGCTGAACTTGCAATGAACGTGATTGCAAAGGTCAGAATGGCATATCTCATTTAATCTGTATTTCCGAATAATTGTTTTATTGCCCGAAGCCGAATCACACTTTCCATTCCCGGCCGCTTGTTGACGATGGATTCCTGATCAGCGTGTCACCGTCAGCCAACCATTTATATCGGTTCAATATCCGAGGGAAACTGGCTCGCCTTCTTCCATTCCACTTCACTCAGGTCTTCGCGAATGTCCCGGCGATGCCATGCCCTGTTGAGATGCGAAAAAACATGTCCAAGATCAATCCGTAGATTGGCTGCGCCATATGCCGGATCCCGGCGCATATCTTCGATCAAAGTGGAGAGGTGTTCTTTTGCATCCTCCAGTTCAGACATCAGCAAAGTCCATCCAATAGGGGCATTTTCTTTTGTAATCACGATTCGTCTTTCTAACCAGTCAGGCCTTATGGCCGAACGCATTTATTCTGGTATCGCTTTGGACTCCTGGACAAGTCTATCCCAGCGAGTAAACAACCGGAACCCAACGTAGTCGTTCTTGTATTTACAAGTCCCACGATAGTAGCAATCCCAATAGCTAATCATCCTCGCTTTTGCCTGTGCATAGAATGCCGGATTTTCTCTCAAGAATCGGGCGTACATTGCAGTATCGAGGCGATCAAAATTGTTTTCTATGTCGTAGAGAATTTCGACGACGTATTCACTTGCCAATCGAATTACAAACGGGGCGATCCACGGTTGTTTTCGATTGAAAATTTGTGCCAAGTGACGCTGGCGAAGATAACCATCAGAGTGCCTCGTCAATATGCATGAGTACAAAGTACTCGCCTCTGCAGGAAGATTCCTGAACACTTGCTCGTCGACTTGCTGATAAATCCGGACGGGTAGCTTGAGATTTTCTGCTGCGACCTTTACTTCGATTAAAGGTCCACTTGAGAAAGTGATTGGAAGAGTTTTTTCAACAAGCAATTCTGCGGATGCCTTCAGATATGAGGGGAAAGAATTTGCTATGACAGCGAAAGTGTTTTGATCGAAGGGCACGATATTGGTCTTGGATTCTTCTTGCCGATATTGTGGTCCGCTTCTGGCCGAAAGCGGACTTTTAATTGATAGCTGAATTGTGCGAATGATCGCTGGTGCCGAGGTTTGGAAAACTACTTCACCTGGACGTTATTCATGCATATCACACGCGGTTATTTCGATGCGACCTGCGACTACATCAAAGCAACCGAAGTCTCCTTCTAGAGTCAGGCGATCGGTCGAAATATTCCCTCCCTCAATCTCGCCAAGACACGCTCTTCCATAATGAGTGTGGAGACCCGCTCGGAAACTGACGTAATGAAAGGAAACTTGCACATCATTGACGCCCAGTGCTACTGCGTCGATTCGAATTTTTTTTCCTTCAACCGTAAGTATATTTATGGCCGCATAGCTCCTGTTGTCCTCCCAATCGATGGACAAAAGATAGCCGTTTATCATTTCCTCTGCTCTCATGTACCACCCAAACTATTTGAAAAGTTGAAACGACCACTTCTGGCCGATTGCGGACGTTAATGCCCTAACGAACCTGTCCCAACGTCCTTCGAATCAAGACCTGCTTGGATAGCTCCGAAAAAGGGGAGTCCAATCAACGCTGCTGAAAACCAATATGGCATAGCTACGTGCATCACAGCGATTCCACCAATGGAACCGACGACACCGAGGCCAAATCCCAGTCCGAACCGGTATGGGCGCTGAGAAATCGTACAAAACGCTAAGCTCCAGAACTGCAATAGCGTCCATGCACTGCCTACAGCACCGATAGGGCCAGTTAGTCGGCCTTCGACCAGTTCAGAAATGGATCCTCCCACGATATAAGGAAGTCCGAAAATAAACAAAAGAGACGATGGACCACCCAAAGCCACTGCTTCGATGGAAAGAAATAGCGATCTTCTGTTATTCATGAATTCAGCATGTGGATCTGCATGGAAGGTCGGCATCTGGCCGCAAGCGGACATCTTCAGCGAAGGACTACAATCGCTGTTCCGATCATGCCAAAGAAAACCAGCAGCCCAGCCATACCCATCAACAGTGAAGCCTGACTGATGTATCGCCAGGATGATCCGGCTTTTTGTAACTCATCGTTCAACCGCATGAGGTAGGCAATACACAGCAACGAACAGGCAGCGAAAAATATTACCCCACCGATGCTGGACGATACGGTCCTGTCCCCCATCTTGAGCCATGACGAATATGCACGATCTATGAAGCTGACCACCGTCAACCATTGGATTGTCACGACGAAGATGGAAAAGATCAGGGTGAGCTTTATTTTCATCTGAATAGAAGTCTGTTCTTGACCGGAAGCGGACCTTATGAAGGTCCATGTTCCTTACCAGACAGTGCAAGCATTTAAAAAAGGCTTACTTTGAACGCATCCATCCTAAAAGAACAAAGGAAAAAATATTGATGATGTTGATAATAACGACACCAATTTCTAGCGCGACTAAAAACTGATTCGCGCCAAAATAGAGAATGATAAAAAACAAGATAAAAGCAGCCGCCATTAAAAAGGCGGCTAGGAAAAATTGAATTTTGAATCTCTTAGAATATTGGACCATAGTTAATCTACCGTCACGCTCCAAATGGCCTCGTCAGCTTCTGGCCGATAACGGACATTTTCTTACGATCCGAAGTCCTCATTTCATGCGGGATTGTTCGAGTGATCGAATAACCCCGTATCCGAAAATCAACCCTGCACATGGCCCGCCCATCCAAATCAAGAAAATCAAGGTAGACATCGGAAGAGGTAATTGTTCGAACACCGTTCCCAAAAGACTCAAGAGAACGAGCGCAACAGGAACAATTATGGACCTTTTAGGGGAAAGAAGAGCCGCAAGAACGCCTGCGAAGAATGAGCCCAACGCTATCGAAGCCTGAAGTACATACCAGCCAGGATGCGTTGTATCACTTGGATACTCAAGCCATATTGACGAGTCCTCTATTGTCAGTGACCAAAGCCGCATGGCCATGAGCGCGACGAAAGGAAGAAAGGTTGTCAATCCAAGTTGTGCCAGCCACCCCGCGGTTATACCAAGCCACTTCGATTTTTTTAGAATGGATATTTCAGTATTTGATTTAGGCATTCAGGATGGACAGAAGAAAGAATAACAATACGGACGGCTGAGATATGGATTTTCCGTTGCAATAGTCGTCTTTTGGCCGGACGCCGACCTCGGCTAGCAATGTCTTAAAAAGCTATCTCCGCAAATGAATATTCAAAAGAGGCAAGCGTAGTTCACTGATATCTTTGTTGGACTTGTATTCTTCAATCTGCCGTAACTCAAGAAGATATCTATCCCAGAATGAGTCCCATTTTTTCTTCTTTCGGGGTGATGGGACATGCAGCTTCCAGTGAACTCGAATACTCTCTCGACCGCATAGAGGGCAGTGAAATGCATCGATATTTTGATCTCTGCGCTGCAGTTTTTACAGTGCAGACAGGCAAAAGTGCGATTGCTCATGTTTTTCTCTCGGAGACGTACTGCCTCATGTCCTTGATGAACGTCAGCTCCAGGCCGGAAGCAAACTACTTGTTTCCTAGCGAACTATCTGTAGTCAAGAAGTTTCTGCTCTTCATGAAATAGAGTGTAAAGAAGAACGGTACGGCGATAAATGCCACTCCACATGCAATCGCCTGACCATAAGAGACGAATGAGCCGAAACGATGCGACTCTGCCCAGCTATTGTCTGGGAAGGACCAAACTGCAAAAGTCAGAATCGCCCAGAAAAACACCAGCACGCCAACGATGTTTCTCATCTCAAAGCGCTGAAACCGCAGAAGTAGTGCCGCAACAGGTACTGCTATCAAACCGATCAGCGGCAATACGAACACACTAAGCAAGATGCTGAGATGAATCGTCCAGCCTAGTATCGTCGCCCAACGGCCAAGTTCGTTCACGGGGCCAGTAGCACGACTACCGAAGTCCATTAACGATGTAAGAAAACAAAGGATGATTAATCCGACGATGCTCGATGTAAAGGCCAAGACATACGGTCTGATTCGTCGAGATAGATTTTTTTCACTTCGAACTAAACGCCAGCAGATTAAGGGCATGGCAATAAAGAAAATCGCGATGCCCAAAGGGTGTGTTATCCAGAAGACGAGAAAGTCTGTTGCCATATACGAACCTATGTGTATTGTTTTTTTCTGCCGATAACGAAGTTCCAGGTGGCAAACGTTGAATTCGTAGGCTGCGAAAAATTGCTGTCTGCAATTGAAATCGATTAATTGTCGCTGTCATGGCCCGTCGCCAATCGATTTTAAATGGAAAAGTACCGCGTCAAGAATGGTTGTCAGAATGGCATGTCGCTTTCTCCGGGCAAGGAGCGGACCGCCTGAACCTGCATATCCGCCACATCGCAGCCCACCGGCGCGCATGCAAGCCATCCGGCGTACATGCCGCCGGGCGGAGATGGCATAATCAGCCGGATCGGGGCTTTCGTGGCGGAAGCCTGCACCAGGCGTCGCTGGCCGGCCGCCGGTGCAGTTTGATGAGAAACGTCATCAGGCTCAGACCTCATGCCATATCAGCAAGCCCGCGATGCGGTGCGAAAGGTTCAAATGATGCAAGATCCCCTCGTTCACTCTGCGGCTGCGGCATCGGGCAGGAGCGAAGCGCCGCGCGTGCCGCAGGTCGAAGACAAGACCGCCGAGCTGCGCGAGGCGCTGGCCATCGTCGAAGCGCAGAAGCGCCAGCTGGAGATCGAGCTCGAGGATGCGCGGCTGCTTCACGGCATCAGCTCCATGATGGCCGATGAAGATTCGGTCGATGCGCTGTACCAGAAACTGGTGGACGCGGCCACGCTGGTGATGCGCTCCGATTTCGGCAGCATGCAGCGTTATGACCGCGCACGCGGCGAGCTGGAGCTGATCGCGCATCATGGCCTCAATGAAGACGCCGTCCGCTTCTGGCAATGGGTTTATCCGGGGCGCGCCACGACCTGCGGCAAGGCGCTGGAGACCGGCAAGCGCGTGATCGTGCGCGACTTCGAGAACTGCGATTACATCGTCGGCAGCGACGATCTCGAGGCCTTCCGCAAGGCCGGCGTGCGCGCTGCGCAGTCGACGCCGCTGCTCACGCGCAACGGCAACCTCGTGGGCATGATCACCACGCACTGGACCCATTGCCATGAACCGAAGGAGCGCGATCTTCGCCTGTTCGACATCATCGCCCGGCAGGCGGCCGACCTGATCGAACGCAACACCACCATGCAGGCCTTGCAGCTGCAAACGCAAAGCCTGCTGGAAGCCGACCGCTACAAGGATGAATTCCTCGCCACCCTGGCGCACGAGCTGCGCAATCCGCTGGCGCCGATCCGCACCGGGCTGACCTTGCTCAAGATCGGCAAGCCCGGCCAGGAGGCGCGCATATTGCCGATGATGGAGCGGCAGCTCGGGCATATGGTGCGGCTGATCGACGACCTGCTCGACGTGTCGCGCATCAGCCGCGGCGTGGTCGCCCTGAAGCCGGGACGGGTGTCGCTGGGGGCGATCATCGACAGCGCGGTCGAGACCAGCCGTCCGCTGATCAACGCCGCCAGCCACAAATTCACCGTCACGGTGCCCGGCAACGAGGTCTGGCTCGAGGTCGACGAGACGCGCATTGCGCAGGTCATCAGCAACCTGCTGAACAACGCGGCCAAGTACACGCCGCATGGCGGGCAGATAGCGCTGGTCGCCGAGGTGGCGGACGACGCGATATCGGTGCGTGTGATCGACAACGGGATCGGCATCCCGGCGAGCATGCTGCCGCGGATCTTCGATCTCTTCACGCAGGTCGACAAAGGCTCGGAGCGATCGCAGACGGGACTGGGCGTTGGCCTGGCGCTGGCCAGGCACCTGGCCGAGATGCACGGCGGCAGGATCGATGTGGCCAGCGACGGCGATGATGCCGGATCGGTCTTTACGCTGCGCCTGCCCGCATCGGTGCTGGCCGTGCCGGAAGCGCCGGCCGGCGGCGAGCCGGCGCGCGGCCAGGTGGCCGTCGATCCCTTGCGCATTCTCATCGTCGATGACAACGTCGATGCCGCCGAGTCGCTCGCCTTGCTGCTCAACAACCTGGGCCACACCACGGGCATCGTGCTGGAGTCGCCGAAGGCGGTGGCGACCGCGCTTGAGTTCAGGCCCGATGTGATGTTCCTGGACATCGGCATGCCGTATCTCAATGGTTTCGACCTGGCGCGCGATATCCGCTCCAACGAGGCCCTGGGCGGCGTCTACCTGGCGGCGCTGAGCGGCTGGGGAACCGACGAGGACCGGGCGCGCAGCCGCGCGGCGGGGATCGACTGCCACATGACCAAGCCGGCGCTGGCGGACGATGTCGAGAAGGTGCTGTCCGGTGCGGGACGCCAGTCGCCAAGTCGCTCTGCAGGCATGGCGCCGGATCAGATGGTGCGCTGAGGTCGCAGGGCGCGGGCGGCAGCCTCCGTTCGCTCGCGCAGATGGCTGGACATTCCCTGTTACTGAATGCAATCGCCCGCTTCATGTGGGCGTTGTCCTTTTATTGCTTCTCTCATTATTGCTCCTCTCGTTTGCCGCATCGACATTGACCGCCGCCCGCGCCATTCGCTTCAGCCAACGGCTCGGTTTTTTCACCGGATGACATTTTTGTCATGAAAATGTCACCCGAATGACTCCTTTGGCTCTCTAGGATGGACGATCCTCAACTCACGCGGTCCCCCTCCCATGAGCACATCCATTCGCAAACTCTTCCATGGCGTCATGATGTCGGCGCTCGTCGCCGGCGGCCTGGCCGCATCCGCCGCCATGGCGCAGGCGCCTGCCATGACCGGCATCCGCGGCGCCATCGTCTCGGTGGGCGGCGACAAACTGGTCGTCAAGAGCAACCGCGGCGGCGAGCAGACCGTCGCGCTCGACAAGGACACCCGGGTGGCGGCGATCTCGCTGGCCAACATCAATGACATCAAGCCGGGCAGCTATATCGGCGCCGCCGGCATTCCGCAGCCGGACGGTTCCCAGAAGGCGCTCGAGGTGCACGTCTTCCCGCCGGCCATGGCCGGCACCGGCGACGGTCATCGCCCGTTCGACCTGGCGCCCAACAGCACCATGACCAACGGCACCGTGGGCGACGTGGTGGCCAGCAGCGGCCGCACACTCACGCTGAAGTACAAAGGCGGTGAGAAGAAGATCGTGGTGCCCGAGGATGTGCCCATCGTCAACATCGAAGCCGGCGAGCGCTCCATGCTGGTGGCCGGCGCCAAGGTGGTTGTGCGCGCCCGCAAGAACGCCGACGGCAGCCTGACCGCGGCATCGGTCAGCGTGGGCAAGAACGGCGTCACGCCGCCGATGTAAGAAGGGTAGACGATGCCCCGCAAGATCCTGCTCCATCCGCTGGCGGTTCGCGTGGCGCACTGGCTCAATGCCTTTGCCATCGCCTGCATGCTCACCAGCGGCTGGGGCATCTACAACGCGTCGCCGATCTTCGGGTTCAGGTTTCCGGCCTGGATGACCCTGGGCGGATGGCTGGGCGGATCCATCGCCTGGCACTTCGCGGCGATGTGGTTGCTGGTGGCCAACGGCCTGTTCTATCTCGCCTATGGCGCCGCCAGCGGTCATTTCCGCCGGCACCTGTTGCCGCTGCGCGCGCGTGACGTGGTGAGCGACGCGGCGCAGGCGCTGCGCTTTCGTCTCGCGCACCGGCCGGGGATCTACAACGCGGTGCAGAAGCTGCTGTACTGGGCGGTGATGCTGCTGGGCGTGCTGGTGGTGTTGTCAGGGCTGTCGATCTGGAAACCGGTGCAGCTGGACTGGCTGGTCGACCTGTTCGGCGGCTTCGACTTCGCGCGCAAGGTGCATTTCGCCGCGATGGCCGGCATCGCCGGCTTCGTCCTCGTGCACCTGGCCTTGGTGGCCATCGTGCCCAGCACCCTGTTGCCCATGGTGACCGGGCGAGGCCGGGCCGAGGAGGGCGCATCATGAGCGACAAGGACGATATTTCCCGCGCGCCGGAGAAGATCCGGCTGGCCGATCACCGCACGGCGCTGGTGAAGGTCGAGCGCCGGCTGGTGCTGCGCTCGGCATTGTCGCTGGGCGCGCTGTCCATGCTGGCGGGCTGCGACCTGCAGGACAACGACAGCGTCGACAAGGCCCTGTGGGCCATGTCGCGCTGGAATGACCGGGTCCAGGCGCTGCTGTTTCGCGGCGACAAGCTGGCGCCGACCTACGCGGCGAGCCAGATCACCCATCCCTTCCCCTTCAATGCCTTCTACGACGAGTTCAACGCGCCCGACATCGACGGCGCCGACTGGCAGCTGGAGGTCTCCGGCCTGGTCGGCGACAAGCGGCCGTGGACGCTGGAGCGCCTGCGCGCGCTGCCGCAGCAGGGGCAGATCACCCGCCACATCTGCATCGAAGGCTGGAGCGCCATCGGCCAGTGGTCGGGCGTGCCGTTGAAGCGCTTCCTGCAGGCCGTCGGCGCCGACCTGTCGGCCAAGTACGTGGGCTTTAAATGCGCCGACCGTTACTACTCCAGCCTGGACATGCCCAGCGCGCTGCATCCGCAGACCATCCTGGCCCTCGACTTCGGCAAGGAGCCGCTGCCGACCTCCTACGGCTATCCGCTCAAGGTGCGCGTGCCGACCAAGCTCGGGTTCAAGAACCCCAAGCATGTCGTGGCCATCTACGTGAGCAACCAGAACCCCGGCGGTTACTGGGAGGACCAGGGCTACAACTGGTTCAGCGGCATCTGAGCTATTGCTGGTAGACCACGTTGTCGTCCACGCTGTAGAGCACGCAGGCCTGGCCGGCGCGCTCTTCGCAGCGCTTCAGGGCTTGCGCGTTGACGTCTTCCTTCGATCCCGAATTCCAGCCCCAGTGGCGCCGCGTCGGTGCGACCGCGAACGCCTTGGGCGTCGGCGCGGCCAGGTAGCGCTGGTATTGCTCCACGCCCGGCCGGGCGTCCAGCGGCAGCTTGTCCAGTTCATCGATGTCGGCGTAGCCGCTGGGCGGGAACGCGTTCGCGCGCGCCCGCGAGGGCAGGGATGCCTGGTCGGGGCTGGAGATGCGGCGCTTGTCGGTGATCACGCCGCGCTGCAGCGCATCGGTGGGGATCGCTTCGCAACTGGTGATCTTCTGGCGCTGCATGCCGTCGCAGAAGAAGACGCTGTTGCCCAGCGTGGCCGCCAGGTCGGGATGGAAGAAATTGGCCGCGCCCTTGTTCTTCCTGATGGCGATCCAGCGCTTGACCAGCTCGGGATCGGCCTTGCCGTCGGAGTAGCGGATGATCCATTCGTACAGGCCGTCGCGGATCACCGAGGCGCCGTTCAGGTTGCCCTGGGCGTCATAGTGGCCGTGAAAGCCGACCCGGGTCTGGTCCAGCGGATAGTCGTCGGTGAACAGCCGGTTCTTCCCGCCCAGGAACATGCGCGAACAGGAGGAGACGCAGTAGCCCGAGACGGCCGTGGTCACGCCGCGCTGGCGGAAGAACTCGCCGATTTCATATCCGGTTCCGGCCTCGCCCCCGTGCGAGTTGCGCAGGATGACCAGGTCGATATGCGGGTTGGCGGCGAAGGCGTCCTTGACCATGGCCCATTCGGAGCCGTTGACCGGGCCGGAGAGGATGATGGTGTTGTCGTACCTGGCCAGCTCCATCGCCGACGCGGACGGCGGCAGGCACAAGGCGGCGATCGCGCAGATGCCTGCCACGCGCCATGCGGTGCGCAGAACTCCAAGCGTGGAGCGTACCGGAAGGAGAGGCGAAGCGAGGCGTCGGGTTGCCCGGAATGGTTGCAATGTCATGGCGTCATGTTTTTTATTGTTGAAGGAGTTTCACCTTGCCGCATCCCGCTGCGCGCAGCGGCAGGCAGCACAGGCCGGAAGAACGCGGCCCAAGGCTGCCGCGCGCCTAGCGTACCGTCTTTTTCAGGGATTCGCCGAGGAAGTCGATGAAGCTGCGCAGCTTCATCGACAGCTGGTTTCTTTCCAGATAGAGGGCGTGGATGTCCGCATTGGGCAGCGACCAGTCCTCCAGCAGCGGGACCAGTTCGCCGCGCGCCAGGTGGGTTTCGATCTCCCATTCGGAGCGCACCGCGATGCCGCGCCCCCTGAGCGCCCACTGCAGCACCACGCCGCCGTCGTTGCTGGCCAATGCGCCGTCCACCTTGATCGTCTCGGCGCGCTTGCGGCGCGTGAAATGCCAGGCGCCGTATGCGGCCTCGTTCTCGCGCAGCACCAGGCAGGCGTGCCGGGCCAGCTCCGCCGGCGTCGACGGTTTGCCGTGCCGGGCGATGTAGGCGGGCGAGGCGCAGACGATGCGGCGGTTGGTCCTCAGCAGTCGCGCGTTCAGGCGTGCGTCCGGCGCCGGGCCGAAGCGGATGCCGACGTCGAAGCCGTCCTCCTGCAGGCTGGCCGGCCGGTCGGTGAGCTGGAGCTGGATGCGCATGGCCGGGTAGCGCTCCTGGAAGTCGGCCACCGCCGGCCCGACATGGGTGCGGCCGAAACCGAACGAGGCGTTGACCCGCAGCAGGCCGGCCGGCTCCTCGCGGCTGCGGGTGACCAGCTGTTCCAGCGTCGCCAGCTCATCCAGCAGGCGCGTGCCGCTGGAGAGGTAAAGCTCGCCTTCCGGCGTCAGGCTGAGGCGGCGCGTGGTGCGGTTGACCAGGCGCACCCCGAGGCGGCGCTCCACCTGCGCCAGCCGCTTGCTGACCGCCGGCGGCGTCACGCCCAGCTCGCGCGCCGCGGCGGCCAGGCTGCCATGGCGCGCCACCAGCGCGAACATGTTGAGATCGGAAAAGCCGTCCATGCCTCATCTCCCTCCCTGGAGGATTGGTTCCTGGAAGTTAATTCCAGATTGCTTTTGTGGAAACCAAATCGAGTTGGTGATGAATTAGACTCGATCCGAGATAGGGAGGCAATCATGCTTGAAGGTTTCAACGACGTATCGTCGACAGTCGACGGCATCCGGATCCGGGCCGTCAAGGGCGGGCAGGGGCCGGCGCTGCTGCTGCTGCACGGCCATCCGCAGACCCTGATGATCTGGCACAAGGTGCTGCCGCAACTGGCCCGGCATTTCACCGTGGTCGCGTCCGACCTGCGCGGCTACGGCGACAGCGACAAGCCCGAGGGCGACGCCGGTCATGCCAACTATTCGAAGCGCCGCATGGCGCTCGACCAGATCGGGCTGATGCGCGCCCTGGGGCATCCCGAGTTCGCCGTGATCGGCCATGACCGCGGCGGCCGCGTGGCCGCGCGCATGGCGCTCGATCATCCGGCGGCCGTGCGCAGGCTGGTGACGCTGGACGTCGCGCCGACGCTGGCGATGTATGAGAAGACCTCGCTGGATTTTGCCAAGGCGTACTGGCACTGGTTCATGCTGGTGCGGCCGGCGCCGTTCCCCGAAACGCTGATCCGCTGTGACCCCGACCTCTACCTGAAGCAGACCATCGGCGCGCGCAGCGCCGGACTGGCGCCGTTCACGCCGCAGGCTTACGCCGAGTATCTGCGCTGCCTGTCCCTCCCCGGCACCGCGCACGGCATCTGCGAGGACTACCGCGCCGGCATCACGATCGACCTGGAGCACGACCGGACCTCGCTGGCGGCGGGCGAGAAGATCGCCTGTCCGTTCCTGGCCTTGTGGGGCCGGGACGGCGTGATCGAGAAATGCTTCGATCCCCTCGCCGAGTGGCAGGCCTATGCACCCCAGGTCACCGGTGAGGCGCTGCCCTGCGGCCACTACATTCCGGAAGAAGCGCCGCAGGCGCTGCTGGAGCGCGTGTTGCCGTTCCTGGCCGCCTGATCTCGCCTCAGGGCGAGAGCGCGAGCGCCGGGTCGCGCAGCCATTCGCGGGCCTTTTCGGCCGGCATCGGCGGCGAGAAATAGTAGCCCTGCATGGCCGGGCAGTTCATGTCCTGCAGCATGCGCAGGTCGTCGATGCTCTCCACGCCCTCGGCCACCACCTGGAAGTTGAACGACTCCGACAGTTGCAGCACCGCCTGCACCAGCGCCTGGTTCTCGGCGCTGTTGCTGAGGTCAGTGACGAAGCTGCGGTCGATCTTCACGCGCGAGACCCGCATCTGGCGCAGGAAGCCCAGCGAAGAATACCCCACGCCGAAGTCGTCGATGGCCAGGCTCACGCCCAGCCCGGACAGCGCCGACAGGGTTTGTCGGGCCGCCTGCAGGTCGATGGCGGTTTCTTCGGTGATCTCGATTTCCAGCATCTCGGCCGGCAGGCCGAACTCCTTCAGCCTGAGCGCCACCAGGTCGTCGATCAGGATGCGCTCCAGTTCGCGCGGCGAGATGTTCATCGCCACCCGCAGCTCGGTGCGGCCGGCGGCGTGCAGGAAGCGGATCATCTCCACCACTTCGCCGACGATGAAGTGCAGCAGCTCCTCGGACTGTCCGGCCAGCGCGGCGATCTCGATCAGGTCGGGCGGCGCGATCCAGCCATGATTCTTGTGATGCCAGCGCAGCAGCGCCTCGAAGCCGTCGGGCGAGCTGCCGTTGCGCCGGATGATGGGCTGGAACCAGACCTGCAGTTCGCGGTTCTTCAGCGCCGGCGCCAGGTCGCGCTCGACGTCGCGCTTCATCTGCAGGTGGGCGTTGAGCTTCTCGTTGAAGAAGCGGAACTGGTTGCGCCCGCGCCGCTTGGCCTCATACAGCGCGGCATCCGAGCAGACCAGCATTTCATTGATGTCATCCTCGCCGGAGAGGTAGATGCCGATGCTCAGCCCGATGTGGCGATGGGCCATGCGCGAGTAGGGCCTGGCGATCGCCTCGATCAGCCGCGAGGCCAGCGCGTCGGGAAGCTCGGCGTCGGGCGCGGCGGCGTAGACGATCACGAACTCGTCGCCGCCCAGGCGCGCCAGGATGGACTTGCCGGCCACGCAGTCGTGCAGCCGCTGCGCCACTTCGATGAGCACCTGGTCGCCGGCGTCGTGGCCGTAGGCGTCGTTGATGACCTTGAAGCCGTCCAGGTCGAGGAACATCATGCACAGCGGATGCTCGCGCCGCGTGGTCAGCGCCAGGGCCTTGTGCATGAAGCCGGCGCGGCTCAGCAGGCCGGTCAGCAGGTCGTGCTCGGCCTGGTACTGCATCTTCTCGGCGAAGCTGGCCAGGTCTTCGTGGGCGACTTTGAGCGCCTGCGTCGCCGCATTGGCGCGGTTCTTGGAGGCGCTGCTGTCGGAGACCAGCTTTTCGCTCACGCGCGATCCGCGGATCAGCGCGGCCAGGTACAGCAGCACCGCCAGCGACAGGGCCAGGCGCGTGGTGTCGCCCTGGTAGGCCAGGCAGGCGATGATGGACAGCAGCGGCGGGGTGATGAAGCAGATCGGAATGCGGGCGTAGGCGAAGCCGTGGGTGACGGCGCCGGCGGTGATGCCGCATACGCAGGTCAGGTAGAACAGCGTCTCGGGCGTGGTGTAGCCCTCGCACAGGGCCGGCACGCCGGCCCATACGATCCCCGACAGCAGCGCCAGGATCCAGTGCACGCGCAGGTTGACGTCCACCTCGTTGTGTCGCGGGCCGCCCAGCAGGCGGGCCACCACGGGCAAGGCGGCGATGCGCGCCACCGGGATGCGGCAGGCCAGGATGCGCAGCAGGTTGATGACGCCCGAGCAGGCCAGCCAGACCAGCGCGATGGCGAGCTTGCCGGCGCTCCAGGCAACGAGGGTGGAGATGATCCCCAGTGCCGCATTGACCGGGATGGACAACAGCACGGTCTGCCGTACGGCGGTCAGCTGGTCGGCCCGGATCAGATGGCCAAGCGCGGCCGGGGCCGGCACCGGCACGAGCACTTCTTCTGGGGCGGGGCTATTCAAGGTGTGGATCCTGTTCCGGAATCGAAAATGTGATTCCAATAACGTCGCCTCGGCGACGAGCGGGTTGTTCTTGTTCTGGTGTTGATCAAAAAGGAAAAAATCTGCGTAATTTCGCTGAGGCCTAAGTCTACCGGAACATCCGGCGGTTTTTCCGAATTGGCGCGCCCGTTGTGCCATTTGGATCGCGCCCGCGCAAGCCGGCCGCCGATGCAGGCGTCGGCCGCGCCGCGAAGCCGTACCGGGCCGCCATCAGGAATCGCCTGATCGCGCAGCGCGCGGGCCCTCGCTAGAATCCTTTCCACGTCTCCTGAATCCTGTGGGATTTGGTTCTGCCCCCGATGCTGATCGGGGGCATTTTTTTTGTCCTTCGCATGTGTTCGCGCCGCGATGTCGGCGGCGCGCGGCCATCTTGTAAAGAAATTGGCCTATCTCTTTACATCCTCCCGCGCCTTCGTCGTTTCGTATGGGCGGCATTGCCCCGCACTGATAATCCCCGGCATCAAGACAAGGTAAAAAGGAGGACTAAAAAATATATCGAGAGCAGGAGACAAAATGAATGCAGTGCTTTATCGCGTCGAGGACCGACCTCCGACGCCCATGACCCTCATCCTTGCGGTACAGCACCTGCTGGCCGCGCTGGGCGGCATCATCGCCGTGCCGCTGGTGCTGGCCGGCGCGCTCCACCTGGATTCGCCGTCGACCATCGCGCTGGTCAATGCGGCGCTGCTGGGCTCGGGGATCGTGACGATCATCCAGTGCAAGGGCGTCGGGCCGATCGGCATCCGCCTGCCTTGCGTGATGGGCACCAGCTTCACCTTCGTGGGCGCCGGCATCAGCGTGGGCATGGAGCACGGCGTGGCGGGGATCCTGGGCTCATCCATGGCGGCCTCGCTGATCATGATCGCCGGCAGCTTTTTCATGCCGACCATCCGCAAATTCTTCCCGCATACCGTGACCGGCGTGGTGGTGGCCATGATCGGCCTGTCGCTCACGCCCGTGGCGGTCGACTGGGCGGCCCAGGGCATGGGCGGGCAAGCTTACGGCGACCTGTCGTCGCTGGCCGTGGCCGGCTTCGTGCTGGCGCTGGTGATTGCCTTCGTGCAATGGGGGCGCGGCATCGTCTCGGCGTCGGCCATCGTGCTGGGGATCCTGATCGGCTATGCCGTGTGCGTGCTGCTGGGTGTCGTCGATTTCGCCCCGGTGCGGCAGGCGCCTGTCTTCGCCCTGCCCAAGCCGTTGTTCTTCGGCGTGAGCTTTCCCGTGTCGGGTATCGCCGCCATGGCCCTGGCCTACCTGGTGACGATCGTCGAGACCACCGGCACCTTCATGGCGCTGGGCGTGGCGACCGGCGTGGACATCTCGGGCAAGGCGCTGAGCCGGGGCATCCTGTGCGACGGCATTGGCTCCGCCGCGGCCGCGCTGATCTCCAGCCCGCCGGTCTCTACCTTCGCCCAGAACGTCGGCGTGGTGACCCTGACCGGCGTGGCCAGCCGGCACGTGGTCGCGCTCACCGGCGTGCTGCTGGTGCTGGCCGGCCTGTTCCCGGTGCTGGGCGCGCTGGTGGTGACCATTCCGCAACCCGTTCTGGGCGGCGCCGGCCTGATGATGTTTGCGATGATCATCGCCGCCGGCGTGCGCATGCTGGGCAAGGCGGCGGATTCCAGGCGCAGCAGCCTGATCGTCGCCGTCTCGATCGGCTGCGGCCTGGCGGTGACCATGCGTCCCAGCCTGCTGGCCCAGATGCCGGACTTCATCCGCGAGATCTTCGGCTCCGGCATCACGGTGGGCGCGATGGCCGCGGTGCTGCTCAACGCGCTGTTGCCGGGCCAGGAGCGGGAGCCGGTGCATGAGGAGTTCCCGGTGTCGGAAAACGCGGAAGCGGTGGAACGCTCCTCCTGTTGATCCGCGGCCGCAATTGCCGTCATGAAACGTCAAGAGGCCGGACGATCGTCCGGCCTCTTGGCTTTCAGGGGGCTGACTGCGCAGCGGCCGTTCAGAACATCCGGCCGATCAGGCGGGCGCCCACGTGCAGGATCATGGCCAGCGGCGATTCGTAGTCCGTGGCGCCGGTGAAGATGCTGTCGGCGCGGGCGGCGGTGGCGAAGGCGCTCAGGGCGACGAAAGAGGCGATGGCGGTGATGATGCGCATGATATTTTCTCCCAGGGTGATCCGACGTTGATTGACCGATCCGGCGTGGCGCGATTTTGCGTCGCGTTGCGTTGCGTTTCGTTTCGGTATGGGAGTATCTTGCGCCGCGCCGGTTACCGTTCCATGTCAGCGGCGGCGCTCAATATTTCAGTTGAAACGAAGTGCCCCCGACGTCTTCAGGCGGCCTGCCGGCGCCACACGCCGGGCGACATGCCGGTGCCCTGGATGAACACCCGGTTGAAATGGCTCTGGTCATAGAAGTCGCAGGTGGTGGCGACCTCGGCCAGGGAGAGCGTGGAGTTGCGCAGGTAGTCCTGCGCCCGCGCGAGGCGCTGCGACAGCATCCACTGGTGCGGCGTCTGGCCCGTGGTCTTCTTGAAGGCCTTCATGAAATAGCTGGCCGACATATTGCATTCGCGCGCGATGTCCGGGATCGAGCATTCGCCGCGCACCTTGGACAGCAGCATCGCCTTGGCGCGCTCTTCATGCACCTTCGACAGCAGGCCGGGCTGGGTCTGCGCCGGGACGAAGCCGCCATAGGCATGCACCAGGTAGGCCCCCATCGCGACCAGGATCTGCTCCACGAACAAGGCGCAGGTCTCGGCCGGCCGCGCCAGCGACGGCTGCAGGGCGCAGGCCAGGTGCGGCAGCACCGGGTCGCGCCTGGCCGCCACCGGGCTCAACGCCACCGTGGCGGGCTCGATGCGCTCATCGGCCATGGCCTCGAAAAAATCCCTTGAGAATTCAAGCAGCGTGAAGTCGAACGGCGCATCCACTTCGGCGGCGTACGGGTCTTCGAGGTCGCGCAGGTAGATGTCCCCCTGCGAGAACAGATGCAGTCCCGCCAGCTCGCCGCGCGTGATCCTGCGCCGATGCTCCGGCGTCATCGACACGCCGAGCAGGAATCCGGCGCCTGAAGATGGCCCGGGAATCTGCAGCCTGGCCGTGCCGTCGTAGCTCTTGCGATAGACGCTCGCCCCGCCGTGTTGCTGGCGCTCCCCGAAGCGCAGCGCCGCAGGCGCGCGATCGCCTGCGCCGGAGGGCGGATGCGAAGCGGTGGCACAGTCTTGGAAGGAGGTCGTCATGGGCGGGCGCGGGTGGACACAGATCGGATACGCGAACCCGCATCGTTTGCGACGGGGTGGCGTCCAGTGTGCAGCCGGCAAGCCTGCGCGGCTCGCACGATCGGGCCATGGGATGTCACATCCGGGCCATCGTGCAGGCCGGCGGGGGCGCGCTCAATGCGTCTTGCGGCAGTCGCTGGGGAGTATGCCGAGGTGCTTCCTGAACAGGCGCGCCAGGTAGGACGGGGAGTCGATGCCCACGGCCAGGCCCGCCTGCAGCACCGACATGCCGCGCTCGTGGATCAGGCGCTGGGCGCGCTCCACCCGCCGGCGGTTGCCGTAGTCGACCACGCTCTCGCGGGCGATCTCGCGAAACAGCCGCGTCAGGTGCCGGCGCGACAGGTGGAATTGCCGGCACAGCATGTCGATGTCGTGATGCTCTTCCAGATGCTCGTCGATGAACTGCTGCACCTGACGGATCAGCAGGGCGTTGTTGCCGTTCCTGCCGGCGGCGTCGATGCGCTCGGTGCGCGCGACGATGCGCATGCATTCCTCGAACAGCAGGTGGTTGAGGTGGCGCAGGCGGCGGCGCTGTTCTTCTGCGTCGATCAGGGGCGATGGCATCGAGGCTTCGATGCGGTCGTACAGCACGAGGATGGCGTCCAGCACATCGCTGCGGGACCACTGGCCGTGGCCGGAGATGGCCGCCAGCAGGTCCGTCCCGGCATGCCCGGGGCCGTAGCGGCGCAGGTAGTCGGGCTCGACGTACAGCGTGAGATGGCTTTCTTCGCTGCAGGTGGCAGCCGTCGCGTGCCCGATGTCGATGCCCACGGCAGAGAACGACAGGCTGGACAGGCGCATGCCGGTGCGGCTGTCTTCGGTGGACAGCAGCAGGCTGCCGCGGCGCGGCAGCAACAGCATATGGCAGTCGTGGGCATGCCAGTCCATCACGTAACCGGCGCCGCTGCTCAGTTCGCAATGCAGGACATCGGACTGCATGGCGGGCATCTTGTGGGAGCGGCGGGTTACATGGGCGGCGAGCTCGCTGGTCGGCATCTCGGATCTCGATAACGATAGGAAACAGGGGCATCAGCGATGCCCCTGCCTACTATAGCAGTATCGACGCCGGCTCGACCGAGCCTCCCAGGTAACAGCCGGCCGGATAGGCCTGCGCGCCGCCGGAGAGGTCGAAGCGCACATGGATGTCGGACGGGCAGCCCATGGCGCGCCCCTGGTGCACCAGCAGCGGGCGGGCATCCGCGGCGGCCATGCCGTAATGCAGCAGGCCGAAGGCGAGGGCGGCCGCGGCGATGCCGGTGGCGGCATCTTCCGGATAGCCGGAGGACTTGGGAAACTGGCGCGCGTCGAATTTGCGCGGCTGGGCCGGGTCGGCCGCGAAGGGGTAGAAGCCGGTCGATCCTATGCGCTCGCACAGCTGCTCGACGGCCTCGGGATCCGGGCGCGCGGCGTCCAGCACGGCGGGACTGCGCAGGGGAATCAGCGTCTTGATCCGGCTGGTGCAGGCGTTCAGGAACGGCAGCTCGAGCGCGTCCGACGGTTGCAAGCCCATCGCGGCCAGGATCTCGTCGCGCAGTTCCGGGTGCGGTATCGGGTCCACGGTGCCGGCCGGCTGCGAGATCTCGACCGACTTCGTGCCGTCGGGCTGCTGCGTCAGGAAGGCCTGCACCGTGCCGCTCATGGTCTGGATCGACAGGCGCTCGGCGTCCAGCAGGCCGCGGCTGGCCAGCAGCCATACCGCGCCGAGGGTGGCGTGGCCGCACATGCTCATTTCATGGCGCGGCACGAAAAAGCGCAGGCGCAGGTCGTGTTGGGCGGGATCGTCCGGCGCGAGCACGAAGCCGCTCTCGTGGCCGTGGGTGCGCGCGATCTCCAGCATCTGGGCATCGTCCAGTCCATCCGCCGCGATGACGATGGGCGCGGGATTGCCGCCGCCGGCGGCGGACGTGAAGACCTTGACCACTTCGATATGGGGCATGACGGGTTTTTCATCCTGGCTGTTCGTTAGTTGCCAGTCTGAGGCCGCGGCCGCACGGCGGCGCTCGCGATCAGGCCATGTGGGGCGACGTTTGGGCCGGGAGGCCGATGGTCTTTGGGAAGAGGGAGGGAGGAGAGGGGATTACCGCTTCTGCCAAAACGGCCGGCAGCGCGCGACGCGCAAGATGCGCAAGATGCGCGCGCCCCGCCCGATGACGGGGCGGGGCGCATGCGGACAGGCGTTTATTGCAGGAAATTCACGATCACGGCCACGGTCGCCTGCGGCTGTTCTTCCATCAGCCAATGGCCGGCGTTGGGAACGACCGCGCCCTGCACATTGCTGGCCGCTGCTCGGGCCACGGTTTCCATGGTGGTGCCGAAGGACTTCTCTCCGCCCACCGCAAGCACCGGCATGGGCAGCAGGCCCTTGGCCAGGTAGGCCTTGTTGTCGATGGCGTCCTGGTCGAAGGCGTGGAACTGCTCGAAGCCGGAATGCATCGCGCCGGGCAAGGCGTAGAACTTCGCGTAGTGTCGGCGCGAGGCTTCGTCGAAGCGTTTCGGGTCGGCCGAGAACTCGTTCCAGAAGCGATCGAGGTAGATGCGCTCGCGTCCCTTCACCAGCCGCTCCATGTCTGGTCCGCCGAAGCGGAAGTGCCACAGCAGGGGGCTTTTCAGGATCTCTTCCCAGGGACCGACGCCCGGTACCGGCGCGTCCATCAGGACCAGTTTCGTCACGCGCTCGGGTTGCTGCGCGGCGAAGGCATAGGCCACCATGTTGCCGATGTCGTGGGCCGCCACGTCGACCTTGTCGATCTTCAGGCTGTCCAGCACGCCGGCGATGTCGAGCGCTTCGTTCTTCTTGTCGAAGCCCCCGGGCGGATGGTCGGACAGCCCCATGCCGCGCAGGTCCGGCACGATCACGGTGTGGTTGGCCGCCAGCTTGGCGGCCAGCGGCGCCCACATGTCGCCGGTCTCGCCGTAGCCGTGCAGCAGGACCACCGCCGGCCCCTGGCCGCCGACCCGCACGTGCAGGCGGGTACCGTTGGTGGTGATCTTCTGGGTCTTGAAGCCGGCCGGGAACGTAAAGGATTTCGTCGCGGCGCTGGATGGGAAAGGAAGCAGAGAAGCAAGGAATAACAACATCACATAAAGATTACGCATTTGAACCCCCGTATGTTGGTCGTGCCGGATGGAACGACTCGCGGATACTGACACAAAGAAAATCCCCTGTGGCGCTTGATCCCGGATTTTTCGGGAGCGCACGCGGGGCACCAAAAAATTGCATTTCCATTCATTGCCAACCGTGCAACACGGAAGGCATCGATGACGTTTCAGCCGAGGCGTTGCGCTTCGATCACGAACTCCACCGTGACCTCAGGCACCGGCGTGACGAACAGTTGTTGCTCCTGCTGCGCATGCATCCCGGAGAGCTGGTAAGGGATGCGGCGATCGCGCAGGCGGCGCAGCAGTTTTTGCCATTCGACCGCGTCTTCGATGCGCAGCGCCATGTGGTCGATGCGCGCCGGCGGGCGGCTCGGGCGGATACCGTCCGCGGCCGGCGCATCCGGTCGCTCGATCAAATGCAGCACCGGCCGCCGGTCCAGGTACAGCCAATGTCCGGCCACGCCGAAAGGCGGGCGCGCGCCTTCTTCCAGTCCGGCGACGTCGACGAAGAAGCTGCGCAGGCAGGCGCAGTCCGCCGCTACGATGGTGAGGTGGTCGAAACGCATGACCGGCTCAGAGCAGACCGCCGCCGTCCACGTCGACCACGCTGCCGGTCATGAAGCCGTTCTGCATCAGCATCAGGTAGGCCTGCGCCAGGTCGCTGCCCTGGCCGACCCGGCCCACCGGAAGATGGGCGCCGGCGCGCGCGGCCATGGCCTTGCGCTCGGCTTCGCTCATCTCGCCCCACATGCCGGTTTCCACCATGCCGGGGCTGACCACGTTGACGCGCAGCGGCGCCAGTTCCTTGGCCAGCGTCTTGGCCATGATCTCGGTGGCGGCGTTCATGCTCGCCTTGACCAGCGCGCCGGGCGCGGCCTTGCGCGCCAGCAGGCCCGAGGTCAGCGTGATCGAGCCGGTGGGGCTGATGTGGGACAGCGCGCGTTGCGCCACGCGCATCTGGCCGAAGAACTTGACGTTGAAGGCGGCGATGGCGTCGTCGATGTGCAGGTCGGCCAGCCGGGCCGAACCGATCACCGGGCCGGCGGTGACGACCAGGTGGTCGAAGGCGCCGATGCCGGCGAACAGGCGGGCCACCGAGGCGTCGTCGGTGATGTCGACTTGTGCCGCGGTGATCGCGTCCGGGAAATCCGCCGGGGCCTTGCTGCGCCCGGCCGCGATGACGCGTGCGCCGGCGGCGGCCGCCTGCTGCGCCACTGCGCGTCCGATGCCGGACAGGCCGCCGATGACCACTACTGTGCTGTCTTTCATGATGTTTCTCCTGTTGGGTGTGCGATAGGCAATATGCGATGAGGCGTGGATGAAACTCAGGCTGCGGCCGCGACCGGCAGCGCAGGGTAGTCGCTGTAGCCGCGCGCCGTGCCGCCGAACAGCGTGGCGCCGTCGAAGTCGGCCAGCGGCAGGTCTTCGGTCAGGCGGCGCGGGAAGTCGGGGTTGGCGACGAAGGGGCGGCCGAAGGCCACCAGGTCGGCATAGCCATGCCCGAGCACCCATTGCGCGCGCGCCTTGTCGTAGTTGCCGGCGACGATGATGGGACGAGCGAAGCGACCGCGCAGCTGCTGCCGGAAGGTTTCGGTGAACTCAGGGGCGTCGTCCCAGTCCGCTTCCACCAGGTGCAGGTAGGCGATGCCGCGGGTTTGCAGGAAGGCGGCCGCATCCAGGATGGTCGGCAGGATGTCCGGGCAATCCATGCCGCGCGCGGTCAGGAAGGGCGCCAGGCGGATCGCGGTGCGATGCGCGCCGACTTCGCCGGCCACGGCGTCGACCACTTCCTTCAGGAAGCGCAGGCGGTTCTCGCGCGTGCCGCCGTATTCGTCATCGCGATGGTTGGAGGTGGTGCGCAGGAACTGGTCGACCAGGTAACCGTTGGCGCCGTGGATTTCGACGCCGTCGAATCCGGCGGCGATGGCATTGCGTGCGCCCTGGCGGAAATCGTCGACGATGGCGGCGATCTCGGCGCGCGTCAGTTCGCGCGGCGTCGGGCAATCGACCATGGCGCCGACGCCGGTGGCGGCGTCGACCTTCCAGATCTGTCCTTCAAAGGGCACGGCGGACGGCGCCACCGGCAGCGCGCCGTCGTGGAAGTCGGGGTGCGACATGCGGCCCACGTGCCACAGCTGCAGGAAGATGCGGCCGCCGGCCTGGTGGACCGCAGCGGTCACCAGGCGCCAGCCTTGCACCTGCTCCTGGCTGTAGATGCCGGGCGTGAAGGAATAACCCTTGCCCTGCGGCGAGATCTGCGCGGCCTCGCTGACGATCAGCGCGGCCGAGGCGCGCTGGGCGTAATAGGCGGCATTGAGCGCGGTGGGCACGTCGCCCGGCTGCGCGCTGCGGGCGCGGGTCATGGGCGCCATCACGATACGGTGTGGCAGGGTGAGCTCGCCGACGGTGAGCGGGGCGAGCAGGGATGAATTGGTTTGCATGAAAGACTCCGGGAAGGTTTTGACTGGAGTCCATTATGCGAATGCGCCATCGGATTGATAATTGGTCTAGTATTTGAACCATTATCAAAAAAAACAGAATAATGATGACGCAAAACCTGGGAGATATCCGCCTCTTCGTCGAAGCCGCCGGCCTGGGCAGTCTGTCGGCGGCAGGGCGCAAGATGGGCCTGTCGCCGGCCGCGGCCAGCGCGCGCCTGGTCAAGCTGGAGGCTGCGCTGAACACGCGCCTGTTCGAGCGCACCACGCGGGCGCTGCGCCTGACCGCCGAGGGCGCCCTGTACCTGGCGCATTGCCAGCAGGCGCTGGATGCGCTGGACGACGCCCAGGCCGCGCTGCAGGCCGGGCGCAGCGCCGTCAGCGGCAAGCTGCGCATCGCCGCCACCTCGGACTTCGGCCGCAACGTGCTGCAGGGCTGGCTGGAGGAGTTCAACCGCCTGCATCCGCAGATCACGATCGCGCTGATCCTCGGCGACGCCGTCGCCAACCTGCTGCAGGATGACCTGGACCTGGCGATCCGTTTCGGCGTGCCGCAGAACAGCTCGATGGTGGCGCGCCCGCTGGCCTTCAATCGCCGCGTGCTGTGCGCCGCGCCGGCCTATGTAGCGGCGCACGGCATGCCGGCGCATCCGTCGGACCTGCATCGCCACGCCTGCATCGTGCTGTTCTCGGCCTCGGGCATGGCCAATGAATGGCGCTTCGAGCGCGACGGCAAGACCGAGTCCTTCATCGTGCCGCCGGCGGGCGCGCGCGAAACCAACGACGGCGCCGTCGCGCGCGAGTGGGCCATCGGCGGCCACGGCATCGCCATGAAATCGGTCTGGGACATCGGCGCCGACCTGCAGGCAGGACGGCTGCGGGTAGTGATGCCGCAATGGCGCACCCCGGACGCGCCGGTGCACGCGCTCTACCAGCGCACCCGCTACATGGCGCCGCGGGTGCGCGCCTTGCTGGACTTCCTGGTCGAACGCTTCGAACGGGCCGGCGTCGAGCTGGAGGCGGTCTTGCGGCCGGGCGGCGCGGCCGGCCAATGAGCGCGCCCGGTTCCTGATAGAGTGGCGTGGCGGCCGAGATGGCATGTACCAGAAGACGCCCGATCCTGGCAGCATTTTCCGTAGTCAACCAAGGAGAAGTGACATGGATTTGCAACTGGAGGGCAAGCTCGCCCTCGTGAGCGGCAGCACGGCAGGCATCGGTTACGCCATCGCCAGCACCCTGGCCCGGGAGGGCGCAACGGTGATCGTCAACGGCAGGACGCAGGCCAGCGTCGACGAGGCGGTCGAGCGCATCCGCGCCGAGACCGGCGGCCAGGCCCAGGGCTACGCCGGCGACCTCAGCCGGGCCGAGGCGGCCAATGAAGTGGTGCGGCGTTATCCGGGCATCAACATCCTGGTCAACAACCTCGGGATCTTCGAGCCCAAGGCGTTTGAAGACATTCCCGACGAAGACTGGCTGCGTTTCTTCGACGTCAACGTGCTGAGCGGCGTGCGTCTCGCGCGCCTGGTGCTGCCTGAAATGAAGCGCGGCAACTGGGGGCGCATCGTCTTCATCTCCAGTGAGAGCGCGGTGCAGATTCCCACCGAGATGGTCCATTACGGCATGACCAAGACCGCCCAGCTCGCCGTGTCGCGCGGACTGGCGGAAACCGTGGCCGGCACCGGCATCACCGTCAACAGCGTCTTGCCCGGCCCGACCAAGTCGCGCGGCGTCGGCGATTTCGTCGAAGACATGGCGCGCTCGAGCGACAAGACCTTCGCGCAGGTGGAGGCGGAGTTCTTCGACCACGTTCGCCCGACCTCCCTGATCAAGCGCTTCGGAACGCCGCAGGAAGTGGCCTCGCTGGTGGCCTACGTCTGTAGTCCGCTGGCCTCGGCCACCACCGGCGCGGCACTGCGCGTGGACGGCGGCGTGGTCAAGAGCGCCTTCTGAGCGGGCACGGTCGCCCGCCGATTGGCGCGGGCGACCGTGGTTTGGCGAAGTGTATTTGTTGCCAAAAAATAAATCTTTCCTTCCGATATCTGTGCCCGATTCCGGGCATTAGGCAGATTTGCGACAGTCCGCATTTTTTTGCGCGCGCCCGGCCAGGCAGGTCCGAGGGGCAGGTAAAAGAAATGTATACTTGCAGCAAATCGATTCGCCGCAACCGTCGCCAAGCCACAAGCAAACGCCACGCGTCGCAGTTTGATTCCCCAGATAACCTTCAAGGGAAACCATGTATTCCAGCACCCGCCGCCACTCCGTGGGCGATCGCCCGGAGGCGCCGCGCAGCGCCCTGAATGGCGCAAATCCCTCGCATCGCACCGCAGCAAATTCCCCCGACGCATCCGGCCAGGTTCAGCTCGTCCCCCACAATGCCTGGGACGATATCTACGGTCTTTATCTCGGCGTCCTGTTCTCCGCCATGGGCATTTCCCTGCTGGCCAAGGGCGGTCTGATCACCGGCGGCATCGCCGGCATGGCCCTGCTCAGCTCCCAGCTCACCGGCATGGCGCCGGCGCCGCTGGTGCCCCTGATCAACATCCCGTTCATCGTGTTCAGCTTCCTGGCGATGGGACGGTTTTTCGCCTCCAAGAGCATCATCGTCAGCGTCGCCATCGGCGGCGTGGTGGCCGGCATCGACCACTGGCTGAACGTCTCGGGCGTCGGCAGCGGCTTTGCCGCGATAGCCGGCGGCACCTTCCTGGGAATGGGCATCCTGTGCCTGGCGCGCCATAACGCGTCGATGGGCGGCACCGGCGCCGTCACGCTGTGGATCCAGCGGCGCTATCGCATCAATGCCGGCATCAGCCAGCTGGCCTTCGACCTGGTCCTGTTCGCGCTGGCCGCGGCGTCGCTGCCGCTGGTCAAGGTGCTCTGGTCGATCCTGGGCACCGTCGCCATGAACGCCATGCTGATCGTGTGGCACAAGCCGGGCCGGTATCGCGGCTAGCGGCGGCAGGTTGTGAAAAGAAGAAGGCCACCCTGAGAGGTGGCCTTTTTGTTGCCGGTTTTTCCCTTTGTTGTCCGGCGACCCGGCCCGGAGGCGGCTTCGCGGTCATGGGCGCCCTGCGGCGCGGAGCGGCTGCGGACGCAGTCCGGCGCCTCTCTCTTCAAAATTCTCATCTTTTTGCAGCCAGCCGGTTCCCCTTTTTGAATCTCGCTTGGCAATGGAGGTATCGGGGCGGATTTCCCGGGGTTCGACGATGTCCGCGCTTGCCTGCATCCATCAAGCCATCCGGCACGGGATGGACAACAGGCAGATCCCGCGCATGACAAGGCATCGGCTTGCGATGCCAGTCTGGCCGATTTTTCATTCCTGTTTTCAGAAAAGCCTCATGACACCATTCAGATTCCTCGCCTCCCTGCTGCTGGCCTCGCTGTTCCTGCAGCCCAGCGTGTTTGCCGCCGACAACCCGTCCGCCACGCCGCCCGCCGCCAAGAAGGTGCTGCTGGTCGTGCGCATGGAAGGCAAGAGCCTGCCGGTGGACCAGAAGATCCAGCAGCACCTCGCCGCGCGCGGCTACATCGTCACGCTGCATAGCCAGTACGCCCCGGTCGACGCGGCGCGCGACAACGACCTGGTCATTCTCTCGTCCACCGTGCGATCGCGCGACCTGCTGGGCGCCTACCGCAATGTGAGCGCGCCCATGCTGACCTGGGAGAGCGATCTGCTGGACGACCTGGGGATGACCGCCAAGCGCGTCGATGTGGATTTCGGCAAGGTGGAGAAGGAGCGCTACGTCTGGCTGGTCAATGCGCCGCATCCCCTGGCGGCCGGGCTGCCGGCCGGCGTGGCGAACGTCTACGAGAAACCGGCCGCCATGAACTGGGGCAAGCCCGGCCTGGGCGCCTCCACCATCGCCACCGTCTATGGCCAGCCGGACAAGGCCGTCATCTTCGGCTATGAGAAGGGCGCCACGATGGACTACGAGTCGCTGGCGCCGGCGCGCCGCGTCATGTTCTTCCTCGACAACGAGACCTTCACCAACCTTTCCCCTTCCGGACTCAGGCTGTTCGACGCCGCCGTTGACTGGGCGATGGGATCGCACTGACTCCGCCACCTTCCTATTCATTACTCTCGATAGCAGCAGCTGGATTTCTCCATGACCAAAAAAATTTCCCAACGCAAGAAGCAGGTGCTTCTTGGCCTCTCCGTGATGTCGACCGCAATGCCGCTGTCGGCCTGGGCGCAGACCACCGATACGACCGGAGGACTGACGCCCATCCAGGTCATCGGTGAAAAGAAGCAGGACAACGAAAAGGATTACACCGCGAAAAGCGCGCCGGGCGTGCTGCGCTCGGAGGCGCCGCTGTTCGAGACGGCGCAGTCGGTCACCGTGATCACCGGCAAGCAGATCGAGGAGCGGCAGGCCAAGAGCGTCGCCGAAGCCCTGGACGGCGTGGCCGGCGTCACCGCCGGCGCCTATGGCCGGCGCGGCTGGGACGACTTCATGATCCGCGGCCAGATTTCGTCGGCGCAGACCTATGTCGACGGCCTGCGCACGCAGAATTCCACCAACGTCCTGCGCGCGGAAGACATCTTCGGCCTGAGCTCGATCGAGGTCGTCAAGGGCCCGACCTCGGTGGGCTTCGGGATGGCGCTGCCCGGCGGCCTGGTCAACCTGACCACCAAGCGGCCGCAGGCGGACACCTTCTTCAACGCCGGCCTGAGCTACGGCAGCTATGCGCAGAAAGACGCCACCGTCGATCTGAACATCGCCCCCAACAAAGGCAGCAGCAAGGGCGCGTTTCGCCTGCTGGCCCACGTGTCGGACCAGAACGATCCCACCGACCACGTGTACTTCAAGAGCCAGTACGTGGCCGGCTCCTACAACTTCGACCTGAACGCCGCCAATGAACTGTCGATCATCGCCAGCTACCAGCATCGCGAATACATCCGCAACCAGGGCGTGCCGCTGAACTGGTCCGAGAAATACGGGCGCGGCATCTTCGTCGGCGAGCCGGATCGACCTTACAAGGTGGACGTCTACCGCGTCGGCAGCAATTACACGCACTACTTCGACAACGGCTGGACCTTCAAGCAGAACTTCGTGGTCAGCAAGGGCAGCAGCTGGACCAATTCGGTGTTCGCGTCGGGGGCGGCCAAGTTCCCGCTGGTCGCGCGCCAGATCAACAACCAGGACAAGAACGACGTGAACATCGCGATGGACAATTACTTCCAGCGCAGCTTCGACCTCGGCCGGGTCAAGTACGACATCGTGGCCGGCCTGGACACCATGCGCGAGCGCAGCGACTACTACCAGCGCGTCGACAACATCAATGCGTTCAATGCCGACACGCTGGTCTACGGCGTCACCTCGATCCGTCCGGGAACGGCGTCCCGCGACGTGACCACCACGCAGGATGTGGGCGCGTACCTGCGCAACACGATCAAGATCGACAACCGCTGGATCATCGGCCTGAACGGCCGCCACGACTGGACGCGGGTGGACGTCAAGCATCTGCTGGGCGGCGCTCCTGCGACCAACAACGATACGGCATTCACCGGCAGCGCCTCGCTGATGTACCGCATCAACGACGCCTTCGCGCCCTATGTCAGCTACTCGACCTCGTTCATGCCGGGCACCGACCTGGGCGCCAACGGCACCCTGCTGAAACCCGAGACCGGCAAGCAGACCGAGGCCGGCCTGAAGTTCCAGGGCTTCGACCAGCGCCTGCAAGGCTATGTCGCCGTCTATGACCTGCGCCGCCAGAACGTGACCGAAGCCGATGCCACCCTGGGCTACTCCGTGCAGACCGGCGAACAAGTCACCAAGGGCTTCGAGGCCGAAGCCACGGCCTCGGTGACCCGGCAATGGAACGTGTCGGCGTCCTACAGCTACATCCCCTACGCCAAGACCACCCAAAGCCTGACCACCAGCGATATCGGCAAACGCATCAACCTGGTGCCGCGCAACGCCGTCGGCCTGTTCACCCAGTACTACTTCAATCCCAACAAGATGGGCTGGAACGTGGGCGCGGGTTCGCGCTTCCAGAGCGCACGCACCTCGCAACGCGGCACCAGCTACGTCGCGCTCGCATCGCATAACGTGTTCGACGTGAATGCCGGCTATGAGGCGGATTCCTGGGGCCTGAACTTCAGCATCAAGAACCTGTTCGACAAGGAGTACATCCAGGGCACCACGCCGGCGGCGACGCTGATCACCTTCGGCAGCCCGCGCACCTTCCTGTTGACGGCGAAGTTCAAGTATTGATCCTGCCCGGCCGGGACGGCGGTTGTTGCCGTCCTGGCCGCGGCGCCCTCATGGCCCGGCCAGGGCGGCGCACGCCGCAAGCGGGGGCTTCCGGATTCCATTCAAAGCGTGCCTGCACGCACCTCGCCGTGCGCGAGGTCCTCTCGCGTTCGATTCCGCTTGTATTGCACAGCGCCGACGCGCGGCTTGCCGATTCGTCCTGTCATGTTGCAGGGCGAATTGCCATTGACTGAGGTGGGAGGGGTGCCGCTTGACGGCGCTGGAGAGGGATTCCCGACGGGATCCCGGAATCACCGGGTGACTGCAAGGCAGGCCCGTAACTTGTGAACCGGCGGGCAAGCCGCCGGTTCACGTCTCCTTCCAGACCCGGCAAACGCCGGACAGACAAGCCGATCAAGCCAATCAAGCCGACGCCGGGCCCGCAAGCCCGGGGCCGGCATCGGCGCGGGCCGAGATCAGGCGCCGCGCTTGTTTTCGCTGTCCTGGGCCTTGGCGGCCGCCAGCGCGGTCATGTTGATGACGCGGCGCACGGTGCTCGACGGCGTCAGCACGTGCACCGGCGCGGCCGCGCCCAGCAGGATGGGGCCGATCGTGGTGCCCTGGCCGCTGCTGGTCTTGAGCACGTTGAACAGGATGTTGGCCGCGTCCAGGTTGGGGCAGACCAGCACGTTGGCCGAACCGGTCAGCGCGCTTTCGGCCATGCCGGCGTTGGCGCGGATCTTTTCGGACAGCGCGGCGTCGCCGTGCAGTTCGCCTTCGGACTCGATCTGCGGCGCCATCTTGCGGAAGTGCTGGTGCGCCTCGGCCATCTTGCGGGCGGACGGGCGCGACGAGCTGCCGCGGTTGGAGTGCGAGAGGAAGGCCACCTTCGGCGGCACGCCGAAGCGCTGCACTTCTTCGGCAGCGGCCAGCGCGATGCGGGCCAGTTGCTCGGCGTCGGGCGTGTCGTTGACGTAGGTGTCGGTGATGAACAGCGTCTGCTCGGGCAGCAGCACGGCGTTCAGGGCGGCGAATTCCTGCGCGCCGTCCTTCAGGCCGATCACGTTCTGTACATGGGCCAGGTGGCCGTCGTAGTTGCCGTCCAGGCCGCACAGCATGGCGTCGGCGTCGCCGGCCTTGACCATCAGCGCGGCCAGCAGGCTGCGGCTGGCGCGCACGTCGGCTTCGCCGCCGCCCTGGTATTGCGCGGCGTACTGCGCCACGCGCGGGTCGGTGTCGGGATTGACGCACTGCACGTTCTGGCCCAGCTTGATGCGCAGGCCGGCCTTCTTGATGCCGGCTTCGATGGCGTCCGGACGGCCGATCAGGATCGGCGCGGCCAGCTGCTCGTCGGCCACGAACTGCACGGCGCGCAGCACGCGCTCGTCTTCGCCGTCGGCGTAGACCACGCGCTGCGGCGCCAGCTTGGCGGTGTTGAACACCGGCTGCATGAACATGCCGGTCTGGTAGATGAAGCGGGTCAGCTCTTCGCGGTAGGCGGCGAAGTCCTTGATGGGGCGGGTGGCTACGCCCGATTCCTGCGCCGCCTTGGCCACGGCCGGGGCGATCTTCAGGATCAGGCGCGAGTCGAACGGGGTCGGGATCAGGTAGTCGGGACCGAACACCAGTTCCTTGCCGGGATAGGCGGCGCTCACCTCGGCGCTGGTCTCGGCCTTGGCCAGGTCGGCGATCTCGCGCACGCAGGCCAGCTTCATGGCTTCAGTGATCTTGGTGGCGCCGCAGTCCAGCGCGCCGCGGAAGATGTAGGGGAAGCACAGCACGTTGTTGACCTGGTTCGGGTAGTCCGAACGGCCGGTGGCGATGATGCAGTCCGGACGCACCGACTTGGCCAGCTCGGGGCGGATTTCCGGTTCCGGGTTGGCCAGCGCCAGGATGATGGGCTTGTCGGCCATGGTCTTGACCATCTCGGCGGTCAGCACGCCGGGCGCGGAGCAGCCCAGGAACACGTCGGCGCCGTTGACCACGTCGGCCAGGGTGCGCGCCTCGGTCTTGACGGCGTAACGCTGCTTGGAGGCGTCCAGTCCGCCCGGGCGGCCTTCATAGATCACGCCCTTGCTGTCGACCATGAAGACGTGCTCGCGCTTGATGCCCAGGCCGATCATCACTTCCACGCAGGCGATCGCCGCCGCGCCCGCGCCGGAGACGGCGACCTTGACCGCGCCGATGTCCTTGCCCACCAGTTCCAGGCCGTTCAGCAGGGCAGCCGAGGAGATGATGGCGGTGCCGTGCTGGTCGTCGTGGAAGACCGGGATGTTCATGCGCGCCGACAGCTTCTGCTCGATGTAGAAGCACTCGGGCGCCTTGATGTCTTCCAGGTTGATGCCGCCCAGGGTCGGCTCCAGCGCGGCGATGATCTCGACCAGCTTGTCCGGGTCGGTCTCGGCCAGTTCGATGTCGAACACGTCGACACCGGCGAATTTCTTGAACAGGCAGCCCTTGCCTTCCATCACCGGCTTGGACGCCAGCGGGCCGATGTTGCCCAGGCCCAGCACGGCGGTGCCGTTGCTGACCACGGCCACCAGGTTGCCGCGCGAGGTGTAGTCGAAGGCCTTCAGCGGATCGGCTTCGATGTCCAGGCAGGGATAGGCCACGCCCGGCGAATAGGCCAGCGAAAGGTCGCGCTGGTTGGACAGGGGTTTGGTCGCGCGGACCTCGATCTTGCCGCGCGTCGGGGTGCGGTGGTATTCGCGTGCGGCGTCACGCAGGAGTTGCTCGGCGGCTGAGAGGTTTTGTGTCATGGTATTGATAAAGATAAAAGCGCAGGAGAGTAAGGCAGGTGAAGCACGATCGGATCTCGCTTCCCTGATGACGGGTATTGCGCGATGCTAATACATCGGCTCGACTTAATAAATAGTTCGGCAATTCGGTTGCGGCCGGCTTGGCCAAAAAAGCCGGCGTCTTTCAATTTTTGGGAGCTTACTATGTTCTGCCGTCCCTGGTGGTGCGCAGGGTCGTGCGGCGACGGCATCATGCCGCATCGGCAAGGGCGCCTCAGCGCCTGAGCTCGGACAGGATCTTCTCTGCCAGGAACTCGCAGGGCGGGCGCTTGGACTTGGCGCTGCGCGCAAGGACGACCTCCAGCGAGCCGATTTCCGGCAACCCCTGGTTCTGCCCCAGCTGCGTGAAATGCTGCGGGACCGCGCAGCGCGCCAGCGGCGCGATCGCCAGGCCGGCCTCGGCCATGCTCAGCAGGCCCATCAGGCTCGGGCTTTCATACGAGGTGCGGTAGGGGATCTTCGCCAGCTCCAGGCTGCGGATGGCGTTTTCGCGCGCCACGCTGCCGGGCAGGAACACCGCGATCGGCAGCGGCCGCTCCTTCCAGATCTCGCTGGCGCCCGGCGTGGCGGCCCAGACCATGGGCTCGTGCCGGATGAATTCGCCCGACAGGCCCTTGACCCGCGTGCCGCAGACCAGGTCGACCGAGCCGTCCCTGACCATCGGCGCCAGCGCCACGCTGGGCAGGCCGACCACCTGGATCTCGACCTTGGGATAGGTGGCCGAGAATTTCTTCAGGATGGGCGGCAGCAGCGAGGAGGCGTAGTCGTCCGGCACGCCCAGCACCACGCGCCCGGTGACGTCGGGCCTGACCACCGCGGCCCACGCCTCTTCGCGCAGGGCCAGCATGCGGCGGGCGTAGGTCAAGAGGATCTCGCCGTCCTGCGTGGGCACCACGCTGCGCGGCCGGCGGATGAAGAGCTCCTTGCCCAGCGAGTTCTCCAGCGCCCGGATCTGCATGCTCACCGCCGATTGTGTCCGATTCACCACATCGGCGGCGCGGCTGATGTTGCCGGTGTCGGCCACCGCCACCATCATCGCCAGCACGTCCAGGTCGAGGGATTTCATATGTATCAGAAAAATTGATAGTAAGGATCAATATTACGCGATTTTCTTGGGCAATCCCATCGGGCATATTACGCAAAAAGGAAATCGCCCAATCGCCATGAACGCACGCCTCGCCTCGCCAACCCTTGTAGATCCTGATGTCTGCTTTGCAACGCTGCCCTCGGGAATCTCCGTTCCCTTCGTGGCCAAAGGCGCGGGAGAACCGATGCTGTTCGTGCATGGCTCGCTGTGCGACTACCGTTACTGGAATGGCCAGATGGCCGTCCTGTCGAAGAACTTCCACTGCATTTCGGTCAGCCTGAGCCATTACTGGCCGCTGGCCGACGCCCGCGTGGCGCGCACCTTCAGCTGGAAGCAGCACGTCGCCGAACTGGCCGAATTCATCGAGACGCTCAATCTCGGCCCGGTGCACCTGGTCGGCCACTCGCGCGGCGGCAGCGTGGCGTTCCAGCTGGCCTGCGAGCATCCGCACCTGGTGAAGTCGCTGACGCTGGCCGATCCGGGCGGCGCGCTGCAGCTCGACCAGACGCCCGTGGCGCCGCTGCCGGCGGCCACCGCGCGCCTGCGCGAGAAGGTCGCCGCGCTGGTGGAGGCGGGCGAGATCGATGCCGGTCTCGAGCTCTTCGTCGATTCGGTCAGCGTGCCCGGCCAGTGGAAGCGCAGCCCGCAGGGATTCCGCACCATGGCCACCGACAACGCCGGCACGCTGCCCAAGCAGTTCCTCGATCCGCTGCCATCTTATACACAGGCCATGGCCGCGCGCGTGAAATGCCCGACCTTGCTGATCGACGGCGAGAAGAGCCCGCGCATGTACCGCGACAACGTGGCGATGCTGGCGCAATGGATCGCAGGCGCCGCGCGCGAAACCATCGCCGGCGCTTCGCACGGCATGAACGTCACCAACCCGGCGATGTTCAACCGCGTCGTCCAAGGCTTCGTCGCCACCTGCGGCGCGGCCTGCCACTGAGCCGCCTGGCGGCGCATCCCGGCGCCGAACCCGACGACCAGCCGCAGCGCAACCATTGAGCGCACGCGGAAGATACGCATGAAGAAAAAATGCCGGCGCAATGCGCCGGCATTTTTCATTGCGGGGAAGATCCGTGCTCAGAGCGTTTTCAGCGTCTGCGCCACCGTCTCGCTCCAGGCCGTCGTCGGGTGTCCGATCAGCGCCGACAGTTGGCGTCCTTCCTCGAACAGCGCGCCCTTGGCCGCCTGCGCATCCGAATCCGACAGCAGCGCCGCCAGTTCCTCCGGCAGGCCGAAGCCGAGCAGGGCGGCCTTGTAGTCGCCTTCCGGGATATCGCGGTATTGCACATCCTTGCCGCTCTGGCGCGACACTTCCGCCGCCAGCTCAGCCAGCGTGTACGCCGTATCGCCGCCCAGCTCATAGGTCTTGCCGGCATGGCCTTCGCCGCTCAGCACCACGGCCGCCGCTTCGGCATAGTCGCGGCGCGCGGCCGAGGAGATGCGGCCTGTGCCGGCGCTGCCGTAGATGGCGCCGCCGGCCACCGCATTGCCCAGGCCTGCGGTGTAGTTTTCGGTGTACCAGCCATTGCGCAGGATGACGGCGGGCACGCCGCTCTCCCTGATCGCCTGCTCGGTGTCGCGGTGCTCGCCGGCCAGTCCCAGCGGCGAGACGGCGGCGCGCAGCACGCTGGTGTAGGCCAGCAGTTGTACCTTGGCGCGCTTGGTGGCATCGATCACGGCGCGGTGCTGCGCCAGGCGTTCGCCGATCTGGTTGGACGAGATCAGCAAGACCCGGGTGGCGTCGCGCAGCGCGTCGTCCAGGCTGGCGGCGTCGGTGTAGTCGGCGCGCCGCACCTGCACGCCCTGCGCGGCGAGGTCGCCGGCGTTGGCGGGATTGCGCACGGCGGCGACGATCCGGTTGGCGGGAACGGTCTTGAGCAATGCGGCGATGACGAGGCGGCCCAGCTGGCCGGTGGCTCCGGTGACGACGATCATGGCGATTCCTGTTCTGTGAAGTGAAAGAAAGCGCAGGTTACCGGTTAAACTAACTTTTAGTAAGTACGTACAAAAAAGTTAGTGTAAAATCGTCGCATGAAAAAACCACGACCCAGCGCCGTTCCCTTGTCCGAGCATGTTTCCCTGAAAGAGCGGATGCGGCGCGGCGAGCTGTTTTCGGCCGAATGTCCGTCGCGTGAAGTGCTCAAACACATCACCAGCCGCTGGGGCGTGCTGGTGCTGGTGGCGCTTTTGGCCGGCACGCACCGCTTCAGCGACCTGCGCCGCAAGATCGGCGGCATCAGCGAGAAGATGCTGGCGCAGACGCTGCAGGACCTGGAAGGCGACGGGCTCATCATCCGCAAGTCTTACGACGTGGTGCCGCCACACGTGGACTACACCCTGTCGCCGCTGGGCCAGGAGGCCGCCGATCGCGTCGAAGCGCTGGCCGACTGGATCGAGAGCAGCCTGCCGCGCATCATGGAGTGGCGCCAGGAGGCTTGAGGCGTGCATGGGCGATGGCCTAGCGGCCGGCCGCAGGCGTGACCCGGCAGAGATGGAAGCGCCGGCGCGTGACGAAACCGGATTTTTCGTACAGCGCCAGCGCCGCGTGGTTGTGCTCGAAGACGTGCAGGAAGGGCGCATCGCCGCGCGCCAGGATGGCGCGCCGCAGCTGGTTCATCAGCCGCGCGGCCAGGCCTTGCCCGCGATGCGTTTCATCCACGCAGACCGCGCTGATCTCCGTATATCCCTCCACCTGCATGCGCTCGCCGGCCATGGCGACCAGCCGTGCGCCGTCGCGTATGCCGATGTAGCGGCCCATCTCGCGCGTGCGCCGGGCGAACGGGCCGGGTTTGGTCCGCGCGGTCAGCTCCAGCATCTCGGGCACATCTGCCTCTCCCAGCACCAGCGCCAGCGCATCTCCGCCGCCGCCGTTGTCGCCCAGCGGCGGATCGGCGGCCACCATCTGGCACAGCACCCCCACCGGTTCGACATCGATCTCCATCGCCTGCGGCAACGGCGCGAGGACCGGCATCACCGCAAAGCCGTCGGGGCCGAGCAGCGCAGCCAGCTCCTGGAACGCCTGCGGGGAGGTCTCGGAGAGCGCAGCGAAGGGCGCGACGTCGGGATGAAAGCGCAGCGCGCGCGGCGAACCCACGGCGAGATGCGCCTGCCTGCCGGTCAGGGCGTTCCAGACCAGGTGGTCGAGCGGGTGCGATGCGGCGTGTGTCATGTGGATTTCATGTGGATTCTCAGGTTGGTCGGCGATGGGCCGACGACAGGGCGGCTGCGCGATTGTAACTATTATTATGCAATTAATTGAGCCGAGCCGTTCAGTGATCGATCCGGCTCTGCTCGCGCAGGTGCTCGATGAAGGCCTGCTGCACCGGGGTTGCCAGCCAGTCGGCGCGCGTGGTGTAGCCGACGGTGCGTTCCGCCTTGGGCGGCACGATATCCAGCGCCACCACGTCGTTGCGGTAATTGCCGTACAGGATGTGGGAGCGCGAGAGCAGCGAGATGCAGTCGTTTTCTTCCAGCATCGCCATCATCATCGCCAGCGAGCTGGTCTCCACCACCACGCGCGGGCGCGTGGGCAGTGTCGCCAGCATCAGCTCCACCACGGTGCGGCGCGGCATGTCCTGCTGCGGCACCACCCAGCCGTAGGCGGTGAGGTCCTTGCGCGAAATCTTGCGGCGGCCGGCCAGTGCGTGGCCGCGCCGCACCACCACGGCATAGGGATCGGTAAACAGTTCGGTCTCGGCCACGCCGCCGTCGAGCCGGGGTTCGCGCAATGCGCCGACGATGATGTCGAGCTTGCCGAAGCGCAGGTCTTCCAGCAGCCGGGCATGCGCGCCTTCGCGGATGGTCACCGCGACGTTGGGATATTCCTCCTGCAGCCGACCGATGGTGCGCGCCAGCAGGCGCTGCGGCAGCAGCGGCAGCACGCCCACCGAGACCTGGCCGCTGGCCAGGCCGCGCGCGGCCACCAGGTCCATCGCGGCCTGGCTGATTTCATTGAGGGCGATGGCCAGCCGGCGCGCGAACTCCACGCCGACCGGATTGGCCGACACGCTGTGCACGCGGCGGCGATAGAGCGTGGCGCCGACGGTGGCCTCGAGTTCGCGCGCGGCGCGATGCACCGCCGGCTGCGAGATGCCCAGCTGGCGTGCGGCTTCGGCGGCCGAGCCGAGCTGCGCGATGGCGATGTGGCAACGCACCTGGGCGTCGGTCAGGTGGCGGCAGACCGAGGCGGCGTCATGCGCGCGCGACTTGCCGCCGGCCAGCAGCTCGGCCACCGCGCTTTCGATCTGCTCCAGCATGCGGCGCACGCGCCGTTGCAGCAACATGCCTTCCTGCGTCAGGTCGCTGCCGCCGTAGCCGCGCTCGAACAGCACGGCGCCGAACGCTTCTTCCAGCTTCTTGATGGCCAGGCTGACCGCCGGCTGCGTCAGGCCGACCGCTTCGGCCGCGTGGCTGATGCCGCCTTCGCGGCAGACGGCGTCGAACAGCGCCAGGCGGCGCAGGCGCAGGTTCTCTTCGGACATGCTCTCCTCACGGATCGGAATCGTATTTCGGGAGGTTAAGCTTAATATAAATTTATGGAATGTGGCGCAGTTGAAATTAGCCGATTGGAGCCCGCTTCAATACACTTTGCCTGTTTTTGCAGCGAAGAGAATATTGGAGCTTAACCATGTACGACATCGTCGATACACATACCCACGCCATTTCCTCCGACCACCAGCGCTATCCGCTGGCGCCGGTCGGCGGCAAGCAGTCGGACTGGTCGGCGCACCGTCCGGCCGACTATGAAAACCTGCTGGCGGCGATGGACGAGGCCGGCATCGCCCACGCGATGGTGGTGCAGGCCTCCACCGCCTACGGCAACGACAACCGCTATGTGCTCGACGCCGTCAACGCGCATCCCGACCGCTTCCGCGGCGTGTTCTCGATCGATGTGCTGGCGCCCGATGCGGTGGACAAGTTCAGGCACTGGATGTCGTCCGGCCTGTCCGGCCTGCGCCTGTTCCTGACCGGCACCACCATGCCCGGCCAGGCCAACTGGCTGGACGATCCGCGCTCCTTCCCGGTGTGGGAGTACGCCCAGGCCAACGGCATCTCGATCTGCCTGCAGATGACCGCGGCCGGCATCCCGGCGCTCGAGAAGATGCTGGGCCTGTTCCCCAAGGTGCGCGTATTGCTGGACCACCTGGCGCGCCCCGATCTGGCCGGAGGCCCGCCGTACGCGTCGGCGCAGTCGCTGTTCGAACTGGCCCGGCATGAAGGCGTGTATCTCAAGCTCACCAACCGCACCATCACCGAAGCAGGCCGCGGGCTGTCCACGCCGCAGGCCTTCTTCCCCAGGGTGCTGGAAGCCTTCGGCGCGCAACGCATCGCCTGGGGCTCCAATTTCCCCTCGGCCGAGGGCTCGCTGAAGTCGCTGCTGGCCGAGGCGCAGGAAGGCCTGGCGCTGCTGTCCGAGTCCGACCGCAAATGGATCTTCGGCGACACCGCGCGCTCCATCTATCCCGAGCTGACCCGCATGGGAGCCGGCCAATGAAACTGGAAAACGGCGTGCTGCACCTGAACGCGGCGCTCAAGAAATATCCGCATACCGAAGGCCTGATCAGCGGCGCGATCAGCGTGCCCGGCCTGAGCCTGGATTGCCAGGTGGTGGAGCCCATCCACCGCGCCTTCGCGCCGATGGCCCGCACCCAGGCCTACGACGTGAGCGAGATGGCCATCGTCACCTGCCTGCAGGCCAAGGCCTACGGCAAGCCGCTGATCATGCTGCCCACCGTGCTGGCGGCGCGCCTGCAGCAGGGCTGCATCGTCTATAACCGCAAGCGCGGTCCGCTGGGCGTGATCGACCTGCCCGGCGCGCGGGTCGGCGTGCGCGCCTATACCCAGACCACCGGCATGTGGGTGCGCGCCATCCTGGACGGCACCTACGGCGTGGCCAGCGAGCGCATCGAATGGATCACCTTCGAGGGCGGCCACCTGGAGCAATACCGCGATCCGGCCTTCGTCACGCGCGCGCCGGCCGGCAAGGAAATGCTGCAGATGCTGCTGGACGGCGAGATCGACGCCGCCATTTTCGGCAACGACCTGCCCAGCCATGAAGACATCGCGCCGCTGATTCCCGATCCGGCCGCGGCCGACAAGCTGTGGTACGCCCAGCACGGCTTCTACCCGACCAACCATGTGGCGGTGATGCGCAGCGACGTAGCGCAAGCCCATCCGCAGGCGGTGCGCGATGTCTACCGGCTGTTGCGGCTGGGCAAGGACGCCACGCCCGACCCGGTGGCTGCGCGCAAGCGGGTGCCGGACGGCATCGAGGCCATGCGCGGCGCGCTGGACATGATCATCCGCCATTGCGAGCGGCAGCAGCTGTTGCCGCGTAAGATCAGCGTGGACGAAATCTTCGCCGACAGCCTGGAATACCTGGGCGCCGACGCGCGCTGAGCAGAACCGCGGGACGCAGGCGCCAGCCTGCGGCCCATCCCAAGTCGCCATCAAGAGCGATATGGAAAAAACCGACCATCTTATTGAGGAGAGCTCCAACGTGGACATGAAAGACCTGCCCGTCCCACGACAGAAACCGAAGAAGCCGTTCTATCGCGACATATCCTTCCAGGTTCTCGCCGGCATCGTCATCGGCGTCGTCGTCGGCCACTATTGGCCCAACATCGGCAACGCATCGCAACCGCTGGGTGACGCCTTCATCCGCCTGATCCAGATGGTGGTCGGCCCGGTGATCTTCTGCTCGGTGGTGAGCGGCATCGCCAACGCCGGCGACATGAAGAAGGTCGGCCGCGTAGCGATCAAGGCGCTGATCTACTTCGAGGTGGTGACCTCGATCGCGCTGGTGATCGGCCTGGTGACCATCAACGTGCTGCAGCCCGGCGTGGGCATGAACATCGACGTCAACGCCCTCGACAAGGGCGCGGCCAGCAGCTACATCACGCAGGCCAGCCACTTCGTCTCGACCAGCACCTTCCTGCTCAACCTGATTCCCAAGACCATGGTGTCGGGGTTCGCCAACGGCGACATCCTTCAGATCCTGTTCGTGTCGGTGCTGTTCGGCTTCGGCCTGGCCGCCGCCGGCGAGCGCGCCAAGCCGATGCTCAACGTGCTCGACAGCTTCGCCCAGGGCGTCTACTGGATCATCGGCCTGGCCATGAAGATCTCGCCGATCGCAGCCTATGGCGCCATCGCCTTCACCGTCAGCAAATTCGGCGTCGGCTCGCTGGTGGCGCTGGGCAAGCTGGTGGGAGAGTTCTACCTGACCTGCCTGCTGTTCTTCGTGCTGGTGTTGTGGCCGGTGTGCCATTTCAGCGGGTTCTCGCTGCTCGGGCTGATGCGCTACATCCGCTCCGAGCTGCTGCTGGTGCTGGGCACCAGCTCTTCCGAAAGCGTGTTCCCGCAACTGCTGCGCAAGCTGGAGCAACTGGGCTGTGAGAAGTCGGTGGTCGGCCTGGTGCTGCCGGGCGGCTACTCGTTCAATCACGACGGCACCTGCCTGTATTTCGCCGCCGTCGCGGTGTTCCTGGCGCAGGCCACCAATACCGCGCTGGGCTGGGAGCAGCAACTGGCCTTGCTGCTGGTGCTGCTGATCACCTCCAAGGGCGGGGCAGGGGTGGCTGGTTCAGCCATCGCCGTGCTGGCCGCGACGCTGGCCTCGACCAATGCGATTCCGGTGTCCTCGATCGCCCTGGTGCTGGGCGTGCATCGCCTGCTGTCCTCGGCCTTCGTGTTCGTCAACATCACCGGCAACGCCGTGGCCACCGTGGTGGTGGCGCGCTGGGAAAAGGCGCTGGACCGCGACCGCCTGCAGAGCGAACTCGCCGCCGGCTACATCGAACCTGAAGTCGCCATCAAGAGCGTCATGGCGCGGCACTGAACGCCGCTCCATCCAAGTTTCACCAACAACACAATCCAACAACCACTTAGCCGTATGCCGGCAGGCATGCGGGGGGAGACTCACATGAAAAAAATCATCCGCGCCTGTGCCGTCGTCGCCGTTGCCGCACCGGCCATGCAGGCCGCTCATGCGCAATCCAGCGTCACCATCTTCGGTACTGTCGACGGCGGCGTGCGCTACCTGAGCAACGCCAACAACGCCGGCGGCAGCAAGCTGTACATGGGATCGAACGGCTGGAACAGTTCCAACAAGATCGACATCGCCGGCAAGGAAGACCTGGGCGGCGGCATGGACGCCCACTTCCTGCTGGAGAACGGCTTCAACCTCGCCACCGGTGGCCTGGACAACACCACCAATACGCTGTTCCAGCGCCAGTCGTTCGTCGGCATCAAGGCCGGCTGGGGCTCCATCGACATGGGCCGCCAGTACACCATCGCGCACGACTTCATCGCCGACTACGACCCGTTCCACTTCAACTACACCTCGCTGATCCCGCTGACCCAGGCTTCCAGCGGCACGCGTTTCTCCAACGACCTGAAGTACACCGGCGAATTCGGCGGTTTCAAGTTCGAACTGGAGAACTCCTTCGGCGAGAACGCCGGCAGCTTCAACAACGGCTCGGCGCGCGGCGTGGGCCTGCAGTACTACGCCGGCGACCTGACCGTGGGCGCGTCATACAACCGCCGCTTCGTCCAGGTCGGCACCGCCTTCCGCAACGAGGACTACTACCTGACCGGGATCTCCTACAAGTTCGGTGAGTTCGCGCTTTCCGGCGGTTACATGATCGACACCATCCAGATGCCGGCCACCGCGGCCAACACCGTGACGCGCAACATCTTCGGCGGCGCCAGCTATTCGTTCTCGGACCGCGTGAAGCTGACCGGCGGCTTCTACAAGACGGCGGTCTCGACCGACCGCGCGCAGAGCAAGAACATGACCATCGTCGGCCTCGACTATTACCTGTCCAAGCGCACCAAGCTGTACGTGGAAGCCGACTACAACAAGTATCGCCAGGCCGTGGTCACCACGCTCAACACCGCGGGCGTGGGCCACCAGTTGGCCTACACGGTGGGCATCAACCATCGATTCTAGTTTGCGCGGCGTGGCCGTCCCGGTGGGCGGCCTGCCGCTTTTTTTTCAGGAGAATTCCGCATGATCATCGACTGCCACGGCCACTACACGACCGCGCCCAAGGCGCTGGAAGAGTGGCGCAACCGCCAGATCGCCCATCTGAAGACGCCCGAACTGGGCCCGAAGGTGTCGGAGCTGAAGATCAGCGACGACGAACTGCGTGAGTCGATCGAAGGCAACCAGCTGCGCCTGATGAAAGAGCGCGGCGCCGACCTGACCATCTTCTCGCCGCGCGCCTCCTTCATGGCGCACCACATCGGCGACCTGAACACCAGCCAGACCTGGGCGGCGATCTGCAACGAGCTCTGCCATCGCGTGGCGCAGTTGTTCCCGCAGCACTTCATCGGCGCGGCCATGCTGCCGCAGTCGCCGGGGGCGGACATCCGCACGTCGATCGCCGAGCTGGAGAAATGCGTGAGGGAATACGGCTTCGTCGGCGTCAACCTGAACCCGGATCCGTCCGGCGGCCACTGGAGTTCGCCGCCGCTGTCCGACAAGTCCTGGT
>NZ_NJGU01000012.1 GCF_002213415.1 Herbaspirillum robiniae | reverse complement strand
TCCACACCACCGGGTCGCACTACCTGAACGCCGACACCACGGCCTTCATGCAATGCCTGACCAGCGACCTGTTCAAGGATTTCCCGACGCTGAAGTTCCTGATCCCGCACGGCGGCGGCGCGGTGCCGTACCACTGGGGACGTTTCCGCGGCCTGGCGCAGGAGATGAAGAAGCCGCTGCTGAAGGATCACCTGCTCAACAACATCTTCTTCGACACCTGCGTGTACCACCAGCCGGGCATCGACCTGCTGACCAAGGTGATCCCGGTGGACAACGTGCTGTTCGCCTCCGAGATGATCGGCGCGGTGCGCGGCATCGATCCGGAGACCGGGCACTACTACGACGACACCAAGCGCTACATCGAGGCGGCCGCCCTGAGCCCCGAAGAGCGCCACCAGATTTACGAAGGCAACGCCCGCCGCGTGTATCCGCGCCTGGACGCCGCCCTGAACGCGAAAGGACTGTGAGCATGAGCACACCGATGAACCAGCTTGGCATCGTCAAGCGCAATATCGCGCGCGCCGACAAGGCGGCCGTCGAGAAGCTGTCGCGCTACGGCGTGGCCACCATTCACGAGGCGATGGGCCGCGTGGGCCTGATGAAGACCAACATGCGTCCAGCCTGGAACGGCGCAGCCCTGTGCGGCACCGCCGTGACCGTGCTGCTGCAGCCGGGCGACAACTGGATGCTGCACGTCGCGGCCGAGCAGGTCAGGCCGGGCGATGTGGTGGTGGCCGGCTGCACCACCGACAACGAGGACGGCTTCTTCGGCGACCTGCTGGCCACGTCCTACCGCGCGCAGGGCGCGGCCGGGCTGGTGATCGACGGCGGCGTGCGCGACGTCAAGGAGCTGGAGGCGATGGGCTTCCCGGTGTTCTCGCGCGCCATCAGCGCCAAGGGCACCGTCAAGGCGACGCTGGGCTCGGTCAACATCCCGGTGGTGTGCGCCGGCGCGATGGTCAATCCGGGCGACGTCGTCGTCGCCGACGCCGATGGCGTGGTGGTGGTGCCGGCGGCGATCGCGCAGCAGGTGGCCGACGCTGCCGAGGCGCGCGAGAACAACGAGGCCGACAAGCGCGCCAGGCTGGCCGACGGTGTGCTCGGGCTGGACATGTACAAGATGCGGGAGCCGCTGGCGGCGGCCGGGCTCAGGTATATCGACTGAAGCAGGGGCGGGCCCTGAGCGGCGCAGCGGCGACGCAGGGATGAAGAAAAGGCGGCCGTCATGGCCGCCTTTTGCATTGATTCGTCCGATTCAGGACTTGCGCGCAACCCAGTAGGTCGCGCCCTGGTCGCCGTAGCGTTCCGCATGCGGCGTGCCCGGCAGCAGGTGGAAACGGTCGCCCGGCAGCAGGCGCTGTTCCGCTTGTCCCTGCACGCAGAGGAACATTTCGCCCGCCGTCACGATGGCGTTGGCTTCGAAGGGATGGGTGTGGATGTCGATGATTTCGCCCTGTTTCCAATGGCGTTCGACGACTTCGTCATAGCCTTGCGCGAGCATGGTCTGGCGGAATTCCTCGAAGTTCAGGGCGGGCTGTACGGCTGGCTGGTTCATGATGGTTCCTGCAAAGTTTTGGCGGATGTTGTTGTCTTGGAGACGGCGCATGACGCCGCCTCCGGAGCACTATAACGCTTCGCCCAACGCCTTGCAGGAAGCGCGTTTCAGCGATAGCGCTCCAGTCCCAGCACCGCTTCATACTGGCCGATGGCCAGCGTGCCGGTAGGGGCGTCGAAGGCGCTGCCGGTGTCGCGGATGTGCTGCGCCAGGCGCTGCATCATGTACGTATAGGCCAGCGTGGCCGAGATCGGGAAACTCAGCAGGCGAAACCCCAGCTTGTCGAACTGCGCGGCCGTCAGCGGCGGCGTCTTGCCGTCCACCGCGTTGAACATCAGCGGGGCGTCGATGGATGACAGCGCGCGCCGCATCTCCTCTTCCGATTGCAGCATCTCCAGCAGCACCAGGTCGGCGCCGGCGGCGGCATAGGCCTGGCCGCGCGCGATGGCTTCGTCCAGGCCCAGCGGGATGCGCGCATCCGAGCGGCCGATGATGAGGAAGTCGCGGCTCTTGCGGGTGGCCACGGCCACGCGGATCTTCTCGGCGTGCTCGTCCTTGTCCACCAGGGCCAGGCCCTTCATGGCGCCGCATTTCTTGGGCGTGACCTGGTCCTCCAGGTGGATCGCCTGCACGCCGGCGGCTTCATAGTCGGCCACCGTGCGCGCCACGTTGTTGAGGTTGCCGTAGCCGGTGTCGGCGTCGGCGATCACCGGCACCTCGACTGCGGCGGCGAAGGCGCGGCCGCGCTCGACCATCTCGCTCATGCCGAGCAGGCCGATGTCGGGCGCGCCCAGCAGGCTGGCCGAGAGGCCGTTGCCGGTCATGTACACCGCCTCGAAGCCGGCCTGTTCGTAGATGCGCGCGCCCAGCGCGTCATGGCAGCCGGGCGCCACCACGATGCCGGGCTGGCGCAGGCGCTGGGCCAGGGAGGTCTTGTCGCTCATGTGTTGTCCTGAAATGAAAAGGCGCCGGCTCTCGCGCCGGCGCCGTGGGGAAGCCTCAGCCGTCGGCGCGGTCGTTGCGCATCTTCAGCGTCAGGCACAGGAAGAAGCCGATGATCGGGCTCATTGCCAGCACCAGCAGCGCGGTCGAGAAGCTGTTGGTGGTTTCGCGGATCCAGCCGACCAGGTAGGGGCCGACGAAGCCGCCGATCTGGGCGAAGCCGTTGATCATGGCGATGCCGCCGGCTGCGGCCGCGCCGGCCAGGAACTGCGTGGGCAGCGTCCAGAACACGCCCAGCGTGGCCCACAGGCCCATGGCGGCGATGCAGATCAGCACCAGGCTCAGCAGCGGCGAGCTCGAGAGCGCGCTGGCGGCCAGGAACACGCCGCCGCACAGGCCGGCGCAGGCGGTATGCAGCTTGCGCTCGCCGGTGCGGTCCGAGCTGCGCGCCACCAGCACCAGGCCGACGGCGGCGCAGATGAAGGGAATGGCGGCGACGATGCCGGTCTGGAAGTTATTTAGACCGCCCAGGCTCTTGACGATCTGCGGCAGCCACAGCACCACGCCGTAGATGGCCACGGCGTTGAACATGTAGATCAGCGTCAGGATCCACATGCGCGGATCGCGGAAGATGAAGCTGAAGTCATGCTGGGCATGCGCGGCGTTGCCTTCCTGTTCGGCCGCCAGCGTGGTGGTCAGCCAGCGGCGCTCCTCGGCGTCCAGCCACTTGCCTTGCTCCGGGCGGTCCACCAGGTAGAACAGCGTGACCACGCCCATGACGATGGCCGGCAGGCCCTCCAGGATGAACATCCACTGCCAGCCGGAGAGTCCGTTCCAGCCGTGGGTCGAGCTGAGCAGCCAGCCCGACAGCGGCGCGCCCACCACCGACGACAGCACGGTGGCCAGCATGAAGCCGGCCACGGCCTTGCCGCGCTCCTTCTTCGGGAACCAGTAGGTCATGTAGAGCAGCACGCCGGGCGCGAAGCCGGCCTCGGCCAGGCCCAGCAAAAAGCGCAGCGCATAAAAGCTCCACGCGCCCTGGATCGCCGCCATGGCGCAGCCGACGATGCCCCAGGTGATCATGATGCGGGCGATCCAGATGCGCGGGCCGACCTTGTGCAGGATCATGTTGCTGGGGATCTCGAAGGCGATGTAGCCGAGGAAGAAGATCCCCGCGCCCAGGCCGTAGACCTTGGCCGACAGGCCCAGGTCGGCGTTCATCGTGAGCGCCGCGAAGCCGACGTTGACGCGGTCCAGGTAGTTGATCATGAAGAGGAAGAAGCAGTACCAGACGATCTTGCGGTGCAGCTTCCCGATGACGCGCCGGCCGATCCCGGACGCGTCCTCATCCGGCCGCGCGACGGCGGCCGTATTGGCGTAGGACATCTTGTCTCCTTGTTTTGATGGTTGTCAGGCAGACATGTCGCAAGGGCATTTCCGCCTGCGTCCGGGCGGTTTTTTATGTGCTCCGGGCCTGGCGATTATACGAGGATCGCCTCAAAGGTCAAAAGGTCTTACCAATCGAGAGGGCGAACTAAGCGGCGCCGGGCCCGATGCTGTCCAGGCAGCATTTCTCCCTTCGAACCGGGCCGCAGCGCAGGCGGCGTACCCAAGACAGGCTGTCGTCGGCGCGCCTTCGATACGACGCCGTGCGGCTATGCAGTCGGTCCGAACAGGTTTCTGTTTGCCCATAAAAAATGCCGTTCAGTGTTCACTGAACGGCATCATGGCGCCCGCCGGCTTGCGTCGACGGCGCTGCCGGCCTAGAGCAGCAGCTCGCGCGCGAGATCCTTGCGCGGACCGGCCGGCGGTTCGAAGGCCAGCGCCTGTTCCACGTGCACCAGGTGATGCTCCATCAGTTGCACGGCGCGCTCGACGTCGCCGGCGCGGGCGGCGGCGATGAAGGCATTGTGCTCCTCGGTGGAGCAGGCGGCGTCGCGGGTGGACTGGTACAGCATGGTGATGAGGGCGCTGCGTCCGGCCAGCTGCTCGAGGATGTCGGTCAGCACATCGTTGCCGACGATGCGCGCCAGCAGGATGTGGAAGTCCGCCAGCAGCTTGGCCCGCACCCGCAGGTCGTGATCCTTGACGGCCTGGTCTTCGGCCTTGAGGTGGGCTTCCAGCCGCCGGTAGTCCTCCTCGGTGGCGCGCGCCACGAATTCCCTGACCATCGCCACCTCCAGCGTGCGGCGCACGAAGAAGATGTTGCGCGTTTCTTCCACCGTGGGCTTGCTGACGAAGGCGCCCTTGTCGGGCACCAGGTCGACCAGCTTGTCCTTGGCCAGCATCACCAGCGCCGAGCGGATCTTGGTGCGGCTGACCTTGTAGACCCGGGCCAGCGCCTCTTCGGGCAGCTTGGCGCCGGGCGGCAGGCGCTGTTCGGCGATGTTGGCGGCGATGTCGCGCGCGATGGCCTCGGAACTGTCGGGGGCGGGCACTGGCTCGGTCATGGAAATGGATGGGCGGTTGATCGTGGCGCCAGGCTGGCGCTGGCAGCAATTGTAACCACTGGCGCGCGCGCCATCCATTTCCGCTCCCATATATCGCTTATCCCCGCGCCTGGCCGCCCATCGAGGCCATGACGCCGATGGCGCCCGGCGCATCATCCTTGACGGCGTCGGCCTCGGCATCATGCAGCGGCGCCAGCAGCTCGCCGTTGAGCACGGCGCGGGCGCGCGCCTTGTCGATGTCCTTTTCCCAGCTGGCGATGACCACCGTGGCCACGCAATTGCCCAGCAGGTTGCCCAGGGCGCGGGCGATGCCGATGAACCAGTCGATCGACAGCACCAGCACCAGGCCCACCACGGGGATGGCCGGGATGGTGGTCAGCGTCGCGGCCAGGATCACGATGGCCGAACCCGGCACGCCGTGCGCGCCCTTGGAGGTGACCAGCGCGATGGCCAGGATGGCCGCCAGGTCGCCCATGGACAGGTGCGTGTTGGTGGCCTGCGCGATGAACAGCGCCGCCATGGTCAGGTAGATCGAGAAGGCGTCCAGGTTGAACGAGTAGCCGGTCGGGATCACCAGGCCCACGGTGGACTTCTTGATGCCCATGTGTTCCAGCTTCTTCATGATCTGCGGCAGCACGCTGTCCGAGGACGTGGTGGCCAGCACCACCACCAGCTCTTCGCGCAGGTAGCGGATCAGCTTGAAGATGCTCAGTCCCGAGCAGCGCAGGATGCCGCCCAGCACCACCAGCACGAAGAAGATCACCGCGCCGTAGAACAGCAGCACCAGGAGGCCCAGCTGCTTGAGCGAACCCACGCCGTACTTGCCGACGGTGAAGGCGATGGCGCCCAGCACGCCCAGGGGCGCCAGGCGGATGAAGAAGGACATGCACTTGAAGAAGGCATCCGACAGCGACGAGATCAGGTCCACCACCGGCGCGCCCTTGTCGCCGATCAGCAGCAGCGCGCAGCCGAAGGTCACCGAGATCAGCAGCACCTGCAGCACGTCGCCCGAGGTGAAGGCGCTCACCGCGGTGGCCGGGATCAGCTTCATGATGAATTCGGCGAAGCCGGTTTCCTTGACCTTGCCGGCGTTGGCCATGTAGCCGGACAGGCTGCTGGCGTCGAGGTGGCCGGGGTCGATGTTCATGCCCGCGCCGGGCTGGAACACCACCGCCAGCACCAGCCCCAGCAGCAGGGCGATGGTGGTGACCGCTTCGAAGTAGATGATGGCCTTCACGCCCACGCTGCCGACCTTCTTCAGGTCGCGCGCGCCGCAGATGCCCTGCACCACGACGCAGAACACGATGACCGGGATGATCATCTTGATCAGCTTGATGAAGCCGTCGCCCAGGGGTTTGAGGCTCTGGCCGAACTCCGGCCACAGCAGGCCGATGACGATGCCGCCGATGAGGGCAAGTACCACCTGCCCGAACAAGGACTTGAATAGTTTGCTCACCACTGTCTCCTGATGTTGTTTTTTCTGAAGGTTTGTCGCAGCCGGGAAATTTTTTTCTTATGGGCTGGAACGAGATCACTATATTGCATACAATTTTTGAATACAATAAAAATATACAAAGTCGATTCATTCCAGCGATCTACCCGAGGAGACAGCGATGAAAGATGTTCCAGAGCAATACCGCCAGTGCGGGCGGCAGGCCATGCAATGGCTGGACCAGTTGGCGCGCCACAGCGAAGCGCCCGGCATGCTCACGCGCACTTACCTGACGCCGGTGCACCGCGCCGCCGCCGAACAACTGACGGACTGGATGCTGCAGGCCGGCATGACGGTGCGGCGCGACCATGCCGGCAACGTCATCGGCCGCTACGAGGCGGCGGCGGGGAGCGAAGACGCGCCGGCGATCGTCACCGGCTCGCACTTCGACAGCGTGCGCAACGCCGGCAAGTACGACGGCAATCTCGGCATCCTGTTGCCGTTGGCCTGCATCGCCGAATGGAACCGGCAGGGACGGCGCTTTGCCTTCCCGCTCGAGGTGATCGGCTTTTCGGAAGAAGAGGGCGTGCGCTTCAAGGCCACGCTGCTGGGCAGCCGCGCCATTGCCGGCACCTTCGACCAGGGCGTGTTGGGCAATGTGGACAGCGAGGGCGTGAGCATGCGCGAAGCCATGCAGGCGGCCGGCTTCGACGCCGGGCGCATCGCCGAGGCGGCCTGGCCGCGCTCGGCGGTGGCGGCTTTCGTCGAGGTGCATATCGAGCAGGGGCCCTTGCTGCTCAATGAAGACCTGCCGGTCGGCGTGGTCACCGCGATCTCCGGCGCCACCCGCTTCATGGCCGAGGTTCGGGGCCTGGCCGGCCACGCCGGCACCGTGCCCATGCACATGCGGCGCGATGCGGCGATGGCGGCGGCCGAGATCGGCCTGTTCATCGAGCGCCGCTGCAGCGTCAAACCGGGGCTGGTGGGCACCATGGGCATCCTGGACGTGGCCAACGGCGCGGCCAACGTGGTGCCGGGCAATGCCGCTTTTTCCATCGACATCCGCGCCGAGCAGGACGGCGACCGCCTGTCGGCGGTGTCCGATGTGGTGGCCGAGATCGAGCGCATCGCCGCGCGTCGCCAGGTCGAGATCGCGCTGCGCAAGACCCATGAGGCATCCAGCGTGCCCTGTGCGCCGCGCCTGCAGGACGGGCTGGCGCAGGCGATCGGCGCGGCCGGCTGGCCGGTGCGCCATCTTCCCTCCGGCGCCGGCCACGATGCGATGGCGATCGCGGCCATCGCCGACGTCGCCATGCTGTTCGTACGTTGCGGCAACGGCGGCATCAGCCATCACCCGGACGAGACCATGACGGAGTTCGACGCCGCCGTCGCCGCCCAAGTCTTCAGCAGTTTCGTCGACCGCTACCAGCCCTGATCAAGGGCGCTGGTCATCACCACAAGAACACACTCAGCAAAGGAACAAGGATGCAAACCATCACCATCGACGGCTTCACTCTCACCGCGCAGCAGGTAGTCAACGTGGCGCGCGCGCCGCAGTTCAGGGTCGCGCTGGCGGACTCCTCGCGCGCGGCCCTGAAGCAAAGCCGCGACTACATCGAAAGCACCTGGATGCACGACGAGGCGCCGATGATGTACAGCTTCAACACCGGCGTGGGCTTGCTGAAGGACACCCGCATCAAGGTCGAGCACATCGAGCTGTTCCAGAC